>CAVXTQ010000001.1:0-706790 GCA_963764675.1 uncultured Acidobacteriota bacterium
ATTGCAAGCCAAACTCCCCGGGAGTAGCCTGTATCTTAGCCTTACCGCTCGCAGCTCCCCCAGCGGGTTCCGCGTGGTAAGGTCCATCTCCAAAGATGCCGGATGGACTGTCCGGTGGAGGAGAGTCTCCAATGCAGCTGGATAACAAGGCCATTGTTCGGCGCCTGTACAAAGAAGTGTGGAATCAACGTCGCCTTGAAGTTGTGGACGAGTTGATCTCTCCGAGCCACGCCCTCAACGACCCCATCGCATCCGATTCGCAGATAGGTCCGGATTTATACAAACGGCGGGTCGTCGATCTTACGACAAGCTTTCCCGACCTACGTTTCACGATTGAAGACATGATCGCAGAGAAGGAAAAGATTGTTGCGTGCTGGACTATTACCGGCACTCATAAGGGCGAATTCATGGATATTCCTGCGACTGGCAGGAAGGTGTCCGTGGAGGGAATCACGATTCACCTCATCAAAAACGGAAAGATTCTTGATTCTTACGCTAGATGGGACGCTCTGGGCTTGATGCGACAACTCGGTCAGGCATCTCCCTTCGCAAGAGCGATTGTGGCGGGAGGTTCTCATGGCCCTTAACATCACTACCAACAACGTAGATGGGGTGATCGTGGTCTATCTGAGCGGGGCCATCTTTTTTGGCAAAGAGTCGGCATCTCTGCGAACTCTAATGAAGGACCTGTTGAGCAAATCCAGGCACATTGTGCTGGATTTCGGGGATGTCACTTACATCGATAGCGGCGGCTTGGGCACTCTAGTGGCCTTGTACGTCTCGGCTCGGAAAATCGGCGGGGACATCAGGCTTGCCCGCGTCAGTAATCACCCAAAAGAGGCGCTTCAGATAACAAAGATCGTGACCCTGTTTGAGGTATTCGAAAAGACGGAAAACGCGATCGCATCTTTCAAGAAAGCCGCTGCTGGTGCCTAGCCATCGCAGGCTATCGCGCCGTTCACGACCTAACGTAAACTGACCTCTCGGATCGTCGCTTTCCATTGTGCGTTCTTCGGGAGGGTGTTTGTGGCATTAAGATTCGCGTGCTTGTGTGCTCTTATTCCTCTGATTGCTTGCGGCGCTTTCGCGCAGGACACGAAGGTAGTCGGCCGCTATACCGACGGTTTTGATTCGGACTCGCAGCAGATTTCCGGGCCGGCTTGCCTTAGTCCGAGGGGCGCTTGGGAGGGAGGAACAGAGCCGTGCGCGCCGGATGAGCATGAGGCGTGGCTTGCGGACATTCGGCATTGGCGTGAAGAGCGGCTGATTCGCATCGGCTACAACGGTTCCCGGTACGAACTACCCACGCTGAAATGGACGCAATCGAGCTTCATCCAGCCGCAAATGATGGTGGAGGAGCGGTATTTCTACGATCCCATCGCCAATCGCTACACGGTGGACCGTTATCTCGATGATCTCGAAAAACGCTACGGCGGCATCGACGCAGTTCTGATCTGGCCCACCTATTCGAACATGGGCATCGACAATCGCAACCAGCACGACATGGTCCGTTCGATGCCGGGAGGAGTGGTTGGCGTGCGCCAGATGATCGCCGAGTTTCATCGCCGCGGGGTTCGCGTCTTTTTCCCGATGATGATGTGGGACCAGGGAACACACGATCCGGGCAAGCCGTGGCCTGATGCCATCGCCTCCCTGATGGCGGAGATCGGCGCGGATGGCATCAATGGCGACACCCAGGACGGCGTGCCGCTGGCATTTTCCGAAGCCGCCGACAAGATCGGGCATCCACTGGCCTTCGAGCCGGAAGGCGGTCCGCAGGACGAAGCCGTGGCTTACGACGTGATGACATGGGGCCAGTACAAGTTTCCTTTTGTTCCCCGCGTAGACCGCTATAAGTGGCTGGAGCCACGGCACATGGTGAACATTTCCGACCGGTGGAATCGCGACAAGACTGACGATTTGCAATTTGCCTTCTTCAATGGCGTGGGCTGGGAGAGCTGGGAAAATATCTGGGGAATCTGGAACGGAATCACGCCGCGCGATGGCGAGGCGACGCGGCGCGTGGCCGCGATCGAACGCGCGGTGGCGCCATTTCTGATCAGCAAGGATTGGGAACCGTTCGCGCCGATGCTGCATTTCGGCGTGTATGCGAGCCGCTGGCCGTTGGGCGACGAAACCGTCTGGACGATCGTGAACCGCAACGAATACAACGTTGGCGGTCCACAAATGGAGCTTCCCGCGCAGCCCGGGGTGCGGTATTTCGACCTCTATCACGGCGTCGAGCTGGCTCCGCAGCGAAATGCCGGCAAGATTAGTCTTACGTTCGCCCTTGAAGAAAAGGGTTACGGCGCAATTCTTGCCACAAAATCAGCGCCGAGCGAAAAAATTGCCGCCTTGATGGCCGAGATGAAAACGATGACGGCCCGTCCGCTGATGAGCTTCTCTCACGAGTGGAAATTCCTACCCCAGCATATGGCGGAGATTGCCGCGAGCAAGCTGTCTTCTGCAGCTCCCAGCGGCATGGTCAAAATCCCGGAAGGAACGTTCACCTTCACGGTTCACGGCATGGAGATCGAAGGATTCAACGACATTGGCGTTGACGTGCAGTTTCCGTGGGAGGATTCGCCACGGCGTTATCACGAACACGTTATGAACGTGAAGTCGTTCTGGATGGACGAGTATCCGGTGACGAACGAGCAGTTCAAGAAATTCCTGGATGCCACGCACTATCACCCGAAGGATGACCTGAATTTTCTGCGCGATTGGCAGAACGGCAGCTATCCATCCGGATGGGCAGACAAACCTGTCACCTGGGTATCGCTCGAGGATGCACGCGCTTATGCATTCTGGGCGGGCAAACGGCTGCCGCACGAATGGGAATGGCAATATGCGGCACAGGGCACGGATGGGCGTCTTTATCCCTGGGGCAACGAGTGGAACGCTGCTGCCGTGCCGGTCCCCGATAAGAGCCGCAGCATGCGTGGCCCGGACAGCGTAGCGGCTCATCCTGCCGGCGCAAGCCCATTCGGAGTTATGGATCTTGTCGGCAACGTGTGGCAATGGACCGACGAATTTCTCGACGAACACACGCGCGGGGCAATTTTGCGCGGCGGGAGCTATTATCAGCCGCAAGGATCGATCTGGTATTTTCCGCAAGCCTACAAGCTGAACGAGCACGGCAAACTGCTGATGATGGCGCCGAGCAAGGATCGTTCCGGTGCGATAGGGTTCCGTTGCGTGCTGGATGGGCGGTAAGAGCGCGCCTTAGGCGAAACAGAGCCCTTCAGTCTCTACGTTTTTTCGTTTCAGGATGGAAATATCCACGAGTTCTTTTCGAGCAATCGGTGGATTGGGCGCTTTAGTACGGTTGCGGGGCAATGCAATTCCTCGCCCTGAACCATCCGAACATCTGCACCATTTACGAGATCGGGGAATACCGCGAGCAGTCTTAAGGCGTGTTTGATGTTCTGAATTGCAAAATTGAGATTATCTGCGCCCAGCCGTGAGGGTAGCCAACGCTCTTCGGGCGTCTACAATTGCCAGGTGCTCGGTGCCCCCGTATGCAATGCAGCTCCGCATTCGCTCCTCAATTGCCTTCAGCGCTGTAACAACACGACCGGGTACTTGGGCCAAGTCCGTCTCCAGAACCGCAGCATCGTAAGTCTGCTGCCACCAATAAACCGTGGGAGTTGTCATATGAGATTAACTGTACGCTGACGTACCGGGAATAGATATCAGGAGTCTGCCGCCCTTCGGACTCCGGAACCGGAATGCCGAAAGTGATTGCGCGTCAACGTTACGAGGTTCATGCTTGAGTCCAAGGGAGAACCGTTGAAAGGAACAATCAGCAGCCTTGACCCAATAGGGCATGGGATTATTCAAGCAACAGACGGCACGAAGGTCCCTTTCCTCTTCATCGATGTTCTCAGCCGTAAGGTACTTGTCTTGGGGCAGCGTGTGATTTTCTCCATCCGAAGGGTTCAGGGCAAAGTCTTCGCCGAGAACATTTCCTACGAGACCGGCCCGCGGGCGGTTTGGACTCCGGGCGGTACCTGAGATCACTATGACGGTAAACCATCTTGCACGCGCAACTAGAGCACACCAAGCAAGTCCGGTTGACGGCAGATCTTCTCAATGAGCCTAACTGGAACGCAAAGCATGTGGATCGAGAAGTCGATGCTGGCCTTTATCTGCGTCGCAATTATCGTTGCGGTTTGGCAGGTGTTTGCTAAATAGAGGCGTGCCCGCCCGCAGTCTGAGCCGCACAGTTTGTCCTAGACTCAGTCGGGATTCTTCGGCAGCGGCACGAACACCCTCACCGCGAGAATATGAGCCTTCGCATCCGGCGTTTTCTGGTTGTAGAAGCCGACCGTGCAATTGGGGCGAAAATAGTAAGCGTCTCCCGCCTTGGCTGAATGCAGACCTTCGACTCCATCCATCCCTCCGCCCGCGGCCATCTTTCCTTCTCCGTCCAGGACGAGATAAATCTCCTCCGCCGTCTCATGATGGTGCGGGAAATTTGTGCCGCCCGGCGCGAAGTCCATCAGGAAAAAGTCAGCGACAGTGTAGGTCGCATTGATTCGGTCGCGCGTGCCCGTGTGCGGTCCGATCAGGAGCTTGTAGAGCACGGAGGCCGGATGACCTCCCACCGTCTGCTCCTTCAATTCGCTTAGGTTCGCCACCGCTAACTTCGCGGGCGGCGACAGCGGAGTGTCGGCAGGAATTTTAACGGTGGTGACGACAAGGTGGAGTGGTTGACTGGATGGATTGGAGACGCTGTGCCGGACGGTCGGGGGCACATACGTGAAGTCATTTTGCGCTAAGGGATGGGATTCGTCACCGTAGCTCAGGACTCCGCTGCCGTCGCGCACGAAATAAAGCTCCTCTTGGCGCGGATATTCGACGGCCTGGCAGGTGCCATGCGCATCGATGGTAAGTTCTCCGAAGCGCGCGACGCTCTGCGGCGACTTGGACTCGACATCTCCCTCTCCAAAGATCGGAATGTAATGGCAGGAGCTACTGGTTAAGTCAGTCGCGTGCTCGTGGATGACGGACACGTCGCGGTACAACCAAGTAGGATCGACTTTCCGCTCCTGGGCGAGCAGCGACGGCGCGATCGCCAAGAGCACCACGATGAGTTTTCGCATTTGTGAGACCTCCATGCAAGCCGATCCACGTTCCCGACTATCGCGCACTAGCCTTCCGCTTCGCTGAATAGGAATATAGGTGAAGGCTTAGGAGAACCACGACAACGATGCCCCATTCTGCAACCGACCGCCACGGAAGAAACCATACGACCAGCGCCAATCCGCCGACTATTAAAACGACGTGTTGCGTCGCCCACGTCCTGGCGCGCAGGCCGGCCAGGAGTGCTATGAGAACTAACACCATTAGACTGCCTAGCGCAACATCACCAATCATCGTGCAGATGCAGCTGTTGGGCTCTTGATATAGGGGCTGGCGAAGGTCAGAAACGTCGGCCAATTCGGGCCAGTGGTGTGACCGCCGCTATGCTGGCGGAAGGCGATATCGCCGTCGATCAACGTGGTTTCCATCGGTGGAAATTCGGTGGTGCTCAAATCTTTCTTGCCCAGCAGTTTGTACACCGGCCCCGCGCCGACCGCGCCCAAGAACATGCCTTTCCCGTCGATCCAACCGCCTTCCACTTGCAGCGAACCGCTGCTGATAAACACAGGCCGCGGCGCGCACAATGCGATCAGTTCATGCGCGTCCACTGGCAAGTCATTCGGAGTCAGCGGGCCGGCATATTTCAGGAAGTTCCCGGCCATCCAGTGATACTCCGAGGTGGAAGCGACATTTTCCACCTGCTCACCAAACTTGCGTCGCAAAATCTTAGCGCCGCCCTCGCCTGAAGAGCCGATGAACCCAATCGCGAAACGTGGATCATAAGCCATGGCGACGAGCGCCGCTTTTCCGTAGCGCGAAAGTCCTTCGATGCCCACCTGCTTTGCGTCCACGGATTTGTCGGTCTCGAAATAATCGAGAGCGCGGCTCGCTCCCCATGCCCATGCGCGCAGGGCGCCCCAATCGTCCAGAGTACGAGGCTGTCCTTTATTGACGAGGCCGATGACGCCCTGCGTCAGGCCCTCGCCGTTGTCGGCTTGCACACTGCCGGGAATGAGATTGGCGTAGCCCCAGCCCTTGGCAAGAACTTGCTGCTGCCACGTGGGTCCGGGTCCAGCCAGCGCGGCCCACTTTTCTTCGCCCAGGCGCTTCCTCATCATGGCCACGATCTCGGGGCTCAGGCTGAACTCCAAAATCACCGGCACCGGCCCGACTGCATTCGCCGGAGTCGTGAGTGTCATCTGAATGTCCACGGTAACGAGCGGATAAGAAGAATTGTCGATGTGCCCCACGAGTTTCTTTGTGACTGCGGGCAAGTCTCCGATTTTCTCTTGCGTGGTGCCGACCAGTTCCCAATTTACTTTCGGCGTGTTCTTAGGAAGCCGGCCATAGACTTCACGGTCGAAGTCTTCCACGATTTCCGGGCGGCGCTGTTTCCACCACATCTCAGCGATCGTGACCTTCTTTCCATTCTTCAGAACCAGCGGATCGGGGAGCGTGTAAGGAGGGACCTTGGACTCATCCACGTTGGCGGCGTTGGGGGACTTCGGGTCGCCATCCGGGCCTCGCCGCAGCGCCGTGATGTGCAAAAGATCCAACACTCGCTGGTGATCCTGCTCGGAGGTCAGATGCACCGGCGCAGGCGCGTTGCTACCAGTTGCTTGAGCCGCAAGATCGCCGCCGCTCGCCAGAGAGAATGCAACCGACATCCACAAGATCCAGGGAATGAATGGCGATCGTGGCACGAATTCCTCCTCTTTGTACGTCACCTACTGGAACGCTAGTGTCCTGCGTAGTCGAACAGCGCCATGAAGCCGAAGTCCATGTGTAGTTGCTGATGGCAGTGGAACAGCGTCAAGCCAGGATTGTCGGCGACAAAGTCTATCTCGACCTCCTTGTAGCCACCGACCATAACCACGTCCTTAATCACGCCTGCGGTCGCTTGACCTGCGAGCTTGGTCAATTCAAAACTGTGCCGGTGAAGATGGATCGGGTGAATGTCGTCGCTGGCGTTACGCATGCGGAGGCGGTAGCGGCGACCTTGGCGGAGATGATAGGCGGGTGTCATGTCACCGATCGAGAACACTTTGTCATTGATCGCCCAAAGATTGAATCCACGCCCTGCTGCGTTCTGCTTCGTGAAGACCATCTCGATCACTTCATCAGGTTCTGGAGCAGCGCCGTTGGGTTTTGCGAAGCGTGTATAATTCCAACGGAATGGCTTCGGCGGCGTCCAAGCTGCCTTCCCTTTGTATCCCGCATATTCCACAACGATGCCCATGCCGTGACCCCGGTCATCGTCGGCAAGGTCACCCATGATCCAAACGCCCGGATGGTTCATCTTGACGATGGCTGAAATGCGTTCCGCGGTGCCGAGCCAAAGGACCGGCACTTCCGCCGGGGTTGGTACCGGATTGCCGTCTAACGCCACCACGTGGAAGGAATGCCCCGGCAAGGCTAGGCTACGAATCTCGGTCGCGCTGCCGTTCAAGATATGAAACAGCACGCGCTCACCTAGTTTCACGCGTACCGGCTCGCCGTGTCCTAGCATGCGGCCGTTGATCGTGAAATATTGGTAGCCCACTTCATAGCCGTGCGGCGCGCCCTTTGCGAGCGACGCTTTCATCGCGGACTCTCCCGCGGATTCCAGCCCTTCGCTTTGCGTGGCGGGAGCCAGGAAGTCCATGGCCATGTCGCCGCCTTGGCTCAAAGACGGTTCGAACTCTTTAAGTACCAGAAAGACTTCCTGGTCGTAGGCGCCCGGGTCATGCTGTGGCTCAATGTAAACTGGTCCTACCTGCGCGCTGTATTGCCCTGCGTGGAGATCGGCGGCCGCACGATTGTGCGTGTGATAGAAACGGAAACCGGCAGGCCGCGGCGTGAACGAAATGCGGCGCATTCCGTGTGCCGGGATGAAGGGCGTCCCTTCTTCCTCTGCGCCGTCAACATCCGGCGAGACGAACTGCCCGTGCCAGTGGAGTTGCTCCGGTGTGTCCGTATCGTTGTGCACGTCGACGGTCACCGGCTGGCCCTCTTTGAAACGAAGCAAAGGCCCGGGGAACTGACCGTTGTAGGTGATTGCGGAGAGGATGTGCTTGGGCGCGATTTCGACGGCACTCGCTTCGATGCGCAGCGTGTAGTCAGGTGAGCTCGTTTCGGAGAGCGCTCCAAGCGATCGCGGAGCAAGGGTGGCGGCAAGGCCCAGCGAGCTTCTGGAACCACATAATCCGGCAGCCGTTGCTCCCGCCAGCTTGAGAAAATGACGGCGAGATGTAGGTTCTTTGCGCACGCCGCCATACTAGTTTGTTAGAGCGGGATGATGCAAACGGGGAAGCCCCGATACGCAAGAACTGCTCCTCAGGCCGAGAAACGGCGGTCTCCAGCGAGCGCCTATGAGCTGGCCAGAGAGAATGCGCAATTTCCCTGGTACCTCGTCAGGTAAAGACGGTATGGAACCAGGCCCACGGGCCGCGATTCAATGGTGGCTTGCCAGTCCGAACAGGAGAGGCCCCATGTTGTTGATGATCGTGGTAGCCGCAATGATTGGGTTTGTCGCTTTGATGGGGTATATGTTCTACCTGACGCCAGGTCCTCACGACAGGCTCTAGCAGAGCAAAGTTGGAAAATGTGCAGGAATGAGGGGTCTGGCACTCCGACCCGTGGGAGTGGTGGTGACCACCCAGGGTTATCCTATGCGTTGTAGGATTGGGGCCGGAGTGCCGGAAACCCAGTGGGCAATATGGCAGGATTTCCTTCTGGCGCCGAGAAAATCGAAGTTTGCTTTGAATTGCAACCACCAGTAGACCGCGTTCGAGTCCACGAGCCTTCGTACCGCACCATCGCGACGCCCAATCTGGGGGAAACGGTAGAATCCTGCCGGCCAACATCGTAAGAGCGGCGGCAAGCCGCGGCACTGCAAGGTGCTAAGGAGTGGGTTTGGGGACGAATTGGTAGCCTAGGCCGCGGACGGTCAGGAGATAGCGAGGCTTGGAGGGCTCGGGCTCGATGTAGCGGCGTAGGCGCACGATGAAATTATCGATAGCGCGGGTGTCGGTGTCTTCGTGGAGATTCCAGACGTCTTGGAGGATGGCTTTGCGGGAAACTGGGCGGCCGCCATTGCGGATCAGGTAGCGCAAGAGTTCAGACTCCATCAGGGTGAGTTGAAAGACTTGGCCGGCGGAACGCAACTGTAAGTTTTGGAAATCAAAGACCTTATCGTCGAAGTTGAGAACCTCGGCGGATTCCGGAGTTGAGGCTCCTGGGGCCGGGGCGGCGGGGTTTCGCATCCAGTTCTTGCGGCGCAGAAGGCTCTCGAGGCGGGCCAGAAGGATGGCCAGATTGAAGGGCTTCGGCAGGTAGTCGTCGGCACCGGACTCAAACCCCTTGAGCACGTCCTCGGAGCGGCTGCGCGCGGTCAGCATCAGGAGGGGGATGTAGTTCTGCGCTTCGCGGAGCTCGCGGGCGACGGTGAAACCGTCCTTTCCCGGCAGCATGACGTCGAGGACCAACGCTTCAAAGTCCTCTTTTTCTTTGAGCAGGAGCTTGAGAGCTTCTTCCCCCTTGCCAGTGACCACAACGGAGTGGCCTTCCGCTTCGAGATTGAAACGGAGGCCTTCAGCGAGGTGTGCTTCGTCTTCAACGACGAGGATGCGGCTCATGCGCGATAGACCCTGGGAAGGCGGAGCGTGAAGGTGCTGCCGAGGCCTTCTCCTTCGCTTTCGGCATAAGCGTCTCCGCCGTAGCGGCGAGCGACGGAGCGGACGATGAAGAGTCCAAGACCGGTGCCGGTGATCTGGCCGTTGGCGGCGCTGCGGACGCGGTAGAAGCGATTGAAAATGCGCTTAAGTTCGGGGCGGGGGATGCCGATGCCATGGTCGCGCACGCTGAGAGAGATGGTGTCGAGATTGGGCACGAGCACGTCCACGACGATGTCCTTTTCTTTGCCTGAGTATTTGATGGCGTTGTCGAAGAGATTGAAGACCGCGGTGCGGAGTTCTTCAGGATTGCCGAGGACAACTAATTCGTCGGAAGGCTGGGCGCCAAAGCGCAGCGCTTCGGGGGGCAAGTGATGGCGCAAACGAGCGAGTTCGAGGGTATCGGCGACGACCGCGCTGAAGTTGACCTCTTGCCAGTTTCGCCGCTGAGTGCCGTGCCGGACCTCACCGGCCTTGAGAACTTGTTCGACGGTGCCGAGAAGTCTTTCGGCGTCTTCGAGCATGATGCGGTAAAAGTCGCGGCGCTGCGCATCCTCGAGCGGGCGGCTTTGCAGCGTCTCGAGGTATAAGCGAATCGAGGCGATAGGGGTTTTCAGCTCGTGGGTGACAGCATTGAGGAAGCTGTCCTGGCGCTCATTGCGGCGGATTTCGAGGACGATGAAGATAGTGTTCACGACGAGGCCTGCGATGATGACGCTGAAGAAAATGATGCCGAGAACCAGGAAAACATCGCCGCGCCAGTTGAAGACGATCCAACTGACGTTGAGGAAAACGGCGAGCGCGACGAGGCAGGCGCCGAGCGTGATGAAGAACGCGATCGCCTTGGTTCGGCTGGTGATGCGCATACACGGCTATTCTAGTTCATAGGGATGGTTGCTGCACGAAACAGAGGACGGAAAATGCCAGCAGCGCCGGTTGGTGGGCTGGACGGCTTGCAAGCCGGAAGCGTGAGTTAGTCTCCGGCGACGCTGGAGGATGCCATGGCTTCGGCGTCGACGACCGTGGGCGGAATGAGAAGGCCAGTAATCGGCTCTCTGTCAGCATTTCTTGGCGCTGGGCTTAGCTTCGACAACTTGACGTCCCACGCGAGACCCAGCATGCGCAGCACGGCGATCCCGTACCAGTTCACATCGATTTCGTACCAGGCGAGACCGTGGCGGGCTGCCTGCGGAGCGGCGTGGTGATTATTGTGCCAGCCCTCGCCGAAGGTGAGTATCGCGACCCAGAAACTGTTGGTGGAGGTGTCGCCGGTGAGAAAGCGGCGCGAACCCCACATGTGCGTGGCCGAATTGACAAGCCAGGTGGAGTGTAGACCAAGAACGGTGCGGAGGAAGACGGCCCACAGCATGACTGACAATCCGAAGGGGAGAGTGATTGCGGCGAGCAGGGTGATGGGCACCCAGTGGTACTTGCTGATCCACATATGGAATTTGTGCTTCCGCAGGTCCGGGACGAACGGCAAAAGCTCGGCGGTGTTTTGGTGCATGGCTTTGCCGGTGATGATCCAACCGATGTGGGCCCACAAGCCGCCATCTTGCGGCGAATGCGGATCACCCTCTTTGTCGGTGTTCTGGTGATGCATGCGATGAGTGGCGACCCAGGCGATCGGCCCACCTTCGAGTGCCAGCGTGCCGCAAATGGTCAAGAAATACTCAACCCAGGTGTAGGTCTTGTAGCCGCGGTGCGTCAATAGGCGGTGATACCCCATGCCGATGCCGAGACAGCCCGCGACGCAATACAGTACGACGGCCAGCGCGAGCGCCTTCCAGGTGAAGAAGAAGAGCGCAACAATCGCGCCAACATGGAACAAAATCATGAAAGATGTGGTGGTCCAATTCAGAGGTTGCTTAAAAGTTCTGTCGCCTAAGAGAACGCTCATGATTGCCGGAGTCCTTGGGAGCCGCTTTTCTCGACTTCGGTTATGAACGTAGCATGGGCGAATTGGAGTGTCTGTAATACTTGTGTAATCCCTGCCGTGGAAGAGCGCAATTGCTAACGGAGAAGGGAAGTCGAAGCCCATGCGGACAGTTACTGAACTAAAGGGCTAGTCTTTTTGCGCGGCGGTCAATCGCTTGCGCAAGGAAGGAATCACGCGCACCACAGTAGCCTGGCTGAGCTGAGCCCACTTGGGAATGGGCCGCGGAGTTTCTGCGAGGAGATTGGAAATGTGAATGAGGGAAGGATGACAATCGGCGATCAATTTCACCAAGGCCGTCAATGGCACAGCGAGCAAGATGCCCATGAGGCCCCAGAGCCAGCCCCAGAACAGCATTCCTACGGTTGCGGCGACGGGACCGATATTGACGCGGGAGCCGATGAACTTTGGAACCAAGAAGTTCGCTGAAATGAAGTGGAGAGTTACCACGGTGACACAAATAATGACGAAAGGTCCCGGAGTATCGAATTGAAGGAGTGCCGGCATGAGTGGGACGACGGCGGCCAAGACGATCCCAAAGAAAGGGATCAAGTTCAGAATACCGCTGGCGATGCCGAGGACCACCGCGCCTTGAAGCTTGAGGCTCAGAAGTACGCCGATGGTGACGGCGGCCATCGCGGAACCGATGAAGAGATTTCCAACCGCAAAGCCCCGTACCATCTGACACAAGCGGGTCACGAATTGTGGGACGTTTGTGCTTGAGCCAAAGGCGGTTGATAACCAGGTATAGAAGTGCGCCTTTCGGAGAAGCATAAAGAACATCAAGAAAGGCACCATGCCGCCAACGATGATGGCGCCCCAAACGGAGCCGACCCCCCGAATCAAGTAGGACGGCCAAGTGGGTGATTGGCTGATGCGAACTTCAGGAACTCTTTTCGGCGAAGAAGAAGAGGAAGCTGGGCTCAGGCTGCCGGCGCTTTTCTGCATTTTTTCGATGCTTTGGTTCAATGGCTTCAGTCCCTCGCGAATTCGGTCGGCGTATTCGGGTATGTTATCGACGAGCGCGGATGCCTTACCGTAGGAGGCGTAGATCAGGAGCGCGAATAGAAGCATCCCTGAGACGACGAGCACGGCGGAGGAGAGCAAGCGAGGGACATGCCATTTCTCCAGGTAGGTGGGAATGGGATCGACGAGAATGGACAGAAAAGCCGCCAGCAGGAACGTGATGCACAAAGAGCTGGCGAAAAATGCAAAGGAAACGACGATCGCGATCACAATCACCCAGAGTAGGGCGACGACGCGCCGAAGACGGCGCGGTTTGGGTTTGACGGCTGGACTGTCGAGCATAGAGATCAATTGGCGCGTTCCGTAGAGCGCAGATGTGGGGGGCGCACATCACGGTGTCGCTGCTTTCGCCGAGAATTCCGGAGTCCGGGGAGACTTCGCGGATTTCGATGAGTGCAGACCGACTTCGGAGCACAGGTCGAGTTCCGCCTACTCTTATATGGTGCTCTTATATGCGTCCAAGAAGTAGCAGGATGACCAGGACGACAACAACGAGTCCCAAGCCCCCGCTGGGGTAGTAGCCCCAGCTACGGCTGTGAGGCCATGTTGGCAGGGCTCCGAGAGCCACTAAGAGCAGAATCACGACGAGTATCGTAAGCATGTCTGTATAACCCTCCGAGAAGGGGATTAGACTCCTCGATGCGGGTGGGGACAATCGGTGCAATCGTGTATTCAGCGTGGTATGCGGCAGTACGGCAGGCAATCAGCCCCCGCTGGCGCTTGTTCCGTTTTCCTCCTGGCAGACTAGTTGCAGCTAAAACAGAGCTCAATTCCGGTTAGACGATTGGCCCGGAATCCGAGTAGCGTTCGGTGAAGCACACGGCAAAATACAGGGAAGAAGGTATGTCAATGGGCGGCTTGAAGGATTATCAATGGACGAATGCGAGGTCACACCGCAGGTAACGGAGCAGGGACTCCGTCTCTAAACTGATGGCACTCCGCATCCTAGTCGCCGACGATCACGACATTATCCGCCGCGGGCTCAAGCAACTGCTGACGGCGCATCATGGGTGGGAGGTGTGCGCGGAAGCGAAGACGGGGCGCGAAGCGCTGGCGCTGGCCGAACAGATGAAGCCCGACATCCTGGTGCTGGATCTGAGCATGCCCGATCTAAATGGACTTGAGGCGGCACGACGGATACGGAAGACCCTTCCCCGGACGGAGGTATTGATCCTGACGCTGCACTTCTCCGATCAGCTGGTGCGGGAGATTGTCGAAGCTGGGGTGCGCGCATACATCATGAAGTCCGATGCCGACAAGGATCTCGTTTCCGCAGTGGAGGCGCTTGCGAATCACCGTTCTTTTTTCACGGCGCGCGCGGCGGACATTCTACTGGATGGATTCCGCCGGCCGAATGCGGCGCCCGACCCGCAGACCGTGCTGCGGAGCAGACTCACTTCCCGCGAACGCGAAATCGTGCAGCTGCTGGCGGAGGGGAAGAGCAGCAAAGAAGTGGCGGTGGCACTCGGGATCAGTGTGAAGACCGCCGAGACTCATCGCGCGAACATTATGAGGAAACTGGAGCTGCATTCGGTGAGCGAGTTGGTGCGTTATGCAGTTCGGAATCAGATTATTGAGGCGTGAGGAGTTCGAGCACACACGAAGAGCACAACATCAGTCACTTATTCACCTGGTTCGATGACCTTTCGCGGGGATTTAGCTTTCCGCGGCAAAGGTTCCCCTTCCCAATCGAACGGACCCGGAGGGAACATGCCGCGAGTACTAATCGTCGATGACCACACCGCTATTCGCCGTGGAGTGCGAGGAATTCTTCAAGCGTTTCCCGAATGGGAATTCTGCGGTGAGGCCGAAAACGGCCAGGAGGCTGTCCGGCTAGCCGAATCCCTAAGGCCGGAAGTCATCATCATGGACGTTTCCATGCCGGTGCTGAACGGATTGGAAGCCACGCGCATCATCCGGGACGCGCTTCCCGGCACAAAAGTGCTGTTGCTCACGCTGCATTCGTCCTCCGAACTGGTGCGGAGTGCGTTCCGAGCTGGCGCAAGAGGTTACGTCTTGAAGTCGGATGCCGAGCATGAATTGATCCGGGCATTGAATGTAGTGCTGGGTGATGGAACCTACGTTAGCCCGACGATCGACGAGCACGTGGCGCAAGAAGTGATTGAGGAAATGAGGTTGAACTAACGCTGGCGTTTCCTTCCCGTGACGCAGAGGCTCTAGGCGGCATCCATTCGCTTCAGAAAGAATCTACAGGCTTTGCCGGATTGGGTGATTTTGCCCAAGGGGGTAGGCATGGCCTGGAAAATGCGCCTATTGGCGGCCATGTCCCTTCGGGAGTGACTGCACACGGTAGCCCGAGCGGGCCTTTGCAGTTTGACCGCTTGGAAGCTATCCTTGGCCGCCATTTGCGGTGCGCGTGCTTTTTACCGTTCCTTCCTGAGTTTTCTACGGACTATCCCCGATTGAGCTGCGTAACCGAGCGATGCACAGTGTTTCCACTACCGGATCGAAGATCTTTTGACGGTCCGGCCGCCCGATTCTGACGGATTGCATTCACGGGCAAGAAAAAGGAGAGATATGAAAGTGCGAAGACTACTCTTGGCAGTGCTCCCTCTCGTCATGGTTGGAGCTCTAGCAGGATGTTCGGAAACGACCAAATCCCCGGATGTTACCGACAATATCCGCAAGTCGCTCGACCAAGCCGGGTACAAAGACGTCAGCGTCAGCCAAGACCGTGACAAGGGTGTGGTCACGCTGACGGGGACGGTCCCAACGGAAAGCGACAAAACACAAGCGGAGGCGATTGCGAAAAGCGGCGCCGGCTCGCAGGTTGTGGCGGACCAGGTTGCGGTGCGGCCGCCGGGAAATGAAAGCGAAGCAAAAACGGTGGACTCAGACTTGGATAAGGGCATCGAGAAGAACTTTGATGCCGTACTGGTCAGAGACAAGCTGAAGAAAGACGTAAAGTACGACGTCAAGAATGGGGTGGTCACGCTCACGGGCGAAGTACGGTCGCAAGCGCGCCGAGCGCAAGTGGAGAAACTGGCCACTACGGTGCCCAACGTGAAACAAGTTGTGAATGAACTGGAGGTCAAGGACCAGAAGGCTAGCTCTTCGCGTTAGAAGCCGCGAGCGGTAGGTTCTCAGCCACACGGGATCGGTTTGACCGCAGAAAATGCGATCGGACAGGTTTCGTGTGGTTTTCTATTGCCTATCAAATCTGCGCGGAGAGATCCTCCAAACGAAAATGGTGAGCTTATTTGAAATACAAAGAGCGGGGCTCGAAGACAAGCCCCGCTCGATCGCTGTAAGCGACAAGTTCAGTTTTGAAAAGCGATTGGTTGAGAGTCGGTCAGAGCGAGAAGCTGTTGCCGCAATCGGATGCGGGCGCGGAAAATACGCGACTTCACGGTGGACACGGTAATACCCAGTGCTTGGGCCAGTTCGCGGTTGGTCCAGCCTTCGGCTTTTTGCAGGATGAACGTGTCCTGCAGCGAGGGGTTCAGTCCTCGAAACGCTTTTCTGGCCAGTTCTTTGCTCATGTACTGGCGTTCCGGATCTTGGCGGGCGTCCTCGATTTCGGGGAAACGCGTCTCGTCGCCGGATTCGTTGACGCTCTGATAGTCGGAGATGCGTTCCGAGTTCCGCTTTCGAAGCTTCATCAGCGCCTCATTGATGGCGATGCGGACCAGCCAGGTGGAAAACTGCGAGTTGCCTTCAAATCGAGCGATGTGGTGGTACGCCTTGACTAAGACGTTCTGAACGTTATCTTCGGCGTCTTCGCGATTTCGGAGCATATTGAGCGATAACCCGTAGACCTGGCCGGAGTGCCTGCGGACCAGTTCGGTGAAAGCCTCCTCGTTGCCCGATTGTGCTTTAGCGACCAAAACACGTTCCGGAAGATTGGATGGTGTGTCCATGTCAGATGCGCTCCTCGCCAGAATCTCTTTGAGTAGAACGACACTAGGTATAAAGCGAGGGCCTGAATCGAACAATACAGTGGTCTATGTACTTAAAAAGCTAGGAAAGTGTACGGCTGGCGGCGCAGAGTGGCGTCTGATTCTGTCCTAATAGATAACACAGTAGTACTGCTAAGAGTTATTGCTTGTGGCGGTCGGAAAGAACGCCTTTAGAACGCTCCGAGCCCGTGGGCCGAGACTTCGAGTTCGGCATGAGAGCACGAGAGACGCGGTGCCTTTTGTTTCAAATTGAACCGAATCAGTTGCCGTTGTGCTGTCCTGGGAATTGGCGACCCCTTTAGAGCATCTCGCCGTCACCGGAACCCAAGCAGTTTCATGCATTTGATTGAATCCACGGATCTAGGAGTGGCCCCGCGCTTGCACCCATTTCACGGCGGCATTCGTGTTTGGTGTATCCAGATCCTCCCGAGGACAAGTGAACAGAAAGGGTCACCTTGCTGAGTGTGACGGAGGGGCTTTGAGTTTCTCGTTTCAAAACGAGGCGCTGCAGTTCGAGGTGAACCTAGTTGCAGCAAACGGTGCCCACTTGAAGGTCAGCTCGAAGCTGCTGGCGATCGCGCGTCGCGCTGTGAACAACCCTAAGTCTTCCAAGAACTAGGTCGAGCACCCATCACGCGACTTGAAGAGCGAAGAGGAAAGGCAAGCGAATGCCCAAGACCAAAGAGCCAGAAACCCAGGGACAAGAAAGCAAGGAACGTACTGAGGAGCCTAGCGTCAATCTCCCGGAACTCCTCGCGCGTTTGGACGACGATCGTGAACTCTTACGCGAACTTCTGTCGATTCTCAAACAGGATTTCCCCGGCCACTTGCAGGCACTGAGGCAGGGGGTTGCGCGCCAAGACATGAAACAAGTAATGGTTGTGAGTCACACGTTGAAAGGGATGCTGTCGAGCCTAGCTGTCACCAAGGCCGCCACTTCTGCAGCTCAACTGGAACACTTGGCCAGTGAAGGAAGAGAAGTGCCGCTGAAAGAGGCACTGGCCGAATTTGAGCGAGAAGTGGACGGACTATTGCCGGAAATGGAGACCTACGTGGCAGAGGCGGAGTCTTGAAGATACTGATCGCAGATGATGAGGCGCTCTCCCGGCGGCTGCTGGAGAAAACGCTCACGCGCGCTGGTTACGAAGTCACCGCCGTCGAGAACGGCCGTTTGGCCGTCGAGCAGTTGAGCAAGCCGGACGGGCCGCGCCTCGCGCTGCTCGATTGGGTGATGCCGGAGCTCGATGGCCCGGGTGTATGCCGAGAAATACGGAAGCTCCAGGAAAAACACGAGCAGGCGTACGTGTTCATGGTTTTGCTCACGTCCAAAGAATCGAAAGAGGACGTCGTTACCGGGCTGGAGTCGGGCTCCGACGACTACCTTACCAAGCCGTTCAATGTGGAGGAACTTAGAGCGCGACTCCGCACGGGCGAGCGAATCCTCCACCTGGAGGACAGGCTGGTGGAAGCGCGCGAGCAGATGCGCTTCAAAGCGACACACGACGCTCTGACCTCGATTTGGAACCGCGGCGTCATTATGGATTTGCTAGGACGCGAATTGGCGCGATCGCAACGCGAAGCGAGCTGCACGGTCGTTTTGCTCGGGGATGTGGATCACTTCAAAGCGATTAACGACACACGTGGCCATCCCATCGGCGATGAAGTCCTGCAGGAGATCGCCCACCGTCTGTTGTTGTGCATACGCCCGTATGATTTCGTGGGGCGCTACGGTGGCGAAGAATTTTTGCTGATCCTGAACAACTGCAAGCCGCAATTTGCGGAGGCTCGAGCCGAGGAGATTCGTAAGGCCGTGAGCAACACCCCAATTCAGACGGCGAACGGCCCGCTGGACGTTGCCATGAGCTTCGGGCTGCTGCTGAGCGACAATTGGGGTGTCCGGCCCGTCGAAGAGTTGCTGCACGATCTGGACTCAGCGCTGTACGCTGCGAAAGCGGCGGGCCGAAACTGCGTTCGGCTGGCAAAACCAGATGTGTCCCGAGGTGCTGTCTCCGTCGCGGTCCGCGAAACAGCCAATCGGGAGCGTTGATCAAGTCGTTTTCTTCTGCGCCATCATGTTTCGCATGGCCGCGCTGGAGCCCGGAGCGCGCTTCTCTCGCCAAGCTTCCAGCCGCTTGCAGGTATCCTCGATGTTCGAGAATAGGTGCGGATTCTTGAAGGCCGCGCGCCAGGTGGGGACAATGCTGCGCATGCGATCCCACACCACCCAGATCTCGCCGTTGCTCTCGAAAAACAGCTCGTCATTGATTAGGCCGCGGTTGACGATGCTCGCCACCATATCCCAATAGCTGATGACCATGCGAATGTAGGTGTTTTCTTCGCCGCCCTGCGGATATTTCTGCATCATTTCTTCGGGCGACACCGGATGAAAATGCTCGACGAACCAGGCGCGAGCCTGACGAAGGCGTGGCTCCCGCCGCATGTCGTAGAGCCGGAGCATCAAATTCACTTCCTCATAACTGACTTGAGCCATCGTTGCATCCCCTTCCTAACGTGTCGCTAACCTGCGGAGTCCGGTTTGCCCGGTTCTTCCAGAAAATGAAAGGCCGCTGCGTGGTCGACGCCCGGAGCACTCGATAGAGAGACACTTTGCCGCTGAAATTCGATTTGAATGCGCCGGCGAAGCTCCCTCGAAACTTCGTCTTGACGCGTAGGAGCCGTTCGCACTTGCACGCGCAGCGTCGAACCGAAACGTCCGTACGCCTGGATGCCCAGCACGCGTGGGCCGTCCACCAGAGCTTGCGACCAGGCGGGATCGCCGCGAAGTCCTGCCGCGGCGGTTTCGAGGGCTGACAGCGCGCGGTCTAGCGGCTCTTCTGTTGTGACCGAGACGTCAACGAATGCTTGTGACCAGTCGCGGCTAAGATTGCCTACCGCGCGGATGTCGCCGTTCGCCAAGGTGACCAGGGCGCCGCGTGTATCGCGCACCACGGTGCGGCGCAGCGTCAGCTGTTCCACGCGGCCAGTGGTGTGCAGGGCTTGAATTGTGTCGCCCACGACGTACTGATCTTCGAAGACAATGTGAAAACCTGCGATCAGGTCGCGCACCAGATTCTGAGCGCCAAATCCGAGCGCGAGCAGTGCCAAGCCCGCCAGCGTCACAGCCGGTAGAACGCTGATTCCAAACTCCGGCAGGGCCGTCAGGACGGCAACCCCCCAGACAATCTTGCTACCGGTGCTGTATAGAGTGCCAGCCAATTCGCGAGTCTGCTGCTCGCGGGCTTGCGCCAGGCGTGCCTGGGACTCAGCCGGTTTGATCAGCATGTTCGTCATCTGGCGAAGAAATCTATTCAACAGGAGCGCGAGGACGAGGATTGCGACGACATGCAGGGCGTTGGGAATCGTGAAACCGAACCACGAGGTGAAGGGGCTGGACATCATGTTCTCAGGGAGGGAAAGTATAGCATTGACGGTGAAGCTCGGCCTGGTGGTCGGCCGTGCTTTGACCCTACCGGAGTAATCTATGGACCGATCCAGGCGAGTGGTACTTGGCACCTTCGTGAGTGGGATTGCAGCTTTCCTCTTGGGCTCGAGAAGCGTCGCCGCCCAGGACCAAACCCCCACTCCCCCTCCGACGACAAGGCGACGCCAACCGGGCACCGCTGATAATGGGGAGGCACCTCCCGGTCCCTCGGCGGAAGCCGCCACGAAAACCCTTCTCGAGCAACGCCAGAAAGACATTAAGAAAGATGTCGAGAAGCTCTTCGATCTTGCCACGGAGTTGAAGACGGAAGTCGAAAAGACGGACGCCACTGCAGTTCTTTCCATGGCCATGGTGAAAAAGACGGAGGAGATCGAGAAGCTGGCGAAGCAAATCCGCGACCACACCAAGGGCTGACGCTTTTGTCGTTTGTCACGAATCGCTGGCGGTGTGCAGGCTTGTGGCTTTGCAGTTCAATCAGCGCTAGAATTAAACGCGCGTGAAAATTGAAGTCTGTTTCCACGTTTGCGCTTCCGTTTTTATGACAATTCCACGGAAGTTTTTACTGCGCGCCTGTAGCTCAGCTGGATAGAGCGTGTGCCTCCGAAGCACAAGGTCGGGCGTTCGAGTCGCCCCAGGCGCGCCATTTATCTCATTTAGTTTCAATTAGATCCGGAGCCTGCGATTCGTCGTGCCGGATCGCTCTCTAGTTCTTGGCAGACCGCTTGACGGCTATGAGCGACATCTGTTCCAGGTCGGGGTAGCGTCCTTCCGCATCTGGCGCGCGGTTTGCGGCTGGGATTTGTTGCACCGTAGTTTGGGCTGGGAGTGCGGCTTTGAAGTATTCCGCATAAACCTTGTTGAACGCGTCGAGATCTGAGAGGTCGTCCAGATAGACAGTTGTGGAGACGACTTCGCTGAAATCCATGGACGCCTCTTCCAGATTGTCGAGCTGGTTTCGCATGGTCTGGCGGAGTTGCACTGCCGTTGAGCCGCCATAGACGCCGGCGTTTGGTCCGGGGATAAATCCACTCTTTGCGGAGCAGTACAGTGTGTCTCCGGCGAAGACGCAGGGACTTGCGGTGGGGCTTGGCGGCATATTCTTGGGACGCACTGCGCGCCGCTGAGACAGATCGCGGACCGCCACGCCCGTATACGCGATGTGCGCGCCCTCGGGGAGGCTCGATACCTCGATCGTGGCTCGCCCCGGCGTATTCCCAAATTCAAAGCGCCGCGCGTAGTGCTCATTCATGATTCGCATTGGTATTTCCGAAGTCAGGTACGGGTTCACGAAGACCATGTTGGCGAGGGTGAGCCCGGCTGCCTCCACAACCGTCTTCAGGTGGTCGAGCGCAAGATCAACCTGCGCTGCCGGATCGCTTGGCACGTTTCCGTTCGCAGGGTCGCTACCCAGCATCGTGGACACGAATAACCTGTCATGCGTCAGCATTCCGTAGGAGTACGCTTTGTTTGCCTTGAAGCTGGGCGGTGCGACGGGTTGCTTTCCTTTGAGATCGCGAACGGCCACAGCTGTGATTTGCACCGAGGGTTCAGGGAGGTGCGCAACGCCCATGACCCCACGCGCGGGTGGCGTTTTCTGGAAAAAGTCGGCGAAGGCTTTGTCCAAGGCGCCGTACTGCTTGCTGTCGTCGAGATAGACTTGGACATAGACCACGTTCTCCATCGTGAGGCCTGCCGCTTCGACTACGGTCTTTGTATTTTCCAGGGATTGGCGAACCTGATCGCCAAAGTTCGGTGAGCTGCTGCCGTCCGGACGGCGGGGTCCTTGCCCGGATACGTAGACATAGTCGCCGGCGTCGATAGCGGGGGAGCCGAACGCCTTATTCGTGGTCGTCACCTGCGGCGAGACTGCTTTCAGTTGGGCTCGCAGGCCACCTGCGAAGCACAGCTGCGATGCCAGGAGCAGAAGAGAGAATTTCAAGCGGGTTTCCCCTTGCGTGCCGCGCCCAGGATGGATCGCAGCCGCTGGCCCACGATCATTTCTTCGCCCGGTTGAATCGTCATGGAAACCAGCTCGATGTGATCCACTTCTTTACGCTCTTTTCTGGTTGGCTTCTGCATTCCTTCGCGTACGGCCGGCACCAGGCTGGGATTGTCCGCGCCTAGTACCTCGATAACTGGATCACCTTCCCGCAGTTTCGTAACACAGTCGGCCAGGGTGAAGCCCCACGCCTGCTGATCCCACGAAATCTTCAGAGTCGGATAGCGATTCCCATCGTCCGGGACGTACACGGACGTTGTTACGCCGGGCACTGTTTCCACGAGCTTTGCGATCCGCCCAACTCTGTCGTTCCATTCGCCATAGAGTTTCTTTTCGTCGATTTTCAGCCACGTCTCCACCGCGGTTAGGCACCCGATCACTTCTTCTTTCCCGACCTTCATCGGGCGGCACACCGCTCCCTCCCACGGGGCAGAGTTGCGCAGCGCTGCCTCGATCAAGTCCTTTCGGCCGAGCAGGACGCCGCTGCACTGAGGGCCCTGCAGTCCTTTGCCTCCGGAAAATGTGTACAAGTCAATCTTCATTTGTGCGTACAGCTTCAAGTTGTTGGCTGGCGGAATCCCGGCCGCATCATCCAGCAGCATCGGCACGTTGTGTTCTTTGGCGATAGCGACTTCGCGCGTGAGCTTGTCGCCGAGGTCGGTGGTGTAAATCATCGCGGTGTTGTCGTTGATTGCGCTCGCGATCTGGTCTGGGCCCTCGACGAGCACGAGCTTCGCGCCGGTGAGCCGGATGGCGCTGTCAAACGCGCTGCGTCCACCGACCATGATCACTTCGTGCTTCATTCCGGTAGTGTCGGGGAGTTGCCAAATTTTCGCGCCGTCACTGCCGGCTATGCATGCGGCAGTAGCCGCTGCCATCGCGCCTGCCGCGCCGGAGGTGATCACGCCCGATTCGGCGCCGGTCAGCTCAGCGAGCTTGCGCCCAGCGCCGCGTTGCAGTTCGACCATGTTGACGAAATGCTTCCCGGCTTCTTCCATGGCCGCGCGAACTTCGGGGAATTCCAGCGAGCCGCTCAAGTACGTCCACGTTCCGCGGCAATTGATGACAGTCTTGATGCCGAGCCGCGTGTAGACATTCTCCGCCGGGGCCAGTCCGAACGCGACGGAAGATTTCGCATATAGATTCTGAGCCGCGATCTGAGCTAGTAGCGGCGAAGCGGCCAGCATTTTCATAAAGTTACGACGGCTCGATCCCTGGGCACGAGACATGGTGTCCTCCGATATAAGTTTTACTGCGCGAAAATGATCGTTCCAAAATTTTCCGGCACGTGATTCGGATCTCGATTAATAACGCAGGTCGGCTGCCAGCACATGAAGTGACGCTGCGGATCTTCGCCGAGTCCCTCGATGCGATACAGGTTGGCGCGCCATTTCGTACCCGGCTGAACGGGATGTTCGCTGACGGACTTGAGCGGAACGCGCGCCGCTGCGTACCAGATGCGATTTGTTTCATCGATGCGACCCAGGCGCTGCCAGCCGGAATTCCAGTCGGGTTCGTATTTTTCGTGACGGAGGTCGATGGCGAGGTCGATGTAGTCGCCGGTCGGAGCGATTTCGAACTCGCGGTAGTGCTTGATGTCGGTCCAATCGTCGCCGAGGAAAAATTCGACGACATCGCGGTCCCAAAGCTTGATGCGATCCTTGCTGGGATCGGGCGGCAGCCAGAGATTTAGCTCCGTGTATGGCGCGACAAACAAGAGATAGAGGTCGGTGTCGGTCCAGAAGCCGCGAACTTCGGTCTTGAGCTTCGGGTAGTCCACCACCTGCGTGCAATCTTTTTCGATCCAGGCAGACGCCGCATGCGCCCACGTTGCCGAATGCGGATCGGTGTTCAGTTCCGGCGCGTTCGCCACGTGCGGCACCGTGATGCTTGCCACTGGCTGCGTGACCCGGCACACCTCGACCGCGCATGCGACGACCGGCATCAAAAGGATCGGCAATACGTATCGGAGAGATTTCATTCTCATGGGTGGGGCGCGTTTCTCAACTCCGGCGAAATCTCGTAGGCCTTCTCAAACTCCGCCCGCGCCTCATCCTCCTTTCCTTCCTGATGAAGAGCCAATCCAGATTGTAGTGCGCTTCCGCATAAGCGGGCTTGAGGCGCACGGCCTCGTCAAATTCTGCTTGCGCTTTCGCCGCATCGCCTACTTGCAACAGCGCCAATCCGAGGTTGTTGTGGCCTTCCGCGAAATTCGGCTCGCGGCGCACGAGTTCCCGGAAGACATTGGTCGGCGCCTGCTAGATCGTTGTTCTGGCTGAGGACCAATCCCAGCTGTATCCGCGCGTCGGTGTACTTGGGATCGAGACTGATCGCTTCACTTAGTTCACGAACGGCGTCGTCGAGATGCCCTGATTGCGCCAGCGCGAGGCCGAAGTTGTAGTGAGCCTCAGCGAGGTCAGGATCGGACATCACTGCTTGGCGAAACTCTTCGAGCGCACGTCCGCGGTCGTTCTGCCGCCAATAGAGCAGCCCGAGGCCCGAATGGGCCTGTGCGTAGTCCGGTTGCAGCTCGATGGCCTTTTCATAGGCTGCTTGGGCGTGCACCGGGTCATTCTTGTGCTCCCAAGTGACGCCCAGGTAGTAGTGGCCAGTCGGCAACTCGGGGCTCTGCTCGACGGACTTTCTGAAAGAGGTCGAGGGCATCGTCAAGCCGCTGCTGCTTCAGAGCGTCAACGCCTTGAAGGATCAGATATTTCGATTGCGCTAGGCGCGCGCGGAACTCGTGCAGCCCGTTCAGCTCGTCGAGTTCCTTCTTGGCGGCGTCCGTCTTGCCTTGAGCGTGCAAAGCAATGCCGAGGTTGTAGTGCGCCTTCTCGAAATCTGGTTTCAATTCGATCGCCCGCTGAAACGCTGCAATCGCCCCGGTCAGGTCGCCCCCGGCTTTGAGTTCCATGCCGAGGTTATATTGAGACTCCGCATCTTTAGGATCGATTTCGACGGCTTTGCGAAATTGTGCCAGTGCGCCAGGGTGGTCGCCTTGGCGGCGGAGGGTCACTCCCAAAAGCAAGTGCGCCGGCGCAAACCGCGGGTTCAGGCCGAAGGGCGCGACGGCACTGGACCGCAGCTGCCAGGCAGATTTCCGAGTTGCGCTTCGGTCAGTCCCAGCTCGAAATACATCTCGGCGGAGGGTTTCGACGCGAGGGCCCGCCGTAGTTCGCCCTCAGCAGCCGTGGGGTTGTTTTGCTGTGAATAGATATGCGCCAGCATACGGTGTGCCCCAGCATTCGCTGGATCGAGCTCTACCGCCGTACGTAAGTCCTTGAGCGCAGCGGCCTGGTCGCCCAGATCGTATCGGGTGGCGCCCAACCCATAGTGAGCGTCAGCCCACTTTGGTTTGAGCCGCAGCGCAGTCTCAAACTCCTCGACGGCCTGCTTTGCTTCGCCTTTGTATTTGAGTGTCAGCGCCAAGTTGTAGTGAGTCGAAGCGTCGTTGGGTTCCAGTTCTAGGGCTTTGCGATAGTTTGCGATCGCCTCGTCCCACGGATTTCTCGCGAGAGAGTTCGATGGCCTTCTGGCGGTAGCTCTCGCCGGTTTGTGCAAAGGATGGCGCCGCGAACAGCAGGCCCAAAATAAGTACCAACGCCGTTTGCCTATCCAACCGAATTGGCCGTGAGCTTAGCGCCACGCTTCATTCTACGGCCTGGTCGCCGCATACTTACTCAGAATTACGGGCGAGGCCAGCACTTGGCCCCGCCCGCTTCTGCAAGAGGTTGAAGGTAAGGCCGCGCCGTCAGGCGCCGGCCCTGCTTTCTACCAGTAGAACTTCGCGCTGACTTGCCCGATGCGGGGATCGCGCGCGTTGGTGACGATTCCGAAGCTCGACGGGTCGCTGATGTTCCCGCCCGGATTAATAAATTGGGCGTGGTTGAAGATGTTGAAGAATTCGAAGCGCAGATCGAAAGCGAGATTCTCTCTAATTGTGGTTCGCTTCAAGAAACCGAAATCGGTGTTGTTGAATCCGGGACCATGGAAGGAGCGGCGGTCGGCGGTCCCGAAAGTTCCGAGAGTGGTGTTGGTGGCGAATGCGGTGGGCAGGAAGTAGCATCCTGTGACTGTTGGGCAGTCGGGATTCGCCTGGCGCGGATTCAGAGTCACCACCGGGCCCACCTGGTTCGGCATGTCGGTGGACGAGCTGCCGACCAGCGATGCATCTCCGCTGCCCTGGTTCAGTTGGACGGGAAATCCCGTTGAGAAACGGGTAATACCCTGCATCTGCCAGCCTTGCGTCAAGCGCTTAGGCGCATTCCTGAAAGCCCGGTCGAAAGGTATGGCCCAGACGTAACTGGCCACGAAATTGTGGGTGATATCGGTGGACGACAGCCCGCGGCTCAACTTAGGATTCGAGAAATTCACCAAATCGTTGAAGGCCGAAGAATCGTCTAGGCCTTTGGCAAACGTATACGCCGCCAGGAAGGTCACATCGTTGGCCTTGCGCTCCAGGGTGACTTGCCCGGAGTTATAGATCGAATTGGCGGCGGTGTAAGTGTAGGTGTTGCTGTAGCCATAACACACTTGGATCGCCGAGCCGGGGCAGAAATCTGGATTGAGGATCTGGTTCCTTGTGCCGTAAACGCACCCTGGCAGAGGTGTCGGGCTAGCCGTTCCGCAGGGAACCGTAGCGCCGGGCAACTGGAAAACGTCGTTCTCGGCACCAGGTCCGCAGCCGGTGGTTGCCCCCGCGGTTATGTCTGTAGCCCCGGCCAGCTGTTCCAGGCAAAGTGCCGCGTCACCCGGGTTGGCTTCCTGCTGGGTAATGAGGCGGTGCCCCTCTGTCCCTACGTAAGCCAGGGTCAGCACTGTTGATTTGCTTAGCTCGCGTTGGATCGAGAGATTGAAGTGCTCCGCGTAAGGCAACTTATTGTGAATGCCGTAGCCTGGAAAGTAGTTGATGGGCTCGAACTGCGAGAAGTCCAATGTCTTGTTCGATGCGGCGCCCGGAGTCGGCAGCGGTGTAGGGAAAACGCTGTCCCAAGGACTGCCCGGTCGCTCGAATCAGGAAGGGTTGGTCAAACATGACCGATACTGGGGATTGCCAATATAGGCCGAAGGGAGCATCCGCCACCTCGTAAAACAGGTTCAGGTCCTCGACCGAAGTGTAGTAGATGCCGTAAGCCGCCCGGACACTGGATTTGCCTGGGCCGCCAAATATTTTGCCCAAGATTCCGTCCGAAAATCCCGGTGAATACGCCAATCCCAAGCGCGGGCTGAAGTTGTTGTATCTCGTGGGGGCGAGAGTTTTGGGAATGCCAGGGTCACCCGGGAATACCAAGCCTTGGGGAGCAAGCGGAAAGACCGTGGACTGCTCCCCAGGAACCCATGCCTGAATCTTTCCTTGCCAGTCGTACCACGGCATGCTGACTTCCCAGCGCAACCCAAGGTTCAGTGTGAGATTGGGTTTTACCTTCCACGTATCCTCCGCGAAGGCCCCGCCGTAGCGCGTCCGGGAATCAAGAACCTGCTTGGCAGCCTGGATGTACGCGCCACCACAGGAAACGCACGTCGCGCCGACGAGGTAGTCCGCAAAATCGGATCCAGTCACCGTGCCATCAAATGTGAATTGCCCATTAGGGCTGGCGTAGTTACGTTCGTTTACTTGCAGGTAGCGGAATTCTCCTCCAAACTTCCATGTATGCTTGCCCACAGACTTCGAAAATACGTCACTCACCATATAGGTGGTGTTGGGCTGGTCCGTATTGAGAGTGGGCACGCCGATTTGCAAGCCGATCTGGCTAAAGCCAATCTGAGGCATGTACTCCTTGTATCCGGGAAGCGAAGCTATGCCAAGGGTGTTGGCGCCCGTGACAAAACCAAGGGAGGAAAGATCGGCGAAACTCCCGGCCGGATTGTCCTTGTTGAGGACCGTGCGGAAGATGCTCAACCGCGCCTCATTGACCGCCGCGGCTCCGAAAGTCTTGGTGTTGCTCATGACGAACTCCTGCGCCCGCGCAGGAGTGGTCGTTGGGAAGCCCGGCACGTTGGCCCAGCCGCCGGGCGCGATCCCGCTACCAAGATTAGAACGGTCGAAATGGTAATACCAGGACCAGTTTCCGGTCTTCTGGTTGTTGAAATCCACCCGCTCTCCGATCTTGTCATCGTTGGCGATGTTTCTCTGGCTGTTATTCGAATAATTATTTTGAGCTCCGGCTAGCGTTGGCGACGGAATGTACTGGAGGATATTGACGGCCGGTGCTGCCCAGGCCGCCTTCGGAACCACGCCGTTAGGAAACACGCATTGAGCATTGCTGGTGCAGGGCGCTAGATGGTATCCGAGTGGGCTGCCGTCCGGTACCTCAACCTCGGCATATGGCTCTCCTTGTGTGACGGCGTAACCGAGCCTTGTTGACAACACCTGTGCCCAGTAAGGGCCGTCTACAGTCGTTGGTATCGGGTTGCTGTTGGAATCCGTCGTTTGGAATAACCCTGGATCAAAGTTGCCTTGACGCTCGGCAGTCGTCGGCACCGTAACCAGGCCGGTCTCGGCACCCGCCACCTCCCGGGTGCCTTGATAATCCGAGAACCAGAAAATCTTGTTCTTCCACACCGGTCCGCCCGCAGCATAGCCAAATTGATTGCGCCGCAATTCCGACTTGGAGGGCGCGAAGTAATTGGTAGCATCCAGCTTGTCGTTGCGCAGGAACTCGAAGGCGTCACCGTGAAACCCGTTGGTGCCCGACTTGGTGATGGCGTTCACGACTGCACCGCTGAATTTTCCGTATTCGGCGTCGAAGCTATTCGTGATCAGCCGGAATTCCTCGATAGAGTCGAGATTGGGAACCAGGCCGGCGCCCAAGTTGCGGCCCTCGCTGACGTCCCCACCGTTCACCAGAAACGCGTTGGCCGTTTCGCGCTGGCCGTTGACCGAGATGTTGCCGGGGTTCAAGCCTCCGGAAACCGGGCGGTCCTGCTGAATGGTTTCGGCGGTCGCAGGCGCGACGCCAGCCTGCAACCCCAGCAAATCGATGTAGCTGCGCCCGTTCAGCGGCAGCGCGAGCATCTTCTTCGAATCGATTACGTCGCCAAGTTGCGTGTTTTCTGTTTGTACCTGCACGGCATTGGCTTCCACCCTGACCACTTCCTGTTGCACGGAGCCGACATCGAGAGTTACATCGATTTGCAGCTGATCGTTAACCTTCACAACGATGCCGGTCTCGACGAAATTGCGGAATCCACCGGCGCTAACCGACACTTTATAATTGCCAGCGGGGAGCGCGAGGACTCGATAGGAACCATCCGGGCCCGTGGTCGCCTGGTATCTTAGATTCGTCTCAACATTGGTGATGATGACTTGCGCGCCAGCTATCGCGCCTTGCGAACGGTCGCGTACGACACCTTGAATCGATCCGGTGACGTCGGCGCGAACGACGTGCGAGCAAAAAAGCAGCATTAAAACGAATGAAACCGCCCACGATATCCTTCGATAGCCATACCCCATGCGAGCCTCCTAGTGAGGAATTCTTGCCCGGTACAATGTCACGAACCACTCCGAGAATCAAGCCCAAGTTTCGTTTTACTACTTTCTGTTTCGGTCTCTTACCTTTACAAGGTACACTCTCCGGGTGCTTTCGGCAGGGATATACCGCTTGATGGAGGAGCAGGATGTTTTCACTTCGACGGGTTGCCTGGGGTACGGCGTTGGCAATATTGCTGGCAGCGTTTTTGCTGCAAAGCGCGGGCTGCAAGAGCAACGAACCGCAACCTGAACCAGCCAACAAAGCCGCAGCTGCGCAAACCTCAGCGATCACCGTCAGCACGGACGGCGAAGGCATCCACCTCCATACGCCAGCGGCAGAATTTTTGCTGCGGCCTTCCGGATACTTGCAGGCCAACCTGAAAAATGACGGCGAGGCCCTTACTCTGGACGATCCGGGAAACGAGGCTGGGCAGCAGATCACTACCGGGCGCGCTGACGTGAAGGACCTCGTATTTGATCTGGCACACGCGAAGGTAGCAGACGTCACGGGGAAGCTTGGACGCTTGGGAAAACAAGTCGATATTCTCGGAACCAGCGCCAGCACGGGTCTCGAAGAGAGCTTGAGAATTGAGGTCTACGACGACTTTCCCGCACTGGCCCTACTGTCGGCAACGCTGCGCAATTCCAGCAAGAAGGACGTCACGCTAGACAGCGTTTCGCTCCAGAGGCACCGATTGAACGCCCAACTGAGCGATTCGCAGACCACCCCGCACGAAATGTGGTCATTCTTCGGATCCAGTTTGAAATGGGGCAAAGACGACGTGCTCCCGGTGCCGGTGAAGTTTTCTCAAGAAAATCCGTTCGGCGCGCCCGTGGAAACACCGGGAGACTTGGGACGTGTGGGCGGCGGTATCCCCGTGGTGGCTTTCTGGACGCGCAATGTGGGTGAAGCGATCGGGCACCTTGAGACGCTCCCGCTGGTTCTATCGATCCCTGTAGAAACAACAAAAGATGGCCGCGTGATGGCGTCCGTGCGCTTGCCGGCGAAGACGACGCTGAAAAGCGGTGATGTATATTCCACGCCGCGGACCTTCTTGGCCGTATACAAAGGCGACTACTACGAGCCGCTGAGCACGTGGTCCAACGCGGTGGAGCGCGAGGGATTGGCGCGACCTACAAACAACGAGGAAAACTACGCGATCAGCTGGTGCGGCTGGGGCTATGAATCCGATGTAACTCCGAAACAGATGCTGGGCACCATCCCGAAACTTAAGGAGCTAGGGATTCATTGGGCGACGCTCGACGACCGCTGGTTTGACAACTATGGAGACTGGAAGCCCCGGACCGACACGTTTCCAGGCGATGCGATTCAGAGGATGACGAGCGATTTTCACACGCAGGGCTTCAAGCTGCAATTGTGGTGGCTCCCACTTGCGGTCGAGGATGGACATAAGAGTTATGGCGATCACAAGTACGTCGTCTCCGACGTACTCAAAGAGCATCCGGACTGGCTGATCCTCGACAAGAGCGGAAAACCGGCGCGCATGACGCGCAATCTGGCGACACTCTGCCCAGCCGTGCCGGGAGTGCAGGCGTATTACAAGCAGCTGACGGAACGCTTCATTCGCGATTGGGGATTCGATGGGCACAAGCTGGACAACATCTACTCGACTCCGCCTTGCTACAACCCCAAACATCATCACAAGTCTCCTCTGGAGTCGGTGTATGCGATGGGGGAGGTATACAAAATCATTTTCGAGACGACTCGCGCGCTGAAGCCCGATAGCGTAACGCAGAGCTGCCCCTGCGGCACGCCACCGAGCTTGGCATGGTTCCGGTATATGGATCAGGCCGTGACGGCCGACCCGGTCGGTTCGGTGCAGGTGCGGAGACGGATCAAAATGTATAAGGCTCTATTGGGGCCGCGCGCCGCGATTTACGGCGATCACGTGGAGCTAACCCGAATTGTTGGCGAGGGCGACAACGAGCAAGACTTGGGCGACGACTTCGCGTCTACGCTAGGAACCGGAGGCGTGCTGGGCACCAAATTCACCTGGCCTGACTACGGACCGAAATTGAACAACGTGTACTTGAAACCAGACAAAGAAGCGCACTGGAAAAAGTGGATTGCGCTCTACAACGAGAAGATGCTTTCAAAGGGGAATTTCCTCGACCTTTACGTGTACGGCTACGATTCGCCCGAGGCGTACGCGATCGAGAAGGACGGAAACATGTTCTATGCGTTCTATCCGGCAAGTCAGGCAGCACACAAGGGCAAGCAGAAGGACGCCACCTGGAACGGCGAAGTGGAATTGCGCGGACTCGCAGCCGGAAAGAGTTACAGCGTTCGGGACTATGTGGACGGAAAAGACTACGGCCAAGTGCAAGGACCGACGGCAAAGCTAAATGTAGAGTTCACCGAAGACCTTCTATTGGAAGCAACGCCCGCAGCGGGGCCAACGAAAAACTAAGTCTCAGACGTGACGTAAGGCTGTTACTTCGAAGGTGCGCGCGTGGGCGATGCCATGGCCGGAGGTTCGTGCCAGTGCTCGCGGAGAAAGCTTTCGCGGTGCCGCGCATCCCGGAAAGCTTCGGTGCCTCCCGCTCGCGTTGCCGAGAGCGCGCCCGTAAGGTTGCCGAATTTCAGACAATCCTCGATTCTGGCGCCGCGGATGAATTGGTGGATAAAGCCGGCGTCGAAACTGTCTCCGGCGCCGACCGGATCGACAGTCTCAATCGCAACCGGGGAGCCGGCAAATTTCTCAGCTCCGCGTCGCGCCGTCGCTCCCTGCGAGCCGCGCTTGATCACCACCAGCGGCACCCTCTTCGCAAGAATTTCTTCGGCGCGGGTGGGGTCATCGACCTTCGCCAGTTTGCAGGCTTCCTGCTCATTTGGCAGGAGAATGTCGACATAGCTCAAGACCGGCTGAATATCATCGGACCAGAGGTTCTCTGGATCGTCGTTCGTATCGAGAGAAGTAGACAAACCCGCTTCCTTCGCCTTCCGGAAAAGCTCAACTACGCCCGGGCGCAGGGCCTTTTGTAGAAAATACGAAGACAGATGCAGGTGCTTCGCTCCGAAGACGTAGCTCAGATCGAGATCGCTCAGACTCATGTCGTACATCGTGCCGGGATACGTAAGAATGTACCGGCCATTGCGCTGCGGCAGGATGGCCGTCAGGCCGGTGGTCTTCCCCGCAAAGCGGCGAACTCGCGTGACGTCAACGCCACTCTCGCCAAGGCGCTGCAGGCAAATCTCGCCGAGCGGATCGCTGCCGATTGAGGAACTAAAGCCGACCCTTGTACCGAGGAGCGCAAGATTGTGCGCGAAAATGGCCGACGAGCTGCCGAGCGTAATACGGAGGTCCTTGGCAAGGTGCTCGCGTTCAAGCTCCAACTCTTGAGGCAGCCCGTAGAGAATCAGATCGAGATTCAGTTCACCAACAACGCTGACGTCGAAACTTGCCACAGAGATTCTCCCGGAATCGAATCAATCCAAAATCACAACACGGCTGAGGTTGCGCGGATGATCGGGATTGAGGCCTTTCTGGATTCCCGTATAGAAGCCCAACAATTGTGCGGGAACCACGAAAGGAGCGAGGGTTACAAGTTCGGGAGCGGCAAGGCCCAGCTCAAAGACCAAATCGCTGGAACGGCGGATGGCATCGCTGGCGCGATTGCAGATCGCTATGATCACGCCACCTAGTTCTTTCATCTCGCCGAGCATTTCGGCTTCCGCTGCATTGCCACTCTCGCTCAGGAAAAACGTAAGGCACGTATCCGGCCCAACGATCGCTTTCGGGCCATGTCGAAATTCAAGGGTGTGGAACGACTGGCCGTGGGAGCACGACATTTCCGTGACCTTCAGGGATGCTTCGCGAGCGATGCCATGAAACGGCCCTTGCCCTAAGAAAACGTAACTCGCAAATCTGTGCTCCTCCACGAATGCTTCCATTTCGTCCGCAAGCGTCTGAATCTGGTGCGAGAAGTGGCTGCTCATCATATCGATGGCCGTGAGAAACGAGCTATTGGCAGCCTTTCGCGCGGCGATATGTTGCAGCGTTAGCAGCATGGACGTGAACGAACGCGTCATGACGGTGCTTTTTTCATCAGCCGCCGAAAGCCGCAGAGTCAAATCGCAGGCGTCTTCAAGCAGAGAATCGGATGCGCAGGTTATGCCGAGTGTAGACACCTTGTACTGCTCAGAAAGCAAGGTCGCGGCGCGCACAGTTTCGGACGTTCGGCCGGAGCGCGATATGGCAACCACTTGAAGTCCAGCCGATCGAGGGAGAGCAAGCTCAGGAAAAAGCAGGACCTCCGATGCGGGCAGCGCGCGCGCGCGTCGGCCGGTCAGCAGTGTCCAGGATGCCGCCGCACACTCGGCCAGGTAAAAGCTCGTGCCGCAGCCAACGAACAGCAACTCTTCACAGGCGCTGGTTTCCTCGAGTACGGTCTTCAAAGAGCCGTCGGCCTGCAGTTGGTCCAGCGAATCGTGCCAGGTTTGCGGCTGAGAAAGAATTTCTCGAAGCGTGGCCGAAGAGAGTCCTCGTGGTTGTGTGCTCTGCATGGATTGGTGTCCTCGTGAAGAATGCGTCCCGTCTCTGGATCACGCCGTCTGGCGTCTAGGCCAGGCGTTCAGACCAGCGTCACCTCTACATCCGCATCTCGCAGCGCCTTCAAATGAGGTTTTGCGATCTTGCGGTCGGTGATGGTTTCGTGCACCGCCGACGTCGGCATGATCAGCGAAAGGCTCCGGCGTCCAAACTTACTGGAATCGCAAACCACGATCGTGCGGCGCGCCGCCTCGGCCATGGCGCGGTTGACGCGCGCTTCCAGAAGATTGGGCGTTGTCAGGCCGTAACGAACGTCAAAGCCGTCACCAGCAAGGAACAGCATGTCTGCATTCAGGCGGCGTAGCGACTCTTCTGCCAAAGGGCCAACCAGCGAAAAGGAATTTTTTCGAAGAGTGCCTCCCGTGAGAATGACTTCCAGGGAAGTGCCCGCAAGCTCGTCAGCGATATTCGTCGCATTGGTGATGATCGTGAGGCTGCGAAATTGACGGACGGCCCGGGCAATCGCCGTGGTGGTGGTCCCAGAGTCGAGAATAATCACCTGTCCCGGCCGGATCATGCGTGCGGCCGCCCCGGCGATGCGGAGCTTCTCGTGGCGGTGCAGGCGTTCTTTTTCCTGGAGCGTGCGGTCGTACAGCGCTCCAGTCCTTAATGGAAGGGCGCCGCCGTGTGTGCGCTCGAGTTGGCCCTGATGATGCAGGAACTCCAGATCCTTGCGGATGGTGATCAGCGATGTCCGAAAGCGCTTCGATAGGTCACCGACGAGGACACGGCCCTCTGCCTGGAGCAGTTCGAGGATTTCCCGTCTGCGCTCTTCACTTAGCATAAGGACTGAGGGTTGGACGCACCTGGATTTCGATCTCTTTCGATTGGAGTGTTTTTGTTACGTTTCCTAAACTCTGACATAGTCTGTCTCGACTGGCAAGCCGCGAAAACAACGGAATTTACCCACATGCTTCAACGCGAATCTGCTGCCGAAGCCTTTGAATGTCATCTAGTCGCGCGCCCCCCGGCGCATTGGCCAGGCAGTTGGCGGCTCCGCACGCAGCCGCTAGCTGCACAGTTTCTTCCTCGGTCAATCCGGCGCCTGCTGCATGGGCAAATGCCGCCATCACAGCATCTCCGCATCCCACAGTGGACCTAGCCTGCACTTTGACCGAGGGCGCCAAGTATGTGCCCAGGCCCGCTCCCGGGGACCAGACCAAGCCGTATTCCCCTAGGCTGATCGCAACGCTCTTTGCTCCCGCGACAAAAAAGAGTTGGATGGCCGCGGCGGCTGACGCGGCGTCAGAAATCACCTTGCCGGTTATCCATTCCGCTTCTTCGCGATTGGGTTTCACGAAGTCAGGGCCGGCTTCGAGCCCAGCGCGCAGCGCCTCGCCGCTCGTATCCAGAAAGAACCTGCAACCGTGGAAATGAGCGCGATCGATCAGCGTGGCATAGAAATTCCGAGGCAGGCCGGGAGGCAGGCTGCCGGAAGCGACGATGATCCCCTGTTCATTCAGCCGCGCGAATTGTTCTTCGCTAGCATCCTGAAAGGAGGCGATTTCAGACTCAGACGGTGCCCTGCCAGGCTCAAGAATCTCCGTCACACTACCCGAATCTTCGATAATTTCCAGATTGACGCGCGTCGCATGTTTTGTTTGGATCGGATGCGCGCGGATACCTAGCGTTCGGAGTCCGTCGAGGAGTTCCTCGCCACTGGCGCCGCCCGAAAACCCAATCCAGTCAGGGTCGGCTCCAAGGGTCCGAAGAACCATCGCGACGTGGGTAGCTTTCCCTCCGGGCGCTCCCTGAACTTCGTTGGCGCGGTTTACCGCTCCGGGAACCAAGCTGGTCAAACGCAGGCGCTTGTCGATCGCTGGATTTGCGCTGATGCATACGAACATGGAAATGATGATCTCCGGAAATGCTACTGCGTTTGCACGGCCGCGGGCCTGCCTTCGTAGAATTCGAACCAGGGGGTCGCGCAAGCTAGGCGTTCATTCACCTGTTGGATGTTCTTCGTGCCTTGAGTCGACAGCCAGTCTTCCAACGCTTGGTCTCCCTTCTCCACGAAGATGGGTACGCCGTCTTTCCAGGTGGCGCGTCCGCAAAGCACGCCGGAGAACTTGGCTCCAGCCTCGCCGGCAAGCTCCAGAGCGTCGCTAAACGTTTCGTTGCTTACACCTTCGGAGAGATAGATAAACGGTTTTGTGGTGGAAGCAGCGGCGTGGACAAAATGAGCCATTGCTTCTTTGCGAGTGTATACCGGGCTTACGGGCGCGGAGCGCGCGCCTTCGACGAACGCCATATTAACAGGCACACCCACTTTGATTACGTCCACGGCGTATTCGGGTTTTGAGAATTCTTCCATGCTGCGAGCGGTGACTTTAGGCTTGACGCGCGCAAATTGAACGCTCTTTTCGTCCATGCCATCGTCGTAGGTGACCAGCTCGAGAAAGAAAGGCACGTCAGACTCCGTGCATTCCGCGCCGATGCGTTGTACCCAGGCTCGCTTTTGATCGTTCGTACTGGTCAAACTGAAAGGCGAATAGTACAACAGGACTTTGATGCAGTCGGCACCCTCCGCGACAAGACGTTTCACGGAGTAGGAGTCCAACAGACGCGGAAGCCGCCCCGGCTGGGACTTGTCGTAACCCGTCTGCTCGTAAGCGAGGAGCAAGCCGGCATTTTTGGCTCGCTGGCGTGCTGCCGGGAGACCATACTCGGGGTCCAGCAGAATTGCGCTCGCGTGCGGCGTCAATACCCGGCTCACAGCCTCCTTGTATCGCTCCAGAGCAGCGCGCGGAACCCCTTCCGGTTCGACGCCCATCGCTTTTGCGAACAAGTTGCGCAAGGCACTGCGTTGGTCGATCGCGAGAGCGGCAATCACACCGCGCGCGTCCGACACGGCCTGCAACCCTTTCCATTTGCCCGGTGAAATCTTCACAAATTGCTCCAAGTGAGTGGCGCGCTGGGGCTCATTCCGTCGGCCCGTGAGAACGCTCCGAGTGGAGCCTATCGCGCATCTTCGATCCAGACTGCCGCGCCTCGCTCGACTGGAGGAAGCGTAAACACCAGCCGGTCGCCCACTCGCTGGCCGGTCAGATGTTGCGGCTCGCCGAGAAAAGGAAGGAACCCGAGAGTAGAGTTCTTGTCTGCCGGGGCTGATATGCGCACGCCGGTCTGCGGCGACGGAACGGCAACCTTGTGTGGCACCAGACCCGCAAAATTCGCGAGAAAGACATGTGGCTTGCCGTCTACCGCGCCAAAATTCGCGGCGACCAGAGGGGAAGCCTCTACCTGCAATTCGTTCGAGACCTTGAGAGCCGCCAAAAACTCCGCCGGACTTTCCGCCGCGCCTTTCGCGAAATCTTTGTCGAGCGCGGCGAAATACCGTTTGCCGGGACAATCCGGGAAGCGTTGAACCTGCGCTGAAGACGTGAAACCCGTTGCATCGGCTCCCGTAACGACGAGCCGCCCGCCCTTCGAAACGAAACTCTCCAAGGCCGCTTTCTCAGCCTCCGCAATCGTGCTGACGTTGGGGAGTACAAGCACTTCTCCATGAAAGTCGGCCAAAGTTCGCGGAGTTACGACCTGGAATTCTAGATGTTTCTGCAGCAGCAAGAGAAGCGTGCCGCGGTAGGAAGGAAGAAACTCCGCGGCGTTGTAGTTGCGGCTGGACGGCGAAAAATAGACGCCTATCGGGTGCATTGGAACGCGTGGCTCGTAGAAAGTTTTCTCGTGTTGCTCGATCCACTGAAATACCTGCGTTCGCGTAGCCAGATTGTTGGATCCCGCCATAGAGTGTCCCGGCGCGTCCCATACGTTCACACCCGCCATCACCTGGGACATGAACAGGTTCTTCATTGCCTCGCGCGCGTCCACTCCCTTATCGCCGTCCCACGAATAATTCAGAATCCAGGTCGCCTTGCCTTGCGCGAAGGCACGAAACGAAAGCATTCCCGCCTGATAGAGAAACCAATCGATCTGCGTTCGCCCAGACGCCATGTGCTCGCCCGCGCCGAATTCATACTCATGCGCGATGACATCGACTACGCCATACATCTGATACACATCCGCACCGACGCGCACCGCTTCCTGTTCGATTCCGGGATAGATCTCTGGAATTAGCACGATCGCCGGATTCACGGAACGCGCAGTCTCGCGAATTTCGCGAACGAACTCCGTGAAAGTGTCGATTCGAAAATCGATCCACTTGCGAAAGTTTGCGTCGGAAAAATCGCCCAGCTTTAGATCGTGCCGAGCGTCGAGTCCAGTCGCGCGTCGGAACGCCGCGACCGTGTAATCGTCAAAACTCGCCCAGGTATCCTCCCAGCCATCAAAATGCGTCATCCAGTAGGGTATGTCTACGTAGATGCCATCGATACCCGTCCCGGCGATTTGCCGAACGCGCTGCATGTAGGTCTTGCGCCAGTCCGGGGCATACGGACTAACCCACACATCTTCATCACCCGGCCGGATCCAAAATGCTGCTCCCGAAGTGAACACCGCAGGTTCACCCGTGATCTTTCTCTGCACCCAGTCCGGATGGTCCTTCATCACGCTATGCGCGGATTGATCGGCGTGCGCCGTGATGCATTCCGTGCCCGCGATGTAGACGAACGCTTTGTTTCCGGCTTGGTGAGCGCGCTGCGCTACCGCTTGTATCGCCGCCAACTTTGCGGATGGGTCGAGGTAACTCTCGTAGCGCCCGGGGATATCGTTATCGACCTCGATGCCGAAGACGTGGCTGCCCTGCGCATTACGCACAATCGCTTCCGCATTGTCGGATCGCAACCCGTACGCACCAATGCGTACGTAATGCGTCCAATCCTGCGTCGGCGCTGTCGAGGTGCCGGTGAAAGCCAGGCTAGATACCGTAATTGCTGCAATTACCAGATGCACTGGTCGCATAAACCATGATCTCCTCTTTGCATCGAGGAACGACTGAAGAACTCAATCCTTTTTGCGGTGGCCTGGCCGCATCGCGGGGTCGGTCGTCAGGCACACGACCTAGTCCCGCGACGCCTCCACACGTACGTGCTAAAACTCGAAGCGCAAGCCAAATTGCGTGTGGCGCGGCCCGCTTCCTGGAGCGGTCGAAGTGACTTCCCCGAAAGTGGCGCTTCCGACGCCCAAATCCGGGAACGCAAACCTCGGCGTATTCGTAAAGTTGAAGAACTCTCCGCGCAGTTGCAGCTTCATTCCCTCGCGGATCGTGAATTCCTTGCTGATGGACAGATCGGTGTTGTGAATTCCGTCTCCCCGCAGGTTGGAGAAATAGCGTGGAGCGTTACCTGGAATTTCGTCACCCGGATCGCCGAAGCACGACGCATTGAACACCGAAGCTCCGGTGGCGGCTGCTTGGTGATAACTGATTCCGGAAGAAACCTGTGGACACAAAACGTCTGGTCGCTGATTGCCGTCGGCGAGTCGCGGCTCGGCCAACCCGATGGCTAGCGGTTGGCCGCTCTGCAACGTAATGACTCCCGCAATTGCCCATCCGCCGATGGCGCCGTCGAGGAAACGATTCATGTCACGGCCAATCCACCGTCCGCGGCCAATGGGAGCTTCTAGGATAGTAGCCAGTACCATGCGGTGAGTTGCATCGTTGGCGCTAACGGCATGTTCCAGGTTCAGGCGGTCGAGTTGCTGAGGATTTCCCAGGTTCAGCCCGCCCACAAAGGCGTTGAAGCCGATCGAAGAATCGTCAGTCGATTTGGACAGCGTGTAGTTGCCTTCAAAACTGATGTAGTGGCTGGCGCGTTTCTGAAAGCGGATCTGCATCGAGTGATACCAGGAATTCGCGCCGAAGTTCGGCAGACCCTGAAACGTCCCGCTGAACTGCGGGTAGGGCCGCAATAAATCGATAAGTGGCACGGTCGAAAGTGCGTAGGGTGAGGCTGCCTGAGCCGCGAACATACCCCCGGGTTGGAAATAAGGGAGAAACGGATTGGCTACAGGATTTTGCAAATAGTTGGAGACGCAACTGTCGGCATCGCAGGTCGGATCGGCGGCATGCTGCTGAGCGCTAATCTGTGACAGCAAGTCGGATGGGATGTAGTTTCGATTGCGCGTGCTCGAATATCCACCCCACGGCAGATGTGTGCTGCGATTCGCCGAGTAGTCGATACCGATCGTGATTTGTCCCGGCAGTAGCCGCTGCACTCCGAGGTTCCACTGGTAGATATCGGCATTGCGCGCCTCTTCGGTGCCGAGATTGTTGCCGTTGTCGTACCCCCACTCGGCGAGCGGTCCATACGAGGTCCCCTGCGGCACTGGCAATCCCTGCGGGAAGGGGTTTCCCAGCGTCGCGTAGCTCGTCTGAAAATTGTTTTGCGTGAAAAGCACCGGAGCGCTCGCGGCAAATGCCGTTCCCGGATACTGATAGTTCGTTGCTGGACTCAAGCCGTAGTACGTGCCCACTCCTCCGCGAAGCACGGTTTTTTGATTGAGCAAAAACGCAAACCCCAGGCGTGGCGCGAAGTTGTTGCGATCCGTCGGCACGCTTCTTCCCAGTCCGCCTTGGCCGGGGAAAACTGTGGTGCCCTTTAGTTCCGTCGCCGCTTGCCCGGGTTGCAGCACGATGGAAATTCCTGTGTCTGCCGTAAAGTCGCTGTACTGCTGATGATCGAACCGCTCTGTGTACGGCGAGCTCCATTCATAGCGCAGGCCCAGGTTGATCGTCAGCCGCGATGAAATCTTCCAATCATCTTGAACGTAAAACGCCGTTTCCATCGACTTGTCCGCAACCTGCGGCAAGACGTTGATCATGCTGCTGCCAGGATCGCCATAGCCCAGCAGCAGGCTCGCAAACGAATTTCCCTCCGTCGGATCAGTGCCGCCGGGCACCGAGGCGGTCGTGCTCTCCGGGAAACTGAATATGCCGGTCGGGTAGTTCGGCTGCCAGAAGTTATTGAAGAATTCCCGTTGCTCGAATCCGGCTTTCAGCGTGTGTCTTCCCCGCACAAAAGAGATCGCCGACGAGTAGCTATACAAAGTGTGCGCGAACTTCGTGTCGGTGCAGCACTGCGTGAACATGGAAAGCCAGCCGTTCGTGCCATCCAACTGGATCGCCGGCACTCGGTCCAACCCGTTTGCGCTCGCTAAAATCGCCGGGAATCCCACGCTCTCAAGTGTATTGCTTCCGAAAGAGGTGTTGACGGGTGCGCTGACCCGGTCCAGGGCAAAGCGGCTGGTCCACAGCACCGTCGGCGTCAACGTCCAGTTGTGCTCCAACCCGATGTTGTGCACGCTCGTCGATGAAGTAAATCCGTCGTTAAAGTTTCCGTTGCCCAGCACAAACGGCACATCGAACTCGCTGTACGATTGGCTGTAGCGCCCGGCGATCCGCTGCTTGTCGTTGAAATGATGATCGATCTTCACGTCGAACGCGTGAGCCGGCGCGTGGCTCAAGGTCGTGCTCCGATAATTGTTCAACCCAAACTGATCTGGCGTCGTATTGGGCTCCGGGTACAGTTTCAGCAACGCTTGGCCGATGGGATCGATGAATTGCGCGGGGATCACGTTGTTAACAAACTGAGGGCGCGTGCAATTTCCCGAGGCATCGCACGTCGGTGTACGCGGATTAAAAATCTTCTGCTGAACAGGCAACCCGGTATTTGGATCGGCCGTCAGCGTATTGGTAAAAATTCCATTTCGTTCATCGTCGGTGGGCACCGTGCCGCTGAAGTCCACGGGGTCGTTCTCTCGCGTTCCTTCAAAATCCAAAAAGAAAAAGGTTTTTTGCTTGCGGATCGGCCCGCCCAGGGAGAAGCCGTATTGGTCGCGCAAGTGGTCCGGCTTCGGAACACCGTCGGCATTGTTGAAAAAATCGTTGGCATCCAGCGCCGACCTCTGGCCAAACCACCAGCCGCTGCCGTGGAACTTGTTTCCCCCTTCTTTCAGCACCAAGTTGATGACCGTCCCGCCATTGTTGCCGTATTCTGCCGAGAAGCTGTTGTTCTCGACCTTGAATTCCTGCACGATTTCCACCGACGGCTGGTAGTACACGTTCGTGGTCCCGCCCTCGCCCTGTTCCGGCGCGCTTGTCAAAGCTCCATCCAAGCGCACCTCTGCCGTCGCGTTGCGCTGTCCATTCGACACGAAGTTCGTGCCCGAAGGATAAGAATCCTGCGTCCCGGAACCCGACGTCTCCGTCACACCTCCGGCGGTAAACACCAGGCCGAACATGCTGCGATTGATCAGAGGAATGTCCCGAAGGTATTCGTTCGTCACGTCCGTCCCTAGCGCCGCGTTCCCGGTGTCCAGCAACGGCGCCTGCTCGGTCACCGTCACGCTGATGGTTGTGCTGCGGGGTGAAAGCGTGAAATTCAGCGTCGCCTGCTGACTCACCGCCAGGACGACACCTTTGCGCTCCTGGCTGGCGAGATTTGCCGCGTCGACACGTATGGTGTACGTCGTCGGGCGCAAGTTCGTCAGCACATACACGCCGTCGTCGTTTGTCTTCACGGTAGTCGCGATATTGGTGGCTTCGTCTGTGAGAATGATTGTTGCGCCGGGAATGACCGCACCGGAGGAGTCTGTAACAACGCCGGACAGTTGCGCGGTGTAGGAAGCCTGCGCGCGAAGCGGCGGAGTCGCCCATCCACTCAGAAATAGAAGGCTCACGCCGAGGACAAAGCACGTCCGAAGAATGAATCGCATACCACACCCCCTAGACCACACGCCGATGAAAATGAAGGCGGCGGCCAGATTACGACTACTTTCGCTTCCTTTCTTTTACTTTCTATTTCAATTGGTGTCAAGCCGCGGTGTACACCCTGCTACACAGCGTCAGTTCGACATTATCGGCGCCGGTGACGCCGGGATCAGCAACGAGGGTGTCGAACAGTTAATGCCCACTGGCGGGAACGGGTTCTTTGATCAGCACAGCGCGTAGCAACCTCACGGTGAACGTGCTGACATTCAGTTCGACATTCACGGGACTGAAGAATGTGCGCATCTATTCATCGGAGAGCGCTGGTTGAACGCCTGCAGAGTCCGGAAGGCACCGAGGCTCTTTACCAACTATAGATCGGACGAACTCGAGGGAACGAGAGGCCGTCGAGTCATCTAGCTACTAGCTCTATTTGTACGTATCGGAAAATGAGTTTTACAAGCTGGTAATTGGATGTTACGTTTGATCAACCTCGGTGACCTGGCGGAGTAACTTAGTCATGCGGCAATGCTTGTGCTTTCCGGTGCCCAAGGTCCCGGTTCTTTGTCTGGGTGCACTGCTGCTCTTGCCTGTGCACGCGTTTGCAACCAGCCGCCGCGACAGTCCGAAGGGGAATTTCGGCACAGGTAACGAAGTATTTGCAAGTAATCCGGTGACCGTCGCTCTAAGCGACGCCAGCACCTTTACGCTGCAGACTCGTGTCCGCTGTGTCTCGAATGCGCCGCAGGATTGCCTCTCCGCCAACGCGGTGTTCGCGTACTTTTATGTGGTTACCATCGGGTCGGCGCCGGTTTCACAACCTTTCAGTCTGACGGTGTCCGCGCCGTTCGACATTCACAATTCGGCCCCCCTGGGCTGGGGCATCGTGGATGCGGTGGACGCCGGCGGTCTTGGCACGGCGATCGCCAACTGCGGCACTTCTGCTTGTATCGATGGAGTTCTCACCCAAGCATCTTCCTACCAGGGTCAGACACTTACGTTTGATTTGGATCCGACCAGCTTGAGTTCCGGCGCGTTTCAACCGAACGATCAGATATTTCTCTATGCTACATCGTTCTCGCCGCCTAGTTGCAGCTTTGATCTGTTAGCAGGCCTCTCGTGCGATCCGGGAGCTTCGCTAACGGGCACTCTAACTGTGTCAGCACCGGGTGGCACACCGACACCTTCCAGCATCCCGGTTTTGATCCCTGTGCTGCCCACACCGGGACGCAAGCTGCTCGTTCCAGCCGAGGTCACGTACTTTTCCCAGCCGACCCAATTCACCGGCAACTCGATCGACGTGCAGGCGAGCCAGAGCGGGTCAAACACGTTGGTACAGGGTTTCGTCGAATCTTTTGTCGATTCGGCTGGTTGCACCGGCTGCAACCTTCAGCCGGACAATGTGTCGTTCGGATATCTGTACAACCTCCGGATTCCGTCCACTCTAAGTGTATCTTCCTTGCCAGGCACGATCGCGGTCACATTGAATGCGCCCTTTAACCAGGACAATTTCGAGTTCCTCAACTTTGGCGTCCTAGGTACGGACGGCACGGCGGTTTCCTCCTCGGTTGCAAGTTGCACCGGCAGCGGTAACGCCTACAACGCCTGCGTGGACGCGATCGTGACGACCACGTCTGCCTCGCTTCAGCCGGCTTCTCTCACGTTCACGATCAGCACGGCGAATCTGTCTCCGGGCGACAATTTGATGCTGTTCGCCACATCCAACAACAAACCAAATAGCTGCAACACCACCACTCTGGTTTGCGTGTCGAGCACTCCGATCAGCCTGCTGGGCGATGCCACAACGACTCTCTCGATCGCGAGCACGAGTGCGAGCACGGTGACCGGCCCCAGCGATCCGGCGCCGGTGCCTTCTATCACTACGCTATCGCCGAACAATGCGCTGCAATCTTCGGGAGCGTTCGCGCTTACGGTGAATGGGACGCCGGGTACCGGAGCGACGGACGACTTCGTTGTCGGAGCCCAGGTGCTGTGGAACGGCTCAGCCCGGCAAACGACTTACGTATCGCCAACTCAGTTGGTTGCGCAAATCCTTTCAGCCGATCTGCAGACAAGCGGCTTCGTGCCGGTCACGGTGCTGAATCCGTCAAATCCATCGACAACAACGACGCCGAATGGTGGATCTTCCGCGGCGGTGAATTTCACCGTTGTGGCGCCAAATCCGACGCCGACGGCGACGTCTGTCAGTCCGGCGTCGACAACGGCGGGTGGGCCGGCGTTCACTTTGACCGTGAACGGCACAGGATTTGTGGCCAGCTCGCAAGTGAATTTCAACGGCAAAGCCGAAGTCACTTCTTTTGTAGGCAGCACGCAGTTGACTGCGGCAATCTCCGCCGCGGACATCGCCAGCGCGGCCACGGCGAATGTCACGGTAACGAATCCAGCACCGGGTGGGGGCACGTCTCCGCCGCTCACCTTTACCATCACAAGCGCTCCCAAGCCGCCGGTGGTGGTATCCCTCACGCCGAATGGGGGATCGGGTCTGAATCAGACGTTCTCAGTGGTCCTCTCCGATCCGGTCGGGCTGTCTGACCTAAAGACGGCGCACCTCCTGTTCAGCACGTCGACAAACCAAGCATCGGCCTGCTCGGTGTATTACGCGGTGGGAGTGAATCATCTGTATCTCTACAATGACGCCGGGACAGTATTGTCGGCGGCCGTTACGCCCAGTTCGGCAGGGACGGTGTCGAACAGCCAGTGTACGGTGTCGGGAACGGGCTCTTCGGTCAGCGCCTCGGGCAACAATCTGACGCTGAATGTGGCGCTGACGTTCAGTTCGACGTTCATGGGAATAAAGAACGCGTACATCTATTCGTCGGGCAACGACGGTTTGAGCACCGGATGGGTTCAGGAAGGTACTTGGGCGCCGGTGACACCACCGCCTCCAACGGTGGTCTCCCTGACGCCCAATGCAGGAACGGGAGCGACGCAGACGTTCGCCGTGCTCCTCTCGGATCCTGTCGGAGCGTCCGACCTGAAAACAGCACATCTGTTGTTCAGCACGAGTTTAAGCCAGGCGTCAGCCTGCTCCTTGTATTACGCGGTGGCGGCGAATCAGCTGTTCGTATACAACGACGCTGGAACGACGCTGTCTGCGCCGGTGACGCCCGGATCAGGGACGACCGTGTCGAACAGCCAGTGCACCCTAGCGGGGACCGGTTCCTCGATAAGTACGTCGGGCAACAATATGACGCTCAATGTAGCGCTGACATTCACCTCGACTTTCAACGGGCAAAAAAACAGCTACGTTTATGCGTCGGGAAACGACGGCTATAACACGGGGTGGGTGCAAAAGGGTACCTGGACGACGGGGATACCGCAGCCTCCCACCGTAGGAACGCTGACACCGAGTTTAGGATCTGGCACGGCCCAGACCTTCTCCGTGAGTATCACGGACCCGAGCGGCAAGTCGGACCTGAAGACGACACATCTTCTGTTAAGCACCAGCTTGAGCCAGACCTCGTCCTGCTCCGTGTATTACGCGGAGGGCGCGAACCAGCTCTACATCTACAACGATGCTGGGACGACGTTGTCCCCCGGGGTCACACCCGGTTCGACCGCGACCGTGTCAAACAGCCAGTGCACATTGGCGGGGACGGGATCTTCGTTCAGCACTTCGGGCAACACTCTGACCCTGAATGTGGCGTTGACGTTCACGACGGCGTTCACCGGACAGAAGAATGTGTACGTCTATGCGTCAGGGAACAACGGAACGAATACGGGGTGGGTGCAGGAGGGGACTTGGACGACCGGGGTACCGCAACCTCCCACCGTGGGAACGCTGACACCAAGCTCGGGATCCGGAGTGATGCAAACATTCTCGGCAGTCATTACCGATCCGAGCGGGTTATTCGATCTTAAGTCGACGCACCTCTTATTCAACACCACTACAGCGAACCAGGCGGCATCCTGCTCGGTGTACTACGCGGCGGCAGGGAATCAGTTGTACATCTACAACGATGGCGGAGGCACGCTGCTTGCGCCGGTAACGCCGGGATCAGCCTCGACGGTGTCAAACAGCCAATGCACGCTATCAGGAACAGGTTCCTCAATCAGTAAGTCCGGGAATACTCTGACGATGAATGTCGCGTTGACGTTCAGTTCGACGTTCACAGGGCTGAAGAACAGCTACGTCTACGCGTCCGGCAACGACGGTTTGAACACCGGATGGATGCAGGCGGGGACGTGGACACCCCAACTTCCTCCGATAGCCTCGGCTTCTCCGTTTCCGAGTGCATTCTTCGGGATGGCAGTCATGACGAGTTCCGCGACCCACTTTCCATCAGTTCCGTTCGGCCCGTTACGCTTGTGGGATGCCGGTGTGTCCTGGTCGGACATGGAAACGAGTCAGGGTGTTTACAATTTTGCTCCCCTCGACGCATGGCTAGCCGAGGCTTACGCCAGCAACAAGCCAGTGCTTTACACGCTTGGCCGCGTACCAATATGGGCGGGAGGTGGCGCGAGCTTTACCAGCCCGCCTTCGGACATCAGTACAGGCAATTTACAGTACGCAGCCTTTGTCACGGCGCTCGTGCAGCATTCGCTGGCAAGTTCGACGGCGAAGATTTCTTACTACGAACTTTGGGACGAACCCGATTCTTCCTTGTATTGGACCGGGACAGAAGCGCAGATGGTGACGATGGCACAAACCGCGTACAACGTCATTCGCTCGCTGGATCCGAATGCGATCATCACCGGTCCGGGCATCGCCGGAAGCGACGACCCTCCAACCGTCGGATGGTTGGCGGGTTACTGGGCGGCAGGCGGGTCGGCCTACCAGGATGTTGTCGCGTACCACGCTTACACGGCCGACACGACAATCTATCCTTCGTACTTGCCGGGGTTGATTGCTGCAATTCAGACGCTGCAGCAGGTTTACGGCATTTCCTCGAAGCCGCTCTGGTTTACGGAGGGCAGTTGGGGAAATAACGCAACGCTTGGCCCTGCGGGCTTGACGGATGAGCAAAAGATAGCTTACATGGCCCAACAGCACTTGTTCATGTGGAGTTCCGGAGTCGCGAGATATTATTGGTACGAATGGGACAACACAAAAAATTTCGGCACGTTGTGGAGCTCCGGCGGCGGAATAACTCCGGCAGGCACGGCTTACGGGCTGTTATACAACTGGCTGGCTGGCTCAACTCAGACAAGCCCGTTAATTCAGGCCGGCGATGGAACTTGGTCAGCAACTTTGACGCTAGCCGACGGAACAAGCGCGCAGATAATCTGGAATCCTCTGACGAACAAATCCATCACCACATCTTTTGTAAACTGTCGCACTCTTGACGGGTCTTCCAATCCGGTAGTCAACGGCTTCGTCAACATTGGAAATACTCCGGTGATGTTGGTGAGCAACTAAGAGCATTCCGATGGTAAGAGAGTAAGTCGGTCTGAAAGGTCACCCATCTAAGGGCAACCGCTGTCCTTTCCCAAGCAAATCGCTATCCGTAAATTGAAAGAGGTGTGCTATTGCTTTCGAAATGGCTATGTGGGGCAGGCTCCGACCGATGTCAGTTGGAGAGCCTGATGCTTGCATCGACTCGCATCATCATCTCTGGCACTATATGCGTCGAGACTATCGTCGAATCTGGCTTGATCTGCCGCAAGGCGCACACGGACTCGCCTTATGAAAGCACTCGTCATCCGGAAACCGGGCGACGCCATCCTGGAAGATGTTCCGGAACCCCAGCCGCAGCCGGGACATGTTTTGCTTCGCATTCGGATGATCGGATTGTGCGGGAGCGATTTGAATTCGTATCGCGGCAAAAACCCCCTGGTGCGTTTCCCGCGAATCCCGGGTCACGAAATTGCCGCCACGATCCTGCAACCGCATGAATCGCGCCCCGATCTGAAGCCCGGAACGAACGTCACTCTTTCCCCGTACACGAATTGTGGCAAATGCGCTGCGTGTCTGCGCGGGCGTCCAAACTCCTGCCAGTTTAATGAGACTTTAGGAGTTCAGCGTGACGGTGGCTTGCTCGAGCAGATGTGGATGCCCCCGGAAAAACTCTATCCAGCGAATCTCGGCATCAAGGAACTGTGCCTTGTCGAGCCGCTCACGGTAGGATTTCACGCGGTAGCTCGTGGACGGGTGCAACCCGGCGACGTCGTCGCGGTCCTCGGGTGCGGCGGCGTGGGGCTGGGAGCGATTGCCGCTTCTCGTTTTGCCGGAGCGTTGACGATTGCCGTGGACCTGGACGATCGCAAATTGGAGATTGCCAAGAGCGCCGGTGCGACCCATGCCGTGAACACGGCGCGCGAGTCCCTCCACGATCGTCTTCTGCAACTAACGGAAAATCGCGGACCTGACGTGGTGATCGAAGCCATCGGTCTGCCCGAGACATTTCGCGCCGCCGTCGAAGAAGTCGCCTTCACGGGACGCGTCGTCTATATTGGCTATGCGAAAGAGCCGGTTGCCTACGAAACCCGGCTCTTTGTCCAAAAGGAACTGGACATTCTGGGCTCGCGGAACGCCCTTCCTGAAGATTTTGCCAGCGTGATCAAGATGCTCGAGAACGGAAAGTTTCCAGTGGAGCAAGCGGTCGGCACGATTGTTCCTATCGAGCAAGCTCCGAGCATCCTTCAACAGTGGAGTGAGTCGCCGCAACGATTTACAAAGATCATGATCAGCCTGGATTGAGTCTTCGATAGGCGAAAGTGAGTGAGATGAATTCCGAATCCCAAAAGTCCGCGCCGTTGAATTCACCGACGGAATCCCGGCTCTTCCCCGCAGGACACCTCGTTCCCTTCATTCTTGTCACCGTTCTGTTCTTTCTTTGGGGCATTCCCAACAATCTCAATGCCGTGCTGATTCGGCAATTCATGAAGTCCTTCGCCATCTCGCGCTTTGAGGCTGGCTTGGTGGAGTCCGCTTTTTACGTGGGATATTTTCTGCTGGCCATGCCCGCTGCGCTCTTGATGCGCCGCGCTGGTTACAAATCGGGTTTTGTCACCGGCCTCGTTCTCTTTGGAGCCGGTACCTTGTTATTTTGGCCAGCAGCGCTTGCCGGAAGCTACGGCTTCTTTCTCTTCGCTCTATTCGTAATCGCCAGTGGCCTGTCGTTCTTGGAAACTGCTTCCAACCCCTTCATCGCCCAGTTGGGTGACGCGGACAGTTCGGAACGACGCTTGAACTTTGCCCAGGCTTTCAATCCCCTCGGCGCGATCACAGGAGCCCTGATTGGCACCATCTTCATTTTTTCCGGCGTCGAACTAACTCCACAGGAAATCGCGGTGCAGCAAGCACGTCACACGTACGAAGCCTACCTTCGCTCCGAAACCCTGCGTGTCGTGAAGCCCTATCTGGTGATCGGTGCGATCGCTTTCGTCTGGGCGTTGCTCATCTGGCGCACGAAGTTCCCCTCCATTCACAGCGAGCGCGAAGACCAGTCCGGCGACCGTGGACATTTTAGCGAACTCTTCCGCCATCGGCATTTTCTGCTGGCTGTTGTTGCGCAGTTTTTCTATGTTGGCGCACAGGCGGGAACTTGGGGTTACTTCATATCCTACGTTCAGGAGTACGCCCATCAACCAGAAAAGGTCGCTGGCTATTTCCTCACTGGTACGCTGGCTGCGTTTGGCGTAGGCCGCTTTGCCTCCGCCTGGCTGATGCGCTTTGTCAGTCCCAGCAAGCTGATGGGCGCCTATGGCATCGGCAATATCGTGCTTGTGGCCGTTGCTGTAGTGATGCCCGGCTGGCTCGGATTGTGGTGCGTTTTCCTTACCAGTTTCTTTATGTCTGTCATGTTCCCGACGATCTTTGCTCTCGGGTTGAAGGGCCTCGGACCGAACACCAAACTGGGCGGTTCACTTCTTGTAATGGCAATTGTGGGAGGAGCGATTCTGCCGCCGCTGATGGGTTTCATCTCCGTGAAAACGCAGAGCCTTGCGCTCGCGTACGCCGTGCCTTTGGTCGCTTACATAGTGATTGCAGTCTATTCATTCTGGGGCTCCAAACCGCGGAACGTCAACGTCCCGGCTTGAATCGCGGGCAAGCACGTAAGACGCGGCGAGCATCCTCCAAGTTCGTCCGCGCTGTGCGTCTGCGACTCACTCAAACGCGATGCTAAACGCGTAGGCGAACTTCCCCGGAGGCTGTGCTGGAACCTGAATATGCAAGCCGTCCGGCTTCTGCTGGAATTGGGGCTTGCGGCTAGAGCCGAGCAAGTCAATCGCTTTGATTTTCCTCGCTCCTACAGTGTCTCCGAGAGTGCGTATAACCGCTTCGCCGCCAGACGGCCAACCCATTTCGATCGCGTAAAGCGTGTCACCTTTGGTGGTGAAGCGAAAATCCGCTGCCGTGTAAGTTGCCGTATCGGTATCGTGAAACGATCCCGCCGCAACCTTCGTTGGACCCTCTCCGTAAAGCTTCCACGGGCGCGTACCGTAAATAGCCTCACCGTTCACGGCCAGCCATGATCCCACATCCCGCAGCACCTGCTGGACTTCCTCCGGTATCGTGCCGTCCGAGCGTGGACCGATGTTCAGCAGCAGATTCCCGTTCTTGCTGACGATATCGATCAATTGATGCACGACGAACTCCGGCGATTTGAAGGTGTCATCCTTGATGTTGCCCCAAGACTTGTTGCTCACTGAAGTGTCGGTTTGCCAGTACGAAGGGCGGATGTCGCCGAGCTGCCCACGCTCCAGATCCAATACAGCCGCGTGCTCCTGGATGGCGTAGTCCTTGTAATTGATGACGCCCACGTGGTCGCCGTATTTCAGCGACGCATTGTAGTAAAACGCCGCGAAGCGTGTCAGATCCGGCCGCGCCGAAGACTGCCCGATCCACCAGTCGAAATACATGATGTCCGGATGATATTTCTCGACGATCTCCGCCGACCGAGCCAGCCAATCCGCGGTCCACGCGGAAGACACGTAGGTAAAGTCGTTGGACAAGGGCGTGCCCCTCTTGGCCTCGAGCCAGACGTGCGCCGGCCCGTAGAACGCCGCGTACTTAGGGTCGTTAATGTCCGATGGAATCGCACGTCCAACACCCAGAAAGAAGTTGTGCTCGATGCGGTGCGACGACGCCCCGAAATGAAGACCCTCCGCTCTCACCGCCTTTGCTAACTCGCCGATCACGTCGCGGCGCGGGCCCATCTTCGCCGCTGTCCAATCGCTAAGCCCACTGTCATACATCGCGAAGCCGTCATGATGTTCCGCTACCGGTACCACATACTTCGCGCCTGCTTCCTTGAAGAGACGTGCCCACGCGGCTGCGTCAAACTTCTCGGCCTTGAACATCGGGATGAAGTCTTTGTAGCCAAACTTGTCCTGCGAACCATACGTCGCCAGATGGTGCTTGTATTCCTCCGAGCCCGGCCGGTACATGTCCCGCGGGTACCACTCGCTGCCGAAGGCCGGAACGGAATAGACGCCCCAGTGGATGAAAATGCCGAACTTCGCATCCTTGTACCACTCCGGAACCTCATAACCTTCCAGCGATTGCCAGTCAGGGCGGAACGGGCCTTGGTGATCCACCAGATCGACATCCTTGAGGATCGCCGCCCGCGGGCCATCGTATTTCGCGCTGGCCTTCTGCCACTCTTGATCGATAGCAGCGGGATCTTCAGAAGCGGTCGGTGAGGTCGCGGAAGTCTGCGCGCGCATGGCCAAAGGCGGAAGCGAAAAAACTCCGATCGCCAAAGCCGCAAAAGCATTCCTACGAATCGAACGCGTAAACACTTGTAAGGGCATGTATGCTTGTTCCTTCCTCAGTATCTCGATGAAATTTCGTCGTGACCTAAAGCCGACGCAAGACAGATACACTATCCGATTGAGCGCACCGTCGGCAAGAAAGCGCCGAACGTAATTCAGTCGCGTCTTAGTCAATGATCTGTAACTGGTTCCAGGAATTAAGGGTAGCGGATGTCCATCCCTTAGGAACAGTCTGATCTAGGCAGGCGCGCCCTCAAAGAAGAGGCGGAGTTCTTTGGAAATCGCCTCGGGATTGCTCAGCGGAATAAAATGTCCTGAGTCGACCATGACGACTTTGGACTGAGGGATCAAGGCGGAGGCTTGCAGTGCAAATTTCTGCGGCACGGCCTTGTCTCGCGAGCCATGAAAAATCAGCGTGGGGACCAAAAGTTTCGGCAGGATCGCAGGCACAGCAGCCAAAACCTCCTCGGGGTCTCCAAAGCGGAGCACCGACATCAACCGCCAAGCTCCCAAGAAGCCCGAAAACGGTGCGCGAAAATCTCTGACGACATTCCGCAACGTGGATTTGTCTTTTTCCAGCGCGTAGCGCATGGCGACGTTCCAGAAAATAGCGTTCACGACCGGTGCGAGGATCTCGCCGATGACCGGAATGCGAATGAGCCGGAAAAGAGGAAACGGCTTCAACTCGGGAAACATTGCCGGAGACAGGAGAACCAGCCGGTCCACATGTTCTTGAAAGAGGAATGCGTAGTGGACGGCGACAGCGGAGCCGGCGTCATGGCCGACCACGTGCCATTTGTCGATGTTATGTTCCAAACGAATCTGCTCAATCTGTCGGGCGAGCATTTCCAGTTGCTTTGGGCCGTATGGGATTTGGGGAGTTCTCCCCAGGCCCGGCAAGTCGACAGCGAGGCAAGTGAATCGGTCGCGGAGCCTGTCAATAATGCCGCTCCAAAGCCGGCTGCTGGTCGGCATGCCGTGGATGAACAATACGGGATATCCCGTTCCGCTAGTCAATAGATACATGAAATGGACCTCTCAACGAGACGCCTCATTCTGCAGTTCAGTTTTGAGCGGGAACCACTTGCACAGTTGATGTAAGACCCACTCGGCAGCGCGGAAAAATTTGAGAACCAAACCAAACAGGAACGTCGAAAGCAGACCCCGTGGTTCCAGACGCGCGTAAAGCAGATTCATGACCCAGGCGGGACTAATGTAGAGAGTTCCCGAGTGCCGTATCCCGATGCGATTCCTGACCGGCGGCTCGTAGACGATGTTCTCGATTCCGCTGTTAAAAAACCTTGCCATCTGCACGATTCGGCTGCTGTACGAGACACTTTCGCGGAGCGGAAGCTTGCCTTTTTTGCCGTGCTTTAGAATTAATGCGGATGCCTCCGCGGCATGCCTAAGCGCGGCGGTAACTCCGTTGGAGGTTATGGGATCCACCATGGATGCGGCCTCGCCGACGATCAGCCAATTGGGCCCGGCTACCCCGACGTAGACGCGAGACTGGAAGGACGTCACATTGGGTGCGTTTAACGCGTTTGCCTGCAGCAAGTTTGCAAAACGCGAGTAACCTATCAGTTGCCGCCGGAAAATCTCCTCCACCGACAGTCCCTCCTCACGTTTCACTTTCATCGCCGCACCCGTGGTGACATACCCCACGCTCACACATTGGGACTGATAGGGATTTCCCAAATCCATTCCAGGTATTCTGCCGGCTTGGGTTGCATGTACAGCGTGGTCCCTTCGATCGCGTCGGTTACCGGGAAGTAGGTCCACATCGCCACTTTTGTGGGCCCATACGGAATGGAGCGAAGATTGAACTCGCGAGCCAGTAAAGACGTGTTGAAGCCTGAGGCGTCGATAAACCAGGGCGAAGAAAAGCGCTCGCCGCTGGCCGTGAGGACGCAATGAACTCGTTTTCCGCGTCTTTCGATGCGAACGACCTTGTCCTGAACCACCCTGACGCCGCACTCGACCGCCGTCTTCATCAGTTCGCCGTCCAGGCGCATACGGTCCACGTGCAAAGTGCGCAGCTCGACGTGGAAAGGCGCGCGGCCAAGCCAGGGAACCGGGACGTAGTGTTCCGGAGCGCCTTCGGGCAGTCTCAGAATTACATGCCGCTTCCAGGTGGCCATCTGAGTGCCTATCAACTCGTCCATAGGTAGCCCGAGCGCATTCAACAGTTCAGGACTCGACCAATCGAGGGATTCGCCGACAGGCTGGCGAACGGTTTCTGTGAGTTCAATGCAGGTGACTTTGAGGCCCGCTTTTGCGAGATGCAGAGCAGCGGCCCTGCCAGACAAGCCTCCGCCGATGACGGTTACGTCGCTGGAGGTAGCAGACGCCTGATCGGGCATAGGTCACGTATGTGAAGCTTCGACGACGCTCCAGCTCCGGCCTTAAAAACGATAGTTCAATTCGGTGAAGCCCAGCGCGCCGTTGCTATTCACGGGATAGATCTTCTTGATCACCGGGCCGCCTTCCGCGTATCCGAAATAGAGCCCGATGGAAATTCCGTGCCGCCATTTGTAGTCGCCGCTGATGTCGTACAGCGTAGCCAGCCCCGTGTTTCCATTCGATGGCCTGCCGCTGAAGCCGAACGTCCACGGTTGAAACGCGCCGCCGCCGGTGTACCAAAGGTCCGCTTTGTTCGCCAGCCAGAGGCCGTGAATGTCGCCGCGTAGTGTCAGATCCTTGGTGGGGCGCAGCATCACTTCTCCGAACGCGTCGCGGTTGTTCATCGAATTGAAAAACGGAAACCGCGCATACACGCGCGGAGTGGGCAGGACCGCAAAGAAGGTGCCGTGAGTTCCATCGGCCGCGTTGCCATCGCCGCTCGAGTAGTAGTAGCCCCCTCGGAACCACGGCCGCACCCGCTCGGCAAACTTCGGTTGCCAGCCGCCTTCGATTGCGCCCGCTCCCGAGCGCTGCGTCAGGGCTCCCCAGCTGCCATTCTGCAAAGCGCCCCAGCCAAGCACATCAAACGTGCCCGCGCTGGTAGCGGTCGCGCTGATGAAGTGCCCGCCGTACGTGCCGATGTCGATGCCACCGTGATCGGCGGCACGCACTGGAGCCGGCCGGTTGTCGGTCTTCAGCACGGTACGATCGTCGTTGTAAAACAATCCAAAGACGCGCCACTCGGCGTGAGTTGCTCCCCAATCGGCTTGCTTCGTCAGAGCAACGTAGGTAATCGGCGTCACTACCCAGCCCCACCCGTCGACCTGAAACACCCCGCGCGTCGGGACCGCGCTAACCGCCGTCAAATTCCACGCACCATTGGAATAAGCATAGTGGGCACCGTCCATGCTGCGCCCCATGTCGGAAAAGCCGAACGTTCCGAGGAGCCGCTGCCCGATGCGGTCGTTCTTGAGCGAGGCCAGCGTGGCATCCTTCGGTTTAACTTCACTGCCGTCGGTGAACTCAAACCGCCCGAACTGCAAACTCGAGTGATCCCATTTCAAGCGCACGAAGGCTTGCTTTGGGAAAATGAACGCCGTGTATTGGTTGTTGTCATTTGCGGCGTAGTCCGCCGCTCCCAGGCCGAGTTGCCCCTGCGGCGCGGGCTGCACCGCCCGATTCGGAACGCCCAATAGAACGGGAACCGCGAACTCGATGTTCCAGTCGTAGTTTTGTTTCTGCTGAGAAAAGGAGAACCGCATGAGCGTGCCGGAATAACCGTAGAGGTTTTGCCCGGTGGCCGGCTCAAACCAATCCCAAGCGTAGTAGCGCTCGCGAATATTTCCCGAGAACGTGACCCCACCGATTTCCAGAGGCGTTGGATCCTGCGCCATCCCTGCAGACGAAAGAACAAGCAGTACGAAACACGTCAAGAACGTTCTCAATGAAACCTCCGTGCTATCGGATTTAGGCAGCGGCACCCCGAAGCTGCCAATGCGCGCTAATCGCCAACCGCCGCAGAGGCGGCTGACGCAGCGCTTCCTCGACGTTATCGAAAATCTCTACGGCGCAGCGAATACGAAGTCAGCCATCGACCAGATTGGCGTGATTGTAGTACGCAGAAAAGCAGGGGCAATAACATAAACATACTAGGGCGGTGTGAACGTCTACGGGCGGGCGTTGCGGATGCTATTTCTTGACGGCAGCCAGGATCTGCTTCTGATTCTTCAGGATGGCGGCTTGATTTTTCTTGATCGTTTCCTGGTTCGCCTTGATCTGTCCCTGGTTGCTGAGAATTGTCTTCTGATTCTTCAGAATGTGCTTCTGATTGGCGACAACGTGGCGCTCTGACATTTTGGTTACAGCCTCCAGCGGAGGGGCCATACGTGCGGTGCGATACGCCCCAGCGTCCCCACATTCTCGACTGTGCAGAGGGTGGGGTCAATAGCGTTTTCAGATGAGAAGACTTAGCCGCCAGGTTGACGGACCCATCTAGCCACGACCCCACACAAGCTCTAGTATAAATCTACTATTGAACCGAAACAGTTACGCGTGGGATATTCCAGGTTATCCTTAGTTGGCTCCAACTTTCTTGCTCATTCTAAGCCACGGAGGGCAATCCCATGGCGGTTTCTGCTCCCAGCATCCACAGCGCTCATCTGGCGTCTGATGCTGGCTCCAGCTTCTACGAGAAACTCAACTCCAAGTGGCACGAGCGCGCGCTGCAGATTTTCATGGCCGTCGTGCTCGTACACTGGGGAGAGCATCTTTTCCAGGCCTACCAGATCTACGTGATGGGATGGCCGCGGCCCAAGGCCAACGGTATGATCGGTCTTTTCTACCCCTGGCTGATCAAGTCCGAAGTGCTGCACTACTTTTACGCGTTGGTGATGCTCATCGGGATTTGGGTTTTGCGCAAAGGATTTACGGGAACGGGCCGCAAGTGGTGGACGGTGGCGCTGGTGATCCAGTTCTGGCATCACATCGAGCACCTTCTGCTGATCATTCAAGCGACGACACACCACAACTACTGGGGTAAGCCCGTACCGTGCAGCGTTCTGCAATTGTTCTTCCCGCGTGTCGAGTTACACCTCTTCTACAACACCATCGTGTTCATCCCCATGGTGATCGGCATGTATTACCATATGTTCCCGCCGGTGGGAGAAGAGGGCCATGCCGTTTGCTCGTGTGAGTGGAACAAAGATGCCGCAAAAGCGGCGCCCTCCGCAGCCTAGCCGAAACGCATTGCGAGCGGCATGGCGAATGCTGCTCGCGTTGACCTGTTTTGTCGCCGTGGGATCCGGGGGCTGCTCACGTTCAACCAGTCCCGCCCCAGCTGTCAACATTGAGCGCGCAATCAGTCCGCAACCGCCCCGTGTGGGTCCCGCAACCATTACGCTCTCGCTGACGGATGCCAAGGCCAACACCATCACCGCTGCCCACATCGAGCTCGAGGCGGACATGTCGCATCCGGGCATGAGTCCTGCGTTCGGAGACGCGAAGGCGGTCGCTCCAGGACGCTACCAGGGGCAGATCGCCTTCACGATGGCAGGCGACTGGGTCATACTTCTCCACATCACGCTCGCTGACGGGCAAAAGCTCGAGCGCCAGTTCGATGTAAAGGGTGTTCGGGCAAGCTAACCACGTTGTCGAATCCAACTTCCAACCCGCTAGCGGTGATCCCAGATTCGCCTGCTTTTGACTTGCTGCGCGTGCCGGGCCTCAGCCATTTTCTGCTCTGGCGCCACTCGCGAACCGTTCTACAGATTCCGCTGTTGATCGTAAGTGTTGTGATGATCCTTCACGGACTGTTCGGGCCGGCGCTGGCGCCAAAAAATCTCGCCACGGTGCTCACCTGGGTCCACTTTCGTGGTGCACTGGTCCTGATTTTGCTTTGTGCCGGCAATTTCTTTTGTCTGGCGTGCCCTTTCATGCTGGTCCGTAATGCCGCCCGCCGCTTCTTTCGGCCGTGGCTCAACTGGCCTCAAAAGCTCCGCAACAAGTGGCTCTCCGTAGCGCTTTTCATCCTGATTCTGTTTACCTACGAGCTGTTTGACCTTTGGTCTTCGCCATGGTGGACCGCCTGGTTGATCGTCGCCTATTTTCTCGCCGTCCTAGTGATCGACGGCGTCTTCAAACATGCATCCTTCTGCAAGTTCGTTTGCCCCATCGGTCAATTCAATTTCATAGCCTCAACGCTCTCTCCGCTTGAGGTCCAGGTACGCGATCACGATGTCTGCGTCCGGTGCAAGACGAAAGATTGCATCCGCGGCCGGCACACGCCCCCGAACAATCTCGTCGTTATCCAGCGAGGTTGTGAGCTGGCGCTATTTCAGCAGCGCAAGGTCGGCAATATGGATTGCACCTTCTGTTTGGACTGCGTTCACGCCTGCCCGCACGACAACGTCGGCATCACCAGCCGTCTTCCCGGCGCCGAACTGATGATCGATCCGCTGCGCTCCGGCATCGGGCGTTTCTCGCGTCGTAAGGATCTGGCGGCGCTCGCGATCGTATTTAGTTTCGGCGCTCTGCTGAACGCGTTTGGCATGGTCAGCCCGGTGTACGCTCTCGAGGAGTGGCTCGGAAAGCTCCTGCACGTGAGCCATGAAGCACCCGTCCTTGGCCTGATCTTCGCATTTGTTTTGGTTGCAGAACCCGCTTTGCTGTTGGGCCTGGCTGCCTGGCTCACGCGGGCGCTGGGCGGCAGTCAGCGCGCGATCCTGCCGCTGGCGGTGCGATATAGCTACGCGCTGGTCCCCCTTGGTTTCGGAATGTGGCTGGCCCACTACGGCTTTCATTTTTTTACAGGGCTTCTCACGTTCATACCTGTAACCCAAACTGCTGTGGCCAGTCTCGGCTGGCGAGTGCTGGGCACTCCTCTGTGGACGCTGACTGGCATTCCCACAAGGTTTGTGCAGCCGCTGGAAATGGGATTCCTGCTGCTCGGATTTGCGGGATCCCTGGTGGTGACACACCGGCTGGCGGAAGAGGATTCCACCGATCACCCCATGCGCGCTTTCGTTCCCTGGGCAGCGGTGTGCCTGCTGATTTGGCTCTCCTCAATTTGGCTGATGCTCCAGCCGATGGAGATGCGCGCCACGCTGATGGGCGGGTAGATCGAATTGAAGAAAGGCTAACGGTTGCGAACGATGCTGATTCGGCGACAACGCACAATCCGAGGGTGGCGTATCTGGCTCTCGATCCCGCTGCTCTCGCTGGTTTTGAGTTTGCCCGCCGCCGCGCACAATGGACCTCCCTTCCCCATCATTGTCGATCAGCGAGTGGGACCCTGCGTCGTCTCCCTCTGGACGCATCCCGACATCGGCATCAGCAGCCCATTTTTCGTATTGGTGGATGCGCCACCGGGCGGCACGATCCCGAGCGACCTGAAATTCCAGATCGGCATCCAGCCCGTGAACGGACGCCTTCCGGAAGTGATGTACAACATGTCGCCGGAAAAGTTGCGCGGCCAGGTCGAGTACAAGACCGAGGTGCTATTCGACCGGCAGGAGTTTTGGCGCGTTCGTCTGATTGTGCAAAGCGCGAGCGGAGGCGGAGAGGCGCTGGCCCAGGTGGAAGCTACTCCGCCGGGATACGGCCAGTGGGACTTGCTTCTCTACCTGTTGCCTTTCTTGGGCGTCGGGTTCTTGTGGTTTAGCGCGGCGGCAAAGAAGCGCGCGTTCAAGAAGCGGCAACTGCAGCAAAGTGGAAAAGGTGTTGAAGGGTCGCAGGGTTAGGAGTTGGGCCGCAACTTATGTATATTTGCAGCTCATCCATGAAAACGAGGGGGTTCACGCCGGCTGCTACTCGCGTACTCGCGCGCGCGGTCGTAGTTGTGGCTCTGGTCGCTGCGTTTGTAGGATGCCGATCGACAAACAACCTGTCTGACAAATCCTCCAAGACCTATGCCGATGTCGTTTCGGCGTTCTATGTTGGCTTGGCGGCGCTGCAAGTGGGCGATGACGTTCACGCGGATAGCAACCTTGCGCAGGTAACCCAGCTCGTGCCGGCAGAACCAGCCGGCTGGGCGAACTGGGGCGTCCTCGCGTTGCGCCAGCGAAAGCTTGATGCCGCCGCGCAGAGACTCGAGCGTGCCCGCGCTCTGGCTCCGAACAACGATCAAATCTACGATCTGTTGGGAGTTCTCGAGAGCAGCCGCGGCCATTCCGCCGAAGCCATCGCCGCCTGGCGCAAAGCCACGGAGATTGATCCACGCAATTTCCGCGCCGCCTATCACCTTGCGGAAGAAATCGAGCGCCAGGGAGGCCCGAACGCCGACGCGGAATTTCAGGACCTGATTCAAAAGATTCTGGTGGCCCAGCCGGATAATCTGGCGGCGTTGCTGGAGTTGGGCCGTGTAGCTGCAAAACGCGGCGACTCGGCCACGCTAAGATCGGTCGTCACGCAAGTCGGTGCGCGATCCGCCGCATGGCCGCCGGAAGTAAAGCAGCAGCTTGCCGCTTTGCAGGCGGCGGCAGCCGGTGCCGATCCTCACTCAGCCGCAACGCGAACGACATTTCTCCGCAACGTGCTCATGCGCGTGCCCGAGTTCCGCGAGAGCCTGGCCGTCCTCAAGGCGCCGCCTGGCGAAGAGGCCGAGCCGTTTACCCATTTTCTGCGATTGGAGTCACCCGTCTTCGCGCCGGCGCCGCTCGACGCCGCTCTCGCCTTCACGCCTCAGCCGGTCACAAATCCTAGCGGCGGCCCTTGGAAGTGGATCGGAGCCATCGCGTTGGGCAGCGAAGGAGTGCCCGTCGTTGCCGAAGCAAATAGCCGCGAAGTTCGTCTGTCCACCGGCGCCACGTTTCCGTTCCCCGGCGGACCAACCGCTGTGCCCCCAGCGCCCGAGGGTATTTTGCAAGTCGATTTTAACTACGATTTCAAGACCGACCTCGTCCTGGCCGGTGCGGGTGGCGTGCGCTTCCTGCGCCAAGACAATCCAAAGTCGTTTACCGACGTCACGTCACAAACCAAATTGTCGAAGACGGTCACCAACGCGCGCTATACGGGCGCATGGGCCGTTGACATCGAAGCCGACGGCGATCTTGATATCGTGCTCGGCGCAAAAGACGGTTCCCCGCTGGTTCTGAGAAACAACGGCGACGACACCTTCCTGCCGATCCATCCTTTCGCGGGAGTCACCGGCCTGCGCGCGTTTGCCTGGGCGGATTTCGATGCTGACGGCAACGCCGATGCTGCTCTCATCGATGGTTCCGGCCGCCTTCACATTTTTCACAACGAGCGGCAGGGCCAATTCCGCGAAGTTTCCTTGCCTGCCGGTTTGCAGCCGGTCCAGGCGATCAACGTAGCCGACACGGACAACGACGGTGTTCTCGATTTACTAGCCGTCCAGACCGACGGCGCGATCGTCAGCGTCTCCTATGCCGGAGGAAAAGGCTGGAAGACGACCGAGATCGCCAGAGTCCCGAATGCTGCCGCGTATCTCGCCGGCGAAGTGCGCTTGCGCGTCGCCGATCTGGACAACAACGGCGGCCTCGATCTGATTCTCAGTCCGGTCTCGGTGGACGCAACTCGAAACGCAGCTGGCCCGCTGATTTGGCTCGCTGACGAAAAGGGCCAATTTGTTTTGATGGATCATCCGTCCGGTCCGGCCACAATCTTAGACATCGCCGACCTCAGCAGCGATGGCCGCCTCGATTTGCTGGGCTTTGACGCAGACGGTCAGCCGGTGCAAGCCGTCAATCACGGATCGAAGAACTATCACTGGCAAGTCGTTCGGCCGCATGCCAAGCAAGCCGTCGGCGACCAGCGCATCAATCCGTTCGGCATCGGCGGTGAAATCGAAATCCGCTCCGGCTTGCTGGTGCAAAAGCAGCCAATCACCGGACCGCAACTCCATTTCGGCTTGGGCGGGCAAACCAGCGCCGAAGTCGTTCGCGTCGTTTGGCCCAATGGCACCGTCCGTGCCGAATTTGGCGTCAAAGCAGACCAGGACGTGGTGACCGAGCAGCGCCTGAAGGCCAGTTGCCCGTTCCTTTTCGCCTACAACGGCAAACAAATGGAGTTCATCAAGGACGCCGTGCCCTGGGGCTCCGCCATCGGCTTGCGCATCAACACGCTTGGCTCGGCAAGCATCGCTACGACCGGCGAGTGGTACAAGATTCGCCGCGACCAGCTCGTTCCACACGACGGCTACTACGATCTCCGCATCACTGCCGAGCTGTGGGAGGTCTACTACTACGACTACATTGGCCTGATGACCGTGGATCATCCCGCCGGAACAGAAATTTTTGTCGATGAGCGTTTCTCAATTCCTCCACCGAAGCTCGCGTTCACCACCGTTGCAACCCCACACAAGATCGCTCGCGCTACCGACGACAACGGCACCGACGTGACCGACATCGTCAGCACGCTCGATGGAAAGGCTATCGATTCCTTCGGGCAAGGCCAGTACCAGGGCATCACCCGCGATCACTACCTCGAAGTTGACCTTGGCGACGACGCGCCAAAAAGTGGCCCGCTGTACCTGGTCGCGCAGGGCTCCATTCATGACACCGAATCATCGCTCAACGTCGCCATTACTCAGGGCAATCGCTGGCATGCTCACGGCCTCAGCGTCGAAGTCCCCGACGGCAACGGAGGCTGGGCGGTGGCGCAATCGAATCTCGGGTTTCCGGCAGGCCGAAAGAAGACGATTCTCTTTAATCTCACAAACATCTTCCGTCCCGGCACGCCACGCCGCGTGCGTCTGCGAACGAACCTCGAGATTTACTGGGACTGCATCGAATGGGCGCAAGGATTGCCCGACGCGAACGTCAAGACGACCAAACTAAATCCCACCGTCGCGGACCTTCACTATCGCGGCTATTCGATCATCAATCGGCCCGAGGTCGGTCCACCGGCGCCGGAAGTCCCCGACTATTACAAAATGTTGGGATCAAAGCAGCGCTGGCGCGATGCCATCGGCTACTACACGCGCTATGGCGACGTTCGCGAACTTCTCGATCACATCGATGACCGCTACGTGATCGTGAACTCCGGCGACGAGATGTCGCTCCGCTTTGCCGAGCAACCACCGCCGCCCGAAGGCTGGCTGCGCGACTTCATCATCATGGGCGACGGCTGGATCAAGGACGGCGACTTTAACTCCACGTTCTCGAAGAGCGTCTTGCCTTTGCCGTATCACGCCAAGAACGAGTACACCACGCCGCCTGGCCGCCTTGAAGACGAGTGGGTCTATCGCCAGCATCCCGAAGATTGGCAGAACTACCACACGCGCTACATTACGCCTGACGTCTTCCAGAATTCGTTGAGGAGAACCGCTCACCAGTGACCCGGCACCCGATGGCAAGAATTCTTCTCAGCATTGTTTTCGTTGCGCTGGTGCTTTCTCCGATAGCCATTAAACGATGGGAGGCTCGCCGCGACGCGTCGAAGTCGCAGCTCGATGCGCAAACCGCGCTAGGCCGCCACGGTTTCTACTTCCAGGAAGTCTCCCACGCAGCCGGGGTCAACTTCGTCCATCAAGCCCCTACGCTCGATCCCAAACTGGATCACATCATGCCGCAAGTCGCTTCCATGGGCGCTTCGGTGTCGATCGTCGATTTCGATCGCGACGGCTGGCCCGACATTTATGTCACCAACAGCGCCGAAGGCAGCAAGAACGCTCTCTACCACAATCTTCACGACGGCACGTTCAAAGACGTTGCTGAAGAGATGGGCGTGGCCAATGTGAACCAGCCGGGAGTTGGCGTCTCTATGGGCGCGGTGTGGGGCGACTACGACAACGACGGCTACGAAGATCTCTTGCTCATTAAGTGGGGCCGCCCGGAGCTGTTTCACAACGACGCCGGCCACGGTTTCACTCGCGTCACGCAGCAGGCCGGCCTTCCGCCGTGGGTAAACGCCAACACGGCTCTCTGGTTTGACTATGACGGCGATGGCCTGCTGGATTTCTTCATCGGCGGTTACTACGCCGATGATGTCGATCTATGGCATCTCGCCAACACTCGTATGATGCCCGACAGCTTTGAATACGCCAAAAACGGCGGCCGCAAGTATTTGTTTCATAACCTGGGGAACGGCAAGTTTGAAGAAGTCAGCGCCAAAGTGGGCATCAACAGCCATCGTTGGGCGCTGGCCGCGTCTGCCGCTGACCTCCGTGGCTCTGGCCATCCAGACCTTTTCGTCGCCAACGATTACGGCGTCTCCGAACTATATTTCAATGATGGCAAGCAATTTCACGAGGTCGGCGAGCAAACCGGCGTGGGTTTCGCGCCCAAGAGTGGAATGAACACCGCCTTTGGCGACATTTTCAATCAAGGCCGCTACTCCGTCTACGTGTCCAACATTTCCGAAGAAGGCGTCCTCATCCAGGGGAACAATTTGTGGGTGCCCAAGGAAGGCACCTCGGGCGACGCTCTGAAATACGACAACCTCGCCCGCGATCTCGGCGTCGAACTCGGCGGCTGGAGTTTTGGCGCGCAGTTCGGGGATTTGAACAACGATGGCACGCTGGACTTGTACTTGACGAACGGCTACGTCTCCCTCGATCGCAATCGCAGCTATTGGTACGATTTTTCCAAAATCGCCGGCGGCCACAGCGCCATCATCAACGACGCAAAAAACTGGCCCGCCATGGAAGGCCGCAGTTTGTCCGGCTATCAGCCCAAACGCGTCTGGCTCAACGACGGCGCAGGGAAATTCGTCAACGTCGCTCAGGCCGTGGGTGTCACCGACACCTACGACGGCCGCGCGGTGGCGCTGGTCGACTTGTGGAACCGTGGCGTCTTGGACGTCGTCGTCGCCAACCAAAAAGGGCCGTTGCTCATTTACAAGAACACCGTGACGCCGGAGAACCAGTGGGTCGAATTTGAGCTCGAAGGAACGTCCAGTAATCGCAGCGCAATCGGCGCGCAGGTCACGCTATTTTGGAACGGCCAGCATCAAGTCCAGGAAGTCTCCGGGGGCAGCGGCTTCGCTGCGCAAAATCAGCGCCGTCTGCACTTTGGCCTCGGCAAATATCCGCAGATGGAGAAAGCCGTGATTCGCTGGCCCTCCGGAAAAACACAAACGATCGACAAGCCTGCGCCCAGCCAGCTTCACAAGATCAAGGAGCCAGCATGAGCCAGACCACGGCCGCCTCTCTCTCCGCTCCACCGGCTCAGCAGTTTTCTTGGAAGGGCTTCTTCAGCATCGAGAATCGCTATCTCGCTCCCGCGTTCATCACCTGCATCTTGCTCGCAGGTCATCTCTCGTTCGGCATTCTCGAGAGCTACAAAAAAACCGGGCTGGCCATCATCGCCAGCCTCATCACCGAGCTCGTGCTCGGCCGCATTTTTACCGGCAAGTGGCCGAATCTTGCCAGCGCCTACATCACCGGCATCAGCGTCGGGATCCTGGTTCGCTCACCGGCGTTTTGGCCCTACCTTGTTTGCAGCGTAGTTTCCATCATGTCCAAATACGTGCTGCGCATCAAAGGCCGCCACATTTGGAACCCATCCAACTTTGGCATTTCCGTGCTTCTGTTTCTCGCACCCGAAGCCGTCGCCAGCCTAAGCATCCAGTGGGGCAACTATCTGCTCCCCATGATCGTGATCTGGTGCCTCGGCTCGGTGATCATCTGGCGCGTGCGTCGTTTCCACATTACCGGCACTTACGTCGTCTCGTTCATTGCTTTCGCATTCTTGCGTAGCTGGATCACCGGCAGCCCCTGGCAGTCGGAGATCGCTCCGCTCACCGGCCCGATGTATCAGCTCTTCATCTTCTTCATGGTCACCGATCCCAAGACCACGGTCCGTTCGAAGCTCGGGCAATGCATCGTCGTGTTCATCGTCGCTGTCGTCGAAATGATCTTGCGCCTCAACCAAGTCATCTACGCGCCTTTCTATGCGCTCTTCATGGTCGGCCCCGCGGCGATGCTTGTCGAGATGTGGCTCGATTCGCGCCGCCCCGCCGCGACTCCCGCGCGTGCCTGATTTACAATACGAGCCGCGCGTAGCCTGCAGCGAATCGCGTCAACGAAAGGAAGTTTGCTCTTGATCGAAAAACGGAGGGTCACTTGCTGCCTGCTGCTCCTCGCCTCGCTACTGTCAGCAAGCTGTAACCAAAAGCCGGCGGCCACGTTATCGCAACCAGAGCCCTCCGCTCCGACGCCTTCCTCCACGCAATCGCCGACGCCCAGCCCCGCCGCCGAGCCCACCTCACCAACTCCTGCGATCCCGCCTCGCCCCTCCGGCCCCATCGAATTCACCGACGTCACCGCCCAAGCCGGCATCCGCTTCAAACACAATTCCGGCGCCTTCGGCAAAAAATATCTTCCCGAAACGATGGGCAGCGGCGTCTGCGTTCTCGATTACGACAACGACGGCTGGCAAGACATCTTCCTCGTGAATTCCATGGACTGGCCAGGCCACAGCTCTGGCGGCAAATCTCTCCCCGCGCTCTATCACAACAATCACGACGGCACCTTCACCGACGTTACCCAGCAAGCCGGCCTAGCCGTCGAGACTTACGGCCTCGGCTGCGCGGTCGCCGACTACGACAACGACGGTTTCGACGACATCTATCTCACCACCGTCGGCGCCAATCATCTCTTCCGCAATCTCGGCAACGGCAAATTCGCGGACGTGACCGCCAAAGCAGGCGTCGCCGACCCGGGTTTCTCCGCCAGCGCTATCTGGTTTGACTACGACAACGACGGCAAGCTCGATCTCTTCGTCACCCACTACATCACCTGGTCCATCGAAACCGATCAGTACTGCTCGCTCGACAACAAAAACAAATCTTACTGCACGCCGCAAACCTACAAGGGCGAAAGCTCCACGCTGTTCCACAACAAAGGCGACGGAACGTTTGAAAACGTAACCCAGCGCGCCGGTCTCCACGACCCGACCAGCAAGGCGCTCGGCGTCGCCCTGCTCGATTACGACAACGACGGCTGGATGGACCTCTTCGTGACCAACGACACCGAGCCGAACAAGCTCTACCACAACAATCACAACGGAACGTTTACCGACGTCGCCGTACTCGCCGGCGTCGCCTTCAGCGAATCGGGCCGCGTCCGCGCTGGAATGGGCACCGATGCTGGCGACTACGATCTCTCTGGACACCAGGGTTTGCTCATCGGCAATTTCACCAATGAAAGCATGGCGCTCTACCACGACGATGGCGGCGGCTTGTTCACCGACGACGCACCCTCGTCCGGCCTCGGCCAGATGACCAACCAATCGCTTACCTTCGGCACGTTTTTCTTCGACTACGATCTCGACGGTTTGCTCGACGTCTTCGCCTCCAACGGCCACGTCTCGGACGACATCAGCGTGGTGCAGCCGACGGTGAAGTACGCGCAACCCGCCGGCGTGTACCGCAACAAGGGCAACAAGAAGTTTGAAGATGTCTCGGCAAAACTCGGCCGCGCGCTGCAGAAACCAATCGTGGGCCGCGGCGTGGCCTACGTTGATTTCGACAATGACGGCGACCTCGATCTGGTCATCACCGCCAACAACGGCCCCGCCCGCCTGCTCCGCAACGACAACGCCAATCAGAACGACATGCTGCGCGTGAAAGCCGTCGGCACAAAATCCAATCGCGACGCCATCGGCGCCAAGGTCACGCTCAAAACCAACAAAGGCGCGCACCTTTTCGCCATGGTGAAGACCGGCTCGAGCTACCTATCGCAAAGCGAGCTGCCATTGACCTTCGGGCTGGGCAAACCCGAAGACGGGAAGATCGCCAGCCTCGAAATCGTCTGGCCGAGCGGCCGCAAAGAATCGATATCCAACGTCAAGCCGAATCAAAGCATCACCATCACCGAAGGGAAGGGTATTACCTCCGCGCATCCCATCGTATTCGCGAAGCCCGCGCCGCAACCCTAGGCTCGCTCTCTTCCAGCAGCGATCCGCGATTTCGCAAATCAATGCCGTTGTAATCTTCCTGAAATGTGCCCGCAGCATAGTGCAGCCGAGAATCGTGCCCAGATCGCACGTCAAACGTAATTGTGTGCGCTGTCGCGCCACCTAGCGTAATCTGCGCTGACATTGTGGCTCGGCCAACATTGGTGTAATTTCGCTCGTGAACTCGACCCTGAGGATACCTCTGTGAATTCTGCGTGCCGTTTCGTCTTAGCGTTTCTTTGCCTGCTGTGCGCTTTCCTCTCGCCGCTCCACGCCCAAGTCTCGCCCGACCACAAAACGCAGCACGTAATCTTCGTGATGACCGATGGTCTGCGCTGGCAGGAGATTTTCACCGGCGCGGAAGCCTCGCTGATGAACAAACAGAACGGCAAAGTGCAAGATCCGGCGGCGCTGAAAAAGGCGTACTGGCGCGACGACCTGCAAGCCCGCCGCGAAGCGCTTATGCCGTTTCTCTGGCAAGTACTGGCCAAGCAAGGCCAAGTCTTCGGCAATCGTGAAAAGGGTTCCGACGCCTACGTCACCAACGGAATGTTCTTCTCCTATCCCGGCTACAACGAAACGCTCTGCGGCTTTCCGGACGATGCGCGCATCCACAGCAACGACAAGGTTCCGAATCCCAACGTTACCGTCCTCGAGTGGCTGAAGAATCGGCCCTCGTTTCAAGGCGACATCGCCGCGTTCGGCGCGTGGGACGTGATCGCTTCCATCGTCAACTCCGATCGCTCTCATCTCATGGCGAATGCGGGTTACGATCCCGTCGATGCCATTCCACCCACACCGCAACTCGAACTCTTAAATCATCTCAAAGCGGACGGCCCGCGCATCTGGGCCGATGAGCCTTTCGACGCCATTCCTTTCTACACCGCAATCGAATACATCAAGGCCAAGAAGCCTCGCGTCCTCTATCTATCGCTCGGCGAGACCGACGATTGGGCCCACGCCGGTCAATATGTCGACTATCTCGACGCCGCACATCGTGTCGATGCCTATCTGAAAGCTCTGTGGGACCTAGTCCAGTCCATGCCCGAATATCAGGGCACCACCACGCTGATTTTCTCGCCCGACCACGGCCGAGGAAAATCTCCACACAAGTGGAAAGATCACGGCCAAAAAATTCCCGACTCCAAATACATCTGGATGGCGTTCCTCGGTCCAGACACGCAGCCTCTCGGCGAGCGCTCCAACATTCCGCCGGTGACGCAAAGCCAAATCGCCGCAACCTTGGCCGCCTTCCTCGGCGAAGACTACGCCGCCGCTGTTCCAAAAGCCGGCAAACCCATCGCCGACGTCCTTCAGCACTAGCAGCACTAGGTGGCACCGTGCGACACGTCATTTGGCGCCGCCCCTTGCCCTGAGCACTCGCGAAGGGTCAGAGCGGCATCTTCGGTGATGCCCACGCCCAGGCTCGACCCGCCCCTTCGCGCCGTTATGTAGGCGCTGGGCTTTAGCCCAGCGTTGCCTCTCCGCGATTTCGGTGGATGCGACTTTTTGTGTCAGTTCTCGTTCCATTTTGGTCCTCAATTCTGGTTGAGGGGGGTACCCCGGGGTGTACAGCGAGTTGTGAAGTAAGCGATAGAGCCCATTGGAGATGCGGGAGTGAGTGTCGGTTGGAATTGGCAGAAGTGGCGAGTTGGAGCGGGCAGAGAAGTGGGAGAGCAAGGTACGGCGGGTCTGGCGCGATGGGATTGGACACCCACTTTCCAATTATAGCACAGATTATCAGAATGTCAAGTAGAAGGAGAAGTATCACCGTACGGCACGTGGTTTTGGGGAGATTTTGTAACAAGCGCTATGCCGCGTAAGTGAGGCGCAAAAGCGGGCGCCCACCCGCCTTTGGCGGACCCGTAATCGTCCGTTATCGTAATTTGGCAGTATTAGTGAGGAGGAGGCGGCATCGTCTAGCGGTCTAGGACGCGGGGCTCATTGAAGTAGGGCGGTTCAGAGACGACCCCGAGACGCGGGTTCAAATCCCGCTGCCGCTACCAAGCGTAAGAACCGCCCTCGCCTAGCCCGCCTCTTTCGGCGGGCTTTGGCTTTTTCGGCTGCCCTCTTCCCTCGGCAATTCACTTTGCCGCGAGAACTGGACGGCGGCAAGGAATGACGGTCCGGGCGGGGACAAGATCAGCTACCCAGGACCCTTGAAGCGGAAAAGCCTGCGCTACCGGCCGGCCCCGTGGCGTTGCATTTCGGTGTTGTCTGGTCTAACCGTGATGTTTCGCTTGCTCGATTAAATGCGCAACCCGAGGCAGGTGAGGAGCGAGTTTCGCTGTGAGGTCCGTTGCCTTTCCAGCGATGCCGAGCAGCGTATTTCCCCATTCCGCGATGGACTTCCAGTCCCGGCTAGCCTCTTGTTTCTGGACTTCTGCATCTATTTGCTTTGTTGCGCGAACGGCATCTTCGATTTCGCGTCTTGTCAAATCGTAGCTCTGTTGGAGCAAGTCGGAAATCTCTGGGAGGGTGTTTCCAGACGGTCCGACATGTCCGATGCTTTGCGTTGCTCCGCCCATCGCGACGGCTTGATTTACAGGGCCGTGAAAAACCTGCGTAAGACCGCGTGACTCGCGCGAACGCGCGGGCGTGGTAGGTGCAGGCTCGCCTCTCGATACTCCGAAGAGCCGTATACCTTCGATTGCTCCTTTCAGGCACACGATTGCCACGTCCGCATCTGCGGCGAACCTCTCCAGGTCGTCTCTACGTCGGCCGCGATGAACACGAGCACTAGGATAGTCCGGTATCATTACGTTCGACCGAAAGGAAAGCATGCGGAATTTTCGAAAGTGCGCTGAAGTCGATGGAACGTAGTGCGCCAGCAAATCTATCGTGTGGGACTTCCAGCCGATGAATTCAGCCGAGTTTGCGTGCGCTTGCTCTGCGTTCGCTCGTATCGTCGCAAGCGCCGAGATCTGTTTCTCCAACTGCGCGATCGCTTCCTGTTCGTCCGGTCCCAACTGTTTCGGCATAAGGCTCTCCAACCGGTTGTACGTGCTCAGTTGTCCGACCTGATAAGCCACCTGTGCTATGTCATCTCTCCCGAACCCCGCCAACGCAACATCTTCCGCGAGTTGCTCGAATATCTTCTCGTAGACGGGATCACCCGGTTTCGTCCCCTTAGCCTTGTGTTGGTCCAGAGCAACATCCAACGATCGGAAGGTCTCCAATAAGTGCACGCGATATGTTGGAGCGATCCACACACTCGATTTCCTTCCGACTAAGGCGACCTGTAAGCCTATTATAGCGGGAGAATCGTGCGGACAGCGTGCCGCTAGTCAGGCGCCTTACCCTTCGGTTCTGAAGGGTGGGCCGCTCCGCATCCTCGGACCGTTCACTTTCAACTGTCGACCTTCCCACTGCTCGCCTATTCCAGCGGCGGCTTCATGCGTTCACGTTTGCTTGCCTCGGGAATCCGTCGCACATGGATCTGCTTCTCGCGCTTGCGGGTTTGCGCGATGTCGTAGGACGCCTGCATCCGCATCAGCGTGTCCATCTTCACTCCAAAGGCTTTCTCAATGCGCAGCGCCATGTCTCCGGAAAGGTCCGCCTTGCGTTTTACTCAGCGAGGTCATGGTGCGATCCCGAATCCTGGTGCGTTGTCATCCCGAACCCGGTCGCCTGTTTTTGGCGAACGGCGGTGAGGGATCTGCTTTTGCTGGTCTCCTGTTTGCTTCTCAGCTGGAAGGTGTTCGGCGAGATCTGCCCACGTCGGATTGTCGCGTTCGATCAGCCAGATTTTCTTTTCACGGCGCCAAGCCTTGATTTCCTTCTCTCGCGCGATTGCGGCGCGAATGTCGCCGAATCGTTCAAAGTGGACCAAGCTGAAGATCCTGTAGCGGGCTGTGAATGCAGGAATGGGCCCCTGGCGATGTTCGACCACCCGGCGTTCGAGATTGTTGGTTACGCCGGTGTAGAGGTTTCGCGATCGACTGGCGAGAATATAAACGCAGTAAGTGTGGCTCATAGTTAAGACGAAAAACAGATCCCTCACCCCCGTTCGCAAATGGCGCGACCGGGTTCGGGATGACAAACAAAACCAAACCAAAAAAACCAAGACGGTTGTGGCCTACCCTTCGGTTTCTGAAGGGCGGGTCCGTCTCCGTGCCGGAGCTACCTGCCCATCCTTGCACCTTTGACTTTCAACTGTCGACTGTGAACCTCTTCGGCCACGTCGTCCCTCCCGGCGAGCTATAATTCTCGATCAGCTCCAAAGAAGCGTCGGAGACAACCCATGCGTCCACTTCGCCCGTTCGCGCTCGAAGTCTTTTTCAGCAAGTGGGAGTTCACCGCCCGCTACCATCTCTGCGCTTCGGACATGCAATCCATGACAATCTCCGACCTTCTGGCCATGGCCGACGCTGCCGACCGCTCCGCTTGGGATCAGCTCTATCTCGGCTACACCGAAACCTGGGGCTCTCCCACTCTCCGCGAAACCATCGCTGCCACCTACGACACCATCACCTCGGACCAAGTGCTCTCTTTCGTGGGCGCAGAAGAGGGAATTTTCGCCGCGATGCACGCCCTTCTTGGTCCTGACGACCACGCCATCACGGTGATCCCCAACTACCAGTCGGTGGAGTCCGTGCCGCTCAGCATTTGCGACACTACGGGCATCGCCCTCGATCCTAAGAACAATTGGAATCTCGACCTTGATCAAGTGCGCGACGCTATTCGTCCAAACACTCGCGTCATCTGCGTCAACTTTCCTCACAACCCCACCGGCAAGATCATTTCCCGCCAAGACCTGGATTCGCTCATCGCCATGGCCCGGCCACGCGGAATCTACATCTTCAGTGACGAAGTCTACCGGCCCCTAGAGCGCCGCCCCGAAATCCGACTTCCGCAGGTAGCTGATCTCTACGAACGCGGCCTCTCTCTGGGAGTGATGTCCAAAGCCTATGGTTTGCCTGGAATTCGCGTGGGATGGGTGGCTTGCAAGGACGTCGAGCTGCTCGGCATGCTTGAGCGGCTCAAGCATTACACCTCGCTTTGCAGCCCCGCTCCCAGCGAACTTTTGGCGCAAATCGCCCTCAAATCCCGCGAAAAAATCCTCACCCGCAACCGCGCTTTGGTCACCAGTAATCTGCTGATTCTAGAAGCTTTTTTCGCCGAACACGCGCACCTCTTCGAGTGGGTTCTGCCCGACGGCGGCTGCATCGGCTATCCCCGCTACCTCGGCCCCGAAGGGGTCGAGATCTTCGCAAAAGAACTCGTCGAAAAGTCCGGCGTGCTGCTTCTCCCGGCCAGCGTCTACCAATCCGATCTGGGCGCCACTCCTACCGACCGCTTCCGGGTCGGCTACGGCCGCGCAAACATGGAAGAAGGCCTCGCCGCCATGCGCAGCCACCTCCGCAAACAAGCCGCCTAACGACCTCGAACCCGGGGTGCGGATCATCTCAATCTGCAACTTTTTGGAGCCAAACGCACAGCTCCGTCTGTATCTGATAGGAGACTAGGTCCTAGGACTAGCGGTGGTTCCAGCCGAACAATTTTCTCTCGTCCTTTTGTTTTCATGCATTTGCGGCTATGCCCTAAAGTCTCCACGATGGAACGGGACTTGCTTCTCTCCCGCTTGGCACTTTGTTCCGAGTCCCACCTCCCAGGGGCAAAGCTGCCTGGTGGAGGACCCTATATGGCAACTGCAAGCGAAGCGCATCCGACCGACCGCGCCCTATCTGACCGAGAATTCGAGGAGTTGCTACAGAAGACTTGGGAGTTCGTTCAGAGCCAAAAGGGTGTTACGGCAGTTAAGGTTGTGCATCCGTTTGAACCGTCTTCCGAGTCGCCCTCATGGACGTAGATCATCCGCAGCCTTCGGGCGCGAAGAGTTCGAGTTCCGCGACAGTGCCGGCTACCGTACCGAACACCGGCGGCGATCAGAAGGAACTGGCCTGGGCTTTCTTCGGCCTCATCCTATGGTCGGCCGTGGTGTTTGGAGCCATCTTCGGAGTCGGTTACGTGTTGGGACACTCCGTCTTCCATTGGTGGTGAGCTACGTAGCGGATTCCATCCAAGGTAGTTAGCTCTCGCTGGTACTCTCCGGGCTGAGCCGATGCTCGGTTCTACTTCGACCAGGCAGCGTCCAGGAACAAATAACGATCCCGGTGACCATCCTGATGTGCGGCCGTGTCCGCGCTGAAATGCAGCGTTTCCCAGCCGCTCGCCGAATCGTATGTGGGCCACTTCGGCAGGCCAGGGCCATTGGGATCGCCGCTGCGCGCGAAGTTGCTCCAATACTTCTGCATCTGCTCGCTCACGGCGCGATCTTCCGGCCGCCAGGTCACCCAGGACTTCCAGTCGAGCTGGCCAAATACATATTCGATCTCCGCAGAGTGAAATGCTGATTGAGAGCCAGGCTCGCGTTTCGTGTCTAGGGGCAGCGCTTGGTCGAAGCGATAGCGATAGACGGGCTGCTTGCCGGTGGCTTTTTGCGCTTCCAGCCATTTCCACGTTCCCCAGGCGATAAATCGGTCGCCCGCAAAGTCCGCAGTGGAACGCGCGGCCTGTTCGTCGGAATCCGCGGGATAAAGCTTCAAGAATTCGTCGCCTTTGCCGTTGAATTCCTTGTCGCCCAAGGCCTTTATGGTAGCAGCGCTGGGTTTTTCCTTGCCGGCGCCCAGCCCGAGGCCGCCTTCATCGCGGTTCCATCCCGCCAGCAGAGGGATGTCGTTCTGACGCCCAGCGGCGAAAATGGCGGGCACGGAGTCCGGCAGGAAATAGCCGTCGACATCCGGCCCAAAGCGGAAGGCGCCACCTTTACTCGCATCCATGGCGGCGTCCAGTACTTTTTGCGCGGGAACGGCGCGGAGCTCGGCGATCGTGTTCGCGCCCAGGGACTCGCTTCCGAATTTGGCGTGGCGCGGTCCGACAACGGCGGCAGGCTCAAATCGCAAGCCGGTGCTCGAGAAGGCCCCTCCACTTTCGCCGATGGCCTTATGGATGAGCCCTTTGGTCAGCGGGGAAGCCATCAGCGCGCTGACGGAAAAAGAGCCGGCGCTCTCGCCGAAGATGGTGACGTTACCCGGATCGCCGCCAAACGCTGCGATGTTGCGCTTCACCCACTCGAGCGCTGCCAACTGATCGAGCAGGCCGTAGTTGCCGGCGGAATTGCGACCCGACTCCACCGCCAGGTCCGGGTGCGCGAAAAATCCGAAGACACCCAGGCGATAGTTCATGGAAACCACGACGACGCCGCGCTTCGCGAGATTGGTGCCCTCCTGGCGAGGCTCCGACGTTGCTCCGCCGACAAATCCGCCGCCATAAATCCAAACCATCACGGGCAGCTTCTCTGACGCGCCCTTCGCGGGGGTCCAGACGTTCAGGTATAGGCAATCCTCGCTGATACCTGGATCCCGAAACACCATGTCGGAGAAAACGGCTCCTTGCATGCAGCGCGAGCCGAACGCGGTGGCGTTGCGCGTCCCCTTCCACTTGGCCACCGGAGCGGGAGGTTTCCAGCGCAGGTTGCCGACCGGCGGGGCCGCGTAGGGTATTCCCAGAAAGCTTCGCACCGACCCATCCGACTTTCCTTTGACTTTGCCGGCGTCCGTCTTTACTTCAGGCCCGGACGAGGCGGCACGCGCCGCCGCTCCGACCGCCAAGATCAGCGCCAGTACCAGGAAAGATCCAAATCTCGTCATCCGATATCCTCCAAACGCCCGAGGGACGATACCACAGACGCGGCCTTGGTTGGCATCTCCAGCGACCGTTTGCCCTATATCCGAGAGTGCCGATCAACAGTCCGCCAGACTGGGAAACGGTGCTTTCGCCCCGCCGCGCGATGCCGAAGTCCACCACGACGACCGTTCCATCCAGCGCAACCATCACGTGGTCGGGCTTGATGTCTCGATGGACGTCAGCAGCGCGCGCGTAAGGAAGGGTTGCGAACGCGGCCTCAGAAAACGACGACGCCACCGGCTAACTCGAATCAGGAGACTTTACTGTGGACAGAAGGATGGCTGGCAAGAGCAGGGTGGCTGGGTGGATGGGGAACGACTGCGACAACCAGAAATCCCAGAACGAGGATGGCTAGCAGCGAAATAAAGACGATGTTCCAGCGCCGGAAATTCGCGACGCTCCCAGGAGTGACGGGCATTAGGCAATAAGGTTGGGGATCAGGATCATTGCGGTGTTGCATGGCGGTTGTCCTTTCTGACGGACGCCCACATTTAATAGGACGTATCGTATTACGATATGGTTGCATCGTATCACGATATGATTGCCGCATGCGGAGAAGGTAGTCTAAGTACCAGAAATTTGGGTTCGGCTGAACCGCTGGAAAGGGCATTCCCGCCGCCCAATTTGGACTCGTTCGTTTGACTTGCCTTGGGCCGACCTCTAAGATGACCACCATGCCGGATTCCCAGACGCTGCTCGGCCACACTCTTTCCCACTACCGCATTCTGGAAAAACTCGGCGGTGGGGGTATGGGCGTGGTCTACAAAGCTGAGGATACCCGTCTGGACCGCTTCGTCGCGCTCAAATTCCTGCCCGAGGACGTAGCGCAGGACCGCCAATCTCTGGAACGTTTTCGGCGTGAGGCCAAGGCGGCTTCCGCGCTGAACCACCCGAACATCTGCACGATCTATGACGTTGGCGAGGATTCCGGCAAAGCCTTCATCGCCATGGAGTATTTGGACGGCACGACCTTGAAGCACAAGATTGCAGGGCGGCCGTTGGATTTCGCGACGTATTTCACCCTGGCGATCGACATTGCGGACGCGCTCGACGCGGCCCACGCTAAGGGTATCGTCCATCGCGACATCAAGCCGGCCAACATTTTTGTTACCGGGCGAGGTCGCGCCAAAATCCTCGACTTTGGTCTCGCCAAAGTAGATGCCTTGCTGTCGGGCGACGGAACGACGCGCGCCGCGCACCTCGCGTCGCAGGTGACCGCGGGGGTCTCCACGGGAGATTTGACGAGCCCCGGCAGCACCCTCGGCACGGTGGCGTACATGTCGCCGGAACAAGCCCGCGGACAGGAACTGGATGCACGAACGGATTTGTTTTCTTTCGGCGTCGTCCTCTACGAGATGGCCACGGGCGTGCTCCCTTTCCAGGGAACAACTACCGCAATCATTTTCGATCGCATCTTGAACGAATCACCTGCGCTTATTTCCAGACAGAATCCGAAGGCACCAGCGGAACTCGACCGCATCGTCATCAAGGCGCTCGAAAAAGACCGGGATTTTCGCTGTCAGACTGCAGCGGAACTTCGCGCCGACTTGAAACGCCTGAAGCGCGATACCGATTCTTCGGGCCGGCTGGATTCCGCCGCACGCGGCATGGAAACTGGGCGAAGCGGCGCGGCGGTTTCTGTGGCCACGGCTCCAAGGAAGAAAACGGTGGCCGTGTTGTATTTTGAAAATCTAAGCGGCGCGAAGGAAGACGAGTATTTCCGCGACGGCATGACGGAAGATATCGTCACGGAGCTTTCAAAAATCGCGCGCCTCGAAATCTACCCACGGTCCGAGATGCTCCAATTCCGGGACAAGCCCGTCACCGCGCCCCAGGTAGGCGAGAAACTTGGCGCGATGTATGTGCTGGAAGGCTCGATTCGCCGCGCGGGCAGCCGTCTACGAATTACAACGCAACTTGTCGAGAGCACTACGCGCCATTCCGTCTGGGCCGAACGCTACGACCGTCAAATGGAAGACGTCTTCGCCATTCAGGAAGAGATTTCGTTAAGCATTGCCAAGGCTCTAGAGATCACGCTTTCGCCGCAAGAAGAAAAAGTGATCGCAAAGAAGCCCACCGCCAACTCGCAAGCCTATGACTTCTATCTGCGCGGCCGCAATTACATGCGCCAGCGGCAATATGAATACGCGCTGGCAATGTATCAGGAAGCCGTAAAGCTGGATGGGAATTTCGCGCTGGCCTATGCGGGAATCGCGCACGTCTGGGGCGACATGCACGAATTTCGCAGCCACTCGTCGGAGTACGTAGAGAAAGGACTGGAGGCATTGGCGAAAGCGGAGAAGTTGTCGCCGGAGTCGCCCGAAGTACTGTCCGCGCGAGCGCGCATCTACTTTGCACAGGAAAACTATGAGGACTGCATTCGCCTGGCGTTGCAAGCGATCGCGCAGCAGCCCGAGTGCGAAGGAGCGCATGACGTTCTTGGTCGGGCATACTTTTCTTCCGGCCGGTACGAAGAAGCGGCGAGACTCGCCGAGAGCGCCATGGAAATCGTCGGCAACGACTACAATGCGCTGATCCCGCTGATCAATTCCTTCGAGCGGCTTGGGCGCGTGGCCGATGCCGAACGGCTTCGTCGTAGGGAGATGGAAGTGCTTCAGGACCAACTCAAGCATTCTCCCGACGATGTCCGAGCCAGAATCCTGTTGTCGGCTGATCTGGCCATCCAGGGCGACGCCGAAGGCGCGGCGATGCACGCCAAGATATGTGTGGCGATGCGCCCGAACGACGCAAACATTCTTTACAATGCGGCCTGCACGTACGGACTGCTGCGAAGGAAGGCGGAGGCACTCGAAGTGTTTCGGAAATCCGTCGAGGCAGGTTATTCCAATGCCGCTTGGTGTACGAGAGACCCCGATCTGAAAATCCTGCATGACGACCCGGAATTCAAGCGACTCGTGTCCGAAAGTAGTCGAAAGGCACCGGGAAGCGAAAAGCCCGCCTGACGGGACGCCGGACCTAGAAAGAGCTAGTCCAGAAGTACTTATTTTGCCCAGAATCGCACGGCGTGAAAAAGCGCCGCGCCGATCAGAGCCGCACCGGGAATCGTCATAATCCAAGCAAACACGATGCGGCGGGTGACTCCCCAGCGCACCGCAGTAAGGCGACGTGCGGCGCCGACGCCAACGATCGCGCCGGTGATGGTGTGCGTCGTGCTCACAGGAATGCCAAATCTTGCCGTGACCATGAGAGTCAGAGCGCCCGCAGCCTCTGCCGCGAAGCCCCCGAACGGAGTGAGTTTGGTGATTCGCTGGCCCATGGTTTCGATGATCCGCCAGCCGCCCGCCATGGTGCCGCCAGCCATAGCTAAGTGACAGCAAATGATCACCCAGTAAGGAACGGCGTAAGTCCCAAGAAGGCCACCGGCGACGAGAGCCGTAGTGATGATACCCATGCCCTTCTGCGCGTCGTTCGTGCCGTGCCCAAGACTATAGGCTGCGGCCGAAAGGAGCTGGAGGCGGCGAAACGTACGATCAACCTTTAGCGGGCGCTGATTGCGGACGATCCAACTGCTGGCGACGGTCACGAGTAGACTAACGAACAAGCCGAGAAACGGCGCCAGAAAAATAAAGAGAACGGGCTTGGTCCAGCCTGAGGGAATAAGGGCCGCAAAACCCGCGTTGGCTACAGCCGCGCCGCCATACCCGCCCATGAGCGCATGCGACGAGCTGGTGGGAAGACCGAGAACCAGAGTGATCAGGTTCCAGCCAATGGCACCCATAAGTCCGGCGAGCAGGACCTGTTGATTGACCATCTCGATGTGCACCATACCCGTGCCGATGGTCTTGGCTACGGCAGTACCAAAGACAAAAGCAGCAACGAAATTCCAAAATGCAGCCCATACAACGGCACGGAATGGCGAGAGAACGCGGGTAGAGACAACCGTTGCGATCGAATTGGCGGCGTCATGCCAGCCGTTGGAAAACTCGAAGGCGAGCGTCAGGACAATAACAGCCAGGAGGAGGTGGAAGGCGCTCACGGGTCAGGCGCTCTTGAGGACGACGCCTTCTACGACGTTGGCAACATCTTCACACTTATCGACGGCGGTCTCGATGACCTCGAAGATCTCTTTCCACTTGATGATCTGCACGGGGTCTTTTTCTTCATCGAATAGTTGAGCGATGAGCGTGCGGCAGAGGCGGTCGCTTTCATTCTCAAAGCGATTGATCTCGATGCAATGCTTCAGAGCCTGATCGCGAGCCTCGATGGCATGAATCAGTGCGGTAACTTCGCCGCAACACGCGAGAAGAATCTTGGCAAGGTCCACAGTGCCGGGACGAACGGCATCGACGCGGTAAAGAACGAAGCGGCTGGCGGCGGCGTCGATCAAGTCGATGACGTCGTCGAGGCTGGAGCACAATTCGTGGATATCCTCGCGATCGATCGGCGCGATGAACGTCTGATTGAGCTTCATGATGATGGTGTGAGCGATTTCGTCGCCCGCGTGCTCGATGGCCTTAATGTTTTGCACTTGCTCGTAGACGGCGGTGTAGCGCGAAAGCATCTCACAAAGAGCTTTGGCGCCCTTGTGGATATTTTCCGCTTGCTTGGCAAAGAGCGCGAAATAATCGTCGTCTCTTGGCAAGAAACGCTGCAAAAGTCCCGGCATGTCGGATGACTCTCCCCTGAAGAGTCGCGTGAGGCGTCAAGACGATAGCAGAGGTGCGGAAGTCACGGCAAGCGATGCTGGAGAGGCGGCCTAGGCGCGGGTCAGGGTGACGTCGCGAGCGGCTTGGAGCAGCTTGCGAGCATTTTCGCGGGGGTCACCGTGGGCGAAAACGGCGTTGCCGGCGACGAGGAGGTCCGCGCCGGCGCGGACGACGCTGCCGATGGTGTCGAGATCGACGCCGCCGTCCACTTCAATGCGGAACGCGAGGCCGCGGGATTCGCGAATCCGGGCAAGCGCCGCGATTTTGTGGAGCGAGGCCTCGATGAATTGCTGTGCGCCGAATCCGGGATTCACGGACATGACCAGAACGTGATGGACGATATCGAGGACTTCGTCGAGCGCGTGGACCGGAGTGGCGGGATTGATGACCACCGCCGGTTTGCAGCCGTGCGAAGCGATCAGGTGGAGCGTGCGGTTCAGGTGCACGCAAGCTTCTTGATGGACGGAAATCCAGTTGGCGCCTGCTTCGGCGAACGCGGGGATAAATTCGTCGGGATTCTCGATCATTAAATGGCAGTCGAACGGCACGTCGCGGACGGCTTTTCGGAGAGAGGCGACGACGGGCGGGCCGATGGTGATGTTGGGAACAAAATGGCCGTCCATGATGTCGACGTGAAGAACGGTTCCGCCGCCGTCGATGGCGGATTGCGCTTGAGCGCCGAGACGAGCGAAGTCGGCCGAGAGAATCGAGGGTGCGAGTTCGATCAACGTGCGCTCCTGAAAGCCCGTGGAAGTCCTAATGATTTGATTATACCGGAAGTGGATTTGAGTAGACGAAATGTGTGCGCAGCGGTCAGGCGTTGGAGAGGTAGACCAACGATCCAAGAGTTGCGTGTGGGATCCTTCCGGAAAGATCGCAGCTATTTGGGCATCTAAACCCCGCGGTCTGAAGACCGCGGCTACAGGGATTTGCTCGTTGGCCAGGGGATGGTGCGGCGGGTGGTGCTGCTTTCGCGGGCGAGCTCGAGGATTTGCATCACGTCGAGGGCTTGCTCGAGGCTGACGGCTGGCTTGGCGCGGCCGAGGAGCGTGTCGCGGACGTTGGCGTAGTAGTCGCGATAGTCGCCGGTGCCGGAGGGGATGCGGCGCTGGGTCGTTGTGCCGTCGGCGTTGGGCACGGTGAGCAACCCCCAGTTTTCTTCTGGCTCGGCGCCCCACGGCGCGTCTTTGGGAATTTCGCCGCGGCGCAAATTGTTTTCCTGCGGATCGAAGCTGTGCTTGACGAAAGCGCCTTGCGTCCCGAAGAGGACGAAGCGCGGGCGCGGCGCGGCGGCGAGGATGCTGGAGCGAAGAGCGGCGCGCAGGCTGTGCGGGTAGTGAAGAAGGATGTCGAAGGCGTCGTCCACGAGCCCGCCTTCGCGCTCGATGCGCACATCGGCGGTGACGGCTTCGGGACGGCCGAAAAGCTGCAGCGTGTGATCGATGAGGTGAGGACCGAGGTCAAAGAGAATGCCGGCGCCGGGCGCACGCCGCTCACGCCATGCGTTGGGTCTCAGGTTCGGACGGAAGCGGTCGTAGGTGGTCTCGAAGCGGACCATGCGGCCGAGCGTGCCGGCGGCGACCAGCTGAAGAATGGCTTGGAAGTCGCCATCATAGCGGCGATTTTGGTACACGGTGAGCAAGCGGCCGGATTGATTAGCAAATTGCACCAGCTTGACGGCCTCGTCGAGTGTGGTGGTGAAAGGTTTGTCGACGACCACGTCGCGGCCAGCGGCGAGACACGCACGTGCGAACGGGGCATGCGTTTCATTGGGCGAAGCAATGACGATCAGGCGAATGTCCGGAATGGCGAGCAGTTCGTCGAGGCTGCGGACGATACGCGCATCGGGATAGGCTGTGGCGGCTTCGGAGCCGCTCCGCTGGAGAATGGCAGCAAGATGCAAACCAGGGACGGCACTGATGACCGGCGCGTGGAACGACCGGCCGGCTAGACCGAAGCCGATGAGTCCGACATTAATCATAAGAATGGATAGCCACTTCCCTTTGCCCGGCAAAAGCGTATCTGAATTCTGCAAGCCGCGCCAATCGGGAGATTCACGCTGCCAAAAGCGCAGCGTGCCGAGGAGTGGCGTTCCCGGGGATTGCAAGTCACGGGCGAGTGAGGTTGCCTGAAGGCCGGTGCTCCTTCAAAATGACTACACCCATGGCCACACTGCCAGCCGCAGCGCCTAGCACCAAACGCACGGGTTTGCTGGCTTTGCTGGCGGCCGGATTCGTGCTGACCGGCTTTCCCACCGTAATCATCGGTCCGATTTTGCCGCTGTTTATTTCGCGATGGTCCCTGAACGACGCGCAGGCTGGGCTGTTCTTCACCGTGCAGTTCGCGGCATCTCTTTGCGGCGTGTGGATCACCACCGGACTCACGTCCTGGCGCGGCTACCGGCCGGGCCTCATCATCGGATACATCCTCACCGGGGCAGGATTAGCATCACTGAATGCGCCGACCCACGCGTTGGCGCTGGTGGCCACGGCTGCGTTTGGATTGGGCTACGGCATCGTCACTCCGCCCACCAATCTTTCCGCGGCTGAAACTGGCGGCGCGGGTATGGTGAGCTTGCTCAATTTCGCCTGGGGCGTCGGAGCGGTGGCGTGTTCGCCGCTCATCATGCTTGCGTTGCGGCATCAATTCCTGTCGACGTTCCTGTACGCGCTGGCGCTCTGCGCGTTTGCGTTGGCGGGCTGCTTTCTTTTCATCGCGTTTCCGCACGAGCATCATGTCACTGCGACGGAGTCCGCGGCAAGCCGCGCGGCGACGCCCGCGCTCGCGATTACCGTCGCGGTCTCGGCACTTTTCTTCATTTACGTGGGAACGGAAACCAGCATTGGAGGCTGGGCTGCCGAAGACCTGAAGCGGCTAGCTGGGCATGCAACCAGCCTAACCACGATGGCGCCAATGTTTTTCTACGCAGGACTGATGACGGGACGTGGCCTTGCCCCGCTCGCGCTTTCGCGCCTGGGCGAGCTTCGTGTTGTCCTAACAGGGCTGGGCTTGGCCATGCTGGGCGTCGTGTTGGTGATCACGGCGACTTCGGAGCGCGCGGCTATTGGAGGTTTTGCGATTGCGGGGTTGGGCTGCGCCGGCGTCTATCCCATTTATATTTCCTGGTTCTCGCGATGGTACGGCGCCGCCGCTCGACGATTGGGCGGCGTGGTCTTCTCGATGGCATCGTTTGGCGGGTCGGCGATGCCCTGGGTTGTCGGCCTGCTATCCACACAGGCCGGGAGTTTGCGTGTGGGCCTGCTGGTGCCACTGGCGGGATGCTGCATCATGCTGGGCTTGCTGGCGGCGCTTCACCGGCAGCGACTGGTCTGAGGTATTCTTTGCCCGTGCAACGATCCTACTCTTCGCAACGATCGCCGACGACAGGATTGCTGCTCGGACTGATCATCACTCTTGCGGCCATCGTCGCGTATTCGGCCTACACTACGGTGCAACTTTCCGGGTTGCGCAAGCTGCAGAGCGATCTGGTCGATCGCAACCGTAAGGACTCGCTGCAGCTCTTGCGGCTGCAGAATGACCTGAACAGCGTCGCGTTGGCGATGCGAGACATGCTCGATGCGGGTGAGCCGTACCCGCTGAGCGCGTGGTCGGCGCAGTTCGAACGTGTGCGCGGAGATTTGGATGCGGCGCTGCACCTCGAGGAGCAGTACGCGGAGGTGCATCGTACTCCAGAGCAGCGGGAGTATCTTCGCCAGCAGCTAGCGCAGTTTTGGGACGCGGTGACTCGGATGTTTGCGCTGGCGCGCGACGGCAAGGAAAAAGAGGCGCGCGAGCAGATTCGATTGTCGTTGCAAGCGCGAGAGGCGGCGCTGAGCACCGCAGTGTCTCGCTTGCTGGTGGAAAACAACGAAGGCGAGCAGCAGGCGGCGGCGCAGATCGAACAGATCTATGACGGGGTGCAGCGGCAGGTGTATTTGTTTCTCGCCGGGACGCTGATTGCGATTGTGTTCACCAGCTTGTATTTGATTCGGTCGAATCGGGCGGTCTTCGCGAGGCTGGCGGCGCTCTCCGAGCAGCGCAGCGAGCTGGCGCAAAAATTGATTTCGACACAGGAGTCGACGTTGCGGCATATTTCGCGCGAGCTGCACGATGAATTCGGCCAGGTGCTCACGGCGATCGGCTCGCTGCTGGGGCGCTTGGGCAACCAGGTGCCGGAAGGCTCGCCAGTGCGCGCGGACTTGGCGGAGGTGCGCGAGATAGCACAATCGACGCTGAATAATATCCGCAGCTTGTCGCAGGCGCTGCATCCGGTTCTGCTAGAGGAGCAGGGGCTCGAGAGTACGCTCGATTGGTACATTCCGACCGCCGAGCGACAAATGGGACTTGCGCTTCACTACGAAAAATCGGGAGCTGGGTTTCCCGTGGACACCGGCGCGGGCGTGCACATTTATCGCGTGCTGCAGGAGGCGCTGAACAATGTGAGCCGGCACTCGGGCGGCCAGGAGGCTTGGGTGCGGCTGAAATTTGTGCAGGATGGGCTGGAGCTCGACGTGGAAGATCACGGCAAGGGATTCGTGGCGCAGAACGCGCGTCGAGGTATCGCAGCTGTGGGGGGCATTGGACTGGTGGGCATGCGCGAACGCGCGGAGCTGATTGGGGGAACGTTGGAACTTTTGCAACCGGAAAGCGGGGGCACGGTAGTGCGTTTGAGAGTGCCGCGCGAGAAAGCGGAAGCCCATGCCGGATAAGATCACCGTTCTACTGGTGGACGACCATGCGCTGGTCCGCAAGGGATTCCGCCGCATGCTGGAGGACGATCGCGCCATCACCGTTGTGGCAGAAGCCAGCGATGGGACCGAAGCGGTGCGGCTGGCGCTCGAGCTTCGGCCGAATGTCGTTGTGATGGACTGCGCCTTGCCCGGCTTCAGCGGCATCGAGGCGGCCCGGCAGATTCGTGCGAAGTACCCGGAGGCCACGATTCTGATGTTGAGCATGCATTCCGAAGAGACGCTGGTGCGGCAGGCACTGGAAGCTGGGGCGCGAGGCTACATTTTGAAAAATGCCAACGACCTGGACTTGATCAGCGCGGTGAAGCGCGTGGCCGAAGGCCAGTTGGTGCTCGATCCGCAATTGGCGAAACCCGAGGCGCTCAAGGGCGAGCGAGACTTGGGGTTGACGGCGCGCGAATTGGAGATCTTGCAGCACATCGTGGCCGGGAAATCGAACAAGGAGATTGCGACGGAGCTTAGTCTGAGCGCGAATACCGTAGCGGTACATCGCGCAAACATCATGGACGCTCTGGGAATTCATAAGACCGCGGAGTTGGTGGTGTACGCGATCCGGAATGGCCTGGTGAATTTGCCGTGAGGCGGCGGGAATTCCTTGTAGGCGCGGCCGGCGCAGGGCTGGCGGCGTGGGCGTCGCCGCCTAATGCTCTGGGAGCAAACGCCGCGCTTGGTGGCACGGCGCCACCGCTCGGCTTCCGGTTCGCCGACGTCACGACCCAAGCGGGCCTTCTCTTTCAACACAACAGCGGTGCATACGGCGGCAAACTGCTTCCCGAGACGCTCGGTTCCGGCTGTGCGTTTCTCGACTACGACGCCGACGGCTGGCAGGACATTTTGCTGGTCAACGCCATGGACTGGCCCGGGCACAAGCGGCAACGGTCCACGCTGCGTCTTTACCGTAACAGTCGCAACGGCACGTTCGAGGATGTGACCCGGACCGCGGGGCTGGACATCGAGATGTACGGCATGGGCGTGGCCGTCGGCGACTACAACAACGACGGCTTCCCCGACATCTTGATCACCTGCGTCGGGCAAAGCCGGCTGTTCCGCAATACCGGCAAGGGAACATTTGTCGACGTGACACGCACCAGCGGGCTGCAAGGTCATCAGGGGTTCAGTACTTCGGCGCTGTGGTTCGACTACGATCGCGACGGCTTACTCGACCTCTTTATCTGCAACTACGTGCGGTGGTCGCCCGAGCACGACGTTTTCTGCAGCTTGGACGCAGTGCACAAATCGTATTGCACGCCGGAAGCGTATCGCGGGGACACCTGCTGGCTGTTCCACAACCGCGGCGATGGCACGTTTGAAGATGTCACCAGCACCAGCGGAATCTTCGACAGTAGCTCGAAATCGCTCGGCGTGGCGATGCTCGACTACGATCAAGACGGCTGGCCCGATCTGCTGGTGGCGAACGATACCCAGCCGAATAAACTGTACCGCAACCTGGGCAACGGAAAATTCAAGGACGTGGCGCTCGACGCGGGCTTGGCGTTCAGCGCGGAAGGCAAGGCCCGTGCCGGGATGGGCGTGGACGTCGGGGACTTCGAAAATTCGGGTAGACCGGGCATCGCGATCACCAACTTCGACAACGAGATGATCGGCTTGTATCGGGCTACACGTACGGGAGTCTATGATGATATTTCCATGCCGGCGGGAGTCGGACTCCCCTCCCGCAACACGCTGGGATTTGGTTGCGCGTTCTTCGATGCCGACCTCGACGGCAATCTCGATTTAGCGGTGGCCAACGGTCATATCGACGAAACGGTGCGCAACATCCGTGGCAACATAGGCTATGCGCAGCCGCCGCAGCTTTTTCTGAATCAGGGTGGCGCAAAATTTCGCGACGTGGCTAGCGAAATAGACGGCGGGTTCGATCAACCAAAGGTCGGCCGCGGTCTGGCCTACGGCGACTTCGATCGCGATGGCGACGTGGACCTCTTGCTGACCACCAACAACGGTCCGGCATTTCTCTATCGCAACGATCAGCTCGCGGGCAACCGAAGCATCCGGTTCCGGCTGGTGGGCACGAAATCGAATCGCGATGCGATCGGCGCGGTGGTGCGCCTCTTCTACAACGGACAAACCCAGAGCCGGGTGGTACGCGGAGGATCGAGCTATCTGTCGCAGTCGGCATTGCCTGTGACGTTCGGCGTCGGCAAGCGCGACAAGATTGATCGGGCAACCGTCGAGTGGCCCAGCGGGCGGACCGAGGAGTTCAAGGATTTGGCCTCTGCCGCCAGCTACGAATGTGTTGAAACAAAAGGACTTACGAAGAATATCGGCTTCTAGTTCTTTTGCATTATTGCTACGGTTTCGCGCTGTCGCTATAAAGGGCTTACAACGATTCGCTTCCAGCGAGGCATTCAGACCGCCCCCCAGGAGGCACCCCAAGCACTTGCGGCCGGATGCACACCCATCCGGCCGCTGTTTTTTTAGGGGGCTGCTAGAATGGCGGTGCGCAACGAGCGGAGGAAAAGCCCATGACCTGGATCAAGACGGTGAGCATGGAAGAAGACGAGCGGGTCGGGAAGGCCATGCTCGAGCAGCGCAAGCTCTACCCCATTGAGTACGCCACACCCGTGCATCCGGTGAATGATGGGCAATCGTCCAGCATCGTAGCGTCGCACTCGCTGATCCCCGATGCGTTGTTTCACGCCTTCAGCACGTTTGGCACGCTGATGTCGCCGGAGCTGCCATTGAAGCGGCGGGAGCACGAAATGATCACCACGGTCGTCTCGGTGACCAACCGGTGCCACTATTGAATCGAATCACACGCAGAGTTTCTGCGTAGGGTGACGTTGGATGCCGGGCTGGTGGAAGCGCTGCAGAAGGATTATCGTACGGCGCCGATCACGGAGCAGGAACGCGTCATGCTCGATTACGTGGTGAAGGTCACGAAAGATGCGACGCGGGTCTCGCCCGCGGATCATGACGCTCTGAAAGCTGTGGGGTTCGACGACAAGGGAATCTTGCAGATCACGCTGATCACTGCGTGGTTCAACTATATCAATCGCGTGGCCGATGCGCTGGGAGTTGGCCGGGACTGAGGTCCGCCGGCCTCGCAAATCTTAACGGCTTACCGGCCAGCGTAACTTTCCCATTCAGACCGAGAGCGGGACATCAACCGCGGCCCGCCCAGACAGACCTCGCCACTGGATTTCTTGCGCCGAGGCTGGAATACTTGGCGCCACTCGGATTCACCCATTCATCTTGAAGTTGCGCCAGACGCAGCGAAGAATCGTGCGCTCGCGACTCGAACAGGACCTCATGAAACCAACATCACGGCGGACAAAGTACGCACTCGCCCTCTCATTGGCTTTTCTCACAGCCGCCTTTGCAGTCGGTAAGAGGCACGTCAGCGCCCAAACAAAAATAGACGCAGCGACGCAAACGCCCGATCTCATCCTGCTCAACGGAAAGATTCTCACCGTCGACCCAACAGACTCGATCGCCGAAGCCGTTGCCATCCGCGCGGGAAAAATCATCGCCGTAGGATCGAACGCCGAGATCCAGCAGCGCGCCGGCAAAGAAACCCGCGTCGTCGATCTTCACGGCCGCACCGCCACGCCGGGACTTATCGACAGCCACGGGCACTTTGCCGATGGCGGCGTGAATGAGCTGTACGACGTTGGCCTCAGCGATGCCACCAGCGTTGCAGAAATCGTGCAAAGAGTTGGAACGCGCGCCGCGTCGCTGAAGCCCGGCGAGTGGGTCCTCGGAAATGGATGGGACGAGGGCAAGCTCTCCGATCATCGCTACGTTTTTGCTTCCGACCTCGACAAAGTCGCGCCCAACAATCCCGTTTGGCTCACGCACACGACAGGCCACTACGGCGTGTCGAACACCTACGCGATGAAAATGGCGCACGTCACCGCCGGCACCAAAAATCCGCCCGCTGGCACCATCGACCGCGACGCCCACGGCGCGCCAACCGGAGTGCTCAAGGAATCCGCGATGGATCTGGTGACCCATCTGATTCCTCCCACCTCTCCCGGGCAGGAACACGCCGCCATCCTGCACATGATCGACGCGCTCCATCAAGAAGGCATGACCGCCGTCAAGGAAGCTTCCATCGCGCCCCGAACGTGGGACTCCTATCGCAAGGTTCTCGACGAAGGTAAGTTGACCGTGCGCGTTTTCACTCTGTGGGCCGCCGGCACCACCATGGACTCAGCGCGAAAAACCCTCGCTCACCTATCCGCGCTGCCAAAACCACCGCAGTCGCTGGGTGACGGCAAACTCTTCGCCGGGGGTGCAAAAATTTACATGGACGGAAGCGGCGGCGCCCGCACCGCGTGGGTCTACCAAGATTGGCACAAAAACTCTACAGACATCGACACCGGCAATCGTGGATATCCATCCGTGGAACCGGACATCTATCGCCAGCAAGTGTGCATGTTTCATCAAGCTGGTATTCACGTCGGTACCCACGCTGTCGGCGATCGCGCGATCGACATGGTCGTCGACACCTACGCCGCAGTACTAAAGGAGAAGCCGACCCGCGGCCTCCGCCACAGCATTATTCACGCCAACATTCCCACCGACCACGCGCTCGACACGATGGCAACGCTCGAAAAAGAATTCGACGCGGGCTACCCGGAGTTGCAAGCGCCGTTCATGTGGTGGATCGGCGACACCTACGCGAGCAGTTTTGGTCCCGAGCGCGCCGCGCGTCTCATTCCTCTGAAGACGTATCTGGCGAGAGGCATCCAGTGGGGCGGCGGATCAGACTATTTCGTGACTCCGTTGGCGGCGCGTTACGGAATCTGGTCCTCCATCGCCCGCGAAACGCTCAAGGGCGTTTACGGCGCGCATCCCTTTGGCACCGCCGAATCCGTGGACGTTCACACCGCCCTGCGTTCCTACACCATTTGGTCCGCGCACCAATTGTTCCTGGAAGACACGGTCGGCTCGATCGAACCCGGCAAGCAAGCCGACATCGCCGTGTGGAACGTCGATCTCTATTCCGTTCCCGCTAGCGATATCAAAAACATGAAGTGCGAGATGACCATCTTCAACGGCCAAATCGTATACAAGGCCGCTAGCACTCCCATCACCGTGCGAGACGCTTCTAGGTAGCACAGACACTCTTGTCTGTGCCCGCCACAACACAGGCAAGAATCAGCCAGCGTGGCAACTCAGCGTCATCGAACCGTGGGATCAAAAACGCCGCCGTACAGCCCTCACACTCTGCGATACTGGGTAATCGATATTCCAAAAAGGATGGCGGACCAATGGCACAAGCGAACGTCAGCACTACTGCTGTGGCCGCCGAGACCCAAGCCGGTCAGAATTACCGCCGTCCTCTGGCTATGGTCACCACTCTTTTCTTCATGTGGGGATTTCTCACCAGCCTCAACGACATTCTGATTCCTCACCTCAAAGCCATCTTCGATCTCAACTATGCCAAGGCCATGCTCATTCAGTTCGCGTTCTTCACGTCCTACTTCGTCTTCTCGCTGCCGTCCGGCAAGCTGATCGACGCGGTGGGCTACAAAAAAGCGATGGTCGCGGGCCTCTTCACCATGGGCGTTGGTGCACTGCTCTTCATTCCTGCCGCAAGCGTACCTTCGTTCCCGCTTTTTCTCACCGCTCTAATCGTGCTCGCCGCCGGCATGACCATTCTGCAAGTCTCCGCCAATCCATACGTCGCCGTCCTTGGCCCAGAGAAAACCGCAGCCAGCCGCCTGAATCTCGCGCAAGCCTTTAATTCCCTCGGCACCACGATTGGCCCAAAGCTCGGCGGCCTCATCATTCTCAGCAGCACGGTCGTCGGCGCCGAAGTTCTTCACCAGATGTCCGCCGCCGATCTGCAAGCCTATCGAGTCCACGAAGCCTCTTCCGTCAAGCTGCCTTATCTCGTCTTCGCACTCGCGCTGATCGCGCTCGGCGTTGCCATGGCCTTGTTCAAGCTTCCGCGCATCGCCTCCGTTGAGCAGCACGACGCCGACTCGCACGATTCCATTTGGCGTCACACCGCTCTGGTTCTCGGCGCCGTCGGCATCTTTGTTTACGTTGGAGGAGAAGTCTCCATCGGCAGTTTCTTGGTGAACTACTTCAGCCAGCCGGACATCGGCAACATTTCTGAACGCGTTGCCGCTGGCCTGGTTTCCTTCTATTGGGGCGGCGCCATGGTCGGCCGCTTCATCGGCTCGGCACTGCAGCAAAAAATAAAACCCAACAAGATTCTGGGCGTGGCCGCCATCATGGCTGCGGTTCTCGTCGCCATCTCGATGCTCACGCTGGGCCACGTCGCCATGTGGACCATCATCGCCGTCGGCTTGTTCAACTCCGTCATGTTCCCCACGATTTTCACTCTCGCGATCGAAGGTCTCGGCCCGCTCACCGGCGACGGTTCCGGCCTGCTCGTCGCCGCCATCGTCGGCGGCGCCATTATCCCAGAGTTGCAAGGCATGATCGCCGACCGCATCGGCATCCACCACGCCTTCTTCCTCCCCATCCTTTGCTACGCCTACATCGCGTTCTACGCCTTCGTCGGCTCGCAGAAGAAAACCAGAATCGCGACTCCTTAGCAGGTTACGCGAAAAAGAAGGCCCCTACTGTCATCCCGAGCGGAGCGAGGGATCTGCTTTTCCGCCAGCTACCTAGCCAACCGCGAATGGTCAGCGAGTAGTAGAATGGGCAGATTGATACCAAGACCAACGCGAGACGTCTCTCGACGATTGCCTTAGCCTGCCTAGCGATCACCTGTTGCGTGCGTCTGGCCGCCCAGCAGCCCAGCCCACCCCCTCCCGATGGCGGCGCCAAGATCGAAGTCAAAGTGAACTCCGTGCTGGTGCCCGTGCTCGTCCGCGACGCACAAGGACACGCAATTGGCGACCTGAAAAAAGAAGACTTCCAGCTCTTCGATAACGACAAGCCACAGATCATTTCCGGATTCACGATTCAACAGCGCGCGGGAATCGGAAGCCCCACGCCGCCTGCGGAACCAAGCATCGCGCCCGTGGCCCCGAACGTTGCGCCGCCTCCGCCACCTCAAACGACAAGCGTGCCACTGCGTTTCATCGTTTTTCTATTCGACGACATGCACCTGACCCCCGCCGATTTGCCGCGCATCCAGAAAGTAGCCACCAAGATGCTCGCCGAGTCGCTAACCGACACGGATATGGCTGCCGTCGTGTCCACCTCCGGGACCAACAGTGGCCTCACGCGCGATCGCGCGGTGTTGCAAGCAGCGATTAGGAAACTCACGATCCAGCCACTCTACCGGCATGACGACCGTGCCTGCCCCAACATCGACGTGTACCAGGCCGACTTGATCATAAATAAGCACAACGACCGCGCTCTGGAACTTGCCCTGGCGGATTACTCCACCTGCGCGCATCTCGGAGGCGAACCTCGCAGCGTGGGAGAAAAAATCGTGAGATCGGTGGCCGCACAAACCCTGGAAATTGGCGAGCGCGATGTTGCCGTGACGCTCTCCACTGTCAAGGAATTTGTCCGCAGACTGGGAAAACTGCCTGGTCAACACACCATGATTCTGATTTCGCCGGGGTTTCTCACCGTCACGCCGGACGCCATGACGGAAAAGTCCGACGTTCTGGACCTGGCGGCGCGCTCCAATGTAACCATTAGTTCGCTGGATTCCCGCGGGTTGTACTCCACAGAAATCGACGCCAGCGAGCGCGGCGGGTCTTCGACTCTAGACTTGATGACCGGCCAACATGGCCAATATCATGCCGACTCCATGAACCTGAACGAGGACGTCATGGCCGAATTCGCGAACGGAACCGGCGGAACCTTCTTTCACAATAGCAACGACCTGGAAGGCGGATTCAAGAGCTTGACCCAAGCGCCTGAGTACCTGTACCTGCTCGAGCTGTCGCTCGATACGGTGAAGCCGGACGGCTCCTATCATCGCTTGAAAGTTAAAGTCGAGCGCGGCGGCTTGAAGTTGCAGGCGCGTCGCGGCTACTTTGCGCCCCCGCCGGAGAAAAACAAGAAGTAGGATTTAGCAGAAAGCACGCTCCAACAGTGATTTCGCTCCATCTCTTGCCAGCTTCGCCAGCTTGGGCTACTCTCCTTTGTTTCAGGACGGCCCCTTGAAGCAACTGTGAAAAGTACTCTTAAGACACCAACTCGTTACGTTCTCTGCGGGGTACGTTACGACTCGATATAACGTGGCATCCACGTCGGTGCCATGTTGGCTAGGCCCACGGTCCGAAAGGATGGATCGGCTTACATGAAAAGAGACAAGTACTTGAGCCTTTTTCTTTCTTTCGTATTCTTTTTGGCTGGCGCCTACCTGCTAAGTGACTCACTCCACGATTCAACTCATTCGGAGGCCACCCTCCTCGCCGGCGCCCTGCTGTTGGGGCTAGGTCTAGCGGCGGTCGCCTGGGCGGTCAGGCAGCACATGATGAGTAAGACTTTGCATCGACATCTGCGAAGACACCACAGCTAGCCGGTCCCGTCCCAGCGTAGAATCCGCACGTCCAAGAAGCGTGTCCGCAACTTGCATTGTCGGATTCCTGGTGGTGGCCATTACTCCGCGACCACCCAGTACCTATATCACTTCGGCCGCCAGCAAAGTCTCCTGAACACAAGTTAGCTCGCAGTGGCATGACTCTTGAGGATGAACTGTTCCATGGCGTTGGCGAACCCTTCGTCTTCACTGGAAGTGGTCACATAGGTCGCGGACTTCTGCACCTCCGCGCTGGCGTTGCCCATGGCGATGCTGACGCCGCTCTTTACGAACATCAGCACATCGTTCGGCATGTCGCCGATGGTGGCAATTTCCTCGACGGGAATTTTCAGCAAGTTGGACATCGCCAGCACCACTTCACCTTTGTTGGCCTTCGGGTGCGTCACGTCCAGGTAGTACGGTTGCGAGCGCGCCGCTGAAGCCGCCGTGCCCAGCGCCGCCTGCACGTCTTTTTCGCAGCGCTGTACGGCATCGAGGTCGTCGCTTACGCCGACAACTTTGGCCACTCGCTCGACCAAACTGTTCAAATCGTGGGTAACCACCGGCTCGAACTTCACGGTCCATTGTTCTCGTGCGACATGCGGCGCCTTTACGTCCCGCACATACCAGGTCAAGTCGGTATAGACCCACGCGTCGAGCTTGTGCTCGAGGATTAGCTGAACGGTCTGCTTCGCGACGCTCGCCGGCAGGAAGTTTTGTCCGAGGACGGTCTTCAGGTCCGGCTGTATCAGCACGCCGCCATTAAACGCCGCCAAAGGCTCATTCAATTTCAGCGGATCGATCAGCATGGCCATGCCGCGTGGCGGGCGCCCGCTGGTCACGGCAAATTGAATGCCCGCTTTGCGCAGCTGAAACACTGCGTTGATGGCTCGCGGTGTCAGGACCTTGTCATGCGTCACCAGCGTCCCATCGACATCCGCGATCACTAGTCGTACGGGCTTGGTTTGTGGCGTGGGGTTTGGTGGCGCGACTGCGCTCATGGTTGTCTCTCTCGTGCCGGTCGGTCAAACGCACTTTCGACTGCGAACTGCCGGCTGTCAACTCTCTATTGCTCTTGATAGTTCCAGGTCAATCCGCCGTCCACGAAGTAGGTCGTTCCCGTTACGTAATCCGCATCGGGCGAAGCCAGGAATGCCGCTAAACCCGCGACATCTTCCGGCTTGCCCAGCCGCTTCAGTGGGATGTTTTCCAGCAGGGAGTTGAGCTTGACCGGATCGTTCAGCAGCTTCTTGTTGATCGGCGTCTCGATCGCTCCCGGCGCGATCGAATTGATGGTGATTCCCAGCGGGGCAAGCTCGATGGACAGATTGCGCGTCATCATTTTGATGCCGCCCTTGCTCGCGCAATACGACGTGAAATGCGGAAAGGGAAGCTCTTCGTGCACGGAGCTGATGTTGATCACCTTGCCGCCGGCTTTCGCTTGCATGCGATGTCTTACGAACGCCTGGGTAACAAAAAAGGGCCCCTTCAGATTTACGTTGAGAACGATATCGTAGTCCTGCTCGGTGACGTCCCAGAAATCGGCGTGCCGCTCGAGCCCCGCATTGTTCACGAGAATGTCGATGCGCCCCAGCTGCGCGACGGCTTCCGCGATGAAGCGCTGCCCATCGGCAACCAGGCCGACATCGCACTGAATCGACGCCGCCCTGCGCTCGAGTTTTTGCACGGCCGCAACCACTTCGTCCGCACCGGCTTTGTTCGCGCGGTAGCAAAGCGCCACGTCCGCGCCTTCCTGCGCGAGCCGCTCCACGATAGCCCGCCCAATGCCCTGATCCCCACCCGTCACTGCGACTACCTTGCCGTCCAATCGATTTGCCACATTCGTCTCCTTCGGTGCCTTCGTAGGATCAGATCCAGCTGGCTGAGAATGGTCTCGCCCCTCTGGCGGATTTCAGGTTTATTCTGCTTGCAGGATCGGGCAGGGCTTGCTGCATCCCTACTCGGCCTTAGGACGAGTTCCACTGCGACTCAAGTGTCAGAAGGTGTGGAAAAGGCGGTTCCAGCGGACGAGGCTGGGGTGGAGGATGGCGGTGCCGTAGGCGGAGACGCGGCCGGGGACGCCGGACTCCCAGGCGTCGGTGGGGGCGGCGACCGACATATAAATCAGTACGGGCGTGCCGATGATGTTTTTGCGCGGGACGCAGCCGAAGAAGCGGCTGTCGTAGGAATTGGTGCGGTTGTCGCCCATGGCGAAATAGCAATCGGCCGGAACTTTGTAGGGCGTCGGCAGATCGTACGGCTCGGTTGGTCCGTTCGTGTATTTTTCGACGAGCTTCTGACCGTTGATCCAGACCGCGCCGCCGTGAACATCCAGCGAATCTCCCGGCAAGCCGACTACGCGCTTGACCAAATCCGAGGTGCTTCCCGCGCTCACCGGGCTGAAAACGATCACTTGCTGGCGCTTCGGGTTGCGCCAGAGCGGCACGTGCAAACCGGTGAAGGGTATGCCGATGTCGTAGCCGATGCGGCTCATGAGCAGGTGGTCGCCTACGAGAATGGTGTTTTCCATCGAGCCCGTAGGAACCACGCGAGCTTGCCCGACCGTACCATTGATCAAGAGATAGCCGAGGACGATCCACATCCAGGCGAAGATTTCGCGGCGGATGCGGTGGGTTCGCGACTGGATCTCGGCGGTTGTCAGTTTTTTCTTCTGAGCCTTCATGATGTGCCTCGGATGCCTTCGTGTCGTTGTTGCTGGAAAAGCAAGAAGGGGGGCCAAGTAGGAGCGGCGTTACCGAGCTGGGGCGCAGCATGCTGCGCCCCTACCAGGACAACTTAAGCGACGGTGACGTCGGGACTCAGGTAGACGTCTTGGATGGCGTTTAGGAGTTGGACGCCCTCATTCATGGGGCGCTGGAAGGCTTTGCGGCCGGAGATGAGGCCGGTGCCGCCGGCGCGCTTGTTGATCACAGCGGTGGTCACGGCTTCCTCGAAATCATTCGCGCCGGAAGCGCCGCCGCTGTTGATTAGACCCGCGCGGCCCATGAAGCAGTTGGCCACTTGATAGCGGCAAAGGTCGATCGGGTGATCGCTGGCAAGCTCGGTGTAGATTCGCTTGTCGAACTTGCCGTAGCTGGAATCGCCCATGTTGAGGGCCGCGTAGCCGCCGTTATTTTCCGGGAGCTTTTGTTTGATGATGTCGGCTTGGATGGTGACACCGAGGTGATTAGCCTGGCCGGTCAGGTCCGCGGAGACGTGATAGTCCTTGTCTTTCTTGAAAGCGTTGTTGCGCAGGTAGCACCACAGAACGGTGGCCATACCGAGATCGTGCGCTTGCGCGAACGCTTGGCTGACTTCGACGATCTGGCGGCCGCTCTGCTCGGAGCCGAAATAGATCGTTGCGCCGACCGCCGCCGCACCCATGTCGTAGGCTTCTTTCACGGTGCCGAAAAAGATCTGGTCGGCTTTGTTGGGATAGGTGAGCAGCTCGTTGTGATTGATCTTCACGATGAAGGGAATCTTGTGCGCGTACTTGCGCGCCACCGCTCCTAGCACGCCGAACGTCGACGCCACCGCATTGCAATGGCCCTCGACGGCAAGCTTCACGATATTTTCCGCGTCGAAATAGTCCGGATTCTTGGCAAAGCTGGCGCCGGCGGAATGCTCGATGCCCTGGTCAACGGGAAGGATCGACAGATACCCGGTGCGCCCCAGACGCCCGTGGCCAAACATGCGCTGCAGGTTGGCAAGCACACGGATGTTGCGGTTGGACACGGCGTAGATGCGATCGACGAAGTCGGGACCCGGGAGGTGCAGGCGCTCCTTGGCGATCTTTGGCGACTTGAATCCCAAAAGGGATTCCGCTTTCGCGCCCAGGTACGTTTCAACTTTGCCTCCACTTGCGATGGTTGCCATTCGAGTGTCTCCTTAGATTTCGTGCGACCGCGAAGCGGTTGAATCTGTTGTCGAGACTCCGACTATTCCCTAATCCCGATCGAGAGCATGCCGGCAGCTGCCGTGTCGATCAGCCAGAAAAGTTTGCCGTTTTTCGGCTGGAACAACTGTGACGGCAATTGCTCCGGCTCGTACGGTCCTTCCAAGACCGCTTTCAGCGCCGGAGCCTTGTCCGCGCGAGTCACCATGAACACGACAAGCGCAGCGTTGTTGGCCACGGGAGCCGTCATGGTGATGCGGTCGGTATAAAACTTGCCCACCCAGTTGCGCATCACCAAGCGTCCATTATCGTGCAAGGCTTTCGTTCCAGGGAAGAGGGAAAGTGCATGGCCCTCATCGCCCATGCCAACAAGGAAAAGGTCGAAGCGAGGGAGTTGCCCGGGCGCCAGCTTGAACGAGGAGCGAAGATCCTGCTCGTATTCGAGGGCGGCCTTTTCGGCGCCGGGATATTCGGCCTTGATGCGGTGAATCTGCTCGGGCTTGATCGGGACTTTGGAGAGCATGGATTCGTTGGCCATGCGGAAATTGCTGTCGTTGTTGTCCGGAGGGACGTGGCGTTCGTCGCCGAAGAAAAACTGCGTTTTGTCCCAGGGGACCTGGGCGCGGAGGGCAGGGTCAGTGGCGAGCAGGCTGTAGAGAGTCTTGGGAGTCGACCCGCCGGACAGAGCGACGCTGAAGGAGCCGGTTTGTTGCACGGCGCTTTTCGCGGAGGCAACCCACAAGTCGGCGACGCGCTTGGCGATCGCGGCGCCATCGGGGAGGATGCGGACTTCGCGTTCCATGGTGTGCTGTCCCTTAGCTGCCCTTCGTTGCTCTGGGTAGACTGAAGCCGTGCCCTGCCGATGCCATACACATTCCAAGGTGCCGATGCCCTATCTAAACCCCGCCCTCTGAAGAGGGCGGCTACAGCAGACGGGGCTGAGCCCCCCTACAAGGTTCCGCTCATACCGTGGCGGCTTTATCAGGAGCCACGACGATGCCTTGCTTGTCCTCGGCATCTTCCTCGCCGATGCGCCGCCAGGCACGGCCGTCGCGAGCGAGCAAGTCATCGGCCTCGCGCGGACCCCAACTGCCAGCGGCGTAGTTGGGAAACCCGCGCGGCGGAAGGGCGTGCCAAACATCGAGGACCGGCTGAATAACGCTCCAGCCCGCTTCGACCATGTCTGCGCGCTGAAAAAGGGTGGCGTCGCCGGCCATGCAGTCGTGAAGCAGGCGCTCGTATCCGGTGTTGTGCTCGACACCAAAATAGTGGGCGTAGTCAAAATCCATTTGCACCAGGCCGAGCTTCATCACCGAGCCGGGAACCTTGGCGCCAAAGCTCAGCGAGATCCCCTCGTCGGGCTGGATGTGAATGACCAAGCGATTCGTCTCGAGGTTTTTGACGGTGGTGTTGCGAAACAGGATGAACGGAGTACGTCGAAACTGAATGACGATTTCCGTGGCGCGCTGAGCGAGGCATTTGCCGGTGCGCAGATAAAAGGGCACGCCGGCCCAGCGCCAATTGTCGATCTGAAGTTTGAGTGCGACGAACGTTTCGGTGTTGGAGTCGGGCGCGACGTCGTGCTCGCTGCGATAGCCGGGGACTTGCTGGCCGTCTACGGTGCCTTCGCCGTATTGGCCGCGAACCGCGCTGTTGATCACGTCTTCGGGGTCGAGTGGCTGGATGGCGTGCAGAATCTCGGCTTGTTTATTGCGGACCTCGTCGGCGTCAAAGGAGATGGGCGGCTCCATGGCGGTCATGGTGAGCAGCTGGAACAGGTGATTGGGGACCATGTCGCGGAGCGCGCCGGCGGTTTCGTAAAAGCCGCCGCGATGCTCGACGCCCACGGTTTCGGCGGCGGTGATCTGCACGTGATCGACGTAGTTGCGGTTCCACAACGGCTCGATGATGTTGTTGGAGAAGCGGAAGACCATGAGGTTCTGCACGGTCTCTTTGCCGAGGTAGTGGTCGATGCGGTAGATCTGCTTTTCGCTGAGGACCTGCTTCAGCTCCTGGTTGAGCTGAATGGCCGAAGCGAGGTCGTGCCCGAACGGCTTTTCGACGATCACGCGGGCCCAATGGCCGTTTTCTTCCTTGGTGAGGCCGATCTCGCCGAGTTGCTTGACGATCGGGGAGAAAAATCGCGGCGCAACCGCCAGGTAGAAGAACCGGTTGCCCTGCGTGTCGTGCTGCTTCTCGACGTCGGCGATTTGTTGCTGGAGACGCTTGTAAGCTTCCTGGATCTCCGAAAGTCACCCTTGACGTAGTAAATGCGCTCGGCAAACCAGTCCCAGATTTTCGGATCGATGTGCGCGTACTTGGGAATTTCCTCGCCCAGGCTCTTCCGGAAGCTCTCGGTGGTTTCGTCGTTGCCGGCGAAGCCGATGATGGCGAAGCGTTTGGGAAGCAGATCGTCTTGTGCGAGATTGCAAAGCGCGGGAATCAGCTTGCGCTTGGTGAGGTCGCCGGTGGCGCCGAAGATCACCATTACGCAAGGAGAGGCTTTGGGGTTCGGGTTCAGGTTCAGGCTGTTCACGGTTTTGAAGAACGCTTTCTGCTTAGATCAGAGTTGCGTATCCCAAGCGATCGTGTTTATTTGCGCGTGGCGCAGCTAACGTCAGGACTTCTTCTCGATGTGCCCGCCAAACTGGAAACGCATCGCGGACAGAATCCTTGATGCGAAATCGTCTTCTCCGCGCGAAGAGAAGCGCTCGTAAAGGGATTCCGTGAGCACGGGCGCCGGTGCGCCGGACTCGATGCCGGCGATGATGGTCCAGCGGCCTTCGCCGGAATCGGAAACGCGGCCCGAGAATTTCTCGAGCGTCGGCTGTTCGAGCAGGGAAATGGCGGTCAGGTCGAGCAGCCAGGAGGCCACGACGCTGCCGCGGCGCCAGACTTCGGTGACGTCGGCCAGATTGAAGTCGTATTGATAGTGCTCGGGATTGCGCAGCGGCGTGGTCTCGGCGTCGGTTTCGTGATGCTGCTTGCCGACGTTGGCGTGCTTCAGGATGTTCAGGCCTTCGGCGTAAGCGGCCATCAAGCCGTACTCGATGCCGTTGTGCACCATCTTGACGAAGTGGCCGCCGCCGGACGGGCCGCAGTGCAGATAGCCTTCTTCGGCGGTGCCGCCGGTTTTTTCGCGTCCGGGAGTGCGGTCGACGTCGCCGCGGCCGGGCGCGAGCGTTTTGAAAATGGGATCGAGATGCTTGACGATGTCGGTTTCGCCGCCGATCATCTGGCAGTAGCCGCGCTCGAGGCCCCAAACGCCGCCGCTGGTGCCGACGTCCACGTAGTGAAGCCCCTTCGCGGAAAGTTCCTTGGCGCGGCGAATGTCGTCGATGTAGTAGGAGTTGCCGCCGTCGATGACGATGTCGCCCACATCGAGTTTGCTGGATCAGTTCATGCAGCGTGGCGTCCACAACGCCGGCCGGCACCATCAGCCAAACGGCGCGCGGCTTCGTTGAGTTTCTTGACGAAGTCGTCGAGCGAAGAGGCGCCTGTCGCGCCCTCGCCGGCAAGTTGCTTCACGGAATCCGCGCTGCGATCGTAGACCACGCACTGGTGGCCGTCTTTTTGCAGGCGCCGCACCATGTTGGCGCCCATCCTGCCTAGCCCGATCATGCCCAGTTGCATTGCGTGCGCTCCTCAGCGTTCGATTTGATGGCGAAAATTTGCGGCCGGCGGCTACTTCAGCGCTTGCCTGCAGCGCCGCATCCAGTTTGGCGAGAGTCCTTGGCGACGTTCTTGCCCAAGATGCACGCGCAGCGCGCGGCGGCCGCGTTCGGCGAGCACGGCGAAATCGCCGCGGGCCTGCGCGGCCTTCACAATCGCCGAAAGTATATTTCTGTCCCGGCACCGGGAGGTCGACGGCGTCATCGCAAGTGATCTGCAGAAAGACGCCGCTGTTCGGCCCGCCTTTGTAGGCCTGGCCGGTGGAATGCAGAAAGCGCGGCCCGAAGCCCAGAACCGTGGCTACTTTTTTATTGTCCCGCACGGCGAGGCGGATCTTCTGCAGCGCTGCGCTCGTGCGCGTCGTTCATGGTGATGTAGCCGAGCACGGCGAAGTAATCGCCCGCGTGGATCCGGCTCGAGATGAGTTTTCAGAACGCTCGCGAGCGTTTGCGCCGCCTTTGAGCGCGGCCGCGTTCTTTTCGTCGGCGTAGAGCTTGATGCCGTTGCCCTCGAAGAACGGCGCTTCCGGCGGAAGCTTGCCCGTTTGCTTCGTATTCGCTGGTGAGCTTCTTGGTTTCGATTTTGCTGGCTTCCACGTCCGGCTGATTGAACGCGTTGATGCCGATGATCGAGCCGGCGACGGCCGTGGCGATCTCCCAGCGGAAAAATTCCTGGCCGAGGTTGTAGATGTTTGCCACGGCGATGCGCACCACCGGATGCCCGGCCTTTTCGAGCGCGTCGACGGCGGCGTCCTGCGCCTTGTTTGGCTTGGTTTCCAGACGCAGATAGGCGAACACGCGATCGTTGCCGTAGAGTGCGGGCTTCGCGAGCGCCTCGCGGTCGACCGGAATGATGCCCTTGCCGATTTTGCCGGTGGATTCGGCGAGCAACTGCTCGAGCCACGCGCCAAGATCGTGAATTCCCGGCGAGGCGATGATGGTCACTTTGTCGCGGCCGTGCATGGCGGCGGTGCCGAGGATCGCGCCGAGCACCACGCCAGGATTCTTGTCGGCGGCGACGTCCGCGCCGCAGGCCTTCACCATCTCGTGCGGTGTTCTTCAGAAATTTCGGAACGTCGATGCCCATGATCGCGCCGGGCACCATGCCGAAATTCGAAAGCGCGGAATAGCGCCCGCCGATGCTCGGCACGCCGAAGAAAATCTTGCGGAATTTATCGCTTTCCGCGACATGCTGCATCTTCGAGCCGGGATCGGTGATGGCGATGAAGCGGTTGCCCACTTCCTTGTCGCCGACTTTTTCTTCGACCCGCTCGAAGAAATATTGCTTGTAGATGTTGGGCTCGAGCGTGCTTCCGGATTTGCTGGAAACGATGCAGATCGTGCTCTTGAGATCGATTTTCTTCTCGATGGCTTTGATCTGCGCGGGATCGGTGGAATCCAGCACGTGCAGCTCGGGAAAGCCCTTGATCTTGCCGAAGGTCAGTCGCAGGACTTCCGGGACAAAGGCTCGAGCCGCCCATGCCGAGCAGCAAGGCATGCTTGAACTTCGGCTTTCTTGACGTCGGCGGCAATATCTTTCAGTGCGTCGATGTGCGGCGAGCTGCTCATCGCAGTGATGTCCAGCCAGCCGAGCCAATTGCTTCTCGTCGGCTCCGGTCCAAAGGGAGGCGTCGTGCTGCCAGAGGCGCGAACTTTGTCGTTCGTTTTCCAGTCGTCGAGCGACGCCTTGACGGCGCCAGAGAGTGCGGCTGGGAGTTTGTAACTCTGGCGATTCAGGCTCACGCGTGCACTCCGGCGGTCTTACCCGGTGGCTTCCAGCAGCTGGCTGAAAGGCGTCGGCGAAAAGTTTGACGCCGTCGACGACGAGCTTTTCGGTGACTTCCTTCATCGAGATGCCGGCCTTTTCGAGGTTGCCATGATCTTGGCGGCCGCGTCCACGTTTTCGGTCAGGCTGGTGCGCAGCTTGCCGTGATCGCGAAAGGCGTCGAAGGTCGCCGGCGGAATGGTGTCCACCGTGTCGGCGCCGATCAACTCTTCCACGTAGAGGACGTCGCGGTACTTCGGGATTCTTGGTGCTGGTGCTGGCCCACAGCAGGCGTTGCGTCTGCGCGCCCTTGGCCGCCAGCGCCTTCCAGCGCGCGCCGCCGAAAAGTTCCTGATACTTCTGATAGGTGAGCTTGGCGTTGGCGATGGCGACTTTGCCTTCGACCGACGCGAGCAATGCGCTGTTTTGCCGCATCGGTCGCGGTCTTGAGCTTGGCTATCGATCTGGCTGTCGATCAGCGTGTCGATGCGGCTGACGAAGAAGCTGGCGACGCTGGCGATGTGGCTGATGTCCTGGCCTTTCTTGGCGCGCGCTTCGAGGGCGGCGAGGAACGCTTCGGCCACTTGCTCGTAGGCGGACTGCGCGAAGAGCAGCGTGATGTTGATGTTGAGCCCGTCTTCGAGAAGCTGGCGGATGGCGGGGATTCCTTCGGTCGTGGCCGGGACTTTGATCATCACGTTTTCGCGATTCACCGCCTTCCAGAGACGCCGCGCTTCATCGATCGTGCCTTGCGTGTCGTTCGCCAGCAGCGGCGAAACTTCCAGGCTCACGTAGCCGTCGCGGCGCTTGCGTTTCCGCGTAGACGCGGCTTGAAAATGTCGGTGGCGTCCTGCACGTCGCGAATCGCGATTTTTTCGTAGACGCCCTTGGCGTCGAGTTTCTTGGCGTCCGGCGGATTCGAGAATGTCGGAATAGTCCTTGCTGCCGGAGATGGCTTTTTCGAAGATCGTGGGGTTGGAAGTCATGCCGCGCAAGCCATCGTCGTCGATCATTTTCTTCAGAGCCGCCGCTGGTGAGCAGGTCGCGCCGGATGTAGTCCATCCAGGGCGATTGCCCATAAGTCGAGCAACCCCTTCAGTGGGTTGGCGCCTTGATTCGCTCCGACATTGGGAAGCGTCGATGTTGTGGTCATCAGAGTTCTCCTTAATTACAAATAGCTCTAAACTCCATTGTACTCCCCGTCGTCGCGAGGCGCTTCTTGCGGAGCAGGGACTTCTCAAACTCCGGCTTGTGCTTTCGCGGTGGCTCCGAACTTGTCTTCCAGCGCCTTGACCTTGGCGAGTCGCCGCACATGGCGTTCTTCATTCGTAAACTTCGCGCCGAGGAAAGCCTTCACGAGATCCTGCGCCAGCGCGACGCCGATTACGCGCGAGCCCAAGACAAGGACATTAATGTCGTCATGCTCAACGCCTTGGTGCGCGGAGTAGGTATCGTGGCACATGCCGGCGCGGATTCCCGGCAGTTTGTTGGCCGCCACGCTGGCGCCGACGCCGCTTCCGCAGATCAGGATGCCGCGCTCGACTTTGCCGTCGAGGACCGCGCGGCCCACCTTTTCCGCAAAGTCGGGGTAGTCCGATGGCTTGTCATCGTACGCACCCACGTCCAGCACCTCGTGGCCCAGCTTGGTCAACATTTCGCCCATCGCCACCTTCAATGCAAACCCCGCATGATCTGAGCCAATCACAATTTTCATCGACAGCTCACTTTCCCAAGACTTCCTTTACGGCAGCCACGACATTATCGGTTTCAAAGCCGAATTTCTTCAGCACGTCTTTGAGAGGAGCGGACGCACCGAAGCTGTGCATTCCGATGGCTTTGCCCTTCGGACCCACGTAGCGATCCCACCCAAACGTGGAAGCCATCTCGACGGAAACGCGCGCAGTAACGCTCGCGGGAAGAACGCTTTCCTTATAGGCGTCATCCTGTTTCTCGAAGAGTTCCCAAGACGGCATGCTCACCACGCGCGCCTTGATCCCTTCGGCCGTGAGTTTCTCGTACGCGGAGTACGCACAGCGAAACTTCGCTGCCGGTACCGATCAAGATCGCGTCGGGCTTTCCACCCGGTGCGTCGGCGAGAATGTAGGCGCCCTTGGCTACACCGGAAGCGGCGCCGCATTTGGTGCGATCAAACGTGGGTATCGCCTGGCGTGTGAGCACCAGCGTGGCCGGCCCGTGCGTGTGTTGCAGGATGACCTTGTACGCTTCCACGACTTCGTTGGCATCGCCCGGACGCAACACCAGCATGTTGGGCATGGCGCGCAGCGACGCGAGTTGCTCGATCGGCTGGTGCGTTGGACCGTCTTCACCGAGTCCGATGGAGTCGTGCGTGAAAATGTAGATCGCCGGAATTTCCATCAGCGCACCCAGTCGCATGCTGGGGCGCATGTAGTCGCTGAAATTGAAGAAGGTCGCGCTGAAAGCGCGCAGCTTCGATACGACCATGCCGTTGACGGCCGCGCCCATGGCATGTTCGCGAACGCCAAAGTGCAGATTGCGGCCGTGATACTCGCCGGCAGAGAAATCGCCCGCGCCATCGAAAGTCAGATTCGTTTTATTCGAATGCGCGAGGTCGGCCGAGCCTCCAATCAACCAAGGAATATTCTTCGCAAGGACGTTCAGGGTCTTACCCGAAGAATCGCGCGAGGCCATGCCTTTGGCGTCAGCGGGGAAGGAGGGCAGGTCTTTGTCCCAGCCGTCGGGCAGCTGTCCGTTTTGCATCCTGTCGAGCTGACCGGCGAGCTCCGGAAACTGCTTTCTGTACTCCGCAAACTTCGCTGACCACGCCGCGTGGGCATCGGCGCCGCGCTTGCCGATGCCATTCTTGAACTGGTCGTAGACGCCGTCCGGCACCAGAAATTTTGCATCTTCCGGCCAGCCATAGTTTTTCTTCACCAGCTTCACTTCGGCTTCGCCCAAAGGCTCGCCATGCGCATCGGAAGAATCCTGCTTGTGGGGTGATCCGTAGCCGATGTGGCTGTCCACGACGATCAAAGTCGGCCGATCGTTGGTCTTAAGGAATGTTTCATACGCGCGGCCGAGCATGTCCAGGTCGTTGGCGTCCGCGACGCGCGTCACATTCCAGCCGTAGCCCACAAAACGGGTCATTACGTCTTCGCTAAAGGACCATGACGCCGGACCATCCAGCGTTACGTGGTTGTGATCGTAAATCCAGCAAAGATTCGGCAGCTTGAGATGCCCAGCAAGCGAAGCTGCTTCGCAGCAGACGCCCTCCATCATGTCGCCATCGCCGCAGACAGCGTACACATTGAAATCAAAAAGCTCGAAGCCCGGCTTGTTGTAATTCGCTCCCAGCCACTCGCTGGCAATCGCCATGCCCACACTGTTTCCCGCGCCTTGGCCGAGCGGGCCGGTCGTGGTTTCCACTCCAGTGGTGATGTGCGACTCCGGATGTCCAGGCGTCTTGCTATCGAGCTGCCGGAAGTGCTTGATCTCGTCCATCGACACCGCGAGTTTGTCCGAAACCTTGCCATCCTTGCCGACTTCGCGCACACCGCTAAGATGCAGCGTGGCATAAAGCAACATCGACGCGTGCCCGGCGGACAAAACAAAGCGATCGCGGTTCGGCCAAATGGGATCGGCGGGATCGTAGCGCAGGAATCGCTGCCACAAGGAGTAGACCACCGGCGCCAAGCCCATCGGCGCTCCGGGATGCCCGGAGTTGGCTTGCTGTACGCCATCGATCGCCAGCGTGCGGATTGTGTTGATGCTTAGCAGATCGAGATCTAGTTGACTCTTCGGCTGACTCACATTCGCTCCTGTGCGGCTGCAGCGGCACCCGCAGCTTGTTCGACACCTATTAGATGCACCGGTTCACCCGGCGGATGAAGGATTTTACGCCTAAACGAAATCGCTTGCTTGCTCGGAGGTCCGTGCCTGCTGCGGTCATGCCTCCAATCGGATCGAACCCGTCTGTGCGACGAGGACTACCGGAAGGGGGAGCAGTTACTCAAACTATCGCGTCATCGTGGGCCCTGTCAATTATGTTGCACCAAATTCACATTTCAACGCGAGTGCAACCCCGTGCCCGCCGGCGGACCACGTCAACCGCCGTTTTCGATTCGAGAATTAAGTGCCGCTCTAGGAAGGACTTCTGTACAATCTCCGCCCAGAACGATGGCTCTCAATCCCTACCTGATCCGCAGCACCGGAGTCGCCGCTCTTGGCGGTTTGCTGTTCGGCTTCGACACTGCGGTCATCTCCGGCACGACCCGTGCCCTAACCGACGCATATCAGCTTTCGCCTTGGCTCCTGGGAGTCACGGTAACCAGCGCCTTGGTCGGAACGATTTTCGGCTCGATGCTGGCTGGCATTCCGGGCGATCGCTTTGGACGCCGTGACAGTTTGCGGATTCTGGCGATCCTGTACCTTATATCGGCCCTAGGGTGTGCGTTTGCTTGGAACTGGACGGCGCTGGTGATTTTTCGGTTTATCGGTGGCCTCGGCATTGGTGGCTCTTCCGTGCTGGGCCCGATGTACATTGCCGAACTGGCCCCGGCAAAGCATCGTGGGCGGCTGGTCGGATTCTTTCAATTCAACGTCGTTTTGGGAATTTTGCTGGCCTACTTCTCAAATTATCTGGTGGGGCTTTTTCACTTTGGCGCCGCCGAGTGGCGGTGGAAATTTGCCGTTCCCGCCCTTCCCGCCGCCTTGTTCTTCGCTTTGTTGTTCGGCATTCCGCGCAGTCCGCGATGGCTGGTGAGGAAGGGCCGCGTCGCGGAAGCCAGACAAGTGCTGCAAACGATCGGCGAGGAAAACTTTGAGGCCGAGCTGCAAGACATCGTGCAGTCGATCGATACCGAGCACGCGGCCAGCGATCAACTATTTTCTTGGAAGTATCGCTTCCCGATTTTCCTGGCCGTGTCGATCGGCATGTTCAACCAGCTCTCGGGGATCAACGCCATTCTCTATTACATCAACGACATTTTCGTGCACGCCGGCTTCGGCAAAGTTTCCGGAGACCTCCAAGCGGTAGCCATCGGCGGTACGAACCTGCTCTTTACGATGATTGCGATGTCCGTGATCGACCGCATCGGCCGCAAAACGCTTCTGCTGGTCGGATCGGCTGGGACCGCCGCGTGCCTTGCCGGCGTTGCGTACATTTTCTTCACCTCGCGCCACGAAGGTTTGCTGGTGTGGTTGCTGGTCGGATTCATCGCGTTTTTTGCATTCTCGCAAGGCGCTGTCATTTGGGTCTACATCGGGGAAGTGTTCCCCAATCAGGTCCGCGCCAAGGGCCAAAGCTTGGGGAGCTTCTCGCACTGGTTCATGAACGGCGTGATTTCTCTGACGTTTCCACTGATGGCCGCGTCATCAGGCGCGTATCCGTTTGTCTTTTTCTCCGCCATGATGGTCCTGCAGCTCTTTGTCGTCTCGTTCTTTTACCCGGAGACCAAAGGCGTTTCGCTGGAAGAAATGCAGCGCAAACTCGGCATCGTCTGAGCGTATCGATGGCCGGCGCTACTTCGTGATTTTGGCGATGAACGTGGAGTAAGCCTCCATGGTCAGCTCGTCGGCCATTCCCGTGGGCGCTTGGTGGAACGTCGTCGCGAGAACGCTCAGCTTAGGCGATGAGAATCCCAGCGGTGACAAGTCGAAGCGAACCTTGTGCTCCGATGCCGACATGTTGAGCACGACGAGGACCGCCTCATCCTTGTACCGGCGCACATAGGTATAGACGTTGGGATCGTCGGAATTTACAGCCAGATACTCTCCGTTCAACAATGCCGGCTCCGTGTGCCGGATGGCGAGAAGCTGGCGGTAGAAGCTCAGAACCGAATCCGGATCTGCAAGCTCGGTCTCCACGTTGTGCGTCTTGTAGCTCGGAGGAATCGGTAGCCACGGTTTTCCTTTGGTGAACCCTGCGTTCTTGCCCGGCGTCCACTGCATCGGGGTGCGCTCGCCGTCGCGGCCTTTTTCTAGCGGCCATCCGCGGCGACCGATGGGATCGCGTACGTCGTCCTTGCTCTTCGGATCGTTATTCTCCATGCCGATTTCTTCGCCGTAATACATGATCGGACTGCCGCGCAGGGTCAAGTACATCGCCGCCATCATTTTGGCGATTTCGTCGTTGTGCTTTCCATCGGCCCAGCGTGTGTACGAGCGCGTGATGTCGTGATTGGTGATGACGAAGACCGGCCAGCCGCCGGCGCCTTCGATAGCGCTGATGTGATCGCGGAAGGTCGCGGCGGACAGGGTCTTGAATTGGGTGAGCATCAGATCCATGGGCATCTGCAATTCGTTGTCGCGCTCGCCGTAGTAGGCCTTCAACTCCTCGACGTTCTTAGTCCAGGTTTCACCGATCAGCACGGCATCGTATTCGTCGGCGACTTTGCGCATCTCGCGCATGACGTCGTGGACTTCGGGAAATTTCTTATTGTTGATTTCCTCGGTGTTGGGCATTCCGAATTTGTCAGTGCCGGGCAGGACCGGGTTGTCGGCCAGCTTAGGATCTTCGAAGAGCGAATCGACCGCGTCGAGGCGAAATCCCGCGACGCCCCGCTTGTACCAGAAGCGCATGGCGTCGAGCATAGCCTTTTGCACTTCGGGATTGCGCCAGTTCAGGTCCGGCTGCTCGGCGTAGAAATAGTGGTAGTAATACTGGCCGGTCGCCGGATCGAGGGTCCACGCTGAGCCGCCGAACGTCGAGGTCCAGTTGTTGGGCGGCTGATTTGGACCTTTGCCGTCGCGCCAGATGTACCAATCGCGCTTGGCCGCGGTGCGCGAGGATTTCGACTCCTGAAACCACTTGTGTTTGTCCGAGGTGTGATTCGGCACAAAATCCAAAATCACCTTGACGCCGCGCTTCTTGCCTTCCGCGACCAATTGATCGAAGTCCGCCAGCGTTCCATACATCGGATCGATGTTTTCGTAGTCGGAAACGTCGTAGCCGAAATCGACCTGCGGGGAAGGGAAGCACGGCGTGATCCAGATGGCATCCACGCCTAGCTGCTTCAGGTAGTCGAGTTTGGAAGCGATGCCTTTCAGGTCGCCGATGCCGTCGTTGTTGCTGTCGGCGAAGCTGCGTGGATAAACCTCGTAGAAGATGGCGTGATGCCACCACTCGTGGCCTTCCGCATCAATCTTTTTCTGTTGTCCGCTGGCGCGCGGCGCAAGTGCGCACATGGTGGCCACCAGCAAACCTGTAGTTAGAAGCGTTCTAGACATGTTTGCTGCCCCCTTCGTTGAAATTGTCCGAATGTTCGAAATCGTTGAGCTCTTCAGGTTTGAATGTAGAGCCGCCCTTAAGGGCGGCATCTTCGATGCAAGCCACGCCCAGGCTACTCTGACGGCGGCAGCGCGCGAAGCCTATGACGCCGGTTTTTCGCGCTTGTCCTTGGCACCCTCTCTGCTTGGAAAATGCCCCTGAAAATGAAAGATGATCTTGCCGCGAACGTGCTCGCCAGCATCGCCCGGCGGGAACCGCACGCGCACCTTCGCCAGTCCATTCTCGCTGCCGAGCAATTCTCCACCCTCGACGGACGCTGCCTGACTCGGATTCCATACCTCCAGTTCATACACCCCGCCGCTTACGCCGGTAACGTCCATCGTCAAGGTATCGCGTTGCACCGTCCACGCTTCGGAAAGAATGCGTAATCCCTGACTGCGCGCCCCAAGGGGCGGCAGGCCCGCATCGTACGCAACGCCGAAATCGTTTCGCACCCGAATCCTCAGCTTCGTTGTTCCCGCAGGAGCGGAAAACTGTAGAAGCGCGTGCTGATCCTCTTCATTCGCCGCCATGTGAAATGGAATCGCCCGTCCATTCATCTCCGCGCTGGCCGCTTCGGCACGAAGACTCAGCGCAGGCTCAAATTTCACCGGGCACGCCGCTACGCCTTTGCACTCGATCTGCAACGCGATGGCATCGGCCGTTCTCGAATAGCTCAGATCGATGAGGGCGCTTCCCGCGTGCACCCCGCGAATCGAGAACGAACTCCAGTTCGCCGGCACGTGCGGCGCAAACGTGAGCGTCCCGCTTTGCGCATCGGAAGACAACCCGAACATTCCGCGCAGAATTGGACTGACAACCATAGCCGCCGACCAGATTTGATGCGGCGAACTCGTGGAAAGTGGCTGGTAGGAGTCGCCGGAGAGCACTTCGGTGACGTGGCCGAGCGATCCATCGAGTGCGAGCAGGGCATTGGCGCGCAGGTTTGCGTAGGCAGGTGACGCGCGATGATAGCGATACTCGCCGACCGAGGCCCACCCGGTGAACAGGGGCCACACCGAACCGTAGTGATAGCCGCCACCGCTGAATTTCGCGGAACGCCCCGAAATTATGCGCATTCCCCAATCGGTCTGATGATCCGCGTCCGCAAGCTGGGTGATCATCTGCTCCACGTTTTTTTCGTCGAGCAGCCCAAACCACATCGGCACGGTCGCCAAAACGCTGGCCTCGTCGATCGGTTTCCCGCTGTCTTTGTCCAGCGCAAATGCGTATCTATTTTTCTCTGGCAGCCAAAAAGCCTTCTCAATTATCAGTTTTTGCCGCTCGAATTCCTGCGCAAGCTCTTTACCAACATCGTCTTTGCCCGTGAGGCGCGCCAGATTCGAGAGAGCCCGTAGCGCTTCCGCACCTAGCTCGGATTGGTACAGCTCCGTCTTCACGGGGAGGAGCGGACCGCCTTCCACCCAGCCATGGCCGATTCCGAAATTCTGCGGGAAGCCCTGCGCGTCATACGTTGAGCGCAGAAATTGATAGGCTTTCCAGACGCTGTCCCATTTTTCTTCGGCGAAGACCGCATCGCCGCTCTGCGCGACGTAATCGTTCATCGCGATGATGTAAAGCGGCGTGGCGTCCGCCGACGCGTAGCCGTACGGAAAATTCTTAAACCAAGGCACCAAACTGGCGGTCTGCGCGATTTCGTGTGGGACCTTGCCGTCGTCGCGCTGAAATTTGCCGACGAACTCCAGAGCGGTCTTCGTATTCGCAAAATCGCCTGCCGCGTTCATCGCGAGCGACGTCCAGAGCGAATCGCGTCCGAAAAACCACGCGAATCCCGGCCGCTGGCTTTCTCCGGACGTGCGGTAGCCCGCTACGAGTCCCGCGCCGAGGTAGGGATTGTTCACCATCCCTTGGAGCACGCTGATGCGCGACCAATCGTAGGCCTGCTGCAACTGCGTATCTGGCAGCGAGAGACTTACGGTCTCGAGCAGATATTTTTCGTAGAATGCGGCGGATTCTTGGAGCAATTGCTGGTAGGCGGAGGAAAGATGTCTGTACGCGGCTTCGGCATCGGCGTGTCCGTTCGTCGAACCAGCTATCACCACGACTCTGCCTTCCTTTCCTTTCTTCGTAACGCCCAGGCGAAACGAGTTCACCGTCGACCCGGAATAGTTCGTCTGGTATTCCTCGCCCGCCTCCGTGGCCGTTGGAGAGCCCACGAGAGCCGCAAACTTCTTCGTCTCCTCCCCGAGAGCAAACGCGTGGAGGTTCGCGTCCCAGGACATGTAGGTGCCGCCAATCGCGGCGGGCCATTCCAACTGAAAATCGCGCACGAAATCCGCTTCCACCTCGAGCGGCTGCTCCGTGTCAATGTCCAGAAGGATGATCGCGCCGGGTTCTTTCACCGGCACAAAGAATGTTTCGCGCACCGTAAATGTGTCGCCGCTATAGACGATCGTGCTCGATTCCGGCCTGACGGTGATGGTACGCGCGAGTGTTTCCGCCGGCACGACGCGTCCCTCGGTGAGAAATCGTAAATGGAATTCGCGCAGCAGCTTCAGCGGATAAACCCACGCCTCCATGCGGCCCGCTTCGTTGCCGAAGAGAGCCGCGCGTGTACCCACCACCGGCAGAAATTCCCAAGGCCGCACCGGCCGCGACAATTCGAGAGAGTGCGCCGGTTCGTTTGGTGGTTGCGTCGACGCGGCGACGGGCCCGATGGGAACTAACGCGGCCAGCAGTAAAGCCAGACGAGCCGCGCATCGACGTAAGGAGAGAGAAGGAGAGTTCATGTTCGCGTGAAAAGCGCCCGGCGCAAGAGCGGCCGCGACTTACCCTAATCGCGACGTTGCAGAATCTCGACGCGCTTACGCTAAGATAAAGCGCGGGATCGAGCACTCGGCCAAAGCGTGCCCAGTGCGGGAAGGTACCACACTTTTGTTTTCTTCGCGGCGGACATTCCTGCAGTCGCTGAGCCGTTCCGCACTCGTGCTGTCGCTCGAAAATGTTCTTGCTCTCGCATGCCGCGCGTCGCGATTTTCATTGATCGGCCGTCCACAGCAAGCGCCGACTCCGGTTCCCGCCCCGACGCAAGCCAATAACCTCGGAGTCAGCTTCCTCAACGTCGCTCGCGAATCCGGGTTGAACGCGAAAACCATTTTCGGCGGTGAACACAAGAATAAATACCTGCTCGAGACTACCGGCTGCGGCGTAGCCTTCTACGACTACGACAATGACGGCTGGCTGGACATTTTTCTTGTCAACGGATCGCGGCTCAAAGGCTTTCCCTCCGGGCAGGCGCCCACGTCCCATCTTTTCAAGAACAATCGCGACGGCACGTTCACCGACGTGACCGCGAAAGCCGGCGTGGGCCACTCCGGATGGGGCCAAGGCGTTTGCATCGGCGACTATGACAACGACGGCTTCGAAGATCTGTACGTCACGTACTTCGGAAAAAATGTGCTGTACCACAACAATGGCGACGGCACGTTTACCGATGTCAGCGAGAAAGCAGGCGTTGCGGGGAGCAGCAAGCGTTGGAATACCGGCTGCGCGTTTGTCGATTATGACCGCGATGGCCACTTGGATTTGTTCGTGGCCAACTACATCGATCTCGATTTGGCCACCGCCCCAGTGCCCGAGTCTGGGCCTTGTTTGTACAAGGGCGTGATGGTGGCTTGCGGACCTCCCGGTTTGAATGGCGGCAAAAATATTCTGTATCACAACAACGGCGACGGAACGTTTCGCGATGTTTCCGAGGCGGCCGGCCTCTTTGATGCCAACGGCACCTACGGCCTGGGTGTGCTCACCGCCGATTTCGATAACGACGGCTGGCCCGATATTTACGTCGCGAACGATTCCGCGGCCAGCGCGCTCTATCAAAACAAGAAGAACGGAAAATTTGTGGACATCGCCATGGAAGCGGGTTGCGCGCTCAGTGCCGACGGCAAGCCGCAGGCCGGTATGGGCGTTTCTGCCGCCGATTACGATCTCGACGGGAATCTCGATATCGTGAAAACGAATTTTGCGGGTGACACGCCGTCTCTGTATCACAACCTTGGCGGCGGGACTTTCGAAGACACGACGTTTGCCGGCGGGCTCGGGCGCCACACGCAGTTCCTTGGCTGGGGTTGCGGATTCTTCGACATGGACAACGACGGCTGGCCCGACATTCTGATCTGCAATGGGCACGTCTATCCCGAAGTTGAGCAACTCAAGACTGAAGCCGGATACCAGCAGCAAAAGCTGCTGTACAAGAATTTGCGCAACGGGCGCTTCGACGACGTGTCGCAGCAAGGTGGAACGGGGATTATGGTTCCGGTGGCGTCGCGCGGCTGCGCCTTTGGAGATTTCGACAACGACGGCGACATCGACGTGGTTGTGAATACAGTCAACGATTATCCGCAACTGCTGCGGTGCGATTCCGCGCTCGGGCACAACTGGATCAAGATTCGCACCATCGGCGTCAAATCGAATCGCAGCGGGATTGGCGCGAGGTTGCGCTGCGTCACGCACCCACCGGATGAGCCGAAGCCGCACCAGCAGATCGACGAGGTGCGCAGCGGCGGCAGCTACATCTCGCAGAACGATCTGCGCGTGCATTTCGGGATCGGGAAGGCGGACAAAGTGGAGTTGCTCGAGGTTCGCTGGCCCAGCGGGCAAGTCGATACGCTGAAGGACGTGAAGCCGAACCAATTGATTTTTGTGAAAGAAGGCGAGGGCATCGTGCGGGCGATGCAGTTCGATCGCCCAAAGGCCGGCAGCAAGAAATCGTAGTGGCGAATCCTGCCGGGTGACGTTGCGTCGCATGGCATGTTCTTCCGGACCTGTCAGAAGAGGTATGCTGTGCGACGCATGATAAAAAGTTCTCGCGGAAAGCGCTCGCTGGCGTTCCTGTTCCTCTCCACGCCGCTGCTGCTGGCTGCGCAGACATGGACATTTCCGTTTGGCCCGTGGCATCGCTCTCAGGATGCGCCGATACTCTCGCCGCAGGGCACTACGTGGGAATCTGCCGGTACGTTCAATCCAGCGGTTATCTTTGTTCCTGACAAGCCGGGCTCGGTGCCGGGCGTAGACGGCAGATTCGTGATGCTGTATCGCGCTCAGGATGTGTCCGGGACGTCGCGTCTCGGCTACGCGGAGAGCCTCGATGGATTTCATTTCACGCGGCGCGCCGAGCCGGTGCTTGCGCCCGAGACGGACTACGAAAGGGCCGGCGGCGTGGAAGACCCGCGCTTGCAGAAAATTGACGACACTTACGTCCTTACGTACACCGGCTACAACAAGAAAGATGCGCAGCTCTGTCTGGCCACTTCTCGCGATCTGATTCATTGGGAGCGCAAAGGAGTGATTGTTCCTGCGTACAAAGGTAACTGGAACGTTGCTTGGACGAAATCCGGCGCGATCGTGCCCGAAAAAATCGGCGGCAAGTATTGGATGTACTGGCTTGGGACCGCGGCCGACAGGACGGATCAGATGGGACTCTCTTACTCCACCGATCTGGTGCATTGGACAGAAGCGACCGAGAAGCCGGTACTTCCGCGGCGACCTGGGCAGTTCGATTCTCGCGTGGTGGAACCTGGCCCGGCGCCAATCCTTACAAAGCGCGGGATCGTGTTGGTCTACAACGGCGCCGACGACCAGCTCGTCTACCGCACCGGCATTGCGGTTTTCGATCACGGCGATCCCCGCAAACTCATTTCGCGTACGGATCTGCCAGTCTTCGCTCCGGAAAAAGAATGGGAGAAGGTTGGGCAAGTTCCGAATGTGGTTTTTGTCGAAGGCATGGTTCCCGTGAGAAACGGGGAGGACGTGGCGGGCGAGCGGGATGAATATTTGTTTTACTATGGCGCCGCGGATAAATATGTTGGGGTCGCGCATGCTAAGGCGGAGTTTGGCAGGTAAGGCCAGCTTTTGCGGAGGAGGGTTGACTCGATGAAGCGAGTACTGACGTTCGTGTGTGTGGTGTGTGTTTTTGTCGGTGCGATGCGGACGCTGGCGTTTGGAGCGGATGCTGCGCCGGAGCGCGAGATCGCGATCACCATTGACGATTTGCCGGCGGGCGCGGCGAACGTTATGTCCGCCGCAGAAATTACCGCGATGACGACGAAGTTGCTGGCGACGTTGCGCGAGCAAAAGGTTCCGGCGGTGGGTTTCGTGAACGAGCGCAAGCTGTATTACAAGTGGGGCGAAGTCGACGAAAGGATCAAAGCGCTCAACATGTGGCTCGACTCCGGGTTTGAGTTGGGAAACCACACGTACGGGCACACATCGCTGAACCGAGCGGGTCTGAAAGATTTTGAAGACGCGGTGATTCAGGGCGAGAACGTGACGCGCCTCTTGCAGACGCAGCACCACATGTCGATGCGCTATTTCCGGCACCCGTATCTGGATACCGGGCGCGACATGCAAACGCGACGCGAGGCCGAGGCCTTTCTGACGGCGCGCGGCTACCGCGTCGCGCCGGTCACCATGGACGCCTGGGACTGGATGTTTGCCGGCGTCTACGACGACGCCAAGAGGCGCGGCGACACTGCGCTGCAGCAGGAAGTGGTCAGCTCGTACCTGTCGTACACGACGACGGTGTTCGCGTACTACGAAAAGCTGTCGAGGGATTTGCTCGGCTACGAGCCGAAGCAAATTCTGCTGCTCCACGGCAACAATCTGGAAGCGGAGCATATCGGCGAGCTGCTGGAGTTGCTGCGGAAGCGCGGGTACAAGTTCATCACGCTGGGAGACGCACTGAGCGACCAAGCGTACGGCTTGCCGGACACTTACGTTGGCGAAGAAGGAACCAGTTGGCTGGATCATTGGGCGATCACCATGGGCAAGCCGCCGCTGCACGCTCCCGAGGCGCCGAAGGAGATGGTGGATCGGGCGAACGCCTTGCCGCATCCGCAGCCGTGAAGAGAGTCGGTTTGAGGCGGAAAAACGGGCTGCGAACCCCACACCCTCCGTTGCGATGGAAAGAGTGCGCAAGTGCTTGAAAGTAAAGGAGATGGTGTGGCGCCGTGGTGAAAAAGAGTGTGCAAGCGGCAGAAAACAAAGGGGTTGAATGAAATCGAGGGCGGGAGCGTTTCGAGCTAACACGAAGGATGGTACCACAGAAGGAATATTGTGTCAAGGGTAAACAACGGTGGGCGAGGTTGCCTGGGAAGTGAGGATGGTAATAGCCCGGCTAGACGCGGAGCGAGCCGCGATTTGCACAGGATGATGTAGACAAGGACGTCGCAACGTGCGAGAAGGGTCTCAATACAGAGTCCCTTTCCTCGGTGAGTTCGTGCGGAGGTTGTATGCGACTCCTGAACGCTGCGAAGGGTTTGTTTCGAGGATCTAAGAGCGATGCTAAGTCACCCGAAGCGCCCTCCATTTTCGAGTCCGGCATAGGCGATTGGATTTTTGACCTGGCGGTGCTGGCGCTGATCGCGCTGGTGCTCGGGAACGTGATGCGGTGGGCTTACATCGCGATCTTCCGGAAGTAGACGCGTTTCAATCAGACGAAGAAGGCTGGAAGCTTAAGGCTCCCTTGGTTGCTCTGCGCGTAGGTTATCGTCGCGCCGACGGGGAACGAGGTCGGCGTTTGGTTGGTTGCCGAGGTGGGGCGCAATGTATTCGCCCCTACGGGGAGGTGGTGAGGCGGTGCCTGGCTGGCAAGCGCGGGGATGAGTTAGATGTTGCGGTAGTCCCTCGACAGTTTCTTCCATTTCCACCAGTTCTTCAGAGCATTGCGCAGGATGATGAGTCCGAGAGAAAGAAGCGCAGCGCCGGCAATGATCCTGGTCGATTGGTTTACGTCGCTACTGGAGACGCCGTCGTACAGGAGCACGGCACCAAGAATGAGAAAGACTAAAGCGAGGACGATACCCATGTGGTCGCGCATCAAGGTTCCTATCTATCCCGGAGCGGGCGGAGCTAGTTCCTGTTGGTTCTTAAACCGGTGAGGACTTCTGCGTGCGAGTTCAACTCTCGTAGGACTGGATTTCGATAGGGTTTCTTCATGGGCGTACCGCAGGCGCATCTAGGATTTCCACGAGCCTCCGCAGACGCCCGGATGACTTTGATTTCGCAACCGCAGTTCCGACAACAGTAAAGCTGCCCTTCGGTCATGGACAATGGCCCCTCCGGGTCTGGTTGATATCCCTTCGACGCTCGTGGGTGTTTAAAGGTTTCGTATATTACCCACAGGAGTCGCGCAATGCGTGGAGCTTAATTCTCCTGATAATACCGGTCGATAGATGACACCGACAGGACATGGAGCGACGACGGGGGCTATTTAACCGAACGGGCGAGCAATCCCTAGAGCATTTCGGGTTTTTGGTTGCGATTCCAACCAGAGCGGCAATTCGTAGTTTTTTTGGGGGCGCGGAATGGAAATCCAAAATTGGTTGTGGGCTTGTAGGAATAGCGCAAAGTCGTAGAAGGCGTGGGTGGACAGGTGCGCATTTGGGGCAGGACGAAATGGAGCCTGTTCAAATATGTGAATTCATTGGATTGTCTTTGTCTCCCTCCCGATATCACTAGTGTGCGTGTGCCGTCCTTGGTGCGTGGAGGGCCGTGATGGAGCATTTCATCGAGAGACTGGATAGCGATCGGCGGTTGTCGCGGCGGCACAGTGTAAGAACCGAGCTGCGCGTTCGGGTGCGACGGCCGGATGCAGGAGAGCGGATGGCGGAATCGGAGAATTTGTCGCAGCGAGGAGTTTTTTTTGCCACGGACTTGCCGCTGAGCAAGGGAGCGTCACTGGATCTGTTGGTGGAGATGCCGGAGGAGGTGACGGGAGTGGCGGCGGCGCAGTGGTTGTGTACGGGGCATGTGGTGCGCGTGGTGGAGATGGATTCGCCACGAGGCGCGCACGGCGTGGGCGTGCAGTTCGATTTCTACGAAGTATCGCGTCCGGAACGGCCGGAGTGGGCGATGAGCGCGGGGCACGGGCCGGTAGCTCCACAAATCGGACGGTGAGAAGTGCTGACCGAGAATAAAGAACCGGCAGGTTGCGAAGGCAACGAGAAAGCGATGAATCATGACCAATACGACGGACGAGACCAGGCGACTTGTTGGAAAGGTACGCCTGGTGAAGCACGCGAAGAAGTTCGAGACGGACCGCGGAGCAACGCATGGGTTTGCGGTGCACCCGAAGCGATTTGTCTTTTTTGACCGGAAGACAGGGACGCGGCGCTTCGAGGTGAAGGCCAGCCAAGACGGCAGCATGCCGATGGACCAGGCAGTGAGCTTGCTGGCGATCCATTGCGTGGCGCGCCAGCAGATGCCACGGGACTTCAGCGTCATGATTGGCGTTGGCGAGGACTTGGTCGCCGGCTTGGTGGGACTGGCGACGAAGCTCATCGGGAGTTGCACGGACACGCGAGCGCCGGTTCCGCTGAGCCGGAGGCAATATGAAGTGCTCAACGCGGTGGCGCAAAACCTGAGCAACAAAGAAATCGCGGGAAGACTGAATGTTTCCGTGCGGACGATCAAGTTCCACGTGTCCTCACTGCTGGAGAAATTCGACGTGCGCGGACGGGTGGACCTGATGTTGGAAGCGACTGGCGCATTGTCACCCGAAGGCTTGCACGACAGGGAAGGAAATGCGCTGAGTGGGCCGCTGCCGGAGGTGAAAGTAGCGCCCATGCTGTTCGGTACCGGTGGAAAACCACGGCAGCTGATCCCCTGGGACAGGAGATCGGGAAGCCGCTGATCTCGACTGGTAGAACGTGGAACGCGAAGATCAGAAAGCGAGCGCCCTGATGCAGAAGCGAGCTCTTATCGTGGATGACGACGAGGCAACCTGCAAGCTGATCGAGAAGGTACTGGGTTCGGTCGGGATCGAGTCGCTGGTGCTGACAAAGAGCACGGAGGCGGCTGGCGCTTTGCGACAAGGCAAGTTCGCGATTGTGTTCTTGGATTTCCGTATGACGTTTCCCGATGGCGCCGAGCTGACGCGGCAGATACGGGATTCGGGGTTCAACCGTATGACGCCAGTGGTGTTGATCAGCGACGACCAGCGACCGCACGCGATGTCGAAGGGATTTGAGGCCGGGGCGAGTTTTTTTCTCTACAAGCCGATCGACAAGGAGCGGTTGCTGAAGCTGGTGCGCGCCACGCAGGGAGCGATCGAACACGAGCGGAGGCGAACTAGACGCGTACCGCTGAAAACGAGGGTACAAATGCGAATCGGCGGGCAGGAGATCGAAGGCGAGACGGTGGATGTCAGCATGGAAGGTGTGCTGGTGCAGGCGGCGCGAGCGGTACCGGTGGGATCTTCGGTGGATGTGAGCTTACACCTGTCGAAGGAGCTGAAGCCCGTCGAGGGCGCGGGATGCGTGGTGCGGCTGTCCGGAGCGAACCAAATGGGAATTCAATTGGGGCGCCTCGTGCCTGCCGAAAGTCAAAGGCTGCAAGAGTTCCTGTTGTCCATGGTTCCGATGCCAGCGCTAGTCTAGAGCCCTTGGCCTTACGTTTCGACCTAGCTGTGTTCAAAAACCCTCGAGCAACCAGGCGTTGGAGCTGCCGCCGGCTTCCCAGAAGGCGATGCGCCGACCGTCCGGAGAAGGAATAACCCAACCAACGTCTTTGCGCGTGTCTTGGAGGAGCGGCCTCGCGTGGCCGTGGAGATCGACGTTAAGCAGCGCTTGCGTACCCGCTGGATTTATGGCGCTGACCCACAGGCTCCGGCCGTCCGAAGCCCAATCAATGCTCGAGACTCCAGCCCAATCGGGCAAGGAAATTGTGCGCGAGGCGCCACTTTGGACGGAAATCAGCTGGATTTCGGATGGAATCTTTCGGCGGCGCCACTCCGCGAGAGCGATCGTTGAGCCGTCCGGCGAGAAAGTCCAGTTGTAAGTGGACCCGGCGGTATGGTGGGCATCGACGAAGTGCTTTTCTTTTCCGCTGACGGGATCAAAGGCGACAAAAGCGATGCCATTCGCCAGAAGACGGCTGAAGATGCAGGCTTTCGATGGCAAGTGCGCGCACTGAAAGTTGTTGAGGTGAGGCTCGCTGAGAATTAACTGTGGCATGCCGCCGGAGATAGGCATACGCATCAAGTGGGAGAGGCCGGAAGGATCGCCCGCGACCGGAGCCACAAGGTAGAAAAGTTCCGAGCCGCTGGGACTTAGCCGAGCCACCTGCACGGAGTCCGGGCCACCGACGAGGAGATCGGGAGCAGGTTGATCAGCGCCCTGCTTGAAGATGTGAATAGGGCCGTCGCGGTCGGACGTGAAGATCACGCTCTTTCCGTCGGGCGTCCAGGTGTAGGGAAGATTTCGGCCTTCGTCCAAGCTGAGGGGTTGCGCTGGAGACATGTGGTCATAAGTGGGGTTCACATCGGCGACATAAACGTGTGGCTCGCCTCGCCAGCGCAGGAACGTTAGCTGCTTTCCATCGCCGGTGAGACTCAATCGCAACTTCTTGTCCGGGCCGCTGGTGATGCGGACCGGTTCGCTTGTTGGACGAGCGTTTTTCGGATCGATGCAGATGGCCCAGAGATTGGAATCGCCTTGATTCGGCCGGGCCTCGGCCAGTGAATAGATGAGGCGGCCGGTGGAAGTCCACGCCAAGGCTTCGCCGAGACGCGGGTCGGACACGATGAGGCTTAGCAAGCCGCCCTCGGGTTTAACGATCCACAGCGATGTTTGCGCTTCTTTGTATCCCGAGCCGTAGTTGAACCGAACGAAAGCAAGCAGCCGGCCATCGGGCGACCAGGCAACCGAGCCGAACATGTCACCGGGCTCGCCGAAAACTTTGCGTGCGTGCTCCCCGTCCGCGGACATGAGCCAGATTTCTTCGCGCAGAACGTCGCCGCGGACGAAGGCAATTTGCGAGCCGTCGGGAGAGACCGAGCGGGCCTCGGCGTTGTCCATGAGTTTGCGCGGAGCGCCGCCCAGAACGGAGACGGTCCACAAGCTGGCTGATTCTTGGGCGTCGGAAGCTTTGGTGACGAGGACGTTGCTGCCGTCGCGGAACCAACCGGCGGGCTGAGGCTTGAAGCCCTCAGGCAGCGGGACAGAATGCGTTTCGCCGGTGGCGACGACGCGTAGGAAGAGCCCGGAGCGGTCAGCGAAGGCGAGATATTTGGCGTCGGGTGAGATTACGGCGTTGAGGATCGGGTCATCGGGAGGATTGGCGGTGAGGCGGCGTTCCGCGATCTGGACCTTGGGGTTGAAATAGCGGGCGGCGACCCAGCCTGCGCCTGTCCCAAGCAGAAGGACGAGCAAGGTGGCGGCGGCGATTCTCCATCTAACAACGCGACTGACGCGGCGAGCAGGCGCGGGGACAGGAATGGGTTGGATGCCGGTCGCGGCTGGACGGGCTGGAGTAACCGGAGCAATAAAGCGGTAGCCGCGGCGGGAGAGAGTCTCTATGAAGCGGGGGTTGTCGGCGGAATCGCCGAGGGCGTCTCTAAGTCGTTTGATGGCAGCGTTCAGCCCGTGGTCAAAGTCGACGAAGGTGTCGATCGGCCAGAGCCGAGCCCTCAATTCCTCTCGATGGATAACTTCTCCGGGTCTCTCCAACAGCATTGCCAAGAGCTGGAAAGGCTGGTCCTGGAGCTTGATCTTGCTGCCATTCCTGCGAAGTTCCGCTGCGCGCAGGTTGGCCTCGAATACTCCAAAACGGATGTGCTTGCTATCTGGGGTGGTGACTGGGGGCTCTGGCACCGCTACCTCTCAAAAAACCCGGGGTCTCGCTAGTAATAACGCAAAAAACTTGCCGAATGTTTCTTCGTACACCTGGCTCCCGTAGCGCCTATCCATTTGACGGACGGCAACTTAGCGCGTCACCTACAAATTAGATTCGCGTTACCCGTCCGGCATTGAGGTACCGGCGGGAAAGCGGATCGTCGGCCTCACCAGGAGGTGAGGGCCGTGCTGATACAGACGTTGCGGGCGAGCATTGGGTTAGGAGTACTACTTGCAGTTGGGGGGACGGCGTTGCGGGCGAAAGACATGCCAGCGGTCAGGATCTCCGCTACCGTTTCGGTTTTCGATGACGCGGGAGTGGGGCTGGAAATGATGGAGCAGGCCGAAGAAACGGCCGGATACGTATTCCATCGAGCTGGGCTCGAGGTCCAATGGTTGAATTGCACCGTGCTAGGAGAGGCGACGCACCTCGAGTCGTGCGGGAAAGCGGTGTTTCCGACGAATCTACAGGTGCGAATTGCCCGGCGCTCTCGGAATCTGAGCCCTGGCGCATTAGGGATCTCCTATCTTTCCGCCGATGGATCAGGTTGCTACAGCGAGGTTTTCGTTGAGCCGGTGGAGGAATTACAGAAGAAGGAGTTTCTGATCAGCACAGCGCCCTTGCTAGGGCAGGCGATGGCACACGAGATCGGACACTTGCTGCTGGGCGCGAACGCGCACTCGGCCAGGGGAATCATGCGTGCGCTCTGGCAGCGAGCAGACCTGGTGCTGGCGGACAGGGGATCGCTGTTGTTCGATGAGGACGAGGGCCAGAAAATGCGGGAACGCCTAGCGATGGGCATTCGCAAAAATGCAGCAGAGGCACTAGTTGCTGCGCGGCCGGGGGCTGGCGGACTCGAGTAGTTTCTCCTTGGAGACAGCAGTGCCGGAGCCTTCTTTGAGGGTGTGGATGGAGTCGAAGGCGAGATTGTCGAATCTTTCGAGGAGACCGCTGGGCCAGCGGACCTCGACCCAATCGATTTTTGTGGCGGAGCCGAGACCGAAGTGGACACGCATATCGTTGTTGGAGATGTAGCTGGAGCCGCTGCGGACCTCGTCGATGAAGATGCGGGTGCCGGCCTTGACTCGAATGCGGGCGCCGATGGCGTCGCGGTTTGATCTTGTCGCGGGCGACGGAGCCTTGGGGAACGCGCCAATTGGGCGGAAGGCGACCCAATGATTGGCGGTGCGAATTTGGTTTACGAGGAGGCTTGGCGGCGCATTCATATTGCTGATGACGGCGGAGAGGTGGCCGTCATTCCACAAGTTGCCGATGGCTAGGCCGCGAGAGGAAATCGTGGTGTTGATGCCCGGGCCGGCGGTGGAAGAGATGTCGGTGAACGTGGCGTTGCCGTTGTTGTGGTAGAGAATGCGCGGTTCTTGGAAGGTGCTGCCGAGATGCTGGCTGTCTACTTCTGGATAGACGTGGCCATTGACCAGGAGCAGGTCGGGCCAGCCGTCGTTGTCAAAATCGAAAAACATGGTGCCCCAGCCGAGGTATTGGGTGTTTTGGCCCAGGCCGGCGGGGTAGGTTACGTCGTCGAAGGTGCCGTCACCGTTGTTGCGGTAGAGCGTGGCGGTGTCGTCGGAGAAATTTGTCTTGAAGATGTCCAGGCGACCGTCGCCGTTGTAGTCGGCGACCGTCGAACCCATTCCGGCCTGCGCGCGGCCGTCCTCGTTGAACGCGGCGCCGGAGGTGATGGCGACGTCCTTGAAGGTGCCGTCGCGATTGTTGTGGTAGAGGATGCTGGCGGTGGAGTCGCAGGCGACGAAAATATCAGGCCAGCCGTCGTCGTCGTAGTCGAGCGTGGTGACGCTGAAGGCGTAATGGCCGTCGGTTTGGTCGATGTGGGCTTTGGTGGTGACGTCCTCGAAGGTTCCGTTGCCACGATTGTGGTAGAGAATATTTTTTGCGCCCGGGAGACCCTGCGGGCCGCACATTACCGGGGCGCCTTTCCAGATACAGGTGGAGCGGTCACCGGGAGTAGGGGCGGTGGAAAGATCGAAATCGACGTAGTTCGCGACCATGAGATCGAGATAGCCGTCCCGGTCGTAGTCGATGAACGCGCAGCCCGTACCCCAGGCTTTGCCGGAGCCGGAAACGCCGGCCTGTTCGCTGACGTCGGTGAAAGTGCCGTTACCATTGTTGTGGTAGAGAACGTTTTTGCCGTAGTAGGTGACGTACAGATCTTCGAAGCCGTCGTTGTCGTAGTCGCCGACGCAGACGCCCTGGCCCCAGCCGGAGTGAGCGAGCCCGGCCTTTTGCGTGATGTCGGTGAACGTTCCGTCGTGATTGTTGTGGTAGAGATGATTGGTTGGGGCTTCGCCTGCGGGAAAACCTTCGAGCTTGGTTCCGTTGACAATGAAGATGTCGGGCCACCCGTCGTTGTCGGCATCGAAGATGGCTACGCCGGTGCCGGTGGTTTCGATGATGTATTTCTTTGTGGTTAGGCCGCCGAAGGTGTTGGTCATGGTGAGGCCGGCTCGTTTGGCGATGTCTGTGAAGTAGGCGAGCGGACTGGGAGTTTTCGTTTGAGGATCATCGATGGCGAACAGAAGAGAGAAGGGGAGGACGACTGCGAGAGAAATTCGCAGCGCGAAGAAGATCAGGCGCCGATGGCGGAGATTTCGGAAGAGCATAGGCCCATCGGATAGTAGGGTGCGGGTGCAGGTGGGTCAAGGTTTGGACGATCAATCTCGAAGCCGGTTTTGGTGATCGAATCAGAAATGTCGGTTTGTTGGGTGAGCCCCAGAGCACTTGAAGACCTGCACGTGGGTTCCGTCTGGTGGTCCCACGCAGAGCCTCAAATTCGTGACACTCGACCTTAGACCGGCGGATGGATTCGAGAATGCAAAGATGCGGCCGCCTTATGCAAGCTCCGGCTACTCGGGAGCTTATCCTCGGACCACGCAGCTAACTCCTTCTCATGGAAGGAGTTGACCTACACGCTGCCCTGCTCGTTGACTTGTCTTCGCTCATCAACCTAAGATGAGCGCCCAATGGCGGACTCCCACCCACTCATCGGGCAAACCGTCTCGCACTACCGCATTCTTGGAAAACTGGGTGGCGGGGGGATGGGCGTCGTTTACAAGGCTGAGGACACGCGGCTACATCGCGCCGTGGGCTTGAAATTCCTACCTAGCGAGATGTCCGACGATCCCACCGCTCTGGAACGATTCCGGCGGGAAGCGCAAGCGGCGTCGGCTTTAAATCATCCGAACATCTGCACCGTGTACGACATCGGCGAGCAAGACGGCCAGCAATTCATTGCCATGGAGTTTCTGGACGGCCAGACGCTGAAACATCACATTGCCGGCAGGCCGCTGCCGTTTGAGGAGTTGCTGGCGTTGGGGCTCGAAATCGCCGACGCGCTGGACGCGGCGCACGCCAAAGGGATTGTCCACCGGGACATTAAGCCCGCCAACATTTTCGTGACCGAGCGGCAGCACGCGAAGGTTTTGGATTTTGGCCTAGCGAAGGTGACGCCGGTGGGCCATGCCGTGGATTTCTCGGCGATGCCCACGGTCACAGCGGTGGACCAGCTCACACACCCGGGCGCGGCGATTGGCACGTTCGCGTACATGTCACCGGAACAGGTGCGCGGCGAAGACTTGGACGCACGCACAGATCTGTTTTCGTTTGGCCTGGTGCTCTACGAGATGGCGACCGGAGTTCCGCCCTTCCGGGGCGAAACCTCCGGGGTGATTGCCGAAGCGATTCTGAATCGCGCGCCGGCCGCGCCCGTACGATTGAATCCCGATCTTTCGCCAAAGCTCGAAGAAGTGATCAACAAAGCGATGGAGAAGGACCGCGAGCTGCGATACCAGAGCGCCGCCGAAATTGGCGCGGACTTGCAGAGGCTGAAGCGTGACTCCGATCCGAGCCGTGTAGCCACTGCGACAGCGCAAATCGGGTCGAAGCCCGCGGCGAAATCCACTCGGTTTCGACGGGTGATGGTCACCGGCGCAGCAATACTGGCCATCGGACTGGTGGCCGGCGGCGCGTTGTTCTACTCACGCAAGGCCCACGCGCTGACGGACAAAGATACCATCGTCCTTGCGGACTTCACGAACACGACCGGCGACACGGTGTTTGACGGCACGCTACGGCAGGGGCTCTCCGTACAACTAGAACAATCACCCTTCCTGAGCATTATCCCTGAACAGCAAATCCAGCAGACATTGCGAATGATGAACCAGAAGCCGGATGCCAAGCTCACGCCGGAGATTGCGCGGGAACTCTGCCAACGGACGGGCAGTGCCGCGGTTCTCGACGGTTCCATAACGCAGATTGGCACGCCATACCTTCTAACCCTGAAGGCTGTCAACTGCGTAAGCGGCGAATCGCTGGCGAGCACAGAAGCTCAGGCCAGCGACAAGAATCATGTGCTCGACGCCTTGGGAAAGACAGCTTCGGAAATTCGGAACAAACTGGGCGAGTCGCTGAGTACTGTACGGAAGTTCGATACTCCTCTTGAACAGGCCACGACGCCTTCGCTGGACGCCCTCCAGGCCTATAGCCTCGGCCGGAAGGCGATGGCGGGCGGAGATTGGGCCGCCGCCGTGCCGTTCTTCCAGCGAGCCATCCGCTTCGATGCAAGTTTCGCCATGGCCTATGCCAGGCTCGGGACCTGCTATCGCAATTCTGGTCAGTCTACCCTCTCCGCCGACAACACCCGCAAGGCCTTTGACCTTCGGGACCATGTCAGTGAGCTGGAAAAGTTCTATATCGAGTCTCATCATTATCAACAGACCACTGGAGAGTTAGAAAAGGCCCGCCAGGTCTATGAGGTCTGGGCACAAAGCTATCCTCGAGACTGGTCGCGGTCCAGCGCCGAGACTGCTACCCACTATATGTTGGGCCAATATGACAAGGCCCTTTCCGACACCCTCGAAGCCCTCCGCCTCAATCCCAACGGTGAAGGATATGCAGACCTTGTCGGCGTCTATCTCTGTCTGAATCGTTTGAAAGAGGCGCGGTCCGCAGGCGAAGAGGCACAAGCGAAGGGCTTCGATTCTCCCGACTTGCACTTCGATCTTTACCAGCTCGCATTCTTGCAGAATGACACCGCAGGGATGGCCCGGCAGGTGGCCTGGGCTGCCGACAAGCCAGGAGCGCAATTTGTCCTTCTGGGTTTTGAGGCCGATACCGCCGCCTATTCTGGAAGGCTTGGGCAGGCCCGAGACCTCTCGCGCCGGGCGGTGGTTGCGGCCAAGCGCGCGGACGAGAACGAGCTGGCGGCCGCGTATGAAGCCAGCGCCGCATTGCGGGAAGCCTTGTTTGGGAATCCCGCCGAAGCGCGGGCGCATGCGGCGGCTGCGCTCGGCTTTTCGAACGGCGGAGACGTACAGTTTGCAGCGGCTCTGGCGTTGGCCTTCGTAGGCGATGCGGCACGGGCGCAGACGCTAGCCGATGATTTAGGCAGTCGGTTTCCGGGGCATACCGTTATCCAATTCAATTACCTGCCAACGATTCGCGCCCAACTTGCACTGAGTCGCGACGATTCTTCAAAGGCCGTCGAGGTTCTTCAAATTGCAGGGCCGTACGAACTGGTTTCATTGGGCACGCTGTATCCCGTCTTTGTGCGCGGAGAAGCGTATCTGGCCGCGCATGAGGGGAATGAAGCTGCCGCCGAGTTCCAGAAAATTCTCGATCATCGCGGAGTTGTACGTAATGATCCTGTCGGTGCACTCGCCCATCTTGGCCTCGCTCGCGCCTACGCTTTACAGAGCGACACCACTAAGGCCCGCGCCGCCTACCAAGACTTCCTCACCCTCTGGAAAGAGGCCGACCCCGACGTTCCCATCCTGAAGCAGGCCAAAGCCGAGTACGCGAAGCTGCAGTAACCCAAGTTAAAAATGTGTCCTTGAATTGAATCGTTCAGACTATCCCGTGCTGGTGCCTGGTAAGCTGGATTGCCGAACTGAGGGCTTGCACTCCCCCGATTGTGGATGACTGCAGAACCCGGGAAGCCACCCGTGCTCGACGGCATGCTACGATTTTGATTGTGCGTGCTCATTTTCCCCATCTTGAAGTAACGCGTTGGATTCGGGCGATCGTGGTGCTTCTTTGCTGCGCGACGACAGGATTGTTGTGCGAGCAAGATACTTGTGCGCAGAGTGCGAGTGCTTCCTCGCAGGCGGACGCGGTGTACAAGCAGGGAATTCTGGCGCTGCAGAGGAGGGATTTGCCGGCGGCGCGGGCGGCGTTTGAGACGGCGGTGCGAATGGCGCCGCAAAGTCCCGAGGCTCACAATTCGCTGGGTTGGGTCCTGCTGGTGCAGCAGCAGCTTGACGCGGCGATCGCACAATTTCGAACAGCGCTGGACTTGCGGGTTGATTTTTTTCAAGCGTACACGAATTTATCGAATGCGCTCGTGCAGAAGGGTGATGCCAAGGGCGCGGTACGCGCTGCGCGCGAAGGGGTGAGATTTGCGCCTACGGATTCGGAGGCGTATCGAACGCTGGCGCGGGCGTTGGATATTTCCGGCGATGTGGCGGGTGCTACGAAGCAAATGAGGCGCGCGGTCGAGTTGGAGCCCGGCCGCGCGGATTTGCACGATGACTTGGGCACGTTGCTGGTGCAGGGGGCGCCGAGCGATGCCGGCACCACTGCCGGATCAAATCTTGTCGAAGCGGAAAGCGAGTTTTCTGAAGCCCTGCGATTGCAACCTGACTTTGCGCCAGCGCATTTGCACCTCGGCGCTCTTCGGCTTCAGGAGAAGGCGCTGGACGAGGCGACCGCGCAACTCAGGGATGCGGTGCGTTTAGATCCGAACAACGGACAAGCACATTTCTATCTTGGCCAAGCCTTGCATGAGAAGGGCGAGCAGGATGGCGCGGTGCACGAACTGCAAGCAGCCGTGAAGTTGCAGCCGGATCTCGCAGAAGCGCAGAGCCTTTTGGGATTGTTGCTCCAGCGCGCAGGAAATTCGGATGGAGCGGTCGCGGCGTTTCGCGAAGTTGTTCGATTGCAGCCGAAGAACTCCGATGCGCACAACAATCTTGGGCTGGCATTGTTGCAGAGTGGTGACGCCAACACGGCGATCGTAGAGTTTCAGGCGGCGCTGCGACTCCGGCCACAAGATAGCGGCTATCAAACGAATCTGGGTGTCGCGTATCTGCAAAAGACGGACTTCGATTCCGCTATCGCTCAGTTCGAGTCGGCACTGAAGGCGTCGCCCAGCGAATCCACGCTTCATTATGACTTGGGGCTGGCGTTGAAGCTGAAGGATAAGCTGACGGAGGCGACGGTGGAGTTCCGGAGGGCCGAGGAGTTGGATCCGCAACAAGCCGACGTGCACTACACACTGGGTGTAACCCTGTGGCAGCAAGGGGACTTTCCGGCCGCGGCGGATGAACTGCGCACCGCCATTCGTGCGAAGCCCGACTATGCGGAAGCTTGCTACACGCTAGGCACTGTTTTGAAGCAGCAGGGAAAGCCTGACGAGGCCGCCGCGACGTTGCGCGAGGCGATTCGGTTGCAGCCTGATTTCGCGGGCGCGCACACTACCTTGGCCGCAGTGCTGCGGCAGCTGGGAGACAACGAGGGAGCGGCGGCGGAATCGAAAATAGGAATGGAGATTGGCAAGAAGACAACAAATCAGCAGACGGCCCTTTTTGCGACGAACTCGGGCAAGCGATTGCTCAACGCCGGAGATTTGGATGGCGCGATCTCGCAGTTCCAAGCGGCGATCAGCGCGACGCCAGGATACGCTCCGGCGCATTTTGAACTTGCGTTAGCGTTGCAGCGAAAAGGCGAAAAAGAAGAGGCGGCGAAGGAATTTCGGAAAGCAGCGGAACTCGATCCTCGGCTGAGTATCGCCCCGCATTAGCGAGCTACGAACTGCCATTTCGTAGAGCTACCAACTCGGTCGAGACAGGTACGCCTCGGGTTACTTTCACACGAATGACAGCCTCAAACGGTTTGAGCTGGCCCGTTTGCGAAACTGAGAGACGCAGAAGGAGTTCTTCGACGGAGTTCTTGCCGCACACGTATTCCACGGCAGCCTGCGTGGCCATGGTCGTATTGCCCGCGAGAATCAGGACAGATTGGCCGGGTTCTGGGCTCCGTACCAGCGCGATCACGCCGAAGTCTTCGGTCAAAGGTTCGTTGCCGGGTGTCGACAGAAATTCCTTCGGCTCGCCCGGCTGCGGATGGACATTGACAAGCTCCGGATCACCCTTGCGAGGGCCAGATTGCACGCGATGAAAAACAAACTGCTGCGTTCCCGGTACTTCGAGCAGGGTCAGATTTTCCAGCGGCGATCCCACAAAGATCAAATTGTTGTTTTTTGCATCGTCGAGAGAGAACAAGCTGCCGCGCTTTACGCGAATCTGCCGGTGGAACGTCTCAAACAAGTGATCGAGATCATGGACGGACAAGACCTCACCGACGCCGGTGTAATGGTCGAAGATGGGCGTGTTACTGGCGTCCTTACTCGTGTCGTAGTAGCGCAGCCCGACTTCGGGGCGTCCAACAAACTTGGCATTGCTGAAGATGACCCAGGGTTCTTCGGGACCCGAAATAAAGCCATTCCAAAAAACGCGAAGGGCCGCGGGTGCTTGGTCGGAGTCACGAGGGGCTCCGGCCTGGGCCGAATTTCGGCTGGAAACCAAGCTCAGGATGATCGCCGCCGAAGCCGCCAGCAGTATCGCCAGCGACACAGTGGCGATGATCCAGCTGCGATAGTTGCGCGCAGGTAGAGCCGCTTCCCGTTCGGTTCCGTGGGGCGGCGTGGAATGCATTCTGGGCTGTCCGGCAGCCTTATGGTGGAGTGATAAGACATAGGTCCCTCGGGGAAGTTCGACTACTACGGGGTCATCGGCGCCGTCGGAGTTGTAGTATTCCGCCAGCTTCACGCGCAGGCGTCCCGCCTGCACGCGGACCATGGAGTCTAATTGGGGATCGAAGTCGGGCGAGCGGCCAAAGACCTCGGTCGCAATTTGGTACTCCTTGATGGGGGATCCCGGGTGATCCAGGGCATGCTTGGCCAAATAGCGGAGGAGTTTACAGAGGGACTCCGAGCCGTGCAGGGCATGGCTATTCACCAGCTTGTCGATCTCCGCGAGATATTGCTCTCGATCGGTCAACCTGGCCCCCAATGACACTTGTTTAACAGGAGTGTAACAACCAGCGCATCTATCTGCAAGAAGAGGCTTTATACCGCGTAACAGTATCAGACGCTCTGAGACTTCAATCTAACACGCGGAAAAAACTAATAGTAGTCATCGTTTTTTCCGTTCGGCCTGTCGAGGCCTGAACTCCGTAGCTTTGCGATTGCCCGCTGCGGGGTTCCTGAACGGCTACACAACGGAAACAGTGCTTGAGGTGCGGTTCCGCGTCGAGGGATGGTTCGTCGTCTGGGGGTGAAGGTGGCCAGACAGAGCTGGTACTGGCGTGGTGTTTCTGGAGTCTCCCCAAGACGTTCTGACCTCTATTCGTTATCGAGCAACGCAGGTGAATCTCGGCTGGGTAAGGCCCGGGCTTGACCACTTTCAACCGATACGGTTGCGCGGATGGAAGCGAGCAGGTTCGGGTTGCGAAGGAGGAGTGAGATGGCAAGGCGAGCAATTTGGGTGGGATTTGTGGTTTTCTGTTTGGCTGTTGGTCTGAAGACGCCGACGTCGGTGGGTCAGGCGGTGTTCGGGAGCATCATTGGAACAGTGACGGACCCGCAGGGCAATGCCGTTGCGGGAGCCAAAGTAACGGTCACTTCGGTCACCAAGACTACGGCCTTCGAGACTGTGACCAATGAGAGTGGCAACTATTCGGTCACTCACTTAATTCCGGATACCTACAAGGTTCACGTAGAGGCCGCCGGATTCAAAGCCTACGATGTGCCGAGCGTTTCCGTTTCCGCGGACACATCCGCGAATATTGACGCCGCCATGCAGGTTGGCGAGGTCACGCAAAGCGTCGAAGTCACGGGTGACATTCCTCAGCTCCAGACGGACCGGGCCGATGTGGACATCCAGTTCAACCAGAAGTACGTCGAAGACCTGCCGATCCTGAACCGCAACTTCACCAATTTCGAATTGCTCTCGCCGGGCACACAGAAATTGCCGGGTTTCAACCACGCTGCCACAGAAAATCCGCAGGGCGGCGGGCAGATCCAGGTGAATGGACAGCACTTCTCGGGCACCAACTTTGAGCTGGACGGCACCGATAACCAAGATCCCATTCTTGGCATCATCGTAGTGAATCCGAACCTGGACGCCATTGCCGAAACGAAGATCGCACTGCAGGATTACGATGCGGAATCCGGTAAGGCCACCTCTGGCGTTATTCGAGTGCAGACCAAGTCTGGATCGAACGAGTTCCACGGGAGCGGCTTTTTCTTCTATCGCAACAGCGACCAGCAGGCGCGCGATCCGTTCACCAACAAGCCCGACGTTCCACTCGCCGCGGCGACCTGGAAACAGTTTGGTGGCTCTGTCGGTGGCCCCATCATCAAGAATAAACTCTTCTTCTTTGGTGACTACCAAGGCACGAAGCAGGTGCAGGGCATTACCAACCTGTATACGACCCCAACCGAGGAAGTAATCAAAACTTGCAATCCTGCGACGAACGCCGCCAGCGCTACTCCCGGCTTCTGCGATTTGAGCGAGTATCTGAATGCCTACGGACCTCCCGTAGGTGGCGTTGCTAGTGGCCAGATCTATAATCCCAACACCCCGGGTAGCAACCCTCTGAACGGCGCAGGCCGCTTGCCATTTGTAAACAATATGATTCCTATCGCCGACATCCAGCAGAACGTGGGCAACGTCCTGGCGCTGTTCCCGGCCCCAACAGCCGGTGGCGTTAACAACAATTTCGTATCCACTGGCTCAGGTCCCTTTGATCAGAAATCGTTTGACACCCGCATCGACTACAGCGCGCCCCACAATTACCAGGTTTTCGGGCGCTTCAGCCTCGACTACTTCTCTTTGTCCGGTAAGGGCGGCCTCGGCGCCCTTGGCGGAAATGGCTTTGGCCCGGGCGGTTTGAATGGCAGTTCCAACGTTCACAACTATAGCTTGGCTAGCGGTTTCACCAAAGCCGATCGGTGCCAAGTGGCTCACAGACTTCCGCTTCGGATATTTCAAGTACAATCCGCAAACGGCATACTCCGACGCGACCCAGACGCCGATGGATACATTCGGGTTTCCTGGACTGAACTCAGGCCCCGGTATTCAGGGTCCGCCTACGACCGGCGGTCTCTCGGGCTTCTTATTTACCGGCAACGGCAGCCCGGATCGTAATCCTTCGGCGACGGTTTGAACGTCGGCCGTTGCAACTGCCCCTTGACCGAAAGCGAGCAGCAGTTCCAGTTTGTAAACAACTGGACCCGTACTCAAGGCAACCACACCATCAAATTTGGTGCCGACATTCGCTATGCCGAGAACCTCCGCGTACCCAGCGACCAGAGCCGCACCGGTTTATTGTACTTCGATGCCGGCGATACTTCCAATCAGGGAGCGAATGGCCTCTCGTTGGCCACGTTCCTTCTTGGAGATGTCACTTCGTTCCAGCGCTATGTCAGCACCGTCTTGACCGCTGCGGAGCGCCAGAAGCGCTGGTTCTTCTATGGGCAGGATTCTTGGCGCATCAGTCCGAAATTCACCTTGACCTATGGTCTTCGCTGGGAAATTTATTTCCCGAGAGCGTCAACGCCAAAGGCAACGGTGGTTTTGCCAACTTGAATGATGGCGTGATCGAGTCGCTGGCTACGGGCGGTCGGCTCCGAACGGCAACATCGACAATACCTACAAGGCATTCGCGCCGCGCCTCAGCGTTGCTTACGCGTTCGATCCTAAGACGGTGGTTCGCATGGGTTACGGGCGGGGCTTCGACATCGGCGTGTTCGGCTCGAACTTCGGCCACGTGGTCACCCAGAACCTGCCGGTTCTCGCGCGGCAGGACTTGGCCGATACGAACTTTAATCCCACCGCGTCCAACAACCGCAGTGCGGTTTTCACTCTTTCTCAGGGTCCGCAACCCTTTGACTTTGCGCCAATCTTGGGCGCTATTTCTTCCGGCGGCACGTTGCCCATTAACGGCATTGATGGCACGACGCAGGGTGGAGCACGTCCGCCCATTCAGCGGCTTCCCACCATTGACCAGTGGAATGCCACCATTCAGCGTCAAATCACTCCAACGCTCAACATGACCGCCAGTTACATCGGTAACAAGGGAACCCACGTCTTCGCAGGCGGGGGTCCATCCTATAACAACAACGAATCGCAGTGGGCCCGGCACCAACGACGTGTCGTGCACCGAACGCCGACGACTTGCGACTGCTGGCAGGATTCTACCCCAGCGCAATCGCAAGCCAATCGCCGCGTTTGTTTCTGAACGGAGTGCCGGCATTCACTTATCCAGGATTCACTTACGTCAACGCGTACGGCGTCGTACGTCCGACGCCGGCTTGCTGCCCGGGGACACCACCTACTATCGGCAATGATGCAGACAACAAATACAACGCCTTGCAGGTGAAAGCTGAAAAGCGCATCAGCAACGGCTTCCAGTTCCTCGCGCATTATACCTTCTCCCACGCTTACGACTACGACAACAACTACTTACTCCGTAAACAAGAAGGTTGCTTGGGGTCCAAACCAGTACAATCGCAATCAAGTGTTTGTGGCCAACGCGATCTACGAGTTGCCTATCGGCAGAGGCAAAAGGTTCATGAGCAGCGCCGGCCGTGCCGCCGATCTCGTCGTTGGAGGATGGCAATCACCAACACTCTCACCTATGGCACCGGTCTTCCGTTGACGCCGAGTATCGGCGAATGCGGCACGATCACCGACGCTGGCCCGTGCCGTCCAAACAAAGGCACCGGCTCGCTTGCCACGGGTGTTACTCAGACTAGCAGTGGTACGTTCTGGTTCACGCCAGTTCAGCCGCTTTCCTACGGCAGTCTGCTCTCTCCTGCCAATGTTGGAGTCGATTCTTGCACATGTCTCGCGGCCGACCTCCGGTCCGTTTGCTCTTCCGGGTTGCGGCCAGATCGGCAATGTCGGCATTTGATTCGTATCGTGGTCCGCATGCCTTCTACGACGACATGGCGCTCTCGAAGAACTTCACCATCACCGAGCGAGTCAAGGCCCAGTTCCGCTTTGATGCCTACAACCTATTCAACCATCCCGTCCTCGCCATCCCCGGCAATACCTGCGTGGATTGCGGCGGCAGCGCCGGCCAGATCACGGATATCGAGGCCGACTCCTCGCCGGGTTAGCCCGTTGGAATGCGTCAACTGCAGTTCGGTGTCAGAGTGACTTTCTAAGCCCAAACAACCACCCCAAAGCAAACGGGGAGCCCTCACGGGCTCCCCGTTTTTTATGCTCTAATCACTTCTGTGTTTTCTCGAGAACTTTCGATGCGTAAGGTTACTTGGCCTTGTGCCATTTTATGGAGCGGCTTGACCTTCATCGGTCCGGCGACGCTGGGCCAAGCGCCATCACCGCAGCAAACTGCCTCGTCGCCTGAACCGTTACCGAAGACTGCTGCGCAAACTGGCTCGACGGATTTTGATGAGCCGCGGCGTCTTTCGCAGCAAGGTAAGTATGATGATGCGCTCGCGGCGCTGCGCGACATCCAAGAGAAGCAACCAAGCTGCCCGGACTCTCGCACGAGTTTGGAATCGCGTACTACAGGAAGGGCGACTATCTGAACGCCATCGCTTCTCTGAAGAAAGCCCAGGAAGAGAATGCAGGCGACAACGAGGCGGTACAATTACTGGGGCTTTCCTATTACTTGGCCGGGCGGCCTGCGGAAGCGATCCCGCCGCTCGAAAAGGTGCAGACGCTGGTTTCCCAGCGCCAACGTCGACGCCGCGTACATTCTGGGCATTTGCTATATCCAGACGAAGGACTATCCCCACGCACGTACCGCTTTTGCGAAGATGTTCGGCGTCCCGGCCGACTCGGCAGCCAGCTATCTGTTTACGGCTCGGATGCTGCTGCGCCAGGATTTTGGGCCGGTGGCGGAGGAGTACGCGCAAAAGGCGGCGACGCTCGATCCAAAATTGCCGCTCGCGCATTTCCTGCTGGGAGAGCTGAACCTGTATCACTCCAAGATCCCTGAAGCAATCGCGGAATTTCAGAAGGAGTTGGATTTGAATCCGGGTTACGCCGGCGGCGTATTACAAACTTGCCGACGCATACTCGCGCATGCAGAAATTTGATGAGGCGGAGAAACTGCTGCAGCGGTCGATCTGGCTGGATGCCACGTCCACCGGCCCTTACATCCTGATGGGGAAGGTGCTGGAGAAGAAGGGCGAGACCGAATTGGCCGTGCGCGCGCTGGCAGCGGGCTCTGACGATGGACCCAAATAATCCCGTGCCGCATCATCTGCTCGGGCAGGCGTACCGCGACATGGGCCGAAGCGAAGATGCCGAGCGCGAGTTGAAAGCTGCGGGCCAGTTGCAAGAACAACAGAACGCGCAGCCGTGATTTAGTGATCCGGGCGTACGAGAACGCTGGAGAGGTTTCTGCGCACCGCTGTTGGGCCGACAGTTCACCGTGATGTGACTGCTCTTGAGGGTGACAGCTTGCCAAGAAAACGTCATGCACCCGATGAAACGATTCACGGTGGTAGGGCTCGGGGAACTCCTGTGGGATCTGTTTCCCGACGGCAAACAACTGGGCGGTGCGCCGGCGAATTTCGCCTATATGACGAGCTTGTTGGGCGATGAGGGGCTCGTCGCGAGCCGCGTCGGCAGCGACGCACTGGGACGCAGCGCCGCTCGGCGCCTGCAGCGCTTGGGCCTGAAGAGCACCTACCTTCAGATTGATGCAAGCTATCCACACAGGAACGGTGAAGGTGGAGGTGGACGCCACGGGGCAGCCCACTTTTGAAATTGCGGAATCCGTTGCATGGGACTTCTTTCAGTGGACCACGGAATGGCACGATTTGGCCGAACAGGCAGACGCGGTTTGTTTCGGCTCCCTGGCGCAGCGGTCTTCGAGATCTCGCGCCACCGTGCGCGCCTTCCTTAGAGCAGTCGGCCGACCGCACGGTGCGGATTTTCGATGTGAATCTTCGACAGGCCTTCTATTCCGCCGAAACGATTCACGAGTCCTTGCGACTCACGGACATCGTGAAGCTGAATCAGGATGAGCTCCCCGGTGGTCGTGAAGCTTTTGGGTCACGCTTTCGAGGGTGAAGAAATTTGCCGCGCGCTGGCTGCGCAGATGCCTACAAACTGAAGCTAGTTTGCGTCACGCGGGGCGCTAAGGGCAGCCTGCTGGTCAGCGAAAAAGAGGTGAGCGAACATCCGGGCTGCAAGGTTCGAGTGGTGGACACCGTGGGTTCGGGAGATGCATTCACTGCGGCACTCGTCTATCACTATCTTCGCCGCGGCATCACTCTCGACGATGAACGAGGCCGCAAACCGCATGGGTTCGTGGGTCGCGAGTCAGACCGGGGCGACTCCGTCTCGGGACAATCGGCGTCTCGAGCGAATTCGTTCCGGCGGTTGGAGGAGAGGACTGAGTTCAGCGGCCGGCGCCGCGGAGTCGGACTTCTGCTCTTCGGCGCAGTCGCGACGACGGCAGTTCTGCGGCAGTTCGTGCAAGAGTTCCAGGAAGACTCCGTTCGTCCAGCCAAAGCCCACGATGTTCATGTGATAGCCGGCGGTAACCTGCGTTTCTGAGGAACGCGTAACAGCGTTGTATTTTTCGCGAATGGTGCCGTCGCGGCGGAAGTTCTCCGCTACGGTTGAAAGAAACTCGTAAGAGACCCGATCGGCATCGTCGTTGAAACCGTATCGCCGGATGCCTTCGTCGGCCAGCAATTGATTCGGCGCCCAAGCGTACGGATAGTCCCACTGCCCGCCGGTTTCGTGCGGGCTCATCACCAAGCCGCCGGGCTTCTCGAAGATGGCGAGATTCTTCATGATGGCTCGCGCTTGCTCGGGAGTCGCGATGCCGGCCCACATGGGACAAAACGTCGTGACATACTCGTACGACGACTGCACTTGCTTTTCGAAATCGTAGTCGAAATAGAGGCCCCGCTTGGCGTCCCAAAGATATTGTTGAATGCGTTCCTTCCGATCATCGGCGCGCTTCTGCCATTCCTCCGCATCTTTCTTGCGGCCCAGCATCGCGCTGATCTCCGCCAGATCTTTCTCGGTTTTGTAAAGCAGGCTGTTCAGGCAAACAGGAGCGTAGTGATGCGTGGCCGCGCCGTAACGGGCCGAAACGAAAAGAGATGTCGTAGCCGGACTCTCGCATGGCGCGGTCACCTTTGTAGTAATCGGCGCCGAGCGCGACGCTTCCCGCGGGCGCGCAGTCCGAACGCGCCATCGTCGTCGTTGTGTCGCAAACCTGGAGCGCGAAGAGCGGCCCGACGAGCGGCTGGGAGGTCGCGCTCGGCTTTCTTCTGCACCAAGAAGCCGCGGCCCATGCCGGGCTGCGCAAGGAAAAACGCCGCCACCTGGCGCGTAGTGGCCGGTTTCATCTTTCAGGCTTTCTGGGGCCGGGCCGGTGCCGAAATCGTAGTAACGCGCCAGACCGGTGGAACCGGCGAGATGCGGCTCATGGGTCCATAGCCCGTAATCTCTTGCTGCGTAGTCGTAAGCCCTCTCCAGCCATGCGCGATCTTCGTGACCCGCGGTTTTTTGTGCGTCGTAGACGGCGAGAATCATGGAGGTCAGGAACGGAGGCTGCGAGCGCGTCAGGTAGTACGTTCGATTAGCGTTCAGCACGGCGCCGTAGTGCTCGATCTCAAAGAAAAAATTCTCCACCATTCCTTGCGCCAGATCGATTCGGTTGTCGCGCACCAGACCCCGGATGATGAAGTAGCTGTCCCAGCCGTACATTTCGTTGAATCGTCCGCCGGGAACAACATACTTGTTCTGGAGATAGAGCAAGCCGGCCGGATCGATCTTTCCTGGGTCGACCTCACCGAGCTTGTGAATCACCGCCGGCAAATGCTGGACTGAACGCCGCACTGTTTTTGAAGCTGCTGGACCGCGGCGGGAACCTCGAAGTCCGCTGGCATGTAGAGGACAGAAGTCGTGGCCAGCTTCGTATCGACGATCGTCTTGCAATCGGCCAGCGAGCGCGTGAGTGAATCCCACCCCAAAGCAATGTAACTGCGGATTTGATCGAGACCGTTCCCGGAGGAGGCAGAAAGCTGATCCGCGGTGCTTGCCGGCGTGCTTAAGGCGAGGAGAATAAGGATAGAGGCGGCGACTCTCGGCCACCCCAAGGAGGCAAGAATTGCGCGAAAAAAGCCGCGCTCGGTTCCGGAGTGCATCGTCTGCTGCAGCATTTTTTTACCCAGGCCAGGGCACTATCTCTTTTGTATAGAATAGCATAGCCAGGGGTGGGACATCGAGCCGAGGTGCCTACTTTGGTCCGGGAACGCGGCGACTCAGGACACCTTTAAGGGCCGCGAGGCCGCCGGTCGGCGACTCACTTTTCGTACGTGGGGGACTGCCAGAAGCGGATCTCCTACACCCTGCGCGTGCAATGTTCACTGCCTATTGCTGCCAGCCTCCGCCGAGTGCCCTGTAAAGTTGCACCAGGCTCTGGTACTCGGTGCCGCGCGCCTCCGCGAGCGTGAGTTCGGCGGAAAAGAGCGAGCGCTGGCCGTCCAAGACTTCGAGATAGGTGGTGGTGCCTCCCTTGTAGCGCATATTGGATAGGCGGACGGACTCTTGCAGGTCCGCGACGGTATCCTCTTGGCGAACCCGGACCTGATGGAATTTCTGATAGCCGATCAGCGCATCGGATACGTCTCCGAATGCGCGCTGAATCGCTTGCCGGTAGGCGATCAGCGCCTGTTGATGCTGCGACTCAGCTAGCCGCAGATTTCCGCGAAGAGCTCCCCCGGTGAAAATGGGCTGGCTCACTTGGGCGCCGTAAGACCAAATTCCGAGTTGCGAGCTCATGAGGCTCGAGAATGCGCTGCTGCGTCCGAATGCGCCGCCACCGGAGCCGGTCAGGGAGATTTGCGGAAAGAACTGGGCTTTGGCGACTCCGATTTCGGCGTTCGCGGCGACTAGAATCTGCTCAGCCTCGCGAATGTCAGGCCGGCGCTCCATGAGCGATGAAGGCAGGCCCGGCGGCACTTCGGGAGGAAGCGGCTGCTCCACCAGCGGGCGTCCGCGCGGCACGGCCTGCGGGTAATTGCCCAGGAGAATGCTGATGGCGTTTTCTTCCTGCGCGATCTGCCGCTCCAGGTCGGGAATTTGGGCGTTTGCGGTATCGAGAACTTGCTGGGCCTGCAAAACGTCAAGCTTGGTGGCCACGCCGTGATCGACGCGAAGATGGGTGAGCTTCACCGAATCTTCCTGCGTCGTGACGGTGTTGCGTGTGATTTGGAGTTGCAGGTCGAGTTGCAGAAGCGCGAAGTAGTCACTGGCCACGTCGCTGACGAGCGTCAAAATGACCGTCTGCCGCGCATCTTCGGTCGCCAGGAGTTGGGCGCGTGACGCTTCGGTGGCGCGCCGCAGCTTGCCGAAGAAGTCCAACTGAAACGCCGCGTCGGCAGTCAGCGTCAGAAAGTTGAATTTGGTTTGGGAGTTGGATTCTTTTCCGCCACTGAAATTGCCGCTCCCCTGGACTTGCGGGAACAGGCTTGAACGCGTGACGGCAACCTGCGCGCGCGCCGCGTTGATGCGCTCCGTCGCAAGTTGCAGATCGTAGTTTTGCTTTAGCGCTGTGCGGATGAGTTCTTGCAGTTGCGGATCCTGAAAGACCTGCCACCAAGGAAGATCAGCATAGGACGCAGCCTGCGCCTGGGCCTGCGGGTTTTCGCTCAGATCACGGTAGGCCGTTGGAGTTTGAACGGCGGGCCGATGGTAGTTCGGGCCGACCGCTGCATCCACTGAACAAGCCCGGGGCCAGTATGGCGATGAATGACATGGCATTAGTTTCTTCATGAGGCGCTCCGCCGTTGTTCCATTCGCGTCGTGCTCGCCGCGGTCCATTTCAGTCTCCCTCCGCCGGGGCGGGCGCTGCCGGCAAGCGCTCCCGAAGCGTGCTCCTTGCCGGCGCCTGACCATTTCTCGACCAGGTAGAAGATCGCGGGCACGAAGAAGATTCCGATCACGCTGGCGGCCATCATCCCGCCGATCACCGTGGTGCCCATGATCTGGCGAGCCACCGAGCCGGCGCCGGTTGCCGTCCACAACGGCACGCAACCGAGAATGAACGCGAAGGAGGTCATCAAGATCGGACGCAACCGAAGTCTGGCGCCTTCGAGCGCAGCATCCGCCAAGGGCTTTCCTTTCTCGATATTCGTCTTTGGCAAACTCGACAATCAGAATCGCGTTCTTGGCGGCCAAGCCGATGAGCATGACCAGCCCGATTTGCGAGTAGATATCGCTCTCGATCTGGACCAGGTAGGGCGGCAGAAAAACGCCGAGCAAGACGCGGCGCAACCAGAAGAACTCCAAACGCTCCAAAGATCGCTACCGGTGTGCTCAAGCAGCACGCTGAAGGGCAGCGTCCAGCTTTCGTAGAGCGCCGCCAGAATCAGAAAGACGAAGAGCAAGCGAAAGTCCAAAGATCGCCGCGGGAGGCACGCCTTCTCGCGCTTTCTGTTCCTGAAACGATATGCCAGAATAGTCGAAACCCATCTCCCGCGGCATGCGTCTGCTTGAAAACATCCTCGAGCGCGGCCGTGGCCTGGTCGGCGCTGTAGCCCGGCGCGGCGCTCCCATTGATCTGCGCGGAACGATATTCGTTGAAGCGCAGAGTAAATTCCGGGCCGAGGCGCGGCTTGATGGTCGTAAGCGTGGAGAGCGGGACATTCTCTCCCTTGTTGTTGCGAACATAGAACTGCCCGACGTTTTCCGCCTTGGCGCGGTCTTCGCTTTCCGCTTCGATATACACTTGCCACTGCCGGCCAAAGCGATTGAAGTAGTTGATGAAATAGCCGCCCATGAAAGCCTGAATCGTGCGGTAGACATCGTTAAGGGCCACGCCTTGCTTCAGCACTTTGTCGCGGTCCACGTCGACAAACTGCTGCGGCACGCTCGCCAGGAAGGTGGTGCTGAGGCTGGCGATTTCCGGCCGCTTTCGGGCGGCGTCAAGAAAAATGCCCAGGTTCTTGGCGAGGAACTGAACATCGCCGCCCGAACGGTCTTCGAGGATGAACGTAAATCCGCCCGCAGTGCCGACACCGGGAATGGCGGGCGGAGAAAAACTGAAGGCAACCGCCGCGGGCAACTTGCTCAACTGCTGGTTCAGATGAGCCTTGAGCGATTGAAATTGCTCGGCTCTGGTCTTGCGCTCGTCCCAAGGCTTGAAGGTCACAAAAAAGGTCGAGTTGTAACTGGTGCGAACAAAACTGAGCAAACTGAAGCCAACGAAGCAGGTGACGTGTTCGACCCCCGGTGTATTGATCAGGATTTTTTCCACATCCGCGGTGACGGCGGTCGTGCGTTCCAGCGAAGCGCCGTTTGGCAATTGCACATTGACGTAGGCATAGCCTTGATCTTCGTCCGGAAGGAAGCTCGACGGGATGCGGTTGGCAAAAAAGCCGGCCGCCACGCAAAAGACTACAAGCAACACGACCACGACGACGGTCTTTCGGACTAATACCGCGCTCCAACGCACATAGCCTTCTGTGGCTCGCTCAAACACGCGGTTAAACCAATCAAAAAATCTCCTCAACAAGTCCGCGGCTCGGCTCCTTCGGCTGAAGCAAGCAGCGCCGCCAGCGCCGGGCTGAGCGTGAGCGCATTGAAAGCGGAAAGCAGAACGGAGATCGCGATGGTGACGGCGAATTGCTGGTACAGCTTGCCGGTGATTCCGGGAATGAAGGCCGTCGGCACAAATACGGCGGAGAGAACCAGAGCGATGCCGACGACGGGGCCGGAAAGTTCTTCCATTGCTTTCAACGCCGCGTCCTTCGGCGTCATGCCCTCCTCGATGTGGCGTTCCACACCTTCGACCACGACGATGGCGTCGTCCACCACCAGACCGATCGCCAGCACCAGACCAAACAGAGAAAGCGTATTGATGGAGAAACCGAACAGCGGGAAAGAGCACGAACGTGCCCACCAGCGAGACCGGCACCGCAAGCAGCGGAATCAGCGTGGCGCGCCAGCCCTGCAAGAAGAGGTAGACCACAAGGATCACCAGCGCGAGCGCGATCAAAAGCGTTATCGACGATTTCCTTCATGCCTTCGGTGACCGAGCGCGTCGTATCCAGCGCGACGACGATAATCCATGTCTTCCGGGAAGCGCTGCTTCATCTGCGCCATGAGCTTGTTGACGCCGGCGGCTGCATCGACCGCGTTCGAGCCCGGCAGTTGGTAGGTGGCAATGATCGGCGCTCGGCTTTCCGTTAAAACGGCCGGCGACGCTATAGTCCTGGGAGCCCAAGCTCGATTCGAGCGACATCGCGGACCCGGACGGTCCCGCCGTCGGGCGTCTCGCGCACGACGATCTGTCCGAATTCCTCCGGCGACACAAGACGGCCTTGCGCGAGAACCGAGTAGGTAAATTCCTGGCCTTTGGGCGCCGGCTCGCCACCCGCCTTCCCGGCTGGGTTAACGGTGTTTTGCGCTTGAATGGCGCTGACGATTTCCGGGACGGTGATGCCGAGCTTGGCCAGCTGTGTCGGGCTTTACCCACAATCGCATCGCGTATTGGCCGGCGCCGAATACCTGCACGTTGCCGATGCCCGGCGAACGCAGAATGCGGATCGGCGAGATTGATGTAGGCGTAGTTCGCCAGAAAGTTGGCGTCGTAGGTTCCATGCGGCGAGTACACGGCAATCAGCATGAGAGGAGCGGTAACCGACTTTCGAACGGTGACTCCGTAATTGGTGACGTCCACGGGAAGCTGAGAGGCGGCCAGCGTTTCTCGGCTTTGCGCGAGAATGTAATCGGTGTTCGGATCGGTTTTTGCGTCGAAGTCCACGATCAGGCTGGTGGTCGAGTTGCCCGTGGCATTCAGCGAATACATGTAGTTCATGTTGTCCACGCCGCTCATCTGCTGCTCGATGGGAGTGGCAACTGCTTGCTCCAGGGTTTGCGCGTCCGCGCCGATGTAAGTGGCCAGGATTTGAATCTCCGGCGGAGCGATGCTGGGAAACTGGGCGACCGGCAGAGTCAGGATGGTGAGGGAGCCAACCAGCACCAGGACGATGGAGATCACCATGGCGACGATGGGGCGGTTGATAAAGAATTTTGACATTGGATTACTTTCCCTTCGTCTCCGCGGCAAATGGCTTGGGGTTCACCTGCATGCCCGGGCGCACCTTCTGTATGCCCTCGGCAACCACGCGTTCGCCTCGCTTCAGCCCGTCCGCAATAATCCAGTCGGAGCCGACACGGTCGCCGACTTTGACCGTTCGGATGCTCACTTTGTTCTGGGCATCGACCGCCGCGACTTGATAGCCGCCTTGCAGTTCCGAGACAGCGCGCTGAGGTACAAGCAGCGCGTCCTGCTGAACTCGGATGACCGCGCGAACTTTGGCGTATCCGCCGGGACGCAGAATATTTCCAGGATTGGGAAACAGCCCGGCGATCCGAATTGCCCCGGTGCTCTCATTGACTTGGCGGTCTGCAAAGTAGAAGGTGCCCTCCTGTGCATAAGTAGAACCGTCGGCCAAAATCAGTTCGAGGCGCAGATTCTTGTCAGCCGCTTCCCGAGTCGTCTCCGTCGGGATAGCGTTTTCTCCATGCGAGGTACTGGGGCTCGCCGACGGTGAAATAAACTTTGATGGGGTCAACCGTCGAAACTGAGGTGACCGCGTCCGCTGCTCGGATTGACCAAGGCGCCGACCTGTAACTGGGCTTGCCCGGCGATGCCATCGATGGGCGCGGTTAGCCGGGTAAAATCGAGGTTGATTTTGGCGGTTTCGACGGCGGCCTCGGCCGTCTTGATTTGAGCTTTGGCTGTCGCCACCGTAGCTTTGGCCGCCAAATTGTTCTGAACGGCATTGTCGAGATCCTGCTGGCTCGCGGCCTGTTCTTTCGCCAACGGGGTGTACCGTTCAACATCAAGTTGGGTGCGGCCTTGAACAGCTTCGGCGTTGGCAAGCTGCGCTGTGGCCTGTGCTAACTGCCCTTGGGCCTGGTCGAGAACCGCCTGAAAGGGTCGCGGGTCGATCTCGAAGAGAAGTTGACCCTGCTTGACGAACCCGCCTTCTTGGTAGCCCTGGCGCATCAGATAGCCCGTGACCTGCGCCCTGACGTCGGCGTTGACGAGCCCGTCAAGTGTGCCAATCCATTCACCGTAGATGGGGACATCCTTCTGCTCGACCTGCACGACCTCAACGTCCGGCGAAGCGCCCGACTGCGCGCCCGATACATGTTTTGGGCGCATTGCTCCAATGATCAGCCCGATGACGACCAGGCAGAGCGCTCCACCTATCCAGAGTTTGTATTTCGAAAGCATGTTCATCTTCTCCCTAGGCCGGGTGCCCTTATGCCAAATCGATATGTTCGGTTCCGTACGCTTCAGTCAGGCAGGCGCTTGGTTCTGCGCTGCAAGTATTCATTTTGTCTGGACCGCCCTCATGTGCCGCGAGGGTCTTTGTGACTTAGATGGAAGGTTTAGGGCCGCGCTGCCTGAAACGACAACCACCCGAGAAAAGACAGAAGAGGAGTAGGCCCTTTTTTCGACCACAGTTGTTTGAGGGCACCTGCGTGGCTATCGCGAACTTCCGTCGGCTGAAACTACGACGGCAAACTCGCTTGCAGCTGGGTTCCAAGGGGGCCAACTGTAACCTCGGTAGTAGTACTGTGCTTCTGTCCGCTAAGAATCGTGGAACGCGCCCATTCCTCGAAACCAACCCATCCTACAATCGCTATACAGCATTTGCCAGTTTTTCCAAGTCCATCAAACAGCCCCGAGAGGGCTCTGCCGCTTTCTTCACGAGCAGCTCGACCTCTTGATTGGGAAGGCCATGGAAGACACGTTGGCAGCCGTGCAGTGGTCGGCACATCGGCAGCGACGACAACCGAACCGATAACAATACTTCAGCCGCCTCGGATACGGAGGGCCGTCTTGCAGTAACTGCTTGTGTTCGCTAGATTTGTAGTGCCAGCGCCCGGGTGGCGGAATGGCAGACGCTGAGGACTTAAAATCCTCCGGGGATTTTTCCTCATGTGGGTTCGACTCCCACCCCGGGCACCATTCTTTTCAACGTTTTTGTAGATGACTTGAGAAGTCGCCTTCGTGCGAACGATGGAGAGTTCTGCGTGTGGACGAGTGTCATTCTGGATTACGGTCTTGTTCTGTGCCTGCCGCCAACGAAAGAAGCTATCGATCGGATGGCGGGAGTGTTCGGGATCGATCATGGGACGTTCTGGAGTCTGTACGAGAAAAATAGGGGGCTGTACGATCGCGGCGATCTGAATGGCGCAGAGTATTGGTCGAGGTTCGCGAGCGATGCTGGGGTAAGCATTGATGAAGACGCCACGCGAAGCCTGCGCGTCTGGGACATCGAAATGTGGAGTCGTCTCAATGAGCCGCTGCTGCGTTGGGCGCGGAGTCTGCAGAGCGCTGGATATCGGACTGCCTTGCTTTCAAATCTACACAAAGAGTTCACCGGCCATGTCCGGAAAAATTGCCGCTGGTTAGAGCATTTTGACTGTCCAATTTTTTCGTCGGAGGTCGGCTCTGTCAAACCTGATCGAGAAATCTACGATCACTGCCTTCGGGGTTTGCAGGTCGCTGCCGCAGAGGCAATTTTCTTGGATGATCGGGAGGCAAATGTCCAGGCCGCAAGAGAGAACGGCATCGCCGCGCTGCAGTACACCACGACAGACCAGCTACGGAAAGACTTAAACTCCATCGGATTTGAACTTTTGCCCGATCCGGAATGACTCCGCCGGCAAAAGTTGCGACCCTGTCCGACGACCCAACTCTCCGCGCAGCTGTTATTCCATGTAGAAGACCTCTTTCATCATTGCGAAGCGCTCGCCAGGCTTCAGACCGGGAACCGGCTCGAAGAGTTTAGACATTTCCTCCTGCCAGCGAAGGTTGGTGGGATCCTGATCCAACGCCTCCCATGCCTTGTCGAAGTCGACTACGCGCATGACGAGAAAGAGATCCTGCTCGCGGCGGAAAATAGAATAGTCGGAGATGCCGACTTCTTTTAGCTTTGCAAGCAACTCCGGCCACACTTTGCGATGTGAATCTTCGTACTCGGCGATTGCGTTGGGTTTGATGCGCAAACGGAAAGCAGCGCGTGGTATAGGGAGTCTCCTGATCGTAGACCTGTCCTCGCAGGATATCCGCCTTCTAAGGCGGAGTGGGCGCAAATCTTCAGGGCCATAGTGGTCCGCCAGGCGCGAAAACGTAATGGCACTCCAATAGGAAAATATCTACAATACCGAAACTCCGTTGGGAGGAGAGCTCATGGCCAAGCAAATGCGCAAGCTGAAGAAGTCTTGGTGGATGCTGCTGGCAATGTTCTTACTTCTTTTACCGGGAGCACCCGCTCCTTCCGTTCGGGCAGGCGCGCAACCAGCGAACGGCAGCGCTCCCGCGGATTTAATGTGCGAAGCCATGACGGAACCATTGGGGCTCGGAATTACACAGCCTCGCTTGTCTTGGCGTTTAACAGATTCCCGGCGCGGCGTTCTGCAAACCGCTTACGAGATCCGCGTGTCGCGCTCGATAGAAAAGCTGGCACACGACACAGCCGAGGTTTGGGACACCGGCAAAGTGGAGTCCGGCGATTCCGTAAACGTCGCGTACGCAGGACCGCCGTTGACCTCTCGCGACCGATATTACTGGCAAGTCCGCGTTTGGGATGATCAAGGGAAGTCATCCGCGTATAGCAAGCCGAGTTGGTGGGAGATGGGGCTGCTATCTCCGGCTGATTGGAAGGCGCGGTGGATCACGCCCGACAGACCGCTCGAGCGCGGAGACTACGACTCAAATCCAAAATGGATTTGGGCCGCCAACGAAGACGCAAAATCGCAAGCTGGCGTTGGCAAGCGGGAATTTCGCTCGGTTTTCACGCTGGCGCAAAAACCCAAAGCTGCCACCTTGATGATCACCGGCAAAGACAACGTCGCCGCCTGGATCAACGGGAAGCCGGTGTTGGAAGAGTCTCCGATGAGCAAGTTTGGTCGGCCACGCGATCCTTGGGGCTATTTCCGCTCGTTGCCGCTGACTGAGTTGGAGGCGGGAAAAAACTCCGTCGCTGCCGAAGTGACGGTCTACAAGCCGGAGCGTGCACGTGGTGGAGTCTCGGCTGGTGTCATAGTGATGCTGCGTTTGGAGATGCCTGACGGAACCGTACAGCGCATAACATCCGGAGCTGACTGGAAAACAGCGACCAACCGGAGCGATTCGGCCTGGTTCGAGAGAGATTTCGACGACAGCACCTGGGCGAGCGCGGGCGTCTCTGCGGAAGTCGGACAAGACCCGTTCGGCACGCCATGGCCTGCCGAGCCAATCAGTTGGCTGGGGCGAAATTTTCACATTGCCAAAGCGGTGCGCAGTGCTCGCATTTATTCCACGGCTCTAGGCAGTTATCAGTTGTATTTGAACGGGAAAAGAGTGGGCGACGATATCTTGGCGCCCGGATGGACCGACTATCGGAAGAGAATTGTGTACCAAGTCTATGACGTCACATCGCAGGTGCGAACGGGCGACAATGCGATCCGTGCGCTTCTCGCTGGCGGATGGTACGCCGACGGACTCGGCTGGCTCCAGAATCGCTACAACTTCGGAAAACCTCCGGTGCGCATCCTTGGCCAACTCGAAATCGAGTATGCGGACGGGACACGAGAGTCGTTCCCGACCGACGAAACGTGGAAGGCTGCTCCTTCGGCGATCCTGAGTTCCGATATCTACAACGGCGAGTCCTACGACGCACGGCTTGAGAAGCGCAATTGGAATGATGCGCCTTCGACGGAAGCGGGTTGGGGACGGGTTGCGATTGCTGCTGCCCCGGAGGCGCTGCTCGTCGCGCAAGATTTTCAACCGATCCGCGCGCACGAGACGCTCTCACCAAAGACCGTGACGAATCCAACGCCTGGGGTCTACATCTTCGATTTGGGACAGAACATGGTTGGCTGGGCCCGCTTGCACGTTTCCGGAAAGAGCGGCTCAAAGCTCCAGTTGCGATTTGGAGAAGTACTGAAGCCGAATGGAGAGCTGTATACCGATAATCTGAGAACGGCGGAAGCAACGGACACCTACATTATGCGGGGCGAAGGGAAAGAAGTATTCGAGCCGCACTTCACGTTCCACGGATTTCGCTACGTACAGGTAACGGGCTACCCGGGAACACCCGCGCGAGATGCTGTCGAAGGAGTTGCCTTCTACACAAGCGCGCCGTTTGCGATGAAGTTTAGTACCGGCAATCCGACGGTGAATCAGTTGTGGAACAACATACTGTGGGGCCAACGCGGGAATTTCTTGAGCGTGCCCACCGATTGCCCGCAGCGCGATGAACGCTTGGGATGGATGGGCGATGCCGAAGTGTTTTGGCGCACTGCAAGCTTCAACGCAAATCTTGCCGCGTTCTCGCGCAAGTTCACGACAGACATTCGCGATGCACAAAGCGCGGCCGGCGCTTACGCAGACGTGTCTCCGCGGGTGGGTCCGACCGGGGAGAGCGTGGCTGGCTGGGCGGATGCAGGAGTCATCATTCCGTGGACCGCTTACGTGCAATACGGCGACAAGGTCATTCTGCGAGAGAACTGGTCTGCGATGGAAGAGTGGATGGCGCATCTCGAAGGTGCAAACCCCAATTACTTGTGGCTCAAGGAACGCGGCAATGACTATGGAGATTGGCTGGCCGTCGGCAGCGAAACGTCGAAAGATGTGATCGCGACCGCCTATTGGGCGTATGACGCGACGCTCATGAAGCGAATAGCAATGGCTCTGGGCCGAGACTCCGACGCGGAGAAATATGGGCAGCTCTTCGAGAAAGTGCGAAGCGCCTTCACTGAAGCATTCGTCAAGCCAGACGGCACGGTCGGAACCGGCAGTCAGACCAGTTACGTCCTAGCATTGCACATGGACTTGTTGGCTGAAGGGCAGCGTGACGTCGCCGTGCAGAAACTCGTTGACGACATCAAGGCGCACGACTTTCATCTCACGACCGGCTTTCTCGGCACTCCGTATCTATTGATCGAGTTGAGCAAGAGCGGGCATAGCGACGTAGGCTACCGTCTCTTGCTCCAGAAGACCTACCCATCGTGGTTCTACATGATCGACCGCGGCGCAACCACGATGTGGGAGCGGTGGAACGGTGACCAGAAGCTAGACGATCCGTCGATGAATTCGTTCAATCACTACGCGTACGGCGCTGTAGCCGAATGGCTCTACCGCTATGCGGCGGGCATTGATGAGGATGCGAATGATCCGGGCTTTCATAAGATCGTACTGCGACCCCAATTCAGTCCGCAGCTTGGTCGAGTAGAGGCGACCTACGAATCCGCGTATGGGCGTATCGAATCCAAATGGAAAGCGGAAGGAACTGCGGTGACGTGGAACGTTACAGTCCCCGATAACACTACGGCCCTCCTTTATTTTCCAGCGAGTGCAAAGGCCCAGATTGTGGAAAGCGGAAAAAACGTCGAGCAAAGCGCAGGAGTCAAATTTTTGCGCACAGAAGGCGACCGAGCGGTGTATCAAGCCGGGTCCGGAGTCTACGCGTTTGGTTTTTAGCCACTAGCCGACCAGACGAGGCTGCGAAGGGAACGTTCTCTCCTGACGAGGTAACCAAGCAGAAGATCATCCGACCGGCACGCCCTAGTTCCCCCAAGGTTTGTCAGTCGTCGAGCCCGTGCCGTTTGCGGTTAAGTGAGTGTCCGTTTTGACCTCGCTGCTCGGGGCTACTCCGAGGTAGTTACCATATCCGACGACCAGTGTCGAAGTGACCAGCACAAATAGAGTACAGGCCACTAGCAATTTCGTGCGCCGGCCTGTGCCGTTCCATTCTTTCAGCGCAATGCCCCACAGCGTGCTGAAAATCATGATGCTCGCCATGTGCAGCGTCCAACTTGAGAATTTGTAGCGGCCCATCTGCGTTTCGCCCATGCTGTAAAAGAAAAATTGCAGATACCACGTAGTGCCCGCAAGGGCTGAAAAAAGATAATTTGACACCATTGGAGCGTTGGTGGGCAGCGAATTCGCCGATAATCCAGCCTTAGCCATTTCTTCTGCGGGGGCGTCTGTTGCCGTTTCCAACGCCGGGCCGCCGGCCCTTCCGACCCGTATCTCCGAGCTAAAATACTGGTATCCGGTGTGATTCCGCACATTCAGGATCACGCACCAAATAAAATTAGTCGTAAATCCACCGAGCAGCACCACGACCAGCACCGGAAGCCCCTGCCATAACTGCGGAGTGCCATGCCGCATAGTGATCTCCTTGATGGGATCACCGGCCGCAAGGCCGTAAGCGAAGCAGGCGCTCATCACGCCAGAAAATGTAGCTACGAGCACCCCCTTCTTCAGATTAAACTCCTTGATCGACGCCCGCTTCTGCTCGTCCGACATTTCTTTTTCTTTCGATATTCCCGCGGCTCCTGCGAAAACGATTCCAATCAGGCAGATCGCCACCCCTGCCAGGATCACCAGCCCCGATCGAGTCCCCAGGATCTCGCTAACGAACTGACCGCGAAAAATTGGCGGCATCAGAGTTCCGAACGCGGCCGTGTACCCCAGCACCATGGCCATCCCCAAAGACATACCTAAGTAGCGCATGGTCAGGCCAAACGTGAGTCCGCCGAGTCCCCATAAAACGCCGAACGTATAGGACCAAAACAGGCTGCTGCCCGGAGCTTCGCGTAGGACACCAAGGAGGTCATTCGTGATGAAGAAAGCCCCGATCCATGGAGCGATAATCCAACTGAAGAATCCACCGACCAGCCAGTATGTTTCCCAGGCCCAACTCTTCACCCGGCGGTACGGGACATAAAAACTGCCGGATGCCAATCCGCCAAGCCAATGAAAGAAAACACCGAGGAGAGGATTTGCTCCCAATGCGGACGCCCTTTCGACAGCCAACCCAGCCACACCCGCTGTTGCGCGGGCGCCAAATCCTAGTCTTCCGGGTGACGCCCCGTCAATACAAAATCAATGTTTCTATTGGAATCGGGAGAAAGTGACCCGCTTGCGATATACTCTCTGGCGCGGGTACACCGCTGAAATGCGCAGAACGAAAGCAAAAACGGGTCCGTCACGCCTCTACCTCATTCCGGTCTTGTCCAAAGCCCTGGATATCCTGGAATTAATGCAAATCGAGAATCAGCCCAAGTCGCTGGAAGAAATTTACCAGCGGACGAGCATCTCCAAAACTACAGTCTACAGGATTCTCAAGACTTTCACGCATCGCGGGTATATCGCGCAGTCGGAAAATGGCCTGTATCGCCTGGTCTCCAGACCCAGAAAGGTCCGCTTCGGATTTGGCGGCGAATCATCGGAAATGCCGTTCTCCGAAGCGGTGCGGGAGAGCTTGGTTGCAGCGGCCTCCTCTGCTGGTGTGGATTTGCTGGTACTCGACAACAAGTACGATGCTGCTACCGCGGTGCGAAACGCCGAGGAGTTTGTCAGGCAGGAAGTCGATCTGGTCATCGAGTTTCAGATCGACCAGCGAACCGCGCCTGTGATCGCTGACAAGATCAATGGCGCAGGAATCCCGTTGATCGCCGTCGATATCCCTCATCCGCACGCAACCTTTCTAGGGGTTGACAACTATCGCGTCGGCTTTGAGGCTGGCACGCACCTGGCGCAACACGCCAAGAACAACTGGGGCGGGAAAATCAGCTGGGTGATCGGGCTGGACATACAAGAAGCCGGACCGTTGGTTCACAGCCGGATTACCGGGGCCTTCGCGGGGATCCGTTCCAGGATAAGCGCGCTGCGCGAAGATAAGTATGTTCTCTTGAACGGAGAAGGTTTGCGCGGGAAGAGCCACCGTCTGGTTTTGGATTTCTTGCGGCGGCATCCGGCAGAGACCGGGGTGCTGATTGCTGCGGCGACCGACACCAGCGGTCTCGGCGCGCTACAAGCCGTCCGCGAAGAGAAGCGCGATAAAGATGTCGCCATCGTAGGACAGGATTGCATTCCCGAGGCCTTGGACGAGATGAGACTTCCTGGAAGTCCGTTCATCGCGTCGGTGTCCCACGAAGCGGCTAGCTATGGTCCGCACCTGATCCAGCTTGGGCTCGCGATCTTGAACGGCGAGATTGTGCCTCCCTACAACTACGTCAAGCATCGGTTGGTAGCGCGCAAGTCGGCCGGGAAGAAAGTTCGCGTAGCGAGGCAGAACGGAGCCTCAAAGCGTCGTGTTCTCCTATTGAAATGATTATCCTATTGCACCAAAGCGGTAAGTTCGATATCGTGGCGGAGTTGCCGCCGCGTCTCCGCCCCGGTGCGTGGCTTGTGTTCTTCGGGGTCCGCCTGTAAGGATTTTTCGATGAAGACTCAGGGAAAACTTCGCTATCTGGAAGATCGATGGGATGACCACGTCGCCCGCAGCCTCGATCCGCCGGAGCTGTTGCGGTACAGGTCGAACATCCTGGGCTCCGATCTGCGGATCACAAACTTCGGCGGCGGGAATACCAGCTCAAAAATTAGTGGTGTGGACCCTCTCGATGGTTCCCGGCAAATGGTGCTGTGGATCAAAGGCAGCGGTGGTGATATTGGCAGCATCGATCGAAAGGGTTTTGCCACGCTTTACCTTCCGAAGCTTCATGCGCTGGACGGTCGTTACCGTGGCGTTGAATTTGAAGACGAAATGGTGGATACGTATCCACTCTGCGCGTTTGGCAGCAACACTGTCGCTGCATCCATTGATACCCCGCTCCATGGTTTTCTCCCGTTCGAGCACATCGACCACTTACATCCCGATTGGGGCATCGCGCTGGCCGCGGCCGCTAACGGCCGCGAGAAGATGGAGGAGTTCAATCGGCTGTTTGAGCATCGGCTGATCTGGCTTCCTTGGCAGCGTCCAGGATTCGAGCTGGCAATGATGTTGCGAAAAGCGGTGGACGCGAGCCCAGGGTGCGACGGCATCGTCCTCGGTGGCCACGGCCTATTCACCTGGGGAAACACGCAGCGCGAATGCTATCTGAATACGCTCACGATTATTGACCAATTCGGGCAATTTGTGGTCGATCACGTCGAACGCCGCGGAGCAAAGCTGTTTGGCGGCGGCCGTCACACCGCGCTCGATAATCACAGGGAGCTCGCTCTCGACATCTTTCCGTTTCTCCGGGGTCGCGTTTCTGCGCGCCAGCGAATGATCGGCAGCTTCAGCGATCTGCCCGAGGTCCTTCGTTTTGCGAATTCCAACGAAGTGGAGCAGCTTGCGAATCTTGGCACCAGCTGCCCGGATCATTTCATCCGCACCAAGATTCGTCCTTTATTCGTGGCTTGGGATCCGTCCGCTAGCCCTTCCGGTCTGAAAGAGGCTGTCGATCTCGCGCTGCGAAAGTATCGCGACGAATACAAGCAGTACTACGAATCGTTTGCCAAGCCAGACTCGCCGAAGATGCGAGACCCGAATCCGACCGTCGTCCTGATTCCTGGCGTCGGCATGTTCAGTTTCGGCAGGAACAAGAGCGAGGCGCGAATCACCGGAGAGTTTTACACCAACGCCATCCACGTAATGGAGGGAGCAACTGCGTTAGGCTCCGGACGGCAACCGGAAATATTGCCACAAGCGGGACCCGCCGCGGCCACGCCCGCGTTCCGAGTCCATTCCAACTATGTGGCGCTGCCGCCGTCCGAAGCATTCCGGATTGAATATTGGCAACTGGAAGAGGCGAAAATCCGCCGCCAGCCTCCCGAAAAAGAGTTGAGCCGGAAGATTGCGGTCGTCGTCGGCGGTGGAAACGGCGTTGGCCGCGAGACTGCCTTGCTCGCCGCGCAACGTGGAGCGCACGTCGTTGTGGCCGACAAAGATCTGGAAGCCGCGAAATCAACGGCGGCAGATGCTCAGAAGCTGGGAGGCAAGGAAACTATAACCGCTGTGGCGATCGACATTCGCGAGCGAAAATCGATTCGCCACGCGCTCCGCGCAATCGTAGCCGCATACGGCGGCGTCGACATCATCATAAACACCGCGGCCATCTTTCCTTCCTCGACCGACGGAACCGTCAGCGACAACCAGTGGGGCATTACACTCGACATTAATGTGACCGCCAACCACCGATTAATCGAGGAGGCCGCAAAAATCCTGCGCGAACAGGATCTGGACGCGAGTATCGTGTTGACCAGCTCGGCGAATGCGGTTGTCCCCAAACGCGGCAGCGAAGCCTACGACGTCAGCAAAGCCGCGGTAAATCATCTGGTGCGGGAATTCGCGGTTTCTCTCGCTCCGAAAGTTCGCGTGAATGGAATCAGCCCCGCCACAGTCGTTAAGGGTTCCATGATGTTTCCGCGGGAACGGGTCATTGCGTCCCTGACCAAGTATGGAATCGCCTTTGGCGCAAACGCGTCCGACGACGAACTTCGCGCGCAGCTCGCAGAGTTCTACGCCCAGCGAACGCTCACACACCAACCGATCGACCCCGCGGACTGTGCAGCCGCCATCCTATTCCTTGCCGGTCCCCAATCTCGCTGTACGACGGGTCATCTCATTCCGGTGGACGGTGGCCTAACAGAGGCGTTTCTGAGATAACACGGTGAAGGCGAGTATTGCGAGGTTCATCAGACTCGTTCTCGCCGCATGCGAGCCATTCTATGGAGTTGTCGGCGAACAGAGCAGCTCTCGTTGCCGTTGACCTCGGTGCACAGAGCTGCCGTGTGTCCCTTCTTCGCCGGAAGCAAAGTCATCCGCATATCGAGGTCGTCCATCGTTTCCCCAACGCACCCATCGCCACCGACGCCGGTCTTCGGTGGAACATCGAGAGTATTCTCGATGGCGTTAAAGTTGGACTTGCCCGGTGCGCGCAAGTTGCGAACGAAGGAATTCACAGCGTCGCCGTGGACGGGTGGGGCGTTGACTACGTCCGTCTAGGCGATGATGGCAAACAGCTTGCCAACCCATTCTGCTATCGAGATGAGCGGACGTTAAGCGCGGAGAAAGAGGTCCACGACATTCTCTCTCCGGAGAAGTTATATTCGCTGACCGGCATTCAGTTGTTCCGCATCAATACGCTTTATCAGTTGTATGCCGACGGACAGGCCGGAATCGATCCCAAGAAGCGCTGGCTCAATCTTCCGGAGTTCATCACCTACCGCCTTGGCGGACGGCCCGTCAGTGAATACACGAACGCAACCCACACGCAGCTAGTCGGCTTGGGTACGCAACAATGGTGCGATGAAATATTCCACGTGACCGGACTCAGCCGCGACGCCGCTCCGGAAATCGTCCCGACAGGTTCCGTCGTTGGAAAATTGCGCGGAGACCTTGCCGCCTTGCCGCCATTTCGAGAAACGCAGCTCATCGTCCCCGGATGTCATGACACCGCATCCGCTATCGCGGCCATTCCAGCGATCGGTGACGATTGGGCTTTCATCAGTTCCGGCACCTGGTCGCTGGTCGGCACGGTTTTGAAGAGTCCCTGCGTGACGGATGATGCGCGAAGGATGAATTTCACGAATCTCGGCGGCGTCGGCGGCACCATTTGTTTTCTGAAGAATGTAAACGGACTATGGTTGCTGAGCCAATGCCTGGAGGAATGGGAATTGCACGGTCAGCGTTGGTCGATGCCGGATCTCATCGAGCAATCCGGATCGCTTCCGGCCCCCAAGAACCTGATCGATGTTGACGATCCGCAGCTGCTGCTGCCGGGAAACGTGCTCGGAAAGATCAACGCGCAGCTCGCGCAATCTGGCGAAAAACTATTTTCGCCGGAGACTCGTGATATACCTAGCGTCGCCGGCCTGATTCTGCATAGCCTCGCCGCCCGCTATGAACACGTCCTTTCATCCATGGCGCGCATCACGGGCAAGAGATTCAAGCGCCTGTTTATCGTTGGCGGCGGAAGCCTGAACAAAGTGTTGAATCGCCTTACGGCCGAACGCACCGGCCTGGAAGTGATCGCGGGACCCGTGGAAGGCACAACGATAGGAAATTTCGCCGTTCAGTTGGCAGCGTATCAAGGCGAGTGGGAAGATTCGACGGGTGTCGCGGCATCCGGCGTCGCAAAGTGGGCGGAAGACCTATCGGCGCGCCCGCTTGCGTTACTAGGCAGCCGCGAAGCCAGTTGACGAAGCTGGCCCGCGTGCAACCATGTTGATGGAGATCAGAAGATGAACGATAGACTCATCGAAGTGGCGTGGAAGGCGCTCGACAAGCTGAAAGTCGAATTGCCTTCGTGGGGGTTTGCAAACACCGGAACGCGGTTCGGCAAATTCATTCAGCCCGCCGCGGCCACCACCGTCGAAGAAAAGTTCAGCGACGCCGCTCAGGTTCACGCCGTCACCGGAGCATCGCCCACTCTAGCTCTGCACGTCCAATGGGATCTCCCGAACGGGCTCAAGGACGTCGACCAGGTTGAGAGGCTAGTTCAAAAGTTCGGCATCCGCGCCGGTTCGATCAATCCAAACATCTTTCAGAATCAGGAATACAAGTATGGATCGGTGGGCAATCCCGATCCGGCGATTCGACGCATGGCGATCGATCACATCGTTGAATCCGTGGCCATCGCCGACGCGCTCGGCTCGCGCGACATTTCCCCGTGGTTCGCTGACGGTTCCAACTATCCGGGTACCCAGAATATCCGCACCAGAATCCGATACTTTGAGGAAGGGCTAAAGGAAATCCATGACTCACTCCGGCCCGGGCAGCGACTGCTCGTGGAATACAAGCCATTTGAGCCGGCTTTCTACCACACTGACGTCGCCGATTGGGGCATGGCATTCCTCCTGGCAAAACAGTCTGGACCTCAATCGCTGGTTCTAGTCGACACCGGCCACCACTACCAAGCCCAGAACATCGAGCAGATCGTGGCTTGGCTTCTGCATCACCAGATGATCGGTGGTTTTCACTTCAACGACCGCCGCTACGCCGATGACGATCTCACCTTGGGTTCGATCGACCCGTATCAAGTCTTCCGCATATTTCACGAGATTTACATGTACGAGTGGGAGAACGGCATCACCGCCGACATCGCCTACATGGTCGATCAGAGCCATAACCTCAAGGGAAAAATTGAGGCGATGATTCAAACCGTTTGTACCGCACAAGAACTCTATGCGCGGGCGGCCATGGTCGACCATGAACGGCTGGCGAAGTTGCAGAAAGACTGCTCGCTCGTCGACGCCGAAGAGACGCTCCGTGGCGCATTCTGGCACGACACGAGAGCGCTGGTGCAAGATTGGCGGAAAGAAAAGGGCTTGCCAGCGGATCCGATACAAGCCTTCCGCGACAGCGGCTACTTGGAGCGAATTACGCGCGATCGCCGGGAACGCAACCTCGGCGCGACGGTCAGTTACGCCTAGCCTCGACGGCGCTTGATCCCAAGAACCGTGCAGCCCGCCCTGATTCCCCCCGATCACTGCTTTCTCCGCCGCGTGGCATGTTGTAGATTCGTTGTATGTGGCGTGTCAACTCTGCTGTGCACTTCGCCGTTCTTTTTGCCATCACGTTGCTCCCGTTCCTGGTTTGTTCCTGCGTGTCATCGCAAGTCACCACCGGCCAGAACGCCAGCCCCACGTACTTGGGTTTCGACCGCAACATTTATCCCGGGGACGACGCCCTGCCCGTACTCCGAAAAACGTTCGTTTTCACAAGCTATTGGCTCAGTCCGCCTCCAGGAGAAAAACTAAACACCTGGCATGGCAAACGCGAACTGCTCCGCTCGCAAGGATTCGGATTTGCCGTTCTCTATCGTGGCAGGTGGATTCGCGAGCTAAAAACGGAAACCAAGGCCAAAGAAATGGGCACTCTCGACGCCGGCAACGCCGTTGCCTCCGCAAAGGAAGAAGGTTTCGCCGTAGGCACGGTCATTTTTCTAGACATCGAAGAAGGTGGCCGTCTTCCGCCCGCCTATCACGCCTATCTCCGTACCTGGGCCGATGAGCTAACCCGCGCAGGCTATCGTCCCGGCGTCTACTGCTCGGCGATCCCGGTCCCCGAAGGCCACGGCGTGACCATCCTCACCGCCGATGACATCCGCCACAATCTCGGCGCTCGCGAACTCGTCTACTGGGTTTACAACGATGTTTGCCCTCCGGCGCCCGGGTGCATCGCAGCCAAGAATCCCCCGCCGGTTTCCTCCAGCGGCGTCTCGTACGCCGCGATTTGGCAATTCGTCCAGTCGCCGCGTCGCAAGGAGTACACCGCGCGCTGCGCGGCCACCTATAATCTGGACGGCAACTGCTACGCCCCCGGAGACACTTCGCACGCCTGGTTTCTCGACCTAAACTCGTCCTTGAGTGCCGACCCTTCAGCCCCCAAATAAGCTCGACACGCCGAAGAATCTAGTCCGTGGGACTCCTGGGAAATGTGAAGTAGTTTGGTCTTGGCTAGTTTTCGTCAACCCGCCAGTAGATACGCCAATGCCACGGCAATTCCTATGGCAATTGTGATCGCCAGCGCCAGCGTTCTGTTTCTATGCGCGAGTGCGCGGTGGGATTCGACGGGACGTCGCAGGGAATGGGTTGTCGGCATGAAAGAGGGCCACTACTTTGGTAGCACACTCACCGCGCGTCGTTCGTCGCTTTTGCCGCACCATGCTTCCAATCAGTGAACGTCTCGGTACCCCACTTCCATTTCTCGGCTTGCCGGGGACTAGCGCTCCTCCGAAGGTCCGGCCCGGCGTCGAGACGTCCACGATGCTTGACCCGCTCAAGCAAGAGAGGAGCCTGATGCCATCGCAGCTCACCCTGCCGGGCCAACTCTGAGCCCCCGAAGGACCGCCGAGGGCGTCGAAGGGCCTGCCCCGCCTCCAACCCGGGTGCCGCCTCTGCTAAAGGGCCTACGGTGAGCGAATCAGGCTCTCATCCGGTCCTTCTCCTCCTCTTCGCCCAGGGCGCCAGACCGGACTCCAGATAGACCGCGCCGCAGCAAGCGTAGATTGGGGATCAACTCCTTTCGTTATAACCGTTTACCCCCCCACTGCATCTGAGAGAAAGCTAACAAAACATTCACGATTTATACGCATTGAAACCATTAAAATAATTCGTGAGGCTCTAGTACCGGGACTCGGCTACGCTAGAGTGGTAGTTCAGATACAAAGGGAGTACTAGAACATGGTAAAGCAGTATCTTTTGGCTAGCGATTTCGACCAAACCCTCAGCTTCAATGACTCAGGTGTCGTCCTGAGCGAGCTCATCGGCTTCCACGGCTTTCACGATAAGGTCGCGGGATTGTCTCAGATGAACCTTGTGCAACAAGGCGCCGAGCTCTCCTATCTTATCCTGCATGACCCGGAATTTCGCCGTGTCCGCCGCGAGCACCTCGTTGAGACCGGCAAGCGCATCCGCCTGAAGCACGACGTCGCCCTGTTTGCGCGCGCCCTCGATAATCTCGCCGAGGGCTACAACATCCATTTCAACGTCATTTCCGCCTCGCCGCAGGAGATCATTCAGTCGGCCCTGGAAGGCATCGTGCCGGCCGAGCGCATCTTTGGAACGCGTTTCCGTTACAACGAATCCACCGGAGAAGTAGACTCCATCATTCGTGCCACCGCCGGCTGGGGCAAGATCACCGTGCTCGAAGAAATTCGCGCCACCCTCGGCATCAGCCACGACCACATCATTTACATGGGTGACGGCAGCTCCGATCTTCCCGTCATGATGCACGTCAACCAGCACGATGGACTGACCATCGCCGTTTCCGAGGCCAAGTTCATCACCCGCGTCGCTCGCCGCACCGTTCTCAGCGACAATGCCATGAGCGTCCTCGTTCCCGTGCTTGAGGAAGTTCTTCGCTGGGACTCCGGCAAGATCCGCCGTTTCTTCGGCACCTACGGCCTCAGCCTCCGTGAGTGGGACAAGATGCGCACGGACATGCTAACCATCGAGGAGTCCGCCGCCCCCGTGGCCGTTTCCACAAGGCCGCAGTAGCGCAGTTTCCATCCGTTTCCGGTTTGTAGGCGCCGGGCTTCAGCCCGGCGCCTTTTTCTTTGCAGCAGATGTACCGTCGCAAATCCAAAAACCAGCGCTCCAGCGTTGCGGTGCAATCCGTTTCGCAGGACAATGTGCCCGCTTTCCGACATCCTTCCCGGACGAGGGCAATCCATGCGAATTGCACTACTCACATTCTTGTTGCTCGCGGCGTTCTCACTTCCTTCTTCGTCGTTTGCGCAGGTTCCGGCTCCCCCGAACTGGCACACCGATCTGACGCAGCCGCAGGACTATATACTCAAGCGCGCATCCAGCTTCGATCGCTCGGGCGGCAATGCCGACTACCGCCCGATCGCCCCGGGACAAACTCTAACGATCCTCGACGTCAACGGCCCCGCCACCCTCACGCACATTTGGTTCACACTCGCGAGTGAGGAGAACTACCATCTGAAGAAGCTCGTCTTGCGTATGTTCTGGGACAACGAAACCACTCCCAGCGTCGAAACGCCTCTCGGCGACTTCTTCGGCCTCGGCCTCGGTTATTACTACGCATGGGAATCCGAACTTCTCTCCGTGGCGAACTACCACGCTCTGAACTGTTTCTTCCCCATGCCGTTCCAAAAGCACGCGCTCATCACCGTCACCAACGAAGGCCAGGAAAACGTCCATGCTTTCTATTTCAATCTCGACTATCGTGCGCAATCGAAACCTCTCCCTGTGGACACTCTCTACTTTCACGCGCAGTTCCGCCAGGCCCAGCCCAACCACGGATGGACCACCGACTGGACCGAGAATGGAGATCCCAAGGTCGATAACGCCAAGAATTTGGACGGCAAAGACAACTACGTCTGGATGGAAGCAACTGGCCGCGGACACTACGTTGGAGTAACCATGTCCGTGCTGCAAAATCAGGATTTCTGGTGGGGCGAAGGTGACGACATGTTCTTCATCGACGGCGAAGCCCATCCTTCCATCACCGGCACTGGAAGCGAAGACTATTTTCTCGGCGCGTATGATTTCGGCGACCATGCCTATTCCTACCGCCTCCATGGCGCTTCAGTGAAAGGTGAGGAGCGCGCCGGAAGCCGCTCTTCGGTTTACCGGTTCCATCTCGACTCACCCATTACGTTCACGAAATCCTTCCGCGCCACCATCGAACATGGTCATGCCAACCATCGTTCCGATAACTTCTACTCCGTCGCGTATTGGTATCAGAGCGAACCCCACGCTCCGTTTCCAGCTCTTCCGCCGGTCGGGCAACGCCTCCCACGCGTTCAAACGGTCGGCGGCCCCGGCAACACAGCTGCGCCGCGCTGACATTCGCCCTCGGTGTAGCGGCCGCCGCCTTTGGCGGGGGCTTTTCCCTCTGTTATCCTTCTTCTTCTGCCCCTGGAGGCTACATGTCCAAGAAAAAGATTCTCATGCTGATCGGCGACTACGCGGAAGACTACGAGGTGATGGTCGCGTTTCAGGCGCTGCTGATGGTCGGTCACACCGTCCATGCCGTTTGCCCAGGCAAGAAATCCGGCGAATTTATCCGCACGGCCATCCACGACTTCGAAGGCGATCAGAGCTACACGGAAAAGCCCGGCCACAATTTTGTTCTGAACGCCACCTTCGACGAGATCAAGCCGGAGAGCTACGACGCCGTGATCATTCCTGGCGGCCGCGCCGTCGAGTACATCCGTCTCAACCCGCGCGTGCTCGACATGGTCCGTCACTTCGATAGCGCGAAGAAACCCCTGGCGGCCATTTGTCACGCCGCACAACTTCTCGCTGCTGCTGGAGTGTTGAAAGGGAAGAAGTGCAGCGCCTACCCGGCCACTGGCCCCGACGTCACGCTAGCCGGCGGCACCTGGGTCGATCTGCCCATGGATCAGGCATATACCGATGGCCACCTGGTTACCGGCCCAGCCTGGCCTGCGCTCCACGCCTGGCTAGCACAGTTCCTTGCCGTGCTCGGCACTCGCATCGAAGCCTAGGCGCGATTACTGCTGTTGTTGTTGCTGGTTGGATTCGGCGATGCTTTCCACGCTAAGCGGCTTTGAGCGAATCACCGTAGTTGGCGGCATTTCTTCCGGCTCCGGCGCATCCACCGGCGACACCGCTACCATCACGCTCAATTCGCTTTCCGCATCGCCCTTGTAGACGCCGCGCGTTGGTGGCACATCCGCATAGTCGCGCCCCACCGCCACGCGAACGTGCCGGTCGCATCCCAGCAAATTATTCGTCGGATCAAAGGCCACCCATCCCAAATCGCCGAGATATGCCTCCACCCACGCGTGGGTCGCTCCCGCCGGAGAACGGTCGCGAGCCGAGGCCTCGTGGTAAAGGTATCCGCTCACGTACCGGCACGGAATTTTCAACTGCCGCACTAGGGTGATCATGATGTGCGCGAAATCCTGGCACACTCCGCGTCGCGTCCGTAGCGCATCATCGATGGGCGAATCTACACTGGTGGTATTCGGCGCGTAGTCGAACAACTCATACAGCTTTCCATTCAATTCCTGCAGCAGCTCGTACGGATTTCCGCGCCTTCTCAGATCCAGTTCGCTCGCCAGTTTTTCCAGGAGTTCCGTCGGGCCCGCAAACTGGCTGGGGAGCAGCATCTCCCAATAGTCGGTTTGCGCCACTCGCGCATCCAGCTCCTCCCAATCGTTCATGTCTTGCGGTAGCAACATCCGCGCCGGCAGCACGTCCACGATCGCCTGTACCGTTATTTCAATTAGATTGTGTTTCTCCGGGATGTCGAAATGGTGCACCGCGTTGCCGTAAAAATCCCGGTACACCATCATGTGTGCGCGTGGCGTTACGTCCAAAGAAAAGCTCAAGACGCGCTGCCGGAAGTCTGTGCGCGGCTGCATGCGCACTTCCATCACGCTTTCCCGCACTGCGGGTTCGTAACGGAAGCTAGTAATATGCCGTACCGAATAGGCCATAATCTGTTTGTTTCTTCCTTACCTCGTTACTTCGTCTCTTCCTACGACGCCATCTCACTCTCAATCGCATAGTCAAAATAAATCTGATGGATCGCCGCATGAATCTGCGCGCATTCACTGCGCACGTTCTCTAAATACGCGTGCGCTCCTTCGGCCATCACCTCTTCGATCTGGCTGAAGCTGAGTTGGGCGCGAAGTCTCCCCGCGATGCGCGTCGGCAATTTTGCCCGGCGCTCCGTTAAATCTCCGATGATGTGCAGTGCCGCATTCACACGGTCTACCGAGAAGCGCACCGAATGCGGGAACTCCGGGTTCAGCAGCAGGAATTCCGCCACGCGCAGCGGCCGGATTTCCGCCGTATATGCTTTGCAATACGCCTCAAACGCCACGCACGCGCGCAGCAAACCTACCCACTCCAAGTACTCCGCGCTTTCCACTCCCTGGTCCCCAGGCTGTGCCACGCGCTTGAAGTGCGTCTCTGTCAGCGAAGCTAGCGTATCCGTTCGCTCCACGTATCGTCCCAGCTGGATATACTGCCAGCCTTCCCCGTGGCTCATCGTTCCGTCGGTAATCCCATGAAACAACAACGCACCCTCTTGCAGCATGCGGAAAAATCCGTGCGACTTCAGCATCCACGCTTCTTCCGGCTTGGTCTCCATCACCTGCAAGTACAGCCGGTTCAGCTGCTCCCACATCTCCGAGCTGCATTGTTCCCGGACGTGCCTCAAATTCTCCCGTGCTGTCGCGATGCACGACACGATCGACGACGCATTCGTCCGGCTGAACACCAGCGCGTTCACCAGTTGTGTGGGATCGATCGCGCCTTTGGCCGACGGCGTACGCAGCGCCTCCAGGAGGAATCTCCAACGCCCCGCTCCCGCTTCCGGCGATTGATCCAGCCAAAGCTGCAGTTCAACGTCGACAAGCCGCGCCGTGTGCTCCGCGCGCTCCAGGTAACGGCTCATCCAATACAAACTGTCCGCCACCCGCGAGAGCATCCCGGCATGGCGCCGGAACGTCCGCACAAAATAATTTCGTGGAGGTCTCAGGTCGGAAGCCATTAAGCTTGTTTTTTCTCCGCGAGTCCCTTTACAGCCACGTCCGCGATCTGCGCCACGCGGTCGTCTCCGTTCCCCGCCCGTAGTACCCAGGTATCTTTGCTTCCTCCGCCCTGCGACGAATTCACCACCAGCGATCCTTTTCGCAGTGCCACGCGCGTCAATCCACCCGGCACCAGCGTCACCTTCTCGCCCATCAAAATGTACGGCCGCAGGTCGATGTGCCTCGATTCCACTTCGCCGTCGATCAAGCACGGCGCGCAAGAAAGCGAAAGGGTCGGCTGCGCGATGTAATTGCGCGGATCCGCCAGAATTCGCGCCCGGAAGTCTTCGCGCTGCTGTGCCGAGCTGTGCGGGCCGATCAACATTCCGTATCCACCGGACTCCCCGACCGCCTTCACGACCATCTCCTCGAGATTTTCCAGCACATGCTGCCGCTGCGCGTCGTCGGTCAGCAGAAAGGTCGGCACATTCGGCAAGATGGGATCTTCTTTCAAATAAAATCGAATAATCTCCGGCACGTACGCGTACACCGCCTTGTCGTCCGCCACTCCTGTCCCGATCGCGTTCGTCAGCGTCACATTGCCAGCCCGGTAAGCGTTGAACAGCCCCGGCACTCCTAGGATCGAATCCCGCCGGAAACAGAGCGGGTCCAGAAAATCGTCGTCCACCCTCCGGTAAATCACATCCACGCGCCGCGGCCCCGCCGTGGTCCGCATGTACACCACGTTGTCGTGCACCAGCAGGTCGCGCCCTTCCACCAGCTCGATGCCCATCTGCTGCGCCAAAAACGTGTGCTCGAAGTACGCCGAATTGGAAACGCCCGGCGTCAGCAAGACGGTGGTCGGATCCTGCGCGTAATGGCAATTTTCCGGCGTCAGGCTCCGCAGCGTCGCCAGCAGCGCCTGTGGATAATGATCGATCGGCCAAACGCCGTAGTCCCGGAACATCGTCGGAAAAACCCGCTTCAGCACTTTCCGGTTGGCCAGCATGTACGAAACGCCGCTGGGCACCCGCAGGTTGTCTTCCAGCACCGCAAAGCTGCCATCCGGCAGCCGCACCAGGTCGGTCCCGCAGATGCTCACGTAAATGTCCCGCGGCACATTCAGCCCGCGCATCTCCCGCCGAAAATGCTTGCAGCTGTAGATCAACTCCCGAGGCACGATCCCTTCCGCCAGGATTCGCCCCTCATGATAAATATCCCGCAGGAACAGATTCAGCGCCGTCAGCCGCTGCGTCAGCCCCTTTTCGATCTGCGCCCACTCTCCCGCCGGAATGATCCGTGGTATCAGGTCGTTCGGGAAGATCCGCTCGGTGCCTTCTTTGCTGCCGTAAACCGTGAACGTGATGCCTTCTTGCAAGAAGGTCAGGTCCGCCGCTTGCTGGATCTTCCGCAATTCCTCCGACGCTAGACCGACCAGGGTCCTTTGCAGCGCCTGGTAGTGCTCGCGCGCCACACCACGAGACTCGAACATTTCGTCGTAAGCCATGTCGAATTGATAGTTTACAAAAGAAGGGGGGATCCCCAACCGTGATGGCAGGGCCGTGGCGCTCATGAGTCTTTCCGTAACCCGGCTAAGGGCCCGACACTCGCAGAATCACTCGACTTATCTCGCTAATTCTGGAGCTCTGCTCCGAGCCGGCGCGGGAACCTCACTCTAGGCGCTGCCCACACCCAAGTCCAATGCAAATTCTTGATTCGTCAAATGACTTTTTCTCTTTTGTGGAAAAACTCGCACGCCACCGCCGTGGCAAGCCGCCCCACCCCACTCCGGTTTGTGAGGGTGGAGCGGCTTTGTCTCCTCTACTTCCTTACGTCCTTTGCTTCTTTCTCCTCAAGCCTTCGCGGCCTTGGCTGCTTCGGCCTTGGCCGGCTCGTCTGCCCGCACCACCGGCACATCCACAACGTGCTCCGCGACGAACCATACCTGCAGCTCATTCGTGCGGATCACGTCGCTCACCAGCACGTCGTTGGTCCCGTCATCGCCGTCCTCGTCAGCCTGCTTGGCCATGGTGCGAGCTTCCTTCAAGAGAAACTCGTGCGCTTCCAGCAGCCGCGAAATCTGTACCGGCACTTCTTCGCGGCCGCGCGGCGGCCTCGGGATGATCGTGGTCTCCGCTACATCCGCCGCCATCGCCAGGCTGATCCCGCCCAGCGACTGGATTCGCTCCGCAATCGTATCCACCAGCTCGTTCTGTTCCTCGTAGTGCTTATCGAATAGCAAGTGCAGTTGGTAGAACGTGTGTCCCGCCACTTGCCAATGATGCTTCTTGTACAGGTCCCGCAGCGTAATCGTGTCCGCCAGCACCTGGTTCAGGTTCTCCACGCTCCGCGCGCAGACCTTCTCGTCCAGTCCGATCGGCAACTTCGCGATCTTTCCATACGCCTGGATTTCCCTCGCCTTCTGGTGCAGGACCGGCCTCGCTCGTTCCGTTCCTTCGCTTTGGGCGTTCTTTCCTCCATTATTCTTGGAACTCATATGCGATCTCCTTCTTGCTAGCAAAATCTTCGTGTTACCTGGAATCTTGTTCGGCTGCAGTCCGCCTATAGGCGGACGTACCTCGCCAACCTGGACGATAGCTTAGATTGCCCCAAAAGCCAAAAAGGGTGCAGCGCTCTCGTGGCGCAGCCATTCCTGGCTGTGTGCCAACGACCTGGTACGGCTGTAGCTTACCCAGCTTGCTCGATTGGGGGAGGAATACCACAGGCAAGGGAACTTCTTCTATCCTGCACTACTCTCTGCTCGCTACTCACTACCCGCTGCTTTTTCTATCCCTTTGCTTTTCCCTTCAACTGCTTCGCTAGCTTCTCGATCTCTTCCGCCTTCTTGTACATGTGCACGGAGAACACTTCAGTGTTCGGCGTCTTTTGCACCTCGTCCCGCAACTCGCCGCTCAACTGGTACAAACGTTCCACGCCTTCGCGGAATTCCTTCTCGTTTTGGATCAGCATGGCTCTTTTCACCGCCTGCGGGTTCGGCTTGGAGGTATCCGTAGTGTCTTGGTCTTTCGGCTGGGACGGTGGCGGCGGATTCGGCATGATCCGCCGGTTCTGCTGCGTCGTCTGCAAAGCGCTTCCTGTGGCGATCGCGCTTCCGCAAACCGCAACCATCGCCAAAAATCTGCGTCGTGTCTCGCGCATGTTGCCCTCCGATGAGCCGACCGCCGCCAGACACTTACCGATGCCGACGGCGCGACTCTCTCCCAGTTTCACTACCCACTACTCACTACTTACTGCCTACAATCTTTCTCCACTCTTCAACCTGCTCCCGCAGCGTGTTCAAACTGTTAGCCATGCGATCCGCTTCTACATTCACCAGCGCGTACTGCTCGCCAGCAGCGTCCGGGTGCTGGATCAACCGCCGATGATCCTCGCGCAAATCCGGCCACTTTTGAACCGCCGGGCGCTCGCGCCGGAGTTCCGCAGCCAAACGCCCCAGCGTCGCAAGTACGTCGGCGGCGAGCGCCCGAAACTCCGGCCGCACGGCAGGCCGCGGCCCCGGCAAAATTCCCGCCTCCACGGACATCACCGCATACACGAAACGGTGTGAACTCGCCAGCATGCCCATCAGCAAAGCGATCTCCTCGGCTCGAGTTCCCGGCTCGGCGCGCATGCGCTCTACGGACGCTACGGCATTCGTGCGCGCGAGGCGCGCCGCAAGCCGCGCCTTATCGATAGGATGCGGCGAACTGACTCCATCGCTCCGTGTCACTTCCCCCAGGACTACAGAGAAGTACGTGCGGTAGGCCTCCAGCAGCCGCGCCATCGTCACTCCCACCTGCGTGCGCTCCCACGTGGGCCACACCGCGTAGGCCGCCAGCGCCAAAAGCCCGCCAACGACGGTGTTGATCCCGCGCAGCCAAATCACATCTTTCGGCGCCACTCCCGTGAACGCAATCAGCAGCACCACTAAAGCGCTCACCGCGATTCCAAAAATCCCATAGTTTGCCGGCCCCGCCCAGCGCAGCAGGAAAACAAAACCGCCCATCAATGCGATCTCCATGCCTCTTCCCGTGGGCAGAAAATGGAACATCGCCGTCGCCAGCAAGAGTCCCGCAATCGTGCCCGCGATGCGCAGCAGCCCGCGCGTGAATGTCACCGTGAACTCCGGCTTCAGCACAATCACCGTCGTCATGGGCAGCCAGTAGGCTCTGGGAGCTTCCAGATTTCGCGATACCAACTCCGCGATGGCCACCGCTGCGGCCAGCCGGATTGCGTGACGGCACACCGCGGATTGCAAGCTGAGATTGGCAGTCACCCGCGCGAGATTTCCGGTGATGCGCATGCGCCAGGGCAGCCGTTTGTCCCGCCGCTTGGTGGCTTCCAGGCCGGCTGGTGTCACGTCGCCGGCCAACTGTGCCGCCGCGCGCAATTGGCCCGCCAGCGAATCCATCTGAAATCGCGCATCGCGCATCACCGCCGCAAGAAAAGTGCGGTCGACGGCGTCGTTGCTTTCGCGCAGCGCTTCCGTCGCGGTGCGCATTTCCGTCATCCACGATTCGTTGATTGTTACTGGGGCGTTCCGTGCCAGCGATTCGCCGATCGCCGTCATCACGTGCGCGGCGGATTCCAGGAAGCTCTCGACCATCTCGGCGGCCGCGAAGCCGAACTTTTCTCGGCGCATCCTGCGGAGCAGCCGTCCCAACGTGAACAGACGCAATCGGATGCGCTCTCCCTGGCTCAGCAGCGAACGCAACCTCTCGCTCTCGATGCCATGGTCTGCGGCCCGCGCCGCCAGCGCTTCCTGTGCTTGCGTGCCGGCCTGCGCCGGCGGCGGCGCCTTCATGAGCTGCTCTGGAGACGCCGCCGCCTGCCCGAGCACCAGATACAAATTTGCAAGCGCGCGCCGTTCCGGCTTATACCCGCGCACCGGCCACAGCGCCAGCGACAGCAGCATCTGGATCACCCCACCCGCGAACGCCAAGCCTCCTGCTTGCAACGCGCGCTCTGGCGTCAGCGATTGCGCCGAATAAATGATCAGCACAACCACGCTGATCACGCCCAGACTCTCAGCCGTCGCTCCGAGAGTAATCGCCATTCCCGAACCGAACGCCCACACCGTCGCCAGCACCACGGCCGCGGTATTGTGATGGCCTGCGAGCCCTCCCGCCATCACCGCGATGGCGCACAACGCGCTGGAAGCGAGCATCCGCTTGGCGCGCTGCCCGTAAGGATCGTGCCCATCCGAGTACGACACGTTGAGCGCGCCGCTGGCCACCGCCAACCCGCCAAGCGGCATGCCAAGCGCGATTCCTACCAGCAACGGAGCACTAACTCCCACGGCGTTGCGCAAGCCGATCCAAGGCTCCATCTTCGCCGTGTCCACGTGGAGCACGCCTTGCCAAAAAGTCTGCCACTTATTCAGTTGATGCGTTTCTTTGGATTTTGCGGCAGATGTGCGCACATCTCTGGTGGGTTGCGGAGCGCCGCGGTTCGCCGCAACGTCCGCGCCATTGCCGTCCGGCCCACCTGCAAGAGCGCCCACGTTTCCCCGATCGGGGCGGTCTGTGGTGTGCAGCTTTTCGTCGCCTTCCATCACTCGATTAGAATAGTCGACTCAGCGGAAGTTCTGCGTGGCATTTGCACGATAGGTAGCGGACATGCTGTGCCTCTACAATGGATTGGCTGCGCTGACCTTATGAACGCACTCGAAAATTGGTATTGCTCGACTTCGTTCTGGCGATACCTCACCCACCGACGGCTGCTGCCGTGGGTTCTCTCTGATTCGGAGATTGGGGATCACGTGCTCGAGCTAGGCGCGGGTCCCGGCGCGGCAACCGATGAGTTGCGCCGGCGCTCATCGCGGGTCACTAGTCTCGAGTACAGCCATTCTTTCGCCTCTGGACTTGCGGCGCGCCAGCGCGGCACGAATGCAACGATCTTGCAGGGTGACGCCGCAGCTTTGCCGTTCGCGGACGGAGTCTTTTCGTCGGTCATCGCTGTTCTCGTCTTGCACCACTTGAGAGCAGCCGAGTTGCAGGACCGTGCCTTCGCCGAGGCTTACCGCGTCCTGCGGCCAGGCGGTTGCTTCTTTGCGTTTGAAATAGAAGATGGATGGTTCAACCGCGCCATCCATAAGAACAGTACGTTCGTTCCGGTGCAGCCGGCGTCGCTGCCCGCGCGGCTGACCGCCGCGGGTTTTTCACGCGTTACGGTCGATATCCGGCGAGCGGGTTTTCGCATTCGCGCCAGGCGCGCCCGCGTTGACCTTGGCAACGCCGCGCCTTAGCATCGATTCATGCGCCTCCCCACCCCAGCGAAACTGCCTCCCGGCCCGCCGGCGACGTCGTGGACCGGTAGTTTCAAGGACTACAGCCGCGATCCGCTCGGCTATCTGCCGCGCATGGCGCAGGAATACGGCGACATCGTCACGATGCGCTACTACAACTTTCGCATCTATTTCGTGAGTCACCCGGACTACGTCGAGGAAGTGCTGGTCAATCAGAATCGCAAATTCATCAAGGGCCGCATTCTGCGCGCAAACAAGCGCTTGTTCGGCAACGGCCTCCTCACAAGTGAAGGCGATTTCTGGTTGCGGCAGCGGCGGCTCGCGCAGCCCGCTTTTCATCGCGCGCGTATCGCGTCGTATGCGGACACGATGGTGCGATACGCGCAGCGGCTCCTGGGCGAATGGAAGGGCGGGGAGACGCGCGACATTCACGCAGAAATGATGCGGCTGACGCTGCAAATCGTCGCAAAGACGCTGTTCGACGCGGACGTCGATCGCGAAGCGCGCCAAGTGGGGCACGCGCTGGAAGCGATCATGGAGCTGAACTCCGATTTTCGTAAGCTGATCTTGACGCCGTCCTGGCTGCCAACACCGCGCAACATCCGAGCCGCCATTGCCACGCGCCGCCTGGACAAAATCATTTTCCGGTTCATCGAGCAGCGCCGCGCCTCGGGAAAGGATACCGGCGATCTGCTGTCGATGCTACTGGCGGCGCAAGACGAAGACGGTTCGCGAATGACCGACCGGCAGTTGCGCGATGAAGCGATGACGATTTTTCTCGCGGGACACGAAACCACCGCCAATGCACTCTCTTGGACATGGCTGCTGCTCGCACAGAATCCCGCGGTGGAAGCGAAGCTGCACGCGGAGCTAGCCGCTGTGCTCGGGGGGAGCGCGCCTTCGCTCGACGACCTTGCGAACCTGCGCTACACCGGCCACGTGATCACCGAATCGATGCGCCTCTATCCTCCGGCGTGGGGCATGGCGCGGGTCGCCATCGAAGACGCGGAGATCGGAGGATATCCCATACCCAAGGGCTGCGGTGTTTCCCTGGCGCAGTGGGTGGTTCATCGCGATCCGCGATGGTTCGATGCTCCGCTGGAGTTTCGCCCCGAGCGCTGGGAAGGGGATTTGCTGAAACGCCTGCCGCGATTCGCGTATTTTCCGTTCGGCGGCGGACCCCGCCAGTGCATCGGCAATAATTTTGCTGTGATGGAGGCCACGCTGCTGCTCGCGACAATCGCGCAGCATTTCCGCATTCACATGGTGCCCGACCACCCGGCGGTGCCGATGCCGTCGATCACGCTGCGGCCGCGATACGGAATTCGCGCCACGCTGGAAGCTCGCGGCGCCGCGCATTTGCAGACGCCTGCCGCGCGAGTGCAGCGCGCCGTTGCGGACTAGCCTGAACCAACCAAATGTCGTCGACGGAAACAGTTTTTCTCACAGCGGAATGGCGCGACCTGGTGATGTTAAACTACGAAGTTGATCCCCGCCTGATAGACAAGTATGTCCCCCACGGCACGGTGCTCGATTCGTTCCTTGGAAAAACATACGTTAGCATGGTGGGTTTTCGGTTTTGCCGCACCAAGCTCTTTGGATTTCTCAGCGTCCCGCTTCATTCCGATTTCGAAGAGGTGAATCTCCGCCTCTACGTGCGTCGCAGCGAGGGCGATGAAAACCGAAGGGGCGTTGTGTTCATAACTGAAATTGTGCCCAGGCGGGCGATCGCGGCGACGGCCCGCATCGTATACGGTGAGAACTATGTATGTCTGCCGATGAAGCACCGCGTTTATGCCGACGCGTCGAAAAAGACGGCCCGGTATCAATGGCAGGTCAAAGATCAGTGGTGCCAGCTTGCCGCACAAGCGACAGGCGCTCCCGGGCTACCACGAGAGGGAAGTCTGGAACAATTTATTACCGAACACTATTGGGGCTACTCGACGCAACGGAGTGGGTCCTTCGAATATCACGTTTCTCATGCGTCTTGGCAGGTGTGGACAGGCGCCAAGGGCGGATTTGAAGGTGATGCAATCGGGTTGTACGGCGTTGAACTAGGCCGTCTCCTGCAAGGTCGCCCAAGCTCCGCATTCATTGCCGAAGGCTCACCGGTCACCGTTTTCCGAGGCCGTAGGCTCCCATGATGACCCTTGAAGGAGAATCGAAAGCGGCGCCCCCTCGTGTGGGTTGGGTGCTTTACGATGGCGGATGCGGATTCTGTTTTCGTTGGGTTCACTTCTGGGAGAAAGTGATTGGGCGACGCGGTTTTGCCATCAAAGACCTGCAATCGGCTTGGGAGGACGGCAGCCTAAGGTGTTCGCAACAGAAACTGCTGGATGACATTCTAGTGTTGACCCGCGATGGCAACTTGGAATCCGGGGCGGACGCATATCTCTTTGTGGCGCGAAGAATCTGGTGGGCATGGCCATTCTATGCGATCTTCCGACTGCCAGGATTTCGCTGGATACTTTGGCAAGGCTATCGTTGGTTCAATCGCAACCGATACCGTATCTCTCGCCATTGCCCTTTGCCGCAGCAAGCCAATTCAGGTCGCGCCCAAAAGGACAGCACGCAATTATCAGGGGACACTTAGTCTGCCATCTCCAACGCTATCGGCTTTGCGATATACCTACCTGCTGGCAACCAGCGGGCCAACCTCGGCGCGCGTTCGCATCACGCGAAGAATGGAATCGCGCGTGACCATTCCGATGATGTGCGCTCCGTCGTTCTCGGTGCCGCTCACGACCGGCATCTGATTCACGTCGGCGGCCAGCAAACGCTCCAGCAGGCCCAGCAGCGGCTCTTCCGGCGTGGACCACAAAATCTTCTCGCGCGGAATCATCACCGCCTGAACGGACATGTGCGCCCACTCCTCACGCGGGACCGAATTCAGCGTGTGGACGTTCATCATGCCAACGAGACGCTCTTCCGTAATCACGAGGTGGCAACGGCGACCGGTCCGAAGCACTTCGTGGCCGTAGTCCTCCAGCGAGATATCGCGCGCAATCGTGGGCACCTCGTGGCTCATCACGTCCGCGGCCCGTAGCCCTGAAAGCGTTTCGCGGATCGCGAGTTGCGCGACGCTCTCCTGCGCCGCATTCAAAACAAACCAGCCGATGAACATCAGCCAAAGACCCTGCGTGACGTTCTGGTTGAATACTCCATACGCGCCCACAAGAATGATCGTGTAGGCAATCAGTTTTCCGCTGGCGCCGGCCACGCGCGTCGCCTTGGCGAAGTCTTTGGTTATCCCCCAAACGATGGCCCTGAAGATTCGGCCCCCGTCTAAGGGAAAGCCGGGGAGGAGATTGAAAAGCGCAAGTCCTGCGTTTGCTTCCCACAGCAATGTTCCCAGCGTCCCGATCACCTGGCTTGACGGAAACGCTCGGAGCAACCCGAAGAAAGAACCTGCAAGAAATCCGCTCGCCAGAGGCCCGGCGATCGCGATGTTGAATTCCTGAATGGCCTTCGAGGGATCGCGTTCAATGCGCGCGAGACCTCCAAAGAAAAACAGAGTTATGGACACAACGCGAATCTTGTAGTGCTGTGCCACCACGCTGTGCGACAGCTCGTGAAAGAGAACCGAAGCGAAAAACAGCAGACTCGTCAGGGCTCCGACCGCCCAGTCCTGATTCGTGCTCCATTGCGGATGATCCTGGGCAAAAATCCCTTTCAGGTTGTAGGTGAAGAGCGCAAAAATGAACACCCAACTTGCATTCACATAGATCGGTATCCCGAAGATTCGTCCGATCATCAGGCCTGCACTTGTAGGCATCTCGGGTTTGCTCTCTCGTCTCGCCGGTGTCAGACCGCGTCCGAGGTAAGCGACCCTACGATACGTGTCAGGACAATTCCAGCCTGTTTACATTATCTCTGATTCCGGGCGCAGCCACACGGGCGCGGCCGCTGGGTGCGTCTCGCGACCCACGACGTGTTGCGTCGGACACGGAATCTGCCTCGGTGCGATCTAGCAAAGCCTTATTTATCAGCTAGTTGCATTTGGTATTCACGGTGCCATCTCTGTTCACGCACGTTGGAAGTGAGTTTGAGGGAGGCACCTATGATCACCCTATTGAGCTTTACGACGCTGGCCGTCGCCACCATTTTCGCCCTTGCCGCTGGTACCGCGTTCCAGTGGTTGATGCTGCGGGCCGCGTGTTACTTGATGCAGCCGGCCGCCGCTCAGCGGCGTCCAGCGCGCACAGAACTCGTGCGCGGAACGGCGCAACTCGCTCGCGCGTTTGCGCCGCACCGCTAAGAGCGCCTTACGCGCACAGGTTCCCTCGAAGCTCGGGACAAGTGAAACCTGTGCCAAGAAATTCCCCGGCCCACGCATCCGGCAAAGCCGCACGTCGCCCAGCCGCAGCGCCCCGGGAACGGAAGAAGGGAGTAACACATGCTAGTTCTGAAATATCTGTTGATGATCCTCGGAGCTGGGCTTTTCGGCAGCGCCGCGGCGGTGGTGATCTATGACATCTACTTGTCGACGCAACTTCGTCGCTTGCTTGGGCGCGGCGCGCCTGGCGAGGGCGGCCTAGCAACGAGCCCGCTCGCGGAAAGCCCTTTCGGACCGGTCCGCTGGGGACTCACGCGGCGCCTGGCGGTCTTCGCGGTGGCGCCGCTGCTGCTTGCGCTCAGCATCGTGGTGGTCCCCGATGGATCGGCAGGCGTGCGCATCAGCCAGATCTGGGGCGCGCGTCCCGGCACGTTGTACCCAGGCGTGCACATCGTTACGCCGCTGATCGATAGTGTGGCGCTCTACGACACGCGGGAGCAGGTTTACACCACCTCCGCCACTGAAGTGCCGAAATCAACCAACGAAGTGCTCGTGGTGCAGGCGCGGGAAGGACTGAACGTCGGCCTCGCCGTCAGTGTGCGCTACCGGCTGGACCCGCAGCGCCTCAGTTACATCCATGCGAACCTTCCGCAGCCGGTTGGCGCGGAGGTGGTGGCTCCCACGGTGGCCACGATCTACCGGCAGATAGCGCCCAACTACATCACGCGCGAGATTTTTGCTACCAAACGCGAAGAATTGCGCACCACTGCGGCCAACGCCATCACCGCGCGGCTTGGCTCCGACGGCATCATCGTGCGCGAAGTGCTGTTGCGCGATTTGAAGTTGCCCGACGAGTACGCCAAGGGCCTAGAGGGACTGCTCTTGAAGGAACAGGAGAACGAGCAACTCGGCACCGATCAGGAAATCAAGCTGAAGGAAGTGCGCATCGCGGAGTTGGAGGCGGAAGCGCAGAAGGCCCGCCAAGTGAAACAAGCCGAAGCGCAGGCGCAGGTTCGCGTGCTGCAAGCCAAGGCGGAGGCGGATGCCATGCAATACACTTTGCCGCTGAAGCAGAAGCAGATCGAGCAAACCAAGCTCGAAGCGCAGGCGCGCAAAGAAGGCACGCTGCAGAATGCCGACGCGGCGGCGCAAGCCAAAGTGATCGACAGCAAGGCCGAAGTTGAGCGGCAGAAAAACCTTTCCGATGCGGAAGCCAATCGCATCCGCGTGACGGCTGCGGCGGATGCCGAACGCATGAAATTTGAAGCGGCGGTGCTCAAGCAGAATCCGATGCTCATTCAGAAAATTATCGCGGAGCGCTTGTCGGACAAGTTGCAGATCATGATGGTTCCCGTTGACGGCAAGAACTTCTTTGCGAACGACGTGTTTCGCTCGGCGTTCTCGGGAGTTGGCGCCGGCAGCACGTCATCGGACGATGGCTCGGACGATCCGTCGCAAGCCCAGACGGCACTATCGGCGGCGAAGACACAGAAGCACCCGAACCGCAGGCCCTGAGTGGAATCTTGCACGCACCGGTGGCCCGGTGCGCGCCGCTGGAATCGCGAAAGGACACTGAGCACGAGAGCAAGCACCGCCGCGCTTGACTCCATCGTCGCCAGAGGTTCTTCCGACCCAGCGCCGCGCTCCGGGCCACGCTTCCTTGGGAACGCCAATGCCCTCATTGGCGCGTGGTTCGCCTTTGGTTTGCTTTCGGTGTTTTTTTGTTTTCTTGCGGGCAGAGTGCGTAACTGGCTGATTCAAAATGGCTTAATTCGGATTCGTCTCGCGCGTATGCTTGAGCCGCTCAAGCATCGGCCGAAGCTTGCAGCCATGCACGCGATAACTCTTAGAGACAGGGGTAGTGGGCCAACTTCGGTAAGCGCGTTAGTCAGGCCCTTAGGTCTAACTCGGTGATGATAAGCCCTCGTTGCGGGCAACCGTCACCGAGCCGTCGTGAACTGGAACGGCCCCAGAGCGTCGTGCTGGCAGTTTGCGATCGGCTTGATTGTGTCTAAACTACGTTTTGCGTGATGGAGAAATCCCTAATGCTCATAATTCGTGCTGCCTGTGTCAGCGATGTGCCGTTGCTGTTGAGATTCTTCCGCGAATTGGCGGAGTACGAGCACCAACTCGACGCGGTGGTCATCGAGGAAGAGACCCTGGTCAGGGATGGCTTTGGAGCTCAACCAAAGTTCCGCAGCCTGATCGCGGAATGGGACGGACAAGCGATTGGCTATGCGCTCTTCTTTGGCTTTTATTCAACCTGGAAAGGCTTCGGTATCTTCCTCGAGGACCTCTTTGTGCGGGAAGCGTTTCGCGGTCGAGGGATAGGAAGAGCGATTCTATCTGAGGTTGCTCGTATTGCCCGGCAGGAAGGCTCCTATGGTATTCGTTGGGAAGTATTGGGTTGGAATGAGTCGGCAATTAAATTCTACAAGTCATTGGGTGGCGAGTTTTTCGATGAATGGAGACAAGTCCTCTTAGAAGGAGACGCATTGAATAGACTCGCCGACGGATAGCTGTCCAGAAATCCATTCGCACTTGAGCAGCGACGACCAAAACTCCCGAGAAGTCACATTACCGGAGAACTACCGAAGGGCTCTGGCGGGCGAGGTCATTTGTCCGGCAGCGTCAATCGGACATTATGTACATTCACTAGCGGGCAAAACCGATTCGCGAGAACGAAGTGGGAGTGAACAGTTGCAGAGGTGGCCATGTACTTCAGCGTGCCGCGAGTATCTGTCCTGGTGTCATTAGTCGTGATTTGTCTTGTCGCAAACGCTCAGGCGCCCGAGCCACAGATTACGGGACGCGTGGTTCGTGCGGATAACGGCCTTCCGATCGAGGGTGCTGCAATCGAACTGGAGCCAGCCTTTGCCATGCAGGGGAACGGGCAACTTCAGACCGCGTTAACGGACAGCCATGGGCAGTATCGCGCAGGTATGGCTCCTTCGAGAGACGGGAGCAGTCAACGAGCACTTCTCGACAAACCCAATGTCCGACTGTATGTGAACAGGTCTGGTAGTAGGTCGCTAACTCCTGCGTAGTCGGCTTATCGGAAACTGGCCCACCAAAAAGGAGAGGGGGCACTGCCTTCGGGTATGTCACGACGTCACCGACTCACGCTCGGATACCTCGGGCGCGGCGGCAATCCTTTGTAATTCTTCAGCGCTTCCTTTGCGAGCTCGATGGCCTTTTCCAGTTGCGGATCGTGGCCGCTGACCACCAGGTCCGGCCGCTGCGGAACGACGTAATCCGGATCGACGCCGTGATTTTCGACGATCCACTCGCCATTGTTGTCGGTGCTCCAGAAAGCGAAGCCCGGCGCGGTGACGAATCCACCATCGCGCAGCGGCTGGCCGTTTCCGATTCCCACCAGTCCGCCCCAGGTTCGCTCGCCGACGATGGGTCCGATCTTCTCGCGGCGGAAGAACCACGGGAACGCGTCGCCGCCCGAGCCTGCTAGTTCGTTGACGATCATTACTTTAGGGCCATAAATTCCCACCGGCGGCCACGGCACATCTTTTGTGTCGCGCGGGGCCACAACGGCGAGCAGTTGGCGCTTTAGTTTTTCGGTGTAGAAGTCCGGAATCTGTCCTCCCGAGTTGTCGCGCTCGTCGACGATCATGCCGTCTTTGTCGAGTTGTGCGTCGAGCGCTTTGTCGAATTCGATTACGCCGGGAATGGTGGTGTCGGGAACGTGCATGTAGCCGATGCGGCCGCCGGTCGCTTCTTCCACTTTCTTGCGATTTGCGTTGATCCAACCTAAGTAGCGGACACCGTTTTCGTTGCCGGTGGGCTTCACAGTGACTTCCCATGCGCCGTCGCTGCTGGGCTTACTGTTCAGCTTCAAGGTGACGATTTTTCCGGCGAGGTTTTGGAAATACGCGTAGACGTCGCGCGAGGTTTTTGCCTCAACGCCATTCACGGCGATGAGGTAGTCGCCGGCCTTCGCTTTGATTCCAGGTTCCGTGAGCGGTGAGCGCGTGGCTTCGCTCCAGTTTTCGCCGGGGTAGATTTTCGCGATGCGGTAGTAGCCGCCGTCGGCTTCAAAGTCGACACCCAGCAGCCCCACGCCGATGTGTGGATATTGCGGCTGATCTCCGCCGCCCACGTAGGTATGCGAAGTGCTGAGTTCGGCGATCATTTCGCCAATCAGGTAGTTCAAATCGGCGCGATGCGCGACCCAGGGCAGCAGCGCCTCGTAGCGCTTGCCGATCTGTTCCCAGTCGTGCCCGGTCATTTTCGGATCCCAGTAAAAATCGCGCTCGATGCGCCAGGCCTCGTGAAGGATCTGTTTCCATTCTTCGCGCGGATCGATTTGCACCTGCAATCCGGAAAGATCGAGCTTGCCTTGGCCGACTTTCGCTTTGCCGGGCTCGGCGTCTTGAATGCCATAAACCGGCCCGGCCTTGTAGATGACTTTCTTGCCGTCCTTGTCCAGGTCGTAGCCGTCGATGCCCGCCAACAGCTCTTTGTCCTCGCGCTTTTCCAGGTCGTAGACGTGAAGAACGTTGCGCGGATCCTGGTCGTGTTCAGTCCCCTGCGCGCGCGCTTCCGGCGGTTGCGCCAGGTAGAAGAGCTTTCCCTTGCGGACCTCGAGATTGCCGTAAATACCGGACGCGATCGGTGCGGGCGCAACGCGGGTTTCGATGCCTGCGAGGTCCACTTGAATTGGCTTGGGGGGTTCTTCTTTCTTTTCGTCTTTCTTTGATTCTTCTTTGCTGTCTTTGCCGGCGGCCTTGGTGTCGTCTTTCTTGGCGTCGGCCTTCTCGTCCTTCTTGTCTTTCTTGTCTTTATCCTTGTCCTTGCCCTTGTCGTCTTTGTCGGCGGCTTTTTCCTCGTCGCTCTGTGGTTTGAAGGGAGAGGCTTCGTCGGCCTTGAGCGATAGCGCAAACACTCCGTCCGTACTGTAGTAGTTGAAGCGCTGGTCGAGCTGGCCGATGCTGGGGAAGAAGTAGCGTTGCGAGAGGAAGAACACGTACTTGCCGTCGGGATCGAAAACCGGATTGGAGTCGTTGTAAAAGCCGTCCGAGATCTTGGTCGTCTTCTTTTGTTCGAGCGTATACAGGTACATCTGACCCGCACCGCGCCGGTCGGCTTTGGAATAAGCGATCCACAAGCTGTCGGCAGACCAACTCCCGTCGGCGATGTCGGCATATTCGCCTTCGTCCACCTGAGCGGGCTTCTTTTCATCGACGCCGATCCACCACAGCCGGTGCAGTTTGTCCCAATAGAGCAGTTTCTTGCTGTCGGGCGACCACACCGGGCCGTAGCGATACACGCCACCGTCCGAAGTGACCCGCGTTTCCTCGCCGCCCATCTGCGGCCGCGTGTAAATCTCGTACTCGCCGGTTTTGTCCGATAGATAGGCGACCCACTTTCCATCCGGAGACCAAGCCGGATTGAGTTCGTGGACGCTGGAATTGTCGGTCGTCAGCGTGCGAATGCTGCCATGCTCCGCCGGAACGGTGAAAATGTTGCCGCGGGCTTCCAGCACCGCGCGCGCGCCGGATGGAGAGAGTCCAAAGCTTCCGATGTTCTTGGTCACATTCTTTAACTCGGGTCGTGCTTCCAGATCCTCTGCGCGCACTTCGATGGGGATGTTGCGCGTGCTCCCGCTTTGGAAGCTGTACTCGTAGAGCAGGCCACCATTTTCATACACCACCGCGTCCGGTCCCAGGCTCGGCCACTTGATGTCGTACTCTTTGTAGTCGGTGAGCTTCTTCGTCTGTTTCGTTTCCAGATCGTAGCTGAACAGGTTCATCACGCCGTCGCGGTCGCTGATGAAATAGATGGTGTTCCCGTGCCACATGGGAAACATATCCATGCCGTTCGCTTTAGGAAGTTCTTCGTAGGTGTTCTTTTTCAAATCGTAGATGGCGATCGGCAGGCTCCAGCCGCCGCGATAGCGCTTCCAGGTGCGATTTTCCTGCGATGTCTCGAGATATGCGATTTTGTTTCCATCGGGCGAGAACGTGGTGAGGTCTCCGCGCGGCACGGGCAGCACTTTGGGCATGCCACCTTGCGGTGAAACCAGAAACAATCGCGTGGTCCGCTGCGGAGGCGCGCTGATGCGGTCTGAGCGGAACAATATGTTTTTTCCGTCCGGCGTCCAGCCGAGCACGATATCCGCTGAGGGGTGGAACGTGAGCCGCTTCGGCTCGCCGCCATCGGCAGCCACGACGTACACATCCGGGTTCCCGTCGTAGAACGCGGTGAAGGCGATCCACTTTCCATCCGGAGAGAATTTGGGATAGAGCTTGTCTCCCGCGCCCGACGTCAGCCGGCGCGCCGCGCCTCCTTGGCGCGATGCCGTCCACAGGTCCCCGGCGTAGGAGAACACCACCGCGTCTTTCGAGATGTCGGCGTAGCGCAACAGCTTCGTGGGCCCAGACGGCGCTTGCTCCGCCCGCGGGGTCGCCCCGCCTTGCACTCCTGAATGGATACTTAGCAGCAGGCCAACGAAGATCGCCGCGCACACACTCGCCCGAACAAGCAACTTGCCCATGTTCCTTCCCCCCATCCCTGCTATTTTTGCGAAATCACGGCCCGGATCGTTAAACGGAAATACACACCCCAACCGCTTATGATAAAGACGTATCTTGCCGCAAAAGGTTTCCTAGAGGTAACGCCGCATCTGACCCCGTTCCGCGCTCTTTTTCAGCCGTGGTATCATCATCCGGCGTCCCCGTGTCTGCCAAGCAAAATGTTGTTCCGTGGCCCTCGCTCACCGCTTCGGGAGCACCCCGATGAGCTTCCGGACGAAGGTGTTTCTGATCTTCGTGGTTACCATTCTGGCCACCGTTTCCGTGATGGCTTATGGCGTCACGCGATACGTGGGGGCGGCCTTTGAGGAGTCCGACAAGGAGCGCACCGAGGCTATCGTCGCCCAATTCCAGAAGGAATTTGCCCAGCGCGGAGATCAGATCGTCTCGCAGGTGAGAAACATCGCCGACGCCGAGATTACGATGAAGGTAGCGCTCGACCTGGCGACGCGAACCCTGGATCAATCCATTTTCTTCCACGATGCAAATGGCGCGGCGCAGGACCACAACCTCGACTTCGTCGAATTCGTCAGTTGGGATGGCACACTGATTTCCTCCGCGCAATATCCCTCGCGCGTCGGTCACAAGAACGATTGGGTTACGCTGAAAAAAGACTGGAATGAATCCGGCGCATTCTTGAAAAGGGAGGAGCTGCCTGACGGCGTCGAACTCTCCCTCACGGCGGTTCGTTCGCTCTCCGGCGGCAACGATAAGTATCTGTACATCATCGGCGGGCAGCGCATGGACAAGAATTTCCTCTCGACGCTCGTTCTCCCCTCCGGCATGCGCGCGCTTCTCTATCGCAACCTGGATTCCGCGTTTATTCCCGCCGCGCTGACTGACACCAAGGGCGCCATCGATCAGCCCGAGCGCCTCCAGCCGGTCATTGAGCAGATCCGCAGGCAGCCGCAGTCGCTGGTAACCACCATCAATTGGAATTCCGACGCTGCTTCGGCGGAAACCTTCCACGCAATTCCGTTGCCCGGCCGCAACAATGAGCTTCTGGGTGTTCTCCTGGTTGGAAGCTCGCGCAAGGAATTGGTTGTCCTCACCCAACGGATCTACACGATTGCCGCGGCGGTTGCCGCGGTGGCGTTGCTGATCGGGCTCTTCATCAGCTTGTGGGTCGCCGCGCGCATCACTCGCCCGGTCGAGCAGCTTGTGGAAGGCGCTCGCGAAGTCGCTGCCGGCCGCTGGGAAACGCGCGTCGATGTGCGCAGTGCCGACGAGATCGGCCAGCTCGGCACCGCCTTCAACGATATGACCCGCACGCTGGCAACGCAGCGCGAACGCTTGCTCCAGACCGAACGGGTCGCCGCATGGCGTGAGTTGGCGCGCCGCCTTGCTCACGAGCTGCGCAATCCGCTCTTTCCGCTGCAAATCACGGTGGAGAATTTGCAGCGCGCTCGCCAACTGGACGCCAAACAGTTTCTGGAAGTTTTCAACGAATCGACCGCCACGCTGAAAGCCGAGCTCACCAATCTCAACACCATCGTCGGCCGCTTCAGCGACTTCTCAAAAATGCCTGCGCCGCAATTTGCCAAGGTGGATGTCAACGAAGCGCTCCGCAATATCATCCGGCTGTTCGAGCCACAATTTAGCGTTGTTGGCAAGCCCACGATTACGCCGGAGTATTTTCTTACTGAGCCGTTGCCGGAAATCGACGCCGACGCCGTGCTCTTGCATCGCGCATTTCAGAACCTGGTGCTGAACGCGTTGGACGCCATGCCCTCGGGCGGCACGCTCACGTTGCGAACTACCCAACAGAAGGGCGCGGTTCGCATAGAAGTGGCGGATACCGGCACCGGTCTCACGGCGGAAGAATGCGCGCGCCTCTTCACGCCGTACTACACCACCAAGCACCAGGGCACGGGGCTGGGCCTCGCCATCGTGCAGTCGGTGGTCAGCGATCATCACGGATCGATCAGCGTATCGAGTGAAGAAGGCCACGGCACCACGTTCCGCATCGAATTGCCGCAGCGGCAAGCCAATCAGCCCGCAGCGCCGCGCGAAGACGCGGGCGCGTCCAAGATCCCGCCGCCGAAATTCGCAGCGGCTTCTGATTGACGCAGGACTTACGATTGCCACGTAAAGCCCATCTCCTGATCGTCGACGACAACCCCAACACGCTTGCGTCGCTATCTCGTGCCTTTCGACTCGCCGGACACGAAGCCACGGTTTGCGACAATGCCGCTCGCGCCGTCGAGCTTCTCAAGACCGAAACGTTCGACCTCATCTTGTCCGATGTGGTGATGCCCGGTAAAAGCGGACTGGAGCTCCTCGAAGATCTAAAGAAAGGCGGGCTAAAAACGCCGATCGTCCTCGTTTCCGGTCAAGCCAACATTGAAATGGCTGTCCGCGCCACCAAGCTGGGTGCGCTGGATTTTCTCGAGAAGCCGTCGTCTACTGACAAACTTCTTGTCACCATCGAAAACGCCCTCCGGCTGTCGCGGCTTCAGGATGAAAATCGTGAGCTGCGCGACCGTTTGGGAAAACACGAGCTGGTCGGCTCAGGCCCGGCGATGAGTAAGCTCCTAGCTCAGATCGACCGCGTCGCCGCCAGCGAAACTCGCGTCTGCATCCTCGGCGAGACTGGCACCGGCAAAGAGCTTGTCGCGCGCGCCATTCACGAGAAATCCCCGCGCCACGAAAACTCTTTCATCACTCTCAACTGCGCCGCCGTTCCCGCCGAACTCATCGAGTCGGAGCTCTTCGGCCACGAAAAAGGCGCGTTCACCGGCGCGGCCGCCAAACATCTCGGGAAATTCGAGCAAGCCGATGGCGGCACTCTGTTTCTTGACGAAATCGGCGACATGCCCGTCGCCATGCAGGCCAAGCTCCTGCGCGTTTTGGAAGAAGGCGAGGTCGAGCGTGTTGGTGGAGACAAACCCATCCGCGTGAACGTCCGCGTCCTCGTGGCCACGCACCGCAATCTCGAAGATCTCGTCAAGCAGAATGGTTTTCGCCGCGACCTGTTCCACCGCATCTATGTTTTTCCGCTGATCCTGCCTCCGTTGCGTGAGCGCTTGGAGGATTTCCCCGCGCTGGTGGAGCATTTTGCCCGGCAGGTGGCGGCGCAGAATGGATGGAAAGAGAAAGTGTTCGCGGCCGAGGCTATCGCGGAGCTGCAGCGCTACGCCTGGCCCGGCAACATTCGTGAGCTGCGCAATGTCGTCGAGCGCCTCGTGCTTCTTGCTGCTGGAGAATCCGTTACCGCGGCCGATGTGCAGCTCGTTTTACCGGCGGCGTCAGCTGGGCAGTCCGGAAGCGACGCCGCGACCAGCGCCACGGACGCGCTGCACACCGGCACGCTCGCCGAGCGCGCTGAAGCCTTTGAAAGGGAAGTGCTGCTCGCGGAAATTCGCCGCAACAGCTTTCACATGACCAACGTTGCCCGCGCCCTCGGCCTTGAGCGCAGCCACCTGTACAAAAAATGCCAGCAGTTGGGAATCGACCTTCAATCGCTCCGCAAACCAACCTAAATTCGTTGTGCCTACAAATTCCCCACGACTTTCCTCGCCAACCCGACGACCTCATCCAAGCCGCACGGGCACTGCGTGTACGTGATTCTCAGTAATTTGTCGCCTTTCCTCACCATCAGGATTGCTCCCGCCGCGTCGAATGCCTCGTCTCCCAGGCCCGGAACATTTCGCGTCGCCATCGGCCCCAAGCGGTTCAGCATGCCTTTGGTCAGGTTCATCTGAAACTGCGCATTGTTGTCGTCCACAGTGAACGCAACCACCGCGGTCTCCCCCGGATGCTCGCTCGAATTCCCGCTGGGAGCTCCGCCGCCCTTTAGCATCGTCTTGCCGAAACTCTCCATCCTTTCCTGATCAGCCTTGCTCATCTGGCTCGTTTGGTTCTTGTTGAGCTGCGTCGCATGCTTCATCGTCAGCTCCGCGGCGTCTCCCTCGACGGTATACACGCATCCGGCGCTACCCTCCGCGCCGGAATCCGCATGCGCCACGGGCATTCCGATCGCCGCGCTTACATCATCCTTCGACAACCACTGGCAGCCGTCTACCCCGCGCAGTGCCGAGGAATGCCTCTCTTCCGAAGGTATCTTGAAACCCATTTCTCGCGCCTTCTGCCGGACGCGGTATCCGATGTACATCACCGATCCCACGCCAATCGCACCGAGCAAAAAAATCACCGCCGCGACAATCAGCAGAATCTTGACGAGTGCGCCGCCACCTCCGCTCGCTGCCACCTGCGCCCCTTGTGCAGCAGGTGGTGTTATTGGCGCTGGCGGTGCCACCTGTGTCGCGGGGGGAGTCCCCAGCGGTGCACTTTGCGCGGGCGCAGAAGATGCCGGCGCCTGCCCAACCTTGGTGCCACACTTCGCGCAAAACGCTTGCGCATCGCCCAATGCCGTGCCGCAATTTCTACAGAAACCAGCCATGAGTTACCCCCTGAGTTGTTCCGCGCTATTCCAAGCCAACGTTCTCGATGAGCATCCTGACAGACACCAGCTCGCCGGGGCAAGCATTGGCCCCCGTCGCCGTCAGGCGTAGCGCGCGGTTACTTCAACTTGGTGTACTCGGCCTTCGCCGTGACCAGGATTGGTATGTCGGCGTCGGCATCCTTCCACAATCCGAGGAAATCCTGGTACGCCGCGCGAGATTTGATGTTCTCGCCCAAAAGCGCATGCGCGCGACCCAGTTGAAGGCGCGCCAGCGCGCCCAACGGGCTATTCATGGCGATGCCGCGATGGTCTAAGAATTTCTGGAACTCCGCCGCTGCCTCTTTCCCCTGATGCAGCAACAAATACGCTTCGCCGCGAACGTACACCGGGTACAGAGAACCGCCCACCTCGAACTGCGGAAGGGGCGAGGCTAATTCGTACGGTGAGGTTGTCCGTAGATCCTCGAGAGCCTTCTCCGGATTGTGGCGTCTGATTTCGATCGAAGCGTAGATGGCCGGCAACCAATAGCGATTGATCGCGGTATTCAAAGGAAAGCGCTCAGCCAAACCGTGTGCCATTCGCTCCGCCTGGTCGATCTCTCCGAGGCGCGCCAGAGCCAGAGCCGCGAGAATCGTGACATCTCGCGTTGGGGCATCGACCAGCGCGGCGGTGATTTCCTGGCGCGACCGCGATGCGTTGTCGAACTCCGCTTCGCGCAAGGCGGAGTTCATCCGCCACGCCGCTGCTGTTTCCTTGGAGTCATTGCTGTGAGCGGAGTCGATGGCGCGTTGCGAGAGTCTCCGCGCGTTTGCCAGACGCCCGTAGAATGCCTCGGTGTCTGACGCGAAGGAAAGGAGCACATCCTCGCCCGCCTTGCCGCTGGCCGCGGCGACTTGTTGCTGCATCTCGGCGGTGTCGTTCTCGAGGAACGCCACTCCGTAACGATTTCCGTGCAAAAACGGATTGTCAACTTTATGCGCGATAGCCTGCTGATACTGCGCCTTCGCATCCTGCAGCCGATTCACCGAGGGATATAGACCCACGAGGTTGGTGTACGCCGCTGCGCTGCCCGGATTCATGCGCAGATCCTCAAGACTTGCGGCAATCCCTTTTTCGTATTGTCCCAGGTAGGTGTAATCCACTCCCAGATTTCCGAAGGGTTCGCTGTTGCGTGGATAGGTCTGGGCCCACATTTCATAGGTTTGTACGGCCTTCTCGAGTTCGCCGGTCACGAGAAGATAGTAGGTGCCCGATACGCGAAATTTCTCCCGCTCGCTTACCTTGTCGCGCAAATCGTAAGCCTTCTGCAAGTTCTCGTTGGCCAGGCCCGGCTCCCTCAGGTTCGAGTACGAAATTCCCAGGGCTTGGTAAGCGGCTGCGAAATTGGGGTCGAGTTCGATAGCGTGCTTGAAGTAGGGAACTGCCGCAGCGCTCCCTTTCTCCTGTATCGTGCGAACCCCCACCGAGAGTGCCTTCAAGGCTTCCAGAGACGGCGTGGTGGCTTGATCCAGGGGCGCGTCGAACTTCTCGACGGTGCTAAGCGACTCGCCGAGCTTCTCGCGCAGCTTCGCCGCCGCTTGGTCCAGCGCCTTCAGGACCTGTTCTTTGTTTTCCGCCGTCACCTGTTCCTGTGCCACCGGATCGCCCGTCTTGCAATTCGTCGCCTCCAGCCCGATCACATACTGGCTGCCCAGGCTCGCAATCGACCCGGAAATGTAAGCTTTGCTGCCCGCGCGCTGGCAAAGATCGCTGGCCACGTCCGGCGTCAGCGCGGTACTTGGCGGCTTGGCCATGAGTCTCAACGTGGCCCGGGTTCTCGCCGTCGAAAGAATGCTCAGGAACGGCGACTGCGCCAGCTGCACCGAAATCGCCTGCTTCAAGGTGTCGTCGAAGACCGGGTCACCGGTTGCGTTGGTGAATTCCGCCAGCACAAGTGTGTCCTCCTGCGTGAGCTTCGGCGCGCGATGCAAATACCAATAGAGGCCTACCGTGAGCGCTGCAACTCCCATTACCGCAGGTACGAAAATCTTCCAACGCTTACTAGACTCCAGTCCGGTCAGCCTAGCCGTTGTTGTCGGCAACCGCGCCGAACCGGAACTGCCTTTCAACCGCTGCAAGTCCATTCGAATCTCGGCTGCGCTCTGGTAACGCAACTTGCGGTCTTTCTCCAGCGCCTTGTCGACGATGGCTCCAAGCTCCGGAGGAGCGTCGGGGTTCAACTTAGGTATCGGCACCGGTTCTCGATTCAAAATCCCATCATGAATGAGGGCCGCCGTCATGCCGGGGAACGCCAGTCGCCCCGTGGTCATCTCATAGAGGACCGTACCGAACGAAAACACATCCGTACGTGCATCCAACTCCTCGCCGCGCGACTGTTCCGGTGACATATACGCAATCGTGCCCATTGCACTGCCGGGGCTGGTCAGCACTTCTTGCGCGGATGCGGTCGGCATCGAGGAGGTGCTACCTTCCTCGCCGCTGGTCAGCTTCGCCAAGCCGAAATCGAGAATCTTCGCGTGCCCGCGCTTGGTCACAAAAATATTCGAAGGCTTGATGTCCCGGTGGACGATGCCTTTTTCGTGCGCCGCCTCCAGAGCATCGGCAATCTGCGTGCCCAATTCGAGCACCTGTTCGATAGGCAGGGGTCTGAAGTTGATCACCTGCCGAAGCGTTCGCCCCTCGATGAACTCCATCGCGATGAAGGGCGCCCCGCTGTCTTCGGCTATCTCATAGATGGTGCAGATGTTCGGATGGTTTAGTGCGGAAGCCGCACGCGCTTCGCGCCGCAGGCGTTCCAACGCGAGCAGATCCTTCGCCATGTCTTCGGAAAGGAATTTCAGTGCGGCGTGGCGGCCCAGACTCAGGTCTTCGGCTTCATAGACCACACCCATCCCGCCGCCGCCGAGTTTTCCCAACACCCGGTAGTGCGAAATGGTGCGTCCAACGATCGTCGAGGAATCATCCACCAGCGGTGCATCTTACGCCAGCACTCCACCGCGGGCAATCATGAGCTGGCACACGACCCCGCGTAAGCCAGGCCATGCGGGGCCCGACATGTTTAGAAATTGAACTTCGCCGTGACCTGCATCACGCGGCCTGCCGCGGCACTCACCACATGTCCAAACGTGGTGCCAAGGTCGCCGATATTTCCGTCAACCGAAGCGGGTCCGTAAAATTGTGCATGGTTGAAGGTGTTGAATGTCTCGACCCTGAAGAACAGAGTTTTTGATTCCGTAATCGGCATCGTTTTCGCCAAAGCCATGTCGTAGTTGTTGATCCCGGGGCGATGGATTCGTGCCGGTATTCGGCTGCCGAATGTATTGCAACAAATTCTGGGCAGGAGCGGACCACGCCTTCGCCGGTATCGTGGCATTAGGAAATACGCATTGCGATGCGTTCGTGCAACCCGCGGTGAAGTACGCCTCGCCGGGTGTAACGCCATACCCGAGTTTTTGGGAGAGAAGATTGGCCCAGTTTTGTCCGTTGACGACGCCCGTCAGTGAGCCGGACATATCGGACAGGTTGCCGGAGCGGTCCACAGTAGACGGCACGGCAATTAATCCCGTGTCCACGCCTTGCTTCATCTGCGTTCCCTGGTAGTCCACGAAGAAGAACAGCTTCTTGCGGAGGATCGGTCCGCCGAAAGTGCCGCCAAACTGGTTCTGCTGAAATATTCCACGCGCCGGGGAAAAGAAGTTCCTTGCGTCCAGATCGGTGTTGCGCAGGAACTCGAAAGCGTTGCCGTGAAACTCATTGCTGCCGGATTTGGTGACTACGTAGATCTGCCCCCGCTGTATCCGCCATACTCCGCATTGACGCTGCTCGTCAGAATCCGAAACTCGGCGATGGAGTCGAGAATGGGAATGATCGCGGTTCCGGAATTCACATCCTCTTCCGTATCACTGCCGTTCACGATGAACGCGTTGGCAAATTCCCGCTGACCGTTGATGGAGATTGTTCCCGGGTTCAACCCGCCCGAGGGAGAAAGAGCGCTCACTCCCAAGTCCTGCTGGGTGTCGGAAGTTAGCGAAGTCGCAGGCACGACGCCGGGCTGCAAGGACAGAAGATCCGTATAGCTGCGCCCATTCAAGGGCACGGCAGTCATCTTTTTCCCGGAGATGACCTCGCCCATTTGGGTGTCCGATGTCTCGACATGGACCGCTGCCTCTTCGACAAGGACTTCCTGCGTCTGTTCGCCGACTTCGAGCTTGGCGTCGATCAGCAGCGCGCTGTTGACGTCAAGGACGACGCCCGCTTGCCTGTACGGCCGGAATCCCGCGCTTTCGATGGTGATGTCGTAGCGGCCGACCGGCAAATCCGTAAAGGCATACTTGCCATGTTCATCTGTCGTGCTGATCCGCTTCTAGTGCTGGAACCAAGGAACCTTTGAAATGGATGCTGACCCGTCTTCACCATGCGCTCCTGTCGTTGTCCAAAAGGCCCAAAAGTCGAAACTCTTGCAACTCAGTTGCAGATAGCAAAACACGACAAACTTAGTCCTATATCAAGCACCCTACAGCGAGCGGCTCTGCTGTCAGGTCAAGGGGCCATTAAAAAGGGTTGAATGGATCGTAAGAGCGTCGGCGCTTGGCGCGTGCCGTCTTAGTGGAACCCGGAAGCCTGCAGGCTGAACCCTCAAGTCATCTAATCCCAAATGGATCCTGGTGTGTCGCGGCCGTAAGTTTCTGTGAACGATGAGCGCACGTCGCGCGATTGCCTGCCGATTGCCTGAGTTGAGGCGCTGGGGTAGACTCCGGCAGGTGGCGGATACTTCGTCTATTGTCGGTCGCACAATCTCGCACTATACCGTCCTCGAAAAACTTGGCCGAGGCGGTATGGGTGTCGTCTATAAAGCTGAAGACACGCGTCTCGGCAGGTATGTTGCGCTGAAATTTCTTCCCGAAGACATTTCCCAGGACCCTCAGGCGATCGAGCGATTTCGCCGCGAAGCGCGCGCTGCATCCTCGCTGAATCATCCAAGCATTTGCACCATTTACGATATCGAGGAATTCGATGGCCGTCCGTTCATCGCCATGGAGCTACTAGAAGGCCAGACGCTGAAGCAGCGCATTTCCAAGAAGTCCGTCCCGGTTTCCGAACTCTTGGATATTGGCATTCAGATTGCCGATGGTCTCGAAGCCGCCCACGCCAAAGGCATCGTTCATAGAGACATCAAGCCGCCGAACGTTTTCCTGGTCGACAAGGGTCCCGCGAAGATCCTCGATTTCGGCCTGGCAAAACTCACCGCATATCGCCAGCCCGCGACGGACTCCGATAGCGAATCGTCGATTCCCACGCAGCGGCACTTTCTCGACGACGAACTCCTCACCAGTCCGGGCAGTTCCATGGGCACGGTCGCGTACATGTCGCCGGAACAGGCGCGCGGCGAAGAACTGGACGCACGCACTGACTTGTTTTCGCTGGGCGTGGTGCTCTATGAAATGGCTACGGGCGTGCTCCCATTTTCGGGCGTCGTTCCTGCGCTGATCTTCGACAATATCCTCCATTCCCCGGCCACTCCGGTAACGAAGTTGAATCCGAGTCTGCCCCTGGCCTTGGAGAATATTTTGACCAAAGCACTCGAGAAAGACACCGCTCTCCGTTATCAGACCGCCTACGAACTTCGCGCTGACATGAAACGCCTGAGGCGAGATACCGATTCGGGTCGCTCGGGAGTGACCTCGGCTGCACCCAGCGCGCTCGAAGATGCTCGCGAAGCTCCGCAACGCCGGCAAGGTCGCTCTTGGGCAATGGTAGCTGGCGGCGCTCTCATCGCCATAGCGGCCATCTTTGGGTATCTTCTAACGCGTCCCGTGGCCCCGCCCCGCGTGGTGCGAACCGTGCAGCTCACCAATACCAATCGTCCCAAATCAGACTTGGTTACCGACGGCTCGCGCCTCTATTTCATCGAGGGCCAATCGCACCTTTCCCAAACCTCCGTGACGGGTGGCGACACCTATCCGATCCCGACCTCGCTGGAGGACACTGGTTTCTCTAACGTGTTCGATATCTCGCCGGACGGGTCGGAACTGCTGATGAATACGGCCCACGGAACGACTCTCGACGGCCCTCTTTGGACCGTCCCTGTGCTTGGCGGTACGCCTCGTCGATTAGGCAACCTCGACGGCCACGGCGGAGCGTATTCGCCGGACGGCAAGTGGATCGCCTACGCCAAGGGCAACGAGATCTTTGTGGCGAAGAGCGACGCCAGCGAACCACGCCGTCTGTTGACCACTGCCGGAACGCTGAGCGACGTCCGCTGGTCGCCGGAGGGGTCGGTTTTGCGTTTCACCTTGAACGATCCCAAGACCAATGCCCGGTCTATCTGGCAAACCTCGGCGGACGGTACCAATCTTCATCCCTTGCTGGCGGGTTGGAACGACACACCCAACGAGTGCTGCGGCAACTGGACGCCCGACGGAAAGTATTTCGTCTTTCAGGCATTCCGTGACGGAACGGCAAACCTCTGGGCCCGCCGCGAACGCGGTGGCATTTTCCTCTCCACCAGCCACGAGCCCACGCAATTGACGACTGGACCAATGAATGTCGGGAGTCCCGTCCCGAGCCGCGATGGCAAGAAGCTTTTTGCCCAAGGCTGGCAGCCCCGCGGGGAAGTTGTCCGCTACGACGCGAAATCAGGGCAATTCGCGCCCTATCTCTTGGGAATCTCTGCCATGGGACTCGACTTCTCTCACGATGGAGAGTGGGTCGCGTATAACGACGCTACCGATGGCTCCATGTGGCGAAGTAAGGTCGACGGAACGCAGAAGCTTCAACTGGTTCTCCCCCCGATGCTGGCCTACCTGCCTCGCTGGTCCCCGGACGGCAAGCAAATCGCGTTCTTTGGTCATCCTCCCGGCGAACCCTGGCAAATCTATGTGGTCCCTGCCGCGGGAGGTGCACCGCAGTTGGTCTATCGCGGCGAAACCAACCTGGCCGATCCCAATTGGTCGCCGGACGGCAAGTCGCTGACCTTCGGAGAAAACTCACTGAACAATCAGGGCTCGGCGATCTACGTCCTCGACCTGAAAACGCGGAAAGCCACAAAGCTGCCGGAATCCAATGGCCTTTATTCCCCTCGTTGGTCACCCAACGGACGCTACGTGGCAGCCATTCCGCTCGATTCTCTGAAGCTCATGCTCTTCGATTTCACCACACAGAAATGGACGGAGTTGGCGCAGATTTTTGTAGCCTATCCGACGTGGTCCCGCGATGGGCGCTATGTGTATTTCAACGGGATTCTCGACAACCAAGAGGGCTACTACCGCGTGCAAATCTCCGACCACAAACTCGAGCGCATCTTCAGCCTCAAGGGGTTTCAGGCCGCCGGAGGCGCCTTCGGAAACTGGAGCGGCCTAGCCCCGGATGAATCTCCCCTGCTGGTCCGCGACGCCAGCATCCAGGAAATCTACGGGCTCGATTTGGAAACCCGCTAACGATTCCGAGCACCTTGGCCATGTGATGTCGTGCTTGTTAGCAACACGATGGGATGGGGCTTTACCGATTGCCGACCGACTCTAGGGGCAGGGCGCCTGGCGAGCGAAGGGTCCGAATATCCCGCATGGGGGGTTGGCCGAAGAGGCGGCTATATTCGCGGTTGAATTGGCTGGCGCTTTCGTATCCGACCTCAAAGGCCGCGCTGGCAGCGTCGAGACCATCGACGAGCATGCGTCCCCGCGCGGCCTGCAACCGAAGCTGCTTCTGATACTGAAGAGGACTCATGGCGGTCAGCGCCCGGAAATGATGGTGGAGCGTGGACACACCCATGCTCGCGACTTCTGCGAGTTCTTCCACCCGTAGCGGTTTCGCGTAGTTTTCTTTAATCCACGCAATCGCTTTCGCCGTCCTCTGGCTCTGATCCCCCAGCGTTGCAATCGCTCGAAGGCGCGCGCCCTCCACCCCTCGCAGGATTCGGTAGATGATCTCGCGTTGAATCAGGCCACTCAGAAACGGAATGTCCTGCGGCGTATCCAGCAGGTCCATGAGCCGGCAGCACGCGCCGAGGAATTCCACCGTGATTTCACCGGTCACCATGGCAGGACTGTCCGGGGGTACTTCCGCGATATGAATCTCTTCCCGGCTTAAGAGTTCCCGAACCACGGGTATTTCAAGTTTCAGGGACATCGCGAGACAGGGTGCTTCTACACTGGCTTCGACGATCTGGCTGACGATCGGCAAATCGACAGACGTCAGCAGGTAGCGCGACTCACCGTAGAGGAAAGTGGTTCGGCCGAGGTCTACGCGCTTTCGGCCCTGGGCGATCAGGGTCACGCCCGGCTGGTAGGTCATGGAGCACGGAGCGGTTGGGGCGGTCCGCCGGTGTAGCGTCAAGCCGGAAATATCCGTTGCCCGATTCTCTTCGGAGCCCATGAACGAGGCAATCTTGCGAGCCAGCTCGGTGCGCAATTCACGCCCTCGATTCGATGGCAGAGGCGCATTTTTGCTGGGGTTCTTCATTGCATTGGTTTCCTTTTGTCCCTGCCTAAGATAGTCGCTCGGCTGCCGATACAGCAACTATTTTTCACACAACGAGAGAAATAGGCAATAAATCGGAAGGATCGGGCTACCGCTTCCAGTACGTCTGATCCTAATCTCGGGATGACAGAAACGGCTGGGAAGGAAAAACAATGCGAAAGCGCGAACTTGGAAATCTGGAAGTCTCGGCTATCGGGTTCGGCTCCATGAGCATCAGCGCCAACTACGGACCCGCCGCTGACAGAAACCAAGGCATTGATGTCATTCGTGCAGCTCATGAAAAAGGCGTCACGTTCTTTGACACCGCCGAAGTGTACGGCCCCTATACAAACGAAGAGCTTGTCGGAGAGGCGCTTGCGCCTTTCCGTGACAAGGTCGTTATCGCAACCAAGTTTGGTTTTGCGATTGATGGCACCATCGGACTGAATAGCCGACCGGAGCACATCAAGAAAGTGGTTGAAGAGTCGTTGAAGCGCCTTAGAACCGACCGCATTGATCTCTATTACCAACACCGCGTAGATCCTGAGGTGCCAATCGAAGTTGTCGCTGGTGCGATTAAAGGTCTGATCAAAGAGGGAAAAGTATTGCATTTCGGTCTCTCTGAGGCGAGTGCACGAACAATCCGCCGAGCGCATGCCGTGCAACCGGTTGCCGCAATTCAGAGCGAATACTCGCTCTGGACAAGAGATCCGGAACAAAACGGCGTACTTGAAACTTGTGAGGAGTTGGGAATTGGCTTCGTCCCATGGGGCCCGCTTGGAGAGGGTTATCTAACCGGGAAAATTGATGCTCGCACAAAGTTGGACCCGAAAACGGACCTTCGATCTGAATTTCCGCGCTTTTCTCCTGGATCTTTAGCAGCAAATGCTCCGGTAGTTGGTCTGCTCAAACAATTTGCCGAAAAAAAGAACGCAACACCCGCTCAAGTCGCACTCGCATGGCTTTTGGCGCAGAAGCCATGGATTGTTCCAATCCCAGGTACACGTAGAGAGGATCATTTGGACGAGAACCTAGGAGCAACCAATATTGAACTGACCCCTGCAGATCTTCGTCAGATTGAAAGCGCCTTCTCCGAAATAAGAGTGCAAGGTGTCCGTCTGTCGGAGAAACACATGCAGCAGATCGATCAGTCACGATAGATACCGAGATACTGGCGATAGTCGGAGGAGAAACAATGCAAAAGCGCAAACTTGGAAAAAGCAATTTGGAAGTTTCAGCTCTGGGCCTAGGCTGTATGGGAATGAGCTTTGGCTACGGTCCGGCCGGAGACAAGCCGGAGATGATCTTGGTTATCCGGGCGGCCGTGGAACGCGGGGTCACATTCTTCGACACCGCCGAGGTCTACGGCCCGTTCACGAACGAAGAACTCGTGGGTGAAGCCCTCGCGCCCTTGCGGGAGCAAGTGGTGATCGCCACCAAGTTCGGATTCAAACTTGACCCGAACACCAGCAAACAGGCCGGGCTGGACAGCCGGCCAGAGCACATCAAGGAAGTCGCGGAAGCCTCGCTCAAGCGACTCAAGACCGATGTCATCGACCTGTTCTATCAGCACCGCGTTGACCCGAACGTGCCAATCGAAGATGTTGCGGGAGCGGTAAAAGACTTGATTCGGCAAGGAAAGGTAAAGCACTTCGGACTCTCCGAGGCAGGAGTGGAGACGATCCGTCGCGCGCACAAAGTTCAGCCCGTCGCGGCGCTGCAGAGCGAATACTCACTTTGGTGGAGAGAACCTGAGGCCGAGGTCATACCGACACTCGAGGAACTCGGCATCGGGTTCGTTCCATTCAGCCCGTTGGGCAAAGGCTTCCTCACCGGCAAGATTAACGAAGAGACGAAATTCGACAAGAGCGATTTCCGCAACATCGTCCCTCGCTTCAACCCGGACAATCGGAAAGCGAATCAGGGCGTGGTGGATCTGCTTGGCAAATTCGCGGCGCAGAAGAAGGCGACACCTGCTCAGATCGCGCTGGCTTGGTTGCTTGCACAAAAGCCATGGATCGTTCCGATCCCGGGTACGACCAAGCTACATCGACTCGAGGAGAACATCGGAGCGGCTGCCGTCGAACTTACGCTCGATGACCTCCGGCAGCTGGAAACCGCAGCCTCGAAGATCTCCGTGCAAGGTGCTCGTTATCCCGAAGAACTGCAGAAGTTGGTGGGCCGCTGAGCAATAACAAAAAGGAGAAACCATGGCAGAGGCGTCTTATTCGGGCTCGCCCAATGCAATGAGCGCCGTCATGGTCGCAAGAGAGGTGTTCTCGAATGTGCGAGAGCACGCAGTTTCAAGCTGAGAGTTCGGTGAGGAGTGCACATGGCAAAGGGGAAGGAAACTCTAGAAGGCCGTCTTTCCGGAGACAGTGAAATTACGATCACCGTGACTGGCAGAAAATCAGGACGCAGCATCTCACTGCCAATTTGGTTCGTGTGGGATGACGGGAAGCTGTACCTACTGCCGGTGAAGGGATCGGATACACAGTGGTACAAGAACGTGCTCGAGAACCCTTCGATTCGGATTGGTCCTGGGAGTGCACAGAGTGACCTTAAAGCTGTTGCGGTCACTGACGCCAAGCAGGTGAAATCCGTGGTCGAGAGATTCCGCACCAAGTATGGGGCCGGCGATGTGAAGAAATACTACTCAAAGTTCGACGCTGCTGCTGTCGCTCAGACGCGGTGATCGGCAGTTTGCAAAATAGCGATGATCCACAAGCGACAAATTAACTAGTGGAAATCAGAGCTCACCAATCGTTCCTGCCGGGCGTTCGCTGTCTATACCCACGGCCAGGTAACCGATCTGGCGAAGTAGAGGTTCGAGCGCTCTGAGGAGTAGAATCGAATTCGGAATGTGCCTTTGGAGGTGTTCTCGATGGTCACGATTACGGTAAATGGGATTCGACGCGAAATTCAAGCGCCTGACGACACTCCGCTCCTGTATGTTTTGCGCAACGACCTCCAACTCAGTGGTCCGCAGTTCGGCTGCGGACTCGCGCAGTGCGGAGCCTGCTCGGTTCTGATCGAGGGCAAGGAAGTGCGTTCGTGCGTCACGCCTGTCTCGTCCGTCGCCAATCAGGAAATCACGACGCTCGAAGGACTGCCCGCAAGGTGGGCCAAGCAGAAGGGCCTTCCTGCTGTGGAGGCGCAGAACACGCTTCACCCTGTCCAGCAAGCATGGATCGAGGAGCAAACTCCTCTCTGTGGATTTTGCCAGAGCGGAATGATGATCGTCGCAACGGAACTACTCGAGAGCAATCTGAATCCGACCACGGCGCAAATAAAAGCGGCTTTCACCACATCCGGGCCGTCGCCCCATCTGTGCCGTTGCGGAAGCTACAACGCCATCATTGATGCCGTAAAACATGCCGCTGCAATTATGGGGAAGGGGAGGTAAGCCATGACGACCATCACAGAAAACGCTCGGAATGTTTGTGGTGCGACTCTTTCCCGCCGGCAATTCGTCAAGACAGGCGGAGCTCTTGTCGTGGGAGTCAGCTTGGTTGGCTCGGTGCTTCTAAAAAGCGATCCAGTGAAGGCCGCCGGATTCAAGAACTCGCTCGATCCCACTCTCCCCAACTCTTGGATTGAAATTCACCCGGACAGCACCATCCTGATTCGCACTGGCAAGAGCGACTTTGGGCAGGGCACAACATTCACGGCCTACCGACAAATTGTGGCCGAGGAGTTGAGCGTGCCCTTCGAAGCGATCACCACCGTTGTGGCGGGAGATACCGATCGTACGCCCGACGGCAGCGGTGCCTTTGATTTTCTCGGCCGCGGAACGCCGAACATCCGTAAGGCGGCAGCCTATACCTATCAAGCCTTACTCGATCTCGCCTCAGAACGCTTCGGCGTTCCGAAGGACCAGCTTTCCGTGAAAGATGGCGTCGTCTCGGGCGGCGACAAAAGCATGTCCTACGGCGACCTCGTCAAGGACCAGCAGTTGAAGCTCACGATTCCCGTCAGCGGAGACCTCACCAGCATCTTTGGGTTGAGAGTCGAAGGTAATCCTCCGATGAAGCCCGTCAGCGAGTACACAGTCATCGGGAAATCCTTGCCGAACTCCATCATTCGTTCGAAAGTGGCCGCCAAGGAACCTTGGGCGACTGACATCCGCCTCCCGGGCATGCTGCACGCACGCATGGTGCATCCGAAAACGCTCGGCTCGACTCTCGTGTCCGTGGGTCAACCCGACAAAACAATGTTCCCGAATTCGCAAGTCATCGTGAAGGGCAATCTCGTCGGAGTGGTCGCGCCCACCGAGTGGGAAGCCATCCAGGCGTCCCAGCAGGTAGCCGGAGCCACGAAATGGACAGAGTGGAAAGGCTTGCCCGGCAGCGCAAAACTCTATGAGTATCTGAGGAAAGAGGCCGATTGGACCACCGCGGCCGTGACGAAGAGCAATGCCACGAAGGGCGATGCGGGAGCCGCGCTCTCCGCGGCTAAGAAGAAGCTTTCCGCCACCTATCAATTCTCCTACATGAAGCACGCGCCCATCGGCCCAACGATGGCAGTCGCCGACGTCAAGCCCGATGGCACTGTGCACATTCATACGCATAACCAAAATCCGCAGGCGCTTCGCGGAGAAATTGCCATGATGCTCGGCACCACGCCCGATCATGTGATCGTGCATACACATCCCGGGGCCGGGCACTATGGAAGATCGAACGGCGGAAACGCAGGCGCGGAAGATGAAGCCGTGATCTTGTCGCAAGCCGTCGGCAAGCCCGTCCGCGTCCAGTGGATGCGCGCCGAGGATTTGCAGTGGTCCACCCAATCGGCGGCTGCCTTTTCCGATATTGAGCTAGCCATCGACGAAAAAGGCAAGATCGCGGCCTATCAAATCGACCACTATATGCCCGCTATGCAGGATGATCGCCCCATAGGCGCCGTCATTGCTGGACTGCCCACAATGCCGGCTCCCGAGGTTGAGTCCAAATCCGTGACTTCTACGGTCAACGGAATTTCAGATCCCTGGGTTTACGGCGACGTTCCGAACGTGATTGAACGCGGCCACGGCACTTTCCAGGTCGGGCAAAAAGCTTCGCCTCTCGCTGTTGGAATCCGTGATCACAGCATGCGTACTCCGGGGCAGTTTCAGCAAAATTATCCTCGCGAACTGGCGATGAGCGAGGCGGCAGCACTCGCGGGCGCGGATGCCATCCAGTTCCGGATCGATCACGCAAAGGAAGAGCGGGTAATCAGTGTGCTTAAAGCGGTCCGTGACGCTTCCGGTTGGGACACGCGGTCATCCCCGCGTCATGGTGCGGCGTCCACCGGATCAAAGCCCGCACGGGGACGAGGGGTTTCTGCCATGTTCCGCTCGGGAACCTACTGGGCCTGCGTATGTCAGATCGCCGTCGCTCCCAACACCGGTGCCATTGTGGTCGAGAAGTACACGATCGCCGTGGATCCCGGCATTGTTGTGAACCCGATGCAATTGAAGCGCCAGGTCGAGGGCGGTGCTGTGATGGGAATCAGCCAAGCGCTGCTCGAAGAAGCGATGTTCGATGAGAGCGGCATCACTTCACGAGACTGGAACACCTATCCCATCCTCAAAATGGCGGACATTCCGGAGATCAACGTTGTGCTGCTTCACAATCCGAAAGTTGGCAGTTACGGCGGAGGCTCTGAAGCGGCAAACGCCCTTGCAGCTCCAGCAATCGCAGCTGCTCTCCACGACGCAACCGGAAAAGTCTTCCGGCGGCTTCCGCTAAAACGCGCATACGTGCAGGCGTTTCTGAAGGCTTAAACCGAGTATCAGGAGAGGAGGCTCTATTGGAGATCAAGAGAATCGGATCGCAACCCTCTGTTAAGGGACCGTCGGAGTGGTTCACTGGGACGGTACGGATCGATCCGCTATTTCAGGCCCCCGATCCCGCACTTGTTCAAGGTGCCAGCGTAACCTTCGAGCCGGGCGCGCGGACTGCATGGCACACGCATCCACTCGGCCAGACGCTCATCGTCACAGCTGGCTGCGGCTGGGTTCAGCGCGAAGGCGGACCAATCGAAGAAATCCGGCCTGGTGATGTGGTCTGGTTCCCTCCCGGCGAGAAGCACTGGCATGGAGCCACGCCGACCACGGGCATGACGCACATCGCCATTCAGGAAAAGCTCGACGGCAAGGTTGTCAACTGGATGGAACAGGTCAGCGACGAACAATATCAGCATCAGGGCGTGGCGTAAGAAGTGGTGGTGCAAATAGCCGCCTTCGGCGTTTCGATTCAAACCAGCGCGCCATAGCTTCCGAATTGTCGGCCACAGGAAGGTTAAACGCTTGCGGTTCTGTTTTACCGTGTGATAGCGTCCCGCAGCATTCCAGGTGGAACTCGTGGCCCAACAAGAAACCGAACAGCTCAGCCGCATCCTGATCAGCGCCGCCCTCAGTCGCGCGGTCAGCACCATCGCCGAACTCGGCGTTGCCGATCTCATCCAAACTGGCCAGCCGCAGCCCCGTCGCTGTCCAAAGACATGGACATGACCATGCTCACTTTCCCCGGCGGCCAGGAACGCACCGAAGCCCAGTTCCAGTCACTGCTAAAAGCATCTGGCTTCGAACTCAAGTCCATCACGCCAACGACAACAGTTATCAGTGTGGAAGCAAAACCAGTCTGAGGGTCGCCGCGGTCGCTTGCTGCGCGGGTCTCTTAGATGCGCCTTCCTGAAAGCCACTGGAGGCGGTACCTGTTCATCGTATTTAGTACTCTGGTACTACCCACAGCTAGTGACGTCCATGGTAAGATACCTCATCAGGTCGCTCGTCCTGAGGTTCAACGTCCCGAAGTCAACGCACCGCCATGACGCATTCCGGCGTGATCAAGATAGTTTGCGCCAACAGGTGCCTCGGCTAACTCTCCATGAGGCCTTCCCGCAAGACCGCGATATTGCTGGGACTCTGGCTGGTCCTTTCTGCGGATCGCTACCTTGGCCAAACCACAGCGCCACCCGCTCGAATTATCGCGGCGATCGACGAGAACAAACTGGTTACGCTCCGCGGAAACGTGCATCCGCTCGCGCGTCCCGAATTCGATCGGGGCTCCGTTAGCGGCGCCCAGGCTCTGCATCGAATCCTGCTTCTCTTGCAGCGCAGTCCAGAGCAGGAGTCCGCGCTGCTTCAATTGCTCGACGACCAGCAGAGCAAAGCCTCGCCTAGCTACCACAAGTGGCTCGCGCCGGATGAGTTTGGCGGCCGATTCGGGCCTGCGGATGCTGACATTCAGGCGGTCACGCAGTGGCTCGCGTTGCGGGGGTTCACCGGCATCAAAGTTGGCGCTGGCCGGAGTGTGATTGAGTTCTCAGGCAACGTGGGTCAAGTACGCAGTGCATTTCACACCGAGATTCACCAGTACGTCGCCAAGGGCGACACGCACCTTGCAAACGATCGCGATCCCCAGATTCCCGCCGCACTGGCGCCGGTAATCGCCGGCATCGCCTCCCTCAACAATTTCCCAGTGAAGTCGCACCTGCATCGCCTCGGCGCGTTTCAAAAATTGCGGGCCACCGGCGACGTAGAGCCGCTGTTTACGTTCGCTGGATGTCAGTCCGGCAATTGTTATGCGGTCGGCCCTCCCGACTTTGCGAAAATCTATAACTCCGCGCCTCTTTTGAACGGGACTCCAAAGATTGATGGTACCGGACAAACCATCGCGATCGTAGGTGAGACGAACATCAACGTTCAGGACGTCGCGGACTTCCGCACGATTTTTGGACTGTCGCAGAATTTTACGAGCAGCAATATCATTCTGAATGGTCCGGATCCAGGCATCAACGGCAGTGAAGGTGAATCGGACGTGGACGTGCAATGGTCTGGAGGGGTAGCCCCGGGCGCCACGATCGACCTCGTGACCTCGGCCTCGACCGAGACGACTTCAGGCACCCACCTGTCGGCCGTCTATATCATCGACAACAATTTTGCGGGAGTGATGAGCGAAAGCTTCGGCGAGTGTGAACAACACCTAGGAACAACCTTAAATCAGTTCTACAACTCGTTGTGGGAACAAGGGTCGGCGCAAGGCATTACGGTCATCCTGTCTTCCGGAGATGGGGGTGCCGCGGGTTGCGATGATTTCGATTCACAACAGGCAGCGAGCGGGGGTTTGGCGGTTAGTGGGTTTGCCTCCACACCTTTCAACGTGGCTGTCGGCGGAACGGACTTTGACCAAGCGGGTAAGCAGTCACAGTTTTGGAATACCACCGCGACGACGAGCACACCGCCTGTTCCTGCATCGGCCTTGAAATACATTCCCGAAGTGCCGTGGAACGACTCTTGCGGGAGGCTTGGGCTATCGGGCTGTGCCTCGGCCACGAACATCACGGCGGGAAGCGGTGGCGCGAGCACGATCTACACAAAGCCGACGTGGCAGATGGGCATATCGGGGATGCCTGCCGACGGTCACCGGGATTTGCCGGACGTCTCGCTGTTCGCCGGCAATGGCTTCAACGATAGCTTCTACATCCTGTGCCAAATAGACGCTAACGCCTCGTCCTCATGCGATCTGTCTGAGTTTGTTTTTTCGTTCCAGGGAGTCGGAGGCACTTCGGTGTCGGCTCCGGCCTTCGCCGGGATCATGGCGTTGGTGAACCAGAAGCAAGCCACCGCTCAAGTTCCCGCTCCCCGTCAGGGCAACGCGAACCATGTTCTATACGCACTGATGAAGAAGCAGGTATCCACAACTCCGGCTCTGAATTGCGTTTCCGCTACGCCACCCGCCGCCGCTTGTACCTTCAACGATGTAAACAAAGGGAGCAACGCCGTTCCTTGCGCGGGCGGGTCGCCCAACTGCAGCAGCAAAACTACTGGCACCAACGGCGTGCTGGTGGAGCCTGCGAGCGCGACCACGCCGGCGTTCCCCGCGACTTCAGGTTATGACTTGGCCACGGGCCTGGGCTCCGTCAACGTGATGAATCTCGTGAACAACTGGAGCACCGTGAACCAGACTTCCACGAGCACGTCGCTGACGTTGAACAACAACAGCGCGGTGAACATTACGCACGGTTCGTCCGTGCCGGTGCAGGTGGGGTTGACGCCGACTGCCGCGACCGGTGACGTGTCACTGACTGCGGACTTGGGCAATGGGCAGACGGTTGGTTTTGATACGTTGACACTTGGAGCAGGCGGAACCGCAAGCGGGACGACCACCGGGCTCCCGGGCGGAACAAATTACTTGGTGCATGCGCACTACACGGGAGACGGCACCAACGCGCCCAGTGATTCCACGCCGCCCGTGTCGGTGACGGTAACGCCGGAGAGCAGCAAAACGTTCGCGAATCTTGTGACCACGGATATCAACGGCAAACCCACGAGTTTCTCGGCGACGAACGCCACATATGGGTCCGGTTTTTACCTCTTGCGGTTGGATGTGGGCGATTCCGGTGCCACTGTCTCCCCATCGACCGGCATCGCCAGTACGTGCGCGAGTCGGCTAAGCAGTTGTCCCACAGGAACGGTCGCGCTCACTGCAAACAGTTCGCCTCTGGGTGGAGGTGGCCTGAACCTCAACGGTGGAGGCTTCGCTGAGGCTCAATCGATTCCGCCGGGCAGCTACGCGATCTCGGCCGCGTATCCTGGTGATGCAAGCTACGGACCCAGCTCGGCCACCGCGAGCTTTACCATCGCCAAGGCCCCGACAACGACCACTGCCTCCTTCGGGACTCTGCAAGTGCCACTCGGAAATTTTTTACAAATTGATGCCGATGTTGCGACCACAAGCGATGGGGTAGCTCCAACCGGCTCATTTGTGTTCTTCGTTGACGGGGCCCCGGTTGGGGGTCCAATCACTGTGTATGAGAGTGGCCCTTACAATCCGAACGCCAACCCTCCGTATGCGTGGGCGGATGCCGTTTCTGGCACAACGTTGTTCGCTCTAGGACAGCACACTTTGATCTCGCAATATTCCGGTGACGCAAACTATGCCGCTTCGACGAGTGCGCCTTCCTCCGTCACCGTAACGAAAGCTCTAACCACGATTGCAGCGTATGCAATCCCGGCTACGGTCAATGTAAATCAACAAGTGATGCTGGAAGCGACGGTCTCTGGAAGTGCGCCTGCTCCTCCGACAGGAACAGTCACGTTTGTTGATGGAACGAAGACGCTGAACGGAACTGTAAGCTATTCGGTCATGAATAACGAACTCCAAGCCAGCATGCCCTATACCCCTACCACTCCGGGCACGCACGTCATTTCAGCGACCTATCCCGGCGACGCGAACTACCTTCCAGGGGATCCCATTCCGGGGACCCTTACGGTCATCGGCCCAGACTTTACTCTGACGCCGCAACCGGCCGGTGCGAATGTTACTGCGGGCGGCTCGGCCACCTATAAGATCGCTGTTGCGGGCAGCAACGGTTTTAACTCCAACGTCAGCGTGAGCTGTTCGGTGATGGCGATGGCGGCGGCCTGCACTCCTGGCGCAGGCAATCCGGCCTCGGTCGCAGCCGGGAGCAGTGCGACCATCACGGTCACGACCACTGCCCCGGGTCTAGCTTTGCCAATGCGCGCGCCTCGAAAGGTCGACCCGACGAGGATCCTCTTACCGTTGAGCATCCTTGCCGTTTTGGTCTTGGCTCTTTTTTCGTTTGACCGAGGTACACGCCGATATCGACTCGTGCTCTCGCTGCCTGCAATTAGCATTGCTTTTTTCTTGCTGCTACAAGCCTCTGGTTGTGGTGGCGGGAGCGGCGGCAGCGGCGGCAGCACTGGCCCGCCGCCTGCAGGAACTCCACCGGGATCCTATACCGTCACGATCACGGGAAGCTCCGGCTCAACTACACACACCGCGACCGCTACTCTGACAGTGAATTAGCGAGATCGGCCAAGGGGACGGCACCCGCTGAACCCCACGACCGTGCGAGAATATCCCCGTGAATCCTTGGTTCCTCACCGTGCCTGCTGCGCTGGCTACAGCTACCGGGCTTACCGCCTACGGTGGCGTCTATCCTCGGGCGCAGCTCTTTGGCGCGACGACTTGCTACACTGCCTCATCTCGCCAACTGGCGATTACTTTTGACGATGGGCCGAATCCGTCGATCACGCCGAAGTTGCTCGATTTACTGGATTGCTATGAGGCCCGCGCCACCTTCTTTCTGGTGGGACGTTACGCGCGCGAGTGTCCGCAGCTCGTGCGAGAGATTGCCGCCCGCGGACACGTGATCGGCAATCACACGCAAACGCATCCCAATCTTTTCTGGCTCGGGCCCGCGCAAATCCGCGACGAGCTTCGCCGTTGCCAGGATGCGATTGCGAGGGCTGGAGTCGCGCCGGCGAAATGGTTCCGCCCGCCGTTCGGTTTGCGCAATCCGGCCCTGGCGGGCGCTACGCGCGCCTTCGATCTGCGCGTGATTATGTGGTCGCTGATCCCCGGCGACTGGCACGCGCAGAGCGATGAATGGCTGATCGACCGCATGAAACCCATCGCCAACCACGCGAAAGACGCGGGTGCGCACACTGTCTCTGGCGATATACTCTGCCTCCACGACGGGAGCCACCGCGGTCAGAACGCCGATCGCACCCATACCCTCGCCGCGTTGGAATTCTGGCTGCCCCGTTGGCGCGAACTGGGCCTGGAATTTGTTACAATTGAGGAAGCGGTGCGCACTCCCGCATCATGACTATGGACGAGCGAGCTTTTTACACCGAACGCGAAGAGACACGAAAGATCAAGCTGGTCTGCCCCAGCTGCCGCGGCGAATTTGAATTTCCCGTGCGCTGGAAGGTCTGCCGGAAGAAGAAGGAGCTCCCGCGCGGAATAGGCGAGGAAGATAGAAGAAAATTTGCCAAGGCCGCATCCTACATGGTGCGCTTGGACGATCTCGTCGCCTGCTACAAGTGCCGCAAGCGCTTCGAGCTAACCGGTCAATCCACGGTGCTCATATCCGATACTCTAGGTGATCCGAACGCCGACCCTGAGAATTTCGGCAACCGCTGACTACTCACCACTCACTGCCCACTACTCACTGCTCACCGCGTTTCTAAATCTCCGGATACATCTCAAAAAACGCCTCGATCGACTCGCGGAACGTCGCCTCGATCTCTTCTTTGCTCCCCTCGATCAAGTGCATTGTCACGCGTGCGGACCGCCCATTCTTCAGCACCACCGTCGCGTCCTTTACTTCGCCGAGGTCCTCTTCCGGCAACAGCCGCATTCCGTAAATCAGCGCCAACTTCGCCATGTTCGCCCTCCCGCTCTAGCCCTAGCGTAAATCTTCGCGGCCACCCGGTCAAAACCGGCGGATGACTGAAACTCGCTCCCCAGGCGTATACTGCAAGCATCCGTCTATCCCTCAGACGCATCGCATTCACAACAGGTGAGAACAATGAACCGCACGCGCCCGATTTACCTCGCACTCCTCGCGCCAATCGTTCTCTGCGCTCCGTGGGGAGAACTGCTGGCGCAGGAACCTCCCGGCCCGCAGACTTCCGCGCCCCCAGCGGTCGCGCCCGTTGCGCGCCCTGCCGCCGTGCAAAGCGCTGGTGAACGCATCACGGTTCCCGCCGGCACGCGCTTCGCCGTGGTTCTGGAAAACGGCATCTCTACGCGCGGTGCGAAACCCGGCGACTCTCTCTACTTCCGCACTTCGTTTCCCATTACGGAAAATAACCGCATCGTGGTGCCCGTTGGTTCCTACCTTCGCGGCGAGATCACCGAATCCAAGCGCCCGGGCCGCATCAAGGGCCGCGGTGAGTTTCGCATGCGCCTAAACACGCTGATCTTTCCCAACGGTTACACCGTCGATCTGAACGCCGCTCCACGCAGCGCGGACACCGGCGGTAAAGAAACCATGGACCCCGAAGGGAAAACCACCGGTCCGGGCGGGAAGGGCAAAGACGTCGGCACCGTGGCAACCACAACCGCGACTGGCGCAGGCATCGGCGCAATTGCTGCGGGCGCCAAGGGCGCAGGCATTGGAGCCGGAATCGGCGGCCTGGCTGGATTGGGCGCTGTGCTGCTTACACGCGGCCCCGAAGCGGAGTTGCCCCGCGGCTCGACCCTGGACGTGGTCCTCGAGCACGAACTTGCACTCGACGGCAGCCAAATCCAATACACGCACGTAGGTCAGGCGTCGCCGATCACCCCGCCGCCAGCTCGCCAACAATAGCGGCCGCCGCTTTCAGCTGCGTTTCAACAAACGACGAGTTTTGTTCTGGATGCGAAGCGCGCCTCATTGGGGCGTCGCCGGCGGTTGTGCTGGAGGTGGTTGCGTCACGGGCGTCGGCGGTTTTGCTGCGACGCCCTTCGGCTGAATGGATAGCAACTCAATCTCAAAAATGAGGGTGGCGTTCGGCCCGATGGTTCCGCCTGCGCCGCGCGGCCCATAAGCGAGATCGGGCGGAATGAAGAGTTGCCACTTCGATCCAACCGGCATCAATTGCAACGCCTCGGTCCATCCCTTGATCACTCCGCTGACGTTCAGCGTAGCGGGCTGACCTCGCTTGTAGGAGCTGTCGAACTCCGTATTGTTGAGCAGCGTGCCGCGGTAGTTGCAAACGACCGAGTCGGTTGCCGCCGGCTTCGGTCCGTCGCCTTCTTTCAAGATTTTGTATTGAAGCCCGCTCGGCAGACTGACAACGCCTTCCTGCGTTTTGTTGGCCGCCAGAAATGCGTCGCCTTCCTGCTTGTTCGAATTCGCGACCACGTCGATCTTGGCCTGCTGCTTCTTCCGCACATCGGCCTGAAGCGCAATCATCGTGGCTTTGATTTCCTCGTCGGTCATTAGCGCCTTGCGGTCTGCCAGCCCGTCGCGCAAGCCGCGCAAGACGATGCTCGGATCGACGTCCACTTCATCGCGGTGCAGGCCCTTGCCAATGTTCAGGCCGATCGAATAGCTGGCCTTGTCCTTGGGCGTTTTCAACGTCAACGGTGTTGTGGTCTTCGCGCCCGAGGCTGGACCTGTCTTCGTGGCCGAAGCTGCCGGAGCTTTTTGCGTCTTTGCCGTCGGAGCGGGTTGCGCAGCAGGTGCTGGGGTCTGTTGGGCGACCACGCTCGCAACCAGCAAGCCCGCTGCGAAGAGTGTCGTTGCTATCGTGGTGATTTTGTTTTTCATGGAACCATTCTCACATCGCTCCAGCGAATCCGCAAACTGTCCCACGAACGGATGACGGGCAATAAAAAACGACACGTTGGGCAAGAACGGATTCGCGGTCGCTTTGAGGAAGTGTGGCAACTCAAGGAAACTGACCCTCAGCGGCTGAAGCCCGGAAGATAGGCAAGCGCCCACGGCACGGCTGAAGCCGTGCCCTCCCGTTGCCCCACAAAGTGTTTAGGCGGAAGTACCTTGAGTTGCTTGTGCGAAGCGCATCGGAGTGAAGCGATCCCAATCGAGACTCACGCGTTGTACCGTGAGCCACTCGCGCATCAGCCGCGCGGTGATCGGGGTCAGCAGAACGCCACTGCGGAAATGTCCCGTTGCGATCAGCAGTCCATCGACATCGGTAGGCCCGAGAATCGGCAGGTGATCGGGAGAATCCGGCCGCAAACCCGCCCAGGTTTCGTCTATGCGCGCGTTGGCCAAACCTGGGGCAAGCTCGATGGCCGCGGCGAGGATTTTTTCCAAGCCACCCGCGGTCACTTGTTTCTCGAAACCAACGTATTCGACTGTGGCGCCCGCCAGGATCCGTCCGTTGTTCCGCGGGACAAGATAAACTCGCTCCGACCACAAGACCCGTTCTATTTTCAGCTCGTCCGTGCGCAGCGCGATCATCTGGCCTTTGGCCGGACGCACAGGGGCGTATGCTTTCGCCCCGGTGATGCTCGACGAAAAGCAACCCGCGGCGACGATCGTCCACTTGGTCGAGATTTTTTCGTTCTGCAACTCCAAGCCGACGCATCGATCGCCTTCGCGCCGGATCGCGTTCACCGCGTGGCCCGCAAAAATCTCGACCCCGCTTTTCCGCGCGGCCTCCAGCACCGTGCTGGTCAATAAGCGGTTGTCGATCGATGCTTCGTCCGGCCGTAATGCTGCCGCTTCAATATCGGGATTCAGCGCGGGTTCCAGCTTGCACGCGTCCTCGGGGCGAAGCGGCTCGGCCTTCAGTCCCAAGCCGTGGTGCAGCGCGATCAGCGCGCTCAATTCACGCGCAGCGTCGCGCGAAAACAATGCTTCGACAGTTCCTTTGGGGCGAAAGCCAGTGTTCAGCCCCGAAATTTCCTCGACCGTCGCCACGAACTCCGGGTACAACGCCAGGCTTGCCTTGCCCAGCGGCACCATCGGAATCGCTCCCGCATTTTCGGGCGCGGGCGACAAAATGCCAGCGCTGGCCCAAGACGCTTCGCGTCCCGGCTCGCCGCGGTCAAACACGCCGACGCGCAAGCCCGCCTGCGCGAGCTCCAGAGCGATCGCAGCGCCAATCAGCCCGCCTCCGGCGATCGCCACATCGAAAGTCTTCATGATTTCATCTTAGCGCATCCGTTTGGACGGTTCCTACCGCGCAGGTCTTGGGCGGCCAGGGGCGTTTTTTGAACCAGCCGACCCCTCTTGATTTTCCTTCATTTTTCTCTTGACATACGAATTAACTAGTACTAGAAAAGGGATACGATGAGACCCAAGCACACCACGCTGACCCCGCAGGAACTGGAAATCATGAAGCTCGTGTGGCAGCGCGAGAACGCCACCGTTCGGGATATTTACGAAGCACTGCTCGAGCACCGCAAGATCGCGTACACCACCGTCATGACCATGATGAAGATTTTGGAGACCAAGGGTTACTTGAAAAAGCGCCGCCAGGACCGCGCGTTCGTCTACCGGCCAGCGCATCCGAAGAATCAGGTCATTGGCGGAATGCTACGGGAATTCATCGATCGTGTTTTCAACGGTTCCGCCGAGCCACTGCTCGTCCATCTCGTCAAGACGCGCCATATTCGCGAAAAAGATTTGCAGGCAATTGCGCGCATGATCGAGGAGACAAAATAACCGTTTGTGAAGGGAATTGAAGGTACCCGGAGCCGCCGATGAACGCGCCGTTGTGGTTTTCCAATCTCATGTTTTGGAGCGTCCAGGTGTTTCTGCTGGTGCTGGCCGGCGGATTTCTTCCGCGCCTTTTCCAGATTCGCCAGCCCCGCGTGATCCTCGTGTATTGGCGGGCGCTTCTTGCGATCAGCCTAATGCTCCCATTGGTCCAGCCCTGGCATCGGCTACAAAGCATTGGTGAGATTGCTTTCACGCCGGCCGTCGGTTCGAGTCTTGTCTTGGCATCCAATCCCAGCATTCCGCGCTGGTATTTTCCCAGGCTTGAAATCATCGCCCCGATTCTCGGGGCGGTAATTCTCGCAGGAATCGTGGCGCGATTCGTTTTCCTGGCCTTGGGTCTTTTGAAGCTTCGCCAGTTCCGGCGAGCGTCTTCGCCAATTTCCCTGGTTGCTGAATCCGCCGCCGTTCTCGAAGAAATGCGAGTTCAGGTGAACACAGACGCCGAGTTTCGCCTTTCCGTTGATGTGGATTCTCCCGTCACTTTCGGCTTCGCAGCGCCGGTAATTCTGCTGCCCGAACGTTTCCCGTCGATGGACGTGAGATTCCAATCCGCGATTGCGTGTCACGAACTCTTGCATGTTCGCCGCAACGATTGGGCGCATCACCTGGCTGAAGAAATTATTCGCGCCACGCTCTGGTTTCATCCCGCTATCGCATGGCTCATTGCGGGAAGCCGTCTGGCGCTCGAGCAAGTTGTGGATCTGGAAGTTGTGAGACTCACGAAAGCGCGCAAGCCGTATCTGGAAGCCCTGCTCGAGTTTACGACCGGCCGCGCGCGTACCGCGGCTATTCCCGCACCACCATTTCTCGTCGAGCGGCAGCTCGCCGAGCGCGTAGCACTCATGCTAAAGGAGGTTCGTATGTCTCGAACAAGGTTGATCACTTCATTGATGGCCATTGGTTGCTGGCTGGCCTTGGTCGTAACGTTTGCGGTGTGGACCTTTCCCCTTAAAGCTGCGCCAAACACAGGACAAAACTCGCCCCAGAGTGGCGCCACCCAAGGCGTTTCTGGTGACACGGCAGGGAGAATGACCGGCGAAATGGCGTCCAACCTTCTAGCGCAAGCCGTCAAAGGCGTAGTCAGCCGTGGCGTTGGCAGCGGTGCGCCTGTTGACACGCCGAATGTAGACCGATCCGCCATTTGGATAGACACGGTGAAGAGAGGCTCGATGGTGCGACAGGTGCGAGGGCTGGGCACGCTCTTTCGCGCGGAGGATTCCTCGAATTTAGTTGCCAGACTGTTGCTGCCTGACGTTATGGTTCATGACGTGCAGCCCAACCAAAACGTTGTGGTGGACACGCGTAAGGGCCTCATCAAAGGGCATGTCAGCCGTATTGGCGCGCCAACTTCAAACGGGATTCGCAGTGTGGACATTGCTCTTGATACCGCTCTGCCGGAAGGAGTTGGTGCAGATTCCCAGATCGACGGGACGATTGACATTGAAACGCTCGAGAATGTTCTCTACGTCGGACGCCCCGTTCACGGGACCGCAAACACGTCGATTTCTCTATTTAGAATGGTCACAGATGGCACAGGAGCAGTACGCGCCAACGTGAAGTTCGGGCGTGCATCCGTGCAAACGATCGAAGTTCTGGACGGACTGAAAGTGGGGGATAAGATCATCCTCTCGGACATGTCCAACTGGGACAACGTGGACCGGATCCAGATCAAGTGAGCGGGTCCGGCGATCAATCGGACGATGAGGGCAAATCCACGGACAAGTGCTACAAAGAGCGCGCGAGCTCTTCGGAGAGGACTTGGGCTTTTTTTGCCGCGCTGCTGGCGCGGGTCCAATCGCCGATGTGGGCTGCTTCGCGAGCTTCGGTGACAAAGCTGCGGACCTTGGAGGCGAGATCGAGTTGCGTGGCGTTCAGGGCTTTGCCTCGCGCAGCGCCGATGTTGCGCTCCGCAATGCTAAGGCTCAAGTTGGTTTGCTGCTGCGCGGCTTGCGTTTCTTGCGGCGTCAACTGCGGAACGATCTGCGGTGGCTCGAATTTGGCGGCGTTGTTCGGTCCCGAAGCCACGGCGGGAACGCGGGGGCGCTGCGGCGTGCCGTTTACGAGCACAAGCGGAGAGGGCGGCGGCGGAACGTCGAGCTCAAGCTCGGGAAACGAATCGGACGTTTCGTAGCTGGTTAAGTCCGCGATTTTTGGAAGGACTGGCCGCGCCATCGCGACGCTGGCCCACGGAAACGCCCGGGCTTTGGCTTTGCGTTCGGCGCATCCGGTGAGCGCGACTGCCAAGCCACACAACGCGGCGAGTATTGCGCGCGAATGGGCGCAACGCGAGCCGGCCAGAAACTGCATGGATGTGTGCTTCATCATCACGCCGCGAGAGGTAGCTCGATTCGAAACGTCGTTCCCCGGCCGACCTCCGACGTAAAGTCTATCGAACCGTTGTGAAGCTGTACAATTCGGAACGTGCTGGCCAGACCGATTCCGCTTCCACCGGGCCGCGTGGTGAAAAAAAGCTGGAAGATTTTCTGCCGGTTTTCCAGGGGAATCCCTTTTCCCGTGTCGCCCACGGTGATTTCCGCCATCTCGCCGCGGCGGCTCAACACCACGTGCAGCTTGCCGCCGTTCGGCATGGCCTCGACGGCATTCAGCACCAGGTTCAGCACCGCTTGCTTTAGCAAGCCGCGATCCACGTACACTTCGGGCACATCGATGGGCAAGAGTTGTGCCACTTCTACTTTGGTCTTGCGCAACTGGGGCTGCGCCACCTCGACTACGTCTTTCAGAATGTCGGCGAGTTGTGTGGCCTCGAGGCGAATTTCCATCGGGCGCGTAAAGTCGAGGAAGCGCTTGACGACGGCATCCAGGCGGTCGATCTCCTTGTCGAGTACCTGAACGGCCTGCTGGGCGTTGCTGTCGGCTTCGGCCGGCAGAGACTCTTTCAGATTTTCGAGCCACAGCCTCATCGAGTTCAGCGGGTTCTTGACTTCATGCGCCACGCCCGCGGTGATGCGGCCCAGCGCGGCGAGGCGTTCGCTCACTTGCAGTTGCGTGTTTATGCTCTCGATGGAGTCGAGGTCGCGCAACGTGACCAGCGCGCCCATGCGCGCGCCGTCTTCCAGGATGGCCTGTACGCTGACGCTGACTCGCTTTGGCCCCTCGATGGTGTGCAGGTCGGTTTCCGCCGCGATCTCGCTGAGCTCATCGCCTTGAATTTGTAGCACCTCGTGCAGAGGATGTCCGACCGGAAAGATTTCATTCACGCGCCGGCCGAGGAAGTGCCCGGCCGGAGCGCCGAGAAATTTTTCCGCTGCGGGACTCACCATGACCGCGCGCGCTTCGCGTGTGAACAAGAGCAGGCCATCTTCCATACCGGCCATCACGGAATTCATGTTTTCGCGCATGGTGCTGAAGATTTCGTGCACGCCGCGGAGCTGCTGGCCGACTTGGGTGATCTTGCGGCTGACTTGGTTCAGCTCGTCGCTGCCGGCCACAAATCCTTTCACTTCGGGAGAAGGCACGTCGAATTGGCCGGCGGAGATGCGGTCCAACTGCGCGGAGATGTCGCGCAAGGGTGCCAGAGTTGCACTGCTGACGGCCGCCGCCAGAACCGTCGAGATCAACAACGCTAGGAGCACGATGGTGCCGAATTTCCTTACGCTGGGGAAAATTTCTTCGAGCAAAAGTCCCGAGGACACCGCCACGCGCACTTCACCGAATGGCTGCCCGCCTTTGCTGAACGCGAAATCCAGTTCGTAAATTTTCGGCGGGCCGGCCAGCACCTTCACCTGGTGCAAAGTACCGCGCTGGGTGAGCTGGGACAGAGGCAAACGTCGTGGCAGCAACTTTCCCGGCAAGGATTCGTCGGTCGAGACCAGAACCATTCCCGCTTGATCCGTGATGGATACCTCATAGACGGACGGCGTCTCTTTTGCCGTTTTCAGTTGGGCGTGGAGTCCCTCGTCGATCTTGAAGGCTTGCCAAACGTATTCGTGAATGTCGTCCGGATCGTTGGATATGGGCCGCAGGCCTTCACCGGCCGCGTCGGTGAGGGCGCGCTGGGCTTGCTCGAATATTTCATGCGCGATCTCGTGGGTGCGCTTGTCGGTTTGTTGGAGCACTTGCTGGAGCAGTTGGGCGACAAATACGCCGGACAACACAACGACGACGAGCAGGACTAGACCCGTCATCACCAGGGTAAGTTTTGTGCGCAGCCGGAGCTGCATCGTGCGTCTCTATTCCGCCTCGGCGCGCTCTCCGCCGTATTCTTTCAGCTTATTGTGCAATGTTTTCAGGCTGATTCCCAGCAGGTCGGCGGCGCGTGTTTTGTTATTGCCAGTGGCGTTCAGGGTTTGCAGGATCAGTTCGCGCTCCATGGCGTCCACGGTAGTGCCGACGGGAAATTTGATGGTGGAAAGATCGCTGGGGCCCTTGGCTTGCGACTTGCCGAACTCATCGGGCAAGCAGCTTCGCGTGATCAGGTCTTTCTCGCACATGATGGTCGAACGCTCGAGCACGTTGCGCAGCTCGCGGACGTTGCCCGGCCAGGTGTGGCTCATGAAAATGTCCATGACTTCCGCGCCGATGTCCCGAACGTGCTTGCCGTGTTTTGCGTTCACATCGCGAAGGATATGCTCAACGAGAAGCGGGATGTCGTCTTTGTGCTCGCGCAAGGGCGGCAAATGGATATGGAAGACGTTCAAGCGGAAGAAGAGATCCTGACGCAACTGGCCAGTGCCCACGGCTTGCTCCGGATCTTTGTTGGTAGCGGCGAGCACGCGGACGTCCACGGGCGTTTCGCTCTTGCTGCCGAGGCGGCGCACTTTGCGGTCTTCCAGGACGCGCAGGAGTTTCGCTTGGGTCGGCGCAGGCATCTCGCCGATTTCGTCGAGCAGTAGCGTACCGCCATCGGCTAGCTCGAAGCAGCCAATGCGACGCTCGGCAGCGCCGGTGAAGGCGCCGCGCTCGTGGCCGAAGATCTCGCTTTCCATCAAGGTCTCGGGAATCGCGGAGCAGTTGATGGCGACGAAGGGGCCGGACGCTCGAGGGGAAAGTTTGTGAATGCTTCTGGCGACGATCTCTTTGCCCGATCCGGTCTCACCAGTGATGAGCACAGAGGCGGAACTGGGCGCGGCCATCTCGACGATGCGCATAACTTCTTGCATGCCTTTGGATGCGCCGACGAGATCGCCCAGGCGGCCGGTTTCGCGGAGTTGGCGTTGCAGCACGGCGAGCTGGCGAGTGTCGCGCGCTTTTTCCAGGCAGCGATCCAAGAGCGCGCGAAGCACCGGAGCCTTCATTGGTTTTTCGATGTACCAAAAGGCGCCGGCCTCGATGGCCGCGACCGCGCGTTCGTCGCTGCCCTTGCCGGTGATGATGATCGCGGGCACGCCATTCAGGTCTGAGCCAAGCTGCTTGAGGAGGTCCAGGCCATTCATTCCCGGCAACTCGACATCGGCGATGAGCGTGTCGGGCTGAAACGTGCCGAACTTGGCCAGCACGTCTTCGGCGGTGGGCACACCGAGAACTTCATAGCCCCATTTTTGGAGGAGCTGCTCGTAGCCCTTTCGCGCGTTGTCTTCGTCCTCGACAATCAGGACGCGGTCCTTGCGCTCGCCGGTTTCGACCGCGCGCACCGCTGATTTTGTTTCGTCGCCCATGCGGCTCAGCCTCTCCATAGTAGCCAGTCTTCGTTGTTAGACGCCTGCGCAGGCTGGTGGTTCGACTGTAACAAGAGCATGGGCAGTTGCCAAGCGGGGTTGGGGAGGAAGCCAAAGGCTGTAGCCGCGGTCTTCAGACCGCGGGATTTAGGTGGAACGTAATCCATGCTTTGTGTGCGCGCTGGGTAATTTTCGACGGGAAGCAGGAGTTGCCGGGCTTCGACCTGTATCGCCGTGATGGTATGGGTGAGTTGCAATCTAAACCCCGCCCTCTTTAAGAGGGCGGCTACAGCAATTGTGCACGTGTGCGGCCGACAGGCGCGTGTTATTCCTTGACGAGGTAAAGGGCGCGCTCGAGTTCTAGTTCGAGCTTGGCGCCTTTGGGGAGGTCGAGATCGTGGCCGCGGCCGGTTTCCATCAAGTAGGCGGCGATGGCACCGGCGGCTGCGCCCTCGGCGACTTCCTTCTTGTCTTTGTCCTTCACGCCTTTTACGGCGCCGAGGGCTGCGCCTGCGGCCGCCGCTTCGGCGGCGCTTTCTTGCGTGCTGGTGCGGCCTTCGATCAAGCCCTCGCGCTGCGGGCCGCCGGTCTTGACGCTGTGGTCGCCGGGGACACTGACGACCTCGGCGACGATGGGGAGCTCGCCGAACTTGGTCCGAACGTCGTCAAACGTGAGCCAGATGCGAGCGCGGCCCGCGATTCCGGCGGACTCGACGCGGCTGACGTGGCCGCGAATCTCGGCTCCAGGCGGCAGATAGATGCCACTGCCGGCTTCCAGCGGCTCGAGCGTCTTCACCTTGAACTTGCTGTTCTCGCGGGTGCCTTTGGTGTCCAGCTCATCTTCCAGTCGCACCAGGAACTTCGTTCCCGGAGTGACCGCGTAGGCTTCTACTGGGAGATCAGCGCTGCGGCGGCCGTCGGCGGGTTTGGAAGTCGGCCGATCCTGAGTGGATGACGGGGAATCTTGTGGAGGCTCCTGAGCGGTGGCCGCAGTTGCCAGAACGGTTGAGCCGATGGCTATGGCGATGATGCTAGCAGCCTTGGCGAAGTATCGGATGCGTTTCATGGTTTCTCCCTCTCGGGATGTTGCAGGAGCACTCGAGGAGCCATCGCTGCCTTTTGGTGGCGCCTCCAAAGTGCTGATTCAATGGCTTTTGCAGATTCCCATCGGATGGAGTGATGGGAAGGTGGCTTGGAGTGTCGGGTGACGGCATCGGTGCGCAAGTTTGCGCCGACAGTCGCACGAGAGCGGATTTGCGTGGTTCGAGCTAGCTGCGTTCGAGGAAACGCCGGATGCGGCGCAGGACTTGGGCGTACATGGCGGGGGTGACGCGGCCTGTTTGCGTGTTTTGCTGGCTGGGGTGGTAGACGCCGAACAAGCGCACGCCTACGGCGGGGAAGTCCGCCTCTGCTCCATGAGCGAAGGGATGCGCTGCGCGTGAGGCAAGCACGCCTTGATGCTTCAAGATTCCGAGATACACATCCCATCCGATCTTGCCCAGCGCTAGGACGGCTTTCGGCTTCAGAATCTTTATTTCGCGTTCGAGATATTCGCGGCAGTTCAGGAGTTCCGCGGGGAGGGGCTTGTTGTCTGGCGGGGCGCAGCGAGCTGCCGCGGTTATGTAGGCGTCGTGCAGGCGGAGGCCATCATCGAGACGCAGTGCGGTGGGCTGATTGGCGAAGCCGGCGTCGTATAGCGCTTGGTAGAGGAATACGCCGGAGTGGTCGCCGGTGAACGGGCGACCGGTGCGATTGGAGCCGTGCGCCCCTGGAGCTAGGCCAACGATCAGGAGATGCGCTTGGGGCTCGCCGAATCCGGGGACCGGCTTGCCCCAGTATACGCAGTCGCGATAAGCGCGGCGCTTTTCGCGCGCGACTTTTTCACGGTAAACGACCAAGCGTGGGCAGCGATGGCACGCGACAATCTCTTCGTTCAGGATGCGCAGCAGCTTTGCGGTGTCGGGCATCTCTGGGATCGCACTACGAATTTTTACGCTTGAGGAGTTGCATGAGGTCCGCGAATGGGACGGCGCCGTCGAGCATTGAGTCGAGCGAACCGGTTTCGGCCAGGTCTTTTGCGACGCGACATGCATAACCGAGCGCGGCGCGCATTAGACCGGAGCCCGCACTGGCGCGAGCGACACCGAGCGTTTGCAGTTCAGGTATGGAAGGGCAACCGGCCATGAGCAGGATGTTAAGGGGACAGCCGACAGCTTTGACGAGCTTGCCGATGGTTGCGGCGTCTCGGACGGCGGGTGCGAAGACGCAGTCGGCGCCGGCTTGGTGGTAGGCGCGGAGGCGTTCGACGGTGCGATCGAAGCGAGTTGCTTCGGGGCCGATGGGCATCAGGTAGACGTCGGTGCGGGCATTGACGACGAGCGGGACGCCAAGGGCGGAAGACGAGGCGTCGCGGATCGTCTGGATCTTGTTGACTTGCAGGGGCAGAGCAACGTGAGAGGCTTCGTCGTCGCCGGTGACATCTTCTAGATTTAGGCCGACGGCGCCCGCTGAGACGAGGGCCTTGGCGGAATCAGCCATGTCTTCAAGCGACGTGCCGTAGCCGGCCTCGAAGTCGGCGGTGACGGGAACACGCACGGCAGAGGCGATGCGGGCGACGACCTCAAGCATTTCGTTGCGAGAAATGCGTTGCCCGTCGGGGTAGCCGAGCGTGGCGGCGATGCCGGCGCTGGTGGTCGCGATGGCGGGGAAGCCGAGGCCTTCGACGATGCGTGCGCTGGCGACGTCCCAGGCGTTGGGAAGTACGAGGATCTGCGGGCCGTGGTGGAGTTTGCGGAGTTGCTCGGCTTTTTGGGCTTGCGCGGAAAGGGTCATGCGAATTTCTCCATCGAGGAATTGTACGTCAGCAGACTAGGTGCGCGCTGACCGTGGTGGAACGCCCAATTTGGCGAGCGAGAATAGCGGGCTTGGCCGGAGTCTGCTACCTAACGCAAGAGTCGCAATACTTCGTCGTGGATTTTTCCGTTAGTGCTCACGAAGTCTCCGGAGTAGATGGTGCGCTCGCCCTGCAGGTTCGTGGAGCGACCGCCGGCCTCTTCGACGATGATGCCGAGGGGCGCGAGGTCCCAAGGCTTCGACGTCCAGTCCAGAGCGGTGTCGATGGCTCCCTCTGCTACCAGCATGTGCTGCCAAAATCCGCCCAGGGCGCGGCCGTTGCGGGCGGCGTCGGCGAGGCGCCGTATTTTTTCGCGGGCTTCTTTGCCCTTGCTGGGGCCGGTGCCGGTGGTGAAGACCATCGCTTCGCTGAGGCGCGCGGTATTCGAGACGTGAATTCTCTGTCCGCTACGAAAGGCGCCCTCGCCGCGGTAAGCCCACCAGCGAGCTGCCAGCGCAGGCGCGCTGGCCATGCCGGCCACAATGGCGCCCTCGCGTTCGATGCCCAGCAGCGTTCCGAAGGTGGGAATGCCACGAGAAAATTCTTCGGTGCCGTCGATCGGATCGATGATCAGGCGGGGCTGGGCCGGGCGATTCGAGGGTTTCGCTTCGCCCTCGCCCATCTCTTCGCCGAAGACGTCGAGTGGGATGCCGCTGGCCGCCACTTTCGCTCGCGCCATTTCTTCGATGGCGCGGTCCGCCTCCGTGACCGCGGTGCCGTCATCCTTTCTCTCGACGCGCATTCCTATCGCGCGAAAATAGCCCATCGCCATCGTGTCCGCTTTGTCGGCGATTGCCTTTAGCAGTGCGCCGTACTCGTCGCCAAACTTCATTTAGTCTCCTCGGCATCTCAATTTGCCGGCCGTCTTGTATATTTGACACGCTCATCTGCGACCCCTAGCATACAAACTTACGCAAATGTCTGCTCACGCTAACACGGGAACGGTGCTAGACCGCATTCTGGAGGCGCGGCGGGCCGCGGTGGACCATCGCAAGCAGGTGGTGCCGGAAACGGTGCTGAAATACGGTGTGAAGGCGGCTACTCCGCTGCGCGATTTCTCCGGGGCGCTTTGCCGGGCAGGGCTAAACGTCATCGCCGAGTTGAAGCCAGCGTCGCCGTCTCGCGGGGTACTGCGCGATCCGTTCGATCCGGTTGTGTTGGGGCGTGGTCTGGAGGCGGCAGGCGCGGCGGCGCTGTCGGTTCTGACCGAGCCGGAGTTTTTTGGCGGCTCGCTAAAGAATATGCGGGATGCGCGGAAAGAGATCGCGCTGCCTGTGCTTCGCAAGGATTTCATCTTCGACCCCTGGCAGGTGTGGGAGGCGCGGGCCAACGATGCGGACAGTTTTCTGCTGATCGTCGCGGCGCTAGGCGACGGTTTGCTGCGCGAGCTTATCGAGTTGGGGCGCGAAATAGGCATGGAGCCTCTGGTAGAGGTGCACACGGCAGCGGAGCTCGATCGTGCTATGGCCGCCGAGGCGCGGATTATTGGCGTCAACAATCGCGACCTGAAGACGCTCAGCGTGCGCGTGGAGACTTCCTTCGAGCTGGTCGAGCGCATTCCAGAGGATTGCATCGCGGTGAGCGAATCCGGGCTTCGCACGCACGCCGATCTGGTTCGCCTGCGTGCAGCGGGCTTCGACGCGTTTCTGATTGGCGAGCAACTGATGCTGGCTCCTGATCCGGGCGCTGCGCTTGTGGAGCTGCTGGGCGCAGGGCGAGCGGCGGAGTAGGTGGCCCGGCGATGGTTGGTGTGAAAATTTGCGGTATCAGGAACAGGCGCGACGCGCGGGCCGCGTGCGAACTGGGTGCATATGCGCTGGGATTCAATTTTTACGAAAAGAGCCCGCGCGTCATCGCTCCGGCGGAGGCGTGGAAGCTGAGGCAGGGGCTTCCTGTGGGCGTAGAAGCCGTGGGAGTTTTCGTGAACTGGAAGCCGGCGGCGGTGGTGGCGCTGGCTAGAGCGTTGCAGCTTTCGGCGGTGCAGTTGCATGGCGACGAGAGCCCGCGTGACGTCGCGCTTTGCGCGAAAGACGTTCCGGTGATCAAGGCGTTCCGGGTGACGCCGGATCTTTCGCTCTCGGACCTCGGGAAATTTCGCAAGGTCTCAGGGTTTTTGTTGGACGCAATGCGCGCAGGCCAATATGGCGGTACTGGTTACACGACGGATTGGGCTTTCGCGCGCCGTGCAGCGACCCGGCGACCTATTATTTTGGCCGGAGGCCTGACGCCGGAAAACGTGGCTGACGCGATTCGCGCCGTCCGGCCGCAGGCGGTGGACGTGGCCAGCGGCGTGGAAGCGCGGCCGGGAAAGAAAGATCACGGGAAGATGCGTGAGTTTTTTCAAGAAGTTGCGCGTGCCAGTCGCGAGCTGGCCGCAGCGGGAGCAAGGTAGAGAGCAATGAGCACAGAAGTTCAAATTCCGGCGGCGGTTCCCGGGCGCTTTGGCCCGTACGGCGGGCGCTATGTGCCCGAGACGCTGATGGTTCCGCTCTTCGAGCTGGAGCGCGCGTACGAACTTGCGAAAGCCGATTCGGAATTTCAGGCGCAATTTCACGGGCTGTTGAAGAATTTTGCCGGCCGCCCCACGCCGTTGCAGTTTGCCTCGCGCTTGACGGGGCATCTCGGCGGGCCGCGAATCTACCTGAAGCGCGAGGACCTGCTGCACACTGGCGCGCACAAGATTAACAACGCCATCGGACAGGGATTGTTGGCCGTAAAGATGGGCAAGCTGCGGATCATCGCGGAAACCGGCGCGGGCCAGCATGGCGTGGCGTCGGCAACAATCGCCGCGCATCTCGGCCTCGAGTGCGTCGTGTACATGGGCACGGAAGACATGGCGCGGCAGGCGCTCAACGTGGCGCGCATGCGGATGCTGGGCGCGCAGGTGGTGGGCGTTGAAGCCGGCAGCCGCACGCTGAAGGATGCGATCAACGAGGCGATGCGCGATTGGGTGACCAACGTGCGCAGCACGCACTATCTGCTCGGCTCGGTGCTTGGGGCGCATCCATATCCGACGATGGTGCGCGATTTTCAGTCGGTGATCGGCCGGGAAGGGCGCGAACAGGTCCTTGCCGCGGAGCGGCGGCTACCGACGCATCTGTATGCGTGCGTGGGAGGAGGCTCGAACGCGATCGGCCTCTTCCATGCATTTTTGCGCGACGCGTCCGTAAAACTGGTAGGCATCGAGGCGGGCGGGCCGAGGCGGCCAGCTGGGCGAGCATGCCGCGCGGCTTGGGGCTGCGCAGGGTTATGCAGGCGCGCGTCCCGGCGTGCTACAAGGCACGTACACGTACGTCTTGCAGAATGGCGACGGACAGATCGCGACGACGCATTCCATTTCCGCAGGGCTCGACTATCCCGCCATCGGCCCGGAGCATGCGTGGCTCGCCGATCAGCACCGCGCCGAATATGCGGCGGTCTCCGACGAAGCAGCGCTGGCTGCAGCGCGCTTGCTCGCGCGCAAAGAAGGCATTATCCCGGCGCTTGAATCCGCGCATGCGATTGCCGGCCTGATTGAGCGTTTGCCCCAATTCACCAAGGACGACCTCGTAATCCTCAATCTCTCCGGCCGCGGCGACAAGGACATGGACACCTACTCGCGCCTGCTCTAATCTCTAGTCTTTGCAAAAACCATGAACGCGGCGAATCGCAATCCGACTCGTATTTCCAAACGGTTCGCGGAGTTGCGCGATTCCGGCGAGCTGGGCATCGTCGCGTACATTACGGCGGGTGATCCGTCGCTCGATGCGACGCACCGGTTTGTGCTGGCGCTGGCGGATGCGGGCGCGGACATCATCGAGCTGGGAATACCGTTTAGCGATCCGCTGGCGGATGGTCCGACGATCCAACGAGCGTCCGAGCGGGCGCTAAAGGCGGGAACAACGCTGGCGGGCGTGCTGGATCTTGTGCGGCGAATCCGGCAGACGTCGCAGGTGCCATTGGTTCTTTTCGGATACTACAATCCGGTGCTGCAGATGGGGCTGGAGAAGTTTGCGGCTGCGGCGTCGGCGGCGGGCGCAGATGGCGCATTGATCACCGACCTTACGCCGGAGGAATCGGGCGAATACCGGCGAATCCTTGGCGCGCGCAATCTCGATACGGTGTTTCTTGGTGCGCCGACTTCGACGGACGAACGGCTAGCGACGATTGCAGGTTGCACGTCTGGGTTTCTTTACTTGATTTCGCGGACGGGTGTGACCGGCGCGAAGGACACGCTGCCCGATGATTTACCGGCACTTTTGCGACGGGCGCGCGCGGTTACGCAACTTCCGATCGCGGTGGGATTCGGTATCTCGCTGCCCGGGCATGTTTCGGTGCTTGGTGGGCTTGCCGATGCCGCGGTGGTGGGTTCGGCGCTGGTGGCGGAGATCGAACGAGCGACGGCAACTGACGGTGCGTCGGCTGCGGCGATTGATGCTGCGGCTTCGGCTCTTGGCGCGAGGGTGCGATCGCTGAAAGAAGCCGCCCGTCGCGGGCTATCGCGTCGCGAGGTTGCGACATGACGCTCAGTGATTGGCGACGCCGCATCGATGAAATCGACCGCAGACTCGTGGAGTTGTTGAATGAACGTTCGCGCTGCGCTCTGGAGATCGGCAAGATCAAGCAGAGCGAGCACTTGCCGCTGTATCAGCCGGAACGCGAGCGCGAAGTGCTGGAGAATGCAGAGCGCGTGAATCCGGGGCCGCTGTCGGATGCGGCGATTCGGCGGCTGTTCGAGCGGATTATCGACGAGGCGCGTTCGGCGGAACGCGAAGCGATGCACTCCGGAGACGGTAAGGAACCGAAGTCATAGGAGTCGTAGACGGCTATGGTTATTGTGATGCAAGAGGGGGCCTCGGACGTCCAAATTCAGCACGTGATCGACCGGCTGGTCGCCAGCGGTTTCAACGTGCATCGCTCGACCGGCGAGTCGCACACGGTTTTGGGCGCGGTGGGCGTACACCGCGACTTCGATCATCGGGATTTCGAGCTGCTCGACGGCGTGCGCGAGGTGATGCGCATCACGCAACCGTTCAAGCTGGCCAGCCGGCAGTTCAAGCCGGAAGGCACGATCGTCGATTTGGGACGCGGTGTGCGAATCGGCGGAAACGATGTGGTGGTTGCCGCCGGACCGTGCTCGGTGGAATCGCGAGAGCAGATTAACTCCGTTGCGGAGAGCGTGGCGAAGGCTGGCGCAAAAATTCTGCGCGCCGGGGCGTTCAAGCCGCGCACTTCACCGTACGCTTTTCAGGGGATGGGCGAAAAAGGCCTCGAGCTCATGAAGGAAGCGGCCGAGAAACACAAGCTGTTCACCGTCAGCGAAGTGATGGACCCATCGCAAATCCAGATGATGGGCGGATACGTAGACATTTTTCAGGTCGGCGCGCGCAACATGCAGAACTACCATTTGTTGCGGGCGCTTGGGGAAGTTCGCAAGCCGGTACTGCTGAAGCGCGGGATGTCCGCGACCATGGAAGAGCTGCTGCTGAGCGCGGAATATATTTTAGCCGGCGGGAACTACGATGTGATTCTGTGCGAACGCGGCATCCGCACGTTTGAGACGTACACGCGCAACACGTTCGACATCGCTGCGATCCCAGTGGTCAAGAAGCTCTCTCATCTGCCGATGTTTGGCGATCCTTCGCATGGCACCGGCCGGCGCGACAAGGTGCCGCCAATGGCGCGCGCGGCAGTGGCGGCGGGCGCGGATGGTTTGCTGATCGAGGTGCACAACGATCCGGATCACGCGCTCTCCGACGGCGCGCAATCGCTCGATCCGAATCAATTCTCGCAGCTGATGAACGAGTTGCGCATCATTGCTCCCGCGATCGGGCGGCGTATCGCTTGAACTCTTCCGCATGACTCCTCATCTGATCAACCGCGTAACGATCCTCGGCACTGGGCTGATCGGTGGATCGTTTGCGATGGCTCTGCGCAAGTACGCCACCGACCTGCACATTTCCGGCTGGGACCGGCCGGATGTGGCGCGCGCGGCCCAGGCGAGCGGCGCGTTCGCGGAAGTCTCCTGCGGCGATCTTACGCTGGCGCTTCGCGACGCCGATCTGATTTTTGTCGCGCTTCCCATCAGCGTCACGATCGATCTGCTTCCGGAGATTGCGCGGTCGGCTCCGCGCCGAGCGCTTGTGACCGATGCGTGTAGCACGAAGATGCGCATTGTGCAGACCGCCGAAGAGCTGTTCTCGCGGCCACCGGCGCCGCTTTTCCTAGCGGGCCATCCCATGGCGGGAAGGGAAGTGGCCGGGATCGCGAATGCGGATGCAGATCTTTTCCGCGACGCAGCGTATGCGGTGATCGGCGAAGCCACTGCACCGCGCGATGCGCGAGTGTCGGCATTTCTGAAGCTGCTGGAGAAAATTGGGGCTCGCGTGCTTTGGCTGGGCGCGCAGCAGCACGACTACGCCGTCGGGCTGGCTTCGCATTTGCCGCAACTGGTGGCCGTTGCGCTAGCGTCGTTTTTGTACGACCGGCTCGACGAAAACGGATTGCCGATCACGGTCGCGGGGCCCGGGCTGCGCGATTCTTTGCGGCTTGCGGGGAGTCCGTACTCGACGTGGCGCGACATCGTGCTCACCAATCGCGAAGTTCTTTCCGCCGCGCTCGACCTGCTCTCGCACCGGCTCGATGATTTGCGCGAACGGCTCGCCTCCCGCGAACTCGAAGCCGACTTTGACGCCGCCAACGAACTGTATAAACTCCTCCGCGGACTATGAAGCTGCACCGCCTGATTTTCAGCGTGATTTTCTGCGCCGCAGTTCCTGCTCAGGCGCATGCGCAGAGCCTCGTCGAGCAGACGCTCCGCATTCCTATGCCGGAAGCCGGTAAGAAAGGCCTGGAAGCCGTGATGGTGCGTCCCTACGAGCCGGGACCGCATCCGCTGGCTTTGCTAAGTCACGGGACTCCGCGAGAAGCCGACCAGCGCGCAGGAATGACGCCGTGGGGACTGATTCCACAGGCCAGGGAATTTGCGCGCAGAGGTTGGGTAGCGGTGATCGTGATGCGCAGGGGTTACGGCGACTCAGGCGGAGGCTTCGAGGAGGATGCTCACGCCTGTTCGCCGCGAGCGGACTACTACGATTCCGGCAAGGAATCTGCCAGAGATTTGCGCGCCGCGATCGCGTACCTTTCGAAACTCCCTGAAGTGGACGCATCCCGGATCATCGCCGTCGGCGTATCGGCCGGGGGATTTGCCACGGTGGCGCTCACAGCCGATCCGCCACCCGGCCTTGTCGCCGGTATCAGTTTTGCCGGGGGCCGCGGGTCGAGAAAACCAGATGAGGTCTGCAACCCCGACCAATTGGTGCGGGCCTTTTTCGACTTCGGGAAGAAATCGCGGATACCCATGCTTTGGGTGTACTCGGACAACGACCATTTCTTTGGGCCGCCGATCGCGGCGCAATTTTTCCAAGCTTTTACCACGGCGGGCGGGAAAGCCGCCTTCATCCGCGCAGCGGCGTACCGCAAAGATGGTCACGGATTGTTTTCGCTGGGAGGAATTCCGATCTGGACGCCGATGGTGGATGGTTTCCTGGCGGGCCAAAATCTTACCCTTCGCACCGCGCTACTGCCTCTTCCCACCCCTCCCGACGTTAGTGCGCCTAGCGAGCTTTCGCCGACCGCGCGCGAAGAGTTTCGCACTTTCTTGACGATGCCTCCGTACAAGGCCTTCGCGGTTTCCGCGAGCGGGCACTACGGTTATGTTTTTGGGCGTCGCACGGAAAAAGAGGCGAGAAAAATGGCCGAAGAGCACTGCAAAGATGCCGCTCCATCTCACGATCGTTGCACCGTCGTTACAGTGGAAGGACGCAAAGGCGGCAACTAGGAGCTAAGCTTCTCGGTTCCTATTTTTCCTTTCGATTTGCGGTAAACTGCAGCGGGAATACGGGCACGCATGGACAAACGCATCGCTTCCGCTGACGCCGCCATCCAGAGATTGTCGGACGGCGCGACAATTTTGATGGGTGGGTTCGGACTGTGCGGCATTCCGGAGAATCTGATCGCGGCGGTGCGGCGCAAAGGAACCAAGGACCTCACCATCGTCAGCAACAATGCGGGCGTGGATGACTTCGGGATCGGTGTGCTGTTACAGAGCCGCCAAGTCAAGAAAATGATCTCGACCTACGTGGGCGAAAACAAACTGTTTGAACAGCTCGTGCTGAGCGGTGAGCTGCAAGTGGAGTTGAATCCGCAGGGGACGTTTGCGGAGCGCATCCGGGCGGGCGGCGCGGGGATTCCGGCGTTTTATACGCCGACGGGTTTCGGCACGATGGTGGCGGAAGGCAAGGAGACGCGAGAGTTCGAAGGGCGGGCGTACGTTCTGGAGCGCGGATTGCGCGGAGATTTTGCGTTCGTCAAAGCATGGAAGGGCGACCGGTGGGGGAACCTGATCTACCGCAAGACGGCGCGCAATTTCAATCCGATGATGGCCACGGCGGCGGACTACGTCGTCGCTGAAGTGGAAGAACTTGTCGAGCTTGGGCAACTGCCGCCGGACCAGATTCATACGCCGGGGATTTTTGTCGATGCGATTTTGCAGGGATCGCGCTACGAAAAACGCATCGAGCGCCGCACCACTCGAAAGTAGCAAAGCCAGACAGGGAAGGCAAAGAGGAAATGTCGTGGCGCTGACCGAAGAACAAAAACGGGAACGGATCGCGCGGCGGATTGCGCTGGAACTGCGCGATGGTTACTACGTCAATCTCGGCATCGGCATGCCCACGCTGGTCGCCAACTACGTTCCCGGAGGCATGGACGTGATTCTGCAATCGGAGAACGGCATGCTTGGGGTTGGGCCGTATCCGTTGGAGTCCGAAATCGATCCGGACCTGATCAATGCTGGAAAAGAAACTGTCACGGAACTTCCCGGGACTTGTTACTTTTCGTCCGCGGATTCCTTCGGGATGATTCGTGGCGGGCACGTGGACCTCACGGTGCTCGGCGCGCTGCAGGTCGATGAAAAGGGAACGCTCGCGAACTGGGCGATCCCGGGGAAAATGTTGAAGGGCATGGGTGGGGCGATGGACCTGGTCGCGGGCGCCAAGCGCGTGTTCATCGCCATGGAGCACGCCACGCGTGACAACAAGCCTAAAATATTGAAGAAGTGTTCGCTGCCGCTCACCGGCGTGGAAGTTGTGGATCACATCGTTACCGAACTTGCGGTAATCGACGTAACGCCGCAGGGGCTCGTGCTGCGCGAGCTTGCGCCGGATGCTTCGCTGGAGCAGGTCCAATCGCTGACAGAACCGAAGCTCCTGCTGCCGCCCAGCGGCCCAGCTTCGATGCCGATCTAAGCGACCCGCATTCTGAAAGCCTTCTCCGCATGAAGCGCAAAACGAAGAAGCCGGACCGGCCGAAGATGCACCGCACCACGGACGAAATGAAACAGTGGTCCGCGATGATCGGCCAGGAGCTGGATCGCTGGCCCCACGTCACGTCGCGGCCCATGTTCGGTCTGCTGGGCTTCTACCGGAAGGCCAAGATTTTCGCCGCTTTACCCGTCACGCGCGCGATCGGCACGCCCAATTCGATCATTTTCAAAATCGAGCCCATGCCGCCGGAGTTGCTGCGCCGTGCGATGTCCGATCCTCGGCTGGACCCGGAAAGCCACGGCCCGGGGACTCGTTGGCGTTCTTTCGAGATTGGCTCCGCGGAAGACCTGCGTGATGCCCTGTGATGGCTGAGCCAAGCGTACGAGCGGGCGAAATCACGCGCGAAGGTTGCGTCTAGGAGTTAGCCGGGTGGCGCGTGATGGCGAAGGAATATTGCAGCGCAGAAATGCTCGCGAAGGCCGCCACGACGTAAAACAGCGCGTGAATCACGAGACTAAAGCCCGCGGCTGGATACGCCGCGACCAGCACGACAGTGAAGACGAGCACAATCTCGAAAAACGTGGTCAGCTTGCCAAAGATGCTGGGAGGAAATGGGCGATATCCGGAGATGAGAATAATGACGATAGCGACTACCAGAATGAGTATGTCGCGGCTCAAGACGATGATGGTGGGCCACCAAGGGATCTGGTGCTTGTACGCGAGAATAACGAAGGACGAAGAGAGCAGAAGCTTGTCGGCGATCGGGTCGAGGTATGCGCCCAGCGAGGAACGTTGATTGAGGCGGCGTGCGAGCCAGCCGTCGAAGAGGTCGCTCAACCCCGAGACGACTAATACAAGAAGAGCCCATTTATAGTCCTCATAGGAAATTAAGCTGAGAAAAACCGGCAGGAAGCCGAGACGCAGCAGTGTGATTTGGTTGGGTACTGTCCAGATGCGGCCTTGCATTGTGCCTGAGGATAACGCAGATCAGGCGAACTGGGCCAGATACTCGATCAGAGACCGTCCGACCTTGCGATTGAAAAGCTCGTCCATGGATGGAATAGAGCCCGAGGGTTCGTCGAGGGTGATCCGCTCGATCCGCGTCATGGGGAAAAAGAGCGTGGGGACGCCGACGCGCTCGGTGTCAGGCTCATTGATCTGGCGAATGAAGTGGTCGAAGGAGTTCAGGTCAATCCCGCGAAGGGTGATGCCCGCCGTGTTGATGGCCAGCAGCTCGCCCCAGACTTTCTCTTTGGGCGTGTGAAGACTGACGACGACGATTGAGTGAGGTTCCATTGCGCGATCGGTTGGCCTGAGCACCAGAGTAGCGCATTCCGCGAGGTCCAGGGTAACTGGATGCGCGGCGGTGCGGTAAGAGTTGACATTCGCTAGGTTACGATCGAGTGCCGCCCTTACGAACCGGGCAGCGGATCACGGTAGTGCAAAATCATCAGAACGAAGCTCGCGACCACCGCCACGGCGGCAAGCCACCCGAGGGCATAAGCGACCTGCTGCTCGCGGGCGTTGACGGGCTGGCGGTCCGCGAACATCTTCCCGAGAGCGAATCCGGATACCAGGCCTGCAAAGTGCGCCGCGTTATCCATTCCCATCCCGGAAAAACCCAGCACAAACAGGATGACTACCGACGTGATGAGCCGCGACCGCAACTCCTTCATGTAGGACCCACCGCGTTTGGTGGTGACCGCCAGCATCAAGCCGATCAACCCAAGCAGTCCTCCACTGGCTCCCAAGGAAAGATTGCCAAAATACGCGCTAACCAGAAATCCGAAGGCTCCTGTGAATATGTAAAAGAACAGATAGCGCGAAGACCCGTACAGCTCTTCCAAAGCCGGACCGAACTGCATCAGTGCCATCATGTTGAATCCGATGTGAATCAGACCGCCGTGCAGAAACATGGCGGTGATCAGCCGGTACCATTGATGCCCAAAGAATATGGCCGGCCCATAACTCTCGCCCAGGCGGAACATCGTAATGCCGCCCATTCCCCACAAAATGCGCAGGCCGCCCGCGCCGCCGTCGCTCGTGCTCGCCACCCAACTCACGCCGAACATCAAGATATTCGCGATCAGGAGAGCGGTTGTTACCGGAGCATTGGTGTCTCCGAAGAATCCGGACATCCAACGGCTGATCGCCGCCAAAGAAAACGTGAGATTCGTGCCGCACTGATGGCAGCGCGTCGCGCCAATCCCCACCAACGACCCGCAAGCCGGGCAGAGTTTGGGGCGCGGCTGTTGATTGCCACCGCCGAAAAGGCTGCGCATCGAGTTCTTCCAACGATCGATGCGGTACTGCCACTGATAGGGAAGCGGCAACGGTCCTCCTTGCGGCACTCGCGGAGCGTTCCTATAATACCGGAATCGCTCCGCGACTTCCGGGGGATACCACTATGGACAAATTTGAAGAAATCGGCCGCCGCTTGGATGAAGAGCTCACGCGGCTCCGTAACTACGTCGAGCAAGAAGTGGCGCCGGAAACGGAGCGCCGCACCGCGTCTTTTCTCCGCGAGGTGTCGGTGAAACTCACGGAAGCCGCTGCGAAGCTCGAAGCGCGCATGGCGGCGCGGCGAACCCCACCGGCGCAGGATCCCCAATCGTGAGCGGAAAAGCCATGAGTGGGAATCTGTGAGCTTGGCGCGCGCCGCAAGGGAAGCAGGATTCGGTTCGCAAATTGGCTGTGCCGCGGCGACGATTTTTCTTTCTTCTGCTTTTCTCGCTGGCTGTGCCGCACGCCACCCTGTCGCCAGCCGTCAACCGCCAGTCCAGCCGAGCGGCGCGCCTTCGTCCGATGCAACGAGCCGCGAAGGAAGTGCTTCGTCCAGCCTGCGTCCAGATGGACCGGTCGAAGAGGGGAACGCCTCGTGGTACGGCGCGCCGTTTCACGGGCGGCAGGCGTCGAACGGCGAAATATACGATATGTACAAACTGACCGCGGCGCACCGGACGCTGCCGTTCAATACGGTCGTGCGCGTCACGAATCTCAGCAACGGAAAGGTCACCACCGTGCGGATTACCGATCGCGGTCCGTTCGTCGAAAATCGCATCATTGACCTGTCGTATGCGGCGGCTCGCGAGATCGATTCGATTGGCCCCGGTGTAGTGCCGGTTCGCCTGGAAATCCTGTCGGCCATCGATCCCACAGCCGGATTCTTTACCGTGCAGATCGGCGCCTTCCGCGATCGCGCCAACGCCGAGCGGCTGCGCACGCGCCTGGGCGTTACGTATTCTCCGATTCTCATCCAGGAATTTCCTTCGCCCAATGGCTCCTTTTATCGGGTACGCGTCGGTAAAGTTTCGGGTGAAGACGCGGCGCAACAGCTCGGCGAGCAGCTTCGGGATCGCGAAGGTATCACACCGATGATCTTGCGCCTGGACCCGGGCACGCCGGGAGGAGGAACGGAATGAGCGCCGACTGCTTGTTTTGCAAAATCGCAGCGAAGAAAATCCCGTCCAAGATCGTATACGAAGATGAGGACGTCTTCGCGTTCGAAGACATCGGGCCGCAAGCCCCCACGCATATTCTCATCGTCCCGCGCAAGCATTTTGCGTCGCTGAATGAAGCGGCTGCGGAAGATCAAGCCGTGTTGGGAAAAGTGCAGCTAATAGCCGCGGAACTGGCTCGGAAACTCAAGCTCGGCGAGGGATACCGCACGGTCGTAAACACCGGCCCCGGAGCGGGGCAAACCGTATTTCATCTTCATCTACACCTCTTGGGAGGCCGCGCGTTTCGCTGGCCGCCGGGATAGCTAGCGTAGGGGCGCAACATGTTGCGCCCCACCTCGGCAACCAAACTCAACTTTATTGTGGCTTTTCTTGCCGCGAACCCCTACTGAGGCGTCAGCGTAATGTCATCGAAGGCAATCGAGTATCCCGAACTCGAGGCGTTCTTTCCGGTTACCGTGAACTTGAACGCGTAGTTCCCGGCAGCGGGAAAGTTGAAGTTGCCCAGGTCGGTGACGATGAACGCCCCCGTGCCAGTGGTCTGATACTCATCCTGTGCTGCGCCAACATTCACACCGTTGATCGACATTTGGTAGATGCCGCGGGTGTTGAGATCCTTCATGGAAACCTGCACGTCGTAAGTTCCCGCGGTAGCGACGCTCACCGTCAGTGTGACGTTGTCTCCTACGGCCGTCGCATCCAGGATCGCGCCGGTCCCGTCAGGGAAGCTGGGCCAAGCGATCTGGCGCCACGTCGGGCCAGAGCTAGCGGCTACGAGGTTCGCTGTTTGGTACACGACCGGCGTCTTCGGCCCGGGCGGCGGCGTTGTCGTGCCGGTGGTGCTGTACGACCAGGTGATGATCTCCTGCGTCGAGGTAAGGCCGCCGGTGCCGGCGGTGAATCCTACGTACGCCGTATTGCCCCCGACGGTACCCGGAATGTTGATGGGCCACGACGTCGTAAAGGATTGCGCGGTGTTCGTGGTGTCGGTGATCGTCATCGTCAGCGTCGTGCCGTCGTAGCTCATCACCACGTGGAAGATGTCGCCGCTGTGCAGATTGACGTTGCCGCCAAGCGTGGTGGCGGGCAGCGTGGGCGATGCGCCATTGGTGTATAGGCCCGTGGAGTTCGGGCCTTCGCCGTCGTTGTCGTAGAGGTCGAACTTCACAGCGATGCTGGTGGCAATGCCGCCGGTGCCGCCGGGGGCGTCTGGTCCGTAGCCCAGTCCGCCGCCGCCGGGGCCAGTCGCCGTCGCGCCGACGCCTTGAATCGTGAACGTGAAGCCGTCCGCGCTCGGACTGGTTTGCTGGAACGTGAAATCGTTGGTGAACATCTTCACGTTGACCGGCGTGGTCCAGAAAGCGCTGGCGACTTCGTTGGCCGCAGTGGTGTCGGTGAGCTGCAAGCGCGTGCCGTTCAGCTTGGTGTGTCCGTTGAACTGCAAGCCGCCTGCCGAGAAGCCAGCCCCGAAATTGACCGGCGTGGTAGTGCCGGTCGGGGTCTGAATGGTGACGGTCGACGCAGCGGGCAAGCTGGTCGTAAAGTTTGCGGCCGTCGCGATGGCGTTGACGGTGGTCGTGGCGCTAACGACGAACGGAGCCGTGTATTTGGTCGAGGCGGTAGAGGCCGGACCATTCAGCGCGTAGAAAATCGTCGAAAGAGAAGTAGCGTCGGTGATCGTGACCGTCTGTGCCGAAGTGAAGTTACCCGTCGCAGGAGTAATGACCGGCGTCGCGGCTGCGGGCAGCGCCGAGATTACGTACGCGGCGGTGGCCACGTTGCTTGCAGAGAAGTTCGATGCCGTAGCGATGGCGTTGATCGTCTCCGAAGCGGCGACGTTGATCGCCGAGGAATACTGGTGCGTTGAGCCAGCAACGGATGTACCAGGCTTGGTGCCGTCCAGCGTGTAGAAAATCGACGAAGTCGGGGTGCTGTCCGACAGCGTGACATTTTGCGCGCCGGAATATGTGCCGGCGGGCAGACCGAACGTTGGCGTGGCCGCCTGCGTCGGCGGAGGTGCCGGCGGAGGCGTGTTGGTGGTACTGACAAAGCTCCACGTCTCGATCTTTTGGCTGGAGGTGAGTCCTCCGGTGCCGCCGGTGAAGCCGACGAAGGCCGTATTTCCGCCGACGATCTGCGGGATGTTGACGGTCCAGCTCGTCTGGAAACTCGCCCCGGTCACGCCGTCGGTAATGGTCATCGTGAGCGTGGCGCCGTTGTAAACCATGGTGACGGAGAACGTGTCGCCGCTGTGGAGATTGATCGGTGTGGCGGACAGGTCGGTTGACGGCAGTGTCGGTGAAGCTCCATTCGTGTAGAGTCCGGTCGAGTCGCTTCCCTCGCCGTCGTTGTCGTACAGGTCAAATTTGATGGCCACGCTCTTGGCGATTCCGCCGGTGCCACCCGTCGAGTCCGGTCCGTAGCCGAGTCCTCCGCCAACGGGTCCCAGCGCAGTCAGGCCGGCGTTCTGAATCGTAAATGTCATGCCATCGGCGCTGGGGTTGGCCAGCTGGAAGGTAAACGTGTTAGTGAAATTCTGAATGTTTACCGGTGTGTTGAACCAAGCCGATCCGGCCTCGTTCGAGAGACCGTCGGTGAGCTGCAGGCGGGTGTCATTTAACTGGGTACTGCCGTTGAAGGTCATCGAGCTTGCAGCGGTGCTGAAGCCGCCCGTGAAACTGACCCCCGTTCCCGACCCGATGGTGTACGTCGCGCTGGCTTGCGGGCTGACGCTCAAGCTGGGTGACGTTGCGATGGCGTTGATGGTCTCCGACTGGCTGACGGCGATCGGCGTGGTGTACGGCGTGGACGACGTGCTCGCGGGACCATTGATCGCATAGTAGATCGTCGGAGTTGGGGACGCGTCGGAGAGTCCAACCGACTGAGTTGTGGAGTAAGCGCCGGGAGTCAACAAGAACGTCGGCATCAGCGTTTGTGTTTGCAGCGTGTATGTCTGGCTGCTGGCCGGGCTTTGCAGAAAACTCGGTGCGCTAGCAATGGCAGAGATGGTTTCCGTGGTATTGACCGTGATCGGACCCGCGTATGGCGTGGAGCTCGTGGTTGCCGTCCCGGTGGTCGAGTAGAAGATCGAGGCGTTTGGCGTGCTGTCGGTAATGGTGACCGGAAGAGTGCCTGTGAAAGATTTGCCTGCCGGACTGATGACCGGCGCGGCTGCTTGTTGCGATCCGTTCAGCAAGCCGTAGACGTTCAAGCGATCGGCAGCGCCTAGGTAGACTTTGCCGTTCATGACCGTCGGAACGAGGTACTTTGTCGCCGGGCCCGGGTTGTCCTGTGTGGAATCTGTGTCCGTCGAGTAGAGCTGGCTGTTCACATTCGTGGCATCGTAGGCGCGCATAATCGCCAACGTGCCGGTATTCGAGTTGGAAGTTTCTGCCGTCCAAACGATCCCGTTCGTGTTTCCGTTTGCGGAGACCGTCGGGTTGGAACCGGGATACGCCAAGTATTGCGTGCCGGTCTGCGTGGGCGCTGTGGACAGCTTGCCGCTCGTAAAGGAAAACGACTTCAGATAGTCGTCCACGGGCCAGAAAAAAATCCGGCCGTTCCAGTAGCTCGGCGTAGACCACATGCCGCCGATCTGAAAAGTCTGATTGGATTGGCTGGCGTTATTGACCGGTATTTCTTGAACGATGCTGTCGGTGCTGCCGCTGAAGCCGCCCATGTTGTCGCGGTCCACCAGGGAGATTCTTCCCTCTTTGCCTGCTTGTACCAGAAGGTGTGTATGTCCGCCTGTGCTCTGGTCGGGGAGCAGCAAGACTCCGCCGGACGCTACGTCGAGATCGCCGCCGTTAAGTGTGGACTGGTTCAGGGGAGTAAACGCATCAGCCACCGTCATGGCGCCGTTGTTCAGTTCCAGGCGAACAATGCTGTCACCGAAGTCCATGGTGTTTGTGTAGGGTTTGGTGGCATCGTACGACCCGTTCCCGGTCGCTACAAAGATCCGCCCACCCGGACTGTTTCCGGTGGGATTGTTCGTGTCCGCCGGGAGCCCCAAGCCTGACATCCAGACTCCGGCTCCAATACCGTTCGCGCTGGAACACCAGGCACCGCTCTGCTTGAGAGTGGACACTTTGTACGCCAGAATCCAACCATGCCAGGGCCCGTTGTCGCCGTGGGCGGCGAACCCGATGTAGACGAAGCCGTTCAGCAGCAGCAGCCCCGGCCGTTGGTTTTCCCATTTCGGGTCCCAATTCAGCTTACCGCCCGAGCTTCCGTTCCCATTTCCTGCGACGCTTCCCGATAAGGCGACCGGACCGCCGAACTTCTCGCCTCCAGTGGTGATATCCAGTGCGTGCAGCCGTTGAACGTACGTCCCGCTCTCTTCCGTTTTGCCGACCACGTACATCGTGTTCGTCGAGAGATCGATCACCGGCGTTCCGGTGATCCCGATTTCCGGGTAAATGTCGGTGGTGCTGAGGTCGCCATATGGCACCGTGGTCGCGCCAGACGCGGCTCCATGAGCTGAATCGAGCAGGGTGATTTGCCATAACGGCAACGCATTGGCTCCGCCGTTGTTGTCCGCATCGAAGGCGTAAACGCCATCGTGTGCGGTAGCCGCGAAGACGACGTTGTGTGTTCCTTTGCCGGGAATTGTTAGGTTGGGCACATAAAGGGGTTCCGCAAAGAGGCGGCCGTCCACGGTTTGAGAAAACAACTTGCCGAAAGAAGTCGAGTTCACGTTCGAGGGCGTGAGAACCGTCTCGTTGGTGTTTACGTCAGAACGTGAAATGTCGTAGCGCTGCGTGACCACATTGGTCTGCGCCATCGCGCTCACCGCGCAGAGAAGCATCGCTGCGGCCAATGCAATAGTTCTTCGCCCCACACGCACATCTCGGACCTGTTTTGGCAGGGCGTTCGACAGACGGATACCCACTCGATCGAGACAAGACATAGATCGACTACCTCGCCATTTTCCTGGGGATTAAAACTTGGTCGGTGATGGACCTACACCAACTCCCCCGAGCCCGAACACCTGTTTTCAACCGATTTCGCCGCCGAAGTTCGACGGCCCGTCAGCTGATGTGCAATTAATTTGCCAGCGTGGACAGTTCGCGGAGTATACAGGCTCTCTTGGAGTACTCAAGGCCCATTCTTGCTAGTCCCAAGTCTATAGTACGACTAGCAGATAGGGCCTGGAGCTCGGCTCCCGAATCAAATCGGTGTTGCCTCTTGCTTTGTTGATTGCGCTGCACAGGCTAAGATATGTGCCGGCTTTGAGGAGGCAACATGCGGCTTTCTGCCCGCGCAACGTTCTGGTTCGGGACCTTTTGCTACATTGTTTGCGCAGTTTATCCCGTTCGTGCGGCCCAGCAGTCTGCAACCCCGGCTCCGCCAGCATCCAAAGCTCTTACCGTAGACCGCATTTATGGCGAGCCGAGCTTGAGCGGTCACCCCGCCGCTGGCCTCGCATGGACTCCCGACGGCAAACAGATTAGCTTTTTCAAAGAAATCCCTTCCGATCGCGCGGGCGATTCCAAGAGAGAACTCTGGATTATGGACGCTGCCTCAGGCGAGAGCCGCCTGCTCGTTGCTTCGGACAAGTTGGCGGCCGCGCTTCCCGCGGCACCAGGGAGCTCCTCTCAGGCGACCGGCCTGGGGCGCCACGCTCCTCCGCAATACCAGTGGGCGCCCGACGACTCTGCTTTGCTGTTCCAAGGGTCGGCCTCGCTCGCATGGTTCGATCTGAAGACTCAGACGGCGCGCCCGCTGGTTTCGGGCAAAGAAAATATCGCGGACGCAAAGATTTCGCCGGATGGACGGCACGTGAGTTTCGTCCGCGATCACAATCTTTGGCTCGTGGACGTGGCCGACGGCAAAGAGCACGCCATAACGCGTGGGGGCACGGAGGGAATTCGCAAAGGCGAGTTGGACTGGGTCTATCCGGAAGAACTGGAAATCACGACAGCATATTGGTGGGCTCCCGATTCTTCCTCGATTGCGTATCTCGAGATGGACGAACGGAAAGTCGCGGTGTATCCGCTGGTGGATTTTTCTTCGTTCACGGGTGAGGCCGATCGAGAGCGGTATCCCCCCGCCGGAGGCAGCAATCCCATCGTGCGTGTTCTGGTTGCGTCGATGAAGGGAGGCGAGCCCCGCGTCATGGACACCGGCGCGGAAACCGACATCTACATCGCACGCGTGAATTGGCTAGCCGACGCAAAGCATCTGGCGATTCAGCGCGTCAACCGGGCGCAGACCGTACTCGATCTGCTGATCGCCGATGCTGGATCGGGCAAGACGCGTACGCCGATCACCGAGAAAGATCAGTATTGGATCAACGTTAAGGACGATCTGCATTTCTTGAAAGACGGCAAGCGCTTTGTCTGGAGCAGTGAGCGTTCCGGCTATCGGCACCTCTTTCTGTACGATCTCGATGGCAAGCAGCTTGCGCAGCTCACCAAGGGCGACTGGGAAGTGTCCGCCGTCCAGGCTGTCGATGAAGCGAAAGGGCTCGTCTACTTTACCGCGACGGAGAAGTCTCCTCTCGAGCGTCATCTCTATCGTGTTGCTCTGGATGGTTCCGGGTTCACGCGCATCACGAAAGACGACGGCACCCACAAAGTAGAGTTCGCTGCGGACGCATCGGCGTTTATCGACACTTTTTCAAGTAGCGCCACGCCGCCACGCCAGGACCTCGTGCGGGCCGACGGCACGCGCATCGCCGTCGCTAAGGAAAACAAAGTCGCGGAACTCGCCGAATACCATTTATCGTCGGTGGAATTTCTTTCCGTGCGCTCGCATGACGGCATCCAGTTCAATGCGATGATGATCAAGCCACCCGACTTCGACGCATCGCGCAAGTATCCTGTCCTGGTTTTCACCTACGGCGGCCCCGGCGTCCAGGTTGTTGTCAACGCCTGGGGTGGACCGACTTTTCTGTGGCACGAAATGATGGCGCAAAAGGGCTACATTATCTTCGCGCTGGACAATCGAGGCTCCACCGGCCGCGGCCATCTTTTCGAGGAGCCCATCCACTATCGTCTTGGTGCGCAGGAGCTCTCCGACCAGCGAGACGGCGCGGCCTACCTCAAGTCGCTACCTTACGTCGACACCAACCGCATCGGCATTTGGGGCTGGAGCTATGGCGGCCACATGACGCTGCACGCGATGTTCGAGGACCCGGAAGACTTCAAGGTGGGTTTCGCGGGCGGCCCAGTTACGGATTGGCATTACTACGACAGCATCTACACCGAGCGGTATCTCGGCCTACGGCCGCAGAATGACGAGAGCTACGACGAATCCTCGCCGGCCAAGAATGCCGCAAATCTCAAGGGCAAGCTGCTGATCGCCCACGGCACCGGCGACGACAACGTCCACTTTGCCAACACGCTAGCGGTAATCAACGAGCTCATCGAGGCCGGGAAGTATGTCGAAGTCATGCCCTTTCCCGGCCGCGGTCACGGCGTAACCGACTCCGCCGCCCGCCGCGTCCTAATGACTCGCGTAGCGCAATTCTTCCTCGACAACCTGTGATTGATCCGAAAGCTGCGCGGCGCGCCTAGGGCTTCGGTTTGTCTTGTGGCTTGTCCTTGATCTCGACTGCCGGCCCGATCTTGATCGTCGCGCCGAATCGCTTGTAGTTCGCATAACGCACCGTCATGCGCATGTGCACCGCGCCGGTACTGAAATGCAGTTCGTCATCCGAGCGCGTGTACGTCGGAAACCAGTAGTGGCCTTCGATGTTTTCGCGGAAAGTCTCAAATCGCGGAAAAATGTTCTCGTTGCCTTTTTTGATGATATCCGGCACTGCCTTGCCGTCCGACTTCACGATATTCAAGTCCCTGTCGTCTACCCAGATGCGTCCCTGGAAGTACCGCTGGTTCTTCTCGATTTTTTTGGGCTTGACGTCAAAAACGTAGGTGCCGAGTTCGTCAAGTTGTTCGCGCCCAGCGTAGGTCACGTCGTATTTCGGCAGTTCGTCGGCTGTTAGCACGAACGGCTGCACGTGCTCGAGGTCGTCCAGATCCTGCTGCGACAGCATAATCCGCTGCAGCGTCGGCGGCGGCGCGGAAATGACTTTCTCGTACCTCTTTCCCTCCGGCGTAAACAGAATGTCGCTGGTCATGCGGTACTCGCCATCGGGCCGTCCATCGAAGTCGATCGTCTGCACCACAAACGTCTGCTGGTATGTGTAGTTGTCGCGTTCCTTTTTGAATTCCAGCTCGCGGTCTCCGAACTTCTGAATGATTTGCGGAACCGGAATGTCGGGCGGCTTACTGGAAAGAGTGGAATCGGTTTTGGAATCGTTGGCCTGCGGCGGGGATTGTGAAGCGGTCTTCGAGACATCTTGCACGGGGAATTGTGCGGTGGCCGAAAGACACAAAGCAAGCGCGGCTCCCGAAATCACCGCCGCAGAAGCAATCCACGTTCGCGGCCTGGTCGATTTTCCAGAAATACTGTTGAGCATAACCCTAAGTCTCCTCGCTAGTCCGGTCTCTGTAGTATTGGACCTCCACGATAGCACCGAGGTTGCCTTGTGGGGAACCAGACGCGGCTCGCCGAGGCTCGCAACCCGGCGCGTGAGACCCGCGTGGCCATCCTCACGTTTACGGCGCGACAACATCTTTGCGCTTTGGTTTTACCCGCACGGCCGCCAGGCTCGACGCATCCCAGCCGCCGCCCAGCGCCTTCACCAGCAGAACGCTGGTCACCAATCGCTGACCGTGGATCACCGCCAGTTGCTGCTGGCTGGCGAGCAGATTTTGCTGCGCTGTCACCACGTCCAGATAATTTACCAGCCCGCCCGAGTAGCGATCCGTCGAAATGTCCAGCGTGCGACGAGCCGCGTCTACGGCCTGTTGCTGCGATTGTTGAGCCGCGTCCAACACGCTTAGTCCGGTGATGTCGTCCTGTACTTCCTGGAACGCGCTCAATACTGTTTGCCGGTAGCTTGCCACGTTCGCGTCGTAACCGGCTTTCGCAAATTGCACCTGCGCCCGCCGTGTTCCGCCCGTGAAAATGCTCTCAGACACATTTGCGCCCAGCGCCCAAAACAGACTCGATACATTCACCAGTTTTGCGACGTCTGCGGCTTGCCATCCGCCTTGCCCGAAGAGGTTCAATGACGGGTAGTACGCGGCGCGCGCCACACCGATCTGCGCGTTGGCCACGGCCATCTGCCGTTCCGCTTCGGCAATGTCTGGGCGGCGCTCCAGCAAATCCGAGGGCAGTCCGGCTTCAATCGCAGGAGGCTCGGCATTCAGCTCCTTGATGGCAGTATGAAAGTCCGGAGCCGGATGCCCCACCAGCACCGCAATCGCATCCTCAAACTGCTTCCTCTGTTGCTGCAGAAGCGTCGCTTGGGTCCGCGTTGTGTTTAGCAGCGTCTCTTCCTGAGCCACGTCCAAGCCAGACGCGACGCCGCCCTTGTGCCGCGAGTTGACCAGTTCCAGTCCCCTCTGCAGCGATTCCACGGTTCGGTTCAGAATTCCCAGCTCCGAATCCAGTTGCCGCAGATTGAAATAGTCGCCCGCGAGTTGCGACGTCACCAGTAGCCGCACATTCTCCAGATCTGCCGCGTTCGCTTGATACGCAGCTTCCGCGGCTTCGATGCTTCGCCTCCGCTGGCCGAATAGGTCCACTTCGTAGCCCACCGTGAAGGGAATGGTGTAGGAGTTCTGCGTGACCGCGCTCGTCACCGGAATCGTGCTGTTCGGCGGTCGGTTCCCGGAGAGCCTCTGCCGTTCTACGCTCGGCGCGGTCCCCAGCGTGGGAAACAGAGTCGCAATCTGAATCGCCGCCGTCGCTCGTGCTTGCTCCAGGTGTGCGATGGAAATCTTTATGGTTTGGTTTTCGGCGAGAGCATCTTTCTCGAGCGTGTTCAGATCATCGTCGTGAAAGACGGCCCACCACTCGCCCTTGGGGCTCGCATCCTTCGGCGCGCTCTCGCGCCACGGTTCGGCTACATCCCACTTCGCCGGCACCGCCGCCGCTGGGCGATTATAGTTTGGCCCCACCGTGCATCCGGCCAGCATTGCGGCGATGGCCGCAATCGCCGCAGTAAGCGGCCTTAGCCTAAGGACACCACCAGCGGAGAAACGCGACACTCGTAGCATTACTTCTGGTCTCCCTGCGCTCCCTGTCCCCCGTGGGCCGGTGGGACACCGCCGCCTGGAGCTACGGTCTTCCCTTTCGTGGAGTTGTCCGTGGACCTACCCGGTGCGTTGTTGCTCTGCGGACTCTGGCTTGCCGGTGCCGCCTCCGCGGGAGCCTGCTTCACATTCACTTGAACACCATCCTCCAGCGAGTCCGCTGGATTCAGCACGATCCAATCGGTCGCGTTCAGCCCTTGCAGCACTTCCAGCGAAGTACCGAAGTCGCGTCCGACGGTAATGGCCTGGAGGTGCGTCTTATGATTTGCATCCACCACCACGGCCCGCAGTCCTTCCGCGCGGAACAGCAGCGCGTTCACCGGCACTTGCAGCCGCTGCCCGGTGACTTTCACTAGCAGGTGCACCTGCGCGTAGCCGCCGGGGAGTAATTGCCCCGCCTTGTTTGGCACATCCACTTCGGTGTTTAGCGTCCGGCTCGCTTGATCGATCGCGTCCGCGGTCCGCGCCACCTTGCCCTCAAATCTCAGCCCCGGATATTGCGCCAGCTCCAGATACGCTCCGAGTCCCGCGCGAATCGCCGGCGCGTAGATTTCCGGCACGCTGACATACGCGCGAATGGGGTCGGTCTGCGCCAGGAAGAACAATTCCTGGGCTGCGCCGCCGTTTCCCGCATTGATCAAGTTTCCGATGTCGATGTTGCGCCGCGTAATCACACCGCTGAATGGCGCATAGATGTGCTTGAACGACTCCAATTCCTCAAGCCGCCGCACATTTGCTTCTGAGGATTGCACACCGGCTTTCTTGGCCGCATAGTCTCCGGCCGCGTTGTCGACTTCCTGTTTTGATACCCCATCCGTCTTGATCAAATCCTCATAGCGCGTAGCTGTGATCTTGGAAAGATCCTCATTAGCTTGCGACGTGCCGAGGTCCGCGCGAGCTTGCGAAAGCTGTTGATCCACTTCCGGCGTGTCGATATCGGCCAGCAGTTCGCCTTGCCGCACGCGCGTGCCAATGTCGTGATACCACTTCTTTACGTAACCCGTCGTCCGCGCGTAGATCGGCGATTCCACATAGGCTTGCAGGTTAGACGGCAGCACCAAGTCTTCTTGCCCCGGTTCGGCAGTCGGATGAACCACCGAGACGCTCGGCACCGCCAGCTTCTCGGTTTCATTGGCCAGGGCTTGATACTGCGTCCGGCGTTGAAGCAACGTGAACGCCCCGACGACCACCAGCGCGATCACGAAAAGTATCAACAGCACGAACAGGCGGCTCTTTTTCTGCGGCGCCTCGTCTTCGTAGTTCGGTTCCACCTGGATCCTACCTTCCGTCTCTATTCAGTATTCTCTGCCTTACCCGAATTCTTTTCCATACCTTACGCGATCGCTGGCGACATCCCGCCTTCCTCCCGGGCCTTTTTCCGATCGCGCCGTCCGTGAATGATCGAAAACACGCACGGGACGAAGAAAAGGGTCGCAAAGGTCGCGAACAGCAAGCCGCCGATTACCGCGCGTCCCAGCGGCGCGTTCTGCTCGCCGCCTTCGCCCAACCCGATTGCCATCGGCACCATGCCGATGATCATCGCCAGCGCCGTCATGATCACCGGGCGTATGCGTACGAAACCCGCCTCCAATGCGGCATCTCGCGCGTTCTTTCCCTCATTCATCTGCTCCCGCGCGAACGACACCATCAAGATGCTGTTAGACGTCGCCACGCCTACGCTCATGATCGCGCCGGTCAGCGATGGCACATTCAACGTGGTGTGCGTCACCAGCAGCATCCAGCAAATTCCAGCTAGCGCGCCGGGCAGCGCTGTAATGATGATGAAGGGGTCCAGCCACGACTGGAAGTTCACCACGATCAGCAGGTAGACCAACACGATCGCTCCCACCAGCCCCAGCGCAAGGCCCTCGAACGAGCTTCTCATCGTCTGCACCTGCCCGCGGATCACGATGTGGCTGCTCTTTGGAAGCTGGCTCTGAATCTGCTTTACCCGCTCGCCCACTTCGTCCGCAACGCCTCCCAGATCGCGCCCGTTCACCGAGGCGTACACGTTGATCATCGGCTGCACGTTGTAATGAGAAACCACCGCCGGCCGCGCCGTCGTGGACGTCGTAACCAGGTTTCCCAAGATCTGCGGCGCGGCACCCGGCACGCTCCCCGTCACCGGGGTATTCTGCAAAGCCTGGTAAGAATCCACCCGGTACTGCGGCGTTTGCACTGCCACGTTGTAGCTCACTCCGTTTTTTGGATCTAGCCAGAACGCCGGCGCGGTCTGAAAGCTGGAGCTCAGCGATACGAGAACGTTTTGCGCCACGTCCTTCGCCTGCAAGCCGACCGACTGCACCCGCGTCCGGTCGATATCCATGTGCAGCGTCGGGTTGTCCAGCGCCTGTTGCACGTGTACGTCCACCGCGCCGGGAATGTGCCGCATCTCGTTAGCCAGCTTTTGTGCCGCCGCGTAATTTCCTTGCAGGTCGTATCCCATGATTGCCACGTCGATCGGCGCGGGCGTTCCGAAGTTCAGAATCTGCGTGACGATGTCGGCTGGCTGAAAGAAAAACTGCACGCCCGGGAACTTCTGCGGCAGCGTGTCGCGCAGCTCATTGATATATTCCGCCGTCGCCCGCCCGCGTTCTCCCTCGAGCTGCACCAGGATTTCCCCGTCGGCCGTCCCGTACGTTCCGGAGTTGCTGTAGCTCAGGTTGATGCCGCTGTACGGCACACCCAGGTTATCGAGCACCGTCTGCAGCTCTTTGCGCGGAATGGTTGCGCGGATTTCGGCTTCGATTTGGTCTGCCAGGCGTGCCGTCTCTTCGATTCGCAAGCCGGTGCGCGCTCGAAAATGCAGCCGGATCTGCCCGGCGTCGACCTTGGGGAAGAAATCCCTGCCCAGAACGAAAACCAGGCAACCCGAGAGCAGGCAGAACCCAAGGAAAGCGCCTGAAAAAAGAAACGAGCTCTCCAGCGCGGCCCCTAGAGCGTGCCGGTATCCCTTACGCATCTTTTCGAATTGCCGCTCGAAACCTTGCTGGTAGCGGCGAAAAAATCCCTGCTGCTCGCCATGGTGCTCTTCAGCGATGTATTCGTCCTCGGAACTCAGCAGGTACATCGCCATCGTCGGTACGATCGTCCGCGACCACATGTACGACGCCAGCATCGCGAAAGACACCGCTTCCGCCAGCGGCACGAACAAATACCTCGCTACGCCGGACAGAAAAAACATCGGCAGGAACACGATGCAAATGCACAGCGTGGACACGAAGGCCGGCGTCGCGATTTGCTGCGCTCCGTCCAGAATCGCCTGGACTGTTTCCTTGCCCATCGCCAGGTTCCGGTTGATGTTCTCGATCTCCACCGTGGCATCGTCCACCAGGATGCCCACGGCCAGCGCCAAGCCTCCCAGCGTCATGATGTTGATCGTCTCGTGCAGCGCGCTCAATAGCAGCACGCTCACCAGGATGGAAAGCGGAATCGAAATCGCAATGATCAACGTGCTCTTCCAGTTTCCCAGGAACAGCAGGATCATGATCGCCGTGAGGCACGCCGCGATCACCGCTTCGCGCAGCACACCCTGAATCGAAGCGCGTACGTACAGCGATTGATCGAAGAACATCGTCAGATGAAGTTCCGGGGGCAGGGAGGACGAATAGTTCTTCAGCGTCTCCTTCACGCGGTTCACGATGTCCAAAGTTGACGCGCTGCCGGTCTTGTAAGTGGCCATCAGCACGCCGCGCTGCCCGTTGGCACGCACGATATTGGTCTGCGGGGAAAATCCATCGCGGATATGCGCCACGTCCCGCATGTAAATAGTCGCGCCGTTGATCGTTTTCACCGGCAGGTCGTTTAGTTCCGCAACCGTCTGCGGGCTCCCGTTCATCTCCACGCCGTATTCGAGCGATCCCATCTTCGCCGTCCCCGCCGGCAGGATCAGGTTCTGCGCGTTCACTGCGTTTACGATGTCTACTGGCGAGAGTCCCTTGGCTTGCAGTGTTGCCGAATCCAGGTCTACCGAGATGAGCCGCTGTTTTCCGCCGTATGGGAAGGGAAGCGCTGCGCCTTGCACCGTCGCAAGCTGCGTGCGGATGAAGTTGTTGCCGAAGTCAAACAGCGCCTGTTCGCTCATGCTGTCACTGGTCAGTCCGATCTGAATCACCGGTACCGTGGACGCCGAGTAGATCGCCACTAGCGGCGGGGTTGTCCCGGGCGGCATCGTGAACAAGATCGTCTGCACCGTTGCCGTGGTTTGCGCCACTGCCGTCTGAATGTTTGCCGTCGGCTGAAAGAAAATCTTGACGATCGCGGTGCCATTCAGCGATTGCGATTCGATATGTTCGACATCATTGACCAACGTGGTGACCGCTCGTTCCGAGTTCGATGTAATTCGCTGCTCGAACTCCCGCGGTTCCAGTCCCGCATACCTCCAGACCAAGCTGATCACCGGAATATCGATCTCAGGAAAGATGTCGGTCGGCGTGCGCAGCAGCACCACCGGCGTCAGCAGGACAATGACGAGCGCCATCACGATGAACGTGTACGGCCTGGCGAGCGCTAGTCGGACAATCCACATAACGTTTTGGTTTTCCCTGGAGACGCGCTAGGAACGTTGTCCCGGCCGTCTGTCCATCGGTTTCGGTTTACGCGCTGCTTCTTAGATTCCCGAGGGCTTTTCTTTGGGTACGCAGCCTGGTTTCAAAGACACTCGGCTCGCATCGGCAAAAGCTCCCGGCTAGGCCCCACGCGTTCACTATAAGATATGGCAATCTGGCTGCCAACGGGTGGTCTGCCGGTGCTCCCGCAAACGCCTGTTGGATCAATCACTTAACAGATGCTCGGTGTTTTGGCTGGTCGCTCTCAATTTCTTCGATGCCCATATTTCGACGGTTGGTACACCGTTGGCGGTTGCCGCCGCGTTGAATCAAGAGAGTCGTTCCATGCCCGCGGCCTGCAGTTGACGGGCGCGTGTCGCGGTTTGTCGAGGCCGAGGAAGCCTGTCGTGTAAGAATCTGCCCTGTGGAGGAGACTTAGCCGCTAGTCCCGGAAAATGAAGTTCATGCGCACGCCGCACACTTCGATCAGGTCGCCGTCGTTCAGGCGGGTCGGCCCGGGAATGAGGCTTCCGTTGACCTTCGGCACCTTGTGGCCGGGCCCCACGTAGTATCCGTCGTCGCGCTGATTGATCTGCGCGGCCAGTTGCGGCTTGAACCAACCCTTCAGCCGCACCGTCGCCATCTTGGACTTGCCGATTACCGTCAGCTTGTTGGTGACCACATATTCCTTTTGATCGGTGTTGCCGCTTAGCACCACTAGCGTGGGCATCTTCAGCCGGCCCACCGCGAACTGCGACCGCTCGCCCATGGCCGCGGCTTGTTGCAGCATGTCGCGCCGCGCTTTCGTATCCAGCACCATCGTCTCGTTGATTCGCGGAGCGGCTGCTTTCTTCGCCGAATCCGACGCCAGCGGTACGTCCCCGGATGCATCCACTTTGATATGGTGTTTACCGATCCAGATGGAATCCCCGTCGTGTAACGTCGCACGCTCGACGCGCAGATCGTTCACAAACGTTCCGTTCAGGCTGTCGAGATCCTCCACCACCAGGCGATTCGCCTCGAAGTACACGCGCGCGTGATAGTTCGACACGGCCAGATTATCGACGGGCAAATCATTGTCAGGCGAGCGCCCGATGCCCACTGGACGGCTGCCCACGGGCACCTCCTTCACCAGTTTGTTTTCAAACATGAGGCTGAGCTTCGCCATCTTATCTTCCTCCCGCCCTACCGTTGGCTCCGGAGCCCTTGCCGCTGCCGCGGCGCAACCACGAGAACCAGCCCTTCGATTCCCCACCTACTCGCACCACCACGACCGTTACGTTGTCCGCGCCGCCTTGATCGTTCGCCAGCTCGACGAGCCTTTCGGCCGCCTTCACCGGGTCCGGTTCGGCCTGCAATGTCCCCGCAATTTCGGGTTCGGTGACCATGCGCGTCAGTCCGTCCGAGCACAGCAGCAAAATGTCCCGCCCGAACAAGGTGTGCTCCTCGGCGTCTACTTCGATCTCGTCGTGAGCGCCGAGAGCGCGCAACAGCACGCTCTGCATCTCGCTCTTCTCGGCTTCCGCCCGCGTCAAAATACCTCGCCGCACTTGCTCGGCTACCAGCGAATGATCGCTCGTCAATTGCTGTAAGCTGCCGCTGCGTAGCAGATACGCGCGGCTGTCGCCGACATGCGCGATGCTGACCCGCGATCCGTCGATCCACACCGCCGTTATGGTTGCCCCCATGCCGCGTTGCTCGGGATGCTTCTGTGCCGAGTCATAGATGCTCTTGTTTGCCAGGTGCACCGCGCTGGAGAGCCGCTTGGTTTTCTCGCTCCAGATAGCCGGCATGTCACCGAACACGGTCATGGCCGGATCGGCCTCCGTCTCCAGGCAATGCTTCACGACGGTCTCGACGGCCAGCGCGCTGGCGATTTCGCCGTGCGCTTCGCCGCCCATCCCGTCGGACAAGACGAAGAGGTTCAGAGGCTCAACAATCTTGAAGCAGTCCTCATTGTTTGCACGGACGCGCCCCACGTTGGTCACGCCGCCGCTGACAATTTGCACTGAGGCTCCTATGGCTTTTTGCTGGGCGCGGATGGGTCACACCCGTGCCTGGCAACCCTGCTCCCACGCTATCAGACACATACGGTGCGTGGAAGACTCTGAACCCTACTGATTACTCACTGTTTCGCCACAATAGCCCATCCGAGAGCCTTGAGCCGCGGCAGTTACGGCCCCCACATATGCTTCGGCGCGGCCATCGGCTGCACCGTTCCGGGGCGGCCTTGGACGTCTCATACGGCAGAATTAAGTGCAAACGTCCATTTTTCGCTACAATTCAGGGATGCCCTACCCAGGGATGCGCCCGCGCCAGCCGTTCGAGTTCGCTCTGCTCCTTGCCGTCCTCGCGACGATTCTCGCTGTGCCGGCGCGCGCGCAGCAGGCGCCACCCGCATCGGCGGCCCGCATCCTGCTGCTGCCTCGGCGGGTTGTTTCCGGAGAGCACGCCACGCTGGCGGTGCTCGACGTGAATGGCCGCCTAACGCCCGGCGTCAGCGTGGTTTTTTCGAATGGCGACCACCTAACGACCGATACGACCGGACGAGCGCTGTTCGTGGCTCCGCTGAACCTGGGCACGATTTCCGCGAGCATCTCGGGCCGCTCCGGCCGCGTCTACACGACCATCATCAGTCCTACTGAAGCCGCGTCGCCGACGATTGAGGTTTCTGCCGCACCACGCATCGCTTCGGTCAGCGATCGCTTCGAAGTTGCGGGCCGCGGTTTCTGCGGCGATGCCGACGCCAATCGTATCCTTGTTGCCGGCCAAGCGGCACTGGTCGTTGCTTCGTCGCCGATGTCGTTACTGGTTCTTCCCCCGGCCGATCTCGATCCAGGCACGGCGTCAGTGCAAGCAAGTTGCGCGAAACGCGATGCGCCTGCTTTTTCGGTCAAGTTTGTTGCGCTGACGCTGGAGGCCGATTCTTCGCCGCTTGCTCCGGGCGATCACCGCGAGTTGACGGTGCGCGTCCGCGGCACGACGTCGAAGGTTCCGCTGGAGGCCCGGAATTTCGCGCCGGACATCGCCGAATTGAGCGGCGGGAATCCCGCCCGCGTGGCCAGCACTGGCGGTGAGGACAACGCCGCGCAATTCCAATTGGTTGGCAGGCAGAAGGGGAGCTTCATAGTTTCCATCCGGCTGCTGCCCACGCAAAACCCGCCACGTCCGTGACCGTGTTGAAATTAGGATGACTTGCGGTCTTCTTTTGGCAATTTCTTCGCTAGAAGGGCCAGGGCGCGGTCGAGAGTTTGCGGTTTGCTCCAAAAATCCTTCCAGAGATCTCCAACGTCTTGCATTCTTTCGGCGAAATTTCTCAAATTCCATTGCTCTGGAGAAAACGATTTTGTAAGCTCCTCGGGGCGCACGGGCGTGGAGACCGGGGCCTTTGGAAATGCTCGAACCGAGTAGACGCAGGCGAGCGGCTTGCCGCGTGCGTTTTGGAGCGCGTCGATCAGAATCCGCCCTTCGGGCCGCCTGCTGACGGTGCGTTCGAAGGTCGTAAGCTTCGGATTTTCCGCCGCCACCAGGCGGCCGACGACTTCCGCAAACGTTCTGGTCTGCTCGTACGTGTACTGTGGTTCCAGCGGGATGAAGATGTGGAAGCCGCTGGCTCCCGAAGTTTTCAAATAACACCGCAAGCCAATGGATTTGATCATTTTGTAGATTTCGCCAGCGATGTGTAAGACGTCGGAAAAAGGAGTTCCCGGCGTGGGATCCAGGTCGAAGAAAACGTAGTCAGGAATATCCTGATTATCCGCGCGGCTCGACCAGGGATTGTGGTCGATGCAGCCTAGATTGGTGAGGCACAGCAGTGCGGCGCGCGAATTCGCGAGAATGTATTGCATGTCGCCACCACGCTCGTCGGAGTGTACGGTCGTCGTCTCCAGCCAATCGGGGAGAAACGACGGCGCTTCTTTCTGAAAAAATGCCTTGCCGCCAACACCATCCGGATAACGCCGCAGAACCATGGGACGGTCTTTCAAGAACGGCACGATGTACTGCGCCATCCGATAGTAGTAGGCAAGAAGCTCACGCTTCTTGATGCCCACCTCCGGAAAATAAATCTTGTTCAAATTCGTGAAATGGACGCGGTAACCGTCGGACTCGACGTCCATGATTTCCGACGAGCCTTCCCTGAGATCTTTTTCCGGATCGCGGGAGCTTTTGCCCGAAGCCTTCGATTTTGCAGGCGCCGAAGCGGGTGCAGAGCGGCCTTTCGCAGGCTTTTTGGGCAGAACGTTTTCTGGTGGATCGGGCGATGCCGGATCCGGCAGAGCAGTCGCCTCGGGCTCGGACGATTGCGACGGCCGCGCATCTTCAAAGGTGCAATCTTGCGGAGTCCGGTCGTAGCGCAGCGACAGGAAAACCGGAGCTCGAAGGTGCGCGTCGTTGGTCCAATTGCCATATTTCACGCGCGCGACGAGGGCGGGCTTCAGCCACTGAACCGTTTCGCGAATCTCGGGAGGTTTCGGAAATGGAGAGCGAGAGGTCTTGAACTCCTGCAAGCGTTCGAAGAGCGATTCCAGGCTCTGCTCGTCGAACCCGGTGCCGACGTTGCCGATAAATTTCAGCTCGCGCTTGTCGTACAGCCCGAGAACGAGAGCGCCAAAATAATTCCGGCTGCCACGCCCAGCGGTGTAACCGACGACAACGGCGTCGAGTTCTTTGACGACCTTGAGCTTTACCCAGGATGCGGTGCGCGCGCCGGAGTAAATGCTGTCCGCTCGCTTGGCGATGATTCCTTCGAGGCCTTTTTCGCGTGCGGCTTCGAACAGCGCTTCGCCCTGCTCCGGGATGTGCTCCGAAAAGTGAACCCGTTGGTCGCTCAGCAAAATATTTTTCAGAAACTCTTTGCGCCCCAGTAGTGGCGACTTGCGAAGGTCGTATCCGCCGGCATAGGGAACATCGAAGAAGTAGTAGTTGACCGGGATGGCCTGCATGATTTTCTGAGAAGGATTGCGGACCCCGAGACGATTTTGCAGCTTGTGAAAATCGCTGCGGCCTTCCTGATTGAGCGTGGCGATTTCGCCGTCGGCGATGACGTTCGAAACGCGAAAGTGCGAGGCGAGATCCTTGAACTCGGGATATTCCTCGGTGATGTCGCGGCCGGAGCGCGCCCAGAGAGTGGTCTTGCCATCCTCGATTTGCGCCACGGCGCGGACGCCGTCCCACTTAATCTCAAACACCCAGTCGGGACTTGAGAACGGCCGCTCTTGAAGCTGTGCGAGGGAAAGCGGAACGCCTTTGGGCATGCGCGGCATGGGCGCTTCGATCGCTCCGGTGATTTCGCTCGGGTCAAGAACGCGGCGCATGCCAGAGCCGGCACGGCCTGCGGCGATGTCCTCTACCGTCCGGCCGGTGAGCACGGACTCGGCGTGCTGTTCCGCGTCCCAATTTGCGTCGGCAAAGGAGTCGCGATGCTTGATCAATAGCCACTCGGGCTTGCTCTTTTGTGTGCGGAGCCGCACCAGGACGAAGCTGCCGCGCAACTTTTCGCCAAAGAGCTGAAATTTGAAATCGCCCCTAACGAGCTGCTCGTGTTCGCCCAGGCTGCCCTCTGGTGCGTACGTGCCTTCGTCCCAGACGATCACTTCGCCGCCGCCGTACTCGCCCTTGGGAATGGAGCCTTCAAATTTGCGGTAGTCGAAGGGGTGGTCTTCCACCTGAACGGCAAGCCGCTTGTCGCCAGGGTTCATCGACGGGCCCTTGGGAACAGCCCAGGATTTCAAGACGCCGTCCAACTCGAGACGCAAGTCGTAGTGCAGCCGTGTCGCCGCGTGCTTCTGCACGACGAATACGCGATTGCCGGCTCCGTGGACTTCGCCTTTAGGCTCCGGGGTACGGTCGAAGCTGCGCTTTTTCTGGTACTCCTTCAGCGTGGCCATGTGGCAATAAGTATATGAATCAGAAGTCGGTTGGAAGCAAGCGGGGGCGTCGAAAGCCGCAGCAGTGGCGCACAACCAGAAACGGCTGTGCCACCTTCTCCCTCCGGGTCTACTTCAGGGTCGTCTGACTGGTGATAGCGAGAGGAAGTTGCTCGCCCTCGAGGACCGGAGCCGGGTGCCACCGGTCAGCACGTTTGCCAAACTATTTTGCGTCTTCTCAAAGCGGCGATCGGCTTCACTGTAGCTCTGCTGCGCATTCTTCAAGTGCGTGCCAAGTCTTTCAAAGACTTCAGCGAAGGTTTCCATGTTTTTCTCGACTCCGCTGAGGCTGGCGAGCAGGCGCCGGGCGTTTTCTTCAATCTGCATGCCCTGAAATCCGGTGGCGATGACGCAGAGATATGCGTAGAGCATGTTGGGCGATACGGCGATGATCTTTCTCTTGCGGCAGTACTCATCGAGCTGCTGGCCTTTGCCGTCCCCAGTATTCAACATCTCCCAATAAACGCTTTCCGACGGCACGAACATCAGCGCCATGTCGAGGGTGCCTTCGCCGGGGACGATGTATTTTTTAGCGATGGAATCCGCGTGCCCTTTGACGGCACTGGCAAAAACGCGTCGGGCATCGTCGCCTTCGGTGGCAATACGACGGAACGCCTCCAACGGAAACTTGGAGTCGATGGTCATCAGTTTCTCGTCGCGTAGGGAAATGACAGCGTCGGCGATTTCTCCGCTGGAGAAGCGGTATTGCAACGCGAACTTGGACGCAGGCAAAGAATCCTCGAGCAGGCGTTGTAGCGTGAATTCGCCGAGCAGCCCGCGTGTCTTCGCGCCGCTCAGCACTTGTTCGAGCGCTTGCGTCGCCTGCGAGAGCCCGCGGCTTTGTTCCTGCACCTCGCCGATTTGTTTCTGGATCAGGCCGATCTGCTCCCGGGTATTCTTCAGTTCGGTGGCGATGGCGGTCTGGCCCTGCGAGGCAATCTGGGCAGAGTTGGTAACGCCGTCGCGGAGGGCGCTGGTGACGCTTTCCAGGCGCTGCGCAACGTTTTGTCCGATCGATTGCATCTGGCCGGTGCTTTGTGCTTGCGCCGTGCCGATGGCCTGCATGTCTCGGCGCAGTTCGGCGAGTTGGTGCTCCAGCGCGTCGCCCTTCTTCTGGCTCTGCGTATTCTGGAGAGCGAGCCAAATCACGAGCGCAGCCAAGACGATGGCGAGTGCGAAGATTGCGGCGGTCATATAGCTACTTTACCCGCACTTGCCCCTTTCTGAAAACTCCCGCAAGCAAAAAAAGAGGGCCCCACTTGCGCGAGGCCCTCGGTCACCACCAACCGGCTGCGATAACGTTTCGAGTTCGCAGCCGCCTACCAGTTCACCTTCAACGCAAACTGAAACTGCCTCGCATCGTAGGCCGCCGTTGGTTGCCCGGCGCTACACGTGGAGCTTGACCCTGGGTCGCACAATTGATTGACCGCGGCCACATTGAGACGGTTCGTCAGATTGAATGCGTCCGCGATTACATCCAGCTTCAGCCGCTCGCCCATCGCAAAACGCCGCGATACTCGCAGGTCCATTTGGAAAAAGCCCGGCGTCGTGAAGGAATTGCGCCCCAGGTTGCCATTGCACCCAAGGGGAGGACTTACGCCCGGCACGGAGAACGAGGCGCCGCTATCCGTCAAGCACGTGCTTGGCAGGGCAAACGAGACGCCCGGGAAAAACGCCGAAGTCGCCGTCGGCCCGGTGGTTCCCACCGACGGCCGCCCGTTCGAGGCGCCAAGATCCAAGCGGTAGTCGGTTCCGGTGATTACCGTGTACGGACGTCCCGCGGAGACCTCGATGATCGGCGCGACGGTGAAATCTGCGATGACGTGCTTCCAGGTGCTGTCGCCACTATGAGCGCCTGGCGATTGGAAAACGGCGCTGGTGACCCAGCGATGGCGCTGATCGAAGTCCGAATTCGAGCGCTCGTAAAAGGGGAACCGGCTGTCTTGCGGCTCCAAAGGAGACTGCAGGTCGGTGGAATCGTCGATAGTGTGCGACCACGTGTAGCTGGAGAGCAGCTCGAACGAGTGACTGAAACGCTTTTGCACATTCACCGTCAGACCGTGGTAAATCGAGCTTCCATCGGAGAGCTGGGCGTCCACGCTATTGAATGGCACCGGAACGCCATAACCGACTGGATAGCCCGCAAGTCCCGCTAGCTGTACTTGCGTTCCGTAACCTCCGGGAACCAGGCTTGCGAACGATGGATTGGGTCCCGATGGACGGAAGAAATTGAAGAACGCCGGCGTGCTCACATACTGTCCGTTGAGCACAGCGAGGGGCCCGGGGCAGCCGAAAAGCTGTCCGAGCACCGCCGGCGCGACGACGCCTACACCGCAGGTCGTTGCACCCGGCGCGACCGTGCTCGAGGGGGCCACCACGGTCACCGGACTCGTGAATCCCAAACCGGCCGCGCCTGCGTTGGCCAGGTTCTGCGTCAGCAATTGCGGATTCGTGGAATTGATATCCACCGGCCGGTAGAGGTGCAGCCCGCGCGTGTACTGATAACCGACGCTAATCTTCCACGATCCCGCGATCTCCCGTTCGATCGTGAGGTTGCCCTGCTGTGCGTAGCCGAATTGGAAATTCTTCGACACCGGCAAAACGAAAGGCAGAATCGGAAGCGGGAAGCCCGCCGTCAGGTAGTTTTGGTTCGCGAACAGAGAGTTCGGGAAAAACGGATCGAATCGCTGCTGGTTTGGCAAATATCCCATGCTGGGCAGCGAGTTCAGCACACCTTGGAAGATCGACGAGCCATTCAGGTTGGTCGGAGAATCCGAGGTGCCGCAGATGCCGGCGCCGGGAACGAGACCGCATGCCGATGGACTGCCGCCCGCTGTGATCAACTGCACCGACCGTCCGCCATCGGCGGTGGCCGCGTCGAAGGCAATCGCCAGGAGCGGATGATCGTAGAACAGGCCGTAGCCCGCGCGAATCACGGTCTTTCCGTCGCCCTTGGGATCCCAGGCGATTCCGAAACGCGGTGCTACGTTGTTGTTATCTCGCGGTATGCCTTCCACCACGCCGAGCGCTTTTTCAGCGGCTGCGTTCACAGCCGTCGCTGGCCCAAATAGCGGCGTGACCTCCACGTCGTACCGCAGGCCGTAGTTCAAAGTGAGCTTCCGCGTGGCGCGCCAACTGTCCTGCGCGAAGACCGCCACCGGAATGTTGTCGAACGGCTGATTGGATTGGCCGATGCCCTGAATGTAGGTCGTCGGAATTCCCAGTCCGTAGGACTGCAATCCCGTGGCGCCGAACAATTGCACGGGCTGGCCGCTCGGCAGCGTGACGGAATCCGGCAGACCGAAGTTCGAAACCGCCAAGCCGCCGAAGTTCACGTCACCACCATAGTCCAACTCGAAGATCTGCTGTTTGCCGGAGCGCAACTGGATCAAGTTGAAATCCCCGCCGACCTTGAAGGTGTGGTTCCCGTGGATGATGCTGACGTGATCGGTGAACTGGAAGCGCCGCTCGATGCGGTCGACCGTCGAGTACGGTTCGCGACCAAAGTACGCGTAGCCCGGAATGTTCACGCCAATGTCGCTGCCGCCCGGAAGTTCCGAGAACCCGAAGTGCAGACCGCGCCGTGCGAACTGAAAGCGGAATTGATTGAAGGCTGTGTCGCTGACGATGGTGTCGTGTTGAAAAACGCCCGAAACGTCGCGGGACTGGTTTACGCCGGTGCGCGATCCCGCGTTTTGTCCGAAGACTTGGTTTTGCGCGGTGGACTCGACGCCAGTGACTAGCGATGGTGAGACGCCCACGCGAAGGAACGAGCTGTTGCGATTGTTCCACTTCTGGTCCAGCCTTGCGGACCACAGGCTGGTCTTCTCGGTTGTCGGGAAATTTCCTCGCAGCGCGTTCAGCCCGACATACGAAGCGGGTAGCGGCGCGACTCCCGCGGGGACAATCGAGCCTCCCGTTCCGACTGCGGCAAATCCGCTGCACACGACGGCATTCACAACCTGGCCCAGCGGACACGCTACCGGCACGGGAAACTGCGACCCTGGCCCCGGATTCAGGCTGCCGCCTGACAAACCGGCGGCGATTGCACCGAAATCCAACTTGTTCAGCGCCACGTTTGATGCGGAGCCCAGCAAGAGGCCGTACTGCACCGCCAGGTTTTGGTACGCGGGAACGCCGCTGGTCAGCAGCGTCTGCACGGTGCCCGCTTGTGATGGCGTCAACTGAACTGGAAGCGCGCCGCCCGGCGTTGGCAGGGGCACAGTGGTCAAACCCCAAGGTCCGCCGCCGCCCTGCGCTTCTCCGATGCTCGAGAATCCGGTCTCTTCGCGCAACGTGTCTTCATAGGAGAAAAAGTAAAAGGTTTTGTCTTTCACGATCGGTCCGCCGATGGTGAAGCCCGCTTGCACTCGTGTGAACGCTTGCTTTGTCGGATCTAATTCGCCGGTCACCGGGTCCACTTGTCCCGAGAACGCATTTCGCGCTTGAAACGCTTTGTTGCGCAGATAGCCGAAGACGTCGCCGTGGACTGCGTTGCCGCCGCTCTTGGTGACGATGTTAATCACGCCGCCGGTGGCGCGCCCGTACTCGGCGCTGTAGTCCCCAAGAATCAACTGAAATTCCTGCACCGCCTCTTGCGAGACCGTGGCGCGAATTCCGTTGATGGAATTGTCCACGGCATCCGCGCCGTCGACGCTGACTTCGTTGGAGCGGGCTCGCTGGCCGCCTACGTTTAGTCCGCTGGTCGGCGCAGGGCCGATTGTGGGTGCTACGTCGCGCGTAGTCTGAGAGTTGGTCAGCGTGAAGTTGATATAGTTCCGCCCGTTGATCGGGAGGTTGTCGATACGCCGCTCGTCCACAACCTGCGACACTTCCGTTTTGGTGGTTTCAATCGCGGCGGTCTCGGTGGTTACCGTGACCGTTTGTTGCATGCTTCGGAGTTGAAGCTGAGGATTAAACGAGGCGTTCTCTCCAACGGAGACGACGATCGCTTCGTTTTCGAAGCTCGCGAAATTCGCTCCGCCGTCGACGGTGAGTTTGTATTGTCCCGGGGGTAAACCAACCAGGTTGTATCGGCCGTTGTCGTCGGCCACCGTGGCGCGTTCCGCGCCGGTGACTGCGCTCACTACTGTCACTTTCGCGCCGTGCACGGGCAGGCCCTGTGGGTCGGTGACGATTCCGGACAGTGTCGCGGTGTTCACCTGGGCTTTGGCGCCAAGGGCAAAGCTCATCGAAAGCACGCACACGAGCACACACACAACCACCCACACCCACACACAGTGTCTGCGTAGCATAATTGCCTCCAAGACGGACTCGCTTTGTCGAAGCTGGCCGATGCCCGCTACCCCTAGCGGCGGCGGGTATGCCCGCCGGGTGCATGGCTTACACGGATGAACACTTCGGCTTTTACTGTAACCACACGTTCATTTCAATAAGAATCTTTTTTCGGCTGGCCTGGTTGCGACGTATCGGACACACCCCTGCGAACGGGTTACCGCATTGCTTGTGCCTTGAAGAAGAAATGCCAGGTGGAGGGCAGAAAATTCTGAGGAGCCTGTATGGTTCAGCTGCGCTGCGCGGCCGTCGTGACGCTCAATTCATCCTTGAGCTCACCGCCCAACGCATCTTTGAGCTCATCGCGTTTTACAGTCAAGGCTTTCAGGGCCGTGGCAATAGCGATCAAAATCGCAGTGGCGAAATTCGTCAGAACCACGGCCTGCGCGTGCATTAGCACGCCATAGCAGCACTCCGAGCAGGTACAGGCTCAGCATCCCGTAGGAGAGATCCCGGCCGCCCTGCTTCCAAATTTTGATCAACTGCGGGACGAACGCGAACGTCGTGCAAAATCCTCCCACGGAACCCAGCAACACGATCCACGCATCTGTCGTCATCATCATGCTCGCAATCCTTGTCTGTTTTGACCGCCGGGAATCTTCGGATACAGACTACCGTCTTCGAAGGGTGCGTCGAAGGCCTGTTTCGGCCGCTGACTACAGTTTAGCAACGCCACCGCACAGATTAGGAATGATAACGAACGATTTCATCGGCAAATGTGATGAGAATTCGACTGAGATGGCAGGTTAGAGCTGCAAGTGTCGCTGTACCAGCTTGCGAAGCTTTTCGCGGTCCTCGTCCTTCATGTGTACAAATTCGACGCCGCTTCCTTCCGCCCCGATGTTCCGCACCACGGCGGTGAAGTGAATCTTTCGCAGGCCCGAGCGAATCTCCAGTTGAATCGAATCGCCCACGTTCAATTTCTTTGGCGACTCGAGATACGCCCCGCCCAGGCTGATCGTTTTCACGCGCGCCATTCCGGCTTGCCCGCTGTCGATCTGCGCGCGCAGAGGAGACTCCAGCGGAACACGCACGTAGCGCCGAGGGATGACGTAGCTCGCGCTGGACTGCGCCGCCGCTTCAAATGCCGCGCGCACCCGCGCCGATGACGGCCGATCTTCAATCATCGCCAGGGCGTCCTCGGCCGCCGCGCGAAGCCCGGACGGTTCGCAATAGGTGATTCCGTCGCGCTTTTCCGCGAGCATGCGCAGCAATTCCGAGGCTTCTTGCGCGCGCATACGCCCGAGTGCCTCGATGGCCTTGATGCGCACAAACTGATCGCGCAAGATTTCGTGCTCGCCCGCGGCGATCTCCATGAGTTGCGGCACCGAGGTAGTTTCTTGCGCCAGGCCGATCTGGTCGATCATCATGGGCACGACGAGGGGATGCGCGTCGGCGAGCACCGCGGAAAAAACAAAGGCTGCGCTTTGCGCCGAGGCGGCATTCGTCGGACGCGCCAGTTCGCTGACCGCGAGATCCTGCAAATTCCATTCCCAGCTTGCCAGTGCGCGCGTCAGTCCACGCAGCAGGCGGTCCGGGTCGGCGGTCGCCAGAAGCTTGATAGCGCCGCTCACGCGCTGGCGCCGCGCTTCGTACAACCGCGTCTCCAGCATGTTCAGCACGGGGACGCCAATGGTGCGAAGGAGCCTGGCCATGGCCGGCAGAAATTCCGATCCGCGCGGATCGGTCAGCAACAGGGTCATCCGGTCGATCAAGCGCTCCGGATCGCGCTGCAGCAGGCGTGGCAAAACCGGGTCCAGAGCGCGGTTCGAGAGAGCCGCATCCACGAGCAGTAGCCAACGATCCTGCGCTACCAGGCGGTGTGCCAGCGCTGACATGTGATCGTGCTCGCGGTCCTTCGGCGATTTCTCCAGCCCGTTCAGAATGCCCTCGAAGCCGACGTAGTCGCCGCGGTTCACCGCGATGCGCCCGAGCGTCTCCAAAAACGCCGCGAGAAGCGCCGCGGTCTCCGGAGTTTTTTCTGTCTCCAAAGCCTTCAGCGTGCCGCGGCTCAAATCTTCGGGCACTTGGTTCGGCCAGAGCGACTCGATCACGGCCGTCAATTCGTTCAAGCCCGCGGCCACGGACCGCCGCGCACGCGCATCTTCATTCTCGATGCGTCTCGCGTAGTTCAACAGGATGTTTCGTGCTTCCCTGCGCGGCGCATCGGCTCCCGCATCCGCCAATTGCCCCAGCGTTTGCCGCAGAGCTACGATCGGCACGCACCACACGTCCGGCCCGCGCAGGACTGCCGATTTTTCTCGCGGCGGCAGCTCCAACCAGAATTTCTCGATCAGTTTTTCGCGATGCGTCTCGGTCGCCCAGGTGCTGGCGAAGGAGGTCAAATGTGCCGAGGCATGAGGTCCCGAGTACTTGCCCGCCGTGACTAGGACATCGCCCAGGCGATGCAACATCGGCCGCACGCCGATCGGTGTCAGCGTCCCAGCGGAGAATTCGGGTCCCAGCGATTCGAAGATCAAGTTCTCGGAGAGCCGCAGCAGGTACGGTTGGGGCTGTTCTCCCTCGCGCGGTCCGTATTGATGGACGCAGCTCAGAAGTAGCCGCACGGTGTCCCGGCTCGCGTCTTCCATGGCACTGTGGATCGCTCGCGCCGCTTCTTCCGGGGCTAGCCCGCGCGCCGCTTCCAGCGGCGGCGTCAGCCGCGCCAATAACTGCAGTGTAGCCACCAGATCGTCAATCTGCGGCGCTTGGATCGGAGCGTGGCTCGCCTCTCTCGGCGAGTGCCCTCCATACGCAACCAATGCCGCGATCAGACTCGCGAGCACGGAATCCACTTTGCGCTCGGTTTGTGTATTGATCGTGATGCCTTCCACGCGATTCTCCGCAAGTTGCGCCGGCCACTCGGCGGCTCCTTGCTTCACGCTCTCTTCCGATCTTAGCAACGTTGCTTTCACAAGTTGCCCCAGCGTGTCGAGTTCGCCTACATGGAACTCGCGCGCAAAGACCAGAGTCTGGATTCCGGCCCGTTGTAGATCCTTGGCCAGCGCGTGCAACTCCCCGCGTGCATCCGGAAGCGGTGTCTCGCTGACTTTCAGTGCTACCAGCCCGCCGCGTTCCACTCGAATTTCCAGTCCGTTTAGTTGCGCCGCAACGCTCCGGAGAGTCTCGTATGCGCCATCCAGACTCTGTAATGTGTGTGGATGGTGCCGCTCGTACAGGCGCGCCGAGCGCAGCAATAGATGCAGGCAGCGCAGCGCGCGGTCTACGTCGGCAACGTTGGCGTCGGGCGTCAATTCCCGGCGCAGGCGTGGTCCCCCCGCAGGCGAACCGAGCGAGCTACCAGGGCCGGAATCGGCGTGCTGCTTTTGCTTGTCGATAGGCAATGTGGCCCGAAGGACCAAATCAATCCTCACTTACGCGCTGGTCTTGGAGCGTCCCAGTCAGTCCCCGGGACATGGAGCCTCGCGCGTGAGTCGCGAGCGGTAGAAAGGGCGGATGAACCCAACGTATAGGCAAGCACGCTTCCTGCCTAGTTTGACGGGAATTAACCCCTTTGTTTTCAATGATGGATTGCGGTAGTCCTAGAACTAGCCGCTGTGCGATGTTTCAAAATGTAACAGCTCGAGTAGGGTCAGGCTCGATTCTCAGATTCGACCTTCGCTTGCTCTCTGCTGAACGTAACCTCTTTTCTTTCATAGCTTTTCGGAGAATGAGCAGTCTTGCCTATGCTTGAGCTGCTCAAGCATCGGGCATTGCCCTCTGAATCAAATGGGCCCGCCTCAACGCAAAGGGACGCGGAACAAGTTCCTATGCACCAAGACCCGGTTGAGTGCATAGGTCCCGTCATCGATCCCTGGCAGTAGGAAGCTATCGACTTTCTTCGCCCCTGATAGTGCGGACGCCTCATTCTCAGTGCTGACACCCAATGGCGGGACTTTGGGGAACATGGTGCCGGGCGGGAGCGGAATAACGAAGGTTCCCCACGACAACACGCCTTCTCCGTGACTCAGGCCGGGAAGGGAAAAGAACATCGCCCTGCCGCTGAGTGCCCAGCGCACGGCGCACACGCTCTGGCAGAGACGCGTCCACGCGCCACCGGAAACTGGGATCGCGGCGATCCCCCGCGGCGGGTCCTCACCGGGAAACGCAACCTGTGCTACCACCCATTGCCCGTCCGGCGAAACCGTCTGCATTTGCACCACCGGGTCCGCTGTGATCTTCCGCCGGTCGCTGCCGTCCTGGTTCATTCGATAGACAAAACTCTTCTCTCCCTCAGATGACATAAAGAACAAAGTTCCGTCGGGGCCAAAGGCCGGGCTGAGTTCGTTGACCGAAGACTGGATTTGCCTCGGAGGAGAACGGTGATCCAAAGGTGCAAGCCAGATGGACTCTCTACCGTCTTCGCCACGCATCGAATAGGCTACGTTGCGCCCGTCCGGAGACAAATCGAAACCGGTTCCCGAAAGTCCGCTCACCAGAGTCTCGCTTCTCCCCGAGCCTACTTCGACAGAGCGCAACTCGATCGCTTTGGGGTTTAGGCTGCGTCGAAGGTAGTAAACAAGCTGGCCGTCGGGTGAAAATGCGGCACGGCTGGTGCTTCCGTCCGGATAGGAAAAATAAGCCTCCCCTTCGAAAGTCACCTGGTGCTCGCCTTCGTGGTCATGCACCCAGATGCTGCTTTGTTGCGTGCCCACAGAGGTCACCATCCAGCGGCCGTCCGGAGCGACCGCAATTCCTTCTTCTTCGGTCACTCCCGACGTAACCTGCTCTGGCACGCCGTCGGGAAACCGTTGACGCCAGGTGTGGAATCGGCCGCCCGACGACGAACTGAAATACATCCAGCGTCCATCCGGAGACCATGCAGCAGCGGTGCACTCTGCGTTTGCAGGTCCAACGGGCTTCGCGGCCGCGTGGCCATCAAAGGAAACCAAACGGCATGGCTGCCAGCCTCCGAGTGTGTCCATCCACACGACCAGCACCCATTTGCCGTCCGGCGAAGCGTAAGAGCGATGCGCCATGCTGTTTTCACCGGGCGTCAGGTATACGTCGCGCTCCGCGTTGCGATTCTCCATCGAGGTGACGATTGCCATGTGGCGGCCGCTCTTGATCTCCGAGAAAAGCAGGTGGTGTGCATCAATCCAAGTCAATCCCGAGCCGTTAGGCAGCAACAGCCTTGGATCGCCTCCAAGAGCGGGCACGATCCAGGTATCCCAATGTCCCGGCACGGTGTACGCCACCTGCGAGCCATCGGGAGAAAACACCGGGCTCATCTTCGTGGTTTTGTCGTGCGTGAGTTGTACAGGGTTTCCCTCCGGCAACAACTTGACGTAGACCTCGCCGCTGCTGACGAAAGTGCCGGGGCCGTGAAGGAAAGCGAGCATGCGCCCGTCGGGCGATATTGCTGGCGAAGTTGCGGAATCAACAAAATCGGTGAGCTGCACCCACTCCGATGAAGGCACCAGCGCGGATGCGTTTTTTTCCCGATAGAGGAAAATCCCCAAGACACACAATACGACTAGTGCCATGGCTCCCGCACCGTAGCGCAGGGTGCGGCTTTTTCCCTTCGCCGCCTCCTCTGGCCGAAAAGCTGCTGATTGACCGGAGGTCGTATCGCGCCGCACCCGCTTGAGATCCGCACGGAATTCTGCAGCAGATTGGTAGCGAACCTCGCGATCTTTTTCCAGAGCTTTACTGATGACCCGCTCGAGGTCCGAAGGCAATCCGCGATTTAACGACGCCGGAGAGGTCGGCGTCTTGTTCAAGATGGCCTCGAAGATCACTGCCGACGTGGGTCCAGAAAAGGGAAGCCGACCCGTTGCCATTTCGTAGAGGACCGAGCCGAAAGAAAACAGGTCGGAACGCGCGTCGAGCTCCTCGCCGCGCGCTTGTTCGGGCGACATGTACGCAACGGTTCCAACGGTTGCGCCGGGGCTAGTCAACAAAGCGTCGCCGGTGGCGGTAGCCATTGCGGAAACGCCCGCGGCTTCGGCCACGGTGGCTAGCTTCGCCAATCCGAAATCGAGCACTTTGGCGTGGCCGTGTTTTGTCACGAATATGTTCGCGGTCTTGATGTCCCGGTGGATAATTCCCGACGTGTGCGCTGCGTTGAGACCCTCCGCGATTTGGATGGCCCAGTCCAGCAGCTTGTCCAGCGGCAGGGCCCTGTCCTCGATGCAGTGCTTCAGCGTTCTGCCGTCGAGGAACTCCATGGCGATGAAGTTCTCGCCTTCGTCCTCGCCGATGTCGTAGAGGGTGCAGATATTGGGGTGATTCAGGGCGGAGGCGGCTTCGGCCTCGCGCCGGAAGCGCTCGAGCGCAGCTCGGTCGTGGGCCAGATCGGGTGGCAGGAACTTGAGGGCGACGAAGCGGTGAAGCCGGGTGTCCTCAGCCTTATACACCACGCCCATGCCGCCGCCACCCAGCTTCTCGAGGATGCGGTAGTGCGAGATGGTGTGTCCGACCATAGAAACGCGCGACCTGATGCTCGCATGTTAGGGATGGCCCTCAGGCAAGTCAATGAGCGGGCGCTACCTTAAATCAAGCGAGCCCGGCGATGGCGTGGGCCGCAGACCTAGTCGCGCGGCACAAATGCATCAAATCGCTCGGTGCTACATCCAATGGACGGCATGAAAATTCTCGCCCTGAACGTTGGGCTGCCCCGCGAAGTCACCTGGCACGATCGTCGAGTCAGTACTGGCATTTTCAAACAGCCGGTCTCGGACCGCCTCGCGCTCCGCACCCTGAATCTCGACGGCGACCGCCAGGCAGACCTCACCGTTCACGGCGGCACGCACAAGGCCGTGTATTGCTACCCGTACGAACACTATGATTACTGGAAAGAAGAGTTAGCTGGCCGCGACCTGCCCTCGGGCACCTTTGGCGAGAACTTCACGACCGTGGGACTCCTCGAAGACTCGACATTTCTCGGCGACCGTTTCTCCGTGGGCACCGCCGAGGTCATCGTCACCCAGCCGCGGCTCCCTTGCTTCAAGCTGGGCATTCGCTTTGGGGACGACCATATGGTCAAGCGCTTCCTGGCCAGCGGCCGCAGCGGTTTCTATCTTGGCGTCACTCGAGAAGGCGAAGTTGGTCCTGGCGATGAAATTAAGCTAATTGCGCGTGACCCGCACGAAGTCCCCGTGTCCGAAATCACGCGCCTCTATATTGCAAAACAGTACGAGGCTGCTGATGTCGCATCCCTGCGTCGCCTGCTGCAGGTGGCCGCTGTCCCGGACGATTGGAAAGAATATTTCCGCGAGCGCCTCGAGCAAAACAACAACTGACAAATCTCAGCGCAGCTTTGCGTATTCCGCTTTGGCCCGCTGCAAAATAGGGATGTCGTGGTCGGCATCTTTCCACAGGGTGAAAAAGTCGTCGTAGGCAGCACGAGCTTTAACGGTGTCGCCCGACAACACATAAGAACGTGCGAGGCCAAGATGCGCGAGCGCTCCGATCGGCGCGTTTACCACAACGCCCCGAAGATCCAGAACTTCCTGGAACTCTCCCGCTGCCTGGTCCGCCTGCCTTGTGAGCAGATACGTTTGGCCGCGGACGTACACGGGGCACAGGTTCGTCGAGAAGTTACTGTTGCCGCCAATTCCCAGTTCATACGGCGCAGCAGCCTGCAAAGCCGCCAGAGCCTTAGCACCATCGCCGTGATTCAGCGCGAATTGCGCGCGGAGCGTGGGCAAGTAATTGAATTGAACGATGGTGTCGGCGGGAAATCGTTGCGCAAGGTCGTTGCCCAGTTTTACGGTTTGCTCGGAATCCCCGGCAATGGCAAATGCCAGAGCGGCCGCGTATTGCACGTCGCGCCCATTCGATAGTGCTACCGCCGCCGCGGCCAGCTGTTTCGCCTCCGAAGCGTTTCCGAACAATGCTTCGCGCAGCGCCGCGCCGGCTTCACACGCAGCGGCCATCTCTTTAGCGTCCGCGCGCTCCGAGGAAGCCACGGCTTGGCGGGAGAGGTCGCGCGCCTTGGACAGGCGACCAAAATACGCGGCCGTGTCAGCCTGGAAGTACAGCAGGATATTTTCTTTTTTTGGTTTTCCCGCGGCCCAGGCAACCGCCTTGGCCATGCCATCCAAATTGCCGTCCAGGAAAGCAATTTCGTAAAGAAAGACATGCAAGTCGAGGGAATCGAGATTCTTGGGCAGTACTTTTGCCGCGGTGGACCGCGCCTCGTCAATGCGGTTTAGGTGGATGTAACTTTGGACTAGGTTGCTGTTGCTCAGGCCATCATCCGGGGCGAGTCGCCAGGCTTCACGGGATTCCGCAAACGCTTTGTCGTACTGTCCTAAGCTGAGATAGATCTGGCCCAAGTTGTTCGGCGGAACATCTTCGCGCGGATAGGTTTGCTGCCAAAGCTCATAAACTTGCCGGGCTTTTTCCAGTTCGCCGGTGACGAAGTCATAATAGTGAGATTCGATGTAAAATTTCTCCCACTCACTCACATGTTCCCGCAGTTCATACGCTTGTTTGGTGATGTCCGCCGAGTGGCCCTTCTCTCCTAAATTGTGATAGCTGGTGCCGAGCGCGGCATAGGCCATCGCGAACTTCGGGTCCAGGTGAATCGCGCGCTGGAACAAAGGCACCGCCTCGGCGTAGTCGCCCTTTACCGACATGGTTCTGCGGCCCAAGCTATAGGCTTGCAACGCTTCAAGGGAAGGTGTTGAGGCCTGCTCAATCGGCGTGTCTAGTTTCTGGATGGTCTTCAAGGATTCGCCCAGGCGTTCCCGTAGCTTGGTTGACGCCTCGCCGAGCGCTTTTAGCACGTGCTCTTTGCTATCCGCGGTCACCTGCTCTTGGGCAAGGGAGTCTCCCGTCCGGCAATTCACTGCACTGGTGCCAATCACGTATTGGCTGCCGATGGAGGAGATCGAGCCGCTTAGGTACGCCTTGCTTCCCGCCCGCTGACATACTTCGCGGGCGATATCGGGGGAAAGTTTGGTATCCGGCGGGCGGCCCATGAGCTGCAAGGTCTGCTCAACGCGTTGCTCGGAAACCAGGCTCAGAAATGGAGACTGTTCGAGCTGTGCGGCCAGTCCTTGCCGCAGGGTGTCGTCAAAAACGGGTTCGCCGGTTTTGTTGATGAAATCCGCGAGGACGATGGTGTCCAACTCGTTCAGTGCATGTGCGCGACGCGTGTTGTAGAACCACCAGCCCACGGCCAGCCCGATCGACACCGCCGCCGCGGTTGCGGCCAATAATTTCCAATTAAGGCGGCGGACGCGAGGAGGAATGATCGCGGGAGTTCCGGTTATGGTGCTCTGCCCCGATTCAACTTCTCGCTTCAGCCGCCGCAAGTCGGTGAGAATCTCCGCCGCGCTCTGGTAGCGCAAGCTTCTGTCTTTCTCCAGAGCCTTGCTGATGATTTCTTGCAATCCCTGCGGGAGTGCGGGATTCACGTCGCGCACCGGAATCGGGGGTTTCGTCAGAATGGCTTCGATAATTACGCCGCCGGTGTTCCCGCCGAAGGCTTGCTGCCCAGTAGCCATTTCGTGCAACAGCAGTCCCAACGAGAACACATCCGTACGCGTGTCCAAGTCATCGCCGCGAACCTGCTCCGGTGACATGTACGCCGGAGTTCCACTGATGATCCCAACGACGGAGAGCGGTTCCCGCGAGACGGCGGCGGATGAATCGGTGTCTTCGCCTGGGACGATTCCTTTGGGAAGGAGCTTGGCCAGTCCGAAATCCAACACTTTTGCCTGCCCGCGTTTGGTCACAAAAACATTGGCGGGCTTGATGTCCCGGTGAACGATTCCCTGCGCGTGCGCGGCGTCTAGCGCGTCCGCAATCTGAATCCCGAGGTCGAGGATTTCCTCCAGCGCGAGCGGCTCGCCGCGGATATGCTGGCGCAGCGTCTCGCCGTCGATGAACTCCATGGCGATGAAAGGCTGGCGTTCCTGCTCGCCGATGTCGTAAATGGTGCAAATGCCGGGGTGATTGAGCGCGGACGCCGCTTGCGCTTCGCGCCGGAAGCGCTCCAACACCTGGGGATCGTGAGCCGTTTTCTCTGGAAGAAATTTCAGCGCCACCGCGCGATCGAGCCGCGTGTCCTGCGCCTTGTACACCACACCCATCCCGCCGGCACCAAGTTTCTCCAGCACGCGGTAGTGAGAAATCGTCTGGCCAATCATTGCCGGGGCACAGGCTCTAGAGAGCCATACTCAAGGTTAAAGCGTTCGGTCGTCGAAGCCCGCGTTCGCTTTTCGCCGGTCATCCTTCGGAGGTTTCGGCGACCCTAGCACACTGAGCACCCGCGAGCCTTCCCCGTAGGAACTTACGTTGGCGAGAGGTTCCGGCTCCAGGGTGATGTTCTTGCTGCAGATCGTGCACACGAACGCACCATAACCACCGCCGTCCTGCTGCAGGAACATGTTGTGACGCATGACGCGCCCGCAACATACCGGGACCCAGACATTCGAAGATTGCTCGGGACTCATATGTCACCTACCAGCTCAAGGGCAAGTGGCCGGATTATACATGGAAAACCGGTCCGCGGCTTTACACCAACGGTCGTTGCCGCTAATCTCCGGCAGACAGGAGTTGGCCGTGCCGAACCGTCCTCTAGTTTGTGTCGTTCCAGCACAACCTTACGTGTTCGCGGTCATCTAAGTCATCCATGAGCACAAACAAATCGAAGCTGGGTTCTCACGGCGCAATCGCCTCCCGAATGGGGCTCGGTTGCATGGGCATGAGTGAATTCTACGGCGAGCGCAACGATCCGGAATCCGCTGCCACGATTCTCCGCGCGCTCGATCTCGGAGTCACATTTCTCGACACCGCCGACACCTACGGCATCGGCGACAACGAAGAGCTGGTTGGCAAGACCATCCGCGGCCGCCGGGACGAAGTCTTCCTGGCCACGAAATTCGCGAACATTCGAACCAAAGAAAATCCCGCCGTCTGGTCCCTCAGCGGCAAGCCGGAGTATGTGCGGTCCGCATGCGACGCTTCGCTGAAGCGGCTGGGCGTCGATCACATCGATCTTTACTACCAGCATCGCGTCGATCCAAACACACCGATTGAGGAGACCGTGGGCGCGATGGCGGAGCTCGTGAAGGCAGGGAAGGTGAAGTATCTCGGGCTCTCGGAGGCTTCGCCGGCGACCATTCGGCGCGCGCACAAGGTCCATCCGATCACCGCGCTGCAAACCGAATACTCGCTGTGGGAACGCCACGTGGAAGACGAGATCTTGCCAACGATCCGAGAATTGGGTATCGGCTTCGTGCCGTACAGTCCGCTCGGGCGCGGCTTCCTAGCGGGAGCAATCAACAAACCGGATGACCTCGGCGCGAGCGACGCGCGCGCGCAGCGTTTCCCGCGCTTCGCCGGCGACGCCTTCGACAAAAACAAGCTGCTGGTCGAGCGCGTCCGCGCAATCGCCAAGCGCCGCGGGGCCACGCCCGGCCAGTTAGCTCTGGCCTGGGTCTTGGCCAAGGGCGAGGACATGTTCCCAATCCCCGGCACCAAGCGCCGCACGTATCTCGAAGAAAACGCCGCCGCTGCCGACATCAAGCTGAGCCCAGCCGAAGTCTCCGAGCTGGAAGCCGCCGTCCCAGTAACCGAAGTCGCCGGCGACCGCTACGCGGCCCCAGCCATGCGAGCCATCGACCGTTGACACGCGAGCGACGACGAAGCTTCCGAGATTCGATTAACGGCTGGATTTAGTTGGGCTTGAGCGATTCGATGATGTTGGTGGTCCCGCCGTCGCTTACCTGCACGGTTCGCTTCAACGGCCGGAAACCCTCTAGCTTCAACGTTACGGTGTGCAATCCGATCGGAATCTCGATCCGGGAAGGTGTCGATTTTCCGATGGCGTTGCCGTCCACAAAGATTTCGGCGCCCTTTGGATTGGTTTCTACTTGCGCCCACGCCACGCGATTGTTCGAGCGCTCTGTGAGTTTGGTCGTCAGTTGGGTTTGGACGTTGTCTTTAACCTGCACGCCGCTGGAATAGGCGTCATACCCTGGTAGCCGCAGCACAAGATTGTATTGGCCTGGCGCCAGGGGCAGCGTCACCGGTGTTTGTCCCGACTGCTTCGCGCCATTGATGAAAACTTCTGCACCGGCGGGATCCGAGGTCACGAATAATCCCTTCGCCAGCGATTCCAACGCGATTTTTTGGTCGGAGACGTTGTCGGCACGCACCTGCAAAGCGGTCTGGACTGATTGATAGCCGTCCTTCTGTACTTCCAGACTGTATTGTCTGGGAAAAAGATTGTTGAAGCTGCACGGGGTTTGACATTTACCCAACTGGTGCCCCATAGGCCCGCGCAACACTGCCGATGCGCCGATTACGTCGGTCACGACGTGAATCGCGCCGCGCCCCGCGGATGGCACGGGATGGCCTTCGTCTTGATTTTCCGCGGCGGCCAGGGGGGTGTCGTCGTATTCGATGTGGTCCACCACGCGAAGCTCGGCAGGCGCGTCGCGCAACAGCTTTAGCAGGGCGCCATGCTCCGCGGGGCGCAGTTTGCCGGCAAGAATCAGCGTGTTGCCAACGCCCGTTACTTTCGCTTTGTCGGTTAGGCCGCGTTCCGCGATGGCCTGTTCGATGTGCTCCTTGAATTGCGCCGCTTTCGGGCTGAGCACGGCTTCAAGCTTCTTAGGTGCAGGTTTTTCGACGGGCGCTTCGACGCTCTTCGCCTCTACTGGGGCTGCGGCAGGTGCGGAAGAAGCCGCTGGCGAAGTTGAGTTGGCTGACGTGGAGTTGCTTGAACCTGAGTTTGCCGGCTCGGCCGGCGATTGGGTCGCGTTCGCATCCGGCTGTGCTGCGGCCGAGTCCGCGTCCGTCGGTGTCGCGGCAGGCAAGCCGGAACTTTCGCTCGAGCCGCCCGCGGGTAGCTTACGAAGCTTCTGCATATCGTTGTAAACGGGCCGCAGCTTGTATCCGCCGTAGCCGATCACGCCGAGCAGCAGCAGCGCACCGAAGATCGTTCCGACGATGCTTTTCCTCTTTGGCTCCTCGTACGGAGCAATAGGCGCAGTGCGCCGGAGCACCGGCGTCTGGGAGGGATTTCCGCCGCTGTGAGCCAGCGACCGGCCGGCCGGCGAATTCAGCACGTCTTCGTTGTGCATGCCGCGAAGCCCGCCGCCGACGGCAACTGTGGCGTTGGGATTCGTTTGCCCGCCCATCATCATTGTGGACTGCGGGCCGCTGCCAGCGCCGGTCGTTGCCCGGTAGTTGCGCAAGTCCTCGAGCATTTCCCGACAGCTCTGATATCGCGCCTCCGGCTCTTTCGCCAGGGCCCTCATCACCGCGGCGCTGATTCCCGGGTGGATGGAAGGATTGATTTGCCGCGGCGGCACCGGCTCTTCGTTGACAATCTTGTAGATCACCGTGGTGATGCTTTGTCCGGGGAACGGCTTCTCGCCCGTGATCATTTCGTACAGCATCACGCCCAATGAGAAGATGTCGCTGCGCCCGTCGACCGCGCGCCCCTTGACCTGTTCCGGCGACATATAACTCGGCGTGCCCATCACGTGGGCGGTTTGCTGCACGGTGCCGAACTGAAGGATTTTGGCGGTGCCGAAGTCCGTGACTTTCACCGTGTCATCGGCGGTCAACATGATGTTGGCCGGTTTGATGTCGCGGTGCACGACGTTGCGTTCGTGGGCAAATTGCAGCGCACTGCAAGTCTGCTCCATAATGCGCAGCACGCGCGGCAGCGGAAACGCGTGTCCCGCGTCCAAGAGCGCCTGCACGCTCTTGCCTTCCACCAATTCCATAGTGATGTAGTACAGGCCGTCTTCTTCGCCCGCGTCGAACACCACTACGATGTTGGGGTGGGTCAGCAAGCCGGCTGCGCGTGCTTCGGTCTGAAACCGCTGCAGCAGCTCCGGCCGGGTCAGCCCCGTACCTTCTTCGCTCAATTTGATGGTCTTGACGGCCACGGCGCGGCCGATGACTGGGTCGGTGGCCTTATAGACGACACCCATGGCGCCCCGGCCGAGTTCGCCGACAATTTCGTACCGACCGGCTTTCATGATTGCCGTCATGGTTCAAATGGGCAGGGAACGGAGTCTCCGCCCAAGTTCCTCTTAGTCTGCTGTGCGTGGCTCAACGGAGCGGCTCCCAGAGGAAACACGGCCGCTGACACCCATACGCCCTATTGGCACAGTACCCACCAAGTTTTATGCGGGTCAACGCTACTAGGGTACTAGTGTTTCGCACTCGCCATCCGCAAGGTAGGCACGCGGTGGCTGGGCCGGTTGCACCCACGGCGCTGAGCGATTTGGGTTGACATCTTACCTGACCAAGCGCATGCTTCGGGTTACATGTCTACCCAACAAGACAAAGAGCGGCTGGAACTCCTGCAAGGAACACTCGACCTTCTTATCCTGCGCACGCTGATTTTTGGGCCTCAGCATGGGCAGGGAATCGCGCGCGCCATCCAGCAAACGTCGGAGGAAGAACTGCTCGTCGAGCACGGCGCGCTTTATCCTGCGCTGCAACGACTGGAAGAGCGAGGGTGGCTCTCCGCCAAGTGGGGAACCTCCGCGAATAATCGAAAAGCCCGGTTCTATTCGCTGACCGCAGAGGGCCGCAAACAGCTGGTGAGAGAAACCACCAAGTGGAAGCGGCTGGCGACGGCCATCGGGCGGATTCTTGGGCCGGAATCCGAGGAGGGCTAGGGCCATGTTCCGACGCAAGCGGAAGGCGAGCGATTTCGGCGAAGAGATTGCGTCCCACATACAGCTCGAGATCGAGCGGTTGCAGGAGCAGGGGCTGAGTGAGAGTGAGGCGCGAGCCGCCGCGCGCCGGACCTTTGGCAACGTGACGCAAACCCAAGAGCGCTTCTACGAGTCGGGCCGCTGGCTTTGGTGGGGTCACTTCTGGCAAGACGTCCATTTCGGCCTGCGGATGCTGGCCAAGAGTCCCGGCTTCACGACCGTCGCGGTGCTGACGTTGGCGCTCGGCATTGGCGCCAACACGGTGATCTTCTCCGCTGTCTACGCCGTTTTGCTGAAACCGCTGCCATTTAAGGACTCTGACAGGCTTGTATCCATCCTGAAGAAGAATCCGCCACGAGGCTGGATACGGAACCCTATCTCGCCACCGGAGATTCTCGGGTGGCGCGATGAGAGCGGCGCCTTTGGGGACGTAGCTGCCTTCACGGATAGGTCCTGCGTACTGACCGGACCGGAAGAAGCCGAGGAGGATCCTTGCGAAATTGCTTCCAGCAATCTATTCCCGCTGCTGGGTGCAACACCGTTCCGTGGCCGCACTTTTTCTACTGATGAAGACAAGCCGGAAGGGGCGCTCGCCGCGATCCTGAGCTATGGGTTGTGGCGGAGACGCTTTGGGACCGACGAAGGCGTGATCGGCCGCGCGATTGACGTCAATGGCGCCAGCTACACGATTGTTGGAGTAATGCCGGCCAACTTTTCACACTTGTACGACTTTCCCTACCATGCAATTCCTGAGATGTGGCTGTCTGGGATTGCCCTTTCGCCCGCCAATGCATGGAATGACTACTTCGCGATTGGCCGACTGAAGCTAGGGATCAGCCTGCAACAAGCTGGGGCAAGGATGGATCAGGTTTCGGTTGGTATCGAGCAGGCACTTCCCGAGCTTAAGGGATGGCGAGCAGAGCTGAGGAGTCTCCTCGCGGTGGTTTCGGGAGACACCCGTCCTGCCCTGATTGTCCTGATGGGAGCGGTGATCTTTGTCCTGCTGATTGCGTGCGCCAACATGGCCAACCTCTTGCTCGCGCGGGGCGCGAGCCGCGCGAGCGAGTTCGCCGTGAGGAATGCTTTGGGGGCCAGCCGAGGGCGCATCGTTCGACAACTTTTGACAGAGAGTTTGGTGGTGTCCCTGGCCGGCGGAGTCCTGGGAGTTTTGCTCGCTTCCGTGGGATCCAAGGGGCTGGCGGCGCTGGCGCCGCCGTCCCTGCTGAAATCCGCGCCCGGTCTGGCGGACAGCGCAGCGGACTGGCGCGTGCTTGCTTTTACTCTGGCCACCGTGCTGGTGACTACCTTGCTGTTCGGCTCGGTTCCCGCCTTCCAGAGCGCCCGGCCATCCGCGACGGAGACACTGAAGGAGACGGGCCGCAACTCTATGCAGAGCCTGCGGAGCCGCCGTTTTCGCAGCGCGCTGGCGGTTTCTGAAATCGCACTCGCCATGGTGCTTTTGGTAGGCGCCGGACTCATGGTGCGAACTCTCGCGCAGCTTGGCCGGGTGAACCTAGGTTTGAATCCGGCCAATGTTCTGACGTTGCGCGTCCCGCTCTCCGGCGGCCGCTATGAGCAGCCACAGGCGCGAGCGGAGTTTTGGGAACAGGTGGTCACAGCGGTCAAGGCGTTGCCCGGTGTGGAAGCGGCGAGCGTATCTCGCGGCGTGCCGCTCGACGATTGGGATGGGCAATTCTTCACAACCTCAGATCAACCGGATCCCCCGGCAGGCCAGGTGCCGGATGCCAACTATGTTGTCGCCGGCCCAGACTATTTCCGTACCACGCAAATTCCCTTACGTGGAGGGCGTAGTTTCAACGAGCACGATACACAGAGCGCCGAGAAAGTCGTGATCGTCAACGAAGAGCTGGCCCGCTTGTATTGGCCCGGTCAAGATCCGCTCGGAAGGCAGTTGCGGGTCGGATCCACGGAAACATGGCTGTCGGTGGTGGGAGTTACCGGCAACGTCCTGACGCAAGGCCCCGATGCTGGTTTTCACGCCGAGCTTTACGTTCCGTATCAGCAGTTTCCCTGGTTAATGGACGGTCCAAAGCACTTGCTGGTGCGCACGTCCGCGGGGATCAATCCGGAGAGCTTGGCTCATGCCGTTGTGCAGGAGATCCACCGCGTGGACAAGAGCCAGCCGGCAGTGGATATCGCAACTATGGAACACCTCGCGGAGGACTCGCGGGTGCAGCAGCGTATGGTAATGGCGCTCTTGGTGTGCTTTGCGGGCCTGGCGCTTCTTCTTTCTGCGCTGGGGATTTATAGCGTGCTTTCGTGTTCCATTGCACAGCGTACACGAGAGATCGGTGTGCGCGTGGCGCTGGGCGCCGAGCAAGGCAGCGTGCTTCGGCTTGTTGTGGGCGGCGGCGCGCGGCTGGCGCTTCTCGGGATTGCCGTGGGAATTGCGGCGGCGTTGGCGTTGACCCGACTGATGACGGACCTGCTCTACGGCGTCCGCGCAACGGATCCGGTGACGTTTGCCGCCGTGACCGTCGTCCTGGGAGCAACTTCGCTTCTTGCCTGCTACATTCCCGCGCGGAGGGCGATGAGGGTCGATCCGATCGTAGCGCTGCGATACGAGTAAGCGGTGGCACGTTCATTGTGTTTCGCATTGGCCACCCGCAAGGTCGGCACGCAGCGGTGGACATCTCGAGTCAGAGGAGGGCCAAGGTTATGTTTTGGCGCAAGCGAAAGGCGAACGACTTCGGCGATGAGATCGAATCGCATTTGCAACTGGAGATCGCGACGCTGCGGGAACAAGGCCTGAACGAGGAAGAAGCGCGGGCCAAGGCGCGACGGGCGTTCGGCAACGTGACACAGGCGCAAGAGCGGTTCCACGAATCGAAACGCTGGCTCTGGTGGGACCATTTCTGGCAGGACTTACGATTCGGCGTGCGGACTCTGACGAAGAATCCAGGCTTTGCCGGAATTGCGATTGCAACCTTAGCGTTGGGTATCGCAGTGAACGCGACGATGTTCAGCATGGTGAGCGCGTTTCTGCTCCGTCGTCCGCCGGGGCACGAACCTGGGCGCGTCGCAGTGATTACCGCAGTAAATCCGGCAGCGACTTTCCAGCCCGATGTGAATCCGATCTCGGCGGCAAATTACCTAGCATGGAAGGAAGCGAGCCAGTGGTTCACCGACGCAGCGGCGATCGACGATGGTCGCACCGTCAGCCTGACTTTACAAAAGCGATCCGAGGCGCTTCACGGGGCTGCCGTGACCCGCAATTACTTTGCTGTGCTGGGAGTGTCGCCTGAAATTGGCCGGACCTTCGCGAGCGGCGAAGACCAACCTGGGCACGATCACGTGGTGATCCTGAGCCACGAGTTGTGGGCGCGGCGATTCGGGACCGATCCTTCGATCCTTTGGCATGCGATCCGGTTGAATCGCGAGGACTATGACGTTGTGGGAGTGATGCCGGCGAGCATGCGCGTGCTCGGGTACGAGGCGCAGCTTTGGACTCCGCTGACACTCACGGCGGCGGATCAGACGGCGGCAGAGCACAACACTCGCAACTTGCGCATGTTCGTGCGCATGAAGACCGGAGCGACCATCGAACAAGTACGCTCGGAAGTTGTGACCCTGGCGCAGCGAACCGCGGAGGCGTTTCCCGAGAGCGAAAAGGGCTGGGGCGCGATGGCGCGCACTTTTCCGGATTTTCTGATCCACGATTTCAATATCGCCAACGCTTTGGTGGTGCTAATGACCGTCGTGGGATTTGTTCTGCTGATCGCGTGCGCCAACGTCGCGGGGCTTTTGTTGGCGCGGGCGTCGGGGCGACGAAAAGAGTTGGCAGTGCGCATCTCGCTGGGGGCGGGGCGAATGCGAATCGTGCGCCAGTTGCTGACCGAAGGGTTGGTGATTGCGCTGGTGGGAGGCGCAGCAGGCCTGCTGCTCGCGTATTGGGGGATTGATATTGTGGCGGCGAATCTGACGTTCAATGACGCCATCCGGACGATTGGTTTTCGGCTGGACTCCAACGTGTTGCTGTTTTCGGTTGCGATTTCGCTGGCGTGCGCGGTGCTCTGCGGCGTGGCGCCTGCGGTGAACGCGGCGCGGACAGACATCAACTCGAACTTGAAGGATGAGAGCCGCGCGACGTCGTCGGGGCGCGGCCAGAATCGTTTGCGGGCGGTGATGGTGACGGGAGAAATTGCGCTGGCGATGTTTCTGCTGGTGGGCACGGGATTGCTGATTCTGGGGATTTACCAGATCGAGCATCAGCCACTCGGCTTTCAGCCGGACGCGTTGCTGACAGCGGTCGTGAATCTGGATGATGCGTGGTACAAAGGCGGGCCGAAGCAGACCGCCTTTGTCGAGGAGGTGACGCGGCGCGTTGCGGAGATCAGCGGCGCGGAAGGCTTCGCGGTGACATCGGACTTGCCCGCGACCGGGGCGGGTAGCGTGACCCTGCGGATCGAGGGTAAACCGGATTTGCCGGCGAATCAGCGGTTGAATGCTGCGGATTTTGTCGTCAGTGCCGACTATTTTCGGGTGGCAGGAATTCCGCTGCTGCGGGGGCGAACGTTGGCGAAGACGGACAGCGGAGACGCTCCGCGCGTGTTTGTCGTGAATCAAGAATTTGTGCACCGGAATTTGCAAGATCAGGAGCCGCTGGGGGCGCGGGTTGGCCTGGATGTCAACGGGGGGAATTCGGAGTGGGGCGAGATCGTCGGCGTGGTCGACAACGTGAAGAGTTATTCCGAGGATACGCGCTATGAACCGCAAGTGTACGAGGCGTTCTTGCAGCGGCCGGTGGGCTCGTTGGCGTTGATGGTGCACGCCAGCGCGGATCCGAGGAGCCTGGCGTCGGTGTTGCAAAGTGCGGTTGCGCAGGTGGACGGCGAACTTCCGGTGTCGCGAGTGCAGAGTATGAATGAGTTGATCGCCCTGCAAAAGGGTGGGAATCCGTTCATGTCGCGCGTGCTGGGATCGTTTGCGCTCTTGGCATTGATTTTGTCGGCGATTGGAATTTATGGGCTGATTTCCTACTCCGTTGGGCAGCGCAGGCACGAAATCGGCATACGCATGGCGATGGGCGCCGGAAGCAAGGAAGTGCTACGCATGGTCTTGTGGCAAGGCTTCAAGATGACGGCGATCGGAACCGCCATCGGTCTGGCGATGGCGCTGCCGTTGCCCAAAGTCTTCGACGCAATATTTTATGGACTGCACGTGCGCGAACCGCGACTTTACTTCATCGTGCCGCTGGCCATTCTCGTGGTCACGATGTTAGCGACCTATGTCCCGGCGCGCCGGGCGCTGACCGTCGATCCACTAACGACGCTGCGACACGAGTAGGGTACTTTCGCCGAGCGGAGGTGCGAGGAAGACCGCGCAACTACTTGAGAGCCAAGACAAGCTGCGAATCGGCTCCGATGGATTGGGGGACGCCGGCGTCGACGCTGAGGCCTTTGTTGCGCAGCTCTAGGTGCAGTGTCTTACGCTTCTTGGCCCGAAACTCGGTGCTGACAATGTTGGAAGTCTTGCGATTGGAGCCGAACCCGGCGACGACGCGGAACTCGTGCACGCCGGGCGGCGCATAGAGATTGTCGAAGACCTTTTGGGTTTTGACGCCCCGCTCGAAGTAAACCTTGCCGTCCATCTCAACGGTGAAGCCCAAACTGGAGGGAAAACGATCGGCCTCGATTCGCAGCTTGGCGCTGTCGCTGGGCTTCAGCGCGGTTGGGTCAAAATCTACCCGCGCAGGGGGAGCTTCTGGTGGCGTTGCAACGGGCGGTGGTACCACGGCTGGCGCAGCCGCGGTGCTGGCTGTGGTTGCTGCACCGTCTGGACTAACGGCGCCCGGTTTTGCGGCTTTCGGCACTTTCTTTGGTGGAGTGGCCTTGGGTTGCTCCGGCGGCGCTTCAGGGAGCGAAGCGTTGGCATCGCTCGCAGGGGCCCCCGCGCTGCTCGCTGAATTGAGCGCGCCTTCCGAAGAAACTGTTGCATTTGCGCTGATCGCCCCCGATCCGGTTTCTTGTGCGACGGAGGAGCGCGTCTTGCCGCGAAGGGCGTACCATCCACCCGCCAAGAGCGCAGCGAGAGCCGCTCCCGCCAGAATCGGCATCATTTTGGTATTTGGCCGGGAACCTGGCTGTTGCGGCGTCCCCGCTGTGGCGACCGGCTGCTGAGATACAGGCCCGATGGTCGGGAGCAGCGGGTTGGAGTCCAGCGTTACGTCCATCGTGCCACCGGTGACTGGCAGCGGCATGGTGATCGACGGAACTGCGGGGGCTTCGAGTGGGCGTCCGCCGCGGACGGCCACTAGATCACGTGCCAAATCTTCGCCGGTCTGGTAGCGCGCTGCAGGATCTTTCGCCAGGCAGCGCAGAATGATTTGCTCCAGGCCGACCGGAACCGCGGGATTCAGTTTTCGCGGCGGCACGGGTTCGGTGTGCACCACTTTGTAGGAAACGGCGGTGACGGTGTCGCCCGGGAACGCCTGGTCGCCGGTCGCCAGCCAATACGAGGATCACGCCGAACGAAAACAGGTCGCTTCGTCCGTCGATCGAGCGAGCCGGTGAATTGCTCCGGCGGCATGAACGCGGGCGTGCCTAGGAGTCTGACCGGTGCGTGGTGAGCTGCGAAGCGGCGAGCTTGGCGACGCCGAAGTCGGTGATTTTCGGACGCTCGATTCCATACTTCTCTCTGGACGTGAGCAGGATGTTCGCGGGCTTGATGTCGCGGTGCACCACGCCGTGTTTGTGCGCGTAGCCGAGCGCTTCGGCGATCTGCTGCCCGATTTCGCAGACGCGTTCGAGTGTCAATCGCTCGGCCGCTCTTGGCTGCATCCGCGAGCGTTTGCCCCTCGATGAACTCCATGACGAGGTACGGGAGGCCGTCTTGCTCGCCAACGTCAAACACCGGCACGATGCCCGGGTGCGCGAGGCGTCCCGCGGCGCGCGCTTCGCCATAAAAGCGCTCGCGATACTCCTGACCTTGCGGCCCGCTAAGCGCCAGCGAGTGAATTGTTTTTAGCGCCACGATGCGGTCCATCGCCGGGTCGCGCGCAAGGTACACCGCGCCCATGGCGCCGCGACCCTTTTCTTCGACGATCTCGTAGCGGCCGATTTTGTTTAGCGCGTCCATTTGCGGTAAGTAATTACTTTAGCACTCACTTCCCACCGCGATTTCGCCCGCATGGACGCCCGTTGCTGGATGTGCACCTGGACAATGGTCCCAGTCGCCGATTTACGGCCGAGGCGTGGGTTCGCCCGGAGACATGGTGCGTTCGGGCATGGGCACGTTGGTTTCGCGCACCGGGCGGTCCACTTCGCCCGGGCGTGCCGGCGCTTCGAGCCCGTCGGTGAGCAGGTAGCCTTGCAAGGCGATCCCGTTGGTCCACACGCCTTCAAGGGCGGCGATGTACTCCACCTGCAGCTCGTACAATCTTCGCTGGGATTCCAGCACGCGAGGATAGGAAGCCAGCATCAGGCCATATTTCTCGACCATTAGGCCGTAGGACTTTTTGGCGCGTGGCAGGATGGCGTCGCGAAACTCGACGGCCATGAGCCGCGCGTTCGCGTATTGGTCTACGGCGGAGGCGGCGCGGTCGCGCAGCGTGAGCGCGATGCGCTTCTTTTCCTGCTCGGCACGGTCCATCTCTGCGCGCGCGGCGGCGATGTCGCCCTGATTGCGGTTGAAGAGCGGAATCGGCACGCTTACTTCTGCGATGCCTTCCCAGCCCTTTGCAAACGGCAAGCGGTCCAGCAACTCGTTGTTGTACTCCATGCCCGCGCGGACCTGCACATCGGGAATGGGTTCGCGCTGCGCTCGCGCTGCGAGTGCTTGCGCGCGTGAGGTCGTAGCATCGGCAATGCGCACCGCGGGACTTTCTTTCACAATGGCGTCCACTGCCTCTTCTTCGTTCAACTCCGGCCAGTCTTTCTCCAAATCGCCGGCGACAGTTGCCACCGGCATGTCGGGCTGACCGATCACTGCCGACAGCGAACGCCACTCTTCTCTCAGCGTGTTCTCTTGCATTCTTGCGGCGATGCGCATGCGTTGCGCTTCCACTTCGGCGTCGAGGACCTCGGCTTCGTCGGCCTGTCCGGTGTTCATCAGGCGACGCTCGGTATCAGCCGCATCTTGTGCAATTCTGGAGAGATCGCGGCGCGCGTCGAGCAGTTCCTGTGCGGCGAGTACGCGCAGAAACGCCATTTTCACCCCGCTCTCCACGCGGATGCGTTGCTCCTCGGCTTCGATCGTTGCGAGCTTCGCTTCCTTGCCGAAGACGTCGCCGCTCAAGCGCAACTTTCCTGCGGTCACGATCGTTTGTTGCACGAAGAAGCCTTGTTTGCCGCCGCCGACCGAACCGCCGCGAATCTCGTCTCCTGTGTAGCCGACGGTTGGATTTGGATAGAGGCCCGCTTGCTGTTGGCGCGCACTCGCAGCGCGAATTTCGGCCTCGGCCTGGCGCAGTGTCGGATTCATTTCGCGGGCGATTTTCTCGACCTGCTCGAGGGTGACGAGTGCGCCCTCCGCTTTCGTTTGCGCGCGTCCCATGTGCGGATACCGCGCCTCGACGGCCTTGATGTCTCCGTGATGATGCTGGGCGTGCTCTTGCGCGTCGGAAGGTGTGGGCTTCGCCATTTCCTGGGCACGCGACTCGCCAGCGAGCAGGGAGGCCAGGAGCAGAGCGGCGATGCTCGCCGCCGTTGTCATTTCTCCTGCTGGGAAGGCTCTACGAATTGGAGTGATGTTCATGTTTCTCCTCGGGAGTGCCGGACTTCTTGCGCGCCATGATTTCGTCGTACTGATCGTCGGGGAGGACGCGAATCAGGGTCATCATGCCCATCATTCCGGCGCTCCAGTTTTGCGGGAGGCCGTGGGTCTCGGGCTTTACGACGGTCTCGTCCATGCCCATCTCCATGAAGGCGTCTTGCGGGAAGCCTTTCACATCGTTGGCGTTTTCCGCGATGGGGGAGTGGTGAATGTGTTCGAAGCCGACGGTGTTGGCGAGCGTTTGCATCTGGCTGAGGGCTTTGGGATCGGTTTGGTCGGCGGTCTCGATCATGCGGTCGCGGAGCAGGTCCATCATGCTGTTCATCATGTGATGAGGGAGATGGCAGTGGAGCATCCACGCGCCCGGATACTTGGCTTCAAATTCGATGACGCGGGCTTGCGCGACGCCGACAAGCACTGTGTTCATGGGATACCAGGTGGACTCGGGAGCGCGTCCACCTTCGGTGCCGGTCATCACGAACTGGTGGCCGTGCAGGTGGATCGGGTGATGGTCCATGCCGATGTTCACGATGCGCAAGCGAACGCGGCTGCCGAGGCGCGCGATCATCGGAGTGATCGCCGGTGCGGAGACGCCATTGAACGTCAGCCAGTTGTATTCCATGCCGGCCGTGTTAGGCACGGTGTTGCTGGGCAGCACGGCCCACTCTTGCAAAATGATTCCGTAGTCGTGATCGGTGCGCGGCTTGTACGGTTTCTCGGGATGAGCGATGAGAAATCCGATCTGGCCGATCATTTCCTGCATGGCACTGTGCGCGTGGTAGAAAAACGTGCCTTCTTGATGCACGGTGAATTCGTAGGTGTATTTCTCCCCGGGAGCGACGGGCTTCTGGCTGATCCAGGGAACACCGTCTTGTTCGATGGGAATTTCCAAACCGTGCCAGTGCAGCGTGGTGGACTCGGGCAAGCGATTCTCGAAGATCACGCGCACGCGATCGCCCTGCTGGACCTGAATCGTTGGCCCGGGGCAGCTTCCGTTGTAGCCCCAAGCGTCGATGGTCTTGAACGGAGCGATCTTGCGCTTTACCGGCTCGGCTGTGAGCTTGAACACTTTTGTTGCGCCGTCTAACTCGTAGCCGAGGTCAGGCACGTCGGGTGTGATCATTGGCGGCCCCGCCGCGGGCTCGCGTTCGTGCTCGTGTGGGGAAGGCACGTGGTGTGGATGCGAGGCGAAGGCCGTGGCGCTGCCAGCTTGAGTATTGCGGGCGCGCAAATCGGTGCCTGCTCCAAACAGTCCTACGCCGAGCACCGCGGCGTCTTGGAAGAATTTTCTGCGAGTATTGTTCATGTGTACCTCACGTTGCTGATTTGCGTTGCGGTTACGAATGGCGAAACGGTTGACGCTCTCGTCTTGCTCAATGTGGCAAGACCGCGCCGTGGCCGCTGTAGCCGCGGTCTTCAGACCGCGGGATTTAGATGACACACACATCACTCTCGGGGCGATGATTCCAACACATCGGTGGAGGATGACTCAGATTTGCAGGATTGTCGTGCTTGCGAGTATGTCTTTCGATCCGACAGCGCCAGTAGCATCCCGCCAACGCGTGCGATTAAGGTCGAGCAAAGCAGCGAGTTTCTTCTGTGTGGCTATCGCATCGAGCGGAGTCGACTTGTCGCTGCGCGCCGACTGGGACCCACTGCTGCTGTCGCTCGACAGGGTTGCAGACAACTCCGGCCGATTACAGGCGGTCATCGAAGCGAGGGCTGCCGGCGTTGCCTCCCGTTCACCGGAAATAGCTGTGTGATGGCACTCTCCAGCTCCCGATTCCGAAATGGCAGCAGCGGATGCGCAACCGTTCGTAGCCGCACACATCGACCCACAGAATGGCGCAAGGAACATCGCCAGGATAGTCACAGTAGCGACGGCAGCCGCAGGCAGTCGGTACTTTCTTGGAACGGTCTTCTTCATTTCGAATCTTAACGCTACGCTGAGGGCGTTACGCCGTCAACTTGAATAGCCGTGCCCGTGTCCGTCTTTTACAACCACGACCTTGCCGGCGAACGAACGATAGACATAGACGGAATAGCCTGTGGCGAGGAGCATTCCAATCACCCACCAGATCAAGCCTACTTTTAAGCCATAGTCCGCGGCCTTGGTGCTCGTGACCGTGAGCGAATAAACGGGATTCCGCGCCGGCAGCACCATAGGGTACACGCCAAAGACGACGCTAGTCAGCATGCCGGTCAAATACGCGCTGGACGCCAGGAAGGCCTTGCGCTCGTCGCGCTTGACGAGTTCGAATTGGACGCCGGCAAGACCCGCGACCGCCAGCAGAGGGAACACGAACCCCCAAGGCCACGTGGTGAAATTTTCTTTCACCTGCGGCTGCACGCTGAAGGTGAGCGCCGTCACGATGGCAGTGATCGCGGCGACGCCCCACCAGGTTTGCCGCGCGAGCTTGGCCGCGCGTTCGCTTACCACTCCGCTCGTCTTGAGCTGCACCCAGAGGCTGCCGTGCATCATGAGCGCAAGCAAGCGCGAGCACGCCGACTAGGATCGTGTACCAATCCAGGATGCCGGTCTCTTCGCCAAGCCGAAAATTCGTCCACAGCGGCTCGAAGAAATATCCACTGGCGTCTAGGGGTACGCCGCGGACGACGTTGGCGAGCGCCGCGCCGAAAAAGACGGCGAGGAGCAGGCTGGAGGCGGAGAAAAGGAAATCCCAAACGGGCTCCCAGACGGCGCTGTGAAGATGATTGCGAAATTCGATCGAGGTGCCGCGAAGAATCAGCAGCCAGAGGACCATCATCAGCGGGAGATAAAATCCGCTGAAGCCACTGGCGTACAGAGCGGGGAACGCAAAATAGAGCGTGCCGCCCGCGGCCAGCAGCCAGACTTCATTGCCGTCCCACACCGGGCCGATGCTGGCCAGAACTTGCCGGCGCTCCTCATCCGTCTTCGCTACGAGCAAATGAATGGCCCCAGCACCGAGATCGAAGCCGTCAAGCAGCACGTACATCGCGATCATGATCGCTACCAGGCAAAACCAGATCGTTCCCATGCATGCTCCTCAATCGGCGGCGATGACGACCGCCGCCTCGCCACGCGGCGCGCTGCCGGGATCGGGTCCGAGTTCAATTTCGCGATAGACCAGGAAAAGCCAGAGGATCCCCAGCACCGTATAGAGTCCCATGAAGCCGATCAGCGTGAACCACGCGTTGCCCGCGGCCACTTTTGGCGAGATGCCGTGGGCCGTGCGCATCAGGCCGTAGATCAGCCAAGGCTGCCGTCCGAGTTCGGCGGTCATCCATCCGGCGGTGTTGGCGATGTAGGGGAGAGGCACGCAGAGCATCAGCACCCACAGCATCCACCGCGATTCGTAAAGCTTTCCGCGCCAAAGCATGAGCGCGGCCAGCACCATGACGGCAATGAAGATCGTGCCCAGCCCGACCATCACGTGGTAGCTGTAATAGAGCAGCGCGATCGTGTCGGGCCACTGGTCCTCTGGAAACGCATCGAGACCGCGCACGTTCGCGGTCCATGTTCTGTAAGTGAGGAAGCTCAGCATGTTGGGAACTTCCAGCGGATTGTCGAGCTTGCGTTTTTGGACGTCGGGCTGGCCGAGGATTACGAGCGGCGCGCCGTCCTGCGTGTCTTGAACAGGCCTTCCATCGCCGCCAGTGTGACCGGCTGATGTTCGGCGATCAACTTGCCCTGCATGTCCCCGGTGGGGAAGAGCTGCAATAGTGCCGCGACCGCGCCGACGAGCACGCCGCCTTTACGAACGTGCGGCCGTAGACTTCGTCCCGCTTCGTCAGCAAATAGAACGCGCCGACCGCGGCCATCACGAAGCAGCCAGTTTGCACTGCGCCGAGCATGGTGTGCGCGTATTGCCAGAGCGCCCATTTGTTCAGCAGCAGCGCCCAGAAACTGGAGAGCTCGATTTCGCCGTGCGGCCCGAGCCGATAGCCAGTGGGATGTTGCATCCAGGCGTCGGTGGCGACGATGAAATATCCGGAGAGCCACGATCCCAGCCAGACGAGAAACGCCGACCACCAGTGGCCGATGCGGCCGAGCTTTTTCTCGCCGAACAAAAACAGTCCGAGAAAGCTGGATTCAAGAAAAAAGGAAAACACGCCTTCCATGGCGAGCGTCTGGCCGATGACGCCGCCCGCGGCTTTGGAGAACGCCGCCCAGTTGGTGCCGAACTGAAATTCCATGGGGATGCCGGTGACCACGCCGACGGCAAAATTGATGCCGAAAATGCGCGCCCAGAATCGCGCGGCGCGGTTGTAGTGCTCGTCGCCGGTGCGCAGCGATTTGGTTTTCAGATACACCAGGAGCAGCGCGAGGCCCATCGTCAATTGCGGAAAAATATAGTGAAACGTGATGGTGAACGCGAAATGGAGCCGGTGCACCGTGAGCGCTTGTTCCATTCCTTACCTTTCGGTCCGCGCAGAACGAACAACCAATCCGCAGGATGCAACCGTTAAAAGGTTACTCTCTCACACCACTGCTGCGGATCAAGGAAAAATAAACGTGCAGGCTAGCGCACCCGGAGTGGTAGTTTCTGTGACGAGCGTCACAAATTTCGCGTAAGGGCGGGGTGGAAAGTTACGAGCTGTGATACCGGCCGGTGGCGCGATACTGCGAGTGCACCGCTTCCAGGAAGCGTTCGTTGGCGGGCCAACCGCGAACTTGCACTTCGAGTTTCTCGCCGATGCGCGCGCAGATCTGCGCGGCCATCGATCCTCGCAACGCGGGATCGAACGTGTCGCGGCGCTGCAGAAAAGTTTCGATCAGGTGCAGCTCGTCGACAGTAATCAGACTCACGTCGTAAGCGGGGGCCGAAGCGTCTACTCGGGTTTCCTCGAATGGACGGGCAGCGTCCACAGTTTTTTCGTGTACGACGACCGTGCCGGCGACGAAATCGCCCAGCCGTTTATTCTGCTTGCTGAAGAACACGCTGAAAATGGCGACACCGTAGAAAACCGGCAACTGATCGACAATGCGCAGCAGATTGCGTGCGATGGCGTCGTACGCGTTTATGGGACGGCCATCATCTTTCATGACGCGCAGTTGGTTGAAACGTTTCCCGGGAGTTTGGCCGTTCCAGGTGGCTTCGAAGAAGGCGAAGTAGCCGTAATAGATGAGAAACAATCCGACGATTACACCGGCGATGGCCCATTGCGGCGCCACTGATCCGAAAAATCGCAGCGCGGGAACCGCGAGCGCCAGCGCGATGAAAAGGACGAAAACCACCACAAGTTGAATCGCCGTGTCGGCGGCCATGGCCAGGAACCTGCTGCCGATTCCGGCAAGTGGGAACTCCAGCGAGGTTTGCTCCGGCGTGTCGATGGTAAGCTTGTCGAGAGGCTCCATCCGTGATCTCCACGAGCTGGCTTGAGAAGCGGCGGCCGCATTGGAATCGGCTCGAGCAACTCGTCGCCGTCAGCGGACGCAAAAGCGTGACCGCGCTCAAACCTGCTGAACTGCAGGAATTGGCGCTATTATATCGGCAGTCGGCTTCGGATCTTTCGACGGTGCGCGAAGATCCAACCAGCAGGCAGCTGGCGATGTAGTTGAATCAACTGCTGGCCGCGCGCACAACCTGATTTATATGGGCCGGCGTGCGAACAGGCGGGGAATCTGGACATTTTACAAGGACACTTTTCCGGGAATTTTTCGCGAGACGTTTCCCGACACGTTCGCGGCGTTTGTATTGTTTCTGGTTGCGGGTTTGGCGGGCGTATTGATGAGCCTGGCCGATCCGGGGTTTTCGCAATATTTTCTGGGTCCGCAGATGATGCAATCGATCGACAATCACAAGATGTGGACGGATTCGATCGTCACCGTCAAGCCGCTGGCTTCGAGCGGAATCATGACCAACAACATGTCAGTGGCGTTTGCGGCGTTTGCGTTCGGGATCACCGCGGGCATCGGTACGGTGTGGATGATGCTGCTCAATGGATTGATGATGGGCGTGGTCGGCGTGGCATGCTGGCGGGAGGGAATGAGTTTGTCGCTGCTGGAGTTTCGTAGCGGCGCACGGCGTGCTGGAGTTGCCGGCGATTTTCATTGCCGGCGGGGCGGGCCTCGGGATCGCGAAGGGATTGCTGTTTCCTGGTGTGCTGCCCCGGAGCGAATCGCTGGTGCGGGCGGGGGCGCGAAGTGTGCGCCTGGTGCTGGGGACGATACCGTTGCTGTTGATTGCTGGAATTGTCGAGGGGTTCGTTTCGCCGACTGGGCTGGCGCCGCGATGATGAAATTTTTGTTGGCCGCGGGATTTGCGACGCTGTTGGTGTTGTACTTGACGAGCTGCGGGAAAGATCGGCCGAAGTTGGTTCGCAGCCTGCGCCATCGTGATCGCGTTGGTGGCGCGGGCGTCTGTCTAAAAGCGCAGAGCGAGCTCTCGCAATCCAACTTAGATCAGGCTGCGTTCTTTGGCGCTCGAGGTATTGGTTCACGATCGCCGAAGAGAGTCGTGCGGGATCAACCTCCAGCGTCAGCGCGCCTTGCTGACGCAGCGTGCGTAGCAGGACGTCGCGGCGTTGCACGATTTCTTGCGCGGCAACGTGGCGGAACATTTCGCGCGCGGTTTCGGGACGCTCGCGGAGAAGTCCGCGCAGTTCCGGCTGGCCAATCACGGTGAAGAGCACGAGATGGCGGCGCGCCAGTCGCGAAGCGCTTTCGATCACTTCCGGAGTGGTGGCGGTTTCGGAAAGATCGGTGAGCCAGACGACCAGGCTGCGGCGTTTTTGGAACGTCAGCAGGGCTTCGGCGGCGCGCTGATGATCGGCTTCAAGTTCCTCGCCTTTCACTTGCGCGAGTCCTTCGAGCAGTGCGCGCAAGTGGCCTGCCCCGCGCCCGGCGGCAAGCGTTGCTGGACGCGCCGGCCGTAGGCCAGCATGGCCACACGATCGCCGGAATAGAGCGCGACCTGCGCGAGAGAAAGCGCGGCGCCAGCCGCGTAGTCCAGCTTGCTGAGTCCCAGGACGCGGGCGCGCAGCAGGCGGCCGGCATCGAGGACGATCCACACCGTTTGGCTGCGCTCGATGCGGTGGACTTGGCTGATCAATTTTCCGCGGCGCGCCGTTGCGCTCCAGCAGATGTCGCGCCACTCGTCGCCCTCGCGATATTCGCGCAAGCTTTCAAACTCGCGTCCTTGTCCGCGTTGGCGCTGGTGGCGTTTTTCCATCGCGATTTGGCGGCTGCGAATCAGGTAGATGGTGTCTTGCTTGGACTCTTCGAGATTCGGATAGACGCGAACGGTTTGCGTAAGTGGCGCGATGGCCCAGCGCTCCGCAATGCGCATCGCGCTTTGATAGCGCAGGTAAACGTCTGCCGAAGCGCGCATCCCCTCGCTCGCCGGGCCGAATGACGTACTCTGCGGTTCCGTCGTTTTGCTTGTTTGACGCGGTGATTTCCAACGCGGAGTGCCGCATCGGAAGCTGGCGGAGCATCGTCGAAGACTTGCACGGTCACCGGAAGCGCGTCGGAGTTTTGCAGCTCGAGGGTGCATCGTAGCTTGACGCCGAGCTGCGGCGGCTGCGGTCCAGACGCGGCTGCACTTCGATTTGCGCCGGGCCGGGGAAGGCGGCGCAGATCCCAAATCCAAAGCGCGAGCACCGCGACGTCCCAGAGCGCCAGGGCGTAGAGGAATCGCGAGTCGCTCCATGCCGGGCCGAGCCAGATCAGCCCGATAAGCAGCAGGAGGAAAAAACGCCGGCCGAACGCAAACGGAGATACGCTTGGCGGGCCTCGCCGAAGCCGCGCATCGTCCGGCGGAATCGAGATGAGCCAGCTCGCTCATTTGGGAACTTCAACGGAGCGCACGATTTCGCGGACGACTTGGTCGCGCGGTCATGCCTTCGAGGTCGGCTTCGGGTTTCAAGACCAGGCGATGACGAAGAATCGGCGGTGCGGCGGCCTTGACGTCATCGGGGATGAGATAGTCGCGGCCTTCGGTGGCGGCGATGGCTTTGGCGAAGAGCATCAAGCTGATGGCGGCGCGGGGGCTGGCGCCGAGGCTCACCGCCGCGGAATTGCGCGTGCGCGCGCACCAGAGTGACGATGTACTTGAAGAGTGCGGGTTCAACGCGGACGGCCGCGGTCTCTTGCCTTGCCGCCAGCAAAACCTCCATGGGCACGGCTGCGAAATTCAGTCGCTGCAACTCGCGTGGATCGAAGCCGTCTTGATAGTTTTGCAAAATTTGCGCTTCCTGCTCCGCGTCGGGATACCCGATGCGAATTTTCACCAGGAAGCGATCGAGTTGCGCTTCCGGCAGCGGGTAGGTGCCTTCAAACTCGACGGGATTTTGCGTGGCGAAGACGGCGAAGGATTTCGAGAGCGCGTAGCGGGTGCCGTCGATGGTCACTTGCTTTTCTTCCATGGCTTCGAGCAGCGCGGATTGGGTCCGCGGCGGAGTGCGGTTGATTTCGTCAACGAGCAGCAGGTCGGTGAAGATCGGGCCGCGATGCAGCGTGAAGGCGCTGGTGGAAAGATTGAAGATGTTCGCGCCGAGAATATCGGCGGGCATCAGGTCCGGAGTGCACTGCACGCGCTGAAATTTCAGTTGAAAGATATGCGCGAGCACTTTAACCGCGAGCGTTTTCGCCAGGCCGGGCACGCCTTCGATCAGCGCGTGGCCTCCCACCAATAGCACGAGCAGAAGTTGGTCCAGCGATTCGCGCTGTCCGACGATCGCTTTGCCTAGCTCGGTTCGGACGTGCGCCGCTAATTCGGTGGTTTTGTTCATGCCGGGTGCCTTTCGGTCGAATGCGCATGCCGCAATTCCAGGCGTGCATAGTCAAAGATCTCCTGCACGAGTCTCAGTGTTTCCGCGTCGCTGATCTTCGCGCTTTGCATCGCTCGTTCGGCGCGGCTGAGCGTATCGGAAAACTGTTCTTCGTTCCACGCCAAGGCCTTTCCGGCGCTGTGCACGAGCTCCGCGTCCGGGGCGTTCGCGGGGAGCCCAAGCTGGCGAGTCAATTGGAAACGCAGCCGCTGGCTGGCGATGCGAACGGCGGCCGATCCTGCATGCGCGGAGGAATACAGGTCGCCCAGCGTTTCGACGAACTCCAACGGAGACAACCGGAAATTCTTGCTGGCACGCTGATCGGGCCCTGCCGGCGCGAGTACGTGAAGAGGACTGCCAGGAACACAATTCCGAATTGCGCAGCGCCCCAAGGTAGAGGAGTGCGCGTTAGATAGTTCCAAAGCGAACCGTGTACTCCGTGAAAATATTCGTCCCAAAAGACCTGGGTTCCATCTGACGGTCCCACGGAATTGAGGAAGAGCGCCAGATTCCCCGAATCGCGAATTCCTCCGTTGGTCAAGGGACCGGACGCGCCCCACCAGATCACCTGTCCCTTACCGACGTGATAGGTGATCACCGCCGCGGTGCTGTCATTGCTGTAAACCACCAGTTGCGACGCAGTTTTCGGGTGCCATTGATCGGGAGCGATCATGCTGATCTGCGGAGCGCCGCGCACGATCGGAGAGGGGAGCCGTGCCGGGAACGTCGTGTTCTCGTCGAGCGCGAAACCCTCAGAGAAAATCGAAGATTGCGGCAACAATTGTGTCGCGCCCCATCCGGTTGCCACGATGCGTCCGCCCTTTTGCAAGAACTCGGCAATCGCGGATTTTTCTTCCATCGTTGGAGGTTGCAGAGGCTCCGCAAGAATCAGCACTTGTGTCTTAGCGTCCCCGGCTATCTCGGTGGGGGACTGCTCCCAGCGCGCGACCTGGTAACCCAAATCCTGCAAGAGAAGGTAGGCGCCCTTGGCGTCATCCCAGTCCGCCGAATAGCTGGAGGGAAAGGAGGTGTTTCCCGTACTGCGCTTGGGAGTAAGAAACGTGGAAGCGACCAGCAGAACGGCGAGCAAGACGCCGGCGCCGATCAGGAGTTTGCGGTCGCCGCTGTCGAGGGCGTGAGGCATCCCATTTTCTCCAGATGTGTTCGAGCGTCGTACCAGTCTTCGGCCGAAGCAGGACGATAGCCGTACCAGATCAACTCAAAATGTCGAGTGAACTCCCGGAGCAACTTTTGCTCCTTCGGATGCGGGTCCAGCAAACGTAGGCACTCGCGTGGCGTGCGCGCGCGGTCGCGTTTGAGCAGGCCGAGGCCTTCGAGATGGACCACGGCAGCCCAATAGGCGCAGTGCACCGCTTCGCGATGGTCGCCGCGCTTGGCGGCAGCCAAAGCGTCCTTCGCCCACTCCCGCGAATCGTTTGCATCGATCGCGCTATCAGCGGGCGCGGGGACGACTCGCCTTGCGCTTGAGAGGCTTCGCAAGACCCAGATCCAAAGCACCACGAAGGCAATGCCAACGACGACCCACGCAATGACATTTCCGGCTTTCGCGCCCAGGTGCAGCCGCGACAAGAGCCGATAGACTTTCTCCGCAAGCCAGCGGGCGATGCGCGCTTCAAGGATTTCCATTTGGCTGGGTCCCTGCAAGTCCGCAAATTCTCGCCGGCGCAGGATTTTCTCCAACTGTTCGCGCGCGGCCGCGGGAGACGTCGCCTTCGGTCCATTTTCCATTTCCGCCGCCGCATTGCGCATCGCGGCGAGGCGGCTTTCGATTTCGTGCAACGCGGGCTTGGCTGGATCGTGCTCGTATTGTTGCAGTCTGGACGCTAGCCAGTCCGTGGAAACTTCGATGCGGTCGTCGCCACTGCGCACCAGCCACGTGCGAGGCAGAGATTTGCGAAGCTGAGGAATCTCTTCGGGGCGCTTTAGGGATGCGGCGCAGCGATCCAGTTCGGCTTCGTAGGCGGGCAGTCCCAGTTCCGTCGCATTCTGAGGTTGGTTCTGCGGAGTCCGCGCCGGAACGGCCGCCGGCAAGAACGCGGCGCAAGAGACGAAGGCAAGGAGTCGCATCCGTCGCAGTGCCGTGAGTCCGTGCCGTTGGATGAGAAAGCTACGCAACGGAGGGAGCACTGGGGGCTGGGTTCGTACCCAGCGAGGCCATCAGGTGCTGAATGTCAAAAGCTTCCTTACGCACCCGCAGGTTGTAATACATCAGCGAGAACGCGATGGTGCCGATGGGCGCTGCCAGGACTTGCGAGACGAAGGCGGCGAGATGCTGCCCGAACAGAATCGCGAACGGCACGTGTTGGTGGGTTCTTGCCACGTTAAACATGAAGAAAAGCAATGGAAACTGAAAAATGGCCGTCACCAGAGAAGTGACCGTCCAAACCATCAGGAAGATCACGAATATCTGCAGCGCGTAATCCTTTGTGAGCTCCATGCTCCGCTCGATCGACCGGATCGCTTTGGAGTCTTCCAGCATGGACACGGGAACCGCTAGCGCGGTGCGGCAAAAAAGAATGATTCCTGGAACAATCAGCAGCAGAAAGCCGACGCCGACAACGAAACCCACAAGCATCAGAATAATAATGACTCGTACGGCCTTCCCCCCCACCCGTTTGTAGCATTCGCGCAGGCTGACTGTCCGGCGCAGGTAGAGGTCGGAGACAGCAAAAACGGTAGCCGCTTGCGCAGCGCCCAGCAAGAAGAGGTACAGAAGCATGAAGAGGAAGAATCCGGCAATTGCCCCGCCGATCATTCCCGCGGACGGCGGCACAACGCCTCTCGGCGTTTGAGTGCTTACCGCCTTTATCGATTGCATTGCGGCGATGCCGACATTGACCAGGAGCAGCACAAGAAACGGCAGCGAGGTGATCCCCGTGAACAGCCAGAAGTAATTCTTGTATAGGTTGAAGGTGCGGTCCAAAACCTCACCGAGGCTCATTGGACGCAAGTCTACGTCTGCCATCGGGCCTCCCAAGTCGAACCTAGCGGCGATCGGAGCAGCTAGCGGGACAACACATAGGGTAATCGCCGCCGCACGTATTCATCGTCGCATAACCTAAAGCCCTTTTCGGAGCGCTTCTGATGATCGCGCGGCCAAAGTGGCAACTCGGCGCTTACAGCTTCGCTTCAAGAACGAGAGGCTTTTTGTAGTAATCTTATTTCGCGGGGGCTGTAGCTCAGATGGATAGAGCGTAGGTTTCCTAAACCTTAGGTCGGGAGTTCGAGCCTCCCCAGCCCCACCACTTATCTCCTAGACGATTCAGGTCTTACCTCAGCCTGGTTTCTGTCGCTGGTTATCATAATTCGACGAGTGTCATAAAAGTGTCATAGTCCTTTTGCTGCTCTTATCTAGATTCTTCTAGATTCTCGCGTACTGTTGGAGAATGCCGACCGGGCGAAACTCGTCCAATCACACGTTCTCAATTGGGGTTGACTTTGTGGGTTTCCAAAAGCGGTCACGGGCTCTCCTGTCTAGGAGAGGAAACGGGACCGCAGTATACCATCCTAAATTCGGCGGGCCGTCACTGCCTCGAAACTTATCAGGAGTCAGACTGCGGCGACTGTTCCGAACAGCAACCCGACACCCGCAGTCAGCGCCATAGCTGCCGCGCCCCAGAACGTGACACGTATCGCGCCAACAGTTACCCCTGCGCCACCGGCGTATGCAGCCAACCCTCCTAGAAGCGCCAGGAAGGCCAGTGATGTTCCGGAAACAAGAGGGATCAAACCTGCCGCCGGAGACGACGGCAGTAACCAAGAGAGGCATGGCCGCTCCAACAGCGAAGCTGCCAGCCGATGCCAACGCAGCCTGAATGGGACGTGCACGGAGAGCTTCGGAAATGCCGAATTCGTCGCGGGCATGCGCACCTAACGCGTCATGCGCCATCAGCTGCTGGGCGACCTGTTTCGCGAGGGAAGGATCGAGTCCGCGAGCGACATAGATGGCCATCAATTCCTTGTGCTCGCCTTTGTCGTCTGCTTTGAGTTCCGCGCGCTCGAGCTTCGAGCTCGGCCTGTTCGGTGTCTGCCTGTGAGTGGACAGACACGTATTCTCCAGCAGCCATCGACATAGCCCCGGCCACCAGGCCGGCCACTCCGGCAACCAAACGTTACTGTGAGTTGCATGCGCAGCCGCGACCCCGAGCACTAGACTCGATGTCGACAGGATGCCGTCGTTAGCCCCAAGTACCGCCGCACGCAGCCAGAGCAATGCGTCCTGTGCGGTGCAGTTCTTTGTTACTCACAGGCATTCTCGAACTCATATACGGTCTCCGGAGTTGCTACCTAGCTTCTATGAATCGCATGACGATCAGCACGGGATCTGTCCTTGTCGTTGCTCATGGCTTGCGCGCTGCTGCCAATGGGCGCTCAGGACGAGCCACGATGACCAATAAGTGTGAAGAATCCGGCGAGCAGCAGCGCCCACGCCGCTCCGAGCGAGATGCCGCTCACGACGTCAGTCGCATAGTGAACGCCAAGGTACACGCGTGAGGCACCAACCATGATAAGCACCGCCGACACGGCCAGAAAAATTGCGGCTCTTGCGCCTGAGTGCTGTACATAACGACCTGCGATGATCGCGATCGTCAGGTAAAGCGCGGAGGTCGAAAGCGAATGTCCGCTCGGGTATGAGAAGCCCGACACTACGATCAGCTGCTGGGCCTCCTCTGGACGAATTCTTTCGATGATGTTCTTAGTCACAAGCGTCAATATTCCTGCTCCCGCCGAAGCCGCGAGCAACTGGAGGGCGCCCAGTCGGTCGCGCAACACAAGCAACACCACGAGAGTGAAGGCGGAAAACAATACCACCAAGGTGATCGATCCCAGCGCTGTCACGTCGATTGCCGCGATCGTAAGCCATGGCGTCCGCGTTCTTGCTACGGCTAGCAGAATCGCGCTGTCCATGGCACTGACATCTCCTTCGATCAACTCCCTTGTAATACGGACGAACGCCAAGAATGCGAGCGCAGCACCGCCCAACCACAGAGAGAGGCGCCCTGCGCGGGCCGAGAACAAAGGTCGACTCATGGACTCAACCTCAGGAACAAATCGCCACTCATCAAACAAATTACGAATCGGCGCATCTGTGAGCAAAGCTGCGAGAGCTACAAACTCTTGCCTTCATCGCGCCGCCGGAGGCTCCTGGTCGGTGGGAATTCCGACGAGGTAGCGATAGAACGCAACGGCCCGGTTGACCGAGGAAGACTCATTTCCCGCGATCAGCCGGTTCGCGTTCTTTCCTGTGCGCACGATGCTGTAGTAGCGCCAGACGTTATCCGATTCGCGATCCAGAAAGTAGATCGACTGCATCTCACCCGGATGAAAGAGAGGTATGAAGAGATAGCGCATCGTGCTGACGTTCTCGACATCGAAGACGAGCCGGTCCGCCGAAGCCTCTGCAATGTGCATTCGGTAGATGGCCTTGCCAGAAAGGTTATCGACCTGTTCAAAGTAGAGTACCTTGCCTTCCTTCATCTCATCGGGCGTGAAGTCTTCGCGGCGTTGACTAGGCTGCAACCCGGTCAGAGCGTAGGCGTCCACAATTAGTGTTTGCCACTGCTTGTGAGTGGTCGACCAGTAGCGCATGCCCGCGAGTTCTGAAATTGCCCCGATGTGGCGAAGCAAGCCCTCAGCTTCCGAGGTATAACGAAATCGCGCGACTGTGGTTACCAACGTTGTAAAGCCCACCGCAGCCCAACCGGTGCATGCGGGCGGTTTCCAGTCGCGGCCGAGATCAGACTTGCTCCATGACTTCACGATGGCCGAATCATCCAGACCAGGATAGGGCGGAACGGGTTCCTTTCCGCATGGCGGCTGCGGCCCCAACTCAGGCTCAACATCCGTGCTGCGTGGAGACCCAGAGTAAGAGGAGAAACCTGGAAGCGATGCGCCTCGTGGACTGGATAGACCGCGGGCAAGACCAGGATGAGAGCCGAAACAGCCAGGGTATCGCGGAACCTGAGCAGGCAATTCATGGCGCACTATCAGTTGATAGCTCGGCGGCACGCAGGAGTCTTATCGATCCTGAGCTGATGCGTCAAATTGTTCGAGGTATTGTGCATTCATGATTTTCGTACGGGCTGGGCCTGTCAATTCAGTCTAACGCACTTCTTGGATGGGGCCAGCGGGCCGGGTCGTGCACCTTGGGTTCATCTCGGGTGCGGGTTGGAGTTAACCTCATCGCAGCCATCGGCCAAGAAAGGGACTACGACCCTCGGCTTTGCTCAGGTCGAACCAGTTAGCCGCCTGACGCTGATGATCTGCAGGTCACGCCGCCTCGTAATTCGCCGATTCTCGGGCGTAGCACTGAGTCAGAGGTATTTTAGTGGCGCGCCAAGCCCTATCCCCAGTAAACCTGAAAATCGGTGCTTTCTTCGCCTTCCTTCGTCCTTGAATCAGTCCGTCGGAAACCTGTGGACAGCGCCTGATAAACGAGCGGACTGAGAAGTGTTGGTTTAGCGGACGACTGTCCTCGGATGGGAGTAGAATTCGAGTTTCCGGGAGTGCTATTACCGAAATGCTGGAAGAAATCTGGTGTTGGCATGGCTACCCGCCGCAGAATCGCTCTTAGTCTGATCGGCATCGCAGCTGTATTTCGCTGCGTTAGTTTTGCTGGCGCATGTTTTTTTCAACCTGGATCGCTACCGGCCCCAGATAATTTCCTATTTCGAAGAGAGTACCGGAAAGAAAGTGGAAATCGAACGCTTGGCGCTGACGTTCTTTCCCAAGGCAACGATTCACATCGACGGCTTTGGGGTGAAGAGCCCTCCGTTATTTCCGCCTAGTTATATCGTTAAAGTCCCGCGAGCTGATGCCGTGGTTGACTTTTGGGCGCTGCTGCACCGCAAGGTGGTTATCAGGTCGCTGGTGCTGGAGGAGCCGGAGATCAACCTGGTGTCGGACCCTGACGGCCCCTGGAACTTCGAGAACCCTGAAACGACGAATTCGAAGAACACTTTTCCGCTGGGCATCATCGACAAGGTGGTGATTAATCGGGGGCAATTGATTGCGTCGAATCTGTTGCCGTCGGACGCAGCAGGCCCGGTGTTTTTTGAAGCTCACGAAATCACCAGTGAACTGGATAGGGTGGATCTGGCGGCAATCGTCAATCCTGCTTCTCCCTCTCTGAATGGCCAGGGCAACTGGAAGGCGGCCCGCTTACGCTTTGGTGCAGTGGAGACTACAAAAGTGAATGCCAAGTTCCGGCTGGAGTCGAGGGAGGTCTTTTTCACGGACTTAGATGCAGACGCGTATAGCGGGAAAACAACGGGCGACTTCTCCGTTAGTCTGGCGAAAAAGAATGCAAGCTTTAAGGCCGATGCGCGAATGAGCGGAATCAACATGACACATCTTCTGGCTGCGTTCCAGGAAGTGCGCGGGAGACTGACCGGGAACCTGGAAGGAGACCTTAAGCTTGCGGGAGAGATCGAGCACACAACGAGCCCGCTGGCCGGAATGCGTGGAACGGGGCACGTGAAGGTGACCAACGGCCAGGTGCCCAGCCTGATGCTCAACTCAAACTTAATGAAGCTGGCGCACTTCAACGATCTGGGCCCTGCCAAAGAGAATCCCTCTTCGTTCTCGTCTATTTCCACGGACCTCGAGCTTGTGAATCTGCGGATTTCGAGCAAGGTAATTGATATCGACGGCTACGGAGTGGATGTGGATGGCTCGGGTAGCGTGAGTGTCTCTGGCTCCGACGATCTAAATTATCAGGGTGTTGCGACGATTACTAACAAACAGGGCTTTTGGACGAACACGTTCGCACGGTTTGCAGGAGCGAAGTTGAACGATGGCAAGTTGTCGTTTCCGTTCCGGATTGAGGGAACGATCGAGAACCCAAGATTCTCGAAGGGAACGAAGGATATGTAGGAGGCTCTCTCGGCTTTCTGCGCGGTGCGACGCGACACTGCTCGAATCTCGCGGAGATTACGCTTCTGATTCCGCGACAGCTCCAACACGGTGAATGAAGTCGAGCATCTCGTTCGAAAACTTTAACCTGCTGGAAAAGCCGGAGAATATTATTCTATGTTCTTTGGTAGGTTATCAGTGTTAAGGCAGGCCACACGGCGCTGAGAAAGCAGTACGAGAGGAAGACCGAATCTGTGGGTCACAATGCTTCGTAATCCGCCGCTTCTCGGGCGAATCGCGGCACTGTCGCAGATTGCTCCTCTGTAGCGGCACCTTCGTCCGCGCATTGCTATCGATGGCCGTTAACTGCATGAAAACGCAGTGGTTAGCAAGCTCCCAGGGTCAGTGGCATTTGCTAACTATATGAAGTCAAAGGGGTTATTTCACAGCAATGTGGCATAGAAACAGGCTTCCTTGCTCCAGACCCCAAGGCAGAGAAAATAATGCGAGTAAGGGCGCCTTACTGCTTCCTAGGGGCATTCTACAAGGGAAGTAACCGGAGAAGTAGCTATCGGACGTGACAACTAAGCATTTGCGCTGGTTTCTTGGTTCCTGCAACTGTCTTGCTCCTAGAATCTCTGGTGCAAGAATCGGCGAGCCACAGATACGAAAGGGAATTGATCGATCAAGTCGCTGGACGACAACGCGAATCGTCTACCGGCTGGATTGTATTCTTGCTCAAAATGCTTCGGGCCGGATGCTCTGTCCTCAGGTTCCGAATCGACCCAACCATTAGTCGCGTTTCCTCGAAATTCCATCATATCGGTAGCCACCCTGCGGTGTGATCGTGTGGCGGCAGTCTTTATTTGGGTACAAACGGATAGATTTCGTCGGCAATCCAATAATTCTCGATCAGTATGGCGAATAATGTCCCGGTAAGCAGCATGGTCCAGCGATACTTGCGCCACGTAGCGAACGTGAGCTGCAGCGGGATATCCACGAGGTATGCCGCGCTGTAGCAGACATTCGCCAAGAAAGCGAGAATTATGAGGATTATGAGCGCGGGATGAGTGTCACCGGGAGGGATGCCCATTAACTGGACAGGACGAAAGTGCGGCCATGTGAGCACCACCCATGTTCCCGCCACAGCGGTAAGGACGGCGTTATACAAAACGCGCCGGGGTTCCCAGTATTGCAGAGCATTGGCAACGGAATACTTGAACTCATCCATTAAGAAAGAGTACGCAGCCTCTTAGGTGTCGTCAAGTACTTTGCAATGCAAAGAAGATTCTGCCCCCAAAAACCACTTTTCCGGTAATCCGACGCACCAGGATTTGGCCGCGTGGTCCGACGATAAGGTCCGAACAGCCGGCCACTGGCCTACAACTCGTGTTGCATTGAATTGCCACTCCAATGGGTAACTAAGCGTCGCGGCGAGCGGCTGTTAGGAGGTTCTGCTTCTTCCGGTGGCTGGCCTGGTAGTGCTGCTGCAGCAGGTCCTCGCCGAAGTCGCCGGTGAAGTCGCGCCACACGGAGTGGATGTGGTTGGCGTTGTCCTGCGTGTCGTCTAATTCAATGAGGAAGGAGGCGTCTGAACGCGGTAATAATGCGGGTCGCCGCGGTTGATGCCGCCCGACCAGGCGAAGTAGATATTCCGGCCGGCCTTGTTGATCTGCGCTATCCGGCCTTCGGCCAGCTCGTCGGGCACGTTGCGGGCGTATTCTTCCATGAGGGCCATGAGCGCGTCGAATTGGCTGGCGTTCATCTTGGAGGCGGAGAGGCCGGACGGCTGGCCCTGAAGCGCCGCCTTCCGACTGGCGGCGGTCAGGATGTCCTTGTAGGCGGTTGGGTCCACGATCGCGACCTTCTGCTGCTGTTCGTCGAGGGCATGGATCAGCTCGATGCCAAGGTCGTCCTCTCCAGCCAGAGTGCGCAGGCCCTTGCGCGGCCCTTGCCGCACTTCGGCGGGGTTGGCGCCGAAGAAGCTCGGGCCATCGATAACCTTGCCATTCACTACTGTGTAATTCTGGCTGAGATGGTGGCCCTCGACGCGGTAGCCCCACGTGCCGCTGTCGGAAGGAGTGCCGAACACCGAGAAATAGTATTTCTCCGGGTTGCGGTGCTCGCCGCTGTCGTTCTCCATGATCCTGAGCACGTCTTCCAGGCTCATGATGGTCACGGCCTTGATGTAGCCCGTCTGGCTCAGCCCGGCAGCCAGCAGCGCGCTGGCGAGATGCTTCTGATAGGGCGTCATCTCGCGCAATGGCAGGCCCTTGCGCTCCTTCGGGATGAAGTGCCAATTCATACGCTCATCGGCATCGAACGGGAATGTCGCTTTGCCGCGCTGATCGGCATCGAGCGCGGCGAGAAAGCGGTTGGCACACTCGGTCATGAGCGACGCCGCATGGACGCGGTGCGGATGGATCTGTCGGCGCGGCTATCGCCCGAGCCAAGCATACCGGCTCCTGCGAGCGCGGCGGACGAACAGAGAAACGATCGGCGTTTCATGCGCATGAATTTCCCTCCCTGGTGCCTGTTGCCAATGAGAGTACAGAAATGCCGGCGAGTCAATGGCGCGGTACTGCGATCTCCTGGGCTTGTAGCGCCTTAACCGGACACCCGAAAACCGCTTGTCCGGTAACGCCGGGTGCATTCGATAGGTCGATGCAACACCATCTAGTAAATCTGTCTGTTCAAAGGATGGTGTTTATGAGCCCAGGGAAACGGTTTGGGCTTTCTGCCACGAGAAGAACGAGATCTGGAGTCGATGGAAGGCCGGGCAGTCGCTGCATGAGATCGGGCGCGCCTTCGACAAGCCGCATAGCTCCATTCGCTGTTTGTTGTTGCCTCGCGGAGGGATTCCTCCCGCCGCCCGTCGTCGCTCGCGTCTCGCGCTCACGCTTGCTGAGCGAGAGGATATCTCGCGAGGGATCGCTTCCGGTTCGTCGCTTCGTGAGATTGCCGACGATCTGGATCGAGCGGCCTCGACAGTAAGCCGGGAGGTCTCCCGCCACGGTGGCCGTCCGGCCTATCGAGCTCATGTGGCGGATGACCATGCCTGGGACTCAGCCTTGCGACCGAAGAAGTGCCTGCTTGCCGTGCACCGCGAGGTTGCGAGACATCGTTGCGAGTAAACTGATCCTGGACTGGTCGCCCGAACAGATTTCCGGATGGCTGAAAACTCAGTATCCCGATGACGAGAGCATGCGAGTGTCCCACGAGACCATTTACCGCAGCCTGTTCATTCAAGCGCGGGGAGTATTGAAAAAAGAGCTGATGGACCACCTGCGGTCGAAGCGGCGCATGCGCCGCTCGCGACATGCAACCGTCAGCGGACAGTCACGCGGTCAGATCGTCGATGCCATCTCGATCCGCGAAAGACCTGCGGAAGTGGAAGACCGAGCGATTCCTGGTCATTGGGAAGGCGATCTGCTGAGCGGCGCCAAGAACAGCTACATTGCGACACTGGTAGAACGCCATTCACGCTTTGCCATGCTGATCAAGGTGCGGAGCAAAGAAACGGAAGCTGTAGTTGCTGCCTTGAGTCGGCATGTTCGCAAACTCCCCGCTACGCTGAAACGCTCGCTGACGTGGGATCGCGGACTGGAGATGGCGAAACACAAGGACTTCACGGTAGCTACCGATGTGCAGGTCTATTTCTGCGATCCGCAAAGCCCCTGGCAGCGCGGCACGAACGAAAACACCAATCTGCTGTTACGGCAATACTTCCCACGAGGCACCGATCTGTCTGGCTATTCTCAAGCGCAGCTCGACCAGGTCTCGCTGCTCTTGAATCAACGACCGAGAAAGACCTTAGGATTCCAAACTCCTGCGAGATAAACTTCAGGCAAGTGTTGCGTCGACCGTCTGAGCCGGCAGCGGTTACCGGACAAGTAGCGGGCCGTTCCAAGAGTTGGTTCCGGCAAATGTGTAGCAAAAACTTCCACTCATTCAATCTGACAGGTCAGTTCGCCAGCATGTGAAGAACAACAATTGCAAGAATACCTACGGCAGCCAGAGTTATTACTCCGAGTAGTCCTCTCCAGGTGTGCAGGTGATCACGGTTCTTCTCTCGAAGCGTCGCCGTGCCGCTGACTAGCACGGTGATTGGCAGCGCGAGTAAAAACACCCATAAGGTCCACATCCGTACCGCGTACCACGCAACTATCTGTTGCGCGGTGCTCGTAACTTTGAGTGGTAGCGGACTGAAGTTGCGCACTACAAGGGCAAGCATGAAGAGCGCGGCAGGAAATATGAGTGCCAGGGCAGTGATGATCCGCGTTCGCATAGTACTTTATAATGCAAAGTACCTGTCCGTATCAAGGAATTTGAGGACTTGGTGCGTCCCTGCCGGACGCCAATGCCAAATTTCACTTGTCCGGTAATTCAACTTATCGGGAGTTAGCAAATGCCTCAGCCAACGACAGCACTGTGTTATCTTGGCCACTTTGAGGGTGCAAGTGCCCGTCATTCTCGATCTCACTAAGGAGATTTTTGATGCGAAGATTTACCGCGCTCCTCCTGATTCTCTCTTGTCTGGCTGCGGCCTCTGCCGCACCGCGTCCCGAGGAGCTATCGAAGAAGTTTGTCGGCGCATGGAGATTGGTTTCCATTGAGGGAAGTCCTCCCGGTCGTACCAACGTCTATGACCGGCCCACCGGCCTGATCATTTACGAACCTTCTGGTCATATGTGCGTTAACATCGCCCTCAGGGCCGATCGCAAGCCATTTGCGCCATTTACAAAAGGCTTGCTCACCGCAACTCTAGAAGAAAAAGCAGCCGCCTTTGAAAGCTATGCCGCATATTTCGGCACCTTCACCGTCGATGTCAAGGCAGGCACCATCACCCATCACTTGGAAGACAGTCTTATTCCCGGCCGCCGAGATACAGACAATGTCCGCTGGTTCGAGTTCCAAGGCGCCGACCACCTCTTGCTTGTTCCCATCGAAGACGGCAAAGGAGGCGTGATTACCCGCAAGGACGCTACTTACAAACTCCTTTGGGAACGCATCAGGTAGTCCATGGCGAGATAAGACCCTGAACGCCGGGAAATGTTCGTCACAGTGCCCGGCGAAAATCGGAGATCTCGGCAATATGATTTCTTGCTGCTAGTAGGACCCAAGGTTTCTTGCACATACTCGCCCGGCGTTCACTGAACTTCGCTTACTCCGCCTTGGCTTGCTTAAAGGAGGATGTCGGAGCGTCACTGCGGCAATCCCATCTTCTTCAGCAACGCCGCCCACCGCGGATCTCCCTTTAACGAATCAAACGCTTCCGTCCCTGCCACTTGTTCCATGAAGCTGCTCTTCTCCTGGTACCCTTTTTCCAGCCACACGAAAGCTTTATCTTTTTCCCCAGCCTCCGCAAAATTCACCGCCACTATGGCAGGGTCAACGTAGCCACGCATGGCCTGTTCCTCCCGCACCGGCGCAATCCGCTTCGCGGCTTCTCGGTAGCCGCCCCTTGCATACCCCTGTTTCGCAGCATTCACCAGTTCCATTTCAGTCGCGTCACCCTCTAAGCGCGCAAAGTTCTCCCATTCCCGCAGCCACACGTCGTAATTTCCTTTCTGCTTGTACGCCAATGCCAGAGTCAGGTGCGCCTTGGCATAATTCGGATCTACCTCCATTGTCTTCTTCGTCTCTTCAATCGCCCGGTCGTACTCCCGGCTGACGAAATATGCCCCCGCATAGTTGTCCAGGGCGTTCAGGTTCAGCGGCTCCAGCTCGACGGCCCGCCGAAGTTGCTCCAGCGATTTCTCTTGTTGGCCCACATACCCGAAATGCAAGCCATATAAAACGTGCACTCGCGAGCTGCTGGGATTTAACGCAACCGCACGTTCATACTCTTTTTCCGCCTCCGACCACTCCATGTCTGAATCGTACGCTAGCGCCAGCACAGCGTGGGCTTCCTCCAGCGAATCATCCAGTGCCAGCGCCCGCTTCGCGTTCTCCTTCTGCTTCGGAGTCGCTTCACTCTGCGGCACCGCGTCGTAGTCGCTGACTACGGCGTAATACTCCGCCAGTCCCACATATGCCAGGGCGTAATTCGGGTCCTTCGCGACTGCCTGTTCGAAATATCCTTTTGATAGCCTCAACGCTTCCGGTGTTCGCTTATCCCTCGTGTCTCCCCTTCAGATAAAACTGATACGCTTCCGGATTCGACGTCCCTCCGAAATTCAGCCTTGCTTTTTCCTCCCCCGTCAGACGCTCCCGCAACCGCGTCGAGATTTCCCCCGCCATTTCCTTTTGTACGGAAAGTGCATCCACCGTCTTCCGGTCCTACTGCTCGCTCCACAAATTCCGGTTCGTCCGCATATCCGTTAGCTCCACACTAACGTGCAGATCATCTCCCCGTTGCGCCACGCGCCCTGTCACCAGCGCCTGCACATTCAGTTCGTTCGCCACTTTCGCCAGATCCACGTCCTTCGCCGCGTATCGCGCCACAGAACTTCGCGGCCGCACCGTCAGATTCGGCAATTGCGACAAACTGCTGATCAGGCTCTCCGCAAGTCCATCGCTCAGATATTCCGCGTTAGGATCCGCCGTCGCGTTCGCGAAAGGCAAAATCGCCATCGTCTCAATCGACGCTCCTCCCCGCGCGGCCATCCACCGGTATCCCACAAAGCCCAGCAACGCCACCACGACGATCAGCGCGGCCACACCGTCGTCACCATCTTCTTGTGCCGGCTTAGCAGTCCCACCACAATTTGCTGGTCCGAACTCTGCGCCACCGCCACGCCCGAGGACCCTCGCGACGCTCCACTCACATGGTTCGGGCTTGCTGCCGTCACGCCCGGCTCTTCCGCCGCAGTCACCACCGCCGTCCGGCTAGAATCCGAATCCCTTTTAAACCGTTGCAGCTCCGCCCGCATCTCCGACGCGTGCTGGTACCGTAAATCTCGGTCCTTCTCCAGCGCCCGATTCAAAATCTCTTCCAGCCGCGCTGGTAAATCTGGATTCAACCGCACCGGCGCCACTGGCGCCTTCTGCAAAATCGACTGGAACACTGCCGCCGATGTCTCTCCGCGAAATGGCAGCGACCCCGTCGCCATCTCGTAAAGAACAATTCCAAATGAAAACAGATCCGTCCGCGCGTCCAACGTTTTCCCCAGCGCCTGCTCCGGCGACATATACGCCACCGTTCCCAACGCCGTCCCCGGACTCGTCAAATGTTCGGGCGCCCCCATCGTCGCTTCCGACGACATGTCTCCCACCGCCGCCGGCTTTTCTTCCTTCACCTTCGCCAATCCAAAATCTAGAATCTTCGCGTGTCCGCGTTTGGTCACAAAAATATTCGCGGGCTTGATGTCCCGATGAACAATTCCTTCCGCGTGGGCCGCATCCAGTGCATCCGCGATCTCGATCCCCAGCGCCAACAGCGTTTCCACTTCCACTGGCCGCCCACCAATCCGGTGTTTCAGCGTCTTGCCATCCAAAAATTCCATGGCGATAAACGCTTTCCCGCCTTCTTCCCCAATGTCGTAAATGGTGCAGATATTAGGATGATTGAGTGCCGACGCCGCCTTCGCCTCCCGGCGGAATCGCCCCAGCGACTGCGCGTCCCTCGCCAATTCTTCCGGCAGGAATTTCAGTGCAACAAATCGATCCAGCCGAGTGTCCTGGGCCTTATACACCACACCCATTCCGCCGCCACCGAGCTTCTCGATGATCCGGTAATGCGAAACGGTCTGTCCGATGAGCGCGTCGGCCTCTGCCATTGTCGCGTCATATTAGGTTGGCTGCACGAGGCAAGTCAACGAATCGACCCGTTTCGCAAGGCAAATAGAGCGTCAGACCGGATTAGGTCCTGGTAAACGCGGAAACCGGACAAGTGGTCTCAATGTCCGGTTATCCGACTTATTAGTCGGGCCGTGCACACGCTGCCGACACGCAACGAGCAATTGAAAGAGCCCTCGCCGCCGCTGGCCAGTAGCTGACAAGGGACTATTCCGCCGCTGGAGTTATGACAATGCTCCGATAGGCTACGCGTCCCTTTTCGCTGCCTTGAAGATAGATGGGACCCGGCAATTCCTCATGGCTGTCCAACGCACCGCCGGTGATGCCAAGAATTTCCTGGTTGTTGATAATAGTCTGCCCGGTCTGGACGACCGTGATCATTCGTCCGAGGAGGGTGATGTCGAAGATCTGCCATTCTCCGGGCTTTCTGGGCAGCTCGGGAGACGGAGCCAGGAAGCCATAGACGCTGCCGATTCGACGGTTTGGGGGCTCCGTGGGTGAGTCGGTTTCCACTTGGACTTCGTAGCGGCCACGCAGATACACACCGCTGTTGGAATTTGAGTCGCAGTTGAATTCGACGTGCAGTTTGAAATCTTCGAATTTGGAGTCGTTGATGAGTTCCGGGCCTTCGCCGGGCGTTATCAACTTGCCGTTTTCGACTTTCCAGACGGAGGAGGAGTTTGATTTGCTCATCGTCCAGCCGGTCAGATCTTTTCCGTTGAATAGCGGAATGGGCTTTCCCCATTTGGGGGTGCCGCTTCTCTTCAAAGAGGGTGCTCTTTCACCGATCCACGGCCAAACTGTGCCATCTGGCCCCGTGGTGGTGCCCGAGAGGCCATTGCCACTCAATGTAGCCTCGAAGACCATATCGTCGCGGCTGTCTTCTTCCTCTTTTGGGGAAACGAATTTGAGGTGACCGTTCGCTATCTCGACTATCGGCAGCGGGCGGGCGTTTCCCGAACGACCCACCATTTGTGCTTTCAAATGACCCTTCTCTTGGCTCAGTTCGAGCCAAGAAGGATATTCGCGATCTGGCGCTTTCAGCGTCAAATCCCAGCGACCGAGGAAGGCCGTAATGGAATCTGATGAATCCGGTGAGGAAGAGTTGCCGGAGTCTACGTTCCACGAATACGCGGCTGCACTCAACGACAACACGGCGACGACAAACACGAACGCGCTTCCTTGCAGCTTCATCGGCTTAGGATCCCTTCTTTTCGGCAAGACATGGGAGTCCTGCCGAATTGTCATTTCCCGTTCAAGCGGGGATTGAACCTTACTTTACTCTTGCTTGACTACATCTGGGAGCTGATGGTTTGCGAAGCGGTGTCCGGTATGCCCCCTTGCGGCAGTAGGACTCATTCGCCACCCGTTGAGACGAGGTCTGGGGCAGCGCCACATGCCTGATTAACGTTGTCGTACAAGTGGCCTCAATGTCCGGTTATCCGACTAACCTGGCGAGTGGAATTACGTCCGGTTTGCCCGTTAATCGGGCGCAATAACCAAGATCACGCCGCAGACTACCACCTTCGGTCGGGGGAGTTCTGAAACCGATTTTCCTTCCAACCGTCTGAATACTTTGATCTATCGCGCAATCTCCGGGAGGCAGCTCATGCGCCGCATGTTGATACGGATGTTTGCTCTCGGCCTGCTCCCTATCTCATCGGTTGCACAGTTTAGATTGCAAGACGCTGCCCGGCCGTATACTCCCTAGAGAAAGGAACGACATCGGAAATGAAACGAATCCTATTGAGTGTCCTTTTGTTAAGCGTCACGATGCTGGCCGTCGCCCAAGTGAAGAAGGAAGACCTGGCCACCAAAAATACGGCCAGTCCGGGCGCCGAAACCAGCGTCACCGTCAACGGCAAGAACATTTGGATCTACTACCACGCCCCCTCCGTCAGGGGTCGCCACATTTTCGGCAGTGCCGGCGCGCTCCAGCCTTATGGCAAGGTATGGCGTCTGGGCGCCGATTACGCCACTGTTCTGCACACCGACGCCGACCTCGACCTGAATGGCCTCGCCATTCCCAAGGGTGACTACACTCTGTACGCCGACCTCGACGACGGCCAGTGGAAGCTGATCGTCAACAAAACCCTGATGGACGGCGCCCGCCACATCTGGGGCGTCGGGGTCTCACCGGACGGCATTCGCGAGGGCAGCACCACCAATAATCCGGCCACCGAACTGGGCCGAGTTTCGCTCACCATGGGCAAGCCGTCATCTCCGGTCGAAACCCTCAAGATCAAGCTGTCGGGCACTGGCGGTGCCAAGGGAAAACTGCTCGTCGAGTGGGAGAATGTGACCGCGTCGGCTCCTTTTACCGTAAAGCAATGACCTCCGGCGGCGTTACTGAGTAAGAACCGCCGCGCTGGGCGGATCGACGGCACCTCGGAAGTAATGCCCTCGGTCTTGATTAACGCGGTTATCGTACAAGTGAAATCGGCCCAGTTGCCATTGTCCGGTAACGCGACTTACCAGGCACTACAAGTTTTTTTGAACAATGCAGCTGAGCCGCCAAGGCGGACGGCGCGGGCGGCTGCCGTGAGGTTATTCCGCGTCGGGATCGCGGAGGGGACGGACCTGGTTGACGGGGAGCGTAGCCATTTGATGAAGTTGTTCATCAATTTCGCGGCGGAAGACTGTGCCAGCTGGAGAATGATCGCGAGCGTCCTGGTAGGCGCGTAGAGCCTTATCGTGGTCGCCCTGGCCGACGTAGATGTTGCCGAGAATAATGAAAACCCAAAAACAGGACGGATCGAGTTCGACGCTTCGTCGGAAATACTTTTCGGCGGTGACGGGATCGGGTTTGTCCGAATACAGAGAGCGGATTCCCTCCCAGTAGCGATCCGCGCCGAGAATCGCGCCAACATCAAACGTGCCGCGGAAAACAACAGCGTTGCCGAAACGCGCAACGGGAATAGCGGAGCGAAGACTGGCCATATCGCCGAAGACACGCGGGCCGAGTTGTCTGGCTTCGACTATGATCGTCCCCGTAAAATTGGGACTGTCGTAAATGTGCTCATCGCTGCGGCCTTCGCGGCCGATGTAGTCGAGCTTCCTGTAGTCCCCTTCCGCGAGAAACGTGAAGTACTGCATCAACGGAGCTTCCCTGCGGGGTTCGAGAACGGTGTGGTAGTAGTGAGCGACTTCTTTGAAGCGCAGAGAAAGGTCGACTCCTTCGTCGTTAAAGTAAAGATAGGCATGGTCCTTACCGCCGACGAGTTCATTGTAATACTCCCAGGGACGCAGGACGGGGAGCGCGGATATTGCGGCGAGAATGAACGCAAGGGCCGCGGCAAATTTGGGAAGCATGACGCGCACAGCAAAGGCCGCATGCACGGCGAAACCCGCGAAAGTCGAAAGAAGTACGACGGCGGGCAATGCGTGGCGGATGCCGGCGTACGTCGAACCACGAGCGAGGACGAAGAAAAAGAAGAAGGTGGCGAACAGGCAAAGGGCCGTAGGGATTTTCCATTCGGGAGGGAGACGGCGCGCTAAGAACAAAAAGATTCCGGCGAACGCGAGCAGAGACAGGCCGATAGGAAGTTTGACGGCGACCACTCCTGGGAAAAAGTAGGCCGGACCCTTGCCCCAGTACGGACGGCCGAAAACAAGGCGAGATTCTATGCGACCTTCGAGGCCGGCACGAGCAACGTCGGCGAGTCCCCAGAGATAGGCACGCGGGAGCAGATGAAACTTCGCGAGATTGGTAACAGCGAAGCGATAGCCAGAGGAATGAAGGTCGCTGATTTTTTCCGAGAGAGGACGATTGAAAACTTCCTGTTGTGCAGTACTTTCCGTAAAACGGAAACGGTAGGTACCCCAAAGAATGAGCACAGATCCGAGAAGCATCGCAGTTACAAGAGCGCAGCGGCGGAGGCGAGAATCGTTTGCGCCAGTGCGCGGGCCGAAAAGAGCACAGGCGAGGCCGAAGACGGCGAGCACTACGCAGAAGATAGGCGCGGAGTGTTTTGAAGCTAGAGCCAGTCCGAGAGCGAAGGAGGAGAGGATGAAATCAGAGACTCGCCAATCGCGGAACGCTCGCCCCGCGAGGACAATTGCGATCGTAGAACAAAGCGAAACGGGAAGATCGGTCATTACAACAGGAAGATGAGCGGCGACTGTGGGGTCAATGGCGAGAAAAAGGATTGAGCCGAGAGCCGATACGGAACCGAAGACGCGGCGGAGAGCGAAGCCGAGTGCAAAGAGCAGGATGCCATTGAAAATCAACATTGCGGCGCGGGAGCGGCGCTGGGTGACATCCGGATTGTTATGCGCGTAGACGTCTTCGTTGACGAAGTGACGTTCGTCGGGCTTATCGTGAATTTCGCGAATGGGACTGAGATGAAAGCCGAATGCAGATTCGATGGCGCCAACCCAGAGCTTTACGAGGGGAGGGTGTTCTGGATTGATGCGGAAATCGCCGCGCTGGACGTAGGAAACTCCAGCGACGATGTGGTAGCCCTCGTCAATGGTGAAGTCGTCGAGACGAGTTGCGATGGCGGACCGAAGGATTGCGCAGAGGACGAGAAAAACTAGCAGCACGGCGAACCTGCGGTGACTAATGCGCGGGAAATTCCGAACGTAAGCGGATATGCTTGATAGCAAAAGAGTTGTCATTCGTAGTTGCGCTTACGTTACTTTGGTTTGGAAGATGGCTTGGAGTGTAACGTGAAGAGGGAGAATTGCGGAAGGAGAAGTATTATTGCACCTAGCGCCTGATAAACGCGGTGCATTCGACAGGTCGATGCAACACCATCTGATGTAAGTCTGCTGTGTAAAGGTGGTGTTGGCATGAGGCCAGGACAACGATTTGGGTTTTCTGCGATCGAGAAGCGTGACGTTTGGAACCGGTGGAAGGCGGGACAGTCGCTGCATGAGATTGGGCGCGCCTTTGACAAGCCACATAGCTGCATTCGCTCGGTGTTGTTGCCTCGCGGCGGCATCCCTCCCGCCGCTCGTCGCCGTTCGCGGCTGGCGCTCACGCTAGCGGAGCGAGAGGACATCTCACGAGGAATCGCTTCCGATTCACCGCTTCGTGAGATTGCCCGACGACTGGATCGAGCGGCCTCCACAGTGAGCCGGGAGATTTCTCGCCACGGTGGCCGTCCGGCCTATCGCGCCCATGATGCGGAGGACCATGCCTGGGACTCGGCCTTGCGACCGAAGAGGTGTCTGCTGGCCCTCAACCGCAAGTTGCGGGACATCGTTGCGAGTAAACTGATTCTGGACTGGTCGCCCGAGCAGATTTCCGGATGGCTGGAGACCCAGTATCCCGATGACGAGGGCCTGCGCGTGTCCCACGAAACCATCTACCGTAGCCTGTTCATTCAGGCCCGTGGAGTGCTGAAAAAAGAGCTGCTGGACCAGCTGCGGTCGAAGCGGCGCATGCGCCGCTCGCGCCATGCCAGTGCTAGCGGACAGTCACGAGGACAGATCGTCGATGCCATCTCCATCCGCGAAAGACCTGCGGATGTGGAAGACCGAGCGGTTCCCGGCCACTGGGAAGGGGATCTGCTGGCCGGGGCCAAGAACACCTACATTGCGACTCTGGTGGAGCGCCATTCGCGCTTCGCCATGCTGATCAAGGTGCCCAGCAAAAACACGGAAGTGGTCGTTGCCGCATGGAGTCAACATGTTCGCAAACTGCCCGCTACCCTGCGACGCTCGCTGACCTGGGATCGCGGACTAGAGATGGCCAAGCACAAAGACTTCACGGTAGCCACGGATGTGAAGGTCTACTTCTGTGATCCGCAAAGTCCCTGGCAACGCGGCACCAACGAAAACACGAATCTCCTGTTGCGGCAATACTTCCCGCGAGGCACCGACCTGTCTGTCCATTCGCAAGTGCAGCTCGACCAGGTCGCGCTGCGCCTGAATCAACGCCCCAGAAAAACCCTAGGCTTCGAAACTCCTGCGAGTAAACTGCAAGCCAGTGTTGCGTCGACCATCTGAGCCGGCAGCGGTAATCGGAAAAGTGAAGTCCTGGTACGGCAAGTTTCCGGTAATGCGACTAACCAGGACCTATGACGTCGCTACGCAAAGGAATGCCCGCAGAAAGGCTACCTTTTTCCCACAGCGTAGCTTACTATCCTGGGCAGTATTCGGCTTAGACGGCAGTTCTTCTTCAGGAGAGAAGAGGACCGCCGGTTCCATGGGCAACCCGTTGGAGCTTATTTCGCTTCTAAACCGATCATACGAAGTACGGAGTACGCCAAGAGGTCGTGCTTTCTTGGTGTAAATTGGGGGGCGACTATTCGTGTGTGGGATCACCGGGTACACCCACCGTGGTCGTGTGTTTAGTCCGTCTGCGATCAAGGAAGCGACAAGCACTTTAATTCATCGAGGGCCCGATCAGCAGGGCACCCACGAGACCGCTGACATCTCTCTGGGCGCCGTGCGGCTGAAGATCATCGACCTGGCGGCGGGATCTCAACCATTCTTCAGCGAGGACCGGAAGACCGTCCTGGTCTTCAACGGAGAAATCTACAATTACCGCGAATTGCGCAGGGAACTCGAGGAACTGGGCCATGCGTTTTCAACGCAGAGCGACACCGAAGTCCTGCTGCGGGTGTTCTTGCAGTGGGACACCGATTGCTTCCGGCGGCTCCGCGGAATGTTCGCGGGGGCATTCTGGAGCCAGGACCAGCGGCGGCTTGTTCTGGTGCGCGACCGCGTGGGCATCAAGCCCCTATATGTGTGCCGCGTTGGCGGGGACATTTATTTCGGATCCGAATTAAAGTCGCTTCTCTTCCATCCGGAAATCCCCCGGCAGCTCAATCTGAGCGCTCTCCATCATTACCTTGCACTGAACTATGTGCCGGGTCCGTTCACCCTGATCGAAGGAATTCAGAAACTCCGCCCGGGTTACCAACTTGAATGGCGAGATGGCCTTGTTTTGGAAGAACCATACTGGAAGCTGCCGCATGCGCAGGACGACCACTGGACTTTGCCTGATGCGGAAGAGGCACTCGACGGACTTCTCAAGCAGTCGATGCAGGACCATTTGCTGTCCGACGTGCCGGTGGGATTGTGGCTGAGCGGCGGGATCGATTCTTCTGCGCTTCTGCATTACGCCTCGCAGACAAGCACGCAGCGACTGAAGACTTTTTCCATCACGTTCCGAGGCCGGAGCTTTGACGAAACGCCCTATATCCACGAACTGGTGGACAGATATCAGACCGACCACCTCGAACTCGACTTGAATCCGACACTGGATCTGCTGTCCGCGATTGAAGAGGTTGCTTACTATTCAGACGAGCCTTTTGCGGATGCCGGGGCGCTTCCCGTGTGGTTTCTGTCGAAACTCAGCCGCCAGCGCGTGACTGTCGCGCTGAGCGGTGAGGGTGCTGACGAACTCTTCGGCGGATATATCACCTATCGGGCCGACCATCTGGCGGGATACGCGAGGCTACTGCCGGAAGCGGCGCGGCGTTCTCTTCTGAGGGCACTAAATTATTGGCCGGTATCGGACGAAAAAATCAGCTTCGAGTACAAAATGAAGCGGTTCCTGGAGGGATCGCTGCTTTCCCCCGATGAAGCGCACGTCTACTGGAACGGATCGTTTTCCCGCGCCCAACAGATTGAGATGCTACTGAAAACCAATGACACCGAAGTGCAAGACCTGTTCGAATCCGATTTGCCCGCGGCGAACGGCAACGGAAATCTCCGTCGTTTTCTGGCGTTCGATCAACGATATTATTTGGCGGACGATCTGTTGCAGAAGGTAGATCGTATGAGCATGGCCCACTCGCTGGAGGTTCGGCCGCCCTATCTGGATCACCGCATGATCGAATTCGCGGCTTCTTTGCCTGATCGATTCAAGGTCAGCGGGCGTTGCCACAAGCTCATCCTGAAGCGGCTGATGAGATCGAAGCTTCCGAAGAGTGTGCTGTGCCGCTCGAAAACCGGTTTGGATATCCCCACGCACGATTGGCTGCGCGGGCCTCTCCGTTCGTATCTCGAAGAGACTTTAAGTTCGGTGGCGGTCAAGGAGAATGGCCTGTTTCGACCCGAGGCAGTCGAACGTTTGAAATGCGATCACATGGAACGCCGGGCTAACCTGGGCTACCACTTGTGGGGCCTGATGATCCTCTTTTTATGGATGAAACACTGGAACGTTCAAATCTCGGGCGAATTGAGCTTACCGCTGGCGGCGGAAGAAAGCGTTTCGAAGCAAGCGGTCTACTGATCGCTCTAGCCGTCGCCGTTTTCTTCGGTTGCATCGTCTCGCCACCTTCCTTGATGGACGATGTCGATGCCGTCCAAGCCCAAATCGCACGAAACATGTTGGACAGCGGCGATTGGGTGATCGCGCACCTGGATGGCGTGCCGTACATCGAAAAATCCCCGCTGATCTACTGGACGATCGCCGTTTCCTATCGCATTTTCGGTGTGCACGACTGGTCGGCGCGAATTCCCGTCGCTTTGGCTGCCGTTCTCCTGGCATGGCTCGTTTGCCGGTACGGGCGTTGGGCATTCGAGGAGAGGGCCGGATACTACGCGGGTTTGGCGGTAGCGACCTGTGTCGGCCTGTTCCTGTTTACACGAATTCAGATACCGGACGTGATGCTGACGCTCAGCACCTGCCTGGCGTATTGGGCATTTCAACGCGCGACGGACACGGAAGAGATTCATCCGCATCGTTGGGCGGCGGTGTTGGCAGTAAGCCTCGGCGTGGGCGTCATGCTCAAGGGCTTGATTGCCTTGGTCGTGCCCGGCGGCGGAATTGTGGTGTACCTCACCTTGACGAGGCAATTGCTTTCCCCGGAGGTGTGGAAGAGACTCCGCCCGCTTTCGAGTGCGGTAATTTTCCTGGTCATTGCCGCGCCGTGGCACATTCTGGCTACGGTGCGGATGCCTCCATACCTCGATTTCACGATGCACAGTGGGCCCGGGGAGTACCGCGGATTTTTCTGGTTTTATTTCATGAACGAGCACGTGTTGCGTTTTCTGAATCTCCGCTACCCTCGCGACTACAACACCGTGCCCAGGCCGGCATTTTGGGGTCTCCACCTGTTGTGGCTCTTCCCGTGGAGCGTCTATTTCCCGGCCGTGCTGCGAGAGAGATTCAGGCCGTTCGACCGAGCGGGCAAAACGCGGCTCCTCGCCTTGTGCTGGGCCGGATTCCTCCTGGTGTTCTTCACTTTTTCGACTACGCAAGAGTATTACTCCATGCCGATCTATCCTGCTTTGGCCTTGCTGCTAGGTAGCGCGATGGCGACAGAAGACGTCTGGACACGCTGGGGCACACGCGTGCTGGGGCTGATCACGGCGACGTGCAGCGTGTGTATCAGCATTCTTCTCTATCTGGTGCGAGGCACGCCCGCGCCGGGCGATATTTCTCAAGCGTTGCAGCAGCATCCGGAGGCGTACACGCTGTCGCTGGGGCACATGGGTGATCTGACCATCCAGTCCTTCGCCTACCTGCGAGCCCCGCTCGCTTTAGCGGGCTTGGCTTGTCTTGCGGGGACCCTGGCTTGCTGGCTGGGACGCAGCCGGCGCGTCTACCTGGCCATCGCCGTGATGATGGTGCTGTTTATTCATGCAAGCCGCCTGGCGCTCGTCGTCTTCGACCCCTACCTTTCCTCGCGACCCTTGGCAGAGGCTCTCCTGCGCGAGTCGAACGGAAAGCTGATCATCAACGGCGAGTATTACGCATTTTCCTCCGTGTTTTTCTACACCGGACGCACAGCTCTGCTGTGGAACGGCCGCGGCAACAATCTGGAATACGGCTCGTATGCGCCCGGCAGTCCGTCCGTTTTTGTCGACGATCGGCAATTCCAATCCCTCTGGAACTCCAGCGAACGATATTTTGTTCTTTCCGATGGGGAACGCATAAGCCACCTGCGCGATTCGGTGGAAAGGCAAAAGTTATTTCTCGTGGCGGAGAGTGGCGGCAAAACCCTGTATTCAAATTTGCCACCCACCCCGTGAATTTTCTGCAGACTTCTTCCTTAGGCAAGGCTCAAAACACAGATACTGCAGATCAGCGATCACGTCTGATTCCGGAGGTTTCGCTTTAGCCTGAATTTTGCCTTCGCATTCTCGCGGGACAACTTGGCGAAATCGCTTTCAGGTCCTGGTAACCCGACTTGTCGGGCGTTGGAGGGGCAAGTGCCGAAGAGGGGTTTCGCCCTCGAGGCCATGGGAAAGCTTTCTCAAAGTCAGTAGAATTCCCCATGCTCCGGGCATTGAGATCAACCGTTGATTTTCTTGCCCAAATGTTTTTTGTCGGCTCAGTCAAGAAACAACCTGTATCGCTTCCAGTCGCAGTAGGCACAGGTGTCTTCCTATTTTGCCTAGATCTCGTCATTTCTATCGGGGTGCAGGCACAGCAGCCGCAACAGACAGCCGCACCGAATCCTCCCGCTGTCATCAAAGCCAAAGTAAATGAGGTGCTTGTGCTTGTGGTGGTTCGCGACGCCCAAGGGCGCGCGGTTGGCAATCTAACGAAGGACGATTTTCAGGTTTTTGACAACGGTAAACTGCAGACGATCAGTGGTTTCACGATAATCAAGCGGGCTACCGAGCTCTCCGCTGCGAATTCTTCCGCTCCCAGTTCTCACGCTACGGAGTCTCCCGCCGTTTCACAGCCGCCCTCTCCCCCTGAGCGGTTTGTCGTCCTCCTGTTTGACGACTACAACTTGACTTTCAGCGACCTCCCCAACGCACAACAGGCCGCGATAAACGCGCTCGATTCCTCTCTTGCACCCACAGACATCGCGGCCGTGCTTTCCACTTCTGGAGCCAACAGCGGCCTGACTCGCGACCACGCAAAACTAAAGCAAGTGATTCTGGATTTAAGGGTTAAGACTCTCTTGCGCACGGATGAGCGCGATTGCTACAACGTCGACTACTACCAGGGCGACCGGATCATAAACAAAAGTGACGATCAGGCTCTGCAAGCGGCCATCATCGAAGTCATACATTGTTTCAGAAATATTCTTCCCGAACAGGCGGAAAGCATCGCACGGACTGCCGCAGAGCGGGCCGTGCTGTTGGGCGAACAGAACTATCGAGCAAATCTGGATTCCCTGCGGTTGATTCTGAACAAGTTGATGGCGCCGCTTCCCGGCCAGCACGTCATCATTCTGGTCTCATCTGGATTCTTCACATCTGGCCCGGAGGCGGTGACCATTAAGTCTGAAATCCTGGATATCGCCGCTCGCACCAACACGGTTATCAACGCTCTCGATGCGCGGGGTCTGTACACCACAAATGTGGGCGCGGAGGTCGCAACACGTGTCGATGAGGTTTCACAACGCCTCATCGACCAATACCGTCAGCAGTCGATGGATTCCAATGCTGACGTCATGGAAGAGCTGGCGAATGGAACAGGGGGCACCTTCTATCACAACAACAACGACCTCGAAGCTGGGCTCAGAACACTCATCTCCGGCCCTGATTACACGTACCTACTCGCCTTTTCCCCGGCAAACCCAAAACCGCGCTCTCATCACACCTTGAAAGTTAAAGTGAATGAGCCCGGCCTTACGGTCCAGGCTCGACGCGGTTACTCTACTCCGGCGCCGGAAAAGCAGACGAAGTAAGGTTCTTCGGCCACAACTCCTGATTAACGCGGTGCATTCGACAGGTCGATGCAACACCATCTGATGTAAGTCTGCTGTGTAAAGGTGGTGTTGGCATGAGGCCAGGACAACGATTTGGGTTTTCTGCGATCGAGAAGCGTGACGTTTGGAACCGGTGGAAGGCGGGACAGTCGCTGCATGAGATTGGGCGCGCCTTTGACAAGCCACATAGCTGCATTCGCTCGGTGTTGTTGCCTCGCGGCGGCATCCCTCCCGCCGCTCGTCGCCGTTCGCGGCTGGCGCTCACGCTAGCGGAGCGAGAGGACATCTCACGAGGAATCGCTTCCGATTCACCGCTTCGTGAGATTGCCCGACGACTGGATCGAGCGGCCTCCACAGTGAGCCGGGAGATTTCTCGCCACGGTGGCCGTCCGGCCTATCGCGCCCATGATGCGGAGGACCATGCCTGGGACTCGGCCTTGCGACCGAAGAGGTGTCTGCTGGCCCTCAACCGCAAGTTGCGGGACATCGTTGCGAGTAAACTGATTCTGGACTGGTCGCCCGAGCAGATTTCCGGATGGCTGGAGACCCAGTATCCCGATGACGAGGGCCTGCGCGTGTCCCACGAAACCATCTACCGTAGCCTGTTCATTCAGGCCCGTGGAGTGCTGAAAAAAGAGCTGCTGGACCAGCTGCGGTCGAAGCGGCGCATGCGCCGCTCGCGCCATGCCAGTGCTAGCGGACAGTCACGAGGACAGATCGTCGATGCCATCTCCATCCGCGAAAGACCTGCGGATGTGGAAGACCGAGCGGTTCCCGGCCACTGGGAAGGGGATCTGCTGGCCGGGGCCAAGAACACCTACATTGCGACTCTGGTGGAGCGCCATTCGCGCTTCGCCATGCTGATCAAGGTGCCCAGCAAAAACACGGAAGTGGTCGTTGCCGCATGGAGTCAACATGTTCGCAAACTGCCCGCTACCCTGCGACGCTCGCTGACCTGGGATCGCGGACTAGAGATGGCCAAGCACAAAGACTTCACGGTAGCCACGGATGTGAAGGTCTACTTCTGTGATCCGCAAAGTCCCTGGCAACGCGGCACCAACGAAAACACGAATCTCCTGTTGCGGCAATACTTCCCGCGAGGCACCGACCTGTCTGTCCATTCGCAAGTGCAGCTCGACCAGGTCGCGCTGCGCCTGAATCAACGCCCCAGAAAAACCCTAGGCTTCGAAACTCCTGCGAGTAAACTGCAAGCCAGTGTTGCGTCGACCATCTGAGCCGGCAGCGGTTACCGGACAAGTGGAATTTGGGTGCCGCGAGTTTGGCATGAATCCAGCGTAGGAAGCGTGAGAAGCTCTAACATCGATGTATAGTCCACGAGTGTCATAAAAGTGTCATAGTTCTCGGCTCATAACCGGGATAAACGGATCAAATCGCATCAACACGTGGATCGCGTAAGAGGTTGACACGACAGATATAATCAAGAATTTTCACAACGGATCAGAACGGTCCCATGAATTCCTAGACCTTAGGTCGGGAGTTCGAGCCTCCCCAGCCCCACCACTTGTCGTCATAGTTCTCGGCTCATAACCGCGATAAATGGATCAGAACGAGCACAAACGGAAGCCTCGCACTTGACCGAAGTCTTGATCCCCATATAAGCGATGGGACGAGTGGCATCACTCCTTTAAGGGGACAGCGTATACGCACGCGAAAACTGCTACCTCGCCAGGAGTTCGAGCGCGAGGTTCACTTTCGACTCCGCACTGAGGTGCCCGATTCGTCAGTCCAGCAGAAGTGAGATTTTTATACCCCAGCCCGTGAGCTGTGAAGTTGGATTTACTCCCCAGAGCCGGTAATAGAAGGGCGTCATACCTGACTCTCAGGGCTGGATCAATTTCTTCTTCACGTTCCATCCCTCCACTTCCACGACCGGTGAGGGCTCGCCAAGGTCTGCCGATCTATAGCTTCCACTTATCTGGCGGGTTTCCCCTGGCAGTAGCGAGAAATAATTGTCTTGCCACAAAATCGGAAGGACCTCGTCATCCCTTAGGACATATCGGCTGACGTGGTCGCTCGGCGGGCGCACAACCTTCAGGCGGATCCCAAACGCGATCATGCGGCTGGGATTGTGCAACGTCACAGTTGTGGAACTTTCGGCTGCGACCCGCGCTGTTTTTGCCGTCACGCCTAGCTCCACTTCCGGCAAAGTATTCAACGCCGTGTAATCCGCAAACGTTTTCGTGGGCGTCCACGTCGAAATCGCATATTGACCACTGTCATCTCTGTCAGACCGTTCCCAGTCAAGCGTCTCCGCCTTCGTGGAAAGCCAGTAGAAATTTTGGCTGATCAGCTCGCCGGATGACTCGATCCGAAGGGTGACAAAATAGGTCGCGCTCAGTCCATTCAATTCGGGAAGCACAAACGCTCGAACACTGCTGTCGGGAGCTGCGTCCAGTGTGACTTCCCGGGAGAATTTTTCCGTCATGTCAAGGTTGTACACTTTGGCTGCAACCTTTAACCCAGGAAAGTTTTTGTAATAGGAATTCACAACGACGATGGATCGATCGTCGTACGAATACTGGACGTGCAGCGGCTCGCATGCCCTCTTCACGCCAAAGTACGAACCTCCGGGACGCAGATACCAGTCGTAAAGATGCCAGATCATACTGGGCCATGCGTTGTTCAGCATCCACTGGATCACGCCCGTAGAGTTATATTTGTTGCGACCGTAAGCTTCCATCATCGCTCGGTGCGCTTCGTATGCCTGCAGCTGTGCCTTGCGGGAAAATTCATCCACGGAATTTGATGGACCATAGCGTTTGTTCAGCGCTTCCGTGAAAACGCCAAGCGTGTCGGACATCCCGCCCGCGTGATATTCCCAGACGGAGTCCAGCGGCCACAGATGATCTTCGGGAAGCATCATTCGCAAACTTTCGATAGGAGGGATCGCGGGGCCGGGACTGGTCTCGGTGTTGAATCCGTACGCCCCGCCATATTTCGTGTCCAGATACCAGAAAGCCGGTGCCACGTATTCGTAGGGCCCGGTCATCTTCACACCGCTCTGTCCCACCAGCGTAGACCTGCCGGAGGCCGAAGACACTGTGGGGTTCGGCCAATCGACGTCCCTCAGAATCTTCAAATACACACTTTCCACTTTGGGTGGAGGTGGAAAATCGCTGCCGTTCAACCACGTGAAGACCGACGGATGTCGCTCGAGGCGGAGGATCTGGTCGTGCAGAGACGCAGCAGCTACCACCTCATTTTCCGTATCCCATTCTCCCCATTTTTCCCACTGGTCGCAGCAGCACCACCCAGCCATCACCAGGATCCCCATCCGGTCGCAGAGTTCCAAAAAATGATCGTTCTCTAGCTTGCCTTCTAGCCGAATGGCATTCAGGTTGAGATCGCGAACGTAATTAAGCTCCGCCAGTTGCCGCTCTGGTGAAGAACGCAGCATGAGGTCAAAGCTGTATCCAGCACCACGGATGAGAATGTTCTTTCCGTTGATGTGGTAGACCCGGTGTCCTTTTTCGTCTATCTCAGAAGTGATCTGTCGAACACCAAATTGAATGTGGCTGGAATCCGAAACCGTTCCACTAATTTCAAATTGTATTTCTAGTGGATAAAGATTCTGCGGACCCACCTGAGCCGGCCACCACAGCCTAGGGTTCTTTACCTTGAGCTGCGCGAAATTCTCCGGAGTGAATCGGACCAGCTTTGTTTCATTCGCGCCAAGTTGCACCGGTTGCGAGAATTCGATGTCCTCGATCCTTCCCCTCAGGGTTCCCTCAATCGCATGATCGGAGGAGTTCTGCAAATCAACCCTCAGCGTCAGTTCGGCCTGGTCTGTCGAAGGCAGATTGAGTTTGGTGAATACCGCCGGAAAACGGAGCGCCACCGGACCAGTGGCGTCGATATGCACGTCGCGCCAGATGCCCATTTCTTTGTCCGGAGGCATGGGCGCCCAGTCCACAAGGGTGATGGCCAGGTCGTGCGGCTGGGGTGGAAAAACCTCGATGGCAAGCGAGTTCGTTTCGCCTGGCCGCGCAACCGCGGAAACCTCCAGATTAAACAGCCGCCACGTTCCTACCAACTTGTCGGCGGATGAGATCTGACGGCCGTTCATCCATACATTTGCCCGGTAATTGATGCCATCGAAATTCAACCACAGTGTTTTTCCTCGATACTCGGCAGGAAGCTGGAAGTCCGTGCGAAACCACCACGAGTGCAGAAACGGACTTCCCGGCGGCATCATCAACTCCGAAAAATCGCTGAACATCGGGTAACTGGCTCCAGATATCGAGCGCAGATTCATCCCAACGTACGGGTCCGGATACACCCGATTCTTGACCAGCGCGCTCAACACTGTAGAAGGCAGAGTAGTCGGATACCAATCCCGCGACTTGAAACCCGGTGTGGAAATGGCGTCTCCTGTTTCGCGCACGTTAGCCGAGGATTGTACGGCCCACCCCTCGCGGAGCAAGAGAGAAGCGCCACCTTCGGCTGGCGAATTGGCCAGCGCCAAGCCCGCCGTGTAAAAAGAGAAAATTGCGCATCTCAGAAGTCGAATCATGGCTGGGCCTGCACCAATTCCTGCACGTTCACCGGCAACTTCGATAACTTTTCAACACCCATCCCAAATTTTCCGAGCGTGTTCTCGACCACGCAGAAGTCAAACCCAGGAATGACCACTTCGTTCCAATGATTGCCGATGCCGCGCAGCGCCACATCCAGCATGGTCACAATCTGTGAACCAAGCGGCTCGTGACTATCCAATGTAATGGCGCCGAAGAATTCCTGGCATTCCGTGTACCCGGAATTATGCGTTCCGGTGTACGGTTTGAGTGCGGCCAGGTCGATCTGTTTTCCAATCCGTTTTGATACTTCACCAGAGTGCCCGCTGAAGTAGTCCACCAGAGCTTGCTCCTGGAGACGCGCGGGCAGATTCTCCGCGGCCACTTTCCGGTACCATTCCTCACCGACCTGGTAACCGCCCTCCACAAGTTTGAACCAGTACCGCTGCTCGTCGCTTACCTTCGATGGACGATCAACTGCAATCACAGAGCGCCGGACGCAAGCGGTCAGACCGTCACGCTTAGGAGCCACGCCGAGGTGCACCCATTCACCTTCGCCGATCGGACGATTCAGCGCCGGCCCAATCAGCGTCCGATTGGCGTCATTCGCGCCCACCATAATTTTGAAGCCGTCATCTTCGGAGCCGAGCATGCGGCCGGTCCATGCTCCCCAAGCTGCCACCTCGCTCTCCAGTCGTCCGGGGCGCAACACCGCGAGCATGGCGTGTAGCATCGCGTCGCCGACTCGGGCAGCATCGGCGATCAGTTGCATTTCGCGGTCGCTCTTCTCGTATTTCACCTTGAAATAAAGTTCCTGCGCGTCCACAACGCCATCTGCACCAAATAGTTCTTCCAGATAACTCACGAGTCCAGCCGGGAGAACCTGGCGAGGCGTCAATAGCGCAACGTGATCGACCGGCCCGCCCGCTGCCTGCGTAATTACATCTTCCAGTCGTTCGGCTGCGATGGGATACTTCTCGTCCGCCAACTGCAGCATTTCCACTTTATGGACTACGGCGCCCGCACGCCCGGCTAACTGTTCGGCTACGTAGCCTCCTTCAAGTCCCGCAACAATATGAAATCCCGTTGGCCCGACAACGCCCGCCACCTGCTCGATCGAAACGTTGATGTTCCCGCCCAAGTAGGGAACGTCGCCGCAATAATGTTCGTCGGAGAAAACAATTCCTACCTTGTGTCCGCTCCGCTGAAGGGCCTGATTGATATTCTTTGTGCGCGCTTGGAATTCTTCTTTGGTCACCGCCAGACTTCGATCTATCGGCGAAGCATTCTCAAGAATGCGCAGGACGCGCTCCAGATCCTGGCGATGTTCAGCACTGGTTGGGCTATTGAGCTTCATCCGGCTCCCGCCTTACCCAAAACTGACGTCAGCGACCTCCGCATCCACGGATAACATATAACTGCCCGCCACAGAATTCAAAGTCCTCAAATGCTTCTTGTCCTGCAGTTTGAAGAACTGTGTTAGCCGTCAAGCAGAATCAGTAACATCAAAAGCTGTAACAGCGACAGAAAAAAGAACCCCAGAAGGCTGAAAAGAAAAACGCCAACGACGCTCAGAAACAGCTTCCGTCCTTTTGCAAATGAATTGGGTAACTTCTTCCGACTCGATCATTCCACCGCACGAAACGTACAAACGTTGTGAAGCTGGACACGCCTGCCCCTCGGGCCAGTTATTCGTGCGCGCACGCGTGTGTCAGAGTTGTCGGGTCTGAAAGAAGGTGAACAATGCGAGCCAATTTTGAGGTGGTGGAAGGGCCATTCGAACACAAGAGATATAAGGACGCGGCAGTCCGTATCTCAATCGGCGGTCAGCGCCAGCTGTGGCACACGCGTACGGTCGGCGAACTCTGCTTGTCACCGGAAAAGAACGGCCCATCGACTACCTTCCGCAGAAAGGCTGGTCACTGGTTTCAGGTTGTCAGCGGAGATTTGAAAGAACACGGGAAGGATCCTGACTTCGACCGCTTTTTGGACCAGTTGTATCAGCGGCTGGAACCTCTGCTGATGACAATTCTAACGAACGTTGAGACTGAAGTGGGTAGTCTAGTCTCGTAAGTTGTTCCCTGCGGGCGTCCTGTCTCGCCTCTTACCATAGTTCAGCTTTGGTCTCACCTGTACGTCCGACCATCTTCTCGGTTTGGACGTGGACCGCATAGACTCATTGCTGATATTCAACAGAAGACTGATTTTTCTAAGGCTGGCAAAATGCTCAGACTTGACTACGTATCCTGCATTTTAACTGTGCTCTCAACCTTCCTGGTCGGCAAGAAACTATGGCAGGGCTGGATCATCGCGGGAGTGAACAGCGTCATAATCTGCATGATCGGTATGCGGACAGCACAATTCGGATTCGTCCCTGCCAACGTTTTTTGCATGGGACTCTACGCGAACAACTTGTGGGCTTGGCGAAGCAAGAGACCATAAGAGTAGCGATGGACAATCTAGATTACTCGTGGCAGCGAGCCTACATGGCCGCAGTCCGCGAAGCTTACGGCAGCCTGATGCGAATTCGAATTCATGAGGCGCTAGCAGCGATAGAGCTGCGTCGGCTGAATCTCATCGAAATAGACGGCGAGGAAGATCGTGCTCTTAGGGACGCTGAGAGAGCGCTAGAGACTCTGAAAGCAGAACTATCGGACGGGGAGGCCTGAGATTCGGCACGGTTTAGGGTTCGGAATTACCCGAATCGTCTGATTGTCGTGTCAGCGATCGCGATTAAATTGTTAGCTTCAAAAGCCGAGCGGCGTTTTCGTAATATACTTTCTTGAGAATGCCCTCGGGCAAACCAATGCCATAAATGCGCCAACGTCCCTGAGGTGGAACGGGCGCTGGCGCATAGTCGAAATATTCGTCTTCGGTCTCCAAAAACCGGTAGTAAATCTCATAAAGTTCATCCCCGAAAATTTGCTGAGGCGTATCGGTTCCGTTTGGAACCGCATCCGTACCGAAAACAATTCGGTCCTGATATTTGTCAAAAAACTTGCGCGACATGCGGGGTTGTCGACCTAGCTCACCAACTCTCGCGGCCAGTTCCACAACCATATTCGGAAAGCGGTCCATGCACTGACCGACGTAGGGAAGATTTTCCGCGTTATTTCCTATATGAAGCACAATGAATTGCGTCTTCGGATGCTTTGCAAGAACGCGATTTCTAGCTTCCAATAGCTCCGCGTTACTTGGGAAGTCCTTGCCATGGAAAGACCAATCCGGATGGTTGTTCAACTCTTCGAACCGCTCGTTTGTTCGATCTGTCGGAAGAAAGAATGCTTCTGGATCGGATACATGAATTGCCACAGGAATACCCAGCGAGCCGCAGACCTCCCACATCGGATCGAACCGGATGTCGTCAATTGCCACCAGCGGACCCTCCGAAATGTTTTCTCTCAGATACAAACCCAGAGTTTTTAGAACTTTTACACCGCGCGCTCCCGCTTGATGTGCGCGAACGATCTCGTCAGCTTGAAACTTATCGAATCCTGGTTGGTTAGCGCGATCCCACATAGGCTCGGTAAAGGTGAGAAATCTATCGGGATGTGGTTGCTGGAATTTCTGAATCGCTTCACTCAACCCTTTTCCTGATCCACCAGTCAGGTTCACCATGATTCGAATATTTTTCCGATCCATGACAGGCAATAGCGTTTCCGGTGTCGCGAGAAAATCCATTATTTCTCCAACACCTACTCCGTTCACGGACTTTGCTCTGATCGACAGGTGAGAGTGAATATCGATAACCGGATAGCGCGAGCGAGGAACTTTTGTTTCTGGCACGTGCAGCATGCTTTTCGGCTGAAAGTCGGCAAGGTCGAGCTTCATCTTGCCGGATCCTTCGGGAGATTTGAGTTGTGTGCCGCCTACCCCTGCAGGCAAGGACCCAGCTACTGCGACCAAGCCCATGCTCTCCAACCAGCGCCTTCGACCAATGCTGCTCATGCATCCTCCTCACACTGTTTCTCTGCCCAGTTACATATCCAAACTGTTTTGCAAGAAAGACCGAATTTGCAGGTCACACCGCTTCGTAATCCGCTGACTGTCGGGCAGTACGCGCAGTCAGAGGTGTTCTAGTGGCTAGCCAAGCTCTATCCCCAGTGTCTGGTAATCCGACTTATCGCCCAATGGCCACTAAGCCGGAATCTTAACCTTCCTGTTACACTCGTATTATAATTCCAAAGGCGAAAACGAAGGCCTAAACTCCCGGCGTGGCGCCACGGCACTTTTTGACGCGACCCTTCACGCGGCCTCGAAACAGCTCACTCTAGCCGACACTCACTCTTCAATACGGCGAGCGATTTTTCTGTTCTCAGAGGGCGAGGACAAGACCAGTCACAATTCTCTTGGAGTACCTACAAAGAGTAAATCTCACGGGAATCGCGTTTCACACAGCTGTGTGGTAGCAGTACGATTAAATCCATGTAGCGATTGTGTCTGCTTTCTCGCTGGTTTCTTTGCGATTCGGACTTGCGCGGAACCCAAATCACCGAATCTTCGATCGAAGCGACTCATCGCGCCATAACTTTAGAGCCGTTTATTTCAAAGGGTTACCCAACTTGTCTGCGGCTCGGTGATTGCCGGGGAGGTTGCCAGTGGATCAGCCGAAAGTCGATTTGGCTGCTATTCAGCAAGAGAAGAAGGGCGCTCCGACTTCCAGCGCCCTTCCTAACGCCCTGCCTGAACTCAGACCCAACAAGCTGAATAGGTTAGAAGAAAATCTTCAAAGCTAATTGCAAGGTCCGAGGGTTGCTCGAGAAGACCGCGCTCGGGTTGTTGAACGACGGATTTGAGGGCTCCAGCATGTCCCGCTGAAAAGTTATAAAGCCGGGAGCCGGTATGGGAGCAACGTCGTTGAGGAATCCACCTACATACTGTGCGTGGTTAAGGACGTTAGTCGCTGAAGCACGGAATTCAATCTTGAAACGTTCCGTGATTGCGAAGCGCTTTATGGCGCTCACATCGACGTCATTGATCGGCTTCAGCTGCAATGTGTTACGGCCCACGTCGGCTCGAGCGCCGTATCCGGCCTGGATATATTGAGCGTTGGGATTTGTGGCCAGATAGCCCACCACACCGACGGGGTTATTGGCGGCATCCGTCAGAGTAGTCGGGCATGACGCTACCGCGCTCGTGCACAGCGGAATCACTCCGCTGCCCGTTCCCTTTGCACCGCCCGGGTTCAGAATTGTGCGGTCTCCGGCCGAGTCTCCGTTCAGGTTCGAGTCGACGCCGCTTTGTGCAGTGACCCACTGCCCGGACTGGTACGTGTAAATCGGCGCGATTTCCCAACCTCCCACGGTGTTCCTCATGAATGCATTGCTATTCTTAAAGAAGGGTTCATCGTAGACGATGGACAGCGTGAGGCGATGACGGTGGTCGAGAATGGAATTAGCGGTGTCCGCGGAAAGGTTCTGCCCATCTTGCGCACGGCGCGGCGACAGGACGGTGGCGAAAACCTCCGCCGTGGCGTCGTCGATCAGATGGCTATAGGTGTAGGCGCCAATCATTTGCACGCCGTGACTGAACCGTTTATTGAGCTGAGCCGCGAGCCCATGATACGTCGAAGAAGCCCACGGCTGATACGACGTAATGTTGTTTTGGTTGAATCCGGCCGCATTATACGCCGGAGTAATATTGCTCTCATTTTCCAGAGTATTCAGGTCGAGCGTCGAAGCATTCAGCGTTGCTTGACTCGGAGCCGTCGTATACGTAGGCAGGAAATTCGTTGGCGTGACGACCGACTGCGTATTCAAGCGAATCTGAGCGGGCAAATGGATTCCGCGAGTCCCGACGTAGCGAACTTCGGCAGTAAAATCGGACCAGAACGTGTGCTGAATACCCAGAGTCCAGTCGATAGACTTTGGCAATTTCTGATCGATTGGAACAAACGCTGATGTCGCGGCGCGCTGGTCAGCGATGGTCGGGTAAGCGATGACACCGCCTGGGCTCGGAAGAACGCCACCGTTTGCTAGAAATGGCGCCGCGCAAGGGAAGGCCCCCACCGGCGCACAATCGATCGTGGTCGATAGCTGTGGCGGCAGTGATAGGATCCCGAGGTTATCAAACAACACGTCGTAGGCAATGCCCGCTCCGGCGCGGATCGATGTGCGCCCACTCGTACCGGGCGAATAGGCGAAACCCACGCGCGGGCCCCAATTGTTTTTCGCGGCTTTCGGCGCAGCGAAATCAATCAGTCCAGGAACGCTGGCAGCCGCGTTAAGGGCTTGCGATCTTTGCGTGAATGGGATGGTTGTGTACTCGTAGCGCAGGCCAAGATTTAGTGTCAGGTTCCGGCGAATGCGCCAGTTGTCATTCACATACCAGTAGATCGCGGACTGGTCGGCATAGTAGACCGGGTCCCCGTTGCTGCGTTCAGCCAGCGAATCAGGGACGGCATCTTGCAAGAATGAAAGCGTCTCAGTGTATTCGTAGTCGCCGCGAACACGTTGTGTGAAACTCTGGGGCGAAATGTACTTGCGGCCCTCAATGCCGAACTTTAGCGTGTGGGCGTTCTTCGTCCACGTAAGCGCCTCCGCCAACTGGTAGGTATTCACAATCGTGCCACTCGGCGCGCTCGTGTCCGGACCTATCTGCAATTGTCCTAAATCGTTGAGCTGAAGGTTGGGGAAGCTGTCCAAACCAGGGAAAGAGAAATTGCCCGCGCTGAAAACCTGTGCGTATCGATTATATCCTAGACGTACCTCGTTGGTGAGAGTCGGAGAAAATGTGTGGTATTCGTTGAGAGTCACTAAGTGGAACTTATTGGGCTGCGGCAGGAAAAAGGCCGGCAGTGCGGCGCTATTGTCAATCCCGACTGCGCTGTTGTAAATGTAGCGGCCGCGGATTTGATCTTTAACGGAGATTTCGTAGTCCATGCTCGTGGTAATAAACCTATAGTTTGTAAAGCTGGGGGCCACAACGGCGAGGCCAGCAGTAGGAAGTGTGGTGCCCCCCACCCAATTGATGGGCGCGCAACCACTGCCTGCGGTGGTGCCTGGCTGCACGTATTTCTCGAAGATCGCCAGATTCGTCGCGGACAATCCAGCAGTTGCATTGAGGACGGCAAAGCTGGCGGCGGTTGGCGAGCAAGCCGCGCCTGCTCCACTAGCCTGGCCGAACGGTTCGTATTCGGCGTTCACGAAAAAGAACAATCTATTCTTCAGGACGGGGCCACCGATCTGGCCGCCGAACCGGTTATTGTCGAACCGTGGATTCGAAGTGAAGCCCTGAATGCCATTCAGGCTGTCGAAGGCGTTATAGTTACGGTTCGCATTGTAGGCGTACGCCAAACCGTGAAACGAATTCGTCCCGCTCTTGACGACCGTATTGAATTGGCCGCCGGAAGAGTGGCCGAATTCCGGTGAAAATTGGTTCTGCAGGAGCGAAAATTCTGCTACCGCGTCGTTCGGCACCATAACCAGCGGTCCGGTCAGCGACTTGTTGTTGTTGTCCACTCCCTCAATCGTGAAGTTATTGTTGCGCGGACGTTGGCCGCCTACGGAAGGACCGGTTCCGACCCCGACGCCGCCGGCGGTCGCCACACCAGCGCTCAGGAGCGAGAGGTTCAGAACACCACTGCCATTGCCGCCAGTGCTAGCAATTGCGGAATCCCCTATGTCCTTCGATTCGAACGTAGATTGCACTTGAGCTGTCGTGGTATCCAGGGCTGCCGCAGTACCCGAAACTTCGATCGAGGTGACCGCACCTTTGACCTCCAGCGTGATTTGCAGCGTAGTTGTCTTGTTCAGTTCGACCGTAAACCCGTTGATCGTGGTGGTTGCAAAGTTTGCTGTCGATGCCGAAATGTTATAGACGCCCACCGGCAAATTGTTGAAACGGTATTCTCCGATCTCATTTGACTTGGTCTCATACCTCACTCCGGTGTCCACCTTGGTCGCCTCAACCCTGGCGCCCGGTACCACGGCACCGGTTTTGTCCAGAACCGTTCCCACTAAGTCTCCGCTGATGACCTGGGCGTTAAGTTGACGGCTCGCCGTCGACCACAGCACTAGTACCGCCATGACGAGAAGCGCCAGTTTTCTCCGATATTTTGTTTCCATGCCCCCTCCTAACATTCTCTTCGAATTTGGCTCTAATCAAGTAAGACGACGAACTTTCTTTGATTTCAACTCCGGCACGGCAGACATGTCAGCCGTGCTGCGCACAGGTTCGACATCGGACGAAGTCGTACTATTCACATCGACACTAACCGGAGTCGCTAATCAGATTTGGCAATCCGATAGCAGCAATCGATCGGAAGCTGCTGTATGGTTTGCACGCAGCCCTCCACTCGCAAATGAATTAACGAGGTTAATTTTCAATGATTTACGTGGAGGTGTTTCTAAGCCTCTATGAGTTCACGGATGCCAGCCAAGCAGCTTCATCACGAGGATTATTTATTTTGAATCACGGCTCGGTGGTTCTGTCACGGATCAGCGTAGATCCACACCGGGCAAGAAAACTAATCATGGAATTCCAGATTCTGTATATTTTTTTGACACCGACCGGAAGCTTGCGCACACGCCGATCACCCCAACTGAGCGACAGCCTTAGTGCTAGGAAAATTGACTACGCAGCAAGGATTAGGTTTCTAACGCTATGTCGGACTTACTTTCTTGATAGTGAGTCAACTGAACTTCCGCCTTCCGAGTTCCCCCGGTGCAATTAGTCCTGCGAACCGACGCCCCTTGGCCAACCCGTGCACGGGGCAAGCACCCACGACTGCTGTCGCCCTAGATCGTTTTCCTCACGCTTCATCACATATCTCTTTCCCTCTATCGAAGGTCAGGCTAACTTGCCAAAGAGACTGGTTTTCACCCGAGTTGATCCAAGGGTAGGCTGCATCTCCTGAGGAGCTTACTCCATCCGCCCATTGCTATGGGCAATAGCTAGATTTATGACGACTAGCCTCATTCGAACACCAGAACCTGAAGCAGGGACACACCGCAACCCCGTAAATTCATCAGGCAGACGATATATCCGTCTCGGACCGATCCAGGTCGACTTGCAAAAAGAAGAAGTAACGAAGGACGGTTGTCGACTTAGACTGCCTGGAAAAGCATATAGAGCCCTAGTTGTGCTTCTAGAAAGGCCCGGAGAGATCGTTACGCGCGATGCAATTCGCGGGTGTCTTTGGCCACCTAACACCTGCGTCGATTACGACGCCAACGTCAACACGACAATCAACAAGTTGCGTCGAGCCCTCGGAGAATCTTCTCTACGGCCACTCTACATCGAAACGATCCCAAGGAAAGGCTACGCGCTTATCGGGCATCCTGAGATCTCTGACCATCCCAATCAAATACTCAGTGTAAATGCAGTGGAACCGAGCCTCCCCCATGAGAATCCAGCTGTGGACCTGATCTGTCAACTTGCGGCGAAATTTCCTTTCTGGTCTATTCCTTGGGTGGTTGGTCTCATTCTGATCGGGATGTTCGTTGGTGTCGGGATATCGGCATTTTGGATTTCACAACAGCGCTAGGCCAGTCCTGGCGCAGAGTAGTCAGGGAAACCAGGGCAAACGCGAGCAAACGGTGGGATCGAGAACAATCAGCCAGTGGTGTTGAATTTCATGGCCACATGTCCCTGCCGATTCTTCTCATGCCTGGAGATTTACTTTCGTCATCGCGCTCGCTCGGAGGTGAGCACCGCGCGCAGTCGGCGCACCGCGTCGGGGATTTCCGCCGCTGTCGCGCCGCCAAAGCCCAAGATGAGCCCTTGGCGACGGGTCGCCCCGAGATACGAAGGAGAGAGTGGCCACAGCCACAAGTTCTGGCGCGCGGCTCGTGCGGCTATAACGCGGTCACGGTATCCTCTTGGAAGTGTCACGGTCAGATGCAGACCAGCCTCGGCACCGTGCACCTGCAGGACGGAATCGAGTTCTTTCCTGATGCAGTTGACAAGGACCTCTCGGCGCTCGCTGTACGCCAGCCGCATTCTCCGGATATGTCGCGAGAAATGCCCCTCTTTGATGAAATCCGCAAGCACCGCCTGATATAGGTGAGGTGGGCTCACGTCCATTGCGTGGCGAACCGCTACAAAGTGCTCGACGAGGTCGGACGGAATGACGATATAGCCCACCCTCAACGACGGAAACAAGACCTTGCTGAACGTACCGATGAATATCACCCGCGACGAATGGTCGAGGCCTTGCAACGATGCTATAGGTTTGCTGTCATAGCGGAACTCGCTGTCATAGTCGTCCTCGACGATCCAAGATCCCGAGCCTTGGGCCCATCCGAGAAGTTGAAGACGACGCGAAGCACTCATGGTCGCTCCAAGCGGATATTGGTGGGATGGCGCTACGTAAGCGGCACGTGCCTTCCGGCATCGTTCGATGCCAACGGCTACATCCAAGCCGTCGTCATCAACAGGAACAGGTACCAGGCTACATCCCGCGGCAGTAAGGGTATGCCGAGTTAGCCAGTATCCGGGTTCCTCAACCCACACCGGGCTTCCGACGTCAAGCAAGACTCTGGCGGAAATATCAAGCGCCTGTTGTGACCCGCTCACGATCATGACCTGCTGCCATTCACACCGTACCGAGCGTGCTGCTCTGAGATAGGCACCAATTGCTTCGCGCAACTCTTTGAGACCCATCGGATCGCCGTAGTGCAGTGCGCTTGGATGCAGATTTCTGCAATATCGCGCGACGAGCTTCGACCACACATGAAACGGAAAGAGGTCTACTGATGGTTGACTGACACTGAACGCGCTCTGACCGCTCATCCATGTGGGCCGTTCGTAGCGAGGAATAAGCGAAACGCGGTGCGCGACCGGTCGAGGCATTGGACTCACTCGAGCCGTCCCTGCACTTTGGTTTTCGGACGGAGCCGTTTGGTATGGCAGGGAACTCGACACGAATGTTCCCGAACCTACGCGGCTCTTAAAATAGCCTTCTGCCAGAAGTTGAGCATACGCGTTAAGCACCGGGATTCGCGAAATCCTCAGTTCTGAACAGAGTCCTCGAGTTGACGGAATCCGTTCCCCTGCGCGCAGCTTGCGACCGACAATCGCCGCGCGAAACGCTTCGTACACTTGCGAATACAGGGGTTTGGCGCTCTTCCGATCGACATAAATCAGAGGCGAAAAACCGCTAGCCGTCTTCTTCATGGCCCCATCATAGTGGTCATAATAGTGTCACCTCAAGTGGTTATTGTGCCCGACCACTTTATGCGCGAAATTAAGATGATGGCGGCAACTGTCGGTGTTTCAGGCGGGTTCGTCACCCTACGACAACGAGTGCTGCTGGATTCAGAGAGTTCGGATTTACGGATTTGCCTAACGTGCATTCGAGCAGGGCGTGTGCCTCAAGACATACGCCTCGCCTAGAGAATCGGCAGAGCGCCGGAGGTTGCGGATGTACATGGTGCACTGTGAATTCCAGCAATTCGCTCGCGCACAGACGGCGGCTGCGCTCGTAGCCTTCCGGATCCCGGGGGATGTGTTTTGGCCGTACTTCGCGGGAGTAGCCCTGCTAGCAATCGGCCTCCCAATAATCATCAAGCACGAACTGCCCCAAGCACATGGACTGGACAAGGTCCTCCCGTTTGGGAGGTTGTTCTTTGTCATCCCGTTGGGAGTATTTGGCACATTCCATCTTACCGATGCAGAGGACGTCGCGCGTGTCGTTCCGTCCTGGATGCCGCTGCACGCATTTTGGGTCTATCTAGTGGGCATTGCGCTTATGGCCGCAGCGCTGAGCATCATCCTAGAGAAACATGGACGGTTGGCGGCCACACTTTTGGGATGCATGTTTCTACTTTTCGTGGTTTTGATGCATATCCCTAACATAGTGGCCACACATGGCGCTCGTTTGTTTTGGGCCGTCGGCCTGAGGGATATCGCCTTCAGCGGTGGAGCTTTTGCGCTGGCTGGAAGACAGTTGAAAAGAACGCCTTCGGACGGCGCGCCAGGGCTGGTAACTCTCGGGCGCTTTTTCGTGGGGATACCGGCGATAGTCTTCGGCGTGGAGCATTTTCTGCATCCCACGCTCGCGCCCGGCGTTCCTCTGGATAAAATAACGCCTGCATGGATTCCCGGACATCTTTTCTGGGCTTATCTCACGGGCGCAGTTCTTGTGGCTGCCGGGGTAAGCATCATCGTCAATAAGAGAGCACGCTTGGCAGCAACATATCTGGGTATCTGGATTCTTATTCTATGCTTCTTTATTTATCTGCCCATCGTAGTTGCCATCCCCTCTGATATCGGCAACGGGCTCAACTACTTTGTGGATACTCTGCTGCTAAGCGGAGCTGTTTTGGTTCTGGCGGACGCTCTACCCAAAGAAGATCATCCGCATGTATGAAAAGACTCCATCTCGTATGCAAGATCTTCTCCCTCAGGTCGAAGGAATGCTAAGAATGCCGCCCAGAATCGCGATCAAGGCCAAAGGTAGGATTTTATTTATTGATCCCGCCGATGTTGTTACGGTCGAGGCTCAGGGTAATTACGTTTTGCTCCGGAGGATGTCGGGTACTGACCTTCTTCGCGAGTCCATGTCCGCCGTCGCAGAAAAACTCCGACCATACGGCTTCGTCCGCATTCATCGCTCCGTGCTAATCAACGCATCGTTTGTCGAAGAGATCCATCCCTGGACCACAGGTGAGTATGTTCTACGCATCAAGGGAGGAAAGGAGTTCAATGTTTCTCGCACGTACAAGAAAAATCTGCATTCCATCGCTCCGCTCTGGTTCGGGACGGATGGGTTCCACGCCGACTGAGAACCCCGTTCCTTAGCACCGCAAACGAAGATAGTCGGATGCGAACAAAGGAAATAAGGACATGAAAAACGCATTGCCACTCTTAGCCCTGGGGACGTTCTTGCTCGTGGCAACCAAAGCTATTCCCCCGTGTGAAGCGGCGGCACAGGCCGCCGAAGCGCAGGTCGATCGAACTCCAGTCGTCGTCGAGTTGTTCACCTCGGAGGGTTGTTCCACCTGTCCACCAGCAGACGCGTTGCTGAGCAAGCTCGAAACAGACCAGCCCATTGGAGGTGCCGAGATCATCGGACTCGAGGAACACGTGGACTACTGGAATCACGATGGTTGGGTGGATTTGTATTCCTCCTCGGCTTGGACTTTGCGGCAACAAGAGTACGTCGCGAGGTTCAAAGGCGAAAGCCCTTTTACTCCGCAGATGATTGTTGACGGTCAACGCCAGTTCGTGGGCAACAGTGAACACGATGCGCAAGAGGCTATTCAGGAGGCCGCCCACCGAGCGAAGGCGCAAATCTCCATTACGGCGGAAATTCCTGCAAAGAGTGATGCCGAGCGCTTTGAAGTACGAGTTGGGAACATCACCGGAATCGCAGACCTGGAGCCAGCTGATGTCTGGATGGCGCTGACTGAAGGGGGCTTGGAAACGGCCGTGAAAGCGGGGGAAAATGCCGGCAGGAATTTGCGGCATGCGGCGATACTGCGTTCTTTGCACAAGATTGGAGCTGTGCCAGCCAGGGATTCATCCGCATTCGTCGTGAATCAGCAGGTTAAGTTTAAATCGAACTGGAAGAGAGAAAATCTTCGGATCGTAGTTTTCGTGCAGGAACGAAAGAGTTTGCATATTTTTGGGGCGGCCTCAGCGCGGGTCGCTAAGGGGGTTCGTCAATGAAAACCGCGATTTCCACCTTCACCCCGCCCTTTCTTTCCAAGCATCTCTTTCCAAACATCGAAAAAAGCGGCAACAAAAGTGAAAAGCCATGATTTCGGAGCTGACATCGCAATTGGGTCCGATGAGCTTGACCGGACAGTTGGAAATCGAAATTAAGAGGTGATTGTAGGACCCCAGTACGATGAAAGACCTCTCGGCCACAGTTACGACCTGCGACAACTTAGGAGAGCTGTTTTTAAGCAAGGATGAAATGCTCAACTACCGGGAGTAATAACGTACACGGCCTGCGCCCGCTTCTTCACGTAGTCGGTGTCCATGTAATTGTAGCCGCCGTCTCCCGAGCACGCTCCCCAGCTATTCTCGAGGATGAAATACCCCGACCCCAGTGCGAGACCGGGGGCCCACAGGGGGTGCGGGCATTGTCGCGGCCACGTCCGCGTTAGCGATGTAACCGATAACATGAATATTGTGCCCGCCGACATCCGTAGTCAGGTCGCCTCCCGGGCTATTCTCGCTCCGTCGAATTTTTAATTCCGTAAGGGGAGGTTTAAGCTCTGGGCTCTGTCCCAAGCCGCCACTGGGTTGTTTGGACTGTCCGAATCGGGAATCCCGGATACAATGCCATTCGCTCTCATGCCCCTAGGACGACCACAATACGACCCACGCTCGACAGGAGTTTTATGCAATGAAAGCTCGCCTATGCGTATGGATCTGCCTTTTGTTTTTTTCTCCCGCGCTGTTTGCTCAGCAAGTCAGTCCGTCGGATCTTGCCGCCACAGAAGCGGCCATGAAAACGATTCGAGGCGATGCCATCCGCGCCCACATGCGTTTCCTTGCCGACAGCTTGCTGGAAGGCCGCGCTCCCGACTCGCCTGGTTACCAGATCGCAGCTCGCTACGTTGCGACGGAACTCGAGGCCATGGGTCTGCGCCCTGGCGGCCTGAATGGTACGTGGTTCCAGCAGGTGCCGCTCCGCAAGGCCGTGCTCGATACTTCGAAGAGCTCGATGGTGCTGGTCGCCAACGGAGCGGGGTCGAACAACAAAGAACAAAACCTGGTCGATGCTAAGGACTATGTCTTGATCGGCGACGTGACTCATGCGAGGAACAATCTGGACGCTCCGATTGTCTTCGTGGGCTTCGGCGTGACCTCGCCCGAAGAGAAGTACGATGACTATTCGGGAATTGATGCGCGGGGGAAAATCGTACTCACGTTTTACGGCGCCCCGCCGCGTTTCTCGTCCACCGTGCGCGCTTACTATTCCGATGACATCGTGAAGACGAAAAACGCTCTCGCGCACGGCGCGGTCGCGATGCTTAGCACTATGCTCCCCGAGGATTCGAAGCGTTGGCCCTGGGACTGGGACGTTCCGCAATTCCGAATGGGCAGCACCAATTGGCTCGACAAAACCGGGACGCCGCACGATGCGTTTCCCTTAGGAGGGGTAGCACAATTTAGCGAATCCGGTGCCGCACTGGTGTTCGCTAACGCGCCGAAGACCTTGGAACAGGCCTTCGCGGCGGCGCGCTCGAGCCAACCCCAGGCCTTCCCGCTCGGGTGGAACTCGCGAATTCGCACCACGAGCACCGAAACCACCTACGAAAGCCCCAATATCATCGCTGAACTTGGGGGCTCCGATCCTGCGCTTCGCGATCAGTACGTCGTCTACACCGCGCACGTGGATCATCTGGGGATATGCCCGCCAATCGACGGCGACAACGTCTGCCATGGCGCGCTTGACAATGCATCGGGTACTGCAACTCTTCTCGAGATCGCGCGAGCCTACACCAGTCTTCCGCGGCCGCCGCGACGCTCGGTGCTCTTCGTTTTTGTCACTGGGGAAGAAATGGGTCTGTTGGGCTCGGACTACTTCGCTCACGCCCCGACGGTCCCGCTGAACAAGATCGTCGCCAACGTGAATATCGATGGTGCTCCGGGCCTGCTGTTTTCCATGAAAGATGTCGTCGCCATGGGTGCGGAACATTCCAGCATCGACAAAGACGCGGAATCAGCCGCCGGAGAACTCGGCTACGCGCTCATTCCCGACCAAATGCCGGAAGAGGCCGGCTTCATTCGTAGCGACCAGTATTCCTTCGTGCTTCAAGGCGTTCCGGCCGTGAATATTACGGATGGAGTCACGAGCACGGATCCGAAAATCAAGGGTCTTGCCCTCGAGAAAAGCTGGATGGTCACCCGCTATCACACACCTCTCGATAATATGGATCAGCCTCTCGACTATGAATCCGGCGCGAAAGCGGCACGATTGAATTTTCTCGTGGGCTACAAACTCGCTCAGCGGGCCCGGCCGCCCGAGTGGAATCAGGGAGATTTCTTCGGCACAAAGTTCGGGCCTCGGCACTCCGGTTCTGCCCCGGCTGGAAACTGAAGAACGCTCCCACGCCAAGGATCGCGAGAATGCCTCCGTCGTGGTTTCCTCGTACCAGCAGTAATTCGCAAGGTGCAGGGGAGATTAAATCCCGATAAGTCGCATTGCCGGACAAGTGGTTTCTGTCCGATTTCACTTGTCCGATAAGCGCCACCAGCGTGATCTTTCTCGACGACGTGATTCGCTTCTTCCGCGCGACGAAGGCAAGAGCGCCATTTTTCTTGGTAGCCGTCGGGAACAGCGCCAAGCACAAGCCCTAAGGCGTGAGCTCGAAAAGCCTAGATTTTCTGAAATCGAAGGCGGCCGCCGAGCTTCAGAGACTTCTTCTCTTAACATGCGCCTTCGATAAAAACTCGCAGTTGGCGCGAGCGCGACGGATGACGCAGTTTGCGCAACGCCTTCGCTTCGATCTGCCGGATGCGCTCGCGGGTCACCGCGAACGATTGCCCCACTTGCTCAAGGGTGTGCTCGCCACGATCGTCCAGGCCAAAGCGCATCTGGATGATCTTCTCTTCGCGCGGAGTGAGCGTCTTCAGGAGTGACGCGGTGTGTTCCTTCAAGTCAAGGTGGATAACGGCGTCGGAAGGCGATACGACGGTCTTGTCCTCGATGAAATCGCCGAGGTGGGAATCTCCCTCATCTCCGATGGGCGTCTCGATCGAGAGGGGCTGCTGCGCGACCTTCTTCGTGCTGCGTACCTTGTCGACTGGGACGTCCATGCGCCTGGCGATCTCTTCGGAGGTCGGTTCGCGGCCGAGTTCCTGCACCAGTTGCCGGGTCGTGCGGGCCATCTTGTTGATCGCCTCAATCATGTGCACTGGGACGCGGATCGTCCGCGCCTGGTCGGCAATGGCGCGGGTGACGGCTTGACGAATCCACCAGGTGCCATACGTCGAGAATTTGTAACCGCGACGCCACTCAAATTTGTCGACCGCCTTCATGAGTCCGATGTTGCCTTCCTGGATCAAGTCTAAGAACTGAAGACCACGGCTGGTGTACTTCTTGGCGATCGATACAACCAATCGGAGGTTTGCCTCGGTGAGCTCTTTCTTTGCTTTTTCGGCGTCAGCCTCGCCGCGCAGGATGAGGGTTAGAGAACGCTTTAGAGACGGTAACCCGACCTCGCTCGATTGTGCGATCTCTTGCAGCTGCGAGCGGCGCGAGCGCAGTCCTTCGCGCGCTTCCGCGGAAGAATCTGCGCGACCGGCATCGGCGCGGCGTTCAAGCCGGACGGCTTCGCGCTCCAGGGAATGCAGACGTTCGACGGTGTGGCGCATCGTGTCGATCAGACGCTTCTTTTGAACGAGAGTAAAGTTCATCCCGCGAACCAGGAGCGACATTTGAATGCGTGTCCGAGCCAATCGCCGCCGCGTCCGCAGGTACGCACTCTTATTCGATCTTGCTGTGCGCGTGAGCCGCGCCGCCTGCCGGAGTCCTAGTTTGTAGAGGCCCTCGATTTTGTCGAAGATCTGGAGTGTGTCTCGCCTCTTGCCCTCCATGATTTCTTCCGTTATTTCTTCCTCGTCGAACCGCACGATTTCCTCAATCGACCGAGCGCGCTTGCGAAGATCTCCGCCAGTAGCCAGCAGTTCTTTGAGGACGATCGGCGAGCGAGAGACGGTTTTGAAGACCAGCAGGTGCCCGCGCTCGATGCGCTTGGCAATAGCCACCTCGGCCTCGCGCTTCAACAACGGAACGGTGCCCATCTCCCGCAAGTACATTCTGATGGGGTCGCTGTTTTTGTCGAGAGCGCCGGGCGTCAGGTCGAGGTCGGAATCGTCGCTATCCGTGGCTGTCTTAGACTCGACTTCGGGTTGTTCCGCGGCTTTATAGCCTGCACGGGCAGCCTGAGCTGACGAGGCATCTTCATAAATCCCGATTCCGTGGCCCGCCAAGATCGAGATAAGACTCTCCACCTCTTCGAGCGATTGCGCATCTGCCGGGAGGATGTCATTCACATCGTCATGGAGCAGATAACCACGTTTCTTGCCCAGGCTAATGAGGTTGAGGACGCAATCCGTCTGTTCGTCAAGGATGAATGACAAAAGCTTGCCCCCAAGATTAAGCAGTCGAGTTTGCACTGCCCAAGTGCGCTGTGACGCGGATTGTCTCTAATTCTTGCTCTACCTAGCGAGTTCTCGTTCCTGCTCGGGATGGCCATTCGAAGTCCGGCCAAGCGAGAAGACACTGAATGCTGCCGTGCGCCAACGCGATGCTCGAATCAGCCGCGCCGCAGCGGAGATTGATGGTGTCCGCGCCCGGCGCCACCGTATATGGGCAGCATTGTCGTCAGGGAGCCCCAGGAACGGCTGGCATTAATAATTGCCGCCATGGCCTGCGCCAGCTGCGGCCATTTTTTCCTCATCCTTGTAGTCGGCGATCAAGACTTCGGTAGTCAGCATCAGTGAGACGATGGACGCAGCGTTCTGTAGTGCGAGACGCGTGACCTTCGCCGGATCAATCACCCCGGCCTTAACCATGTCGCCGAACTCACCGGTCTCCGCGTTAAAACCGAAGCTTTCATCTTTCGATTCGCGCACGCGCCCGACAACAAGTGCGCCCTCGTGTCCGGCGTTTTCGGCGATCTGGCGAATTGGTTCTTCGAGTGCGCGCTTCACGATGTTCACGCCAACGGCTTCGTCGTCGTGGAGCTTAAGCTTATCTAGAGCGGGCAAGCAGCGCAGAAGAGCGGTGCCGCCTCCTGAGACGATGCCTTCCTCAACTGCGGCACGGGTGGCGTGCATGGCGTCCTCGACGCGAGCCTTCTTTTCCTTCAGCTCGGTTTCGGTGGCCGCGCCGACCTTAATTACGGCGACGCCGCCGACAAGCTTGGCCAAGCGCTCTTGCAGCTTCTCCTTGTCATAGTCCGAGGAGGTGTCTTCGATCTGCACGCGGAGTTGCTTGATGCGGCCTTCGATCTCTGTGGCCTTGCCGGCGCCAGCGACGATCGTGGTGTTGTCCTTGTCGATGGTCACTTTCTTGGCGCGGCCGAGGTCCTCAAATTTCACATTTTCGAGTTTGATGCCGAGGTCCTCGGTGATGGCCTTGCCGCCAGTCAGAACGGCAATGTCCTCCAGCATGGCCTTGCGGCGGTCGCCGAAGCCAGGGGCTTTCACCGCAGCGCACTGTAGCGTGCCGCGCAGCTTATTCACCACCAGGGTCGCCAGCGCTTCGCCGTCGACTTCCTCAGCAATGATGAGGAGCGGCTTGCCCGCCTTGGCGGTCTGTTCGAGCAACGGCAGCAGGTCCTTCATCGAGCTGATCTTCTTCTCATGAATCAAGATGCTGACATCCTCGAGGGCGCACTCCATGCGTTCCGGATCGGTGACGAAGTACGGCGAGAGGTAGCCGCGGTCGAACTGCATGCCTTCGACCACTTCCAGCGTGGTCTCCATCGTTTTGGATTCTTCGACGGTGATGACGCCGTCTTTACCTACCTTCTTCATCGCTTCGGCGATGATGTTGCCAACCTGCTTGTCGGTGTTGGCGCTAATTGTGCCGACCTGCGCGATCATGTCGCCCTTCACCTCGCGGGAGAATCTTTTGATCTCAGCCACGGCAACTTCCACGGCCTTGTCGATGCCGCGTTTGAGCGCCATCGGGCTCGCGCCCGCGGCCACCGTTCGCACCCCCTCACGGAAGATGGCTTGTGCCAGAACAGTCGCGGTAGTGGTGCCGTCGCCGGCCACATCGGAAGTCTTGGACGCAACCTCACGCACCATCTGTGCTCCCATGTTCTCGAGCGGGTCTTGGAGCTCGATCTCTTTCGCCACCGTCACGCCGTCTTTTGTGATGATGGGTGCCCCGAACTTCTTCTCGATCACCGCATTGCGCCCTTTCGGACCGAGCGTGATCTTTACCGCGTCAGCCAAGATGTTGACGCCGCGGAGGATTGCTTGACGCGAATTCTCACCAGTTACAATTTGTTTTGCCATTAGATTCCACCCTCCCGGGTGATCGCACTTTCGACTCCATCCGAGATTTTCGGATTGGAGACACTACTTCTTGCCGGATGCCGCTTTGGCCATTCCGCTGAACTTCCCCAGGATTTCCTCCTCGCGGAGAATCATGTACTCCTGGTCGTTGATTTTGATGTCGTTGCCGGTGTATTTACCGAACAAGATTCGGTCACCCACCTTCACGTCGAGCGGTACACGATGGCCCTTTTCCATCTTGCCAGCTCCGATGGCCATCACCTCGCCCTCTTGAGGCTTTTCTTTAGCCGTATCGGGGATAATGATCCCGCCTTTCGCGGTTTCCTTCTCTTCCAACCTCCGCACCAGCACGCGGTCATGTAACGGGGTAATGTGTACAGTCATTCTAACCCTCCCTCAAACCATTCTCTAGACTCTGCTGAGACCTGATTCCAACGACTTGATGCGGCAACTATGGTCGAAGATCTCTCACCAATTCCTAAGAACTCGAAATCAGAGTCCTTGTTACTTTGTGGCAACTTCTCCGGATGGAGCGGCAGCAGCTACGCTCAAAACAAAGTTTCTTGCAGGGACCAGCCCAACACGCTGTTGAATGTGTCTCGAATGGGCGGTGACGCTCAGGAAAGGAATGCCGCAGAACCGTTTCGCAACAACCTCTGTAATTTCGAGAGAGTTAGACTGCTGCTCCTCGCGTCTCGCCAGGATGCTCTTCACGGCCCTGCGCACTGTTCCTGGCCGATTGCGACCGAAAACGGTTGCCTTCATCGCGCCCGCCAGGTAGAAAAAGTACCACTTCGCACGCTCGATATTTCGGGCCAGAGTAGAGCGATCGAGATTCCGGACGACTCGCCAGCCAGGCAAGAAAGCATCACTCTCGATCGAAACGTTCTCCGGCAAAGGCGTGTTGTCCCTTATGAAGATGCTCTCGCTGTTGTTCATGTGTGACGTTGCGCTTTCTATGTTTCGCCCTTAAGAGCTTTCCCAGCCACCCATCCGGCGAAAATCCAAGGCGGTAGATACATATGTCCTCGTGGCCGGATCGCGCGGTATGAGAGGGGGCAGATCTGGCTTGCCCCCAGAAGACATTCGAGTGGCCTAGGCGCCTACGGCAAGAACGGCAGAATTGTGAAACGTGGAATTAAGGACTTCGTAGGTCTGGACTCGAGCCGTACCTTCCATGACCGACGCCAGAAGTTTTGTGACCTCCGGGTACCCGCCCCGGTTGTAGGCTTCCGCGTTTTCAGCGGTCTCCCACAAGCTGAAGGCATGCACTTCTTTCCCGCTCGGGTAAAGGAAGGTGATTTCGTCCAGGAATCCCTTCTGCTTGCGCAACAAAGGGACAATTTCGCTCTCTATTTTCTTTTTGAATTCCGCAGCCCCGTTGGGCTTCAGGTGCATCGATACTTTGCGTGCAAACATGTGATTCTCCTTGGCTGGTCGCCCTGAGGAGTCAGATAACCTCTAGCCGTTAGGGCAGCCTGAAGACTCTGTTACGTACTTAACCATATTGAGTTAATTCACTTGACCTGTCAAGCGGAATCAGCCAGCATATTCATGGCTTAATCATGGATAGTTAAGCATTCGGAGGCGCTCGTGGACGTTTGCGTGGTGATCAAACAACGGCTGCAAGAATTGGGCCTGGAGCAAAGAGACTTGGCAGCCGCCGCCCAGGTGACCGAATCCTACATTTCCCAACTGCTGACTCGCAAGAAACTGCCCCCTGCGCCCGGCCGTACGGACATTTACGACAAGCTGGGAAGGTTCCTGAAACTCCCGAGCGGAAAACTCGCAAAGCTTGCCGAGCACCAGCGCAACGAAGAATTGAAGCGCAACCTGGTGAGCGCGCCCGCGCCGTTGTTCAAGGAAGTGCGGGACTTGATTCTTCAGAAATGCCGCCCCGGCAAACAAGAGGAAATGCGCGCGATTTTCGAGCAACACCCGTTCGGCGAACTCGAACGCCTCGTCACACAAAAGCTCCTGGATGTGGTCAAAGGAGTGGCGAGAAACGAGTTAGAGAGCGAAACGTGGCTGCGCTCCGTGGCCCGCATCGGCGGCCGAAGTTACGAAGCGATGCGCGTCAGCATTCTCGACTTTCTGGACACGGACGCCTTTAACCTTTCCCCTGAGAACTGTGCTTCCTTTCTGGATCCTCTAATCGAATCCTGGGACATCGACCTTCCGACCTTTGGCATGGAAATCGTGCTAAATCAGAGACTGATTCCGGGGCACGCTAAGAAAATTGAGTTCGTCGAAACCGAACTCGCCCAACCTGAGGAAGAAGCGGCGCTGAGAGAATTTCTTCGATCCGAGTCCGCGAGCAGCGATGTCACTGAGGAGGAGATCGAGTTTCTAAAGAAGCTGCACTTCAAGGGAAAGCATCCGACGCCGCTCTACTACTACCGCGAATTGCAGAACCTTAGGGATCCCCTCCATTTTCATGCACCCAAGACCCAAGCGGTGCGAAAAAAGACGCTGGGCCAGTCCCAGCCGAAAGGGTCCATTGCCCCGATGCACACCTATGTCGAGGCTAGTGGCATTGAGAAACAACTACAGCTCGACGGCCGAAAAAAGGCAATACGCCGCTGGGCAGGAAACAGAGGCGGGCGGGGCAAAAAAGCAAAAGGTAAAACTGTAGGCGTCAAGTGAGCGAGGCCCCTAACGTTCAGTACGTGGGCTTCCAGGCGAAGGAATTGGCCCGGGAATATAATTTCCTTGTGCGACAAGCGAGCGGAACCAGGGAATTTTCGCTGGCCATCCCGAATGAGGCATTTCGCTCCCACCGCATCTCTTACCAGGACGCTCCCGACTTTTGCTCGGCCAAGCTCCACCGTGAGCTTGCTACGTACGCAAATCATCCTCCGCAAACGCAGTACACGATCAGCGAAGGAGAACTGAAGGAGTATCAAGACTCCCATGCAACAAAGGCTGCAGGTAGCTTTCATACTCGGACCCCCGCAAAGGAACCGTAGCCGCGCGACCTCGTCTTTTCCGTTCTTGCCGAGGGGGCTTCATATGCGCCCGCTCTTCGCCGCGGATGCTTCAGGGCCCGTACGCGCAAACTGATTGACGCTCTGCCGAGAACACCCTTCCGTACCGCACACAGCAAAGAACGGCACTCTCCCGACGGCGCCGAGCTTGCGTTGAGTGTCAGTGCAAGACGATCGTAGCTCTTCCTCCACAGCGTTTTCTCGGCGCTGACAGGACTTGCTCCGTATTTTGTCAACTGATTTGAATAAGCCCGGTTGCTCTCTTAGGGTCGGTGTCCGGCACTTCCCAGATTCGGTGAAAGTGTTTACCTTTGATCAAACGAAGTGCCGAGCAGCGAGGCCGATCTTCCCGTGATGTATGGAATTCGCGGGTCTCCTGGGTCAGAACAACCACAGCCTAGACCTGCTGACGGAGGTTGGGACGCAGTGTAAGCGAGCCGTCCTCGTTCAGCTTCTGGTGACAAGCCCACTGGACGGGATAGCGCATTCCCTTTACCTCAATCTCAGCTCTAAGCTTCAATTCTTTCCAATCTGTGACGTTGGGAACCACGAACTGTGCCTGCCGAATCTTGCCCGGTAACGGGTAACCGGCGTCCAGACAACCGCTCTTGAGCACCTTTCCGTCCTGGCTCTCCACGGTCACCCGCAATACGCCCGGCACGCCCGCGATGCCGTCATTTGCGAAGCCGACAATTAGCCCCAGGTAGCCATCGTCCTTATAGGTCCAGATGAAAGACGGCCTCACCCGATAGCCAATTCGGCGACTGATGCGGTCGAACGCTGCCGGATAAGCCTGGTAGTAGCTCATCAGATTCTTTGCGCTGATCTGGTGAAAGTTCCAGAGCGACCAGTAATTCGCCCCGATATCCATCACATGAGCGATCATGTTCTCGGCCGGGGATATCCCTTCCTGTGCGACGCGCGGATCGGGAGGTTTACCCGGAAGCCCCTGCTCGAGCAACGCCGCGATCCAGGGCGGGCGATTGCTGAGTGCTTCAATCTGCTCGTTCTCAATAAAGATGGTATCGCTGCGAATCCAATTGTTGCTGCGGACCGTGCGGTCTAGTAGTTCTGAATTACCAACCCGGCTAAAATCCGGTTGCGTATTGGTGAGTAGAGGAGTCTTCGAAAAGTGCTCGAGCTGGACTTCGAGCATGCTGGTCCAGGTGCGCTCTGCGGTCTGGTAATCAGGAAAAGGATTGTTGCCAAATGGCCAGGTGTGCCCTTCACCCCAAAAGCCGTACATGAAGGTATCGATATATTCGATGAGCGGGCTGCCATCGAATTCCGCTGCCAACAGGCTGACCAGTTCTTTGAATGCCTGCTGAAAGAAAGGATGGTCATATCGGGGCTGATAACGTGAATGCGGATTCTCCAGGAACCTTTTCCCCGCAGCAGCGCTTTCCGGATCGCTCTGCACCAGATCCACCTTCGGCACTTTGTCCAGGACAAAATCCGGGAGGGCTGCTTCGTGTGTATAGTCTGGAGCGCACATCTGCACTCGGAATCCGACCCGCTTGTTGTTCTTCTTCGCCAATGCAAAGACGAGCTTCAGATAGTCGGGCATCTCGAGGCGTCCAGGCCGGGGCTGTATTTCCCTCCATGTCGGACGGACATAGAGCTGCTGTCCCAAGGGAAATCGAACCAGGTCTTCGATCGCCTGAAGAACATTGTCTGACTTGATTTCCTCCGTGCCGCTGTCTGCCGTGATATAGGTGACCAGTCCCATGCCATAGTTCGGCACGACGTCTTCCGAAGAAGTAGTGGTCATCACCACATCGTCAGTGGGAATGACGGCACCCGGTGGATATTGAGGGAACGGACCCTGATTCAGGCGATCGGTCACGTGGGGACCGGAGCCAAAGTCGTAGTTTCCCCAGTTGTGGGCGGGAACCTGCGCCTGCACTTTGCCCATTGCAAGTTCTCCGGCCACGCCAACGACAGCAGCACTTTTTATAAAATCTCTACGCCGCATCGGAATGATCTCCTCCTTATCGCTTGATTCGACTGCAACCGGGTTGGCTAGGTCTCCAACTTCAGGGCATCGAATCGGATGCTCCGGTATCACTGTCAAAGTGATGACAGCGGCAGCGTCAGGACCATCCCTAATGAACGGATCCGTAAAATTGGAGCATGCACTCGCCACGCAGGGATGTTCCCCAGTCGCGGAGCAACCGCTAACCGTCTATCGAACGGTTACTATTTATATCGTTTTATTTCGTTTGTCTAGTACGAGAAACGGCTAGCAAGGGATGCAGTCAAATGGCAAGGAATGCATGGGTTCTGCGAGGAGCAGTCTTTTCCTTCTTGAGGCCTCTAAATCATTTGACTTTGCAAACCTTTCCTTGTATTACGAATCCTTACGTTCGATTTCATTCGATCTTCTTCATGTGCCAGCACCGATCCGGAAGATGCTCTATGTTTTCAACCAAGAAAGGGGTTTGCGATCTGACAGCAACCTCCTTCGAAAGCTGCGAGCCATGATTGACATCAAGTCTTGGATTTTCCTCACCATTCTGTTTACGTCTTGTTCATTCGCGGCAGCTTCAGACGTCCCTGCTGGCAAGCCTCAGATTGAGGGCGGCAATCTGCGGATCGAATTTGATAACCGCCTGCGTAGCCGGGTAGTTGCCCGTTTCGACAAGACGGAGACAGTTATGGGGCCGTTCACTGCCTCTGAGACTGTGATGACCGGCAAGCTCTGGACCGGATTTCTCCTGACCTCGCACAAACTCGGACGTACAAAAGACGCTTTCGGGGAGGGTGAGCAGCTCACTGTCGAAGGAAAGGCGGGAACGCTCACAAAGATCGTCTCCGTCACGATATACGACGACTTTCCCGCGATGGCGTTTTTCGAGGTCCAGTACACCAATACTGGAACAGCCGAACTCGCGATCGAGAGTTGGACCAACAACGCGTACGAGATAAACGCGCAACCCGGTGCGGGCCCGCAAGCTTTCTGGTCTTTCCAGAGTGGCTCCTACGAGAAACGTCCCAACTGGGTCCTACCGCTGTACGCCAATTTCCAGCAGGAGAATTTTCAAGGCATGAACGCCAGCGACTATGGTGGCGGTACGCCGATTGTCGACGTCTGGCGGCGTGACGTTGGAATGGCTGTAGGACACGTCGAGCCACGGCCGAAGCTGGTTTCTCTCCCCGTATCCATGCCTGATCCCGCACATGCCAGGATTGCTGTACGCTTCACCAAAGCTATCTCACTAAGATCGGGTGAAAGTTTTCATACATTTCGGACCTTCGTTGCTGTCCACCGGGGAGACTACTTCCGCACGCTCGCCGACTACCGGCGCTTCATGATGAAACAAGGGTTCCAGATGGCGACTGCTCCCGACGATGCTTTCGGGGCCATCTGGTGCGCGTGGGGATATGGCCGATCGGTGCAGCCTCAGCAGGTATATGACACGCTTCCGACGGTGAAGCGCTTGGGATTTGCATGGGTCACGCTCGACGACGGTTGGCAGAACAATGTGGGCGATTGGGCGCTTGATCCCAAGAAATTCCCCCGTGGAGACGCTGACATGAAGGCCCTGGTTGACCGCATTCACCAGGAAGGATTCAAGGCCCAGCTCTGGTGGTCACCGCTCAGCGCTGTGCCAGACTCGGAACTTCTCCGCGATCATCCCGACTACGAGTTACTGAACCACGATGGTTCGAAGAGAAAAGTTTCCTGGTGGAACTCCTACTATTTGTGCCCGGCGGACCGCCGCGTCGTGGAGTACCACCAGGCATTGGTGCGAAAGATTTTGGTGGATTGGGGGTTTGACGGGCTGAAGCTCGACGGCCAGCACATGAACGGAGTTCCGGCCTGCTACAACCCTGCTCACCATCACGCACAGCCGGAGGACTCGGTCGAAGCTCTGCCGGATTTCTTCCGCGCAATTTACGAAACCGCACAGTCCGTAAAGCCTGGAACACTGGTGGAGTTCTGCCCTTGCGGCACGGCGTTCTCCTTTTTCACCATGCCGCACTTCAATATGTCGGTGGCTTCCGACCCGAGAGGCTCCTTTCAGATTCGTTCCAAGGCGAAAACACTAAAGGCCCTGATGGGAGACACAATTCCGTTCTTCGGCGATCACGTCGAACTGAGCGATGGGGGCAACGACTTTGCGTCCACTGTGGGCGTGGGAGGCGTCGTGGGAACGCAATTCGTTATTCCATCTCTTGTCGAGAAGAGAAGTAGATCCGATCTGACTCCAACTCGCGAGAAGGAATTCGAAAAATGGCTTCGCATCTATCGCGACAAGATGCTCTCAAGAGGACAATATCTCGGGGAGCTCTATGACATCGGCTTCGATGCGCCGGAGACTCATGTAATTCGCAAAGACCAGACCATGTACTACGCCTTCTTTGCAAAGCAGTGGAAGGGGCCCATCGAACTGCGCGGCCTCGAAGACCGCGACTACAGTGTCGTGGACTACGTCACAGGAAAAAGCCTGGGGATGGTGTCCGGACACAATGCACATCTGCCGGTTGAGTTCGAGGGAAATCTGCTCGTCGAAGTTCGGCCACAATGACCGAGATTACAAGCTGGCAGGGTGCTTCTCTCGGGAGGACGCGCGTGAGACTTTTGTCTCTTACTGTGTTTTTTGTGTGCGTCTCCGGGGCCTTTGGCCAGACCAACTCCTCCTTCTACGTGTCGACGACCGGGGATGATTCGAGTCCCGGCACCCAAACGGCACCTTGGCGCACCGTTCAACATGCCGCAGACACCGTGCGTGCGGGTAGTACCGTCAACGTGCGCGGTGGAGTTTACGAAGAGCTCGTGAACATCAAGACATCCGGCAATTCGGCGGATGGATACATCACTTTTCGAAGCTATCCAGGCGAGACGGCAATCCTGGACGCGGAGCATTTCGTTCCCTCAGGAAGAAACGCCATACTGACCATTCATAACAAGAGTTACGTTCGAATCGAAGGCTTTGAAATTCGCAACTACCGCACCGCCGAACATCGGCTGACTCCATTGGGCATAAGTGTTATGGGGGCCGGCTCCCATATAGAACTGCTGAGGAACAACGTCCATCATATCGAGCAGAATTTCCACGGCCGCGATGCACCAGGACGCGGCGGAAACGGGTTCGGCATTGCTGTATACGGTACCGACGCCAAGACTCCTATCAGTGAACTGGTGATTGACGGCAATGAGGTGCATCATCTCAAAACCGGTTCGAGCGAATCGCTGGTAGTGAACGGGAACGTTTCAAACTTCCGCATCACGCGCAACCTTGTCCACGACAACAACAACATTGGAATCGACGTCATCGGTTTCGAGCACACGGCTCCCGACCCTGCCGTTGACCAGGCGCGGGACGGAGTAGTAAGCGGCAATCTGGTCTACAACATTACTTCGCGCGGCAATCCGGCATACGGCAACGATGAATCTTCCGATGGTATTTACGTGGACGGCGGCACCAGGGTCCTGATCGAACAGAACATCATTCATGATGTGGACTTTGGAATCGAACTGGCCAGCGAGCACCAGAACCGCGCGACCAGCTACATCACTTCACGAAACAACCTTATCTATCACAACCACACCGCCGGTGTTTCTATCGGTGGTTATGCGCCTAAGCGGGGACACACCGAGCACTGCACCCTGGTCAATAACACGCTCTACGACAACGATACGTCGGGAACAGGGTCCGGTGAGTTCCAGATGCAGTGGAACATGGCAGACAATATTTTTGCGAACAACATCGTCTACGCGGGGCCTCGCTGTCTCATGACGTTGAACAAATCTCTGGTCGACAAGAAACAGCCTCCCGCCTCTATTGATCACAACCTTTATTACTGTGCTTCCGAATCGAAAGCGAGCACCTGGATAGAGTCTTCTGAAACTGTGCGAGGATTCGACAAATATGTTGCGTCAACGGGGAATGATCGTCATTCTCGTTTTCTGGATCCGCATTTTGTTGACGCCACTAAGGACTTTCATCTGCGATCGGATTCTCCCGCGATCGCTGCTGGCACGACTGGCGAAATGCCAGTGGGAGAACTGGATCTTGAAGGCGCACCGAGAGTCACATCCGGAAACATCGGCGTCGGCTGTTATCAAAGAAAATAGGAATAGTCCATGTTGAAATTAGACGTGAATCGCCGCGAATTTCTAAAGATCGCCGCTGGAGCCGGCGCCGCTCTGGCCATGCCAACTTCCGGAGATGCTGCTGTCTCCTCCAAAATGATCGGCATCCAAGTCGGAGCAGTCTCGTTTGTCGATGAAGGCACCGAGAAAGTTCTGGATGTGCTCCAGGAACGCGCTTGCGTGAATACGCTTTTTCTTGCGGTGTTCACTTACGGTCGCGGTATTGCTGGAAGGCAGATCCCAGGACAACCGCTTCCCGATCACGGTAAGCAGGAGTACGACCTCAATTTCCAAGGCGGGAACTTCGCCACGCCTCATCCGCAGTATTACAAGAACACAGTTCTCAAGGATACGCGCGCGCCCGACCACGGCAACCTGGATATTCTGGCCGAAGTGATCCCCGCCGCTAAAAAGCGAGGCATGAAAGTCATCTGCTGGCTTGAGGATGTGTTTCGCACGGACTTGCCGAACATCGAGAAGGTGCAAGAGCGGGACCTGTACGGGCGGAATGCCGAGACCCTGTGCGTCAACAATCCGGACTACCGGAATTTCCTGACCGGTCTGGTCGAGGACTATTCCCGGTCCTATGACATCGACGGAATCATGTGGGGATCCGAGCGGCAAGGTGCGCTCTGCGACAGCTTGGGAGCCACACATGACACACCGCCGATCGATCCGGATAAGGTGACGTGCTTCTGCCAGTTTTGTCAGAGCAAAGCAAGACAGCGCGGCATCGATGTGGAGCGAGCCAAACAAGGATTTCTGGAGCTAGAAAAATATGTTCGCTCGGCGCGGAGCGGCAAACGTCCCGTGGACGGCTACTTCGTTCAGTTCTGGCGGCTCCTGTTGCGTTATCCCGAACTAGCCGCCTGGGAAATGCTCTGGACGGACAGCCTGCGCGAAACCTATGCCGCAATCTACAAAACGGTAAAGACGGCCAAGCCAACGGTGCCGGTAGGTTGGCATATCTGGCACAACAATTCCTTCAATCCGATCTACCGCGCGGAGCAGGACCTTCACGAGCTCTCGAATTATTCGGATTTCATCAAGGTCGTCATGTACAACAATTGCGGCGGCGAGCGCATGGCACTGTATGCCGACAATATTGGCTCGACACTTTACGGAGACCTATCGAAACAGGGTCTGCTCGACATGAACTATGCGCTCATGGGGTTCAAGGAAGGCACTTATAGTCAGATTCCTCACACCGGCCTTTCCGCGGATTACGTCTACCGCGAAACGAAACGCGCGCTGGAGGGTGTTGCCGGCACGAACACTCTCATCTGGCCGGGCATTGATATCGATATTCCGACCGAGCCCAATAACAGCAAGTGCACGCCGCAAAGCGTTAAGGAAGCAGTTCTGGCGGCTTTCCGCGCTGGCGCGCCGGGCGTGCTTCTATCTCGCAAGTATTCCGAGATGCGGCTCGCCGACCTCGGCGGCGCTGGAGAAGCGATTCGCGAGTTGAAGCTATCTAGTTGAAAACCACTGGCCAGAGCAGCCTCGCCATATCTCGCCATATATAGAGCACAAAGGGCGATACCCACTTCCCCGAAAGTCTGGTCTGAGAGCTTGGCTTCCTCATCGGACTGCGTTTACGAATGCTGAGGAACCCTAAGTCGGGAGCCGCGACGTGTACCGCGAAGCCTCGCCAAAACACGAGTTCAACGACGCTGCGTCCCGCACCTTGGCAGAATGGGTGTTACTGCCAGCGGATGGTGTTGGAAGCGAAGTCGAGTTCGATCATCGACGCGTGCAGGAGGGCCGTGCCAAAAAAGCCGTCGATGTTAGCGGGCAGGGATTCTGGCGCTTTAGGGATGAGGAAGACGGAGGCTTGCAACTCGTCGCTGCCGAAATGGATTCCTGCAAGTTTAGCCTGCTCGCCCGGCAGTCGCCCCACATACGCTTGAGTGATCTTGTCGGTCAGTTTCAGCTGTGGTACTCAAGTGGATACATCCGGCGCCGTGCTCGGGAAGGTGGAGGATGCGCGGCGCATCGCAGACTTGCCGCTAGCCGACCGCGACACGCTGCAGTTGGGCCTACTCCAAGCGGGCGTGTTCGCGCCCGACCAAGATGATGGTTCCGGTAACCCATTCAGCGTGAGCGGCCAGCGTTCGGAGTCACTCACATTTTTGTTGGATGGAGCGGACAACACAGATTTCCTGAACAACACCATCGTTGTCAGCCCGAATCCCGACGCTGTCCAAGAATTCAAAATTCTGACTAACAACTATGATGCCGAGTTTGGGCGTTCCTCGGGCGGAATCGTCGATCAGGTGATCAAATCCGGAACGAACGAGATTCACGGAACGTTGTTCGAATTCCTGCGAAATGACATTTTCAACGCACGTGACTTCTTTCTGCCAGAGCGCGCGAATTTCAAGCGCAACGTTTTTGGCGCCACGATCGGAGCGCCCGTTCGACGGGACAAAACATTCATTTTTGCGGACTATCAGGGTGCGCGTCGTCGCGAAGGCCAAGTTGTCCCGACCATCACCGTGCCGAGCGCTGCTCAGCGCGGCGGCGATTTCAGCGAATTGTGTACACCGGGCGGAGGTAAAGCCGGCTTCGACGCGGCTGGCAATTGCGTCACCGGAGGAACGCAACTCGTAAACCCCGTGTCGGGTTCGAACTATCCCTTCAATCAGCTCCCGGTCAACTCCATTGCGGCGAATTATCTCAATCGTTTCGTACCGCTGCCCAATGCGCCGAGCAACGGCTTCATTACTTCGCCTACGGTGGCCATCGATGAAGATCAGGGCATTCTTCGCGCTGACCATCATTTTAACGAGCGGGACGTCGTCACGGGTACGTACGTTATTGATGACCAGCGGCAGAGCATTCCGTTTCCTTTCGCGGGAGGAGACACTAATGTGGGCAGGAATCAAACCGTATCGCTTGGCTGGACACGTAGCTTCGAACGTGGATGGGTGAATCAATTCCATGCGTCAGTCAATCGCACGGCGAATCGATTTGCTATTCCGGACGACACGACGAGTCCCAATGCGCTTGGCTTCACCAACGTAAATCCCGATGATTCCGGCGGCGTGGCGCCACCGATCATGACTGTGAATGGTTACTTTGCGGCTGGCCCTTCGCCGCAGGGACCGACGAAGATTCATGACATGACGTATCAATATCAAGACCACATCACCATTCCGATGGGAAGAAATGAATGGAAGTTTGGGGCCGACTTTCGCTTTGTTCAAAATAATTTTGATTTTGATTATTTCAACAACGGAAGCTTTACGTACGGCCTGGATGTGGCCGGGCCAATCAACGGAACTTTCACAGGCAATGCGCTGGCGGATTTCGTTGCGGGATTTCCCGGTAACTACTTTCAGTTTTCGAATGCTGTCTATGGCATTCGAACACGCTCGCAGTATTATTACGCCGAAGATATCGTAAGGCTAACAAGCCGCTTTACGGTAAATCTGGGGCTCCGGTACGAATACAACAGCCCGCAGTCTGATGTTCACAACGAAATCCTGGGATTTTTCGGGCCTGCCGCACAATCGACGGTATTTCCAAACGCCCCCTTGGGGATTTTGTATCCTGGCGATCCCGGTACACCGAACCGCGCGCTGGTATACCCCGACCGCAACAATTTTGCGCCCCGGCTTGGCTTTGCTTGGGATATTTTCGGAAACGCCAAGCTTGTTATGCGCGGCGGCGGCGGAATCTTTTACGATATTCAGGACGGAGCATCGAACCTTCAGTTTGGCGGCCAACCGCCATTTGGGGGCGTGTCGAATATTAATTTCACTTCGTCGAACCTTGCTGCGACGTCGAATATTGTTGCCGACCCGTTCACCCCGCTTGGTTTCATCAATCCGTTTCCATTCGCAAGCCAGGGACGCACGGGGGAATTCTTCACCCCTAAGATACCGTTCTCGTTTGTGACCGATCCCTACTTTCGCACTCCGTATTCAGAGAATTTCAACTTCGGCTTCCAGTACCAGTTGGATCGAAGCACGGCCATCGAGCTGGCTTATGTGGGAAGTTTAGGAAGGAAATTGATCAGCGTGACGGACGTGAATCCGCCGCAGCCCGCGGTCGAGGCGGCTCAGCTCGCGAACGGATTTCTGAGTGAAGACTGTGCGCGTGCACTCGCTGGATGTGTGAACCCGACCACTGACCCTGACACTTCGCTGTTGGATATCGGCTCGCTCCTCACGAGCCAGAGCGTCGGGCTTTCTGCCAGTCATGAAATGCAGTTGACGCTTGATCGCCGGTACCGAAATGGACTGTCGTTCCGGGGGGCTTATACGCTTTCGAAGACAACGGATTTGACGTCCGGCTTCCGTGCACGGTCTTCGGGATATACCGATCCGTTTGATCCGAGGCTGGACCACGCGCTGGCGGATTTCGACGCGACACATCGCTTCGTTTTCAGCGGGAGCTGGGAATTGCCGGTCGGCGATCGTTTCAAACGAAGATCCGTTACCCGGAAAGCTGTCGAGGGGTGGCAAGCAAACCTTATCACGACATTTCAGACGGGCCAGCCTTTCACGATCTATTCGAACAACGACAACAGCCTGCAAGGGAATTTTTTGGATCGTCCCAACCTCATCGGAAGGATTACCAAGATCGACCCCAGGCGGGTTTCGACGTTTACGGCCGTGAACGCGAACTGTGCCGGTGAATCCGCGAATTCGAATGGCGGCATTGTCGGCAATTTTTACTTCGACCCAACGGCGTTCGATTGCACTTTCAATTCGGATGGGCACCTGGCACCCGGATCGGTGGCTTCGTTTGGAGACCTGGAGCGCAATGCAGTACGCGGGCCAGGCATCAACAACTGGGATATCTCCTTTTTGAAACGAACCACGATTCACGAATCGAAGTTGCTGGAATTTCGGGCCGAATTCTTTAATGCGTTTAATCACGCTCAGTTCCTGAATCCCGACAGGAACGGCTTCGACGCGACCTTCGGAGAAGTCTCGCAAACGCGGGGACCGCGCCTCATTCAATTCGCGCTGAAATTGCACTATTGAGCCCCCGCCAGAACCTGTTGCAGTCGCCGCTCCCGCCGTAGCCGCCGCGTAACTCGGATATTGGTTTTAGGTGTTTCTAGCGTCTCTAGCTTTACGTAGAATCAACAACCTACATCGGATCGGTGTAACAAAGGCGGAGGCCAGGACAACAGTGACAAGCGAGACGTTTGGCCAGACATTTGGAAAGATGCCCGATGGAGCGCCGGTCGAACTCTTCACCTTGAGCGACAGTGCTCTCGAAGCACGGATCATCAATTACGGCGGAATCATCGTTTCTCTGAAGGTCCCGGACCGAAGAGGCAACGCTGACGATGTGGTGCTCGGTTTCGACAAGCTGGAAGACTATCTTGCCGACAACAATGGGCCGGGTCCTGGGTTCTTCGGCGCCGTGATCGGGCGCTACGCTAACCGCATCGCGCGCGGAAGCTTCGTTCTCGATGGCAAGAAATATTCGCTGCCGCTGAACAACGGCGAGCACTCGCTGCATGGCGGGCCGCGCGGGTTTCACAACGTGATGTGGAAGGCGAAGGCCGTCGAGAACGGCGTCGAGCTGACGTACTTGAGCAAAGATGGCGAGGAGGGCTACCCAGGGAACCTGACCGCGACGGTGCGTTACGCGGTAGCCAAAGGCGACTTGCGCATCGAATACTCCGCGACGACGGACAAGAGCACCGTCGTCAACCTGACGAATCATTCCTACTTCAATCTTGCAGGAGGTGGGCGAGGCGACATTTTGTCCCACGAACTCGCGTTGCGAGCTTCGCGGTTCACGCCTGTGGATGCCGGCCTGATCCCTACCGGCGAATTGAAACCAGTTGCTGGGACGCCGTTTGATTTCGAGAAAACGACGGCGATCGGCGAACGGATTGATGCCAATGACGAGCAGCTTCGCCGGGGCAAGGGTTACGACCACAACTGGGTTCTGGATAGTGCGAATGGCAAGTTAGCCGAGGCGGCGGAGGTGTGTGACCCTGCGTCCGGCCGAGTGATGCGCGTGCTGACTACCGAGCCGGGGATTCAGTTGTACAGCGGGAACTTCCTCGATGGAAGCCTGAAGGGAAAGAGCGGTGCACGGTACGGAGTTCGCTCTGCATTTTGCCTGGAAACACAGCACTTTCCGGATGCCCCGAACCAGCCGAATTTTCCCTCGACGGAGCTGAAGCCGGGGCAGGACTATCAGACGACGACGGTGTTCCGCTTTTCGACCCGATAGCAGCTGCCGATGCGGATATTCGCCTTTGCTTCGCTTTTTGAGGGTACTCCCCCCCGTTGCGACAGAAAGAGTGCGTAAGTTATTGTATTTATTGGCGTTAGATTGGCGCCGTGGCGCAAGAGAGCGTGGAAGCCTATGTAATGAAACGAGTTAGATGCAGCGCGGCACTCTGCCAAAGACAAAAAAAGCGCCGGAGATGACCGGCGCTCGGGAGCACAGCTATATGCATAGGTATATTACCAAAAGGGTATGCATATGTCAAGAAAAAAGGGACATGGGGTGGCGTTCTTTTTGGGCCTGGGCGAATGGGGCGCAGCATGCTGCGCCCCTACAACGGAATTGGGAGCTGTGCTATAGCGAACACTGGATGACGGTGTAAGAGCGCGCCGGCACTTCAAATTTGGTGCGGTTTCCGGAAAGGGCAGGTTTGGCAAAAGGTTGCGGAGCGACGCGCTGCGGTGCCTGGAAGCTGTTCACCGCCTTGAGATCGTCGCCTGTGAGCAGGGAAGTGGCGAGGACGCGAGTGGGAGGCTGATCTTCCCAAACCAGCTCGACGTCGTGAGATTTCGCGAGGTCGCGGTTCAGGATGAAGAGAGAAACACTTCCGTCCGCGGAATTGAGCGAGCCGGCGACGTCCACGTGCGGTACTTGATCGAACCCTTTGACATCGTAGGTCGAGGACTCCACCAGAAGATTTAGCGCGGCACCGCGAGCGTATTGTAGGGCCCAACTGTAGGGATAGAAGGTAGTCTGGCGGAACAAGCCGTCGGGATTGGTCATGATGGGAGCGATGACGTTGATCAACTGCGCGAGGCAGGCGAGCTTCACGCGATCGGAGTTCCGAATCAGTGAGTTGAGGAGACCTCCGACGAGCAGCGCGTCTTCCAGGTTGTAGATTTCTTCGAGCAAGTGGGGCGCTTCGGTTTTGTGACCGTCCACGGCGTCGCCACGGCGCTCCCGGTACCACACGTTCCACTCATCAAACGACAGCCACAGTTTTTTCGGGGAGCGCTTGTGACCGCGGACAAGGTCGCAAACGGCAAGGGTCTCCGAGATTTGGCGCTCCATGCTCAGGTTCATGGCCAGGAACTTCGAGGAGTCGCCGCCCGTTGTTTCGGAATTGTCAAAATAGCGATGTAGCGAAAGCCCATCGACATAGTCGTAGCACTGCTCGAGGACCTCGCGATCCCACTCAAGATAGGTGGGCATGAAGGGGCCGCTCGAACCGCAGGCGATGAGCTTGAGCTGGGAATCGACGTAGCGCATTTGGCGTGCGGCGTCGGCGGCTTTTAGGCCGTATTCGGTGGCCGACATGTGGCCGATTTGCCAAGGGCCATCCATCTCGTTGCCGAGGCACCAGCGCTCAATCTTGTACGGCTCAGCGATGCCGTGCTTGCGGCGGAGATCGCTCCAACGCGTTCCCTTCGGCACGTTGCAATACTCGACCAGAGCGGCAGCTTGCTCGGCGGTGCCCGTGCCGAGGTTCAGCCCCATGAGCGGCTCGGTGCCAACGGCTTTGCACCAGGCGAGAAACTCATTGGTGCCGAACTGGTTGGAGTTGAGCGAGTTCCAGGCCTTGTCGAGGACTTCTGGGCGATCTTTCTTTGGTCCTACGCCGTCGAGCCAGTCGTAGCCGGAAACAAAATTTCCGCCGGGATAGCGAATGATCGGAACACCGATGTGCCGGATTTCGTCCATGACGTCTTTGCGAAAACCGTCGGAGTCCGCTAGCTTTGAGCCGGGGTCGTAGATGCCCTGATAGATGGCGCGGCCGAGGTGCTCAAGGAACGAGCCGAAAAGGTTGCGATCGATGGGCGAAATCGTGCGGCGGGTGTCAACGTAAACGCGGGCCGCCGCGGTGGGGCTCGGGGACGGCTTCGCCTGCGCGAATACCGAGCCGCCAAGGAGGAGATCGGTCGAGCATGCCGCTCCCGCGATGGAAGCCTGCTGCAAGAAGTGTCGTCTGGAGGTGCGGGACATTTGTGATCTCCTGTGCGCCGGCGGGAGCCGAAATTTCGCCCGCCAGTAATCGTTTACTCGCGCCACGGAAAAATAGAGCGTAAGCGGCGCTTTGTCAACCGTCCTGCTGGCGGCTGGGAAAAGGAAGGATTAACACAGAGTTCACAGAGGGCGGAACACAGAGAGCACAGAGAAGAAGGATAAGGAAGAAAGGAAGAACAAGGAAGAAAACAAACGATAACGCAGAGACGCTGAGAACGCAGAGGTTTCACAGAGAAGCAGCGGAATTCAGGGAGTTCCGGATTCGCCGGGATTCTTGGTGGCGGTTGGCGCTTTCGGCTTACCCAGTTTGTCGAAGTCTCTTACAAAGGCGCGCACTTGGAAGGTCGGCGCAATTTTTGTGTACCCCGCGGCGAGCTGCTCTTTGTAGTGATCCAGATACAAGTCCAGCGGATCGCCCGGATCCAGATCGTTGAGGATGATGTCCGTATCGGTCATCGTCAATTTTCCAATGCGGAGCTGACTGCCTTGAAGCGACACGTAGTTTGCATTCTGGAGCTTGGCTGCGGGCTTCTTCTCCTCCGTGCCGAAGTTCTCAACGATAGCGTTGCCCTCGATGCGTATGGCCGTCACTTTCCCTTCGATATGAGGAGGGGGCAGAATCTGGCCCAGGTCGAGGATCAGATCGTTTTCCTCGGCTTCGACGCCTGGGACCTTCCCGGTTTTGATCAGATCGTCGACCTCCACGCCGAACGCGTTCATAAGCCCTTTCATCGGGACATGCAGAGCTTTGATCTTGTCGCTATGCACGCGCACTTTTCCATCAGGTGTTGGGCTTAGCGTCGCGATGCTCTCGAAAGGGATGTCGCCTTTGTCGTGGAGCTTGCCTTTGATCTTGATCTGGCCGTTCGAGATCACGACGGAGATGCCCACGAGCGGCGCATGAGGCCGGGCAAAGACGTAAGAGTTGAGGATGTTGCTCAGGTCGTCGGGCATGACTGCAATTTCGGCCGCATCAACGCGAAGGTGGAAAGAATTCTTGTCGTCCAGCACCGGAAACTCATGGCTGCCTACCGGGATCAACGCACCGTTCAACCACTTAATGTGCACCGCGACGTTGTCCGTGAAGCGATAGTTAACGTTGCGCATGTGGGCGCGCACTGCGGCGTCTTGTTTTTCGGTGGTGGGCTTCGCCGGGGCCGCCGCCGGAGCCGGAGCGTTTTGTCCGCGTGAGACAGTGGGGACGATGGAAAAGGCAACGAGGAGAAAGACGGCTTCCAGGTAGCGCCCGGGCTTCCAAGAAAGCGAAACGCTCAAGTCGTCGACGTATTGCAACGAGCCTCCAGTGCTCTACCGATCGGGTGGTGGCGCGGGCGGGCCTACGGGCGGCGTGACTGTTCCAGGATCGGAGCCACGGCTCGGCACTACCTTCGTGATCCTCAAGCTCCTGAAAATGGTTGGCCAATATTCCTTCACCACGTTGTCCAGTGCACCGAAGCCAATGCGATAACCAAAACGGCTGAAGGTTTTCCCGGCGGTGCGCTCTCCATCTGGGAGGTAGCTATTCGCCAAGCCTTCGGCCATGAGCCCGCCCAATATAGCTGACCAGTTGAACGTTTGCCGCCCGTCGTCCGTGCGCGTGACTACAACGCGTTCCACGGCATACCGTACCCGGCTGCCAGGACTGCCAAACAGCTTTACGAAATACCGCGGATCTTGATGGAGCATCGATGGCAGCAGAAAAGTGCCAAATACATGGCTCGAGGCATTGCTGGCCACCGAGGAGCCAAACCGCTTGCCGTAACCGCTCCATTCTTGCCCGTAGCCCGGAAGGGCATTGCGGGCTAGGCCGATCCCGGAAGTGAATGCCGAGCCCATAAACCGTGAAGGCGCAATGGTTTCATCGATGGCGAGCTCGAGCTTCTGTTTGGGTTTTAGCGGGCCTTTGTCAAAAGCGAGCTCGGGAAAGAAGACCGATCTTTTGCCAAGAATGCCGATCGTCTCTTTCAACGGTGTTTCGGATTTTTGTTGCGCCGTATCGGACAGATCTGGTTTGGGCGTCGGAGCGTCGGGAAGGTTTTCGAGTGTCGCGGCGCGCTGCGCCTTGACCGCGCTGCCGCCCGCGAGTAACGCAGCCAATAGGAAAATAGCGTGAGCGTGCGATACGAGAATCCGTAAGCCGACAACCACCGTTAGCCCAGGGTTCCTTCTCATGTCGATGAGATCCGTCGCTTTCTTGGCCGGGCAGTGCCAGGTTTGCGTTACAAGCTAGTCTCTTAGATGCCGCAAGTCTCGGCTTAGGCATCAGCGTTCGTTGTCTGCGGTTCAGAAATGTGAACATCCCCGACGCGCGGTGACACAACTTAGGCAAAACGGCTCTTGGGCAGCCTGATTGTTTCGGCCGCCGATCTAAGGCCCTCACGGTATCTCTTGTCTTTTCAGGCTGTGTTATGATCGGCTAGCCGCACGTGATTTGTTTCCCATCCTGCCGCGACGGAGGTACCCATGGGCCGCATGCTTAAGATTGTTGGTATTGTCGTCGGCGTTCTGATCGTCCTTGTGGTGGTGGTGCCGTTCCTTGTACCAGTGAACCAATTCCGGCCGACTATCGAACAAAAAGCTTCCGCAGCGTTGGGACGCAAAGTCGAAGTGGGCAACCTGAGTTTTTCCCTGTTGAGCGGATCGCTGGGGGCGGACAACCTGGCAATCGCCGACGATCCGAAATTCAGCAATGCGGCGTTTCTGAGCGCGAAGTCCGTCAAGGTGGGCGTTGAGGTCATGCCGCTGATTTTCTCGAAGACGCTCAACGTGACGGACATTGTGATCGACAGCCCGCAAGTCACGCTGATCCGCGACGCCAAAGGCGAGTGGAACTATTCGTCGTTCGGAGGTTCGGCGGCAAAATCAGAAGCGACGCAGACGCCCGCGGCCGCTAAGCCGGGCAATGCTGCTCCATCTTCGTCGACGCCGCCTGGAGAGTTCTCGGTGCAAAAACTGGAGCTCAAGAACGGGCGCATCACGGTTGGCTCGACGGGTTCCCAGAAGCGCAGCACGTATGACAACGTGAGTGTGGTCGCCTCGAATGTCTCGCTGACGTCGAAATTTCCTGTTACGGTCACCGCCGACCTTCCCGGCGGCGGAAATTTCAAGCTCGACGGCACCGCTGGACCCGTCGATCAATCGAACACCCAACTGACTCCACTTGACGCCAAGCTGACGGTGAGTTCGCTGAACCTGGCCTCGACGGGATTCCTCGATCCCTCGGCGGGTTTGGGTGGTGTGCTCGATCTCGATGCCACCGTCGCTTCGCAGAACGGCGAAGCCGCGACGAAGGGGTCGGCGAAACTCTCGAAAGCGCTGCTGATCGCCGGTGGATCGCCCGCTTCGGTTCCTGTCACGGTGGACTTCAGCACCAAATACAATCTCACGAAGAACACAGGCGTTCTAGAACCTTCGACGTTGAAGATCGGCGGTGCTGCGGCGCATCTCTCCGGCACGTACGAGATTCCGGCCGAGGGAGCCATCCTCAAAATTAAAGTGGACGCCCAGAACATGCCTGCGAAGGATCTTCAAGCCTTCCTTCCCGCGATCGGTATCAATATGCCGAAGGGTGCTTCGCTTCAGGGCGGCACGCTGAGCACCAATCTCGATATGGCTGGGCCCACGAATAAGTTGGTCACCACTGGCAACGTGGGCTTGTTCGACGGCAAACTGGCTGGATTCGATCTTGGCTCGAAGCTCTCCGCGATTTCTGCGCTGACGGGTGTAAAGACCGGCAGCGACTTGGTGATTCAGAAGCTTACGAGCAATCTGCGCATGGCTCCCGATGGTCTCAAGGTGGACAATTTCAACGCGGTCGTACCCTCACTCGGGAGCATGGTTGGCGCCGGCACCATAGACTCGAAGAACCAACTCGATTTTAAAATGGCGGCGACCCTCACCGACGTGATTGGACAGGCTGCAAGCCCGGTGAATGCCGCGGGCGGCCTACTCGGCCAAGTCATGGGTGGAGCTGGTGGTGGCGGATGCAAGAAGGGCACGACCGTGCCTTTTCAAATCACGGGAACGACCTCAGAGCCGAAGTTTGTGCCGGACGTGGGTGGTCTCGCCGCGGGTATGCTGAAGTCGCAGCTTGGATGCGTAGGCGGCCTGGCTGGCGGCGCCGCTGGCGACGCGACAAAAGGCGCGGACAATCCCCTCGGGCAACTCGGCGGATTGTTCAAGAAGAAAAAGCCGTAGCTAAGTCTTAGCCGCATCTTTCGCCGTGTGAGTGCGCGGCGTGACGGTGCGCACTCTCACTGCTGCTCCTTGACACTACTGTAACTTCCCACTAGCCTCATCCGTCTACGAAGCCAGTGCTTTGTGGATCGCGTCCTTCCGCGCCATCCAAACAAGGAGTCGTAAATGCATCGCGTACCCCGCCGAAGGTTGTCGTTTGCGCTCACTCTTATTGCAACGCTAACGCCGCTTCTAGCTGCGCCTCGGCTCGCAGCGCAAGGCGGCGAGCCGCAATATTTCGCGATTCGCGGAGCGACGGTTGTTCCGGTCTCGGGTCCGCGCATCGAAAACGCGACGGTGATCGTTTCGCGTGGCTTGATTACGGCGGTTGGGAAGGATGCCAGCATTCCCGAAGAAGCTTGGGTGGTTGATGGAAAAGGCCTGACGGTTTATCCGGGGCTCGTCGATGCGTTCACCGATGTCGGCCTCTCGTCTGCTGCTACACCTACGGGCGGCGATAGCGGTGCGCGTCCCGGGCAGCCCGTTTCGCGCGGTCCGGAGGATCGTCCCGGCTCCACGCCGTGGCGCGACGCGGCCGGCGAAGCTACCCTTAGCGACAAGCGCGTGGAATCTTGGCGTAGCGCCGGCTTTACAACCGTTGTTTCCGCGCCGAAGGGCGGAATTTTCCCCGGCCAAGCCGCGGTGCTCGATCTGGCGGGTGAGCGCAACGGGGACATGGTGGTGAAATCGCCGGTAGCCATTCCGGTGGCTTTCCAGGGCACGGGGAGCTTCAGCAACTTTCCCCACTCGTTGATGGGCATCGTCGCGTATGTCCGCCAAGTTTGGCTGGACACCGATTGGAGCTCGAGAGCCGAGGCCATCTACGAGAAAAACCCGCACGGCGTGGAGCGGCCGCGCTATGACCGCACCGATTCCGCACTCGCCGACGCGCTTGAAGATCACGCGCTGGTGCTGGTCCCTGCAAACAACTCTGCGCAGATTCGCCGCGCGTTTGAACTGGTTGATCGCTGGCACGTCAACAGCGCCATTTACGGCGGCCAGATGAGCTACAAAGTTGCCGATGAAATCGCCGCGAAGAAGCTGCCGGTGCTCGTCGATCTGAAGTGGCCTGAAGCTGACAAGGACGCCGATCCCGATGACGTGGCTTCGCTGCGCACCCTGCGCTTCCGCGATCGCGCGCCGTCTTCGCCGGCGGCACTCGCCAAAGTGGGAGTCAAGTTCGCGTTCTATTCCGGCGGAATCGCGGCGCCGAAGGATATTCTGAAGGCCGCGAAGAAATCGATCGACGCGGGCCTCGCGCCAGACGCTGCTTTGCGGGCGCTGACCCTTACATCAGCTGAGATTTTCGGCGTGGCGGACCGCCTTGGCTCCATCGAAAAAGGAAAGATCGCCAATCTGGTCGTCGCCGACGGTGACCTGTTTAACGAAAAGACAAAAATCAAATACGTGTTTGTCGATGGCCAAAGATTCGACATACGCGAGCCAGAGAAACCTAAGGATCCGCCGAAAGGTGATATCACCGGAAAATGGAAGCTGGCCTACACCACGCCTGAGGGCGCGGAGGAATCTATCCTCGACGTTACGATGGCAACGGACGGCGCGCTTTCGGGCTCGACGAGCAGCAAGCGCGGCACCGCCAACATCATCACCGGCTATCTGAGCGGAGACAAGTTCAGTTTCACGATCAACATCCCCATCGAAGGTTCGCCGTCCGACGTTGTTTTTACGGGAACGTTCGACGGCACCTCGCTGAAGGGCAACATCAGCGTGGTGGGAATCGACATCGACTTCACGGGCACGAGGTCCGCCGCACCGTCGGTCGCGGCCGGCCAATCCACGGCGACACGAGGAGGAGCGCGATGAGTGATTCACGGACAAGAATCGCACTCATTGCTGTGCTCCTGGCAGGTCTCACGCCATTTCACACAAGGGCCGCCAATCCCCCGGCCGTCGCAAGCGAGCCCGCTCCCGTCATCTTGATTCAGAACGCCACCATCCTCACCGTATCGCACGGCACTATCGAGCACGGGTCGATCCTAATTAAGGATGGAAAAATCGCCGAAGTTGGCTTGTCGATCAAGGCTCCGAAAGACGCGCAGGTGATCGATGCCGAGGGCCAGTTCGTCATGCCCGGCATCATCGATTGCCATTCGCATATCGCCATCGATGGTGATGTCAACGAAGGCAGCATCTCGGTGTCGTCGATTGCGAACATCGCCGACGTTCTCAACCCCGACGACATTGATATCTACCGGGATCTCGCCGGCGGAGTTACGACCGCAAACGTACTTCATGGCAGCGCGAATCCCATAGGCGGCCAGACCATCGTCATCAAGCTGCGGTGGGGGCAGCCGGCGTCGAAGCTGCCGTTCGAAGGCGCCTTGCCGGGAATTAAGTTCGCGCTGGGCGAAAATCCCAAGCACTCGAACTTCGGTGGACGCGGAACCGCCGCGCGCTATCCCGCGACGCGCATGGGAGTGGAAGAAACTATCCGCGGCGCGTTTGCGGAAGCCCGCGACTACAAGAGCGAGTGGGACGTCTACAACAAGCGCATCGCCTCCGGCGAAAAGAACTTGATACCGCCGCGTCGCGATCTGCGTCTCGATCCTCTGGTCGAGGTGCTGGAAGGAAAGCGCTACGTGCACTCCCATTGTTATCGCGAAGACGAAATCCTGATGCTGCTGCGCGTAGCCAAGGAATTCGGCTTTAAGGTGCGCACGTTTCAACACGTCCTTGAGGGCTACAAGGTTGCCGATGAGCTCGCTGCGGCAGGCGTCGGCGCGTCCACGTTCTCCGACTGGTGGGCGTACAAGGTCGAAGCTTACGAAGCAATTCCGTACAACGCTGCGCTGATGACCAAGCGCGGTGTGATCGTATCGATCAATTCCGACGATGCCGAGGAGGCCACGCACCTGAATCAAGAAGCCGCCAAGAGCATCAAGTTCGGCGGGCTGTCTCGCGACGAGGCTCTTAAGTTAGTCACGTTGAATCCAGCGATGCAGTTGGGCATCGACAAGCGCGTTGGCACGATCGATGCCGGCAAAGACGCTGACTTGGTCATTTACAATCACGACCCGCTCAGCGCTTATGCGGTGGTGCAGAAGACCTTAGTTGATGGGCGCGTGTACTTCGATCGTCAGCATGACATCGCTGAGCGCCCCAACCTCGAGAAAGAAAAGAAGGCGCTGCTCGAGAAAGAAAAGAAAGCCGTGGAGACAGAGAGAAAGACCGAGCCTCCCGGCGCAAAGCCCGGTGAAAAGAAACCCGACGAGAAGCCCAAGCCGCCGCAAGCTTCAGACGTTTCCGGAGGTGCTCTGTGAAGAGCGCCTTGTTTGCGAACGGGCTCCGCGTCACGGCGTTGATGACGGGTCTTTGCTTTGGTAGTGCGATCTTCACCTCCGCGCAAGAGAAGCCCGCTACCTACGCCATCACCCACGCGAAGATCTTCACGCTCGCCGGCGCCGCCATTGAGGACGGCACGCTCCTTATCCGCGACGGCAAAATCGCGGCCGTGGGCACTGCGGTTGACGTTCCCGCCGGAGCGCAGATCATCGACGCAAAAGGACTGCAGGTTTATCCGGGTCTCTTCGATCCCATCACACAGATGGGACTCCGCGAGATCGGCGCAGTCAGCGCCACCGTGGACGCCACCGAAACCGGCGCGTTCAATCCGGACGTAGTCGCGGCTGAAGCGATACTGCCCTCGAGCGAGCACATCCCCGTCACCCGTGCCGCAGGAATCACCGAAGTTCTCGCCGTACCCGCGAGTGGCGGATTCGATTCCGGTGGCGGACAAGGCATCCTGGGCGGGCAAGCCTCCGCGATTCATCTCGCTGGCTGGACCATCAGCGACATGCTCATCAAGAAAAGTGTGGCCATGGTCCTAAACTGGCCCCAGATCGAAACGCAGTCCATCGATTTCTCAACGTTCTCCAGAAAGCAAAAACCATACGCCGAAGCCAAGCAGGAATACGAGAAGCGCGCTGTTGAGCTGACCGAGTGGCTCGATCGGGCGCGCCACTACGCGCTGGCCATGGGTCATGGAGGTCCCGCCGACTACCAGCGCGACCTCAAGCTCGAAGCGCTCGTGCCGGTCACGCGTGGCGAGTTGCCCGTGTTGGTCTTTGCCAATCGCGCGCGTGACATCCGCAACGCCGTTGAGTTCTGCGACAAGCAAAAGCTGAAAATGATCCTCGCCGGCGGCGCGGAAGCCTATAAGGTGAAGGACCTTCTTCGTTCAAAGAATGTTGCCGTAGTCCTCGGACCCACACTCACCGAGCCGCTTGACGAAGACGACGCCTACGACCGCTTGCTCACCCAGCCAGCGGAACTCACCGGCGCCGGCGTGAAAGTTGCCTTCGGCAGCTTCGACAATTCCTTCGCCCGCCGGCTCGGCCAGCAAGCTGCCAACGCCGTAGCGCACGGTTTGTCCTACGACGAAGCGTTGAAGGGCGTAACGCTGTATCCAGCCCAAATTTTTGGCCTCGCCGATCAAGTCGGAACCCTCGAGGCCGGCAAGATTGCCGACGTCATCGTTACCAACGGCGATCCGCTTGAGCTGACCACCGATGTGCGCTATCTCTTCATCAAGGGCCAACTGACCTCCACCGACAACAAGCACAAGGCGCTCTACGAGAAATACCTGAACCGCCCGAAGGCCCAGTAGCCTGACAAGCGCCGAAACGTTTTGCGCTCGGCGCGCGTCTGAACGCATAAGACACCGACTCTGTGGGGGTGTGGTCGTGCAGACTTTGCTTCAGGATCTGCGGTATGGGTTTCGACTCCTGGCCAAGAGCCCCTCGTTCACGGCGATCGCCATCCTCACGCTTGCACTGGGCATTGGCGCCAATACCGCGATTTTCAGCGTTGTAAATGCGGTGTTGTTGCGACCCCTTGCGTTTCGTGATCCTTCGCGCCTGGTCCTTACGTTGGAAAAGAACCCGGCCATACCCGGGCTTGCCTCGATCTCTTACCTCAACTATCTGGATTGGCGCGACCAGAGCCATTCGTTTGAATCGCTCGAAGCTACTCGCGCCACCACCCTGACGGTCACCGGCGCTGGAGAGCCGGAGCGTTTGAACGCGCGCATGGCAACGGCCGGCGTGTTTCGGCTTCTCGGCGTCGATGCCATGGTCGGGCGCACGTTTACGCGAGACGAGGACCGCGCCGGCGGAACTCCTGTAGCAGTGTTGAGCTACGGCTTTTGGCAGCGGCGTTTCGGCGGCTCCCGCGACCTCATCGGCCAAGCCATCAACCTGGACTCGAAGCCCTACACCGTCGTTGGCGTGCTCCCGCCAGGCTTTCAAATCCTGCAGCCGGCGGACGTATTCGTGGCCCTTATGCCCTGGGCAATAACGCTGCCGGATGATCGCAATTGGCACCCCGGAATTATCCCGGTGGGGCGGCTGAAGGCGGACGTTTCCAGGGAACAAGCGCGCACGGAAATCATCAGCATTGCGAAACGCTTGGAGCAGCAGTATCCGCTCTACAACACGGGCGTCAGTGGAGAAGTTGTGGGCTTGCAGGACCAGCTGGTGCAAAACGTGCGGCCCGCGCTGCTACTGCTGCTTGGCGCAGTGAGCTTCGTGCTCCTCATCTCGTGCGTCAACGTGGCGAATCTTCTGCTCGCGCGGGCGGCATCGCGCGGCAGGGAAGTGGCCATTCGCACTTCGATGGGCGCCAGCCGCGGACGTGTCGTACGGCAGCTTCTGACCGAGAGCGTGTTGATCTCCGTTGCGGGTGGGGCGCTCGGGCTGTTGCTTGGTTGGGCCGCTTTGGGCCCGCTGTTAAAGATTTCTGCCGGCAGCGTACCGCAGATTTTCACGGTGAGCCTGGATCCCTGGGTCCTGACATTCACGATTGGCGTTTCCGTGGTTACTGGGCTGGCTTTTGGCATCGTTCCCGCACTGCGCACCGCGAGGATCGATTTGCGCGAAACACTGAACGAAGGATCGCGCGGGTCGACAAGCGGCCCTGGGCAACACCGGCTTCGCGGCATCCTAGTCGCGACGGAAATCGCCCTCGCGACCCTGCTTCTCGTCGGCTCAGGATTGCTCTTGCGAAGTTTCTCGCGTCTTCAGGACCTCGCTCCTGGGTTCCGCCCCGACCATTTGCTGGTAGCCGATATTCCTCTCTCAGAACGCCTACGCAAAGCCGGAACAACGCTACCAATTTTTCGATCGCCTCGTAGAACGCGTCAGGACACTGCCGGGAGTAAGTTCGGCCGGAGCAGCGTCGTTCTTACCGGTCAGCGGCGGCGGATCGGTGATTCATTTCAATATCCAGGGAAGGCCGCCGAAAAGCCCTCACGATTTCACCGCCGCCGGATACCGGACGATTACGCCGGAGTATATGGAAACGCTCAAGGTGCCGTTGCTTCAGGGCCGGCTTTTCACCGCGGCGGACAATGAGAAGGCGGCTGCCGTCGTGGTGATCAACGCCACCATGGCACGCACTTTCTTCCACGATGAGAGTCCGATCGGCAAGCGAATGCAAATCGGAGCGACACCTGAGCAAGAAGTGCCGTGGATGGAAATCGTGGGCGTGGTTGGCGACGTGCTTCCGGGCCTTGGCGTCGATCCTCAGTCCGAAATGTACCTGCCTTACCGGCAGGCGGATGCGTTGCTTCCGGTTTTTCAGCTGTCCGTGGTGCTGCGAACTGCGGGAGAGCCGCAACTCCAGGCCGCCGCTCTGCGCAGCGCGCTTGCGGAGATCGATCCCAATCAACCCCTTATAAAGGTGCGCACTATGGAGGACAACCTGACGGCTTCCGTCGCTCAGCCGCGTTTTCGTACCTGGCTCATTGGCATTTTTGCTGGCCTCGCCCTTACGCTGGCCGCCGTCGGGATCTATGGCGTGATGTCCTACACCGTCACGCAGCGCACGAGTGAGATCGGCATCCGGGTCGCCCTGGGAGCGCAGGCCGCGGATGTCTTTCGCGCCGTCGTCGGAGAGGGCCTGCGATTCGCTTTGCTGGGTGTGGGAATGGGTCTGGTCTGCAGTTTGCTCTTCACGCGACTGCTGCAGAGTTTTCTCTACGGCGTCAGCGCCTCCGACCCGCTGACGTTTTCCGGAGTAGCCATCCTTCTGTTGCTGGTCGCCCTTGCGGCCTCGTTTTTCCCGGCTCGCCGGGCCACTCGCGTGGACCCCATCATCGCGCTGCGCTACGAATAGCTCATCCTTGCCTCGTAGCGGGCGTCTTTTTTTAAGATCGCGGGAAACTTTTCCCGTCGCGCTGCGTTCATACCAGTGAGCTACATGCGCACACCCCTTCTAGCTGCAACCATCACCGGTGTTTTGATTGGCTGGGGCGCGCCCACTCGCGCTCAGGATGCCGAGAAGATCGTCGATCAGTACATCAAGGCTCAGGGCGGCGCGAAGGCCCTGTCGAAAGTTCAGACGCTCACCATCGAAGGCACCCTTTCCAACACGGCGGACGGGAAAGGCGGAACATACACTTTTGACACCAAACTGCCGGACCGTTACTACTCGGAACTTGTTATGGGCGATCGAACCCTCATCGAGGCGTACAACGGGAAATCCGCGTGGCACCAGACAGCCACTGGCGAGATCTCGACGCTAGTCGGAACCGAAGGCACGCAACTCGAAGCCGCTGGCCAGTACTACAATTCGCGCCTGGTCAACGCCAAGAAGAACAAGCTCGGCATTGCTCTTGTCGGCCATGCGCAAGTGCACGGCAGCGACGCTCTGCAAATCGAAGTAACTACGCCGGCAGGCTTGAAGCGTGAAGTCTTTTTCGATCCCCAGACGCATTTGGTCGTCAAGGAAGCTGCCACAGTCGGGGGTATCGAAGAAGAAGTCTTTTACGGCGATTATCGCAACGTGAGCGGCCTGAAAATCCCGCACAAAATCGAGCTGCACCGCGCAAACGACGCCTACGAGATCAGCGTCACCCGCGCGGCGATCAACGGCACGGTTGGCGAACGAGTGTTCGACTTTCCCAAGAAATCACAAGTGCAGCTGCCGGACCTGAAAACGCTTTTCAAAGAAATTGACGACAACCAGAAGGCCATCGACAAGATCAAGGAGAACTACGCCGGCACGCGTTCCGAGGAAGAAACGGAGTACGACAAGACGGGCAAGGTCACGAAGCACGACCTGAAGGAATACTCGTTTTTCTACTTGGATGGCGACGAGATCTCCACCCTGACGAAGAAAGACGGCAAGCCGCTGAGCGACGACGAGCAGAAGAAAGAGAACGAAAAGACGCAAAAGGAGATTGAGGATATTCAGAAGCGCAAGGAGAAGAAAGACGCCAAGGAAGAAAAAGCCAAGGAGGAAGGGAAAGAAGAAAAAGACGACGATGACGTCGGCATTGAAACGTTCCTTCGCGCCTGTCAGTTCGTCAATCCGCGGCGCGAGCGGTTCCGCGGGCAAGATGTGCTGGTTTTTGACTTTGAAGGCAATCCGGAGTTCAAGCCCCACAAGATGGTGGAGAAGATCGTCCAGAAGCTGGCCGGCGTCATCTGGATTGACGAAAAGGCCCACGACGTCGCGCGACTCGAAGCCTACTTTACCGGCGATTTTAGATTCGCCGGCGGCGTTCTGGCCAACCTGCAAAAAGGGACGAGTTTCGCCTTCGAGCAAGCCTTTATCAATGACGAGGTCTGGCTGCCGACGTACGAAGAAGCTCACGTCGGCGTTCGCGTTTTACTGGTGAAAGGAATCAAGGTCAACGAGGTCACCCGATATTCCGACTACAAGAAATTTAATGTAGAGAGCGTCGCGACCGTCGGCAAGCCCAAGGGCGCGAATGAGGCGCCGCCCAACATACCTGCCGATCCTCCTCAAGTGGTTCCAGCCAAACCCTGACACTCCCCGCGATTTCCTACAAACGAAGGAATCGAACGCTGCCCTCGGGATACAGCGCAAACTCCTATATTTTCAGGTGCGAGAAAAAGCATCGGAGGGTGGTGCATCGTGATGTAACTGCGACGCATCAAACCAGGGTATGGATGCGACAAAACCCAATCCAAGCATCTCCCCCCGCGAGATATTAAGCGCGTGGGGGAAAATCCTGACCGGCAAAGCACCCATGCTATCCATCGAAATCACCCGCGAATGCCCGCTTAGTTGTCCCGGATGTTACGCCTACGGTGATTCTCATTTGGGCGGCGGCAGGGTCCTCCGCGAACTCAGCGATTTTCGAGGCGACGCGCTCGTCAATGGCGTGCTCGATTTGGTTCGCAGGCACCGTCCGATGCACGTTTCGCTGGTCGGCGGCGAGCCGCTCGTCCGGCACCGCGAATTGAGTGAAATTCTTCCCGCGCTCAGTGCCATGAATATTTTCACCTTGGTCGTTACCAGCGGCGTGATTCCAATCCCTATGGAGTGGATGGACCTGCCGCGCTTGCGCGTCGCCGTATCCGTCGACGGCTTGCCGGAACATCACGACATCCGGCGAAAGCCTGCCACGTACGAACGCATCGTCAAGAATATCGCCGGTCGCGAGATCAACGTCCACTGGGTAGTCACTCGGCCGATGCTCGAACGCGCCGACTATTTCGAGGAATATATTGCTTTCTGGAATGCGCGCCCGGAAGTCAATCGTATTTGGGTGAGTCTCTATACTCCGCAAATCGGCGAGCAGAGCGCGGAGATGTTGTCGCTGGAGGACCGAAGATTTCTGGCGCAGCAGTTGCCGCCACTGCACAAGAAATTCCCCAAACTCCTCATGAACGATGGGATCGCTCAGGCCTTCCTCCATCCGCCGACCAGCCCCACCGATTGTCTTTTCTCGAAAATGTCCGCCAACTATTCCGCCGATCTGGAGACCAGAGTTGAGCCTTGCGTCTTCGGCGGCACGCCAGATTGCTCGCAATGTGGTTGCATGGCCAGCAGCGGCTTGCACTGGATTCGCAGTGAGAAGGTCGCTGGTCCCCTCAAGGTAGGCCATTTCGTCGGAAGCTCCATTGCGATCGGATCGGTCATTAATCGACTGCGGCGGCGAGCGATCCAGCCGTCGCGTTGGGGACCAGGCAGCCCGCCCGTCGGAAGCAAGCCGGAACTAGTCCAGATCGGAACCTAGTGCGCATTTCTCGATGGGGCCATCGCCCGCGAAGCAGCCCTCCAGTGTTAGCATCGGGTGCCAAAGTTGGAGGGCTCCATGCGACATACGATCTTCATATTCGTTCTTTGCGCCGGATTCATCGCGGCGCCGCGCGTGGCCGGCCAAGCTTCTCCTGCGGCCACAGAGGCTTCGACGGTTTCGCTTCGCGTTGTTATGGTTGGCCTCGCGCACGGCCACGCCGAGGGATTCTTCAACCGCGTCAAGGATCGCCACGACATCCAAATTGTCGGCATCGCGGAGAAAGACCGCGAACTCTTCGACCGATATGCCACCCGGTTTGGCCTCGATCACAGTTTGTGGCACGCCGATTTGGACGAGATGCTGAACGCCACGCATCCGCAAGCGGCGCTCGTCTATACGAACACCTATGACCATCGCTGCGCCGTCGAAATCTGCGCAAAGCACCGAGTTTCGGTGATGATGGAAAAACCGCTGGCAGTGAGCAACGAGGATGCACGCGCCATGCAGCAAGCGGCCCAGTCGGGTAAGATTCACGTCCTCGTCAACTACGAAACGACCTGGTACCGCAGCAATCGCGCCGCGTACGATCTCGTCCACGAAAACGCTATCGGCGAAATCCGCAAGGTAGTTGTCCACGACGGCCATCCCGGACCAAAAGCAATCAACGTACCACCGGAGTTTTTCGCCTGGCTGACCGATCCAAGACTCGGCGGAGGTGGCGCGCTCTTTGACTTTGGCTGCTATGGCGCCGACCTGATGACTTGGCTGATGGACGGGCGGCGTCCCGACACCGTGACCGCCATCACCCAGCACCTCCAGCCCGACGTCTATCCCCACGTCGACGACGAAGCCACCATCGTTGTCACCTATCCCAAAGCCCAGGCCATCTTTCAGGCCTCTTGGAACTGGCCCTTCGACCGCAAAGACATGGAAGTGTACGGGCAGACCGGCAGCGCGATCACGGTAAGGCGCGACGACCTTCGCGTGCGCCTGCCCAAGGGTGAGGAGCAAATAGTCGCCGCCAAGCCGGTCCCTGCGCCCTACGACGATCCTCTGTCCTACCTGCGCGCGGTTCTTCTGGAAGGCTTGAAGCCTGAAGGCCCGTCGTCTCTCGAAACGAATCTTGTTGTAACGGAGATCCTGGATGCGGCGCGCCAGTCGGCCGCCTCCGGAAAAACAATTCGACTCACAAGTGAAAAGTGAAGTTCGCTGATGGTGTAGCGTCGCGAGTTGCTACCGCGCCGGAACCGCAGCGTCAAGCACTTCGCGCACCTTCTCGACCAGCCCGCTAGGCGTGAAAGGTTTCTGCAAGAACGCGACCCCGCGTTCCAACGTGCCACCCTGTGCGATGACGTTATACGTGTAGCCTGACATGTACAAAATACGCATGGCCGGTTGCCGCGCCGATAGCCGCTTCGCAAGCTCCCGCCCGCTGATTCCCGGCATGATCACGTCGGTCAGCAGCAAATGAATCTTGGCGCCATATTTTTCGGCAAGGCGTTCCGCTTCGTCTGGATTAACCGCTTCCACCACCGAATATCCTCGCGCCGCGAGTGCCATGCGTGTAAGCTCCCGCAACTGCGGCTCGTCTTCAACCAGCAGAATGGTTTCCGTTCCCGCGCGATCTGCTGCGAGCGTTTTTTTCGCCGCCGGCGCATCCGCGGGCTCGTCCACGCGCGGCAGATACACCTTGAACGTGGTCCCTTCACCCGGCTCGCTGTAGACCCAGATGTATCCCCCGCTTTGCTTCACGATGCCGTACACCGTGGAAAGCCCTAATCCCGTCCCACGCCCGCTCTCTTTCGTCGTGTAGAACGGCTCAAAAATGTGCGCGATGGTGTCCCCGCTCATCCCCACGCCGGTGTCGCTCACCGCCAGCATCACGTAATGGCCCGGACGCACTGAAACATGGTCTCTCGCGTACGCGCCGTCGAGTTCCACGTTCTCGGTTTCCACCGTGAGCCGCCCGCCGTCCGGCATGGCGTCCCGCGCGTTCACCACCAGGTTCATGATCACCTGTTCCACTTGTCCGGGGTCGGCTTTGATTCTTCCCAGATCCTGGCCGACGATGGTCTTCATCTCGACGTCTTCATCCATCAAGCGGCGCAGCAGTTTGTCCAATCCAACGACAATGCTGTTCAGATCCAGCACCTTCGGCTGCAACACCTGCCGCTGGCTGAACGCCAGCAACTGCCGCACCAACCCTGCTGCACGCTCCGACGCATCTTCAATCCGTTCCAAATCCGCACGAATTTCCGGCTGGTTTTTCGCCCGCGTCAGCCCCAGTTCCGTGTAACCCTTGATGATCGTCAGCAAGTTGTTGAAGTCGTGCGCGATTCCGCCCGCCAGCCTGCCCACCGCTTCCATGCGCCGCGCCTGCTGCAGTTGCCCTTCCAGCGTTTTGCGGTCCGTGATATCCACAATGATGCCTTCCATCAAAGGGTGCGCGTTGCTGCCAGGAACCACCACCGCCGTGTCGCTCACCCAGATGACGCGCCCATCTTTGCGAATCACCCGGTATTCCGCCTGATAACGCTCTCCACGTTTGGCTGCTTCTTCAGCCGTTTCCGCTACCGAGAGATCGTCGGGATGAATATGTCGAGTCCACGTCCGTGAGTCTGCCAGCCAGTCATCCACGGAAAATCCGAACATGGTTTCCACTTGCGGGCTGACGTACAGCCACTGGCCATCCATGCCCAGTTCCGCGATGTAGCTGATCGCCGCCACCTGTTCGACGAGCGTCTGATACTTCGCCTCGGCTTCCGCGCGGAATTGCTCCGCGCTCCGCCGGTCCGAGACATCCCGGCAAATGGTCACCACGCCGCCTTCAGGCAGCATCGTGATCGCTACTTCCACCGGCAACGCGCCGCCGTTGCGGTGAATTGCCACCGGACCGAACCATCGTCCGTCCCGGGGCAGTGCTTTCCGCATTTCGTTCGCCACCGGTTCGACGTCACTCGGATTGTGAATCTCCCGCCACGGTTTCCCGATCACCACCTCCGGATTCGCGTATCCCATCATTCGCGCAAACGCCGCGTTCACATACGTGTACTTGCCCGTCCCGGAGACGATGGCCATGCCATCCATTGCCGAATCCATTGCCAGCGTGTGTCGCCGCACCACCGCCGCCGCCTTCACTTCGCGGTATTGACTCACAATCAGGCGTGCCGCATAGCAGGTGATCGAAACTCCCAGCAGCACGAAGCCCAGTTCCCGCCATTCCGGTGCGAGGTGCGCCACGACAGCCAGAACCGTCAGCGGCGCGAGTCCCAGCATGGCGTTTTTTGCCGCCACCGCGGCCAGTGTTTTGCCTCGGAGCTTTGCCTCCTCCGCGACCGTCTCTGCCGGTTCCTTCCATCGCGACGCCCAGATCGCGCACGCCAGAAACGGCACCGTCCAGCCGATGTCGTACCACGTTCCAGTCTGCACGTTGTATATGCTTTGCACGTAGTCGGCGATGCCCGACCCGAGCGCGTTCACCAGCAAAAATAGCGTCAGCCCGCCATACAGCGAGCGCAGCCGCTGCGTGTGCACGCTTACCGTCAGGATTCCGGCGAGAACCGTCAACCCTACGTTGACGATCTCGTAGATCCACGTCATGAACAGGTTAGCGTTCGCGATACTCGCGCCGCTTAACAATTGGACGTAGTACATCCCGAAGAACGCGGAGAAAAACACCACGGCTATCTGCAAGGAATCGAGCAGCGTTTCCAGATCGAAGCGCGATGAGTCCTTCTCTTTGTCCAGAAACAGAGCGATCGCGAAAAACACCCCTTGCGAGTCAAACAGGAAGCGGACGATCGATAGGGTTGGCACTGCAACGTGCAGCCAATTTTCGTAATACATCCATCCCAGGTTGGCCACGCCCCAGGTCGCCAAGCCGGCGCTGATCAGCAGCCAGAATGGCCGGCTTAATCCTCGCCCTCGCCGCGAGGCCCCGAACGTCATCGCCGTGCCGAGACCGCAGGCGATCATCTGCAACGAGTTGGCGATCAGCGATCCGGCCGGCGAGGTGCCCAGAATCAGCACTTCACACACATGAAGCCCGACCACGAAAAGCGCCAAGATTGGCAGTTTCCGAGACATCCCAAGCCACTCCTTTTCACGCCCCGCGCGAAAGATTGCAACTCTCAATTTTAAGAGGTTATAGGCGACCAAATGGGAACTGCCGTGGGTCGCGTTACCGCAAGACTAACCCTGTTCCTTGGGCGGGGTTGGGCGCCGTTACTCTTGGTCTACGCTCAGCTCCACCGCTCCGTCACCCGTTGCACAATGGGAACATGGCCACCGTTCACAGCTCCGTACGCCAGCGCGTCTCTCTCCCGGCACGCATCGCCAAGCGCGTTCTCGCCCTTGCTGAGAATAAGAAGACCAGCGCCGGCCGCGTTCTCGTCGATTTGATCGAAACCGGTCTGCAAGCCAAAGAAGCCCAGCACAAGCGGTTCTTCGAGATCACCGACCGCCTCGCCGAAGCCACCGATCCCGCTGAACGCAAGCGCCTTCAAGAAGAACTAGCCCGCATGACCTTCGCCGAGTAATGGCGCCAAATCGGAACGCCCGGCCCTTGTAGCGGCCGCCGACCGCGGCGGGTGCTTTTTCTACTCTAGGTCCCGTGAACTTGCCTACCGGCCCTCGAACGGGTATCGGTCCTGCGCCTGCACCGCTGCTGCTACGCGCCGCCGCAGCGCGATCGTGTCTACCGCCGACCTCTTCCCAAACCGCTTTAGCACTGCCATCTGGGTGGTCAGCATGTCGCCTTCATGCACCGCCGCAACCGCGCGTTTGGCTTCGTGCTCCACGCGTTCCGCCGCATCCGCGATGAACACCCGCGTCGCGTCGATCATCACGCTCGCCGCCCCTTCGCCCTTCGCTGCCGCGGCCTTCTGTGCGCGCAGCAGGCAAGACTCCATTGCGTAAATCTCCATCACCATATTCGAGAGCGCTCCGATCAACTCTTGTTCATCCGCCAATTTTTCCCGGAATTTCTGCACCGCGCCGCCCGCCGCCTGCAGGAACATCTTCTTCGCGTTTCCCAGCACGCGCGCTTCGTCTGCCAGCACTCCCTCCGACGCTTCCTCGAACGACGGCCCCGCCAAGATTTCGTCCGCCAGCTTCATCGCCGCGGGTATCAGCGCCAGTTGCCCGCTCATCGCCCGCTTCATGAGCATCTGGATGATCAGCATGCGGTTGATCTCGTTCGTGCCCTCAAAGATGCGGTTGATTCGCGAATCGCGGTACGCGCGGCACACCGGATAATCCTCATGAAAGCCGTACCCGCCGAAGATCTGGACCCCTTCATCCACCACGAAATCCAGCATTTCACTGCCGTATACCTTCGAAATCGAGCTCTCGATCGCGTATTCTTCCAGCACCTTCATCGTCGTTTGGACTTTATCTCCAGCAGACGTCGAAGCCGCCGCCATCGCCGCTTCCATGTTTCCCGCGCTTCGGTATACCATCGACTCGACCGCGAAAATCTGAATCGCCATCTCCGCGAGTTTTTCCTTCATCATCCCGAAGTCGCCGATCTGCTTTCCAAACGCTTTACGCTCCTTCGCATACTTCGACGCCGTCATCAGCACATGCTTCGACCCACCCACCGCCGATGCGCCCAGCGTGAATCGCCCGGCATTCAAGATATTGAACGCCACGATGTGCCCACGCCCGATTTCGTGCAGCACGTTTTCCTTGGGCACTTTGCAATTTTCCAAAAAGATCGGCGTAGTCGAGCTGCCATGGATTCCCATCTTGTGCTCTTCGTTTCCGGGCTTGAAACCGGGGAATGTCCGCTCCACGATGAACGCCGTGAATTTCTCCCCATCCACCTTCGCGAACACCACATACACATCCGCGAACCCTCCGTTGGTGATCCACATCTTTTGGCCGTTCAGGATGTAGTGCGTGCCTTCCTTGTTCAGTTCCGCGCGCGTCAGCGAATTCTGCGCGTCCGATCCCGCCTGCGGCTCCGACAAGCAATACGCTCCGATGGATTCCGCGGTCGCCAGCTTTGGCAAATACTTCTTCTTCTGCTCTTCCGTCCCAAAGTAAACGATCGGCAGGGTCCCGATGCCCGCGTGTGCCCCGTGCGTGACCGCAAACCCGCCGTAGATCGACAGCTTCTCCGTGAGCACCGTCGTCGCGATCTTGTCCAGCCCGGCCCCGCCATACTGCTCCGGAACGCCGCCGCCCATCAGCCCCAACTCGCCGCCCTTTTTCACCATCTCCGCCATCAGTCCGGGCTTTTTGTTCTCTAGGTCCTTCACCAGCGGCATCACTTCCTTGGTCACGAACTCTTCCGCCGTCTGCCCGATTAGCTTCTGGTCATCCGTCAGGTCCGCCGGAGTAAACACGTCCGACGCCAATGGCGACTCCAGCAGAAAACTCCCGCCCTTCGCTGCGGTCCTGTTCAAAGTTGCGGTAGCCATCGATGTTCTCCTTCATTCCAGCGGCTAATAAGTGGAGGGCCCTATGTACTCGCGGAATCTGATTCTACGCCCTGAGAACCGCGTTGTCTCTTCCGTCTGCGTTAGTTGTCTCTTCTCTGTGACCTCGGGTTACCCTGAGCCTTGAAGGGTGTTCCGGCCTAGTGAATTCTGTGTTGATTCCGTTCTTCCTCTTTATCCTCTATGTCCCCCCCAAAGACTATAGAACAAAAGTCCTAACACCAAGACCGTCACCAAAACATACGTCCAATCCCGCTGGTACAAAAACGCAAAAAACGAAAACGCCACCCGTGCCACAGGTGTAGCGATCAAAGTCAGCAACCCCAGCTGAATCAACCCCCGCCCACGAAGCCCGCCCGCCTCCCGGAAAATCCCCGAGATACTCCGCAACTCCGCTGGCTCACCCTTAAACACTTGATAGTTCGTCACCGGAACGCGGTGTCGACTCAAGAAAAGCGCACCGCCCGCGAGAACCACAACCGCCGCAAGCACAACTCCGGTCCGCAGCACCGTCCCCATAATCTCGTCAATCCGCTGATCTGCGCGCTGCACCGTCGCTTCAATCATCTTTTGTCTTGACCTCGTTACTTCCTTCATCGGCCTTCAGAATTTCCCCGTCAATCCGCTATAAATCATCTCCACCGCCAGGACCCCAATCACCACGCTGAACACAACACGCAGCACTCCCACCTTCGCGCCCGCCAGCACCCGCGCCCCCGCCAGCGAACCCACCAAGACGCCAAGCATCACCGGCATTGCCAGGCCCGGATCGATGTAACCCCGGCTGAGGTAGATTCCCGCGCTAGCGGCCGCGGTCACCCCAATCATGAAGTTAGACGTGGTGGTCGAAACCTTGAACGGCAGCTTCATCGCCTTGTCCATGGCCAGCACTTTGATGGCCCCTGACCCGATTCCCAGCAATCCCGAAATCACGCCGGCCACAAACATCAGCAAGAATCCGAGCGGCACCCCCCGCACGTGGTAGCTCTCCAACCCGTTTTCGGTGGGATACGTCCCATCCATCCGTAACCACGTCGCGATGCGGTCCGCGCCAAGGTCTTCCGCCGCGTGGGGGCCCTGCCGAAAGGATGTGTACGCTGAATAGATCAGGACCACGCCGAAAATAATCGCGATCACCGAGGCTCGCAGGTGCAGCGCGACACCCACGCCCACCAGCGCCCCTATCGTCGTGGCAATCTCCAAGAACATTCCCACGCGAATGTTCGAGTAGCCCTCTCGCACGTAAGCCGCAGCCGCCCCGCTCGACGTCGCAATCACCGAAACCAGTGCCGCTCCGATCGCGTACCGAATGTCCACATGAAACACCAACGCCAGCAGCGGCACGATCACCACTCCGCCGCCAAGGCCCGTCAGCGCCCCCAAAAAACCCGCCAGCACCGACCCCAGTCCGACCAGCGCCGTAAACTCCAGCGTATTCAAGTTTGTCTCCGAAACGAGCTGCAATAGAGGTTATGGCTTTGACGAGACAGCAGAATCCTTGAACGACACGAGCAAGAAACTGGAGCGCGTGCCGAGGAAATCCGCCACTTTGCGGTGCGCGCCCGCTGGCATCCACAGAATATCGCCATCGTGCAGAAACGAGATGTGCTGGCCGCCGAGATTCGCGTCCAGATTCGCGTTTGTCAATGCGACGAGGAGGCTATCAAGTTTCGGCGACTCTTCGATGTAGTCTTTTCCTCCCGCAACCTTGATCACATCAACACGAACCTCGTCTGTCTCGAAGTAGGGAATGTCGTCATCGGCAGCTACAGGCGCCGTTTTCTTGTCGGTGCCCTGGGCCTGCTCTGGACACGTGCCGAGCGGCCCGGCAACGATTTGTTTGCAGATGTTTCGGGCCGTACCTTGCGGCTTGGCAAGCTCCACGGTGACGTTGCGAAACGCAATTCCAGAGTCGGTCCGTACAGCGTGAGCAAATCCGCCAGGTGAGTAGACAACCTGGCCATCTTGCAAGACGATTCGCGCCTCCGGTTTGCCGACCACAAGATTTTCGAGGTCCGCAGGCCCGAGGTTCAACGCCAAATAAGGCAGATCGTGCTTGTGAATTAATGTGGCGTCGAGGGGTTGAACTGAGACGTTATAGACCCGAGCGAAGGCATTTTGCAGCACGAGGCGATGATGAGGCTCCGCACTCAGCGGGACCACTTCCTGCTGCACCGCGGAAGCTGCCGCTTCCAACGCATCTTGCGTGCCGGAGTTCTGTCCGGAGTTATTCGGTGATAGCGCTTGCGCGTGAACGCCGCCAGCGAACAGCAACAAGGCGCACGGCAGATACAAGGCTGGTCTCATGGTCGCGAAATCTTACGTTGCTCCTAAGGCTCTGACAAGTTAAACGCATAGCGGCGGCGTAGCGTTGCATCAAAGGCGTTCAAAAATGCCTGCGGCGCCCATGCCTCCGCCAATGCACATGGTGACCATGCCGTAGCGCGCATTTTTGCGCTGCAAATCGCGAATCAGCGTAGCAGTGAGTTTCGCCCCGGTGCAACCGAGCGGGTGGCCAAGCGCGATGGCTCCGCCGTTGGGATTGACGCGAGAAGCATCGAGGCCCGCTTGCTGGATGACGGCGAGCGATTGTGCGGCGAAAGCTTCGTTGAGCTCGATGACGGCGATGTCGCCGAGCGAGAGATTGGCGAGCTTGAGCGCTTTGGGAATCGCGAAGACCGGGCCGATGCCGAACTCCTCGGGGGGGCAGCCGGCGGTGGCATACGCGACGAAACGCACGAGTGGCTTGAGGCCGAGGGATTTGGCGCGTGTGTCGCTCATGATCACGCAGGCGGCGGCGCCATCACTCATCGGCGAGCTATTTCCCGCGGTGACCGTGCCTTTGACATGAAACGCGGGCTTCAGTTTGGCCAAGATATCAAGCGAAGTGTCCGCGCGAGGAAGCTCGTCGGTGTCGAAAACAAAAGTTTGCGTCGTAGGCTTGGGTGAGGCCTTCGCTTTAGAAGAAGCGCCGTTTCCATTAGGGAGCGACGTGATCTTTACTTCGACGGGGATGGTTTCGTCCTTGAAATTGCCTGCGGCGATGGCGGCGAGAGCCTTTTTGTGGGAGTCCGCCGAGAATTGATCGGCTTGTTCGCGGCGAATTCCGAATTTGCGCGCGATATTTTCCGTGCCCAAGCCCATGTTGATGTACGCGTCCGGATAGTGATCAACGAGCCAGGGATTCGGGGAAATCTTGTTACCGCCCATGGGAACGAGCGACATGGATTCAGTTCCGCCGGCAACGATGACTTCCGCGGAGCCGCCGCGAATGCGCTCGGCAGCAAGCGCGATGGCTTGCAGGCCGGACGAGCAGAAACGATTGATGGTCATCGCGGAAGTTTCCACGGGCAGCCCGGCGCGCAGGGCTGCAATGCGCGCGACGTTCATGCCTTGCTCACCTTCGGGCATGGCGCAACCCAGGATCACGTCGTCGATTTCCTTAGCGTCCAGCCCAGGCACGCGCGCAAGCGCTTCCTTGATGGCCAGCGCGGCCAGATCGTCGGGCCGCGTCGAGCGGAGCGAACCTTTGTAGGCCCGGCCGACGGGCGTGCGGACGGCAGAAACGATTACGGCTTCAGGCATGGTGAGTTACCTCGGCGGGCCGAAACCCGGCTGGACGATATTGTTTGCCCCGCGCGTGGAAAAAGCAATTGGAGGAAGTGGCGAAGTTGATGGAGAGAGCTGGATGGCTCACAGGCGTCTGGAAGGCGCCTCTCCGGTGAGCGCCTGCATCAGGCAAGTGGGGAGTCAGGAATTCCTGCGAGCAGCCGAAGATGGTAATTGGTCCGCCTAATAAAGATTAGAAAATCCTAAGCATTAACTGTGCCCTTTGGGACAGTTCTGCGCACTGCGCTGTGTGACAGTGATTCTCCCGTTATCTGGGTTGACGGTGCCTGCCATACCCTTCACAGGCGAATGAAGGAGAAGTCATGGCCAGGCACGAGCATCGAATCACGCCACGTTTCAAGCTGCATACTCCTCTGTCTTTTCATCGCATGGAGACATTATCCGAAGGCGAGCATCGAGCTGAGGCAATTAACATCTCGACGAGAGGTGTTTACTTCGCCACAAGTGTTGCCCTGTGTGTCGGTGAAGCCTTGGAAGTCCTGCTGGAAATGCCAAAGCGGGTCACGGGAGTGAAGGCGGGCATTCGGCGATTCGCCGGACGAGTCACTCACATCCAGTCAAAGAATATGCTTCCAGGACTTTCGGGGATTGGCGTGCAATTGCTTTATTATGAGCGCGACTTGGTGAATCACGGGTGAACTGTGATTAGAACCACTTCTCTACGCGAACCAGAGTTTGGCGGTGCCGGTGGGATGATACGCTGTGACGGTGGGTGAGTACGTTCTTGGGGGAGAGAGAGAATGCGGAAGAACACGATACTGAGTGTGGTGCTCGCGATGGCGCTCGGTTTGCCGCTGATCGCTTGCGAGGACACCAAGGCCCGGCAGGAGAACGAACAGCTCAAAGCGAAAGTGTCGGAAGTCGAGAAGGAAAACACCGACCTGCAAGGGCGCGTCGATGCGTTGACGAAAGACAACGCTGCGCTTGCGGCGGACAATGAGAAGCTGAAAGCGAAAAACGCTTCAGCGAAAAAGAGCGCGAAAGGCAAGAAGCATAAGAAGCGGACGACAAGCTAACAGCTTGCGCCTCAACGCGGAGCGCCGGCTTTACGGATGTAGATTTGGCCTTGGAAGTTGGTGAATTGGATTTCTGGGCCGCCTCCGTTGATGGTGCCGCGAACGGTCTTGTCGATTTTGACGCGGTATTTGCCGCCGTTGGCGCGGCCGTCTTCTACTACCGGCTTGGATGCCGCGGCTTGGAGCTGCACATCGAAATCGCTGAAGACGTCTCCGCGATCGGAACGCAGGCTGACATTGGCCTTGAGATCGGCGGGGAAGGTGACATCGATGTCGCCATTCAAGGAACTGAAGGCCATCGCCTTTTGAGGATTGACGCGGTTGAACGTGGCGTGCAGATGGCCGTTCAAGGCATGGGCGACGGCGCTACCGGAGACGTTGCTGAGCGTGACCGAACCGTTGACATCGTCGATGTCGAGTTCGCCGTCGACGCCGGTGACCACGATGTCGCCATCATTCACAGCCCGCAGATTGAGAGAAGTGTGCACCGGAACGGTTATGGTCAGGTCGATGGGGCGGGCAAAGGAATCGGTGTTGATGTGCACCTGGTTGTTTTCTTCTTCAACGGTTAGGCCTGTCGAGGAGACGTTGATACGCTTCGGGCCGTCCTCCGGCGCGCTTTCGCGGTTGCGAGCGCGCGCTTCCACGATCACTTCTTTGCCATCGTAGCTTTTCACGGTGATGCCGCCATCGATGAGACCTGCTTTCACAAGCGCGGGTCGCGCCGGGTCACTGAGAGTCACCGAGACGCGATCCGCGCCGGATTGTGTTTGCGTTTGTGCCTGGGCTTGCGCTGGTGAGCCACCGAGCGAAACGCCGAGGACCGCGAGTGCGACCCCGATAAAGATTGGTTGAAACTGCCGGTTAGTTTTATTCATGGTTTTCGAGAATACGGATGTCTCCATTTAGATTTTCGATCTTGATCTCTGGGCCGCCGGAATCAATGCGTGCTCCGGTGAAGCGATCGGCGCGAAAAATTGTTTTCCCGTCGCGGTGGTCTTCCTGCATAGCGTGGACGGGCAGGGCGGTGACGGGGAAATCGCTGTAAATGCCGCCGTTGAAGGTCTTGAAACGGAAGTCCGCGGAGAGGCCGCGCACGAAAGAAAGCTCGATGTTGCCGTTGACGGACTGAAAGCTGGAGTTCTCGCGAGGATTCTCGCGGAAAGATACCTTCACGGGGCCGTTGACGGTGTGCGCCGTGCCGGAGCCGGCCACGTGGTCCATCTCGATGTCGCCATTGACGTTGCGAACGATGAAATTGCCGGTGACGTTGCGGACCACAACGTTGCCTTCATTCACGGTCTTCACTTTGGTGTCGATGTCGCGAGGAACGCGGAGCTGAAAATCCATCTTGACGATGTAGCCTTCGCTATCGCGACGGCGCGAGTCCCGGCAGTCGTCGCAGTTGCAGCGAAACGGGCCGTTGACGTAGAGCTTCAGCACGCCTTCCTGCTGGGTGATATCGAGAGTGACCTCTTTGCGGGCGAGCTCGAGGGCGTCCTTGGACTCGGCGCGGGTTGCCTTCTCGACGACCAATTCCACTTGATCGGAGGTGCCGCCGCCGACTTCAATCGAGCCGAAGATGTTATCGACCTCGATGGACTTGTGCGCAGCGGCCGGCATCGAGAAAGATTTCCGGATCGTTTCGTGGTCGCGGACGGGCATATCGGTGTCCGAGTCGTGGTCGTGCAGAAGGTCGGCGTAGGCGTGGTCCACCTGGAGCAGCCGGCAAACCGATCGCAGGGCAGCTTTTGCGGAGTGCGCCACCGGCCGGGTGCTGGCGGGCCAGAGCAGCAAGAGAAGGAGGCCCACGCCGTAAATGGCTACGATTCGGTAGAAAGGTGTTCCGCGCACGAGTTTCTCCTTACTGCAGCTTGCTTACGGCCCACTCCGCGCGCTGGCGGACGATGGGGTTGAGATTTGCGGTTTGCTGAAAATTGCGGAGCCGCTGGGTGGCATCGGGATCGCGCCACTCCGCGAGGAGGTCGATCAGCGCCACCTGGACGAGGGGCGATTGCTGCTCTTGGAGTGTGTCGACAACACCTTTGCGAATTTGCGGCTGGCTGGCGCGACGGCTGAGAGCGTCGAGCGCGGCCAAACGCACGTCGACGCTGCCGTCAAATCGCAGCGTGTGCAACAGGGCTGACTGCACTTGCGGGTCGAGATGATCTTCGCGACTGCTCCAGCTCACGCCTTGCAGGCGCTCGCCGGCCGATTGCTGCTGCAGCATCGAAAGAACGACCAGTTGGCGCATGTTGGTGAGCTCGGAGTGCATGGCCGCGATGTCCTGCGAGCGAGAGCCAGATGAGTCGGCGTTGCTCAGGCGCATGCCGAAGAAGACGCCGATCACGAGGAGAGCGGCGCTCCACGCGACCGCACCTAAGGGCGAACGGAACCAGTGGACTAAGGTGCTCCAGCCGGAGGTGCGCTTTGCGTCCGCAACGGCGACGGCGGCTTGGTCTCCGCTGGCGGTCGGATACGCATGCAACATGGCTTCAAAACGTGCGCGAGACTCAGTGCTTGGCTGTTCGGATGGAAGGAGCGAGAGCTTCTTCCAGACTGCGACTTCATCGAGGCAGGTCGCGCAACTCTGGCAGTGCGCTTCGACCATTTCGGCCTGCGCTCGGCCTAGAGTCCCTTGTAAGTAGTCCGGCAAGAGTGCGGTGATCTGTTCACAGTTCATTGCCAAGTCCTTGAGGAGGGGAACGTCCCCCCTGTTCGATCCTGTTGTTTTGTGGCGGCACCGCGCTCGAGTTGATGGAAGATCTCGCGCAACTGCTGGAGCGCGCGATGGACACGCACCTTGACAGCACCGACTTCGCAGCCGATCAGGCGGGCGATTTCGTCGTACTTGAGTTCTTGGAAGCGGCTGAGAATCAGGATTTCGCGCTTGTCTTCGGGCAGCTGCATCAGGGCGCGCTGGAGGAGCATGGCTTCCTGTTTCTGTTGCGCGGGATCGGATGGCGAGACTGGAGCGGCTGTTTCGGGATCGAAGGTAGTCTCGGGGCGGGCCTTGCGAGCGTGATCGAGACGCGCGTTACGTGCGATTTGGTACATCCAGGTACGGAAGGGCGTTCCGGGGCGATAGGTTTGGCGATAGCGCAGGATGCGAAGAAAGACGTCTTGCACGAGGTCTTCGCTGAGCGTGCGGTCTTGCGTCATCTTAGTATAGAAGTTGAAGAGGGGCGCTTGGTAGCGGTCAAACAACACGCCCAGCATCTCAGCTTCGCCGTCACGCACTTGGAGCATCAAATCCTCGTCGAGAACCAACTTCATTCGCAGTCATTTCTGCATCGGCGCTGAATTGCCTTTGCGTAGAGTGAATACTGACCTACCCGGGAAAGGTTACAGGGGAATCGGGATAAATTTACGCGTTGAAGAGGGCATTGGCGACAGCGTTTTCGCGGCCAATCACGCTGCATATGAACTCGGCGTGGGGTTGACGGCCTGAAGGCGGCAGCGAGCCGCTGCACTCCACGTAGGCCGGGTCAGCGCTTTTTGGGTTTCAACGTCTTGATGTGAGTGTGCTTGTTCGGGATGAAGATAGCGGCGGGCGGCTCGATGTTGAACTTCTTGGAGTAGCTACCCTGGTTGATGGCGATGCCTACGCGGCCGCGCGAGTCGATGTAGAGAAGCAAGGCGCCGACCGGGACGTCCATGAATGTCTTGGCGTAGGGAGCGGTGACCGGCTTCTTGTTGATCTGCACGGCGACTTTGTCGCCGAGGACGTAGCCGAGTTTGTTGAACTCTTCGCGCGGAATGTTGGTAACGAGCGAACCAAACGGATCGTCCAACCCGATGACGTCCCCGTCGATTCCCTTATCAGTGGTGGTGGAGGTCTTAACGGTGAGGCGAACGAGCTGCGGCACCACGGGGCCGACGAGGTTGAAATCCCAGCCGGCGGCAAGATGCGCGGCGGCAGGAGAAAAAATGTCGCGACCGTGAAACGTGGAGGAAACGGGCGCCTGGATCATCCAGTGCTGATTGGTGATTTCGCGGGCGGAGTCCAGGCCATCGCGATCGAGGACCGGGGTGAGCACGCCATTGTCGGGAGCGACAAAGTATTGTCCTTTCTTCGATCTTGCGATGATGGCTTTGCGCGAGGTGCCTACGCCGGGATCGACGACGATTAGAAAGACAGTGCCAGCGGGGTAGTACGGCGTGACGCCAAAGAGAAATCGCGAACCTTCTTCGATCGAGAAGGGCGTCACCTGGTGGGTGATGTCGGTGAGGCGCGAATCCGGCGCGATGCCGAAGATCACCGCACGGCAGATGGCTACCGCGTCGTTGGCGGTACCAAAGTCGGTCATGAAGACAATCGTGGGATGCGAAGCGGAAGCGGGCTGGGCTGCGGCCGGTACCTCTTTCTGGGCGGGCGCTTGCGAGCAAGCCGCGCTAAAGATCAAAAGAGCAAGGACCGAAACGGCGAGTAGGCGAGTCCGCGAAATCATCATTTCTCCGCAATCTCCAAAAAAGAAACGCTCGGCCATCAAGGAACGGCGTGGGCACATGACTGGAAGCGCCCGAGTATACCTGAACGAGAAAGCGAAAGTCAGCAACGCGAGGAATCGCGTTGGCATCGGCCAGCAGATTCGGTAAGCTAGTCAGTCTTTCTCAGGAAGCCCAGCATCGACTCATCGCGGTGTCCAGGGGTGGGTTGAGCCCATTGCGGTAAGAAAGCCAGATAAAGGAGAACGACTGTGCGTAGAAGTGTCCTCATTGGAGTGGGTTTGTGCTTGCTCGCGGTGGGTGCGCGAGCCGATCAGGTGACACTGAAGAACGGCGACCGGCTAACCGGCACGATTGTGAAGTCCGACGCGAAAACGCTGCTCATCAAGACGGATTTGGCGGGCGACGTCAACGTGCAGTGGGACGCGGTGACCTCGATTGTGTCGTCGCAGCCGCTGCATTTGGGACTGAAAGACGGGCAGACGGTGGTCGGCACGGTGGCGACCGCGGACGGGAAGTTTGAGGTAGAGACGAAAACCACCGGAGAAATCACCACGCCAAAAGACGCGGTGGTGACGGTGCGGAACGACGACGAGGAGAAATCTTACGACACGGAAATCGACCGGCTGAAGAATCCGCGCCTGACCGACTTCTGGACCGGCTTGCTGGATACCGGGTTGAGCGTAACGCGCGGGAATTCTGCGACGCTGAGTTATACCCTGGCGGCAAAAGCAGTGCGTCAGACAACGCGGGACAAAATCTCGGTGTATACGACGGCTATCTACGCCACGGACGACACGACGCCGCCCAGCCGCACGACGGCGCACGCCATTCTGGGCGGCGTCCGCGGCGACTTGAACGTCAGCGATCGTACGTTCGTCTTTGGTTTCACTGATTTCCAGTACGACGAGTTCCAGCACTTGGACTTGCGAAACACCTTGGGCGGCGGGCTTGGGTATCACGTGATCAAGACCGACAACACCACGTTCGATGTGTTCGGTGGCGGAGACTTCGAGCAAGAATATTTTTCGCCGAATCCGCCAGACGTTCTAACCAGCGTGACGCGCAAGACGGGCGAAATCGTGGCGGGGGAGGAATTGGACATGAAGGTGAACACCCGCACGACGTTCAGTGAGAAAGCGTCGTTCTTTCCCAACGTTAGCGATACAGGCCAGTACCGCTTCCAATTCGACGCCACCGCGGCGACGAAGTTGAAGTCGTGGCTAAGCTGGCAGATGACCTTCGGCGAGCGCTACATCAGCAACCCGCTTACCGGGCTCAAAGGCAACGACTTGTTGTTGTCGACCGGCTTGCGGCTGACATTCGGCAAGGGAACGCTCTAGTTGTAGGCCATCACTGGGTCTCAAATCCCTTTTGGAGGGCGCCATGTTCGTCACGGTGTCCGGATTGATTTGGTTGGTTCTGGTCGGGCTCGTCGCCGGGTTCCTTGCTGGAAAAGTGATGAAGGGCGGCGGATTCGGAATCTTGATGGACATCGTTGTCGGGATCGTCGGCGCGATTCTGGCGGATTTCTGTTCGGGCTTGTCGGGATCGCGGCGGTTGGTCTGATCGGCTCGATCCTCGTGGCGTTCGCCGGAGCGGTAATTCTCATCTGGCTGGTCCGGCGGCTGAAAAAGGCCTGAGTTCGGAACGAGAAAAGCAGCCGCGCCGGCGCCGCAGCAATTTCTGCGACGCCAGCGCGGTTTTTTATTTGGAATTAGTGGGTTTCGCCGGCAGCGGAATGCGTCGCCTGGTACCACTCGACGGTTGCCGCGCGCTGGTATTTCAAACGCGTGCGGGCGTTTTCCGCTGCGGCCGTGTTGCCCAGCTTCTCTTGGGCGAGCGCGAGCTGCTGAAGCGCGAGCTGCGAGTGCGGATCGGCGGCTAGCTCATCGACGGCGGACGTGAAGTCGCCTTGCACGAACGATTGATAGCCCTTCGCGGATTCGTAACTGTTCTCGACGATGAGGTCGCGCGTAAGAGCCGCGGAACTTTCGAGCTTGAAGATGGCTTCTTGTGCTACAGCACGGCGTCCACCGAGAGCTGCGACGCGTGCTTCTTCACGCACCACCGAGGCCCAAGAAATGTGACGGTCGGGCTCGCTCATCCCGCTCACCGGCTTTTCCACCGACGTTTCGAGGCGCGCGCAACTGCTCGAGCTCGCTGGCGGCGTCCGCGGCTAGAGCTGCGTGACCAAATCCGATCTCGAACTGTGCGTAAGGATCTTTCTTGCGCCGGGCTTCCTCGAGCAGCGAGTCCAGCGCCTTGCGGCCTTGTTCCGGTTGGCCTTCCCAGAAATAGACGAGTGCCTTTTGAAATTGGGCGTGCAGGCGATCGCGGGAATTGGTCGCCATAGGGACCGCCTTGTCATATTCCGTGCGGGCCCGGGCATAGTCGCCCATCAGCGAGCAGGTATCACCCAAGCCGACTTGCGACGTGATGAAGTTCGTGATGATCTTTAAAGACTTGCCGTAGTGTTCGATCGAGCCCTGATCGTCGCCGGCAAAGCGAAGAACTTCGCCGAGGGAATCCTCGGGATTCGGCTGATTCGGTTGCAGAGCGGCGTAGCGCTTCAAGGAACTGATGGCTTTGGCCGGATCGGGGTCGCCAGTTTCGACATAGGTGTAGCCCAGCATGTTGAGCGCCGGCGGAAAATTCGGGTCGATCTCGACGATCTTCTCCATCATCCGCCGCGAGCGATCGTAGTCCTGCTGGAAGTAGAGCCATTCCGAAGTGAGATACAGGACGTGCTTGTCGTTGGGAAAGCGTGCCAGGAGGTCATTCATCGCGCCGATGGCGGCCAGGTTGTCTCCCTGCTGCACGTCCACCAGCCAATTGACGAGGAGCTGTTCATCGGGGCTCGCCTTGGAGGCAAGAGCCTTGGCTTTCTGCAATGCATCGGGGACCGGTTGGCTGCGGCTGGCGGCATAGGACCAAATCGCGTAGGCCAGGGCGAAATGCGAATCCTTGTTGGCCGCCTTGTGGGCGTTGTCCACGGACATTTCTAGAAGCACGTTCTCGTACTGGTCGATCGCTTTTTCAAGCAACTTGCGAGCGTCGTCCGAGCGGGTCGTGATCGGCAAAGTGCCGAACAGTTGGCGCTGGCCAATGGGGGCCACGGGATGAGCGGCAGCAGGTGCGGGCGCGGGGGTGGCCTCTTTCCGCGAGGTCTCTTCGACGTGAGCGGCAGGGGCTTGCGCTCCGGCGTGGGCACCCACTAGTGAGAGGGACATCAACAGCAAACAACGCACGGAAACGCGATTCATGGAGAAACTCTCCCTGATCAGAGATAGAAGCCTGGACGAACCCAGTAGCACTCAACGTAGCGCCTGCTGAACGCGGGCGGATACTGGCCTCAAGGGCAGGTGTGCGCTTTGGTAAAGACGTGGTGGCGGATTAGCAACAAAACGCCGGGAGGCGCACGGTTGGACACAAGTTGCCAAACGCACACTTGTGTGGTGCTCCGCCGGTGCCGATACTTCGGGATAGTCCTCCGGAAAGGTCATGTGGGAACAATGAACGGAAAGAGATTGGGCTCGCGGCTATGCTTTGCGGCCGCTGTATTTCTTGCGGTGGTGCTGGCGCGGCCGGCCCTTCCGGCGGTTAAGAATATTGCCGTCATCATGTCTGCGGGAAGCAAGCTGCAAGACGTACAGTTGGCGGAGCTCGTGAAGCTGTGCAAGGGTACACAAAAGGCTTGGTCCGACGGGCGAAGTTTCCTGCTGGTGATGAAGGATCCCGCTGCACCGGAGATGCACACACCCGTACAGAAACTGTTCGGCATGGCGGGCGCAGACCTGAAGTCTTCAATCCCGAAATTGAACGAATCGCGGCAAATCGTGAAAATCGTCGAGAGCGACGAGGAATTGCTGCGCACCGTGGAAGCCACACCCGGGGCGGTAGGAATCGTGGACGTCTATTCCATCAATAGCTCGGTGAAAGTGCTGCGGATCGACGGGAAGCTGCCGTTCGATGTCGGCTACGCGCTACGAGGCAACTGAGCCAGCAGCGTCTGGGCTGGCGCGGCTGGCGGGACTGTTCTTTTCTTCCCTTTCTTTCCAATACATTCTTCTGAAGCTTTCCGACGGTGAGCCGACTTCCCTACGGCGACAATGTGGCGGGCGTGCGCAAGGCACGGAATGCGGCGTAGGCCAGTAGAATCACGGCGATGACCAGCGCAAACCACAAGAGATGCGGGTGGCGCTCGGTATAGGGGCGTGGGTCGAGATAATTCGCGGTTGCTTCTTCTTCGCCCAAGGTGACCACTTCGGCGCCCGGTTCGGCGTGATAGTCGAAAGTCCGAGAAAGATCGTAGTGCGGAGTCTTGGCCGCCGAATTTCCATAAACCAGCCGATACGAATGGCCACTCCGCGGATAAAACAAAACTAGGTAGGGAATCGTGAGCAGCGTAGGCTTGGCGTCCGCAAGCGGCGCATCGTTGCCATTTAGGACTTCGATCCGCCAGAAGCGCTGGTGCCAGCCTTCGTGCGAGAAGACCCGCAGCGATTCCGCCTGCTTATCACCCTGTTTGCATCGATAGATTTCGCCCGAGAAATAGTACTGCCAGTCTTGCCCGTCCTCGCTGGTCTGCATGTGCACGATGCGAAAGAATTCGGATTGAGACGTTTCGATGGCTACGCCGCTGACCGGGAACGAGCCCGATCCGAGATCAGCGATCCAGCGGCTGGACGTCGCAGACGCCGTGGGATCCGGCGTGAATTGCGATGGAAGGGATGTTCGAATCGGCTCCTGGAATTCTCGAGAGAACAGAACCTCCACGGAAGAGACCGGAAACTGGCGAGCGCTTTCGAAAATGCGAATGCGAAGGAACCGCGCGTTGTTGTCCGAATAGTGGACCATGCGGCTTCCAACGATATTCTCCTTGCTGAAGCCCGAGATGGGCGCGCGATCTTTGACCATGCGCCATGTCTTTGCGTCGTCGCTGGCGGCGATCTCGACCCAATCGATGAAGTCCGTCTGGGACGTGTGAATCTCCACGGTGTTGTGAAACGCGGTCTTTTCGCCGAGATCAATCACCAACTGCGTGTATTTGTCCGGGACGAAGCTGCTCTCGCGAATCGTCGCGTGGCGCGTTTCAATCGGAGCGCGGATGTTCTTGTCGTAGAGGAGGAAAGGAATTTCTTTTCCGGCTTCGTCCACGATACGCAAATCGGCGAAACCATTGTCCAGCCGCGCGTAGAGGTTCATCGGGACGTTGAATTTCGAGGGTCCTGTAGCGTCGGAGATTTCAAGGGGCCGGGAATAGTGCCATGAACGCCACGGACCGGAAAGGTCGGTTGCCAACACGGCAGCGGCGAGCACAAGGGAGAAGAGAGCGCACGCAAGCGCGCGGCGGATCATCACGACTCCCGCTCCCGCGAAGCCTTTCTCTGATAAAGAAAGGAAACGACCATGAGCACAAGGCCCAGGACGAGGAAGGAAAGAATACGGTAGAAGCGTTGCAGGTATGAGCTGTCGTACAGAAAGACCTTGACCACCACCAAGCCAAAGAGCACCAGCGATTGCCAGCGAAGCAGCGCCGACTGGCGCTTGATTCCGATCAGGATGAGGATCGATGCGTAAGCGGTCCAGAGCATCGATAGCGCGAGATGTTGGGCCAGACCGGTGTCGATTCCGAGCGAAACAAGTCGGCCGAAGTAGTCCCAAAGCTCGAGAGACAGCGCCAGGAGCGTGTATACATTGATCGCCACTGCGAAAACGCCCAGCGTGTTCGTTTCCGGTTCGCTGGCGTCGGCGCGATGCTCACGCGCGGTAAACAGCGCCACTCCCATGCACACGATGACGCCAACATAAGTGGCAAACCGCTCGTTGAGGAGAAACTGCTGCGCGGGCAAGGGAAGGAACACGACGCGCAGAGCCGCCAACGCCAAAAGAAAAAAGCCGGCGTAACGCAGCAGCGGCGCAAGCGCGCCGTAGCCCGTCCGAACGAGGATCGCGCCTTCCACCGCGAGTGCTAACGTGATCCATTTGCCGTCCAGACGGATGGGAATCGCCAGAGTAACGAACGTGAGCGCGAGGCCCGCGAAGAGTTGTTGCGTCACCGGCCACTCGCCGGGCTTCGCCGACCGCACGAAGCGCGCGACCCCAACGTGCGCCGCAGACAACGCCAGCACCAGAAGGGTCAGCGGCCAGCGGTCCTGCGGCCACAGCATGACGTACAGCGCGCCAAGATAGGCGAAGGAGTTCAGCAGAACAACGAACATCCCCACGGAATCCAGCGCGGATTGGTGAACGGTGCGAATCACGGGCAGGGCGAAATAGAGCAGGAAGAAAAGCGTGGCAAAAGTGATCGTGAGCTCCAGCTTCGCGGGCCGGTAAAACGTGTCGTACCATCCCCAGAAATAGAGCAGCGTCAAAACGAAAGAAACCGGGGCGAGCGTGCGCCAATCGCGGCGGGCGGCAATCACCAACAGGCCTCCGCCCAGAACCAGGAGGTATGTGAAAAGGACGACCTCCTCGTCTTTGCCGCTGCTCACCAGCAACGGCGTCAGGAACCCGCCGAGAAGCGAAAGCAAAGCGATACGCTCGGAATTGCGCCCCAGAGCTACGGCCGCCATCACGGCGGTGACGACGATCATCCCGCCGAAACCCACATCCCGGCTGAATAGCGTGTAGTAGTGGCACCCAGCCCAGATCGAGAGCAGTAGAGTGGCCTGACCCAGAGCGGCGATCCCTTCCGAAAAATACGAATACCCCCTGCCGAGAAGCCACTGGCTCCAAGGCAGCATCGCCGCGCCCAGCAAGACGCCGATGGCGACCCGGCCCGAGGGCCCGATCCAGTTGTTGTCGAAGGCGTATTTCAGGAATAGGGAAACCGCGACGATGAGGGCGAGGATGCCGACCCGATTGAACCAACTCCCCGCGATCAGGGCCTCGAGGTCCGGCGAAGAAAGGCTCTTTGCGTCAGGGAGGCTAAGAGAGGATGCGGGGGACACGCTCGGCTGGGAGATTGTTGCGGCCACTTCGCGAAGGTTGGGCGGTTCTGGCGTCGGTTTCCCTGGGGTGGGTAAGGCCACCGGAACTGCGGGTGGCGTGGCCGTGGGTTGCCCGATCGGTGCAGTTGGCGGTGTTCCCAACAGGGAACCGCTGCTCTGCAGCTCGGCTCCGCGGCCAGCGAGCTCTTTCCCGATGCTCGCGATACGCTGCTCCAAGGCATATACCCGGGCAACCAGGTCCTGTAGTCGCGCGGCCTCTAGTTTTTCGGTCAGCTGCTGCACCCGGGTGAACGCCAAGATGGCGAGGATGGGTGTAGCGATGACCAGCAAGCAAAGCAGGACGGCGAGGATTTCCATGGTCAGGGATACGGCTACGGAACGCCGGGATTAGAACACAGCTGGCCACCCTGGACAACTGGGGTTGCGGGCCCCCAAGACCTACGCTGGTCGGCCGATCTCGACTCGGAGGCCGGGCGGAGGGCCAAAATGGGAATCTGTACCTAGCTGAAACACTCGGGACTCGCCCGGAACGCCTCTCCAAAGTGTCCGAAACCCCTGCCCGAAGGGGCAGGTTTTCCATAACTCGGACAGGCGAATAGGTGGCGAAATTCACAGGATTCTCACAGGTCAATTAACAGGTTTATTTTCAATACTATACACTGTTCCAATCTGAAAACACGAGGTACTAGAGCGGCGGTTTAGGGATGAAAATGTGTCTTGCGTACCATCGCGTCGGGGGAGCTTTTCGTGTCAAATGGTACAGGTGCGGCGGTTCCTAGACCAAACGTACAGGCCCCCGCATCCAAAGAATTTAAAGAGAATCTGATACGCAGGGCAGGGTGGTAGTGGGGAAGGGACAAAGGCGAAGGATGAAAACCAAGGACAACAGCCGTAAATGGATGTGGTGGTTCCTGGCGGTGCTAGTGGCACTGCAACTGTATTTCGTGCGGGAGCTGCTCGCGGCATTTGCGCTGTTCGCGATGGGTTTTGCGGCGATTGCGTTTGTGATCATCAGCCTGTATATGCTGCAGAAGGGTTGGGAAGTGGCAGTGGAACGCGTCGCCGAGAGCGGCCATCCGGTCGTGAATATGGCCCGACGCAGCGTCTCTGCCGTGGAAGACCTGGCTCGTAGGCCGCTGCGGCGCCCGGGTTCGGCACCAGCGCGTTAGGCTGGACAGCAAGCTTTTGACTTTGACCAGAGCATAGAGCCCGGGCCGCACACCCGGGGGCTATAGGAAACACAAGAGAGAGGGCCAACCGGACTTGAGACCGGTTGGCCCTTTCCTTTTGCCGTGCAAACCCCGTCAGCCTGCTACTCCTCGCGGAACACCCTCGCGTAAGAAAGGAGCACGGGCGAAGGCCTGTGCTATCTTTGCGGCCCTCGGGAGGGACGCATGATCACACAGCGAAGTGTGCTGAGGATATTGTCAGGCTTGTCGGCCGGATTGCTGGTGTGGATCGGGATGGCTACGCCGGCGCTTCCGGGGCCTGCTCGGAATTCTGGAACGGCTACGCAGGCCAAGGAAAAGGAAGTCGCGCCCAAGAAAATCGCGATTCGCGCAGGGCGGCTGATCGACGCCAAGAGCGATGCCCCAATCGCGAACGCTCTAATCCTCGTCGAAGGCGACAAGATCGTTTCGGTCACTGCGGGCGGGACGCCGCCTGCCGGCGTCGAGATAATCGATCTCTCCAAAGCAACGGTGCTGCCCGGATTCATCGATGTGCACACACACGTGATGCTCAATGGCGACATCACCGCGGAAGACTACGACGCCCAGCTATTGAAGGAATCGATCCCCTACCGTGCGATCTTGGCGGCCCGCAACGCGCGAATCGCGCTCGACCATGGGTTCACAACCATGCGCGATTTGGAAACGGAAGGCGCGATGTACGCCGACGTTGACGTGAAGACGGCCATCGCCAACGGCGAAGTACCCGGACCGCGCATGCAGGTTGCCACACGCGCCATGACGCCGACAGGAATGTATCCGCTGCTCGGTTATTCGTGGGAATTGAAGGTGCCCACCGGTGTTCAGTACGTGGATGGGATCGAGGGCGCGCGGAAGGCCGTCCGCGAACAAGTGATGTACGGCGCGGACTGGATCAAGTATTACTCCGACCGGAAGTATCACTTTGAAGCAGACGGCGTGCTGCACAGCATGGTGAATTTCACCGATGACGAGGCGAAGGCCATCGTCGACGAGGCGCATCGTCTGGGGAAGAAAGTGGCGGCGCACGCGATCGGAAGCGATGGCATTGCGGCAGCACTGCGCGCGGGCGTGGACACCGTCGAACACGGCGACGGCTTGACCGATGCGTTGATCGATGAGCTGGTGAAGAAAGGCGTGTACTGGGTTCCCACGATTACCGTAGGCGCGTATGTCGCGCCCGGACGCGGCGGCAACTGGACAAAGATGGTGGACACGGAGAAGCTGGCGTTCCAGAAAGCACTCAAGAAAAACGTGAAGATCGCGCTGGGCACCGACGTCGGCGGCTTTGACTGGAAAGAATTGAACCAGGCGAAGGAATTCGAGTATTACGTCGAATACGGCATGACGCCGATGCAGGCGATTCGCTCCGGCACGGTGGTAGCCGCAGAGCTGCTGGGCTGGAGCGACAAGCTGGGAACTGTCGAAGCAGGCAAGTGGGCCGACCTGGTGGCCGTGAGCGGCGACCCGCTGAAGGACATTACCGAAGTCGGGCGCGTGAAGTTCGTAATGAAGGGCGGGACCATCTACAAAAACGAATTGCACTGATTCGCAAGGGGTTAGCGCAGGCGAACCTAGCACACATGCTTGAGCGGCTCAAGCATCCGGGCGCCGAAACAAGCCATATTCCAGGAACTCTAGCCCGCGCGGCTAGTGTCCACCGATCTTGATGGTGCCGCCGCCACTTCCACCGCCGGTATTGGCGTTAGCCGACGTAGTCCCCGAGGTATTTGACGCAGTAGCAGCCGTAGCCATGAGGGGCGTCGTCGTTGCTGCATCCAGTTCCATGACAGGTCGAGGTTCCGAACCCGCAAGGGCTGCCCCTTCGGCGTACTTCGTCGTCGAAACCAGTTCGTAGTAGCACTCTCCTTTTGTGCCTGTCAGCGGATCAACCATGACAGTGATCCCACAACGCGCTGGAAGGAGAATGTCCACATCCGCATGCCATTGCCCGTCGCGCGTCCATAGCCGAACACGGTAAGCAACCGAATCTTCATTCACGAATTGTACCGTGGCCTCAGGACAGACCTCCACTTCTGGAGGGTTAGGGCAGCCGCCTTTGACCGTGATCGTCGCCTCCGACGGTAGGGCCCTAGCCCTTTCGGTACCTGCGCTTTCCATGATGGTGCTCCTTTCAAAGCGTCAACTGCTTTCCACTGCGAGCGGTTGTGGCTAGTGCCCACCGATCTTGATTGTGCCACCGCCAGTTCCACCGCCGGTGGTCGCAGCCGCGGTAGCCGGGGTGGTGCGTGACGCAGCGGCTGCCTTAACTGCAGCCCGACCTTTCACCGCAGCGCGCACCTTGGCATGCGACACAGTGGCCTTCTCGGCATACGTCGTCGTCGAAATCAAGGAGTAACGGCACTTTCCCTCCTTGATTTCCGGGTCAACCATCACCGTGATCCCACTACGAGCGGGAAGAAGCGTGTCCACATCGGCGTGCTTTTCGTTCTCGTCGCGCGTCCACAGCCGAACCCGGTACGCCTGGGTGTCTTCGTTTACGAACTGAACCGTACCCTCGGGGCGCACATCGACATTTGCGGGCTGGGGGTAGCCGCCGATGACTTTGATCGTCGCATCCGCCACTGCGTGTTTGACTTTAGCCCTTGCTGCACCAGTGCTAGCCATGATGATTCTCCTTTTCAACGTCTACTGCTTTCCGCTGCGGCGGAAACTCGGGTCTGCCAGCACGCTTTGAAGGCCGGGCTGGCGCTCAAGATCGTTTAGGGTGTTGCCGCTGTCCAGGCTTTCGCGCGCGTATTGTAGCGCGCGTTTGCGATCGCCCAGGAGTTCGTAGGTTTCCGCCACGTTGGCAAGCACGTCGGCGTTCTTGGGCTCAAGGGCAAGCGCGCTACGGATGTGAGCAAGCGCCTTTTCGCGCAAATCACCCTGGGTGTAGAAAGTGCTGAGCAATGCGTGAACCTTCGCGTTCTGAGAATTTACGGCGACGTATTGTTCCAGCAAGCTTACGGTCTTGGCGCGAACTGGGACGATGTTCGCGTCGTCCTTGAGCCACTGGTACGCGAGCAGTAGGTTGGCCCATACGCGCCAATCCTTGTCATTGAGCGCCAGGGCCTGCCGCATGGCTTGCACGCCATCGGCATAGCGCTGTTGCTGCACGAACAGAAAACCGAGATTGGCGTAGGCCTCGTAGTTGGGCGCAATCTGAATCGACTTCCTGAACGCCACCTCCGCAGAGGCGTACGACTTGGTGTCACCGGCTTCCATGTACTCGGCGCCCAGATTGCTGTACGCCGTCGGATTGTCGGGAGTTAGCTCAATTACGTGCTGGAGCTCTGCGATGGCCTCCGGCACACGGTGCTGGCGGTCGTAAAAATTTGCCAGGTCCAGGTACCCGCTCCAATAGTCGGGTCTTAGCGCGACGGCACGCTTATAGTTGGCTTCGGCCCCTGCCACATGGTTCAAGTGCTCGTAAGTGGAGGCGATTCCCAACAGCGCGTCCGCGTCACGCGGATTGATATCCAGCGCTTTTTCGTATTCCTGAAGAGCGAGGTCACTCTTGCCTAGAGTGCCATTCAAGGCGCCCAGCGTCACATGAACTGCGGGAAGACGACTGTCGAGCTGAACGGCCCTTTCACAATTCACCGCCGCCTGATCGAGCACCGCCGGACCATTTTCGGTTTGATATTTCATCCGGTACGCTTCGCAAAGGGTTGCGTAGCCCAAGGCAAAGCGCGGGTCGGACTGCACGGCTGAGTTCAAGGCGGTAATCGCTTGGTCGAGATTGCCGGGTTTGTCGTAGCGCTGCATGTAGCCGAGCGCCTTCAGGTAAGACTCATAAGAGCCTGGGTGGGTCCCCTGGGTGGGTACAAGCGCTCCGTCGGACATTTTTACTTTCATCATCCGCGCCAGATGCGAAACGGCCTGGTTCTGGACGGTAGCTAGATCTCCCGAACCGTCCTCGAGTTGCACCGAGCCAATTTGCCGGAGGCGTTTCGAGTCGATCAGCACGACCGTCAGGTACACGGCCGGACCCTTCCGCTCGACACTTCCTTGAACAACCATGGTGGCGCCCAAGTCGCGATACGCGGATGCCGGGTCGCTGACGTTGTGGTTGCGGACCTCGCTGGCGGGCACCACCCAGAGGGTTTTCTGCGCAGCATCCAAATTCGACAACTCGTTGGTCAGAGCGTCCGCCAGCCCTTGGGTAACCGGCTCGTACTCCGGATCGTTGCCGACATTGTCGAAAGGCAGGACCGCAATGTGTTTTTCCATGCTGGCGTAGACGAGTCCCGCGAGCTGTTCGCGCGCGGCTGGAAGGAAAAGCACCACCGCTGCAATCAACAGCAGCGCGATTGCGACCAGCGCGACGCGTGCCGGCCACCTAGCTTGTCCGCCCCCCCAGCGCGGGGTAGAGGCGTTCTCGATGTATTTCTTGAGTTCGCGAGGGCTGACGGTGTGCGTCAGCGTGGGTTCCTCTGACCGGGCAGGCGTTGACGTAATCTCCGCCCGGGCGGATTCCAGTTCCTTCAGCAACTCGTCAGCGTTGGCCTGGCGATTGGCCGGTTTTTTCGATAGCGCGCGATACACCACCGGGCAGACCGCCGCCGGCAACGCGTCCAGGGCCGCCGGTGGTTGATTCAGAATGGCGAAGGTCATCGCCGCGGTATTCGGGCGCACAAACGGGTGACTTCCCGTCATCATCTGGACGAGGATTACGCCCAGAGCCCACACATCGGAACGCTGGTCAATGGGCTCGCCCAGAATTTGCTCTGGCGCCATATACGGGAGAGTTCCGGTCAGGGAGATCGATTGCGTAGCGCTCGCGGAAGCCACCACGCGGGCGAGGCCGAAGTCCACAATTTTCGCCACGTTGTCTTTTGTGATGATGATGTTGGATGGCTTGATGTCGCGGTGCACGAAGTTGCGAGCGTGCGCGGCTCCCAAGCCCCGGGCGATCTGGATGGCCAAGTCGAGGGACTCGCGAATCGAAAGCACGCCGTGAGACAACTTTTGCGCGAGCGTCTCGCCCTCGTAATACGCCATGACGATGAAGAGTTGGTGGTCGTCCGATTCTTCAATCCCGTGGATGACGCCGATATTCGGATGATCGAGCGCGGAAGCCGATCGTGCTTCGCGGAGCAGATGTGCCTTGTCGTCCTCGCTGACGACCATTTCATGCGGCAGGAATTTCAGCGCCACGGTGCGCTCGAGCTTCAGGTCGTCGGCTTTGTACACTACGCCCATGCCACCGGCTCCCAACTTCTGGGTGATCCGATAGTGCGAGATGGTCTGTTCCAACATGGGACGACCGAAAGGTTGACCGCGATTTTAGGTTGCGCGGCAGGGCAAGTCAACGAAGTAGCGGCGCCCTCGCGGGCTTCGGAGCTGTCGCCAGGCATGCGATGGCAAGCCTATTCTTATCAATGGTTTCCGACTAGATCAGAAGAAGGCCGCGCCGCCGTCTACGTTGATCGACTGCCCGGTGATGGCGCTGGACTGCTCGGAACACAAAAACAGGGCGGCCCTCGCAATCTCGTCCGTGGTTTGCCCCCGGCCCTGCAACAGCGTGCTCAAGAACCCTTCCAACTGTTCCTTGGGGTTGACGCCCAACTTCTTGGCGAGCACTGCGCCCAGTTCTTTGGACATGTTTGTCTCCGTCACCGGTCCCGGGCAGATCGCGTTCACGCGAACTCCCTTGCGCGCAGCCTCCGCGGCGTTGACTCGAGTGAGGCCGAGCATTCCCGCTTTGGCTGCCGCATACGCAGAGCCCCACGCAAACGCCGACTTCGCGGAGAGACTCGAGATATTGAGGATCACGCCGGCGCCGCGCGCATACATTTCCGGCAGCACCAGCTTGCTGAGCAGGAACGCCGCGCGCAGATGCACTGCTATGACGTTGTCAAACTCCGCCAGCGGATACTCCTCCACCGGAACCACCGGCCCGTAGTGACCGGCATTGTTCACGAGGATATCGATGTGCCCGAATTTCTCTCGGGCCGCCGCGACGACGCGCGCACAATCGGCTTCCCTTGCGAGATCGGCTGTGACAAAATGCGCGCGTCCCGCATTTTTGTCTGTGCCTCCCCAGGTCACTTCGGAGGCATTGATCTCCGATGCCGTCGCGCCAAGTTCAGTTTCGGTGCGCGCCGTCAAAAAAACCGAAGCACCTTCCTTCGCGAATAGCCGCGCGATGGCGCGCCCAATTCCGCGTCCTGATCCAGTTATGAGCGCTACGTGGTTTTTTAGGAGCATAGAGATACGGAGGATAGAGGGAAAGGAAACCGGAGACAAGACCGTTGGCTGCTAATCAACAGGCCTAGCGCCGGGGATGTAGGCGTATTGGTACCTCCTGGTCTTCAACTGTACCCTGGTTCAGGTGTAAATCCAGCAGTCGAAGTCTACCCTGAAGCCATCAAACGGCGGTGTTGTCCTGGGTTGTCGGACACACATGCCGATTCTGTTTCCGGAACCCGCGACCAGTTCAACTTCAGGCGCGGCTGGTTCCCCCGAGGTGCTATTGGTGCGCAGAACCGTATTTGCCAAATTTTTGGCGCAATTCTTCGCGCCGCTCCTCGCGATGCTTTCCCTCGCGGGCTGCGCCGGACTCGGGAGTCCCAACGGTTCTTCGAGTAATACCACCCCTACGGCTGCATCGATCATGACCCAGCCGGCGAGTCAATCCGTGACCAGGGGGCAAAGTGCGACGTTCACGGTCCTCGCCTCCGGCGCCGCTCCCCTGACGTATCAATGGCGAAGGAACGCCGCGAGCATCTCTGCCGCTACAACCTCGAGCTATACAACGCCTGCAACGACCGCTGCCGACGACGGTGCAAAGTTCGATGTGGTTGTGAGCAATTCTGTGGGAAGCGTCACGAGCAGCCCAGCCACGCTCAGCGTGCAAGGGGGAACGGCTCCGACGATCAGCGTTCAGCCCGTCAACCAGACGGTAACGTCAGGCCAGGCCGCGACTTTCAGTATTACGGCAACCGGCACTCCCGCGCCTACGTATCAGTGGCAACAAAATATGGTCACCATCGCCGGTGCTACCGCGGCAAGCTACACGATCCATTCGACGACATCGGCGGAAAGCGGAGAAACCTTCCGCGTGGTGGTTACCAACTCGGCTGGCAGCGTGACCAGTAATTCCGCGACTCTTACCGTCAACGCGCCCAGCACCGCTCCCACGATCACCAAGCAGCCTGCGAATGAGACCGTGACTGTCGGCCAAACCGCTACGTTTACCGTCACTGCGAGCGGCGACACACCACTGGCCTACCAGTGGCAGAAGAACGGTGTGAACGTCAGCGGAGCCACGTCGGCGAGCTACATCACGCCCGCTACGGTTTCCAGCGATAGCGGAGCGAAGTTCGACGTGGTTGTAAGCAATTCCCTCGGCAAAGTGACGAGCGGCTCTGCGACACTGACCGTAAATCCAGCCGGCACCACCAGTTCCAGCGTCGACGTCACCACCTATCACGGCGACAACCTGCGTACCGGCCAGTACACCAACGAGACCACGCTCACCACCAGCAACGTGACGCAATCGAAATTCGGGAAGATCGGCACCTTCAACGCCAATGGCCGTGTGGACGCTCAGCCCTTGTATCTCTCGAACGTCGCCATCCCCAACAAAGGAACCAAGAACGTTCTCTACGTCGTCACCGAGCATGACACCGTCTATGCCTTTGATGCGGACAGCCTCAACGGCAGCACCAGCACGGTTTTGTGGTCCGTTTCGATGTTAGCATCCGGCGAGACTCCCAGCGACGACCGCGGCTGCGGACAAGTGACTCCCGAGATTGGAATTACGTCAACGCCGGTAATCGATCGCAGCCGCAATGCGATCTACGTGGTGGCCGTGTCTAAGACTTCCAGTGGCACCTACATTCACCGCATCCACGCCCTGAACCTGACCACCGGTGCCGACCTTTTTGGCCCCACAATCATCGCTGCCAAGTATCCCGGGGCAGGCGCCAATAGTTCCAACGGAAACGTCATCTTTGATCCCGCTCAATATAACGAGCGTGCCGGGCTGTTGCAGATCGGCGGAACGATCTACACGACGTGGGGCTCGCACTGCGACAGCGGCCCCTACACCTCTTGGGTGATGTCCTACAACGCCGACACTCTGCAACAGGTGAGCGTCCTGAATCTCGTGCCCAACGGGAGCGAAGGCGGTATTTGGATGGCCGGCACGGCGCCAGCTGCCGACGCGTCCGGAAACATCTACTTCATCATCGGAAACGGCGATTTCGACACGACGCTGGACACCAAGGGCTTGCCGGCAAACGGGAATTGCGGCAACTGCTTCGTCAAGGTTTCGTCCACGATGCCGATGACGCTCCTCGATTACTTCACGCCGCTCAACACCGTCTCGGAATCGGACGCCGACACCGACTTCGGCTCGGGTGGCCCTGTGCTGCTGCCCGACGTGGTGGACTCCACGGGCAAGACCCGCCATCTGGCCGTTGGTTCCGGCAAAGATTCGAACATTTACGTGGTCGACCGCGACAACATGGGTAAGTTCAACGCCAGCAAGGACAATATCTATCAGGAGATCGACAGCCAGCTTGCCGGCGGCGTGTTTTCCAAGCCCAGCTACTTCAACGGCAGGGTCTACTACGGCGCGGTCGGCGACTCCATCAAGGCTTTTCCGGTCACCAGCGCAAAATTGGCGACGGCTCCGTCGTCACACACTTCGCACGCATTTGGGTATCCCGGGGCGACGCCGAGCATCTCTGCGAACGGCACGTCGAACGGCATCCTGTGGGTGGTTGAGAACGGCGGCACCGCTGTCCTGCACGCGTACGATGCTACGGACTTGGCGACCGAGCTGTATAATTCAAACCAGGCCGCGAACGGCCGCGATAACTTCTCTGGCAACAAGTACATTACCGCCATCGTTGCCAACGGCAGAGTCTACGTCGGTGCCACCAGTAGCGTCGCCGTCTTTGGCTTGCTGCCGTAATTTCGCGGCAGCGCCTTACTTGTTGGCCTTCAGGTCCTTCAACAGATGGTGGACCAATCCGTTGATTTCATCCTGCGTGAGCGAAAACGTTTCCCGGCGCACGGGTTTTTCGCCGATCGCACGGTACACCAAGTGCTTCGTGGATTTCTGCAAGAAGTCAAAAACGATGGTTCCGGCGCGAAATCGGATCCGTTCATAACCGACGGCCGACGGACCCCAGCCCCAGCCTTGATAGCATCCGTATGGTCCACAGACGAGTCCTGGGTATCCGCCGGGATACACGGTCTGCACGGTCGCGTTGTGATTCTCCACGGCGAAATGATAGTCCACGAGGAAATCCGCCGCTGCCGGGTCGCTCACTTGGGTGATCCCCTTGGAGCTTAGCGTCTGCGCTGTCGCGTTCTTCACGCGGTCGCGGACGATATCATTGTTCGCATTGGTATCACGCGTCACGGTATCGCGGCGAGACACTACATCACGCGAAACCACAGGCCGCGTATCCCGCGTTCCGCTTGGCTCCTCGGCGGGCCGCCAGGCCCAGGTCGCGCCCTTGGCGATACGTACGTCCGGATCGCGGGTCACTTGTACGCGGTCGTCGCATCCGGCGATCGTAAATCCGCACAAACACGCGGCAGCCACTAGCATTGCTGGCTTCATTCTAAGAAAGTGCAAAGACGGCATCGATACATCCTCCCTACGGGCCTGAACTTTTCTTCGTAGTATAAAACCCCGAAAGTTCGCGATAGTTGCGGCGGAAATTGAAGTTGTCTTCCGAGAGACGGCCGGGGCAAGAAATCAGGATGGAGGGATCTGCCAATCGGCTGGAGGAGCAGTTACTGGCCAAAACTCGGGCGCCGGCTTTTCAAATTCAAACGCAATTCCAAACTCGTCTCCTGGCAGCCGCTCCACGCGTACCACGCGGCAGCGTTTCTCCACGTTCGTCTGCAAGTTGGCGAGAGTCATTGGCTGGCCCACCAGGACTTCCATCTTCAGTTTGAACAGCCCGCCGTGGGCGTTGACGACGATCGTGTGCGTTACTTCTTGTACCTTCACATGTTCAAGCGTCTCGGTCATGACAATGAGGGGCACATTCACCTTAACACGTTCGCTTCGCCGCTGTTCACGAGTGGGCTCGGTACTCACGCGATATCCTCCGTCATCTCTGTTGGTCTCAGTATGCACTGAATCGGACGGTCCGTGGCGGCAATAGAGGCTGGTTGGGATTCCGAGCAAGCTTGCTCCTTCGCGCCCGTGGCTGCCCACTGCGTTGCGCCTGCGTGAAACTTGCGTCGAAAAGCTGGGATAATACCTGTGAAGACTCAAGTCTGCCTCTAGCCATGTTCATCGGTCACTTCGCCGTCGGCTTTGCCGCCAAGAAATTCGCGCCGCGCAGTTCTCTGGCCGTCTTGTTGCCTGCGCCGCTGTTCTCCGACCTGCTTTGGCCAGTGTTCCTGCTTCTCGGCTGGGAGCGGGCGCGGATCGATCCGGGGAACACCCGCTACACGCCGATGGATCTCTTCTACTACCCTTGGTCGCACAGCTTGTTGATGTGCTTCGTGTGGGCCACGCTCTTCGCGCTTATCTACTACGCCATCGCACGCTACTGGCCCGGTGCACTCGTTGTTTGGATCGCCGTCCTCAGCCACTGGGTGCTGGACTGGGTAACGCATCGCCCCGACATGCCGCTCTACCCGGGTGGACCGCGTCTCGGGCTCGGTCTCTGGAATTCGATCGCGGGAACGATGATCGTCGAAATCGCCATGCTCGCGGTAGGTGTTTGGCTGTACGTACGGACCACTCGCTCTCGTGACGCCATCGGCCGCTACGCCTTCCTTGCGTATGTGGGCTTCCTTCTGGTGGCATTCATCGGCGATCGATTCAGCGGCCCGCCGTCCAGCATCGTCGAGATCGCTTGGACTGGCGTTGTTGCTTCTGCGATACTCGTTCCCTGGGCTTGGTGGTTCGATCATCGCCGCGCGTTACGGTGAGAAACTCGCGCAAAGCTTTCGCGGATGAATGTCAATGCTGTCACGCGTGAAGTCTGGCTTCGAGCCGCTGCTTCACGTCGGGCCATTCCGAATCCACGATGCTGAAATAAACCGTGTGCCGGATCCGCCCGCTCCCCGTAATCATGTGATTCCGAAAAATTCCTTCTTCACGCGCGCCAATCCTCAAAATTGCCGCTCGGGATTGCGTATTCAGCGAATCCGTTTTCAGTTCCACGCGAATGCAGCGCAGCGTCTCAAACGCGTGCCGCAGCAATAAATATTTCGCTTCGGTATTCACCGCCGTGCGCTGCCAATCGCGCGCCACCCACGTGCAGCCAATCTCCACGCGGTGATGCTCCTTCTCGATATTCATGTACCGCGTGCTTCCGATCACCCTGCCGCTCGCTTTCTCCACGATCGCGAACGGCAACGACACCCCGCTCTTCTGCTCCGCGAAGGCCTTCTCCATGTACGCCGTCATATCAGCCGGCGTCGCCACCGGCCTGGGAATCCACCGCCACAGGGTCTCATCCAATCCCACCGCGCACAGACCCGCGTGATGCCCGCGGGAAAGCGGCTCCAGCCGCACGTAGGCGCCATCCAGCACCACGGGTTCGATTTTCAATTCGTTTCCAGGCATGCGCACAACATACCCGCCGGCGTGTCCATCGGGGAGCGCCAAAATGGATCAGCCGTTCACGCTCAATTTGGAATGAGATCCTAGGTGCGCTTTTCTGCTTCCAGCACGCACACCGGCGACTTCGTCGGCACCACCCGCACCAGTTTGAAGCCGGCGCGTTCGAACAACCGCGCAAATTCTTCCTCCGTGCGCTCGCGCCCGCCCGGGAGGAGGAGCATTTCCATGTCCAGCCATTTCGCGAAGCTCTGCTCGTTGCCGGACGTTAATACCGTCTCCACCAGAATCACCTTCGCGCCGCTTCGGCCCGCGCGATGGCAATTCTTCAGGATCGTTATCGCTTTTTCGTCGTTCCAATCGTGAATGATGTGTTTCATGATGTAAGCATCCGCTGCCGGAACGCTCTCGAAGAAGCTTCCGCCGCACGTCTGGCAGCGTCCCGCGAGCCCCTCATCGCCGATTTGCTTCGTTGCTCCCGCCACTACGTGATCCAGATCGTAAACCGTTCCATGAACCTGCGGGAATTTCTTCAGGATCGCCGTCAGCAAAAACCCGTGTCCGCCGCCCACATCCACCAGCATCTTCCCGTTTAGCCACGAGAAGTCGTAAGCTTCCAACACCGCCGGCGTCAGCCTCTTGCTGAATCCGGTCATCGCCGCGTTGAACCTGTCGCCCACCTCTTTGTTTTTTGAGAGGTAGTCGAAACACGAATCGCCAAAGACTTTCTCCACGACGGTTTCGCCGGTTTTGATCGAGTGCAGCATTTCCGGGTAAGTCTGGAAGTGGAATCGATCGGCCCACCACAGCACCATGTCTCGCTGTGAATTCTCGCCGTCGGACGTCAAGCATTCGCCCACCGCGCCCAAAGCAAAGGTGCGCGACGCATTCTCGGTCACCACTCCCACGGTGGCGAGCGCGCGCAGTACGCGATAAAGGGCATCTTCATTGGCGCCGACTGCACTTGCCAGTTCGTGGGTGGACTTTGCGCCATTCTTCAGCAGGTCCGGTATTCCTAGGTGGGTCACCGCATGCAGCGCCGACGACACGATGTATCCGGAGGCCAACTGCAAGAGTTGTTCCGCTGGCTGTGGACCCTGAGCACGAACTGGCGTGGACATTGTGTTCCTCCGAGAGCGGCGTCACTCTACCTTGAAAGAGGTCCACCTGCAAATTGGTTTCCCCAATTTCCGCGCTCCGAACAAGCGCTCTTCCGACTTATAATCACGCCGATGGCCAGCTTTCTTTCACTCGACGGTTCGGATCGCTCCGCTCGCCGTACCCGCCAGGACCAGGTCCTGCGCCTTCATTGCGTCAACATTTTCGTGCGCGATCAGGATCGCAGCCTGCGCTTCTACCTGGATCAGCTCGGATTCCATCTCGCGTTTGATACCAAGCTGCAATCGGGCGACCGCTGGGTAGCCGTCGCCCCTCCGGATGGTTCCGCGGTCCTCTCTCTCGTTGTTCCCAAGCCCAAGTCTCAGGAGTACAAGCTCATCGGCCGTTCCACCCAGGTGGTTTTCGTCACCGAAGACGTCACCACCAAATTCCAGGAATGGTCCAAGCGCGGGGTTCGCTTTCAGCACACGCCGCGTCTTAGACGCATCAAGTATGATCGTCAGCCGCAGGCTTCACCCGCCTCTGCCTCCTCGATGCTGCTCGGAGAACAAGTCCCCATTTGGGGTGGCGTGTTCACTCGCTTCCGGGATATCGACGGCAACTCGTTTTCTCTTGTCAGCTTTGATGAAGTGACTCACGCCCTTGAAGCGCAGCGCCGCGCGACCACGGAGAAGCAGGAATCCGAGCGCCGCGCCGCCCAGGAAATCGCAATCGCAAAACAGGTGCAGGCCAGGCTCTTTCCACAAAGCTTGCCGCCGCTCGAGACCCTCGAATACTCGGGCATTTGCATCCAGGCCCGCCAAGTAGGCGGCGACTACTATGATTTCCTCGACTTAGGTCGAGAGCGCCTCGGCTTGGTCCTCGGCGATATCGCCGGAAAGGGAATTGCCGCCGCTCTTCTGATGGCCAATCTGCAGGCCAACCTGCGCAGTCAATGCGCTATCGCTTTGGATGAGCCGCAGCGCTTCTTATGCTCGGTGAACCAGCTCTTTTACGACAATACCGGAGACGGCGACTACGCCACGTTGTTCTTTGCCGAATACGACGAAAAACTCCGCCGCCTGCGCTACATCAATTGCGGGCATCTCCCCGCGCTGCTCCTCCGGCAAGACGGCACACTCGAACGGCTCGACGCCACCTGCACGGTGCTGGGACTTTTCAAAGATTGGGAATGCGGGATGGGGGAACGCCAACTCTGCCGCGGGGATGTGCTCGCGCTCTATACCGACGGCGTCACTGAATCGTTCAACGATGCCTGGGAAGAATTTGGCGAACACCGCCTGCTGGAGGTGTTGCGGCGCCAGAAGGAACTGCCTTCCCAGTCCCTAATTGCCTCCATCGTTGACGACGTTCGCAAGTTCAGCCCCCACGAACAACGCGACGACATCACCCTAATCGTCGCGAAGTGCAGATGAAATGACTTGTTACTCCCAACGAAAAATCCTCGCGGAGAGCGCGGTACAAACGGCAAACACCACGATCAGCGCCGCCACGTCGCCCACGTGCGCCGACCACGCGTCGCCCTTCCAGATCCCTTCGAGCAGCGCCACCGTGTAGGTTAGCGGCATAATCCTTGCCACCGCATGGAGCGCCGGCGGCAGCGATTCGACCGGCACGAAGAGTCCCGAGACCGCGATCATCGGGTACAGGATCACGGCGCCAATCGGCTGCGCAAAGCGCGCCGTGGGAACGATGCTGGCGATCACAAACCCGATCGACAGGATGCTCCAAGTGCTTATCAGCAGCGCGATCGTAAACCCGACGAATGGAACATGAACGCCGACCGGATAGTAGCGTTTGCCTGCTAGCACCATCAAAGCCAGCGTAGCCGCGGTGAGCAGCAGCTTGACGATCACGTGGGCGGTGAGGATCGTCTGCGGGCGCAGTGGAGTAGCGCGCAGTCGTTTGAGAATGCCCCCTTCGCGGTAGATCGAAATGATCGTAACCAGCGACAGCACGGCGCTGACGGAGATCAGGACCGACGCCATGACCGGTAGACCCACGCTGATAAAACTGTTGGAGGCGAGCGAGGTCGGCGTGAGTCTGCCGCCGACGATTCGACCCACTACGAGGAACACCAAAACGGGGATACCGATCGTCCCGAACGCTCCGAGCGGTTCACGGAGGAATATCTTGGTCTCGATCCAAGTCAGTTTCCAGAGTCCACGCAGCATCATCATCGTCCCTAGTCGCGAATCGAGTGGCCCGTCAGTTTGAGAAAGACGTCTTCAAGGTTGGGGAGAATCGTGCGGAAATCCGTGACCCGGATGCGATTCTCGGACAGACAATGAATCACCTCGGTCACCAGATCGTCGCCGCGGCCGCGAATCGTGAACTGCGAGTCGGTGCAGGTCACCGCCTCGACGCGCGGGATGGCTCGAAAGCGCTCTCCAGCGGTTAGGTCGTCTGTGGCGAGGACGACGGTTCGCTCCGGGCAGTGCCGGTTAACGAGGCTCTCCGGCCGGTCTATGTCGATAATGCGTCCGTGCTCGATGATGGCTACCCGGTCGCACAACCGTTCGGCCTCTTCCATGAGATGCGTGGTCAAGAAAACCGTCTTGCCGCGCTCGCGGATGCCGCGCACCAGGTCCCAAATCGCCCGCCGTGCCTGCGGGTCCAGCCCGGTGGTCAGCTCGTCGAGAAACACCACCTCCGGATCGTTGATCAACGCAAGGGCAATAAACAGCCGCTGCTTCTGGCCTCCGGAGAGATTCATGAACCAGGCGTCCCGCTTGTCGGCGAGGCCAAGCTGCTCGAGTAAGTGTTCGCCGTCTATCGCCTTCTTTTGGTAAAGCGAAGCCCAGAGGTCTACCGCCTCCCACACCTTGATCCGCTTCTGTAGCTGCGCCTGCTGCAACTGAACTCCAATCCGGTTTTGCAGCTTGTACACGTCACGGAAGGGATCAAGGCCCAGCACCGAGATGGCGCCCCGGTCGGGCGTGCGGAGACCCTCGATGCACTCCATCGTGGTGGTTTTTCCCGCGCCATTGGGCCCGATTAGACCAAAGATTTCACCGTCGTTGACTTCGAACGATACCTCGTCGACCGCCACCGTCGAGCCGTAGGTTTTGCGGACTGCGGAAACTTGAATGACGGGATGCATGATCGTTTGCAGAATCTCAGATTCACGGAACCGGAACGAGAGTCTATATCACGAACCTACGCTAGGTCCTGATTTGTCAGATTACCGGACATTGACCCGATCGTTTTCCGATTGCATTCGACACATCCGGTTTGCTCGGTTGGGCCATGGAGTGGCAGGAAATCCAGTTCGCGTCAGTTACCGCTGTCTGGTCCTATAACTGAACAGTTTTTGGCATTCTTGCCGGAGAAAACCGCCGGTGACGGGTATGCGGTGATGGCCCTTCTCGAAGACGAGCCGGCAGGGAATGAGACACGCTCGCCACTTGTAGTCTTCCGTGCCGCGCTTGCGGCCATACGCTTCAATGTCTTCCTGGGAAACGCCGTAGACCACCGCGCCAATTCTGGACCACACGCAGGCCCCCGCGCACATCGCACAGGGCTCGTGCGTGGAATAGAGGACAAAGTCGGGCAGGTACCGGCCATAGCCGCTGGATACGTACTTGAGCGTTTCCAACTCCACGTGCTTGATGCTTGATCCCGATGTCTTTACGCGGTTACCGGCACTGGCAATCACCACTTCGCGCCGGCCCACAAGGCGCGTGATCACCGCGCCAATGGGATAGTCGCCTCGGTCACCGGCCAGTTTGGCCTCTGAGACCGCCAGCTCCATGAATTTCTTTCGCGGTTTGTAAGAAGCAGGGATCATGCTGCTAGATTATATCCGTTTGTCGCGGCGCGGGTGCGTGCCTGCGACCCGGACGCAAGGCGATCGCAAGGATCGCACGATAGAATCGATTCGAGGAAGACAATGCAGACACGAGCTATGAAGTTGGCAAGAATCTTGTTGGCGCTCTCTTTGGGTGCGACCGTGGTTGCTGGCCAGCAGCCTTTCCCGGTGAACTCCCCGAGCGCCATGCGACGGAACCGCGTTACAAATCCAGGTGACTGCTTCCATTGGCTGGAACGCACCACCCATGCTACAACTCGGGTGCGGATTCACCCGTAATTTGCGCCGTGAATAGCGGGATACAAATGTTCTCGTACAGAGGAAACCAAACAATGAAGTCTATTTTGATTTTTGCCGTGGGCCTTGCCCTCAGCTTTGCTCCCAGCGCAGCGAGCACGACGCTAACTACCGACCCACTTACGGGACTTCCTCTCATTCCCGCAACCGATCCCTATCAACTGGGCAACGAACCCCAAAAAATACCCGACACGATGGTCTGCAAGAGCAAGATGCAAACCGACTTCTATGTCACCGCTAAAATCAAGGTGGACGCTACGCTGGCCTGGTATGCCGCTCGGCTTTCTGGCTTTAAGAAAACTCACGCGTACGCCAACGGCCGCTCGCAAGATACGTTCTATAACGCCGATGGCACGGTGATCGTAGGTATCACGGGAGATCCCGGCAAGGAGGGCGAAAACACGGACACCTACGCTATCGTCTACGCCAAGTTTCAGCCCGGTCTTTCGGAGAAAACCATCGTCTCGATGAACACGCAAAAGATCGTCTGCCCGTAAGAACAAACGGCGACATAACTCCCCGAAAAGCGCGGCGTAAAAAAGCATCACCGCGTTCGAGAGAGCACCGAGCAAGACAAGAAATGGAGAACGTGACGGGAACTATGCCAGGCCAGGTTCCGATGTGCCGAGGATGGAGTCAACAGGATCAGCAACCATAAAAGAGCGTATAGTCATGGTAGAGGTCTGCACATGACAGTAACTATTGCGAATAAAGAAATAGACGGGGTTTCCGTCGTCGCTTTGGATGGTCGTATCGTCCTGGGTGAGGAAAGCAATTCACTTCGGGAGAAGGTAAAGAGCCTAATTGCCGAGGGAAAGAAAAAGATCGTCCTGAACATGGCAAACGTCAAATACATCGACAGCGCGGGATTGGGCATTCTGGTAGCTGCCCACGTAAGCGCCAAAACGCAAGGCGCAGCGCTGCGCTTGTCCAATTTGGGTAATAAGTTCCACGACGTGCTGCAATTGACTAGGCTAATGACCGTATTCAGCGTTTACAATACGGAAGCCGACGCCATCAGCAGCTTCGGAGCAGGTTCGGCAGCCGCCACAGCCTGAGCTGTGAAATCCAAGTGGCGGTTCTCCCGAAGGAATTCGCAAGGCTAAGTGCGTATTTTTAACGCGAACGCGACGGCCGAGAAGTTCATACGAGCTAGACGGCGTTCACACGCCAGGCCGGACTGAGCGAGAGTGTTGGATTTGGTCCCCGAACTTGAGCGCGTGGTTCCTGGATCCGAAGGAAAACTGATGAGAACCATGATTTTGTGGCTGCTTAGACCTTGGTTTCGCTACAAGGTCACGAAGCTTGAGGGATTTGCAGGACCGGAAACCTACACGGACCAAATGAAACGGCACAGACTGATCGCGGTTCTCAGACGTTGTCTGTCGTACTGAATTGCCCGGACTCGCCACCGCTGCTACCGGCGCCGCCCCCGAAAACCCGTAGCGAACCTATCAGCCTCGCGATTTTTTTCAGGTCGCTGTCTCTGCGTCCGGATCGAAACGTTATCGAACTCTAATGACCGACGCCGAAGGAATGAGCGTAGACTCGGGTCACGATGCAAAAACTTCAAGATTTTCAATTAGCTGCTCGCGAAAATGGCTTCGTCGAAGTCGGCGAATCCGAGGAAGGAAGCGCCGTGTGGTTCAGGAACGCCACGCCGGACGTCGGCACCGACGTTCACAAACGTTTGTGTATCGATAGCCTGACAAACAGCGCCACCGTCTTTTGGGAGACCGTTCCGGCCAAGCTCAACTCGATGACCTTTCGCTCGGTCTCCTCGTTGCGCACCTGGCTGGCATTGCGCGTCGGAAGTCCCAAGTAAGATGCGGGCAGGAAATCCGAAGTAGCTGCAAACAGAAAACCCCAAGTCAATTGCCGCTGGAAATCGGCAGTACGTTGCGACCGCGATTCGCACACCCGCCGTTGCGCCCCGGTTTCGTTTATCAAGAATTGCCACGGCAAGTCGCAAAAACCCCGATCGCCAGGACCTGTGCTGCTTCTCTTTTCTCGCCGCGAAGGGAGCCCGCCCTTGATGAACGACGGCACGATTTCCAGCATGTCTTCAAGGCGCGATAGGTGATCTATACTCTCCCGGGTGAAGTCGATGCGATGGAAGATCGCGCTTTTGTTCTTGCTCGCTACGGCGCTCCCCATTCGGTCGCAGGTGCGCGTCTGGCAGGGCGTTCTCGATCTGCCTGTCTATGAAGAAGGATCGCCCGATCCCAATCCACCCTTCGACCAGTTCGCCATAGACCGCTTCAATTACCCCTACACGCTGCGAACAGAGATTACGGAGCAGCGCCACCAGCATCAGTTGCGGGCGATCTATCTCGAAAACGAATATCTGAAATGCTCCGTGCTACCCGACATCGGTGGGCACGTCTACACGTGCATCGACAAGATCAGCGGACAGCCAATGTTCTACGCCAATCCATCGATCAAAAAAGCCCGCATCGGCTATCGAGGCGCATGGGCCGCGTTCGGAATTGAGTTCAACTTTCCGGTTTCCCACAATTGGATGTCCATGTCTCCCGTGGATTTTGCCTACGCGGCCCACGATGACGGGAGCGCTTCAGTCACTGTAGGCAACATTGATCGCGTCTATGGAATGGAGTGGAGCGTCGAACTCATTCTCCGGCCGGGCTCGACGGTTCTCGAGCAGCGCGTCCGACTAAGCAACCGGAGCGACGTGAGGCAGCGTTTCTACTGGTGGAGCAATGCGGGCGTGCAGATTTGGGATGACTCCCGCATCGAATATCCGATGCGCTACACCGCAGCGCACGGCTTTGCCGAAGTGCAAAGATGGCCGGTCGACGCGGAAGGCAAGGATCTCAGCATCATAAAAAATCAAACCGACGGTCCGGTTTCCTCCTTCGTCCACGGAAGCCGCGAAGATTTCATGGGGATTTGGCATCCGCACACGAACACAGGCACGGCCCACTATGCCCGCTATGACGAGTTGCCCGCGAAAAAGATTTGGTCTTGGGGAGTCGATGCCGACGGCCTGGACTGGAGAAGTGCGCTTTCCGACGACAACAGCGCCTATGCCGAGGTGCAGGCGGGGCTGTTTCGAAACCAGGAGACGTATGCGTTTCTCCAGCCGCACCAGCACATTAGCTTCTCCGAATACTGGATGCCCGTCCGCGGCACCGGCGGAATTTCACGCGCAAATTTGGCCGGAGTGGCGCATCTGGAACGCAAAGGCGGGTCGCTTTTGATTTCGCTGAACGTCAACAGGACGTTGCCGTCCGCCACGCTTCAGGTGCTGGACGGTACCAGTCCACTGCTGAACGATAAAGCAGACCTCGCGCCGGAGAAAACTTGGTCAAAGGAATTGCGCGTTCCAGACAAGAATCTCAGCTACACCTTCGAACTTAAGGACAGCAGCGGTGCCGTCCTCCTGCGGCAGACCGAAGGCAAGTACGACTGGACGCCCGACTCGGAAATCAAGGTTGGCCCGCAATCGAACTATGTGTTCCCAGACGAAGCCGCCAGGACTGAAGACGATTGGCTGCAGGCCGGCAAGACGCAAGAGCTGAATGGCGACAAACTTTCTGCCGTTCAAATTTACGAAAAGGCTCTCCGGGAATTTCCGGCGAGCTTTGAACTGCTCAAAGCCTCGGGTTGTCTCACCACCAGTTTGAAGCGCTTTGAAGAAGCAACGTCCCGCCTGGAAGTGGCGCACGCTCGGGACACCACTGACGGAGAGATTTCCTACTATCTCGGAATAGCCCAGGAAGGAGCGGGGCGAGAAACCGATGCCGTTGACGCGTATGAGGCGGCCATGCGATCGCCGCAGCACCGTGGCAGCGCTGCTTTACGAACGGCTGAGCTGAAAGCAGGCCAAGGAAAACTTCAAGAAGCCGCAGATTTCCTGGCCGAGAGTCTGAAGTCATTACCTGACGATTTGCGTGCTCGGGAAGACCAGGTGGCGATTCTGAATGCGATGGGCCAAACGCAAGAAGCTACAACGCAAGCCAAAGAGCTCCTCCAGCGCTTTCCGTTGAGCGCTTTTCTTCACGAAGAAGCGGGCGAGCCCGATCTAGCTCACTTGGCTGCCGACCCCTACCGCGTTCTGAACGTTGCCGCGCAATATGCAAGACTTGGTCTCTATCGCAAGGCGCTCGTAGTTCTCTCTCGCGACTATCCTTCGGTTCCTGGCGACCAGCGCGAACCAGGCATCGGAGTGCCGCAAGACAATCCTCTTGTCGCCTATTTCCGCGGATATTGCCGTGAAAAATTAAGTGAATCGGGCTCTCAGGACTACGCACAGGCATCGCGCCTCTCAACGCTCTACGTATTTCCAAGCACGTTCGAGGACAAAATGGCGCTGGAGGCGGCCCTTCGATCGAATGCAGAAGATGCGACGGCGCACTATCTTCTGGGAACCTGGTACTTTGCGCGGGCCATGACGTCCGAAGCGTTGCGTGAGTGGGACGCATCTCGTCGACTAAATCCCAAGATACCCGCTTTGGACGCGAGTCTCGGGCTGGCGCTTCTGCACGAAACGCGCGATTTTGCCGGAGCGATGAGCGCCTTCGAGGATGGAATCAAGAATGATCCAGAGAACATCGTCGACTACTCGGGCGCCGTCGCGGCCATGGCCGTTCTGGGGAAATCGGCTCACGCGCGGGTGGAAACACTGGAGCGCTATCCCGATCTAAAGCAGATGCCCACTCCGCTCGTGTATGAGCTTGCTTTGAATCGTGCCGAAGCAGGGAATTTTGACGGCGCAATCGCGCTCTTCCACGATCGTTTCTTCGGCCGCGAGGAAGGCGGAACGAATGTCCGCCAAGTGTGGATTGAGGTGAAGCTGTTGCAAGTCTTGCATCTAGAAAAAAGTAGTCACTGCGCCGCGGCCATCGCGGAAGCAAAAGTCCTCGGCCTCCCGGTCTCTCGCCTCGCATTTACGCGCGACGGCCTCGATCCGATCCTGAATTCAGCTAGAACAAACTATTTGTTGGCCGAGGTCTACGCCTCTTGCGGACAAAAAACCGAGGCCGCAACAAGATTCGCACAAGTGTCCAAAGCCACCCAACCTTCCGATCTCATCTGGGCGTGGGAAGCCGCTAAGAGTCAGCATGGGTATGATCCCGCAAAATGGATGCCTCACTTGCAGGCCGGGATCAGACAAGCGCAAGCGAATTCCAGGCTCAGTTCCTCTGAAGGTTGGTGGACCTACACGGCAGGCATGCTGCGCATCGCCGCGGGGCAAAAAGAGCAAGGCCAGGCCGAACTCCGCAAAGTATTTCTCGTGCCGGATACCAGGATGTGCCACCACCTCACCCGTCTAGCCCTCGCCGAGAATACCTCCCCCTAACCGTGGCTACTTCCTGCGCAACGTGCGCACAGGAAACTAACCCGCAGCGGGAAACCCCGCAAAAGCGTGTAAACCGCCAACGCGTGAGGTATGATAGAGTCTTCGAAAACCATACTTTAGGATGACGATGCCGACAGAGAAGAACGGGAAAGTATTGCTCAGGGTCCGGCCCCGCGGCTTTTGTGCGGGCGTGGTCCGCGCCGTGGATATCGTCGAACTCGCGCTGGAAGCCTACGGCGCGCCCGTCTACGTGCACCACGAAATCGTTCATAACACCTACGTGGTAGAGCAGTTACGCCGCCGCGGCGCCATTTTCGTCGAGTCCATCGAAGACGTTCCGCACGGCGCAGTTCTGGTCTTCAGCGCGCATGGCGTGCCTCCCACCGTCCGCAAAGAAGCGCAAGATCGCTCCCTGAAAGTGATCGACGCCACCTGCCCGTTGGTCACCAAAGTTCACCTCGAGGCACTCAAGTTTGCCCGCGAGCAGCGCACCATCATCTTGATCGGCCATCGCGATCACCAGGAAATCGTTGGCACTTCCGGCGAGGCCCCTGATCGCACCATCGTGGTGGACTCCGTCGCCGCCGTTGACGCTCTGGAGGTCAGCGACCCTGAAAAGCTTTCGTTCCTGACGCAAACCACGCTGAGCCTCTACGACACCCAGGAAATCGTCGCGCGCCTCCGCCAGAAATTCCCCTTAATCAAGGGTCCCGCGAGCGACGACATCTGCTACGCCACGCAAAATCGCCAGGAAGCCGTCGAGCAAGTGGCCAAAGACGTGGACTTGATCCTCGTCGTCGGTTCACCCAACAGTTCAAATTCCAATCGCCTCGTCGAAGTAGCCCAGCGCAGCGGTGTGAGAGCGCAGCTGATCGACTCGGCAAAAGATATCGACCCGAAGTGGCTCGAAGGCGTCGAGCGTGTCGGCTTGACGGCGGGAGCGTCCGCGCCGGAAGTGCTCGTCGAGCAAGTGAGCAACCGGCTGGCGGAATGCGGATTCACGGATCAGCGCGATCTCGATTTGATCCGCGAAGACGTGCGCTTCACGCTGCCGCCGGAGCTGGCAACGATCGCCGCCGCCCCGCGCCGTTGAGTTCAGCGCGGCAAGTGTAGGCGCCGGGCTTCAGCCCGGCGAACGGCCCCGAATGTAGTGGCTGGTCTTCAGACCGGCCATCGTGAACGGCAAGCCGTCGAAGTTGCGGAACCGAACTGTTTTTGAATCAGGGACGCAAGCAGTCAGCCACAAGACGTTAGCCCTGGGCCGCAGGCGGGAACTACAACACAAGGAGCCAAAACTTGGCGGTCAAAATCGCCCGTCAGCCGAAGAAGATTGCCCTGATCGGCGCGCCCTCCAGCGCCGCGGCGTTTGCCCCTGGAACCGAAAAAGCACCTGCCGCCCTGCGCGCCGCCGGACTCGTCGAGCGCCTGCAAAGCGCCGGTTTCGAAGTCACCGATTATGGCGATTGCCCGCCGCGCCTTTTTGCCGACGACGATGAACATCGCCGCGCCCGGAATTTGCCCGCCATCGTCGCCTCGCTAAACGACCTGAAAATTCACGCGGAAGTCGCCGTAAAAAGCGGCGCCCTCGTTTTGGTCCTAGGCGGAGATTGCGCGCAATCCATCGGCCTGCTTACCGGCGCGCGCCGCTACTACAAGCACATCAATCTGCTGTGGTTCGACCGCGACGCTGATCTGAACACTCCCGCTTCCACGCCGTCGGGCAGAATCGACGGCATGGTTGTTGCGGACATCATCGGCCGCGGTGCGCCGGAGCTGGTGCGCTTCTGGGGTGAGTCCCCGCTGGTGCGCGAGCCCGACGTCATCCTCTTCGGAATCGAAAGGCTCGATCCGCCCGAACAGGAATTTCTCAGCAAGTCGCCGCTGCGCCACGTGTCTGCGTCGGAAATCCAGTCCAAGGGCGCAGGCGCCGCCGCGAACGATGCGCTGGCCCACCTGCACGCTGACGCTCGCGAGTTTGTCCTGCACCTCGATCTCGATGTGATCGCACAGGAAGAGTTTCCCGCCGTAAACGTGCCGGGAAGCGGCGGGCTGCGCTTCGACGAAGTGCGCGCCGCGCTCAACCAATTTGCGCGCCACAAGAATCTGCTAGGTCTCGACGTCGCTCAATACAATCCCGACAAAGATCCCGACGGCAGCGGCGCAAAGAAAGTCGTCGACCTGCTCGTCGAAGCCCTCTCCGCGCGCCTAGAATCGCAAGCAGCGCCCGCGCCTCCACCCGAACCACCCGCCGCGCCGTCGCCCGAGCTGCCCGCTGCGGCTGCGCCCGAACCCCCCGTGGAAACCTCCGAAGCCTCAGAAGCTTCTTCCGCCGGAACCGACGCGTAGGATCACTTTTGGAGTTCGGCGGTCTTGTTCACCCTGATCATCGAAGGGCCGCCGCTTTTGCTTGCAGTTGGTGCCCCAGGTTCGCCGTTTGAACCTGGGTCTTGCTTTCTTTAGTCCCTACTTCTTTACTTCTCTCTTCAGGCGCTGGCCTTCGCCCGCTTGCGCAAATACCGCGCCAGACCAAGAAACGAAAGATTGAGTCCCGCGGTAAACGCATGGTGCTCGGCTTCAGCGGGTCCTATTTCATGATCCATCTCAGCGCGGAACTTGGCGATGAAGGCGCTCATCGCGGCGGCCTCGTCGGGCGAAGCGCGCAAAACTTCTGCGGTTAGCGCCGCCCAGCGATGCAGGCGTTCGCGAAATTTGGCGATGTGCGCCGCCGGATCGTCCGAAAACCCGAAGTGCGTCAGGAACAGCCGCGCCGGCCGGTGCGCAAGAATGGCTGCGAACGAAGTATTCCAAATTTCAAGGTCGATGTCGGGCGGAGGCGTGGCCGGAAGAATGTAGGGGCCGTTCTCGATGCGGATTCCCGCGGTGTCTCCGATGAACGCGACGCCGGCGTCGTCGTCGAAGTAGCTGACGTGGTGCGACGCGTGTCCCGGCGTGTAAGCGACGTCGAGTTTCCGCGCGCCGAGCGCAAGCGTTTCGCCGCCCTCCAGGATGCGCAGATTTTCCCGCGGCACCGGAAGCGTATTGCCGAAAAACACCGCAAGCTCGTCGCCCCACAAACGTCCCGCGCTGGCCAGCAACTTAGAGGGATCGACCACGTGCGGCGCGCCGTTTTTGTGGACGTACACGGCAAGCCGCGGATTTTCGCGCACCAGCGTCCCGGTAGCCCCGGCGTGATCGAGATGAATGTGCGTGAGCAGAATGGCGTCGAGATCGGCGACGCCGATACCCCGCGCGCGAAGCTGTTCGCGAAGTGTCGCAAGCGTCGACTCCGGCCCAGGATCGATGATCGCGCGATGCCCGTCGGATTCCAGCAGCGCCGCTGCAATCGAGCGCGCCCGCCCAGTCCAATTCGTGTCGAGGATAGTGATGGTGTTCACGTCTGGCTAGTGTAACGCACTGCGGAAGTCCGCTCATTGTCATGCCGGGCCGAGCGAGGGATCTGCTTCTCCTCGCCATTGTAGCGGCGTCCCTTTAGGGCGCCATCTTGCTGTCTCTGCCTTTGTAGGGGCGGGGCTTGCCTCGCACGGCGTCAACCCCAGCACAACTCTTGTCGTCGATCATCGCGCCGTCCAACCCCCATCGATCAAAATCGTGTGCCCCGTGATCAACGCCGCCGCCGGCGACGCCAGGAACACCACCGCGCCGGCCACCTCCATCGGCTCGCCGATGCGGTGCAGACCGGCGATGCGCTCGATCACGTCGGCACGAAACGCGGGATCGGCGAGCGCCTCATCGGTCCCGGGCGTGGCGATAAACGTAGGCGCCACGGCATTCACGGTGATGTTGTGCTTGCCCCATTCCACCGCCAGGCACTTCGTCAGGTGCGAAACCGCGGCTTTGCTCGCGCAATAGACCGATTCGGTGGGCAGCGCCGCGAATCCCGCTTGCGAGCTCATATTAATGATGCGCCCGCCGTTCTGGCCGATCATCACGCGCGCCGCAGCCTGGCTCGCGAAGAAGGTCGCTTTCAGATTGATGGCCAGGGTCTCGTCGAATTCTTTCTCCGGCACATCGATAGCCAGATTCGTGAACCCGCCGCCGGCATTGTTGACCAGAATGTCGAGCCTGCCTAAATGCGCGGCAGTGTCCGCGACGGCACGGGAGATCTGGTCGAGCCGTGTGACGTCCATTTGTAAGGGCAGCGTCCGCCGGCCCATGTCTTCGATCTCCCGCGTGAGCTCGGTCCCCGTATTGATGTCGCGCAGCCCGAGTGCAACATCCGCCCCGGCGTGCGCCAGCGCCAGCGAAATAGCGCGGCCCAACCCGCGCGCCGCTCCGGTAACCAAAGCCACTTGGCCGGTCAGGTCAAATTTAGGAAATTCAGTCATGGCGTTTCCTTCTTTTCTCGCTGCAGGTGCCCCGTTCTCGGTTTTTGAGGGCGGGACTTTTTCTTCCGTCCTTCAATCGTGTAGCGGCGAGTTTATCTCGCCATCTTGGTCTTGACGCTTCGCCTTTGTAGCGGCGTCCCTTTAGGGCGCCAGCTTGTTGTTTCTTGCGGGATTGTAGCCGTAACGACGGGTGCTCTGACTTTGACGTCCGCCCTCAGCACTGCGTGCAGGCAACCGTTACCAAGGAAGTTCTTTGCCCAGGTGTATGAAGCGGCCATTGGGGCCGTCTGAACCCAGCAGCGCCAACTGTACGCTGGTCTTCGCTCCGTCCACGACCTCCATCGGCGCCTGATCTGTGCCCATCTCCGTCTTCACCCACCCAGGGTGCGCCGAGTTCACCTTGATGTTCGTCCCCTTCAATTCCGCAGCAAGATGAATGGTGAAGGCATTCAGCGCGGTCTTGGATGCGTCGTACGCGAATGTCTTAACGCTCGCGATCGGGCTCTGTGGGTCTGCGTGCAAGGTCAATGACCCCAGGATGCTTGAGAGATTGACGATGCGTCCCGCGGAACTCTTCTTGAGCAGTGGTAGAAACTCTCTCGTCACCGCGATCACCGAGAAAAGGTTTGTGCCAAATACCTTCTGGAGTTCGGCTTCGGTCGTCTCCACGGTCTTCCCTTCAAACATTCCGTCTTCCGCGCCTACACCCGCATTGTTAATCAGGATGTCGAGTTTGCCGTATTTGTCGGCAACCGCCTTCGCGGCTGCTTTGCGATCGTCGGCCTTGGTAACGTCGAGCTGTACCGGAAATGCCTCGATCCCCTCCTTCTGAAGCCTTGCTGCGGTCTCCTTACCTGCACTCAAAGACCGTGCCCCGACAACCACCGTAATGCCCTTCTGTCCCAGCTGCCGCGCTGTTTCCAGACCGATCCCTCGATTTGCGCCAGTGACCAGCGCGACCTTCTTGTCGTTTGCCATCGCAATGACCTCCCAATCAACAGATGAACCAGCTTGGCCGTGAGATACATCCCAGCGAGACCGCAGGCGTCGCATTTGCGCCTGGGGAAGCGCCGAAGAAAAATCCACGCTCTCAAAAACCGAGAACGGGACACCCAGACGGGAGTCGGCTGTTTTACACAGATTGCGTTGGGCGGGCGCGCTCTATCAGGGGGTCCAGGTGCCCTCTTTCACCCAGCCGGTGTTCAAACTGTCGTTCCCGGCTGCGTAGACGTACATGTTCTTCAGGCCCGTGAACGTTGATGTGAACGTCAGCGCCACGTTGAGAGTCAGATTGTCGCCAGCCTTGCTGAAAGATGATCCCGTGCCCGCCAGCGTGCATTGGTTGTTCGATACCGTCGTCGCCGAACCTGGCGTTACCGGAGCCGACAAGGTGGACCCGGCGTTGTTGTAGATGTACAACTGATTTGATCCGACGGAGTAAAACACCGAACAGGCTGACGTTTGATTGGCGGTGGTGGTGTTGAACAAGAGATGCGTGGTCTTCAGGTCCGAGACTCCGCTCGGGTCGGAAATCACTACCGAGAACGTGCGTGGCGAACCCGAACCCATATTGGGAGTTAGCGACACGACTGTGGGTGGACCCGGAGGTCCGAATGCCGTCGTGCCATTCGGTGTTCCCAGGCCTGTTGGGCCGTCATAGCCGACCTCCCCCGTGCAAAGGTACAAGGTCGGGCTGCAGGATCCGTTCGTCCCTGAGGTGACATCGAAGAGCGCTCCTGGATTCATGTAAGCATAGGTCACTGGAAAGTCGTCGACTCCAGCCGGCGTAGCGAGTCCATAGATAGCTGCGATTAACGGTGAGGCGACACTGGTGCCGCCAAATTGAGCCCATCCGTCCACGCCGTCCGTGTTCGTGAAGGTGTCGTATACCGCCACGCCTGTGTTTGGATCGGCGACCGCCGATACATCGGCCACCGTCCGCTTGGAACATCCAGTATCCAGTTGATAGGCCGGCTTAGACTCAACTGTCGAACAGCCGCTGCCTGCTCCGCCGTCCGCATTGCTCTTGCTCCCCCATACCGTTTCCACCCAACCCCGGTCATTGCTGGCTACCGTGAGTGAGGTGCCGCCCACGGCGGTGACATTGGGACAGGCTGCCGGCGATTCCACGCCAAATCCACCGTCACCACTCGACGCCGTAATGGCTACGCCTGGGTGTGTAAAACTACTGCTACACCACTCAGGATCCGAGGAAGACTCTGAACCTCCGTAACTATTCGAAACGGCAACTACACCCGCCTGCGCCGCGGCCGTGTTTACCGCCGTGCCGAGATCGTTTGAGTTTGCCGAAGTGGCTTCAACCAACAGGATGCCGCAGTTAGGGCATGCCGCCGACACCATGTCGAGGTCCAGGGAAATCTCTTCAGCCCATCCACCGTCTGGTTGCGGCAATGGCGCCGACGCTCCCGTTCGATTCACTTTTCGAAAGCAACCATTGGCGGCCGTACACGGTGGCAAACCGAACTGCGCACGATACACAGCGAGGTCCGATTCAGCATTAGGGTCATCTTGCGCGTCTACGATTGCGATGATTCGCCCGGAACCTCGAGAAACGTCAAGCTTGTACGCGCTTTGGAGATCGGCTGGACCGAAGCCTGACGGAGTCACAAACGGCGTGACTTCTCCAGCTTTCGCGGTGGGCTTCGCACGCAGAGCGTGGCAAGCAAACTGTCCAGGCCGCAGATCTCGACAAACGCGCACGGCGGTCCGCGCTTCTGCCGCGGGGGCTGTCGACTGCGCACTAGCGAAAGGTGCCGTGCAGGCGAATAAGACCAGAACAAGCACCCTGCCGACCGACGCAGGGGTTGCCTTGGTGTGTCCCCGCGCCGCATCGTTGGCACAAGAAATGTCGCGCAGTACGGCCAAAGCGTATTTGAAGGATTGAGCCACCTGCCGCCTCCGGTTTGCGGGCTGTGTGTAGTCTGGGGACTATTTGCTTGGGACTCTAAGACCGCTCCATTGGCAAATCAAGCCAATTGTTCTCCGACTTATGGCGAGCTACGCCGTCCTGTAACGAGCGTTGGAACGCCGGTCGACCCAGGACCAGGAGTGTACCGTTCTGGACAGATTGGCTTTGGTGGGCATGTTCTACTGCAAGAGATACCGTGGGGAACGGTCGGCGGCTTGGAGGAATAATCATGAGTGTGAAAATGACGAATCATGAAGTGGACGGCGTGTCGGTAGTTACCATGGACGGGCGCATTGTGCTCGGCGAGGAAAGCAATTCTGTGCGTGAGAAATTGAAGAGCATGACCGCCGCCGGGAAGAAGAAGATCGTCCTTAACATGGACAACATCAAGTACATCGATAGCGCGGGGTTGGGCACTTTGATCGCCGCGCATCTCAGCGCCAAGAACCAGGGTGCGTCTTTGCGCTTGAGCAATTTGGGCAGCAAGTTCCGGGAAGTGTTGCAACTCACCAAGTTGCTGACGGTTTTCGATGTCTACGATACAGAAGCAGCCGCGGTTAGCAGTTTCTAAGGCCTTGTGACCGCGAACAATTATCTTCCCGTGTCACCCGAACCTTTCAGCGGCTTGGACTACGTGCTGTGCGTCATAGCCTTCTTCCTGTTGGGAATTGCCTTCGTGCCAAAGATTCTCAATTGGATTTGGTAACTGTGCGGGGAAAGTGAAAATCCCCACATGTAGAACCGACACGTGGGCACCCAATTCGCTCAGCGGCGAATGTCTATGCGTCAATGCGAAGGTGGAGTGGCCATCTCCAAGGCCCAGACGGCGGCGGGCCGCATGTACATGGACGCCCGGAAATTTCCGGTGTCATCCCAGGCTTCGGGCGTGCGGAACCAGTAGCCTTTGCTCTCGTAGACTACGTGATAGATGCCCCACGCGGTTTTGTAGGCTTCGTCTTTCATGCCTTCGCTCAGGAAAAGGGAAGCGAGGCCAAAGGTGGTTCCCGCCCACACTTCTTCGCCTTGTTCATTGCCACGCAGGATCGAGCCGTCTGCCGCCATACCGTTGGCCGCGCCCATTTCGCCGTTACCAAACTTCATCACATTGTTGGCGAAGATTTTTTTCAGCGCGGACACTTGCATCTCTTTGGGAACGAGGTCGCCCAAGCCGGTCATGTTCGCATACCACTGACCCGCAAGCTGGTCGGCCTGAATCGCGTCCTTGGATTGATTGTCCATGTCGTAGCGGAAATATTGCCCGTTCCAGAGTTTTTCGATGTAGGTCCTCTGCGCTTTGGCGAACATGCGGTGATACCCCGCCGCGGCGGTGTTGTCGCCAAGGGTAAGCGCGCTCTCTTCCGCTGCGCGCAGAGCGGCGAGCCACAGGTTGCCGCAATACGCGCTGATACCGTTCACCACCCAAGAATCGTAGGTCTGGTCGGGATAGCCGCTGTTCGCCGGGATTCCGTCGCCGCGGTCGAACTGCTGCAAGTAGGTGATGGCTTCCTTCATCGCGGGCCAGAGTTCCTGCAAGAACGCTTTGTCCTTTTTGCCGGTCAGAACGTAGTCGCGATACACCATGAGCACGAATTTGGAATTGAGATCCTTCCAGTCGTTGGTGTCTTGCCAGCCGGGTTCGTTCACGGAAATAAACGGGTCGCCTTCGGGCACGCCCAAGTCGTGCGGCACAGCTCCCTTTTTCTTGCGCTTATGCAGAACCGGCTGGCCGGTCTGTTGGGTCTTCCAAACCCACAGCCCAAGTTCCGGCCACTCGCGCGGCACCGTCGCCGCGAATTCGCGCAGCACTTGCTTGTCGATGGTCGGCCAAAACTTCAGAAGCGGCATGGAGGCGTAGAAACGCACATCCAGCGTTCCGTAGTAGGCGTAGTCCATGCATTCGAGGAGGGCGAAGGTGGCGGGCGCGTTGCGGTCGGAATTCACCGGGCGTCCCCAGAACGTGCCGCCGTCCGTCAGCACGTACATTTCGTTGAAGAGCATGCCGCGATACCACGCCGGCTTGCTGTCGTCATCGACATAAGGTTTTTGCCAGGCGTCGACAGCGGCGCTCCATTCCGCCGCATGCAGCAAGCCGTCGCGCGCGATCGCCCAGGAGTTGTTGCCACCGGCGCCGTAAAAATCGGTGTAGCGCCGATTCCATTTGCGGCCCTGGCCAAACTCGACCACGGGAAAATCCCACGCGATCACCATGGGGACGATTTTTTTCTCGCCCGGTTGGAGTATGAACTTGACGGCAATGGCGCCGCCCAGCTTTTCGCTGGCGCTCACCCACGAGGTCGCGCTGTCCTTCAGCTTGCCGTCTTTCGAGAAAGGATCCCACACGGCTCTGCCGTCGCCGTCGGCTAGAAATTCCGTTTGGTAGGTAACTTCGACGCCGGGCGATTCCAGGGTGGCGATGGAAAATTCACCGTCCCATTCGTTTTGCGCGCCCTCGGCTCGGCTGCGATCGAAGACGACGCCCTTCATGGTTCCGGCGGCGGCGACAGATTCCGAACGGAAGTGGTTTTGATTTCCCTGGTTGAGCGCGCCCTGAAAATCGCGGAGATAGTTGCGAAACCAGCCGCCCATGTTGGTCCACGAGAGCAGAACGGAAACCGTGACGACCTTATTAGTGGGATTTTCCGCGTGCCATCTGTAGACCGCTACCGGGTAGCTCGACTCCTTGTAGTTGTCGGGGAGAACCGGCGAGAACTGCTCGAGCACGACGTGTGCGGGGAATTTATCCCACTTGTAGTCATACCAGGACTTGGGGTAAAGCGCGGCGTATTCGCCGGCGCCGACCGGATAGTCCCACTGCCAACTCGCAAGCTCGCCGTTCTTGGGATGATCGTTCATGAGCACTTGCGCAGTGCCATTCGACTCGCCCGCCACTTGCTGGAACATGGCGAACTGATTTGCATAGACCGGAGCGTATTTGTGCACGGCGCCCTTGATGTGCCAGCGAGCGAAGTCGCCGCGATAGGTGCGCGAGAAGGTTCCAGCGCCGAATCCACCCACGGGAGCGCCTTGCCAGTAGCCATCATCGATGTCGGTTTTGTTTTTGCGGATGCCAGGATTCGAGAGAGGTTGCCCGAGCGGCCGTCGCCACGCGATTTTCGGAATTTCTTGCGCTGTGGTGCGCGCGGGCGCGAGCAGCAGTGCGGCGGGAAAAGAAGTGACCCCGAGCAGGAGCAGCAGATATTTTTTCATTGAGGTCCGAGGCAATCGCACGATCTTAGCGGCCGCCACTTTTCGTTGGCTCCTTCTGGCTGAGACCAGACTGCCAGTATTGGTTGAAGCCGATGTAATCGGAGGGGAGATTGGCCAGAATGGTGCGCCGCAATTCAAGAATATCCACGCTGCCCAAGTTTCTATATAGAACTTTGCCGTCCGCATCGAGCAAAACGGTGTAGGGAACCGCGGACTGCCACGCGGGGTCGAAGGCAGCTTGCAGCGCGGCCGTATCGTCTGACGCAAAGAGCAGATTTCGGCTAGTGGCATGCTTTTTCTCGAGCATCTTCATCACGCCGGGTTTTTCGTCGGGCATGTTCGCCGCCACGGTGACCAAATCGAAATCGCGCACCTGGTACATCAGGTAGGTCTCTTCCAGGTCGGCAAATTCATCGATGCACGCGCCGCACCAGGTGGCCCAAAAGCTGACCAGCGTCATGTGTTTCGATGCATTTTCGCGAAGGTGCTTCAGGTCGTCGGCCGTCACCATTTCGACCGTTACCGGGCGCTCGGCAATCTTTCGAAGCGCTTCGATGCGCTGCGCCGACTTTTCCTGCCACTTCGTGGAGCAACCGAATACTCCGGTGTTCTTCACGGGCACTTCGCGATTGGCGAGCAGCGCGTCGATGGCGTTTCGGGCGTCTTGCGTCTTTACCTGTTCTTGGCGATAGCTATTGTCCATGCGGCCTTCGTAGCGCAACTTGCGATCTTTGTCGAAGATGAAGACGTGCGGCGTGGCTTGCGGGCCGAGCGCGTGCGTGATGGACTGCGTTTCTCCGTCGTAGAGATAGGCGTAGCGCAGGTGCCGGTACTCGACGCGAATTTTCATTTCTTCGAGGGTGTCGCCGAGATCGGAAGAATCTAACTCATCGATGCGGAGGGCTTTCGGATCGTTCGGCTGAATGGCGACGAGCGCGACGCCGCGGTCGCGGTAGTCCGCGTCCAACTGCTGGATGCGCTGCTCGTACATCTGCGCAATCGGGCAGTGATTGCAGGTGAATACGATCACCAGGACCGGACTGGCCGAGTAATCCGCGAGGCGATGAATTTTTCCGTCGACCCCCGGCAAATAGAAGTCCGGAGCAGGGGATCCGATGGCCAGAATCGGGTGACTCGTTTGCCCCCAAGCCGCGGTCGCCAGCAACAGCGAAAAAACTAGTCGCCACATTTGTCCTGAGCCTCCGGTCCCAAAATCAGAAAACCATCATACCTTGCGGAACGCCTGCAAGTTCACTTTTGCAAGGCAGTGGCCGCAAGTTCCGCAGCCCTCTCTGCTTGCATGGCGACCGGACGTGGAGTTGCATCGGCGTCAACCAAGCCCATGGCCCACTTGATCGCCTCGACATACATTTTCTGTATTCTGGGATCGTCCCAATTTTGCTCCACGTGGCCCAGGGTCGAATAGTAGACCCGCCCTTTACCGTACATTTTGGCCCACGTGACGGCAAAATCGTGATCCTTGCGGTGAACGCGCGGATTATTGAAGTCCAGCTTGGTGGGATCAAGGCGCATGAGGACGCGCACTTTGTCGCGCGAAAAATCCTTCATCTGGTAAATTTCATCCTTGAGGACAAACGACCTTGGCCACTGCTGCATGCCCGGGAAGTTTGGATCTTCGACGAGAATAGGCGCGTCGAAGGTGCCCCAGGGATGTTCGTCGAAGTATCCGCCGATCATTTCGCCATACTCCGGCCAGCTTGTGAAGGTGATCGTGGCGCTGTGAACGCCGACGAAGCCTTTTCCGTCGTCATGGACGAACGATAGCAGGGCGGTTTTTTGTTCATCGTTCATTTCCAGTTCGCCGCCGGTGTAGAAGAGCACGGCGTCAAAGTCGTTCAGATTCTTGGCGTTGTACTCGAGTTTTTTCTTGGTCAGCACTTCGGTATCGGTGCGAATGGTCGTGGTCCACAAACCCATTTCGCGGCCGAGGCGCTCGATGGTGGCGATAGCGTGGGAAACGGCCTCGTGGCGGTAACCTTTTTCTTCTCCGAGTACCAAGAGATGCTTCTTTGGCGGAGCGGCCGTCTGCCCCTGACAGAGGCTGCTGAATGCCACAACGAGAATGAGCGATACCATCCGCAGCATCGCTGCGATGGCGGATTGAACCTGGTGCTGGATGAGCGTGGTGCCAGAAGTCTGTGGCATGAGGATGGAATCATACCGCGAAGTATTGAACGATGAAAAAGCCCCGCGCTGAAAAAACGAGGACGGGGCACCTACAGCACCAAGATGGCGAGATAAACTCGCCGCTACAGGCGAAGGAAAGGTCTTAACGAGGTCCAGCGAGGACGCTCGCGATTTGCGGTACGGAAGCGACGGCTAGCAGCAGGAAAGCGACGATACAGAGCAGGTAGTCCCAGCGGGTAAATGGATTTGGCGGCGAATTATTAAGGTAGGGGTCCTTGAACTGCACTTTCACTTTTCCGTTCATAGAAGTGGCCCGAACTACTTGGGGGAATTTATAACAAAATCATCATGAAGAGGAAATATGTCCGCGTCCATACCGTGAATTGTAAAAAATAGTTCTAGGCTGTGGAAAATTCCGCGAGGGCAGGCATGGTATAAAATCACTAGGGTGACGGGGGTTGAATGGGCGAGAAAAAAGTTTTGGCGGAGTGGTTTAGGTTTGAGCGGATCGAGCCGGCGCTGGTGACGGGGTTGGCGCTGTTCATCACCAGCTTTTCGAGCGATGCGCTGCTGGATTGGTGGGGCGTTCCAGTGACGGCGACGATTCTGAACAATCTGCTGATCGGGATCCTGGGTGCGCTGGCGGTGATGTTTTATCTTTCGGCGAGCCACGAACGACACAACCTGGAAAGAGCCAAGGAGCGTATGGCCCTGGTGGGCGAAGTGAATCGCCAAGTGCGGGAAGTTCTGGGCGAGGTGGGGCGGTCGGCGATCTTGGAGGACCGCGAGGAGCGGCTGCGCCGCCTGGATGAGGTCACCGATCGGATGGATAGCGTCCTGAGCGATTTGGCGCCCGGGCCGGGAGCAGGTGGCGGGGCACGCGGCGTCGGGAAGCGGCGCGATTGACCACACGCGAGAAGGGCTGCGGTCGCAAAGAGTAGGCGGCCCGCTAGTTTGCGACGATACGATCGCGTACTTTGGCGTAGGTAGCGTCGGAGATCGCGCCCTTGGCAACCAGGTCGTGTTTCCCTGCGTAGGGCCGGTTGTCGATGATTTTGCGCGCTTGCAGTTTGCCAACCCCCGGAAGTTCGAGCAGTTGACCTTCGGTTGCGGAATTCACATTCACAAGAGAGTGCTGGCTGTTGTTCCAACCCTCGCGGACGCCTTGCGCGGTGGCGCCGGCTTCGTGGACGGCGGCGTCGAGCTCGTGGCCTGCTTGTTCGATGGCCGGCTTGGCGCGCTCGGTGGCTTTGGCGACTTCGTCGCGGGTTTTTTCGTCGCGGACGCGCTGGTCATCGCTGCTGTAGTTGCAACTAGCAGCGATGAGAAGAGCCGTGACAAAGGCGAGGACGAGGGCGCGTGTCGACGTAAGAATCGGCATAGACGCTACTCCGCGACGATGACGAGCAGGCGAATACCGGGATGGGCGGGATCGATGAGGTAGTACTCGCCGTCGATTTCGTCAACGTAGACGTTATCGTCATAGCTCCAGCCCGCGGGCCACGCTTCGTTGTACTGAAACCAGTAGCCGCCGTAGTTGAAGCGGCGATCGTCGCGGCGCTCGACGTGGAAGGCGTGTTCGCGCCCGAAGTGGGTCCGGAAGTTTTCCTCGGGAATGCGACGGGCGTTGTTGCCGCCGCGCTGAGCCTGCTGGACGTTATTATGTTGCGGCTGCTGGGCTTGTTGGGCGTGTTCCGGCGCGGGCTTGTCCTGCTTGGCGCGGTCCTTTTCGGATTGCGGTTGTTTGGGGGCGTCCTTCTGTTGCTTTTCCTTTTCTTGGGGTTCTGGCTTCTGTTTTTCGGGTTCTTGTTTCTTAGGTTCTTCTTTCTGCGCGGGCTTGGGCTTGTCTTTTTCGTTGTCTTGGCCGGGCTCCTGCATGGCATAGGCAGGCAGGCCTGCGAGGAAGACGAGAAGTACCGTGCTGATCACCAGTTTCATGTTTTTTCTCTCCATCAAGATTTCGCTTGCCGCAGTTCTGCTGCCCAGAGTTGACCGCTCCGGCGTAACCGCCATTCACGGACGGAAATGAATTGGCGATGGTTATTGCGCGCGAGGAAGCGCAGTTTGGGCGGGCTCAGATCAGATGCTGGCGGGCGATGAAAGGACGCAGCTGGCCGAACCTGGAGAGTGGTAAGGCGGTCTAGAAGTGCTGACTAGGCGAAAAGCCACCCGCTCAGTTCAGGAGTGTTTTAAGAACTGACCGGGGCCATTGCCGTCCTGCTGATGTCGAGCGGCATCCAACCCTTGACGGCTGGGTGTGGTCTGCTTGGCCAAACCGGCCGCTCCCGCTTTTACCGAGGAAAGGCTTGCGGAAACGGGGAAGTCTCGATTACCCTTAGGGCACCGCGTTTTGTTGCTTCTCGTGAAGTAAACCCCCTGGTTGACGGCTCAAGGTGCTAGGGGATTTGTGGCGCCAGCCAGGTTGCGAAGTGCAAACGGAGCGTGGGTTGCGATGTGTCTGAGGCGTTCCGTGGGCAGCACCGGGGTGAGGAAAACCAGGCGGTACGGGAACCAGCAGGAATTCCAACGAAAGAGTCTTTGGAGGACTACGATGCGCAGGTTGTGTCTGATAGTGGGGATGAGCGCGATTTTGGCTTTGCCGGTAGGCGCGCAGCAGACGAAGGATGGCGCGAATGACGGCACGAAAACTTCCGGCGAAAACGGAACCAGCAGCAACGTTAGCACTACAACGAACACCACGGGCGATGCCACGACGAATGCGCCCGCGGCAAGCACGACCGCGCCAGCACCGCGGAACCTGTTTGCGATGCCCGCGCCGCGGCCGACTCCGTTTCCGGCACCTTCCAGCTCGGCGGACGAGGGCGGACCGGCAAAATTGACCCCGAAGTTTGAACTCGGGGCCATGTATAGCTATGTGAATTTTCACCCGGCCTCTCCTTTTAATTCGTTCGGGAGCAATGGCGGCACCGCATCGTTCGTGTACAACGCGAACCGCTGGCTCGGCCTGGTGGCGGAAGCGGGCGCGTACGGCTTTACCAGGAACGACATCGGATTTAAGCAGGATGGCGGCTTCCAGACCTACCTGTTCGGTCCGCGCTTGAACCTGCGCAAGTTCAACTACTTCGTTCCCTTCGCGGAGTTCCTGATAGGCGGATTTCGCGGCGACGGGCAAGTGACCGGAGGCGGTCCGCAGAGCTCGTTCGCGCTGGCGACCGGGGGCGGCGTGGACATCGTGTTCACCAAGAACATCGCGTGGCGGTTCGCGCAGATCGACTACCTGATGACCAACGACTCGGGTCCGTTTCTTGGGGTCAGCTCACGGCAGAACAATCTTCGCTTGGGCACCGGCCTGGTACTGCGTTGGGGCTTCCCGCCGCCACCCCCGCCGGCGCCGAAGGGACCCCCAGTGGCAGCTTGCTCGGCGAGTCCAACCTCGGTATTTGCAGGATCCAACGATCCAGTGGCGGTGCACGTGAACGCCAGCAGTCCGGAGAGCCTGCCGCTGACGTATAGCTACACCGCGACCGGAGGTGCTGTGGATGGCACCGGACCGGATGCGCGCTGGAACTCGACGGGCACGGCCGTGGGCACCTACACCGTGAACGCCAAGGTGGACGACGGCAAGGGCGGCACGGCATCGTGCTCGGCCGATATCAGCGTCCAAGAGAAGCCTCATCATCCGCCGACGATTTCGTGCGCGGCGAACCCGAGCACCATCCAGCCGGGCGAGAAGTCGACGATTACATCGACGGCCAGCAGCCCAGACAACTTGGACCTAACCTATAGCTATTCCGCGGCGGCTGGGCAAGTCAGCGGAACGGGACCCACGGCACAGTTCGACTCGACGGGTCTCCAGGCAGGGAGCTACAAGGTGAACTGCTCGGTGACAGATTCGCGGGGCGACAAGGCTGACAATTCGGCGAACGTCGACGTGCAGCAACCGCCACCGCCGCCGCAAGCGACGAAGGTCGGCGAGTGCGGCTACACCAAGGCTGGCGTGGCGCGCTTCGACAACCTGTGCAAGCGCGTTGGAGACGACGTGGCGTTGCGCTTGAAGAACGATCCCAACGCCAAGGTGGTGATCGTGGGCTACGCCGATCCGAAGGAGCCGAAGGCGGCCAAGCTGGCGCAGAGCCGGGCAGACCTGGCGAAAGCCTACCTGGGCGAGAAGGGCATCGACGCGTCGCGCAGCACGACGCGGACGGGCCAAGCCTCAGCGGAGAAGGGCGCGGAGAAGGAGAACCGCCGCGTCGAATTCATCTTCGTTCCGGACGGCGCGACGTACTAGACGGCGACCCCGCGAGGCGCAAGGCGCGCACAACACAGAACGAAGAAGCGGGCTCTCCGAAGGGAACTTCGGAGGGCCCGTTTTTTTTGTGGGAACGTTTCTTGGTGAGAAAAGGGGCGTGAGGCGGATTGGCCAGTCGCGGAGGCCCAGAATGGGAAGAGCGCTGGCCCGATTTCGGCAAGCAGTCGGGAAACAGGGTTAGTTGCGGGCAAGACGGAGGAAGGGCGGAGGTAGTCTCAAAATGGGAGTGGTGCGATTTAATATAATATGGGTAATATACTGACTTATATAACGAGCAGGCGTGATTCCTGAAATGGTACTCAGGATGCAGAGATAAGGTCCGAGACATCGAAAATCGAGAAGGGCGAACCATGTTGCCAGCCATGAGCGAAGAAGCGGCAGTGGTGCGTGAAACGGCGGTCGATGAACATCTTGATCGTGGACGACGAGCCGACGATTCGCGAAGCGTGCGCAGATGTGGCGCGGCAGAGCGGAATGAAAGCGGTGACGGTGGCGACGGCGGAAGAAGCGGTGGAGGTCTTGGAGCACACCGCGATCGATATCGTGCTGACTGACCTGATGCTGCCGCACACCAGCGGGCTGGAGCTGCTGAAGCGCGTGCACGACACGCACCCGATGGTGCCGGTGATCGTGTTGACGCAGTACGGCACGATCGAGACGGCGGTGACGGCCACGCGGCTGGGCGCGACCGACTACGTGACCAAGCCGTTTCACATGGAGGAATTGCGCACGCAGCTGGAACGCGCGGCTCACGCCGTCGAAGTGGAGCAGGAGAATCGACTGCTGCGCGAGCAGTTGCGCAGCCGGCCCGGGTTTCGGCGGCCTCATCGGCGTGTCGGCGCGGATGCAGCGGGTGTACAAGCTGATCCAGAAAGTGAGCCAGCACAAATATCCGGTGCTGATTCTCGGGGAGAGCGGGACGGGGAAGGAGCTGGTGGCGCGCTCGATTCATTTTTCCGGGGCCGCGCAAGGACCGCCGTTCGCTCCGGTGGACTGTTCGTCGCTGGTGCCGACGCTGATCGAATCGGAGCTGTTCGGCTACGTCAAGGGCGCGTTCACCGGAGCGCAGCACGACAAGCAGGGATTGCTCGAAGCCGCCGGACGGGGGCACGCTGTTTCTCGACGAAATCGGCGACCTGCCCATCGACTTGCAGGCCAAGCTGCTGCGCGCCCTGCAGGAACGCGAGATCAAGCCGGTGGGGTCCAACGAACGGCGGCGCATCGACGTGCGCATCATCGCCGCGACCAACCGGGATCTGGAATCGGCCATTCGAACCGGCGGATTCCGCCAGGATTTGTATTTCCGGCTGAACGTGGTGCAGATCAAGCTGCCGCCGCTGCGCGAGCGCAAGAGCGACATTCCGCTGCTGGTGACCTCGTTCCTGGAAAAATTTTCCGATCCGCAGCGTGCCGGTGCGAACCATTTCCGAAGACGCCATGCGGCGGATCATGGCCTACGATTGGCCGGGAAATGTCCGCGAACTCGAGAACGCCATCGAGCGCGCCGTGGCGCTGGGCTCCGGGCCGATCCTGCACGTCGGCGACTTGCCGTCGAACCTGCAATACGCCACTAGCGAACGCGTTCCGGAAAGAGGACGAGCTGGTGCCGCTGGAAGAGCTCGAGCGGCGCGCGATCTTGCGCGCGCTGCAGGAAACCAGCGGCGACAAGCTGGCGGCGGCGCGCATGCTGGGCATCGGAAAAACCACGCTGTACCGGAAGCTGAAGCAGTATCACATGGAGCCAGTAGCACAGTAGGCAGCCGGCGGAGCCGGTATGGAAGTGGCTGGGCGCAAGTTTCACTTGAGAAATCGTGCGCTCCCGGCTTTGCACTCTTGACCAGCGACTCTCTTTCTCTTGAACCCTACCGCACGCTGGCACCCCCCTCTCGCAATTCAGGCGCACGCTACGGCTTTTCCTGCCCACTTCGGAACGACGGCCAAGTCGAGTTTCGACATGGGATGTCCGTTCGCGACGCCCATTCTTGGTGATCCCCTAAGTGTTTTTCTTTCAAGTAGATGATCCAGTAAACGGATTGGGCCTGCCAGTGCAAGGGTAGTTGCGGCCCGCAGGGAAGCGAGGGCCGCCGTGCCGGGTGCCACGGCAGCAACCGCGTGATCTGAGGCGAACCAATGAGGGCCTGGAGCAAGCAGCCTATAGATAGACCGGCGGTACAGGGAGTGGCCCGCGCCGCGGCCATGGGAGTCACGAAGCATGAACTCGTAAAGGAGGCAGTGGCTTTTCTGCTAGCCAACACGCAGGCGGACCGCGTCGGAGTGTGGATTGAATCGAACGCGACCCTGGCCACCGATGCTTGCGAGGCCGGCGGTTTCCGTGGATTGGTCGCGGATCGGAGCGGAGAGGAAACCCTGGTGGAGTGGGAAAGGCTGTCGCCCGAGGCTCCGCTGCCTGTAGAGCTGCTGGTTTCCGGCAAGAGTGTCGAGCAAGATCTGGACGGCTCTGCGGACCGGCCGATTCTCGGGTCATTGGTGGAGATGCGGCGGGCGCTATGGGTTCCCGTGGAGAGTGGAGGACGTCTCCGCGGCTTGCTGCTTGCCGGAATGCGCAAGAAAGGCGCGGCGCTGCCGCGGGGACTGCTGGAGCCGGTGGCGGCGGACCTAGCGCTCGCGCTGGAGTTGCACGCACAGCGTTGTCTCGCGCAAGAGCGGCGCGGAGACCTCGAGGCAACCCGGCGGCTTTTGACGGCGCTAGCGGCCTCCGGGCCAACCGACGCGGTCCTGACGAGCCTGGTGGAGAGCTGCACGGAGAATTTCGGTGAGAACGGCGGACTCGGCGCCGTGTTCGCGGTGCTGCGTCCGTGGGGAAGGGAGATCGCCGATGGCAGCCACGGTCTTGAGGGTGAGAGTGACGAGGTTATTCGGCAACGTTCCGTCCCAACGGAGGAAAGCGATGCGCCTTCCTGGTGCAGCGGCGATGCCTCGTGGGTGAGCGCCATCAAAAACGCGCCGCTGGCGGATATCTGGCAGAGAGCCTGGAAGGCGCATTGTTTGATCGGGAGCGAGCCGGGCGTGTCTTGGCCGCGCGGCGACGTCGCGCGAGTGGTGGCCATTCCACTGGAAGCAGCCGGCGAGACACTGGGCGTGCTGGCCATGGGTTTCCGGCATGGCGCCACTTCCGCCAGCATCCTTCAGCGCCTGGAATTGCGCGCCGCGGTGGCCGGCACCGCACTGCTTCTTCTTAGGCGCAACCGCGAAGCCGCCCAGCATGCCGCACAGCGGCAGGCGTTGCTGCAAGCCGGCAGTGGCGCGACGATTCTGGTGGACGCCGACGGACGGATTGAGGCGTCCAGCCGTGGCGCGCAGGAATTACTGGGCGGCGGGACACTAGGTGCCAACGCCTCGGCGGACGCGAGCGGGCAGAGCGCCGCGTCGCAGTCCACGTCGCGGTCTATGGCGCAGTTTACCGAGCTATTTCGCGCGCGCGAGCACGAGTGCGTGGAGACGTGGCTGCGGCGTTCGCGGAACGCGCGCGCGATCAGCAACCGCGAAGAGGAGATACCGGAAATGGAGCTGTACGCCGGGGGGCGTGTGCGGCTGCGGAGCGCCGCGTTACCCGCCGGGGGGCTCGCGGTGTCGCTCGACCCGGTGGCCGCACCGGACACGGCACGGGCCGATCGCGCGGAAGCGCAGCTCATCAACGTGATCGAGTGGCTGGAGGAAGGCGTGGTGCTGTTCGACGCCGCCCACGGAATTCGCGCCATGAATACACGCTTTGCGCAGATCGCGGGCCTGACTCCGGAGGAAACCAGCCGGATCACGACACTGAATGGTTTGATCGCGCGCCTGGCGGGTCAGGCGGTGCAGCCCGAGCAGTTCGCTGAGCGCTGGCGCGAGCAAGCGCGCGGCGGCGACGCCGGTGTTCGCGAAGAGATCCAACTGCTGCGGCCCGTGCCGCGGGTACTTGAGCGCGCGGCGCGTCCGATCACCGACGCAGCGGGACGCCGCCTCGGCCGCGTGGAAATCTATCGCGATCTGACGGCGCAACGCGTCTTTCAGTCCAAATTGCCACAAACGGAGAAACTCGCGGCGCTCGGCCAGATGATCACCGGCGTGGCGCACGAACTGAGCAATCCCCTGACGAGCATCCTGGGGTACGCGCAGCGGTTGTTCCTGCGGGGTGACGGGGCCGGGCGCCCAGACGAGGTCCGGCAAATTTTCCAAGAGGCGGAGCGCGCCAGCACCATCCTGCGTCAATTGCTGATGACCGCGCGGGACTCGCGGCCAGAGCGGCGCAAAGTCGAGCTGAATCAGGTCGTGGCGCGCACGATGGAGCTGCAACGTTACAGCCTGGCGGCGGAGAAGGTACGCGTCGAACTGGATCTGGACCCCAATCTGCCTTTTGTGCTAGGAGACGCGGGCCAGCTTCAGCAAGTATTGATGAATCTAATCGGCAACGCGCGGCAAGCGATCGAACAGCGCGGCCAGGGCGGAACAATCCGGCTGAGCACCAAACGGATCGGCGAGAGGCGGGCGCTGCTGGAAGTAAGCGACGACGGCCCGGGAATTCCCGAGGCTATCGCCTCGCGAATTTTTGATCCCTTCTTTACCACCAAGCCGGCGGGCATCGGAACCGGGCTGGGACTGGCGATCGTGCTGGGCATCGTGCGGGAGCATGGCGGGCAAGTGCACGCGGCCAGCCCCCCACGCGGCGGAGCCATCTTTTCCCTGGAGTTTCCGGCGGCTCCCCCGGAGGAGCTGCGCCTGCCCGCAGTGCCCGCCACCGGGTCGGGCGCGCGCCACGAATTTCTTCCGGCGCGGCAGGCGCTCATGCGCGCGGAGCCGCCGGCAGCGCCGCTTTCCGCGTGGGCCGGCGCGCGCGTGCTGGTGGTGGAAGACGAGCCGACCGTGGCGCGGCTGATCGGCGACGTGCTGGAAGACGAGGGGTTGCTCGTCGAGGTGCTGCTGGACGGGCGCGAAGCGCTTGAGCGAGCGGCGTGCGCGTCTTACGATCTGGTGATCTGCGACATGAAGATGCCGGGACTCGACGGCCAGCATCTTTACAAGAGCCTGGTGAGCACGGGAAATCCGCTGCGGAAGAAATTCCTGTTCGTCACCGGAGACGTGGTCGCGGCGCAAACACACGAGTTTCTGGAACGCCACCACCTGCCGCACGTGGCGAAACCCTTCCGTGTGGAGGAGCTGACCGAAAAAGTGCGGCGCATCTTGGCGGACACCGGAACGCGAGAGGCGGCGCCCGCATCGATGACGGGAACGAGCGTAGCCCGGAATGAGTAGCGAGGAAATGATGGCGAATCACGGACAAACGATCCTGCTGGTGAGCGATGACGCGGCCCTCTGCGCGGCGGCCCGCCGGGAGCTCGAAGCAAAAGAACAAGGCTTGCGAGTGGCGGCGGTCAGCACCGTGGACGCGGCGCGGCAAATCGTGGTCGATGCCGCGCCGGCCGTAATCTTGTTGGAGGACACCTCAGTTGCGCCGCAGTCCGAAGAAAAAACGGGGCGCGTCCCAGGCCTGGAATCCGCCGTCTCCGCGCTGGCCGCGTATGCTCCGGTAGTAGTGATCGGAGGAGCGCATCACGAGGTAGAGCTGACGGCGCTGGTCGCGTCCGGTGTGGCCGACTTTGTGCCTCGCGCCGGCGGTGACCTGGCGACCGCACTCCGATTAGTCGAGCAGCGGCTGCGCCAAGCCAAGCACGCGACGGCAGGAACGCTGCACGCGGTCCTCGGCAAAGACGCACATGCCGAAGCCTTTGGCGAAGTGCTTCGCCATGAACTCAACAATCCCCTGACGGGAATTCTGGGCAATGCGGAACTGCTGCTAGCGGAAGTGCGGCGGAAGAACGATGGCCAACTGCCGAACGGAGGGCAGCAGCGCCTGGAAACCATCGCCGCCCTGGCGGTGCGTTTGCGTGAAACCGTGCGGCGGCTCAGCGAGGACTGGGAGGCGCGGCATCACCCGGTCCAGACGACCGTCGCGCACCAGCGGACCGCGAGCTAGACGGGTTTTCTTCTTACCCCGGAAAATCCACGACGAAGTTGTGCTACACCTTTCGAGGTCTTCCTTCCTCTGGTGGTAAGTCGCTTCGACCGGGAGGGGCGAGCCCTCCCCTACAAAACCACGAAACACCGGCCTTGATTGAAGAGAGAATCTGCAGCATCCGCCAACCTTAACAGCGTTAACGAGGGCTAGCGGGCTTTCCAACGCGCGGCACTCCTGCTAGGCTTACGAACCAGCGCCGTCGCACACGCCCGCGCTACTCCTTCATGAACGACACTTCGGCTCGCCGCGCAACTCGAGACCTCTTTCCGGAGCTGCTCCAGGGGCTTCGCCAACTGGAAGGGCGCTTTCCCGCCAATGAAATTGCCGTGCGCTTGGTGCGCGCTGTGATGACCCTGCCGGAAGTCGTCGGTGCACGCCTGTGGCGAATCGACCGCGGAGCGGCGGAGGTGTGGGCGCAAGACGGTGTCTTGCCCGAGCCCGGGCCGCCGCCTGGATCGCAGGCGGGTGAACGCAGCATGGCGGTGGAGCCCGAGAACGAAGGCGACGCGACAATGTGGACGGGTGCGCTCGGCAGCGACGATTTTCGCGTGCGGGTGCTGGAAGCGCGCGGCGCGGCGCCACTGGGAGAATCCGTGTGCGCGCAACTGGATGTCCTGGCGCGTTTTGCGGCAGTGGTCCTGGCGCTGGCCGAGCGGCGCGGCGCGATGGAGGAGCTCTCCAGCATCATCGAAGCCACCAAGCGCCTGAACTCCACGCTCGACCTCGGCGAGCTGATTCACATTATTTTGCAGATCGCCACGCGGCAGACCGGCGCGGAGCGCGGCACCGTATTTCTGATGGATCGCGAGCGCGCCGAGATGTGGTCGCTGGTGGGGTTGGGTTTGGAGCAGCAGGTGATCCGCTTTCCCGTGGACCGCGGCATCGCCGGCTGGGTGGCGCGCGAGGGAACGGCGGTGCGCCTCGACAACGTGTACGAGGATTCGCGTTTCGAGCCGGGCATCGACCGGCAACTGGGTTTTACGACGCGGCGATTGCTGTGCCAGCCGATCCGCAACGATGCGGGCGCGATCATCGGCGTGCTCGAGCTTTTGAACAAGGCCGAAGCATTTACCGGCGAGGACGAAGCGTTCCTCGACGCGCTGTCGGCACACGTGGCGCTGGCGCTCGAGAAAGCGCAGCTGCATCGCGCGCGCATCGAAAAGGAAAAGATGGAGCGCGACCTGGTGCTGGCGCGCGAAATCCAGGCCGGGTTTCTGCCGGAAGCGCCGCCGGTCTGGAAGGGCATCGAGATTTGCGTGTCACACCGCGCGTCGCAGATGGTCGGCGGTGACTACTACGATTTTCTCCGGGTGAACGCGGACGGCAAGGAAGCGCTGCTGGTGGTGGTCGCAGACGTGGAGGGAAAGGGTGCGGCGTCGGCGCTGGTGATGGCCAACGTGCAGGCCACGCTGCACGCCCTGGCCGATCACGCGGAGCCTTTGGATCAATTGCCCGCGACCATCAACCAGAAGATTCTGGAGGGCGCGCGGGCTTCGCAAGCGGCCGGCCGCAACACCAAGTACATCACAATGTTTATGGCGTTCGTCGAAAACGAAGGGCGCCGCCTGCGTTACGTGAATGCCGGGCACGTGCCGCCGGTGGTGGTGCGCGCTGATGGGCGCTGCGAATGGCTGGAAACGGGCGGAATGGTCGTGGGCCTGCTCCCGAATGCGCGTTTTGACTGCGGAACCGTGGAGCTCGGCACGGGCGATCTGCTGGTCGCATGCACCGACGGCATCACCGAAGCGATGGACGCGGAAGGAGACGAGTACGGCCGCCCGCGGCTGGCGGATTCCGTGAGCAAGTGCCGTCAGCAGAGTCCTCAGGAAATTTTGCGGTGCATTCTGGATGAAGTTGACACGCATTCGCGCGGAGGCGTTCACGAGGACGATCGGATTCTGATGGTGTTGAAAAAGACGTAGATTTGTTGGTTCGCAGTGAAAGGAAATGCAAAGGGCACAATCGGCCGCCGCGAGGCGGCTTGTTCATTTGTGGAGCGCAGCTATCTCAAGGAGTCGTAGAAGGCCAGCACGCGGCGTCGGAATTCGTCGGGTTGGTAGCCAAGGGCGGCGGTGTGGAACGCTCCAGGCACGACCCACATTTGCTTGGGTCCGCTCGCAGCAGCGTAAATGCGCTGCGTGTGACGGCAGGGAAGCGCGACGTCATTTTCATCACAGATGAGAAGCACGGGAAAGGCGCGCGCGGCGACCGCTTTTTCGGGCGCGACTTCCGAGGCGGGAAGGTGCGCCAGCGATTCCGCGTGAAAGATCATCGTCCAGGTGCCGGGAGCGAAGAGCGTTTTGCCAAGCAAGGGAGAACGCCGGAGCCCGGCGTAGTCATACGAAGCTTCCCGAAGGCTCGCGAAAGCGGCCTCCGCGACCACCGCTTCGATGCGCGGCTCGACAGCGGCCGATTGCAGTGCTATGCCCGCGCCCATCGATTCGCCGAGAGCGAAGAGGTGTCGCGGATGCTCGGCGGTTTCGAGCGCGTCGACGATGGCGCGCGTGTCGTAGCGCTCGAGCCACCCGTAGGTGGCTATCGGGCCCTCGCTAGCGCCGTGAGCGCGGGCGTCCATCATCACCACGTTGTAGCCCGCGAGCAACAAGATGCGGGCGTGTTCGACAACGCCCATGCGATTGTCGGCGACGCCGTGAAACACAAGCACCCAGTCGTTTGTGGGCGGCGCGGCGCCGTCGGGTTGTGCGGCGCGGACTTTCCAGCCGCGAAGGAGAACCCCATCGGGGGCGGGCACGTCGAACTCTTCGGAATGCGTGTTTAGCTGTGCGAAGGTCACGTCCGCCAGGTGCACGAGTTCAGGTGTGAGCGGGCGACGCACCGGATGGAGAAACATCGAGGCGACCAGCCAGCCCGCCGCCGCGGCGCAGAGCGCGGCCACCAGTAGGGCCTTCAGCAGGAACAACAGAGCGCGGCGCATTCTTAAGAAGATACGCGAAAACTCACGCGAACGTTCCCGTGTAAACATCACCGTGCGAGGAAGTGTCACGTCGTCAACGGTCAGGTTTCGCGAAGCACTAGGAAGAGAACAGTACGGATTCCCGTTGAAACATCTTGACGGCGAGAAAGAGCGCGGCGCCGGCGTAAACGCTAGTGGACGCGAAAATCAGCGCGATGTAGTTCCAGTGGTAGGTTCCGGCGACCAACTCTTTGCATAGGAGGCTGACGTTGAGAATGGGAATCAATGCCAGCTTCGTCGTGAGTTCGACGCCCGGCAGCACCGCGGCGACCGCGGGAATCAGCACAACAAAAGTCATCGGAGTGAGGTAGCTCTGCGCTTCCTTGAAGGTTTTTGCAAAAAGAGAAATGGTGATGAGCACGGCGGAGAACAGCACCGCGACCGGCAGCGCCATCACAAAGACAGCCACCGCTGCTTCTGGATGCACGATCAGCGTCGGGAAGCCCTCCACTCCGTTGCCCTGTGGGATCAAGCGTGAGAGAACGGAGAACGTAATGCCCATCGAGAGGGCCGAGATCGTGGCGGTGGCCAGGGATGCCGTCAGCACCAGGAGAAATTTGGCCAGCACCAAGTGAGTCCGATTCACAGGACTCGATAGGATCGTTTCCATCGTGCCGCGTTCTTTTTCACCTGCGGTCAGGTCCATGGCCGGGTACATCGCGCCGGTCATGCACATGAGGATGACAAGATAAGGAATCAAACCGCCATAAGTTTCCCCGGCCACTTTTTCCGGGGAGACGACGTTTTGCTGTTTGACTTCGAACGGCTTCAGCAGGCTTTCGGGTAGCCGGTCCGCGGCGAGGCGGCCGCGGATCATCTCGTCCCGGTATTCCGTGAAAAATTTGTCGATGCGCCCCGCCGCCACCGTGGATTTCAGATCGCCGGAGAACATGTAGATATGGATGTCGGGATGCGCGCCGCGCGTCACCTCCGCCTGAAAACCCGGCGGAATGGCGATGGCCGCGCGAATTTTCTTGCTGGAAATGAGATCGACATAGTCAGTCGTAGGCGGCACAATCCGCAAGTTCTTGGCATTTTTCAGAGCTTCCATCACATCGGGCGAGTCCGCGCCGCCCAAAACCATGATTTTGGAAGGCTCGCGGCTGACTTCGCCGAGGATTTCCGCGAAGGTATAGCCAATTCCGAGCATGAGAACGGGAAAAAGAAGCAGCGGAATCAAGATCGAAGAGACCATCGTGCGGCGGTCGCGCAGCGCCTCGGTCAGCTCTTTGCGATAAACGATGCCAATGTTGCGCAGGGACATCGCTAGTGGCCCTCCGCGGAGGTGTAGTGCGGCGCAACGACCTTGACGAAAATCTCCTCGAGGTCTTGCTCGTGATATTTTTCGCGGAGTTGCGCCAGAGTGCCTTCGGCCAGCAGCTTACCGTCTTGAATGATGCCGATCACGTCGCAGAGTTTCTCGACCTCGCTCATGATGTGCGTCGAAAAGATGACCGTCTTGCCAAGGTCGCGGCATTCGCGGATGAACGCCGTAATGGTGCGCGCCGTCATGATGTCGAGGCCGAGCGTGGGCTCGTCGAAGATCATCACCGGCGGGTCGTGCACCAGAGTGCGCGCGATGGACGTCTTTTGCTTCATCCCGGTGGATAGCTTGTCGCAGCGGCGATCGCGGAACCCGTTCATATCCAGGCGGTCGAAAATAGCGTCCACGCGTTTGTTAAGGATGGAGTTATCGAGACCGTTGAGCCGGCCGAAATATTGGACCAACTCTCTCGCGGTGAGCCGCGGATAGAGCGCCGTTGCGGTGGACAGAAAACCAACCTTGGCGCGCACCTTCTCGGGTTGTTCGACGATATCGCAGCCGCAGATCAGGGCGGTGCCGTCCGTCGGCTCCAGGATCGTGGCCAGCATGCGCAAGGTGGTGGTTTTGCCGGCGCCGTTCGCACCCAGCAAGCCGTAGATCTGCCCAGGCTGGCAACGGAAGCTGATGTCGTCGACCGCGCGAATTTCTCCGCGCTTTTTGTCGTGGAAGCGTTTGGACAGGTTGCGAACGTCAATCATCTAGGGTTATCCCGGGGTTGTCGCAACAAAGACGCTGCTGTTTCCCCGGTGCGCCACGCGTCGGCTCGTAAAAGTTTACTGGAAAAGATTGCCACCGGGTGGGCGGAAAGCCTGCGCTTGACTCAATGCGGCATCCCGGCGCACTCCGGGGCGCATCCATAGCAGAAGAAGGGCGAATCGCTGGCAACCGCAACGTTGTTGGCGAAAGGTCGCTAGTGAAAGCCGCGGCCCTATTGCTACAATCAAACCTTTTGGAGCCCCCCGGACGGGGTGCTAGTAAGCCACGCATTTTGAAGGGGTCACGGTGGAGCGTAGGTGTGCCTGACCGCTCTGCTGTGGAAAAGTGGAGCGCGGGCGCCATAGGAGAACATGGATCGCAAGCTGCGAAACCGGATACTGATCTTCCTGCTCCTGGCGGGCTGTGACCGCGATTGTGCTGATCCGGTTGAGCGGCGGGCAGCCGGCGCCGAAGATTTCGGCGGTCCTGCCCGTGCGCCAAAATATCGTCTCCTCGGTCTCCAGCAACGGAAAGGTCGAGCCGATTTCGCCGTTTGTGATGCGCGCGCAGCTCGACACCTTCGTCGAAAAGGTTCGCGCGCTGGAAGGGCAAGCCGTCAAGCAGGGCCAACTGCTGCTGGAATTGAACGTGAAAGATGCCGCGGCACAGCTCGCTGAGGCGCGATCGAAATTGTTGCGCGCGGAAGACGACCTGCGAGCCGCGAATGCCGGCGGAAGGGCCGATGAGGCGGCGCGCGCCACTGGCGCGTTGGCCAGCGCCGTAGCCCAGCGCGACCGCTTGCAGCGCAATCACGACGCGCTGGTGCGCCTGATCGCCAGCAGGCCGCCACCAAAGATGAACTCGCCGCCAACGACCTCGAGCTGGCCAAAGCGCAGTCCCAAGTCACCCAACTCTCGGCCGCGAAGCAGGAGTTCGATCGCGGCGTGAAGTTGGACGCTAATCGTGCGGACCTGCAGGTCCAGCAATTGCAGAATGAAGTTGCGGCGCTGGAAGAAAAAGTTCGCACCGGGCGCATCACGGCTCCCGCCGACGGCACGCTCTATTCGCTGCCGGTCAAGTCTGGAGACTACGTCAAAGTCGGCGACCTGCTGGCGGAGATGGCCAACCTGCACAAAGTTCGCGTGCGCGCGTTCATCGACGAGCCGGAACTTGGCGGGCTGGAGCCCGGCCAGCAGGTGAAGATCACCTGGGACGCTTTGCCGAACCGTACCTGGATCGGGAAGACCGAAGTGATCCCCAAGCAGGTGGTGGCTCGCGGGGCGCGCAGCGTGGGCGAGCTGTTGTGCAACGTCGACAACGAAAAGCTGGAACTTCTGCCTAACATAAACGTTAACGTGCGCATCAATTCAAGTGAGCGGACGAACGTGCTAATCGTGCCGCGTGGCGCCGTCGCTTCCGAGGGCGGGCAGCGTTTCGTTTTCGTCGTGAAGCGCAACGAGTTCGGCGTCGGAAAGTCGAAGCTCGAGAAGCGAGAGATTCATGTCGGCATCGCGGACGCGACGAACTATGAAGTCACCAGCGGACTGCAGGAAAGCGAATTGGTGGCGCTGCCCGGCGACGTCGATCTGAAAGACGCTATGGCCGTGAGAGTGGTTAACACCGACGCGAGTAACGTTCGAGGCCGGACTGATGCGAACTAGCGCGGCGCTGCCGAAGCTTGCGCTGCCGGCGCTGCTGTTTGGCGCGATGACCCTGTGTGTCGCGGCAGGGGTAAAACAAGAAGAAACTCCGGAGGCCGGCCGCCAGGCGTACGAAGCGAGCGATTATGCCAAGGCCGCGCAGATCTTTCAGGAAGCGGCGGCAAAGGCTCCCCAGAATGGCGAAATCCAGCTATGGCTCGCCAAGACCTACTACGAAACGCAACAGCACGATGCCGCGATCGCCAGCGCGGAAAAGGCGGTAGCACTCGAGCCGCAAAATTCGGTGTACCACGAGTGGCTCGGCAGGGCGTACGGAGAAAAGGCCGAGCACGCGGGCATGTTCTCGGGGATGTCGCTGGCCAAGAAGACGCGCAAGGAATTCGAACGGGCCGTCGAACTCGACGAAAGAAATTTTTCCGCGCGCCAAGCGCTGATTGAGTTTGACTGCAGCGCTCCGGGAATCGTGGGCGGCGGAGAAGAAAAAGCCCTGCCGCAAATCCAAAAACTCGCCGCGCTGGATGCGTCCGAAGGCCACTATGCCGCGGGCAATTGCCGGCGGCAGAAGAAAGATTTCACCGCTGCCGACGCCGAATTTACAAAAGCGATCGAGAGCCACCCGAAGTCAGTGAACCTCATCTACGACATTGGCGACTACGCCATGAAGCACAGCCAGCCGGATCGCCTCGTGGTGGTCGCAGACGCGGGCGAGAAGGTGGCGCCGTCGGACCCGCGCGGGAAATTCTATCGCGCAGTGGCTCTTGTACTGACCAAGGCCCGTGCCGGAGAGGCTGAGCATCTGTTGCGCGACTACCTGAAGCGTGCGCCGGTGCGAAATAATTTCCCGCGTCCGTGGGAAGCGCACGAATGGCTGGGGCGGCTCTACGAAACCCAAGGCAACACGCACGCTGCCATCGACGAGTACGAAACCGCGCTGCGATTGGATCCCAAAAGCAAGAACGCGCGCGAAGCCCTAAAGAGACTCAAGAAAAGCTGACGAGGCGAGCGAACCTTCGCGAGAGCGGAATGACGCCATGATGGATCTTCACGAAACCTTTTCGGTGGCCGTCGACGCGCTGCGTTCCAACAAACTCCGCGCGATTCTCACTTCCATCGGCGTGATCATTGGCAGCGCCTCGATCGTACTGGTCGTCACCATCGCGCTCACCAGCCAGAAATACGTGATCGGTCAAATCGAAGCGATCGGGTCGAATTTAGTTTGGGTCGAGCTGATCAATGCGGGGAGCAAAGGCCAGCCGCTAAGTTACGAGCTCACTGTCGATGACATGAATGCTCTGAAAGCGACGGTGCCCGGCGTGACCGAAGTCGCGGGCACCCGCGAGCTGCCCATGACCGTCGTCGTTGCCGGCCGCGAGCGTCCTGTCAATCTGATCGGCGTGACCGAGGGATATCAGGCGATCCGCAGGCTGATCATTACCCGCGGGCGCTACTTTGACGCTTCGGACATGGAAACGCGCAGCAAGGTTTGCCTGATTACGAAGCCAGTCGCGGATCGCGTCTTCGGCCTCGACAATCCTATCGGCGGCACGATCCGCATGGGCGAGCTCAGCTTCACCGTCATCGGAATCTTTCGCGAACGCGTGGCCACATTCGGCCTCTCCGAGATCAAAGACGAATCGGTGATCATTCCTCTGTCCCTGATGAAATACTATACGGGCGTCGACGTGCTTCGTGTGATGTACGCCCAAGTTGACGGTCCGGAAGATGTGCCATCTGTCGAGCGGCAGCTCGGACGGCTTTTGCACAGCCGCCATCCTGCTGCGGCCGAATACGATGTGCAAACGCTCGCCGCCATCCTGAGCGCCGCGAAAAATATTTCTCTGGCGCTTAGCATCGTCCTGCTCATCTTTGCCTTTATTGCGTTGCTGATCAGCGGAATCGGCATCATGAACATCATGCTCATCACGGTGAAAGAGCGCACTCGCGAGATCGGAATTCGCAAAGCCATTGGAGCGGAGCGCCGGGAAATTTTGTATCAATTTTTGATCGAGGCGTTTTTGATCAGCGGCGGCGGCGCGGTGGTGGGAATCCTGATCGGGCTGGCCATTCCCGCGGCGATCCAACCGCTGCTGCCCGGGAATCTGCGCGTGCCGGTGTCCGCGGTCAGCGTCCTGGTCGCTTTTGTCGTGTCGTGCTCCACCGGGCTGTTCTTCGGTTACTTGCCCGCGAACCAGGCGGCCAGGCTGCAGCCCGTCGACTCACTGCGGTACGAATAACGTTTCCTTCAGAACGCTAAAACAATCACGCGAGGCGAGCATGAAAACAACGCGCTGGAAATATCGGACGATGCTAGGCACTCGGTGCGGCTTGTTGAGCGCGACCCTCTTGACGACGCTGTGTGGAACGGCGCGACCGCAGGAGCCCGCATCGCAAGACGCAGGCGGCACCGCTCCGGTGGCGCTAACGTTGAAGCACGCCATCGAACTGGCGTTGCAAAATAGCAAAGACATTCAGGTGGCCAGGCTGCAAGTGAGCCTGGCCGATCGCTCGGCGAAAATCACCAAGTCACAATTTTTGCCGAATCTCTACGCCGGATCAGGCGCCGGCTACACCTACGGCATACCGGAAACGCCCGGGGGGCACGCGCCGGCACTCTTCTCCTTGTCGTACACCGAGCAGGTCGTCAACGAGCCGCTGCGCGGTCAGGCGAAAGAACTCCAAGAGCAGGCCAGATCGCAGCGGATTCTTCTGGAGGACGCTCGAAACACCGTGATTGCGCGCACGGCCGCGGCGTATTTGGAATTGGGTATGGTGCGGCATTCGCTGGACCTGCTGCGAAAAGAGCAAGCAAGCGCGGAGAAAATTCTGGAAGTGACGCAGGGACGCGAGAAGGAAAATCTGGAGCTGCCGGTGGAAGTGACCAGGTCGCAACTCACTAAAGCCCGTGTGGTACAGCGCATTCTCCAGTTAGAGGCGCGCGAGGACGAGCTCGAGGTGTTCTTGCGCAGTCAGACCGGGCTGGCAGAGGCCACGCCGATCGAGGTGAGCCCCGAGGAGTTGCCCGGCGAGGCGGAGCAGGAAGGCGCGAATCTGGTGGCCATGGCGATGCAGAGCAACACCTCGCTGCTTGCCGGCGAAGCCGACGTGCGGGCAAAAGAATTTCGTCTGGTCGGCGAAAAGCGTGGCTACTATCCGACGCTCGAGTTGGTCAGCATGTACAGCGTACTGGGCAAGTTCAATAACTACGATCAGTTCTTCAAGACGTTTCAGCGCAACAACTACAACGCAGGCGTGCAAGTGCAGGTGCCGCTCTTCAGCGCGCAGACCAAAGCGAATATCGCGCTCGCGCAAGTGAATCTGGATGTGGCCAAAGCCAATCTTGCCAACAAGAAGACGGAAGTGAGCGCTGCTGTTCGCCAGAAGACCCGGCGTGTGCGGGAGAGAGACGCCGCCAAGGAAGTGGCGCGCCTCGAGCTACAACTCGCCCAGCAGGACGTCACCGTGCTGCAATCGCAATTCGAGGAAGGCAAGGTCAATTTGCGCGAAGTCGAGCGCGCCCGCCTGCAGGAAAACGAAAAATGGATGCTCTATCTAGACGCCAATTTTCAGCGGCAGCAAGCCCAGCTCGATTTGCTGCAGACCGCGGGCCAGCTCGACAAAGTGTGGCAGTAGGGAACAACGTGACTAGTGACTCGTGACCCAGCATCTTGCCGCGGTTATGTAGGCGCCGGGCTTTAGCCCGGCGAAGCACTCAGAAAGACTCTTCGCTGCCCGCAGGACGCTGACACGCATGCAAATCGACCAAAAAACTCTAGCCGCCTTTCTCGACGCTGCAAAGAAGCTCGACGCCGGATTCGCCAGCTTGCCGCAGCATGAACTCTCTGTCCCCGGCGGAGACCGCCTCGCAGAAGTGCTGAACGCCACGGCCGAGCGCCTTCACGACAACTACCCGTACTTTCATCCGCTGTACGCCGGACAAATGCTCAAGCCGCCGCATCCGGTGGCCCGCCTCGCCTACGCCCTGGCGATGTGGATCAACCCCAACAATCACGCGCTCGATGGCGGGCGCGCCACCTCCGCAATGGAAAAGGAAGCGGTCGCCGAAATCGCCGCGATGTTCGGGTGGACGAGCTTTCTCGGCCATCTGTGTGGTGGCGGCACGATGGCGAATCTGGAAGCCCTATGGGTCGCGGGGCAGCTTCAGCCCGGCAAGAAAATCTTGGCCAGCGAGCAGGCCCACTATACGCATCATCGCATCAGCCGCGTTCTCGGGCTCGAGTTCGAGTCCGTGCCGGTGGACTCGCGCGGCCGAATGGACGTCGACGCGCTCAAGAAGCGCGTGGCGCGCGGCGATGTCGGAACGGTCGTCGCGACAATGGGTACGACGGCCACCGGCTCCGTCGATCCGTTAGCCGACATCCTCGCCTTGCTCGAGAAGCACGGATTTCGCGTCCACGCCGACGCTGCATACGGCGGCTACTTTGCGCTGGCGGAAAATTTGGCGGAGCACGCCAAGGCTGCGTTCGCCCGCATCAGTGAAGTCGATTCCATCGTGATCGACCCGCACAAGCACGGCCTGCAGCCCTACGGCTGCGGCTGCGTCCTGTTTCGTGATCCTGGCGTCGGCCGGCTCTACAAACACGATTCGCCGTACACCTACTTCAGTTCCGCCGAACTCCACCTAGGCGAAATCAGCCTCGAATGCTCGCGCCCGGGCGCTGCTGCGGCAGCCCTGTGGGCGACGCAGAAGCTCCTTCCACTACAAAAAGGAGGCGAGTTTGCGCGCGGCCTGGAACGAGGCAGGGAAGCGGCCTTGGCGTTACATCAGAAATTGATCGCAGACGACAGCTTCGTGCGGGCCTTTGCGCCGGAGCTGGACATCGTAGTCTTCGCGCCGCAGGCCTCAAGCATTACGGAGATGTCCGCGCTCTCGCGAAAGGTCTTCAATGCCACAGCTGAGCGCGGTCTGCACCTGGCTGTGGCCGAGCTGCCGGTGGCGCTCTTCAGTAATCTGAGCGTTACGGTTCAGCGGGACCGGGACACACTTACGTGCCTGCGCTCCGTGCTAATGAAGCCTGAGCATTTGGACTGGGTGAACCGGATCTGGGAGATCATCCTCCGCGCGGTCGGCGAATCTAACCGCGCCACCGCGAGCCCCGCCTAAGCTCCTAGGTCGATCGCTAGTTCTTCTCGCTGCCGGAACAATTTCGGTGTTACGCTTCAGCCACTCGGAGGAACATCATGAAAAGCAGGTTATCCGTTCTATTCGTCCCGTTCCTGCTCGCCAGCGTTGCAGCTGCCCAGCAAAGCACGGCTCCCGCGCCACAAGCCGCACATCATCCGGCTGCGCCACAAACGGCGGCTCCTGCGGACGAGATCTGGGCGGACCTCATGGCGGGGAACCAACGATTCATCGAGGGAAAGACCAAAACGCGAGCCCTGGTCAGTCTGCGCCAATCCTTGGCCAAGGGCCAACATCCCAAGGCGATCGTACTGAGTTGTTCGGACAGCCGCGTGCCACCGGAACTCCTCTTCGACGAGAGCCTGGGTGACCTATTCGTGGTGCGTGCGGCGGGAAACATCGCCGACGCCATCGGGGTTGGAAGCATGGAATATGCCGTTGAGCACCTGGGCAGCACTGTCCTCGTGGTGCTCGGGCACACGAAGTGCGGAGCAGTGAGTGCTGCCGTATCGGGCGACAAGATGCCCAGCTCGAACTTGCAGGCTCTGGTGGACCAGATCGAACCGGCCGTGGCAACGGCCAAGGAGTCTGCCAAGGGAGATGTGCTGCTCGAAGCGGCCATTCGCGACAATGTCCACAAAAGCGCGAAGGACGTGCTGGCGCACAGCGAGATCCTAAGACACGCAAAGGAAGAGGGCAAACTGACCGTGTATGAAGCCGAATACCAGTTGGAAACTGGGAAGGTCGTTCGACTGGACCGACCGGACAAGACCGCACAATAAGCGACAGCCAACTTCGTGCATGGCTCGCGGGCACCTCCCTGCAACTCCCACTTAATGCAGTATTTAGCCTTTCGCAGCACAAAACACCCCGTTCGCAGAAAGGGTTGGAGGGATGCAACCAAGTTCGGTAAACTATTATCTAGTCTACAGGGCTCGGGACACGCCAAGAAGGCGCGGCGGGGGAATGCCGCGAACGACGCAAAACCGAAAAGTTTTGCACATCTCATTTTGTTTTCCGAAGGCTGAGGGTGATGAATGCCGGATGTAATGAAGACGTTGCTGTTGAATCCGCCGAGTTTTGAGAATTTCGACGGCGGAGCGAGTTCACGGTGGCCCGCGACGCGCGAGATCGAGTCCTATTGGTACCCCGTTTGGCTGACCTATCCCGCCGGGATGATCCCCGGCAGCCGCTTGTTGGACGCCTCGCCCGCCAAGGTTAACTGGCAGCAAACCGTCGAAATCTGCAAAGACTACGAATTTCTGGTTTTGTTTACCTCCACAGTTGGCTTCAACAGCGACGTAAAGCTTATTCGCAAGATCAAAGAAGTCCAACCCCAGCTTGAAGATCGCTTTCGTCGGGCCGCACGGCCATATCAAGCCGGATGAGACCCTGATGGCCAGCGAGGACATCGACTTCGTCACCCGCGGGGAGTTCGATCACTCCGTGGTGGAATACGCCAAGGGCAAGCCGCTCAGCGAAATTCTCGGCGTCAGCTACCGCAAGGACGGCAAGATCGTCCACACCGCTTCTCAGCCACAGCTGCACACCGAAGAGCTCGATGCGCTCCCGTTTGCCACCGACATCTACAAGCGCGACCTGAAGATCGAGAACTACAACGTCCCGTTCCTGCTGCATCCGTTCGTTTCTTTCTACACCACGCGCGGCTGCCCGGCGATGTGCACGTTCTGCATGTGGCCGCAGACGATCTCTGGCCACGCCTGGCGCACCCGTTCGGTGGACAACGTGGTTCGCGAAGTGAAGAATACTCTGGAATATTTCCCGCAGCTGAAGGAAATTTTCTTCGACGACGACACCTTTAACATTCGCAAAGACCGCGCCATCGAGCTTAGCCAGAAATTCAAGCCCCTGAAATTCCAGTGGTCTTGCACCGCGCGCTGCCACAGCAAGTATGAAGAATTGAAAGCCATGGCCGATGGCGGTGCGCGCTTGTTCATCGTGGGCTTCGAATCCGGCGATCGCGCAGATTCTCAAGAACATCAAGAAGGGCGCCACCGTCGAGATGGCCCGCGAGTTCATGAAGAACTGCAAGAAAGTCGGAATCAAGGTGCACGGCGACTTCATCATCGGCTTGCCGGGTGAAACCAAAGAAACCATCCGGAAAACCATCGATTTCGCCAAAGAACTCGACTGCGAAACCATTCAGGTCTCCCTGGCCCACGCCATGCCCGGCACCGAACTCCACGAAACGATGGCGCAGCAAGGTTTCCTGCAAGGTCGAAGCCCTGGCGGATTCCGGCGGGCACCAGTTGCCGCACATCGAATATCCGCATCTTGCCGAAGGCCGAGATGATGGCCGGCGTGAACCGCTTCTACGACGAATACTATTTCCGTCCGAGGGTCGTCTGGCGCATCGTGAAGGAAGCTCTCTGGGATTCCCACGAGCGCAAGCGGCTGTACGACGAGGCCACGTCCTTCCTGAAGCTGCGTTCCGAGCGTTGGAAGTGGGTGCGGCAGGGCGGCGACATCGAAAAGCCCATGGTTGTGGTGCCGGGGACGTCGTCGGCTTCCGGAAACGACTAAACTTAGCAAATGAAACGTGAGTTGCAGGCTTCGGATCAAGACGCTCGTCATGATCCTCGTGATGGTGGTGTGCGCCAACGTCGGGCGACCTCATGCTCAAGCGCGGGATGACCCAGATCGGCGCGGTACAACTTTCCGCGGCAGGCCTCGAGCATGCTTTCCGCCTTACCGTAACAAGCCCAACCATTTGGATCGGCATTTTGTTTCTCATCGGATTCACCGTCAGCTACATGACGGTGATGAGCTGGGCCGACTACAGCTACGTGATGCCTTCAGGCGCGTTCGGCTACGCGCTTCTCACGTTGTTGGCCGTCCTCGTTCTCCACGAGCATGTTTCGCCGCGCCGCTGGATCGGCGTGGTTCTGATCTGCATCGGCGTCTTGCTGGTCGGCCAGACGAAACCCCGCACCACCGAAGCCGCGCAGAAGGCGGCGGCATGATTCGCAGCCTGCTGGTCTTTCTCGTTTTCATGTTGAGCAGCACGGGCGGCGAAATTGCCATCACGTACGGAATGAAACGGACGGGAGAGCCGGAGCGCTTGCGTCCTAAGACGTTGCTGATTTTTCTGGGACGCGCCTTGCGCAACGTGTGGTTCTGGGTCGGCATTCCGCTGTTGGCGCTCTCGTTTTATCTGCTGCTCCTGCTTCTGTCTTGGGAACCCATCAGCCTCGTGATTCCAGCTTCCGCCTTGAATCCTTACGTTTTTGGCACTCTCGCCGCGAAGTACGTTCTAGGCGAACAAATCAGCCCAAAGCGCTGGGCGGGCGTAGCGCTGGTCTGCGCCGGTGTCGCCCTGGTAGCCCTCAGCTAGCGAAATCGCGTCTCCGTAGGGGCACGGCACGCCGTGCCCGGTGTCAACTTCGTGCAACATTTGTCCGCTCGCACGTTTTCCACTCCTCCAATTCACTTCTCCCGATTCGTAAACACAAATTTCCCACCCGACTTTGCCAGCTCATACGTCGGCCCCAGCTTCTGTAAGAAACGCCTGCCGGTCGTCTGCGCCGGTCACGAAGTAGACGCGACTGCTTCCGGCCCAAATGCGGGCGAGCTGGCTGTCATCGATAAAAATGTTCGCCGCGTCCGGAAACAGCGATCCGTACCACAGGCCATTGATGCGCCCGTTGAAGATCAGCATCTGCTGGCCGGTATAGAAATTGACGGAGGACGCGTTGGCGTACTCGCCGTCGCAAATAATCTGCTCGCCGAGTTGCAGCTCGCGTTGGATGGCGGTGGCCAGCGGTTTGGAGCCAAGGACCGGAGCAAACACGCCGAGCGCCACATGCGCGCACTGAATGAATACGATCATCATTGCAGCAAGCACCCAATTTGCCGCGCCGCGCGTGCCCAGGCGCCGCAAGAACCAATTCAGGCCGGCGCCAAAGAAAAACGCCAGCGCCGTGCCGATCAGCGGGCCACGAAACATGCTCATGGCGCTGCCGGTCAGGTCCAGGAAATGTCCGAGCGACAACACATACGCGTCGGGATTTTTGTTCAGCAGGTCGGCAAGGCCCACGCCGGGTGGCGGCGGATGCGAAATAATCGCGAGCGTGCCGGTGAGCGTCGCGATCACCCATCCCACGACCAGGAAAACCGTGGCGGAAACGCGGCCGGAGCGCGCCACATCGGAGCCGAACTCCGCCGATTCTTCCCGTGCGAGCCAATTGCCAAGGAGCAGAGCGATAGCCGGAAGAGCAGGCGCAAGGTAATACTCCTGGCGCGTCGAGAAGCTGAAAAATAGAAGGATCACCATCGCCCACACAAAAAACAACAGCAGCGGGGCTTCAAACGACGTTCGCCGCTGCGCCGTCTTCATCAGGCGCAGTCTGACTTGGCGCAGCGCTTGCGGCAGAAACGCGCTCCACGGCAGCAGCCACACGAGAATCATTCCCCAAAAAAGCAGGAGCGGAAAAGTGCCATAGTCCACGGGATAGCGTTTGCCGATGTAGCGCAGAAAATGTTCGTTGACGAAGTAAAACCAAAGGAAGCCCTTGGCGTGACCCGCGGGCGGATTATGCAAAGCGGCGAGCACGTGCCAAGGCGAGGCGACAAGGAAAAAGACAAGCGTGCTGGAGAGCAAGCGCATCCGCAGCAAATGGCGGAGGTCGCCGACGAGAAGCAGGAACAGCAGAATGACCGCAGAAGGAAAGACGAGGCCGATCAGGCCCTTGGTGAGCACGTTAAGCGCGACGGTGACAGCCAGGCCCCAACATGAAAGTACCGAAGGTCGCTGCTCTTGCCAGCCCTGCAGAAAACAATAGAGCCCGAGCGCGATCCATAAGCCGACAAGCAGATCAGGAATGAGAATGCGCGTGAAGAGGTACGGTCCGAACGACGTGATGCTAACCACTCCGGCCCAGAGTCCCGCTTGAGGCGAAAGGAATTTGCGTCCCATCCGAACGAGCACGAACGCGAGCAGGAGAACGCCGAGACCTTGCGCCAAACGCGCGGACCATTCGCTCACGCCGAAAACACGAAAGCTGACCGCCATGGCCCAATAGGGAAGCGGCGCCTTTTCCAAATAGCGAATGCCGTTTTCGTGCAGCGTCACCCAATCATGGAGGGTAAGCATTTCGCGGCCGGCTTCGGCGTGCGCGGAGTCGGCATCGTCAAACAGCGAAAGTTGAAAGAGTCCGGGACCGTAAATGCAGAGCCACAAAAACAGGAGAGCCAAGCTCTGGGGAAGGAAGCGGCGGCCGGCGGAGGCGCTCATTCGGAGCGCAGGCCTGCGGCGGAAAATGCCGTGCATTTCCGTTTTCTTCTCATGCGAAAAGAAAGTGTATCATGCGGGCTAGAGCCTTACCGAAGCGCGCGAAGCGGCGCGGCCCAGGGCGACGAATGAGCGCAAAAACGCTAGCGGAAGATCAGTTACAGGGAAAATCGTGCTGGCTGCTTTGCGTTTGATCGTCCTGATCTTGGCGGCCGGCCCGCTGGTGTATTACCTCCTTTCGCTGTATTCCATCGTGGATTATTTCTTGGCCGTGCGGCGATTGCCGCCGCGCGATGACGCGTTCGCGCCTCCAGCGAGCATCTTGAAGCCGGTGCGCGGAGTGGACCGCGACGCGTATGAGAATTTCGCGAGCTATTGCCGGCTGGACTATCCGGAATATGAGTTGGTTTTCGCGGCGGCCGATCCCAACGATCCAGCCGTTCCCATCATCCAAAAATTGCAGCGCGATTTTCCGGAGCGCCAGATCCGCCTGGTCACCTCCGTCGAGTGGGTGGGCGAAAATAGGAAGGTGAATAATCTGTGCCGGCTGGTGAAGGAAGCGAAGTACGACTTGCTGGTGATGAGCGACACGGACGTTCGCGTGGAGGCCGACTATTTGCGGGAAGTGGCCGCGCCGTTTGCCGATCCCGCAGTGGGCGCGGTCACATCGTTCTATCGGTGCCACGGCGGCGGCTCGCTGGCGTCCGATCTGGACATGCTGGGAATGTGCACGGACTCGGTGCCAAGCGCGCTGGTGGCGCGGAAACTGGAAGGCAAAGTGCAATTCGCGTTTGGCTGGACCATGGCAACCACCAAGAAGCATTTGGCGGAAATCGGCGGCTGGGAAGCGATGGCGAACTATCACTCGGACGACTTCGAGCTGGGAAACCGGATCGCCCGCCAAGGGTATCGCGTGGAGTTGATGCGCAAACCGGTGTGCATGGTTTTTCCCGAAGAGAGCATTGCAGAATTTTTGCGGCACGAGATGCGCTGGTCAATCGGTTTACGGAATGTGCGGCCGGCGGGCTATGTAGGTATGCTTTTTACGCTTGGCTTGCCGTGGGCGTTGCTCGCGGCCTTGGTTGCGTGGAGCGCGGGGTGGGCCGGCGTCGCGGCGTTTTATTTGGCCGCGTATCTCGTGTTGCGTTTGAGCGTCGCATGGACTGCGGGAGTGTGGGGTCTTGGGGATGCTGGCGTCGCTGGGAAGTTATGGTTGGTGCCGCTGCGCGACGCCATCAGTGCCGCAGTGTGGGTCGCGGGATTCTTTTCCGACAAGATCAAATGGCGCGGCCTGGAGTATCGTGTGCAGAAGGGGCTACTCGTGCCGGTCGCCGGCCGGAATCGCGGAAGCTGACGAGATCGCACGGGAAGGCTCAGGGATGAACTGAGGATGCGGGAGGCTTCGATCCTGTTCCAAATGCCTGGAGAGTGGCGCGCGGCTTTGCTGCTTGTGGCCGCGACGCCGCTGGCGTATTACGTGACCGCGATTTTGGCGGCCTGGCGCTTCTTCCGGCGCGAACGCGCTCGCACGCTGCCGAATTACGCGCCGCCGGTGAGTTTGCTGAAGCCGGTTCGCGGCGTGGACTTCGGGTCGTACGAGAACTTCGCCAGTTTTTGCCGCCAGGACTATCCCGCCGAATACGAGATCTTATTTGCAGTGAACGATGAGAGCGATCCGGCGGTGCCGTTGATCCAGCGGCTGGCGGTGGAATTTCCGCAGCGGCGAATTCGGCTGCTCTTCGGCGCGGAACAAGTGGGCGCGAACCGCAAAGTCAACAAACTGATTCGTTTGGCGCGCGAGGCGCAGCACGATATCTTGGTGCTCACCGACGGCGACGTGCGCGTCGGGCCGAGCTATTTGCGCGAAGTCGTCGCGCCGTTCGCGGACGCCAAGGTCGGTGCGGTGACGTCATTCTATCGAGCGATCGCGGAAAAGAGCCTGGGCGCGGAGTTGGAAGCGATCGGTGCGTCGAGCGATTTTTTTGCAGGCGTGCTGGTGGCAGAGTGGAAGGAAGGGATGACGTTTGCGTTGGGCGCGTCGATCGTCACGACGAAGGAGTGGGTTCGCAAGATCGGCGGCTTTGCGGCGATTGCCGACATGCACTCCGACGACTACGAGCTTGGACATCGCATCGCGAAGGCCGGCGGTGAAGTGCTGCTCTCGCGCGAAGGCGTGTGGACGATGTATCCGGCGCAAAGCGCGCGCGGATTTTGGGAGCATCAAGTTCGCTGGGCGCGCACGGTGCGGCTGTGCCGCCCGCTTTCGTACCTGGGGCTGATCTTCACGCATGGCTTGCCATGGGCGTTGCTGGCGGCATGGGTGGCGCCTGCGACATGGATCGCCGGTGCGTATCTGCTGGCGTACCTGGTGCTGCGGTTTGTAATGGCGTGGACCGTCGGCGTGTGGGGAGTGCGCGACGACCTGCTGCGCAAGAAGATGTGGCTGTTGCCGTTGCGCGACGCCATTTATTTTGCCGTATGGATCGCCAGCTTCGCCTCCAAGCGCATCACCTGGGGCGGCCAGGAATTCACCATGGAGAAGGGCCAAATGGTGCCCGCCGATTCCGCCAAGACCTCCGAAGCACGACCTGCGGCTCCCGCGCCCCGCTGAGCGCGGATTTGCGGGCCTTGACGCAATCGATCTGAGCCCGTTGGTTGACGCGCTCGTGAATCCCTATTAAATTAGAAATGTCAGAATCGTGACTGCCGGAACAGCCGGACGTGCCGCGATTTCTTTTTGTTCCTGCATCGGAGTGGCCGTCAAGCGGTCATCCCCAACAGCTGGGAGGTCGTCCAATTGGTAGGACTCCAGACTCTGACTCTGGCTATCCTGGTTCGAGTCCAGGCCTCCCAGCCAATCTTTTCAGCGCTTTAGCTGTGGTTTACATGATGGCCGGCTGCGCCGCCCTAAGTTTGTCCGCGAATCACCCACCGCTTTACTGAGTCGCAACGGGTCTGTAACCTGGCCAAGCGTAAGCACTCGCGGCACGACTGAAGTCGTGCCCTCCCGACAGGGCAAGGCGCCCGCCACGGTCGGCGGCCGCTACAACGGGCTTCGAGGCTTTACTCGGTTGCCAGGCTATTTCTCTTTGATCTGCCATTACATCGAGGATGCCGCCCTGAAGGGCGGCGCTACACTTTGATTGAACAATTGGGCTGGGCTTGGTAGCGTCTTGCGCGGCATGGACGTGCGGCGCCGCCGAGGGCGGCGGCGTGCGGAGATTGCGGATTCTAAGAAAAACCATGTTGCTTGGTGAGGTCAGATGGTGAAAACGAGGATTCGGACTAGTCTGGCGCTGCTCTTAATCTTGGCGGGGTGTGTCGCGATCGTGGGGATGATCGCGAACGTCGAGAAGGCTTCGGCGCAGAGCGGGGCGGCGCAGGAGCAGCGGGATTGGCCGGTGTATGGCGGTGCGGCGGAGAACGATCACTACTCGAACCTGGCGCAGATCAACCGCAGCAACGTGAGGTCGCTATGGATCGCATGGGAATTTGACACGCAAGAGGAAGGCGTTCTCCAGACGAGTCCGCTGATTGTTGATGGCGTGCTTTACGGGATCACTCCGACGCAGAAAATCTTTGCTTTGGACGGCGCTACGGGGAAGCAGTTGTGGAAGTTCGACTCCGGGATTCGCGGAACGCAGCCGGATCGCGGGTTGGCGTATTGGACCGACGAAAAAGAGAAACGGATTCTGGTTGGCGTGATGAATTTTCTCTACGCGCTCGATGCCGCGACCGGGAAGCCGATTCCCACGTTTGGAGACGAAGGGCGGATCGATTTGCGCGAAAATCTGGGCCGTACGCCCGCTGCGGCGCAGTCGATTGACCTGACCAGTCCGGGGATCGTGTACAAAGATTTGATTATTGTTGGCGGCCGGAATCCCGAGACTTTGCCGGCGCCTCCGGGCGACGTTCGCGCGTTCGACGTGCGCAGCGGGAAGCTGCGCTGGTCGTTTCACACCATCCCTCATCCGGGTGAGTTTGGTTACGATACTTGGCCGAAGGAGGCGTGGAAGACGAGCGGGGCGGCGAACAACTGGGCGGGAATGTCGCTCGATCCGAAACGGGGGATTGTGTACGTGCCGACGGGATCGGCGGCGTTTGATTTTTACGGCGGGGATCGCATCGGCGACGATCTGTTTGCCAATTGCCTGATTGCGTTGAATGCGGAGACGGGAAAGCGCATCTGGCATTTCCAGGGAGTGCGCCATGATATTTGGGATCGCGATTTTCCTTCGCCGCCCGCACTGGTGACGGTGAAGCACGATGGGAAGGATGTCGACGCGATCGCGCAGACGACCAAGCAAGGCTTCGTTTATTTGTTCGATCGCACGAACGGCACCCCTCTGTTCCCGATTGAGTATCGGAAATATCCCGCGAGTACGGTTCCTGGCGAGGTCGCAGCTTCGGAGCAGCCGCTTCCGGAGCGTCCGGACCCGTTTTCCCGCCAGCTCCTCACTCAAAACCTGCTGACGAATCGTACGCCTGCCGCTCACCAATGGGCGCTGAAACAGTTTCGGACATTCAACAGCGCGGGACAGTTCGTGCCGCTCCGCAAGGGAGGCGACACGGTTGTGTTCCCTGGCTTCGACGGCGGCGCGGAGTGGGGCGGTCCGGCGGTCGATCCAGAAACAGGAATCATCTACATCAATGCGAATGATGTCGCGTGGACCGGCAGGCTGACCGAGAACACCGGAGGGAGCAGTCCAAAGGCAATCTATCTGAGCCAGTGCAGCGTTTGCCACGGTGAGAACCGGGCGGGCTCGCCTCCGGCCATGCCGTCGCTTGTTGGAGTTGGCGACCGTCTGACGGCCATGCAGATTGGCGCGACGATCAGGAATGGAAAGGGAAGGATGCCGGACTTTCCGAATCTGGACGACGATCAAGTGTCCGCGCTGATCGAATACTTGAAGAGCGGCGAAGACAAAGAGCTTGCCAGCTCGGGGCCAACTCCTGCCGCCATGAAATATCGATTCACCGGATATCACAAATTTCTTGATCCAGAAGGATATCCGGCAGTTGCGCCGCCTTGGGGCACACTGAACGCCATCAACCTGAATACCGGCGAATACCTGTGGACGATTCCGTTCGGCGAATATCCGGAGCTTACCGTCCGGGGAATCCGGGGCACGGGGACGGAAAATTACGGAGGCCCGATCGTTACCGCGGGTGGACTGCTCTTCATCGCCGCGACCAACTTCGACAAAAGGTTTCGCGCATTCGACAAGGCGACTGGCCAACTCCTGTTTGAGAGGTCGCTGCCCTTCGCGGGAAACGCAACTCCGGCGACGTACGAAGTGAATGGCCGGCAGTTTGTGGTGATTGCCGCGGGTGGCGGGAAAGATCCGAAGTCGAAACCGGGTGGAGTTTATGTTGCGTTCGCGCTTCCTGCGACGGACGCGGGCTCTGGTTCGGACGTGAAGCACTAACACTGCCCATAAGCGAAGTCCCAGAAAACTTTTCGAAACGCATGTTTGCCTACGACAGAAAGTGGAGAACGGTTACTTTGTCAAATTTGCTTTGCCGATACGAGCTATCGACGTTACGCGTCACCCGTCCCCCGCTTGTCCTTGTTCGCTTCGGCAGCACGGAGTAGACTTTCGAATCCGAATTGTGGATGTTGGCATTGCTTGCATCGCGCCACTCTGGGTCTGCCCCAATGACTGACGCCTATACCGGTTCACTGGCTGCCGAAACCATTCGCGAGAGCTCCCTCTACAACAAGGATCTCGCGCCGGTTTCTCCGGATCGCCGCACCTGGCGAACCTACAACTACGCCGCTCTGTGGATTTCCATGAGCGTGAACATCCCCACCTATATGCTCGCCAGCGGCATGATCGCAGGCGGCATGAACTGGAGGCAGGCGCTCTTCACGGTCTTTCTCGGTAACGTCCTGGTGCTGATTCCCATGCTACTCAACGCGCACGCCGGTGCGCAGTACGGCATTCCGTTCCCGGTTTTCGCGCGCGCTTCGTTCGGTGTGCTCGGCGCAAACGTTCCAGCCATCTTGCGCGCGCTGGTGGCCTGTGGATGGTTCGGCATTCAGACGTGGATCGGCGGCGAAGCCATCAACGCCATGATCGTCGCGCTAGCGCCGGACTGGGCGCACTTCGCCGGCGGAGCCGCGTTGTGCTTTCTCTTTTTTTGGCTCCTAAATGTGCTTGTCATTCTGCGCGGCATCGAAACCATTCGCTTCCTCCAGGGCATTTCCGCGCCGTTCCTGCTGCTGATTGGTCTCGCGCTGCTGCTGTGGGCGCGCGCCAAAGCCGGTGGCTTCGGCCCGATGCTGTCCACACCTTCGAAGTTTCAGAGCTTCGGTGAGTTTTTCCGCTTCTTTGTTCCGTCGCTCACCGGCGTCGTGGGTTTCTGGGCTACCGTCTCTCTCAACATCCCCGATTTCACGCGTTACGCCCGCAGCCAGCGCGACCAAGTCGTCGGCCAAGCCTTAGGCTTGCCCGCTACGATGACCTTTTATTCCTTCATTGGAATCGCGGTCACGTCCGCTACGTTGATTATCTTTGGTCAAGCGCTGTGGGATCCCGTCGCCGTGCTGTCGCGGCTCGGCAATCCTTTTGCGGTGGTGCTCGCCATGCTCGCGTTGCTGATGGCCACGCTCAACGTCAACGTCGCCGCCAACGTTGTCTCTCCCGCCAACGACTTCTCCAATCTGTCGCCGCGCCGCATCAGCTTCCGCACGGGAGGACTCATCGCCTGCGCGATGGGCGTCCTCATGCAGCCATGGAAGCTCATGGCCAACTATGGCAGCTACATTTTCGGATGGCTGGTCGGTTATTCCGGCTTTCTCGGGCCCATCGCCGGCGTGCTGATCTGCGATTATTTTGTCGTGCGCAAGAAAATTCTGCTCGTCGAAGATCTCTATCAGCGCGGCGGGCTTTATGAATATCAGCGTGGCTTCCACTGGCAAGCGATCGCCTCGCTCGCAGCGGGTGCGGGCGTCGCGTTCGTCGGCCTAGTCGTTCCGCCGCTGCGCGTTTTGTACAATTATGCCTGGTTCGTCGGTTTCATCGTCAGCTTCTTCATTTATTTCGCGCTGATGAGCAATGCCCATCCGGTGACGCAAACCGTGGACTGAGGGAGAACCTGCATGCAATTCGGGATCACCATCAAGCCAGATATCACCATCGATCGCATCGTCAGCCTCACGCGCCAGGCCGAATCCGCCGGCTTCACGTACGGCTGGATCTTCGACTCGCACGTGATCTGGATGGAACCTTTTCCGCTGCTCACGCTGATGGCTGCGAACACCAAGAACATGCGGCTTGGCACGTGCGTCACCAATCCAGCCGTTCGCGATGTAACGGTAGCTTCCAGCTTGTTCGCCACGCTGAATGTGGCCTCGCATGGACGCATGGTCATGGGCATCGGCCGGGGCGACAGTTCGCGGCGCGTGCTGGGCAAGAAACCCACCACGCTGGAAAATCTCGAAGACTTCGTGAAAACGTTTCGCGAACTGAACGCTGGCCGCGCCGTGGATCACGAAGGCGTCAGCGCGCGATTCCCGTGGACCAACGGTGGTATGCCCCCGGTCTGGGTGGCAGGCTATGGTCCCAAGGCGCTGCGCACCGCCGGCCGCATTGGCGACGGCGTGATTTTGCAATTTGCCGATCCGGATTTGATCAGCTGGTGCCTCGGTTTCGTCCGCGAAGGCGCGCGCGAAGCGGGCCGCGACTTCAGCAAGATCGAAGTGATGGCGGCGGCTCCGGTTTGGGCTTCCGATGACGTCGCTGTGGCGCGCGATCGCGTGCGTTGGTTTCCGGCGCTGGTTTCGAATCACGTCATGGATTTAATCTCGAAGTACAAACCTGAGGAGCTACCCGCGAGCCTCGTTTCCTACGTGCAAAACCGCGGCAAGTACGACTACCTCCACCATTGCGAAGTCGGCAGCGACAACGCCAACTTTGTCACCGACGAAGTCATCGACCGCTTCTGCCTGGTCGGACCGATCGAGCAGCACCGCAAAAAACTCGAAACCTTGCGCGGCGTCGGCGTGACGCAATTCAACATTTATCTAATGTGCGGCGAAGAAGAAAAAACGCTGGAGGTCTACGGCCGCGAAGTCTTGCCGCATTACGCTCGCACCGTGTCATCCTGAAGGCGTCCGACGAGGATGTCTGAAGGATCTCAACGCCAAGTATTGCCGATACCCTAGCAGCTTCTGACCGAGGACCCCAATGCGTTTCGACACTGTCATCAAAAGCGGCACGATCATCACCGCCACTGATAGCACTCTCGCCGACGTCGGCATCAACGGCGGCAAGATCTCCGCCATCGCCGCGCAACTTCCCACGGAAAACGCCACGCAAGTCCTCGACGCCACCAATCACCTCGTCCTCCCTGGCGGCATCGACGTCCACACGCATCTCGACATGCCGTTCGGCGGCACCACCAGCGCCGACGACTTCCAGACCGGCACGATCGCCGCCGCTTTTGGCGGCACCACCACGCTGATTGACTTCGCGATCCAGTACAAAGGGCAAACGCTCCGCCACGCCTTTGACACCTGGATGAAAAAAGCTCACGACAAAGCCACGATCGACTACGCCTTCCACTGCATCATCACCGATCTCGGCAGCGCGCAGCTCGAGGAAATGGCCCAGCTCATCCGCGAGGGCGTCACCAGCTTCAAACTCTTTATGGCTTACCCCGGCGTGTTCATGCTCGACGACGCCACCATCTTCCGCGCCATGTCCCAAGCCGCGAAACATTCCGGCCTCATCTGCATGCACGCCGAAAACGGCGGCGCCATCGACGTGATCGTCCAGCAAGCCCTTGCGGAAGGAAAGCGCGCGCCTAAATATCACGCGCTCACGCGCCCCACCACCGCTGAAGCCGAAGCCACCTCTCGCGCCATCGCCCTCGCCGAAATGGCCGGATGCCCCGTCTACATCGTGCATCTCTCCTGCAATGACGCACTGGAAAAGGTTCGCGAAGCCCGCGATCGCGGCCTGCCCGCGTATGCCGAGACCTGCCCCCAATATCTTTATCTCTCCCTCGAAAACATGGATGCTCCGGGCTTCGAGGGTGCCAAGTACGTTTTCACTCCGCCGCTGCGCGAAAAATGGCATCAGGAAAAGCTCTGGCACGGCTTAGCGCGTGACACGCTCCAAGTCGTCTCCACTGATCACTGCCCGTTTTGTTTCAAAGAACAAAAAGAACTAGGCAAAGACGACTTCACCAAAATCCCCAACGGTGGCCCTGGCATCGAGCACCGCCTCAGCCTCATCTATACCGGCGGCGTCCACGGCAAGCGTTTTTCACCCAACCGATTCGTCGAAGTGGTCTCGACAGCTCCCGCGAAACTCTTCGGCCTCTTCCCGCGTAAAGGCACGGTCGCCGTCGGCTCCGATGCCGACCTTGTGATTTTCGATCCCAACGAGCAGCAAATCATCAGCGCAAAGACTCACCACATGCGGGTTGATTACTCGATGTTCGAAGGCATTCAGATCACAGGCGTGCCCAAGACGGTTCTGTCCCGCGGCCGCGCTGTAGTGGATTCCGGCAAATTCGTCGGCCGCCCTGGCTCCGGGCAATTCCTGCGCCGTCAAACCTACTCCGGCGTCTAGAAGCACAGACCCGGCTTGCGCTTCCGCAAATTCCCATTCCGAGCAGCGTCCTTCTGTGCTGAGACGCTTTGGCACTGCTCAAGAGAGAAGCGCCAGACAGAACCTCCATCGAGGCCCTGGCTGGCGCGGCTGGCTCAGACTGTTAGTTGTTCTTCAGTTGAAGTCCGGGTGGTCGAAATCAAACATCCCAAAGCAATTGCCGATTGCTGGGCCGTTTGACGGCGCGTACGGATCGACGTCGTGAACCGGTTGAGCTAGATTGTCGCGGCTGCGCTTCGAAATCGTTGGGAGGCTCCAGTTGTGTTCGATAAACTTCACCAACGAAACGTGGTCGTAATACGTGTGGACCACGCGACCACCTACGGCATAGGGGGAGACGACCAGGAGCGGAATACGCGTGCCGTCGCCGAAGAAATCCAGCGGCTGAACGTATCCGGAATCATAGTATCCGCCGCCTTCGTCCATCGTGATGAAGATCGCGGTATCCTTCCAAAGACTCGGATTTGCCTTCACCGCGTCCACAATCTTCTTCGTGAATCCTTCCAGTAGATTCACCTTCGAGGACGCCGGGTGACCATCCACCCAGCCGCTGGGCTTCACGAATGACACTGCCGGCAGGGTGCCGTTCTGAATATCCGCATAGAGATCGACGGTGTCTTTTAGAACGGCTGTGCGCACCGCATCGTTGGTCATAATCGAGGTCGAGTACTGGAAGAAGTTGCAAATGTTGCAGTATTGGTCGCTCTTCGCGCCCACCGCTCCGAAGTTGATCTGGTACTTGTCGCCCAGATACGCATTAAACTGATCGCCGTAGTACTTGAACGAGACCCCGTTCTCCAGCATGACATCTCCGATGTTGCGGACTTTGCTGGGCGGAATCGTAAACGGCGTGTTGGCCACGTTGGGGTCGGTGTAAGCGTTGCTGCCATCCCCGAAGTAGCCCGGGTTGTAGTTGTTCAGCAGGTAGTAGGCCCCCGGCGCACACTTGGGATCAACCTCATAGGGCAGAGAGCTGAGGTAGCCCAGAATTGCCGATACGCCGGGCTGGTCGGCGTCCGAGCAATTGCTATAGCTCCCGCCGCCGAACGATGCTGAGCCAAAGGCACCGCCACCGTAGCCGTCTTCGGTATACCAGTTGTTTGTGCCCGGTTGCGGGTCGGGGTTTTCGATTTCATCCACGACACCGGCGTTTACCGTTCCCACGAAGGTCGCCGCAGGCACGTTGTGGGGCGGCATGACTGGGTTGCCGTCGGCGTCGCTAAAAAAAATCGCGTCGCCGTATCCCAGCATGATGTGGTTGGCGCCGGTTCCACCGTTCACCGCCTGATGGAAGTTGTCACTCAGTGCGTAGTGGTCCGCCAGGAACTTAAAGTACGGAACGTCCCCTTGCAGCATGTTGTAGAACCCCATGGCCGTCGAGCCTTCTCCGGTACTCAGGTTGCTGAAGCCTGGCGCCTGTGGCTTGCCGTTCGTGCCGGCGCCCACCGTCGTTTCTACCCAGGGAACCAGGTCCGCTTTGCACCCGCTGGGATTCCAGATGGTGGCGTAGTCCACGTTGCAGTCCAGCTGCTGCCACATCTGATAGAACCGATGCACCGGGCTTGCCGCGTAGGCATCATAGGGAAAAGTGCTGGAGGTCAGCTGAAACGGACCCGGAGGAAGGTCGTTCACATTCGAAATGCGCTGGTCGGGAACGTGCGAAGCCTGTCCAGTCCCTCCGGTCATCAGGAATGGAATGAAGTCGGCCGGCAAGCCGTTTTCCGAGGATGTAGCCTCGGCCAGCGTGCAGATTCCATTGTTCTTGCAGACATCGCTCGGGCCGCCGGTCAGTGGTGGGGGGAGAGTTTGGTATAGGGACTTCGATTGCGGGCTTTCTTGAAACTTGTCGGTATCTTGCGCCGAGAATTGCAACGCCTCAGCGTAGTTGGGGCCCGGTGTGCCGTCTTCGTTGATGATCTGCTTCGAAAGCAAGTTAGCGACGGACTGGCCGCTCTTTGGCTTGTAAGTCGCAAAAAGATGATCGAAGGTACGGTTTTCGCCGATGATCACGATGACGTGTTTGATTGGCGATGTGGTGTTATTGTCTGCACTGCCGGGTGCGTTTTGTGCGCGAGTAGGTGTTGCCATTAACAACTGAGCCACAACGATCGCGGCGAGAACTTGCTTCATTGTCGGCAAGCAGGCTCGCCAGCTTGATAGGCGCGATTGCATCTATACAACCTCCCTCAGAGGGTGAGTCGCGCAACCAAATGGACTGGAGATCGGGAATGCGCGCGCAACAGGTGTAAGCGCGCCGTGTTACACGCGCGCAACGACAGGATGAACTGGAGGACAAAGTCGGCGGGAAAATCGACGCGCGCGAGAGTTTTACGAAATATTCATCGAACGCATAAAATTATTCCGCGAGGTCAAGGCGATTTCTTTTCGTACGCGTCGTAGCTCGTGGCGATGGCGCGGATTTCGTCGAGCGTTTGCTCGCGCCGCAGCACACCGTTGTCGAGCACCGTTTCGAGGTGGTCCGTTTTGGAGATGGGCCGGCCCGCTTCCTGCTTGACGGTGACGAATTCGTTTCCGTCTTTCAGTAGCGCGAAACGGCCGGCGCGGGAATCCTTGCCGGGGTCCGTTACCGGCTGCTTGTACACGTCGTGCCATTCGCCGTTGATGTCGATGGCGGAACATTTCAAAGCGAAGCGCAACGTATCGCGATTGATCTGCTGCAACAAGGCGCCGCCCATGCCGAAGCTCCAGTTGTCCATGGACCAGCCCTTGCGGGTCAACTGGAAGATCATGTTCTGGATGGTGTGGTAATTCACGCCGTCGCCCTGAATGAAGCGCACCTGGGGCGAGAGAACCTTCCAGCCCTTGCGATTGACCTGGTAACCGAATTTTTCGCCCGCGATGTTGAAGAGCTCTTCGAGGACGGTGACGGCCTCGCCGCTATCAGGTCGAATGACCAGCGTGCCGTTGCGGTGCATCACCTTATCGCGCAGTTTGCCGCCCCACAGGTTGCGCACGGCGTCGTAAATGTCATAGGAGTCGCTCACGCAGGCGACGATTCCTTCAGGCACGTTGTCGAGCACGTTCTGGTAAGCGTCCGCTTCGCGCTCTCTGCCCCATGCGGTGATCGTCGAATGCTCCGAGGCGGGGATGCTGACGCCGGGCATGTCCGCGCCGTAATACTGCTGCAATAATTCGATCGCGGCGAGGTTGTCGGTGCCTAGAAAATTGAACAGGTGGGCCGCGCCGCCTATGGCCGCGGATTCGCGGCTGCTCACGCCGCGGAATCCAAAGTCGTGCAGCTTGAGATTCAGTTGAGACGGATCGCCGGTGCGAACCAGCGCTTCGCCGATGATCTGTTTGATGGCTCGGCTCAACGTCGCGACCGTGACCGGGTACCACACTTGTAGCAGCACCGTCTCTGCCCAGTTCGTGAGCCAGTAGAACTCGGGATCGGTGTTCTCGATGGTGACGATGGCGTTCTGTGCTGCTACCACCGATCCTTCCTTGACGGCCTTGATGCGCAGCGGTAAGACTCCGCTGTATTTCGCGTACAGGCTCTTCCATCCCTGGTAGTTGAAGCACTTAGGATTGCCGGAAAAATGCTGGCTCGCGAATTTCGCGGCTTCTTCAATATCTTCCGGCGTGAAGACCTTGCCCGCGAAGTTGGATTTGACGATGTATTGCAGGCCGGCCATCTCGGCATGATCGAAAAAGCCGCCACGAGAACAGACGTAGGAATAAATGAATCTGGTATTGGGAGGGTATTGCCACCAATGGCTCAGCTTGTAGCTATCGGTGTTGAGAATCGGATTGAGGCGAAGGGGTTGGATGGAGTGTCCTTGAATTGGTCTACAAAGTCTCCAGAGCGAAGGCGATATACAGCAAACGGTCGTCGCGCTGGATTTGCAAGACGACCGGCGCGCCGGGCTGGAGCGCATTCAGAGTCGAGCGTAAGCGATCGAGGGTGGTCATGGGCTGGCCGTTTAGAGTGCGAATTACGTCCCCGGCTTGAAGGGGAATGCCAGCCCCCGCTTCGTTGGAACGCGCGGCGACGATGATTCCAAAGGGATCCCGCAAGTCCGGCGCCATAGTGGCGACCTTCTTGTCGATCTCAATGCCGACGATACCCAACGGGCGGACCAGATTTTTCTCGGGGTCAGCGAGCGCGGTGATTTGATCCATGCTGTCCGAACGTTCGGTCACGGGGACGTCGAAGGTCAAACGATCCTGCCCGCGCAGGACTTCCAGATGTACCTTGTCGCCGGCACCCACCGACATCAAGCGGAAAGAGACATAGGGAACGCTGTCCGCCATTCGCCCATCAACCGCGAGCAGGACATCGCCAACCCGGACGCCCGCGGCCATGGCCGGGCTATCGGGAAGCACGTCGGAGACGATGACACCGTAGCTGTGAGGCAAGTTCATCGCGGCCGCCAGAATAGGAGTGATGGCTTGAATTCCTATACCGATTTCCGTGTGGTGGACATGACCGAATTTGCGGAGCTGCTGGTACGTAATCTTGACGACGCTACTGGGAATCGCAAACCCCAAGCCTTCGTTTCCGCCCGACTGCGACAGGATGAACGTATTGACGCCCACCACCTCGCCATCCACGTTGACCAGCGGTCCGCCAGAATTTCCCGGATTGATGGGAGCGTCGGTTTGCACGTAGACCATCGGCGAGTCGGGGTCGGTTTGCCGCGCGACCGCGGAAACCACGCCGAGCGTCACGGTGTTGCGCAAGCCCTCCGGGCTGCCGAACGCCAGCACCATCTCACCCTGGCGAATGTTTCGATAGGACGCGACCGGGAGGGCAGGGAGCTTGACGTTGTCGATCTTCAATAGCGCGAGATCAACCTCACGGGCCACGCCGACGATGCGCGCCGAAACAATATTCGTCCGCGAAGAGAAAATGGCTTCGAGCGTGCCTTCCGGATTTGCGGCGGGCAGCACCACCTGAACTCGCTGCGCGCCGGAGACGACGTGCGCGTTGGTAATAATGTAGCCGCTCGGATCGATGACGAAGCCGGAGCCGATAGCCCGCTGCCGGCCGATCACCACGCCGGTGTTGCCGTGCTCACCAGCTTCCAGCGGCCCGTAGCCGATCACCAGGATTTGCACTACGCTCGGCGAAACTTTTCTGATGAGTGCGTCCACGGACTCGTTGAGCTTGTGGAGGGTGTCGGAGGAGCGGTCTTGCGCATGAGCCGGCGTCGAGGGGAAGGCGGCAAGGGTCAATGTGGCCAGGATCGCCAGCCAGTTGGGTCCCCGCGCTACGCAAAGACGCCCGCTTCGGAAAGGGGCCGCTATCGGTGATCGCTTGGCCGAGAGCGCCCGGGTTCGGGGGCTTTTTAGGAACAGCATCGAGTGGTTCTCCACGGACGGACGGTCCGAGAAATGCGCGTTGCAACAGTCCATTAGAATACAACGGAGAGAAATAGTTCGCCGACAGCAGTAGAACGGAGCCCCCTTACGCTGGACGAGCCAGGCGGCGGACGTCTCGGTATAGGTTATAAGCGGTGAGGGCGAGCAGGCCAGCCAGCAGATAGACGGCGACCTGGTTCAGGATCTCGACGGTGCGGCGATAGCCCTCGGGACTCCCAGCGGTGTCGCCGAGAACGACCCATTGGCCCGCCCTGAGCAGGAGGATGAGGATGACGATCCATGCGGCGTCGTTCACAACGCGATGGACCCGCAGGAGGCGAACCCAGTCCGGCCGGACTAGATTAGTGGTGGCCTGCAGCATTCCAACAAGGAAGAGGACTACCACCGGCAAATAGAGTGCTTGCCAGACGGGCGCGGGCTTCAGAAAGGAAGCTGCGGGTCCGAAGATCAGGAACGGGGCACCTAGCGCGACGCGAAGCCAGGCGAGGCCCAAAGTCAAGGCGATCAGTTGAGCGATGGAGTCGAACCTGGACACGCGAGTTGGATCTTTCTTGCTCCCGGCCTTTGGTTGCGACTCCAACTGGATGGCGAAGGCAGGGTGCCAGGGACGCTTCAAGCTTCGCGGGTCCCATTGGTCGGGGTGCTGTTTCCAGTGACGGTCGGCTACGGAGAAAATCAAGGTGACCACCCCGAATTGAATAAGGAACTGGTAGAGGAACGGAGCAAAAAATGTGCCTACGGTCACGCCGTGGTTGCTCAAGAGCAGCGCAACGAAGATGCCCAGGAGAATTAGGCTGGTGAGGCCGAGATTGAACGTCAGCACTCGAAGATAGAAGGGAAATAGTACCGGGCCTATGAACTGCTTTCCGAAAGCCACACTGCGCTGGTCTTGGCGGTAACGGCCGGCGACCACAAGGGGATGGCCGTGCTGCTTGAGAATGGCCTCGACTTCGGCCTCAGTGAGCTGGCGCCCGAGGCCGGCCTCCTGGTCTTCGATCTGCGAGTGCAGATTTTCCGAGAGCTCGTTGATGATGTCGTCGCGTTGCGGTTCCGGCAAGCAGCTTCGGACGGCCTCGAGATAACTATCGAGAAGTTCCATGGTGTGGCTCCTTATTTGCCGAATATCTGGAATGCAGCGAGGCCCAGCCTGCCCAGCTCCAGGAGAATTTGAAGTGAGATCAGTCCCACGTGCGTGACGGTGTGCGAAACCGTTGGCCCCGCAACCGCCAGCACACCCGACCCGATGACCGCGAAGAGCAATTTGACGGTCGTCGGCTGGGAGGCGACGACTCTATCGCCTGCGGAGCTCTTCCGCTCATTAGATGACGCGTTTCTTGTTTCCAGATTACGATTCAAAGTTTGCATAACATCACCCCTTAACAATTCCATTGAGTGAGGAATCGATGCTTTTCCACTCGGCGAGCAGTTGCTTGAGGATTTGCTTGCCGTCGGCGGAGAGGACATAAAAGCGCTTGTTGCGCTTGTCTTCTTCGCGCCATTCACTCACTAACAGACCCTGGGTTTCGAGCCGCCGCAGCAGCGGATATAACGTGCCCTCATCGATCGCCATGCCGTGGTCGGCAAGAGCTTTGCGCAAGGTGTAGCCGTACTGCTCGCTACGGAGTTGCGCCAGGACGGCGACGATCAAGGAGCCGCGGCGGAGCTCCATGCGGAGGTTTTCGAACAGGTTTGGCTCGATGGTCATATAGTTGTCGTGGCCTACTGTGCGCCGTCTACTGTGTCTCAACTACTGTACGAAGCACACTGTACGGTACACAGTACGATCTGTCAAGAGTTTTTTTTGAGGTTGTGGAAAAAAGTTGAACCGGAGGCGATTTTTAACATTTAAAAGGAGTTAGCGCCTGGTTCATCGGATGGTCACCTGAGCGTGACGCAGTTGTAACTTGTTTCGTGAAAGCGTGCGACCATAAATCCTGCTTGCTAAGGCGATAGACCATGGCGCGACTCCAGACGACGGAAGACCAGCGACTAGAAGACGCGCGAACACGCAAGAAGCACTGGAAGCGCTGGGGACCTTATCTCTCCGAGCGACAGTGGGGGACGGTACGCGAAGACTACAGCGCCGGAGGCACGGCCTGGGAGTTCTTTCCGCACGACCATGCGCGCTCACGCGCCTACCGCTGGGGCGAGGACGGCATCGGGGGGATCAGCGACCGGCACCAGATGATTTGCTTCGCTGTGGCCATGTGGAACGGGCGCGATCCTATTTTGAAGGAACGCCTCTTCGGGCTCACCGGCAACCAGGGAAATCACGGCGAAGACGTGAAAGAGTATTACTTCTATCTCGATTCTACGCCGACGCACAGCTACATGCGGATGCTCTACAAATATCCGCAGGCGGCGTATCCGTACGAGCAATTGGTAGAAGAAAACGGACGGCGAGGAAAAGAGGATCCGGAGTTTGAGCTGCTGGACACCGGGGTATTCAACGATAGCCGCTATTTCGACGTGTTCGTGGAATATGCCAAGGCCGATGTCGAAGATATTCTGATCAAGATTACGGCGGTGAATCGCGGCCCGGAAAGAGCTTCGCTGCAAATTTTGCCTTCTCTGTGGTTCCGCAATACTTGGTCGTGGGGCTGGGACCTGCGGCGGCCGATCGCGCGCGCTGCTACCTGCGTGCCGGGCAGCGTCTGCACGGAGCTGCAGCATTGGCAATACGGCAAACGGTGGCTGCTGTGCGCCGGCCAGCCGGAGCTGATCTTCACGGAAAATGAAACCAATAATCAGCGGCTGTTCGGTAGCCGAAACCGGTCGTATGTAAAAGACGCGTTTCATGCTTACGTGATTCAGGGTGACAAGGCGGCCGTTAATCCCCAGCAGGCGGGAACGAAAATGGCCGCGGTTTATCCGGTGGATCTTGGCCCCGGCGAGTCCATCACGTTGAAACTGCGGCTCACGGATTTAGAGCCGCTGAGCGAGATGGATAGCAATTCTGGCATGGTTGGCGCGATTGAGTCGCCCGGGCACGCCGAGCGAGGCCCAGGTGTGCCGGCTGCCAATGATTTCGGTGCGGGTTTCGACGCTTTGTTCGTGACGCGCCAAAAAGAAGCCGAAGACTTCTACGCTTCACGAATTCCGAAGGATTTGTCGGACGACGCGAAAGCGGTGATGCGCCAGTCGCTTTCCGGTATGTTGTGGTGCAAGCAGTTTTATCACTACGACGTTCGCCACTGGCTCGACGGCGATCCCGCAAGTCCCCCACCTCCCAAAGAGCGCTTGAAGGGCCGCAACAAAGATTGGACGCACCTGTATAACGACGACATCATCTCGATGCCGGACAAATGGGAGTATCCCTGGTATGCCGCGTGGGACCTGGCGTTCCATTGCATCACGCTGGCGCTGGTCGATCCCGATTTTGCGAAGGAACAACTGATCCTGTTGCTTCGCGAATGGTACATGCATCCGAATGGGCAATTGCCAGCGTATGAATGGGCGTTTGGCGACGTGAACCCGCCGGTGCATGCGTGGGCGGCATGGCGCGTTTACAAAATCGAGCGGCGCGTGCGGGGAGTGGCCGACCGCGGGTTTCTCGAGAAAGTTTTTCACAAATTGCTTCTCAACTTCACGTGGTGGGTCAACCGCAAAGACCCCGAGGGCATGAACATATTCCAGGGCGGCTTTCTGGGCCTCGACAACATCGGAGTGTTCGACCGGTCGGCGCCGCTGCCCACCGGCGGCCACCTGGAACAGTCTGATGGCACCAGCTGGATGGGCATGTATTGCCTGAACATGCTGGCCATCGCGCTGGAGCTGGCAAAAGAAGATCCCGCGTATGAGGACGTAGCGAGCAAATTCTTCGAGCACTTCGTGAACATCGCCCACGCGATGAACGATATGGGCACCGACTCGAAGTCGCTGTGGGACGACACGGACGGTTTTTACTACGATGTGCTGCAACTGCCGAGCGGTGAAGAGCACTTCCTGAAGATTCGGTCGATGGTTGGGCTAATCCCGCTGTTCGCAGTGGAGACGCTGGAGCCGGAAATTGTCGACCGGTTGCCGGGCTTCAAGCGGCGCATGCAATGGTTCATCGACAATCACTCGGATGTGCCGGAGCACATCGAGATGACGCAGCGATCGGGGCGCGGCGTGCGACGTCTGCTCTCACTGGTGAATCGTAAGCAGCTCAAGCGTGTGCTGGCGCGGATGCTGGACGAAACCGAATTTTTGTCGCAGTACGGCATCCGCGCTCTATCGCGCTTTCACCTGGATCACCCGTATGAAGTGGGGGTGAACGGCCACATCAACCGGGTGGACTACGAACCGGCCGAATCCACCACAGGGTTGTTCGGCGGCAACTCGAATTGGCGCGGGCCGATCTGGTTTCCGGTGAACTATCTGCTGATCGAATCACTGCAGAAATATCACCACTATTACGGCGAGGATTTCAAAGTAGAGTGCCCAACGCACTCCGGCAAGGAAAGTGATCTATGGCAGGTCGCGGCAGAAATTTCTCGCCGGCTGGTGCATATTTTCTTGCGTGGAAGTGATGGGCGACGCGCGGTCGCCGGAGGCGAGGAAGTTTTCCAGAGCGATCCGCACTGGAAAGACTTGATCTTGTTCTACGAATATTTTCACGGTGACAACGGCGCGGGCATCGGCGCGAGCCATCAAACAGGCTGGACCGGGCTGGTGGCGAAGTTGGTCGAGCAGAGCGGTGAATAGCCGGCCGCAACTCGTGCTCCGCGAGGCGACCGGCGGAGATGTGCCCGATCTGATCGGCATGATGCGGCACTTGGCATTGCAGGAGCCCGCGTTGCCGTTTGACGAGCGAGCGGTGACCGCCGCGTTTGGGCAATTCTTTTCCAGCCCAGAATTTGGACGCGCGTGGCTGCTCTGCGTGGAAAGTAAGCCGGTGGGCTACGCGATTCTGACTTTGGGATTCAGTTTTGAATACCGAGGCCGCGAGGCGTTTGTCGATGAACTGTATATCGAAGAGAAGTATCGCGGCATGGGCTTCGGACGGCAGACGATGGAGTTTGTTGCAGAACGAGCTCGCGAGATTGGGGTAAACGTCATTCACCTGGAAGTGGATCGCGGGAATGAGCCGGCTCTGGCGCTCTACCGCCGGACGGGATATGTAGACCATGACCGCTACTTGATGACCAAGTGGCTGGTTCGCGCCGAAACAGCCGGGTCATAGAATGCGGGGAGTATGCTGAAGGGGAGGAGTTGCAGACGATGAGGCGACCCACACTTTGAAAGTGCGAAGCAAATTGGAATTGCGCGCGGCGGCGCATCTTGCAGAAGCGCGAGAGCAAGCGGCGTCGGCAAAGACATCCGCACGGAAGCCGCGGAAGGGTGCGGCTTCCAGCGGGTCGCGGAATATGGCAGCGAATGGTCCGCGCGTAAAATTTGGGCGCGAAGTCTGCGGGAATATCGATGCGGCCGAGGCGCGCGAGTGGATCGTGACGAACGGCATCGGGGGATTTGCCTCGGGGACGATCGCCGGATGCATGACGCGGCGCTACCACGGTTTGCTGATCGCGGCGTTGCAGCCGCCGGTGGGGCGCATGCAGCTGGTGGCCGGCCTAGACGAGGTTGTGCGGTACGCGGGAACGGAATACATGCTGGCCACGGATCAGTGGACCAGCGGCGCGGTGGATCCGAAGGGTTTTCTCAACATCCAGAGTTTCCGGCTCGAGGGCATGACCCCGGTGTGGACGTACGCGTTGGCGGACGCACTGCTCGAGAAGCGAATCTTGATGCGCCAGGGCGAGAACACGACGCACGTCGAATACACCCTAGTGCGGGCCGGCAGCGCGATCGAGATGGACATGAAGGCGCTGGTGAACTATCGCGACTTCCATAGCTCGACGCACGCGGGCGATTGGCACATGCGGATCGATCCCGTGGAAGACGGCGTCAAGGTCGTGGCTTTTGACCGCGCGACGCCCTTTTATCTGCAATGCCCCGGTGCAACCTGCGAGCCGCGCCATGAGTGGTATCGCGGCTGTTTCTTGCCGGTGGAGAAAGAGCGCGGGCTGGACGATAACGAAGACCACTTGTTCGCTGCCCTATTTCGCAAGAAATTGACGGTTGGAGCAAGCGTTACGTTCACGGCCACGACCGAAGAAGAGACCGCCCTCGACGGCGGCGACGCTCGCACGAAACGCTCGGAACACGAAGCGAATCTGATTGAGACTTGGCGAACTGACAATAAAAAGGCCGCCGAGTGCCCGAATTGGCTTCCGCAACTGGTACTGGCCGCCGATCAGTTCATCGTGAAGCGCAGTTTGCCGGAGCATCCCGACGGCCGCAGCATTATCGCGGGTTATCACTGGTTTGGCGACTGGGGGCGCGACACGATGATCGCGCTGCCCGGCTTGACCCTGGCGACCGGTCGCGCGGACGTTGCCCGGCAAATTTTGCTGGCGTTCGCGGGCTACGCCGATGCGGGCATGTTGCCAAATAATTTTCCGGACGCCGGCGGGAAGCCGGAGTACAACACCGTCGATGCGGCGCTATGGTATTTCGAAGCGGTGCGGCAATATTTTGCCGCAACCCAGGATGGCCGGACGCTGCTACAGCTCTTTCCCACCCTCGCGGACATGATCGACGCCCACGTGAAAGGCACGCGCTACAACATTCATGTCGATCCGGCGGACGGTCTGCTATATGCGGGCGGACCGGGTGTGCAGCTCACCTGGATGGACGCGAGAGCTGGAGACCTGGTCGTGACACCGCGAACGGGCAAGCCAGTGGAAGTGAACGCGCTGTGGATCAATGCGCTGGAAACCATCGCGGAATTCGCGCGCCTGCTGGCACGGCCCAGCGGAGGCTACGAGAAGCTGTCTGCCAAGGCGCGGAAGAATTTTCAGAAGTTTTGGAACGAGGACCGCGGCTGCTGTTTCGATGTGATCGACGTCCCCGGCGTGGGCAACGATGCGTCGCTGCGGCCAAATCAGATTTTTGGTGTGTCACTGCCGATGAGTCCGTTGACGGAAGAGCAGCAGAAGTCTGTGGTCGATATTTGCGCGCAACACCTGCTGACCTCGTACGGCCTGCGCAGCCTCGCACCTGGAGAGCCGGGCTATCAGGGCCACTATAGCGGCGGGCCCCGCGATCGCGATGCGGCTTATCACCAGGGTACGGTGTGGGGCTGGCTGCTGGGACCTTTTGTGCTGGCGCATCTGCGCGTGTACGGCGACCGCGCGGAGGCCATGCGTTTCCTGGAGCCGCTGGGGATCTCGGTGCACATGTATGGCCTGGGTACACTGGGCGAAATCTTTGAGGGTGACGCGCCCTTTACGCCGCACGGGTGCATCGCTCAGGCTTGGACGGTAGGCGAAGTCCTGCGGGCGATGCGGGAAATTCAGAACCAGGGCGATTCCTGAGGCGCGAATGCCACGGCTAGCGAGGGATCTCGGCCGCTTCGTAGAGTTCGATCAGCACTTTGCCGGTGTTTGGCGTTGGCACGAGGAAAAAATTGATGCGCGTGCCTTCGGCTCCCGGGCGCGTCTGCGGGTAAACCGGCGCGACACCGAATCTCTCTTTCAGGATGGCCGTAGCGCGATCGACGTTGGCGCAGCGATACTCCACTTGCTGCACGCCCTCGCCAAACTTGGCTAGATAGCGAGCAATCGCTCCGGTGCCGCCCGGCTCGCGCGTGGTCAGTACGTCCAGCGAAACCCCTTCCGGAAAATGCAGCTCAAACTCTTCTGCGTCCTGGTCGGGCGGGACATCTGCCAGCGAAGGCGTACCGTTCGCTTCGCGAATCCGCGCAAACATTGAGCGCTCGACGGCCAATCCGACGGTGACCGGCGGGTCGAGTCCCAATAGTGCGGAAAATTCAGCATCGCTCCGCCACAGGTTTGTGGCTTGGTCGGCGAGCAATCGCCCGGTGCGATAAATCTCCTGCGCGGCAGCAACACGTACCGCCAAAGCAGCAGAAGAGAGGCCCGCGATCGCGCTTGAGAGGGGACTGGACATAGATGAGGCGAGGATTGTAGCGTGAGGGCGGAGCCAATAGAAGCGCGACGCTCCCAGGCGGCCGAAAAGGTAACGAAAAGGCGGGAAACTTCATCCCAGAGTCATGCCGAAACCAGTTTTGCTGACGGTTGACGACGATCCCGAAGTCTTGCGGGCCATCGAGCGCGATTTGCGCGGACGTTACGCGCAAAAATACCGGGTGATGCGCGCAGACTCCGGCAGCGCGGCCCTGAGCACACTGCGCGAGCTGAAGGCGCGCAACAACCCGGTCGCCTTGCTGCTCGCGGACCAGCGCATGCCATCCATGGACGGAGTGGGCTTCCTGGCGGAAGCCATGAACCTCCATCCCGACGCCAAACGCGCGCTGCTTACCGCGTATGCCGACACTAACGCTGCCATCGATGCCATCAACGAAGCGCGCATCCACTATTACCTGATGAAGCCGTGGGACCCGCCGGAGGAGAAGTTGTATCCGGCGCTCGATGATCTCCTTCACGATTGGACCGCGCAGTTTCATCCGCCGTACGAGGGCATCCGCGTCCTGGGCACGCGCTGGTCCTCGCGCTCGTACGATCTGCGGGAATTTTTGGCGCGCAACCAAGTTCCCTACCAATGGATTGACATAGAACTGGCCTCGACGGATCCCGAAGTTCGGCGCTTGATCGAATCGCTAGGGCCGGAAGCTGAAACCCTGCCGTTGATCTTGTTTCCGGACGGTCAACGCATCGCCGAACCTACGACGACGGCGATTGCAGACAAAATCGGTCTGCGCACGCACGCGCAAACGAACTTCTACGATCTTGCGATCGTCGGCGGTGGACCGGCGGGACTTGCCGCCGCCGTGTATGGCGCCTCGGAAGGCCTGCGCACGGTAATGATCGAGCGCGAGGCGCCTGGCGGCCAAGCGGGGCTGAGCTCGCGGATTGAGAATTATCTAGGCTTTCCCGCGGGTCTGAGCGGCAGCGACCTGGCGCGGCGGGCGGTGGCGCAGGCGAGACGCTTCGACGTCGAAATCCTCTCCCCGCAGGAAGCGGTGAGCGTTCGCGTCGATGGGCCGTATCGCTATCTCAAGTTGGGCGATGGAATCGAGATTTCGTGCCACGCCCTGCTCCTCGCCATGGGCGTGCAATGGCGGTCGCTGGACGTTCCCGGCATGGACCGCCTGCAGGGCGCAGGTGTTTACTACGGCGGCGGAACGTCGGAGGCACTGTCTTGCAAGGGTGAAACGGTGTACATCATCGGCGGCGCGAATTCGGCGGGCCAAGCGGCCATGCACTTCTCGAAATTTGCAGCCAAAGTGATCATGCTCGTCCGAGGCGAATCGCTGGCCAGCACCATGTCGCATTATTTGATCGAGCAGATAAGCAAGACTCCGAACATCGAGGTGTGGACGCGAAGCAGCGTCACGGAAGTGCAGGGCGACACGCGGCTGACTGGGATTACCGTGCACTGCGCGACTACCAATGAGACGCATCAACTACCTGCGTCGAGCTTGTTCATCTTCATCGGTGCGTCGCCGCGCACCGAATGGCTCCGGGACCTGGTCGCCCGGGATGAGCGAGGGTTCATTCTGTCGGGCCCCGATCTTCTTCGCGATGGAAAGCGCCCGGCAAGTTGGACTTTGGACCGCGACCCGGGCTTGCTGGAAACGAACGTCCCCGGTATTTTTGCCGTGGGCGACGTGCGCCATGGCTCCATCAAGCGCGTGGCTTCTGGCGTTGGAGAAGGCGCGGTGGTCGTTCAATTCATACACCAGTATCTGGCCAAGGTGCAGTGAAGCATGAAGGCGACAAACGAATGACCGAGATGCCGGATCAAGCCGTGAACAAATACGGCACTTTTAAGCTGGCTTCTCATCCCTCCAGCAAAGACGTGATCTATACCGCTCTCCGAAAAGTCCCGATTTTTACGGACCTCTCGCAAGAAGACCTGGGCTGGTTTGTCGAGCGCACCGATGAATTTCGCTTCGAGCCTGGCGAAGTAATGATGCTGGAAGGCACTCCAGCTACCCTGATGTTCGTCCTGCTCGAAGGGGAAATTCGCGGCCGCAAAGAGCAGAGCTCCACCGCAGACGCGCCGATGTTCACGGTCGAGGCCCCGACAGTCACCGGACTTCTGCCATTCTCCCGACTAAAAACCTACGCGTTGACCATTCGCGCCACTCTGCCTACTTGGGGGCTTGCCTACCACCACAGCCACTTCGCGGACCTGCTGCAGCGCCTGCCGGATCTTTCGCAGCGGCTGGTCGGCATGCTCACCGATCGCGTGCGTACGTACACGCAGGCGGAACAGCAGGGCCAGAAGCTTGCGGCGCTCGGCAAGCTTTCCGCGGGACTTGCTCATGAGTTGAACAATCCGTCCGCGGCGGCGCGCCGCTCGGCAAGCACTCTCCGGGAATGCCTGGCGCGGTTGCGAGAGGCCGTGCGTGCTTCTTCCGTAGGTCCGGACGACTGCGCGTTATTGGCAAGGCGCGAAGAGGAGATTCGCGCCGCGCTCAAGCCGGCGGAATTCAAGGATGAATTTGCGCGCGTCGAGCGGGAAGAAGCTATTCAAACCTGGCTGGAAGCCCGCGATGTGAAAGACGCCTGGAAACTAGGGCCTCTCCTGGCGGAAGCGAACCTAACCGACGCGCACCTAGCCAGTCTCGCTGCAGCTGCCGGGAATTCGCTTGGGCCGGAATTGACCCGCTTTGCCACACTGCTGGAAATGGATCGCATCGCCGATGAGCTCGAGCACAGCACCGCGCGCATTTCCGACCTTGTCCGTGCGATCAAGGAGTATTCCTACATGGATCAGGCGTCCATGCAGGAAGTGGACATTGCGAAAAGCCTAGACACCACGCTGACGATCATGCACCACAAGCTCAAGCGCAGTATCACGGTGACGCGCGAATATGCTCCCGATCTGCCCAAGGTGATGGCCTACGGGAGCGAACTGAACCAGGTGTGGACCAATCTGATCGACAACGCCGCTGATGTCATAAAGGACGGAGGAAAGCTCAGCATCCGCGCCGTGCGCGACAACGATTACGTTCTGGTGGAGATCGCCGACAATGGCCCCGGCATTCCGGAAGAAATCCAGTCGAGAATCTTCGAGCCATTTTTTACCACCAAGGGCGTAGGGGAAGGAACAGGCCTCGGCCTGGACATCGCCTACCGCATCATCAAGAAAGTCAAAGGCCTGATTACGGTCAAGTCCGTACCGGGCGACACGCGTTTTGAGATAAGAATTCCCATTCAAGCTGCGCGCTAAGCGCAGGGAGGCACGTCATGGCCGACGAGTGCACGCATCTCGATCAAATCCGACCCGTCAAGCCCAAGACCAAGGGTTGCGAAGAATGCTTGAAGATGCACGACACTTGGGTGCACCTGCGGCTTTGTCTGAGCTGCGGGCACGTGGGGTGTTGCGACTCTTCCAAGAACAAGCACGCCACGAAGCACTTCCACGCCACGAAGCACCCGATCGTCCGCTCCATCGAGCCTGGCGAGAACTGGATGTGGTGCTACATCGACGAATTGATGTTTGAGGAAGACTGACCTAGCCAGTTGCCGCTTGGCCATTTCGTACAAGTTATGATGTGTTTCGCCTTTATTTCGCTTTTCGGGGCGTCCCCCGGGTGGTGTGATGGGAACTGTGAAGTAAGCTGCTGAATCGACAGGACTTATAGGCGTTGCTGCGTGTTGCGCAGTTTGTAAGTTATTGCAAATACGAAGCTTAGGTTTAGCAGCTTCCGTTGCCGCAGCAAGAAGGCTAGTGCGCCTCTAGGCGGTGGTTTTGGCTGGGAAGAGCAGGGAAGCCACGAGCGCAAGCAGCAGGATGCTTCCAACCGTCAGCAGAGAGATGTACTCCGGAACGTGGAGCCAGGGTCCGGCGACCATTTTTCCGCCGATGAAGACCAGGACGAACGAGAGGCCCACGGTGAGGAATCGCAAACGGTTCAGCACGCCCGCCAGCAAGAAATACATCGCCCGCAGTCCTAGAATTGCAACGACATTCGAGGTGTACACGATAAACGCGTCTGTCGTGATGCCGAAGATCGCCGGGATGGAGTCGATCGCCAGGGTTACGTCTGTGATTTCGACGACGATCAGCACCAGGAACAGCGGAGTGGCGTAGAGTTTTCCTGCATTGCGCACAAAAAAGTGCTCGCCGTAGTATTCCCGGGTCACGCGAAGGTGGCGATGGGCAAAACGAAAAATGGCATTTTTCTCCGGGTGAATTTTCTCTTTCTTGGCGAACAGCATGTGAATCCCGGCGTAGACGAGAAACGCCCCGAGAATGTACAGGACCCAGGAAAATCGCTCGATCAGCGCTGAGCCCGCCGCGATCATTACCGCACGCATCACCAGAGCGCCCAGGATTCCCCACTCGAGCATGCGGTGCTGAAACCGCTCATCGATGGCAAAGGTGCGAAAGATAACGAGGAACAGGAAAAGGTTGTCGACGCTCAGGGCCTTTTCGATCAGGTATCCGGTGAAAAACTCGAGGCCGCGCTGGTGGCCCCAGTAGTGCAGAACGCCGAAACCAAAAAGCACCGACAGCGCGACCCACGCGACACTCGATAGAAAGGCTTCGCGGAGTTCTACCTTGTGGAGGCGCCGGCTGAAGAGGCCCAGGTCCACCGCGACCGCGGCCAGGACAAAAAGATTGAAACCGATCCAGAGAAGGGGTGTGCCCATAGCGGCAGCGCGTGGCCGGCGCTAAGGGGTGGGGCCGTGGGCGTCGATGGCGTTCAGGTTGGTTAATTCGATCCGCAAAGTGCGTCCTCCCTGAATCGAAACGGGTACATCCCAGCGCGCGCGCGTGTCGCCCGCGCCGGCCTCCAGGTTCAGCGAGCTGATCCAGTAGTCGCCTGCAGGCAGGTTGGTGACGGACGCGCGCCCGTCAAGGTCGGTATCCACCTCAGCCGCAAGGTATTTTGTCTGCGCAACTTCCGGCGCCAAACGCAGCACGCGTTTCTTGTGGTCGGACTGGATTTGCACCCATTTTGTCTGCGGATTTATACCGGTCAGCTCCAGCTCCATACCGCTCTCGGACTCCGGGTGCGTCTGGATGAATTTTTTCAGCGCGGTGAAATATTCCTCGTGTTGCTTTTGATAGCGGTCGGGATTTGCCGTTTTGTCGGCGTCGGCGTACTTGGGCTTGGGGATTCCGTGGGTTACGCCGCCACTGTTGGTGCGCTGGTAGGCCAGCAAGAATTCGGGAACTTTGAGGATATCGTCGGGAGTGACCAGCCGGTCCATATTTGTGGAGGTCAAGTCCATCACATCGTGGGCTCGCAGCCACTCTTTTAGCTCCGGCGAGACCTTTAGGTCCTCGATGAATTTTTCGCGGCTCGGTATGACGTCCTGCGCTTCCACGTCTTTGGCGATCTCCGTATAGCTCTTGGTCAGCACGTAAAACGTAAACTGCCGAACAGGCTCGGGCCGGGCCGACGTGGGGGAAATCCTCGCTGCCAGATCGAGGGAGCCATTCGCACTCTGCGCGTTGGCGCCGCGCGCCGTGCACAGAATACACAGCACCGCAAGGAAGAGGGGGGACGCTTTTCGCATGAACTTCATCCTAGCAGATTGGTTGCGGACCGGGGGAGGGAAGCGGCTGCGACGGAAGAGAAAAGATAACGCGGAGGCGCTGAGGACGCTGAGGGACGCGGAGACTCTTCGATGACGTGAAGTGAGGAAAGGCGGCGGCGAGCCGCCGCACTCCAAAGGGGCTAGCCTTGCGTTAGGCTCGGTGCCCTGCGCTACACGCAGATTCAAGCGGTCAAAAGAGGCGAAAGACAGCTTCGATGGTTACCCATGCGGCCACGGGGTGTTGAGCGGCGTCGCGCGCGGGCTTGAATTTCCAGTTGCGCACGGTTTCCACTGCGCGTTCTTTGAGCCCGTAGCCCACCCCTCTAACGACGCGAATTTCTGCGGCTCTGCCGTCCGCGCTCACCAACACCTGCAGCGTGACCGTACCTTGCACTTTTACGTGGCGCGCTTCGTCGGTGTAGATCGGGTAGGGGCAAACGAGGCACATCGGAGAGGAAATTCCCTGCGCGTAGGGTCCGCCGATTCCTTCGCCGGCGTCCGGCCCATCACGGTCACCCATCCCTCCGTTCCCGCGCGATCCAATGCCGTTTTTCCCTGGACCGCCGGAGTTGGTGTCTTTGGGCATCCAGGGGAGGCCCAGATTGCTGATTGGCGCGAGAATCGGCGGCGCTTGCGCATCGAGAATCGTCACCGGAACGGGGAGCGGATGATTCAAGTTGTCCGGCAGTCGCGGCGGCGCAAGTTGTATCGAAGAACGCGGAGGGAGGAAACCGTGCGTCGCCGGGATGGGGTCATTGTCGCCGCCGCCGCCGTTGCGCCCGAGGGACGGACGGCTCACGACCGTGTCGGTGGGCGGGGCGAAGGTCAAGCGTTCGCGAGCCGTTTCGATCAACGCTCCCGCTAAAGGCTTGATCGTTCTCGACTGGACCGCGAAGAATGCCAGCGCGAGCAGGATTCCAGCGTGCGTCAACAAAGACAGCGTCTGCGCCCTGCCGGCACGGCCGCTGCGGTCAAGTTTCAGCAAATGAATGGGCGCGCCGTTGGAGGACGACGGCGAGAGCCCTGTGGGTGTTAGAAGCTGGCGGAAATTTTCACGAACGCGTGTAAGCCAGGCTTGCGATTCGGAAGACGGGGTGGCGCGTAGAACGGGAGTGCGCATGGTGAGCCTCCACGCCCGCCTCTAAGTTATCGCATTCTCGACAGAGGCGAGCGGCAATTGGCAATTCAGAAGTGCCGAAGCGCGTATTGGTTGCTTGCGGATGAAGAAGGAATGAAGTGGCGAGTGTTTACCATGCGTGCTGGACTGGTGGCGTGGCGTCTAAACCCCGCCTCTGAAGAGGGCGGCTACAGGGAGTGGCCAGCGGGTTGAAGATAGAACGTTTAGTACAAACGGAAGGTGACTTCAATTGGCACGATCGTCGCCACGGGCTTGCCGCTGGGTCCGACGGCGGGCTTAAACTTCCAACCCTTTACGGCTTCGATGGCTTTTTCTTCCAGCCCCAGCCCAGGGCCTTTTACGACCGAGATGTTGATCGCGCGGCCGTCGGTGGTAATCGTAACTTGCAGCACAACGGTTCCCTGATACTTGGCTTTGCGCGCTTCGTCGGAGTATTGCGGAATCGGGCAGTACAAGCAGACCGGCACGCCCACTCCGTTGACGCCGGCGCGAAACGCGCCGCCGCCGGTGCCGCCACCTTCGCCAGGACCCAGGCCGCCGCCGGTGCCGCTACCGATACCGGTGCCGTTACCGTGTCCCAAAGAATCGGACAGCGCCGAGGCCAGCGGATCGCCAAAGGTCGACATATTGGGGCTTGGCACTTTCAAATCCGGCGGGCCGAGCAACGAAGGATCCATCGCCAGCTTGGGGTTCTGATTCTCAATCTTGATCTGCGGCGGTGTGAACTGCGTCCACTTGAACTTGGGCAATTTGCCTTTGTTCACCGGAGTCAGGGTGTGGTCGTTCGCGCCACCTCCGCCGCCGGCTTTCTGCGCGCCGGCTGGGAGCTTCGCGGTGTACGGCGAAAGATCGATCGGAGTGACATCGACAGCCTTGTTCTTCGCGTCTACAGGGTGCTCCATGCGCCAGATCAGCGGCACAACTAATAGGGCAATGATCACGGCGTGCAGACCGATGGAAATTACTTGCGTCCACCCGAAGTTTTCGTCCTTCGACCAAATGTCTTTCACTTTGATCGGCAGAATTCCCGGCGGCATGGGCGGCTGCTTGGATGGTGAAAAGAACTCCTTGATGCGATAGCCGAAGCCGCCAAAGTTTGCACCCCAATTGACTGCCAGACGGCTGTTCATGGGCCCTTTGGGCACCGGCCGGGAGCTAAAAAAGTCCTTCAGGTTGTCGTTGAAGCCGCCACCATACTTCGCTGGCATCAGGGGCGAGCTGGTCTTGCCGCTTACTTTGACGGGTTTCTCGGTGAGGAACTGTTTCAGGTTCGACCAGAAGCCGTCGGTGACTACGCGCTCGGGAGTGGTGAAACTTGGTACGGCGGAGGCGGGTACCGGGACGTCTGGCTGCGGCGCACCGGAAGAGGATGCTCCCGGCTTGTTCCTATCGGGCGGCAACAAATTGGTGATGAGGTTACTCGGCACCGTGATCCCCTAAGCTTAGACGCACAAATGCGCCTTGGGTGTCCAATGCAGGGTACGATTCGGGCGGGGCCGGATTGGTTGCACCCCCGTACCGGCTGACACCTACTCGCATTCATTGTAACATACGTGTTCACGCTGCATTCCGATGTTTCCCCCCCGACACTTTTGAGGGAAATAACGGCACAGAAGGGAATCGCATCGATCGATCCATGGCCGAGCCACTCGAACTAAAGAAAACGCTCAACCTGCCTAAAACAGATTTTCCCATGAAGGCCAGCCTTCCGCAAAACGAGCCTAAACAACTCGTTGCGTGGCAGGAGTCCAGTGTCTACGAGCGAATTCTGGAAGCGCGGAAAGGCAAGCCGCTCTTCGTGCTGCACGACGGGCCGCCGTACCCGACGGGCGAAATTCACCTGGGAACAGGCCTGAACAAGATCCTGAAAGACTTAATCGTCAAGACCAAGAGCATGGCGGGGCACTACGCTCCGTACGTGCCAGGCTGGGATTGCCACGGTCTGCCCATCGAAACGCAGGTAGAGAAGGAACTCGGCGGCAAAGGCAAAGTTCCGCCGGCGGAGTTCCGGCGCATGTGCCGGGAGTTTGCCGCGCGCTTCGTGGAACAGCACAAGAAAGATTTCAAGCGCTTGGGCATCTTCGGGCGATGGAACGATCCGTACCTGACGATGAGCTTTGATTACGAAGCGATCATCGCGGGGGCGTTTCTCGAATTCATGGAGAAGGGTTACGTGTACCGCGGCCGCAAGCCGGTCTACTGGTGCCTCTATGATTCGACGGCGCTGGCCGAAGCCGAGGTCGAGTACGAGGATCACAACAGTCTTTCGATCTGGGTGAAATTTGCGGTGGTCGGCGGTGGCAAAGGCGAAGCCGCGAAAGTCGGCAGCGATGTTAGCGCCGTCATCTGGACGACTACACCTTGGACGATTCCCCATAACCGCGCTCTCGCGTTTCATCCCGATTTCGAATACGCCGTTGTCGAAACTGAGAAAGGTAACCTACTGCTCGCGGCCGAGCGTGTGGCGGCGCTGCAGGCCGAGTGCGGGATCAAGGAAGCTCGTGTCCGCGCGACCTTCAAGGGCCGCGATTTCGAAGGCATGAAGTTCCAACATCCTTTTCTGCCGATTCAGGTGCCCGGCGTCCTTGCCACCTACGTCACGCTCGATCAAGGAAGCGGCATCGTGCACACCGCTCCGGGTCACGGCGTGGACGACTTCAACACCGGACAGAAGTATGGTTTGGAGATTTACGCGCCGCTCAACGATCGTGGCGTCTATCTGGAAGGCTTGCCCGAATATAAGGGCAAAGATGTGTTCACCGCGAATCCGATCGTCGTGAACCTGCTAGCCGATCGCGGCGCGCTTCTCGGCCATCACGAGTACAAGCACAGCTACCCGCACTGCTGGCGCTGCCACAATCCGGTGATTTTCCGCGCCACCGAGCAATGGTTCATCGGAATGGATCAGGTGGCGCACGGGGCGAACAGGAGCCTGCGCCAGGAAACGCTCGAGAAAATTCGCGGCGTGAAGTGGATTCCCGCCTGGGGCGAAGACCGCATGTACGAAATGATCGCCGAGCGCCCGGACTGGTGCGTTTCGCGGCAGCGCTTCTGGGGCGTGCCCATCATCGTTTTCTACTGCGATGCTTGCGGCAAACGCCTGGAAGATTTCGATGCGCTGCGCAACGTGGTGAAATGGTTCGAGAAGGAAGGCGCCGACGCCTGGTACAAGCACTCGGCGGAAGAGCTTTTGCCTCCGGGAACGACATGCTCCTGCGGCGTTGCGTCCAAATGGCGCAAGGAGAATGACATTCTCGATGTCTGGTTCGATTCCGGCTCTTCGCACCTCGTGGTGCTCAAAGGCCCAGAATGGCCCGCCGACGTTTATCTGGAAGGTCCGGACCAGTATCGCGGCTGGTTTCACAGCTCGCTGCTGATCGGCGTCGGCATTCGCGACAACGCCCCGTACCGCGGTGTGGTCACGCACGGCTGGACGCTCGACGAAAAGGGCCAGCCCATGTCGAAATCTCTCGGGAACACGCTGTATCCCGCGGAGATTTGCGAACGATGGGGAGCCGATTTGCTGCGCTTATGGGTCGCGTCGGTGGAATATCAAGCCGACGTGAAGATGAGCGAGCGCGTGATGACGCAGCTCAGCGACGCCTATCGCAAGATTCGGAATACGTTCCGCTACGGACTCGGCAATCTATCGGACTTCGATCCGTCGCAGGGCGCGGTGCCCAACGACCAGCTTGACGAAATGGATCGCTGGATGCTCGAGCGCACCGCCGACCTGGTGAAAAAGTGCCGCGATTGGTACGCGGCCTACGACTTCCATCGGGTCTACCACGCTGTGCACGATTTCTGCGTCGTTGATCTCAGCGCCTTTTACTACGATGTGTTGAAAGACCGCTTGTACACCAAAGCCGCCAAGAACAAGTCGCGGCGCTCGGCGCAAACTGCCGTTTGGAAGATTTCCAGCGCCCTGGTCCGCCTCATCGCGCCGATCCTCGTTTTCACTTCTGAGGAAATCTGGAAATACGTGCCGAAGGCGCCGGGCGAACCCGACAGCGTCCACATTTCCGTGTTTCCGGACGAGCAAGCTCTTCGCACGGGGGTCGCTCCGAGCAAGGTCGCCGTCTGGGAGCTGCTGGCCAAAGTGCGCTCCGAGGTTCTGAAAGCACTGGAGGCATCCCGCAACGAAAAGAAAATCAATTCCGGTCTGGAGGCAAAAGTTTTGCTCAACGCTGAGCTCGAGCTGAAAGCCAAGCTGAAGCAATACCTTGCGGTTCTTCCCGGGATTGTTCATTGTTTCTCAGGTTGATTTTTTGACTGAGGGAGCAGGGGATTACCGCTCCGACGTAATCCCGGGTTTGGAAGTGACCGTGCAAAAAGCCGATGGCGTAAAGTGCGAGCGTTGCTGGAACTATTCGACGCGCGTCGGCGAAAATTCGCGTTACCCGACGATTTGCGAGCGATGCAGTGAAGCGCTCGCGGAAATCGAAGGCACTCCGCCTTCCGCGGCGCAGGTCGCCTGATGATCATCCCGGGACGCTTGCGGTGGCTCTGGCTGACGCTGGGAGTCGTCTTGCTCGATCGCGCGAGCAAAGCCTGGTTTGAGGCGCAAACCATCGAGGGTTGGCGTCGTGAGTTGATTCACAATTTCGTGTATCTCGTGCACAGCCGCAATCCGGGTATCGCGTTCGGGGTCCTCTCTGACTCACCGTCTCCTTGGACTCGCATTCTCCTCATCGTGGGCTCCGTCGCGGTGATCGGAGCGCTCGGCTGGCTTTTCGTTGCAGGGCACAGTGGTGGCCCGATGACGGCGGCGGGTTTGGCGTTGCTCCTTGGTGGCGCCGCTGGAAACGTTACGGACCGCATCGTGCGCGGCGCGGTCACCGACTTTTTTGAAGTATGGCTCGGTGCGTACCATTGGCCGGCCTTCAACGTGGCTGATTCCGCGATCACCGTCGGCGCCGTGCTGATCATTCTCGACGTCCTTTTCGGCGCGAAACACCACGCTCCGGAAGTCTCGAAAGAGCAAGCGGGCTAAGGCTTCCAGCCGTTACCCCTGGTGCGAGTTGCAGGTTAGAATCTCACTGTGAATTCTGGCAACCGCGCGGCACACCACGACTTTATCGTCTCCGATAGCGAAGCCGCGCACCGACTCGATCGCGTCGTCACCGCCCACTGCCCCGATCTCAGCCGTACCCGCGTCCAGGAACTGATCGCCGCCGGACTCATTCTGGTGGATGCTCGGGCGGCAAAAGGCTCGCAGCGCCTCCGTGGCGGCGAGCGCATCACTGTTGAAGTGCAGCCTCGCCCGCCCATGCGTGCCGAAGCCGAATCCATTCCGCTCGACATCCTCTACGAAGACGACGACGTGGTCGTTGTCAACAAACCCGCGGGCATGACGGTTCATGCGGGCGCCGGGAACGCTCGCGGCACGCTGGTCAACGCGCTGCTCGGCCGCGGCCAAGCGCTCTCGAAGGGCGGCGACGCGGTCCGTCCCGGGATCGTTCATCGGCTGGACAAAGACACCTCCGGCATCATCCTGGTCGCCAAGAATGACGCCGCACATGCGAAACTCGGCGAGGCTTTCCGACAGCGCAGCGTCAAGAAAACGTACATCGCGCTGGTCCAAGGTATGTTCAAAGAGGACCACGGACGCATCGATCTCGCAATCGGCCGCGACCCGAAGCGGCGCGTCCGCATGGCGGCGCGGCGTGGCGCTACCTTTGCGAACGCGCGCGAAGCCCGCACGGACTGGCGCGTCCTCGCGCAGCATCGACACGACGACGCTCGTCGAGGTCCAACTGCACACCGGGCGCACGCATCAAATCCGCGTGCACTTCTCCGCGCTTCATCATCCGGTGGTGGGCGATACGCTCTACGGCGCGGCGGCGCAGTTACGAGTCGGCAAGATCACGCTGCCGCCTCTCGGGCGGAATTTTCTCCACGCTGCAAAGCTCGGCTTCACCCAGCCGCGCACCGGCGCCTGGATCGAATTGCGCGCTACCCTGCCGCCACACCTGTGCGAGTTTTTGCACCAGCTTGGTGATGCCGCCGGCGAGAGCCGCACCCGAATTGACGCTGCACTCTCCGGGTACCTATAATCAATCCACATGCGACGGGGACTCATCTCAGTTCTTGTGACGGCCGCGATGCTGGTCACCGCGGCGAGCGATCACGCGCAACAAGCGCCCAACCCTTCGGCTGCGCCTGCGCCCCCGCAACAGCAGGCCGAGCCCAACCGGCAAGATCAGGGAAGAATCACCCAGGTCGTGAACCTGGTGGACGTTCTATTTACGGTTCTCAACCGCCGCAACAAGCTGGTACCGGATCTCGATAAAGACGATTTCAAGATCTTCGACGACAAGACTCCCCAGGCGATTCGTTATTTCAGCAAGCAGACCGATCTACCGCTGCGTATCGGTTTGCTGATGGACACCTCGAATAGCATTCGCGACCGCCTAAAATTCGAGCAGGACGCCGCGACCTCGTTCCTTTTCAGCGTGATTCGCCGTACCAAAGATCAGGCCTTTGTGATGACGTTTGATGACGAGCCCGCAATTTTGCAGGGCTTCACTGACGATGCAGGCCGCTTGCGCGATGAAATCGTCAAGACCCGCGCGGGTGGGGGCACCGCGGTATACGACGCGATCTACACCGCCTGCGAAAAAGAGCTCAGCCATCCTCCGCGGCCGCCGGGGGATCAGCCGGACGTCGTGCGCCGCGTGATGATTGTGATCAGCGATGGCGACGACAATCTATCGACGCACACGCGTGCCGAAGCCATTGAGATGGCGCAGCGTTTCAGCGTCGTCATCTACACCATCAGCACCAGCACGCAATGGATTCAGCTGTCGCAGACCAATCCGGATAAGATGGCCGACCGCAAATATCACCTCACCGAAGGCGATAAGATCCTGCAAGACCTGGCCGACGAAACCGGCGGGCGCGCTTTCTTCCCGTATCACGTTGACGATCTCGATCAATCGTTCCAGGACATTGGCGACGAGCTCCGCAACCAATACTCCATCGCCTACAATCCCACGAATTCCATTCTGGACGGCCGCTACCACAAAATTCGCATCGAAGTCCCCGATCACAAGGGCTATCAAGTGCGAGCACGGCGCGGCTACTTCGCCAGGGCCAACGCCAACCCTCCAGCGAACGCGAATCCTTCTGGCACTTCGAAATAATGTTGGGGCGGAGTGCCGAGCCGGGCGCAAAAGCACGATTTGCGTGTCGTGTCAAAGCCTTAAAGGCGGGAGCGAGCTCCCGCACTCCATAGCAAGCAGCGGCCAGGCTCCACACTGCCACGTTGATTGCGACATTGCAGGATTACTTCGCCGTGTCCGTCAGTAGCACCGCGTCCGAGTCGAAATGCCCGCGCTCGATCGCCACTTGCGAACCATCGGCGCTGTAGTGGAAGTTCATCATGCGCTCCGTCGTGAAATGCGTTAGTTGCCGGTACGCCGAGCCGTTCAGCGGTTGCAGCCACAGATTGTCGATGCCTTTCTCGCGCACGGTGTAAATTACGGCTTTTCCGTCCGGCAAAAAGCTGATCGGATCCGACGCGCGCTGATCAACGTCGTGATAGGTGGTCTTCTTCTCGGCAATGGTGAAGATATTCAGCACCAGCTTGTGGTCGAGTTCGCGGACATCCAGCGTCGCGACCATTGCTCCGTCGGGTGAAAGGTGATAGCCGTCGGAAGGCTCATCGATCACCGTTTCCGGGTTGCCGCCTTCTGCGGGGATGCGCTTCAGTGACTGATTCTCCGTGTCTTCCACGTAGTATAGCCATTTGCCGTCCGGCGAACACTGTGGATGGCGTTCGTTTCGTCCGAACGTGACTTGCGTGGGATTGCTTCCTCCCATGTCCGTACGCCACAGATTGATGGATGATCCGCTGGTTCGCCCAAACGAACGGAAAACAATGTAATTGCCACAGGGGACGGTTTGATCGACCAAATGCACTTTGTCGGAGAAGATTACGTTTTCGCCGCCGGTTGGGCCCACGACGCGCAGATCGCCCGCTTGCGGGATCAGCAGTTTGCCGTCGCGGGTCCAGCTCCACTCTTGTAGTTCCTGGTTCGGCATCATGAGTCGCACGGGCGCCAGCTCGTCGGGCTTCGCTGCCGGCGCCACGGCCAGCTCGTAGGAGTAGTGCCTTTGTGTTGCGGCAATCCTCTTGCCGTCGGCGGATACGCTCGGGCGAGAGTAGTTGTTCGTGTCCGTGACTAATGACCGGAACTCTCCCTTTGGATAACTGACCATGCCGATCTGACGCTGCGGCACGCTGAACGATTGCGTCGTGACCACGAAGCCGTCAGCACCCGGCAGCCACACCGGGTCGTAGTAGATGTGATCCGGATTCGGCGCGATTTCCTGGCGCTTGCCCGTCGCCGTATCCACCGCCAGCAAACCGCCGAGTGCATTGCTTGCCGTTTGCGCGATGGGGATCACGATAGTCTTGCCATCCGGCAGCCACACCGGCACGTCGCTGTCCGTGAACAGCGGCGTGTTGCTGAACAACGTGCGGTCCGGCGAACCGTTGCTGTTCACCAGGAACAAATCGAAGTTCGGCGTATCGTGATGCTCCCGCAAATACGCAAACCGTTTGCCGTCAGGCGAAAACGTAATTGGACTATCGACATCTTTCAGCAGCAGCCGTGGCGTGCCGCCCAGCATCGGAGCCGAATACAAGGAAGCGATGGTGTGCTCGGCTTCGTCCCGTCGCACGCAATAGATGTAGTTGCCATCCGGGGAGAACGTCAGGGCCGAGTACCGAGTAGCCGCCGGAGACACAATCTGCGTATTGCTCCCGGTCTGAATGTGACGCAGCCAAAGCGACTGCGCCCCCTGCTCCTCGCGCACATGCAGCAGGTATTTCCCATCCGGTGATAGCGTTGCCAGCGACACGTGCCCGTTGTTTGTCAAATTCTCGATGGTGAAGTGCTCGAACGGCATGTGCTTCGAGCTTTGGAGGAACGAGTAGATGCCAAACCCGGCGGCCAGCGCGATAACAATACCCAGAACCGCAGTGAGCGTCGCTCCCAATTTGTTCTTGCGCGCGGCTTCTACCAGCACGGAACCGCTCGATTTCGGGCGCGACTGTTCTGCGTCTGTGCTCACCGCTCCTGGCACTGGTCCCGTCGACGTCGCAGAGCGTGCGGCTGAGGACGCCGCCGGTGTGCGACCGGAATCCGACTCCCGCTGCAAGCGCTTCAGGTCACCGCGCATTTCAGCGGCGACTTGATAGCGGCAGTCGCGATCTTTTTCGAGGGCCTTATTGAGGATGCGCTCGAACTCCGGCGGCACGGCGGGATTCAAGGTCACCGGCGCAACCGGGGCGTTATGCAAGATATTGTCGAAAATCACCGCGCTGGTGGACCCGGGAAACGGCTGCTTCCCGGTCACCATTTGATACAGCACCGATCCCAGCGAAAACAGATCGCTCCGTGCGTCCAACTCTTCGCCGCGCGCCTGCTCCGGCGACATGTAGGCAATCGTGCCGACCGCCACCCCGGGGCTGGTGAGCATTTGCGTGGAATCCCCCAGCGTGGTGCCGTCGGCGCCTTCACTCTTCTCGCGCAACAGCTTTGCCAGGCCGAAGTCCAGAATCTTTGCCGTGCCGCCCTCGGTGACAAAGATATTCCCCGGCTTGATGTCGCGATGGACGATTCCTTTTTTGTGGGCGGCGTCAAGGGCGTCGGCCAGCTGAATTCCGATTTCGACCGTTCGAGGGATTGCCAGGGAGCCCGCCGCGAGCAGTTTGTCCAGCGGTTGGCCTTCTAGAAGCTCCATCGCGATGAAGGTTCGCGACTCATGCTCTTCGATGGCGTGGATGGTGCAAATTCCCGGGTGATTCAGAGCCGAAGCCGCGCGCGCTTCCCGCACGAACCGCTCGAGCGCGGTCACATCCTGATCCGTTTTCTCCGGCAGAAACTTCAGCGCGACGCGGCGCCCCAGCTTGGTGTCCTCCGCTTCGTACACCACACCCATGCCGCCGCCGCCGACCTTGCGGAGAATCCGGTAGTGCGCGATGAGTTGACCGTCCATAGTATTTATTGAAAGAGAGATGGTAGACGCTGCGCCCAACTCGGTCAATTGTTCAAAACGCCTCAGAGGTGTGCCAGGACATCACCATCCGCGGAATCGGCTCTGGGAATTCGGGTTATTGGATTGACGCGCTGGTATCACGGAGCAAAACGACGTCGGACGTCCTTGTCAATCGCAGGAGCGCCAGGGACTTGCCGTTAGGCGACCAGCAGAAGTCGCTCATCTGCGCCGAAGTGAAGTTAGTCAGTAACTTGCCCTTTGAAGACCCGTCAAGCGGCGCCACCCAGAGATTGCCTACGCCTTGATCCTCGATCACATACGCTATCGACTTGCCGTCAGGCGTAAATTGCAGTTCCCCCGTAGCTCGCGGGTCCACATCCATTAACTTCGGCGATGAGTCGGGGTGCGCGCCCAGTCGTACCAAAGCCAAGCGAGGAGTTTCGATCCGCTGGTCGGGGCCTGACATCGACGGCAAAAAGGCGATTATCGCGCCGTCGGGGGAGAGGGCAATGGAATGGAAAACCGGGTTCGCTAACGCGCTTCCGGGTACCTGCTGGGCCTGTCCACCCTCAACCGGCACACGCATCAAACTAAATTGCGAGCTGTCGATAAAATAGACCCATTTCCCGTCAGGCGAGCAAGTCGCTTCCGCATCGGCCTTGCCTTCCGAGAGCTGCTTTGGATTGGCCCCGTCGGGATCGGAGCGCCATATCCCTCCGCTGCCGAGTCCGCCACGGCCAAGGCCAGAAAAAACGATGTATTTCCCTTGGCTGCAAGGAGCTGCCTCGTAAATTCCAAAGTTCGCATTGCTCAACAGTGGCGACCTGGTCCCGTCGGGAGCCATTTGGACCACCTGGGAACCCTCCGAGACCAGAAGTTGCTGGTCTCCTCGCCAACGGATCCGGGCAATGGTGGTACTTGCCGGAATCCCCGGTATGGGTTTGCCCGTGGATCCTCCCGCGCCCGGGAGTAAGTCAATTTCACGCAAAAGTTGGTAGCCGGTAGTCGCGAGGACGTTCCCGTCGGCGGACAGTGTGGGCCATAAGTAGTTGTTCGTATCGTTTGTGATTGTGCGGAACTCGCCGTCGGGGTAGGAAACAAACCCAATTTGCCAGCGCGCTGCGGCTTTTTCCTGATAACGCACGAGCAAACCGCGGCCGTTGGGAGCCCAGACTCCGGCACCGATACGCTTGTCGGGCCATTTGGCCAGCACGGTCATTTGTCCCGAGGCCAAATCAAACATGTTGATCTGACCAAGCGCGTCGTCGGGTACTAGAGGAACACAGGCCAAGCGCTTGCCATCCGGCGACCAGGAAACGGAACGAATCCCCGGAAGATAAGAATCGATGTGCAGAATCTTCTCGTCGGTTCCGTCCAGATTGGCGGTCAGTAGCCGGTACTTCCCTGGGTCCGGATCCTCCCACCGCACGTACGCCATGCGGGTAGCGTCAGGAGAAAACGTTACTGTCGAATCGATGTCTTTCACGGCCACCTGGGGCTTGCCCCCGAGCACCGGCGCACGGAACAGATTGGACCCGCTAGCCGATTTGTCGGTGGCCTCGCGGTAGTAGATGTAGTTGCCGTCAGGAGAAAACGCCAGGCTGGAGTAGATATTCGCCGACAGCGGAAGCACTTGCGTGTCGCTGCCCGTCGGGATGTTGCGCAGCCACATACTTTCTTGCCCTTTGTCGTTTTGCACGCTCAATAGATATCGGCCGTCGGGCGAAATCGCTGCTAGGGACGCCTTCCCGGAATCGGTCACCTGCGTGATCGTGAATTTTTCGAAGGGCGTGGGCCCGTGTCGCATCACCAGCTCATACACTCCGTAGCTCGCTGCCGCCAGAATGGCCAGCCCCACGAGCGCAAACGCGAGCGCACTCCAGCGGTGCTTCTTCGCCGCGGCGATAACGGTTGACGACGATGCGGATTCCGTTGGAGCCAGCATATGCACCGCTACGCCGGAGGCGCTTTCTTTTCCTTCCGGCACGCCGATCCATCGGCGGCTCGAATCCGTATCCCGCTTCAGCCGTTGCAATTCGGCGCGAAGGTCGGATGCGTGTTGATATCTGAGACTGCGGTCTTTCTCTAAAGCTCGATAAATGATCTCTTCCAGCTTCGGCGGCAGCGCGGGATTCAGACGTAGCGGAGAAATTGGCGCCCGTTCCAAAATCGCGTGGAAAATAACCCGGAGCTTTCGCCTTGGAATGGCAGTTGTCCGGTCGACATTTCATAGAGCACCACGCCGAACGAGAACAAGTCGCGCGCGTCCAAATCCTTGGCGCGCACTTGTTCCGGTGACATGTAGGCGACCGTCCCTAGCGTTGTTCCCGGGCTGGTCAGGTGTTCGGCCTCGCCCGCCATGGTTGTCAAAGTATTTGTGTCGCTGGAACTTGTCTCGGCGGTCTGCTTGGCGAGTCCAAAATCCAAAATCTTGGCCTGATCTCGCTGGGTCACGAAGATATTAGCTGGCTTAATGTCGCGGTGAACGATTCCTTTGCTGTGCGCCGCGTCGAGGGCGTCGGCGATCTGGATGCTTAGGTCAAGAACTCTTTCCGTATCGAGCGGCTTTCCCGCAATCAGGTGCTTCAACGTCATGCCATCCAGAAACTCCATGGCGATGAACGCTTTGCCGTCTTGTCCCCGATGTCGTAGACGGTGCAGATATTCGGGTGGTTCAGGGCTGAGGCCGCTTGGCTTCCCGGCGGAAACGTTCGAGCGCATGTGATCTCTGGGCCACATTCTCGGGCAGGAATTTCAGTGCGACGAAGCGGTCGAAGGCGTGTGTCTTCGGCCTTATAGACCACACCCATTCCGCCGCCGCCAAGTTTCTCGACGATCCGGTAGTGAGAGATGGTCTGGCCGATAGGAGGAGGAATCCACCATTCGGCGCACATCTTAGGTTGCGCGTCGCGGCCAAGTCAACGCATGGCCATTCGGCTCGGAGGACGCAGACTAGTTCTTCGGCGCGTAGTAGCCTTTCCGCGCCAGCACTTTCAGGTCGTGATTGGACATATCGACTTTGATCTTCCGGAATTTTCCATCGTGCGTCGTATTGCTCGGGTAGTAGCCCAGCGTGTACTGGCTCCGCAGCTCTTCGGAGATTTGGTCGAAAGCCTCGGCCAGGTGCTTCTCGGAGTTGGCGACGATCATCCGCCCGCCGGTCTCTTCAGTGATCCTGTTGGCCACGCCGGAATTCCCGCCGAAGTGCGGGTCGGCTACCAGCAAGATGTGAATCACCGTATCCGTGCGCTGCGCTGCTTCGATGGCCTCTTCGATCCGCACTTTGCTGCCTTCATCCTGCGCGTCGGTAACGATGACGATGGCTTTGCGTCCGGCCTCGGTGTTGAGTTTCTCGTTGCAGGCCAGGTAGATCGCGTCATACAGCGCCGTGCCCGTGATATGCGACGACGGCACCGGACCGGGATTAATCATGCCGCCGCTCATTGGCGTATTGATCCGCGTCTTGCGGATCGCCCGATCGAGCTGCCCGCGATCATCGGTAAAGTCGAGAGCAGGTCCACGTCGGTGTCGAACGACATCACCAGCGCTTCGTCGCCCTTCCTCAGCACGCGATCGAGGAAGCGGCCGCCCATGTCTTGAATCCGCCGCAGCATGAATTGTTCGCTTCCCGAAGTATCCAGAAGCAACGCCAGAGTGATCGGCAGCGTCACTTCTTTGGAGAAGAACGCGATTTGCTGGTCCGCTCCGTCTTCGGCGAGCTTGAAGTCTTCCTTCTTCAGGTCCGTGACGATGCGCTTGTTCTTGTCGCGCACGGTCACGAACAGGTTGACCAAGTTGACTTGGGTGCGAATGACCGGGGCTTGGGACTGCGGATCTTGCGGCAAGGCCGCAACCGGCAACGCCGCTATAAACACGGCCGCGACGCAGACCGCCAAAAGCTTATTCACAGAACGCATGTATACTTTCCTTGACAAGAGATACCCGGCCAGAAATCACTCGCAGCTGGGATGCTTCCGCTACCCTAGGATGCTGCGGAACGCCACGATGGATGCGTGGTTCTGCCCGCTGGAGTCGCCTGAAACCAGCTGAAGTTTGGCCTGAGGACCATGAAAAGTCTACGAAAAACGGTTATCTGGAGTTGTGCCGCGATTCTTCTGCCGTCATCGCTCTATGTTGCGGCGCAAGCGCCGCAGTCCGCGCAACCCGCTGCTCAGGATTCGCGCCAGCCGCAACTCTCGTCGTTGAGCGACGCCCAGGCTCGAATCACCGTGAACTCCAACCTCGTTATCCTGCCCGTCGTCGTCAAGGATCACACCGGCGAACTGATCCCGGATCTAACGCGCGCGGACTTCCGCGTCTTCGAGGACAACGTCGAGCAGAATATCGATGTCTTCACTGCCGAAGCGTTTCCCCTCTCGATGGTCGTTCTGATCGACAACGACCTGAAAGACAAAGATGCCGAGAAAGTTCAAGCCAGCCTGGAAGCCATCGTCGGTGGCATGAGCGCCGAAGACGAGGCGTTTGTCTGCCGCTTCGATCAGTTTTTCCACAAGGGCAAAGGTTTCACAAACGACCCGGACCAGCTTTCCACCGAGCTAAAGCGCACCAAGCTGGACGAGGAACCCAGCGTGGGTACTCCAGGAGGGCCCTTCAGCGGCCCGACTATCAACAATCACTCGACCATCGATCAATCCTCGATCGACAAATCGACGCAAATCATCAAGGGCCAGCCGACGAAAGCTCTGGATGACGCCGTCTACAACGCCGCGGCGCTGCTCCACGATCGCCCGCGCAGCCGCCGCAGGGTCATCGTTCTGATTTCCGACGGCATCAACGGCGGGAAGAAATTCAACACCTTCACGTATGACCAGGTCATTAAGACCTTGTTGCACGAGAATATTTCGGTTTACAGCGTTGCCGTTCCCAGCGCGTACCTGGAGCGAAAGCTCTCGCCGATCGACCGGACAGTTTCGGCGTTGATCCGCTATGCAAATGATTCGGGCGGCGAGATCTTTCGCGCCACGAAAGAGCAGGGTCTCGAAACGTTTTATTCCCGCCTGACGGAGGAAGCCCGCCATGAGTATACGTTGGCGTACGTTCCCCACGGCACGGATCGCAGCGCCGATTACCACTCCATTGAAGTCCGCGTGAAGCGCGAAAAGGTCAACGTACGAACCCGCGAAGGCTACTTCAGCGGCGAGATCCCGACGGGGAAAGCCCCCTAAGGCTTAAATCCTGCAGCGCCGCGCCCTTTGGTTTGGGCTACTCCGCTCGAAGGGCCGTCACCGGATCAATGCTGGCCGCGCGCCGAGCCGGGCGCAGTACGGCCAACAAGCCCACCGCGGCCAGGACGCATGTGGCAAACGACAACGCCCAGAAATCGATGGTTGCGGAGCCGTAGAGAAGCCCCCTCGCGGCGCGTCCCATCAGTTCGGTCAAGATCACTCCCGGCACTATCCCGGCGATCAGAATCGCGAGGGTTTCGCGCAAGACGAGCAACTGCACGTTCGCGGGTGTTGCGCCCAACGCCATGCGAACTCCGATCTCCGCGGTTCGGCGCGTGACGTTGAAGGAAAGCAGCCCATAGAAACCCAACACTGCGAGGGCCAGAGCCGAGAATCCAAAAACACCCGTGAGCCGGGCAAGGAGCTTTTCTCGGGACAAGCCTGCGTCATATTCGGCGCTCAGAGGCACGATCTCGGTAATCGGAAGACGCGGATCGAATGCGAGCAAGCTCTGGCGGATCGCCGGAGCCAACACTCCGAGCTGTCCGTCGGCCCGAACCTCGATGGTGTCTGCCACATGTGGCCGCTGACGAATGGCAAAGTAAGCCACGGCGGGCGGAGCCGAGCGCAGATCGTCAACTCGGGCATCGGCGGCCTCTCCAACAACCAAATAGTCCGCATCATGAGGTGCAGGCTCATAGCCGATGCGATGGCCGATCGGACTCTCATCCGCGAAGAGCTTCCGGGCGAACGCATGATTCAGGATCGCTACCGGCTGTGAGGCGGGCAGATCTCGCTCGTCGAAGTCTCTGCCCTCGATCATTGGAATGCCCATGGTGTGAAAATATCCCGGCCCTACGTGGTTCTCTTCTCCATGCAGCTGGTTCTCCCGAATCTCTGGGTGGCCGGCCACATGGATGACGGTGTTCCAGATACATCCGGGGATGGCGCACATTTGGACCACCGCATCCCGGACGGTTGGCAGTTCCTTTAGTCGCGACACCATGCGGTCCTGCAGGGCGGTCCAGTCCTTTTCTTCATATCCGGCGTTCGTGAAATCCAGATGAACTGAAACAATGTGATCGCGATCGAGCCCTGCGTCCACGCGGCTCAGATTGACGAGGGTCTGTGCGAAAAGGGCAGCCATGGCCAGCAACAGCAGCGAAAAGCTAACTTGTCCGGCCAGCAGCAGGCTTGACCATTTCCTGGGTCCCAAAATCGCCGACGAGATTGCTCTGGATTTCATGTTCGCGGCCAGGTTTCTGCGAGTGATCATCGCCGCCGGAGCCAAGCTAAAGCCGGTTAAAGCAGTGATCAACAAAATGGCGCCAAAAGCGAAGAGTTGCCATCCCGGTTGGAGGTTCACCGGCAAAACGCGCCCGCTTCCTGACGCCCAGCGCAGCAGAACAGTACTGGAAGCCTGCGCTACGACGAGTGCGAGGACCGCTCCGATCAGCGCTAGCAGCAGGTCTTCCGCCAGGAGTTGGCGCAGCACCTGCAACCGGCTGGCGCCCAGCGATATGCGCACGGCGAGCTCGCGCTGGCGGCCAAGCAAGCGGGAAAGTTGGAGGTTTGCGAGGTTTAGGCCGCCAACCAGGAATATCAGCCCTGCCATGATTGTTAGGAGGATAAGAGGGTGCGAATAGCCTTCCTTGAACGTGCCCTCGCCGGATGCGGCGGAGACAAGTTGCACGCGGCTGCGCAGAATTTGCTCGCGGTCGTGAGGGTCCTTGGCGGCATTCGCGAGCAAGAACAGATCGGGTTGCAGGGCTGCGGTCCAGTTGGCCGCGGCGCATGTTTTTACCGGGTCTGGGACGCGCGCCAGAAGCCACAGCCAGAACACGCTTTGTTGATTTAGATAGGACGCATTGATATTCGCTCCGCTGCCAGGTCCCAGCGAGTCAAACCAGGAATAAAAATGCCCCGAGCTTTGCGCCGCAAGGGGTAACCAAAGGTCCGGCGCTTCACCGGAGACGACGCCGGAAAAGCGCTCCGGGGCAATGCCCACGACAACAACCGGCACGCCGTTGACGACCATGTGTTCGCCGAGTACCGAGCGATTGCCGCCGAAGGATTGCTCCCAGAAGCCATGGCGAAGAACCGCGGGCCATTCGTTTTGCACCGGCTCTTCTTCGCTCGGCAAGAAAAACCTCCCGGCGGCCGGCGCGAGGCCGAGAACGTCGAAGAAATTGCCAGAGACGAGTTGAATGTCGACGCGTTCCGGGGAACCTCCGGCGGGCCTGAGAATTCCTTCGGAAATTCCGGCGCGCGCAACGACAGGGACCGCATTTGCGCTCGCATGCCTCAAGTTTTGATATGCCGGATAGGAAAAGAACCATTGCCCATCGAAAGGAGACTTCACCGCTCGCAAGGAATAGAGTTGATCGGGTTTCGCGATCGGCAGCCGCTCAAATAACACTGCTTGCAGAAGCTGAAAAACCGCGAGATTGGCTCCGATACCAAGGGCCAAGGTCAGAACGACAGTGAAAGCGAAACCGGGTGCCCGCCGCAACTGGCGCACCGCGTTACGGAGGTCCCGGTGGCTGTCGAGCACTCCCTGCACCAGTTCATTGCGTTGATTCATGTCAGGACCATTTAGGAGGGTGTGTCGCCGAACGTCAAGCCGGCAGGTTCACTCGTGCGACGAATGAACCAAGTGGACATCTCACTACGCGGAGGTTACTGGGAAAGAGCTTCTTCGTGCGCCGGGCAGATGAGCTTGTAAGCGCAGCCGCGGCAGGCACGGCCCGGCTTGGGCGAAAATTCTCCGGCGCGGATATCGGCCGCGGCTTCCTGTACGATCCTCTGCGCCTCGTTGAGTTGCTTGGCATCTCGCGTGGTGACCTGAATCTGGTTGTTCTCCAGGTAGTGAAACGCCAGCCGTACGGGATTCAGCTCCAGGATCTCTTTTGCGGCGAGCGCGTAAATGCTGAGTTGCAAATCCTTCTTGGCCTCGATGTCTTTTCGCGGCTTGCCGGTCTTGTAGTCCACAATCTCGACGTCGATGTCTTTCCGGCCGATCGAGTTGATCTGATCGATGCGCCCGTTGACGATCACATTGTTTTCCAGCGGCAGCTCGAAAGCCTTTTCCTGCTCCAGAATTTTTGGCGGGTCGTGGACGAAAGCGTCGTAGAAAACGCGAAGTTGCTCGATGCCGTCCTTTTTGTATTCGCCTTCCTGATAGGCATCCTCGAACCCCGCGGACGTCCATTCAGTCTGGAAAATCTGGTTGACCTCGTCGAACGGGACCGTCACACCGCGGCGCAACTGCTCGACGAAGCGCTTGATCGTGGTGTGCATCACGCTGCCGAAAGTCAACGTCGCGCGCGGTCCTTCCTTCAGTGACCACAAGCGCGAGAACAGGTATTGCTGCGGGCACTTCCGGTAGTTGTCCACCGCGGAAGCGCTCAGCTTGAGCGGCTCGGGAGACGGCGGATGGAACGTTTCCGCCCAGCCGGCGATTTGCGAAAGGATGCGCGGCCGTTGCGATAAGGAGGGGAACAGGGACGCGCCGGCCCGCTCGCCATTGGTCGGAGCTGCGTCCTCTTCTCGTGAACGCATTTTTGGCGCGATTTGCCAGACGTCGCGCTTCTTGACGTCCAGCTGCTTCAACATGTCTTCGACGAAGGTCGAAACTTTACCCTTTCTTTCGGGTAGCGTAGTGACCGTAAGTTTTCGCTGTGCGCGCGTAAGCGCAACATAAAAAAGCCGCCGCTCTTCCTGAATGTGAAAGTCACCTGCCGGCAGATCCTCTTTCATTAATTCCGCCGGAAATTCAAAAAGTGGCTTGCGCGCCCAGACCGGGAACGATCCGCCGTTCACGCGCAACAAGAAAACGTGCGGGAACTCCAGGCCTTTTGCGCCGTGCACGGACATCAGCTGCACCGCGTCGTCTGGCGGGTCTTCCTCTAGGCAAATCGTGCCGTTGGCCTGATCGAAGTAGTCCAGGTATTCGAGAAATTCGGTCAGGCCGCGGGTGTCGCTCTTCGGCTCCCAGGCTTTCAGAAACTCGACGAGCTGGGTTACGTAACGCCGGTCCCGTGCGCTTGCCAGCCGGCGAAGCTCCAGCCATTCCAGGAGCTCGTCGAGGATTTCGCGCGCGCTGCGGCGCCGCAGATTCTTGCGTTGCGCGGCAAGAAATTCGAGCAGCTCGGCCAGCATGCCTGGCGAAGGATCAAAGGGTAGCTCCGATTGTGGCGACTGCAGCGCGTCGTAGAGCGAGGTGCCGCGTTTTTTTCGCGTGCGTTCCGAGAGCCGGACCAGGTCGACCGGCTCGAGTCGCCAGGCCGGCGCAGCAAGCACGCGCGCGCAAGCCACATTATCGTGCGGCTTAGCGATCAGTGTCAGATACGCGAGTACGTCGCGCACTAGCGGATGATCCAGGATCGAGAGCCTGGCGATAACGAAAGGAATTTTGTGCGCCGCCAGCTCTTGGACAAGCTCATCGCGAGTTTCATGCTTGCGGTAGAGCACGGCAAAATCACGCCACGGAGTGCCCGCTTTGTGCAGGCGCTCCAACTCGCTGGTTACCCAGCGAGATTCGTCATCTTCCGAAGCAAGCTCCACAACGCGGACACGATCGCCTTCGGCGCGTGTTGACTCCAGCACTTTATTGGGAAAGTCTGCGCTGACTTCGTTGTTGGAAATCACTTGGGTCGCGACGCGCAGAATATTCGGAGTAGAGCGGTAATTCTCCGTCAGCGTCACACGAAACGGCGAAGAATCCTGCCCTGTCTTCCAGCCCGTGAAGCGTTCGAGGAAAAGCTTGAAGCTGCCGAACGAAGCGCCGCGAAAGCGGTAAATCGCCTGATCGTTATCGCCGACCGCCACGATATTCCGCGGCGGAGCGGACAGCAGGTGCAACAGCTCGAGTTGCGCGATGTTAGTGTCCTGAAATTCATCCACCAGAATGTGCCGGTAGCGCTGCTGCAGCGTTGCGCGTAAGGCCGCGTCTGTTCTCAGGAGCTCTACGGTCGAAGAGATCAGCGCCCCAAACGAAAGGAACTTTTTCTCCACAAGCAACTCTTCGCTCGCTTTGTACGCACGGGCGATCTCCTGCTGCAAGGCTACGTTCTCGGCGCGCTCTTTGTAGGTGTCTTCGTCGAGAAGCCCTCGTTCGGATTGCAGCTGCGCGTCGAGCCGGTCGGCGAACCGCTGGTACTCCTCGCTCGAAATGAGCTCGTCCTGGCAGCGCGAGAAGAACTTGACGAAATCGCCGAGGAATTGCCCCGGCTCCGCGAGACGCCGATAGCGTTCGAGTTTCAGCCTCGGCATGTTGCGGCGAAGGAGAATCCAGTGGTCGACCTCGTCGAGCAGGGTGTAGGGGATCTTTTGTTCTTTCAGTATCGCTTCGCAGAAAGAGTGAAATGTAGTCAGCGTCACGTCGCGGCCACGCTCGCCCGCCGTCCTCACCACGCGTGACTTCATCTCGCCCGCGGCCTTGCGCGTGAAAGTGAGCCCGAGAATATTTTCCCCGGAAAGCGACGCGTCCGACTGCAACAGATGGCGAATGCGTTCCGTGATGACGCGGGTTTTGCCGGTTCCCGCGCCTGCAATGACCAGCAGCGGCCCTCCGCCGTGATGGATAGCGCGCCGCTGCGCGTCGTTCAGTTTTAGCGCACCCTCATCGAGCGGCGCGAAGTCAAAAAGCGTGAGACTCATTCGAACAGCCTAGCGGATTTCGAGGCGAAGAGGAAGCGAAGTGGTTTGGGTGACTAGCGTCACAGACTCCTAAGTGTTTTGAGTGGATATTGGCCCTGAAGGTCTCTCGGTCGGAGCTAGGGAGGTAACGATGAGGCGAATGCCTGAGCCAGTTCATCGTCACTTCCACGGAAGTGTCAAAAGTGAGCAAAACGGAACAGCTTTCAACGGCCCCGTCGGATACTCTCGCCGTCGGCTAACCCGGACGAAGGGAGTTCTATGAGCCGCGGAACGCGCCCGCTATTTTTTACTCTGCTCGTTGTGGTCGGTACCGCTATGGCTGTTCACGCGCGGCCTCCCGGCCCGGATTCCGAAAAAGACAAGTCTAAGTCGTCCGACCAAACTCAGAAATACGTCCGGCCGACCGATCCGTCACTGTACGTGGGATCGGAAACGTGCAAGACGTGCCACGCGGACATGCCGTCGAAGGATTTCGTAAAAAACTACGAAGGTTCGCCACACTTCGTAACCACCCTGGACACCAAGAAGGGGCCGGAATGGCAAGGATGCGAGGCGTGCCACGGGCCGGGTAAGGCGCACGTCGACGGCGGTGGAGACAAGACGAAAATCTTCACGTTCAAGGACGCTTCGGCGCAAGACATTAGCGCGAGGTGCCTTGGCTGCCACCAGTATGGAGAGGAACACAGTAACTTCGGCCGCTCCGCGCACCTGCAAAACAACGTGGGCTGCACGAACTGTCATGATCCACATCACGCCAAAGAAGATCAGTTCTTAATGAAGGAGAAGCAGCCGCAACTTTGTTATGGCTGCCACCTGGAGACGAAGCAGCAATTCAGCCGGACCTTTCATCATCGTGTGAACGAAGGACTTGTGCAGTGCAGCGATTGCCACAATCCGCATGGTGGCTTCCTGACCCGTCAACTGCGCGCCTCAGCGTCGCAGGACGTTGTTTGCTTCAAGTGTCACACGGAAAAGGCCGGGCCGTTCGTGTACGAGCACCCGGTGGTAAAGACGGAAGGCTGCGTGGCCTGCCATACGCCGCACGGCTCGTCCAACCCAAAGCTTTTGAAGCGCAGCCAGGTCAACCTGATGTGCCTGGAGTGCCATTCCTTCAACGTCGATGCCGGCGCGCCGTCGACGCCGACGTTCCACAATCAGGCGCAGAAATATCAGTCCTGCACGCTGTGCCACGTGGCCATCCACGGCTCGAATTTTAGTCCAGTGTTTTTCAAGTAAGGGACGCCTATGCGAGAGACAAAGCGCGCTCGAAGCAAAGTTTTCCCTCCGTCGATCGTATCGGCATGCTTCCTCGCGATGACCCTTTTCTTAGGGGCGCCCGTTCGCGCACAAGACGAAGACCAGAAGGGCGTCGATCAGGGAAACTACAACATCAAACAATCGATTGAATTCGGCGGGCGATTTACAAGCATCGGCGGGGACACGCCGACCTACGACACGTTCGTGAACCTGCAGCAGGGCCCGCGACTTCTGGGATTCACCACAGAGATGCACTCGCTGGACCACCACGCCGCCCTGTTCGACCGCCTGTACTTCAGTAATTTCGGGTATGGCGGCGACCCCAACGATGTTTCGCGGCTGCGCATCAACAAAAACAAGTGGTACGACTTCGACGCGCTTTTCCGGCGCGACGAAAACGTTTCGAACTACTCCCTGTTTGCGAATCCTCTGAATCCCACGACGGCGTTTACAAACGGACCGGCGGGATACGGCGGATCCCTTTGCACGAGCTGCGTCATCGGCAATTCGCCGCATCTGCTCGACACGCGGCGCCGGATGAGCGACTACAACTTGCTGTTGCTGCCACAATCGAAGATTCGGTTCCGCCTGGGATACTCCCGGAACATCGATGAAGGGCCATCCTTCACGACCATTCACCAAGGCACGGAACAATTGCTCTTCCAGGACGTCAAGGACACCGTCAACGCTTACCGCATCGGGGTCGACTTCAAGCTCCTGCCAAGGACGAATATCAGCTACGACCAGATCTTCAGCTACTACAAGGGGGACACCGGGCAGACCGACAATAACCAGTCCTTCTTGCTCCCGAACGGCTTGCCGGTCGATTTGGGCGTTTCTTTCAATGCAGGAGCAAAACAGCCGTGCGGCGGGACCTTTCTGCCGGGTGGACTGGTGAACCCAACCTGCAGCGCATACATCGATTACCTGCGACATGGACGTACCCGGACGAACTCACCCACCGAGCAGCTGAGCATGCAGTCCAATTACTTCCAGAGTTGGGACGTGTCGGCCAAAGTCAGTTACACCGCCGGGGATATGAACGTAAACAACTGGATAGAGTCTCTGACCGGCCGCGAGGCGCGCACCAATCTGTACAACCAGACCAATAGCGGACCGGTCTTCGGGCGCCATGTAGCGGCGACCGCGGACTTCGGTGCGACGTGGCGTATTACGGACAAATTAGCCTTCGTGGATTCATTCCACTTCTCGAATTGGCACAACCCAGCGGAGCTGGACAATTCGAGCTGCTCATTCTTCACTCCAGACCTCGTGACGGCTCCAAACCTGTTCACTCCAGCCGGCACGCTACCTCTGTCGATTCCGTGCGTCCCGCCTGCCAACGGCGTCGCCGGGACACCGGCGCACAACGCCTCTTCCGCGCCGGACATTTCTTTTTCGGTTTCCAGTCTCTTTCTGAAACAGGATGAGAAGACGAACCTTGCGGAGCTCGAATACCAGTTTTCATCGCGCCTGGGTGTACGAGGGGGTTTCCGCTATCGCCATCGCTCCATCGACGACAACGACTATGAGACCGCTGCTGAGATATTTTTCCCAGACAACGCGAACCGGGGCGACTGCGCCCTGGCGGGCGGGGTACTCCCCGTCGGCTGCACCTCGATCGGCGGAGGCGCTTTTGCTTTTGTGACACCCGGTCCCACGGCCAGTCCGGACGAGACGCTGATCAACGAATATTCCGGTGTGTTCGGCATTTGGGCCAGGCCGGTGAACCACATGAAAGTCAACTTCGACACGGAGCTGATGAGTGCGGACAACTCCTTCACGCGGATCAGCCCGCGGCAAACGCAGGAATACCGTCTCCGGACGACCTACAAGCCGGCGGAATGGGTCAATCTGAGCGGCTCGGTCACGCTCTGGGAGGGCCGGAATAACGTGGCAGAGGTGAACAACCTGCAGCACAACCGCGTGTATGCGTTTTCCGCAGGCTTTCAGCCGAACGAGAAAATCGGGCTTGAGCTGGGCTACGACTACAACGATGTCTTCTCGCAAATCCTAATTTGCTTCACGAGCAGCGCGGTAGTCACCGGCCCGTCAACCGTCAGTTGCACGGGAGTGCCTGGCTTGGTGCAGCAACTCTCGACCTACACGAACAAATCGAACTTCGGTTACTTTGATGCCTCCTGGACGCCCAGTCGGCGCCTCACGTTGCGTTTGGGCGCGAATATGACAGGAACGTCGGGCACCGTACTGATCATCTCGCCGAATGCGCCGTCCGGACCACTCGATTCCACCTACTTCCAGCCCTTTGGCGGAGTCGACTACCACTTCGCGAAGGGTTGGACCGGCAAAGCGTACTGGGGTTATTACGGCTACCACGAGGATGAGACCAACGTTGTCCAGGACATTTTCGCGCCGCGCAATTTTCGCGCCAATTTAGTAACGCTTTCGCTACGCTACGCATTCTAGAAGCTATTTCAGACAACGAAGACCGGGCACTCACTGAGGAGAAAAACAAACATGAAAAGAAGCTCGACTCAAATCGCGAGAGTGGCAGTTGGTGTAGCGGTGTTGGTGGCGTTCGGACTCGTGAGCGTTCCAGCCGGAGCACAGGATGCGGGCGCAGCCACCTACAAGACCAAATGCGCCGCGTGCCATGGCGCTGATGGCAAGGGCGACACCGCAGTGGGAAAAACGAACAAAATTCGCGACCTGAGCTCCGGTGACGTTCAGCAGCAAAGCGACGCCGATCTGACGGGTATCATTACAAACGGAAAGGGCAAAATGCCGGCGTATGGGAAGAGCCTGAAAGCGGATCAGGTGAAGGATCTGGTCACCTATATCCGATCGCTTGCGAAGAAATAGCACCATCGCAAGCGGCAGGATGCGCAAATCGCAGCATACGTTTGGGATAGAGCCTAATCTATGCCTCCAGCGACAACTCTGATCGTCATTTGGGTTTTGTTCAGCGCTGCGCTGATCGGTGTTCTCGTGGCGCGCCCGGGCATCACCGGAACGCGCGGCGGGAAAATTCTTGCCTTTCTCGTCTTATTTTTCCTGCCGATCCTTTGCGGTGCAATGGGTGTTTCCAGCGAAATGGACCGGTCCAAGACGACAGCGTTCTGTTTGTCGTGTCACACAATGGAAGCGTTCGGGAAAAGCCTGTACGTGGACGACCCCGGCCATATTCCCGCGGCGCATTTTCAGAATCATCGAGTGCCACCGGAGGAGGCTTGTTATACGTGCCACACAGACTACGCGATGTTCGGCACGTTGAAAGTGAAGCTGCACGGCCTGCGGCATGTGTACATCTACTATCTAACGACTCCACCGGCCCCCGAGGACATCAAGCTTTACGAGCCTTTCAACAATCGGGAATGTCTGCACTGCCACCTAGGCGCGCGATCGTTTGAAGAAGGCGCAGTGCATACAGCCGACCCAGCCACGCTCCCGGCGGTCAAGTCCAATAAAATTTCTTGCTTGTCGAGCGGTTGCCACGAAGTCGCGCACGACATCGGCCACCTGAAGAGCGCCAAATTCTGGAAGGAAAACAACTGATGGCGAGCGCGAACCCGCTGGAAAGACGCCTTCAAATCGCCGGAGCCTTCCTGATCGTCGGGCTTGTGACTGAAGCACTTTGTTTGCTGTCACCGCGGCCAATAGCCTTCGTCATCTTTGTGGCGGTTGGCGGCCTGCTGCTTTTCGCTGGAATGGCGGTCTATCTGTTTTCACTGGTCTCGATGCCCCGCGGTCAAGGCTGAACATGTTTATCGATGGGCGTCTCTAAGTCGGATCGATGGCGCAGACAAATGACTCGTAATACCCCTTGGCCGCGCCCTCCGTACATTGACTTGCATAGTCCGCACCCCTAAGATGACCGGGCCATGTCGGAGCCTCGGTCTCTCACCGGACAAACTGTTTCTCACTATCGCGTTCAGGAAAAGCTGGGTGGCGGCGGCATGGGCGTGGTTTACCGCGCCGAGGACACCCGGCTCGACCGCAGCGTCGCCCTGAAGTTCCTTCCGGAGGACACGCCGACCGACGCGCAGACGCTCGAGCGATTCCAGCGAGAGGCGCGCGCGGCTTCAGCGTTGAACCACCCCAATATTTGCACCATTCACGACGTTGGTGAGTTCGATCGCCGGCCTTTTATTGTCATGGAGTTACTTGAAGGCCAGACGCTAAAGCACCGCATCAGTGGCAAGCCCCTGGAGGTCGATGATATCCTCGACCTGGGTATTGAAATTGCCGATGCTCTGGCCGCTGCACATTTGAGGGGCATCGTCCACCGGGATATCAAGCCCGCAAACATTTTCATAACGCAGCGGGGACAAACCAAGATTTTGGATTTTGGCCTGGCGAAGATGACGGCGAGGCGGTCGCCGGGGGTTGCTGTCGATGCGTCCGGTCAGGCTACGCTGGCTCCCGATCCGGAGTTCCTGACGAGCCCGGGCACGGCTCTGGGCACGATGGCGTACATGTCGCCCGAGCAGGCCTTGGGTAAGGATCTGGACGCACGCACCGATCTGTTCTCGTTTGGTTCCGTCCTCTACGAAATGGCGACAGGTAAGCTCGCCTTCCCCGGCGATACGTCCGCGGGCATTTTTGATTCCATTCTTCACGGTACGCCGAAGCCAGCAGCGGGTCTGAATTCGGCCCTGCCCGGAGAGCTGGAGCGAGTCATCAACAAAGCTCTCGAGAAAGACCGCGACCTGCGCTACCAGACCGCTTCCGAGATCAAAACCGACATGAAGCGCTTGAAGCGCGATCGCGAGTCTTCCGGCCGCGTGAGCGAAATGAAGAGGCAAACGGCCAGCGGCGAAGTAGCAGCCGTGGCCGCTTCAGAGAAATCGGTCGCCGTGCTTTACTTCGAGAATCTCAGCGTGAGCAAAGACGACGAGTATTTCCGCGATGGAATGACGGAAGACATCATCACCGAGCTGTCGAAGATCAAGGAACTGCAGGTTTTTCCGCGAGCGGCCGTTTTGGCATATCGCGACAAGCCGGTTACGGGGCCTCAGGTCGGGCGGGAACTCAACGCCGCTTGCGTGCTGAGCGGCAGCTTGCGCCGCGCCGGCAATCGCTTGCGCATTACTGCCCAGCTTATCCGCGCCCAAACGGGCCATTCCATCTGGGCGGAACGCTACGATCGCGAGCTGAAGGACGTCTTCGAGGTGCAGGACGAGATCGCGCGCAGCATCAGCCAGGCCCTGCGCATCAAGCTTTCTCCGCAGGAAGAGAAAGCCATCGCGCGCAAGCAGACCGACAACCCTCAGGCGTACGACTACTACTTGAGGGGACGCCAGTTCTTCTATCAGTGGCGACGCAAGGGTTTTGATTTTGCCCGGCAGATGTTCGCGCGTGCCATCGTGATTGATCCTCACTATGCGCGCGCCTATGCCGGCGTGGCAGATTGCTGCTCGTTTCTGTACATGTACTGGGACAGCAACGAAGACAATCTGAACGAAGCGGAGGCTGCGAGCCGCAAAGCTTTGGAATTGGATCCAGAGCTGGCCGAAGCTCATGCCGCGCGCGGCCTGGCTTTCGCGCTCAAGAAGAACTTCGATCAGGCACAGAGAGAATTCGAGGCGGCGATCCGGCTCGATCCCAAACTCTATGAGGCTTACTACTTTTACGCGCGCACCTCATTCCAGAGAGGTGACTTGAACAAGGCTGCGGAACTCTATGAACAGGCGTCGAGGCTCAACCCCGATGATTACCAAGCGGTGAGCCTGCTTGTGGCCGTTTACCACGGGTTGGGCCGGGCAGTAGAAGCCGCGGCGACCCAGCAACGGGCGTTGCAATTGGCCGAGCGGCACACCGAAAGTCACCCGGACGATGCACGGGCTCTTTACTTGGGCGCGGGGATTCTCGCTCGCATGGGAGACCGTGAAAAAAGTTCTGACTGGGCTCGCCGTGCACTGGCAATCGACCCGGAAGAAACCTCAATTATCTACAACGTGGCCTGCGTATACGCCCTTCTAGGCCGCACCGAAGAGGCCCTCGACTGCCTGGGAAAGGTGATGGATCAAGGAACGTTTTACAAGAACTGGGCCGCGAAAGATTCCGACCTTGACTCGCTCCGCTCCGATCCCCGCTTCCACGCCCTTCTCAGCTAGCGTCACTCATTTTCGTCATCGTTGGGATTTTTTCCCGGCCGCAACATCTGCTGCGAATTGCTGCGATAGTCCCCGAGGAACGCTCAGGGAGTCCCATTTCCCGCTCTTGGCTGTGGTGAAATGCTTGGCGGCGAAGAGAATTTGACCGATGTGGTGCGAATAGTGCGCGATCTGCCGGTTGATCGCTTGCATCACGGAGTGCGGCTCGTTGCGGATGCTCACGGTTTTCGTCAGGTCCGCGTCGGTTAGCGGTTCGAGTGCGTCGAAGACGTACTTCCATCCGGCTCCCCACACTGCCATGAGCTCCGCGCGATTCTTCGGTGCGTCTTCGAATTCGGAATCACGGTTGCGGTCCGGCTTTTCACCGTCGGTCGTCAGAAAATTTCTCCAGCGCGACCTCATGTTCCCGCTCATGTGCTTCACGATGATGGCGATCGAGTTGGACTCGGGATCGAGTTTGGCAAACAGGCCCTCATCAGGGCATTGTTCCATGGCTCGTTCGCCGAGCCGTTTGTAATAACGAAACAGATCAATGGAGTCCATCAAGTAAGAATTAGTCAGGCGATGTGGCATGGACAAATTCTGCGCTCGCGAACGGCTCGCTGCAAGAAGCTTGCGCGGCAATGAGCGGAGAGAGCAGGGAATTGACTGGAAACGGAGGCGGCGCGAAAAGGGCTTGACAATTCGCTTTTTGTTCGCCTATGATTCGCGTCGCGTTAGTCCATACTTCGCTCTCGGAGGGGAAACCATGACCATCGGCCAATCGATGCTGCCTGAGTTCGATCAAGAAATGCAGAATACCCGCAAGACGCTCGAGCGCGTTCCCGACGACAAATGGAACTGGAAGCCTCACGACAAGTCCGGTACCGTCGGATGGCTTGCCGGCCACATCGCCACGCTTCCCGGATGGACCACGATGACCATCAGCACCGAGCAATTGGATTACGCTCCGGTTAACGGACCTGCGTATGAGCCGCCAAAGATCGAAAATCGCAAAGATCTTCTCGCCGTTTTCGACAAGGAGTCCGCGGAGGCCCGCGCGGCGCTCGCCGCCGCCAGCGATCAGGATCTGATGAAGGGCTGGACGCTTCTCGCCGGAGGCCAGACCATTTTCACCATGCCGCGCATTGCCTGCATCCGCGGCATGGTAATGAACCACCTCATCCATCATCGCGCGCAGCTCGGCGTCTACTTCCGTCTGCTTGACGTGCCGGTGCCGGGTCTATATGGACCCAGCGCGGACGAGGGCCAGCCGAACGCAGCCAACGCATAGGCAACGTCGTCTTCGTCGTAGGGCGGGGCTTGCCCCGCCCAGCCTAAGCTCTTGCTTCGGCTAAGGTGTTGTGTCTCCCTGACACCCGGGCACGTTTCCACGGCATCTCGTATAATGGTATTTCGCCTGGAGGTACGCCATGGAAACTCCTGTCATTCTTTCGGCTGTCCGCACCCCCATCGGAAAATTTCAAGGTGGCTTGGCGAGCTTCTCTGCTCCCGAGTTGGGCGGGAAGATCGTCGCGGAAGCTATCCGCCGCGCCGGCCTGGACGCCAAACAAATCGATGAAGCGATTCTCGGCAACGTGGTGCAGGCCGGGCTAGGCCAAAACCCCGCCCGCCAAGCGGCCCTGAAGGGCGGCTGCGATCCACGCGTCGCAGCGATGACCATCAACAAAGTGTGCGGCTCCGGGTTAAAGGCGGTCGCCCTAGCGGCGCAAGCCGTGCAGCTGGGTGAATCGGAAATCGTCGTCGCGGGGGGCATGGAGTCGATGTCCAACTGCCCATATCTGCTGCCGCAGGCGCGCACCGGCTATCGCTTGGGCGACGGCAAAATCATCGACTCGATGATTCACGACGGGTTGTGGGATGCGTACGAAGACTTCCACATGGGTATGACCGGAGAACTCGTCGCCGAAAAATATAGCATCACGCGCGAGGAGCAGGATCGCTTCGCCGTCGAGAGCCATCAGAAGGCGGTTCGCGCGCGCAAGTCGTGCTTCTTCGAGGCGCAAATCCTGCCGATCGAAGTGCCGCAAAAGAAGGGCGAGCCGGTGGTGATCAAATACGACGAATCGCCGCGCGAAGATACATCGCTAGAAGTGCTTGCCAGGCTGAAGCCGGCGTTCAAGAAAGACGGCACCGTAACCGCGGGCAACGCTCCGGGAACGAACGACGGCGCCGCGGCGCTGGTCGTGACCAGCGAGCGCAATGCGCAACGTCTTGGCAAACAGCCGATTGCGCGCATCGTGGCCCAAGCCGTGAGCGGCGTCGAGCCGAAGTGGGTGATGATGGCGCCGGTCAAAGCCGTCGAAAAGCTTCTGGCCAAGACCGGTTGGGATCGCGACAAAGACGTGGACCTGATCGAGCTCAACGAGGCGTTCGCGGTCGCGGCGATCGCGGTGACCCGCCAACTGAAGCTCAAGCCCGAGAAGGTGAATGTCAACGGCGGCGCCGTGGCCCTGGGCCATCCGATTGGCGCGAGCGGCGCGCGCATCCTTGTCACGCTATTGTACGAGTTGCACCGCCGCAACCTCCGGCGCGGCATCGCGGCGCTCTGCCTCGGCGGCGGCAACGCCGTAGCACTGGCCGTAGAGCGCTACTAGCGATGAAATACTGTCCGCTATGCGACGCGGAATACGCCGCGAGTCACACGCACTGCACGGTCTGCGGTGTCGACCTCGTCCCTGAAGAACTACGTGGACGCCCGCTGGATGAGCGTCAGCGCAAGGAACGCATTGTCGTCATCTGGCGCGGCGGCGATCCAGTGGCGGTCAGCGAAGTCATCAATACGCTGCGCGAGGCGGGCATTCGGCATCACGTTCAGCCGACCAACGAGCACCTGGTTTTTGAGCTGGGCATGCCGCGTCCGAAGTACGCGGTGCGCGTCTTTGCTTCCGATGCCGCAACGGCAAAGGAACTTGTCGCGGATATCCGCGAAGCTCCTCCGTTTGCCCTGAGCGAAACAACCGAGGTCGAAATGGAATCGGAGACTGCGCCGCGTTATCGCCGTCATGCGTGGAGCCGCGTTGCAGCGACGGCGGAGATCTGGACCGGGGAAGATTCCGCCCTCGCCGAGCTTCTCGAAGCTTGTCTCTACGAAAACGAAATCGGTGTGCGCCGCGAAGGCACCGGGCCGGGCCCTCTTCGTTTGCTGGTCATGCCGGCGGACGAAATTTCCGCGCGAGAAATCATCCGCGAAATCCGTGATGCCGCCCCGCCGGCGTAAGCGCGCCAAATGTTCGCCGCAAACTAGCTCGGTTCCTGTGCCACCCCTTCGGGACGCGCAGCTCCCGCCAAATCCTGCGCGCAATACGGGCAATACTTATCACTCTCCGTAACTTCCTGCTGGCACTGCGGGCAAGACGGATGCAGGTTGCATTTGCAGTTCGGGCAAAAATTATACCGGGCGTTCACGGTCGCTGCACACTTCGGGCAATTAAAGGGAAGCGGCTGACGCATCAAGAAATAAATAATAAATCCCACCGCGAAATAAGCCGGCCAAAGAACAATCACCAGAAACGTCCACAGACCCGGAATTCATCCCCGGCGTTTCGCATCGCGATTCACGTATCCAACCAGGAAAATGAAGAACGCGAGAAAAACGAGACCGCAGTCACAATCCCCGCCAGACCAAAAGATTGCGCCACCGGATGGCCCCTGAGTTCCGGCGGGAAACATGTCGCCGTCATGTAGCGCTGGATTCAGGTTCACGGTAACTGCGATACCAACGGCGATGAGATACAGAACGACCACCAGTGCCGACCAGCCACCGCGGCACGAGCTTGAACTCCTCCCAAAAGCGCAGCCCTTCTCACGCTTCCTCCGGAAACGGATCAGCCGCTTCCGCTCGCTCCAGGATGTATCACTCACCCGTTGTGGATACTCCGCCATTTTCGCTTTCTCCCAATCTGCCACTCGCTGTTCACTCAGCTTGCTGGTTCGTCGTTCACGCCGCGTTGTCCAATATTTCGTGTCGCATCGCCGCTGGCCCGCGTTCTCCATCAGCAAAATCGCCGCCGCCACAATCGCCGGGAGCGCCCACCAGACGCCGAATCCCATCTTCCAGACCAACTCCGGCAGCCCGGCGCGATGCCCAATCCACTCCAGCCCGCGCCACACATACGGCGCCGTTGCCGCGCCCGCCACCCAGGAGGCGCCGCACATCATCCACACCAGCCGCCAGCGCGGCTCGCGCGCTTGCAATTCTTGCGCGCGCAACCTCACCGAAATTGCGTGCGGCCGCCAGTTCCCGCGGAATCGGAACACGTACCGTTCGCAGCGAACTCAACGCCTGCTGCGTCGCATTCGCGCTTGCTCGAGCATGCGCGCAATCGTGTAAATGCTGGCCCAGCCACTCTTACTCCGGTCGCCGAGATCCCTTCGACGCGCTCTTTCGCGATCAGCATTTCCGCAGCGCGTGCATGTCGTTGTCGTGTGTCATGCCGCACCCCCCGCCAGCAATCCCTTCAGCGCATCCAATCCACGATACAGCCGCGACTTCACCGTCGAAATCGGCGTCGCTTGAATTTGCGCGATCTCGTCCAACTGCATCTCTTCCTGAAATCGCAGCAGCAAAACTTCGCGATAGGCCGCCGGCAATTGCTCCAGCGAAGCTTGCACTTGTCTTTTGCGTCTCCCCTGCAAAAACAGATGCAGCGGAGATTCGGCTTTCTCGTCGACGATCTCAAAACCTTTGCCTTCTTCAGGATCCATCATCGCATCCAGGCTTTGCGTTTTCCTCTGCCGCCGCCAATCGATCACCAGGTTCCGCGCGATGGTAAACAGCCACGCTTCAAACTTGAACTTCCCGTCGTATTGGTGCCCGCGTTCCAACACCCGGATCCAGGTCTCCTGAAAAAAATCCTCCGCCCGCTCCGTGATTTCCGGTGATGTACAGCAAATAGCGAAACAAGCGATACTGATACTGCTCGATCAAGCCGATCGAGCAATTCGGGATCGCGCTGCCGCAAGCCCTGCGCCAGAGTCTTCTTTTCGTCGGCCATCAGTGTCGAGAAAAGAAACGTCGACCGGGCAGCCAGCACCGATTGTCTGCTCCCGACCCGCAAAGAGCCGGCTGCGCGATCCGCCCAGCCGGCCGGGTACCACTTATAATGGCGGCGCTCATTCTAGTAGGTATACGCGAGAGCGAGGAAAAAAGACGCAGACCGCTTGACGCCTTGCAAGCCCCGGTCGTGGAAAGACTCACGCACTGGGAGCGGGCGACGCTGCGTGGCTGCGACCAGCCGCAGCCCACATGGCGAGCCCACATCCAACGTAGTAGACTCACAGTGCGCTCAGATAGTACAGTAATGGAGGAACTCATGTCCGCAGGCCCAACTCCCCGATCTTCCCTGATCTTGCTCTGGGCTGGTGAAGATCCGGCCGTCGATTCGCCGCCTTCTGGAGAGACTCAACGCCGCCGGCATTCCTTGTAGAAATATGTCATTGGCAGCGACGAGATCGCGCCCAGCGCCGATCCTTTGCCGATCGACTGGAAGCCCCGCTTTGGCTTCGAAGTCGCGGTGCTTTCCACGGATCTAACCGCCGCGCAGCAAATCCTGGAAAAGCTGCTCGCGGAGGAGCCGCAAGACCTCGAAATTCCCGAGCAAGCGGTGGCGACATTGAAGAGCTGCTGTTGACGGATGACCACCGAATGCATCCCACTGATCGAAGTCTGGACCGGCAGCGACGACAAGCTGGCGCGAGTTCCTGACCTCTGCCATGCAGGAGAACGAAATCCCCATCCACCTCGAAAACCCCGCCGATCAAACGCACATCTACGTCTCCGCCGCCAACGAAGCCCGCGCCCGCGAAATTGTCCGCGAAGTCACCGAAGCCCGCGCCGCCGACAGTGAGTCTCAGCTGTTGTTCGAATGTAGTAGACTTTGCGCCGCACATGTTCTGCCCCAAGTGCAAAGCAGAATACCGCCAAGGCTTTACCCGTTGCGCCGACTGCGATGTCGACCTGGTCGAGGTGTTACCGCCAGGAGAGCCGGACAACTCCGCTGCTTCACGGAGTGAAAGACCCGATCAGGCCCCGCCGGCCGTGTTCCTTGCTTGGTTTGCACCGATGGTCTTTTTCTTCGCGTTTAATCTACTGACCGTTTACAGGCCGACGGTGCTCCGCAATTTCTTCTTTGCCGCGTTCTTATTTACGTTTCTGCTGATCCACAACCTTGGTGCTTTCTGGATGCTTTATCAAGCTGTTCGGTACGAAAAAAGAGTGGGTAAGTACGTACTTCTTTCGTTTGTGCCCTTCATGTTCGTCTGGTACTCACTAGTTCGCTATCCGCTACGTCGGGAATTGCCGCGCATCTGATAGGTCGTGTACGTGTAACGCTTCGGCTTGACCTCGTCGCGTCCGCCGTGCATTCTTTATTTCCTTAACGTCCTTTATCTCCTTACGTCAAGAATTCTCGGAGGCTTCGGCTTTGTCCATCGACCACATCAAGACTGTCGCGGTGCTCGGCGCGGGCACCATGGGCAACGGCATCGCGCACGTTTTCGCGCGCGCCGGGTACAAAGTGATTCTGCGCGATGTCGAGCAGCGCTATCTCGATCGCGGCATGGACACCATCGTCAAGAATCTCGATCGCGAAATCAAGAAAGGGAAGCTCGCGGAAGCGGAGAAGGGAACCGTGCTGCGACGGCTGGTTCCGGTCACGGACATGTCGGCCGTCGACGAACGCCGATTTCCTTGTCGAGGCGGTGCCGGAAAAGCTCGAAATCAAGCGCCACGTGCTCGGCGAAGCCGACCGCATGCTTCGCGACAACGTGATCATCGCCAGCAACACCTCCTCGATCGCCATGACCACGCTTGCCGCGCTCACCAAGCGCCCGACCGCTTCGTAGGCATGCACTTCATGAATCCCGTGCCGGTGATGGCGCTGGTCGAGGTGATCCGCGCGCTGCAAACCAGCGACGCCACCTTCACCGCCACCATGGAGCTGGCGAAAAAGCTCGGCAAAACGCCCGTCGCCGTCAACGACGCGCCGGGCTTCGTCTCCAACCGCGTGCTCATGCCGCTGATCAACGAAGCCGCCTATTGCGTGATGGAAGGCGTCGCCACCCCCGAAGCCGTCGACACGGTCATGAAGCTCGGCATGAACCACCCCATGGGCCCCCTCGAGCTGGCCGACTTCATCGGCCTCGACGTGTGCGTAGACATCATGAACGTCCTGCTCGATGGCCTCGGCGACCCCAAGTATCGCGCCTGCCCACTCCTCAAAAAGTACGTCGCCGCCGGCTACCTAGGCCGCAAATCCGGCCGCGGCTTTTACACGTATGCCTCCTGATTTCCACCTATCGCTAACAACAATTCTCGGCTTCCGTCCAACTGCACCAGGTACGGTTGATGAAACTCCTCATCATCGCGTTTGCACTGTCGTGGACACTGGTGATCTCCGGTTCTCCGCCGCCCGCAACCTCGATAAAGCGCGATGTCTATGTTCTCGCACCCGACGGCGTAAAGCTCAAGGGCACATTCTATGCAGCTCCGAATCGTGGCCCCGCCGTTCTTTTGTTTCATCAATGCAGCCGTAGCCGCGCAATTTGGGGACCTCTGGCGACCAAACTCACCAGCGAAGGCCTGCGGGTCTTGGTCGTAGAGCCCAGAGGTATCGGCGAAAGTCAGGGCGAGCAGTGGGACTACGACGGGGATCTAGATCACGCGCTGCAATACTGGCGCAAGAACTGGAGCGCCGACGCGGAGGCAGCATATCAATGGCTCGTTTCTCAGCCGGATGTGGGCAACAACGCTGTAGCTGTGGCGGGCGGCGGCTGCGGGGCGTTCCTGGCTCTACTCACCGCGCAACGCCACTATCCCGCGGTTCGCACGGTTGTGCTGCTTTCCGATTTTGACGACGAGGCAACAAAGACTTTTGTCAGAGAGTCCTCTGGCTTGCCATCCTGAGCGCCGTCAGCGGGCAGGATCCCATGTCACTGGCGGGCGCTAGAGAGATTCATGCACTTGCGAAGAATCCCGGAAAATCGCCTGTTGCTTTTCGCAGAGGAAGGGCACGGATTCGGCCTCATCGAGAAGCACCCCGAACTAGAGAGCACTATCGTTGGCTGGCTCGAAGTCCGCCTCGTCGCGGGTCCATGACGGCGAGCCGTAGGGCCCTATAAGCGAACAATAAGCGAAAATAAGTGTTTGCTTTTTCTTCGCCTCTCTGCTATCTTCCTCTTCGGTAGTTTTCAACAGGGCTGCTCGTGACCACTTGTCCGTGCTGCAAAACCTGTCATCCTGAGGGCATCCGACGATGCGCGAGGATCTCAGCGTCGAGGGTAGAGTGGTGGCAAGCCTGCAGCGGCGGCCTTCTGTATCTGAAGCTTGAAGGGAGGCTGGCACGCTAGGGTCTTAGCGGGCCCATAATTTAAGGATAGCGCCAAAGTAAACCGAATGGTAAACTCCACCATCCGTAATGCGGCAGGAACCAAAGTGGTAAGGGTCGCAGGATGCGCTTTCCCGGCGCACCGCGTCCCGGCAGCGAAGAAGTTCCTGCGCTCCGGTAAGGAGCGCGCGTGAAAATCTCCTCTACTGAGGTGTGAAATGGCAGACGATAAAGCAAAATTGCTCGAAGCAGCGATAGCGCAGATCGAAAAAGACTACGGCAAGGGCTCGATCATGCGCCTGGGCAACCGCGATGTGCTGGTGCCCGTTAGCGTGATCCCCACCGGATGCCTCTCCCTGGACCTCGCGCTGGGCGTCGGCGGATTCCCGCGCGGCCGCGTCGTCGAAGTCTACGGCCCGGAATCCGGCGGCAAGACCACCATGACCCTGCACGTCATCGCCGAAGCCCAAAAGCTCGGCGGCATCGCCGCCTTCATCGACGCCGAGCATGCGCTCGATCCCGTCTACGCCCGCAAGCTCGGCGTGGACGTCGACAATCTCCTGGTCTCGCAGCCCGACAACGGCGAACAAGCCCTGGAAATCGCGCAAACACTGATCCGCTCCGGCAGCGTCGATGTCATCGTCGTTGACTCCGTCGCCGCGCTCGTCCCCAAAGCCGAACTCGAAGGCGACATGGGCGATCCTTCCATGGGTCTGCAGGCGCGGCTCGATGTCGCAAGCGCTGCGCAAACTCACCGGCATCGTCTCCAAGTCGCGCACCTGCCTGATCTTCATCAACCAGATCCGCGAGAAAATCGGCGTGATGTTCGGCAACCCGGAAACCACCACCGGCGGCCGCGCGCTCAAGTTCTACGCCTCGATCCGCCTCGACATTCGCCGCATTCAGGCCATCAAGGAAGGCGATCGCGTCGTCGGCTCCCGCACGCGCGGCAAAGTCGTGAAGAACAAAGTCGCCGCGCCCGTTCCGCGAAGCCGAATTCGACATCCTCTACGGCGAAGGCATTTCTCGCGAAGGCGACCTGATCGACCTCGGCGTCGACAAGGGCCTGCTCGAAAAGTCCGGCACCTGGATCAGCTTCAACGGCGAGCGCATGGGCCAGGGCCGCGAAAACGCCCGCGTCTTCCTCAAGGAAAACAAAGACATCCGCGAAAAACTCGAAACTGCGCTCCGCAAAAAGCTAGAGATCGCTATTGCCCAAAGACATCGCCAATGCCGCAACCGAGCCCACGGCTCCAACGGCCACGCCGCCGCGCCAGCCCAGCCAGAAAAGCCGCCAGTAAGGGCCGCCGCGGCCGCCGCCTCGTCCTCGGACGCTGGCAAGGCCCGCCCAACCCGCTAACCTGCGATCCGATGCCCTTGCAGGGGCGCAGCACTGCTGCGCCCCTTCTCGACTGCGGTTTCAACGTCCACAAGGCACATCAAGGTACAGGCACATCCCAAGATGTCCCGATAGTCGCTGACACCTCACGTTCCACCCGTGCCCATCGCGGGCAATCCTTGCCGGACAATCGGTCCAGGTACCCCGAAAACGACTGTCCCCCCGGCCAGCCGTTCAAAACAAAGCACATATTTCGTACCAGACCGAATAGGCTATTGCATACCCTCATAGCGAGACCTACAATCGGTTCACCTGCGAGAGTATGTGTTTCACTCAGGTGCACTCGCAGATCGCCGCCGCTAATTGGTATAGAATCAGTAGTTTCGAGAATGGCCCGGTGGATGCAAAAGGTAGTGGCAGCAGTACCTGAACCCAGGGTTGCAGTTAACCAAGGGCAAACGACATCTAAGAGGTTGACCCTAAGGGATTTACTTAGGGTACAAACAACGCTCCTAAAATGGTCGGCAATCGGGTAAGTCCGCTTTGAGGTGCCGACAGTGAAGCAATTTGGCAAGAGTGATCCTGGCCGCAGTACTCGCCGCAACCGTGGCTGCGCCGATGCCGGCCGCTCCGCTGCGGGCAAGGTCCCGCGCGACAAGAGCGTCTCGCGTTTCCGCGGCGTTCCGACATTCGCCAACTCCACACTCGCCGACATCGGCACCTTCGATGATCCCATCGTTCGCGAAGCCGCTGTCGAAGGCCTGGGCCGCTACAACGGCGCGGTCGTCGCCGTCGATCCCAACACCGGCCGCATCCTCACCATCGTAAATCAAAAGATTGCTTTCGGCGACGGCTACATTCCTTGCTCCACGATCAAGCCGACCGTCGCGCTTGCCGCCCTGGAAGAAAATGTCATCACGCGCGACACCATGCTGCGCGTGCACGGCCGCAGCAAGTACATGAATCTCACCGAAGCGCTCGCGCACTCCAACAACGAATTCTTCGAGCAGCTCGGCGTTCGCATGGGTTTTGAAACCGTTTCCAAGTACGCCCGCCTGCTGGGCCTCGGCGAACTCGCCGGCTACAACCTGCCGGAAGAGCATCCGGGCTCGTTCCCGATGGCGCCTCCGCTGCACGGCGGCGTCGCCCGCATGTCCAGCTTCGGCGAAGGCATCCAGATCACGCCGCTCCAGCTCGTCTCGCTGGCTTCCGCGTTCGCCAATGGCGGCACGCTCTACTACTTGCAATACCCGCGCACTCCGGACGAGATTCAGGAGTTTGCGCCGCGCGTGAAGCGCGATCTGAACATCGCCCCGGTGCTTCCGGAAATTCGTGAAGGCATGCTCGCCGCGGTTCTGTACGGCACCGGCAAGCGCAGCTTCGATAGCGGTGGCGACGAAACGCCGCTCGGCAAGACCGGCACCTGCAACGATCCAACATCCAAGGTAGGCTGGTTCGTCACCTACGCCGACGAAGCTCATCCGAAAATCGCTCTGGCCGTCCTGCTGCGCGGCAGCTCGCGCCAGGTGATCGGCCCCACCGCCGCCCAGGTCGCCGGCCGCATCTACCGCCGCCTGCGCGAACAAAATTATTTCGCCACCGCGCCTGCCCCGAACGACACCGTAAAGCCGGTGACCGTAGTCAACACCGGCAGCGGCAACTAACCTTGGCGTGCGGGAGCTCGCTCCCGCTTTTCCCGCCGCAATCCAGTTACAAACGCCACCGTCTCGCGGCTCTCAATCTTTCCCTCTCTTCCCTCTAGCCGTTGGAAGGTTTAAATGTAGCGCCGCCCCTTCAGGGCGGCATCTTTCCCCTCACTCCGCCCGCAGCGTCCTCATGGCATCGACCTTCGTAGCGCGTCGCGCAGGCAAATAGCACGCCAGCAGCGCTACCATTACAAGCAGTAGCGTCGCGCAGCACAGCGTTACCGGATCCCGCGGCGTCACGCCGTACAACAAGCTCGAAATCACTCCGGCAAGCGCCACCGACGCCGTCAGCCCGATGCCGGTGCCCATCGCGGTCCAAACCAATCCTTTCCGCAGCACTAAATTCCGGACCGCCCGCCCATCTGCTCCCAGCGCCATGCGAATTCCGATCTCTCGCCTGCGCCTACTCACGGAGTACGCCATCACGCCATAGATCCCCACCATCGCCATCAACAGCGCCAGCCCTGCGAACACACTCAGCAGCACAGTTGGCACCCGCCGCGGTCCTACCGATTCCGCCAGCCGCTCCTCCATCGTCGCGATGCGCGCCAGCGGCAAATCGGCATCCAGCGACCACACCGCCGCCTTCAACGCCGCTGCCACCGCGACGGGATCGCCCGCCGTTCTCACCACAACATTGTCGAAGATGGAAGGGAACTGCCGCTCCGGCCAATAGATCATGTTCCCCGGCTGTGCGTCCAGCGCGTCGCTTTTCACGTTGCCCGCCACGCCTACGATTTCGCCCGTCAGCGGCGGACCCCAATCCATCATCGTCACGCGCTTGCCGATCGGGTTTTCATTCGGCCAATATCGTTCCGCCATCGTCTGGTTGACGACCATGACCTTCATGCTCGTCTCCAGATCGTGCGCGTCAAACCATCGCCCGTGCAGCAGCGGAATACGCATCGTCGTAAAGTAATCGCCGGCCACCACGCGAATGTCTGCGCTCGGTTCGTCGCCGGCCGTTGGCGCCGGCTGCCCCTCGACCACAAAATCTGTCGCCGCGCCTCCACTCAACGGCAGAGTATTCACCACCGCGGCGGACTCCACTCCCGGTATCGCCCGTACTCGTTCCAGTACCCGATCGAAAAACGGCGCGATCTGCGCGTCTTGGTAGCGATTCGGAGGCAGAAATAAATTTGCGGTCAGCAGGTTTTTCTCCTCGAATCCCGGCCACACCCGCGAAAGCCGCAGGAAGCTGTTCATCAGCAAGCCGCCGCCGGACAGCAGCATCAGCGCCAGCGCGATTTCCGTCACCACCAGCGCCCCGCGCAGCCGCACACCCGCGACGCTCGTCGTTCCTTTCGCGCCTTCCTTCAGCGCGCCGTTCGGATCCGTGCGCGACGCCTCCGCCGCCGGTACCGCGCCAAACACGATTGCCGTCAGCAACGAAAGTCCCGCCGCAAACGCCAGCACTGTTGCGTCCGCGTGCACTTCGCCAAGTCTTGGCACAGATTTCGGCCCGAACGCCACCACCAGCCTCAGGCACCAGATCGTCAGCAGCACGCCGCCGGCCGCGCCCGTCAGGCCCAATAGTGCGCTCTCCGCAAAGCATTGCCGCAACAATCGGCCGTGCCCTGCTCCCAGCGCTGCGCGCACCGCAAACTCCCGGACACGCGCGGTGTTTCGCATCAACACCAGGTTGGCCACATTGGCGCAGGATGCCAACAACACTAGTCCCACGGCTCCCAGCAAAACTAGCAGCGCTGGCCGCACCGGGGCGGTGATGCGCTCCTTCAGATTGCCGACGGCGATCTGAAATCCCGGATCGACTCCCGGATTTTGTTCCATCACGCCTTCCGCGAACGCTCGCAACTCCGTCTGCGACTGCTCCGCGGTGGCGCCCGCTGCCAGCCGTCCGATCACATGCAGTAAGTGCGAGCGCCGGTTGCGCCCAGACTCGCCATTCGTCACCATCGGCGTCCAAATTCGCGCGCCCTGCGGAAAGTCGAAGCCCGCCGGCATCACTCCCACAATCAGGTGGGGCACATCGCTCACGCGAATTGTTTTTCCGACGACGCCGGGATTGCCGCCGAATTCCCGCTGCCACAATCCCCAGCTCAAAACGGCGACGTTGTCTGCACCTTCTCGCATCTCGTCTTCGGTAAATCCGCGGCCGAGTTCCGGCGTCACGCCCAACGCATCGAAAAGCGTCGCCGCAATCATCGCCCCTTCCGCTTGCGTGGGCTCCGTACCGCCGCTCACGTTGAACGTCCACGGCCGGTACGCACCCACCGCCTCCAGCGACCTGGGCCGCGCCGCGCGAAGGTCTAGAAAATTCGCGTAAGAGAAATTCGTCGCTCCATCGTGGTTCTCTTCGATGCGCACCAGCCGCGCCGGATCCGAATACGGCAAGGGCCGCAGCAACACCGTATTCACCACGCTGAAAATCGCCGTCGTTGCCCCAATGCCCAGAATCAGCGTGATCGCCGCTGTCGCCGTGTATCCCGGGCTTCTCCGCAATCCTCTCGCGCCGTACCAGCAGTCCTGCACAAAATCTTCCAGCCAACGCCAACCCCAAACCTCTCGCCCGCGTTCCCGCAAATTCATCCCATTCCCAAACGCCCGGCTAGCCGCATACCGCGCCTCATCCTCCGCAGCGCCACCCTCGATCAGCTCGCGCTCCTTCATCTCTCGATGCAGCCGCATCTCCTCGTCCAGCTCGCGATCCAATCTATCGCCCCGCGCTAACATCCGCACCCGACGCCACATTTCACCAAGTCTACTCATCGCGCCTTCCTCTTCTCGATTCTTGCCGTTCTCGCCGCTCGCCACTCGTCACTCGCCACTTCCCTCATTCGTGCCGCAGCGCCACCATCGGATCCACCCGCATTGCTCTCCGCGTCGGCACGTAACAAGCCACCAGCGCCACGACTCCCAACACCACCGCTGCGCTCCCCAAAGTCGCCGGATCCCGAGGCTCAATCCCATAAAGCAAGCTCGACAGAAACCGCGTCGCAAATACTGCCCCAATCAATCCAACAACCAATCCCGCCCCCGTCATCGCCATCCCTTGCCCCATCATCATCCCAGCCACATCCCCGCGGCTTGCACCCAACGCCACCCGAATCCCGATCTCGTGCGTTCGCTCCGCCACCGAATACGCAATCACGCCGTAAACTCCGACCCCTGCCAGCGCCAATGCCACAAATCCAAAAAATCCCAGTAATGTCGCATTGAATCGCGTCCCAGAAGCCGCATCCGCAATCCGCTGCTCCATCGTCTCCATGTCATAGACCGGCTGCTCCGGATCGACTTCCAGAACCAGATCGCGCACCGCCCCAGCCAGAGTCCTTGGATCGGAATCCGTCCGGACCACAAAAGCTCCGATCGTTTCCGTCAGCCCGCCATTTCCATGCGGGAAAAAAAGTTCCGGATCAGCCTCGCGATCTAATCTCGCCCGCCGCACACTTCCTACCACGCCGACAATCGTGTCCCACGGCGCCTCAGGTGGCCCGGAGCGCATCCTCTTCCCTACCGCCTCCTGCTTGCCGAAATATTTATCTACAAACGCCTGATTCACAATCACCGCGTGGGTTTCCATCTTCACGTCGCGCTCGTCGAACACTCGCCCCGCGATCAACGGCACTCGCAGCGCCTCGAAATAGCCGGGACGCACGTTTTCGCTGACCACTGGCGGTACCTGATCCATCGGCCTGTCTTCCTGCCCTTCCAGCCGGAACATCCGCATCATCGTGATGTTGGTCAGCGGCAGAGAAGTGGTCACTCCTACTGATCGCACGCCCGGCAGTTCCTTCAACTTACGCGTCACCTCGTCGAAGAATCCATTGCGCTTGGTCGCGTCGCCGTACTTCGCCATCGGCAGCATCGTGTTCACCGTCAGCACGTTGTGCGTGTCAAACCCCGGATCCACATTCGACAGCAATACAAAGCTGCGCAGTAGAAGCGCTGAGGCTGCGACCAACACCACTGCCAGGGCCAGTTCGCAAACCGCCAGGCCGCTTCGCAGCTTGCGAAGGCCCGTTCGGCTTGTCGCCGTATCGCGTCCAGCCTTCAATTTCGCGTCCACGTCCGGCTTGGACGCGCGCAGCGCCGGAACTGCTCCAAACAGCGCCACGGTCAGGCACGTGATCACGAGGGTAAACAGCAACACCCACCGGTCAATCGCGATGTTGTCCCCTTGCAGAAAATTCGTCGGCGCGTAGGATTGCAATAGTCGTACTCCCGCAGTCGCGCCCGCCAATCCCAGCGCCCCGCCCGTTGCCGCGATCAGTCCGCCTTCGGTCAACAATTGCCGCAGCAGCCTCGTGCGGCTCGCGCCGATCGCCGCCCTCACCGCCAATTCCTTTTCCCGGCTGGTCGTCCGCGCCAACTGCAGATTCGCAATGTTCGCGCAGGCAATCAACAGCACCAATCCCACCGCCACGAGCAAGATCAGCAGGGTTGGCCGCACATCGCCCACCAGTTTGTCGTGCAGCGGAGTCGTGCGCACCTGCATGGCATCTCTCATGGGCAGGAACATCGGCGGCAACTGCGATGAAACTTGCTTGCTCAAGGTCGCCAGATCGCTGGTGGCCTGCACGATCGTCACTCCGGGCTTCAGTTTGCCGATCACGTTTACAAGAAACATCCGTCGCGCGCTGAAATCCACCTTGGATTCGAGCTGGAACGCGGTGATGATCTCTGGCTGCAGCCCGCGAACCGGAAACCGGAAGGTCGGCGGCAAGACTCCAACCACCGTGTAGTTCTCCTGGCTCAAAACCACACCTTTACCCACGATACTTGGGTCGGCGCTGAACTTCCTCCTCCACAACTTGTCGGTCAGGATCGCAGCCTGAGGTCCACCAGGCTTTCCTTCCTCCTCGGAAAACGTTCGCCCCAGCGCCAGCCGCACTCCCAGCGTCTCCAGCAGGTTCGGCGAGAATGATGCGCTGTCGATCTGTTCGGGCATACCGGCTTTCGTCAGACTGATCGGACCGCCGTTCCCAATCGCAGCCAACGAGGCAAAACTCTGGTTGTTTAGTTTCCAGTTCGTGTACTCCGCACTGCTCACCACCGCATCATTGAACGCTGGCAGATACGTGTCGGCCCACACCAGCCGGTCCGGATCGCCATAAGGCAGCTGCCGCAACAACACGCCGTTCACTACGCTGAAGATGGCTGTGTTCGCGCCGATTCCCAGCGCGAGCGTCAACACCGCCGTGACCGTAAATCCCACGCTCTTTCGCAATGTCCGCGCTCCGTACCGCAAATCCTGCGCGAAATCCTCTAGCCACCGCCAGCCCCAAGCCTCGCGTCCGCACTCGCTCAACGCCGTCGCATTCCCAAACGCGCGGCGCGCCGCATACATGGCCTCATCCTTCTCCACTCCGCCCGCCATCAACTCGCGTTCCTTCAACTCCCGATGCAGCCGCATCTCCTCGTCCAACTCGTGGTCAAACCTCTCCCGCCGCACCAACATCCCCAACCGCCGCCACAGCTCGCCAATCTTCCCCATCGCTCACTCCCCGCTCGGCTCAAGCTCTCTTGTTTCTTCTCGCCACTCGCCACTCGCCACTTCCTCCTCACTCATGCCTTAGCGCCACCATCGGATCCACCCGCATCGCTCGTCGCGCCGGAATGTAGCAAGCCGCCAACGCCACTCCGCCGAGCATTGCCGCCGCGCAACCCATGGTCACCGGATCACCCGGCCCGATCCCATACAGCAAGCTCGCAAGATAGCGAGTCGCAACCACTGCTCCGGCAAGTCCCAGCGCCAATCCCGCTGCCGTCATCGCCATTCCTTGGCGCATCACTATTGCCGCGACGTCTCGCGAACTCGCGCCTAGCGCCACGCGAATTCCGATTTCATGCGTTCGTTGCGCCACGAAGTACGCGATCACGCCGTACACGCCGACGCTCGCTAACACCAGCGCCACAAACCCGAAAAGCCCCAGCAGCGTCGCATTGAATCGTGTCCCGGACATCGAGTCCACGATTCGCTGCTCCATCGTAGATACGGCAAAGACGGGCTGTTCAGGATCCACCGCCATCACCTCCACGCGCACCGCTGTCGCCAGGCTCCGCGGATCGGAGTCTGTTCGTATCGCCAGCATCGCGGTTGATGTCGCATCTTCCTCTTTGTAGGGAACGTACACTTGTGGTTCCCCCTCCTGATTCAGGCTCGCGTGCCTCACATCTCCCGCCACGCCAACAATCGTCCTCCACGGAGAGTTCTGATCGCCTAGTCGAATCCTCTTTCCTAGCGGATCGTCGTTCGGGAAATAGCGTTGTATCAACGCGCGGTTTGTGATCGCCACGTGCGTTTGTGGCGTGAAGTCGCTCTCCTCGAAGAGGCGGCCCTCGATTAACGGTATCTTCAACGTTGCGAAATATCCTTGGCTCACGTGTTCCATGGGGACCATCGGTCGAGCGCCCGAGGGCTGATCGGGCCTCCCTTCCACCGCGAGCCCCGCGTCTTGTGCGTAGTTCGTCAGTGGCAGCGAACTCGTCAGCCCCGCGGACCGCACTCCCGGCAATCGCGCTACTCCCTGCAGGACGCGCTCAAAGAACGCGCTCCGCTGCCCGGGCTGCACATACTTGTTTTCCGGTAGCGCCGTGCTCACCGTGAGTAGGTTGCTCGCGTCGAATCCCGGATCGACATTCGACAGCAGCACGAAACTGCGGATCAACAGTCCGGAAGCGACCAGCAGCACGACCGCCAGCGTCAACTCGCAGGTCACCAGCACGGCTCGCAGCCTGTTACGGCTAAGTCCGCGCCACGGCAATGCCCGCCCATCCTTCAGGTCCGCGTTCACGTCCGGATTCGACGCCCGCGACGCGGGAACCGCCCCGAACAGCAGCGCCGCTAAGCACGTGATACCGACTGTGAACAACAACACCCGCCCATTCAGCCCGATATACCCGGCTTGCAGAAAGCTCGCTGGCGCGTAGTCGCGCAGCAGCCGCACTCCGCCCGCCGCCACCAGCAATCCTGCCAGCGCTCCCAAACCGGCAAGGACCGCGCCTTCGGCCAGCAACTGCCTTAGTAACCTCGTACGGCTGGCGCCGATCGCCGCACGCACTGCCAATTCTTTTTGCCGGCTCGCCGTGCGCGCGAACTGCAGGTTCGCGATGTTCACGCAGCCGATCAACAGCACGATCGCCACCGCGGCCAGCAGGATCAGCAGCGTCGGCCGGGTATCTCCCACCAGCTTTTCGTGCAATCCGGTCGTGCGAACTTGCATGCCATCCCTCATATGAATAAATGTTGCGGGGATGTCCGCTTCCGTCTGCTTACTCAACGCGGCGAGTTCCGTGTTCGCTTGCGCGACGCTCACGCCCGATTTCAATCGTCCTATGACCCGCGTCAGCGACAAAGATTGCGCGGCCCAATCCACTTTCGGTGGCAGTTGAAACGCCAAGAGAATCTCTGGGTTGGCGCGCCGGTCTGGAAACCGGAAATCTCTTGGCATCACGCCGATGATCGTGTAGTTTTCGCGGTTCAGCGTGATCCCCTTGCCCAGAATCTGAGGATCGGCCCCGAATTTTCTCCTCCATAGACCGTCGCTTAGAATGGCCGCCAGCTTCCCGCCTGGCTGACCCTCTTCCTGCCGGAAATTGCGTCCCAGCGGAGGCTCCGCGCCGAGAACCGGCAAGAAGTTTTCTGTCACGGAGACACTTTCAATGCGCTCGGGGTCGCCCGAACCAGTCAGGTTTCTCTGTTCTTCGCGGTCGAACGCCGCCACGGCCTCAAATTCGTGATTGTTCAGCTTCCAGTCCGTGTAGTCTGGGTTCGGCACCGCAAAATCATTGATCCTCGGCCAATACTCGTCGGCCCACACCAGCTTGCCCGGATCGCGATAGGGCAGTGCGCGTAGCAGCACCGCGTTCACCACGCTGAAAATTGCCGTATTCGCGCCGATTCCCAGCGCGAGCGTTGCCACCGCCACGACCGTGAATCCTGGGTTCTTCCGTAGCATCCGGGCGCCGAAGCCCAAATCTTGTACAAAATCGTCCAGCCATCTCCAACCCCAAGCCTCGCGCCCTCGTTCGCTCAACGCCGTCGCATTCCCAAACGCGCGCCGCGCCGCATACGTGGCCTCATCCTTCTCCACTCCGCCCGCCATCAACTCGCGTTCCTTCAACTCCCGATGCAGCCGCATCTCCTCGTCCAGTTCGTGGCCAAACTTCTCCCGCCGCACCAGCATCTGCACCCGCCGCCACACCTCACCAAGTCTGCTCATAGCGATTCCTCTTCTCGATCCTAACTTTTTCTCGTCACTCGCCACTTCCCCTTACGCTGTCTGAATTACCCGCACGATCGCCCCCATCACCCGTTCGAACTGCGACTGCTCGATCTCCAACTGCTTCCTCCCCGCCGCCGTCAGCTTGTAGTACCGCGCCCGGCGGTTCTCCGGTGTCACGCCCCACTCCGCCTTCACCCAGCCTTTAATCAACATCCGCTGCAGGGCGGGATACAGCGACCCTTCTTCTACTTGCAGCACGTCGCGCGAAATCTGCTGGATCGACCGTGCGATCTCATACCCGTGCAGCTCACCGCCTCGCGCCAAAGTCTTCAAAATCAACAAAGACAACGTTCCCGGCAAAAGCTCATCGCGGTTCATTCGCCATCTCCCAGGTCGAAAGTATCGCCCGCCATAGACAGGCTATGCTTCATACCATAGATAGACTATGCCAAGCAAAAAAAGTTAGATCCCTACCGAATTATTTGCCGGACCCGGCCGTTGACCTTTGGACGCACGCCAACGGAAACGTATTTGACCTGACGGACCGTTTAAGCCAAGAGAGTACGGTGGGTTTCGAGTGGCTTGGGAGGGAAATTGAATCGTCGCTTCGTGATTATCCTGTTCGTCGTGGTTGCTTCAGGTTCCACCGTCGTTGGGTTTGTCTTTCGGTTGCGATCCGCGTCAGATGTCGAGTTCCAGCACCAAACCGAAGTCGCCCGGGCCGAGGCCGTGCAACTTCACGAGCAAACCATTCTCCCCGCCGAGACCAAGCTAACGCGTGGCGAGAATTTTGTGGACGCGCTACAGAAATCCGGTCTCAGCGCGGGAGCCGCCGCGAATGCTTCCGCCGCAGCACAGCGCGCATTCAATCTGCGGCAAGTCCGCGCGGGAAACACGCTCATCGTTAATCGTTCTGCCGAAGGCGCGCTGCGCGAGATCGACTACAAGATCGATCCCGACCGCATGCTGAAAATCGTTCCGGACGATCGAGGTTTTTCCGCGGAAGTGGAAGCGATCCCTTCGAAGACGGAAGTTGCTACGGTCGTCGGGGAAATCAGCGACTCACTCTTCAACGCTGTGGAGCAAGCCGGCGAATCACCGGAACTGACGCTGCAGATGGCGCAGATTTTCAGCTACGACCTGGATTTTTACACCGATCCGCGCAAGGGCGACACGTTTCGCGTGGTTATCGAGAAAAAGAAATACGCCAACGGCAAGACCGCAGGCTACGGAAAAATTCTCGCCGCCGAATACGACAATGGCGGAAAGAAATACCAGGCGCTACTGTTTCACGACGAATTCGGGCACGCCGGCTATTACACCGCCGACGGAAAATCGCTGCAGAAAACATTTCTGCGCTCGCCGCTGAAATTTGCCGCGCCGGTCACATCGCATTTCAGCAAAGCGCGATTCCATCCGATCTTGAAAATCTACCGGCCGCACATGGGGACGGATTACGGCGCGCCGGTGGGCACCCCGGTGCAGACCATCGGCAGCGGCCGCGTGGTGTTTGCGGGCCGCAAGGGCGGCGAAGGCAACATGGTGCAGATCGCGCACTCCGACGGTTACGAGACGATGTATTTGCATTTGTCCCGTATGTACGTGCGCAACGGCGAGTACGTCGAGATCGGCAAGACGATCGGACTGGTCGGCAGCACGGGTCTTTCCACCGGACCGCATCTCGATTTTCGTATTTTGCAGCGCGGCCAGTACAAGAATTTCGAGAAGCTCGGTTTGCCGCCTTCCGATCCCATCAGTAAGAAGTATTGGCCGGAGTTCGCGCTGGTGCGCGACAAGTGGCTGCCGGCGCTCACGAATTCCGCGCTCGTGGAAGCGAGCGTGATTCCTCCGGTCGTTGCCGGTTCCCGCTAGGCCGCATTTTCCAACAGCAGCGAGAAGATAGTTGACGCCTGGGCGTTTGGGGCGCAGCGATGCTGCGCCCCTACGAGATTCGTTCGCGATTGCGTAACAGGAGCACATTTCAGTAGATGATCGGAAGCTTTGAGAAATCCGATGTGGAGTGGTCTGTCACGCGGAGGACGAGGAGCGTGCGGTCGTCGTACGGCGCGACGCCGACGCCGCTGTAGTCATCGGTGGCGGTGATGATCGCGGCGGCGATGTCTTCGGCGGACTGAAGCGGCGAAAGACCGGACAGCACGGAAGAGAGGCGGTCGGGGCCGAACTCTTCTTGCTCGGCGTTGGCGGATTCGAGGATGCCGTCGGAGGCAAAAAGAACGATGTCGCCGGGAACGAGCTCGATGGTGATTTCGTCGTACTGCGTGTCTGGAAACAAGCCGAGAGGAATGCCGGAGACGCGAACGGACTGGACAGCGCCATCGCGGACGAGAAGAGGATAGGGGCCACCGGCATTGGAGAGCGTAAGGCGGCGCGTGCCCGCATCGTAGACGGAGAAAAGCGCGGCGATGAAGCGGCTGTCGAGCCGCGCGGCGTGCAAACGGGTGTTGAGCATGGCAAGCATTTCGGCTGGCGGGCACGGGTGCGCGAAGACGTGCTCGCGAAGGATGCCGATGGCCAGCGAGGCGAAAAGCGCGGCGGCGGTGCCTTTGCCGGAGACGTCGCCGAGGGCCATGGCCAGGCGGCCTTCGCCGTAGGGAAGAAAATCGTAAAAGTCGCCGCCGAGCTCGCGGGCCGGGGCATAGGCGGCGGCAAGTTCAAGGCCGGGAACTTCGCGGGCGCCGGTGGGCAGCAGGCTGCGCTGAATTTCCCGCGCGGTGGAAAGATCGGTTTGCAAGCGGCGCTCGGTTACGCGGGCGTCTTCGTACAGGCGAGCGTTTTCAAGAGCGATGGCGACGTACGACCCGAGCGTGACGAGCATGCGCTCGTGTTCGGCGGTGAACGCGTTGGCCTCAGTGCTTTCGAGATCGAGCACGCCGATGAGGCGATCTTGCAAGAGAAGCGGCACGACGAGCTCGGAGCGCGTGTCGAAGCCGACGTCGCATTTGATGTAGCGCGAATCTTCGAGGGTGTCGTTGACGCGAAGGACGCGGCGCTCTCCGGCGGCGGTGCCGGTCAATCCCTGGTGCAGCGGCAGGCGCAAGCGAGACGGAATGGTGTCGCCATAGCGCATGGAGAAGGCGCTCTCGAGGAACTGCGTTCTTTCGTTCCAGAGCATCACGGTGAAAACGTGGTAGTTGACGAGTTTTTTGACGCGCTGCGCGACGCGGCGGAGCAACTCCTCGCGATCGAGGATGGACGTGATTTCGCGGCTGACCTCATAGAGCAGGGTGAGCGTCCTGGCCTGCTCCGGGTAGGAGAGGAAGAGGCTTGCCGGAACGGGATCGGCGTCGCCAATCATCGGAAAGGGCGCGAGTTTGGCAGCTTCATCCATATAGTGAGTATACGTCTGGTTTTCGGACCAATATCCATTGGATGTTGGAGATGCATGCGGGTTGCGGGGGAGGACGCCGGAAGTGGCGAGTGGTCCGGCTGCTGCCCGGACCGGGGACGAGTGGCGAGAGGAACGGGGAAAGGGCGGGATCTTCGCCTGCTGACTCGTTCCGCAACGGCGTTGGGAATGGTACCCCCCCACCCCCGGGGTATACAGCGAGTTGTGAAGTAAGCGATTGATTCCAAAGGGAGTTGCGGGAGTGAGTGTCGGTGAGGACAGTGGCGAGTGGTCCGGCTGCTGCCCGGACCGGGGGCGTGTGGCGAGTGGCGAGGGCAAGACGGGAGTCTTGGGTGTCCCCACCCCCGGGTGTGATGGGAACTGTGAAGGATGTCGATGAAAATAAAAGGGTTGCGCGTGCAGTAGTGTGCAAGAACAGTGGGTAGTGAGTAGTGGATAGTGAATAGTTCGGAGGAGCGGCGGAAGAGGTCCGGCTGTTGCCCGGACCGGGGACGAGAATCGGAAGCATACTCCGTCCATGGGGAAAGAGGTCAATGTCGAGGGGAGAAGGTGGCCATAATTGGGGAGTAGAGGTTGTAATTAACCGAAAAGCGTCCCCCAAAACTAGAAAAGCCGCCAGTGCCTTGGCATCTGGCCTAGCAGATATTGGACTGACCGGCATGCAACGCCAAAAGCCGGAAGTCATGGAAGCACAAGAAGGATCAGTGACTGATAAAACGAATTTCCCCCCCGACACGATTTTGCTATTTGTCGGCAAACATCCCTGAAAAACAGAACAAATGGCCAGAACCAAGGCTAAGCCAGTTAGCCGCTTGCGCTGTGGAAATCGAACGGCACCACTACCACCCTTTCGGCCTGTTTGGTACACCGACCCACTCTGTGGTAAGCACAGCAATATGGATCTTCCCGGTTGGACTTCACTCGCGTCTGTCAAATCAATCTACGCGGGCGTGCGACTTGTGACATGGTGTTTCTGGGCGCTTTTGGTCGCGAGCGAAGTTGCTGCCTATATCTGGAAGCGGTTTTCCAACGCCTTTCAGGTTCTCGCGTTGAGTGCCTTCGCTCTAGCGGTGGTGGGAGAAGGAATTGAGTCCAAGTACGAGCAACGCAAAGAGGAGCTCTATGAGGCTCAAGAAACAGCGTTGAAGCTGGAGCATGACAAGGAGATTCAGCAGCTAAGGGATGAGCATAAGAGTGAAGAGGACGCGAAAACTCTGGCGACCTCCCTATTCATGGAGGCGCAGAACGGTGATGCAAATGCATATGATCGGGTGCTGCAGATGGCGCAGGACAACCAGCAGCCTCTCGACGTGCAATGGACTGCCCGCCGAATTGTGGATTCGATCATGGATAACTATTCGAAGTGGGGTCCTTCCGGCGCGGTAACACCGCACCTGAGCACTGCTCTGGCTGACGACGTACGGGACTTGAGGAGCGGTAACGCTCTCAAGAGGCTGAACGCCCTGGACGAGATTACGTACAAAGTGGGCTACGTCAGCTACACGAACGCCTGGCCAGCTCACTCCCCGACCACGTGGCATTGGACAGAAAAAGGTAGGGAGGAGTTGAAGCCTTACATCTCAGTGATGGACATAGTCTTCCAGATCATGACAACAGATTCGTATTTAAAGATCAGAGTAGACGGGTACAAGCTGTTTGTTCTTCTGGCGGCATCAGACAGGCCCAGTAGTCCCGGAATAAAGACACTCGACAACGCGGGGGCGTCGTCTTGGTGGCATGCAAACAGGAAGAACTACATCCAGTAGGTCCCTCGACCACCTCCTAAGGACCTGGGTTGTCGAACAGACTGTTAAAAGCTCTGGCCTATGGAAGAGCGGACAGGAATTTTTGGAGGGTGGGGCGGTATTGGTTTGGGGCGACTAGGGAGGATTCTTCGTGGCATGCGGCGTTGATTTGGAGGAAGTCTTTGGGAGAGCGGGCGGCGTTGTAGACGGCTTGGCCGAAGTGGAAGGGGATTACGGGGTCTTGGGTGCAGTGGACGATCAGGATGGGGACATTGATCTGCTGGAGTCTGGCTGCGGTGTCGAGCTGGCCGTGGACGAGGAGGCTGATTCCTGGGAGGAACCAGAAGAATTGGCGGGCTATGCGGGAGGCGGAGGGGAACGGTGCTTCGAGGATTACGGCGCCGACTTCGCGGTGGGCGGCGAGATTGGCGGCGACGGCAGTGCCGAGGGATTGACCGAATGAGATGATCGTTTTCGGAGCGATACCTTTGGTGTTCACGAGATATTGATAGGCGGCGTCGGCGTCGCGGTAAAGTGCGGCTTCGCTGGGTTTTCCTTCGCTGCGGCCGTAGCCGCTGTATTCCAGAGCCAATACATTTGCGGGCGTGTCGCGCAGAAACTCGTAGACGGGTGCGCGATTGGTGATGTTCGCGGCGTTGCCGTGGAAGGCGAGGAATGTGACTTTGGCCTGGTCGTGGGGAATCCACCAGGCGTGGAGCTTGGTGCCGCCGGAGGAAGTGAGCCAGACATCTTGAACGGGGAGAGCGCGAGGATGCCAGTCGCCTTCGAGGCGGCCTGGACTGTCGGGAAAGAAGATAAAGTGGGATTCGAATACGCGGATGAGCACAAGGGCGATGATGTAGGCGATGAGAATTGTGAGTAGGAAGTTCAAGACGCGTACGCCGATGGATTTGTTTGGTGCATGAGGAGTTTCCATTGCTATGGTGGCAGAGGTAGTGTAGCGGAATGGCCGGGAAGATAAGGAGTGGGGACGTTGTGGAGGCTCAGAGCGCAAGCCCGCTAGGAGAGTCTTCCGTAGTGGGTTTGCGACGCGCTGGATTCTGGATTCGATGCGCTGCGGCGATCATCGACTTGATTTTGCTGGGGATTCCGCTGGCGGTATTCGTTTCGTTTTTGTCCGTGGCCATGGGGATTTCCACGGCGTTTCTGGAGCTTCGTCCCGGGGAGCCGCCGCGCGAGATTCTTATGCGATTCGGGCCGACGTTTTTGTTCATCAGTCTTTGCTTCTTTGTGGTTATGGGATGGATTTACTTTGCAAGTTTCGAGAGCTCGCGGCGGCGCGCAACTTTGGGGAAGCAGTTGTTCGGGCTTTATGTGGCGGATACGCGAGGCAATCCGGTGGGTTTTTGGCGAGCCAGTGGACGGTTCGCTTGCGGGCGTCTCTTGGCGCACGTGCCGGTCTTGGGGAGCTACTACTTCGCGGTGGATTGCGTGTGCGCCGGCGTAACGCCGAGCAAGCGAGCGATCCACGACATTCTTTCAGGATGCTTAGTGCTGCGGGAGAACGTGGATCGCACGTTCGCTAGATGATTGGCGCGGTGCTAGCACGCGTCGCACCGAAATAGCAGGATCGATCAAGACGCGGGGCGCCCGGGCCGGATATGATCGCTGAGTGAGCCCAGCTATGAAATCTTCATGTGTGGCGGCGCTCGCCTTTACCGACACTCAGTAGCAACGGCAGAACACGGGAGAGGACTTCGATGGAAGCGTCAGGCGAAACCGGAACCGCGAAGCGTGAACGATGGAAAACCGTAGAAGAGCTATGCGACCGCTACCTGAGCGGGCGCCCATCCGAAGCCGTTCTTCAATTGCTTAAAAATGCGGAACAGCAGCGCCCCGAGGTGCGCGATTTCCTGGAGCGCGCGTTCCAGCTTATGGCGCTGTCGAAATTCGATCCGCGCGATGTGGCCCCCGGCGTAGCACGCTTCTTCGTGGTATTTGCGCCCGGCATTTTGCCCGGCGCCTGGGGAGGAATAGTACCGCCCATCACCATGCCCGGCAGGCACAAGAAAATCGACGCCTATTTACGCTCGAATCCGTGGACGAACTTCGAGCCAGGGACAGTTTTGTTGGATGTAGGATGCGGGTTCCCTCCGCAGACTTCGATGGATGCGGCGGAGGCATTTCCGGAATGGCAAATCATCGGCGCGGACCCGTCTTTTGAGCCATACCTGCTGTACGACGAACGCGAAAACTATGCGTCTTTCGATCCGAAGGGAAAGCTCCGGTATTTTCAGGGCAGCCGCCCAGAGGAGTTTCTCCGCTTGTACTCCGATCGGAATGCTACGGTCCAGCGTTTGTCAGAGGCGTTCGCGCAACTGCTCCCCAGTCTGCCCGCCGATGATGGCGGACTGTCTACCGCGGAGCACGGCGGCATGCGTCTAGTCCGCCATCCTCTGCGCACCTATGAGCGCTCGAACCTTAAATTCATTCAGGGAGGATTTGGGTCAAGGGACATGCCGGAGGCCGGAGTCGTGCGCAGTTTCAATGTGCTTATCTATTTTGACGCGGATTTTCGCCGTAAGGCGGAAGAGTGGGTAACGCAAGTTCTGCGCCCAGGAGGATTGTTCGTTTGCGGCAGAGACGATGGGGCGTCGCTAAATGCACACTACTCTGTGTATCGCAGCGAGGGCGGGCGGCTGGTTGAAAAGGAATTTGCGTTCGGCGTGGAAACGGTGCGTCATTGCACCTGGTTTACGCTGCATGAGGGCGAGCGGGAGACGTGGCGGCTTGCGGAACTGCTGGGCGTCCTGCGGTCGGACCGGGCGTTTCTAAGCGATTACGACGCCCGGCTGGATGCTCTACTAGCAGAAAACAGGATGGCAGTCCGCGACGGTAACGGATGCCTCGCGGAGCCGCCCGACCCCATCGATTTGACGCGGATGTTTCCGGCTTACGAGGTGATCGTGCGAGAACTCGAACGGGAGTTCGCCGATCGGGCTGTCTCCGTGCTTCAGCGCGCTGGCCTGAACGCATGGCGAAATCCGGTAGGACACATCGCCGTTGGCGCGTTACAGGCTTGATCGTCCGGGCAGCTAGTGCCTGGTAAACGCGCTCGGCGGGGAAGGGAATTTCACGGCGGCTTGAACCACAGGGTACATCTGGGACGCGTCAAGCCGAAACGGCGATCGGAGGCTTAGTTCTCTTGGTCAGCAGAGCCAGCCTTTGTTCGTGATCCATGGGCTCCCAAGGGACAAGTTTCTCGGCGAGCACATCCATTCTGCGAAGGACAGTCAACTCGACGAAAAGCTCGATAAAATCCAAGTCCCGAAAGACCAAGGAGCCGGACTCTCTCATCTTGTCGCGAATTCGCTCGAGATGGGCGGGCATCTCGGTCCAGTGTAGGCCCGACCGGTGGTGATGACAGAGGTGGTATCCTTCGTTCATGAAGTTCACTTCATCAACGATGGTCACCGTATTTGCAAAATAATCGTCGGGATGTTCCGGATCCCAGAAGGCGTGCTGCACCCATGCGGCGATGGCCATGATGAAGTTCATGCAGAGCAGAGGAACTAACACGAACACGATCCCAATTCTCCAATCGTAAATAAAGACAGCTCCGAAATAAACGTAGTAGCGCACCATTCCCCATAACATTCGCTTTCGGCTCTTTTCATCGCCTCTAGTTTTAAAGTAGGTGTATGGAGCAAGCCCCAGGACCGTCCAAATGTTGTCCGAAAGATACCAAAGGAAATCCATTGGACTCGTTCGATCGTAGCCGCTGGAGGTAACGGTATCGTCGGGTCCGCCGTTCTCTCTATGGTGGAGACGGACATGAACCGTCCGACCCAGCTCGGGAAGGTCCCCATACAAATATCCTAGAAAGAATTCGACGTAGCGGCCGAAGACCTTATGGTATTTCTCCGAGAAGTATCCTTTAGGCCGATGTGCCTCCAGGTGTTTGGCGCTGAACATCCGCACAACCCGCTGAAACTTGAGGCCATACAGGGAAAGATAGAAAGCGATCACGAGCAGAGGCCGAGGTTTCCCTAAGACGAGTTGGATCACAAAAATTGGCACGGCGGTAAGGCTGAGGGAGACCATGAGTCGCAGCGCGGGGGTGTCTCGGGAGTCCCGCAGAACTTGTTGGCCGAGGCGGTCGAGGAACCGGTCGTAAGCCCGGGAGAGAAATTGGTACGCGTCGCGTAAGGGGCGAACCCTCCCGAGAAGACTGGCCGCACCATAACATCCGAGGGAAAGCGCGCCCACGAGCGATACGGCAGCAATGCTTGCCAAAGCCATGAGTACTGCCAAGCACCGAACGACGGCTTTGGATATGGCTCCAAGCTGCGTCGCAGGCCAATGGGTCGTGGAGCGAGTGCCTTTTCGCACGTCGTTCAAATCCGCTTCGGTTAACTTGGCTACGAATTGCATGTTCGTCGTTATGCTAATTGACGGGCTTCGTCCGGTGGTAAACGAAAGGATTCTACAGTCAAGGAAAGCAAAGTTCCAGCGTCGAACGATTGTGCCCGCCAACGAAATCGCGACGAGACGCGTCGGCCCGGGCGGAGCAAGCCCCGCCCCTACTGGATTACGGGTGGGAGACGCGGGGTATTGGTTGGTGGAAGTCGAGTTCGATTTGGGCTTGGGTTTCAACGGGCTTGTTGTCGAGATAGGTGGGTTCGTAGCGCCACTCGCGGATGGCTTTGGAGACGCTCGGGAGGAAGGCAAAGGAGCCGTTGAGGGGCTTGAGGTCGCTGACGCGGCCGTCTTTGTCGATGGTGGCTTGCACGGTGATGGAGCCGGAAGTGACCGGGAGATGGGAGACTTGCGGATCGATTCGCGAAGTGAGCTCGCCGATCGTAACTTTCTTGTGAGTGCGCCAGACCCAATGGTCGGCAGATACCAGAACGGAGCGCTGAACGTGCATGGTGACCGTGGGTGAATCGAGGACGCGCTCGCCAGGCAGATTCACAAAGGATGAACCAAGGCCTCTCGGCGGAGTGATCTCGGTGACAGCGCCCGAACCTGCGTCCATTTGAACTACACCGGAGCTAGAGCCAAGGTGGAAGAAGGATGATTTACCAGCGCTGACCGGCGTTCTGGAGCTTGGCCAAGTGGAGCGCGGAGCACTTGAGCTTGCGGAGGCGCCTAACGGCTGGGTGGCGGGTGCGATGCTTGGGGTTGCGGGCGCGGGTATTGAAGTGGCGGAGTTGTTGATCGAGCCGACGACCGCGGACTTTGTGGAAAGTGCCGGAGCGACAGGGGTGGGGATGGCGGCTAACGGCTGACTTGCCAAGGGAGCAGACGTGATTGCGGTTGGGAGTGTGCTCGGGACTGCGTTCGCTGCGAATTGCGCTGAATCTGAATTCGATGAGTGGGTAGTGATGGCCGACGGAGAGTCGGCGGCTGCCGCGAAAGGTTTCGACGCCGACGCGGCATCTGTTTTGCGTGCGTTACGCGTGAATGGCTTGGGATCTACATATTTTGCCGTCGTGTCAGCAGAAGGGGAATCCAGATCTGCGTCGGAAGTTGAACGCCGCGGAGACGCCGTCTTGGCCGAGGGAACGTCTGGAATCGACGGCGACGGATTTGAGGTGGCCGGCACCTGCGTATCGAGCGCGCCGGGTAGAGGACCGGGAACGTTCGAATAGGCACTCTGAATTGGGCTTGCGTTCGAGCGATTGGCGAACCGCTGCGCAAGGCTCGGGTCAAAGAACAAAGCGGCCGCCAGGCAGATCACCGCGGCTAACACGCTCCAAGCTACGATCGCCGGCGTGGCAGACCTCTTTCTGCGATAGCGCCGCGAGGCGGCGAGGAGTTGCGGTATTGGGTAGCCAACATCCGCCGGGGCGATTTCGTGCAAAGGCGGGTCGAACGATGGTCCGAATGCATTTTCCGACTTCTTGCCAAATTGAGTAGGGGGTCGTGGCGGCGCGGGGTAGCCGACATCCGCCGGTGCGATTGTGGGCAGAGGAGGGTCGAAGAATGGTCCGAATGCGTTCTCGGGCTTCTTGGCGAATTCGACTGCGGGCGGGGGTGGGGCGGGTTCTTCTTGTGGGGGTTCGCTACTTCCTTGCGCCCGCGGAATCGCAGGCTCCGCGTTTTCCTGACGGCTGAGTTCCAGAGCGCCCCACTTGCGAAGTTGTTCGCGGTCGTGCTCGGAGAGATCCAGGAGTTGGATGCCGGCGCGCTTGGTCGATTCGGTTGTCCAGACGGTGCGAACGTGGACGTCGATGGGTTTTGCTACGCCATGGAGGCGAAGAGAAACACGAAAGACGGAATTGAGATCGAGTGCGATGGGCGTGGACACGAGAAGGCCGTTCTCGCCGAGGTTCAGGAGCATGCCGAGATTATCGCGACCAAACGTGACGTAGATCGGGCGGGACGGGGCGACGCGAGGATAGAAACGCCGCTCGCCTGGAGAGTTGAGCGCCGCGAGAGAATCGGTGGAGGTGGACATGATGCAAGTCTCCCTTACAGCCAAGGCATCGGAGGTGCGGGGCCTCACGATGCGTAAATCGTGTTCATCCATCAAGCCGGCTGGAGATGACGGCTGGTTGCGCATCCTATGGTGCTGTGCGGGGCGGCACCACGTTGGGACCCGCCGCCCGGGGAGAGCGGGCCTTGATTTTCGCCGAAATCCGGCGCTTTGCGCAACTACCGAAATCCAGAACTAACGAACCCTGGCCGTGGCGGGAAGTTTCGGTCGGCTGGGGACACGCTTCGCCACCGCGGACACCACCCTGGCAAATTGGATGCTGTGCGATGCGGGAAGGTTTTCGCAGAAAGTGATGGGCAGAGGGCTGCGCGGCACCGGGTTGGCGGTGGGAATAACACGCGTCTTGCCTTTGTTTCGGGAACGAGCTATTAGCAGCTCGTTGAAGAATCGAGTTTTGTGAGACCTCGGTTCTGAATTTCAAGGTTATCCACTGCGTTGCGTAGGAGTCGTTGAGGTCGTTCTATCCGCTCAGCTGGTCCAAAGAGGAACCCGGTGTCATGCTTCCGCCATCAGGTTTCGCAATCGGCAGAGGTTGTAAGCAGCGCCGGTGAAAGTGAACAGCCACCCGACCTTGTCGATCCCTCGCAACTTCACTTTCCTTAACATCCCGACCATCTTCATCCATCCGAACGACTGCTCCACTCGTTTGCGCTTCCGCTGACTCATCTCATACCCGGCGTGCCTCGTGGTCCGCTCGTCCACCGCGCTCCTCCGATTGGTCGTGTTCTGCGCCACATGCGGAGTGATGTTCATCCCCCGCAGTTCTCGGACGAATTCCCGCGTGTCATAGTTCTTGTCCCCTCCCAACGTCACGCGCTTTCCCGGAGGGATCGCTTCGGCCATGAGCATCGCGGCATCTCGTTCCGCTCGTCCACTCGCCTCGGTCAGAAACGTCTGCACCAATAGCCCGTTACGATTTTCCATCAATACATGTCCCATGTAGCTTAGCTTCGCCTGGCTTCCGCTGGACTTGGTGAATAACCGAGAATCCGGATCGGTCGTCGATTCATGCGTCTGGTTCTTGCGCTTTTCTCCGCGAAAGTCGACATCTCCTCCCGGTTCGGGAGGCTTCCCGGTCCCGTCCTTGGGCCGGAAACTCTTATGACTGGCCCAAGCCTCGATCAACGTTCCGTCCACCGTGAAATGTTCATCCGACATGTACGGCCTGGCTCGTTCCAGCACCCGTTGGAAAAACCCCTCGGCGATCTCTTCGTTCAGCAAACGCTCCCGATTCTTGCTATACACCGCGTGATTCCACACCGCTTCGTCCATCTCCATCCCCACAAACCACCGGAACAGCAGGTTGTACTGTAGTTGCTCGATCAGCATGCGCTCACTGCGCACCGAGTAGAAAACCTGCAACAGCAGTGACCTCAAGAGCCGCTCCGGGGCAATCGACGGGCGCCCCACATGGGAGTACAGCTTCGCGAACTTGGGCGACATCTCCTTCAGGATCTCGTCCACCATTTTGCGGATCGGTCGCAACGGATGATCCGCGGGAACACGCTTCTCCGGAGAAATGTAGCTGAAAATCCCTTCTTGCAGGTCATCGTCGCCGCGCATATACTCGCCTCCTTCGCCTTCCTTTCACTCAGACGAGTTCTCTTGCATTAAAGTTGCAGTGGGACGGGATTTTTCAACGAACTGTTAGAAGAGCGGTACCCACATGCAACCCGACCATGGGATTTGTGAAGAGTAAGCGAGGAAGCGAAGCAGTGCTTGTTGCGGCGTTGTGCGCGGGCTGCGCGTGGACGCTGGCGAGCGCCACGGTCATACCCGGCTTGGCGGAGGCGCATCAGGCGCAAGGCGCGGAGAAGAAACCGAAGAGCCGGATTCTATCCTGGGCGCCTCCGAACGTCGATGGACCGTTGCATTCTCGCGCGTTGTCGTCGGCGCCGTGCGTGCTTTCCGACGCACTCAAACGGGCCGGCGCGCGCGCGAATGACCTGATCACCAATCTGCAAAACTTCACCGCACAGGAAAACATCGAATACAAGGCGCTGAATAGCAACGGCACGCCGCGGGAAGTCGGAGCAGGAACGTTCGACTACGTCGTGATTTTCGAGCAAGGTCCGAGAGGAACCTCCGTGCAAGAGAGCCGCAGTCCAGCGCGCGGAAGCCATGCGTTTCCGGCCAGCTCGCGGGATGTGGGTTTGCCGGACCTAGCCTTAATTTTTCTTCCGGAGATGCAAGACGACTACGAAATGAGCTGCGAAGGCACGACGAAATGGAACGGCCAACCTGCGTGGGTGGTGCATTTTCAGCAGCGGAGGGATCGGGCGAGCCATACGGTCTCGTTCCACGACCAGAGCGGCGTGTATCCGGCTCTGCTCAAAGGACGAGCATGGATTGCCCCTGACTCCGGCGAGGTGATGCACCTGGAGACGGGCATGATGGAGGGGGTTGCCGCGATGCACGTACGGAACTGGTACCTGTCGATCGACTACGCTCCGGTCCAGTTCCGAACACAGAACGTGAGCATCTGGCTGCCGAGGGATGTGGACGCCTACTGCGAATTCGACGACTACCGCACCATCACGTATCACACGTTCGGGAGTTTCATGTTGTTCTCCGTGCATACCGACCAGGAGATCCAGAAGCCTCAGAGCCAGTGAGCGCGGGAATCCTGCCGCGGAGATACGGATGATGTGTCCTGTCCAGTTAACAGTTATTTTCCTCAAACCGTGTGGATTTCAACGAAGTACTAAGCCCAGTGAAGCAGTAGTCCTATTGATGCCGCCGGGGTTTGACGCGATAGTTAGTCTTGAGGACGATTGTGCCTGGGGCACAGGAGCGCGCGCCGAAGGACGGGGTGTCGCAGCCGGGATTATAATTGACCGGGTGCAGGTGGTAAGACCGTGCGCCTCCTATCCTGGATCGCAGAATCGTGGAACGCCAAATCGTGGAACAACCAAATAGCCCTCGCAGGCCTCGTGGAGTGAGAGCACCGACGCAGCGCCACGCCTGGCTGTGGTTTGTCTGCGGCTGCGGGCTGGCGGTCCTTTTCATGGAATTGGTACTGCACAATTTTTCGGGGAAGTACGAAAACGGCGACGGAAGCGAGATCCGCAACTTCAGGGAAGGATTGGCGAAATCGCATTTTGGGGCGAACGGGCTGCGTTTGACGGGAAACCCGCAGATTGCCGGGGCGCCCAATGTGTTGATCGTAGGCGATTCGCATGTGGAAGCGTTTCAGGTGGCCGACGCGCAAACCATGGGCGCGGTGCTGGAGCGCAGTTTGCGAGCGGAAGGAAAGCCGTGGAACGTGCTCCAGTATGGATGGAGCGGCGCGGACGGGCCTGACTACGTTTATGTAGCGCCACTATTGCTGGAGAAATTTCCGTCCAAGCGGATCTTTCTGATCATGAATGACGGCGACTTCGGCAGCACGGCGGGAGAAACCGCGCGGCTGGTGGAACGGAATGGAGAAGTGGTCGCCGAGGGACTTAAGCCGGACGCCGTGCGCGGGCGCGCGCCGTCTTACGGCGGCCGCCTTGCGCGGAAACTGAAAGAGTCCGGGCTGATCTACGCGTCGGCATTGAGGTTCCAGCTGGACATAAAACCGCAGCTCGCCGAACACAAGGCAAGCGCGCAGGACGGCGACATGCTGGCGAAGGAAACGTCCGGGAACGCTATGGATTTGATCGTGCGCGGATTGAAAGAGTCGTATGGCGAAAAGCTGTACATCCTCTACACGCCCGCGCAGCCGTTTGCGGCGGATGCGCCTGAGGAACCGCAGGAGCGAGCATTGCTGGCGGAGTGCAAGGCGAAAGGGATCGAGTGCCGGAGCCTGCGCGGCCGGATGGTGAACGATCTGGTGGCACACCACAATCTAGTCCGGGGATTTTCAGACTTCGCGCCGGGAATAGGGCATTTGAATGCGCGCGGACATCAACTGGTGGCCGACGAGCTTGACGATTGGCTGAATTCTTTACGCTGAGCGACGAATGGTCTTTACTTCCTTCATCTTCGTAAAGTTTTTCCTGGTGGTGCTGGCCGTGCTGGCGGTTTGCCGGACGCGATGGCAACGGCAACTGGCGATCCTGCTGGCGAGCATCGTTTTCTACGGGTATTGGAATCCGTGGTACCTGTTCCTGCTGGCCACGCCGAGTGTGATCGATTATTTCTGCGCACTGCGCATCAGCCAGGCAACGGATGTGAAGGGGCGAAAGTTTTGGCTGGTGTTCAGCGTCGTGTCGAATCTGGGCCTGCTTGGGTACTTCAAGTACGCAGGCTTCTTCGTGCACAACTTCGCCGAGCTGATGGGCAAGGATATTCCGGCGCTGCATATTCTGCTGCCGGTGGGAATCTCGTTTTATACGTTCAAAACGATGAGCTACACGATCGATGTGTACCGGGGACACATCGAGCCCTGCCGCAGCTGGTGGAAGTACGCGATGTTCGTCACGTATTTCCCGGAGTTGGTAGCCGGGCCAATCGTGCGGGCGTCGGTGTTCTTGCCGCAGATGACGCGATCGCTGAAGCCGTCCTGGCCGCGCGCGTTCGTTGGGCTGCAACTGGTGGCGCTAGGCTTCTCGAAAAAGCTGCTGGTGGCCGACCGCCTGGCGACGTTCGTGGATGCGGTGTTCAAGCATCCCGCGATCTATTCGAGCGGTACGATCTGGTCGGCGGTGATCGCCTATTCGCTACAGATTTACTGCGACTTTTCGGGGTACTCGGACATTGCGATCGGCATTTCGCGAGTCATCGGATTCGATCTGCCGGAAAATTTCAACATGCCGTACTCGTCGGTGTCGATTACGGAGTTTTGGCGCCGGTGGCACATCACGTTGTCGCAATGGCTGCGGGATTACCTGTACATTCCGCTGGGCGGAAACCGCAAGGGCAAGATCCGGACGTACATCAATTTGACGATCACCATGCTGCTTGGTGGATTGTGGCATGGGGCGAGCTGGACGTTTGTGGTGTGGGGGGCGGCGCACGGTTTGGCGCTGGCGATGCATAAGCTGTGGTTGGACAGCGGTAAAGAAAGAACGTGGAAGGTTCCGGCGGTGCTGGGTTGGGCGACGACCTACGTGTACGTATGCTTCTGCTGGGTTCTGTTTCGCGCGCAGGATTTCTCTTCGGCGATGATCGTTTTGCGCAAGATGGTGGGGATCGATTCCGTTGGCGTGCAGTACGTGTACTTTTGGCTGTACTTGATCGTGCCGTTCGTAGTGCTGGCGCATTGGATCGGGAGATATGCGAATGCGGGCGTCGAGGCGGTTGCCGGGCAGCGCAGGATGTACGCGCCGCTGTGGGCCGAGCGTCTGTATTCGGGAACGAGCCGCTTTGCGATCCGGCCGCATCCGAAGGCGGGCACGTACGCGTTGCTGCCGACAAATGGGTTGGTGCTTGGGTTTCTGATGATGACGTGGATTGTGGTGTTTTATCTTTTTGCCGCGGTGGACTCGAGTCCGTTCATTTACTTTCAGTTTTGAGTCGCGTAGTCCTGCGTTTCAACTAAACCTAAGAAAAATCTTCTTAGAAGTTGGCTCGGTTGCCAAGCTGGGGCGCAGTATGCTGCGCCCCTACTAGGGACTGGTGCGCGAAACTCCGGTGCAACTGACCGTTTTGCTGAACGTCAGACCAGTAGTTTTTTGAGACGCCGCAACGGTAATCTTATGGGGAGCACCGGCTCGATTCCCGAAGCCTAGTCTGGGAGAGCAACGTGTTCTGCGAACGCTGTGGACTGAATTTCCTGCCGAAACAATCGGTGTGCACGCGCTGTAAAGTGTCGGCGACGCGCCACTGGTTTCAATTGATGAGTTTAGTGACATTGATGGTAGCGGTGGCGTGCAACGCGCTGGTGGCGATGCTGTTGCTGCCGCGGCTGACCGCGAGCGAACATGCGCGAGGCGTGTTTCGCGCCTGGCTGTGGTTCGACTATAAGGCCGCGATGTACGGCTGGGTGCCGCTCGCGATCGGGCTGCTGGCGTGGGACTTTCTAGTGTGGAAAGAAGCGCGGCCCAGGGTCAAAGGATGGTTCACGCGGAAGCTGCTGACTTTTTCGCTGGCGGCGGGAGTGGCGCCCATGCTGCCGTGGTGGGTTCCGGCCGGGCAACCGCCGGGACAATTCCTGGCGATGATCGGGAGATACCCTGGCGTACCTGCGGCGCTGGCATGGGGCGTCGTGCTGGTGGTCGTGGTGCTGCTGTGCAGCGATGCGGAGTCGCGGGACTATCTGCTGGGACATGGAAAAGCGCTAAGTTTGGTGAGTGTGGGAGCTCTGCTGCTGGTGTTGACGATGACGGTGGTGGGCTGGGCGGTTACCTACTGAAGTAGCGTCAGAAAAGTTTGAGGATCTGAGGGCAGCACGCCAGGAAGCACAAACAGCAAGTCTTCACCGAGTCTTTGGACGAGGGAAAAGAGGAAAGACGTCCAATCGCTGCCCTGTCGATCTCGTCGACAGGCACCGTCTCCCCCTTTTCCCTCTAGTCAGCGAGCTTTGAATCCCGCCTCGGAGCACATATTCCCGCACGTGTGGAGTCGAGTCCATAGGGTGGATTATGTAGAGAGACCTAAGGAGTGGGGAATGCCTATAGCGAACAAAAAGCGAAAATAGTGATATGATCCCCTCATGGTGGAACCCCGAAAGTGCATCGTAAGACTCCGGGATCTCGAGGGCGTGGAGCACGCAGTGCAGGTCAGCGCAGGATCCTTGTACGAGGCGGCGTGCGTGGCTTTGCACCAATTTCGCCGGGGCGCGTGGAGCCGGGAAGCGGCGCTGGAGACGATGACGCTGCAGGTGGAAGTGTGGCAGGCGCCTACCGTCTACAAGATCAGCGTGAACAGTTTAGAAAAATGGCTCGCGCGGGGAGGTGGCTCCCCGCGCGAGGTTGCGCTGCGGCAAAAAATCCGCAGCCGGATGAAAGAGTGATCGATCGCCTACGCATTTCGATCTGCTACTAGCGCTCGGAAAGGACTGCTTCGAGTTTGGCGAGTGCTGTGGCAACTTCGGCCGGGTTATGCACGATGTAGCGTGCGCGAGTCGTGCGGCCCTTGCCGACGTGAACGGAAATGCCCCGGCGGACGGCGGTAAAGCCAGACTCGTCGGAGAAATCATCCCCGAAATAGAGGGGAAAAGCGCGACGAAAGGCCGGCGGAGCGAGGAAGCGGCGGACGGCGAGTCCTTTGCCGGGGAAAGAGCGGGGCAGGACATCTACGTCGCGAATATTCTCCGAGGAGCGCAAATGCTTCCGAAAAGGCTTCAGCCAGGCGCGGAGCTGGCGTCGAATGCGCGGTTGGTTGGCGGCAGGAACGTCGAGCAAATGAACCGATAGGCCGCTGCGTTTGTTCTCGATCCAAGCGTCGGGATAAGCGCGAAGATGATTTTGAAGTTGCACGCGAGCGCGGCGAAGGGCGGCACTAACGCTCGCCGGAACCGCTGAATTCGCGCTGCGTTCCCAGCCGTACAGCCCCAGATAGTGGATGCCCCGGATGCCAATGTGCTTGAGAAGTTCGGCGCGGCGGCGCCCGCTGATCATTACGACGGTGACCCGAGGATGATGCGCTAGTCGCCGCAGGATTTTGCGAGCAGCGGCCGTGAGGCGCACCAGTTCGGGGCGGGGAGCGATGGCTACCACTGTGCCGTCGAAATCGAGAAAAATAACGACGCGAGAATGCCTGCGAATTCGATGAGCTACGCGGTCCCAGTGCGACAAGAGACGCGGGACCGCACGGACCGGCGGCGTCATTGCACTTCGATGCGTTCTGGAGCGTCGATGCGGATGTCGGTAAGGTCGGAGAGGAGATTGGCGGCCCAGCGATAGACATTATTTTCGCGCACCTGGGTGCGCATGTGGTCCATGCGGGTGGCTTGCTCTTCGCTGGGCATTTCCAAAGCGCGCAGAATGGCGCCGGCAACCTGCTGTACGTCGTAGGGATTGACGAGCAGAGCGTCGCCGAGCTCGAGAGCGGCGCCGGCGAAGGTGCTGAGGATCAAGACACCGTGACCATCATCGCGCGAGGCGACAAATTCCTTGGCGACGAGATTCATGCCGTCGTGCAGCGCGGTAACCAGGCACACGGAGGCGGCGCGGTAAAAGCGCGTGATCTGTTCATGGGAGTGATGCTTTTTCAACAGAACGATAGGCATCCAGCGACCGGCCTGAAACCTGGCGTTGATACGAGCGGCTTCGGCGGTGACTTCGTCCAGCAATTTTTGGTACCGATCGATATTGGTGCGGCTAGGCGCAGCGATTTGTATGAACGAGAAGCGGCGCTGGTAGGAAGGATTCAGTTCGAGAAAGCGCTCGATGCCCCGGAAGCGCTCGAGGATTCCTTTGGTGTAATCGACGCGGTCCACGCCGACGCCCAGCAAACTTGCGTGAATGTTGAGGTCGTTGCAGATGGCGGCGACCTGCTCGCCCATGCTTCGATTGGGCTCGGGCGAGTGGCCATTCTCCGAGAAAGAGACGCTGATGGGGTACGGGCGGACGCGGGTGAGGTGGCCCTGGCGATTTACGTCGAAGCGATCCCACGCAGTGAGCGCCTCGACGGAGCGGTCCACGCAGGATAGAAAATTGTTGCAATGGGACTGGATGTGAAAGCCGATCAGGTCGGCGCCGAGGAGGCCGTCGATCAATTCGCGCTGCCAAGGGCAAATGCCGAAAACTTCCGGATTGGGCCAGGGAATGTGCCAGAAGATGGCGACGCGCGCGTCGGGGCGGGCTTCCTTGATCATGCGCGGGAGCAAGGCAAAATGATAATCCTGGGCCAGAACGATCGGTGATTCCACGCCTTCCATTTCCGTGAGGACCGCGTCGGCGAAACGCCGGTTGACTTCTTGATAGCAGAGCCAGTCCTCAGGGCGGAAAATCGGGCGGGTGTGAGCGATGTGGCAGAGCGGCCAGAGGCCCTCGTTGGCGAAGCCTTCGTAATAGCCCTTTTCTTCTTCGGCGCTGAGCCACACGCGGCGGAGGGTGTAGGCGGGATTGTCGGGCGGGACGCGCAGGCGGTCGCGCGCGTCCACCACTTCGCGATCGGCGTTGCCGGAGCCGTTGGCGATCCACGTACCGTTGGAGGCGAGCAGCACAGGTTCGAGCGCGGTCACCAAGCCGCTCGCGGGGACGATGACTTGCATCGAGCCGTTGCTGCCGTTGTTGAAAACGTGCATGTAAGGCTCGCGGTTGGAAACCACGAAGAGTGGCTTGTTCTGCAGCTTGTTGCTAAGGCTGACGCGAAGACGCTCCGCGGTCCATAGCGAAACGCCTGACTCGCGAAGGCGCGCTTCCTCTTCGGCGGTAGCGCGAGCGGCGTTGAGGTCGCGAGCGAGATGCGCGACCTCGCGATGGATCTGATCGAAGATTTCGCCTTGCCCGCCTGCGGGAGGAATATTCGGCGGCTGGCCTGTTTCCTGGCCGGTGCGCAGCGTGCGCAGCCACTTTGCAGTCCTCGTCAGCGGCCCGGTCAGCGTCCAGCGAACCAGAACGAGCGCAAGAATGGCGATGAACAAGGTCTGCACCAGCACATTCAAGAGAGAATCGCGAAGAGTGTGCGAAACCTGCGTGTCGATGTAACTGGTGTCGTGGACCATTAGCAGCGTCCCGACGGCCTGCCCGTTGCGATGAAGTGGTAGCGCGTAGACGTGCATCGGCAGGTTGTCGATGTTGACGAACTCGCCTAAGCCTGCGTCACGCAGAGCCGCGTGAGTCGCGGTGGCCGGGCGCGTCTGGAAAATCGGCTGCAAACCAGGAGTCAAGGCCAGAGCGGTGCCACCGGCGTTGTAGACCGCGATGCCCTTCAGATGTTCGCGCTGGCCGAAGCGGTCAACCAAACGCTGCAAGCTCTTGTCGGGTAAGGGGCGGTCAAAAAGCGGCTCGACATTTTCCTGGAGGCTTTCGCCCAGAATTTCCGCGCGGCGAGAAAGGTCGTTGCGCAGGAGGCGTTTCTGCGTGCGGACTTGATAGGCGGCAAAAAACAGAGACACCACTACAACGCTGATAATCAACGGCAAAACGATTTTCAGTGTGGTGCGCATAGAAACTTCCCCTTGGGCAAGAGCGAAGATATGCTACGCCGGGGCCGGGGACTGAAAATAAAACTCCTTTGTGCGATATCGCCGTGCCGGCGACCGAGACTAATACGAGCGAACCGCTGATTGCACGACGACGTGGACCGCAATATTGTCGGCGCCATCGTTGCGATAATCGACGGTAACCGCGGATCCCACTACGAGCTTGCCGTCAATCTTCGTGGCGTCATCGATAAGAAACGTGAGTGTCACAAGATCCTGACTCTTCTTCACGTCAACGGAGAAAGAGGCGCCTCTGATCGAGGAAATCCTACCAGAGACGTACCCGTTCTGCGTCGCCGGGTCGAAAGGTCTGCTCGCGGGCTGGTTAGTGAGCGGTGTCGACCAGGCGGCGACGGTAAAACACGTGAGGAACAGAGTTGCCAGCGTAAGGATAGTACGGATGCGCATGTTTGTCCCTTCTATTATACCGCGCTCTGGGATGTTATTCAGATGGCGCGAATCGTGCCAAGGTCGCGCCAGACAGGAAAATTTTGGTAAAGACCAGAGAATGAGTTAGTTGCCAGTGAAGCAGAGGCGAGGTACATCGCTCGCCGAGAGCTCTAGGACCGCGCAAATTTTTCCACAGGAAATTCTGTACGGCGGTGCGATGAACGGCGCCGCTAGCGGACTTCCCAGGTATCGCCGGCGTGCAGCAGTTTGCTCAAGTCACCGGCGCCGCGCTTGGCGATTACGTCTTTGATCTGCTGGTTCATGACATCTTCGTAGCGCGGCAGATCGTCCCACGCGCGGAACACGCCGATAGGAGTGGGGAATCCAGGGCGATGCTCCATGTGGGAAAGCAAAAATGCGTACGACGGCCGCGGATGGTGCGCGTCATGAATCACTAGATCGCTCTCGGTGATGCCATTGCCGAGCGAGACGACTTCGATGTCGCCGTCGGGCTTCCAGCGGATGCCTTTGTCGCGGTTCTTGCCGTAGACGAGTGGCTTGCCATGTTCGAGTTGCAGGATGTGCTCGGTGCGAGCGTCGCGCTCGGTGAGCGAAAACCACGCGCCATCGTTGAAGATATTGCAGTTCTGCAGAATCTCGATGAACGCCGATCCTTTGTGGGCAGCGGCATGCTTTAGGGTCTCTTTCAAATGTCCCTGGAAGACGTCGACGGAGCGCGCCACGAACGTGGCTTCCGCACCGATTGCGAGGGACACCGGATTGAACGGGCGATCCACCGATCCGAACGGCGTGGACTTGGTCTTCTTGTTGACTTCGGAAGTGGGCGAGTATTGGCCCTTGGTCAGCCCGTAAATCTTGTTGTTGAAGAGCAGAACTTTCAGGCCGACGTTGCGGCGCAGCATGTGAATGGTGTGATTGCCACCGATGGACAGGGCGTCACCGTCACCTGTGGCGACCCACACTTCCAGGTCTGGCCGAATCGCCTTGATGCCGGTGGCGACCGCAGGCGCACGGCCATGAATCGTGTGGAAGCCAAACGTGTTCATGTAATACGGGAAGCGGCTGGAACAGCCGATGCCGGAAACGACAACGAAATTCTCCCGTTTGATGCCGAGATCAGGGAAAACTGATTGCACGGCGGAAAGAATGGCGTAATCGCCGCAGCCCGGGCACCAGCGGACCTCCTGGTCGGTCTGGAAATCCTTCTTCGTGAGCGGCGTGATAGGCGGCAGCGTGGCCGTTGACATGGACTAAACCCCCAACAACTCTTCGATTTTTTGTTCTAATTCGCTTTGCTTGAACGGGCGGCCTTGGATTTTGTTCAGGCCGATTGCGTCCACCAGATACTTGGCGCGCAGAACCCACAGAAGCTGGCCCATATTGAGCTCGGGAACCAGCACCTGCTTGTAGCACTTGATCAGGTCACCTAGGTTCGACGGCAGCGGATTCAGGTGGCGCAGGTGAACGTGGCCGATCTTGCGGCCTTCGGCGCGCTGGGCCTTCACGGCGGCGGTGATGGCGCCGTGCGTCGAGCCCCACGCGATGATCAGCAGATCGCCTTGCGCGTCGCCTGCGGGGACGGCGTCCGGAATGTCTTGCGCGACTGCCGGCAACCTTCGCGGCGCGGATGCGCACCATGTTCTCGTGGTTCAGCGGCTCGTAGTTGATGTTGCCGGTGACGTCTTGCTTCTCCAAGCCGCCAACGCGATGCTCGAGTCCGGGTGTTCCGGGAACCGCCCACGGGCGTGCCAGCGTTTGCGGATCGCGTTTATAGGGTAGATAGCCGTTGGGAGAATTGGGTTCCTTTGCGAACTGCACCTTGAATTCCGGAATTTCGGCGACGTTCGGGATGAGCCACGGCTCGGCGCCGTTGGCGAGGTAGCCGTCCGACAGGATAATCACCGGCACCATGTACTTCACTGCGATGCGGCTAGCCTCGAGCGCGGCCCAGAAGCAATCGCTGGGAGTGGCAGGGGCGACGATCGGAACGGGAGCCTCCGAGTTGCGGCCGAACAGCGCTTGCAGCAGGTCGGCTTGCTCGGTTTTCGTCGGCAGACCCGTCGAGGGACCGCCGCGCTGGATATCGCAAATCACCAGCGGAATCTCGACCGCCACCGCCAGTCCAATGGCTTCGGTCTTCAGCGCCATGCCCGGGCCGGACGTTGTGGTGATAGCCAGCGCGCCGGCATAGGCCGCGCCAATCGCGGAGGTGACCGCAGCGATCTCATCCTCGGCTTGAAAGGTCATGACGCCAAAGTCTTTGTATTGCGAAAGCTCGTGCAAGATGTCCGAAGCGGGCGTAATCGGATAGCTGCCCTGGAAGAGACGCAGGCCGGACTTCTGGGACGCGGTGACGAAGCCCAACGCCAGCGCTTGGTTCCCGCTGAGGTTACGGTACACGCCAGGAGAAAGCTTCGCGGGCGGGATTTCGTAGCTGATCTGGAAGGCTTCGGTGGCTTCGCAGTAGGAGTAGCCCGCCTTCATGGCCAGCTTGTTGGCTTCCACCAGCAAGCGGCTTGTTCTTGAATTTGTCTTGGATCCACCGGTTGGTGGACTCCATCGAGCGGTTGTACAGCCAGTAGCACATGCCCAGCGCGAAGAAATTCTTGCAGCGGTCCATGGACTTGGCGTCCAGGCCGAGATGCTCGAGCGCCACGCGCGTCAGGCGTTCCAGCTCGACGGAGAACAGGCGGAACTTGTCGAGCGAATGATCTTCGAGGGGGTTCGAGGTCATCTGCGCCTTGCGCAGGTCGTTTTCCTTGAAGCTGTCGGAGTTGACGATCAGGATGCCGTTGGCCTTCAGGTCCGCGACATTGACCTTGAGGGCTGCCGGGTTCATGGCGATCAGCACGTCGACGGAGTCGCCAGGGGTGAAAACGTCGTTGGAGGCGAAATGGAGCTGGTAGCCGCTGACCCCAGGGAGCGTGCCGGCAGGGGCGCGAATTTCGGCGGGGAAGTCCGGGAAAGTGGCGATGTCGTTGCCGTAGAGCGCGACGGTGTTGGTGAACTGGCTGCCGGTGATCTGCATGCCGTCGCCGGAGTCCCCGGCGAAGCGAATGACTGCCTGGTCTATCTTTTCCGGACGAATACGGGACAACGGAGTTTCAATGACAGTCGACATGGACCCCTGACCCCATCTTGGATGAGCTCCTCGATTTTTCCACAGGAGGAGCACGGCTCAATCGTCATGGATTAGGACGGTGCGGTAAGCGTAATGGATGCCGAGGCCGACCGCCGGAAGCCGACCTAAAAAGAATACCACACCGGCCCGCGCGCGGCGGGGAGAGAGTCCGCCGCGCGGCAATGTGTTCTTAGAGAAGGACGCGATGCGAGGAGCGGCAGGTTACATCCGAGTGGTGGATGTCGGGCCAGTTAGGCCGCGACGGAAAGGTGATGGTTTGTCAGAATTTGCCAATTTTGCGGTCAACCGCGCGAAGCGGCGTCGGAAGCTGCATAAACCGAGAGCGATAGTAGAAAAGGATCGTCAGAACGATCACCGGGACGACGAGCGCGAATACGAAAGAGAATGGGCGGAAATGGTCGCATCCACTGAGCCGTATAGTGAGCGTTGGAGCCAAGCTCATGGAGGAGATGGTCTCCTCGCATGACGGCGTCGAGATTTGGGCTGGCGGTACTGATCACGACGTTCGCTCATGCCGAGGGCTTGAAGGATCGCGGTCAGTGAGTAGCTCCAGCGCTTGAGTTTCAGCAAGCCAACACCGGCGGCAGCGTAGAGTAGTCCCCAAGCGATAGAAGAGCGCTTCCCCAGGAACACCTCGAAGATCACGGACAGCCAAAGAAAATGGCGGGCGCGGGCATCAGGACAACCAATGGAAACAGATGATTCGGAACGCTGACCAGGAAGACGCCACGCAATTACGGCAAGACGTAGAGGCAATCGGGGTCGTGCCGGCGAGCACTTGCGTGGCGAGGAATCGCTCTGAACGGACCCGCCAAGGCTCTAGCATTGGGCCTGCACGGCGAATTGGGCGGTAACCGATTTGCCGCAGTAAAGAGAATCAGCCACCAAACGGCGATCGCTGAGCGGGGCTCCGTAGAATGACAACCGATGAAGAATACGGAGCAAAGGTACGAGAGTTGTGGAGGAGTGCCCGGAGCAGTCGCGGATGGGAATCCATGACATACAACAGCGATGATGAATGCAGCAAATCGGAGCGGTAATGCCTGCCCAAACCAAGCGTCGCGAATGCGCGCCCAATTCTTGAGGCGGAGCAACGCCAATGCCGGTGAAAGATCCCGAACACGCAGACGGCGAGGAAAATGATCATCATCGCAACGGTCATGACTTGCACAACACGGACCGTGAGGCGCTAGCCGGTGTGATCAGACCAAACGAGAACGAAAATCCCAAAGTCCCGAGCAGAACCCCGAACGACGATAAGAGCAGCTGCCGACGATGGCAATCACGCCAAGCTGACCGTGACCGACGCCGACGCGTCGATTGGGACGGCGTTCATGCAGTCGTTGTAGTATCATCTGATGTCTGCATCTCGTGACAAAGCGATTCACGAATGATGGAACATGCGCGAGGAACTTTCGCTTGACGTTCGCTTTCTTTTCGCCTAAGTTGGTGTCACGGACGGTCCGCCGCGCAGCGCCGCCGGCTCACGAGATGCAGTGGAGGTCACTCCCTAATGGCCCTAACCAAGCGGCAAAAGGAAGTGCTCGACTTCCTGGTGGTCGTTTGAAACCAAGCACGGCTATGCGCCAAGCTTTGAAGAGATCGGCAAGGGCATGAAGCTGACCTCGCTCGCGACCGTGCACAAGCACATCACCACGCTGGAAAAGAAGGGTTTTATCCGCCGCGGCTACAACCAGAGCCGCTCGATCGAGATTTTGCAGTTGCCGAAGTCGGTGAAGGAGCAGGTGATCGAGCGCAAGATCCAGGAGCTTCCGCTGGTCGGGCGCATCGCGGCGGGCCGGCCGCTGGAAGCCGTTGAAGAGCGGGAGACGATCTCGCTGGGCGATTTTGCGCGCGGCGGCAACTCCTTTGTGCTGCAGGTGAAGGGCAGCTCGATGATTGAAGACCACATCATGGACGGGGATTTTGTGGTGTGCGAGCAGACGCAAGTGGCCAATCCAGGGCGAGATCGTGGTGGCGCTGGTGAGCGGCGACGAAGCGACGCTGAAGAGGTTTTATCGCGAAGGCCCGGGGAAGATCCGGTTGCAGCCGGCGAACTCGGAAATGGCGCCGATCATCGTCCCGGCCAACGACGTGAAGATTCAGGGCCGCGTGATTGGCGTGCTCAGAAAATACTGATCGTGGGGAAAAGTCGCCAAGAAGCGAAGGCAGAACGTGAGGCGGCCAACCGGCCGTCTTTCGTACTTTACGGCCCACGACCTGCTCGGCTGGAACCTAAGCCGCAGACTTCCGCAACCAATGCGGCGCGCCGTGAGTCTATTATGTAGGCTGTTAGACGGATCGTGGCCCGCAGCGTGCCCCCCGCTGAGCGAAACAGAATCGAGGATTCACCAAGAATGATGCACACCGGCCCGAGACAACCGTTGTGCAAGGGCGTGTGCGGCTCTGCTGATTTTGGCGTTGCTCCTCGGCCTGCCGTCGCAGTGCTCGGCATATTCCGTGCTCGCACATGAAGCCATCATTGACGTCGGCCTGGGACGCCAACATCCGGCCACTGCTGGTCAAGCGGTTCCCCAACGCAACGAAGGACCAATTGCGCGAGGCCCATGGATACGCCTATGGCGGGGCCATCGTGCAGGACATGGGTTACTACCCGCACGGCAGCATGTTCTTCAGCGATCTGACGCACTACGTGCGCAGCGGTGACTTCATGCTCGCTCTGCTGCGCGACTCCAAGGATGTGAACGGATATGCCTTCGCGCTCGGCGCGCTGTCTCATTACGCCGCCGACAACGACGGCCATCGTATCGGAACCAATCGCGCGGTCCCGCTCCTTTATCCCAAGTTGAAAAAGAAATACGGTGACTATTGTTACCTATGAGGAAGATCCACTCGCCCACGTGAAAACGGAGTTCGGTTTCGACGTGCTCGAGGTCGCGCAGTCAGCGCTACGCGCCGGACAGCTACCACGATTTCATCGGTTTTGAAGTGGCCGCGCCGCTCCTGGAGCAGGCCTTCCAAGAAACTTATGGCCTGGACCTGAAGATGGTGCTGACCGACGAGGACAAGGTGCTGGGCTCTTACCGCCGGGATGTCAGCAAGCTGATTCCCAAAGCGACGCGCATCGCATGGACACTAAAGAAAGACGAGATCCAAAAGGACCAGCCGGGCATCACGAAAAGAAAATTCCTCTACAATCTTATCTCGCGCGAGCTACGAGAAGCAATGGGGCAAGACAGTATCAAGAGCCCACTTTTGGAGAGAAGTTTCTCGCATTTCTTTACAAGCTGCTCCCGAAAATCGGCCCTCTCAGGGTCTTGCAACTGCGCACACCAACGCCCCAGACCGAACAGATGTTCGAAGACAGCTTCAACGCCGCGCTGGACCGCTACCGGAACCTTTTGAAACAACATGACGAAGGGCAGTTGGAATTGCTAAACGACAATTTCGACCTCGGCGAAGTGACTCCACCAGGGAAGTACCGCATGAACGATGACACCCACGCGGCGCTGCTGGATAAGTTGGCGGAGCAGAAATTTGCGAGTGCTTCGCCGGAGATCCGCGCGGAAATGTTGGCGTTCTATGCCGACCCCAATTCTCCGAATGCCACCAAGCGCAAGCCAAAAGTCTGGAACAAGGTAGAGACCGACCTGCAACAGTTGAAGAACGCCGCGCCCCCGCCGGTCACCGCGGAGGCTTCGCCGGTCGCGCCCTGAGATCGTCCCAAGTCGCCGGCTGCTCTCCATCGTCTGCATGAATTTTGTTTTTCCATCGAATCGAATAAACTGCTGCTGCACCGCGCGCGCTTCGTGAAACAATGTTGGGTTTTGCGCCACCCTTTGATTGCTTGCGGATGATGAAGACCAAACCGATTCAAAAATTGCTGGCTGCCAACCGCAGCGAAATCGCCATTCGCATCTTTCGCGCGGCGACCGAGCTGGGATTGCGTACCGTCGGCATCTATTCCCAAGAGGACCGGCTGGGACTGCACCGGTTCAAAGCGGACGAGGCCTATCAGGTTGGCGCCGGCAAAGGACCCGTCGAGGCGTATCTCGACATTGTGGGGATCGTAGCCCTTGCGAAAGAGCGGGGCGTTGACGCGATACACCCGGGATATGGATTCTTGTCCGAAAATCCGGCGTTTGCGCGTGCGTGCGAAAAGGCGGGGATTACATTCGTAGGCCCCACGCCTGCGCTGCTGGAACTTCTTGGCGACAAGACGGCTGCGCGGCGGCTGGCGGCGTCTGCGGGCGTGCCGGTACTGCCGGGTACTGAAGATCCGGTTAAGTCCGCGAGCGAAGCACACAAAATCGCGAGTGAAATCGGCTACCCAGTGATCGTGAAGGCCGCAATGGGCGGAGGCGGCCGCGGAATGCGCGTTGTGCGCGACTCTGCCCAGCTCGATACTAGTCTGGAAGAAGCGCAGGGCGAGGCGCGATCGGCGTTCGGCGACGCTTCGGTCTTCCTGGAGAAATATCTTCCGCGAGCAAGGCACCTCGAGGTGCAAATCCTCGCGGACCACCACGGCAATCTTGCTACATCTCTACGAGCGCGATTGTTCCGTGCAGCGCCGCCACCAGAAAGTGGTGGAAGTGGCGCCTGCGGCTAACTTGCCGTCGAGCGTGCGCGATGAATTGTGCGATGCGGCGGTTCGGCTGGCGCGCAAGGCAAACTACCGCAACGCAGGAACCGTTGAGTTTCTGTACGACGTCGATGCGCAGAAGTGGTACTTCATCGAAGTCAACCCGCGAATTCAGGTTGAGCACACCGTCACGGAAATGGTCACCGGCATCGACCTGGTGCAGCGCGCAAATTCTGATCGCGCAAGGGCACAAGCTGCACGAGGCGCCCCTTTCCTTGCCGAAGCAGCCGAGCGTGCCGCTGTACGGTGCCGCGTTGCAATGCCGCGTGACGACCGAAGATCCGGAAAGGAATTTCGCCCCCGACTACGGCAAGATTTCGACCTATCGTTCGCCCGCAGGTTTTGGGATTCGCCTCGATGGCGGCACGGCCTACGCCGGTGCGGTTCTTGCCGCGTATTACGACTCGCTTCTGGTCAAAGTCACCGCCTGGGGCAAGAACTTGCCCGAAGCCTGCCGCCGCATGGACCGCGCGCTGCGCGAATTCCGCATCCGCGGCGTAACCACGAACATCCCCTTCGTGGAAAACGTTGTAAATCATCCGAAGTTTCGCGCTGGAGAGCTGACCACTTCTTTTCTCGATGATTCTCCGGAGTTGTTCCGCTTTCCGCGCCGCGGCGATCGTGCCACCAAGGTGCTCTCGTACCTCGGTGACGTGATTCTCAACGGCAATCCGGAAGTGAAAGGCAAGAAAGTCCCCGAGACGCTGGAAGTGGCAGTCGTACCCGCGGCGCCGGGCATCGCGCCGCCTTCTGGTTCGCGCCAACTCTTGCTGAAGCTGGGCCCAGCAAAATTTGCCGCCTGGGCGCGAAAAGAAAAGCGCCTGCTGATCACCGACACCACATTTCGCGACGCCCACCAGTCGCTGATGGCCACGCGTGTCCGCACCTACGATCTACTCGCCACCGCCAGCGTCGTGGCTCAGCGGCTGCCGAACCTTTTCAGTCTGGAGATGTGGGGCGGCGCGACGTTCGATACCTCGCTGCGTTTCCTCCACGAAGATCCCTGGCAGCGCCTGCGCGAACTTCGTCAGCGCGTTCCCAACATTTGTTTTCAGATGCTTCTCCGTGGCGCAAACGCCGTCGGCTACGCCTCCTATCCGGACAATGTAATCCGCGAATTTGTCCGCGAAGCCCACGCGCAGGGCATCGACATTTTCCGCGTCTTTGATTCGCTCAATTCCATCGACAACATGCGTGTCTCCATCGACGCCGCGCTCGAAACCGGCGCCGTCTGCGAGCCGGCCATCTGCTACACCGGCGACATTCTCGACGACTCGCGCCCGAAGTATTCGCTGAAATATTACGTCACCATGGCCAAGCAGCTCGAAAAGCTCGGCGCGCATTTTCTGGCCATTAAAGACATGGCCGGCCTGTGTAAGCCCTACGCCGCGTACGAATTGGTCCGCGCGCTTCGCGAAGAGATCAGCGTCCCCATCCACTTTCATACGCACGACACCAGCGGCCTAAACGCGGCCTCGATCCTCAAAGCTGCCGACGCCGGCGTCGACGTAGCCGATGCCGCAATCGCCTCGATGAGCGGCGGCACCAGCCAGCCGAATCTCAACTCCATCGTCGAGTCGCTCCGCCACACCCCCCGCGACACGCAACTCGACATCGAAGCGCTGAACGAATGCGACGACTACTGGGAAACCGTGCGCACCTATTACTTGCCGTTCGACTCCGGCCCGAAAGCTGGGACCGCCCGCCTCTATCAGCACGAAATTCCCGGCGGCCAGTACACTAACCTGCGCGAACAAGCCGCCGCGATGGGCTTGGGCCATCGCTGGCGCGAAGTCGAGAAAACCTACGCCGAGGTGAACCAGCTCTTCGGTGACATCGTGAAGGTCACGCCCTCCAGCAAGGTCGTCGGCGACATGACGCTTTTTCTGATGGCGAAAGAGATGCAGCCGACGGATCTGCTGAAGCTCGACGAGAAGCACGATCTATCTCTGCCCAACTCCGTCGTCGAAATGTTTTCCGGCGTTCTGGGCGTGCCGCCGGGCGGCTGGCCTAAGAAACTGCAAAAAATCATCCTGCGTGGCGCCGCTCCGCTCAAGGGAAGGCCTGACGCCAACATGGAGCCCGCCAAATTTGAAGACGAGCAGAAAGCGCTCGAGAAAAAAGTCGGACACGTCGTTCGCCGTGACGACCTGCTGAGCTATCTGCTCTATCCCGAAGTCTTTCTCAAGTACGACAAATTCCGCCAGACCTACGCCGATGTCAGCGTTCTTCCCACGCCGCCGTTCTTCTACGGATTGAAGTCTGGCGAAGAGATCACGATCGAAATCGAGTCCGGCAAAACGCTCATCGTCAAATTCCTGACCGCCAGCAATCCGCATCCCGATGGTACCCGCACCCTATTTTTCGAGTTGAATGGACAGCCCCGCGAAGTGAACGTTCGCGATCGCGCCCTTCGCGTCGTCGAGCGCGCACATCCCAAGGCCGATCCCGCCGACCCCGGACAAGTCGCGGCTCCTACCGCCGGCGTGGTCTCCGGCGTTGCCGTCCAGGCGAATCACTCCGTTGAGCGCGGCGCAAAATTGCTCACGCTGGAAGCCATGAAGATGCAGTCCAATATCTACGCGCCGATCGCGGGGCGCGTCACAAAACTTCTCGTTGCGCCCGGTCAACACGTCGAAGCCAAAGATCTGTTGGTGACCATCGCCCCGTGAGCGCCGGCCAGCTCCGCAAACATGAGGGCTTTCACTCGCGCTTCTTGCGCAATCAGCGCGATTTGATCGTCTATCTCCCACCCGGCTACGACGATCAGCCGTGGCGGCGCTTTCCCGTCCTCTACTTGCACGACGGCCAGAACCTCTTCGACCGCACCACCGCCTTTGCCGGCGTCGACTGGAACGTCCAGGGCGCCGCCGATCAACTGATTACTGCCGGCGCGGTCGAGCCCCTCCTCATCGTCGGCATCTACAACACCGGAAAATCCCGCATCTTCGAGTACACACCCACTAAAACACCCAAGCTCGGCGGCGGCCGCGCCGACCGCTACGCGAAATTTCTGCTGCAAGAGGTGATGCCGTTCGTCCAGCAGCAATATCGCGCTGTGCCCGAAGCGTCGCGCACCGGCATCGGCGGCTCCTCGCTCGGCGCGCTGGTCTCCTTATACTTCGGCCTCAAGCTCCCGCAAACGTTCGGCAAGATCGCCGCGCTCTCGCCCTCGGTTTGGTGGAACCAGCGCATGATTCATCGCTTCGCTGCTGCCGCGCCCGTCCAGCCGCGGCCCAGCATCTGGCTGGACATCGGCACCAAGGAAGGCCCGCGGATCGTTCCGGACGTTGAACAATTTCGCGACGTGCTGCTACAAAAAGGATGGCGTTTGGGTGAGGATCTTCACTACGAACGCGTCGAGGGCGGCGAGCACAACGAAGCCGCGTGGGCCCAGCGCATCGGCCGCGTTCTGCAATTTCTGTATCCCTCACCAGGCATCGCTATATAATCGGCGCCTTGGAGTGCGGCGGCTTGCCGCCGCTTTTTCCGGTGTAAGCCATGCCGCGATCCCATTCGCTGGCCACCCTAACGGCCCTCAGGCTCCTTGCCACCACCTCTCTCGTCCTGACGTTGTTGACTCTCACCGCTGCCCCTCAAGCTATCTACACCACAAAGAAAATGGAGGACGGAAGCACGGCATACCTCGATCGCGACTTTAAGGTTTCCTTCCGTCTCCCACCGCGCTCTGTCCCGTTCAAATCGCTTCGCTGGTGGGATCGCGGCTGGGAAGGTGAAGGCAAACCGGAGCGAGCCACCACGGTTTCCATACGCGACTGGCAAACTTATGCGCTCATCAGCTTGTACTATCGCCTCTTCAACAAGCCCACGCCACTGACGCCCGAAGAGACCGACCACGTGCTCATGGCGGATGTCGACTCCAAGGTTTCGCAGCGAAAAGAGAAAGACGGGCTCAAAGACTATCGCGTTCGTTCAAATAGTTATGATTCGCGCGACATCGCCGGGCAGCGTGCGCTGTCCTGTGTCGCGGACTACAAGCAAGGCAAGACCAGCATGGTCGAGTACCTGGTCTGGATCCGCAACGACAAATCGATTGCCCAATTCTTCATCCGCGTGCCCGCGGAGCAATTCGATCAAGTTCGCCAGGACGTCGAGCCCATCATCCAAAGCCTCCGTTTACCCTAGCCTCGTCGCAATCAGCGGCTGCTTTTTCTCCCTCGCCCCGCGCTATAATCCGCCCTCCATGTCCTCGTCCCGTCCACTCACCATCCTCGCCGTCAGCTCTTACGAAAAAGGGCAGGAATTTCTCCGCACCTCCAAGTCCCTCGGCTGCCGCGTTCTTCTCCTCACCGTCGAGAAATTCCGCAACGGCGACTGGCCGCGCGAGTCCATCGACGAAACGTTCTTCATGCCCGAAGAGCTATCGCTCGAGCATTTGATCTATACGGTCAGCTACATGGCCCGCTCCCAGCCGATCGACCGCATCGTCGCTCTCGACGAATTCGACATGGAAAATGTCTCCGCCCTGCGCGAACACATGCGCATTCCCGGCATGGGGCTCACGACGGTGCGCTATTTCCGCGACAAATTGGCCATGCGCGCCCGCGCCAAAGAGATCGGCATTCTCGTCCCGGAGTTCGCCCACGTCCTCAACTACGACAATCTCCGCGAATTTATGAATCGCGTCCCCGGACCGTGGCTTCTAAAGCCGCGCTCGCAAGCCTCCGGAATCGGCATGAAGAAAATTCATGCCCCCGGCGATCTCTGGCCATGGCTCGATCAACTCGGTGACAAACAATCCTTTTATCTGCTCGAGCAATTCATCCCCGGCAGCGTCTATCACGTGGATAGCGTCGTTTCCGAGCGAGAGGTCGTCTTCGCCGAGGCCCACGCTTACGGCGCGCCGCCGCTCGATGTCTCCCATCAGGGCGGTGTCTTCACCACGCGCTCACTGCCTCGCGAAGCTGCTGACACCAAGACCTTGTTCGACGTCAACCGCCGAGTGATCGAAGGCCTTGGCTCCGTTCGCGGCGTCACCCACGCCGAGTTCCTCCGCTCCAATGCCGACGGCAAGTTCTACTTCCTCGAAATCGCCGCGCGTGTCGGCGGCGCGTACATCGCGGAGGTGGTCGAGGCCGCAAGCAACATCAATCTATGGCGTGAGTGGGCGCGCCTCGAAATCGGCGCGGGCAAACAGCCGTATACACTCCCGCCAGTCCGCCAGGATCATGCAGGCGTAATCCTTTGCCTCGCGCGTCAGGAGCATCCCGATACCTCGGCCTATACCGATCCCGAAATCGTCTATCGCGTATCGAAATATCACCACGCGGGTTTCGTGCTCAAATCGGCCAAGGCCGAGCGCGTCCAGCAACTCCTCGACTCCTACTCGACGCGCTTCGCCAACGATTTCCTAGCCACGCAACCCGTCCCCGACAAGCCCACCGCCTAGAGAAAGTAGGCGCCACTCCCTATGTAGGGACGGGGCTCTCACGGCCAAGGCCGCGTCCTGGCGCAAATCGGTACTTCCGCCTCTCGCCGCCACCCCACCCATGTCATCCTGAGGCGATCCGACAAGGATCGCCGAAGGATCTCAACGTCAACCCCTGCAAGGCTCCGCATTCCCCCGCACCTCGTCCGAACAAAAACCGAAACCCTGTACCATAGTCCAGTAACCTTCTGGAACGACCCCCGCACGCTTTATTTGCCGCCTGCAATGCCAGGGTCTAGAGTTTGCTGTGCCCCAGCCGATTACCTCTTTGGGGTGCTGTCTCTGGGGGATCGACCGATGTGGGGAAATAAGAAACCGGATACGCCGCAAGCCGCGCAGCCGGAGCCAACTAGTCCGATAATCAATCAACCGCCGAAATCTGTTCCGGCGACTTGGGAGGGAAAACCCGCGATGAGTACAGATTCGATGCGTCCACTAGGTGCAACCGGCGACCGCTCCAGCGCTCGGCTCGGTTCCAGCCTGCATGTGAAGGGCGAGATCTCCGGTAGTGAAGATCTGCTGATCGACGGCTCGGTCGAAGGACTGATCCAGCTCGATGAGCGGAAGCTCACCGTCGGCGCTACCGCCAAAGTCACCGCCGACATCATTGCCCGCGAGGTCGTGGTGTACGGCACCGTGAAGGGCAACCTTCGCGCGAAAGACCGGATCGAGATCAAGAAAGATGGCTCCGTGAACGGCGACCTCACCACCTCGCGCATCATGATCGAGGATGGCGCCTACTTCAAGGGCTCCATCGAGATCGACAAGACTGCCGATAAGGACTCTTCGCACAGCGCGTTCGCGAAGTCTTCTGCTCCGGCGGGCGCGGCAGCAGGCAAGACGATCTAGCTGCAACATTTTTGAGGGCGGGCCATTTTGCAACGGCGGCGTAGGCGCAAAGCCTGCGCCGCTTTTCGTTTTCCCCTCATCGTTCGCCATATTTATTAACTTGACAAGTAAATATGTAGCTCTGTAACGTGTGGCCCCTGCTTCGCTCCAAGAAGCCTGAGGTCCGCACGTGCCCAGCCCCAACGCGCGTCAGCCCGTCGTTCCGGCCTTCGCTCGCCACTCGCTACTCGCCACTCGCCACTTCTTATCTGTGTCCTCTGTGCTAATTCACGCTTTTCTGGTTTCTTACGGTTGCGGCGGCGGCTCCTCGCAAACTTCCGCTGCAACGGCCACTCCCTCCGCTGATTTCTCTCTCTCCCTCTCTTCCAATTCTGTCTCCGTAATGCAGGGAAGCACCAGCGGGCCGGTCAGCATCGCGGTCAATGGCGAAGATGGCTTTACCGGCTCCGTCCTGGTGTCGCTCGCAGGTTTGCCCGCCGGCGTCGTCTCCAACCCCGCCAGCCCATTCAGCGTCGCCGCTGGCGCCAGCGTGTCCGTGTTCTTTGGCGTCACGCCGGGCGCCGCTACTGGAAATTTCACCGTCACTGCGCAAGGCGCCAGCGGCTCACTTTCGCACTCCGCGACTCTTGCCATCACCGTCCAGAGCTCCCTTGGCTACAGCTCCCAGGTTTACGCCAATCCCGCATTCAACGGACAGCCCTCACCGTATAAGTTTGTGCTCTATGACCAACAGCGTCAGTTCCTCTACTTCAGCGCGCCTGGGTCGATTGACGTCTTTGATTTGCAAGCCTCTACTTTCAAGCCATACACCCTGGCCCTCTACTGCCCCAGCTTCAAATCGCCGGGCCCGTGTCCGGATGACGACGTCCGCGGTCTGGCCCTCACGCCGGATGGTTCGCAACTCTTCGCCGCCGACTTCGGGTCGCAAAACATCTACCTCCTGAATCCCGATACCCCAGCGATTCCGGCGGAGGTTGTTCCAGTCGCCGCCAGCGGCTATAACCCAGCACGCCTCGCCGCGACCAAGGCCCAATCTTTATTTGTGGCCTTCAGTGGAGCGGCGACTTCCTCCGGGATGTGCACGGCGTGCCTCTCGGAAATCAACCTGTCGGCAAGTCCTCCAGCGCTTCAACAGCCTCCACAATCCGTTCTGTCTGGTTTGGCTGCGTCGCCCGTCGTGGAAGGTGATGCGCTCGGCGATCGCGTCTTTTTCTCGTACGCGACTTCTCCCGGCGGACCGTTCGGTTTTTGGGACGCCGCGCTCGGCACTTTCACACTGTCTTCGGCGAATGAGACTACAAACGATCTCGCTGCTGCAGCCGATGGAACCCGTTTTGTCACCGTTCCTGGCGGCGTCATCGAAGTCCACGCGGCCGATTCGAATCTCACCTTGCTGAACGCGTTCGTGCCGCCCGCCGAGCAACTGTCTGCACGCACGCCCGTGCCGGGCATCGCTATGCACCCCAGCGGAGCCTTGGTGTATCAGCCGTTCTTGACTGGCCCAGCGCAACCTCCGCCACAACCTGGAGTGCCGTTCACCGGTCCACAGGCCGGCATCGACATCTTCGATGCGCACAGTGGGCTGCTGCGCCTTCGCGTGCTCTTGACCGAGCCGTTGGCAGCGACTTCTGGGGATATCGACGCGCTGCACGCGAGCTTCATCACTGTCGACGAAAACGGCCAGCGCATTTTCGCGCTCACCACGTCGGGCCTCACGATTGTGCAACTCACGAGCGTCCCGCTCGGAACCGGAACGCTCTCACCAGCAAGTGGACCCGCCGCAGGCGGCACAAGTGTGACGATTCGCGGCAGCGGCTTCCAGTCCGGAACGACGGCAACGATCGGCGGAAATAAAGTCGCCGTAAACCTCAAAGACATGAACACCCTCACCTTCGTCACTCCCAAAATGACCGCCGGCCCACAACAGTTTGTGCTCGCCAATCCCGACGGCGAGACCACTTCGTTAGACGCCGCCTTCACCGCCAACTAGCCTCCCCCTTTTCCTTCACTTCCTGTACCTCCTTTACCTGGTCTGCTTCCTTTGCCATGATCTAAAATGTTGGAGTCACACCCCGGAGGCTTTGATGCAGACCCGCAAGCTGGGAAATTCCGATTTGATGATCACACCCGTAGGATTCGGCGCGTGGGCCATTGGCGGCGCTGGTTATGACTTTGGCTGGGGGCCGCAGCAAGACGCCGATTCCGTCGCTGCGATTCACCGCGCGCTCGAACTAGGCGTCAACTGGATCGACACTGCCGCGGTCTACGGCATCGGGCATTCTGAAGAAGTCGTCGCACGTGCACTGAAAGAATGGCGCGGCGCGCGTCCCTACGTTTTTACCAAATGCGCGATGCGCTGGGACGCGCAGGGGCGCGTCACGAAAGTGCACAAAGCGGAATCGCTCCGACAAGAATGCGAAGACAGTTTGCGCCGCCTGCAGATTGATGTCATCGACCTCTATCAAATTCACTGGCCGCCCGAAAATGATGGGCCAGAGATTGAAGAATCGTGGCAGACGCTTGCCGGCCTGCAGAAGGAAGGCAAGGTGCGCTGGATTGCCGTCTCAAATTACAGCGTCGAGCAAATTAAGCGCATCGAGAAGATCGCACCGGTAACTTCCGATCAGCCGCCGTACTCGATGCTTCGCCGCAAAATCGAAGCAGACCTTCTACCGTATTGCGAATCGCGGCATATCGGCGTCATCAACTATTCGCCAATGCTTTCCGGCATGCTGACCGGGGCGATGACGCGCGAGCGTGCTTTGAATCTTCCCGCCGACGATTGGCGCAAGGGCAAACCGGAATTCATCGAGCCGCGGCTCTCGAAGAATCTCGAGCTGGTCGAGCGGCTCAAAGTGGTGGGTGCGCGATGCAAACGCTCCGCCGGTGAAGTCGCGATCGCCTGGACGTTGCGCTTTCCCGCGGTCACCGGCGCGATCGTCGGCGCGCGAAACGCGAAGCAAGCCGAGGGCGTGATGACCGCGGGTGAGCTCAAGCTCACTCAGCAAGACATCGCCGAGATCGAAGGCGCGGCGGCAGCGCAGCCTGCGCGCTGATCCCGCGCCAGAATTCGTCAGCTCGTACAGCCTCCGAGACTTTACGCGCGCAGATAGTCGGGCTTCCAGTTTTTCACGAGTTGCTTGATCGCTTTGCGTTGCGTCATTTTTTCGTCGAGCACTTTTCGCGCCAGCGAGGGCAGCTCCGCGTCGCTGGCGAAACGCAGCGAGACGAACTGGTCGCGCGTGAACTCACCGATGCGCGGCTGCAGATCGGCGGGAAGCAAACGCTGATAGCGCAGCTGCTCCTCCAGCCGGATGACGCGATCCTGCACGGTCAGCGCGAAGAGACGCGCGCTGAGAAAGCCCAGAATCAAAGCCATCGCGAAAACCACGCCGAAAATAGCAGGAAACGTAAGGCCTGTTTGCCACAACACACGAGCCTTCCAAACCAGGTTGACCAGCAACACTGGCATGACAAAAAAATGAAACGGCGGAACGTACTTGGTATGATTGGCGAAATTTTGTTCAGCCATGGACGACCCTCCAGTTAAGCGCGGTAGATTGTAGCAAACAGTTCACAAATTCATGGATCGCCGCGCCGACCGCTGCATCTAAATTGTGTGTGCGATACTGGCGGAGTAGAACGCCGGATCGGCGAGACAGGCTAAGAGAACGGAGAGATCGAAGATGGCCAAGGCAACCTGGGGCGGCAAAGTGATCGCGGAAAGCAATGCGTGCGCGGTTGTGGAAGGGAATCAGTATTTTCCGGCAAATGCCGTTAAGAAAGAATTTCTGAAGCCGAGCAGTCACACCACGGAGTGTCCGTGGAAGGGAACTGCGCACTACTACCACGTGGAAGTGGACGGCATCAAGAACGACAACGCGGCGTGGTATTACCCGCAACCAAAGGCGGCCGCGGCGGAGATCAAGGATCACATCGCTTTCTGGAAGGGCGTGAAGGTTGTCGCTTAAGTGACGGCCTGCCCTCATTTGGCGGCCTCGTTTTTAAAGACGGCGCCGTCGTGCATTACGAAGCGGACGTGTTCGAGCACGCTGATATCTTTCAGCGGGTCCCCCGAGACGGCGATCACGTCGGCGTAGGCGCCGGGCGCGAGAACGCCGATCTCGCCCTTCATGTCGAGCAGCTCGGAGGCGCGCGAGGTCGCGGCCTGGATCGCGTTCATCGGGGACATTCCGAATCCCACCATTCTTGAAAATTCCTGAGCGATCGGTTCGGTCCAGGGGATTCCGCCGATATCGGTGCCAAAAACAATTTTCAAATGGGCTGCCAGCGCTTTCTTGAACGAAGCTTCGTGCACCGCGGCACGCGCGCGGTCACGCTTACCTGCCGGCGTGTCGGCCGGAGCCCAATCGGTGTAGTAGACCGCGAGCGTTGGGCAATACCACGTGCCCTGGCGGGCCATTTGCGTGATTTGCGCGTCGGTGATTTCCAGGCCATGCTCGATGGAATCGCACCCGCCATCGAGCGCGCGCTGCAAGCCGATCCCGTTGTAGGCGTGGCAGGCAACTTTCTTTTGCCAGCCGTGGGCTTCGTCCACGATGGCTCTTAGCTCCTCCACGGTCAGCGTGGGTTGCGAAACGAGATTACCCTGCTTATCGATCCACGAGCGGTGCGTCATGTACACCTTGATCCAGTCGGCGCCGTGGTCGAGCTGTTCGCGCGCGGCTTTGCGAGCTTGCACCGGGCCGTCGACGATCTGCGCGCCCTTGGGCATGTCGAGTTCGGGCGCGTAGCCTTCCAGGTTGTAGCCGCCGGTGGTGGAAATGGCGCGCGTGGCGCAAAACAGACGTGGCCCAGGGATGGTGCCTTCAGCGATGGCTTGCTTGATTTCCACGTCGCCGTAGCCCGCGCCTTCGGTTTCAACATCGCGCAGCGTCGTGAATCCTTGCTCCAGCGCGCGGCGGCAGGCGAAGGTTGCTCGCGCGGCGCGCAAGGCAATGCCTGCGTTCAAAATATTCGCGTCGTAGCCGCCCTTGGCAGGGTCCTCGCCGAACAGGAAGATGTGTGTGTGCGAATCGATCAAACCGGGGAGCACGGTGGACGAGGAAAGGTCGATGACGGTGGCGCCAGCAGGAACCTGAGCCGAGGCGGCGTCGACGACCTTTTCGATGCGATCGCCGCGGATGAAGATGAGCTGGTTCTTGCGGGGTGCATCGCTGGCGCCGTCGATCAGGACGCCGGCGCGAATTACGGTGGTAGCCGGCGCAGTTTGCGCTTGGGCTTGACCGAAAGTTAGCGTCCACAAGAGACAAGTGCCGAAAATTAGCTTACGCATGAAGCCTCCCCGGAAGCGGCGGGTAGCTTGCAGCAAGGAGATGGCGCTTGGCAAGCAGCGTCGCAGGTGGAGCGAACGGCTGGGAGTGCCTGGTTTCGCCTGCTGTTCGCTTTCCCCCAACCCCCCCGGGTGTGATGGGAACTGTGAAGTATCCCACTGATTCCAAAACGGTTGCAGGGCCTCCTGTGTGTGCACAGGAGCAGACGCAAGACGAGAAGAGGGGAAGTAACGCTACGACGCGGGGAGCGCAGAGAGACAAAAGAACGGGCTGAGTTAGGGGCGACTTTCAAAACTTATATTATCATAAGGGTACGTAGATGTCAAGGAAATTCTGTAGATTGTTGAAGGGCAAGGAGATAGTTGGGGAGGCCGAGGGAAATGTGGCGGGATAGGTTCGGGATCGTTGTGAACTTGAAGCGACGGACATTACGTTGAGGTCCTCCACCTACCCTTGGCGGGTAGGTTGGATGACAATCTTAGTATGACGAGACTTTGGCCGCTGGGAGTCGCTGCCGCAACCAGGGCGCGGTCAGAACTCTCGTCTTTCGGTTACTCTGACCGATGCAAACAATAGAAGGGTTGCCACCGACAGGCAGGCGGCGATACCGAACCAGGGCACGGGCGCTGAGAGAAGATGCGTGCTTTTGTTGTAGTAGTTGTCGGCGGTGATGAAGCGCCAGAGGTCGAGAAAAGGCCGCAGCTTGTTGATGCTGCCGGAGATGATTCCCACCAGAATGACGATGCCGTAGGCGACGGCCGGGGCAGTGTATTCGCCTTCAAATAGCGTGGAGATCAAAACCGAGATTGCGAAATAGACGAGGCCGCCTCCGACCAGCAAGAGAACATACAAGCAGGCCTGCGAGACGAAGAATGGCCGTCCGGCGAGCGCGGAGACCACAAGGATCGCTACCCAGGGCACTATGCCCAATGCGATCGACTCGAGAACGCCGGTCGCAATGCGGACCCACATCAATCGCGCGCGACTCACCGGCAGGGCCAGGGTGAACGAGGAGACCCCAGCAGTCTTTTCTCGCAGGAGTCCTCCCATGCCCAGCAGGATGACGGAGAGCAGCCAGAGGCCCGCGAGATAGAAGTGCGCGAAGAAGAATAGTTCGTAGGTATTCCCCTTGGGTTCACGGGGCAAGATGCTTTCCGCATGGTGGACGAAGAAGATAAGGATGACGACGACCGAGGCTAGGGAAATCAGGAATCGCGCGCGGGTCTCGAGCCAAGCCTTGTACCAGAGCATGGCTTAGTTCTCCTTTACCGTTTCGAGAAAAATATCGCGCAGGCCGACAGGGGCGACCTGCACGGAAACGGCCTGCAAATCGCGCGCGCGCTCGATCACAGCTTCCACGTTGCGAGATGCAAATACGCTTATCTGGCGGCCGCTGGTTTGGATCCTCTCGACTCCGGAAATGCGAAAATCCTTTTCGGCTGGAGCGGAGGAGAAGACCAGATCGATGCGCCGGTAGAACTCGCGTAACTGATCTAGCGGAGCGTCGACCAGCAAGCAGCCCTTATCCAGAATGCAGACGTGATCCGCGATGCGCTCGACCTCGGCAATCTGATGCGAGGAGAAAAATACCGCGACGCCATCCGCGGCCTGGGCAACGAGCATTTGCAACAAGTGCTCGATGCCCACAGGATCGAGGCCTTCACTCGGCTCATCCAGGATCAACAGCTCCGGGCGGCGCGCGAACGCCAGTAACAACGCAAGCTTGGTGCGCATTCCCTTGGAAAGCGATGCGATCTTGCGGTCGACCGGAAGTTCGTATTCTTTCAGGAGCTTGTGCGCGACCTCGGTGCGCCAATCGGAGTAGAACGAACGCGCAAAGCGAATCATCTGCTCCACGGTCATGTAGCCGTACAGAGGCTTGTTCTCCGCGACGTAGGCGATGCGGCCACGGACTTGGCGGCTCGCCTCAAAATCAGCGATGCGGGTGCCGAGCACGGCGGCCTCGCCCGTCGTGGGCCGGATCATGCCTAGCAGCATCTTGATGGTGGTGCTCTTACCCGCGCCATTGCGACCGAGAAACGCGGTGATGCGAGCCGGCTCGACAGCGAGATTCAAAGATCGGACCGCGTTGACACTTCCGTATGATTTGCAGAGAGCGTGCGTCTGAATGACTGGTGCGTTCGTCACTTCTTGCTCACAATCTCGGCGGGATGGAGGAGTTCGGCCTCGAAAGCGCGGCGGATTTCTTCATCCAACAAGCCATCGTCGCGTAGACGCTCGATCAAATCGCGAATGCGTTTGCGCGCGATTTGGACGTGATCGGTCAGAGAGCGGGTCCGGCGTTTTACGGTGACGAAGGCTCCGGAGCCTTGACGCAGCTCAAGAAGTCCTTCGTGCTCGAGTTCGGAATAAGCTTTGACGACGGTATTGGGGCTGACGACCAGTTCCTCGGCAAGCGTGCGAATGCCGGGCAACTGATCGCCATCCCGTAGCGCTCCAGTTTCCGTGGCGTGCCGGATCTGCTGCATCAATTGCAGGTAGAGAGGCTGTCCGGTGGTGGGGTTAAGCTTGAAGAACATAATTGTATGCTGTACCTATGTAAGGGTACAGTGCAACAACTACGCGAGTCAAGGAGAGCGATTCTGTGCGAGGAACGACTTCGCGGATGTACTGACGTTGATGACAGCGGAATGCCGGCAGGTAGATGCTACGGAAGTTTGCCGCCGTAACGGCCGGCTTGCTCGAAGAGCGAAAGGAGGTTGGTCATGCCGAGAAGGGTGCGCAGAGCGGCGCTGACGTTGACGAGCTCAAGTTTGCAGCCGCGGGAGCGGCCGGAAACATAGAGGGTGACGAGCGTGCCGAGACCGGAGCTGTCCATGAAGGGGACTTCTTTGAGGTCGACGACGATGCGCTTCTCTTCGGGAATCAGGGTGCGCACCTTGTTGCGGAGCTGTGGGGCATGCTCGAGGGTCAACTTGCCGTGGCATTCGACGACCATGGCGTGCTCGGCGCGGTAGCTATGCAGGTGGAAGCCGCGTGTTGGTGAAGAGTCTGTCGACATGAGAGCCTCTAACCTGATGCGGGCGCGATTATAGCGATGTTTGCCGCGCGTACCTAATCGACGCATCCGCGTGGCGGCGCTGCCGTCAGTGCATGGTGGCGGGGCCACTCTTCGATTCGGGCCGATGCATCAACAAGATGAACGGAATCAGCAGCAGAAACAGGCCGCCGAGCAGCCGGAAAACCGTGTTGTAGGCGATCATACTGGCCTGCCGCTCGACCATGCGAAAAACAACCTCGCTGGCCCGATGAGTGGCGGCAACGGTGTCCGCTCCTTTGCTCATGAACATTTGGTGCAGAGCGCTCAACATGCGCGTTGCGCTGGGATTGTAGGGATTGACGTGACTTCCCAGGATGTTGGTGTTCATTTGCGCGCGGCGCAGTTGAACGGTGTTAACGGCCGAGATTCCGATGCTGCCGCCCAGGTTGCGCACCAGATTGAACAAACTGGTGGCGTTGCCCATGGTTTCTTTTGGTATCGGCGACATGCTGATAGTGGTCAGCGGAACAAACACGAGGCCCAGTGCGCAGCCCATCTCAAACTGCGGCCAGAAAAAATCCCAATAGCCAGCTTGAAGGTTCAGCCGCGAAAACTGAAACAGCGTCAGCGCGCAAATGGTCATGCCCAGCGTGAGCAGCTTGCGTGGATCAAACTTCATCATGATCAAGCCCACGAGAGGCATGGCAATGAACGATCCCAAGCCACGGGGCGCCATGGCGATGCCTGCGCGCAGGGCGGGATATCCCAGGAGTGTCTGGAGAACCAGAGGAATCAGCACGGTGGTGCCGTAGAGTCCCACGCCGAGCATGGACATCAGAAACACTCCGGTGGAATAGGTGCGATTTTTGAACACGCGCAAGTTGACGACCGGGTCCTGAACGTAAAGCTCGTAAAGAATAAACGCGGCGATCGAGAGAGCCGCGACCACCATCATCGCGGTGATCCAACTGGTGCCGAACCAATCCTTTTCTTGCCCTTTGTCGAGGGCGAGCTGCAAGCTGCCAATTCCGACGGCCAGCATGCCGATGCCCCAGTAGTCGACGCGTGACGACGTGCGCCGAATGTACGGCGGATCGAAGACGAACAGGCGCGTCATGATGATCGATGCCAGTCCGATCGGCACGTTGATGTAAAAGACCCAGCGCCAACTGTAGCTGTCGGTCAGCCAACCACCGAGCACCGGGCCGAGTAGCGGCGCCACGACGATCCCCAATCCCCAAAAGCCCATCGCCTTGCCGCGATCCTCCGGCTTAAACGATTCGAGCAAGACGGCTTGTGAGATGGGCTGCAAGCCTCCTCCGCAAGCGCCTTGAATCACGCGGCAGACGATCAAGAAGGGCAAGCTGGGCGCCAGCCCGCACAGGAAAGACGCAATCGTGAATCCGGTGACGGACATCATGAGCATGCGCTTGCGTCCGAAAAAATTGGAGAGCCATCCGGTGAGCGGCAGAATGATGGCGTTGGAGACCAGGTAGGAAGTCAGCGTCCAAGTGGCTTCGTCCACCGTAGCGGACAGGCTGCCCGCGATATGCGGCAGAGACACATTGACGACCGTTGTGTCCAACACCTCCATGAAGGTGCTGAGCATCACGGCGACCGCGACGATCCACGGATTAATGTGTTGCGGAGTTCGAGGTGCGTCCTCGGCCATTCAGCATCTCTGGTTCGGCACAACGAGCGCCAGCGCCGTACGCTGATAGCCTAAACACAAAAGAGCCGCCCGGCCACAGCAGTTTCAAGAGGCCGCGGCTTGTGGGCCCTGAAGGTAAACTCTATTTCGTCAATCGCTGCGGTAGATTTTACGAGCTTCGCCGGGCGCCGAGATTCACTCGTAGCGAAGCGCAATCATAGGGTCGATGCGGGAAGCCCGGCGGGCAGGCACGTAGCTTGCAATCAGCGCGATGACAACGAGAAAGACGCATGCCGCGGCCAGAGAAAGCGGGTCGTTGGCCTGTAGTCCAAACAGCAGCGAGCCTGCGCCTCTCGTTACGGCAAGCGAAAGAAGCACGCCGGCTCCCACGCCAAGCGCCAGGAGCTCCATCGTCTGGCGAATGATGTCGCCGACGATTTTGCCACGGCTCGCGCCCAGCGCCATGCGTATGCCGATTTCATTTCGGCGCGTCGCAATGATGTACGAGATGAGGCCGTAGAGCCCGATCATGGCCAGAAGAGCGGCCAGGGCGCCGAAAAATCCCGAAAGCAGCGCCATCATCCGTTCGCGCACCAAGCCATCCTCGATTTGTTTCTGCAACACCTCGGACTCTACCGACAGCGCGGGATTGACTGCGCCCAGCTTTTCTCGCAATGCCGGGATAACGCTGGAAGACGGCGATGACGAACGGATGATCAAGTTCGCCCAAGAACTCTGGTTCGGAAACTGCGCCGCGGGTGCGAAAGCCTCGGGCGGCGTGACTCGTTCGCGCAATCCCGCGTACTTCGTATCCTTGACCACGCCGACGATTTCGTAGGTTGCCGCCGGGTAGTAGGGTTCCGGCGCGGTGCGGATCAGCCTTCCGATCGGATTTTCTCCGCTGAGAAACTTGCGCACAAAGGTTTCGCTGACCACGGCGACGCGAGGCGATGTGCTGAGGTCACGCTCGTTGAAGTCACGGCCCGCGACGAAGGGTATTTGCAGCGTTTGAAAATATCCGGGACTTACCCAAGTAAACTTGGACGGTCCTTCTAAGCCTTCCACGCTGGTTCCCATGGTCCAACTGCCGTCAAAGGGGGCATGAGTCGCGATAGCCGCGGATTCCACTTGGGGAATTGCACGAACCTGGTCGAGCAAGTCGCGTGCGAAAAGCGCGTGGCGATCGGCGGGCAATTTTAGTTTCGCCCAGTCTACGAAGGTGACCACGATCCCTTTCTGCCGGAAGCCCGGGTCAACCGCCATAATATTGCGGAAGCTCCGGACGAAGAGCAGCGCCCCAACCAACAGCACCAGGGACACCGCAATTTGTGCGATCACCAGCGTCCTCTGGAACGAGTACCGTCCACGTCCCGCCGTCGTTCCTCGACCGCCCGCCTTGAGCGCGTCGATGGGCTCCGCTCGAGACGATTGAAACGCGGGCGCGAGGCTAAAGACGGCGCACGTCGATACCGCGATCGCTGCGGTGAAAGCCAGGACGCGCCAGTCAACGCTTAGGTCCAGCCGCAATAGATCGCCTTCCGTACTGAGAAGCTCCACCAAACTCCGGCTAAACAGCCCTGCCAAAGCTCCGCCCAAGATGGCGCCAGTCACGGCCAGGACGGCGCCTTCGGAAAGCAACTGGCGAATCAGCTGCCAGCGCGAGGCCCCGAGCGCCAGTCGGACCGCCATCTCCCGTTCGCGCGCACTGCCACGCGCCAGCATGAGGTTCGCAAGGTTAGCGCAGGCGATAAGAAGGACGAGGCCGGTGGTTCCCAGCAGCAGCCACAGCGGCGTATTGAATTGCCTTCGCAGTGAGCCTATGCCGTTTCCCGCGGGGTACGCCGCGAGCCGGAACTTGCGATAGGTTTCGAGCGCCTGCTGGCTGTATCGGTCCGGCAGGGTCGCTTCGATGAGTCCGGGGCTGATCGCCTCAAGCAGCGCGGATGCTCGCGCCGGCGGCCAACCCGGCTTCAGCCGGCCCATAACTGCCACCCAGAAGTAATCGCGCCGTGAAAGACCCGCGTCACCCGCGTAAAAACTGGGGCGCGAGCAAAACGGCATGGCGACATCAAACTTCCTTCCAACCTCGAGGCCAAAAAACACAGGCGGCGTCACGCCGATCACTTCCACCGGATGATCCTCGATCATCAGGGTTCGGCCGATCGCGGAATCCTGGCCGCCAAACTCGTTTTGCCAAAACCCATAGCTGATCACGGCGCCCGGAGTTCCACAGCCGGGGCGGTCGTCTTCGTCGCTGAACAGGCGCCCGCGGAAAGGCAACACGCCTAGCGCGTTGAACATCTCTCCGCTGACCCAAAGGCTTCGAACCTGGCGTTCTTGCAAACCCTGACCAAGCTGAAAGCTAGTTCCAGACCATGCGAAGACGGTCGAAAAAGGCTCGTGGTTCTCGCGGATGCGCTCCCAGAGCGGATAGGTGAGGTTCGTGTCGGTACCCATACCGATTCCAAAGCCGGGGTTCCCTCCTTTGACCTGCACGGCCGCCAGGGTCTGCGGATTTGCGATGGGCAGGCTCTTCAGGAGAACGGCGTCGAGCAGTTGGAAGATCGCCGTGTTCGCGCCGATGCCCAGCGCCAGGGTAAGGATCGCGGTCGCGGTGAAGCCCGGGCTCTTGCGCAGCGAGCGCAAAGCCAGCCGGAGGTCTTGTAGCATGGACTCGACCCGACGGGTGCTGCCGCGAACGTCGCTACCCACCGGGCTGGGGACTATGGCCATCGTTAGTGCCGTTACATGTACAGCACTAAGGCGTAACGGGTCAAGTTGTGGGAGTGCGATCCTATGTCGGCTTTGCGGGGCGAATGAATCTCTGGTCTCGCAACCTGGGAGGAGCTATTGAACGATCCCTGCTGGAGTTAGCGTTGCAGGCGGGTCGGTGTCGCTTGGTGACGCGCTGGCGCGATAGCGGACCAGCAGCAAGCGTGAGGTCGTCTGCTTGGCTGGCGCCGCGTGCAAAATTCTCGACAGACTGGAGCACAGTCTGCTGCAGTTCTTCCAGCGGCGTCTGCATGTGACCCATGAGGCACTCGCGAAGGCGCGGAACGCCGAAGAGTTGTTCGGCGGGATCCATCGCTTCGGTCACGCCATCGCTAAACAGCACAAGGGTATCGCCGGGCTCGAGCTGCAGGCCGACGGCGGTGTATTCGGCTTCAGGCACCAGACCCACTGGATACGATCCTTCGGTGAAGACATCCTCGGCGACGCCTTTGCGAATCAGGAATGGCGAGGGATGTCCGGCGTTGATGTACTCGAGATGCCCTTGATCGTCGAGAATGCCGAAAAACATAGTGGCGTAGCGCCCGATCTCCGAGTGGTCGCAGAGAAAGCGATTGACGTGATTGAAGACGCGCGCGGGATCGGTGCCTAGAGTCATGCCGGAGAGCGCGCCCTGCAGCAAGTTCGTGCAGAGTGCCGCGCCGAGTCCTTTGCCGGAAACGTCAGCGAGCAGGAACGCGGTGCGATTGTCGCCGAGAGGAAAAACGTCAAAGTAGTCGCCGCCCACCGCAAGGCAGGGGAAGTTGATGCCGCTGACGGACGAGATGCGGATAGTCCCGAAAATTTTTCGGCAAGCAGCGCTTGCTGAATGTCGCGAGCGATGCCGATTTCCTGCTCCATGCGCTGGCGTTCGCGCTCGCGTTCGACCAGGCGTGCGTTGTCGAGAATGCTGGCGGCGTCGGCAGCCAGTGCGTCCAGAATTTGGCGATCGAGCTTGGAGAAGGCGGCGGGCCGGCGTGAGTCGAGATAAAGCACACCGAGAAAATCACCGCGCTTGATGTTGATCATCGACTGATCGGTGTTGGCGCGAGACATCGCGTACAGCGGAATGACGACCACGGCGCGCAGGCGCTGCGCCACGATGCTCTGCGCGGCTTGCAAATCCATGTCGGCTTGCGCGAGGTCTTCGGTGATCACCGCGGATTGGCTGCGCAGCGCCAGCTGAATCGCGGTCTGGCTCGGCGAGAGGCTCTCGGGCGGAAGTCGCATGCCGCCGCTGCGGCGCGCCAGGCGCACTTTGAGCGTTCGCCGCAGAATCGACTTCCAGCAAGCAGACCGCGATCGGCGTCGGTGACGGAGACAGCGTGATCGAGCATGGTGCCGAGAACCGAATCGAGCGGAAGCTGCGAATGCAGCAGCGTGGTGGCTTCCAAGAGAAGATTGAGTTTGCGAAGACCGCCGCCCACTGGGTTCCGAACTGGTGATGTGCTCGATGCGGGTCAGAAGATGCGGCAGGGAATCGGTGCTGGCGTTGGCCGCGGAGCGGTAAATGATTTCGTACGAGTCATCAAGGCCGAAAGTGATCGCGTCACCGTCTTGCAGTTCGCGGCTTTCCACTTTCTCGCCATTGACGAACAGCCCGCGGCGCTGGCCGCGATCTTCGATGTAGTACTTGCTGGCTTCGGTGACGATCGCGGCGCAATTACGTGAAATGCGGCGGTCGGCAAGCTGCAGATGATTGCCGGTCTCCGCGCCTCGGCCGATCAAGAATGGCATTTGCGTCACGCGGACGTAGCGCCGCGCGCCGTCGGGAGAGACGACCTCAAGCACTGTTTCCGCCAGATTGGGCACCGTGTCCGGCATGGTTACTTAGGGCGGGATTGTAGCACGCGACCGCTTCGGATATGGGTCGCGCCACCTGAAAATTCGTTCCGGGGCGCAGGGAGTCCGTCTGTTGTAGATGTCAATATAGTATTTGCTGGAAAAACGCTGATTCGTGAGCGCCTATACTTTGGACAGGTGCGCCTCGGATTCCCGCACAGGCACTTCGCGTCTTTCCGGCTTCGGAGCAACGAAAGTGAGTTTCAATCCTTCTTCAAACGGTGATCGCTGCTTGGATTTCATCAGCCGCGAAGCGGTAGACCGGGCGTATGCCAGCCAGCGATTGACTCGGGGCGCCGGGGCATCCGCCCTGACTTTCTTCGCGTCCATGAAGCGCTTGTCGCAGCGCGCGCAGCGATACGGCGAAACTCTCAGTAACAGGTGGAGAGTCTCTTCCAGAGTCCCGTGCGGATCAGCTTTCCAGACCGACCGGCTCTTGCATCGCGGACATTCGTGGAACCCAGTCTTGTTCCTGAAGTTCCTCAGGGCGAATCGCACCAAAACACAGCCCTCCTGAAAATCGCCTGCGAGACCCGGGGACGCGCCGCCGCCTAACGACTTTAACCTGATCTTCCGTACTTTATGCCAAGTGGCACCTTTGTATGCAATAGGAAAGTTGGGGCAGCGAAGCCACAGCCGGTACTATACCCCTGTTAGAAACGAGCCGACGCCCTCCCAAGCATGCGATCATAGACGCGTGCGGCGATGGCAGCATCGGGTCCGCGAAGGCTAGCTCTGCCGGGAAGGCGCGTCGAAGAGGGCCTATATAGTTTTAGTACGTATGGAACCGCCCACTCGCAGACTGTGTAAAATCTGCCGGAAATCAGCTTCCACACACGTTTTTCTAGGACTGGTTCCCCCTAGGGTAATTCCTTCACTTTCTCTTTTCTTTTCATGTACTTAAGTACAGGGTTGCAACTTCAACATGCCTTCGCGGGTTCTAAGTTGCAGCAGTCCAGCTGGCTGCTAACGTGGAATGAGATGAGGCTCGCGAAACTAACCTGGATGCTGGCTTGGTTCCTTTGGCTGGTGCCCCGTGCCCAAGCGGACGTTGCGGTGCTGCTCGAGGAGCCGTACAGCTACGATGGCGCATTGGCAGGGACGGGCCACGCCGCCGTGTACCTGACGCGGATCTGTGCAGCCTCCCCAACGGTCTTGCGGCGCTGCCAGCCGGGAGAACCCGGCGTGGTGATGAGCCGCTATCATCGGATCGCCGGCTACGACTGGATCGCCATTCCCCTCTATCCCTATCTTTACGCCGTCAACAGCCCGGCTGACATTCCGCTGTTCGCGGACAACAAGCTCGAGGCGGCCCTCCGCGACCAGTATCGGCGAAAGTATCTCGAAGATATCGTCGCCGATGGTCCCTCCGGTGCTACTCCGGGCGGCGATTGGTACGAACTGATCGGCTCCGCTTACGACCGGACGCTCTACGGTTTTCAGATCGAAACGACTCCTGCTCAGGACGATGAATTTATCGCGCACTACAACGCGGGACCCAACAGCGCATCGTACAAGCTGATTTCCCGGAACTGCGCGGACTTTGTGCGCGATGCCGTCAACTTCTACTACCCGAAGGCGGCGAAGCGCAGCGTGATCGCCGATCTCGATGTTTCGACGCCCAAGCACACCGCGAAATCCTTGACGCAATACAGCAAGCGGCATTCGGAGCTGCATTTCACCACGTACGTGATTCCGCAGGTGCCGGGGACCATCCGGCGCAGCAGGCCGGTCCACGGCTTAGTGGAATCCTTCTTCAAAGCGAAAAAATACGAACTGCCGCTGCTGGCCTTACATCCGATTGTCGCTGGCAGTGTCGGTGTGGTCTACGTCGTGAGTGGACGCTTCAATCCTGCCGCGAATGCCCTGGTTTTCGCGAACGGTGATCTGCAGCCGCCATTGAGCGCGCACGAACGGCGCGCGTATGAGAAAGGGCTCGCTGAGGTTACCAAGGCGAACGCCGAGGAGAATCCAGGGCGCGAAGAAGCTTCGTGGCACCATTTGCTAGCGGGCGCGCACCTTCAGCTGGACACAGATGGCCGCCCTGTTTTGCAAGTCCACTCCGGCGGTGAAGTGATCGATGTAGGGATCACGCGAGACAACGTCTTGAGCGGAGCCGCGCCGCGCGAAATCATGCAGGAGCTATTGGTGGCGCATTTTCGTGAAGAACTAAAAGGCGGCCGCGCTCCGAAGACTTCCGATGTCGAATTGCGGCGGGATTGGAAGCTGCTCAAGGCGGCGTTCGCTGACAAGGCGGAAGAGGTCACCGCGCGGGCCAATTTCCACGGACGCTCCGACCAGGAATCCGACGACCTACTGCTGCCCTGAAGCCGCAATTCTAGATACAAATAACAAATCACTCTTGCGCGGAGTTTTCTGTGGCTTTGCGTTTAGAGCGTAGCGGAAGCCAGGCGGCGGCCGACGTAGTCCGCGACGTGCGCGTCGAAAAGTTCGTCGAGCTTCTGGGTAACCGGTCCCGGAGCGGCGGCGATGCGGTGACCCGCGACTTCTCCCACGCCGAGCAGGTTGCGGTTGGTCGAAGAGATGAACACTTCATCGGCGGAGTACAGATCCTCCGGCTTCAACGCTTGTTGGATCACTGCGACTCCTGCTTCCGGCGCGATCTCAAAGAGGATGCCGCGCGTGACGCCTTCCAAGCAGCCGGAATTGAGCGGTGGCGTATACACCTTCCCGTTTTTCACCACGAAAATATTTGCGGCGGTACATTCCGCGATCTCTCCGCGCTCGTTGAGCAGCACTACTTCGTCAAAGCCTTCTTGTTGCGCTTCGGCGACGGCCCAGACATTCGGCAGCCACGAAGTGCTCTTCACGCCGGCCAGCGGCGACGCGGCATGGCGCCCGTGTTCGCGCAAACCCAGCCGAATGGGCTCCCGATATTCCGGCAGCGGCGCCGAGCAAATAATCAGGTCCACCTGCGGCCGTTGCTCCTCGCTCTGCCAGAAGCCCACGCTGTTATAGACCAGATAGATTCTTGCGCAGCCTTCGCTGACTTTGTTGGCGCGAATGACCTCATGGAGATGGACGCGAACTTTAGCGGCTGTGTAGGGCATCGGCAAGCGGATTATACCCGCGTCTTTTTCCAGGCGGCGCCAGTGCCGCTCGTACGCGAAAGCCTCCCCGCGGAAGATTCGCATGGTCGTGAAGATGCCCCACCCGCAAATCAGCCCGGCCTGCCCTGGCGAAAGCCGGACTTTCTCGATAGCTTGCAGGCTTTCGTTATGAAAAATGTGCCGGTGAATCACGCGCGCTCCTCTGCCTTCACTTCGCATTGTAGCGGAAAAGAACCCGCTGCAAGTCGGCCGCTTTTGCCAAAGTTCCACTGTCTCGGTGCGCGTTCCCGATCAGATGAAAACTCTGCCTTTGCCACGTCATTTGGCTTACTATCTCTGACGCCTCATCGCCCAGAAACCGGACGGGTATCGCAAAATGACAAAAGGCCCCAAACTTCCCGCACGACGAAAATTCCTGCAAGCCAGTCTGATCGGCGGAGCCGCCGCCACGATCGCTCCGCCTCTTCGTCCTCTGATCGGCGAAGTCCGCGACCGTTCCTTGCCGCACGCACCCGCCGAGGTGCCCGCGTTTGAATTCGACGAGATCACCATCGCCGATCTGCAAGACGCCATGAAGTCCGGCAAGTACACCGCGCGCTCGATCACCGAAAAATATCTTGCCCGCATCGATCAAATCGACAAGCAGGGCCCCGCGCTCAACAGCGTGATCGAAACCAATCCAGACGCTTTCTCCATCGCCGACGCGCTGGACAAGGAGCGCAAAGAAAAAGGGCCTCGCGGGCCGCTCCACGGCATTCCCGTGATGATCAAAGACAACATCGACACCGCCGACCGCATGATGACCACGGCGGGATCTCTCGCTCTAGTTGGATCGAAACCGCCCAAGGATTCCAGCGTCGCGCAGAAGTTGCGTGACGCCGGCGCGGTGATCCTGGGCAAGACCAACCTTAGCGAGTGGGCCAACATCCGATCCGAGCATTCCACCAGCGGCTGGAGCGGCCGCGGCGGCCAGACGAAGAATCCCTACGCGCTGGACCGCAATCCCTGCGGCTCGAGCTCCGGCTCCGGCGCGGGCGTTTCGGCGAACCTGTGCGCCGCCGCCATCGGAACGGAAACCGACGGCTCGATCGTTTGCCCGTCTTCCACCAACGGCGTCGTCGGCATCAAGCCGACCGTCGGCCTGGTCAGCCGCACCGGCATCATTCCCATTTCTCACAGCCAGGACACTGCCGGCCCGATGTGCCGCACCGTGCGCGACGCCGCGATCCTACTCGGCGTCGCTGACCGGCTTGGACGCCGAAGATGCCGCCACCTCCGACAGTCGCGAGCATGCCTACACGGACTATACGCAGTTCCTGAAAGCCGACGGTCTTCGCGGCGCCCGCATCGGCGTGCTACGCCGAGCGTTCGGCCACCTTCCGGCCGTGGACAAAATCATCGAGAACGCGCTCGAGGCCATGAAGCAGCAGGGCGCGATCCTCGTCGATCCCGCCACCATCGAGACCGCCGGCAAATTCGGCGATTCCGAGTTCACCGTGCTGCTCTACGAGCTGAAAGCCGATCTGAACGCGTACCTCACTCGCCTGGGGCCAAACGCCCCGATGAAAACCTTGCAGGACGTGATCGATTTCAACGAGCGCAATCGCGAAAAGGAAATGCCGTTCTTCGGCCAGGACACGTTTCTGAAGGCTCAAGAAAAAGGCACGCTGACAACGCAGGAATATCTGGACGCGGTGCAGAAAAACCACGAGCTCGCGCGCAAAGAGGGAATCGACGCCACGATGGACAAGAACAATCTCGACGCGCTGGTCGCTCCCACTGGAGGTCCCGCGTGGGTCATCGATCATGTCAACGGTGATTTCTTCGGTGGCGGAAGTTCCAGCGCCGCCGCGGTGGCCGGCTATCCCAACATCACCGTGCCTGCGGGATACGTGTTCGGTTTACCGGTCGGCGTTTCTTTCTTCGGTCGTGCCTGGAGCGAGCCCGTGCTCATTCGCCTGGCCTACGCCTTCGAGCAAGCCACCAAAGTGAGGAAGGCGCCGCGCTTCTTGCCGCACGTCGAGTTGTAGTCGAGGCTACGAAACTTTCCTACGCGCCAGCGCCGACCGCTCGCGCTCCCTCAACCTCCACAAGCTTTCCCGTCTTCACGTCATAGATATAGCCGTGGACCGGAATCGACTTCGGCACCAGCGGATGCGCCTTGATCCGGGCTACGTCGTCAATCACCGCTTGCTTCGCATCTGTGAACGTGAGCCAGTCGATGTACTCGCCTTCGCGCGATCCCGGGCCTTTCCCGACGTCCTTGAAGCCCTGTGACGTGAGTTGCGCCGTCTCCAAGCTCGAAGCCAGCAGCCCGCGCATCACCTCATTCGTAAAATACAGCATTCCGCACTCGGTATGGTGAATCACAAAAAATTCCTGCGTGCCAGCAGCTTGTAGCTGATTACCAGCGAGCGGATCGCGTCATCACTGGCCCGTCCGCCGGCATTGCGGATCACGTGGGCATCGCCCTCCACTAGCCCGGCGTACTTCGCGGGGTCCAGGCGCGCGTCCATGCAGGTCAGGATAGCGAACCGCCTTGCAGGTGGCATGGCGAGTTTTCCCTTGTCGGCAAAATTCGCACTGTGTTTAGCGTTCGCTTCCAGGACTTCCGACAAAATCTTGCTCATTGCTGATTCTCCTCGGTATTGGATGCCGCTCTGAAACTGGGCAAGCAGGGCACTGCCCTAAAATTGAAAGAGCTAGCGGCTACAACAGGAAAGACCGCGGCGTGGGACAAAAATAAATCGCATCACCCACAAAAACCATACACGCCGCGAAATCGGCGGTCAATATCCACAGGCAAGCTGCAATCAATCCTCAGCGATTCGATTTCTCCCTTTCCGTCCTCACGTCAGACCGTTACAATCTCCAACCAGTATTAGCGGAATGACAGCAATGGCGCGTTGGCGCTGGACCTCTTGTCGTTGCATGTTTTGTAAGCTCGACTTTCGTTCTACAAAGGAGCAGTTCTCGTGCCCGAAACCACAACGCATCACGCCCTAGGCGATCGTGCAGCATTTCAGCTTGCCAACGTCACCAAGACTCCCCCGCAGTACGAAGCCATCACGCCGCGCTGGCTCGTACGCCTTCTCGATTGGAAGCCGCTCGAAGCCGGTACGCTGCGCGTCAATCGCGTTGCTGACGAGAAAGCGGTCGACGTCGTCTGTGGCCAAAAGGACGAAAAGGCTCTGCCGGAAACCTACGTCGAGTACCAAGAGAAGCCCCGCGAGTACACGCTGAGCGCCATTTCCGCGGTTCTCGACGTGCCCACCCGCGTCTCCGATCTCTACAGCAATCCGTACGATCAAGTCCGCGAACAGCTCCGCTTGATGATCGAAAACGTCAAGGAGCGCCAAGAGGGCGAGCTCATCAACAACAGCGACTACGGCCTGCTCAAGAACGTTCCCGCCGGCCAGCGCATTCAAACGCGCAAGGGCGCTCCGACACCCGACGACCTCGATGAACTGCTCACAAAGGTTTGGAAGGAGCCTTCGTTTTTCCTCGCTCATCCGCGCGCCATCGCCGCTTTCGGACGCGAGTGCACACGCCGCGGCGTTCCTCCGGCCACGGTCACGCTCTTTGGTTCTCCGTTCATCACCTGGCGCGGCATTCCGCTGATCCCCAGTGACAAGCTCTATATCGACGGAAGCACGAAGTCCAAGGCCGCCAACGGCAAGACCAATATTCTTTTGCTGCGCGTCGGCGAGAAAAAGCAGGGCGTCATCGGTCTCTTCCAGCCCGGACTTCCCGGCGAGCAAACGCCCGGCCTCTCCGTTCGCTTCATGGGCATCAGCAGCAAAGCGTTGGCCTCGTACCTGATTTCGCTCTACTGCTCCGCGGCCGTCCCGGTAGATGACGCCATCGCTGCCCTCGAAGACGTGGAAGTCGGCCACTATCATGAGTACAAGTGAGTCTGGAAAAAACGCGCCGCATTCGCCCACCAGCGATTTCCGGACAATCCTTCCGAGCGACACGCAAGTCGTCCCGGCAGGCCTTCCTGATCCCGCGGTCCTCGCGCGCCTAGCCAACGAATTTTTCACCGCCCTGCCATCAAGCGAGGCGGTAGTCGCCGACGCGCAACGCGGCGCTGCCGTGCCGGGCGCACCCGAAGCGTTGGGCGCCGCGAGAAATCCCGCGGCGTTCGTTTCTCTGCCGGGCGTGGCATCGCTTCCGTCCACTTCGCTCCCCGGCGGTTCACTCCCCACGGAAGCCGATCTGCGCGCACTTCCCGCAACTCTTTCTGGAGCCTCCAACCAGCCGGAAGCCGCCGCAATCCCGGCGCTCGCTTTCCCGGGAATTCCCGGCGGCGTCAGCGCCGCTGATTTTTCCAGCGTCTCTTCCTTCGGATTCCTTGAAGAGATCCGTCCACTCTTTTCGTATCCCGGGGCGTCGCCAATGCCGGCCGCGCCGGTCTTCTCCAACATCAGCATGCCCGGCGAAACCGAACTCCGCGCCCTCGCGAACAGTTTTTCGTCCACGGCCACGCCGCAAGTTCCGGACTCGATTCCGCAGCTCTCAACGCCGCAGGTTCCCGGCAGCGTCACGCAGTTGCGCTCTCCGAGCACATCGTCTCCTTACCCATTTCTCGACGAGGTCCGCCAACTCGCGCCGGCCACCGCTATTCCCGCCAAGGATGATCCCTTCCGCATCTCAACCCAGACGCTTCCCGGCCTCAATCTCTCTTCGCAACCGTTCGACGTGCAAGCCATTCGCCGCGATTTTCCGATTTTGCAGGAACGCGTCCACGGCAAGCCTCTGATTTGGCTCGACAACGCCGCCACCACGCAGAAGCCGCAGAGCGTGATCGATCGCCTGAGCTATTTCTACGCGCACGAAAATTCCAACATCCATCGCGCGGCCCACGAACTCGCTGCCCGCGCCACCGATGCCTACGAGGCCGCACGCGACAAAGTTCGCCGCTTCATCAACGCCGGCTCGGTGAAAGAAATCATCTTCGTTCGCGGCACCACCGAGGGCATCAATCTCGTCGCGCAAAGCTGGGGCCGCCAGAACATTCAGAAGGACGACGAAATCGTCATCACCTGGCTCGAGCATCACGCCAACATCGTTCCCTGGCAGATGCTCTGCGCCGAAAAAGGCGCGCGGCTGCGCGTCGCTCCCGTCGACAACACCGGCCAAGTCATCCTCGACGAATATCAGAGGCTGCTTGGTCCGCGAACGCGGCTAGTGGCCTTCGCGCAAGTTTCCAACGCGCTCGGCACCGTCACGCCCGCGCAGGAAATGATCGAAATGGCGCATCGCTACGGCGCCAAGGTGCTGCTCGACGGCGCGCAGTCGGTCTCGCACATGCAGACCGACGTGCAACTCTCGACTGCGATTTCTTCGTCTTCTCCGGCCACAAAATGTTCGGGCCCACCGGCATCGGCGTCGTCTACGGCAAGCTGGATGTCTTGGAGCAAACGCAGCCGTGGCACGGCGGCGGCAACATGATTCAAGACGTCACTTTCGAGAAGACCACGTATCAGCCGCCGCCAGGCCGCTTCGAAGCCGGCACTGGAAACATCGCCGACGCCGTCGGCCTCGGCGCAGCGATCGACTACCTCGACCGCGTCGGGATGGTGAACGTTTCCCGGTACGAACACGATCTTTTGCTCTACGCCACCGATGCGCTCCAGCGCATCCCCGGTCTCCACCTGATCGGCACCGCGCGCGAAAAAGCCGGCGTTCTGTCTTTCGTCCTAGACGGCTTCCGCACCGAAGATGTCGGCGCCGCCCTCAATCGCCAAGGCATCGCCGTCCGCGCCGGCCACCACTGTGCGCAGCCGATCCTTCGCCGCTTCAACGTCGAATCCACCGTCCGCCCCTCCCTCGCCCTGTACAACACCTGCGAAGAAATCGACGCCCTCGTCGCCGCCATCTGGAACCTCAAGCAAGGCCACGGCTCGCTCTAGCCACACTCAAGAGCGTATTGACAGAACGGGGACCATACTCTAAGATTAGCGTTTGTCTCTACTGGGAAAGGTGTGACTGAAGGCAATGCGTACGTATGTAGCCAAGGGCGAAGAAGCGGAAGCGCTGAAAGTGGGCGCGAACTGGTTTGTGATCGATGCGACCAACCAGGTGTTGGGGCGGCTGGCGACCAAAATCGCGCGCATGCTGATTGGCAAGGATAAGCCGAGCTTCACGCCGTATTTGGATTCCGGCGATCACGTGGTGGTGATCAATGCGGACAAGGTCCGCATGACCGGCGACAAGGTCGAGCAAAAGGTTTATTACTCGCACAGCGGGTATCCCGGCGGGCTGAAGCAAGTGCCGGCGAAGAGATTGCGCGTGAACAAGGCCGACTGGATGATTCGCGAGGCGGTTCTCGGCATGCTGCCGAAGAACAAGCTGCGCGCGCGGCGGGCGAAGAAGTTGCGCGTGTACCGCGATGCGGCGGGGCTTGCGCGGCACGCCGGGCAAAAGCCGCAGCGCAGTAACGCTGTAACCAAGTTTCGGGGATTGTTGTTCTCGTAGGTGTAACAACCTGCAGTATTCAGTCTCCCGCGCCGGTCCGGCGCACATGAGTTTTTTCCGCACGTTGCGGTGCCTTCCTTAGTCGAGTAGGGAGCAAACCGAGCGTGGAGTCGATTTAGGAGGAACGTTGAGTTCTACTGGTACGCCCATTGCGGGCACAGCATGGTTTCTAGGCACCGGCCGCCGGAAGGAATCGGTGGCGCGCGTATTTTTGCGGGCAGGCTCGGGCAAGTTCACGGTGAACGGGCGTACGGTCGAGCAATACTTCCCGAATCATGCGTGGAAGCATGATGCGATCGAGCCGCTGAAGTTCACGAACCTCGGCGACCAGGTCGACGTGGTGGTCACCGCCAACGGCGGCGGCGTCGGCGGGCAAGCTGGCGCGGTGCGCATGGGACTGTCGCGTGCGATTTCGCGATTCAATCCGGAACTGCGGCCCTCGCTGCGTACCAATGGTTTTTTGACGCGCGATTCCCGTATGAAGGAACGCAAGAAGTACGGGCAGAAGGGCGCGCGCAAGCGCTTCCAGTTCACGAAGCGTTAATTTTCGGTGGTCCCGGTCTTTGACCGGAATCACGACGAGCTCCGTCCCGGCTTGCCGGGCGCGAGATCATGGCCGGCAAGCTGCCGGCAAGAAGCTGTTCTGCAGCGCGCACGTCCTAACGCCCGCTGCCGCAAACAGCAATCCTTAAAGGAGGAAACTTGGCAGTAGAAATTACGATGAAAGAGTTGCTGGAGGCCGGAGTTCACTTCGGTCACCAGACGCGGCGATGGAACCCGAAGATGAAGGAATATATTTTCGGGGAACGCAACGGCATTCACATTATCGATCTTCAGAAAACCCTCAAAATGTTCCGCGAAGCGAGCCGCTTCGTGAGCGAAATTTCTTCGCAGGGTAGAACGCGTATTGTTCGTGGGCACCAAGCGCCAGGCCCAAGAAGCGGTGGCCGAAGAAGCCAAGCGCTGCAGCGCCTACTTCGTGAATCACCGCTGGCTGGGCGGCACGCTGACGAATTGGGCGACGCTGCAGAAGTCCATCAAGCGGCTGAAGCTGCTGAAGGCCATGAACGAAGACGGCCGCATGAACGAGCTTTCCAAGAAAGAAAAAGCGCGCCTGGACCGCGAGATGAAGCACCTGCATCCAGAATCTCGAAGGCATCGAGAACATGGCGCAGCTTCCCGACGCGATGTTCGTGATCGACTCGAACGCGGAAGAGATTGCCGTGAAGGAAGCGCGCCGCATGGGCGTGCCGGTGGTTTCCGTGGTGGACACGAATTGCGATCCCGACGTCGTCGATTGGATCATTCCGGGGAACGACGACGCGTTGCGCGCGATTCGTTTGTTCACCTCGAAGATTTCCGAATCGGTGCTCGAAGGCCACACCGCTTATCAGGCAGTCGCAGGTCGCGGACCAGAAGTCGGCGCAAGATCAGGCGCTTGTGGACGGCGTCGAGTACGTCGACACCAGCGCGTACGAGCAATACGAGAAGCAGGAAGGCGACTTCGTCGAAGGCGGAAATTCCGCCTGGAAGCGCCCGCCGAGGCCGCCGAAGCAACCGTTCCTCCGGCCGAGGAATCTCGCTAATCGCTCAGCACATGCCGTGCGGGGAGCGCGGGCAACAGCTTCGACAGGCCCGGCGCTTTCGTTATCGACAGGCGCCGGGTCTTTTTGCAGCCGGGCGCATCAACAGGAAGAAATTTTAGTTCCGTGGAAAGATGAAAACGATGAGTACACAACCGCAAGCCGTACAAATCCCGGCACACCTTGTAAAGGAACTGCGCGAACGCACCGGCGCGGGCTTCAGCGACTGCCGCGCGGCGCTGGTGGAATCCGCCGGCGACATCGAAAAGGCCATCGACGTCCTGCGGAAAAAGGGTCAGGCCGCGGCCGCGAAGAAGGCGCAGCGCCAGGCGACCGAAGGGCTGGTGGGGCACTACATTCACGCCGGCGGAAAGATCGGCGTGATCGTGGAAGTGAACTGCGAGTCCGACTTCGTGGCGCGCACGGAAGCGTTCCAGCAGCTGTGCCACGACATCGCCATGCACATTGCGGCGCGTCGATCCGCGGTATATGCGGCGCGAAGAAGTCACTCCCGAAATGCTGGCCAAGGAGCGCGAAATCTACAGGGCCCAGGCACGGGCCACCGGGCAAACCCGAGCACGTCGTCGAGACGCATCGTCACCGGCAAAATGGAAAAGTTCTACGAGGAGAATTGCCTCTACGAACAGCACTACATCAAGGACGAGTCGGTGACCATCGGCGAGATGATCACCCAAGCGATCGCCAAGCTCGGCGAGAACGTGGCGGTGCGGCGGTTCGTGCGCTTCAAAGTCGGCGAAGTGGCCGGCGGTGGCGGCGTCGGACGCGGCGACCGCGCCAGTCGCGGTGTGACGAAAGTCAGACTCGTTGTGCAAACCGTTCGAGCGTCGCCCGGACATTTCCGTGGGCGCTCTTTTTTGTCGCGGCGCTGTTGCCGCCCTCTGCAGCGCCTGGTAGTCCGACAAGCAGATTACGCTCCAGCGTGCGACACCGGCCGCGGTAAGCCGTGCCATGCGCGTCTGCGATTGTTTGTTACAATTCCGTGGATTTTGGAAGAATGATCCGGAGGCTCATGGCTGCGAAGAAGATTGCCGTCAAGCGCGTGTCAGGTGACTAAGAGGGTCACCCAAGTACAAGCGCATCGTGTTGAAGCTTTCCGGCGAATCGCTGCAGGGGCCGCAGGGATTCGGCATTCACGGCGAAACCGTGCAGGCCATCGCGCGCGAGCTGAAAGACGTGCATGCGCTGGGCGTGGAAGTGGCCATCATGGTCGGCGGCGGAAATATTTTCCGCGGCGGGCGGCAGAAGGGTTTTGAGATCGATCGCGCCACCGGCGACTACATGGGGATGCTGGCGACGGTAATCAACGCGCTGGCGCTGCAAGACGCACTGGAAAAAGAAGGCGTGCACACGCGGGTAATGAGCGCCATCGTGATGGCGCAGGTCGCGGAGCCGTTCATCCGGCGGCGCGCGATGCGGCATCTGGAGAAAGGGCGCATCGTGATTTTCGCCGCCGGCACGGGCAATCCATATTTTTCGACGGACACGGCGGCGGCGCTGCGCGCGATGGAAATCAAGGCCGACGTGATCCTGAAAGCCACGCGCGTGGACGGAATTTACGACGCCGATCCGGAACGCGTATCCGACGCCAAATTCTTCGCGCAAATCACCTATCGCGACGTGCTGCATCAAAATCTGAAGGTGATGGACGCGACGGCGATTTCGCTGTGCATGGACAACGGCATGCCGATCGTGGTGTTCAACATGAACCAGCACGGGAACATCAAGCGCGTGGTGCTCGGCGAGCGCGTGGGCTCGACGGTGACTCCGGCGTAAAGTTTTGCGTGAGCACGATGGCCGCTCGGCAATTGCGGCCCGGACTTAGCAACTCGAGAACTGATTCCGATCGAGGATATAGACGATGATCGACCAAAAGAAGCTATGGCCGCGGCCAGAACGCGCATGGAAAAGGCGGTCGAAGATTTTCGCAAGGAAGCTGGGACGCTGCGCACCGGCCGCGCCAACGCGATCGCTGCTGGACGGCATCCGCGTGGATTATCACGGGACGCCCGATGCCCGTGAACCAGCTCGGGACCATGACGGTGCCGGACGCGACGATGATCGTGATTTCGCCTTGGGATCCGACCGTGGTGGCGCTGATCGACAAAGCGATTCGGACCTCGGACCTTGGCCTGAATCCGACCAACGACGGCAAAGTGGTGCGCGTGCCGATTCCGGCGCTGACCGAAGAGCGGCGCAAGGACATGGTGAAGCACCTGCACAAGGTGCTGGAAAATCACCGCACCGCGGTGCGCAACGTCCGCCGCGACGTCAAGGAAGCCATCGACAAGCTCGAGAAAGACAAGAAGATCAGCCAGGACGAGCAAAAGCGGTCGCTCGACGAACTGGAGAAGCTGTCGCACGCGGAAACAAAGAAGATCGAGGACCTGAGCGCCGTCAAAGAAAAGGAAATCATGGCGGTCTAAGTTCGGCCTTGCGGCCGTATTAGCAGCAGCCCATTCCACTCAAGCCGTCTAACGAATCCTCCATCTGCCCCGCGCTCTTAGCGGGCGATTCGGAGTTTCGCCTTGGATTCGCTTTTTGATACCCCACCCCTCCGTCATGACGCAAAGAGTGCGTAAACTGCTGATTCTACCAGCCTTAAGCTGGCGCGTCGCGCAAAAGAGTGCGCAACTCTTTGTAAATAAATGGCTTAGAGGATTGCTAGTGGTTCTGCCGAAGCGAGGAAGAGGACGCCGGCAGCTAAGTTCTGGGCGCTAAGTTACCTGAATCGTATGTTACCAGAATGGTATGGAATAGTCAAGAAAAACCTCGGTCTAAGGCTTCGATGCGGCGGGTTGTAGAGCGGCAGGGGGATTGAGAGTGAAGAGCTGGGATTGGTCGGTCTGGACGGCGTGGAGGAAGGCGTTGTAGTCCACGGTGCGGGTGGCGGAGACTTCGCGGAGGATGAAGTTGATGTGGCGGGAGGCGAAGACGACGTTGCCTTCGGCGGCGTAGTGGGAGACGAAGGTGGCGTAGTCGCGCTCGACGGAGGTTCCGGTCGGGCTCAGGGCGGAGGCGCCGGCGGGCAGGTGCAGGGTCAGCTTGGTGTCAACGTTAAGGGGCGTGCCAAGCTCGATCGGGGCGGAGGCTGCGCCGGACTCGGATTTCGCCGGAGGGTCGGGCACTCCCAGAGCCGGGAAGAAGGGCGGGGATGCGGACGGGCTTCTTGGACCAGTCGACGAATTTGGGTTGGGTGATTTCGTAGTCGATGCTGAAGGGCTGCTTGGTGGCAGAGGGATCCGAGGCACTGGCGGAGACGATTTTGCCGCGGAAGCCGTCGGAGAGGGCCAGAAGCTGAGCGACATCCTTCCACTTTTCGCGGGGCGACTGGTGGAAGGCAACGCGGAGAAGTAGTTCGTTGTCGCCGCGCAAGGTGTAGTGGACTTTCGCGTTCAGCGTGCCGTCGGTGGCGAGGGTGGCATCGACGCGAACCATCTGTCTAGCTGCGAAAGGCAATTCCCGGGGCGTAAGCCGCAAGGATTCGCTGGCAAGAGCGTTTCTTACGATCACTGCTTGCTTGCCGCGTTGGCTCGCGAGGATCATGCCGAATGGAGCGACCTCGACGTCGGGGACGAGCCAAATCGTTTTGGTGCAATGGTCGCACACCACGGACCGGCCATGGTCTGCGGCGGCCGTTGGACCGGGGAGTTCGGTCAGGACGATAAGGCTAGTGAGAGCCGAGGGCCGAGGCAATCGGTTGGATAATCGGGATCGCTCTCCCGGGAGAGCCGCATCAACGGAGAAGGAGAAGCGGGAGGCCAACCCATAGAAGAGAGCGAATTTATCTTCAGAGGTGCCGTATCCTGCCGACAGGGTCTGCGCGGGAGAAAGCGTCCGAAAGCCGGTGATGCCAAGCGGTAGGTCAACGGTCGCTATCTTTCGTGAGACGAAATTATAGATTGATTCGAGTTTGGCTTCCCGCTCCGTCAGAGAGCCTGCCAGTTCGTCCGCTTTCTGGGAAACAGCCTTGCTCGCTGCCGGCGACGGCTTCATACATTCCGCCAGGCGCGCAGAGAGGGCGTCCCACGATGCAAAGGTCGTCAGGACTATGTCCGCTTCTACGGGGGCGGTTCCATCAGACGGAGATGGGGAACTGCTGCCTTCGGGACTCCAACGATAAAGAGTACGGGCGGCGCCGCCTTCACCGGATTTCTCGGTCGAAGTGACTGGTGTTGCCGGATTAGTGCGCAGCTGAACTTGGCGGGAGGCTGGAAGATCGATTTCGAAAGCTTCCTGCGAGACAACGCCGGAGCGATCGAAATTGTGCTCCAGCCAGAAATCGGGGGCGAGCGGGTGATGCGTTGTCGTGGTGACAACGCGGTATTCAAGGATGTCGCTGGGGGATAAGCCTAGGATGCGGACGGACTTGACGCGGACGTCCTGGTAGGCCGGGGCGCTGGCTACGGCGGGGTTGGGTTGGTCAGAGATGGCGCTGGGGAGGATGTCGGCGGTGCCGCCGCTGGCGTGGGTGATGTGGACAAGCGGGATTTCGATCTGCTGAAACGAGCGGTTGTAGTCGAAGGTGAGGCGTGAGAACTGGCGGACGCCTAGCTCGTTGTTGATGCGGACGCGGGTGTGGACTTCTTTGCGGGAATCACCATTGGCTTCGAACCGGATATGCGTTTCCAGGAGTTCGATTTGGGCGGGGGTTTCGGGTGGCTTCGCGTCCGTCCGAGACGAAGTCGGAGACTGCTGGGCGGGCGAAGCGAACAGCACGCGCGCCAGAAGCAGCGATAGCGCGGCACACGTCAACGCACGGCGGAAAGGGGTAATTCGCTTCACACTAGGCAGCTTAGGACCTGGGAAAGTGGGGGTAAAGCGTGGGTTGGGAAACGGTTGCTTCGGGTTAAATGGGTGCAGTGGCAGGGGGGCGGGCGCGGTGGCCTCGTCTTGCTTCGTTAGTGGTGGACGGACCGGTTGAGATCCTTCGGCTACCCTTGTCGGGTACCTCAGGATGACAGACCGCCATTGCGTCTTGCCAAGATGGGGCGCAGCATCCTGCGCTCCTACGAGATGCTAACGGCACGCAACTGGACGCGCTAAACGAATTGGCAGAGGGCGCGTCTCAAGAGATGATGAAACGTGGGTGTTGCGATGGCGCTGGATATTTATAGGAGATCGAGGATGAAGAGTGGGCTGGTGGTCGTGGTGGCGGGGTTGGTGGCTTGCGGCGTGGTGCGGGCGGATGATCGGGGGCCCAAGGGACCGTCCGAAGACGGGACGTTGCCTGCGCTGACGAAAATTGCCGGGCAAGGAGAGATGAATTCGCATGCGTTCGAGTTCCTGACGGACTTGAGCGATAACATCGGGGCGCGAGTGACAGGGTCACCGGCGGAACATAAGGCGGAGGACTGGGGCGCGGCGAAGATGAAGTCGATCGGGCTGGAAAATGTCCACACGGAGAAATATCAGATTTGGAAGGGTTGGACGCGGGGAACGGCGGAAGCGGAAATCCTGACGCCGGTCCGCCACAAGCTGCACGTAGATGCGATGGGCTGGACGGGGTCGACACCGGCAGGCGGCGCGGAAGCGGACCTGGTGCCGGTGAACCTGTTCGACCTGGACAACGAAATCAAGAACGTTTCGCGGCTGAAGGGAAAGGTGGCGATGGTGGTCACCAAGGGGCAGCCGAGCAGGAATGGGCTGCAACTATTCATCCATTTTGGCGATTTCCTGCGCGCGGCCGGTCCTGCCGGGGTGCTCGCGGTGATCGGGGGACAAGGCGGAGGAAAGTCCGCGGGGATGAACCTGACGCACACCGGGATTCTGGGGTTCGACGCGGATTTCGCGATTCCGGTGGTATCGATGACGGCGGAGGATCAGGGACAACTGGAACGCTTTCTGGATCGTGGGATTACTCCGCGGGTGCGCTTCAACGTACAGAACGCGTTCTCGAACGGACCGGTGGACTCGGCGAACGTGGTCGGTGAGATTCGCGGGACCGAGCATCCCGAGCAGATCCTGGTGGTGGGCGGACACCTGGACTCCTGGGACTTGTCGCAAGGCACGACCGATAACGGCTCCGGCACCGCTACGGTGCTGGGAGCGGCGGAGGCTATCGTGCATTCCGGAGAACGCCCGCGGAGAACGATCCGCTTCGTGTTGTTCACCGGAGAGGAGCAAGGGCTCGACGGTTCTCTGGCGTATATCAAGCAGCACCAATCGGAAATGGCGAATCATCTGGGCGACCTGATATTGGACGCGGGGCAGGGAGCGGTGAAGGGCTTTCAACTGGGCGGGCGTGATGACTTAGTGCCGGTGTTCCGTCCGTTCGCGAAGGCATTGGCGAATATGCGGCCGTTGCAGGTGGACGACAAAGTGGAAGACGGCACGGATACGCTGCCGTTTTCGATTGCCGGACTGCCGGGCATCAACATGGATCAGGACACGTCGGAGTACAACTACACGCACCATTCGGCGGCGGATGCGTTGGAAGCGCAGAAGCCGGATGTGCTGGTGCAGAACGCCACGCTGATGGCGCTGGCCGCGTTTTGGATCGCGGACCGGCCCGAACGATTTGCGTCGCCATTATCGCGCGGAGGACACGGCGAAGATGCTGCGGGCACAGCATCAGGAAGAAGAGTTGCGGGCGTTCCATTTGTGGCCTTTCGGCGATGCGGGGAAGGACGATCCGCCGCAAAACTGACGGTTGGAATAGTGTTTTCAGGTTGAGAGGGCGGCTTCTTCTTGAGCCGCCCTTTTCTTTGCCGAGTTCTTCATGCGATCCTTCGTCGCTTGTTGGTGATGAGAGCCATTTTTGTTTTCCGTGCGTCCATAGAGACAACAAGATTTCCTCGGAGGCACCTCATGAAACACAAACCGGTTCGGCTGGCGATCCCTTTTCTGGGCATCTTTCTGTGTATCGTGTCGATTCTTGCCCCGCGACTGCAGGCGGGACCGCGATCGTTCGAGTTGCTACCGACCGGAGGAGACGGACCACATCTCTTTGCGGAAGGCGTGATTTCGACGCCAGGAGATGAGGCCGGCGGTGTGTTTAGTCCCGACGGAAACGAGTTTTATTTCGCGAGGCTAAATCCGGCGACGACGGGTTCGAGAATCGGGTTGCTGTGCGTATCGCACTGGCGCGAAGGGAAATGGACCACGCCGGAAGCGCTGCCGTTTTCGGGGAAATATCTGGATTTCCTGCCGCGGCTTTCTCCGGACGGCAAAGTGATGTACTTCGGGTCGTCACGGCCTACGCTGGACTCCAAGGCGCATGCTCTGCGGATCTGGAAAGTGGAAAAAACGGAAGGCGGGTGGGGTGAACCTGCGCCTCTGCCGGCTCCCATCAATGCGCCGGACGGGCGGTGGAATTGGGGCGCTTCGGTCACCCGTGATGGCACGATCTATTTCGCTTCGAACCGAGATCCATCAGGACGGCTGCAGATTTACCGCGCTCGAATACAGCGTGGCGTGTATGAAGAACCTGAGAAACTCGGGCCCGAAATCAATTCGGAATTCAACGACTATGAGCCGTACGTGAACGGCGATGAATCGCTATTGTTCTTCGCGTCCGCCGGAGAAGGTGGACCGCCTTTTCAGCGGCGTCCCGATACGTTGGTTGGAGGCGGCTTTCCGTACGCACGCGGAGATATTTACGTGAGCCGGCGGGTGAACGGGAAATGGACGCAAGCGCAGCATTTGGAGCATGGCGTGAACTCTGTTGCGGACGAGGGCGCGCCGGCGCTGACCCCCGATGGGAAGCATCTCATCTTTGCGAGCGAGCGCAGCCCGTTTGTGATTCCGATGCCGAAGCGCATCGACATGGCGGAGTTCGAGCGGCTGGTGCACTCGACGTTGAACGGCCACGGGAATATTTATTCGATACCGCATGCACGTGTTGGGACTCGACAGCAGCGAGCGGGGGCAGCGATGAAGCGGCGAGGCTCGGCGGTACTTGTTGTTGCGATTCTGGCGAGTTGCGGCTTGGCAAAGGCTTGGCCGCGAGCTCAGGCGAAAAATGCGGACGAGGCGATTCCTGCGCCGGAGATGATTGGAGAAGGAGTTATCTCCACCGATGACGACGAATTGGGCGGAGGTGTGACGCCGGATGGGAAGACGCTGATCTTTGAGAAGTCGGCGGCGCCACATTATTTGTACATCATGTGCGAATCGCATTTGGTGAATGGCGCGTGGAGCAAGCCGGAGATTTTGCCGTTCTCGGGGCAGTACCGTGATACCGATCCGGTGTTGGCGCCGGATGGGGGATCAATTCTGTTTGCTTCAGACCGGCCAGTGAATGGAAAAGATTTGCACCGATGGTCGATCTGGCAAGCGCGCAGGTCGGCAAAGGGATGGGAGGAACCAAAACTAGTGCCGGGCGCGGTGAATACCGAGGGCAGCCAAGTGTTCGCGTCGATTGCCGCGAACGGAAATATTTATTTTGCGAGCTCGCGGAAAACCGGAGACTACGACGTTTTTCGATCGAAGCTGGTGGACGGGGAGTACAAAGAGGCGGAGGATTTGGGCCCGATTTTCAATGGGCCAGGGATCGACACGTTTGAGGCGGTGATCGCGCCGGACGAGAGCTATATGCTACTGGGGAGCTTTGGGCGAGCAAACGGTTATGGAAGCTCAGACATTTTCGTGAGCTTTAACCATGCCGGGACGTGGAGCCAGCCGGTCAATCTGGGGCCGCAGATCAATACCCGGGCGAGGGACTATAGTCCGCGGATCTCGGGAGATGGGAAGTGGATGTATTTTACGAGCGAGAAGGGATTTTTGGACGAAAGGAGCGAGCAAGCGCTTACTTATCAATCCTTTGAGGGAGGTCTTCAGACGGTTACCAATGGTCTCGGGAACCTCTACCGGGTGCCTTTGGAGCCAGTCCTGAGGGCTGCACGGGCACACCAGGATGGCAAATAACGGACCAAAATCGGACCACCAAGAGTGCCGCAGGAAGCAGGACTAGGTCCAAAGCGAGCCTTTCCGGAAAGATTTCCACTGCCTTGTGTCGAATAATTTGACAGGGCACGTTGTTTTCCTTATACTCCATTGTTTGTCAGGGGTGTTTTATCCCTTGAGTGGGGGGACCGCGTAAAGCGGTTCGAGTAGTTGGAAGGAATATCTTCGGTCCCGGAACAAAGAAAGACGGAATGGGACAGAAGAGCGGCCGGAATGGGGCGCCAGCCCCGCAAAGCCGAGTGAGCCTCTCCGAATCGAAGCCAGAAGAAGAGTTCTACCTTCTGGAGTGCGTACGGAGTTTCTTGCTGGTTGTATCTCCGGATTCGCAGTAGACCTTTCAGCACTGTTGTGCGCTCTCGCGTATTTTGTCTGCGCGCCTGCGAGAGCCGCGCGGAATCTTTTGCGCGCTGTCGATTCCGAGAGACGGAATCACACGTGAACGAGAGGGAAGAACTGTGCCGACGTTTTCGCAACTAGTACGGATGGGACGTGAAAAGGTCCTGGTCAAAACGAAGTCGCCGGCGTTGATGGGCTGCCCGGAAAAGCGCGGCGTGTGCATTCGCGTGTACACGCAGACGCCGAAGAAACCGAACTCGGCGTTGCGCAAAGTGGCGCGCGTGCGACTGACGAATTCGATCGAAGTGACGACGTACATTCCTGGTGTCGGTCACAACCTGCAGGAGCACTCGATCGTGCTGGTGCGCGGCGGCCGCGTGAAGGATCTGCCGGGCGTGAGGTATCACATCGTGCGCGGAACGTTGGACGCGGCGGGAGTGGAGAATCGCAAGCAGGGGCGGTCGAAGTATGGAGCGAAGCGGCCTAAGGCGGCGCAGGCGAAGTAAGAAGAAGTCGAGAAGCTAAGGAAAGCAGCGAAGAGATTTGAGGAGCGATAGAGAGCACATGCCACGCAAAGGACTTGTTTTCCGGCGGACCCAAGCGACCGACCCGGTCTATGCCAGCGACATCGTGGAGAAGTTCATCTGCTCGATGATGTGGGAAGGCAAGAAGTCGACGGCGCAGCGCGTGTTTTACGGCGCGATGGACCAGGTAGCGAAGAAGACCAACGACGATGCGTTGAAGATTTTCAAGAAGGCCATCGAGAACGTGAAGCCGCTGCTGGAAGTGAAGACGCGGCGCGTGGGCGGCGCGAACTACCAAGTGCCGGTGGAAGTGAATCCGTTCCGGCGGCAGTCGCTGGCGATTCGCTGGTTGTTGCAGTATTCGCGTGAGCGCGCCGGCAAGACGATGGTGGACAAGCTGGCGGATGAGTTGATCGACGCGGCGAATGCGCGCGGCGGGGCGATGAAGAAGAAGGAAGACGTGCACCGCATGGCGGAGGCCAACAAGGCGTTCGCGCATTATCGCTGGTAACAGTCAGAAGTTAGAGGATCGGAATGTAGAAGAGCGGAAGTCAGGGGAGAAAAGGGTAGCTCAAGGAAAAATGGCCCGGGCATTCAAACTCGAAGATACGCGCAACATCGGGATCATGGCGCACATCGACGCCGGTAAGACGACGTCGACCGAGCGCATCCTGTTCTATACGGGTGTGACCTACAAGATCGGTTCGGTGGACGAAGGCACGGCCACCATGGACTGGATGGAGCAGGAGCGCGAGCGCGGCATCACCATCACCAGCGCGGCGACGACGGCTTCGTGGGACCGTTTCGGCAAGAAATATCGCGTGAACATTATCGATACGCCGGGCCACGTGGACTTCACCGTGGAAGTGGAGCGTTCGCTGCGCGTGCTGGACGGCGCGGTGTGCGTGTTCGATTCGGTGGCCGGCGTGCAGCCGCAGTCGGAAACGGTTTGGCGGCAGGCGGACAAGTACCGCGTGCCGCGCATTTGCTTTGTCAACAAGATGGACCGCATGGGCGCGGACTTCGACCATGTGATTCGCACCATTCGCCAGCGATTGGGCGCGCATCCGGTTCCGCTGCAGTTTCCGCTGGGGCGCGAAGACAATTTCATCGGCATCATCGACTTCATCGAGGAAAAAGTGATTGTGTGGCTGGAAGAAACGCTGGGCGCGAAGTTCGAGATTTTTCCCGTCGAGAAGCTTTGGGACAAAGCCTTCGTGGATTCGCGTGCCGGACGTAGCCGCCGCCCTTAAGGGTTCCGCGATCGACAAGAAGTTTTACGAAGACCACCGCAAAAAGGTGATCGAATTCATCGCCGAGCATGACGACGAAGTGATCGACAAGTATTTGAACGAACAGCCTTTAACGGTTGACGAGATGCGGAAGTCGATCCGCAAATCGACGCTGGCGCTGAAGATCGTGCCGGTGCTGGCAGGTTCGGCGTTCAAGAATAAGGGCATTCAGCCGCTGCTCGACGCGGTGGTGGATTATCTGCCGTCGCCAATCGACGTTCCGCCGGTCGAAGGCGTGAATCCAGACACGGAAGAAGTCGCGCTGCGCCGAGCTTCCGATGAACAGCCGTTTTCGGCGCTGGCGTTCAAGATCATGTCCGACCCGTTCGTCGGGCACGTAACGTACATCCGTGTGTACTCCGGCGTGTTGAAGTCGGGCAGCTACGTGTACAACCCGGCAAAGCGCACGCGCGAGCGCATCAGCCGCTTGCTGCAAATGCACGCCAACAAGCGCGAAGAAATCGAAGAAGTTTATGCGGGCGATATTTGCGCTTGCGTGGGGCTGAAGAGCGTAAATACCGGCGACACGCTCTGCGACGAACAGAAGCAAATCATTCTGGAATCGATTGATTTCCCCGCGCCCGTAATTTCCGTGGCCATCGAGCCGAAGACGAAAGCCGACCAGGACAAACTGGGCGTGGCCATGCAGCGGCTCGCGCAGGAAGACCCGACGTTCCGCGTGTCCACCGAACCCGATACCGGGCAGACGCTGATCTCCGGGATGGGCGAACTGCACCTGGAAATTATCGTCGACCGCATGCTGCGCGAATACAACGTGCAGGCCAATGTGGGCCGGCCGCAGGTGGCGTACCGCGAAACGATTCGGAAGAAGGCGACCGCCGAAGGCAAATACATCAAGCAGACCGGTGGCCGCGGACAGTACGGGCATTGCGAGATCGAACTGCATCCGATTCCGAGCTCGAGCCACGAAAACATGAAAGAAATGTCCGTGGATGAGCTGGATGCGCTGGCTAAAGAAGTGGTCGGCGGGCCCGCGGGAAAATGGAAATTCGACAAGGAACACCGGTTCCTATTCATCGACAAGGTTGTCGGCGGCTCGATTCCGCGCGAATTCATCGCCCCGATCGAAGCAGGCATCCGCGAAGCGCTGGATGTCGGCATCCTGGCGGGCTTCACGATGGTGGATGTCGCGGTGGTTCTGATCGACGGCAGCTATCACGATGTAGACAGCTCGGAAATGGCGTTCAAGATCGCGGGCTCGATGGCGTTCAAAGCAGCTTGCGCGAAGGCGAAGCCGGTTTTGCTCGAGCCGATCATGAAGGTGGAAGTGGTGGTGCCGGAAGAATATATGGCCCCGGTATTCGGCGACTTGAATGCGCGGCGCTCGGAGATTCAAGGTACGGAAAATCGGACGGGCGTCAACGTGATTCGAGTGCTGGTGCCGCTGGCGCAGATGTTTGGTTACGCGACGGACTTGCGCAGCCGCACGCAAGGGCGCGCAACCTTCACCATGCACTTTTCGCATTATGCTGAAGCGCCAAGTTCGGTGTCCGAAGATGTGATTGCCAAGGCCACGGGCAAGGCGGCCAAGTAAACGGTTTTGCAGTACCAAGTATTGGAAGAATTCGACTGAGGAGCTGAGGAAGCGATGGCGAAAGAGAAATTCGAGCGCAACAAGCCGCACGTGAACATCGGGACGATTGGTCACATTGACCATGGCAAGACGACGTTGACGGCGGCGATCACCAAGGTGTTGTCGAAGCACAACCCGAAGGTACAGTTCCGGGCGTTTGATTCGATCGACAACGCGCCGGAAGAGCGGGAGCGCGGGATCACCATTGCGGTGTCGCACGTGGAGTACGAGACGGCGAACCGGCACTACGCGCACATGGACTGCCCGGGACATGCGGACTACATCAAGAACATGATCACCGGAGCGGCGCAGATGGACGGCGCGATTCTGGTGGTGGCGGCGACGGACGGACCGATGCCGCAGACGCGGGAGCACATTTTGCTAGCGCGGCAGGTGGGTGTGCCGGCGATTGTGGTGTTCCTGAACAAGTGCGACATGGTGGAGGATGCGGAGCTGCTGGAGCTGGTGGAGCTGGAAGTACGCGAGTTGCTGAAGAGCTACCAGTATCCGGGCGACACGATTCCGGTGGTGAAGGGTTCGGCGCTACAGGCGCTGAACGGGGATCAGAAGTGGGAGAAATCGATCGACGATTTGATGGAAGCGGTGGACAAGAACGTGCCGCAGCCGGTGCGGGATATCGATAAGCCGTTCGCGATGCCGATCGAAGATATTTTTTCGATTTCAGGCCGCGGGACGGTGGTGACGGGAAGAGTAGAGCGCGGCAAGGTGAAGGTAGGCGAGGAAGTGGAGATTGTGGGGTTCCGACCGACGCAGAAGAAAGTGGTGACGGGCGTGGAGATGTTCCGCAAGCTGCTGGATGAGGGCTTGGCGGGAGACAACGTAGGACTGCTGCTGCGCGGTACGGAAAAAGAAGATGTGGAGCGCGGGCAGGTGGTGTGCAAGCCGGGATCGATCACGCCGCACACGAAGTTCAAGGCGGAAGCGTACGTCTTGACGAAGGAAGAAGGCGGGCGGCACACGCCGTTTTTCACGGGGTACCGGCCGCAGTTTTATTTCCGGACGACGGACGTGACGGGCGATGTGAAGCTGCCGACGGGCGTAGAGATGGTGATGCCGGGAGACAACGTGAGCTGCGAAGTGTCGCTGATCACGCCGGTAGCGTTGGAGAAGGGGCTGCGGTTCGCGATTCGCGAAGGCGGCCACACAGTTGGAGCCGGCGCGGTAACCGAGATCATCGAGTAAATTATGAGACAAGGCGACAAAATTCGCATTCGTTTGAAGGCGTACGACCACCGGATTCTAGACCAATCCACGCGAGAAATCGTGGAAACGGCGAAGCGGACGGGGGCCGATGTTGCGGGCCCGATCCCTCTGCCGACGACGATCAACCGCTGGACGGTGCTGCGGTCGCCGCACGTGGACAAGAAATCGCGCGAACAGTTCGAGATGCGCACCCACAAGCGGCTGATCGACATTCTGGAGCCGACTCCCGACACGGTGGACGCGCTGATGAAGCTGGATTTGCCGCCGGGCGTGGACGTGGAGATTAAGGCATTCGGGCACGCGGGGAAGTAAGTAACAGTCGACAGTTCTAAAGTTGACGGTTAAGAGAGAGACGAGGCAATGGCGGTCGACGGAATTATCGGAATCAAGCTGGGAATGACGCAAGTCTTCCAGAACGACGGCACGCTGGTGGGGTGCACGGTTCTGCAGGCGGGCCCGTGCGTGGTAGTGCAGCGCCGGACGAAGACCAAAGATGGATACGAAGCCGCGCAACTCGGGCTCGTGGAATTCGTAAAGCCGCAGCGCGTGAACAAGGCCATGACCGGGCACTACAAGAAGGCCGGTGTAGCGCCCATGAAGGTGCTGCAGGAGATTCGCCTGGAAGAGTCGGCGGATGAAACTAAGGTGGGCGACCGCGTTCTGGTCGACCGCTTCACGACCGGCGAGCTCGTGGATGTCTGCGGCGTAAGCAAGGGCAAGGGATTCGCGGGCGGCGTGAAGCGCTGGCACTACGCCGGCGGCGACGCGACGCACGGCTCGATGTTTCACCGCGCGCCCGGGGGCATCGGTGGCAGCTCCTTCCCATCGCGCGTTTGGAAGAACCAGCACTTTCCGGGTCACATGGGACACGCCAGAGTTACCGCGAAGAACTTGAAAGTCGTGAAGGTGGACGCGGACGAGAACCTGCTTTTGGTGCGCGGGTCGGTGCCGGGTCCGACGGGGACGTACATTTTTATTCGCAAGATTCGCAAGTCGAAGAAGGCGAAGTAACCATTTGTTGTTCGCAGGGGCGTTCCGGCAAGACCGGAACGAGTTTCAACAGCGATAAGGAAACGAGATTATGCCGGTCGTGGATGTAGTGAATCTGGATGGCAAGAAGGTCGGGCAGGTGGAGCTCGCCGACGCGGTGTTTGGCGCGAAGGTGAACCAGCACCTGCTGCACGAAGCGTCGCGCTGGTATATGCGGGAAATCCGCAGGGGCACGCACAAGACCAAGGACAAGAGCGAAGTCAGCGGCGCAGGCCGCAAGCTGTGGCGGCAGAAGGGCACGGGCCGCGCGCGCGTCGGGTCGATCAGGTCGCCTCTCTGGCGGCATGGCGGCACGGTGCACGGACCGAAGCCGCGCGACTACAGCTACGCGTTGCCGAAGAAAATGCTGCTGGGCGCGCTGCGCTCGGCGCTGTCGGCAAAGCTTGCGGAGCAAAAATTGACCGTGGTGGATGCGTGGTCGCTCGAGACGCACAAGACGAAAGCGTTGCGCTCGGTACTTGGCAAGCTGAACCACACGAAGTCGGCCTTGCTGGTGGCGTACGGCGAAAACCGCAACTTGGAACTCGCCAGCCGGAACCTGGAGCGCGTAAAGCTGGTGGCGCCCAACGTTTTACAGGCTTACGACCTGCTCAATCATGACTTGCTGCTGCTGTCGAAGGACGCCGTGGCGCGATTGAGCCACACGCTCGATCCCGACCGCGCTCCCGTCGTGGCACCGGACGTGGAAACAATTGCTCCGGCCAAGGCAGTAAAGAAAGAAGCCGCGCCGAAAGCAGCCGCCAAGCCGGCGGCAAAAAAGACCGCGGCAAAAAAACCCGCGAAGAAGGGGAAGGAATAAGCGATGGCGACCCCTCATTATCAGATCATTCGGCGTCCGATCATCACCGAAAAGGGGCTGGGCGTAAAAGAACTGCACCACACGGTGGTGTTCGAGGTCGCCGCTGGTGCGACCAAGACGGAGATCAAAGAAGCGGTGCAGCAGATTTTCAAGGTGAAGGTCGACGATGTGCGCACCGCCAATTTTCACGGCAAGATGCGCCGCCGGGGACAAAGCGAAGGCTACCGGCGCGATTGGAAGAAGGCGTACGTGAAGCTCGCCGAAGGCGAGAAGATGATCGAGTACGCGGAGAATTTGTAGTTCCGGCCCAGGGAAGTGCGTTGAGCAGTGCGCGAAGTAACGTGAAGGTAAGAGGTCGCGATGGGACTGAAGAGCTTTAATCCATATACGGCGTCACGGCGGTTCATCACCGTCCTGGACAAGAGCCATATCACCAAGCAAGAGCCGGAAAAGGCGTTGCTGGAACCGAAGAAGCGCTCCGGCGGGCGGAACAACCAGGGCGAAATCGTGATCTGGCATCGCGGCGGCGGCCACAAGAAGCAGTACCGCCAGGTGGACTTCCGGCGCGACAAAGTGGGCGTGCCCGCGAAGGTCGCGTCCATCGAGTACGATCCGAATCGCAGCTCGAACATCGCGCTGCTGCACTACGCCGACGGCGAGAAGCGCTACATCCTGCACCCGGTGGGTCTGGAAGTTGGCGCCACCGTCTCAACCGGCGAAGGCGCGGACATTCTTCCGGGCAATGCGCTGCAGATTAAGCACATTCCTCCCGGCACGATGGTGCATAACCTGGAGCTGTATCCGGGACGCGGCGGGCAAGCGGTGCGCTCGGCGGGCGGCTCGGCGCAATTGCTCAGCAAAGAAGGCGACCTGGCGCTGGTGAAGATGCCGTCCGGCGAAGTGCGAAAGTTTTCCGTGGATTGCATGGCGACGGTTGGCCAGGTCGGCAACCTCGATCATGAGAATGAAACCTACGGTAAAGCGGGACGCACGCGATGGCGCGGTAAAAAGCCGACGGTGCGCGGCGTGGCCATGAACCCAGTGGATCACCCGCACGGCGGCGGTGAAGGCAAGGTAAAGGGCAATCATCCGCAGACACCGTGGGCTTTCCCGACGCTGGGCAAGAAGACGCGGCACAACAAGCGCACCGACAGACAGATCGTGCAGCGACGCAAATAGTTTTTGGGGTGGGTCGCAGCGAGCGGTTAGGGGTATTTGGCGAGAAACAGCAACAGATGCGAGACCGGGCGGTGATGGCAGAGCGGCCCGGTGAGAGCAGAAACGATGCGAGCGACAAGAACATCACGAACAGGACGCACCGCCGGACGGCGCTCAGGCGCGCGGCCGCGAAGCGGTCCAACCGGCAGGCAAAGCGCTCGACCCCGAAACGCGCCGCCGTCAAAGCAGCAACACCAAGCCGGTACGGCCGGTGAAGGTGGCGGTAGCTCCGCCGGAGCCGGTGCTGTACAAGCTGTGCAAGCCGGGATGGGCGGTGATCGTGGAACGGATTCCGAACGCGCAAGGCACGCGCTTTGTTTGCCCGTTCTGCCCGAAGTCGCACCGCGTTCCGGGACCGGTGCGTGGATTCAAAAAGATGCGGCGCGCGCAGTGGGGCCGTTTGCGCCGCGTGGAGGAATAGGGAAGCAATGGCACGCTCACTCAAAAAAGGACCGTTCGTCGATGGCCACCTGCGCGAAAAGGTGGAAGGACTGAACACGCGCAATGAGAAGAAAGTAGTCAAGACGTGGTCGCGGCGCTCGACGATCGTGCCGGAGATGATCGGCCACACCATCGCGGTGCACAACGGCAAGAAGTTCATTCCGGTGTATGTGACCGAGCAGATGGTCGGGCACAAGCTGGGCGAATTTTCGCCGACGCGCACCTTCAAAGGCCACGCCGTGAAGGCCGCGCTCGAGAGGGCGGCGGCTTCCGCTGCTGGAGCGGGCGCACCGGCAGGCGCGGTGCGGCAGGAGGCGGCGCCGCACCGGCAGCGCCGAAGGCATAAGACATGGCTGACGTGCAGACACAGACTGCAGTTCGATCGAAGCGCACGCGCTGGCGAAGCATGTGCGGATGTCTCCGCAAAAGGCGCGGCTGGTGATGGATTTGATCCGCGGGCAAAAGGCGCAAGACGCGTTGCAGACGCTGCGCTTCACGCCGAAGCGCGCGGCCAAGCACATCGAAAAAGTGCTGCGCAGCGCCATCGCCAACGCCGAGCGCAAGGCGGAAGATGCCGGCGCGCCGCTGGACGTGGATGAGTTGTACGTAGCAAGTGCTTCGTGAACGAGGGCGCGCGCTGGAAGCGGTTGCGTCCCGCGCCGATGGGCCGGGCATTCCGCTACCAGAAGCGCACCGCGCATTTGTGGGTGGGCGTGGCCGAGCATCACGTGGCCGCCGCGAGCGCGTCGCTGCGATTGAAGCGGAAGCCGAAGCGCAAAAGGGCGTGCGTGGTACGCGCGCCGCGTTCGCAAGGCATTGACCGGCAAGCAGGCGCCGCCGAAAAAGGGAAAGAAGTAAGGAGAACTCTGTGGGACAGAAGACACACCCGTACGGATTTCGCCTCGGCTACAACAAGCCGTGGAAGTCGCGCTGGTATGCCGACCGCGACTACGCCGAACTGCTGCACGAAGACGTGAAGCTGCGCAGGGAGTTGAAAGAAAAGCTGAAGAGCGCGGGCATCAGCTCGATCGATATCGAGCGCGCGGCGAACAAGCTGGTCGTGCGCATTTACACCGCGCGGCCGGGAATCATCATCGGGCGCAAGGGCGCGGAAATCGACAAGCTGAAGCAGGAAGTGCAGAAGCGCACCAAGCGTGAAGTGCACATCGACATTCAGGAAGTGCACCGTCCGGAGCTGGATGCGACACTCGTCGCGGAATCGATCGCGTTGCAACTCGAAAAGCGCGTGGCGTTCCGCCGCGCGATGCGCAAAGCGGTGGATTCGGCGCTGCGTTTCGGCTGCAAGGGCATCAAGGTGCGCGTGGCCGGCCGCTTGAACGGCGCGGAAATCGCGCGCAAAGAATGGTACCTGCAGGGCCGTTTGCCGCTGCAAACGCTGCGCGCGGACATCGATTTCGGCACCGCGGAAGCGCAAACCACTTACGGCGTGATTGGCGTGAAGTGCTGGGTTTATCAGGGCGAAAACGTTCCGAAGCGCGTGTCGAAGATGCAGAAAAGAGCGCGAAGGGATCGCCGCGGCATAAGCAGGTTAACTGAGATCGTGGGCTGCCGGACGGCCCCAGGCAAAGTAGGAAGCGAGAACATAGCGATGTTGATGCCCAAGAAGGTGAAGTACAGAAAGCAGATGCGCGGCCGGCGCAACGGCAAAGCCTGGCGCGGCGGCGATTTGGCGTTCGGCGAATACGGTTTGAAGGCCATGGAAGCGCGTGGATCACCGACCGGCAGATCGAAGCGTCGCGCGTGGCGATTACGCGGTTCATCAAGCGCGGCGGCAAATTGTGGATTCGGATTTTTCCGGACAAGCCGTTCACCAAGAAGCCTGCGGAAACCCGCATGGGCAAGGGCAAAGGCGCGCCGGAAAAGTGGGTGGCGGTGGTGAAGCCGGGCCGCATCATGTTTGAAATGGCGGGAGTCGACGAAGCCACGGCCAAGGAAGCTTTGGCGCTTGGCGTCGCACAAGCTGCCGATTCCGACGAAATTCGTCAGCCGCGCAGGGAGCTTCTAACTATGCCGCGTCGCATTGAAAAGATTCGCGAAGCGGGAGTGCAACGAATTGGAAGCGCAGCAGAAAGGAGCTGACCGAGCAGATTTTCCGGTTGCGGTTTCAGCTCTCCACCGGGCAAGCGGAAGCGCTGAAGCGGCTGCGCGAAGCGAAAAAAGATCTGGCGCGGGTGAAGACGTTGCTGCGCGCGCAAGAATTGTCAGCGAAAGCCGAGGAAGGCGTAATGGCAACCGAAACACAGAATACCGCGGCCGACACGCGCCACGAGCGGCAAGTGCTCACCGGCAAGGTCACCAGCGCGAAGATGGAAAAAACCATCGTGGTGGAAGTGTTGCGGCTGGTGCAGCACCCAAAGTATCGCCGCGTGGTGCGCATCTCGAAGAAGTTTTACGCGCACGACGAAAAGCGCCAAGCCAAGACCGGCGACACGGTGCGCATCGTGGCTTCGCGCCCGCTATCCAAGCTCAAGCGCTGGCGGCTTGAAGGAAGTGCTGACGCGAAACGCGTCGGCGGAATAAGCGGGACAGGGGAGCAGACCGATGATTCAGATGCGAACCTGGCTGACGGTGGCCGACAATTCCGGCGCGCGAAAGCTCATGTGCATTTTGCCGGTGGGCGGCGATGCGGGATTGAAAGCGGGACTCGGCGACGTGATCACCGCTTCGGTGAAAGAAGCGACGCCGGAAAGCCAGGTAAAACAGGGCACGGTGGTGAAGGCGGTGGTCGTGCGGATGCGCAAGGAGCGCCGGCGCAAGGATGGCACCTACATCCGCTTTGACGATAACGCCGCGGTGCTGATCAACGACGCGGGCGAGCCGGTTGGTACGCGCGTGTTTGGCCCGGTGGCGCGCGAGTTGCGCGAAAAGAAGTTCACCAAGATTGTTTCGCTGGCTCCGGAGGTTTGGTAGGCAATGACATGAGACACGAACAGCGCCGAGCGGCACACCATCAGCATCCGCAAGGGCGACAACGTTCGCGTGATCGCCGGCAAGGATGCCGGGAAAGAGCGGGCGCGTGCTTTCGATCAACGCGCAAGAACAAACCGCGTGGTCGTCGAGCACGTGGCCATCATCAAGCGCCACACCCGCGCCAACCCGCCGAAGAACATCAAGGGCGGCATCGTCGAAAAAGAAGCGCTCCATCAACGTTTCCAACGTGCTGGTGGTTTGCGGCAGTTGCGGCAAGCACACCCGCATCGGCCACACGGTTCTGCCGGACGGCACAAAAATGCGCAGTTGCAAGCGCTGCGGCGCCACGCTGGATAAGTAAGCCGCGAGACGGTTTCGGATCAAGGTAAGGAATAAAGGAAACGGAAGGCAATGAAGAGCCGATTGCAGGAAAAATACAGAAAAGAGACCGTGCCGGCGCTGATGAAGCGTTTCGGCTGGAAGAACATCATGGCCGTGCCCAAGCTGCAGAAAATCACCGTCAACATCGGCCTCGGCGAAGCCAGCCAGAACGCCAAGCTGCTGGACACCGCGGCGGTCGAACTGGGGCAGATCACCGGCCAGAAAGCCATGATCACGCGCGCGAAGAAGTCCATCGCGAATTTCAAAATTCGCAAAGGCATGCCGATCGGCTGCGCGGTCACCTTGCGCGGCGACAAGATGTACGAATTTCTCGACCGCCTGTGCAACGTGGTGCTGCCCCGCGTCCGCGACTTCCGCGGATTGCCGTCGAACGCATTCGATGGCCGCGGCAATTACACGCTGGGCCTGAAAGATCAGCTGGTGTTTCCCGAGATCGATTACACCCGCGTGGACAAGATCAAGGGCATGAACATTACGCTGACCACTACCGCGAAAAACGATGAAGAAGGCCGCGAGCTGCTCAAGGGCCTCGGCTTTCCGCTGCGCGATCCAGGGGTAGCACAATAAATGGCACGCACCGCAAAAATCGCCAAGTCTCTCAAGAAGCCCAAGTTCAAGGTTCGCGTGCGCAACCGCTGCCGCGTTTGCGGCCGCGCGCGCGGCTACATCCGCAAGTTCCAGATGTGCCGAATCTGTTTCCGCGGCATGGCGCTCAAGGGCGAAATCCCCGGCGTCATGAAAGCCAGCTGGTAGGACTCAGGAGAAACTATGCAGACGGATCCCATAGCCGATTTTTTGACGCGCATCCGCAACGCCGCCGCTGCCAAGCACCAGCGCGTCGACGTTCCGGTGTCCAAGCTGAAGACCGAGATCGCCCGCATCCTCAAGGAAGAGGGTTACATCTCGACCTTACAAAATGGTGGACGAAAACAAGACCCGCAAGATGCTGCGCGTTTTCCTGAAGTACACGCCGGACCGCCGCAGCGTCATCACCGGCATGAAGCGCATTTCGCGTCCCGGCGCGCGCCGCTATCTCGGCGCGACGGACATTCGTCCGGTCGTCGGCGGCCTGGGCATCAGCATTTTGACCACGCCGAAGGGTTTGATGAGCGGCCGCTCCGCGCGCAAGGCCAAAGTCGGCGGCGAAATTCTTTGCGAAGTTTGGTAAGCGAGTTTGGTAGGCGAAGCGTAGCGGTTTCGTAACTCGAGCAAGTTTGCGAAACGTTTAGCGGTAAAGTTTTTAAAGAAGGGTAAACGAACAGATGTCACGTATCGGTCGCAAACCAATTCCAGTGCCCGCGGGCGTGAAGATCGACACTGCAGCGACGGCCAGGTCGAAGTGCAGGGCCCTAAGGGCAAACTGACTGTCGCCGGTGCCGCGCGGCATCCGCTTCGAGCAGAAAGATGGCGTGCTGAACGCGCTGCGCGACCACCGAAGAACATCGCGCACTGCACGGACTCGCGCGCGCTCTGGTCGCCAACGCGGTCCACGGCGTCACCAGCTGGTTTCAAGAAGGATACTGGACATCGTCGGCGTCGGTTACCGCGCGGAACTCAAGGGCAAAGCCGTTGCCTTCGCGCTCGGCAAGTCGCATCCGATCGAGTTCCAGATTCCTGAAGGCATTCAGATTGCCGTCGAAAAGCAGACGCACCTCGTCATCAGCGGCGCGGACAAAGGCCAGGTCGGCCAAGTCGCGGCGGACATTCGTTCGCTGCGTCCGCCCGATCCGTACAAGCAAAAGGGTGTCCGCATTACCGGCGAGCGTTTGAAGAAGAAGGCCGGCAAGGCCGGCGCAAAGGCTGGCGGCGCTTAAGATTTCTAGCGGACGCTTTAAGCGCGCGCATTGCGAGTTGAAGGAGAAACGACAGTGGCTTCGGTAAGAGTTCGAAAGTTGTCCAAGGATCTAGCACCGCCAGCGCGTTCACGCCCGCGTGCGCACCAAGGTTTCCGGCACGCACGGAGCGTCCGCGCCTTTGCGTGTACCGCTCGCTGGGACACATCTACGCGCAGGTCATCGACGACCGCACCGGCAAGACTTTGGTCTCCGCCAGTTCGGTCGACAAGGAAACGAAAAAGAGTTTCAAGGGCGGCGGCAACATCGCGGCGGCAAAAGTGATCGGCAAGACCATCGCCGAACGCGCCAAGGCCGCCGGAGTCAGCAAAGTAGTGTTCGACCGCGGCGGATACAAGTATCACGGCCGCGTCAAGGCGCTCGCAGACGCGGCGCGGGAAGCGGGGTTACAGTTCTAAGCCTATGTCGAAGCAAATTTTGCGAGACAGTTTAGCGGTGCGCCGGTTCCTCGAGGTGAATCTTTCGGACTTGAAGGATGACGTCATCGCCATCAACCGCGTCACCAAAGTCGTCAAGGGCGGCAAGAATCTCAGCTTTTCGGCGCTGGTTGTCGTTGGCGATAGCCACGGCCACGCTGGTTTCGGCATGGGCAAGGCGCGCGAAGTGCCCATGGCCATCAAGAAGGGCATCGAGCAGGCCAAGAAAAATTTGATCAAGCTCAACCTCAAAGGGCACCTCCATTCCGCACCAGGTCATCGGGCGTTACGGCTCGGCGCAAGTTTTGCTCAAGCCCGCGTCCGAAGGTACCGGCGTCATCGCCGGCGGCCCGGTGCGCAAAGTGATGCAGGTGGCCGGGATTCACAACGTGTTGACCAAGTCGCTGGGCACCTCGAACCCGCACAACGTGGTCAAAGCCACTTTCGCGGCGTTGCTCAGCTTGAAGGATGCGCGCACGTTGCCGAGACGCGCTCGAAGACGGTGGACGAAATCAGCGGCAAGCACAGCGACAAGGCTGCCACGGGTGAGAGCGCCTAATGACGAGCAGAAGAGAAAGTCAGCCAGCCAAGAAAAGCGCGGCGGCACCGTCAAGATCAAGTGGGTGGTCAGCTTTATCGGCTGCACCGATGACATGCGGCAAGCCATTCGCGGCCTCGGTCTGCGCAGAATGCATCAAATGGTCGAGCGCGAGGATACGCCGTCGATTCGCGGCATGATCCACAAAGTGCGCCATCTCGTGGAAGTGGTGGAATAAGGAAATGGCAGAAAAAACATTCCAGACGGTCCCCGCAAAGGGTCGGCAGGCAAAGCTGCTTCAAAGGCTAAGCGGGCAGGCCGCCGATCAGCCTCTCGAATCTGCGGCCGCCGCGCGGCTCGCGCAACAAGAAAGTTCGCGTCGGCCGCGGTATGGGTTCGAAGCTCGGCAAGACGGCCGGCGCCGGAAACAAGGGACAGAAATCGCGCCGCGGCTATTCGCGCCGCCGTGGTTTTGAAGGCGGGCAGATGCCGCTGCATCGCCGCATGCCAAAGCGCGGATTTCACAATCCGTTTGGCGTCACGTATTCCGTAGTCTGAATCTGGAAGAGCTCAACGTGTTTCCGGCCGGCGAAACGGTAACGCCGGAACTGCTTGCGCGCGCACGGCTTCATTCGCCGCGCAAGGCCGATCCCATCAAGGTTCTGGGCGACGGCGAGCTGACGGCCAAGCTCGCCATTCACGCCCACGCATTCAGCGCGTCGGCCAAGGAAAAGATCACCAAGGCGGGCGGCACGTTTGAGGTAGTAGCGTAATGGATATAACGCACAGGCATGAATCGATTCTTCGAAGCATTCCGGAACCTCTTCCGCATCCCAGATTTGCGGAACCGGGTATTGTTCACGCTGGCGCTGCTGGCGGTGTATCGCATTGGTGCGCACATTCCCACGCCGGGCATCAATACCGACGTGCTGGAGACAATCTTCCAAGCAGTCGGCAGGTCTCGTTCCTCGGCATCTTCGATCTGTTCAGCGGCGGCAATTTCCGCCGGCTGACGATCTTCGCGCTGGGCATCATGCCGTACATCACCTCGTCCATCATCTTGCAGTTGATGACCGTGGTGTTCCCGTACCTCGAAAGCTTGCAAAAAGAGGGCGAACTCGGGCGCCGCAAGATCACGCAGTACACACGCTATTTGACGATTCTTTTGAGCATCATTCAGTCGACGACCATCGCCACCGCGTTGCAGGCTTCCAATTACGGCGGCCAGTCCCTGGTATACCACCCTGGTCCCAGCTTCATCTTGATGACGATCCTTACTCTGACCACCGGATCGGCCTTCATCATGTGGCTGGGCGAGCAGATCAGCGAACGCGGCATCGGCAACGGAATGTCGCTGATCATCTTCGTCGGCATCGTCGTGGGTTTGCCGCGCGGCATTTTCGACCTGTACGAAAAGGCTGAACACCGGGGCCTGGGGAGCGTTCACGTCGCTGGTCGTGATCTTTCTGGTCGCGCTGATGATCGCCGTGGTGGCCTTCATCGTTTTCGTGGAAGGCGGGCAGCGCCGCATTCCGGTGCAGTATGCCAAGCGCGTGGTCGGCCGCAGGGTGATGGGTGGGCAGTCCTCCTATCTTCCGTTGCGCGTCAATTCCGGCGGCGTGATTCCGCCGATTTTCGCCAGCTCGTTGCTGGCGTTTCCGGCCACGGCCGCGCTCATGTTCGGCACGCGCTACAAGTTCGTCAGGCGATTTCAGCAAGGTGGTCGCTTTCGGTGAGCCGCTCTACAACCTGATCTACGTAGTGCTGATCATTTTGTTCGCGTTCTTCTACGTCGGCATCGTTTTCAATCCCACCGAGCTTGCCGACAACATGCGCAAGAACGGCGGATTCATCCCGGGCATCCGGCCGGGCCGCACCACTAGCGAGCATGTCAGCAAGATTCTGAAGCGCCTGACGTTCATCGGCGCGATTTACTTGGCGCTCGTTTGCCTCTTGCCGGAATGGTTGATCACCGGTATCCACCTCGATCACATCGGATTGGGTATCGGTTCCTGGTTTGACCGCCACTTCCCGAAGTGGTTCCTCAAGGGCTTGGGAGTGCAAGTTTTATCTTCGGCGGAACGTCGCTTCTTGATCGTTGTAGGCGTGGCGATGGATACCGTGCAGCAGCTCGAAGCACAACTCGTCATGCGGAATTACGAAGGATTTGCGCGGAAGGGCCGGTTGCGTGGCCGGCGGTAATGAAGGCGATCTCAGTGGGCCCGGACGCCAAGGCCGCGGAACCGTTGGATCGCGCCGTGATCTTTCTCGGGCCTCCGGGCGCGGGGAAGGGCACGCAGGCCAAGGAGTTGGCGAAGAAATATCGGTGTGCCGCATCTCTCCACCGGAGACATGCTCCGCGAGAATATCGCGTTGGGCACGCCACTGGGAGAAAAGGCCAAGCCGATCATGGCGCGTGGCGACTTCGTGCCGGATTCGCTGGTGCTGAAAATGGTGGCGGACCGTATCGAGAAGCCGGACTGTTGGCACGGTTTCGTGTTCGACGGCTTTCCACGAACGGTGGCGCAAGCGCAGTACTTGGGCGTGATGTTGAGGCAGCATGGTTACAAGTCGCCGGTGGTGGTGCACTTCGCGATCGATCCGGGCGCTGCTGTTGCGGCGCATCACCGGACGGCGGATGTGCAAGATCGCCGGCGAGATTTACAATATTTACGAGCGCCCTCCGAAGGTCGAGGGGCGCTGCGATAACGACGGCGGCGAGTTCGAGCAGCGGCCCGACGATCGCGAGGAAATTGTGGCGCCGCGGCTGCAAGCGTACGAAAAGCAGACCGCGCCGCTGGTGGCGTACTACCGGCGGCTGGGCCGATTGCACGCCGTGGACGCGTCGAAGAGTGTGGCGGAAGTGACGCAGCACGTGTTCGAGATCGTGTGCAAGGCGCGTTGAGATGGCGATTCATCTCCGCAGTGCGGAAGAGCTGGAAAAGATGCACCGCGCTGGGCTTATCGTGCACGAGGTTTTGACGGCGCTGCGCGACGTTGTGCGGCCGGGGCTGACGACGATGGACCTCGAGAAGTTCGCCGAGGAAAAAATCGCCGGGAAGCCCGGGAAGCCGGCATTTAAAGGGTACCGCGGGTATCCATGCTCGCTGTGCACGTCGGTGAACAGCGAGATCGTTCACGGGATCCCGTCGCCCAAGCGGAAACTTCGCGAAGGCGACATCGTCTCGATCGACTTCGGGATGGAAGTGAATGGGTACTTCGCGGATTCGGCGGTGACTGTGCCGGTCGGGCAGATTCGCCCGGAAACACAGAAACTGCTGCAAGTCACCCGCGAGTCGCTGGATCGCGCGATCGATAAGATGCGAGCCGGCAACCGGCTGGGCGATGTCGGCAACGCGGTGCAGAGTTGGGTCGAACAGCACGGGTACTCGGTGGTTCGGGAGTTTGTCGGGCACGGCATCGGCACCAAGATGCACGACGAGCCCAACTTGCCGAACTACGGTGATCCCGGGCGCGGGGCGCGGTTGCAAGAGGGCATGGTGATTGCCATCGAGCCGATGGTGAACGCTGGCCGCCCCGAAGTGCGGATGCAGGACGAGTGGGTGGCGGAAACCGCGGACGGCAGCCCTTCGGCGCACTTCGAGCATACGGTTGCGGTCACCGCCAACGGCCCATGGATTTTGACCCGGCCGAAAGAGATGACCGGGCCGAGTTGGTAAGTAGCAGAGATTGGACAGAGTAATTCGGGAGACTATGGCGAGACCCATTCGCGAGGAAAAAAAGAAAGGCGACTCCGGCAACTCCAAGGAGGACGCCATTGAAGTAATGGCCACGGTGATCGAGCCGTTGCCAAACGCGATGTTCCGCGTCGAGCTGGAAAACAAGCACCAGGTGCTGGCGCACGTTTCCGGCAAGATGCGCAAGAATTTCATCCGGATTCTCGCGGGAGACAAGGTGGCCGTGGAGCTTTCGCCTTACGACCTGACGCGCGGCCGGATCGTCTATCGGTATAAGTAACCGTAGTGGCGGGTCTTTAGACCGGCGACAAGGATTTGCAACAGGGATTGAGGAACACATGAAAGTACGGGCATCGGTAAAAAAGATTTGCGACAAGTGCAAAGTGATTCACCGGCGCGGCGTGGTTCGGGTGATCTGCGTCAACCCAAAGCACAAGCAGCGCCAGGGTTAACGGCTTAAGGAGACTGTATGGCACGTATTGCAGGTGTTGATCTTCCGGTGCAAAAGCGGTTGTGGGTGGGGTTGACCTCGATCTACGGCATCGGACAAGAGCGCGCGAAGAAGCTCGCGGAAAAGGCCAACGTCGATCACACGAAGAAGATTCGCGACTTGACCGAGGATGAAATGAACCGTCTGCGCCAGGCCATCGAGCAGGAAGGCCGCGTGGAAGGCGATCTCCGCAAAGAGATCCAGATGAACATCCGCCGGCTGATCGAAATTCAGGCGTATCGCGGGATCCGCCACCGCCGAAATTTACCGGTGCGCGGCCAGCGGACGCACACCAACGCGCGCACCCGCAAGGGTCCGCGGCGCGGCGCGGTCGCAGCAAAGAAGAAGGTAACCGGCAAGAAGGGCTAAGTATTCGTCTGTGATTTTGTAAGGGCGGGCTTCAGCCCGTCCCTGATCTTGGCAACATCGCAGCACCAAGAAACGGAGCAACACGTGGCAAAAGAGCAACAAGGCGCAACGCCGGACACCGGAGCACCAGCAAAGCCGGGAGCGACCGGAAAACCGGCAGCGGCGGCCAAGCGCAAGAAAGAATTCAAGAAGAAGCGCGAACGTCGCGTCATGCCGCACGGTATCGTGCACATCGCGGCGTCGTTCAACAACACGCAGATCACCATCACCGACACCGATGGCCGCACCATGTGCTGGTCTTCGGCGGGCGCGATCGGCTTCAAGGGTTCGCGCAAAGGCACGCCTTACGCAGCGCAGCAAGCCTCGCTTGCCGCCGCAGGTATCGCGCGCGACCAGTACGGCATGAAGAGCGTCGAAGTGAGGATCCAGGGCCCGGGCTCGGGCCGCGAATCCGCCGTGCGCGCGCTGGCCGCCGCCGGGTTGCATATCGTGGTGATCCGCGACGTTACGCCGATTCCGCACAACGGCTGCCGTCCGCCGAAGCGCCGTAGAGTTTAAGTAGCGCAGGCACTCCTGCCTGTGCCCCCTGTGGCGCTGGCAAGAGTGTTCGCCGCAAGGCAAATTTACATCGGCACAGACAAGAGTGTCTGTGCTACGTGAGTTCGAAAGTTTTGGGAAGGGAGAATAGAAGTTGGCAAGACACCGAGATGCAGTCTGCCGCCTGTGCCGCCGGGAAGGGCAGAAGCTATTTTTGAAAGGACTCCGTTGCTTCACGGAGAAGTGCGCGATTGAGAAGCGCAACTTCGTTCCGGGACAGCACGGCCAGTCGCGCCGGCCAAAAGTAGCGGGGTACGGCTTGCAGTTGCGCGAGAAGCAAAAGATGAAGCGCACCTACGGGCTGCTGGAGCGCCAATTCCGCTCGTATTTCGAGAAAGCTGTGCGTGCCAAAGGGCCCCACGGGCGAAAACTTGATCATCATGCTGGAGCGCCGCTTGGACAACGTGGTGTGGCGCGCCGGTCTGGCGTCTTCCAGCGTCGCAGGCGCGGCAACTCGTGCTGCACGGCCACGTTCGCGTCAGCGGGAAGAAAGTCAATATCCCGTCGTACTTGGTGAGCGTGGGCGAAGAAGTGGCCATCAAGGAAAAGATGCACCAGAACACGATGGTGCTTGAAGCGCGCAACGTTGCGCAAAGCCAGAGCGCCGTGCCGTGGCTCGAGCAGGACCGCGAGCAGTTCAAGGCCAAGGTCGTGGCGATGCCCAAGCGCGAAGACGTGCAGACGCCGCCATTCAACGAGCAACTCATCGTCGAGCTGTACTCGAAGTAGGGGAGTCGTACTCAAGCAGGGGAGCTTCGAAGTCGGAAACGGTGCGACAGCGCCATGGAATTGGTCCGATCCATTCGGACCGGAAGGAAGGAACACGATGTGGAAGGGTTTTCAAAAGCCAAAGCGTCTTGCATCCGAGCTGGAGTCACTGACCGAGAAGTACGGGCGGTTTTCCGCGCAGCCGTTTGAGCGCGGCTGGGGCACCACGGTTGGAAACGCTCTGCGGCGCGCGCTGCTGAGCTCCATCGAAGGCGCGGCGATCACCGCCGTCAAGATCGAAGGAGTGCTGCACGAATTTTCCTCGATCCCCGGCGTGGTTGAGGACGCCACGGACATTATCCTGAACCTCAAGCAAGTGCCCATCAAGCTGAACACGGATCTCCCGAAAACCATCTACCTGAATGTCGAGCATCCGGGTCCGGTGACCTCGGCGCAAATCGAGGAAGACGCGGACTTCGCGGTGCTGGACAAGAGCGTCTACATCGCTACCGTCAGCGAAGGCGGCAAGCTGCAGATCGAGATGCGCGTCAAGAATGGCCGCGGCTACGTCGCTGCGGACCGCAACTACGACGAAGACCTGCCGATCGGCTATATTCCGGTCGACTCGGTTCACTCGCCGGTGCGCAAGGTCAACTACTCCGTCGAGGCCGCCCGCCTCGGCCAGATGACCGACTACGAAAAGTTGATGATCGAGGTGTGGACCAACGGCGCCATCACGCCGCAGGACTCCATCGGCCTCGCCGCGAAGTTGGTGAAGGATCACATGAGCATCTTCATCAACTTCGAGGAGCCTACGGACATGCCGGAGCTTCCGCAGGAAATCGCCAACGATCCTCGCCTCGAGCATCTGGACCGCTCGGTGGAAGAGCTCGAGCTTTCCGTGCGCTCCTACAATTGCCTGAAGAACGCCAACATCCAGACCATCCGCGAGCTCGTGCAGAAGAGCGAGAACGAAATGCTGAAGACGAAAAACTTCGGCCGCAAATCGCTCAACGAGATCAAGGATATACTGACCAAGATGGGCCTCAGCTTGGGCATGAAGTTCGACGAGCACGGCCGCATCATCTGGCCGCCGCTGCCGAGCCAGACCGCGCCGCCGCCGTCGTCGGAAGACACCGTCGGCCTGTAACCGCAATCGAATTCTGTAGCCGCCCTCTTCAGAGGGCGGGGTTTAGATGGTGCTGCGGCGGAACACTCAGCCGTGGCGCACCCCTTGGCGACATTGTCATCCTGAGGGCATCCGATAAGGATGCCCGAAGAATCTCAGCGCCAACGTTGGCAAAGAAATGAAAATGTAGGCGCCACTTCAAAAGCGCCGAAGCATCGATAAGGAACGAACCATGCGACATTTGAAGTCGGGATCGAAACTCGGCCGCAATCCGTGGCATCGCCGCGCGACGCTGCGGAACCTGGTCACCAACCTCCTCGAGCACGGGCGGATCACCACCACGCTGACGCGCGCCAAAGCCGCGCGCCCCGTGGCGGAGAAAATGATCACCCTCGGCAAACGAGACACGCTGCAATCGCGGCGTCAGGCAGCGTCCTACATCATGACGCCGCAAGTGACGCAAAAGCTCTTCAGCGAGATCGCGCCGAAGTTCGCCGATCGCGCCGGCGGCTACACCCGCATCATCGCCGCAGGCATTCGCGTCGGCGATGGCGCCAAAGTCGCCATTCTCGAGCTGGTCAACTACGAGCTGAAGAAAAAAGAAAAGAAAGAAAAAACCAAGAAGGAAGAACCAGCCGAAGCCGCCAGCTAGGGCGACTTGACCTCAAAGACAAGCGAGCTTGTTTTTACACTCGCCCGTTCCGGACATCCGGGACGGGCGATCCGTTTTCGCCGGAGTTTTCAGCCGTCAACACGGCCCTCACTCGTGCCGCAACGCGACCATCGGATCCACCTTGATCGCTCGCCGCGCAGGAATGAAACACGCCAAGAGTGCAACGGCCACCAGGCCGGCGGCAACGACAACATACGTAGGTGGATCGCTGGGCTTTACCCCGTACAGAAAAGTCGCGATTAGCCGGGTGAGCCCTAGCGCGAGGGCCGCGCCGGCGATCACGCCCGCCACCGCAAGCTTCAATCCGAGCTTTCCGACCATGCCGAGGACGTCGCTTTGATTGGCGCCAAGAGCCACGCGAATCCCTATCTCGTGGGTGCGTTGGCTCACGAAGTAGGACATCACGCCGTAAATGCCGATCAGCGCCAGCAGCAGCGCGATGCCGGCAAAGATCTCTAGAATGTTGCCGTAGAAGCGGAAGTCGCCAATGGACAAGGCCATCAGATCGTCCATGCTGATGGGATCTAGAACGGGCTGTTCGGGATCGATATCCACGACGCTTTTGCGAATTGCGGCAATCAGATCTGCTTCACGGGGTTTCAACGCTGAGGTCGTTCGCAGTACCAGGCCCTGCGTAATGTGCAGTGTGGCGGCGCCTCCCGGAAAAACGGAGGGTTGCTGCAGAAACGAAGAATACATCAGCGCAGGCGCGTTTTGTCCCAGTCCGAACTGCTTCACATCGCCGACGACTCCGACGATCTGCCGCGGGCGCTCTTCATCGACGGGATAGGAGCCAAACCTCACGAGCACCTGCTGGCCGATCGGGTCTTCGTTCGGGAAGTAACGGCGGGCAAGGGTCTCGTTGATGACCAAAGCCCAAGGCGCGGCGGCCGTGTCGTGGTCGTTCAGATAGCGGCCCTTGCGAAGTGGGATGCGCATAGTCTCGAAAAAACCCGGGCTGACTTCACTCCAGTGGCCGCTCGGCCGGTTCTCGGGCGACGCGGCAGGATGGCCAAGGATGGAAAACGTGTAGGACGGCGCGTAGCCCCCGACGGGCAAAGCACTTGCCGAGGCGACGGATTCGACGCCAGGCAGCGCGGCCAGCTTCTGCAAGAGCTGCTGGTAGAAAGCGGTGACGTGGGGTGACACCTTTTCCATGTCGGCGCCCACCCGCGCTACGTACTGGCCGCCCTCGGGCAACTGGATCGACGCTGTAAGAACATTCTTCGCGTCGAACCCGGGATTGACCCGTTGCACGCGCGAAATGGAGTCGATCATTAGGCCTGCGCCAACGAGCAGGACCATTGCGAGGGCGACTTCCACGACGGCCAGCGCGTGCCGCGCGAAGCCCCGCGAAGCGCTTATCGCCCCGCGCTCGCCTTCGCGCAAAGTGGTGTTGAGATCGGGTCGCGATGCCTGAAGAGCGGGCGCCAGGCCGAACAGGATTGCCGTGAAGATGGAAATGCCCAGAGTGAAGAGGAGCACGCGACCGTCTACGGTAATCTTCTCCGCGCTTGGAAAGCCTCCCGCCAGGGCGAGGAACAGAGGAATGCCTGCAAACGTAAGCAGCACTCCAAGCCCGCCGCCCAGCAGGGCCAGCAGGCCGCTTTCGGTCAGCAATTGCTGGATCAAGCGGCCGCGCCCGGCGCCCAACGCTGACCGCAATGCATATTCCCTCCGGCGAGTTTCTGTTCGCGACTGCAAAAGGTTCGCGACATTCACGCAGCCGATCAGCAGAACGAATGCCACCGTTCCGAGCAACGGATAAAGATAGGTTCCCGCCCATCCGAAGAGTGTTTGGTGCAGGTCCACTAGCTTCTTGCCGACGCCCTTGTTGGTTGCCGGATAAGCTGCCTCAAGCCGGCGCGCGATCACGTCCATTTCGGTTTGCGCCTGCGCCATAGTCACACCAGGCTTCATCCGGCCGATGGGCATCAGCCAGTGATCGAGGCGATCGGAGTAGCGCTTGCTCGTTGGATTCACCGGCTGCCACAGATCGGGTTCCCTGCCGTAGAGGGGAGCAAAGCCGGCCGGCATCACGCCGACAACCGTAGAAACGACGCCCTGGATGACGAAGCTCTTGTCTATAACATCGGGGTTGGAGTCGTAGTGGCGCTTCCAGAACGAATCGCTGATCACGATCGCTTGCGAACGATCCTGCATTTCCTCAGGAAAGAAGATGCGCCCCAAATGAGGTCTGGCTCCCAATAGCGGGAAGAAATTCGGGGTCACCTCTTGTATGTTGATCCGCTGAGGCTCGCCGAGGCCGGCCATGGTGCTGCTTTCGGTTTCGCTGGTCAGCGCGATGTCCTCGAAAACGTCATTTTGCTTCTGCCAGTCGAGCAGCTCGGCGATGGGCGGAGGCTGCCGGGAGTCAGGCTTCTCGGCTTGCGTTTCCCAAATCACCACGAGCCGTTCCGGATGAGGGTAGGGCATCGGCCGGTAGAGCACGGCGTTGATGACACTGAAGATCGTCGAGTTGGCGGCAATTCCAAGCGCGAGCGAAAGGATCACCACGGCCAGAAACCCAGGGCTCTTCCAAAGATTACGGAAAGCGAAGCGCAAGTCCTGGCGGAAAGTTTCAAGGAAGGCGGACATGGTCAGGTCACCTCGCCGCAACATCAATTTATCGAAAGCATCGTAACGCGAACCAACTCACCCGGAAAGCCCGATCTCAGTGGCACAGGCATTCCTGTTTACCCGGAGCCTCGAAGGAGCTGTGTCCCGAGCCAATCGCGGTAACAATTGCTAATGCAAATCGCCCGATCCGAATATCCGGACCGGGCGATTGGTTTCTGACAGCGAAGGCTACACTTCACTCGTGCCGCAGCGCCACCATCGGATCCACCTTGATCGCCCGCCGCGCCGGAATGATACACGCCAGCATCGCCACGGCTACCAAGCCAGCGGCAACGACTGCATAGGTAAGCGGATCGCTGGGCTTCACTCCGTAGAGAAACATAGCGATCAGCCGGGTAACCCCAAGCGCCAGCAGCGTGCCAACAATAACGCCGGCCCCCGCCAGCTTGAGTCCCAGCTTGCCCACCTGGCCGAGCACGTCGCCTGGCTTCGCGCCCAGCGCGACGCGAATCCCGATCTCGTGCGTCCGCTGGCTCACAAAATAGGACATCACGCCGTAGATCCCGATTAGCGCCAGCAGCAGCGCGATGCCCGCAAACACTTCCAAGATGTTGCTGTAAAAGGTCCAGTCGCCGATCGATAGCGCCAGCACCTCGTCCATCGTCATCACACTTTCGACGGGCTGGTTGGGGTCGAGTTCCGCCACGCTCTTGCGTATCGCCGCGGAAAGATCCGCCTCGCGCGCCTTGATGTCGGAAGCCGTCCTCACCACCAAGTTCTGTGTCGTGTGTCCGATGGTCGTGCCGCCGGGAAACACGGCGGGCTGCTGCAAGGACGAGGCGTACATAAAAGCAGGCGTCTCCCCACCCAGGCCGTAGTGCTTCACGTCGCCCACCACGCCCACGATCAGTCGCGGCCGTTCTTCCTCCACCGGATATGGATCGTACCGGAAACGCAACTGCTGGCCGATGGGGTCCTCGTTCGGAAAGTACTTTCGCGCCAGCGTTTCGTTGATCACCACCGCCCAGGGCGCGCTCTGCGTGTCGCGCTCGTCCAGATAGCGTCCCTTGCGTAGCGGAATCCTTAGCGTCTGAAAAAAACCGGGACTCACTTCCCAGTATCCTGCGTCCGGACGATTTTCTGGTGGGGGCGGCGCGTGGCCAAGGATGGTGAAAGTAAAATCCTCGGAGCCCCGCGCGGGCAGCCCGCTTGCCGACGCCACCGACTCCACTCCCGGCACCGCCGCCAGCTTCTGTAGCAGTTGCTGGTAGAAAGCGGTGACGCGCAGCGACACCTTCTCCATGTCGCCGCCCACGCGCTCCACGTATTGGCCGCCTTCGGGCAACTGGATCATCGCGGTCAGAATGTTTTTCGGATCGAATCCCGGATTCACCTTCTCCAGCCGCAAAATCGAATCGATCATCAGGCCGGCCCCGACGAGCAGCACCATAGCCAGCGCCACTTCCACGACCGCCAGCGTGTGCCGCGCAAAGCCTCGCGAGACGCTCACCGCCCCGCGCTCGCCCTCGCGCAGCGTGGCGTTCAAGTCTGGGCGCGATGCAGCAATCGCCGGCGCCAGCCCGAACAGGATCGCCGTGAAAACCGAGATGCCCAGCGTGAACAACAGCACCCGGCCATCCACGCCAATGTTATCCGAGTTGGGAAACTCCCCGGCAAGCGCGCGAAACAGCGGGATGCCCGCGAAAGTAAGAAGGATTCCGAGCCCTCCGCCGATCGCAGCCAGCAGGCCACTCTCCGTCAGGAGTTGCTGAATCAAGCGGCTGCGATCCGCACCCAATGCTGACCGCAGCGCATATTCCTTGCGGCGCGTTTCCGTTCGCGACTGCAAGAGGTTGGCGACATTCACGCAGCCGATCAGCAGCACAAATGCGACCGCGCCGAGCAGCGGATACAGATACGTTCCAAACTGCCCGAAAAGCGTTTCGTGCAAACCCACGACCTTCGTGCCCACTCCCTTGTTTGTCGCCGGATAGGCCGCCTCCAGCCGCCGCGCGATCACGTCCATCTCCACTTGCGCCTGCGCCAGCGTCGCGTCCGGCTTCAGCCGGCCCACCGGCATTAGCCAGTGATCCATGCGCTGCACGTAGCGGCTGCTTTGCGGGTTGATCGGCTGCCATAGGTCGATTTTGCCGCTATAGAAGGGAGCGAACCCGGACGGCATCACGCCAACCACGGTCGAGACCACGCCTTGGATGATGAAGCTCTTTCCCAAGGCGTTCGGGTCTCCGTTGAACTGTCGTTTCCAGAAGGAATCGCTGAGGACCACCGTCTGCGAACGGTCCTGCATCTCTTCCGCCTGAAAAATCCGCCCCAGCCTGGGCTTCACGCCCAGCAGCGCAAAGAAGTTCGGCGTCACGTCCTGCACGCGGATCGGCTGGGGCTCGCCGATGCCTGCCATGCTCGAGGCTTCGGTCTGGCTGGTTAGCGCGATATCTTCAAACACGTGATTCTGCTGCTGCCAGTCGTTTAACTCCGCGATCGGAGGAGGCTGCCGCCACTCCGGGTGCCCCGCCGGAGTCTCCCAGATCACGACCAGCCGTTCCGGATGCGGGTAGGGCATCGGCCGGTACATCACAGCGTCGATGACGCTGAAGATCGTGGAGTTCGCTGCAATTCCCAGCGCCAGCGAAAAAATCACCACCGCCAGGAAGCCCGGGCTCTTCAAAAGGTTGCGCACACCAAAACGCAAATCCTGCCGCAAAGTCTCAAGCTGAAAGGTGGACATGGCCAGGTCACCTCGCCAGACAATCGATCTGCCGAAAGCATCGTAACGCCAACCACATCACACGGAAAGTCCGATCTCAGCGCGGGGCGGCGCGTGGCCCGGACATCGCGACGATGCCGGCCGACGGGAGACTATTCGTGGGCTGCCAGCAACTGTTGATTCAAGATGGTCTTATACTGTTCAGGATCGTAGTCGTTGACCGTCCGGAACACTTCATGGCTCGAAGAATCCAGGATTATCACCAAGGACGTTTGTTGGTGATTCCTCTCAAAGAAATCGCCAAGCCCCAGCTTTTGGGCCTGCTCCTTGGATTTCGCGGCGCTCTCTTCCGACGTGATATCAAAGCGCACAAATCGGATTTTGCCCCGGTATTTCTCATTCAGCAGCGCTAGCGTGGGCTTCAAGCGCTGACACGATGGGCACCAGTCGGCGTAGACGACCAGCAGGAAAGGCCGCCGGTCGACGGGCCCCGGCGCGGCAAAGCCCTGGGCAGAGAAGGCCAGGAACGCCAGGAGTAACAGTGTATTCTTCAAAGCTTTTGGCATGATTCCATTATCCTAGCGTTCTTCAGCTTGCCATTTCTCTCTTTGTACTACGTGTTGTCGCAGAAGTCAGATGTGTAGCCGCACGGTCCCATCAGTGACACTTAGGGAATGGCCGCCGACCCCGGCGGTACCTGTGACCCTTGTCATCTGGCTGTAGAGCGCCCTTCATCAGCGCCTTAACCCTCAGCGTTTCAACATCTTCCCGCTCCGTTCGCATGATACCCACAAAAGTACTTGACACACCGTATATATATGCTATTCTGTACGATGTTTGCTTGCACTGAGCTCCGTAGTGTTTGCACCGCGCCCCGAAGTGCCGCCGTGCATCTCGGTCTGCCCCTTCTGGCCTCTTTCTGTCACGACGCACTGCCCACTACTCACTATCGACTATCCCCTTTAGAATCAACACTTACGAAAGTGTATCAAAATAAAGAACTTTAACGGTGATTATGCACTTGACACAGATTAGGCATTCTGGTAGTCTGTGGGCATGTGGAATGACAAGATCATCCTCAGCCTGATTGACCTTTTCATGGTTGTTCTTGCCTTCCTCGCCCTCAAATACTGGAAGCAGGATAAGCCATGAAGCTCATAGACGTAACCCGCAAGTTCGCCACCGACGATCAATGCCTGGACTACCTAGAAGCGATGCGCTGGCCCCACGGCGCTAGCTTGCGTCCACTGCGGCGAGATGGGCCGCGTGTCGAAGATCACCCGCGAGAAGAAGGGCAAGAATAAGCGCACCCGCATCTATCAGTGCCTAAAGCCTGCAAGAAGCAATTCAGTGCCACTAGCGGCACGATCTTCAACGACACGCACCTACCCCTCACCAAGTGGTTTATGGCCATTGCGATGATCTGCGAGGCCAAGAAGGGCATGTCTGCGTGCCAACTACAGCGGCACCTTGGCGTGAACTACCGGACGGCTTGGCATCTGGCGCACAGAATCCGCGAGGCTATGCAGGACGGCGGCGATTTGCTCGCGGGCGTAGTCGAAGTAGACGAAACCTACATGACTCCGAAGAAACCGCGCAAGGGCAAGCCCTACGTCAAGAAGCAGGACCGTGACGTTGTTCTGGGCATGATCGAACGCGGTGGGAAACTCCGCTTGGTGCCCGTGAAAGACTCCAAGATCGAGATAAGCGGAATCGGTCACTGGACAAGCACATTAGCCCGGACGCGATACTCTGCAGACCGATGAGCACGCGACGTTCGCCATAATCGGCAAGCGCAAGTTTTCGGCGAGCATCGCACGATCAATCACAGCGTCAGCTATGGCTACGGCGATTTGCACACCAATTCGATTGAGAATGCGTTTCTCGCTGCTCAAGCGCGGCGTCTACGGCACATTCCACAAGGTTTCGATAAAGCACCTTGGCCGCTACTGCAATGAGTTTTCCTATCGATTTAATCGTCGCGGCGAGCAATTGCAGATGTTCGATGGGACGTTGAAAAACCTGCTACATGGGGAAGTGCTTTCCTATAAGAAACTTACGGTGAGTTGAATCTTGACGGCGTCGATACCCCAAGGTATCCTATGGTTGTGGGGTAGCTAACCTCATGCCGATGAATTCCAACCTATCACTGCCTGTCGAATACCAACTGAAATACGGGACTGCCTTTGGGAATTTGGACTTCACGCAGTTCGTGAACAATCCCGTGACCAATTGCTTCGTTGGCATTGATGGTTGTCTCTTGCAGGAAGAATTGCTCAGCGACTTCAGGACTAATACCCGCACGCTCTTGGTAGATAGCCTTGATCCTTTGTTGGTCGGCTCGGACCGCATCAAGCCTCTCTACCAAATTCCGCTCGAAAAAGTTGGCCGGTGAAGCTACTCCGAACGCGACACCGTGCAACATAAACCTTGACTGAGCGCAGGCATACCGCTGGCTACCAGCCAAGAAAACGACAGCCCCAATGGATTCCACGTTGCCAACATTGTGAGTGACTAACGTTATTGGTAGGCCTCTCAAGGTGTTGTATATCGCCACTCCGTGACTTACGGAACCTCCCGGCGTTGATAGCAAAAGATGGATTTCGTTAAAACCCTGGTTCACCAAGTTGGCGAATGTCGCCAACAAATTCTCGGTTGTCTTGGGGACTATTTCGGCAGTGAAAGACACAAATGCCGAAGGTTTGTTTTGAACTAATAGCGGCGGCTGAATCGGCGGAGTTGCTGCCATTTTTCTACTTAGCCAAGATAGGAGTCTTCGGACCACGCTTTCCCTTGGTCCTTATCTTCTTGCGAGGCTCAGGCTTTGCCTTTAGCAATTTCCCCAGTAGTTTGTCGAACTTCTCTTTTTCTACTTTCATCACAAGTGCATGCTATCATACTGACGGGCCCGGTCCGATTCGGACGGACGGAACCTGCGCGAACAGGCTCACCAGATTATAAGTCAGGCGCACTAGACCAACTATGCGACGGGCCCACGGGTCAAGCAGTTAGAATAGCATAACACGGGTGTTATAAAGAGCGCAACCAGGAAAATAACACTTGCGTTATGTCCAGTCAAGCCCTAAAATCGCCATATGCTCTCTTCGATTTCTGCACTCCCCGCCAAGAGAGTGTCATTTCCAATTGGGCGAAGAGTGAAAAGCTTAGCAAGAAGGACCGCGCTAAGCTAAACCAACGGTTGGATAGACTTAAGCAACTTGATTTTGCGCTAGCGATCGGCACCAAATTGCTGAATGGCCCGGTTAAAAAAGAGATATATAAGCTCATTGCTCACGGTCAAGTGATGATGCGACCGATGCTGTGCCGGGGCCCCTTCGACAAGAACAAGGAATATACGCTCCTGGTCGGGGCTGTTGAACGAAATTTTAAACTCGAACCATCGAGCTGCCTATCAGATGCCACAACAAATAGGGATATTTTGTTGAAAGACAAAAGCAGGAGAATCGACCATGTTCGGCTATGACAACACTCTGCGAGATGAGTTTATAGACCCGGACTACCGACAGGCATATGCCGAAGACTATCTGAATACATACGTGGCAACTCAAATCCAAGTGCTACGTGAGCAGAGAGGTCTGAGTCAGCAAGAGCTTGCCGAATTGATCGGCACAAAACAACCAGGAATTTCCCGACTAGAGAATATTAATCACAGTTCGTGGAAGACCGAAACGCTCAAGAAAGTCGCCAACGCTCTCGGCGTACGACTGAAGATTTCTTTTGAAACCTACGGCGATTTGCTCAACGAAGCAAGCACCTTTGGCCGCCGTTCTCTACAAAGGCCGGAATTTGAGCAAGACCCAGCCATTTATCCAAGTGAAAGCATGGCCTACTATTTCATTCCTTCCAGCGCCACAAGGGATGCGATTCAGATTGGTCAAACCGCTTCCAGTATGGCGCAAACAAAGGCACCAGAGATACTTGGTGTAGCTGCGTAGGAGATCGAATATGTCGAACAGCCCCGCAAATCCACTAGCAGGTGTGACCTTTCCGACAGAAGGTGTGCCAACTGTCTATTCCAATCACGCAAGCCCTTCGTTGTCATTCAACGACATTAGAATCTATTTCAATGAGTTGGCCCCAAAACAATTGCAAGCCGTACAAGCTGCTGCTGCCACGAGCAGCGAGGCAATGATCACCCCGCGTCTATGTGTAGTCGTATCGCCAGAGTTCGCAAAGGCACTTGCGCAATCTCTAGAGACTGCAGTAGCAAAATATGAGGCTGTCTTCGGTCCCCTGCGTATAGCTCCCACTCAGGAGCAATTCGTCGCAAAACTAGAAAGTTAAGGCGTTGCCCTGTCGCGGCAGGGGTTCATCTTCGACTCTAAGGGTGATCTGTGTCAAATGCATAATCACCCTTTAACTCCTTTAGAATGAACACTTGTGAAAAACATAGGGGGGTGGGGATGCTCAGAAAGTTAACAATCAGGCGCTGAACTGGTGGAGGTGGTGGTCGGGATGAGAAACAGCCGAGGCGCATCCATTCCTTTTCGGACAGCGGGCCAAAATGAGGATCGGGCTGCCGCCGCGGGTTAGTCCACGGGCGCGGTTGCTACTCGCGGAAGGTAGCTCAAGGAAGGCACTCAGCGATTGAAAAAACCGCCGGAATAACATTTACTCACGGGATGCGCTCTCGGCTGACTTGGTTAGTGCTTTGCACGCTCGCTGCGGCTTTCCTCGCGGCGGACTCGGGCCGCTTGCTGGCGGCGGACACACCTACGGTCCACGGTTTGTGGGTGTGGAAGAGTCCGACGGTGTTGGAGGAGCCGCGAGGCGCGGAGAAATTGCGCGACTTCTGCAAAGCGCAGGGCATCAACGAAGTGTACGTCTCCGTTTCGGCGAAGAGCGAGCCGGAAGAAGACAAGCAGCTTGCCGGGCTCATTGGCACGCTGCACCGATCCGGTATTCACGTGGAGGCGTTGCTATCGAGCGCGGACGCCGACGAGGCAGGAAAGCACCGCGAGACGCTGCTGGAACACGTTCGGATGATCGCGCAATTCAACCAGCGGCATTCAGGCGAGCGTTTCGACGGGATTCATCTGGACGTGGAACCGCAGCAGCGCCCGGAGAACAAGGGGCCAGGCAATCTGAGATTCTTGCCCGGCCTAGTGGACGCCTTCAGGGAAGTGCGCAGCGCGGCCGAAGCGGAGCACATGACCGTAAATGCCGATATTCAGAACAAATTGCTGAAAGGCGACTTGGAGCAACGAAGAAAGCTAATGACCGCTCTGCCGCGGTTGACGCTGATGCTCTACGAGCTGAGCAGCCCCACCGATGGCGCGACCACGGAGCAAAAAACCGAAAAACTGCGCAACGAGAGCCAGAAATTCCTCGACATGGCGTATCAAGGATTGAACGAAGCGCATCTCGCGAAAATGGTGATCGGTCTGCGCACGCCGGATTACGAGCAACTGCTCCCTGAAATGCTGAAGAGCTTGGACGACGCGCATAACGGGAATCCGCACTACGCCGGTTGGTCGCGGCATTCCTACAACGATTACTGGAAGACGGCGCAGTAAGGTTGCTGCGCGAATCGGCGCCGCGGTTGCAAGTTATGGGGTTGAGGCTGCGATTGGAACGGCAGGCTTGCGAGTCCGGAACCAGAGCCACAGCGCGGCGATCGCGACGAAAGCTCCGGCGGAATCGAGCAGGGAATCATAGGGCGAAGCGGTACGGCTGGCGACGAAGGCTTGGTGGATTTCGTCGAGCGCGGAATAGCCTGCAGCGATGAATAGCGCCGTCAGGCCCCACGACCAGCGCCAGCCTTTGCGGCCGCTGCGCACGCCGCGGTACAGGAACAAACAAAACACAAAATACTCGGTGAAGTGCGCGGTCTTGCGGATGCAGTAGTGAATCAAGTCGATCTGGTCCGCGTTAAAGGACGGAAAGAGCCAACGCAGGACCGGCTCGATCAGGGATCCGGTATGCTCGGCCGAAAATGTGTCGGTGGACATCACGAAGATGAAGCCGGCCCAAACAAAAGCGGGCCACCAGGAGCGCAGCCAAGCGGGAATCAGCAAGCGGACCAGCCGGGGTTGCATTTCGGGCAGGTGCGGTGCGGGACGCGGGTTGCGCCAGGGTTGCCGTTCGGACAAAGGGTCTTGCTCCAGTTCTCTACGCCCATCTATTTTAGCCTGCGGTGTTGCGGAAATACTTACGCGGAAAAGTGATTGTTGCTATCACGAGAAACAAGCGTGGCGGAAGCCGCCGCACTCGAAAGCTATTCCATACGATAGTTGGGAGCTTCGCGGGTGATGATGACGTCGTGGACGTGACTCTCACGCAGGCCCGCGGAGGTGATGCGAACGAAGCGGCCGTTCGCGGTGAGTTCTTTGAGGTTCTCTGCACCGGCGTAGCCCATGCCGCTCTTTAGGCCGCCGACGAGCTGGTCGGTGAGCGCTCCCAAAGAGCCTTTGTAAGGCACGCGCCCTTCGACGCCTTCGGGCACGGACTTACCGCGCTCGCGGTCGGTATCGTCCTGGACGGTGGCGTAGCGGTCCGAGCCTGCGTCCATCGCAGCGGTAGAACCCATGCCGCGGTAGGACTTGAAGGTGCGGCCTTGGAAGAGGATCGTTTCGCCTGGCGATTCCTCGGTGCCGGCGAAGAGGCTGCCGATCATGACGCACGACGCGCCGGCAGCGATCGCCTTGGTGATGTCTCCGGAGAACTTGATGCCGCCGTCGGCGATGATGGGGACGCCGGTGCCTTGGGCGGCGCGCGCCGCTTCCATGATGGCAGTGAGTTGCGGCACCCCCGCGCCGGTAACGACGCGCGTGGTGCAAATCGACCCTGGGCCGATGCCGACTTTCAGGCCATCGATTCCCAGGGCGATCAGATCTTTCGCACCTTCGTAGGTGGCTACGTTTCCGGCGATGAGCTGGATTTCGGGGAGGCGATGCTTGATGGCTTTGATGGCATCCATCACGCGCTGGGAGTGGCCGTGGGCGGTGTCTACCGCGAGAACATCAGCCTTGGTCTTGGCCATTTCGACGGCGCGCTCCAGGAAGTCGCCGGTGGCGCCAACGGCCGCGCCGGCACGAAGGCGGCCTTGCTCGTCTTTCGCGGCGCGAGGATATTCGAGTTTTTTCTGAATGTCTTTTACGGTGATCAGGCCTTTGAGATTGAAGTCCTGATCGACAACGAGGAGCTTTTCGATGCGGTGCTTCTGCAGGATGCGCTCGGCTTCGTCGAGCGTGGTGCCGACGGGAACGGTGACGAGATTGTCCTTGGTCATAACGGAGCTGACCAATTGAGAGTGATTCTTCTCGAAGCGAAGATCGCGATTGGTGAGGATGCCGGTGAGGCGGGAGCCGCGGGTGACGGGAAGGCCGGAGATGCGGTACTTGGTCATGATCTCAAGGGCCTGGCGGAGGGTAATGTCGGGGGAAATGGTGACGGGGTCAACGATCATCCCGCTTTCCGAGCGCTTTACGCGGTCGACTTCTTCGGCTTGACGGTCGATGGCCATGTTGCGGTGAATGATGCCGATGCCGCCCTGGCGGGCGATGGCGATGGCGAGGTTGGACTCGGTGACGGTGTCCATGGCGGCGGAGGCCAGCGGAATGTTGAGCGCAAGCCTGCGCGTGAAGCAGGTGCGTGTGTCGACTTCGGTGGGCAAGACGGAAGATTTGCCGGGGAGGAGGAGTACGTCGTCAAAGGTGAGGCCTTCGGTAATCTGAGAGTCGATCATTCAGTCCTCTGGTGTAAAGATTGGGACATAAAACAGCGCAGCCCAGCGGGTGCCCGCTGGGCTGATCAGGAAATTCATCGAATCGAAAAAATGCGTCACTGTGAATTTTTATTGTAGCGGCAGGAGCGTAGTGGGTCAAGCCGCGAAGCGACGCAGACCCGCTTGAGGGCCGAGCGGGAGACGTCGGAAGCATCTTCAGAAGTAGGGCCTGCCGGGCCAGACTTGCCGTGACCGTATGCGTGCACTACAGTGAAGTCCGCCATGCCAAACCTGGATTTTGTGCCGCATTCGCTGTTGCGGAGCGGGCACGCGATGACCATTGCGGCAGCGTTTGTGCCGCGACGCTTTACGTTGCCGCCGGCGGAGCAGCGGTTGTTCCGAGTGGATTCGTTTTCGCAACTGCTGGCGCTGTGCCATTGGCAAGAAGGGAAGCGGCGGGATCAGCCGGTGATTGCGATCGTGCATGGACTCGAGGGCTCCGCGGATTCGAATTACGTGCGAGGAATCGCGGAGAAGGCCTTTCACCGGGGATTTCATGTGGTGCGGCTGAACCAGCGGAATTGCGGGGGAAGCGAACGGCTCACGCCGACGCTGTACAACTCTGGAATGAGCGGGGACTACCGCGCCGTGTTCGAAGAACTGGCGAATGGCGACGGGTTCGAGCAGATCTTCCTTGCGGGTTACTCGATGGGCGGGAATCTGGTCACCAAGATGGCGGGAGAGTACGGCGAGGATGTGCCGCTGGCGTTGCGTGGGATTTGTGGCGTGTGCCCGGCGTTGAATCTGTCGGCTTGCGCCGATGCGCTAGAACTGAGGGAGAACTACTTGTACCAGCGGCATTTCGTCAAAGGGCTGATGGCTCGCTACGCCCGAAAGGCGCAACTGTTTCCGGACCGATATACGCGGAACGGATTCGGACCGATTCGAACGGTGCGAGAATTCGACGACGCCATTACGGCGCCATGTTTTGGGTATCGGGATGCCGAGGAGTATTACGAGGCGGCGGGAGCCAAGAAGGTGATCGCGCAAGTGCGTGTGCCGGCACTGCTGATTACGGCGGAGGATGATCCGTTTGTGCCGTACGTTTCGTTCTTGGCGGCGCGTGTGGAGCGAAACCCCGCGATTCGATTCCTGGCACCGGAGCACGGCGGGCATTGCGCGTTTATTTCCAACCAGAGTGGAATGGAGCGGTTCTGGGCGGAGCAGAGGATTGTTGAGTTTTGTGAGGCGCAGCGGGCTGGGTAGAAGTGGTACTGGCCCTCGACAGGGCACAACGCCGGAGCGCGCTAGCCGAAGGGTTTCTCTAGCGAGACGGCGAAGTTTTGAGTGAGGAGCTGCGCTGGGCCGTCTGTCGCGATGACCATGTCGTCTTCACAACGCATGCCGAACTCACCGCGGACGTAGATGCCCGGCTCGTTGGAAAAGGTCATCGAAGGCTCGAGGACGGTCTTGCTGCCGCGCACGAGGTAGGGATGCTCGTGGCCGTCGAGCCCGATGCCGTGGCCCAAGCGGTGGGTGAAGAACTTGTAATCGGGGCCGTAGCCGGCGTTGGTGATGACGGCGCGCGCGGCGTCGTCGACGGTTCCGGAAAGGTGGCCGGCGCGGGCCGCATCTAGCGCGGCGTCCTGCGCTTTGCGCACGATCTCAAATGCTCGGGCGACTTTCCCTGAGGGCTTGCCTAACACGCTGGTGCGCGTGACGTCGGATTCGTAGCCCTCGACGACGCAGCCGCCATCGATCAGAACTGCCTCGCCTTCCTTGAGTTTTTGAGGTTCCAGCGTGCCATGGGGCAGTGCGGCAGCCGCTCCCAGAAGAACCAAGGCGCCGCCGCGAAGGCCCATTTTGGAGAAGCCGCCTTCGATCAACTGCGCGATATCGTCCTGCGACATCCCTTCCTTTAGCGAGGCGAAAACGGCGCGGAACACGTCGAAGGTGGCGTCGCAAGCCAGCCGCATTAACTCCAGTTCGTGAGCGGACTTGTGCGCGCGGCAGGCGATCGTCAGGGGATCGGCCGAAACGTACTCGAAGCCGGGCGCCGCTTCGCGTAGATGGTCGAAAAAAGTGAAGCCAGCTGTTTCTTCAATGCCCATGCGGCCGGAACGAATCCCGCGGGCGGCCAGCGCGGCAGCGGCGATCTTTGTGGGGCTTTCGTCTTCCTGCCACGCGAGAACTTCCATCGGTAGGCGCAGCTTTTCCCGCATGCGGCCTTCTTCAAAGCCGGGGACGACGAGGATGGGTTCTCCAGTACGAGGTATCACTACGCCGAGGAGGCGCTCACTTAAGCCCCAGCGTATGCCCGTGAAGTAATAGAGCGAAAGTGCCGGGCGCGAGGAAGAGGGCGTCGTATTTGGGCACCGGAGCCGCCAGCGCGAGTGAGGGCATCGAGCCGGCCATGAGCTGCTGAACGTGCTGGATGCGCTGGCCGAACTCCTCGGCTGTGATCGGTCGGACGCGCGATCCGAGGGGCTTGATCTGAGAGAAAGCCGGCGGAAGAGCGTCCACGCAGGGCTGGGCGGGAGAGTCCGCGGCGAGCGTCAGGGCGCCGATTGAAGCGGCGGCTGAACCCTGAAGAAAGCGGCGACGAGTGGGGTGTAAGCTTGCCGACGATGAGGATGTTTGCATGGCGGAGGAGGTTTATCCGGCAGAGCGGCCGGCTGTCAAGCTAGAAGACCTGGGCGGGGAGGTTGGCGGCGAGATACATCGTTGAGAACCTGAGGGTAGTCGGATTCTAAATTCCATATTTCCTACGTCGGCTTATATGTACTTTGCAGAGTTCCGGCGACGACCACAAAATAATTTTTCTAAATAGCATATACCTGTAAGATTACAAAAGGGTTAGCGGCCTGTGGAATTATTGGGCCGAGTAGTTTCTTTGGAAGGAGGATTGCACCCTATGAGTAAACAAGCGAGGCTTATTTACCTTTCGAGCGTCGAGTTAGTTGTGGGGGAGTCCTCGACGATGTGGTCCTCAGGTCAAATGACACGCAATTTAGGAGGGTTTGTGAGACTAGGATATACAAGGTCATTGATTTTTTTGAGTGTTGCGGCACTGTTGCTGGGCTTAGTTGTTTCCAGCCAGGTAAGCGCGCAGGTCATCAGCGCGGACTTGGTGGGAACGATTCTCGACAAGACGGGTGCGGTGGTACCAGGCGCCAGGGTCGAGGCAACAAACGCGGACACCGGAGTGAAATACCAGACGCAGGCGAATGAAAGCGGCGAGTATCGCTTCAACAATTTGCCGGTGGGCACGTACAACATTGCAGCTTCGTCAGCCAATTTTGCGACGACGACGGTAAATGGTTTCACACTTGAGTTGAACAAAACCAGCACGCTACTGATCACGCTGGAAGTCAAGGGTGCGGTCACCTCGATTGAAGTTTCCGGAGCGGCACCAGCGCTGGACACGACGACTTCGCAGATCACGACCACTTTTGACGAGAGACTGAACGCGGATCTGCCGGTTTCATCGATCACCGGCGGGGTCTTGAACCTGTCGCTCTTGAGCGCCGGTGTGGCGACGGGCGGAGGTATCGGAGCGGGATCGGGTCCGGCGGTTGGCGGACAGCGGCCAAGGAACAACAACTTCACGATTGAGGGCGTCGACAACAATAACAAGACCGTGACCGGACCGCTGGTTTACATCCCCAACGATGCGGTGGCCGAATTCTCGATGCTGCAAAATCAGTTCACGCCGGACTTCGGGCATTCCTCGGGTGGACAGTTCAACACCATCATCAAGAGCGGCACGAACTCCTACCACGGTGACGTGTACATTTACTCCGAGAACAGAAACTTTGACGCCGTCGACCAGTCCACGGTGAACAACGGCTTTACCTCCAACCAGCGCTTTGACAGCAACCGCATGGGCGGCGCTTTCGGAGGACCGATCAAGAGGAACAAGCTGTTTTTCTTCGGCACGTTGGAGTACAACCCGGTGGGCCAGGCCGCGATTCTCGGATCGCCGATTTGCTCACCGACCGCGGCGGGATACGCAGCGCTGGGCGGAATTGCAGGGCTCTCGGCGAATAACCTGGCGATCCTTTCGCAGTACTTGGCACCGGCAGGATCTGTGGAAGTAGCGCCGGCGGGTAAGGAAACGTGCGGCGGGTCGCAGAATGCTGCAGGACAAAGCTTCGAGACCGTGAAAGGCGTGGAGATTCCGGAAGGCATTCTGAGCTTTTCGGGGCCGAACTTTACGAACAACTGGGCCGCGCTGGGAAGCATCGACTTTGACATTTCCAGCAAGGATCAGCTCCGCGGACGGTACGTTTACAACAGCGTTTCGCAAATCGATACGAACGCGAACCTCCCGGCTTTCTATCTAAGCGTTCCTTTCAAATACCATCTGGTGACTATCAACGAGTACCATACGTTCAGCCCGACCACCCAGAACGAATTCCGCATCGGATACAATCGGTATTTCAACACCACGCCGGCGGGGAATTTCTCGTTTCCCGGGTTGGATAGCTTCCCCAACCTGCAGTTCTTTGATCTAAACGGCGCGCAAATCGGGCCGGATTCGAACGCACCGCAACTGTCCATCCAGAATACCTATCAGATGTCGGACAGCGTTACGTGGACACACAGCAAGCACACCCTGAAGGTTGGTATCGAGGGCCGCAAGCTGATCGCGCCGGAAAGTTTCGTCCAGCGCGCTCGGGGCGACTATGAGTACAACTCGTTGCAGCAGTACTTGGAGGATCTCAGCCCGGACTTCCTGTCACAACGAAGCGTTGGCGCTTTGAAATACTATGGCGACCAGTCGGCGGTCTATTGGTTTGTGAACGACAACTGGCGCATCAAGCCTAACCTCACCATCAATCTTGGAATGCGTTACGAGTACACGACGACCCCATTTGGTGTTCGCGCGCAAAGCTTGAACGCTATCGCGTCGGTGCCAGGACTCCTGGACTTCAGCTCGCCGCGTGCGCCCAAGAACGATTGGGGACCGCGCGTGGGTTTCGCGTACTCGCCGGGCACCAGCGGACGAACGTCAATTCGTGGAGGCTTTGGTATCGCGTATGACGTTCACTACGACAATATCGGCCAACTGTCACTGCCGCCAGAGCTGAACGTCACGGAAAACTCGGTTCTGACGGCGAACACGCCGAACTTCCTGGCGAACGGCGGTCTGCCACCAGGTAGCGGTGCAACGATAACCTATCCGGATGCGGCTACCGCTGCGGCCCACACGACGACTTACTACAACCCGAACGTGAAAGATCCAAAGTCCATGGATTGGACCCTGGGTGTACAGCATACGTTCTGGAGGGACTACACAGCCGAAGTGCGCTACATCGGTACGCGAGGCGTTCACCTAAATGTGCAGTCCATCATCACGATTCAGCCCATCGCCACGCCGTCAAACTTCATCCCGACGTACACGAACAACACCCCGACGCAAGCGGCGCTCGATGCTACGGCTTTGAGTGTGGGCACCTTGTTGAACGAAGACAATTTGGTGCCGCGGTTTGAAAACGCCGGGTTCAACAACTTCCTGACGTCATTTGAACCCGAAGGCGCATCGACATATCACGGGCTGGCGACGCAAATCACCCGGCGGATGAGCCACGGATTGCAATTCGTCGGCGCATACACCTACAGCCACTTGATCGACAACGCCACGGCCGACTTTCACAGCACGGACCTGACGCCTCGCCGTCCGCAAGATTTCCAAAACCTGGCCGCGGACCGCGCCAATTCAGCGCTCGACCATCGCCATCGCTTCACCTTGGCGCTGCTGTACGACATACCATTCTTCAAGACCGGCAACGCGTTCGTGAGAAACACTCTCGGAAATTGGGAAGTGGCGCCAGTGTACACCTACCAGACCGGTGAGTGGATGACGGCTCAGGATGGCGTGGATGCCAACCTGAACGGCGACTCGGCTGGGGATCGGCCCATCTTCAATCCCGCGGGTGTTGGCGTCACAGGCAGCGGTGTTGCGCCACTGTGCCGCAGTTCGATTCCGTCCGCGGATTGCGTGCTGGGCAACGTCACGAACAACGCCGCAACGGATCCGACTACCGGCATCGTATACGACGTCGCTGACAACGTCGTGGGCTATCAAGCTCTCAACCCCGGTGCCAAGTACATTCAGGCCTACTACGGCGCCTTGGCGAACGTAGGGCGGAACACGATTCTTTCGCCCGCGACGAACAACTTCGACGCCACAGCAGTCAAACGCTTCACGATCACCGAGCGGTACAAGGTGGAGTTCGCCGTGCAAGCGTTCAACCTGCTGAATCATCCGCAGTTCCTGCCATGCTGCGCAGCAAACCAGGGCCCCGGCGCACTGGGCGGCGCTACGAACCAGATCACTTCGCAGGGCATCACTGGTTCCGCACGCAGCGCGTTGGAACCGCAGAAGGGCATCTTCGACAACTTCAGCGCGGTGTTCCCGAGCGAAGCTCGCGCATTGCAACTGTCGCTGAAGATTTTCTTCTAGACTCAATCAACCTCTTCCGCCTGCATCCCGGGCGGCGAGTTACCAGGGGCGCTCCGGTTTACCGGAGCGCCCTTTTCTTTTGCCCAGCAGTTTTTCGGATGAGCGGCAAAATCACCTTGTGATAAGCTCCGCGCAACAGTTTTCAAGCGAGGGGTCTGAAGTGACCTTTGCCGAGTTTTGGCCGGACTACGTGCGCGCGCACAGCAAACCGGCCACGCGAGTGGTTCATTGCGTCGGGACGCTTCTCGGATGGATGCTTCTGGGAGGAGCCATCGCGGTGCACCGTTGGTGGTGGATTGCCGCCGCCGTGGTCGTTTCCTACACGCTGGCATGGCTCTCCCATTTCTTGGTGGAGCACAATCGACCCACGACATTCGAGCATCCGCTGTGGTCTTGGTGGGCGGATCAAAGAATGGTGTTCTTGACGTTGATTGGGCGGATGGGCGACGAAGTGAAGAAATTCGCTGCCGCCGAGCCGCGGCCATAAACCGGCCGCCGCAAACTCCAGCGACCGCAAGCTATTCCATACGAACAGCTAGGATGTTCTTCCCTTGAATCTGGATTTGGATGCCCAGGGGCGGCCGCAAATCGGAGCCTTGCGCGATGCCGCCGCGCACCCAGATGTTTCCGGGAATGTTGCTCATCTTGAGAGGATCGAAGACCGTGCGGCTGCATGGGTTCCCGACCATGGGATGCTTCGCGCCGTGAAAATCGTATTCGTTCGTCAGCTTGGCGATATCCTGCAAATACTCGAGCTTGCAATTCCCAAACGGCGCAGTTATCGCGAATGCCCAATAGCCTTCTGCCTGCGCGGCGGAGCCCGAAGATAGGCGAATCAGCACGGCCGCGACGCTTTCATTGGTTATAGAGTTGATGAAGAAAAAGTTCTTCGAAGTCCACGGCTTGGACATCTCAGCCACCGTGGCGATCTCTGGGTTTGCCGATGTCGCGCGCGGCACTGCGGGAGCGGTGTCGACCGCGGGAGCCGGCACTTCGATCTGCGCTGCAGGCGCCGGCGGAGGCACTTCCTTGTGCTTCGAGGGCATGAGCCACCGCGAGGCTAGAAAACCAACCAGAAGGACGACCAGAAGCCCTGCCACGAGCCTGATCGCAGGATTGGCCGCCGGTCCCTGACGCCGAGGGCCCACGCTAGAAACGCCGGGAATCTGTGGCATCTCTGCTTTAAATCGGTCGGCTTGCGGTTGGTCCGGCATCCTTGATTCGCTCGAAGCGCCGTATGGCCGCGCCGCGCAGTTCTGGAAACCACAAGCGGGTGCGCCGAAACGGTGCGGATATATCCTTTGCCATTGTAGAGCGGGGCCGAAGCAGGGGCAACGGAGACAAAAACGCGAGTTGCTTGGGAGAAACGTAGGGCATTCCGTTAGACGCCACGCGAGTTTCCCGCGAAGACTGTTAGTCAGATGGGAACAATGGGGCTTGTCAGACTTGTCTCTAAGGGCCAGGCACCCTACTGTAGAACTACTGGAAAGTGTGGGGGAACCTAGTTCGCCCGCTAAAGCTGAACTATGATTGGCGATACACGAGCAACGGCCCGGGGCTTTGTGCGCAGCCTGAATATTCTGCTGAAATTCGCCCGCCTGTACGAGTTTGGGCACGTTCGGACGGGGGCACAGTTCGATACGACGTGGAAGGAACTGCGCACGGCGCTGGATGAAAGCAGCGGTAGCGGTCTGCTGCTGGGGGCCTCCGGAAACCAGATTCTGCTGGATGGCGTGCCGCTGGGCTCAGCCGCCGGCGAACGCAGCTTTGCGCAATTGCTCACGTCTTCTGGTATTGCCAGTATCCATTTCGGAACCTCGACAACCCAACCGCAGTTTGCGCGTTTTGTGCGCGGTTTCCCGAGCGGCAACGCCAAGCCCACCGCGCTCGCCGAGCAGTTGAAGTCCGCACTGGCAGGCGACACCAGCATCAAGATCAACGAAATACGCTACGTGGCGGAAGACTCCTCGGTGGCCGGAATCAAGGTGGCCGCGCAACTTACCGCGAAGGTGCTTGGGGCACAAGGCGACAAGTTTAAGGATTTCTTTGACGATCCCAACAAGCTGCTGCAAATGATCTTGGCTGCTGAGAGCAGCCGCGGTCCGACAGGCGGTGGCGGCGGTCCTGGGGCAGGGTTCGGAACCGGTGCGGGCAGCGGCACGGGGCAAGCAAGCACAGGCACGCTCTGGGAAACCGGTGCAGGCGGAAGCGGGGGAGGAGGCGGCGGCGGGGCCGCTGTGCCTGTTTCGCCCGGCACCCCGGGAAGCCACGCTGGGTCTGGTCCGTCTGGGGCTGGGGGACCTGCGGGTGGCGGGGGTGAACCACGCACCCAGGGGAAATGGCTCACAGCCTCGGCACTTCTACACACCGGAGCTGGCGGAGTCGGTACGGACTTGGCTGGCGGGGCGGGAGGCCCCGGAGGCATAGGTGGATTTGCCGTGGCGGAAGACGATGTCCGGCAAATGCTGGCATTGTTCGCGCAACTCGGCAAGTCGCGCAAAGATCCGGAGGCGCGGCTTGAGGTTCCCAATTTTCAGGCGCGGCTCAGTGCTATGCCGGTGCGCGCTCAGTTCACCCTGCAACAGGCGCTGGCCGGATTGGCGGCGCAGGCGCCGACCGAGAAGGCCGACAAGCCGATGCTGCTCAAGCTCGCCGAGCACGTTGCGATTCGTTTTGCGCTGGACAGTTACGAGCGCGGTGAGCTGCGCGTCAACGCCGTCAAACAGTTGCTCGACCGGATGAACGCCGAGATTGAAGGCCTGCGTAAGATTCTGGGCACGCAGGAAGAAATGATGGCCAACGCCGGCCTGCAGATACAGTCCTACACGGAGCTGCTCGATCAGGAGTTCTGGGAGCAGGTGCCGGACGAAAATAAAAAGGAAGTGTTGACGTCGGAAGAGGCCTGGTGCGTTCCTCCTCGCAATGTGCGCGCGTATCTGGAAGATATGCTGCGCCGCGGCGAACTGAAGACCGTGAACGAGATCTTGATGAAGTACGCGGCGTGTATCGGGCTCGACAATCCCGAGGCGCGGCGAACGACGGCGATCGGCCTCTCCGATCTCGCAGAGCTGTATGGCAGCGGCGACGGCAGCGCGCTGATGGACGGGATTCGGCGCCTGGGCAATCAGTTGGCGCTCGAGCGCGAGCCTGAGTTGCAGACGCTGATTAGCGCCGCGTTCGTCCGGTTGAGCCAGGAAGCGGCGTCCAAGCGCTGTTACGCTGCGATGCAGCAGGCGCTGGCGTCTCTGGACAGCGTCGAAGCACTGCGCCCGGGCTCAACGCAGAGCCTGCGGCCCCGCATCGGCGCCGAAGAGCGCATGCCGGAATTCGTGGAAGAAGCGCTGCGCAGTGGGCAAATTCCCGATGGCATGATCGAGATTCTGGCGTTGATGCCCAAGTCCACGCTGCAGTACGTTACCAACCGCTTCGGGCATTGTGGCTTCCGCGAAGATTGCGAGTTGCTCGGCGAGATCGTGCGGAGCCTTGGCGAGGACGCCACCAATCGGCTGATGGAAACGTTGCAGACTGCACCTGCGTCAGAAGCCGCGGAAACGGTGGGACTGCTGACGCAACTTGCGCCGGATGACGTCGCAAAGGTTCTTCCGCTGCGGATGTCGCAATGGCCGCGGACCGCGCATGATCGCATTGTGCGCCAACTCTCTTCAGCCCCTGCCGAATTCCGCGCCCGGCTGCTGGTGACCCTCTACGATTCTCTTGACATGATGATTCGGCCGCTGGCCATCGATGAAATGGGAATGAGCGGTCACCCGGATTGCATTCCGAAACTTGTCGAACTGGCGGAGTATGACGGGACACCCGGATTCACCCGGGTGAAGGCCATTGAAGCGCTCGGGCGGCTGCGGGCGACCGCGGCAACCCAAGTGTTGCAGCACATCATGGATGCGCGGCAGCTCTGGCGCTGGAGCTATCCCGAGGAATTGCGGATTGCAGCGGCGCAAGCGCTGATGCGTGTCGATGCCACGATGGCGCTGGAAAAGCTTACGCCCAGCGGACTCGATCGCAAGGACTTGACCTTGGAGCCGACCGATCCCGAACCCAATACCTCGGTGATCCGTCAACGGCGCTACGCTCGGCTCAAGCTTTCCCGCAATATCTCGGCGAACACTACGAATCTTCGCGAAAACATCCGGCTGGCGATACCCGAACTGAATCTCGGCGGCGGGATCGGATCAGGGGAGCGCCACTTGGCGCCGGGATCGCTGTTGACGTTGAAAATCGCGCACGGCGTGCGGCACATCAAGGCCCAGGCGGTTGTCCGTGGCGCGCGGCCGCAAGCAATGGCGTTTGAATTCGTGGATATGGAGCTCGAGGAACGCTCGAGGTTGCGAAGATTACTCATGGAACTCGGCGGGTTGCCGATGGCGGCGCAGGTGACCAACCGCACTCGCCGGCGCGGCCGAGTGCATATGTTGAAGACTTCTTGATCTCGGTCTGGATGTAGACGGCGAGTCGCTGCAAAAGCCCCACCCCGCGCGCGACAAATGCTCGCCGGCCCCCTGTCCCTCTCGCTGCAATACCCGTCCGTACGAGCAGGTTGTGCTCCCGTCCTTTCGGCAGCATAACGAATTTGGCATGTGGAACCTATGTACCATTGCCGCTACACGCTTATCCCTCTACGGTACTAGTGAGGTGGTCCCATCGAAACGTCTGTCGCAATGGCCATCGGAACGAAAGTGGCGAAGGGATGAAAACAGCGGACCCAAAGACGACGGCAGCCCGGGCCTTCGTACGGAGTCTGAACATCCTGCTGAAGTTCGCCCGGCTGTACGGGTACGAGCATAGCCGTACGATCGAGCAACTCGACATCGCGTGGGGCGAGCTCCGTACCGCCATCCCCGTGGGAAACGAAGCGGGCTTGGTGCTCGGAGCCACTGGCTCTCAGCTGCTCTTGGACGGGGTGCCGCTCGAAGGATCGCCCGCCGAAAAACAGTTTGCGCAATTGCTCTCCTCCGCAGGCCTTGCCAGCATTCAGTTCTTCCCGTCGGTCACCGAAGAAGAGTTAGGGCGCTTTGTGCGGGCATTCCCCACCGGCAAGGCGAAACCCTCGGAACTTGCGGAGCAACTGAAGGCCGCATTGGCCGGCGCGCCGGGCGTTCGCATCAACGAAGTCTGCTTCGTCGCCACGGACTCGCGCTTCCGGGATGCCAGCGTTGCGGCGCAACTCGCTGTGGCCAACCTGGGCGACGATCAGGATCAATTCAAACAATGGTTGAACGATCCTCAAAAACTGTTGGAGATGATTGCGGCGGCTCAGGGCGCGCAGAGTGGTGGACCGCTCGGACCTGGAACGCCTGGCGCGGGCTCGGGAACCAGTTCAGGTGAGCCGACGGCTGAGGTGCCGCAAGGCGGGGCCCCAGGTGCAGGCTCTCAAGGGCCGTCGTCGCTTGGCACCGCCGGCGTTGGCAGGGGGGCCGGGACAGGCACGGGTGGGTCTGCCAAGGGAGAGCCAAGCGAGGAAGAAATCTATCGGATTCTGGGCGCGCTGACGAGTATCGGCCAGGTAAGCGCGGGCGGCGGAGGTGGCGTGGCTGCGGCGGGCGCTTTCCACGAACAAATGTCGCAGTTGCCGGGTCACGCGCAGGACACCCTGAAGGCAGCGCTTGCAGAATTGGCGTCGCATGCACCGGACGCCAAGCCGGATCAGTCCATGCTGGTGCAGCTCGCGGAACATCTCTCGATTCGATTTGCACTGGAGCGCTACGAGAAGGGCGAAGTGAAGGTCAGCGCGGTCCGGCAGATGCTCGACCGCATGAACCAAGAGATTGAGAGTCTTCGCAAGATTCTCGGTGCTCACGAAGACAAGATGAGCGAAGCCGGCATGATGGTCGAGACGCATCGCGAGATTCTCGACCGTCAGTTCTGGGCCGCGGTTCCTGAAAGCGGCAAGCGCACGGTTCTGCTATCGGGCGAGGCCTGGTGCATTCCGCCGCGCAACGTGCAATCTTACGTCGCGGAGTTGATCGAGCAGGGCAACGTCGCTGACGCGATCAGCATTCTGCAGAACTACGCCTCATGTGCGGATAGCGAGGAAAGCGACGCCCGAAAAAAGACCGCTGCCGGCCTTTCTCAGATGGCCGAGCTGTATGCCGATGTCGACCCGAAGCTCCTGATCGAAGCGTTGCGGCATCTGGGCTTGCGCTTGAGCGTCGAGCAGGATGCCGAGCTGCAAGGGCTGGTGAGCGCCGCGTTCGTGCGGCTAAGCCAGGAAGCTGCGACCAATCGTTGCTTCCCCGCGATGGAGCAGGCGCTGGACCTGATCTCCGGAGTCGAGACGCAGCGCCCCGGAATTGCCCGCAGCCTGCGCGCGAAGATGGGCATCGAAGAGCGCGTGCCGGAGTTTGTCGAGGAAGCGCTGCGCGCGCACCAGGTAGCCGCAGGGCTGACCAGCGTGCTGAAGCTGATGCCGCAAACCGCGATGGAACAGCTCGCGACCCGATTCAACCGCTGCAGCTTACGGGAGGATGCGGAGCACATCGCGAATCTGGCGACTGATCTGGGCGAAGAAGGGCAGCAGTGTCTGCGCAGCACGGTGCGCGGTGGGCCGGTGGCCGAGGCCGTCGAAATGGTCGGGCTGCTGAGCAAGCTCGATCCCCAAGCCTTGGAGGTTTTTCTGCCCGCGCGAATGAAGGATTTTCCGCGAACGGCTCAGGATCGTGTGGTGCGGCACATCTCGGCGAGCGGCGCGCCCGGACGTTGCCGTATCTTGCTGGAGCTGCTCGATCACCTCGATCCCCTAGTGATGCCGCTCGCCATCGACGAAATTGGCGTGACCGCGGACCGCGAGGCGCTCGGCCGCCTGTTGACCATCGTCGACGGCGACTTGCCCACCGGCGCGGCGGTGTATCTCCGCGTCAAAGCGGTGGAAGCACTGGGCCGCATCCATGCATCTGAAGGAATCGCTGCTCTCAAGCGCATTGTCGAATCGCGAAAGGTATTTGGCTGGATTGAGCCGCTGGAGCTACGCATTGCCGCGATGCAAGCGCTGCAAAAGCTTGATCCCGCGTGGGCGAAGCAATTTCTGCCGAAGAGCGGCCTGGACAAAGCTGACCTCGCGCTGGCGCCGCTGGAAGTCGCCGCCAACTGTAAGTTTGTGCGGCAGAGGCGCCACACCCGCGTGCGGCTGAACAAGCCGGTCACCGCCGTCAGCACGAACTTGCAAGAGGCCTGCCGCCTGGAGATCAAGACCGCGAGCCTCACCGGCGGCGTCGCCACCATTAGCCGCCATTTGGCGCCGGGCACCCAAGTGCAACTGAAGCTGCAGCTTGGATTGCGCAACCTCCAGGCGACAGCGTTGATGCGCGACTATCGCGCTCAGGACATGGCCTTTGAAATCGTCGACATGAACCTCGAAGAGCGCAGCCGCCTCCGCCGCTTGCTGGCGGACAGCCTCTCTTCTCCCGGCGCCTCCGCGGATAGCGGCGAACCCGCCGTGGCAGCTACTCCGCCGGGGCGCACGGGAACGGCCGCCTCGCGCTGATTAAGCAAGCTCCCGCACACCGTAGACGCCACATCCTTGGCGCTGGCGCATCTAAACAGATAGAATAGAGTGTTTGCGCCCGTAGCATTGCGCCCGATATCGGGACACCGGCGCGGTCGGAAACCGTCAGGAGACGGCGAAACCCTTCATGGAACCTGCCCAGATACTTGACCGAGTCATCGCGCAATTCATCGGCACCAAGCACGAGCGCGACGTCAAAAAACTCCAGCCCATCGTCGCCGCCATCAACGAGCGCGAAGCCGAAGTAAAGGCGCTCACCGATGAAGAGCTGAAGGCGCGCTTTCTGGCGCTGAAAGAGCAGGTGCAAGAGCCGCTCAAGGATGCCGACCCGAGCGAACCGACCTTCCGCGAGCTGATGCAAAAGGCCTTCGAGCCCGTGCTCGTCCCTGCGTTTGCGATCGTGCGTGAAGCCGGCCGCCGCTTCCTGAACATGCGCCATTTCGACGTGCAGTTGATCGGCGGCATGGTCCTGCACGACGGCAAAATCGCCGAAATGAAGACCGGTGAAGGGAAGACGCTTGTGGCTACGCTCCCCGCGGCGCTGAATGCCCTTGCCGGGCGCGGCGTCCACATCGTCACCGTGAACGACTACCTGGCGCGCCGCGACGCGGAGTGGATGAGCCCGCTGTATCGCTCGCTGGGGCTGTCCGTCGGTGTGATCGTGCACGACCTCGACGACGAGCAACGCCGCGCCGCGTACGGCGCCGACGTCACCTACGGCACGAACAACGAGTTCGGCTTCGACTATCTTCGGGACAACATGAAGTACGACCTCGCGAATTGCGTCCAGCGCGGCCACCACTTCGCGATCGTCGATGAAGTCGACTCGATCCTGATCGACGAAGCGCGCACGCCGCTGATTATTTCCGGACCTGCCGAGGAATCCACCGACAAGTACTACAAGATCGACAAGATCATCCCAAAGCTGATCAAGGACATCGACTACACGCTGGATGAAAAGCATCGCCAGGCGACTTTGACCGAAGAGGGCGTCAGCAAGTGCGAGCGCCTGCTCAGCCTCGGCAATCTTTACGATCCCGCTCACATGGAAGTGATTCACCACGTCTATCAAGCCCTGCGTGCGCACGCGCTGTACAAGAATGACGTCGACTACGTCGTGAAAGACGGCGAAGTGATCATCGTCGACGAATTTACCGGACGCCAGATGCCCGGCCGCCGCTGGTCCGACGGGCTGCACCAGGCCGTCGAAGCCAAGGAAAACGTGAAGATCGAGCGCGAGAATCAAACGCTCGCGACCATCACGTTTCAGAACTATTTCCGCATGCACAAGAAACTTGCCGGCATGACCGGCACCGCGGAAACCGAAGCCGCCGAATTCCAGAAAATCTATAACCTCGATGTCGTGATGATTCCCACCAATCGCACGCTGATCCGCAAAGAATATCCCGACGTCGTCTACCGCACGGAAAAAGAAAAGTTCGAGGCCGTGGTCAACGGCATCATGCAGGAAGACAATTCGCTGGCCAACGGCATTCGTCAGTTTCACGAGCGCGGTCAGCCGGTGCTGGTCGGCACGATTTCGATCGAAAAATCGGAAGCCATCGCCGATATTTTGAAAAAGTCCGGAGTGCCGCACCAGGTCCTTAACGCCAAGCAACACGAGCGCGAATCGCGCGTCGTTGCGCAGGCGGGCCGCAAGGGCGCGGTCACCGTTGCGACCAACATGGCCGGCCGCGGCACCGACATCCTGCTCGGCGGCAATCCCGAGCAGATGACCCGCGACCATTTTCTGAAGAACAAGCTGGCCATGCCTTACGCCGCCGCTCCCGCGGTGATCCCTGCGGATAGCGGAGGCGCCGAAGCTGCGCCGTCGGTCACGCCCATGGTGCTTTTCCAGCACGAAGGCAAAATCTTTCAGGTACCCGCCGATCAGTGGAAGCCGGTCTACGAGCAATTCGCCGAGCAATGCAAATCCGAGCATGACGAAGTCGTCGCTCTCGGCGGCCTGCACATCCTCGGCACCGAGCGCCACGAAGCCCGCCGCATCGACAATCAGCTTCGCGGCCGCGCCGGCCGCCAGGGCGATCCCGGCTCTTCGCGATTTTTCCTTTCCCTCGAAGACGACCTCATGCGCATCTTCGGCGGCGAGCGCGTAAAAGCGCTGATGTACCGCCTGGGAATGACCGAGGGCGTTCCGATCGAATCCGGCTTGATCTCTCGCCGCATCGAAACCGCGCAGAAATCCGTCGAAGCGCAAAACTTCGATGCCCGCAAACACCTGCTCGAATACGACGACGTGATGAACAAGCAGCGCGAGACGATTTACGCGATTCGCCGCTCCGCGCTCGAAGGCAAAGATCAGCGCGACTACGTCCTCGGCATTGCCGAAGACGTTGCGCCGCGAACTGGTGGAAACCTATTGCCCGCGCGAGCAGCATCCCGACCAGTGGAACACCACGCAGTTCCTGGCGGAAGTGAACAGCCAGTTCGGCATCGACGCCAAAGCCGCCGGCGCGAATCCCGGCACGCTAGCCCACGATCTGCTTGTGGACGCCACCGTCGAAGCCGTCACCAAGCGCTACGAGGAAAAAGAAAAGCAGTTCACCCCGGAGCTGATGCGCTGGCTCGAGCGCCGCATCATTCTCGACGTCGTCGATTCGCAGTGGAAAGACCACCTCCTCTCGCTCGATCACCTCAAGGAAGGCATCGGCCTGCGCGGCTACGCGCAGAAAGATCCGATCGTCGAGTTCAAGAAAGAAGCGTTCGTCCTGTTTGAAGACATGATGGCGCGCATCGACAACGAAACGATTCGCTACCTCTTTCACATCCAGATTCAGCAGGGTGAGCAACCGGGCGCGGCACAGCGTCCCGAGCCTCCGCGCCCGCAGCAGCCGCCCAGCGCGCAAGCCGCCGTCGCCAGCGCCGCCGCGCGTGCCGGCAGCGAGCCGCAGCGCCTGCCCGAAGTTGCGCGGCAGATCGAACGCCGCCAGCAGCGCCAGCAAAAAGACTTGCAATATCAGACCGGCCCCGCGCAGGCCGAGCCGCCGAAACCCGTGCGCGCCGGAGCGAAAGTCGGCCGCAACGATCCATGCCCCTGCGGCTCCGGCAAAAAATACAAAAAGTGCCACGGCGCCAACGCATGATTGGCGGCATCGCGACCAGCCTCTTCAATCGGCGAGGCTGGCGAACCTGTGCGCAACAAGCTTGAAATAGCGAGCTTCAAGAATGCCATCGCAAAGGCAACGCAATGCCGCCAGGACCCGCACGCAACAAATGCCCGAACGCCAGCCCATCCCTGGCGTGAAAAATCTCGTCGCCGTCGCCAGCGGCAAAGGCGGCGTCGGCAAGACCACAGTCGCCGTTAACCTTGCGCTCGCGCTCGCCAAGCTCGGCAATAAAGTCGGCCTGCTCGACGCCGACGTCTACGGCCCCAACGTCCCCATCATGCTCGGCACTCTGGAAGAGCCGCGCGCTACGCCCGAAAAGCGCATCTATCCCGTCGACGTGCAGGGCATCAAGATGATTTCGATGGGCCTGCTGAATCCCGGCGACAAGCCGATGATCTGGCGCGGCCCGATGCTGCACAGCGTAATCACGCAATTCCTGCGCAGCGTCATTTGGGGCGAGCTCGACTATTTGCTGATCGATCTCCCGCCGGGCACCGGCGACGTGCAGCTCACGCTGATCCAAACCGTCGCGGTCACCGGCGCGGTTGTGGTCACGACGCCGTCCACGGTCGCGCTCGCCGACGTTCGCAAAGCCATCGAAATGTTTCGCCAGGTCAATGTCGAAGTCCTCGGCGTCGTCGAAAACATGAGCACCTTCTCCTGCCCGCACTGCGCCAAGCCCATCGATATTTTCGGCCACGGCGAAGGCGCAAAGACCGCCCGCGAATACGGCGTCCCGGTACTCGGCGAAATCGAAATCGATCCCGCGCATCCGCATCGGCGGAGACACCGGCAAGCCCGTTGCGGCGCAGGGGCAAGACGCCGCCGGCGCCAAGAGCCTCTACGGTGTAGCCCACGCCGTCACCGCGCGCCTCGCCGAACTCGGCTCGAGCGTCAGCGGTCCCTCGGTCACCATTGACTAGGCGCGTCACTTGCTCCGCCCATTCCTGAAGCCAGCCTGCCAGAGGCGAGATTCGCGAGAAATTCGCCCAAATGTGGGCGAGTTCCCATCTCGGGCTGAGTACCCCCACCCCCGGGGTGTACAGCGAGTCATGACGTAAGCTATAGATGGCAAGGGACTTGCGGGTGCGAGTGTCGGTAGAATGCTTCGGGGCTTGGGAACGGCGAGTGCTCGGCGGGCGGGCACGAGGGGAGGAGAAACCGGGCCCAGGAGAAACACGTGAAGCTCTATCCTTATCTACATCGCCATAGTACCCGAGTCGTTAGCATTTGTCAAGTGGGAAATAAGGAGCGTGGATTCAGGGGGTTAGCCGGGATGGCGGTTTGAGTGGGGTGGTCTGACGCTGGAAAAGCGGCGTCAAGCCGCCGCACTCCAAAATCATCTGACGCCGGGCTCGCTTCCGCTTTTCTCTTAGCCCTGTCCGATGTTATCTTGACGTGTGAAACATCCAGCATGATCCGACCCTATCGCGGCAAGCGGCCCGAAATCGCCGCGTCCGCCTACATCGACACCGCCGCCGTCATCATCGGCGACGTGGTCATCGGCGCGGACTCCAGCGTCTGGCCCTGCACCGTCATCCGCGGCGACGTGCACTACATCCGCATCGGCGCGCGCACCAATATTCAGGACGGCTCCGTGCTCCACGTGATGCGCGACGAATATCCGCTGCTCCTCGGCGACGATGTCACCGTCGGTCACGGCGTCACGCTGCACGGCTGCAACATTGCCTCGCGCTGCCTGGTCGGCATGGGCTCGATCATTCTGAATGGAGTCACCATCGGCACCGGCAGCATCGTCGCGGCCGGCACCCTGCTCCTCGAGCGCACCGAAATCCCGCCGAACAGCCTGGTCGTAGGCCACCCCGGCAGGATCAAGCGCACGCTAACGCCGATCGATCAAGCCGCCATCGACGCCTACGCTCAGCGCTACGTCGAGTACAAAAATATTTATCGCGAGGAGCCCGCCGAGTGAGCGAAGGTCCGACAAAAGCTCCCGAGAAGCCACGCAAATTCCAGGCCGTCAAGGGCACGCGCGACCTGCTTCCGCCGGAAACTGCGCTATGGAATCGGGTAGAGCAAACTGCCCACGAAGTCTTCGCCACCTTCGGCTTCGGCGAAATCCGACTGCCCATCTTCGAGCCTACCGAGCTTTTCGCACGCGCTGTTGGTGGCGACACTGACATCGTCGGCAAGGAGATGTACACATTTAAGGACTACGATACATCAACCGAACTACAGGGTATCTGGATCCTAGCCTTCAGCGCGAAAAACCCGACCACTTATGACGAAACTCTGGAACTAGCTCGAGTGGCCAGCAGACTGACAGTTTTGGGTCGCGCTGCCATGGACAGTGGACAACTTTCGAGGACGCCCGAAAACCTCCGCAGCCTTGATCAAATTGAGCTGTATGCAAACAAGCTTCCGGGACTTGCTCACCAGGGGCCACGCGAGACGGATTTAGTGGCAGCAGCGTTGAGGAATGCTGTCACAGAGCTTGATCTTGGCGACCAATTGAGCCTTCGCCCCGAAGCTACCGCCTCCGTCTGCCGCGCCTATATCGAAAACAACCTCCAGCAGCTCCCGCAACCCGTAAAGCTCTACTACCTCGGTCCGATGTTCCGCCGCGAGCGGCCGCAAAAGGGGCGATACCGCCAGTTCTACCAAATCGGCGCGGAACTCCTCGGCGGCAGCGACGCTCCCGCGATCGACGCGGAACTCATCCAAATGCTGATGGCGTTCTTCGACAAGATCGGGCTGCAAGGCGCGACGCTCTACATCAACTCCATTGGCCACAGCGCCGACAACTGCCGCCGCGCCTACGTCGAGCTCCTTCGCGCTGAGCTGCAAAAAGTAAAAGACAAGCTAGGCGCCGATTCCCAGCGCCGCATCGACACCAACCCGCTCCGCGTCCTTGACTCGAAGCTGGAACACGAGCAGGCCATCATCGCAACTCTGCCGCGCATCGCCGATCATCTCTGCGCCGACTGCGCCGCGAACTACGCCGCCGTAAAGCACGAACTCGAACTCCGCGGCGTCATTTACAAAGAAAACTGGCGCCTGGTCCGCGGCCTCGACTACTACATGCGCACGACCTTCGAGATCACGGCGCAGGGCCTGGGCTCGCAGAACGCCGTCTGCGGCGGCGGCCGCTACGACGGCCTAGTCGAACTCCTCGGCGGCCCGCCAACCAAGGGCATCGGCTTCGCGATCGGCGAAGATCGCCTGATCTTGTCTCTGCAAGAGAGTGAGAAAGCGCAGATGCAGCAAGGCCGCGATATTTACATTGCATGGATGGGCGAAAAAACCTACGCGACCGCCGTCCGCGCCGCAAAAGACCTGCGCAACGCCGGCTTCAGCGTAGAATTACCTCCAGTCGCCCAAAAATTTGGCAAAGCGCTCGGCCAAGCCGACAAACTAGGCGCAAAATATGCCCTGATCCTCGGCGAAGACGAAGTCGCCGAAGGCTCCTGGACGCTGAAAACTCTGGCGGACGGCACGCAAATAAGGTTGCCCGAGCCCGCGCTAATCGAGCATTTGCGCAAGCAGTTGTAGTGACGGGTCTTTAGACCCGCCTTGGATTTGCACTGGCTGAACGTAAGCCCGGCAGCATAGCGGCAGATCTAAATGTAGCGCCGCGCCTTGAGGCCGGCATCTTCGATGTATGGTTGGACCTAGATTTATTGTATCGCCTGCATCGAAACAAGAAATTGTCATCCTGAAGCTATGCGACAAGCACAGCCGAAGGATCTCAACGTACAATACATCTCGTAACTAACGGGGAAGAGGACCACGACCGTGCTGGATTTTCTAGGCAATCTGAAACGCACACACTACTGCGGCGCCTTGCGCGCCTCCGACGACGGCCGCGACGCCATCATCATGGGCTGGGTCGCGCGCCGCCGCGACCTCGGCAATCTCCTTTTCCTTGACGTCCGCGACCGCACCGGCATTGTCCAGGTCGTCTTCAACAAAGAGACGCAGCCCGAGGCCCACGGTAAGGCCGAGCACGCTCGCAGCGAATACGTCGTTGCCGTCGAAGGCAAAGTCATCAAGCGCCAAAAATCAAATCCCGAGCTGGCCACCGGCGAAGTCGAGCTGGTCGCTACCAAGCTGCACATCTTGAACAACGCCAAGACGCCGCCCTTCCAGATCGAAGACGAAATCAACGCCGCGGAAGAAACCCGTCTGCGCTATCGGTATCTCGACCTGCGCCGCCCCAAGCCGCATCGCAACCTCGCCCTCCGCCATCGCATCATCTTCGAAATCCGCAAAACCATGGACGAGATGGGCTTCATCGAAGTGGAAACGCCGATGCTCACGCGCTCCACGCCGGAAGGCGCGCGCGACTTTCTCGTTCCCAGCCGCATTCATCACGGCCAGTTCTACGCTCTGCCGCAGTCGCCGCAGATCTTCAAGCAAATTCTGATGATCGGCGGCCTCGACCGCTACTTCCAAATCGTGAAGTGTTTCCGCGACGAAGACCAGCGCGCCGACCGCCAACTCGAATTCACGCAGCTCGACCTGGAAATGTCCTTTCCCCGCCAGGAAGACATTTTCCACGTGATCGAGCAAGTAATGGTGCGCGCCTGCGCCGTCGCCGGCGTCAAAGCCGAAGCACCGTTTCCGCACATGCTCTACAAAGAGGTAATCCGCAAGTACGGCAGTGACAAGCCGGACATGCGCTTTGGCATGGAGCTGCACGAAGTTACTGACTGCTTTCCGCAAGAGGCGAAAGAGAAGCTGCAGATCGAAGGCAACATCTTCGCGTTCGCGGCGCCCGCCGCCGCCGGATATTCGCGCAAACAACTCGATGAGCTCACCGAAAAGGCCAAATCCGCCGGCGCTCGCGGCGCTTATTTCGTGAAAGTCGCCGCCGAAGGCACCACTTCGACCGTCGAAAAGCTGATCGGCGCTGAAAATGTCGCTAAGCTCGCCAAAGCATGCTGCGCTAAAACGGGTGACTTGGTCGTTGCCGTCTCCGCCAAGACACAAATCAAAGGCACCGAAGCCGCTGCGTTGGTCGCGGGTCAATTGCGCCTGCAACTGGGGGAAGCGCTCGGCGTCATCGACAAATCGCAATGGAAATTCCTTTGGCTCACCGGGTTTCCGCTCTTCGAATGGAGCGAATCCGACAAAGCCTGGGTCAGCGCCCAGCATCCATTCACCGGCATCGTCGACGAAGACCTCGAAAAACTTGAGTCCGCGCCGTGGGAAGTCCGCTCCAAAGGCTACGACTTGGTGCTGAACGGCTACGAGCTCGGCTCCGGCAGCATTCGAATTCATCGCCAGGACATCCAGGAGCGCCTGTTCAAAGCGCTCGGCCTGTCCGACGAACAACTGCGCCGCCGCTTCGGCTTCTTTCTCGACGCGCTGACCTACGGTACACCGCCGCACGGTGGCATCGCGCTGGGCATCGACCGCGTCGTCATGCTCCTTGCAGGCGAAAAATCGATCCGTGAAGTCATCGCCTTCGCAAAAACCACCGCCGCCCAAGACGTAATGGCGGACTCGCCGTCCACGGTCGACCAGGAGCAACTAGACCAACTCGGCATCGCCATCAAGCCAAAAGGAAATGGCTAGCGAGTGGGGCCATGTGGCGGCCCTAATGGGGTTTATCGGAGTGGCCACGCTCTTTGTGTTGGTTTGTGGCAGGACAGCCTGGCGCAACCGCCACGATCGAATTTTGTTTTTCTCTTGGTTGAGCGTGCTGGTAGTCTTCATGCTGATCTATGGTCTGGTTTTCAGGCAATACTTAGACTCGTGGTAGTGGAAAAATGTCGCGCATTCGCATACTCCCAGAAGCTGTAGCCAACCGCATCGCGGCTGGCGAGGTGGTCGAGCGCCCCGCGTCCGTCGTCAAAGAGCTACTCGAGAACGCGCTAGATGCCGGCGCCAAGACCATTCGCGTCGAAGTGGAATCTGGCGGCAAGCGCATGATTCGCGTGATCGACGATGGTCACGGCATGACCCATGACGATGCGCTCCTGGCCTTCGAGCGCCATGCAACCAGCAAGCTGCGCTCTGCGGATGATTTGCTTTCGATCGCCACGCTCGGGTTCCGCGGCGAAGCCATGCCGACCATCGCCGCCGTTTCGCGCCTTCTGCTCGAAACGCGCGCTGAAGAGGAAACCGAAGGCACTCGCGTCGAGTTCGCCGGCGGGAAACTCGTTGGAGTAAAGCCCGCGGGCCTGCCTATAGGAACGACGGTGAGCGTCGCCGACCTGTTTTACTCCGTCCCGGCGCGGCGGAAATTTCTCAAGTCCGAAACCACGGAGCTCGGCCACATCGCTTCGCTCGTCACCCACTATGCGCTCGCCAATCCCGGCAGGCAATTCGTGCTCACCACGCCGACGCAGCAAATCGTCGATTGCGCGCCCACCGAGAGGCTCGCTGACCGCGTGTATCAGCTTTTTGGCCGGCAATCGTTCGACGAGCTGGTGGAAATCCCCGCGGTTTCCGCCGCTTTTCGCGCGGCAATCACCGAGCCGGAACTCGAGCCCGAAGAAGAGAAGGCGCGCATCACCGTTTTTGGCTTTACCTCGCGTCCGGATGTGCAGAGACCCAACCGCAACGGTATCTACGTTTTCGTGAATCGCCGCCTCGTGCGGGACCGTCTGATTCTCCACGCCATTCACGAAGCCTATCGGAACATCCTGCCCGGCAACGTTTTTCCCGCGACGCTTCTTTTCCTCGAAATGCCCTACGACGAAGTCGACGTCAATGTGCATCCGGCAAAAATCGAAGTGCGCTTTCGCAGGTCGCAATTCGTTCACGATTTCACGCGCGACGCCATCCGCCAAGCATTGATGAGTGTGCGGCCCATCGCCAGCTTTGCTGCTGCGGCCGCTGCGGGGCTGACACCACACGCCGCGAACCCAACTTCTCCGGCCTTCGGCGGCGGAGCAGCAGACCTGCCGGGCGCGTCGGGTTCCTCGATTGTGCCGCGCGCGATCATTCCCGCGATGGAAGAAATCGGTGTCGGTTCGGGCGTTGGCTCGGATGGCGGTTTCGACCTCACGTCCGCGCCGCTGCAACCGGTGCCGCAGCGCTTCTCCTTCGAGCCTGGTGCGGCGTTCGGCGCACCCGCTGCACCTGCCGAACGAGCCGAGCCAAACTGGGCAGGGAACTTTGCAGCGGTGAACTCCGACGCTCCCGCGCGTCTCCCACATCCCGACGAGATTGCGGATTTGAAGCCGCTCGGCCAGGTCAGCGCAAGTTTCATCGTTGCGGTGAACGGCGAGGGTCTTTGGCTCGTGGATCAGCACGTGGCGCATGAACGCGTCCTTTTCGAGCAGCACCTGGAGGCGCGTCGCGCCGGCAAAGTCGAGAGCCAGCGGATGCTGATGCCCATGATTCTGGAACTTGCCCCGCGGCAACTGGTCATCTACGAAAAGATCGCCGAAGAGCTTTCGGCGAACGGATTTGAAGTCGAGCCCATGGGCCCGCGCAGCGTGGCGATTCAGGCTGTTCCCGCGGGTGTGGCAACCGGCGACGCGGAAAAGCTGCTGACGGAAATTCTCGACGGCATCGAGCGCGAAAACGCGGCGATTTCCATCGAAACGCTGCAAGCGAAAATCGCGGCGTCCACCGCGTGCCACGCAGCGATCAAGGTGAACATGCCGCTCGATCAAACGAAAATGGAATGGCTGCTCGGCGCGCTGGCGAAGACGGATTGCCCGATGAGCTGCCCGCACGGACGCCCAGTCGTGCTGCGTTATTCGGTGAAAGAAATCGAGCGCGCGTTTCACAGAATTTAGTTTGAGGAGAGAGATGACAGAGACGACGCAGAAGACGGCGGTGATTTTCGGACTGGCGAACAAGCGCAGCATCGCGTGGGCCATCGCGCAGAAGCTGCAACAGGCGGGATTTCGTTTGGCGATCACTTACCAAAACGAGCGCCTGGCGCTGGAAGCGAAAGACCTGATCGCGGAGTTGCCCGGCGCCGACGGATTCATGTGCGACGTGACGCAGGACGACCAGATCACGAAGCTTTTTGAAGAACTGAAGGAAAAATACGGCGTGCTGCATGGCCTGGTGCACAGTATCGGCTTCGCGCCGGAGAGTGATTTGAAGGGCGACTTCGTCAACATGACCCGCGATGGATTTCGCGTCGCGAACGACATCAGCGTTTACTCGCTGATTGCCGTGTCGCGAGGCGCGCTGCCGTTGATGACTTCGGGTGGCGGAATCGTTACGCTCACCTACTATGGTGCGGAAAAAGTAGTGCCAAAATATGCCCTCATGGGCGTCGCCAAAGCCGCGCTGGAAGCGACGGTTCGCTACTTGGCCAACGAGCTCGGACCCAAGGCGATTCGCGTGAACGCCATCTCAGCCGGGCCTATCAAAACTCTGGCGTCGCGCGGCATTTCCAATTTCGGGGACATGCTCAAGGCGCAAGTTGAACGCGCACCCCTGAAGCGTATCGTCGAGGCCGCCGAAGTCGGCTCGACCGCGGCCTTCCTCCTCTCGGACGGAGGCTCGGGGATTACCGGCGAGATTCTGTACGTCGACTGCGGCTACAACATCATGGGCTTCTGAGTTTGTCCGTGCGAGATTACTCGGCCGATTGATGGGGAAACTTACAATCACGATCGACGGACCCGCCGGCTCGGGGAAGAGCAGCGTGGCGCGGCGCGTTGCCGGGGTGCTCGGCTATTTGTATCTCGACAGCGGCGCGATGTACCGCGCGCTAGCGCTGAAGGCGCTGCGGCACAACGTGGCGCTCGATGATGAGGCGCAGCTTGAAAAGCTGGCTGCGGAGACGCACATCGAGCTTAAGCCGCCGACGCCCGAGCAAGAAAAGGCTGGCGCAAAAAATCGCGTATTTCTCGACGGCGCGGAAGTTACCGACGCGATTCGCACCGGGGAAGTGGCGCAAGCGGCGTCGCGCCTGGCTACGATCGCGGGCGTGCGCCACGTGCTGGTCGCTGAGCAGCAGCGAGCCGGCGCGGGCGGGGGGATCGTGATGGAGGGCCGGGATATCGGCACGGTCGTCTTCCCGAAGGCGGAGCTGAAGATTTTTCTGGATGCGTCGCCGGAAGTGCGCACAGAGCGGCGATGGAAAGAACACCAGGAGAAGGGCGACAAAATCACCATCTTCCAGGTGCTTGAAGAAGTCCGCGAACGCGACAAGCGCGATCGCGAGCGCAAGGTTTCTCCGCTGGTTCGCGCTGCGGATGCCGTGATTGTGGACAATACGGCGATGGACGTGGAGGAAACAGCGCGGCTGATCGTGATGCTGGCGCGCGAGCGCGACAAGGAAGTGACCGCGGCAATGGGGAGGAAAGCCTGATGCGAATGTTGGCGATGCTGTCGGCGGGGTTCGGCAGCGCATTGTTGCTGCTGCCAATGGCCGTGCTCGGACAAAAGGCCGCAGAGCCTACGGCGGCGCAGGCGGAAGCGGCGAGGAAATTCCGAAGTTATCTCGATTCGGACTGGAAGCGCTGGATGGAGGAGTACCCAGGCATTGCTACTCTCGTCGGGTATCCCGGTCAAAACAGCCGCTGGATCGACGACTCGCCGGCCGGCATCGAGCGGCGAAAAAAGCATCTGGCGGAAAGCCTTGCTGCGCTGAAACAGATTCATCGCGACGCCCTGCCGGCGAGCGAACAACTGAACTACGAGCTGTATTCGCAGTTACTGGAGACGTCGCAGCAAGGATTGCAATACGGCGACGATCCGTTGCCGTTCCGCTTCGTGGTGCCGCGTAATCTGTGGATGCCGATGAACCAGATGGACGGAATCCAGCAGGATGCTGCGTCGACGCTGGCCAACACGCCACATCACACCTTGGCGGAATACGAAATCCTGCTGGAGCGGCTGGGGACGCTGCACATGGCAGTGGACAACGAGACCGCGCTCCTGAAGGCTGGGCTTGCCAAAGGCTACACGCCGCCGAAGATCGCCGTGCGGGACTTGCCAAAGCAGATCGCCGACTTGATTCCGGCGGACCCGATCACCAGCGCTCTGCTTCAGCCGTTCACCGAGTTTCCGGCAGGTTTCCCCGAAGGCGAGCGCGTGCGGCTGACGGATGAAGCCAAGAAGATCTATACAAGCAGCCTCGCGCCTGCGTTCCAGAGGCTGCACGACTACGTCGCGTCGACGTACCTGCCGGCGTGCCGTGAGAATATCGCGGCAACCTCGCTCCCGGAAGGCGCCGCCGCATACCAGTTTCACGTGCAGTGGCAGACGACCACGGATCTGACGCCGCAGCAGATTCACGAAATTGGACTGTCCGAAGTGAAGCGCATTCGCGCGGAGATGGACAAAGTCATCGCCTCGACAGAGTTCAAAGGCAGCTTCCACGACTTCACGGAATTCTTGCGCACCGATGCGAGGTTTTACTACGAAAAGCCGGACGACCTGGTGAACGGGTACCGGATCATCGCGAAGAAGATCGATCCGGAGCTGGCCCATGAATTCGGAAAGCTTCCGCGCCTGACGTACGGCGTTTGCCCGATTCCGGATTTCAAAGCGCCGTCGCAAACGACGGCATATTACCAGCCCGGCTCTCCGGCGGTGGGCCGCCCGGGCTGCTACTTCGTGAATACGTACAATCTGCACGCGCGGCCGAAGTGGGAGATGGAAGCGCTGTCGCTGCACGAATCGGTGCCGGGACACCATTTGCAGATCGCCCTGGCGCAGGAGTTGGAGAACGTGCCGGAATTTCGGAAGAACGTGGGCTATTCAGCGTTCGTGGAAGGCTGGGCGCTATACGGCGAGAGCCTGGGCGAGGAACTGGGGCTGTACAAAGATCCGTACTCGAAATTCGGGCAACTCTCGTACGAGATGTGGCGTGCGGTGCGTTTGGTTGTGGACACCGGCATACACTCGATGGGGTGGACCCGGGACCAGGCAATCCAGTTTTTCAAGGACAACACCGGGAAGACGGATCAGGACATCACCGTCGAGGTGGACCGCTACATCGTCTGGCCGGGGCAGGCGCTGGCGTACAAGCTGGGCCAATTGAAGGTCCGGGAACTGAGGACCGAGGCGGAGCAGAGGCTCGGCGCGAAGTTCGATGTGCGCAGGTTTCACGATGTGGTGCTGGAGAACGGCGCGGTGCCCCTGAACGTGTTGGAAGCGCACACCAAGCAGTGGATCGAGCAGCAAGCGGCTCACTGAGCGCCTGCTCCGCAGAATAGCTGTGCGCGTGCCCGAATTTGGGTTCAGGAAGGCCCATCGCGGAGAGGAGCGGCAGCAGGCGGGGCTTTTGGCTTTTTTGCTGCGACTACGACCGACTTCGCTCAGGTTGGTGCGGACATCGACCCGAGGAACTCGGTGTTCGACTTCGTCTTGGTGAGGCGGCTGAGCAGAAGCTCCATCGCTTCGACCGTAGAGAGAGGGCTCAAGACCTTGCGCAGCACCCAAACGCGGCTGAGCTCGTCGGGAGGAAGCAGCAGTTCGTCTTTACGAGTGCCGGAGCGCTGAATGTCGATGGCAGGGAAGACGCGCTTGTCGGACAGGCGGCGGTCCAGGTTGATTTCCATGTTGCCGGTGCCCTTGAACTCTTCGAAGATGACGTCGTCCATGCGGCTGCCGGTGTCGATGAGCGCGGTGGCGACGATGGTCAGCGAGCCACCTTCTTCCACGTGGCGCGCGGCGGCGAAGAAGCGGCGCGGGCGCTGGAGAGCATTGGCGTCGATACCGCCGGAGAGGACTTTGCCGGAAGGCGGGGTGACGGCGTTATAGGCGCGGGCGAGACGGGTGACGGAGTCGAGCAGGACGACGACGTCGCGCTTGTGCTCGACAAGGCGCTTGGCTTTTTCGAGGACCATTTCAGCGACTTGAATGTGGCGCTGGGGCGGCTCGTCGAAGGTGGAGCTGATGACTTCGCCTTTTACGGTACGCTTCATGTCGGTGACTTCTTCGGGACGCTCGTCGATGAGCAGCACGATCAGCGCGACTTCCGGGTGATTGACGGTAATGGAATTGGCGATGGACTGCAGCATCATCGTTTTGCCGGTACGCGGCGGGGCGACGATCAAGCCGCGCTGACCTTTGCCGACGGGGCAGAGAAGATCGAGGACGCGACCGGTCATGTTGTCCTTGGTCGTTTCCATCTTCAGGCGGCCCTGGGGATAGAGCGGGGTCAAGTTGTCGAAGAATATTTTGTTGCGGGCGACCTCGGGGTCTTCGAAGTTTACGGCTTCGACTTTGATCAGGGCGAAGTAGCGCTCACCGTCCTTCGGAGGACGCACTTGGCCGGAGACGGTGTCGCCGGTGCGAAGATCGAATTTGCGGATTTGCGACGGGGAGACGTAGATATCGTCCGGGCCGGGAAGGTAGTTGTATTCCGGGGCGCGGAGAAAGCCAAAGCCGTCGGGGAGACACTCGAGGACGCCTTCGGAGAAGATCAGGCCGTTCTTCTCGGTTTGGGCACGGAGGATCTGAAAGATCAGCTCCTGCTTGCGCATGCCGCTGGCGCCGGGGATATTGAGTTCTTTGGCGATTTTTGCCAAGTCGGTGATGTTTTTTTCTTTCAGCTCGGCAAGGCTAATGCTCATCTGATTATTTCCTTCAACGCTTGTTTCCTTCATATGTCCTTAGCTTTAATTAGGGTGAAATTGACCGTGACTTCCGGATTGCTTACGAGGTGGCGTACCACACTGGCAGCAGGAAGCCAGCCAGGATGGGCAAACCAGACTTCGTGACAACCGGTGGCAACGCCGGACCGAATCAACTGGCGACCGCGTCGAGGATGATCTCGATCGGATCGGGGATCAGATCGGGGTCAGCCCAACAGGACGGGCTGGAAACGACGCTGTTTAGTTGGTCAAACTCTTGTCTTTCTCGGTACCACCGACGAAAGGTTCCGCAACGGGCGCAACAGCGGCATGCTCCAGCGGCACGATCAGGCGCTCAAGCGCGATCTGCAACACTTCATCCATGTTTTCGACAAAATGTACCGTAAGGCTGGCGAGGATTTCCTGCGGGATTTCCGCCAGGTCCTTCTCATTGTCCTTCGGAAGGAGTACTGTACGCAAGCCCATTCGATGGGCGGCGAGAAGTTTTTCTTTGACGCCGCCGATGGGCAGAACCTTGCCGCGGAGGGTGATTTCGCCGGTCATGGTGACGTCGCAGCGTACGGGAATGCGGGTAAGGGCGCTGACGATAGAGGTGCAGATGGTGATACCCGCGGAAGGGCCGTCCTTGGGGATGGCGCCTTCGGGCACATGCACGTGAATGTCGATGTTGCGATAGAAGTCTTTTGGCAGGCCGAAGACGTGCGAACGCGAGCGAATGTAGGCCATGGCGGCTTGGGCGGATTCCTGCATGACGTCGCCGAGTTTGCCGGTGAGGGTGAGGCGGCCTTTGCCTTCCATCAGGGTGGCTTCGGTGGCGAGAACGGAGCCGCCGACTTCGGTCCAGGCAAGGCCGGTGGTCAGGCCGATTTCGTTGTGCTTCTCAAGCCAGAATTCGCGGAATTTCAGGACGCCCAGGAAATCGTTCGCGTTGGTGGGCGTGACTTCGGCGGTGACGGCAGCGCCTTCGGTGACGACCTTGCGCGCCATTTTGCGCGAGATGTTCTGGATTTCGCGCTCAAGGCTGCGCACACCGGCTTCGTGGGTGTAATGCCGGATGATATGCAGGAGGCCTTCGTCGGTGAAGGCGAGATTCTTATCGCTGAGGCCGGTGGCTTCGCGCTGGCGCTTGACGAGGAAGCGCTTGGCGATCTGCAGCTTTTCCTGCTCGGTGTAGCCGGGAATGCGCAGAATTTCCATGCGGTCCTGCAGGGGCTGCGGAATGGTGTGCAGGACGTTGGCGGTGCAGACAAACATGACCTTCGAGAGGTCGTACTCGACGTCGAGATAGTGGTCGGTGAAGGCGTGGTTCAGCTCGGGGTCGAGGACTTCCATCAGGGCAGCGGATGGATCGCCGCGGAAATCCATGGACATTTTGTCGACTTCATCGAGGACGAAGATGGGATTGACGGTGCCGGCCTTCTTCATCATCTGAATGATCTGACCGGGCAGCGCGCCGATGTAGGTGCGGCGGTGGCCGCGAATCTCGGCCTCGTCACGGACGCCGCCAAGTGAGACGCGAACGAACTTGCGGCCGGTGGCGTGGCCAATGGACATCGCCAAAGAGGTCTTGCCGACGCCTGGAGGCCCACGAAGCAAAGGATCGAGCCCTTGGGATTCTTTACCAGCTGGCGGACGGCCAGGAATTCGAGGATGCGGTCCTTGATTTTCTCGAGCCCGTAGTGCTCTTCGTTGAGGATCTTCTCGGCGGCGAGGATGTCGCGAATTTCCTTGGATCTTTTCTTCCAGGGCACGGCCAGTAGCCAGTCGAGATAGTTGCGGCTGACGGTGGATTCGGCGGACATCGGCGGCATTAGCTCCAGGCGCTTGAGTTCCTGGATGGCCTTTTCGTGGACGTCCTTGCTCATACCGGCGGCGTCGATCTTCTTCTTCAGCTCGTCGATTTCGCTCTTTTCGCCGCGGCCGAGCTCTTTTTGAATGGCCTTGAGCTTTTCGTTGAGGTAATACTCTTTTTGCGCGCGCTCCATTTGGCGCTTCACGCGGGTGTTGATGTTGCGATCGACGTTGAGCTTTTCGAGCTCGATTTCGAGAATGTCGCCAATGCGGTTCAGGCGCTCGACGGGATCGACGGTTTCGAGCAGGTCCTGCTTTTCATCGACCGGAAGCTGGAGATTGGCGGCGATGGTGTCGGAGAGGCGGGCCGGGTCGTCTACGCGCGCGGCGGCGATCATGGTGTCGTAATTCAGGCTCTGCGAGAGCTTGATGAATTGCTCGTAGAGGCCGGTAATTTTCTGGACGGTCTGTTCGACTGCGGGCGAAGGTTCGACGCGGGCGTTGAGCAAGCGCACGGTGGCGCGGAAAAAGCCTTCTTCGGTGGCGATGGATAGCGCGCGAGCACGCTCGACGCCTTCGACCAGGACCTTGATATTGCCGTCTGGGAGCTTCACGCTCTGAACGATGTTCGCGAGGGTGCCGACGGCGTAAATTTCTTCGGGCTTGGGATCGTCAACCGAGGCATCGTGCTGGGTGGACAGGAAAATCTTCTTGTCGCCGGCAAGCGCTTCTTCGAGCGCGCGGACGCTGGCTTCGCGGCCGACGATGAAAGGCGTCATCTGCTGGGGGAAAATGACCATATCGCGCACCGGCATCATGGGTACGCGCTTCATTTCCTGTTTTTCTCGATTGAACATGGGGCCCCTGAAATCCATCGTGCGACCGCAGAACAGCGATCCAAGGAAGCAGGCGCGCGATGCGGCCTATCCAGCCTTTTCGAGCAAACTCCAATTAATTTCGCGGGTGCGAACCATGTCTTCGGTCACCACGAAATCGCGCACTTTCCGCTGCATCGGCAGGTGATACATCACCTCCAGCATGAGGTCTTCGAGAATCATGCGCAAGCCCCGCGCGCCGACTTTGCGCTGGAGAGCCAACTCGGCAACGGTCTCCAGGGCATCGTCGGTGAAGCGCAGGCGGACGTTTTCAAATTCGAAGAGCCGCTGGTACTGCTTGAGCAGGGCGTTCTTCGGCTCGGTCAGAATTCGGACTAGCGCGGACTTGTCGAGATCGTTCATCACGCCGGCAACGGGCAAGCGGCCGACAAATTCCGGGATCAGGCCGTAGCGAATCAGGTCGCCAGGCTGCACTTGCTCGAGCAGTTCGGTGTTGCGCTTCTGCGGCGTGGATGGCAAGCATCGGTGTGGAAGCCGAGGGAGCGGCGCCCGGCGCGCTTCTCGATTATTTTTTCGAGGCCGACAAATGCGCCGCCGCAGATGAAAAGAATGTTGGTGGTGTCGACCGGCGTGAATTCCTGATGCGGGTGCTTGCGTCCGCCTTGCGGAGGAACGTTGGCGACCGTGCCTTCAAGAATTTTGAGCAGGGCTTGCTGCACGCCTTCGCCGGAAACGTCGCGGGTGATCGACGGGTTTTCGTCCTTCTTGGCGATCTTGTCGATTTCATCGATATAGATGATGCCTTGCTGCGCCTTCTGCACGTCGCCGTCGGCGGCTTGCAGCAGTTTCAGGATGATGTTTTCGACGTCTTCGCCGACATAGCCCGCTTCGGTGAGGGTCGTGGCATCCACGATGGCGAAGGGCACATCGAGCATGCGCGAAAGAGTCTGGGCCAGCAGCGTTTTGCCGGTGCCGGTCGGCCCGATCAGAAGAATATTGGACTTGCTGAGCTCGACGTCGCCGGGCTGCTTGTTCAGAAAGATTCGCTTGTAGTGGTTGTAGACCGCGACGGCGAGTTTCTTCTTGGTGCGGTCCTGCCCGATGACGTATCCGTCGAGGAATTGCTTGATCTCCGGGGGGCGGGGAAGGCGTTTTGCCGGTGCGGTGGCTTGCTCGCGCTTTTCGTCTTCCAGAATGGTCTGGCAAACGCTCACGCATTCGTTGCAGATGTACGCGCGCGGATAGTCGGAAGGCGAACTGATCAGCTTTTCGACCTGCTCCTGGGTCTTATGGCAGAAGGAGCAGCGCAAAGGCTCATCTGGATTGAATTTTTTCACAGGTGTGAAGGCCCTCGTCTCCGCCGAGCGCCACGGAGTCCTATAGCAATATTCTAGGCCGATTGTTGCCCCGAAGCAAAAGAGAAACCTGAGTGACTGCTGCTAACTTTTTGGAACAAGCTTGGCGAGTCGCTGCCGCGCGCATCGGCGTCCGCGGACTAGCGATGTTTGTAGATGATCTCGTCGATCATCCCGTACTCTTTGGCTTGTTCCGGATTCATGATGAAATCGCGCTCGACGTCTTTTTCGATGCGCTCGACCGACTGTCCGCTATGCTGCGCGAGCAAGTTTATTGATCATGGTGCGCATGCGCAGGATTTCCTTGGCATGGAGATCAATGTCCGTGGCCTGGCCGCCGAGCCCGGACATCCACGGTTGGTGAATCAGGATGCGCGCGTTGGGCAGAGCGAAACGCTTTTTTGGCGCGCCGCCGGCGAGCAACACCGCGGCGATGGATGCGGCCTGGCCGACGCAGGTGGTGACGACGTCGGGCTTCACAAATTGCATGGTGTCGTAGATCGCAAAACCCGCAGTGATCGAGCCGCCCGGGGAATTGATGTACAGCTGAATGTCGTGCTCGGGGTCTTCGGCTTGGAGGAAGAGCATCTGAGCGGTGGCCAGATTGGCGACGTGGTCGTCAATAGGCGTGCCGATGAAGATGATGTGCTCTTTCAGCAGCCGCGAATAAATGTCGTAGGCGCGCTCGCCGCGGCTGGTCTGTTCGACCACCATGGGTACAAGAGTGGTCGCCGCGATAATTGGTTCGTCGTCGAAATTTTTCATTTGAGTAAAGGTCGCGCGCTTCAGGGCCGAACCGTGTCACTTCGTTTCTCGGCTGCTGCGACGGTGCTGAATCCGGGAATTCTGCGCGAGCCAGTCGAGAGTTTTGTCACTCCGCAGCTTCGCTTTCATCCTATCGAGCGTACCCTGCTTTGTCAAACGAGCGTGAATGGCTGCTGCGGATTCGCCACTATGGCTCGCGGCGTGTTCTAGCTCGTGATTGACTTCTTCGTCGGTGACGTCGATATTTTCTGCGGTGGCGATGCGGTCGACGATCAATTCGGCTTTGACGTCATCGGTGGCGCGCTCTTGTTGGCGGCTGCGGAGGGTAACCCAGTCGACATTTACCGCGCGCGGATCGACGCCTTGGGCTGCCAGGGAGCGAACAACGCGCTCGAGCCGGACATCCATTTGATGCTCCACCAGCGATTCGGGTACAGGGAAGTCGTGGAGCTTGACGATGGCGGCCAAAACCTTTTCGTGCAGCAGGTCTTTGTGTTTCTGGTCGCGGGCGGCGCTCCAGGCTTTCGCGGACTTTGGTCTTCAACTCGTCGAGAGTAGTGGCGTCGCTGACATCTTTGGCGAACTCGTCGTTGAGTTCAGGGAGCTTTTTGTTCTTGATGCCGAGCACTTCGACGGCATAGTGATACGTCTTGCCGGCGAGCTTGGCGTCGGGATAGTCGGCGGGATATTCGACGTCGAAATTCTTGTGGTCGCCGACGTTTGCGCCGCGCAGATTCTCGTTGAACGGCTCCATGGTTTCTTCGGCGCCGATGTGGCACAGCACGCTGTCGGCCTGCACCGGTTCGCCGCCGCCATCGGGCGTGCCCATCGAGCTTGAGCTGGACGAAATCGCCGTTTTCGGCCGGCCGGCCTTCCACGGGAGCGAAAGCCGCGGCGCGCTCGCGCATTTCTTCGAGAGTCTTCGTGACGTCGTCATCGGTGATGTCCATGGCCGGCATTTCGAGCTCGAGATCTTTGTAGTTTCCCAGCTCAAATTCGGGAAGCACCTCGAATACCGCGCGGAACTTGAGCGGCTGCCCTTCGATGAAATCGAGCTTCTCGACTTGCGGCTGGGAAACGGGGGTGAGTTTCTGCTCGGTGACGGCTTTCTCGACGCGCTCGGGGCACGAGCGATTGCAGGACTTCGCCTTTGATGTCGTCGGCGAAACGGCGGCGGATCAGGGAGACCGGTGCTTTTCCGGGACGAAAGCCCGGAACGCTCGCGATGCGCGCGAATTCCTTGGCGACGCTCTCCATTTTCTTCGACACTTCGTCCGCGGGAATCTCCAGATCCAGTTCGCGGCGGCAGGTTGCTTCGGCCATGGGGCAATCCTTTCGGTTCAGCGGCTCGTGGCGGCTCAAGAAGAAGCGGCCCGGCCGCGAATGTGCGCTGGTCTCGACAGCATGCGCCCCGATGCAATTGCGAGGAACTCAAGCTTTCAGAAGAGGCCAGACTGGTGAGAAATCACCTTGAAACTCGACGTTTCAAGTATAGGTGAGGGGTCTTGCAGGGTCAAATCGTTGATCGGGAGCCGCGGAGAGTCAAGTAGAATACGGCGGACACGGAGCAATCCTTGAAGAACACAGCCATTTTGTTGGTGCAGTGTCCGGACCGCAAAGGCCTGGACGCCGCGATCGCGGATTTCATCTATCGCCATGACGGGAACATATTGCATTTCGAGCAGCACCAGGCGGGGGAAGAGCGGTTTTACTTGGCGCGCGTGGAATGGAATCTCGATGGCTTTCAACTGAACTTGGCGGAGTTTCCGGAAAAATTCGCGCCGGTGGCGGAGAAGTTTGGGATGAAGTGGCGCGTGGCGGCAGGGAACTACCGGCCGCGCGTGGCGATTTTCGTATCGAAATACGACCATTGCTTGGTGGATCTGCTGTATCGGCAGCGCAATGGCGAGCTGGCGTGCGGGATTGCGTTGATCGTGAGCAACCATCCGGACACGAAACGCCATGCGGATTTCTACGGCATTCCGTACGAAGTGATCCCGGTCACCAAGGAAAACAAGGCGGCGGCGGAAGCCGAGCAGTTGAATCTCTTGCGAAGAAACGAAATTGACTTGATCGTTTTGGCGCGGTACATGCAAGTGTTGTCGTCGAGCTTCATTGGGCATTATCCGCAGCAGATCATCAATATTCACCATTCGTTCTTGCCGGCGTTCATCGGAGGCAAGCCGCATCAGCAGGCATACGATCGCGGAGTTAAGCTGATCGGCGCTACCGCGCACTACGTTACGGAAGTGCTGGACGATGGGCCGATCATCGAGCAGGGAGTTGTGCGCATTTCGCATCGGGATGCGCTGGAAGACTTGGTGGAGAAGGGGCGCGATCTGGAGAAGGTGGTGCTTTCCCGGGCGGTGCGATGGCATATCGAGAACCGCATCCTGCTCTATGACAACAAGACGGTGATTTTCGAGTAGGGGCGGCGACACGTCGGCGGAGAGAGTGCCCGCGACGGTCCGCGGCCGCTACATTTGCCGCTCAATCGGCGGCGCGGGCGTTCCAGGGCGGCGGTGAGGTCGGCGTGGAGGAGGCGGTGGAAGAGATGCTCGCCGGCTTCGCGGCGGACGGATAGGCGGCCGGCGACGTAGGCGCGGGAGTGCAGGCCGCGCTGGACGGCGTCGCAGATGGCCATGTCTTCGTCTTGCACTTTTTCACTGACAGCAATGCTTTCTTTGTTGTGGGCCTCAGCGGCGGCGCTGGTGTCGCCGAAGTAGTAGTCGAAAACGACGGCGCATTTGTCGACGCCGAGAGGAAGCACGAGGTTGGTGTCCATCACGCCTTCGTAAGCATTGATCATGAAATTGGGGTAGATCCAGAGGTAGAAGGCCCGGCCCTGGCGCGTGGCGGCGACGCCAGCTGCAGAATTGGCGTCTGAAGATAGCGGACTCGATTGCAGGCAAGCGCGATCGAAGTTCTCAATCGTGTACTTGGTGTACTCGATCACGCTGCTGAGGCCCTTGTGTGCGTGCGGAACGTGGTAGCCACCGTCAAGATAGTTGTCGACGTAGACCTTCCAATTGCAATTGAGGGTGTAGACGCGGCGGTCGAAGTAGTGGAGTTTCTTAGTTAACTCGAGGGGCGCCACGAGATCGGGCACAACGCCTAGGAAATCGCGCAGGGAAGCGCAGTGCCCGTCGAGGTTCACGAACACAAAGTTTTCCCAGACATCGAGGCGAATTGGCACGAGGCCGTTCGCGGCGCGATCAAAGTTGCAGACGCCATCGAACTCGACCATGCCCTTGAGCGCTCCGTCGATTCCGTAGGTCCAGCCATGGTAGGGGCAGCGGAACTGCTTCGCGCACCCTTGCGCTTCCGGGACGACCGCTGCAGCGTGGTGGCGGCAGACGTTGTAAAACGCGCGCAATTGGGCGTCGTCGCCGCGCACGACCACGATGGGTTCGCCGGCGACTTCCGCCGTGAAGAACTGTCCTTTCTCTTTTACCTGATCGAGCCGGCCCACCACTTGCCATGTAGCGCTGAAAACGCTCGCGCGTTCGAGTTCTTCGACACGCTGATCTCGATACCACGGCGCCGGGATCGTGGAGGCGCGCTCCAGAGGGTCGGAAGGGTTGTAGAGATTGAGGACGTCGTGAATGGATCGCTGCATCCGAACTCCTCGGGACGTAACCGATACAACTTCATACCGCGAAATGGGCAAAGGACAAAGAGGAAAGTGGAGAAAAGCCAACTCTCACAGCACTCGGATCAGCCTCCAAAAGCCGACTGAAATCGCGAGGGTAACGAGGACGGCGAGGGCGTAAGTGTTTGCCAGGTGAAAGCGCTGGCGCGCGCTGAACGCTTGGCCGGAGGTTATGCCCTCGCCCATCGCGATCCAAATGTTTTCGTACGTGAGCCAGAAGGGCGCGGCCGCCAGCACCAGTGGCGCCGCAAGTATGAGTGACGGGATTCCCGCGGCGAGCGCCACGTCGGAAATGGGCAGAAAGAGCACCGGGATGGCGACGAAACCCGTAGGATCGAGAAATCGTAAAAGCAGCATCGCCAGCGCGACGACCACAACGAAGATGACGACACTGAACGTTAGCTGCCTGGCGAACGGAACCAAGTAGCCGGCGAGCCAGTCTGTGATTTTCAGGTCTTCGACGACACTGGCGAGGCTGAAATTGCCTCCGAGGAATAAGAGCAGCGTCCAAGAAACACCGCCTGCGATATCGGCGTCGGCCACGATGCCGGTCAAGCCGAAGACAGCGAGCCCACACATGCCGACCAGAAAGCTGGGCAAGTGGTGCAAGCGAGCCGTGGCCCAGTACGCGGTGGAAGACAAGACGACGGCGAGCGTGATCCATTCCGTTCTCTTGATCGAGCCAAGCGCCTTCAAGCGGTCGGCAGCAAACGCAGGCGGCACGGCGAGCGCCGCGCCGGGTTTCAAGACGATGCGATTGGCAAACAGCAGCAAAGCGCAAAGCAAAATGGTTGGGACCGCCATCACCTCGGCGTAGCCGCCCCAGGTCAGTGGAAGGGCCTTCGCTTGAAACACGGATTCCACGACCGGACCGAACAGAGAGCCGTACAGAATCGCGCAGCCGGGCAGCACTGCCATTTCCACGGCAGTCAGCATGATCAGAGCGGTGGCGCGGCTCTGCGGAGTTAGGCCAACCGATTGCACCAGGGCCCAGGCAATCGGAACCATGATCGCGGTGCGCACGGTCATCGAGGGGATGCCGAGCGCGAGGACCAGGCCAATCAAGAAAAATGCGAAGAGGATCCCGGTGTACGTGCCGGGGAAGAGAGACAAGATGTAGAACGAGAGCCGCTGCGCGAGCCCCGTCTTTTGCATGGCGAAGCCATAGAAGAGGACGACAAGAAGGATCCAGAATTGCGGGCTGGAGTATCCGCTGAGGACGAGGGCCGGCTTGACGTGAGCGAAGATCATCAGCGCCATCATCAGGACGGCAGTGATGCCGTTGTTCATGACCTGGAACACCCAGAGAATGACGGTGAACGCGGCAATGGCCAGAACGCGATGAGCCAGAACGGAGAGACCCTGGGGCGTGGGCAAGAAGAGAACCACGGCGCCGACGAGGATCGCGAGCGATAAGCCGATCCACTTTTTACTCATAGGCCCGGATGGCGTGTGAAACTCTCGCGCTCGGCGCGGACATCGTCCCCGCGCAATTCGCGCAGCGCGTAGGTCACGAACTCGGCGGTGACTTTCTTCCGCCAGGTCATATCGAAATCCGTGTTGTCGAGCGGTTTGGCGATGCGAGCGGCGAGCGCGGCGGCCTCTCCGATCGATTCGTGATTCAACGCGCGGCCCAGGAGAGACTTTGCGGCGTCCGCAGCGGCCAGCGGGCGAGATGCCGCCGAGCCCACGACGATGCGGGCATCTTCGACCATGCCGTTAGCAGAAACTCGCGCCGCGGCTGCAACGGACAATACCGGAAAATCGAACGAGCCACGACGCCGGAGTTTCCAGTAGGTGCTCTTCCACCCGTCCAGGGAATCGAGCAGCACTTCGGCCAGAATCTCGTTGGGCCTGCGCCGGATGTAGTCCATGCCATCATTGTTATACAGCTCGGAGAGCGGGACTTCACGTTCTTCTCCGCGCGAGACAAGGCGGACGCGTGCTCCCAGGGCGATCAGCGCAGGAGCCGTGTCCGTGGAAGAAACGGCCATGCACTTGGGACTGCCCGGCGCGACCCAGCACGTGGTGCCGTCCTTCTTCATGCAAAAGTTGATCGCTTTTCGCCACTCATAGCTTTGATCGTAGTAATTGCAGCGCGTATCCAGGCAGAGATTTCCGCCGAGCGTGGCCATATTGCGGATGTGCGGCGTCGCGACCTGCGAGGCGGCTTGCGACAACGCGGTCAAGCCGTTGCGGAAACGAGTGTCGTCCGCGATATCGGTGAGAGTTAGGCACGCGCCAAGCCGCGATGCGGAGCGATCGAGTTGCACGTGGGTCAACCCCTCGACGTTGCGAAGGCTCATCAGCGTGCGCGGCACCTGTTGGCGGCGCTTCATGTTCGGGAGCAAATCTGTGCCGCCGGCGAGCGGCATGGCGTTTGCGCCTTCGCCGTCCAGAATACGCGCGGCCTCTTCCAGCGTGCGCGGAGCGCGAAACTCGAAAAGAGGAAGGCGCATCATGAGCTAAGTACCTTCTCGCCCTGAGGATCTTTCTGCGGACTCGATTTCGCTCGCCGGGGAACGTCGTTGACCGCATTGCCGTCGCCACCCTCCCACGGAGGAGGAACGCGCAGAGCTTCCGGCCAATGGACCTGCGGGAAATGCGTCGGGCCAAAACGCGGCTCGCGGCCGGCTCTCTTTTCCGCAAGAGCCTTCACGATTTTTTCCGGTGTGATCGGAACTTCATCAATCCGCACGCCGACGGCATCGTAGACGGCGTTCGCGACCGCCGGCATGATCGGCAGGAGCGGGCCCTGTCCGACTTCTTTCGCGCCGAACGGACCGCGCGGATCGGGCTCTTCGACCAACTCGGTGACCACGTCGGGCATGTCGAGCGACGTCGGACTCTTGTATTCCAGAATGGAGGGAAACTTGTGGACCAGCGCGTGAGAAAGTTTCTTGGGCAGGCGGCGGAACTCCTGCTCCTCCATTAGGGCTTCGCCGAGTCCCATGTAAACACTGCCTTCGACTTGGCCGCGGACCAGTGTGGGGTTGAGCGCGCGGCCGATGTCGTGTGCGATCCAAATTTTTGGGACGGTGATCCAACCAGTGGTGGGATTGACCACGACTTCGACGACCGCGGCGGAATAAGAATAGGTGGGCGACGGGCCTACGCCGCCACCTTTGTAGAGCGCTGGAGACTTCGGCGGCGTGTACGAGCCGACAGTGCCGATAGTTCCGAAGCGCGCTTCCGCCAGGCAGACAGCCTCACGGAAGGGAACTCGGTTCTCCGGCGCAGCGGAATCGAAAACATATTTGTCCGCGAAGCGCAGGCGTTCTTTGGGCACGCCTAGACGTTCCGCAACAGCCTCGGCAAGCAAAGCCTTGGCGCGTTCGGCGGCTTGCAGCGCGGCATTTCCCGCCATGATTGTCACGCGGCTGGAGTAGGAGCCCAGATCCACGGGGCCGAGGTCGGTGTCGCCGGTGTACAGGCGAATGTCAAAAGTCTCGAGGCCGAGAATCTCGGCGACGATGCCCGCCAGCACGTCGTCCGATCCTTGCCCGATGTCGGTGGCGCCGCAAAAAACGGTGACGCCGCCGCCGCGGTCCAGCTTTAACTGGACTCCCGAGTGCGGCATCTTGTTCCAGTAGATCGGCAGCCCCGCGCCCGTGAGGTACGCGGAGCAAGCGAGGCCGACTCCGTGGCCCTCCGGCAGCTTGCGGAATTTCTCGTTCCAACCGGACAGCTTTACGATGCGGCGGATGCATTCGGCGAGATTGACGGTGCTCAGCCGGAAAAAATTGGCGGTCACGGCGCCGGACGACTCGACGATGCGGAGCCGCAGGTCAGCCGGGTCGATCTTGAGTTTCTCGGCAATCTTGTCGAGTTGGACTTCCTGGCCGAAGCGCGGCTGCACCGTGCCATGGCCGCGCTTCGGTCCGCACGGCGGCTTGTTCGTGAATGTGCGGCAGCCTTGAAACTTATAGCGCGGAATGTGGTAGGTGGTGGTCTGCAGCGCGCCGGTATAAAAAGTGCTGGCAACTCCGTAGGAACCGTAGGCGCCGCCGTCGATCAGCGTTTGGAGGTGCATGCCGGTGATCGTGCCGTCCTTCTTCACGCCGGTCTTGAATTTCATTAGCACCGGATGGCGGCCGCGGTGGCAGTAGAAAACCTCCTCGCGCGTGAGACAAATCTTGACGGGACGATCCAACACGAAGGGCCGCTTTGCACACCACAATCTCGTGATTGAAAGGATCGCTCTTTCCTCCAAACCCGCCGCCGTTGGGCGTGGCGATCACGCGAATGTGCCCAGGCGGCATTTGCAGAACCTTGGCCAGGGCGCGATGCAAGTAGTGCGGCGTCTGGGTGCTGCTCCAGATCGTCAGTTTTCCTTCGGGATCTTTGATCGCGACGGACGCGTGCTGTTCAATGGGAAGATGCGTGTTGCCTTGGTAGAAGAACGTATCTTCGAAGACTTCGTCGGCTTCGGCGAAGCCTTGCTCGACATCGCCAAACTCAAGAGCGACGCGCTTGTGAATGTTGCCTTCCTCGCCGTAATCGTGGATGCGTGGTTCGGGAGTGGCGAGGGCTTCTTCGGGATCGGAGATGGTTGGCAGAATCTCGTATTCGACATCGATCAAGTCCAACGCCTCGAAGGCCGTCAGTTCTTCGCGCGCAATTACTGCCGCAACGGGATCGCCGACGTGCCGCACATGATCGACGCAGAGTGCCTGCTCGTCTTGACTGATGGGGAGAATGCCGTACTCGATGGGCAAGTCTTTTCCCGTGAGGACCAAATACACTCCGGGATGCGCGACAGCACGCGATGTGTCGATTTTCTTGATGCGTGCGTGAGGATGTGGCGAGCGCAACAGCTTGCAGTAGGTCATCCGCGGCAAGAAGATGTCGTCGGCGTAGCGAGTTTGGCCGGTGACTTTGGAGCGGGCGTCAACCCTTCGGCGAGGAACCCCGATCACGCGGAATTCGCCTGCGTCGGAGCTTGATTCCTGAGCCGGTTGGCTTGGCGGAGCCTTTTGATCGGGTCGATCGGGCATTTGACTCCTACGCGTCTGGTAGTGACTGGCCCACGGGCGCGTTCTGGGCTGCCGACGAATTTTGCTCGGCGATCTTGAGCATAGCCGCTTCCACCGCCTCAAAAATCTGGAGGTAGCCAGTACAGCGGCACAAGTTGCCCGAGAGCGCTACACGGATTTGATCGCGATTGGGATGTGGATTGTGATCCAGCAAAGCTTTCGCGGTGACCAGGATCGCGGGCGTGCAGTATCCGCATTGTGCCGCTCCGAGATCGGCGAATGCATCCTGCAGCGGATGAGGATTTCCGTTCGATCCGAGTCCCTCGACCGTGAGTACATCCTTGCCATCGCACTCCAGCCCAAGCACAAGACACGAAAGCACGGGCTTCCCATCCAGAAGCACTGCGCATGCGCCGCACTCGCCGAGTTCGCACCCGTGTTTCGTGCCGGTGTGACCTAGATCCTCGCGGAGTATCTCGAGCAGGGTCTTGTACGATGCGAACGAAACGTCGGTCTGTTCACCGTTCAGCGTAATGCGGATGTGAGCTGTTTTCTGTGATTCGATCTGGATGACAGACACGTTAGATCACCCCTTGCGAACTCATGCGGCCGACGCGCGGCGAGTCAGATCGCGCGAAACTCGCTTGCCGGCTCGGCCTACTTCTTTGGTCGATGCGGCTCGCCGGAGAGCCTCGGGCTTAGCCAGCAGACCACGGATCAGATAGTCGGCAAATCCGTCGGCGATTTCTGCCGCCGTCAAAGCGCCGTCCGGATTGAACCAGCGCACGCTCCAGTTGAGTGATCCCAGGATGGCGCGGGCGGCGAGCGCCGGATCACAGGCGACGAACTCTCCGGACCGGCTGCCGGCGGCAATCAATTGACGCACGCCTTCTTCGTAGCGATCGCGCTTCACCACCAGGGCCCGCTGCAGACGCGGAGGCAACGCGTTGGTCAAGAGATGCGCCGCGGAGCCTTCGACTTCATCCAGCACGCAGAGCAAGTGGGACTGAACCACGATACGGAGCTTTGCCGCAGCACTCGTGCGGAGGCGCCGGGCTTCATCGAGCGCCGCGATCATGCGGTCGAGGGAAACGTCCTGGCAGAAGAACAGAATCTCGTGTTTTCCGTGGAAGTAGTTGTAAAGGTTGGCAGGGGAAAGGTCGGCGGCCGCCGCGATGTCGCGCATCCCAGTCTCAGCAAAGCCACGCTGCCGAAACTCTTTTCCTGCAGCGCGCAGAATCTCCAGGCGGCGTGCGAGGTAGCGCCTGCGAAGGCGGGCGGTAGCCTGATTGGTGCGGTTGATTCGCAACTAGATTCTCCAGGCGCGAACTACGGCGGAGCCGTAAGCCTCTCTTCGTCATAGCTAATCATGCTGACGTGTCTGTGTCAATCAATTCTGAACGACTGTTCAGAAGGAAGAACACCCGTTCAGAACAGTGAGACAACTCACTTGGAGTGCGGCGGCTAGCCGCCGCCTTTACAGTGTCAGCGAGGAAAAAGCCGTGCTGCGTTGTCGTACAGGATCTTGCGCTTGGCCTCTTCCCGGATCGGGAGCGCATTGAACTTTTCGATGTTGCCCTTGATCTCAGGCACTCCGGGTCCGGGCCAATCCGTGCCCCAGAGCACTTTCTCCGCAATGTCTTCGATTCGCGGAAAGTACTCCAGCAGCTTTTGCGGCGGGATACCGGAAATATCCATGTACATGTTCTTGTGCCGCCGCACCAGAAAAAACGCTTCTTCCATCCACAAAGGTCTGCCGCCATGCGCCAGGATGACGACGAGATCGGGATAATCAATGCTGACGTCGTCGCACAACATCGGCTGCGCGTGAAGATTTCTCGCGCCAGGAAAAATGGACGTTCCCGTGTGAATCATCACGGGGAGGCCGTTGGCTTGCGCTCGCTCGTAAATCGCGGCGAGCCCCCGATTGCCGTCCATGTAGTCGTTCGGCGAAAGCACCTGGTGCGACGGATGCATCTTGACAGCCCGAATTCCAAGCTTGGCCATGCGATCGACTTCCGCGCCGGTGTCAGGAACCGTCCCGGGAAGCACGCCACCAAACGCGATCAGCCGGTCCGGCGCCGTTTTGCAATACTGTGCGATCCAATCGTTCACTTCCGGCGTGAAACCAATGATTTGCGGAGAAACGTAGTTGATCAAGCCCGCGCGCTCCACGCCGAGGCTATCGAGCAACTTGAGAAATTCTTTGGGGTCGGCGCAATAGCGCTCGACGTCGGCGTAGTCCTTCCGTCCCTTGCGCATCAGCGCCATCGCGGAAGGCTTCATCATGTGGTAGGGCATGATGTGAATGTGGATATCGATGATCGGTTGCACGAAGTTTCGTCCTCGCACGGATCACCATCCGCGATCCGTCCACACTTAATGCCGGCCCGGTAGCTGAAGCCCCCACTAATTAAAACGAACGTATTCGAAGTTCAAAGGCTGACTATTGATGCCGCGCAGCGGAGGCGCAATCCAATTGGCAAACTTACCCAGTTCCGTAACACGCCCGCTCATCAAGGACTGCACGTAGGCATAATCCTTGGGACTGGGCAGCCATTCAAATTCATGCTGCTTCCAAGCCTGTTCGGTCAACACCTGGCCTTCCGGGCTGATGTGGTGTCCCGTGAAGTTGCCGATCTCGCGATGGAAGCCTTTATGCGGCAAGGTCAGCCGGAAGGGAATACCCGCATTGTCGATCACTTTCTGCCAGCGGCCGACGCCGTCCTCGATTTCACCGATGTAATCGTCGCGCAGGCGTTCGTTCAAGGCGGTCAGTGCCGCAACCTTCTTCATGACGATCTTGTCTCCGATGACTTCCGAGACGGGGTATTCCGCTTCGCTCAACTGGTGGTCGTCTTCGAGCTTGGTTTCCCGGAAGCGCCCCTTGAGGCCGTTGGTAAAATAGTTGGCGGCGTTGGAAGAGACATCCGAGCCATAAAGGTCGAGAGTGACGCTGTAGTGGAAATTCAAGTATCGCTGAATCGTTTGCAGGTCGATCACCCCGAGCGCGCGGACGTCGGACGGGTCGTCGACATTATTTTCCTTCATTACTTCGCACGTGCGTTGAATGATGCGGCTCACGCCGGTCTCGCCGACGAACATGTGATGCGCTTCCTCGGTCAGCATGAACCGGCAGGTTCGTGAAAGTGGATCGAAGCCGGATTCGGCCAGAGCGCAGAGCTGAAACTTGCCGTCGCGATCCGTGAAAAAAGTAAACATGTAGAAGGCTAGCCAATCAGGCGTGGGTTCGTTGAACGCGCCGAGGATGCGAGGATTGTCGGTGTCTCCGGAGCGCCGCGCGAGCAGCGATTCGGCTTCTTCGCGGCCGTCGCGTCCAAAGTAGCGGTGCAGCAAGTACACCATGGCCCAGAGGTGGCGTCCTTCTTCGACGTTTACCTGAAAAATATTCCGCAAGTCGTAGAGCGAAGGGCAAGACAGCCCCAGCATTTTTTGCTGCTCTACCGAAGCGGGTTCCGTATCGCCCTGGGTAACGATGATGCGGCGTAAGATCGATCGATACTCACCGGGTACGTCTTGCCAGGCCGCCTGACCCTTGTGCCGGCCGAAATTTACCTGGCGATTTTCGTCGCGCGGCTGTAGGAAAATGCCCCAGCGATACTCCGGCATTCGCACGTAACCGAACTGCGCCCAGCCGTCCGGCTCCACGCTCGTCGCCGTGCGCAGATACACTTCATAACCGCGGCTCTCATTCGGCCCCATGTCGGACCACCAGCCCAGAAACGCAGGTTGCCAGTGCTCCAGCGCGCGTTGCAGAACGCGATCCCTGCCCAAATCGACGTTGTTCGGAATTTTCTCAGTGTAGTCGATCATCGCAATCTCCTCAGTAAACTCGAAACTCCTGGCGAGCGTTTAAACTCTTTCCCAATTGAATTTCACGGGCGCCCCGGTTCCATAAACTTTGAGCGCGCCGTTTGCCCCGACGGCATTAGGGCGAATGAAGATCCAGTTTTGCCACGCGGAAAGCCTGCCGAACACGCGCGTTTCGAGTGTCTCACCGGGCCCAAAACGCAGATTGGCCTCGAGCCCGGTGAGGGCGTCGGGGGAAAGCGCGGCCCGCGATTCGATGGCTTGGCGGATTTCGTCTTCCCAGTCGAGGTCGTCCGGTGTCACGGTGACGAGTCCCGCATCGAGCGCTTCGTGAGGCGAGAGCTTCGCCCCGATCTGGCCGCGCAACGCCTCGATCTGCCCGGCATCCTGATAGAAGCGCGCCGCCAGGCGCGAAAGATGATTTGCCATGGGCAGAGCTCCGAAGTTCATCTGCGACAGCGTGACCGTCGAAACCGCTGCGCTTTCTTGAGTATCGCGCATGTAGACGCGGTCCGCCGCGAGCGCCAACTCCAGAAGCGTGCCTGCGAAACACGAATCAGGTTCCACGATCGCATAAATGGAGCGCGAACTGACATCCAAGCGCGCGAAAGTGCGCCGCATCATGCCGAGAACTTCGCGAACGAACCAGTTGTCCTGATGGTTCAGAATGAAATCGTCGACCGCGAGAACTGCGTTGGCGTTTCCGGCTGTCTTAATGATCCACAATCCCAAATCGAGTTCGCTGGTGCGCAGGTGCAATATCGCATCGTCCAATTCTCGCGCCATCTGCAGCGGCCACCAGTTGACACCCGCGGCGAGAACTTTTTCGATAGTGTCGTCGGTAGCGGACTTCGGCGCGCGGACAGTAAAGGTCGCCGTGCGCGCTTCACGATTCAATGCGACATCGACATACTCGTAGCGCAGACCAGCGTCATCGACGGTGCGCTTTAGCGGCGTCAGCGTCACGCCCTTGGCGTCGGACGGCCGGTCACTCTGCGCAGCCAGTTCCCGCGCGCGCTGCTTCACGTGCTCCGCAAACTGCTGTGGCTTGATCGCGTCATCGACCAGCCTCCAATCCTTGGCGCGTTGCCCGCGGACGCCGTCCGGGTTGGTGCAGAAAATGTCGGCATGGTCCCTGCGGACATGGCGCTTATCGGTGATGCGGGTCAGCCCTCCCGTACCGGGCAACACGCCCAGTAGCGGAAGCTCCGGCAAGCTGACAGCGGAAGAGCGGTCATCCACCAGGATGATCTCGTCGCACGCAAGCGCGAGTTCATAGCCGCCGCCGGCCGTCGTCCCGTTGCACGCGGCCAGGAATTTGAGGCCTGAATGAGCGCTGGAGTCTTCGATCCCGTTCCTCGTTTCATTCGTGAATTTGCAGAAATTCACTTTCCAAGCGTGCGAAGAAAGGCCAAGCATGTAAATGTTGGCTCCAGAGCAAAAGATGCGGCTCTTCGCGCTGGTGATAACCACCGACCGAATCTCCGGATGCTCAAATCGAATCCGTTGCAAAGCGTCGTGCAGCTCGATATCCACACCGAGATCGTAAGAATTCAGTTTTAGCTTGTAGCCCGGCCGAAGTCCTCCATCTTCCGCCACATCCATCGTGAGCGTCGCGACTGGTCCATCGAAAGACAGCCGCCAGTGCCGGTAGTGCGAGGGATCGGTCCGGTAGTCCACAGATTCCATCTTGGGTTGAGGCTCTTGCGCCGCGACAACGTCCACGAGATCCTCCTACTGAAAATTGGCTTGCAATACCGTCTTCAACTTGGCGAAACTCTCTTCCACCGAACTGCCGGAAGTATCGAGCACCATGTCCGCTTTGCGATACAGCGGCTCCCGAGTCTCGAGAATCCGGCGCAGGTCTTCCATCGCGCGATCGCTTCCCGCCATCGCGCGGAAATCGCCCTGCTCGATCACTCGGGACATGTGTTCCTCGGGCTCCGCCTTGATCCAAACGGTGTAGCAGTGGGACAGGAGAAAGTCGTACGTCTCTTTCTCCGAGACTACGCCGCCACCCACGGAAAGCACGGCGCGATCATTCTCTTGAAGCACACGCTCCAGAGTGCGTCGCTCAATCGCGCGGTAACCGGCTTGCCCGTATAGCGAAAAAATCTCCGCCAGGGGCATCCCCGTCTCTTTCTCAATTTCGCGATCCAGTTCGACAAACGGCAAGTCCATTTCCCGTCCGAGCTTAGCACCCAGCGTGGACTTGCCAGCTCCACGCAAGCCGATCAGCGCAATGCGCATCCGGCGCACTTTTTCTTCGTGGCCGAAATCGCGCATCAGCCGAAATACCACATCTTCCAGGCGATGAGCGGGAAGACGTTCCAAGAAACGCTGGATGAGGCGCTTTTCGACCGGCTCGTCTGTTTCCGGGGAGAACAATTCGACAAGCGATACGTTCAGCGCAGCCGCGATTCTTCGCAGCAGCACGATGGAGACGTTGCCTTCTCCCGCTTCCAGCTGCGCAAGGTGGCGCTCCGATACGTCGGCCTCCCGCGCAGCCGCCTTGCGCGTCATCCCGCGATGGTCGCGCACTTGACGTACACGCTTGCCGAGAAAGCGTAGAAAATCGCTCTCGGGTGCGGGCGGCAAAAGCCGCGAATTCAGCGGATTGGAATCGGTGCTCGCCGACATGCGGAAACCTTGCAAACCTCTACGGCATTATAGTACAAACGAACGCAGCCGGATCAAGAAAAAGGTGATTTGCTGCATGCAAGATGCAACTGTAGCAATATAAGTGCTGGCGCTTTGTAAATATATAAGGAAAATATAGTTACATAAGATGGCGATGGTAATCCATGAGAGATTCTGGCCATTGGCTCATGTCAGATGCAGTATGATGCAGTCCCAGCCTGGAGTCAGGAGACCCCGAATGAAGCTGCCCAACTATGTAGCCGGTCAATGGCAAGAAGGCACAGGAACCGGCGAGGCCCTGATCGATCCGGTCACCGGAGACGAATTGGCCCGGATTTCTTCGCAGGGCATCGACGTGAATGCCGCGCTCGCGTTTGCGCGCTCCCAAGGAGGCGCAGCCCTTCGCCGGGTGACCTATCGCGAGCGCGCCGACCTGTTGGCAAAGATCGCCGACGTGCTGACCGCCAATCGCGACGAATACTTCCGGATTTCTCTCCTCAACTCCGGCACAACGCAGGCCGACGCGTCGTTTGACGTGGACGGCGCAATCTACACGGTCAAGTACTACGCAAAAATTGGCCGGGCCCTCGAAAGCGGCCGAATGCTGAAGGAAGGCGCGGGAATTCCGCTGTCAAAAACCGATGTGTTTGCGGCGCAGCATTTTCTGACGCCAACTACAGGCGCGGCGATCTTCATCAATGCATTTAATTTCCCCGCGTGGGGCTTCTGCGAGAAGGCTGCGCCCGCCCTGCTATCCGGCGTTCCGGTCGTGATCAAACCCGCTTCGCCGACTGCCTGGCTGACCCACCGAATGGTAGAAGACGTCGTGAAAGCCGGGATCCTGCCGCCGGGCGGAATTTCGATTGTGTGTGGCTCCGCTAGGGATCTATTGGATCATGTGCGCGAAGGCGACATCATTTCGTTCACCGGATCAGCCGAAACGGCTGCGCGCATTCGCTCCAGCCCGGCGGTGGTCCGCCGGTCCGTTCGCGTAAATATCGAAGCCGACAGCATCAATTCCGCCATCCTCGGACCAGACGCCGCGCCTGGAACCGCCGTGTTCGACCTCCTGGTCAAAGAGGTAGTGCGAGAGATGACCCTCAAAGCTGGACAAAAATGCACCGCGATCCGCCGCGTGTTGGTTCCGCGTCAACACCTCAAAGCCATAGGCGATGCGATCGCCGCACGCCTAAGCGCCATGAAGGTCGGCAATCCCCGCAACGCAGAAGTAAGAGTCGGACCCGTTGTGAACAAAGCGCAGCAGGCCGCCTGCCTGGAAGGCATCAAACAGCTAAAAGCAGAATGCTCGGTTGTATATGGTGGAGACGAAAAGTTTCAGCCCGTCGATGCCGATCCGCAGAAATCCGCCTTCGTGCAGCCAACGCTGCTTTCTTGCGAGAATGGACTCAACGCAAAGTTCGTTCACGATGTCGAGGTGTTCGGGCCAGCAGCGACGCTGGTGGCCTACGACGGCACAGAGGATCTAGTAGCCATCGCGCGCCGCGGCTTAGGCTCGCTGGTCGCCTCTGTTTTTTCCGACGATCCAGCGTTCGTGCAGCAAGTCGTCCTTGGAATCGGCGACCTGCACGGCCGCATCATGCTCGTGGACTCAGCAGTCGGCGCGCAGCACACCGGCCACGGAAACGTGATGCCCAGTTGCTTGCACGGCGGCCCAGGAAGGGCAGGTGGCGGTGAAGAACTCGCCGGGCTGCGCGCTCTGCTGCTCTATCATCGGCGATTTGTCGTGCAGGGCCCGCCCAAGTCGATTGCCGGTTTGGCCGAGCAATCGTCGGACGCGAGTCTCTTGTATTCCTAGAACAAACCCCAAAAGCATTCCTTCAATGTAGCGGCCGCCGATCGTGGCGTGCGCTTTTTTCGGCAACTCGTGCCCGATCACCGGTAGTTCGGGGGATGCACGGACTGATCCATGCCCATACAGGTTTGCCCGCCCTTCGCAACATTCACGCTAATCAACCGCGGCGACTGCGACGCGAAAGCCTCTTTCAGCGCGGGTTCGAGATCCTCGGGCCGGTCCACCTCGTGCGCCGTCATCCCATAACCCTGCGCAATCTTGACCATGTCGATCGCAGGAATGTCCATGCCGGGAACATTGCGGCCAACGTTGGTGAAGTCGCAGAAGCCCTTCAAGGCGGAATAGTCGGAATTCCTAACGACGATGAAGATCACCGGCGCGTCATATTGAACCGCGCTCCACAGCGTCTGAATCGAGTATTGGATGGAGCCATCGCCCACCGGGCACACGACCCGGCGATCTTTGTGCGCGAGCTGTAGCCCGACCGCCGCAGGAACACCAAAGCCCAAGATTCCAGTACGCACGGAGTAAAACGAGCCTGGTCGATCCAGTTGAACGTAGCGGTCAAGATCGCCCTTGGACGACGGACATTCCTCGCAAATCACCGCGTTCGCCGGCATCAATCGGTTCAAGACGCTGAACAAATACGCCGGCGTAATCGGATGCTCAGGTTTGGGCTCCGCCGCCTTCACTGCGAGGGACACGGCGCTCCGCGATTTCGCTTTCGCGTGCGCGCGGAGGTACTCGGCAGCAGCGGCCAGGTTGCCCACGATGCTGGTTCCCGCCAATGCCGCCGACGCATCGAGGGGCGAATTAGTGATTTGGAAGAGCTTGGTTCCAGGTCGAATCGGATCGCCGGGCACGTACGCGTAATACAGAAAAATCGGCGCGCCCAGCACCACGACGGTATCGTATGCGGCCAATTGATTCGCGAGCGGCTGCTGCGCCGGCAGCAGCCCGCCTCGGAAGAGCGGGTGCGTTCGCGGGAACGTCCACCGCGATGGAATCGGCTCCTGATACACGTCGGCGTTCAGATGTTCAGCGAGCGCGATGACCGCATGCCACCCGCGATCCTCTTCGATCTGTGCGCCCACGACGAGAGCCGGATTCGCCGTCGAATCGAGCGCGCGAACTACAGCGTCGAGTCCAGCAGGGTCGGGCATCACCGTCTGACTCACTTCGCGAGAAACCACCGGCGCGCACGGATGAGTCCAATCATCCATCGGAATGGAGATAAACACAGGTCCCATCGGCGGCTGCATCGCCAGGTGATACCCGCGAGCAATGGCCGCCGGCACATCCTCCGCCCGCAGCGGCTCGCAGGCCCATTTCACGTAAGGCTTAACCACATCAACCGCGCGGCTGACGAGAAAGGGTTCTGCCAGTACTTGCCGGCGGTCTTGCTGGCCCGTGGTCACGACCAAAGGCGCGTGGCAGTACGCCGCGTCGATGAACGCGGAGAGGCCGTTGCCGGCGCTCGCGATCGAGTGCAGATTTACAAACGCTGCTTTTCCCTTGGCCATCGCATATCCAAGGGCCATGCCGGCAGCGGAGCGCTCGTGCAGCGCGAGGACGTAACGGAAATCAGCCGGCAGGTCGCGCAGAAACGGCAATTCCGTCGAGCCGGGATTGCCGAAGATTACCGTCATCCCCAAGTCGCGTAAGACTTGATATGTGACTTCGCGTACGGTGCTCAATTCAGGCGATCTCTTTGTGTGAAGTTAGCCGGAAGACCCGGCGCACGGATTCCAGAAAGTCTAGAATGGCCGAAGACTCTTCGCTTTTTCGCCACGCCATGTAGACCTCGATTTTTGCCTCCGGCTCGTTCAGTCGCACCGACGCAAGTTCCAAACCGGAAACCGAGCGGTTCACGATCGCTCCAGCCCCGATGAAAATCGCTTTGCCCGATGCGACCATCACGGCGCCGGCTTCTTCGTGGGCCTCCACATGCGACACCGCCAAGTGCGGCGTGAAACCTTGCCGGCTGTACAAACCCAGAATCTTGTCATAGAGCCCGGTGGAGAAATTTCGGTCGAAAATAATCAAGGGTTCATCGGCGATGTTCTTGAGTTTCAAAGACCGGCGCTTCGCGAGGTGGTGTGTCTTGGGGAGCACCACGACGAACTCTTCTTCGAATACCAGCTCGCAATCCAAATTCAATTGATCGACGGGCGGCCTTAGAAACCCGATGTCGATTATGCCTTTCTGTAGAGCTTCATTCTGATGGCTGGAGAAAATATCCTTGCATTCGACCTCGATCGAGGGCCTGCGCTTGCGATGTTCGAATACCACTTTGCTGACGGCTCCCCCCAGCCCGGAGGCGATGCCGATTCGAACAACTCCAGATTCTCCCTTTTGTGCGTGCCGCGCAGCCTCCGATGCGTGACCCGCCTGCACGATCAACTTTCTGGCTTGCTCCAAAAACACGTGTCCCGCTTTGGTTAGCTCCACGCGCCGCTTGTTGCGCACCAGCAGCGTGACGCCCAGATCTTCCTCCAATGTCCGGATCTGGCGGCTTAGAGGCGGCTGCGCGATGTGCAATTGCTCCGCAGCCTTCCTGAAGTTGAGGTATTCCGCAACGGCGATGAAGTATCGAACGTGACGCAGTTCCACGGTGCCTTATTCTATACCCGCTGACGACCCGCAGAGTCTCTTTGCCGGTCTTGCAACTCGCGCAACTTAAACCGCTGCAGTTTCCCCGTAGCCGTCTTGGGAATTTCGGGCAGGAACTCGATCCACCGCGGCCGCTTGTAGCCACCCACTTTTTGCGCTACCCATTCTTGAAGATCGCGGGCGAGTTGTTCTTCCGGCCCGGACTCTGCGTTCACCACCACGTAGGCCGCCGGCTTGGTGAGTCCGTCCTCATCATCGCGAGCAACCACCGCAGCTTCGCGGACGGCAGGGTGTGCGATAAGCGCACTCTCCACCTCCGCCGGGCTCAGCCACATGCCGTTCACCTTAAACAGATCGTTGGACCGTCCCGCATACCAGAAATAGCCGTCGGCATCCTGAAAGTATTTGTCTCCACTATGAAACCAGTGTCCCGCAAAGGTCTCCTTGCTTTTTTCATGCTGATTCCAATACCCGGCGCACGTCGAGTCGCCTTTGACCAGAAGATCGCCGATTTCGTTGGGAGCCACTGGATTGCCATTTTCGTCCACGATCTTCGCCTCATACCCGGGAATGATTTTTCCGCTGGACCCGGGCCGCGCGTCACCCGGGCGATTGGCGATGACCATCTGCAACGTTTCCGTGGATCCCAAAGAGTCCAGAATCTCGACGCCAAAGCGTCGTTTGAAACGTTCAAATAGTGGAGCCGGGAGGCTCTCTCCGGCGGAGATAGCGTTGCGCACGCTCGAGAAATCAAACTCTCGCCCATCCGCGCGCGTGTGCGCCAGCAGCGCCGCGTAGTTTGTTGGCACAGAAAAGAAAAGCGTCGGCCGGTAACGCTCGACATCGGCGAAAATTGCCTCGGGTGTCGGCCGCGCCGGCGTGAGAATCGTCGTGGCACCGCAGCCAAGAGGGAAGTACCCGGTGTTCCCGAGTCCGTACGCAAAAAACAGTTTCGCGACGCTATAGCAGCGATCGCGCTCATTCATCTGCAAAATACCCTTGGCATACAACTCCGAGCACACCACCATGTCGTGATGGAGGTGCACGCAGCCCTTGGACATGCCAGTGCTCCCCGAAGAATAAAGCCAGAAAGCGGCATCATCTTTGCTCGTAGCCTCGGCTACGAGTTCCGGGGACGCCTCATCCATCAACTCCCGCAAGCACAGTCGACCCAGCGCCGGCTCTCCAACGACCACGACATCGCGCAGGTGCCGCAGCCGGTCGCGCGGAATCTGCGCCAGTTGCGGCAGCAAGCTCTCGCTCACCACTGCCACACGCGCCCGGCAATCGTTGAGCATGTGTTCGCACTCGCCGAGCCGGGCGGATGGATTCACGGGTACGGCGACCGCGCCGATCTTGATCGCGCCGAAGAAGCAGTACAGGAATTCGGGCCTGTCCGTAAGCAACAGCAGTACGCGTTCTTCCAGCCGCACGCCCAGATTGCGAAGGGAATTGCCGGCGCGATTGGTCCGCTCCAATAGTTGCTGGTAGCTTACCTTTTCGTCACCACACTCGATCGCGGTCTTATGTCCGCGCCCTTCTAGGACGTTACGATCAACGAAGTAGGTAGCGACATTGAATGTTTCAGGAAGAGCGATCAAGAGTTCTGCGACCTTCCTCTGCTCGCATCGAAACCTGGGCACGAGTTTCTGTGAAAACGCGCCGGAGTATAACACGGCAAAAATGGCGCCCCTTTTGCGTCCGCCAGTCGCTGCGCATTCCGTTTCTTCAGCGGATCTGCTCAGGCGCGCCGCTTCTCTCATCCCTTTCATCGCGCCGTTGGCGCAATTCGTTCACAACGCTGCATGTTCTTTCATTTCCCGGCTCGCGAACTGCGCGCAGCCGCAAAGCTCGCGAGACCGTTGGGCGATTATCAGAAATACCTTTTCGGTATCACGCTTTTTCGAAACATGTATTGGACAGTTTTTCCCTTCGAAACCATGCTCAGCGAAATTGTTGATCGTTCCGATTGGTCTTTTGCGGGGTGCGAGCCGTTCATGATCCTCGCTATTGCACAAAAAGCGTCGAGGGCCTTGTCGAGGTAGCAAGTTTTCGTGCGCGTCCCCTGGGACGCGCATGAGGGACATCGAGTCGGGGGAGTCGTACAAACTGGCGTTCCATAGGCATTCGAGCCAAGAACAAGAGGAGAGGCCCATGAGACTTCGTTCGACGCTGATTGTTTTCGTGATTCTGATGATGGCCGCGTGTCTTACTCCGCGTGCCGCGGCGCAGGTGGGCGCAAGCTCTGCCCAACTAAACGGCGGTGTCCACGACGAAAGCGGAGGCGCCGTCGCGAAGACCACCGTGATCGCGCGCGAAACGGAAACCAACCGCACGTATACCGCCGTCACCAACGACAACGGGTTGTTCGTTCTTCCCAATTTGCCGCCAGGCCACTACGAGCTCGTCACCGAGGCTCCAGGATTCGCCAGGTCAACACAAACAGGCATCGTCCTGACTGTCGGCCAGGTCGCCACGGTCGACATCATCGTCAAAGTCGCGGCCAGCACGGAGCGCGTCACCGTCACCACCGAGGTTCCTCCCGTCGAGCCAACGCGCACCGAAGTCAGCAACGTGATCAGCTCCAACCAGATTCAGTCTCTCCCGATCAGCGGACGCCTCTTCACCGACTTCGCTCTTTTGACCCCCGGCGTCACTACCGGCCGCACCAGTTTGCAGTCCACCATCACGGAGGCGGAAGTCACGCGCATCTCCTTCGGCGGCATGCGCGACCTCAGCAACATGGTCACCGTGGACGGCGCCGACACCGTCAATACCGCCACGGGTTCGCAGCGCGGCACTCCTTCCCAGGAAGCTGTCAGCGAATTCCGCGTGGTCAACAACAGCTTCGGAGCGGAGCAAGGCCGCGCCATGGGCGGCATCGTCAACATCATCACGAAGTCCGGAACCAACGATATGCACGGCTCGGTCTACGACTACATCGAGAACAGCGCGGTGAATGCCCGCGCTCTGTTGCAGCCCGACCCTATCCCAGACACCCTTCGTCAGAATCAGTTCGGCGCCACATTCGGCGGCCCCATCAAGAAGGACAAGACATTTTTCTTCTTGAACTATGAGGGGCAGCGCCGCGCGGAAGCCCCCATTCAGTCCCCGGAGCTCCTGAACAACCTGGCTTTGATCAACGCCGCCAAAGCGATCCTGGGGATCGCTCCCGAGAGCACGAACGGCCTGAAGACTAATGACACCGACAAGGGACTCGTCAAACTCGATCATCAGATCAGCAAGAACAATCGCCTGTCCGTGCGTTACAACATTGAAGATGCCCGCAATTTGAACGTCCTGGTCGGCGACACTCTGGACGGCGGCGGCATCGGCGCTCCCAGCAGCGGCCACAACAATTTCTTGCGCGACCAGGCGCTGGTCGGCACACTCTCCACCCAAATCTCGCCCACCCTGATAAACACATTCTTGGCCCAATACGCGCGGCGCCACTCGAACTTCCCGGGTGTTACCGGCCAGCCCAACCTCGATCTTCCCAACTCTCTCCTCATGGGCCACAACTTCGGCGTCTTCGACGCCACCTATGAGAGCCGCGGGCAGTTTGCCGACTCGCTCTACTGGGTCAAGGGCTCGCACCTCGCCAAGTTCGGCGTGGACTACAACCACGTCAACGATCACATCATCTGGCCGGGGTTCTCTCCGATGCGCATCGTGCTGCCTGGTATCAACTGCCTGGTGGATTTCGCGAACTATGTCGGCTCGCTGAAGGGCATCCCTGCCTCTCAATACCTCACATCGAATTTTGCGGAAGGCCCGTGTCCGCTCGCTCTCGGCCCTCAAAACGCGACGCTGCCTCCATTTCCAGTAACTCCTGGTCCCAACCCTGCCGACCCGGACAACGGCGTGCCCGTCGTGTTTTGGCCTTCTCCGCTCGGGACGGCCGACAATTCCGTCATTAACGGCACCATTCCGCCGCCCGTCAATACCAACTGGCAGGCTGCCTATCCCGCATCCGCCACGCCCAACTACTTCTCGGACATCACCCACGCCTACTACGGATTCTTCGCGCAGGATCAGTGGCGGCTCACTCCGAAGCTCACCCTGAACTACGGCTTGCGGTGGGACTTTGAAAAGGGGCTCGAAGACGAGATCAACACCGACTACAAAGGCTTTCAGCCTCGAGTCGGCATAGCCTATCAGCCCGGATAAGCACACCGTCATCCGTGCCGGCTTTGGCATTTTCGACGACCGCTACAACCTCTCCTTCTTCTTCGTGACCCATCCCCAGCGGGCAGTCACGTACTGCATAGACCCTGCTTGTTCGCAGACCTATGCGTTCCCCGGCATTCGCACGGGCGGGTTAAACGGCACCTACTCTTTGAGCCAGTTGCCATTCATCCCCGGTACGAATCCGTTTGGCCCAGAACCCGCGGACGCGGCGGCAAATTTGATTCGCTTCGGCACCTATCAGCCGGTACAGATGATTACCAACCTGGCCGCCGGCGAGGTCTCCCCGGTGGGCGACGGAACCATCGAACGCAACAGCAAAATTCCGTACTCCGAGCAAGGCAGCCTTGAGATCGACCGCGAAATAGGGCACGGCATGGTCCTCAACGTCGGCTACCTCTTCGTTTCCGCTCACCATCAGGTCCGTGCGGAAAACTTGAACGTCTGCCCGGTAGGTGGCGCCACCACCGGATTGTTTACCTGCGCTCCAGCGCCCCCTCCGCTGCCTGGCTTCCCCGCAGGCAAAGCGAACTTCAGCGGCATCCTGGTTCCCGTCGGCTTGATCTATTACACCGACAACAGCGGCAACAGCGTCTACCATGGCGGAACGATCTCGCTCACGCAGCGCGTCGGACAGTATTTCCGCCTCAATGCCAACTACACCTTCTCGAAGACGCTGGACGATGGCACCTTCACCACCTTCGTCAGCACCCCGCAGGACCTCTACGACCGCGCCGCCGAGCGCGCCAACTCCAACCAGGACGTGCGCAATCGCTTCGTGGCCAACTTCACCGCCGACGGCCCGAAGGGTACGTTCCTGCGCCACACCGAGCTGAGCGGCATCATCACCCTCCAGGGCGCGCGTCCCTTCACCGAGTTCGTCGGCTTCGACGCCAATGGCGATACCAATCCCGTAACCGACCGCGTCGGCGATGCGGCCCGCAACACCTACTGGGGTGACAAGCTGCAAACCGTGGATCTCCGCATCTTGCAGTACTTCAAGTTCCACGAAAGGCAGCGGATCGACGTAGCGTTGGATATCTTCGACGCCTTGAATCGCCCCAACGTCAACGAGGTAACCTCGGTGTACGGCACCTACAACTTCTGCGGTGGCGCCGTTCCCACACGTTATAAGGATGCCGCTTCGCTGGCCATCCAGACCGACCCGAACTCCTTCATCGGCAGCTGCCCGGCGGCCGGGCCGCCGTTCCCGAATCCGAACTTCGGCGCGCCCAGGACCATGTTCAACCCGCGGCAATTCCAACTGTCGCTCAAATATTCGTTCTAACGGATCGAGACACAAAAAGGGCAGTTCGGCTCTTTGCGCCGGACTGCCCTTTTCCTCTTTGCTCTCGACTAGACTGTTCGCGCACTCACTAGGACCAGTCACCCCGCCACGACTGCCCTTCAGTCTGCAATTCTTCCCGTTCCCTGCATAATACTTAACCAATTCATACTTTCCTGCTATTCTCTCCCGTGTACGCCGAATCTCAGCCTCGTACGTTTACCAAGAGTTTCGAAGGGCCTCCCCCAACCGCCGAGATTCCCCCTGGTTACTCTCACGAGTCACTGCGAAGGGGAAGTCACCGAACCCCTCCAACCAAGCCCTTTCCCTTCAATGGCTTCCGAAGCTGCGCGCGCACACTGGCATCCGCAACTCTTTTGTCTTCAATAATATCCTTCACAACTCCCTGTACACCCCGGGGGGTACCCCCCAAAGCGAACATTCGGCGAAGTCCGCACGTTGGACTACGGCGGAGTCCACAAAGACTCCGGTGCCGGAGACGGTTCGTCCCGAGCCCACGAGGAACGCGCAATTGCCTGGTCCGAAAGGGAGGGATTTGCAGAACACGGGATGATTGTACGGAGTACAGAAGGGAAGGGACAGACTGTCTCAGGGATGGAACTTGAACTCCAGCGTGCTCGTTGTTTCCGTGCCGCTTGGCGCAAATTTCCACCTCTTCAGCGCCTCCAGCGTCGAATCCACGAACAACGGATGCCCGCCGATTACCTTGACCTCCTTGACCCGTCCATCCGCGGCGATGACGACGTCAACCTTGACGGTGCCGCTCAACCCTGCGCGTCGGGCGACCATTGGGTATTCCGGCGCCGGCTGGGCAATCAGTTTCCTAGCCTCCTGGCCGGACGCGGTAACCGTGATCAGACCGAACACCAGTACGCGAAGGGCGCTGCCCCACCTCGCTCCTGGCTGACGGTTCGCTTTCATTGCGGCTTCTCTCCAAGCCGTGGAGTGGCCTACACCTTGGTGGCCTCCTAGGCTGTGCTTCCTAGCCTAAGAAGCCGGTCTGCAAGGGGGGAATAGTACTAAGGTTTTTTTGCTCCCTTTGGTTAACTCCGAAGGTCAAGCAAGGGATTCTGTCCGGTATTGTCTGTGGGCGATGCGGGCAAGAAGCCGCATAAAAATGAAGAAATCCGCGCTTTGGGCGGATTCAGAAAAGGTATGGTGCGGAAGGAGGGATTTGAACCCCCACGGCCTTTCGGCCACAAGATCCTAAGTCTTGCGCGTCTGCCAGTTCCGCCACTCCCGCAGTGGTGCCAATAATGATACCGATTTTCGAGGTCGAATCTCCACACCTACGTGAGTACATGCCCGTGCTGGATTGGCGGCACGGCCAAGGGCATAATAGGGCCGCTCAAGGCAGTAGCACAGACACTCCTGTCTGTGCCCGCCACAACGCCGGCAGAAATGCGCCAGCGCAGCAACCCGTTTCACCAGGTGGACAGGACCGATCGGATGAATGCACTTGCCAGGATGTGCGCTTCCCCGGCGCTGATGCGACCGGGGGGCGCTCAATGATCTTTCAAGAACAGGGTGACCAACTGCTGGTGATCCGCCAGACGGACCACGCGCTGCTCTCTGGTTTTTTTGCGCGCGAATGGGGTAATGAACTGTTTGCTCGGCCGCAACTCTTCGACTCTTTCTGCCTGGCGGTCCGCGAGCATGACAACGGCTGGAGCGAGTGGGAGCTAGCGCCGCAGATCGATCCGAAGACGCGGCTGCCCTACAGTTTCATGTCGATCCCGACGGCGGAGCACATCGCGCTGTACCAGCGCGGGATCGACCGCATCGTGACAGCGGATCGCTACGCCGGCCTGCTCGTCAGCATGCACTGCTCCGGGCTGTACGACCGAGCGCGCGCCACGCTCCCCGGTTTCTCAGCCAAGTACGTAAAGTCGCAGGAATCGCAAATCGTGAGCGAATTCCTGCAGCAGTTGAGGCTGCAGCAATTGCGGTTGAAGACCGATCTGCGCGTGAATCCCGCCACCAAGGCTCTTGCCGACGACAAATCGTTGGAAAAGAACGCCCGGTTGCTGGAAACCCTCGACCGTCTATCCCTCTATTTCTGCCTCAATTCGCCGGAAGACGCGACCATCGAGGGCGTTCCGATGAACGACGAAGGCGGCGAAGCTGATTGGCAGTTGCGCCACGCCGGCGACCACGTTTTTTCGCTGGAGCCCTACCCGTTCCGCAAAGAGCCGCTGAGCTTCAGTATCCTGGCGCGGCGCGTGCCAAAGCGCCTTTATGATGAGGTGGACTTTCACAGAACGCTGGCTCGGGCGCCGTTCTTTGCGGTGAACTTCACGCTTCGCGCGGGCGGCGCGGCGGATCGGACGCGCAGCGCGGTCGCCTAGGTCATTCGTCTCGTCGCCAAGGAGTGGTCTTCGTGGCGTCCCATTAGCGGACACGATAAGCATTGCAGTCCCCAAGATCCTTTGCTACCCTCCGCGTCATTCAGAATCCTCCAGGAGGTACGTTCATGGCATTTTGTAGCGCGTGCGGTACAGAAGTAAGCGGGGCCGCATTTTGCCCAAAGTGCGGAGCGGCGCAGGGCGCGGTCGCCGCGCCATCAGCACCCGCAGCTGCCCCAACGGCAGGCTTGGATGAAAATGTGGCAGGTTTGCTTTCTTACTTGCTCGGCTGGCTCACCGGCATCATCTTTCTTCTGATCGACAAGCGGCCATTCGTGAAGTTTCACGCAGCGCAGTCTATTGTCGTCTTCGGCGGCCTAACGGTCCTGCGCATCGCGTTGGGAATGTTGTTCAGTTTCGGCGGCCTTTTTGCCTTTGGCATCGGGGGAATGTTGTTTCTCCTCCTCGGTTTGGTGGGACTTGTGTTGTGGGTTCTCCTTATGGTCAAAGCCTACCAGCGGGAGAAGTTCATGCTTCCGATCATTGGCGGGATTGCGGAGAGCATTGCCGGTAAGTAGAGTTTCGCCTCTCTGAGAAGCTGACGCGCCACAGTCTGGACGGTTTTCGCTGCCTCTACCCCCAGCGGAGGTCCCTATTTCCACTTGACTTTCCGTGTGCCGCGGCGCATTCTGACGGGCTTTGTCCCCGGACCCGAACATCTCTGGAGGACAGAAAGGCCCTTGTCGTTTCCCCATGACCCGCGTACGCCTGTGCTTCCACGATCGCTGCTTCGACGGCACAGCCTCGGCGGCCCTCTTTTATCGCTTCTATCGAGAGCGCTTTGACCAAGCCGCGCAATTCAGCTTCTCCGGCATGACCCACCGGGCCGTGCCCCCTGGGAGCCCGGCCTATTCGACGGCGACGAGAATGTTATCGTCGATTTCAAATACTCAACTCGCCGAAAGTGACCTGGTGGTTCGACCACCATCAAAGCGCGTTCCTTACGCCGCAGACGCCGAGCAGTTTCGCCAACATCCTGGCCCGCACATGTTCTACGAGCCGGACTACAAGTCTTGTACGAAATTAATCGCCACGGTCGCGCGAGAGAAATTTGGGTTCGACACCGAGCCGCTGAAGGACCTCATTCACTGGGGCGACATCATCGACGGCGCGCAGTACCCCACGCCGCAATCTGCCGTGGAGCTTGCCGAGCCCGCGACGCAACTGGGGCTGGTGATTGAGGCGGCGCCGGAAGACAATATTCCTGCGCGAATCATTCCGGAGCTTGCCTACCGGCCGCTGGCGGAAATGATCAAGCTGCCGCTGGTCGCCAAGCACCTCGGGCCCTTGTTGGAGCGCCACCGCCGTTCCATCGAGATTCTTCGCCAGCGCTGCGAAGCTCGCGACAACGTGATTTTCTTCGACGTCAGCGACTTGGACCTCGAGGGCTACAACAAATTTATTCCCTATCTGCTGCATCCGGAATGTGTGTACTCGATCAGCGTCAGCGCGTCGCAGGTTCGCGCCAAGGTTTCTTTGGGCACGAATCCCTGGAACCAGGCCACCGCGAATCAGAACCTGGCGTCGCTGGCGGAAAAATTCGGCGGTGGCGGCCATCCTCGCGTCGCCGCGATTTCCTTTGAGCCGGAAGATTTGCCCCGCGCGCGCGAAGTCGCCCGCGAACTGGTCGCTGTGCTTCGCGGCCAGGCTTCCTAGTCGCGACGCGTCCGCATCCGTGGCGTAACGTGTTCCTGGACGGGCGGTTCGACAAACTCCCGCCGCCCATGTAAAATTTCAAAGTTGCGTGCGGGCCGGTAGCTCAATGGTAGAGCAGCTG
>CAVXTQ010000002.1:0-39081 GCA_963764675.1 uncultured Acidobacteriota bacterium
GCACCCGTGGTCGTCGAACTGATCGTAACACTCTGCGTACTCGTGTAGGTACCCGCCACTGGACTGAAGGCCGGTGCCGCTACTAACGGAGCAATGGTATACGTGCCGCTAGTTACCGAGCTGTCGGTCATGCCCGTCTTGAACGCAATCGCTTTCAAGGTCGCAGTTGCACTGATGCTTACCGCGGTAGAATAAAGTGTTCCGTGGGTGACCGTACCGCCGCTTTCCGTCGGCGTTGTTCCATCGGTCGTATAGGCAAACGAAGCTCCCGTGGTCGTCGAACTGATCGCAATGCTCTGCGTACTCGTGTACGTGCCCGCCACCGGGCTGAAGGTCGGTGCCGCCACTATCGGAGCGATCGTGTAAGTTCCGCTGGTCACCGTGCTGTCAGTCATTCCGGTTTTAACGCAATGGCTTTCAGAGTCGCGGTTGCACTGATACTCACCGCGGTGGGTATATAGTTCCTGTGCGCGAACTGTGCCACCACTTTCGGTCGGAGTAGTGCCGTCGGTCGTGTAGGCAAAGGAAGCCCCACTCGTCGTCGATGAGATCGTCACTGTTTGTGCACTTGTATAGGTTCCAGCGACTGGACTGAAAGTCGGCGCTACTGCGCTGATCGTATAAACGCCGCTCGTGACGGTGCTATTTCCAAGACCCGTTTTGAAAGCGATCGCTTTCAAGGTCGTAGTGGCGGCAATGCGTCGCGCTCGCCAATAACCGTGGGAACTGAACCAAAAAGCATTTGTCTGCATATCGACGCCGACGCCAGATTTGCAGCTGCGGCGGGCGGCGTCGCACGCTATATTGCGGACTGCGCGGGTTTGGAGGATAGCGCCGATCTCTCAGTTGCAGGAAGCAGTCATCGCCGCCTGCCAGGAGGTGTTCGAGTACGGTGATCGACGACCACCCGCGACTGGACGTGACATTCACCCGCCATTCCGATCGCATCGAGGTGGCCTCGGACGAGGGGGAAATATTGCCGGCAGTGGGTCTGGACACGATCGCAGGTTTCGTGGCGCAAGGTGGGCGCGTCGGGCGGCTCGGCTGGTCTGGGCCGGGTCGACAGGGTTCAGTATGAGACGCAGGGCGGCGTCGCGGTTACGCGTCTCACGAAGTACATCAGGCAGGGCGCGCCGAGCAGATAAGTCCTCCGGAACAAAAGAAAGCCGGACGGGTCCGCGCGTCCGGCTTGTCTTACCTAGTACGAAAAGGGACTTTGATACGCTACATCTTCAGCGCGAAAGTGTTGCGGCGGATCAGCGAAGCCATTTGGTCGTCCGTCAGCGCCATACGCACGACGATACGGTCGCCGGATGGCGTAACACTGGCTTGGTTGAGAACTGCGCCATGTCCGGATTGTCCTGCTTCGCCTGATAGTGCTTGTAGAGCAAGCCCATCTGAAGTAGTTGTCCCAAGGTATTGGCGTCATCGACTGAGCCGCAAACCGCCTGGAATTTACCGTCCACGCCGCTACTGGCGTCCACATTGATGATCATGTTCTGCATGCGGGTCACGAGCTTGGCCGCTTCCGGAAACTGCTGGATCTCCGGCGCAAGCTGCTGCATGGCCAGCCGCGTGTAGGCTGGGTTCAGCACGGCCCAAACGATGCCGCTTCCATTGGCTTCGTTCACTAGGGGAAAGAACTTCTCGTTGCGCATCAAACCTTCGTCAGTCCCAAAGCGCACTTCAATCATTTTTTCCAGCAGCGAGCGGTGGCCGAACGCCGCGGTGCTCGAGTCGATGAAGAAAAAGAAAAGGTCGTTCGCGCCGGCGCCCGTGCCAAAGGCATACAAGGTATAGTTTCGGGCCTTGAAGGTGGGCAACTTCTGCTTCTTGAAATACGCTTCGGTGGAATCCGGACTGTAGTTGCCGAGCGCGACGCCGACGATTTGTTCTCCGGTTGGCACGGCGGAGGATCCTACTCCTTCGGTCTTGCGGTCACGCCCTCCGGAACCAGGCCCCAGGCCAACTCTTCCACCTGCGAATTGGGGTCCACGCCTGCCGAGGCGAGAAACTTCTCAAACTGGCGAAAACGATCCGGCAGCATCTGCTCCTGAAGCTGCGGAAACCACTTCATGGTGCGAGCTTTCTTCAGATCGGCGTATGCGAATTCGCCGACCTCCTTCGGAAACAGAGCAATGATGTCGGCACCCAGGCGCTCCGCGCGTGCGGGTTTCGGGGTAAGCAGCATCATCGTGGACAACGCGCAGGCAGCCACGACTCTTGAGACGGCCGCGTTCCGCGAGACGCGAGTCGCGCACAATTTCTTGGTTAGCATCATGGAATGATTCTCCTTTCGATTTTCGGAGAGGCGCTTATCTTGGAGCGCTGGAGGTGCGGGAAGTTTCGCCCAAGCGCTCGCGCAGCGCTGAAATCCTCTCTCGCATCGACGTGACGTATCCGGCATCGGTTATGCCGTCGAGATTGATCTCGACATTCGCCAAAGCTCCTTTGGCGCCGGCCGCGGCCATTAGTCGTGCTACCTCTAAGTCTGACTTCATGGATGCGGCGGCGATAGACGCAAGTTGTCCCAGCCGTTCGAAAAGGGCAACTGTCCGGTCTGCCACCTGGAACGGTACTTCGGCCGCACCCCGTGTGGCGCTTTGAACGGCTTCGTTGCGCGCTTGTGTTTCTGCGGCGTCGCCTTGCGGCAGCTTAAATGCCGCCAGCACTGCGTCGTAAGAGGCCGCATCACGGTCGATCGCTTCCGCAAGTTCGTCGGTGATTTTGCGCATGGCTTCGAGCGCATCCGACAACCGATCGACATGCGTCACTTGCGACTTTTTCTTGCGTGAAAGGCCCGCGACCATTTGCCCCAACGACGCGGCCAGCGCGCCCGCGAATGCCGACACGCTGCCTCCGCCCGGCGTCGCAGCGGGAGCCGCAACGGCCTCCAGAAACGGCCGCGCGAGGCCGGCCAGCTTGCCGTCCTGGCCCGTTGACCCGAGGGGCTCGCCGGTCAACGCCGCCTCCAGCCGGTTCTCGAACACCTGCTCTGGCGAGAAATTCTCCAGTTGGAGAAAGTAATCCGCTGCCATCTCGATGGCTTTTTTCGGAATCAGGCCGACGATCTCGCTTCCCACGGGCATCGCGCCGTAGCGTGCCGCTTCGCGCTTCACCATTTCGTACACGCGATGCATCGGCGTCTGCTCAAAATCGGTGAGGTTGATCGACACCTGCGCCAAGTTGCGCGCTTTCAACTCGACGCCCATGGACTTGACGTAGCGAAGCCCACCGGAAGAAAAACGAATCGCCTTCGCAATTTTGTTGGCGATGCCCACGTCGGAGGTATTGAGGTTGACGTTGTACGCGATCAGAAACTTGCGTGCGCCCACCACCGTTACGCCCGCCGTAGGGTGCAGCTTCGGTTCGCCGATGTCCGGCTGCCGCTCGTGATTGCGCTTCAATTCGTCGCGCAGGCCCTCAAACTGGCCGCGCCGTACATTTTCGAGGTTCACGCGGTCCGGCCGGCTTGCCGCCGCCTCGTAGAAGAACACCGGTATGCGATAGCGCGACCAGATTTCTTTTCCAACGCGCCGCGCCAGCGCCGCGCAATCGTCGAGTGTGATTCCGTGAATGGGGATAAAAGGAACCACGTCCGTTGCGCCGACGCGCGGGTGCGCACCCGTGTGCGTCGTCAGGTCGATCAATTCCATGGCTTTGCCAACGCCCAGCAACACCGCTTCTGCCACAGCTTCAGGATCGCCCGCGAGCGTAACCACGCTCCGGTTGTGGTCGGCGTCGCTCTCGCGGTCCAGCACATAAACGCCGGCTACGCCGCTCATGGACGCCACGATCGCGTCCACCTTCGCGGTATCCCGCCCTTCCGAAAAATTGGGCACGCATTCAATCAGTCGCTTCATGGAGCTCGATTCCTTGGCTGTTCCTTTGTGCAGAGCTTATTTCATCATAGGAGATTTCCGCCCGGTCAGCTACCTGCGCTGGTCGGTCGCGTGTGATATGAGGAGTGGATCTCTTCATACTCTTCCCGAGATGATCTGACCCTTTTTGATAGTCATCCAGCACTTGTTCAACCCGAAGTAGTAGGGGATTTCGCGGTAGTCGTCTACTTCGAACACCGCGATGTCCGCCAGTTTGCCGGTTTCCAGCGAGCCAATCTGTTTTTCTCGACGCAACGCGTACGCCCCGTGGATGGTCGCGGCGGTAATCGCTTCCGCGGGCGTCATTCGCAACTGGGTGCAGGCCAGCGACAAGATCATCGGCATGCTCAGTGTTGGGCTGGTACCAGGATTGTAGTCCGTGGCGAGCGCCACGATCGCTCCCGCGTCGATCAGAGCCCGCGCAGGGGCGTATTGCTTCAATCCCAGGTGGAAATCGCAGCCGGGCAGCAGCGTCGCGATGGTCTTGGACTTTGCCAGTGCTTGGATATCCATTCGGTTCACTTGCTCGAGATGATCGCAACTCGCCGCGCCGAGTTGCACCGCAAGCTGGGTAGCGCCCGTGCGGGTGAGCTGCTCGGCATGGAGCCGCGGCGCGAGGCCGGCCTGCTTGCCCGCTTCCAAAATGCGTTTCGACTGTGGACGTGAGAAGGCGCCGCGATCGCAAAACACGTCGCAGAATTCGGCGAGCTTGCGCTCAGCGACTTCCGGCATGAGCTTGTCGATCAGCAGGGCGACGTATCGCTCCGCTCCATCCGACATGCTGCGATACTCGGCGGGAACGACGTGCGCTCCCAAAAAGGTAGACACGATGTCGAGCGGCTGCTCCGCGCCGAGTTCCTTGTGCAGCGTCAGAATCTTCAGTTCGCTCGCGACATCCAGCCCATAGCCACTCTTCGCTTCGATCGTCGTGGTTCCATGCGCCGCAAATTCACGCAGCGCGCCTTGCGCCCGTAGCTTCAATGCTTCGGAGGTCGCGGCGCGCAGCTTCTTCACCGAGTTCAAGATCCCGCCGCTCTTGCGCGCGATCTCCTCGTAGCTCGCTCCGGCGATCTTGAGCTCGTACTCCTCCGCGCGGCTCGAGGCGTGAATCAGATGGGTGTGGGAATCGACGAACCCGGGCAGGACGACCCGGCCACCAACGTCGAGCTTCTCCGCCAAGCGCGCCTCGGGCAAAGCTTCAATTTTCGCGCGACTACCCACCGCTGCGATTAAGCCGGCGCGAACCAGCAGCGCACCATCCTTGACAATGCCAAGCTTGGACAGCGCCGCACCGCGCCGCGGTCCGCGGCCGCGCAGGGTGAGCATCTGCGAAGCGCCCGTGATGAGAAGGGAAGTCGACAAGGTCAACGTATTATGCCCAAAACTCGCTAGCCTTGTCGCATCCGCGAAGGGAAAATCGGTTAAGCAGAGGCGGCCTTACCGCGGTACGCCGGGACAAACACCTCTTGCACAAATGTCTCAATCGACGTGGGCGTCGTGTTTGTTGCCGACCTCGGCGCTAGGGTCTTCATTCGCCCGTCATTGATGCCATTCGACATTTCGATGATCAGCTCCGCAAAGTTCCTGGAGCCACCCATTGCGGTCAGCGCCTGAATCATCTGCTCGGGCGGAAGCTGCATGTAGGCCAGACTTGGTTTTCCGATCGCCGCGCCGACGACGCGAGCGACCTCCGTATAACTGACGTCCCGCTGTCCTTGCAATTCACGGATCTGCTGGCCGGAGAAGTCGAGCTTGAGCAAAGCGTCAGCCGCCGCCGCGGCGATGTCTCGTGTGGCGATCATGGGAACGGGAAGATCGGCGCTCAGGGGCCCGGCTGTCATCCCGAAATTCTGAATCACTTGCACTTGGGGAAGCAGGTTCTCCATGAAGTAGCCAGCCCGGAGGTGCAGCACGTTCAATCCCGGAATTGGGTTGAGTCTTATCTCCATGCCATGCAGTCCGGAAACGGGCCCTAGTCCCGATTCCTTATCCGCGCCAAAGCTGCTCAATGCCACGACATAGCGCACGTGCGCGTTCTCTAGGGCTGTCGCCCCGGCTTCGATGACGCGACTTTGCTGGCCGCGGTAGTCCGTGCTTTGAACGTCCGGCGGCACCATGAAATAAACGGCTCGCGCCCCATCGAAAGCGCCCGTGAGCGCCGCCGAATCCACCAAGTCCGCTTGGAAAGCCTCTGCGCCACGGCTCGCAAGCTGGGCCAGACGCTCTTTGCTCCGGCTAACGGCGCGCACTTTCTCGCCTCTAGCGAGCAAGGCTTCCGCGACTAACGAACCGGTGTGACCAGTGGCTCCTAGAACTACGTACATGATTTCCTCCTTCGGGCTGGATCCATTTCTTCGATGCGCTGATACCGGAAGCGGGTACCCGGATAGATAGGGAGTCTGAGGTGCGCTCCTTGTGGGAAGGCTACAGCATGGGAATCTTCACGCCGGACTTCCGCGCGAATTCAGTGGCCTCGGCATAGCCCGCATCGACGTGACGTACCACGCCCATGCCCGGATCGTTGGTTAGCACGCGCTCGATGCGCGCCGCCATTTCCTTCGTCCCATCGGCCACGGTGACCTGTCCGGCATGTTGCGAATATCCGATGCCCACACCGCCGCCGTTGTGGATCGACACCCACGACGCACCGCTCGCCGTATTCACCAATGCGTTAAGCAGAGGCCAGTCGGCGATCGCGTCCGAACCGTCTAGCATCGATTCGGTCTCGCGGTAAGGTGATGCCACCGAGCCGCAATCCAAATGATCCCGGCCGATCACGATGGGCGCCTTCAGTTCGCCCCGAGCTACGAGGTCGTTCAGCGCTAGGCCGAACTTATCGCGCTCGCCATATCCGAGCCAGCAAATTCGCGACGGCAGCCCCTGAAACTTGACGCGCTTCTGCGCGAGCTTGATCCATCGGCTGAGATGCTCGTTCCGCGGGAACATTTCCAGCACGAGCTGATCGGCGCGGGCGATGTCCGACGCTTCTCCAGAAAGCGCTGCCCACCGGAACGGCCCCTTGCCTTCGCAGAACAACGGCCGGATGTATGCTGGCACGAAGCCAGGGAAGTCGTACGCGTTCTTCACCCCCTGTTCGTACGCAAACGTCCGAATATTGTTCCCGTAATCGAAGGTCACCGACCCGAGCTTCTGCAAATCCAACATGCCCTGGACGTGCTGCGCCATCGCCGCCAGCGATCTCTTCTTGTATTCCTCACGATTCGTCTTGCGAAGTTCGAGGGCCGCTTCGAGCGTCATTCCATTCGGCACATATCCGCCGATCGGATCGTGCGCACTGGTTTGATCGGTCAGCAGGTCTGGCACGACGCCGCGGCGAGCCATTTCCGGAATGACATCGGCGCAATTGCCAACGAGTCCAACCGAGGTGGCCTCACCCTTGCGCACCGCGTTCTTCAAAATCCGCAGCGCTTCGTCGAGGTTCGTCACCATCACGTCGCAATAGCCGGTTTTCACACGACGCTTGATGCGCTCGGGGTCTACATCAATTCCCAGGAACGCTCCGCCATTCATCGTGGCAGCCAGCGGTTGCGCACCACCCATGCCACCCATCCCGCCAGTCACCACCAGCTTGCCCGCCAGGGTTCCGCCGAAATGCTTCGTCGCCGCCGCCGCGAACGTTTCGAAGGTCCCTTGCAGAATTCCTTGCGTGCCGATGTAAATCCAGCTCCCCGCGGTCATCTGCCCGTACATCATCAGCCCGGCGCGGTCGAGCTCGTGGAAGCGATCCCAATTGTTCCAGTGACCTACGAGGTTGGAATTGCATAGCAGCACCCGAGGCGCGTATTCATGGGTGCGAAAGACTGCCACCGGCTTGCCCGATTGCACCAAGAGCGTTTCATCGGCGGCAAGCTCCTTTAGCGATCGTACGATCGCGTGAAAGCATTCCCAATTCCGAGCCGCGCGCCCGGTGCCGCCATAGACGACCAAGTCTTCGGGTTTCTCGGCAACGTCAGGGTCCAGGTTGTTCATCAACATCCGCAGGGCCGCTTCTTGTTGCCACCCCTTGCAGGAAATCTGCGTGCCACGGGCCGCTCGAAACGGTCCCTTGGACAACGAAGCATCGCTGACGGTTCCAGAAATCGCGCTCATCCATTGGCTCCGTGCTCATCTTAGCGCAGCGACATGCGGTTTGCACCACCACGCCAAAGTCGCGCTACGTGTGTGATGCCAACCAAAGTCCTAGGCCGCAAGGTCACTAGGAATTGCGCAGGCCAAACGGTTAGAGTAAAGTGAGAAAAACCTCGATGACCTACGGCACTCTTCCCTCGCGGTTTCTGAACTCCATCGACTCACTTCCCAATCCTCGCGCTCAATTGACGCGTCGTGGCAACCTTTGGGAGCCGATCTCCTCAGCCGAATTCCTCCGCCGCGCGGCGGGTCTGTCCCTGGCGCTGGTCGAATTGGGCGTGAAGCCCGGTGATCGTGTGGCCTTGTTTGCGACCAATCGGCCGGAGTGGCACACCTCGGATTTTGCTATCACCGGCGCGGGCGGCATTACCGTCCCCGTTTACTTCAACGAGTCGCCGGACCGCATGACCTACATCTTGAAACACGCGGGCGCGAAGGTGATCATCGTAGCGGGCGCGCCTCAACTGCAGAAGTTGCTTGATCGCCGCCCACAATTGCCCGAGTTGGAACACATCATCGTCGCCGACGGTGGCGCCGACCTTCCCACGGAATGCCTCCGCTACGAGACGCTGATCGCCTCCGCGGGCGGCGCCGAGATTGCTGCGTATCGCATGCGCGCCTCTCAGGTGCTCCCGGGACAGCTCGCGTCCATCATCTATACGTCCGGTACGACGGGTGAGCCCAAGGGCGTCATGCTCACTCACACCAATATCTGCTCGAATACCACGGATTCTTGCATCACCACCGCCATGACGGCGGGCGTCGACGTTGCCATGTCCTTCCTGCCGTTGGCCCACATCTACGGCCGGACCATGGACTACGTTCTCCTCTTCAATGGCATCACGATCGCCTACGTGGAGGACGTCAATTTCCTATCGCAAGCACTCCTGGAAGTGCAGCCCACCGTTCTTGCCGCGGTCCCTCGCGTGTTCGAGAAAATCTACGCTCGCATCATGGAGCAGGGCAGCAAGACCTCGGGCGTCAAGCGCAAGCTTTTTGACTGGTCGATGGATGTCGCCAAGCGCGCTGCGCCGTGGCGTTCCGGAGCCGGATCGGCTGGTCCTGCACTAAAGCTCCAATGGTCGCTTGCCAACAAGATCGCCTATTCCAAGATTCGCGCCGGAACTGGCGGCCGCTTGCGGATTGTTTTTTCCGGCGGCGCACCGCTCTCGAAGGATCTCGCGGAGTTCTTCTGGTCCATCGGAATACCGATTTATCAGGGATACGGTTTGACGGAGACCTCGCCGGTTCTGACTTCCAATTATCCGCAGAACCGCGTCGGCAGTTCCGGAAAACCGATCCCCAACGTTCTGATTCGGATCGCGGATGATGGCGAGATTCTGGCGAAGGGTCCTTGTGTCATGCAGGGCTACTACAAGAGCGCCGACGCCACGCGCGAAGTCATCGGCGAAGACGGCTGGTTTCACACCGGCGACATCGGATATCTCGATTCCGACAACTATCTTTTCATCACCGATCGCAAGAAAGACATGCTGAAGACCGCCGCCGGAAAGTTTGTCGCTCCGCAACCCATCGAGAATGCGCTCAAGACCAGTCCGTACATCTTGAACGCGATGGTCGTCGGCGATCAGCGGAAGTTTGTGGTGGCGCTACTGGTGCCGAATCCGGTGACCGTATCGGCCAAAGCCGCGGAGCAAGGCATTAGCTTCACGACGAACGAAGCCATGGTCGCTCATCCGTGGGTGCGCGCGCTCGTTGACGGCGAGGTGCAGCGCTTGACCTCGCATCTCGGTCAGTGGGAAACCATCAAACGCTTCGCGTTGTTGCCCGAGGATTTCACCTTTGACAACGGCAGCCTTACTTTCACCATGAAGCTCAAGCGACGCGTCGTCGAACAACGTTACAGCAGCGTCATCACGCAACTCTACGCCGACGTGGCCGAGCCTCGCCCCATTCTCCAGAACTGATCCTGGGTATCACGTTTATTCTCGGGTTTGAGTGGCACAGCCATTTCTGGCTGTGTTCCGTTGTTGGGCGAGCCAGCACTCTTTGAGCAATCAGAACATCGACAGCAGCAACCGGATCCCTTCAGCGAACTCCCGCTCCTGCATGATCAAGCTCACAATCAAATACCCATCCGTCGCAAAATCGTAGAAGTGCCCGGGATGCACATAAATGCCTTTCGTTGTCAGCAATTCCACCGCAAGGTCGTCGTCTGACCGCGTCGCCGGCACCCGCAACACGGCGTACCACCCGCCCTCGATCTCCAGGCGGCTGCACGATTTCTTCTGGGTCAACTGGCGATCCAATTCCGCTACGTTTCTCCGCACTCGCGTCATCACCTGCTTCTGAAATCCGTGCCGTTGTTGCAGCAGCTCCGGCAGCGCCAGTTGCACCGGAGCATTCATGGATAGGTAGGTGTCGGCGATGACCTCGAGCCGCTCCAGAGCTTTTGTTTTCACTTCCTGCGGGCCGCTCGCCACCAGCCATGCCGCTTTCATCTGCGGCAATCCGGAAATCTTTGAGAGACCGCTCATCGTAAAGGTCAGCGCGCCGGTATTCACCGCTAGGCTCGCCGGTTTTCTGCCGGCCATTCCACGAGGACGCGGGTTCCTCACCACTTCCCGGCGCGCGTTGGATTCGCCGTACGCGAAATCCAGGAACACCTCGTCCGCCACCAGCGCCATCCGCCGCACGGAACAAATTTCGTTCAGCATCGTCAGGTCGTCGGGTTTCACAAAATGGCCGGTGGGATTGTTCGGGTTCACAACAATCACCCCGCGCGTTCGCGGCGTGATCGCCTTTTCCAGGGCATGAAAATCGATCTGCCAGCCATAGTCATAAAGGAGCGGATACTGTACGAGTCTCACGTCGTGGATGTCCGCCAGGAAACCGAACAGTGGATAGCTCGGTGCCGGCACCAAGAGCTCGTCGCCTGGATTGCAAAGGGTTCGAAACACAAACGAGTATGCCTCGCTCGTGCTCGTCGTCAGGATGATGTCCTGCACGGAAACTTCATCGCCGCGCCCGGCGTAGTACTCCGCCACTGTTTGCCTCGCCCGTAGCAGCCCCTTCGGATCGGGCACGTAGGTAAGCGCCGTCTCATTGCAGAGTGATTGCAGGATCGCCTCGCCGTTGAACTCAAACCCGCCCTCGGTGGGATTCGACGCACTCAGGTCAAATAGCCGCCTTCCAGCCGACAAGTGCTGGGCGAGCGCCTCGCTCAGGCGGTTCGGAGCCAGGTTCCAGTTTGTGCGATCAGCGAACATTTCATGGGTGCCGGGCAGCGTTGAGTGAAGACGCGCCTCGGCCGGTATCTTGTAGGAATACAGTAGTTTCTCCTTAGGTCCAAGAACCCTGTTAAAATCGGGCACAAATGCGTAATAACTAAGAGGCGACGAAGAGATTGCAGGGTTGCCCTGCGGAAATATCTTCCGCGGCGTACTTTCCCTAAGTTTCTCCCCTTACGATTTGTCCCTACGCGTTGAGAGGTCTAAGATCTTGCCGGGGACCCTATGGCAGACGAACTAGTTATCGCGGGCCGCGCGTTTCGCTCCAGGCTGATTGTTGGTACCGGTAAGTATCGCTCGTTCGCGGAGATGGCGCGCGCTCACGCCGCTTCCGGCGCGGACATGGTCACTGTCGCCGTGCGCCGCGTCAATCTTACCGATCGCTCGAAAGAATCGCTTCTCGACTTCATCGACCGCGACAAAATGTTCATCCTACCCAACACCGCCGGCTGCTACACCGCCGAAGAAGCTATCCGCACAGCACGCCTCGGCCGCGAAGTCGGCCTCTCCAATTGGGTCAAGCTCGAAGTTATCGGAGACCAGCAAACTCTTTTCCCCGACACCGAGCAGCTCATCGAAGCAACGCGCGTGCTCGTCAAGGAGGGTTTCGTCGTCCTTCCTTACACCAACGACGACCTGATCGCTGCCCGCAAACTGATCGACGCGGGGGCCGCCGCTGTGATGCCGCTCGCCGCTCCCATCGGCTCGGGCCTGGGCATCCAAAATCCCGCCAACCTACGCATTCTTCGCGAACGCATAACCGAAGTTCCCCTGATCGTCGATGCGGGCGTTGGCACCGCCTCCGACGCCGCGCAAGCCATGGAACTCGGCGCCGAAGGACTCCTCATGAACACCGCCATCGCCGAAGCCCAAGACGCCGCCCTTATGGCCGAAGCCATGCGCGACGCGACGATTGCCGGCCGCAAAGCCTACCTCGCCGGCCGCATGCCCAAGCGCCTCTACGCCGCCGCCTCGTCTCCGATGTCCGGCGTCGTGCGGTAAGCGCATGCTGGCTGTCCTGGTGCGTACCTAAGCTGTCCTCTAATACCTTTTTTCCGCTAGCATTCGGACGCCGTATGTCCCCTACTCCCTCCGACATCGCTGCAAAGGCTCCCATCCAGAGAACACGCCCTAGCATGCTTACTTTAGTTTCCATCGCGGCGGTCGCGTCGGCATTCGTTGGCATCGCGCGGCAAGTGCTCGGTCCCGCCATCGCTGCTCGCTTCGCCGGTGCTCCCTGGATGACCGGGTCAGCGATTTTCGCGCAGGTCAACACACCAACCCGTCTTGCGGGTGCCTGCGGAACCGTCGCCATCCTTGCGCTGGGCGGAATTGCCGCCCTTCTCGTGCGCGGTGACAAGCGATTCACGTCCAGTTGGTATTTTCTATGGGTTTTCGCGTGCGTCAGTCTGATGAATTCCGGGCGCCTCTTGTACTCGGCTGTTACAGACACCGGCGACTGGTCAATCATCATTGCGATGTTCAATCCGCCGTGGCTTTGGCGCACCCTTCTTGCCGCCGCCGGCGTGTTGATCTATCGTCCGGCCCTCCGATTCGCTGTTGCGACACTGCGGAATCTCATCGAGAACACTGAACTCGCCTATCGCGACTTGTGGCGTCTCGTGCTTGCCGCGTACCTCACTGCCGGGACCCTGCTTACGGCTGGAGCGGTTCTCGACCCCGTCAACCATGGTGTCGTCGTCATCGGAGTCGTGGCCGCCTCGTTCGGACTAAATCTGGGTTTGCTCTTCGTCCCAGCATTCATATCGGAGCCTGTTGAGTCCCAGCCAACACTGACCCGTGCGCTGCCCTTCAGTTGGTTTTGGTTGATCCTTGGTTTTGCCGCCGCTGGCTTCTTGCTAGCAGGCCTAGGACGCGCGATCACCTTTTAGCAGCGCGCTCACAGGCGAACTACTTCCGACCGATAATCCAAAATCCAATCGCCGTGCTTACGCACCACGCCACAACGGTCCACTTGAACGACACCGCGAACCCTCGCAAGTTCTCGAGCTTCGCTTTGCAAATTAGCGACAGCTCAAAAACCTGCTCCGTGATGTTCCTCAAGATCTGCTCCGGCCCTGCTTTCGACACCGCCGCGTAATACGCATCGCCGTCCTTGTGCCGCAACACGTGCTCGTAGTACAGCAGCCCTGCGCCCTCCTTCGGCGACTGGTGATGCCGGGCAATTCGAGGCGTCATCGCTCGCGAAATCAGGACCAGTGACCGGACAAATCCCACCGTCAGTAACGCATACGTCAAAATATACAAACCGCTCGCCGCCGCTCCTGCAGTATCGCTCCATCGCATCTTCGGCGCCACTTCCGTGCCCAGCGGTATCGTGCTGGCCCCAAAAAACAACAAGAACGGCACCAGATACCCAGCCTTCAGATCGGCCGCGCGAATAATTGCTTGTTGGTCCTCAAAGTTGTGCCACGCAAATTCAATCTGTTCTTCCGTTGTGAAGATTGGTTTTCCGGTCGAGTCCATGTCGTGACTCTACCCAACCTGCCGCGCATCCGTCCAGTCACTCATACCGCAGCGTTTGGATCGGATCCACCCGCGTAGCCCGCCGCGCCGGCACATAACACGCCGCCAGCGCAACCGTTGCCAGCAGCACCGTCACGCTCGCAAACGTTGCCAGATCGGTCGGCGCAACTCCAAACAGCAAGCTCGCCATCAATCGCGTCAACGCCAAGGCCGTGACCAATCCCGCCACCAATCCAACCGCGACCATTCCCGCGCCCTGCTTCATCACCAAGCCGAGCACGTCTCCGCCTTGGGCGCCCAGGACCATCCGCAGACCAAACTCCTTGGTTCGCCGCGCCACCGAATACGACACCACGCCATAAATCCCCACCGTCGCAATCGCCAGCGCTACCGCCGAAAATAACGTCAGCAGCAGCGTCAGGAACCTTGGCCGCGCCTGCGCTCGTTCCAGCACGTCGTCCATCAGCCGCACATCTGCGAGAGGCAGTGACGCGTCGAGATCATTCAACTGTCCCCGCACGGCCCCCGCCAGCAAGCCCGGATTCCCGCTTCGCGCCCGCATCACCACATACATGTCCGATACGCCTAAAGCCTCCGCCTGCCGGTACGCCAGATACAATTCCGTACCCGCCGGCCGGTCGAGCCCCGCATTCTTTGCGTCGTCCACCACGCCCACCACGGTCCACCATGGCGCGTCTTTCCCTCCAATTGGCCGGATATGTCGGCCAACCGCATTTTGGTTCGGCCAGAAGGTGTTCGCCATCGTGCGATTTACGACCGCCACCGGCGGCGCGTCTTTCACGTCTCGGTCATCGAACACCCGCCCGTCCATCAAGCGGATGCCCATCGTCGCGAAATAGTCCTTGCTCACCGACTGGTAGAAATCGACGTTTTCAATCGGCCCTCCCTCTTTCTTAACGAATCCTTCGATATCCGTGTCGTTCATGTTCGGCGGGCGTAGCGGCGGCAGGCCTGAAACGAGCGCCGCCGATTGCACTCCAGGCAGCTGGGTGATCCGCTCATCCAGCCGCGTCCAGAAACTTGCGATCTTCGCATTATCCGTATAGGTCCCACTCGGCAGCGATACGCGCATGGTGATCACATTGTCCGCTGCGAAACCGGTGTGCACCTCTTGCAGCTTCCAGAATGCGCGCAGCATCAGCCCGCATCCGATCAGCAGCACCAGCGCCATCCCCAATTCACCGACGACCAGTGTCCGGCGAAACAACTGAGCCCCGCCAGCCGCCGTCGTGCTCCCGGCCGTATCCTTCAATGAGTCGGATATCCCACTGACCAGAAGCGGCACCAACGGCGCCAGACCGAACAATGCGCCAGTCACAAGACTCGTCACCAGCGTAAAAACCAAAACCCGCCAATCCATCACGATCTCGTCTGCTCGCGGTATTCCTCCGGCATTGGTCAGTTGCACCAGCCGCACGCCTCCACACGCCAGCGCCAGTCCTAAAATCGCGCCGCACATCGCTAGCAGAATTCCTTCGGTCACAAACTGTCGCGCCAGGCGCGGCAATCCTGCTCCCAGCGCACCACGAATGGCAATCTCCCGTCTCCTCGCCTCCGCGCGTGCCAGCAGCAAATTCGCCACGTTTACGCTGGCGATCAGCAGCACGAACCCCACCGCTCCTAGCAGCATCAGTAGCGCCGGCCGCACGCTCGACACCACTTCCGCCTGCAGCGGATAACTCACCAACGTGTGGTTCTTCGGATCGAAACTATGCGTTTTCGGCGCACGGTGTTCCCCTGCGTACTGCACTAACGCGGCCATCTCCCCCTGCGCTTGCGCGGCCGAAACTCCGGGCTTCAGCCGCCCCAGCAAGTAGTAGTTGTGGGAGCTGCGCCCTCCAGGATTGGCTGGATCGATCTGCAACGCCGACCACAACTGCGCCGGATCCTCCTCTCCCGGCGGAAACTGAAATCCCCTCGGCATCACGCCGATGATGGTGCACTTCTTTCCATCCAGTCGGGTCTCGCGTCCCACGATATCCGGATCGCCGCCAAACACGCTCTTCCACGTCCCGTATGAGATGTCCGCCACCCCCTCCACGCCAGGCGCATCGTCCGCGGCCGAGATCAGCCGCCCCACCGTCGGCTGTGCTCCCAGGCTATTCAGCAGTCCGCCGCTCACGTACGCCGCCGTCACCCGTACCGGCTGCGTCTTGCCTCCCAGATTTGCTCCCGTCGTCCCCCACGCATCCAGCGACGCCCACGAGTGCGTGTCCCGCCGCAAATCGAGAAATTCCGCTGCCGAGGTCCAGAACCGCGGCAGCCCTCCATTCGGAAACGTGGGAAACTCGGTGTACACCCGGATCAGTTGCTCCGGATGCGCGTAGGGAAGGGGTCGCAGCAAAACCGCGTTCACCACCGTAAAAATCCCAGTCGTCGCGCCAATTCCCAGCATCAGGCATAATACCGCCGCCGCCGTGAACCCCAAGTTCTTCCGCATCATCCGCGCGGCGAACTGTACGTCCTGCCACATCGTTTCCATCGTCGCCCCCACAGCAAAGGTACGCTATCTACTCCGCATTAGTTCCGCAAGACCAAGCCGCGAAAGTCCCGCTGGGAATTGGCCTTAGCCACTCCGAAACAAAAAATGCCAGGTCGCATCGACAAGTGCGTGCACAATCGCCGAAGCGAATATCGATCCAGTCTTGCGCCACGTCCAGCCGTAAAACAATCCGGCGATCGACGCCAAAATTACATACCGCCAGTTCGGGAAACCCATGTTTGTGATGTGCGAGAAGCCAAACAGCACCGAGGCCGTCCACCAGCCGGCCAGATCACTCTTCGTCGACCTCGCCAGCAGGTTCTGCAGCAAGCCGCGAAACAAAAACTCTTCCGGCCAGGCCGTGAAGCACAGGATCGCCAGCGCCAGCAGCGGCTGCGCCTTCCACTCCGCCCAGCGTGGCGCAAACTGGATGAAATGCGTCGCCGTGCCGAGCGGAATCGCGATCGCGGCGAACGCCAGGAAGCTTCCGAGGATGTAAAGACTCCAGCGATGACCCCAGCCGATGTTGTAACCCACCCCTGCCAACCGCCGCACAAGCACAAACGTCGCGAGCGCCACGTTCGCGGCGAGGAGCACGGTAAAAACGTAGGCGAGGCGCCCACCGGGATAGGGCCACAGCCAGTGCGAAGGCGAGAATTTCACCGCGACCCACACGCCCGCGAGCGTCACATAATCCTGCCAGACTCCAGGCCCTTCGCGTTCCGCCGACGCCGCCAGACCCAGCGGAACGAACACCCAGGCAGCAACGGCCGCGACACGCGAGAACGCAAAAGTGTTTGTTCCGACAGCGTAAATCAGGTATGCAAGAATCACGGCCATGCCGAGCAGATAGCCGCTTCCCGCGCCGAAACGCTGCCCGAGAAACTCCGGCACGCCCTGCGCGGCGAACAGCAGCATCACGGCGAAGTAGCAGGCAAAAGCCGTGAGTGTCGCGGCGAATTCGCGGCCGCCGTAACCATGCCAAGTGGCGTACAAAACGCCGACGAAACACAGCACGGCCCACAAGCCGAGCATCGAAAGAGTGCCGAGTTGCCGCGTCAGAGCCAAGAAAGGATTGTAACGCAGCAGCTGCAGTCAAGAAGTTGTAGAGGCAAGGTCATCATGTCATCTATGCCAAGCGACGCGGCGCGAGGTGCAGCCTGCTGGCAGCAATTGTCATTCTGAGAACATCCGATGAGGATGTCCGAGGAATCTCAACTCGAAATATTGCAAAACTAATTCTGGCAATGAACCACCTGCCTCAATGACGCCGCAACTCCAACCCGCCAGTCGTCTCGCTTACATCGACTGGATGCGCGGGCTCGCGTGCGTGCTGATGTTCCAGACGCACTGCTACAACTCGTGGCTGACTCCCGAAGCGCGGAAATCCGCCCTCTACGCATGGTCCCAACTCGGCGGCACTCTCCCAGCGCCCTTGTTCATCTTCCTTGCCGGTATCTCCTTCGCATTGGTCACGCAGAAGCTTCTGGAAAAGGGGGCCACGCGCGGCGCCATCGCGAAGACGACGATTCTTCGTGGTGCTGAGATTTTTGGTCTGGGATTGTTGTTCCGCGTTCAGGAATTCATCCTGGGGTACAAGTGGGTGTCGTGGACGGACTTGTTTCGCGTCGACGTCCTCAACATTCTGGGCCTGTCTATGATTTTGATGGGCGTGTTGTGCTGGTTCACCGCTTCCCGATCGGAGAGAACGCAGCCGAACGAGCATCTGTTGCCGGCTTCTCCGCAAACGATCCGCGTCGCGGCTTCGCGCGACCGTGCCATCGGTGGGGCACTCGCGGTGGCGGCCTTCGTCGCTTTGATGACGCCGCTGCTCTGGACCTCCGCTCGGCTGAGCTGGCTGCCGTGGCCCCTTGAGTCCTACCTCAACGGCGTCCATGCCTTTGGCCGGCCGCAACCCTGGCTCTTTCCTCTGTTTCCTTGGTCGGCGTTTGCGTTTGCTGGCTTAGCGGTTGGCTTCCTTCTCTTTTCGGACGTTGCGAAGCGAAAAGAAGCAGCCGTTTTTGCGTGCATCGCTGGTATCGGCGTCCTGGCCTGTGCGCTGTCTTTACTCTTCGACGCGGGTCCCATCCATTTGTACTCACCCGCGATCTACGACTATTGGCACACGAGTCCGAATTTTTTCCTGATGCGTTGCGGCATTCTCTTGCTGATTCTGTCTGCAGTCTACACATGGTGCCGTTGGGGCCTCGCTCAAAAAGGCTTCAGCCCCATCGCTCAATTAGGCAAGACCTCTCTGCTGGTCTATTGGGTGCACATCGAATTTGTCTACGGACGACTTTCCATCTTGCCGAAAGGGCAGTGTAGCATCGCGAAAGCCACGGCCGGATTGCTGGCCATTTTTCTGTCTATGTTAGCTCTGTCGATTTGGCGTACGCGGAAAAAACGGCCCGCTAAGGCTTTGCAGGCGGGTCCGGTGACGGTTGCTGCGACTGCGGAATCCGGATGATCACCTCGCCCGGCTTCGCGTGCTGCAGCTCCTCGCGGGCGATCTTCTCGATCAAGTGCGGGTCGCTCTTTAGCGCTTTCACTTGCTCACCCAGCTCTGCGTTTTCGGAGCTTAGCCGGTCGATGTCTTTTCTCACTCTGTTGATTTCGTTTTGCGTTCGACGCATGGCGATGAATCCATGCGCACCGAAAACATCATGAACCACCAGCGCCAGAACAAAGAGCCCGATCAGGGCCCGACCATGTTCTTCGAGAAACTCGGGAAATCCCCTCTTGATATCCATGCTCAGTTTTTCAGTACCCACTCGGTCGCCTCTTTAACCAAGCGCGCGGAAGCCTTCGGGCTATTCGCCTCGACGTACAAGCGAAGCAGCGGCTCGGTGCCCGACAGCCGCAGCAGTATCCAGCTCCCATCGTCGAACACGAATTTTGCGCCGTCCGTGCGATCCACGGAAACTACTTTTCGGCCAACCAGTGTCGAAGAGTCCACCGCGACCTTTTTGACGGCATTTGCCTTTTGTTCGTCGCTGAGGTGCAGATTTTCGCGCACCGGCCAGAATTCGCGTCCCAGTTTCTTGAACAGTTGCTTGATCTGCTCTTCCAAGGAGCCGTCGCGAGCGGCGAGCATTTCGGCCACCAGGAGACACGCTAGGATTCCATCTTTTTCTGGAACGTGGCCACGAATCGTCAAACCAGCGCTTTCTTCGCCACCCAACGCGATTTTGTCTTCACGAATGAGCTGGCCGATATATTTGAATCCGACCGGCGTCTGAAACGTCGATTGGCCGTGTGATTTCGCCGCCGCATCGATCATCTGCGAAGTAGCGACACTGCGGGCTGCGGGCATCTTCCAGTCGCGCGACTCCACGAGATAATCGTACACGAGCGCGAGGATGTGATTCGGTGACACCCAAGTGCCGTCGCGGTCGATGATGCCGAAGCGGTCGGCATCGCCGTCGGTAGCGAGGCCGGCGGCGGCTTTCGTATCGATTACAGCTTTACTTAGCGGCGCAAGATTTTCTTCGGAGACGTCGGGACCGGTGCCGTCGAACAGGCAATCGCGATCCGTGCGCATCGCCTGCACGGAGACTTTGTGATCGGCGAGGGCGCGGTCCAAGTAGCCGGCGCCGCAGCCGTGGAGTGCATCGACGACGAATTTTGTTTTCGCTTTGCGGAGCGTGTCGAAGTGCACCAGCTCCTCAAGACGCTTCAGATACGTCTCGCGAAGATTGACAGTTTCGGGCTTCTTTTCGTTGTGGGATACCGCGGACTTGGAAACGCCGCCTTTGTCAGCGATCTTGGCGGCACGGACCTCGATGTCCTTGGTGACCTCAGGCAGCGCCGGCCCCGCGTCCGAGGAAGAGAACTTCAACCCATGGTACTGCGCGGGATTGTGACTGGCGGTGAAGTTGATGGCACCATCGAGTTTGCGGCGTGTGATTTCGTAGGCGATGGCGGGCGTTGGTGTGAAGGTTTCGCAAAGCAGCGGCCGGATATGATTCTGCTGGAGAATGTCTACGGCGAGTTGCGAGAATTCCTCGGAATAGAAGCGCGTATCGTAGCCGACCAGAATCGTGGAATTCTTCTTGTGGTTGTTGACGTGATTGGCGATGGCGGTAACCGCGAGGCGCACGTTCGCAAACGTAAAATCGTCGGCGATCAGGCCGCGCCAGCCCGAAGTGCCGAACTTGATGGGGGAAGAGCTCATGGCGCTGTATTCTAGCCCGGAGTCGTAAGAGAGCAAAGCGTCGAGCACCGAAGCCGCTTAGGAGTTCATCATGATCGCGGATAAACAAACCCGAGTGGTGCTGGTAACCTGCGGGACGATTCTGGAAGCACGCACGATCGCAAACAAGCTGGTGAGGAAGAAGCTGGCGGCCTGTGTGAATATCGTGCTCGGGCCGATCCAGTCGATCTATCGCTGGAAAGGAAAAGTAACGAGTGCCCGCGAAGTCTTGATGGTCATCAAAACCAGCGCGAAGCGCCTTAAGGAACTCGAAAGCGAGGTGCTGCGGCTGCACAGCTACGACGTACCGGAATTTATCGCTCTACCGATCACCGCCGGATCACGCAAATACCTAGCCTGGGTCAACGAAAGCGTTAGGCCCTCTGCTCGGTGATGGAATTAGCAGGCCAGCGAAGCGAATGCGGATCGGGCATGTGGCGGGATTCTAGGTTGGGTGGGAGAGAGAGTCAATGATCGGGTCGGACGAGACCGTTCGACCGAGCTGGCAGCCGTTGGCTGTCCGGTAATTGCGCGCGAGTGGGCTACACGTGGAGAAGAGCTTGGTCCAGGTCGGCGATGATGTCTTCGACGTCTTCGATACCGACGGAGAGGCGCACAAGGCCCTCGGTGATGCCCACGCGTTCGCGGACCTCCTGCGGCATGGAGGCGTGGGTCATCAGTGCCGGCAGCGAGATCAGCGTCTCGACACCGCCAAGACTCTCAGCCAGCGAGCACAGCTTCACTTGATTGAGAAAACGCCGGGCCGCGTCGAGATTTTCCAGATCGAAGGACAGCATCGCGCCGGGACCTCGCTGCTGCTTGCGGGCAATCTCATGTTGCGGGTGCGACGAAAGTCCCGGGTAGTGCACTTTGCGGACTTTGGGGTGCGCATCCAGGTGGCGCGCTACGGAAATCCCGTTGGCGTTGTGCTGGAGCATGCGCACCGCCAGCGTCTTGATTCCGCGCGAGACCAGGAAGCAATCCATGGGAGCTAGTCCCGTGCCGGCAGAGCGTTGGATGAAGTAGATTTTTTCGGCGTCTTCGAGGCGGGTAAGAACCACGGCGCCACCGGTGGAATCGCTGTGGCCGTTCAGATACTTGGTCATCGAATGCACGACGATGTGCGCGCCAAACTCAATGGGGCGCTGGAGATAGGGACTCAGGAAGGTGTTGTCGACCACGAGGGTCACGCCGCGGTCTTCGATGAGCTTAGCCATTGCGGTGAGGTCTGCCACACGCAGGGTCGGATTGGTGGGCGTCTCTACGTAGAGCATCTTCGTGTTTGGGCGGAGGGCATTCCGCACCGAGTCCGTCGAGGACGTGTCGACGAAGGTGAATTCCAAGCCGAAATGCACGAGGAGCTGCGTCGAAAGACGGAACACGCCGCCATAGACGGCTTCGGAAAGAACCACGTGATCTCCGGGGCGCAGCAGGCGAAACACCGCATCGATCGCGGCCATGCCGGAAGAAAAAACGTAAGCGCTCTGGCCTCCCTCGAGCTTCGCCACGGTGCGCTCGAGGGCTTTGCGGTTGGGATGGTTGGTGCGGGCGTAGTCGTAGCCTTTGTCCTTGCCGAGCTCGGACTGCACGTACGTCGAGGTCTGGTAGATGGGAGCGACGATGGCGCCGGTCGAGGGATCGGGTTCCTGGCCTACATGAATGGCGTTGGTGGCAAAACCCATGAGGTCTCCTATTTCTGAGTGCCTGACAAGCAGTCAACATTCCGGCTTAACCCTGCGGCGCGGAGAAGTTAGCGCCACGTTCCGCGCAGTCAAAAAATGGACGGAATCTCAGGCCTTGCAGCGGACTGAAGAGCGTGGCGGACAGCTGGCGTAAGCGGGCTCGTCGCTTGCGTGCCGAACGATGCTCAAGAGCCGAGCCGGCGCTGAAGAGAAGGTACCGTAGGAAAACCGCTCCGTCAAACACGCCGTGGAAGAAAGTTTCGGCACACGAAACGACGCCGGAAGGGATAACGACAGGAGCAGCGGGTGCTTCAGCGCAGGCATCGAAGAAGTATCGGAGAGGCTTGACCGAGCGGGCCGCTCCGTGGAGGATGGAGTAAGAAGCAAGATGAGATTCCGGCAAACAATGAAAGTATGCGTGGCGATCTTCGTCCTCGGAGCTGTGCCTGTTGTTCTGAGGGCGCAGAATCCACCGGCCGACGCCGGCAAACCCCAAGCAGGGAAGGCCGATCCGGTTACCTCGCGGGTCACCGTGGAAGTCTCCGGCGGCGACCAGGAAGTTCCCGTCGAAAATGCGAGCGTCTATGTTAAGTACGTCGAAGATCGCAAGATTCGGAGAGACAAGGTGACGGAAATGAATGTGAAGACCAATCGCGACGGCACAGCGCATATTCCGAACGCCCCGATGGGCCGGGTCTTGATTCAAGTAGTCGCGGACGGATGGAAGACGTATGGGCGTTGGTACGACATCAACGAGGCGAAGCAAACGTTCAAGGTGCATCTGGAAAAGCCGCCACGTTGGTATTGAGAGAAACGTTCGGAGAGTTGCAAGAGTTCAGAGCGAGCGAGGTTGCACCGAAATAGTGCAAAGTGGTTCAGGATACTGAGAACCGTGTAGTTAGCGTCGGATGAAGGCGCATTTTCCACATACTTATCAACACTTGTGTTGAAAACTTTACAGCGCAGAAATATTTGGAACGCGATTCGGCACGCTTCGTGCTTTCCGCGTTCCGACGCGTTGCCACTTGAAACGCTGGATGATACAGTGCCGAGCGGATTTTCCGAATGAATGAGACGCTCGACGCGCCTTTCTCCCTGCTGCAAATGTTTTGGGGCAACATCGTTGCCCGGCCGCTGCGTTGCGCGCTCAGCGTCGTAGCGATTGCGATTCAAGTCATTCTCGTGTTGCTAATTGTGGGCCTCACTTCGGGTGTGATTTCGGAATGGGGCAAGCGCGTGGAAGGCGTCGGCGCTGACATCCTGGTACAGCCTCCTAACGCTTCCATTTTCTTCGCATTCTCAAGCGCGGTGATGCCCGAGAGCTTGGGGGATCAGATTGGAGCGCTGCCCGGCGTGGACGAAGTTGCGCCGACGGTGATTCTTACCGACCCGAAGAACCTCATCATGATCTACGGCATCGATTACAAACGGTTTAACGCGCTTAGCCGGGGCTTCTTGTTTCGGGCGGGGAAGCCGCTGGATGCGCCGGACCAGGTTTTGGCGGACGACATTATTGCGCAGTCCAAGCATTTGAAGGTGGGCGATCACGTAACGCTGCTAAATCACGTGTTTACGCTCCAGGGAATCGTGGCGCACGGCAAAGGGGCGAGGTTCTTTGTGTCGCTGAAGCAGGCGCAAGAGCTTTTGGGAGTGGAGAACCGCGTGTCGATGTTCTACGTGCGAAGCAGAGGCGACACGGAGGGAACACGGGCGGACATCTTGAAATTGTCGCCCGACAACCGGGTTCGCTCGATGCAGGAATACGTATCGCTGATGAGTTCGTCGAACTTGCCGGAGTTAAAGCCGTTCGTCAGGTCGATGGTAGGGCTGGGCATCGTGATCAGCTTCCTGGTGGTGCTACTGAACATGCACACCATGGTGATGGAACGGACTCGCGAAGTGGGGATACTGAAGGCGCTCGGGTTTTCGCGCCTGGACGTCGTGCGGATGCTGTTGGGTGAGACCCTGGTCCTGACCCTGTTGGGGGCAGGCCTGGGCATCTTGGTGACGTTTCTGACCCAAGCGATACTGAGAGAGGTGAATCCTGGGCTGATGATCCTGATCTCACCGCGTTGGATCGTTGCGTCGATCGTCCTGGCATTGGTCGGTGCGGCTGCAGGGGTCGCCTATCCGGCGCTGCGCGCTGCCAGTTACGATCCAGTGGTGGCGCTAGCGTACGAGTAGGCGCGTGCAAGGTAAAGTGGGGCGCTTACCACGGCGACATACCATCGTAACTCATACAAGACCTCGCAAAGAACGCCAGCCTCTGTGATCGTATAATCTGCAAGAACAGGCTTCAGCGGAACAATTCAAAAGGTGATCGGCCAAAGGAGACATTGATGAAGCGAATACAAATCGTGCTGTTGGCGGCAGTTGTGTGTCTAAGCGTGACCAGCCGCGGGTCCGCGCAGCTGGGCATGAACATTTTCAACAAGCCGAATATCACCGACATTTTCAAGCCCGTTGTCGGCAGCGGCGGCCTGTACGAGATGCAGCGAACCGGCAAGGACAAACCAACTCAGATGGAAATGACCATCGTGGGAAAAGAGATGGTCGACGGCCAGCAGGGATGGTGGATGGAAGTGGGACACGAAGGCCCCAAAAGTGCCAGCGGAGGGCTGATGTACAGCAAGATGCTGGTGACCAACGAATTTGAGATGAAGAAAATTGTCTTTCAAGTGCCGGGCCAGCCGGCGATGGAAATGCCCTTTGACTCCAAAGATAAGACCAACAACCACATGAAGGAAGAAATGCAAAAGTGGCACAAGGTGGGCAGCGAATCCATCACGGTTCCCGCGGGCACGTTCAGCTGCGCACACTGGAAGAAAGACGAGGGCGTCGGAGACGTGTGGGTGAGCGACAAGGTCACGCCAATGGGCATGGTGAAGTCGGTCAACGACCATGAAACCATGGTCTTGGTAAAGATTATCAACGGGGCGACGGACCACATTACCGGTCCGGTGAGCAAGTTCGATCCGCAGGCCTTCGGCCGGCAGGCGGCGGGACAGAAGCAACAAAATCCGCAGTAACGCCCACGCGCGGGTAAATGTAGCAGGTGCGGACCTTAGCGAGCGCTCTCACTTGCGCCTGAGTCCGGCTTTACAAACTAGGCGTGTTGGCTTCCAGCTCGCGCTCGACGTGCTCTATCATCGCGAGAGGGCATGCGACGTGAACCTCGTCTTCGGGCGCAGAGACGTCAATCAGCAGCTTCCCACCGTGGGTGCGAACGCTGACGTGCGCGTCGGGGGCTTGCACTTCCACCAGCTGGGCTTCCGGGTACTTCTCCAATTCCTTGGTGAGAGCACGAAGGGTCGGCATCCACGGACCTGCTTCCCTCGCGGCGCGTTCGAGATGGTGTCTTGGCACGAAGTGCAAGGCCATGGGAACAATCGCAGCCGGAACCCAAACCTGGACGTGTTTGCCGTCGATGTGCCTTTCGTCGACGCGCATGATTCCTTCGTGGAAGGTGTAAGCGCCGGCGAGAACCATCGTTCCGCCAAGACCCAGGACTAGCTTCGCGATCAGCATATCGGTGCCGCCCCTTTCTGTTCCTTCCTAGCGATGCCGAGAGAGCCCTTCCAGTTCGTTAGTCGCTGACGTTCTTGGAGTCCAGCCAGACGCGAACGGTGTTTTCCTGGTCCTTCACGGAAACGAGTTCGGTGTCTCCCTGCGCGGACAAGGCGTGTAGGCCGGCAACCAAGTCGAGCTCGTCTTTGCCGCCGGAGAAGAGCGCGTCGATGACGCTTATGGGAACCTTGACTTCGACGCGTGAGTTCTTGGACGAATGGTGCTTGTCGACCACGTGGACGAGGAAGTAGTTGTTTTGCTTGGCGACGCGGACGTCGGATTCTTTGCTCTGGACGGTAACGAACTCCCCGTCTTTGGAGGTGCGCACGGCGTCGAGCAGGGCGTGCAGGTCTATGCCGTGGCAATCGATCTCGTCGAGCTTGACCTTGCCGCTATGAAGGCGGTCGCGATCGATTGTGGGGAGAATCTTCACCGCCAGCTCGAGGGGCACGTTGACGCGTAGGGTCTCATCCTTCGAGTCCTGGTTTTCGACGCGAACGTGGAGCCAGCGGTCTTTGCTGGAGGAAGAGGCCGACTGGGCGGTGTTTGAGGAGGTCTCGGGTGCCTTGCCCGAGCCGTTCTGTGCGAATCCTGCGATAGGCGCCAAGGCCAGCATTGTGGCCACAACGGATGCGAGAGCGGAAAGCCTTCGGGTGCGGTCGACCATAGTGAACTGCCTCCTTCGCGGACTTTCTTAAAAGCGGATTCTCCAGGCCGAACTTGTATTTTCAAGTTGCCCAAGTCCGGTACTTGGCTAGATATACGAAAGTCCGGCGCGAAATGTTTCTAAGAATTATGAAACGTCGCGACGAGGGCTGTTGGAGGCCCAGAAGGCTTACCGAGGATCTAGAGGCATTCCATAGGAGTAAAGGAATTGTAATTTCGGAGCAGGCTGGGGCCAATTGGCAATTAGCCAGGGCAGCACCGCGGGTCGCAGGTTCCATTGACGCCTACGAAGGCAATCCCGAAAGTAGAGTTTCGATAGGGAAACTGTAAGGAATGAACGTGTACGTTACCGAGAATTCGCATAAGACTGTCGATCCTTCGCTGAAGCGAACACGTAGGTCCTTGAAAGTAAGGCGGTTGCGTGCCACTTTCTTGTTGAGCGCAGCTTTCCTCTGGCTCTCACTTCCGTGGACTGCCTGCGCGCAATCCTCGGCCGGGCAAGCAGTTGACGCACAGCCCGAAGATCCTCAGCCGGTGAAGCCGGTGCCACTGCTACAGGGTAGCGCCGGATTCCTAACCACATTTGACGGCGGCGACCCGCACCTCGGACCGATCATCATGCCTGTGGTGCTGGTCCCGGTCGGCCAACGGTGGCTGGTCGAAGCCCGGGCGACGTTCGAGTCCGATCTCACGCAACAGCCGGGTATGAATGGCTTCCACGGGCAGCTGGAAAAGGAAGTCGACTACGCCCAGCTGGACTTTATCGCCAACCCTTATCTGACCGTGACCGTGGGTAGATTTCTCACGCCTTTCGGCATTTTCAACGAGCGTCTATACCCCATCTGGGTCCGCAATTTGCAAAGCGACCCGTTGATTCTGCCCATCGGAGTCGGCCCCAGCAATGCGAGCACCGGAGCGATGCTGCGCGGAGGTTTCAAGGCCGCGCCTCAGCTCAATCTCAACTACACGCTGTACTACTCGACGCTCTCAACCGCCTCACCGGTTGATTCGGACCGATTTGCCGGAGGACGCGTGGGCATCTTTGTCCCCAAAGTCCGGTTGGAGGTCGGAGGCTCGTTCCAGCACCTGCTTCAGGACGAACGGTCTAACTTGTTTGGCTTTCATGCCATTTGGCAGCCGCTGGCACTGCCGCTCGATATTCGCGCGGAGACGGCCCGCTCGCGACGCGGGAGCGGCTATTGGGTCGAGCCGGCCTACCGGTTGAGTCAACTGCCGTTCTTGCGAAATCAGATGCGCCGCACGCAAGTAGTGGCGCGCATGCAGCAATTTTATGTGGGTGCGCTGCCCGGCGGCGACGATCTGCCGGACGTGAATACCAGACTATTCGAGGCCGGGTTGAACTACTACTTCATGGACGGCCTGAAGGCCACGGGCAACTACGGACGGCAATTTAGCCTGGAAGGAAACAAGAACGTCTGGACGTTTGGGATTACCTACAGGTTCGTGGTTCCGCTGGGACGGGAAGGGAGCGAGTGATGATCAAGACGGCCGCGCTCCTGGCGCTTTTCATTGCGACAGCCGGTTTCTGCGGTCTTGCTGCCGCGCAGGAACAAGCAAGTTCTACGGATACAGCTACGCCTATCCGCGGCCGCACGGCCGCGTCGGCTACGGCGAAGACGAGCCCTGCTCCAGCAAGCACAAGCAGTGCCTCGAAATCGGCCCCGGCTGTCATTCCCGACGACCGCGCCGCCCGGATCGAGGGCGAGAAAAGATTTCAGACCAATTGCGGCCGCTGCCATATGGCACCACACAAGTTTCCCCCGCGGACGATGGCCACCGTCATCCGGCACATGCGAGTGCGCGCCATGATCACGGACGAAGACATGCGCCTGATCCTGCGGTACATGACGCAATGACCAGACAGCTCGGAACTTGCAACACGATAGCTACACGACTATCGTTTGCGATCATTGTCGTAGCTCTCGGCATCCTGTGCCCGCTGCTCCAAGCCCAGTCGCAGCCGCGTGTGATTGAGCTGCTGGCGGACCACGACAGCCGCTACAAGATGGACGGTCTGAAGCAGCCGGTGATTACGGTGAAAGCGGGAGAAGCGATCACCCTGCGAATTACGGCGAAAAAAGCCAAGGGCCACAACCGGGACGGCTCCATTCATGGATTTTCTCTTCTGCGTACCAAAGACCGGCATCCCGTAGAAGGCTGGGATTTGTTGCTTAAGCCTGGAACGCAGGAATTCAATTTGACGGCTCCGAATGAAGCAGGGGACTACGTTGTGATTTGCACCGTGATTTGCAGTCAGGATCACGAGCAAATGAATATGAAATTTGTTGTCGAGCCCTAAGAAAAGCGCGGAAGAACTGGAAGTCAGCAAGGAAGAGGTTGAGAAATGGCAAGCGCAAGGTCGATCCTGGTTCGGACTACGGTTATGAGTTGTATGCTGTCGGCAACCGTAACCACATGGGGCCAGAGCGAAAAGAGTTACGAGGGTGAAATTGCAGACAGCCAGTGCGCCATGAACGTGCATTCCTTGAGCAGGTCACACAAGGAAATGATTGATATGGGTTCGGCGGGTAAGACCGCCACCGATTGCGCCCAATACTGCGTTAAGCAGCGCGGCGGGCGATACGTTCTGCAGAACAAGCACGACGTCTACAAGTTGGACAGGCAGGACTTAGTCGAGAGCAGTGCGGGACTCAAAGTGAAAGTCATCGGGACGCTCGATCCCAAGACCAACATCATTCAAGTGCGCGCGGTAGAACCCCTGCCCTCGAAGTGAGCGGGTGTGACTATGCCGTGCTCGGCAGCGCAGGCGTCCATTTCAGAAATATCGCAGCGAGGGGCGGCAACGTCAGGTTCAGCGTATAGGGGCGGCCCTGGTAGGGTCCCGGCGCGGCGTCTTGACCACCGATATTGCCCACGTTGGACCCGCCGTAAGTAGCGGCGTCGGTGTTGAGGACTTCCTTGTAGTAGCCGGCGTTCGGCACGCCCAGCAGGTAGCCCCCGCGGACGACCGGCGTCGCGTTCAAAACCACGATCATCAAATCTTCCGCTTTTTTGCCACGGCGGATGAACGAGAAGACGCTGTTGTCGGCATCATTGCAGTCGATCCACTCAAAGCCGTGCCAGTCGAAGTCCACTTCGTGCAGGGCTGGTTCCGCGGCAAATAGCTTGTTCAGATCGGCGACCAAGCTTTGCAGCCCACGATGCGGTTCGTATTGCAGCAAGTGCCAATCCAAGCTGCGGGCCTCGCTGAATTCGGCGCGCTGCCCGAACTCCTGCCCCATAAAGAGCAGCTTCTTACCGGGATGCCCGTACTGGTAACCGTAGAGCAAGCGCAAGTTGGCGAATTGCTGCCACATATCGCCAGGCATTTTGTGCAGGAGGGAATTCTTGCCGTGCACCACTTCGTCGTGCGAAAAGGGAAGGACGAAGTTTTCCGTGAACGCGTACAGCAATGAAAATGTGAGCTTGTTCTGCTCGTATCTGCGGTGAATCGGATCTGTGGAGAAATACTTCAGCGTGTCGTTCATCCATCCCATATTCCACTTCAGACTAAAGCCCAGGCCGCCGAGATACGTCGGGCGCGAAACCGCGGGCCAGGACGTGGATTCCTCGGCGATGGTCAGCAGGCCAGGGAAGCGTTCGTAAGCGACTTCGTTGAGGCGCTTCAGAAACGCAATCGCATGAAGATTCTCGCGCCCGCCGAACTCATTGGGTACCCATTCGCCTTCTTTCCGCGAATAGTCCAGGTACAGCATGGAAGCGACTGCGTCCACGCGAAGACCGTCGATGTGGTATTTGTCGAGCCAGAACAGCGCGTTCGAGATGAGATAGTTCACCACCTCGTTCCGGCCGTAGTTGTAGACCAGCGTGCCCCAATCGGGATGCGAGCCTTGCCGCGGATCCGAGTGCTCGTAGAGATGCGTGCCGTCGAATTCAGCCAAGCCAAACGTGTCGCGCGGAAAATGCGCGGGCGTCCAATCGAGAATCACTCCTAAGCCGGCTTGATGGCAGCGGTCGATGAATTGCATGAATTCCGCGGGCGTTCCATAGCGGCTGGTAGCAGCGAAGTAGCCAATCGTTTGATAGCCCCAGGAGCCGTCAAACGGATGCTCCATGATGGGCAGAAGCTCGATATGCGAATAGCCCAGCTCTTTGACGTACGGAATGAGCTGGTCGCCAAGCTCGCGATAGGTGAGCCAGCGGTCGCCCTCTTCGGGCACGCGGCGCCACGCGCCAAGATGTACTTCGTAAATGGACAGCGGTGCCTCGAGCCAATTCTTCTCCTTGCGGCTCGACATCCATTGCGTGTCCTTCCACGCATAAGAATCGAGATGCGCGACGATCGAGCCGGTGTTAGGGCGCAGTTCAGAGCGAAATCCGTAGGGGTCGGCTTTGAGCGGCAGCATCTCGCCTCGCGGGCCGATGAGTTCGTATTTGTAGATCGCGCCTTCGTTCAACTCGGGCACGAAGAGCTCCCAGACGCCTGAGGAGCCGCGGGAGCGCATCGGGTTAACGCGGCCGTCCCAGTGGTTGAAATCGCCGACCACACTGACGCGCCGCGCGCTGGGAGCCCAAACCGCAAAGTTGACGCCGCGCACTCCGGACACGGTCTGAATGTGAGCGCCGAGCTTTTCGTAGGTGTCGTAGTGGCGCCCCTCGCCCATCAGGTACAAATCGAATTCGCTCAGCAAATAGGGGAAGGCGTAGGTGTCGTAGCGCTCGAACGATTCGCCCGACTCCATCGTAAAGCGGATGCGGTAGTTGGCGGGATCGGGGCGATCGTGGTACGTGCCGGGAAGGGCCGCCTCAAACAGGCCTTCTTGACGGCGTCTTCTTGCTTCGATGGGAGTGGGCACCCCCGAAAGGATGACGCTGGCAGAAACAGCTCGCGGATAAAAGAAGCGAACCACCCAGCCGCGTCCTGAGGGCGTATCGACAGGCTGTGGGCCGAGCAACGCGAACGGATCGGAGTTGCGTCCCCCAAGCAGCGCATCGATCTGCGCATCCGTTTGCGCATGGGTAGCGCTGGCTTGCGCGCCAGTGGATCCAGTGCGTGGTTCAGGCACGATATGCGTCTCCCAAGAAGCGGCGAGGATCTAGTGGCTGAGCCAGGGCCAAGTGCTTAGGTTCGATGCCAACCCGCGTCCATTTGATTCTAGGGCGTTCGCGGAAAAATCTCCATGCGTATCGCGCTGGGGCATCCCAAGATAAAACTGGATGCGGGCGCGTTCCACATCAAGGCAAAAACAGGGTTTTGTTGGAATCTCTGCTTCCTACAGCTTTGCGGCCGGCGCTTCGGTGGTGAGCAAGACCCACTGCGTAATGTGGGCGCTGACCACATAACTACGGTCGACGGAACCGGCACCTCTGGGAGCTTCTAACGCTTACTCCCGTGTGCACGTTTTGGCCTTCCTGCGCCCCAGAAGTAGAAAACCACCGCACCAATCGCAATCAGCGCCACGATGATTGCCACAATCACGGGGTGCCCGTGCACTGTGACGCGCGCGAGTATTTGCCGGCCATAGCGCGCAGCCAAGTAGGCCAGGATCGTGTATCTGGAAATTCGGCCGAGCGCCAACGCGGCCAGGAATTTTCCGACCGGATATTGCATAGCGCCCGCCGCAACCAGAAATGGAACCATGGGCACAGGCGGCGGCAGCAATGCAGGGATGGCAATAGCGCCGAATCCCCATCTCTCGAAAATCTTACGAACTTTGTCTACTTTCCGGCGTGAGAACCTGTGCTCGAGCGCTTCTTTCCCTCCTTTGCGAGCGAGCCGGTAGGTGACGAATCCTCCAATCACTGAACCCGCCGTCGCCATGAGGGCGTAGTAAAGCCACAACTGCTCCTGGCGCGCCGACAACACAATCGTCGCCACATCCATGGCGCCCGGAATCGGAATCGGGGAGTTGTCCAACAGCCCGAGGGGAATCAAACCTATACCGCCGAGGTGAAACATCCAGCGCCGCAGGCTTCGTGCTGCCGTCGGAAGCAACGCCGCGACTACGTGACCGGTGATCAATAGCGCCGCGCTATCCCTTCCAGATGTACTTACCGCAGGTGCAGAGCAACGTCACCGCGGGATCTTTCTTTTCCATCGGTTGCCAACAAGTTGGAACAATCTCTACGCCACATATTCACACCTGTTTTTCTCTTACGAATGGGGTTTTTGACAAGCTGAGTTTAGGCGGCCCGAGCTCACCTGTCTGTGCCAATCAGCACAGGATCGCTTCGCGAGACCAGCCGACACAAGTCCCTACGAGAGAAGCCGCCGTTGCAAGGGTTCATCGGTGATGCTTGCCCGGGCGAGGCGGTCGCGGTACAGTGCGGCACGCCTGCGTGTTTTTGCGGCGGCGAGCGGAAATTCGGAGATCAGCCAAGGAGTCAACCAGGACCATGCACCAAACTAAGAGGACTTTGCGATGGATCTGGATTTTCGCATTCGTTCTGGCAGCGGCACTCGCGCCGCCGACCCGCGCGCAGGATCGCAGTCAAGGGCGCTCGATGGTGGTTTCGCGCAACGGCATCGTGGCTACCGAGTCTCCGCTGGCTTCTCAGGCCGGCGTGCGGATCCTCGAACGCGGCGGTAACGCCGTGGATGCCGCCATCGCGGCCAACGCGATGATGGGCGTGGTTGAGCCGATGATGAACGGCATTGGCGGCGACCTGTTCGCAATCGTATACGACGCGAAAGCAAACAAGCTGTACGGACTGAACGCCAGCGGATGGGCGCCGAAAGGCTTGACGATCGAATTTCTGCAGAAGCAAGGGCTGCGAGAGATGCCGCAGCAGGGCATCAACTCCATTACTGTTCCTGGCGCGGTAGATGGGTGGCAGAAGCTCGCCGACAAGTTTGGCCGGAGAAAACTGGCGGACGATTTAGCCCCCGCGATTCGCACGGCACAGGATGGATTCCCTGTGCCGGAATGGGATGCGGCGTACTGGGCTGGAGAGGTCGACTATCTTCGAAAAGACGAAGCCGCAACGAAGACCTACTTGCCGCAGGACCACGCGCCAAAACTAGGCGAAGTCTTCCGCAATCCCGATCTCGCTGCGTCGCTGCAGGAAATCGCAGCGCAGGGACGCAATGCATTCTACAAAGGTGGCATTGCCGCGAAAATTCTGGACACCATGAAGCGCCACGGCGGCACGATGACTGCGGAGGATTTGGCAGACTACTCGGCCGAGTGGGTCGAGCCGATTTCCACGACGTACCGCGAGTGGACCGTCTACGAGATGCCGCCGAACGGCCAAGGCCTGGCCGCGCTCGAGATGCTGAACATTATGTCAACGTTCCCGCTTGGCGAGAAGGAATGGGGTTTCGGCTCGACGAATGCGCTTCACGCGATGATCGAGGCGAAAAAACTCGCGTATGCGGACCTCGCAAAATACATCGGCGATCCGCGAAATCAAAGGCTGCCTGTGGCGACGCTGCTCTCCAAAGATTGGGCAGCGCAACGAGCAAAGTTGATCGACGCGGACCACGCCAATTGCAACGTCACCGCGGGCGAATTGCCTCCGGCTGGTGACACGCAGTATTTGAGCGTGGTGGACCGCGATGGAAACATGGTGTCGTTGATCCAGAGCAACTATGCAGGTTTTGGCTCGGGAATTGTCGCGCCCGGCACGGGTTTTGCGCTACACAATCGCGGGGGGCTGTTCAACCTTGACCCTGCTTCACCCGATGCGCTTGTGGGACACAAGCGGCCGCTTCACACCATCATTCCCGCGTTCGCTCAAAAAGGAGACACGCGAGTTGCGTTTGGCATCATGGGCGGCTGGAATCAGTCGCAGGCCCACGCGCAGTTCGTTGCGGATCTCGCCGACTTCAAGATGAATATCCAGGCTGCGCTGGAGGCGCCGAGATTCTCTAAGCAAACCTTCGCTGGATGCGACGTCGCGATGGAGAACCGGTTTTCTCAGGTCGTGCGAAACGAGCTTGCCGCCAAAGGCCACGCGATCAACTTAAAGGGCGCGTTCACAAGCACCGTCGGCGGCGGGCAGGCCGTGCTGCGCGATTTCGCGACCGGCGTGAACTACGGAGCTTCCGACCCGCGAAAAGACGGCGAGGCAGTAGCGGAATTGCCCCTCGAATGAGGGCGGGCACTCCTCCAGGTAGCACAGACACTCTTGTCTGTGCCCGAGCCCCAGGTGGCAAGAATGACCCATCGTCGCAGCTTACGACTGCACGGCGCCGAAATTCTGATGCTGTAGCGAACCGACCCAACTGCAAAACTTTTCCCTTGAGCGTTCACTCCAGGACACGAAATGTCCAAGATGGGCAATTCTGCCAGGCTTCTCGCCCAGTAAGCCCAATATAATCAGCGTCTTGAACGGATGCGAGTTGGCGTACTACGTGCTCCCCATAGCTACGTCCGAACTACGACGTTCCGCAGCGGCGTTTCGGGTAGCGGAGAACCGAATGAAGCCCAACCCCTTGCCCGTCAATATGATACGAATCGCTTCGCTCGCGGCACTCTCCCTCCTGCTGCTTCCCACAGGCCACGCCCAGACCGTCAATGTTTCAGGCCGGTACCAGTGCGCCACCGCGAAGGTAGAGGGCAAGGTCGTACCTTGTAACGCCGCGCCACTCACACTAAAGAACGACGGCAAATTTGAGCTTCGCGGATGGGAAGGCAGCTATCTGGTGACCGGTGAATGGGTTGAACTGTCCGACACCATCGTACGCTCCCGTGCAAAGATCGAGCCGGGCCACAAGATCGTTTTTCGCTACCACGGAAAGCACGGCTGGTGCGAAATGGTCTACGAACGCCGCGTCGCCGAGCTCGGCAAGACCTCTCTCGGCTGACCCGACCGTACCTCGAGCCTTCTGCCACCTCGGACAAGAGCCCCCGCATATCCCATTAGCACCCGTCCGCAATCGCCCACTCGCCTCAGGGAGACGAATTACGGCGCGGCGATGCCGATGCAAACACCCGAGAATGAAACTGGAGCAGGGCGGGCAAATGCTCGGCGAAGTACGTCCAGTTGTGACCGCCGGGATAGAGATGGAATTCGTGAGGGATGCCACGCGCTCGGAGCAGCTTGTCCAGCGTCTGGGCGCCGGCGTCGAAACCGTAGTCGTCCTCAGAACCACAATCAAAGTAAATGTGCAATCCGGCAGGATTCGCGGTGCGCACGATCGTGAGAGGGTCGTTTTGTTTCCAGAAGGCGGGATCGATCGGCGAGCCGAAAACGCCACCGAGAATTCGTACCCTGGCTAGCTGGCGGGAATCCGCGGACTGGACAACGGGAAGTTTCTCGAGCAGAGCCGCGCTATGCGCACCAACCGATCCGAAGAGTCGCGGATGCAGAAAGGCCAGATGCAGCGCGCCATAGCCGCCCATGGAAATCCCGGCAATGCCGCGGGACGCGCGCTCTGCCCGCGAACGATAGCGTTGCTCGAAAAGCGGCAGGAATTCTTGCACGAAGAAATCCTCATAACGATGATGGCCGTCGCGTGAGTTGATATAGAAGCTGGCATCTGCGGCGGGAGTAACGATCAGAAATTCTCCGATTTGCTGCCGGTCCCAAAGATCCTCGACGAGGTTGAAGCCGCCGGAATGGATGAGCATTTGCTCGTTGTCGCCGAGGCCGTGAAGCAGGTAAAGCACGGGATAGTGGCGATTTTTATCTGTCTCGTAGCTGGGAGGCAAAAGGACGCAATAACCGACAGGATGGCCAAGGATCTTGCTGGACAAAGAGAGACAATCTACGCGGCCTGCAGCGAGCACAGGATACGCCGTAGCGAGCGAAGAGAGAACCAGCGTCGCCACTACGGCGCACTTGAATTTATTCATACCGCAGAGCCTCAACGGGATTCAGCCGTGCTGCTCGTGTCGCAGGATAAAGTCCCGCGGCGAGGCTCACGATGACGGCGAAGGCAATCGCTCCCAGCACCAGCCACCACGGCACCGAGAAAACATGCGCCGCCGGCAAGTTCTGCCGCTTCAAGTAGAGATTCGTGCCCCAGGTGACGCCTCTCCCGATGAACCAGCCAAGGCTCACTCCAAGGACTCCGCCGAGCAAGCCCATGACGCCTGCCTCTACGAAAAACAACTCCTTCACATCACCGTCCGCCGCTCCCAGGGCCTTGAAAATTCCGATTTCGCGCCGGCGCTCGAGAATGGCCATCACCAGAGTGTTGATGATGCCAAGCGTGGCAACGGCAAGCGCCAGGCTGCCGAAAATTCCCAAGAGAAGATCGAAAATAGTGAAAAACAAGCGCAAATTGCGGGAGGCATCGAGTAACGAAAAGGCCGCGAAACCCATATTCTTGACGGCTGTTTCGATGCCTTCCACCTGCGCGGGACTCTTCGCGCGCACCGTCAAGCTCGAGTAAGTGGGTTTGCCATTCGTTGCGTGCACTGCTTCCCGCAAGTCGTTGACCTGTGCCGCGCGGAGCGCCAGCGCGACATCGAGCGGAATAAGTGTTCGGCCGCTGCCGAAGCCGCCAAATCCGGCCGCAGGTTCGGTTTCGACGATGCCGACGATACGTAATTTCTTTTCTCGGGGAACGATCGAAAAACCTTCATCCGCGCGGCTATTACTCTGCGCGTTTGCAGGATCACTCGTTCCGGATTGTGAGCGGAGTGCCTGCCGTTCCATGTAGCGGACCACGAGTTCCTTGCCAATCAGCGTAGAAGGCTGATCGGATATTTCCTTCGCGAATTCGATCTGCAGGATGGCTTCCTCAGCGCCGGGTCCGGAAAAAAAGCTCCCTTGCACCCCTTCAAATGCGCCATTCCCGCGAGCGGAGGCCGGTATCCCCGCTACCATGGTGGGATAAGGATTGCCTGCATACCACACTTCGGTGGGAAAGCGAATCTGGGGGTAGACTTCGACTACATTTGGCAAGTGTTCCATTTCTTGACGGGCGTCTTCGTCAAGAGCGCGCGATTCATGAGGTGGCGTGGAATTTGCTCCAGCGTTCCGCCCGAACCCTCGCAGATTTGCGCGCGAACTAACCAGCACGGTATCAAAGAGACCGGAATTGGCCAGGCGCTTCGAGGCCAGCTCCTGCAAGCCCACGCCAAGAGAAAGCATGGCGACCAGAGAAGCCACACCGACGGCGACGCCAAGCGTGGTTAGGGAATTGCGCAGCAGAGCCTCACGTAAATTCCTCAAGGCGAGTTCGCCGAGGTCGCGGGCTTTCATGATTTCACTCCGTCGCTAATCAATTGCCATCCCTGATCCAGCACCTTTGCTCACCAATCCCTCTGAGAGGCCGCTTGCCGCGACTAGAAATTAGACCACGGTATTGAAGATTTTGTCTTAAGCCTCGGCCAATTCCTGATAAGTCGGACACCGGAAAGCGATTCGGTTGCGAAGCCGGTTGTCGGGAAGTGAATGAGGTTACCGATTGAAGTTCAGTTTCCTGACGCGGTACCATCCAGCGGTGCGTCATACGCCGCCGCGGCAATTTCGCCGAGGGCCTGCCCTGCGATCGTTTGCGCTGCCTCTGGATCGGCGGGAAACGCGACATGATTGACATACGCGGCGAAGACCAGTTTCTGCCCGCTTGCAGTAATGACGTAGCCCGCTAATCCTTTGCCGTTTAGCATCAGCCTGCCGTTGACGCGATCTTCCGAGTCATACGTGCCGGTCTTCGCGAAGACGTGGCCCGCCGCGGGACTCGTGGTTTGAATTTTCGCCAGCGTTCCGTCCTTGCCGAGGATGGGAAGGGCCTTGAAAAAGATGGGATACTCCGGCCGCGTCGTCCAGTACGTCAGGTAGTGAACCACAAAGTCTGGACTGAACAGATCGGCCCAGTCGCCACCCGCGCCATCGCCCTGCGACATTCCGGAAAGATCGAGCTTCGCTTCTTGCAGAAAGGCGCGCTCGATCGCGAAGCCTGCACTGAGCGGGTCCCGGTGTTCTTCGCCACCAACGTGCCGAGGAGATAAGGCCCCATGCCTGCGTGCAAGTTCTGGCTAACCTTCAGTGTGACTTTGACTTCTTCGGCCAGCGGCAGCGAGATGTGCTCTGCGACTTGATTTTGTTCGGTGTAGAAGCGCACATAGGAAGCAAAATCAGGCGGCGCGGCGTGCTTCGAAGGCTTGAAACTGATTCCTACATCAGACAGAGCTTCGCGCAGGACTGTTTCCGCAAACTTCGTCGGGGAGGGCACTGGAATGGCTGCGGTTTGAGGCGCTGTTCCGGCCGGCAAATTGCCGGAAACAGAGATTACAACCGATCCGTCGGAGTTGGCCGTGATGTCCGCCTGATCGAGTGAAGGCCGAGTATCGGGAGCGGTGGTCACCACACGATTGACGAACTTTACGTAGGAAGTCTGCGGCGACGATTGAAGGAGTGCGAGATCGCCGGCCTTCGCGCCAGGCGTTCCCACAACGTCGATGACGTTGTCGTTCACCATGATGGAGGACATCACCACGTTGGTGCCGCCTTCGCGCAGGCCGTCCGGGAAAAGGCTCGCGTCCACGAACACGCGCCCTTCAATCGTGCGAATCCCTTTGGAAGCAACATCCTTCGCGAGTTGCCTAACGACCGCGAGTGGATCGCCCGCTACGGCTGGGCCATTGTACGAGTGATCTTCATCGACAAACGCGAGCGTGCCATCAGGCCGGATGCGATTGGAGAGATTCGGATCGCCGCTGGCGACGAGAACTAGGTCGCCTTTAAGCCTGCCCTTCGAATCGACTGGTCCAGTGCGGTAGATCCGCGTGTGGAACCGGTAGTCTGGGCCCAGTTTCGCGAGCGC
>CAVXTQ010000003.1:0-215002 GCA_963764675.1 uncultured Acidobacteriota bacterium
GCCTTCGCGAGTTTCAAATCTATTCCTATGCAAACTCGATCCGCGCTATGTGAACGGACCCGCTTCCGTTTCAAGACAACCTTACGTTTGATTCTTGCGAGAGCCGTCGCCTGAGGCGTGAGTGCGTCCATGTCTGGTCTGTTGACATATCGGCCACGACCGGAGCCGAAATTTACCGCTTGATCCAGAATCTCCGCACAATAGAAGAAGATCGGTAAGGAGGTTGGGAATGTTTGCAGTCGTGGGCTTGACACTGGATGACGTTTGGTCTGGTTCCCTTCCGCAAAAGCGCTTGGCAGACGCACTCAAAGAACGTGCACCTAAGGCCAATCCTGGCAGGGAAACAACGCAGTCGATTGTGATCTATACGACTGATCCCTCCGATACGCAAGGTCCCATAGCTCGTGCAAAGTACAAGAACAAAGGAACTTTTGTGACGCTTCTGTACTTCAACGAGGCTGCTGTTGGAGCGTGCAATGAGTTTCAAATTCCGCTGTGCATTGTTGACCGGGTTGATGAGAGTGGGCTCCCAGCGAAGCGAGTCATTGCTTTCGAACATGCCTCTGTAGCGCCCGCGATGAAGTAAGTTGCGATGTTCGCCAAACGGAAGGCGAGCGGTACTTTACCTCATTAAAGCAACGTTATCTTGGCGAGTGACGGTTTTCCTCCCTTAAGCCTGAAATGCAGTGGCTCCTGACTGAGGGCCAGGGGTCTCGACCTTCTGAAGCCGCGTTGAGATTTGGTCCACGGTGGCACGGGCCGAACTTAGAAGCTCACTCCATGGCGAGAGCGCGGATTTGATTGCCGTTGACTTTCACGTCGATGCCGCAAGGCGGCCTCAGATCGTATCCCTGAACAACAGCGCCGCGCACTAAGATGTCTCCGGGAAGCTCTTTAAGTTGAAGCGGATCAAAGACCGCTCGGCTACAAGGATTGACGACCATCGGATGTGCGGCTCGAACCCATACTCGGAAGCAAGCTTCGGGAGGTCATCGATGTAGGCGAACAGGCACTGACTGAACGGCACTTCCAGCGAAAATGCCCAATACGATTTGCTTTCCGACCCAGGTCCAGGCAAGCGAACAATGATCGCCGAAACATCCTTAGACTGGCTCACACTCTGGAAGACGAATTTCTTGGAAGACCACGGGCGCGCCAACTCGCTGATTGTGGCAACTTCGGGATTGGACTGGGTGACATAAAGTGGCCTCTGCGCTGAGTCGGTCTCCGAATTTTGCGGCCGCGAAGAAACGCCATTGCTCTGGGGCGCGGACACATCCGAATCGCGCTCCTGCATTCCCTCGAATATTTTGATCGCGAATGAGCCGAGTATGGCCACCAGCAAGGCTCCAGCCGCGATTTTCGCTACCCGCTTCACATCGCCAACATTCGATTTTTTCACAGGCTCAGCGTAAACGCCGTCGATCTGGTGTTTGGACGCTGTTTCAAAGCGACTGCTCGCAGGATCGCTCAAAGTGGCGTCGACCGAGGGCGCGGCATCTCTGAGGGGATAGAACGCGCTGGGACACCGGGAATTTGGGGGGTGCTCACGCCGGAGTTCTTTGCTGCCTTTTCGCGAATGGAGGGCTTAGGAGCCGCAATGCTGGCTGGGGGATCGGCGTTCGTTTGGGTTTGGGTTGCACCCGGCCGGTAGTACTTCAAATCTTCCAGCAATTCGCGACAGTTCTCGTAACGTAGATGGGGATTTTTGCTCAGCGCTTTCAAGATCGTGCTGCTGACGCCCGGTGGAATGCCGGGATTCAACTGATGAGGTGGCACGGGTTCTTCGTTCAGAATTTTGTAGAAAATTGTAGCGACGTCTGCACCGCGAAACGGCTTCTGGCCCGTCGTCATTTCATACAGCATCACTCCGAGAGAAAAAATATCTGTCCGGCCGTCAACGGCTTTGCCCTTGATCTGCTCGGGCGACATGTAGCCAGGAGTGCCCATGGCGGAACCCTGCTGCGAGGCGCCGTATTCCAGGATCTTGGCGGTTCCGAAATCAGTGATTTTCACGAAATCGTCGCCGTTGATCATGATGTTGGCCGGCTTGATATCGCGGTGCACAACACTGTGGTCGTGCGCGAACTGTACCGCGGAGCATACCTGCTCCATGATTCGCAGCAGACGCGTAAGCGGAAATTTCTCTCCTGAGTCGAGCAACGATTGCAGGCTCTTACCGTTCACCAATTCCATGGTGATGTAGTAGGCGCCCTCGGACTCGCCCACATCGTAGATCACTACAATGTTGGGGTGCGTCAGACGTCCCGCGGCGCGCGCTTCGGTCTGGAAATGTTCGACCAACTGCGCGTGGGACATCCCCGTACCTTCTTCGGAGAGCCGGATCGTCTTGGTTGCAACGATGCGCCCAATCAGCGGGTCTTTGGCGCGGTAAACGACACCCGTACCACCTCGGCCCAATTCGTCGAGAATTTCATACCTGCCGGCTTTGGTCGCTGTCGCCAATCGTCTGAGTCCCAAGTTATAGACACAAAAAGCCTTACTGTCACCTTCGCGCCCTTCTCGGCACAGGTCAATGGTTCCTGCTGACGAGTGTTTCGCAGTCGGCACGGGCGCAATCGCATCAGCGGACGGAATGGCACGACGCGAGCGCCTTCGATCTTCTCGTAGCCGATGCGTCCTCTTGTGGTTGCAGCCTCTTCGAAAGCAGGCGAGTTGTGAGGGGAGCGAACCGTCAGTCTTAACCGCGCACCCGCAGGAATTTGGCGGGCCACCCAGTAAAACTCAAACGGAGTAAGGTGTACCACTTTTCCCCGCCTTGTAGCTTACCCCGCGGCTTTCTTGACCGTGTGCGCGCGGGTCGACTACACTTACTGATTCGGAAACGGCTGCTGACGCAGCTTGTCGACGCCTATGTGCTTGGCGTAGAGCGGTGTGTGCGCGAGGGCCTGAAATTGCGGGCTCGGGGGACACGTAGACATAGCAGGCAGCACATGACGGGTAACGCATAGCGGGCAACACAAAGGTACGTAACACAGAGGGGGATTGCTTTGCCAAAGAGAACATATCAGCCGCGCAAACGCCGGCGCGCTAAGACGCACGGTTTTCGCGTGCGCATGAAGACCAAGGGCGGCCGCAAGGTGCTCGCGGCACGCCGCAAGAAGGGACGCCATCGGCTCACGCCCGAGTAGTCCGGGGCGCCTGGACTTTCCCCGCGCGGCGCGCTTGGTGCGGCGGGGAGACTTTGACGCTGTGTACCGCACCGGAAAGCGTCGCTCGAGTTCCCACTTCACTGTTTTTTTCCGCGCGAACCAACTGCCGCAGAGCCGCTTCGGCTTCAGCATCAAAAAGGCGCTGGGCGGCGCGGTGGTGCGTAATCGCATGCGGCGGCGAGTGCGAGAGATCGTGCGCTGTCATCTTTCGGAGATATCTGCAGGATGGGACATCGTCATACACCCGAAGAGCAAGGTGGCGAGCGCGCCGTTTGCGGTATTGACGGCGGATTTGCTGCGGCTGCTAGCGAGTCCGTAACGAACTTGCCTGCTGGGGCGCAATATACTGGGATTGGTGTGCGCGTGGCTTTGCTTGCGCTGCATTTCTACAAGTCTTATCTCTCGTTGTTGTTTGGCGGGAGCTGTCGCTTCGATCCAACATGTTCCCAATACGCGTATCAAGCCGTCGAACGCTTTGGAGTTGCGCGCGGATCGTGGCTGGCCCTGAAGCGCCTGCTGCGCTGCCAGCCGCTATCGCGCAAGTTTGGGTTTGACCCGGTTCCGGAAGCGTGGGAATCGGTGGCAACGCCCGCCGCGCTCGTCCCCGAAGTAGGCCATCCCGCAGGCACGAGTCATGAGGTCCACACGTGAGCGAACCGGAAAAGAAGGGCAAATTCACTCACGAGATGCGCCTGCTGGGAGCTTCGCTGCTCTCGATGGCGGTGATCCTGCTTTGGGCTCGCTTCTTTGCGCCGAAGGCTCCTGTCGTGCCACAGGCGAACAAGACGGCGCAGTCCGCGACTCCGACTCCGGGAAGCCGGACCCAGGCAACGTCGCCTAATGCAGCGCTACCAGCGGGCTCCGCCATGGCGATGTCGGCCGCTGTACCGGCGAAGGTTGCCGCGAAAAGCGACACGCAAGAGCGAACCATCACGGTGGAGAATGACCTCTACCGGGTGCAATTCTCGAATCACGGCGCAGTGGTAAAGAGCTGGCAGCTCAAGAAATACCTGGACGACGCCAAGCCGCAGCGCATTCTGGATGTGGTGCATCCGGATGCCGCACAACAGACGGATGGGTGGCCCTTCGCCCTGGTCCTGGACGACGACCAACTGACATCGGCGGTGAACAATGGCTTGTACCAGATCTCCTCGCCCGCAGACTCCCTAAACGCGCCGGCAGACCTGGAGTTTTCTTGGAGTGATGGTCACCTGGAGGTGACCAAGCGCTTTCACTTCGATCACAGCTACGTCGTGCGGGTCGAGACCTCCGCGAAGCTGAATGGCGTTCCGGTGACGGCGGCACTGGCCTGGCTTGGTGGCTTCGGCGATTTGACAGTGACGAATCCCGCGCCGATTGCTACGGTTTCGACCTTCTCCAACGAAAACAACAAGCTGACGACCATCGCAGCCGCGAAGCTCGAGGGGCCGGAGAAGTGGGCTAACGGCGTTTGGCAGGGCGGTAAGGATTGGACAGGCATCGAAGACCGCTACTTCACGGCGGCCTTTCTGGCACCGAGCGGTGCTTCGCCAGGCGCGCTGGAGACGCGTTATTGGAGGGTTTTCCGGACAGTCCAGGTGGAAGGGAAAGATACGCAGGAGCCGGTGCCGCAGGTCGCCACCGCGACTTCGGCGCAACCGATGGCGTTGCGCGTCTACGTGGGGCCAAAGGACTACGACGACCTGAAAAAAATGAACCCGCCGCTGCACTCGCTGGTGAACTTCGGCTGGTTCGAGATCATCGCCGACCCCCTGTTTCATGCGCTGAAGTGGCTGCACGGGTACGTCCCCAATTGGGGTTGGGCGATCGTGATCTTGACGCTGGTCGTCAATATGCTGCTGTTCCCGCTGCGCATCTCGAGCTACAAAACGACGATGAAAATGCAGCGAGTGGCACCGGAAATCAAGCAGATCCAGGAAAAGTACAAGAAATATTCGATGCGCGACCCGCGCAAAGCGGAAATGAACAAGGAAGTGATGGCCGTCTACAGCCGGGAGGGCATTAATCCCTTGGGCGGCTGCTTCCAGATGTTTCTACAAATGCCGATCTGGTTTGGACTGAACACGATGTTGCGGTCGGCGATCGAGATGCGGCATGCGCCCTGGTTTGGGTGGATCACGGACTTGTCGGCCAAGGATCCGTATTACATTTTGCCGATCTTCATGGGCTTGTCGATGTACCTGGTTTCTAAGATGACGCCGATGACGTCGACGGACCCGCAGCAGCAGATGATGATGAAGATCATGCCGGTAACCATGGCGGGTATTTTCATGATCTCCCCAATTTCCAGCGGCCTGGCGGTGTATATTCTGACGAGCAGCCTGGTGGGAATCGTGCAGCAGGTGTGGCTGAACCGGACACATCCGGTGACTGCTCCGGCCAAACCCGTGAAGGGAAAGAAGTCGTAGTCGTAAGAAAAGCCTCCGCTGATGACGCAAGAACTTGTAAAGGATGGCCAACTCGATCGCGCTGCTGCCGCGGCGGCTCTGCAAGAATTTCTCGACAAAACCGTGTGTGCCGCGGGATTTCAATTGAAAGTAACCGTGCGCGCGGCTGCGCCGGATGCGAGTAACGAAGCGGAAGTCGTCGCCGATCTCGACGGGAGAGACAAAGAGCTCCTGCTGGAGCGCGGCGCCGAAGTATTGAAGGCGCTGGAGCACCTCGCGTTTCGCGCCCTTCGCCTAGAACCGACCTTCCACGAAAAGATTCATCTCGATTGCGGCGGCTATCGCGCCCTGCGATTTGAAGAGTTGCGAATGACCGCGCGCGTTGCTGCCGAGCGTGTGCAGAGCTCGAAGCAGGCGTTTCGGCTGAATCCCATGTCTTCGCGAGAGCGCCGCATCGTGCATTTGGCGTTGAAAGATATGCCCGGCGTGCGCACCGAAAGCGTTGGTGTAGGCGACGAACGCCAGGTCGTGATTCATCCTGCGGATAGCAAGCCTGCGCGTTAAGTTTTCACGAACTTTCGCCGGGCTGAAGCCCGGCGCCTACACGATTACTCCTTGGCCCAACCTTTCGACAAAATATTTCCAGTTGCATCGAATCGCACGCGGTAGGTGAAGGACGCGGGACGATCGGGTCGCAGATGCGGAAACCGCAGGTCGGAGACTTCGACGATCGCGTCGCTGCCTTCTTTGTGGAAGCGCATCACCGGAAATCGCGAAAACCACAGCACGGTTTGTACTTCCGGAAGCTTCTTCGCCGCATCGATGTAGGAATTCGAAACAGCATCGGGATAGTAGCGATACTCGAGCGGAAGCTCGCCTGCAGGATCCGCGCCGGCTGCCGCTGGGGCTTGGTCCGCGGCCTCGCCGAAATTAACGCGCGTCTCGTAAACTCCGTGCGGCCCGCGAACTAAGCCGTCCCAATGCCACAGTGACGGCGGCATCGGCAAAGCGCCAACGCTTTGCGCGTCGATTCGCTCGAGCGATGCGAACTTGTTCACGCGAGCTAGCGCGGCCTGATGAAAGAACATAGCGAGCGCGATATAACCCAGCGCGGCGGCGAAACCCGCGAAATTCCAGTGCGCTCGCTTCACGCGCACACCGAAGAAGCGAGCTGCCGGAAGAAGAAAAAACGCGGCGAGTATTACGATGGTGGCGAGCGTCGTACGAACAGAAATCGACGCATCGACCGCTTGCGCGATGGCGTACACCACCACCGCTCCGGCGCTGAACACCAGCCAGCTTCCTAACGCGCGTCCTTGTAGTCCCTCGCGCTTTTCATACACCCAAGCGAGAATCTGCGGCACCAGAACAATCGCACCCAGCGTGAAGTCGATGATGAAGATCAAGTCCCACGCGGGTCGCGTCCACTTCAGCGGCGACCAGATCATCGTGCCGAACGACGTGACTAAATCCAACAGGATGTGACTGAGAATGCCGATTGCGTAGATGCCGGTGAGCGCGGCAAACGATGGCGGATCCCACTTTCGCCATCGCGCGAACCAGCGCGTGGGTGCCGCGAGCAGCAGCGCCCAAATCGGCAAACAGATCAGTGAGTGCGTGATGCTGCGGTGCCACGTGAGGATCAGCAGCTCGTTGTGCGAAAACATTTCACGAAACACATCGGAGTCCGGAAAAATCGCACCGAGCATCAGGGACCACGTGATTACGCGGCCGCGATTCATGGATCGCCACGCGAACATTTCGTCGCCGCGAAACATAGCTTTGCCGATCAGCGCGCCTGCAATTCCGTGAGTGATGGTGTCCATGCCGGGAGAGTCTACAAGAAGCTTCGCTTGCTTCGGCGGAATTCTAGAACACCTGAATCAGCGGAGATCGCTTGTCCTCCACTCGGCCGACGCGGCGAGCTGTGACTTTGTGGCGTGCGAGGGTTGCAAGTGCGGCATCCGCTGATTCTGGCGCAATCGCAATCAGCAGTCCGCCAGAGGTCTGCGGATCGAAGAGCAGGTCCTGATGTTCGGGCAAAACGCCGGTGGCAAACTCGACGCAGTCACCGATGAAAGCACGATTATTTTTCAACCCACCGGACGCATGCCCTTCGCGGGCCGCGGCGAACGCGCCGGGCAAATAATCGAACGCATCGTGATGGATCGTAAGGGAAACAGGCGCGATGGAATTGGCGGGATCACCAAGCGCCATTTCTCGCGCGTGGCCGAGCAGACCGAAGCCGGTGACGTCGGTAAGCGCGTGGATTGGGCTGGGCGCGGAACTTTCCTCGATTTCGTGCAACGCTTCCGCGGCCGCGCGATTTAGCGTGGTCATAGCAGCGGTTGCCGCCGCTAGCGATTCTGGTGTCGCGCGATCCTTCTTCAATGCGGTGGTGATCACTCCCGTTCCCAAGGGCTTGGTGAACAAGAGCACATCGCCGGCCTGCGCTCCGACGTTGCGCCAAACTCGCCGAGGATCGATCGTTCCAGTGACGGCATAACCAAATAGCATGTCTTCGTTGCGAATCGAGTGCCCGCCAATTACGCTGCACTCGGCCTCATTCATCTTGGCCAGCCCCCCGCGGATGATCTGCTCCAGAATTTCCGGATCGCCTTTCTCTGGGAAGCCCACCACAGAAAGCGCTGAAACCGGCCGGCCACCCATGGCGTAGATATCGCTCAACGCATTCGCCGCCGCGATCTGGCCAAACAGATAGGGGTCATCGACAATCGGCGTGAAGAAATCGATGGTCTGGACCAGCGCCAATCCTTCCGCGATTCGGTAGATGCCCGCATCATCGTTGGTGTCGAACCCGACCAGAACGTTGGGATCGGTCTGCCGCGGCAGCTTTCGCAGCACAGCATCCAACGTTGCGGGATTGAGTTTCGCGGCGCAGCCCGCAGCCTTCGCCATTGCTGTCAGCTTCACTTGTTGCGTCACGACGCCGCCTCTCCAACCCGCTATTTGGAATGCTTCATTATAGGGATGCTCGCCGTTCTGCGCTCGTGACTTCGTCAGCCGAGCCAGAGGTTGCACCTCGACCGTGAACGTGCTTTCATCGCCGGGTGCCCTGGGACCTCTGGTTGATCTTTTTAGCTCTCGGCGTGGTCGTGCCATGGCGGGGAAGAATCCGGTTGCGCGAGTTGCTCGCGAAGCCCCACGTAGGGACCACCGAGCGAATCGCGTTGTACGCTTCCACGATCGCGTTTCAGTGGAGTGCCGCCGGAGTCGTCGGATGGCGGGCGTGGGCGCATGGATTCCACCTGGCTCAACTGGGCCTTGCGGTGAACAATCGCTGGAAGATTGCCATCGCTTCGATCGTAGGCGCGGGGTTAATTGCAACGCTGCACTGGCTAAACCTCAGTCGTATGCGCAGGCTCGGGACCAAGGCGCCGGAAGTTCTGAAGGCTCTAGCCGAACGAGTCCTGCCGCAGTCAATTGTAGAGCTGCGTCCCTTCCTGGCATTGGCGGTGACGGCCGGGATCTGCGAGGAGTTTATCTACCGTGGCTTCGCGATGGCGGTATTCACGCGAGCGGGACTTGCCAGCTGGGGCGTGGTTCTGGCTTCGTCGGTCCTGTTTGGACTCGCCCACCTGTATCAAGGCCGCGGTGGATTCTTGGGCACCATGATTCTCGGTACTCTTTTCGGAATTGCCCGGATCGGGTACGATAGTATTGTTCCCGTTGTGTTGTGGCATATCGCAGTGGACGTCGTCGCTGGAGCCGTTGGTCCGCGATATCTGGCTCGTACTAGTGTAAGTGCCATTGAATCTGTTACTTAAACAGTCACCTGAGGTGCACGACTGATGTCTCTTAGTACCCCCGCTGCGCCTTCTGTAGACGTGATCCGCCGCGCTCTAGGTGAGTTTCAAATCACCATAGATGATCAGCAAGTCTCGCAAATTCAACAATATATGAGCATGCTGCTGACTTGGAACGAGAAGGTCAATCTGACCGCGATTCGCGATCCTCTCGAGATTTTGTACCGTCATTTCTGTGAATCGATGTATGCCGGGATGCTTGTGCCGCTCAAGCATGGTCGGCTCGCCGACGTTGGTTCGGGAGGGGGATTTCCCGGGCTTGCCGTTGAAGATTCTGCGACCGGAATTGGAGCTATTTCTGGTCGAATCGAACGTAAAGAAGGCCACGTTTCTCGCGGAAGTGGTTCGTGATCTTGGACTTAGCGGCGCACGTGTACTGGTGAGCCGATACGAAGAGCTGGCGGAAGAGTTGACTCCCCTGGATGTGGTGTGCTCACGCGCCGTCGGCGAGTTTGCGCCTTTTCTTGAGTGGGCCGGATCGGAGCGCGTTGCCGCCGAGCGAGTGATTCTTTGGATCGGGGGGCGAGACTTGGATGAGGTCCGGCGAATTGGCGGCTGGGAGTGGAGCGAGCCTGTTTCCGTGCCTCAGTCTCTTCGGCGTTTTTTGTTAGTGGGATCCCGAAAGAAGGCGACCGAAGCGACGGCCTGAGGGCGCGTCGCCACTCTGTGCGGCGCCTTGTTCCACGTGGAACATTCACCTATGCGGTGACCGAACCTGACTACGGGCGCGGAGGACTTCGTTCCACGTGGAACAATTTGCAACCCCAGACCGATTCCCTGCGAGTAATTCGTTTGGTTTTTCAAAGAAAACACCATTATTCCACGTAAAACATCTTGCATATCCATTTTGCGTTTGCTAAATTTTCGCCCTCTGGGGGGATTTTGGCGCGAATTATCGCGGTTGCCAATCAAAAAGGCGGCGTAGGCAAAACAACGACAGCTGTCAATCTGGCAGCGTGCCTCGGCGCCAATGAACAGTCGACCCTTCTCGTTGATTGCGATTCCCAAGCAAACTCTACCGCCGCGATCGGCTTTCCCAAGGATCCTTCTCGCCGAACTCTCTACCACGCTCTAATTATGGGCGAGCCTTTCGACAAAATCGTCCAGAAATCGCAAGTGGAAGGTCTTGACGTTCTCCCGGCCGACAAGAATCTAGCAGGCGCGGCCGTGGAGCTCGTATCTGCCGAGAATCGCGAATACAAGCTCAAGGCAATTCTCAACGAGGTTCGCGATCGCTATCGCTTCATCATTTTGGATTGCCCGCCGGCGCTCGATTTATTGACACTCAACGCGCTGGTCGCCGCGAATGCCGTACTCGTTCCGATTCAATGCGAGTACCTGGCGCTCGAGGGAGTTTCCGAACTGCTGGATACTCTGATGAGGATTCGGCGCACGCTGAATCCTACTCTGGAGATCGAAGGTATCTTGCTGACGATGTATGACGAACGGACGACGCTGTCTCGCCAAGTTGCTACCGATCTGCGGAGTTTCTTCGGCGCACAGGTCTTTCAGAGCGTGATTCCGCGCAACGTGCGGCTCGCCGAGGCACCGAGTTTTGGTAAGCCTATTATTTTCTATGATATCCATAGCAAAGGGGCCGAGGGATATACACAGCTCGCCCAGGAGGTAATTATCAATGCAGAGAAACGCGCTGGGACGGGGGCTCGGAGCGCTCATTCGGGAGCCTGAACCGCAGATTCCCACTCCGCCGACACCTAGTCCAGCTTTCGCAACAACCGCAAGTGGCACGGCTGCGGCACCTGCACGCGAAGGCGCGATGGGCCCGCTAGAAATCGACATCGATCTGATTGAACCGAGCCCTTATCAGCCTCGCACACGGTTTCGAGAGGAAGCCCTCGCGGAGCTTACGCGATCGATTCAAGCCAGCGGAATCATTCAGCCGCTGGTTGTGCGTCCGATTGGAAATCGATTTCAGCTGATTGCCGGCGAAAGGCGCTGGCGAGCGGCGCAACGGGCGGGATTGACCAGGGTTTCGGCAATCGTACGGCAGGTGCCTGACGAGCTCGCCGTCGAAATGACGCTGGTTGAAAACATCCAGCGCGAGGATTTGAATGCTATCGAGGCGGCGCGCGCGTTTGAGCGTTTGCTCACTGAATTTCAACTTACGCAAGAATCCGTGGCGGAGCGTACCGGAAAAGACCGTGCCACAGTGGCGAATACGATTCGATTACTGAAACTGGAGCCAACGATCCAGGATTGGATCGAAGAAGGAAAGCTGACCGCCGGCCACGGCCGCGCGCTCTTAGCGGTGCCTGATCCGCAGCTTCGGATGCGCTACGCTCACCGCGCATCCCGCGGCGGCCTGACGGTGCGGCAAATTGAGCGATTGGCATCGCGGCGTGCGCGTAGCGCAGCTCCTCCCGCAGAGGCTCACGCAGATGCCAACATCCGCGCCGCTCTTGAAGAGCTTCAAAGACACCTGGGAACAAAGGTTTTACTACGCGAGAAAACCAAGGTGCGTCCTGGTCAGCTTGTGCTCGAATACTATGACGACGGACAGCTCATGGGTTTGTACGACCGCCTTATGAAGTAGCACCTCAGCGGGCGCGACAGAATCGCGGTGCCCATCCGTTCAGTGACCTGTTTCGACAACTCAATTGTCGCTCCGCGTTGACTTGTCCGCTCGCGGCGTTAAAGTAGAAAGGTTGAGTGGGGGTTGTCATGTCTTGGAAGTGGCCCGGCGCATCCAGAAACGGCAGTAGCGAAGAGTGGACAGGATTCATCGATCAGGGTGTGACCCTTGAAGGAACACTGCAGCTCAAGGGTACGTTTCGCATTGATGGCAACGTGAAGGGCAACATCATCTCCGAGCAAACTGTGGTTCTTGGCGAACGGGCTCGGGTCGAGGGACAGATCGAAGGCAATCGGGTGGTGATTGCTGGACGTTTCGATGGCGTGATTTTCGCGAAAGGCCGCGTCGAGATCGAGGCCAAGGGCGTGGTCACCGGTGAGGTGCACTCGCCGTGCATGGTGATCGATCCCGGCGGGATTTTCGATGGACGCTGCCATATGCTGGCTTCTTCAGATGCTTCGACAGGCGTAACCATACCGATTCGCGCCGCCAGTTCCGCATAGAAGCGCTTCGCTGAACGCTTGGACATCGTCTCCTCGATTGTCGGTAGTTATTTAATAAGTAAATATAACCTACTAGTATACAAGGCAAGCACTTGCCGGCGCCAGCCTGCCCTTACGCGAAGTTGACACCTATCGCCGCTGCGACTATCGTTCGAGGAGACAGTCGAGGGGCGGTCCTAATGAAAGTTTTGGTCGTCGGCGGCGGGGCTCGCGAGCACGCTTTGGTCTGGCGGCTTGCGCAGAGCCCCCGAGTGGAGAAGATTTGGTGTGCGCCGGGGAACGGCGGAATCGCCACGGAAGCAGAGTGCATGAGCGCCGATCCCGGCGATGTAGCAGCATTGGTCGCCCTGGCAGAACGGATTGGGCCCGACCTGACCGTCGTCGGTCCGGAACTCTCCCTGGTCAACGGGGTCGCGGACGCGTTTGAAGGGCGTCGCTGGCCGATCGTCGCTGCTTCCCGGCAGGCCGCGCAACTCGAGGGCAGCAAGATCTTCGCGAAAGAGTTCCTCGAGCGGCACCATATTCCGACCGCAAGAATGTATGGCGTGTACGACTCTGCCGCGGATGCCTATGTGGCACTTCGCAGCGTGGATTGGCCGTTGGTGATCAAAGCCGACGGCTTGTGTGCCGGCAAGGGAGTGGTTCTGCCGGCAAGCGCGGAAGCCGCCCACGATTTCATCGAACGCGTCATGGAGAAGGATGAACTCGGTCCTGGCGGCCGCCGGATCCTCCTAGAAGAGACTCTGGAAGGGGAAGAGCTTTCTTTTATTATCGTTACGGATGGTGCGCGTTACGCCCCCCTGGTTCCAACTCGCGACCACAAGCGGGCATTTGACGGAAACCAAGGTCCGAACACCGGCGGAATGGGCGCGTACTCGAGCGACGACTTGCTTCCCGGGACCTTGCGGGAGGCAATCCTGGCGAATGTCGTCGAGCCGACAATTCGGGGCTTGGCCGCGGACGGGGTCCGCTATCAAGGGTTCCTCTATTTTGGCCTGATGCTTACGGCTTCTGGGCCCAAAGTGCTCGAATTCAATTGCCGTTTGGGCGACCCGGAAGCGCAGGCCATCGTTGCTCGCATGGACTTCGACCTTGCCGAGGTCTTAGCTGACGTAGCCGCCGGAGATCTCGATCCCTCGAAGCTGCGCTGGAAGCCTGGAGCTAGTGTATGTGTGGTGCTGACCTCGGGCGGGTATCCGGGCAAGTTCGAGAGCGGCAAAATCATTGGCGGACTAACCGATATCACTGGTAATAACGGTGTGGAGGTTTTCCACGCAGGGACCAAGCGCGTTGGCGATTCCATCGTTACCAGTGGCGGCCGAGTACTGGGCGTGACCGCTGCCGCAGGCTCGCTCGACGCCGCAGTTTCTGCCACTTATGAAGCTGCAAGGAAAATCCACTTTGAAGGCCTGCACTACCGGAGAGACATTGCGGCCCAGGCCCGTCATTTCCGAGCCGCTGGGGAATAAGGCCTTCATCGCGGGCTGTTCACCGTAGCGATTCAACTGAAGAGCTGCCCTGAACACTATTCCTGGGGTCGTTTGCGAAGGGTTGGCGCGTCGGGTGGGCGATTTTTATCTTCCTTGGCCTTCTCCACCTTGTCGATGGGCTCCTGCGGTTGAAGAATCCACTGGATTCCGTGTTCATCGTCCATCGTGGCGAGTGTAAAAGGATGATCGTCGGCAATCAGTGGCAATAGAGCGCGGAGAAAATCGCTGGCATCCAGGGAGACGGCCTTCTGGGCCTGCCCGCGGTCGACGTTGTCCAACACCTTTGCAAAGCGCGGCTCGCTTCTCCGGAACTGCGTAACCCGCGGATCCTTCCCCTGAATCAGCTCCATGACCGTCGGCCCTTTTATGGTCGCGGGATACCTGACCTCGACGAGCGTGCGCGGTGCCTTCTTCTCCGGCGGATAGAGCTGGGTGAACCGTGGGCGGAGTATCCGGGTCTGCCAATAATCCGCTCGCGTGCCGACCTCTTGCTGCTGCACGCGATATTCGATGGTCCAGACCTCGGGGCCATCGTGCCTTGGCGCGAAGCCGATCAGGACGACCTCGAAGAGGGGTTCGTCGGCTGCGACATCGATCTTGTGATGGAGTTGGCCAACCAGGGGCCGCAGCGTCTCTAGAAACGAAACGCCAATCGCCTCGAGATCCGGCTCGGCTTCATCGAACATCACCCGGTCCCGGGGATCTCGCCCGGCGATGCGTTTGAAGTCCCGGTCGAGGCGCACCGGCTTGGGATCGGCCGGGAGCCTCCATTCGGACGCGCCGAGGAGTATGCCGACGTGAGTGTTGTCGATATCCATGACCCGGGGCGGAATCGAGCCCTTCTCGATGGGTTGATCGATGGCGGAGAAGACGATCACGTCGTCCTTCGTGACATGCACGATTACGCGTCCGCCGGCTAGGTTTGCGATGATCTCTTCTTCGCGCTCCTGGGTTTGTGCCGCAGCGGGCGGGCACAACCACGCAACTGCCAGAGCAAGCGATAGGCCTGCTGCAAGCCACGGAAGGCAGATTCGCGAAACGCGACTCATTGCTCCTCTATCGTACGACTACTGAAGCCCGGCGAAGGCAAAGAATTATTTTGGCGGCGGCGCGGCCGCGGCGGCGGCTTTGGCTTCCGCGAGCAACTTGTCGAGGTCCGCTCGGTCCAAGTACTTGCCGCCTCGGATGACCGCGGCGACGCGCTGTGTATTCGCGATGTTGTCGAGCGGACTCGCGTCCAACAGGACCAGATCTGCCAGCTTCCCGGTTTCGACCGTGCCGAGATCCCGCTCGCGACCCAGGAATTGTGCGGCGCCTTGGGTGGCGGCCTGCAGGGCTTCGCCCGGAGTGAGGCCGGCGCGAACCAGCTCGGCTAGTTCCTTGTGCAGACTCTCACCAGGAAATACAAAGGGATCTAGCGAGTCCGAGCCAACCAGAAGCGGGATTCCTGCATGATGCAACTCGCCGGTTAGCTTCCAATCGTTGGTAGCCTGACGGGCGAGCCATGCGGCGCGCTCTTTCATTTGATCGTCATGGAATGAGTCGCGCCATTGCTTGGCCAGGGCGGGCGGGACAAACTCCAGCAGGGGGTCGTCCACGCTCCAGTCCTCCGGATGCGAAGCGGTATCGAGCGACGCCAGCGTCGGCGTCACCCAGGTGCCGTTCTTCTTGAGCGCTTGAAACAGCGCCGTAGCCTTGGCGGTGTCATAGGTTGCGTCGGACTCATGGGCGATCTTTTCCCACGCCACGGAATCACCTTTCTGTTCGGCGGCGATCAAGCGCTGCCGCAGATCGTCTTCCTTCGACGAAAACGACAGCGAAAACGCGCTGTAAAGCAGGTGCTCGATGCTGTGCATGCCGGCGTCGGAGGCCTCGAGAGCGCTCACTTGAAACGGCAGGTGCCCAACGAAGGTGGTGTTTTGCTTTTTCGATTCGTCGGCTACGGCGAAGAAGGCCTCCTTGGAGGGGAGCGAGATGATCTTAATGAAGTCAGCGCCGCGGCGCTTTAGATCGCGAACCGCAGCGCGCGCTTCGTCGGCATCGGCTACCGGAAATTGTTCGGGGGTCTTGTGGCCGCCGCCAGCGAGCCACGGTCCGGCAACGATGATATGGGGCCCCAGCAGCGCGCCACTTTCGACATCGCGCTTCCACGCGAGCAGGATCTCTAAATCGCCGCCCATATCGCGCACGCCGGTAATCCCGTTAGCGAGGAGCAGGGGCAGAAGAACATGTTTGCTCCAGGTGGGATCGGCGTTCACTCCTGCAAGGTGAACGTGCATGTCCCACAAGCCGGGGATCATCACTTTTCCGCGCGCGTCGACGAGGCGCGACTCCTTTGGCCATTTCGCGCGGGCCGATGGACCGATCGAAACGATGCGGCCGTTATCAATGACGACGGTCTGATCGAGCTGCGGGGCGTGCGCGTTCACGTTGATGACGGTTACGTGGGTCACAACAAGCGGAGCAGGCGCGGCACAAACGCTCCAAGCCAGGACCGGAAGCAACAAAATCAGCGCGCGAACCAATTTCATGGCGGCCTTCGTGTCTAAGATTATACAGGATGTACTGGCGCACGCGGCGCGGCCCGGGTTGTTGCCAAGTTCCCGTTCGCCTCGCCTTTCCAGTAAAATGGTAGGCCATAGACAGGCGGTGGATGAACCATGGGATTGCGAAAGTCGAAGAGCATCAAGTACAACGGAAAACGACTGGCTGACATCCTCGACGCGCACGCGCGGTTTTTTCGCGGACACGACGGCGGCGCGCGCGCGGACTTGACCGGCGCCGACTTGTCGCACGCCGATCTAAGCGGCGCAAACATGAGCGGCGCAATTCTGCGCAACGTCAACTTCGACGGCAGCGATCTGCGCAAAGCGAAGCTCCCTGGCACCGATCTATCGGGCGCGAATCTCCGCAAAGCCGATCTGCGGAACGCGGACCTGACCGAAGCGATCCTTCCCGGCGCGGATTTAAGCGAAGCGCAGGCCAGCGGCATCGAATTCTTCCGCTGCGATCTCTCCAACGTAAATTTTCAGGGAGCGCAGCTTCGCAACGTGAATTTTCGCAGCGCCAACGTCAACGGTGCAAAATTCTCCGGCGCCGACCTCGGCGTTGCGATTCTTCGAGAAACGGATTTGAGCGGCGTTGATCTCTCCGGCGTCGATTTGTCGACCACGCTGCTGCCCAAGGGATTCGTACTGCCACCGGCCCAAGTGAAGCAGAAAACCGCCTGAACTGCGGCGTTTACACGCGATTCACATAACCAGCACACCTAAGCACACAGAGCGGCGTTGCCGTGGCAATCGGAGCCGCTGCATGGTAGCCTCTCGCTGAAGAGCATAGTCCCCTCCGTAAATCCAGTGGCTACCACCACTCCACAACTCGATCGCTCCGACACGCGCGAGCGTGTTCTGGAGGTTGTCCGATGCTTGCTTCAAGAGTTGGGCAGCCAGGGCGCATTGCCGATGCTCAGCGCTGCGTCGCATTTCGATCGCGACCTGGGACTTGGGAGTCTCGAACGCGTCGAACTGCTGGCCCGGATTGAATCCCAATTTGGCGTGCGGCTGCCCGATCGCGTTGCCGCGGAAGCGAACACGCCGGACGATCTGACGCGCGCGATTTTGAGCGCTCCAGGCGCAGACGCGAAGGACGACGAAACAGGATCGGCGCTGCGCGCCTCTGTGACTGCCCAGAAATTGCATCGCGATGCCACCGAAGTGGGAGCCTTCGCGGCGGAAACACTTCTCGACGTGCTGCGCTATCGCGCCGCGCACGATGCCGACCGCACGCACCTGCTGATCACTGAAGACACCGATGGCCAGGAGCGCAGCCTCACGCTGAGCTTTGGGGAGCTCTACGGCGCGGGGCAACGTTTCGCGGCGGAACTCGCGCGTCGCGGCGTACCCGCCGGAGGCCGCGTGGCTTTGATGCTGCCGACCTCGCGCGCTTTCTTTATTTCTTACGCGGGCATTCTCCTTGCTGGCGCGATTCCCGTGCCTATCTACCCGCCGTTTCGCGCGGACCGCATCGAAGAATACGCGGCGCGCCAAGCCAGCATTCTGAACAACGCGGAAGTTTGCCTGCTGCTGACGTTCCGCCGCGCGGAGGCGGTCGCGCACTTGGTCCAACCGCGCGTGCGGTCGCTGGCGTCCGTCGTGGACGCGGAAAAACTGATTGAGGCCGCAGACAAAGCTCCGCCGCCCGCTCCTGGGGCCTTACCCGCGCACCTCACCGGCAGCCGCGCGCGGCGCTCGAGTGATATCGCGCTGCTGCAATACACTTCGGGCTCCACTGGCGACCCGAAAGGCGTGGTGCTCACGCACGCAAACCTGCTCGCCAACATGCGCGCCATCGGCACTGCCGTGCAGATGGGCCCGGGCGATGTGGGCGTCAGTTGGCTGCCCCTCTATCACGATATGGGGCTCATCGGAGCATGGCTCACGTTGCTGAACTTCGGCGTGCCACTCGCGGTGATGTCGCCTCTCTCATTTCTTACCCGGCCGGAGCGCTGGCTGTGGGCGTTTCACAAACACCGCGGAACGATCGCGGCGGCGCCGAACTTTGCCTATGAACTGTGCGTGCGCAAAATTGCCGACAAAGAACTCGAGGGGCTCGACTTAAGCTCGTGGCGCGTGGCCATGAACGGCGCCGAGCCTGTCAATCCAGAAACCATGGAGCGCTTCACCGCACGCTTCGCGCGTTACGGCTTCCGCAACGAAGCTCATCTTCCGGTTTATGGCCTCGCCGAATCCTCTCTCGCCGTGACCGTGCCGCCACTCAATCGAGGCCCCCTCGTTGATTGCGTGGATCGCGAAACTTTTACTTCGCAAGGCCGCGCCATTCGCGGCAGCGCGGAGGATGCGCACACGATTTCGTTTGTTTCCTCCGGCACATCCTTGCCCGAACACGATGTGCGGATCGTCAACCAAGCTGGTAGCGAAGTTCCCGATCGCACGGAAGGTTTCTTGTGGTTCCGCGGCCCTTCCGCCACCGCGGGTTACTACCACAATCCTGGCGCGACGCAGAAGTTGCTGCCGCTCGGCGCGGCAACCAGTCCGGACGAGTTTGCATGGGTCGATTCCGGCGATCGCGCGTATCGTGCCGAGGGCGAGTTCTACGTCACGGGCCGCGTGAAAGACATCATCATCAAAGGCGGCCGCAATCTGTATCCTCACGAAGTCGAGGGACTCGCCGCGCGCGCCGAGGGAATTCGCAAGGGCTGCATCGTTGCGTTCGGACTGAAAGACGAAGGCTCGGGCACCGAGAAACTAATCGTCGTCGCGGAAGTGCGCGAACGCGATACCCGTAAGCGCACGGCGATTGCCGCCGCGGTGACCCAGGAAGTCTCCCAAGGTTTGGGGCTTCCGCCCGATCGCGTTGAGCTGCTGCCGCCGGGAAGCATTCCCAAGACGTCGAGCGGTAAGCTGCGCCGCGAAGAAACCAAGAAGTTGTTTCTGCAAGGCACGCTGTCCGCGGGAAAAGCGCCCGCGTGGCTGCAGATCGCGCGCTTAGGCGCGGGCAGCGCGCTACGCAGCTCTGGGCAAACGCTGGCTTCGGGCGCGATTCGCGCGCTGGAGATGCTCTACGGTGTGTACTTCATCGTTGTCTTTTTCCTGTGGATCGTGCCTTCGTGGGCGATCGTGAACTTCATCAACGATCACCGCGCAGCGGGGCGTTTCACCTCGTCTGCTCTGAAGGTGCTGTTTGCGCTGATGGGTTGCCGCGTCCGCGTCGTCGGCAAAGAATATATGGATACGCCCGGCGCGAAAATGTACGCCGCGAATCACACCAGTTATTTCGATGTATTGCCGATCATGCTGGGGCTCGGCGTGCCCTATCGCTTCGTTGCGAAGATGGAAGTGCACGGCATGCCGTTCATCGGCACGTTTTTGCGGCAGATGGGACATCTCTCTTTTGACCGCACAGACGCTAACTCGCGCCTTCGCCAAGCGGAAGAGATGGAAGAGATTCTGCGCCGTGGCGAATCGGTTTTTGTGTTTCCCGAAGGAACATTCGCAGCGGAGGATGGCGTTCGCCCATTTCAACTTGGCGCTTTCAAAGCAGCGGGCGCGGTAGGCGTGGCGATCATTCCGGTTTCTCTCGCTGGGACGCGCAGGTTTCTGCGCGATGGAACGATTCTGCCGCGGCCGACCAGCGTCACGATCACATTGTCGCCTCCCATTTATCCGCGCGCCGCAAGCGTCGATGCGGAGGGTACCGAGTCGTCCGGCTGGCACGACCTCATCCGTCTGCGCGACGAAACCCGCGAAGCCATCGCACGTCACGCTGCCGAGCCTGTTCTCTGATCGCACGCTCGCGGATCATCGCGCGATGTTGTAAATCACCGTGATGAACGTAGCCACCTCCACCGGGATCCCGTTCAGGATCGTCGGCTTATAGCGCCACTGCCGAACCGCTTCCATCGCCGACTGATAGAACCCCGGATCGCCGCTGACTACCTGCAACGATTGAATCGAACCGTCCGTCGCGATCATCGCGTGCAATTCCACCTTTCCCGAGCGGCCGATTTGCCGCATCAGTGTCGGATAGACTGGCTCGACGCGGCGAGTGAGCAATGCGGGATCGAGTTGAGTCATGTGAACGATATGCGGTCGCTCCACTTCAGTCCGCGGCGGGGGCGGTTGCCGCAGCCCGCCGCCCATCGGTATTTGCCCTGGAACCGACGGACCATCAATCGATCCCGGGATCGGATCGACGTCCACCGTCCGGGGTTCGTCTGTGTCATGCGTTGGCATCGTCGGTGCTAGCGGCATGGTCGGGCACACCCGGCAAACGTCGCGCCTGGCGTGATCGCGCGGCGGCTCTTGCGCTGTGCGCCTTTCGCCCGGATGCGCGTAGTACGGCGGCACCGGCACAACGCTGGCAAACGTGATGCGCGCCGGCTTGCCTAGCAATGGGATCAGCACCAGCGCGGCGAGAATCACGCTCTGCGTCGCGATCGAGATTGCCAGCGCACGCCGCCGTACGCCACGTTCGCGAATACGCTGCTGCGGATCGCCTTCCACAAGACAACTTTGCAAGGAACCTATGCCTTCGCCGGAAACCTGTCGGGACTCGAGAGACATCACACACCTCCACACAAGAATGCTGCGAGTAACGGGAGAGATTTGCGGCGCCGGCCTCCTGTCTGCTTCGTGACAGGAAATCGGCGCCGCGCTCGCAGGGATGTGAGGGTTGCGCGCGTCCTCCCTGCGTTGGACACCGCCGCTGCCGACAAGTTCCCCGCGTCCGGACGTGCCTGCACGAGGGTCACCTTCAACCTGCAGATAATGAATGAGTTACGAATCTGTATCGAAGTGGCACCCTACCGCATCACATGCTTGTGGACGTGGATCCGAGGAGGCGTAACCCATGGACCGGCGCAATATTGAAACCGTAGGCGTGCGCCGCACCGGCTGGGCGGCTCTGGACCGCGATCCGCAGGAGGACAGGGTCGAATTTGTCTGTCCGCACTGCGGCACGCGGGGCCAGAAAAATGCCCGTCGCGAGCGGACGCAATATCATTTCACGGATGGCTTCTTGCAGGATTTGCAGGGCGAAGTAACGCAGTGCCGTTCGTGCAGCCAGTCACTGCGCGTCGTGCCGGTTGTGATGCTGCATGACCAGGACGAGACGCGGCGTTTCGAAGCTGTTTTTTCCGACGAGCTGCCCGTAACAACGCACTAATTTTTTCTTCGATCAAAAACGATGACGGGGCGCACTCACATGCGCCCCGTTTTTGTTTTCTTCGAACTTGTCGTGGCTTAGTAGCGGTGCCAGCAGCCGAAGCGGTCGCGGTATCCATGCACGAACACTTCATGCCGGACGTAAGGGCCATAGAACAACGGCCGCTCGACGATTACGGGCCTTCGCTCAACGAACACTGGGCGCCGCACCACAACTACTTCTTGCGCCTGCGCGCTTGAGGTTCCACCGAAGAACAGAAAGCCACCCAGCGCAACCGCAGCCAGCGCTGCCTTGCCGAATATGGACTTCATCAGATTCGTATGCAGTTGCATGACATCCTCCTGGGGCGCCTCCCCGACTCTTTGCTGGGGTTTGCGTCCTGCCTATAGAAACACCCAGGCGCACAAAATGTTGCGGCATGATGGCGGACCCGGATCCCTTCACTCCGACGTACCAAACAAAAGGGCGCAGCTTAGAAAGCTGCGCTCCAGGTACTCATTTATAAAAGGGGTAACAGTTGAGTTACTTACGGGCGCGGATGGCCGTGCTCGTCGTCCCAGTCGCGATTGGTATGCCAGGCGTGTCCGTCTTCGTCCCACCAGCGGTGATATGTGGTCCAGCAATACTCGCGAGCCTCGCGCAGTTCGTGCCGCGCATGGTCCGCCTCTTTACTGTCCCAGCCGTGGTGGTCGATTGCCTCATGAAGATGGTGATCGGCCTTCGCGACGCGATGCTGGCATTCGGCCTCATCTGCCTTTACGCGAGGCGCGCTGGTGAAAAGAAGAACCGCCGTTAGCGCAGCGCCGGTCAGCAGTAGTTTCCCGAACTCGATTAGTCCCGTGCGATGTTCACTGTCCATCTGTTCTCCTCTCGCTTCTCGAATGAGGCTTTCTTGTGGGCAGGGACAGCATAGGTCTGGTGAACCATGGTCGCCATACGGGTGTTCCGGGAAACTGTGGGGGAAAACCCTGTAGGTATTCGGAGCGATTCGGCGGGCTTACAGGTCGGAATCCAGCTCCATGTGGTATTTCTCAAGGCCGCTGCGGATGCGGTCAAACGCCTCGTCCACGGTATCTGCAAACTGAAGCATTTTGTACTCGCCCTCGTTGATCATGCCCCAGCGCACCATGGCCCGAAAGTTCAGCACTTCGTCCCAATATTTTCGACCGTAGATGATGATCAAATTATGCTTCGGCAGTTTTCCTGTCTGGAGCAGCGTCATCATCTCCCACAGTTCATCCATGGTGCCGAAGCCGCCGGGAAACACGACCAGCGCTTTCGCGATCTGCGCGAACCACAGCTTCCGCATAAAAAAGTAATGGAAGTTCAAGCTCAGCTCGGGGCTGATATACGCGTTCGAGAACTGCTCGTGCGGCAATTCAATCGACAGCCCAATGGACTTCCCGCCAGCTTCGGTGGCCCCACGATTGGCGGCTTCCATGATGCCCGGCCCTCCGCCGGAGCAAATCACGAAGCGGCGCGGTCGCGGCCCGAGCGTCATCGCCCAGGTGGTGATCCGATGCGACAACTCCCGCGCCTCTTCGTAGTACCGCGACATCTCCAGCGCGCTCTTCGCATCGCGCAGCGCAGCCCGGTGTTTCGCGCGCCCCGCCTCTGTCCGTCGGTCGGCGGCTTTACCCTTCAGCCGCCCCAAACGAGCCAGCGCGCCTTCCCGCGATTCGATACGTGCGGACCCGAACATCACGATCGTGTCCCCGATGCCTTCCTTCTTCAGTTGCACCAACGGATGCAGATACTCCGCCAAGATGCGAATAGGGCGCGCAGCAGTGCTTTCCAGAAATGCCGGATCTTGGTGCGGAGCCTTGGGTGCGTGTGTCGGCTTCAGCTTGAGCTGCCCTGCGGCCATAAGTAATTCCCCCGAGTGCCAATCTTTCATTCTAGGAATTGCGACGAGCCGCGGCAACGTCTGTCGCTGGAACTGCGTCGAATTGGATACACTGACTACGGAGGCCCGGCGATGAAGCGATGGCTTGCACTTCGGGTTTTGCCCCTGGTAGCGGGCTTTGCGGCCGCCTGGCCGCTAGCTGCTCAGTCGCCTTCGGGACCCATCGCTCCCCAGCCGGGCACCGCGGTGCAGCAGCCTCCGCCACTACCCAAGATCGGCGTCCGTGTCGCGCTCGTGAACACGCCAGTCACGGTGCGCGATTCCAAGGGCCAAATGGTCCATACGCTCGACGCCAAAGACTTTCGCGTTACCGACAACGGTGTCGAGCAAAAGATCACGCATTTCGACATGGGCGGCGATCCCCTTTCGCTGGTGATTCTCGTCGAAACCAGCTCCCGCGTTGCGCCCTTGCTTCCTCAAGTGCGCAAGACCGGCATCCTGCTGACGCAAACCGTCATGGGCTCCAGCGGAGAGGCCGCCATCGTCGGCTTCAATGATTCCGTCGATAAACTCCAGGACTTCACCACGAATCAAGATCGCATCGAGAGCACGTTCACGCGCCTGCAGGCGGGCACCTCTGGATCGAAGCTGTACGATGCGATGGCTGTTGGGGTCGAGATGCTAAGCGGGCAACCGGAGCCGACGGCAGACAAGCCGGGCCGCCGCCGCATCATGTTACTCATCTCAGAGGCCACCGACGTCGGCAGCGGCACGCGATTCGGTGAGGTCTTGCGGCAAGCACAGTTGGCGAACATCACCATCTATAGCGTCGGCCTGTCCACGACCCGCGCGGAGTTGCAGGCCGCACCGAAGGACACCACCCCGCATCCCCTACCGCCGGGCACCTACGGTGCTCCACCTTTCCCCGGCACCCCAGCGGGTCTGGAAAGCGACAGCGCGCGCTACGGCAGCGGCGACTTGGCCCAAGCGATTATCTGGGCGGTACAGCACGTCAAAGACAAAATGACCGCGAATCCTTTGGAGCTGGCAACGGCGGGAACTGGTGGCGCGCACCTGGCCACCTACAAAAACCGCTCGATCGAGAACGCCATCGATGAAATTGGCGGTGAGTTGCACTCCCAATATTCGGTGAGCTACGCCCCCACGGGCACCAACGAAACCGGCTACCACGAGATCAGGGTTACCGTCGCCAAGAACGGGCTCAAGGTCCGCGCCCGGCCGGGCTACTACCTCGCCCCTCCCGAAAGTTGAGCAACTTTGGAGTGCGGCGGCTCGCCGCCGCCTTTACGCCGTAAGCGATACACCCGAACCAGCACGATGAGGTGGCTGGATGGATTCGGGAAGGCCGCGCGCAACTTCAACCAACGTCAGACCACTTGCTTCCAAAAATTCGCTTCCCGCGACGCGAGCAAAGCATCTTTCCGCGCGTTCCATCGAATGAAATGCGGCGTTTGCGTATGACTGCGGTGGTGTTCGCGGCTTTCCCAAACTTCGTGAAGGAGGTACGCATCCGCGGCATCGGCCCCGCGGTGTAGATCGTAGGTCAAGCAGCCTTCTTCGCGCCGAGTCGGCCCCACCAGCGCCCGTAACTCTGCCTCCAGCAGCGGCTCCTGCCCCGGACGCGCTCGCAAAATCACCACCAGCGTAACTGCATCCTTCGGGAGCTTCCCGTCTCGAGCAGATCCGCGCTTCCGTGACGCTCGCCTGCTCGATGAACGCTTGCCGGCCCGCTTCTTCGCTCTCCGTCTCGCCATAGTGGCCGGGATTGTACTCCAACCCCACAAAAACGCCACCCCAACATCCCTGGCACACCCGCACGGCCCTAACCGCCTGCCTATTTCTCGCTAACCTTCCTCCCCGCATTCAGGCTATCGAAATTCAAAATCGTATTCAGCACCAGCGAATACGTTCCGCGCGTCTCGCCTCGATACACCGGATTGATCGAGAACAAGACTACGTGGCCGTTCCCGGACGGCACATCCACAACCGCGGGATGCTGCGCGATCTCGTCGGCCCCTTCCACCAATCCAGAAATCAGAAAGTCCTTGCTATCCGCATAGCGCAAAATCACCCGCGCCTGGTCCGCCGGCGGAATCACGCGAAATCCGTTGCGTTTTTGCTCGTCGGTCACCGGCGGAACTTCCCATAACTCGGACGTTGGCTCTTCCGGCGCCTCCACTCCCGCTCGCCCCACCGCAAAATCCGGATCGTCGACCGTGCCGCGTCCCGTTGGACGCTCCTTCGTTCCGCTGCCGAGATGACGGCGGCGGCGCTCTCCCGCGATGCTGGTCAGCGAAAAAATGGGCCCGTTGTCGCAGTACGCCGGCACTTTCTCGTCGTAGCCATACGCGATTGGGCTGGTCGCATCCACCAGGCGCGTGCCCACCACCGATCCCACGATATTCATCTTCTGTGGCGTCCCCACGTTCACACCGTCCGCCAGCCCGATCGAAAGGGCGAACTTCGAAGTGTCCGTCGCCGTCAGCAGCACGCCTCCTTGCTCCACAAACGCTTGCAAATGCGCCACACCCGCCCACCCGAGTCCTGGCCGGATGTCGTCCGTTGAATCATTCTTTCCCACCAGGTTCGGTGTCTCCGGTGTATTCTTCCACGGCATGGGATTTCCCCAGGCCGTCGGCAATCCGTTGATGATCAAGGTCGATGAAATATTGAATCCGACCGGCGGAAATAGAATGACGTCGTACTTTGCCCTCAAGTCGTCGATCTTCGCCACCGCCTGTGTGCTCATGTAGTCGTAAGGCACGCCCATGTTGTCCAGCGCCAGCCGCCACCACCCTTCGGTCTGCGTGCTCAGCCAGGTGTGCACGAACGCCACCCGGGCCGCGCGCACCGGATGCGTCTTGACGCTCGGCGCCGCGGCTAGCGCCGTCACGCGCATTCCCGCGTCCCCTGCCGCGCGATCCAAGTCTCCGCGGCTCACATTTCGCACGATTACCGATCCGCGATTGAACTTCTTCCCGCTCGCCTCGAACGGCTCCTCGGCCGCTTCCATCGAAGCATCACGCAATTTGTACCGCAGCGTCGCCAGTCCGGGCTCGGCGTTGTTGTTGATCGCAAATACGGTGCCTTCACCCTGGACGCCACTCGGCGCTCGTGCCTCTTTCACTCGTTCCATCGCCGCGTCGAGGACTTTCCCATCCGTCACCCGCACCACCTGCACGCCGAACAATTCTCCGAATGTCCATCCCGTATCGTCATACGGCGTCTTCTGCGGATCGTCTGGACTCCAATATTGATGATCGAGGAGCGCATCCGCGATCCGCGAATACGGCTGATCCATCCGGACGATGTAGCTCCCGGCGGGAAACTCGCGCGTCGTGGGAGTTGAATCCGCGTTCTTCTCCTTCTCTTTATCCTTCGACTCGTCTTTCTTCGAAGGCTTCGCGGCCTTCTTCGCCGGCAGCGCGACCGTAAACGCCGCCGTCGCCCGCGAAATCTCCACATCCTGCTTCTGCAGCACGCGCAGCAATTCCGCTTGCAATTCCGACCGCGGATCGTCACCAGGCAAAACATAAGCCGCCGGGCCTTCCGCGCCGGGCTTCATCACCGACCGCTTAGCCTTGAGATAAAAGTTCTTCAGGAAAAGCCGTTTGTTCTCGTTGAAGTAGTGCAGCGAAGTTAAAAGCCCGGTTTCTTCGTAATTGTTGTTGTCGCGTTGCGACCACAGCGCCTTCGGCAAAGGCGGATTTTGCTTGTACCATGTGCGCGCATATTCTTCCGGCTCGAGCGTGCGCTCCTCGGTATCCGCGCCGCCGTTGCCAAACGTCTCGTACAGCCGGCTGATTCCGTTGTGCATCGCCGCGATGAACATCAAGTATCCCGGCGACCAGGTATCGAAATCGCCGTGCGTGAACACGCCCGGCATCCCGAATTTCGTCAGGTCCGCCACGTTCCGCGCCCCGATCATTTGCCATTCATCCGCAAGAATCGGATCGATCCACGCGTTGTACGGCCCGTCGCCCACGGTGTTGTCGTACAAATACGGCACCGATTCGTGCAAATCGTGAAGTACCTGCGCCTTCCATCCCACATACGTGTTCAGCACGTTCTCGGTCAGCTTCAGCGTTACGCCCATCGCGTCGCGATTGTTGTCGTGCGCCACGTACTTACCCCAATACATTAGCGGCGGATAAAAATCTTTCGGATGCGACAAATGCCAGTGGTACAGGTCCACCATGCGGTCGCGTCCGTCCACTTCCACGACCGGCGTGATCAGAGTGATGGTGCCCTCGCGTATCTCGCGAATGTATGGGCTTTCGTCCACCGCCAGCCGGTACGCCAGCTCCATCAGCGCCGTCGGCGCTCCTGTTTCCGGGGAATGGATCGTTCCCGTGATGTAGTACACGGGCGTCGCTTGCGCCACGATGCGGTCGGCCTCGGCATCATCTAGTTTGATCGTGCGGGGATCGGCCAGCTTTGCCAGCCGCGCGCGATTTTCGTCTAGGTGCTTGACGTTGTCTCCCGAAGAGATCACCACCGCGATCATCTCCCGCCCTTCTTCTGTCGTCCCGATCGAGAAGACCTTCACACGCGGGCTGGCCTTCTCCAACAGGCGCATATATTTGTAGACGTCCTCGGCGTACGGCAAGATTCCCGGCGCGCCCGACACATCGCCCAGCACCGCTTCCGGCGTCGGCACATTCTTCGAGGCCGGCAAATAGTCCACCAGCGGCGACGTAAAATATGGCGCGGTCGTGTACTTCTTCATTTTCGCCGTATATGCCTCGTCCACCGCCTGCTTTGGGTCCCGCGCCGGCGCCGTCTCTCCATCTCCTGCCCAGGCGCTCCCACCCGCCGCCAAACACAGAATGGCTGCCAGGCCGCACACGGCGCGCACTTTTACCCTACTTCCCTGACTCATTTGTTTCTCCTGGATGGTTCCAACGTGAATGTGGGATTGTAGCAGACCGCTTTCGCGAGCTTGCAATCTCGTGCTAACCCAGCAGCCAACCCGCGATGAGTCCGCTGATCACAAAGCGTGCCAGCCACCCCAACGAATGAGACACGCCGAGTAGCGGATGCATCTTGATCCAAACGATGTTGCTGAAAAGGATCGGCACGGGCCCCGCGATCCAAGCGATCGCCGCCAAGTGCAGTTCACTGCGCAGAGTCACCGAGCCCGTCCACCGGCACAGAAAAATAAAAGCGGCGCAGCTCAGCACACCCAATATAGACGACACCACAATGCGTCGCGTTTCACTTTGCCCGGGTTTGTCGCGCCAGATTTCCGGCGACTCGAGATATTTTCCGTGAAACAGAATCCCCATGAACAGCCAGTCTGTAAACGATGCCACGACTCCGGACGCCGCTACCGCCAGGAGGAATCGTCCCCAGGTCATAGGTCACCCCCTGGACGCGGATTCTAGCGCAGCGAGCTACTCTGCGGGGACAAACGTTATGCACACCGGCGACGACACTTCTTCCACTTGACCTGTCGGCGTCAACCCACCCGTCTCGGCATCAATCCGAAACACCACGATGTTGTTCGATTCCATATTCGCCGCCAGCAAAAACTCACCCGTCGGATCGATCGCAAAATTCCGCGGCGTCTTCCCTTTCGTCGATACACGGCCCGTTTCTTTCAACGTTCCCTTCGCCCGATCGATCGCAAAAATCGTGATTGTGTCGATGCCGGCGCGGTTCGATGCGTATAGAAATTTGCCGGACGGATGCACAACGATCTCGGCCGCCTCGATCCGACCCGAATAGTCTTTCGGTAAGGTCGGGACCGTTTGTATGGCCGTCAGCGCTCCTTTTTTCGCGTCATAGGAAAAGGCCGTCACCGTCGCCGCCATCTCCGTCAGCACGTAGCCGAATTTCCCGTTCGGGTGAAACGCAAAATGCCGCGGTCCCGATCCTTGCTTTACCTGTGCGAACGGCGGGTTGTTGGGTATCAGTGCTCCTTTGGTTGCGTCCAGTTGGTAGATCAGCACATCGTCCAGCCCCAGATCCGACGCCAGCGCAAAGCGGTTGTCCGGCGACACACCGATCCAGTGCGCGTGGGGCCCCTCTTGCCGGGTCTTGTCCACGCTCGATCCGGAATGCTGCACGAATCCCTTGACCAAGCTCAGGCTTCCGTCGTCTTGCACCGCGAACGTGGCCACGCTTCCGCCATCGTAGTTTGCGACCAGCACGTACTTTCCGGTCTTGTCGAGCGACACGTAGCACGGCCCGTCGCCGTGCGTCGAAACCTGGTTCAGCAGCTTCAACGTCCCGCTCTTCCGGTCGATCGCAAATGCGCTCACTGCGCCGCTCTTCATCCCGTTAAAGTCGCCGATTTCGTTCACCGCGTACAGGTAGTTTCCGTTCGGGTGCACCGCCACAAACGACGGGTCGGTAGACTCTGCGGCAAGCCCAATCGACGCAAGCTGCCCCGTCGCTGTATCAAAGCGGTACGCGTAAATTCCCTTGCTGCTCTGTTTTGTGGTGTACGTCCCCACGTAAACGAGATAAGGCCCGTTCGCTTTCTGTGGCTTTGCCGTCGAGGGAAAGAAAAAGAGGAGTGCAACAAACGCGAATTGAAACGCAAACAACCGTCGAGTAGTTTTCATGGCCCGGGGATTGTAGCACTATGGTGGGCGTTGAGTCGGCGGGTTTGGCTTGGATGACGTTGTGGGTCGCGCCTTGGTCTACTTCTCTGCCCGCACGGTTTCCCTAACTCTTTCCTTCACCAGCGCAACCAGTTCGTCGCCTTTCGGCCCATATACCCGCGGCTCGACCACTTTCGCCGTGGGATGCTCCAGCTCAAACCCGCCAAACCGTTTCTTCTTCCAGGGGAAAAATAAATCCTCCGCGTTCCCGAAACGGTCTTCCAAGCAAACATACAACGCTTCTTGCTTCTTTCCCGTGTCGTTGTCGCTCAGCTCGACATTCAAACACATTCCCACTGCCGAATAGGATGTCTTCGCATCCTGTTCGCGCAGGGCGTTCACCAGAATTCCCAATTGGTGCCGGTTGGATGTCTGTATCCCGATCACCACCGCCGTCAAGTGAAGGTTTTCGCTGGAGTCCATGCCCGCGACAAAAATCCCGGGATCATTAGCTTTTTTCACTTTCTTCGCGGCGCCCGTCAACACGGCGCAAACTTGATTCATCCGTTCGGTGACCACACAGCCCTCCCAAGGACGTTCTCGAATGGACTGCTTCCAAGATAACGCTCGGGAATTTCCGTGCATGAGAGTTCTTTGCCAATACGTCGCAAGAGTAATCGGCGACGAGCGCGAATGGGGAACGGATTGCTGAGAGATTTACTCGAACGGGATGTGGGTTTTGCGCGAGATCTCGCGCAGGTCTTCGACGATGGGCAAGATCAGTGGGATCCCTTTTTCGCGGCGCATTTGCTCGGCTTCACGTTCGGGGTCGCCTGGAATCAACGGACCTGCGGTTCCGGGGGCTGGCTTGGTCGCGCGAAAGACGCGGACGTAGTCATCGACCTGACGCTTGAACGCATCCGGGTCCAGGAAGCCGTCGATGCGCATGGCGCCGAAGAAATGGCCGATGCCTTTGCCGACGCTGCGCTCTGGAGTTTCCTGGCGCAGGGCGAACGCCGGCGCGAAGGGACCCCAATTTGCGCCACTGAGCACGGCGCTTAGCATATCGACCATGACGGCCAGACCGTAGCCCTTATGCCCGCTGTGTTCCCGGTCGGATCCTAACGGCAAGAGGCATCCACCGTTCACAACATCGTCGGGGTTTGTTGTGTCGCGTCCGCCGGCATCAATCCCCCAGCCGGTAGGGATTGCCTGCCCGCGACGCCGGGCCATTTCTATTTTTCCATACGCGACGGCGCAGGTGGCCATATCGAGGACGATGGGCGGCTCGTCCTTGCCGGGAAAGGCGATGGCAATCGGGTTGGTGCCTAGCCGGCGCTCGGCGCCCCACAACGGCGAGACCAGGCTGGTCGAGTTGGTCATGGCCCATCCGATCAGATCGCGCTCGAGCGCTTGGAGGACGTAGTAGCCCGCAATGCCGAAGTGGTTGGTGTTGCACACGCTGACCCAACCGGAGCCGGCCTTCTCCGCCATGTCCATGGCCACGCGATTTGCCTGCGGGCCCACCACCAGGCCCAGGCCGTTGTCGCCGTCGAGGGTCGCGGTGCTCAAAGTTGAACGCACCGTTTTGATTTGCGGTTTGGGATTAATGCTGCCCTCGCCGAGCAACTCAACGTAGCTGGCAAGCCGCGCGACACCATGGGAATCGATGCCGCGAAGATCCGCGCAGGCGAGCACGTCGGCAGCCTGCGTGGCATCGTTCTGGGGCACACCAAAGTGGAGGAAAACGCGAGTGGTGAATTCGCGCAAGACTTCGACAGGAAAGACTTTGGCCTCGACGCCAGCCATGGAGCGCTACTTCTTTTCTTCTTCGCTTTCTTCTTGCAGGACCGCGGCCGCGGCGACGGAATCGTCGTCGTCCAGCCGCAACAGGCGGACACCTTGCGTCGAGCGCCCCGCTTCGCGAATCTCGTTCGCGTGCACGCGGATTACTTTGCCGTTGTGCGTGATGATCATCACGTCGGACTCTTCGGTCACTTGCAACGTGGCCACCACGGATCCATTGCGGTCGGTGGTCTTCATGTTCACCACGCCCTTGCCGCCGCGTGACGTGATGCGGTATTCCGCCAGCGGTGTGCGCTTGCCGAAACCTTTTTCCGCAACCGTCAGCATCAGCGACGTCAGCGAATCCTTGATGTGCTCGTTTTCGAGTTCTTCCAGATTCTGCGAGGTCTGCGCGTGCTCCTTCGCGATGATCTCGAAGTCCGGTTGCACCGCGTCCATGCTGACGACGTAGTCTTCCTTGTCGAGATCCATGCCATTCACGCCGCCGGCGTTGCGTCCCATCGGCCGCACTTCGGTCTCGCGGAACAAGATCGCCTGGCCCTCGTGGCTCGCCAGGAAAATCATTTGCTTGCCGTCGGTCAGTTTCGCGCCGATCAATTCGTCTTTCGCTTCCAGGTTAATGGCAATGATGCCGGTCGAGCGCGGATTCGAGAATTCCATGAGCGTCGATTTCTTCACCGTGCCGCTCTTCGTGGCCATGAAGACGAAGCGTCCTTCTTCTTCCAGGTTGCGCGACGCCACCAGCGCCGTCAGCTTCTCGTCTTCTTGGAATTTTACCAAGCTCGAAATCGCCTTGCCCCTCGTAGCCGCTGCGGCTTCCGGCAGTTCGTACACTTTCAGCCAGTAGACGCGCCCCTTCGACGTGAACAACAAGATATAGCTGTGCGCCGATGCGATAAACAGGTGCTCGACGAAGTCCTCTTCCTTGGTGCGCGCACCGATGCGCCCCTTGCCTCCACGCGACTGGTGCCGGTACGTTTCCACCGCAGTGCGCTTGATGTACCCGGCATGGCTGACGGTGATTAGCATGTCCGTGTCGGCGATCAAGTCTTCGAGCTTGATCTCATCGACCTTGTCCACGATCTGCGTGCGCCGATCGTCGCCGTAAGCCTTTTGTACTTCCTTGAGCTCGCCGGTGATGACCTGTTTCAGTTTTTTGTCACTGGAAAGAATTTCTTCCAACTCGGCAATGTGTTCGCGGATGGACTTCAATTCCTTCAGGATTTCTTCGACCGACAGCTGCGTCAGGCGATGCAGTTGCAATTCCAGGATCGCGTCGACTTGGACCGGCGTCAGGCCTAGCGTCGCGCCACGTGGAACTGCTTCTCCCTCCAGCGGGCCGACTTTGTACTTCCGCCCGTCCAGCTTGACGCCCGCAAGCTTCTTGGACTTGCCGTTTTCCGTGATTGTGACGTCTTGCTCGGTAAAATACTTGAGCAGGTTTTCCTTGGCTTCGGCTCGGCCGCTCGATCCGCGAATGATGCGGATCACGTCGTCCAGGTGGTCGAGCGCGATCTGGTAGCCCACCAAAATGTGCTCGCGCTCGCGGGCCTTGCGCAGCTCGAAGGCCGACCGGCGGCGCACCACTTCCACGCGGTGCTCGATGAACAGCTTGATCATCGGGATCAGCCCGAGTTCCCGGGGTTGCCCCGCGACGATCGACAGCAGGATCATGCCGAACGATTCCTGCATCTGCGTCTGCTTGAAAAGATTGTTCAAGATGAGTTGCGACTCTTCGCCGCGCTTGATTTCGATGACGATGCGCATGCCTTCGCGCGAGGATTCGTCGCGCACGTCGGCGATGCCGTCGATCTTTTTGTTTTGCACCAGCTCCGCGATGCGCTCGATCAGCTTCGACTTGTTCACCTGGTACGGAATTTCGGTGATCACGATGTTCTCGCGATCCTTGCCCACTTCTTCGATCGCGGCCTTGGCGCGCATCGTGAAGCTGCCGCGCCCGGTACGGTACGCCGCTTCGATGCCCTCGCGCCCGGCGATGTACGCTCCGGTCGGGAAATCCGGGCCAGGGACCAGCTTCATCACTTCCTTCAGCGGCGTGTCCGGCTTTTCGATCAGCAGGATCGCGGCATCGATGATCTCGCGCAGGTTGTGCGGCGGAATGTTCGTCGCCATGCCCACGGCGATGCCGCTCGCGCCGTTGACGAGCAGGTTCGGGATGCGCGACGGCAGCACTACCGGTTCTTCGCGCGTCTGGTCGAAGTTCGGCGTGAAATCGACGGTCTCTTTTTCCAGGTCGGCGAGAATGTCTTCCGTGATTTTCGCCAGCCGCGCTTCGGTGTACCGCATGGCCGCCGGAGGATCGCCGTCCACCGATCCGAAGTTCCCCTGACCGTCGATCAAGGGGTTCCGCATGTTGAAGTCTTGCGCCAAGCGCACCAGCGCCGGATAAATCACGGCCTCACCGTGCGGATGGTAGTTACCAGAGGTGTCGCCGCAGATCTTCGCGCACTTGCGGTACCCACGGTTCGACGCGAGCCCGAGGTCGTTCATGGCCACCAGGATGCGCCGCTGCACCGGTTTGAGGCCGTCACGCACGTCGGGCAGAGCGCGCGCGATGATCACGCTCATCGCATAGTCGAGATACGACTTGCGCATCTCCGCTTCAATGTCCACCGGAAGCAGTATCGATGTGTTCTTCTCGTCCGCCATGTGTCCTCAGTTCGCCGCGCGCTCGATCACGTAAGCCTTCACGGTGTCGAACGCGTCCGCCGCGTTTGTAAATCGCTTCGCTGCAAAATGTTCTTCAAGGTCCCGCAGGAATACATCGCGCTCCGCTTCGGTTGCAAACTCAGCCGTCACGCCGCGTTCGTTGTCCGGCGTCTCCGTCTGCGTCGCGCGAAAGTCGCTGCAACTCAACCCACGCAGCCCCGGCAATGTCGCCCATCCGAGTTGGTAAAGCATCGATGCCAGTTAAATATCCAGATTCACGACTTCGAGCGCGTTCTCTTCGATGAATTTGCGGCGCGCTTCGACGTTTTCGCCCATCAACGTGGTGAAAATATCCTCGGCGGCGACCGCGTCCTCGAGCTTCACCTGTAACAAAGTGCGCGTGTCCGCGTTCATGGTCGTTTCCCAGAGCTGCTCGGCATTCATTTCGCCGAGGCCTTTGAATCGCGTGATGGTGAAATCTTTTTTGGCGTCTTCGACGACGTAGTTCAAGACGTCTTGCGCTTTTTCTTTAGTGATCTTGGTGCCGTTGTTGGTGACGATGAACGGTGGCTTGTTGAACTCTTCTATCTGCTTCGCGAGCGAGCGCAACCGCTTGTATTCCGCCGTCGAAGCCAGCGCCCAATTGATTTTCTGGCTGTGCGGCGGGCCGAACTGAATTTCGTACAAGCTGTGCTCTTCGTCGAACACGACTTTGCCTTCGAGTTTCAGCTTGGCTTTGTCCACTTCCTTTAGAAGCTTTTCGAGCGTCTTCTTTTCTTCGAAGTCGGTTTTCTTTTCGAGGCCGCTCTCGGCTACCAGCTCCACAAGGCCCGGCTCGCGCAGCCGGCGGCCCAGTTTCGCCGCGGCCGCTTCGTACTCCTGCACGTTCAGCAAGAATTTGGTCAACACCGCTCCTTCGAGCGACACGCCTTCCTTGGCTTTCACCACGTGATCTTCCGTGGCGCGCTTCATTAGCTCGTGCGCGAAATCGTTCTCATCGCGGATGTACCGCTCGCTCTTCCCCCGCTTGACGCGATAGAGCGGTGGTTGCGCGATATAGATGTGACCGCGCTCGATGAGTTCCTTCATGTGGCGGAAGAAAAAAGTCAGCAGCAGCGTGCGGATGTGACTCCCGTCCACGTCCGCGTCGGTCATCAGAATGATTTTGTGGTAGCGCAGCTTGCCGGCGTCGAAATCGTCTTTGCCGATGCCGGTGCCGAGCGCGGTGATGATGGCGCGAATTTCTTCGTGGCCGAGCATCTTGTCGTAGCGCGCTTTCTCGACGTTGAGGATCTTGCCCTTCAGCGGCAGGATCGCTTGTGATTTGCGATCGCGACCCATCTTAGCCGAGCCGCCAGCCGATTCGCCCTCAACCACAAACAATTCGCATCGCGAGGGATCGCGCTCTTGGCAGTCGGCCAGTTTGCCCGGCAAGCCGCTGGAATCCATGGCGGACTTGCGGCGCGTCAACTCGCGCGCCTTGCGAGCCGCTTCGCGCGCGCGGGCGGCCTCTATACACTTGCCGATGATGCGGCGCGCCACGGTGGAGTGCTTGTCGAACCATTCGCCAAGCCTCTCGTTGACGAGTTGTTCGACGTCGCCCTTGATGTCGCTGTTCAGCTTCCCTTTGGTCTGCCCTTCAAACTGCGGCTGCGGGAGGCGCACGCTGACGACCGCAACAAGACCCTCGCGAACATCGTCGCCCGTAATGGTCACTTCATCTTTCTGCTCTTTCAACATTCCGGCCGAGGACGCGAAATTATTGATCGTGCGCGTGAGCGAAGAACGGAAGCCGGAAAGATGTGTGCCGCCGTCAACGGTATTGATCGTATTCGCGAAGGCAAAGACGTTCTCGCCGTAGCTATCGTTGTATTGCAGGGCAATTTCGATTTCGACGGTACCGCGCTTGCCCTCGATATAAATCGGCGAATCGTGCAGCGTCGTTTTTCCCCGGTTCAGGTGCTTAACGAATTCGGCGATGCCGCCGGTGAACCGGAATTCCGCGGTCTTCTCAGTGCGCTCATCGGTGAGAGTGATCTTCAGCCCTTTGTTCAGGAAGGCGAGCTCGCGCAGCCGTTGCGCCAGGGTGTCGAAGCTGTAGACGGTCTTTTCAAAGATGGATGGATCGGGATGAAACGTTACTTTCGTTCCGGTTTTGCGGGTCTTGCCAGTCTGCTTCAATTTCGAGGTGGGCTTGCCTTTTTCGTAGGTCTGTTCCCACACGGCGCCATCGCGCGAGATTTCGAGCTCCAGCCAGTCGGCAAGGGCGTTCACCACCGAGACGCCGACACCATGCAAGCCACCAGAAACTTTGTAGGTGTCGCTGTCGAACTTGCCGCCGGCGTGGAGCACCGTGAGCACAACTTCGGCTGCAGGACGCTTCTCGGTCGCGTGCATGTCCACAGGAATCCCGCGGCCGTTGTCCACCACGGTGACGGAATCGTCGGCATGCACGGTGACGTTGATTTCGTCGGCGTACCCACCCATGGCTTCGTCGACCGAGTTGTCCACCACTTCCCAGACGAGATGATGTAGGCCCATGTCGCCGGTCGAGCCGATGTACATCGCAGGACGCAGGCGCACCGCTTCGAGGCCGGCGAGCACTTTGATGGATTTCGCGTCGTACTTGTGGCCCGGCGCTGCGCCGGAAATCTCTTCTTTATCGCCCATGCATTCTCCTCAGAAAACTGTGAGGCCGCGCTACGGCTCAGGCCAGACGCGCGGCGCGCGTTTGAGAAAACGCCATGCGGCTGCTCACAAAACAAAACCCGAAAACGAATTTCTAATCGAGGGAAGGCGTGCTTGCGGACTTGTCCGTACGTCGCCTTACCCTTTGATCCCGATCGCAAGCGACCGGAACTCGTAGGGTTCCTGCTCCATCCCGTCTCGCGCAGCGAGACGTGGCGAAGACTTCTTTACTCCAAGGACCGAAGTCCGAGAAGTTTCACTCCAAGCGCTGCAGCCAAAAGCTCCTGGCACGGAGCCGAAATTGCCGGCTGTCTTTGCTTGGCGGACGTGCCCCGATTGCTCAGGGCGGGCCGATTCGGAGGAAACCAACTGCGAAACAACTACGCAGCTATTTTAGCGGATTTGTGGCTTCTACTCAAGCCAAAAGATACTCCGGGACGGAGTTAACAGGGCCAAAATCATAGAGTTACAGGTGGGGCCGATGACTTTTCTGAGGATGCACTTGCTTCAGCGAAGTGTGGAATCCAATTCCCAATCCAGGCTTGGCCGGGGGCTCCAGCATTTGCTTGATCGCGCTGAAAACGATCTCGAACTTGGCATCGTAGCGGCGTTCCATTTGCTCGATCTTCTTCCGCAGTTCCTCGTGCGTGGCCACCGCCCGGCGCAACTGCACGAAGGCACGCATGATCTGTATGTTGACACGAACCGCTCGCCGACTGCGCAGCACGCTCGACAGCATGGCTACGCCCTGCTCGGTGAAGGCGTATGGCAGAAATCTGCGTCCGCCCCTGCTTGCGCCATTTGATATGCCAGTTTGGCATATCAAACCGGAACTCTCACGTGAGCGCAACCGAAACATGAAATCCAGCGGAAAACGGTCGCGATTGCGGAGTACGGCGCGGTTCAAGTGGGACGTGCTGACGCCGTAAAGGCTTGCCAGATCCGCGTCGAGCAGGACGCGTGATGCGCGGATCAAATAAATCTTGCTGGCAATCAGCGTGCTGGGGACGATGGCTCTTGCTGCCGAGGATGCCATAACGCAGCCCTCACGAAAAAATATGTTCGATATGTCCGTTACGTAGGGTAACTCTAGTGTTAGATAATCATACTATATATACACCACTGATGCCGCAAGTGTACAACTCTTTGCGGCTCGCAGATTGGTTTGTTGGGGAAGGGGTTTCCGCGCGCAGTATACGCCCTTTTTTGAGATGCCAAACTGGCATATCAAACGGAAAAGAGTCACGATGAATACGTTGGTGTCGTGACGCGTCAGATGCGCATCGGCATGATGATATAGCGGTAGCGGTAGCTTTCGTCGGCGAGCGGGCGCATCTGTCCGGCGGACTGCTCGTCTTTCAGCTCGATGCTGATTGGGCCATCCGCCGCGGCGGCAAGAAAGTCGAGCATGTAACTCGAATTGAAACCGATGGCAATCGGATCGCCCTTATATTCCTTGTCGATGTTTTCTTTGGCCTCGCCATACTCAGGGCTCGACGCGGAAATCTCGATGCCCTCTTTGGACACGGCGAGTTTGACGGCGTGTGAGCGCTGATCGGCAAGCTGAGAAACGCGGCGCACCGCGTCGCTCAACTCGGTGCGCTCGAGCGTGACGGTCTTGTTGTTGTCGCGGGGGAGCACAGCTTCGTAATTCGGGAATTGGCCCGTGAGAATGCGGGAAATCAGCAACCGGTGGCCGACCTGGAAAAAGAGATGGCTCTCGTCTTTGGCAAATTCGATCTGGGCTTCCGATCCCGCCGCGTTGGACAGCTTTTCCACCTCATCCATGGCCTTCTTCGGAATCAGCACTTTCATTTCGCCGTTCAAGCCCGCAAGTTTCTGATCGGTTTCGGCGAGCGCCAAGCGGTGGCCGTCGGTGGCGACCATGGCGAGCGTGTCCGGCTTCAAAATCAGCAGGCCGCCGTTTAGCGTGTAGCGAGACTCTTCCATGGAGATCGCAAACTTGGTCTTGCCGATCAAGCTGGCCATGACTGGGGCGGAAATCTTCACCATCGTGTGCGGCATCGCGGGGAGCGCGGGGAAATTTTCTCTGGCCATGCCGACGAGCTTGTATTTTTTCCTATCGCTGACGATCTCGACCCAATGATTCTCAAGGAGCCTGCACTTGATTTCGCCCTCAGGGAGTAAGCGCACGAGTTCGAGGAGTTTCTTAGCTGGTATCGTACCGGCGCCTTCCTTCTTCACCTGCGCTTCGCACGACGTCCGGATACTCAGCTCCAGGTCGGTCGCCGTGATGGTGAGCCGGCTGCCTTTAGCCTCCACGAGCAGATTCGATAGGATGGGAATGGTTGTTTTGCGCTCGACGACGCCCTGTGTCGTGCTGAGTTCGTTCAGCAGCGCGGACTTTGTTACGCTGAATTCCATCGATTGATGTTCCTCGCGTGCGGTTCCTGGTGCGGTCATTTTTTGGTCAGTCCTCGCTCAGCGACTGGGACTAGCCGCTTTGTGCTGCTGCGGTACTTTACTCGTTTTTACCCAAAGTATAAAGCCCGTCAAGCTTACGAGACTGTGGAAATGCAGCAGCCCATTGCTCGAGACAACACCGGCCGAAGACCATTGAGTGGGTTCTGAATTTTTTGCAACAAACTATCACCACAAAAAGAAGGTTTCTAAAAATTTAGATTCTATAAAGCTTGTTGTTGTGATGATTGCTGTGGAAACGTGGAAAGCGCGGCAACCAGCATGCTGTGTGTCGTATAGCGCCGCGGTGTGTGAGTGGCGAATTGTGAGAACAGTGGAAAATTCGGTGCCAGGAGGATGATCTGAGTGTGAAAGACAAATCTATACACCATCGTCAACACGAAATCCGCAAGTTTCGCAAGGGTTGTCCACAGGTTTCAGTGACCACACTTTAGGCTGGGGCGAGTCGGCGCTGCGGCCAGGCCAATAGCCGCTAACAATTGTGCGTAGCTTTATTTCATATGAAACGAACTGAGATTACTGCAGTGCGTCCATCAGGCGCGTAATGGTGCGGTTGAGCTCTTTGTCGGAGCGGCGCATCTCTTCGATCTTGTTGATGGAATGGAGCACGGTGGTGTGGTGCTTGCCGCCGAATTGGCGGCCAATTTCAGGAAGCGACGCGGTGGTGAGCTGCTTGACGATGTACATCGCCACCTGGCGCGGGAACGCGATCGCTCGAGTGTTGCTGCGAACCTTGAGATCTTGCTCGCGCAGATTGAAGTGTTCGCTCACCCGCTTTTGAATCAGGTCGATGGTGACACGCTTTTCTTGTGACGCAATGATGTTGCGCAACACTTGCTGCGCCGTGGCCAAGGAGATCGAAGCGCCGGTGAGCGATGCGTAAGCCATCAAACGCGTCAGCGCGCCCTCGAGTTCGCGCACGTTGGACTTGATAGCGCGCGCGATGTACTCGGCGACTTCATCCGGCAGCGGGAAGCGGTCGTTCTCCGCTTTTTTCTGGAGAATAGCGATCTTTGTCTCCAGGTCTGGCGGCTGGATGTCCGCGATGAGTCCCCACTCGAAGCGCGAGCGCAGTCGTTCCTCGATCGAATTGATGTCCTTGGGCAGGCAGTCCGAGGAAATTACGATTTGCTTTTGCTGCTCGTAAAGCGCGTTAAACGTGTGGAAAAACTCTTCCTGCGTTCGCTCCTTGCCAGCGATGAACTGGATGTCGTCCACCAGAAGCACGTCAACGGTGTGGAACCGGTCGCGAAAACTGATCATGCGATCGAAACGCAGCGAGTTGATGACCTCGATGGTAAATTTCTCCGCGCTAACGTAGCTCAGCCGCATCGCCGGATTCCGCTTCTTGATGGTGTGGCCGATGGCGTGCATCAAGTGCGTCTTGCCCATGCCCACTCCGCCGTAAAGGAACAGTGGGTTGTATGATTTCGAAGGCTGCTCGGCCACCGCGCGCGATGCGGCGTGCGCGAATTCGTTGGACTTGCCGACCACGAAGGAATCGAAGGTGTAGCGCAGATTCAGTTGATGATCGCTGCTCTCGAAGTCCAGCTTGGATTGCTTCGAGGGATTCGCGGCAGGCGCGACGGCGGGCACCGGCTCTTCTTCTGTGCAAACGTACTGCACGCGTGTGTTTGGCGTGCCGATTTCGTGAAAGACGGCCTTGACGATTTCGCCGTAGGTGCGCGTCAAGACTTGCCGGAAAACTGCGCTAGGAATCTGTACAAAGAGAGTCTCGCCCTCGGCGCGGCTGAGGCGCGTGGGCTGAAACCAAGTGGTGTAGGTGTTGATGCTGACACGGGACTTGACGTGCTCGAGAAACTTGTCCCAAGAATTGGCGGCGTCGCGTTCCCGCCCGGTTTGGATTGCAGTCGTCATCGCAAGAGAAAAGCGGACCCATGCCATTTCCACAGATGTGAAAAAGCTGTGGAAAGCAGGCCTATCTCAACTTTCTTTAGACTTCGGGGTTCTACCCTCGCTGGAATGTGTTCGCGTGCCCCTGTTGCCCCGCGCGCGGTCCGGCTAGAGTCACCAGCCAACGCACCGCCCTTCTGAGACAGCGCGGGATTGTCGCCGATTGGTGCGTACCAGGCAAGCGAAAAGTGTGCGAAGGCTCTGAGCAGCGTTCACACCTGCTGCACAGTTTTTCCACAAGCACCAAAAGTGTGCAATTGCCTCGCGGTGGTGCGATTTGAAAGGGAATTTAACCAAAAATTTGCCCGCGAGAAAAATCGAGGCCTCGCCATAGGGAAAAAGCGCCTGAGGAAAACTCCTATTACGGTGAACTTTTTTTGTCGGGCCGATCGAATTCGTAGATGCCGAGAGGGTCGCTGCCAATGAGCAGGCGATCCGGATCGATAAGAATTGTGCTCGCTTCCAGGCGGGCGCCTTCCGGCGTGTAGAGTTGGTAGCTCGCGCGGCGATTGCCTTCCTTGTCGAAACGGAGGAGCGTGTTGCCCACGGCCATCCACACCTCGCCTTTTGCGCGATCGATTCCCACCGCGGTGAGCACGCGCTTGAAGGTCGGCGTCTTCTGGTGCTTTTCCTGCCGCAGAATCTCGCGGCGGACGGCCTGCGCCTCGGAGGCCGCTTCGAGCGCGGTGTATTGAATGTCCTGACCCAAACCATAGCCGTTGCGGTCGTACTGGCGCACGGTCGGCTCCGGCGTATAGGCAAACGCGTAGTAGAGATGGTTCTGCGCGTCCGTCGCCAACTGCCCAATGTTCAGGAAGCGATTCAGATCCTCTCGTTCTGAGATTTGCTCGGGATCGCCGAACTCGCGGACGTCCCGGCCGTTCTTATCGAAAACAATGACGAGATGTGGCTCGCGCAACGTCGCCACGGCGACTTCGCCTTCGCCAAGAGCGGCAATCGACAGGGGCGAAGGAACGGGGATCGATCGCATCAGCGTGCCGTCGGGTCCCCAAACCTGGATGTCATTGGCGCCGCGGTCCGCAACGTAGATGCGGCCCTCGGCGTCCACATCGCAATCTTCGCCGAATACGATCGCGGTGCCTTTTGCCTTACCGGCCACCGGCGACTGCGCGATCGCGAATACTTGTTTGCCTTTTGCGTCAAAAACGACCAGTCCCGGCGACGGCGAAGCGAGCACGTAGGTGCGCCCGTCAGACCCGCGCTTCACCGCCCGCAGGCCTGGTCCGATCCCAGGAAAGAGTCTCGCCTTGGCGGTCAACTCACCATCCGCCTGTGCGAAGGCGCAGCTGCCGCTGCACACTAGCAGACACAGCGCCGCCACAATTCTCAAGGTGAGACCCACCCTTTTTTGCATGAATCCTCAGATTACTAACTGACGTACCGGGGTTGCTCCGCGTTCCAGTCGGCAGGTTGCTTTTGGCTCGGCGTGCCCTATGCCTAAACGAATCAGTCGATGCGAAAGCGCAGCCGCTCGATGGAGCGGGCGCGAAACCGTCCTGCGGCATTGCGTGGTCCGGTGGCGTCGGCCTCGATCATCACGCAGTTCATCTGCACGTCGCCAGAGGCCACCTCGAAGCGGGCGGGCAGCCCATCCAGGAAGCGCTTGAGGATGGCGTCACGGTCCATGCCGATGACGCCGTCATGGGGACCGGTCATGCCCACGTCGGTGATGAAAGCGGTACCGTTGGGCAGCACGTGCTCATCCGCGGTAGTCACGTGCGTATGGGTACCGACGACAGCGGTAACGCGGCCATCCAAATGCCAACCCATGGCGATCTTCTCGCTGGTGGTCTCAGCGTGCATATCCACCAGCACAAAGGCGACCTCCTCAGGCAGCTTAGAGAGCTCAGCGTCAGCTTTGCGAAACGGGTCATCAATCGCCGGCAAAAAGACGCGCCCTTGCAGGCTCAGGACCGCGTATTTCACACCGTTCTTCGCCGTGCCCACGAATAGCCCGCTCCCCGGATTCCCTTCCGGGAAGTTGCCGGGCCTCAGGAGACGAGGCTGATGAGGCATGTATTCCAAGATTTCCTTGCGATCCCAGCTGTGGTTCCCTCCCGTCAGGACGTCGATGCCCATCCTGAGGAGCTCGTCCGCCAGACGGGGAGTAATCCCGAACCCGGAAGCGGAGTTTTCGCCGTTGGCGATCACCAAGTCGATCTGGCGCTGCGCGACTATGTCGGCCAGGCGGTCCTGAACGATCTGCCGGCCCGGCGAACCAACAATGTCTCCGATGAATAGCGTGCGCATAGGCTAGAAGTCTTCACTATTCGGAATTCACTTCTCGATACTCCTGGGCACAGCACCACACTTGCGCCGACCCATCTGATGCTTTGGCTGATTGCTGAAAACCGACCCCTGAAAATAACATAGAGCGGACTGCTTGGCCGTGGGGAACTAGGCCGTGAACCTCTGAATTAGGTGGGCGCCACGAGCCAACCATTAGGCTTTCCTGCCCCGCTCGCTTCCCGGACTCGCCAGGAAGCCAGAGGGACAGGCCGTGCACACAGGCTGTCTATCCGCAGCTCCTCAGAGATTCGTCATTGGTTCAAACAGCTTTCGTTCCCTCACCTGCTTCGAAGTACCGCTCCGCAGGCATTGTACGCGCCTGCGGGCAGTTGGCCAAACTTCCCGCACAAACGGCCCTGAAGTACGGCTAACGGGCCTGTGCTTTGATGTTGTCGAATAGATCCTTGATTGTCGTGGGTTTTGATGGCCTGCCTGAACCGGCTATTCCCGCCAAAGTCTGGAACGAATGGAGCCCCAACCTCCGGTAGCTCTCAAACTGTGATTCGTCGAACCACTGATCGGCGGTGGTTTGGTCGGGAAAACCAGGATGGCTGTCGCGATACGCCAGGACGTCGCGAGGTGTGTTTGGAGTGATGGTCGGCTTAATGTACAGAATCTGTCCGCGAAAACTGGGCTCTTCGTCCGACAGACGCGGATAGCGGATCGCTCCCGCCACGCCGTGAACCGAGGCGAAGCCGTCCGGGCTCGGCAGCCTTACTGGCGTGGGATCGATGGTGATTTCCACGCCGAAATCGCTCCGGCACTTCCGGATAGCGTTGCCCAGGTCTCCGAAGGTCATGCCGCTGTCGGCATCGGCGTCGCACGAGATGATGTATTTGCAGCGCCTTCGCACTAGTTCGTAGATCGCCAGGTTTTCAAAGTGGCCGCCATCGGAAAGATAGACGAATTTGGAACGATCTGTGGTCGACGCAAAGAGTTCGTAGAGGAGATAGAACAAAGAGCAGGGCGGGCCGCCTTCCGGCTTTTTTGACAGCAGCAGTTCATCGTTCGTGTACCTGGAGTTCGGGAGCCACCATCCCAGGCGCACGTCAAACACGGTCATCAGAAACGCTAGGGGTGGTGAGGTGTGATAGCCCATGTTGGGCGAAGTGGCCGCCCCCGAAATCGAGATGGCGGTGCCGAGGTGCACGCCACCTTGCGTCAGATGAAGGGCGCTCTGCGGGTCGACCGGGTAGGCATATTCTCCCGTGTGCTGGAATCCATCTTTGGGTGTTTTGGCCGACTCGAACTTCATCTCCGGAAAGTCGTATCCGCAGTATTTAGGGGTAAAGACGAACGATTCGGCCTTACGTTCCTGCCAAGCGAGGCGGCCCCCGTGAGTAACGTTCAGCGCTGCGCAGACAATGGGGTAAGGCCCGTCGTAGAAAGGTGCCCTACCGGTATCATCGCTGAAATCGGTTAGGAAGAGATCGTCGGCTGGGTCAAAACCCGTGAACCGGTTGGGCCGACGCTCCCCATCTGGTCGGCTCGCGCCCAGGTAGCAGCGGACTAACCGGTTCCGATAGAGCAAGTTCATGGAGAAGATGTTGATATCTATGCGGTAGGACAACAGTAGAGCCAGTGCGCCGAGCGCTGGAATGGAAACAAGGAGCCTTCGCAAAGAAACATTATCGGCGCTGGCCCAATAATGCACCGATGACGCTGGCCACACAGCCAAGTAACGTGCGCCAAGCGAAAGCAAAATCAACAGGCCAAGGACGAAGACGTATGGTGATATTGCAACTGCCAACTCGAGCGCCGGACTCTTGTCGCCCTGCCCGGAAGTCTTGCCACTCCTCCCAGAGAGCAAACCAAAGGCGGTAGTTCCTACCCACCCCAGTACCAGGCCGACCTTTGTTTTGACCCAGGCGGGCCAAAGCATGGCCAGGTGCGGGGCGAAAATAGCCAAGCCGAAGACCCCGGCCCAGCCGATGGTCGCGAGGAGTAGCAAGCCTCCCAACCGACCCCACCATTCTTGCTCTTCGGGGCCGATCAAGAGTTTCAGCAGGCCGATATGGAGTGAGCCCGCGAGAAGAAAGGCCACGACGAGTAACGGAGGTCCGCAAGCGATCGCGTGCCAGGGCCTCGTGTGCGAGGGTCCGCCCCATCCCAGGCCCGAAGAGCCCCAAAGGGAGATCGCCATGTAGCAAAGCTTGACGAGAAACCCGCCGACAATCCCAGCCAGCAGGGCGGTTAATGGGATGCCAATGATTTGTGGCCACGTCAGTTTGTGATCTGCCTGCCTCGAGGCCTTTATGACCGAAATCCGGACGAACAAGCCGATGAGGTGGGCCAGGAAATAGACCAGAGCACCGGCGAGCGCCCAGAGCGCAAGGGATTGGGATCCGAGCGCGGGCCATAGCCAAAAGGCAAAAACCGTGACGGAGCCACTGAGAAAGAGGGGGAAAGCAACAAACCAAATGACTCTTTTTTGGTCTGCGCCCTGTGCCGTCTCCTGCTTCCGCGGATCCTTAGGCCTGCCGGCGGGATCCTTCTTGGCGGGAAGCGAACAGCGCGCCGTTTCCGCGGAGGCCCAGCCGATCGCCCACAGCAAGAGCAGCGTTGCGATCGACAGGATAACGACCGCCCCGTGCTGCTCCACAGCGCCCACGTTGGAGAGTGCGTGCATAGCGGTGCCTAGGAACCAGGGAATCAGAAGAAGTGCGCCCAGGAACGAGATCAATATGACTTGATTGAGCAGAACGTTTCGCAGATAGGTGGCGATGGCCGCCCAGGTGTCCGCGCCGAACAGCCCCTTTCTGGGTGTCAGATAGTTGCTGTAGTCGCGAAGGAAGTTGATTTGCTTCGGCTCGGCCACATCGCCGTCCAGGTCGCGATGCCTCTCGTAGTTGCCGAGTTTGTCCTGCACCTCTGACATGCCGCCAGGCGCGCGCTTGATCCACCCGGCCAGCCATCCGCCGATGTAGCCGCCTCCGGAAACCGTGGAGAGATACTTTGCCTTCGCGAGCAATCCAGCTTGGGCGAGGCCCTGCAAGACCCCCAAATTGAAGGTAGCGCTGCGTATCCCACCGCCGGAAAAAGCCAATCCGTACGGTTCGCCCGGTTGTTGGTCGTCAGGCTTTGTCCGCGCAAGAGCTTTTTTCTCGGCCTCGAGCACCTGTTGGAAGGTTGGCATGGGGAACTCCCTCACCGGCTCGCTCGAAGGCGATTCCGGCGGCCTTACGGACGCGGCAAGGGCATGGAAACTTCTGCGGCGTTGCCCAGGTTATATCCGTCGCCAGGGATTCAAGTCAACGCCAATAATGCTGGGGTAAATTAACTTTGGTGACTCTTCGGCGTTCGTCGGCGCGCGTTGGCCTAAGCTGCCCCCACAGGGGCACGATATCGCGTGCCCCAGTCGGGAACATTGCCAACGGCAGAGTGACGCCCTAGAAGTGGAAGCCGAGCTCTACGGTCTCGGCGCGCGGCGACACAAAATGCGTTCCGCTGAACGTGGATAGAAAGTTGTACAGCGCTTCTTTGTTGGTCAGGTTGATGACGGTGAAGCGCAGACTCCACTTGTAGCGGTCGCCGTGGAAGAGGTTATCCTCGCCGACGGCAAGGTCGAACAAATTCCGCGGGGCGATGCGCGCGGGATTCTTGTCGTCATTCTCCGTGCCGTCCGCCGGGATCGAGACCCGTGTGGCGCCGTGCGGTGTTCCCGCTTGGCAGCTTGTGATTGGGCTGGTTGGAGTCGCGAATGTGCTCCCGCAAAACAGCCCAATCGCGGCTTGCTGATCGCCATCGAACGTGAGCGCCGTCGCGAAATCAGGGACTGCGCCAGCTACGAGACCGCTGTCATACCGCCAATTGAAACCCACCCACGGGCCGCGCTTCCACGGCTGGTATTGCAAGTGCGTGGTCTGGTTGAACTCTTCGTCGTGATCGATGCGGAAAACCGATCCGCTCTGCCCCACCGTCACTCCCAATCCGCCCACCTGTGGCGGGAAATAGCGAGCCGCCACGCTGGACATCACCACCAGCGCGCTAAATCCATGGAAGTTCGGCACGCTAGCGCGTAGCAGAAATCCCGGAATCTTGGAGTTGTGCCAATCGATGGGGAATGTGATGGGCGTATTTCCCAGCACGCTGAAGTCATAGGCATTGTGTGTGTACTTCCAAATGTATTCGCCGTCGACCACCAGGTATTTTCCGAAGGCTTGCTGGAGACCCGCGTGGAACTCATTCCTGAATCCCGCGGGGGAGTTCGCTGGCACGCACGGAATCAGCGCGGCAATCACTCCCACGTTGCATCCCGTGCTGGCTATGATCAGATTTTCGTTGAATGGTGTTTCGAGCGTTCGCGCGTAGGAAATCCGCAGCACCGTGTTGGTCGGCTTTATGTTGTACGCGATCCCCAACCGCGGCTCAGCTTGATCGGCGCTGGAAAGCCCGCGGTATACGTCGCCCCGGATGCCCAGATTGAACGACCAATTTCCCTTGCTGATCGTGTCCTGAACGTACAACGCGAGTTCTTTTACGTCCGTCTGCCCCCGAAACGCGAACAAGCTCCCTCCCCGCGTCAAATCGATGGGAAGCAGCGTCGCGCATGGAGTTCCGGGCGTGGCCGTGTTGGTAATTGCGTTGAAGCAGGGAGCGCCCGCGGCATCGGTGGTCGACGGGAGCAGGTTCGGATCGATGATCCCAAAGCTGTCGTTTTCTGTGAGGAACGTATGCTCGTACGTAACTCCGGCCTTCACGTTGTGAATGCCCTTCACGTAGGAGATATCGGAGTGCAGGCCCGCGTTGGTGAGTTTCCGGTTCTGGGCGATGGTCTCAGAATTGATCGGACCTAAATCCGCGAACGGATTGCTGCTCGGATAGTAGTTGTATTGATCCTGCCGCACGAACGCTCCTACGTTTAGGACCGCAGACGAACTGATCAGCCTGGTCCATGTCGGTGCGATGTTGAACGTTCCGATCTTAGAGCGCTGGTCGGTCTCGCCAATGTTGTTGCCGGAGGGGTCGAGCACATTCAGGTTGTCGAAGGTATTCGGTGTCTGGAACCAGGAACGGGTGTATTGGAAGTTGCCGTGGACCGAGTCCTTTGGCGTCAACTGGTAGTCCACGCGGTCAAACACGTTTGCCTGGTTTCCCTTGTCGTGTATGGCAGTGAACTCCGGCGGATCGAGGAAACGTCCGGTCTTCAGACCGTTTGCGGCAATGAAGTTGCCCCACTTCTGGTTACCGTAGGCGAGATCGAAACCGGCATTGGCGGTGCCAAAGCTGCCGTACGAGGTCGTCACGCTCCCGGTCGGCTTCGTCACTCCCAGGCCGGATCTGGTCGTAACCTTGATCACCAAGCTTGTCTTATCTCCGAATTCCGCGGGTGGCGCTCCGGAGATCACTTCCAACGATTGAATGGAGTCGGCAGGAATTTGGTTGGAAAATACCTTGCTGGTCTGGTCGGTAATCGGCTGGCCGTCGACGGAAAACGAATTTTGCGCGTGGTCTCCCAGTCCGTGCATGTTGCCGTTGGAGTCCGCGGCGACGCCCGGAGAAACGAGGGTTACCAGCGAGGTCACTGAGGACGAAGCGCTCTCCAGCGGTAGCCTGTCGATAATTGCTTGATCCACATCGGTATGAAACGTCGATTCCGTTTCCACTAGGTCACCGCCATTGCCTTCCACCGTGACGCTGGTGTTCGCGGTACTCAGCTTTAGACCAATCTGCACCGTGGTTGGGACCGTGGAGCGCACGTCCACATCCTGCGTGTAAGCGGCGAAGCCCGCGGAGGTCACCACCAGGTGATACGGATTGAAGGGCACGTTGGTGAAGCGGAAGCTCCCGTCGCTGCCGGTGGTCGCCTCCCGGTGGAAGCCACTGACGGGATTGGAGATTTGGACCATGGCATCTGCTACCACCGAGCCGGACGGATCCTTCACCAGGCCTTCAATCGACCCGGAATTCCCCATTTGGGCGTGGCCTGGCGTTGCAACAAACAAAAAACTCAATCCGAAAATCAGCAGTGCGTAGCTGCTGCGCAAATTCTTAAACATTTTTCCTCCGTCCCATCGAGGGACTCTGTGCGGTAGAAATGTGGATAGGCGCCTCCAAAACGAATGGAGGCAACGCCAGCCCTAAGATGGGCCTAGCGCATGGAAAGACAGTAGAAGATCAATAGATTGAGGGAGTTACGCTACAGGAGGTGCGCGGGAGGCGCGGTGAAGAGCAAAGGAATCCGACGGAGTTGCGTGTTGCGGCAGCGAGGCATGCCAGGTGACTTGCTGCGCCTCTGGGATCAGGTCGAGGGCCGCCGCAGCCAGCGCAGGCATGTGCAGCGCCTGGCAAATGTGGCAAGCAGTGTCTTGCCCGTCGGTCCCCTTGGTGTGGTTATGAAGCGTCGAGCCGGCAACGAAGTACAGCAGCGCCAGACAGCCTAATATGGCCAGCGCGCGCCGTCTGCCCTTGTGCCCGAAAATGATCCCCAGCGATTGCATACACTTCCAGCCTAAATGTAGCAACTTTGACGGACGAAACGCCAGGTTGGTTGCTTGAAGAGCCACTCCCGCTGGCAACTTAACCGCAAGCATCCCCTTGACCCCGCAACCATTCTTGCCTAAGCTCCGTCTTAGTAACTACATGCCCGGCAAGATATCGCGCATACGTTTCTTGGCACTGCTCCTCGGGATCGTCTTTCTCGCGGCGCAATTCCACTTCTGCGCCGATCTGACGTCCGATCCCTATAGCCTGCACATTTGTCCTTTCTGCACGGTGGCGGGCTCGGCGATCCTGATGCGGCCGCCCAGCATCGCGATCATGCCGATTGTGAGTCGGCTCGAACGTACGGCCGTGGTCTTCGACATTTCTTACGCTGTTCCGCGCGCAACCTCTCCTCGCGCGCCTCCTTCCGCCTAGTCTCGTCCCTTCGCTGACTCGTTTCTGGTCTCCATCTAACTAGTTGCCGGTCCCTCTTTGCAGGGACACGTGAGGAGTATCAACATGAGGAAAGGATTGGCATGGGCCATGGCTCTGTTGGCCCTGCCTGCCTCCATGGCAGCGCAGGCGCAGAAGCCGACGATGCCCCCTTTGCCGCCCCCTTCCGCGCTTGCGGCTCCGCCGGAAGCGCCGCCGAATGCGGCCACGCGTATCACGCTCGATGAGGCTCTTCGCCTCGCCGTGCAGCACAATCACGCGCTGCAAGCGGCACGCTCCACGATTTTGCAAAACCAAGCGGAAGAGATGACCGCCAACCTGCGGCCGAATCCCACGCTGTCCTGGGACTCGCAGTTTTTCCCGCTCTTCAATCCCAGCCAGTTCAGCGCCAGTTACCTAGAGAACCAGGCGCAGTTCGATCTCGGCCTCGGCTATCTCTTCGAGCGCGGCAAGAAGCGCCAGCACCGCCTCCAGGCGGCGAAGGACCAGACCGCGGTGACCCGTTCGCAGGTGGCCGACAACGAGCGCCAACTCGCTCTTCAATATCGGCCAGCAATTCATCGCCGTGCTGCTGGCGCAATCGACGCTCGATCTCGCCAAGCAGGACGTCGACAGCTTTCAGCAAACCGTGGACATCAGCGAATCGCGCTACAAAGCCGGCGACATGAGCGAAGGCGATCTGCTGAAGATCAAGCTGCAGTTGCTGCAATTTCAAAGCGATCTTTCTGCCGCAAAACTCGCGCAAGATCCAGGCGCTGGCGGCGCTGCGCCAGTTGGTCGGATTCGAATCCGTCCCCGACGAATTCGACGTGCAGGGCGAGCTCGACTACCAGCCGGTGCACGCCGGCTTGGAGGACCTGAAAGTCCTGGCGATGCAGGGCCGCCCCGATCTTGCGCGCCGCCCAGCAAGGCGTCATCGCCGCGCGCAGCCAGGAGGCGCTGGCGGACGCCAACGGCAAGCGGGACCTGGGCGTCAGCTTCAACTACACCCACACGGCCGGCATCAACTCCGGCGCGTTCTTCTTCAACATCGATCTACCCATCTTCGACCGCAATCAGGGCGAAATCGCGCGCACGCGCTACGCCATCACGCAGGCCGAGCAGCAAGCCGTCGAAACCGCGCAGCAAGTGATGCACGGACGTCGTCGACGCCTACGAGGCTGTGCACACCAACGACGAAATCATCCAGCTCTACCGCGGCGGATATGTCGATCAGGCCAAGCAGTCGCGCGACATCACCGAATACGCCTACAAGCGCGGCGCTGCCAGCCTGCTCGATTTTCTGGACGCCGAGCGCACCTATCGCGCCAATCAACTCGCTTACCGCCAGGCGCTGGCCAGCTACATGACGGCGCTTGAACAGATACGCCAAGCCGTCGGGACGAGGAGCCTGCCATGACCACCCACACACCGGCTCGTGTTTCTTCTCTTCTGTTCTTAGCGCGGCGCTGCTCGCTCACCGCCTTGGCGGGCTGCGGCTCCGGGCCCGGAGAGCGAATCGCAAATGACTTCGTACTCCACCGGCGAGAACAAAGCCGACACCGCCGACCTGTTCACCGTGCCCGCAGGACCAGATGGCGCACATCGCAAGTGGTGCCCGTCGAAAAATCGAAGCTGCCGCGCGTGCTGCGACTTACCGGCGCGGTAGCCTACAACGCCTTCGCCACCACGCCGGTCTTCAGCGCCGTCGGCGGTCCCGTGCAGGAGATACTTGCGCAGCCCGGAGAACACGTCCGCGCCGGACAGACCGCTGCTCACCGTCAACAGCCCCGACTATTCCGCCGCGCGCTCCGCCTACATGAAAGCGCTAAGATGCGTTTCAGCTCGCCGACAAGAATTATGATCGCGCCAAGGATCTCTACGATCACAAAGCCATCGCCGAGCGCGACCTCCAGCAGGCGGAATCCGACCGCGCCCAGGCCCAGGCCGACTTGCAATCCAGCGAGGATGCCCTGCGCGCCCTCGGCGTCGACGATCCCGAATCACTGGTAGAAAGCCGCCCAAGACCACCGGCCAAATCCCTGTTACCGCTCCCGTCGGCGGAGAAATCGTCGAGCGCCTCGTGGGCCCCGGCCAACTTCTGCAGGCCGGCGCGACCCAGTGCTTCACCATTTCGGACATCGAGCACCGTGTGGGTCCTCGTCAACGTCTATCAAAGCGATCTCGGCACGTCCGCATCGGCGACAGCGTCGACATCACCACCGACGCTTACCCCGACGTCTTCCGCGGGACAAATTTCCTACATCGCCCCCGCGCTCGATCCCACCACCCGCACGCTGCAGGCGCGCATCGTCACCGAGAACCCGGCTACAAACTCAAAAAGGACATGTACGTCACCGCCACCGTGCATGCCGGCGCCATCGCCAATGCGCTGACCGTTCCCGATGCCGCCGTCCTGCGCGACACCGAGAATCAGCCGTTCGTCTACGTGCAGACCGAGCTCCAACAGTTTGCGCGGCGCGTGCGTGACGCTCGGCGACAGCCTCAGACGGCCGCACCCTGATACCAGCGGACTCAAGGAAGGCGAGCGCGTCGTCGGCGACGGCAGCCTGTTCCTGCAGTTCAAGAATTCGTTGCAGCACTAAGCGATAGACGATAAAGAACCGCCATGATCCATCGCATCGTCCAATTCGCCCTGCAGCAGCGCTTCGTGGTGCTGATGTTCACGGTGCTGATCGTCGTCGCCGGCACGATTTCCTTCCAGCGCATGCCCGTCGACGCCTATCCCGATCTTTCGCCCGCCGATGGTCGAGCTGATCACGCAATGGCCCGGCCACGCCGCCGAAGAAGTCGAGCGCCTCACCACGCTGCCGCTCGAGCTGGCCATGAACGGCACGCCCAACCTGCACGTGATGCGCTCCATCTCGCTCTACGGCCTCTCCGACGTCATCCTCACCTTCGACGAAGGCACCGACGCTACTTCGCGCGCCAGGTCGTTTTCCAGCGCATCGCCGACGCACAGCTTCCCAGCGGCGTCACGCCCAGCATGGCGCCGCTCTTCAGCCCCAGCGGCCTCGTTTATCGCTACGTCCTCGAAAGCCCCGACCGCACGCCGCAGGAACTGAACACCTTCGAAGACTGGGTCATCGAGCGCGCCTACCGCAGCGTCCCCGGCGTCGCCGACGATTCCGGCTTCGGCGGCACCGACGATGCAGTATCACGTGCTGCTGGATCCGGCGCGCCTCTACAACTTTCACCTCCCGGTCGTGCAGGTTGTCAACGCTCTGCAAGCCAACAACGCCAACACCGGCGGCGGCTTTTACACTCAGGGCGGCCAGTTCAACTACGTGCGCGGCCTCGGCCTGCTGAAGTCCACCGACGACATCGGCGAAGTCGTCGTCGGCAGCAACAACGGCGCGCCCGTTCGCGTCAAAGACATCGGCCAGGTGGTGATCGGCCACGCGCCGCGCCTCGGCATCTTCGGCTTCCAGGACAAAGCCAAGAACAAGATGACGCCGTCGAAGGCGTGATCCTCATGCGCCGCGGCGAGCAAACGCAAAACGTCCTGCGCGGCGTCGAGAAAAAAACCGACGAGCTCAATCGCAGCGTCCTGCCGCCCGACGTAAGAGTCCACCCTTACTACGACCGCAGCGACCTGGTCCGCGTCACCACCGACACCGTCGAAGACAATCTTCTGCGCGGCATGATGCTGGTTCTTCGTCGTGCTGATCTTTTTCCTCGTCAGCGTCCGCGCCGCCGTCATCACCGCGCTCACCATTCCGCTCGCGCTGCTCTTCGCCTTCATCTTTCTTCACGCCACCGGCGAAGCCGCCAACCTGCTCTCCATCGGCGCCATCGACTTCGGCATCATCATCGACGGCACCATCGTCATGGTCGAGAACATCTACCGCGAACTCGCCGAGCGCCACGGCACGGACTACAAACTGCACGAAGTCATCCTGCACGCCGCTCGCGACGTCGACCGCCCCATCTTTTACTCCGTCGCCGTCATCATCGCCGGATACCTCCCCATCTACGCGCTCACCGGCCCTGCCGGCAAACTCTTCCGTCCCATGGCCAACACCATGGCCTTCGCCCTGATCGGCGCGCTCATCTTCACGCTCACCTTCGTTCCTGTGATCGTCTCCTATTGGTTCAAGAGCGGCGTCAACGAAAAGCCCAATCGCGTCTTCAACTGGATCCGCGACATCTACGCCAGGCGCCTCATCTGGTGCCTCGACCACCCGGCGCTAACCATCGTCGCAGCGCTCGCTGATCTTCGGCGGCACGCTTCTGCTCGTTCCGCTGATCGGCGGCGAATTCCTGCCGCACCTCGACGAAGGCGCGCTCTGGGTCCGCGCCACCATGCCCTACACCATCTCCTTCGAAGATGCCGCCAAATTCGCTCCCCAAGATTCGCAACATCCTGATCAAGCCTACCCGCAGGTCACCGTCGTCGGATCCGAACTCGGCCGCCCCGACGACGGCACCGATCCCACCGGCTTTTTCAACTGCGAGTTCTACGTCGGACTGAGACCCTACAACGACAAATCCTGGCAGTCCGGCTCCGATTCACACCAAGGCCGAACTCATCGAAGACCTCGAGAAAGAAGCTCGACGCCTACCCCGGCGTGATCTTCAATTACACGCAGCCCGCCGAAGACGCCGTGGACGAAGCCCTCACCGGCCTCAAGAGCGCCCTCGCCGTGAAAATCTTCGGCCCCGACCTCGACGTCCTCGAGAAACAAAGCCGTCGAGATCAAACAATGTTCTGGACAAGCACGCCCGGCTTCACCGAACTCACCGTCGTGCGCGAACTCGGCCAGCCCAGCCTGATCATCGATCCCGACCGCCCGAAAATCGCCCGCTACGGCATCAACGTCGACGACGTCGGAAGCCGTCGTGCAGAGCCGCCATCGGCGGCCAGGCCGCCACCCAAGTCATCCAAGGCGAAAAACTCTTCGACCTGGTCGTCCGCATGGAGCCGCAATATCCGCTCCAGCGCCCGCGAAATCGGCAATCTTCTCGTGCCCGCGCCCGGCAGGCCAGCAGATTCCGCTCTCCGAGCTCGCCACCATCAAAGAATCCACCGGCGCATCCTTCATCTATCGCGAAAACAATTCGCGCTACATCGGCATCCAGTTTTCCGTCACCGGGCGCGACCTCGAAGGCATCGTCAACGCCGGTCAGCGCGCCGTCGCCAAGTCCGTGCAGCTTGCCCGAAGGCTATCGCCTCGATTGGGGCGGCGAATACAGCGAGCTACTCGAAGCGAAATCGCAGTTCACATCATCGGCCCGCTCGCCATCTTGCTGATCTTCCTGATCCTGTTCGCGCTCTACGGCAATTTCAAATTCCCGGTCACCATCGCGCTCGGCGTCGTTCTCACCGAACCCGTCGGCGCGCTAGTCGCGCTCAAACTCACGCACATACCGTTCAGCGTCTCGAGCGTCCTCGGGCTTGCTGGCGCTGCTCGGCGTCTCCGTCGAAACCGCAGTCATTCTCGTGAGCTACATCAACAAGCTGCGCCTCGAAGGCGCTCAGCGTTCGCGACGCCACGCTGCGAAGCCTCGCTGCTGCGCCTGCGCCCCATCATGATGACCGCGCTAGTCGCGTGCCTGGGCTTGCTCCCCGCCGCGCTTGTCCACCGGCGTCGGCAGCGACACGCAGAAGCCCTTCGCGATCGTAGTAGTCGCCGGCCTGATCTCGCGCCTGCTGCTCGGCTTCTTCGTCAACCCGGTGCTCTACGAAATCGTCGCGCGCGAAGGCGACGTCCTGCAGGTCTGAGTAGCACAGACACTCTTGTCTGTGCCAATCGCAACCTTGGCACGGATGAGCCAGACAGCAGTTTTTTCTTAGGTAGTCTTTCGGAAAAGCAAAACCTGTCGTTCTGAGGGCATCCGACAAGGATGCCCGAAGAATCTCAACTTTAACTGTTGCAATCACCACTCTGCAGGAGTTCTGGCCTAGCCTTACTGCGGCGAATTTCCCGCGCTCGCCGGCCCGCCGATCGCCGCCCCATTCACCACCAACTCCACGCGCCGGTTCTTTTGCCGCCCCTCGGCCGTATCGTTCGACGCCACCGGCTGCGTCTTGCCAAATCCCTTCGCCGTAACCGACGAGCCCGCCACTCCCTGCTCGATCAGGAAGTCGCGCACCGAATCTGCACGCCGCTCCGACAGTTGCTGGTTCATCTGATCGCCGCCAACGCTGTCCGTATGACCCTCGATCTGTAAGGTCAAACCCGGATGTGCTAGCACGATTCCCGAAATCTTCGCCAGCTTTTCCCGTGTCGCTGGTTTCAGCGTCGAGCTGCCGGTATCGAACAGCACGTCGGACATATTCACGATCAATCCGCGCGCCGTGTCTTGCGTCTGCAGGATCGAATTGAGCTGCGCCAGCAATTGCGCGCGCATGTCGGCCTTGTCCTTTTCCGCCTGCGCCGCTGCCTGGCGGGCCTGCTCCGCCTGAGCCTCCGCCGCCTTCTGTTGCTCCACTGCTGCCTGCTGCTGCGCCAGCGCTGCCGCGCGTGCCGCTTCCGCTTGCTGTTGCTGCTGGGCGGCCGCCGCTGCCGCCTGTTCGGCTTGCGCCTTCATGCGTTCCGCGTCGGACCTCGCTGCATCCGCCTGCGCCCGCGCCTCGTCGGCCTGCTGCCGCCGCAAAGTCTCCGCCGCGGCATCCGCGCGCGCTTTAGCTTCGCGTTCTGCCGCCGCTTTGCGCTCCGCATCGGACATGCGTTGCGCGTCTTCTTCCGACTTTTTCTGTACCGCGATCACGCGCGCCTCTTCCGCCGTCTCCACCACGTTGCGCGACGTCGTAATCACGCCTTTCTTGTCGCGCTTCGCGCTGTACGCGGCTTCCGCGGCCTTCAGTTGATCTTCCGCCTTCGCTAGCGTCGAGCCCGCGTACTTGTCCGCCTGCGCGTTACGTGCGATGCGCACCGCGTTGCGCGCTTCAAACAGTTCCAGCGGCGCCTTGCGGTCCACTCCGAAAATCGCATTCTCGATCTTGGTGTTCGACGAAGAGTAGCTTCCGCGGCTGATCAGCTCGTACTTGGCGTCGATATCTTCCGCGCGGCTCGCCATCGCCCCACTCAGCGAGTTTTCCAGGACCACTTCGTCGCCCGGCTGTGTCACCGCGTAGTACGGCTCAGCCGTCACGATCATGCCGAACGTCTGCATGTCCGTCACCGCCTTCAGTGCGCCCATGCCGTTCTTCACCACCACTTCGCCAAGGTTCACCGCGCGTCCCTGCGGCGAAATCGCCCACATCACATACGTCAAGTATTCCAGCCCAAACCGCGTTGAATCTTCCAGTCCCGTGAACTTCGCATCGATCTCGATGCGATTGGTCTTGCTCTCTACCTTCGCCGAGCCTGATGCGTTCCGCATCAGGTCCGTACCCGCAAAATCAATTTGCGTCGCCCCGCCAGTACGCCGGTAGTTCACCGCCTTCGTCGTGCGAGACACCGTGCTCGCCGCTGCTGTACCTCCGGTGGCTTGATTTTGCGCGGCTCCGACTCCGCGTCCGTGCCCTGGCGCCGCCGCCGCCGTCAGGCACACCATCCCGCTCAACACCATCCCGCCCAAAGAAAGCAACATGCGTGAAATCTTCACGTGACTCCTCCAATCGCCATGGTTATGGCGCACACTCAGGTGGCCATACCGGCTGCCGTCATTCCGCTTGTATGTTCAAATCCTAGCGCAATCCTCCACGCGCCGTTCGACAAGATTTCCACCCTAGTTCTCAATGAAGAATGCCGCGCCGGAATCCTAATAGGGGCGCCGCACTGCTGCGCCCCAGCTCGACAAGCTTGCTAACTCGGCCGGGTGTCGCACCTGCGCATTTCAGGGTGCGGGTTTTTCCGTTTCTCTCCGCTCTGTGAACTCTGCGCCTTCTGTGTTGAAATCTTCTGAACCCCCATGCCCAAACGCAAAATCATCGCCTTTCACCAAGACGACCAAGCCGACTGGGTCGCCGACCTCGAGTGCGGCCACACCCAACACGTCCGCCACAACCCACCCTGGACTCTCCGCCCCTGGGTCCTCACCCCCGAAGGCCGTGCGTCCCACGTAGGCCACGAACTCCCCTGCCCCAACTGTGCACCAACTCCGTAGACCGTTCCTCGCCGCTTCGTTTAGGTTTTTATGTAGCGCCGGACTTTAGCCCGGCACCTTTGACATGGAAAGTGATGCGCCTGAAAGGCGATCCCACGCTGCTGCTTCCGTTCTTCATCGAGTGGAGCGCCGATTCGATCCACCCATCCGTCGACTCGCCGCACGGATGCCAACTTTTTCGCTTTGAAGCGTTTGCACCCGACGCGGACGCTCGCGCCATCGCCGGCCAAATCAAGCTGCTCGGCCTCGATCTACGCCTCGCCCCAGGCAAAAAGAGTTTCCTTGCCGCCACGATCATCGGCCCTAAGGGCGAACTCAAAGTCACCTCGTGATCACTTTGGAGTGCGGTACCTCGCTACCGCCTTCACAGTTGAAGCCATTAAGCTGATTTTTAACAGAGCATCGCCCCCGCCGGCCCGCGATCACGAGCCTCTTGCAGCCCCACCGTCGCCGCGTGCTATACTTCGAAGCCCGTCCCTCGTCAGTTTTGGACTGTGCGGGCGGGGTTTATGAAGTAGGGGCCTCCTGTCCGGCGAGGCGGGCAGCCAGGTGCCTGTCGGCCGTTCGATGGCCGCAAACTTAGTCGGTCGCTTCGCGACCGCCAACGAAGAAGTCACTAGGGGGAATTTATCGCAGAGCGGAATTTCCGGCAGAGCGACCGTACCCGCGTTAACGAGCGGATCCGGGCGCGCGAAATCCGGGTGATTGATGAAGATGGCGGCCAACTTGGGGTGATGCAGCCGTTCGAAGCGATTCGCATGGCGCGCGAACGGGGTCTGGATTTGGTGGAAATTTCGCCGACGGCCGATCCACCGGTTTGCAAGATCACCGACTACGGCAAGTTTCTTTACCAACAAAATAAGAAAGCCCATGAGCAGCGCAAGAGCAGCCGGGGCTCGCAGCTCAAGGAAGTAAAGTTCCGGCCGGCCACCGCGGAGCACGATTATCAGGTTCGCAAGAACCAGATCATCCGGTTTCTCGGCGAAGGCCATAAAGTCCGCGCGATGATTTTCCATCGCGGCCGCGAAATGGCCCATCAAGAAGTGGGCCGCGCAAAGATGACGCGGCTGCTCGGCGAGATCGGCGAACACTGCCAGATCGAAACGATGCCGCGCATGGAAGGGAACGTTTTGGTGGCGTTGCTGGCGCCAAAGAAGGGTGCGGGGGTGCCCAAGCCCGTCACCCAGCCAGCCAGCGCGCAGCAAGCGCAGTAAGGAAACTTGTAGGGGCGCAACGTTGCGCCCCATTCGAGCAAATTGTAAGCACGGAGAATATTTAAGCAATGCCAAGAAACGCATCGAAGCCGAAGAAAAAACTGAAGACGCATCGCGGCGCCGCGAAGCGCTTTAAGGTCACCGCGACCGGCAAAATTATTCGCATGCATTCCGGCAAGCGCCACTTGCTCGGTACCAAGAAGTCCGGCCGCATGCGCAAGCTGAAGAAGCTGACGCTGGTGAACAAAGCCGACTTGGCCGCCGTGCGGCAGATGCTGCCGTACGCCTAGGCCTGCTCTTGTAGGGGCACAGCATGCTGTGCCCGTCTTACTCGCGTGGGGCAAGGATCTCGACGAGATCTTCAACCTCGGTTTTCACCGAAGTTGAGATGTAACACCGCGGGGCGCAAGCCCTGCACATCGCGCCAGGCAGCGCTTCACGGGTGCCTGCCGGCCGATTCGCCGCACTTGCGGTAAATGTAGCGCCGGGCTTTTAGCCCGGCATCCTGCGAGCAAGACATCGCTCGAAGGACGCGGGGCACTGCCGGATCTCAAAACGATCCGCCAACGGCCAACGCTACAAAGTAACATCGGAGACAAACCCGTTGCGTTACGCGTGTCGCATTGCGCGTGCCCGCATCCCGTTTGTCTCCCAAACTGTAGCCGCGGTCTTCAGACCGCGGGCTTTTCTGAAGCGGCGGCAACTACGCGCCGCGGAGCAGAAAACCCGCCGTCAAGAGACACCGGCTGCAAATTAAAGGAGAAACCCATGCCACGCGTAAAACGCGGCACAAAGCGCCGTGCGCGGCGTAAGAAGTACCTCAAGCGCACAAAAGGCTTTTTCCTAACCAAGAGTAAGCTGTACCAATCGGCACAAGAAGCTGCGAATCGCGCGGATCGTTATGCAAAGCGCGACCGCCGCGTGAAGAAGCGCCAGTACCGCCGCTTGTGGATTCAGCGTGTGGGCGCGGCCGCGCGTCTGAACGGCCTAACCTACGGCCAGCTGATCCACGGCCTCAAAGCCGCAGGCGTCGCACTGGACCGCAAGGTCCTGGCTGACATCGCGGTAAAAGACGCCGCAGCATTCGCCAGCCTCGCCGCCACAGCGAAAGCCGCCGCGCCGCCGCCAGTCAAAGCGAAGAAGTCGGCGTAGCTGCAGCTCAGGTCTTAGGCCTTTTGGAGTGCGGTAGCTTGCTACCGCTTACGGTCGCAGCCTTAGTCAAGCGCTTCCGTCGAGCAAGCTCGGGTTTTGCGTTGCGTCTTGGCTGCAACGACGTGATATTTCCGGTAGGGGCGCAGCATGCTGCGCCCCATCTCGGCAACGAGTCATCTACATGAGTTCTCCCGAAAACAAGCCAGCTCAAAAACTCGCCGACCTCGGCGTGAACCAACCGGCGCAAATCGCGCCGCTCTTTGCCGAGATTCGCGCACAGTTCGACTCGGCCGCAACCGCCGCGCACGACGAATCTTCCTGGAAACAATTCCGCGACGCGTGGCTGGGCCGCAAGTCGGGCGTACTCACACAGATCACGGACAACTGGCTGAAGCCGTCGACGCCGGAACTGAAGCGAGCCGTGGGCGCGGCCCTCAACGACCTGCGCGCCCATGTGGAAGCGCAAATCGAAGCGCGGCGCGCGGCCATCGAGGCTGCCGCGGACGAAGCGCCGCTCGCCCGCGAACGCACCGACCTCTCGCTGCCCGGCGTGACCCGCCCAATCGGATCGCATCACTTGATTCGCCAAGTCTTCCAGCAAATCGAAGACATCTTCGTCTCCATCGGCTTCTCCGTAGTCGAAGGCCCCGAGATCGAAACGCCCTACTACAATTTCGAAGCGCTCAACATTCCCGAGTTCCATCCTGTCCGCGACGACATGGACACGTTTTATCTGGATCTGCCAAAAGGAGCCGCGACGCCGCTTCTGCTGCGCACGCACACTTCGCCGATGCAGATTCGCACCATGGAAAAGCGCCAGCCACCTGTGCGCGTGATCGTTCCCGGTAAGGTCTATCGCCGCGACAATCCGGACGCCACGCACTCCTTCATCTTTCATCAAGTCGAAGGGCTCGCCGTCGATACCGACATCACGTTTTGCGACTTCACTGGAACGATCGAATATTTCGTGAAGCAATTCTTTGGTCCTGGCGTGAAAACACGCTTCCGGCCGAGCTATTTCCCATTCACCGAGCCGTCGGTGGAGTTCGACGTTTCGTGTATCTTTTGCGGAGGCGGCGGCACGGCCGCAGGTGGCGGGACGTGCTCGAAGTGCAAGGGCGCAGGCTGGATCGAGCTATTTGGCGCGGGCATGGTTGATCCCGCCGTTTACGGCTTCGTGAAATACGACCCAAAGAAAGTAAGCGGCTTCGCCTTCGGCATGGGTATCGATCGCCTGGCGATGCTCAAATACGGCATCGACGACATCCAGGTCTTTTTTCAGAGCGACGTGCGCTTCCTGCGGCAATTCCCATGACCTTCGCCGACGCCAAACAACGATTCTCGAGCCGCGTGGCTGACTACGTGCGCTATCGCCCGGGCTACCCAGCCGAGGCGCTTACTCTCCTGCGTACGGAGTGCGGGCTCCGCGCCGGTCACGTGATCGCCGACATGGGCTCCGGCACGGGTTTTTTGAGCGAGCTTTTTCTGAAAAACGGCAATCGCGTCTACGGCGTCGAACCCAACGAAGCCATGCGCCAGGCTGGCGAAGAATATCTCGCTTCGTACGACGGCTTCGCCAGCATCAACGCGAGCGCCGAAGCCACGACGCTCGATGATGCCAGCATCGACTTCGTCACCGCGGGACAAGCCTTCCACTGGTTTGAGCCTGCCGCGGCACGCCGCGAATTTCAGCGCATCTTAAAACCCGGCGGCTGGATCGTCATCTTGTGGAACGATCGCCAAATGGATATGCCCTTTGCCAGCGCGTACGAAGATCTTCTGGTGAAATACGGCACGGACTACAAGCGCGTGCGTGAGTCGTATCCCGAGGAGCACGTGATTCGAGAGTTTTTTGGCGCGGGAAGTTTTTCGCAGCGCAGCCTTCCGAACGCGCAAGTGCTGGACTGGGAAGCCCTGGCCGGCCGATTGCGCAGCAGTTCGTATGCGCCGCAGGAGGGCCAGCCGAATTACACGCCCATGATGGCCGGCCTCAACGAGTTGTTTCGCGCGAACCAGGAAAACGGCTCGGTGCGCATGGAATATGCGACGCACATTTATTTTGGCCGCTTGGCGAACCAGGACTAACGCATGAAGGTCGTCTACAACTGGCTGAAGGATTTTGTCGACGTCACGGCGTCGCCGGAGGATCTCGCCTCGCGGCTGGCGCTCTCCGGCACAAACATTGGCGGGGTCGAGAAGGGCGCGCATGGCGCGGTGATCGATGCCGAAGTTTCTTCGAACCGGCCGGATTGCCTCGGCCACTACGGAATTGCGCGCGAAGTCAGCGCGGTTTACAAGCTGCCGCTGAAATCGGTTGTGCCAAAGCCTGCCGAAGGATCGGCGAAAGCCAGCGATGCGGTGCACATCGAGATTCTGGTTCCGGAGCTTTGCGGACGCTTTACCGCGCGCGTGATTCGCGGCATGAAGATTCAGCCTTCGCCGCCTTGGCTGCGGGAGCGGCTGGAGGCGAGCGGCGTCGCCAGCATCAGTAACGTCGTCGACATTTCGAATTACGTGATGCTCGAGCTGGGCCACCCGCTGCACACCTACGACTACGACAAGGTCCGCGACCATCGCATCGTGGTACGCAAAGCGAAGCCGGGAGAGAAAACAAAGACTCTCGACGGCATCGAGCGCACCCTCGACCAGGGAATGTGCGTCATCTCCGACGGCGACGGTTCGCACTCCCAAGGTGTTGGCGGCATGATGGGCGGCGCGGACAGCGAAATTTCTTTCTCCACCAAAAATGTGCTGATCGAGTGCGCCTGGTTCGAACCGATTGCAGTTCGTCGCGCCGCGCGTTTTTTGAAATTGCACACCGAAGCGTCCACGCGCTTCGGCCGCGGCGCCGATCCAGAAACAGCAGAGCTGGCTTCGCGGCGCGCTGCCGAGCTGATCCTGCAGCTTGCCGGCGGCGAGCTGCTTGCAGGCGTGGTTGACGTTTACCCCGGCAAGCGCGCGCCGAAGAAAATTCAACTGACGCGCAAAGAACTGCTGCGCATGATGGGCGCGGACGTTCCCGACAAAGAGATCGAAGCGAGTCTGAGTGCGCTGGGATTTTCTCCCGTGCGTGTGGATCAAAACCGTGGCGCGGAAGGCTCGCTGCTCGCGGCGTGGGAATGCACGCAGCCTTCGTGGCGCGCGGAGGTCGAGCGCGAAATCGACTTGATCGAAGAAGTGGCGCGCATTCACGGGCTCGACAAATTTCCGCCGCGTCTACCCGCCGCGCGCCAGGGCGCGGCTCGCTTGCCGCACCACGAAGCCGCGACGCGGTTGCGCGAGCGATTGATCGGATTGGGCTACCACGAGATTTTGACGATTCCGCATGTTGCCGAGGACCGCGACGCGCTGTTTCGGCCCGCAAATGCGCAGCAGGCGCGGCTGGCGAATCCGCTCTCGGAAGAAGCCAGCGTGCTGAAGTCCACCGGACTCGTGACGATGGCCGCGGCGCTGGAATGGAATCTCAACCACGGCCAGCGCAACGTGCGCTTGTTTGAGATTGGCAGCCAGTACCGGTTGAAGGGAAGCGCATCGGTCGAGACTCGCGTGCTCACGATCGGCGCGACCGGAGAAGCGCACGAAAAAAATCTGCATGACGCGGCTCGCGAATATTCGTTCGCGGATTTGAAAGGCGATATCGACGCGATTGGCGCGCTGGCCGGTGCTTTTTCTTGGCAAGACGGCGGAGAAGACTGGTTGCATGCAGCGCGGCGCGGCAGCGTTTTTCTCGGCGGCTCTGAAATCGGCAAAGCCGGGCAGATCGCGCGGCGCGTGGCCGACCGGTTCAAGCTGCGCCAGGAAGTGTTCCTTGCGGAACTGCAGCTTGATCCAGTGTACGCGGCGATTCGCTTGCTGAAAGACGCGCGTCGATATGAACCGTTGCCGCGATTCCCCGCGGTGGAGCGCGATTTTTCGCTGTTGCTTGCCGATGGCACGCACTTTTCTGCTGTCAGCAGCGCGATTCGCTCCCTGAGCATCGGCGAAATTGTCTCCGTCGAAGCGACCGACCTCTTCCGCGGCAAGAATGTGCCCGCCGGAAAATATTCGCTGCTGGTGCGCGTAACGTTCCAAAGCCGCGACGCGACGCTGACCGACTCACAGATCACCGATTTTTCCGCGCGCATACTCGAAACCCTCGAGAAGCAGCTCGGCGCGCAGCTCCGCGCCAGTTGAAAGCTCACCTGCGCTACAATGCCGGGGCAGTGGCACTCTGGAGCGACGCATGAGTTCACCGGTAAAAGTACAAATCTTTGGGCAGACGTACACCATCCACGGAGAGCTGGATGCGGCCTACGTGCAGAAGCTGGCGGCGTACGTCGACGAAAAGATGAGCGCGATCGCCGACGCCACCTCGACGATCGACACGGTGAAGGTTGCAGTGCTTGCAGGGCTGGCCATTGCCGACGAGCTGCACAGCACGCAGCGCGATCGCGGCGAAAGCGACGGATTGCTCCGCGAGCAAGCCGAGCGCTGCCTGACGCTGGTCGAGCGCGCGCTGAAGCAGACGGCGTAATGCAAAGTGTGGTCATTGGCTCCATTTGGTGGGGAAGCGGTCCCAGCGGTGCTTGCGGAGTTCGGCTTGGAGCTGAGCGGAAAGCGGGCCTTTGTCGCTGGCGGCGAGGTTGGCTTCGACGTGGTGGCGTTTGCGCATGCCGGGGATGATGGTGCTGACGTCTTTGTTGTTGAGGATGAAGCGCAGGGCCATTTCGGACATAGTCATGCCGGCGGGCACCAACGGCTTCAACGCGTCGGCGTGCGCTACGCTGGTCTTGAGATTTTCGGCGACGAAATACGTGTTGCGCCAATCCCCTTCGGGCCACTTGCTGTCCAGCGTTAGCGTGCCGGTGAGCGAGCCTTCGTCGAAAGGGACGCGGGCGATCACGGCGACGTCTTTTTCGCGGCAGGCGGGGAACAGTTCATCTTCGGGATTTTGATCGAAGATGTTGTAGATGACTTGCACGGCGTCGAAGAGGCCGGTGCGCACGGCGCGAACGCCGTTCGCGGGCTGCCAGCGATTGATGCTGATGCCGAGGGCGCGCACCTTGCCGCTGGTGAGAAGCTTCTCGAGCGCGGGGTGCAGCCGGGGATCGTCGAGCCACGCGTCTTCCCAAGTGTGAAACTGAATCAGGTCGAGCGTGGGAATGCCGAGGTTGGCGAGACTCTTGTCGACGTACTCGACGATGTATTCGGGCGGGTAGCAGTCGTCGAGGGTCATGTCCGGGCGGCTGGGCCACTGGCGGTTCTTTGGCGGAACTTTCGTGGCGGTGTAGAGCGTCTTATTCGGGCCGCCGGGATTGGCGCGCAGGATCTTTCCGAGGAGCTGCTCACTGTGGCCGTCGCCGTAGGCCCACGCGGTGTCAAAAAAATTGCAGCCTAGATCAACGGCGCGCTGCAGCGACTCCAGTGATTGGGTATCTTCCGAGCCGGTCCAACCGGCGATGCCCCACATGCCGTAGCCAATCTCACTGACGTTCCATCCGGTCTTGCCAAAGCGGCGATAGTTCATGGTTGCCCTTTCCGAGTAAGTGCGGGCGCCATTATAGCCGTGAGAGAGGCAAGGTTAGCTGCCTTGGAGCGGGGCGACAGTCGATCGTTGGCGTTCCAAAACGGGAAGAATCGCCCTCGACTCGTGAGGTTTCGCCTCAGATTCGCTTTTCGACCCCACCCCCGGGTATACAGGGAGTTGTGAAGTAAACGCATGATGGGAAAAGGTTTGCGGGTGCGAGTGTGTGAAAAGGTACTACGTCGGGAGGGGTACTCCGGTTGGCCTGGTGAGGTTGGTGGACCCGGTTCACGACTGATGGTAACACGAGGCTTGGTTACCGTCAAGATAAATTAAGAACTAGTACCTATGAAGGCTTGGTTCCAAAACGGGAAACTCTCGCGGCGCGGCGTTGGCAGACGGCGCTTACTCTCCTCTTGACAATCAATAGGAGAGGAGTATCTTCCTCCTGACCCTCAAGAGGAGGGGTCTTATGGCTGACAAGCCGGGTGATGTGGTGCAAGGGACGCTGGATATGTTGATCCTGAAAACCGTGGCGCTGGAACCGATGCACGGATATGGGATCGCGGTGCGAATCGAGCAAATGAGCAAAGGGGTTTTTCGCGTCAATGCGGGCTCGTTATTTGTGGCTTTTCAGCGGTTGCAGCGAGCCGGGTGGATCAAGAGCGAGTGGAAAGCCACTGAGAACAGCCGGCGGGCGAAGTATTACGCCTTGACGGAGCTGGGGCGAAAGAAGCTGGAAAGCGAAACACGAGAATGGGGAAGGCAAGTGGCGGCGATCGCCAGAATCTTGGAGGCGTCGTAAACGTCATGTCCGTGTTGCGAAATATAGCGAGCGGATTGCGCTCACTGTTCCGAAAAGAACGGGTCGAAGGGGAGTTGGACGACGAGGTGCGCGGCTTCCTGGAGATGGCGACGGAAGAAAAGATGAACCGGGGTATGAGCCGGGAAGACGCGCTGCGCGCAGTGCGTTTGGAACAGGGGAATATCGAAAGGACGAAGGAAGTGGTGCGCTCTGCCGGCTGGGAATCTTTCGTGGAAACGTTGTGGCAGGACTTGCGCTTTGGTCTGCGCACGCTGCGTAAGTCTCCTGGTTTCACCGTGGTGGCGGTGCTCACCCTGGCGCTGGGGATTGGCGCCAACACCACTATATTTACGGTCGTGAATGGCGTCATCCTAAAGCCTCTGCCGTACCCTCACGCCGACCGCCTTGTGATGCTCTTGGAAAAGCAGCTTTCCGATGGCACGCTCGGGACCGTGGCACCAGCGAATTTCTTCGACTGGCGTGAGCAGAGCCACTCCTTTGACAAGATGGCGGCAATCGATCCGTATCCAGACTTCATTCTAAACGGCTCCGGCGAGCCGCAACGTCTGACGGGCGCCGCCGTGAGCTCTGATTTCTTTTCCCTGCTGGGAGTTCGCATGGCCTTGGGCCGCGACTTCCTCTCAGAAGAGGACCGCCCTGGCTATAACCGGGAGGTCATCCTCAGCTACGCCATCTGGCAACATTACTTTGGAGATCGCGCGGATATTGTTGGAAGAGAAATCACGCTCAACAATACTGCCTACTCGGTTGTGGGTGTACTCCCCCGCGACTTCTCGTTGGTTAGTAAGGCTTCTGACTTCCAAGCTCGAAACCGCTTCGATCTGTGGACACCGCTTGCCCTTCCTTCTCCTCCGGAGCCGTGGCAGCGCGGGACGCATCCCTTGTCCGTAGTGGCCCGGCTCAAGTCGGGCATTCCGATGCAACAGGCTCAAGCCGAACTGGATCAAGTGGCTGCTAATCTGCAGCGCCTTTACCCGGCTGACGACAAAGAGAGAGGCATTACCGCGGTCCCGCTGGGCGAGCACGTAGTAGCAAACGTCCGAATCGCGCTGTTCACGCTCTTGGCCGCGGTGGGCATGGTGTTATTGATGGCTTGCGCCAACATAGCGAATCTCCTGCTGAGTCGCAGCGTGACACGCCAAAAGGAAATTGCTCTACGCATCGCGTTGGGCGCCACACGCAGGCGACTCGCCCAACAGCTGCTAACCGAAAGTATGGTTCTTGTCCTATTTGGCGGATCGCTAGGATTGTCGCTCGCGTGTCTCGGCGTCCCCGGCGTGGTGCATTATTTGCCGGCCGATCTGCCTCGCGCATCCGAGATCACGGTTGACGGTCGAGTGCTCGTCTTCACCAGCTTACTCTCTCTCTTCACAGGAATTCTTTTCGGCCTGCTGCCCTTGCTTCAGTCTAGGCAAGCAAACGCTAACGATTCTTTGAAACAAAGTGGCCGTGGTATGGCCACCGGCCAATCCCGTCTCCGGAGTGCTCTCCTCATCGGGCAGGTCGCGGTCGCTCTTGTCCTGCTGGTCGGAGCAGGCTTGATGACAAAGAGCTTTTGGATGTTATTGAAGGTTTCTCCAGGATTTCGGGCCGAGGACATTCTCACTGCTCGCCTTTCGCTGCCGCCGCAGTATTTGAATGGCTATGCGTTCGGAACTGGCACACATCGCCGAATTTCGGCCTTCCAGCGCGAACTGCTGGAACACGTGCGAGGTATTCCGGGCGTGCAATCGGCCGGTTTCGCCGCTTACCTGCCCCTGGGAGGCACGGACAGTTCCTGGGCGTTTGATATCGAAGGCCGGCCGGCCAAACCGCCCGGTGTGTTTGACACGACGAATTACCGGCCGGTTAGCGCAGGCTATTTTGAGACGATTGGGATTCCCGTGCAGCGCGGTCGAGGTTTCGATCCCACGGATGACGAGGATCATCCCCTTGTTGTGATCACCAATGAGGCCATGGCACGCGCGTTTTGGAAACAGCAGGATCCGGTCGGACAGCGATTGCGGTTTGGCGAACAGAAGTGGCGGACCATCGTAGGTGTGGTGGGCGACGTGCGTCATACAGGCTTAGGCGTACAACCCGAACCTGAGATGTACATTCCGTACGGACAGATTCCAAACGTGGAGGCTCGCCCCACGATTGTGTTGCGGACTTCGATGGAGCCAACGCAGTTAACGGGCGCTCTGCGGCAAGCGGTCTCCCAGGTCGATGCGAACGTGCCATTGGATCAGATCGAAACTATGAAGCAGGTTGTTTCCGTTTCGGTGGCGCAATCGCGTTTCAGAACAGCCGTGCTTTTGCTGTTCGCGATTTTAGCTCTCTTCGTTGCTTCGATCGGCCTATATGGCGTTATGAGCTATTTGATGAGTCAGCGGACACGAGAGTTCGGCATTCGCGCGGCGGTTGGAGCAAGCAGCGGCGCTCTTCTTCGCCTTGTCCTCGGCCAAGCAGCGAAACTGGTGAGTATCGGGATTGTTATGGGTTTGGTTGGCGCAATGCTTCTTGCACGGTCGATCGCCAGCCTCCTTTACGGCATCACGCCGTTCGATGCAGCTACCTTTGCAAGCGTCTCGCTCCTGTTAACCGTTGTGGCTCTCTTGGCCAGCTATATCCCTGCGCGTCGGGCCGCGAGCGTTGATCCGATGGTCGCACTTCGTTACGAGTAGGTGCCTATGTCCCTGTTGCGAACCCTATCCGAGGGGCTCCGGTCACTGTTCCGGAAGGAGCAGGTCAGCCAGGAGCTGGACGAAGAACTACGCGGCTTTCTGGAGATGGCGGCGGAAGAAAAGATGAAGCAGGGCATGAGCCGCAGGGATGCGCTCCGGTCGGTGCGCCTCGAACAGGGAGATGCTGACATGACGAGGGAAATCGTGCGCGATGCCGGTTGGGAATCGGCTGTAGGGACGTGGTGGCAGGATTTGCGGTTTGCTGCGCGGATGCTGCGAAAGAATCTGGGGTTCACGGGAGTGGCGGTGCTGACGCTGGCGCTGGGCATCGGAGCAAACACGGCGATCTTTAGTTACATCAGTGCGTGGATCATCAAGCCGTTGCCGTATCCACAGGCGGACCGGTTGATGGTGTTTCATGCGCACGACAAGAAGGAAGGTTGGACCAGCTATGGACTGACCTCCACAGCGTCGTTTCTAGATTATGCGCAGGCGAACGCTTCGTTCGAGCAGATCGCCGAGTGGAGCGGTTGGGAATTCAATCTGACGGGCAATGGCGCGCCGGCGCTGGTAGAGGGCGGGCGAGTCAGCTGGAATTATTTCGACGTGCTGGGGGCGAAACCGGCTTTGGGGCGCACGTTTGCGGCGGAGGAGGATCGGCCGGGAGCGGGACACGTGGCAATTTTGAGCGAAGGGCTGTGGCAAAGCCGGTTCGCGGGCGATCCACAAATTATCGGGCGAAACATCACGATCAGCGGCGAGGCGTACACGGTGGTGGGCGTGATGCCGGGCAAGTTTCAGTTTCCGCAGATGGGCATTGCGGACCTGTGGGCGCCGCTGGCGCTGACGGACAAGGAGCGTGCGGATCGAGCGGGCGCGTGGTTCACAGCGTTTGGGCGGCTGAAGCAAGGGGTGACGCGCAAGCAGGCCGAAGCGGAAAGCGCGGCGATCTTTGGGCGGATGGAAACGCAATTTCCGGCGACGAACACGAATCTGACGCTGCTGGTCCAGTCGATGGCAGGTGCGATCGGGCGGAATGAAGGCACACCAGAGGTGATGATCTGTTTTGTGATTGTAGGGCTGATTCTGCTGATCGCTTGCGCGAACGTGGCGAACCTGATGCTGACGCGAGCGACGGGTCGCATGAAGGAATTCGCGATCCGCGGGGCGCTGGGGGCAACGCGAGGCCGGCTGGTGCAGCAACTGGTGACGGAATCGGTGCTGCTGTTTCTTCTGGGCGGGATGGCGGGCGTCTGGTTTGGGCTTTTCGGGGTGCGGTGGATCGGGTCCCAGATTCCCTGGCACATTCGCGGATACCTGGTGAACTACGGGCGCGTGGACCTGGACGCGACGACGCTGGTGTTCACGCTGGGGATTACAGTGCTGTGCGGGCTCGTGTTCGGATTGTTGCCCGCGTTTTCGGAATCGCGATTGGACCTGAACCGCACTCTGAAGGACACGTCGTCCCAAGCCGCCGGCAGCAAACGCGGTATGCGGCTGCGGCGCGTGTTTGTGGCAGCGGAGATTGCGCTGGCCGTGGTGGTGCTGATCGCGACGACGCTGCTGGTGAAGAGCTTCATCATTTCGGTGCGGTCTAGCCCTGGGTACAACGCGGCGAACGTATTGATCGCGCAACTTTCGCTGCCGAAGACGAAATACGCGGAAGATTGGCGCCAGCGGAATTCCGAGGAGGAAGTGTTGGCGAGGATTCGCGCGCTGCCGGGCGCGATTGCCGCCGGTGCGGCGAATTCCGTGCCGTTCGGAGGATTCGGGGCCTGGACAGATATTGAAGCTGTCGGGAAACCCGCACCTGCGCCCGGAGAACGATATGGGGCGGAATACACAGCGGTGTCGCCGGATTATTTTTCGGCGATGCAGATTGGGTTGCTGAGGGGCCGAGTGTTCGGCGCGGCGGATGCGCCGGGAAGCACGGCTTCGGTGGTTGTGAATGAAACGCTGGCGCAGGAATTTTGGCCGAAGGAAGATGCGCTCGGGCAGCAGTTGCGTTTCGGCGAGGAACGCACGGTGTGCACGATCGTGGGCGTGGTGAGGGATATCAAAACACAGAATTTGCGGGCGCGGCCCCGGATGCAGATTTATGTTCCACTGGCGCAATTTCCTTCGGCGACGCTGGGGTTCGTGGTGCGCACCGCCGGTGAGTCCACGGAAATTGGAACGGCGGTGCGCGATGCGATCTGGGCGGTGGACCGAGACCAGCCGATTTCTTCGGTTGAGCCATTGGAGCGGTTGATGGTGATCGTCGATACCGGGGATCGCGTGTTGACGAAGCTGATGGTTTTCTTCGGCTTGCTGGCGATGTTCTTGGGGACGATCGGGATTTACGGCGTGATGTCGGACCAGGTGTCGCAACGGACGCATGAGATCGGGATTCGCACGACGCTGGGGGCGAGCCGCGGGCAGATGATGACGATGGTGATTGGCCAGGGATTGAAGTTGGCGTCGATCGGGATTGTTGTGGGAGCGCCTTTTGCGCTGGGGGCGGCTCGGCTGCTACAGGCGAAACTGTACGGAGTGTCGCCAAGCGATCCGATGACGTTTATTGGGGTGCCGGTGGTGTTTGCGGTGGTGGCGGCCGCGGCGTGTTGGTTGCCCGCGCGAAGGGCGATGAGGGTCGATCCAATGGTGGCCTTGCGCCACGAGTAGCAGAGAAGAGCGAAGTCATTCGCTGGCGACAAGATCCAACTTCAACAGCAAGACCGCAGGTTAGAAACGAACTCTGGGGCACCCGCACGCGGCGACGGTGGGGCTGCAAGAGGCTCGTGATCGCGGGCCGGCGGGGGCGATGCTCTGTTAAAAGTCAGCTTAATGGCTTCAACTGTGAAGGCGGTAGCGAGGTACCGCACTCCAAAGTGATCACGAGGTGACTTTGAGTTCGCCCTTAGGGCCGATGATCGTGGCGGCAAGGAAACTCTTTTTGCCTGGGGCGAGGCGTAGATCGAGGCCGAGCAGCTTGATTTGGCCGGCGATGGCGCGAGCGTCCGCGTCGGGTGCAAACGCTTCAAAGCGAAAAAGTTGGCATCCGTGCGGCGAGTCGACGGATGGGTGGATCGAATCGGCGCTCCACTCGATGAAGAACGGAAGCAGCAGCGTGGGATCGCCTTTCAGGCGCATCACTTTCCATGTCAAGAGCCGGCCGTCGGGACGCTTTCGCGAGCCGGGCATGGGGCCTTCCATTTCAAGGCCCTGACTATTGAGGCGAACGGCGAGAGCGTCGATGTCGGCGTGATGCGCGGCCCAGCCGACAATCGTCGGATCATCGTCGAGATTTCGTAGATCACGAGCGTCCGCGCTGGCGGGCTGCTTCGGGTCGGGTGCGATGATTTCGAGATAGCGATTTTCGCCGAGAGAGAGCAGCGCGTTCTGCGTGCCGTTGCCGGGGTGAACACCGCCGAATGCGGCGCGGACGCCCGTTTGCTCGTAGACGAAGTCAATGCCGCGAGCGAGATCATTGCAGCCGAGAAGGATGTGGTCGAGCAATTTAGGCACCCTCATTGAAGGGATTGCTGGCGCGGGGATTCGCGGAGCGGCGACGGCGGCTGCCGCAGAGATCAGAATCGCGCGCCGAGAAACAGTTTGTGTCATAGCGAGCTGCTCAGGTGGTCGCGCGCGCGTCGATTTCCTGTTGGAGCGATTCGAGAAATTCGGCGAGAGGCTTGGGGCCGAGGTCGCCTTTGCTGCGGTGGCGTACGGAGACGGTGCCGGCTTCGGCTTCTTTGGCGCCGACGATGAGCATGTAGGGAATTTTTTGCATCTGCGCGTCGCGAATTTTTGCCGGAAGCTTTTCGTTGCGATCGTCGAGATGAACGCGTGTGTTATGACGCTTCAGGGTGTCGGTCACGTGCTTGGCGTAATCGATCACTTTTTCGCTGACCGGGCAGATTTCCACCTGGACCGGGGCGAGCCACAACGGGAACGCGCCCGCGTAGTGCTCGACGAGGATGCCGAAGAAACGCTCGACGGAGCCGAGCAGCGCGCGGTGCACCATCAGCGGTTGATGGCGCGCGCCATCTTCGCCCACATATTCCAGGCCGAAGCGCGCGGGAAGATTGAAGTCGAACTGCACGGTGGTGAGCTGCCAAGGGCGCCCGATGGCGTCGATGAGCTTGACGTCGATTTTTGGGCCGTAGAACGCGGCTTCGCCTTCGATTTTCTTAAACGGGATCTTCATGCGATGCATGGTGTCGCCGAGCGCTGCGGTGGCGCGATGCCAATCTTCGGGCTTGCCGGCATAGTTTTCCGGGTGCGCAGCGTCCCAGTCCGAGAGCTCAACCTCGAATTTGTCGAAGCCGAAATTTTTCATCACGGCGAAAGCGAAATCGACGCAGGCTGCCACTTCGTCTTCGATTTGCGACGGCATGCAGAAGATGTGCGCGTCGTCTTGCGTGAAGCCGCGGACGCGCATCAAGCCGTGAAGGACGCCGCTGCGCTCGTAGCGGTAAACGGTGCCGAGTTCGGCGAGACGCACGGGGAGATCGCGGTAGCTGCGCAGCTTTGATTTGTAAATCAGGATGTGGCCCGGGCAATTCATGGGCTTGAGCTGGTACTCGGCCTTTTCGACTTCCACCGGGCCGAACATATTGTCTTTGTAATAGCCAGTGTGGCCGCTGGTGTTCCAGAGATCGCGCCGCATGATGTGCGGCGTGTAGACGAGATCGTAGCCGCGCTTTTGCAGTTCGTGGCGCAGCCAGTCTTCCACGATGGTGCGGATCAAGCCGCCCTTGGGATGCCAGAAAATCAGGCCGGGGCCGGCTTCTTCTTCAATGCTGAAGAGATCGAGCTCAGCTCCGAGCTTGCGATGATCGCGGCGCTTGGCTTCTTCCAGGCGGTGAAGATATTCGTCGAGCTCTTTTTGCGTGAAGAAGCACGCCGCGTAGATGCGCTGGAGCTGCGGGTTGCCTTCCTGCCCTTTCCAGTAGGCGCCTGCAACGCTCATCAGCTTGAACGCCTGGATGCGTTTAGTCGACGGGATGTGCGGGCCGCGGCAGAAGTCGATGAACTTGCCGGTGGTGTAGAAGGAAACCATCGGATCTTCGGCTTTTTCCTCGACCAGCTCGCACTTGAAGACCTGATTGGTTTTCTTGTAAAGGTCGATGGCTTCGGGTTTGGGCAGGAGCTTGCGCTCGTTCGGCAGATCTTGAGCGGCGAGCTCGTGCATCTTCTTTTCGATCTTTGCGAGATCGTCCAGCGTGAAAGGCTCTTCGCGAAGGAATTCATAAAAGAAGCCGGTGTCGATCGGTGGACCGATGCCGAGCTTCACGTTGGGGTACAGGTCCATCACCGCGGCGGCGAGCAGATGAGCGGCGGAATGGCGGAAGACGAAGAGCGCGTCGGAATCTTTTTCTGTGAGGATCTGGAGCTTGACGTCGTGATCGAGCGGACGCCGGAGATCGACAAGCTCACCCGCGCCGTCGCTCGGCTCAGCCACGCGCGCTACGAGCGCGGCATCGGCGAGGCGAGGCGAAATTTTCCGAGCAATGTCCGCAGGCGTGGTGCCCTTCGGCACTTCCTGGACCTTGCCGTCGGGCAATGTGATGTGAATCGCATCCATGTTTCAGTTCACCTGGAAGGAGAAAGAACAAGCTTATCGGCGCGGCTGTGCACGGTCAAGGCGGCGTCAGCTGCCGCACGCCTAGAGTAGAGTGACATCGGGCAAATTCTCGAAGTGAGCATCGGAAGTCACAAAATGCGCGTTACGAGACTGCGCAGTTGCGTACAGGAGCGCATCGGCCATGGCCAGATGGTAGTCGATGCTAATTTCTGTGGCGGCCAGCGCGATTCTATCGTCAATCGCAACTGTAGGGCGCCGCAAGGCTTCCGAGACGAAAATATCAGCGAGAACCGGAAATTTCCGAAGAAGGAGGATTTTGCGGACCTCGTACAGGACGATGACGGGAACGAGGGCGGGCGCGGAGCCTTCAAAATACGGGGCGAACAAGGCTGCCTTCTCGTCTCCAGTGATGTATTCCAGCCACCCTGACGAGTCAACGACTATGGGATTAGAACCGCTCGGAAGTGGTCACGGTAGTCGTCTTTCCACTTCAGGCCCTTGGCCATGCCGCGCAGGTCCTTGATGGAACCAGGTCTACGGACGTGGATGGTGCCATGAAGAACGTAGACGCTGAGCTCCTGGCCCGGCTCTAGTTTCAGGGCTTCTCGAATCTCTTTAGGGATGACGATCTGAAATTTAGGCGAGACTCTAACGGTTGCGACAGGCGACTCCTGGCATGACGAGATGCTGATCGATCACAGTATCGTCATACTACGGTACGATCTATATGGATATCGTAGCACGGAAGTGGGATCGATTCAAAGCCCATCTTGCGAAGACCATTAAGTCATTGATGGATCAAGGCTTAGCGAGCAGAGATCGGAACTGAGGGTCTTCGCGGAACTTGGCGAAGGCGGGTTCTTCTTGGAGCCAAGCGGTGAATGTGGCGGGATCCTTGGCCTTTTCTTTCGCGTGGCGCAAGGCTTCCAACGTGCCTTTGCGGTCGCCGCTGAGGGCACGGGCGGTGGCTAGGTCGCGGAGACCCCACTGCGAGTCAGGATCGGCGTCGGTGGCGAGCTCAAAATAGTCCTTGGCGACACTGATTTGCTTTTCGGCGAGGACCTCCTCGCCAGCTTCCATGAATTCCACGAAGACGCCAGCCACTGCGCGGCGAAGCACCCGTGCCTTTTCCGGATGTTTCTCGTGCTCGGCCCGCTCGCGCAAATTGATGATCTTGTGCTCGGTCTCGGTTAGTGTGTCCCCGCGGTCGGTGGAGGGCTTGCGGAGATCCTCGAGTGCGGAGGAAATGTCGCTGGTGAGCCGGTCCTCCTCCTCGAAGTCCTGCTTTTCGCGCTTTGCGGCGTCGCGGACGGCTTTCTGCGGCGCCAAAGACGCCGCCGCCTGCCGGAATGCGGAAACATCCGTGAGCCCGTCCAACGTCGCGGCGGCCTGAAGATTCTCGCGCCATGCGGCGTAGAGATCGCCGGACTGCTCGAAGGCGTGAATACGCGCAACTGCGGCGTCTTTCTGAGCGGCTATCAACGCGTCGTCGTGAGGCTCGCGGGCTTGCTTCATGGCGACCAGCCGGAACCACGCGAAGGCTTCGTCCACCACAGCCGCTGGAGCCCACTGGTGCGGCCCTTCAAAGCGGCGCAGGGCATGCGGGAAACCGGACTGCTCCAGTTTTTCGTCGAGTTGGGTCACTTCCGCGTAGTTGAAATCCAAATCGCCGACTGCGGCGAACACTGCGAACACGGCGTCTCGAGATGGCGAAGCGCCGATCGAAAATCCTGCTCCGCTGAGCAGTACGCCAGCGGCGCACTTGCATTGCTGCGCGATGCGAGACGCGACGCGGGCGCCGCCGGAAAACCCGGCGAAACAGACGCGCCTGTCGTCGATGATGAAGCGCGTGTGGGTGTCATCGGAGATCGCTTGCGCCGCGTCGATTTGTGGTTTCCAAGGGCCGTTCCGGGAATTGTTCGAGCTAACGACGATGTAGCCATAGCGCTCGGCGGCGTCCTTCATCAGCTCGACGGGCACGTTGCCGCGCGCGACGGGATCGAAAGCGTAAACGATCGGCCAGGCCTTGGCGGGCGTGTACGTCGAAGGAAGGTAGAGAGCATAGGTTTGATCGGGATGGGCAGCGCAGGCCTCGTGGGGGAGCACAACGCCAAGTTGCGGGGCGGCTTGAGCAGTTGCTGTGCTCTGCTGCGCGCGGACCTGTCCTGATAGAGCCAGCGTAATGATGCAAGGAAGGACGAGTTTTCGCACGGCGCACAGTATAGACGTACTCATTTGGCTTTTGTATGGACGAAATGGAAATTTCGCCCGTCGCCGCTCACAGGGTAAACTCTTGCTCTTGCCACAAGGGCGCGAACTGGCTGAGTTTGGCCGGACTCGCAGTGAACTTTCGTCGAGGAGACTGATGAAACCATTGGCGACGTGTTTTTTGTTTTTGTTGCTGCTGCCCCGTGGAGGCGCCGCGCAAGAAGCGAAGCCGCTGCCGCTGCCCGACGACCGCTACAAGGCGGACATTCTGCTGGTGGTGGCGCACCCGGACGACGAAGGAGCGGCCACTGCGTATCTGGCGCGGGCGCTCGACGAGGGCAAGCGCGTGGCGGTGGCGTACGGGACGCGGGGAAGCAGCGGCGCAAATGAAGCCGGCGCGGAGCAAGCGTCGGCGCTGGGAGCGATCCGCGAGATCGAGGCGCGGCGGGCCCTCGCGACACTGGGAATCACCAACGTTTGGTTCCTGGGCGGGAAAGATACGGCGAGCCAAAATGTGTTGCAGTCACTGGCCAACTGGGAGCACGGCGCCGCACTCGAGCAGTTGGTGCGGTTGGTACGGCTGACTCGCCCGGAGGTGGTTCTGACGTTCCTGCCGGGAACGTTCATCGGAGAAGACCACGGCGATCATCAAGCCGCGGGAGTGCTGGCCACCGAAGCGTTCGATCTTGCGGGTGATCCGGCAGTTTTTCCGAGTCAAGTGGCGGGGCCACTGCGCCGGCTCGAACCCTTTCTGGAAAACCTGCGTCCTTGGCAGCCGAAGAAAATCTACTACTTTCCCGACGCGGATCGCGACGATATTTTCCGCGGCAAGGGTGCCGAGTATTCCGTTAAGGAAATCTCGAAGTCGTCGAAGAAAGCGTACTGGCGCGCTTCGCTGGATACCTACCTTCTGCACCGGACGCAAGCCAAGTCGTTTGCCGATCAACTGAGCAAGATGGATGATGCCGCGATCGAGAAAATGATGGAGGCGGATGGATGGGCGGACGTGCAGCGCTTCGTCCTTGGGAAGTCACTGGTGGGTGGAAGCGTGACCGGGACGGTGTTCGAGAACATTACTCCGGATGCGATTCCTTTTTTGCGCGCAGCAATCTCGCCAGAGCCCGAGCCAGCCGGAGTTGTGGCTGAGTTGGCCGGTCCGTGGAGCTACTACGCGGAATTCCGGCGCATGCACGGTCTTGGTAGCCTGCCGCATCCGGAGCCGCCGGAGATCGCGCTGCAAGAGGGAACTTCGCTGGTGATTCCGCTGTGGCTGAAGAACGGGACGTCCGGTGCACGCGAGGTGACCCTGTCGGTGGATTTGCCCGGAGGATGGACAGTGCAGAGCGGAGCGGGAAAATTCACGCTGGCGGCGAAACAGTGGGCAGCGGCGCGAATCGAGATCAATCTACCCGTGCTTGCGGATGCTTCGAAGACAAAGGAAGACGCCCGGGAGGTCACCGTTAAGGCGGAATCGAACGGCAAGAGCGTCGGCACAATTAAGCTAAACGTGGAGTTGCGCAAACGCGCCTTACCGGAGTAAAGGGCACCTTCCGGAAGAACCAGGTCAGGATTTTTTCGGGCGGGCGGCCTCCATCGATTCCCACGCAGATTCGGGCAGCATCAAGAGATCGTTAAATTCACCGGCTCCGCGCAACCATAACGCGCCGTCGATGACAACGCACTCGCCGTTGATGTACTCGGCCATGTCGCTGAGAAGGAATGCCGCGAGGTTAGTAAGCTCTTCGTGGCGGCCGAAGCGCTTCATGGGATGCGACTCCTTGGCGTGCTCTTCGAATTGTTTTGATGGGATGAGCCGCGACCAAGCTCCTTCCGTGGGAAACGGGCCCGGGGCGATGGCATTCAGACGGATGTGATATTTGGCCCACTCGACGGCCAGCGAAGTGGTCATGGCGAGCACGCCAGCCTTAGCGCATGCCGACGGCACCACAAATGCCGAACCGCAGTTGGCGGAGGCATACGTGGTGACGATGCTTAAAACGTTGCCGCCAAGTTTCTCCGCAATCCATTTTTTCGCGAACGCTTGTGTGCAATTGAAGGAGCCGTTCAGCACGATGCCGACGACGGCGTTGAACGCGTTGGGCGTGAGGCTTTCCGTGCGGGCCATAAAATTTCCCGCGGCATTGTTGACGACGGTGTCGATGCGCCCAAACTGTTCGTAGGCTTTTGCGGCGGCGGCTTCGACTGCGGCGTAATCGCGGACGTCACACGTGGTGTAGGCCGCTGAACCGCCCGCGCGAAGGATTTCGTCGCAGACGTCGTGGAGAGGTTGTTCGCGACGTCCAACGAGAAAGATTCGAGCGCCGAGCGCGGCAAAGTGCAGCGCCATCGAGCGGCCAAGCCCCGAGCCCCCGCCGCTTATGAAAATGGCGCGGCACTTGAACATGTCTTGCTGGAACATGTGTCACCGCCTTGCGAGAAAGTGCCGCGCGCTCATTGCGCAGGGAAGCGAGATTCTAGTTCATTCGTGGCTTTTAGCGGGTGATTTCCGCGGGAATCGGCCGGCCCATGGCTTTGGCGTACTCCGCGGCGAAGAGCGGGCTCGAGGGGAATTCCTGGCTCAGTTCCAGCAGGAGTTTTTGCGCCAGGGCGTTTTCTTTTTCGCGGCGGGCACAGAGCGCCATCAGGATTTTGGCGAAGGGTTTCAAATAGCGGCCGTTGTCGGCGGTCTTGCCAAGCTGTTCCATGCCGAGTTTCTTATCGCCGTGAATTCCGCCAAATGAAAGAGCAAAGCGAAAGAACGGGTTGAGCGAACCGATGATGTAGTTCGCGGTGCCAATGGCAACATAAGCGTCATCGGAGTCTGGTTGCTCGGTTAGAAGCTGCTTGGCGTATTCGTTGGCTTCCTTCATGCGCTTGAGGGCATCAAGCTGTTTTTTCTCGAGAATCGCCAAAGCATCCGATTCCATTCCATCCGCGAGCGTTAAGGCAAAAAGCCCTTCCGGGTCTTTAGGGTTTTTCTGCAAGCGCTGCCTGGCCAGGTCGCGGGCCCGATCCAACGCGTCACGAAAATCCTTCATGTGTCCAGGATCAGGCTTGCCGTCGATGCCATGCAGGAACCGTTTCTCGTTAAGGAAGAAGTCGCTGCTCAGCACTCCCTGGCGATACATCTCCTCGAACAAGAAGCTCGCCGCGATCGCGACTTGGCCAAATGGCTGATCTGGATGGCTCGATTCCCAGGTCGTGAAGATCGTGCGTGCCTCGGAAAAATTCTGCGCGTAGAGCTGATGAAAACCGTTCGCCAGTTCGGGAACGGAGTTGAAAGCGGGGCTGTCGTCAGCGACGGCAGGGTGAGAAAGAGCGGCAGCGGAGGCAAGCAACAGGAGAACAGCAGCGAGGGATGTGTGCCAACGCATGAGAGCTTTACCCGATCAAAACAAGCCCGGCAAGAATCTGGGTTTTCCGGTCATAGCGGCGCGATAGTCCGGATTCGCGAAGAGCACAGCTTCTTCGGTCGACAACCGCTGGGCCAATACTGCCATGTGAGCAAGCGAGCCCGCCAGCGCCGTGATCCACGCTGTGTGTATTAAGGGAAGGGCCAGCATCTCCGCGAACACGGCGGCGTAGTTGGGATGGCGGACGAAACGAAAAGGACCTGAGGTAATCACGCCAAGACGCGTGGAGTCCATCACTTGCACGTTCCAGTGGTCACCGAGAGTGCGAATCACCCACCAGCGCACGGCATTGGCAGCAAGGAAAACAGCGAACGCGATCCCGGCGAGAGCCGGAATGAAAGGCCGCCGGAGAAAAACCACCTCGATGGCAGCGCCAAGCAAGACGCAAGTGTGCAGCGCGACCATCCAGCGGAATTTGGGCTCCGCCACCCTCGCCGCTCCGCGCGACACGAGCTGCTGCTGATGCCGGCGCGAAATCTGCAACTCCACGACGCGCATCGCGGCCACGGCGACCAGCAAAAACAGAAACGCGATAACGCTTATGTCCATTGGAGCAGCAAAAACTCCGCACTGAAGCCAGGGCCGAACGCGGCGGCCATGGCATAGTCGCCCGGGCGCAGGGGTCGCTTTTCGAGCCACTCTTGGAGAATGAACAAGATGGTGGCGGACGACAGGTTGCCGACGTTGCCGAGAATGTCCCAGGACGGCTGAGTCTGGCATTTCGTCAGTCCGAGCTCGATTTCGACGTTTCCGAGAAGGCGTGCCCCGCCGGGATGCAGGATCCAGCCCTTTATGTCTTCGCGCTTCCGTCCGTGGCGCTCGAGGAAGCCATCCACCAGACCGCGAATTTTTGCGCCGATCATTTCGGGGACGTCTTTGGCGAGGAGAATGTGAAAACCGGCATCGCGGAGGTCAAAGCCCATCGCGCCGAGAGAGTCAGGGAAGGTGTACGTTTCGGAGACGAGGATCTTTGGGCCGGGCGCGCCATTGCCGCTGACGAGGACAGCGGCAGCGCCGTCGCCGAAGAGGATCGAAGAAATCAAGTTGGCCTGGGAAATGTCTTTGCGCTGGAAGGTCAACGACGGAAGCTCGACGGCGATGATCAGAACGTTGCCACCTGGGTGGGCCTTCAGGTAGTCGGCGGCGCGCCCCAGCGCCATGGCGCCCGCCGCGCAACCAAGCTCGGTGAACGGCATGCGCCTGACGTTGGAGCGGAAGCCCATCAAATTGATGAGGTGGGCGTCGAGCGACGGGATCATGAACCCGGTGCAGGAGACGGTGATGATCAGGTCGATTTCGTCGGCCCGAAGACCAGCGCGCTGGAGGCACTTTTCGGCCGCTTCCCGGCCGAGCTTAATGGCGTGCTCGATGTACTCGTTGTTGGTCTTTTCCAGGGCGCGGGGCTCGACGGTGTACTCGATGGGAAAGATCGAATGCCGCTTGTGGACTTGGGCGTTGTCGACGATGCTCATCATGGCCTCGAGCTTCCGCTCGGGGATGTCGAAGACGCGGCCCATGTAGTACTTCACGTCGTCGCGGGTGATGGTGTGCTCAGGCAGCGCCGTGGCGGTCGCAGCGATGGTGCAGTGCGAATTCGTGTCGTGCAAGGTCGTGGGCGCAGCTATCCGGTCTGTGCTCAAAGAGATCCCCTGTATAGTCCGCGCGGAAGTCCGGTAGTAAGAGTAAGCCGCCTGGACACGCTGAGGATACCCCAGCGCGCCGGATTCCGGGCCTAGACTCTACATCATTCCTGGGACGCGAGGTAGGCTTGAAACTGCGTCGCGGGGGGGCCCCGGTGGCTCACGGAGCTTTCAAATGGCGGTTTCGTAACCGTAAGATTGCCGCCGCGGGTTGAGGTATCCTTTCCGCCGTCATGAAAGCACATCAAGAGTCCCTTGCAAGGTTCCTTAGCCCTCTTAGTCTGGCCATTTTGCTGACCGCGGTATGGTCGCTGGCGGCGGCGACTGCGGTCGCCCAGGACCAGGGACCTCCGCTACTGGTGGTGATCTCTGTCGACGGCTTGCGGCCGGACTACATCACGGCGGCCGATGCGCATGGCGCGAAGCTCCCGAATCTGCGGCGCTTCCTGAAAGAGGGCGCGTATGCGGAGGGCGTTGAAGGAGTGGTGCCCACGGTGACGTACCCGAGTCACACTACGCTGGTCACTGGCGTGTGGCCGGCGAAACACGGCATCTTCGCGAATACCACTTTCGATCCACTACAACAGAACTTTCAGGGCTGGTACTGGTATACCGAGGACATTCGCGTGCCGACGCTGTGGGACGCCGCGGCAAAGGCCGGGCGCACGACGGCGAGCCTGCAATGGCCGGTTACCGTGGGCGCGCATATCACGTGGGATATCCCGGAGTTCTGGCGCGCGAACACGGAAGACGATGCGAAGCTGCTGCGAGCGGTGTCAACGCCAGGCTTACTCGCGGAAGCGCAAGGCGAACTCGGGCCTTACAGCGGAGGAGTCGATTCGTCCGTGGCAGCCGATCAAACGCGCGGGCGCTACGCGCAATGGATCCTGGAGAAAAAGCACCCGGGATTGCTGCTGCTGCACTTGATCGCGCTGGACCACGTCGAGCATGAGACCGGCCCGTTCAGCGCGGAAGCGGTTGCGGTGCTGGAAGGCTTGGATGGCGTGATCGGAAACGTACGCGAAACCGCCGAGCGGCTGGCGCGTGGACGCGCCTATGTCGCCGTGGTTTCCGACCACGGTTTTGCAAGGACCGATGCGCAATTGAATTTGTTCCCGGCGTTTCGCGATGCGAAATTGCTCTCGGCGGATGACAAAGGGAAAATTACGGATTGGAAGGCGATGCCGTGGGTTACCGGCGGCTCGGCGGCGATCGTGCTGAAGGACCCGGCCGACGCCGCGACGCTGGGTGAGGTGCAGGCGCTGCTTGCGAAGCTGGCTAGCGATCCGGCGAACGGCATCGACCGCGTGCTGGAGGGGGAGGAACTCCACAAGCGCGGCGGCTACCCGACCGCTTCGTTTTTCGTGAGCCTCAAGCCCGGATGGAGAACGGGATATGCTCTCGACGGCCCAGTGCTCTCGAAGACGAAACCTGGCGGCACGCATGGTGAGCTGCCCGACGTGCCCGATCTGCGGGCTGCGTTTTTCGTGGTGGGTCCCGGGGTGCCGGCTGGGCGCTCGCTGGGCATCATCGACATGCGGGACATCGCGCCGACTTTGGCGCACTTAGCTGGCCTCGCTCTTCCGTCGGCTGACGGCAAGAATCTAATTCCTTAAAATTACGACGGCACCTCTGACGCCTGGGTGGCTGAGGTGCAGCAGTGCTGCACCCCTACAAACGGGTGTGATAGATTTTGCGCGGGTTGGAGGTGATCTTTGCGGCTGAAAACCATGCATGCGCTTGCGTTCGCGGGGTTTGTTCTTGGCGGATGGCCTTTGTGTGCCCAGCAAAACGCTACGCCGGCGATGACTGAAGGAGACTTCGTCGTTCACAATTTCCAATTTCGTTCGGGGGAGTCGCTGCCGGATGTGCGGCTGCACTATACGACGCTAGGCAAGCCTGCGAAGGACCCGCAAGGGCGCACGACGAACGCGATATTGATTCTTCACGGCACGGGCGGTTCGGGGCATCAATTCTTGGCGCCCTACTTTGCCGGTGAGCTATTTGGCTCGGGGCAACTTCTGGATGCTTCGCGCTACTTCCTTATTCTTGTGGACGGCGTGGGGCATGGGAAGTCCTCGAAGCCGAGTGACGGGTTGCACGCGCGTTTCCCGCAATACGACTACGACGACATGGTGGCTTTGCATTACAAGCTGCTCACCGACGGGCTGGGCGTGAATCATTTGCGGCTGATCCTCGGCACGTCGATGGGCTGCATGCACTCGTGGGTATGGGGCGAGACGTATCCCGATTTTATGGATGCGCTGATGCCCATGGCATGCCTGCCGGTGCAAATTGCCGGGCGCAATCGCATCTGGCGCAAAATGGTGATGGACGCGATCCACAACGATCCGGAGTGGAAGGGCGGCGACTATACGACCGAGCCGACGCAGGGTTTGCGTACGGCACTCGATCTGCTGCTGATTGCCGGAAGCGCGCCGCTGCCGATGCAGAAAAACTTCGCTACGCGCGATGCGGCGGACAAATACCTGGACCAATATTTCAAAGACCGTGCTCCCGGGCTTGATGCCAACGACTTGCTGTATCAGGTGAATTCATCGAGAAATTACGATCCATCGCCGCAGCTCGAGAAGATCAAAGCGCCAGTGATGTACATCAATTCCGGGGATGATTTCATCAATCCGCCGGAGTTGGGAATTGCCGAGCGGGAAGCGAAGCGAGTGAAGAATGCGCGGTTCGTGCTCATTCCCGCTAGCGAGCAGACGTTCGGGCACGGCACACATACACACGCGGCGCTGTGGAAACAGTATTTGGCGGAGCTGCTGGAGAAGTCAGCCCACTGACAGCGGATTCACTCCGCCCGCAAGGCGCGCAACGGATCGATTTGCGCCGCACGGCGTGCCGGAATGTAACAAGCGGCGAAGGCTGCGGCTGACAAGACCGCTGCGACACCGGCGAACGTGGTTGGGTCGGTCGGCGTAACGCCAAAGAGCAAACTCTTCACCGCGTGGGTGAGTCCAAAAGCGACCGCCACGCCCAATGCGACTCCAATCAGCGCCAGCGCCATCCCTTGCCGCAGGATCATCAACACAATCTCCGCCGGGCGAGCGCCCACGGCCATACGCACGCCGATTTCGTGGATTCGCTGGCTTACGGACAGCGCCATCACACCGCCGATTCCCGCGGCGGCGATGGCCAGCGCAAGTAACGCGAACAACGCCAGTAGATTTGCAGTCAGCCGCGGAGCGGCGATCGAGTCCGCGCGGACTTGCTCAAGGGATTGAATGCGGCCGGCTGGTTGGTTGGGATCGACTTCGTACAAGTGCAGTACCGCTGCGCGCGCGATATTCATCGGATCACCCTGGGTTCGCGCGATCACGCTGGGAACCATTTGGGGAAATTGCGCGTAGGGCACGTAGATCAAATCAGTGGGCGTCTGATCGAGCCCGCGCTCCCGGACGTCGCCGCAGACGCCGATGATTTGCGTCCAGATCTTGCCATAGCCAATCGTAATGCGATGGCCGACAGGATCCTGACCAGGCCAGCGATGCTTGGCCAGGGACTGATTGACGATGGCCACGGACGGCTTGCCGGGACGATCGCGGCCGTCGAAGTCTCTCCCGCCTAGAATGGGCACGCCGAGCGTGCGGAAATAATCGGTGCTGACGACGTTGTATTCGGCCGTGGGTTTGTCAGGCGAGCCCTGCTGTCCGTCAATGAGGTATTGACCGCCGAAGACCGGCGACTTGTCCAAGGGGAACTCGCCCGACATCGCGGCGGAAGTCACTTGCGGCATCGCGCGAATCTTATCGAGCAGGGAGTCGGAGAATTGCAGCATGCTCTGGTCCGACATATACCTAGAAAAATCCAGAGTTATCCGCATGGTCAGAACATTTTCGGGTTTGAAACCGGCGTCCACCCGTTGCAAGTTGATGAGACTGCGCACCGTGAGCCCGGCGCCAATCAGCAAGAGAAAGGAAACCGCTACCTGGGCAACGATCAAGACGCTGCGTGTCTTGCCGCGGGATACGCCGACGGTGGACTGGCTGCCGCCTTCTTTCAGAGTGTGGATGAGATTTTCGCGGCGGGCGAGGGCCGGAGCGGTCCCGGTCAAGAGGCTGACGAGTCCGGCGATCAGCAGGGTGAAGAGCAGAACTTGCGCGTCGACGTGGATCTCGTGGGCGCGCGGGGTGAAGCGCGCGACATAGGCGGTGAGCAATTGCAGGCCGCTAGTGGCCAGCAGCAGGCCGAGCAGTCCGCCGCCGAGGGCGAGCAGGAAGCTCTCGGTCAGTAATTGCCGGAACAACCGCACGCGGCCGGCGCCCATGGCCGCGCGTAGTCCGAGCTCGCGTTCGCGGCGCACCATGCGGGCGAGATTGAGATTGGCGACATTGGCGCAGGCGATCAGGAGAACGAAGCTAGCGGCACCCAGTAGGAACAACATTGTGGGCCTAGCGTCGGTCGTCAGCACCGTTTTTAGTGCCGTTGCTTCGACTTGCAGGTCCGGACCCTCCGGATAATCTTTGGGATACGTCCGCTGCATCGCTGCGGCGACAGATGAAAGATCGGCCGCCGCCTGTGCGGGCGTCACATTTGGCTTCATGCGCCCAAAGATTCGCAGCATGCGGCCGCCGCTGCGGTCCGCGATGGTTTCGGGACTAGAGCGAAAAGGGCAAGCGGCCGTTGGCATGTAGACGTCGTTTTCCTGCGGGTACTGTGGGAACGGCGGCAGGACGCCAATCACCGTGTGCTGCTTGTCGTTCATGCGGAACGTCTTGCCGATCACCGTGGGATCGCCGCCGAAGCTGCGTACCCAATACTCAAAACTGAGCATCAGGACCGGCGGCGCTCCCGGCTTGTCGTCGTCCGGCTCGAACATGCGGCCGGCCAAGGGCTTTACGCCGAAGAGGTCGAAGTAATTCCACGAGACCACGCCAGTCTCGACGCGCTCGGGTTCGCTGCGGCCGAGCAAGATGAACTGCATGTTGTGGAACTCAACGATGCCGTCTAGGGTGCGATTCTGGTTGCGGTAGTCGGTCAGTTCCGGTACGGAGACGGTGTTGCCCATGAGGCCACTGCGCGGCGTCCGCTGGCGAAGCGTCAGGAGGCGCTCGCCGTGCTCGTAGGGGAGCGGCTTGAAGAGCACCGCGTTGACCACGCTGAAAATCGCGGTGTTGGCGCCGATTCCTAGGCCGAGTACGACGATTGCGGCGATCGTGAAGCCGAGGTTCTTGCGCATCATGCGCAGCGCGAAGCTGGAATCCTGCCGCAACATGGCGAGATGCTCGCGCGGCGCGGTCGCGAAGATACCCTTCGCCGTTTCCCACCAAAGCCGCCAGAGGCTCATTTTGTCTCCACGGCGCTCCGCCTCCGCGCGCTGTTCGGCAAAGACTTGCTCCATCTCCGGGCCGTAGTCGCCGCGAAATTCCGCCGGGAGGAGTCGCAGCAGCATGCGAAAGCGGTGTGTGGCCCGTGGTGTCGAGTTCCTCATGTGTGCCCCGCAGCGGTCGCCGCAGCGAATCGTTCGTCTAAGAATGTCCGGCTGACTACGCCGGTTGAGTTTTTTTCAGCAGGTGCCGCGATCGTGCCAGCGCCACCACTTTTTCGAGGCGCCCTGCTTCCGCGGCGGCCACACCGTGTCCCTTCGGGGTCAGCCGGTAGTAACGGCGGCGCTCGTCGTCATTGCGCGCCGCGGGGCGCTCACGGCGCTCGACAATGAGGCCGTCGTTCAGCAAGCGCTTGATGATTCCGTAGAGCGTGCCGGTGCTGAGCTGCACTTCGCCGCCGGTGCGCAGGGCTACTTCCTTAAGGATGGCGTAGCCGTGGAGATCATCGCCCGCGAGCGCCAGGAGCACGTGGAACATTGCCGGCGTGAGCGGCGCGGCCGTTTCGGATGCTGGGGTTTTCGGAGGCATTCGTAATCCTTCCTCGAGCGGAGCAGTAAGTATGTCGTGGGACACTATATCGGTACACGCCATAGTGTGTCAAGTCAAAGTTTTGTCACAAGGGAGCAAAAGCCCGAGACCCTTGTTCGGGCCTCCTTTTTGCTCGCCGGGCACATCCAACTAGGTGTCTATGGCGCTTACTCGACGTGACTTATTGAAGCTTGGGATGGGTGCGGCTGCAGGCGAGCTAGCAGCTTTGACGTTGCATGGCTGCGGCGGGGGTTCTGCCGGTTCTCCACCGGTTCCATCGACTCCGGCGGCTTGTTCGAAACTGACGGACATTGAACACGTCGTGATTCTGATTCAGGAGAATCGATCGTTTGACCACTATTTCGGCAGCTATCGTGGTGTTCGCGGATTTTCCGATCAGAGCATGGCGTTTCAGCAGCCGGACCCGTCGAACACCACCAACCCGCCGATCAGTACGCTGTTGCCATTTCACTTGGACACGACAGTAAACGCAGCGTGTACCCATGACATCTCGCACGATTGGGTACCCCAACACCAGAGTTGGAACAACGGCGCGATGGATGGATTTGTGACGTCGCGGGTGTCGGTGAATGCGAATGACGCTGTCTTGGCGATGGGCTACTACACAAGGGCGGACATACCTTACTACTACGCGTTGGCGGACGGTTTTACGATCTGCGACAACTATTTCTGCTCGGTGATGGGCCCGACCGACCCGAACCGGCTGTACACCATGGCCGCTTCGCTCGACCCAAACGGCAAAAACGGCGGTCCGGTGCTGCAAACGATGGTCACGAACCGCAGCGCATTCTATGGCCGGTTGACGTATACGACGATGCCGGAACAGCTCCAAGCGCGAGGCGTGTCGTGGAAAGTGTATTCCTCTCCGGACGCCACGGTGCTGAACGGAATTCTTTCCGACAATGTGCTCTCGTACTTCAAGAATTTTCAGGACCCGTCGTCCGTGCTGCATCAAAACGCGTTCGGCCCGCAGTTCCCTGTCGACTTCTTGGCGGATGTGGCGTCGGGGAATTTGCCGCAAGTGTCGTGGCTGGTCGGTTCAGAGTTGACGTCGGATCACCCGCCTGAGCCGTCGTTATTTGGTGAAAATCTTCTTTCCCTGATCGTAAACGCGCTGATCGCGAACCCTGCGACGTGGGCGAAGATCCTTCTGCTGGTGACTTTCGACGAGAACGGTGGGTTCTTCGATCACGTCCCGCCGGTAACTGCGCCAGCGGGCACGCTAGACGAGTACGTGACCGCACCCGCCGTCCCGGACCCTACGGTGGCGGGGAATCCCGCGATATCTGGCCCAATTGGATTGGGCTTTCGCGTGCCGATGCTGGTGATTTCTCCGTTCAGCCGCGGCGGATTTGTGTCGTCCGATCTGTTCGACCACACTTCGGTGCTGCGATTTTTGGAGACGCGATTCGGCGCGGAGGTGCCCAACTTGAGCGCTTGGCGCCGCTCGGCCGTGGGCGATATGACGAGCGCGCTGAATTTCAAGGCGCCGGACACGTCGATTCCGAACTTGCCGGGAACGATTCCCGCGATCGCGCAAGCCATTCAACAATGTGCTTCGAATCTCGCCGGGTTTGCTCCCTACACGCTACCAAGTCCGCAGGCGGCTCCTACGCAGGAGTCTGGAACGGCGCCGAAACCCAGCGGGGTCTGCTAGGCGGAACGCCGTCGCGCGCGCCACTCTTCGGCGGTGATTTCCCAAGTCTCAGAGGGCAGACGGCCACAGACGTAGTCGCGCTCCTCCGTGGCGACGACGCGCATCCCCTGCTTTTCCGAGATGCGCCGCGACGCCGTGTTGGCAGTTGCTTTCGGAACGCGCAGAACGGGAAATTTCAGGGTATCGAACCAATAGTCAGTCACAACTTCGCAGGCTTCGGTCATCAGGCCTTGCCCCTGCCACGGTGGGGCGATCCAGAATCCACGGTTTTCCGTTTCTCCCTTCATCAGGCTGATACTTCCGATCAGCACGCCCGGGCGATCCTTGAGCCTTATTGTCCAGTACCACTGGTCGCCGCGCTCCATCGCCGGCAACGCGAAATCGCGGTAGTAGGTGAGCGCGCCGTCGGACGGATAGGGCCACGGCACCTTGTTCGCGAGGTACTTCACGATCTCCCACTGCGGAAACAGAATTTGGGCTTGGCCGGCGTCAGCGAGCTCAAGCGGCCGCAGCAAGAGGCGTGGGGTTTCGAGGCGAGGCGTCATGGTAGAACGACCTCACATTTGCTGAATCAAGGTCCAGCCAAGGTAAGCTAGCGCGCGGTTTCGTGGCTGGCGCGAATTTCTTGCCAGCGGCGCGGGCGCTTGTTGGCTTGCAGAACTTTCTTGCGCAAGCGAATCGATTTGGGCGTGATTTCCACGAACTCGTCGTCGGCGATGAATTCGATGGCCTGTTCGAGGCTCAATTCGCGATGCGGGATCAGCCGGATGGCTTCGTCGGCGCTGGACGATCGCATGTTGGTCTGCTTCTTTTCCTTGGTGACGTTGACGTCCATGTCTTGCTCGCGCGAATTCTCACCGATGATCATGCCTTCGTAAACGTCGATGGCCGGGCCGATGAAGAGCTCGCCGCGTTCCTGAATGTTCCAAAGCGCGAAGGCGGTTGATGGGCCTGAACGATCCGCCACCAGCGCGCCCGTGGGGCGGAGCGCCATCTCTCCGGCGTAGTCCGTCCAACCGTCGAAAATCGAGTGAATCAGCGCGGTGCCGCGCGTGTCGGTCAGCAATTGGCTGCGCAGGCCAATCAGTCCGCGCGACGGGATTTTGAAGTCCATACGCACGCGGCCGGAGTTGTGATTGCTCATCTTGAGCATTTCGCCGCGGCGCGTGCCCAGGGTTTCCAGAATGATGCCGATGAAATTCTCCGGAACATCGATCACCAGCCGCTCGAGCGGCTCCAGCTTGCGGCCCTTTTCGGTGCGCACCACGATTTCGGGCTTGCCAACCATGAGCTCAAAGCCCTCGCGGCGCATCGTCTCGATCAGAATCGCGAGTTGCAGCTCGCCGCGGCCCAGCACGCGGAATGATTCCGGAGTATCGGTGTCTTCCACGCGGATGGAGACGTTCGTGAGCAGTTCCTTTTGCAAGCGGTCGCGCAGGTCGCGCGAGGTCAGATAGCTGCCTTCCTTGCCGGAGAGCGGACTGCTGTTCACGGTGAAAATCATCGCCAGCGTCGGCTCGTCGATCAATAGTGGCTCAAGAGGCGCGGGCGCGTTGAGATCGGTAATGCTCTCGCCGATTTGGATGCCTTCGACTCCCGCGATGGCTACCAGGTCGCCGGCGACCACGCTTTCCGCTTCGTCGCGCTCGAGGCCACGGAACGTGTAGAGCTTGGTGATGCGCGTGGACACCAGCTTTCCATCCAATTTGCTGATGCCGACATCAGTGCCGCGGCGAATCGTGCCGTTGAAGACGCGGCCAATCGCGATGCGGCCCAGAAACTCGCTGTAGTCGAGGTTCATCACTTGAATTTGCAGCACGCCTTCCGGGTCGCCGGGCGGCGCCGGAATCGACTTAACGATGGTTTCGAAGAGGGGCAGCAAATCCTTCGAGCCGTCGCCCGGTTTGCGATGCGCCACGCCGTCGCGCGCGTTGGTGTAGACGACCGGGAAATCGAGTTGGTCTTCCGTCGCGTCAAGATCTATGAACAGATCGTAGATTTCGTCGAGGACTTCGGCTGGCCGCGCATCCGTGCGGTCGATCTTATTCAGCACGATCACCGGCGGCAGCTTCGCGGCGAGCGCCTTTTGCAAGACGTAACGCGTTTGCGGCAGAGGGCCTTCGCTGGCATCGACCAGAACTACCACACCATCCACCATGCGCAGCGCGCGCTCTACTTCGCCGCCAAAATCGCTGTGGCCCGGGGTGTCCACGATGTTGATCTTCGTGTCGTGGAAGAACAGCGCGGTGTTCTTGGCAAGAATGGTGATGCCGCGCTCGCGCTCCAGATCGTTGGAGTCCATGACACGCTCAATGAGTTCCTGGTTGGCGCGGAAGATTCCGCTCTGGCGCAGCATGGCATCGACCAGCGTCGTTTTGCCGTGGTCGACGTGCGCGATGATGGCGATATTGCGAATATTTTCACTCATTGACGTTGCCGTTGGGTGGTTGTCGCGCGGCTAAAATGTCCCGTAAAGACAAAAATAGCTGCTGAGACAACCAGCAGCCCGTACGGATCTCCTCGTATTCTCAGGTGCGGTCGAGCAACGTACAGTTTACCAGACGGGGCGAATTGCGGCCAGTGAGTCTGTATGCTAAGTTGCGCGTCGGCGACGACGTTGCCGCGGAAGTGGGGAGTGTGCCGTGAGGGGTTTCCGCTCGGTTTTTGCGTTGATTTTGTTGGTCTTAGCTTGCTGCCAGGGCACCCTCGCACAGTCTCAGCAGCCGGCGTCGTCCGCGAAACTGCCCGTCGAACTCCGCTCCCTGAAGATCACCATTTTGTCGACGATGCTGGCCGATGAAGGCATCGGTGAATGGGGGTTTGCGGCCCTGGTGGAAGCGGACGGGAAGAAGATTCTCTTCGATACCGGCGCGCGGCCCAACACTGTTCTGGAAAATGCCAGGGAGCTGAAAATTGATCTCAGCGACGTGCAGGATGTGATTCTCAGTCATTTTCACGACGATCACACCACCGGCCTGATGACGCTGCGCCGCGAATTCATGAATAAGAACCCTGACGCTCTCTCGCGAGTGCACGTTGGCAAAGGCATCTTCCTCGAGCGCAGAGGGCGCGACACCAATCCGATGATTGCCATGAAAAAAGAGTACGAAGCGACGGGTGGAAAATTCCTCGAGCACGACAAACCGGAAGAAATCCTCGCCGGCGTGTGGCTGACAGGGCCGATACCGCGCATCTATCCGGAAAAGAACTATGGCAAGGGTGTCGAAGTTTCCACCGGTAACGGTTGGGTGGAAGACAATCTTCCGGAAGATCAATCGCTCGTCTTCAACACTTCGCCCGGGCTGGTGCTCCTGGCTGGCTGCGGGCACGCTGGCCTGATCAACACATTGGAATACGCGCGGAAGTTCATGCGGCCCGCGCCCGTGGATGCGGCGATTGGAGGGTTTCACCTATTCAACGCAACGGACGAAACGATCGATTGGACTGCCAACAAGCTGAAAGAATTCCACACCGCTCAGATTTTGGGCGCGCACTGCACCGGCATTGAAACCGTCTACCAGCTTCGGCAACGCCTCGGACTCAACCGGCACACCTGCGTCGTAGGCACCGTCGGCGCGATTTTCGATCTGCAAGACGGCATCCGCACGGGACGCATCGCACAGTAAGTGAGCCACGATTCCTGTGCTATTCTCGATTTTTACTCGCCGGTGAAGCCACAGTTTTCACCAGACGGAGATCCATGCACTTCATTTATCGTTCTCGCGGCGTGATCCTGTCTTTGCTGGTCGTCACAGCTGTTGTGTTTGCTCCAGTCTCAGGCCGCGCCCAGCAGCGAAAGACGCGCGACTACACCGACCTGTTTGACAAGCGCGAAGTGATGATTCCCGCGCGCGACGGCGTGAACCTTCACACGGAAATCTACACGCCCAAAAACGCTGGCGAGCCCCTGCCGATCCTCTTTGAGCGCACGCCCTACGGTATTTCCGACACCAATAAAGGCTACAGCCGCATGCTCGCCCGCTACGACGAGATGATGTCTGACGGCTATATCTTCGTGTTCCAAGACATTCGCGGGCGTTACGGCTCCGAAGGAAAATTCGTCATGCTGCGGCCGGTCCACGACGCTGGCGATGCCAAGGGCATCGACGAAAGCACCGACACCTACGACACCATCGATTGGCTGATCAAGAATGTGCCACACAACAACGGCCGCGTCGGACTCGACGGCATTTCCTACGACGGGTTTCTCGTCACCATGGGAATGGTCAACCCGCATCCCGCGCTGCGCGCCGCGTCCGAGCAGGCTTGCATGGGCGACACGTTTCTTGGCGACGATTTCTTTCACAACGGCGCGTTTCGCCTGAGCTACGCGTTTGAGTACACGCCTCTGCTCGAAAAGAACAACGAGAATTACAGGTTTCCGTTCGATCGTTTCGACGTCTACGAGTGGTATCTCGGGCTCGGCGTTCTTTCCAACGCCAATACGAAATATTTTCATGGGGAGATCCCCACTTGGAACGATTTCATCGCGCACCCCAACTACGACGAGTTCTGGAAGCATCATGCCGTAGCCTACGGCCTGAAAGAGCCGACCGTCCCGAACCTCAACGTCGCCGGCTGGTGGGACCAGGAAGATTTTTACGGGCCCATGGCCACCTACCAGCGGCTCGAAAGGCTGGACAAGAAAAACCTGAACTACATCGTCGCGGGACCTTGGAATCACGGCGGCTGGGGCCGCGGCACAGGTGCCACTCTGGGTGACATTCCCTTCGGCAGCGACACCAGCATTTATTTTCGCCAGAGTATCGAGGCGCCCTGGTTCGCGTTTTGGCTAAAGGACAAAGGCAAGCTGCCGCTCAAGGAAGCGCTGCTGTTCCAGACCGGCAGCGACACCTGGACTTCATTTGACTCCTGGCCGCCGCATGAGGCCGTCGCGCGCAATCTCTATTTTCACGAAGACGGCAAGCTTTCATTCGACGCACCGCAATCCACGGCGCCGGAGGCCTTCGACGCCTATATCAGCGATCCTGCGCACCCGGTTCCCTATCGCCATCGCCCGGTCGATAGCACCTACCCGGAAGACCATCCCGGCAGTTGGTACACCTGGCTGGTGCAGGATCAGCGTTTCGTGGATCAGCGCCCCGACGTCCTGACCTGGGAGACCGACGAGCTTGCCGACGACGTGACGCTCGCCGGGCAAGTCACCGCCAAGATTTTCGCTTCGACCACCGGCAGCGACTCCGACTGGGTCGTTAAGCTGATCGACGTCTACCCCGAAAAATATCCCCAGAACTGGCGGCTCTCAGGTTTCGAGCTGATGATCTCCGACGAGATTTTCCGCGGGCGCTTCCGCAATTCGTTCGAGAAGCCGGAAGCGATCAGCCCGGGCGAAGTCACGCCCTTCACGATCGATCTACATACCGCCGACCACGTCTTCAAGAAGGGGCACCGCATCATGGTGCAGGTGCAAAGCACCTGGTTCCCCCTATACGATCGCAATCCGCAGAAATTCGTGCCGAACATTTTCGAGGCAAAGGAAAACGACTACCAGAAGGCCACGCAGCGCGTGTATCGCTCGAAGCGCTATCCCTCCAGTGTGGAGATTTCGGTTCTGCCAAACGCACCGGCGCAGGCTGACGCCGCCAAGTAGGCCGCCCAAGCTTCCAGCTCAAAATCTCTGGTATGGTTTGTTGTTAAGTCGCAGCCCCGGGGTGTAAGTGAAGAATTTTCAGGCAATGGCCGGACGTTACAGCACAAAATAAATCTAAATTTCCCATACCTTTGGAGCCTTGTGGCATTTGAGCCACAAAAAACTCTCGGCTCTATCGCTTTTCCTAGGTTCGCCGAGCGCCTTCGTGAAACCTGTCCTCGCCTAGTCCCTAGAGCGAAACATCACCTCTCGGAATTTCGTATCTACTGAAAACGGTTCCTAGTTTCGTGCGTCTACCTCAAGTATGGGTGGGGTGTATGGGCTCAGACTTCAGTTCTACGTTAGAACCTGAAACGGACGCGGGAGCGGGTCGTGCGTTTCAATTGACCTCGCGTTACATCCGCTTTGGTCCGTTCCAGGTCGACCAACAGCGCCAAGAAGTCACCAAGGGCGGCTCTCGGCTAAAGCTTCAGGGAAAGGTCTATCAGGTCCTGCTCGCGCTGATCGAAAAGCAGGGCGAGGTCGTCACTCGCGAAGAGCTGCGCGCGCGCTTGTGGCCTGCCGACACGCACGTCAATTACGACGCGAACGTCAACACTACGGTTAACAAGCTGCGCCAGGCCTTGGGCGACTCCTCTGAGCAGCCGCTCTATATCGAGACCATTCCGCGGAAGGGCTATTGCCTCGTCGTGCAGCCGGAATTTGCCGATCTTCCCCTCGCTCCCATGGTCGTGCCGGGGGGTGGTCCCAATGGGAAAGCTCACTTAGGCAAGGGCAATGCGGCGGGGCCAAGATCGGATGTCTGGATCACCGTAGGCGTCGTCGTTTTGATCCTTGCCGGAATGCTGCTCGGCGCAGGAATCACCAGACTCTGGATCGCTCATTTTGGATTGGGTCCCAGAGGGGTCGGGCTCTGACGGAGTTCTGGATCGGTCATCCCTGCGGCGCCGTGTTCGGCAGCAAATTCAGCACCACTTGAAACCACCAATTCGGCTGATAGCGGATTTGTACTGGCACGCCCCGCAAGGGTCCTTGTGTTCCCAGAAAAATAGTGAAGTAAACACGCTTTCCCGTTGTTTGGTTTGACGAAACGAAGTCGGCCTGGAGAAGTTCTTCGTAGCTCTTCTCGGCCAGCGTTCCGCCCTTCGAAGAATTCACTTTCACGTCTAGTTTCTGTATCCGCACGATGTGTTCCAGCGTCAGCATATTCACTTGGGCGTCGTACACGTAACACAGTGACTCCGGTGCTTCGCGGTTGTCCACCGCTCCGTCTGCCAATTGCGAGACCGTGCCCAGAAACTCGCCGGCGCGCGGGCAGCCCGGTGCAGTGTCCAGAGTCCGCGCCGGAACTTCCGAGGCGCTCAGTTTTTCCAGCATCAAGGGCTCTGCCTCGGCGTATTGGTGCAGGTTGTAGTCCTCGTTCGACGCCAGCGGCACGACCAGCGAAATGGCCCGGCCGGTTTCCACGCGGCTGAGAATCCCGGTGAATTGATGCTCCCCTCGATCCTTTTCTTTCCGGAGCTCTTCCTGCATTTCAGAGACGGATTTCCCTTTCGACGACTTCATGAACCCAAAAAAGGCGCTGGCGACGACGTCATCGCCCTTTGCGGGACCCGTCGCAGGGTCTTTGTGCCACACCACCTCCGTGCCGGCGCCCCAGCGGTTGATGGCACGAGGCGCTTTCGCCGGGTCGGACCCGAACAGCACCTGAAGAAGTTCCTGCCGCGGATCCTCTTTCGAGATTCCCCTCCGGATGTAGCCTCCGCCCACGTCATCTTTCCCGGCCCAGAAAAACAGCAGTCGCACCCGCGCCGTCATCACATAGTCGAATTGCGCAACGTCGCGAGGCGCGTTGCGCACCCAGTCGAGCGCTTCCATGATCGGAGCGCGATCGGCGCTGGTGGTTCTTGCGGATTCCGGGACGAGGACGGAAAGCAGCGAGAGAACGATCGGAAAATGATGCGCGCTGCTCACGGGAGAAGGACTTCGCGGCGCATCGATGTGCGGAACGCCTTATTCACGGTGCCAGCCAGTCTACACCCGAGTTGTTGCGCAGGATTGGCAGAAAATTGAAATAGGGAAAATGTTCAGGCGGCGATGCTCGATTCCTTGCGGGCGTCCATCGCGCACGGACACATGCGAGAATGTCTTGCCCGCTGGTCCGCCGATAGTCCAGCAGCTTCTCGTGTAGACTTTCTCCTCGCATGCTCACCGCCATCACTCGCGCCGTAAGCCCCGGCATCGTCAATTGCGAGCTGACCTTCCTCGCGCGTCAGCCGATCGATCTCTCCAAGGCCCGCGAGCAGCATCGCGCCTACGAACAGCTTCTCGAAAAGCTCGGCGCCCAGGTCATCTCTCTTGCCGCCGAGCCGACTCTCCCCGATTCCATGTTCGTCGAAGATCCCGCCATCGTTCTCGACGAACTCGCCGTGATTCTTCCGCTCGGCACGAAGTCGCGTTTCCTCGAAGCAGCATCTCTTGCCTGCGCGCTGTCCACATTTCGCCCCCTCGAATACGTCAGGCCGCCAGCCGCGCTCGAAGGCGGCGACGTCCTTCGCATCGGCCGCACGCTGTACGTCGGACTCTCCAGCCGCACCAACACGGAAGGTATCCGCCAGCTCGCCGCGATCGTCGCTTCACACGGGTACGAGGCCATCGCAGTGCCCGTCACCGGATGCCTGCACCTGAAATCCGCGGTCACCTATCTCGGACGCAATACCCTGCTCGCCAACCGCACCTGGTTCGACCCCGCGCCATTCGCCGCCCGCAGGTTCGATTGGATCGATGTAGCTCCCGAAGAGCCGCACGCCGCCAATGCTCTCGCCCTCAACAACACGGTGATTTTCCCCACGTCGTTCCCGCACACACGCGCCCGCATCGAAGCCGCTGGTTTCCAAGTCACCCCGCTCGACATCTCCGAACTCCAAAAAGCCGAATCCGGCCTAACCTGCTCCAGCCTCCTCTTCGACGCCCCAGCAATCTAGCCCCGCGCCTCGATTCCATTGCACCTTCCATGTGGCACAGCCATTCCTGGCTGTGCACCGGCCACAATTGCGACACCAGTCGCGACGCTGAGAACAAAAACGAAACGGCCACCCCGGAACTCGAAGTGGCCGTCTCTTCTACTCACTACCCGCTACTCACTTCTTTAGTTCAACTTCTCCACGCCATGTGCCACGAACACCGGCTGGCCGCTGATCGGATCCTTCAGCACCAGACCCACAACACGCAGATTCATTGCCGTGTTGCCGGTCAAGTCGCCAAGGCCCGTCAATCCGCCGCGGAACACGGTAAACGGCGTACAGTACACCGTCACTGGTCCGTTGAACAACACGCCCGCCAACCCATTCGAGTTGAACTGGAATGTGCTCGCTCCAACGTCGGTGCTGCCCACCACCCACGCGCCGTTGTGCCCCTCATGTCGCAACACCACGCGCTTCACCGTCACGGCCCCGTTGCTGAACGGGCCGCCGATGCTCACGTGTTGTCCCGGCACTAGCAAGCTGGAGTTGAAGAACAGGTTTGTGAACTTGTTGTGCCACCAATAGATGAAGTAGTTCTCGTTCCCAGTCAGATCGATCGTTGAGATCTGCCCGGACGCGAAGCCCGTCCCTGTTGGCAGCGTGCTCCTCACGTACAGATCGAAATCGTTCGCCGGTCCCGTCGCCGGGTCTACGAACGTGATTAACCCGCCTGCATAGAAGCTGTTCTGCGAAAGGATCGCCACCGTATCCGCCAGGATCGCTCCGGACGTTCTGTCGAGCGTTCCGGAAATCTCTACAATGGACGTAGTCGTCAGATCGGTGAGGCTTTCCCCATTTTCCCACTCCGTCTGATCGTTTACGTTCACCGTAAACTGGTGTCCGTGCGGTCCCTGGATCGTAAACGAAGTACTGCTGGCATTCGGAGTTACCACCGCCGCAACGAAGTCATCGATATACGCGTCCGAGTCGCTCGGTGTGACAGCCTTCAGGTCCAGCGTCGGAGTTACCACGCCGGTGAACTGCCCGTTCGCGTCCACTCCGATCGATTGCCGCAAGTCAAAATCGAAAGACAATCCGATGACGTCTCCAGCGTTCACCGTCAACGGGTTGGCCAGCGTAATCGGTACCATCGACTGCGTCAGCGACACCGCCGGTGTGGTCGTTGCATTCAAAGTCGTGACCGTCGGCCGCGTCGGCGGATTCGTCTGGGGGTTCGTTACGTTCAGGTAAGCGATCTGCGGATTCGCCAGCGTTACGCTGACGCTGGTGTACGTTCCCGCCGGAATCGTGTTCAGATCGAGCAGCGTGTGCAGTCCGTTCAGCCGCGCGAAATCCACCGTCTGCGTCCCGTTCAAGATCGAGACCGGCGGATTCATTCCGTCGGACACCGTCATGCCCGTGATGTCGACTTGGAAGGATACGATGCTTGGCAGCGGTGCGTCCGTGGCATTCACGAATACGCTTCCGTTCTGAGCTTGCGTCGTTGTCGTTGAACTGGAACTACCGCCGCCGCAGCCCGTCATCAGCGCCGCGACCACTGCAATAAACACACCTCGAGCGAGCCACTTCTTGGGTTTCATAATTACTTTCCTTTCGTTACGTAGTACCCCGGAGGCGCATAGCGCCCAGCAACCCTTGCCTGTTCAAACCCACCGTTTGAGGAAAAGTTGCGCTCACAAGTCCTTATTTAGCAGCTACTTATGATGTAGTACTAAAACTAGGTCGTCGGGGAGGGCGTCGAGGCACAGCGAAGCTTGAGGGTAGTGCTGGGAACGGGTCTCGAATCGGGGCGCGCTCTTGGAAAAAATGAGACTTAAAGCCGCGTGTTTTCATACTCTTGCGTGAAGGGCGGGAGGAAGGTTAAACCAGCGGGACCAGCCAGCAGCTAACTATGCGGGCACCAAGACCGCCGACATTTCTGAATATTTACTTTGCTGCCCGCCGAGGCCGTGCTATATTCCGTCTCAGTATGATTCTCACCGCCGCTAAGCGAATTACCACCGCGACGTCGTCCATGTCGATTACCTCGACTACGACTACGTCGACCATTACCGCTTCCGGCGAGTGGAACAGCTAGCGAGCTAGCAAAAAGTTTCCAACCCACCGCCAGAAGCGATCTGGCGGTGGGTTTCTTCTTTAAAGCCCCCCTCCAGAGTCGCTCCAAAGCGGTCAAAACTAAGGGAGCGGCAGTCATGAGCCCGGAAAACGTACAAACAGAAGTACCCGCCGAGGGTGACTTACGTAGCCAACTCGGTGCTTCGGTTGAAGTAATCAGCGCTCGCGAGTCGGCCGATGTGCTTGGCAGTCGCCGGTCCATGGCCGCGGTTAGCGGCCTCAAATCGACCGTCGCCTTCAAGTTTGGCGGAACGTCGCTGCTCGGCGCCAAGCGCATGCTTCATGCCGCCGGCCTCGTTCGGCCGGTAGCACAAGCGTCCCAGGTCGTCGTGGTCGTCTCCGCGATGAAGGGTGTCACCGATCGGCTGCTCACCATCGCGCAGGCCCTCGCGGATCGCAAGAATCAGCGCGCGCGTGCGGAAGCGCAGGCCGTTCTTCACCTTCATCACGACGCTCTGCGCGACTTGTTGCTTGACGTCGAAGACCAGGATCGCGTCGCTTACGAGCTAGACTCTCTCGGCCGCGATCTTCTTCACGAAGTGCCCGCGCACGGCCACGTCGTTGGTACCCCCGAGCTTTTCGACCGGCTCGCGTCGTTTGGCGAGCGCTTCAGTGCGCGACTCTTTGCCGCCGCGCTTGAGCAGTCCGGCGTTCCGGCGGTTCCCGTTTCTTCGTCCGAGTTCGTCCTCACCTGCGAAACATTTCAAGACGCCAAGCCGCATCTCGAGCAGACCAAGCGCCGCGGACGCAGCGTTCTCTCGCCGCTCCTCGACGACGGCATCGTCCCCGTCGTCACTGGCTTCATCGGCGCCACTCCCGACGGACGCATCACCACCCTCGGCCGCAACAGCTCCGATTTCTCCGGCGCAATCATCGCCCACGTGGTCGACGCCGACGAGCTGGTGATCTGGACCGACGTCGACGGCATTTACACCGCGAACCCGCACGAGTCCGTGGAAGCGAAACTCCTGCACGATCTCAGCTACGACGAAGCGCACGCACTTGCCGCGAGCGGAGCGAAAGTGCTCCACCCACACGTGCTGCCTCTGGCAGCGGAAACCGAAATGACCGTTTGGGTCCGCAACACATTCAAGCCGCACGTTCGTGGCACACGCATCGGCTCGCGCCGGGCGTTCGACAATTCTCTACAACTAGGGCCATCCCAGCACGGAGGTGCGGCGTGAGCGCTCAAAGATCGAACAGTGGTGACCAGCGAATGCGAGAGGAGAGCAACGCGCAGGAAAGGCGCGTCAGAAAAAAGTGGCGCGCAGGTGTTCTCGGCGCCACCGGCGTCGTCGGACAGCGCCTCGTTAGTCTGCTCGCCGATCATCCGTGGTTTGAGCTGACCGAGGTCGCTGCCTCCGAGCGCTCGTCCGGCAAAACTTATGCCGAGGCTGCGCGCTGGCATCTAGACGCGCCGATTCCCGCTGCTGCCCGCAACCTGGTGGTGAAGGGTATCGAGCCGTCGCTCGACTGTGACTTCGTGTTGTCCGGGCTCGATTCCTCCGTCGCTGGTCCGGCCGAAGAAGATTTCGCGCGCGCCGGCTACCCCGTCGTCAGCAATTCCCGGAATCATCGCATGGATCCCGATGTCCCCCTGCTTATTCCTGAGGTCAACGCCGCGCATCTCGATGCGATTCCAGTGCAACAAAAGCTGCGCGGCTACGACGACGGCGGCTTCATCGTCACAAATCCCAACTGCTCCACCGCAGGTCTCGTTCTCGTGCTCAAGCCGCTCGCCGATGCGTTCGGTCTCGAGAAGATTTTCGTCGTTACGATGCAGGCCGTCTCGGGAGCGGGTTATCCCGGCGTGCCCTCGATGGACATCCATGCCAACGTCGTTCCGTTCATCAGTGGCGAAGAAGAGAAGATGGAAGCCGAGCCGCAAAAACTGCTCGGCAAATGGGACGGCGCGCGTTTCGTGGATGCCGGGCTGGGCCTCAGCGCGCATTGCAATCGTGTGCCGGTTCTCGACGGCCATCTCGAATGCGTCAGCCTCAGTCTGAAGAAAATTGCGTCGCTCGCCGAAGTTCGCGAAGCGCTGCGCCATTTTGAGGTCAGCGCAGAGCTGGCTTCGTTGCCTTCAGCCGTGCGTCATCCCGTGGTTGTGCTCGACGAAGAAAATCGCCCGCAGCCGCGCCGCGATGTGAATGCCGGCAACGGCATGGCCGCCGTCGTTGGCCGCGTCCGCGAATGTCCGCTGCTCGACGTCAAGCTGACGCTGCTCTCGCATAACCTGGTTCGCGGCGCGGCCGGCGCTGCGCTGCTCAACGCGGAACTGCTGGCCGCTCGCGGCTTCATCAAAAGTCGCAATGTTGCCAAAGGGGAGCACGTCGCTGAGCCGGTGACGAGCTAGCAAGCCTTAGTTCGCTGCCGGCGCCGCCTCGACTGCGGCGTTTTTGATGGCGTGATCGACGGCGTCCTTCGCTATGACTCCATTTCGAGCGTGGTCCGTGATGGAGTCGTAGAGAAGTTGCGTGGGCTCCGCGTTGATTTCCTTGCCGTATTCGTTGCTGATCTCGGTGGCCACTTCCAGCAGCATTTTCATGGACTCGGCGTCGAGATCAGCTCCGGTCACTTCGATTCGTTCTCCGATGTACCTTGTGGCGATACTCCGCGCGAGTTTGTCCGCCGTCTGATAGGAATATTCGGCAATTTGGCGATGCCCTTCCTCATGGTCGGCGATGATTTGAGGGGCTCCTGTTGGAAGCCACACGTTGATCTGTAGCCGCAGCGTCATGAGGACTTGCGTGATGGTCAGGATTGCATGCGTAGCGTCGGTCTTTCGAGGCTGGCCGCGCGCACTGGCGTTGGACTGGAAATCGGAATCGCACTCGGCGGATTCTCCCGATCCCAGCGGCGGCATTTCGGGCGGCGGCGCCGCCGGGTCAAACGTGTGGCTCACGTAAGACGCCGGCGCCTTGGTGATCAGCACGGGAGCTTCCTGAGGCTTGCTCGTCGGCGACACGTCGCTTGACGTGTGACAGCCGGCGGTAAGAAATCCCAGGAGCACGCCAGGCAGAATGGTGCCGCGCAAAGTGGCTATCCTCCGAATCTATTTTCCGAAAGTCGGCCACTCCAAAGATGAATTTGATTGTCGCGGATGACGCGAAAGGTACCACGCGGCGAACGTTGGCCAACAGCAGATTCATTGCGCAGATTGGGCGCAATGCCGGGGAGTTTCCCGCTGCGCCCGGAATGACACTGGCGGTTGGCCTCTACGAGACGATGGTCACTTCACATTCGGTCGCTGAGGCGTAGCGTTGCAGCAGCTCCACCATGCGCTGTGCCCAGCGTTCGAGCCCGTCCGCGCCGCCAAACGAAACGATGATCCCGAGGACCTGCTTGGTTTCGCCGGTGACCATGGTCCGTTCCGAATCGCTCGTGGGACTTCCGTGAGGCCCGAGTTCGTCGCAGAAAATGGGCAGGCCTTCGAGATTCAGATCGTACTTCCCTATACCTTTGTAGGTTTCCCCGGCGCGCCCCGCTCGAAACGCGATGTCTCCGCTGACGTGCGCCTGATCGTATAGGCCGACAGGCAGCCGGCTCTCGACGGAAACTAGATTGATCACGTCCACCACCGCGTTGATCTGCGGCAAGCCCTTTCCCGCAATCACGCGCCGCAGCAGCGCCTCTGCCGATCCGCGATACCGCGCCGGATCTTTCCCCAACGCCTTGTAGCCCGCCCGCGTCGCCACAATTTGCGGCGACTCCAACACGCCTCGCGCGAACGGCAGCTTCAAGATCTCCTGCACGCGCCCGTTCATCTCGTCGCCAAGCGCGGCAGGCGACGCACCCGCCTCCACCGTCGCCGTCACGCACCCCAGCGCCGTCCGCGGACACTTCTTCTTTAACCCCTCATCGATGCTTACGCGCATGGGTGATGTAAGTTCATGGTTAAGCCTGGAAGGAATGGTAGGCTCGTGGGGACTCGAACCCCAGACCTCTACCGTGTCAAGGTAGCGCTCTAACCAACTGAGCTACGAGCCTAAATCGCCGTTAGTTTAACACGACCTCGCGTGGGTTGTAGGTGTAAGCCCCTAGCCGCAAACCCGCCCGAGCACTACAGGAATGGGTTCTCGATGCGCAATTCACCGAATTGTTGTCCGTGCTGCAAATCCTCGCTGCATAGAACACTGCACTCCCCTTCAATAGCCGAAGCTACGATCAGGGAGTCATACCAGGCTAGTTGATACCGGTTGGTCAGTCGCAGGGCCTCTCCGTAAAGCGCGTGCGACGAATGGATTGTCATGAGCGGGCGAAACGTTGTCGACAAATACTGTTCTGCGTCCGCAACCGTCATCGGTTGAGCGAAGCGGCGCAACGCCACATTGAAAAACTCCTGCGCGACCTGGTAACTGACGATTCCTCGTCGAGTCTCGATAGCCTCGCGAATGAGCTCACGGGCACGAGCCGCCTTCTTCGGCGCGCTCCCGTCAAACGAATAGACGAACACGTTCGTATCGAGGAAGAACTTACCTTTCATTCATCTCGTCTCGAGTGAAGTGCCGGGCCGCTTTGACGTGCTCCAACCGTTGCATGAGGGCGTCGAATTCTGGCGCGCTGCCGGCTTGCGCCGTAAACTCTTGCAACCACTCCCGGAAAGCCGCGTTCAGAGTCTTGTGCTTTGAACGTGCGACCAGACGGGCTTGTTCGATCAGGTGTTCTTCGGCACTGAGGGTGACATTTTTCATACGAGAATAGTGTACACGAAACTGGTGTGCTGATGCAAACCTCACTGCTCGTTGCCCCGGTCGTTCCTGTATTTTCCTCTGCCGCGAGTGGAGTAACATCCTTGCTATGACGAAACCAGCGCCAAAGAAAGCGCCATCGCCGCCGGACGCGGAGAGGCTGCAGCCACCTTCGCCTCCCATTGATCCTGTTGAGGAGGCGTCGGAAGAGTCCTTTCCTGCCAGCGACCCGCCCGCCTGGATTTCCGAGCCGTCGCAAACGCCCGATCCGAAAAAACAGAGTGACTAAGCGGTTTCTTTGGCTGAGTCTTCTGCGGTTGAGCCTCTGGCGACGCGGATGCTATCCTGCCTCCTATGCCGGACCCGGCAATTTCTCCGCTGGAAACGGCGCCCGGGGCGCCGCTGGAACACTCGCGCCGTCAGCTCGAAGCCTTGCTGGAAGTCACCGAGGCCATCGCCCAGCAGCGCGATCTTCCCGCGCTTTTTCATGATCTTTCCGAACGGCTGCACTCCGTCGTCGACTTCGACTTCATCGCGCTCACCCTGCATGATCCGGCGCGCAACGTGATGCGCCTGCACATCCTTGAGGCTCGCGTCCCGCACGATAAGCCCACCGGGACGGAGTCGCCCGTGGATGGTCACCCGTCCGGACGGGTGTGGCAGACGCAAGAGAACTTCGTCGTCAGCGACACGACGCAGGAAGAGCGCTATCCGGATTTCATGCAGCGCTTGCAGGAGTCGGGAGTGCGCTCGTTCGCCATCGTGCCGCTGACCACCGCGCAGCGGCGCGTGGGGGCCATGAGCTTCGGCCGCCTCGCTCCGCAAAGCATCACCGACGGCGAATTGCAATTCATGAGGCGCGTCGCCAGTCAGGTGGCGGTCGCGGTGGACAACGCGCTTAACCGCGAGTCCTCGCAGGCATACCAGACGCAGCTGGCCCGCGAGCGCGACCGCCTCCGCGTGCTTCTCGAAGTCAACAACGTCTTGGTCACCAGCTTGGAGCTGCCCGAACTGTTCCGCGGCATCGTCTCGACGCTCCAGCGCGTAATTCATCATGACTACACGAGTCTCGCCCTTCTCGATCCGGTCACCGGGCTTCTCAAGATTTACGCCCTCGACTTCCCCGGAAACCAAGGCCTGCTCAAGCCCGAAATGAGCATTCCGCGGGACGCATCTCCCGCGGGGCGAGCCATCACCGAGAACCGGACTCTCATCGCTCGCGGCGCCGAGCTCGATCAATATCCAAGCGAGGTCGTGCGCTTGCTTCGCGCGGAAGGCCTGCAGACCATTTGTTGCATCCCGCTGACTAACCGCGGCCGTTCGTTCGGCACGCTCAACCTGGCCAGCCGCCGCACCGATGTTTTCAGCGACCCCGACATCGAGCTGGTCCAGCAAGTGGTCGCGCAGATCGCGATCGCGGTGGAAAACGCGATGGCGTTCAAGGAAATCGACGCTCTCAAGGACAAACTGGCCGAAGAAAAACTGTACTTGGAAGAAGAAATTCGCAACGCGTACAACTTCGAAGAGATTGTCGGAGAGAGTGCCGCCATCCGCAGCGTGCTCGCCCAAGTCGAGCTGGTTGCGCCCGCAGGCACCACCGTCTTAATTCAGGGGGAAACCGGCACCGGCAAAGAGGTGATCGCTAGAGCAGTCCACAATCTCAGCCCGCGCCGCGAGCGCACTTTCGTCAAGATCAATTGCGCCGCGATTCCATCCGGTCTGCTCGAAGCAGAGCTCTTCGGGCACGAGCGAGGCGCCTTTACCGGCGCAATCAACCAGAAAATCGGACGCTTCGAGCTGGCCGACCGTGGCACTCTCTTTCTCGACGAAGTCGGCGACATTCCCCTCGAGCTCCAGCCCAAGCTCCTTCGCGTGCTGCAGGAACAGGAGTTCGAGCGCCTGGGCAGCAACCGCACGCAGCGCGTCGACGTTCGCGTCGTCGCCGCCACCAACCGCGATTTGTCAAAGCTGGTGGCCGAGCGCGCGTTTCGCAGCGATCTCTACTACCGGCTGAACGTTTTTCCCGTCCGCATCCCCGCGCTGCGCGAACGCCGCGAAGACGTCCCGCTGCTGGTCCGCTATTTCGTGCAGAAATTCAGCCGCAGTCTCAACAAAACCGTCGAATACGTTCCCACCGAGGCCATGGACGCGCTGGCAAACTACGGCTGGCCTGGAAATATCCGCGAGCTCGAGAATCTGATCGAGCGCGCCGTCCTGCTCTCGCCCGGCAAAGAGCTGCGCGTTCCTCTTGCGGAATTGAAATCCGCCGCTGGCATCGCCGACGGCCCTCAGTCCGTGTCCTCGCTGCTGACATCCGCGCCCGTGGCCACGTCCATCTCCACTCTGGAAGAGGCCGAGCGCCAGCACATCCTGCGCGCGCTGCGGCAAACCGAATGGCGCATCGCCGGCCCCAAGGGCGCCGCCGCCCTCCTCGCCATGAAGCGCACCACGCTGCAAGCGCGCATGCGCAAGCTCGGCATTCGCCGCCCCATCTAACATTTGTTTGTGGCGCGGCCAGCAATCGCACCGGTGCTGCTACCGGGTCTGTGATCGGGGTTATTCGACGAAGCTCAACTTCCCACGGTCCGTTTACTTTAGTTCGTCGTTCAATAGCTTTCCTAGCCGCGCGCCCGCGAGCGCCACGCGCTGCTTCGCCAAAGTAGCTGCCGCCGCCTCGTATTCAGGTGTCAGTGTGAACGGTCCAAGGCTCAATCCGATGGGCGGGTTCTGGTATGCCACCGTCTTCGCAAAACCAAAGCTTTCGCCAATCCAAACCGTTGCCGATTGTTTCGTGGGTATAGGATCTGTCACCGCGGGCAAACTTTGCGCGGCGGTGATCACCGCTTGAAGATCTGGGTTGGTCGTTGACGTCGTTCCTGGAAGATCGTCCCACCAAAGGTGGAAGTCGCCCGATCCTGGATTACAACTGGCCGGGCACTTCACTAGGTTTCCGCCCGAATCGCCATTGGGATGACTAGCGTCAACGCGCGTCGTGCAATGCAGCGGCTGGTGAACGTCGCCGACCAGGTGCAGAATCCAAGCCAGGTCGTAAGACTTCAGGAGATCGGTCTTGGTCTTGGAGGCCAGCACTTTCCGGAATGCGGCGATTTGCGTCTGCGCGTTGGGCGTCGGAACCTTGGGCATTTTCGTGGTCCCGTCTTGAGCGAAAGGCTTATCCACGAAATGCCAATATTTGTGCCGCAGTTTATCCGTGAAACCTGTATTTTGCCGGGAAGGAGCGCCGTCCGGCGTGTTTCCGCTGTTTGTTCCGTCGTCGCTGTAGCCCGAGTCACCCTTGATCTCGTCCGGCCAAGTGGCCGCGAGCATGAAGATCATTAATTGCTTGTCGGCGTCGGAGATCCCCGGCGGCAGCATGCCCGTCCAGGTGCCGTTCGTAAAGTACGGATTCAGCTGCAGCAAGGTCCATACACGCGCCCGCGCGGCAGGCGTCAATTGCTGATACGCAAGGTACGCCACCTCCATGTGCCCGAAACCTCCCCACGCGTACGACGGCGGCGGGGTCATCAACAGCATCAACACCACTAGCACCAGCGTCTTTTTCATCGCTACACCTCCATCTGTACGATCTGTATACTTATTGTCGATATAACTGTCAACCGGAAGGCTGTGACAATTCTGTGAACGGCCGGCCTGCCCTTGTTCCGATGCGAAGGTGAACGATCAACGAAGCGCTAACGCGCCACGCTGCTTCGCCGCTGGAGCTGGAAGTCCACCGCCGTGGTATTGCCTCCGCACAGCAACACGCCTACTCGTTCGCCCGTCTTTGGCTCGTAGCGCCGCGAGAGCAACGCCGCGAGCGCTGCCGCGCCTCCGGGTTCGGCCGCGACGCGCAGCACTCTCCACAACGCTTCTTGCGCATCCTGAATCGCCTCGTCCGTCACCAGCACCACGCTATGCACCAGGCGCTGCGCGATCGGGAACATCAGCTCGCCCACACGCTTGGGCGCCAGCGAGTCCGCCGTGATGCCTCCCGCCACGCTATCCACCGGCCGCCCCGCTTGCAGTGCGCTCGTCAACGTCGGCGCCGCTTCCGGTTCCACTCCGACAATCTTGATGCGGCCCGCGTACCACGCCGCCACTCCTCCGATCAGCCCGCCGCCCCCGACCGCCACCAGCAGCGTGTCCAAATTTCCGTCCTGCTCCTCGAATTCCAGGCCAACGCTCCCCTGCCCAAGCAGCGTTTCCGCTTGATCGTACGCGTGGACCGCCATCGCCTCGGATTGCGCCACCCAGCTTTCGCTGGCCGCCAGCGCGTCCGCATAGCGTTCCCCGGTGATCACCAATTCCGCGCCGCACCCGCGAATTCGCTCGATCTTTTCCGGCGACGCCACGCTGGGCACGAAGATCTTTGCCGGCACGCCGAGTTTCATCGCCGCGAACGCCACGGCCACGCCGTGATTGCCGCCCGACGCCGCAACCACGCCCGCCGGCGGTACTTCGCGCGTCAGCAAATTCGCAAACGCGCCCCGCGCCTTGAACGAGCCTCCGTGCTGCAGCAGTTCGAGCTTGAAGATCAGTGGGGTACCATCCAGCCCGAAATCGGCGCCGTCGCAGGCCAGCACCGGCGTCCGCCGTATATGCGGCCGGATGATTTTCTCCACCGCCGCAATGTGCTCTCGATCCACTTGAGTTTTCGGCATCCCTACCGCTCCCCGTTGCTCCCACTGATGTAGTGGCCGATCTTCCGATCGGCCAAACTCGCGTGCAGCCGCACACGCGCGCCCAGCATCTTCTGTTTGCGCGCCCGTCTTTCAAATGCTACTATACGTAGGGAGTTGGCTAACTGTCTATATGGAATTGGAACTCGCGCTCCGCGCCCTCTCGAACGATCGCCGCCTGCAAATCCTGGCCTGGCTAAGAAATCCCGCCCGGCACTTCCCGCCCCAGGTGGATGGCGACCTCGTCAAAGACGGCGTCTGCGGCTTGCTCATCGCCAGAAAGCTGCGCGTTACCCAACCCACCGCCAGCGAGCACTTGAAGATCCTGCTCCAGGCGGGCTTGGTCTGCGGCAAGCGCATCAAGCAATGGACGTTCTACAAGCGCGACGAAGCCGGCATCCGGAAAATCAAGAAGATGATTCTGGCGAGAGTGTAATCCGCGAGACCCGCGGTGTTTCTGTTCCGGGCAAACGGGTGTCCGGCCTTACTGCGCCTGGCGCGTAGCAGCGACGGCAAGTTTTGGCGGCACGTCCGGCCGCGCCGCTTTCTGTGCGCCGCCAAGCAGCAGCAAGAGCGCCGTCGCCACTTCCCGCGAACGCAATCATCATTATCGTATCCGCAGTTTAGCCGCGGTTCACGTAGGCGCTGGGCTTCAGCCCGGCGTTCCGAGACTTTGTAGCGGTGAGTTCACGTCGCCATCTTGTTTTTGTCGCTTCCCACGCAGTTGGTATTTCCGGAAGATTTCAAGGTGACATCGCCTTTAACCATCCACTCCCGGTTGTCCGCCAATTTATCTTGACAGAATAGTACCTGATCGGTTATAGTTCTCTCGTTTTTGAAGCGCCGCGGAGGAGAGAAAGGCACTCCTTTGTCTGCTTCATGTTACTCCGGGTCAAACGCAGCTGTCACCTGCCCACCAGCTTCCCGATTCACTGCACATCAACCGAACCGCGTCACCCGCGAGTCGTGGGATCTTTCTCCACTCCGGGTCATTACTTTATTCTTTCACCACCTCTTCATCGATCCTCCGCACCAACCGCACACACAGGAGCGTCCGCAACCCCTTTATTTTCATCCATATCCTTCACAGTTTCCATCACACCCCGGGCGTACACCCGAAAGCGAACAAGAGGCGAAATCTCGCTCGCGAGCCGCGTCGAGCGAACGGCCTCACGGCGACGGGACCCTATTCGACGCACGAGTCCGGGCGCGCTATTCCCTTCGGGGCGCCGATATGGTTTGCTAGATAGAGTTATCGTGAATCGCCAGTCATCCAACCCGCGCGCAAACGACGTGCCCGCCATTTCGTTACCCTTTCTGTGGCGTTGCTACTTCGCTGTCATGGCGCTTCTGATTCTGCTGCTTGCCGGCGCCGCCTCGGCACGGCCGCAGGGCGAAGGCAACGTGATTCGCTTTGTGCGCAATCCCGATCCTGCGCCGGTGTTCAAGCTCGACAGTCTCGACGGCAAGCCGCTTTCGCTGGCCGACGCGCACGGCAAGGTCATCCTGCTCAATTTCTGGGCCACTTGGTGCGGACCATGCCGCGCCGAGATTCCGGACTTGATCGAGCTGCAAACGAAATACAAAGACCGCCTGCAAATCATCGGGCTCACCGTGGACGACGACGACGCAGACGCGATCAAGAAAGTGGTCGCGGAAACCGGCATCAACTACCCGGTGGCGATGGCTTCAAACGAGGTGCGCATCCAGTACGGCGGCATTGCCGCGCTGCCCACTTCGTTCATGCTTGATTCTGAAGCCCGCGTGATGCAGAAGCACGAAGGACTTCACGATCCGCTGCTCTACGAACTGGAAATTCGCGCGATGCTCGGCCTGCCGATTCCCGCGCGCGTGGAAACCTTTGAGGACACCGGCCAGATCTTTTTGACGCACGCCGACCGCGCCAGCGAGCTTCCCGGCGTGGACCTTTCCAAGCTGACGCCGGAGCAAAAACTGGTCGCGCTGCACCGCTTCAACGCGGAAAGCTGCACCTGCGGCTGCAAATTCACCCTGGCGCAGTGCCGCATCTGGGATCGGAATTGCGGGCCGAGCAAATCCAGAACGGAGAAAATCGTCGCCGAGATTTCTCGCGGCGTGCCGCAGAAAGCCGCGCCAGCAAAGACTGAAACGCCGGCGGAAGCTCCGCCGGCAGCGACGTCACCCGGCAAATCGCCGCGGTGACCTAGCGACGCCGGTCGCGCCGACCGCCGTCAACAACGATCGACTTCATGTATACGGACGCCCCAGCCGAAAACCTCAAAAGCGTACTGGTCAAAACTTTTTTCTTTGCCGGGCTGATCATTTCCGCCAGCGGATATATTTCTCCGCCGGTCGCGCTCACCGCGGGCATTATTTTTGGCCTGACGGTCGCGCATCCGCTTCCGGCCGACAGCAAAGACCTGTCGCGATTCCTGCTCCAGGCTTCCGTCGTGGCCCTCGGCTTCGGCATGAACCTGCACGAAGTCATCAAAGCCGGACGCAGCGGATTCGTGTACACCGCGCTGGGAATTTCGTTCGCGCTTGCCGTCGGGCTCGGACTCGGCAAATTGTTGCGGGTGCGCGGCAACTCTTCGTTCCTGATCACCGCGGGCACCGCGATTTGCGGCGGCAGCGCAATCGCGGCGGTGGGCCCAATCCTTCAAGCCGACGAGCAAGAGATGGCCGTCGCGCTAGGCACGATTTTTATCCTCAACTCGGTGGCGCTGCTGGTTTTCCCGCTGGTTGGTTGGGCGCTGCATATGACTGAACAGCAGTTTGGTTTGTGGGCGGCGCTGGCGATTCACGACACCAGCTCGGTGGTGGGCGCCGCGTCCAAGTACGGCGCTGCGGCTCTTGTAGTGGGCACGACGGTGAAGCTGGCGCGCGCGCTGTGGATTGTGCCGCTCGCGCTGATCACCGCGGCCGTGAAGCGCAGCAACTCTCGCGTCAAGCTGCCGTGGTTCATTTTCTTTTTCTGCCTGGCCGCTGTGGTCAACACCTACGTTCCGAACATTTCCCATCTTACCCAAGCGTTCTTCACGCTGGGAAGGTTCAGCTTAACCGCGGTTCTCTTCTTGATTGGCACGAGCATTTCACGTTCCGCCCTGAAAGAAGTCGGCTGGCGTCCGCTGGCGCAGGGGATCCTGCTGTGGCTGGTTGTGGCACTCACGTCTCTCTACTTCATCCGCACAGGGTTCATCTCTTTGTAAGAGGTGCAACGCCGTCTAAGACTGCCGACATTCCCGCCGAGCAGAACAGCTTGCAGCCTAACGCTTCGCGGAATACACTCGCGCGCGACGCATCGCAACCGCAAAAACTGGAGGCCGTGCATGAACCGCAGAATTCTCGCATCATTCGTTGCTCTCGCTTTGGCTGGAGTTTTGACCGTACATGGAGCGTTTTCGCAGGCACCGCCTGCGTCTGGCCGAAAGGCGATCAATCTGCCGGACGACAATCCGCAGTTGCCGTTCAGCGGCGCCATTCTGACCGGCAACACGCTGTATTTGTCGGGGCGCATCGGCCTCGACCCGAAAACGGGGAAGGCGCCAGCGGATGTCGATGAGGAAATCAAGCTGCTGCTCGACCACATCAAAGCCACGCTGGTGGCGGCGGGGATGACGATGGACGATCTCGTGTACGTGCAGATCGCCTGCACCGATCTGAGCCTGTACGACAAGTTCAATGCGGCGTACCGGGGCTATTTCACGACGAAGGATTTACCGGCGCGCGAGTTCATCGGCGCAGCGACGCTGCTGCGGAGCGGGCACTTCGAGCTTCAAGCGATTGCAGTCCGCCACTGAGAATCTAGCGCGAATTGTGGTCTGGGTGGCCTTGCTTCCGCCCGGCTATCCTTCCGTTTGAACCGCCGTCCGAGTGCTGAGAGACGAACAATGGGAAACCCTAACGAAGTCAGCCACTTGGGCGTCCCCTGCCGCTGAGCTTGCGGGGGTAATTTCTAGGTCGAAACTCGCCTCCTCTGCCCGTCGTAGTTAGTCTAAGAGCTGGGGTCAACATGTCTAGCCCATATATGGTCAATGCTGTGGTGTCCTAATGTGACCAATTGCCCATATATGAGCACAACGGGCAGTCAGCTAAGAGCCTGAATCTCCTATAAGTCTTTGTAAATTAGAGGTTTATATATGAACGAAAATTTGCATCGCCTGGACCTCCGAGTGCATCTGCTTAGACCCGTCAGGACGGAGTGTATGTTAAGAATCACAAGCGAGAAGAAGCGGGGCAGGGTGGTCCTCACCGTTGAGGGCCGCCTAACGGGGGCACACGTTGCCACGCTCGAGCAGTGCTGGCGCGAACTGCGCGCTGCTTCTGCAAACGAGAAGTTCAGCCTAAATCTTTGCGCCGTGAGTTTCATCGATGCGGCCGGAAAGATGCTGTTGAAGGACATCCACCACCAGGGAGGGCAACTGGTGGCGGAGGGATGCCTGAATCAGGCGATCGTGCGTGAGATCAGCGATGCGGAAACCCGCAGCAAGAGCGACGACCCGGGAGGTCCCAAGGGGCCGCCGATCGTTTTCTACGCGGCATTACTCAGCCTGCTGCTGAGTCCGGGATTGCTGCGCGCGCAAAGCGCGAAGCCGCAGAGCGTGCTGCCGGCGAACGTTCCTACCGACGTGTTGCGGCTGACGCTGGATCAAGCGGTCAGCATGGCGACGAAGCAAAACACGACGGCGCAGATTGCGATTTTGACGGCGGCGCAGAGCACACAGGACAAGAACATGGCCCGGGCGGAGCTGCTACCGCACGCGAGCCTAGACGTGAACGAATCGGTGCAGCGCATCAACATCGAAGCGTTTCTCGGCAGGAAGATTCCGGGATTCCCGGAGCACGGCGGTCCATTTCAGATATTTCAGGCGGGGCCGTCGTTCGGAATGCCGATCTTCGATTTGACGCTTTTCCGGCGCTATCAGGCTGCGAGAGAGACGGCGAACGCCGGCAGAGCGGACAGTTTGTCGACGCGCGAGCAAGTGATCTTGCTGGTGGTATCGCAGTACATCGGCACGTTGCGGAACATTGCGGATGTCGAAGCGTCGCAGTCGCGAGTGGATCTGGCGAAAGCGCTGTACGACCAGGCGGCGGATCTACAGAAGGAAGGCGTGGGCACGGGAATCGACACGCTACGCGCCAACGTGGAATTGCAGAACGAGAATCAACGGCTAATCGAGGCGCAGGCCAACCGGGAAACCTCGCTGTTCGGGTTGAGCCGACTGTTGAATCTCGATCCACGCCAAAAGATCGAGCTTGCCGATTCGTTGAGCTTTTTCGATACGCCGCAGCCAGAAGAGGAAACCAGCATCGAAGAGGGGCTTTCAACCCGACAGGAATGGAAATCACTGGAGGAACAGATTCACTCCGCGGAACACACGAAGAAGGCGTCGAGCGAGTCGCGCCTCCCTTCGTTGAAATTCCAGGGAAATTGGGCGTACGAAGGCTCTTCTTCAACGACGGGAATCCCGACGTATAACTACGCAGTGGCAGCAACGATGCCGCTCTTTACCGGCGGGCGAATTCACGCGGAGATAGTTCGTGCCGATCTGGAGATTCAGAAGCTGCAGCAGCAACGGGCGGACTTGCGGAATCAGATCGCGCTGGACGTGAAGACGGCGCTGATCAATCTTGGTTCGGCGCGAAGCGAAGTGCAAGTGGCGAATCTGGGTGTGCAGCTCTCCAAGGAAGAAGTGGATCAGGCGCGCGATCGCTTCAAGGCTGGCGTGGCGAACAACATTGAAGTGATTCAGGCGCAGGATTCCCTGGCGCGAGCGAACGACAACCAGATCGCGGCGCTGTACCGCTTCAATCAGGCGCGCGCGGATCTGGCGCGATCGATCGGACAGATGGAAAAGATTTACGCGAAGTAGAAGTAAGTGAGGACCAGATGAGTGTGGAGATCGAAGTCGGGTTGGAGAACGCGGCGAGGGTCAAACCTCTACCGGAAGAGCTTTTGCTGGAAGAGCCACCAAAGGGGCTGGCCAATCCCAACCTGCGGCGCCTGGCAGTCGTCGGAGGAGTGGTGCTGATCGCCGTTCTGGTGGGGCTGTTCCTTTACTACCACAACCGCGAGAGCACGGATGACGCGCAGGTGGACGGGCACATCACGCCGGTGGCCTCGAAGATTTATGGGCGCGTGGCGCAAGTTTTGGTGGACGACAACCAGGCAGTGAAGGCGGGACAAGTGCTGGTGAAGATCGACCCGCGGGATTATCAAGCGAACCTCGATCAGGCGAAAGCAGCGCTGGCCCTGGCCGAGAGCGACGCGCAATCGGCGGGAGTGGATGTGCCAAGGACGCGGGAGAACGTAGCGAGCGGAACGTCGAGCGCGGATGCGCAGCTGGCCGGCGCGGAGGCCGATTTGGCGAGCGCGCAGGTGACTTACGATCAATCGCGGACGTCGGACCTGGCGTGGGCGCAGGCCAACGTGGACAAAAGCCGCGCGAATGCAGAGTTAGCGCAGGCCGATCTGGCGCGCTACAAGCCGCTGTTAGACAAGGGCGAAATATCAAAGCAGCAATACGACGGAGCGAAGGCGAATGCAGATGCGACGGCGAGCGCGCTGAAAGCCGACCAGGAAAAACTAATCCAGGCCGGGCGCAGCGTGGAAATTGCCAAAGCGCAACTGGTGGCCGCGGGAGCGCGGGTGGAACAAGCGAAGGCGGGCGTGGGTTCGGCGCATGCCGACGTACGACAGATCAGCATGCGTGCGTCCGACGCGCAGGGAAAAGTGGCGAAAGTTGCCGAGGCGCGCGCACTGCTGGACGCCGCGGAACTGAATCTGGGCTACACGGACATCGTCGCGCCGGTGGATGGCGTGGCGACACACAAGCAAGTGGAGCCCGGACAGATCGTGCAGCAGGGGCAAGGACTGTTAGTGGTGGTGCCGCTGCAGAACGTTTGGGTGACGGCAAATTTTAAAGAGACGCAACTGAAGAAGATGAGAGCCGGGCAAAAAGCGTACGTGCACGTGGATACGTACGGAAAGACGTTCTCGGGGCACGTGGATTCGATCGCCGGAGCGACCGGAGCGGTGCTGAGTCTTTTGCCGCCCGAGAATGCCACCGGCAACTACGTGAAAGTGGTGCAACGCATTCCCGTGAAGATCGTGCTGGACCCGATTTCCGTGGATAAAGCAATTTTGCGGCCAGGGATGAACGTGGATGCGACGGTGATTGCGGAATAAAGGCAGCAGTCGTGCGGTAAAGATGCAATGAAGCAAGAAAACTGTCACGGAGTAGAGCGCCATCGCAATGTTGAACCGGATTCTATCGAGACTGCGTACGCCGGAAGGGAACATCAATCCCTGGGTGATCGCGCTCACGGTGACGCTGGCGACGTTCATGGAGGTTCTGGACACCTCGATCGCGAACGTAGCGCTGCCGCACATTTCCGGGAATTTATCGGCAGGAGCGGACGAGTCGACGTGGGTGCTGACGTCGTACCTGGTTTCGAACGCGATCGTGCTGCCGCTATCCGGGTGGCTGTCGTCGCTGATCGGCCGGAAGCGCTTTTACATGTCATGCGTGGCGCTGTTCACGGTGAGTTCGTTTTTGTGCGGGCTGGCGCCGAGCCTGGGCGTCCTGGTGTTATTCCGGATTTTACAAGGCATCGGCGGCGGGGGATTGCAGCCCAGCGAGCAGGCGATTCTGAACGACACATTTCCGCTGGAAAAGCGGGGCATGGCGTTCGCGGTGTACGGGCTGGCGGTGGTGGTGGCGCCAACCATCGGGCCGTGGCTGGGCGGATGGATCACAGACAATTTCTCGTGGCGCTGGATTTTTTACATCAACGTGCCCGTTGGAATCATTTCGCTTTTGCTGACGTCGGTGCTGGTCAGCGATCCGCCGTACATGAAGCGGGCGGCGGCGAGTTTGAAGCGAGGATTCCGGATCGACTACATCGGAATCGGATTGATCAGCCTGGGGCTGGGCAGCATGCAGATCATTTTGGACAAAGGGCAGCGCGAGGATTGGCTGTCGTCCAACTTCATCGTGTGCTTTTTCGTGCTGATGCTGATTGGACTGGTGGCGGGAATTTTCTGGGAGCTGCACGAAAAGGACCCGGTGGTAGATCTGCGGATGCTGAAGGACCGCAATTTCGCGGTGTCGACCGTGGCCATGTTTTTTCTCGGGTTCGTGCTGTACTCCAGCACCGTGCTGATTCCGCAGTTTTTGCAGGAGCTGCTGGGTTACACGGCGCAATTGTCGGGCTTGGCGTTGTCGCCGGGCGGCGCGGTGATCATGTGCATGATGCCGGTGGTGGGGCTGTTGGTGTCGAGGGTAGATACGCGGATTTTGATTACGTTCGGGTGCATCGTTTCGTCCCTAGCGCTGTTTGTCATGGCGGGATGGGACTTGGGACTCGATTACGGCCATGCGGTGCGCGCCCGAATGTTGCAAAGTTTCGGGCTGGCGTTTTTGTTCATCCCGATCAACGTGTCGGCGTTTGCGTACGTGCCGAGAGAAAAGACGAATATGGGCACGGGGATCATCAATCTGGCGCGGAATATCGGGGCGAGCGTAGGGATTGCGACAGTGACCACGATGCTGCAGCGCCGGGCGCAGGTACACCAGGTGCGACTCGCGGAGCACATCAATGGACTCAGCGCGGCATACCACAACGCGATCAGTGGAACGCAGTTGCGGCTGGTTTCGGCGGGTTCGGGTATGGCGCAAGCCGGCGCTCAAGCCCAAGGGATGATTTACAACTCGGTGCAGCGGCAGTCGGCGATGCTGGCGTTTATCGACAATTTCAAAATGCTGGGCGTCGTGTTTCTTGCAGTGATTCCAGCGCTGCTGTTTCTGAAGAAGCCCAAAACAACAGGCGGCAACGTGCCGGTGCACTGACGCGGCAGAAACTTTCGGAGCGGTCCTGACGTAAGAATTTGTGAAGCGAAACGGGGGGTATCATGGCAACGCAAGTCGCAGTCGGAATGCAATTCAACGAAGAAAAGCTAATCCGCGCCGGACAGCGGGGCGATTCGCAAGCGGTAGAGACCCTGTTCCGGCGATACCAGCGACCGTTGTTCCAGACGGCGCTGCGAGTGCTGGGCAACGCGGAAGATGCCGAAGACGCCCTGCAGGACGGAATGCTCTCTGCGTACCGCAACCTGAAGCGGTTTGAAGGGCGCTCGCAATTTTCGACCTGGCTGACGCGCATCGTGATCAATGCGGCGCTCATGCGACGAAGGAGCGCGAAGGCGCGTCCGGCGGTGTCGCTCGACGAAACGCCGCGCGAGGATGAACTGCCGGTGGCCGAGCGCTTTGCGGCGCAGGGTCCGAACCCGGAGCAGGTGTTCGCCGGTACGGAGCTGCGCGAGATGATCAGCGCGAATCTGGACGAGTTGTCACCATTGCTACGCACGGCGTTCGTGCTGCGCGAAGTGGAAGGCTACTCGACCGGAGAAGCGGCGAAGAAGCTGGGCGTCACCGAGAACACGCTGAAAGCCAGATTGTGGCGCGCGCGGCACCAGCTTGCCGAGCGGCTCGGGCGGCGGCTGCGGCGTTTCAGCGACGACGTCACCGGGAAGAATGGCGATGGAGCTGGGATGATGGGCGAAGAAGCTTGCAGCTACTGCTGAAGGAGCAGAAGTAACGATGTAACGATCTCGGGCGGAAGGGGCCGGCGGAAACGCCGGCCTTTTTATTTTGTTTGGGACGCCGAATCGATTTTGGCGGCGGCGTAGAGGCCGAGAACACGGACTTCGTGAGTTGCTTTGCGTAGCTCAGCGAGAGCGTCGTCGAGACCAGCGGCTGCGTCGGTTTCCACATCGATGAAAAACTGATATTCCCACGGCCGTCCGTGAATGGGGCGGCTTTCGATCTTCAGGAGGTTCACACCATGGCGCGCGAGGGGTTCGAGCGAAGCGAGCAGCGCGCCGGGGCGATGCGCGAGGCGCATGGCGATCGACATCTTGCGGGCGTCTGTTTTCGTTTGCGCCCGCGCAGCATCGGCCGGCGTTCTCAGCAAAACGAATCGCGTGAAATTTTCTGAATTATCTTGAATCTTCTCGGCGAGAATTACGCCGTGATAGTGGACGGCCGCTCGACGGCCTGCGATCGCGGCGGAAGTCTTGTCGCCGCGGGCGATTGTTTCGCGCACGCTGCCGGCCGTGTCTTCGGCGGGGGTGCGCTTGAACTGCGGATGCGCACCAAAGAAGCGCTCGCACTGAGCTAGCGCCATAGGATGCGAAGAGACGGTACGAATATTTTCCAGAGAAGCGCCGGGGCACGCGATCAAATTCATCTCGATGGGCAGAATGGTTTCCGCAGTGATCGTCAAGCCACTTTCAACGAGCAAGTCGTAGACGCGGACCACGGACCCGGCGAGCGAATTTTCGACGGGGACGAGCAAGGCATCCGCTGCGCCGTCGGCGATGGCCCGGAAGACCGCGTCGAACGTAGGCCGCGGCACGGTGGTGATTTCTTCGCCGAGAAGTTGCACGGCCGCCGCTTCGCTGAATGCTCCCGGTTCGCCTTGAAAGGCCACTCGCATCTTGTGAAGGTCCACGCTCACCCACATCCTCCGCTTGTGTGCTGATCCGAACCACAGCTTGCGTATGCGCCAGCTTGGCCGCTGCCAGGGTATCAAGTATGATTCGCGCAGCTTCGCGAAACAAATATGAATTTGCAGGCATCTAGTAAAGAGAGCGCAAAGAAGGATCGAGAATGAGTTACGTGGAGAAGAGCCTGGTTCCGGGCGAAACGCTGTTATATCAGACACGGCATCACTGGTTCGTGTTGTTGGGGCCGCTACTCTTGAGTTGCGTGTTCGTAGCGCTGGCCGTGGGGCTTCTGGCGGAGTCGACCGAAGCCAAGAACGGAAAGGGCCTGGCCGCGGGCGCTTCAGAAATGGGAATTCACGCGATGGAAATCGGCGCCGCTGTCCTTGCGATCGCGGCCATCGGTACGTTTGCCTACGGAGTCGCAAAGCGCAATGCCACGGAGATGGCGGTGACGAACAGGCGAGTGCTGATCAAGACGGGCATGGGCAGCCGCCGCACGCTCGATCTGATGCTCTCCCGGGTGGAGAGTATCGGAGTGGAAGAGACGTTTGCCGGGCGCATGCTTGGCTTCGGGTCGGTGGTGGTACGCGGTACTGGCGGGACGCCCGAGTCTTTCGTGATGATTGCGAATCCCCAGGAGTTTCGGCGAAGTGTTCAGGAGCAGATCGGAGCTCCGAAACAAGCCTAGGTTGTAGCCGCCAAGTCACAGATTAAACACAGCTCTGCAAGCCCAATCAGCCGCGCGATGCGGGTCATGCTGAAATTGAGAGCGAGATCCAAGCATGAACGTAAATCGAATGGCGCGGGTACTTCTGTCGGTTGCGCTGCTGGCGGCGATGATTGGATTGGCCACCAGCAATGTATTCTACAAATCCGCGATTGCCACGGCGTTTTACCCCTACGTTTTCGCGAGCGTGATTCTGATCCATTTGCGTTTGAGGTTCCGCTGGAGCGATGTGGGCGGCATTGTGCTTTTCGGCGCGGCATTCGCGCTGTTCGATGTGTTCGTGCTGCAACATCGCGACATCTACTTTGTTTCGGGGGCGTCATTCCTGGGAATGGGCAGCCTGGTGGTGATGGGCTTGCGCGCCATCTGGTCGGAGGGCGAGGAGCGCCGACTGATTCTGCTGGCGTTCATTCCGGGAATCTTGATTCTGGCTTCCAATCATTTTGCGGGTTACTTGCATTTGTGGACGGAAAAGGCGCACCCGAAAGTCTTCGACCTTTATTTGTACTCGTTCGATAGCAGTCTGCGTATTCCGATCGCGTTCTTGCTCGGCCAAGCATTCGAGAAATGGCACGCCCTTGCCAATATCAGTCTGGTGTTTTACGTCGGATTGCCGTTCACGTTGGCGAATGTGTATTCGGGCCAGGCCGCGCGACTGCGCGAAAAGGCGATCCCGATTTTTGCGGCGTTCTTGCTCGCGGGACCCATCGGCGGACTTTTTTACAACTTGCTTCCGGCGCTGGGTCCGGCGCACTTGTTTGGCGAAGCGTTTCCGTGGCACCCGTTGGCCGCCGATCAAGCGAGACGTTTGCTGTTGGAGCCGGTGCCGATCGAGGGAATGCGGAACGCGATTCCTTCGCTGCACATGGGATGGACGCTGATGGCGTGGTGGTATTCCCGCGGCCTTTCCGTGTGGGAACGAGGCATCGCCTTCGCGTTTGTCGCTTTTACGGTGCTCGCGACGATGGGCACAGGTGAACACTATTTCATCGACCTGATCGTGGCGGTCCCGTTTGTGCTGTTCTTGCAGGCTTTGTGCACGGTGTCTTTGAACTGGAGCGATTCGCGGCGTTTGACGCCGTTCCTTTTCGGATTGTTCGCGACCCTGAGCTGGCTGGCGATCTTGCGCTTCGCGGTGAGTGTCTTCTGGTACTCGCCGGTGATTCCGTGGGCCTGCTGCCTGGCGACGATCGGCGTGACGGAATTCGTGCGGCGAGGATTGAGAGATGCGATTGCTGGAAATGCGCCGCTTGAGCGAGCGGCGGTGCCCGCGATCAGAGGTGCAGCGACGGAAGTCGCGCGATAGAGTCCTGTCACCCGCTGGCTGTGATTCCAGTCTCAACACACGCAAGTTCGCCGAGGCGCGTTATAATGCCGGGGCATGAGCCCAGCTAAAACAGCGTCGTTGCGTCCACAACCGGGCGAATACGCGGCGTTCTACGAGAAATATGTCGCGATGGTGCCGGGGAACGACATCGTACCCGTCCTGGAAGCGCAGCGATTGCAGATGACTCAACTCTTCACCGCTCGCGGCGAGCGTGACGGCAATTTTCGCTATGCGCCGGACAAATGGACCGTGAAGGAAGTGCTCGGCCACATCACCGACAGCGAGCGCATCTTTGCGTACCGGGCGCTGCGTATCGCGCGGCAAGACGCAACCCCTCTCAGTGGTTTCGAGCAGGACGATTACGTACGTGCGGGAGCATTCGGCGAGCGGTCTCTGGGCGACCTGGCAGAGGAGTTCGCGCAGGTGCGCAGCGCGACAGTTGCGCTGTTGCGGCCCCTGAGCGAAGACGCGTGGTCGCGCCGCGGCGTGGCCAACAAAAACGAGGTCACCGTGCGCGCGCTGGCGTTCATTATCGCGGGGCACGAGCTGCATCACCGCGAGGTCCTGAAAGAGCGCTATTTCCCCGCGATCCCTCGAGCCTAGACCCAAATCATGCGCGGACGCGAACGCGGTCTACGTAGGACCGGTGATAGGGCAGGTCCATGCGCTGCTCGTAGCGGTGTCCGTGCCGGGCCCCGTGTCTAGGATGCGCCGCGCGCCTGGCGACGCTAACCGCGCGAACGCTGCGCGGGACCAGCGCCATCCGCACTCCCGCCGCGCTGCGCCAGATGCTTCGCGGCACTTGGATCAACTCGTAGAGCAGGCTCATGGCGGTCGCAAGAATAAACGCGGCAGTGAACAGGCCAAACGACTGCGGCGCCGGCGTTTGCGCGAACTGGTCCCAGATCAGCCAGAAGCCGAGACACAGCAGGCCCAGCGTGAGGAAGGCCGCGAGGCCGACGAAGGTGCGCATGGCGCCGCCACGGACGGCCAGGGGCCTTTCGAACTGCGAGGCATAACGCGCGTTTGCCAGGAAGCCGCGCATGAGGTCACTCCTCGCAGGAGCCGTGCGGCGCAGCCACAGGCTCCTCGACGCGCAAGAAATCCAGGTAGGTAAAAACCGGCGAGGTATATTTCTTCCTCATGATCCCGCCGCAAGCGCATCGCGGATTCTGGCCTTCGATCTCACCGCTGATCTCGACCACTACCTGGCATCCGCAAGCGAGATTCGTGCAGTGCCAACGCTCCCTTGCTTTCATTAGCATGACAAGAGCCCTCCCTGAGGCGCCGCCCTTCTCATCCGGGAGGGTGATGCGGGCGCACCGTTCTAAGCGGAGAGGTACGATACCGAGTGGTAAAATAAAAAGCAAGTATTACTTTTGCGGCAGCAAGCGTCGATGGGTAACCAGGGCGTTAATATAGGGGCCATGCCGATGAAGTAAACGGGGCATGGTCAGCTGGAGCCACGGCCCACCGTCCGAGTGCTTTCCCGGATTGCAAAAACGGGCCCCCACGAAGACAGCTAGAGGAGCGGCTCGCTCCAGTTCTCCAGGGTCTCTTTGACCTTGTGCAGGAACTGGTGGGCGATGGCGCCGTCGACGACGCGATGGTCGTAGCTGAGCGTGACGTAGCACATCGAGCGAATGGCGATGGAGTCGTTGATCACCACCGGCCGCTTTTCGATCATACCCAGGCCCAGGATGCCGACGTTCGGCTGGCTGATGACCGGAAGACCGAACAGGCCGCCGAAGACGCCGGGATTGGTGATGGAAAAAGTGCTTTCCTGGACTTCTTCCGGCTTCAGTTTTTTCGAGCGGGCGCGCTCGGCCAGATCGTTCATATTGCGCTGGATGCCGAGGATGTTTTTCTCGTCGGCACCCTTGATCACCGGGACGAGCAAGCCCCAATCGAGGGCCACGGCGATGCCGATGTTCACTTCCTTGTGCAGGATCACGTTGGTGCCGTCGAGCGAAGCGTTCATGGTGGGGAAGGCGCGCAGTCCGGCGACGGCGGCCTTGACGAAGAAAGGCATGAAGGTGAGCTTGGTCTCGTAGCGCTTCTCGAATTCGTCCTTGGACTTGGCGCGCAGGGCGGCGACTTTGGTCATGTCGATTTCGTCCACCGAGTACACGTGCGGCGAAACGTGCTTGGAGGCGATCATGTGCTCGGCGATGCGCTGGCGCATGATGCTCATCGGCTGGATTTCGTAATTGCCGAAGTACATTTTTTCGCGCGGGACCGCGGACTCGAAAGCGACGTGAGCCTGGCCGCCGGTGGACGGAGGCGGAGGTGGCGGAGTCGCGGCGCGCGGAGCGGGGGCCGGTGGCGCAGACGCAGGTGCTTGCGCTTGGGGCGCGTAGGCTGCGGCCTCGTCCGTTTCCTGCCCGGCGGCGGCACTTCCGCCTCCGGAAATGTAGGCTTCGATGTCCTGCTTGCTGATGCGGCCACCCGCGCCGGTGCCGGGCACGCTGGCGAGATCAACGCCGTGTTCCTTGGCCATGCGGCGGACCAAAGGCGAACTGTGAATGCGTTCGCCGGCTGGGCGTGCCGGCGGAGTGACTTGTCCGGAGGCGGTCGCGGCGGGAGCCGCGGTTTTCTGCGGAGGCGGCGGTGCAGCCGCGGGCTTGGCGGCGGGCGCAGGGGCTGCGGCCTTCGCGGGTTCCGGCGATTTGGTTGGTGATGCCGCGGCGGGTGCTGCAGCAGGCGCCTTGGCCGCACCATCACCGCCGGCGTCAATTGTGCCGACAACGGTTTGGATGGGAACGGTTTTGCCTTCGCCGACCTTGATTTCTTTGAGGATGCCGGCAGAGGGCGACGGGATTTCCGCGTCCACTTTGTCGGTGGAGATTTCGAATAGCGGCTCGTCGCGCTCGACTTTGTCGCCGGGCTTCTTCAGCCACTTGGTGATGGTGCCTTCAAAAATGCTTTCGCCCATCTGGGGCATTACGATGTCAACGGCCATTTGTTTCTCCTTAAACCGGCTCTATAACGCAGTGGAAGCTTGCAAGCATTGCTCGTGCCAATATCCTGGCATGCCTCGCAGCGTGTAAAGAACATCCCCGCCGTGATAGAAGCCGACGTCTTCGACGACAACAGTCTCTCCCGCGAATTGCATTTGCTCTGGACTCAGCGGGCGATGGAACTTCCACGAACGCAAGAATTCTCCGAGCCTTTCTGAATCCAAAATTCTAACGCTGGATCCGACCGGGAAATCTTCCTTGTACGGCGCCATATGTGCCTCTTCAATAGCGCGCCAGCTCCTTCGCGGCGGCGAAAACTTTCTGCGCGTTGGGCAGAAAATATTGTTCGAGCGGCGGCGAGTACGGCACCGGCGTGTCGAGCGAAGTTACGCGGAATACTGGGCCGTCCAGGTCGCCGAAAGCTTTTTCACACAGAATGGCGGCAATTTCGCCGGCGATGCCGCCGGTCTTGGTGTCTTCGTGAACGACCAAGACTCTGTTGGTCTTTTTCACCGACTTGAGAATGGTTTCTTCATCGAGCGGCAGCAGCGTGCGCAGGTCGATCACTTCGGCTTCGATGCCCTCTTTGGCGAGGGCCTCGGCGGCTTCGAGCGAGGTGTGCATCATCGCGGCATAAGAAAGGATCGTCAAATGCTTGCCCTCACGGCGCACCGCGGCTTTGCCGATCGGCACGGTGTAGTCCCCGGACGGCAGCTCTTCCTTGATGCGGCGGTACAGGAACTTGTGTTCGAAAAAGAGCACCGGATTATTATCGCGCACCGCGGCTTTCAGCAAACCCTTCGCGTCGTAGGGCGTCGAGGGATAGATAACCTTCAGGCCCGGCGTGTGGACGAAATACATCTCCGGATTGGCGGAGTGGAATGGGCCGCCGTGAACGCCGCCGCCGGAAGGGCCGCGGATGACCATGGGCGCGGGCGCGTTCCAGAGATAGTGGCCCTTGGCGACGAAATTGGTGATCTGGTTGAACGCGCAGACGATGAAGTCGATGAACTGCATTTCGCAAATCGGGCGCAGGCCACAATAGCTCATGCCGCAAGCGGCGCCGATGATGGCGCTTTCGCTGATCGGCGTGTCGATGACGCGCTCCCAGCCGAAGCGCTCAAGCAGGCCTTCGCTGGTTTTGAACGCGCCGCCGTAAACGCCGACGTCTTCGCCGATCAGTATGACGGCGGGGTCGCGCTCCATCTCTTCAAACATGGCTTGCTTGATGGCGTCGAGAAAGGTGACAGGTCCAGCGCTGGCGGCAGCATTGGTGGCGGCCCCATTGCCGGCGGAAGTCTTGGAAGCGGTGGCCATGGCTATCTTCGCGCCTTTCTCGCCGGACCGCGTTGGGCAGAGGCTTTGGATGGCGGCTTCGCGGCGGGTTTGGCCTGGGACTTCGCCTGAACTCGAGCGGCGGTCTTCTTCACGATAGTTTTTGCGGGCGATTTCGGCGCCAGCTTCTCTTCATTTTCTTCTTGCTCTGCTGCCGCGGGCGTGTCGCCGAAGTGAATCGGCGCGCTGCCGCCACCGGAGCCCTTTCCGGCTCCGAAACCCGGCACAGTCCACACCGCGGTGATGCTGGATTTCGGCGGCGTAACCTCGGCAATGGGGCGCTCCCATTTCGGACGAATCTTGTGGCAATCGTCGCCGGTACAGTAGACGCCTTTCTCGGCGAGTTCGGGCGGAGGCATTGGAGAATTTTCCGCGAAATCGCGGTCCTTGGCGAGCAAGGCGTCGATTCGTTCTTCGATTTCCTTCTTGGACTTGGCGTCGAGCAGTTTCTCGCCGGTCAGGAATTTCTCATACAGCGCGATGGGATCGCGCGCTTCCCAATACGCGCGCATTTCTTTTGGCACGTACTCCGCCGCATCGTGTTGCGCGTGGCCCAGGCGGCGAAACGTTTTCGCTTCGATGAGGATGGGGCCTTCACCGGCGCGAGCGCGATCCACGGCTTCCTTCGTGGTGGTGTACACGGCGACGACGTCGTTGCCGTCCACGACGTAGCTGTGGATGCCGTAGGCCTTGGCGCGGTCGGCGAGATTGTCGAGCGGCACCTGGCGGCGGACCGGCGTCGAGTACGCCCAGCCGTTGTTTTCGAGGATCAGCACGAACGGGGCCTTCTGCGTGGCCGCAAAATTCAAGCCTTCGTGGAACACGCCAGTGGAGCTGCCGCCGTCGCCGATCCACGTCATGGTGACGATTTTCTGGCCGAGATAGCGGCCGGCCATGGCCACGCCGGTCATCACCGGGATCAGGTCGCCGAGCATGGAGATGGGCGAAACGATGTGGAGATTGTCGAGGTCGCCGAAGTGGCTGGTGCCGTCTTTACCGAGCGTCGGCGAAGTGTATTTGGCCATGTGCTGCGTGAAGATGTCGCGCGGCGGAACGCCCTTGACCAACAAGGCCCCGATGTTGCGGATCATCGGCGCGAGCCAATCTTTTTTCTCGAGCGCGTACGCGGTGCCCACGGAGATGGCTTCCTGGCCGAGGCTGGAGTACAGACCGCCGACGATTTTGTTCTGGCGGAACAGCTTGACCATGGTGTCTTCTACCGCGCGGTTCAGGCGCATGTAGTAGTACAGGTCCAGATATTGCTGGCGCGTCAGGGCCTTTTTTGTGGTTGCCGCCGCTGGCTTCATTCCTTCTCCGTTACGCCGACATCGCTACAGGCTGCTCAAATCTTTGCAAGTCCGCTAAGAGTTCTACGCGCGAGGCCGGCTTCATTTCGAGCCCGAAGACCTCGCCGAAATGCCTCGTGATCGGCCCGGCGGCTTCGGCGCGATCCACGCGGCGGCCAAGCAGCTTTTCGAGCGACGTCGCCTTGCGACCGGCGATGCCGCAGGGAACGATCAGATCGAAGTAGCGCAGATCGGTCGAGACGTTGTACGCGAAGCCATGCGAAGTGATCCAACGGCTGAGGTGCACGCCGATCGCGCCGACCTTTTCTGCGGCCAAGTCTGCGAAGCGCCCGCCAGGGTCGGCGGCCGCTACACTCGGCGTCACCCAGACGCCGGTCTTCCCAGGTTCGCGTTCGGCCAAAATCCCGAAATCCGCCGTTGCGCGAATCATGGTCTCTTCCAGCAAGCGGACATACCAGCCGACGTCGCGGCGAATGGCGGCGAGATTCAGGATCGGGTAGCCCACAATTTGTCCGGGACCATGGTAGGTGATGTCTCCGCCGCGGTCGCTCGAGTGGAATTCGACGCCCTTCTGCTGCAAAACGCGGTCAGAGGCAAGCAAGTGCCCCCGTTTGCCGCTGCGGCCGAGCGTGATCACGTGGGGGTGCTCGCACAGCAGAAGCACATCCTCGATCGCAGAGATCTTGCGAGCCGCCACCAGGCGCTTCTGGAGTTCGTACGCTTCGGCGTAGCCCATAAGGCCCAGGTCGACGATGAGGCAAGGAGGCATGAAGAGAGTCAACAGTTGAAATCGTGCTTACACATTGATCTGCAATCCCCGCACGCTGGCGAACGCGTCGCCCATGGCTTCCCACACCGTGGGATGCGCGTGCATCATCTCCATCATGTGATCGACAGTGCCTTCGAGGTGCAGCACCGCCGCCGCTTCCGCGAGGATTTCCGTCGCGTAGGGGCCGATGATGTGGATTCCGAGCACCTCGCCGTACTTTTCCTCGGAGACGACTTTGACGAAGCCGCCATGGTTGCCGAGAATCGTGGCCTTGCTGTTCCCGACGAACGGGAATTTCCCGGTCTTCACAGCGTAACCCGCGTCGCGCGCCTGCTTTTCCGTCAACCCGATCGATCCGATCTGCGGCTCGCAGTACGTGGCGTTGGGGATGCGCGTCTTCACGATCGCGGGCGGTTGCTTGCCGGCGATGTGCGTGACCGCGGCGATGCCTTCCATCATGGCGGCGTGCGCGAGCTGCGGCAGCCCCGCCACGATGTCGCCGATGGCGTAGAGGCCGGGCTCCTCGGTCTCCATGAACGGGCCCACGTGCACAAAGCCGCGCTCCAGCTTGGCTTTGGACTTCTCGAGGCCGCAGTTGTCGGTCATGGGTTTTCTGCCGACCGCCAGAAGAAGCTTTTCGGCTTGCAGCGTCTGCGGCTTCCCGTCCTTGTCCTTGAACGCCACGGTCACGCCCTTGGCGTCCTTCTTCACCGACTCGACCATGCTTTGCGTGAAGATTTGGATGTTTTTCTTGCGGAAGCTTTTTTCGAGCTCCGCGGAAACCTCTTCATCTTCCACCGGCGTGACCCGTGGCAAAGCCTCCAGAATCGTTACCTGCGTGCCGAAGGAGTTGTAGATCGAGGCGAACTCCACACCCACCGCGCCGGCGCCCACGATGATCAGCGTTTTCGGAATGGCCGGCAGCTCCAGGATAGAGCGGTTAGTTAGGATGGTCTTGTGGTCCGGCTCGATGCCGGGAAGGGAGCGTGCTTCCGAGCCGCTGACCATCAGAATATTCGACGCTTCGATGGCCGTCTTCTTGCCGTCTTTCTCGACGCTCACTTTGCCCGGGCCCTCGTAGCGGCCCCAGCCTTGCACCCACTCGACTTTGTTTTTCTTGAAGAGAAACTCGATGCCCTTGGCGTGTTTCTTGACGATTTTTTCCTTGCGCGCGATGACGTTGGCCCAATTGATCTTGAGCCCGCTAACTTCAAATCCCAGCTCCGCGCCGTTCTTGAAATTGTCATAGACCTCGGCGTGGTGCAGCAGCACCTTGGTGGGAATGCAACCGACGTGCAAGCAGGTGCCGCCGAGGAACGGGTCTTTCTCTACCACCACGGTTTTCAGGCCCAGCTCGCCGGCGCGAATGGCGGCGACGTAACCCCCCGGACCGCTCCCGATAATCGCCACATCGTACTTTGCCACTCGCCATCTCCCTTCCGGAGATCTCTGATTTGGATCGTCGCAGCTGAAACCAGGCAGGCCAAAAACTGCGCAAGCGCCGACGGATGCCCGGAGGAACGCAGCAGCAGGCGCGCTACCTGGCGCGAACGGCTAGGTCCCTGCAAACGTTAAATTTTAGCAGCCACAAGGGACGGTCGCAACTTGACAAGAAACCCGGTCGGGCACAAGAACCCCGGTTCGCGCACAGGAAACCTGATCCTGGCACATGAAATCCGGTTCCGGCACTCGCCCGCGTTGCGTTCGCGGGCGCGCCCGGCGGCATCACTGTAGCATGGGCCGGAGCTTGGCCACCCATACGGCAAATCCTTCCACGGGCACAGGTTCCACGCCAACGTCGCGGAGGGTGTCGAGCACGAAGCGGTGGCGGCCGTTGCCGGCGGATAGCGGGACGTCGGTCACGGCCGCAAACTCCGACGCAAACTGGGCCTTGTGCTGAATGCGCTCGGCTGTGTACGCCAGCAGCTTGGCGTCGGCAGGCGCGCGTGACACTGAAAGAGTTTGCACGAAGCCGCGCGTGCCGTTTCGCCGGTAGCTATAGTCGAGGCGCATGGGGTCACCGGGGAAAGTGAACTCCGCGGCAGGCACGGATTTTTGCAGGCGCTCCCACAACCGAGCTTGCTTAAAGACCTGCGAGCAGTGCGACCTGATGTTGCTGCGGCCCCCCGGCAGTCCAACACGGCCCGACCGCCGTGGCACTGCCACGTGATCGCCGTATAACCGTTCCATCTCAGAGTCCAGGTCGACTGCCAGAACGCCTTTTGGAGCCGCGAGCTGCAGCGCGTTGGCGAGCGTATCGTCCCACTTTCCCAGTAGCGCCTGAAACGCGGCGGCGTTGTCAACGCCTCCGCCGTTGCCGGTGGTCATTTGAGCCGCGTCGCCGGGTATGGCACCGAAACGGGCTTCCAGGTGGTCGCGGAGCCGGCGGAGCAACGCATCGTCGGCTTCCGGATGCAGGCGCCGCACGCGGTTATATTCGTCTTCGTCTTCGATCAAGCGCAGGCGCCGCTCTCCGGTCTTCGGATCGAAAAGCAACACCCCGATGTTGACCCATTCGTCGCGAACCAAGTTGGGTGTGTAGCGCAGGACGCGGTAGACGAGCCCGTGTTCCACTTCTGGGGCGGCCGGGTTGTTTGCTGAATCAGATTCCGCCATGAGTCACGTCCGGACGGTTGCGTATCACTTGATATCTCCGGTGGTTCATCGCCAGTTCGGAAAGGGCTGCCGGTTGCTTCTCTTGGCATCCAGGAGCAGCTCCGGTATGCGCGGGCGACGCCGATGTAGCTGCTCCAGCAACTGCACAACGGCATCGTAGTCGTCTTCGTACCATTCCGGCGGAACTTCCCGAAGTATCTCGTCGAGCGCCCGCTCGGTCAGCCGGTTCTCCAGACGATCGATCCACGGCCCGAACGATTCCATGCCCGTCACGCCCTCGTAGACGCGATTGCGCGCGTACAGGCCGCGTAGCGGTGCATCAGGATAATTCCATTCCCCCGCGTTGAAGCAGAAGCCCTGATCGATCATCATCGTTTGGTAGGGTCCGCCGGAACCCTCGGCGCGTTCCGCGTCCCCGGCGCGCGCTGCGGTCGTCGGCCCGCCGGCATCCTCGCTTGCCTGCCTGAAAAAAACGGTCTGCCGTCCATTGGTATTGCACGTCCACTTGTCAAAAACCAGCATTCCCGCGAAGTCGTACAGATTCTTCACCTCGCGCAACTGCTCATCGGGAAGAAAATCGTGTAGCGTCAGCTTGCGAGGGTCGCCCGGATAGCGCGAGCCAAACTGCAAGCCCGCCTGGCACGGAATGCGCGATCTGGCCAGTTCGATCGCCAGATCCGGTGTCAGTCGGATGAGCTCTTCGGCCACTTCCACAATCGCCACGGGTGTCGTCGGAAGCCCCAGCCGCGCCGCCAGCTTTGTTCCCAGCAGTTCGTTCACCAACACTCGCCGGTGCTGCGGGTTATTTTGAAACTTCACGACATAATAGTAGCCATCCGAGCAGCGCATCAGATGAGACTGCGCGCCGCCGCGCATCCGGCGTATCTGCTCCATCGCGTGCAACATCCGGCGTTATGCTAGCGGCACTTGGCGTTGCGGGCAAGCACTCTTCGTCCGGCCGCGGCGTCCCCACAGCCCATTTCCATTTTTCGAGCAGCCTGGGACCCATTTGGGAATCACCCTCGCCCCGCCCGCTAACGGCCTAATTTCATTCTGAACCCACAGGCGTGCGAAACCCGGAAACCAATGGCTCCTGGCGCGCGCCGCAAAGGAAAAGGCCCCTCCTATTCGAGGGGCCTTTTGCCCAAATTCGCCTCTTGCCGGGGCTCGTCGCTAGCAAAGGGCAGACACCGGCAAAACCTCACGCAAACTGCTTACCGCTTCTTTTTCTTCTTCGCCGGTTTCTTGGCCGCCTTTTTCTTAGCCTTCGGCTTGGCTTTCTTGGCCGCCTTCTTCTTCGCGGCCTTCTTGGCCTTTTTCGCCGGAGCCTTCTTGGCGGCCTTCGGCGGAGCAGGCTTCGCCGCGGGCTTTGGCGCTGCTTTGGGAGCGGGCGGCAGGGCTTCTTCCGGCTCCTCTTCGCCGATGATCAACTCTTCTTCTTCGGTTTCGACGATTTCATCGGTGTCGCCGGCCAATTCATCGTCCTCTTCCAGCCCTGACAGTTCGTTGTCGTCTTCGAAGTGGTCCTTGAGATTCATTCCATCCTCCCCCGGGGGAATCCTCCCGATCGAATCGGGCCCGATCCAATTCGGGTTTCGCTGCAGCGGCCGGAGTTCGCCATCCCGCTCCAAAGCCTGCGCCGTTGTTATCGCACTCGCCCGGAGTTGTCAAGGGTTCTGCACAAGCGCCGCTGGGAGCCGCTGTTAAAGGCGGCGAAAGGTCAGAGCGGAGCCTGTGCCAGGCCTAGATTCGCCCGCCCGTAAGGAGCTCTAAGCCTGTTTAAATCATTAGAAATAAAGTGGTTAGTTCTTGGTGCTGGAGCCCGAGGAGGTCTGTGCCACGCTGGTTCCCTTTTTCGTCTTGCTTGAAGAGTGCGCCGATTTGGTCTCCGGCGCGCCGCCAAACGTGTAGATGCGCAGCACCATTCCACGGCTGACGTGATTACCTTTCAAGCGATTCCATTTGCGCAAATCATCGGCCTCCACGCTGAAGCGGTCCGCGATCCCCAGGAAGGTATCGCCTTTGCGCACACGATAGCTCACCAGGTGGCGCTTGGTTTCCGCTTGCGGCGACGCCGCGGGAATGATCAATTTTTCTCCCGGATCGAGCGCCGCGCGAGGCTCCAGATTGTTTGCCGAGCCGATAGCCGCCGGCGTCACGTGATATTTCTTCGCGATGGAGGTCAGCGTCTCCCCCGCTTCCACGCGGTGCCGTCTCCAGCTCACCCACTTGTCAGCGGGAATATCGGCGATCTCCGCGGAAAATTTTTCCGCCGCTCCGACTGGCAGGTGCAACTCGAACGACGCATCGTCTGGCGTCGCCAGCCGCAGCAGCGAGGGATTCAACGTGCGTAGCGTCTCCACATCCACGTCGATGGTTTCCGCCACCAACCGCAGGTCGATGGCCCGTCCCGGTTTTACGACATCGGTCGGCACCGGCACTTCCGGATCCACTTCGATTCCGTAGTGCGGCGCGTCCTTGGCGACCAGCGTCAAAGCCAGAATGATGGGCACGTAGTTCTTGGTTTCTTTCGGCAGCACATTGCGCCGGTAAAGTTCCCAGAAGTCCGCGTAGCCGGTCCGTTCGATGCCCTTCTGCACGTTCCCTGGTCCACAGTTATATGCGGCCATGGCCAGATACCAGTCGCCGAACAGTCCGTATAGGTCCCGCAGGTGTTGTGCCGCCGCGCGCGTGGCTTTCTCGGGATCCTGCCGCTCGTCGATCCACCAGGTCCGCCGCAATCCGTACTGCGTTCCGCGATACGCCACGAACTGCCACATGCCACGCGCGCCAGCGCGAGATAAAGCCAGGGGCTGAAACGCGCTCTCTGCCTGTGCCAAGTAGATCAAGTCCTGCGGGACGCCTTCTTCACGCAGCACCCGCGAAATCATTTCGTGATACCGGCCCTGCCGCCGCAGTCCCGTTTCCACGATCGCGCGCCCGCGCGGTGTGCGGAAAAAATTCAGAAACGACAGAACTTCGTCGTTCACTGTCAGCGGCAGGTCGTGCGAGATATTTTTGGCCGCTTCTTCGGCCCGCTCTTTCAGCCGCGGGTCCACCGGAAAGGTCATCTCCGCCACTTCATCGATCGGCGCGGGCACCGCCGGAGCTTCTTGAAAACCGTCGCCCGCTCGAAACGCCTGCAGTTCGTAGGTGTAAACCGTATCCACCACGCGGTGGAATAGCTCGCTCAGCTTCGCATCGCCGTCTAGGTCGTAGCCGCTTTGCAGCAGCGCATCCACGGCGTCGTCAAAATCCTTGCGCGCCGCTTCCAGGTGCCCGGCCTTGTAATTCTGCTGACCCGACGCGAACCTTTGCTCCACCTGCGCGACCAGCGCCTCCTTCGCATCGTGGACCGGCCACGTCAAAATCGGCGCAACACGCCCGGGGCTGTGCAGCGGCAGCGGTGGCAGTGCCGCCGCCTTTTGCGCGGCCGCCGTCGTCGCTGACTTTGTCGCCGCCGGCGCTTGCATTGGCGCGGGCACCGGAGCGCGCACGGACTTCTTCGACGCGTCTTCACACCCCGCCGTGATTCCTGCGATTCCTGCCAGAAGAATCGCGCCAGCCGCTATCGGGAGCCTTGGCGTCATCCCTTCATGGTAAGTAGGCCCCGCGACCCGGGTCAACGCTTTCCGCCACACAGGGGTTGGCGTTCTCACTACAAAGCGGACACTGGCCTGCGCGCAGAAAACACGCGCGAAATCCCTTGACACCGCGCGCGCACCGTATAATATTAAACCATATGGTTAACTATTCTCTGGCCGCCGAACCGCTTCTCGACGCCACTTTCGGCGCGCTTTCCGATCCCACCCGCCGCGCCATTCTCGCGCGCCTGGCGCTCGGCGAAGCCACCGTCACCGAGCTTGCCGCCCCGTTCGACGTCTCGCTTCCCGCCGTCTCCAAGCACCTCCGCGTTCTGGAGTCTGCCGGACTGCTCCGCCGCGAAATCGACGGCCGCATTCACCGCTGCCGCCTCGCTCCCCAGCCCATGAAGGATGCCGCCCGCTGGATTGAGCACTACCGCATGTTCTGGGAAAACCAGTTTGACGTCCTGGCGAAATATCTCGAATCCGCAAACGAGGAGAAAAACACATGCCCGCGCCCCAAAGCAGTCCCGGCCTCACGCTCCAAATCCGCCGCACCTTCGCGGCGCCGCGCGAAAAGGTTTTCGCCGCGTGGACCCAGCGCGAGCAGCTAGAAAAATGGATGTGCCGTGACGTCCCGGCACACTCCGTTACTCACCACGAGCTCGACGTCCGGCCGGGTGGCCGTTACACCATGGAAGTCCGCGATTCCTCCAACGGTGAGGTCTACTGGGGTCAAGGGACGTATCGCGAAGTAAAACCCCCGGAGAAACTCGTCTTCAGTTGGGCCTGGACCAAAGACAAACCCGGCGGCGCCTCACTCCATCCCGATGACGCCGAAACACTGGTCACCCTGGAATTCTTCGTCCGCGGAAACGCGACCGAGGTCGTGCTGACGCACACTTCGTTCGGCAGCACTTCCGTCCGCGACATGACCAACGTCGGCTGGAACGGCTGCTTCGACGTCCTCGAAAAAGCTCTGCGCGCCTGAGGGTTCCATCGTTGTCATCCTTCGTCTATCCGCTGAAGCGAGGCGTAGGATCAGGGGCGGCGGCGGACACCGGCGCGAACCCGACGGGATCGCTGGATCGGTTCGAGATCGAACACGACAACTTTCGCACCGCTCTCGAGTGGCTCACGGAAACCGGCGATGCGGAGTGGGGTCTGCGCTTGGGCGTGGCGCTCTTCCGCTTCTGGGAAATGCGGGAATATCTCTCGGAAGGCCGGGACCGGCTTGGAAAACTGCTAAAGCTTGCAGGCGCAGCGGCGCCCACCGACGCGCGCAACCGAGCGCTCTTTACCTCGGGAATTCTGGCCGCAGAGCAGGGGGATTACCTTACTGCCGACGCGCATTTTGGAGAGAGCTTGGAGATCGCGCGGCACTTGGAAGACAAGCGATCCATCGCCGTCTCGCTCAACGCATTGGCAGTCAATGCGCGCAACCGCGGCGACCTTGCGGCTTCGCGCGCGCTCTTCGAAGAAAGCTTGGTGCTTTGGAAAGAACTGCACGACGCGGTGGCGGTCGCTCGGGGTCTCAGCAACCTTGCCACCGTCGTCAAGCGCCAGGCTGACTATTCGCACGCGCGCTCTCTCTACGAGGAATGTCTGGCGATCTTCAGAGTGCTCGGTGACAGTACCGGCGTCGCTTGGGCTCTCAACCACGAAGGAGACGTGGCCCACGATCAAGGCGACTCCGCAGCTGCCCACTCTCTGTATGAACAGAGTTTGCTATCTTTTCGCGAACTCGGCGACCGCTGGGGCATCGCCCGCTCTCTTGCCGATCTTGGAGATCTTGCTCTGGAGCAAGGGGACTACCGCGCGGCGGATTCGCTCTACCGCGAGAGCATCGCGCTATTCCGGGAGTTGGAACACAAGCGGGGCGTTGCCCGTCTGCTGGAATCCTTCGCGTGCTCTGCCGCCGCACAATCGCAACCGGAGCGCTCCTTGCGGCTCGCCGGCGCAGCGGCTGCGCTCCGGCAAAGCATCGGGGCCCCGCTTACACCGGCTGAACAAGCTAAACTTGAAAAAAGTCTGGATCCTGCCCGCCGGGAAGTGACTACCACAATCGGTAGAACGGCCTGGCTGGAGGGGTGGGTCATGCCGGTTGAGAAGGCCATTGAGGAAGTGCTCAAGCCCGCCGCTGCGACCGGGTTGCATTAGGGCGCGAGCCACTCAGCGCCAGGTGGTGACGCCTTCGGAGCTGCTTACTCCGCGGTGGTTGGATCGATGAGCCGGCGCACCGCGGAAATGCGATTTGCCGGGAAGCCCCCTCTTTTCGCGTGTTCCCGGATGGCCGCCTCGTCGGGAGCAAGGTACACACAGTAGACCTTGTCACCGGTGACGTAGCTTTGCAGCCACTGAATCTCAGGCCCCATTCCCCTTAGAACGCTCACCGATTTTCGGGAGATCTCCTGCAGTTCGGCATCGGAAAGATTTCCCGCTCCCGGTATTTCTCGCTCGATCACGAACTTTGGCATGTGATAGCCTCCGGTCAGGCATGCTAGCAAGCGGATAGATTTGCTACAAGGCCGCTCGTTGTCGTGCCTCGAGTGCATCTTCATCGCAGGCGACGAGGTTCGGAGGGCGTCGTGGATCTTGAGTCGGTTCAAAAACCGCTGAAAGAACAATACCGCAACGACCCCGCCGCGTCGCAAATCACCCTCAAGGCCAGAGGCGGCCAAACCGAGACCCCCATTGCGTGCTCGGTCGCCATCGGCCGCGCCATCTATCAGGCCGAAGCGCACACGGGGTCGGAGGCGCCGGTACTGCCGCTTGTTCCGGCGATCTGCTGCTTGGAGCTTTGTCGGCCTGCGCCCAGATCACCTGCCAGATGGTTGCTGCGAATATGGGAATCCTGACCGAACGCATCGAAGTCACGGTCGAGGGAGATTTGGATCTTCGGGGCTCGCTGGGTATAGCAAGGGACGTGCCCGTCGGCTTCCAGCGGATTCGTCTTCGATTTGACATTGCGGCTCCCCAGGCAACGCCGGAACAATTGCGCGGATTGCGCGAGAAGACCGAACGGTATTGTGTGGTTATGCAGACATTGGTCCAGCTACCGAGCCTGCAAACGGAGTGGGTCGGTTCGCGGTAAGTCGGCTCAGCAGTGAGGGTAGTTCCGGATTGCCGGTTGTCCCGGCGCTGTGACACAATGCGCCGCCGATGTGCGCGGCGATGCCACGCAACCAAACAATCTACGATGCGGTGATTGTCGGCTCGGGCGCCAGTGGCGGCTGGGTGGCCAAGGAACTCACCGAGCAGGGCATGCATGTCCTCATGCTCGAAGCGGGGCCGCCGCGCCTGCCCACGCGCGACTTCACCGAGCATATCTGGCCGTATCAGGTTAAGTTTCGCGGCTTCGGCAATCGTCAAGCGCTCCTCGCGCGCCAGCCCATTCAGCGGCTCTGCTACGCGTGCGATGAATTCAGTCACCAGTTCTTCGTCGACGATCACGAGAACCCCTACACGTTTCCTCTCGACAAGCCGTTCATGTGGATTCGCGGTCGCCAGGTCGGCGGCAAAACATTCTGTTGGGCGCGCGAGAGCTATCGCTACAGCGACTACGAATTCAAAGCCGCCAGCCGCGACGGCTACGGCGAAGACTGGCCGTTTAGCTACCAGGATCTCGAACCTTATTACGACAAGGTGGAATCGTTCATCGGAGTGAGCGGCTCGCGCGAAGGCCTCGAGCAGATGCCGGACGGCAAATTTCTGCCGCCCATGAACCTTTCCTGCGGCGGGCACCTGGCGCGCGAAGTCATCGGCAAGAAATTCGGCTGGGCCGTGATTCCCGATCGCGTGGCGAATTTGACCGTCGTGCACCAGGGTCGCCCGGCGTGCCACTACTGCGACGAATGCCAGCGCGGCTGCTGCACCGCGTCGTACTTCAACAGCCCAAGCGTGACGCTGCCTACTGCCGCTCGCACCGGCCGCCTGACGCTGGTCAGCGACGCGGTCGTCAGCCACGTCCTCACCGACGAGCAGGGCAAAGCCACCGGCGTCTACTACGTCGACCGCTCCACTCATGCGCACCAGGAAGTGCGCGCCAAGATCGTCGTCCTTGCCGCCAGCGCGCTCGAGTCCACGCGCATCCTGCTCAATTCTCGCTCCTCGCGCTTTCCTGAGGGGCTCGGCAATTCTTCCAGCCAGCTCGGCCACTACTTGATGGACCATTTCACGTTGGAAGGTGCCGGAGGATTTCTACCGCAGTTCAAATCCTCGCAGCGCCAACCGACCGGAACACCTTGCGGGTTCTTGATCCCCAAGTACGTCAACACGGCATCGCACGCGAATAAGAATTTCCTGCGCGGATATCGCTTTGATGGCGATGGCAGCCAGGAACTTTACGCGCACGCCTTCGGACTGGCAGGATTTGGTTCCGACTGGCGGCGTAAAGTCCGTACCGAGATTCCCTACTATTTCGGAATCGAAGCGCAAGGCGAGTGCCTGCCGCGCTACGACAATTACGTGGCGCTCGACCCGGAAAAGAAAGACGCCTGGGGCATCCCCGCGCTCTACATCGTGGCCAGCTATGGCGAGAACGAGCGCACCACCGCGAAAGCTATGCGCACCGACCTGATGGAAATTCTCGACGCCATGAAGATCGAAGATCCTCAACCACCCGGCGAACGTATCAGCATGTTCGGCAAGAACATCCACGAGTGCGGCACTGCGCGCATGGGCAACGACCCCCAAAAAAGTGTCGTCAACAGTTTCGGCCAGCTCCACGACGCCAAGAATGTTTTCGTCACCGACGGTGCAGTGTTCGTCACGCAGGGCTGCTACGAGCCTACCCTCACCATCATGGCGATTTCCGCTCGCGCTAGCGACTACATCGCCGGCGAGTACCGTAGGGGGAATCTGTGAAGCGCAAGGCCCTTCTCAGCATGAAGTGCTGTAGCCGCCCTCTTCAGAGGGGCGGGGTTTAGATGACACCCATGGACGACGCCAAAAATAAAATCGAGGAACACAAGCCCGGCTCCCCACTCACGCGCCGCGAGTGGCTGATGAGTTTCGGCAGTGCCGTGGTCCTCTCCGGCTTCCGGGGCGTGCCGGGTCTCGCCGCACAGCAAGCGCATGCCGCGGGCGCCCCACTCCCTCCAGGTCTTTATTTGCCTTCGCTCGACCATCTGACGGAAATGCTAGCCAGCAACGGCCCCTTCGTGCCGATTCCGCCGGGCAGTGAGACGGAATACCTCCAGCCGCGCTTGGGACCATTCGTTCCGCAGGCGTTTGCGCCTCAGGAATTCCCGGTTGTCCGCCGACTGGTTGAAATCATCCTTGGTGAAGACCTGAAGAACACATCCGAGAAATTGCTGCCAGGCGCACCGCCCACCATCTACGATGAAGTCGCCGAGTGGATCGATCTAGTCGTGGCCAACGCACCCGCTGTACGCAAGCTCGCGCAGAATCTACCCGCCGACCAACGCGCGCTCACCGTCGCCTATTTCGGCAGTGAAGACCCGGTTCGCGACCTCGAAACTTTCGAGCCCGAACGTATTTGCCGCGAAGGCCTCGCCTGGCTAAGCGAAGAATCGCATCGGCGCGTCGCGAAATCTTTCCTGGATGCCGACCCCTCCGCTCAGCTTCAGTTGGTCCAGGCCATCAGCGACACCCGCCCCGATAAGTCCGCCGCCAACGTGGGCACCCGCCTGTTCGATTTCCTCAAGGCCGAATCCATCCGCGGCTTCTACACTTCGCGCCTCGGCCTAAAAGAGCTCGACTACAAGGGGAATTCTTTCTACGGCGAGCCTCCCGGCTGTACTCTCACGCTGGAATCCCAGCCCTAGGCGAAGCACGATTTCGACGGAGGTCCAAAAATGGCGTTGGCAGAAACCGAGCAATTAGCCCGGATTCTGAGCAACTGCCGCAAGGTAATCCCGTCGCATGGACGGATTCTACTCGTCGAATTCGCCGTCTCTGCCGCCAACCAGGCGTCAGTCGGTAAGGACGCGGACATGGTCATGCTCGCATTTCCCGGCGGCATCGATCGCACCGAAGAAGAATACCGAGCGTTATTCGAGCAATCCGGATTCCGCCTCGATAAAGTCACGCCGACGAGGTCCGCTGTGAGCGTGATTGAGGGAAGGCCCGTCTGACCGCCCGGCGCCTCACCGGTGCGCGCGCCACTCGGGCAAATCCACTTCTGCGGTAAGCGCACTAATCAGACAGTAGGCAGTTCGCAAGGGTTGTTGGCAAACACCACAGCGGTCCCCGGAGTTCAGCACGCCAGGGCTTTTACTGCTCGAGATAGATACGAAAGAGGTTGGCCTTCGCCGAAAGGCGCTTACTGACGAAGAAGTCCGGCGACGGACCCGGAGACACGTCGTTCTGATTGATCAAACGCGCGCCGGGGATCCGCGCGAAATCTGCTTCACTGCCGAAGCCCTTCGCAAACGTCGGAGGCGCCGCCCCCGGCTTGATCGGTATCGCCGCGGTCTTTGAGGAGCCGAACGGAAACTGCCGCAGTGCCACATATACCCATTTCCCGTCCGGGCTCCACAAAACCAGCGGGACCGTCAAGCGCGTGCTGCCGAACCCGAAGCTGCAGCTATCGCATACGGTGATCGGTGCACCTCCCCCAAGCGGCACAGCTATGACCATCACGTTCTTATCCCCGTGACCACCTGGCGGCGTCGCGCCTGCCAGCGCCCACTGCCCGTCCGGCGAAACGCTTTGCAACTGCATAATCTCAACGTCCGAGGCCGCGACCTGGTCCCTACCTTCCTCATTCATACTCATGATCTTCGGCGAAGGTTGCGTGCCCTGGTACAGTATCTGCCCCGGCTTGCCGAAAAAGGCGCGATATTCTCCTCCAAACGTGAGTTGCTGCGGCGCCTGCGTGCCGTCGAGCCAGCCGATCCAGATCCCCGACCGGGCCTGACCCTGTTCTGTCGCGAACACCACCTTTTTACTATCTGGCGATAGCGCAAAGTGTGTAAGCACCAATCCTGGAAAGAGGGGTTCCGCAACTCCGGTGACAATGTCGGAAACCCACAGCTCGCCGCTGAAGTACGAGTGCGAACCGGCGACCCGCCGCAAGCAATAAACCTTCTTGCCATCCGATGACAGCGTCGGGGAAAACGAGTAACCCTCAGAAGTGATTTGCCTTTCCCCGGTCTTCTCGTCATGCAACCACACCGTGGACTGTTGCGTGCCGGAGGTGGTGATGAACGATTTGCTATCGGGCATCATCGCGAGACCCTCTTCCTCGGCCGCGCCTGATGGTGTTACCTGCTGCGGTTCTCCATCCGGGAAGCGTTGCCGCCACACGTGAGAACCCGCCGCCCGCGTATCAACGGTGAAGTACATCCATTTGCCGTCCGAAGACCATTGGGCCCACGTACACGAACCCTCGGGTCCGACCTGCCGTCCCTCCGATGAGCCATCAAACGGAACCACTCGGCATCGTCTCCACCACTGGCTATCCATTTCCACAAGCAACACCCATTTCCCATCCTGCGACAGGACAGACCGATGCACCATACCGTGCCTCCGGTCCTGCGGAACGTAGATGTCCCGCTCGTCGCTCCGGCTGGCATTCGAGGTGCACAGCTTCATGTGTATGCCGGTCCGGATGGAAGAGAACAAGACACGATCGCTGCCGATCCAACTCAGTCCCGTGGCGTTGGCCATAAACAGCTTAGGTTCTTGCCCTCCCAGCAACGGCAATTCGTAGGTGTTCCATGTAAAAGGGCCTTCTACTTGCGTGAAGTACACTCTGCTGCCGTCCTGGGAGAAGTTGATCGTCTGTTTTCTAAGGGTGGTCTTGGTGAGTCGGAACGGTTCGCCGTCCGGCAGGGACTTCAACCAGACTTGGCCTGGGTTTCCAGAACTTCCGAAACTGCCTGGGCCCCGCAGAAACGCTACCAGCTTACCGTCCCGCGACACCGCGGGGATTTCGGCAGCGTCATTGAAGTTCGTGAGTTGTTCCCAACGCAGGACGGGCGTCCTCTCGCTCGGTGAGAAACGCGGCCACAAGAGCAATGCTGCCGCAATGAAAGCACACACCGCGGCACCACCCGCTGTTAGCATGAGCCACGGCCGAGGCCGTTTTTGCGCCGGCGCCGCGACCCTTACGGCGCTTGGCGTTGACAGACGCCGCAGGTCCGTTGCCAATTCTTTCGCCGACTGATACCGAAGTTCCCGGTCTTTTTCTAGACACTTCAGCACGATGCGCTCGAATTCGCTCGAGAGCTTTGGAGCCAGCGCCTTAGGCGCAGGCGGCGCCTGGTGCAGAATCGCATTCGTCAGCTTGGGAAGCAACGAATCGCCGAACGGCAGGCGCAGTGTCGTAAGTTCGAACAACACCACTCCGGCCGAGTAGATGTCGCTGCGCGGATCGACTTCCTCGCCCATCAACTGCTCGGGTGACATGTACGGCAGCGTGCCTGCGATGCCGCTCGGAAGGGTGTCCATCGTAAGCGTGGTGCTCAGTGAAGACACCGCATCACGCGAGAGCGTCGCCAAACCAAAATCAAGTATTTTCAGCCGGCCGTCGGCCGTCACACGTAGATTCGAGGGTTTCAGGTCACGATGCAAGACGCCCGCCGCATGAGCCGCCTCCAGGCCTTGCGCCAACTGAATGCCGAGATCGACCGCCTCCTTCTCCGGAAGCGAGCCCGACCGCAACCGCGTGTCCAGCGACATCCCCGGCACCAGTTCGCTGACTAGATAATCGTCGCCTTCGAAGCTGTCGAAGTCATGGATGGTTTGAATGGATGGATGATTCAGCCGGGACAGTGCAAGGGCTTCGTTGCGGAACCTCCTGCGCGCCGCTGCGTCGCTCAGCGCGCCGGAAGCTAGTACCTTGATGGCCAGATCGCGCTCTAGCTTTTCGTCGTACGCGCGATAAACGACGCCCATACCACCCGCGCCGATCTCCTCTTCGATGCGATAGCGCCCAAACTTCTGGCCAACGTGCGGCATGCGCCCTCACATGCGCCTTCATTCGTTGGCGAGATGGTAGCACGTCAAACCAGGTTGAGGCGGCGGCTTATCACCATGGCCGTCCGGCATACCGCGGAGCATCTCCTTGGCGGTGTAGTCTGAGTGCGCCGCGTCTCAGGAATTCCCGTAGGGCTGTGAGCAATTATGGCCAGTTGGCGTAAATCATATCGATTGGACCGCCGGACCAATGCTCGTAGAACGCCTCGCCGCATGTCTTCATGCAGTCGCCATACTTGGCGACAAAATGTCGTCCCCAATGCGGCCGCCGGCCGTCCGCGTCGCTGAACGCGTACTCGTCGGATAGATTCCACGAGCTGAACACCCGCCCGGACTTTTTCATCAGGTTCGCGTCCGCTGCGAGCGCGGCAATTGCGCGCCCTGCAAAGAGCGGTGTCTCGGAATTTCCGTAGTCCGGATCTTTCTTCGTCGCCTCTTGCCAGTTCGCTTCGGTGACACCGAAGTGTTCCAGCATCGCTTCCGACCGCAGGAATCCCGGCGTCAACGCCACCGCGGCGACGTTCTTCCGCCGCAGTTCGCGCGCCATCGCGAACGCCAGACGAATCACCGTCGTTTTCACCAGGTCGTAGAAAAGGTGCCCGCGGTAGGTGTACGAATCGCCGTCGCCGATTTCGACGATCAGGCCTGGCGACGCTGTGTCCTTGGCCGTCTCGATCAGCAGCGGCGCCGCGTAGTGGCTGGTGATGATGTGCGAGTGCACCACATTGCGAAGGTTCGCAAAGCCGTTCTCCAGATTGAGTTGCCAGAAGGTCTTACCGAAGTCCGCTGGAGTGAGTTCAGAAATATCGTTCACCACGATGTGCAGCTTGCCCTGCTCTTTGCGAATCCGCTCGACCAGTTCTTCAACCTTCTTCGCATCCGTGTGATCGACGACCACCGCAATGCCGGTGCCGCCACGCGCCGTAACCATCTCCGCCGTCTCTTCAATCGTTTCCGGGCGTCTTGCGTGATCGAAGGGCGACGCTTTCTTCGACCGGCTTTTCGGCCGCCGGTTCGCCCGCGTGCTGCGTCCCGTGCAATACACCGTCGCCCCAGCCTCACCCAGCGCCAGAGCCACTCCGCGCCCCAAGCCGCGCGTCGCTCCGGCAACCAGCGCGATTCGTCTGCGCAGATCGGGCGGTTGGTAAGAAACAGGGGCGTCCATAGGAACCTCCGAGGTAGCACAGACACTCTTGTCTGTGCCGAATGTTGCCGGAGCTAAGCACGTAGCCGCGGGCTCGTCTCAAAGCCTTCAAAGTGTGGCAGAGTGTCTCGCTAAAGCCCCTGGCAGACGCGATAATACTAAACGCTCATTTACTAATGTCAAGAGGAAACTAAACGGCCATTCAGTTATAATCGCCAATCAACATGAGCCCGCGCCCCCGCGAAACCTCGGACGAAGAAATTCTCGCTGCAACCGGCCGCGTCGTGCAGCGCCGCAGTCCCACGCAGCTCACCCTCGCCGACGTCGCCAAGGAAGCCGGCGTCGTTCCCGCCACACTGATCCAGCGCTTCGGCACCAAGCGCGGCCTGCTCCTGGCCGCGTGCCGCACAGCCCCAGCCGCAGTCCCGCGGCAATTCGCCGACGCCCGCGCCAAACATGCGTCGCCCCTCAAGGCTCTGGTCGAGCTCTACGCCGATTGCACCGGCTTCGCTCCCACGCCGGAAGCGGTGGCCAACGGCCTCGCCTATCTCCAGATCGATCTAACCGACCCAGACTTCCACGCCATCACGCTTGCCCAGTTCCGCGCCCTTCGCCGGGAGACACAGAAACTCCTCGACGAAGCCGTGGCCGCCCGCGAACTCCGGGCCTGCGACACCGCCGGTCTCGCCCGCCTGATTCAGCATTTCAACGACGGCGCCATGCTTTCCTGGGCGGTCTACCGAGAAGGCTCCATCGCTGCCTGGGTCCGCCGCGACCTCGAAGCCCTCCTGACCCCCTACCGATCATCATCTCGGAGTGGCCGAGGTAGACAAGTACCTCCGCGAACCCGCCAAAAGAAACCGCTAGACGCCGAGGTACTTTCGTGGTACGGTGGTTATGCGTTTGTTGCTCTTGTATCGCCTTTGGAAGTGAAAGCGGTCGCAAGGTCAAACTTGCGGCCTTTTTTGTTGCCCGCTTGGCGGGTGGCAAGGAAACCACCAAAGACGGCCCGTAACTCTGTTGAGGGGTTCGGAGTCGAGGCACCAGATAGCTCAATAATAATGAGTTTGGCCCCAACCCGGCCGGGCTCAAGTGTGATCGCGAAGCGGTCAACAGAAAAGAGTACAGCAGTGAGTAAAGAACAAGGAACAGTGAAGTGGTTCAACGCGAGCAAGGGCTTTGGATTCATCCAGCGCCAGAGCGGTGAGGACGTTTTCGTCCATTTCTCCGCGATCGTGGCTGATGGCTACAAGTCGTTGAACGATGGCCAAGCGGTTGAATTCGAAGTGACCAAGGGCCCCAAGGGCCTGCAGGCCTCGAACGTCCAACCCCTCTAAAGCTACTTCACAAAAAACGATTTCGGGCGGTGCGCTTCGGCGCACCGCCCGTTTTTGTTTCTGCCCCATCTTTTTCTGCAATGTAGTGGCCGGTCTTCAGGCCGGCCAGATTAGAAGGTTCGTTCCCAGCCGAGGCTAGGCGCTGTAGTTAGCCACCACCCGTGCGACTTTCCCCGTGGACGTGAGTTCCATGAACTCTGCCGAGCGTGTCCCCTTCTGATTTGCGTAGCAAAGCACGACGCTGTTTATTCCCCAGAACACGCTGTCGAGTTCGAAGTGCAGCTCGGGGTAAGCTTCCAGCCCTCGCTGAAAGTAGGCTCTCAGGTTTATTTTTCCCGCGACCCTGCCATCGGACTTTCCCAGAAGCTGGGCGGCAACCGGAGAAGTCAGCTCCACGGAATCTTCATAGTGCAAGAGGATCAGTTCCAGATCATGTGAGTTCCAGGCCGCGATCCATTGATTTGCAAAAGCCCGAGCGGCGTCTCCCGTCATCGGCGTTTAACCCTCATGCCAGCGCCTGCTTCAGATCGGCGATCAAATCTTCCGGGTCTTCAATACCGATCGAAACGCGCACCGTTCCCGGTGTTATCCCTGCATTCGCCAACTCTTTCACCGTCATGTTGTAATGCGAAGTGTACGCCGGTAAAACCACCAGCGATTCCACGCCGCCCAAACTCGCTGCCAGCAGGAACAATTGAACGCGATCGCAGAAGCGCCGCGCCGCCGCCAGCCCGCCCTTCATATCAAAGGCCAGCATAGACCCGAATCCGCGCATCTGCCGCTTCGCCAGCTTATGATCCGGATGCGAAGCCAGCCCCGGATAGTGCACGCGCGCAACCTTCGGATGCTTCTCGAGATATTTCGCCACCGCCATCGCGTTTTCACCCATGCGCTTCACGCGCAACGCCAGCGTCTTGATTCCGCGATTCAGCAAAAAGGCCGCTTCCGGATCCATCGACCCGCCCAGATAAATCACCATGTGCTGGATGCGGTCCATCCATTGCTTGCTGCCCGCGGCCACGCCTGCGATCACGTCAGAGTGTCCGGCGAGCGCTTTCGTCGCGCTATGCACCACTATGTCGTAGCCCATCGCGATTGGCTGCTGCAGAACGGGTGTGGCAAACGTGTTGTCGATGATGGAGATCAGCTTGTGCTTCTTCGCAAACGCGATGGCCTTGTGCAAATCCACCAGCCGTACAGTGGGATTCGTCGGCGTCTCCACGTACAAAACTTTCGTCCGCGGCGTCACTAGGTTTTCGATGCCCGCCAGATCGACGCCCGCCTGATGCACCTTGATTCCCATGTTCGGGAAGACATCGCGCATCAGCCGGTACGTTCCGCCATAGACTTGCGCCGTCGAAATCAGTTCATCGCCGCACTTCAACGCGCTGATCAGGGCGTGGGAGATCGCGGCCATCCCCGAAGCGGTCACCACCGCGGCTTCCGCTCCTTCCATCGCTGCAATTTTCCCTTCCACGATGGCCAGCGACGGATTGCCGTAGCGCGTGTAGATATAGGCTTTGCTCTTGCCCTCCGCCCATCGCTTCATCTCTGCCGTCGAGGAAAACGTGAACGAAGACGTCCGGCAAATGGATGCCCCCACGGGCCCGCTAACGCCATGACGAACGCCCTCTCCAGCGTGAATCGCCTGCGTCTGTGGCCCATATTTGTGCGAAGGTTTGTTCTTCATAATAGCTGCCATTTTGGCGGCCCTGTTTCCCGCGGCAAGCACCAATTTGGCGTCGCCGCCGAGCGCCAGCCACACGGGCCGGCCGACTTGACACCACTCGGAGAAGTCGTACATTTCTTCATGAGGCATGCATGAGCGTGAGCAGCTTCCTTTTCATCGCGAATGTTTTCACGTGGAATCCGAAACCCGATTTTGGCGCCATCATCGGTGGCCTCTGGACGATTTTTGCCCTGTACTGGCTGGTCTCCGCGTTCAAGCTCAAGAGAACGAAACGGCGTGAAGATCCTTTCCAGCGCCTGTTCTACGTGCTTCCGCTGGTTGCCGCGTTCTATCTGTTGCGGTCAGGCCGTTGGTACTCATGGCTCGACACGCGTTTTGTTCCGGACGCCCTCGCAACGGAATGGACTGCCGTTGCGCTGACGGCGGCGGGAGTCGGCATCGCGATTTGGGCCCGCTGGCATCTCGGCTCAAATTGGAGCGGCGTGGTTACGCTGAAAGAAGACCACGAACTGATTCGCAGCGGCCCGTACCGCTCCATTCGTCATCCGATTTACACCGGCATCCTGCTTGCGATCCTTGGGACTGCGGTTGCCGTCGGCGAAATCCGTGGACTCGCGGCCTTGGGCATCGCTTGGCTCTCGTTCTACTTCAAAGCACGCCGCGAAGAATCCTTCCTAGTCCAGGAATTCGGCCCCCGCTTCACGGAGCACCAGCAGCACACTGGCATGTTCCTTCCACGGCTCTCGTAGCCGTATTCGAGGGCGATTCCAACCGCGACAACGAGCCTTAGACAATTCCGCCCCGCTGCTGTGTCATATACCCGGAGGCTGGAACCCGCGGAACGCCGAACTTGCCCGAGCGCACACTCAGCGCCGACGAGGTCAAGCAGCTCTACGACCGGCACGGTCCAGCGCTGCTGGCGTACGCGTGCTCGTTCGTTTCCGACGCAGCCGCCGCTGAAGACGTCGTGCACCAGGTCTTCCTGCGATTGTTGCAGCGGGATGTGGTTGTACCGGACGTGCCGGCAGCATATCTGTATCGCGCTGTCCGCAACACCGCGCTGAATGCCCGTCGCGATGGACACCGCGATGTGCCGCTCGAAGCACAAAGCATCTGGCTGGAGCATTGCGATGGCAACCGCGAAGCATCTCTTGCTCTGCAAGCAGCGCTGCAGGAGCTACCGGAAGAGCAGCGGGAAGTGGTGGTGATGCGGATCTGGAGCGGCATGACGTTGGAAGAGGTTTCGACGGCGACCGGCGTCTCGCTGAATACGGTCGCATCGCGCTACCGCTACGCGCTCGGCAAACTACGTGAACGATTGCAGCCGTATCGGCAGATGGATTCTCAGAAGGTGTGACGATGGAACAGCACGACGAGCAACTGGAGAGTTTTCTCCGCGAATTTCAACCGCGCCGTCCGCGGGCGCTACCCACCGCCGCCCCTGCGCCGGATCGCACGCGACGTGCCGCAGCCGGAGCCGCCGCTGCATTGGCCCTGGCTGCATCGCTGTGGCTGGCACTAAGGCAGCGAGCGCCGCAACCCGTAGAGCTCACAGTAAGAACAGCTGCCACTTCCGCAGCGCGGCCAGCACCACTGCCGATTTTTGTACTAACGCAACTAGCTGTGAACGATTCGTCACGGTTCGACGCCGCCTTGGACGACGCTTCGCGACGGAGTCTCCCCAATTTTCGCGGCAACAGCAGTGCTTTGAAAGTTCTTGCGAAGGAATAGCGACACGGCACGAGGCGAAGAGAGGACTAGAGGCAAATATGCGAAATGCAAAGTGGATCGCTGTCGTCTTGCTGATTTTTTGCGCAACACCAGCCCGCGCCCAATTCAAGCGCCCGGTTACCACGCGCAACGCCGCGCTTCGCTACTGGCTGGCCTTCGCCGATCTTCAAGATCCGCCGGCCGACAAGGCCGTCACCGATCTGCTCGAGAAAACCGCCGCCGGTGAAGCGCCGTGGGACGAAGCCAAACTCGGCCCGATCCTCGATCAGAACGACGCCGCGATCCAGGGGATGCAGCGCGCCACCAGGCTTCCCGAATGCGATTGGGGTCTCGACTACGAGGCGGGGCCTGCGGCTTCCATCGCTTACGTTCCGCGCGCCCGCGTGCTGGCGCGGCTTAACACGCTCTACGGCATGCGCTTGGCGTCAAAAGGCGACACGCAAAAAGCGGTCGACACGTGGCTCGCGGGCATTCGCTTCTCCCAGCATCTGGCGCAGGGAGGCTCGCTGATCTTCGCGCTGGTCGCCAAGACAGCGCTGCTCTCGAATTTTCAGGCGCTGACCCAGGCGGCTCACAGCCGATCGATCAAGGAAGAACAGCGCAAGCAGGTCGCGGCGGTCGTACGTGCGCTGCCGGAAACCGGTTTTGATTGGGGACAGGCGCTGTGGTTCGAGCAGGATTCGCTGGACTTGGCCGAGAAACGAGTCGCAGAAGCCGCAAACCCGTCTGCGTTTTACCAAGAGCTGACCGGCGGACCCGCGCCTGGAAATTTCACGGCTCCGAAAGCGTCCGAAGTCGCGGCGTTCCACAAGATCATTGGCGCTGCGGAAGCTGAATTGCGCACGTCGCCGAAACCAGCGGCGGAGAAGCTGAAGGAGTTGCAGGAGTTTGTGCGTTCGCTGCACCCGCTCTATGTGGCGCTGACCCCGTCATTCACGAACGTGAATGACGCGCGCATCCAGATTGCGGACGCGCGAGAGAAGCTGCTGCAAGCGCTAGCGTCGCGCTGACGCTATTTTTCTGGGTGCTCGGGTTGTGACTGAGGTCCTTCGGCTACCCTCGTCGGGTAGCCTCAGGATGACACGTGCTATAGAGAGCCCATTGCGCCTACGCTTCTTCTTCGACGAGTTGCTCTCCGTGCGCGGCCTTGTGCGCCGAGATCACTTTGTCGGCCAGCTCATTCGGCACGTAGTCATAGTGGGAAAACTCCATCGAATAGCTGGCTCGGCCCTGCGTTTTAGAGATGAGGTCGTTCGCGTACGTGAGCATCTCGGCAAACGGCACCTGCGCCTTGATGATGACGTTGTGGCCGCGTGCTTCGCTGCCCGCGATGCGTCCGCGCCGGCCGCTCAGATCGCCCATCAAGTCGCCTGAGTATTGATCCGGCGCATAGACCTCGACGTGCATGACCGGCTCGAGCAACGCGGGCCTTGCTTGCTTCATTGCTTCCTTGAACGCCAGCGATCCGGCGATCTTGAACGCGATGTCGGAAGAATCCACGTCGTGATACTTCCCGTCGTACAAAGTAGCGCGGAAGTCGACCACCGGAAAACCGGCCAGGTACCCGCGCGCGGCAGCTTCACGGATCCCACGTTCCACCGAAGGAATCCAGTTGCGGGGAATCGCGCCGCCGAAAACATCATCTACGAATTCGATGCCCTTGCCGCGCTCCGCCGGCTCCATTTTGATGCGGCACACGCCGAACTGCCCGTGCCCGCCGGACTGCTTCTTGTGCTTCCCTTCCGCATCGGCTTTTCCGCGAATGGTCTCGCGGTACGCCACCTTCGGCGGCTTCAGCGTTAGGTCGACGTGGTATCGCTTGTGCAGCTTGGCGACGACCACTTCGATGTGCTGCTGTCCCGAGCCTGCCAGCAAGAACTCTTTCGTCTGCGGGTCGCGTGAAAACCGCAGCGCTGCATCTTCTTCCAGGATTTTGTGGATCGACACGCCGATCTTGTCTTCGTCCGCGCGCGTCTTCGGCTCGATCGCGAAAGTAATCGAAGGCTCCGGCAGTTGCGCGGGGCTGTAGAAAATCGGCGAGGTTTTGTCACCCGCGGTTTCGCCGGTCGTCGTCTCCTTTAGCTTGGCGATCGCGCCGATATCCCCGGCGTGCAACTCTGCCACTTCGCTGAGCTGTTTGCCCTGCACCACCTGCGTGTGTTGAAAACGCTCGGGCATGCTGCGGTTGTAGTTCTGCAGCGTAGCGTCGTTTTTCAGCACGCCGCTCTTCACCTTGAAATAGTTGATGCGCCCCGCGAAAGGATCGGCCAGCGTCTTGAAGACAAACAGAGACACGGGCTGGCTGTCTTCATACTTTCGTTCGATGCGATCGCCTTTGCCGCTCGGTTCCTTGAAGCCCACTTGCGAGTGCTCGTCGGGATGCGGCAGCACGTCCGCGATGAACGTCAACAAGCTGGCCGTCCCCACGTTGTGCAGCGCCGAGACCATCAGCACCGGAAAAATCTTCTCGGCCACGATGGCCTTGCGCACTCCGGGAATCAGGTCCTCGATCGGAATCGTGCCTTCGCGGAAAAACTCCTCCATCAGTTCGTCGTCGCCCTCGGCAATCATTTCGACGAGCTTCTCATGCGCTTCTTGGGCTTCGTCGGCGAGTGCGGCGGGAATCTCCTCGATCGAGGGTTTCCCATCTCCGTCTGGCTTGTACATGTGGGCTTTCATGCCCACCAGATCGATGACGCCGCGAAATCCGCGCTCCGTCCCGATCGGAAGCTGCAGCGCCACCACGTTGCGTCCGAATACATCCTGAAGCGACTCCATCGAGCGTTCGAAACTCGACAGGTCGCGGTCCATCCACGTCAGCACAAACGCGCGTGGGATGTCGTACTCGGTGCAATAGTCCCAAACTTTTTCCGTGGTCACCTGCGCGCCCACGTGGGCATCCACGGTGATCAGCGCGGAGTCCGCGGCGATCAGCGACGCTTTCGCCTCCGTGATGAACGTGGAATATCCCGGCAGGTCGATGAAATTGATCTTTACGTTTCCGCCGCCGCACAGCGTGCACGGCCATTCGGCGTAGGCGAGTCCCGTTTGAATGGAAATCTTTCGCGAAATCTCCTCTTCGTCCCAATCCGTGGTGGTGCTGCCCTCCATTACTTTTCCCCATCGGGGTGTCATTCCCGCTGCATACAACAACGACGACACCAGTTGCGTCTTGCCGGTGCCGCCGTGGCCGACAATGCCTACGTTTCGAATGTCCTTGGTGAGATAGCTCTTCATACAGACCTCCCTGTTCCGGCTGATCGCGACGTCAAGGTCGAGATCGAACTGGCGAGGTCCGCCCTGTAGGTGGTAGGCGCGGGCCTGCGCCTGATGTAACTCGGAGTAATGAGGAGGAGAACGTGGCCTCTACCTGGGTCCCCGCAAGGCGCGAGGGCGAAGGTCTCACGAAACTTTTCCCTGGTCCGTTCTCCAGCAGGCGGATGCTAGCACACCGCCTTCAGCCTCGCAATCAAGCCTGCGCCGTCCCCTAGGCCACCGTGAAAATTGTCATTCCGATCGAAGTACGCCCTTCAGATTTACTTGGCTGTCTTTCATCACTTCAACCTCCCGCTTCCATTCCACGCAGGCTGAGCATCGCAGCACAATCGCGTGCGTGCCCGCCGGCAGTTTTAGTCTTGCCGGACTGTTTCCGACAAATTTCTCGTCCACATAGATTTCCGCGCCGTCCGGATCGGACGTTACCGCGATCGTGCCGAAGCCGGCACGCTTTTGCGTCGCAGTCTCGATCGAAGCTGCTGCGGGTTCTTGAGGCACGCTCTCAGTGGGTGAAGACTCCGTGGCGACAGTAGTTTGTGACGGAGTAACGGTTGCGATGTTCATCGGCGCATTCGATCGGTGGGGCGTCGAGACACCCGGATAAAATCGGTGGAGCACCGCCAGCAGATCGGTGGCGCTCAGTGCGAATCCGATTCCGGTAACATTTTTCTTCACCAGTTTTTGCGTGTTGATGCCCACCACTTCGCCGCTCGAATTCAGCAGTGGGCCACCGCTGTTGCCGGGATTGATGGGCGTATCGGTCTGAATCCAGGTGCCGGGACCTGCGCTCGGAAATTTTCCCACGGCGCTGACAATCCCTTTCGTGACGCTAAAGAGCATCGCGTCGCCAGGATTCCCGATTGCCAGAACACTTTCTCCCTGGCGAACTGTCGTAGCTTCCGCCAGCGTCAAATGAGGAAAACTGTTGCCTTCGACTTTCGCCAGCGCGATATCGAGATCGGCGTCAATATAGACGACTTTTGCTTCGAGTTTCTGGCCGCCCGGTAGCTCCGCGAGCAGCGACTCCTCTCCACGCGCCACGTGCGCGTTCGTCGCGATCACTCCGGTATCGCTGACAAAAAAGCCCGTGCCCGCTTTCTGCAATCCTTTCAGGTACACAACCGCGGGTTTCGTTCGGGCAATCAGTTCTTCCAGCGACAGTTCGACCTCAGAATCGTCAGTACTTGCGTTCTTAGAGAGTTTTGCTGCGACGCTCCCGGTGAAAACCTCCGAGATCGGATCCAGAGCGGCGTGAAAGTGAGCGCTCTTCAGCAGCCAGTATTCGCCATGATTCCGCCCATTCAGTCCGACCCAGTTCATCGGGCCTTCGCTGAGTTGTAATTCCTTGGTGGCATAGCCGATCAGGCTAATGCGCGCCACCATGGCGTGCTCCAGTCGCGAACCCAGCGCGGTCTTCGTACGGTGGAAGTAGCCCCCAGGAAAATCCTTTTCGTAGGGTGTGGTTCCAACAGCCACGCCGTCGATCTCGACGGTGGCGCCAGCCGGAGCGCTGGTAATTTCCAGCTTGTCGGCGCGGGCTAGCACCGGCCAGACGAATGCGAAAAGGGTTGCTATGAGCCATGGTGCGGAACGAGATGGCATCAGATGACCTCGCAGCGAAGTTCGAGGTCTAGTAGTTTACGATAACTATATATACCGTAATATGTATCATCCTAGTTTTGGCAACGGTTCGTAGCCCGGGCAAGAGAGCACCGGCAGGCGTGGATACTTGGTGTAGCGCGTGTCGGTTACTGAAAGTTGGCACAGAAAGAAGACGGAACCACGCTCGGACTCGATGCGGCGCGCGTTCGCGCAATTCGTACACAAACCCACTGGTGCCACCGGAATTGTCGGCTTGTTTTTTGCGTTCACCGCGTAGCCCTATCGCGAGCCGGGAGGTGCCGCCCGAGGGGGCGCAGGCGAGGAGCTTTCGTCTGGAGCGGGCTTCGCAAACTCCGAATCGGGGAGTTGCGGATTGAGCTCGATCTTGTTGATCAGGATTTTCTGCGTTAGGCTCGTTACCGAGCTGCCGGAATCCACCTCAAACGCGAACTTCAGACCGTTCACGTCGCGATAGTCGCGGAAATACGATTCCACCGGAAACTCTTTGCCTTCCGCCTGGCGCTGGCCCTCCCACTTGAGCAGCAGAAACGAGCTGGCGTCGACGGAGTAGTAGCGGACGTCGCCTTTTTTCGTCGTGAGCTTCAACCGCCAGACGTCTTTGTCTTCGACTCTGTCTTTTCCAACCAACTCGACTTGATTGCCCTTTTGCCGGTAGTCCATCAGCGGGCCGTCGAAGTCGGCTTCTTCCGAGATGTTGCGCAGATCTTCCTCGGTCATGGGATCGGGATTGATTTTCCCCGCGAAAGGATTGTTGGCCCAGCCTTGCCGCCCGTCATAGACGCGGATCATGGTCAAGTTCTGCAAGGTCATCTGCATGTGCATCTTCAGGGGGCGCTTGAGCTCGACGAAGAACGGGCCCGAGGCGTCGGGGCCAAAGGAAATGGTCCCGGTGATGCGCTGGGACTTCACAGCGCGAATCTTGAGCAGGCCGCCGCGCGCGGCCAGAACCTTGGCAACGATCTGGTCGACGGTTTGCGCGCTCTGCGCGGCCGCCGCGACGGGCAGCAGGCAAAGAAGGAGGACGAATCCGAGAGCTTTTGTTTTCATCTTCTTCATCGTAGAGGCTGTGGCGGCAGAGGTCAATTTGAACCGCTTCGCGAAGCGGTAACGTCGCGAAGGCTCGCACGCGGCGGTGGAGTGCGATAGCTTATCTCCGTGAAGCAGACATTTGATGTGGTGATTTTGGGCGCTGGGGCGGCGGGGTTGATGTGTGCGATCGAGGCCGGCAAGTGCGGGCGGCGGGTGGCGGTGCTGGAGCGGGCGGAGCGGGTTGGGAAGAAGATTTTGATTTCGGGCGGCGGGCGGTGCAACTTCACGAATCTGCATAGCACCGCTGAGAATTTTCTCTCGGAGAATCCACACTTTGCCAAGTCGGCGCTGGCGCGGTATACGCCGGCGGACTTCGTGGCGCTGGTCGAGAAGCACAAGATTCCTTATCACGAGAAGAGACCTTATCCCGAGGCGGCGCGGGGGCAGCTTTTTTGCGACCGGTCGGCGGCGGATATCGTGGGGATGCTGCTGGCGGAATGCGCGAAGGCTGGTGTGCAGATCTTTGTGAATGCTCGCGTGGCGGAAGTGCGACTCGACGGCGGGTTTGTGGTTCGGGCGACTAACGCGGAGCGGGGTGGGGAGGACGAGTTTGCGGCGCCGGTGCTGGTGGTGGCTACCGGCGGGCTGTCGATTCCGAAGATGGGGGCGACGGCGTTTGGGTACGAGGTGGCGAAGCAGTTCGGACATGCGATTGTGGCGTGCCGGCCGGGGTTGGTGCCGCTGATGTTTGGGCGGGGAGATGCGCGGGCGTATTGCGACCTGGCGGGAGTTTCGGCGGTGGTGACGGCGTCGTGCGGGGCGCAGAGATTCCGGGAAAAAATGTTGATCACGCACCGCGGGTTGAGCGGCCCGGCGATTTTGCAGATTTCGTCGTATTGGGGATGGAAGACGAAGGAGCCGGTGACAGTCGATCTGGCGCCAGATTGCGATTGGACTGCACCGCTGCGCGATGGGAGCAGGCGCCGGGATTTGGCGGCGGCGCGCACGGCTTTGCGGAAAGTTTTGCCGCAGCGGTTGGCGGATCGCTGGATGGAGAAGCACGCGCCCGAAGATTGGACGAATCGGGGATTGGAGCTGATGGAGGAGGAGCTGCATCACTGGGAAGTGCGGCCCTCGGGGACCGAAGGGTACGAGAAAGCGGAAGTCACGGCGGGCGGGGTGGATACGGACGAGCTGTCGAGCAAGACGATGGAGAGTAAGAAGGTGCGGGGGTTGTTTTTCATCGGCGAGGTTGTGGACGTGACGGGCTGGCTGGGTGGATTTAATTTTCAGTGGGCGTGGGCGTCGGGAGCGGCGGCGGGAAGAGAAGTCTGAAAGGCAGTGGCGAGTGGCGTGTGACGAGTGACGAGGTGCGGAGGAATAGGCAGGAAGCAAAAGAGTTAGTAGGGAGTGGCGGGCGGTCCGGCTGCTGCCCGGACCGGGGACGAGTGTCGCGGGCAAAAGAGGAAAGAGAGGGATCTTCGCATGCCATGCGTTTCGCAAAAGGGTCCGGAACGCGCAAAGGGCGACTCTGGGGACCCCCACCCCCGGGTATACAGCGAGTCATAAAGTAAACGATTGATTCCACTGGGAGTTGCGGGAGTGAGTGTCGGTAAGGAACGAGCTAATGAGGTGACGAAGAGAAGTAAGGACTGGGAGTCCCCAGCCCCCGGGTGTCGTGGGAACTGTGAAGGATGTCGATGAAAGTAAAAGGGTTGCGCGTGCGGTAGTGTGGCGGCAAGCGGAAGCGGGGAAGAGAGCATTACCCGTTGGCATCGTAACGGCAAGTGCGACGCAGGAGGCGAGGCAGTCAGAAAGCGCTTGGCACGATGGGACTCGGGGTAAACAAACACGGGAAAGAATAGCAGAAAAGTATCGAATGGTTAAGTATTATGCAGGGAATGGGTAGAATTAAGGGGTGAACGGCGGTTGTGACAGCGCGAATGGTCCGAGTCGGTGCGAGAAGGCTAGCGGAGAGTGTCTTTCACCGCGTAAGGCTGCGCCACGCCGCCCGGCCATCGATCAGTTGCTGATGGCAACGTAAACTAGGAATGACACGAATCCCGCGACCTGCAGGAAGAACGCGGATTTCGCTTGCTTCCAGTTCAGAGCGACGTAGATGAGCTGAAGAACCGGGAAGAACAGACAACCTAGGCCCCACAGAATGCCCTTCTGCCAGGCCAAGACGACGATCCACAGACCGCCTAGGAAACACAGTATGTATGCTGCCCAAAGGAAGATTGTGGCCACAACAAGACTCCTGCGTTGGTCTTGCTCCTGTTGGTCTCAGGCGAGTTAAGCATGCTCTTGAGACGGAGACTGGCTACTCCTCGCCACAGAACGGACCATGCGACGGCCTACGAGAGCCGCCGCACCGACCCCCACTGCGAAGTACACCGAAACGAGGGCTATCGTGATAGCCCAGCGAGACGTGGTTGAGTGTCCGGCGTTTACCCCGACAACCAACCACACCGCCCACGGCGCAAGGCTCAACGCGGCGGCGAGCACCGCTTTCCTCCTGGCGGTAAAGCCAACTCCTGCTCCCACTATCATCGGGATGAAGAAGAACTCAGGGTAAACATGCCACACCGTTTTAGCCCCGGAACTGAGCCAAAAGAATTCAGCAAGAACGGTCAGGCCAAAACTCGCGATTATGCCCAGACCAATTACGAGGAACAGTTTCATGAGCCTCCATGCGCTCCATTGAGATGAAGTCGTCTCCACCGCGATCCTCTGGTCGGTTTTGGCTGCGCAATTCTCAACATTGTCTACTGTGTACGTAGCTCCATCAATAGTACTGCGCGGCAAATGCTGTCATGGCGGTGCCACCCTCAAGGGTGGCGCTACGTTACACCCTTCAGACGGCAGTCAGGAAGGAGCCGCTGGGGGTTACATAGCCATATGCCATGCGGGGGGTGTTGAAGGCGAAGCCGGGGTTGCCGTGGCGGTCGAGGAGGATGAGACCGCCGGTGGCGTGGGTGCGTTTGGCGAGGAGATGGATGGATTCGCGGGCGGCGAGCATGGCGGGGAAGTTCGCGGCGGGCGAGGCGAGGCCGACTGCGGTCGCAGCGGCGTTGGTGAATTCGGCTGCGGCGTGGCGGAGGTAGTCGACGGCGGTTTTAGCCATGACGATTTTCATGATGGCTTCACCGTAGCCGGTGGAGGAGACGCCGCCGGCTTCGGAGTCGGCGTAGCAGCCGCAGCCGATCAGCGGGGAGTCGCCGACGCGGCCGGGGAGTTTGCAGCAGGTGCCCCCGGTGGACGTGGCGGCGAAGAGCGCGCCCTTGGCGTCAACGGCGACGGCGCCGACCGTGCCTTGCTCGTGGCCGCGATGATGCGCGGCGGCGTGCTGATCTTTTTTGCAAAGCTGCCAGGCTTGCCACTCGGACTCGGCAATCAATTCTTTGGGGTCGCAGAGCGGGATGGACTGCGCGGTGGCGAAGCGCTCGGCGCCCTTGCCGACGAGCATCATGTGCGGGCAATTTTCAAGCACTTTACGGGCTAGGCGGATGGGATTGCGGATGTGCTGCAAGGCAGCGACGGAGCCGGCGCGGAGGGTGGCGCCGTCCATAACGATGGCGTCGCACTCGACCCGGCCGTCGAGATTCAGATGGGAACCGTAACCAGCGTCGAAGACGGGGTCATCTTCGAGGACGACGATGGCGGCTTCGACGGCGTCGAGCGCGGAGCCGCCGCCGGAGAGGATGGACCAGCCGGCAGCGAGAGCGCGTTGACAGCCGGAATTGCAGGCGTCCACGGCTTCGTCGGGGATATCCCACGCGCCGCCGTGAACGATCAGAGCAGGCTTCACATGCACCTAGACAGCGCGGAAGATGAAGATGGTCTAAACAAAGAAGTCGAGAACGATCAGGAGTGGACCGAGAAAGAGGAGAAGCGCGCCCCAACTAAGACGGCTGCGCGGCACGCGGCTCAGCGTGCGAGCCAGATGGGAAGGAGTGGTCTTGAGCCAGGATTCCTCGCGCGGGCTGTAGAAGGGTCCTACGGCCTCGTGGCGAGAGAGATTCCTGCGAAGGGAGCTGGCTTCTTCATCGAGCCAGAGGAAAATGTCGTCGCGCCCGCGCCAAAGGACGACCACGCCGATGACAAAGGCGAGGTAGCCGAGAAAAGTTAGTAGACCCAGAGCGGGTCCGGAACCCCAATACCCGTACATGTTCCCCCATAAACCGCCGGAATAACTTTATTGTAGGCCCTTGCGGGCCGGTGTCTAGGGCTCGTCGTGAATCGTGACGAGACGTACAACCTCAAACTCTTTTTGGCCGGCCGGGGTGGTTACCTGGATTTCATCGCCAACCTTGTGATTGAGCAGCGCCTTCCCAATGGGCGAGGTGGTGGAGATAAGGCCCTTTTCGACGTCGGCTTCTTCGGTGCTGACCAGCTTGTATTCGATCTTGACGTCGCGATTAGTGTCGAGCACGACGATACGAGAACCGTAGCCGGCGCGATCCTTGGGGATGTTGCTTAGGTTCAACATGCCGAGGTCGCCCATGCGCCTTTTGAGCTGGCCGATGCGAGCGTTGACGTAGCCCTGGCGCTCTTTGGCGAACTTGTACTCGGCGTTTTCGGAGAGGTCACCGTGGGCGCGGGCGACGGCAATCTCTTTCGGCAGCTCGATGCTGAGCTCGTGCTCGAGCGCCGTAATTTCGTCCTGCAGCTTCTGCTTGATCTGCTTGAGTGGGTCGGACATGGTCGTCGTCTGGATACCGGGGCGGGAAGTCTCCTGGTGATGAATGGCCCCGCAGCCATTATAGATGCGGGGGAATTGCGGCCACAAGCGGCCTTTCTAGTCAGGCGAAGGGTGCGAGAGGCGATTGCCTGCGGGGAAGATGCCGCGCTGAAGCGCGGCGCTACATGCAAACCTTTAGAGCTAACCCCGATCAGGATGCCAGGACCATCACGTCGTAGGGGGCCAGGCTGACCTCGCCGGTTCGCGAGGCTCCGGTGAGCGCATCCTTGTGCGGGCCGGGAAGAGTGATCGCTTGGGGCGCGGGGGTGTGGTTCAGGAGAAACATCCAGCGCTTGTCGCCCGACTGGCGGACGGTGTGTTCGACGCCGCGAGGCAGGTTGAGGGCGGGCTTGATGCCGGCGGTGCTAAGCAGAATGCTGAGGACGCGAGCGAGGCTAACAGGTTCGAGGTCGGCGCCCACGTAAACAGCTTTGCCTTGGCCGAACGAGTTGATGGTGATGGCGGGCTCGCCGGGATAACGCCCAGAAGTGTAGCTTGCCATGACGGTTGCGGACGAGGGCTGGAGGACGTCGGCCCAGAGGGTGCATTCGGCGTCGGCGCCCGGGAGAAGAGGAGAAAATTTCACGCCAACCTTTTCTCCGTAGAGGGGCACGTAGTCTTTCACGGTTACGCCCATGACGTCGCGGAGAAGACCGGGAAGTGGCGTGCGAACGATCTGGCTGGCCTCGTCTTTTACACCGAGGCGGAAGCTGCTAACGAAAAGGCCACCGCGCTCGACGAAACCGCGGATGTTGGTGGCCTGCTTTTCGGTGAGGACGTAGTGAAGCGGCGCGAAGACGGCCTTGTAGCGGGAGAGATCGGACTCGGCGTTGACCAAATCCGTAGCGGCGCCGGCACCGGTGATCGAGGCGTACCAGGATATGACGCGAGAAAGATAGTTGAGCTTGTTGTGGCCGGGCTGAATCGCGAGGGCCCAATCGGAGTTGGAATCGAAGCAGAGCGCGACGTCGGCCGGATACGAAGAGTTGAGGACTTCGGGGCCTAGCTGTTTGAGCTCGCGGACGGTTCGCACAATTTCGTCGTAGGCGAGGCCCTTAGCGCGGTCGTGGGTAAGGATGCCGTGCCAGTATTCCTCGGCGCCGAAGTCGGCGGTGTCCCAGCGGAAATAGTTCACGCCCATCGCGCCGTGCGCGATCGCCTGGTAGGTCCACAGGCGGACCTGGCCCTTATAGGGCTGAGGAGAGAAGAACGGCTGACCGGCCTTGCCGGTTTGCTCTTCCATGATGAGGAAAGGCTTTCCGCCTTTGACGCTGCGCATGATGTCGTGGCCGAGGGCGACGGTGGTTACCACGGCTTCGGCCGGAATCGTCTCGGGAGCGACGATCTGGAAAAAGCCCGGATAGTTGTCGTTGGAAGCGAAGTCGAGATTGCGGAAGAGCTCGCGCTGGTCGATGGTGTCGACCAGTCCGACGTTATTGGTGGTAACGAAGTGCTGGGGGCACGTTTTCCGGAGCATGGCGAGCTGCTCTCCGAGGAAAGAGCAGTTGGCGAAAGATTGATAGCGGTCGTAGTCGAGAGCCAAGCCGGGGTTTGGGTCGGCGTTGGAAGGAAGCGGGACTGGAATCTGGCTGAAGTCGGTGTAGACCTGGCTCCAGAACGACGTGCCCCATTTCTGATTTATGGTGTCTAGACTGCCGTATTTCGCTCGCAGCCAATCCTGAAAACCGGTGCGGCAGGACTTGCAGTAGCAGCGGCCCCAGCGCTGAAGCGTGAACTCGTTATCGATCTGCCAGCCGATGATGCCTGGGGTGCCGGCGAATGCACGCGCCATTTCGGTGGCGATGGCGAGCGATAACCGACGATAGGTTTTGTTGGTCGGGCAAGTGAAGCGGCGGCCGCCCGGCTCAACTGTCATGCCCTGGTCGTTGACCATGAGAACTTCGGGGTACTTGGCGGTGAGCCACGGTGGAGGAGCCGCGGAGGGCGTGCCAAGAATCACCAGGATGGCGTGCTTCTGAAGGATTTCGACGGAGCGATGTAGCCATGCGAAATCAAACTTCCCTTCGGAAGGCTCCATCAAGGACCAGGCAAATTCGGCGACCCGCACGTTGGTAAGGCCAGCTTCCGCGATCATGCGGGCGTCTTCTTCCCAAAGCGATTCGGGGGTTTGATCGGGGTAGTAGTCGACGCCGAGAAGAAGAGGAGTTGCGGCCGGCGGGAAACCGGATTCGGCGGCAACGGCGTGCGCCCAAAGCGGTGTTTTCACGCTCGCGGCGGCGAGCAAGGCACTGGCGTTGGCCAGGAACGATCGTCTGGTGATCACGATGGGGTGCGACCTCATTTCGTAGAGGTGAAGCTAGCTGAAACCTGACGGCAATGCGTCATCTTGCGACGCGGGTTGAGGCTTGTCAAGAAAACGAGGCGGCGATGCGAGCTGCGACTAGCGGACTTTGACTTCGACGGTTTGGGATTTTGCGTTTCCTGCGGCGTCTTGGACCGTCAGCGTGTAGACCGTGGTTTTCTTTGGAGAGACGTCGACGCAGCGGGAGTACGACGGCCAAACGGGATTGGACTGCGGCTCGAGCGTGACGGTCTTGGCGTTGGCGACGCCGTAACAGAGTTGGGTCGATTGGCCGCGGTGAATGATTCCGGGGGTGGCGTAAAGGCTCTGGATTGCGAGCTCCTTGCCGCCGAATTGCTCAAGAGCCGCCCGGTCACTGTCCAATTGTTTTTGCGACGCCTCTTTCGCGGCTAGCCGATCGATGCGGCGATTTTCCTGCCAGCGAGAAAAGAGAATCCAGCCTACGAAGAGTGCTATGACCGCGAGGACGATTGACGAATACAGCAGCGGATTTTTCAGAACGGACCTGGTTGGCTGATTTGAATCAGAGAGCATACGACTCCGCTTGCACCAATCTTGCTGAAATGGGGCGCAGCATGCTGCGCCCCTACCAAGGCAATTTGCAACTACGTGCGCCGATGCAGGGCTTCCCGCTTGGGGCCTGCGGCTACAGATATTCGATGTTTCAGGTGGAGGTTGGGTTCGCGGTGACGCGCCAACTGAACTCTTTGTTGGACTTGTAGTTCCACAAGGTCACCAGGCCGATGGCAATCAGATTGGCGAGATAGCGGTCCATGTGCAGCCAATTGAATTCGATGTTCAGGATCACGACGTTGAAGAAGATGCCCAGCGAGCAGATGGCGTTGAACTTGAGGAAGCGCTTGACGCGCTGGCCCATCGTGTTTTGGTGCCGCGCGATGGCGCCGAACGTCCACAAGTCGTTCCAAACGAAATTGTTGAGGAGCGCAGCCTCAGCGGCGAGGAGCTTGCTGCGAGTCAGGCCCCAGCCCAGCATTTTCGGATCGCTGAGCAGATAGAGCAGCGACATGTCGATGACCACGCCACTGCAGCCGACGACGCAGAACCGGACGAACCTAGATTCATGGAGTAGAAAGAGCCGCAAACGGAGCAAATGCTGGAAGTACTCGATGTAAATGCGATTGGTGAGCTTGCTCGCGCCTTCGACGCGCTCGCGAAAGGTGTAGGGAACTTCGGCGATCCAGCCGACCTGGCCGCGGCCGAGAACTTCAATGAGGATCTTGTAGCCCAATGGGCTGAGGGTGCGCCCTTGCAGAGCTGAGCGGCGGATCATGAAGAAGCCGCTCATCGGGTCGCTAATTCTCCCGATGACTTCGGGCAAAAGCATGAAGCCGATCATTTGCGCGCCGCGAGAGATGATGCGGCGGATAAGGCTCCAATCGCTGACGCCACCGCCTTCCACGTGACGGCTGGCGATTCCCAAGTCCGCTCCGCGCAGCATTTCTTGAGCGACCTTGGCAGCAACTTCGGGCGGATGCTGCAAGTCCGCGTCCATGACGCCGAGGATTCGGCCTCGGGCAACCTGCCAGCCGCGGATCACGGCGGTGGACAAGCCGCGCTCGCCTTGTCTGCGAACCACGCGGACTTGCGGATATCGATCGGTAAGTTCGAGCGTTTTTTCCCAAGTGCGGTCGGGACTGTCGTCGTCGACGACGATAATTTCGTATTGCAGGCTGGGCACGGAATCCAGAACCGGGATGAGTTGCTGGATCATCGCAACGATGTTTTTGCCTTCGTTGTAGGTGGGGAGAACCAGCGACAGATCGATTGTGGAATCGGCGTCGAGCGGAGCGATCACCAAGGGACCGCTGCTGCACGTCTGTAGTGAGGCCATCGCTACCATTTCCTTGCCCGTCCTCGCTTGGTTCCGGCGGCCAGCCGAGCCGCAGTAGCTTTATGTTCGCGGGCCACGATCAGGGCTGCGTCTGCTTCGGCGTGAAGACGTACATCTGCCCTACGGTGTAACTCAGTGTGTAGTTCGCATCGAGATCCCGCAGAAACTCGCCGCCAAAGTGCATGTCCGTGTACCAAATCTTCCCCTCAGCGCTGCTGGGATCCTTTTGAAGAATGACGGCCGAAAAGCCGCGATGAGTCATTTTCTCCCAGAAGTCCTTAGCCAAAGCGGAATGCGTACGCGCAAGGATACGAAACATAAACGGGTCCGCCACGTAGGGCGTCTTGCCAGCTTTGAGGATGACTAGCGGGTTCTCGGCCAAAATAGGCCGGGTGTCGGCATCGGTGGCGGTACCGCCAGGGGCCGGGATGCGCTGCACGGCCTCTTGCGCGTCGGCAGGGAATGATCGCCGGTGAAAGTCGCTGTGAAGGCCCTGCGCCGTCGGAATGATCGCGACGAGAAAGCTGAAGGCCAGCAGGCCGGTGCCCGCCTCGGCAAGCTGCGGGCTGCGCGAAATGGAAAGGACAATCAGCAGGACGGCGGCCACCTGCAAGTCCAGCAAGTGATTGATGCCAATGCCTGGGGAACCGAAGATGACCGTGGCGACGAGCAATGCCAGAACAAAGTAGATGGGCAAAATCTGGGTCTTGTCTTCTTTATAGGAAGCCAAGCCCAGCGCCGCGGCCGGAATCAGGAACAACAGGATTACGGGATCGACTTCCATCACTTTGGAGAGCAGATGAATCGGCGCTTGTAGCGTGTAGAGGAGCGATCCCCCGCCCGAAGCGCAGGCGCGGAAAATGCCGAAGACGCGGCCGTCGCTGCCGAGATACATGGCCGCCAGCACCACGATGTAGCCGCCAGCGGTAGCCAGCGCCATTTGCAAAGCATCTTTGTAGCGGCGCGCGAAAGCCCAGCCCAAAACCACGGCAGCAACGCCGAAAACGGTGGTCAGCTTGGTGGCGAATGCGAGAGTGAAAAGAAGAGCCGCCAGGTACAACGAGGCTCGGCTGATCTTGGGCTTCAAGCACAACACTACTCCCCAAAGATTCAGCATGGCCGCCAAGGGATCGCCCTTGGTGCCTAAAAGCGCTTGTTGCGTGGTGGCGACCGCCAGAATCGCGGTGACGCCGGCAGCGCGAAGCAGAAGACTGACGTTGAAGAGGCGCATTACGACGTAGGCGGCGTAGCAGAGTAGGACGATGCTCACCAAGGACAGAGCCAGGCCGGAAGTCTCGAGGCTGCCAAATATCCTGGAAAAGATCCCGGTGAGAACAAAGTACAGCGGGAAGTAGCGCGTGCCGCCGTAGCCGAGCGGGCTGAAAAGAGGGCGGTAGAAAACTCCGTGGACGAAGTCGGAAGCGCAGGCTAGCCAGGCGCCTTCCACGTGCGTCAGGAAAAATTGATAGCGAAAGTTAAGTAGCACCCGCGCGAGAAGAATCGCGGGAATGGCGATCGAGGCTACGACGATGACAGCGGAGTACAGCTTCGGAGTTGTGTTGGAGCTTGTACCCGGCGACATCGTTTCCTCTCGGTTCCTTTTTTCCGGACAAACGGCTGCGCTTCGCGTCGCGTTTTTTGCAGACAACCGGCAACGAGGAAACCTGCATAGACTTACGGAAGGACGAAATTACGATAGCGAGGTTTTTGGGTGGGAACAAGATCGGCGGAGGTTGGGCGTCTTTGAAAAGTAATCACGCGGCTGACGGGCTAGAGGCGGCGGCTGGGCGCTTCCGACCAATAATCGTGGGGCTAGCACCGTAAAGGCGGCGCCTGGCCGCCGCACTCCAAGCGTTACTCCCCGCTTAGAAAGGCGTAGCGAAGGAGAAAGAGGACGCTAAGAACCCAGATCAAGGGACTGATTTCGCGGTACTTGCCCGTCCCTACCTTAATAAAGGTGAAGGAGAGCAGCCCAAGACTGAGGCCAGTGGCGATACTGAAGGTGAGGGGCGTGGCGACCAGCGTTAGGAAGGCGGGGAAGGCTTCGCTGAAGTCGTCCCAGCGGACCTTGGCGACGGAGCCGCACATGAGCGCGCCGACGAGGATGAGCGCGGGGGCCGTGGCGTAGCCGGGAATCGCGGCGACCAACGGCGCGCAGAACATGGCGATCAGGAAGCACCCGGCGATGACGAGGTTGCCGAGACCTGTCCGTGCGCCGGCGGCGACTCCGGCGGCGCTCTCGATGTAGCTGGTAACCGTTGACGTACCGGACAGCGCGCCGAACATGGTGCCGAAAGCGTCGGCCAGTAGCGCGCGGCTGGCGCGAGGAAGTTTTCCGTCGCGCAGGAAGCCGCCTTGCTCGCAGACACCGACGAGGGTGCCGACATTGTCGAATAGATCGACGAAGAAAAAGACGAAGATCAGCTCGCCGAGACCAATTTTGAAAGCGGAACGGAAGTCGAGCTTTAGGAACGTGCCGCCCGGATGCGGCAGGGAGAAAAGATGGTCGGGCCAGTGCGCGAGCCCCAGCGGAATCCCGGCGAGGGCGATTGCCACGATACCGAGAAGAATGGCGCTGCCGATGCGCCGGGCCATGAGAATGGCGATGACCAGGAGGCCTGCGGCGGCGAGACGAACTTGCGGGTCGGAAACTTTGCCCAGCGCGACAAAGGTGGCTGGGTTGGCAACGATGATGTGAGCGTTGCGCAGTCCGATGAACGCGATGAACAAGCCGATGCCGGCAGCGGTGCCGTGCTTGAGGCAGTCGGGAATGCCGTTGACGATTTGTTCGCGGACATTGGTGAGCGTGAGAAGCAGGAAGAGCGCGCCGGAGAAGAACACCACGCCGAGGGCGGTCTGCCAGGGCACACCGCGGCCGATGACGATGGAGTAGGTGAAATACGCATTGAGCGACATGCCCGGAGCGAGCGCGATGGGATAGTTTGCCCAGAGACCCATGATCAGCGTAGCGATCGCGGCGGAAATGCAGGTGGCGAAGAGCACGCCTTCGACAGGCATGCCCGCTTCGGCGAGGATGCGCGGGTTTACCACCACGACGTAGGCCATGGTCATGAAGGTGGTGAGGCCGGCGAGGAGCTCCCGGCGTACCGTCGTGTCGTTCTCGCTGAGATGAAAGATGCGCTCGAGCAAGCGGGTTTTTCTCCCGAGTGGGCCGGCTAAAATGAGCGCCACTATAGGCCGCGTGTTAGGGAGTGTCAAACCATGCTTGGGAGAGCGGATACGGGCGGAAGAAAAGGGACGGGCCCCGGCGCGCAAGGCTATGAGTTTCAAGAACCCGAGTTAAATTCAACTTTTCCTGAAGATCTCGTAAAAATAAGCGAAATCGGCTTGGCCTTGGCCTACCTTAATCGCTTGTTCAAAGAGGCCAAGTTGTGCATCTGCGATGCGGCGGTCCATTCGGCGATCCTTCGACCAGTCCATCAACTCTTTGGGTCCGATACTCCAGGCTTCGAGAGTTGCCTCATTTCCGGCATAGTCCTTTTTTTGAATCCTCGCAGAAATCGTTTGAAGAATCTCTCCCATGGCCGGGAGCAAGCCCTTGACGGATCCCACGAATGCTTCGGGGGGAAGGCCTTCGGCCTCGCTTACGATGTAGCCCTGGACGAAACCGAACATCGCGCCCAATGCGAACGTCAAGGCGGAAAGATCCAGTGCCGAGGCATGGCCGATGGCGGTCCCCACGAACAGAGTATTTCCTCCAAGGGCCATCAGGACTGGTTTGGCGCGGTTGAACACTTCTTCCGGACCCGAATAGAAGATCGTGCATTCGGGCGTGCCGATTCCGCTTGGATAGCTCACGATGGCCCCGTCTAGATAGGAGATCTCATGTTGCTTGGTCCAGGACTCCAGGTGTCTGGCCTCTTGGGGGGTGCCGCTGCTTAGTTGCACCAGGATCTTGCCGGCCAGAGCAGCGGTCACATCGGGATCTTGGAGCAACTGTTGCGTGGTGCTGTAGTCGCTGACGTTGATAATGATTACACCGGATGCGAGCGCGGCTGCCTTGAGACTCTGCGCAACACGAAGTCCAAGCTGCGCCAAAGTCACAGTCTTCGAGGAAGTGCGGTTCCAAACCGTTGTGGAGAATCCCTTGTTGTGGAGTGCATTCGCAAGGGCGGACCCCATGCGACCTGTTCCGATAACACTGACCTCATGATTCATAATTGCAAGTAGGCTTCACAAAGCCCGGATTTCCATTTTGACTTCCTGGGCCGGCCGATAATCTACACGCGATGCCGTCACTCTGCAATGCGTCAAACAGATTTCTCTTGAGTGCAGAACCTTTGCGGCAGCCATGGCAATGTTCCCAATCGGAACCACACAATTCCAGCCATAGTGCCCGATAAAAGAATCGTACGCCGCTCTTCTCTTTTGCCGCGCCGATGTGGATAATCTCCCACTAACTGCGGATGGTTTGGCGGAAGTCTCCGCCTCACAGATAACCCGCCGGCTGAATATACATGGCAAGCCGCCGAGGCCCGAACACAAAGCACTCTTGGAGGGCACCTTGAGAATCACCTGTAGCCGAACCGCCGCGCTTCTTTTTGTCCTTGTTGCGCCAACCCTTGCTGCGCCACAGACGCGGGCGCCGGAACACCCGCTGGAAGGACTGACGGCGCAAGAATACTGGACGGTGCACGAAGCGCTGCAGGCGACGGGCAAGATCGATGCCGACACCAGCGTGATGAGCGTGCTGTTGCACGAGCCGTCCAAGGAAAAAGTGCTGGCGTGGAAGACCGGCGATCCGATTGCGCGAGAGGCCGACGTGATTCTGATGCGCAAGGGGCTGGTGACCGAAGTCCGCGTGGACCTCGCCGGGCGCAAAGTGGAATCGTGGAAAGACGTGAAGGGAGTGCAAGCGCCGATCTTCGAAAGCGAACTCTTCGCGATGGGAGAGTTGGCGAAGAACGATCCGCGGATCCAGGAAGGTTTTGCAAAACGGGGCATCAAGGATATGAGCACCGTCGAATGCGTGGCGCTGCCGTTTGGATACTTCGCGCTGCCGGCACTGGAAGGCCACCGGATTTTGTGGGGCGGATGTTCCGACACGCGTGGCGCGCTCTTGAGCTGGGGGCGCCCGATTGAGGGCTTGTATTTTGAAATCGATGCTGTCGAGAAGAAGGTGCTGAAAGTAACCGACCAAGAAGTGATTCCGGTGCCGCAAAGTGCAATCAACTTCGAAGAAGCTCCGCAAGAGCCCAGGGCCGGCACGACGCCGATCGAAATCGCGCAGCCGCAGGGACCGAGCTTCCAGCTGAAGAAAGATGGCGAGGTAAGCTGGCAAAACTGGCACTTTCTGGTGCGGCTGGACGCGCGCGTGGGGCCAGTGTTGAGCTTGGTACGGCTCGACGACGGCGCGAAGCAGCGTTCAGTGATGTATGAAGGGTCCATGTCAGAACTGTATGTGCCGTACATGGACCCTGCGGAAAGTTGGGCGACGCGCGTGTTTATCGATGCGGGCGAATTCTTTCCAGGTGGCGTCCTCAGGACGATGCTGCAAGGCGTGGATTGCCCGTCGAACGCAGTGTACATGGACGGGTTGTCTCCCAACGAGCAGGGGATTCCGGTAATCCGGCCAAGACAGGCCTGCCTGTTCGAAAGCGCGAGCGGTGACATCGCTTGGAGGCATTTCGAGCAAGAACAAGTATGGGGCCGGCCGAAGCGAACGCTGGTGCTGAGGACTGCGGCAGTGATCGGCAACTACGACTATCTGCTGGATTGGAGATTCGAACAGGACGGCTCGATCCGTGTAGCCGTCGGAGCGACGGGAATTATCGAAACGAAAGGCGTAAGCGCGAAGACGGCGGGTGGGCGCGAGATGAACGACGGAGCCAAGGCGGCGGACGATGAATATGGTCACTTCGTTGGCGAGAACACGGTTGGCGTGAATCATGACCACTTTTTTTCGTTCCGGCTGGATCTGGACGTCGACGGGCCGAACAACACGTTCATGGTGGACCGGATCGAGAAGAAAGAGTTGCCAGCAGCTACGCACCGGAAGAGCATCTGGGTGGTGAAGCCCACGATGGCGCATACGGAGCGCGATGCGATGATCGACATTCACATGGACCGGCCGTCGATGTGGATGTTCGTGAATCCCAATGTGCACGGGCCGCTGGGCTATCCGACGGGCTACGAAATTATGCCGGGAAACACGGTGTGGTCGCTGCTCGATGCCGACGACGGCGCGCAGAAGGTAGGCGCGTTTTCGAATCACCAGTTGTGGGTGACGCCCTATCGCCCGGCCGAACTTTATGCCGCAGGAGTCTATCCGAGTGCCAGCAAGGGAGACGACGGGCTCGCCGTTTGGACCAAGGCGAATCGGCCGATTGAGAACACCGACATCGTGGCGTGGTACACCATGGGATTTCATCACGTGCCGCGCGCCGAGGATTGGCCGGTGATGCCGGTGATGTGGCACGACTTCGTCATCCGGCCATTCGATTTCTTTCCGCGGAATCCGGTGCTGAATCTTCCGGCGAAGCCTTGAACAACAGGTGATTTCCGACGGTGGCACAGGCGGATGCCGCGCTGAAGCGCAGCGCTACATTTAAACCTGTTGACGCTTCCAGTCGAATGCTTTGATCGGGCATCCTTGCCCTTCGCGCAGGGCGCACAGACTGTTAGTTCCGGTTGGGCGTGGGCGCGGACATCAGGTCGACGAACATTCTTGTGAACTTTGGCAGGTCGAGATCGGTTTGCGCGTGAACGAGTTCCAGACCGATCGCGGGCTTAAGCTCCTCCGTCCAGGTCAACGTGTCGCCGTAAGTGGGTCCATGGCTTAGGTCGATGTCCATGTACACCTGATGCTCCTTGGTGATGAGGCTCGGGTCGAGCCAAGCGCAGGCGGCGAGTTCGTCCCACAAGTAGTAGCGGTCTTGCGAGTACTTGGCGATGTATTGCGCGGCGGGGTTCGGCGATTTGGAAATCGCGTCCAGCATTTCCTGCGTGAACATGGCTTTGATGGAAATGTCGACGGTGGTGACGTCGATGCGCGGCCAGTGCGCGCGAAGCGTGATGTGTGCGGCTTCGGGATCGAACCAGAAATTGAACTCGTGACGCGGACTGGTGGAGAACTCCGGGTCCTCGGTTTGCGGATTCAGACTGCCACCCATGATGACGATGCCTTGCGTGAGCTCCGCAAAATGCGGATCGATCGCCAGGGTGAGCGCGATGTTCGTGAGCGGACCGGCCGCGTAGATCGTGACTTGATGCGGGTGCGCGTGGACCTGCCGAATTAGAAAGTGAGCGGCATCTTCATCGAGAGCTTTCGTGTGTGGCGCACCCTCCGGCAGCGGAGGCACTTCCCACGGGCCGTGGGTCTGCGGAGTTGCTGGCGCTACGCCGACGATTCCGGTCGGCGTTTGCACGAGCGTGGTTGGCCCTTGTCCCCACGCGCCAAGCCAGACGACCTTGCCCGTGAGTTGCGAAGCGATGCGCGTCTCTTCTTGCGTGCGGACCAGAGGAAAGACCGCACCAGGCACGACGGGCACATCACTGCGGCCGATCAGCTCCAGCATGCGCAGCGTGTGCTGCACTTCTTCGTCGCGCCAGGCGTTGCCGGTGACGATGGTGATGCCGAGCACCTCGGCGCGCGGTGATTGCAGCAGCGCCATCATGGCCATTTGGTTCGAACCGCCGGGGCCGGAGCCATCCTCATCGATTAGTACGAGACGTTTTTGCGCAATCGCGGGGGCGTGCAGAGCGAAGCTCACGAGAACGAAGACAATCAACTTTTTCATGGGCGCTATTTTCGCACGGGCGGTCGCGTTCGGGGCGCGCTACTTCCCTTCAGAGAAAACGACCTTGCCGCCGACCATGGTCAAGGTTACGTGCGTCTTTCCGATTTCCTCGTGAGCGGCGGAGAAAATGTCCTGGGAAAGAACTGCGAGGTCCGCTTCCTTTCCCGGTTCGAGCGTGCCGAGACGGTCTTCGGAGAATCGCGCATAGGCTGAGCCCTGCGTGTAGGCGTTCACGGCTTGCTCGACGGTGATGCTTTCTTCCGGGACGTACGAAGACAGAGTGGCAACTGCGCCGCCTTGGCCGGCGCCATCGAAAACACCTCCGACAATCGCGTTCGCTGTTGCAGAGTGCCAAACCTGGCGGCGAACCACCTGTTGAATGCCGACAAACGGATCGGGTGGCCACGTACACGGCCAATCGCTGCCGAAGGCCAACGTCGCGCCACTTTGTTGCAGGCTGCGCCAGCGATCGGTCGGTGTTTTGTCTTGCGCATCAAAATTGGAGCCGATATCACTGCAGCAGAATGAAGGCTGCGTACTCACTAGCACGGAAAGTTTCGCGAATCGAGGCAAGTCCTCGGTTGGGAAAATCTCAGCATGTTCCATGCGGAAACGGCGGTCGCGTGGCCCGTTCGCTTTTTCCACTTCTTCGTACGTGTCCAGAACCATGTGCGCCGAGTCGCCGCGGAGAGCGTGGGTCATCACCTGGTAGCCACGCTTATCTAATTCCATCACTAGCTTCTTGTATTCGGAGGGTTCGTAAGTGAGCGGGGGAATCATGCCGCTGCCGCCGTCCGAGAAAAACTTGACCAGATTCGCCGACACCCAGTCGTCGTGATATTGCGTGCGGGCCTTTTCCAGATCGGCCAGGAATTGCGGTGTAAGGTGATGATTCACCGCGACGGCACCGAACGAAGTGCGGGTGCGCACGGTGAGTTCGCCGCGGTCGCGCAGCGCGGCGTAAAGCTCGATTTCGGCAAGGCTGCCGGTGGCGTTCACAACGCTGGTGATGCCGTAGCGATTCAGATAGTGCGAAGCGTCGCGGAGCAGCGCCAGTTTTTCGTCTTGCGACAGCGCGGCAAACACGGCGCGTTCCACCAGTTCCATGGCGGCTTCCAGGAGCAGCCCGCTCGGGTGGCCGCTGGCATCGCGGATCACGTTGCGCTCTTCGGCGGGATCGGCGACCGGTTGATCCGTAATCCCGGCGAACGCAAGAGCCTTAGCATTTAGCCACAGCGCGTGTTCGCTGGTGTTGTGAATGATGACCGGGCGGTCGGAAACCGCGCGATCCAGAAGCTCGTGCGTTGGCACGGCGGGAGGCACCGTCCCGAAGTCAGCGCGGCCGATCAGCACCTTGTCGTTGGGATGGCTCGCGGCGAAGGTTTTTATCTTTTCGACGAACGTGTCCGGGTTATCCGCGGTGATGCTGGACTCCGGTGTCGAGAGATTGAAGCCGTGCAGCTCCATTGCACCGAACGACATGTGCGTGTGGGAGTCGGAGATTCCCGGAATGACCGTTTGCCCGTGAAGGTCGATGACTTGCGTCTTGGCTTGCCGCCTGCTCAAAATTTCCTGGTCGGTTCCAACCGCGTCGATGCGCGTTCCCGTGATGGCCAGTGCTTGCGCCCATGGCGCTTTGGCGTTTCCGGTGTAAATGTGGCCGTGAACCAGTAGCGTGTCGCTCGCAAACAATGCCGATGGCAAGACGAGAGCCGCAACTGCGGCACAGACTCTCACAAACTGCCGGCATGCGTTCATAGGTTCACCATGGAGAGAGACGGAGTGGAACGGGACGCGATTATTGATCGAATTGCCGCCGGTCTCAATTTAAATTTTCGTTTGGCTCCTTCCGGCAAACAAATCGCGGGCCGCTGCCGATTCCCTTGCGCCTTCCGCGTGTCGCCTGTATCGTAGGCCGCTAATTATCCAATCTCAATTTGGCGGAAGGAAGGCCGGTCCTGCATGGAACGAACGGCGTCGGCGCAGCCTCAGAGCGGGGACTATGGTTTGCGGCGCGAGGTGCTCTCGCCGATGGAGACGCTGGCGCAATCCGTTTCGACGATGGCGCCCACCACGACGCCCGTAGCGACGATTCCGTTGGTCTGCGCGCTCGCTGGGAATGGCACGTGGCTGGCGTATGTGCTGGCAACGGCGGCGGTGCTCCTCGTGGCACTCTGCATTGCGCGTTACGCGAGATACTCGGCATCGCCCGGCTCGCTGTACACCTACGCTTCGATGACATTGCCGCCGTGGCTGGCGGCGGTCGCGGCGTGGAGTTTGCTGCTGGCGTACATCGCGACGGGCTCGAGCGTGATCGGCGGTTTCTACCACTATGCGAATCTGCTGATTCACGACGCCGGAGGCCATGCGGTGTCCACGGCGCTGCTGGCGGTTTTGGTTACCGGCATTTCGATGTGGATCGCCTGGCGCGACGTAAAAATATCGGCGCGGCTGATGCTGTGGATCGAAGCGGTTTCGGTCACGCTGATCATCATCCTGGTGACGCTGGTGCTGGTGCGCCATGGATTGCACTGGGATTGGAGTCAGCTCCAACTGCGTGGCATGACCGGCAGCGGGCTGCGGCTCGGGCTGGTGCTGGCGCTGTTTAGTTTTGTCGGTTTTGAGAGCGCCACGACGCTGGGATCGGAGGCGCGCAATCCGCTGAAGACGATTCCGCGCGCAGTGATCCAGAGCGCGATTCTCGCGGGACTCATCTTTACCGTTTGCGCGTATGCGGAAGTGCTGGGCTTTCGCACCGTGGGGCAAGACCTGGGAGCGAGCCAGGCGCCTATGCGCGTGCTGGCGGGTGTCGGCGGAGCGCCGGTGCTGGGACTCCTGATCGATATCGGCGCGCTGGTGAGCTTGTTCGCGGGAACGCTGGCGTGCATCACGGCGGCGGCGCGGGTGCTGCTGCTGATGGCACACAACGGATTGGCGCATGGATCCATGCGCATGACGCACATGCGCCACGAAACGCCGGGCCGCGCGATTTTGGTTACGGGCATCGCTGCGGTTGCTCCTGTGGCTGTTCTCGCGCTGCGCGGAGCCAGCGGGCTCGATGTCTATGGATGGCTCGGGTCTCTTGCGACCTACGGCTTCATCGTGACGTACGCGCTAGTGTGCTTCGCGCTGCCGCGTTACTTGCGCGAGCACGGCGGTCTGCACATAGGAGGGCGGGTCGTCTCCATTGTGGCAAGCGTGGCGATGCTGCTGGCGCTGGTCGGCAATCTCTATCCCGTTCCGGAAGGGCCGTATGGAAAACTGCCATACATCTACCTGGCGTATCTAGTGGCAGGGTTGCTGTGGTTCTTGGTGAGCCGGCGCAGCAAAAAAGCGCCGCTCGCGCAAAGCTAAGGTTGGACGTCGCTGTCGGGCTGCGCGAGGAAAACCAGGACGAGGCTGACGACGGTGAACATGCGGAAGGCAGCCTCCTGACCATTCCACGTTTTCGATTGCCACATCAAAAACCATTCACCGCCAACGCTGAGAAAAGCAATGAGCCACATGAGTAGGCTGAGCGTTAACGCAACAATGGCGATGCGCTTCGATTGATGAAAGGCAGCCGCGGTTCCGCGGAGCGCGCGCGCCATCCGCAACCCGCCCCACCAGCAGAGCAGTAAGGTTACGATTTCCCAGGTGATGATCGAGAGATAGAAAGCCGTATGCAGGGCCGGCGAGTTCATGGCGCGCCACATGCCGTGGTTGGCGGAAAAAGTCGAGTCCATCATCAAGACGTGGCGGATGAACTGGTAGTTAGAGTCGTAGTCGGTGAGGTTGTTGAGGACGACGAAGAAATAGAACAGGCCCACGGCGAAGACCAGGAGCATCTTGGATGCACGCAGGGTCACGGCTTCTCTCTGGCCGAAAATGCTTGGAAGTAGACGGTGAGGGCGTGGAGTGTTGCGTCGTCGTACGCGGGATTGCCGGGCATCTCCGCGCGCGGATTTTTCGCCTTCGGATTGCGCACGTAAGCGGCGAAGTAGTCCGGCGAGGCGGTGGCCCAGGCAGAGAGCACGAGCCAAGGGCGGCCCGCTTTTTGCCCGCCTTCGGCGCCCATGTTATGGCAGCGGAAGCAATTTTGTTGGGCTATTCGATAGCCCGCTTGCACCAGGCGTTGTTCAGCGCGCGGCCCGCGCGGCGCGATTGCACCAAAGACCGTTTGCTCATCGCGAAAATCGAGCCGCACCACGCCCCACGGGATTTGCGGATCCTCGGCATGCGAGAAAATCTTGAAACTTGGCGTGAACTTGGGGTGCGAGATCAGGTACGGCCCCATGTCGAAGCCGCGGCCCTCCGCATCTTTTGGCCAACCTGCGGGCGATTGACCATTGATCGTGAGCACCAGCACCGGATGATGTGTTGCGACGTAAGTGCGCGGATAATTGGCGCGATATTTGTCGCCGCATTGCGCCACGACGAGATCGGATTCCGGCGCCGCCCCGAGGTGTTTGCTCAGTTCCTCCAGCGAAACGCCACTGACCTGCGCTGGGCTCGTGAAGTTAGCATCGTCGAACACGGTGTAGTTGACCTGGGGCAAAGCGAGCAGAGCGTCGCGCGTGACGTACCGCGTCTCACCCGTGGGCAGCCCCGCGAGTTCGCCGCCGACTTCGAGGTCCAAGGGTGACGAGCGCGTCGAAAGCAAACTGACGGCGGGGATGTCGGGGCTAGCCGCGCTAGTCTGCGCATGCGACTGTCGGGCAGAACGGAGCGCGAAACCGATGATCATAAGAGAAATAAGAGCGGCAAGCACCACGCTCCAAGGTCGTCGCATGGCACATGCTAGCTCACGCTCATACGGGCGCAAGAGAAAAATTCTCGGAACGCGTGTGCTCGCATGCCTGTGCTAGAGTGGCGCGACAATTCATCGATGGAGGCGAAAAAGCATGGCAGCCGGAGCGGAAGCGCGACTTCAGGAACTTGGCATCGTTTTGCCGGCGTTGCCCGCGCCGGGCGGCAACTACGTTTCCGCGAAAACGGTTGGCAACGTCGTTTATCTTGCCGGAGTGATTTCCACCGGACCGGAAGGCATCATCACGGGCACCGCAGGCGGTGACCGTACCATCGCCGAAGGTTACGCCGCGGCGCGTGCCTGCGCACTGACCCACCTCGCGGTTTTGAAGCGCCACCTTGGCTCGCTTGACGCTGTGAAGAGCGTCATCGGCGTCAACGGCTACGTCAACGCGGTCGCGGGATTTCCAGATTCACCCTCGGTGATCAACGGCGCCTCCGACCTCCTTGTGCAAGTTTTCGGTGAAGCCGGCAAGCACGTGCGCGCGGCCATTGGAGTCTCCGCATTGCCGCGCAACGCGCTCGTCGAAGTCCAAATGACGGTCGAGGTATAGGCGCAAACATGGCCGAGCATTTTCTCTCCGCTGAGCCGACGCACTCTCGCTGGAATCGCGCGCTGCCACCGCGGCTCACCGTCGCGCCCGGCGACTCGGTCCACCTGGAATGCGTGGACGCCAGCGGCGCGCAGGTACGCCCAGGCATGACCGTGGCGGAATACCTCACCATCGACCGCGGGCGCATCCACGCGCTGACGGGACCGATTTCCGTGCGAGGCGCGGAGCCCGGCGACGTGTTGCAAGTCGACGTGCTTGAAATCAAGCACAAGGGCTGGGGCTGGTCGAGCGTCATCGCGGGACTCGGCTTTCTGAAGGAACGCTTCGCCGATCCGTTCCTGTTTCACTGGCAGCTTGAAGCCGAGGTTAGCAGGTCGCTGGTGCCGGCGGTCGTCACGTTGCGTCCGTTCTGCGGTGTGATGGGCGTAGCGCCCGCAGAAGACGGGGAGTTCCGCACGCGGCCGCCGGGCATTTTCGGCGGCAACATGGACGTGCGGGAACTGTGCAGCGGATCGACGCTGTACCTGCCCGTGTTCAACAAAGGCGCGCTGTTTTCCATAGGTGACGCGCACGCCGCGCAAGGCGATGGCGAGGTCTGCATCAATGGTATTGAGTGCCAGGTCGATGCCACGCTGCGCTTCCACTTGCACAAGCGGCAGCCGTTGACGGGACCCTTGATCGAGTCCGCTCCCGCACGCTCGCAAGACGCGCTCGACGATGCCTGGATCGTCGTGGAGTCCGCTACCGACGCGATCGCCGCCGCTCGCGCCGCCACTTCGCGCATGATCGATCTGCTCGTCGATCGTTGGAAGTTCAGCGACATTCACGCCTACCTGCTTTGCAGCGTCGCGCTGCACCTCCGGCTGAGCCAAGTGGTTAACGAACCGATGTTTACCGTGAGCGCGTCGATCGCAAAACGCGTACTGCCGGTCCGAAAATTGTTCTAGATCCCAGCTAAGCTGCGCCGCGATATTCGCAAGCCAGACTTTTCCACAGGAATATCACCGAAACGAAAAATTGAATTTGTCGAAACGAAAGAATTTGCTTCGATTCCGAAGCAAAAAAGAGTAATTTCCTGCAAACATTTTCTGTGGAACTTGCGTTAGGGGTGTTTTACACGCCGTACAAGTCGGAACGCATACGTCGGGTGCCAGCACAAATAGTGTTTAGACCAGGTCAGAAGTGCGACCAGGGTTGAGTGTTTTCATAGCGCATGCAGGAGGCCGGAACGAAATGGTGGAAAGACTTCGACTGCAATTTTTCTCGCTGATTGTTTTGCTTTGCGTGCTATGTCTGATTGTACCCGTCGCGTACGGGCAGCAGACTTTGGGAGGTATTACCGGTACGGTCACGGACAGCACGGGCGGCGTCTTACCCAACACCACCGTAACCCTGGTGAACGATCAGACCACGCTCACGCGCACGCAGCAAACCAACGACAGCGGCGCGTACGATTTCGTGAACTTGTCGATTGGCACCTACACACTGACCTTCACGCACACCGGCTTTCAGACGCAAAAAATACCGTCGATCACCGTGCAAGGCGACCGCACCGCGACCGTGAACGCAACGCTCAAAGTGGGCGAGGTGGGTTCCACCGTCACCGTGGAAGCCACGCCGCTGATGAACTCTGTCGACACTACGAACGGCTACATTTTGGAAAAGGATCAGATCGAATCGGTGCCGTTGCCGACAGGCAGCTTCACGGGCCTTGCCGTGCTGTCTCCTGGCGTCAGCTCGGAACTCGCTGGCAGCACCGGCGTCAACAACGGCTTAGGCAATAAGCCCGTGTGGGCCAACGGGCAGCGCGACACTAGTAACACTTTTCAGCTGAATGGCGTGGACGCCAGTAATCTTTTCAACGGCAAGAGCACCAGCTCGGTGGCGTCAGCGCGCGTGGTGAACAACACCGGCCTTGGCGGCTCGGCGAGCCTTTCCAGCACTACAGCGGCGCCCATCCAGAGCTCGGCGTCACCCTATCTCGCCATCGGGCAAGCATTGCCTACGCCTCCGCCGGACTCGATCGAAGAATTTCGTGTCAACACTTCCATGTATGACGCGCAGCAGGGTTCGACCAGCGGTGCACATATCGATATGAGCACCGCTTCTGGTACCAATAACTTTCACGGCCGTGCATACATCACCCGTGGAACCGACGCGCTTAACGCTGCACCCTTCTTCTACAACGCCGACCCCAATATTCCGGCCAGTGAGAAGGTGCCATCGCAGCACCGATACACGGCGGGAGGCACTCTCGGCGGACCGATCATCAAGAATAAACTCTTTGGCTTTCTCAGCTACCAACACGTCCACAATTCAGACCAGGAACTCGGAAGCTCCCGAAATATGGTGCCCCCTGGACTCACGGACGATCGCAGCCCGGCGGCAATAGCTGCGCTGGTCAACGGGAACTTCCCTGCCTCCGACACCGTTCTACCCACGGTCGGTACTGCGGCGGGCGACATCAATCCGATGGCCTACGGTCTGCTCAATTACAAACTCCCGAATGGACAGTTTCTGATTCCGTCCGCGGGTAGCTTCACACCGACGATCAATTTTCCCGAGAATACGTTCACGACAGGCACCGCCTATTTCATCGCCGACCAGGCGATTTCCGACCTGGACTATGTTGTGAATTCCAAAGACACGCTCGCACTGAAATATTACTACCAGCATGACCCGACTCTGGCTCCCTATGCGTATTCCGAATCTCCAGGTTTCCCGCAGCATCTCGATGCCGGCAGCCAGGTCGTGTCGATTACCAACACGCAGACGCTGAAACCCAACTTGAGTCTCTCTGAGGTTTTTGGTTTTATTCGGGAAAAGGTCTACAGCACCATCGGACAGCCCTTTACGCCGCAGCAATTCAGCTCCTACGTGCAGAACCTCACCGGTTTGCCTGCCTCGCAGGCGACCATGAACACGTTCGGCTCTACTTTCTGGCCTGGCATCTCGATTGTCGACAACTACGGTAACGAGGCGCCCTACAACGTGAATTTTGTTCCCAATGGCGGCACGAATATCGGTAGCGGCTCAAATTCCCAGAGCGCCTTCACGGGCGCCTTTCAGAACCGCTTCATGCCCTCGGCCAACGCCATTTGGACCCTGGGCAGGCACACGCTGACGTTCGGAGGCAGCTTCGCCTATACACAACTCAACACGCGGGACCAGCGGACCGATAAGGGTGTCATCGCCTTCGCCGATTTCTCTCAATTTGTGCAGGGCTTGGAGACCTCCTACAGTCCCAACGGGTTCGTCACCAGCACGTTTCTGCAGGGTGATGCGAATCGTTACTATCGCTCGAAGGAGTCCGGTGCCTACGTACAAGACAAATTCCAACTTCGCTCCAACCTTAGCATTACCGCCGGCCTGCGCTTCGACGACCATGGCGGGCTTACCGAAAAATATGGCCGCCTCTACAATTTTGAGCCGACACTTTACAACTACGACGCGGCTTCGGACACCATCGTCTCTAACGGCCTGATCATTGCCGGCAACAATAAGTTGTTCCCAACCAAAGGCGTCAGCGACTCGACATTGACCGGCAGAAACTGGGCGCTCGCGCCGCGGATAGGATTGGCGTGGAGTCCGAAGAGATTCAATAACAAAGTCGTGGTCCGCGCCGGTTGGGGCATGTACTACGATCGCGGCGAGCTATTCACCTATCTTTCGCCGGGAGTTGCCGCTGGTGTCATCGCCGGCGGACCCTTCGGTGTCAATCAATCTCCGCCATTCGTGAATTCGCAGGTTTGCAGTGCCCTCCTCGGCACTCCCTACGAAGGTTTCATTCCCACCTGCGACCCGACACAGCCCAACGGTGGATCGTTCAACAATCCTTGGGGAACGACTCTTGGACCTCCTCCAACCGGGAATCCCGCCAGCATTACTCTGCCCAACGCGGCCGCCATCGCGGACGGATCTCCTTTGTTCGCATTCGCGGACTACAATCGGAAGAATAAGCTTCCCTATACTCTGAATCAGATCCTGGATATTCAGTGGCAGCCCCGCAACGACCTCTCCATTGAGATTGGCTACGTCGGAAACTTTGGGCGTCACGAGATCATTCCCATACCTTTCAATCAGGCGCAAATCGCCACTCCCTCTCACCCAATCAACGGCCAGAATTACACCTATGGCTACACCGTCTTAGCTCCTTCAGGTTGTAATCCCACCCTGAATCCAGCCGCTTGCGCGTATACGCCGGACTGCAATGCATCGACTTCGATGGGTTGCGGATTCATGGGGCTTCCTGACGGCACGACGATGATGGCCAACTACGAGGGCGGCAACGTGGACCTTCGTGTTCCCTACATCGGCTATTCGTCGGAATCCGAGTCCTATACTGCGGCAGGCATCTCGGCCTACCATGCCCTCCAGGCTCACGTCGAAAAACGTTTGAGCCATGGCCTGCAAGTGGGCTTCTCTTACACCTTCTCTCATGCAACCGACGAACAAAGCGCGTTGGGCCTGTTTTACAACGGCAACAATCCCTTGGATTTGCGCAGCGGGTACGGATTGTCGGACTTCGACCGCAAGCACGTTATCAACTTTACATATCTCTACCAATTGCCGAATTTCTTTGAGCAATCGACGTTCAAGGGCAAGTTGGCGGATGGGTGGGCCATCGAGGGTGTCGGCATCATCCAAAGCGGCCAGCCCTATAGCGTCATCGACTACTCCGGCGCCGTGGGCAGTATTTTCTACGGCACCTCGGACGGCATCACCAATCCCATCGTTCCTTTGGGCTCCTGCAGTCCATCAGGCGCTCTAACGGGCCACTCCGGTGCAACCGACGGGCAGCCTGCTCTTAACGCGTCCTGCTTCACCCTGCCGGTCTTGAACCCCGGCGATTTGGGCGGGGCCATTCCTGCGGGCGACACCTTTGAAACCAACTTCACCACTGGACAGCGCAATATCTTCCGCCAGCCATGGCAAAAACGCACGGACGTCTCGATCGTCAAGATGACCAAGCTGACGGAGCGGTTTTCGTTGAAGTACAGCTTTGACATCTTCAATTTGACGAACACGGCCAGCTTCGACGTGCCCGTCGACAACGTCTCCCAAAATCTCTTCTTCAACGATTTTCCGACTTACGGGGTGCCTCTTTATTCGTCGCCCACCGCGAGCGGCCTGGGAATCGTGAATAAGACCATCGGGGGACCCCGGCAGATTCAAATGACCTTGAAGTTTATGTTCTGAGTTTTCTTCTGCGCCCCTCAACCTGCGCGAAGACGGCGGCCTGCCAGCCGCCGTTTTTGTTTCTGGTCGTAGCGTCGCGGGACGCCCATGTTCGGATGGGCGCGAACTATTCGACTGTAAGCGGCAGTAGGTTTAAGTGTAGCGCCGCGCTTCAGCGCGGCATCTGGCAGTGCCGCTCTGAAGGGCAATTCAGTTCGCGCTGACCGTGACCGACAGTGTTTCCACTTTCGCCGCAGCGAACCGTTGCTGCAATTCCGCGGCGGATGAGAATACTTTTCCTTCTACTAAGCGCGCGGGAAACGTAAAGATCAGTGAGGGCTCGGCAAACGGGTAAGGATCGAGTACGAAGTGGCGGGGCGCAGCGGTCCGGACCTTGATCGTACTGTGTCCACCACCGCGCAGCGGAAGCGGATGCAACAGATGAGCCGGCTCCCGGTAATCCACACAGGTGAGCAGCGAGAGATTGTCGGTCGCTTGCAGCAGCCAGAAGTGATCGAGGATCGCGGATGCGCTTGCTTGTTCCGGCGTGAATCGTGGATTGGCGGCGATCTGTTGTTTCAGCGATTCCTGGAACGATTTCTGCTGCTCGAGAAATTGGTCGAGCAGCGGCAATTGTTCGGCGGCAATCGTAGAACGATCGGCGTGATCGTGCAGCAGGCTGTACGTGTGCATGGAGATGAGCAGCGCGGCGTAAGCGTCTTCGGCAGCAATCAAACGAACGGCGCGGTCGCGCACCGCGAGGTAGTCGGCCAGGTCGATCTCCTCAAACGCCGAGTATTTTCCGACCAGTTCTGTGGAGAAGGCGCTGGGCTTTCCCTGGCGGGTGATCTGCGGAGCCGCGTCGCGCGCGCGCCAGCCATCGTCGTGGCGCGCGATGCCCTTCAGAACGTTGGCGCGGGGTTCGGGCGATAGGAAACGGTCGTTGCCCCAGCGCTCGGCAAAGGCACCGGCAAGCCGCGCGTGGTCGGGATGCGTCACCAGCCACCACCCCGTTTCCGTTTCGAGTCGCAGCATGGCTACTCCTTCGTCAGGACTCCGCTTCCGGCGCGCGCGCCGATTCGTGCCAGTTGTGCAAGAAATACCACTCCAGGAACATTACGGAAAACAAGAAGCCGAAGCCCAGCACCGTGGCCGCCAGCACCAGCGCGAACAAATAGTCGGTCTGCAGTTGCGATGACGCATACAAAATCGAGTAACCCAGCCCGCCCTCGCCAACGCGGCTCGACCCGGCATACAGCTCTCCGGTGATGGCCCCTATTACGGCGATACCGCTGGCGATTCGGATCCCCACAAAGAGCGAAGGCACCGAATGCGGCAGGCGCAATTTGAACAGAACTTGCACGCGCGATGCGTTGTGCATCAGGAAGAGGTGCACGAGGTTTTCGTCCACGCTGATGAGGCCCTGCGTGGTGTTGGCGATGATCGGCGCCAGCGAAATAATGAACGCGATCAGCGTCACCGAAGGCGTGCCTGCGCCGAACCACATCAAGATCAGCGGCGCGATCGCCACAATCGGAACGGTTTGCAGCAGCAGCGTCCAGGGATAGAGCATCCGCCGCACCCATCGGGACTGCGCGAAGATCAGCGCCACTCCGACCCCTACAACTACGCTGAAGGCCAGGCCCCCCACCGCTTCCTCCGCGGTGATCACGAACGCATTCAGCAACAACGGAAACCGCGCCCCAACCGCTTTCGTCACGGCCCACGGCGACGGCAGCATGTAGGGCGGCACGTGAAAGATCCACAGGACAAGCTGCCACAGCACCAGCAGCCCTGCAAAAACAGCCAGCGCATTCGCGGCGACGATCAACCGGCGTTTCACTGCGGCACCGCTCTTCGAAGTTCATGTGATACCTGTGTGACAAGAGCCTCGAACTCCGAGGTCTCGCGAAGAGCGGCCGTGCGCGGCCATGGCAGATTCACTGGCAGCATCGCGCAAATTCGTCCGGGATTCGGCGCCAGGACGACGATCCGCGTGGATAGAAACACGGCCTCCGCCACCGAGTGCGTCACGAAGATTCCCGTCCAATTCTGCTCCGCGCGCAAACGCAGCAACTCTTCGTTCAGCCGGTCGCGCGACATTTCATCCAGCGCCGCAAACGGCTCGTCCATTAACAGCAGACGCGGGCTCGTCGCTAGCGCTCGGGCAATGGACGTACGCATCTTCATGCCGCCCGAAAGCTCGCGCGGGTAGGCGTCGGCAACATGCCCCAGGCCGACAAGTTCGAGAAGCTCGGTCGTTCTTGCGCTACGCCGATCCTTTGAGACGCCTTCCAATTCCAGGCCGAGGCCCACATTTTGCCGAACGGTTCGCCAAGGAAGCAGCGTGGCGTCCTGAAATATGTAAGAGACGATCTCGCGGGCATTCGTCGGCGTCATGCCGTCCACACGGACTGTGCCGCTGCTCGGCGCAGTTAGCCCGGAGATCAGTTTCAAAACTGTCGATTTGCCGCAGCCGGAGGGGCCGATCAGCGTGACGAATTCTTCTTTGAGGACATACAGATCCACAGCATCGAGAACGGCGGGAGCGTTGCCGTATCGCTTGCTCACGTCCGTGATCTCGATCATCGGCGCTACTAGACCAGGGCTCACGCGGGGGCCTCGCTTGCCGGCAAGTACAACGCAGCCGGTCTCTCCGCGTCGTGGTACACGATTTGCGTCGAGCGCTTCCGATCCCACGACGTCGCCCGGCAAGAGGGCACGTCAGTTCCTGGATTGCGGTCGTACAGCGGAAACGCGCTGCTGGCAATTTCCAGCCGGATCCGGTCGCCCGCTTCAAACCAGCACGAGGTTGGCTCAAGAACGAAGTTCCAACGATGAATCTTGTCGGAGGCGTAGCTCGTCTCGGCAAAAAGCCAACTCGACCGCGCGATGCCCATGCAAATGAATTCGGCCACACCGTTCGGCCGCACCCGCACGAGTTTCGCGGTGAAGTCCGTGCGTGCCGCCGACGTGGCGCAATACAGCACGACGTCTGGATGCCCGAAGACGAAAAGCGGGATTGCGAGCGGCCTTGTCGTATAGACGAGTAGATTGTTCCCCAATTCCAACGCTGCCTGGTCGAACTGGCCGGTCGCCGCTGCGGGGCCTCCCGGCGCGAGGACCGGGACTTCGGGATCGTGCACGAAGACGTCGCAAGGTTCTTCACCGGCGGGTTTGGTTGCCGAAAGCGTGCCATCGCCTTTGCGGGAATTCGCTTTGCCTGCGCTGTGTAGATAAAGGATGTGATTCGCCGCGGCGGAAGCCGCGGGAAAGGCTTCGGCTTGCCGCCAGCGATTCTCTCCCAGCACAAAGTGGCGAATCTTCGGTTCGCGGGCGAACTCGCCCGAATCCTTCAGCCAGTGGTTGAACCAGCGCAGCAAAATCGCGTCGGTATCGAGCAGCGCTTCCGCACCGAAGTCCGTCGCCCCAACGCGATCTCCCCACGGAATGTGCTGCCAAGGTCCGGCAATCAAGTATTGCTGTTGCCGCGCAAACTCACTCCCCGCGTGCTCGACAAGTGCCTGGAACCCCTGGACGCTGCCATAGAGATACGTATCGAACCAGCCCGCGACGTGCAGGGCCGGCACTTGGATGCGGTTGAGCTTTTGCGACACATCCAGCCCGATCCAATACTCGCCCGGCTGATCGTGATCGAACCAATCCACAACATACTGCGGCAAGCCTTCACCGCGCGACGCCGGATGCTCGCGAAATGGCAGCACGCTGCTCTGCACCGCAAGATTCGCCCACGCCTGCTCGAGGCGGCCGCTGGCTTCGCGCAGTTTCTTGCGGTGTGCATCCGCCTTCAACATCTGCAAGCCCCAACCCAACGATGACGCCAGGCGCAGCGCTCCGTTCTGATAAAACCAGCCGTGATATAAATCGCAAGCGCACATTCCCGGAGCAATACACGCCAATCCCTCGGGCTGCTCGGCCGCCGCCAGCAGTTGCGTCATGCCCTGGTAAGAAAACCCGTACATTCCCACGCGGCCATTCGATTCCGGCCGCGTCCGCAACCAAGCGATCGTCTCTGCTCCGTCGCGCGCCTCATGACGAAAGGGATAAAATTCGCCCCCGGAATCGCCACGTCCGCGCACATCCTGGACCACGACGTTGTACCCGCGCCGCGCAAACCACACGGGATGGGCATAAACCACCGTCGACGCGATGTCGCGCCCGTAGGGCTGCCTCATTAACAAGGTAGGGAGCGCACCAGCATCGGACTGAGCGGGATAATAGTGATCGGAAACCAGTTCAACGCCGTCCGACATGCGGCAAGAGACGCCGCGTTCCAGCCGCACGCCGTTGCCGCAATCCACCCAATCGGCGTCACTCATGATTTCGGCGGATTCGAATAGCGAGCCATCGCTTCCAGCGCGGCGGCTAGTCGCGTTGCCGCTTCGTCCAGCCAGCGCGCACCGTTTTCTGCCGTCGCCGGACGCGGATCGCCCAACACGCCGCTGCTCGCGATGTCACGCGTCAACCAAGCGAACGTAGCCGGCGCGTTCTCTGGTCGCAGCAATTCCGGCTTCGTGGCGTCGGCAATGTAGTTCGCGGTGTACGCCGAGCGATCTACGAGCTGCGGCACCGACGCCAGCAGCAGCGCCGTCTCGACTTCCCCGGCGTGAAATCCGTACGCTCGCTCCTGCGCGCTCAGTCCCTCGAACGCAATTCCGCCCGAGCCATGCAGCGCAAACGTGCGTAGGCCGAACTCCGCGCGCAAATCCCGCGCCATCACGTCGATCAAGGACGAATTCCCGCCATGCGTGTTGTACAGCACCAGCTTCTGAAACCTCGCGCTTGCCAGGCTCGCTCCCAAATCGTGCAACACCGCCATGAACGTAGCCGCGCTAACGGAAAGCGTTCCCGCAAATCCGATATGCTCGTTGCTCTTCCCGTAATGCACCGGCGGGAGCGCGTACACCGGCAAGTCCGCCGCCAGCTTTCCCAGCGCGTGACCCAGCAAAAGATTATTGATTAGCGTGTCCGTCGCCAACGGCAAGTGATGCCCATGCTGCTCGATGGCGGCCGTGGCCAGCACCAGTAGCGTCGATTCGCGCGGCAGGGCGTCCACTTGCTTCCAGTTCAAATACGCAAAGTTCCGCGCATCGGGTATCCACGTTTTCATCTAGTCGTCGCCTCTGTCGCTGCCCCGTTCACTACGTTGTCCGGCTGAAACGTCACCATTTTCCCTGGATTCAGCAATCCCTTCGGGTCGTAGCGCCGCTTCGCCAGCAGCTGCACATTATCGGGACGATACCGTCCGCCACCTTCCACATTATTTACATGCGGATTCGCCACGAACACGCCGATCTCGCGGCAGTACCCGATTATTTCGTTCAACCGTTCTTCCGTCGTGTAGTAAACCACGGGAATCGCCCCAGGCACGATTCGGCCATCGCCTGCCTTCCAAAACTCCATGTGAAACAAAATCTCGCTCCCGAAGCGCTCTTTCAAGTGCCGCAGTTGCTCGCGCACCCGCTCCGGATCGAACGCGCATTGCAAATAGGTATACGCTTCGTCGCTGCTCATCGCCCAAAGCGTGGTGTGGTTCCACGTGTAGTCGGAAAGCAGCGGCCTGGTGCGTAGTCCAACATAAGCGCCTGAGTAGCTCACCTCTCCACCCGCTGCTCGCGCCGCGTCTTCCAGCCCTGCGAGCTGCGCCGAAGCAATCAAGAAAAAGATCAGCGCCTTCCCATCCGGCGCGTACTGCTTCACCGGAGTAAAAAACGACGAGATCGGCCACTCAAACGTCGTAACCAGCCGCTTCGTCCATTCCGCTCCGTTCGCGATGCCCTCGCTGAAGTCGAGCGCCGCGTCGAAGGTGTCAAACGCCACAGCGCATTGCGACCACTCCACCGCAGGGGCCAACGCCAGCCAGATCCGCGTGATCACTCCGTTCGTTCCCCAGGCGTGCAGAATCTCGTGCACCGCTTCGCCTTCGTGCAGCACCACGCGCGGCTCCGCTTCCATCGTCACCACTTCCAGCGCCCGCACCGTGTTGAAGTCTCGCAGAAAACCGTGCGCCACCGATCCGATCCCTCCCGAGCCTCCGCCTAGAAATCCGCCCAGCGACGCCTTCACGATCGTCGAGGGATAGCACCGCAGCTCCCATCCCGCTTTGCGCGCTTCATTTTCCAGCGCACCCAGCCGCACTCCGGGCTGGCAGACCGCAACGCCCTCGGGCTGAATCGCTTCGATGCGGTCCATGCTGGCGAGATCCAGCACCACGCCACCGCGCAGCGGAACCGCTTGCCCGTAGTTCCCCGTGCCCGCGCCCCGCGCCGTCACCGCAAGATTCTGCGCGTGGCAGTAACGCAACACGCTCTGAATCTCCGCCGCACTCAGCGGCTGCACCACCACGTCGCCCACTTTGCCATCGAGTTGCTTCCGCAGCACCGGCGAGTACCAATAGAAGTCGCGCGAAAGCTGCTCCACCTGCTCCGGCTGCGTGATCACGCGCGCGCTGTCACCCAAAAGCAAAGCCAAGGCGGCCACGTGGGTCGAATCCATCAAAATCGCTTCTCCTCTCTCGAGCACGCTACGCCTTGCCCGGGTTCTCTTTGCGGCTGCTCCACTTGCGAAACGCCTTCAGCATGTTCGGGTGCGTAAAAAGGGTGTAGCACAGCTCTCGGAGTACCGGCCCTTCTACCACGCACGCCATGTCCGCGCGCCGCGCCACTTCTTTCGCGGGAATGTGAATCTGCCAGCAATGCCGGTTGGCGTCGGCGATGGTCGCGCCGAACACAACGCGGTCGAGTTTGGCCCACAGCGCGTTAGCCATGCACATCGGGCACGGCTCGCACGTCGAGTACATCGTATATCCCGCCAATGAAGGACGTTTGAGTTTCTTGCAGGCCAGCCGCACAGTGCGCAGTTCCGCGTGCGAGCTGGGATCGTTTTCGCGCATCACCGCGTTGGTGGCGCGCATCAGCCGTTCCCCGGTCTTTGTGCTTACGATCAGCGCACCGAACGGCACCGGCCGGGCGGTGTTCATGGTGCGCGCCGTGAAGCGAAAAATCTCGCGCATGCGTTCTTCATCGAGCGGAGTCACACCAACACGTCTAGCCGTGGTGGCTGGCATGGCGCAATCTAACACGATGCCGAAGCGGGATAACAAGCGGAAAATTGAATTGGTCGCATCGAACCCGCCGTATGTCTGGCCGCCCCGATGCGGTTAGAATGCACGGGATGCTGACGCGCTTCGATTCCGCGAAAGAGCTCTCTGCCGCGCTAGATCGTGGCGAAATCACGCCCGCAGCCCTTGCCGGGCAAGCCCTCGCCCGCGCTAACAGCAACAAGGGCCACAACGTCTATCTCGCAATCGATCCGCAACGCACGCTCGTCGACGCTGCTGATTTGCCGGACCGATTCCCTACCCGAACCGGCGCTGCTACGAGGACTGCGCTCTACGGCCTGCCGGTCTCTCTCAAAGATTGCTTTGACCTCGCCGGCTTTCCCACCACGTGTGGCACGCGCTTCTACGAAAAGCTCAATGGCATCGCGCGTGAAGACTCTGAGGTCGCAACCCGCCTTCGAGGGCAAGGCGCGGTCATCGTGGGCAAAACCAACATGCACCCGCTGGCCTACGGCATCACCGGCGAGAATCCTGACTACGGCGATTGCCTGCAGCCCCGCGATGCGCGCTTGTTGACCGGCGGCTCCTCCAGCGGCTCGGCGGCCAGCGTGCAAGAAGGCTCCGCTGTCGCTGCGATCGGTACGGACACCGGCGGCTCCATCCGCGTGCCGGCCGCGCTCTGCGGGCTCGCCGGCTATCGCGCCTCCATCGATCTCGCGCATCAGCGCGGACTCTGGCGCGGCGGCGTCCATCTCTCGCAGGCGTTCGACACACTGGGCTGGTTGTTTCGCGACCTGCGCGATGCTCCGCTGCTCGCGGAAGAGCTGTTTGGTCTGCAGGCGCCGGCTAAGGCGGCAAAAGCGAAAGTTCGCATCGGCTGCGTCGCCGCGGAGTTTCTCCAGGACTGCGACCCAACAGTGCTCGATGGCTTTGCGAAATGGCAGCAGCGTCTTCGCGAACGCGGCGCGGAAATCGTCCCGTTCGACTCCGCCTTCTGGGAAGAAGCGATGGCCATCTACGCGCCAATCCAAGCGCACGAAGCCGCCGTGATTCACACCGCAAGCACTGGCGGCGACTTTTCGCACTTCGAGAAATCGATTGCCCAGCGCCTGGCTTGGGGCGCATCGATTTCCGCGGCCGACCTCGATCAATTTCGCGCCCGCCACGCGGCCTTTCGCGATCGCATGGACGCCCTTCTCCACGAGCATGATTTTCTGATCGCGCCCTGCGCCCCGGTATGCCGCCTCGTCGCGGGTGCGGATCACACCAACACGCGCCGCGCCATCCTGCGCCACACTACACCGGAGAGTTTGGCAGGCGTCCCGGTGGTCACGCTGCCAGCCGAAGGCGGCGCCGGCGTGCAGTTGGTCGCCGCTCGCGGCGCTGATGTGCGCCTGCTAGCCTACGCCGCGGTGCTAGGAGCCTAACGTGGAACGCAGGACGCGTCTTTCTTGCCTCTTAGTTTTGCTCGCGATAATGCTGGCAACCGGTTGCAGCCGCTCCTCGACCACCCCCGGCCTGACCAGAGTCACCCTCCAAGCCGACTGGTACCCGCAACCCGAACACGGCGGCTTCTACAACGCGCTCGTGAAAGGCTATTACAAAGACGAAGGCCTCGACGTCACCATCCAGCCCGGCAGCCAGTACCTGATCCCCGATCAGCAGGTCGCCGTCGGTGCCGCGCAGTTCGGCATGGGTTCTTCCGATCGCACGCTCGAGTCCGTGGCCGACGGTCACCCTCTCGTCGCCGTCGCCGCCACCATGCAGAACGATCCGCAAGGCGTCATGGTCCGCAAGGATTCGCCGGTCCACTCCTTCAACGATCTTCACGGCCACACCATCGCCGTCAAACCTGGCTCCACTTGGTTCCAATACCTCGCCAAGCGTTTCGAGCTGACCGACGTCCACGAAATTCCCGCCACGATGAGCGTCGCCAACTTCGTCGCCGATCCGAACTACATCCAGCAAGCCTTCGCCACCTCCGAGCCGTTCTTCGCCCGCCAGGCCGGCGTTGAAACCCGCGTCCTCCTCACCAACAGCGCCGGCTACAACCCCTATCGCGTGATGTTTACCACTCGTGATTTTCTCGGCCAGCATCCCGAAGTCGTCGCCAAATTCGTCCGCGCCTCCATAAAAGGTTGGCGCGCCTATCTCAACGACCCCGCGGACGCGCACGCCGCCATCGCCAAACTCAATCCCGCTCTCAGCCCCGAATGGATGCAATTCAGTTGGCAAGCCATGCGCGACGGTCACTTCGTCGCCGGCGACGACCCCACCGGCGCGCAACTCGGCCAAATGACCGCGGACCGTTGGACCACCATGTACAAACAACTTGTCGATCTAAAGGTAATCGAGAAGCCCTTCGACCCCGCCACCGCCTACACCCTGCAATTTATCCAGCCAAAGTAGTTTGCGGTACGCAGATCCAGCACTGTCATGGTCACGGTCGCGAACGCACGTTTTTATGCGCGAGTCCCGGCCCGCGAAGCCCGCTCAAATACTGTCTCAATGTGTTTCAGTTCTTCGCGAGAGGAGGGAATATCCAAGATAAACGACTCAAATCCTCGGCTCATGTAACGGGACATCTCTTCAGAAACCTCTTCATAACTTCCCACCAAGTAGGGACAGAACGTCTTGTGGTTTTGAAACGGCCACATCCAATAGACTCCCTGCACGTCCCCCGCTTTCTCGATCATTTCGGAGAGTTGCTTGTGCCACGCCGAGTCCGAAACGCGCATCGCCAATTGGTGCGCCAGTTGGCCCTTGCGATCGCCGGGAAATCGTTGATTGGCCGCGCTCCACGCCTCCGCGCTCGTCGGCCGGGCAACGATTCCAACGCGAATGCCGGTGTTGCCGCTGGCGGTCGCCGGGTCTGGCGTGCAATCCTTCGCCGGTTTGGGATACTGCACGATTGTCGCTCCCACCTGCCCCGCCGCCGCCACACCCGCTTCGGAAGAACCTGACATCAAAATGCCCGGGAACAACTCCGGAGCAACCGGCGGATCCATCTTCAAGTTTCGGACTTGGTAGTACTTGCCCTCAAAGGTCGCCGGTCCGGCGTTGGAGAGCAGCAGTTTGACAATCGTTATGTATTCCACTAGCCTGGCGTAGCGCTCGTCATGCGGCGTCGTGTCGTTGAGTGCGGCAAGGTCGTTCTTGAATCCGCCGGCGAGCATGTTCAGACACACGCGCCGCCCGTACAAATGAGCGAATGTAGCCACCATTTTTGCCACCCAGTACGGGTGCATGTACACCGGCTGGACCGCCACCAGCGGGCAAATCCTCGCGGTGTTCTGCACGATGAGGTGCGACACCGACCAGGGGTCTACGATCGAATTGTCCGTGTACACCAGGATCCCGGTGCAGCCCGCTTCCTCGCTCCACCGCGCCACGTCGATGACCTGTCGCACGTACATTTCGCGCGGAAAGTCCTTGGACTGGGGAGTCGTAGAATAGATTTCGATGTGCGATTCGCCGTTCTTGCTCATCAGTTCCTGCCTTTTTTTGTTCGTCTGAGTGGCGGCCTGTTCGCGGGGAACCGCACAGCCAAAACGCTCCACCTGTAGCATTCTCTCCAGCCGCAAGGCGAACCGCAGTGAGCGTTATCACGGGGCCCCGTGACGCCGATCACCAGCCATAACTTATCTTAAATGTTGACGATACAAGGCGTGGTCGCTCTCGATATAGGCATTCCCTACCACGCGATGGTGTGGCATAGTGCTGTTTCCACGAAGGGGCAAGTCATGCGGGCTATCTTCTCTTTGCTAGGCCTCATCGCTCTTTTCTCCGGTCAAACAGCGCACGCCCAAGTCGAGCCGCCCAATGTTCCCGGCGCTCGCCCACCCGGAGCACCGCCGCCCCGTATCGAGGAACTCTACGCCGAAGACGGTGGCGCCCGCGGCAGCATCCTCGAAAGCATCATCATCCCGCCAAAGGCAAAAGCGCCGTTCTCTCTGATCTTGGAAACGGAATGGATCCGCGGCCTCTCCGATGGTGGCAACATCACCCTCGTCAACAAACGCCGCATCGCTCGCGACGCTGAAGGGCGCATTTATCAGGAGCGTTGGTTGCTGGTTCCGAAAAACGGCGAAAGAGAATCGAGAATGAACGCCATACAAATCTCCGATCCCATCGCCCACACGCTCTACAGCTGCTTCATGCTCGATCCCAAAAAGCGCTGCGAGCTGGTCACTTACACACCCTCGCCCGAAACACTCTTCAATTTCAAGGGTGCGCCGACGGGCCCGCTTCCCGGCGATCAGGGCGACCGCGTACACCTCGACCTTGGCAAACAGTTGATTTCCGGCGTCGAGGCGATGGGCGAGCGCGACACCATCAACTACAATCCCGGTGTCTTCGGCAATGATCGCAAAATGACTATCGACCGCGAATTCTGGTTTTGCCCGAAGCTCGGCCTCAATCTGCTCTCCAAGCGTTCCGATCCGCGTTCCGGCACACAAACCTTTACGGCTACCAATCTCATCTTGTCCGATCCCGACCCCAAGCTGTTTGAGTTGCCCGAGGGATTCACCGTCGTCGACCGTCGCCAAACCGCTCCGCCCGAGAACTGACCGTCCCGCCGAGGGGTCCTGCCTCAGTCAAAAGAGGTCGGCCGACTGGGATTTCGATAGTGCTCAAACATGTGCTTTATCTGCGCGGTCGTAACCCGTGTCACCGAGAGCGGCGGCAATTCACTCTCGCCAAAGAACTCTGCACCGCTCGTCTCGATGCTGTTCTCGGCCCTCCCGCCGTGGAGCTCGCAAACGAAGAAGAGCTTGTAGCTGTGGAATGGAATGGGAGGGTGTCCGTGCTTATCCCGGTCGTACACCGCCGCCAGTTTCTTCACCACGATCTCGTATCCGGATTCTTCTTTCGTTTCGCGAACGGCGGCCACACTCGGAGAATCTCCCACGTCGGCCCAGCCACCCGGCAGCGTCCACAGGCCGTCCTCCCGCTCTTTCACAAGCAATATCCGGTCGTGGTCGAAAACAGCCGCGCGTATATCGACTTTCGGCGTCGCATAGCCCGTTTCCTTCGCGAACAGTTCCACAATTCGGTCCGCGTTGGGCACACCCGCGCCGTCGGCCATCATTTCGGCCGCCAGCCGTTGAATCTCCTCATATCGTTGACGGTCGTACGGATCCTTGCAGTAGGTAAGTCCGTTCTGCGCCAGCGCCTGAAAGCGCCGGGCCCATTCGAGCCATTGAGGATTTTGCACCACGCAATTCTGCCAGCCAGCCGCCCACACAACAAGCTTCCCGTGACCCTGTGCGTCTTCAAATCGCTCGCTGCACTGGTCCCCACCGAATTTTCCCCTTGACCTGCAGGTAATGCATGTGCAATAGTGTGGCTGAGTAAAAGTGTGTCAATTCCATTCCCTGGCGGTGTCTCGTGAGCTTGCAAATTCTAGTAACCAACTCGCAAACACAACTGCCGCGTAAGGGCCTTTAGAATCAGCACTTGCGAAAGTGTATCAAAACAAAAGACTTTAACCCCCTTTAGAATGAACACTTGTGAGAAAACCCCAGGGGGGGAGGGGGTCCGTGGAAATGCGAATTTGTCATGCTCAGGGCGTACTCGGCGGGGCGCCGCACCCTTCGGTTTAGGTTGCGGATTTTGATTTGCTTTTCGACTGCCGACCTACAACTACAGGGCTGCCTCGAAGTCCCGGAACCGCCGCTCAAGTTCCCATTGCTGCCGCGCTTTCTCGCTGGATTCCAGAAATTGCGCGCATTTCGCCGCAGGCTTCTCCGCGCCAAGACTCCCCGTCGAACAGGCAGTAACAGCCCCCTTGAAGACGTCCTGGTCACGCCACAGACTCTCGCCGGGCAGGAAGCTGTGTTCCAGACTCGTGCGAACCATTTGTTTCAGGTCTGTGTAGGGGAGATTGTATGTTTCCACCGCGCGCACATACTCGTGCGTCAGGTTGATGCGCGACACGCCCTCGTCATCTGTCGCCAGAGCCATCGGCACCTTAAACTGCCGGTACATTGAAAAAGGATGATCCTTGCCGCGGATGCCTAGGATCACGTCGTTGCTGGTCAGGCTGATCTCCACCATCACATGTTTCGCGGCCATTTCCTTCATCAACTCGTGAGGACGGTCTTCGTACATGACGTCCACGCCATGGCCGATCCGCTCGGCGTGCGCTTGCTCCACCGCCAGCCTAATGTGGCAGCAAAGTCCCTCGTACGGGACCAGGCCCGGCACAATCTCGCCTGCATGCAAGCTGATGTGGACCTTCGGATACTTTTCGTGAAGGAAACCAACCAAGCGCATGTGCAGTGCATAGTCCGCCATGGATGTGTAACTGTCTTCAGGCATCACAAAATTGATGCCCACCACGCGCGGATCAATCGAAGCCGTCTCAAAGCCGAGCAGCGCCTGTGCGAAGACCTGCTGTTTGGGAAACCCGCGCAAGACCTGATAGAGGTAGCGAATCTGGACCTTGCACGCGGGAGTTTCTTCCGGCTGGCCGCAGTGCTCGCGATCGCGGCGGACGACGTCGGCACGGTCAAAGTAGTCGCGCGCCACGGTGATGTCGTCACGCAAACCATGAGCGAGCAGAGCGTCGCGCATTTGTGCGAAATCATCGTTCCAGCCGAGCTCATAGGCAATCTTGGCAGCGTGGCTGAAATCGGGCGTATCCATCAATTCTAAGTACTGCTCGTTCTGCGCCGCCGCGCGCGTTGCCACTTCATCCAGCCACTCACCATTGTGGCGAGCATCGATGACGAGAAATTTCCCAAATGAGTCAAAGAAATGATCGTGGCCGCTCACTCCCGTCGAAGGCACGAAGCTGCGCATGGAAAACGCGTCAATCAGCGCGTCATAGAGATGCTGGTCTTTGTAAGCCTGCGCCGTCGGAACTTTGCCGTCTCCGCAAGCCGCCTGCGGTGGCACATTGTCCGTCGACGCCTGCGCTCTGACAAGCGTCAACGTGGCCAAGTTCACGCAAAGCTGGTCTTCAGCCGCCGCTCGAATCCACGATTCGGCGTAGATCGCACCGCTCAAATGATTGTGCAGATCGCCGCCCTTGGGCATGCGCGTGAGTAGCAGATGCAGTTGCAGCGGGTTGTTGCGGTTCGCTTCGATCGAAAGAGCAGCGCGCCGCTCTCCCGAGGCTTGCTTGGAAGGCGCCGACGGCACCTTCGTTTGAGCAAAAACGCACGGAGAACAAACAATCAAAATCGCGAAAGCGAAGCACCATTTTTGGAGATTCATCATGGGAGCACGATTCTCTCACGACACGCCCAATCTCCGCACCGTCACCCCGCTTTCAGAGCAGTGGATGCAAGCGATGCGGTGGCACACTTCCGAGCTACCGCTATCGGGGCGGGATCGCCGGGAATTTCGGGGGAGCTATCGCACTCGGAAGCTATTTTCGAATGTAGCCGTTCTGTGCCATGACTTTGGCGCGGCAGCGGTGTCCTTCGTGCGATACGGCGTGGACGCCGGACGCTGATACCCATCGATTGTAAAAATTGAACAGCGCGCAGACGGTGATGGCGTAGTAGATGGCTTCGTCCGGCCAGCCGATTTCTCGGAGGCTTTCAACGTCCGTCGCCGTGATCGACGGCAAGTCCGTCGTCACTTTAGCGACGAAGCGGAGTAACGCCTTCTCATTTTCTGGCAAGGGCGAGGCCTCGAGATCGCGCAGTACACTCCAGACGAGATCCTCGCTGCCCAAGAGTTCGGCAGTTATGGCGGCGTGAGACTTTGCGCAGAATTCGCACTTGTTGAGATACGAAGTATAGGCGGCGATCAACTCGCGCAAGCCGGAACTCAGCGGAGCAGGTTCGTGCATGACGGAATGAGTGAACCGCACGAGGTGCGCGGTCATCTCGGGACGAAATGCAAAAAGGTGCCAGATTTGCCAGTACTCCTGGCCGGAATTCTGCGCCGACCGGATCAGATCAAAATAAGAACTTGGCTGAGGATTGTTCTGAACGTCCGGAAGAAACATGGATTTCATTTCCACAGATTGCATGTGCTTGTCCTTTCGGCCGAATTCCGCACTAGGCGCCCACCGTATACGGATCGCTCGGAGGTGTCTGTAGTATTTTCGCAGTATTGCCGCCGCCGACTTTTCCTATCAGAGTTGCGCTCATTCCTTAGCTTTTGGGTTGGGGGACGCCATGAGGCGAAGTGTATTCCGTGTAGTAGGGACGTTCACCGTCTTGGCCTTTCTACTGACGGTGGCGCTTTCTGCGCAACAACTGGCGACACTGAATGTGAACGTCACAGACCCATCGGGCTCCGGCATACCGCAGGCGCGAGTAACGGTCAAAAACGTTGAGACCGGGGCGAAGAGAAGCGACGTTTCCAACGCGGCAGGGCTCACTGTCATTCCCGGGCTGGCGGCTGGCAGCTATGAGCTAACGGTCGAGGCCGCGCAATTCAGTGAGTATCGAGCCAATTTGACGCTGACCGTCGGGCAAATTGCCTCACTGCCGGTCACTCTGGGAGTGAATACCGTGAGGGAACAAGTCGAAGTCCACGAGACGGCTGAGGGCATCGACACGCAAAAGTCTGAAGTGAGCCAGGTGATCGAGAGAGAAAAAATCGCCGACCTGCCGATTGCCGGCCGGGACTTCATCGACTTCGTACTCTTGACGCCCGGCGCGAACGTGGGACGCAGCACCGCGGTGGGTGCGCAATCGCCGTTTCAGGAGACGGTGTTGGAACTGAGTTTTGGAGGGCTGCGCGAGACGCACAGCGCCTTCTTTGGCCTCGACGGCATGGACTACACGACGAGCATCTCGGGCGTGCAGCGCGCCAGCCCTTCGCAGGACTGGGTGCTGGAATTCCGTGTGACCGCCGATCCGTACACCGCCGACAATGGCCGGAATCTTGGCGCGGTGGTAAACACGGTTACTAAGTCCGGAAGTAACGACGTGCATGGCTCGGCTTACGAATTCTTCCGCAACAACAAACTGGATGCGAACAACCTGCTCTCGGCGCCCGGGTTCAATACACTGCGCTTCAATCAATTTGGCGGCGATATTGGCGGAGCAATTCGACAGGATAAGGAATTCTATTTTGTGGGATACGAAGGGCAGCGCCGGGCCGAATCCCCCCTCTACTCGTCCTTCATCCTGCACTGTACGAACAACACGGGTTGCCTGGGACCTGGCACACCCAGCATCAATCAGGTGAAGGAACTTTTGGGGTTGCAGCCTGAGAACCTGGGATCAATCCTTCAAATCAACGATTACGACAAATTCTTCGGAAAGTTGACGAAAGTTCTGAGCGACAAAAGCACTCTAAACATCGGATATCTATTCAACGACGATCGGAAGCAACACATACCGGGTGCCGCTCCAGGCCAGGGATTGCCATCCTTCTATCGCAATAACCCGGTCCGAGACCAGACAGTGTACGGCAGCTTGCTCCACGTGTTCGGCAGCCATTGGACTTCGGAAAGTGTAGTCAACTTTGGGCGAAGAATCTTCCATCTCGATCCCGTGGGAGCGGGGTTCGAGCCGGCGATCCTGGTTGCCGACCTTTTTAATTCCGGAGGTATCCAAGGCGGGGTACGTTACTACAGCGAGCAGCATTTCCAGGCGTCCGAAAACCTCACCTACGTCCGTGGCAATCATTCATTCAAGTTCGGCGGAGATTTCGAGCCGGTGTGGATCAACGCGCAAACGACCTTCTTCAGTCCCGGCGCCGGTATTTTCAGTCCGCAGAGCTTTTTCGGTGTGGCACCGTTTAACGCTCCGCCGTTCGGGCCGGGAACTCCGGTGGAATTTCTGTTCCTTGAACCGAGGAGTTTCTTCGGCCAGCAAGTTCCGCAGCGGACGTTGCCTTTCGAGACAGGGCTGTACGCCGGACCCGGGGCCGCAGAATTCAACAACAGCACGAACTTGAAGTTCTGGCACAGGCTCTCTGGTTTTTACGCGCAAGACCAATGGAAGCCGGAATCGAATCTGACGCTCACGCTTGGACTGCGCTACGATGTCGATTTGTTCCCGTCCGCCGCCGACGTGAGGGTGAACGGACAAATGCACCCCACGAACTATGGGAACGTGCAGCCGAGAATAGGTTTGGCGTATGCGTTCCGGCACGGGAAGAGCGTGGTGCGGGCGGGATTCGGTTTGTTTACCGGGCCCTTCGACTACAGCGACATCATGGTGTCGTGGCAAGGAGCGTCGGCCTTCACCAATATGAACCAGCCGATCCTGGCGCAGTTCGCCGACCCGAGCGCCAACTTGGTTGGGCTGGGATCATCCGGAATCGTGGGAGTTGCCGGTCCCTTTCTTGCCAGCCAGGCATTTGGAAACTTTGCGCACAGTGGAACTTATCCGAGTCCCAGCTCGCTACTGCAGTTCCCATTGGGCTACGTGGAACGCAAGTTCCTGAACGCCTATGCCGAAGAGAGCAGCCTGGAAGTGGAAAACGAGGTTGCGAAAGACCTCTTTGTTTCAGTGGGATACCAGTTTATGCATGGGCTCAAGCTACCCTTGTATCTCAGCATCAATGGAGTCCCGAACGGAACGCTTCCTACAGGGGTTCAGTCTTTCACGCCGGCCGATCCCAATTTCGGGTTCACGCTGCTGGCCACGCCGACGGGCTATTCGATTTATCACGCTGGAACGCTGAGCGTGCGAAGGCCTTTCGCGCACCATTACAGCATTCTGGGGAACTATACATTCTCAAAATCGATCGACCTTGCGACGGACGTTCAGCTGACCGATAGTCCGATGGACTATCTGCTCCCCAACCTCGATCGCGGCTTAGGTGATAACGACGTGCGGCATCGTTTCGTGCTGACCTTGCTGGGGGAGTCGCCAAACAGCTGGACTCCGCTGCTGCGCAACTTCAAGGTATCGATGTTGACTACGCTGCAAAGCCCGCGCTACTACACAATCTTCGCCGGGTTTGATGTAAATGGTGATGGATTCCCATTCTCGGATCGCGTGGGCCCCATCGGGCGCAACACGTATCGAGGGGATGCGTCTTATACCACCGACGTACGCGTGCAACGAGTATTTCGCCTGAGCGAGCGGGTGAAAGCGCAAGCTAGCGCGGAAGTCTTCAACCTCTTCAATCGTCAGAATGTGAATGCAATCGACACGGTCTACGGCGCACCGGCTTTTCTCGGGCAGGTCCCGGTGAAATTCGGAGACGGTATCAGCAGTCCGGCGAATCCGACGTTTGGCACGCCGAGCTTTGTGGCGCCGGCACGGCAAATCCAGCTCGCCGTACGGCTGAATTTCTGAGATCGCGTACAACCACTACGTCGATGGTTTGGCGACCTGGGCTCCTATGGAACCCGAGATTTATCGCGAGAATGGAAAGCCCTTCGCCGAACAAGGCTACGTTCGCTCGACGCATCATTTGCCGATGAATGCCGGAGGGCCGACGCTGAGATCCAACGGAGAAATCAGCCGTGCAAGACGACGCTCAGCAGCGAGGTGTTGGCGTCCAGCCAACAGCGGAAATGCCCTTAGCCTTATTGCTGCTTACTGTGCCGGCCGGACGTGAAGCACGATGCGGCGGTAGGAGGTGAGGGTGGGCGAGCCGTTATCCGTCACCGAAAGAATGATGTGGGCGACGCCCTCGGCCGGACATTTCATCTTGGGTATTGGAAGCCACGTCGAGCGACAGGTGGCCGTCGGCGTGATCGTTGACTTGGGACCTTCGTCGTCCGCAATATTCACGGCTGCGAGACCTGGGCCGCTGCCGGCTCCAGCCTCGCTGTAGAAGAACCATGAATAGCGCAGCACTTGGCCGTCTGGATCGTGGGACTGGCTGGCATCGAGAACTACCGGCTGGCCGACTACTGCCTCGACAAATATCGGCGCGGTTCCCGACTCGCCGTTTACCACGACGACGGGATTGTGGTTGGCTTCGGCAAAAGGTTTGACCGTCCAATCCATGCGTGCGGCAAAGTCATGCTGGAAGGCTTCACGCCAGCGCCAGATCGTCGCCTGATCGGATACGTGGCTCTTGCCGTCGGCTCCGATCACCGTGTCTTGCGAGGTGACGCGCGAAAAAAGATCGCCGCCTTGGGTCCAGATCGGATGGGTTTCCCCGTAGGGTTGACGGAACACATAGCGTCCGCCCCATCCTCCCCATCCTGGATTCCACCAGCTTGCGAGGCCGTTATCGATCAGACCGAGATAGGACGGCGTGTCGCCCTCCATGATGAAGGCGAACTTCGGGTATTGCCTACCGAGCGGGCCTTTGCTGCGGATATTGGCGTCGAGCCATTCGTTCGTAACCGTGGAAAAATCCGCGCCGGCGCCGTTGCGGTAATAGAGATCACCACTGATGCCGGTCCAAGTCGCGTAGTAATACTCTTCGCCGTTCGGCGGCGATGGACGGACAACATAGAATAGCTTGGGGAATTCCTTGCGGATCCAAGGTCCGGCGTCGTCCTGATCGGAAATCGAGTACACGCGGAGCTTGGCCACGAATTTCGCTAACTCTGCCGGCGCACGCGTCGCTCGAACATCCGTCAATGCTTGCGCCAAAGTATTGGCGCCGCCCCAAATGGTGACCCACAAGGGTCTCGGATCGTCGCGATCAGCGGCTTTGATTAGCAACTGCGAACCTGGCGAAGATTTTCTTGCGCCTACAGCTGCCATGCCATAGGCAGGTTGCCCGCTGCCAACTTCTTGATCGAGTTCGGCTGCCGCGGGCCAACCCGGAGCGTGCTTGAGGAGATTCGGCTGCACCTGTCCATAGAGCGCGATGATCTGGTGCATCGTTTCCGGATGCGTGATGGCCTTCTGCCAGGTTGAGGTCGCGGCCACCAATCCCTCGACGTCAATCTCGTTGGAGTAGAGCAAGAAACGGACGAACGACATTTGATCGTCGGGCTCGTTACCGATGTCGCTGATGACAAAAGCCCGCGGATGACCGGAAAAGTTATCGAGGCGCGCGGCCGCCGGCTGCTGTGCGCCAGTGGCGCTGTTCAGGAGTAGAAAACTTGTTATCAGGCCGCCAGCAATCTTGGGCCGTGACCAGAATTGAGCATCCATTTTTCCAACCTCGTTTCAGAGCTTGGCTCGTTTCCCACATCGACCGCGCTTCCCATTTGAACGGGGATGATATATGTAGCTACTCCTACCTGGGGGAAATATGAACAAGAGGCGAAATCTAAATGCTGCACTAGCGCTCCTTATTCTGCTTGCAGCCTGCGGTACGCAGCAAGTGTGGGCTCAACAATCGGCGAAAAATGGAGCGACAAGCAACGGACCGGCAACTTTTGACTTCACGGTGGCGAAGCCGGAGTCCGTCGGCTTTTCATCGGAGCGGCTTGAACGGCTTCACGCGTTGATGCAGCAAAATGTAGATCAGAAGCAGCTCCCCGGGATCGTCACGATTCTAGCCCGGCACGGCAAGGTCGTGGACTACCGCACGTACGGTCAAAGAGACATGGCGAGCGGCGCGGCGATGACCAAGGACACTATTTTCCGTGCCTTCTCCATGACCAAGCCTATTACCGGCGTCGCGATGATGATGCTTTTTGAAGAGGGGAAATGGCTGCCAAGCGATCCGATTTCGAAATATATCCCTGAATTTGCACACCTGAAGGTTTTCAGAGGCGTGGATGCGGCCGGGAACATGATTCTCGATGATGCGGTCCACGCACCGACGATGCGAGAGTTGATGACGCATTCCGCGGGCTTCACTTACGGCTTCTTCGGCAACAGTCCGGTGGATAAGGAGTATCAGAAGGCGGCCGTGCTGCAGTCGAAATCGCTGCAGGAAATGATCGACAAGCTGGCGAAGATTCCGTTGGTGTATCAGCCCGGCGCGCGCTGGCTCTACAGTGTTTCGATGGATATTCAGGGCTACATTGTGGAAAAGCTATCTGGCAAATCCCTGCCCGATTTCATGCAAGAGCGCATCTTCAAGCCGCTTGGGATGAAAGATACGGGCTTTTTCGTTCCGGCGGGTAAGCGCAACCGGTTTGTAACGCTGTACCGCAGCAATGAGAAGGGTGAACTGGTGGCCGACAACGGATTCGGGGGCGAGTATGCCGCGCAACCCACGATGGCTTCCGGAGGAGGTGGCTCGGTCACAACTGCGGAAGATTATCTGCGCTTTGCGGAGATGCTGGGGAACGGCGGGGAGCTGAACGGCGTACGCATCCTGTCACCCGCGGCGGTGCAACTGATGAGCTCGAATCATCTTGCCGCCAACCTGCTGACCGGCGAATTTGGAATCGGCGCGCATGTCATGAGACCTGGATTCGGATATGGCTACGACTGCGCGGTTGTTTTTGATCCGGCGGAGGCAAATTTGCCGGACGGACGTGGCACCTTTTTCTGGGATGGAGCCGCCGGCACGTGGTTCTGGGTTGATCCGACGAACGACATCGTCTTTATCGGGATGATTCAGCGAATGCTCGGGCCAGCCAGCCCGAATGTGGAATACGAGAGTCGCTCAGTTGTTTATCAAGCGCTGGTGAATCCGAAGAAATAGCCACGTACGTCGGCGATTTTCTGAACAAGGGGAGAAATCTGGCGGTGGATGCAGTCAGGAGCGAACCCTTCTCCCAAGCTTAACAGGGAAAAAATCAAGGAATTTCCTCATTAGCGGCGCCCTTGTTTACCGCAACCCATATCTGACGAAGGCCGCTAGTAATCGGAGCCCTTGGTGGCTTCGGGGAACAGGGAATTAACAGGGAATTAGTACTGTCAGTCTGCAATCTTGTACAAAAGCATCGCTTCATCGATCGGGCTTAAAACCCGCTGCCTATTCAGGCAGCGCCCACTTGCCCTGCAGCAAGAAGTGGGTATTAGGAAAAAACGAGACCGGCTAGAAACGACGGAACTTCACCCCGTTTAAGATGTCCGCGCGGGTTAAGAACTGAGGACGCGGTTGGGAACCTAAGGGTGGCCATTGTGCCCCACACTGCGTACATCTTAAACCGCCGGGAATGCGCTGGCTCATCACGCCATTGCAGCCTGGACACGGCTTTGATTCTGGTATTGCCGCGCCCCCCTGGGCAGCTTTGAGCCTCTGCTCCTCTTGTTTCGCGTACTCGAGCAATCCATACACTTCATTTGCGGCGCTGTTTTTGAACCAATCCAATGCCTGAGATGTTGAATCCGCTTGGTCATCGTTTTTCCCCTTGGGAAATGTCGTCAGTTCGTGGAGGAATTCTGCCAGCCACGCGGCCTTGTCCGGTAGATGGGCAAAGCCGTTCTCAATCGTGCTGGTAACCGAATGCATTCGCATGGTTTTGTCCATTGTTGGTTCGTACTTCTTGATCGCGTACATTCCTTCATTGACCATTTCCTGAATCAATTGCGTGCCCGACGCCTTGTCTTCGATCAAGATCGTTGTCGGACTAAACGCATCCGCTTGATTCCGCAGGGCGCGCTTTAATTCGGGATAGCCAAGGCGTTTGCGAAAGACATGAAGTAGGTAAAGGTGCTTGTCTTTGGCTCCCCAGGTGGTACAGACACTGTAATCGCTTAGTTCGGTAGGTTTGTTTGCGGTATCCCAGCTTTGCAAGATCATCTCGAATTTCGCAGGCACATCAGCTGCGGTGTAGGTCCTAAACCACTCCGCTTTCACCATGCCGCCGCCCAAAGGAGCCGGGGCCTGCTGATATTGGCCGGCAAAGTTGTACTCGCCCTGAGCTTCGCGAAGATGATTCAGCACCTCTAGCGGCTCTCGCTCCGGATGAAGCGCTTCACCAGCACGACGCTGAAAACGCCGCACGCCATAGGGCGTTTCGATCACATGAGTCTCATCTTCTTCGGCAATCGCGGGGAATCGGATGACTTTCCAGGGCTCTAAACCGAGAACATGACCAACCAGATCGTCCTCGTGCAATCGCTGCATAATCAGAATGATGCATCCGTTTCTCTTGTTATTTAGGCGGGTGTACAAAGTGTGAGCGAACCAGGAATTGACTGCTTTCCGTTGCGTGTCGGAGAGAGCCTCTTCGGGTTTCAACGGGTCGTCTACGATGATCAGATCCGCCCCCCTGCCCGTCAGCACACCTCCGATGGATGTCGACAGGCGAAAACCCTGGCGAGTGGTCATGAACTCTTGCACGGCCTGACGATGAGGTGACAATCGAGTCGAAAATACATCCCGATAGAAGGAACTCGCAAAAAGAGCCCGACAATCGCTCGATAACTTATTGGCCAGGTCCTGAGCATAACTTGCCGCGATTATCTGAGCACTTGGATCGTGACCAAGTAGCCAGGCTGGAAAAGCAACGGACGCGCAGTGTGATTTGAGTGAGCGAGGGGGAACATTAATGATCAGCCGCTTCGTTTCACCCCGACGACAGGCTTCGAGTTCCGCCGCAATTACTTCGATATGCCAGTTCGGCAAAAAAGGCGTTGTGGGATTCAGTTCGTGAAAGCTACGCTCAATGAAAGCAGTGAGATCCGAGCGCAATAAGGCACGATCACATCCACAAAGGGCATTTTCATATTCGCCGCGACCTGCCGCAGCTCCGGAACAAGTGGCAAATATTTCCGGAAACTGCTCTTGTGGTGGACGCGCCGACTTGAGGGTTTATTGGAAAGAAAGGGCAGTGCCGCGACGTAGTCGGCCCAACTGGGCTGCTTGAAAGTGGCATCCACGGGCTTCAAATGCGAGATCCGAAACCCCCATTGAGCCAGCCGCTCAAGCGCCCCACGAGCGTCAGCGTCAGAACAGATCTTCTCCCAAATGTCACAAAGTTGTGCCGTCGTGAGCGGCTTCGCGTTTCCGCTGCTCTTGGTCGCCCTATTTTTCATGGCTTCTGTACTCCCGACGTCTTTGAACTTGATTCAGCGCCGCATCAGAGCGTCAATGCACATGTCCCAGATCTATGCCCACAAATGGTCATATCACAAGCCGACTGCATGCGCTGCCGAACTTAGGGAAGTCCGAACTACGCGCCGAATGGCAGCGTCTGTTTGGCCGACCTGCACCCGACGCCCTGAGGAAGGATTTGATGGTTAAGGTCCTTGCTTACCGGATTCAGGAGACGCAATTTGGCAATCTGAAGCCCGCTACCGCTGCACGGCTCCAGCAAATCGCCAAAGCCTGCGCAGCCCACCCTGGCGCACCGGTTTCGGGCTTACCGACATTCAAATCTGGTACCCGCTTAGTTCGCGAGTGGAACGGCAAGTCCTACGTGGTAACCGTCATCAAAGAGGGTTTCGAGCACGCGGGGAAACGCTATTCGAGCCTCTCCCGGGTCGCTCGAGTGATCACGGGTACGCGCTGGAATGGGCCGCTGTTTTTCGGCCTGAGAGGCGGTCGCGTCAGGGAGCACAGGGATGCACAGCGGAACTAAACCTCGCATCCGATGTGCCATCTATACCCGCAAATCGTCCGAAGAAGGATTAGAGCAATCTTTCAACTCACTCGATGCCCAACGTGAGGCGTGCCGCGCCTACATTGAAAGCCAGCGGCATGAGGGTTGGCGCCCAATTCCGACGCACTACGACGATGGTGGGTACTCAGGCGGCACCATGGAGCGCCCTAGTCTAAAATGCTTACTCGAAGACATCAGTGCCGGCAAGGTTGACGCCGTGCTTGTCTACAAAGTTGATCGTCTCACTCGAAGCCTTTCAGACTTCGCCAAGATCATCGAAATCTTCGATAAGCGCGGGGCGTCTTTCGTCTCCGTGACGCAACAGTTCAATACCACCACTTCTATGGGGCGTCTGACGCTGAATATCCTACTTTCCTTCGCGCAATTTGAACGAGAAGTCACGGGTGAACGCATCCGCGACAAGATCGCCGCCTCCAAGCGTAAGGGTATGTGGATGGGTGGCACCGTGCCACTCGGCTATGACGTGAAACACCGCAGACTCGTGGTCAACGCCACCGAAGCAGAACGCGTGCGCGAGGTCTTCCGCCAATACCTCAGGCTCGGTTGCGTATCCAAGCTCAAGGTCTATTTAGAACGCAAGGGCGTTAGGAGCAAGGAGAGGATCAGCCAGATAGGGCGCAAGATGGGCGGTGCTGCTTATTCTCGCGGTGCACTCTACAGCATCCTCCAGAATCGGATCTACCTGGGGGAAATCGAGCACCGAGGGCAGGTCTATCCCGGCGAGCATAAAGGGATCGTCCCGCGTGAACTTTGGGAGCGAGTGCAGGCACGCTTGCGAACTAACAACCACGCTCACCAGAACGGCTTGCGGGCGGCCGCGCCAAGCCTGCTCGTAGGTCTCCTTTACGATGAGCGCAGCAACCGGTTTACGCCTGCGCATGCGGTCAAGAACGGCAAACGGTATCGGTATTACGTCTCCCAAGCTGCTATCAAGAATCCTGGCAACTTTCACCGAGGTCCTATCCGAATCCCCGCCGGGGAAATTGAGACTCTGGTTTGTTCCAAGCTGCGGTCGTTCTTGCGCTCACCGCGCGAAATGGTCGATTCGCTGGCTCTGCGAAGACGAAATGAGGCGGCCACGCAAAGCATCCTGCGCGCCGCCCAAGATTGGTCGAAGCGATCAGCTTCTGCAGGAGACGGCGAAATGCGACCATTTATCCGTAGCTTGATCTCACGCATCGTTGTCCATACAGCAAGAGTCGACGTGTTGCTCGATAGGCAAGCGCTGCAGAGTGCGCTCTTCGAGGGCGACTCGTCGTCTCCCAGAGCCGACATACGCAATGGCTTCCTTACCCTTAAACTAAAGGCACGCCTCAAACGCTGCGGCAGAGAAGTGCGAATGGTGCTTCCGGCTAACTCGGGTGGAGAAACTCCCGTCCACCCCACGCAGTCCCTGATCAAAGCTGTTGCGCGTGCGCATGATTGGTACCGCCGGATTATTCGAGGCGAACTAACTGGGAGCCGGTCAATTGCAAACGCAACCGGTCTGGACGAGCGTTACGTAAATCGTATTTTACAATTCGCATTCCTGGCGCCCGATATTGTGGAATGCATCTTGGATGGTCGCCAGCCCCAAAGATGACGCTTGAGGATTTTCGAACCCACTTGCCAATCGAATGGGCAGTTCAACGTCGAATGCTTGGTTTCTGTTCGAACTGACTCTCGCAGCTCAAGCACGAGCCCAACATCCCATGCTGTGGTATAAAACTCTCACTTCTCCTGGGCTAACAAATCGGGCACCTCACGAATGCACCGCGGTTACCGGACAAGTAGAATTCAGGCCAAAAAAACACATGTCGGCTATGCGACTCATCAGGAGTTTGAGGCGGCTGGCTAGCATCGAAGCGATGGCAACACTGCCGTGTTGTCCGGCGCCACGCTGCGTGAGATCCACCGACCGCACTGACTGCTCCCGGAATGGCAGGAATCCTTGGGGGCTTGGCATGGGTGTATCCAGGGTGAATGGTCATGTTTGCGTCGGCCATACGGGCGGGGGTCTCTATGCCGCAAGCATATACTTCGTACCTGATCTAAAACTCGGCGTGATTGTCCTCGCAAACTCCGAGGATGACGAACTCGCAGACTATAGGGATTATGCAATCCAGCTCCTCGCTCCGATTCTAGGTGGCACCTCTCCACATGCGGGTCGCCAGTTGGCACCGGAGTTGCGGCATTTCATCGGGCTCTACACTGCCAAAAATCACCTAGGGAGAATGCTGGTGGCCAGCCTCGACGGGAATCTTGTGCTCCTTGCTCCTGATGAAGCGAATCCTCGTACAGGAGGCACACTTCTCCAAACAACTGGCGAAACGAACGTTTTTTTTCGACGCGAACCGGACGCCGGGCCCTCTGAGTCTCCCGGCGAGACCCTTAGCTTTGATGTCGCCCCTGATGGGGCAATAACTGGTTTTCACACGGACAGTCTGCGTTATACGCGTATTGGTGGGCTGGGGTCTCAATAGGTCCCTTGCCAGGGGCGCTCTACCGCCTGGTAAACGCGGTGGTCTCAACCGGTCGATGCAACACCATCTGATATAAGTCTGCTCTCTAAAGGTGGTGTTATATGAGGCCAGGGAAACGGTTTGGACTTTCTGCGATCGAGAAGAACGAGAATCTGGCGTTGTTGGAAGGCCGGGCAGACGCTGCATGAGATCGGGCGCGCTTTTGACGAAGCCACATAGTTCCATTCGCTGTTTGTTGTTGCCTCGTGGAGGGATTCCTCCCAAAAGCGCGCCGACGCTCCCGGCTAGCCCTCACACGGGCCGAGCGCGAGGACATCTCGCGCGGGATTGCTTCCGGCTCGTCGATTCGCGAGATAGCTAGACACCTGGATCGAGCGGCTTCGACGGTGGGCCGGGAGGTCACACGCCATGGTGGCCGTCCCGCCTATCGGGCGCATGAGGCGGATGACCACGCCTGGGAGTCGGCTTCGCGGCCCAAGAAGTGCCTTCTTGCCCTGCACCCGCGGTTGCGAGAGGTCGTTACGAGTAAACTGATCTTGGACTGGTCGCCCAAGCAGATTTCCGGATGGCTGAAGACGGAGTATCCCAAGGGCGAGGGGATGCGCGTGTCCCACGAGACCATTTACCGTAGCCTGTTCATCCAAGCGCGCGGAGTGCTGAAAAAAGAGCTGATGGACCACCTGCGAACCAAGCGGCGCATGCGTCGCTCGCAGCACTCTGGTATCTTCAAGGGACTCGCGCGGTCAAATCCCAGATGCCATCTCGATCCGGGAAAGACCCGCTGAAGTTGCGGACCGCGCGGTCCCTGGTCATTGGGAGGGCGATCTGCTAAGCGGCTCACGGAACAGTCACATCGTGACGTTAGTGGAGCGTCATTCACGCTTTGCCATGCTGATCAAGGTGCCCAGCAAAGACACCGCAGTGGTGGTGACGGCACTGAGTCGGCATATTCGTAAACTCCCTGCTACCCTGCGGCGCTCGCTGACGTGGGATCGCGGACTGGAGATGGCGAGACACCAGGACTTTACGGTAGCTACGGATGTGCAGGTCTATTTCTGCGATCCGCAAAGTCCCTGGCAGCGCGGCACGACGAAAACACCAACCTCCTTTTAAGGCAATACTTCCCGCGAGGAACCGACCTATCTGTCTACTCTCAAGCACAGCTCGACCGGGTCGCACTGCGCTTGAATCAACGCCCTAGACAGCACTTTAGGTTTTCAGACTCCGGCGAGTAAACTTCATACAAGTGTTGCGTCGACCGTCTGAGCTGGCAGCGGTTACCGGACAAGTGGAGTCCTGGTACGGCAGATGTCCGGCGATGCGCATTAGCGGCGGCGTTAGGGTTGCGAATAGTAGCCCTGACGAGTGCGCGCGATCACGCCCGCTTTGGCTACATGGACTTCCAGATGGTGGTATTCGTCTCGCTTCTGGTCCAATGATCGAGCGAACGAGAGCTCGTAGTAAGCCTGCGTATCGGCCATGCACCTTTGCAAGAGTGCGGCGATGTCGTTGGAGGTGTTGACCGCAAGACCTCCGCTTTGGGTAGCGATTACCTGCAGCGCCATGTCGCCGTAGTCGGCCTGGTTGGGTTTGCTGATTCCTTTGACAAAGGCCTCCCAGTGGAAGGCACGGCCGGAGAAGTCGGCAGTGCCTAGAGGATCGATACTGTAGAGGGTGATGCGACCTTGTCGCAGCAAAGTCGACAGAGTGATGACCTCGTTGAAGATCTGCTGCTGTTGCTTTGAGTCTATCTGTTCCTCGACGCCCGGGCCAGAAAGTAGTGGCCAGCCCGGAGAGATCCAGAGAATGATCTTGCGCCCCGGGCGGGAAGCCTCGCGGGTCGCAAGCTGAAATAGGGCTGCGAGGGAAACCTGAAAGCGTTCGGTGGCGCTATAGATGCCGCCGGAGCGGATGATAGAATGCAGGCCGAGGGTGTAGTGATCCAGCGCGGCGCTGAGTGCATTGCCATCGTTCGAGAAGTCGTCTTGAAGCTTGATGCCGGAATCCGTTAGGAAAGCAAGGGCGGTGGGATGGGCAAGGTGACCCCCATCGACGCGCAGGAATTTGTCCATCTCCGAACGTTCATAGGCGACCTGTTCGAGACCGGTGTTCACGTCATCGACAACGAGGATGACTTCAATCGGAGCCCGGCTCCCACCGAGGGTCTGGAAAGAGTCCAGGGTCACAGGGACTTTGTTATCCAGGATAGTGAAGTCTTGCTGCTGAAGTCCGTTAACTGGCGGACCGGATTTCGGAGTCACGACAACGTCAAGGTCGATCATACCGGTGTCGGGTGGCGGTGTTGGACTGTTCTGCCGGGACAAAGCTGCAGCCGCACAGAGGAGCGGCACGAGAAGAACAAGGCCAAGACGGGTGTGTAGGAACACAAGTTCCCCTTGTTTAGGCGAAGGCCAGCGGGTTTGGCATGGAGGGCTTCGCCAGAGTCGAACGTCAGACCCTCTACGAAAGTAGACGTGATACTGGCTTGACGAGTTTCGCTAAAGTTTTTGATTGACGCATAAGCCGGAGCGGACTGAATCGCCCTCGTTGAGATGTCCGGTAACGCGACTAACCAGGACTTAGCGCCGTGGTCCAACGATAAGTTCCGAGTTGCCAACCACTCGCTCAGAAACTCTTCTCTCCCTTCCCACAATGGCGATCGCACATTCAATATTGGACACATTCTGTCTCTTTGGCACTAACGGCCTATCGCCATACGCTCTTCCGCCTGCCAGGCTGTTGGCGTTGGCATTTGACTGCGGTGCGTGGCGGAAAGCGGCAGCGGAGCGAGTCGAGTCGGGTAGCGAGCTGCCATTCCTTTCCTACCCTTCTTGGCTATCGTCTCTGGAGTTTCTCGACGGGGGACACACGTCCATGAGCTTTCTAACGAGGGCCACGGTGGCTGCTTTCTTCGCGCTTGCACCGCTTTTCGCGGCGCGAGCTCAGGCACCGGTCCAGACGTCGACCCGGGCGACAGCACTGCCGCCGGACAACGACTTTTATTCTGTTCGCGAGCCCGCCGCTGCGGGAGATGCGCAGGCGCAGTTCGCCCTCGGGAACCATTATTTTAACGGCGTCGGCGTTCCTCAAGACTACGGTCAGGCGCTCCTCTGGTTTACGAAGTCCGCGAACCAGGGCTTTGCTCCGGCTCAAAATCAACTGGGCTACATGTACCAACATAAGTTTGGCGTGCCGCGGGATTACAAGCGAGCCGTAGCCTACTATCGTTCCGCAGCGAAGCAGGGCTATGCGCTGGGGCAATATAATATGGGCGGCATGTTCGAGGACGGGGTTGGCGTCAAGCGTGATTACAAACAGGCCTTTGATTGGTACCGCAAAGCGGCAGACCAAAATCTGCCGCAAGCGGAAAAGCAAGTCGGCTACTTTTACCAGTGCGGACAAGAGGCGGTATCAGCCCTCGCGTTCTAGGTGCCTTCTCGATCAGGGCGCGGTCGGAAGTGTGTTGCCTCCGTTTTGCCATTGAAACAAATACTCCATATCGCGATGCTGGTGAAGATCAGCGAACCTCGACGATAACTAGCGACACATCGTCAGCGGCGGGGCCCTGCCTCCACGCAGCCACGCCGTCGAGAATTGTCTTCTGCATATCCGCGAGTGTTAGCGTTGCCGATCGGAGGACTAGATCTTCCAGACCTTCGACGCCAAGCATCTCGTCGAGGGAGTTGAAAACCTCAACGAGTCCATCGGTGTACAGAATGAGGCGATCACCCGGTGATAGCTCAACTTCCGTGCCCGGCTCGGAGCTTGTAGTTTCGGAGAGGCAACCAAGGATACCGTTTCGCGACTCAAGCCGGCGCAGAATGCCATTTGAGACGAGTATTGCCGGCGGATGTCCGGCAGCAGAAAAGCTTACTCGACGGCCATCCTTGCTGAAACAGGCTGCGGCCATCGTGAAGAAAAACCCATCGACCGGGATCCGAGTATGTACGAAATCATGAAGCTCCCGCAGCAAAGCTCCTGGGTCGGTTTTGCGTCCCAGTGCATGCAGCGTTTCAGAATAGATGCGGTTAGCCATCAGGGCCGAACCGACGCCATGTCCGGAGACGTCCGATAAGACGATGCTGAGAGAATCATCGCCTTGCGGGAGAACTACGCCAAAGTCGCCGCCAATGGTACGGGCTGGGCCGTAGTACGCCTCCACAGCGAGGTTTTTCCAAATTAGACTGTGCGGTGCAAGGGATTGCTGGACATGTGCGGCGAGGGCGAGTTCGGCATCCATTTCATCTTGCCGCTTTTGAAGGAGTGAATTCGATTCGCGAAGCTGCTCCTCGATTCCCTTTTGTACGCTGATGTCGGTCACAGTAAGTAAGACGTAGTGCTGCTTGTCAGGACCCTGAATGACCCGTCCACTGAAGATTGCGGGGATCTTGCCACCGTC
>CAVXTQ010000004.1:0-14793 GCA_963764675.1 uncultured Acidobacteriota bacterium
TGGCCTCCGGCCACATCTGCCCATTCCGGACTTCAAACGCGGGAACGTAGGAGGCAAACCAGTTGAAGTCGTCCTCGTTCCCGCCGCCCGGTCAGTCCGGAGAAAACGTGATTCACGCTAAAGAAGAGCTTACGCTCGGTCAGGTACATCAGCAGGGCAATGAAATCGTTTCGGCGGCGCTGAATTTCGATATGGTCGCGCTCGGTGATGCCGTAGACCCCCAGGTGCATCTCGGTGCCGCTGGGCATCCGCACGGTGACCTCTTCGCTCAGGAAGAAGTCGGGGTGGCGCCGGAGGACCTCGGCGGCGTCGATCGAGTCATGGTCGGTCATGGTGACGATGGACATCCCGAGATGCTTCAGCCGCTCATAGACTTCCTGCGGGATCGTTGTAGGACTCCCGGCAACCCGGCTCAGGCCGGGAGTGTTACACATTCCGGAAGCGGTCGAGTGAACGTGAAGGTCGCATCGCATGAAACTATTGTTATCGCAGAGATATGAACAGTCTGTGAAGAGAGCCGCGAAATCTGCGTGAATGTGCCCATGGAACTCATTGAACACAAATGACTTCCATCGTTATCCACATGGCATGGAGGTTGCTCTTCCTGGCGAACATCAAGCGTATGTAACAATCCAAACATGAAAAAAATACACATTCTCTTCCACGATGCCGGTGGTGGCCACCGCAACGCCGCCGTCGCCTTGAAGACCATCATGGACCAGCAGCGGCGCCCTGGCAGGTCGAGCTGGTTCAATTTCAGGAGCTCACCGACAAGCTGGACGTACTCCGCAGATTCACCGGCATCCGCATCCAGGAGCAGTACAACGTCTGCTGCAAAACGGATGGACACTGGGCGCCGTCTATCTCCTGCGAATCCTCCAAGCTACGATTCGGCTTTTCCACGGGCCGCTGGTCAAGCTGCTCGAAGAAGTTTTGGCGCGAAAAGCCCGCCGACCTGCTCGTTTCCGTCATACCCCACTTCAATCGCGAGAATTGCCGAGAGCTGGACCAAGGTCTATCCCGGGCGCCCCTTCGTCACCATGATCACCGACCTCGCCGATTTTCCGCCGCGGTTCTGGATCGAGCCGATCAAGGAGCAGTACGTAATCTGCCGGCACCCAGCGTGCCGTCGAGCAGGCCAAAGCGCTTGGCCACGACGACGCCCACATCTTTCGCGACCTCCGGCATGATCCTGCGCCCCGATTTCTACGTGCCGGACAACTCCGATCCGGTGGCTTTGCGAGCTGAGCTGGGCCTGCAAGCCCGACCTGCCGACGGCAATCGTGCTTTTCGGGGGCATGGCTCGAAAGTGATGTACGACATCACCGAGCGTCTCGATGCCGCGAGGCTCGCCGCTGCAATTGATCCTGATCTGTGGCCGCAACGAAGAGCTCGCCGCCAAACTCCGCGCCCGCAAATGGCGGCTGCCGGTCAACGTGATTGGATTCACCAAAGAAGTGCACAAGCTGATGCGCGCCGCGGACTTCCTGATCGGCAAGCCGGGACCTGGGAGCATCGCCGAGGCCATGGTCCGCAAGCTGCCGGTATTGATTGAGTGCAATGCTTGGACGCTGCCGCAGGAGCGCTACAACGCCGAGTGGGTGGTCGAGAAAGTGTAGGAATTGTTCTGAATAGCTTTCGGGACGTGGTTACCGGGCGTGCAAAAGATGCTTGAGCCCGCGACGCTGGCGGAGTTTGAAAGAACGTTGCCGCGCTCGAAATCGCGCCATCTTCGAGATTCCCGAGATTCTAGCCAAACTGCTCGACGAGTCTTCCCCGGATGCACAGGCTCCCAGCAACGCCGCACCTCAAGCACATGTAGGCGCTGGGCTTTAGCCCGGCGCTTCACTCGGAACAGGTCTCTGGAGTTTACAGGCGGGCGTGTTCGGCCCGGTCGGGATGCGGCAGCCGCGGGCTGGCCCCGGGATTTTCTCCGGCAGGCTTCCGGTGGGGCCTGGCGCATGACGTTGCCCACCAGCGCGAAGCGTAGCGCTTCGGATTCGCACATCTTCGCGCACCCGCCGTGGGCGCGCGACATGGCGCAATGGCAATAGCAAACACCGGACGCCGTGCGAACGCGTCAGGCCCGAGGTGTCTGCGAGAAGGCTCAGGGAGGCGAGAAGGAGAGCAGCTCCCAGCGACAGACCGCGCCGAATGAAGCGTCGAGCGGTGTGGATGCGGGGTCTGGGGTACATGACCGCAGTCTGCTCCCAGCCCGAAAAAAAACCCATGGAGCAGGCCGGACAAACAACAAATGTGACGGAAGTAATAGAACTAGGTCAAAGGTGGCGCACTTCCCAATTCAGATTAGAAGCAGTTCCGAAGTGAATTTCGAGGTCGATTTTGGCGCCCTATGGTCGTGAGCATTGGCCTCTTAAAATATTGAAACTAAATAACTTAAGTATTCAGGACCAGTTCTCGATACTTGGCGCGCAGCGTGCATTACGTCCTGCCGTGGGCGCGTTTCAAATGACGAGTATGTAGCGGGGTGACGAAGCGAGGGGGAAGGGGCTTGCTCGCACTTTTCTGCAGGTCGTTCCCACCTGCCTCTGAGAGGGAAGCTAGGATGGATGACCCCACGCGCCGGTGTGAAAAAGACACTGGCAACGGAATGCGCCTTTCGGGGCTCCCGTTCCCAAGCGGGGGCCCCCTTTTTTTCTCGATCGCGTTCTACCTCGGTCTGCGTGCCGCTCCACTTCCTCAGTTTCTTCTTCCGTATTCTGTCGAGCTAGGGCTAGTTGACCTTCCGCGTCACGGCAATCCGCGCATGCCTTAGCACGTGCGCCACTTCCGTTTCCCTCAATCGCGAAGCATCATATTCAAACGACAGGTGCTTTTTGTCGTCATCGACGCGGAAACGCCGAAGGCCATAGGTGTTTGCGAATCTACCCAGGCTGCGCAAGCTGTTCCTGGTTCAGCGGGGACTGCAGTTCGTAGGTAATTTCAACGAGTGTCATGCCGGGCATTATACCAGTGGATTCAAGCGGCAGGATCACTGCGCGCCACGGTGGCGCCGGCACCATTTGCGTCTAAACCCCGCCCTCTGAAGAGGGCGGCTACAGCAGCTGTGCAAAGTCCGCCAGTCTGAAGCCCGTGCCTGCCCGGCTTGACAAAGTATACCCCTCTAGGGTATATATAGCCCCAGGGGGTATATAGAAATGCCCGCAATGAAATCAGCCACGCACGCGGCCGGTACTCGCAGCCACCAGGCGTCGGCGCATTGCGCCTGCGACGCGGAACCGCGCAAGGCTGTTGGCGTCGACCCCAACATCAAAGAAGCGAACCGCAAACGCCTTCGCCGCATCGAGGGCCAGATCCGCGGCCTGCAAAAAATGGTGGAAGAGGACCGCTATTGCGCCGACATCATCACCCAGGTCGCCAGCGTCCAGGAGGCACTGCGTGGGGTGGCGCGAAACCTGATGCGCAACCACCTCCACCATTGCGCCGCCAAAGCGCTCCGCAGCGGCAAGCGGGAAGAAGCCGAGGCCATGTACGACGAACTCCTTGAGATGATCTACGCACACCTGCGCTGAAGAGAACCCGCGGCAGGCTCAGTGCACAGGTTTTGAATCCGTTGGATTTGGCAGCGGCGCACAGCCAGGAATGGCTGTGCCACAGGGTTGTCTCTGAGGTAAGCAAAATTCTTATGGAACGCGATCCAATCTGCGGAATGACCGTCGACCCTGCCAAAGCGGCCGCCAAGGCCGAACACTCCGGCGCGACCTACTACTTTTGTTCGCAGGGCTGCGCTGCTCGATTCCAGAAAGAACCCGAAAGGTTCTTGCACGCTCTTGGCACAGCCGGTATGGCGCCTTCGCGCGAGGCGCATAAGCTGGTGGAGGCCAGCGTCGCCCCGAAACGTAGAGACGTCCGTTACACTTGCCCAATGCATCCGGAGGTCGTGCAGGTTGGCCCGGGCTCGTGCCCGATTTGCGGCATGGCGCTGGAGCCGATGGACCCGCTTGCCGATGTGGAAGCCGACCCAGAGTACGACTCCATGCGCTTGCGGTTCTGGGTCAGCGCGGCTCTCTCGCTCCCGTTGCTGGTGCTCTCCATGTTCGGCGAATACCTGGGGTTCCGCCTCGCGCCGGCCTCACGTAATTGGGTGGAGCTTATTCTCGCGACGCCGGTCGTGCTCTGGGGCGGCTGGCCGTTCTTCCAGCGGTTCTGGGCGTCGCTGATCCGTCGCAGCCCCAACATGTTTACTCTGATCGGCCTCGGCACCGGTGCGGCGTACCTGGATAGCCTGGCGGTCACACTGTTCCCGCAAATTTTACCGATCTCGTTCCGGGACATGGACAGCGCCGCGCCGGTCTATTTCGAGGCCGCCGCGGTGATTACAACGCTGGTGTTGCTTGGCCAAGTGTTGGAGCTGCGCGCCCGCCAGCAAACTTCCGGCGCAATTCGCGCGCTACTGAATCTCACTCCGCCGCAGGCCCATCGAATCGCCGTCGATGGTGCCGAGCAAGACGTCTCGCTCGATCAAGTCCAACGCGGCGACCTGTTACGCGTGCGTCCGGGCGAGCGCGTCCCTGTCGACGGCTCGATCCGCGAAGGTGCCAGCGCGGTCGATGAGTCGATGATTACGGGAGAACCCATGCCGGTCGACAAAGCCTCGGGCGACAAAGTCACCGCCGGCACGCTGAACTCCAGCGGCAGCTTCGTGATGCAAGCCGAGCGCGTCGGCAGCGAAACGATGCTGGCCCAAATCGTGAAGCTGGTCAGTGAAGCGCAACGGAGCCGCGCTCCGATGCAGCGCCTCGCGGACAAGGTCGCCGCCTATTTCGTCCCCGCAGTGGTTGCCGCAGCGGTGCTCACCTTCTTCGCATGGATATTGCTTGGACCGCAGCCCCGCTTCGCGCACGCATTGGTGGCTGCGGTAGCCGTTCTGATCATCGCGTGTCCCTGCGCGCTAGGCCTAGCTACGCCCATGTCGATCATGGTTGCCGTCGGGCGCGGCGCACACGCCGGAATCCTCGTGCGCAACGCCGAAGCCCTGGAAACGCTCGCCAAGGTCGATACGCTGGTGGTCGACAAGACCGGCACGCTCACCGAAGGCAAGCCGCGCGTCGGGTTTGTAGATGTTTTCCAAGAGAGCGGCCTGACTAAAGACACTTTGCTTTCTCTTGCAGGCAGCCTCGAGAGCGCCAGCGAACACCCTCTGGCGCGTGCAATCGTGACGGCTGCGAAAGAAAATGGCCTACCCATCCTTTTGGTCAGGGAGTTTCGTGCTGCCCCAGGAGGCGGTGTGCAAGGGCGCGTATCGGGGAAGAGCGTTATCGCGGGTACCGCAAGCTTCCTTCGCGCGTCGGGAGTCGATTTTCCAGCCGATCGCGAGGTGACGACGATGTTGCAGCCTAGCCGATCCTCAACGTCGCCGGTGTACGTCGCGGTTGACGGCCAGCCAGCCGGAGTATTTCTTCTCAGCGACGCGATCAAGGTTTCGACGCCAGAGGCTTTGCGCGACCTGCGCGCCGACGGCATTCGCGTGGTCATGCTGACGGGGGACAGAAAAGTCGCGGCGATGAAGGTAGCCACCGAACTCGGCCTAAAGGAAGTGCACGCCGAAATCCAGCCGCAGCAAAAGGGGGAAATCGTGAAACGCTTGCGCAGCGAAGGGAGCGTTGTGGCCATGGCCGGCGACGGCATCAACGACGCGCTGGCGCTGGCTGCGGCGGATGTTGGCATCGCCATGGGCACAGGCACTGATGTGGCCATGGAAAGCGCCGGAATCATTTTGGTGAAAGGTGACCTGCGCGGCATTGCGCGCGCCCGTAAGCTCAGCCGCGCCGCCATCGCGAACATTCGGCAAAACCTAGCCTTCGCCTTCCTCTACAACACGCTGGGCATTCCTGTCGCCGCCGGGGCGCTCTACCCGTTTTTCGGCTTGCTCCTGAGCCCCATGCTGGCTAGCGCCGCGATGAGCTTCAGCTCCGTCTCCGTGATCGCTAACGCCTTGCGCCTCCGTAAGACGCCCCTCTAATTTTCCACACCGTAAAGGCGGGAGCGAGCTCCCGCACTCCATATGGGTTTGTGAACTCTGGCGTTTCATCCTGGTTCGAGGAGGGTATGAGCGTGAGCGAAAAGTCGATCCGCGGGCGGAGGCATAGCTGATCCGGTTTTGTGAGAGCAAGCAGATTGGTTCAGGACTGGCCGAGGAGGGTGTCGAAATAGGCGAGCATATCAGGCGAGTCCCACTGCTGGAAGCCGATGAATTTGCGGGTGATTTTGCCGTGGCGGTCGATGACGTAGGTTTCGGGAATCATCACGGTGCCGTAAGACACGGCGATGGGAGAGCGTTGATCTTTTGTGGCGGGATCGCGATAGGTGGGGAAGACAATGGCTTGTTCATGCAGGAATTTCTGGAAAGCGGCGGGATCCTCGTCGGCGGCTACGCCCACGATCACCCCGTTGCGCGATCCCACGTACTTCTGGAGCCGGTTGAGCGAGGGCGCTTCCTCGACGCAGGGGGGACACCAGGAGGCCCAGAAATTGAGGATCACCACTTTGCCGCGGAGGTCCGAGAGGTGGGTCGGTTTACCGGCAAGTTCCAGGGGAAAGTCTCGGGCGGTGGTTCCTGCGATGGAAGCCTCGCCCTGGCGGTAGCTGGGCAGGGCAAAGACCAGAATAATGCCCGCTGCGGCCGCAAGTGCTGCCCAAGTCGCTAGTTTTCGGCCGATTCCCATCGAGTGCTATACTAGCGCATCCCTGCCGGATCGAAAACGGTCCCCTGCCGGCCTCACGATGCGTATAGAACCACCAACAACTACCAAAGCCGCGGCGGAGTCTCTAGTTGCGGCTATCGCGGTGACGGCCATCGTTCCGGCGCGTGACGAGGAGCAGGTGATCGCGGCGTGCGTCGAGGCTCTGGCCCGCCAACCCGAAATCGCGCAGATTCTAGTCATTAACGACCAGTCTACAGACAAAACCGCGGAGATCGTTCGCGGGTTGACGGCGGAAATTCCGCAGCTCCGGCTGATGGAAACGCGAGACGTCCCGCCAGGCTGGGTTGGCAAGAACAACGCCGTGTGGCTGGGCTCCCAAAAGGCGAAGAGCGGGTGGCTCTTGTTCACGGACGCCGACGCCGAGCTGGCCCCGGAAGCAGTGTCGCGCGCGGTGCAAATCACGCGCGAAACGGGTGCCGCGCTGGTCTCGTTTTCACCGGAACAACTGGCCGAGACCTGGTACGAACGATCGCTGATACCGTTTGTCTACTGTCGGCTGGCGAAGCAGTTTTCCTTCGAGGCGGTGAACGACCCGGGTTCGCACGCAGCGGCCGCCAACGGACAGTTCCTGATGATCCGCCGTGACGCCTACGATGCGATCGGTGGGCACGCCAGCGTTGCCGGCGAGGTTCTCGAAGATGTGGCGTTGGCCAAGCGCGCCAAGGCTGCCGCATACCGGATTTGGTTCGGCCCAGGAAAAGGAATCGTGCGGACGCGGATGTATCGATCGTTTGACGCGATGTGGGAAGGTTGGAAGAAGAACTTATACTTGCTGCTGGGAGGCACGCCGGGAGCGGTCTTCCGTGAATTATTGGCTGTGGTGCCTTGGATTCCGTTCGTTCTCCTGTTGATTGGCATCAAGCTAGGGCTGGCGCTGATCGCGGGTCTCGGGCTGCTGATGGCGCGCCACGCGTCCTACGGGCGAGAGCTCACAAGTAACCAATTTCGACCGCTTTACATCCTCTATTACGTGCCAGGAGTGCTGCTATACGCGGGTGTGCTTTGGGCTTCGTATCGCGCGCACCGGAGAGGGAAGGTGGCGTGGAAGGGGCGGGAGGTTTCGGTCGGAGTTCCCGGCACACTCCGATAAACTAACGACGATGGTTCTGCTCACACGCAAAATCGAGTTCTCGGCGTCGCACCGGTATGACAATCCGGCGCTTTCACCGGAGGAGAATCGCCGCGTTTTCGGGAAGTGCAACAATCCGTACGGGCACGGGCACAATTACACGCTGGAAGTTACCGTGGCGGGAGAGCCGGATCCGGTCACCGGGATGGTGCTCGATCTCGGTGAGCTGAAAAAGATTCTGGAGCGCGAAGTGATGCAGCGCATGGATCACCGCCATTTGAACTACGAGGTTCCGGAGCTGGCGGGGCAAATTCCGACCTGCGAAAACGTGGCGCGGGTGATTTGGGGCTTGCTGGAGCCGAAGATCACGCAAGGGCGGTTGCACAGGGTACGGCTGTATGAGTCGCCGGATCTGTATGCGGATTGCTACAGGAATGGAAGCAACGAAGTACGGAGCGCTCGGTGAGGGCTGCTGCTGGCGATCTAAGAGTGGAACTAGGGCGGAGGTACCGGTTTGCGGCTTCGCACCGTCTGCACAGCGAGCGGCTGAGCGAAGCCGAAAACACACGATTGTATGGGAAGTGCAACAATCCGCACGGGCATGGTCACAACTACGTGGTAGAGATCAGCGTTTCGGGAAATATCGACCCGGCCACCGGGATGATCGCAAATCTCGCGGACTTGGATGGCTTTGTGGAGCGCGAGGTCCTGGAAGCGTTCGATCACCGCTCGCTCAACGACGAAGTGCCGGCGTTTCGCGAGAGCGTGCCCACGACGGAGAATCTTTGCATCGAGATCTTCCGGCGATTGAAGGTTTTTCCGAAGGCCAAGCTGGAGCGCGTGCGAGTGGAAGAGACGAACAACAACAGTTTTGAGTTTGCAGGCGATCATTCTATTGGTGAGCCCGAAGCTGTCGGGGTCCACTCGGAAGGGAACAGGCCATGACCAAACCGACGGAAGAGATTCTTCTCCACGAGAGTAAACCAACCGATGCGAGCAGCATCGCCTGCCACGTCCGCGAGATCATCAAGCTGATCGGCGAAGACCCAGAGCGCGAGGGCTTGCGCAAGACGCCGGAGCGGTACGAGAAGGCGATGCGCTTCCTCACGAGCGGGTATCACCAGAACGTGGATCACCTGCTGAACGGGGCCACATTTAGCGTGTGCTACGACGAAATGGTGTTGGTGAAGGACATCGAGTTCTTCAGCCTGTGCGAGCATCACCTGTTGCCCTTTTTCGGCAAAGCGCACATTGCGTATCTGCCCACCAAGAAGGTCATCGGGTTGAGCAAAGTGGCGCGCCTGGTCAACATGTTCGCGCGGCGGCTGCAGATTCAAGAGCGTATGACCAGCCAGATCGCCAAGGCCATCGAAGAAAAGATTGCGCCGCAGGGCGTTGGCGTAATTATCGAGGCCCGGCACCTGTGCATGCAGATGCGCGGAGTCGAGAAGCAGCACGGGCAGGCCGTGACCAGCGCGATGCTGGGCGAATTCCGCAACAACAAGCAAACCCGCGACGAGTTTCTGTCGCTGGTGCGCAGCAAACAAAGCTAAGAACAACCAAATCCCGGATTGCACGCAACGGAAATTCAGCGCTTCGGACACTTGCCTGAAGGCGGCGGCTGTGGTCAACTCGGACGCAGTCGTGCCTCATGATTGGCCAAGCGATCTCCCACTACTCGATCCTTGAAAAATTGGGCGAAGGTGGCATGGGCGTGGTGTATCGCGCCCACGACCTGACCTTGCATCGCGACGTGGCACTGAAATTCCTCACCGTCAACCAGATCGACGACCCGCTGGCTCACACAAACATCCTCCAAGAGGCGCGCACGATTTCCGCGCTCAATCATCCGAACGTCTGCACCATCTACGAAGTAGGCGAAGCGGAAGGCCGGCCCTACCTGGTGATGGAATTCATCGAAGGGCACACACTGAGCCAGGAAATCACCTCGGTCGGCATGGCCGTGGACGTCTTGATGCGCTACGGAATGCAGCTCGCCGACGCTCTGGCGCACGCACACGAGCGGGGAATCGTGCACCGGGACCTGAAGTCCGGGAACGTGATCGTGACCCCGTCCGGCCGGATGAAAGTATTGGATTTCGGTTTGTCACGACGGATCGAGCAGAAGGTCAGCGAAGACACGACGCAATTCGACAAATCCTGGGACGAACAGCATTCGATTACCGGCACGCTTCCCTATATTGCGCCCGAGCTGCTGAAGGGGCAGGAGGCCGACGCGCGCAGCGACATCTGGGCGCTGGGCGTACTGCTCTACGAAATGGCGGCGGGACGCCGGCCGTTTCGCGGGGGCACCGCTTACGAGTTGAGCGCAGCGATTCTGCGGGAGACTCCGGCGCCGATTTCTCCTGCGTTGCCTCCGGTCTTGCAGTCGGTGATTGACAAGTGTTTGGACAAGGACCGTGGGCAGAGGTACCACTCGGGGGGCGAAGTGCGGGCGGCGCTGGACGCGGCCGCGACGGCTTCTCGCTCGGAGCGGATACCGATAGCGGCCCTTGCGGTGCACGAAACGGCTTTGCGGTCGGCGCGCGTGCAGCGGCGGTTTTGGTACGGATCGGGCGCTTTCGTGGTGATCGTAGTCGCGATCGCGGGGCTGTTGTGGAGAACGAGCCGGCCGCACCGGGCGCCCACGGCGCTGCCCGGCGCGATTCAGTCGCTGGCGGTGCTGCCGCTGGAGAATCTCTCGGGCGATCCGGGACAGGATTATTTTTCGGATGGAATGACGGATGCGTTGATCACGGAGCTGTCGCACATCCGCAAGCTGCGCGTGATTTCTCGAACCTCGGTGATGCAATACAAGCGGACGCAAAAACCGATTGCGGAAATCGCGCGGGACCTGAATGTCGATGCCGTCGTGGAAGGCTCGGTGGTGCGAGCCAACGGGCGGGTGCGAATCTCGGCGAAGCTGATCCAAACGTCTGCGTCGGTGGAAGACAGTATTTGGGCTGACAGTTATGCGCGCGATTTTACCGATGTGCTGGCGCTGCAGAGCGACGTGGCCACGGCAATTGCGCGCGGGATACAGGTGGAGCTCTCCGCGCCGGAAGCTTCGCAACTGGCCAGCCGCAGGACCGTGGTGCCGGAAGCGTATGAAGCATTTCTGAAGGGGCGGTTCGAAGCGGAAAAGCGCAGCCCGCAGGGCATCACGAGTTCCGCGGAATACTTCAAGGATGCGATTGCCAAGGATCCGACCTACGCTGCCGCGTACGCCGGGCTCGCGGACAGCCTACTGAATCTCGGCACCTACGAGATCCGGCCGCCGGCCGAAGTGATGCCGGCCGCGAAAGCGGCAGCAGAGAAGGCGCTGAAGCTGGATGAAGGCCTGGCGGAGGCGCACGCCTCGCTTGCAGCGATAGGTTTCTATCATCTCGAATGGGGAGAGGTGGAGAGCCAATTCAAGCGCGCGATCGCTCTGGATCCTGGGTACGCGACGGCCATGCACTGGTACGCGCTGAGCCTTGCTGGAATGGGCCGCCACCAAGAAGCGATCACGGAGATCAAGCTGGCGCGAGACATTGATCCGCGCTCGCTGATCATCAACGCCAACGTCGGGTGGTGTTACTACCTGGCGGGCGACATGGACCGCACCATCGAAGAAGAAACGAACACGCTGCGGCTGGGGCCGGGCTTTATTGTTGCGCATGGGTATTTGGCGCAGGCGTACTTGGAAAAGAAACTGTACGATCTGGCCATCGAGGAATTCCGGCAGACGGTGGCGTTATCGCCGGGCGATATGTCGCGCAAGGCCGAGCTGGGCAGTGCTTATGCACGAGCGGGCAAGAACGAACAGGCGCAAGAGATCCTACAAGAGTTCCTGCACGCGCCGCGCGGAAACTATGTTTCGGCTTACGACGGAGCCATGATCTATGCTGGAATGGGAAAGAAACAGGAAACACTGACTTGGCTGGAAAAAGCGTACGAAGAGCGAAACGGAAGAATGGCGAACGTGGCGGTGCACCCGCAATTTGCGTTTCTGCGCGGAGAACCGCGGTTCGAAAATCTGCTAGCGCGGATGAGTGTCCCGGAAAGTCTGCGGCATACTGCAAAGCGCGCACCGGCAAGTTCGCGGCCAGCGGCACCAGTTCGGCAGTAAACCTTGACCTCTCGCGCAGCCGTTGGCTACACTCGGCGCGGTCATCGCAAAAATGCGGAAACGCATTTTGAACGAACGCAAGACGGAGGCGAACATGGCCGGACGCAAGCTGAAAGTATCGTTGTCGCAAATCGCTAAGGAAATTGCCAAGGCAGAGAAAGAACTGAAGAAGCTTGAGAAACGCGTTTCCGCGGCGGACAAGAAAAAGATCAAACTGGAAATCAAGAGTCTGGGAAAATTCAACCGCTGGCTGAGAGGTTCCTGCAAGGCCGGCAGAATGACGCAAGTCTTTCTGGCAAAAATGACCTATGGCTGCCACAAGTAATAGGTTGTGAAGGCCGGGATACGAGCGCGTACGCGCGCGCACTTGTGCGCGAAGAAACAACGTCGGCCAATTTCCTACCGCCGGACGCCGTTCGTCATTTCCTATTGGCTAGGCGGCCAGCTCGTCTTTGAGAACTATCTCACGCAGCGGCGGATTACCGCTGGTCCTCTGACGTCTGCAATCCTGCATTTTTTCCACCGATGGCGTTCCATCGCTGAGCTCGTCGCAAGCCACAGCGAATATACCGTTGAATCTCTGAGTGGAGCGGTGCGCTCGCTGGCGGAGCATTCGTTCTTGCAGCGTCGCGGCCGCTTGGCACCCGGCGAGAAGGAATTGGAAGCGTGGAGCGCGTGGAATCCTGCCGCGAGCTTCTTCCACCTTTCGACAAAGGATTTGCCGTTCGAGCGTGACGCGAAAAAGGAGTATCGCGGCTTGTTGCGGTTGGCAAAAGCGAAGCCGATGCCGCGGGCGGCGAAGCGCTATCCGAAAGCGCAGCGGGTGGACTTGCCGATCCCTTCGGTGAGCGGGGAATTTCCCCGCGTGCTGCTCACGAGGCGTACATGGCGGAAATTTTCGCGGCAGCCAGTGACACTGGCTGCGCTTGGAAGCTTGCTCGGGTTGACGTGGGGGGTGCAGCGCTGGGTCAAGATCCCGAAGATCGGATCGGTCGCGGCGAAGACGTCGCCGTCCGGAGGAGCCCTGCATCCGATTGAAGCCTACGTGTTGGCACGGAATGTGGAGGGGCTGCGGACGGGAATTTATCACTATGCGAGTGCGGATCATCGCTTGGAGTTGATTCGTGCTGGAGCGACATCGCGCCAGATTACGCGATACCTGGCGAATCAATGGTGGTATGGGGGCGCGAGTTTTGTCGTTTTCATGACCGCGGTGTTTGCACGCACGCAGTGGAAATATGACTACGCGCGGGCGTACCGCGCCGTGTTGATGGAAGCGGGGCATTTGTGCCAGACGTTCTGCCTGACCGCTACGTGGCTGGGGTTAGCGCCGTTTTGCACACTGGCGTTTGCGGACTCGGAAATCGAACGCGCCCTGGGGGTCGATGGAATTTCGGAGTCCGTGCTCTACGCCGCAGGATGCGGGACGCGGCCGGAAAAAGAAGAGAAAGCCCATCTGCTGAGCGGAAGTGAAATCTCGAAATTGAACTTATGACGGACCACAAGCTGTTACGAGAGCAGGGACGGCTACATAGGCGGAATTCTTATTCTTGCGTCGCGCCTGCGAAGTAGGCGTTCATCTTCGGCGCCGACTTACACGCGGCGGAAAGAATCTTGCGGCTTCCTTCAAGCGCTTGGAGACGGAGGTCGAGGTTTTTCTGCTCCTTCTTTGCCACCAGAGCCCGAATGGCTCTCAGTTTTTTCTGCCGCCTCTCGATTTCCCGGATGACGGGACCGAGTGACTCGACTTCGTAGCTGGGTTGTCGCATGAGAATCTCCTGAGTGATGGTTCTGCTCCGCCGGAGGAGCAACGCACCGGCGCCGCGGCGAGCGCAACGAACGAGGAGGAAGCTATCAGCGGCGTCCCCGGTTTGTCAATTGCCAGATCGTGCCGTGAGCCTGCAACGAAGCGGAACGGCGGCTTCCAAAATCTGCCAGCCGCAACTCCTCCGCGTGGTGGGCCAGTTTCCGGTAATGCGACTAACCGGGAGTTGGCATGGTGTCCACCGTTGTTCAGCCCATTTGACGAGTCTTCCCGCTAAATTCACCTGTCCCTGGGAGCGGCTGGCATGTACGGCAACAGACACTCTAGCCACAGTTGCGACCCCCATTGCGACGCTGCGAGAATCTGGTGAATGGGCTCGTTCATTCACGTCACAGCTTGGGAGAGAGTATCAACGGGAAGACGAGTCCTCTGCGCGTTTGTTCGCGTGGCGATATTGTTTCTTCTCGTCTTCATGCTTGGGTATTTGGCTTACGCTAAACGATACCAACTGGCGGCCAAATTCTGGCATTGGCGACACGGGAATAGCATGGCGATGGGTGATTACGAGGTGCCTGTGCCAGAACACTGGTTCATTACTGACCAGAACTATGTGGGCTTTACGATGATGAATACGGCGCCGAACTTACCCAGAGACCACAAATTTCACACAACGGCTGTCATAACTGTCTCTCCATTTCGACAACGCGCCATTGGACCTGATGGACTGGCGTTCTGGCTCTCGGTTCGGCGTCAACGGCTTGCGCGTGATGAGGTTGAATCCGTCGAGGAAAAGACGTTGAATTTTGGGGAAGAATCCATCACCTGTATTGGTGGCCGCGAACTGAACGCAATTTTAAGGGGTAAACCAAATCATCTTGAAACGGACATCATCTCTCGCGATTGCATGTCGCAGCGCAGCCTTAATATTCTATTTGTAGGCGAACCGTCAGACCTTCAGTCCTTCAATGCCTTCGTCTCGCAGATTCGCAGAAAAACATAGTCTTCCCTCTAAGAATGGTTTCGTTTCCCAGGTCCTGATAAACGCTGCCGGCTCAGACGGTCGACGCAACACTTGCTTGCAGTTTACTCGCAGGAGTCTCGAATCCCAGGGTCTTTCTCGGCC
>CAVXTQ010000005.1:0-730646 GCA_963764675.1 uncultured Acidobacteriota bacterium
TAGAGCGATAAGCGCGCGATCTCCAACGTTTCCCTGGTAGAAAGGGACTGCGAGATCCAAGGCGGCGCGATGGCCGCGAAACAGGTCGTCCAAGACGACGACTTTTTCCCCTCTTTCGCAGTAGATACTCCACCGTGACACCGCCGATATAACCTGCTCCTCCCGTCACCAATATCGCCATCTCTCCCTCTCGAAGTAGTTAAGCGCAGAAGCGCCTTGCTGCCAGCGATTCCCTTGGAAGTGCCTGCCGAGCCGGGCTGCTCTGTACATCAAACCTGTACCGCCGCGACCTGAACACTTGCCCTGAATCTGTTCTCCTGGCCAGTAGCCGTTTTCGAAGCGTCCTCCTAAGATTCGGCCAGCCTGATCCCCTCCCAGTCAACAGGCTTGTGGCGCCTGTTGAGGTCGGACCAACACAATTTAGAGCAAGAAAAGAGGGCCAATCACGATGACCTATATTACCGGAAAGAAGGCAGCGCTTCTGAGGCTTGCCGCCATCCTGACCGCTTCGGTGCTCACCAACCCCACGCCCAGCAGTGCCACGACGAACACCCCGGGGCCGTCACTTGTGTCCGTGGCACCAAACGCCAGTACTGGAATTACCCAGACGTTCTCGCTGGTCTATTCCGACCCCAACGGGATCTCGGACCTGAAAACCGCTCGCGTGCTGTTCAACGCTTCCGTATCGTCCGGCTCTGCCTGCTACGTTACCTACAGTCCATCAACCAATCAGATGTTTCTCTACACCAATGCGGGCACCAGCACTTCAGCGGCGATCACACCTGGCTCGTCGGCAACCGCCTCCAACAGTCAGTGCACGCTCAACGGAGCTGGCTCCTCTTTCAGCATTTCGGGGAACAACCTAACCTTGAATGTTTCGCTGACGTTCAGCTCAGCCTTCGCTGGCACGAAGAACATCTATATGCACGCTACTGGGAACCTCGGGACCACTGTCGGCTGGACCAAAAAGGGCACGTGGACCCGAGCAACCTCTTCGTCACCCGCGCTGGTCTCGATCACGCCCAGTTCCGGCTCAGGGGCGAGTCAAACCTTCTCCATGGTCTACGCCGATCCGAACCACACCACCGATCTCAAGACGGTGCGCGTTCTGTTCAACGCTTCGGTGTCGTCTGGCCCGTCTTGTTATGTCACCTACAGTCCCGCCACGAACCAGATGTTCCTGTACACCGACGCCGGTACCGGCACTTCGGCGGCGATCACACCAGGCTCGTCGGCAACCGCCTCCAACAGCCAATGCACACTCAAAGGAACTGGTTCCTCCTTCACTGCTTCCGGGAACAATCTGACCCTGAACGTTGCGTTGACCTTTAGCTCAGCATTTACCGGAACAAAGAACTCCTACATGTATGCCACCACCGACGGTGGCACGACGGTCGGCTGGACTCAGAAGGGCACATGGACCCTGCCGGGGGTGACGTCCGTGTCCGTGTCACCAGCCACGGCTCGTTCGATTACCACCGGCACCTTGCCCTTTACGGCGACGGTCCAGGGGACAACGACGAACAAGGCAGCGACTTGGACCGCCTCGGCGGGAAGCATTACGTCGGCGGGAGTCTTCACGGCGCCATCAAAGACCGGAACCGTGACGGTCACGGCGACCAGCAGTGCGGATCACACAAAGTCTGCCACCGCGACGGTAACGGTGGTGGCGGAGACAACGCCGCCGCCGACGACACCGCCGCCACCCGCCTCGTCGGATGCACTGAACGGCGAGCTGTTTAGCCATAACTGGAACCAACCGAAAGAGAGCCATGTGCCGTCAGTTCCGTTCACCGGCATGAGACTCTGGAATACGGGAACGGCGTGGTCCGATATTGAAACGTCGAAAGGGGTTTACTCGTGGGCACGGCTAGACAGCTGGCTGGCCATCGCTGGTGAGCACGATAAGGACGTCCTCTTTACGATAGGCAATACTCCAGTTTGGGCCGGCGGCGGACCTGGCTTGAACAATCCGCCGTCCGACATCGACTCCGGAGACGAGCTGTTTAAGGCCTACGTAACGGCCGTCGTGAAGCATTCGCTGGCGTCGAAGACCGGCCACATCAAGTACTACGAAACCTGGAACGAGCCCGATATCACTACGGCCTGGAGCGGGTCGCAGACGCAGATGATTAAGCTGGCGACCGACCTATACACCATTGTCCACAGCCTGGACCCCAGCGCGCAGGTCGTGTCTCCGCCACCCAGCACCTACAACGCTTGGATGCTGAGCTACTTTACGGCTGGCGGATACGTTCCTATGGATGTCATCGGGGTTCACGGATATCCTGGCGGGAAGTATACAGAACCGATCAAGATACCGACGTTGATGGGCCACCTGCATGACCTTCGGACGCAATTCAACCTTACTCAGGTGCCTGTTTTCGTCACAGAAGGAAGCTGGGGGAACGACTCCACACACGGTGTAAGCGGCCTAACGAATGACGAAGAAATCGCCTACGTGGCGCAGATGTACCTCTTCATGTGGAACGGTGGAATGACCAGATTTTACTGGTACTCGTGGGACGGCATTCAGCCGGATGGGACGCAGGGTTATGGGCAACTGTGGACTCCGACCGGCGGCGTGAAACCTGCGGGCACCGCGTACGGTCTGCTCTACAAGTGGCTTGTGGGTTCGACCACGGTAGGCACACCTTGCTCGGAGGGCACCGACGGCACCTGGGTCTGCAACCTCACGCTTGAGAATAAGGCGCCTGCGAGAATCGTCTGGAACACCAACGGATCGACGACGTACTCGGCCAAGCCGTTCGTCAGCTATCAGACTCTCGATAACGAGACGGTGCATCTGGTCGCCAACGGCACCGTCACGATCAACACCAAGCCGATTCTGCTTTATTAGACTGCTCTCAAGAAGTTCGGGGATGGGCCGGAAGGCTCATCCCCGAGACTGCCGACAGCCTCCGCGCGGTGATCGGTGTCACCGCCAGGTGCTTGAGATAGTTCGGCTTCCTGCCGGCGCCCGGCTTGCGGCCGCCGCGCCCGGGCTTACTTGGCGTGGCAACTCTCACCTCTGTTTCTCGATCAAACATGCTTCACCTCACACCCGAATTTCTCCCGTCCAATTGGGCGAACCTCCGTCCAATTACCGTCCACAATCGCTGGTTTTTATGGAGTTTTCGAGTTGCTCAGCCGCGTAAGGGTAGTTGAATCATCAGGGTTTATGGAGCGGACGATGGGGAATCGAACTCACATTTAAGCGGGCCACAGGAAAATAGCGGGGGCTGTCGCGAGAGGGCTATCTTGTGGGCGGCTCCTGCTATTTAACCTAGGCAGGGGCTGTAGGCAGTTTCGCTGACTCCTCGGGTCCTGCTATTTTCTGTGAAACGCGCTCATAGTCCTGTCTAAGGAGTGCTAAGGTAAATTCCGTATTGATGCTCAATGGCAGAGCGGATACCGTGCAGCCGCCGGAGGCATGGGGCTGCCCCTTGCGTACCCTACTTCCCCCTTCTCCAAGGCAGCCCCACGCTACTTTCTACGAACGCCCCAGCAGAGCCAATGCGGTCCCGAACATCCAAGACGTCGCGGACATGTCCTGATTGCCAAAGCTCTCTAATTAGCAGGTCAACGAAGAGGGGTATGGTCGAACATATCGCGAGTCGATTGCTTTTCATCGAGCCTTACCGCTGCCACCACTGTGATCGTCGTTTCTTCGGAGTACGACATACGCCGCGTGCCAGGCACGCTTAGCAACAGTGGATTGGTCTACTTCCCTGCTCTCCAACGGTTCATGTGACGAGCAATAACGTTCGAGCGAAGTCCCGTGTGTGTCGCTTCTGGATTCGTGGAAACACTGGAATGCCTTCCCATTTCGAAGGTACCCGATGGTCCGCGATGGGTGTACGAAATTAAGCTCGACCGCGTCACTTTCTTTTGCGTTCGGTCTTGAGCTTGAATGCATCCAACCTCTAGGTCCAAACCGGGGTCTTTATGAGCCGACTACAAGCCCTAGCGATGGCGTTGAACGACCTGGCGGATCACGCCAATGACTCTGAACTAGAGAATGCGTTGGAACTGAGCCTCGGTTTCGCTGATCGCATAGACGTTGACGGTCCAGACAGCCACGAGAGTGACGAGGTGACGGAGACTACGTTGCCTCGACGACTAAAACAGCGGACGGGGAAGATTTCGGATGCGTAAGCACCAGTTTCTCTTGAGCGAAAGTGCCCACCTTTCTGAGCAAGCTTGGCTCGACCTGGATCGTATCGCCTCGGTTGAGTACTTCGGAAGAACAGGGCTATCCAATTGAATCTGCGCTGGTCGGAGAAGCTGGCCAAGGTTGGCGTGCGGCCAGTCCGGGAACTCAGATAGTTCGGATAGTCTTCGACAAGCCTCAAAGGCTCTGCCGCATTTGGCTAGACTTTGAGGATGGCGAAAACACACGCACTCTCGAATTCGTACTCCGATGGTCGCCGGGCACAGGCCATTCTTTTCGCGAGATCGTTCGTCAGCAGTGGAACTTCAGCAATCCTGACTCGATACGCGAGACTGAGGACTATGCCGTCGAACTTGCGGAAGTGGCCGTTCTCGAATTGATTCTTAATCCTGACAAACGGAACGATCAGGCTCGTGCGAGCCTACGGCGTTTACGGTTAGCGTGAAACCATGCTAAGAGCCTGAGACAATCCCGATTCGGAGAGCAGTCGGTGAAACCTGGAAAACAAATCGTCTTTCGATACAACAACGATCCCTCAAGTGAAGAGATGCTCGCTCAGGAAGTCGTGACATTCATCAACTTCTCCGTTAAAGATTGGAATTCGCATCTTTCGCATGGCAGATTTAATACCAGGCGTTGACGCGGAAGAGAGTAATAAGACGCTTGATTCGTTGACTTCGATCAAGTGATAGGCAACTATTACGACATGTCGGCTGCTGCTGAAGCGCTTACACTTGTTTCCTCCCGATGCTGTTTGTGCCCATCGGCGCCGTCAATTCCAATTGCGACCGGCGAGGATTTCGAATATCGCACTACTCCCGACCTGTTCCTGGCTGTGCAATGTTCAGCGTGCAAGCTTGTGTACCTTAGCTTGCGCCCGCACGTTTCTGAACTCGACCGCATCTACCCATCCACATACCACGCGTACGACTTTACGCCGGATCATTTCGGGTTCGTCTACAGGGTCCGCCGACGGCTTGAAGCGCGGCGTCTGCTACGGGCCTGCGTGGGCTTGCCAGAGAATGCGCGCATTCTGGATGTAGGCTGCGGAGACGCATTTCATCTGGGGTTGCTGCGCGATTTCGGTCAGCCAGGGTGGCGTCTCGAAGGCGTGGATGCAAGTGCACGCGCCATGGAAGCTGCGGCGCGCAACCGAATCAGCATTCATCACGGACTGCTGGATGAGGTGCCGTTCCCCAAATCTTCGTACGATCTGGTGTTCCTGATTGCGACGATTGAACACGTCAGCGATCCACCCGCACTCCTCGCATCCGTGCGTCGCTTACTGAAGCCCGGTGGGCGAGTGGTGATTGTCACTGACAACACGGCAACTCTCGATTTTTGGCTTTTCAAAGGTCGGCACTGGGGTGGTTACCACTTCCCGCGACACTGGCATTTATTTAATAGCGGAAACCTGAGGCTTATGGCGGAGAACTGCGGACTCGATGTTCATTCGCTGGATACACTCGTCAGCCCTGTGAACTGGGTCTATTCAATCCGCAATATGCTGGTGGACTTGCGCGGTCCTGACTGGCTGATCAGGCAGTTCAGCCTCGAGAGCTCGCCATCTTTAGGTGCGTTCACGATCGTCGATAATCTGTTTCGAATTGCGGGCCGGGGTGCTCTCTTGCGCGCGGATCTGAGAAAGCCTTATGAAATCAAGCAGCGTGGCAAGAAGGACGCTTATTCGCTGTACCCGATGAGCGGAGCTGTCGCGAAGCGGCGAGAACAGTGAAGGTTTTATGCACCCAGTAGCCATAGTTGGCGCCGGCATTTCAGGCCTGACAGCGGCCGCCGAACTTTGCCGACTCGCTATCCCGGTGACTGTCTTTGAAGCCGGCAAATCCGTTGCGGGAATGGCTTCGTCTTTCAAGGATGAAGAAGGCTTTTCATACGATTTCGGCGCTCACTTTGTGAGCAACCGGCTGGCGGCGGCGTTAGGCGCAGGGGCGTGTTGCAGGCCCGTGCGTTATTATGGCGAAACCGTTTTGAATCGTGGAAAGATGTATTCCTATCCGTTCGGGCTGATGGCATCCCCCCGATTCGCGCTCAGCGCTCTGGCCGCCAGAACGAAAAATACCGAGATCCGTTCAGCGGCCGACTGGTTCAGGCATACGTATGGCAACAGACTTGCTGAGGAGGTCGCGATTCCGATCAGTGAAGCATGGTCCGGTGCGTCGGCAGATAGTCTCTCTCCGGCCGTGGGAAATAAGCTCGGACCAGGCATTTTGCACTCCTTGTACCTTCGCGCTGCGGCCCGCATTACACATAGGGCTGTCTGCAACGGTTACTCCCATGAAATGCCCGAGGGGCCGGGCCTCTTCCATGTTTACCCGGAAGGAGGAGTTGCAAAGCTGCTCGAACCGATGGTTAAAGAACTGGGCAATGTGGTCCAGTTGGAGACGCCGGTCGAGAAAATATTGGTTGATGGAAATGCCGCCGTCGCTGTGAGGGTGAAGGGCCGTGAAATCCCAGTGTCAGCCGTTGTTAGTACAGCACCAGTGCACATACTTCCAAAACTAGTGAGCGGGACCAAGGCGCTTGATCATCTCGCAGAATTCCGGTATCGGCCGATGATCTTCGTCAATCTCCGATTTAAAGGCCGGGGGTTACTGCCGGACACCGTGGTGTGGGTTCCGGATCGCACGAAGGCGTTCTTCCGGCTCACCGAAACCCCGATCTCAATGCCTGGGCTCGCACCCGAAGGCAAAACCCTGATCACGTTCGACATTGGCTGTAACATCGGCGATGAATACTGGACAATGTCGGACGAACACCTCGCAGAGGTTTGTCTCGATGGTCTGGATGGAATCGTTCCGCAAATTCGCGAGAAATACCTGGGCGGCTGCCGGGCGCTCAAAACGGCGATTGCGTATCCCGTGTATTTGCTGCGGTACGAAGATCAGCGCCTTCAGCTTGGAGAGACGACAGGCGTAAACGGCTTGTACAGTGCGGGACGCAACGGTGAATTCGCCCATATTCTTATGGAGGACGTTTATTGGCGAACGCTGAAGAAGAGCGCTGAGATAGCAGCATACGCGAGAACCACGCGCACGATGAAAACAGGCCTCTCTGCAGCAGCAACGGCTTAGTGGCACCCGATCCGTCGAATCGCGCGACCTTCCAGGACCTTATTTGAACTAAGCGTTGATTACGGACTCGCTATCGACTCGCCCGAAGTGCAAATATTTTCGTCACCTTCCTGCCTCGACATAAGCAAAATGCGGACTTCAGGCGCTTTCAAGCCAACCCTCAGCTCTGGAAAATGGCGAGCTTCATCGGATTCCAAGTCTTTGCTGACGTTCAAATATTTGTTCACCGTGGTTTCCTTTTCTATTTTGAGTATTGCTGGTATTGCTGAAGATTGGCCTAGGCACCTTGGGGGTACACCTACTATTGCGTTCTAAAACTTGACCCGGCTTGGATGGTATTGCGTCTTTTTGCCCGCCGATTTTCAATCACGGCATGTATTTCGCTGTATTCCTCGGCTGTCTGATAGCAGCTCTCGCAATACTTGCCGCAATTTCGCGCCACATTGACTCGCGACTGCGAAAACATCGGTAAATTGGTTGCCGACGCCATTTGAGTACTATTATGCCTACGAGTGCAGTCCTATTGATGGCGTTCCGACACGCTGACAAGCTGAAGTAGGTTGGGCTGTTCGCGCGGGGACACTCGGTTCCAGCCGATGGATTGCCTGTTCGTCCCGAAGCTGCCCGAACGCCCGCAATGGGTACCCCTGACCGAGCCGTACGCCGATGCCTCCTGGGCATTTAAGTTGGCGTGTCACCTACTCGGCCTGACCTTGAACATTGCCCTCAATCTGTTCCCCTGGCCAGTAGCCATTTTCGAAACGTCCTCCTAAGATTCGGCCAGCTTAATCCCTTCCAATGAACAGGCTGTCGCGCCAATTGAGTCGGACTAACTTCGAGCAAGAGATGAGGGTAATTGTGATGAACGATTTTACTGGAATGAAGGCAGCGCTTCTGGAGCTTGCCGCCATCCTGACCGCTTCGGTGCTCACCAATCGCACGCCCAGCAGTGCCGCCCTTGGGCCGTCACTTGTGTCCGTGGCACCAAACTCCAGTACTGGAATTACCCAGACGTTCTCGCTGGTCTATTCCGACCCCAACGGCATTTCGGACCTGAAAACCGCTCGCGTGCTGTTCAACGCTTCCGTATCGTCCGGCTCTGCCTGCTACGTCACCTACAGTCCATCAACCAATCAGATGTTTCTCTACACCAATGCGGGCACCAGCACTTCAGCGGCGATCACACCTGGCTCGTCGGCAACCGCCTCCAACAGTCAGTGCACGCTCAACGGAGCTGGCTCCTCTTTCAGCATTTCGGGGAACAACCTAACCTTGAATGTTTCGCTGACGTTCAGCTCAGCCTTCGCTGGCACGAAGAACATCTATATGCACGCTACTGGGAACCTCGGGACCACTGTCGGCTGGACCAAAAAGGGCACGTGGACCCGAGCAACCTCTTTGTCACCCACGTTGGTCTCGATCTCGGGGATGGGCCGGAAGGCTCATCCCCGAGACTGCCGACAGCCTCCGCGTTAGCCTCCGTCAGGCAGTCTCCTGGCGAGCCAGCGCTTGCCGGCTACTGCTCGCAGGCCATAGCACTACACAGATCTGTTCGTCAGTTGTGTGAAAACCAGGCCGCGAATGGAGCTTTGTGGGCTGGCGCGGTTTCGCACGACCTATCAGCGCATGCGCACGTGGCAGCGGCGCAGCGGCGGGACGAGGGACGCTAGCGGGCGGCTACAACCGCGGTCCGTCGCGATCCACACAGTGTTGCGCTGTGCGGTGCGAAGTTCTGCAGCAACCTGCGCGGAGTCGTGCGGGAGAGGGTCGGAAACCGTTCAGTCTCCTTGGCGCGTTTACAACGGCATGTCACGAGAGGAAGCGGATAACAAACGTTTAGGCTGCCCGATCAGAGCTTTCTCAATCCCTGACAGTTTCCGTGTGACCTCAGCAGTGAAAAGGAGTCAGCTTAGCGCGCTCGCTGACGATGACGTTCAACGGAGTTCTCTGCACGCCACCAAAGCAGAGTGTGAAGCCAGCTCAGGATTGACCCGTGGGACTTGAAATCAAGGGCAGGCCTACAGCGCCCTCGCCTCCGTTGGGCGACCCAATCACGGGATCCAAGTACCCATGGCGGTCCAGCCCACAGTGGCGCCGCCGTTCCCCGTCGCATACATGTAGACGTTCTTGGTTCCAACAAAGCCTGAACTGAAGGTCAAGGCAACATTCAGAGTCAAATTATTGCCTGAAGTAGTGAAGGAAGAGCCGGTTCCGTTCAGCGTGCACTGGCTGTTGGAGGCCGTCGCTGACGAACCTGGCGTGATCGCCGCCGAAGCGCTAGTGCCGGCGTCATTATAGAGGAACATCTGGTTCGTCGATGGGGTGTAGGTAACATAGCAGGCACCGCCAGCCGACACAGAGGCGTTGAAAAGGACGCGTACGGTCTTGAGATCGGCAAGTCCATTGGCATCCCCGTAAGTTATAGCAAATGTTTGAGTTAGACCAGATCCAGAATTGGGTGTCAGAGAAACGAGCGTGGGTGCCGAAGCCGACCCCGGGGTCCAGGTGCCCATCTGAGTCCACCCAACAGTCGTGCCGCCGTTTGTGGTGGCATACATGTAGACGTTCTTCGACCCCAGGAACGAGGAGCTGAACGTCAGCGCAACGTTCAAGGTGAGGTTGTTCCCCGAAGTGGAGAAGGAAGAACCGGTTCCGTTGAGCGTGCACTGGCTGTTGGAGGCGGTTGCCGACGAGCCAGGTGTGATCGCCGCTGAAGTGCTGGTGCCCGCATTGGTGTAGAGGAACATCTGATTGGTTGCCGGGCTATAAGTGACGTAGCACGCTGAGGCGGCCGAGACGGACGTGTTGAACATCACGCGGGTGGTCTTCAGGTCGGTGACCCCGTTTGGATCAGAGTAGACCATCGAGAAGGTCTGACTAGTCCCGGAGCCGGAACTGGGTGTGAGCGAAACGAGCGTGGGTGCCGAAGCCGACCCCGGGGTCCAGGTGCCCATCTGGGTCCAGCCGACAGTCGTGCCGCCGTTCGTGGTGGCATACATGTAGCCGTTCTTGGTCCCTACAAAGGTCGAGCTGAACCTGAGCGAAACATTCAAGATCAGGTTGTTGCCCGAAGTGCTGAAAGACGAGCCAGTTCCGTTCAGAGTGCACTGGCTGTTGGAGGCCGTGGCTGACGAGCCTGGGGTGATTGCCGAAGAGGTGCTGGTGCCGGCGTCGGTGTAGAGGAACATTTGATTGGTTGCCGGGCTGTAAGTGACGTAGCACGCTGAGGCGGCCGAGACGGACGTGTTGAACATCACGCGGGTGGTCTTCAGGTCGGTGACCCCGTTTGGATCAGAGTAGACCATCGAGAAGGTCTGACTAGTCCCGGAGCCGGAACTGGGTGTGAGCGAAACGAGCGTGGGCGCCGAGGACGTTCCCCGAGTCCAAGTGCCTTTCTGAGTCCAACTGACGGTTGTGCCGAGGTTGCCGGTAGCGTACATGTAGACGTTCTTCGTTCCACCGAACGCTGAGCTAAACGTGAGCGAAACATTCAAGGTCAGGTTGTTGCCCGAAATACTGAAAGAGGAGCCAGCTCCGTTCAGCGTGCACTGACTGTTGGAGGCAGTGGCCGACGAGCCTGGGGTGACCGCCGCAGAGGTACTGGTTCCCGCGTCGGTGTAGAGGAACATTTGATTGGTTGCAGGGCTGTAGGTAACGTAGCACGCTGAGGCGGCCGAGACGGATGCGTTAAACAACACGCGGGTGGTCTTCAGGTCGGAGACGCCGTTGGGGTCGGAATAGACCAGCGAGAACGTCTGGGTAATTCCCGTACCGGAATTTGGCGTCACGGACACCAATGAGGGTGGCGTTGGGGTCACCGTAATCGTGCGGGACGGAGGGCTCGGATCGTTCTGGCCTTGGTTATCGGTTACGGTCAAGGTTGCGAAGTACGTGCCGGGAGTGGCATAGGTCACCGTGGGAGGATTCGCTCCAGTGGCAGTATTCGGTGTGCCGCCTTCAAAATACCAGTAGTATCCAGCGATGGTTCCGTTGGGCGACATCCCCGTACCGGCAAAAGTTGTCGGCGTGGCGGTCCCCACGCTGATGTTCGTGGATGGGGTCGTAATCCTCCCTGTGGGAGGCGTATCACCAGGCGCGGTCGAAATCTGAACCATGCTGGCTACCGAAGGAACTCCGGCATTGTTCAGAATAAACAGCATATAGTATCCCGGCGGCGCGATGTTTCCGTTCGGTGGTGCCGTGATACTCAGCACACCCGCGCCCGCGGTAAATGATAGGCCGACGTAACGCTGATCCATATCAAACGCATGAGTCGACGAGCCATTGCGCATCATGACCACAGAGGAAATGTTGGCTGCATCGGGGGTCTGCACCTGAAATGCGCTTCCGTATCCGATCGCCGAGGGCGCACTGGCGATCGTCGGGCGAGTGGCCAAGCTGCCATCCGAGTTGAAGAGATAGGCAGGGGAGTAAATCTCCATGTGCGGCTCATAAGTACCGCGAGTAGGGTTGCTGCCAGCGACCCAAACCGTGGCATCCGGCAGGAGCAAAGTAACCGAGTGGTAAAGACGGTCAAACGCATCTGTGCCGGCTGAACTGAACGTGTTACTAGCCGGATCGTAAAGGTCCGGGTTGAGACTGGCCGTAGTGCTGTCCTCGTCATTCTTGGAGCCACCGGAAGCTAAAATCTTGCCGTTGGGTAGTATTGTGGCGTCCATCTCGATCCGGGGTGCGGACATGTTAGGTCCATAAACCCATTGTGGAGGGCTGACCGAGAGGTCAATAAGTTCAGTCGTCGCAGTTGCGGGGTTACCGCCACCTAAGATCATCACCCGAGGCTTATAACCGTTTGCCGGAGTCAAGGGCAGCAATACGGAGGACCCATAGATTCGATTACCTAAGGCACCGTAGTTTGTGGTGGCTACGCCTATTGTCCAGGCGTTGGTCGTCGGATTGAAAATGCTAGAAGTGGACGTGTATCCCGAATAAAAAACGGTGCCATCGGGCAAAACGTGGAGGCGGGGATAGAGTGGCGGGGTCCACGGAGCGGGTAGCGGCGGGCCCCAACCGGATGCCGGGCTATAGATCTCGACGTTGGAATTCGTTGCGCCAGTCTCGCTCAGGCCGGAAAAAACCATAACCCGACCGTCGCTCAAGACGATCGTAGTGGGGTACCAACGTCCATCTGTCATGGGCGGTAGATCTGTGAAGAGATTGGTGGCCGGGTCATACGCAGAGGTTTTGGGCTGACCGTAGAACGGATCGTATTGCAGCGTGCCTCCGGCGATGAACACGCGTCCGTCTGGCATCACGACCATGCCATTGCAGAACATGTCCCAGAGCACCGGTTGAGTCGTGATAGTGCCAGCGATGGGATCCCAGACCGCAGACTCATAATCCGTAACCGTCCGGGAAGTGTTGCCCGAACCAGAAACGATTAGGACCTTGCCATTGTGCAGCAGTGAGACGTGGATCGGATTGACGGGCATCGTGTAAGGCAGCGTCGTCCACTGCCCTTGCACATTGGCCTGTGAATACGCAACAGGAGCCCATTGGGTAAGTGCACCGACCGCACACAACACAAAGAAACAGAACAGAACGCGCGAGCTGCGCATGGAACTATCCTTCGACCGGGTCTGGGGGACAGAACTTCCTTCAAGAGAGCAAGATGCTTCTCTGCGGAGAGTGATTTTTACACTATTCCGCGGGGTTTTGCAAGGATTGTCAGGGCCTGCTGGCCTGCTTGAGGTGGGCTCGAACTGCATGGCTAAGGCACCGGCGCTGCTGAAATCATCCGGTTTGACTGTCGTGTTGACAGATAAGCCGTGTAACGATGCCGATTCGAAATGAATTTCGTGGCATCGCGACACGGCTTCTGCAGTTGAATCTAGCGGCAGTTTTCTGTCAGTTCTACTTCCTGTTTCCAGCTGCGGACATTACCGGGATGCCATTCTTCGTAGCAACCTGAGCGTCTATCCATCGATAAGTGACTTGAGTTCCGTCGGCGAGCGGCTGAGACGGCTCCCAGCGAAGCTTGGAGCGAATGAGCCGATTATCTGAGTTGCGACCTCGCACGCCCTGAGGTCCCGGAATGGATCGGATGCCAAGGCGCTTGCCTGAGATTCGAAATCACGAGTTCGGCAAGACCTTTGATGGTGATCACCTCTTCGGATCCGATGTTCACCGGACCCACAAAGTCGGATTCCATCAGCCGGCGCACACCTTCCACGCATTCATCGACGTAGAGGAACGAACGCGTTTGTTTGCCGTCGCCCCAGATCTCGATGTCGCCGCCGTCCGCCGCTTCCGCTACTTTTCGGCAGATGGCGGCCGGCGCCTTTTCCGTCCACCCTGCCATGTGCCTTCGGGGCCGAAGATATTGTGGAACCGCGCGATATGTACTTCGGTTCCGTAGTTGCGCATGTAGGACAAGTACAGACGCTCGCTGAAAAGCTTCTCCCAGCCGTACTCGCTATCGGGCGCGGCGGGATAGGCGGAATCCTCGGAGCAATTGGGTTGTCCGGATCTAGCTGGTTGTATTCGGGATAGATGCACGCTGACGAGGAATAGAAGAAGCGTTTCACTCCGGCCTGGCGTCCGTATTCGAGGACGTTCAGATTGATCGTCGCGGAGTTGTGCATCACCGCGGCGTCATGTTCTCCGGTGAAGATATAGCCGGCGCCGCCCATATCCGCCGCGAGCTGGTAGACGTCGTCGATTCCTTCACCACCTTGCGGCCACGTTCTGGTCGCGCAGATCGCCGACGATGAATTCATCAGCGGCGGTCGGGGAAAACTCATGATATTTGAGGTCGACACCACGGACCCAAAAACCCTCGCTCTTCAGACGACGGACGAGATGACTGCCAATGAAACCACCGGCACCGCAGACAAGAATACGCTTCATGCTTTCTCCTTTTCCTGGTTGTATGTTTGGCGAGACTAGTGCGAGTAGCCGTGCGCGCGAACGAACTAGATAGAAGTGTTCTAAAATCGTCCTCAGCTTCATCGAGTATCAAATCGGCGGCCCAGCATTTGGGTGACTATCATCATCAGAAACAGCGGATTGTTGTACAAATAACGCCTCCAGAGGCGGCGAGGCTCCATTGACAAACGAAACAGCCATTCCAAACAGAGCCTCTGCAAGACAGGCGGAGCCTGACGCACATTTCCTGCGTGAAAATCGAAGGCCGCACCCACCCCAACGAGTACTGGCGCCTTCAAAGCTTCGCGGAAAGAACTCATCCAACGTTCTTGCTTAGGAGTGCTTAGGCCAACCCATACGATGTCCGGATCATGATCATTAATCAGGCTGGCGATTTCCTTGGCTTCGTCCGAAGTAAGCTCTCTGAACGGAGGGGAAAATGTTCCTACAACCTGGAGGTTCGGGAGTCGCTTGATGAGATTGCCTCGCAATTGCCGTAAGGTAGTGTCTGTCGCGCCGTAAAAGAAATGCCGAACGCCCCTGGGTACGCCCGATTTACATACTTCCAACATCAAGTCCGGCCCGTAAACACGGTCCATTTCGCGATTACTCCACAGCCGACCTAGATACACCAAAGGCATACCGTCTGGAGTGACTAGGCCGGCGTTATTGTGAATTCGTCGAAGGTCAGGATCGCGCTGTGATTCTATTACGCCATGAACGCCAGTAACGCACACATACGTTTTGATTTGGTCAGCCACGAAATGTTCTATCGTATTTACCGCTCGAGCCATATCGATAGCTGAAATATGTACTCCGAGGATATTCACAGCTTTGATTTGATCGCTTGTTTTTTCTAGATTCATGTCGAATTATCCGAGGGGCACAATCAACGTCGCAGATCGCTTCGAACTCATTTCAAAATCTCAACTTAGCTTGGCCGAAGGTCTACTTTGCAGTGCCTTGGCAAAGGCTGCTACGTGCTGCCGAACGCATGCATTCAGCGAGAAGCGCTCAACTGCTGAAGTTCTGGCATTGCGAGAGAGACTCATACTGAAGTTCCGGTTAAGGGCGATTGACTTCAGCGACGAGACGATGTTTTCGGGGCTCGTATCTTTAAGCAAGATGCCGTTACTGCCTGAAACAATGACTTCCGGAATGCTTCCCACTGCGGGCGAAACAACGGGGATACCGCTGGACATTGCCTCCAGCATCGCTGTCGGAACTCCTTCGGCTCGCGATGTAAGAATGAAAGCATCGAAACCTGGTAAGTATTCAGCCACGTTTTGCCCTGGTGAGTAGAAGGCGATTCGGCCATTGTCGAGTAGACCTGTGTTGCGGGCTGCCCCGATTACCTCGTGCTCATAGTAGTCTTGCTGAGCGGGAGTGACCGCCCCAAGGATACGAATATACGCATTCGGTATTTGAGCAAGGATGCGTCCGGCGGCTAAGACAATCCGTTCATGAGCCTTCTGGCGGTTGAAATTCCCCACGGTCCCTATAACGAACGCATCAGCCGGAACATCGAGCAACCGTCGAGCTTTCATTCGCCGTTCGTCGTCGGGCTTGAAGACGTCAGTGTCCACCGGCGGCCAAAATGGCATAACATTTTTCGACATAGACAACAGCCCCGGATGCTGCCGGGCGGTTCGCGTTCCAGTCGTCATTACGACATGGGCGAGACGGGCAATCACCGGACTCATCATCGCCCTGAGTGGTAAGGGCGCAAAATTGCTCAGTAGTTGCCAAACTATCCCGCTGCCTTCATAGCGAGCGGCCAAAGCAGGCTGTAAATTGAGGGTGCCGCAAACTTGGACGACGCCAACGTTTCGCGAGCGAATAAGGCTACGAATCGCTCTAACTTCTTGCCTAAATCCGCGAATTAACTCCGCATGTGGCCGAATCGCTCGCTGAGCCCGAAGCCGATGCAGAGGCATCCGAATGACTTCTACTCCACCCGAATTCAGTCGCTCGGCACCGTCATCTCCACCTTCGTCTGGGAGGACGGCAATATAGCTCCACCCGAGTTGTTGCAGTGGTTCATTTAGCCTCAGTAGTTGGTTGTGCGGACCCCCGAACGTTGGGGTGTTTATGACGGCCAGGACCTTGTGCATCAAAGGGTGAAGCGAGACGCTCTTAGAGTCTACACACTCAAGGATTCAAAAAGGCGAAATTCTTAAGCGCCATATCTTTTGCTACGGAGACAGGTAGCTTCGGAACGAACTCTTGATCAGAGTTCATAAGATCGGACAACAGCCTCGCGAGCCGTTCAGCGGTCAGGCTCTGCAAAGAAGGGCAAGCTGAGTCCGGAAGCCCAAGTTCCTGACCGAGATCGGTGAGTTTTCGGTGGTAGGGAAGTAACAGAAGGCGACATCCTGCGAGATAAGCGAGCATACCTGCGTGGTATCGCATTACACAGGCCGCCCAACTTGTTCGGAATTCCCTAAGGAGAGCTTCCCGATCGGAAGAATAAGGAACAAGCGTCACGCGATCAGCGAACTCGCCTAGTTGCCGTAAGAGGAGGTTACTCATTTCGGCGTCGCTCTCACGCTCCCCCCCACGAACAACGATGACTTTTACGTGAATTCCGGGGCGCGCGCTCAGCAAACTGCCAAGTGCAGCAACCAAGATATCAATGAATTTGTCACGTTTCAGGGTTCTTCCTTCGCTACCGGGTATGTCGGTGACACTGATTGCGAGATACCTGGGATTGGCGGCTGTCGTGTTTCGACTTGCAGAGGAACCCATCAAGCCTGTCAAGTCGAAGGCCCTGACTGTCTTTTGGCCTGCGCCAAGCATTGCGGCTTCGTTGAAGGACGCGGCATCGCGGACCGAAATGCTATCCGCCAGCGCAAAGGCGCAGCGGGTTAGAAGCCGCGTAGACCATAGTGCTAAAGGGCCGATGCCCATTCCTATGCAGTAGACTCGCTTGCGTAGAAACTTGGCGAGCGCAAAGACGAGAACATAGCGGGCCATGTAGCGATAGTGCCGAAGAAGGCGAACCCCTCGATAGTCATCATGAAAATGTGTTCCACCACCAAGCAGCACAGCATCAGCCGAACGCAGGGCCCGCAATACTGCTATCAAGGTCTTGTTGACGAACACAACGTTTCGACGTGTAGCGATCTCCGGTAGTTCCCGTTTCGCGACCACGGCTACTTCTGCGGAGTCGGGAAGACTTTCGAGTATCGATTCAAGCATCAACTCATCGCCGGTATTCGAGCCACCATAGTGGCCGACGATCAGCAAACGTTCGCCATTTTGTGGCGCTCTTATCACTTATGATGCCTCCGGATTTGCGATTTGAGAACCCGATTTGATTCAGTCGGAAAACTAAAACGAACGTTCAAATTGGGATTCCTACTACGACAGCGGATGCTTCTGTGGAACTACCTTGCTTGTTGCGGAACCGCCTGTGCGCTCGGAGTGTTGAACCACGACAGGACCTTCTTCACTCGCTTGGGGCGCAACGCCTCGTTTACAGCGTGGCGAAAAAGCGGCCGTGGCAGAAGGAACGAGAGCCGCCAGAAAAGCCTTGCTAGCGGATGAAACGAGGAGAAGCTTTCACCTTTAACCAGTCTGTTGTAGCTCGGTAACGCGCTTTCTCCCTTTCTTAGGCGGGCTTGAACATATGTGTTAATTAAAGTCCCCCACCGCCGATCGAAATCGGGGAAAACACCGGAGATCTCCGGATGCGCTTTCGCCAAATGCGATTTCCTTAGTTCCCACAGCCTTCGCCCGGCAGAAAGCTCGCGTTCCAAGGATTCAACCGTTACGTCGGCGGTATTCGAAATATTCTGACCGTGATAACGGTATTCCGCCAATGGAACCGGAACGCCGATCATAGATGTGATCAACGGACTGAGCGCATTTATAACGCCGTCCCCGTAGCTCCTAAACGTTTCCGGGAGCGGGAAAACCAACTCTGCCACCTCTCTCCTCAGGCAAAGTCCCGAGCCAAAGGACATACCTTGTGGCGCGTCGCCATAGCGAACAATATATGGGCCGTACCACCCAGACGGAGGATCATTGAGCATCGAAGTGATACCCAGGCGTTGACCATCGGCATCGATCCGAAACATTCGATGGCCTAGAAACCCGCCATCGCTGGAAGACTGAAAGGACTGGACCACAACCTCGAGTTTATTGGGCAAATAACGGTCATCCGCATCCAGGAGGCAGACGATTTCGCCCTTACTTTCTCGGTAAGCGGCGTTCAATGCTGAGCCAACGCCTCCGTTCGCTTTTCGAATCAGTTTGATCCGGGGATCGCGTCGAGCGTAAGATCCGATAACTTCGCAGGAATGGTCTGTAGAGCCATCATCGCACACGATCATCTCGAAACTCGTATAGCTCTGAGCCAGCACACTGTCGATGGCCTCGCCGATATACTTGGCATAGTTGTAGTTAGGGGTTAGCAGGGAGACGAAAGGATTCGGCCCGAGCGGCGCAAGCTTAATCGGTTTCATTGACCGAGAGATTTCGTCGAGACTTACGTTCGCCATAAACAGTTAGTTCCTTTCGAGAAGTTCGTTTCCGAAAAGTTACCCACCAAAGAAGCAGGTGAGCCAGAACCGGAGTGTCGGATGCGATGTCGGGACATCAGCTCCTAAGAGCATGAAGCAGCGCCGGAGGCAGGGTCGGTCAACGTCAGTACCGACAAATGCGTTGCCCGCGTGTTCGCTGAGCGTGCTCCAGGAGCCCATTCTTTAAGTTTCGTCGATTCTACTCCCTCGGGCGGGACGAACGTTCATCACAGTTCGAACACCGAAGGCGAGGGCTCTGTTTGCTTATGACCCTTAAGCGCACCCGGATCAATTTTCTGACGGCAACGGCGCTGTCTCCAGCAGGACGGGATTCGTGTCTAGAGTGATCTCTTGTCCCGCAGAAACAGGATGAACGTTGCCATCGAGCGTTCTATATTCGGTGAACCCGTTTGGGACTCTGAAAGAGGAATTCCCGGATGAACTCCAGCCGATGTATGCGTTGTAGTTCGACGGCGAAGAACGAGTCAGCGTGCAAAGCACCTGAGCATCGCTTACCTGGCATTGCTTAAGCGTCGCGCCGACCAACCACTTGTAAGTTTCGCCATAAGCGACGCCTGCGGGGTTGAGGCCTCCCGAGGCTGTCCAAAGCGTACCCCAAGACGCATTGTCGAAGGCGTACCAGTAGTATCGAGAAACGCCGCTGAGCCACTGCATGACGTGTGCTTTGGCGACCCAAGCCGGTCGCAGTTCGGGGGCCAAGGTCTCGTCCTTGCCCCAAGACGCTTCGGTATCCCAAGCAGGAGAATCTCCAATTCCCGACTTTGTCTTCACGTTTTTTACGCCGATGCTGAAGTGCTCCGGTGCCTTGTGGTAGCCGTATCCATGGAACCCCACGATATCAGCACTTCGTCCCCGCGATGAGCTGGCGTAGTCCGAGAGCCACTTCAACTGGTTCGGAAAGGTTGAGCTGATCGCTGGAGACACAACGATATTCGGGTTTTGGCCGCCGAGTCCGGGAGCGCAATGTTGGCCGGAGCATCCGCAAACACTCGGATCCTTCAGCGTCGAATAGAGCGTGCCGTCCAATTCGGCAAGAAAACTGGGAGCGTCTTTGCCCATGTCGGGTTCGTTCCATAGCTCATAGTCGCGAATTCTTCCGCAATATCTTGTCGCCAAAGCTCTCGCGAAGGTTACGGCCGCGTCGGCCGAACGGAGGGGGCCTTTGCAACCGCCATAACCGTAGACAGTGCCACCTCCACTGGAGGCATCGCGACTATCCTGCCGGTAAGTGAACGTTGTATCGTTGACGACCGACGCTATCGCGAACCCGCCACCAAAGCTTGAGTCCGAAGTGCCCCCAATTCCTATAGGATCCCCAACTTTTCGGTGATGAGGTCTTGCTGTGGTTACAGTAACGGCTCCTCCAGAGCGCCGGATCGAGGTAATTGGAACCGGGTCACCTCCAAGTCCGACGCAGGCGGACGCCGGATTGCCGGACGCCCAAGATGGCACCATGCCGAAAGTAAAAAGGATGTCAGTTACGCCATGCGAATTGTACGTCTCGAGGACTTGATCAAGGCGCGACCAATCATAAACACCTTCTGCTTTGTTAAGTGGAGCCCAAGCAACAACGTCCCACAAGCGCATTGCGTGGATAGGGAACGGCGGCCAAGGCGTGGTCGTAGTGGCATTGTGAATGGTCATGCCGAAGAAATTAGGCGGAATCGGAGTCGGCGGCCCCTGAATTGTTTGGCTGTTGGCTGCCGCAACCAGTCCAAACGTCGCAAAAAACAGAACAAAGATTCTCAACGTGACAGATCGGCCTTGACTCAAAATTCTGCGGACAACAACCGTGAGACTCGAACGTACCATCTCTCTCCCCAGTTATACTCGTTGTCACCATTGCTGTGGTCTCCGTCTCAGCTTAGGTGGTCACGAGTTGTTCCCCGCCATGTGCGACTGGAGTGTGCGGCGAATTCTCCATCGCCTCCGTGTTCTCGGCGCGCAAACGAGACATGGCGGACTCATACAAAAAGCGCATCAGCAATAGTCCCACAAAAATTGCCTGCGGCATCTCCCAATAATTCTCCTGGAAACCGAGGAGCATAAGCAGAATGATACTCGCAATCAACGAGAACAATTCTCGCCTGCTCTGGTTCGGGGCCGACCGGGCAATTGCTGCGAGACGCAAAACCAAAACGACGACACACACAACGAGGGCAATCATGAAAAGGAAACCAAATTCGGTTGCCACACTGACCCAGGATGAAAATGGAGTTTGAGTGGAGCCCCAGTAGGCTACGTGCTCGATTTCACTGTACAAAGGTAGCTCGTAGCGAGTGGTAAACTCGGACGATCTGGGCTCCAGAAGGGAATACATGACACTTCTATTGCTTCCCACACGCGACGACAAGTAAGCGCCGCTCGAAATCATTGCTGCGCGGCTGGCGAATTGACCTGGGCCCACGCCGATGACCATGACTTGTGGAGCTTGCCTTGGCAGGACTAACACCGTCTCCCGATACAGCTCGGATTTCGGCGTGGTGCCTTCAAAGAACTGGTGCGCGAAGTAATTGACGTTCCGCGTGGATTGTGGAGTCAGAAACGCCATCACGAGAGCGAGCGTCGACACCGCGATGAGCGGGCCGTACATTGTCCTCAACTGCGACGGCCTTGCGCACAAAATCAAGGAAGCAACGATCGCCAAGCAAGCGAATATCAATAGATGAACGACAGTCGCCAACATAAGTACAGCGATTCCTACCCAAAGCCTCCAATACCCTTTGCCGCGAGTTGAAATGACGGGGTAAAGAGCAATCATGATCAAAACCATCGACGTAGCGAACATAATGTTCGATGCCGAGGTTGCGTCGTTGACCAAGAAACCGATCGTTCCAGACACAACGTCTCCGTTGCCTTGATCGAAGGTGCTGTGGGAATGATAGCCGTAGAAACCTTGCACCAAACCCCACATGGCCTCAAAAGTAAAAAAGGGAATCAGAAAGTTACAAACCTTCTCGAAAAGGGCCGGTGAGAAATAACTGCTCGGAACCAACAGCACCACGAAGCTGGAGTACGTTATCGTCGCAAGGAAGAAGGGCTGTGGCTCAAAGCTGGGCTGAACCATAAAGTGCAACAGCCCAAGCAAGCACCACGCGCTTACCCACATGATCAGACGACCAAGAATTGCGATGGTGGGACGAAAAATAAGTGTGAGTGTTACCAACAGATACGGCGCAGTGTAGGCGAGGCTCTTGCTCGGCTGAAAGCAGAGTAAGACAACTAAGGCGACTGCAAGCCAAGCGTAACGCTGGTTTTTCATCAGTTCACCATCTGTAGGTCAGAAAGCATATGCAACGACTGGCAAAGGCGTCCACGAGGCTTCAATAAGCAGCGATCAATCCATAGGTTCTGCAATCGCGTGCGGACGTCTTGATCCTGTCCCCTCAATACTTCTCGCTTAGTAGAATCTTCGAGTCGCCCGCGACATGCATCCGATTCGAGCGCTGCGGAAGAACTGTACGGGGGAAGCCACTTGGCTGAGCTTTAGTTGGTTCGGCAATTCGGGTCTTGAATATCATCAAAGCGCGAGCGGCCGCCTGGTCCATGTTGTAGTACTTGTACTCAGCAAGGCGTCCAAGAAAGACAACCGTGCCTCTTAGCCTCTCGATCTCAATCGCATACTTAGACGCAATCGTTTGGTTCAACTCGGTCGGAAAAGGATAGTAGGGCTCATTCGTGCCTTCGACATAGGCTTGTGAGTATTCGTGGACGATGGTGCTGCCGGGAGCATTCTGCCCAGTAAGGTGTTTGAATTCGGTGATGCGTGTAAAGGCTTGTTCATTTGGATAGTTTATCTGGCCAACGGCTTGGAACTTGGCGTCCGCCACGTGCTCGAACTCGAAACGCAAGCTTCTGTATGGAAGGTGACCATGCATGTGATCGAAAAAGCTGTCGATCGGACCGGTATAGATCATGCGGTCGAAGGTGACTTCATCCACAATCTCTCGGTAATCGGTGTTCAGCAAGACCTTGATGTTTTTGTGCGCGATCATCCGCCGAAACATCTCGGTATAGCCGAGCTTCGGCATTGACTGAAAAGAATCCTGAAAATAGCGGTCGTCGCGGCCGATATAGACCGGCACGCGGCCTGTGACGCTGGGTCCAAGCTCTTCGGGTTTCACTCCCCATTGCTTCAGGGTGTAGCCCTCAAAAACATTCTTGTAGATGTAGTCCGCAAGATACTTGATATCGGTGCTAGCGGACTCTCGCAGCTTCAAGATCGGAACTTTGGTGTTGAATCCATATTGCTCAACTAGCTGTTCCTCTAGCCTCTGCGCATAACGAGGGGGAAACAATGCATAGAGCGAGTTGAGATTAAACGGGATTGGCACCAATCGTCCGTCCACGACACCGAGCACGTGGTGATGGTACGGGCGCCAATCGGTAAATTGAGACAAATACTCGAACACGCCCTTGTCGTTCGTATGAAAGATGTGCGGGCCGTATTTGTGCACGAGAATTCCATGCTCGTCGTAGTAGTCGTAGGCATTGCCAGCAATATGATCACGTCGATCCACAATCAGCACACGTTGGCCCAACTGCGACGCAATCCGTTCAGCCAGTACGGCACCGGAGAATCCTGCCCCAACTATCAGCCAGTCAAATCTCAAGGGTTTTCACGCTCTCTTTTAGTCTGATCTTCAAACCACTACTGCCAGAAAACGGGTTTAGTTTCTGCGAAATCAGAACAAGGCACATGCTGACGGAAACGACCATTTCGGAAGTTACGACTGCCCAAGCCATTCCCAACTCTTGCCACCTCGGTGCCCAGCACAGTGCTAAAACAACATTTAGAATACCGGCGGAGATGATGATCTTGTTGAATACGCGATCCATCCCCAGCGACAGCATCCACTGAACTCCGAGCACATTGCTTAGGGCAACGGCTGGCAATAGGAGAGAGAGCACTCTCAATACAGGCACTGCTGCCTCGTAGTGAGGTCCGAGAACGACTCGAATAATCAGCGGCGCCATTACAAATACAACGGACCCCAGCGCCGTAGCCACTAGTCCCATAACGAACATGCTAATCCGAGTCAGCCAGATTGCTTTGTCATGGTCTCGCGCAATGAGACGATTCAGTCTCGGGTAGAAGCTCTGGCTAACCGGACTCAGAAGGTTTATCAGCGCCCTCGTGATCCGCTCTGCGCCAGAATAGAATCCGACGGCTAATGGAGTCGTTAAAGCTCCCAGAATCAATGCATTCGCTGTCGTGTAGAGGCTCACCGCACTCTTGAACATAAACATGGCCGCGGATTCTCTCAGGGCTTCTCCGGTTAAATTAAACTAGGGAGTCGGAACTTTACCTCCCGATATGCCATCACAAGGAGAACGGCGGCAACTCCCAAGTAGCAGATGCTCTGCAAGGCTAGCACTCGCCAAGCGTCTTCTGGTCGATGTACGAAAACGAATACTCCCGCGGCTGCTAGTCCTTTGCCAACAACGTCCATGATGGCTGAAACGCGCATCCTTTCCATTCCCTGATAGAACCACAACATGCTGAAACCCTGTCCGATTCCTGAGGCCGCTCCGGACCACAACATCGCCGGGTGCATCCGAAAAGAGTGCATCGTGAAATGCAGAACGATCACCGAACCCACGCAGATGAGTGTAAGTAACAACTTCGCTCCTAGAACTCCGGCAAGGATTCTTTCCAGCGCCTCCTTTGTCCGTCCGAAAGCGAGCAACTCTTCGCGTCGCCGAAAGGGTGAATCCGAAATCAATCAGAAGGGTTACATAAAGGCCGACCGCCTGGGCAAATGCGACGAGACCCCAATGGAAAGGGCCCAACACTCTCGATAAGTAAGGAATCACAGCCAGCGGAAATAGGTACGCTCCAATTTGAGTCGCGTATAGCGCGACTATGTTGTGTGCCAGTGTGCTGGTGCCAAGTCTTCGGAACCACCGGCCGTGAAGTTCATTGCTGTTCATGATTTCGCGGACGCTGGCTGGGTCCCCTTGAGCCTCTAGTCAAATGTGCATTTGAGCGGATGAACTCGCAGACTCAAAGAACGTTCAAGCCGCGCCGGCCAAGAATGCTCATTACCTAGGCGGTTACCTTCGCTGGCCACTCGTAGATGGAGAACGCCGTTAGGTGTGCGACGTCCGCTGGCCTCTGCATCTGAATGAGCGAATGCCAGGCGCTGCGCATATCAAACGGATTGGTCTTGCTAAGTACTAAAATTATCGGCTTGTTGGAGGCCTTCAGATATTCAGCAGCTTTTCTCGCACTCCAACCCTCTGCATCAACTGCTTCGCAAATGACTGGCCAATCGATTCCTTCGTCTTTGCCAATATCTGCGGATCGATCATCCCTCATTACTTTGATGCCGTAATAATATGCGGTGTGGGGATCTGCCGCCCACAGTATTTCTCCTCCGTCTAGCCGGGCTCTGGCTAGTGCTATTGAGGTGGCACCCCGGTAGTCGTCCTTTTGCGTACTTTTTCAGCAACGCGAGTCTGAGATCAGATATGCCCCAAACAACCGCAAGAACCACAAACGCTGCCGTGCCTGCTTGACCTGCGCGAGCCGAGGAAACCGAGTGTTTCGCCCACAGTATAAGGGTGAGTAAGAGCAAGGGGAGGAACGCGGCCATGTGCCGGCCCAGCACCTGAAAATGCTCAATGATCGAAACTCCGACTTCCATTGCGGCTCCAACCAACAAACCGCCGGCCAAGAACCAGACAAGTTTGGGTGGGCGCGTTTGTGATAACAGGAAAGCGACCGCAAGCACAGCGACGATCCCTAGGAGCAACCAAGGCCAGTAACGGTGAAAAAACAGATAGTTGGGGAGCGTCGCGGATATCGCCCCGCGGCGGCCCAAGTCCCCCAAAACCCAGAAACTCATAGAGGACGTAGGCGAGATTATAGAGCCCGGGCCGCCCATGTCCCCTATTGACACCGTAGCTTGATGCCCAAACATAAAAACAAGCTAGCGCGACGAAAGCGGGTGAGCACCAAAGACCCGGCCGGTACCAATCCCGCAGAAAATTCTGTCTTAGGCTCGCACTATCGACTACCGAAGCCACCACGACAACCGCCATCGACGCAAACAGGAAAACGCCAAGAATATGTGTGCCGGCGATTAAGATGCATGCGATCAGGCACATCCACGGAGCGGACGCTCGGTATTCAGCGGGTTCCATCAAGTACGCCAGGAGCGCGACGATGGCCACCGCTGAGAATGTCAACAACGCTACGTAGGGTCTCGCTTCATTCAGATAGAACCAAAAGAAAGGCGACAAACAGAAGAACACCCACAGGTTAGGCTGCTTGAGTAATCGCCTTGCCGCCCAACTCACTGCGATCATAAATACGATCGCGAAGGGAATATTTGCCGCTCGAAGCGCCCATTCGCTCTCGCCGAAGAGCTTGACCCAGACCCACATGTACACCAGATAAAAGAGCATCTGGGGATCCCCAGGGGCTCCTGGTGAACCGATCAAAGACGAAAAGAAGGTCGAGATGGTCTTGTGCGCAATGAACCAGACTGTGTAGCCTTCGTCGACCCATAAACTCTGTCGAGTTATTGCAAGCCCGAGTGTCAATGGAAACAGCAACCAGAGAAGCCGTCGAACAACTCGCTTGCTTGCGCCGTCGGATCCATCCACCTTTGCTTCGGCGGCGGAACTTGAGCGGTTGGAGCTTGCTTGGTCCACGCCCCCATTATAGGTCACTTCTCGATGACGGCTCGGTCCGAGACGCAACCTTCTACGATGCCTGTCTGAGAAACCTCCGCCACATGCTGAGCATGCTTTCTTAGACTAACTACTTCAAATTCGTCGCAGTAGACTTTGATCATCTCGCCTGACCAGCCGCAATTTCTCGTCGGTGCGGAGCTTCATCGCCGGGAAAAAATCCAGGCCTACTTTGTCGTCCTCGCCCAGGAAGTCCAGCGGATGCAGGAGCAAGGACGGAGACACGCCCGTCAAACGGCACAAGGCAAGAGCGGCTCGAAAATACCCCACGGCCAAGGCTCGCGGAAAACGTGCTGAGATACAGGACATAGCTCAGGTGAATCGGCACCCGGAAGATCGGCATCGTCGTGACCGGAATCTCCAGCAATCCATCTTTTCCGCCCCAGCGATACGGCTTCAGTGGCCGGAATCCGTTCCGGAAGGAGCCAAACAGCGAACTCCGGCGCTCGAGATCATCCGCACTCAAGTGCGCGTTAAAGAAATAATAGAGGCGCGCCAGCGGGCCTAAATAAGTCGGCAGTGTCGATGCATCATACAAGTACCCGCGTTGTCTGGAGCACCGCGAGCGTCGCGTCTGAAAAGCTATAGCCCGGCCCCCGGAAACCCACTGGGCGCTGCCCGGTAACTCGCTCAATATGTTCTTCGGCTTTCCTGATTTCGTCTTCGATCTTTTCGCGGTCGTAAAGATGCATCCACGGCTCGTGCGAGAAGGAATGATTCCCGATTTCATGCCCTTCCGCCGCGATCGCGCTTAGCGCGTCATGGTTTTTTTCCAGAGCGGCATCCTGACCGACCACGAAAAACGTAATCTGGAGCTTTCGCTGCGCCAAGAAATCCAACACGCGCGGAACTAGGACGTCCAGGTAGGAAGGGAAGCTTTCCCAGCCCGGATCTCCGTGGGTCTTCAGGTAAGACCACTTGTTATCGGTGTCCAGCGAAAGGCTAGCGAGTGGCTTCTGCGAGCTCATGGTCGATGACTTTGGGAACTAAGTTAGGAACAACGGATTGTTTCGCGAATCTCTTTGCGGCCGACTCAGCTAGCTGGACCGTCTCATTTACGTTCAAAGTTCCGTTCACGATGTGGGCCGAATTTACAATGTGCAGGCCGGGAACTGACGTCGAAGCGTCCGGTAGATTGTCCGAATAGTTTAGCGTCGGAATCGGCAGAAGGTACTTCACCCGCGAAATCTGGAAGCACAATACATCGTCCCGTCTGAACTTGGAGTGCATCCGCTCGAGCGCTGCCAGGAATGTTTCCTTTATCTGATCGTCGGTCAAATTGAAGTCTGCTGAGTCCGAAGAGACATACTTGGGCAGATAAACCAGCGCCCGCCCTCCGAATTGACTGCGGTCCACGATAGCCGACATCTCAATCACTGCCGTGTACGGCATTCGGCTGTCGGTGATGTTCGTGATATAGAAATCCGAAAGCGAATTCTTTAGGAGCAGCGAAGCGCAAATGATTCCCTGATGCCGGATGCCCTTCAGTTGGCCTTTCTCCACCTCAGTCAGTTCTGGGCACATCTGCGCGGCCAGAGGGGCGGCGGTTGTCACTACCACTTGGTCAAAGGCTTCGGCGCCGCTATTTCCGAGCTCGATTCGTACCTGCCCCAAGCTCGTTGACGTGATCGCTCTCACCGGCTGGCCGAGTCGGCACTTCACGCGTTCCTGCTGCAGGGCCTGCTCGAAGCGCTCGATGATTCGCGCGTAGCCACCCGGTACGTAACCAAAGAGTTCGGTCTTCATTCCAGTGCGTCGCGCCGCATACATACGCGCGATCGTGGCCCAGATGAAGGCGGCGGATGTATCGCGGTAGTTTTCTCCCAGCTTCGCGCGCAGAAGCGGTAGCCAAACCTTTTCCGTTACACGTGGCCCAGACCACTTCTCCAGCCAATCTATGACGGGAATTTTCTCGAGCGACTTCCAATCTTTGATTCTAGAAGCACGCAGGATCGTCGCCCCTAAGCGAATCTTATCGATCAGGCTTAACGGCGGAAACTTCAGAAACTCCAGGGTGTTGGACATCGAATAGAGTTGGGAATCGACGTAGAAACCGGTGCGCGCTCGGGCCCATTGCATCTCATCTTCTAGCCCCAGCTCCCGCAAGAGCGAGCGAAGACGGGAATCGGAAGACAACGTCACGTGGTAGTGCCGGTCCCATACGATGTCTCCCAGTCGCCATGCGCTTGCCAGGCCGCCGAACGACGGTGCAGCCTCGAACAGAGTGACGGCTTTTCCTTGCTGGGCCAAACGCAATGCCAGCGTCATGCCCAGAAATCCGCCACCGACAACTGCCCAACGTTCCTGTGATTCGACTTGGATCATCTTCTTGTCATGACGATCTACGAGCGTCACGCCTTAGCAACTGACTCAGAAATCACTCCGTTTTTCAAATCGTAAGATCGTCCGCATGCATCACAGTGCAACGCCGCGGAGCTGGGCGCTGATCCATGGTCAAAGCGCAACAACGGCTCACCGCAGCGGCAAACATATCCAACGGCGCGCGCTGGAGACCCAAGCACCAGGGTAAAATCCGGCACCGATTTCGTGACCACCGAACCCATCCCTATCATCGCGAAGCGTCCTATCACCAGGTCGCAGCCGATTCTGCTGCCTGCGCCAATGGTCGCTCCTTCGCTCACTAATGTGGGCAAGGTGTGTTCGTCAGGTTCGGAAGTGCGCAATTGCTGCAAATCGGGAGTGGTAGCTCGCGGATAACGATCGTTCGTAAAAATAGTTCCGGCACTGATCATCACGCCATCTTCGATCGTCACCGCGCTGCAAATGTAGACGAAGGCGTTGATCTTGACGCGGTTTCCGATGCGCACGCCCGGAGCGATGTAAGTCTTTTCCCCGACGATGCACTCCGCCCCGATCTGTGCTGCATGCCGAATATGGACGTTGTCCCAGATCGCAGTGCCGGGTCCGATCTGCACGTCTTTTTCCACAATTGCGGTGGAATGGATCCGTACTTTAGAAAGAGCTGTAGTCAGACTTGCGGCCATCGGAGTTCCGTTCTCAGTTTGTGAGGATTCGACTCTGCTTGCTGATGCGACGCCGGCGAGTTGGACACTGGGATCCACTGGTTCCGGCGGAGCGCCTGATACGCGGAATCGACGATATTGACCGACGCGATTGCGTCTTCGCCCGTAGAGTAACAGCGGCTCTTCCCCGCGTATCGCCCGCGAAAAGTTCTCGAGTTGGCTCCGGAAGGCCTGCACCTTGTTGTATCCGTGGCCGAAGGCCACCCACTTCCCGTGCGCGAAATCGAGATGCGAGGATTTCTTCCAACCGATCGAGATCGCGCCACGGGAACCGTAGATATCCAAATAGCTGTCTCTCTGCTTGGTAATGCTCCAGGAAAGATCGATGCTGCAAATCACGCCGCTTACGCTGCGGACAAACAACGTCGCAGTTTCTTCGACGAGCAAGCCCTTGGCTGCGTCTTGCCTTCCAACGCGTGCACTTCCGCCAACGGTCCTAGGAAATAGCGCATCAGATCAACGGAGTGGGTCCCGTTGTCAATAATCACGCCTCCGCCTGCGATTTCGGGTCTCGAGTTCCATCGCGAGGCCATGTCCACACGGTGTCGCAAAAACGTTCTCGAAGAGAATCAAGTCGCCCAAGACTCCCGAAGCGACGATGCTCTTGGCGCGCACCACGTCGTCGACGTAGCGAAACTTCGAAGCCATGGTCAACTTCACGCCCGCGTTCTTCGCGGCGTCCAGCATCCTGTGAGCTCCCTCCTCATTGATGCTGAACGGTTTCTCGCAAAGTACGTTGATCTTGCTCTCCAGCAAGTGAATGCAAATGTCCGGATGCGTTACCGGCGGTGTGCAGACGATAGCCGCGTCCAGCTCGCAATCCTGCACCATGCGTTCCACGCGATCGTAGCTGCGGCAGCGCATCCGCTCAGCGGTTCTTTGAGCAGCATCGAGACGGCAGTCGGCGACCGCGACCAGGGTGGCTTCGTCGCAGTGCTCAAAAGCCTGCACGTAGGTCTGCGCTATGGCGCCGGCGCCGACCATGCCGAATCGCAGCTTCTCCCGCTTGCGCTTAGTTGAGTAGTTGGAGGACGGAGTCATGGATCGCATCCGAAATGTAGTTGATGTGCTCTTCGCGGTAGTTTTCGTTCCAAGGCAAAACGAGAATGTGCTGCAGGGACTGCATGGTCAGAGGAAATCGGTTTGGGTCGTACTGCAGCACTTCCGGCCGAGCCAAGGTGAACGGAAAACGGCTCTTTCCAAACGTTTTCTGCTCCTGGAAGATCTTGCACATGAACGCCGGCTTCTGTATGTAACGCGGGGCGCAGGAAATCTGCCTCGCCTTCAGTTCCCGTCCCAAAGCCTCGGATCCGCCGGGAATGATGTCGCTATTCACTCGCAGGCAATATTTCCAGTAGGTGTGGACGCTGCCCGGATGCACGTACGGAGCCTCGATGCCCCGCACTCCGGCTAGCTTCTCGGTCAAGCTTTGAGCCGCCGCGATCCGATTCTGCACCGCCTCTTCCAGCTTCGGTAGTTGACCGACCGCCACCGCTCCTTGCAGTTCGCTCATCCGGTAGTTCAACGCCAGAAAGTAGTGATCCGGATTCGGCGTCGCCATATCCCCAGGCTTTATTGATATACAGGAACATGCGCCGGGCTGTTTCATCATCATTCGTCGTCACCAGGCCGCCTTCGCCGGTGGTGATGTGCTTGCCTTGCTGCAGGCTGAAGCAACCGATCTTGCCGATCGTTCCCACAAAGCGATCCCGGTGCTGCGTCAAAAACGCTTGCGCGCAGTCCTCGATCACGGGGATGCCCCGTGAGTCGGCCAGCGCCATGATCTCGTCCATCTCGCACGGATTGCCGAAGAGATGCGTCACGATGATCGCCTTGGTGCGCTCGCTGAGCACCGGCTCGATCGTCTTTGCGGTCACATTCCATGTCTTGGGGTCAACCTCGGCAAACGCGGGAATTGCCCCCTGATACAGAATCGGTGTGAGAGCTCCCATGTCCGTGATCGGACTGGTGACGATTTCATCGCCGGGTTCCGGATCGATAGCGGCAATTGCGGTGTGGACCGCGGCGGTCCCCGATGCGCAGGCGTACACGTGTTTCACGCCGAGCTTATCCGCGAACTCCTGCTCGAGTTTCTTTACAAACCTGCCCTTCGTGCTGGTCAGAGTTCCGCTGGCAATCACCTCTGACAGGTTAGTCAGTTCGTCCTGACCCAAAGTTCTGCCTGAGGCTTCTTGGTCCGAAGGCAGCTGTAGACCTGCTCTTGTCACTATTGTGCCCAATCTGTCGTCGCCCCTCGTCTTTCTTCTGATTTGACTGGTTCCGATCCGGTCGGCCGATGGCTGAAAGGCTTCTTTCCTCTCGCCGCTAGCAGTTGGCCCAGCAGGTAGAGGTGTCCTCCAAGGACCCGCACAATTTTCATCTTCGATGCGCCCTGAACGCGCGCCTCGAGGCTCGTCGGGCATTCGACAATCGCGGAACCCTGCAAGTCCAGCTTCCCGATTAGTTCAGCCACTCCGGTGAATCCGTTCTCCCTCAGATCAAGACTTAGAATTGCGCTCCGCCGATACACCCGAAAACAACTCGTGTAGGTATAGAGCTTCTGCCTTAGCACCTGGCGATACAGCGAGGACGCTGTCTTGGACAACGCCAGGCGCCAGCGCGGCACGTCCAGTACTTTTCCTAACGGATGGTAGGGAGACCCGGTTACCAAATCCACTCCGGAGGTGAGCATCGGCACCAGTCTGGTTAGTTCGTGCGGATCGTAGCTGCAATCGCAGTCGATGGAGCACACAATCTCGGTCTCCGCTCCGCGAATCCCGGTCAGGATCGCTGCTGCAACGCCCAAATTCGTCGGGTGCTGAAGCAGCCTGCAATTCGGTTCGTCTCGGAACAACTCCAGCATCGTTCGCCACGTACTATCGGTGCTTCCGTCGTCTATCAGCAGCAGATGGACTTCGTACTCTTTTCCCAATACGTCCCCGACACTGCGCAGCCTATTCCGCAGATAGGGAAGAGCTGGCTCTTCGTTGAAACACGGAACCACAATGGTCACACCGGGTTTTCGAGTGCTAGCTATCACCGGTTCTGCGACCGCTGCCGCCGTACCAAACGACTCTTGCTCAGTTCTCAATGGCAGAATCCCTCGATCGAAGTTTGCAATTTACCGCTTGCCGCAACGTCACTTTTCCCCACACCGGGCCACGGACGTCTCCAATAGCTTCGCTACGCACTCGACAATGCGCTCCCCGCTGTCACCGTTCCCGAATGGATTTGGCACTTTATGCACGGAATCCACCCAGCTGCCCTCTTGATATGCTTCCTCGAGCATGGCCATTAAGGTCTCCGGGCTCCCGCCTACCAAGCGCGCCATCCCGGCTTCGATGCATTCCGCCCGCTCCGTGTTTTCTCGTAGGATCAACAGCGGTTTGCCAAGGCTTGGAACTTCTTCCTGGATGCCGCCGGAATCGGAGACGATGAGCCAGCTCCTCGACAAGACGTGGATGAAATCCCTGTACTGCAATGGTGCGGTAATGATGATTCTCGGATTGCCCGTACAGATTTCTCTTGCTGGGCCGCTGACGTTCGGATTCGGATGCAGCGGAAACACCAGAACCACATCTTCGTGGTCTCGCACGAAGCGGCAGAGAACTTGCAGGTTCTCTGCAGAGAACTTGCCCGAACGATTCGCGACGGTGGGTCGTCAGCACGATGCACTTGCGGTTTCCAATCTTGGTCAGCAAAGTCTCGTCGCAAGACGGCTTCCCTGCCTGAAGAACCATTTGCACTGCGTCCACGACCGGATTTCCGGTCACAAAGATCGCCTTTTCGCCAATTCCCTCGGAAAGCAGCGCGTCTTTGTTCCCGGTGGTCGCCGCAAAATGATAAGTCGCAAGCTGCGAGATGAACCTTCTGTTCATCTCCTCCGGATACGGACTTAAAATGTTTCCCGACCGCAGCCCCGCTTCGACGTGCCCCACCGGAACTCCTCGGCGGCGGCCCACAAGTGCGCCCGCTAGAGCTGTCGTGGTGTCACCTTGCACCAGGATTAGATCGGGGTTCTCGTCATCAACGATCGCATGTACTTCCCCAAAGATGCGGGCGCACAACGCGCCGGGATCCTGGTCGACCGTCATCAGCCGCAGGTCGTTATCGACGCGAATTCCGAACATTTCGATGAACGGATAGAGCAAGTCGGAATGTTGCCCTGAAGTCACATTGATCGTGCGGATGGACTCATGCCTCTGCTCGAGCTGGTGGATTACCGGGGCCAGCTTGATGACTTCTGGCCTGGTGCCGAAAAGCGTAAGTACGCTCTTCCGCTGCCGCTTTCGCCCCAGCGGACGCTTGGGTAAAACTGTAACTGTTGTCGGTAGGGCTTGCTTCATCTCTTTTTTTAGGACGGACCTGGTCCTGGATTTAGCTGAAAAGTCAGCTTGTCCCCTCCCTTATTTTTGTTTAGCTTCTCGCACGCTTAAACGACTACAGCTGCTGGGTGGGTGCTGCTCGAATCGGTAACTCGAACTTTCGGTTCGCCATGGTGTGCCACGGACGACATGTGCTCCGGAACTCCAATGGCTCGGCCAATGCTGTGATAGATGAATCCAGCATCAGCCATCTGCTGGGTTGCATAAAGATTTCTGCCGTCGATCACGATGGGGCGCTTGATCACCGAACGAAGTCTTTCGAGATCAAGGTTCGCAAACTCCTTCCACTCCGTCAGTATCAACAAAGCGTCGCAGCCGGTTGCAGCGTCGTATGCGTCGCTGGCATAAGTCACGTCGCTGCCGTGGAGCACGGCCTTCGCTTTCGACATCGCCGCTGGGTCGTATACCCGCACCAGTGCTCCCTCTTTGCGCAGAGCTTCGATAATTGCAATCGCCGGAGACTCTCGGATGTCGTCGGTATCGCCTTTGAATGCGAGACCCAGGACCCCCAGTCGCTTCCGCCGGAGCGTCCACATCGCGCTCCTGACTTTCTCGACAAACCGGCGCCGCTGGTTCGGCGTTGATCCGCATCACTTCCGTCAGCAGCCCGAAATCGTAGTTGCACTGCTTAGCGACTAGATGAAAGGCCTGCACGTCTTTCGGGAAGCACGATCCTCCGTATCCGATGCCGGCATTCAGGAACTTTGGTCCGATTCGAGAGTCGGATCCGACGCCCGCGCAAACTTCCTCGATGTCTGCGCCGGCGCTTTCCGCAATATTGGCGACCGCATTGATGAACGATATTTTCATCGCCAAGAACGCGTTGGATGCATGTTTGATGAGTTCCGCGCTCTTCGCATTGGTGATGATGATCGGTGCCCGCGAGTGCGTATATCCGGTGAACGGAATTGCGTTTTGTTGTTTGTAGTAACTGCCCGTGGTCAGTGGCCGGTAGATCGCAGGCAGCAGGGAAGCGCTGAGGTCGTCGTCGACTCCCACGACGATCCGGTCCGGATACAGAAAATCGGTGACCGCCGTGCCCTCGCGCAGGAATTCTGGATTCGAAGCCACGGAGAAAGATCCCGACGGAGCGCCGCTCAAGAGCAGCGTCCTTCGCAAGGATTCGCAAGTGCGTACCGGCACGGTGCTTTTCTCGACGATTACCTTCGAGCCCCGAATCGCGGATCCAATTTCGTGGGCCACCGCTTCCACGAACGACAGGTCAGCCTCTCCCGTCTCTGATTGGGGTGTGCCCACCGTGATGAAAATCGCGTCGGATTCTTCGACCGCCTGGGTCACCGATGTGGAAAACCGCAGGCGTCCTCCGCGGTGACGCGCCAGCAATTCTGGAAGAAAGAGTTCATGAATCGGCACTTCTCCTCGTTCCAGCGCCGCAATCTTCGCGGCGTCGTTGTCCACGGAAATTACTTCGTGTCCGATTTCTGCGAAACAAGCCGCCGAAACCAACCCTACATATCCCGAGCCGATCACCGCTATTCGCATAGGCTATTCACTCTCCTGATCATTGGTTATAGTTTTGAGATTCACTCGCCCCGGCAAGCAGGCCGCGGTTGGAGAACAACAACGGCCTCCCCGGCCTATCCGGTACTTCCTTGCGACTCAGCTCTACGCCGCTCCCGAGCCCTTCAGTACCGCGGGCACGGTGCGCGCTAGAATTTTCAGATCGAGCCAGAACGACCACTCGTCCATGTATTGCAGATCCAGTTGCATCCACTTCTCAAAGGAGATTGAGCTCCGGCCGTTCACCTGCCACAGGCACGTGATGCCCGGCCGAATGCTGAAACGCCGGCGCTGCCAATCTTCATTGAATCCTTCGTAGTCGCGCACCGGCAGAGGCCGCGGCCCCACCAGGCTCATGTCGCCTTTCAAGACGTTGAGCAACTGCGGCAGTTCATCAATGCTGGTGCGCCGGAGAAATCCTCCGATCCGCGTGCGGCGGGGATCGTTCTTGATTTTGAAAACAGGGCCGCTGACTTCATTGAGCTTTTCAAGTTCGGCCAGCATCTTGTCCGCATTCGGAACCATGGTGCGGAACTTGTAGATCAGGAACCTTCTCTTGTTGATGCCTATTCGCTCCTGCCGGAAAAACGCTGGCCCTTCCGACTCGATTTTGATCACCAGTGCGACGATCGCGAATAGGGGAGCCAAAAGAACCAACAGGCTGAAGGAGACGACCATATCGAGTGCTCGCTTCATCAGGATGGGCCAGCCGTCGAGCGAGCCCGAATAGGCAGTGATGTGTGGATCTCCATCCAAGTCAGCCGCGCGGGACCGGGCGATCTTCAGATTGAAGATGTCCGACGCGAACCGCATCATGATTCCGTGCTGTTCACACAGGGCTGCAACTTGGGACGCGTATTCGTAGAAAGAACGCAGCGGGAGATAGATCGCAACTTCATCGATCACATTGCGTCGGAGGTATTCCGAGAGACCTTCAAGGTTGCAGCACAGCTTGTATTGAGTCTGCAGGAATGTTTGCAGTCCCCGCCCAGTCGTCATCCACGAACCCAAGCACACGGTAACCCAGCTCCGGCTTACTCTCGATTCTTCGCGCGAATTCGAGGGCTCGTGGATTGGTTCCCAGAATCAGCACATGCCGCAGGTTGTGGCCATGCAGACGAATCTTGCGCAGCAGGTACCGCACCGCGACCCGCGCAATGATGATCAACAGGGAACTCAGAAGCCAAAACAGCAGCATGAAACTAAACGTGACCATGGTGACTCTGAAGAATTTCGCCATCACCATAAGCGCAACTGCTGCAAGCGTCGTCGCTTTTGCCGCATCGACAACCAGCGACGTTACCGTTGACAGCCGTTTCGATTGATAGAAACCGCACACCGAGAAAACGAGATGCCACACCAGCAGCACTGCGGTCAGAACAATGAAATTCGAAAGTTTGACCCTGATCGAAAGGAACGTCGAGAAGTTGACGCCTCCCCTGTCCCTCCGAAACAACCAAGGCGGTTGCCAGCCCGAAGCACAGAATCATCAGGCCCGGGTAAAATAATTTCAGCGCTCCGAGAAGAAATCTACGTTTGGTTGTGTTCACAAAAAAGGCTCCGCCGAGAAAGTCTTATCTTGCTTGACCAGCTGGATGGATCAAGGTACTGCGGGAAGAATGCAATCTTCTTATCCAACTGAGCCGACGTCAACTCAACTGGTTTTGGGTGCGTTGTCGACGGCTTCCTGGGTGTCGGCCGGGACTATCGCACGAAGTTCAATATGCGCTGGGACCCGTCGCTACACGAGCTTCCGGCGGGCCCGCGCCATTGTTTCTAGCCTAGGTAGATTTGCTTAGGCATGAAAGCAAGAACTGGAATCTTCAGGGTTTCGAACACTTCCGCTGGGGTCCGGAACGAAGAGTCAAGGTAGTCCATCACAAACGCAAAGCCGACGCTAAAAAAGACGGCCAAGAAGCATCCCACCACCATAACCAGCAACGGGCTGTAGGCAGGCAGGATCGGTAGAATCGGTGGCACTGCAATCGCAACATTCCCGATTCTCTTCTGGTCCAGTGCGTCTGACGTGCGTTCTTGTTCCCTCTTCGAGAGATAAAGCAGGTAATTGGCCTCGTCGGCCTTCACTTCTCGGAGCAAATCCGCCTGCTTCACGGCCTTCTGATCGAGACTCACCATTTCCTCTTGCATGCTGCGGATGCTGTGCTGGACAGCCGCGCCGTAGCCTTCTGAGAAGCCAGATCCGCTTGCTGTCTTGGCAATGTCTTCTCTCAACAACTCATACGTGGGGTCGCGATCAGTGGTTTCGTTCACGTAATTGGTCTTTTTTGCGTCGGCGATAGCCGTTTCCGTTTGTGCGATCTCTTGGTCTGCTTCCTGAACTAGCGGATAGCTCGGGTCATACTTCAGTGCCAACTGGGTCCGCTTGATTCGTGCCGCAAGCAGATTCGTCTGCAGTTGTTGCAACAGAAGATCGGCAGTATTCGACACTTGCAGCGTTGAAGATCTAGACGGCGTCGCCTTCATTTGAGCCTGCTCGTTTCTGATCCGCTGCTCGTCGGCCGCGATGGCTTGCAGAGCTTGGTGCAAAGCAGCCAGCGGAATTCATTGCTTGCTGAGCCATATCTGTACGCTGGACATCAGGGGCGACAACGCCTTCCGTTCTTCCGAAACCCGCGAGGCGCGTTTCTGAATCGGCTAGCGCTCGCTTGTATTTCTCGGTTTCCTTCGCAAAGAAATCGTAGGAACCCAATGGGCGGTGCACGGCGAGGTGCTTCTCCAGGTACAACGTGGACAGTTTGTTCAGCACGCCGAATGCTAGCTGTGGGTCCGACGATTTATAACTCACGTCAATCATGTTGGTTTTCTTCACCACGCCGATGTCCAAATCTCTTTGACAAGGTGATACACAGCTTTGGAGACGTACCAATCCTCTTGTTGCCTCGGAAGGATCGAAGCCAACAGCGATTTTTTCTCGCCCTCTTGAAGCCCATTGGCCAGCACGACATCTTGAAGCAAGTCTGGGCTCTTCAGCAGCTCCGCTTCCGAATTGATTTCTTCTTCCGTCACTGGTGGCGGGGCGGGCGCCGATTGTGCAGTGGCCTCGGGGGTCACCGTCGGGTCCTGGCGCTCGCCGATTAACGAGTACTCTCCATCGAGCATTTGTAAATATTCGACAAATATATCGTCCCAACTACGACCAGAACCAGAAGACCCAGGAGGAAAAGCCCAAAAGCCGCTTCCGGCGGAAAAACGGCGCCACTAAATCCCTCAGGGTCGCAATCGCCAGGCTCCGACTCTTGCGCTTGTTTATGGATGAATTTGTTCATCATGACTTTCCTCCTGTTCAGCCCAAATAAGCGACAATTCAGCCTGACTGTTGGCGTTGCGTTCGCTTCTAAGTTAATAAGTTAAAATGACTGCAAGGGATTTAGGTAGAGCCCAGCGGTATAGGGAACGTACTTCCGGAAATTCGTGATGAATTTCTCCGGCACGAACACCATGTCACCCGGCTGCATCTCAATGTCCTCATTCGCGTTCTTTCCATTCAGAAGGTCTTTCAGGCTCAGCTTCTTCACTTCCACCCACCCTGAATTAACTCGGTGATAGACAAACACTTGCGTCTTGGCGGTTGGCAAAAATCCGCCTGCGACCGCGATCGCCTGAGACACGGTGGTGTCATGGCGCAGATCGTACTGTCCAGGCTTGCCCACCTGGCCGGAAACCATGAAGTAAGGTCTCTGAAAGTCGATAAGGTCCACGTCAATGATCGGATCGTGCAGGACTTTCGCGTACGCCTTCTTCAGCGCCTCGACGATCTCGGGAACCGTCATTCCTTGGATATACAAGCTTCCGATGGTCTGCATGGTGATGTAACCGTCCGGTTGCACGATGATCTTCTGATTCAATTCCGGCGACAGCGGGAACGATACCTTCATCACGTCGTCTCTCATCACTTGGTACCGAGGGTTCCGGTGCTGCAGCACCGGATGGTCCGGGCTTCCCTGATTTGCGTCAGACGGTGCCGGGGCTTGCACCGCTTCCGCGGCTGGGTTCGTCGCTGTTTGGCCGTTCTGGCCAAACGCACCCGCCGCTACGCTCAGGAGAAGAGCCGTCATTCCAATCGCAATTGTTGCCAACTTACTCATACCAGCCTCCTGTTTCAAACTCGCCTTTGCCCAAGATGGATCCCGAGTGTCAAACTCTGTTTCGAAGCTCCGCGTCGCTCCCGGATGCGCGGCCAACGCGCTCAAACCGCCTCGACTTTGTAGCCTTCGATTCGCATCGCGATGGATCTCTGAATCAGGCTTACGGAGATAATCAAGCTTTGATCCCCGTTGACCGCCATCAGCACGCCACTCACACCGTCGAGGCAACCTCCGCGAATGCACACGCGTTGTCCGACTTTCAGATACGGGTGCGGCTCGAAGGTGCTGCCTCCTTCGATGACCGCCTGTACCGCTTCGATCTCGCAATCTGGGATCGGCAACGCCGATATTGCGGACGCCCACAAAATTAGTGACGCCATTCGTTCGTAACACCGCAATGCGGGCATTCAGCACCGGAGCGATTCGCACGAACACGTAGCCCGGAAAAATCGGCAAGTGTACCAGGCGCCGCCGGTCGCTCCATTGGTGCAGCGCCGAATAGAGCGGGAGAAAAGTCTTGATGCCTTTCTCCTGCAGTTCCGCGGTAACTTTCTTTTCATAACGCGGCCGCGTCTGAATCGCAAACCACGACGACTGGTCCGGCGCGAGTCCAGGACTTGTCAGTAGTAATTCGTCTGTGCTGCGTTGAAGGGCGCTCACGAGCAAGGCTCCGCCATATTGAGTCACAGCATCCTTTGCAAATTGTTGGGGAACCCGGGCGGGGGCGGGGTCCACCTAACTTCTACAGCAGGTGGTACAGCGACTCTGGGATCGGGAAGGTGCGCTTATTCAAAACCGCACCCAAGATCTTGATCTGCGCCGAACGCAGATTTTCGGTAACCTTCACTGCTGCTTCACGTCGCGTGGAATTGGCCTCCAGAACCAGAACCAGACCATCAGCCAACTGCCCCACGGCGACGCCATCGGAGTATGTGTTCAAGGGCGGGGAGTCTATGAGCACATAGTCGAACTCTTTTCGCAACTCAGCCACCCGCGCCTTCATGGTTTCCGAATTCAACATGCTGGGTGACCCGGCCGCGTCGGCCGCCAGCGATCCGCACGAAAGTAGCCAGAGATTGTCCGAGCGAACCACCTTCGTGAAATCTCGAATCGAGCCCTTCTTGGACAACGCGTCCGTGAGCCCGTAGTGATTGCTGACGCCAAACATCTCCGGCAGCGCCGGTGTGCGCAAATTCGCGTCCACGATGCAGACACTTCCAAGCTTCTGGCTGGCCAGAATCTCCGCGACATGCGCGCAGATCCAGCTGCACCCGTTTCCGGAATCAATCCCGGCGAAAATGACCACCCGGGGAGATTCCTCGCCGCGCAGCAGGAAAATGTTTTGCACCAGCTTGAAGGACTCTTCTCGAGTGATCTCGTCCCCGAAATCGAAGTGGGCCTTTCCATTTCCGCTCGTCTTGCTGCTGAACGCCGCGGGACCCGGCTTCGGTTCACCGATTGCCGGCATCTCTATTCTTATTTCTGCCTGCTGCATCAACTCAAAGTTCTTACTCATGGTTTCTCCGCTCCTGTACCGATCGCAGCGGGGACTCGCTCGGCTGTGGGAAGACTTGTTGGTGACGTACTGCTGGGCCCCGGGACCCGAATCTTTTGTCCGGCTTCGATATGGTCGGGGTTGTCCAACCACGGATTCAGCGCGCGGACGATTGCCAGCGTCGCTTCGTCGTACTTGCCGAAGTTCTTGACGCTGATCTGGTAAAGAGTTTCGTTGGGAAGAATGATGACGATCTTCGAGTCGCCCGCCTGCGAGGGACTCCCAACAGGAGAGGAAACTGTTTGGTTTGGCGCGCCTAAAGTGCTTCCTTGAGCTGGCGTCTCGGCCTTCATGGTCCGCGAAGTCGCCGAAGCTTGCACATCTGCTTCATGCCGCTTTGTCTGTACGAGCAGCCAGCTTATCCCCGCGACCAACAGGAAAGCCAAAGCAAATCGTACGGACCACGCTCGCAGCGGCGACCGCGGCGCTTCCGGTGAAGGTGCGCTCTGCGCTGAAGCCTTCGGTTCTTCGGGCTTCGGGACGTCCGCCGGCCCGTCGAACATCGGACGCAGGTCCAGATCGGCCAACACTTCCTGGATCACATCAGCGTCGATGGTTTTCTGCTTCGCGACGCAGCCCAGGGACATAGCATTAAAGCAAACGTTGTTGATGTTACGGGGAATTCCCCCCGTATACTTCGCGATCATGGACTGGGCTTGCTTCGTAAACATCGGCTTTTCGAAATCGTAGCCGGCCACGCGCAAGCGATGATCGATGTACAGCTGCGTTTCCTCGCAGGTAAAGGGCTTCAGGCGAGCAATGATCGAAATGCGCTGCCGCAGTTGCACCAATCGCGGAGCCGCCAGCTTCTCGGCAAGCTGAGGCTGCCCCGCCAGAAGTAGGTGCATCAACTTTTCCCGGGGCGTCTCGAAATTAGAGAGCATTCGCACCACTTCGAGAACGGGCTCATCCAGATTCTGTGCCTCATCAATGACAACAACCAGCCGCTTCCCCCGGCTCGATTCGCTCACCAAACACTCATTCAGCTTTCGGTGCATGCGACCGAAATCGGTGCCGTCATCTTCGATTCCTAGGTCGGCGAGCAGACTCCGCAGCAGATCCTGCGGGCTGCACTGCGATTGGAAAAGGAATACGGTCCTGGCGTGGTTCTTGATCTTGCTCAGAAAATCGAAAAGGAGGGTCGTCTTGCCCATTCCCGGCTTGGCAATCAAGGCCGTGAAGCCGCGGCCTGAGCTCACGCCGTAGAGCGCCGATGCCAGTGCTTCCCGGTGCGTCGCGCTAAAATACAAAAACCGCGGGTCCGGAGTCACTCCGAACGGTTGGTCCTGTAGCTTGTAGTAGTCTAAAACCATCCCACGCGCCCACCCACCTTACCTACTATGAAGCAACAGCCCCCATTCTGAACCCGCCGACACCCAAGACGGCGTGTCCAGAACAAATCCACTACGACATTCTGCACATCCTACTTGAAATCCCTCGTTTCTGTTCCATCAATTTTCCGCGCACATTCATCGAGATAAGCGATTGTCCCACCCTCACTTGTCTCTGTTCGCGCTCGGGGGTTGAAGAGTACTTTTTTGAGCCCCACCATTCAACTGTCAATTTCCGCATTTTGGTACCAGTAGTAGTAAGCCCTATAGAACCAAAGCTATAGAACCTACGCAATAGAACTAAAGTACTGTCTCGCCGCGCGGCTGAGTGTGCTAGGCGCAGAGTCACACAACCCACTAGTTTCAATGAAGCCGAATCTGCCCGCGAAGATGTCTGGAACATGAGAACTCATTGTGATTTATTCTCTCGTCAAACTCTTTCGCCCGTGTACCTTGGCCGGAGCTACCTGGTGCTGCTGGTCTGGGTTATCGGTAAGGGCTAGTCGGTGCTGATGGATCCACGCAATCGGAACGCGGTAGCGGCTCAGGTTGGCGGGGAATTGCCACCTGTCTGCTCGCCCGCCATACGGAGCGAGTAACAAAAGACTTACGCCAATTTGCCTCCCACCATCGAAAGTCATTTCCGGTACCCGCCAATGCTCCCTCGGTACGCGAAAATCTAACACGCCATTCTATCAAAACACGAAGCTGAACAGCATACAGTCTGTACTGTACGAACAGCCGAAAAACCACGTACGTTCCGTGATCGAGTGTCTCTGCAGTCGCGCGTTACACACCTAACCGGCGCACTGAAGGGCGCGCCCTTGTCTTATCCACAGGACACTCATCACGTGCTGTGGATTTCTCATTTGGCTGTGCTTGCGGCAAGATTTGCCGCCCTTTCTAGCCGATATTTCATCCTGCCGAGCTACTCGCAGTCGAGTTCGCGGATTGCACCTCAGGCCCAATTGGACTTTGCTACCCTGACGCAGAAGCTTCCGCAGTGCGAGAGCAGAGCGCCGCCGCCACGGGTACAAGCACGAGCGCTATTGCGCAAGCTTTCAAAACTCTTGGCCAAGACCTTCAGGCAGGCAATCTCTCCGCCGCACAGCAAGACTTCGCCACGATCCAGCAAGATGCCCAGCAGGCGCCGGGGCAAACACACCACCACCGCCATCATCACGCTGCTAGCTCCGCCCAGCTGGGGGGGCAATCCGATCTCGCAAGCCCTTGGCGCGCTCGGCCAGGCCCTGCAATTCGGCAATCTCTCCTCTGCGCAGCAAGCCTACGCCACACTTCAACAGGATTTGCAGCAGTAGCTGCCGGATTCCATCTTCAGCGCCGCTGGCACCGCCACCTCCTCGCTGCTCGCACCGGGCGGCTCCGTCAGCGTCACCGCTTGGCCGTTCACGACATTCAAGCCCTCAACTCCGCCGTCCGCTTTGCGTTCGCTTCGGCAAGCGCGATACAGTCTGACAGCGCGCCGAATCATCTTCCCGGTGCGTCACATCCACCGTGAACTCCGTCTATCTCCTCGTTTACCGCACGTATCTCGCGCTCAAGAACTCTGTCATCGATCGCGGGCTGCGCCGCTGGCCGTCGGCCCAGCGAGGATTCGACGCTGCGAAACGCTCCATCAAGCGCCGTTTTTTCCCCAGCCGGCAACTCTGGCTCCAAGTGCAATCAGGCTTTGCCCAGGGGATGTGGATGCGCCTTCGCATTCCGGAAGAAGCAGGCTTCTGGCGTGGAGAACACGAGCCCGAAGTGCAGACCACGCTCTCCGCGATCGTCCGGCCCGCCGACGTCGTCTATGACGTCGGTGCTCATGTCGGATCGATTGCCCTGGGGGCGGCGCGCCTGGTCGGTGTAACGGGCAGGGTCGTTGCTTTCGACGGCGACCCCGGCAACATCTTGCGTTTACGCGAAAACAGCGCGCGAAACCATTTGGAGACGACTCTTCAAGTTGTACACGCGGCCGTGTGGTCCCGCGCCTCGGGAGAGGAAATCCCTTTCCGCCGGGCGCGCGATGGCACGTCGCAAGGTGGTGTGGAAGCCGGCGGGCAGCGTCCTGTGCTGGCGGATGGTGAAATCATCCGCGTACCCGCCATCACGCTGGACGACTTTGTCAACGCCGGTGGTTCGCCGCCCCAAGTCATCAAGATCGATGTCGAAGGCGGCGAGTGGGAAGTTCTGCGCGGTGCCGCCAATCTCCTCCGCACCCAGCGGCCTTTCCTGATCGTCGAGGTCCACCATCAGCAGGCCGACCAGCAAGTCCGCGCCTTGCTCGAGGAGTTCCAATACTCCGCCGAGTGGAAAATTCCGAAGGAGAATTTTCCCCGCTGCTTGACCGCTTGGCCCGCCGAGCGCGACCCGCGGCCTCGACCCGCGCCCGAAGCCACGCGATAGATTCTGTCGAGCCACGTGAATCTTGGCGCGATATTGTATGCCGCGGCGTCCAAATGTATAAAGAATGATCCATTTCCGGAGGCCGCATGTTTCTGCGAAAATCCTTCTCCCTAGCTCTTTCGCTGCTCCTTGTTCTCACAACCGCATCCTTGCGCGGCGCGGATAACGCCGGCATCGACGCCCGGCGCCAGCAGCTCAAACAGTTGATCGCCGACGAATGGGAGTACGAACTGCGCGAAAGTCCGGAGCTGGCCACTTTCGTCGGCGACTATCGCTATAACGATCGCTGGGGCGATTCGTCCCTCGCCCACGTTCCTCAGTACATGCAGGACACCCAAAAATGGCTGGCTCAATTCGAAGCCGTGGACACCACTGGTTTCCCCGAGCAGGAAAAACTCAACCAGTCGCTGATGATCCGCAACCTCAAGGATCGCCTCGAGTCTGTCGACTTCAAGACTTATGAAATGCCCGTCGATCAGTTCAACGGCATACACCTGTTGCTGGCGCAGTTTGTCTCCGCCGTGCCTTTGGATTCCACAAAGCATTACGAGGACTATCTCAGCCGCTTGCACGGGATTCCTCGCGTTTTGGCGGACGTCACCGAAGTACTGCGGCAAGGCGAAAAAGACAAGCTCATGCCTCCGCGCTTTCTGCTGGAGAAGACCGTAGCCCAATGCAAGTCCATCGCCGAGTCCCGCTGGCGAAGCTAACGCTTTTGGCCAGCCGTTGGCGCATTTTCCAGACGCTGTGCCCGCAGCCGACCGACCGCGTCTCCACGACGCCATCATCGCTGCCATAGACAACGAGGTTCGCCCAGCCTACACGCAAGCTCGCAGATTTCATCGCCACCGACTATGCTCCCAAAGGCCGCACCGAGCCCGGCCTGTGGGCGCTGCCCGATGGCGACAAGCGCTATCGCTTCGCGATCCGCCAGATGACCACCACCGACATGGATCCCGAAGCCATCCATCAGCTTGGGCTCAAAGAGGTCGAAGCGCATCGAGGATGAGCAACTGACAATCGCAAAAAAGTTGGGCTTCGCGGACCTGCCGGCGTTCCGCGAGTCCCTCAAAACCAATCCCAAGCTCATCCCCACCTCCCGCGAACAGATCCTCGAGAGGTATCGCTCCTACATCGGACAGATGGAGCCGCAGCTCCCCAAACTATTTGGGCTGTTGCCGAAGACGCGCGTGGAAGTCCGGCCGACACAGGAATATCGCGAGAAGGAAGCACCCGGAGCGGAATACGCCCAGGGCACGCCCGATGGATCGCGGCCCGGAATCATCTTCGTGAATACCGGTGACTTCAAGCACCGCACGCTCACCGACGCCGAATCAACCGCCTATCACGAGGGTGTTCCTGGGCACCATATGCAGATCTCCATCGCGCAGACCCTGCCGGAGCTGCCTGCATTTCGCCAGCAGGCCGGTTACTCCGCCTATGCCGAGGGCTGGGCGCTGTACTCGGAAAAGCTCGGGAAAGAAATTGGGTTCTATCAGGATCCGTACTCCGACTACGGCCGGCTCTCCGACGAAATGCTGCGCGCCATCCGGCTCGTCTTGGACACCGGAGTCCACTACAAGCATTGGACGCGCCAGCAAATGGTGGACTTCTTTCACGCGCACTCGTCGGAGGACGAGCCCGATCTGCAAGCGGAAACTGACCGCTACATCGCCTATCCGGGCCAGGCCTTGGCGTACAAGCTGGGCCAGTTGGACATTTTGAAACTTCGCGCGCGCGCGCAGTCCGAACTCGGCGCCAAGTACGATATTCGCGCCTTTCACGACGAAATCCTGAACGGCGGCGCGCTCCCCTTGGATGTGCTCGACGCTCGCGTGACCTCGTGGATCGCCGCCCAAAAGAGCGGCAAAGCCGCCGCGAGCAAATAGAAACTCCCTCTTTGCTGAGGCGGCGCTTTTGACAATCGGGTTTCCTCGCAAGACGGAAACGCCTGAATGTTTTTCGCGAACGACGGTGTCTGTGAAACTCCCTAAGCCCGCTCAAGCAAAATTCGGTTCACCATCTTTCTCAGCGCGTTTCTGCTCTTTTGGGTCCAGCTTCTTCTCGGCAAGTACATCCTCCCTTGGTTTGGCGGCGGGCCCGCTGTTTGGACCAGCTGCATGCTGTTCTTTCAAGTGCTGTTGCTCGGCGGTTATACCTACGCGCACGTTCTGTGTAGCTGTTTGAACCCGGGCAAGCAGGCGCTCTTGCATTGCGCTGGTGGTTTTGAGTTCACTGCTCTTGCTCGCGTGCTTGGCCTTCTCCTGGGATTCGCCGATCACTCCTGGTTCCGCCTGGAAACCACACGGCGCTGACGAGCCTGTCTGGCACATCGTGACCCTTCTCTGCATCAGTGTCGGCTTACCCTACTTCGTTCTGTCTTCCACAGGACCTCTTCTTCAGGCGTGGTCCGCGGGATTTGGCGTTGGCGGCTCGCCGTATCGGCTGTATGCACTTTCCAATTTCGGTTCGTTCCTTGCTCTATTGGCATATCCCGCCTTTCTGGAGCCACAGTTCACCCTCAAATCACAGGCGCGGTTCTGGTCGTATTTGTACGTCGCGTTCGCTATCGGCTGCGTGATTTGCGCGATCGCAAGTGGCGCGAGCCGGCCTAGAACCTGGGCGGACCTCGAGAGAGCCGCAGCACGCGCCTGCTCCGGAGGCCGCGGACGCAAAGCGGCCCGGCTCCCTCAGCTATCTCCTGTGGACCAGTTTATCCGCCTGTGCGTCGATCATGTTCCTGGCTACCACCAATCAGATCTGCCAAGACATGGGTGTGGTCCCGCTGCTCTGGATCCTGCCGCTCGCCACATACCTCCTTTCGTTTGTGATTTGTTTCGAACGGGAGCGCTGGTATTCCCGGCGCTGGTTTCATCCGGCATCTGGACTGGCGCTCTGGGCGGCTTGCTTCGTTCTGTACGACGGCGCGGTACGCAGTCTGGTCACCGAGATTGGAATCTACGCCTGCGTTCTTTTCGTCGTCTGCATCGTGTGTAACGGAGAGTTGGTCCGCTCCAAGCCGCAGCCTCGCGATCTAACCTCCTTTTATCTCTCTGTGGCCGCTGGCGGCGCAATCGGCGGCATTTTTGTTGCGCTAATCGCGCCACACCTTTTCAAGGGCTTCTGGGAATATCAGTTGGGTCTGTGGATGTCGGCTTTGCTGCTCCTTGTCATCCTCGTTCGAGACAAAACGTCATGGCTCTACCGCAGTAGGTTTGCGTCTCCGGTCGTGATCGTCGCCGTCGCCGCTCTTCTTCCGGAGACCGCGGCCCTGGCGAACTTGCGCGTCAGTCCCCCGGCGAGCCACTTTCCCGTGTTCTGCGCCCTGCTATTGATTGTTTATGCGCTCACGAATCGCAAGCAAGAAGGCTCCGGCAGAGCCAGGGAGAAGATTGCGCCAGTCTATTGCGCAGCCGCTTTGCTGTTTCTGGCGATGGTGCTTGTGGGCACTGGATTCACGCACGTGCGAAACGCCGTCACGCTATCGCGAAACTTTTATGGAGTTCTTGCAGTATCGCCTCAGGATTCTGATCAACCAGACCGCACTGCCTTTCGTTTAACGCACGGCCGCATCGTGCATGGATTTCAGTTCCGTGCCCAGACTCTTCGTGATACGCCGACGGCTTACTACGGCCCGACGAGCGGGGTGGGCGTGGCCATCCGTTGCGGCGCCTCCGTGTCGCAGGCCGCTCGCAGGGGCTTGCGGATTGGTGTTGTCGGGCTGGGTGTTGGCACCATCGCTGCGTATGGCAAGCTGGGCGATGTCATCCGCTTCTATGAAATCAATCCCGAGGTCATTCGAATCGCCAGCGATCCAAGGTACTTCACGTTCTTGAACGATTCCCCCGCCAAAATCGAAGTTATTTCCGGAGACGCGCGTCTCTCCATGGAACGCGAGCTGGAGCGGAACGAGGCCCAGAATTTTGACGTCTTGGCGATCGACGCTTTCAGTGGGGACGCCATCCCCGTCCACTTATTGACGCTGGAGGCGTTCCAGATTTACCTGCAGGAGCTGAGAGGACCTTCTGGAATTCTCGCGATCCACATTACCAATACCTACCTCGACCTACGACCGGTCATTTTTGCAGCGGCAAAGCATCTTGGTCTCAAAGCTGCTTGGATTCAGTCCGACGGCGATGGACGGACCACGAGCCTGAGCGACTGGGTGCTGATCTCTCAAGGTGGCGAAATCCCGACTACCGATTCGACAAGCGAGGCCGTCGTCGGCCAGAGGGCGAACATTCCCGCAATTCGCCCCTGGACGGACGACTACAGCAGTCTTCGCCAGATTCTGAACCCAAAACATCCGTAGCGGACCGGTCACGTCTCGGGCCAAACAAAAACAGTCCAAGAAAGCCCAAGCCGACATGTGCCAAAACGGGCTGTGAGCGACCACGCAAACGCTGGCGCGCCGTTTGCGCCGAAGAGGAAAAACTCCCGGCCGCTCTATACAAGGATTAATTTCAAAAGACGCTATTCGTAGCGAAGGGCGACGATCGGGTCTACGCGCATGGCGCGGCGCGCGGGAATGTAGCATGCCACCAACGAGACACCAACGAGCAAGACAGTTACGGACAGGAAGATGGCGGGATCGGTGCCGCTGACACCGTAAAGGAGACTCGCGAGCAGCTTCGTCAGTGCGAGCGCGGCGGCAATGCCAAGCGCGACGCCTACTAGAACCAGTCGCAGACCTTCCGTAAGGATCAGCCGCAGAACGTCCGTAGGCCGCGCGCCTAGCGCCATGCGCACACCGATTTCGCGGGAGCGTTGCGATACAGCGTAGGAAATCACGCCGTAGATCCCCACGCTTGCCAAAATCAGCGCCAAGCCGGCGAAAACACTCAGCAGCAATCTCATGAACGCGCGGAGCGCCAGCGAATGGGAGAGCACCTGCTCCATGGAACGGAACTTACCGGTAGGCACGGTTGGATCGACGCTCGCGACCGCTTCCCGGACCGCGCTGCTCAGGCTGAGCGGGTCCACGCTGGCCCGCACGATCACGGTTCGCGGAAACCAGCCTTCAAACAGAGCCGACGTTCCGTAAGACGCTTGGGACGCGGGAACGTAGGTGGTGGGCTCAGACGGCTGGTCGAGATAGCTCTTTACGTCGCCTACCACACCTACAACTTCACACAACGTCTTGCCAAGATAGAGATGCTGCCCAATCGGGTTGAGACCTGAAAGGTACTTCTGCGCGAACGTTTCGTTGATGATGACCACGCCATTCGCGGAATCCGAATCGGCGTCCGAAAGCGGACGGCCCTGCTTGAGGGGAATACCCATCGCCTGAAAGTACCCGGGTGTGATTTCGCGATAGTCGGCGCTAATCCAATCGGATTCCTTGGAGCCGGCGATTCTCACGCCGTTGTTGCCGCCACGCTCGAGAGGCAGTCCGGCCGCGACCACTGCTGCAGCCTCGACACCCGGCACAGATTGGACGCGCTGCAACACGGAACGGTAGAAGCCATCGACCTGCGGAGTGGAATCGTATTTCGAGCCGACCAGCCAAAACTGCACGGAGAGAATGCGATGGGGATCAAAGCCCGGGTCCGTGTGCAGCAGCTTCGAGAATGTTGCGATCATCAGGCCCGCACCAGTCAGCAGCACGAGCGACATCGCGAATTCGCCGACCACCAGGAGTTGGCGCAAACGCGCGCGGCCGGGCGCGGCACTGGAGCGTCCCGCACCTTCCTTAAGCGCTTCGTTAATGGTCGCTTTCGTGGCATCCAGCGCCGGCGCGAGGCCGAAGAGCGCTCCGGTGAGCAGCGAAATACCAAAGGTGAAGGCAAAAGCCCAGACATCGAGGTGAACGTCCTCTGCGCGTGGCAAGTCGACGGGCGCCAGTGCAAGCAGCGAAGTGAGTCCAGAGGCCGCCAGAAGCAAACCAAGCGTGCCGCCGGCGATCGCGATCAGCATGCTCTCGGTGAGCAATTGCTGGAAGATGCGCCAGCGCGATGCACCCATCGCGATTCGCACGGCAATCTCGCGGCCTCGCAGGCCTCCGCGTGCCAGCAGGAGGTTCGCCACATTGGTGCAGGCAATCAATAGGACAAAGCCGATGGCGCCCAGCAGGATGAAAAGAAAGGGGCGCATGTCAGCGCCGATCATGAGCTGGTACGGCAAGAACCCGATGACCAGCTGATTCCGGGCTATATATGAGTATTCGCGGCGGAAGTCCTGCGTCACAACGCTCATTTGCGCATCGAGTTGAGCGCGGGTAACGCCGGGTTTCAGCCGGGCAATGACGTCCAGGTTTTGGCCGCTGCCGGCCGTCTTCGCCACCAGCGCGAGAGGAGTCCAAATGTCCGGTGCGCCGGGATCGGGGGCGCCGCCCTGGCCGAGCGCACTGAAGCCGCGCGGCATGACGCCCACTACCGTGAAAGGCTCGCCGTTCAACAGAATCGTTTGCCCAATTTGACGACCATCGGAGTTGAGGCGCCGCTCCCAGAGGCTGTAGCTGACGATGGCGACACGCTGGCCATCACCCTGGTCATCGGCTTTAACAAAGTCGCGGCCCAGGTATGGCTGCACACCCAGCACGCGAAAATAGTCGGCACCGGCGGGCATGCCGCGCAGGTGTTCGGCACTGTTTCCGACCGCCATGTTGTAACCGGTTTCGGTGTACCCAGCGATGTGCTCGAAGAGCGCGTTGTATTCGGACAGCCGCTGCAACTGGGCGGAGGTGACGCTCATTTCGTCCGTCTGGTCCTTGTAGCTTTCGGCGAGTTGGACGAGGCGGTCGGGCTGGGGAAAGGGAAGCGGGCGAAGGAGGACGCCGTAGACGACGGTAAAGATAGCAGTGTTTGCGCCAATGCCGAGCGCGAGAGTCAGAATCGCGACGACAGCGAAGCCGGGTGCCTTCGCCAGGACGCGGAGACCGTAACAAATATCTTTCCACAGGGTCTTCATGGAGGACTCCTTAGCCCTTCGTACGCGAACGCCCTGTGGATAGTTTCATGGCCCGCAGCTATGCGCCAGCCCTTCTATCAGGAGGGGCAACGCGTCCGGCAGGGCTATTAGTCGGCTGGGGGCTTTTGGTCGGGGGGTGGTGGGGGCGCGGTGAATTTGGCGTCGTCTACCGGGACGTTTTGGTGGAGCTCGTCGACTTGGATGGTGAAGCGGTTGCCAGGGCGCGCAAGCGACCAACGGTAGGCGACTTTCACGCCATCGGCATCGCGGTAGTCGCTGTAATCGATCTGCGTGGGCATGAGGCCCAGAGGTGTCGAGGTGTAGCGAATGAGCCGCAGGAGCAGGCCGGACTGCGTGTCGAAATAGAGACGCAGGGGCGGCTGGCCTTCGGTGCGGCCGACGACCTGCACGGTATCGTGTCCATCGACTTTTTCACCGGGGCCCGCCAGGAATTTCTGTCGCAGGGTCTTGACGTGAACAGGGAAGTAGAGATCGGCGTCCATGTGCGCGGAAGCGTTTTCGTCGCCAGTCATCATATGCGGCGGGCGCCCCGGAAAGCCGAGCCAGCCGGAATGTCCGTCGAAGGCAGTAACGCTGTCGCCGTTGGGAGTGTGCATGACAGAGACGCGCTTGTCAGGGGCCTTGCCGTAGACATCAATGGGTACGTGCTGGCCTCCGAAGGTGGCGGTGCCCTTTTCTGCGCGGCTGGTTATTTTCTGGACGGCATCGGCGCCACCCACTGCGGCCAGGTACTTATCGAGAATTGGGTCGGCGGGGGGCATCGCGGGTGGGGCCTCGCCGGGTTTTTTCCCGACGGCAGACTCGGGCTTGGGATCTTCGTCGCTAACGATCGGGATGCCGACAGGTTCAGCGGCTCCGCGGTGGCAGGAAAAACAGGTGACTTCGCGCTTCCCCTCGAAATCGTTTTTGTTGATGGCGGTCATCATTTCGATCATTTTGCGGGCAGCCAGCTTTGGCTTCTTGTCATCTTTGTCGAAAACCATATCGTGGCCTTCGCGAACGTGGCAATACTCGCACTCGACGCCGAGCGAGGCGGTGATGAATTGCATGGCGGGGATGACTTGGTCGGCGGGGATTCCTTTAAGGACTTTGATGTTCTTGTATTGGTCTTCCGCGAGTTTAGGGGCCGCAGGAGACTGCGCGCGGGCGGCGAGGACGACCAGGCCAGCGCTCAGCGATACTACGGTTAGGACGATACCCAATTGTCTCTTGGCGGCCGATTTCATGAACAAGATCTCCTGGGACAAGCGAGGGCGAGTGTATCAAACCTTGGGTGAAGTGGGCGATTGGTGAGGCATGGGAATTTGCTTGGAGAGTTTTGCTGAGCATCAGAGCAGTTCGATCAATTGGTCCACCGTGACATTCGCTTCGTGGAGAATGGTTCGGAGCGTGCCAGGACGAATGGTCTTGTGATTGGGCACTGCAATGCGAGCATGAGGGGATTCACGACGAAGAACGATGTGACTACCGCGCTGTCTCTGAACGACGAAGCCAACTCTTTGCAGAGCTTTGATCAGATCTTGGCCGGAAAGATCGGTCGGCAGCTTTGTCATCAAGCACTGGTCGTGACTTCAACGTACTCTCTGTCCTCTTCGACGGGAATGGGTTCGCCAGCAGCGCGTACGTCTTCTAAATAGATTTCGATTGCTTCCTCGATGTTCTTGAGGACTTCCTTGCGAGAATCCCCTTGCGAGACACAACCAGGCAAGGCCGGGACTGTTGCGACGAATCCGCCATCACCCTCGCGTTGCAAGATGACTGTATATTTCATCGGTGTCCTCCGGTTCCCTGCGAAATACTATCCTACCGCTGTTGCGACGAACGGTAAATGAACTGTTTGGCTTGGCTCTGGACGTCAGCGCGAGGCTACGCCAAGTCGCCGCGCTTGGCGACTTCGGTGATGCGGTCGGCGGCGCGGAAGGCTAGGGCTTCGATGGTCATGGTGGGTTGACCGCGGCCGGAGGTGACCAGGCTGCTGCCATCGCAGAGGAAAAGATTTTTTACGTCGTGGGTGCGGTGGTCACGATTGATGACCGACGTTTTTGGATCGTTACCCATGCGGCAGGTGCCCAGCAGGTGCACGCCGAATTGTTGCTCTTCGATCGGGAAAGACCATTTCTTTTGCGCACCGGCGGCGTCGAGTAATTCGAGGGCGCGATCGTTCAGCCAGCGCGCGACTTTGAGATCGTCGGGATGATCCTTGTAGGTCAACCGGAGGGCGGGAAGCCCCCAAGCATCCTTCACGTCGGGATCGAGCGAAAAGCTGTTCGTTTCCAGCGGCAGCGAAGTGGCATGGGAAAAGACTTCCATGGTGCGCGTGAAGTTGTGGGCCAAGGTGTCTTTGAAGGCTTTGCCCCAGCGTGGCGTACCTGGCGGAAGAGCGCCCATGGCGAAACCCACCGGAGTCATATCGAACCGCGCATCGATACCGCCGCCGCCATAGAAGCCGACTTTTTGCGGGTCGAGCTCGTAGAAGTCGTGGAAGATGCGGCTGACCGCGAAGCCCTTGTAATCGTTCAAGGGATGCTCGAAAACCCCAAGCGAGATGCCGCTGCTGTTGAACATTAGGTTCTTGCCGACGAAGCCGCTGGAGTTGGCCAGTCCGTTGGGGAATTGTTTATTGGCGGAGAGAAGCAGCAGGCGGGGAGTTTCGGCGCCGTTGGCACAGACGACGACGGCTTTGGCTTTCTGGAGATGCACGTTTTTCTTTTCGTCGAAGTAGACGGCGCCGGTGGCGCGGCCATTGGCGTCGAGCTCGATGCGATGGACGTAGGAGTTCGGGCGGATTTCGCAGCGGCCGGTTTTTTCGGCGACGTGAATGGCGGCGGCGAGGGAACTGGACTTCGCGCCAACTTCGCAGCCGAAGCCGAGACAGAAACCGCAGTTGATGCAGGCGCTGCGTCCGGGACGCGGCTGGGACAATATCGCCATGGGCGCGGGAAACGGATGCCAGCCGAGCTTTCGCGCGCCTTGCTCGAAAATCACGCCGGAACCTTTGGTGGGCAGCGGCGGCATCGGATACGGCTTCGACCGGGGTGGATCGAACGGACTAGCGCCGGCAAGACCCGAAACGCCGATTTCCCATTCGACTTTCGTGTAGTAGGGCTCGAGATCGGCGTAGGTAATGGGCCAATCGGTGAAGGTTGTGCCTGCGATCGGGCCGATCTTGCTGCGTTCCACGAAATCGATTTCGTGGAACCGCCAGAAATTCGCGGTGAAGTGGACGCTGGTGCCGCCGACGAGGCGTCCGTAGACGAGCGCGCGCTGGGGCTTGGCTTTTTCGTCGGGAGTCTTGCGGAAAGTGTTGGGCTGAAGCTTGGGGTGATTGGTGAGGAGATCTTCCGCGAGGACTTTCACTTCATTGTGCGTAAAGTCAGCCTCGGTGAGATAGGGACCTTGCTCGAGGACGACGACGCGAAAGCCGTTGGTGGAGAGTTCTTTGGCGAGGATGCCGCCGGCCGCGCCGGAGCCGATGACGACGAAGTCCACTTCGTCAGAAGTTTTGTACTTGGGCTGCTCGGGCATCATGATTTTTTGTCCGCGCCGCCGGGAACAGGCTGCCAGCCGGGATAATCCTTGTCGTAATAGCCGAAAGGAGGCTGGAACATGTGCTCGCGGTCGCGGCCGATGAGCTTCCAGCCGAAGCCTTTGGGATCGCCGCCGGCATCGGGATCGAGGAGAAACGCTATGAGCGTGTGGGGAAGAAGCGTCTCGAAGAAATTCTGCGCGGCGGCACGCGGACGATAAGGCGCGGCGATCTGCCTGCGCATGTTCGTCGAAGGAATGGAGGATTTCATCCTGCTGCTCGGGAGTGGCCGCGGAGAATTTGTCGAGCGCGGGGAATATCTCGTGCGTTCTGGCTTGCAATTCGGGCAGACCGTCGCGATATTTTGTTTGGTCATCGACCGCGAAGGTGATGAGGGCGTGATCGATGAAATAGACGACGCCGGCTTCGTGAGCACCGGGCGTTTCGTCGGTAGGGATGATGCGCGAGGTGATGGCGTCGATTTCGATCGCTTGTTCGGGCGTAAAGAATCCGAATTTGGGGGCGGCGGTGGATTGCGCGGTATCGCGAGCGTGTTTGGCGGCGGAGAGAAGAGCGGGCCAATTCGCGGTGAGCCAAACTGCGCTGACGCCAGTGCCAGCGCGCAGCAGAAAATTGCGACGACTGAGATCGTTGGTCATAGGTGAGACGGCACGCGACGCTGTAGGAATGTAAGCTGCGCGTCGAAACTGGCGTCAAGAGAAAATGGCGAATCGAAGCGATGCAAAACTCGCATCGCAGAAGCCAAAGTGGCTGGTTTGCGGTGCGATGCGCGGCTAGTGTACGATTTCGCACAACTAGGCAAGCGGAAAAGCCGGGGAAACGCCAAGTCTTTGGAGTGAATAACGCTCGCGTATGGCTACGTTCACAGGCGGAATCGGAAAAGGAAGTAAGTGGCTGCTCGACAAGATTGTCGGCGTGCTGGCCGCGACCGGCGTCAATCCAAACTTCCTGACATTTTTGGGACTGGTGGTGAATTTTGGCGCCGCGGCCACGTTTGCCGTGGGGCACTTCTTCACGGGCGCGCTGATCATTTTCTTTGCCGGCTTTTTGGACATGCTGGATGGGCAAGTAGCGCGGCGGCAAAATCGCGTGACCGCATTCGGCGCGTTTTACGATTCCACGCTGGATCGCTACGCGGACATGGCGCTGTACATGGGCTTGCTGGTGTTTTACTCGGTGAACGGACGAACGCCCTACGTGGTGCTTGCGGCGGTGGCGACGGCCGGATCGGTGATGGTGAGTTACGCGCGGGCGCGGGCGGAATCGCTGATTCCGTTGTGCAAAGTCGGTTTCATGGAGCGGCCAGAGCGGCTGGTGTTGCTGATCATCGGGGGAGTTTTCAATCGCATGGCGGCGGTGCTGTGGGTGATCGCGGTGGTCTCGACGATCACCGTGATCCACCGGATCGTGTACACGTGGCAGGAAACGCGCGCGGGACGAGTCCTTCCAGGCATCCGGCTTAGCTTATAATTGGTTCAGAGCGTTGTGGCCGCTGTGAAAACCATCACCTGCACGGAACTCCGGAACCACTGGCGAAAGTATATGAGCGCCGTGAAAAGAGGGCAGAGTTTTTTACTTAGCTACCGCGGAAAACTTGTCGCGAAGATATCCCCTGTAACTTCAAACTAAGTCTCAAATCTGTTGTCCCGCTCAGTTTTTTCCATTCTTAGCGCAGCCTCGACTGGAGCGGAGATGATTTGGCGGACGCGTTCGCGGAGGGCGGGGACATCTTCCTTGGTGAGGCCCTTGGTGTCGATCATGTCGTGGAGAACGACGGTAACTTTGGCGGGCCAGAGCATCCAGTGGCCAGTGCGGTGGTGCTGGAAGGAGCCAACCAGACTGACCGGAACGATGGGGACACCGAGTTGTTGCGCGACCCGGAACCCGCCGTCCTGGAATGGATTTAAATGGCCATCGCGCGTGCGCATCGCTTCGGGAAAAATAATCAGGCTCGTGCCGCGGTCGATGGCGTCCTGCGTCAGGCGCCACATGCGTTTTAAGTCCGAGGGGCGGCGGACGTCGGGCACAGGGACATTGCCGAAGCGCTTCATCAACCAGCCGTAGGCTGGGATTTTGAAGTGGGACTCGAGCTCCCAGCCGCGGACGAATTGCGGGATGGCGCAATACAGTAAAAAGGGATCGAAGAGGTTGACGTGGTTGACCATGAAAAATACAGTGCGCTGGGAATCGAAGCCGGGGGAACGGCGCACTTCGACGCGGGTGCCCGAGAAAAAGGCGACGCGGCGGCATAAATCGCGCTGAAGCCAGTCGTGCTTGCGTGGATCCAGAAAAATGCCGAGGAACACGAGAATCGGCGCGGCAATAAAGAAGTGCAAGACGCTCAGGACCCAGAGGAGTGCGCTGCGAAGCGCGAGACAGATGCGCTTCATATGTAGATGTCCACGGCTGCGGGCATCACATCCACCGAGCGGCACTCCAAGGTAGCCACTTCGCCGTCGATCATCACATCGACTGGAACGGGCACGTTGAACTCCACATGGCGGACCGCGCGACGCGAGGCCAGCGGATGAGTGATGTGCGAGCCGTCGTAGAGCTTCGGCAGCATGCGCATCAAACCGAAGCGGCCGATGGGTCCCCAGCGGACAAATTCGATGAGGCCGTCGGTGGGGTCGGCATTCGGCGCGATCAACATCGTGCCGCCGGTGTACTTGCTGTTGCTGAAGGTGAGGAAGAGGCACCGGCGCTCGTCCCAGTTTTGGTCGTCGTCGCAGCGCAGCCTGAAGGGCCGCCGGCGCAATTGAACGACACGCACGAAAACGCCGAGAAGATAGCCGGCTTGGCCTAGCGGCTTGAAGAAGCGATTGGTAAGCGCGGCGACATCGGCGGTGAATCCGACGCTGAGAAGATTGAACGAGTAAATTTCTCCGGCGGAGTGCGTAAGACGCACGAGATCGACTGGGCGAGTGCGGCCGGCGAGCAGCGCCCGAAGAGAACCTTCGGCGCCATCCTGCGTGAAATCGCGAAGAAAAGAGTTCCCCGTGCCGAGCGGGAGAAAGCCGAGAGAGATCCGGTCTTTTCCGATGCTTGCGGGAAGAACGCCGTTGAAAATTTCGTGAGCGGTGCCGTCGCCGCCGACCGCGATGAAGCGCCGGTAGCCCTGGCCGTAGGCCTCGCGCGCGAGCTGAACAGCGTGGCCGGGCCCGTTAGAAGCGATGACGTCGATGCTAAGGCCGCCTTCGCGCAGGCGCGCGAGTGCCGGACCGGCGAGCTTTGCCGAGCGGCCGCCACCAGCGGCTGGATTTACAATGGCGAAGAAGCGTTCCATCAAGGCGCCGTGGGACTCCGTCGCTGATGTTTTCGCGCGTTCACAAGGGCAAAATCGCGGACGTTCGGTCTAAAGCAGCAAGCCGCTCCGCAAGGACGTTCCTCTTTATCTTAAGCGAAGCCGTGCGCGGAAAGTCTTCGCCGAAAAGGATGATTCCATGAATGCGCTTGTAGTTCAGGAGGCGGCCGTTGCGGAAAGAGATGTCGCGGCGCAGCTCGTCGGTAAGAGGCTGGCCAGGCTCGAGATGCAACGCGAGGACGAGTTGTTCGCTGACCATAGCGACCTTGGAGCGCTGGGGCCAGATGTAGTTAGCGGCAAAGATGCAAAATTCCTTTACCGGGAGACTCTCAAAGACAGACTCGATGTCTTCGGGGTAGATGTTCTTGCCTTCCTCGGTGACGATCATATTTTTCTTGCGGCCGAAGAGCTGGAGATGGCCGGCGGCATCGAAACGGCCTAGGTCGCCGGTCATCAGCCAGCCATCAACGATGGTTTCGGCGGTGAGCTCCGGCTCATTGAGATAGCCGCACATGACGGTCTTGCTGCGGACGGAAACTTCGCCGATACCATCCGCGCCGGGATCAACGATGCGCACTTCCATGCCGGGAAGCGGCTTGCCGACAGTGTCGGCGCGAAATGGGTGGAGATCGTTTACGGTGATGGCGGTACCGGCTTCTGTCAGGCCGTAGCCGTTCGCGACCGGGATGCCGAGATCGTAAAAGAATTGCAGCGTTTGCGGCTCCGAGAAGGCTCCGCCAACGATGATGGCGCGCAACTCGCCACCAAAGGCTTCGTGCACCTGCTTGAGCAGTCTGCGGCTGAGACCAAGGCGCGGCTGACCCTTGGTGAGCGCTTTATTGATGGCAACCAGCGCGTTGAAGACTTTGCGTTTGCCGGGAGGCAGCGCGTCGAAGCGGGTCTGGAGGCCCTTTTGGAGATTTTTCAGGACGAGCGGCACGAGGCTCACGTAAGTGATTTTGTATTTGGTGAACGCTTCGCGAACATATTCGGGGCGTAGCGTGCGGAGATGCACCACGGTCGCACCGCAAATAAAAGGTCCGAAGAAGCCAACCATGAAGTCAATAGCGTGATTCGTGGGCAGGATGCTGAGGTAACGAAAACCAGGAGCAAAGGGATAGAGCGAGGTAAGCGCGACGCATTGTTCGAGATAATTTTCGTGCGTCATAACGCAGCCCTTGGGGCGGCCTCCGGTGCCGGAGGAATAGACGATGGTGGCGGGGTCTTTGAGGGTGCGCGCGACGAAATTTGGCGCGCTGCTTCCTCGGGCATCTTCCCAACGGCGAGCGCCGGCGAGGTCAGCGTTCGGCGGAACTTCGGTGACGAGAATGGTTTGCAGATTTGTGGCCGCCGCGCGACTGGCGGAGGCCGCGAGTTGACGCCAGATGGGATATTCGGTGATGAGAACGCCGGTGTCCGAGTGCGTCAGGAGTTGCCACTGTTCCACGGGCGTGAGCTTGTAGTCGAGCGGGACCAGCACGCCGCCACAATAGAAGATCGCGTACGCCGAGATCAGCCACTTGGACTGATTCGTCATGATAATCGCCGCGCGATCGCCTGCCTTGAAACCGGCTTCCTGCAGCGCGCTCGCGAGCGGATGTGCGCGTTCCTTGAACTCGCGATAGGTGAGGCGCTCTTTCTCTCGTTCGCGCTCGGATTCGATCAGGCAAGTCTCGCCTGCAAACTGATCAAGTGCATCCTTCAGCGCGGCGCCGATCGATTGATACTTGGCGAGATCCAGCATTACAGGCGGGATTGAATCCGCGAGGCCAGGGTGCGGAAGTCGCTGACTCCCTGCACTTCGTAGTCGGGGAGCTCGATGCCGAAGTGATTTTCGAGGCGGCTCAAGAGCTCGAGGGTTTGCAGGCTGTCGATGCCGAGCTTTTTGAAGAAGTCGTCGTCGGGCGCCAGGGTGCCTGCCGGCAATTGAAAGTGCTTCGACGCCAGGTCGAGGACTTCCTGGGTGGTCTGATCGATGGTGCGCATGGATAGCACAATTTATCATTCCCGCGCCCGGAAGGAAAACGGGAAGGCCCTGGGTTGCGTTGGAAACGCCTGGCGATAGGGCGCAGCAATCCTGCGCCCCTAGAAGGGATTGCAGAATTGGTCGTAGCCAAGATGCGACGACGGCTGACCCCAAACCTGACGTTAGAGAAGGACCAGGCCACGGCGGATGCCGAGGGCTACGGCTTCGGTGCGGGTGGCGGCGCCAAGTTTTCCGAGGATAGAGGCGACGTGGAATTTTGCGGTGTGATCGGAAATAGCAAGGCGCGCGGCGATCTCTTTGTTGCCGAGGCCCGCGGCGAGCATCTGCAAGACCTCGCGTTCGCGGCGGGTGAGAGGTTCGGCCAGTTCGGCGAGGGACTGCGAAGCAGGTGCCGCGGCAACGGGCAAGGCGGCCTCCAGATCGGCCGGATGGAGCACGACGAGGCCGACGCTAGCGGCTTGCAGAGCCGCGATAAGCTGATCGGGAGCGACATCGCGGGGCAGAACGGAGCGGACTCCGGATCGCAGGGCTTCGGTGGACCAACCCGCTGTTGGGCGGTCGGTGAGAAGCACGATGGAGGTTTCCGAGGCAAGATCGGAGTCTGCCACGTCCGCAAGAATGGATTCGGAGCGATCGCCGGAGGCGTCGATCAGCAGGACACCGATTTCCGCGTCGGGCGCCCGATCGCTGAGCGAATCGATGTGCGCGGCGCTGCCGACGACTGCAACACTGCGAGCTGCGAGCAGGTCTTGCAAGCCCGCGCGAGCCAGCGGTGACGCGGCGATGATGAAGACCCGAATCACGCGGCAACGGATCTCCGCCGAGGCGTTTGGCTGCCGAGTTGAATCGTTACGCGGCGAACACGCGCGTAGTCGCCACGCAGAAACTCGAGACGCAGAAGACGCGGACCGGTGCCTCGCAGCGCGCGGGATAGGTCTTCGAGCCAGGTGAACGGCTGGTCTGCCGCGCCGAGCAAGATGTCGCCGGGCAACAGCGATGCCTGAGCCGCAGGGCTGCCGGGCTCCAGTTCTAGAACGACGAGGCCGAAAGTCTTGCCACCGCTGCGGCCGGGTCTGGGGATTTGCACGGGATATAGGGTGACGCCCAGCCAGCCGTCGGAAGAACCAGCACTGAGAAAATCCGCGACCACGTTGCTGGGAATGGCCAGGGCCAGTCGGCCGGCGGCCATGGTGTTGATGCCGATGACGCGCCCGCAGGCATCGGCGAGCGGGCCGCCGGAGTTTCCAGGCGCGAGGCGCACATCGGCCTGCACCCAGGGCTGCGCACCGAGGCCCCGAATCGGCCCGACGGCGTGGATCACACCGGTCGTGAGCGCACCTACAAAACCGAGTGGATTGCCGATAGCGATGGCGAGTTCGCCGGGACGGACGCGAGACGAATCGGCGACAGGTGCTGCTGGGAGATTCTCCGCGTCGACGCGAAGCAGGGCGAGGTCGCGGTGAGGATCGCGGGATGCGACGGTAGTGTCCAATTCGCGGGCGTCCCAGAGCTGAACGCGAAGGCGAGGCCCGCGCGTCACATGAGCGTTGGTGATGATCGCGCCGTCGCTCGACCAGATGACGCCGGAGCCGTTGCCGCGGCCTCCGGCGTGAATGAGAACGGTCGAGCGGCGAAGCTGTTCCGCGATTTCGCCGAACCCGGTGACGGCCATGCTATTCGCCTCCGTGCCGGCGTTCCGCGATGACGACGGTCGCTTCCTGCACCGCGCCACCGCGAACGAACTTGAGAGCGAGCGATTTGCCGATCGCTGCGGCATGAAGTTGCGAATGAATGTCCTCGAGCCGCGCGACCGAATGCCCGGCGAGGGAGACGACGATGTCGCCGATGACGATGCCTGCTTTGTGCGCGGGGCCATCGGGCTCGACTTCCAGGACGATGGCCGCGGTCTTTTCGTCGTGTTGCAAGGATTGACGAAGCGCATCAGGCAGACGCACCGGCTGAAGTCCGACGCCCAGATAGCCGCGGGGGATGCGGCCTTTTTGCAGGAGCGTGTCGACGACCGCGTTGACCGCCGGAGCGGGAATCGCGATCACGCCGAAGCGTCCGAAGCGTGGGGTGGCGATGCCGATCACGCGGCCATGTGCGTCGATGACCGCGCCACCTGCAGCGGTGGGTTGCAGGCTGACGTCGAGCCGAATGTACGGAGCCAGAGAGGCGCCGGTCCAAGTGCGGCGCTCCGGTGCGACAAGGCTCACGACGCCGAGCGCCGCCACCGGGCCGCTGGCGCGCGTACGGCCAACGACGAGAGTGAGGCTGCCGGGCTTCAGCGCGGCGGGGTCGCCAAATTCGCTTACAGCTGCGGTGGCTTCGGCGCACTTCAGCACGGCGAGATCGGTCGAAGGGTCGCGCCCGGCGAGCGTTGCCAGTACGGTTTTTCCATCGGGAAGCGTGACGTGGATTTCTTCGTCGCGACGGAGCGCATGCTCTGCGGTGACGACGATGCCGGGACGCCAGATGACGCCGCTGGACGAGCCGCGCGCTTCGGTGTGAATCGCAACGGCGGCCGCTGCTGCGCGGTCCGTCGCTTGCGCGAGCGCGTTTGATAGTTCGATGAGTTCGGAAGACATATTTGCAACCTCCATGAACAAGATGCCTGAAGGGAAGTGGGGTCTACATCCGCCGATTGGCTAGGTCGGAGCCTGGAAAAATGGGGAGGTTTCGAGGAGTTATCGTGACGCTACAACGCTAGGCTGTTTCGCTCTCCATCAGCTCGAGGCGATTGCCGAAGGGATCGAGGACGTGAGCGCGGCGGAAACCGTTGAAAGAGGTATCCGGTTTTGTGCTCAGGCCCGCGCGTTTGCAGGCGGCCAGGATTTCGTCGAGGTCGGCGACGACGAATGCCGGATGGGCTCTCTTGGCGGGTTGAAAGTTCGGCTCGACGCCGAGATGCAGATTCACGGCGCCAGCAGCGAACCAAATGCTGGGGCGGTCGGCCATCGACGCGGGCTTTGCGATTTCGGTAAAGCCGAGAATTTCGACGTAAAACTCGCGCGCGCGATTTTCTCCGCCAACCGGAATAGCCACTTGGACGTGATCGAGACTAAGGACGGGCATGAGTGTTTGTTCTCGGGATCAAGGAGCATCCTGTTTGAGTCTGTTTCGCCGAGTTTGGTTACCTATGGCAGGTAGGGCATGGCGTCGGTAGACTCGACGAATTTCTTGAGGGCGGCCAGCACTTCGGGACGCGTGAAGAGCTCGCAAAAAAGATCGATTTCGCGGCGGAGCTCGTCGTGTGGGATGGGCTTGATGAATTTCTTGGCGGCGCCGCGGGTGACGGCGTCGAACTTCGTGATTTGCGCGGCGGTGGACGCGAGCAATCTTCAGGGCTTCGCCTTCGGCGGTCAGTTGCGCGACCAGGCCGACGGCGTGCGCGCGTGTCGCATTGACGCTGCGGCCGGTGAGGAGCAAGTCGCGAACGAACGCGTTGCCGAGATCGCGCTTTAGGCGCGGGATGCCGCCGAAGCCGGGAATCAGTCCGAGGCGCAGTTCGGGGAACGCGAAGCGCGCCATCTTGTCGGCGACGATGATGTCGCAGGCGAGGGCGAGCTCCAGCCCGCCGCCGAAACACACGCCGTGGACCGCGGCGATGGTGACGAAAGCTGCTGCGTCGATGGCGTTCAGCACCGCGTGGATTCGTTCGAGAAAACTTCGAACCCCCGATAGGCGTTCCTTGGCGGACAGCATCGCCGCGCCTTCGTAAAGCTCACGCAGGTCCGCGCCGGCGGAAAACCCGTGCTTGCGAGCGCTGGAGATAATGCAGGCGGAAGTCTGCGGCGCGAGTGAGGGAAAGGCCGCGACGAATTTCTCGAGATCGGCAAGCATGGCCGTGCCGATTTCGTTGGCGGGCTCGCGATCGAGCGTCAGTTCAATGATGCCGTCGCGCCAGTCCCAGCGCAGAGTCTTGCCTGTGAAGGATTTCATGCTGTCTTCCCGCTGGCCGCTGCGCGGTCGCGACCGACATCGTACATGGAGTTGATCTCCGAGGCGAAGCGCGCGTTGATGGCGGCGCGGCGAAGTTTGCCCATGGTGGTGAGCAGGCCACTCTCCGGCGTGAACGCATCGCGGATCACGGTGAAGTTGCGAATTTGGCGATAGTGCGGCAGGTCGGGATTGACAGCATCAAGCGTTGATTGGACTGCGGCCGGCTCGATGGCGCCAGCAACGAGCGCGCAGAGGTAGCCGCGACCGTTACCTACGAGCACCACTTGCTGCGCGCCGGGAAGAAGCTGCACGATCTTCTCTTCGATTGGCTCGGGAGCAATATTGTGGCCGGAATTGAGGATGATGAGATTCTTGATGCGGCCGATGATCCGCCAATTTCCGCGAACGTTGACCTCGCCCTGATCGCCGGTGTGAAACCAGCCGTTTTGCAGGACGCGTGCGGTTTCTTCTGGGCGATTCCAATAGCCGGGGAACACATGCGGACCGCGGATCAAGACTTCTTCTTGATCTCCAACACGCATCTCGATACCTGTGACCGATGGACCGACGTATCCGTGTTCCGCCGGGACACTAGGGTCATCCATCGTGCAAATGCCTGTGGTTTCCGTAAGGCCGTACACTTGGAGAACGGGAATGCCAAGCATGAGGAAGAACTGTTGCGTTTCCGGAGCCAGCGGAGCCGAACCGCAGATCAGCGCGCGAAGATTTGGACCAAAGCGCTCTTTGATCTTGCTGAAGATCAGCTTTCGACCGAGGCCTAACCAGAAGGTATCCGAGGTGCGGCGGCGGCCTGCCTGCTGGCGCTGCCATGCATTCTGCGCTTTCGCGAAAAGTGAGCGAATCATCGCGGGACGCTTGGACAAGCCGTCCTCGACAGCACGGCGGACGCGCTCCAAGAGCGTCGGCACGTTCAAGAAATAGTGAGGCGAGGTGAGGCGAATTTCGTCGGAGAGGCGATTGAGATCGGTGGAAAGCGTGACCTCGCTCTCGCGCGTGAGAAAAGAAAGCAGTGCGATCCACGAGGCGGCGAAATTCAGGGGCAAGTAGTGAAAAACGCTATCGGGACCACGCGTCGCGCGCATTAATTGGCCAAGGCGTTCGGTGGTGCGCGACAGCATGAACGAGATGTTGCCGGTATTCAGGCAAACGCCTTTCGGCTCGCCGGAGGTGCCGGAGGTGTAGACGATGGTGGCGAGGTCAGCGTCACGGCGAGGATTAGGCGCCTCTGGCTGGGCAGCGACGGGCGCAGCCTGCGGGAGGATCTCGTCAAATAGTACGCGTTGCGGTGCGGAGGAATCGTCGGCCGGCCATGCTTGTACAGCGGCTTCGCCGAGTGCGGCGTCGCCGGCGATGAGCAAGCGCGGCTGGCAGTCCTTCATCACCGCTGCGAGCTCAGCCGGCGCCTGGCGCGAATAAAGCGGCACGACGATGACGCCCTCAGCCATGAGCGCGAGGTCGATGGCCACCCAGCGAATGGAGTTTGGCGCGAGTAGGGCAGAGCGATCACCTGGCTGAAGACCATAGCGTCGCAGACTTGTCCGTGCTTGCTGCACGTGACAAAGCAGCTCCGAGCCGGTCACGCTGACAAATTGCTCGCCGCGGATCTCGCGCAGAACCACGCGATTGGCGCTGCGCTGCAGTTGAGCCCAAATGTTTTCTAGAAAATTAGACATGGGTTCGGACGTCAGGCGTTCAGGACACTCGCGCTCGCGTGGATGCGATCAACGTACTCATCACGCTGCAGATCCCGCGATCGAGTGTTGTATGGCTTCGGCGCACGTGTCGTAGCGCTCGACGAGCTCAAGTAAAGTGTTGCTCAGGGGCGGCAAATAGTCTTCCCAGCGAGAGGACGCCGGAGCGCAGCGGAAACTCAGGGTAGGTGCGGCGAACGGCGTCTTCGAGAATCACGCCCATGCTGGCCATGACCTTCAGGTTCCGGACCACCGTGCGCCCGATGCCTTCGCGGACGGAATCGGCCTCGGCGACGAGAGTCTCCATAATTTGCAGGAGTTTCGGCTCCAAGTCCGGATCTTCGACGGTGAGAAAAAGATGCTCGTGTCCTCGCTCGCGCATGAGGTTGCGGATGCGCTCGTCCATGGTGACGCCTGCGGAGGCAACCAGGCTGGGCATGCAGGTGACGATGCCGTGATAGCGCGAAGAAACCATGTAGGATGCGGAGCGCAGGAGGGAGACGAGCTGAAACATGTCGTAGTCGTCGGAGGTAAAAATCGGCGCGCCGGGCAGGAACTCGGACATCGAGCGGCAAGCCACGGCGTCCAGACGCTCCATGGCGACGAGAATAGGGAATACGCGGTGGCGCTTTTGGAAAGCGGCGGCGGCCTTGCCGAATCCGGTTATGTAGTGGCGGAATTTTTTGTCGACCTCCGGCGCCCGACTCGTGGAAATAGACGGTGCGGTACTGGCTGTCCTTGTAGGCTCCGGTGGTGACACGCGCAATATATTTCGCGATCGACGCTTTCACCGGCCAGACAAAAGGATGAATCGGGCAGAGCACAAGAACGGGGGTCTTTTCGTCCCAGCCGGCTTCGCGAAGTGTCTTGTGTGCGTATTCCGGCGGGTGCGGCTCAAAAGTCCAGGCGGTGTCAGTGCCGAGCTCCGTAGGAATCCCCAACTTACGCAAGAGATCTTGTGACTCCGCGTTGCGAGTGATGACGAGCGAGTCATGCACGTATCGCTCGCACATGTTTTGAATGAGCGGGTCCATGTGACCGGCTTCACCGCCATATGCCAACGAGAGCTTATTTTCGGCGGATGCGAGGCCTAGAGATCCGATCATCATGGTGGTCAGCGCGTTGGCGAACTTGCTCTTGAACATCGAGCCTTCGCAAGCAATCACGCCGTGATTTTGCCGGACTTCGCGGAACAAGAACGGCGGGAATACGTCGGGCAGATAAACCTGTCGCGTGCCCTCGAAATAGCCTGCCGAGCGGCTGAAGTCCTGCGACATCACACTGAAGTCGACATTTTCAGCGCCGAGGACGTGCCGCACCTGGCGAAGCATTTCCTGCACGCGGACATCGGAGCCGGTGTTGCGCGTGCCGTTATAGCCCGCAAATAGGAGGTGGAGTTTTTCTCCGGGAGTCCAGCGGCGGCCCAAGCCGAACATCCAGCCGAAGCGCCGAATTTGGATGAGCGCGCTGACCCATGCGACGAGGAGAAAGTCGGTCATGCGCGGGCGCTCCCGACGATGGTTGTGGCTGCGACGGCAGGCGTCGAGGACGGCCAGGGCTTCGCGGGATAGTGAAATTTGTTCGCGCGGCTGAATTTTAGCAGGGGATAAGCGTACGTCGAGAACTTTGCGGGAGCCTCGCCGAGCTCGGTGACGACGCGCGAATTGTCGAACACGGTGTTCCAGTCGAGATAGGGCCAGAAAACTTTGAGTAGCGAAGCGCCGTGACCGACGGTGCCGTGGCCATGAGCGAGGCGATTGATGGTGGCCGAGAACGGCTTGCCGAAAGATGGCAAGAATGTCGGGCGGCGCCACCCTCCGGCGGCAGCGAGCGTGCTGGTGATTTCGCGATAGGTCATTGACCCTTCGCCCGAAGACAAGTGATAGATCCCGTGAGTAGGTTGCTCTTTCTGATGAATGTGCACGATGGCTTTGCCGACGTAGTTCGCGGGCACGATGTCGATTTTATCGTCAGGACGCAGCGGAAGAACAGGGAGGCGTGCGAGAACGTCAAAGGCCTGGACCATGTCGAACTGCGAGGTTTCCGGGCGCCGGCTATCGCCTAGGACAATGGCGGGGCGAAAGATCGTTCGCGGCACGTCGGGCAAGAGCTGAGCGGCCATATGCTCGCAGAATTTTTTCGTGCGCGCGTAAGGGTCGTAGTCGGAGCGGGACCAATCGATCGCGGCGTCCTCGGTTACTACCTCGTTCTGGCGTTTGCCGGCAACCGCCACGGTAGACACATGCGAATAACGAAGCAGGCCGTTGCGATTCTGCGCGCGTCGCGCGAGCTGAATCACTTCCAGCGTGCCGCGGAGGTTGACGTTGAGGCACTGTTTCTCCGATTTGCGGTTCAGCGACGCGGCGCAGTGGATGAGCGAGTGCGTCGTGTCCACCAGACCGTGATAGTCATCGTCGGAAAGACCCAGGTGGTCGTTGGTGAGCTCACCGCGAAAAATGCGGATCCGCGAATTGAGATATTCGAGAAACTCGGGGAACGCGAAGTGCAGCTGCAGTGATTGCCAGAGACGTTCACGCGCTTCCTGCTCGGACTTGGCGCGGACGAGGAGATTCAGCGGTTCCCGGTGCTCGGTCAGCAGACCGGCGACGAGATAGCTTCCGAGATACCCGGTCGAGCCGGTTAAGAAGATCGCCATAACGGATCGGACGGCGGTGCCGAGTTGGGGGCTGCGGACGCACGCGCGGCTTGAGCGGACCAATCAAGCTCGCGGGGCGTACGCGACTCGAGCGGGCGTCCCTCCATCAACGGATAGCACCAGCGCCGCAGCGCCGGAATGTGAATGTTAATCCAGTAGTCCCACCAGTCAATTGCTTCGGGATCGAATTCAAAGAGCGAACGCTCGTCGGGTGGCAGCGCGGCAGAGAGCAGGCGCGCGTTTTCGCACTCGAAGACGTGCTCGTTGTGAAGAATAAATGGCTCGTACAGCTCGATCAGCTTCTCGGCGCGGCCCAGGTCGCGCTCTTGCTTGGCGAGCGGAGGCTTCTTCATATGCAGCGTGATAGCAGCGCGGTTGATGCTGGAGATGACGGCTTTTTGCATGGGAATCGAGAGCCGCTCGTACCGCTGTTTGGATACCGGGATGGTCTCGAATTTCAGCTTGAACCAGTGATCGAGGCCCGGCTGGCGGCGATAGTGCTTGCGATGCGCCAAGCCGGTGAGCTCGATGCTGCGGCCCATGTTGACAGGGTTGATCGCGGAGGTCGCGAGTTGATACATCCGCGCATTGCGCCGCGCGATCACCGCGGCCGCGATCAAAGTCATGCCCCGGCACACCATATCCACCGGAATGACATCGAGGCACTTGCGTGCGTTCGTGGGAAGTTGCCGAAAATTGGTGCCCAGCAAGTAGGAAAGCGGGCCGGAAGTATTAATGCCCTCATTCCAGCCGGGAAACGGAGAGCGCGTGGAACTCTCGACGATCGACGGGCGCACAACTGCAATCGCCATTTGGCGGCCGCGCCGCGCCAGCATAGATTCGCCGAGGCTCTTGGTGAATGTATAGGTGTTCGGCCAGCCGAGATGCTGCGCTCGCCGCATTCCGGCGCGCACCAGGCGGTTACGGGACCACCGCACGCGATTGCGCTTCAAAACGCCGTCGAGTTCCGCCGACGGGACCGAAGATGCGTCGCCGCTGCGGCCCAGGGCCTGGCGACGCAAAGCCTTGGTCAGCTCCGGGCTTTCCGAGCGCTCTTCAATCCGGCAAATCATCTCCCGCAACGATTCAATTTCTCGTTCCGCGTCGAAATCAGGGTCGTGCGCGGGATTGTAGTTTTCGTGCAGCTCTTCTCCGACACGGCCATCTCGCATGCCCACCACGTAGCACGTAGAAAGATGCATGAGGCCGGCGTGATCACATTTGCCAAGGAAATCAAGCAGATGAAGAGCCGAGTCCACGTTGGATGCCAGCGCTTCGCGAAGATCGGGATTGAAATCGGTAAGGCCGGCGCTGTTGACGACCAAGTCGAGCGACTTGGTCAGGCGCGCTTGCACCGCGTCATTCAAGCCAAGGCCCGGCTGGCTTACGTCGCCTTCTACCACTTCGAGCTTTTCCTTTAAGAATGCGCCGAGATGCCGGCCATAACGTTCCTGCAGCCCGTCAAATGTTGGCGACTCCTCGACGATTTTCTCGAACCGGCGCTGCGCTGAGGTGGTGCGATTGCGGCGGATCAGCAAGGTGATCTTGCCGATGTTGGAGACGTTCTCCAAGAGGTCGACGAGCCACACTTTGCCGATGAAGCCGGTCACGCCAATCAGCAGGATGTGGCGATTCGCAAGTGTTTCCCGGACGGAGAGTTGTTCTACGGGTGGCGCTGCTCCAAATGCCGCCACGCTCCTGCCAACGGCCGGGACCGGGCGAGACGAAGTTTGGGCAGCTACTTCGAGCCGCTCCGGTTTGTCCGACCATCCCAACTGGCGGAGCAACTTATCTCGCGGGATACGGCCGTCGATTGAGCCACTGGTGAGCCACGCTAACGGTCCGCGCGGCCGCACCACCGGATTCAGTAGCCGGCCGGTTGCATGCCCCTCGCGAAAGTCCAGCCGATTGGAAATAATTGAATCGATCCCGAAATGATTCGCCAGCGGCCGCAGGATGTGGTCCAGTAGTTGACTCACAAGAACGATTCGCTCGCCGCTCCGTACGGCTTCCCTAAGTTTCTCAACAGCTTCTCCCCGAAGGCGCGGCTTCAAAACGTATTGAAAGTATTCTTCGCCTAAGAGATCGAGCCGGTCTTGGCTAACCCCTCGCAGCAGCGTGTGCAGGAATCGCGTGGCGAATGTGCGGCTCGCGGCATAGGCGAATGGCCGCGATATGGCCATCCCTGCCATTCCCGTTCGGCGCGCCCAGCGCTCCGCAAAGCTCTGCGCGTTCCACGTGAAAAAACCCACCGGACGCAAGGCTCCCAGTTCAAGGAGCGAGCCTTCCACGCGCCAGTAGGTTGGGTTTCGCGACACCCCTCCCGGAGGCGCAGCCTTTGAGTTGGATGGCGAGTTGGATGGGAGGTCCGTCATGAGAGCCCGTCACTATTCAACGGAGAACCGCAACGCGTAAGTCTCCAAAGTCGCGCAATCGGTATGGTGACGCACCCCTGAGTCTGAAATAACGTGTAACGGTATCGCAACGAAAACCCGCCTCCACACTGCGGTGTGGCACCCGACTGAAGCGGGCCGTCGGCTGCATGGGAAAGTGCAAAAGTAGCATTCTCAGCGGGTTCCCGCAAGCGAGCCTCGGGGGGAGAGGGCTCGGATCGTCACGCCTTGGGCGGCACGGGTTTGGCGCCGGCCAGCAACGCCAGTTCGCGCCATTTCCAGTGACAATCCACGTCCACAAACCCGATTTGTCGCAGCCAATCCAACTGCACCTCGAAATCGAGCAACTTATTCGAGGGGTCTTCCGTCTTCGTGGTGTTGCCAATCGCGGTCAGGAATCGTTCGTGCAGCGATGCGTTGGGCGAAGCGACGTGCTCGAGATTCAGGAACATGCCACCGGGTTTCAGCAGGGCGAAGATTTCGCGATACAGGCTGCGTTTGCGGTCGTGCGACACGTGGTGGATCGCGAAGCTGGAGACGGCAGCTTCAAACGAGCCGAGCTCAGGGAGCTTCTGCGCCAAATCGTGCGCGATGATCGTCATTCCGGGCTCGTCACCGAAGTCTTTGCGCAATACCTCGAGCATAGTGGGCGAAAAATCCAGCGCCACGCACTGGGCGAAGGGATAGACCGACTTCACCAGGCTGAGCAGGCGCCCGCCGCCGGCACCGATATCCAGGAACCGGCCGATCCGCCGAGGCAAAAACTCCATCAGGGTCGCTTCGCCTTCGCGACGATGCGGAATGGAATCCGCGCGTTCCAGATACTCCTTGGAATGTTCAGACGAGGACCACAGGTTGACGTCGGGGGATCCGGACGGCCTCACGATGCTAGACGCCCCAGCCATAGCGCTCCGCGTGCTCCAACGTGCGCTGCATTTCTTCGCGGAGCATTTCCGTGAAAACGGAGGCGCCGACGATGCGGCCGCCAGGTCCCGCGAGATCGGATGTGCGATAGCCGCCGCCCAGGACGCGCAGGACGGACTGCTCGACCCAATCGGCTTCCAGCGACAATCCGAAAGCGTCGCGCAGCATCATCGTGGCGCTCAGGATCGAGCCGATCGGATTCGCCGAGTCGGTCCCGGCAAGCGACGGTGCCGAGCCGTGGATCGGCTCGAAGAGGGGCGCGCCCGATCCAAAGCTGGCCGAAGGGATCACGCCGATCGAGCCGACCAGCGCCGCCGCAGCGTCGCTCAGAATGTCGCCAAACATGTTGGTTGTGAGGATTACGTCGAACTGCGAGGGGCGCAGGGTCAGCTGCATCGCGGCGTTGTCTACATACATGTGCTCGAGCCGGACATCGGGGTACGCCGTGCCGACCGAAGTCACCGTACGGCGCCACAACTGCGAACTAGCCAGCACGTTAGCCTTGTCCACCGAGCAGACGCGCCGCGAGCGACTTTCCGCACGCGTGAACGCGAACGTAGTGATGCGTTCAATCTCTGGCGTGGAATAGGATTCGGTATCGAACGCGCGCTCGACGCCTTTCTCGACCGTCGTTCCGCGCTCGCCAAAATACATCCCACCTGCGAGTTCGCGCACGATCTCGATATCCAGATCGCCCAAGCGCTCTGGCTTGAGCGGCGAAATCCACCGCAGCGGTTCCAAGAGCTTCACCGGGCGAACATTCACATAGAGGCCCAGGCCCTGGCGCAGCGCAAGCAGGCCGCTCTCGGGGCGCTTCCCAACTGGCAAGGCGTCCCACTTTGGCCCCCCGACAGCCCCGAGAAAAACCGCGTCGGCTTTGCGGCACGCATCCAGCGTCGCATCAGGAAGTGGTGTGCCGGCAGCGTCGATGGCCGCGCCGCCAATAAGCAGCTCTTCAAACTCAAACTGGTGGTTGAACTCGTGGCCGGCTTCGCGGAGCACAAGGGCAGCGGCGCGCGTGACTTCCGGCCCAATTCCGTCCCCTGGCAACAGGACAATATTCTTCTTCATTGCAAACCCCGGTCAGAAAAATCGTAACACGCCACCGCAGCGGGAACTCGCTCCTCAGCGAGTGCAAAGTCGTAGCAGGCCGTGGACGGCGCGTCGTCAGGAAGCGACGGCGGTCGCGCCGCGGCGCATCACTTCGTGGGCGATGGCCACCAGATCGCGCTGGCGTACCTGCTTGGACTGGTCGGCGAGCGCGGTCACGCGGCGGTAGCACTCCGCGAGGTCGGCGTCGCTCGGCTCGTACCCAAGATCGCGCAAACTCATACGCAGTGCGTTACGCCCGGAATGTTTGCCGAGAACCAGCGAGCGCGAAGGCACTCCGACCGCTTGCGGCGAAATAATCTCGTAGGTCAGCGGATTCTTGATGATTCCGTCCTGGTGGATGCCAGCTTCGTGCGCAAAAGCGTTTGCGCCCACGACCGCCTTGTTCGGCGCCACCTGCGCCCCCGTGATTTCCGTGAGCATCCGGCTTGTGGGAAACAGTTGGTCCAGGCGTATTCCGGTTGTCACCCCGAAGCTGTCCTTGCGGACGGCCAGCGCAACGACCACTTCTTCCAGGGAAGCGTTTCCGGCGCGTTCGCCGATTCCATTGATCGTGCATTCGATTTGGCGAACGCCCGCGCGGATCGCGGCCAGCGAGTTCGCCACGGCCAGGCCAAGATCATCGTGGCAATGCGCGCTCAGCGTAATTCCCGCCGGGTCACCCAGGTATTCACGCACCTTGAGGAACATCGCGCCATATTCTTCCGGTACAGCGTAGCCGACCGTATCCGGCAAATTTAGCGTCGTAGCGCCCGCATCCACCGCCACCCGACAGACCTGGCACAAATAGTCGATATCGGTGCGACCTGCGTCTTCCGCCGAAAATTCCACCTCGCCTACGTGCTGCCGGCCGTAGCGGATCATTGAGCCGATCGCTTCCAGCGCCTGATCGCGCGTCATGTTCAGCTTTACGCGAAGGTGCAGATCTGAAGTGGCCAGAAAAATGTGCAGGCGGGATGCTGCGGCGGGTTCCAGAGCCTCGATTGCCGCGCTTACGTCTTCTTTCTTAGCGCGAGCGAGAGCTGCGATTGGTACGTTGCGTACTTCCTTGGCCACCATGCGTACGGCTTCGAGGTCGCCACGCGAGGCAATGGGGAAGCCTGCTTCGATGACATCCACGCCCAGCACGGCAAGCTGCCGCGCCAAGCGGATCTTCTCTTCGGTGTTCATCGAGAAGCCGGGCGATTGCTCTCCATCGCGCAACGTGGTGTCGAAGATACGTACGGCATCCATAGGAGTCTCCCCACCATAGTTACGCAGACCCGTGGCCCTCCAGTCAAATTTATCTTTATTCTGCTTTTGATAATACTGGCTTATACTGCCCGCGTGGGAGGGACGACGTGGATCTAGGCGAACTACAGGTTTTTCTGATGGTTGCCAAGGAGGGCAGTTTCTCGCGCGCGGCCGAACGCCTATACCGAACCCAGCCGGCGATCAGCCTCGGCATCCGCAAGCTGGAAGATTCCCTGGGCCAACCGCTGTTCGTTCGCGGCTCCCGGCCCGTGCGTCTCACCGATGCGGGAACACTGCTCAAAGAGTATGCGGAGCGGCTCCTGAACCTGCGCGACGAGGTCAAGAAAGGGCTCACCGAACTCGAGGGTTTGCAACGCGGTGAGTTGTCTCTGGGCGTGAACGAAAGCTCCATTCACGCGCTCCTGCCAGCGCTTGCCAGCTTCCGGCAGGCTCACCCCGGCGTTCAGGTTCGCGTGCATCGCATGTTCTCTCGCGACATTCCCCACGAAGTGCTGAACTACAGATTGGATGTGGGCGCGGTTTCCTTCGTGCCTCGCGAAGCGCAGTTGCAAGCCACCGAGATCTTGAAAGATGAGCTGACGCTCGTGGTCCCTCTCAAACATCCTCTGACCAAGCGCCGCGAGGTGGACGTCGCCGACCTGGGCAATGAAATTTTTGTCGGACACATCGTCGAATCACCTTTCCGCCGGCGCGTTATCGAGTTGTTTGCGCGGCACCGCACGACGTTGAACATGCCCATCGAAATGCCGACCATCGAGAGCATCAAACGGTTCGTGCAGATGGGCATGGGCGTCGCTATCGTGCCGCGGATGTGCGTTCAGTGGGAGATCGAGCGCGGCTGGATGAAGGAGATCAAGGTGCGGCAGCTGAATATGCCGCGGCACGTCTATCTTGTCTCGCGGCGGGGCGCAAGGCTGCCTCACGCGGCTGCTGAACTTATGCGCATTCTCAAGGGGGAATAAGAGTTGGGCGCCTAACCGATTCCGCTCGTACTGAGATAGGATAAGACCCTCCCGGCAGTTGGGGCTCCGCAAGTGACAGGAGAAACATGCAAAGGACGTTATGACGAGCGGGTTAGCCATTCTCGCGATCGGTTTTGTCCTCGGCATGCGCCATGCCACCGATCCCGATCACGTCATCGCCGTCTCCACCATCGTTAGCCGCGAGCGCTCCATCGTGAAGGCCGCGCTGATCGGCGTCCTTTGGGGCGTAGGCCATACGTTCACGATCCTCCTGGTCGGCGCTGGAATTATCCTCTTCGGGCTCGCCATCCCCGTGCGCGTAGGACTCACGATGGAATTCTCCGTCGGTCTGATGCTGATCCTTCTCGGGCATTCTGAATCTCACCGGCGCCATGCAATGGATCAGCGAAAAATTCTCTCCCGCGCATCCGCAGGTCACCGGCAGCCATGCCCATGTTCACGAGCACGGGTCGCAAGTGCATTTGCACTGGCATTCCCATCGTTCTGAGAAAGAGCATCACGGCGAAAGCCTGACGCCGCCGGAATGGCTGGGCGGCTCTTCCTCGCGGCTCGGTTTGTTTCACACCTTGCGGCCGTTGTTCGTCGGGCTTGTTCATGGTCTCGCGGGCTCCGCGGCGGTCGCGTTGCTTGTGTTGAGTACCATTCACGAGCCCAAGTGGGCGGTTTTGTATCTGCTGATTTTTGGAGTGGGCACGATCGCAGGAATGATGCTGATCACCGCTGCGATCTCGCTCCCGTTTTCCTTCGCGGGCTACAAATTTGCCTGGCTCAACAGGAGCCTGGTTCTTGGCTCGGGGATTCTGAGTCTGGCCTTCGGCTTATTCGTTTGCTACCAGATCGGGTTCGTCGACGGTTTGTTTACCGGCCACCCGAACTGGACGCCGAGCTGAGGTTTACTCCGCTGCGCGATCGCTTTTGCCTGGCAAACACATGATCGTCGCCAGCACCGTCGCGCAGTGAGTCTCCGCATCGTTTTTCCGCGTATACACATCAGCGGTGCAAATCTTGAGCGTCCTGCCGGACCGCATCACGCGCGCGCGTGCGATCAGTAGTTCTCCAACTGCGGGGGCGAGCAAGTTCATTTTGTATTCCACGGTGAGCACCGTGGAATCCGCCGGCATCAGCGTGTATGCGGCGTAACCACACGCGGTGTCGGCAATTGCTCCGGAAACGCCGGCGTGAAAATAACTGTGTTGCTGGGTGAGCTCCGGGCGATACGGGACGCGGATTTCCGCGAGGCCCGGTCCCAAGTCGGCGAGCTGCGCGCCCAGATGTTGCATAAGCCCTTGACGATCGAAGCTGTCTCGAACGCGGCGGGCATATTCGCCGTCGGAAGGTTGGAACCCAGTTGTTTGTGTCATGCGGGCGAGTATACCAGCGCCTCGAAAGCGAGTGCGCGCACGGGGCAGGGAACTACTTACGCGTGTTGCGCGACGGCTTGTTCGACCGAGGAAAAGATAGGCATCAGCCTCAGCAGTCCGGCAACTTGCATAACGGCGTTGCCTTGCTGCGTTAAACCCGCCAGCGCCAGCGTCCTGCCGTGGCTGCGCCGGCTGACGAACAACGAAACCAGCGCCCCTACTCCTGCCGAGTCCAGAAACGACAGTGCGCTCATATCCAGCACCAAATGAGTCGCGGGCTCCGGGCGCAATGTCGAGATGAAATCCTGAACGGTCTCGAGACTTAGTTTGCCGCTGAGCCGGGTAACCAATAGACCGCCGTTAGCGGCCGCTTGCCGTTCGATATCCAATCGTGCTGGTTGCATAAGCGACGAAGAGTAGCAAAAAACTGAAGCTCGAGTGTTAAAATTCTGTACCGGGCGCCGCGTCCTGTTTTGTCCGCAAGATTCCCAAACCATTCATCACACACCCGCGCGTCCGCCATCCATAATATTTACCTGTTGACTATATTAATTAAAAATACGAAGGTTCGGCTCACGCTCATCGTGAACTAAGAAAAAGAGGGGAGCTGTGCAAGCTCCCCTTGAAAGAAACAAGGGCTATATCTTTTCGTTCTGCCCTCCAGCCTTCCTACTTCGCTGCCGTCACCCGGTAGACCACGCCCGCCCCGTCGTCCGACACCAGCAGCGCTCCGTCCGGCGCCACCGTCACTCCCACCGGTCGTCCGTTCACGTTCCCCTTCGTCGGATCGGGCACCAGCCCAGTCAAAAACGGCTGCGGATCGCCAGAAGGTTTGCCGTCCTTGAACGGGATAAACACAACTTGATAGCCCGCGCGCGTCGCCCGGTTCCACGAGCCATGCTCCGCAAGAAACACGCCGCCGCGATAGCTCTCGGGGAACTGCTTCCCCGTGTAGAACACAAACTGCAGCGGTGCCCGATGTGCGCCCAGGAGCACGTCGGGAACGATCGCCCTCGCCACCAATTCGGTCTTCTGCGGATTTACGCGCGGGTCGACATTGTCGCCGATGTAGCTGTAGGGCCAGCCGTAAAATCCGCCGTCCGTCACCGAAGTGAAGTAGTCCGGTGGCAAATCGTCGCCGAGTCCGTCGCGCTCGTTCACGCTGGTAAACAGCTGTCCGGTCGCCGGCTCCAGCGCGATACCAACAGGATTGCGCAAGCCGGTCGCGTAGAGGCGCGCGTTCTTGCCATCCGGATCGCAGATGGTAATCGCCGCGCGGCGCGCATCCTTCTCGATGTCGACGTTCGACTGCGAGCCGATGCTGACGAAAAGGTGTTTGCCGTCCGCACTGAAGACCAAAGCGCGCGTCGAGTGTCCCCCACGCGGTAGATCCATCAGTTTTTCGCCTTCGCTAATCCGCTTCGATGTCTTTGGGTCATACTTGAAACGCAGGACCGCGTTCGTATCGCCTACGTAAACGTAGTCGTCGTGAAACACAATCCCGAACGGCTCGTCCAGGCCTTCGTCCCACACGACCCGCTCTTGAGCTCCGCCGGTGTGCTGCGGATCGCGCAGGATATAGATTTTTCCCGCATGCGTGTCCGCCAAGAAGATGTCTCCGTTTGGCGCCACCGTCAGCCACCGTGGCTCCTTGAATTCCGCGGCGAATACGTTGATATGAAAGCCGGGCGGCACCGTTGGCAGAAATCCTTTCGGCGGCGTTGCGTCTTCCGGAGGATTAGGGGCTGACTTCGTGGCGAATGGCGCCGGCAGTTGGGGCTTCTTTCCATTCGTAACTTGAGCGGGCAGGAGCGAAGGAAGAAAAAGAAGGGTTCCGAAAGCGACAGCTGCGGGAATCCGCGCAAACATGGTGGTCTCCTCAGGGACTAGCGTCAACGAGCCCTACTAGGATGCCTCAAACCTTGTACTTCCACAAAGCCACGATCCTACTTCGCCGGCGCGCGGAAATGCGCGGAAGCGAACGCGGTTCACTAGTAGCTAGATGATGACAGCTGGTTTCGCGCTAAATCCAGCCCAGGTACAGTGAGAGTACCTCCGGCCGGGGCCGGAGGATTCAAGCCGACCGCAAAGCGAGGGATGATGAGAATTTTCACGAGTGTCGTGTGTCTACTTTTCCTTTCGTTGGGTGCTGCCGCTCATGGCGCCCACAGCCCTGCGGCATCCAAGCCAGTCACAGTAGATATCAAGAACGGCGAAGGGCAGAGCGTTGGGACCGCCGTCCTTTCCGAAGCGCCGCACGGTGTGAAGATCAAACTCGACATCAAAGCTCTTCCGCCGGGTGAGCATTCTCTGCACATTCACCAAGTCGCGAAATGCGAAGGACCCGATTTCAAGTCCGCCGGACCTCACTTCGGCGGGGCGCACGCCGATCACAACGCCGGGCTGCCGGCGGGGGACATTCCTGATTTCTCCCTGATCGTAGCCGCCGATGGAACGGCTCATGCCACCGTGGTTGCTCCTAACGTGACTCTAGGCAGCGACGACCACTCCGTCTTTAGCAACGGCGGCACCGCCATTGTCATTCACGCCGTGTCGGCTGGCGCTTCTAGCGGCGCGCCCCCACGCATCGCCTGCGGGGTTATCACCAAGCCCGAATAGGAGACCAATGCGAGGCGCCGACCTCGGCGTCACTCCGTAAGGGAGGGGCTTGCCCCTCCCGAGCCACTGCGTCTTGACCCGCAGCCCCATCCCAGCAAACTTTCGAGAGCACGTCTATACCACAAAGAAGCCAATCCGCATCCAACGAAACGGCTGTAACGTACATCCTAGTAGCGGTCTTAGGGAGATGCACCGTGCGTAGCCCCTTCATCGGCAGAGGCATTGCCATCGCTCTCATCGTCGGTTTCCTTGCGTGGAGCGCCGTTCGATCCATCGGCGCCAAACCCAGCGAACCCAAATATCCATTCCCCAAACCAACCGCGGACGCTCCTCTGGCTGCTGCCAAAGGTCAGGAGACCGCCGTTCTGGCGGGCGGATGTTTTTGGGGTGTCCAGGCTGTGTTTGAACATCTGAAGGGAGTGACCGCCGTAGTAGCTGGCTACTCAGGCGGCCACGTCGAATCGCCTGGCTACGAAATGGTCAGCAGCGGGCTGACGGGCCACGCCGAATCCGTGAGCATCACCTTCGACCCGTCGCAAATCTCCTACGGCCAAATCCTGATGGTGTACTTTTCTGTCGCGCACGATCCCACTCAGTTGAACCGCCAAGGGCCAGACAGCGGCTCGCAATATCGTTCGGCGATCTTCTATTCGAACGACGAACAAAAGCGCATCGCCATCGCGTACGTCGCGCAGCTCGATGCGGCCCAGGTGTATCCGCGGCGCATCGTTACGCAAATCGCTCCGCTCAAGGCCTTTTTCCGCGCCGAGGGGTATCACCAGGACTACCTGAAGAGCCACACGGACCAGCCCTACATCGTCTACAACGATCTTCCGAAACTCGCCAACCTCAAAAAAGAGTTTCCTGAGATGTACCGCGAATACTAGTCCCTGTCCGGCCGCTCGCTGACGGCTTTCCCGCTGGACCGAGGCAAGGGCGTTTTCGCTCCACCTGTTGCTTCGCTGCGGAGCAACACGTCTATATCGGAATACGCGTAGATCGTGGGCGCATGGTTTTGCATCAGACCGCCGGTGTCCGCGGTCGGTCCGTAGTTACTGTGGACGTCGCGCCCCAGCATCCGCAGCATGGCCATTTGCTGGCCGCGATGGTGAGAAGTATGCGTCAAGCGGCGCGTCATCACCCAGGCCCGCGAACGCCTCACGTCGAAGAACGTTGTGTGTCCATCCCACCAGCTTTCGTCCTTGGCACATAGGGCGGCAAGGCGCTTTCCGCTGTCTTCGGCGTAGCGCTTTACGAACTCCAACCGTGCTTCCTGTGCAGGCAGGGGCGGAGCGCCAACGTCGATTCCCAGCATGCTGCGAAACCATAGGTCTTCGCTCACACATTGGTGCACCATTTGTTCGCGAACGCTCCGCCCGCGAGGATCACCTTGCCTCGGGCGAAAAGGCAAATCCTCATCCTTAAACTCGCTCCACACACTGACGACCTTGACGCGCTCGGCTTCGTAGGTCTCGACGAGAAAGTCGTATCTCATGACAGGCAGTCCCAGTGGAAATTTCCGGTTTCATATTCCACCTTGGCACCTCTGGGGTCAATCGAGCCCCTGTAGTGGCCGGTCTTAAGACCGGCCACTACGCCCTATGAGCCCACACTCAAACCCACTCAGGCCGCAATCTCGAGAATCACTCATTTTTTAACAATTGCCCGGTTGACTTAGCCGATTGCAAGGAGTATTTACGGCGTTGCGCGCGTCCGCACCTCGGCTAGGTCCGGGGCTGCGAAAGGCGGCGCACATCTACCGATCCGAGGAGGTCACTATGTCCAATGCCGTACGCCCCATTCCTGAGGGCTATCATGCGATTACGCCGCAACTCACCTGCCGCGACGCCGCCCGCGCCATCGACTATTACAAGAGTGTTCTGGGCGCCAAGGAGATTATGCGCATGTCGGGCCCTGGCGGCCAAGTGATGCACGCCGAGTTGCAGATCGGCGACTCCAGGCTCATGGTCAACGACGAATTTCCCGGCCAGGCGGCCGCCCCTGCGCCCACGGCAGTTCACTCCTCGTCTTTGTTCGTTTACAACGAAGATGTCGATGCCCTCTTTAGCCGCGCCGTAGAGGCCGGATCTCGCGTGGACATGCCGTTGGACAACATGTTCTGGGGCGATCGCTACGGTAAGTTCACCGATCCCTTCGGACACCAGTGGGGAGTCGCGACGCACGTGGAAGATGTCGCGCCTGAAGAGATGCAGCGCCGCTCCGAAGAAATGACCAAACGGATGACGGCCAAGGCGGCTGGGCAGTCCAACTAGCTCGAACCGCGACCTGTAGCACCCGCTGGAACATAAGAGCAAGAGATGCCCCGCCCTGGAACTCCAGAAGCGGGGCATTCTCTTGCCGCAGCAACTAAACACATCGAGGCAGGGTTAGTCATAGTGCATGAGCGCGATCCTGCCGGTTGCCCACGAGCGGGCTCGGCGATAAGGTTTTAGCCAAGGGTCCACTTGATCCCAAGGAGCGGAGGAACAACATGCTGAAGAAACATTTATTCTTGACGATTGGCCTACTGTTCGTTTTCTGCGCGTCAGCGTACGCGCAGTACGAAGGGCGGTGGGACTATCTGGGAGATGCTCACGTCGATGGAGGGCAAGATCACGACACTATTCATGTGGGGCGCCACGATGGAAAGTTCCGCGCGATTCAACTGCGGGTGAGCGGCGGCGCGATTTTCTTTGAGCGCGTGGTCGTGCACTTCGGGGATGGCAGCCAGGAAGAACTAGTCATCCGCGATAAGATTCCCTCGGGCGGACAAACCCGCGCGATCGATCTGCCCGGCGACCGCCGCGTCATCGAAAGCGTCGAGCTTTGGTACGGCAAGGACAAGTGGGAGCATCGTCCGAAGGTAAGTGTCTACGGCATCCGCTGAACCGACGCCCCGCTTGGTCATCTGATACACACAATCTCGCAAAAAAAGATCCCGCCCTCCAACGAAAAGGGGGCGGGATCATTTCATCTATGAACTGACGTTGCGTCTTCCAGAATTCACTTCGCCGGCACATCCGTGCGTTCAATGCGGAAGGTGTAACAACCCGCCGTTGTGCTGTTGACCTGAATGTAGTCGACTTCTTGTCGTTCCAGCAGGCGGTCGATCGCCGGCTCGAACTTGCCGTCCACCGCGTAGTCCTGCGCGACAAGACGCCGCCCTCGCGCATACGCTTCCAGCGTCCGCGGACTTCCCCGAAGCCCTTCTGGGAATCCGGCATCGCCGGAGTATCGCGGACAATCGTCAGCGTGGATATACACCGGGCCGGGCTGTGGCAGCGGCTCAACGCCCGAGAAACGATCGTAAGTAAATAAAATTCTGCGATCCACGCCCACAGTGAAAGTCCTCAGGCAGTGCCGGCAGGGTGCGTCGTCCGTCGCCAGTTCCGCATGTGCCGGAAATCCATAACCGGGCGCGCGCATCGTTTCGCGCACGGAGTTCGCCACCTCCGTCGGAATTGCCACAATACGAATTGCTGTCATGATTTTGTTCCTCACGTCCGCCAGAATTTACGGCGCTATTCATGCTCCGTATGCAAGTGATTGTGAAGCGAAGTCCTTTACGATTTCTATCCGCGTTCCGCGTCCAAACTAAAAAAGGCATCCGGCTCGCCGGGCCCTCTCGCGATGGACCTCTTGGCGACTGTGCGAAATCCGTCCTTTCGGCCAGTAGATACGTAAGGCGGCCCGCGCTAGCCTGAAGGCCTAACGAACAAAAAAATATGCCTTCCGACGGAACACTTGCTCGCTTCCGAAGTGCTGGTAGCTCCCCGCGCCGGCCTCCCTATCCCGTTGATAAAATAGCCAGTTACCTGTGTGTTCTGGGGGTCGCTCTGAGCCTCGCCGGTTGCACAGGCACCGCAGGTTCGCCAGGATCGGTCTCCTCGAACAACAACCCGCCTCCGGCGACCGTTGCAATCAGCGTGACTCCGAGTTCCGCCTCCGTCCAGACCGGAGGTTCCCAGCAATTTTCTGCCACCGTCACGGGGACCACGAACACCAACGTCACCTGGTCGGCCACCGGCGGCACGATTTCTTCTTCCGGGTTCTTCATCGCAGGGGCGACTGCGGGCGCTTACGCCGTCAAGGCGACCAGCCTGACAGACAGCTCCAAGTCTGCTCAGGTTCCGGTAACGCTCACCGCCCCTGCGGCTCCTTCTCCTGCCGGGACCGCGACCTCGATCACCAAGGACGGCATCACTTGGGCCTTTAGCCAAGCGGTCCCTGTCGGGCAATTCGTTACCGGCGACTACTACGTCGTCGGTCCGGTCACCATCACCGCCATCAACCCGCCCCCTACGACGTCCTCGCCGTACTTGAACGGATCGGTGCGCAATCTTCCCACCGCAAACGGGAAGAGCGGCTTCGACTCCCGCCTGAACGACGGCACCGACGAATCCTGGTGGTTCGACGCGACCTTGCGATCGTATCCACCGATCACCCTGAATCCCGGCGACAGCCTGGTCTCTTCCATCAGCTTGGCGGCGATACATTCCGTCCCGGAAGTGATGCGCGCTTCGGACATGAGCGCGAGCCCAGTGGCCACGGTCTCGGTGCTCACCGTTCTCGCGGCTGCGCCTTCCGCCGACGCCTTCCGTCCGTCGTACTGCGATCGAAGCCAAACGCTCTATCACGCTGACAATCTACAAAGGAATCTCTTGCCATCTCTTGCGCCGCCCAATCCGTCGCAGACCCCCACGCTGGCGCAGTTCGAGACCTGGTATCGCCGCCCGTGGATCGACACCAATGCCTTCCTGTTCGACGCGCCCGCGGACTACATGCCCAGCTACGGCCAGCACATCGCGTTTGCCGATTCCTACGCCTCGCTCCTGTTGATGCTGAATTTCCCCGCCGACCAAAAAGTGAACCTGACCAACTATTTCGTCCAATACGGCATTGACCTATACGGCTGCGTGCAGGCCGGCTACGGATGGCCCGCTTTTGGCGGGCATCGCAGCGGAAGAAAACTGCCTATTATCTTCGCGGGAATCTTGCTCAACAACGGCGGCATGAAAAACGTCTCAGCCACTTTCCCGGACAAGTTCGGCGAAGATATGCAGACGATGTACATCAGGAACCTTCCGCCTGCCGGCACCTACTCACAAGCCTGGCAAGGCGCCACTGTGATTTACGCTGGCCACTATGGCGTAACCACCGACGGCACGCCTGTCAGCGCCGGTCTTTACGGTCCTTACGAACAACTGCAACCCTCCGCGTGGCCGCTGATCAGTCCTACCGAACAACTCGGCGAAGCCTATCGAAGGTGTTGCACATCGGTTTCTTGGGTAGGCGAGGCGCTCACGGTACACATCCTCAAGGCCGAGAACGTTTGGAACTATCCACCGTTCTTTGACTACGTCGATCGCTGGATGACCGAAGACGACACGCAAGCCGTCGCTGAAATCAAAGCGCAAAGCGGCTTCGACTACAGCGCCGATTGGGAACGCCAGGGCCAAACCCAATTTTGGCTGCAAGGCGAATTTCCCCAGTACTCGTTCATCGACGACATGTGGAAAGCCTACCGCTAGAAGACCCGCCAACGGTTGACGCGTAACGGCGGTTCTGCTTTCCTACAATCGTGATCTTTCGATCCCACATTCCCGGCCCGCCACTATCCGAGTTCGTTGACCTTATGTGGTTTGGCGACGAATACACGGCGCCGCACGCTTTCGAACGCGTGCTGCCTACCGGCGAAATGTCGCTGATCATCAACCTGCACGAAGATCGCACGCGCGTGTACGACCCCAGCGACCTCACCAAGTGTCAGACGCTCAGCGGCGCAATCGTCGTAGGCGCTTATTCGGAATTTGCGGTCATCGATACCGCGGAGCAACGCTCCACGATGGGCGCAGTCTTCAAACCAGGCGGAGCGTTTCCGTTCTTCAGATTGCCTGCCGGCGAGTTGCAAGACACCGATGTTTCGCTCGATGTGTTCTGGGGCGCCGAAGCAGGTTACCTGCGCGAAGGATTGCTCGGGGCCAAGACACCGGAAGCCAAGTTCGGAGTTTTCGAGCGAGCGCTGCTAGCTCGGATCCTCAAGCCGCTCGAGCGGCATCCGGCCGTGCGGTTCGCCGTAGATAACTTCCAACGCTGCCCCCACCGCGCGATCTCCTGCGTAACGAATCAGATCGGCCTCAGCGAGCGCCGGTTCATTCAAGTCTTTGCCGAACAAGTCGGGCTGACACCCAAGCTTTTTTGTCGTGTCAAACGCTTCCAGAAAGTCTTACGCCAAATCACACGCAGCGAGAGCATCAACTGGATGCAAATCGCCCTCTCCTGCGGGTATTTCGACCAAGCTCATTTTATTCACGATTTTCGAGCCTTTTCCGGCATCAATCCGTCGCTTTATCTAGCGAACAAGACGCAATTCCAAAATCACGTTGTTCTTCAAGATTGAAGTCCGTTCCCGGCAGTGGTGATTCCTGTGGGTGTGATCCGCACACTGGTATGATACACTCCATAAGCACACACTGTATGTGACTTATGAAGACTAAACGCGCCCATATTCTGTTGCCCCAAGATCTCGTCCGCGAGATCGACGCAATCGTCGGGCCTCGTGGCCGCAGCGCCTTTCTTGTGGAAACGGCGCGCGAAGCGGTGCGACGAAAAAAGCTGCTCCGATTCCTGGAAAGTGACGCACCGGCCTGGACGGACGCCGACCACCCTGAGCTTGCGAACGGTGCAGCAGCATGGGTCCGCGGCTTGCGGCAAGAAAATGAGCGCCGGCGAGAGAAGAAGCCGCGCCGCCGAAAGCGATGAGAGTGCTTCTCGACACTTCGGTATTGATCGATGTTCTTCGTTCTCGAAACCATCGGCGCGAACTCCTTGCCGAGGTAGTGCGCGCTGGGCATTCGTTGGCGACCACAACGTTAAATGTCGCCGAACTGTACGCCGGGATGCGGCCCGGCGAAGAATCGAAGACCGAGTCCTTTCTGGAAGGTCTGGAATGCTTTGAGCTTACTGGAGCAGCCGCTCGGCTCGCAGGCAAGTTGAAAAATGCTTGGGCCCGAAAGGGGCACACCCTCGCTCTCGCCGATACCATCGTTGCTTCGGTCGCGATCGAACGCGGGTGCACGTTGCTGACCGACAATCGAAAGGACTTCCCGATGAGCGAAGTACATCTCTACCCGCTCCCGTAAGAAGGGCAGCGTGTGCCTCTTAGTCACGACTTTCGAGCCTCGCCGTGCATCGAGTTGTCATCTCTTGTTGTGAACTCACCGAAATTGTAAATCACATGTAAAAATTGACTTTCTCTTAATCCACTTTCCACGGCTCACCGTACTACCCAGCACGAAGGAACAACGGCGATTCCGGCCCTCGACCCGGCACTCGATCGCGTTAGACGCCGCAGTTCCTGCGAATCTGGAATGGGGGGAACAAAAGCAATGACAGCATCAGAAGGTACGGGTGTCTTCACGACACCCGAGGAACACCGGACAAGCGACCGGCGATCATTCCTCAAGCGAGCTTCCATGGTGGGGGCAACCGGCATCGTCGCATTCGACGCGTTGCTAGGCCTCGCCTCCGCGGAAGCCAAGCCGGCACATCATTCGGATAGCGACGATGGCGTTACAAAAGGGGACTTTGACATCCTCCTTGCCGCGCAGATCGCCGAAGCCCTGGCGGTCACCACCTACCGCAGCATTGTTGAGTTCTCTCCGTTCTTCAACGGTTTGCCGAAAGACGATCAAGGCTACATCGTTGCGGCGCTTAATGAAGAAATGTCCCACTTTCTTCTCGAAAAGTCCGTCACTCAGACGCACACGCCCTTCACTTCTTTCTTCTACCCGAAACACATGTTTCAGGATAGCCAGACGACCTTGAACGTTCTCGTTACTCTGGAGGACGCCTTCATCGCCGCCTATTTGGTCGGCGTGCGCAATTTCAGCACTCCCGATTTGCGAGTCACCGCGGCCCGCATCATGGGTATCGAAAGCGACCACCGCACCCTCGCTCGCGTTCTCGCTGCCGACGTGGCCCCTGCCAATGGCGGACCGATCGAGAAAATCACCGGTATCCAGGGTGTCGCCGAAAGCGTCGATCCGCCGAACAACAATACCTACGAGCGAACGCAGTGCTGGACCGAGATCTCGCAAGCGCTGACGGCTCTTACTCCCTTCGTTGACATTAACGCCGCGAAGAATGCCGGTTTCGACGTTTCGAGGTCGTTCGCCTTCGACTCGTTCCAGCCGAAAATACCTTCCGCCCTCGGGGATTTCATTTCGTTCAAGGGTTGCTGACGAACTTGCGGACCTGATGAAGTTGAGGCCCTAACGAAGTTGAGAAAAGGGAACGCCGCGTTTCGCAGCGCGGCGTTCCGATCCTCAGCGTTGCTCTATTGCTGTGGTTTATCGGCAGGTGCCTTCACTTCTTTCGTGCCGGGCGCCTGGGCCTTGGCCTTTGGAGCAGCGGCCACGATTTGCTTCGGCTGCCAGAAGTCCGACGCTACTTGCGCGAAGTCTTCCGGAGGGCTGCTGAGTTCGGCCGAGAAGCGGAACACCGTCGATTCGGTGCCTTCCACGGACTCCGCACTGTTCTGCAAAAACTTCTTGTAGCCTTCTTCGCCCAGGACCTCGCGGGTAGTTGGGTTCTTATCGAAGCCTCCCAACGAGCTCCGCAAGCTGGAAACATAGAAAACGGTGCCCTTGCTTCCTTCGATCACCTGGGAAACCAGCACGGTCTGCGTGTTTGCGGCCTTTTCGCCGGCTTCTTTGGCATCTTTCATCAACGCCTCGAACTCCGCCACGTGGCCCGGACGAATGTGCACCGCGGTAGTGCGTAACAGGCGGGACTCGCCGATGAGTTTCGCGTAAGATGCCGGGTCCGAGGGAGCCTTGCGGCTCAAATCCCAGCGGCGGCGGCGCAATTCGTTTCGTGAGCTGACCAGGCAGTTGTCCCAATCGTGAAGCAATTTTGTTGCGGCTTCTTTGCCGTACGCCTTCTGGAGCGACGCGGCGAATGCCTCGTTGCCCTTGTCGATTTCCGCGTAGTTCTCGCGGTTGCTGACGAACGTAAACGTGCCGCCTTCTCCGTAAACGGCTTCCATGGCCAGCCAACGGTCGCCATTGAAACGCCGGCTCGCGTCGGCCATTTTCTTCGCAATTGCGTTGAATTCCACTGCTTTTTCAGGTTTCACCTTGACGATCTCAACGTCCAGGTAGTCGCCTTGCGCTCGAACTGCAGCAGGCGCGGTTAAACACACCACGGCTGCCAATGCCCAAATTGCTCTCCTCAACATGCTTCCTCCTTGTATTTCAGACAAACCCATTTCAGACGGACGATTCCAGGAACTTCAGGAAGGGGAATGCAGCGCAAGGTACACCCCGGGTCTTCATGGTGTCAAGGCCCAAGGCGAAATGGAGCCGCGCCGTCGTGAACCACGATCCTTACGGTCTCAAAATATTCCTAGAAGGGAATCGATGGCGTGAAGACAAACTTTAACCCGCCAATTTGGTGTTTGCTCAACCCATCGAGCGAGTTCACTCTCCTATGCGGCCCCGACGCGTCTAATACCACCGACCTATCCAACCCCGGAGGATTTCTTCCCATGAACGAAACCACGAAGCAATACATACAACGCATCCTGGGCCACGTCGAAGGGCTAGACGCTCTGAAAGTGCAGACCGCAACGCCCAAGAAACTGGAAAAGCTGATCAAGGGCGTTCCCGCGGCCAAGCTCCGCAAGCGCCCCTTGCCGGATAAGTGGTCGGTGACGGAAATCCTGGCGCACCTCGGTGACGCCGAAATTGTCACCGCGTGGCGCATCCGTTCGATCCTGGGCGCGCCGGGAACGCCGATTCAGGCTTACGATCAGGATGCTTGGGTCGCCGCTGGCCGCTATGCGAAACGCGATCCGCGCCAGAGCCTCGAGATATTTCGCGCCGTCCGAGAAGCAAATCTCACGCTGCTCAAGTCCCTCGATTCCGAACAGTGGAAGCACCACGGTATGCACGCGGAACGCGGCCAGGAAACCATCGACCGCATCCTGCACATGATGGCCGGCCACGACCTCAACCACCTCCAGCAAATCCAGCGCATCCTCGCGCCCCAGGCACGCAGCGCCCCTCGCTCCCGAACCAAGTAGGTCGGCGAGACACACCCACCCGAGCATTCTAATCAAATCGATGGTGGTCATGATATAATGACCATGGTCGTATGGGAGCTACCATGAAGCGAATGCCCGCGGGCGTCTTCAAGGCGCGTTGTTTGGCGGTTATGAAGGACGTGCAGGCGACCGGTGAGCCCGTCGTCGTCACCAAACGGGGAACGCCGATGGTCAAAGTGGTGCCCGTGGCGCTGGCGAACGGTGATGTCTTCGGGTTTATGGCCGCAGAATTCAAGATCGTCGGCGATATCGAGTCGCCTGTCGTTCCCCTCAAACAGTGGGAGATCATGAAGAAGTGATCCTTCTCGACACCCACGTCTTGATCTGGCTGGTCAACGAGCCCGCGAAACTCTCCAGAAGAGCTACTGAAGCGATCCGGGCAGCCAGTCAATCAGGCGGGCTCGCCATTTCGGCGATCACTTTGTGGGAACTGGCCTGGCTGGCAACTCACGGCCGCCTGGAGATCACCGGAACTGCGGAAGCATTCGTCGAGCGAATCTCCTCGCGCACCGCAATTCGGCCCCTGACCGTGCGGGTCGCGGTTCTCGCCAACCAGTTCCCAGACGGCTATTCGACCGATCCGTGCGACCGCCTCATCGGTGCGACGGCACTCGCCGAGGGCATCGCCTTAATAACCAAAGATGCAAAGATCCGAACCTCCGCGCAAGTCAAGACCATCTGGTGATCCGTGGGATTGGCGACTCAGACCACGCCACCCGGCCCCGCCGGGAAAGAAATAGACTTGCGCATTCGTGCGTACTATTTTGTGGCTCATGAGAATCTTCCTGATCGTCTGCTGCGTTGTTGGAATTGTTGTCCCCTGCTGGTTTGCGCTTCCGTTCTTCCTGATTCACGGGCCCAATTTCAAATTGTTTGTTGAAGAGATCTTCGCCACACCCATCTCCAGCTTCTTTGCCGCCGATCTGATCATTGCTTCCGTGATTTTTCTATCCTGGTCGCGCCGTGATGCCGGCGACAAGCACATCAAGGGCTGGTGGCTGGTCCTTGTTTCCAACTTAGTGGTCGGTTTGTCTCTGGCGCTGCCGCTCTATCTGCTCAAACGCCTCGATGCTGCCACCCGCTAGGCAGCCTTCGGTCTGACTCCAACCGCGTTCGCCCCGGATATACGGCTCGACGCGCTAACCCACTGGATACAACGCGATTTCTTTCCGCAAAACGCGCGCTGGAATGTGACATCCTGCACGAGAAGCAAGGTCCACAAGATTTAGAAGTCGGCGGCAATCCGCGTGTGGCGGGCCAGAACTTGCATCGAGCCAATCGCGGCGCCGGATTAGTCCGGGCCGTTCCAATCTTCCGTAGGAGAACGCTGATGAATCTAAGATTGTTGCTTGCGTCTTCCGTGCGTTGGGTCCTGGGCCTCGCGGCTTTTCTGACTTCCGCCGGCAGTGTGTTTGCCCAGGACGACCGTATACCCGCGCGCTTGCCTTTGGCCGCAATGAGCGGTTTCTTCACCATCTTCCTTGTCCTGATGTTGGCGATGTACGTATACATGGCGCTGGCCCTTCAGACCATCGCCACCAAAACCAATACCGAGAATCCCTGGATCGCCTGGATTCCCATCATCAATCTCGTCCTCTTACTCAACATCGCCAAGAAACCCATCTGGTGGTTCATCCTTCTCTTGATTCCGCTCGTCGGCATCGTGGTGGGCATCATCATCTGGATGGGCGTCGCCGAAGCTCGCGGCAAACCAAGCTGGTGGGGCATTCTGCTGATTGTTCCCGTAGTCGGCATCATCGTGCCTGGCTACCTCGCCTGGTCCGACTAACTGCCGAACTCACAAGCAACGACGATTCTCGCGCTTCTTAATAGAGAAGCCCTCTTCTTCTTTATGTGGTACAGTGCCGCCGAAGTACATGGAGGTCCGTATGTCCGCAACTGCTACAGCGACGAGCGGAGGGCAGCCTGACGCGGCAATGCTGATCCGCCGCTGGTTCGATGAAGTCTGGAACAAAGGGATGTCCGAGACGATTGATGAGTTGTTTCCCGCGCATGCGGTGATGTGGGGCGTGGGCCGGCCAGAAGACTCCTCACAGGGCGCAACCGTGTTCAAGGAATTTTATCGGAGTCTGCGGAGCGCCTGCCCGGACGTCAAAATCGTGCTCGATCAAGTGGTGCAAGAAGGCGACACGGCCTTTGCACGTTGGACTGCAACCATGACGCACACCGGCGAAGGACTTGGCGTGCCCGCGACAAACCAGACTATTAAAACCTGTGGGATGTCCGCTTGCAGGGTACGCGATGGCAAGATCGTCGAAGGCTGGAACATGTGGGATCAGATCGGCATGGCGCGGCAATTGGGGTTACTCCAAGGTCCCGCCGCGCAGATGTTTCCTTAGAGCCGCGAGTCCATCTCTACATGCTGTGCTTGCTCTTCGATGGGCGTCTTGACGAGTCTTAGCGAAAGCGCACGGTCCCCAAAAACAAAAAGGGCCGCTGAGTGATCAGCGGCCCTTTGGCACAAATATAGGTTGTTGTTCTCTTCGACTCGATACGATCTGTCAGAATCCGCCCAAAGTTGTAAACCGAACGTGTATCCCTCCGGCCCGTGAGAGCTTGGGGATACATTTGCGTGGCATAGTCCGCACACCATAGCGGATTGAGCCACGACTACTTTAGAAAGGAGGTGATCCAGCCGCAGGTTCTCCTACGGCTACCTTGTTACGACTTCACCCCAATCATGGGTCATACCTTGGGCGTCTGCCTCCTTGCGGTCAGCGTGACGACTTCTAGTACAACTCACTTTCGTGATGTGACGGGCGGTGTGTACAAGGCCCGGGAACGTATTCACGGCGTCGATCTGATACGCCATTACTAGCGATTCCGGCTTCATGCAGTCGAGTTGCAGACTGCAATCCGAACTGAGCAGAGTTTTTTCCGATTAGCTCCCCCTCGCGGGTTGGCAACGGTTTGTGCCCTGCATTGTAACACGTGTGTAGCCCTGGACATAAAGGCCATGCGGACTTGACGTCATCCCCACCTTCCTCTCCGTTATCCGGAGCAGTCCACGTAGAGTTCCCCCTTGCGGGTGGCAACTACGTGCAGGGGTTGCGCTCGTTGCGGGACTTAACCCAACACCTCACGGCACGAGCTGACGACAGCCATGCAGCGCCTCCACACTTGTCCCTTGCGGGAAGGCCATATTTCTATAGCTAGTCAAGTGCGCTTCGAGCCCAGGTAAGGTTCCTCGCGTAGCGTCGAATTGAACCACATGTTCCACCGCTTGTGCGGGCCCCCGTCAATTCCTTTGAGTTTCAGTCTTGCGACCGTACTCCCCAGGTGCAGGACTTAACGCGTTAGCTCCGGGACGACACCCGAACGGGTGGCACCCCAAGTCCTGATCGTTTAGGGCTAGGACTACCAGGGTATCTAATCCTGTTTGCTCCCCTAGCTTTCGTTCCTCAGCGTCAGTAGTGGTCCAGCGCGCCGCTTTCGCCACGGGTGTTCCTGCAGATATCTACGCATTTCACCGCTACACCTGCAATTCCACGCGCCTCTCCCACACTCAAGCACAGCAGTTTCGGAAGCAGTCTCTGGGTTGAGCCCAGAGATTTCACTCCCGACTTGCCACACCGCCTACGAACCCTTTACACCCAGTAATTCCGAACAACGCTGGCCCCCTACGTCTTACCGCGGCTGCTGGCACGTAGTTAGCCGGGGCTTCTTATACCCGTACCGTCAGTCCTCTTGCGAGGCATTCGTCCGGGTCGAAAGGGGTTTACACTCCGAGAAGCTTCATCCCCCACGCGGCGTCGCTGCATCAGGCTTTCGCCCATTGTGCAAGATTCCCCACTGCTGCCTCCCGTAGGAGTCTGGACCGTGTCTCAGTTCCAGTGTGGCTGGCCATCCTCTCAGACCAGCTAACGATCAAAGCCTTGGTGAGCCATTACCTCACCAACTAGCTAATCGTGCGCGGGCTCCTCCTCCGACGACTTACGCCTTTGAATCCAAGAACCAAAGTCCCTGGAATGTTATGCGGAATTAGCTCGCCTTTCGGCGAGTTATTCCCCATCGAAGGGCAGATTACCCACGTGTTACGCACCCGTGCGCCGTGCGCCACCCGTATTGCTACGGGCGCGCACTCGACTTGCATGTGTTAAGCACGCCGCCAGCGTTCGTTCTGAGCCAGGATCAAACTCTCGTTTGAAACTGGAAGCTTGGGCGAAAAAAAATGCCCTCCGATTGGAAACCGGAGAGCCAGCCTGCCCAAGCGAATTATTGTCGCTCGATTTACTCAGACCATTCGGGCTCGAAAAGCCGAATGGTTTCGAACGGATTCTGGCACATCGTATCGATTGTCAAAGAGCAAGACCCTCCTGTCCAGCAGAAAGGCATCCAAACAACTAACGGAGTATAGGTGCAGGCGCTCAAAATGTCAACACTCGATTAACGATTTCCACAGCTACCTTTGGTGCTTCTGGACGTCCGGCAGCACGACTACATCTTTGCCACCACCACGCTCAACGCCGAGTTTTGCACGCCCCCCAGGTTCACATTCGTCGAATCCATGGTCATTCCGATCTGCCAAAGCGTATGCCCGCTGTTGTCAGCCAAACTGAGGTTGAGTTGCACGTTGCCGATCAGGCCCATCATCTGGGGTGTCGCAAAAATCGTGCAAGTCGCCTGGCCGTTCACCAGCGGATAGTTCCCGCTCAGTTTCAACGCCGATGTCGTCATCGTGTAGTTCAAAGTGCCCACTACAGGCGTGCCGTCCGGATAAACGAAATTCAGCACCAGCATCGGGGCGCTCGTTGTCGCCGGGACCACTTCAATGGCCGTTACCTTGGCGCGATCGTGGCCCGGTACGGTGTCCAGTTCGATCCGTGCGGCGCCATTGTTTACGGTGATATCCGCGCTCCGGATCCATGCCGCACCGGCACCAACCGTACCCCAAATGTCCACATCTCCCCAGGTGGGATTGTCTTGCATTGAGACGTTGAACAAGCGCCCGCGAGTGTGATCGTCGTCAGCATCGAGCTCCGCGAAATACATGTTCACGTGATACTCGCCGTTCGCGACTGGAAACGTATAGACCAGCGATCCCGAGTCGGGAGCGGTGCGGCCGGTCTGAAAAAGCGCAGGATCGGGCGTGCCCTTGATGGTCCCGGTGGTCTTGCTCACCAGGCCGCCGTTGAAGCCATAGTCCGCCGCCCAGGAGTGTCCCTTGGAATCGGTGTAAGCCGGCCCGCCGCATTTCACGCGAATAGGCTGCTGCGTTTGCGCGGCAGCGGCCGCGGACAACAGAAGGACGAACGACAAAATCCCTAGAAATTTCTTCATGAATCTTCCCCCGAAGTCCCCAATTAGCGATCTCTACATTAAGCAGGAGAGCCGAGAGGTGGGCTCCTCTTGCAATTCCCCAAGAACAGTAGATTTAGTTGATTGGGCCGACAACTGTCCCAGGGAACAGATTTGGACCAGCCCTAGTAGCCAGTAACGCACACAGCCGTGGCTGCACCTCGAGTTGCCATTGGAATCGTCGGCTTGGTTTCGGCTCAAGCCGGGATTACATCCGGGCGGCGACGCGCGCCGCGATGCGCCCGTCCGCGCCTCGCAGTATCAGCACCAGGCTATCCGTAAGCGGCACTCCGGCGCTGGGAACGCCGAATTCGTAGGACCATTCCAGCTTTTCGGGGAGGTCGTGGATCCTGCCGACGGTGTGCGTCAACACCGGATCGACCGAGAAGTACTTGGGCTCGATGTTGGCGATGGGGCGAAGCTCCACGCCGCGCTTCCAGTACAACGAAAGGTGCAGGGAACTCATAAGAGACCGCGTGAGGTACGTGCGCGTGGTGGCATGCTCCAGTTGCGTCGGGCACGGGTGATCGTAGACGACGAACGCCAGAATCAGCTGGTCGGGGAACTCCGTGATCGTTTCCGTGCCGCGGCGGAAGATCGCCCCGGAATCATCGTGGTCGATGCGCTTGAGGTTGTCGAAGAAATTGGGAGCGTTGACGCGGCCGGAAATCCGGAAGCACGGGCCTTCGGGGACCGAGCCGTCGGTCATCAACAGGATGCCGCCGTCGTAGTTCCAGACGGATTTTTCCCGCGACCCCGCAGGAGCAGGCGAAGCCGCGTTGGGGACGGACGCGAGCAGAATCGCAGCGCCAACACTGGCTGCTATTCGAGTCCGAATGCGCAATGCAGAGTACCCCGCCAGAAGAGTCTAACTCCTTAGCCAGCGGAGGGAAATACTCGCGGAGACGGCCGGTGGCTCAGGGGCTGGGAGTTTTGGCCAAGACCGGGCCAGTGCCTTGCTGCTTGGCCAGCACGCGTTCGGCTTGGGTGCGCACCGCTCGGGCTTCAGCGTTATGAGCGCCATCCGGATCGAGCCTCAAATAGGCATCCAAATCGGCTGCGACCTCGGAGAGATCGTTTTGGCCGAGATGGATCTGCGCGAGCAGTAGATAGGCCGTGGCGAAATTGGGGTTGTAAAGGACGGCGCGGCGCGCGCTCTGTTCCGCTTCGGACAGATGGGCGGCGGCAAACAAGACCCATGCCAGCGTAAAGTGGCCGGCGGCGTCGGCCGGATATTGATCGAGTCCCGCGCGAATCGCCTCTTCCGCTTCGGTGAGCTGTTTTTGCATGCACAGCGCCACGCCCAGGCCGAACTGCGACGGCGGATAGCGGCCTTTGCTGAGCTCGATCGAAGTTTCAAAGGCCGCCTGCGCGTCCGGATAGCTTTTCAGATTCAAATCGGCGAGACCAATTTTGTAGTAAGCCTCGTAAAAATCCGGAAACACTTTGATCGCGCGCTGAAATTCAACGATGCTCGCCGCCGAGTCTTTCGCCGCGAGCAGCTTGGTCCCTCGGTCGAAAGCCTGCCTGGCTTTTTGCGGAATGAGCAATTCGTGAGCGGAAACCTTGGAATAGCTGCCGGAGACTGGTGGAGGGGCTGTGCCCAGGGGCGACTGCGCGGCGCACAACAGCGGATACAAAACCAGAACCAGCAAGCATGACCAAATCATGCGTAACCAATTCCGTCGCGTTCCCCTGGAGGTAGGTCCCAACTTCTCCCCTGGTTAAAATCTGATTGTGAGAAAAATCTTCAGGCCGCGCAAGAACAATCCTGCAGAATTTTGCTTCCGAAGCAAATAGTACTTTCTTGGAGTGCGGCGGCTCGCCGCCGCTTTTCCGCCGTCTCGGGCAGCTCGACCAGCCGAGGCGCGCGGAACCCCGCCGCACCAGCGCGCCGAGGAACGAAAAGCGATGTAGTGGCCGGGCTTCAGCCCGGCCAGTCACGCAATACAACCGTCCGTCCGATCACGGATTACCGGGAGCCTTCAGGAGAAACGAAAACCCGTCGTAGCTGCGAACTTCCTTGGGTGGCATCTCCGCAACGGCCTCGCCCTTTCCAGCGCGCACGGCCTCAATAGCGGCCACAAGTTTAGGAAGCACCGAAGGCTCCGCCACCGGAATATTGTGCGCGCCGAGCACCAGCTTGATTTGCGGCTCGAGCGCCGCGATGCGTTTCACCGAGGCCACGTACGCATCAAGATTGGTTTCCGGGCGATAGAGCCAAATCGGCGCGGGATAGTAGGTGTCGCCGGTAAACAGCAAGCCGTTGGCGCGATCGATCAAGCAAATAGCATCGGGCGTGTGACCCGGCGTCGCGATGATCTCCACGGTTCGGCCGCCGAGATTGATCTTGAAGCCGTCGTGCACCGCCAGTGAAATCTTCCACGGTTTCGTGGCGTAGCTCGTACGATTGAAATTCTTCGGCAAATCGCCGCAGATCATGTCCGGCCCAAGTTCGGATTGCGCGTCTTCGCGGGAGCCTTTGGCGTTAGCGCGGGTGAAGTCCGTGTCCATGCCGAAGATGAACGGAAATTGCCAGTTGCCGCCCACGTGATCGTTGTGCGTGTGCGAGTTGAGCACCACGATCGGCCGCGAGGTCATGCGCGACACCAGGTTGTGGATGTCGCCGATGCCCATCCCGGTGTCGAACAGCACCGCTTGCTTGGTGCCGATGATCAGATAGGAGATGACTTCTTCAGCTTGGTGCGGCTCGTAGATCGCAAACACGCCCGGCTCGATCTTGTACACCTCAAACCACGGCTCGTGCACGAACTCGCGTTCCAGTGACCGGTATTCCGGCCGCGGGAGCGCCTTGCACCAATCCGCCGGGATGTTGGATTGCGCCCGCAAGCCCGGCGCAAGCAGCGCCAGCGCCGCACCCAACACCATAAGAAATCTGCTCATGGACCCTCAAAGCAATTTTATCAGGATCCGAGCAGTCGCAATCCGGCGCGTCGCAAGCTGTTCCGCCGCAACAACCCACAAAGGCGTCGCCCTGTAGCCGCCCTCTTCAGAGGGCGGGGTTTAGAGTTCACACGATCACGTTGAAGTGTGCTGATGGCGGTTTGCCGGGTGCCGCACCCTTGCGCCTCTCAAGGGTGCGGGTTTAGACGCCGGATCTTGCCTCGCTGTCATGCGTCCCTTGTCTACTTCCCCGGCACGAAAATATTCTTCGGAATCATCATGTGCACGCCCTTGTTGCCATCCACCAACTCCGTAATCGACAAATCCGCAGCCACGCTAGACAGCATGTAGGCATCGTCGCGCGAAAGATGCTTGTCGGTCATCAGGAAGTCGATCATCTCGTGCACCGCCAGCTTCGTGGCTTCGTTCAAATCCTCGTGTAGCCCCATGGTGATGAAGTGCGTGGGCGTTTCCGCGCGCGGCCAGCGCAGGTGCATGTCTTTGCGCACCACAAATTGAAACGTGCCGATCAGCGAAGTTTCCAGCGCCGTGATGTCCACTTCGCCGTTGCCCTGCCCGGCGTGCCCGTCGCCCACTTCAAACAGCGCGCCCGGCGCGTGTACCGGAATGTACAGCGTCGTTCCGGCGACCAGATCCTTGTTGTCGAGATTCCCCGCCTGAATCCACGGCGGCCCGCTACTCAGTCGGCCGGAAGTTTCCGGCGGCGCATCGCCCATGCTGCCGAAAAACGGATGCAGCGGAATCTCGATGCCGGGTCCGAAGCGCGCAATCATGCGCTGCTCGTCCAGCGGAATGATTTTCATCTTCGGGTAAGGATAATCCTCGGGCAGAAATCCGCGCCCCGGCCCAAACGCATTGTAAGCGTACGGAATCGCCAGCCGGATTTTCTGGATGCGCACTTCCAGCACGTCGCCAGGCTGCGCGTCCTCGATATAGATCGGCCCCGTAAGGATGTGCCCGCCAGGGCCCTTGTCGGTAACCTGCGTAGTGATGTCGCGCAGCGATTGCTCCACGTCGGCAGGCGCAACGCCCGCGTCTTCAAGCCGTTTCGGCGTCGAAGTGATCAGCGTCTGAATTTCCACGGTGTCGCCCGATTTGAGGCGCAGCACCGGCGGCGTCTTAGCATCGTAGTAGCCCCACGCGATGGTCTTGGGTGTCGGCCTCAGCGTGTAGGTGGACTGTGCGCATGCGAAGGTGGGCGCCAGCAAAACCGAGAAGGTCGCGACAATCAGTCGGACGCGATTCGTAGGGCTGCGCATGTGGTCTGCCATCGCTGTCACGGATGGGTCATGTCTTCGGCGCGAACCAGGGCGTCGAAGTCTTCGCCACTGATGAAGCCGAGTTTGAGGGCGGCTTCGCGCAGCGTCGTTTTCTCGTGGTGGGCGGTTTTTGCCACTTTAGCGGCGTTGTCGTAGCCGATTTTCGGCGCGAGCGCCGTGACCAGCATCAGCGAGTTGTGCACGTAGCCGTCGATCTGCTCCTGGTTGACTTCGATGCCGGTGATGCAGTGATCGACGAAGCTGCTGCACGCGTCGGCGAGCAACTCCACCGAGTGCAAATAGTTGAAAATCATGACCGGCTTGAAGACATTCAATTCAAAGTTACCCTGCGACCCGGCGAAACCAATGGCGGCGTCGTTGCCCATCACCTGCACGGCCACCATGGTGACCGCTTCGGCCTGCGTGGGGTTCACCTTGCCAGGCATGATCGAAGAGCCGGGCTCGTTTTCCGGCAGTGTGAGTTCCCCGAGGCCGCAGCGCGGGCCGGAGGCGAGCCACCGAATATCGTTGGCGATTTTCATGAGCGATGCCGCGAGCGTTTTCAATGCCCCGGAGGCAAACACAAGTTCGTCGTGGGCAGAAAGCGCAGCGAATTTGTTCGGATGCGAGCGGAACGGCAAGCCGGTCAGCTCGGAGATCTTGCGCGCGGCACGCTCGGCAAATTCGGGATGCGCGTTCAGGCCGGTGCCGACAGCGGTGCCGCCGATCGCCAGATCGTAGAGACCGTCAAGCGCCATGGCGATGCGCGCTCCATCGCGATCCAGCAAACTGACCCAGCCGGAAAATTCCTGGCCCATCGTGAGCGGCGTAGCGTCCTGCAAATGCGTGCGCCCAATCTTGACGACGGTATCGAACTCCCTAGCCTTGACATCGAGCGCGTCGCGCAGTTTTTTCACTGCGGGAAGCAGGCGTCGCGCAGTTTCCGCAGCAGCAGCGATGTGCATCGCGGTAGGAAACGTGTCGTTGGAAGACTGCGACATGTTCACGTCATCGTTCGGATGGATCGGCTTCTTGCTGCCCATTTCGCCGCCGGCAATTTCGATGGCGCGATTGGAGATGACCTCGTTCACATTCATGTTCGTCTGCGTGCCGCTGCCGGTCTGCCAGATGCGCAAAGGAAAGTGATCGTTCAGCTTGCCGGAAATGACTTCGTCGGCGGCTCGTGTGATGAGCTTGGCTTTGTCGCTCGACAGCTTCCCCAAATCCTCGTTCACCAGCGCGGCAGCTTTTTTCAGGATGCCAAAGGAGCGGATCAGCTCGGGCGGCATGGTGTCTTTGCCGATGTCAAAGTGGATAAGCGAGCGGGCAGTCTGCGCCCCGTAATAGCGGTCAATGGGAACTTCGATCTTGCCCATGCTGTCAGATTCAGTCCGAGTGGGACCAGTGACAGGCGCCCGCGTAACTTGAGACATGTCGGCTCCTCAGCAGTGCAATCTGAAGTTTATCAGCATGCAAGCAAGGAAGTAAGAAATGCCGACCCCCCGGGAACGCCGATCTCCCGATCGGCGGGATGCGCGAGCCGGCGGAAGGGCTCGCGGACCAAGCCACCGCTCGCCCGTTGTTTCGCCTTAGATTTGCTTTTGAGGGGGTACCCCCCCGGGTATACAGCGAGTCATGAAGTAAACCGCTGAATCTACGAGAGTTACACGTGCGAGTGTGTGCGGGGCAGTTCGTAAGTCATTATAAATGCGGGGCTTAATTTTCTGCCTCGCGTCTCACAGCCGGTCCCAAAATGGAAAAGGCACCGGAGAACCGGTGCCTTCACGCAATTTTGTACTCAAACAGGATAGCATTCATCGAGAAAAAGTCAAGGCTAATCGTGCTCTTTTGGGCCTCGTAACGGGCCAATTTGCGGGGTTGGTCATTCGCGGCGCGAGGCCGCGTTGGGGCCGGATCATCGTGCACCTAGGCGATTGGCTTCGCTACCTATCTGTGAGACCAGCGATAAGCGATGCCGACCGCAACCAGCAAATTATTCTGCCGGTCGTTCTTAGCATTCGCGAATTCCGTGCGGAACCAATCCACCTGAATCGGTCGCAACACGAAGTGCGATTTCAGCGGCACGTCAATGCCACCGCCGATGCGCGTGGCGAACGTGTAAGTTCCATCACCGACCCCGGCTTCTCCGCCGCCGCTATGCGCGGGTCCAAGCAGAACTTGCGCAAAAGGCAGCGGCCGATGAGCTCCTTTTATCCAGGGCTGCGGCAGACGATACCGCGCGCCTCCGAGAAAAGACGTCACCGTCAGCGAGCCTTGGCCGAACGGCACGCTGGGCCGCAGCTCCGAGCTGAATTCCGTCACCATCGCCCAAGGGCCGTTCACATCCCACGAGCCGGAAATGCCCGCGCCGTCCAGACCGAAGCAGCCGCACTCGCCGGGCGCTGCGTTCGTGCGTACCCAGTGGTACGTTATGGCCGCGTCTCCGTGGTAGCCTTCGTACTGAGCCATGGTTGCTGTTGCTCCCCCGAGCAGCAGCGCTACTGCCAACAAGATCGATCTCATTTCCAATCCCTCACACTTTCCTCAAGTTACTGGGCCTAGAAATCATTGGGCCTCAAACTATTGCGACGGCACCGAAACCGTCGCGGACACATTGCTGATGATCGTCTGCTCGAATTTTCCGCCGGTAGAAGAGGTGACGTAGAAGTACGCAACCGGCGGAACGCTCACGTCGCCGGAGAAGATCTGCGCGCCGTCCAGCGTGACGGTCATTTTTCCTTCAACTAGAGACATCGTGTAATCGTGCGAAATAGTGCTGCCGACCACGGCGAGCGCCGGGATGCTCGTGTTCACCGCGAACCACGGGTTCTCCCACTGAGCGTTTTCCCCTCTGCCTATCGCGAAGTACGGCACCGGGTATTCGCCCGCGTTGTGGTAGTCGTCGAAAGCCAGTACGAAGCCGGGGATTCCTTCGGCGGCCAATCCCTGGCCGGGCAATCCAACGCTGGAGGGCGTCGCGCCTAGCGAGGGATCGCCAAAAACGACGGCGAAACCATCCGCTGGGGGATTGCTGGTCGAGTCAAAGATCTGCATCGTGAAACTCAGCTGGATGTTGTCGGTGGAAACCAGCGTCGGCCACACGATCGCGCCGCGTTGATTGTTCAAGTTGTCGGTCAACTGGTATGCGCATCCAGGTTGCGTCACCGCAGTGCCTTGAGGGACCCAGTTGGCGCTGCACAGGTTGTCGATACCCGACAGAGGTCCCACGAAGAGCGCCGCTTCATTGCTGGTCACCGACGTGGTCGTGCCATTGCTGACGACCACGTGATACACGGCACCGGAATCGGTAAGAGCCGCCGACGGCAACGTGTAGCTGGAACTCGTTGCGCCGGGAATCGCTGTGAACGTGGAGGTGCCGGGGGCGGCCACATACCACTGATACGTCAGCGGAAGATTCGAGACGGCCGTCACGGAAAATGTCGCGGGGTCGCCGACATTCACGAATTGATCGGCAGGCTGCCCGGTGATCTGCAGCAGGATGCCATTGCCAACCGCGAGAGGCGCCTTCTGAGAGACGGCCTGTCCATACGGGTTGGTGACAATCACGTAGTAGGCGTCTTGATCGTTGGCCGTTGTGGTTGCCGTCGCTGGAACCGTGTAGGTCGAAGCAGTGGCGCCAGTGATGAGGACGCCGGCCGTTGTTCCCGCGGGAATCTGATACCACTGATAGGAAAGTGCCGGCGAACCGGAAGCGACTACGCTGAAAGAAGTCGTGCCTCCTGCCGCGACGGACTCGCCCACAGGCTGCGTGATGATCGTTGGTGACGCGTTGGTCGCCGTAACCGTAAGAGTCGCGCTGGTGCTGGTGAGCGGCGAGCAAGAATCCGTGATCGTCGCGTAATACTTCGCGCCGTCGTAGCTCGCGTCCACCGCAGGGGTCGTGTAGACGCTGGATGTCGCGCCGGAGATCGCGACGCCAGTCGATCCACCAGACGGGATCTGATACCACTGATAGCCAAACGGGCTGAGACCCGTCGCCGAGACCGAGAAGTTCGCCGTTTGCGTGGCGGAGATGGAAAGGCTGGTTGGATTCGAGGTGATCGAAGATCCAACCACGACGGTCGCAACGCTGGACGTTACGCTGCCCAGAGCGTTCGTGACCGTCACCGTATAATTTCCATTGTTTGCCGAGGTCGCGCCGGGCACGGAATAGCTTGCGCCCGTGGCTCCAGGAATCGCGACGCCATTCAGATTCCACTGATAGCTGGCGGCATTGCTGGCATTCACGGTGAGCGTCAGGACGCCGCCGGAGCAAACTCGCTGGTTGCTCGGTTGCGTGTTGATCGCCGGAGCGCCAACCGTCGCGTTGGTGGTGACGGAGACGGCGGGATTGTCAACGCTGGTTGCCGTGATGGTGTACGTGCCGGCAACCGCGGGAGCCGTCCACACATTTCCCGCGAAAGTTCCGCCTGCTCGCGTTCCAGGTCAGAGTGTTGGTCAGTCCGCCGCTGGCGGTGGCTGCAAAGGTTGCAGGCCCAGGAGCGAAGGACTGATTTGCCGGTGTGATCGGGGTGATGGTTACGCTAGTGGGCGTGACGACACATGAAAGCCGAGACCACACGCCCTTCGGGCTCGTGACCGTTAGCGTGTACGTCGTCCCGGCGGTCAGCGCGGGAGTCGCGTACGCGCCGCCGCTTACCGCCGAGGCGGTAATGTCCGAACTGCCGACACCCGTGGAGCCGATGACGCCCGTCCCGCCGGAGAAGGTCGGAACCAGCATCACTGTTCCTTTGTAAGGCGGCGTGGCCGAACTGGGAACAAGGCTGCCGGCGATGGGAGCCGGCGTAGGCACAGTCAAAGTCGCGCTGGCGCTGGTCACGGATCCGGCCGCGTTTGAAACGGTAACCGTGAAAACCGCGCCATTGTCGCCCGTAACTGTGGGCGGAGTCGTGTAAGTGTTTGACGTTGCGCCGCTTATTGGGGTGCCGTTCTCAAACCACTGATAGGTCAGGGGGCCAGTGCCCGTCGCGACCACCGTAAATGTTGCCGTCTGGCCAGGTGCCACAGTCTGACTTGCAGGCTGGGTGACGATCGCGGGCTTAATCGGCTTGACTGTCAAAGTGGCGGGTGAGCTGGTCATGGTTCCCGAGGGACCCGTGACCGTCACCGTGAATAGAGAGCCGGTGTCACCCATTACCGTCGGAGGAGTCGTGTAACTGCTTGATGTAGCGCCACTTACAGCCACGCCGTCCTTGAACCACTGATACGTGAATGGGCCGCTGCCAGTCGCGGAAACGGCAAAGGTCGCGGTCTGCCCGACCGTCACAGTTTGGTTCTGAGGCTCGGTGATGCCAGTTGTGGCCGGGGTTGCCGACTTCGTTCCTTCCCAACCACCGGCACATCCGGAAATCAGTAAGAGGACGAAAGTTATGGAAAGCGCGCTGCATAGCGCGAGAACCGTCCGGAGGGGGAGCGAGGGGCCGACTCGTTGAGGGAGAGCTTGCATGTGAAACTCCTAATGCCTCAATTCTCGGTGGTTCTAGTACTCCCTGTCTGTAGTACGACGGTTCTAACAGTGTGCTAATGGTGAATACCTAACTAGCGTCAGGGTTGGCGCTGGAAACTGCCTCATTCTCAAGAGGTTGCTTGCTTTTGAACCAGCGCAGGAGTTCCGCTGATCGAACGCGGGTCGCGATCAACGGATTGAGAGGCGGAGATTACTCGTAGCGGAGGGCCACGATGGGATCAACAGAGGCGGCACGGCGCGCGGGCACGAACGACGCCAGAGCCGCCGCAGCAACAAGCAAGAGTGTTACGCCACCGAGGATGAGGGGATCGCGGGAGCTTTCGGTGACGATTTTTGCGGCGAATTTGCTGAAGGCGATGCTTAGCAGCAGGCCCACTGTCAGGCCTGCGCCCACGCTGATTGCGGTGGACGAGAGCACCAGGCGGAATACGTCGCCCGCTTTTGCGCCGAGAGCCATGCGGATGCCAAATTCGCTGGTGCGCGTGGCGACACCATACGAGACCACGCTGTAGAGTCCAACGGCGGCTAGAGCGAGCGCCAGAACGGAAAAAATTCCAAAAAGTGTGGCGACCAGACGTTGCTGCCCGTAGTCATCTTCGCGTTCGATCCAGCCTTCCAGATCGCGAGCATCCTTGATGATCTGCTGTTCGGGGTCGACCTGAGCGACCTGGGCGCGGAAATCGTGAAGCATGGACATGGGCGGGACGCGGGTGCGAACCAGAACCTGCGTGAACATGTACATCCGCATAGTGAAGGGCACGAAAAGAGCGGGCTTGATGGGGTCGCGCAGACCCTGGTCGCGGGCGTCGCCTACGACGCCGATGATTTGAAGCCAGCCGTCGCTGCCCGGAGCCACCATGGTGTAATCATCGGTATTCTTGAAGTCGGGAACGCGAATCTGCTGGCCGATGGGGCTGGCGTTCGGCCAATACTGGCGCGCCATGGTCTGATTGATCACCGCGAGATTGGCGCCGCGCATGATTTCCGGGTGGTCCCAAAGCCTTCCTTGTACAAGCGGAATGCGGAGGACAGGGAAGTACTCGGAACTGATGAGGTTTACCAGCACTTCGGGCTTCTCGGCCTCGCTGCGGCCCATAATTTCGATCTTGGTATTGCGGCCGTTGGAAGGCGGCGTGGCGTTCGTCGAAATCCCTGCTTCGACGACCTGGGGCATGGCCGCGATCCGGGCGCGCAGATGCTCGAAGTATTCAGAACGATCCTGCCAGGACTTGTGCGTGTTTTCGTGCACGGGAATCGGGAGAGACATTGCGTTATGGGGGTCGTAGCCGAGATCGGCATTCATTAGTTTGAGAAAGCCTTTTTCGGCAGCGCCTGCGGCGGTAAGCAAAAGCAGCGTGAGCGCCACCTGAGCAGCAATCAACGTGCTGTGAGCGCGCTTGGCGAGCGCGCTTCCCGACACGCGGCGCCCGCTGCTCTGCATCAACCGGGCAATGTCCGGCCGCGAAAGCTGCAAAGCGGGCAGCAGACCGAAAACAATCGGGGTGGCGAACGCCAAGCCAACGCAGAAAAGGAGGACCGGCAAGTTGATCTTAATCACCGATTCAGCGGGGAAGGCGTGAGGCAGAAAAGCGACGATCGGAGGCAGGCTTTTCCAGGCGAGCAGGACGCCAAGAGCGGCTCCGGTGGTGGCGATCAGCAGCGCCTCGGTCAGCAACTGGCGGACGATGCGCTGGCGGTTGGCCCCGACCGCGGCGCGGACGGCTAACTCATGCTGGCGCTCGGTGCCGCGGGCGAGCAGAAGAATCGAGACGTTTCCGCAGCCAATCAGCAGAAGGGATGCAACCGCACCGAGCAGGAGATAGAGCGTGGCACCCAAGGGGCGCGCATAAATGTCGACGATGCTGCGCACGTTCACGCGAAAGGTTTCCGGATAGTGCTCGGGAGCCTGCTTGGCGAATTCCTCGAGGATGGGTTGCAGCTCGGCGTTGGCCTGGGCGATGGTCACTCCGGGCCGGAGCTTGATGGTGGCTCCGAAACCGGCCTTGGGATCGCCCGTGACCTTGAGGGGAAGATACAAATCCGCCTCGCCCCACTGGAAGCGCGGCGGCATCACGCCGACAACTTCGTAGGTTTTGTGGACCAGCTGAATCTTGCGGCCGATCACACTGGGATCGCCCATGTAGTAGCGCTGCCAGAACTTGTAGGGGAGGACGACGACGGGCTGGGGTTCTTGACCCGGAGGAGCGTCGGAGGGGATGAGCCAGCGGCCCATGAGAGCGGGCGTGCCCCAATGATTTGGCGAATTTGGCGAGATGTACATGCCCCTGGCATCCTCGGGGACGTCGCCGTCGGTAGTGGTGAGGTTCCAATCATCCATGAGGACGACATCTTCGAGAGATCGTGTCTTGCGCAGGATTTCCGCTTGGGGGCTGGTGACTCCAGTGAAGCGATCGTGGCCGGCTTTGTCTTTCAGACGAAGCTCCACCATGCGGTCGTAGCCGGGATAGGGGAACGGGTCGATGAGCACGGCGTAGATGACGCTGAAGACGGCGCTGGTGGCGCCAATGCCGAGGGCGAGGGAGAGAATGGCGGTGAGCGCGAAGCCAGGGCGCTTGCGCAGTTCGCGGGCTGAGTAGCGGAGGTCGGCTGTCAGGAATCCCATGGGTGCCTCCCGGGGATAGCGCTGTCGGTGCGTCGCCTATTTGACGACACCTGTGCGTCGCGGTTAGTGCTGGTTTTCTAGACGATGGAGAGACGCAATTCGTCTGCCCAAAGTTCAGAGCTATTTTTTCGCCCAGTGGGTGTATTCCCCTGGCGGGGATGGACTGGATCGAACAGGGGCAACGGAGGGTCTTACATTGGGGCTTGGGGTGCGGCTGAAAAGGGACCTGAATCTGGGGTCATTTCTGGCTCAAGAGATAGAGATCGGCGTGGCCTCCGGGGCGTGCATAAACGACGGTCGAAAGATCGCGCGAGAAATCGTAAGCGTTGCCGCCACTGACGAGGGGAAAAGCAAACGGGAGCTTCAAGACAACCTGCGGCTGGCCTATTAGTTTTCCAGCCTGCCAATTCTGCCGATAGATGGTGACGTCGCGGCGAGACGGAATCGCGTAGAGGAAAGACTTGCCATCGCGGTCAAACAAAAGGTCGAAAGTTGCGACACCCGGCAAAAGCGAAGTGCACGTTTTTTCGGCGATGGAATACTCGTAAATTCCCAGTTTGTCTCCACCCACAATCAGAGTGAGAATATATTGGCCGCCGGGTGAAATGTCCCAGGCGAACCCGCAACCATCAACCAGTTTCTCCGGGTTCGAGCCTTCCGCGGCTTCTTTCCAGATGCTGCCTCCCGCAACGCCCTGGTCGATGCTGTTGATGAAAACAGACTTCCGATCATCGTTCCAGAGGACATTCTGAAGGGTCCCGCCAGTCCAGGTAAGAGCGTGAAGTCCGCTACCGTCGGCGCCCACAACGTAAGCTTTGGGAGGCTTTCCGGCTTCCTCTACGATGAAGCTCAGGTGAAGATTATCTTGTTCCCAGGTTGCGGTCGCCAACGACGCGGCAGTGGAGAGTTTCGTTTTGTTGCTGCCGTCAATATCGGCTACCCACAGTTCGATGCGGTCCTTGGCCGGAACGGCGATATACATCACGCGCTTCCCGTCACGCGAAATTGCCGGCTGAGTGGCATTCTCCGACGCAATATCCGTGGATGTCTTTGTAAGGGCGTTGTAGGCAGTCAAGAAGCCGGAAGATTTACCGCTAACCAGATAAAGCCCTTTTCCCGCAGGGTCAGGCATGGGGTCTTTATCCGGCCCGGTTCCAAACGTCACCTGCATCGCCGACTTGTCTTTCAGATCGAATTTCCAAATGTTTGTCAGGCCGCTGACGGTTCGGCTAAACAGAATGGAGCTTCCGGCTTCCGCCCACACCGGGAACGGGGTTCCGGTAACCTCACCCAAATCTCGAAAGGACTTCTGTGAAAGGTCCACAACGTAGCCATGGAACGTTTCAAGCGCAGAAACCAGTTCGGCAGTGACAACAAACAGCCGGTTTCCGTCGGGGAATGCGAGGATGCGAGCAATTGGAAGGCCCGTAGAGTCAAAACTGAAGACCTGTTCCTCGCCCAATCCGGATCGGTTGGCGCGAAAGATCGCTCGCGTTGCTTCCTTTGTGTAATAGAGAAACGCTCCATCCGGGGAAGCCGCCAAACTGTGGCCCATAACCAGGCGGCGCGGATTTCCACCTAGCGTCGGCACCGCCCAGGTCTCATCGTGTCCGAAAGCTCTTTGGTAATAGACTTCGGTACCGTCCGGAGAGAAGCTGACGACAGTCTTGTCGGACTCATCATTCGTAAGCTGAAGAGGCTCACCGCCCGAGATTAGCATTACGAAGACTTGCGAGACGCCCGCGACCGGCGAGCTGAAAGCAACCGTGTGTCCGTCGGGAGAAAGCCTCGCGAAGTCCATCGGCTTGTCCCAGTGACTGATTTGCGTAATCTTCGCGGGTTCGCTCGGAGTCTTCGAACCGACTCCGAAGTGATACGCGGCAAACGCGACCACAAGAAGTGCGGCGCAAATGGCCGCAAGCATATATTTCTTATTCGAAAGTAGCGACGACGGTTGAGCGCTGATTGCCGTGGCCGAACTACTTTTGAGCCCCGGAGCAAGACTCTCGACTTCTCCACTTCCCGATGAGGAAAGCCGGCCGGAGTCGGTGTCCCGCCGCAGGCGCTTCAAGTCGGTGTGGATGTCGGAAGCAGATTGGTAGCGGAGATCGCGATCCTTTTCGAGGGCCTTGTTGATAATGTCTTCGAGCTTTGCGGGGAGCTCCGGGTTCAGGCGCAGCGGAGGCACGAACGGCCGGTTCATGATCGCGTCGGAAATCACAGCCGATGTTTCTCCGCGAAACGGCAGCGCGCCGGTCGCCATTTCGTAAAGCACCACGCCAAAAGAGAAAAGATCCGTGCGCGCGTCGAGTTCTTTCCCGCGAACCTGCTCGGGCGACATATACGCGACCGTTCCCAGCGTGCTGCCGGGACTGGTGAGTTGATCCGTGTCCACTCCGAGGGTCGCCATTGTGTCAGCGCCGTGTGAACTGCCTTTTGAAGCGTTCACCTTGGCCAGGCCGAAATCGAGAATCTTGGCGTGGCCGCGCTCGGTCACAAAAATGTTTGCCGGCTTGATGTCGCGGTGCACAATGCCCTTCGCGTGTGCAGCTTCGAGGGCCTCGGCAATTTCGATGCTGAGCGCGAGCAGCCTTTCCATCTCCAACGGCCGCCCCGCAATGCGATGCTTCAGGGTTGCGCCTTCCAGGAGTTCCATCGCGATAAACGCCTGACCGTCTTGTTCGCCGATGTCATGAATCGTGCAAATGTTGGGATGATTCAGCGCCGACGCTGCCTGGGCCTCTCTTTGAAAACGCGCGAGCGCCTGCTGGTTTTTCGCTACATTGTCGGGTAGGAATTTCAGCGCAACGAAGCGGTGCAGCCGGGTGTCCTCGGCTTTGTAGACGACGCCCATGCCTCCACCGCCAAGTTTTTCAAGAATGCGGTAGTGGGAGAAGGTCTGGCCTACGAGCGCGTCGGTCGCGGACATGTGGCGCTCATCTTAGGGCTGGGCAGAAGGCAAGTCAACGAAGCGGAAATGTTGGTTTCTGGGTGATGGAGAGACGCAATTCGTCTGCCCAAAGTTCAGATCTATTTTTGCGCCCAGCGGTTGTATGCGTCCTGCGGGGAAGGAGGGTCAAGGCGTGGCAACGGACGGTCTTATGTCTTAAACATCCAGCCCGATGTAATACATAGTCTGCATGGCGGGCCTCCTTGGTGTCTCTGAATCAGCGTCCGCTGAGTTCAGCTTTTGTACACCAAGCGCTCCTCCTCCAATCTATGCATTCAAACTTACCGGGCACTCTCATGCGTTGACCGAACCAAGCACAGAGAAGTCAGCGGCTAGTCTTGACGCTTCATTGCAAAGAAATACGGTATAGATTTCGGTGGATGTTGGTGCGTGTGAAGGCGAAGAGAGAAGGGCTCACGGCCGAGTCAACGACCACTGGCAAAAATTGCGCGCCTCTAACATTCTTCAAATCCCCGACCTGTCCGATTCCGGTCGTGGGCAAGGTAGGAAGCCCCGTCGCACGAGATACCGGCAGCACGTAAGTGCCTTGATGGCCGAAAAGACTAAACAGCATCGAATCTCCGCTAGCATCCCAATTCATGTAACAGATCCCTGTGCACAGCAGGATAGGAGGCCCTCCTTGAACCGGAAACGCAAATTGACCGGGAGCGTGCTCCGGCCCCGGTTGATTGGAACCCGCAAGAGCCCATCGGCCATCGGGCGATGTTCCGTGAAGGTCGAATATATGTGCAGGACTGATCTGGTGGCGATCGGTTCCATCAGAATGCATTCGATAAAGAGAATTTATTCCCGCTTCATTGGAACGGGCCAATAAATCGCCATCCGGCAGGAAATGGGGGGAGTCTTCACTGCTAGAGGATATTAGGGCTCTAGGAGCGGAGGCATGATTTGTGGGCGCGATCCATAAGGAAGAGCGTCTTTTTTGATCTACCCTCGTGAAGGCGATCATCTTTCCGTCCGCAGAAATTGAATATTGTTCGGTGGAGTAGCCCGGCAAGACGGATTCTGTCTTTCCATCACCTAGATTAAGTACCCAGACCTCGTCGCCATATTTTGGATCGGTTGCGTACAAGTAATAGAGTTTTTTGCCGTCTGAGGAAAAAGTGGCCGCTGTTGCAGCCCCTTCAGAAACAATCGGGTGTTCGCCGTTTTGATCGTGAAGCCAGACCATGTGGTCGCGCGTTCCGACTGATGTGATGAAGGACTTGCCGTCTGCCGCCATCGCGATCCCCGCTTCTTCGGTCGTTCCGGAAGTCACTTGCTCTGGCTCCCCGACAGGAAACCGCTGTCGCCAGATGTGAGTCTTCTCGCGATCCGTCAACCAGATGGTCGGTCCCTTCCTGTCAGTAGATGTGATGTACACCGACTTCCCATCCGGGGACCAAGCGCCCGACGTGCAGGACCCATCGGGAGGCCCGACCTCCTGCGGAATACCACCTCCCTGGAAAGGGACTACGTGGCAGGGGAGGAACACGCCGCGAGCATCCATCTCGACCACCAGCACCGAGTGGCCATCGGGTGAGAGATACGAGTGGTGTGCCATTCCCCGTTCGCTCGGAGGAGCATATACGATGCGGCGTTGACCGCGCCCTCGATCGGTAGTGACGATCAGCATATGCAGCCCCTCGGCTAGCTCGGAAAAAAGCAGATTGTTGCCGTTGTCCAGCCACGACAGCGAGGAGGCGTTGGGCAAAGTCATGCGCGGCTCGCCACCAAGAACAGGGACTTCCCAGCTATCCCACGGAGGCACGGTTCCATACGCAACTCGCGAGCCGTCTGGCGAGAAGGTAGGACTCAATTTGGATCGCGAATCACGGGTAAGCTGAACCGGCTCGCCGCCGGGAAGCAGCTTCACGTAAACCTCTCCGCTACCGAAAAATGGATTGTCTCCTCGGATGAAAGCAAGCATGCGTCCATCGGGCGAGAGGGCAGGGTACACCACGGAGTCCGTGAAAAATGTGAGCTGCTCCCAATTGGTGCTGGCTGGAGGTGTGTGAGAATGCGAAAAATGGTAGAAAGCGATTCCGCCAATGAGGAGTGCCAGGACGAGACTCGCGAGCGTTACGGTCAGCACGATATGGGTTCGCTGCGGAATGCCGACCTGCTCGACGGATACTCGCGCGGTGCTGGATTCGAAATTTCGTTTCAGTCGCTTGAGGTCGGAGCGCAGTTCGTTCGCGGACTGATATCGGAGATTGCGATCCTTTTCCAATGCTTTGTTGATGATTCCTTCCATGTCGGAAGGAAGGTCGGGATTTAGACGAATGGGGGCAACTGGAGCTCGGTCGAGGATGGCGTTGAAGATGACACCGGAACTCTCTCCGCGAAAAGGAAGAACCCCCGTGGCCATCTCGTACAAAACAACGCCAAAGGAGAACAGGTCGGTTCGGTTATCCAATTCCTTGGCTCGCACCTGTTCGGGCGACATGTAGGCAATGGTTCCCAATGTGCTCCCTGGGCTCGTAAGATGCTCTGGGTCTAGCTCTTGCGTGGCCAAGGTGGTTGCCTTGTCCGCCAGGCCTGCCGCCGAGGTGACTTTGGCGAGCCCGAAATCAAGGACTTTGGCATGGCCCTGCGCGGAGACGAACACGTTGGCGGGTTTGATGTCGCGGTGAACGATGCCTTTGGAGTGGGCCGCGTCCAGCGCCGCCGCTATTTCAATCGCGATCTCGATCAGGCTTTCCATCTCCACGGGCCGGCTCGCGATAACATGTTTTAGCGTTTGACCTTCCAAGTACTCCATGGCGATGAACGCCCTGCCGTCTTCTTCGCCGATGTCGTGGATGGTGCAGATGTTTGGATGATTCAGCGCCGACGCCGCCTGCGCTTCCCGCTGGAACCTCGCTAAGGTTTGTGGGTCGCGGGCTACATCGTCCGGGAGGAATTTCAGAGCAACGAAGCGATGAAGCCGAGTGTCTTCGGCTTTGTAGACAACACCCATTCCCCCGCCACCGAGGTTTTCCAAAATACGGTAGTGGGAAACGGTTTGACCGACCAGGGATTGCGGGTCACCCATGAGGCGGCAATGTTAGGTTGTCAGCAGGAAGCAAGTCAACGAATGAACAAGCAAGGTGAATCGACGTCGAACACGGTCAAGTCCTGATTGATGCGGTTACCGGATATGTGGAATCTCATTCCAAGAGCAGTTTCCGGTTACCCGACTTCCATGATAGGTCTTTGTCAAGAGGGCAAAAGCTCTCCCGACGCGCTACGGAGGAGCGCGGGTGTAAATCCTTTCTGATTCTTCGCCGCGTGTCTTGGCTTCTCAGCCGTGGTTCCTATTTCTGATAGAACCAGACTTCCATTTGCTGTCGCAGACCAGCGAGTGGTCTTGCACAGAAGATTGAGTTGGTGATCTCCTGCCAGTCTCGAAACTAATCAATGGGAGCATCCGGAGATTGCGCTCCTTCGCCCAGTCGGTTTAACGGCAAGACCTGGCAGGCTACGCGCGAAGAAATCCTCCTTGTATTCCGGCCGCTCTGCTACGCGGCGGTGCGGTTTTCTCTTTCTACTGTCAGGAACTCTTTTTGGCGGCGATCCACGGCAACCAAGTAGGCGACGAGCCTGCGCGCCACGGCGAGCGTGGCTCGATTGGCATTGCCTTTCTGTTTTTCCTTGTCGTAGAGCATAGCCAACTCCGGGCTGTTTCGGGGCGCCATCTTCGCCGCCTCGATGAGCGTCGTCTGTAAATGTTTGTTGCGTTGTTTGGACAGGGGCGTGCGCTGCACGGCGCTGCCGGAGCTCTTCTCTGCGCCGCACAGCCCGCAGTAGCTGATGGCTTTCTTGATCGAAGAAAATCGCTGCACGTCGCCCACTTCGAGCGCCCAGGTCAGCGCCGTGATCGGCCCCACGGCAGGAATGGTCATCAACCGCTCGACACGTTCCACCAACAGCGCGTCGCGCTCCAAGGAGCGCACCAGCGCGCTCTCGGTCTTCCCCAGGCGCACCACCGTTTCACGACACAGTCGCAGCAGAGAGCCCAGTCCCTCATCGATGTTCGGGTTGCTCGCCAGCAGTTCGCGGAAATAGCCGGCTTTGTGCAAGCGCTGTTTGTTGTAACTCACGCCCGCTTCCATCAGTAGCGCGCTGATCTTGATTTTCATCTGCACCATCTGCCGAACCAGCAGGTTGCGATAGCGCAGCGTGCGCCGCCGTTCGCGAATGGCGGTGGAGGCCATGTAGCACTCCGGCAGGAAATCACAGCGGAGACAGTCGCAAATCTTCCTGGCATCGATGCGATCGTTCTTCTTTTTCGCGGCGGCGATAGCCCGCAGCATCAGCGGATGGGCCACCTTCACGGCGGCCGCGTGTGGTTTGAGATAATCGTAGATCCAGCCCGTAAACATCGTGGCTTCCATAGCCGCCGTCCACGGCTGCGGAAGCGTTTTGATCCAGCCATCCAGGTCGAAACGTGTGGCCGGAATCGTGCCTTCAGCGTGTACCGCACCACTGCCTTCTTTCACGCAGTAGCTGATGATCCGCTTGTGAACATCCAGTCCGATGTAATACATACTCTGCATGGGGGAGCCTCCTTGGTGTTCTGAATCAGCGTGCAGCTGAGTTCAGCTTTTCTACACCAAACGCTCCTCCTCGACCTATGCATTCAAACTAGTCAGAAGCTAGCCGCGTGGTCAGACCATAAGTTCTAGTTGCTGACGCTCCGTGCAAAATCGTGGAATTGTCCGCAAGGTGGCGCGCGGGATATAATCGCGCACCTCCATGGCCCTCGTGACCGGCACGAAACTCGGTCCTTATGAAATTCAATCGCCGCTAGGTGCCGGCGGAATGGGTGAGGTATATCGCGCACGCGATACACGGCTGGACCGCACCGTCGCCGTCAAGATTCTACCTGCGCACCTGTCTGAGAACCCTGAGGCTAAACAGCGTTTCGACCGGGAGGCGCGGGCGATTTCTCACCTGAATCATTCCAACATCTGCACGCTCTACGATGTAGGCCACCAGGGTGGAGTGGATTACCTGGTTATGGAATTTCTGGAAGGCGAAACGTTGTCAGTACGCTTGCGGAAAGGTCCGCTCGCTGCCGAGCAATTGCTGAAGTACGCTAACGAAATCTGCGAGGGACTGGAGAAAGCGCACAGGACAGGAGTAATCCATCGCGACCTGAAACCCGGCAACATCATGCTGACCAAATCCGGCGCCAAACTCATGGACTTCGGACTAGCCAAGACGCTGCCGCTGGAAGGGGATCCCGCTTCGGGTTTGACGGTGACCTCTTCCAAGCCCTCACCTGAGCCGTCGCCGTCTCAGCCGTTGACGGAGCGGGGCACGATGTTGGGTACGTTGCAATATATGTCGCCGGAACAGGCGGAAGGCAAAGAGGCCGACACCCGCAGCGACATCTTTGCGCTGGGCGCAGTGCTGTACGAGATGGCTACCGGAAAGCGGGCGTTTGAAGGAAAGAATACAGCGAGCGTCATTGCCGCGGTGCTGGAACGAAACCCTCCTGCCGTCTCGAGCGTGCAACCGGCCTCGCCGCCTGCGCTGGATCGGGTGGTGCAAACCTGTCTGGCCAAGGATCCGGATGAGCGCTTCCAGAATGTGCACGATGTCAAGCTGCAATTGAAATGGATTGCGGAAGGCGGATCGCAAGCTGGAGTGCCGGTTCAAATCGGATCGCGACGCAGGCACCGCGAGAAGTTGGCGTGGTCACTGGCGTGCGGATTCGCGATTCTTGCGTCAGCTTTTGCTGTGTGGACTTACGCTCGTCCGCATCCGTCAGAAGTCGGCCCGGTGTTGGCGTTTGTTCCTCCCCCACGGGATACTCACTTCCTTGCTTTCGGCTTCGACTCTGGACCCGCGGTGGTTTCTCCGGACGAAAGGAAACTGGCATTCACGGCAATCGATCAAAATGGATTGATAAAGCTGTGGTCGCGGTCGCTCAAAGCTAACGATGCCACAACGATTCCTGGGACGGAGGGAGCGGCGTCGCCGTTTTGGTCGCCGGACGGCCGCTCACTTGGTTTTTTCGCCGGAGGCAAGTTGAAAACGGTAGAGCTAAACGGCGGGAACCCGCAGACCGTGGCGGATAGTCCATGGGCTGGGATAGCGGCGTGGTCGCCGGACGGCACCATCCTGTTCCGGCCAACGGCAAGTTCGCCCCTTTTGCGTGTTCCGGCAGTCGGTGGAAAGTCAGTACCGATGCACGCTTTAGGTGCGAACGATTACGCGGAGAGCGATCCTGCGATGTTGCCGGACGGAAAACACATTCTGGTTGTGGTCATCGACAAAGGGCAACACCGGCGTGTCGAACTCCAGTCGCTAATGTCGTCAGAGGCCAAGGTCGTCCTTGACGATGCACGGAGACCCTCCTATGCGGGCGGATTTTTGTTTTTCATCCGGAACCAGAAAATATTCGCGCAACCGTTCGATGAGGGATCCGGGAAAGTTTCCGGCACGGCGACTCCTCTGGCGGATGCCGACTGGTATTCGCTGGCCGGTACTTCGTTGCTGGCATTTCAATCCGTTTCAAATGACACACAGCTACAGTGGTTTGACCTGAACGGAAATCCGACGGGCAGGATCGGCCAGGTTGCTTATTACCTTGCTCCAAAGATCTCGCCGGACGGCAAGCAGATGCTGTTTGTGGAAAGGGACCCTCAGAATTCGGGTGCAACGGATTTGTGGTCGCTTCCCGCCGCAGGCGGGGTCAGCCGGCGGATGACATTCGGTCCAGACTGGAAGGGCTGGAGCGTATGGTCACCCGATGCAAAATACATCGCTTATGGTGTGGAAACTGCAGGCAAAATTAGAATTGTCCGCAAACCTTCGGACGGGTCAGGCACGGAAGAGACGCTACTGACTCTGGGACCAGAGACTTCGGCTGCAACGGTTGTGGACTGGTCGCCGGATGGCCGGTATTTGTCCTACGATGCTTACAACCTCAAGGAGGGGCGCAGGGCACATTGGATTCTGCCTCTGTTCGGCGACGGAAAGCCGTTTCAGTGCGCCCCGGTAGCTGGCGGCGATCAGTATGAGGGGAATTTTTCGCCGGACGGTCACTGGCTAGCTTATTTTTCCGACGAGACTGGGCAGCCGGAAGTATATGTCGTTCCCTTTCCAGGCCCGGGCGGTAAATACCAGATTTCACAGAATGGCGGATGGCTGGTTCGCTGGGACAAAAAGGGCGATCTCTTCTTTTTAACCACGGGCAATCAAGTAACGAAAGCGGAATTGAATCTAGGCGCGCAATCGCTGCAGGTAAAATCTCTACGTCCCCTCTTCCAAATGAACCTGGCGGATACGGCAGCGCCTCTGTTCGACGTGACCGCGGACGGCCAGCGTTTCCTGGCAGTGACCCCAGCGCGCGCCGAGTCCAGTTCGATCAGCTTGCTACTGCACTGGCCGACGCTGCTGAAGCAGTAGCCTGTGGACGATGCTTTGGGCCAGTCGGGAGCGACTCATGCAATCAAGTGGGATCTCATTCCAAGAGCAGTTTCCGATTGCGCGACTAGTCAGGCATGTGGAATTGGGATCGTTGGGGGGATTACTTCCGAGTTGCCCGTAATACATTCTCTATCTGCTCTGTGATCAGCTAAACTTAGCGCGATTCTCACATGCCGCTTTCTGCAGGCGACAAACTCGGTCCCTATGAAATCGTTGCGTCCATTGGAGCGGGCGGGATGGGACAGGTGTATCGTGCCCGAGATGCCCGTCTAAATCGGGACGTCGCGATCAAAGTTTCTGGCGAGCAGTTCAGCGAGCGCTTCGAGAGTGAAGCCAAAGCCATCGCGGCACTGAATCATCCCAACATCTGCCAGATTTACGACGTCGGCCCGGATTTTCTGGTCATGGAGTACATCGACGGGCGGCCGATCGTCGACTGTGAACAGCCGCAGGCCCTTCCGCCGGATGAGGCGCTGCAACTCGCGCGGCAAATTGCTGCCGCGCTCGAGACCGCACACGGCAAGGGGATCATTCATCGCGACCTCAAACCTGCGAACATCCTCGCGACCTCGGGCGGGGTTGTAAAACTGCTGGATTTTGGACTCGCGAAACAGAATCACGATAGCCGGACCGACAACGAAACCCAGAGCATCGGCCTTACGCAGGTGGGCACAATCCTGGGCACTCCGGCGTACATGTCGCCAGAACAGGCCGAAGGCAAGCTGGCCGACGCGCGCTCTGATATTTTTTCTTTTGGCGCGGTGCTTTACGAAATGCTCGCGGGACGCCGCGCCTTTTCTGGGGGCTCGTCCGCCGCGATCCTGGGCGCTATCGTTCACAAGAATCCGGAATCGCTCAACGCGCCCCCCGCGCTCGAAGCGATCGTGCGCAAGTGCCTCTCGAAATCTCCGGACGGCCGCTTCCAGACGGCGACCGATCTCCGCGAGGCGCTCGAAGAAGCCTCCGCACGGGGCATCTCAGGGCTCAAAGGGCGCGCTATCGCTTTGGTTATTGCCGTGAGTCTGCTAGTCATCGCTTCCGCCGGAGTCTTTATTTATCTGAGACGGTCGAAGGCCGGCATCGATTCCATCGCCGTTCTGCCTCTGGAGAATCGAAGCAACGATCCCGATGCAGAATACATTTCCGATGGCGTTACGGAAAGCATCAACAACAGCCTGGCGCGGTTGCCCAGCCTGAAGGTAACTCCGCACAGTGTCGCTCTCCATTACAAGGGTAAGGCGATGGATGTGCAAAAGGTTGGCGACGAACTTGGCGTGCAAACCGTGCTCACAGGCGACGTCAGGCAGCGAGGCGACGATTTAACTATCAACGTCGAACTCGACGACATTCGTAACGGCAAACAGCTGTGGGGTGAGCAATACAACCGAAAGGTGGCCGATCTGCTGGCGGTTCAGAGTGACATTGCAAGGGAAGTTTCCCAGCGTCTGCGCTCACAACTTTCGGCGGAAGATCAACAGAAGCTGACCAAGGGCTCGACAGATAATCCCGAAGCCTACCGGCTTTATCTGAAGGGCAAGTACTACACCAACAAACTCACCAAAGAAGGGTTTGACACCGGCATCGACTACTTTAATCAGGCTATCGCTGTCGATCCCAACTATGCCCTGGCTTACAGCGGCCTGGCTTTCAACTACGTGAACCAGGACGATTGGTTTATGTCTCCGAACGAAGCCGGGCCCAAGACCAAGGATGCGGCCAAGCGGGCGCTCGCGATCGACGAATCCGATGCGGGGGCTCACCTTTCCATGGCGATCGTCACGCACTGGTATGACTGGGATTGGGCCGCGGCGGAAAAGGAGTTCAAACGAGCCATTGAACTGAGTCCCAACAATTCGGACGCTCACACGTACTACAGTTGGTTCCTGGCGCCGATGGGGCGACACGATCAGGCTATCGCGGAAGCCAAGCGGGCACAGCAAGCCGATCCACTCTCCGGATTCGCGGCCTTCAGCGTGGGAGGGGCTCTGGTGTTTGCACGACGCTGGGATCCGGCGATTGAGCAACTGCGTCGCGCCATCGAGATTGACCCGAACTTTTGGTTCAGTCATTGTTTCCTGGGTCGAGCTTATGAGCAGAAAGGAAAGCTGCCGGAGGCCATTGTCGAGTTTCAACGCGCGGTCGAACTGGAAAAGGACAATGCCGAGACCTGGTCAGGCTTGGGACATGCATACGCGTTGTCGGGGAACCGCGCCGAAGCACAAAAGATTCTGGATCATTTAAAAGAGGTATCTGCGCATAGTTGGGTCGCGCCTTACAACATCGCGGTCATTCATGCGGGCTTGGGACACAAAGACCAGGCATTCGCCTTGCTCGATCAGGCCTACAAAGACCGGTCCTACTACCTGCCTACCTATCTGGCGACGGACGCTCGCATGGATAGCCTCCGCTCCGACCCGCGCTTTGGGGAACTCAATCGGCGCGTCGGACTACCTGAGTGACGCAAGTGTCGGTTGCGCCCGCCGGTCGGGGTGCGCGTTGTGGGCAGGTAGCCAGCTATTCGGAAGTGATTGCCTAAGTCCTGATTGATGTCTTAACGAGGTCGGCCTCGCGACGGCCCGAGTAGACTGTTCGGTGCTCATCCCTACAGAGCTCTTAGTTTCGCGTACTCGGCCTTGGCCGCGATGAGGAGGGGAATGTCGGGGTCGGCATCTTTCCACAGCGCTAGGAAATCCTGATAGGCGACCTCGGCTTTGACGGTATCGCCTTGCATCGCGTAGGCACGCCCAAGTTGGAGGCGCGCCACCGCAGCCCAAGGATAGTTGAGAACAACCCCGCGATGCTCGATGATTTTCTGGAATTCCACCGCTCCCTCTTGGCCACGGTGTGCCAAGAGATACGCTTCGCCTCGTACGTAGGCAAACATATACAAATCAAACCACCCGGCATCATAAATCACTTCAGGCGCGAGAATCTCCAGGGCTCTTGTCGGATTGCCGCGCTTCAGCTCAATCGCGGCTCGAAGCTGCGGAACCCTCACCTTGTACATGTAGCCACCTGGTGGACGCTGGCTCTCCAAACTGTCCACCATTTGCGTCCCCTGGGCTGCGTCGCTCGCGAGCACCAGCGTCGTCGTCGGCTCTCCTCCAAGTTTCACCGCCTCAGCTACATGAATGCGCGTTTCTGCCGCGTTGCCAAACAAGGCCTCGCGGAACGCCGCGTCAGACTCCACGGTGGCGGCAGTCGCCGTATCTTTCTCGCGCAACGCCCTCTCTTTCATCTGCCCGTCAAACTCCCGTGCCGCCTTGAGACGCCCGAAGTATGCAGCTGTGCGCGATTGCTCGATGAGCGCTGCCATTTCGTAATCCTGCTCGCTCGACATCGCAGCTACAAGCTTCTCCATCGTTTCCTTGTCACCCCCCAAAAAGGCCAGGTCGTAGCGTAGACGTTCCAATTCGCCAGCCTGCACGTTGTGTGATTGGCCTTCCTCGAACACCGCTCTCGCTTCCGTGAAGCGATCCATATCCATGTCGTCAACCATCAGGCCAGCGTACGGGAGTGCTTGCCCGGGATCCAATTGTTGCGCTTTGCGGAATTCCTCTGCGGACCGTTCATGCTTCCCCAGCACTCCGTATTCAAATCCAAGTATGCGGTGCGGGGTGAAGTCGCGGGGATAGGTCAGCGCCCAAAGTTCACAAATCCGAATGGTCTCGTCGGTCTGAAACGTAACAAACTGGTAGTAGCTGGCCGAAATGTCGAATTTTTCTCGTTCGCTTGCGCGGTTACGCCGGGCAAAAGCCTCGCGAAACTCAGCCACGCTGTCTCCCTGCCTCTGTTGGTAGGCATGGCCAAGATAGTTATGGGCCATGGCAAAGTCGGGATCCGACTCAATCGCTTGATGAAACAGCGGGACGGCGCCAGCCAGGTCGCCTTTGCCGAATTTGGATAAACCGAGGCTGTACGCCTTCAAGGCGTCCAGGGAGGGGGTGGTCGCTTGCGCAAGGGGCATGTCATATTTTTGGATCGAGCCGAGTGACTCTCCGAGTTCCTTGCGTAGCTTCGCTGCTGCGATGCTCAGCGCCGCTAACACTTCCTTTTTCCCATCCACTTCTGCTTGTTCTCGGGCGAGAGTTTCTCCAGAGGAACAGTGGATCGCGTTGAGGCCGACTACATAATGTCCGCCTAGATTGGCAATGGAACCTGCAATGTACGCCTTGCTTCCCGTGCGCTCGCAGACTTCTTGGGCGACACTTGCGGAAACGGTCTCATCTGGCGAGCGCGTCATTTCCTTCAAGGCAGAACGCACCTTCTGGTCCGGAAGTACGTTCAGAAGTGGCGATTGACCTAGCTGTACCGCCAGTCCTTGCTTGAGTGTGTCATCGAAAATCGAATCGCCCGTAGAGTTAACGAAATCAGCCAGGACGACGGTGTCCCTATCGGTGAGTTTCGGAGTACGGTGAAAAAAGAAATAACTGCCCGTGGCTAGCGCCCCAACCGTTGCTACAACCGGGACTACCACTTTCCAACGAATTCTTCGTTGTCCGCCCGCAGCGCTTATTGTGCTGGTTGCTGCTGACATCCGTGCAGATTCGGTATCGCGCCTCAATCGTTGTAAGTCGGTACGAATATCCGCAGCAGTCTGGTATCGGAGCTTGCGGTCTTTTTCCAGTGACTTCAGGATAATTTCGTCTAGCTTTAGTGGAAGCGCTTGGTTGACCTGTGCCGCTGGAACGGGTGTACGGTTCAGAATCCCATCGTGCACGACCGCAGCGGTGTTACCGGGGAAGGCCATCTTTCCCGTGGCCATCTCATAGAGAACCGCGCCAAATGAAAATAAATCCGTTCGGACATCCAGTTCTTCGCCCCTCGCCTGTTCCGGCGACATATATGCCACTGTGCCCACTGTTGAGCCGGGACTCGTCAGTAAAGTCTCCTCGGCAGCCATAGGCAGGGCAGGAACACCATCGACGGTAGACGCGAACTTCGCCAAACCAAAGTCGAGGATTTTGGCGTTATCCAATTTGGTCACAAATAGGTTTGCTGGTTTGATGTCACGATGGATTATTCCTTGAGCGTGTGCTGCCCTGAGTGCATCGGCAATCTGAATCGCCAGTTCGAGCATTTCGTCAAACGGTAGCGCCTTGCCAGAAATGTGATGCTTCAGCGTTTCTCCGTCGAGAAACTCCATCGCAATGAATTGCAGGCCGTCATGCTCGCCGATGTCGTAAATCGTGCAGATGTTTGGATGATTCAATGCGGAGGCAGCTTGTGCTTCACGCCGAAAGCGCTCTAGAGCAGCTGAGTCGTGGAGCATATCGCCAGGGAGGAATTTCAGACCCACGGCGCGATGGAGCCGGGTGTCTTCGGCCTTAAACACAACGCCCATCCCGCCGCCGCCGAGCTTTTCAAGGATTCGGTAGTGCGAGATGGTTTGCCCGATAAGTGGGGCCGAGTCCACCATAAGGCGCTCATCTTAGGTTGCGTGTCTGAGTTAAGTCAACGAAAGGGGACAAGTTTACGGTCAAGAGCTGGCAAACGCGGTAACCGGAAACGAGCCCACTACCGCCTTGTCAGAATTCCGATGGTCAGGAAAGAGTACGACATGTCTTCAATGGCTGCGGCCAGCGCGAGCGCGTTCAAGCCGATGCGATGACGACGAGACTCTTTCTCGCGCGTGCTAGAAGGGGGCGTGTGTCTCGCGATGCCAGGGAATTTGGTTGACTCATAGACTATCGCTCGGCGCTGAAATTCAGGGCAGGTGCTCGACGGGTGGGGCACAATGAAAGCCAAGGACCGGGCGCCGTGAGGTAACCCTGGTCATGTATAATTGCGTGAGGGGCTTCTGCAGATTCCATGGCGGTTGAGACCAAGTCGGTGAGGGTGTCCGCGTCGGTACGGAGGCGGCGACGGCTGCGGTTTGTGCGCACGCGGCTGCGGGAACTGCGGATGATCGTCAAGGCGCTGGCGTCGACCAAGCATCCCATCCTGGTACACATCATCCCCAACCGGCGATGCAACCTGGCGTGCACCTATTGCAATGAATATGACGATGTGTCGAAGCCGGTGCCGTTGGAAGAGATGAAGCAGCGGCTGGACAGGCTGGCCGATATGGGGACGTCGGTCATCACGATTAGCGGCGGCGAGCCGTTGATGCATCCGGACCTGGACGAGATTATCCGGCACATCCGGCGGCGGGGAATCATCGCCGGGATGATTACGAACGGGTTTTTCTTGAACAAAGAACGCATCGAGCAATTGAACGCGGCGGGTCTGGAACATCTGCAGATCAGCATCGACAATGCGATGCCGGATGAAGTGTCGAAGAAGAGCTTGAAGACGTTGGATGGCCGGCTGGAGATGCTGTCGCAGTACGCCGTGTTTCAAGTGAACATCAACTCGGTGCTGGGCAGCGGTGTGAAGAACCCTGAGGATGCGCTGGCGATTGCGCACCGGGCAGTCGATCTGGGGTTCACCAGCACGGTGGGGATCATTCACGACAACAATGGGCAATTGAAACCGCTGGGACCGCGGGAGACGGAGATCTTTGAAGAGATCATGACGCTGGGGAAGCGCTCGTATTCGCGCTTCAACGACTTTCAGCACAACGTGGCGCGCGGGAAAGAACACAATTGGCGCTGCCGTTCGGGTTCGCGCTATTTGTACATATGCGAGGACGGGCTGGTGCACTGGTGCTCGCAGCAGCGCGGGTATCCGGGAGTGCCGCTGCGGGAGTACACCACGGAAATGCGCCACCGCGAGTACTTTACGGAGAAATTCTGCGCGGCGCGGTGCACGGTTTCCTGCGTGCAGCAGGTGGGCATACTGGATAACTGGCGCGGGCCGCAGACGCTCAAGCCCATGCCGATGGCGCCGGCTCCAGCGCAGCCCGAATTGGTGCAGATTGGGTCTTCTAGGGGTAACGACTAAACCTAGGGGTAGCGGCTAAACCGCGCGGCGATTCCTGATCGAATCGCGCCGAACATGGACAGTCGCCTTGGTGGGCGGGCGTAAAGGCGGCGGCAAGCCGCCGCACTCCAAGGGGTCTGGGCCGATCGTTGGTCAACCGTTTTGGCGCGATTTCTGGTTTTTCCCTTCGCGTAGTTTCACTCCACACACAGGGCATCCGGTAATGAATTGACGCTAAGGCCTTGCTTCTCAACAATGAAGGCATGACGGGCGCGGCGATTGAGATCGAGAACCTGACCAAGGATTATCCGTTCGGCTTCCTGCACCTGAAAAAAAAGAGGTCGCTGGAAGGGCTGACGATGAAGGTCGAGGACGGGGAAGTGTTTGGCTTCCTTGGGCCGAATGGCGCCGGCAAATCGACCACCATCAAGTTGCTGGTTGGGCTGACATTTCCTACCGCGGGGAACGCACGCATCCTGGGAAAGCCGATCAGCGACATCGAGATGCATCGCGACATCGGCTACCTGCCCGAGCAACCCTACTTCTACGATTACCTGACGGCGGCGGAACTGCTGGATTACTTCGCGCGATTCCATGACTTGAAGGCGGCGGACAGGCGGGAGCGCGTGCAGCGCATGTTGAAGAAAGTGGGTCTGGAGACCGCGCGAAAAATCCAGCTGCGCAAATACTCCAAGGGAATGTTGCAGCGCGTGGGTCTGGCGCAAGCGATCCTGCACGATCCGCGCGTGGTGATTCTGGATGAGCCGATGTCCGGGCTCGATCCGCTGGGGCGGCGGGAAGTGCGCGACATTATTTTGGATTTAAAGCGCGAAGGCAAGACGATCTTGTTTTCGACGCACATTTTGTCGGATGCGGAGATGCTTTGCGACCGCGTCGGAGTGATCGTCGGAGGAAAACTGCGGGGGATTGGCGCGCCGGACGAGATCGTGGGGGTCAAGGCGCATGGAATGGAGATTTTGTTCGAGTACACCGGAGGCAACGCCGCCGCGGCAGCGCTGCTCGGCAAAGCGACGCAAACCGGAAACCGCTACCGCATGCACGTGGACGAGAACGATCTGTATGCCACGCTCGAGCAACTGCGCGGCGTAGGGGCGAGAATTTTGCTGGTGGCGCAAATCAAAGCGTCGCTGGAAGAATATTTCATGCACTTGGTGGAAGCAGACCGGGCGCAAGCGGCGGCCGTCGAGGTATACGGGAAATGAGCCGCGTGGCGGTGGTGGCCTGGAACACTTTTCGCGAAGCAGTGCGCGACCGCGTGCTGTACAACCTGGTGTTCTTCGCGCTGCTGATGTTCGCGGCGGCGATTCTGGTGGGGCAAATTTCCATCGCCATCGAGCAGACCGTGATCGTGACCCTGGGCTTGAGCGCGATCTCTGTGATCGGGCTGCTGATGGCGGTGTTTATCGGTGTGGGGCTGGTGTCCAAAGAGATGGACAAGCGGACGCTGTACGCGCTGCTCGCCAAACCGGTGCGCCGGTGGGAGTTTTTGCTGGGGAAATTTGGTGGGCTGTTGCTCACGCTGGCGGTAAACACCGCAGCGATGGCGGCGGGGCTGTTCCTGGCGCTGCTGTATGTGAAGCATCCGTTGGATTCCGGGGATGCGATGGTGCTGGTTGCGGTTTACTTCATTTTGCTGAAGCTGGCGTTGGTGGTGGCGTTGGCGCTGCTGTTTTCATGCTACACCACGCCGCTGCTGGCCATGTTGTTCACCGCCGGATTGTACGTGGCCGGGTTGTTCGTTCACGTGATGCGCGGCTTTCATAGCGATACGCTGGCTCCGGCGGTGCAAACTTTCCTGCGCTGGCTCTCCTACTTGCTGCCCAACTTCGAGAACTTCGACGTGATGGCGTCGGCAGCGCACGGCCGGGCGATACCCGCGACACTGATTCTGCAAAATACGGCCTACGCGGCTTTGTATTGTGCGGTGGTCTTGGCTGCGGCGTCCGCAATTTTCTCTCGCCGGAACCTGAAATGAACAGCCGGAAAACCAGTGGCTTGCTCCTTTTCCTGGTGCTGCTGGCTGGATTCACCGGCATATGGAAGCTCCAGAGCAGCATCGACACGCAACGCGCTTCGCTCTATCAGGAGCAGGACGAATTTGTGCTGCGCTCGGGAGCGATGCTCAAATGGATGAGCCTGGAATATGCCCCATTGCTGGCGGACCTGTACTGGACGCGGGTCGTGCAGTACTACGGCGACAAGCGCGCGCGGCATGATCCGAACCTGGAGTTGCTGTGGCCGCTGCTGGACATCACCACGACGCTCGACCCTAATTTGATCGTGGCGTATCGTTTTGGCTCGACGTTCCTGAGCGAACCCTCGCCGCGCGGCGCGGGAAGGCCGGACCTGGCGATCGAATTGATCAACCGCGGGATTCGCGCGAATCCGGAGTATTGGCGGCTGTACGAAGACCTGGGTTTCGTCTACTACTTCGATTTGAAAGATTACCAGCGAGCCTCGGCAGCGTTCTTGGAAGGCAGCAAGAATCCAGAGGCGTTGGTATGGATGAAGATCATGGCCGCACGGGTCCTGGAAAAGGGCGAGACGCGCGAGACGTCGGCGTTTCTGTGGAAAGAAATTTACGATACGGCCAGTGACCCGGAAATCAAAAGCAATGCGCTGACGCACACGCAACTGCTGCGCGCTCAGACGGATTGCGACCAGCTGGACAACGTCGCAGCCGAGTACGAAAAGCGCACCGGCAAGCGTCCCACGAGCCAGCACGATCTGGTCGTAGCGGGCCTGCTGCCTCACGCGCCTGTTGATCCGCTGGGATTCGTCTACATTTTCGATGCCGACGGCAAGGCGCAGCTGAATCCGGCGAGCCCTCTTTTCAAGGATCAGCCGAAATACCAGAAGCCGTTGTAGGGAGTTTCCTTCGAACGATCGTGCGGGTTACTGCGTGACGCAAAGCAGGGTCATCTGCGGGTCCACGATGATCTTGTGCGGTTCGGTCTGCGTGGTGAAGTGGAATGACGTCTCCGGGCCCGCGACGATGACGATGCCCAGCGGAGCCGCGTGCGCGCCACCCGCGCCGGAATACAGAGGGACGGGTGCGATGAAGGAGTGGGGCACGCCCTCCTGGAAGAGTTTTCCTCGCACCAAGTAGCCTTTGTCGCCCGGATGAACGCTGAACTCCACGCGATAATGGGGAATCCCGGTTCCGTGGACCCATTGCTCGAAGAACCACTCCATCGAGCGGCCGCCTTCCAGATCCATGGCAGGGGTCATGACCGCTTCCACTTCATGCTGCAAGTCTGCGGTGGAGAGGGCGCGATAGGCGTATTTTGTCGCCAGGGTGTGAAGCAGAGCGGTGAAACGCGCGTCGGGATTCTTTGCGCCGGGCTGCCGCAACATTTCGCGAAGCATGTGAATCACCCACGAGCCCTTGCTGTAGATGACATCCTCGAATCCGTTCGGAGATTTCGAAGAGGTCAGGCGGCTACCCAGGTCGAGTGCGCCAATTTCCGAGTCGGGCTGATCCGCGCCGGGTAGTTTGGTGACGAGGTGATGCCGGTAGCGATCGAGCCAGACGCGAAGGGAATGATCGCCGCGTTTCTGAGAGTCGGCGAAGAGCAAGGCAAGATAGTTGGCGATGGCTTCATCGATCCACTGGTCGCGGTAGGAATCCCAGCCGACGACGTTACCCCACCATTGGTGAGCCACTTCGTGGAACGGAACGATCTCGGTGAAACTCTCTTGTCCGGCGGCGGAGATCCCGGCGCGCTGCTGGGCTTCCGCGGGCAAGAAGGAATAGGTGGAAAGATAGAGCAGGCCGGGCCAGCCTTGACCGAAAGTTCCCGGGATCTGCGAGACGCTCAATTTTTGAAATGGGAAAGGCCCGCTAAAGGTTTCGTAAAATTGGATGGAGGAGTCGATTTCGCGGCCCAGCTGCTTGAGCGCGTCGGCGGGACTCGGCGTAGACGGAGCGACATGCATCATGTTGTTGCCGCCTGGCGCCTCGGCGCTGAAGATTGGCGTGTGGGCTGGCGGCTCGATGGAAGCAGAGCCGAGGCGACTGTCGAGCGTGTGCTCCAGCTGGCGATTGGCATAGACATCCACCGTCCGCGTTCCCGAGGCGAGGGAAGAGGAAGCGTAGTCGCCAAGATTGAATCCGGCGACCGAGACCGGGCGTTCGGTGTGCCAATGACCTACGCGAAAATCGCCGTCCTCGCGTTCGTCGCTCTTGGCGCCGGTGGCCACCAGCCGCAGGCGGCGCGGCCAGCGCATGGTCAGATCGTAATCGGCAAAGTCTGAGGCTTCTCCGTAGTGGGGATACCAGCTTTCCCGCGCGCCGACGAACAATACGCCGTTGCCGGCATTTTCGATGACGTTGCCGCGATAGTGAAAGTGGAGCGTAAATTCCGTGCCGCGTTCGGGTGCTGCCGGCAGCACGACGTAGAGGTAGTCGTTTCCGTGCGAACTGCGCTCCTTGAGGTTCATTCCTTCATTCTGGAAGTAGGTAAGGGATTCGCCATGGTCGCCAGTGAGGGCGTCCACGCTCAGCGTGCGGGACATTTGAAAGATGAGCAGCCGCTCGCCGGAGGACTCCGCGCGAAGGCGAACGTCGGCTTTTGCGTTCAACGAATTGTCGGCGAGCAAAGATGTGTCGATCGTGTAGGTCAACGCGTCGAACGCAGGGGGCCGCGGAGACGCGCCCGGCACGGCGTAGGAAGCCCAGACATCGTAGAAGATCCGCGTTCCCGCCCTTCGCGGTTGGCCGAGAAAGAAAGGCTCGAATCGCTCGAGGTCAATCACTGCGTCGAAGGGGCCGGTGGCGATGCCGTCGATCCCGGCGTAGAAGTAGGGCCGAGGTTCCCGCACCAGGCTGTTGAAGAGGATGCGGAGGGACTGCGCAGGATTTGTGGCGGCGAGGAGTGAGTTCCACCGGGAGGCGAAGTCAGGATCTTCCTTTGGCGCGACCTTCGCATTGTTGAGCTGGCGGAGCAGCTCGTCCGCTGTGGCATCCGTAAAGCGCAAGCAAACGTTGGTGAACTCCTCGTCCAGAACGGGCATCCCGAGGAAACGGGCCATCTGCTGTTTTTCATCGGCGTCACGCGGAGCCGCGAGTACGTGGCCGCGGCCGGAAAACACCACGCCGGTGGCGCGGCCATCCAAGGATGCGAAAAACCCGAGGCGGCCTTCCTCGAATGAGAGCTGCAAGTCGGCGCGGCGAAGCTCGATGCGGGCTATGGGTTCGATTCGGTAGGTGGAGGCAGGGTCGAGGCGTAGAGCGTTAAGGGCGTCGTAGCGTTCGCGCGGAGACTTCTCCGCGGGCGAAGCCATCGTCGACGTCGCCAGCCAACAAAGCCCGAGAAGGGCCACCCCTACCCGCATGCAAGAAGTGTAGTCACTTTCGGCATCGCGGAACAAGGCGTTAACGGCGGCGCTCGACCCGCGGGCCTAGAATGGGGAAATGCCGCGGTTCCCTTTCACCGTGTTCCCTGAGGTGCGCGCTTTCTTCCTACTCGTAACGTTCCTTGGAGGCGCGACGGTGGTGAGGGCCGACACCATCGTCCTCAAAAACGGGCGGCGAATCGTGGCGCTCAGCGTTGTGGAAGACGGCGACAAAGTGCGGTATCAAACCGCCGCCGGGGAACTGAGTCTGCCGAAGTCCATCGTTGACCACATCGAGAAGGGAGCTGTACCGATGCCGGATTCGCCGGCCGCCACGGCGGCGAACCTGAAGATCACGCCGCCAAGCATGGAGGCGAGCGCGGCGATCGAGAAAGGCGCGGTCCACGACGGTACGATTGACCGCGAATACCTTGCCAAGGTTGAAGGTGAAGCGCGTTCGGGCCGGCCGGAAGCAAGCGAAGTGGCGGCGCTGGCGTTGCACGCCGCTGCGCAATATGAGCTGTCACGAGGCGACGGGGAACATGCGCTCACGGATGAACAAACGGCGCTGACGTACGCACCAGAGGACCCGATCATCTTGATGAACGTGGCGTATCTGCATCTGCACCGCAGCGAATACAAAGTGTCGCTCGAATATCTGGAGCGTGCGCGCCGCGTGGCTCCGGATAACCCGGACGTGGCGAAGCTGGCGGGCTGGGCCTACTACGGAATGAACAAGCTGGGTCAGGCAGTTTCCGAATGGCAGCGAGCGTTGGCGCTGAGGCCGGATGCGGAAGTGCAGAGCGCGCTCGACAAGGCGCAACGCGACCGCCGGGAAGAAGAGAACTACCGGGAAAACGAGAGCAGTCACTTTACGCTGCGCTACAGCGGCGCGGCGCAGCCGGAGCTCGCCCGCGAAATGCTGCGGGCGCTGGAGACACATTTCTCGGCGATCGAATCCGAGCTGAACTTTACGCCGCCGGACTCCATCGGCGTCATCCTCTACACGGAGCAAGCGTTTGCGGACATTACGCGCGCGCCTGGCTGGGTGGGCGCGCTGAATGACGGCCGCATCCGCGTGCCCGTGCAAGGGTTGACGAACCTAACGCCGGACCTCTCGCGTGTGCTAAAGCACGAACTGACGCACAGCTTCATCCAGCAGAAGACGCACGGGCGCGCGCCAACGTGGGTTCAAGAGGGATTGGCGCAATGGATGGAAGGACTACGCAGCGGCGATAACGCGGCGACACTGATACAGGTTTACGAGCAGAAGCAAGCCATGACGCTGGAGGAGCTGGAAAGCGGTTGGATGAAGCTGCCAGGTGATGCCGCAGGCTACGCGTATGCCTGGGCGCTTGCCAATATCGAATACATCGTGCGGGTGGATGGCATGGGGGATGTCGAGCGCATCCTAAACCTCATCGGGTCGGGTAGTTCGACCGAAGCGGCGATCCGAGAGACTCTGCACAGCAACTACGACGAACTGATGCTGGATACGATCAGCTATTTGAAGAAGACTTATGGACGATGAACGGCGCGCCCACGTAGCGCGACGTCGGGGTACACCCCTCTAACAGCTCAGCAAAAGTGCGGCCAGAAGCGCGGCCCGAACGGGCATCGTTTTTGCTATGACGTGCTCGTGCGAGGCGTGCGCGCCGTCGCCGACCGCGCCGAGGCCGTCGAGCGTGGGAATGCCGAGGGCGGCGGTGAGGTTGCCGTCGGAGCCGCCGCCGACGGTGCATTCGCCGAGCGCTAGGCCCATTTGCGCGGCGAGCGACTTGGCTCGGGCGAAGAGAGCGCCGCTCATCTTGCGTTCGAGGGGGGCGCGGTTGAAGCCGCCGTGAATCTCCAGGCGCGCTCCGGGCAGAATGGGGCGAAGGCCGTGGAGACGGCGTTCGAGGCGGCGCATATCGGCAACGCTTAGCGCACGAAGGTCGAGCACGGCGCGGGCACGCTCGGGAATGACGTTACTGCGCGTGCCGCCTTCGATGATGCAGGCGTTGACGGTGGTGCCACGCCGCGCGTCGTTCGACGCACGAACGCGGGTAAGTTGCGCCGCCAACTCGTCGATGGCGTTGATGCCCTCCTGTGGCGCAAGGCCAGCGTGCGACGCGCGGCCGTGAACGATGATCTCGATTTCTCCGACGCCCTTGCGAGCCGTCTTCAGCAGGCCGCGTGGACCGAACGAAGGTTCCAGAACGAAGACTGCATCGCTGCGGCGCGCTTCCGCTTCGATGATCTTGCGCGATGCATCACTGCCGATTTCTTCGTCGGACGTAAACAGGAAGACGATGCGTTTGCGCAGCTGCTCGTGGGAGCGTTGCAGGGCTTCCAGGGCGAAGAGCGCCTGCACCAAGCCCGCTTTCATGTCAAAGGTTCCTGGGCCGTAGGCTTTTCCGGCGGCGATGCGAAAAGGCATCTTGGCAAGCGTTCCGCGCGTGTAGACGGTGTCGTAGTGGCCGAGAACCAAAAGCTGTCCTCGAGGGCGCGACTTTTGCGGCCACCAGGTGACGCGAAGAAGGTCGCCGCGGTATTTGTTGGCGACACGCTCGACGCGCGCGCCAAGCTTGCGCCACTCCGCGGCGATCACACGGCAACACCGGTCCGCAGCGGCTTTTTCCAGGCTCGGTGATTCGGCGAGGACGAAATCGCGGAGTGTCGAAATCATTTCTGGGAGGCGCGGCGTCAGGATTTGCAGGAGCTTCTTGGCCGGAGAGGGCTCGGGCATGGTCCGCACATGCTAGCAGCGCAACGCACGAGCGGCAACCGCGCCGCTCTGGGCAAATATATCGTACGCAGAGGCGAGGGATACGGGGTAATTTGCGCGACAACGAGCACGCATGAATATCGCCTACGCCTCGGTTCGCATATAATCATACGTTTGCCGGGTAATGTCAGGTCACCGCAGGGCGGGTGTGTGCGGTGCGACGGGGAGCGCCGATGATCTTCGACGTCGTTGAGATTCAGAAAATACTGCCGCACCGCTATCCGTTTCTGATGGTGGACGGCATTCTTGAAATGGAGAAGCTGAAGCGCATCGTTGGCATCAAGAATGTGACGATCAACGAGTCTCATTTTCAGGGGCATTTTCCGGGCAAACCGATCATGCCGGGCGTGCTGATCATCGAGGCGATGGCGCAGACGGGCGGGCTATTGCTGCTGCTGGAAATTCCGGAGCGCGAAAGCAAGCTGCTGTACTTCGTGGCTGTGGACGGGGCGCGATTCCGGCGGCCCGTGGTGCCGGGCGACCAGCTGAAACTCGAGATCAAAGTGCTTTCGTGGCGCGGGGACTTTTGCAAGCTGGAAGGCCGCGCCACGGTGGATGGGCAACTGGCCGCCGAAGCGACGCTGATGTGCAAGATGGTGGACCGCGAGCCGGCGGCTCCAGCTGGCGACGCGAAGAAATGAAGGCAGCGCACATCCATTTGCACGCGGCAGTGGCCCCGGGCGCGAAGCTGGGCTCGGGCGTTCAGATCGGCGCGTACGCCGTCGTCGGTGAAGACGTCGAGTTGGGTGACGGCTGCGTGCTGCACGCTCACGCCGTGGTGCAAGGACCGTCGAAAATCGGCCGGAACAATGTGTTTCATCCATTCTGCTCGGTGGGCGGCGATCCGCAAGACTTGGGATTTCGCGGCGAAAGGACGGAACTGACCGTTGGCGACGAGAACACCTTTCGCGAATATGTCACCGTCAGCCGCGGCACCGCAAAAGGCGGCGGAATCACTACGATCGGGAGCAGGAATTTGTTTTTGGCTTCATCCCACGTTGGACACGACTGTCGCGTTGGTGACAGTACGCTGTTCGTGAACGGAGCGACACTGGCAGGGCACGTTATTGTGGAGGATTTTGCGACGATTGGGTTTTCGTCGCCGGTACACCAATTTTGCCGCGTGGGCCGCCATGCGTACATCGGCGCCTCGACGGTGATCACGCAGGATGTGCCGCCGTTTTCGCTGGTGGTGACCGAGCGCGAAACCACCTGCTTCGGCGTGAACAAGATCGGACTCGAGCGAAAAGGGTTCTCTGACGAACGCATGCAGGCTTTGCAGAAGGCATTTCGCTTGCTGGTGCGTTCGAAACTCAACACCAAACAGGCGCTCGCCGAAATGCGGAGTTCACTGGGGGAATCGGCGGACGTTACGGAATTGATTCAATTCATCGAGACCGCCGAGCGCGGCATCGTCAAGTAAGGTTCGGTCGACGGCCACTTCATGGCAGACGCAAGCACGACAAGTTGGGGCCCCTCGGGTTGGGGAATGATCGCGGGCAACGGGCGCTTTCCGTTCCTCGTGCTCGAAGGAGCACGCACGCAGGGCATCGAGATGGCGGTGATCGCGCTGAAGGAAGAGGCATCCGCGGAGCTGGAGCGACTGGCGAAGCGGCTGCACTGGGTGAGCCTCGGTGAGCTGAGCAAGGCCATCGACTTAATGCATCAAGAAGGCGTAACGCAAGCGGTGATGGCCGGGCAAGTAAAGCACAACAAGATTTTCAGTTCGATCCGGCCGGATTGGAAGCTGGCGAAACTGTTGTTTTCGCTGAAGCGGAAAAATACCGATGCGCTGATCGGAGCGGTCGCCCGCGTGCTCGAAGACGAAGGCATTCGCCTGGTGGACTCGACGCATTTTCTGAAGCCGCTCGTGCCCGAACCGGGCGTACTCACGCGGCGCGCACCGGACGAACGCGAGGCCGCCGATATTGCGTATGGACTCGGCGTGGCGCGGCAAGTTTCCGCGATGGACATTGGGCAAACCGTGGTGATTTCCGACCGCGCTTGCGTAGCGGTCGAGGCGATGGAAGGCACTGACGAAACGATCGCGCGAGCCGCGCGCCTGGCCAACGGCAAGCCGCTCGTGGTCGTGAAAGTTAGCAAGCCGGGGCAAGATATGCGCTTCGATGTACCCGTGATTGGTCTGCCGACCATCGAACAGATGAAGAGTGCCCGCGCCACGGCTTTGGCCCTCGATGCCGGGCGCACCCTGTTGTTTGACAGAACAAAATTGATCGAGCAGGCGGACGCGGCTGGAATCGCGATTCAGGCGTTTGCTCCTGCGACTTCTATGGAACCCAGCGGCGCTTCCGGGGGAATGAACAAAGAATGAGCGCGGCGGCAGGGCAAACGAAGAAAGTGCGTGTCGCCGTCGTCGGTGCCGGTGAATTCGGCCGCAATCACGCGCGGGTCTACCGTGAAATTGAGGGCGCTGAACTGGTCGGCGTCTATGACAAGAACGCCGAGCGCACCGCTGCGATCGCGGCGGAATTTCAAACGCAAGCATTCCGCGGGTTGGAAGAGCTGAACGGGCGCGTCGATGCGGTGAGCGTCGCGGTGCCCACGGTCGAGCACGCTGCCGTTGGCTGCACGCTGATGGAGATGGGATTCGACGTACTCGTCGAGAAGCCCATGGCGACGAACCTGGCGGAGGCGGATGCGCTGCTCGACGCTGCCAAGCGCTTTCGGCGTATCCTGCAAGTAGGCCACGTGGAGCGGTTCAATCCGGCGGTCCTCGCGGTTGAGCCGATACTGAATCATCCGCTTTTTTTTGAAGTGCACCGGCTCGGTGTTTTTACGGCGCGGAGTCTCGACGTGGACGTCATCTACGATTTGATGATTCACGACCTGGACATACTGCTGACGCTAGTGAAAGAGCAGGTGACGGAAGTGAAAGCGGTGGGGATTCCGGTGCTGACGGACAAGGTGGACATCGCGCACGCGCGGCTGGAATTTGCAGGCGGCGCGGTCGCCAACGTCACCGCCAGCCGGGTTTCGACGGAACGTGTGCGCAAGATGCGCTTCTTTCAGCAGCACGAGTACATTTCGCTGGACTACGCGCGCCGCGATGCGCTGCGCGTGGCCGTCAAGAAGCCGGGACCTCAGCCGGAGTTTGTGTTTGAGAAGCTGCCGGCGCACCCTGTCGAGCCGTTGCGGGCGGAGCTGGAGGCGTTCGTGGACGCAGTGCGCACCCGACGCGAGCCGCGAACCAACGGGACAACCGGCCGAGCGGCATTGGAGTTAGCCGAGCGCGTAATGGCAAGCATCCAGGAACACGGTGAGCGCGTCCAATTGGTAGCATTCGCCGCAGCGCAGAAAACGGACAAATGATCCCTAGGTTCCTAGTTCCGCATGGCGCCAAGCCGCCCGCCGCGGATACTCCCACATCGCGGCGGCGTCCCTCCACGCTGGATGAGCGCACGCTCGTCCCGGCGATGCTACCCATCGTTCACTTGGACGGGCACACGAATATCCCGTCGTCGCTGCCGCTCGATTCCATTGCCGCGCGAGTCGTTGTTCCGCGCGACGTAAAGCGCGAAGACTTCGCGATCGAAGAAAAGAGCGACCTGCCGCTGCAATCCACCGACATGGACGAGCGCATCACGGTGCCGCAGGGAGCCTCGCCTCCGGAAATAATCACGCCGCTGGAAAAGGCCCCGACCGATCTCGTCGAAGCCGATATTTTCATGACCGGCGAGGTGAATCTCCTCAACAAGGAGCCGTCGGAAGAGAAGACTCGCGAAGAGTGGATCCGGAGCATCTCTTCGTTCGTTTTTCACGTTATCTTCATCGCGCTGATTATCCTCGAGCCCAAGATCTTTCCGCCGCACGCGCCTACGCGCGAAGAGGATGAACTTGCACGCCGGCAAATGACCATCCTGCTTCCACCGGGTGCTCTCGACGAGTTGAAGGCCGCACCTCGCCCGAGACCCCCGGTGGTGCACGTCGATCCGCGAGTGCTTCGCAGGGTAGCTCCTCCTACGATCGAGGCTCCTCCTGCCCCCAAAGAACCGGAGCGCGTTGAGAAGAATCTTCCGAGCGCTCCCGTTCCGCAACCCAATGCAACGCCTCCCAAGCCCCAGCCGGATGACAGCCGGGCAAAGGCGGATGCACCGAAGCAACCTATCAAGCTGGAAACCCCCGACCAGCAATCTACCGATCACTCGCTCATTCTGCCGAAGAGCTCGCTGGGTCATTCGCTTCAGGATTCCATTCGCGAGGCCTCCAAGATGAACGCGCCCACTGCGACGGGAGGAGGCGGCGGACAGTTTCCGACCGTGCCTGGCGGCGGGGGGCACGGACCGGGAATGGGCCCTATTGAAATGTTGACGCCCACTGAGGGCGTGGACTTCAGCGACTATCTACACCGTGTTTACATCACCGTGAAACGAAATTGGTTCTCGGTGATGCCGGAGTCGGTACAGCTGGGAGACAAAGGCGTCGTTTCTTTGCAATTTCGCATCATGAAAAATGGTGTCGTTCCCGATGGCGAGCCGCTCGCGGTCCATGTTTCCGGGAAAGAGCCACTGGATCGCGCGGCGATTTCTTCGATCCGCGCTTCCACGCCGTTCGAGCCACTGCCCTCGGCATTTAGCGGGCCGTACATCGAGCTGCGATTTACGTATTACTATAATCTTCAGCCAGACTACGCACACTAGTGAAACTCGTACGCCAACAGGTCCTGGGAAGCCTTCTGCTGGCGCTATTTGTGCTCGTCTTCATCTTCGTTCGCGCTCGTCATCTCATCTTCCGATGAGTCCAGAAAAATCGCCCTTGCCGCTTGTCGCCGTCGTTGGCCCCACGGCGTCGGGCAAGTCGGCGCTTGCCGTGTGGCTCGCCGAGCAGCTTGGCGGCGAGGTGGTCGCGTGCGATTCGACGCAGCTTTATCGCGGCTTCGACATTGGCACTGCAAAGCCCACCGTCGCGGAGCGCCGCGGAATTCCTCATCATCTGATCGATGTTCTCGCGCCGAGTGAAGAAGCGACCGCGGGCGGATACCGCCAGATGGCGATCGCCGTTCTCGACGGCTTGCGCGTTCGCGGGCGCGTTCCCCTTTTCACTGTTGGCACCGGGTTGTATCTCCGCGCGCTACTCGAGGGATTGGCGGACGTTCCGCAGCGGTCCGAAGAGCTTCGCGAAAGGCTGCGAGCCAGCCGGGAGAGTCATCCGGCAGGGCATTTGTTTCGCGTGTTGCAGCGGCTCGACCTGGAAGCGGCTCGCAAGATTGCGCCGGCCGACGAGCAGAAGCTGATCCGGGCGATCGAAGTGTGCTTGCTCGCGAAGCGCCCCGTCTCCGAAGTGCACCGGTCGGGCCGCACGCCGCTGGAGGGATGGTGCCCGTTGAAAATTGGACTGCGTCCACCGCGCGAAGCGCTGAACGAGCGCATTCAAGCGAGAACAGATGCGATGCTCGAACGCGGCTGGATGGACGAGGTGCGCGCCTTAGTGAACAGTGGGCTGGTCGAAAATGCGAAACCCTTCGACTTCATTGGGTACCGCGAGCTGCGAGGCGTCTTGCGCGGCGAGTCCACGGTCGATCAGGCTCGCGCCGCGATTCAGCAGGCCACACGACGCTATGCCAAACGCCAATTGACCTGGTTTCGCCGCGAGCCTGGCGTGTACTGGTGCGAAGGATTTGGCGACGACGCGCGAGTGCAACGCCAAACTCTGACGTGGCTTCACGAGCAGGGCCTTGAGTAGCGGGTCCGTTTCCGACTATCCGATCTGTTGGGAGTTAGCCTCTGCCGCTGCCCCCAGCTAGCCCCACAAGGCTTACTCTTTCACTTTCGTGGCATCGGCTGCGGTGGCTCTTTCCAGTTTTGCTTCAAGGGCAGCCGCTTTTTCCATAGCCTCACGCAATGCTTTGCGCCATTCGTCCGGCGTGTATGCCGGGTCGTGGCGATTGCGGCGTCCCGCTTTCACACCGAAGACAACTCCAGCTGAAAAGATTTCGACAATTTCCGGGTCCGCGACAGCCCACGCTTCGCTTGTGCGGCCTTCCGCTTTCCAACTCTCGGTCATTCTGGCCTGCTCGGCTTTTATTTCTGCAAAGCTGCTTCTTTGCGCCATTCCCAAGCCTCCTGGCATCCATCGCAGTGTGGAAGGAATCGCCGGGCGCGCCCATGGTAAGAAAGGGCAAGTTTGTTCAATCAGTACCCCATAAGAGGCGTTCGACAATCCGAAGCTGGAATAGTCCCCCGATTTGGTCTTACGCATCGAGAGCGTGTTGCCTGTCGTGGGGAGGTGCTCACGGATGCCTCTACCCGCTCTACGCGGGCCGTCGTCATCGAACCAGTTGCCGGGTAGCTCGACCCCAGACTTAGCTCGGAACCACGAGGCCTGATGCGGGAAACCGGCCCGCTGCGTGTTTTGAATGCAAGTCGCGGTGAGGAAGCGACGAGCGTATAATCTCGACATGGATCGCCCCCACCTCGCTGGCCTGCGTTGTCGCCGCCCATACTGACGGCCCGATTCAGCACGATGACTCCGGTTCCGTACTACTTATGAAAACGCCGCACAAAACTTCGTCAGCGGAGCGAGCGTTGCTTGTCGGCGTGACCTGGAAGCGCGCGCGGCGCGTTCCCGGTATGCCCGCGGGCGAACAAGGGCGGGAATCGCTGGCGGAACTTGTTGAGTTGGCGCGCAGCGCCGGCGCGGAAGTGGCGGCCACAGTGTACCAAGTCCGTGATTCTGCCGATCCCGCGACGCTGGTCGGTCGCGGCAAATTGGATGAGATTCGCGCCGAAGCAACGGCGCACAAAGCCCCGCTGATTATTTTCGACGGCAACCTTTCGCCGATGCAGCAGCGCAACATCGAAGAATCCACGGAATGCCGCGTGATCGACCGCACGCAACTCATTCTGGACATTTTTGCAAAGCACGCGCGCAGCCGCGAAGGGCAGTTGCAGGTCGAGCTGGCGCAGTTGAACTACATGCTGCCGCGCCTGACGGGTCACGGCACGGCGATGTCGCGGCTCGGCGGAAAGAGCGGTGGCGGAGGGGCCGGTGGTGCCGGGGGTGGAGCCGGACGCATCGGCGTGCGCGGCCCCGGCGAAAAGAAATTGGAGACTGACCGGCGGCGCATCCGCGATCGCGTGAGCAAAATCCAAGCGGGCATCGAGGCAGTGCGCAAACAGCGCTCGCTGCGGCGAGAAGCGCGCAATGCCGTTCCGCTCGGCACGATCGCGCTCGTTGGCTATACCAACGCCGGGAAATCGACGTTGTTCAACGCGCTCAGCCGCGCCGAAGTGCTGGTGTCGTCGCGCATGTTCGCCACGCTCGATCCCACGATTCGCGCGCTTCGCCTGCCGTCAAACCGCCGCGTGCTTGTGTCCGACACCGTCGGATTTATCCGCGATCTTCCCAAAGGCTTGCTTACGGCATTTCGCGCGACCCTGGAAGAAGTTCAGGAAGCAGCTTTGATCCTCCACGTGAGCGACGTCTCGAATCCTCATCACGATGAACTGGACGAAGAGGTGGACAAGATTCTCCACGAGCTTGGCGTCACCGATCGCCCGAAGCTGCGCGTGTTGAACAAGGTCGATCTGCTGACGCCCGAGCAAAGGGAAACGCTCGTGTCCAGCGTGGCGAGAACGGCGAACTCCGGACCAGTGCTGGTGTCGGGACTAACAGGCGCGGGCATCGACGAGCTGCTGCGACGCATGGACGCGGCGTTGCCCGTCGATCCCGTGGTCACACTGTCCCTGCGGTTGCCACTGGCGGAGGGGCGCACGCTCGCCCTCGTTCACGCCATGGGACGTGTGCTACATTCCGCTGTCGAGGACTCGCACATGGTCCTGGATGCCGAGGTGCCGGTCTCTATTGCGCGGCGGCTGCGTTTGAGCCAATATCTCGCGCACGGAACTTCTCGGGCTGCGCTGACGTAACTTAAGAGGAGAGGGAACTGCCATGGCTTCTTTTCTACTTTGGTGCATTCTGTTTGTCCTGTGCTGGCCACTAGCGCTGATCGCGCTGATCCTGTACCCGTTTGTCTGGCTGGTTTTGCTGCCTTTCCGAATCGCGGGGATTGCCGTGGGCGGCGTCCTGGCGCTGTTGAGCGCGCTCTTCTTTCTTCCCGTCCGGCTGTTGCGTGGACCCCACGCCATTTGAGCCGTTCGACTCCCAGCTAGCGTCTCGCTCGTAACTTTCGGGTAACCATCCCAAACGGGGCCATTTTTCGAGGGAAACCCCGCCACTACGAGCCAGCCAGAAAGTGTTCAGAAAGCTCGCCTTGCTGTGGAAAACACTGTGGAAACTGAAGCCCTGCGTGCAGCGCCGTTCGGCGACCGAGTCGTAGGGCGCAGTTGCGGGTTTCAGGAATGTCCCATAACTAGCACATAGTAAGCAGCTTATTCTCGCGCTCGGTCGTTGCGATTGCCTGCCTAGCAGAGTGACCGCTTCACCGCTAATTCCAACATTTGCACAGGGTTGCAGCAAATGTGTTACGAAAGAGTATTCCCTTTCTCCGCTTGCTCACGGCCTTCCGACCGCTCGGAAGTATCTGCTCGCTTAAGCATTTATGGCCCGCCGCGGGCGTTGACGCCTGCGGTACTGGGGTCTATAGTGAGGCGCGGTGGTGGCTGTGGCCACACAGGCGGCTTCCCGCCGCTGGGCGCCTATGAACCTGCCGAACGGACTGACGCTGCTGCGTATTTTTTTCGTCCCCGTCCTAATTGTCATCCTACTGACGCGCAGCCCCAACATCGAGGTGTGGGGCTTCCCGATGCATTTCGAGTTCTGGGGCGTCTTGATCCTGCTGATGGCGGCAGCCACCGATTGGGCGGATGGCTATTTCGCGCGTCGCCGACTGCAGGTGACGACGCTGGGCATCCTTCTGGATCCGATCGCGGACAAGCTCCTGATTTCAGCGGCGTTCGTCTCTCTCGTCGACATGCACCTGGTACCCGGTTGGATGGTGGTCATCATCATCGGGCGCGAATTTACAGTCCTCGGATTACGCAACATCGCTTCCGCGGAAGGCTTCACGATCGCTGCCTCGGTGCTCGGGAAGACGAAAATGGTGTTGCAGGTTTGTGCGGTCGCCGTCCTGATCGCTGGCGCCCGGCATCCTTCCTTGAAGCCCTTGGCTCTCCTTTTGCTCTGGCTGGTCGTCGTCAGCGCCCTGGTTTCCGCCGCCCAATATTTCTTGCGCTTCTGGGGTCAGCTTGACGATCGCATCAAGCAGCGACGAAAACTCCGCATGATGGAGAGCCACAAGAAGACCGAGGATGCCGTCCCTCTCTGACGCCGACCGCTGGGCACTGCTGCGACTCGCGCGCCAAGCGGTGGTCGATGCCGTCTACGGGCGTCTCCCGGAGCAAATCCCGCACGAAGGTGTTTTTTCCGAGCGGCGCGGCATATTCGTGACGCTGCACGTCCGCCAGCGCCTGCGTGGCTGCATTGGAGTGATCGAAGCGGAAGAGCCCCTGGCCGAGAGTACCGTCCGTTGTGCCGCGAGCGCTGCCTTGCAGGATCCCCGGTTCGCTCCCATGCGTCCGGAAGAGCTGGGCGAATTGCAGATCGAGATTTCGCTGCTTTCGCCGCCTGCTCCCATGCGCCCGGAGGAGATTGAAATTGGCCGTCACGGCCTCCTGGTTTCCCGCGGCAGGCAGCGCGGCCTGCTACTGCCGCAGGTCGCCGCCGAGCACCATTTTTCCCCCGACCAGTTTCTCCAGGAGACTTGCCGCAAAGCCCAATTGCCGCGCGACGCGTGGCGAGAGAGCGGAACCCAAGTGTTTGGCTTCACATGCGAGGTGTTTTCAGACGAAGCAAAGGGAAGTGCTGCCGGGCCGTGAATCGATCCAAATGAAAAGCCCGCGCTGCGAAGAGCCGGCGCGGGCGTTGAAAGTTGGTTGGCGTAGGACCTATTCGACCTCGACGTAGTCACCCGTATACATGTCAACCATGCTGTAGGTAAGCAGCACGGTAGCCGCATTCCTGGTGACGTTCACCACTATGCCCTCGCCGAGAACTTCGCGGGGCAAGTCCTTCCATTCATACTTCACCGGTGAGCTTCCAAATCCATACACCTGGTACTGATACTTTTTGACCGCAGCGGCCACCTGTTTCGCCTCGCCTTGCTGGCGGAACACGCGCATGTAGTCGCCCACTTTCACGCCTTTCTCAGCGCCCACGTTTACGTAGGCGGTATCACCCCGCCCCAGCAGTTGGTGATAGTCAAAAGCAGTGATGATCGTCCCTACCGGTTTCCCGCTGACCGGCGCGAAGTGATCGAAGGCCGCGGGGTCTTTGAATGGCGGGGTGGGGCGCTCCTCAAAGGGACGCGCGATGTCGCCGCGCTGTATGTAGTCGCAAGAGAAAACCACTTCCGCGATGGAGGTCTTGGACTGAACGCTGACGACGCGCACCACACCGGCATCACGGTAGAGCGTACCCATAGCCTTCAACAGTTTCACCTGGCCATTGAACCACTCGTTGGCAGGATCGGTGTCTGGCCTCGAGATCGTGAAGCGGTCGCCAACTTTAACGCCTTTGTCTTCACCGCGGTCGATGAACACATTGTCGCCGCGCGCGTAAGTGATCCTATAATCGGACTGCTCGCCGGAAATTACCCGGATGTCGGTGGAGATCTTCGGGTCGCTGATGAAGCCTGCACAATATACGTTCGAGACATCGGCCTGCTTGGCCGAAGGTACGGTCGATTGCGGCGCGTACTGAGACTGCGCCGAACAGACGGTCGCACCTGCAAGAAGCGAAAGACTCAACGCAGCTAGGTTGGCGCGCATTACAATGCTCCTTCGGAAACACGCCCTATGGGCCGTGCGGGGACGTTCTCAACGAAGCTAACAAGCTACCCCGGACGCGTCAACAAATTGGGCGGAGCGGCTTTACACTTTTGATACGGTCTCCCGGCAAGGGAGATTCATTTTGCTATGCGCCGTGTTTTCAATAGAATAGCGGCGGAAGGTGGGGTATGGGTCGGTTCGGGTCGGGAATCGGGCGCATCTGCGCCGTGGTGGCGGCACCCACGGCGGCAAAGATGGCCGCTCAAGTCAGGTTGGCGCTGTGCGAGGCGTTCACGGTTGAGCTGCGGCTCGACTGGCTGGCCAGCGACAAGGAACGCGCTCGCCTCCTTCGCTGGCTGGGTCGCTGCCCCCACCGGGCTGCCACCTTTCTGGCTACCTGCCGGCGCATTGGGGCTGGCGGGCTCTTCCCCGGGAACATCGAGGCCCAGCTCTACTGGTTGATCCGGGCCCGGGAAGCGGGCTGCCAGTGGTGCGATCTCGAGGTCGAAACCGTTCGGAAGCTACCCGGCCAATCGGTTCGCGAATATGCCGTCCCGCCGAGGGTTATGCTCTCCATGCACGACTTTCGCCGCACGCCGCAACTCGCCCGTTCAGTCCACGTGCCGCGGCGCGGCGACTTCGACGTCATCAAGATCGCCGTGCAGTCGCAAACCATCGCCGATAGTATTCGGCTCCTCCGCTTTGCGCGCCGCTCGAAGAACTGCGTCGTTGCACCCATGGGCGAAGTTGGCTTGCCGGCACGCATCCTCGCCCTGCGGGAGGGCAGTGCGCTGGCATACGCTCCGGTGGCGCAGGCTACCGCTCCCGGGCAGGTATCGCTTCAGGAGCTGAAGTATCTGTACCGCGCGCATGAGCTTACGCGCCGCACGCAGGTGTTCGGCGTGATCGCCAATCCGGTTGGGCATTCCCTGTCCCCGCTGCTGCACAATTCCGGGTTTGTCGCGCGCCGAGTGAACGCTGTCTATTTGCCCTTCCTGGTGCGTGATTTGCGTGATTTTCTGAAGGCTGTGCCCGAGTTCGGCATTCGCGGCTTTAGCGTCACCATCCCGCACAAGCAGACCATCTTGCGGCACCTGAAAGAATGCGATCCTTTGGCGGCGGACATCGGCGCGGTAAACACGGTGGTCGTGCGCCGGGATGGCTCGCTTTCGGGCTGCAATACGGACTACGTCGGCGTGCTGCGCGCGCTGCAGAAAAAACTCCGCCTCGCTGGAAGCCGCGTGTTGATTTTCGGTGCTGGCGGATCGGCGCGTGCCGCGGCCTTCGCGCTCGCGCGCGCCGGCGCCAGCGTTGCCATTTGCGCGCGGCGGGAGCGCGTTGCGCGTGAATTGGCGCGTGCGGTGGGCGGAGAGGTCGTGCCGCGCCGCGCGCTACAGACCGAATTCTTCGACGCAATTCTCAACGCCACTCCGATCGGCATGTATCCCAACACGGAAATTTCGCCGCTGGCTCCCCGCGAGTTACACTGTCGCATTGTCATGGACCTCATTTACCGGCCCGAAAAGACCCGCCTGCTGAAACTCGCCGCACGCAAAGGCATCGCCACGGTTTCCGGCATCGACATGTTTCTCGCGCAAGGAATCGCGCAGTGGGAGATTTGGATGAAGCGGCGCGCTCCTGAAGCGGCCATGCGCCGCGCCGTCATCGCCGCATTGCGCGCCGAAGAATCACGCGAACCGGCCAAGCCACGGAGGCCGCGGTGATCCAGCCGGACTTTCGCGAATTTCAGCGCCTGGCCAAGCAGGGGAATCTGATCCCCGTCTTCGATGTGCTCCCCGCGGACCTGCTCACGCCGGTGAGCGCCTACCTGCGGATTGCCCAGGGCGCGCGATATTCGTTCCTGCTGGAAAGCGTTGAGGGCGGCGAAAAGATCGCGCGTTACACGTTTGCCGGCGCGCATCCCGAGGAAGTCTTTCGCTATGCGAGCGGTGCCTGCGTTATGGAAAGCCGCGAGCGCGTGGTGTGGGAGGAGCGCGATCCGGTCTCGTTTCTCCGCAACCACATGGAACGCTTCCGTCCGGTGCGAGTACCGGGGCTGCCGCCGCTCGTTGCCGGCGCGATCGGCTACTTTTCCTACGACATGGTGCGGCTCATCGAGCGCTTGCCGAAGCGTCTGCGCGACGAGATCGGCCTGTACGACGCCATGCTCATGTTTTATCGCGGAATTATCGCTTTCGATCACGTGCAGCATCGTCTGTGGATCGTGCGAAACGCCTTTACCGAGGGCCACGGCACTCTCCGATCGAAATACAACGCTGCCGTTCGCGAAATACGGGCGACGCAAAAATTGCTGGCACAACCCGTGGCCGCGGAAAAGCCCAGAACCGAGCCGCGGGCCGGGAAGCGTTCGCCGCTCAAGGTCACCTCGAATTTTCGGCGCGCCGAGTATCTTGCCGCGGTTCGCAAATGCAAGAACTACATCCGTGCCGGCGACATCTTTCAAGTGGTGATCAGCCAGCGCTTTTCGGTGAAGACCAAAGCCGAGCCCTTCGACATCTACCGCGAGCTGCGCGCGCTAAACCCGTCTCCGTATCTTTTCTTTCTGCAGATGAACGATGTTGCAGTCGTGGGTAGTTCCCCGGAAATGTTGGTAAAGGTCCAGGGCCGCGACGTCTTCTATCGCCCGATTGCAGGGACGCTCCCGCGCGGCAAAGACGAGGCCGAAGACCTGCGCCTGGAAAAGCAAATGCTTGCCAGCGAAAAAGAGCGTGCCGAACACATCATGCTGGTGGACCTCGGGCGCAACGATCTTGGACGAGTGTGCGACTACGGCACGGTGAAGGTCGAGCAGCTCATGACCGTTGAGCGCTTCTCGCACGTGATGCACCTCGTATCGAGCCTGCGCGGCCGCTTGCGCGAGGATGTCGATTGCTTCGACGCGCTGATGGCCTGCTTTCCCGCGGGTACCGTGTCCGGCGCGCCAAAAGTTCGCGCCATGGAGATCATCGAAGAACTCGAGCGCACCCGCCGCGGCATCTACGCTGGTGGCGTCCTTTACATGGATTTTGCTGGTAACCTGGACTCCTGCATCGCCCTGCGCACCATGGTCGTTAAGAATGGTGTGGCGCACGTGCAGGCCGGCGGCGGCATCGTTGCTGACTCCACGCCCGAGGGCGAGTATCAGGAAAGCGTAAACAAATCGCGCGCGCTCATCGCCGCGCTGGAGTCCGCGGAGCGCAGGCGCCGCTAAAGGAACATTGTGATTCTCCTGCTCGACAACTACGATTCGTTCACCTACAACCTGGCCCAGTACCTGGGCGAGCTGGGGTGCGACGTAGAGGTCCATCGCAACGACAAGATTTCCGTGGAAGAGATTGCCAAGCGCAAACCTGAGCGCATCGTGATTTCACCTGGACCGTGTATGCCGCAGGATGCTGGGATTTGCGTCGAGCTAGTCCAGCGCCTCTCGGGAAAATTTCCAATCCTGGGCGTTTGCCTGGGGCATCAAGCCATCGGCGCGGCGTTCGGCGGAAAAATCATTCGCGCGCCGAAGCTGTTTCACGGCAAGACCAGCTCGATCCAGCACGACTCGAAAGGCGTCTTTCTTAAACTGCCTGATCCCTTCACCGCCACGCGCTATCACTCGCTGATCGTCGAGCGCAAATCCCTGCCGCGCGAGCTGACCATCACGGCCGAAACCGACGATGGCATCATCATGGGCGTCCGCCACCGCCGCTACAAACTCGAAGGCGTCCAATTCCACCCCGAGTCCGTCCTAACCCAATCCGGCAAGCAACTCCTCAAGAACTTCCTCTCCCTGTAGTAGCGCGCCATGCTGCGCCGCTTCAGCAAGCCGTCAACCGGCGTGCGTTGCCGCTACCAATCCAAGTCCGCCAAAATCGCCGCGTACACCTCGATGCCCCGCCAAAAATGCCCGAGCCGCAAATTCTCATCCGCGCTGTGCTGATGATTGTCGTAATTCACGATCGGCACGCCAATCCACGGCAAGCCAAGATCCTCGAAAATGTACATTGGCACGCTCCCTCCAAGTGCCGGTGCCACTACCGTGCGGCCCTCCGTGACGTCCTGCATGACTTGCACTAGCGCCTTCGACACCGGCAAATCCATCGCTGTCCGCGAAGCCCGGTACCCGCCTTCGCTGATCACCTTCGCGATCAGCGCGTGCCCTCGACGCTCCTCCATCGTCGGCTCGTGGTCCGTCACGAAATAACCTTGCTTGCGAATAAAGGCGACGATCTGGTCGAACTTGCGCTGTGGGTCTTCGCCCTTCACCAACCGTGCGTCGATCGACGCCTCCGCCCTCTCCGGCACGACGTTCTGCGCTCGCTCGCCGACATACGCGCTGTTTATTCCGCGGATGTTGAGCGACGGTTCTTGGATCAACTCCACTAGCTTCTTCCCGCCGCCTTCAGGCTTCGCGATGCCAAGCTCGCGTTCGAGTTCCGCATCGTTATCCGGCATCCGCGCCAACGCCTCCTTCTCCAGTTCGCTAAGCGGTGCAACATCGTCGTAGTACCCGTCGATCAGCACGCGCCCGTCCGCATCTTTCATCGCCGCCAGCAGCCGCGACAACTCCATCGCCGGATTGGGCGCCCAATTTCCGTAATGCCCGCTGTGCAGCGCCCGCACCGGCCCGTATACCGTGACGTCCAGTCCGATATCCCCGCGATTGCCGAAGAAAACCAGCGGCCGCCCGGATTGGTGTACGGGTCCGTCCGCCGTGATCAGCAAGTCGCCGCCCAGCAGATTCTTGTGCAACTCCAGCGTGCGTTGTAAGTTCGTCGAGCCGGCCTCTTCCTCGCCCTCGAAGATCACCTTCAGGTTCACGCCCAGCGGAATCTTCTCCGCGCGCAATGCATCGATCGCCGCTAGGAGCGCCACGATCGGCGATTTATCGTCGGACGACGAGCGCCCATAGACTCGCCAATCGTCTTTGTAGACCGTCGATCCCTGCTGGCCGTTCTCCGGAAAGGCGACGTGCTTGCCTCCCGCCTCGATCGAATCCGTACGCAGCGCCGGCTCGAACGGCTTGCCATCGGTCCACGCCGTCGCGTCGACCGGCTGCCCGTCGTAGTGCGCGTAGAAAATCACCGTGCGCTTGGCTTCCGGGGTCGTAAGCTTGCCGAAGACCACTGGCCCGCGCCCGGAAATCGCCAGCAAATGCGTTTCGATTCCCCGCGCCTCCAGCATTTCCACCAGGTGTGTAGCGTTTTTCTGGATATTCACGGTATCGCTGGCCACGTTCGGTATCGCCAGAAATTCCGCCAGCTCCCGTACGATGCGATCTTCGTTCTTCATCCGGTAGTCGCGCACCTGACGTGCCACCTGTTCCGGCGCAACGCGTGGTTTGACTGCGGGGGACTGCGCAACCGCAGCGGTAGGCAAAGCCGCAAGCAACAAAAGGGCGAGACGCCGCAAAATCACCTCCGCACCAACAGCAACCGATGCCCGTGATTGTATCCGAAGGCGCCCTACGACTGCGCTCTCAGCATAAACGGGGCCACGGCGCGTCCCGCCAGTCCTCAAAATCCGGACCTTTACATCCTCTTGCAATATATTAAGAAGTAGTATACAAAGATAACTACCTAAGGTAGTAAATAAGCAGGAAGCACAGACAGCTGCAGCGCCTTCGGAGGGCTCCCGTGACAATCACCATTCGCCTGATGGCCACCGTTCTCATTTCTCTGCTCGGCGGCAGCCTCATGTCGTCCCATCCGGAAACGCTTGGTGTCGTCACGCAGGCTAGGGACGCCAACCTTGGCACCGGCCCGGTCTCTCCCGGGGCCACGCTTTATGACGGCGATCGGAACATGCCCGCCAGATAATAAGTCTTTGCGAATCCCAGAAAAACTGTGGCCAAAAGTAAGACTGCCATTCCCGCAAAAAAAAGTAGCGCTCCGCCAATCGATTGGTGACTCTGGGGCTCGCCTTGATCCCCATTGTTAGGTCCGTGGCCATTGCATCTCCGTGCTTCTTCTGACTATCAGACCTTCTTTCCTACTCTGGAATCACCTCATTCTAGACTATGAGGCAAGCTCTAGTAACCAGCGAGTTAATACAGAGGTTCTGTAAGCCGCTTAGAATCAATACTTGCAAAAGTGTATCAAAACAAACGACTTTAACTCTCTTTAGAATGAACACTTACAAAAAACTAGGGGGGAGGGGGGCGCTCGTCACCGCAATCAAAGCCGCCAATTTCTCTTCCGCCGCCCCCGAAGAAAGCGCCCCTGCCGCAAGCCGCGCCGCATCCATGAGCGTAGGAGCGATCCCTGCTGCCACCAGCGCCGCGGCAGCATTGATCACCACGATGTCCCTCCGCGGCCCCGGTTCACCCGCGAAGATGCTGCATATTGTCGCGGCATTCTCAGACGGCGTGCCGCCCCGAATTGCCTCCAGCGGCGCTCGCGACACGCCGAAATCTTCTGGCGCGACGGTGTAACGGCGGATCACGCCTCCCTTCACCTCCGCGACCTGCGTTTCGCCCGCCAGTGAGATTTCGTCGAGTCCGCCCGCGCCGTGCACGACGAACGCACGCTCGACGCCCAACTCCGCCAGCGTCGCCGCGACCAGTTCGAGCGCATCAGCAGAAAAAACACCGAGCACATGCGCCTGCGCCCCCGCAGGGTTCGTCAGGGGCCCCAGTAAATTAAAAACTGTGCGTGCGCCGATCTGCTTTCGTGCTGGCGCTGCGTGGCGAGTGGCCGCATGCGCCGCGGGAGCGAACAAGAACCCGATCCCCACCTCACGGATCGCCTGGCCCATGCGCGTCAAGGGAACATCAATGCGCACTCCGAGGGCTTCCAGCACGTCCGCCGAGCCGCTACGCGAACTCGCTGCGCGGTTCCCGTGCTTGGCCACATGCGCGCCAGCCGCTGCCGCTACGATCGCTGCCGCCGTCGAAATATTGAACGTGTCGAGGCCGTCGCCGCCCGTTCCGCACGTGTCCACCATGCGCTCCGGCCGAATCTCTCCATCTGCAAACGCCGGCGCCGCGTGCCGCCGCATCACGCTCGCAAACCCCGCAAGCTCCGCCGCTTGCACCGGCCGCCGGTTCAGAGCCTGCAGCAGCCGCACGATCTCCTGAGTCTCCACGCGCCCGCACAGCAGTTCCTCCATCGTCGCTTCCGCTTCGGCCCGCGTGAAGACATGTCCGCCTTCGATCCGTTCAATCAGCTTGACCCACATTACGACGCTGCCGTTCTTCCGCAGCGGGGTTCTGCGAACCACTTCTTGCCGAGTTTGCGGTTTTCCTTCATGGGCGGGGCTATTTCGGGGCGACCTTGCTCCGTTCTGACCTTCCGGTTAAACTTTAGTGTTTTGCAGATGCGCAAATTCTAACACTGGCTGGCCGCTCTTCGGCCACATGGAACACTAACCCCGATGAAGATTCACGAGTATCAGGCAAAAGCCATCCTGGCGCGCTACGGTGTCACCACGCCCCGCAGCGAAGTCGCCTTCAGCAAGGAGGAAGCCCGCGAAGCGGCCCATCGTCTGAAGTCACCCATCGTCGTCGTCAAGGCGCAGATTCACGCCGGCGGCCGCGGCAAAGCCGGCGGCGTCAAGCTCGCGCATTCGCCCGACCAGGCCGCGGAAATCGCCAGCCACATGCTGGGCATGAATTTGGTCACCGTGCAAACCGGTCCTGGCGGCCGCATCGTCAAGCGCCTGCTGATCGAAGAAGGGCTCGACATCAAGCGCGAACTCTATCTCAGCATCCTGGTCGATCGCTCCGTCGGCAAAGTCGTTTTCATGGCCAGCACCGCCGGTGGTATGGAGATCGAAGAAGTCGCCAAGGAAAATCCCGAAGCCATCTTGCGCGAAACCGTCCACCCCGCGGTTGGCCTTCAGCCCTATCAGGCTCGTAAGCTCGCCTTCGGCCTCGGCCTCTCCGGTGAATTCGCCACGCAAGCCGTGCCTTTCTTCCAGGCGCTCCACCGCGCCTTCGTCGATACCGACGCCTCGCTGCTGGAAATCAATCCCTGTGTCATGACCGGCGACGGCCGCCTTGTCGCGCTCGACGCCAAGATGACCTTCGACGACAATGGGCTCTTCCGCCACAAAGAGCTCCGCGAACTGCGCGACCTCGACGAAGAAGATCCCCTCGAAGTGGAAGCCTCGAAGTACGGGCTGAACTACATCAAGCTCGACGGCAACGTCGCCTGCATGGTCAACGGCGCGGGCCTCGCCATGGCTACGATGGACATCATCAAGTACGCCGGCGGCTCGCCTGCAAACTTTCTCGATGTAGGCGGCGGCGCATCCGCCGAGCAGGTGAAGAGCGCGTTCCGCATCCTGATGAGCGATCCCAGCGTGCGCGCAGTGTTCATCAATATTTTCGGCGGCATCCTCCGCTGCGATGTTCTTGCCACCGGCGTCGTCGCTGCTGCCAAGGATCTCGGCATCAAAGTTCCCGTTGTCGTTCGCATGGAAGGCACGAACGTCGAGGTCGGCCAGCAAATCCTTCGCGACTCCCGCCTTAACTTCACCATCGCCGACGGCATGAAAGACGGCGCGCAAAAGGTCGTCGCTCTCGCGGGAGGTGCGCGATGAGCGTACTTGTGGATGAAAAGACGCGCCTAATCGTTCAGGGTTTTACCGGACGCGAAGGAACCTTTCACGCGCAGCAGATGATCCAGTACGGTACGAACGTGGTCGGTGGCGTAACTCCAGGTAAGGGCGGCACAAAGCACCTTGAGCGCCCCGTCTTCGACACCGTTTCCGAAGCCGTCAAGACCGCCGGCGCAAATGCTTCTGTCATCTTTGTGCCGCCGCCCTACGCGGCCGATGCGATCCTCGAGGCCGCCGACGCCGAAATGCCGCTGATTATTTGCATCACCGAGGGAATTCCGGTCATCGACATGGTTCGCGTCGCCGCAACCATCGACTTCACAAAAACGCGCCTTATCGGACCCAATTGCCCCGGCGTCATCTCGCCGGGGAAATGCAAGATCGGCATCATGCCGGGTCGCATTCACAAGCAAGGTCACGTCGGTGTCGTCAGCCGCAGCGGTACGTTGACCTATGAAGCCGTCGACCAACTCACGCGCCTTGGCATCGGTCAGTCCACTTGCATTGGCATCGGTGGGGACCCGATCATCGGGACATCGTTTCTCGATGCCATTCGCATGTTCAACGAGGACCCCGACACGCACGCCATCATTTTGATCGGCGAAATCGGCGGCAACGCCGAAGAGCGCGCCGCTGAGTTCATCAAAGCCAATGTGAAAAAGCCGGTCGTGGGCTTCATCGCTGGTCAAACCGCGCCGCCGGGCCGCCGCATGGGTCACGCCGGCGCCATTATCAGCGGCGGCCAAGGTACCGCCAAAGATAAATACGCCGCGATGAACGCCGCCGGCATCCGCACCATCGAAACGCCAGCGGATCTGGGCACCACCGTAGCCGCCGCCCTGAAGTAATGTAGCGGCTGCCTTCCGAGGCGGGCACGTTTTCTAATCTCTCTGGAGGAATCTTTCTTGTCTCTCGAACGCACGTTTGCAATCATCAAGCCAGACGCCGTTAGCCGCAGCCAGCAGGGCGAGATCCTCGCGCGCATTCACAAAGCGGGATTCACCATCGTCGCTATCAAATCCATGCGCCTTACCAAAGACGAAGCCGGCGGCTTCTACGCCGTCCACAAAGCTCGACCCTTCTTCGGCGAGCTAACGGAGTTCATGTCCTCTGGCAAAATCTTTGCGATGGTCCTTGAGGCTGACGGCGCCATCAGCAAGTGGCGCGACGCCATGGGCGCCACCGATCCCAAGAAAGCCGCCCCCGGCACCATCCGCCACGACCTCGGCACCAGCATTGGCAACAACTGCACGCACGGTTCCGACGCGCCCGACACCGCCGCCTTCGAGATCGGCTACTTTTTTCCCGGCCTCGACCTGATCTAGGGGATTCTCTGGAAGCTTCGATGGAGCCGTTCCGCGATTTTGGCCGCACGCTAATGGTGCTGGGTCTGGTTCTCGCCGGTGTGGGCGCGCTTCTCCATTTCTCCGGGCGAATCCCGTTCCGACTCGGCCGTTTACCCGGCGACATCATTCATTGCGGCGAACGTTCCACATTTTATTTCCCGATCACCACATCGATTCTCGTCAGCATCGTACTGTCGTTCCTGCTCTGGCTCATCTCTCACTTCCGCCGCTGACAATCGTTTCTGGATTTTGTTCGTGGTGATAGGCTCTTCGCAGCCTTTCAGAATGGAGAACTCCATGAGGAACGTTTTTCTCGCCATGCTGGGTATTTTTGTTGTTTTCAACCCAACCTGGGCCCAGCAGGCGCCCGCGCAAAAGCCGTCGACGCCACAGCAAGCTCCCGCTGCGCCTCCCCAAGATCTCTCCGCGCGTGTCCCGCCCGCCAAGCTCGCCGACGTGAAATCCGTCGAGAGCATCTTGGCCGCCGTCTACGACGTGATCTCCGGGCCTCCGGGCGAGCGCGATTGGGACCGTTTCCGCTCCCTCTTCGCGCCACAGGCGCGGCTCACCTCCGCGACCAAAGAAAGTGCCAGCCATCCCGTGCGCCTTCTCAACGTCGACGATTACATCAATCTTGCGGGCGACTATTTCAAGACCTACGGATTTTTCGAGTCGGCGATCGTGAATCACGTCGAACGCTTCGGTAACATTGCGCAGGTCTTCAGCAGCTACGAGTCGCGCAACGCCGCCAACGAAAAACCATTCACTCGCGGTATCAACAGCATTCAGCTCTTCTATGATGGCTCCCGCTGGCGGGTCCTAAGCATCCTCTGGGACGAAGAATCTCCCAGCAATCCGCTACCCGCTGCCATGGCCACGCGTGCCTCCGCCCCTGCGGCGCCCTGAGTTTCCGCCCGCGTCATGCGCAACGTGTCATTCGATGGCGAAGTTGGTTCGAGGAACTATCTCGGGGTTTTTCGGCGTACTGGCGAGCTGAACTTGCCGCCTCGAAAGACGACTAGTCGCCGAGTTCGGCGTGGAACGCTTCCAGTTCGGGATGACGTAAGCCGTCGCGGCGAATGAAATACATCACCAGGAACATCAGCAGCGCGCCGCCCACCATCACTACGACAGCGACCTGCAAGCCGAGAATCAAATCGTGGAAATCGTCGAGCCTCCCCACAACATAAGGCCCGAGAATCCCGCCGAAAAGTTGCGTCGCAAACATGTACACGCCGACCGAGGACGCGTGCGCGCGGCGCGGCATCATGTCGTGAATCACGGCGGTGACTGGACCGTGATACCAGGACATGAAGAATCCAGCGATAAAAAAAGCGCTGACGATCTGATGTTTTTCTTCGCTGGTGATGGCCCACAAAACAAAAGGCGCCGCCAGAAGAAAACCGCACGCGACGGTGAGGATGCGTCCGAAGGCAAAATGCTTTTGCAGCATGTCCGCGAGGAAGCCGCCGGCCAGCACGCCGATGAGTCCGGAGACAAGCAGTGTTGGTCCCAGCGAAACACCCGCTTCCTTCAAGCTGAAATCCTTGTAGCGAACGACGAAGTCCGTGCCCCACGTGAGGAATGCAACGCTGGCAAAGGTGATCATGACGCCGCTGACGATCAGCGTGAAGAATGCGGGGACCCGCAGCAAGCGAGAGAGAGGGACGACTTCGCTGCGCGGGCCGCGCGGCGGCTCGGCGAGACCGAGAATCGCGAAGGAAAGCAGCAAGCCGGGAATGCCGATGACGTAAAACACCGCGCGCCAGCCGAGCCACTGACCAACGACGCCGCCGATGGCTTGTCCGGCAGTGCCGCCAATGAGCATGCCCGCGGCGAAGATGGATTGCGCGCGCGCGCGGTCCGCTTGGGGATAGCCGCCGGAAATCATGGATTGCGCTGCAGGCGCGTAGGCGGCTTCACCGATCCCGACGAACGCGCGCGCGAGCAACAGCATCGTGAATGTGTGGACGTGACTGGTGAAGATGGTGGCGAAGCTCCAGAAGATGATGCCGCCGGCGATGATGCGCGAGCGGTTGAAGCGGTCGGCGAAAAATCCGAAGGGAATGCTGGCGAGTGCGAGGACGGCTTGCAGTGAAACCTGTAAGTAACTGATCTGCGTGCTGGTGAGCGCGAATTCGTCGCGGATCAAGGGAACCAGCGGCGGAATGGCCTGGCGATCAGCAAAGTTGACAAAGTTTATCAAAGCAAGTACAGCAAGGAGACGAAGCTGGTAGGAAGTGAGCGAAATGGGTTTGAAAGACACGTTGAGTGTGATGTGCCCGGTGCGGGTGGCCTAGTCCAGAGCGGCCTCGACGTGGTCGAGGTCAGCCCTCCTCCGATCCTGTGCGATTATATACCTGACATGAAACCCGCCCCTTCTCCGCGAGCGACCACGAGTGACCGGTTGACCACCGTACTTTCGTACGGTGCGCTGCTGCTGCTCGGATTCCTTGTTTTTCGAATCCTGGAGCCGTTTCTGGTGCCGCTGGCCTGGTCGGCGGTGCTGGCGATCTTTTTTTATCCGATACACGAGCGCATCGAGCGGCGGTTGCGGCCTACGCAAGCCGCGGCCGTCAGCACGCTGGGTGTGACGCTGTTGCTGATCGTGCCAGCGATCGTCGTGCTGGTCTTCGCGACGCGGCAGGCACTTGTGGCTTCCGCGCATATGCAGAGCGCTCTGCTCGATCCGGACAAGGCCCTGCCGATGCATGCGCTCGATTGGATTCGCAACCGGTTACCGGACGAGTGGCAATCGGCGGACTTTTCACAGCCACTGCGGCAAGCCGCGGAAAGAGTGGCGGCGTTTTTGGCGGGAAACTTCGCCAGCTTGGTGAAAAATCTGGCCACGTTTTTTGTGGATTTGTTCATCGTAATCTTTTCTCTGTTTTTCATGTTTCGAGACGGAGAGAGCGTGGTGCGCGGTTTGCGCCATCTGATACCGTTCGACGAATCGATCCAAAGAGACATGCTGAGCGAATCTAAGGAGTTGATTTTTGCGAGCGTGGCGGTGGCGCTGGTGATCGCGGGCATGCAAGGACTTCTGGGAGGGCTTGCGTTTACCGTCGGCGGGATACCGACGCCGATTTTCTGGGGGCTGCTAATCGCTTTTTTTTCACTTGTGCCAATTGTGGGGTCGGCGCTGATCTGGGTACCTGCGGCGCTGTGGCTGACGTTCAACGGCCACTGGGGCAAAGGTCTGGCGGTGGTGGTGATTTGTGGCGGCGTGGCCGGCGTGGCCGACAATGTGGTGCGACCGCTACTGCTGCGCAACCGGACGCATTTGAATGAGTTGCTGCTGTTCCTTGGCGTGCTCGGGGGACTCGCAGTGTTCGGCCTGCTGGGACTGGTGATCGGTCCAACGATTTTGGCGGCGGCGATGGGGGTGTTTCGGGTTTATATGGATCGACGCGACGAGATGGCGGCGACGAGTACGTGACCTTCCTTCGAGATTTTGCTCAAACTGGATCTTGTCAGCTGGTGCGGAGGCGGCGGATGGCGAAGTAAATGGTCCAGCAGGCGAGACCGAGCACCAGGCACGCCCCGAACTCGATGGGATAAATCGCGCAGCCACACGCGCACAAACGTCTCTTTGCTGTGCGTGAACGCTTCGAATTGTTTCTGGAAGTAGCCGCGAAAGACAAACTCTTCGCAAACACCTGCGCTGATGGAAACGGGGATCCAAAGCAGGATCTCCAAAGCACGCTGCGGCAGCATCGTCTGGATGGAGGCGGCATGGGCGTACCCGTGCCAGTGAACCCAGGCGAGGTCGAGGAGCGTCCAGAATCCCCATAATCCGAGGGCGAAGGCTACGTCGACGAGAACGTCCCTTGCGTTGGTCCACCTTCCCCCGATGAGCTCCCTGAGTTTTGTTCCAGTGCGGAGCAAACCGGCCCTCCAGACGTATACGAACAGTCCCCACTCCATGGCAATCAGAGAGAGGTAAAGCGGCACGACGTTGGGGTGTTGCTGCAACGTTTCCGGGTGTGCGCGGCCCTGCCTTTGAAAGTAGGCCCCACCAAGCGCCGAGAGCAGAAACAGAGCCACTAGTGCCGCCGTGTGCCACGGTGGTGCGACGAGCTTTGCGTTTGCGGATTCGGTTCCGAGTGCGGCCGGCGTAGCCATGGGGTCTCCTTATCGCGAGACAAACTGGTCCTGACGGCTATTGAGAAGAGCGTGTTCTGTCGTAATAGGTATCCACGAACAGGCGAAAAGTTACAGCAATGATGTGGATTGGCACGCAAGTTGGCAGGCCCTCCAGCGGAGAAGTAGCTGGTCTCTGCGAAGGCCTTTTCTTGAAACCCGCAGGTTCTATCACGGAACGTCACCAGACGCCGGCCTGTCGAGTTTAGAACTTCCCATAGACGTTCGAGTGGAGTATAGTGACTTGCATCGACGTTCTAGGTGAGTGGATCGAGACTTCTGTGGCAGAGCGAGTGGGAGGATGCATGGCGCAACAGCGTGCGATGGACAAGCAGGAGATGGTGCAGGGGACGCTGGACATGTTGATCTTGCGGACGCTGGTGATGGGCGCGGCGCACGGGCATACGATCGCGCACGCGATCGAGCGCACGTCGGACGAGGTGCTGCAGGTGGAGCAGGGTTCGCTGTATCCGGCGTTGCACCGGTTGGAGGATCGCGGGTGGGTAGCGTCGTATTGGGGAACGAGCGAGAACAACCGGAAGGCGAAGTTTTACAAGCTGACGACGGCGGGGCGGAAGAGATTGCGAACTGAGACGAACCGCTGGCGTCAAATGGTGCAGGCGATTGCGAGAGTGATGAGAGAGGCGGAGTAGGAAAAGAAGAGGCAAGGAAGCGAGGAAAGGCGAAGAGAGAGCCGGGAATTAACACAGAAGGCACAAGGGAAGAACACAAAGGGCACAGAGAAGAGGGGAAGGGCAATGAACATTGGGCGATTCTTTCGGCGGAGAGACGAGGATGCGGAGTTAGCGCGGGAGATCGAGGCGCACATTGCGCATGAGATTGATGAGAATGTCATGCGGGGGATGTCTGCGGAGGAGGCGCGGCGGCGGGCGCTGGTGAAATTCGGGAGCCGGCGGAACGTGCGGGAAGACGTTTGGCGTTGGAATACGATCGGGATTTTGGACGACGTTGGGCGGGATTTGCGCTATGTGACGCGGCCGTTGCGGCGCGCGCCGGGGTTTGCGCTGGCGGTGATTCTGGTGATGGCGCTGGGGATTGGCGCCGTCACGGCGATGTTCACGATCGTGCGATCGGTGCTGCTGAAGCCGCTGCCGTTTGGCGATCGGGACCGGCTGGTGATGCTCTACGAGCGAAGCGCGGACGGCAGGTTTCCGTACAACAGCGTGGCAGGCGGATCGTTCTTGGAGTGGCTGAAGGAAGCGAAGAGCTTCGAGGATGTGAGCGCGTGGCAACAGGCGGAGTACAACCTGTCTGGAACGGGCGGGCAATTGCCGGAACTTATGGTGGGGGCGCCGTGCTCCTGGGATTTGTTTCGGGCGTTGGGAGTGCAGCCTGCACTGGGTCGAGGATTCGAGGTGTCTGACGATCGCAGCGGCGCGGACGCGACCGTAATTTTGAGCTGGGGATTATGGAAGCGGCGATTCGGCGGGCGACCACGGAATGGTAGGGAAGACGGTGCAGCTGAATGCGAAGGCGTATACGGTAGTCGGGATTATGCCGGCGTGGTTTACGTATCCTGACGCCGTGACACAAGCGTGGATTCCGGTGCGGCATGAGGTTGCGCCCAGGACGCTTGAAGATGTGGGCGATCATCAATTTCGCGTGGTGGCGCTCTTGAAGCCAGGCGTGACGCCGGCGCAGGGCCTGAGCGAGGTGGACGCGATCCAGAAGAGGTTCGCGTTCGGCGAATCCGACGAAGACCGTGGGGAAGAGGAGCGAATTTGCGTCCATTGCTGGAAGATGTGGTGGGCGACTACAAGACCCCGCTTTATGCATTGCTGGCGGCGACGGCGTGCGTGCTGGTGATCGCGTGCTTGAACGTGTCGAACCTGTTTGTGGCGCGTGCGGCGGCGCGGCGGAAGGAAGCGGCGATTCGCAGCGCCCTGGGCGGCAGCAGGTGGCGGCTGATCCGCGAGCAGATGCATGGAGAGCATAGTGCTGTCGGTGGCGGTGGCGCGATCGGGCTGGAGCTGGCGTATGCGGCGGTGCAATGGGTGTCGCATTCGCGGCAAGACATGGCGCGGGCGGACGCGATTCAGTCGAGGCGCGGTGATGGCGTTCGCCGCGGGGGTGACGCTGCTGAGCGGGAGTGATTGCCGGAGTGATTTCGGCGTGGTCGGCGCGAGGAGAACATTGGTGCAGACGCTGCAGGAAGCGGCGCGGACGCACAGCGGGGGCCAGAGCAAGGCGCGATTGCGAAAAATGCTGTTGGCAGCGGAGATGGGGCTGACGGTGGTGCTGTTGATAGGAGCGGGTTTGCTGCTGAAGAGTTATCGCTCACTGCGAACCGTGAACATGGGTTGCACGACGCAGAATGTACTGACGATGCGAATTTCGTTGCCTGAAGCGCGGTATAAGCTGGCGGACGAGGCATGACATTTTTTGAGCAGCTGATCGACGACGTGCGGCGGATGCCGGGAGTGGAAAAGGCGGGGCTGGTTTCACAGGCGCCGGGGAACGGTTATGGCGGGGACAATATGTTCACGGTGCCAGAACATCCGGCGCTGCCGCCGGGACAATTTCAATTTGGAGTGCGGCGATTTGCCGATCCGGGATATTTCGGGGCGATGGGCATTCCGCTGCTGCGGGGAAGAACGTTTCGCGAAGGCGAACGATTGCAAGGCGCGACGAAGGTGCTGATCAACAACTCGCTGGCACGCACCTATTTTCCCGGTGAAGATCCGATTGGGCAGCACGTGAGAGTCGCGTTCGACAACGTGAATTTCAAAAACTACGAAATCATCGGAGTGGTTGGCGATACGCGGGAGGAAGTGACGAGGCCGGTGGATGCGATGATTTACTACCCGACGTATTCCGGGTTGTCAACTTCCGCGAACTTGGTAGTGAGGTCGCGGCAGGATGTGACGCGGATCGCGCTGCCGATTCAGAAATTGATTGCCGCCAAGGATCCGGACCTAGCGGTGGCGGACATCGAAACGATGGAGCAGATCATTGGGCGATCGACTACGGACGCGAGCTTCAGCGCGGAATTAACACTGGGATTTGCGGTGCTATCGTTGCTGCTGGCATCGGTGGGATTGTATGGCGTGCTGTCGTATCTCGTGGCGCAGCGAACCAGCGAAATCGGCGTGCGCATGGCACTGGGAGCACAGCCTGCGCAGGTGCTGCGGCTAACGTTGGCGGATGGATTGCGGCCTGCTGCGTTGGGGCTGGTGTTTGGGTTGGCGGGAGGAGCCGCGGCGGCAAAGATGATTCGGGATTTGCTGTATGGCGTGCAGCCGCTGGATGCGGGTGTGTTTGTGGCGGTGGCAGTGATTTTGTTGGGAGTAGCGACGGCGGCGTGTTTGTTGCCGGCGTGGCGGGCGTCGCGGCTGGATCCGGTGCGGGCGTTGCGGATGGAGTGAAAAAAAGAGGGATTGGCCACAGAGGCGCAGAGGCACACAGACAGAGAGAAATAAAGAAGCAAGAGCACGGAAGAGGGCTGTGAATATCTAATGAACGGCTGGGAAACAGATGGGGCGAAATTAGGTGCAGGGACGTACCCGTATGCTAGAGTACCCGCCTCAGATGAGCTCGAACGGCTACAAACCCGCTCCCGCGCACGCCGAGTTACCTTCGGCAAAACTTCGCTGGCAGTGTGAATCTTCGCGCCTGCCGTTTGAAACCACGGCGCAGGCTGAGCTGCGTGAGGGCTTCATCGGGCAAGAACGCGCTTTGCGTGCACTGAAAATGGGCGCGGAGCTTTCGGCTCCCGGGTACAACGTTTTTGTGTGCGGGCTGGCGGGGACCAGCCGCGGCGGCACAATCGCACGCATGATTGAAGAATTACACCCACCGACCAAACCGTCGATGGACCGCTGCTACGTCAATAATTTCAAAATAACGGACCGGCCGAGGCTGCTCTCGCTGCCGCGCGGGCAGGCCAACTCATTCAAAAAGGATATGCAGGCGGGCATCGATTTTCTACGGCGACGAATCCCGCAGGTGTTTGAGGGCGAGCCGTTCCAGCGGCAAAAGGGAAGAATCGTCGAGCGCTTTACCGTGCGAGAAAAGGAGTTAATGGACGATTTCACGCGGCGGATCGCGCGGGAACAGTTCGCGCTCGGGCACATGCAAGTAGGCGCGGTGGCGCTGCCGGAGATTTTTCCGGTGCTGGAAGGGCAGATGGTGCCGATCGAGGACATCTCGAAGATGGTTCACGAGGGCAAGCTGGATGGACCAGTGGCGGAAGATATCGAGCGGAAGTACGAGCAGTTCCGGCAGGAATTCACGGTGGTTTATCGCAAGACGCTGACGTTATCGCGCGAGCTCGCGAGCGAGCTGAGTTACTTGGAGCAGGAAGCGGCGTCGGTGCTGGTCGATGGGGTGATCGAGGAGCTGAAGGAAAAATACCCGAACGCGGGAGTGTCCGAATATTTGGAAGAGGTGCGGCATCACTTGCTTGACAATCTCGATCCTTTCAAGGAGCGCGAAGGCGAGGGCGAGCATGAGGGCGAACCTCCGCCATCGCCAGATGGCTCGCCGAAGCCTCCTGGCGGGCCGGACCGCGACCCGTTCCGCGTGTACGGCGTGAACGTGATTCTGGCGCACGGCGAGGAAGATGCTTCGCCGGTGATCTTCGAGACGACGCCGACGTACGCGAATTTGTTTGGGACCATCCAGCGGGCGTACGACACGCGCGGTGGCTGGACCAGCGACTTCATGGACCTGCGAGGCGGGTCGTTGCTGCGCGCGGACGGCGGATTTTTGATCATGTATTCGATGGAGGCGTTGTCCGAAGTGGGCGTTTGGCGGGCGCTGAAACGCACCCTGAACCACAACCGGCTGGAAATTCAGCCGCTAGAGATGTTTTACCCGTTTGGCGGCAGCGCGCTGAAGCCGGAAGCGGTGCAGATCAACGTGAAAGTGATTTTGATCGGCGACCGCGAGATGTACGAGCTTTTGTATGAGTATGAAGAGGATTTTCGCAAGATTTTCAAGGTGCGCGTGGAGTTCGATGAAGAGATGCCGTTGAGCGACGGCGTGATCGCGGAATACGCCGGGCGGCTGCGGGCGCTGTGCGAAAAAGAGAGCTTGTCGCCGTTCGATCGCGGAGCGTTTTCGGCGATGCTCGAGTACGGCGTGCGGCAGGCGGGGCGTCGGAACAAGGTGACGGCGCGTTTTGTCGACATTGCGGACCTGGCGCGCGAGGCGCACTACGCGGCGGCTGCCGTGGGTGAATCGGTGGTACGCGCCGCACACGTGCGCACGGCTCTTTCCTCGAAAATGGAGCGGCACAACCTGATCGAGACGCGCATCCGCGAGATGATCGAAGAAGGAACGCTGCTGGTGGATCTGGAGGGCGCGCGCATTGGGCAGGTGAATGGGTTGAGCGTGCTGGAGATCGGCGGATACTCGTTCGGGAAGCCCGTGCGGATCACGGCGACGGCGGCGCTGGGGAAGACGGGCGTGATCAACATCGAGCGGGAATCCAATTTGAGCGGGCGTTTTCACGATAAGGGCGTGCACATTATTTCGGGATATTTGCGGAGCCGGTTTGCGCAGGACAAACCGCTCTCGCTGGCGGCTAGCATTTGCTTCGAGCAGTCATACTCGGGCGTGGATGGGGATAGCGCGAGCTCGACGGAAGTCTACGCGCTGGTGTCGGCGCTGGCGGAGCTGCCGCTGCGTCAGGACATCGCGGTGACAGGCTCGATGAATCAGCAGGGCGACGTCCAGGCGATCGGTGGGGTCAACGAGAAGATCGAGGGCTTTTTTGGCGTGTGCAAGATCAAAGGCTTGACGGGCACGCAGGGGGTGATGATTCCGTCGGCGAACGTCGAGGACCTGATGCTGCGCGAGGATATTCTGGACGCGGTGGCGACAGGAAAATTTCACATCTGGCCGGTGGCGAAGATCGAAGAGGGAATCGAGATTTTAACGGGGAAGTCGGCGGGGCATCGCAACGGGGATGGAACCTTTGCGACCGGCACGGTGTTTGCCCAAGTGAACGACAGACTGACCAAGATGGCGCAGATGATGAAGGATTTTGAGTAGGCCGACCGAGAATTCTCCGACCAGTCCAACCTTTCTCCGGAACATTAGCTCCAATCGTGGTGTCTGAATAGGTATGAAAACCCGGTGGAGGTTCGTGCTGCCGCTGGTTGGGCTCCTTCTATTCGGTGTGGAAACCTATCATTCCGTTGACGTGAATCGCCAAATGCGCAACACCACGAGACGGTACTTTTGGTGGGCCTCAGCCCGCCTGGATTCGGATCCTTTGAACAAATTGCGGTGGCGTTCGACGCCCGCAGGCTGCATGCCCGAAGACACGAATTGCACAGGCTGGGATCTGAGACAGGTTTGGATCGATCCGGGTCTGCTGACAAAGTGCCTGATGATCTCTGCTCTTCCTGCGTTCCTTATCGGAGGATTCGTGGTTGCCGGTCTGGCACGGTTGGGTGTCAGTGAAGTTGTGAGCTTTTTGGCGTTGATGCCTGTGTTTGTGCTCGCCTGGTACTACTTTCTTGGCTGGCTAGTCGACCGCAGACGTCGCGTGCGGCCGTGGGAAATCAGGGAACTGGTGCCACGTACGCGCGACGGTGATCGATGCGATAGGCCGTCCCTGACGCAGGCGCAGTTGGGGTTGCGCTGAGTGGGGTGGAGACGCGGACTTCAATCGCGTGAATTTTTCCGTCGTGCGCCGGTGGCGCGAAGGCCAGGCTGTATTCGTGGCGGACCAGTTGAGCGATTTCTGCGTAGACGGCGGCGAAGTCCTTGGCGCTATTCGGGAAATAGACGCGGCCGCCCGTGGTTTCTGTCATCAGTGCGAGAAGACGATCTGCCTCGGCGAAGCCTTGCGCTGCGGCTGCGGTTTTTTCGGGAGATGCCTTGCTGTTGCCGCCCGGTGGATTACGCAGCCCGCCGCTTAAAGAGATCGCCAGTATGCGCACGTCGCTGGTCTTTAGCCGCGCGAGAACCGCTTCCCGCTGGTTCGGAGGCGAAGTATCGATGCCGGTCGAAAGCAACACGATGGTCTTCTTCCCCTGCACTCTTGTGAGCCAATCGAGAACCGTCGAGAGGCTCCGCGAGAGATTCAGCGTGCCGAAGCCGAGATAGTACCTCACGTTGGCGAGCGCTCCCGCCGCGGCCTGTTTGTCGGGAGTGAAATCTAAGAGTGGCTGGGGCGTTTGATCGTACTTGACGACGGCAACGCGATCTCCGGTGGAGAGGCCGTTCAACAGCGCCTGAGCGGCTTGCAGGTGGCTGGCTTCGAGAAAGTAGACGGCGGGGCCGGCCTCCACCAGCAATAACACTTGCGCGGGCTCCCGCATGGCTGCGAAATCCGTGATGGGTTGCTCGACGCCGTCATCGAAAACGTGAAACTCTTCGCGGCGAAGCCCTTCGACAAATTTGCCGCGCGAGTCGGTGACGATGACGCCGACGTTGACGCGGTCCACGCTGACGCGGATTGGTTCAGGTTGTGGTGCGGGGTTTTCTTGCGCCGGCGCTCTAAGGATCGGAAAAAGAAGAGCGAACGCGAGAAGGCGCAGAGCGGCTCGCGATCGGAAGTCAGTGCGCATCGCGGCGCTATTCGAGCCACTGATCGAAATGGATCCCCTTGGCATCCTTCCACGATGCACCGGCCATGAAATGTAGATGCCGCGGAAAGACTTGCGGATTGACGTTGGTCAGTAGATCCGGAACTTTGGCAGAGACGTTTTTCTGCGCCAGGCTCGTGTTCTGTTTCGCGGAAGCTTTCTTAGCTTCGTCCACCCAGCGGTTCTTCACGGCCTGCCAATCCACCTTTTGAAAATCGAAGTAGTTCAGACCGTCGAGCTTGGCGGGATAGCCTGCGAGAGCCGCTTGAAATGGCGCGGCGAAACCCGGCCCCGAGGCCGAGGACGCGGCGGAGCGGGCCACGAGCAAGTCGTGAAGAGTTTCGCTGCGGCCGGCGGCAAGCACAAAGTCCGGCGTGACGGCCAGGTGATAAAAATTCCATTGCGCTACACCTGCGCTACCTTGTCCGCCCTTCAGCGAAATCTTGAGGAACGTGGTGTCGCCCTCGTTGCGCTCGGACGTGACCTGATCACTGAAGATGGTGTGAATCAGCTTCACGGCTTCGGGCTTCTTGCGAATTCCTATCATGTAGACGGCTTTCTGTGGGTCGAGCGCGGGAGTCAACTGCATGGAAGCGAATTCGCCACTCAGCAGGGCGAGCGCATCGGGTATGGTCATGCCGAGGCGAGACTCCGCGAGACCTTCCATCATACGGGCGCCACCCTGCTGCCCCGGCGGCATTGCTGCGGTGACCGCGCGCATCAGGATTTCGTAGAAGGCAGCCAGATTGAAACGCGTTTCGCTGTAAGAAATGGCGGTTGAAGGCAGAAGAGAGAGAGAAACGGGCGATTGTGTGCCGTCGCCCCAAAGATCGAAGAGCGTGCCCGGCGCAGCTTCGCCGAGGATCGCGCCCTGGACACGTGTTTTCGTGCCGTCCAGAATCACGTGCCCGCAGAAGGAGTGAATTGCTTCCAGCTTCAGAGCATTAAGCACCGGAGCGACTTTGATGCCGGAGGCACTGGTGTCGCCAGCGATGTTTTTCAGGTTTGGAATGCGGGCGAAAAACTCGACCACACCGCCGCCGAGTTGGGGAAGCGCTTCCTTGTACGCGTCCGACTGTGCGAGCGAGGGGGTGCCGCCAGCTTTCCCTTCGAGGCGTGCGAGGATGTCTTCCAGGACCTGGTGCTCGCTGGCGCTGGCGGCATATTTTCCGTGCTCCACCCAGTAGGTGACGCCGCTGGTGCGCTCGACCTTCAGCGCCGGCACGCCCGCAACGTTGATTTCCGAAATCTTCGGTACTTCCTTTTCCTGGGCGCGCAGGCGCAGGACGGCCTTGCTCAGGAGGCTCTCTTTGCCGGTGCGATCGTAAACAAGAAATAGGCCATTCCAGGGATGCTCAGCGGGTTTCGGGGGTGTAGCGCTGGCGGTCATCTTTGCTTCGGGCTTGCTCAGATAACCGACCACGAAGGCGTTTTCCAGAAGCGAAGCGTATTGCTCGGCCTCCTCGGGGGTGAGCGATTGCTTCGATGCATCTTTCCCGGACGAGCTGGTCATGTTCTCGAACATGGCCGCGCGCACCGGAGCAAAGTCGGGATCATCCCACAGCGCCAACAGCGCGTTAGCCTTTCGCGCGTCCCCGGCAGGAGTTCCGCGCCAGATGAGGTACGCCGATGTGTGCGCCGGCATCTGCGTGGGCTCCAGCGGTGCCAGTGCTTGAGCCGAAGCGCGCACGCTGAACAGGATCGATACGATGACAGCGAATACCAAACTGCGCAGGTGGACAGCCCTCATGAGCATTCTCCGCACGAATTCCTGAATTGAAAAAAGTGTCTAGTAAATGCTAGCCCTGGGCGGGAAAAGACAGAAGCCCTGTCCCGTGCTGGGTTTCCAGAACGCGGAACAGGGCCTGAAGGAGAGCCGAAATACCGTGGATTTTACGACTGCGGCTTGGCAGCCGGGGCAGCGGCAGCCGGAGCGGCAGCAGCTGGCGCAGCGGTCGGAGCGCCCGAGCCTGCGTCCTTAGGAGTGGAAAGGTATCCATTGATGTCGTTCTTGCCGACGTCGAAGACGACGATTTCATACGGCGTCATTCGCGAGCTGCCCTTCAAGTAGAATTGCACCGGCTCGCCGGCGGTCTTGTCTTTCTTCTCCACGGAACGGTCGTCGACGAACACCGTCATGGTGTACTTGGACTTTTTCTGGTCGACCTTGGTCAAGGTAACTTGCACGGGGCCAACCCGCTGCGGCGTCTTGCTCTTGCTGACCTTGAACTCGTAGTAGTTGCGGTCGCCGCGGCGCTTCAACTCGTCCAGATCGTCGTGGTTGCGCGCGATCAGGCCGCTCATCACGCCCATGTCTCCCGTGGCGCGTTCCAGCTTTCCCTTGGTCGCCTCCAAATCGGTTTTGGTGGCTTCGATGTCTTTCTTTGCGCCTCCGACGTCGGTGGCGACCTCACTAATCTTTTGATTGCTTTCTTGCTGCACTTGCGTCAATTGCGAGGCGAGCTTTTGATCGGAGGCGATCTGATCGTTGCGGATCGATTCGGCGCGGCTTCTCGCTTTGGCGAGTTCGGCTTGCGTCAAACCCACTTTTTGCTGGGTGACCTCGATGTTGCCCTTCAGATCGGCGAGGCGAGCATTGGCTTGATCGAGCTGGGCGCTGAGCAATTTGTTCTGATCTTGTGCTTTGGCGAGTTGCCCTTGCAGATCCGTTTGCGCTGAATGGCCCATATAGGCAAGCGCGAGAACCGCGACGACTAGCGCAGCAAACAGAGCGGCAATCCAACGCGGCGTGCCCGCGCTTTCATAACCGTAGGACTCTTGTGGAGTCGGTACATTCGGCGGAATGCTCATTCACCCTCCTAGGAGATCGGCCCCCAACCTAGCGATGGTACCATTCGCAAATCATGGCTCGCAACGTGCCGGCAGTGGCATTTTGGGCTATTTGCGCGCCTTACGCTTCTTCTGAGCCTTCGCGTTTTTTCCTCGCGGGGCCGGCGATGGCCACCGGGCGAAGATCGAGGTCGTCAGGCCGCCGCGCGGGGTAAATTCGCCGCGAACGACACACCATTCCGGCTCGATGGCTTCGACGATGTCGTGCAGAATCTTGTTGACCGCGTTTTCATAGAAGATGCCGAGGTCGCGGTAGGCCAGCAGATACATCTTGAGCGCTTTGAGTTCGATGCACTCCCTCCGGGGCACGTACTGAATGGTGATGGTGCCGTAGTCGGGCATGCCGGTCTTCGGGCAGACGGAGGTGTACTCCGGAAACTTGGTGGTGATGACGTAGCCGGGGAACTGATTGGGCCAGGTTTCGAGCTGCGGTAATTTCGTGTCAACGCCCGCGCGGGCGTGCTCTTCGGTGTAGTCGGCCATAGTTGCTCCTCACGGATATTGTACGACGCCCGAACGCGGGGAACTCGGCGGATCAATGGTTGACGTGGGGGCGCAGCATGCTGCGCCCCCACTTGGCAACCACGTCAAGTCTTAAGTGATTTCGATGGTTACTTGGCGTCGAGATCGACGTCCTTGATGGGCACATCCCAGTGCGCGTCGAGGATCTCAAAGCGGCGCTGCTCTTCCCGCTTGTATGTGTCCTGATCTGGAAAAAGCTGTCTGAGCAGCGACGGCGTATCAAAATTATCGTGGGCAATCTCCGCATTTTTGAACACGATCGTGGTGCGGTAGTCCCAGCGGCCGTCTTCGGTCGAGTGGTAGCGGGGAGCGGTAGCGAATACCTTGAGGATGCGGCCCAGCTCAATCTCTTTTCTTAGCACCGGGTAATGATTTTTCTTGAACAGTCCGATGAATTCGTCGGCGTGGCCCCACTTCGTCTTGTAGTAATACTCGACGACGAAAGGCCTTTCCTTCGCATCTTGCGCCGCCGGTGCGGCCTCAACTGGACGCACTGAGCCTGTGACCGGAAAAACTAGGGCCATCGCAATGGCAAGCATCGGTACATACCAGCGAATGGAATTGCGGTGTGGCGTTTTCATATCGTCCTCCGTTGTTTTGTCTCTTCGAGATCAGCGGATGTTACCTGCCCGCCGCCCTCTGGCACAAGACTCACCTCGGGCTATAATGCAGCCGTTCCCGACCGCGAGAGTTCTCACAGAGAGCTTTGGTGAAAGTCGGGCGGCAAAAAACGATGAGCAATGAAAAAAGAGACCGCGACCTGGGCATGTATCGCCCGATTTCGCGGCGCGACTTCCTGAACGGAGTGGCACTCGGCATCGGCGGCGCCATAGCCAGCGAGCCGCTACTCGCGGCAATGGCCTCAGCCGATGACGCGTCGGAGAAAGCGCCCGGCTACTATCCGCCTGCGCTCACGGGGATGCGCGGGAATCACGAAGGAACATTTACCTATGCGCACCGCTTGCGCGACGGAAAGAAGTGGGATTCCGCTGGCGTTCCGACGTCGACCGGCGAAACCTACGACCTCGTCGTTGTTGGCGGCGGGATCAGCGGCCTGGCGGCAACCTATTTCTACCGCAAGAGCGCGGGCAAGAACGCCCGCATTCTGATCCTCGACAATCACGACGACTTCGGCGGACACGCCAAGCGCAATGAATTTCACGCCGGCAAGCGCATACTCCTCAGTTACGGCGGCACGCAGTCGATCGAGACGCCGTCCGAATACAGCGCCGTCGCCAAGGGTCTGCTCGCAGAGCTTGGCATCAAAACCGAGCGCTTCTACCAAGCCTATGACGACAAGCTGTACAGCAAGTTGGGGACGGCGGCGTTCTTTGATAAGGAGACGTTCGGCGAAGATCGTCTTGTTACGGGGATGAATTCGACGCCCTGGCCCGAATTTCTTGCCAAGGCGCCGCTTTCCGATGCAGCGCGGCGTGACATCGCCCGCGTGTATACCGAAAAAGTCGACTACCTGCCGGGCCTTTCGAAGCCAGAAAAGCGCGCCAAGCTGGCGACGATTAGCTATGCCGATTACCTCACGAAATTCTGCAAGATCACGCCGGACGCGTTGCCCTTTTTCCAGCGGTTCACGCATGACGAGTTCTGCGCCGGTATCGACGCCGTCTCCGCCCTCGCTTGCTACGAGGTCGGCGATGAGTACATGGCCATAACTTTCCCTGGATTCGATGGTCTCGGCTTCCCTCCGTGGAAGGGGGAGGATCCTTACATCTTTCACTTTCCGGACGGCAACGCTTCGATCGCGCGCTTACTGGTCCGCTCGCTGATTCCCGGCGTCGTGCCCGGCGAATCGATGGACGATGTGGTCACCGCGCGTGCCGACTACGGCAAGCTCGACGACGCCGGCTCACCGGTTCGCCTGCGCCTGAACAGTACGGTGGTGCACGTGGCGCACGCGGACCCGGCGGCCGGCGCAGCCACAGCCGTGCGCGAAGTGGAAATCGCCTACACCCGCGGCGACGCGCTGCATTCCATTCGTGCCAAGAATTGCGTTCTCGCCTGCTACAACACGATGATCCCGTACATCTGCCCCGAGCTCCCCACAGAGCAAAAAGACGCCCTGTCTTATCTCGTTAAGGCCCCGCTCGTTTATACGCACGTCGCCCTGCGCAACTGGACGGCGTTCACCAAGCTCGGGGTGCATCACATCGTCGCACCGGGTAGCTATCACAACTACGTTGCGCTCGACTTTCCCGTCAGCCTTGGCCAGTACAAATTCCCGAGCAATCCCGACGAACCCATGGTGCTCTTCATGCTGCGCACACCTTGCCGTCCCGGCTTGCCGATCCGAGACCAATTTCGTGCCGGCCGAGTCGAGTTGATGGGCACGCCATACACGACATTCGAACGCAACATCCGCGACCAACTCGCAAGGATGCTCGGCGAGGCAGGTTTCGATCCCGCTCGCGACATCGAAGGGATCACTGTAAACCGTTGGGCGCATGGATATGCCTACGCGCCCAACACGCTTTTCGATCCCGACTGGAAAGAAGCGGAGAAGCCTTGGGTGATTGGCCGAAAACAGTTCGGGCGAATCGCCATCGCCAACTCCGATGCCGGTGCCAGCGCGTACACCGATGTCGCCATCGACCAGGCGCATCGCGCGGTCGGCGAGCTGCTGGCCAGCTTCTGAGCGGCGCTCTGCGTGGAGCGACTACAAACTATCGGCGATATTGGGCAAGGCTTTGAGACGCGAGGAGTTTGGTAGCCCGGACGGGAGTCGAACCCGTAATCTTCACCTTGAGAGGGTGACGAGTTAACCGGTTACTCTACCGGGCCACGCAGAACAGTTTATCGCGCCGATGATCTTACGGCAAATGGCGCAATCGTCCTTCCAAGCGTTTGGCGTGCGTGTGACCTCGCTGCTCTGCGGCTTCGGCAGCAGTCCCGCCAAGGCAACGCCAACTTCGTTTTCTACAAGCTGGCTGCGGGTGAGGATCTCTTCAACAACTGGAAGTCGATCACCTTTACGCCGACAACCACCTCGTTGAGCGTGCATCCCAACTTCATCACTCACGGCCAAACCGTCGAAATCGACATCGACGTAGATGCCAGGGGCGGCACGCCCACCGGCCAGGTCGCTCTGGAAACGAATCACAAGAACCCTGCGGGCGATTTCACGCTCGGTCGGAACGGCAAAGTCGATACCACCACGCGTTTGCTTCCTGGCGGCCTCTCCATAGTGACCGCGCGCTATGGTGGCGATCCTACGTTTGCGCACAACGATTCCAATTCTCAAACCGTTTTTGTGACTCCGGAACCCAGCACTACCGCCACTTCCTTCTACACGGGGGACCCTTCGAAAAGTGTTACGAGCCCGTTTTCCGGCGGGCCGTATGGCAGCAAGGTTTTCCTTCGCGCAGACGTTGCCCGTAAGTCGGGAGTTGGAGTCGCAACAGGTGACGTGACGTTGACGGAAGGCAATCGGAGCATCCCGGGAAACCCATTTGCTCTGAGCGCACAGAGCTTCACCGTCACGCCCTTTCCTCCAGCGCGGTAACTGCCGTGAAGCCCGCCGATCACCATCACGGTTACCCCTCACTGACCCGAAAGGCACAACGTGCTTCCAAAAAAGTACCTGCTCTCGCATTCCAGAGCCGGGCCTTTCTGTTTGCTTTCACGAATGCAGCCCCCCAACTTGTAAGGAAGGGGTGAGAGTAACGCCTTGACCCTGCAACCTCCTTTCTTGCGGTGTTCACTACCCACTCTCCTGTTATTGCAACGGCACGCCTGGCGAAGGATTCGGCTAAACTCGGCCCGGCCAGGTGTACCGTAAGAGGCGCACCGGTTAAATTTCGGCCAAGGTTGACATGGCTAAGAAGATACGCATCCTGGTCTCGCTAACGACCAACGACAACGACTATCAGATCGAGCAGGCACAGTCTGCCGGGCAAGCTGCCAAGCGATTGGACGTAGCCGCCGAGATTATTTTTGCCGACAACGACGCCATCAATCAGAGCACTCAGATCTTGAAGGCCGTTCAGTCGCCGCCGCAGATTCGGCCAGATGCGATCGTCTTTGAGCCTGTCGGTGGCACGGCATTGCCGCAGGTGGCGCGCGCCGCCGCTGCTGCCGGAATCGGTTGGGCGGTGCTGAACCGCGACGCCACCTACATCGCCGAACTCCGCAAGACATCGAGCGCTCCGATCTTCGCGGTGAGCTCGGACCACGTCGAAATCGGACGGATTCAAGGCCGCCAGTTCGCGGCACTGCTGCCCAAAGGCGGCACCGTCCTCTATATACAAGGACCGTCGGAAAATTCCGCGGCCAAAGAACGCACCGCCGGAATGCAAGAAAATAAGCCGGCGAATATTCAGGCGATCACCCTGAAGGCGCAGTGGACCGAGGAAAGTGCGCTGCGGGCGGTTCGCTCCTGGCTCAAACTGACGACCTCGCAAAAATCCGCCATCGACTTGGTCGGCGCGCAGGATGATTCGATGGCCATGGGTGCGCGCAAAGCATTTCAGGAAGTGACCAACGAAGCCGAGCGCGAGCGCTGGCTGAAACTTCCGTTTACGGGCTGCGACGGACTCCCGAACACCGGCCAGTCGTGGGTGCGCAGCGGCATCCTGGCTGCCACCGTATTTGTCCCGCCGAATACAGGCCAGGCGATCGAAATGCTCGTGCAAGCGCTGCAACAGAAAAAGCAAGCTCCCGAGCGGCTGTTGATTCCCCCCAGGTCCATTCCCTCCTTGGACGCGCTGAGTCCTCGCCGGTAAAATTCCACCGATAGACATGCCTGCGTGAAACGCAAAGCGGCGTATAATGCCGCGGGCTTCACATTCCGTTTTGAAATGCCGTCGCCAACGCCGAGGAGAACTGCATGAAGGGCAGATCCAAGAACTCATCCATCGACCGGAGACAATTCCTTGCCACTACGGGAGCAAGTCTGCTCGCCGCGGCCGTTCCTGCCGGCGCCAAGGCGGCGACGAGTGCCAGTCGTTTCGGCTCTTCATCGAGCTCCCCCGTCGGTCGTGAGGCCGGGCGGGGCCAGGCTGGTGGCTCGCTCCACAAAATTCCGATCGGCGTTTTCGATCCGGTGTACGACAAGTTGTCACTCGACGAAATGCTGGATGTGGTGAGCGCGCTCGGTTTGGAAGCGATGGAAATCGGCACGGGCGGTTATCCGAACAACCCGCACTGCGCCCTGGATGATTTCATTGCGGACCCGGCGAAGGCGAAAGCATGGAGAAAGAAATTCGAGGATCGTGGGATTCGCATTGCCACTCTGAGCTGCCACGGAAACCCGGTGCATCCGGACGCCAAGCATGCGGCAAAGGATGATGACACCTTTCGCAAGACCGTTCGCCTGGCAGAAATCTTGGATGTGAAAGTGATCGTCGGATTTTCGGGAACTCCGGGCGGTACGCCGACCGATTCGCAACCCAATTGGATTACCTACCGCTGGCCGCCCGAGTATGGGCAGATGCTGGACTGGCAATGGAAAGAGAAGGTGATTCCGTATTGGAAAGGGGCGGCGAAATTCGCGCGCGACCACGGAGTTCACCGGATTGCGCTCGAAATGCATCCCAACTTCGTCGTTTATAATCCGCGAACGCTGATGAAGCTGCGCGAGGCAGTGGGCGAGGAAATCGGGGCAAACTGCGATTTGAGCCATTTGTTCTGGCAAGGCTGCGATCCCGTGGAAGTGATTCACTTTCTCGGAAAGCAAGGCGCCATTTTCCACGCGCACATGAAGGACACGGTTCTGTTTCCGGAAAACGTCGCAAAATACGGTGTCTTGAATTTTGCATCCCAGATCGAGGACCTTCCGATGGCTTCGGAGACGTTTCGCGCCGTGGGTTACGGTCATAGTGCGAGTTTGTGGAAGGCGGTGATGAAGGCGTACATGGACGTGGGGTATGAAGGCATTATGAGCATCGAGAACGAGGATCCGATTTTGCCGGGTCCGGTGGGCGTTGAGCGCGCGGTCTGGGTGCTGAAGAACGTCCGCAACGAACTGCTCGGCGCTTAATGCTCGTCTGCGGGCGAAGTCAGCGTTTTTCTCAAGAAGGAATCAAAAGCAACCAAGGAGCTGCGGGATGGCGCAAGTCGCGCGTTCGCCAAAAGTCTACGACGTAGTTGTGATCGGGTCGGGTGCAGGCGGCGGGATGGCCGCGAAAATCCTCACCGAAGGCGGCTTGAGTGTGGCGCTGCTGGAGGCGGGCCCGCCGGTCAATCCCGAAAAAGATTTCAAGATGTTCATGTGGCCGTACGAATTGCCGCATCGCGGCGTAGGTGTCGGCGGCCGTGCGAGCGAGAATTTCGGCGAATTCCTTGCGCCCAACGGCGCGTGGTCGATCGAAGGCGAGCCGTACACCTCGGCACCGGGGGCGAATTTTCAGTGGTTCCGGTCGCGCATCGTCGGCGGGCGCACGAATCACTGGGGACGGATCGCGCTGCGATTTTCTCCGGTCGATTTCAGATCTTACACGCGCGACGGGCTCGGGTCAGACTGGCCGATCAGCTACGACGACATCGCGCCGTACTACGACAAGGTGGAGTCTTACATCGGCGTCTTCGGCACAAAAGAAAATGTGTCTAGCGCTCCGGATGGCGTTTTTCTGCCGCCGCCAAAGCCTCGTTGCACAGAGACGTTCATCAAGAAAGCGTGCGACAAGCTCAACATTATTTGCATGCCGGCGCGGCTGGCGATTCTTACCAAGCCGTTGAACGGCCGCCTGCCTTGTCATTACTGCGGCCAATGCGGCCGCGGATGCGTCACAGCGTCGAATTTCAGCTCGAGCCAGGTTTTGATTCCCCCGGCGATGGCGACCGGCAAGCTCACCATGATCACCGGCGCAATGGCGCGAGAGGTGCTCGTCGGGAAAGACGGAAAAGCGCAAGGCGTCTCGTACATTGACAAGGCCACGCGAACGGAAAGACGAATCAACGCCCGCGCGGTGGTGGTGGCGGCGAGCGCGTGTGAATCGGCGCGATTGCTACTCAACTCGAAGTCGGCATTGTTCCCCGATGGACTGGCAAACTCGTCCGGCGCGGTGGGGCGCTACTTGATGGATTCGGTGGGCAGCGGCGGCGAAGGGCGCTTCCCGCAATTCGAAAAGATGCCGCCTCACAACCACGACGGCACCGGCGGAATGCACATGTACATGCCGTGGTGGAAATTCGATCGCAAGAACGACTTTCCGCGCGGCTACCACATCGAATTTGGCGGCGGGCGAGAGATGCCGGGCGTCGGCATGTTCAACGATTTGTGCCATGACGAAGAAGGTTACGGAGCGAGCCTGAAGCAAAAGGCTCGACGGCACTATGGGACGACGATAGGTTTCGCCGGTCGCGGCGAGATGATTCCCAATCCCGATACATATTGCGAGATCGATCCCGACGTGGTCGATGAGTGGGGCATTCCCGTGTTGCGGTTCCATTTCAAGTGGTCGGAATACGAGCTGCGGCAAGCGAAGGACATGCAAGAAACGTTCCGGGCGATCGTGGAAATGGCCGGCGGAGAGTATCTGACGAAGACGGCGATCGACGGCCAATATCCATATGGCATCGAAGCTGGCGGAAAGATCATTCACGAAGTGGGAACGGCGCGGATGGGTACCGACTCGAAGACTTCCGTGCTGAACGGCTATTGCCAGGCGCACGATGTGAAGAATCTTTTCGTCACCGATGGGGCGCCGCTGGTCACCAACCCCGACAAGAATCCAACGCTGACGATCATGGCGCTATCGTGGCGAGCCTCGGAGTATTTACTGGGTGAGGCGGCAAAGGGGAATTTGTAGTAAGCACAGGCGCTTAGTCTGCGCTGTGGCGCACCCTCTGGCATGTTTGCAGGAGGGAAACATTTTGCGCGCCATACCGTATACGGGCAGGTAGAAGCTGCTGTTTGCGGAGGGGTCGGTCCATGGAAGACCTACTACAAGACTTACGCTACGCGCTGCGGATGCTGCGGAAGGCCCCTGGATTCGCGGTGGTGGCCGTACTTGCGCTGGGACTTGGGATCGGGGCAAACACGGCGATTTTCAGCGTGTTCAACGGCATGCTGTTGCGGCCCCTTCCGGTGAAGGACCCGCAACAACTGGCCATCGTGGCTTCCCAGGCCCGAGGCATCGAATTCCCGATTAACCTTTCTTACTTGGACTATCTCGACTATCGCCAGCTAAAGTCCGTGTATTCCGACATGATCGGCTATTCGCCGAGTCCCGTGAGCCTTGGCGCGGAAGGCCGGCCCGAACGTGTATGGGCCGAGATGGTCACCGGCAACTATTTCTCGATGTTGGGTCTGGAGGCGGTGCGCGGGCGAACATTTGCGGCCGACGAAGGCTGGGTGCCGGGCAAAGATGCGTTGATTGTTCTTAGCTACAAGTTTTGGCAGACACGGTTCGGCGGTGACGATCGCGTGATTGGCCGAACGGTGCAGCTCAATCAGCATCCGTTCACAATTATCGGGGTTGCTCCGCAGAGATACCACGGCGCGTACTACTTCCTCGAGCCGGACTTCTATGTGCCGGTGATGAGCCTGCCTCTGCTCGACCCAACCCAGGCTGACTCCCTCAACCGTCGCACGGCCGCATATTTGCGGGTGGTGGCGCGTTTACAGCCGGGCGTGACCCCGGCCCAGGCGATGGCCGCGTCGGAGCCTACGGATCGCCGCTTGTCCCAGGAATTTCCCGACAGCCACAAGGACCTGAAATCCCTGGTGATGACCGAGCTAGCCGCCCGGCCGGAGCCGGGACTCGGCGGCTTCATGTCGAAAGCGATGGCCGTGTTCATGTCCCTCGTAGGATTGGTGCTGCTGATCGCATGCGCCAACGTGGCCAATCTGATCTTGGCTCGCGCTAACGGACGACGAAAAGAAATTGCCACGCGAACGGCGCTAGGCGCGACGCGCGGCAGAATGATGCGCCAGCTCCTGACCGAGAGCCTCCTGCTGGCGGTGTTGGGCGGAATCGCCGGGCTGGTCCTCGCGCGGTGGGCGGCATTCGCGCTCATGTCGATTCATGTTCCCACCGACGTTCCGTTGCACTTGTTCGATGCCCGGATGGACTGGCGTGTATTCACGTTCAGTTTCTTTGCGGCTCTGCTGACCGGAGTTGCGGCGGGAATCTTGCCGGCGCTTCAGGCGTCTAGGAGTGATCTGGCCGATGTGCTTAAAGCGGGCGGACGTTCCGGAGGGGCTTCCACCGGCCATCAGCGATTTCGGAATGCGCTGGTTGTTTCACAAATGGCCGTCTCGCTCGTGCTCCTCGCTTGCGCGGGTTTTTTTATCCGCAGTTTTCGGAATTCAGCGCAGGTGGACATGGGATTTCGCGTGGACCATACACTGATGATGTCCATAGATTTGGGTTTGCAAGGCTATAAGGAAGATCGCGGCCAGCAATTCTATAGGCAAGTCAGCGAGCGAGTCCGCACGCTTCCTGGTGTGCGGAACGCCGCATTTGCGTCGTACATTCCGATGGGATACGAAAACTCGCTGGTGAACGTATTTCCCGATGGCCAACCGGTTGACGACAAATCGCAAACGGAGTCGGCTTTCGACGACCGGGTAGAACCCGCGTACTTTCGCGCCGCCGGTGTGCGGGTGATTGAGGGAAGAGAATTCACGGAAGCGGATACGGCGGCGGCGCCGAAAGTTGCCATCGTGAACGATACCTTCGCGAAGAAAATTTGGCCGGGGCAAGACGCAGTCGGTAGGGTGTTCCGTACTGAGAAGAACGGGCCGCCGATTCAGGTTGTGGGGCTGACAAAAACAGGAAAATATCTGTTCCTATATGAGTCGCCGCAGTTGTACGTCTACTTTCCCCTGGCGCAGAAATACTATCCATCGGGAACGTTGATGGTGTATTCGGAAAACGATCCCCAGCAATTGACTGGAGCGGTGCGCGAGCAGATCCGGCAGATGGACTCTGGTCTGCCCGTGTTCGGTGTGACGACCATGGAAGCGCATGTGAAGTACGGGAAACCCCTGCTGCCGGCGCGGCTTGGCGCGATGCTGGTGGGCGCATTCGGCGTGCTGGGACTCGTGCTGGTGACCATCGGAGTCTATGGCGTCGTGTCGTATTCGGTAAGCCAGAGGTCGCAGGAGATCGGTATACGAACGGCATTGGGAGCGCAGCGCTGGGACGTATTGGGAATGGTGTTGAAGCAGGGAATGACGATGGCGGTGGTCGGGACGAGCATCGGTATCGTCTTGGCGTTCCTGCTTTTTCGCGGGCTGCATTCGGTGTTGTACGGAGTGCAGTCGACGGATTTGGTGACACTCGCGGCCGTTTCAGCCCTCTTGCTGGTTGTGACGTTCGCGGCCACCTACATGCCCGCGCTACGGGCCGCGCGCGTGGATCCGGTGGTGGCGCTACGCGAAGAGTAACATCGAGCAAAATGTACGCGACGTACAGAGGGAGAATACATGGGAACGCAAGGAGTTTCGCGGCGGGATATTCTGAAGACGCTAGCGATTGGCGCGGCCGCCGGATCTGTTCTGCAGGTAATTCCCGCCGAAGCGGCGGAATACGCGCATCAGCTGGTGCAGAAAGAAAAAGCCGCATCGGCGACGGGGAAGTACGCTCCCAAGTATTTTTCGGCGCATCAATACGAGACGCTGAAATCGCTTTGCGACACGATCATTCCGAAAGACGATCATTCCGGTGGCGCGGTGGAAGCCGGCGCTCCAGAATTCATCGATCTACTGACTAGCGAAAATGCGGATTTTCAGGTGAAGCTCGGCGGCGGGTTGATGTGGCTCGATAGTTTCTGCGCGGATCGCTACGACAAGGCGTATCTGGATTGCACGTCGGAGCAGCGGAAAGAAGCATTGGACCTGATCGCGTACCGGAAAAATGCAGTGCAGGACTCCGCCCTCAACCAGGGCGTGGCTTTTTTCGCGTTTTTGCGGGAAATGACGTGCGATGGATTCTATTCCAGCAAGATCGGCATCGCCGACCTGCAGTATATCGGGAACACCTCGCTGCACGAATTTCCAGGCTGCCCGCCGTTGACAGAAGCGTAGTCTCTACCAGACGCGGCAGACTTTTTCGGTGGGCTTAAGCATCGGCTGGCCCTGTTTGCAGGAGAAGGCTTCCCCAAATTGGGGCATGTTGACCAGCACACCGTTGATGCGGTATTGCGCGGGTGAATGTGGGTCGGTTTGCGCGCGAAGGCGGAGTTCTTCGGGCCGATCGTTGGCGCAGTCCCACTGAGCGAACCCGATGAAGAAGCGCTGCTCCGGCGTGAGGCCATCGATGGGCTGCAGGTCCTTATCCTTGTTGGCGGTTTTCCATGCCATGTAGGCTAGAATCTCGCCGCCAAGGTCGGCGACGTCCTCTCCCAACGTAAGTGCACCATTGATGTGAACGTCGTCCACGACGACGAAGCTGGAATACTGGTCGCGAACGCATTTCGTGCGCTCTTCAAACTTCTCGCGGTCTCCCTTGGTCCACCAATTTTTTAGGTTGCCCTTGGCGTCGAACTGGCTGCCTTCGTCGTCAAACCCGTGAGTCAACTCGTGACCGATCGTGCCTCCCGTGTCCCCGTAATTCGGAGCATCGTCGAGCTTCGCGTCGTAGAGTGGGGGTTGGAGCACTCCCGCCGGAAAATTAATGTCGTTCATTTGCGGGTCGTAGTAAGCGTCGACCGTGGGCGGCGTGATTTCCCATTCGCCGTGATCGACAGGCTTGCCGATCTTGGCGATGTCACGGCGCCGCTCGAACTCAATGGCATGCTGCACATTGGCGAGGAAATTGTCGGGCGCGATCTTGACGGAGCTGTAGTCGCGCCACTTGTCGGGATACCCGATTTTGTTGCGAATGCCGTGCAGCTTCGTTAGAGCTTGCTCCTTGGTTTCCGGGCTCATCCAGTCGAGCTGGCGGATGCGATGCTCCATCGCATCTTCTATATTCATCACCATTTGCAGCGTGCTGGCCTTGAGCTCGGGCGAGAAAACTTTGCGGACGTACGCTTGTCCCAGCGCTTCACCTAGATTCAAATCGGTATATTGCACGCAACGCTTCCATCGTGGCTGCATTTCCTTTGCTCCGCGCAGGTATTTGCGATAGAAGTCAAAGCTTTCTTGCACGAAGGCTGAAGAGAGATAAGGCGAAGCCGAATCGGCGACATGAAACCGGAGATAGGTCTTCCAATTATCGACTGACTCGTGACCCAGTTCTGCATTGAGCTCCTTGAAGAATCCCGGCGCGGCCACGTTGAGGATTTCAATCTTGGGATATTGCAATTCGCGGTAATACGCCTGCCAATCAAAATTCGGCGCCAGCTTGCCAAGGGCTGCAAGGTCCATCTTGTCCTTCAATTTGTACGGATCGCGCCGCTCAACGCGCGTCAGGGAAGCCTTGGCGAGTGCCATTTCAATGCGCATGATCGTGGTGGCATTTTTCTTTGCGACGTCCGCATTGTCGCCCAGCAGCTCGAAGACTTTCTGCACATGCTGGAGGTAGCGTTCGCGAATCTCTTTCGATTTCGCGTCCTCCTTAGTGTAGTAGTCGCGATCGGGAAGACCCAGCCCGCCTTGGTCGACCTGCGCGATCTGCTGCTCGGAATTGTCCAAGTCCTGGGCCGATCCCGCCGCAAACAAGACCGATCGGTATCCACCAACGTGGAGCTGCAAATGCGCGACCAGCGCCGCCATATCGTGCGCGGACTTGAGATGAGCGATGGCGTCTAGCTCTGCTTGGATCGGCTGCCGGCCGCGCTTCTCGATGCCCGGCTCATCGATGCATGCAGCATAGAAGTCGCCGATCTCTTGCGTAACCGCGTCACGCTTATCCGTGCTTGCCGCCGCCTGCTCCAAAATGCCGCGAAGGAAATTCAGATTGTCTTGATAGAGTTTGCCGTACACGCTCCAGGAGGTCTGGTCCGGCGGGATCGGATTCTTCTGCTGCCAGCGGCCGCAGGAGTATTGGTAGAAATTGACGCAGGGATCGATGGACTTATCGATGGAATTGAGATCCAGACTGGGCGCATAGGGCAAGGCAGGCTCGCCGCTCGTTTGCGCCGCGGTCGGAAGTGCCAGAACCAGGAAGAGCAGGGACGCACAAACGATGGACGCGATTTTCATATGCACCTTTGCGTTAAATCTGCCTGCGAGTCGACAGCGGGAGAGTATGGTACTGGGCCGGCCCGATTTTTCCAATCTGAAAAACAAATCGAGATTTGGCGGCTCGCCCCGTATCATTGACGCCCTAGATTCGATTTGGTCTCCACATGAGTATTCGCATTCGCCAAGCCGTGCCGGCCGATGTGCCGGTCTTGCAGGAGTTAATCGAAGCATCCGTGCGGGGATTGCAGGTGCAGGACTACAGCCCGGCGCAGATCGAAGGGGCGCTGAAGACGGTTTTTGGCGTGGATAGCCAGCTGATCGCCGACGGAACGTATTTGCTGGCGGAAGCTACGACGGCGAGTGGCGAGCCAGTGATTGCGGGGTGCGGCGGCTGGAGTAAACGCAAAACGTTGTATGGCGGCGATCAGTTTACCGGGCGAGAAGACTTGCTTCTGAACCCGGCTCGGGATGCGGCAAAGATTCGCGCATTCTTCATCCATCCGGCGTGGGCGCGGCAAGGTGTCGGCACCCGGATTTTGGATGCGTGCGAGGCAGCAGCCCGTGCGTCAGGATTTACGCGCTACGAGATGGGAGCCACGCTGACCGGCGCAAAGCTCTTCGGCGTGAAAGGCTATGTGGCCCTGCGGCGGATCGAAATTCCGCTGGTCAACGGGGAACTGCTTCCGGTGATTCACATGGAGAAGAATGCTTGAGACCGCCAGAAGACTGTCGTCGAACAAGAATCGTTTCGTGATCAGAACCTAAGCTTGGCCAAGTACTCGTAGCTGGCGCGGGGGTCGGCAAGCGACTTGGCGTCATCGTTCTCGACGAAGTAGTGCTCGATGCCGGCTTTGCCGGACTGCGCGAAGATGCGCTTCCAGTCGATCGAGCCGCTGCCCACGTTGGTCATGTGACCGGTGACCGGACGGCCCACAGCGCCGACGTAACCCTCGGGGCCGGTACCTTCCTTCGTCCAATCCTTGACGTGCACCAGCGGGAAGCGGCCAGGGTGCTTATCGAAGTAGGCCACAGGATCCTGGCCGGCGACAGTCATCCAACAAAGGTCCATTTCAATTTTCACGAGCTTAGGATCGGTTTCGGCGAGCAGAAAATCGAATGGCAACTTCCCGCCCAGTCCGTCGGTCTTTTCAAACTCAAACGAGTGGTTGTGATAGGCAAATTGGATCCCGGCCTTTTGCGTCGCTGTACCGATGCGATTGAACGTTTCCACCAGCTTTTTCCAGCCCTCGGCATTGCGCATGCCGTCTTCGACATACGGGCAAACGATGAATTTGTGCCCGATCGTATGAGAGGCCTCAAGTATTGCCGGCAAGTCTTTCTCCAGTCGGGCGACGTCAATATGCGTCGACGGCGAAGTAAGCCCGTTCTGATCCAGCGTCGCGCGAACTTCCTGCGGCGTCTTCTTGTAATAGCCGGCGAATTCCATTTCTTTGTAGCCGATCTTGGCCACGCCCGCGATCGTACCGTCGAAGTCATCCTTCATAAGGCCCCGCACGGTATAGAGCTGCAGCCCTACCCGGTCGATCTTATGAGCGGTGGCGGCCCACAAGGGGCTCGATGCGGACGTAAACATGGCGGCTGCTACGGACGTTTCAATAAAGGTTCGTCGATTCATGGTGGGTCGTATGCTCCTTCTTTATGCGGTGCAGGGAGTATACAAAAAAGAGAGGGCGGCGCTTAAGAAAAAAGCGCCGCCCTCTCTTCGTTAGGGGTGGTTGGTTAGAAGTAAAAGCGCAAGCCAAGCTGCATCCTGCGCGGTGCGTGTGCGCCGTTCAGGTGCAAGAAGCCGGAGCTGTCCTGGTTCGTGCCCGGCGTGTTGGTGTCCATCGCTCCATTGATGGAATTGTACTGCGTGTGATTAAAGAGATTGAAGTTCTCCCAGCGGAATTCGAACCCGGATCTCTCATTGATCGCGAAGCGCTTGAACATGCCGAAGTCGAAGTTCAAGCGGCCGGGCATGTACAGCGTATCGCGCCCGATGTTGCCGAACGTGAGTCCGGTTGGCAACGCGAATGCCCCGGGGTTGTAGAACAGCGGCCCGCGCTCATCCGGGAACTCGGTCGTGCCGACGGCGTTGGGATTTCCGACCAGATCCGGGCGGGAACCTGTGCCGACGCCGTTGCCGACGCCCGCGTTGTCACCGTAGGTGGTGCCGTTGGTCACGCTGAACGGCGTGCCGGTTTGCGCCACGGTGATGCCGGAGACCTGCCACCCACCCAGCAGCTTGTGCGACAAGCCGCTGCCCTTGAAGAACGGCAGCGCGTAAACATAGCTGATCGAGAAGCTGTGGCGCTGATCGAAGCTCGAAGAGCCACGGTTCGCCGCCGGATCGTACGCGTTCACAAAGGCCGCGTCGTACCTGTCGGAGGAATCGTCAATCGAGTGACTGTAGGTGTACGCAACGCTCAAAGTAAAAGCACCCACGGTACGTTGCGCCGAGACTTGCAACGCGTTGTAGATCGAGTTAGCGCTATCCTCGAGCCGCGTAATATTGCTCACGCCGGGGAACTGCGTCCGCAGCGGGTCCGGGTTGTTCGCGCACGCCACCCACAGGTTGTTGACGGCCGCGGCAGGGACTACCGCGCCGTTACCCAAGGTCGCCCCCGTGGGCAGTCCAGTGATCGGGTTCGTTGTGAAGTTCGCGCAGTCCGACCCGTCCGAGGCTATCGGCGTCCCGGCAGGGAATGGATTGTCTCCCGCGGCAACCGGGAAGAGTTGGTTGTAGTTGCTCTGTAGGGTCAAATGTGTGCCCTTGCTGCCCACGTACGCCACTGACAACACGAAGTTAGCGGGCAGTTGCTTTTGCACGTCCAGGTTCCACTGCTGGACGTAGGGCCACTGCACCTTGTCGGGGATAGAGGTCAGGCCAAGCGGGAACAGAGCGCCGCCGCCCGCACCGATGTTGTTGTATCCGACTACGTTGAACTGTGAAGCGGTGAGCACCAGCGGCGCTGAACCTTCCAGCGATTCCGTGTTGCCCTCGTTGCCATTGGTGTGTTCGAAGAAGATACCGTAACCCCCGCGAATGGCCATCTTGCCGTCGCCCCTCGGGTCCCACGCGAAGCCTAGGCGTGGCGCGGGATTGAAAAGGTGCCCTTGCAAGCAGCCCGCGTTCGAGTTGCCAGCCACCGTGGCGCCCGGAAACGCCGTCAACACCACTCCTGGAATCGCGGACGTTCCTCCCTTTCCACCGCACTGCTGGACGCCATTAAACGGATTCCCGCCCACCAGCGAGCCATTCAACGGATTGCCCGAGTTGGTTGGGTCGTTGAAACTTCCCGGCACCGCGCCGGTGTTGAACGCCGATGCCGAGAAATTGTAGGCGCTTTGGTATTTTTCGCGGTATGTCCCGAACAGGCTGAATCGCACACCAAGATTCAGCGTCAGCTTCTTGGTCACGCGCCAGTCGTCCTGGAAATAAGGCTCCACGATTTTGTAGCGGTTGTAATACTTTTCTTGGAGGTTGGTCTGCTGGTATTGCGCGACGTTGCCCATCAACATGTCGGCAAAGGCATTTCCGCTGCTAACCGGCGACGACGGATCGAACGTTAAAATTCCCTGTACATAGGGCGAGTTCTGTTCGTTCTTTTGCGCCGCCGCGAAATACACACCAAAGGTGAACGTGTGCTTCCCCAGAATCTTGGTCATGTTGTCATGATACGTATACGTGGGGTTGGCGTTGTTCCACGGAAAATAGCCCGTATCCGACGTGAGGCCGCCGCCTAACGCCAGGTTCGTGTTGAGCGAAATGGCCGGGAGTTTGCCCCCGAAGCCGTTGTTGAAGATTGAGCCCATCGCGAATCCGCTCGGCAACGGCGGATTGTTCAGCGCCGTCAGGAAGATGTGATCGGCCGTATAGCTCGCCACGAACTCATTGAGCAACGTCGGGGTGATGTTCGCCGTGAGCCGGGCCACAAAGCTCGATCCCGGACCCACGAAGTTCGTGTTGATGTTCTGGAAGCTCGAGCCGTTGCCCCACAGCGCGTTGTTCACCTGGGTTTGCCACGAATCGTGAATGTATCGGAACGTCAAGCGGTAGTTATCGGTCAGGTTGTGATCGATGCGCACCAATTCCTCGCGCCAAGTGGTCGGCAGCGAGATCGTCGACGTAACCGCAGGGAAGCCTCCATTCGTCGTATTCGCCGTCGGAATGAGCGTTTCGAGCGCCGCCCCAACCGGCGTGATGGGCACCGCCGCTGGGTTAGGGACGTTCGGGCAGTCGGTGCCAGGGCACAAATCAGAGAAATTGCCGCTGCGCTCCGCGTCCGAAGGAACGTCCTGAAGAATCGTGGTGGGGTTCTTTTCCCGCCGCCATTCCTCGGAGAAGAAGAAGAACGTCTTTTTTCGCTCGCTGTTGTAGTGATGAGGGATGAACACCGGCCCGCCGATCGTGTACCCGAAGTCGTGCTTCTTGTACGGCGCCTTAGGCTGCGTCGGATCCGCGCCCTGTTCCCACGAGCGGGCGTTGAAAATATCGTTGCGCAAATATTCGAACGCGCTGCCGTGGAAGCTCTTGCCACCCGACTTGGTTTCTACTTCCACCGTGCCAGAGCCGTTGCGGCCATACTGCGCACCGTAGTTCGAAGTCAAAACCTTGAATTCGGCGATCGCCTCCACGTTTGGATAAACGTTCAGCGTGCCGTTGCTGCCGTTGTCCATGTTGTCGCCGCCGTCCACCTCCCAGTTGTTGTACTCGGTGCGGCCGCCATTGAAGCTGTATGCCACGTTTCCGTTGACGCCGACGACGCCCTCGTCCTGGCCGGTCTGGTTGACGACGCCCGGGGTCAGGTTCACGAGTTGCGTGAAGTTACGGCCGTTGAGCACCAACTGGCTGATCTGCTTGCCGGTGACCGTGGTGCTGAGTTCCGAAGACGTCGTTTCAACCTGAGCCACGCTTTCGCCGGTTACCACCACTTCTTCCGAGACCGAACCTACGGTCAGTTGCACGTCTACACGTATTTTCTGCGCGACGTCCAATACCACTCCGTGAGCGGTGTATTTCTGAAAGCCCTTAGCGGTCACGCTGATGTCATAGGTGGCGCCCGGCAAGCCGGCGCTAACGTAAGCGCCGTCGGTGTTAGTGGTTGTCGTGCGCGTGAGACTTCCGGTGACGTTAGTGATCACGACGTCGGCGCCGGCAACCGCTGAGCCGGACTTGTCGGTCACGTTGCCGCTGATGTAGCCAGTGTCCTGGGCGTGCGAAGTCACTGCCACGCAAAGCATCAGCAAAGCCGCCCACAGTAGCGGCCGGGCCGAGCGCAGGCTGCTCGAAAGAGAGACGAAACGATTGCGATGTCCCTTCACGGTATTACCTCCAGAAGTTTTTGAGTCTGGGAAAAACAGCGTGGGGACACAACGATGCCGGAAATCCGGCAACTTTGACTTCGCCGTGCGCGGCAACCAACCATCGGCCACAGCCCCCACCACTCGACACGGACCACCGTCCGGCACCGGGCCTTATTAAATCGAGTTAATAGTGCATTTAAATGTTCATGTCAAGGGCCAATTTTTAACGACACAGGATTTGAGTTACGGTGCCCCAGGACGGCACATTCTCGGGCGGGATCACCCGGCGCCCAGAACGCGCTCCTTGAATTCCCCGGCAGGCTGCCGGACACTACCCATGGCCATGAAATCAACGCGTTTTACAGGACTTGCCGTCGCCGTTTGCCTACTGATTGTCGTGATCGGCCTCGCTACTAGCGAAGCGCAGCAAGCTGCACCGGCGGCGGTCGGCAGTGCCCGCCCCGACCCAGCGACCCTGTTCGCTAACGCCCAGGCCGCCCTCCAGCGCGGTGATCTGGATGCGGCGACAGCGGCGTTTCGCAAGGTTCTGTCAATCGATCCCAAAGCCGGTGCGGCGTATGCCAATCTGGGCGTTATCGCCATGCGCCGCAAGGAATGGGATCGCGCGCTGACCTTTCTGCAGAAGGCGCAGCAGCTTGAGCCAAAGATGACCGGCGTTCGCTTGAATATTGGACTGGTGAAGTTCCGGCGCGGAGATTACGCCGGCGCGATTGCGCCGCTGGCGTCAGTCGTTAGCGACCAACCGGATTCAACGCAGGCGCGCTACTTGCTCGGTTTGTGCAAGCTGTTTACCGAGCGCTATGCCGACGCCGTGGCGGAGTTAGAGCCGCTTTGGCCGCAGACATCCAACGACATCATGTACTTGTATGCTCTGGGGATTGCGGCGCACAACACCGGACGCAAAGATTTGGATGAGAAGGCCCTGAACCGGCTGATAGAAGTTGGTGGCGACACGCCGGAATTTCATTTGATTCTCGGGAAAGCGTACCTCAACCGCGAAGAAGCGGAAAAATCCATCACCGAGATGGAACGCGCCGAGAGCACCGCACCCAATCTCCCGTATCTTCACTTCGGGCTGGGTGTGGCGTATATGCAGATTCACAATAACGAGCGGGCCGAAGCGGAATTTCGCAAGGAGATCGCCATCGAGCCGGACCTTCCGGATATTTACGAACAGATGGGCGAGCTCTATCTAAAGATGGCGAACGACAGCGAAGCGGAGAAGTGGCTTAAGGACGCCCTGCTGCGCAATCCGAAGATGCCAGCTTCCCTTTTTGGCTTGGCGAAAATTCATCTGCAGCAGGAAAAATATCAGCAGGCGTTGAACGAGATCGATGCGGCGCTACGCCTCGCTCCTAACAGCAAGAATGCGCACTTTATCCGCGGACGAGTTCTAGTGAAGCTCGGCCGGCAGAAGGAAGCCGAGAAGGAAATGCTGACAGTGCAGCGGATGAGCGAGGCCTCGACCGAGCAAGTCATCGACTCCACATCGATGAATGACAATCGCGTGCGGAACCCGGAGTTAGCCCAGCCGCCGCAGTAGAACCCTAGACGGGTGGGGGTTGCCAGGGACCGCGAGCTTGTTCGATCTGCGACGCGACGCTGAGCACGAGTTCTTCTTCGTACGGGCGGCCAATCACCTGTACGCCGATCGGAAGTCCCTCCGGTGAGAAGCCCATCGGAACCGAAGCGCCGGGAAAGCCCGCCAAATTGAGCCACTGCGAGTAGCGCATCGTCTCGCGATAACATTCCGGCGCGCCCGGACGGTAGTTGCCTTCGCCGTGAAGAAACGCCGGGCCCGAAGAAACCGGAGACAACAAGATCGGAACATCTCGCACTTGGTGGAGGATTTCGGCGCGCAGCATGTCGCGCTGCGCACACGCATCCAAGATCTGGTCCACCGTCACCGGCGTTTCGGGCTTAGCGAAAGACATATACTCGCGGAAAATCGGGCTGAGCTGGTCCTCATGGCCTTCGATCACCGGACCGAATAGATGCGCGACCACCGGGCCGAAGAAAAACCACCACACATCGAGGGCGCGGTCCAAGCCTGACAGCTTGAATGGCTCGATGTGATGGCCCTGCGCGGCGAGAGCGTCGGCTGCGCGTTTCACGGCGGCCTGTGTTGCTGGAGTAGCTTTGCCCAGCGCGTCGCTTTCGAGCAGGCCAACGCGCAATCCCTTTGATGACTTGTCCTCAGCTCTCACCGGTACGGGAGCGGACAAGGCATCGCCCGGGTCGGGTCCAGCCATTACCTCGAATAGAGTGCGCACATCGGCGATCGTGCGGGCCATCGGCCCGACAACACCCAGCCAGGACAGCGCGCCTGCTCCCGGAGGAAAATGGCCCGTGGACGGGATGCGTCCGGGCGTGGGCTTCAGGCCGCAGATGCCGGAAAAATGCGCGGGAACACGAATCGATCCGCCGCCGTCGCTTCCAATGCCGCCAACCGAGCAGCCCGATGCGATCGCGGCAGCTTCGCCACCGCTCGACCCGCCTGCGGTCCGTGAAACATCCCAAGGATTGCTAGTCTTTCCCGTCAAAAGATTGTTGCTCTCGTACGCCATCAGGAACTCGGGCGTATTAGTATTGCCAAGAACGATCGCGCCTGCTGCTTTGAGCCGAGCAACGAGCGGCGCGTCATGTTGCGGCAGGTTGTCCTTGCGAAGAACCGAACCCGCCGGGCAGGGAAAGCCAGCCACGTCGATGTTGCCCTTGATCGTGATGGGTACGCCGTGAAGCGGGCCTAACTCCTCGCCGCGCTGCGCCGCAGCTTCGGCGGAAAGCGCTTGCAGGCGAGCGCCGTCCGCATCGAGGTGCACGAATGAATTGAGCTGGGCTTCACAACTGGCGGCTCGTTCGAGAAGGGCGTCCACAATCTCGACCGGCGATATTTTCTTTGAGCGTATGCCAGCGGTGAGGCGAGCAATCGTGGTGGCGTGGAAGACGGGACTCATTGCTGGTCGTTCGAGACTAAGCGTTGGCTGGGTGCGGGTCAACCCGAAGGCAAAAAAACGCGGCAGAAAAACGGTTGACGCTAGCGGGGGTAGCCGACAGAATCGATAGCGTCTTTTGGCGCGGGGCAAAGCGCCGCATCCGCACGGACAGGGAAAAATTCATGCAACGTTTCGACCGGCGTACGGCTTCGCTCGCTATCGTCTGCGCGCTCGTGGTTTGCGCCGCGGCCGCGACTTTGACTTTGACGCGTTCACGGTCGGCGCAAGCGCAGGAAAAACCGGTAAGCAGGCCGCACGCAGCAGCGCAAGGCAATGCGGGAGACGCTCTGAGGTTCAACACGCTCGGCGTGGCCTACATGAATCAGCAGAAGTTTGCCGACGCGCAGAAAAACTTCGAGCAGGCGCTGGCGGCCGACCCGAAATTCGGGGTAGCGCGGCTCAACCTGGGCGTAGCGCTGCTGAGCCAGCAAAAGTTGGATGCCGCGCGCACTGCGCTGGAGGAAGCGTCCCGCCAACTGCCGCAAGATCCCTACGCTTGGTACAACCTCGGGCTGGTTTACAAGGATGCCGGCGAAACGGAAAAGGGCGTCGCGGCGTTCAAGCACGTCACGGAACTGACGCCCGAGGCCGACGGCCATTATTTTGTGGGCTATCTGGAGTCGCAGCGCCAGCGATACGACGAGGCTATCGCGGCCTTTGAGAAAGCGCTTGCGGCATATCCCTTTCATGCTTCGGCGGAGTTTGGCATTGCCCGCGCGTATCAGCGGAAGGGCGACCTGAAAGCGGCGCGCGAACACTTGGTACGCTTTCAAAAAATTACCTCGGAGCATCTGGGCACTCCATTTGGCGCGGGCTACGGCGATCAGGGACGGTACTCGCTGGCGGAACTGGCGAGAAGCGCGGCGGCAGCAGCGCCGCCTGCGATCGCGGTGAGCTTCAAAGAGCAACCGTTGATTGCAGCTTCTGCCGGCGCATCCGCGAAACTTCCGGGCCCGAGCACGGGCGCGTGTTTCATCGACTACGACGGCGACGGCAAGCCCGATCTATTTCTGGTGAGCGGTACGGCAGACGGCACGAGCAAGCTGCTGCACAATTTGAGTGGAGGACACTTCGCGGATGTGACGCAGAGCGCGGGGATCGCGCTGAGCGGAAGCGGGCTGGGCTGCGCCGCGGGTGACTTTGACAATGATGGACACACCGATCTTGCGGTGTGCCTTAGCGATGGCGTCCGGCTTCTGCGGAACAAAGGCGACGGCAAGTTTGAAGATGTGACGCAGGCGGTGGGAATCCGCCGCGAAAAAGGATGCGTCGGCGTGACGTTTGTCGACTACGACCATGACGGCGACCTGGATTTATACATCACGATGCTGCCCGCGGCGGCCGCTTCGGCAGAACAGAAAGCGCACAACGTGCTTTGGCGGAACAACGGCAACAGTACGTTCACCGACGTCACGGAAGAGACAGCGCTTGGATTCGACGCCACCGGCGCGGGCGTGGTGACCACTGATTTCAATAACGATCGCGCCATCGATTTTGTTTTTGCCGGAGGCGGCAACGGCGCTTCGATCTATCTGAATCCGCGCGAAGGAAAATTCACGCCGCTGGCCGCTATCGACTTCAAGAAAGAGAAGTTGCCGCCGGCGGTGGGAGTGATCGCGTTCGACTTCGATAAAGATGGCTGGATGGATTTGGCGTTCACACACGCGGGTGCGCCGGGCGTCAGTTTGTGGCGCAACGTGGAAGGGAAGCGCTTGGAGCGTGTGGCGCTGCCCGATCCGGGTTGGCAGCGCGGTTGGGGAATTTCTGCGATCGACTATGACAACGATGGCTGGCTGGACATCGTCGCAGCCGGAGAATCGACCGGCGGGGGCGAGGTGCGGTTGCTGCGCAACCTTGGCATGGGCGGAGGCACGAGCGGTTGGGCCGACGTCACGAAGGACGTGCACCTCGATGCCGTAAAGCTGACGCAGCCGCGCGCCATTGCTGTTGCCGACGTGGATGGAAATGGCGGCGCCGACTTGCTCGTCACGCAGTTGGGCGGCTCGCCAGTACTGCTGCGCAATGAAGGCGGCAACCTGCACAACTGGATGCGTATTGACCTCAAGGCGCTGAACGACAACAAGAGTTCGATCGGCACAAAGGTAGAGATGTATGCCGGGCCCCTGTATCAAAAATGGGAGGTAGCGGGCGCGTCCGGCTATTTGGGCCAAAACGCGCCGTCGATACTTGCTGGGCTCGGAACCGAGAAAAGTGCCGAAGTGGTGCGCCTGCTCTGGCCCACCGGCGTGCCGCAGGACGAAATAAATCTGACGGCGCGTAGAGAGCAGAGCATCGGAGAGCTGGACCGGCGCGGCAGCTCTTGCCCGGTATTGTTTTCCTGGAACGGGCGCGAATACGAGTTCATCGCGGACATGATCGGCCCCGGCGTCGTGGGTCACTGGGTCGCGCCGGGCGAGCGCGATGTTCCCGATCCCGACGAGTATCTAAAGGTTGATGCGCGCAGCGTGCGGCCGCGCGACGGCATGCTGAGTTTCCGGTTCATGGAGCCGATGGAAGAAACCGTGTATCTCGACCAGGTCCGGCTGTTGGCCATCGATCATCCGGCGGCGTACCAGGTGTATCCAAACGAAAGATTTGTGAGCTCACCGCCGTTTCCCGAATTTCGCGTGATCGCGAGCCGAGCGGCGCATCCGCCGGTGGACGCATGGGATGACCGCGGCAATGATGTGTTGCCGTTGATTGTCAAGCGCGATCGAAAGTACGTGACCAGTTTCGAGGGGCTGCCGTTCGCGGGTTTTGCGAAGTTGCACTATCTCGAGCTGGACCTCGGCCCGTGGGACGCCAACAAGCCGCTCCGCCTGATTCTCGACGGCTACACCGACTATTTCACCGCGACTTCGATGTATTCCGCGGATCAAGCGGGGATCAAAGTGATTGCGCCGTACGTGGAGGCGCTCGACGCGCACGGCGAGTGGATCCGCGTTGTCGATGACATGGGTTTTCCCGCGGGCCTCGAACGCACCATGACGACGGACTTGACCGGGAAGCTGCCGCCAGGCACGCGGCGCATCCGCATCGTCAATAACCTAAAGATTTATTGGGACGCGGTTCGCATCGACCAAACTCCCGACGCGAAGGACATTCACGTCGCGGAAGTCCCACTGGCGAATGCGGCGCTCGATTTTCTCGGTTATCCGCGCGAGATTCGGCTGACACCTGCGAGCGATACGAAGTACTCCTACACGCAGCGCAGCATGACCGGCCCGTACGCGCGGGCGGCCGGCAACTACACGCGATACGGCGACGTGCACGATCTGCTCCAGAAGTCCGACGATCGCTTCGTGGTCTTCAGCTCGGGTGAAGGCGTGAAGCTGGACTTTGACCCGCGCCGCCTGCCCGCGCTGCCTGCCGGCTGGGTGCGCGACTTTTTTTTCTACGCGGATGGATTCGAGAAGGATTTGGACTTTTACGCCGCGCACGCGTTCACGGTCGAGCCGCTCCCGCGCCACACGCTGCTGCCGTATCCGTATCCCGCGGGCCAAGACTATCCCGCCGATGCGGAGCATCTGGGATACGAGTTGGACTACAACACCAGGCAGCGCTCGGATCGTCTGCCACTAGATTTGCGTTACCACTACCCCCGCTGAGTTAACCGAACAGCCGCAGGATCCGGCTAGTCCTTGCCTGCGAGCAATGATTCGCGGATTTCTTCGAGTTCCTTTTTCTTAGCTTTGTCCACGTCGGGGAAGGCGAGATCCAGGTCGTGGAGTGACTCGACGATCGCGGAGGCGATGATGAGGCGGCTGAACCACTTGTTGTCGGCAGGAATCACGTACCAGGGCGCGTGTTTCGTCGCCGTGTTCTGAATCATCTCTTCGTACGCTTCTTGATAGTCTTTCCAGAAACCCCGCTCCTTAATGTCCGCCATCGAGAACTTCCAATTCTTTTTCGAGTCTTCCAGGCGCGCGAGAAACCGCCGCTTCTGCTCGGCCTTCGAGATGTACAGGAAGAACTTGCGAATCACCACGCCGTTGCGCGTCAAATAGCGTTCATGCGCGTTGATGTCTTCGTAGCGTTCGTCCCAAATGTGCTTGGTCAGCCGGCGGTCGGGTAGCTTTTCGGCTTTTAGAATTCCGGGGTGCACGCGGACGACGAGGACCTCTTCATAGTAAGAGCGGTTGAAGATGCCGATTTTTCCACGCTCCGGGATGACCTTATGCGTGCGCCAAAGATAGTCGTGATCCAGCTCTTCATTTGTGGGCGTTTTGAAGGAGAAGACGTCGCAGCCCTGCGGATTTACTCCGGACATCACGTGCTTGATGGCGCCGTCTTTCCCGGCGGCGTCCATGCCTTGAAAAATCAGGAGCAGCGCCCAGCGGTCCTGGGCGTAGAGCATTTCTTGCATCTGGCTGGCCATGGCGCTGCTCTGCTCGAGCAGTTTCTCGGCATGCTGTTGGGACTTGACGCTGTTCGTGTCGCTGGGATCGAAGTGCTTCAGGCGGAACTTTGCGCCCTTGGTGATGCAATAGGGTTCGGCCAGACGCGTTGCTTCCTTGATGAGTTTTTTGTCCTTCATGGTCTTCGCAGTGTAGTACAGCGGCGCGGATCAGAATAGAGAGCCGAGCGCCCAGCCAAATGCCGAGAAGCGATCGTGAGCGTGAAATAGCGAACCGTCGGGCATCGGCAGCCAACGATCCAGCCGGAGCACGTTCAGCGCGTAGTAGGCGCGCACCGGAACGCCAACTCCCGGGACAGTCCACTGGAATTGGATTCCCGTCGAGCCGTGAAGGATTCCGTTGGTGGAATCGACGAGTGCCGGGCGCGTCTGGCCCAGCCAATTCGGCAGCAGTTTGCCCGAACCGACGTCGAAAAAGCCCGCAGCTTCGGTGCTGCCGGTCAGCCGAACGCGGTACTCCGCGTTTGCGGCGGTTATGAGATTGGCGCCGGCCGGCGATGCGGAGTATGTCGTTGTGCCGGTTGCTGAGGTCGAAGAGACTACGGCATCCGGCCCGAGTTCTCCTGCGCGCAGACCGCGGACGAAATCGTCGCCGGCGAACAGGCGCGTGTAGAAGGGCATGTCGCCGGAGTAGCTGCCGATTCCGGTGAAACTGGTGCGAAAAGCCCACGAGTTTTGGCGATCGAAGATCGGGTCGCGGAAAATGCGGCCGTACTCCATCTTGGAGCGCACCAGATTCTCGCTGCCGCCGAGCCAGCCACCGGAAACAGAGTCGGCGAAGACAATCCGTTCGTCACCACTATTGTGGGTCCAGCCGAGGCCCGCCGCATGACTGGAGGTTTCGGTGGCTGCTGGGCTTATGGTTACTCCGGTCACGTCCACGGGAAGCGCGGGTGAATACTGCGTTTTCGAATGGGACAAGTCGTAGCTGACGCCTAGGGAGTTCGTGTTCGACAGCGCGTAGGTCCATGCCGTGTCGATCCCTTCGCTTTGCTGTTTGAAGAACGGGCCTTTCGTGCTCCCGAGCAGGCGGGGGCGAAGGAACGTGTCGAACACGGAAAGTGCCAGCGATCCGCGCGATCCTAGAAAACCCTCCTTGGCGAGACCTATCGCCAATTGCAGGCTTTCCGGCCCACCTTCGATTCGGGACGAAAGAAGCTCTTCGCGGTCGAGCAGATTGAATACCGTGTACGCGATGCCGAGGGTGCTTCCGAACTGCCCGCGGCCGCCGACGAGCGAAGCGCGTTGTTGTCCGAGTTCTTCCACGCGGATCGTCACGTCGGCCGTGTGTGTGGCTTCGTTGGTCTCGACGTGAACGTCTTCTTTCTTGATTTGCTTGAAGTAACCCATTCGCGCGAGGCGCGCCAGGCCGGCCTCCAGTACGCGGTCGTCTAGCGGCGCGCCTTCCTGCAGCAGAATGCGGCTGCGAAGATAACGATCGGGAAAGCGCCTCAGGCCGCGGAATTCCAGGTGCCGCACGAGGTAGGGTGGCGTAGGGCTTAGGCGGAGCTTCACGCGGACGGTGCCAGACGGTGGGTCCAGCGTGCGAATCGCTTCGACGTTGCGGAATGCGGGAGTTTCGTTTCGATGCGACCTTGGCTGTGCCGCGGCCTGCCACGCCCGGCGAAAGTTTTCGACGGCTCGCGCGGAGTACGCGCGCCCAGACTGGATTTCGGGAGGCGCGACGAGTAATTTCTTGCGAGCCGTCGCTGCTTGCATTAGCTCTTCACTGGCTTCGACGGACTCCATTCGGTAGAAGGTCCCCGCCTCGACCGGGATGCTGACGTTCAGCCGCGCTTGGATCGTCTTGTGTTGCCACGGCAACCACCGGCGAGAAGGCGCTTCGTATTTCGAGACCTGCGCGATGCCGATGCGCGCTTCAGGAAAGCCATGATTCTGGTAGTAGGCGAGGAAATGCTCGCGGTCCTCCTCAAACGCTTCATGCGTGTATGAGTTCTTGCCGCGCAGACTGCCGAAGAATGCGCTGGGATTGATGCGCTCCATCTCTCGCCGCAGCGACTTTGCGGACACGCCAGAGTTGCCCTCGAACGTCACGCGGCCAACCGGGAGATGCGGGCCGTCGGCAATCTCGAAAAGCACACGAACTGTTGCGTTGGGCGACTCGGTCCGGCGTACCTGCACGCTGGCTTCGGGATGCGCCAGGTCGGCGAGCGCTGCCTGAATTGCTACAGCGATCTGATGCAGCGTCACCGGATTCTCCGGCTCGCCGAGTCTCAGCGCGATCTTCTTGTCGGTCAGCAGCTTTTCGATCTGTTGCTGTGAGAACAGGCGCGAGCCGTCGTAGTCCACACCGGTAAGGAAAGAATGTTCCTCGAGGTAGAAATGCAGCCGCACATGGGGCGGACTTTGTCCCGGCGCCGCAAGCGTTCGAGACGGACTCTCGACTTCCACGCGGATCGCCGCTAACCATCCCAGCCGCGCAAGCGCGTGAACGTCGCGCACGATCCGCGCGCTGTCGAACAATGCTCCGGCGCGCGACGTCATTTGGGCTTGCAGTGCTTCAGGAGCAATGCGGCGAAGTCCCGTGAACGTAATTTCGTCGATCACGGGAGGGCCAGCTGCGGTCATCGACGGCGGCGCCGAATCCCGAGCGGCGGCGCGCAACGGATCTTCGTCCGTTGCGTGTGCCGTTCCCACGAGAAACGACACCACGAGAGCCGTCACAAGGACCTGACGTGTGACCATTTCTCCTCGCACCAAAGGAGGTGACTACACGGATGGTGCGCGCCGCCGCGGGGTTGCCCTCACATTTCCTGCCGGAACAGGAAAATCCGGAGTTCGGACGTGGTGATCTTCGGCCCCGCGCAAAAAAAAGGCCCGCTCCGCAACGCGGAACGGGCCTCAGTCCTACCGGCCACTCGACACGAGTTACAGCCGTATGCGGCTTAGTTCTCGACCTTCGTCACTACTCCCGAATCGCGATCGAGGAACACTTTGTGCGTGCCGTCCTTGGTGAAGTCGAACATATTGAGCAACGAACCCGCGATGGCGTCGCGCGAGCCGTTTCCGATTCGCGGCAAGCCCCAGTTGTCTTCGACGAATCGAATTACCGAGGATTGGTCGGTGACGGAATGATCGACGAAGTTCACCCTGGCGTACGGAGAAATCACCAGCAGGGGTTGCCGCGGGCCGTAGCCGCAGCGACCATTCTGAATGGTGCCCTTGGCGTCGATGGCCTTCGGAACCCCGCAACTGCCTGGACCGGTGAGATTGTCGTCGGTTGGAGAATTGGATTGCCCGACGATTGGCCCGATCTGATGGTCGTACCAGCCGTCCGAATCGTCGTAGAGGATGATGACCGCAGTGCTGTCCCAGAAAGGGCTATGCTCCAATGTGTTGATCGTGTGCACGACGAAAAACTGCTCGTCGATGGGGTCGGAATACCCGGGATGCCCATCCTGGTAGGCGCCGGCCTTCAAGAAGCTGACGGCAGGCAGGTTGCCGGCTTTGAGAGCGGCATAGAAGTCTGTCAGATCGTAATTGTGATTCGCGGCGTCGGTGGTTCCGATCGCGGCGACCGACGAAGGCGGCAAGTGATGTGGGTTGGAGGTCTGTTTGTAATACTGGAATGGTGAGTGATGCGGAATGTAATCTCCATCGCTGGATTGCGTGGTGGCGTCATCGCCTGCCAAACCGACATGATGTTCGCCGCAAATGGCGCGTTTATTCGAGTCGAAGCCGGTGGGAGCGAAGCCGCCCTGGAACCAGCCCCACGTGAGTCCCTGCGCATTCAGCAAGTCTCCGATGTTTTTGCCGGTCATGGTGATCTGCGCCGAATTGGCCAGCCCCGGAGTCGTTGACGAGCAATCATCGAAACCCGGACGCGGATCCCCGATGACCGAGCCAGTCGTGCCGCCGCCGGAGATGTTGCCTGCTCCGCTGGCGGCGCTGCCGTTGGGCTTCAACGTCACAAGCGTGGCGCCGCTGGTGTTCCCCGAAATCAGATTGATCGCGCCAACCGTTGACGGTCCGAAGTCGGTGCCGAAGGAGTTGTCGCTCATCGAAAAGTGCTGCGCGTAGTTCCAGAACGCGGTCACGGTGTTGCCGTCGAAGTAGCCCATTACAATCCCGGTGCCCATGCCTACGTCGTTGCAGCCGGGGCCTCCCGAGCCGACCGATTCTGGAAACTTGTCCATCAAGCCGGCGTCAAACGCTTTCTGCTCGTCGCCGTAGTCGTGATCCTGATCGCACGTGACGGCATCCGCCGGCGATAGCAGGAACGGATTCACCGAATTCGGGTTGTTCGTCAGCAGGCCGGCGGACGAAAGATTATTCACACTTGGGGTACCGCTCTTCGGTTGGAACTTGGTTTCGCCGCTCACATTCTGCGCCACCGGGTAGGTTGCGAAATAATGATCGAATGAGATGTTTTCTTGAAAAATCACCACCACGTGTTTGATGGGTGTGTTGGTTTCCGGTTGCTGTGCGCGCGTTCCTGCGGGGGTCACCAGCATGATGGATGCCGACGCAATCGCCGCGAGCGCGCGAAGGTACAGCGGGTGCTTCCGTGTGGTCATCGAACAGCTCCTTTGCAGAGAGGCTTGGTCTCAAGAACTGAATTGAAATGGGATGGACGTAACGACGAACCGACGCACGTCACAAGGCGTCGCGGGCCACTTTTCCCGCGTGGAGAGTTGTAATCGGGTTTTGTTAGCAGTAGATGAATGCGTCGTCAAAACCTGATGGCAGGATGTAAAAATAGAATCACGGCGAAAAATCTCGGTCTCGCGGGTTTCGATCCGTGCGCGGAGACTCTCGCTGAGTCATTTTGCTGGCGCTGGCTTAACTTCGAGGAGTCCCATCATGCCGCCGTCCTGATGCTCCAGCAGATGGCAGTGATACGGGAGAATGCCGGCTACGCTGGCGTCCCGGAAATCCATGCGCAGCTTGACGCTCGGATAAGAAGCGCTTTTTCCGTCCCAATACTCGACGTTCACGGTGTCACGTAGAAACGGCTCATCGATTGTGCGTCCATTCCACTCGGTCATCAGGAAATGGATTTGGTGAATGTGAAAGGCGTGGAACTCTTGCGTGCGATTCTCGATCATCCACTCTTCGACCGTGCCTTGTTGCGCCACCATGTTCGGGATCGCGGAGTGCGGATCGAAGGGCGTAGGCGTCTGGCCTTCCACGGTGACGTAAAACGTCGTCGGGCTGTTCGGGTCGCGCGGATCTTGCTGCTTCTCCGAAAAATAGAGCTTTCGCTGCCGGACCGGCGTCACTTTGCCCAGCCACTCCGTTCTTGCGGGCGGCAGCGGCGCGGGATCTGAGGCCAGCGCGGACCGTGGCTCGGGCGCATTCTCCGAAGCCACGATCGTCGCGAGCGCCCGCAGCGGATCGTTTTCGCCCAACGGGCCGGTGTCCACGCCGCGTGTCACCAGGCTCGCTGCCACTCCAGCGGGCGGTCCGGCAAGCACGAACTCTACGCGCCCGCCTGGTGGCACCACGACGTGACTCACCGGCAGCATGGCTTTCTTCGCATCGCCGCTCTCCGCGGTTGGTGCTCCATCGAGCGCCACGATTCCCAGGGGTTGCGGCGCGCTGTTGAACAGCACTTGCAAGTTCAAGTAGGTGATCGCCGACGCGTTTGCAACGCGCCACAATTCCCGCTCCCCTGGTTTCATTCGGATCACGCTGGGCGGATACTTCGGATACGGCACCGGAACATAGTTGATCGACAAATCTTTCGCCGGCTTGCCTTCGCCGGTACCGGTGTTTAGGGCGTCGCCTTCCGGCGTCGCGACGCAGCATCTGGGTCGGAATGCTTAGCGCTGGAGGTTCCGCGTCGGGGTGCTGCAAGTTTTCATCGCGAATCACGAAAACGCGCTCTGGTAGACCGGCGAGTTGAAGGTTGGTGCGCTCGATCCCTTCGACGATCAGCGCCCCGGAAGCTCCGCCGAGAATTTGCGTCTTGCTGACGCCGTGAACGTGCGGGTGATACCAGTAGAGCCCGGGCGGCTGGTTCGCCGGAATCTGGAAGCGGTACTCGAACGGCGGGTCGGACGGCTCGATCAATGTTTTCAGCGTTTCATCGGCGTGACATGTTGCAGGTATCGCCAAGCCATGGAAGTGCAAGTTGGTGGCCGACGAGATCATCGGGCCGCCAGCACAGGCGTCGCGCCGACTGCCTCCGGGCCGACCGCTCCCTTCGGCCGGGGACTTTGTATGAGCCGGATGCCCGGTCGCAGGAATCTCCGCCTGCCCGGGAATCGATGCCTGATTTTTCAACGTAAGAATCAGCGTGTCGCCCGGGTACAGCCGTAGATTCGGAGCCGGGCTTCCGTCTTCCGCAACGTAGCAGTAGCGCACGCGCCCGCTCGCATCGACGTCGCTTCGGAAGACCAACTCCGCCTTCAGCACGCCGTTCTGGCTGCGCAAGTCCGCGGGTTCGGGAATCACGCTGCCCTCGGCTGCGCGAAAACACGCCGCGTGCGCAGGTTTCGCCGCCTGATGCGCCGCAGCATCCTGTGCGCAAGTGCCGTTCGCGCCGAACCCGCACGCGATGCAAGCAAGAATCACCAACTTTGGACAATCCATCCAAGCAGCAATAGCGCCCCATTGTTACTCCCGCGTGAAGGCAAAGTGAACGCTGGACTCACGGGGTCGCGTTGACTTCCCTCGCTGCCGGAAACTAAGATGCCCTGCCTATGCCCAAAGCCCGCCGCGCCTTTCGGCTTCCGCATCCGCAACCTACCGACGCACTCGAATACGCGCGCTTCACGGGCATCCCCACGTTCATGCGCCTTCCGAACATCACCCAGCCGGAAGAGCTGGACATCGCGCTGATCGGTGTGCCGTTCGACGGCGGCACCACGTATCGACCCGGCCCGCGCTTCGGTCCGCGTCACGTGCGCGTGCAGTCGGCGATCATTCGCCCCTGGAATCCCGTCCTCAAGGTCAATCCCTTCGCCAAGTATCGCGTCGCGGACTTCGGCGATCTCCCCGTCAATCCGCTCTCGATCGAAGACACGTTTCGCCGTATCGAGCGTGGACTCGCTCCCGTTCTCGACGCCGGCGCACGCACCATCTGCGTCGGCGGCGATCACTCCATCAGCCTGCCCATTCTGCGGGCCGTCTGCAAACACCACGGCGGACCTGTTCACCTGATCCAGTTCGACGCCCACAACGACCTATGGGACGAATACTTCGGCAGCAAGTACTCGCACGGCACGCCCTTTCGCCGGGCCTTCGAAGAAGGCTTGTTGCAAAACGGTGGCGTGCTGCAAGTCGGACTTCGCGGCCAAGTGTATGGCGAAGACGATTTCGATTTCGCGCGCCAGCACAAAGTCCGGATGGTCACTGCGGAGGAATTTCACGCCAAGGGAATGGCGCCCGTGCTGCGTCACTTGAAAGCCTTTCGCGGCAAGCCGGTGTACGTCACCCTGGACATCGATTCAGTCGATCCCGCGTACGCTCCCGGCACCGGCACTCCGCAAGTCGGCGGCTTCACCAGCGCGCAGATCGTCGAGCTGGTCCGCGCGCTGCGCGGCCTCGATATCCTCGGCTGCGACCTCGTCGAAGTCTCGCCGCCCTTCGACACCGCCGAGCTCACCTCGCTCCTCGCCGCCAACCTCCTCTTCGAGCTGCTCTGCGTCCTGTAGATGCCCACCCTCGCGCGCAAACTCAAGCTGCACGATTATTTCGCTCTCGCTTTCGGCACCATGATCGGCACGGGCTGGCTCGTCCTGATGGACGACTGGCTGGGCCGTGGCGGCCCGCTCGGCGCGATCCTCGGATTCGTCCTCGGAGGAATCATTCTGCTGCCGGTGGGCTACGTTTACGGCCAGTGGGTCCAGCGCCTGCCCGACGCTGCGGGTGAAGCTGCCTACACCGCGCAAGTCTTTCCTCCCGTCGTCAGCTATTTCACCGGATGGGTGATGCTGCTGGCGTACTTCATCGTGTGCCCGTGGGAGGCCATCGCGCTCGGAAAAATCGCCGCCTACATTTTCCCCTCGCTCGATTCCATCGAGCTCTATCGCGTCGCGGGCCAGCCGGTTTTCCTTTTCCGGCTGGTGCTGGGAATCGCGCTCACTCTATTCCTCACCACTGTCAATTACCGCGGCATCCGCCTTAGCGCCAATTTCCAGAAGGGCATGACCTCCACGGTCTTGTTGATCTTCCTCTGTTTGGTCGCCATTAGCGCTTCGCGCGGATCTCCCGCTCATCTTCTTCCCGTGTTTCACGCCACTCCATTCGTGTCGATTCTTCTCACGCTACAGATCGTTCCTTATTTCCTCACTGGTTTCGAGTCTGTCCCCAAGTACGCCGAAGAGGCCAACCCGGAGCTGCGCGGCAAAACCTACATGACGGCCATAGCTATGGCCCTCGGAGTCGGCGTGTCTTTCTACGCGCTCTCGATCGCCGCTGTCGCGTACATCTCGCCGTGGCAGGGCTTGCTTGGCCGACGCTTCGCCACAGCCGTCGCCTTCGAGCAAGCTCTCGGCAAGCACTGGCCCGTGCAGCTCATCCTGACCATGGCCATGTTCGGGTTGTTCCAATGCTTCAACGGCAACTTTGCCGCGTCCACCCGCATGATCTTCGCTTTCAGCCGCAACGGCTCGGTCCCCGCGGGCTTATCTCGTGTCCATCCGCGCTTTCAGACTCCTGGTAACGCCGTTCTCGCCATCGGTGCGGGCACGCTTGTCGCCCTTTTTCTTGGTGACGCCATCCTCGTTCCTGTCACCGAAGTGGGTTCCGCCGCTTCCGCCTTCGGCTGGCTCGCCGCATGCGTCTCGTTCTTTCTCGTCGAGCCCCGCGTTCGCCTTCGCGTCATCGCCACTTTCGGCGCCGTGGCCGCCTTCGCCCTCGTCCTGATGAAGTTCCTCCCCGCCTTCCCCGGCCACTTCTCGACCGCCGAGTACGTCTCCCTCGGCGTCTGGCTAGCCCTGGGCTTGGCTCTTCGCAAGCGTTCTTGACCCACCAACGATCTGGTCGATAGCCTTACCGCCCTCAGGCCGGCGGCCTTCGCCCATGTATACTCTTTGCCTCGACCACTCATGATCCCGTTCCTCCATCTTGGCCCGCTTACCATCCCCACGTTCGGCCTAATGGTCGCAACCGCGCTGCTCGTTTCGGCCTACGTTCTGCAGGCGGACTTCGACCGGCGAAGAGGCCAGCTCGAGAAAATCAAAGGCTACAAGAGTCAGCAGGACGAAGGTTTCCTAGTCATCGGCATCGCTGGAATCGCTGGTCTCCTCGGCGCGCGGCTCTATCACGTCCTCGAAAGTCCGGGCGAATTCTTTGCCGACCCCTGGCCGCTGCTCTTCAGCCGCTTCGGCTTCGCGTGGTTTGGAGGATTTCTCGGCGGGTTCGTGGCGCTGCTTTTTCTCGCGCGGCGCTCGAAGATTCCCATCCTGGAGTTTCTGGACATTTGCTCGCCGGCCGCGTGCGTCGGCTACGCTATTGGGCGGATCGGCTGCCTGCTTTCCGGCGACGGCGACTACGGCATGCCGACCTCACTTCCCTGGGGCATGAGTTTTCCAAATGGAGTTGTGCCGACCACCGAGCGGGTTCACCCAACGCCCTTGTACGAGTTCTTCCTGTGGTTGGCGATTGCCGCATTTCTGTGGCGCATGGGAAGCAAAGCGCTGCGCGGGCCGAAAGCAAAAGGCGAAATATTTGCCAACTACCTGCTGTTCACCGGCGTCGCGCGTTTCCTGATCGAGTTCATTCGCATCAACCCGCGGTCGTTTTTCGGCCTCTCGAACGCGCAGGCGGCCAGCCTCGCGTCCATTATCGCCGGCGCGGTGTTACTTTGGCGTATCAAGAGCCAATTTCACGCGCTCAAGAAAGAGCACCGCATCGTAGAGCACATCGCCGCGCAGGGCGACGTGTTACAGCAGGAATATCACAAGCCCACACCCGAATGTCCGCACCCGGAGCGTTGGCACATGTATGACTCCATGAGCGCCGAAGTGGAAGTATTGGATTTTTTAAAAGCGATCGTCACCACCATCAAGCCCGAGTTGGTGGTCGAAACCGGAACATTCTCCGGGCTGAGCACGCTGCGTATCGCCGAAGGTCTGAAAGCCAACGGCGTCGGCCGTGTGATCACCTGCGAGTACGACGCGAAAGTGTTTGCCGCGGCGAAGCAGCGCTTTCAGTCATCGGGACTCGGCGAATGGATCGACGCTCGCAACGAATCGAGCCTGGAAATGAAGGTCGACGGCCGCATCGATCTGCTCTTTTGCGACAGCGATGCGCCGATCCGCGAGCAGGAGGTTCGTCACTTTCTCCCGCAAGTGAATCCCTACGGATTGATTCTGATGCACGACGCGAGTTCCTCGATGAAAACGGTCCGCGAAGCCGCATTGAAGCTGGAGCAAGAAGGCTTGCTGTCGGTGCTGCTGCTGCCGACGCCACGCGGACTGGTGATGGCACAAAAGCGAGAGGGACGGAAGTAGCTTGGAGTGCGGCGGCTCACCGCCGCCTTTGATGGTGACGCGTTAGCAACAAAATCCGCGATGAAGGCGTGTGCTCCGGCTACTCAAGTCCTGCTGGGTGGGGCATAGTTCTCAAAGGCGGGAGCGAGCTCCCGCACTCCACGACGGATGGCCGGGCTAAAGCCCGGCGCCTACATAAACCTTCCCTTGCTTCATCACGAAGGTGACGTGCTCGAGGACATGAATGTCCGCGAGAGGATCGCCGCTCACTGCAATGACGTCGGCATACTTCCCAGGCTGAAGCGAGCCGAGCAGTTCTGATTTGCCCAGCAAATCCGCGGCGTTGTGTGTAGCCGATTGAATCGCCTGCATCGGCGTCATGCCATACTTCACCATGAACGCAAACTGCCGCACGCTCTGGTCGTACGGGCAGACGCCTGCATCCGTTCCGAACGACAGCTTGACTCCGGCGCGCAGTGCTTTGGTGAAGTTGCGTCGGTGCGTTTCGCCCAGATCGCGGTCGTGCTCCATAAAATCGGCGGGCCTCCCGCCGCTTTTGCCTTGCTCCTGAATGCACTCCTCGTCGTAGATATCCATGTCCAGATACGTGCCGCGCTGCTTTGGCGAGCGCGATGCCTTCGTCGTCGATGAGCGTGGCGTGTTCGACGGAAGCGACGCCCGCGCGGATGGCGTTCTTGATTCCTTCCGTTGCGTGCGCGTGGGCTTCTACGCGAAGGCCGAAGTTCTTGGCTTCGTCGACCGCAGCTTGCAACTCTTCGGGAGTGAATTCGACCGATTTCGGATTGCTGCCGTGCGTCAGCACCGCGCCGGTCGAGAGCACCTTGATGTGATCGGCGCCGCTATGCGCGAGGAGCCGCACTTTCTGGCGAACTTCCCACGGGCTGTTGGCTTCGCCGTAGCGCAGATCCCAGGGAAGAGTGATGTCGGGCGCGAAGCCGGTCATAGCGCCGGCGCCGCCGGTGATAGTGATGTACGCGCCTGCAACGTACATGCGCGGGCCAACGATGTAGCCGAGAGCGATAGCGTCGCGCAACGCGATGTCATTTAGCGCGCGGTAAACGCCGACATCCCGCACGGTCGTGAAGCCTTCTTCCAAGAAGACGCGCGCATTCGGGACCGATTCGAGAACTACCTGCGAAGCACTCCTTTTCATCTGGTAGGTCGGCTCGAGGTTGGCGATCTGGTCGCCGTCGGCCAGGTGTGTATGGCAGTCGATCAAGCCGGGCAACACGGTCATTTTCGAAAGGTCGATGGTGGTCGCACCAGAGGGAATAGCGACATCGCCGCCGATGGATTCAATTTTCCCACCGCGAATCAAAATGACTTGATTGGTGAGAACGCGTCCGGCGTCAACGTCGATCACTTTTCCGGCGCGAATTGCAGTGACCGTCGCGGACTTTTCTTGCGCGAGTCCGCAAGCGGCTAACGACAATACGAGCGGCAATACGCAAACGCATTGCTTGAACATGGTGATGGAAGATCCTTTCGCCGGCAGAGCTTACAACATTTGGCGAAGGACGTATTGCAGAATGCCGCCGTGATGATAGTAGGAGACTTCCTCGGGCGTATCGACCCGAGCTGTGGCGGTGAACTGTTTTTCCTTGCCGTCGGGAGATTTCGCACGCACGGTGATCGCTTGTCCTGGAGCCAGCGCGGCAACGCCTTCGGTGGAGAAGATTTCGTGGCCGGTCAGCCCGAGTGATTCGCGAGTTTCGCCTTGTTTGAACTCGAGCGGGAGAACACCCATGCCGATCAAATTGCTGCGGTGGATGCGCTCGTAGCTTTCCGCGATGACGGCGCGGACGCCAAGAAGTCGTGTGCCTTTGGCTGCCCAATCGCGCGAAGAGCCCGAGCCGTACTCTTTTCCTGCGATCACCACCAGCGGCACGCCGGCTTCGCGGTATTTCACCGCGGCTTCGTAGATCGACATCTTTTCGCCGCCGGGAAGATAGAGCGTCCAGCCGCCCTCCGTGCCGGGAGCAAGTTGATTGCGCAGCCGGATATTCGCAAACGTGCCGCGGACCATCACTTCATGATTGCCGCGGCGCGCGCCGTAGGAATTGAACTCGTGAGGCTTCACGCCGTTCGCGACGAGGTATTTGCCGGCAGGCGAATCGACCGGAATCGAGCCCGCGGGAGAAATATGATCCGTCGTGACGCTGTCGCCGAGAACGGCCAGCACCTGAGCGTCGTGCACGTCCGCAAGCGCGGGCGGCGTCTTCGGCATGTTCTCGAAATACGGCGGCAGCTTGATGTAGGTGGATTTTGGATCCCATTGATAGATGTCGCCTTCGGGGACCTTCATCGATTTCCAATGTGCGTCGCCTTCGAACACTTCGCCGTATTGCTTCTGATACATGGCGGTGGTGACGGACGCGCGGACAGTGCTTTCGATTTCCTGTGGCGAGGGCCAGATATCGCGCAGGAACACTGGCTTGCCCGCGGTTCCGGTACCGAGAGATTCGGTGGTGAGGTCGATATCCATGCGGCCGGCGAGCGCGTAGGCCACCACCAGCAGGGGCGAGGCCAGATAGTTGGCGCGAACCAGCGGGTGAATGCGTCCCTCGAAATTGCGATTGCCGCTGAGAACGGCGACGGCCACGAGATTGTTGTCTTTGATGGCCGCGCCGATGGCGTCGGGAAGCGGACCGCTGTTGCCGATGCAAGTGGTGCAGCCGTAGCCGACGAGATGAAACTTCAGTTTGTCGAGATAGACGTTCAAGCCAGACGCGGCCAGGTAGTCGGTCACCACTTTCGAGCCCGGCGCGAGGCTGGTTTTCACCCACGGCTTCACTTGCAGTCCATGCTCGACGGCTTTTTTCGCCAGCAGGCCGGCGCCGAGCATCAGCGAAGGATTCGACGTGTTGGTGCAACTGGTGATGGCGGCGATCACGATCGCGCCGCTGGAAAAGTCGAACGAATCGCCATTGTTGCGAACTTGCACGTGCTTGTCCGGCGCGCCCTCGACAACTTTCGTGAACGAGGATTTCGCCTGGCGCAGCGGGACGCGATCTTGCGGACGCTTGGGGCCGGCGACGGTGGGCTCGACGCTGCCGAGATCCAATTCGAGCTTGTCGCTGAAGCCGGGTTCGGGCGTCGAATCGGTGCGGAAAAGCATCTGCTCTTTGCAGTAGGCTTCGACGAGAGCGATCTGTTCGTGCGCGCGGCCGGTGAATTGGAGATACGCGAGCGTTTCGGAATCGACAGGGAAGAAGCCCATCGTGGCGCCGTATTCGGGCGCCATGTTGGCGATGGTGGCGCGGTCGGGAACGCTCAAGCTGGAAAGGCCGGTGCCGTAGAACTCGACGAACTTGCCGACGACGCCTTTCTTGCGCAGCATTTCCGTGACGGTGAGCACGAGGTCGGTGGCGGTGGCGCCTTCGCGCAGCTTGCCGTGCAGCCGGAAGCCGACAACTTCCGGAACCAGCATCGAGCTGGGCTGGCCGAGCATGGCGGCCTCCGCTTCGATGCCGCCGACGCCCCACCCGAAGACGCCGAGCGCGTTCACCATGGTGGTGTGCGAATCGGTGCCGACCACGGAATCGGGATACGCTTCAAACTTGTTGCCGCTGGGCATCGCGCACACAACGCGCGCCAGATATTCGAGATTCACCTGGTGGCAGATGCCGGTGTCCGGCGGAACGACTTTGAAATTCTGCAGAGACGCCTGCCCCCAGCGCAAAAAAGCGTAGCGCTCGACGTTGCGTTGGAACTCCAGCTCGGCGTTCAGGCCAAAGGAATTGGCGCTGCCGAAGTTGTCGACTTGCACGGAATGGTCGATCACCAGCTCGGCGGGAAAGAGCGGATTGATGCGCTTGGGGTTGCCGCCCATGCGCTTCATGGCTTCGCGCATGGTGGCGAAATCGACGACCGCGGGCACGCCGGTGAAATCTTGCAGCAGAACGCGCGCGGGCATGAACGCGATTTCTTTTTGTGGCGCGCCGGGAGTCCAGCTTGCGAGCGCCTTGATGTCAGCGGCGTGAACGAAGCGGTTGTCTTCAAAGCGCAGCAGGTTCTCGAGCAGGATGCGGAGGGAAAAGGGCAGCGTGGCGAGTTTGCTGAGCGCCCTGTTTTTCAAGAGCTTCGAGGCGGTGAATTTCGAAGGCCTGCGCGCCCACGTTCAGAGTGTCGCGCGTCTTGAAGGAATTCCCCGCGGAGATGGCCATTCTGGCTGTCCTTTCGCTACTACGGCAGAACTCTATGATAGCTGAAAATGAATCCGAGCGCCGGGCAGCTATACTGGTAGGTGCATGAATATTGTTCTGATATCGACGTACGAGCTGGGGCGGCAGCCGTTCGGCGTGGTGTCGCCGGCAGCGTGGTTGCGGAAGCGCGGGCATGGCGTGGCGTGTTCTGACCTGACGCGACAGTCGCTCGATCACGGCGCTATTCGCGACGCGGGATTGATTGCGATTTACCTACCGATGCACACGGCAACGCGGCTGGCAGCGCAGCTCATTCCTTCTCTAAGAGAGCAGAATCCCGCTGCGCACCTATGTTGTTACGGTTTATATGCGCCGATGAACGCGGAGTATCTGCGGACGCTTGGAGTGGGGACGATCCTTGGCGGGGAATTCGAGAATGAGCTCGTGCATTTGGCAGCACGATTGAGTGCGGCAAGCGGAGACAGCAGGCGAAATCCGCAGGGTAACGGCGCGACGCAGACCGAACCAGAAATCTCGCTGGAGCGGCTGAACTTTGAGGTGCCGGATCGTTCCGGAATGCCCAAGCTCGAGAAATATGCTCACTTGATTGTTCCGGGCGATGGTTATCGAGTGGTCGGATCGACGGAAGCCAGCCGTGGTTGCAAGCATCTTTGCCGGCACTGTCCGATTGTCCCGGTGTACAAGGGCGTTTTTCGCATTGTGAACCGCGAGGTCGTGCTTGCGGATGTTCGCCAGCAAGTAGCGGCCGGCGCGCAGCACATTTCGTTTGGCGATCCGGATTTTTTCAACGGAATCCGGCACGCGATGGAGCTTGTAGAAGCGTTCCACCGCGAATTTCCGGACGTCACCTACGACGTGACCATCAAGATCGAGCATCTTCGGAAGTACGAAGAGCACTTACCGCGGCTCCGCGATACCGGGTGCCTATTTGTGATCAGCGCGGTCGAATCGGTCGACGACGAAATTCTAGAACGGCTGGACAAAGGGCATACGCGAACGGACTTTCTGCACGTGGCCAGAACGTTCCGCGTCACTGGGGATGACGCTGCATCCCACCTTCGTGGCGTTCACTCCGTGGACGACGGTGGAAAACTACCTGGATTTGCTGCGCGTTTTGCACGAACAAGAACTGGTCGAGAATGTGGCGCCGATCCAGTTGGGAATCCGGCTACTGATTCCCGAGGGATCGCGATTGCTGGAGTTGGAGGAAGTGCGGCGGACGGTGGGTCCGTTCGATGCGAAGTCGCTGGCGTACCCGTGGAAGAATGGGGATGCCCGAGTGGACGTGCTGAGCGAAACGGTGCAGTCGATTGCGGCGGAGTCAGATCGAAAGAAAGAAACGCGCGCCGCCGCTTTCGAAAAGATTTGGACAGCGGCTCATGCCGCAGCCGGGATCAGCGCTCCCGATGTGCCGATCACGCGACCCGCTGCCGCGGTGCCGTTCTTGAGCGAGCCATGGTATTGCTGCGCCGAGCCGACCGCCGATCAATTGGTGTCCATCGGCACCGTAGCGAAGACGGCCAGCGAACCGGCCATCGCGGCCGGTGGATTTGTGTGATCAGTACGCTGACGGCGATAGCCAAGGTTATGTAGGCGCCGGGCTTCAGCCCGGCGTATCTAGCTGTTCTCGGCAATCGGATAACACAACAGGAGCGATCGTTGCATCGCAAACGACTGCTGCTTTTCGCCAGCAAGCTAGGCTACCAAACGCGGAGCTTCGACGAAGCAGCGCAAGAACTTGGCGTCGATCTGACGTTTGTCACCGACCGATGCCACCAGCTTGACGATCCATGGGGCGATCGTGCCATTCCCGTTCACTTCGAATCGCCGGATGCCGCAGCGTACGAAGTCTTGGAAGCGGTGCGATCTAGCGGCCCAGTCGATGGCGAAGTCGACGGCGTTCTCGCGCTGGGTGACCGGCCCGCCGTTGCGGCGGCGTACGTCGCCCGCGGCCTTGGCCTGCAGTACAACCACCCAGCGGCGGCGGAAGCCTGCCGCAGCAAACTGCGGACGCGTGAGATCTTTCGCGATGCGGGCTTGCGGGTGCCGTGGTTTCGCAGCGTTTCTTTACAGCCGGCGCCGGAGCCGTCGCTCCTTGGGATTTCCTACCCATGCGTCTTGAAGCCGTTGTCGCTCTCCGCGAGCCAGGGGGTCGTGCGCGCAAACAACCGCGAAGAATTTCTCGTTGCAGCTGCCAGGATTCACCGCCTTCTCGCATCGCCTGAAATTGCGGCGAAGCGGGAACCGAACCTGGATCAGATGATCGTCGAGGGCTACATTCCGGGCAGGGAAGTCGCGGTGGAAGGCTTGCTCACCGAAGGAGTTCTGCGCATCCTCGCAATTTTCGACAAGCCCGATCCGCTGGACGGGCCTTACTTTGAAGAGACGGTGTACGTCACGCCGTCGCTCTTGCCGGAAGCGCAGCAGCGAGAGGTCGAGCGGTGCGCGGCGGAAGCTGCGCGCGCCCTGGGCCTTTCTGCACGGCCCAGTTCATGCGGAGTTTCGCATCAACGACGCTGGTGTGTGGCCGCTGGAGGTTGCGCCCCGGCCCATCGGTGGTCTTTGCGCGCGTGCGTTACGGTTTCAGAACGCGCAAAGCAACGAGACGATTGGCCTGGAAGAGCTGCTGCTGCGTCACGCCGTCGATCTGCCGGGCAGCGATTGGCCACGCGAAGCATCGGCCTCCGGCGTGATGATGATCCCGGTCCCACGGAGTGGAGTTCTCGAAAAAGTCGCTGGCGAAGACGAGGCCCGCGCAACACCAGGTGTCAGCGAATTGCAAATCACCGCGCGCCTTCACGACCACATCACCGCGTGGCCCGAGGGCTCGAGCTATCTGGGATTTCTCTTCGCTAGGGCCGGCGATCCGAAGGAAGTGGAGAGATCTCTGCGCGAAGCTCACGGCAAGTTGCGGTTCACTTTGACGCCGCGTTTGCCAGTGGAACATCCGGCCACCAGGCGCATCGTCGAGTAGGGATTCGCAGACTGCGTACTTCGAAGAGACGGCCGGAAACTAGCCCTTCGCCTTGGGCGCGACGTAACCTTCAGGGAGTTTCGATCCTTCACCGAAGAAAAACTGCTCCATCTGTTCTTCCATAATTTTCTGCGAATTAGGATCCAGAGGGTTCAGCCGGTACTCATTCATGACCATCTTGGAATGCTCGATCCACAGCTTCCAGGCGTCTTTCGAAACGTTTTCGTAGACGCGCTTGCCGAGTTCGCCTTTCCATGGAATGCGATCCAGTCCAGGCATTTCCCTGCCGAATTTCACGCAGTGCACCATGCGAGCGCCAGGCTTCACCGGTTCGCTGGCCGGCTGGGCTGGACCGCAGGACTCATTGGCCATCTCATTCTCCTCGGGAACACTGAATTTTGACGATACCGCAAGCGAGTGAAAATTCCTAGCCGCGAATCGGGACCCACCGATGCGGTTTGTTTGGTACTTAGACCCATATCCGAATGAAAATGGAGGGCGTCAGCAAGGTACGTGGCATACTGGCAAACAAGCAATAGAAGTTTAGGAGAAACCTCTGGGAAATCACGGGTCGTTTCCTGGGCAAACCCTGTTTCCAGGCAGACTCCATGACGCCTATCGGCGGGAATTGAACCGATTGGCTGCTGGCGAAGTGCTTGAGCGCCTGTGGAGCAGAGATTTTTTCTTGTGGCCCGTCGACGAAAGCCCGAAGCAAGATCTCAGCGCAAATCTCGCTTGGCTGGACCTGCCACAACGAATAGGCCCTTACATGGCGCGCGCAGCGGATCTGGTTGCCGCCACGCAGCAGCAGGGTTTCCAGGACGTGGTTTTTGTGGCCATGGGGGATTCCAACCTGGCTGCAGAGGCCGTGGCGCAAGCTTCCAGGGAAAAGCGATGGAGGCGAGTTTTTCTTCTGGATAGCACCGATCCCGCAGCGATTCGCGCCATCGATGGCCAATTGGACTTGGAACTCACGATTTTTGTTTTTGCGAACAAATCGGGGAAGCGCATCGAGAACCACGCGCTGCTGCTGTATTTTCTCGATCGATTGAAAGCACATGGCAGTACCGATCCCGGGCGGCACTTCGTTGCCGTCACTGAAGAGAACTCCTACCTCGCATCGCACGCACGATCCTACGGATTTCTCGGAACGTTTTTGGACTCTCCGGGCATAAAAGGGCGTTACTCGTCCTTGATCCACTTCGGCCTTCTGCTGTCCGCCCTCTGGAACTTCGATCCGGCCGACTTGGCGTCCCGCGCTGAGGTAATGCAGGATCTGTGCCGCCAGTCAACACCACCCGAAGAGAATCCCGCCTTGACTCTCGGTGCGCTCCTGGCGGCGGGTGTCATCGAGGGTCACGACAAACTGCTTCTTCTGAGCACGAAAAGTCTCGAGGCATCGACGTATCGCATCGGGCAGCTAGTCGGGGCTAGCACGAGTAAGGGCGGCCGGGGGCTGATTCCGATCTGCGGCCAACCTCCCAGGCCTTTGGAAATTTATCAGCGAGGTTGTGTCTCCGTGATTCTGACGATGCGCGGGGATGACGACACCGAAATCAAGGCAGCCGAAAGGCAGTTGAAGCAAGCCGGCGTTCCTCTTGTTTCGGTCGAACTAAATTCGCCCGCGGATCTCGGCGCCGGATTGTTCAAGTGGGAGGTTGCCACGGCGCTTGCTTGTGCGTTGCTGAAAGTGAACCCTTTTGACGAACCCGACGTACTGGCGGGTAGAGAACGAGCGGGGGAGATCCTGGGGGCGCTGATTGCTAAGGGCGAGTTGCCTGCCAAGACCGTCCGCGTCCACGAAAGAGGCATGGAGCTCTACGCGGAGGGAGAAACGCGGCTCCAGGTTTCGACGCTAAGCGTCTCCGATGCTTTCCGAACTTTTTTTGATCTGCGGGCCGCGGATGGATATCTAGCGATCATAACGTTCCTGAGCAGCCATCCTTTCGTGGATGCGGCCTTGGGACGCCTGCGCGAACAACTCGCCTCGAGGCTGGGGATACCAGTCCTGCTGAGCTCGGGCCCGCGGTACCTTCATTATTTCGAGCAGGTCTACAAAGGGGGCCCCCCGAAAGGACTCTTCTTGATTCTGACCAGCGAGCCGGCCGAGGATATCGTCATTCCCGGTGCTGGCTATACCTTTGGGCAATTGCAGCTAGCGCTAGCGATGGGCGACTTCGAATCCTTCGAGTCCCGCCAAAAGCTCGTCGTCCGCATACATCTCACGCAGGGCTTGGAGCAGAGCCTCGCTGAACTCGAACATGTGATTCAGCAAGCCCTGGTAAACACCCGCGACTCCGGCCGCTGAAGTAACGGGCCTCGCCCCTTCTTAGGATAATATTGCGGTTCGGAAAGAGGCCTTCGCGGCGGAGGTAACCCACACTTGTCCAAAATAAACACGCTGTTCTGGGACATCGGAGGCGTCATCCTGACCAACGGCTGGGACCGCGGGTCGCGCCGCGAGGCAGCCACCGCCTTTCATTTGGATTGGGAAGAGTTTCAGGACCGCCACGAGTTAGCGTTCCCAGCGTTCGACTCGGGGCACACGACATTGGACGAGTACCTCGACCGAACGCTGTTTTACCGGCCGCGCTCGTTCACCCGCGAGGAATTTACAGCCTTCATGTTCGCTCAGTCGAAGGAGTATCCGGAGTCGCGCGCGATCCTGGATCTTGCGGCGCGCACCGGGAAATACTTCATCGGGGCCATCAACAACGAGCCACTGGAGCTCAACCGGTACCGCATCGAAGCCTTCGACCTGCGAAGAGACTTCTTGGTTTTCTTCAGCTCGTGCTACGTCCGTTCGCGCAAACCCGAAGAGTTGATTTTTCGCGTGGCGCTCGAGGTCACGCAACGCCCGCCGGAGCGGTGCGTGTTTATCGACGACCGGCCGCTGAATCTCGAGAGTCCGCGGCGGCTGGGTATGAACGTTATCCACTACCAAAACGCGTCGCAACTCCGCTCTGATCTGCAAAAGTACGACGTTGAGGTATAGTGGCGTGCGCCACTGAGTCTGTAAGAAACACCTGCAATCGACTCGAGGGGAGACAACGGCCGTGGATGCAAACCGTTCGGCAGCGCCAGGCGCAACAGAGCCGTGCACCGTAGTTTTGTTCGGAGCGTCGGGCGATCTGGCAAAGCGCAAAGTTCTTCCCGCCATGTTTGACCTGGCCAGCCACGGCTCATTGGGGCCTCAGTATGCGATTGTGGGCTTCGCCCGTACGCCGATGAGCGACGAAAACTTTCGAGGCATGGTGGGAGAAGCGGCCAAGACGATGTCCGAAATCGGGCCCATCGATCCAAAGAAGTGGGGCGAGTTTGCGTCGAATCTCCATTACCAGGCCGGGGAATATGGAAACGCCGACGACTACGCGAAGCTCGCCAAGCGGCTAACCGATCTCGAATCCGAAAAGAACCTGACGGGAAACCGGCTCTTCTATCTCTCAACGCCGCCCGAGGTCTATCACAGCATCGTCGAACAGCTCGGAAAGGCCGGGCTCGCGCGTCCCAGCAAGCCAAACTCCTGGGTGCGCATCATCATTGAAAAACCGTTTGGCCGGGATCTCGCTTCGGCGAAAGACCTGAATTGCGTGGTCTTGAACGTTTTCGAAGAGTCGCAGGTCTACCGCATCGACCATTACCTCGGCAAAGACACGGTGCAGAACCTGTTGGTCTTGCGTTTCAGCAACGGCATTTTCGAGCCGCTGTGGAACCGCAACTATGTGGACCACGTGCAGATCACCGCGGCGGAAACCCTCGGAGTGGAGCGCCGCGGCGGCTTTTACGAAACGGCTGGCGCGCTGCGCGATATGATTCAGAGCCACGTTTTGCAGTTGACGTCGCTGGTGGCGGTCGAGCCCCCGGCATCGTTTGATGCGACCTCGGTGCGCAACGAAAAATTAAAAGTGCTGCAATCGATCCGGCCTTTCGATCTGGGCATGGTCGCGCAATCAGTGGTGCGCGGACAATATGCGGCGGGCACCATTGACGGTAAGCCTGTTCCCGGGTATCGCTCCGAACCTAACGTCAGTCCCAAGTCGCGCACCGAGACCTTCGTCGCCGCTCAATTGCTGATCGACAATTGGCGCTGGGCGGGAGTTCCCTTCTATTTGCGCACCGGAAAGCGGCTCGCGAAGCGAACCACGGAGATCGTCATTCAGTTCAAGCGCGCCCCGCACATCGTTTTTCGGGACCGCGACGTGGAAGCAAACCGCCTGGTGTTGAATATTCAGCCCGACGAGGGGATTTCGGTTTCGTTCGGCGCCAAGCGGCCCGGACCGGATATGGCCATAGGAAACGTGACCATGAATTTCAGCTACCGTGAAGGCTTCGGCGACGGCGCGCGAAGCGCGTACGCGACACTGCTGAGTGATTGCGTGCGCGGCGATGCTACTCTGTTCGACCGCGGCGACAGCGTCGAGGCGGCCTGGGCGCTGGTCGATCCGATTCTCGATGTTTGGAGCGCGGCAAAAACCGCCAGCGTTCCGCAATACGCGGCTGGTAATTTCGGCCCGCGCGAATCCGATCTTTTGCTGGAACGCGAGGGCAGACAGTGGTTCAATCCATAGCCTTTGCAATACCTACGTGCTAGAAAAACGGCGCGACGCACAACGTGGCGACAGGGGGAATAGGTGATCCTTGCGGGAGATGTAGGCGGCACGAAGTGCAACCTCGCGCTTTTCTCGGAAAAGAACGGGAAACTCACGACCGTTTTCAAGCAGCGGTTTGCGAGCAAGGAATTCGCATCCTTTGATCTCATCGTAAAGGAATTTTCACGGCAGGCTACTTCGCACTTATCCTCGGACCGCGTTGTCGCGGCGGGTTTTGGCGTCGCCGGTCCGGTGATCGACAATCACGTGCGCGCAACGAACCTGCCTTGGGTTGTGGACGCCAGAACTTTGGAGAAAGAACTGGACGTCAAGAAAATCGTTCTTATGAATGACCTGGGAGCCACAGGTCACAGCATCGAGCACCTCGCGCCCGAGGAATTCACCGTCCTCAATCCCGGAAAGCCGGAACCCGGCGGGACGCGCGCCTTGCTGGCGGCGGGCACTGGACTTGGCCAATCCTTTTTGGTGTGGGAGGGCGATCGCTATCGCATCGCGCCCTCCGAGGGCGGCCATTCCGATTTTGCGCCACATACCGAACAGCAGATCGAGTTGCTGCGCTTTATGCGGCGGCGGTATCCGCAGGTGAGCTGGGAACTCATTCTCTCCGGCCGCGGTTTCCGCACCCTTCACGAATTCCTTGCGCCCGAAGTGAAGCATCCCTCGTTCGAGGATCCCGATGCGGACCCGGCTCCGGAGATCACCCGCTTGGGCCTCGCCAAATCGTGCCCCGTCTGTGTGGAAACGCTCGATCTTTGGACCAGCATCTACGGCGCGGAGGCGGGAAATCTTGCTTTGAAAGTGTTGGCGCTCGGTGGCGTTTATGTAGCGGGCGGCATCGCGGTGAAAATCATCGAGAAAATCAAAGACGGGAAATTTTTCGCTGCCTTTCAAGACAAATGGCAGTTCGAAGCCATGCTCAGTAATATTCCGGTTTCCGTGGTAATGAACGAATCCGCTCCGCTGCTCGGCGCAGCGTACGAAGCACTCGCCGCCGTTCGCAGGTAGCGCCTTCGGCTTCATTCTCGCAAGACCTTGCGGAGGGAAAGTGCCGACTCAAACACTCGATCCGGCTCTCGAAGAATTCTTGCGAGGGCGCTACATTGCAACACTCGGAACCGAGAACGCGGACGGGAGTATTCACCTCACTGCGGTCTGGTACCTCTTCGAGTCCGGCTGCCTGTTCGTCGCGACTTCCTCCAAGAGCCGAAAAGCTCGCAATGCGTTAGCGCGCCCCAAGTCTTCGCTGATGGTGGACCTTCGAAGACCTGGGGCAGAGCGTGGACTAACTGCTGCTGGAACCGTGGAAGTGATTTCGGGAAACCAGGCACAGGAAATAAATCATCGCGTACACAGCCGGTATATGAGTGCAGCCGCACTGTCCGATCCCCACGTCGGACCTGTATTTGCATCCTTTGATGATGTCACGCTGCGCATCACGCCTGTTTCGTGGATCTCGTGGGACATGAAAGTCCTGGACGCGCAAGCCTTCGGGGGAAGAATGGGCGGAACGCCCGGATACCTGCTGCCGCTGGATTAACGGCCGCATTCGCGCCAACCCGTGCACCAGATCTGTATAACCTTACACTTTTTTGGTAAGCTGTGTGGCGAGCAGATTTCCCGTATGGTAGCTACGTCCCGCCGGATTTCACTACCCTAGTTGAGGAGCAAGCCATGAGCAGTGCAGTGACGACCCACGTTCCCGATCTGCAAAATTACGTTCGCGGGGCCTGGCACCGCTCGGCGACGACGGAATATGTTGACGTCGCCAATCCGGCGACCACCGAAGTTCTGGCGCGCACGCCGCTTTCTACGATCGCGGACGTCGACACCGCTGTGCAAGCCGCTGCAGCTGCTTTTCCCGCCTGGCGCCGCACCCCCGCCGGAGAACGCATTCAATATCTTTTCAAACTCAAGAATCTTTTCGAGGAACACATCGACGAGTTGTCACGCCTGACCACGACGGAAAACGGAAAAACGTTCGGCGAAGCCAAAGCGGAAATGCGCCGCGCCATCGAGAATGTGGAAGTCGCCTGCGGAATTCCGATGATGATGCAGGGTTACAACCTCGAGGATGTGACTCCCGGTGTAGACGAAATGCAGATTCGGCAGCCGCTTGGTGTCGTTGCCGCGATCACTCCTTTCAATTTCCCGCTGATGGTGCCGTTCTGGTTTCTGCCCTACGCGATTGCGTGCGGCAATACTTTGGTGCTGAAGCCTTCCGAACGGGTGCCTCTGACGATGCGGCGCGCGATTGAGCTGATCGAGAAAACCGGCGTGCCGAAAGGCGTGGTCAACCTGGTGAATGGAGGGCGAGAGGTTGTCGATGCGCTCTGCGACCATCCGCTGGTGAGGGCAGTCAGTTTTGTGGGCTCGACGCCAGTGGCGAAGCACGTCTATACGCGTTCGGCGGCCAGCGGCAAGCGCATGCAATGTCAGGGCGGAGCGAAGAATCACGTGATCGTGCTGCCTGACGCGGACATGGACCTGGCGACCCAGATCATCAGCGACAGCGCTTTCGGCTGCGCAGGGCAGCGGTGCTTGGCGGTTTCCGTGGCGGTAATGGTGGGAGAAGCACAGAAAACTTTTCGCGACGCGATTGCGAACGCGGCTTCCCGAATTCGCGTTGGCAATGGTCTCGACGCCGGTATTCAAATGGGCCCGGTAATCACGCGCGAAAGCAAGCAGCGCATTGAATCACTGATTGCGACGGGTGTTGGCGACGGCGCCAAGGCGATCGTAGACGGACGCAACGCGAAGATTCCGAGTCACGAGGCGGGCAATTTCCTGAAGCCGACGGTTCTTGACGGCGTGCCGACTTCCAGCCAGCTTGCACACACGGAGATTTTTGGACCGGTGCTGAGCCTGGTTCATGCCAATTCGATCGACGACGCGATGGAATTTATACGCCGCAGCCCTTACGGCAATCAGGCGTCGCTGTTTACGACGAGCGGTTCGGCGGCGCGGCGTTTTCGTTACGAAGCGCCTGCCGGGAACATCGGAATCAATATTGGAGTGGCGGCGCCAATGGCGTATTTCCCGTTCAGCGGATGGAAAGAGAGTTTCTACGGGATCTTGCACGGACAGGGGCGCGATGCGGTGGAGTTTTATACGGAGTCGAAGATCGTGGTGGAGCGTTGGTCGCGGCAGGAAACGCGGAAGTTTTGACGTTCTGCGGCTGACGGAATAGCAGATCCCTCGCTCCGCTCGGGATTACAATCGCGCGTTAGGTAGAACCACTTTTTAACTACGATGGACCCTTCATGACCGCAAAACCCTTGCGCGTGGATGTAAACGAGCAGATCGAGTGCGCGCACACGCTCGCTTCGCGTTTCTACACCGATCCCGCGGTGCTGGAAATCGAGAGAGCGCGAATTTTTCACCGGACGTGGCAGCTGGTGGGGACGCTGAGCCATGCCTGCGGCGAGGTCAACGGCGTGAAGCGCACGATCGCCGATCCCGAGAGTTTTTTCACCGCAGACGTGGCCGGAGAGCCGATCGTAGTCGTTCGCGACAAGCAGGGCGTGCTGCGGGCCTTCAGTAATGTGTGCCGGCACCGCGCCGGACCGATCGCGTCAGGAAGCGGCTGCAAGAGCGTGCTGCGCTGCGGGTATCACGGCTGGACGTATACGCTGGACGGACGCCTGATCGGCACACCCGACGTGGAAGGCGTGGAGTTTTTCGATCGCAGCACGATGGGCATGGTACCGCTGCGGCTGGAGACCTGGGAGCAGCTTATTTTTGTGAATTTCGACCGGGATGCTGAGCCGCTGACGACGTATCTGGGCGATATTCCCGAGCAGGCGCGCGAATTTCAGTTCGCCGGATTGCACTTCGCGGAGCGTCGGGACTACGTGATCGATTGCAATTGGAAGGTGTACGTCGACAATTATCTGGAGGGCTACCACATTCCGATCGCGCATCCGGGGCTGATGCGCGAGATCGACTATTCGCAGTATCGGACGGACACGTTCCGCTATCACTCGCAGCAGTTTGCTCCGATCCGCGCGATGAAGTCGGAAGACGCCGGAGAGCGGTTCTACGCGCCAGGAACCGGATTGCAGGAAGCACTCTATTTCTGGCTTTTCCCCAATCTGATGTTGAACATCTATCCGGACAATATTTCGACGAACCTAATCGTGCCACTCTCGCAGGAGAAGACGCTGACCATTTTCGAGTGGTTCTTTCATGACGTGACCTCTGAAAAAGTGCAAGAGCGGATGAAGAAGGCGATCGCCTTCAGCGAAGAAGTGCAGCAGGAAGACATCGGGCTGTGCGAAAACGTGCAGCGCGGACTGCGTTCATCGACATATGATCGCGGACGCTATTCGGTGAAGCGTGAGAACGGCGTGCATCATTTCCACATGCTGCTCGGCGAATTCCTGGAGCGGTAGTAAGTATTGATTGGTCCCGCCCCCCTACTTTTTGCTCAACGAAATCAATCTAAAGGGTTGGAAACCGTCGGGCACCTCCTAATGTTTTCAGACGCGCCGGCCGGGCAGGGGCAAGCCCCGCCCCCACTGGGCGTTAGGCGCCGCACTATTTGGAGGACTGGGAGGCGCGGGCAAAGTCGGCGTCGGCGAGCGGCTTGGTTGCGGCAATTTGAGAGTAGACGGTGCCGCGATCTTGGTAAAGCTCCGAGCGGTTTGGATATTTGGCGATGAGCTCGTCGTAAGCGCCGAGCGCGTCGAACCACAAACGATGGTCCGTGAATATGCGGGCGCGGTTGAATGCCGCTTGATACGCATCGCCGGAGGGAATGGCGGCGATCTCTTTGTCGATGGCCTGACGCTCTACCGCGGAGACGACGACAAATTCCAGCGGTTCACTTGCCAAGGGGTTCGGGAGGACTTGCACGCGCCAGTAGTAAACCTGGCCGGGCTCGAGTTTCGCTTTGGCAGGGTCGAAAAGGTAGTGCGGCTCCTTTACTTGCTGACGGATGAGCTGGGTTTCGTCTTCGTCGGTGACGATGATCACGTATCCTTCGTTGTGGCCGGTAAAGGACCAGGGAAACAGAGCGGAGGCGCCGTAGAATTTGGCGCGCTTCGGCGCGAGCAGAGTTGCGGACGGGATAGCGGCGGTGCGGCTGCCTCCCAGCATAGTAGAAACTTTCTTGCCTTTATCGTCGGAAACATCGAAGCCGGAAAGATCGGCGTCGAGTTTGCGCTTAGGCTTGTCCGCACTCTTAGCCGCGGAGGGATCGGGCTTGGTGGGCGGCTGCTGCGCCGGGCTCAATGGAACAAGCAAGAGGATGAGCGCGCTGGGAAACACGAAGCGTTTCATGAAGGCACCTCGACGGTGGTGGACAGCTCGACACTGTAAAGCGGAATCGCGTTTGTAAATCCACGGACCTGAGCATCGCCTAAGGATACCGTAGAAAACTGTTCCCGGATGTGCTCCCAGGTGGCGGGGCTAAGAACTAGCGGGGTCTTGAATTCCTTGGTGAGGCCTTCCAGTCGCGACGCCAAGTTGACGGTCTCTCCGATGACGGAGTACTCGAGGCGGTCGGGCGAGCCTACGTTGCCCGATGTTACCTGACCGGTGTGAATGCCAATGCCGATTTTCAGGATTGGATCGCCCGGCGCTTTCGCGGCATTCCACTGATCCACGCGAATGAGCATCTCGACGGCGCAACGCACCGCGCGGCAGGCATCTTCTCGCGGGCTTTCGCTCAGGGGCGCACCGAAGACCACCATGATGCCGTCGCCGATGAACTTGTTGAGAAAGCCGCGGTTTTTCTTGATGACGTCGCCCATCGCCGTGAGGTAGCGGTTGAGCCAAGCGAGAACTTCCTGCGACGGCACGCCCGCGGTCATGGCGGTGAAACTGCGAATGTCGGAAAAGAGGATGGTGGCGACGCGCTCCTCGCCGGCCAGAACGATGGCGTCGCGATTTTTCCAGATTTCCGCCGCGACGTCGGCGGAAACGTAGCGCTCGAAAAGGCCCATGAGCTGGCGGCGCTCGGCCTCCATCAAGTTTTTGAGGCGGCGCTCTTCGACGGAGCGGTACCCGAGACCCGCTGGTAACGCGGCCAGCAGACACACTTCGATGGACACGAAGGGCATCCACAGGTGAACTCGCGAAAAGAGAAGGAAGGCGGCGACGAAAGTACACGCCGCAAACAGCAGGCACGTAGCTAGCGCGACGTACCAACGATAGCGGAAGCCCACAACAATCACGACGAAAGTGAGCAAAAGTCCGGCAGCTATGCGCGGCAACAATGGCATGTTGCTCAGGAAATTGTGGCTAAGGAGCGAGGCGACGGCGGCGGCGTGAATCTCCGCTCCTGAGAGCAGGTCGCGTCCCGGGATCTTTACCGGCGCACGAAACAAATCTTTCCCCATTTCGCTGGACTGACCCACGAGGACGATTTTTCCCGCAAAGATCGATGGGTCGAAACCGCCGGAGAGAAGCGTGTCCACAGAAATCACGCGCTTGGGCGCGGGTCGGCGGAAGTGTATCCACGCCGTATCCGGATGAGTGCCAGCGAGAGGGAGTTTCGCCGAACCAAAGAACAGAAAACCGTCGCCGCCGGGGCGCAGATGCTGGCCAGAGGCAAAATCCGCAAGCGCGACGGGCAGAGAGAGGGCCTTGTAGTCGCTGGTGGTGACGCGCAGAAACATGCGCCGGACGGCGCCGTCTTCGTCCATCGGCACATCGCCAAAAGCTACGCCGGCAGCAGCGTTCTGGAAGAGGGTAAGCGGAACATTCAACGGGTGGCCGCCGAAACCATACTCGCTGACCAGAATGACGTTGCCGGCGTCATCGATGACTTTTGCGAGGTGGAGGTCGTCCGCTTCGAGGCGTGGCAGATCGAGGATGACATCGAGGCCGATGGCGCTCGGCTTGCCCGAAGCGATTTTGCCGATCACGTCGGCGAGGAGAAGTCTGCGGATGGGAAACGCGTTGAGGTGGCGGACGGAATCCTCGTCGAAATCAACGTTGAATACCGTATCGCTGGGAGGCGCGGGATGATGCGCGACGAGAAGATCGTAGGCCGCGAGATTTAAGGATTGGAGAAAAGCGTAGCGCTCAATTGTGAAAGCGATCGCGACGATTAGCAGGGACAACGCCGTCATGATCGCCCAGGAGCGGAAGGCGTTTCTTGGTGGCGTGTGTTTTGTCATCAAAAGGAGTTCGGACTGACTCGACAATCCGGAGCCAGGCCGCCGCCCACTAGCTTACTTGGAAGTTGCTCGGGCAAGGCCGGGAAAAAGCTCGATTGGACTAGACAGAGCGGCGCTGGCGGATTTGCGGAGGCCTGCGCCTGAGAGCGGGAGACGCTCGGCGAGACCTGGTAGCGCCATCGGACTTTGGTTGCCATCGGTGGCCTTGTCCACGTTGTCGTGGATGTAGGAAAAAAGCTCGCCTGCGGTGACGGTGCCGTCTTTGTTGAAGTCCGCCTCGCCGTGGAGGCCCTTGAGAAGGAAAAAGGTAAAGACACCGTGTCCTCCTCCCCATTTGTCCGACTCGTAGGAAAGCTGACTGATGTCGCTGGCGGTGATCACGGCGCGGTCGGAGTCGCTGGCGGAGCGCGCCAGGTATTGATTGACGAGATTGTTGGACTTTTTGCCGCGCGCCTGGTCGCCACTGAAGCCATAGCTGTGGCAGGTGTCCGCGAAAGTGACCACGCGCTTGGCCTTGAGCACGCGGGTGAAAACGTCTTGAAGCTGATACATCGGGAACGCAGTGCCGCCCATGTCGTCGAGCTTCGTGTCATAGGTGAGCAGATAAAGATTGCGCGGATCGTGAGGATCGGGAGCGCCGTGGCCTGCGATGTAGAGGACGACCTCATCTTGCGGCTGAGCCTTGGTCAGAAATGTGAAAAGGGCACTGCGAACATTTTGCGAGGTGGCGTCGTCGTTCAGCAGAAGGCGGATATTGTCTTTTGGAAAGGAGCCGCCACCCGGTGACAGAAGGAAATCGCGAAATTCCTGGGCATCGCGGTCGGCGAACTGGAGGCTGGTGATGCCGCCGCTGGTATCCGAATAGCGGGCGATGCCGACGACGACGGCGAATTTATCGCCTGCGGCGGCGCGCTCGGGAGTAATGGAAATGCGCTTGTGGTCCGGAGGAGCGACATCGGCGGTCTGCAGGAGAAACGAAGTGTAGTGAACGCGCTGCATGATGTCGGTGAAAGATACCTCAATGGAGTTCCGGCCCTTACGAAGCCGGAAACCCTCGCGATGGCCGAGATCCAACTTGCAGAGAATGCCGTCGGCCATGGAGGTGGTGCTCATGATCATGTTGGCGGCGTCGGTGTTGACCTTCGCGTAGATTGTGCCGGGAGCGACTTGGCTGGGACGCTTCGTTACGTGGATCAGGAGTTGATCGACATCGGCGGAGGGAATGACGACGGCGCTATCGGGATCGACTTGCATTTGCAACTGGGGAATCTCGAGAGTGATCGGCTCGGCATTGTCCGCCGGCCCAAACGGCAGAAAGAACCACATGGCAAGCAGAGCGGTTGAGGCAGCTGGCACAACGAAAAACAAGCGCATCTAGATCACCGAGTTGGCTGCAGCGAATTCAGGGAATAGTACTGAAAGTTCCGGTCCTTGTCATCGTGCAATCGCGAGCATTTCGCTTGACAATCCGGGGACGCGGGATTAGTACCGTGATAGCCTCTTCCCGGTGAAGTCTTGCCGGAAATCCAGGAAACGAAACGCACTCCCGTAATGAAGCACTGTTTGCAGACACTCAGGAGGAACTATGATTCGGCCCTCAGTTTTCGCTCGATTTGCGATCTTTCTGTGCGCCCTGTCTTGGGCGACCTCGCCGCTTCTAGCCCAGACGGCGACCGAGTACAACGACAAAGATAAAAAGAAATTGGCGGAAATCGCCCAGCGCCCCGAGGTCATTCATCATATCCAAGACACCTGGGACGCGCGCCGGCGGGCGGACATGGAATTCGCGTTCAACGTGAACCAGTCTTCCAGAATCGGGGAACTTTCCCTGTCGGAATTGGCGACGTTCCGCCAGAACTTCGGCGAACTTTACAACAACCCGGTTCTCATGCGTTACGTGAACTCGCTGGGACAAAAGATCGTGCCGCAAGGCTCGCCGAATTTGTACTCGTTCCGGCTGCTGTTGGATCCGGTCCCGCGAGCGGAAGCGCTCACGACGGGGACAATCTACATTTCGACGGGCCTGGTGTCGATGATCGACAGCGAGGCGCAGCTCGCGTACATACTGGGACACGAAATCGCCCACGTCGAAAAACGGCACGTGTACAACACCATCCGCAACGAAATCCTGGAAGAAGAATTTGACAGGGAAAAGACGGCGGACGTGGGCAAGAAGCGCGCTATCTTTGGCGCGGTGTCCGCGATTGGAGGCGCAGCGGCGGGCGGCGCCATTGGTGGGTACTCCGGGGCGCTGATCGGAGCCGGAATCGGCGTCGGCGGCACGATCGCTGGAACGCTGCTGTTCCGTAACAAATTCCAGCCGACCGAATGGTCCACCGTTTATGAGGATGAAGCCGATGAGGCGGGACTCAAATACATGCTCGATCAAAACTACGACGCGCGCGAAATTCCACGCATGTACGCAAGGCTCGACAACCTGGTGGGACGCGACAGCCGCGTGGGTCTCGGATTTATAGGAAAACCTGAACGCACGCGAGAACGCCAGGCGACGATTACCAAGCTGATCACCACCAGCTACAAAGCCGACCTGGAAGCGAAAATGAAGAAGGGTTTGACGAGCTCCGGTCCGGAGTTCGAGCTGATGATGTCCGCGCTCAAGCGCGACAACGGCGTGATTGCGCTGGACTACGATCTATATGACGAAGCCAGAGATGATCTGGATCAAGCCGTCAAATTGCGCTCGAACGATCCGCGCGCGCACTACTACCTGGGTCAAGTGATGGTGGCGACCGGCCGCACGCAGGAGGAAAAGCAGCAGGCGATGACGGAGTTCCTCGCGGCGGTGCAGTACGATGCCGAGCGCGGCGCGTATGCCGAGCCGCACCTGGAACAGGCGCTGTTCCAACTTTCGCAAAACGACCCTAACTTGCAGGATCAAGCCAAGAAGGAGCTCAAGACGTACGTTGCGCTCTTTCAAAGGCAGCATGCGGGCCAACTGCCTCCGAACATGTACATCCTCTATGACTACTTCCTGCTGACTGGCGACAAGAGTTGGTACATCCCGCCGGCAGGAGTGGTGAGCACAAAAAACGTGGAGTCACTGAACGTCACGCAAGGAGCGACCGGCCCAGCAAGCGCTTCGGAAGTTGTCGCTCGTGCGACCGGCGGCTCCGACAGCGGCAGGTCCGTGCCAGTCTCCGAGCCGGCCAAGCCGCCCGCGAAGCCTCCGGTCAAGAAGACGTCGGCCACCGCGCCCGCGCCACACTAGACTCGGTTTAAAGCGGGAGGTGCACCGTGATGGCGCACCTCCCGACATTCTTAAGGGGATTAAACATGAAATTTGCGCGGATTTTGATGGTGTGTTTCCTGTTTACTTGCTGCGTATCGACTGAAGCTCAGGAGAGCGGCAAGAAAATTCTTGGCATCATGCCCACGTTTGACATCTCGGGAGATCCCTTCGGCCAGCAGTTTGCCCAGAATCTGACGGCGATGGTGTACGAAAGGCTCAAGGACGCGCCGTTTGAAGTGAAGCTGTTGAATCCCGGTGGCCTATCGAGCCCGCTGATGCCGGAATCGGATGCGGAATACCTGCAGTCCACGGGAGCGAGCACGTTGCTGGTGATGACTCTTCAACAGACGGACAAGCCGCAAAAAGGCGACTATATTTTGCACCTGGAAGCGAAGCTCGTGGACCCGCAAGGCATGAAGGACCTTACGGCGTCCAACTACAGCGGCAAAATCAGTCATAACGATGCGTTGCTCGACGCCGCGAAGAAAGGGATCGAATATGGCAGCTCAACCTCTAACACCGCGCGGCAGGGCTGGAATCTTTACAGCGCAATGTCCATGTCGAACGGCAGCCGTCCGTTCGAGAAGCAGCCGTTGGGCAAAGTTGCCCTGAACATGGCGGCGTCGGTGCGCTCGCAGGTTTTGGCGCAAATGCCGGCCACGAAAGCGGACGCTCCGGCCGCGGTGGGGGGCGGCGCGTGCACGGTCATGGTTCGCGTGCAGTATGTCAAGAAGAAAGCTACTTCGAGGGCTTACGACCTGATCGTGAATGGAGAGAACGCGAGCCTGTGGCAGAAAGACGGCGTGTCGACGCTAGAAAACGCAAAGGCGGGGCCTTTGTTTTTGCAACTTAGCGTGGCCGATCCACCGTACCGCCTGCCGGTGCAAGATCTTTACCAGGTGAACACGACGCTGGATTGCTCTCGTCCCGAGCGGCAATTGTTTCTCGACATCGGCCCGGTGGGAGACGCTTTGCTGCACTGGCGCTGAACGCGCTAGCGCCGTGCGGTTTTTACTAGTGACGCTTGCCGCGCCCGGCAGATTTGGACGGCCTCAACTACTTTTTAAAGAGAGCGTCGAGCGCAGCTTGCGAGATCGCCTCGTCGATCTCCGATTTGGCGCCACTGCAGGCGATACCGCCGATGGTCTTTCCGTCCACTTGAATGGGCAGTCCGCCCTGGTTGGGGAAAAAGTCCGGAAACGCGAGAACTTCCGTGTTGCCTTTTTTCACCGCGTCGGCGCCATCCTTCGAGGGCGCACGGTAGAGTGCGGCGTGTCGCGCTTTCTTCTGCGCGAATTGGATGGTATTGAGCGACGCGGCGTCGGCTTTTTGAAAGAACAGCAGATTACCGCTTTCATCCACCACGCAAATGCTTACTTCCACGTTGCGTTTTTTGGCCTCCGCTTCCGCGGCGGCGACCAGGACCTTGATCGAGGCCAAGTCCAGGTATTTCTTGGTCGGAAGATCGGTTGCGGGTGTCGGTGCTGCGGCGAAGAAGCTTAGTGCGACTAAGAGTAGTTTGCGCATGGGCGGATGCTACCAATTGCCCTTGAGATTTTCCAGATGGGAATGAAAATGGCGCGCCCGGCCAGACTCGAACTGGCGACCCTCTGCTTAGAAGGAATTTTGGGCGGTTTGGTACAGGGTAGGACGTGCTTGTAAGTGATTGGAAGTTCGATGTTCAAGGCTTGTCAAAGCAAGCCCATACAACCCCTTCTAAACCGGTACCCACTACAATATCCGCTACAGTCTCGATGCGGATAGCAAACGCTCTGTTTTCATGTTGGCGTTCTCAGGATGCAGACTGGACATCGCATCTAGCACTGAATCGTCGGAAGGGTGAACATAACGGCTGCTCATCTGAATAGAGGAATGCCCGGCGATTCGTGCCAGTGTCCAAACGTTGCAGCCCGATGCCCCCAAGCGTGTCAGGAACGTATGGCGTAGCGTGTAAAGCACAAATGGACGAACTGGCTTCTCGTTGTTCTTCTTTGCTTCTTCTGCGAGCGTCTTGAATGTGCGAACATGCTGCTTCTTGAGGGTGCTCGGCTCGGCGTGGCCGCTCGCCGTGGCTGCGGCCCATACCCAACCCTCTTCCGGTTCTTCGGCACGCTTCCACTGATCTTCTAGGATTGTCCTCACGCGAGGCGTCAACGGCAGCATTCTGCGAGCAGCTGCTGTCTTTCCGTGCGTGACTAACAGTGAGCCGTGCCGCCCATTCGCCCACGTGATGGACTCCCAGCGCAAGCGGAAACATTCCTCCGGACGCATTCCTGTATCGACGAGAACGGTTGCGATGGCACACAGAGCGTCAGGCGCAGCCGCAAGGTATTTCATCTCTTCAGCTGGCGTAATCACACGCTCTCGGTGCCGCTCACCACGCAGGAGCTTTACTTTTGGCGACCCAGGGAGCACTCCCCATTCAACAGCGACCTTGAGCAATCGTCGCAGGACGCGCAAGGAACTATTGATGCTGGAGACCTGCATCCCTTTAGTTTGGCGGTGAGCGGCGAAGCCCGTCACATCCTCACCAGTAATTTGATCGAGCTTCTTGTCGGCGAGGGCAGGGAAACCCGAGAGCAAGCGGAGATTCGTTCTGTACCAACCTTTCCAGTTCTTGGGAGACGGGTGCTCGAATTGAGCCTTCGCCCACGGCTCGAAACGATTCTCGATAAACTCTTTAAGGGTTAGCATCGGCTTTTTCTCTCGGATGCCGACCTCACCTTTGGCAAGCGAAGTCCTGTGTCCGGCTTCGATCTGTCTTGCCACCCGCGGATTACCCTGTTTCGTGGACTCTTGGATGTGTTTGCCGTTGAAGACGAAACTGTACCAGTAGATGCGACCTCGCTTGTAGATTGCCATCAGCCTTTCCCTCGCTTTCGTCGTGATCTCTTGCGCCGCCACTCGCTCCCGTGCTCCTTCCACCATTGCAGTTTGTGAGCACGTTGAAACACTTCAGCGCACCCGTCGGAGCAATAACGCTGTGCCGCTCTGCGGGCGATGAAATATGGGGCGGCACAATCAGAGATTCCCGCAAACCTTCGCGAGAGCCGATTTACGGAAAAGCCCATACACAGCCCTTTGAAAATCCGTTCGCGGATCGTAAACAAATTGGCTTCTCTGCCAGTCCACTTTGATTTGGGGAGGCCATTGCCATTCACCGGCTGTGTCACTGTCGTCCACAGTGACGTATTGCGCGCGCTCTTCGGAGGGAAGTTCTTCCGGAGGAACCCCTGGTAGCAAAATAACAGCGAGCTTTCCCGACGAATCTCCTCGCCAAACTTGTCGGAGGTCCTCTCTGCTTTGCCACATGTGGAGGAATCTGTTCGGAAAATTCGGAATCTTGGTCAGCGCCTGCTCACCCACCGAGTAAGGAATATCGCAGTCGGGTACGTGAATGAACCCCGGCCAGCGGCGGGCAAACCGCTCAAAGGATGTGGTCTCGTCTCGGAGATTTGCCAATTCCTGGAGCCTAATCAGCAGATCGAAGGTGCTCGTCGATGCTAGATTGTTGCTCAATTTGTTTTTGCTACAAGTTCATCAGGAGTCAGTCGCACTTGCGGCTCCTGCACGTCCAGCAGAAAATATAAGTGTGAGCTTGGATAAATCAAAATCGCAACTTTTCAGCGTCGAAGAAGCCGGACGGTTGCTCGGCGGCATTAGTCCTTGGACCCTCCGCAAGCACATCTCGCGAGGCAGTGTCCGAGTGACCCGTCTCGGTAGGCGGGTGTTCCTCGGCGATGAAGAGGTGTCTCGGATCATGCGAGAGGGTCTGCCGTCGCTAGGCAACAACGAAAAAAGCGGAAGATTAGCTCATACAGGCGAGAGCGCGACGGTTCAATTCCCCGATAACGGCGGTTCGCCGGGAAAGCAGTCTCAAGAGTTTGTCGTGGCTGGGACTCCAGGCGCCGGCATTAAGCAGTTAAATCCAATTTAAGGAATAAGAAAAATGAGCCCAGATGCAGAAAAACTCCAAACGAAGGATTCTACAGAAGCGTCAGCGCCGGAGCAGCACGGACCATCGGTCCGAGCGTCGGCCAATCCAGCACCCACAAGGACATCAGCCAGACACACGACCCAAGATGTCAGCGACGGCGAGGTTCTCGTCGAAGAAGTAAGTCGTTTCATCGAACGATTTGTTTTCTTGAAGGCGAAAAGCGTCTACCGATTGATAGCAATGTGGACGATTGCAACTCACATGTATTCCGACTTCGAGTACACCAGCTACTTATTCGCATTTTCCCCTGAGCCGCAAAGTGGCAAGTCTCGTCTCTTAGAAGTGCTGGATGTGTTGGTCGCAAATTCGAGCGGGATATTGGTCTCACCCACTGAAGCAGTGCTCTTCAGGACGTCTGAGGGACACACACAGCTAATCGACGAAGTGGATGGTTGGACAAACAGAGAATTTCTTCGTAGCGTTCTCAACGCGGGATTCCATCGAGGAACTCGTGTGAAGCGGGCGGAAGAAGGTACCGGCGGATTCAAAATTGCTTCATATCCTGTCTTCGCGCCGAGGGCACTTGCCGGTATTGGAAGCAAGATTTTGGACGCAACCACCCGGGACCGCACCCTCATGGTGGAGATGCTGAGGCAGTTGCCGGATGAAAGGCGTGCGAAATTTCGCGCAAGAACCGTCGGACCCGAGGCGGAACGACTCAAGACTGAAATCGCCAAGTGGGTCGCCTACAGGCGCGACCAAATTGTGGCTTGTTATGAACGGGCGGATTTTCCTTACCTTCAAGATTTCCGAGACAGGACCATAGACGTTTCCGAACCGCTGGCCGCTGTTTTGGAAGTGGCTTACGCTTCGAGCCGTGGTCTAGAGCAAGCTAGGAGCAACCTAATAGAGGCTATTGCGATCACGCGTGATGACCATACGTCTCTAGCAGATGACCACCGGATACTGCAAGCGGCGACGGAACTGGCCAAAACCGAAGACCCACTTGTTGGGAATGCCTCAGAGTTGGCCGAACGATGTGCGCAACAACTCGGGGAGCAAAATCCAGCGAACCTCGATGTTACGTCTGTCTTGAGGCGTTACGGGTTCGAGACCAAGAGCGTGAGGAAAGGCGGTGAAGTAAGGCAGCGCTATTCTCTGCCGCTAAAGGACCTCGACGAGCTTCTACGGCGCTACGGAAGCGCGACGACGCTCAATCCAGAGCCTCCAATCGAAGAGGCGGAGGGTGTAGTAGTTGTAGTAGACGTATAGGGAGGGGGGATAGCTAAGGAGGATTGGCGGGGTGTAATGCGAGACGCCCCTACCCCTCTCTTACCTACTACAGTTACTACAGGTAGGCTGTGGGGAACCGGGGCTCTATCCCCACAAATTCTAAAGTCTAGGCAAACATACCCGCGATACCCGCAAACGACGGACGAAAACACCCTCTTTATTGCCTCAAAAGCCCGTTTTTGTGAGGGGCCTCGATACCGCAGGTAAACGAGCGATCCCTCGTTTTCTCAGCCGCTTATCCCCGAATTCGCGCATTTCCGGCGCTTTCGGAAGGTCTCGGTGCCGTTGCCTTTAGACGACGCACGCAGCATTCCCAAACTCTGTCGGCCATGTGATTTGAACGGATTAGAGCGAACCAATGAGCCCGTATTTAAGAAATGAGGTATAGTCTGGACGCTTCCAGTATCTCTCGCGGATTGTCCCCCGAAGGAACGAACAACATGGCGGACCATCCCTCCAATGTCGCAGGCCATTTTCGAGCAGTCCCCAAACCCAAGATTCGAGGCCAACGATCTCGGGGAGTCGAAGAAGTTCGAGCGACGCATCGCCCGGAGGATCACCGCTGGATTGACTACCCGCTCCTGGCCTTTCTGACGGCTGCGACAATCGCGTTTTGGGTCGGCGTTGCTTACTTGTTGGCGACGGCTTGGAAGAACTGAAGAGCCGTAGGTGTGGTTGCGCCCTTGACAGTGACATCGCCGCGTGAGACCCGCTCGGCTCACGGTGAGACCCTGGGTAATACTTCTACGTAGCGTCGTTTGATTTGATGAACTGCAAAAGAATCTAGTTCTTCGATGATGCCTTGACTGTCGGCTGAGAACTCCCCGATTGAAAGATCGATGGTCGGAGCATTCTGCGGAGTAATGCTGTTGCCTTCCTGCAATACCTCATAATTCCACCTAACGGTATTTTGACCTCGTATATGGCTCAGATGTTCGACAAATTCTTGGTTCTTTATATCGCCATAGTCGGTTTGTACGGGCTTTGCGCCCGGAACCCTTGGCGACAACCCTGCCCAAAGTTTAACTACCTTCTTTAGTAGCTCAGGTTTAACTTTGGCATTTTCTTGGCTCATAGCGGCAACAAGGGGCTGCGGAAATCCAGTGGTATCAACGATCAGGTAGATCGTGTACGCATCTTTTTTTTGGATAGAGTCCATCCCGACGCAATCCGATCACTAATTATTCCATCTGGAGCCTTATCGACCGGTGGGGGTTTAACAGGGTCTGGCTCTTGAACGACCAGCGGTGGTGCCTTGGCGACCTTGTTGATGACGTGCAACCATATCCAACCAAAAAGAAATCCTCCGAAGCAAGCACCGATGATGATGGCGATCACCGAGGACATAGCCTTGTACCGAGCTCCTACCGAAACCAATTCATTCGACCAAACACCCACCGCTTGTAAGATTGCCGTATGGTATTCGTGTAACCGTATCAGAACTAGACAACCAATGATCACAATACCCCACGCCGCTCCAACTCCTACATAGTGTTCGAACAAAATAGCTAAGGCTGTGATCACAAGCACAGCGATGACGTCCCTAGTAACAGTTCGCAATGTGGACACAGCGTACGCCCCCACCGTCTTAAGGTTTGGACCTTAAGCGAGAGAGGGTAGCGAAATAAGCTATTTGACGCAAAGAGCGATAGTCAGCAGGTTTGCACACAAGAAAGCTACCGGAGCAATGGAAACCCTCGCGAGTCAGGTGTCAAAGTCAGCGAGGTTGGCGCGGCGCGTCGGGGGAGATTGCGACAGTGCCTAAGGGAGGTGTTAAGGAGCAACGATGCGATTGGCTGAAATGAAACTAAATCAGACTCCCCGAAACAACTCCGACAGAGAAATCCTAAGCGCCCTGGCAATTTTTGGGGATGTTGACCAGTGCAACATTTCGCTGTGTGCGGTCAGTGCCCACAGTCAGACTCTTTCGGAATCATTGGAGCGCTAAATTGAAAGCGTCCTGAATTTGCTTACGATTTTCGTTGTACCAGTCTTTCCAGGCCCGGTCCAACTCACTGGACTTCACGAGATCGTCCCTTGAACCGTTTCTTAGCCCGAAGACGAGTCGCCGTTGCCCCTCGCAGAAGTCCTTTTTGAAGCGGGTTCCAAATTCAGGATAGAGCTTGTTAAGAGTTTCTTCGTCCGTCGCATCGGCGGATCGCAATGACTGGACCGAGTACGTGATCACGTTTTCCAACTGGTCTGAGGTTAGTGTGGAACCTGGCTCTCTGGTGTTAGTGATGTAGTTCCCTTGCAGAGCAGCAGCGATTGCTCTGTCAGCGGACATGATTTGCATCGTGTTGGTTTGACGCTGGGACAGTGGAGCGACCGCGGAGTCAATTGCCGGTGGTTTGGCACTTCGCGCTGCGAAATACGGCCAGGCAAAGGCCTTCCCCGTGGGCGCGATCTCTCCCCAAACAAGCCAGTCGGCGAAGCCATGCTCTCTTGCGTATTGCCAGTTGTAATAGGGAACGGCTACAAAGACGGAAAGTACGTAGATATAGCAAACAAGAGTTAACAACCGAGCAGCCAGCGCGCGAATTCCGCCTGACGCTCTTTCCTGTAGCGGTCCCACTCTGCTATTCGGCGCCGAATCTAGATGGACCATGTTCAGCCCCTTAACGAATGGAGCCTAGTCGGGCTCTCGGTTCGTTGTAGAGGATCGTCTGTAGATTGATCGTATGCGGGATACTAAAAGTATGGCGTGCCAAGGGCAACAAGATTCTCGCGCATCACATTCGGGCGGGCTGTCCGCCGACAGCGAGAAGGCCTTGGGCTTTCACAGGAAATCTTCGCAGAGAAAGCGAATGTCCATCGCACCTACATTAGCTCTATCGAACTAGGCAAGGTAAGTGTGGGCATCGAAGTGGCGAACGAATTGGCCGCGGCACTTGGCATCCGGCTTAGTGAGTTAGTGCGCCTCGCGGAGTAAACCACCATCCATCTCGGTAGGTCTGCGCCCTGCCGCTTGTGTTTGACCTTCGGTAGCGTAGGATGATCTTTGATGCTCCAACCGGGCCAACTCGTGCGTGTGAACCTCGCTGGCCTCCAAGCCGAGGGAGTAATGTTCCAGGCCGCAGTCACCGACGCTGTGGGTCACATCGTGAAACAGACTTCCGAACAGCCACCCAAATACCTCGTAAAGCTCTTATTCTCCTTCCGTGGCGTTAGCGAAGTCGAGGTTCCCGCCGACCGCATCCACGGCGACAAGTGACAGGTAGGAGTCGCAACGCGCGTGCACTACTGCAACTTCGCGTACTCCGCCTTGGCCTGTTTCAGGATGGGAATGTCCGGGTCGGCGTCTTTCCACAGCGTGAGGAAATCTTGACATGCCGCCTTGGCCCTCGCGGTCTCGCCCTGCATGGCATAGGCTCTGCCGATTTGGAGATGCGCGAGTGCACCCACAGGCGAGTTCACCACAATTCCGCGATGGTCGAGGATTTTCTGGAACTCGGCAGCGGCTTCGCTGCCCTGATGCGCGGCCAGATAGGCTTCGCCACGCACAAAAACGGGGTACAAGGCGTTCCAACCGTAATCACTTGATGTCGTCATTCCTAGCTCATAGGACGTGGCGGCTCTGAGACTCTCAATGGCCTCAGAAGCATTCCCCCGGGCGAGGGCAGACTTTGCGTGGAGCGTTGGCAGGTAGTTGAACTGAACGATCGTATCTTCCGGGAACCTCTTGCTCAACTCGTCCGTCAGTGTTCGGGCTCCCTTGTCGTCCCCCGCATACGCCAAAGCAAGAGCAGCGCCGTAATGCACATCGCGTTGTGCTGAGCGCGCCGTCGCCAGATTGGCACGCCGTCGCGCTTCCTCGGCGTTGCCGAATAAGGCTTCCCGCAGGCCATGCAGGGCAAAGCACAATGCGGCTGCTTCCTTTTCTTCTGCCCGTTCGGCGGAATCTATCGCCCGACGAGAATATTCCGCTGCCTCTCTCAGCCGCCCGGAATAAGCGGCGGTATCGGCTTCCAAGGCCAACAACTCGTCCTCGGCTGGCGACTTGCCCGCCGACGATGCCACCTGCTTCGCCATCTCCGCCGCATCGTTCTGCAAAAATGCAATCTGATACGGGGCAATATGGAGGAAAGAAGCTGAATCAAATTTGCGTTCGACGGCTTGCCGATATGTGGCCTTCGCCTCATCGAACCGATTCAAAGCAATGTAGCTGAACGTGAGAACGTCGTAAGAAACGGGAAAGTTCGGATTCAGTTGGAGCGCTTTGGCCCCTTCTTTTGCTGCCTTCTCATTTTGTCCAAGCACGGGGAGAATTACTCCCGACAAAAGCGTGAGCGGCATCTCTGAGCGTGGGTAGGCCTCTTTCCAAAGCTCGCAGATTTGTTGGGCCTTATTCATGTCCCCGGTGACCGTGGCATGGAAGGAAGCGGTAACGAGATACTTCTCGGCCTCACTGGTTCGGTCGCGGAGTTCGTAAGCTTTTCGAGTGTAGTCGGCAGCCATGCCGGATTCCCCAATATCCCCGTACATGCGTCCCAACCATTGCGTAGGCGACCGCGAAATTCGGGTCGAGTTCGACTGCGTGCTTGAAAAATGGAATTGCTGCGGCAGACCCTCTTGTGGTCAGAACTTTACGACCCGTGCTGAAAGCCTTCAGGGCGTCAAGCGACGGCGTAGTGGCTTGTTCAAGAGGGGTATCAAACTTCTGCACCGTGCTCAGCGACTCGCCCAGTTTGTTGCGAATTTCCGAAGCTGTCTTTCCCAAGGCGTCGAGCACATGATTCTTGTCGCTGGCCTGAGCTTCTGTGCTCGCCAGCGATTCGCCGCTTACGCAGTTCACAGCCTTCAGGGTCAGAAGGTATGGCGCGCCAATCTGCGTTATCGAACCGTCGAGAACCGCGGCGCTGCCCGTCCGTTGGCAGAGTTCCCGCGCAATCTCCGGCGTGAGCTTGGCATCCGGCTTCTGGTTCATCATCTGCAGCGTCTGCTGTATTTGCTGTTCAGGGATAATGCTCAGGAAGGGTGATTGTTCCAGTTGCACGGAAAGCCCCTGCCGCAGCGTGCCGTCAAACACCGAGTCGCCCGTCGTGTTCGTGAAGTCCGCAAGGACGATGGTATCTTTGTCCGTCAGCGCGTGGGCCTTGCGTGAGTAGAACAACGCGCCGCCGGCCACCAGTCCGATGGCCAGTATTGCTGCGCCGGTGACCATCACCCGTCGAAACCGAGTGGATTTCGCCGTGTGCTTCGGCACCGATTTGCGCTGGCGCGGTGGCTACACGGCTCGGATCGGAGTCACGCTTCAGCCTCTGCAAGTCCGCGCCAATTTCGGCGGCACTCTGGTATCGCAGTTTCCGGTCCTTTTCCAACCCCTTGTTGATAATTTCTTCTAGTTTCGAGGGAAGGTTGGGATTCAGACGTACCGGCGCAACCGGGGTGCGATTCAGGATCGCCTCGGCGATTACGCCGGAAGTGTCGCCCCGGAACGGCAAAATCCCGGTGATCATCTCGTAGAGCACCACGCCGAAGGAGAACAAATCCGTACGTGCATCTAGCTCTTCTCCGCGCACCTGTTCGGGCGACATGTACGGGATGGTGCCAATAGCCGTGCCCGGTCGAGTCAGCTGTTCCAGCTCGCTGACTGTGGGCATCGCCGAAAGATTCACGGCACCGCCCGGCGGTGCCAGCTTCGCTAGGCCAAAATCTAAGACCTTAGCGTGTCCGCGTTCGGTGACAAAAATGTTGGCAGGCTTGATGTCGCGATGGACGATTCCTTTGACGTGGGCCGCATCGAGTGCATCGGCGATTTCGATTGCTAGTTCGAGCACTTCCTCAAGCGGCAGCGGCTTGCCGGAAATGCGGTGCTTCAACGTCTGCCCGTCGAGAAACTCCATGGCAATGAAGGGCTGACCGTCGTGTTCGCCGATTTCATAGATGGTGCAAATATTTGGATGGTTCAGCGCGGAAGCGGCCTGCGCCTCCCGGTCGAAACGGCTCAGAGCTTGTGAGTCTGGCGCGAAGCCGTCAGGAAGGAACTTCAAGGCAACGAAGCGATGGAGTTTGATGTCCTCGGCTTTGTAGACGACGCCCATCCCGCCGCCTCCGAGCTTTTCCAGGATGCGGTAGTGGGAGAGCGTCTGCCCGAGGAGTGATTGGAAGTCCGCCATTTACCGCTCATCTTAGGTTGCGCTTGAAGGCAAGTCAACGAAGCCTGAACGACGGGTCGTTGTGTAGTAAGTGTAGTAGGTCCTAGGGGAGGGCGCCTACGAGGCGCTACTCTGCACGAGCCTCCCCCTCCTGGGCTACTACAGCTACTACACGAAGCGCGGTGCTTCGGGGATCTGCCTGGGCTGAGTGGCACTTGTCCGGTAACCCGACTTATCAGGACCTCAGTGGTTCTGGGTGTTACGGTGAGCCTTACTGGTTCAGCCGCTTGCGGGCCGCAGCCATCAATTTATTAAGCTGCGGCCGTAATTCCTTCGCACCAAACTCGCCGACATCAACGTACTCGCGCAGCACGGAAAAGCCTCAGGCTGCGAAGCCGAGCTGTCTGACGGAGGCTAACGGGGAGGCTGTCGGCAGTCTCGGGGATGAGCCTTCCGGCCCATCCCCGAACTTCTTCAGAGCAGTCTAATAAAGCAGAATCGGCTTGGTGTTGATCGTGACGGTGCCGTCGGCGATCAGATGCACCGTCTCGTTATCGAGAGTCTGATAGCTGACGAACGGCGTGGCCGAGTACGTCGTCGGTCCGTTGGTGTTCCAGACGATTCTCGCAGGCGCCTTATTCTCAAGCGTGAGGTTGCAGACCCAGGTGCCGTCGGTGCCCTCCGAGCAAGGTGTGCCTACCGTGGTCGAACCCACAAGCCACTTGTAGAGCAGACCGTACGCGGTGCCCGCAGGTTTCACGCCGCCGGTCGGAGTCCACAGTTGCCCATAACCCTGCGTCCCATCTGGCTGAACGCCGTCCCACGAGTACCAGTAAAATCTGGTCATTCCACCGTTCCACATGAAGAGGTACATCTGCGCCACGTAGGCGATTTCTTCGTCATTCGTTAGGCCGCTTACACCGTGTGTGCTGTCGTTCCCCCAGCTTCCTTCGGTGACGAAAACAGGCACGTGAGTAAGGTTGAACTGCGTCCGAAGGTCGTGCAGGTGGCCCATCAACGTCGGTATCTTGATCGGTTCTGTATACTTCCCGCCAGGATATCCGTGAACCCCGATGACATCCATAGGAACGTATCCGCCAGCCGTAAAGTAGCTCAGCATCCAAGCGTTGTAGGTGCTGGGTGGCGGAGACACGACTTGCGCGCTCGGGTCCAGGCTGTGGACAATTGTGTATAGGTCGGTCGCCAGCTTAATCATCTGCGTCTGCGACCCGCTCCAGGCCGTAGTGATATCGGGCTCGTTCCAGGTTTCGTAGTACTTGATGTGGCCGGTGGTCGACGCCAGCGAATGCTTCACGACGGCCGTTACGTAGGTCTTAAACAGCTCGTCTCCGGAGTCGATGTCGGACGGCGGATTGTTCAAGCCAGGTCCGCCGCCGGCCCAAACTGGAGTATTGCCTATCGTAAAGAGGACGTCCTTATCGTGCTCACCAGCGATGGCCAGCCAGGTGTCTAGCCGTGCCCACGAGTAAACCCCATTCGACGTTTCAATATCGGACCACGCCGTTCCCGTATTCCAGAGTCTCATGCCGGTGAACGGAACTGACGGCACATGGCTCTCTTTCGGTTGGTTCCAGTTGTGGCTAAACAGCTCGCCGTTCAGTGCATCCGTTGTCTCCGCCACCACCGTTACCGTCGCGGCGGCGGACTTTGTATGATCCGCACTGCTGGTCGCTGTGACCGTCACGGTTCCGGTCGTTGCTGGCGCCGTGAAGACTCCCGCCGACGTGATGCTTCCTGCCGAAACTGTCCAAGTCACGGCCTTGTTGGTTGTCGTTCCCGAGACCGTCGCCGTAAAGGGCAAGGTGCCGGTCGTAATCGACTGGGCGGTCGCAGGCGACACGGACACGGAAGTCACCTCCGGCAGGGTCCACGTGCCCTTCTGAGTCCAGCCGACCGTCGTGCCACCGTTGGTGGTGGCATACATGTAGGAGTTCTTTGTTCCGGTAAATGCTGAGCTAAAGGTCAATGCAACGTTCAGGGTCAGATTGTTCCCGGAAGTCGTGATAGAGGAGCCAGCTCCGTTGAGCGTGCACTGGCTGTTGGAGGCGGTTGCCGACGAGCCTGGCGTGATCGCCGCCGAAGTGCTGGTACCGGCGTCGGTGTACAGGGACATCTGGTTCGTGGCGGGACTGTAGGTGATATAACAAGACGGGCCAGACGACACCGAACCGTTGAAAAGAACGCGCACCGTCTTGAAATCGGTGGTGTGGTTCGGATCGGCGTAGACCATGGAGAAGGTTTGACTCGCCCCTGAGCCGGAACTGGGCGTGATCGAGACCAGCGAGGGTGACGAAGAGGTTGCTCGGGTCCACGTGCCCTTTTTGGTCCAGCCGACAGAGGTCCCGAGGTTCCCAGTAGCGTACATATAGATGTTCTTCGTGCCAGCGAAGGCTGAGCTGAACGTCAGCGAAACATTCAAGGTTAGCTTGTTCCCCGAAATGCTAAAAGACGAGCCGGCTCCGTTCAAAGTGCATTGACTGTTCGCGGCGGTGGCCGACGAGCCCGGTGTGATCGCCGCTGAAGTGCTGGTGCCCGCATCGGTGTAGAGAAACATCTGATTGGTGGATGGACTGTAGGTGACGTAGCAGGCCGAGCCGGCCGAAACGGAAGCGTTGAACAGCACCTGAGCGGTTTTCAGGTCCGAGATCCCGTTGGGGTCGGAATAGACCAGCGAGAACGTCTGGGTAATTCCAGTACTGGCGTTTGGCGCAACGGACACAAGTGACGGCCCAAGGGCAGCACTGCTGGGCGTGGGGTTGCTGAGCACCGAAGCGGTCAGGATGGCGGCAAGCCCCAGAAGCGCTGCCTTCTTTCCAGTAATATAGTTCATGGTGATTGGCCCTCTTCTCTTGCACTAAAATTTGTGTTGGTCCGACCCAACAGCGCACCACAAGCCTGTCGACTGGGAGGGGATCAGGCTGGCCGAATCTTAGGAGGGCGTTTCGAAACCGGCTACTGGCCAGGGGAACGGATTGAGGGCAAGTGTTCAGGTCGCGGCGGTACTGGTTTGATGTACAGAGCCCGGTTCGGCAGCGCTTCCAAGGGAATCGCTGGCAGCAAGGCGCTTCTGCGCTTAACTACTTCGAGAGGGAAAGATGGCGATATCGGTGACGGGGGGAGCAGGTTACATCGGCAGCGTCACGGTGGAGTATCTATTGCAGAGAATGGAAAAAATTGTCGTCCTGGACGACCTGTTTCGCGGCCATCGCGCCGCCTTGGATCCCGCCGCTGAATTCCTGCATCCACTTCGCTGCGCTGGCATACGTCGGTGAGTCCGTAGCCAAACCAGCGGTCTACTTTGAGAACAACGTCGCCAAGTTTGGTACTCATGAACTCTCGATCATCTCAAAACTGTTATCCTCGTTGGGTCTAGGTCCTGGTTAGTTCTATAAAAGGAGAAATCAAGAAAAAAGACTTCTCCGCTGGCTGGAACTTTTCTTGCTTCTCAGCCCGCTGGATGGAGCAGGATCTGTTCTGACTGCCCGCGCCAGGTGCTCGGTTGCTGGACACTGTGGCCCAGCGATTCGGGGTTCTTCTCCCAGCGGTTTTCATCGCCTGTTCAACGAAGCCTGTCTGTTCCGAAACCAGCAAAGCAGAACGGCGGTCAGTTGGCGACCATAGTTCTATCCGGGACTCGTGGCCCATCGCTTTTTCTGGTTATCCGAGAGGGCCTGGGGTCGGGTGTGAGACTAGGTGCCCGAAGCACGCAGCGCCTAACTTACCAGCTGAGACTCGCTCTCGAACCAGAGTGTCTCGAGAACCTGACGGCCACCGCCAGAGAAGATCCCCGGGATGGAGCGGAAGCGCTCAGAGACACTCAAGCTGTTTGTGGTTTCAGATATTGGGCGTCGAAGCTCACTCCTCTCTTCCACACAATCAGAACGATGGTGGCAATCTTCCTCGCCAAGGTCAGCCGCGCCATTTCCGGCCGCATGTCCTTAGCCAACAATTCCGCATAGAACTCTGCGAAGGGACCGGATTTGCTAGCCGCGACGATCGCCGCTCCCTTGAAAAGATTTTTCAGATCGTGATTGTAATTTCTGTTTAGCCCGCGAATCTCGACCTGCTTCTTCTTCCGTTCGAGCTGTCCTTCCACAACATGGTGATCAGCGCTGCTGCTCGTCTCGATGCCGACACCACTGTAGGTCCATAGCTGCCGCTTGGCGCGGAAACAGTGCGGAGTCTGCAGGATGCCAAGCAACACGGCGGCCCGGATCGGGCCGAATCGAGGGGATCTGGCAGAGCAGTTTCCACGCCTTGTGTTTCTTGCTCTCCGCCAACAGCTCCCGCCGCACTTGCTGACGCACCGTCCGCAGCGCATCGAGTTGTTGGTAGTTAAACTCCGCCCGCCGGCGCACTCCCGGTTCACGGCTTCCTTACGTCTTTGCGTCCCTCGATGATCCCGCCTCGACGAGATTTCGGTCCAGAATCGCCCTGAGCACGAGAACCGCAATTCTCCGCGGGCCCCGGGAAAATCAAATAGAATCAAAGCCTGTCATCGAAGCGGCAGTGGATCCGGACAGCAGCTAAAGTCCCCTTCGCTGAAGCAAGTACGGGCCGAGACGGCTTCAAATTAATAAATCGTGCGTACTAGGAGAGTTTGCTGAATGAATCTACTTTCGCGCAGAAAGATGCTTAAGAACGCGGCCTTGCCAATCGCCGGGACCTTTGCGCTCCCTACTTTGGCCGCGGCAGTGCAGGATGTAAGCACTCCGTATCAACGTCCGAAACTGAAGATCACCGACGTCCGCACGGCGCAGGTACGCGTGCATGGACTGCAGACGCATATACGCGTTTACACCGATCAGGGACTTTACGGGCAAGGCGAATCAACCGATGCAGCCGTCGGGACAGTATCCCTGGTGAGCGAGTTCCGGCGACTTTTGGTTGGACAGGATCCGCTGAACGTTGATGCCCTGTGGGAGAAAATCCGCGTTTCAGGAATCTTCGCCGGTGCGCAGGGCGGGCAATATGTCACCGCGTTGACGGGTGTCGAAATCGCTTTGTGGGATTTGGCTGGAAAGGCTCTGGGCCTGCCGGTCTATCAACTCTTGGGCGGGAAATTTCGCGACAAAGTGCGAATCTATTGCGACTCCGATATGCATGATCCGCTGGGCCCGGAGTCTGACCGGAAACTTGCCTGGATTAAGGAGCAGGGCTTCACGGCCATGAAGATCGACCTGGATGAGGCGACTGACCCGAACCGTTTCGACAAAGTGAACTGGACCGCCACCAACGCCGAGGTGGACCGCATGGTGAGTTGGGTCAAGCATGTGCGGGAATCCATTCCAAAGGAAATGGAACTTTGCTGCGACATGCACGGCCGGTACGACGCAGGGACGGCGAAGCGGGTCGCAAAAGAACTCGAACCTTTCCGCTTGCTGTGGCTGGAAGAAGTTGTTCCACCGGAAAACATCGATGCCATGGCGAACATCCGCCATTCGACGTCAACCCCGATCGCCACGGGAGAGAACTTGTACATGCGCTGGGGATATCGCGAGCTTCTGCAGAAGAATGCCGTGGATATCATCCAACCGGACTTTCAAAAGACTGGCGGACTCTCGGAGGGCCGGAAAATCGCCAACCTGGCACAGACATATTACGTACCAGTTGCTCCGCATTGTGTGGTGTCGCCGATTGGCACGATGTCCACGGCGCATGTTTGTGCCACGATTCCCAACTTCCTGGTTTGCGAGTGGCACTGGATCAACTTCCCCGATCTTTGGAAAGGCTGGGTGAAGGAGGGTGAAATCATCCAGAAGGGTTACGTCACCTTGACCGATAAGCCGGGCCTTGGTATTGAAATGAACGAAGAGGTCGCGCGAAAAGCGCAAATCCCCGGAACGACTTGGTTTGAACCCAACAAAGCCTGACGAGAATACTGGAGCGAATGTAAGTATGAAGAGAAAATCTAACCGGACTCTCTACCGGATTTTGTGTCTGGCCCTTGTTGCCGTAACCCTGCCAAGCGCACACGCGCAGCAGGGTTTCTTTACTCCTGAAGATGTGGTCAAGTACACGCCGGAGTGGCATGGTGAGCGGTTCCCAGATGGCCGTCCAAAGGTACCTGATGACATCCTGGACCGCATGAAGCGAGTGACACTCGAAGAGGCGTGGGCCGTACTCCAGCAAAACGGTTTCATGCATCAGTACGAGGATGGTTGGCTCTCCATTCATCCGGAAAAGGTGTTGGTTGGACGTGCGCTCACGGCCACATGGATGCCGGGCCGGCCTGATGTGCAAAAAGCACTGGAAGAGGAGGGCACCAAGATGCACAGGGTCGGAGCAATGAACGCCTGGCCCGTGGATATGTTGAAAAAGCGCGATGTTTATACCTGCGATCACTTCGGACTGAAAGAGGGCGGACCTTCCATCGGTGACAATGTCGGAAATGCGATCTATGCAAAATCGGGAAACGGCATTGTTTATGACGGAGCGGTGCGAGACATCAACGGCCTTGACGAACTTCCCGACTTTGTCGCTTTTGTTCGCACATACGATCCATCGCACCATTATGGATCGCTGAAGTCTGGCAAGTTGCTGAACTCCACGATGGTGAGCATCAATGCGCCGACCCGCATCGGCCACGTGATGGCTATGCCCGGAGACGTCGTCTTGGGACGCAACGGCGGAGTCATCTTTATCCCGCCACAACTGGCTGAGCAAGTGGTTAAATACTCAGAAGAAACGCATCTGCGCGATCTTTTTGGACACCAGCGCCTGCAAGAAGGCAAGTACACCGCAGGTCAAATTGACGCCCGCTGGACCGATGCCATCGAGCAGGATTACTACCAATGGCTGAAGCAGAATGAAGACCATTTGCCATTTCCTAAAAGCAGAATTGAGGAGATTCTGAGGGAGCGCAAGTAACCAAGCGGGGCAGAACGAAGACGAGGAGTGTTGCTTCGGGCCCGTTAAGTCTCAACTCCTGATTAACGCCGCCGGCTCAGACGGTCGACGCAACACCACCTAATCAGTTGATCCGACAATACTTCCCCTGGAGAACCGATCTGTTTGGCTGTACTCGGTCAAAACCTAGCCAGAGTAGCGTTTGGGCTGATCTAACCTAGCGAGCGAATTTGGCCTTTGTTTTCAATGCAAGGTGGGTTCGAGCAGAGTGTTGCGTCGACCTATTGAGACCACCCGACTTATCAGGAGTTAGCCTGACACGCAACAATACCGGCGGTTCTACCGAACCAGTCCGCTCGCTGCTGTCAATCTTGACAGTACAACCCGCCGCGTCTTCCCGGTGTACTAAATGATGCTTTTCGCGAGGATGGCAATTGGCGCCAGATCACAAGTGTTCTGGCCAGTTCCGCACACCGAAATCGCAGCGCTAGCCCAAATTATTACATAAGGAGAATCGCACATGCCTCAAGCGAGCAAGACCGCAAAGAAACCCGACATCCTCGTGATCTGGGGAGATGACATCGGCATTTCGAACCTGAGCTGTTACTCCCAAGGTCTGATGGGCTTCGCTAGGCCAAGACAGATCGCCACAATGATCGCGCCTGCTACCGCGATTTCGGGAAACGGCATCCCTCGGAGGTCACAAGAAGCAAGATTCCGTACCCGAGGCCCTAAGACCTAGTCTTGATTTATCGCACGGTATCGGCAGTGAGAAGGGATAATCCCCTACTGGCAGACCGTCACCTGGCGAAAGAAGATGTTTGACAAATCTTCCCAAACGACATACGCCGAGCCATTGGCATTCGTCGCAATCGCCGGACTAAATTCACTCTTCTGCGCGTTCGATAGATTGGTCGCGGGCGCGAACGTGGCTCCATCGGTCGAGCGAGTAAAGAACACATCACTACCGCCAGCCCACGCGACATCAATGCCGCCGCATGAGTCGATGGCTATGGTAGGGCTATTGGCGCCGCCGGTCGCTAGTGTCACCGGCGTCCCGAATGTCGCACCGCCGTCGGTGCTCCGCGTAAACAGCGCAATCAGGTCGGTTGTTGTCGCGGCATCAAATACAACAGCGATTGCTCCGTTTGCCTCTACCGCGATCTGCGGGTCGCCCACTGCTGAGGCATCAGGACCCATACCGGTGAACTGATTGATGCCGACGAGCGGTACAGGCGTTGAGAACGTCGCGCCTTGGTCTGTCGAGCGAGCAAAGTACAACTCGTTTGGATTTGTCAGCGGCCCATTGTTGTCCGAGGAGCGTCCAAGCGTTGTCCAGGCCAGATTCAACATGCCAGTTGAATCTACAAACATCTGCGGAAACTGAGCGCATTCAGTGGGATCGTTCGATACGTTGAGTGGAGTCGAGAATGTCATTCCCCCGTCCAGCGACCGGCTGAACATGATGGCGCACTCAGCTGTAATATTGCTCTGCATCTGCCACGCGACGTAAATTTGGCCCTGTGGTCCCGCTGCTGCGATAACGTCGCCATCCACGTCCTGCACATTAGAGCCGACTTCCACGGTTGGTTGAGGTTGGACGGTGCCATTACTCACCGTTAGCACGGTTGAGAACACGCCCTGAGCGAAGCCCGGGAGGACGCCGAGCTGAGATACGTCTATCAAACCACTCGCGGAGACACTTAGCTGCGGAATGGCAGATTCGGTTCCCACGCTCACCAGCGATGAAATGTCCGTTAGCGCAAATGCCTTCCCGTCGGTTGAGTTTCCAAAGACAGTGCTGATGTTGGTGCCGGAGACCGCCTGCCACAACAGATTCACTGTTCCTTGCCCGTCCACAGCCATTTCGACGAAAGGCACAGTTCCAGGCTGCGTGACGGGCTCAGTTGTAAATGTCGCGCCGCCGTCGCTCGAACGGGCGAAGATTACGTTGCCTGTTGAGCCAGTTTGTATCCAGGACAGGTCCAGGTTGCCGTTGGTATCAATCGCGAGATTCGGATCCTGGCCGGTGCCAAAATCGATAACGGGCGCGGGACTCGCCGTAATCATGACGCTAGCCGTGGCGCTCTTGGTCTCGTCCTGCACACTCGTTGCGGTTATCGTGACTGCGGCCGGATTCGGCACGCTGCCAGGCGCCGTGTAAGTAATCGCAGTACCTGAAGGGCTTGAGTTGCTAGACAGTATGCCACAGGTCGCCCCACTGCAGCCGGCGCCGGAGAGCGTCCAGGTGACGCCTTTATTCTGCATATCGTTCCCCACCGTCGCTGTAAACGCGTGTGTGCCGTTTGTTGCTACGTTGGCTGTCTTCGGCGACACGGCGACCGTGATCGCGGGCGCGCCGGTTATCGAGACGATCGCGGCGGCCGTCTTAGTGCTATCGGTAACCGAGGTAGCCCTCAGGGTGATGGCCGCCGGCGTTGGCACAGTTGTCGGTGCTGTGTAGGTGATCGCCAGGCCGGACGGGCTAGAGGTGGCCGAGAGGGTGCCGCACCCGAAGTCTTCGCAGCTCGAACCCAAGAGTTGCCAAGTCACGCCTTTGTTTTGCGCATCGTTTTGTACCGTTGCAGTGAATTGCTCAGTAGTCCCGACCTGTACGCTGGCCGCTGCGGGCGCTACCGTCACAGCGATCGGCAGCGGTGTCACAGTAATGACGGCGGCGGCGGACTTCGTCGAATCGACGCTCGACGTGGCGGTCACCGTCACAGTTCCGCTAGGCGCCACCATAGGAGCGGTGTATGTGACCGAAGTACCCGAGAGACTTGATCCCGGCGAAACCGTCCCGCAGGCAGCCGCGGAGCATCCTGTGCCGGCCAGACTCCAGGCCACCCCCTTGTTCTGAGAATCATTCTGCAGCGTGGCCGTAAACATCAGCGTGCCTCCGGCGAGCACATTCCCCGTCGTCGGCGATACCGAAACCGAGATTGCCGGCGGCGCCGTAAGTGTGATCGTCGCCGTGGCTGACTTGGTGCCATCCGCTACCGACGTAGCAGTCAAAGCCACCGCTGGCGGTGCGGGCATAGCTGCTGGCGCGGTGTACGTGATGGCAACGCCGGATGCACTCGACGATGCGGACAACGTGCCGCACGTCGCGCCGCTGCAACCCTTGCCGGAAAGCGCCCAGGTGACGCCTTTTTTCTGGCTATCGTTGCTGACAGTCGCGGTGAAACCCTTCGTTTGGCTAAGCTGCACCGTCGGTGTTGTCGGTGCAACACTAACAGAGACAGCGGGAGGCGTAGAGGGCGGTGTTGAAGGCTGGGTCGGAGCCGTGTTGGGATTACCGCTGACGCTCCCGACACATCCCGTCAGCACAAGCGCCATAACGATCGAACTGAGAAAAGCTGCAGATCGAATCGTCAAAGGCGGGTCGTTGAGATTCATACTGCCTCTAGGTTAGAAGACGGAAGACAGGCGGTGGAGTCTAGCACACGGTAACGTAATTGTGATGAGGTTAGCCACCTTCGCCCAGACTACCGGAATCATGCTCAAACGTGTGTCGTCGATGACCAGCCCGAGCTTTTTGGTCCAGGAGAAGTGAGAGAGTTTTCAATCACAGCGGGCCTCGTTATGGCATCAACCGGAAAGTTGAAGTACCGGAATTGTCCGGTAACCCGGCAGCACTTATCGGACAAGTGGAATCGCCCACGAGAGTGAATTCCTAGGAATCAGGGGCAAGGCCCGTCAACTTGCGCATCTTGCCCCCTCGCAGTACTGCTTAACAATAGGGGTAGCGAAGACTTCGTTTGATTGTGGCTATAGTTAAACTAACCTTCTACAGGTCCTTCAACGACTTCCGCAAAAATCCAAATTCCGCATCCCGTGTCGGCGGACCCAACTGATTGACGATTACCACCCCTATTGCAGTAAGCCTAAACTCCCGCCCCCCTCGCACGAGGCACCTCGACTGGTTCTGAAAAACGAAAACGGGTTCGCCGACTGTTCGCAGTCGATGAACCCCAACCACAAATCGGAGGTGCAGCGTGGCAACATCGCTTGCAGTTCAGTCCAGCAATTCGCCTGAAAGTCCAACGAAAATCGCTCGAAAATCCCACGCATCTGTCTACGAAATCGTGACGGAGCGCATTCTCGGGGAGCTGGAAAAGGGCGAGGTGCCGTGGCGCAAGCCGTGGCGAACGCTGTCGCCAGTAAACCTAGTCAGCAAGAAACCCTATCGCGGGATCAACGTGTTCTTATTGGCGTTCGCCGGATACGGGTCTCAGTACTGGCTCACATACCGTCAAGCGCAAGCCCTCGGCGGGAACGTCCGCAGAGGGGAGCACGGCACCAAGATTGTCTTCTGGAAGTGCAAGACCCGCGAGAGGGAGACGGCGGACGGGGAGGTCGAGGAACGGAAGTCCGCTTTTCTCCGCTACTACACCGTATTCAATTTGGAGCAGACCGAAGGGCTAAGGGCGCTACTGGCCCTTCCGCCAGCGTTTCCGATTGAACCCGCGGAAGCAATCGTTGCGGGAATGCCGAACCCTCCCGCGTTTGAGCAAGACTTCCGCGCAGCTTACGTTCCGTCGAAAGACACCGTAACAATGCCGTCTCGAACCGCGTTCCCGTCGCAGGCGGAATACTACTCCACGCTGTTTCACGAGCTGACCCACTCGACGGGCCATGCCAAGCGGCTTGCACGCGAAGGATTCGATAAACCGCAGCTCGTTCGGCAGCGATCCTATTCGCGCGAGGAGCTAATCGCCGAAATGGGTAGCGCGATGCTTTGCGGCGTCGCTGGCATCGAACAGAGCACCGTCGCCAACTCCGTCGCGTACCTCCAATCGTGGACCGCACGACTCAAGGGCGATTCGAGGCTAGTCGTGTCTGCCGCAGCTGCCGCGCAAAAGGCAGCCGACTACATTCGGGGGGAGTCTACAAAAGACTCCCCTGCCATCCCAGGGGAAGCCCATGCAAGCTGACTTGGCATTCCCTCAGTCTCTCGCGGAAAAGTATCGTCCACTGCGCATCGCGGATTTCATCGGCCTAGAGCGACCCAAGAAAGTGCTCGCGGCATTCTGCAAGCGTCCCTGCGTCTGGCGCTTGGCTTTTCGTCGGGCCCATCTGGCGTCGGCAAAACCACGATGGCGCTTGCACTCGCCCGTGAATTACAGGCGCGGAGTTGCACACGATTCCCAGCCAAAAGTGCAACGCGCAGAGCATCGAAGACACCGTGCGGCATTGCTGGTACACGCCGATGACGCCGGGCGGATTCCACGTCGTGCTCGCCGACGAGGCCGACCAGATGACAAATGCCGCGCAACTGGCGTTGCTCTCCAAGCTGGATTCGACCGATCCCGCACCCAACACAATTTGGATTTTCACCGCGAACGACACAGAGCGCCTAGAGCCGTAGGTTTCTCTCCCGTTGCAAGGTGCTGGAGTTTTCCAGCTACGGTCTGGCCGGGGAGATCGCCGGCTTTCTGGATCGTGTCTGGCACAGCCGAAGGCGGCAACGGAAACGGCCCAGACCTTGCCCGGTTCGCGAAAGACTCCCGCAACAACGTCCGCGATGCCTGATGCGTCTGGAAGTCGAGCTAATGGCGCTCTAAGGACAACCGATGCCGACTAGAGTAGCGATCTACGCCAGAGTTTCAACCATCAACCACGGTCAAGACGTTTCCATGCAAACGCGGGAGCTACGCCAGTTTGCGGAAGCGCGCGGCTGGACATCGCAGGTGAGTACATCGACGCTGGAGTGAGCGGCGCGAAGGATCCCGGCCAGAACTGAACCGGCTGATGGCTGACGCGCACAAACGCCGATTCGACGTGGTTTGCGTCTGGCGGTTCGACCGACTCGCGCGTTCCGTTTCGCACCTGTTGCGGGCCCTGGAGACGTTCAAGGCACTCGGGATTGACTTCGTGTCGTTCTCGGAGCAGATGGACACCTCGACGCCGGCGGGGAAGATGGTTTTCACCGTTCTGGGCGCTGTGGCAGAACTAGAGCGAAGTCTGATCGTCGAGCGCGTAGAGCAGGTCTACGGAATGCTCGCGCCAAAGGCAAGCGAATCGGACGACCATCCGCGGACGTGGATGCTTCGCAGATAGCCTCGCTGCGAGCGCAGCGCGTTTCCTGGAGGGAGATCGAGCGTCGGATGGGCGTGAGTGCAAGGACCGCGAGGCGAGCGTTCGCGGACCGTGGCAAAAACCCATCAGCGACGCGCCCGCAAGTGCCGCAGAATGAGCAACGAATCGCCGTGGTTCGAGCGGGGCAATTCCATCAGGTTTTGCCGCAAATTGTGCGTGTTAAAACCAATTGTGGTGTGCGTCGCTCCCCGCTTGTCAATCGTTTCTGTAATTGTGCCGCTGAATTCCATTGGAACGTTCTCCTATCTCAGACGCTGCGCCTTGGGTCCAGAACGTGTCAAACGGATCAGATCAAATGCAGTTGCCGTGACCTCACGCAACACATCCCGACGGAGGCTATAATCCGGGCATCGGAGGTTCCATGTTCATCCCAGTCTGGGGCCTCGTTGTGATCGCCATCGCGCTTTGGTGGTACATCAGCACACAGGCTTCAAAATCATCGCTCGGAAAGTTGCGAGAAGAGGTCGAGAAATTAAGAAGCGAATGCGAACAACGAGGAAAGGAAACCGGAGCGCTGCAACAAACAGTAGAGGATTTGCGCCTCGACATGGAAGAAGCCGATCTCGACGTGTATTCGGGGAAACTGATCTTTGATCGTGTCGTGGCTAAGCAGTTCGTCATGTTGGACGAACATAAAAATGTGCGGGCGACTCTGGGTATGGAGGCGGGTGACTCTCCGTCGCTTTCTTTCAGAGAAGTAGATGAGTGGTGCCCACCTATCTTCGGCATAGCTCGGAAGGGTGGGCTGTACTAAGACTCGGAAACCGTGGAGGGGAAGAGGTGATACTTGTAACTGATACTCGCGTCGAATCACCGTCGAGAAGGTGAAGGTCCATTTGCTTTCGTGACGTAACTGATCGCGACGGGTTTAACACCACTATCGGTCGCGGCCAAGTCATAGAGGAGGCGGGAGTAACTTCATGGGACAAATTGGCGGCGGCTGCGGTCGTTATGACGAAAGACCGCGAGGTAATTTGGTCCGCACCCTAACCGAACAGTTCACTACCAGGCTGGGTGTTTCGTGCGAGGGTTAAGTGTCAGCATGCAGACTGCAAAGGAAGTCGTAATCGCCCGCCTGCTGTATGACCGACAGCCGAATTGGTCCGGCAAGGCAAAGCTGCCAACGAAATGGGCAACACCGGCCTCAGTGAATCTCCGCGTGAAGCTTCCGTGATTCAATTGCAGGAATGCCGCGAGGAGTGAAGATGCAGACACCCTAAGCGGGAGCCGATCCGAAAACGGATTCAGCGTGATAAAAGACAATGGGTCAGAACAAGATAGAAAAATCCCTCAGGAATATTGACTTCCGAACCATTCAGGAGCCTCTGACTGGATTGCTTCGAAACATGGATTCAGACCTATCGAGACACATTAGAAGCGCCGAGCAGGCACATGAGTCCGAACAGCACAGGCAACTGACGCTTCTTTTGGTGATGTTGCGATTCGCGACTAACTCCTACGAAGCAGTCTGCTTTCTCGTGTCAGATGTCGACGACCATCATAAGCGCAAGGATCGCTACGCCGTAGTCCTCCCAGCGATCAATCGCCAGATTATGGATTTGTGGTTCACATTGGTCTACATGACCGATGATTTCCCGTCTCGATCCTTGCTCTACGAAAAAGGAGCATATCGGGAACTGCGGAAGCAAATTGATGGTGCCCAACATCGCGATGGCACAATGCCGGAGTGGTTGGAGGAAATGAACGCGCTCTCGAATCTAATGGAGAAAATGATACATTTGACGCCCGAAGAGAAGCAAAACCCAGAAAGGAACATTCCATCTTGGCCTCACCCACACGCTCTTTCAAAGAAGCAAACCAAGAGTCAGTCGTTTTTGCAGCTCCTTCACGACCGGGTGTATGCAGACACATCAGTTGAAGCCCACCTTAAACCAGCTGGGCTAATGGTTCCAGCGGGGCTACTTCTGACGGATATGCTTTCGGAAGCACACCAAGAAAGAGTTAAAAACAGAGACGTGCACGTCTATAAGGCTCGGCAAATGTTTCGAACCGTAATGAGTCTGCTCGGTGTCGTGAGCGAGGTTGAGATGTACTGCAATCTCGACAACAAGGAACAAGCCGCAAGAATCTGGCGAGTGTTAACTAGACACAATGACGATTCTAACGCCCTATTCGAGGCCCGTTACAGAGCCATTTTGACCCCATAACTTACCGGTCGGAGAGGCGCGTCTACCGGAAGCAACTCGCCTGATCAGTGATTTTTCACAAGCGCATTTGGCGTAGACAAATTCTCTTGCGCCGTTGTTAGGAGTTCACAGAGCCAGCCCCGAAGACCCCTTACCGCAACGTTGTCAGATCGTCGTATGGCTCATCCCATCTTCATAGGTTTGGCCGAGTCGCTGGGCTAAGGAGGTTCGGTTCGCTACATTACGGGCACTCGATTCCCGCCACACCACCCGCTACAGTTTCCGCTACAGTGGGTGAACTCCAACTTTCCAATTGCCTGTAAGTGCTTGAAAAAATGGCGCGCCCGGCCAGACTCGAACTGGCGACCCTCTGCTTAGAAGGCAGACGCTCTATCCAACTGAGCTACGGGCGCACACGAGATTGCCATTTATTCTAGGGTATTTCAGGCCTGAGCTGGAAGCAGAGAATCGGATTTCACCAGCGCATTCGCGCGCACAATTTTCTTCGCTCATGGCGTATACGACACCGGCTTACCCAACCCCGCTTGGTCGAACAAAGGGCTGGTATATAGTCAAACTCCCCTTCTAAGAAACCGTCACGTGACTACGGGCTGACCTCTTTCAGCCTTCAGGGTCGTGTACGGAACAGAACCTCCCTTTCCGCTTGGTGTGAAATGAAGACGAAGTCACGGTCGAGTCGCTGGGTGCAACTCGCGTTCGGGTGCGCCATTTTCGCCTTAGTCGTCGTGGGCGCGATCTCCTATCGGGCTACGATGGTCTCCGGTGACAGCGACCGGTGGGTACGGCACACCCATGAAGTTCTCGGACAACTTCACGATCTGCTTTCCGCAATGCAGAGTGTTGAATCGAGCTATCGCGGGTTCGCATTAACCGGCAAGGAATCTTACGTCGAGTCTTACCATGCCGGTATAGGGCGCGCCGCACAGGCCGAGACAACCATTCGCAACTTGACCGTGGATAACGCCGCACAGCAGCGCCGGCTCCCGGCCCTCGAAAGGCTGATGGCTGAAAAGATCCAGTTCGGCGAGGCAGTGATTGCTCTGCGACGCACAGCGGGTTTGGATGCCACCGCAGATGTCATTCTAGACGGGCCAGGCCAGCGGATTATGGATGAGTTTAAAGGGCTTGTTCGCGAGACGCAGGACGAAGAGCTGCGATTGCTGGATACCGGCTTGGATCCGCGAGCTCTCGAACTGGAGCTGACGGAAAGCGTGCTGATGAAGCGCGCCGAATCCGCAGCAACTGTTCTGCAAACTCTGAGGGCCAGCGGGGTGCAGTTGGCGATCGATGACTTCGGCACGGGATATTCTAGCTTGAGCTATCTGCGAAAGTTTCCGATCGACGCCCTCAAGATCGATCAGTCGTTTGTCCGGCAGATCACCACCGCCCCCGGAGAGACCACCATCGTGACTGCGGTGATCGGCATGGGCCGCAGCCTGAAGCTCCGTATTGTTGCCGAGGGCGTGGAAACGCAGGAAGAACTCGCATTTCTTCAGGCTCGCCATTGTGACGAAGCGCAAGGGTACTATTTCAGCCGGCCGGTGCTGCCCCAGCAATTCGCCAAGTTGCTCGAAACCGGCGTAGCCGTCAGGGACAACCTTGTAGCATCGCCCGCCTAGTGCCAGTTGTGCTGCAACGCAAGCCCAGCAAGAAGGGTTAGGTACGCCGCTACATCAAAGGCTCGTTTGCAACTTTGCAGCAACTAGGGGCCTAGGCGTGTGCTTCGAATCCAACGCCCGCGGCTACAAGCCCTGCGTTCGTGGCATTTCGTTTTGAAGCTATCCTCTACATAGCCTTCGTTTTGTCGCTTAATTCGAATTCGACAATGGCGCTGAATGTCGTACTCTAAGGTTCAGCCGGAATCGAATGAGCGAATCTCCACATCAGGGCGACCAACACAGAAATGGTCTCTTGCGCAGCACAAAGCGAGTGGTCATTAAGTTGGGAACCAGCACGGTCACGGGCTCCCAGGGCGAACTCTCCTTGGAACGAATCGAACCGATTGTGCGCGCAATCGCGACTCTCCAAAAGAGCGGCCGCCAAGTTGTCGTGGTGTCTTCCGGCGCCGTCGGACTGGGCCGGGGATGGCTCGGACTCCACCCTTCTCGCTTGAAGGACATGGTAACCAAGCAGGCTTGCGCCGCCGTTGGTCAGAGTTTGTTGATGGAAGCCTATAAGAGGTTGTTCGCTGCGTATGACGTGAAGATCGCCCAGGTGCTGCTGACCGAAGAAGATTTCAGCAATTGGCAGCGTTATTCGAACCTGCGGCGAACGATGGAAAAGCTGATTGGATTTGGTGTTTTGCCCATCGTCAACGAAAACGATACGGTTTCCACGGCGGAACTCGAAACGGTTGGCGACAGTCCACGTTCCGTGGCTTTCAGTGACAATGACCGGCTGGCCGCGCTGGTCATGAGTGGCTTGGAAGCAGACGCGCTCATTCTTCTCACGAACGTGGATGGTCTCTTGGGCGCCGAGAGTTCTGCGAAACACAAACGCACCGGATCGGAAAGCCGCCCGCAAGTGATTCCGCTGATCTCGAAAGTGACACCGGAGCTGCGAGCTCTCGCGAGCGGGCCTTCGCAATCCGGGCGCGGCGGCATGGTGACCAAGCTTGCGGCAGCCGAGATCGCGATGAAATGTGGTGGTGTGGCGGTGATTGCCAATGGTAGCCGGGCAGAAACACTTCCCCGCATCTTTGCGGGAGAATCCGAAGGGACGGTTTTTCTGCCGTCCAGCCGAATGAAGGGCAAACGCCGCTGGCTTGCTTACGCGGCCGGTGTCCGTGGCCGCGTCGTCGTCGATGCGGGCGCGCAGCGTGCCATCACGTGCGGCAAGGCCAGTCTGCTCGCATCGGGTGTCGTTCGCGTTGAAAAACCATTTAGTCCGATGGACGTAGTCAGCATCGCGAACCTCGAGGGCGACGAATTTGCGCGAGGAATTGCCAATTGCGCCAGCGAGGCGGCGGCGACCGCTCGGGTCCTCTTCACTCGCGACAACATTGTTCTCCTGGAGACTGACGCTTGAGCAACGCGCCTGTCACGAGACCCCTCGCCGATGTGGCTTCGGTTGCGCGCTCCGCGCGGGAGGCGTCGCGAAAGCTTGCACTCCTTTCTGGCGAAATCCGGAAAGCTACTCTCCTCGCCATTGCGGACGCACTCGAAGAAAATGGCGCGTGTATTCTGGCTGCGAATGCAAAGGACTGCGCCGCAGCGGAGAAGCCCCTATCCACCGGAGAGATGACGCCAGCCCTGTTCTCGCGGTTGCGGATCAAAGAGGGTGGCATCGCCGAGATGGCCGCCCGCGTCCGGGAAGTCGCCAACCTGCCTGACCCCCTGGGAAAACGGCTGGCCGCCACGGCGCTCGACGAAGGCTTGATTTTGCACAAGGAATCCTGCCCGCTTGGCGTGATTGCGGTGGTATTTGAATCACGGCCTGACGTTGTTCCGCAGATCGCTTCGCTGGCGCTCAAATCCGGCAACGCGGTTCTACTGAAAGGTGGCGCTGAAGCTGCAAGTAGCAACGAAAGCATCGTGGCCGTTTGGAGAGAGGCGCTTTGCAGGTTTTCGGTTGTGCCCCAGGAGTCCATCCACCTGCTGCAATCCCGTTCGGACGTGATGGAACTCTTGCGCCTCGATGGCGAGGTCGATCTGTTGATCCCGCGTGGTTCGAAGGAGTTCGTCGCCTTCCTGGAGCACAACAGCCGTATCCCTGTCCTCGGCCACGGTGAGGGCATTTGTCATGTGTTCGTCGATCGCGCCGCGGACGTGAACAAAGCCATCGCCATCACATTAGACTCCAAGGTGCAGTACCCGGCCGCTTGCAACTCCGTCGAGACCCTTCTTGTGCACAGGGACGTCGCCGCCGCATTCTTGCCTCGCGTCGTCGCCGAACTAAAAAGAGCAAACGTGGAAGTTCGTGCGTGCCCCGAGATTCTGACTCTGCTTCCGGAAGCAAAACTGGTCCCTGCGATCGAAAAAGATTGGTCGACTGAATACTCCGGCCTCATCCTGTCTGTGAAAATTGTGGATACGGTGGACCAGGGCCTGGAACACATTCACCGCTACGGTTCGAAGCACACCGAATGTATTGTTACGGAAGATCGAGCGGTCGCCGAGCGTTTCTTGCGCGAAGTCGACGCCGCCGGCGTATTCCACAACGCTTCAACACGTTTTGCCGATGGCTACCGTTACGGCCTTGGCGCAGAGGTGGGGATCAGCAACGGCAAACTACACGCACGAGGTCCGATGGGCATCGAAGGACTGACGACCTATAAGTACAAGCTTCGCGGAAACGGCCACATCGTCGCCGAATACAGCAGCGGCGTCCGCCACTTCAAACACAAATCTCTCGGACAGCAGGAATAGCCTTTCAATTCCCCAGCTACCGGGTTTCTTGCCGCAATTCCGTGCTGACTCTCTTCGGGCGCGTGCGAAGAGATTGCTGAATCAAATCTCTCGTCGCTTGCAGCTCGGCTCCGGTAAGCCGCAGCTTCGGCGGCCGGACGTCTGCATTGCCAATGCCGAGCTCTTCTTGGACCAGTTTGATCAACTGAACAAATTTGGGCACCGTGTCGAGCCGCAACAAAGGCAGAAACCACCGGTAAAGTTCAAACGCCTCTAAGGATTTTCCTTCGATTCCATAGTTGAACAAGTCCACCGATTCACGGGGCAGCGCATTGGCCAAACCCGCAATCCAGCCCACCGCGCCGACGCTGATCGCTTCCAGGATGGCGTCGTCGACTCCAACGAAAATCGCAAGCCGGTCGGCGACCAGCGCCCGGATGGCGGCCACGCGGCGCACATCCGCGCTGGACTCTTTGACCGCTTGGAAATTGCCATACTGCCCGGCGAGTTCTTGGATTTGTTCGGGCAGAAAATCCGTTCCGTAGGCGATCGGGTTGTTGTAGAGCATGCAAGAAAGCGGCGTCGCTTCAAAAACCGCGGCAACGTGTGCCTTCATTTCCCTCCAATCGCCGCGGTAAACGTAGGGAGGCAGCACCATCAACCCATCGCACCCGGAGTTGTGCGCGGCTTTGGCCAGGCTTACGGATTCCGCGGTGGTCAGCGAGGAAATCGCGGCGACCACGGAAGCGCGCCCCTTCAACGCCTTTACGCAGGTGCTTACCACCGCCACTTTTTCGTCGAAACCGAGCGTCCCACCTTCGCCGAGCGAACCGAGAGCGACCACGCCCGTGCAGCCGTTTTCGATCAGCCATTGGCAATGAGCCGTCATGAAGCCGTGATCGACCTCAGAGCCGGGTTTGAAGCAAGTCGTGATTGCGGGAAGTACGCCCTTCCACTTCATCGTGAGCCTCCATTGGATTGCTGCGCGTCGGCGAGAGACGAAATCGCTGCCAGGCTGGAACAACGTGCCGGGAAAATCGGTGGACGCAAAGACTCCACGCTCCATCCGAAGAGAAACGCCGCCGCAGCGCCACAGACGCGTCCTTGGCAAGGCCCCATCCCGCAGCGCGTGTGGAGCTTCGCTGCCTTCCATGACCCGTGTTTTCGGACGCTCGCAAAGGCAACGTCTTCGCAGCGGCAAAGCAGCGTGTCCAGTTGTGATAGAGCTGCCAGCTCGGGACGAAGCTGGAATGCTTTCTTCATCGCGCCGGCAAGTTTCCGGTAGCGCGCACGCTCAGCGAAGAGCCGTGCGGCTGCGTCTTTGCCGCCCGTGGCTGCGTAACCCGCGATCCTTCCTTCCATTACCGACAGCTCCATCCCGCCAATTCCCGTCGGTTCACCGGCGCAGTAAACGCCGGACTGCGAAGTCTGTTGAAGCTCATCAACTTCCACGAAGCCTTCCTTCATTCCGCATTTCAACATTTGCGCCAGCTCGATGTTCGGAACCAGATGATAACCGTAAGCCAGGTAGTCGCAGGCAATTTCTCGAACGTATTGATTCCGGGAGATGCGGACCGCTTCGATCTTTTCTTTCCCAATCGCGGCCACCGGCCAGCTTGCCGTCAAGTATTTCGCCGCACGGCTCTTATAACGCAGATCCACCGCTTCCATGATTTTCTTCGGGAACCCGAGCATCGTGGCGGCGAACGTCGCGATGTTTGGCCAGGATGCCTGTTCGCAGATGCATACAACCTTCGCGCCATGCTCGCTGAGATACGCTGCGACCGCTAGCAGCAGCGGCCCAGTTCCCGCCAGGACCACGCGCTTCCCGCTCACCGGCAGTCCCGATTTCACCAATGCCTGCAACCCGCCCGCCCCAACCACATTCGGCAAGGTCCAGCCAGGGAATGGCAGGAAGAGCTCGCGAGCGCCTGTAGCGACGACGAGCTTCCGATGACGCATCTCGAAGAGCGACTCGTCCGTTTCCGCTTCCAGGCTGCCAGCGTCAGCGTGAAAAACGCGCGCGCCGCGAATCACCTGCACTCGAGATTTCCCCAAGAGGTCGAACCAATAATTCGCTTCCACCGGTTGAGATGCGCTCACGCCGCCCCGCCAGATTTGGCCGCCAGGCCGGGGATTGTCGTCAATCAAAGCGACGCTCTGGCCCGATTCGGCGGCCGAAACCGCCGCCGCGATTCCAGCGGGACCGCTGCCAACCACGGCAACATCGAAATTCAGTTCTGTGATGCTATCCATGACAAGTTATTTCCATGTTTGGTTCGCAGAGAACCTGGCAGCTCCGGCGCTGGCTCTCGCCGTTGATTTCCACCCGGCACTCGAAACACGTGCCCATGCCGCACAGAGGCGTTCGCGGCTGACCCAAAACAGACGTTCGGCACGCGCCCGCCGAAAGCAGGACCGCAACGGCGGCCGTCGACCCGGCAGGCACGGCCACGGCATGGCCATTCACGTAGACGGTCACGTTCTCAGGCATGAACCTCCGCCGTCATCTGCCGGGAGGGCAGGTACGGCTCCCTTGGAATCGGCGCTGCAAGATTAAGGATCTGCGCGCAGATCAGTTGCGCAGTGGCGAGCGACGTCGTGATGCCCAGCCCTTCGTGGCCCGTGGCCAAATACAAACTCGGATCCGTCACCCAAGGTCCAATGAGAGGGAGCTTGTCGGGCGTAGCCGGGCGAAAGCCCGTCCACACACGTGTGCACGACACGGATCCCAGCCCAGGCAGGTACTCCAACGCACGATTCAACATCCGCGAGAGGATCGCAGGCTCCACTCCATCGTGTTCGACATCATATTGCCGCGAAGAACCGATCAGGAGCTGCCCCGTCTTTCGGGGTTGCACATTGAACGCGACCGAATCGCTCGTCAGTGAGTGTGCCGACTTTAGATAGCCCAGCTCGACCAATTGGTGGCGGACCAAGCCAGGGTAGCGGTCCGTGATTACGAGATGACCTTTGCGTGGTTTCACTTGGATGCCGGGAGTAAGTTTCGCAGCGAATTGGCCGGCGGCATTCACAAGCTTTGCGGCCTGGAAGACCGTGCCATCGCTCAAACGAGCGCTCCCTTTTCCCAGACTGACGACAGCTTTCCCCATGTGCAGGGTCGCGCCCAGCGCAACTGCTTTATCTAGAAGAAACGTCGCGGCAGCGGGAGGGTAAACGACGGAGTCCCCTGCTACCAAAAGTCCTCCAGCGAGCGGGGTCCGAAGGCTTGGTTCCGCCTCGCGCACTGCCTGTGAATCCAGGATTTCCGCGTGGACACCGCGGTCCTGATAGTAAGAACATTTTCGCCGCACTTCGGCCATCTCTTCGTCGTCTGCTGCGACCCAAATGGTCCCGCACTGATCGAACTCAACGTTAGCGGGCAATTCCTTGTGAAGTTCTTCCCAAAGGATTTGCGAGTGACGGGTGAGAGAGAACTGCGCCTCGGAATCATCCATCACCACGATGTGGCCCATCGCGGCGCCGGTCGCTCCTGCCGCCGGAAAGCTCTGGTCGACCACCGCTACGCGCAGCCGCGCCTTCGCCAATTCCAAAGCACACGCAGCCCCGACGATGCCTGCCCCTGCAACCAAAACATCAACGCCAACGGTCATTCTGGAATGCCATAGCGAAACGGATCGCACGGATCAAAAATGAAATCGGCCTCGGACGTGATAAACGCGGAGCCTTTCACGATGGGGATCACTTGGCCGTCTTTGATCCGGATTTGCCCCTCGAAGATACTGCCTACGATGCTTTCCTGCCGCCAAACGTCTCCCGGCGCGAGCTTCCCATCGGCGTACAAGCACGCCAGCTTTGCGCTCGTTCCGGTACCGCACGGCGAGCGATCGTACGCGTTCCCAGGGCAGAGCACGAAGTTCTTACTGTCGACGCCGGGAACGGAGGAAGGGCTGAAGAGTTCGATGTGATCGATGTCTTGTCCTTCGGATCCTTTGATTCCGTTCTTTTCCAGAGCTTGCCGAAGGGCCCGAGTAAACTGGGTGAGTTCCTCGATGTTGGCGGTGTTGAGGTCGAACGAATGCTCGCCTACGAGGAAAAACCAGTTTCCAGCCCAGGCGATGTCCCCACGAACGGTGCCGTGGCCGGGCACATGGACTCCCACTCGCGTCGCGGTACGCCGGCTGGGAACATTCGCGACGGTAACTTCGCCGTTTTCGTGGAGTGTCGCCGTCACAGTGCCTACCGGCGTGTCGATCTTGTGCTCGCCCAGACCGATCTTTCCTAGAAAGGAGAGCGTAACGATCAAGCCGATCGTTCCATGCACACACATCCCAAGGTATCCGACGTTATTGAAGTAGATCACCCCCGCCGTACTTCCAGCGTTCACCGGCTCACAAAGGAGTGCGCCGACAACGACCTCGGAACCGCGGGGCTCGTTCACGAGGGCATGGCGCAAATAGTCATAGCGCAGGCGAAACTCCTCTAGCTTTAGCGCCATGGTGTCAAAAGGCAATTTGGGACCGCCACCGACGATGATCCGTGTGGGTTCGCCGCCCGTGTGTGAGTCAACCACTCGAACCCTCTCCAATCGTTCAAACATTTGCGTTAGGCTTCGTCTCCGTCGGGGTATGCGATCTCCATGTAAGCGACTAATCGAGGGAAGATGTTGCAGGCGCCATGTAAATCGTGTCTCTCCTATCGCTAAACTCTGCATACTACTACGCTTGACCCCCGCGAGGGGCCTGCCGCAGGCCTAGGCAACACATTGCATACAATATACAACATGTTCCGGGATCAGCAAAATCGTGCCGCTTGGTACATCCGCGTGCTTCTAAAGGCTTCCTAGCGAGCCGAGTCGGCGCGGACCATGCGAACTCCGAATATCCCGGAAATCTCGTTTCCGTTCGTAGTTTCAAAGCGCACGGTCACTCTCTGCTTGTCCTTGACGAGTTCAGCGGGGATCGCGTACTCGACATCGAAGAAACGCACGTCCTTTTCAGGGCTGCGCCGCTCGATCGTCTGCTCTCCTACTTTCGTGCCATCCGCTAGAATATCGAACGAACTCGTTCGGCGGCCGTCGTTGCTGTAGGTAACCACCACGCTCATCGGGTGAGCAGAATCCACGGGCAGGTCGAAAGAAAACCATTTCGTTCCCCGCCGTCCGTAGCGCCCTTCCAGTTGTATCGGCGAGCTGTCCTCGCCCTGTTGGCCAAAATCACGCTCCGACTGCATCTGCCCGGGTTGCGCAAAGGCCACCGTCGCCGCTTCCAGTTTCTTTTGCTTTTCTTGTTCGGCTCCGTACGCCTCGGATTTTTTCTGCCACTCCTGGGGAGTGAACATGTCCCAGTAAATGGCGTACCTGCGCCGTGGCAGCTGGTAGAACGGTACGAACTCTATTTCCGTTGTCAGGCCGACGCCAGTGGTGCGGAACGTGCCGGGCTTGTCAGCGACGGGTCTTAGCCACTTCTCGACAGGTTGTGCAGATGCTACAAGTACAGGGGCACGATCGCCGTTCACAACTGACCCCGCTTTTTTCTCCCCTTGTTCGGTTCCCAAATCTCCAGCGAGCACCAGTGGTCCCCATAGCAAAGCAAAGCGATTCGGATTGTCGGCCAGCCGCTCTGCGCGAAGCGTCTTCGGGAGCACCAAATCCACCGTATCTCCGCTTTTCCACGTGCGATTGATTTCGACGTATGAGTCCGACTTGGGAACATCCTTGAGTGCTTGACCATTCACCTTAACGGTGAAGCCCTCGCCAGCCCAGTACGGTCGCCTCAGCTCCAGTGTGAATCTCTTTGGCGACTTGGGCGTGACCTTGAGCGATGCCGATTGGCCCGCGGGAAAGTCGGTACTCATTTCTAGTTTCACTCCCGCCGCTTCCCAGTTCGCGAAGGTGGGCACATAGAGGCTGACCCACAGCTTGTCGCCGGATTCGTAGTAGATGCCGTATCCGTGAAGCGCATGGCTTTCCATGCCGGTGCCGACGCAGCAAGTGAAGTCCTCAAATTTGTCCTGATACTCATGTTCTACGCCGCGGCCGACCGGCACCATGTAACAAACCCGGCCGTCATTGGGATCTTGGGACGCGAGGATATGATTGAACAACGCCCTCTCGTGGAAGTCCGCATATCGAATGTCCGGGTCGACCGAAAAGAGCACGCGCGACATTTTGATCATGTTGTAGACGTCGCAGGTCTCGGCAGTGCGCCCATCCACCATGTCGTTCAACTTGTCTGGCTGGCTGAGGTATTCGTTCTTGCCGTGTCCCCCAGTAGCAAAGCTGTGATGCAGCGCCACCTCGTCCCAAAAAAACGTGGCGGCGTGATGGTCGGTCTCGTCGCCTGTATAGACGTATCTCATCAGGGATCCCAGCATCTTCGGTACTTGGGTGTTCCCGTGTTTGCCGGAAAGAACGTCCTGGCCGGCGGCAAGCGGATCGATCATGGCGCGATGCTCGAACTTGCCGGAAAGAGCCAGCCACCGTGGGTCGCCCGTGTCGGCGTAAAGATCGGCGGTCACTTCATTCATTCCGCCGAACTCCGTCGCCAGCATTTCTTGGATTTGGTCATCGTTGAGCTTGGAGACAATACTCTCGGCCCATCCCGCGAATTTGATTTCCACTTCCAAGGCTGCGCGGTTGCCAGTGTATCGGTAAGCGTCCCGCAGTCCGGCAAAGATTTTGTGCTCGACGTACCACGGAGACCATAGACCATTCAGATCGAATCCACCCGACCGGATAATTCCTCGGCACAGCTCCTGAAAGCGAATCTTGCCATCAATTCCCTGATTGTCCATGAGCGCACCCAAGTAGCCATCGCCCTGCGCGTCCTGGATTTCTTTCAGTTCCTTCACGATGTAGGCGGATCGCTCCTTGAAGCGCACGTCGCCGGTAGCGGCCCACATGAGACTCACGGCGGAAAGGTAGTGTCCCGCAATGTGACCCGTCAGTTGCCTGCCGTCACCGTCCCAGCCGCCGTACCCTTTGGCTTTCGGTTGCAGGCCCGCACGCTGGCGCAGGAACGCCAACATCCGGTCGGGCTCCATCTCAAGCAGATATTTGGCGTCCAGTTCTTGTGCGTTTTTGAGGGGTCCGCCGAGCAACCGCACACTGTTCAAAGGCAGAGGCCGGGCTTTGATAATTTTCTCTTCCGAACGTTGCGCAGCGTTCTGCGTTTGCGCAAGGCCGCGCCCTGGGAAGAACAAAACGACGAAAAGTAAGCCAAGTAATCGTTTTCTCATGCGAGTACTCCGCTGTTCCAAGCACATACTATACACCTCCTGAAATGCAGGACGGCACGCCGCGAGTAGCGGCCGATTTGCTGCTACTTCACAATACCGACGCCTTCCGTGATCTTCACGATCTGGTTGCCCGGCACGTTCTCGAACTTCTCGATCAGCCCGTTTGGCCATCGGACTTCCAAGCTGTCGACCTTGGTCGCTGTGCCCAGACCAAAATGCAGGCGAAAATCGCTTTGGGAAATATAGCCGCCGCCGCTTTGCACTTCCTGTAGCTGCTGGTGGCCGTGAACTCGCACTGTGACACGAGCGCCGATTGCGTCTCGATTCGATTTGGTTCCTGTTAGTTTGAGTAAGATCCAATTTTGGTGGTCCCCAAGGTTCTTCAGGAGACTCGGCGGATCGTGGCTGTTGTTCACGAGGATCTCGACTGCGCCATCGTTATCGAAGTCCGCGGCCGCCACGCCATGACTGTTGGAGTGCGCAGAAATTGCCGGACCGGCATCGAGTGAAATGTCCTTGAACTTGCCGTTTCGCTGATTCCAGTAAACGACTTTTCTCTCTCGGAAGGTCGAGTTCAAACCCTTTCCGTCTATCTCCGGATAAACGTGACCGTTGGCAAGGAAGAGATCAGGCCAGCCGTCGTTGTCGATGTCCACAAAGAGCGTGCCCCAGCCCAGGAATTGCGTATTCGCGCCGAGTCCCGCCTGATCGGTCACATCCGTAAAGGTGCCATCACCGTTGTTGTGATAGAGCGTAGAGGCGTCGTCAGAGAAATTGGTCTTGATGATGTCCAACCAGCCGTCGCCGTCGTAGTCCATAGCGTGCGCCCCCATGCCGGCCTGTTCGTGCCCATCGCCGTTGTAAGCCACGCCTGCCGCAACCGCCGTTTCCGTAAACGTGCCGTCATGATTGTTGTGGAACAGCATGTTTGGAGTGGAATCGCAGGAGACGAAAATGTCCGGCCAACCGTCGTTGTCAAAGTCCCCTGTCAGCGCGGTGAAACAGTAGTACGCCGGCGTGTTGGCAACTCCCGACTTTGCCGTTACGTCCGTGAACGTGCCGTTGCCATTGTTGTGGAAGAGCTCGCTTCGTGTTCCCTTGAGCCCTCGCGGTCCGCACATGACCGGAATGCCCTTCCATTGGCAATCGTTGTTACTTCCTGGCACTGGAGTGCGGGCAAGGTCGATATCGACGTACTGCGAAACGAAGAGGTCGACGTGGCCGTCGCGATCGTAGTCCACGAAGGCGCAGCCGGTTTCCCAGTGACTGTCGGCGCGCCACAGTCCAGTTTTTTTGGTTACGTCCGTGAAGGTGCCGTCGCCGTTGTTGTGCAGCAGCACGCTATGTCCCCAGAACGTGACGAAAAGATCGGTCCAGCCGTCGTTGTCGTAGTCTCCGGCGCAGACTCCGCCTCCCCAGCCGGTCAACGCAACGCCAGCCTTGCGGGTGACATCTGAGAAGGTCCCATCGTGATTGTTATGATAGAGGTGGCTGGTGGGCTCTTGTCCTTTGGGGAAGCCCTCGAGCGTGGTCCCGTTAACGAGAAAAACGTCCGGCCAGCCGTCATTGTCATAGTCGACGAAGGCCGCACCCGCGCCCGTAGTCTCGACGATGTACTTCTTCTTCTTCTCGCCGCCGTATTCCGTTTTTGCGGTCAGGCCCGCACGAGCTGCGATGTCGACGAAATTGACTCGAGGAGGGCTGGGTAGAGGAGCTGAATGTTCTGTCGTCTTGGGTTTGGGTTCTTGGGCGGACACCAAGCCTGCAAGAAGGAGACCCATCAGGGCCAAAGCCCGAGGCAAGCCCTTTGGCACATCCCGCGATGCATACGCTCTGGCGAAGAGGCCCTTTTCCGGCGCTCGATCCGTTGCGATCCTGTAACCCAACGAGGATCCTCCGATCCGAGCGTCCGTCCAGTTGTCGCGAGAGCCAGCTGCGCTTCAGCCGACGCGTCCAGTTTGATGCTATCCCGGTGGGCGACAAATTGACAAGTTTGGCGGGCTGGCCTTTGGTGGGCGAAGGACGCGGTATGGGGAGAAACTCCTTGACACTCGGAAACGAGAATGCTATTTTCGCGTCAAAGTAAACGTTTGCTAGAAAGATGCGGGGTGCAAAACTGCATACAATAAAAAGAATCCCGGGAGGTTCGTCGGGGCCCACCGGAATCTTTTCCTGCTCTTGAAGCACGGTGATCGAGGGTTGGCGCAGGACCCTGTGATGGGGTGCACTAAATCTCGCGGTGAGGAGTGATCATGAGGCAAGTTCGTTTCTTAGCAGGTTTGTCTTTCCTTTTATCCCTGACGATGTTGCTTTCCATGCCCGCCAAGGCGCAATTCAAAAGCTCGATTGAGGGGAGCGTTACGGATGCTTCCGGCGCCGTCGTCCCGGAAGCTCAGGTGACCCTCACGAACGTCGATACCGGAGTAACGCGAACCGTGCCGACCAATGAGGAGGGTCTGTATCGCTTTCCTGCATTGGCACCGGGCCACTACAGATTGACCGCTACAAAGAAGGGCTTTGCCAAAACTTCGGCAGAGAACATCGTGCTGCTCGCGGAAGAAATCCGCACCGTGCCTTTGGCGTTGAAAGCGGGAGAAGTCACCGAGACGGTGACAGTCACCGCCGAAACCACTCCGATACAATTGTCGGAGTCCAAGGTGGGATCGGACATCTCCGCGCGCGAACTGTCGCAGCTCCCATTGGCTGGCGGAAACTTGGCCAACCTGATCCAGCAGACCCCCGGCGTCACCGGCGTTGGCACGGCTGGAGGAAATAACACCGACAACGACATCTTCGGCTTGGTCAACAGCCCCTATGCCAACGGCGGTGGCCAGCGGGGCGACGGCAATGCCTTCTACGTGGACAACACGCTCGCAACCAGCAACCCCGATCCGGGGGTATTTAACCTCACGCCCAACACGGAATCGATCCAGGAGTTGCATGTGTCGGTGAACGATTTCTCGGCCGAGTATGGGCACAGCAACGGCCTGGTGATCCAGGCGGTCAGCAAGAGCGGCACAAACGAGTTTCATGGCTCGCTGTTCGAGTACCATCAGGACAACGATCTTTGGGCGCATAACGCAGAGTCCGGCGGTCAAAAGGTGCCGGTATTCCGGCGGAATGAGTTCGGCGGTTCCGTTGGCGGCCCCATCCTGAAGAACAGGATCTTCGGCTTTTTCAGCTGGGACCAAAAGATCTCATCGCAACCCAACGTATTTCAGTCGACGGTAGAAACGTCGGACTTCGTCCAATTTATGACGACGAATTTTCCCAATAATCTCTCCACGCAACTCATGACGAAATATCCGGCGACGGTTAACGGAGTCGTTCCGGGAACCGTCCAAACGGCAGGGAGCCTCGATCCCACCTGTGCCACGGTTGCACCGGTGCCGGGAATGCCGTGCAGTCTGGATCTTTACGAAACGACCACCGAGAGCTTCGCGGGAACCAACAACGGCAAGCAGTGGAATACCCGTGTGGACGTTAATTTCACCAAAGACCGTTTTTATGGAAACTTCTACAGAAAGACTCCTTACGTCCAAGGGACAAACGCGCGGCCTCTGTTCGACAATGCAAACAACTTCGCCGGAATCTCAAACTTTGGAAACGTGGATTGGACGCATACTTTTTCCCCGACCATCGTGAACGATGCGGCCATGGGGGTCACACGGATTTCCGGATTAGGAACATGCGCCGAGTGCCAGGTGCCGCCGATCAATCTCAATATCAACGGCTTCGCAGGCTTCGGCGATGGATTCGCCCCGGCGGAATTCATTCAAAACGACTACCAGTGGCGGGACGTCCTCGCGGTCAATCACGGAAGACACGCGATGAAGTTCGGCTTCGACATCTTCCGCGATCAAGAGAACGATCTCTTCGATGGACCGACGCAGCGTCCAGGATATTTCTTCGACGTCAATTCACTGCCGACGTCGCCGGTGTTCGGGCTGAACCCCATTTTCGACTTCGCTCTCGATCAGCCACTCACGGAACCGAACATCAATTACAACCTGCTGACGGGTGCGTTGTCGCAGCAGAGCGTGGGTTACCGCACCACGAATTTCGGATTCTATGGACAGGATGATTGGAAGATGAAACCGAATCTTTCCATCAACATGGGCCTGCGATGGGACTTTAATACCAGCCCGAATGAAATTTCCGGCAGAACCTCCAACATTATTCTGGGTTCGGGCTCAACTCTGGAGGAGAAGGTAGCGAATGCCTCCGTTGGCGTCGTGCCGAGCTTGGAGCCGAAACGTGGCATCGCTTACTTCGCACCTCGATTGAGCTTTGCCTGGGATCCGACCAAGCAAGGCAAGCTCAGTATCCGCGGCGGAATGGGCGTGTTCTACAACCGCGCACCCAACAAGTACTGGTCCGACGCTACACGTGGGAATCCGCCGCTGCTTGGCAGTATCACGGCCAACGCCAGCAACCCGCTCTTGCCTCAGCCGGTCTACGGACTCTGCTCGAACGACCACACACCGTTCAACTGCCCCATACCGGCTAATTTACCTACAGGGACAAACGCTCGCGGAGGAGCTGTCAATAACTCCTCAAGCATCGGTGGAGTCGATCCTGCCACCAAGCAGGCCTACACGATCAGCCGGTTCCTGGGAGTTCAGTACGCTTTGACTCCAAACTGGATGCTAGAAGCCGACTACACAGGTTCCCAGAGCGTACATCTGTACGTGCGGACAGATCGCAATCGTTGCGTGGGATGCTTTGATCCGACGACGGACAACCCGACCTATATCAACTCGTTCTTCCAGGGAGTTTCTTATGGCGACAACAGCGGGTGGGCGCACTCGAATGCGCTAGCCCTTTCGGTTCTGCATCGTTTCAGTAGGTCCTTCTCGGTCCAGGGAGCCTTTACGTGGAGCCGGACGATCAGTGTCGTGGATGACCAGGGGCCGGGGTCGGTCAGTACCTTGGATCCGGTCTACAATCCCTATGACATCAACGCGCAGCGTGGACCGGCGGCTTTCGACATACCGAGGGCCTTTACGGCTCACGGAATCTGGGAGTTGCCCAAGCTGAGTGGTCAGAACGTTGTGGTCCGCAGCATTCTTGGCGGGTGGCAGTGGAGCGGCACCCTGTCGTTGCAGTCTGGGTATCCCTTCACGGTGCTTGACTGCACATCGTCACAGAGCCCAACGGGAAGTGGAGGGACATGTCTACTCCCCAATGTCGCAGCTAGCGTGAAGGGCACAACTTGCGGGCGTCAGGCGTGGGAGGATGGCACTTGTTTGTCTGCCAGTTCGTTCACGCTTCCGTGTCCCGTTACCCAAGTTAGTGCGGGGGCACCGTTCCTGCTGTCTTGCGGCGCGGGACCCTGGCAGGGCAATGAAGGACGCAACCAGTTCCGCGGTCCAGGATTCGCCGACGTGGACTTCAGCCCGTCGAAGTATTTTCACATCCCCTGGTTTGTCGGCAAAGAAGGGGCGAAGCTGAAAATCCTCGGCGAGTTCTATAACTTGTTTAACCGGACCAACCTGGCAGGTTTGTCTGGAATCGGTGCGGGGGTTGGAAGTACCGATCTGGCGTTCCTCTCGGGCGTGCCGATCGCGCAAGGCGCTTCGGGAACGGTGACCAACGGCAGCTTCGGAAAGTCCGTCTCAGCGTATAACCCGCGACAGATTCAGGTTGGGGCCAGGATCGAGTTCTAGCCCTGACTGAAACGGAGCACAAACCTACGCCCTTCCCGCTGACACCGGGAAGGGCGTAACTTTCTCTGACGGATGCGCTACACCGCCAAGGGGGCCACTTCTCGCAGTGATAGTATTCGGTTGACAGCGTCCTCCAGGGATTCTCAGCGATCAATGCGACTCATTCGACGACTCTTGCGGATTGGCTTTGCTGCACTTCTGGTGGCTGTGCCAGTCTCGGCCGCGCAAGAAGCTTCGGACTACGCCCGCGCGGTCGTACTCGTGCAGCGAGGCCAATGGGATTCCGGAATTGCCGGCCTGAACCAAATCCTTGCGGCAGACCCAGGCAATCTCAAGGCGCGAAATCTTCTCGGCATCGCCCTTACCGGCAAGGGTGATCTTGCCGGCGCCAATCGCGAGTTTCGGCAAATTCTAAAGACCACGCCCACGTTCTATCCTGCGCTCAAGAACTTGGCCGTCAACGAGTTGACCTTGAAAGATGTAAAGGCCGCAGAACGGCACTTCAGCGCGGCGTCGAAGCTGGCCCCCGATGATCCCGTGATCCATGCTTACCTGGGTGAAATAGCGTACAGCCGGCAGGACTACAAGAATGCCGCGATCCACCTTGCCCGGGCAGGACCCGTGCTTCAACAAACAAATCCAGCCGCGCATCTTGCGCGAAGCTATTTGGAGACCGGCCGCGAGCTGGACGCGCTGGACATATTGCACAAGCTAGACAAGGCATCTTTGGGTGCACGGGGGCAGTTCAGCATAGGCCTAGCACTGGCGCAGCACGAGCTTTACGGGGAAGCCGTTCCCTTTTTCGAGCTGGTGCGGCAGGTCTTTCCTGATTCTTATGACGCGGGCTTCGATCTGGCGAACTGTTACGTGGAGGCCAAACAATATCCGCAAGCTATCGAGACCCTGCTCGCGTTGAAGGAACGGGGGCATAAGACGGCGGAACTGGACAACCTCCTCGGTGAAGCCTACGAGGGAAACCAGCAGGTGAACGAAGCAATTAACTCGCTGCGTGAGGCGACCCAGATTGCGCCGGAAGATGAAGACAACTATATCGATCTAGCCACGCTTTGCATCGATCACGACTCGTACGATTTGGGCCTCGAGATACTTAACGTCGGACTTCACTACCGGCCGCAGTCCGACCGGCTCGTCTTTCAACGCGGCATCCTTCATGCAATGCAAAGCCAATTTGAGCTCGCGGACCAAGACTTCGAGCTGGCGAGCAAATTGGCTCCCGAGAAGAACCTGAGCTATATCGGGTTGAGTGTCAGCTACATGCACACCGGCAATCTACCAGAAGCCATCGCGACGTTGCGGCAGCGGGTGAAAGCGAAGCCGGACGATTCGCTGCTGCAGTTTCTGCTCGGTGAGACGCTGATCCGGTCGGGGGCGAGCCCGGGAGCGCCGGATTTTACCGAAGCCAAGGTCGCGTTTGAACACTCGATCAAGCTGAACCCGAAATTTGCGCCTTCGTTTGTGCAGCTTGGGAAGCTCAATCTGCGAGAGGGTCACGTAGACGAAGCCGTGGCCATGCTCGAAAAGGCGAGATCCTTGGATCCTACGGACAAGGCTGCCTATTCCCAATTGGCTATTTCATACCGGCGGCAAGGGAAGGCGGCCATGGCTACGGGGATGCTCTCCGAGTTAGCCAAATTGAATGACGAAGAGCGGGCCAAGAATTCTCACGGGCGTCAGCGGATCGTGCGGGAGGATTCCGCAACGAAGGATCCGAGCCCTTGAGGGGGGATTTGAGAGTGCCGACCTAAGCGGCTGGAGGAGAGCTAGTTCCAGTTTCTTCCGCTATGACCCGCGGGAAGTGCGTAGAAAACGTTTTCCCAAGGCATCTTTGCATACTGTATATTCTCATTTCGGTGCTTGAGCGGCTCAAGCATGAACTGACTTTTCACGACTGCTAGGAGAGGCTATACCAATGCGAAAAGGTCTCGTAATAGCGACTGTGGTGGGCCTGCTCGTGCTTGGCCTAGGGCTCACGCTACGCCAAAAGGCCGCTCAGCGCGAAGCGGGCAAAGCGGTTGCGACTCCCGGGCCAATGCTCGGCCAAGGCCTACTCAACGTCGAGACTCCTGAATTTACGTTGAGTTTGGTGCGTTCCTCGCAGACGGTAGCCGCCCTCAAACCTAAGGGTGCCGGCTCCTTTGATTTTACGCCGGGCGACTTGCTGGTTGAGCGCTCGCAGGATGGCTACTACCACCTCGGCGACTTAGACCTCCGTGTGCGCCGCGGGGACTCCGGAGACTGGAAAAACTACTCGACCGCAGCCAAGCGTGGGCCAGTTAACGTGCTGCCAACGACGGAAGGCATTCTCGCCTCCGCGGACCTGGCGGCAACCCTGCCACCGGACATTCCCTTGGAAGTTGTGACGAAGTTGGGCGGTGGAGGGCGGCAAGCTGGTCTTGCGCTTCGTGCTAAAAAACAAAACGGCGCAAGCCCGTTCAAGTGGGCGCGTTTGGCATTCCGATGATCTTCAACAACGTGCTGAACGACCGGTCGTTTGGAACAGGCGCACGTGAAGTTTGCTCCTTCTACGATCCCTACATCGGCGAGGATGCGGGCTACTGCAGGTGACGCGTTTGAGCGGCCACGGTCCACGCTGCTGGTCGTTCCTGATGGCGAACTCCGTTTGAGGCGTACAGCCCGATCCTCAGCAAGGAAGAGTCGCCGCGGTCGAGTCACTGGCCTCCAGCACCGATCTTCACCGATCCCACGCCGCGCGGGGTGACGTTTGAAGGCTTCTACGATTGGATGGTGCACAGCCAGGCTTTCGCGGAAAATGAATGGAAGAATGCGCTCGCAGTGGAATCCTCCGACGGCGTTGACACTTGCCCCCGGTGAATCCAAGACCTATGGCGTGAAGTTATCTGGTTTCGGACACGATTCGCGACATGGAGAAGACGCTGCCGACAAGGACGACCGGTGGCTATGGGAATTCCCGGATACGTCTTCCGACTGGACATGGATTCGCGGCTTGTTCGTAAAGTATTCAAAGGCGGTGAATCCGCCGAAGGTCGAACCTGCGGGAGCGCTCGACATCAACGGCGATGCCACAGGTGCTGGAGGTTGGAAAGCTTCACATTGAGCGGCAGAACGTGGGGGCGCGCGCGGCTGACGATGACTTACAGGACGGCTCGTGCAGACGATTCAGTATCTTGTCATTAAGTCTGAAGCTGCAGACTGTTGCGGACATTCGGGCGCTTCCTCACCACGAAGCAGTGGTTCGTCGATCCGAATGATCCATTTCACCGAAGCCCTTCGGTGATGACCTACGACCGGGAAGTGAACCAGATCGTAACGCAGGACAGCCGCGCTTGGATCGCGGGACTCGGCGACGAGGGTGGAGCGGGCTCGTGGCTCGCGGCGAGCATGAAGCAATTCGGCCAGCCGAACAAAGAAGAACTCGATAAGTATGCAGCAATTCGTCGACGGCGTGCTTTGGGGCGGCCTGCAGTACAAGGACGGACCGCATGCATACGGCGTGCGCAAAAGTCTCTTCTACTATCAACCGGACCAGATGCCCGCCGGACTATTATCGCAGCGATTTCGATTGGAACAGTTGGACGAGTTGGAACAAGAAAGCCGTCGGAAACAGTGGATCGTTCTTACAACTATCCACACATTGCTGCCGCTAACTGGGTGCTCTATCGGTTCGCGCGGAACAACCAGGGCCTGGTCACCAACCATCCTTGGGACTGGTACCTGACCACGCCTACGAAACGTCCATGGCGATGGCGAATTTTGCGCCCACGAGCCTGGCCGTGTTCGGCCAGATGGAAGGCGACATCTTTCTTGAGATCTTGGCGACCTCAAACGCGAAGGGATGAGCGACTCAAGCCGAGAACCTAGAGGCCGCGATGCGGTCCGCGCCGAACGCTGGAGAGAGGAGCCTATCCCTTCGGCAGCGAGATGCCATGGGACTCCACTGGCCAGGAAGAGGTGTATGCGTGGATGAAATATTTCGGGTATCAGGACAAGGCTGACGTCACGCTCAACGCGATTCTTGGCTACGACCCGACGGTCCCTCACTGGGGATACAACGGGAGCGCGCGCCGCTACTGGGACTTCATTTTCGCCGCGAAATACCGGACCATCGAGCGGCAACTCCACCACTATGGTTCGAGCCTGAATGCGATTCCGGTGCTCTCCGAATACCGCGAACATCCCGACGATCTATATCTTGCTGCGAGTCGGTTACGGCGGCACGATGGGCACGCTCACTGACATCGATCAGGACGGATTCGGCGTCTGTAGCGTTCCACGCTTTTCCCGACATGCTGCGATTCGACGGCATCTCCGGCGACTACGGTCCGAATTTCTTCGGGCACGCGTGGAATACGGCGACATACGTCGTTCACGATCCTGAATTTGGCTGGCTGGCGTTTGGCGGAAATGTGGAAGTGAAGGGCGATAGCCGTCAAGGTGACGCCGCTCGATTCGTTCCGAATGCGCGTCTACCTCGCTAACTGCGGGCTTGTGGCTGACGCTTGAGGCCGGGCACTTTGACGGCGTGGAGGTGAATGCGAACACTGGTGCCGTCCGCGTTGGGCTTGCCGCCGCTACGCAATTCACGCCGACGGCTCGCCTGCGCGTCGAACAGCCTGGCAAGGTGAGCGGCGTCGGAGTCTACCATCCCACCATGCCGCTGACGTCCGAGCGTGACGCATACGTCGTGCCACTCACGGGCGGAACGACATGGGTGGAACTGACGCCCAAACAATAGATCGATCCGCACTAGAGGGTCGCAGGAATAGCCTTAGTCCGTCGCCAGCCCGCCGACGAGAAACAACTGAAACTCTCCAATTTCCGCAGCGTCTGTGGAGCTCAGAATATTCACGCGCACTCGAGAAGCGGTTCGGGCCGCGAAGCCTTCGATTCGCTTATGGCCAATCGAGCTGCCGGCAACGATCGCCTGCCAGCGACCGCCATCCCAAGCTTCGATCCGGAAGGCTTGAATGCGTTGGCCGTTGTTCAGCCGCTCCATGAGCAAAGCGTGGTCGAAAGTCACAGGCTTGGCGAAGTCAACCTCCAGCAGGGAGTGGTGCGATCCGGGCGGGGCCGACCAGAACGTGTCTGGATCATTGTCCAGGGCAGATTCGGTTTCGTCAGCATGGCGTACATGCTCTTTTGCGGCGAGGTTCATGGCATAGCGCTTGGTGACGGCGGCCCCGAACTCCTCCAGGCGCTTCACGTCCTCTGCCGGCAGCAGGCCGCGCCGGTCTGGCGCAAGTCCTAACATGAGCTGGCCGCCGCGTCCTACGGTTTGGTCATACAGTTTCACTAGCTCGGGCAGTGATTTGAGGGAAGCCTCATCGTTCGGGTGCCAGAACCAGTGGGCCTTGCGCAGCGGCGTGTCCGCTTCGGCGGGCCGCCAGCGTAAGAAGCCGTGACGGTCGATCACATTCCAGTTCTCTAACGGAACAATACCCGCCTCGTTTCCCACCCAGCGTATGTCGCCGTACTCAAACAACCCAGTGTCTGCGAAGACTAAGGTATTGGGCTGGTACGTGCGCAACTCTTCGATGATGTGTGGAAAGTTGTAGACATGTCCGGCGCTTCCCGCGCCGTCCAGCCAGAATTCCATCAACTCGCCATAGTTTTGAGCGAGTTCGTCCAACTGGGCCGCGTAGTATTTGTCGTATTCCGCAGAGTCGTTGTAGCGGGGCTCATGACGGTCCCATGGCGAGAGGTAGACGCCAAACTTCAATCCGTATTTTCTTGCAGCAGCGGCAACTTCTCCGACGACGTCGCCCTTGCCGGCCTTCCAGGGGCTGTTCTTCACTCCATAATCTGTTTGTTCGGTTGGCCACAGGCAGAATCCGTCATGATGCTTCGCTACCATCACGACGTACTTGGCGCCGGCGGACTTTATCGCGCGCATCCATTGTTCAGGATCAAACTCTGTGGGGTTAAAGATCCGAGGATCGGCCGTGCCGTCGCCCCATTCACGATCCTGAAAGGTATTCGGTCCAAAATGAATGATCACGCCGAATTCGAGGTCTTGCCACTCCACCTGCTGGGGAGACGGTTTTATATCTGCGAAGTTTTGCGCAGAGACAGCAGCACAAAATAGCGCGATGGCGATCGCGACAACCAAGCTCCTGTAATTCCATTGGAAAATGTGCCGAAAGGGCATTCACCGACTCCTGTAGGATTGGCGCCCATATGAGCTTAACTATCCGCTGATTTTCAGGCAACGAAGAGGTGGATCAGTCTTTTTGCAACGGGCCGGCACACAGCGCCGCGCCTCCGGCGATTCCCGCGTCCGCGCCGTAACAAGCCGCAACCAGCGGAATCTCCTGGCAGCGCTGGTTGACACAGCAGCTCGGCAGCAGCTTCGTAATTTCCGGGAAGAAGGGCTGCAGCATTCCAGCAACTCCGCCGCCCATGATGATCACCTCCGGCTCCAACAGGTCGATGACGTTTCCCAGCCACACCGATAAATACTGGACGACCTGTTGCAACACTTGTTGCGCCAGCGCGTCGCCCGCCGCGTAAGCTTGCCCAACCCTCTCGCTGGTCACCGCGTCGAGGTTTCCGCCCGCCAGTTCGAGGACCATAGACTTGGCCGGGCGCTGCTCTCCAAGCCGAGTGCGCGCCAATCGAGCTATGGCCGGGCCAGCCGCCAGCGCTTCAATACACCCGCGCTTGCCGCATGCGCAGGGCACCCCGGCGTAGTCGATCGTCACGTGTCCGCCTTCTGCGGCGGCGCCTGTTCGTCCGTGATAGATTCGGCCGTCAAAAACGATTCCCGTGCCGATGCCGGTCCCCAGCGTGGCGTAGAAAACGATTCGATGGCCGCGTCCGGCGCCCCACAGCGTTTCCGCGAGTGCCGCGGCGTTGGCATCGTTGTCCACCTTCACGGGCCGGTGGTACTTCCTCTCTAGTTCTGCAGCCAGCGGGAAATTACGCCAACACGGCACGTTCGGAGGATTGAGGACTACGCCCGTGTTGGGATCGAGTGGCCCGGGTGCGCAGATTCCGATTCCTTGAACGGAGGCCTGCGTCGAGCCAGCCTCTGAGAGCATAGCGTCGATCGCTGCGGTTACTGCGGCGAGTCCCTCCTCCGCACTACCTCTCGCAGCCATGGGTAAGCGCGCAAACGTGCTGATAGTTCCACTGCCGCGGTCTACGACTCCCGCGGCAACCTTCGTGCCGCCGATGTCCACGCCAATAACACAGCTGTACGAATTGTGTGAACCGACCGGTGGCAAACTTCTCGCGGCTCTCTCTGAAGGCATATCTCTTGCCGGATGGCGCGCCTATTGTGCGCTGGCACTGATTTGAAGGCAATTCCTTGTTAGACTGCGAAGCCTATGAATCGAATCGATCTAGCAGGCCGCCGCGCCGTCATCACCGGGGGCGCACAAGGAATTGGACGCGCAATCACAGAACGATTCCTTGATTCCGGCGCAGCGGTCTCGATATGGGACCGAAATCAACCTCTTACCGAAGCTGCCGTACGGGAGCTTTCAGGCCGTGGGGTCGTACGCGGCTTGGCCGTTGACGTAACCGACGCCGAAGGGGTGGGGGCCGCTTCCGCGTCCACCGTCAAAGACCTCGGAGGCATCGACATTCTCGTCGCCAATGCCGGCATCACCGGCCCCAACATCGAGTGTTGGAATTATTCGCCCGAAGACTGGCGTCAGGTCATTGATATCAATCTCACCGGCATCTTTCTCTGTTGCCGAGCCGTGGTTCCCCACATGATGCGGCAGAAATACGGGCGCATCGTAAATGTCGCCTCGATCGCCGGCAAAGAGGGCAATCCGAACGCTTCGGCGTACAGCGCCTCCAAGGCCGGCGTGATCGCGCTGACGAAATCCCTCGGCAAGGAGCTTGCCAAATTCGACATCGCCGTGAACTGCGTCACGCCTGCGGTGGCTCGCACCGGGCTTTTCGCTCAGATGACCGAAGCGCACATTCAGTACATGTTGTCGAAGATTCCTCGCGAACGCTTTGTGGATGTAGAAGAAATCGCATCGATGGTGACATGGCTCGTCTCCGCCGAAAACTCGTTCACCACTGGGGCGGTCTTTGACATCAGCGGAGGGCGTGCCACATATTAGACCGCCAGAAACGGCCGTGTAGCACAGACACTCTTGTCTGTGCCTGCGAACGCAGGCTAGAAGGAATCCGATGACGCAAGACGCCCAAGCGCAGCCGGAAAAGCCGGCAGAATTCGCGTCCTACCCCAGCCTGCGCGGCCGCGCAGTGGTGGTAACGGGCGGCGCCAGCGGCATCGGCGAACACATTGTCGAGCAATTTGCCAAGCAAGGCGCGAACGTCGCGTTTCTGGACATCCAGAACGAAGCTGGCACCCAACTTGCCAAGAAGATCAGCGCCAGCGGCCATCCCGAGCCTTATTTTCTGCAATGCGATCTCACCGACATTCAAGCCGTTCGCAATTCCGTCCAGAGGGTCCTCGCCAAATTCAAAACAGTCGACGTGCTCGTCAACAACGCCGGACACGACGCTCGCCATTCCATCGACGAAGTGACCCCGGAGTTTTGGGATCACTCGATCGCGGTGAATCTCAAACATCAGTTTTTCGTCAGCCAGGCCGTAATTCCCGCAATGAAGAAGGTGGGCCGCGGATCGATCATCAACATAAGCTCCATAAGTTGGATCATTCCGTCCACAGGATTGCCGGTCTATGTTGCTGCGAAAGCCGCAATCGTTGGCCTTACGCGCACGCTCGCTCATGAACTGGGCGCCGACAACATTCGCGTCAATGCCGTGCTCCCCGGCGCCATCCTCACCGAGCGCCAAAAGCAATTGTGGTTTACGGAAGCCTACAAAGCCGAAATTCTACGCGGCCAAGCTTTGCAGAGAATGATCTTGCCGGAAGAAGTCGCTCGACTTGTGCTTTTTCTCGCCGCCGATGATAGTACTGCCATAACAAATCAAAGCTATGTGATCGACGGCGGCTGGGTCTAGGGTCTCGGAATCTCAAGTTTCCACAAGACCCAAGAAAAACCACCGCGCGACGATATGCCGGCGCTAGAAGCAATCAAAGTCGGCTACGACTACTTGCGCAACCTCGCTTGATTCGTCGCCCGGCTTGCACACTCGCAAGCCGGGCCGCGTCACGCCAACCGCCGGCTTAGTTCGCCGTTGGCTTCTCAATGTGATCAATCACGATCACTTCCATCGGCGTCATGTCGGTCTTCAGCTGCAACCCCAGCTGCCCTTGCAACGCTTCCAGCAGCGAAGGCCCGGCGGCCTCGGTCCACGCGGGAGCATCGCTTGGCAACCCGCTGCGGTTCGGCGTCCAGGTCATTTTGAAGTCGTAGCGGCCCTTGAGCCCGGTGTTGTCTAAAACGTTGGTCGCGAGTCTTTGCGACAACGCACCGGCCAAGTCCGACGTCTGCACCGACTGACCAATCATTTCCCCGGGCGACACCTTGAACGCGCTGGGCATTTTGTTCCCCTGCGGGTCGCGGATCCCGATTCCGAATGGGTCTCCCGGCTTTGCTTCCGCCAGCTTCGACCCTCCCGGGTCGAGCACCAGCTCGTACACCGGTAACTGCCTTGTCTCCCGGTGGAACGCCAGCTTGAACTTGTCGATCAGCAACGTCTGGAACATGGCCGCGCGACCGCTGTCATCGTGCACGATCGGTTTCTCTCCCTTTGGCAAGGTGATCTCGCCCTTGGCCTCAAAATCCCAACCGTCCGTATTCGCCCAGCTGGGCGCCCCGTCGATCTGATTGGCGAGCACTCCGAACGCATCCTGAATCAGCAGCTTCGCCGTAACGTTCACTCCACTCAGTCCGTCCGGTCCAAACTTGACGTATACCTTCTTCGGTCCTCCCATCTTCTCCGCGGGCACCGTCGAAGGTCCAAACGAAGTCAGTTGCCACGGCGTCCCAGCCGCGCTCGTGGTAGCTGCCTCTTGCCCTCGCGCCGCTGCCGCGCGGCTTTGCGGCGCCTGCATCAACCCGAACACAACCGGCACCGCCAGCGCCGCCGCCAATCCCGCGCTCAACAACAACTTCCTTCCGAAATCCAGTCTTCGTGCCACTTGTTCGCTCATGATTCTTGCGATCCTCCTTTTCAGGTCCGCGCCAGTTACCCCCGCCACGCACGTCAGCGGTGACCCGACGCAAAACTCGCAAATCTTCAAGATGCTTTCCGCGTAAACCTGTTTTTCGCGTCCGGTTTCCAGCACTTCCTCATCGCACGCCTGCTCTCGTTCTTCCAACAGCCGCGCTCCCAGCCACCAGACCAGCGGGTGGAACCAGAAAATCGCCTCCACCAACATGTGCATCAGCGCCGCCAGGTTGTCCCGCCGCCGCACGTGGCACACTTCGTGAGCAAGGATGGCCTCCAGGTGTTCGTCCGCCAGTCGTTCGGAAATTCCGGTCGGCCAAACCAACACGGGCCGCTTGATCCCGAAAACTCCCGGCTCGAGCGAAGTCTCCGACTTCAGGAGTTCGATCCTTGTGCGAATCAGTCCCGCACGCTCCAGCCGCTGCAAAGCCTCCAGCTCGCGTCCTTTGTCCAGCGGGATCGCATTGCGCAGCGTCGACGAAATTCGCACCCAGCGCGCGCACCAAATCACGACTACCGCCAGAAATCCGCAAAGCCAAACCGCAAATACGACCGGAAGCAGATGTGTGAAGTTCATCGAAGCCAGCGAGAAAGCCGCCCTGGAAGCCGGTGCCGCAGTTGCCGGCGCAAACGGCTGGCCCACTTGTTCCATGGCAAGGAACAGTCCGGCGGCAGGGGTGGCGGGAGCCGGCTTCCAGGCCATCCGGCTCCCGGCCGCGATCAACCATGAAAAGGGAATCAGGAATTTTGCCGACGCTGCCAGCCAGATTCCGTAACGTACGCGGGCCGAGTTTTTCCGCAAAGCCAGCGTCAGCAATCCGGCGGCCGCGGCGAACAGCGTCGACTGCCACAAGTGATTTCCCAAACCTGGCGCAAGCGCCGTCCACATTGCTGATAAATAGTGCAAGATCATTATGATTTCTCCTTCCCCGCAAGCTTCCGGAGGATCTTCTCGGCTTCCTTTACATCCTCTAGCGTGAGTTTGCCCGATTCAATCAAATGAGCCATTACGGGTTGCGTGTGCCCCCCGAAAAGCGCCAGCAGATCGTCGATCAACTTTCCCTGTGCGGCATCACGCGACACCACCGCCTCAAAAATGTGAAAGTTGCCCACCTTCTTGACGCGCCGCACAGCCTTCTTTACTTCCAGCCGGTATACCGTTGTTTGGATAGTCGTGTAGGCAGGCCGGTCCTTTTCGGGGAAAGTTTCCTGGATTTCTCGAATGGAGGCGTGGCTCCGGGTCCATAACGTCTCCATGATCTGAAGTTCCAGCTTCGTCAGTTTTGATCTAGCCATGCGGTCCTCTACTACAACTGTAGTAGACACTACTACTGCGGTAGGAATCGTGTCAAGTCTTTTTTTTGACCCTCCGCGCCGTGCTTATTCGGAGGAAGTCCTGGCACCCATGATTCTGTACAATGGCCTACCTAGTCCATCGCTACCTATGCCGCGAACCTTCCTCATCGATACCGACACCGCTTCCGACGACGCCGTCGCCCTGATCATGGCCCTCCGCTCCACCGAAATTCGTGTCGCAGCCATCACTGTGGTCGCCGGAAACGTTCCCCTCGCCCAAGCAACCAGCAACGCCCTCTATACCACCGAGCTCTGCGGTTCCGCCGTCCCCGTCTATTCCGGCGCCGGCGAACCTCTCAAGCGAAAGCTAGTCACTGCGGATTGGTTTCACGGTGTCGACGGCCTGGGCGATCATGGCTATGTTCCCTCTAAACGCCGACCCGAGCCGCTTCACGCCGTCGATGCCATCATCGAAATTGTGCTGGCCAACCCCGGCATCGAGATCGTCACACTCGGACCTCTCACCAATCTCGCTCTCGCCCTTTCTCGTGAGCCAAAGATCGCCGCCTCCATCGCCCGCTGCGTCGTGATGGGCGGAGCCCCGTGCTGCGAAGGCAACGTTACACCTGCCGCCGAGTTCAATATCTGGGTGGATCCCGAAGCGGCCCGCATCGTATTCGGCGCCGGCCTCTCGCTGGAAATGGTGGGGTGGCATCTCTGCCGCGGCGAAGCAGCGCTTGGCCCGAAAGATATCGACCATGTTCTCGACTTGAAAACGCCTCTGGCCGATTTCGCAATTCGCTGCAACAGCACCGCGCAGCAAGCCTATTTCACACAAACCGGCGAACGCGGTATCTCGCTTCCCGATCCGGTCGCCATGTCGATTGCATTGCACCCGGCGCTCTGCAAGTCCTCAAGCTCCCACTACGTCGACATTGAAACCTCCAGCGATCTGACTCGCGGCATGACCGTGGTCGATCGTCTCAACGTCGCCTCCGACTCCAGAAATCGTGACACCTGGGCTGGCCCGGTCAAGCACCAAAGCAAAGCCCATATCTGTTGGAGCCTCGACATTCCCGGCTGGAAATCTGCACTATACTCATCTCTGGCGAGTTGAGTTCGAACGAACCGGGAGCTGACCGGAACTCCGCATTTCAATTTCACCCAGGAAGGGATACATGCCCGATCGCGTTCTCGTTACCGGAGGCTCCGGATACATCGGAAGCGTCGTAACCTCCCAGCTTCTCAGCAAAGGCAGCGAAGTCATCGTTTTCGATAACCTGTCGAACAGCCGCAAGGTCGCCGTGCCGTCGGGCGCAAAGCTGATCCAAGGTGACACCGCTGATCGCGCTCTGCTCGATCGTGTCTTCACCGAGCATCACCTCGACGCCGTGATGCACTTCGCTGCTTCCATCGAAGCCGGCGAATCCATGAAGGTCCCCGAGAAATATTTCCGCAACAACACCGCCAACTCTCTCACCCTGCTCGAGGTCGTTCTCGCGCACAAGGTTCCGCGCTTCGTGTTTTCCTCCACTGCAGCGCTCTACGGCACGCCGGATCGCACTCCGATTGAGGAAACCGATCCTCTGCATCCCACCAACACTTACGGCGAGTCCAAGCTGCTCGTCGAGCAAATGCTCGCGTGGTTCCATCGCATCCACGGACTTCGCTACGCTTGCCTCCGCTATTTCAACGCCGCCGGCGCCACACCCGAACAAGGCGAAGATCACCATCCGGAATCGCACCTCATTCCCTTGATTTTGCAGGTCGCCCTGGGCAAGCGCGATCACGTCGCCATTTACGGCACCGACTATCCCACTCCCGACGGCACCTGCGTCCGCGACTACATTCACGTCAGCGACCTGGCCAGCGCCCACCTTCTCGTGCTCGACGCGTTGCGCGAAAAAGATAAATTGATCTACAACCTCGGCAATGGCCGCGGCTTCAGCGTGCGCGAAGTGATCGAAACGGTTCGCCGCGTAACCGGTCATCCCATTCCGGTTCGCGAAGTCGAACGCCGCGCCGGCGATCCCGCCGTGCTGGTCGCGAGTTCCGCGAACATCAAGCGCGACCTGAATTGGCAGCCGCAATTCGCATCTCTTGAAGACATCGTACGCAGCGCCTGGGACTGGTTCCGCGCCCATCCCGACGGCTACGCAGCGTCAGCCACTTCAGGCTAGGCCGATTGCGCGATTCAGGTTTAAATGTAGCGCCGCGCTTCAGAGCGGCATCTTCCAACGGAGACTAGAATGCAAAAACAATTACCCCGCCGCCAATTCCTGAACTCCATTGCCACTCTGACCGCCGCCTCTTGCCTGCCGTTCGAAACGCTCTACGCCCGCGATCTCCTCTATCCGCCCATGGACCTGTCGCACTTCAATACGCCGATTCCACCGGCGCCCAGCGAAATTCGCTTGGGCTACGCAGCCATCACCTGGGGCGGCAACGACCGCCAGGCCATCGACGATGTTTCCGCTCTCGGATTCCGCGGCATTCAGTTGCGTTCGAACTGTATCGAAGAATTCGCCAACAACCCCGCGACGGCCCGCGACCTGCTCGAGCAGCACAAACTGACCTTCGTCGCCCTCTCCAGCGGCGGCATCAGTGTCGATCGCGTCGCATCCGAAGAAATCGCCAAGCACACCGCGCATGCGAAATTCCTCCACGATGCCGGCGGCCTCTATCTTCAAGTCACCGATGACCGCCCGAAAGATCGCCCCATCACCGCCGCGGACTACAAGAAACTAGGCCAGCTCCTCACCGAACTCGGCAAACGCACCGCCGACCTCGGAATTCCTCTGGGCTACCACAATCACATGGGCTCGCTCGGCGAGCGCCCCGAAGAAGTAGACCAAATCCTCGAAGCCACCGATCCCCGGTACGCCAAATTGGAATTAGACATTGCCCACTATTTCCAAGGCGGGGGCGATCCCGCGAAAGCCGTCGAAAAATATGGCTACCGGCTCTTGTTTCTGCACATAAAGGATGTCGAGCGATTGCCCGGCGGCGATCCGCATACTTCCTACCGGTTCATCGAGCTCGGCCGCGGTCAAGTCGACATTCCCGCGGTATTCAAAGCGCTTCACAAGGTGAACTTCCGCGGATGGGCCATCGTCGAGCTGGACGGTGAGACCGACAAATCGCATACGCCGAAGGAATCCGCCGCGATCAGCAAGAAATATCTCGAAGAGAAACTTGGGATGACCGTATGAAATCACCCTTTCGGGTCGCCATCATCAACGACGAGCTCGGCCAGGACTTCGGCCACTCCTGCGAGATTGCCTCGCGCGAATTCGGTCTGGACTGGATCGAACTGCGCGGCATGTGGAACAAAAATCTGCTCAGGCTCGACGCCCGGGAAGTCGAAGAAGCGCGCCGTATTCTGGAACAATTCAAGCTGCGCGTCACCGATATCGCCAGCCCGCTCTTCAAAGTCGACTGGCCCGGCGCGCCTCCATCAAAATTCAGCCCTCCCAAGCGCGATCAATTCAACGCTGACTTCACCTACGACCAGCAAGGCGACGTCCTCGATCGCAGCATCGCGCTTGCCAAGGCTTTTCGAACCGATCGCGTCCGCTGCTTCGACTTCTGGCGCCTCGAGGATCCCGCCCCGTATCGGGCCGCGATCAACGAGAAGTTGCTCGCCGCGGCCAAAACCGCAGGCGAAAAGGGAATTACGCTTCTTCTCGAAAACGAAATGACTTGCAACACCGGCGACGCCGCCGAATCCGCCAAAGTTCTCGACGCCGTCCAATCCCCGAACCTCATGCTCAATTGGGACCCGGGAAACGCCGCCACGCTGGGCGAGACGCCCTACCCCGATGGCTACGGTCTGCTTCCTAAGGACCGCATCGGCCATTGCCACTGCAAAGACGCCGCGAAAAAAGCCGACGGCACGGGCTACGACTGGGCCGCGGTGGGCCGCGGCAGCGTCGACTGGACTGGACAGTTCGCCGCGCTCAAAGGCGACGGCTATCACTTCGCCGTGAGCTTAGAAACGCACTGGCGCGGCGCAGGCACGCCCGAAGAATCTTCGCGCCAAAGCTGGGCCGGAATGAAAGAGAAGTTGCGCGCCGCCGGCGCCATCGAGTAATTCGAACTGCATGCTCACAAAATCAAGATCCGCCCTCGCCGCCGTCCGAGCCTGCTAAGATGTACGCATGAATCCGGTTGAAATTCTCGGCCTCGCGCTTGGCGCCGGATTTTCTTCTGGCCTTAACCTCTACGCTACCGTCGCGACCCTTGGCCTTCTTCAGCGCTTCGGCGTAATTCATTTGCCGGCGTCATTGCAAGTGCTCTCGCATCCGTGGGTGATCGGCATCGCCGGCGCGCTGTACGTGATTGAATTTTTCGCTGACAAGATTCCGTACGTCGATACCGCCTGGGACGCCGTCCATACCTTGATCCGGCCGCCAGCTGCCGCGATTCTTGCTTACGCTTCCGCGGCCGCTGCGCCGCCTGAATGGCGCTGGGGCGCTGCGTTGCTGGCCGGCGGAGTTGCCCTCACTTCGCATGGAACGAAAGCCAGCGCGCGGGCCGCCGCCAACGCGAGTCCGGAGCCTTTCAGTAATTGGACGCTAAGTTTCGGCGAAGATGTGCTCGCGGTGTGGTTGAGCTGGATGGCGGCAGCTCATCCGGCAGCTACGATCGTCATCGTGACTGTGCTGGTCGCACTGGCGGCTTTCCTTCTCTTCCATCTGTTCTGCTTTTTGCGCCGCGCGCTCCAACGGCTACTCACTACGTAGCGCCCAACACCAGCGCCGTCTACTTCAAGTAAGTCGCGAGCCAATCCAAAAATGTTTTGTACCAAAATTGCGCGTTCTGCGGTTTCAACACCCAGTGCCCTTCATCCGGGAAGACTACCAGCTTGGAAGGTACGCCCTGCCGTTGCAGGGCGCTGAAAAACTCCAGGGATTGCGTATAGGGGACTCGATAGTCGCGCTCGCCCGCAATCACCAGGGTCGGCGTTTTGTATTTGCTCAAATCGCCCGCGTAGGTCGCTGGCGACCATTTCCGGTAACTCTCTGGATTGCTCCAAGGCATTCCCTGCATGTCGTGGTCTTCAAACCAAAGTTCTTCGGTGGCATACATCGCGGCTTGGTCATAGCCGCCCGCGTGGCTGATGATCGCCTTGAACCGGCCGCTATGCGTGGCAATCCAGTCGGCCATGAATCCGCCGTACGATCCGCCGGCCGCTGCCATTCGCGTTCCGTCGATGAACTTATATTTCGCCAGCGTTGCGTCGACCCCTTTCATTACGTCCGCGTAGGCTTTGCCGCCCCAATCATTGGTGATATCGTCGGTGAATTTCTGGCCGTATCCCGTCGATCCGCGCCGGTTGATCATCAAGCTCACATAGCCAGGAGCGGAGAAAACCTGCGGGTTCCACCGGTAGCCCCATGCGTTGGAAAACATGGTCTGCGGCCCACCGTGCAGAAGCACGAGCAGCGGATACTTTTTGGCGGCATCAAAGTTTGGAGGGCGCAGGACCATTGCCTGGACTCGCGTGCCATCCGCGCTCTCGAACCAGAACGTTTCCGGCGCGTTCATCTCGACGTTCGCCAGGATCGATTCGTTGTGATGCGTAAGCTGCTTCGCGTCCCCGTCGAGATGGGCCACAAAGACTTCCGCTGGCAGCGTCATGCTGGTCCGCTCGAAGGCCATCGTCTTGCCGTCCTTAGTGATCGACAAGCCCACGTTGAATCCGTCGCCCACGACTTTTTTCGGCTGCGCTCCCACGCGCGCTTCCATCGCGTATATGGGCTGCAGCGTTTCGTTCTCCGCCACAAAATAAAGCGTCTTGCTGTCCGCCGACCAGGCCAGCTCATCCGCGCTGCGGTCGAATGCTTCGGAAAGGTTATCGTTCTTGCCGTTCTGCCGGTCGTAGAGCATCACGCGCCAGCGGTCCGATTCATACCCGGCGGTAAGCTGCGCGTGATACGCGATGCCCTTGCCGTCAGGCGAGTAAATAGGGTCGCCGTCGAAGCCGGGATTCTTGGTAATCCGTTTGGGCTCTGCACCGCCTGCCACCGGCACCAGAAACAGATCGCCATTGGTGCTGATCGCTTCGACTTTATCGGTGACCGCGGTGAAGCAAAGCTCCGTGCCGTCCGGCGAAAAAGCGATGTCTTCGGCTCCACCGCGCTCATCGGGAGGGACGTCATAGTTCGCGCCGGCGGTTAAATCGCGCGGCACGACATTTTCGTCGGTTGCCCCCGGACCACTCGGCGCCGCCACTACGAACAGATGGCCACGCTTTCCTTCGGACCAGTGATTCCAATGGCGGTACAAAAGCTGCTCGGCCACGTGGGCCTTCACCTTGTTCTTTTCTTTTTCCTCGTCCCGCAATTTATTGCACGCATCGTCTTTGCAGTCCGGGTAAACCGAAGAGGTGAACGCAATCGTCTTCCCGTCCGGCGACCACTTTACGATGTCGGCGCCCGTTGAGAGATGCGTCCAAGGGTGTGCCTCGCCGCCATCCATCGGCAGAACGTAAACCTGCGAGTCACCCGCCCGCGACGAGAGGAACGCCAGCGTCTTTCCGTCCGGCGACCACACTGGCGAGCTATCATGCCCGCTTTGCGTCAGCTGAATCGGCGCGCCGCCTTCGGTCGACACCATCCAGATGTTGCCGGCGTTGCGATTCGCGTCCATGTCTGGAGTGGCCACGGAGTACGCGATCCATTTTCCGTCCGGCGAAATTTGTGGCTCCGCCACGCGGTGCAGCTTGATCATGTCGTCAAACGTGATCGGGCGCTTGCCGGCTTCCTGGGCATTCGTCGCTGCCGATGCGAACAGCACAAGAATCACGGCCGCGAGGCCACTTCGCAAACCAATCCGCTTCATCGCTTGTCCCTCGTTTTCACAGGTGAGTTACTACGCGCCTAACAAACGGTGAATATGTCACGATTCCGCCCCGATTCCAAGCTATGGGTCTATGGTGGCCACTCCGACCGCCCAGATGTAGCCGTCTGGGTCGGTTACCATTACGTCGCGCCAGCCGTGGGGAAAATTGGCGGCTGGCTGAAGGATCGCGGCGCCGGCCGCTTGGGCGCGGGCCTGAACCGCGTCTGGGTCGATGCCCATCACCCGCAGCTCGGCACCCGTGCCACGCGGGCCGGGTACCTGTAGCCGTGCATATAGAGGATGGTGGTCGTAGGAATGGTCGGCGTGGAGCATGAACTCGATTCCCGGCAAGGTCAGGGCGGCGAAATCGGCGTCGGCGTATCGGATGGTTGCACCGAGGACGTCTTTGTAGAAGGGGAGGGAGCGGTGGACGTCTCGGACCAGGAGGTTTACAGAGAACTTCGGTAGTGATCTGCCGTATTGATCGGCGGGAATCCATGCTTGGCCGGTGCGCTTCATTGTCATGGCGTGGTCTCCTGGCTCAATGTGTTGTGGTGGCCGCTTTTGTCGCGCTCCACGGAAAGGTGTGCCGGGGTTGACGCTGGTCGGGGCGAGCCCCGGCCCCTACAAAGAGGACGGCTGCGGCTTCAAATTGGCTCGCGTGCTGGGGCTTCCTTGCGCACCGCGACCCAGTTTAATGTCGCTAAGGCGATTGTCGCGATGACCACCCAGGAATTGCTTAGCGGCGCATGCAATAACAGAACAACGCAAAACAAAATTGCCAAGACTGCAAGCACTTTGCCTGCGGGCAAGCGGAACGCGCTGGCTTGCGGCCGCTTTCGCCGCAAGATCAGCAGCGCGATGGCGACCGAGCTGTACGTAAACAGACGCGCGATTGCCGACAGCGTGATATTCCACCGGAAATTTCCCCACAGCGTGAATGCCATCAGTAATGCCGTGTACAGCAGAATCGAAATGTGGGGCGTCTGAAATTTCGTGTGAATGCGCGCGAAGATCCGGGGGAAGTCGCCGCGTTCCGCCAACGCGAACGTGAGTCTTGGCGTGTGCAGCATGTTCGCGCTCAAATAGCCGTAGATGGACACAAGCGCACCCGCGGAAATCGCTGCCGCTGCGCCTGCGCCGAAAATGTGTCCCGCGGACTCCGCTAGCGGTTTTTGCGTGGCGGCAGGGTCGGCGAGCGTTCCGCTGACGACGACCTGAACGAGTGAGTAGATGACGGCAACGACCGCGAGTCCCACCAGCAGCGCAAACGGAGCGTCGCGCCGCGGGTCGCGCATCTCTCCGGTAGCCAGCAGTACGGCCTCGAAGCCGCCGTAGGCATACACCAGCACAAGCACTGCTTCGAGCCAGTCCTTTGCTTCGATGACATGCGGCAGAGGAACGGGCGCGACCCCGCCGTGAATTCTGATCCATGCCAAGCCCGCGCCGGTGAAAATCGCCAGCAGCAAAACTTTTGTGGCGGTGAAGAAGTCGCTCACTCGTGTGCCGGACTTCACGCCGATGTAATTGGCCACCGCCAGCACGCCCACGAGTACGGTGAGAATCGCGGCACGGTATGCCGGATGCGTCGCTTGCGGAATGATTTGCCCGAGATAGGTGGTGAATAGATTTGCGGTGCCCGAAGCAGCGGCGATGCGCGAAAGCCAGGTGAGCCAGGCGACTTGAATGCCCCAGAAGCGGCCCTGGGTTTCTCGCGCATAGAGGTACGGCCCGCCGGTGTCGTGAAATTGCGAAGCCACTTCGCTCAGGCAGCCCGCAATCACCGCCATGCCCACGCCGGCGATCAAGTAAGCGATGGGCGCCGAGCGTCCCAGTCGCCCTGCGACTACCGATGGGAGTCCAAAGATTCCGCTGCCGATGATCGAGTTGACCATCAGCGCGGTGAGGCTCCATCGGCCGATGGTGCGGACTAAGGCGTGGGATTCTGAAGGCACTAACGCTCCGGCGCACAGCCAAGAATGGCTGCGCCACATGTTTCTGCACGTCGGCTTGAGAAAATCGCGCCAGCGTAACACAGATGCGCAGTCGGCACTCTGTTACAATCGCAGCGGAAATGTTGACGAATTCGCCTCTCTTTTCTCGAAACCTGGGCAAATCGTTTCCGGTCGCCGTGCGCGGTGAAGGGTGCTGGATTCATACCGCCGACGGCCGGCGTCTGCTTGATGCGGCGGGACAGGCCGCCGTGGTCAGCATTGGTCACGGCGTTGCTGAAATTGGCCGCACGATGGCCGAGCAGTCTTCGCAAATCGCTTTCACTCACACGTCGCAATTTCATTCCGCGTCCGCCGAAAAACTTGCCGCGCGATTGCTGGCGCTTGCGCCGGCGAATTTCCGTAATGGCGGCCGCGTTTACTTCACTTCCGGCGGCTCTGAGGCCACGGAAACGGCGATCAAGCTGGTCCGCCAATACCATTTGGAACGAGAGCAGCCGGCTCGCTATCGCGTCGTCTCGCGGCGGCAGAGCTATCACGGCAGCACGTTGGGTGCGATGACCGTCAGCGGCAACGTCGCTCGCCGCGCACCGTACCAGCCGATGCTCGCCGAGTGGGGCCACATCGCATCGTGCTTCTGCTATCACTGCCCGTTCGGCAAGAAATTTCCGGAATGCGGCATCGCCTGCGCCGACGATCTGGAGTCCTTTCTCGAACAAGACGACGCGGAGGCTGTTGCCGCTTTTATTTTTGAGCCGGTCGTGGGCGCCACGCTCGGTGCTGCCGTACCGCCTGACGGTTACGCGCAGCGCATCGCTGAAATCTGCCGCCGCCGCGGCATGCTGCTGATCGCCGACGAAATCATGAGCGGCATGGGCCGGACGGGAAAGCCATTCGCGGTGCAGCACTGGAGCATTGAGCCGGACATCATCCTGGTTGGGAAGGGAATCGCCAGCGGATACGCGCCGCTCGGGGCCGTCCTTGTTGCGCCGCACGTCGCCAAAATCTTTGAGCAAGGTTCCGGCACTTTTCAACACGGATTTACCTACCAAGCGCATCCGGTGGCTACCGCTGCTGGTAACGCGGCGCTCGACTACATCGAATCGCATAAGCTATTCGATCGTGTCGCAACCGCCGCGGAAGTTCTGCGCTCTCAGCTGAGCTCGCTGCAATCTCACCCGCACGTCGGCGAAATTCGCGGACTGGGATTACTTCTCGCCATTGAGTTCGTCAAAGACAAGGGAACGCGCGAGCCATTCGCGAAGCAAGACAATATCGCCGAGCGCATTCGCCAGGCGGCACTCGAGGAAAATGTTTTGACGTATCCTTCGCAAGGTTGCGTAGATGGGCTCCGCGGAGACCATATTCTTCTCGCGCCGCCCTTTATCGTTTCTGCGGAGGAATCTGCGATAATCTTCCGGGCTCTTACGTCTGCTCTTGCGCGCGTCTTCGGAACGTAATTGCAGTTGAAGCCGTAGCCAATTTGTTCGGCCCCATCGTTCTTATATCGTCTCTATCTATCGTTTGTATCTTGGGAGAGAGAAAAACGAATGCGCTTTACTGCGCTCAAGGTGGTCTTCTTTCTTTGTTTTTGCGCCCTCGTAGCGCCGCAACTTCGCGCGCAAGACACGGCGCGCGCAAAGCCTCGCGCGCGTGATCTCGGTGTGCCGTTCGACGGCACACCGGGTCCCTTCAATGCAATCACCGACGTTGCGGGCGTCACCGTCGGCCACACCACGCTTATTTCTGGCGAAGGGAAATTGCAAATCGGCAAAGGTCCGGTGCGCACGGGCGTCACCGCCGTTCTGCCGCGCGGCAAAGATTCCATGAACAATCCTGTTTTCGCGGGCTGGTGGACGCTGAACGGCAATGGCGAAATGACCGGCACGACCTGGGTCGAGGAGTCCGGCTTCCTAGAAGGCCCGGTGATGATCACGAACACGCACAGCGTCGGTGTGGTGCGCGATGCGGTGATTCAGTGGCGCGTCACGCACGGGCAGCCCGACCCGAGCGGCTACTGGTGGTCGCTTCCCGTCGTTGCTGAAACTTGGGACGGCTGGCTGAACGACATCAACGGCTTCCACGTCAAACCCGAGCACGCGTTTCACGCTATCGATACCGCGCATTCTGGTCCCGTTGAAGAGGGCAGCGTCGGCGGCGGCACCGGCATGGTCTGCAACGGCTTCAAGGGTGGCATCGGAACTGCGTCGCGGAAATTTGACGTGAAGGGCGACGGCAGCTATACCGTTGGCGTGCTGGTGCAATGCAACTACGGAACGAAAAATAATCTGCGCGTCGCCGGAATTCCCGTGGGGCGCGAAATTGACGCAGACGATCCGTATGCCGGCACTTCGTTCAGCAACGACGATCACGGCTCGATCATCGTGATCGTCGCGACCGACGCTCCGCTCGTGGCGCATCAGCTCAAGCGTCTGGCGCGGCGCGTTTCGCTTGGTCTCGGCCGCAACGGCAGCATCTCCGGCAACGGCTCGGGCGACATCTTCATCGCGTTCTCTACGGCAAACTCAGGCGCTGGTGCGACCGATCACGTCGTCGATCTGAAAATGTTACCCAACGATCAGATCGAGCCGGTCTTCGCAGCAACCGTGCAGTCGACCGAAGAAGCGATCATCAACGCGATGATTGCGGCGGAGACCATGACCGGGATCGAAAATCATCGCGTTCGTGCGCTACCGCACGACGGGTTGCGCGCGGTGCTGAAGAAATACAACCGCCTGGCTGAGTGACACGGGGCCACGGCGCGGCCGTCACCGCCCGTGCGGCTTTGTGGTGGCGCGACATTCTTGACGCTCGGTTACGTCCACGATCAACTTCCGAGCATCAAACTCGAGCATGCCTTCCTGGGAAAGAATTGCATTCCTGTTCGCGCTTGTTGTCGCTGCTGCGCTCGTCGCGTGTTCTCGTCCGGGCCAATCCATTCTTGCCATCACGCACGTCACCGTAATTGACGCGACGGGCGCTCAGCCTCGGACGGACATGACTGTTCTCATCGCCGATCATCGGATCTCTTCGATTGTGCCTGCAAAATCGGCGGCGATTCCGGGCGATGCTCAAGTCATCGACGGCACGGGAAAATTTCTGATCCCTGCGCTCGTTGACTCACACCTGCACCTGACGGGCGCGGGCGAGCCTAACGGTAGCCGCGAGTTCATCCTTCCGCTGTTGCTTGCGAACGGTATTGCTACGGTGCGGGACATGGGTGGCCTGCTGGAATCCTTGGTGCCGCTGCGCCGCGACATCCAGCAGGGCAAGCGCCTCGGGCCGCAAATATTTTTCGCGGGTCCCTATCTTGACGGCAGTCCGCCCTCGTTCCAACCTTCGCTGGTCGTGACGAACGCCGCGCAGGCGTCCGAGGACGTTCACACGCTTGTGCAACAGGGCGTGGACTTCATCAAAGTGCAATCGATCCTCTCGCGCGACGCATACTTTGCCATCGCCGCCGCGGCGCGAAGCGAACACATCACCTTCGTGGGCCATGTCCCCGATCGCGTAACCGCGGCCGAAGCTTCCAACGCCGGGCAAAAGAGTATCGAGCACCTCACCGGCGTCCTCCGCGCCTGCTCCAGCGACGAGCCGCGGCTGATGCGCGAACAATTTCGCGCCGGCCCTAAGAATGAGACCCTCCGAGGCTCCCGCGCTCGCCAAGCCGCCTGGCAACGCGCGCTGCTACAAACGTACTCGGCAGAAAGCGAGGCGAATCTAATCGCCGTTTTCCTTCGCAACCGCACTTGGCAGACCCCTACCCTGATTCTTCTCCGCAATGACGCCTACCCTACTCCTCAACTGAGTCTCCCTGCGGATGCAAACTTGAAGTTCGTCCCGCGCACCATCGCCGAAAAGTGGAAGCACGTGCTTCAGACGCAAAACGAATACACGAGCCCCACCGGATTTGCGCTCCGCGACGAACTGCTGGCGCAGTCGATGCACGTCGTCGGCAAAATGGAAGCCGCGGGCGTTCCCATTCTTGCTGGCACGGATTCCACCGCGCCGTACATCATTCCGGGCTTCGCTTTGCACCAAGAGCTCGCGCTGCTCGTGCAAGCAGGGCTCACGCCCATGCAAGCCCTCCAGGCCGCTACAAGAAATCCCGCCGATTTTCTAGGAAAACTCGAAACGCAGGGCACCATCGAACCAGGCAAGACCGCTGATCTGCTGCTCCTCGACGCCAATCCGCTCGAAGATATTCACAACACGCAAAAAATCCGGGCTTTAATTCTCCGTGGCAAACTCTTGGACCGAACTACTCTTGATGAGTTTTTAGCTGCGGAAACAAAATTCGCGAACGCCAACTGAACCGGCAGCCCTACGCCACCAGGACCGCAGTCTTCCTCGGTGGATTGAAGAACGGCATCGGCACGATCTTTGCCGAAACGGTGTGGCGCACCGCTTCGACGGTCATCTCCATGTTCAATGTGCTGCCCACCGTCGCCGAATCCCGATCGACGCACGCCAGCGCGATCATTTTCTTCAGCGTCGGCGACCATGTTGTCGAGGTTGCTTTTCCGACGTGCTTGCTGCCGCGATACACGGGCACCGCCACGCGAGACGCCATGCTCGGCACTTGCGGTGCCATTCCCATCTTGTCGTACAGCGCTTCCACTTCGTTCCAATTGATCTCGAGTCCCACGAGTGACCGGCCCGCGCCTTTCTTGGCCTCCGCTGCCAGGGCATCGCGCCCCACAAACGTTTCCTTCTTCAAGTCCACCAGCTTGCCCAGGCCAATCTCCGCTGGCGAATAGCGTTGCGATTCGATCAACGCTTTCTTGCTCGACATGTAATCTACTTCGATCAGAATCAAGCCCGCTTCGATGCGCGCGATATCGAGCGCGATCATTCCCGCCGGGTGAATGTCGAACACTTCTCCCTCATTCACCAATTTGTCCCACACGCGCACGGCATCTTTCCAGGGCATCCAAATCTCGAATCCGAGGTCGCCGGTATAGCCGGTGCGCGAAATGTCCACGGGAACGCCCGCGATTTTTCCGTGAGTGACGCGAAAATATTTGAGGTTCGCGATATTTGCATCCGCTACGGCTTTCAGCAGTTTCCCGGACGTCGGCCCTTGCAGCGCCAGGGCCGCGGTCTGTTCGGAGATGTCTTCGATCTTTACGTCCAATCCCAGCGCGTTCTGCCGGAACCAGCGCAGGCTCGGATCGGCTGCGGTCCAGCGATATTCGTTCTCGCCCAGCCGCGTGATGGTGCCATCGTCGATCACTTTTCCATCGGGATCGCACCAGCAGCAATAAATGACCTGATCGACGCTTACCTTGGTGATGTCCCGCGAGATCACGCGGTTCACGAACTTCGTCGCATCAAGGCCCGTTACCCGGTACTTGAACAACGGCGAAATATCGATCAACGCCGCGGAATTGCGGATCGCATTGTACTCGTGCTCGTGGTGCATCTCGTACACGCCCACGGTGTAGTAGCCCGACCATTCGCGGTAGTTCAGGCTCTCGCACAACGCCATCGTCCGCTCGTGAAACGCAGTCCCTACGGGCACGTCATCTCCTCTTGTGTCAACCCAGTGCTAGAACCCAGCGCGAAACCCGGCGCCAAGAACTGGCCCAAGACCCAGCGAAAGTATAGAAGCGAAGCGGAGCAGCGGCAAGGCGAGAAGCATCCGCACACGTTTAGTCCGGAAGCCCTGCGCGTCACCTTGTTCGCCCGGGCACGTTCGCCGGGCTGAAGCCCGGCGTCTACACACGAACACGTCGCATGCGCTCGATAACCGCTGCGGTCGCCGCCGCCACGCGCTCTTGCAAACTCGCGGGCTCGATCACGTCCACCACCGCACCGAGTCCCATCACCACAAAGAGCGCCTCATCTTCGTGGTAGAACTGCACTTGCAGAGTTACCCAGCCTTCCGGGTCTTCGCCTTCGACGACCTGCATTGTGGAGGCGAGCCGCCACATCTTCATCCGCTTCGCGGCCTGCGGCTCCAGGCGGAGCGTGGCATCGAATCTTGGCCAACCCTCCTTGAATTCCTGCGTCGACGATTTCCAATATTCCTCCAGATCGAAATGGGGCGGGCGCTCGCCGGGAAGATCCAGCAGCTTGGCATCTTCAATTCGCGACACGCGATACGTCCGAAGCCCCGCCGGCGTCCCGGCCACCAGGTACCACGCGCTGCCCTTCGCCACGAGTCCGAGCGGGTCCACGATGCGCTCCGCCCGGTCTTGGCCGCCTCGCCAGTAGACGATGGCCAGCTTGCGATCTCGCGAGACGCCTTCTTGGACCGCACCCAACATCGAGAGATTTTCCGTGGTCCCCCGCCAACCGGCAGTGTCTACGTACAGCCGCTGGCGAATCGACTCGGCACGCTCGCGCAGCGGCACCGGCAGCGACGCCATCAGCTTACCCAGCGCCCGCTCCGCGGCTGCGGCGAGCCGTGCGTCTCCGATCACGCGGGGCTGCGCCATCAGCAACGCACGCAGCTCCGCTTCATCCAGCCCCGGCACCTTGGTGCGCCAGTCTTCGTCAAGCTGCCACCCGCCCTCGGCACCTCGTAACGCAAATACCGGCACGCCAGCGGCGCTGAGTGACTCCATGTCCCGGTGGACGGTGCGCATCGAGACCTCAAGGCGTTTCGCCAGCTCTCGGCCGGTCATGCGTCCCCGCGCCTGAAGAAGCAACAGAGCGGCGAGTAGCCGATCGGCTTTCATCGACGCAGCCTTGGCTGGGAGTTGCCTGTCTGCATGGCCTGCCTCTCTTTGCAAAACCCTTCGAGGCGCCTTTTTCTAGGTTTCTGCGATTATCGCGGTTCAATTATGACATGCTCTGTCATATATGACCCTTTATCCTGGACCAGTAACGTGGGACTCGCATAAAGACAACAAGGCATGAGTGAAGGAGGCAGGCCTGACATGAAGCGTGCGGCCATCGGCGTTCGGATGCATTCCGGGTGGGGCGCGCTCGTGGCCGTCTCAAACGACGCCGGCACGGTGGAAATCGTTGAACGCCGGCGCGTCGCTGTGGTTAGTCCCGGAACTACCGGAGCGGTCCAGCCCTATCACTTTGCGAAGAATCTCGAACTTCCAAAGGCGGAGCAGTTTCTTGAGAGCAGTCTTGCGAATTCAAACCGCCTCGCCTCGGAAGCTGTCCGGGAAGTCATCGGCGAACTGCGGGATCGCCAATACCGGGTGATAGGTGCCGCGGTCCTGCTGGCCTCAGGCCGACCACTGCCGCCTCTGCCAAAAATTCTTGCCTCGCACGCCCTGATTCATGCGGCAGAGGGCGAGTTCTTTCGCGAAGTCTTCTCGACGGCATGCGAGGGGTTGGAGCTGCCTCTTACCGGGACTAGAGAGCGTGACCTCGACGAACGCGTTCGGACAACGTTCGGCAAGGCGGCGACTCGGATATTGCAACAAGTCTCGACGATGGGCCGCTCCCTTGGACCGCCCTGGACCCAGGATCAGAAAACGGCGGCGCTTGCTGCTTTGGTGGTTCTGGCAGGCAAGGCGCCAAGAAAAAGCGGGCGCTAGCTCGCGCGCTCCACAATAAGGAGAAAGCGAATGTCGAACCCGGCTGAAGACATACAGCCATTAATCGGGCGGATTCTGATTAGCTTGGTATTCCTTTTCAGTGGAACATTCAAGATCGCTCAGTATTCGCAGTTCGCAGGCTTTGCCGGAGCCAAGGGCATTCCGCTGCCGGCCTTTTCGATCGCGTGCGCTGCCATGATCGAGCTTCTGGGAGGCTTGGCGATGCTTGCCGGCTTCCGCGCTCGGATCGTGGCGTGGCTGTGGATTCTTTACCTGATCCCGACGACGCTGGTGTTTCACAACTTCTGGGCCATGAAAGGAATGGAGCAAGAGGACAACATGGTTCATTTTCTGCTCAATCTGGCCGTCATGGGCGGGCTGCTTTATGTCGCTGAGTTCGGCGCGGGTAGGTATTCGTTGGACGCGCGCGGCGCGGCGAAGGCCTGAGGAAATCAGGGGCGAACGATATGCTGATCGTTCTTGTTAGCTTGGCGACCAATTTCCTGCCGTGTGCCGCGGCGCTTACCAGCCAGGTGGAAGTGCCAGCCGCAATCATGGCCTTTTGCGTTTTCGGCTTTGTCTTGGGCCGCCTTTGGCACATTTCCAGAGTGCGAACGAGAATCGCGCGCCATGCGCTGCAGCGGGCACAGACATTTCTGTGCTACTAGGTTGAACGGTCTCAACGATCTTGCCCGCCACCCCTCTTGTACATCGTTTCCTATCCCAGTACACTTTCCCGGGCCGCTCTCTTCCAAGGAGAAACAAAATGCACTCCACCTCGACTCGGCGCGATTTCCTTCGCACTACGGCAGTTGCCGGAGCAGGACTTCTCCTTTCACGTCCGGCCTTCGCCGCGAAAAAGAAGTCGGTCCTGCTATTCACGAAATCCTCGGGCTTCGAGCACGCGGTCATAAAGGTGACGAACGGCCAGCCAAGCATCATGGAAACAGCGATGCGTGGTTTTTCGGCTGCCAACAACTTCGATCTTACGGCGAGTAAGGACGGGCGGATCTTTGACTCCAAGGAATTTCACGACTACGCGGCGGTCGTCTTTTTCACCACCGGCGATCTGACCACGGAAGGCACCGACAAGAATCCACCGATGTCCGCGCAGGGCAAGCAGACGCTGCTCGACGCGATCCACAAGGGCAGCGTCGGCTTTGTGGGTGTGCACGCGGCCAGCGACACGTTTCACACGCCGCCCGATTCCGAGGATCTTGCGAATCGCTACATCGCACACGGGGAACAGTCCGACCCTTACATCCGTATGATCGGCGGGGAATTCATCATTCATGGTCAAAGCAAAGACCCGCGCTTGCAGACCACCAACGTGATCATCAACGATCCGAAGTTCCCTGGGCTTGAGGGCGTCCAGTCCCCAGTCAGCTTGATGGAGGAATGGTATTCCATGAAGGATTTCGCGCCGAACCTGCACGTGATTTGCACGCTGGACACGACCACGATGAACGGCAACGCTTATAAACGCGCTCCCTATCCTGTGGTTTGGGCCCGCATGGATGGACGCGGGAAAGTTTTTTACACGGCGATCGGCGATCGCGCGGAAAATTGGCAAAATCCATTTCATCTGAACCTACTGGCGGGCGGGATTCGCTGGGCGATCGGGGACGCCAAGGCCTCGGCCACGCCCAACCTCAAAACAGCAGCGCCTGGGTATGCGGAGATTCCGCCGAAGTATCCGCCGGCAGAGAAGTAGCCGGCTCAGACGCCGCGTCAACGTCCTAGCGCCCGGCGAGAGTGAGCTGCACCAACGTCTGATTCTGCCTGCGTTTGAAGGGGCACAGATAAGAGTGTCTGTGCTACCCACGTCCTCGTGCTTGCTCCGTCTCAGTCATCTCAGTAAACTATTGCGTCTCTTCCACCCGCATCTTTCTTTTCCTTGCGGATTCACGCGGAGCTTCACCGAATGGCGCAGCACTACGACGCAATCGTGATCGGCGGCGGCCACAACGGCCTGGTCAACGCCGCGTATCTTGCCAAAGCCGGCAAGAAGGTGCTCGTTCTCGAACGGCGCCACGTCCTCGGCGGCGCGGCGGTCACCGAAGAAATCATCCCCGGATTTCTTTTCTCCGAATGCTCCTACGTTGTGTCGCTCCTGAGGCCGGAAATCATTCGTGAGCTCGATCTGCCGCGCCACGGCCTCGAAATTCTTCCTCTCGACGGCACGTTCACGCCCATGCTCAACGGCGACTATCTTTGGCGGATGAACGATCACGCACGCACCCAGCGCGAAATTCGCCGGCACTCTCGGCTGGACGCCGAGGCCTACGACGAATTTTCGAAGATGATGACGCCGATGTGCCGCTTCGTGAAGCCGCTGCTGTCGATGATTCCCCCCGATCCGACAACGCTTAATCCTCGCGACCTGAAGCAGCTACATTTCCTGCTGCAACGCTTTCGCAGTCTTTCCTCTGACGAGCGCTACACCCTGGTGCAGCTCATGACCATGAGCGCCGCCGATTTTCTCGATCAATGGTTCGAGACCGACGCCCTCAAGGCTACGATGTCGGCGTCGGGAATCATCGGCACGTTTCTCGGGATTCGCTCTCCGGGCACGGCCTACGTTCTGCTGCATCACTACATGGGCGAGATTGACGGCGCGTTTCGATCGTGGGGTTTCAGCCGCGGGGGCACGGGCGCCATTTCTAACGCGATCGGCGATGCGGCGCGGGAAGCCGGGGTCGAAATTCGCACGCAGGCTCCCGTCGATAAGATTCTCGTGAAAAACGGCCGCGCTTCCGGAGTCGTGCTGAAAACCGGCGAAGAAATTTCCGCCCAAGTGGTTTCCTCCAGCGTCGATCCGCACCTCACCTTCGAAAAATTTCTCGAGCCCAGCGAGCTCCCCGCCGATTTTCTCGAGGCCGTCCGCCGCTACAAATATCGCGGTTCTTCAGGCAAAGTGAATCTCGCCCTCGACGCGCTGCCGGATTTCAAGTGCATGCCCGGCCCTGGCGCTCATCTTCGCGGCGCAATGTCGATTTCGCCCAGCATCGAATACATGGAGCGCGCCTACGACGACGCCAAGTACGGCCACTTTTCCCGGCGCCCGTACATCGACATGGTCATCCCGAGCCTTACTGATCCCAGCGTCGCGCCGCCGGGCAAGCACGTGCTCTCGTGCTTCGTGCAATATGCGCCGTACAAGCTCGCCGAGGGCACTTGGGACGATCAGCGCGAGGCTTTCGGCGACACGGTCGTCAACACCATTGCGGAGCATGCTCCCAACATCAAAAAAATAATCACCGGCCGCCAGGTGCTTACGCCGCTCGATCTGGAGCGCGAATTTGGTCTCACGCAAGGCAACATCTTTCAGGGCGAGTTGTCGCTCGAGCAGCTTTTCTTCCTGCGCCCCGTTCCCGGCTGGGCGTATTACCGCACGCCGATCGACAACCTCTATATGTGCGGCTCCGCGACGCATCCCGGCGGCGGCATCATGGGCGCGCCCGGCCGCATCGCCAGCCAAGTCATCTTGAAAGAGTGGAAGAAAGCTTCCGCGGCTTCCCGATCGAGCAAGACGCCGGCCGCTTCGCGTCAGCACACGCCGCCGGAATCTGCCGCTGCTCCCGAGCCAAGCGCAGAAGCCACCGCTTCCGAATCGCACGCCAGCGAGAAGAGCTGACCATGCCCATCGGACAGCGCGTAGTTCTCGTCGGCGGCGGTCACAACGCTCTAATCACCGCGTTTTACCTCGCGAAAGGGGGCTTTAAGCCGCTCGTGCTCGAGCGCCGCGAGATCGTCGGCGGCGGCGCAGTCACCGAAGAGTTTCATCCCGGCTTCCGCGCCTCCACGCTCGCGCACACTGTCGGACCGCTTCGCGCCGATGTCGCCCGCGACTTGAAGCTGCAAAGGTACGACTGTCATCTCTACGACCCGGACCCGCGCCTATTTGCACCCACGCCCGACGGGAAAGCGCATCCTTTTCTACAACGATCACGCAAAGACCGCCGGCGGCATCGCCCGCTTTTCCGCCAAAGACGCGGGGAACTACACTAAGTTCGCCGAGGCGCTCGCGGAAGTTGCCGCGGTCTGCGCGCACATCGCATCCATCACGCCGCCCGACATTGAGTCGCCTTCCCCTGAAGATCTGTGGAATCTTTTCAAGACCGGGCGCAGCATTCGCGGCCTGGGCAAGGATGGCATCTTCAATCTTCTGCGCTGGGGCCCCATGGCCGCCGCGGATTTCGCCGCCGAGTTCTTCGAGACCGAACTGATTCGCGCCGTCATCGCCGCGCGCGGAATCTTCGGCACTGCGTTGGGGCCGTGGTCGGCAGGCAGTACCGCTGTTCTTCTTTTGCGCGCCGCCGCAGACCCGCATCCTGTCGGCTCCGCCGCATTTCCGCGTGGTGGCCTTGGGTCGCTTACCCGTGCTCTCGGCGAAGCGGCGCGTCATGCCGGCGCCGAAATCCGCACGCATGCTGAAGTGCAGCACATCCGCATCAAAAACGGCGCGGTGGCCTCGGTTGTCCTAGCCGACGGGGAAGAAATCCCGGCCGAGGCGGTCGTCTCCGGCGTCGATCCCAAGCGCACGTTCTTCAACCTCGTTGATCCCTCGCAGCTCGACCCAACCTTCGCGCTGCGCATTCGCAACATTCGCGCGAACGGCACCGTCGCCAAGGTGAATTTCGCTGCTCAACGAACTTCCTTCCTTTCCCGCGCTCGCTGGAACTGTCGGCCCCGACGGTTTCCGCCAAGCGCTCTCTGGCCGCATCCACATCGGCCCCGAAATCGATTATCTCGAGCGCGCCTTCGACGCCTCCAAGTACGGCGAATTTTCCACCGCGCCCTATCTCGACGTCACCATTCCCACGCTGCTCGATCCTTCGCTCGCCCCGGAAGGCAAGCACGTGCTTTCCGCCTACGTGCAGTTCGCTCCTTACCATCTGAAGGACGCCGATTGGAGCGCACGCCGCATGCAACTCGGCCACACCGTCGCCAAGACGCTCTCGGACTACGCGCCGAACCTTCCGGATCTGATCGAATCCATGCAGGTGATCACGCCGCAGGACCTCGAAACCACCTACGGTTTCACGGGCGGCCACATTTTCCACGGGGAACTTGCGCTCGACCAACTGTTCACTATGCGTCCCGTCCTCGACTGGGCGCGCTACAAGACGCCCATCCGCGGCCTGTTCCTCTGCTCATCCGCAACGCACCCCGGCAATGGCCTGACGGGCGCGAGCGGCGCCAACGCCGCGCGGGAAATCATCCACGCCCTCCGCTGATGTCCGCAGACGTGCTTTCGCTGGTGTGTGGACGTCAAGGCCACTTCTTGCTGGAATCGGGTCATCACGGTGACCTGTGGTTCCAGTTGGAGACGCTGTGCTTGCACTCCCGCGAAATACGCTCGTTCGCCGCGCAACTCGCGGCGCGGCTCGCGCAACACAACGTAGAAGTGGTGTGCGGTCCGCTCGTCGAAGGCGCGTTTGTCGCGTTGCTGGTCTCGCTTGAGCTGGGTTGCGATTTCACCTACGCCGAGCGTTTCGCCGATGCCACCCGCGAGGGCCTATTCCCGGTCCAGTACCATCTCCCGAAGAGTCTGCACTCCGCCGTCAAAGGGAAACGCGTCGCGATCGTCAACGATGTGATCAACGCGGGATCGGCCGTGCGCGGAGCCTTTGCGGACTTGCAAGCTCTGGGCGCGAGCGTTGTCGCCATCGGCGCGCTTCTCGCGCTTGGCGATGCGATCGCCAGGTTTGCGGCCGAACATCGCATCCCTCTCGAATTGCTGCAGCAAATGCCGAACAACCTGTGGACTCCCGCCCAATGCCCGCTGTGTGCTGCGGGTGAACCGCTCGAAATCGTCGCCACGTCCTAAGGATCCGGTCATGCCGCGTGCTACGATCAACGCCGCAAATTCTAAACGTGAGGCCCTCATCGTGCGCCACTATCTGCTTCTTCTCGCCGCCGTCGCCAGCATCGCCACCAGCGTCTTCGCCCAGACGCCGGCGTGGCAGCCCGCGCCCGGCCACGTCACTCTGCCTGTCTGGCCGCACGCGGCACCCGGCGCTCCGCCGAATCCCGGCCCGGAGATCGACGCCACTACCGCGAAAGACAATCTCATCGCTGGCAAGCCGCTCATTCGTCTCGGCAACGTCTCCACACCGACGCTTACTCTCTACTCTCCGACGAGCAAGAACACCGGCGCTGCTGTGGTTGTTTTTCCCGGAGGCGGCTACCACATCCTCGCCATCGACTTGGAAGGCACCGAAGTATGCGATTGGCTCAACTCCGCAGGCATTACGTGCGTTCTGCTGAAGTATCGCGTTCCCGACACGGGCCCGTACCCCAAGTCCGCCGCCGCGCTGCAGGATGCGCAGCGCGCCCTCGGCATCGTTCGCTCTCACGCCGCGGAGTGGCACATCGATCCGCAACGCATTGGCGTGCTCGGCTTCTCAGCGGGAGCGCACCTCGCCGCCGCGCTAAGCACTCACTTCGATCAGCGTCTCTATGATCCGGTCGATGCCGCAGATCAACTCAGTTGCCGCCCCGACTTCGCCGTGATCGTCTATCCAGGTTACCTCGCCCTTGCGGAGCAGAACTTCGCGCCCAATCCCGAAATCAATCCTACCGATAAGACTCCGCCGTCCTTCATTGTCCAGGCCGAGAACGACCCGGTGCATATCGAAAACTCAACTGTCTATTTCCTCGCGTTGAAAAACGCCAAGGTTCCCGCCGAGCTACACATCTACGCGCAGGGCGGACATGGCTACGGTCTCCGCCGTACGGCGCTGCCGGTCACCGGTTGGCCGCAGTTGGTAGAAACCTGGCTTCGCACCATCCAGATTCTGCCGACCTCGGCTCCTTAGATTGTTTGTGAAAAACCGTCCGGGTGTTTCACCGCCCGCGCGCGGCTTGCGCCCTGCGGATCAATTCATTCGAGGGCATCGCGGGATTCGCCAGCTTTTTCGCGGTATCTGCGCCCGCGACCGGTAGCTTGGACGCATCGAGAAGCCCGAGTTGCACCAGGACAGTGGCTTGATCCCAATAGATGTGTTCGTGCGCCAGTTTCCCTTGCCGAAAATGCACGATCACGACCAGGGGACACTCCACGCGCTTGCCCGTCGGGGCAATTCCCGGAAGCATCCAATCCATCTCGATGGTGTGCGTGAAGCGAAAAATCATCTCGTCCACCAGCCGCTCCGTGCCAATGGTTCGCGATATTGGCACGATCTCCGTATCCGGCGGCATCTTGGGGATGAAGTGGCGCGAATAAAATTCGTGTAGTTGTTCGTGGCCCACTCCGCCGGTCAACACCGGGATGTGGTTCACGTACGCGTCCGGCACCATTGTGTCGAGGGTCGCGTTCGTGTCGCGCGTCGTGAATTCCTCGCCGAGGTGCGCTTCCCAAAGATCGTTGAGGAATTTCTGTTCGGGCGTCAGCCCGGTGCTTGTTCCTTGCGTCTCGCTCATGGCGGACTGCCTTTCTGAACCGCGGATTCGCTCGTTCCAAAAACAAAGAGCGGTATGATCACACTGAATTGCGCCGCCGTCTACCGCGACGCACTCACGCTGTATTCCTTGCCGTGATCTTGCGAATAGAGGAGTGCTATTATCTGCCGATGTTGAAGAATCGCTCTGTGCCCGCCGACATCGTGTTACCCCACGTCTTTTATCAAGACGTTGCCGAAGCGATTGCCTGGCTGACAAAAACGTTCGGCTTTATCGAACACTATCGCTATGGCGACCCCTCAGGGCCTATCAGCGGCGCGCAGATGCATCTCGGCGACGCTTGGATTATGGTCAACCGGGCGCGAGCCGGCGGCAAGAGCCCGGCGCAACTCGGCTATGGAACGCAGAGCCTAACCGTGTTCGTCGAAGACGTTGATGCGCACTTCCACAAAGCGAAATTGGCGGGCGCCAAGATCGTCGAAGAACTCCACGAGACTGAATATGGCGAGCGCCAGTATGGCGTCGAGGACCTCGATGGCCATCACTGGCTCTTCTCGCGACATGCGCGGGACGTGAGCCCCGACGAATGGGGTGCGCGGATAGCGCAGCCCTGAGCAGCGCTATTCGGCAAGTGCGCCAGTGTGAGGAATCCAACCGTAACGATCATCCACAAAGACAAACCGAATCCATGAGCAACATTGATCGCAAGAAACTCCTGCAACTCCACACGCGCGAGGAAAAGCGCTTCATCGCGGACCATCCCAATTCCGCCGCGCTCTACCATCGCGCCCAAAACTCGCTCCTTGGCGGCGTGCCCATGAACTGGATGAAAAAATGGGCTGGCCCATTTCCCGTGTTCGTGAAATCCGCCAGCGGCGCGCACTTCACCGACGTGGACAACCGCGATTATGTTGATCTTTGCCTTGGCGACACCGGCGCTATGACCGGCCACTCACCGCCGGTTGTCGCCGAAGCCGTTGCGCGGCAACTGCGCCAGGGCATCACGCTGATGCTTCCCACCGAAGACTCGCTCTGGGTCGGTGAAGAGCTCAAGCGCCGCTTCGGTCTCCCTTATTGGCAATTCGCGCTCACCGCCACCGACGCCAACCGCTTCGCCATCCGCATTGCGCGCGAAATCACACAGCGTCCGAAAATTCTCGTCTTCAACTATTGCTATCACGGCACCGTCGACGAGTCTATCGCCACGCTCCTCGACGCAAACGGCACTGTAGGTCCTCGACGGGGCAATATCGGCCCGCCCGTCAACCCCGCCGAAACCACGCGCGTCGTCGAATTCAACGATCTCTCTGCTCTGGAAGCCGCGCTCAAACACAACGATGTCGCCTGCATCCTCGCCGAGCCTGCCATGACCAACGTCGGCATCATTCTCCCCGACGACGGCTATTGGACCGCCGCTCGCACCCTCGCGAAACGTTACGGCTCGCTCCTCATTGCCGACGAAACGCACACCATCTGCGCCGGCCCTGGCGGATGCACCCGCGCCTGGGACCTCGATCCCGATCTACTTGTATTTGGAAAACCAATCGGCAGCGGCATTCCCGGCGCCACCTACGGCTGCACGGAAGAAGTCGCTCAGCGCATCTCCGCCCGCATTCACCTCGAAGACTGCGACGTCGGCGGCATCGGCGGCACGCTCGCCGGCAACGCGCTCTCTCTCGCGGCCATGCGCGCTACGCTAGAGCACGTCCTCACACCGGCAGCGTTCGAGCACATGATCAAGCTAGCCCAGCGTTTCACGGACGGCGTCGCGACGCAGATCCGCGCCGTCGGTCTCTCTTGGAACGTTCCGCGTCTCGGCGCTCGCGCCGAGTACACCTTCACGTCGCGCCCGCCTCGCAACGGCGCCGAATCCTACGCCGCCTCCGATTTCGAACTCGAGCGCTTCCTACACCTCTATGCTCTCAACCGCGGCGTCCTGCTCACACCGTTCCACAGCATGGCGCTAATGTGCCCCGCCACCACCGAAGCCGACATCGACGCCCACACCAAAATCTTCGCCGAAGCTACCCGCGAGCTCACCGCATAGACCTGTCTAGGCCTTCGCCGCTCTTGCCGCGGCCTTCATCACCGTCTTCTTCATGCGGTTCTCGCCCGCCCAATACACGCTGATCTCATGACCGTCCGGATCATTCAGATACGCGTGCCGCCAGCCCCACGGCATCATTCGCGGCAGCTGCGTGATGTAAAACCCCTTCTGTTGTAGCTTGCGGCAAAAATCATCCAGTTCCCGGACCTCCATATATAGCCGCACCCCGTCGCTCGCCACCGAGGCCCCTGGCGCCGCCTGGTGCAGCGCAATGGTTCCGTCGCCTCCCGGTGCGCGCATCCGCGCGTACACCGGCTTACCCTCATGCCGAAAATCCTCGATCAGCTTGAACCCCAGCAAATCGCGGTAGAAGTCGATCCCGCGCTCCACGTTCTGTGAATAGATCATCGCGTGGTTGAAAGTCAGCTTCGCTCCCAAATCCGCACTCGCTGCTGCTTCGGGTTTCGCAACGCGTTTCGCCACACGCGCGTTCCGGCTCTTCTTTGTCAAACTCTTCTTTGTCGCGGTCTTCTTCATCGACTTGTACCTCATTGCTTGGATACCACATGGAATTGTTCGCGCGCAACCAATGGGCCAACTCCGGGGCTTGACGAGCGTCCATGATTTATTCTAGATTGTAGAAGTAATGACTGGCCGCGACTACCTCGGTGAGTTCGAGCACATCGTCCTCCTCGGGCTCTTGCGCCTTGGCGATCGCGCTTATGGGGTCACGGTGCGGCAAGAAATCGAAGTGCGGACCGCTCGTGAAGTTTCCATCGGCGCCATCTACGCCACTCTTGACCGCCTCCAGGCCAAGGGTTATGTGAAGTCCCGCCTTGGCGAGCCCACTGCCGAGCGCGGTGGCCGCTCAAAACGTTTCTTCCAGGTCACGGCCAAGGGTATGACGGCAGTGAATCGCACCCATCGCACCCTCGAGCGTTTAACCGATGGCCTCAATCTCAGCGGGAGCCGTTCGTGATCCCCGAGACGCCTGGCGTACGCCCGCCGCGGTTCGCGGTCTGGCTTGTCGGCCTTTTTGCGTCCGAGTCCGACGCACAAGCCATGCTGGGCGATTTGCACGAAGAATTTTCAGATCTCGCCGCCAGATCTGGGATCACGGCCGCTCGCCGCTGGTTTTGGCGGCAGAGTGTCAAAACGGTGGCGCATTCGATCGGCGCCACCTTTCGCTCTTCGCGGTCGCCGCTCGCCGGTGCCGTAGTATTTGGTTTCCTGCTGCGACAAGTCGCCGGGAGCCCCGAACGCATCATCGTCGCGATTCTTCGCACCCAAACGCCGTACTCCAACCTGCACTACGACTTCTATGTGTGGATGGTGACGTGGGGCATCCCGATTGTTGGAATTATCGAGTCTGTGATGATCGGCTGCGCCGTCGCCGCTGTCGCCAAGGGCCGGGAAATCATTGCCACGATAACGATGTGCGTGGCGTCTGCGGTTTTCGTTGGCTTGTCTTTCTTTCTGCTGTGGCGGCAGATTCCGTCGCAGGTGCCGATGCCGTGGCCCTTGCTGCTCCTGAACCTGGAAAATTGGATCGCCATCGTCCTCGGCGGAATACTCGTTCGAAAGCTTCGCTCGGTTTCCGCGCGTCGGTTTTCCGCGACGTAGCTCAGGAGGTCACGCTCATGAAACGTTACATAGTCACCGCGGTCGCCGTCGTACTCGCGTCGTTCGCGTTGCCCACAACCTCGCCCGCCGACCTCACCCCGCCGAACGCCCGAAAAGCTGTTCTGAGCTTCAGCCTCATCGACTCCCAAGGCACGCCCATCAAGTTGTCCGCCTACAAAGGCCGCGTCGTCCTGCTCGATTTCTGGGCTACCTGGTGCACCGGCTGCAAAGTCGAAATTCCCTGGTACATGGAATTCCTCGACAAATACAAGGATCGCGGCCTGTCCGCAGTAGGAGTTGCGATGGATGAAGACGGCTGGAAATCCGTTCGTCCGTTCCTCGAGGAACACAAAATCAACTATCCGATCGTGATTGGCAGTGAAGACTTGGGCAAACGTTTCGGCGTTAACGCGATGCCCGTAACGCTGCTGATAGACCGCAGCGGCAAAATCGCCGAAGCGCACGTCGGCATGGTGGATAAAGACGCCTTCGAGCATGAAATCCAGATCCTTCTGACGGAACCGCAGGCTTCGCCGCAAACTGCCGTACACTGATCCGTTTGGCATCCTCAAATTTGGAGGCTTTTCCGATGCGAATGTTCCCAGCCTGCTTGGCGGCAGCTCTCATCTTCTTCGCTTCAGCGTCTGCGCACGCTCCTGCTCGCGCCGCCAACGAAAACGCTGCGAACGACGACGCGGCCGTCCGCGAAGTGGTTCAGAAGTATATGGACGCTCGCGAGCATCAAGATGCTCACGCACTGGAAGCGCTATTTACACCCGATGCCGATCAACTGGTCTCTTCCGGCGAGTGGCGAAAGGGTCGCAGCGACGTGGTGCAAGGCACGCTTGCAAGCTCGCAAAACATGGCTGGCAAGCGCACGATCGCCGTCGAATCCGTCCGTTTTCTCTCGCAAGATGTTGCCCTTGCCGATGGCCGCTACGAAATCAGCGGCCTGCCAAATGGCCAGACTCGCAAAATGTGGACGACGCTGGTGCTCACACACGCTTCAGAAGACTGGCACATCGCCGCCATCCGCAACATGCTGCCGGCGCCGGCCGCACCCGCAAAGTAGCGCACGGACGCTCGCAGGTGCTACCCGCGCCAATTCCGATTAGGTTGGGAACTTTGCTGCGGCAAGCCACTTGTGCAGCAGGACGGAAGAAGCGGGTTTCATTTCGCTGAAGGATAGGCCGACGCGGTCTGCGCTCGAATAGACGACCACGGCGCGGGCCTGGAAGAATTCTCGGGGATTAGTGCCAATCTTCAACCGCACAGCAGAGCCCTGGCGCGGGGCATCAGCTACGGTCAGGGAGCATCCCTGCGGTCCTAAATCCGCCACCCATGAGTTGATACGCGAGCCCGAGGCTTCATCCACCAGTTCAGCGGGGGCGATGAACTGGAACCTGGGCGCCCGGCGTCTTTCAGTTTCCATCGGACCAACTTTCGTTCCAATGGGCCAGGACTATCTATCGTACCCTAACTCGCTCGAAAAGCCTCATCCGGCAATGGCCTCGCGATCAAGTCAACCGGCCAGACTGCGGGACGCCACTTCTGCTGCAGGTGCTGTGGAAAACTCCATCCCTGCTTGGCTCGCAAGGATGGAGTCGTCGAACGCTTCTAGCTGTCTCAGCGCTTTAGCGGTGTGGGTGCTCGTCTCGCGGCTTCTCCGCGTTGTGCTGCTGCACCGGGTGATCGGTCCGGGCGTTGTGCTTATCGTCGTAGATTTGCTTGCTCGCATTGTTCTGCTGATGATTCACCTGCGCATGCTCTTGCGGCGTCAGCTTGCCGCCGTTGGCCGCGCGGTCGGCGTGCACCTCGTTGTTGATGTGCGCTTCCTTGGTCTCCAAGTGGCCGGTTTCACGGGGAGTTAGTTGCCCGGACTTCACGCCATTCGCGATGCGATCCTGCTGCACCGCCTCGCGCGTGTTGACGCGGCTCATCGCCGGCGTCGCGGGTCTGCCGTGATTCTCGGAAGCAAAGTTTGCGTGGTTTGTGCTGGCGAGATGCTGATGCGAAATCTGTGCGGAGGTTGGCTGGATGTGCGACTCGTGCATCGCCGCCATTTCCGAAGCGTTGGCACGCGCGCTGATGCCGCCCGGTCCACCGTTGAAGCTGGCGCGGTTGGTATTGTTCACGATCACGGTCCTGTTGATATAGGTGTTGTGGACAATGGTGGTGTTCACGTGAACGACCGCAGTGTTATACGCGAAGCGTCCGCCACGCCATTCTCCACCGACGAACCCGACGCCGCCGTATCCGAAGCCATAGTTCACGCCGCCGTAGAAGCCGATGTGCGGACCCCAATATCCGCCGTGCCAGAGGTAAACGCCTTCATTCCAGCCCCAGTAGCCGGGCGTCCAAAGCACACCCACGCGTGGCGGAGCAAGCCACACTCCGGGCACCCAGTAGTATCCCGCGTCACCATAGGCCCAATACCCCGGCGTCCACAGGTAGCCCTCGACCGGGCATAGCGGCTGCTCGTAAACCGGTATGACCGGCGGTCCGATCCGAATCGAGACTCCCACCGCAATTTGTGCCCGCGAGGCCGCCGGGACCAGCAAAACCAACAGCCCCAACAGCAAGGTGTGAATTGAGATCAGTCTACGCATCAGAATCCTCCCCAAAGGGTCTTTCGCGTTCCTTCACAAGGCCCGTAAATGGCTGATACTAAATGATATAGAATCAAGTCGCCGGATCGTCCTTGGGCCTTCCGGCTTCTTGGCTATCTAACCCCATTTTGCCGCTTAGGTTTCGGTGGGGGGAATCGCTTCTGAGCGTGACGTGCTGTATGCAGTAACTGAACCTATGGCCGGGGCAGCGTCCGCCCGCGCGCTCGTCCGCCCAGCGGCAAGACGTACAACTTGTAGTTCTCGCCGGTCTTGAACCAGTTCTTTTCGGTGCGCACGAAGCGAGCGCCAAATTTCTTGTTCAGCGCCTGGCTGGCTCCCGGCCGGGCATGGCCCCAGACTCGTTTGAAATCCCGCGAAACGCGGCCAAGGAACGCCGCCTTGAGTATTGCGCCGTAGCCTTTGCCCTGATATCTCCGCAGGATGGTGTTCGAGAAACAATAGATGCCGTCAGGATCGCGAGGGAAGTCCGTGAAGTCCTTTGTGGCTTCCCAACCGACACCGTAGGTTTCTCCCACCAGTTTCCCGTCTTCCAGCATCCAGATGGTGATCGCGCGCTTCAAGATTTCGCGTTTCTCCGCCAAGGTCAGCCGCAGGTTCGGGTGATATTCGCGCTCAAACGCCATCGTCCGCGCAATGGGATAGCGGAATCGAAAGGTTATGGCCATAGCGTGAGGTGCCTCCGCGCAGCGCTGCGGGATTATCCAGCAAACCGCCTGAATCTTCCATCGAACAACCTACGCAATTGTTGACAATCGCCCGCTCGTCGTGACAAGTAGCTGCCAATAAGTACGTTCCGCGTCCATGGTCGGCAAGAATATGGCTGCCCGCAGACCGCCCGCAGGAGCTACGCGTTGGCGCAGCGGCGCTGGCGGCCACCCAGGCGCAAATACAGGATGTTGCAGCCGATCGAGACGCCGAAGAACAATCCGCGTAACCTGTCGGTCCACATCGGCCCAAGATTCGTTGCGAGGGGAAGGAACCTCGGCCACGCAATGCCCAGCACCAGGCACACCGCGCCGATCTGCCTGACGTATTTCGGGTTCAGTCGATTTGAGAACTGCATGTTTCGCCTCCTTTGGATTTTTAGTCCCTCAAGCGATACCAAGCCATCGCCGCCAGCTTCACTACCACGAACGTCAGTGCAACGCTGAGAAGATCCCAACTCCACCGGTGGTTCACGAAGTAGCGGTACTCGAAAAGGCCGATGGCCGTCAGGCCGCCGCAGATCCCCGCGAGACTCGTGGAGCGCAGTCGGTGGTTCAGAAAGCGTTCGTCGATGCGCCCTCCGGAAAGGCGCTTGAGAAGAGGATCGTTCATTTCTGGTTCTCCCGTTTTTCAGCCTCGAGCGTGAAGATCTGATCGGTGGAACATCCAAAAACCTGCGCAAACGTAAGCGCCAGCAAGAGGCTGGGCACGTAGCGGTCGCGCTCGATCGAGTTGATGCTCTGCCGCGAAACGCCCACCGCGTGCGCGAGCTGTTCCTGCGTCCACCCGCGCGCCGTGCGTAGCTCCTTGACTCTGTTGAAGATCGTCGGTGCCATGTAAAGCCCACTTTCCATTTCATTGTACGGATCGACCTCGGCAATGTCAAGTCAGCTTGTCATTCGGCTCAATCCACCGGGCTAGTCGGGGACCGGGCCGGGGTTACGTCGGGGGTATCGGATCTACGGCGGGTGACGGTGGGGTTACGTAGGCGCTGGGCTTCAGCCCGGCGCGTGATCCTGCGCCTCTTAGTACCTATATTATATAGAGTACTTATACGGTAACATCCTAGAATGCCATTCTATCGGCAACGAAAGATACGTCTGCCAGCGGAACGCTATCGCGGCCGGCATACGTACTTCTTGACGATCTGCACCGAAAAAAGACGTCCTGTTTTCACGGAGCGTCCCGAAGGGCACTGGGTCTTGGAACATCTGCGGGAATATGCGGCGCGGGCGAATTTCTCTCTTCACGCGTTTTGCGCGATGCCGGACCACGTTCACTTTCTGGCGGAAGGCACGACACACACCTGCGACCTTACCCCGTTTGCCGAAGGCTTCAAACAACGCACGGGGTTTGAATACCGGTCGCGCAGCGGTGCGATGTTATGGCAGAAGCGGTTCCATGATTACGTTCTGCGCGATACCGACCCGATTGAGGACATCGCCTGTTACATTTGGATGAATCCGGTGCGCAAGGGCCTGTGCGCTAAGCCGGAAGAATATCCGCTGTCGGGATCGCACACCATCGAGTGGATGAAGCAGGTAACGCGTGCCGCGCAATGGATTCCGCCTTGGCACATGCGTTCTGCAGGGGTTACGTAGGCGCCGGGCTTCAGCCCGGCGTAGCCATCCGCAGAGTGTCAGTCAGCAACGCAGCGGTTTCAAAGCTCTCCAAAAGCGCCCGCGACCTCCTAGTACCTCTGAAAATAGTTATTGACATAGTTAACAAAATATGATATCGTGAGGCGTGTTAGCCAGCCACCAATCACGCCAAGCCCTCCCGCTTCGGCCGTCCCTGTCTCTTCGCCCCTCCAACCCGTTCCCGACCACCCCATCAGCACACACAGCAGCGCCTCCAACCCCTTTCGCATCAGTGGCTTACTTCACAGTTTCCATCACACCCCCCGGGGCACCCCTCCGCCCCCAAATTGAGGACCAAAATGGAACAAGAACATTCGCAATCCGCTACATCGACTGAATCTCCGGCCCATCCGCCTCGGAGCGCACCTCGCGGCTTGACCCGTTGCCGCGCGCGTAACCGTTCCGGTAGCCGTTGCCGCCTTCACGTCAAGGACCCTCTAACCGGCTTCTGCTTTCGCCACGCCGACTACGCCGACTCGGCTTCCGAAGACCCGGACCTCTCGACCGAGCTTTTCCCGGACCTTCCCGAAGACAAGCTGCCCGACCTTACGACCGCCGACCACATCAACGAGCTGCTCTCCAGGATCGTCGTGCTTCTCGCCCAGGGCCGCATCTCTGCCCGCCGGGCTGCGGTCATGACCTTCGGGGGCAGCCTGCTCCTCCGCAGTGTCGTCGTCATGGACCGCGCCAGCTCCGAAGAACTACCTAGGATCACTTTCGATCTGCCTCGGTCGAGCGCCTCCTCCTGCGACGAAGCCGACCCCGCCTCGGTAGGATTTTCAAGCAGGCCCCAGACATGAGCCCGCCTTGTCCGCGAAACAAGCCGCGAAGTAGAATGGCTTGTTTGCCCAGCTCCGAGGAGAGATGCAATGGCGACTGCCGAAACGAAAGTGCGCGTGGGTGAGTTTGCGAACGAGGCCTTTGTCGATTTCTCCAAGGCCGAGAACCGCGCGGCGATGGAAGCGGCACTCAAAAAAGTCGCCTCGGGGTTTGGCAAGGAATACCCGATGTACATTGGCGGGAAGCCGGTCATCACCACGGCGAAGATGATGTCGACGAACCCCTCGCACGCGAAGCAGGTGATCGGGGTCTTTCAGTCGGCGAGCGCGGAGCAAGCCGGTGAGGCGGTGGAAGCAGCCTACAAAGCCTTTGAGACCTGGAAGCGCGTGCCGGCGGAGCGGCGCGTGGAGATATTGTTTCGCGCGGCGCAAATCATTCGCGAGCGGAAATTCGATCTGGCCGCGCTGGTCTGCTACGAAGTGGGGAAATCGTGGGTAGAGGCGGATGCGGACATTGCCGAGACCATCGACTTCCTGGAATTTTACGGTCGCGAAATGCTGCGGCTGGCTGGGCCGCACGCAGTGACGCCGATGAAGGGCGAGAAAAACTTTTTGGTGTACATCCCACTCGGAGTGGGTGCGGCGATTCCGCCGTGGAATTTTCCGGCGGCGATTGCGACGGGCATGGTGGCGGCGGCGCTGGTCACCGGGAACACCGTTGTGCTGAAGCCGTCGGAAGAGTCGCCGGCGATTGCCGCCAAGATGGTAGAGATTTTGTACGAAGCAGGCGTGCCGAAAGAGGCGCTGAATTTCTTGACCGGCCTGGGTGAAATCGTGGGTGATGCACTGGTGAAGCATCCCAAGACGCGCTTCATTGCCTTCACCGGATCGAAAGAAGTCGGCCTGCTCATCAGTGAAGCCGCCGGCAAGAAAGTGCCGGGTCAGATATGGATCAAGCGAGCAGTGCTGGAAATGGGCGGGAAAGACGCCACGATCGTAGACGAAGAAGCCGACGTGGACGCGGCGGTGGAAGGCGTAGCGCAGGCGGCGTTCGGGTATCAGGGCCAGAAATGCTCGGCCTGCTCGAGAGCGATTGTTTCGGAGAAGGTCTACGACGCGTTTGTGCAGAAACTTGTGGAGCGCGCGAAGAAAGTGACCGTGGGACCCAGTGAAGACCCGAACAACTACATGGGGCCGGTGGTGAGCGAAACGGCGCTGAAAACGGTGCTGGGATACATCGACTTGGGCAGGAAAGAAGGGAAGGTGCTGGCGGGCGGCGAGCGCGCGCCGGGCGACGGCTATTTCGTGCAAGCGACGGTGATTGCGGATGTCGATCCCAAGGCGCGCATCGCGCAAGAGGAAATCTTTGGCCCAGTGCTGGCGGTGATTAAGGCGCGGGACTTCGATCACGCGCTGGAGATTGCGAATAATACGGAGTTTGGTTTGACCGGCGGAGTGTATTCCCGGAACGCTGCGAAATTGGAGAAAGCGCAGGATGTGTTTCACGTGGGGAATCTGTACCTGAACCGCAAATGCACCGGCGCGATGGTGGGCGCCCATCCGTTCGGCGGATTCAACATGTCAGGCACAGATTCCAAGACGGGCGGCAAGGATTATCTGTTGTTGTTCATGCAAGGGAAGAGCATCGCAGAAAAAGTCTGATTTCGGGCACCGTTGAAAGCGTAGGGGCACGATATATCGTGCCTTACGGGGTGCGAGCCGCCGCCCACTTCATCACGCGGTAGACGGGATAGCTTAGGACCAGCATTCCAGCGGCGAGAGGAGCGTTGTCGCGATCGGTAGCGATCGAGCCGACGAGGAAGAGAATCGAGCCGGCCAAAGCGATGCCAGTGGTCCAGGGATAGCCCCAGGCGCGGTAGGGACGCGGCATTTGCGGCTCTTTTTTGCGCAAGACGAACAACGAGCAGTACGAAAGCGTGTAGTTGGCCACGAAGAAAAACGAAAGCATGGCGATAACGCGCTCGAACGAGCCGAGAACAAAAAGCACGGCGACGATAGTGCTGAGCAGCAGCGCGATCGTGGGAGTGCCGCCGGCGTTGACTTTCGCGGCCTGGCGAAAGAACAGCCCGTCAGCGCTCATGGCATAGAGCGTGCGCGAGCAAAAAAGCTGATTCGCATTCATGCACGACAGCAGCGAGATGACCATGATGGCGCGAATGATCGGGTCGCCGTAGTGGCCGAAGATTAGGTTAGCGACCGTGCCCAGCGAAAAATTGTTGCCCGCAATTTGACTGATCGGCAAAACGTAGAGGACCGCGGCGTTGATCAGCAGATAAATTCCCATGATGGAGAAGACGCTGCCAAAAATCGCTCTAGGAACGTCACGTCCCGGGTCGCGTACCTCTTCGCCGAAGTAGAGGACGCCGGCCCAGCCGTCGACGGTGTATAGCACCGCTTGCAACGCCAGCATGATGGCGATGGCAAGCGGCCATCCGGAGGCCAACGCCGGAGCGTGCGAAGAAGTTGCTGCGATAGGAACAGCCCTGGCGGCTTCGCGCGCGTGGCCTCCGAAGAAAAAGCATGCAGCTACGACGACGACGAAGGCGACACTCTTGATCGCGGACGTGACAAGCTGCGTATTGCTGCCCCAGCGAACGCCGCCCCATTGCAAAACGAAAAATCCGATGATCACGGCGACGGCGATGAACTTCACGTGTCCGGCTAGGGGCGGGATCAAGCTGCCGCTGTATTCGGCGATGACGATGCCGACGGCAGCGGCGGTGCCGCAAGTGGAGAGCCAGTCGCTCCAGCCGACGATGAAGCCGGCGTACTCGCCGATGGCGCGGCGAGAAAAATTGTACTGTCCGCCGCTGCGCGGGATCGCGGCGCCGAGTTCGGCGAGCGAAGACGCGCCGAGAAGGGCATAAAGACCGCCGATGACCCAAACACCAAAAAACAAGTAGATGTTGGGGAGCCATTGCGCGATGTCACCCGGAGCGCGAACAATGCCCGCGGCGATAGTGTTGCCGACGGCGGCCGCGATGCCAAACCACATGCCGAGAACTTGCAGGAGGCCGCCGCGACTGCGCGTCGGCGCGGTGTTCGCGCTTCCCGCGCCGGGGCCCGTTCCTATCCCGGAAGCAGTAGCAGATGCGTCGGTTGTGTTAGACAATGGGGTCTCAGGGGACCGTCGCGGCGTTAAATGTGCTTGTGATGGCGCCATGATAATGGCGGCGCGGGAAAAAGCAAGCTGGAAGTCTGCGGAACGAGTTTCGAATCGGCAGAATGACTGGGCCGATGGAGGCCGCTGGCGTGGACGTGGAAAAACCGCCGATTGTGAAAACGCCTTCTGTGAAGACGGAGGTTTCAACGCGCGTGGTGACGCAAGCGCTTGCGGGTGCCGCGGATGTGTCCGTCGTGATTCCTTGCCTCAATGAAGCGAACTCCATCGGGATTTGCGTAGGGAAGGCGATGCAGGCCTTTCGCGCCGCGGGACTTCGCGGCGAAGTCGTCGTGGCAGACAACGGCTCGACCGACGGGTCGGTGGACATCGCGGAAAAATTGGGCGCGCGCGTGGTGCACGTGGAGCAGCGTGGATATGGTTCAGCGCTGCGAGCGGGAATCGCGGCCTCGCGGGGCGCCTTCATCATCATGGGCGATGCCGACGATAGCTACGATTTTGGCGAAATACCGCGCTTCGTGGAGATGTGGCGGCAAGGATACGAAGTGGTGATGGGCAATCGCTTCCGCGGGGAGATCAAGCGCGGGGCGATGCCCTGGCATCACAAGTACATCGGTAACCCGGCGCTGTCGACAGTGCTGAATTTATTTTTTCATGCGGGCATCGGCGACAGTCACTGCGGGATGCGAGGTTTCACGCGGGCGGTGTACGATCGCATGGATTTGCGCAGTACGGGAATGGAGTTTGCGTCGGAGTTCGTGATCAAAGCGGCGCAGTTGCGTGCCAAGCTGACGGAAATTCCGATCACGCTTTGGCCCGACAAGCGCGGACGTCCGCCACATTTGCGGAGCTTCCGTGACGGGTGGCGGCACTTGCGGTTCATGCTGCTGTACGCGCCGAACTGGTTGTTTGTGCTGCCGGGTGCGTCGTTGGTGGCAGCGGGACTGTTTCTGGTGTGCTGGCTGCTGCCGGGACCCGCGAGTGGTCACGCCGCGCGTGACGCTGGACGTGCACACCATGATCTTTGGCGTGATTTTCACGTTGCTAGGCGTGCAGATTTTGTCGATCGGCGCTTTCGCGAAAGTGTTCAGCTACGCGGAGCGATTTGACCGCGGCAACGTTTCGCTGAAGCGGGTACTGACGCACGTGACGCTCGAGTCCGGCTTGCTCCTGGGCGGCGCGCTGTTCCTCACGGGCTTCGCGGGCTGCGCTTGGGTGGTGTGGGGATGGGTGGCCAGCGGCTTCGGCCCGCTGCAAGAGGTGCGCCAGGTGCTGTTTTGGTCGATGTGGCTTTTCATCGGGATTCAGGTGATTTTCGCTTCGTTCTTCCTCAGCATGCTGGGCATCAGCCGCGGCACGTATATCGGCGATTACGACCTCAAGTAGATGGCTTACACAGGAATCGATCGTTTCATTGCCAGGATGCGTTTTCGCGCAGCCTATCCGCACATTCGAGCTGGGTCTCGCGTGTGCGATCTAGGCTGTGGGCTGGAGGCGGCGTTCCTGGATTACGCCGGGGATCGAATTTCGCACGGCGTCGGCGTGGACGATCAGGTGCAAGACAGCGTGCAAGGGCGGTGGCAGCGCGTGCACGCGGATATCCGCGAAGACCTGCCTCTCACATCCGGGCAATTCGATCAGGTGGTGATGCTAGCGGTACTCGAACATCTCGAGAAGCCAGAGCCGGTGCTCAGCGAAGCGTATCGGATTCTCGCGCCTGGTGGATCGTTAATCCTTACTTGGCCCTCGGCAATGGTTGATCCGATTCTGAACGTGCTGCACCGCTTTCATCTGATCAGCGACGAAATGGAGAGCGACGAGCACCAGAAACGCCTTCCCGTCGAGGTGCTGGAATACATGTTGAGGCGAATCGGGTTCCGGGAATTCGTTCACAAGCGTTTTGAGTTTGGCTTGAACAATTTGATGGTGGCTTCGCGGTAGACGGGACGAGCGTTCGAGCCTTGGCGCATGTGCCTAGGCGTTTGGGGCGCAGGATGCTGCGCCCCTACAAGGACCGGCGGCGCGATGGGGCGACGCGAGTCAATGAGAGCAGAGAAGGCCAGCGCCGTCTAACGGGGTGTATACTCTCAGCCGCCCGAAGGCTGAATTGTAACTTCGGGCAAATCCAACCTTACGATGTGCGCGGCGACTTCGCGTGATTTTGGCAGACGCGTTATCGCTGTGCGCGCAAGGATCGATCGCCTAGTCATGCGAACCCTCAATAGCAGGATTTTTTGTGGACTGATTCTCACCGCTGCGTTGGCTGTGGTGTGCGCCGCAGCTTTGCTCGCGCACAGCACAGAGGCTGCGCTGCCGAAGGCTGAGGGAGCGCACGCGGCGCGTCCGGGCTACTACCGCTATCCGGCGATTCACGGAGACACGATTATTTTCACGGCAGAAGGCGACCTATGGTCGGTGAGCGCGAAGGGAGGCGCTGCGCGACGACTCACCTCGAACCCGGGAGAGGAATTGTACGCTGCGATTTCGCCGGATGGACAAACGGTGGCGTTCAGCGCGGAGTATGAGGGTCCGCAGGACGTGTACACGATGCCGGTGGACGGCGGGCTGCCACAGCGGCGGACCTGGGATGGAGATGCGGCGGTGGCGGGATGGACCCCGGATGGGCGCGTGCTGGCGCGGACCGGGCGCTATTCGACGTTGCCGGACACGAAATTGGTAGCGATCGACAGCAACGGTGCGCGGGAGATCGTGCCGCTGGCGCAAGCGGCGGAAGGCAGCTATTCGCCGGACGGGCGTTCACTTTTTTTCACGCGAGTGGTGCGGCAGCCAAGCTCGACGAAGAGATACAAAGGCGGCACAGCGGAAAATATCTGGCGATATGACGCGGGCGCCGAAGCGGTGGAGCTGACCGGGGACTGGACGGGAACGTCGAACACGCCAATGTTCTGGAACGGGCGCGTGTATTTCCTGTCCGACCGCGACGGCGTGATGAATGTGTTTTCGATGGATCCGCAAGGGCACGATGTGAAGCAGCACACCCATCAACACGCACTGGACGCGCAGTCCGCCGCAATATCGGATGGGCGGATCGTGTACCAGTGCGGAGCGGACTTGTGGCTGCTGGATCTGAAGACCGGGCAAGACGCGATCGTGCCGATCACGCTGGTTTCCGATTTCGATCAGTTGCGCGATCACTGGGTGAAGAAACCGCTCGATTATTTGACGGACGTACACATCGCACCAGACGGAAGCGCGGCGGTGTTCACCGCGCGAGGCGAAGTGTTCACGCTGCCGGCAAAAAGCGGCCGAATCGTAAAGGTTGCGGGCAATTCCGGAGTGCGTTACCGCGAGGCGCGGTACTTGCCGGACGGAAAGAGCATCGTGGCGCTCTCGACGGAGAGCGGCGAGACGGAATTTTGGAAGTATCCAGCGAACGGAGTGGGGCCGGCGGAACAGTGGACCAAGGATGCCAAAGTTTTGCGATGGGAAGGCGTGCCATCGCCCGACGGCAATTGGCTGGCGCATCGCGACAAGGATCAACAACTGTGGCTCTACGACACGAAAGGGAAGCACCAGTACCGGATCGCGCAATCGATGGCCGGCGATTTCTCGGATTTGAGTTGGTCGCCCGACAGCCAGTGGCTCGCGTACGTGGAAACGGCGACGAATACCTTCGACCAAATCAGAGTGGTGAACGCTAACACCCGCGAGATTGAAGCCTTGACTTCTAACCGCTATAACAGCGTGACACCGACCTGGAGCGCGGATGGGAAGTGGCTGTACTTTTTGTCGGATCGCATGCTGAAGACCAGCGTGCCATCGCCGTGGGGCGCGCGGCAACCGGATCCGGAATTCAATCACGCGATGAAGGTGTACGAACTGGCGCTGACGACGGGTTTACGGTCACCTTTCCCGCCGGCGGACGAATTGCATCCCGAGTCCGCGAGCAAGACTGAAGAAGCAAAGACAAAGCCGGACGAAGCGAAGGGAAAAACAGAGGGTAAAGCCGACGAGGCCAAGGCGGACAAAGGAGGTGAAGCGAAGGCCGACAAACCGGCTGACGCGAAGAAAACCCCGGTCAAGGTGACGATTGACTTCGCGGATTTGGCGGAACGGCTGAACGAAGTGCCGGTGCCGGCGGGAAACTATTCTTCGCTGCAGGCGGCGGAAAAACGATTGTGCTGGATGGACCGCGGCGACGAGCTGCCGCGAAAGTTCGCGCTGCAATGCGTGGACATTGCGAACAAGGGCGAGGCGTCTGAGACGATGCTCGCCGATGTGAAGGGCTACGAAATCTCGCTGGATCGCAAGAAGACGCTGGTGGCGAAGGGTGAAGATTTCTACATCTTCGATGCAGAGGCCAAAGCGGCAGGCTGGAACGATCCCAAGACAATGCCGAAAGCGAAAATCGACTTATCTCACTGGAATTTCGCGACAAATCCGCGCGCGGAATTCCGAGAGCTGTTTCTGGATGCGTGGCGACTGGAGCGCGACTATTTCTATGACCGGAACACGCACGGCGTGGATTGGAAGCAGTTGCGCGACCGGTATCTGCCGCTGGTGGACCGCGTGGCGGATCGCGAAGAGTTGAATGACGTGATCGCGCAGATGGTGGGGGAGCTGTCGGCGCTGCATATCTTCGTGCGCGGCGGCGACTCGCGGAAGGCGGCGGACCAGGTGGACATCGCTTCACTGGGCGCGGTGTTGCGACGCGACGAAAAGGCCGGCGGCTACGTGGTGCAGCACATTTATCTACACGATCCCGACCTGCCCAACGAAGCGCCGCCGCTGGCGCGGCCGGATTCCTGGGTGCGTGAGGGCGAGACGATCGTGAGCATCGATGGCGAAGACTCGCTGAGTGTTCCAGACGAGCGCGCTCTGTTGCGCGGCAAAGCGGGGCGCAGCGTTTTGCTGCGCGTGAAGTCAACCACCGGGCAGCCCCGCGATGTTTTGGCAACGCCGGTGGCGGAGCGCGACGAGCGCGGTTTGCGTTACAAAGACTGGGAGATTTCGCGGCGGCTGAAAGTCGAGGAAGAGTCGAAGGGCGCGATCGGCTACGTGCATTTGCGCGCGATGGTTGCCTCTGATATGGAGCAGTGGGCGCGCGAGTTTTATCCGATATTCGACCGGCAGGGGTTGATCATCGACGTGCGGCACAATCGAGGTGGGAACATCGATTCGTGGCTGCTGTCGAAACTGTTGCGGAAGGCTTGGTTCTACTGGCAGCCGAGAGTGGGCGATCCGTATTGGAACATGCAGTATGCATTTCGCGGACACATCGTGGTTTTGTGCGACGAGTTTACGGCGTCGGACGGCGAGGCTTTTTCGGAAGGATTCCGGCGGCTGGGGCTTGGGAAGGTGATCGGCACGCGAACGTGGGGAGGAGAGATCTGGCTCTCGGCAAGCAATGTGTTGGCAGACAAGGGAATCGCAACGGCAGCGGAAAACGGCGTGTACGGCCCGGAAGGGAAATGGTTGATCGAAGGGCACGGCGTCGATCCGGACATCGTTATCGACAATTTGCCGCACGCGACGTACGCGGGAAGCGATGCGCAGTTAGAAGAGGGGTTGCGATACTTACAGGAGGAAATTCGCAAGGATCCGCGGCCGGTGCCGAAGGCGCCTCCGTATCCGAACAAGGGATTCAAGTATGAGAAGTAGGGGCTGTTGCTCGCAGCTTTTGAGTTGCGTCTTTGACTTGTGCCTGGGGTGAACCTAAGATGGCACGCCGGGAAGACCATGAACAAGCGAACCTTTATCAAGCTTTCGTCCGCGATGATGGCGAGCCCAATCCTCGCGCCGCTGCTGAACGCCATGCCGGATGAGAAACTGACAAATTGGTCGGGGAATTTGGAGTACGGCACGGATCGCTTGTATTCGGCGGCGTCGGTGGAGCAGGTGCGGGAGTATGTGAAGAAGACGAGCAAGCTGAAGGTGCTCGGAACGCGGCACTGCTTCAACACGATTGCGAATAGCACGGACAATCTATTGTCGGAGCGGCCGGCGATGGAGAAAGTGGTCGCTCTGGATGCGGCGGCGCGTACGGTGACGATCGAAGCCGGGATGAGCTACGGTCAGTTGGCTCCCGTTCTGGAGAGCCAGGGCTTCGCGCTGCACAACCTGGCTTCGCTACCGCACATTTCGGTTGCGGGGGCGTGCAGCACAGCGACGCATGGATCGGGAGACAAGAATGGGAATTTGGCGACGGCGGTGTCGGGGCTGGAATTCGTGACGGCGGCGGGGGATTTGGTGCGGTTGTCGCGGCGCGAGGATGGCGACGCGTTTCGCGGAGCGGTCGTGGGGCTTGGCGCGCTCGGCGTGATCACCAAGGTGACGCTGGACGTGCAGCCGACTTTCCAAGCGCGGCAGTATGTCTACGAAAATTTGCCGTTTGCGGCGTGGAAGGAACATTTCGAGACGATCGAATCGAGCGCTTACAGCGTCAGCTTATTTACCGACTGGCAGAAGGGCTTGTTCAGCGAAGTCTGGCTGAAGCAGCGAATTCCAGACGGCGGCACACTGCCTGCAGCGCCCGCAGAATTCTTCGGGGCCAGACTTTTCAACAGGGATGTGCACCCGATTATCGCGTTGGACGCGGAAAACTGCACGCCGCAGATGGGCGTGCCCGGCCCGTGGTACGAGCGGCTGCCGCATTTCAAGATGGGATTCACGCCTAGCGCCGGGAAAGAATTGCAGACGGAGTATTTCGTCCCCCGGCAGCATGCGGTGGATGCGGTGCTGGCGGTGGAGCGGCTGCGGGATCAGATCACTCCGCACCTGATGATTTCGGAGATTCGCACGATTGCGGCGGACGATCTATGGATGAGCCCGTGCTACAAACAGCCGTGCGTTACGATTCACTTCACGTGGAAGCAGGACTGGCCCGCGGTTAGGCAAGTGTTGCCGGTGATCGAAAAGGAGCTGGCTCCGTTTAAGGCGCGTCCGCACTGGGGGAAGCTCTTCACCATGGCGCCGGCGCAACTGCATGCCAGCTACGAAAAGCTGCCGGAGTTTATTGTTTTGTGCAAGAAGCACGATCCGCAGGGGAAATTCCGCAACGAATTCTTGAACGCGAATATTTTTAGCTAAAATCCGCGCTTATTTTTCCGGAACGAGCGGCGCATCTGGCGGGGTATAGGGTTCGAGGTAGGTGTTGTCGCTGTCGGGAGTGACCAGCCAGACCTTGCGGTCCTTGAAGTAAGCGAAAAGTTTGGCGTTTTGTTCCGCGTCGAGTTCGCGAGCCCACAAAACTTTGGCGTTGTCGATTTCGGCGCCGTTGTAAACCCAATCGTCGTGGATGTTATGGTCTTCGGTGTAACGCACGACGATCAGATGCTTGCCCGGGCTGTGTTCGAGTTTCTCGGCGATGACCGCGCGGCTGGGATCTCCTGCGCAGGGCCACAGAAGCGGATCGCAAATGCCGCGCGCGACGTTACTGCCGGTGTCCAAGACCAACAACAGAACGATCGCTCGTGAAAGCGCCATGCCCACGGGGCGCGCCCTGACACGCATGGTTCTCAAATGGCGGATGGCATGGACGATGAGCGCGTAGATGACGCAGGTGAGCGGTGCGGCATAGTGCGCGGCGGACCAGATCACGGCAAATACGCCGATCGCCACCATCGTCAAAGTGATCCAGAGCAGGCGAAGACGAGGGTCGCGCAAAACAAACGGCAGCGCTGGCAGCGCGAGCAACAAGCCAGGCCAAAAATAGGCGACTCCGCCACGAAACACTTTTTCCCAGGAGACGTGGAGAGCGTCCGTGAGATTGGTATGGTAATTTTCACGCTCCCAACCGTTGTAAAAATCCTCGAACTGCTGGTTGCGGTATTGCCTTTCGGGCCCCGGGTGTTGCCACAAAAAGAGCGGAGCGCTGTGATAGGTGCGGGTATTCCATACGTGCGGCATCAGGAGCGGACGGTCCGTCAGCCGCCAGTTGTAGTAGCCCATGAATAGGACCGTCAAAATCAGAATCATAGTTACGGGAACGATGACTTTCACGAGGCGGGCAGGCGCGGTGCCTATCGATTTTGTCCGGCCGATGAACCACCAGAAGAGCCACGCGGCGGCGGGCAGGCAGAAAAGAAATCCTTCGTAAGGGCGGCTGTTCGCGAGAATCGCGGCGCCCAGGCCAAGCACGACGGCGTCGCCCACCCGCGGGCTTGGGCGCTTCACGATCCTCGCGAGCGAACCTAAGACCAATGCGCCACCGGTGGCGGCGACCGCGCCTCCCCAATAGCTGTTCATCCAATAGCTGGCAATTCCGAGTTTGAGCGCTGCCAGCGCTGCGCCCAAAAATGCCCATCGCGCGGGCATCCACGCCTGGAGCATCCAGAGAATCGCGGCGCACATGGCGGCATCGCCCAGCAAGACGCCGATCCAGGGATGGCCCAGAAGCTGACCGAGCGCCAGTGCAAATCCCTGCGCGGGTGGGTACATGGAGGCGTACGCCGGAAACCAATTGACGTGAAATGTTTCGAAGCTCATCCACATCGGATGAGTCGGATTCGCCAGCCGGCCATGCGCGAACGTATCGGACATCAGCAAGTAACTGAACTCGTCGTGAATGCCGGGGACCGGCACGTGAAGCAGGGGCAGTGCGAGCAACCGTATGGCGACGACCGCCAGGAACAGCACGAAGACAGCAAGCGTCTTGTGTTGCGCGAAACGCGAGAGCGCGCTTTCGGCGCGCTGAAAGGCCGATTGGCCGAAGCGCGGAAACAACAACGCGGCCAGACCGAGCGCGAGAGTCAATCCTGCGGAGATGGCGAGGATGTGGAGAGTACGGAGGACTGTGGCGTCGTCAAGTCCGGTCATGAAAGCAGAGAGTATCGCGAACGCATCGATATCCTTTCCGGCAGCAGCCGGAATCTAGGATCGCAGCGCGAAGTGCGCGGCCTCAGGATGACAATGTTTAAGAGTTTCGGCAACCGTCGCGCAGCCCTTTTCGATCGGGTGCGGAGACGGACCAGGTGGCGGGCCGGATCAGGGCTCGACTTCGATTTCCGTGAGTGTTTCCGCCTTGCTGGCGGGGGCGGCAGCGCGCGGAGCATCGGGCAGGTCCGCGAGTTCGAGGCGCAGGTTGCCGGGGTTGGTGGCGAACGCCATGCCCGTTTCGAAATCGATGACGCCCTCGCGAATGAATTTCTCGATGACGCCGTCAAAGTGCTGCATGCCGTCGGTATCGCCGTCGCGCATGGCGTCGAGCAGGGTTTTTCCCTCGCCTTCCCCCTTTTCGACGTATTCGCGGGTGCGCAAGGTGGATTTGAGGATTTCGATGGCCGCGATGCGGCCCTTGCCGTCTTTTTTCGGCAACAGACGTTGCGAAACGATGTGACGGAAGGCTTTTCCAAACCTGGTGCGAATCCCTTGCTGATCGCTCTGCGGGAAAACGCCGACGATGCGCTCGACGGTCTTGGAGGCATCGATGGTGTGCAAAGTAGAAAGGACCAGGTGCCCGGTTTCGGCGGCCTCGAGGGCGATCTCAATGGTTTCGCGATCGCGCATTTCACCAACGAGGATGACTTTGGGCGCTTGACGCAGGGCGGCGCGGAGGGCCAGCGCAAACGTCGGCGTATCGCTGTGGAGCTCGCGCTGGTGAATGGTGGCCTTCTTGTGTTTGTGCAAGAACTCGATGGGGTCTTCAATCGTAAGGATGTGAAAGGCTTTGTCCGCGTTCATTTTGTCGATGATGGCGGCGAGCGTGGAAGATTTTCCCGATCCCGTGGGGCCGGTCACCAGGACGATGCCGGTCTTAAGGTGGACGATTTCTCCCAATTGGGCCGGGAGGCTCAGTTGCTCAAAACTCGGAATGCCATCGGGAATCACGCGCATGACGATGGCGCAGCTTCCGCGCTGGCGAAAGATGTTTACACGGAACCGGGCGACCCCGGCTAGCCCATAGGAGAGATCGGCGGAGCCATCTTGCTCCAATTTGCGGATCGGATGGTCGTTCTCACCCATGATGTCGTAGGCAAGAAAGCGCGTGTCTGCCGCGCTGAGGCTTTCCAAACCCTTGAACTTCAGCTGCACGAGTTCGCCGCTGACCTCGATTTGCGGAGCCCGGCCGGGCGAGAAAATCAGGTCGCTGACGTGCCCGTGCGATTTCAGCATCGCGGTTATGAGTTGGGCCGTGTGAATCGTGCGCTGCGTAGATTGTGCCTGCAGAGGTGGTGCCTGTGGAGGTGTTCCCATGGGTCGTTTAATTTCCTCGTGTGCCCGGACTGGTGTCCGCTGGATCGCCTGAAGAGCAAAGGAATCCGTCGGTCAAATGCTCCTTCATTGTAGCGGAGGCTGAGTTTTCGATTGGGCTGCTGGAAGGAGTAGGTGCCTTTACAATTACGGGCCGTCCGCGGCGGCCGCAGAAGCCGGAAGGGCCTGGTTACTTCGGGACAAGGGTGGCTCTAACCGCGCAGCAGCAGCTCGATACGATCGGCGCGGCTGGAGGCGTCCAGGCCCACGGAGCTAAGGTCGGTGACGATCCAATCGGCGCCGGCGGCCCTGAGTTCCGGATCGCTTTCCGTCGTGCGCAGCGCCAGGACCGGCGCTCCGGCGGCTTTACCCGCCCGTATGCCGGCGGGCGCGTCCTCGACCACCAGGCAGTCGGCGGGGGCGAGTCCGAGGCACACCGCTCCTTTTATATAGGGTTCGGGGTCGGGCTTGCCTCGCTGCACATCGGCCGAGGTGACGAGTTGTTTCGGCCAGGGCAGGCCGCCGGCTCGGATGCGCACTTCCGCGAGCGGCCGGGTGCAGGATGTCACAATGGCCCAGCGTTCCGGCGGAAGTGCTTGCAGCAGGGCGACGGCTCCAGGCAGGGCCACGACGTCGCTGATGTCTTCGATCTCCCAGCGCTCCATCTGGCGGTTTTCCGCCTCGTGATCGGCATTGGGAAGAAGCTCGCGGAGCGTCGCCATGCTCGGGCGGCCATGCGCCTGCCGCACCACCTCCTCGGGCACGAAGCCGTGCAGCAGCGACCATCGCGTCCAGCAGCGAGCGACCGCCGGCGTGGAATCGACCAGCACGCCGTCGAGATCAAACAAAACGCCCAGGCACCGGACGCCTATCGGAGTGGGCATCGCAAAGAGCCTTCTGCGAGATTTTGGAACGATGCAGGCCTAAGTTGGGGGTTTGCGCTAGCGAGAGCTTCTGTGGGCGATGGAATTGTGGGTTCTCCGGACCGCAAATGAGTGTAACGCAACCGCGCGGGCGATGGCGCGAAAGGCTCCCTGTCTGCTTCTTGCAAACTGGAATGTGAAAGTAGGCTCTCGAGGGTTACTTCTTTGCGCCGCTGGGGGCAAGTTCAAGAGCGCCAAATACTTCGTCGGCAAACCTTCGCAGCTTCTCGTTGACTGGCAGGCCGACCTGCGGAGAGTAGCGAATCGCCGAGTTTGGGTTGCGCTGGACTGGTGCGCTCTGGTGCGTAGCGGGCTGTGAAGACCCCGCGCGACGCTTGGCAGCTTTCTTTACGAGCTTGGCCGGACGTGTGCGATGGCGTTTCATGACCCGGACGCCCTCCCTCAGAGCGACCGTATGATTGTAGCAAACGCCTGAATAACGCCAAGCGGGAAGTATACGAGGTGCCCCGCCTGCACCCGCGAACCCCTAACCCGATCGTTTCCGGGGAACCTTCGCTCCTTTCTTCCGTGCTTCCGACAGGCCGATGGCAATCGCCTGCTTGCGGCTGGTCACTTTTCCGCCCTTGCCTCCCTTGCCCGATCGCAGCGTTCCCTTTTTCTCGCGGTGCAGCGCGCTCTTCACGCTCTTGGCTGCCGCTTTGCCGTATCTAGCCATTCTGTCCTCCTGGCCGTCTAACCGATTCTCGCCCTCTCGATCAGGTATAGGCGCGGAGCTGTCGGCCTGCCATACCGTTTGTTACTTAGAGACGCTGAATGCTTTCTTGATGCGATATCGCGAGGTTCATGGGTGCCTTCGGTACAACCGAAATGTTCTGGGAACCGTGCTGGAGGATTAGTGGGGTGGGAGACGGGGATTGAACCCGCGACATTCGGTGCCACAGACCGACGCTCTACCAGCTGAGCTACTCCCACCACAAGGCATGAGTTTAACACGACTAAAGCGGACTCGAAAGATAGCGGACGAAGGTGAGATGAGGCTTGCTTGGCGTTCGTAGCGGGAAAACTTTACGTTGTCGAGGCGGGCGGCTCTGGAGCATAGTGTTCGTCCAGCCCACGGCGTCCCGGCGGGACGCAGCTCGAAAGCCGCCTCGATAAATCCAATATTCACCGGAACACGTATAGGGTACTGAGGGTGCCTGGTGAAGCGTAGCGCGTTAATCCTTGCGGTCCTGATGATGGCGATGGCCTCCGCGGCCTTTGCGCAAAGTGCAGACTCTCCTTCCCCCATTCCAGGCGTCAAACTCAATTGGCTCCCGTGGTCGGATGAGGTGTTTTCTCAGGCTAAGAGCGAGCAGCGATTCGTGCTCCTCGACCTGGAAGCAGTGTGGTGCCACTGGTGCCACGTCATGGACGTAACCACCTACCGCGATCCCAAAGTCGTGGCCCTGCTCAACCGCAAGTATTTGACCGTGCGCGTGGACCAGGATTCCCGCCCGGACCTCTCCAATCGCTATGAGGACTATGGCTGGCCGGCGACGGTGGTGTTCGACGGCGCAGGCCATGAAATCGTGAAGCGGCAGGGTTATCTTGCGCCGGGCGAGATGGCCAGCATGCTGCAAGCCATCATCGACGACCCGACGCCTGGGCCCTCGGTTCAAGCTGAAAAAGAGATCAGCTTCCCGGCGGATCCGCTGGTGCCAAATGCTTTGAGGTCACAACTGGAAAAAGACTACGCGGCCGGGTACGACGCGAAGCAAGGCAGTTGGGGCTTCGATCAAAAATATTTGGACTGGGATTCCGTCGAGTACGCCATGGACCTGGCGGCGCGCGGCGATGCCCGCGCCGAGAGCATGGCCAAGCAGACGCTGACGGCGCAGCTCCAGCTACTCGATCCGGTCTGGGGTGGGGTATATCAATATTCGACCGACGGCGTGTGGACGAAGCCTCATTTCGAGAAAATCATGTCCATGCAGGCGGAAAATCTGCGCCTCTACGCGCAAGCCTACGCGCAATGGCACGATCCCAGCTATCTTCGCGCCGCGCAGTCCGTCCATCAGTTTCTGAGAACGTTTCTGACTAGTCCGGACGGGGCCTTCTACACCAGCCAAGATGCGGACGTCGTCGCGGGCCAGCACAGCGCGGAGTACTTCGCGCAGGACGACCAAGGCCGGCGGAAGCAGGGTGTTCCGCGGGTGGACACGCACGTCTACGCGCGCGAAAACGGCTGGGCTATCACCGCGCTGGCATCACTCTACGCGGTCGCGGCCGAGCCGAAGACTCTCGACGAGGCGATTCGCGCCGCGGATTGGGTGACGCAGCATCGCAAGCTCGCCGGTAGCAACGGATTCCACCATGGCGCCAAGGATGTGGCTGGACCGTTTCTGGGCGATTCTATCGCGATGACCCGAGCCTATCTCGCGCTCTACAGCGTCACCGGCGACCGCAAGTGGCTGAGCGATGCGGAAGCTTCCATGGCGTACGTTGAGCGGACATTTCGAAGCTCGCGAGGCGCGGGCTTTGTCACCGCGGTTGCTCCCGCCGACCGCGGTTTTCAACCGCATCCGCAGCGGGATGAGAATGTCGCGGTGGCGCGCTCCGCAAATCTGCTCTTTCACTACACCGGAGACGCCAAGTATCGCCAGATGAGCGATGCGGCGATGCGCTATCTGGCGGCCGCACCGATTGCCACGCGGCTGCCGGTCGCGAGCGTGCTCCTGGCGGACTATGAAGTAAGCCGCCCGCCCCTTCATCTAACCGTCGTGGGCCGCAAAGATGATCCGGCGGCGCGCGCGCTATTCATGGCGGCGCTCCAGTACCCGTCGTCGTACAAGCGTCTGGAATGGTGGGACACGCGCGAAGGCAAGCTGCCGAATCCCGACGTCCAGTACCCATCCGTTCAGCGCGCGGCGGCGTATGTATGTACGGAGCGCACCTGCTCCGCGCCAATCTTCGACGCGGAACAGGTTGCGGTCAAGGTTCACAAAGTTTTGGGGGCACTGGGCAATGCGGCGGCATCCTCGTTTGCGCCCTCAGTACCCGAGGCAATCGAAAGACCGCGTACTGGGACTTGGCTGCTTGTCGATCTCCAAGGCATTGACGGAAGGCAGGTTACAAACTTTTTGCATTAGTCCCTTGATTTTTGCTGGCGGGGCTTATCGTCTGGGCGTAATGTGAGACGGCTGTAAGATCCACGTGAGCCCAGGTCCTGGCCCAAACAAGACGCTCGTGAATTGTTGCCTCGCGGTCCAACGCTTTCGTGAGCTCTTACGGTCTTCTGGCAGAAGTTCTGCCTGAAGTTAGGTGCAGTCAAATTCATTCAGGAGGACGTTGGGGAAAATGACAAAGTCAAATAGGTTCCTACTCACCGGCGCGGCTCTCGCGGGTTTGCTCGCGGGCACCGGCGCCACCATCAAGGCCTCGAACTTCGCGGGCCACGCAACCACCGCGCAGGACGATGCCAAGGCTGACAAGAAAGCGAAAGAAAAGCACGCCTGTAAAGGCCAAAACTCTTGCAAGGGCAAGGGCGGCTGCAAGTCCAGCGACAACGGCTGCAAGAGCAAGAATTCTTGCAAGGGCAAGGGCGGCTGCGCAACTGACGGCAGCAAGATGCCCGAGTAATCGACCCAACCACAACGTTCGACAAACGTTGTTGCTGTGTACGAGGGCTGGTGACACTCACTGGCCCTCGTTCTTTCCCTGAGTTCGGAGATTGGTATGCCCGCGAATCGATTTAACGCCTTCACCGACTACGGCATTGGAATCGGCCTGCGCGCGACGCACTACGATCACATTCTCAGCCGAAAACCGGTGGTGGACTGGTTCGAGATCATTTCCGAAAATTTCATGATCGACGGTGGCCGTCCGTTGCAAATCCTCGACCAGATCTTGGAGCAGTACAAGGTTGTGCAGCACGGCGTCTCGATGTATTTCGGCTCCGCCGAGAAGCCCAACCGCGAGCATCTTCGCCGGCTGAAGGAACTCGTCAAGCGCACAAAAACTCCCTGGGTCTCTGACCACCTTTGCTGGGGAAGCGTCGACGGCCGTTATACGCACGACCTTCTTCCCATGCCGTATACGTTCGAGGCCGCCAAACTCACCGCACAAAAGGTGCGCGAAGTGCGGGATTTCCTGGAAGTGCCGGTCGCCGTCGAGAACGTCAGCAGCTATGCCGAATTTCACGTCTCCGAGATGACCGAGTGGGAATTTCTGAACGAAGTCGTCGAGCGCGCCGACTGCGGAATTCTTCTGGACGTGAACAATATCTACGTTTCTTCGCAGAACCACAGTTTCGATCCCGCCACCTACGTGAATAGCGTTCCCGCGGAGCGCGTGGCTCAGATTCATATCGCCGGGCATTCCAAGTACCGCAAGTACATTCTCGACACGCACGATCATCCGGTCATCGATCCGGTCTGGAAATTGTACGAGCGCGCAGTACAGCGCGTGGGACACACCGCAACGCTACTTGAGTGGGACGACAGCATTCCTTCCTTCAAGGAAGTTCACGACGAAGCCCTCAAAGCCAACAAGTTCCTGGCATCTTCGCTGCTCGCGACCGCCGTATGAAACTCCTCAAGCTCCAGCGAACCATGGCCCGCGCGGTGATGCAGCCGCTCACCCCCGCCGAGCGCATGCAAAACCGCGCGCCCGATGGCCGCCCCATGCGCGCCTACGCCGCGCGATTCATCAAGCCCAATGACCGTCTGAGTTCGTTCGAGCGGCTGGAAATCTACAACCGGCAGTATTGGTTTCGCTTGCTGTCGAGCATGATGGAAGACTTCCCGGGATTGCGCTCGGTTCTGGGCGAGCGTCGCTTCGACGCCATGTGCAAAGCGTACTTGGTCGACTGCCCGTCACGCTCGTTCACCCTTCGGAATTTAGGCTCGCAGCTCGAATCCTGGCTCCGCAAGCATCCGAAGTGGGCCGGCGCGAAGCAAACCCTGGCGCTGGACATCGTACGGCTGGAGTGGGCTGACATCGAAGCCTTCGACGGTAAAGCGGAGCCCGCGCTTCGCCCGGAAGATCTCGCCGGAGCAGTCGGTCCCAACCTTCGCTTGCGATTGCAGCCCTATGTGCGGTTGCTTAGTTTTCGCTATCCGGTCGACGATCTCTTGCTCGCCGCAAGAAAAGAAGACGAAGACACGGACTTCGCCAGCAATGCCTTCCAAGAGAAGCGGAAACACAAGCGCGTTCAGGCGCTGACGAAACTCAAGCCTGCAGAGATTTTTCTCGTCGTGCACCGCGTCGACTACTCCGTGTATTTCCGGCGAATCCAAGCGGAGGAATTTGCGATTCTGACCTCGCTGCGTGACGGCAAGACGCTCGGCAAAGCCATCGACGCCGCGTTCCGGAAGAGCCCAATGGCGTCCGAACAGAGGGCCGCTTCAGTTCAGCAATGGTTTCAGAACTGGGCCACGCTAGGTTGGTTTTGCAAGGCACAGCAAAAAGCAGCCAAGGCTTGAATCTTTCGATTTCATCTGTCTCTCACACTGAGCTATGAAAAGCCTATTTGAGCGTCTGAAGCAACTCTACGGCCGGTTCTTCGGCCTGGTCTCTTATCTACAATCGCCGTTTCTTCTCTTGGTTCGCCTCTATTGGGGCTGGCAGCTGGTGCAAAGCGGCTGGGGCAAGCTCCACAACCTCGACAAGGTTGCGCAGTTCTTCGCCAGTCTCAGTCTGCCGATGCCCGCGCAGACCGCGCTAGCCATCTCGTGCCTGGAGTTCTTCGGCGGAATCTTTCTGGCCGTGGGACTTCTATCTCGCCTCACCGCGTTCGTCCTGACCATCAACATGCTCATGGCCTACATCACCGCGGACCGCGAAGCGCTGCTCTCTATCTTTTCTGATCCGGACAAGTTCTACGCCGCCGCGCCGTACACTTTCCTCATAGCCTCGCTCCTCATTCTGATCTTTGGTCCGGGTAAGATCGCACTGGACACGCTCCTAGGCATTCCCACCGGCGCTTCGGCGGCGAAGGAGTCGCCTCTGTAGAGAGCTGAAACGCAAGCGAACGAATGCGAGTCTAATAAGGGATGGATCGCACCTGGCTTTCATCGAGTTTTGCAATCTACCTCGGTTTGTGCGCGGCTGTACTGTTGTGCCTCAGCCCGCCGGCCTCGGCCAGTGATATGACTTCCACTCTCCTCATCGGTGGCTCGCGCATCGACGTCACCATCGAATCCGGCGACCTCAAGCTTTCTCAAGCCGAGCTGTTGCATTGGGTCCAGTTGGCGGGCGAAGCTGTCGCCACCTATTACGGCCGCTATCCTGTTTCGCACCTCACATTGCGCATCCATACATTCAATGGCAATGGCGTCCGGCACGGCCAAACCTTTGGATCCGACGGCGGACTAATCAAGATTGGCGTGGGCAGCGAAACTCAAGCGGCAGATCTCGCGGATGACTGGATGCTGACGCACGAGATGGTTCATTTGTCGTTTCCTTCCGTCCCCGACGAGAATCATTGGATCGAAGAAGGCTTGGCCACCTACGTCGAGCCCATCGCGCGCATTCAAGCCAAGCAAATGAGCGCCTCGCAAATGTGGGCGGACCTGGCGCGCGACATGCCGAAAGGCGTTCCGCATCCCGACGAAAAAGGCCTCGATCATACCCACACCTGGGCAAGCACGTATTGGGGAGGCGCACTGTTCTGTTTTCTCGCCGACGTCGAGATTCGCGAGAAGACTCACAACCAGAAGGGGCTGCAAGACGCCCTCCGCGCCATTCTCAATGCCGGCGGCGACATCAATCACGATTGGAACCTTGCCGACACCCTGAAGATTGGAGACCGCGCCACGGGTACCACGGCCCTCACCGACCTCTACACGAAGATGAAAGATCGGCCGATGGACGTGGACCTGACCGCGCTCTGGAAGCAACTCGGCATCGAGCCTGAAGGCCGAAGCGTGCGCCTGATCGAAGACGCGCCTCTGGCCGCCATTCGGCGTTCCATCACCAGCATCGACGCCAACAATCCCGCCCACCCTGCGGCCAGTGTGGCGCCCTCCACCGTCTTCGCCGGGCGTTCCGCAGCCTCCGCAAAGCGCCGCTGATCGAGCCAGTAGGAACCAAAGAGCGCGTTCTCAGGTGTTACACTAGGTGATTGAGAAATCGGAAGGAGGGAAGCACATGTCTCGGAGCCAAGACACCCCAATCCCTTCCACCAAGGACATCGCGGAGCGCGGCGAAGCTATCTATAGAGAAAAATACCAAGCCGACTTCGAGAAAACGAACGCCGGAAAATTTGTCGCCGTCAATGTGAACGACGGAAAAGCGACAGTTGCCGCGACTGCGGAGGATGCCATTCGCATTGCGCTGGAAAGAGACCCTTCAGGCCTTTTTCACCTGATGCGCGTGGGCCACGACGCAGCGTTTGAAGCTGGATGGTACATGAGTTGTGTCCGTTAGCACTGGATCGGTACGCGGCGGGCATCCCTACATCGATATTCTCGTCTCACCCGACGGAAAGACCAGTCACAAACAAACTGCGCTAATCGACACCGGCTTCAGTGGGTTCATCTCCATCCCGGTTGCCGCCGCGAGCCTCTTGGGTTTAAAGGCTCATGCGACCACGCGTTATACCTTGGCAAACGGCAAGGTCTCGGATCCAGTTCCTCTCGCCTACGGCTATGCCGGCGTTGAGGGCGATCCTCTCGTTCAAGGGCTTTTCTCTATTTCGGAACACGCCTCCACTGTGATTGGAATGGACTTCCTGATGCGATGCGGGAAGGTCCTAGTTCTATCGGCAACCGGCGTGATCGTTATGGATTGGAAGGAGTTCAATGCTGCCTTGGAACAGGCTGCGTCAAGGGGATCCGAACAGCCAGACGAAAAGTAGGGCGGGTGCTACTTGGTCGGAGCCTTTCCTCACCCCCCAAATCTTGGTGTCCATTCGGTGACCGTTTCAGGCTGGAAACCCCGCCGCTACCCCCCTCTCATCCCTTGCTAGACTAACTACGATAGGAAATGCGTCCCCGCGCATGAACCCGCACGAAACCGACCGCCGCCATTCTGAGCGGCAAATTGCGTACGCGCGCCCGATCATCGTCTTGCTGGCGCTCATTGCCCTATTGCAGCAGCCCGCGTCGCAGCACGCCAAGCGTTCGATCTCTTTTTTGATCGCCTATCTCGTGCTCTCCCTTTGCGCGGTGCTGTTTGAAAAGATCGTGCCCAGCCGCTCCTGGCATCTTCCGCTGATCTGCGACTTGGTGGCCTTGGGTTACTTCATGGTGGTCAGCCCTTCGATGGTTCCTGCGTGGTTTCCGTACCTATTCGTTTGCTATGTCGCGGGCAGCCGCTGGGGGCTCAACTCCGCGTTTCCGCTGGCGGGAATACTCTCCCTCGAGCTGGTCTTGCTTACCGCCGTCAAGGGCGAGATGCAGTGGATGAGGATCGTCTCCTGGGTCGGACTGGTCGGCGCCACGTTTGCTGCCGGCGCCGGCATCGCCTTTCTCGGCGACCGCAACCGCCTCTTCGCCGTCCAGAATGAGTTTTTCTCCCGCATCACCGCTACCATGGAAGTCGATCAGGGTCTCGCCGAGTGCCTCCGCCTGTTTCTCGACGAACTCACCCACGCTTTCCACGCCGCGGAGGCCCTGCTCGTCTACCGCGATACCGACCTCGAACGCATCTTTCTTTGGCGCCTCAGGTCCGGAGAAAGCGAGCGCTTGGTGCCGGAAACCCTGCCCCTGGCGCGCTCCGACGGCCTGTTGCTAGACGACGCGGACGCCACCATTTGCTGGAACAGTCTGGTTGGCGCGGGTTCCGGTTTTGGCTGGGATCGCCGCGATGGCCGCACCATGAAGACCCTCCCGCGTCTCCCTGGGCCTACCCAGCAATTGCTGGCGCTGCGCTCCATGATGTCCGTCACCCTCGACCAAGGCGGCCAAGCCGCTGGACGCCTCTTCCTCCTGAACGGCCGCGCCCGCTTCACCCATGACGATCTGGCCTGGTTCGAGCGCATTTCCCGCCACATCGGCCCCTCGCTCGAGAACGTCTTCCTCCTGCGCCACCTGCGCGCCCGCGCCATTGAGGCTGAGCGCAGCCGCATCTCCCGCGATCTGCATGACGGCATCCTCCAGACCCTGCTCAGTATCGAGATTCAGCTCGACGTGCTTCGCCGCGCCGTGGCTGCCTCGCCAGAACAGGCCGCCGCCAGCCTCGCCAACCTCCAGCAAACCGTTAAAAACGAGTCTGCCGAGCTCCGCCGCATGGTCACCGACATGCGCCCGGTTAGGGTCCAAAGCGCTGACTTGGTCGACCTTATGATCGGTTTTGCCGAGCGCTACCGAAACGAGTCCAACCTGGCCCTGGACGTCCTCATCGATTCCGTCGAAGTCCAGGCCCCAGACCGCGTCTGCCGGGAGCTTTTCCAGATTTACCGTGAAGCACTCAACAACATAAAAAAGCATGCTAAGGCTTCCCATGTCGTGGTAAAACTGTCGCAGGACGATAGCAGCCTAGTACTCGTTGTAGACGATAACGGTGAAGGGTTTAGCTTTGCCGGGCGGTTCACCGGCGATGAACTGGATCGTCTGCGGCTAGGTCCGATCTCCATCAAGGAGCGTACGCGTACCGTGGGGGGCGTGTTGACCGTGGAGTCCAATCCGGGTCATGGCGCGCGTCTAACCATCGAGATTCCGCTCGGTTGAAATGGCCAAAACAAAACAGCAAATTCGTGTCCTCCTCGCGGATGACCACGCTATTTTTCGCGACGGCTTGCGCAAACTCCTTGGCGCCGACGAAGACATTACCATTGTCGGCGAAGCTCAGAACGGCGCGGAGTGCATCAAGCTCCTCGCCAAACTGAAACCCGACATCCTTCTTCTCGATTTGCGCATGCCCGATAAAGACGGCTTGGCCGTCCTCGAAGAAGTGAACTTCGATACGCTGCCCACTCGCGTTGTAGTACTCACAGCCGCCGAAGACGATCGCGACGTGGTCCGCGCCATGCGCCTCGGCGCTCGCGGCGTTGTGCTCAAACAATCCGCCACCGATTTGCTGGTCAAGAGCATCCACCGCGTTTTCGCCGGCGAAATCTGGCTCGACAACCGTATGACCGCCGAGGTCATGAAAGCGTTCTCGAAGTCCTCGGAGTCCGGCCCGCGCCGCGAAAAGCCGCTGCTCAGCGACCGCGAAAAGGAAATCGTCCAGCTCGTTGCCCAGGGTTTCCGCAACAAAGAAATCGGTGAGAAGCTCTTCATCAGCGAGCAAACCGTAAAGAACCACCTCCACAACATCTTCGACAAGCTAGGCGTCTCCGATCGCCTCGAGCTAGCCCTTTACGCCATCCACCACCGCCTAATCGACCAAACCTAAAGGTGTAGGTGTAAATGTAGCGCCGCCCTTCAGGGCGGCATTTGTTTCCGTGCCCAGGCGTTGGCCGTTGAATGATGTTGGGTGCCGCACCCTTGCGGGTTTCAAGGGTGCGGGTTTTGACTCTTCTGCCAGATTTTCTGGACGAGACTCGAATCGCCGCTGCCACTAGTGCGCGCCGGTGTTGCCCTTCAGATCCTGCCGCACCCTCTCCATGCTCTCCCGTCCGATTTGGATCGTACCCGTCCGCGGACTGTTCAGATCGGCGATCAGCGCCATCACGATCGCAATCATCAGCGGCGGCAGAACCATCACGAACCAGAATCTTCGCCGCACCGTCAGGCCCACCGTCAGGCACGTCAACAATGAGATCAGCGCCAGCATCACCCAGATCGCCGTGGGCACGCGGTTCTCCAACATCGCCAGTCGCTTCTCGCTCAAATCGATCGACTCATTCAGCGATTGCACGAAGATCGATGTGATGGTCGTCGGACTCTGCCGCGCCACCTCCACGCTCTGCTGCCACATTTCGTTCTGCAATTCCTTCGTATGCGCCAGAGATTGCTGAAAATCCGCCGCCTGCAAGCCCGCCTTCGAGAAGCCGATGCGCGCATCGACATACTCGCGCAACAGGCTCAGCATCTTGCCGCGAGCCGGCTCCGGCAGCATCTGCGCACGCAAGCTCGTGGTGCCGATCGCATTTGCCTCATCGACGACCAGGCGTTTGCGCTCGTCAAAGCGCGCCAGCGCCATCGCCAGCGTAAAGCCCAGCAATAAGCTCAGCAGCACGCTGATCCCGTCGCGCGCCCCTACCAGCTGCTCGTGCCGCACCTCGTCCGTGTCCACAGCGAGCCGCAACCCGATCCGGTGCCCGATCTCCACCAACACTAGTAGCACCACAAACAACACGCCAAACAAAACCCAAGGCTCATCGAATAGCGTCATCAATTTCGCACCGGGAAACAGAAAGGAAGAATGCCCCACCCTCGCCAAACCCGCAAGGGTAGGGGACAAGTGGCCCAAGCGCTGACTCTTAAGATGAAGTTGGGTGCCCCAGGTTCGCTTTTTGCACGTCTTCTGTGCTCCGGATGGTTTTGCGGAGAACCTGGGTCTTGGGGTTGCTTTTTCTGCTCCTCGACGACTCCGCGCGCCGGTCGACACCACAATTCCATCCCACCTAGGCGTAACCGTTGCGAGGGTGCCCGACCCCTTTCGGTTTTGGAAAGGGTCGGCTCTTCTTCTCTTTCTTTTTCCTTCCGCCTTCCCTCGAATCGAAACGTGTTTCAATCCACTCCATCTATGGGAATCAGTCCCGCTCCAACTGAAGGTGTCGATCGCTTCGCGATCGCGCCTCAATCGAAATGTAGGTCGCCTCGGCCGACGTAGCGTTTTGGTTTGTTCCGCAGCAAGAGAAGAATCGCCAACCCTTTCTCGGAAGAAAGGGTTGGGCACCCTCGCTTCATTACGTCCCGGTTAGATAAAGAAGTGGTATTCTCCCATCGTGGCAACCGGTCAAGATAAATGTCAAAAAGAAATTCTGCTGGCCACCCGCCGGATATGATGCCTACGTTGCGTGCACGGGCAATTGATGACAAGTAATAGAAAACGCCTCCTCTCAAGGGAAAACATCGGTATTTTCTGCGGATTGGTGATTTCTTTGGTGTTGGCCATCATAGCGGACCGCAGAGGAATGCCGCACAAGTGGTATACGGCAATCTTTGGAACGACTGTCCCGTTCGGGGTTGTGATACTGAGCTATCCCCTAAGGTGGAACAGCGTTGACGATATGCCTAGTAATTCACACCGTGGCGATATGGGCTTTCTTTGAGGACGTCCTGTCGAACACCCAAACCTTTGGCCTTCTTCTTTGGCTCCCAGTCGCATTCATTGAGACGTTCGTTCTGTTAGCAGCTGTGAAGGGCCTAGAGGGGATACTCCTCGGGGGAACCGGAGACAAGCGGGACGTTTTCTAATGGTTCGACAGGCCCACCGTTGCGGGTCTTGGTTCTCGCACGCTGATACCTCTGGGGTGGGGCGAGGGGAAACCGGGGGCAGACGGGACGTTTTCTTCCCCGTGCTCTGCATCGTTGCCTTTTTCTCCGTCGTCGCCAAATTCCATTCATTCCGCCCCAGCGCCGCCCACTCCCGAATTCCCACCGTTCCCTGCAAAACACTTAACCAATTCATACTCCCATGCTATTCTCTTCCGTGTTTGCTCGCCCCTCCAGACACGAGAATCCAGCTCCGAAGCTCTTAGGGTCTATCCCTGGGCCGGAATTGGGGGTGCTGGGCCTCGAAGTGTCCTCCTTCCGCCACTCGCTACTCGTCCGCGGTCCGGGCAGCAGCCGGACCACTCCCCACTCGCCCTATTTGCTCATACGAATCATTGCGAACCTCACCGAACCCCTCCAACCAAGTCCTTTCGCTTCAGTCGCTTCCGCGACTGCGCACACACACTCACACCCGCAACCCCTTTATTTTCATGGACATCCTTCACAACTCCTATCACACCCCGGGGGGTACCCCCAAAAGCGAAGTCCAGGCGAAACCTTCTCGTCCCCGGTCCGGGCAGCAGCCGGACCACTCCTCAGCGCCATTCGCGATGCCTCAATCCCGATCGTCACGTCCTTACTTCCTTACCTCATTGCCTCGTGCCTGCCATACCCGGTTCTGGTACATCCGCTCTACCAAAGCATCGATTCTTTTTGTACCCGGAGTCCTATTGTCCCTTTACCCCCCTACCGGATACACTTTGCCTTCGATCAGGAGGCTACGCCTTGACCGGCTCAGAACGCCGCAATACCCAGCGCTTTCAAATGCGGCTGCCGCTTACCGTCCGATGGACGACGGGTGCGGCGGTCGGCGAGACCAGCACGGAATCCCGCGATGTCAGCTCCCGGGGCGTCTATTTCTTTCTGTCCAAGGACGTTAAACAAGGGTCAGCTATTGAGATCCTGTTGACCCTGCCCAACGAAATCACGTTGGCAGGACCCGTGCGCGTACGCTGCCTTGGCCGCGTCCAGCGCACCGAGCCACGCGACGAGGGCGCCATCGGCGTCGTCGCCGCCATCGAACGCTACGAGTTTCTGCGCGGCGACGACGACGTAAAGTAACCGCCGTCTAGGCTGTTAGCAGCGGTTTTCGTCGCTCTTTCGCGCCACGGATTCTTACAAGCTTCTTGCTCGCTCACTGCGGAGGCGGGCAGGATAAGCCGGAGTGCCTCGGCCCCTCAGCGGAGCGCTCCGGCTGTGTTTTTTTCCAGCTGCGCCGCTACGTCCGGCCAGCGCCAAGCCGCCACCCAATCGGCAGCCGCAGCGCTGTGCAGCCCATTTTGGTGCCACCGGTCAGCCCTGGCTAACCGACCCCCGCCACCCCCCTCAGCGCACCAAAACCCTGCGTTTTCAACAACCGCCGTTACCTCTTAGCCGCCTGTACTTCGGAGCAGGCGACTTCCACAGGCCTTCTAGTAGACGATGAACGGTGCCCAGAGAGAGTTGGCACGCGCGAGCTTGGCAGCGGCCAATCCGCATCCGTGTGAAGTAATGACGGGGGATAGCAGCGTCCGCACCGTCTCGAAACACGAAGTCCGACGCAGGAATCACACCGGCAGCCGAGGCCGCGGAAGCCCGGCGCTACGAGGCTGAGTCGCGCTTGGATTGGCGCACGACGCCGTGACAGGAGCTCGAGGAATGGAATTGGACATGGAAACCGCAGCGCTCGTGGAAACGCACGCGACGCAAGAACAGGAACATGCCGTGGAACTTTCGGCAGAAGAAAGCCTGGCAGGGATTTCGCTGCTCGAACTCGCGGAAGTGTTGGACCAGCACCGCATCTGGGTGGAAACCGGCGGCGAATCCGGCTGCAAAGCGGACTTGTGCGGGGTCAACCTATCGAAGGCGGATCTCACCGGCGTCAATTTGCAAGCCGCTTCACTTCATCGCACGAATCTCGCCGGTGCGGATCTTTCGATGGCGAACCTGCGCGGAGCCAGCCTGGTGCAGGCCGATCTGCGCGATACGAATTTACTGGGCACGGAGCTGCGCGGCGCCAATCTGATGGGTGCGAATCTGTACGGCGCGGAAGGCGTGTGGGTTGGGCGGCTTGGCGGAACCAATTTGTTCGACGCGATTCTTCCGGAAACGGTGGCGGCGTTCGACAGCTCGAAAGCCATCGGCGACGCCACGCAGGTAGCGCGCTGGTTTTATTTCCTGATGCTGACCGCCAGCGCGATCTGCTGCCTGCTGATCGCCTTCACATCGGACCTGCGGCTGGTCATGAACGCGTCGGCGATTCCACTGCCGCACCTCGGAAACTTGCTCCCGATGGGCGGCTTCTATCTCGGAGGCCCGATTCTGCTGTTTATCGTCTACTTGCGATTTCATTTCGTGCTGCTCCGGCTGTGGGGAAGCATGGCGGCGTTGCCGGCCACGTTTCAAGACGGGCAGACGCTGGAAAAAGACGGCCCCTGGTATTTGATGGGGATGGTGCGCAGGCATTTCCGTTGGACGCGCGATGGGCGCTCCTCGTTCGCGGTACTGGAAACGGTGGTCTCCACCGCGCTGGCGTACTGGGTGGTGCCGACGACGCTGTTCTTGTTCTGGTTGCGATACCTCGTCCTACAGGACTTCCGCGGAACGCTGTTGCAGGCGGTCCTGTTCACACTTTCGATTGCCACGGCGACGTGCGTGCCGACCATCGTCGCGCGCGTGCTGCGGCCCGGCGATCTGCTGCGAAAAGAACCGAAGAATCTGTTGCGCATGGGATTCAGCGCAACCCGCGCAGCCCTGGTCGCGGGATTCGTGTTGCTGTTGCTCTCGATTGGCGTAATTCGCGGACTCCCCGCTGACGGCGACGCGGCTCCTGAGCGTTCGCAAGCGAGCATGCGTCGCTGGGCCGCCCAGGTTTTTCAGTCGGTGGGCTATCGCCCGTACGCAGACCTGACCGAGACGACTCTTTCGGCTCCTCCTCCCCGCGGTAACTGGACCGAAGCAGAACTCGCGGCGGTAGAAGGCGCGCATTTGAACCAAGTGGATATGCGATTCGTCCGGGCGTATCGCGCATTTCTGGTGAATGCGCGGTTGTGGCGCGGAAATCTCGAGGGCGCGTACCTCTCGGAAGCGGACTTGCGCGGCGCGAATCTCCGTGAAGTTACGCTGCGGGACGCCATCCTGGACCGCGCGCAAATCGGGCACGCTACGCTGGTGTCCGTGGACGCGAGAAACACGAACTTGGCGGCGGCGGACCTACGCGGCGCCGATCTTTCCTACGGAAATTTTGAAAACGCGATCCTTTCCAACGCGAAGCTCCCGGGCGCATCGCTTTACGGCGTGAATTTGCGGTACGCGCAAATGCTGCGCACGGATTTGTCGCACACCGACCTCCGGGACACCAAGCTGGAGCAAAGCATTTTGTCGTTCGCGGATTTGGGGCAGGCGGACTTGTCGTCCGCGAAGCTCACCCAGGCGAACATGACCGGCGCGCAGATGAAGGGGACGATTCTGCTGGATGCCGATCTGCGGAATGCGGACTTGCGAGGAGCGCTGCTGAGCGGCGCGGTCCTTCGCGGCGCCGATCTCACCGGCGCAAACCTTTCTGGCACAGACTTGCGCGAAGCCGTCGGACTAACGCCGGCGCAAATCTGCTCCGCGCACTGGCGCGGCGCCCTCCTCGACGCGGACATGCAGACGGCGCTGCAAACGCAGTGCCCCGCGCAGTAGCCGCAGTCAACACCGTCAATAGCCGTTCCTGATCGTCTCCGATCCGGCTCGGCACTTCCTAACTCAACTGCTTTCTCCTCATAGTATTGTCGCCAAAGGCGTGGCAGTGTAGGCTCTCGCGTTGCGATGCGGCACGCGCAGTCATGCAGGAAAAAGCGAGTGGAGGAAGCGATGACCATGTTTCCGGAGTCCGATCGGACGCAGGCGGAGTTGGAGAGAGGCGTAGACAGGCGCGTGTTCTTGCAGGGCGTGGCCGCTAGCGCGGCGGCGTTGGCGCTGCCGACTTGGGGGTCAAGCGCATCGGCGGCTCCTGCGGGCGATCTCGATGCGATTCAGAAGGAGATTGAGAAGCGCCATGATGAATCCGTGCAGCGTCTGCAAGAGTGGATCAAGCAGCCGTCGATCGCGGCGGAGAATCGCGGGATGAACGAAGGCTGCAACCTGACGATGCGGATGCTGCGGGATGCCGGATTTCAGCAGGTCGCCAAAGTGCCGACCGACGGACAGCCGGGAATTTTCGCGACGCTCGATGCCGGGGCGCCTCGCACCATCGGCCTGTATTTCATGTACGACGTAAAGCAGGCCGATCCGGCGGAGTGGTCGTCGCCGCCGTTTGATGCTGCGTTGGTGGACAAGCCCGAGCTGGGCAAGGTTTTGGTTGGGCGTGGCGCGGTGAACCAGAAAGGGCCCGAGGCCACGTTTCTGGCGGCGCTGCACGCGATTCGCGGAGCAGGGAAGAAGCTGCCGGTGAATTTTGTTTTTGTGGCAGAGGGGGAAGAAGAGATCGGCTCGCCGCATTTTCTGCAGGTGGTTCGCAGGCCCGAGGTGGCCGCGGCGCTGAAAAAGTGCAGCGGCGTGTTCATGCCGCATGCCGAACAAGGACTCGGCGGCGAGGTAACGATGTTCCTCGGCGCGAAAGGCGTGGTCGAGCTGGAGCTGACTTCAAGTGGCGAGCGATGGGGACGCGGTCCGAAGAAGGATCTGCACTCGAGCAACAAAGCGAGGGTGGATAGTCCGGCATGGCACTTGGTGGAAGCGCTGGCGACGCTGGTGTCGCCCGATGGCAACGACCCGGTAGTCGAAGGCTTTGCAGCGAAGGCGCGGCCGCTGTCGGATACGGAAAGGAAAATGATCGCAGACGCGGCAAAGCGCTTGAGCGAAGCGGAAACCAAGAAGCTGCAAGGCGTGGATCATTGGATTCACGATGTCGGCTGGCAAGAGTCGATGGAGATGCTGGTGTCGCGGCCGACGATCAACATTGAGGGGCTGGTGGGTGGCTACACCGGGCCGGGCGGGAAAACGATTCTGCCGGGCAAGGCAGTAGCGAAGATCGACATGCGCTTGGTTCCGGACATGACCGCGGCGGAGGCGTTGGCAGCGTTGAAAGCGCACCTGACGAAAAAAGGCTTCGCCGACATCGATGTGCACATGAGCGGCGGCTACGATCCCACAAGCACCCCGGCAGACTCAGCCGTCATTCGCGTCGCAGAGACGGTGTACAAACGGAACGGGATCGATCCAGTGATCCTGCCACGCCTGGCGGGGTCGTGGCCCGGCTACGTGTTCACCGGCGATCCGCTACGGCTGCCCGCGGGACACTTTGGCTTGGGCCATGGAAATGGAGCGCACGCCCCGGACGAGTATTACTTGATCGAGTCGACGAACCCGAAGGTTCAAGGCATGGATGGCGCTGCGCGGTCGCACGTGGAGTATCTGTACGAATTGGCGGCGGGTTGAAAAACTCGTTTGCAGTCGACGAAGGTTGTCGTCAGATCTTGATGAAGATTTTCTTGCGATAGAGCATCCAGAGAAGAACCCAGCAGAACAACACCGCGGCCAGCGAGTAGAGCAATGATGCGTTCGCGGGACTTACACCCAACGACAGGAAGCGTGCGTTGGCCCATTGCATCCACGTAATGGTTTCGCCGTTGGGACCTTGCGCGTGAAAGCTCCACGCCGGGCCGTACACGAAGGAGTCGGCAACAAAACCTGCAATCGCATTCATGCCGAAGACAAGAATCGGCATCGTCCAAGCGCCGCGCCAGCGGCGGATTTCGAGCGCCCAATATAATAGCGCGAGGAAAACGAGAGCAAATCCGGCGGTGAAAACCGCGAACGAACTCGTCCAGAGATGCTTATTGATCGGGAACCACAGGTTCCCGATTTCTCCCGCGATTAGTCCGGTGATACCTGCGGCAAGCATCCCACCAACTTTTACCCCAGGCGCGCGTTCGGACTGAAGCCATCGGCCAGTGAGGACTCCGAACAAGCAAGTGGGAATGGCCGGGATGGTGCTGATAATGCCTTCGGGATCGCGGGTGCCTTCGAAAAGATGACCCATGAAGAGTTTGCGATCCAGCCAGGCGCCCATATTGCGATCGGGGTCGAGGAAAGGAATGTCGCGTCCCGGCACGCCTAGACCCGGCACGGGAAGGAAGCGCATCAAGACCCAGTAGCCTACAAGACACGCCACGATGGCTACGATTTGCCCGCGCTGGCCGGACCACAACACCAAGGTCGCAGAGATCAGATAGCAGATGGCAATTCTTTGGGTGACGCCTTCGATCCGCCAATCGGACAGATGGAACACGGGAAAGGCGTTCACGAACAGCCCGACGGCGATGAGGATTAGGGCGCGTTTGACGGCATGGACGAAAATGTGACCTCGCGACTCGCCGCGCTGGAGACGCGCACGGAAGGAAAAGACGATCGAAATTCCGACGAGGAACACGAAGGACGGGAAGATGAAATCTGCCGGGGTCCAACCATTCCAGTCGGCATGCTTGATCGGCCAGTAGGCGGCCGCGTCGTCGCCGGGATTGTCGACCAGGATCATGCCGGCGACGCAGAGACCTCGGAAGATGTCGAGACAAAGCAGGCGGTTAGAAGGCAGAGCCTGCGGAGGAGGATTTGCCGGCGAATTTTGGTGCACAGCTGCGGTTAGCGGCGCGCTCATTTCGGTGCGATGCATTTAAGGCTTCTTCTCGACTTTAGTCAATACTGAATCGATTTAATTGGGATAGGGTTCGCCGGGGCGGGCGATGCGGATACGGTGATCGGTGAAGGTTGCGTGCATGCTGGGGAGCTCGACTTGGGGCATGTGGCAGGTGACACAATCTCTTGTGCTTACCGGGCAGGCGGCACCGGGGCGATCGCTCTGTCGGTTTTCGTGTGAACTTGCGGGTTCGTGTGAAGCTGCGGCATGGCAGGCTAGGCAATTCTGGTCGTACGAGGCAGCGTCGCGCACGAGCGGCTGGTGCGGGTCGTGGCACGCGGTGCAGGCGAGTCGGGCGTCGCCGTTTCGCCAGCAGCGGCTGTTCTCGAGGCGATAGGGTTGGAAGCGGACGTTGACGACACCGGTGAAGCCGCCTTGCAGGATGTCGCCGCGAGTGCGATGGCACGCACCGCAAAAATCGACGGAGGTAGCAGCGTCGAGGTGGCGAGGATCGAGAATCGCGCGGCGACCGTCTGCGATTTTTCCCGCTTTCATGGCGGCGACATGTTTAGCGCCGGGGCCGTGGCAGGCTTCGCAGGTGACACCGGGCGTCACGTGTGATGGATCGAAGCGATTGGAGGTCGTCGAAGCGGTAGTGTGACAGCCGAAGCAGCGACGTGTTTCATCGGCGTCCATGCGGCGGCCCAGGGCGGATTCGAGGTCGCCGGGTGTGGCACTGTTGTGGCCGGTGGTGAGGTCCAGGCCTTGTAGCGTTCGATAGAAGCTGAGACGGCTCTCGTAGAAGATCTCGGTGCTCGGATTAGATGCTCTCTGACCGGATTCACGTTGATAGATGTAGGTCTGCCCCTTTTGCCCCAGGCCAAAAGCCCAGACGAGGACGGCGCTGAGCGAGGAGGAGCCGTCGGTGACGGAATAGTTTACGGTTGCAGCGTCGCGTGCGAGTTCGTAATGGTAAGGAGCAAGTTGCGCGGACAGTTGGCCGTGGAATTGAAGCACTTGGGAATACGCGGCGGGGGCGGAGGCTTGTGCCATCGGCGTGGTGATGTAGGTGAGCGCCAGCTTCTCGTGACATTTGGCGCACTCGGCGGTGCCGACGAAGTCAGCGCGAGGGACCGTGCCCTTTGTGGGCCACCCGCCGGGAGCTTGCAGGCGGTCTTCCGTGGTCAGCGAGACTCCCGCCGGGGCCGGTGATTGCGCGAGAGTCCCAATGGCCAAGGTAAGAAGAGCCGCGAGGAGCGGAAGAATGCTTCGGCGGAAGACGCGATGTCGGGGACATGTCATGACTTCGCCTGGTTGACTGCCGGCCAATTTTCTCGAGAGGCTTATTGCAGGGTGAAGGTGCCGATCGTGGAGCAGCTTGGCGGCCCGCCGCTGTTGGAGCCCCTCTGGTTGTTACCGGCGCTGAGGACGGTTCCGGCGCCTCCATCGCAACTAATAGCCGTGTGGTTGTCGTAGAAGTTGTTGTTGGAAATGTGGATTAAGGCGCTGGTCTTGGCCTCGATCCCGACGTTGTTGGTGAAAAACGTGCTGTTGTCGAGGTTGGTTACTCCCTTACCCGTAGAGACGCCGACTCCGGAAGCACCCGAGACGGTAGTTCTTTCGATCATCGCGACGGTCGACGCGCCAGCGGTCGTATCGATTAATACTCCGGTGCTGCCACCCGTAATCACTGAGTCTGTGATGGTCACGGCCGGGGAAGAGCCATAGATGCCGACGCCCGTCGTGGAAAATCCTGTGATGGAAACGTGGTCCAGCGTCACATTCGTGGAAGCTTCGACTTCTAATCCACCGAACCCGCCCTCCAGAGTGCTATTTCTTACCACGAGGTTAGCGGCTGCTGCAGCCTCGTCGAAGACAGCCACGTTGATAAATCCACTGAAGGAGCATCCGTCAATCAGGAGCGAGCCGCTACCTAAGAGATCGACGCCGACGGAAGTACCGTTCGTTCCGTTCATCGAAAGGTTTCGCACGGCGACCGCGCTTCCCGCGGGCAAATTCACGGTGAGAGGCGAGTCCGATGAGAAGTCGGTCGATATGCTGCCCATGCCCTTGCCGTCGATGGTGACGGAGGTGGTAATTGCGACGGGCCCGAAGTTGCCAGGAGTCAGGGCGTCGATCTCTCCACCGACCGAGGTAACGGCAACGGCGCGTGCAAAGGTAAGGCACGGCGCGGCTATCGTACAGGCGTTGGTATCGCTGCCGGACTTGGAAACAAAGGTTTGCGATGACGCAGCCTGTACTGGGGCTGCAAACGGCAGCAAAACGAGCAGGACGCATATCGGGGTATGAGGGAATGGGATTTTTCTCATTTTGTCCTCCAAAAGATTTCGGGATTCTACAGCCGCACGGAGTGGACAGCCATTGAAAAGAGGCAAGAACGGCGTTGTTGCCTTGTGGGCGCGGTTCAAGTACTCGTACGTTTAGGACTTTGTCCCAACGAATGGACCATGCTGACTAAAGGACGCCTTTGCGCGTCGCGGACCACGACCGGCACGAGGACAACGTTCACTCTCACTTCGATGTTAGCGCTGTCGGTCTGAGTGGCGGCTCGGTTGGCTGTTGAGCCGCGGTGCGCACGGGCGACATGCACGACAAGCACGCCAGGGCTGAAGCTGCAAAGTGTCTCGCGGTGGCGTTTTTTCACGACGGGTCAATTCTACGCCTTCTCCATCGTTCGCGAGCGTTTGGGACGGCAAGAACCTGCGTTGGTTGCCAGGCTGGGGTGCGACGGTGCTGCACCCCTACGAGTAACGTGGCCGGCGGGCGGAAGTTAGGCGCGGGCTCCGAGTTAGCGTTCTTCGCCGAAGAGCTTTATGTCGGCCGGGCCTTCTTTCAGCGGGGCGCGGGCGCGGCCTTGGACTTGTTCGCGAATTTGCTCGACGATGTCGGGATTGGCGAGCGTGGTGATGTCACCGGTGTCCATTTGATTGGAGATGGCGGCGAGAACGCGGCGCATGATTTTGCCGGAGCGGGTTTTGGGCATGTCCGGGACAATGTGGATGGTTTTGGGGCGCGCGATTTTGCCGATCATGGTTTCGATCGTAGCGGTGACTTTCTCTTGAATTTGCTTGGACGCGGCGACGCCGGGCTTTAGGGAGATGTAGACGACGGGGACGCGGCCTTTGACTTCGTCGACGGCGGGGACAACGGCGGCTTCGGCGATTTCCGGGATGGAGAGGCAAGCGGACTCGACTTCTTTGGTGCCGAGGCGATGGCCGGCGACGTTGATGACGTCGTCGACGCGGCCTAGGATCCGGAAGTAACCATCGGCGGGGAGAACGGCGCCGTCGGCGGCATAGTAGGGCCAATCGTGCCAGTCCTTGCTGTCGGGATTCTTGCAATACTTCTGGTAGTACTGATTGACGAAGCGGTCCGGGCTGCCCCAGATCGTTTGCATGATTCCTGGCCAGGGATTGCGGATGCAGATGTTGCCAGCCGAGCCCGAACCTGCCTTCACTTCTTTTCCTTCTTCGTCCCAGATGATGGGATAAATGCCTAGCGCGGGCGGGCCTGCGCTGCCGGGCTTCATGGGGTCGAGCGCGGGTTTGGTGCTGCAGAGGAAGCCGCCGGTTTCGGTCTGCCACCAAGTGTCTACGATGACGGCTTTCCCTTTGCCGACTACTTCGTGATACCAGCGCCAGACGTCGGGCTCGATGGGCTCGCCGACGGTGGTCATGTGCTTGAAGTGGTAGTTGTACTTTTTGGGTTCGTCGCCGCCCGCTTTGCGCAACATGCGGATGGCGGTGGGTGAGGTGTGGAAGATGTTGACGTCGAGACGCTCGGCGATGCGCCAGGGGCGGCCGGCGTCGGGGAATTGCGGCACACCTTCGTAGAGGACGCTGGTGGCGGCGAGAGCCATCGGTCCGTAGACGATGTAGGAGTGGCCGGTGATCCAGCCGATGTCGGCCATGCACCAATAAACGTCGTCGGTGTGAATATCCTGGTAATACTTGGACGTACCCGCGACGTAGGCGAGATAGCCACCGGTGCGATGCTGGCAGCCCTTGGGCTTGCCGGTAGTGCCGCTGGTGTACATGAGGAAGAGCGGGGCTTCGGCGTCTTGCGAGACGGGCTCGACGATGTGATTGCGGTAGTCGTGGAGGACATCGTCGATGAAGAAATCGCGGCCCATGATCATAGGAGATTCGGAGCGGAAGTGGCCGGGATAGCGCTTCCAGATGAGAACCTTGTCGACGGTCTGGCCTTCTTTTTTCGCGGTTTCGACGGCGATGTCGGCGCTGCCTTTGTGATCGACCCATTTGCCGTTGCGGTGGTAGCCGTCGGCGTAGATGAGCACGCGGCTGCCGGAGTCTGCCGCACGCAAGCCGCAGGCCTCGCCACTGAAACCGCCGAAGACGACGGAATGGACGACGCCCAGGCGTGCGCAGGCGAGCATGGTGATGGGCAGCTCGGGGATCATAGGCATGTGGATGGTGACGCGGTCGCCAGCTTTGAGGCCGGCGAAATCGCGGAGGAGTGCGGCGACTTCATTGACGCGGCGATAAAGTTCTTGGTAGGTGATGACGGTGGCAGCTTCGGCTTCGGGCTCGGGGACAAAGATGAGAGCGGCTTTGTTTTTGTGCTTGGCTAGATGGCGATCGACGCAGTTGTAGCAGGCGTTTAGCTTGCCGCCGACGAACCATTTCCAGAAGGGAGGATTGCTGGTGTCGAGAGTGGTGTGCCAATAGTGATCCCAGTGGAGAAGCTCGGCATACTCGCGGAAACATTCGGGGAAATGCTTTTCGCTAAAGCGCTCGACGGTGTCGGGGTCGTTGAGGTTGGCTTGCGCGATAAATCTGGGCGAGGGATAGAAGAGTTCTTCTTCTTTCCAGTGGACGGCGATCTGGGCTTCGTTCTGCTTGGGGGAAGGCGCGGGTGGGGTTGCGCGGGGCTTGGGAGCGGATGATTTCGCCTCGCGCTTGGAGGTCGGTTTGGATTTGGATTTTTTGGCGCGTGATTTGGCCACGGCGATGGCTCCCTCTTGAGCGGAAAACAAAGTGAATTTAGCGAAAAAGATGATGCTACTGAGAATCGAGGAAGTAAAGGAGGTTGAGGAGAGAAAGGACGGGAAGGAGGTCTGGGAGAGAGCCAACTGCGTCTTGCGGGCTCGGGTAGAGTGGCGCAGCGGATTCGTGATAAAAGACTTGGCTTGGACATCCGACAAGCGATCTTTCTAATCGCCGCCGGGGCACTGGGCGGTGCCATCAATGCCGTGGCCGGCGGCGGTAGCTTCGTCGCATTCCCGGCGCTGTTGTTCACCGGCGTGCCGCCAGTTCCTGCCAACGCGACAAACACACTCGCACTCTGGATCGGTGTCACCGCTAGCGGCGGCGCGTACCGGAAACGCATGAGCATTGCGCGGCGGGTGATGATTCCCCTGATCGCGACGAGCGTGGTGGGCGGGTTAGCTGGGGCCATGCTGATGATCCGGACACCGGCGCAAACGTTTCTGCGGGTGCTGCCGTGGATGCTGCTGGGCGCGACGCTGCTGTTTATTTTCGGCAAGCACTTGACCAAGCGGATCGGCGCGGACATTTCGCGGGACTCCAGCAATTCGGCGGTCGTGGGCGCTTCTATCTTTGAATTGGTCGTGGCGGTGTACGGGGGATACTTCGGCGGGGGCGTAGGCATCATCAATCTGGCGATGCTGGCAGCGCTGGGAATGACGGACATCCACGAGATGAACGCGCTGAAGGTGATCCTTGGCGGCGTGATCAACGGGGTGGCAGCGTTTACGTTTGTGGTGTCCGGCGCGATCGTGTGGCCGCAGGCGCTGGTGATGACTATCGGAGCGGTTGGCGGCGGGTACCTGGCGGCGCATTACGCGCAGAAGTTGCCACAGTCTTGGGTTCGGGGATTCGTGATTCTTGTCGGGGCGGGGATGACGGTTTACTTTTTTGTGCGGGCGTATGGATAAGAGAAAAGCGAAGTGAGGAAGTGACGAGGTAACGAGAGCCGCGATGACGACTGCGATCGCGAGTTCCGGCGCCCGCACTGCTGACGCGCCCCTGACGCGAAATCAGATTCGTGGCTTTTGGGCGTCTTGGGGCGGGTGGACGCTAGACGGCATGGATTCCTTTATCTATGCGCTCGTGCTGGTACCGTCGCTTCGAGATCTTCTCCCCCGCTCGGGCATAGCCGCTACCAAAGGGAATATCGGGTTTTATGGCGGCTTATTGTTCGCTTTGTTTCTGCTTGGCTGGGGGCTCGCTTTTCTTTGGGGGCCGGTCGGAGACAAGTTCGGGCGGGTTCGCACGCTGATGCTGACGATCGTCTGGTATTCGCTGTTTACCTTCTTGAGCGCATTCGTCACCAGCGTTTGGCAGCTAGCCATTCTTCGCTTGCTGGCGGGGATTGGGATTGGGGGCGAATGGGCGATGGGCGGCACCTTTGTCGCCGAAGAATGGCCGGAGCACCGGCGGCGGGCCGGAGCGGGTTACATGCACACCGGATACTACGTGGGCGTTTTTCTTGCAGCGCTGGTCAACTTTACGATTGGGAGCCGCTTCGGTTGGCGCGCGATGTTCGCGGTAGGGGGGCTGCCCGCGCTGTTGCTAGCGTGGATTCGCCACGGGGTAACGGAGCCAGAGTGCTGGACGCGCAAAAGGGGAGTCGTGCGCTCGTGGGAGATCTGGCGTCCGTTTGCGACGCTGTTTACAAGCGCGTGGCGGCGCCGAACGATCTTGAATTCGGTGTTCATGCTGGCGTCGATCTGCGGGTTGTGGGCCGGCACCGTGTACGTGCCTGCGGCGGTTACGGCGCTGGCGGAGGCTAGCGGGCGCGTTGGACCGCAGGCGGCGCAACTCGCATCGCGGGCGGTCATGCTGGTTTCTTTTGCGACGATCTTGGGTTGTTTGGCGATGCCGTGGCTTGCGGAGCGGCTCGGGCGGCGAGGCGCGCTGGCGTCGTACTTTGCGTTGATGGCGGCGTTCATCGCGCTGACGTTTGGAAAAGTGTTTTATCTTGGAGCGGCGGCGCTCCCGTGGTTTTTCGTGTGCCTTTTCTTTCTGGGCCTGGGCGGAGCAAACTTTGCGGTCTACACTTTGTGGCTTCCGGAACAGTACCCGACGGAATGCCGGGCGAGCGCGTTCGCGTTCTCCACATCGTTTGCGCGTTTTGGTGGAGCTGGCATCACCTTTCTGGTGGGCGCTGGCGTTCAACGGTACGGATCGCTGGGAATCCCGGTAGCGCTGACGTCGCTGGCATTTGCGGTAGGGCTGCTGCTGATACCGTTCGGGGCAGAAACCCGCGGCCGTGCATTACCCACATAGACTTCCTGTGGCTGCCACTGCACAATATCCAGTCCAGATGCCCGACCTCATTGCCACCTTCGAAGAAAATGCGAGTCAAGCTGGTGCGACCGTGTGGCGCTGCGAACGTTCGCCCCTGGCGATACGCAGCTCCGTCCAGAGAGCCGCGGAGGGTGCTAAGGGCATCGTCTTGAGTGAGGCGGAGTTTCTGGCGCCGCAGCTTCTGGCTGCGCTTCCGGGTCTAGGGGGTGTGATCCTGCGTCCAGAGGATGAACAACTCGCCAAAGCGGGAGTAGGCCTTACGGAAGCGTTTGCGGGCGTGGCGAGCACCGGCTCGGTGTGCGTTGCGCTGGGGCGGCCGCTGGTTGGAGTCACGAGCCTGCTGATGCCGCTGAACATCGTGTTGCTTGCGAGCGAACGAATCGTGGAGCGGCCGCGCGATCTCTTCGACCCCGGATGCCTGAAGGGAGAGGGGCTGAAACGAAACCTGATCTTCATCACCGGGCCGAGTGCGACGGCGGACATGGGGCCGCTGGTGATCGGGGTGCACGGCCCGCACCGCTTGCTGATACTTTTGCTAGAGTAACGGACTCCCATGGCGGACGCGAACCTCAAACCAGCGGCAGTCGAAGCGCCCCGCGACGTCGCAAACAAGAGCGACAAGTCCAGGCTGCTGCGTGCCATTCGGATGGCGTTGGAAATTGAAAGTCCGGCCGTCAGGCGAAATACGCAGGGGTTCAATCGCGGCCGCTATTTGGCCACAGCGGCGATCCCCGATTACGACGCTTTGAAGGATCAGGCGCGACAGATCAAAGAAAAGGCCATTGCCAGTCTGCCGGACTTGGTACAAACGCTCAAGAACACGATTCGCTCGCGCGGTGGCCATGTTTTTGTCGCCAGCACAGCCGATGACGCTTGCCGGTACGTCCTGGACGTGTGTCACTGGCGCGCGGCGAAGATGGTCGTAAAAGGGAAGAGCATCACGTCGGAAGAAATCCGGTTGAACCACGTTCTGGAGGCGGATGGCATTGAAGTGGTCGAGACCGACCTCGCCGAATTCATATTGCAAGTTGCGAATGAGCAGCCATCGCATTTCATTGCGCCGGCGCTGCACTACAGCCGGGAGCGCATCACCGCGCTCTTCAAGCGCAAGTTCAAGACCGATCTTCCGCTGGATAGCGGAGAGGCCCTGACGAGGTTTGCGCGTGAGCGGCTGCGCGACAAGTTTCTATACGCAGACATCGGCATCACCGGCGCCAATCTGATCGCCGCCGACACGGGCACACTGATGCTCGTCGAGAGCGAAGGCAACATTCGCCTAGCGAGCTTCCTGCCGCCGGTGCACATCGCGATTTCCGGCATCGAGAAAATCGTTCCGGCGCGTTCCGAGATGGCTCCGTTTCTGGAACTGCTGGCTGCGAGCGCTACGGGACAGAGCCTCGCGGCTTATACCAGTTTCATCAGTCCGCCCCTCAGCGATCCGGCTTTCGCCATGCCTGGCAAACCGATCAAGCCGCGCGAGTTTCACCTGGTGCTGATCGACAACGGGCGCATGCGCATGCGGGAAGACCCCGTGCTTCGCGAGACGCTGAATTGCATTCGCTGTGGCGCGTGCCTGAACTCCTGCGCGAATTTTCAGACCGTGGGCGGCCATGCGTTCGGCGGCGAGACCTATTCCGGCGGCATCGGCGGAGCGTGGGAAGCAGGCACGGCGAAGCTCGAGAACGCACGATTCTCGGAGTTGTGTACGGGCTGTTCGCGATGCGTCAATCAGTGCCCGGTGAAGATTGATATTCCCTGGCTGAACGAGAATTTGGCCGATCGTTTGAATCGCACGGTGGAGAGCACACCGTTGCGAAGCGCGCTGGGATCGGTGACCGGCGCTGCGACGGAGGATAGGAGCGCTCCGGCGTCCAAGATTTTCTTCGGGAACTATCATTACTTCGCGAAATGGGGAGCGCGTCTCGCTTCGATGGCGTACCGCATCGGAGGCGCGAAACTCGCGGCGCTGGCTTCCTTGTCCGATAGTGCGGGACACGCGAAACCAGTGCGGATGGCACTGGAGCGGTGGGTCGGGCTCGACCGGCGGCGGACGCTGCCGCAATTCCCGAAGCAAACGCTGGTGCACGCGGCTCGAAAACAAGAGGTGGGAGTACGGCCGCGAGCGTCGAAGGCCGTCCTGTTTGCGGACGTTTTCACGAATTACGGCCTGGCGCATCGAGGACTGGCAACGCTGGAGGTGCTGCGCGCACTGGGCGCGGACGTGGTGGTGAGCGAGTCGGTGCCCGAAGGACGAGCGGCGTTGTCCCAGGGCATGATTGCCACGGCCAAGAACCACGCAAAGCGCGCCACCGCGGAGCTGGAACGCTACGTCAGCGAGGGCCGCGACATCGTCGTCGTCGAGCCGAGTTCGCTGTCGATGTTCCGGCGCGACCTGAGGCACTTGCTGGACAGTAAAGAGCGATTCGAACGCTTTCGGGCGCGGGCATTTGATCCCGTCGAGTACGTGATCAAGCTGTTGGAGAAATCCGGCCGCAAGCCGCTGGAAGTTTTCGATGCTTCGCACTCACCAGTAGGGCAAAAACTTTTCTTCCACGCGCATTGCCAGCAGAAAACGATCGGCAGTGCGGAGCCTACGGAGAAATTGCTGCGTGAAATCGGCTTCGACGTGCTGACTTCTAACGTGGAGTGCTGCGGAATGGCGGGCAGCTTCGGTTACAAGACGGAGTACTACGATCTCAGCATGGCGGTCGGAGCCGATCTCTTCACGCAGATCATTCAGCAGGAACGAAGCGGTGGGAAGCGCGCTCTGATCGCCAGCGGAACTTCCTGCACTGAGCAGCTTCAGGGCGGCTTCGCGCGAGCGGTGCTGCATCCCATCGAACTGCTCGCATCCATCCTCAGGAAATAGCCCGCCTCAAATCGGGAGGCGCCGCGATCGCGATCATTCGACGAGGGAATCAATCGATCGGCCGCGGAGTGACGCATCCAGAAGCTGAATCGTGTGCACGACCGGCGTTTTTCTGCCGGTCCTCGCCAATGCGGAGCGCAATTGCAGCAGGCAGCCGGGGTTGCCGGTGGCGACGACGTCCGCGTTTAGGGGCGTGATCAGCTGGGCTTTGCGGTCGCCCAGAGCGTTGGCTGCGTCGGGCTGCACCAGGTTGTAGATGCCTGCCGATCCGCAGCAGACGGCGGCCTCGGCAATTTCCGCCAGCTCCAGGCCGGGAATGCGCTGCAGGAGGGCTCTTGGCTGGAGGCGCACACCTTGCGCGTGCTGCAGGTGGCACGAATCGTGATAGGCGACGCGTAGCGGCAGCGGATTTCGCTGCGCGCGGGGTTCGAGTTCGGCGAGAAGTTCCGTGACGTCTTTGCATTTGGCTGCGAACGCGCGTGCGCGGCCGGCATATTGCGGATCGTCGCGCAGCAGGTGGCCGTACTCTTTCACGTTGGAGCCGCACCCGGCGGCGTTGGTGACGATGGTGTCTACGCCGGCGCGCTCGAAGACTTCGATGGTGCGGCGCGCGAGCGCGATGGCCGCGGTTTCTTCTCCAGCGTGGACCAGGAGTGCGCCGCAGCAGGGTTGTTCGGGTGGCGCGACCACCTCGCAGCCTTCGGCGGCGAGCACGCGCACGGTTGCCGCATTCACTTGCGGCAGGAACTCTCGCTGAACGCATCCGAGCAGCAGACCGACGCGGCGTCGCTTTGTGCCATCCGCCTGCGTGAGGCTCGCAATCGATTCACTTGGCGGGAGTTGGGGCAGCAGCGCTTCCATCGATTGAAGATTCTTCGGCAAGAGCTTGAGCATGCCGCTGGCGCGCAGGAGCGATTGCACGCCGGACTTCTGATATGCGAGAAGCGGCAAGCGCAACTTCCGGAGTCGATCGGGCTTCGTGAATAGGTTGAAGATAAACCGGCGATAGAGCTTTTCCGCGGCAGAGCGTTTGTGCTGTCGTTCGATCTGCGCGCGCGTTGCTTCGATGAGTTTGCCGTAATCGACGCCGGAGGGGCACGCGGTCATGCACGCCATACAGCCCAGGCAGCTGTCGAAATGGCTGACCCACTGCGGATTGATCGCGGCCTTGCCTTCGTCGGCCAGCTTGATGAGATAGATTCGCCCGCGCGGCGAGTCCATCTCTTCGTTCCAGAGAACATACGTCGGGCATACCGGCAGGCAAAAGCCGCAATGCACGCACTGGTCGATGATTTCCTTGGACGGCGGATGGTGCGTATCGAAGGCGCTTAGGGCAAGTGACAGCATCGCGTGGTCCCGCATCAGATGCCCCCTACGAAACGGCCCGGATTTAGCGTGCCCTTGGAGTCGAGCTGTTGCTTTACCGCGCGCATCAGTGGCAGCGCGTCGCCCGGTTCGCCCCAGGCGTCGAGTGGAGGCATGGACGCGGGGTGATGCGCGATGGCGAGCGAACCGCCGGCAGCTTCGAGAACCACACGAAACGACTTGAGCGTCGATGCCAGAGTGCTGGGCTCGCCTTCGAGCAGGACGCAGCCGATTCCGGTGGCCTGCACCACCGCGCTGCAACGAACTTTGCTTGCGGAGGTGCTCGCCAGCGATTCCATGGCGTCGGCGATGCGGGCGGGCAAAACGGAAATCTTGGCTGTGGCGGAATTCAAGTCGTCGCGCTTCGCGGCGCCGCATAGCTCCTGCCGGGATTTCCAGACGACCGGGCCGGGATCGGTGAGCAGATTGGGAGCGAGGATCGATTTCAACTGCTCGGTTTGCGCGGTGAGACCTGCTTGGGTGGCTTCGAAGAGAACATCGACCTGCGGTGGCGCGTCTGCGACCACGCGTACTTGAAGCGCGGAATGCGCCAACTGCGAATCCTGAATCGCGAGGATGAGGTGCTGGGCTTCGCGAATGTCGCGAGTTGGGCAAGAGATTGTGCGCGTTTCCTTCGGCAGCGGATGCAGGCGGAAGATGGCACGGGTGATGATGCCGAGCGTCCCGAGCGCGCCAGTGGCAAGTTTTGGCAGGTCGTAGCCCGCTACGTTCTTGACGACTTTGCCGCCGCTGCTGGCCAGTGTGCCGTCGGGCAAGGCCAGCGTCACGCCGATGATCAGGTCGCGCAGTGCGCCGAAACGAAGACGCAACGCACCGCTATCGTTGGTGGAGAGCACGCCGCCGATTGTGGCGCGGTCCGGCCACAAAGCGTCGAGCGCAAGGCGCTGTCCGTGTCGCGCGAGAGCCTCTTGCAGGTGTTGCATCGAGCAGCCAGCTTCGACGGTCACCGTTAGATCGGCCCAGGCATGCTCGATGACTTGGTTGAGGCGTGCGGTGGACAGGACGACGTCGGCGCGGTTGGGCGGATTGCCCCAGGCCAGCTTAGTGCCTCCGCCGCGCGGGATTACGGCGAGCCCGGCGTCGTTGGCAAGTTTCAGCACGCTGGCAAGCTCTTGCTCGCTTGTAGGCGCGATGACGAATTGCGGCTGAACGCGGGCAACGGCGTCTTCAGAGCCGGCGGCGCGGATATGCTCCGTCGAAGCGATCGCGCGCGCGGCCTCGACAAACGCGTCGGTCACCATAGCTGTCTTGGAGGAAACGCCGGCGTCCATCGTCAGAAGCGCTCCGCGATTCCGGAGGTCTCAAGCGCGTGGGGAACGTATTTGCCGGGTGTTTCGCCGCACAAACGCGGGCGCGGGAACACTTTCGTCGGATTCGACAGCTGCAGTGGATCGAACGCGCAGCGCACGCGTTGCATCGTTTGCAGGTCGGGCTCGCTGAACATTTTCGACATGGCCATCTTTTTGTCTTCGCCCACGCCGTGCTCGCCGGTGATCGAGCCGCCCGCCGCGATGCAAATTTCGAGAATGCGGTAAGACAGCGCCTCCGCGGCCTCTTCTTGCCCGGCGATGCGGCGGTCGTAGAGGACGAGCGGATGCAGATTGCCGTCGCCGGCGTGGAAGACGTTGGCCACGCGTATGCCGGCTTGCTGACTGAGTCTATCGATCTCACTCATCACCTGCGGTAGCGCGGTGCGGGGAATCACCCCGTCCTGCACGATGTAGTTCGGCGAGATGCGGCCCATCGCCGCGAAGGCTGCTTTCCGGCCCTTCCAGACCAGCGCCCGCTCGGCGTCGGATTGCGCCACGCGAATCTCCGACGCTCCGTTGCTTCGGCAAATCTCGTCCACATGCGTCATCAAGGCTTGCACTTCCGCGACAGGGCCATCGAGTTCGACCAGCAGCAGCGCGCCGCAATTCGGATAGTTGGCGTGCACCGCTGCTTCCGCGGCTTGGATCGCAAGGTTGTCCATCATTTCGATAGCAGCGGGGAGCATGCCCGCGGCAATGATGTCGCTAACGGCCGCGCCGGCTTCATTGGTGGAAGCAAATGCAGCAAGAAGTGTCTGAACGCACTCCGGGCGCTTCACGATCCGCAAAATAATCTTGGTGGCGATGCCAAGCGTGCCTTCCGAGCCGACAAAAACTCCGGCGAGGTCGTATCCAGGAGCATCCAGTGTTTTGCCGCCCAGGTGCACCAGAGTCCCGTCGGGAAGTACGACTTCCAAGCCGAGAACGTGCGTGGTGGTGAAACCATATTTCAGGCAATGCGCGCCACCGGAATTTTCTGCCACGTTGCCGCCGATGCTGCAGACCGATTGCGACGAAGGATCGGGCGCATAGAAATACGCTTGCGACTGCACGCGTCCCGTTACGTCCAGATTAGTGACGCCCGGCTCGACGATCACGCGAGCGTTGGGTAAATCCACCTCAAGTATGCGATTCATGCGCGTCAGGCTGATGACCACTCCGTCAGCGACCGGCAGCGCGCCGCCGCTCAGCCCCGTTCCCGCGCCGCGTGCCACGAACGGAATCCGTTCGCGGTGGCACAAGCACAGTATCGCTTGTACTTGTTCCGTGGACGCAGGAAGGAGCACACCGCGCGGCATGACGCGGAAATTCGTCAACGCGTCAGAATCGTAAGTATGGAGCTCTTCCGGTGAAGTGATCAGGCCGCGCTCGCCAACAATCGTGCGCAGCTGTTGAAAAATGCGGGCGTCCACGGCGGCCTTTCCGGGACTCGACGAGTGCTCCCGAGCGCAATCCCTACGGTGCGCTCTTGAGGAAAAGCTTGCCCCATCCGTCGGTGAAGGTCAAACCAACGGACTCAGTGAACGACCATTTTCGTAAATGGGAAAACGTAGGCTTGCAAGAACACCAGGACACCCACCAACGACGCCAGCGCGATGCTGTGAAAGAAAACGTAGCGTAGAATGTCGCCTTCGTGTCCGTACCACTCCGTGGCGGTGCTGGCCACCACGATGCTCTGCGCGTCGATCATTTTTCCCATGACCCCTCCGCAACTATTTGCGGCGGCCATCAGCGTCGGCGAAATACCCACTTGCGTGGCCGATATTTTCTGCAAGCTGCCGAAGAGCACGTTGGAAGCGGTGTCCGAACCCGTGAGCGCCACGCCCAGCCAGCCCAGCAGCGTGCCGAAGAAGGGATAAAATATTTTCGTCCTCGCAAACGCCAGACCCATCGTCGCGTCTAACCCAGAGTAGCGGGTCATGAACCCGATTGCCATCATCGCGGAAATGGTGATCAACGAGAACCTCACCTTGTACAGAGTCCTGCCGTACTGGCGGATGAGTTGCAGCGGGCCGAATCCCATGACGAACCCGGAAATAATCGCGGCAATCAGGATGCCGGTGCCGGAGAAGGTAATCCAATTGAACTGGAAAACCGCGGCTTCCGCCGTCGGTTTAACAACAACAGGCGGCATGCGCAGGATGAGATTGTGCAGCCCGCTGACGGGAATTCGGAAGATGGAAATCTTGTCCAAGGCGGCCTTCACCGAAGGCAGGCCCCACAAGAAAACTACTACGCTGAGGATGACCCACGGCACCCACGCGTTTACCACCGCGCCGGTGGTGTGTCCGTGCCGACCTCGCGCCGAACGGCCCGCCTCGTGCCCCTCAAAGCCCCAGATTCTCTTCGGGTGCCATACGAAGAGCAGCGTGGTCACCGCGGCTATCGAGCAGACCGAGGCGATTACGTCTACGAGCCATGGTCCGTGAAAATTTGAGACGAGAAATTGCGGTACGGCAAAGAACACGCCCGCCACCAGCGCCGCCGGCCACACTTCCATCATTCCCTCGAAGCCGCAGAAAGCCCACAGCAGCCAGAAGGGCACCAGGGCGGAAAAGAATGGCAAAATCCGACCGGTCATGCTGCTCAGGTCCAGCAGGTTCAGTCCAGTGACGCCCTGTAGCGCGATCAGCGGCGTACCGATCGCTCCAAAGGCCACCGGAGCAGTATTGGCGATCAGCGAGAGTCCCGACGCTTGCAGCGGCTTGAACCCCATTCCGATCAGGATCGCAGCAGTCACGGCGACTGGTGTCCCGAAGCCGGCGGCGCCTTCGAAAAAAGCGCCAAACGCAAATGCGATCAGCACCAACTGCAAACGCCGGTCCTGTGTCACACCCATTAGGCTTTCCTGCAGCACCTGGAAGCGTCCGGCCTCGCAGGTCATGTCGTACATGAAAATGACGTTCAAGATGATCCAGCCGATGGGAAAGAATCCGTACGCAGCGCCAAAGGCCGCGGTTATGAGACCCATCTTCGCTGGCATCCCGAAGATGGCGACCGCGATCGAGAAAGAAGTTGCCAGCCCCAGCAGCGCGGCGAAGTGGGCCTTAATGCGAAAGACTGCCAAAGCGCTCAGCAGCACTACCACCGGTATTGCCGCGACCAGCGTCGAGAGCCACCAATGGCCCAACGGGTCATACACTTGCGTCCAGGTCACGGATAGCCCTCCCGCGAGCAGCAACTTCCAAACTTTATGCGGAGTGTTTTCACGCGCATTCGAGAACAGACAAGTTTCCGCTGCTGGATACTGCCTTACGCCAACAATGTCAAGCAAGCAGTAACTCGGTCCCTCCCTCGAACGCCCATTCACACTCCGAGACGCTGCTCATTGACTCGGGCGGGCTATTCCTGGCTCTTGCAGGCATCAGCGCTGAGGAAGCCACGGAAAAACGTGACGTCAAAGTGAACGTCCAGCAGTAGCTGTGAGACCATCCCCACGCTAGAATGCTCCAGGGCCACTTCCATCAGCCTATTAATCAGCAAAGACACTATCTTCGCCGCTCTGCAGCAATACTGGGGCTATGACTCGTTCCGTCGTTTGCAGGAGCGAATCGTCGGCAGTTTGCTCGCTGGCCGTGACGCCTGCGTGGTGATGCCGACCGGCGGCGGCAAGTCCCTTTGCTACCAACTTCCTGCGGCGATGTCGGAGGGCAAGACCGTCATCGTGGTTTCACCGCTCATCGCTTTGATGCAGGACCAGATGTCGCAGCTCACGCAGATGGGCATCGCCGCAGGCGTGCTCAACAGCTCGATGGCCGCGGATCAGCAGGCCGGCATTGTACGCAAGGCAGCGGAGGGCGCGTTCCGGCTGCTCTATCTTTCGCCGGAGCGGCTGGCGCGTACCGACACCATTGACTGGCTCAAGCGCGTTCCCGTTTCGTTTTTCGCCATTGACGAAGCCCATTGCATCTCGGAATGGGGGCACGAATTTCGGCCGGACTATCGCCAGTTGAGTTCGTTGCGCACGCATTTTCCCGATCGCGCGATCGCGGCGTTTACGGCCAGCGCGACGCGCCAGGTACGTCACGACATCATCGAGCAGTTGCGGCTGCGCGATCCCGATAAGTACATTGCCAGCTTCCACCGGCCGAATCTGCGCTACATCGTCAAGGAATGCGAAGCGCGCACGCAGTCCGCGCTGTTGTTGCGAGCGTTGCGAAACTATGCCGGCAGCAACGTGATCGTTTACGCGCCCACGATCAACCGCGTGGAAGAGACTGTCGACTTTCTCGAAGGGCAGGGAATTCCCGCCATCGCGTATCACGGCCAAATGGAAAGCGACGCTCGCAGGCGCAATCAAGAGCGTTGGATGTCCGACGAAGTGCGCGTGCTGGTGGGCACCATCGCTTTTGGATTGGGAATCAACAAAGCCGCTGTGCGCGCCGTCATTCATCTCTCACTGCCGAAATCGGTCGAGCAGTATTACCAGGAAGCGGGCCGGGCGGGCCGCGACGGACTTCCCGCCGACTGCCTTCTGCTTTGGCAGAAGAAAGATGTGGGCCTCCTCGCCTATTTTATCGGCCAGATCGAAGACGCCGCCGAGAAGGAACGCTCCTGGCAGCGCTATCACGTGGTGCGGCATTTCGTTGAATCGGAAACCTGCCGGCATCTGCAGATTTGCCGCCACTTCGGTGAGAACAAGAAATGGAAATCGTGCGAAGCTTGCGACATCTGTGGCGCAACGCCGCAGTGGCTCGCCGAGCCGGTTCAAGCCGCCAAGCGCAAACGCAAGGCTGCAGCAGCGGCGGCTGGCGCGAGCTCGGGCAGCGAGCGCGTACTCGCCTCGGCGGCCTCCGCCATTCCCGACGCCGACCAAGAGCTGCGCGAGTATCTTCGCGAGTGGCGGCGAACAACCGCCAGAGAACAAGGCATCGCCGCCTTCATCATCATGCACGACACCTCGCTCGCGGAATTGTGCCGCAGCAAGCCAGGCTCACTGTCCGAGTTGCGACGCCTCCCGGGTTTCGGCGAGCGCAAGACGGAGCTGTACGGGCAAGAGATTTTGGACGCGCTGCACCGGTTTCGCAATGGCGCTCGCGCCACCGAAGCCCCAACCAAGGCCTCCGACCCCGCTGGAGAAACGTTGAGACTCCTTGAGCAAGGTCGCACCCTCGAGGAAATCGCGCAAATTCGCGGCCGCCAGCTCAGCAGCGTGATTTCGCTGGTCGCCGGCATGGTGGAACGCGGCGACGTAGACTTTGCGCCGCGCTGGATTCAGCGCGACCATCAAGAAAAGATCGAAGCAGCTTGCGCCCAACTTGGCATCGAAAGGTACAAGACGTTGAAGGAAACGTTGCCGGACCACATTACCTACGACGAAATCAAGCTCGTGGTCGCCCATCTTCGCCGGCAACAAGCGCAACCGTAGCAGGCTGCATTCCGCTGAGTGCCAGCAGCAAAACTTGACTCCTGCGCCCGCCGGGACTATACGTAACTTGAAGCGAATCGGTCCATGAATAACCCCTTGATCGCGCTATCTGTTGCCGCTCTCGGAGTCACGCTCTTTGCCTCCTCCGCGCGAGCGCAGGGGCGCGTTGCGTTCGCTCCAGGGATTCGACCTGTCGGCGGCGTGAGAACCGGCTTCGTGCACGCCCGTCACGCGCGCCGTTTTTTCGCCGGCCCGGGATTTGCGCCGTACTTCTATTCTGACGACGATTCCGAGCCGGGGACAATCGAGACGCTTCCGCCCCAAATCACTGTTCTTCGACCTGCCGAGACCGTCGCCATGGCGCCAAAGCCGGCCGAGTCGGTGGTGCTTGAGTTGCACGGCGACCATTGGGTGCGGCTTACGAACTACGGTCAATCGCAAACGGGCGAATCATCCGACTTCTTAGCGTCCGACGGCGCATCCAATTCGTTGCCTCCCCGAGCTCCCACTAGCCCTCGCCGAACGCAGGTTGCCGAGCCCGCTAGCCAGCTGCCACTTGCGGTGCTCGTGTTTCGCGATGGGCACAATGAAGAAGTCGGGAAATACGTGATCGTGGGCGCAACCATTTACACCAACGCTGACTATTGGACCAGCGGCTCGTGGACGCGAAAGGTTCAGATTGCCGAGTTGGACGTCCCCGCAACTCTGAAACTAAATCGAGATCGTGGAGCCAAGTTTAGCTTGCCGTCCGGACCGAATGAAGTGATGATCCGTCCGTGAGTTCCGATCCGTCTCGCTAACGAATTCCCGCTTGAAGTGAGCATCGGTCCATATGACAAACAATACTGCAACCGCCACAGCTTCGCAGCAGTCGCCGAAGCTGAGTCCCGCGCTTAGGTGCCTTGAAAGATTGGTCGGTACGTGGGACATCAAAGGCCGCACGCTCGACTCGAAAGACGACGACATAACGGGACGCATGACGTGCGAGTGGCTGCCGGGCGAATTTTTTCTCAAACAGAGCGGCGAGATCTACTTTCGGGGTCTTAAAATCCAGAGCCTGGAAATTATCGGTTACGATCCATCGAGTCAGACTTTTCCAGCCAGCGTCTATTCCAATATGTCGGGGGTCGTCCTTTCGTACCAATGGAATGTTCAAGGAAATACCGTGACCCACTGGACGGACGCGCACAAATACACCGGCACCTTCAGCGAGGATGGCAGAATCCTCTCTGGTGGTTGGAGGCCGGTGGAAGGCAAAGCGGGCGGAGCGTACGACGCCGTCATGACTCGAGTAGACTAGACTGCTGGGCCCAGAACGAATTTGCCGCCAAAGAAAAATCTACAATCGTCATTTCCGCTCCCGGCGTGTTTTTTCCTGTCCCTGCTTTTGTTTTCCTGTTTTGGTCTTCTGGCTGCAACGGGCACGGGGCAAATTTCCGGACGCATCGTCGATCCTCAAGGCTCGCCCGTTCCGGGCGCCCGTCTAGGACTCCTAAGTCCGTCGGGCGATGTCGTTCGCACTACGACCAGCGACTCTCAAGGAACCTTCGAGTTCCACGATCTCGCTCCCGGCCGGTACCATGTGACCGCCGAGAGTGCCTCGTTCGCTCCGGTAAGTGCGGACGTCACCGTTGATGCAGTCGCAGCAGTCGAGATCTCGCTTCAGTTTCAGAAGCTCGCATCCACCAGCCAGTCGGTCACGGTCTTCGGCTCGGCTCCTTCCGCGTTGGCTCCGGACCCATCCGCGCAAGTGGTTGTTCATGATCAAGTCTTGGAGGCCAATCCGGGACGTCCCGGCGCCCCCATCTCTATTCCGGGCCTTCCCATCGAAACTGCTTCGGGCGGCATTAAGGCTCCGCAATACTTCGCGCCCGGCGTGGCGGGCGATCACGGTGAACCGATCGCGCAGTTTTTTCAGATCGGGAATTTTCTGTATCCAAACAACTTGCCCGCCAACGCCCACGGAAACGGCTACTCCGATCCGAATTCTCTGGTCGGGCCCGTCATTGACGCGGTGACCGTGGATGGCGGCGCCTTCAACGTTCGGGAAGGGAATCATTCGATCGATCTCGCCGCCGCTTATGTCCCGCGGCAGCGTTTGGCGGATTTCGTTGAGTTGACCGGCGACTATCGCGACATCGACCTCGTTGCGGGATGGAGTCCGCGCAATCCGGCCACGAATGCCGGGGTCGCTCTGGAAGCCGGCTATGGCAATGGTTTTCTCGAACGACTCGAGCACCGGCAGCAATACAAGATCAATGCGTTTCGCCAATTCAAGCGTGGCCGCCACGAACTCTCGCTGTTCGGCGTGGGCTATTACGGCTTTTCGTTTGTGCCCGGGTTGATCCCGATCGATGTATCCGTGCCTGACGATACCGTTGACGACCGCCAACTGGATCGCACGCACACTGGTATCTTCGTGGCCAGCGACACTTGGCGCATCAACGACCGTGCACAACTTAGCCTCTCCGGTTTTTTTCGAGAGTACGCTCTAACGTTGCGATCCAATTTCGGCGATGGGCTAATCCAGCAGAGCGAGTCTCGCACCGTCGCAGGAGGGGGGCTTTTCTATACGCAGAAGATTCGTCCCTGGCTTAGCCTTTTGGGCGGCATCGACCTGCGCCGCGATGCTCCACGTGACCTCGACCTGAAGCGTGCCGACGGCCAGGGCGTTTTCCAGCCCGTCACCACCAACGACTTAACGCTTTCCTTCGCCGAGCCCTATGTCGCCCTCGACGGCTCCCTAAGCAAGTATTTCCACTACGACTTCGGCGTTCGCCGCGAAGAAATAACCTTCGACAACAACGACAAGATCAATCCTCAGAATTCTTTCAACAAACTTGCCGGCCTCACCCTCCCGAAGGCAACGCTAACTATCCTTCCGCCGGACAGTACCTTCCTTCCTTCGATAGCGCTCAGTTACGGTGAGGCGTTTCACACCGAGGATCCGCGCATCGGCACCGGAGATGTAGTCCCAACCCTGCTCGCTCCTTCTCGCGCCTATCAACTCGTTCTCGATAAGACCGTCAAGCAAACCAATTTCAGAATTACGCTCCGGCACGTCACCAACGCGCAGGAGTTGGCAAAAATTGATCCCGATACGGGCCTGCAAGAGGACCAAGGCCCTTCCCTCAATCGCGTCGTCACGGTTTCGCTACAGCGAACGTTTTCGCAGGGCTCGATTTTTGTCTCGTATGCGCAGGCCGATGCCCGAGACCATCTCTTTGGCGCGCCCGTACCGGAAGCGCCGCGTCTGATCTGGGACGCTGTGGCCACCGAGAACCATCTCCCATTCCACCTCAAGGCCCGCTGCGAATTTGAATACGTTCGCGCAAAACCCCTGGGCGACGGGTTCGTCGGCATAGCCGTTCCCGAATTTCGTGGCGCGATTCTGCGGCCTTTTCTCGAAGGCCGCATGACGCTGTCGACGGAATTTCTGATTGCCAGCGGCTATACCGGACAAACCACCGAGGTTCTGGCCCTGCCGTCCGATCCGGCCCCCTTCGAGCGTGTCGTGGGAGTTCCGCTGAAGTCTTACGTCACGGTGTCCTGGACGTACCACTTCTACAAGTAAGGCGCGCCGTAGGCTACTTGACTATTTGTTGTTGGCAACCAGAGGGTAGAGAGCAGTGAGGGAAGGAGCGACGCGTGATTTTTATGCTTCCAGGTCGCGTTTTTTTCCGTACCGAAAGGCCGCCCATACACCGAGTGTCATGAAACTGAGCGGCGGAAGAGAGCACCACAACCCCTCGGCTAATGGCTCTTTGTCCATCCTTGGAGGTCGCCTTGGCGGTGCTGTAGCACATGGAGCAGGCCTGACTGAAAGCCGGCGTGATCCATAGCAGAAGGGAAAGGGCGAGAATAGCGGCGCGCGAGTTCATTTGACTCCCAGCGAAATGATGCGCAGAGCGTCGGGAAAGAAGATCATCATCAAAGCCAGGCAGGCCACCAGAGAGCACATGGTCAGCCACTTCATCCGCGAGACTTCATACTTCATGTGCATGAAGTAGCCGATGATCAGCGCTGCCTTCACCAGCGACAAACCCATCAAAATGGTCAGCATGCGCACGGGTTGCATATTCTGATAGGTCAGATAGACTTCGATCGCGGTCATCCCAGCAGCGCAACCCAGACCCAGAAGAACTGCGACTTTCCGTGATGGCGATGTTGTTCCGCGACGCGTTCTGCGATGGCCTGTTGAAAAACTTCCATGTGTTCGCAGCTCCTAGAGAATCTTGGCGGACATCAGATACACCAACGGGAAAATGAACATCCACACGAGATCGACGAAGTGCCAATACAATCCGGCAACCTCCACATCCGACGAGTCGTAGACCTTCGGCTTCAGCCACAAAATGATCGAGCAAACGATGGCCGCCAGCAGCAGAACGTGCGCCCCGTAGTGGAAAGGGGCTGTAGCACCGGCGTGCCCAGCCAAGCGGCCAGCCAAAACACCAGCAAAATGGGAATGAAATTGCTTGCCGCAGCGCGACGATGCCGAGATAGACCACTCCCAGCGTCACGTGAAGCATGTGCATGCCGGTAAGCCCAAAAAAGGTCGCGGCAAATTGCGGCACCGGTCTTCGCGACACGTTGGCAAACTCACCCGCTGCTCGCTGGTCCGGGCAGTTTAGGAAACACAGGAAGCGTCAAGCCTTCTGCGATCAGCTTGCTCCATTCCCGGCCGTGAAGAACAACAAAGCCCATGCCGCAGGCCATGGTGGCCAGCAGCCAAAGCCGCTGCGCTTTCGCGTTGCCTTGACCGCCGCGCGCACCGCGAGAACCATGGTCAACGAACTGGTCAGCAAGAACGCCGTCATGATGGTGGCGTTCACAATGCTTTCGGAGTGGAACGGCGTCGGCCAGTTCGGCGTAGAGATCCGCCCGTAGCTGTACGCGTAAAGAAGGCCCCAAACGTCAGCGAGTCAGACAGCAGGAACAGCCACATGCCGATCTTCTTGGAGTAGGTGCCAAACAGCGACGGCTCGTAAACCGTCGGCATCTCGTGCGGCAGGGTCGCTTCAGACATGGGTCTGGTACGTCCTCCTTCGCTGTGGCTAGTGTGCAAACTCCAGCAAGCACAAAATGTAGACCCACAACAAGGCCATGAAATGCCAATACCAGGCCGTCACGTCCACCACGACAATTGCGAATCGGCCGGCCGCCCAACACGGAACCGACGCCCGCGGTCAGCAGCGCCAGACGCCGCCCAGCAGGTGAACACCGTGCACGCCGGTTAGTAGATAGACGAAAGAGCTGCTGGGGCTGGTGGCCACATAGAAACCGCTGCCGGCCAGTTCGCGCCAGACCATCCACTGCCGGCCAAGAAGCCGAGGCCCAGCACGCGGTCAACGCCAGCCAGGAGATGTTTCTCATCGGCGTCTAGCGGCGATACTCCAGCAACCGATGCGAGCTGCGCGAGTCGCTGCCTTGCGAGCCGCCTGGCGCCGCGCCAGTTCCATGGTCACGGTGCTGATCAGCAACACGCCGTGTTGAAGAGCAACAGCCTGGGCAATGGCACGGGAAACCAGTCGTGAACCAGAGGTGCCGGTGCGCGGGTCGAGCGTGGGAAGCCCTGACGCACGACGTAGGCGCTCGAAAAGGAGACAAAGATCATCACGATTCCCGAGACCGCGACGCCCAAGCCGAGCCGCGCCGGCGCAAACGCGTGTCGAAAGAAGCGAAAAGTCGTCAGCGGCCGTCATCTCCACCGTCGCGCACCGGGGGCGATGCGCCGTTGCCGCCCAGAATCGTTCCAGGCTCGCCGACGAAACAGTCGGGGTGTAACTGGCCATACAGTGTCTAGTGTGCCGCCAAAGTCGTGGGATCGGTTTGCATCACGTAATCGCGCTGGCGCCCGGCACGCTGTACTCGTAGGGCCGTTGTAACCACCGGAGTATGCCCGCCGAAATTGTCGTGGGGAGGCGGAGTGGCGGTGGTCCACTCGAGAGTGGTGGCTTCCCACGGGTTGTCGCTGGCCTTCTTGCCGCATTTCATGCTCCAGAACAGGTTGAACAAGAAGATGAACTGACGCGGCGATGGTGACGAATCGCCGCGTAAGTGATGAATTTCTGCAAGGGGAATCAAGTCGCGAAGATAGGCAGCTCAGTGAATTGCGAGTAGCGCCGCGGCTGGACCGGCCATGCCCAGATAGTGCATGGGCATGAAGATCGCGTAGGTGCCGACGAACGTGAACCAGAAGTGCCAGCGTCGCCAGACTTTCGTTCATCATGCGGCCGAACATCTTTGGGAACCAGTAGTACGTCGCGGCGAAGATTCCGAAGATGGAGGCTACGCCCATGATCAGAGTGGAAATGGCCGGTCACGAAGGCAGTGTCGTGCAATGGAATATCCAGCACTGGCTGCGCGAGAAACGGTCCGCTGATTCCGCCCGAAACAAACAAGCGAAACAAATCCGATGGCGAAGAGCATCGGCGAAGGGAAACGGATGCGTCCGCCCCACAACGTGCCCAGCCAGTTGAAGGTTTTGATGGCGGAGGGTACGCCGATGGCCATGGTCATGATCGAAAATGCAAAGGCCGTATACGGGCTCATTCCGCTCATGAACATGTGATGGCCCCATACCATGAAGCCTAGCAAGCCGATGGACAGCATGGCGTAGACCATGGCTTTGTACCCGAAGATCGGTTTGCGAGAGAACACCGAGAGCAATTGCGAGCACAGACCCATGGCCGGCAAGATGGCGATGTAAACCTCAGGATGTCCGAAGAACCAGAACAGGTGCTGCCACAAAAGCGGCGAGCCGCCTTTGTGACCCGCAATTTGCCCGTTGACCGTCACGAGCGGCACAAAGAAGCTGGTGCCTGCGTTGCGATCCAGGAGCAACAAGATGCCCGCTGAAAGCAGCACACCAAACGCCAGCAGGCCCAGGATCGCGGTGATAAACCACGCCCAGCAGGTGAGCGGCATGCGCATCATGGTCATGCCCTTGCGCGCATATCCAGCGTAGTGGTGATGAAGTTCAGCGCGCTCATCAGCGCGCCGACGCAGAAAAGCGCGATGCTGATGACCCACAAGTCCGCGCCCAGACCTTCGCCTGGCCCAGCGGACTGCAGTGCGCTCAGCGGCGGATAGCCGGTCCAGCCGTGTAGCGGCGCTCCGCCCACGACAAAGAAGGCCGAGAGCATCACCACGTACCCGACAAACGTGACCCAGAACGAGAGCATGTTGAGGACTGGAAAGGCCATGTCCGCCGCGCCGATTTGGATCGGCAGGAAATAATTGCCGAAGCCTCCCTGCGGCGCGGTGGTCAGCACAAAGAAAACCATGATGGTGCCGTGCATGGTCAACAAGGTGAGGTAGGTCTCTGGCTTGATGTCTCCGAGCAGCGGCAAAGTGCGGTGGGCCAGATCAGGTGGATGCGCATCAACAGGGACAGGAACATGCCGACGAACACCGCCGTCAGCGCGAGGAAATAATACTGAAGGCCGATGACTTTGTGATCGAGGCTGAAAACCCATTTGCGAATGAAACCTTGAGGTGCCGCGTGAGCATGAGATTCGTGGGCAGCGAATTCCCGGGTAGCCATTATTGTTTCTCCGCCTCCCGTGCCGCCAGCCATTTGTCAAATTCTTCCTGGCTGACGACCGTTGAGCATGCCGTGCATCTTGTAGTGACCGAGCCCGCAGAGTTCCGCGCAGGCGATCTCGTAGTCGCCGGTGGCAGATCGGCGTAAAGTGCATGTGGATCGCGAGGCCGGGCACGGCGTCCTGTTTGAAGCGCATCGACGGGGATGAAAAAGCTGTGGATCACGTCTTGCGCGCGAAGGATGACTTCCACTTCGCGATTCACGGGGACGTACATCGTACTCGCTCACGACGTCGTCTTTGGATGCAGGGTCCGTCGGGGTCGAGACCCACAGCGCCCTCGCCGCCCGCGGACGGATCGATCAATTCCGGCTTGGTCGCGCCAAACTTTCCATCCGGCCCGGGATACCGGAAATACCAGGCAAACTGCATGCCCGTTGACTTCCACCTGCAAGTCGCTCCCGGGCTCTGCGGCCCGAAACCGTTCGGACGCCCAGATGGAACTGCTCATCAGGTTCAGCCCGACAAACAAAATCAGACGTAAGAACCGTCCAGATGATTTCCAGCCGGATTGTTGCCGTGAGAATAGTGTGCCGGGGGAGCCGACGCGCGGTCGCGATATTTCCAGGCAAAAAGCCCCAGCGTGACCTGCGCCGCCACAAACACAATGCCCATGATCAGATAGGTCGTGGCGAAATGATGGTCAATGCCGGCAGCCGCAGCGGACGCGCCGGTGGGTAGCCACCAAGTCTTGGCGAGGAAGAAGTACGCGCTGACGAACGTGATCAGCCAGATGACGATGAGAAGAACGAGGCCCATGGTGCGCGAAACCTCCCGAGTACGATTCTCGGCCCTCCCCACGCCCGCAATGCGTAAAACCCCTGGGATAGCGTGAATGGGGATGAAACGGCGCGAGTCTATCACAGCTGTCTGCGAGCGCAAGCGCGTTCTTCCTTACTCTTTGCCGGTCCGCTGAAAGAAATCGCATCGCGACCAAATGATCAGAGTCTCGCCAAAATTGAGCCGAGCAGACTTGCATTGACGTATTTTTCCATTTTGAGTAACATCCGCCTCGGTTTTCCCAGGGGGGTCCAGTGGAATGTTGAGGACCTCGCGATGTTTCGCCGGAATCACTTCTCCAACTCGGCGGACCCGAAGCGCTCTCAGGCGTCGTGCGGTATCTCTACCAATTTACACTTCCCTGATTTTTCTTTCGCACGTATCGCGCTTTGTTTTCCACCGAGATGTTTCTTCACCAGTGCACGCTCAGATTCAATGCGTTTCGTGAATCGCGAACCAAAATTGTTTGCAACCGCGGAGCGGTTGACGGCCCACAACCTAGGGGGGAATGTGGCGACGTAGCTCGTCGTCATCGGCTAATTTCGAGAACCCGTTTTCCAGGAGGTACCGAATGGCGGGCCCGGAGAGCACTTCGGATAAACCGAAACCCGATGCAGCCAAATCTGCTGCAAGCGGCGGAGACGCTACGAGCTATGTAGGCTCGCCCGCCGTGGGTACGTCGAAAGCCGTTGCTGCCGCGGGTGTCGCGGCCATCGGTCCCGACGTCAGCCAAGTCAACGAGCGCCGCCGGCGGCTCGTCTGGTGTGCAGTGACGGGTTTTCTGGGCGCGTGGTTCATCGCTTTCCTGCGTTTTTTTCTCCCGCGCACACTTTTCGAGCCGCCTACCATTTTCAAAATCGGCTATCCCTCCGACTACGCGCTCGGCGTTGATACCAAGTGGCAGCAGAAATTCCGCATCTGGGTAGTTACGGCATCCGGACCGCCTTTTCGTCATCTACGCTCGCTGCACGCACCTGGGTTGTACGCCAGACTGGAAAGCCAGCGAAAACAAATTCAAGTGTCCGTGTCACGGCAGCGGCTACGACAGCGAAGGCGTGAATTTCGAAGGACCCGCTCCGCGGCCGATGGACCGCGCGCACGTGGAACTTGGCTCCCGACGGGCAGATCATCGTGGATGTTTCCCGGCTGTATCAGTGGCCCAAGGGTCAGCCAAGTCATTTCAACGATCCTGGATCATTTTTGCCTGGATAAACGGGAGCAAGGTGCATGCCTGAAGAGAAAAACTCGAACGGCAAGAATGGCAAGGCGACGGGCCTAGTGGACCGCCTTAAGGAGGACATCGACTCATTGAGGATCGATCTGCCAGCCAAGGCCAAGGAACAAGTCGAGATACTGAAGAGTCCCACCAAGACGCAGGTTTACACCTCTATTTTCCGCCACAAGCACGACGACACCCCGCGCAATCGCGCGCTCGGCGTGCTGTCCAACGTTTTCCTGCATCTGCATCCCGCTAAGATCAACCGCGACGCGGTGCGCTACTGCTACACGTGGGGAATGGGCGGCATTACTTTTTATTTGTTTCTGGTGCTCACCTTTACCGGCGTCTTGCTGATGTTCTACTACCACCCGAGCAAGGTGCAGGCCTTCCGCGATGTGCTGTACCTCGAGCACGACGTGCCTTTCGGCAAGTTGCTGCGCAACATGCACCGCTGGGCTGCGCACTTGATGGTGATCGCCGTCGAGTTGCACATGTTCCGCGTGTTTCTCACCGGCTCGTACAAAAAGCCGCGCGAGTTCAACTGGAACGTTGGCGTGATCTTACTGGTGCTGACGCTGCTGCTGTCGTTCACGGGATATTTGCTGCCCGACGATCAGCTGGGCTTCTGGGCGGTAACCGTGGGCACCAACATGGCGCGCGCTACGCCGCTGCTCGGCCACGAAGGCCCCTTCGGTTCGCAGCTGGGCATGACTCCATACAACGATGTTCGCTTCGGCTTGCTGGGCGGCTCGATCGTGGATGCCAACGCGCTCCTGCGCTCGTACATTTGGCACTGCATCGGCATTCCCATCATCGCCTTGATTTTTATGGTTGTGCACTTCTGGCGCGTGCGTAAGGACGGCGGCATCTCGGGTCCCGCGCCGGTGATTCTCGAGTCGGAGATCAAGGAGCCGCGGAAATAGCCATGGATTGGAAACAACTGTGGGAAATCCTTTCCGCGCCGGACAACGTGCCGATCATCGGGCTGATTCCTTTGCTCGCGTTCTACATGTATCTCGCTTGGCGTCAGGCGCACGCGAATGATCTGCTGATCGAACGGCTCGAAGGCGACGCCGCGCTGGCCAAGACGCACCACCGCAAAGCGTGGCCCTTCCAGCCGGGATGGCAGAAAGAAATTCACGTCTGGCCGTTTCTGCTGCGCGTGGAGTTTCTCGCCGCGATCATCGTCACTATTATCCTGATGATCTGGTCCATCACGCTGAACGCGCCGTTGGAAGAGCCCGCGAACCCTAACTTGACGATGAATCCCGCGAAGGCGCCGTGGTATTTTCTGGGACTGCAGGAAATGCTGGTGTACTTCGATCCGTGGATCGCCGGCGTGGTGATGCCCACGCTGATCATCATAGGCCTGATGGTGATTCCTTATATAGATACCAATCCGTTGGGCGCCGGCTATTACACCTGGAAGCAGCGCAAATTCTCCATCGGAGTTTTTCTCTTTGGCTTCATTGTGTTGTGGGTGTCGATGATTAGCATCGGCACGTTCATTCGCGGGCCTGGCTGGCAATGGTTCTGGCCGGGACAAACGTGGGACCACAACCGCCTCATCTATGAAGTGAATCGCGACCTGCCGGATCTGTTCGGCATTACGTCCAACTGGGGCAAAGGTATCTTCGGCGCGGCCGTAGTCGGCGGTTTTTTCGTCATCTGCGGGTTTCTCGTGCATGCGTTTTACCGCCGCTTCAAGGCAAAAAACTATCAGCGAAAAAGTTTGTTGCAGTATTCCCTGTTGCTGTTCTTGCTGATCACCATGCTCGGCCTGCCCATCAAGATGCTCTTGCGATTGGCGTTCCACATCAAATACGTTTGGATTACGCCGTGGTTCAACGTTTAGGAGGAACTGGTGCCCGAGAAACCCATCTCCGACCCCACTTCCGACGACCCGATTGTAAGCAAATCGCTCGCGCCGCATTACTTCATCGCCATGCTGGTCTTGATGGCCACGTTGTTCTGGGCCTTGTGGGACGAGGATTTCGGGCTGCGTCCTTGGAAGGCGTTTCAGCACCAGTGGAAAGACCGGTACTCGACATTTTTGAAAGGTGCGCGCTCGCAATCGGCCAGTTCCGAAAAGGATGTCGAGAGCAGTCCCGACTATCAGGCGCTGAAGCAGGCTTACGATCAAGCCAGCCAGAGCGCTGCGCCGCGAGCGAAAGAGATCAACGAGAAGTTGCGCGACCTAAGCGCGAAGATTCTGGCCGTCCAGAATGTTTTTACCGACCGTCGCGCGTATGTCAATGCTTCGACGTACGACATCGAGACCGACACCAACGCTTCGTCCCAGCAGAGCAAACAAAAAGATTTGGCCAGGTACAAACAGCAAGTCGCCACCGTCGACATGCCGGACGGCAGCAAGCAGAAATACAACTTCGACCAGCTCGAAGAAGCCTACAACTCGCTGAAGGACGAACGCACCAAACTGAGCGCCGAGCTCGGCGAAGTGATCAAGCCAGTCAACGACCAAAAAACCAAGCTGGATGCATACATCTCCGAGCATATGGTGAACCTGACGCCCACGCAGATCACCGGCTTGGTGGACAAAACGGAAGCGTGGGATCCCAAAATCGTGCAAATCAACGTGGCCGACGCCAACATCGTCGACCGCTGCGAGTCTTGCCACATGGGTACTCGCGAGCCGGTCAAACTGACCGCGGCAGCCATGTCCTTGAAGAGCAAGAAGCCCGACGAGTACGCGCGCGCCTTCACCAGCCATCCCGAACCGGACCTTTTGAAGGTGCACGACCCGGAGAAATTTGGCTTGCTCGCCGTGCCACCAAGGTAACGGCCGAGCGACCACCAGCGTCGAGAAGGCCCACGGCAACTACGAGCATTGGCTCTGGCCGCTTTTCCCGAAGCAAAACGTGGAAGCCGGCTGCCAAACGTGTCACGCCGCGGACATGGTGGTGGTGACCAACGATGTCGGCTGGACCGTTAGCGAGGGCAAGGATCTGTTCCGCCAGCGAGGCTGCGTTGGTTGCCATCGCTACGAAGGCTATGACAAAGAGCCCGAGGATTTGCTGTCCGTCGCGCAGCAGATCAAGCAGCTGGAACAGAGAAGAAAGAGAACATCAAGCAAGCAGCGTACTTGATGAAGCAGGCCGACGCCGCGGAATCCAACGACGAAGCCAATCGGCTGAACGATCGCGCCGTCGCGCTGAAAGTCTCGAACAGCAAACTGGACCTGCGCGTCGTGCAGCTCGACCGCACCACCAAGAGTCTGCTGCAAGACATGAAGAAGGTCGGCCCCAACCTGAAAGAAATTCGGCTGAAGCTGAACAAGAACTGGATTCCGGTGTGGCTGAAGAAGCCCAGCGATTTCCGCGCCACAACGAAGATGCCGAACTTCCGCTTAAACGACGACCAGGTTAAGGCGATTTCCGCTTTCCTGTGGCAATCTGCGTTGAGCGATCCGTTGCCGAAGCGCAAACCCGGCAACGCGGCGCACGGTAAGGAACTCTTCGAGACGCGCGGGTGCCTGGCGTGCCACTCGATCGGCGAAGGCGACCAAGTACAAGGCGGCACGTTCGCCGCGAATCTGACGCGCGTCGGCGAGAAGGACAACTACGACTACCTCGTGCGCTGGGTGCATAACGCGCGCGAGCGCACGCGCCCCTATTGCCGGTATGAAAAGAAAGACATCGGTCCTGAAGATTACGCGAAGAAGGGTTTGCCGTACGTTTTCGATCTGGAACACAGCAAGTGCCCGAATGACGGACACGAGCTGCAAGTGCAAAACATGACCGTGATGCCCAGCTTGCGGCTTTCTCCCGAAGATGCGCAGGACGTCGCCAGCTATCTGGTCACGTTGAAGAAGCAAGATGCCGTCGGCCTATGCCGCGGCGCTCCTTCATGGACGATCCGAACCTCAAGGAGGAAGGGAAGAAATGGATTCGTCACTTCGGCTGCGCGGGTTGCCACGAAATCTCCGGTCTTGAAGACGAAGGGCGCATCGGCACGGAACTCACCTTCGAGGGCAGCAAGCCGATCGAGCGCCTCGATTTCGCGCTGCTCACGGAAGTCGCGCAGCGCGGCGGCCACGAACCGATCACCGATTCCGACGATCTGGCGCGCTTGCCGGAAGGCCCCGCCAAGAGCGAGTGGTACGACCACAAAGGCTTCTTCGAGCACAAGCTCGCCGAGCCGAACATTTGGGACCAAGGCAAGATCAAACCCGAAACGGAAAAGCTGCGCATGCCCAATGCGCACCTGACGAAAGAGCAAGTTCAGGCGCTCACCACATTCCTGATGGGCAGCCAGGAAAGCGGTCTACCGGCGAGCTACCAATATCGTCCGCTGGACTATCGCCGCGACATTCAAGAAGGCTGGTGGATCGTTCGCAAGTACAACTGCATGGGCTGCCACCAGCTCATTCCTGGCCAGAAGACTTCGCTGATGACCATGGCGCGTTATCAAGACGTGCAGGAGCAGTTGCCTCCCAAGCTGCTCACGGAAGGCGCGCGCGTCGATCCCCAATGGCTGCTGGCGTTTCCTCACGAATCCGGCGCTGAGCGACAACGACACGAACCGCAACGGTGTGCGTCCGTATTTGCAAGTGCGTATGCCGACGTTCTCTTTATCCGAAAATGAGTTGGGCAAGCTCGTGCGCTTCTTCCAGGCACTCGCACGCCAGCCCTTCCCGTACATCCCGGAACAAGTGCCGTCGCTGACGGCCAAGGAAACCGACATGGCGCGGAGTCTGTTCAGCAGCCCCGCCGCGCCATGCTTGAAGTGCCATGCTACAGGCGATCCGGCTCACGATCGAACGGCCACGGCGCCCAATTTCCTGCAAGCTAAGGGGCGGCTGAAGCCCGACTGGGTCGAGCGCTGGATCATCGATCCACAGGCCATCAGCCCCGGCACGTCAATGCCTTCCGGACTTTTCAAACGACAAAACAACCATTGGGTGTTTTCGGGCCCCACACCACCCTCGTTTCAGGGGTACGATAGGAGACCAGACGAAACTCCTGGTGGACTACATCTTCCAGCTCACACCGGAAGAGCAGCGCCGCGTGGGCGCGTCCATGGGCCATGCCAATGCTGCGAGCGGCAGCGCGCCGTCTGGTGCAACCACCGGCCTCGGGCGCCGCCTCGGGCCGCGGTAGCAAATGAGTTTTGTCGAGGGTGAAATTTTCAAGAGAGGTGCAGCCACAATATGAAAACGAAACTATGGACAGCAGTCTGGAGCGCTGCCGCTTTTCCTGGGGCTCGTTTCGCTCGCCGGATGTGGCGGCAAGAAAGAAGCCACGAGGAGCAGCCCGCGGCTACCGCTCCCGCCGCAGCTCCCGGCCGCCACGCCGATTGATCCCGCCACGGCCGCGTCGATAAGCGGCACGGTCAAGTTCGACGGTGCCGCGCCGAAGGCCGCGAAGATTGACATGAGCCAGGATCCCAACTGCAAAGGCGCAAACACGGCGGAAAATGTCGTCGTAAGCGACGGCCATCTCGCCAACGTTTTTGTCTATGTGAAGGACGGATTCGGCAGCCGGACTTTCGATGTTCCCGAAGGACCCGGTCACCCTGACGCAGAGTGGCTGCAAGTACAAGCCGCACGTTCTCGGCGTGATGACCGGCCAGACCATCAAGATCGTCAACGGCGACCCCACCACGCACAACATTCATCCCACGCCGAAGGACAACCGCGAATGGAACGAATCGCAGGCTCCAGCGGCTGCACCGCTCGAGAAGACCTTCGCCCGCGAAGAAGTCCTGCTGCCGGTGAAGTGCAACCAGCATCCCTGGATGCGCATGTTCGTCAACGTGGTGAAGAACCCCTTCTACGCGGTCACCGGACCCGACGGGAAGTTCGAGATCAAGGGTCTGCCGCCGGGCGATTACACCATCGCCTTCGTGCACGAAAAGCTAGGGGAGCAGGATCAAAAAGTGACGCTCGCCGCCAAGGACAGCAAGACCGTCGACGCGAGCTTTAAGCAGTAGGGTTTATAACGTGCCAAGCAGGGGCGCAGCGTGCTGCGCCCCTAACAGCAAGATTGTTCGGGAGGTCGCTTGCTTCTCGTAGTGCTGCTTATTTCCATCATCCTCGGTCTCATCCCTCTCGCGGGGATCGCTTGGATTATAGTCGCTGGATCTATCACTACGGTGGACGGACTGTTCATGAGTCTCATCCTCTTGACCCTTTCCGGCATCTTTTTCTTGAATGTCTTCCTCGAGTTGCACGATCGCGGACTGGTTCCGTCCCTGAGCAAGGGCAAGTCGGCGCCCTCCAAACCAGCCCCGAGCAAAGCGGACTAGAGTCCGCGAGACTCCATGGCGACCCAACCGCCTTCTCCCGAAGCTGCTCCTCGCCATCGGATGTCCACGCGCAACCGCCTGCTCTTCTTCTTCACTGCTTGGCTGATCGTATTGATGCCGTTCTTATTCTGGTGGAGTACTTGGTTCGGACGCCAGCTCTCCGGCAAGCAGATGAGCGAATACTTGAACGACGACAAGCACCCGCGTCACATCCAGCACGCGCTGGTGCAGTTGGGGGAGCGCATGACGCGCCACGACGCCGGCGCCGCGCAGTGGCATCCCGAATTAATCCGCCTGGCTGTGCATCCGGTGGAAGAAGTTCGCAATACCGATGCCTGGGTGATGGGCCAAGACACCTCGGCCGCTGGCTTCCACGAATCTTTGTTGAAGATGCTGCAAGACCCTTCGCCGACCGTACGAGGCAACGCCGCGCTGTCCCTGGTGCGTTTTGGCGACGCCGCTGGCCGTGCTCAAATCGTCGCGCTGCTGCACCCTGCCACGATCACAGCTCCCAGCACCGGCAAGGTCACTGACACCGACAAACCCGGCACCTCGATCCATCAAGGGGGCCTCGTAGCAAAAATACAAGACGATCAGCGCACCACCGAAGTGCGCTCTCCGATTAGCGGCCGCATCCGGACTCTTTCCGTTAGCACGGGAGCGACCGTCGCGTCGGGCGCAGAGATCGCCACCATCGACCCGGCCGCCGAGCAAGTCTGGGAAGCCCTTCGCGCCCTCTATCTGATCGGCCAGCCCGATGATCTGGTGGCCGTTCGCGCCTACGAGCGCGACTTGCCTGACATTTCCGACCGCCTCCGCCAGCAAGCCGCGTTGACCGAGCAAGCGATCCGCGATCGAGCCGCGAAGTAGCCCTAAAGTAGAAACGCGCGCCAACCGCGCGCGCGTCAATTCAAATTTATAGCAGATGCCAGGTTAACCCGGCGACTCTTCCCTCGCGTTTCTCAGAACGACATCGCCCCGACCATCTTCTCCACTTCCGTAATATCGAGCATCACGATCGCGTCCCACGGGCAGCCATCCAGAAAGCAGCCGTCCGGGCCCTTGCTGACACATTTCTTGCAGCCGATGCACAAAACTGGGTCCACCTGAATGCGCCCAAACGGTGGATGATCCTCATCCGGTACCCAGAACATGCAGTCTTCCACGGGGCAATACTCGACGCAAGCCGGCGACCCCGCGCATCCCGTGCAGCATTCGGTGATGACCGCCAGTTCCTTTGGTTTTTTCTTCCGCGGTGTGGTCAGCCCTTTCGATCGAGGCTCGTGTTTCAGCTCGATCGGCACCATCCCCGGGGAACTCACGGATCCAGACTCGCTAGCCATGGCCGGGATTATACTCTCGATCGAGCGATTTGGAACCAGGCGTCAAACCGCAAATTCTGCCCATTCGGTGGTTCTAGCCGCCTGGTACTAACGGGCCTTAGTAGGATGGTACTCCGGCGCACGGCCAGATCGTTCCAGCGAAATCGGTACTTTTCATCTATGGATCAAAGGCCCTTCTTCTGCGAATATAGCTGCAAAGAGCTAGAGGTGTTCGGGCTCAGAGGAGAATTTCTCCCGACGGAACAGACCGAAGCATCGCATCCAAATTTTGCGTCGAAGACAGATCCTCGCCGCGTGTAGAATATGCGATTCTTGGCCTGTGGGAGTGATTGGACGCTCCAATGCTCGTAATCATCGGAATTATCCTGTTGCTAGCCTGGCTGTTTGACTACGCGGTTCATCTCACCGCGACATCCCTCATTGATCTTCTCTTGATTTTTGCCACCATATCGTTTGCGCTGGATTTCGTGCGGGACCGCGGCGATTCGGAGCACCGCCCGAACTGGGATCATCGCCCTCCCAGGGGACACCGTCGCCGCATGACGATTGCCGCTCGCTGGCTTCGCCATCGAGTGCGCGGCTTCCGCGATCCTTCGCAACGCCAGGCCCGAGCGGTTCGCACGCAGGCTGCGCGCGAGCAAGCCTAGCGTCGTCTACTCGTCACACTCGCCGTCCTATCGAGCGTTTGCTCGTCGAGGAAGGGCTTCGGCTCGCGGGACCTCGATCGAACTCTCTCACTGTACATTTCCAAAAACTGGTATTAAGGTCGGCCAGCAGTTTGGCTGTCTGCCAGACCGGGCGTGGGAGAGCTTTCCTGACCATGGGCACACGAACCGAGGACTCGCACGCTTGGCCGTGGCCGGATTCGCTCGACGCGCTTACTGCGGCACCTGAGCATCACCACCTCTTGCTCGAAAACGACCACGTGCGCGTTCTGGAAGTACGCATCAAGCCGGGCCAGATTGTGCCGGTGCACACGCATCGATGGCCAAGCGTCGTGCATGTAAGAGGTGCCAGCGATTTCCTGCGCCGCGACGCGGAAGGGAAGTTGACCTTCGATTCGCGCACCGGCAGCACGCCGCAAAATTTCCCGGACGTTGTGTGGACGCCGCCGCTTCCGCCTCATTCCGTGGAAAACATTGGCGCTTCGGAGATTCATCTCGTCTCGGTTGAGTTAAAACACGCGACTCACGGATCGTAGCAAGGAGCGATCGATGGCAAAGAATGTCGAATTGCTAGCGTCCTACTGGACCATTGCGGGCGGCGCGCTGCCTCACACCGATCGAGAATACAGCCCGTTCGATTTCAAGGCCCGCGCAGAAGCCATCGCGCGCGCCGGATTCAAGGGCATGGGAATATGGCACTCCGACCTCGCCCACATCCTCGAGCGCCGGAGCTTGAAGGAAATGAAGCAGATCCTCGATGGCAATGGCCTGAAACATCTCGAACTCGAATTCCTCGGCGATTGGTTTACCGTTGGTGAAGAGAAGAGGGAGTCTGACGTTCGCAAGAAAATGCTAATGGAAGCGGCTGAGGTCCTGGGAGCGCGCCATATAAAGGTTGGCGATTTCTTCAAGAAGAAGACTCCCATGCCCCGCCTGACCGAGTCCTTCGCCGCCCTATGCGCGGAGGCCGCGCAGCACGGCACACGAATCGTGTTCGAGCTGATGCCTTTCGCGATGATCGACACTCTTCAAGACTCGCTGGCCATGGTTTCCGGCGCCGGCGCGAAAAACGGCGGCATCGCCTTCGACCTGTGGCATATCGTCAAGCTGCGCATCCCGTACGAAGATGTGGCTCGCGTTCCAGCGCAATATCTCTTGTCGGTCGAGATTAATGACGGGACGTTCGAGGCGCCCTGGAGCTTGCATGAAGACACCATCAACCATCGAAGGTTTTGCGGAGAGGGCGAGTTCGACGTGAAGGGCTTTGTTAAGTGCTTGCTAGATGCAGGATACAAAGGGCCTTGGGGGATCGAAGTGCTTTCGCAGGAAATTCGCGACAAGTCTCTGGAATATCTCACGACCCACGCGTTCCAGACCACGATGGCCCAGTTTCCAAGCTGATTTGTGGCGCGGCAGTCTTCAGTTAGCGCCGGGTTTCGCGATGTGCTTCAGCATCGCCGAGACTGCGGCGCGCGGTTCGTCCTCCGACGAACGGCAATAGTAAGCGTCCGGCGTATCCAGTCGTGGACCACCCGCACTCTGAGTCTTGAACAGGTAAATGCATGTGTGCGTTCCGCTCCGCGAGGAATCGCTGACTCCCGAGAGTTCTTGCGGCGCCCGGTGGGCACTCACCCCTGGCGAGGCCGCGGTCATCCCAACGTTCGCGTCCGGCGGAGGCACCGTCTGGCCATACTGAATGCGAGCGCCTGTCGAATCCACCGGCCCGGAGGAGCCCAGCACAATTACGCCAACTGCCAGAACGTGATCGGCTTTCTGAGGATCGACGCAGAGTCCCGCGATCTTCTTCGGTCCTTCTTTGCCAAACCACTTTTGCAGGTCATTCCAGTCCTTCACCGAGAAAGGCTCGAGACCGTAGGTCCACAGAGTCCAAGCGGGAATTGCGGCGTTCTTAGCCTTCGCATTCTCCGAGCCTGGGCTGGCGCCCGCTAGCTCTTCACGGCGACGCGCAATTTCCTCCGGCTTGGGCCGCGCGCTCCAGGGAGTCACCTTTGACGGGAAATCCCAGTCTCGCTGTTGGATGTACTCCTGGCTGGTGACCAGATTCGGGTTGGTAGGAACCGCCGGCGTACCGAGGAGCTTGAGAAGGCTTGCGTCAATCGGCTGCAATGAGTAAAAGATTTCGCAGCCGCTTTGTTTCGCGGTGGTTTGGGCGAACGAGGATTGTGCCAGGGAAGCCATTTGCGCGGGGCTTGCAGGAAAGAACGCCACGCTGCACGCAGCAGCTATCGCAAGAAGAAATCCTCGGCGCATGGTTGCCTCCCGCACGGCTACATCGCCGCAGTCTGTACCGCCAGCACGGACTTCACAGCCTGCACGATTTTGTCTTCGCTCGGTAAGACGTAGCTTTCCATCGGTTCGCTGTATGGAACGGAGGTGTCCAGCGCCGTCACCATTTTCACCGGCGCCTTCAGATACTTGAACCCTTGCTCGGCCACCTCGCCCGCAATCACAATCGCCGCCGATGCATGCCGCGGCGCCTGATCCACCAGTACCAGCCTCCCGGTCTTTCTTACGGATTCCACGATGGTCTTCACGTCCAGGGGCGCAAGTGTCCGCGGGTCGATCACCTCCGCGCTGATCCCTTGTTTGGCAAGCAGCTCTGCTGCTGCCAGCGACTTTTTCACCATCCACGCCGTCGCTACGATGGTCACATCTCTTCCCGCGCGCTTCACATCGGCAACGCCGAAGGGAATCAGCAACTCGCCTTCGGGCACCTCGCCCTTATCCAGCGTCAGCATGTAGTGGTGCAGGTACACTACCGGGTTGTCGTCGCGAATCGCCGACGCCATCAAGCCCTTCGCGTCCGCGGCTGTGGATGGGATGGCGATCTTCAGACCCGGAATTCCCATCATCGTGTGATAAATGCAGTTCGAGTGCTGCCCGGCCCACCCTGCCGCGAATCCGAACCCGGCCTTGAATACCACTGGCACCTTGGCCTGCCCGCCCGACATATACCGGAGCCGCGGCGCTTCATTGATCACTTGGTCGAACGCCACCAGCATGAACTCGCTCATGTATAGCTCAACGATGGGACGCAGCCCCGTCAGCGCCGCCCCCACGGCAATGCCCAACTCCGCCGTTTCCGAAATCGGTGTGATGCGCACCCGGCTCTTCCCGAATTTCTTCACGAACGGGTCGCGGTCCGTCATCGCCATGTTCTGCCCATAGAACACCACGTCGGAGTCGCGGTGCATCTCTTCGCCGATCGCCGTCGCAATCGCTTCCGCGAACATCATTTCGCGCGCCATGCGTCGCCTCCTCTTTTCGTTCCGTGCCTGCCTCAGGCGTATACGTACTTGATCGCGTCTTCCGGCGCGGGCAGGGGACTCGCCAGCGCGAATTGCACCACGTCTTCCATTTCCACCCGAGCGGCGTCTTCAATTTTGTTCGCGTCCGCACCGCTGAAAGTCCCGTTGCCGATCAGTTGGTTGCGGAACTTCGGAATCGGATCCTTCGCCTTGCCTTCGGCATATTCCGCTTTGTTTCCGTAGACTTCCACCGCCTCATGCTCTTGGAACTGCGTCGGCACGGGCGGAATGGTAATGGCATTGCCATGCGGGCTCAGCCGGTAGAACTTCGACTCGATCAAGCTCGGCCCGTTTCCCGAGCGCGCCCGCTCCACGGCTTTCCCAACCTCTTCATACACCTTCAATGGGTCGGTGCCGTCCACGGTCACACCCGGAATGCTGAACGCTTTCGCTTTCTGCGACAGCGGATCGCCGGCGATGTAGTTGGCATCCTCCAGACGAATGTGTGTGTAGGCCTGATACTCGTTGTTCTCCAGGATGAAAACCACTGGCAGCTTCCACACTGCCGCGAGGTTCAGCGTTTCGTAGAACGCTCCCTGCTTCGACGAGCCATCCCCAAAAAACGAATACACCACCTGTCCGGTATTTTTCACCTGCGCGGTCAAGGCCGCGCCCGCGGCATGCGCGATGCCCGCCGCCACGATCCCCGTGGTCCCAGGGAAATGATGCGCGGGATCCGCCAAATGCATCGACCCGCCGAAGCCTTTGCAGAGGCCGTCCCTCCGCGTAAAAATCTCGGCCATCATCGCCCCCGGAGATGTTCCCAGCACGATGGGATACCCATGGCATCGGTAACTCGGCATCACCAGGTCGTTTTCCTGGCGCGTCGCCAGCGCGCCGACGATGCTCGCTTCCGCGCCGTCCGCCAGATGCGCGTGCCCGCGAATCACGCCGGGATGCTCCACAAACGTCCGCTTCACACGCTCCTCAAACTCGCGAATCCGGAACATCTGCGTGTACATCCAAACCAACCGGTCTTTTCCCAGTGCTGCATTGGCTGGCATCGCTGACTCCTTCTGGTCTTACGCTTCCGGTACCACGTCTCCCGGCTTCCCGATGTAGCCGAGCAGCCCGCCGACCGGCACCTCCGCGGGCTCCCGGGTCAAAATCTTCAGCAAAACGCCGTCCACCGGCGAGTCCAACTCGTAGTTCACCTTTTCGGTCTCAAGCTCCACCACCGGCTCCCCCCGCTTGAGCGCGTCGCCTTCTTTCTTCAGCCACTGGATCACGTTCACCTTGGTGGTGTTCATCCCGCCTGTTTTGGGCACCACGAGATTCGTTACGATGGCTGATCCCTTCCAAAGCGCACACCGAACCGATTACCGAACGACGGTGCGTCTACCGCATCGCTTTCTTAACGTAGCGGCATGGCAATGTCAATGCGGTGCCATGCCCTCCGCGCCGCTATTCGCCACCATTTCGTTTCACGTTTTCTCAAACACGACTACACTATTTGACCATGCCGACTCCGATTGTGCCGCCGTTTCCATACGCCAAGCGGCGTAGCCCTGCAGGGTGCCTGGCGGGTTGCGTCGTCAAGGTGCTTGGCGCTCTTGTCTTCGGATGCCTGGTCGTTCTGGTGGTTTACGTGATCATCGCGCCGTGGGCTTTCTACTTGGGAGGCCAATTCCATCCGCTCGCCTACTGGCAGGGTTTTGGCATCATGCATGGCCCTGGTGGCGACTACGCCGTCCTCGTGTGGATCTCCCCGCGGACGGGGGGGCGCGGTGGCGGCGGCGCCTTCTACCTGAGTGGCCCCAGCGTGAGCGGTTCGGGCAGCGTTTGCACGCCCCACGGCGAGAGATACAATCTCCGGCTCACGGGCAGTTTTACGAACAAGCTCGGTTTCCGCACTACGGACACAAACGGGCAGCCGATCGGTTTCACCTTGAGCCAGCCACTGAGTTTTTTCAAAACCAACAGCTACACGCGCCTGAGCTTCTCGCTCCACGGCACCTGGCAGAACCCCAATCTGGTCGTCGATGATCGCGGCACCCTGTCGCAAACATTCAATCCCGACGGCACGTGGACTCCCGGCGACCGATACAAGCACCCCAAAGGGGAGCCTATTCCGTTGACCCTGCATCCCGGAAGCGGATCGGACTTCGACGCCGCCTGTGCCGCTGTAAAGAAATAGACCGACCGCTTCAGGCCGAAAGTGTCCACCCTTGGTCACTTCCGAGAGGTGTTCGGAACTTCTCACCCCCAATCTCGTACTAGAGGATAGGGCTCGCGCGCCAACCACACGGGAACTCTCATTCCGCAGGGGGGATCATGGAATCCGTCACCAATCAGGTCCGGCAGGCCGTTCGGAGACTCCGCCGAGCGCCGATGTTCACCGCCATCACACTAATTACGCTAGCCGCGGGCATAGGGGCCAATACGGTCGTCTTCAGCGTCCTCGAGGGCGTCCTCCTCAAGCCGCTGCCCTATTCCCGCCCAACGGAGCTTGTGGGCGTGTGGCACAGTGCCCCCGGACTGAACATTGGGGACCTCAACATGGCCCCTTCCAATTACTTCATCTACCGTGAGCAGGGGCAGACCTTCCAGGACGTCGGAATCTACCAGGGCGACTCCGTCAGTGTAACGGGAACGGCTGAACCCGAGCAGGTCTCCGCCATGGACGTTACCGACGGCGTCTTACCGATCCTGGGAGTCCAGCCGCTGATGGGGAGGTGGTTTAGCCACGCGGACGACACTTCGGGCACTCCCGACACGGTGATCTTGACGTACGGGTACTGGCGCAGCAAGTTCGGCAAGGACCCCGCGATCGTCGGGAAGACGCTCATCGCCGACGGTAAGTCTCGCCAGATCGTTGGTGTATTGCCACCAGAATTCCGCTTCCTGGATCGCGACGATCTCTCGATGTTCTTCCCGCTCAAATTCGACCGCGGCAAACTGTTCCTCGGAAACTTCAGCTACGAAGGCCTCGCCCGCTTAAAGCCTGGCGTGACGATGGCACAAGCCAATGCAGATGTCGCCCGCATGTTGCCAATAGTAATGAACAGCTTTGCCGCGCCTCCGGGATTTAGCCTGAAACTGTTCGAGGACGCCCACATCGGCCCCAATGTTCGTCCCTTAACGCAGGATGTAGTCGGCGACATCGGTAAGGTCCTGTGGGTTCTGATGGGCTCGATCGCTATGGTGCTCCTGATCGCCTGCGCCAACGTCGCTAACCTTCTCTTGGTCCGTGTTGAAGGGCGTCGCCAGGAACTCGCCGTGCGTGCCGCGCTCGGCGCCAGCCGGGGCCGCATCGCCGCGGATCTGCTGCTAGAAAGCGTGATTCTGGGCTTGATTGGCAGTGTGCTTGGTTTGGGGCTTGCCTATGCCGCGCTACGCATTCTGGTAAAAATGGCACCCTCAGGGCTTCCACGCATCAACGACATTGGGATCGACGGCCCGGTGCTGCTGTTCACCGTGGCAGTAGCGCTAGTTGCCAGCCTTCTCTTCGGCTGCATTCCCATTTTCAAGTATTCGGGTGCGCGCCTCAGCACCGGCATCCGCGAGGGTGGACGCGCCAATAGCCAAAGCCGCGAACAGCATCGGACTCGCAATGGTCTTGTCGTCGTGCAGGTAGCTCTCGCACTCGTTCTGTTAGTTTGTTCGGGGCTCATGATTCGTACCTTCCGGGCCTTGACGCTGGTGCAACCGGGGTTCACATCGCCCGCTTCTCTTCAGACTTTCCGTATCTCGATCCCCGACGCCCAGGTAAAGGAGGATGAGTCGGTCCTTCGCATGGAAGAGGCGATCCTGCACAAGATCGAGGCAGTTCCCGGCGTTTCCTCGGTGGCGATTTCGAGCGCCCTGCCCATGTCTGGCGACAGTTCAAACGACCCCGTCTTCGTCGAGGGTCGCGCCTACGCCGAGGGCCAGTTCCCGCCTCTTCGCCGGTTCAAGTTTATATCGCCGGGCGCCGTCGCCACTTTCGGCGGCAAGTTGATTGCCGGGCGTGATTTCACTTGGACCGATGCGTACAAAAAGAATCCCATCGCGATCGTCTCGGAGGGCACCGCTCGCGAATACTGGCCGAATCCGAGCGATGCGCTCGGCCACCGCATTCGCGTCGCTACCACAGACGACTGGCGCGAAATCGTGGGCGTGGTCGGCGATGTTTACGATGACGGTGTGAATCAAAAGCCATCCACCTCCGCTTATTGGCCCCTGATGATGGATCACTTCGAGGGCGACAAGACGAGGGTTCAGCGCTACGTGGCCTTCCTTGTGCGCAGTCCACGTGCTGGCTCGCAGAGCTTCATGAAAGACGTCAGCGATTCCGTATGGGCTGTAAATCCAAATCTGCCCCTGGCCAACGTGCATACCTTGGGCTATTTCTACGACCGGTCGATGTCGCGCACTTCGTTCACGCTGGTCATGCTCGCCGTCGCCGGCAGCATGGCGCTGCTCCTTGGCGTCGTCGGGATCTATGGCACGATCGCGTATTCCGTCTCGCAGCGAACGCGCGAGATTGGCATTCGTATGGCGCTGGGCGCGCAGCAGCAGGTGCTTACCGGCATGTTCGTGCGTCACGGCCTGTGGCTAACCGGCATCGGCGTGGGCGCAGGTCTGGTCATCGCTATCGTTGTGATGCGGCTGATGTCGTCGCTGCTATTCAAAGTGAGCCCGGCTGATCCCGTCACCTATGCCGCAGTTTGTGTTGGCCTCATCGCCACCACGGCGCTGGCCAGCTATCTACCGTCGCGCCGCGCCGCCACGGTCGACCCTGTCGACGCCCTTCGCGCCGAGTAGGTCGATCCCCACTCTGGGAGAACGCTATGGAACCTCTGTCGAATCAGCTCCGGCAGGCCGTTCGGAGACTTGTCCGAGCCCCGATGTTCACCGCCATCACCCTGATTACTCTGGCGGCGGGCATAGGCGGGAACACGGTCGTCTTCAGCGTGCTCGAAGGCGTTCTCCTCAAACCTTTGCCTTATCCCCACCCGGATAACCTTGTGGGCCTCTGGCATACCGCGCCCGGTCTGAATCTCAAAGAAGTGAACATGTCGCCGTCTAACTACTTCACTTACCGGGAGCAAGGCCAGACATTTCAGGACGTTGGCATCTACCAAGGCGACTCGGTGAGCATCACCGGGACCGCGGAACCCGAGCAGGTTCCGGCGATGGATGTTACCGACGGTACACTGCCGCTCCTCGGAATCTCACCGATCCTGGGTCGCCTCTTCTGGCACGAAGACGATCTCCCTGGCGCTGCGCAAACCGCGATCCTCACCTACGGTTATTGGCAGCGAAAATTCGGTGGCGACCCGGCCGTCGTTGGTAAGACCATCATCGCCGACGGCAGCTCTCGCGAGATTATTGGTGTAATGCCACGAAAGTTCCGCTTCTTGGACCGGGACGACGTGGCCATCCTGTTCCCCATGCAACTGGACCGCGGCAAAACTACGCTGGGAGACTTCAGCTACGACGGCCTCGCTCGGCTTAAGCCGGGCGTGACCATGGCGCAAGCCAACGCCGACGTTGCCCGCATGCTGCCAATGGTCCTGACCACCTTCCAGGTCCCGACTGGATTTAGTCTGAAGTTGTTTGAGGACGCGCACATCGGTCCGAATGTTCGACCTCTGAAACAAGACGTGGTCGGTGACATTGGCAGCGTTTTGTGGGTTCTCATGGGTTCGATCGGCATGGTGCTCCTGATCGCCTGCGCCAATGTTGCCAACCTTCTTCTGGTTCGTATCGAAGGGCGGCGCCAAGAGCTTGCCGTGCGCGCAGCTCTCGGTGCTAGCCGCGGCCGCATCGCCGGCGAGCTCCTGCTAGAGAGCGTCGTTCTTGGTCTGCTGGGAAGCGTTCTGGGGCTGGGATTTGCCTACACCTCCCTGCGCGTACTGATCACGCTAGCTCCCGCCAACCTTCCTCGCCTCAACGAGATCGGGATCGATGGTCCGGTTTTGCTTTTCACCTTTGTGGTAGCACTCTTCGCCAGCGTTCTTTTTGGCTGCATTCCTATCTTCAAGTACGCCGGCGCACGCTTGAGCACGGGCATCCGGGAAGGAGGCCGCGCCAACAGCCAGAGCCGCGAGCAGCATCGCACCCGCAGCGGGCTGGTCGTCGTGCAGGTAGCTCTGGCGCTCGTCCTCTTGGTTTGTTCGGGGCTGATGATTCGGACGTTCCGCGCCTTGACCCAGGTGCAGCCGGGATTTACGGATCCCGCCGCTCTCCAGACCTTCCGCATCTCCATTCCCGAAACACAGGTGAAGGAGCACGAGCCGGTTGTGCGGATGGAAGAGGCGATTCTGCACAAGCTTGAGGCCGTGCCGGGCGTGTCTTCGGTAGCCATTTCGTCTACCGTGCCGATGATTGGATACGGTCAGCACGACCCGGTCTTCGTCGAAAATCGCACCTACGCTGAGGGCCAGTTTCCTCCCCTTCGCCGCTTCAAATATGTATCGCCTGGGTTGATCGCCACGTTCGGCACCAGGCTCATCGCCGGCCGCGATTTCAACTGGGGTGAGACGTACAAACGAGTTCCCATCGCCATGATCTCGGAGGGCCTCGCTCGCGAGTATTGGCCCGATCCGGCCGCCGCGCTTGGCCACCGCATTCGCGTCGGCACGACCGACGACTGGCACGAAATCGTCGGCGTCGTAGGCGACGTCTACGACGATGGCGTGAATGAGAAGCCTTCGGCCGCCGTCTATTGGCCGCTGATCGTGAATAATTTTGAGGGCATGCCTGTGAGAGTCCGGCGCGAAGTTGCGTTTGTTGTCCGCACTTCGCGTGCTGGTTCGGAAAGCCTCATGAAGGACGTCCGTCCGGCGGTTTGGTCGATCAATCCCAATCTTCCGCTTGCGGAAGTTCACACGTTGGACTACTACTACAAGAAATCCCTGGCGCGCACATCCTTTACCTTGGTGATGCTGGGTGTTGCAGGCAGCATGGCGCTGCTGCTGGGCGTCGTGGGCATTTACGGCACGATCGCCTATTCTGTCTCGCAAAGAACGCGCGAGATCGGCATCCGCATGGCGCTAGGCGCACAGCACCAGGCGCTGACTGGGATGTTCGTGCGGCATGGCTTGTGGCTGGCGGGAATCGGCGTGGCCACAGGTTGCGTCGTCGCCGTCGTTGTGATGCGGCTTATGTCCTCACTGCTATTCAAGGTGAGTCCCGCCGATCCCGTCACGTATGCCGCCGTCTGCGCCGGGCTGATCGCCACCACCGCTCTAGCCAGCTACCTACCCTCACGCCGCGCCGCCGCGGTCGACCCGGTAGAGGCCCTGCGCGCGGAGTAGCCTCGCGGCGTCGACAAGCGCCAACGCCTAGACAGGCACGATTGTCATTTGTGGAATGGGCGACGTCTTAGTGTCCACCGCCACCGCTCAGATCGCGGAGGATCTCGCCGACAAAGTTCTTGGCGTCGCCGAACAGCATCAGCGTTTTGTCCAGATAGTAGAGCGGGTTGTCGATTCCAGCAAAGCCCGCGGCCATGCTGCGCTTGATGACCATCACGGTGCGAGCCTTGTCCACGTCGATGATGGGCATACCGTAGATGGGGCTTCCGGTATCGGTGCGTGCGGCGGGATTGGTCACGTCGTTAGCGCCGATGATTAGTGCAACATCGGTTTGCGGCAGGTCGCCGTTAACCTGGTCCATTTCGAGAAGCTTCTCGTAGGGAATATCGGCCTCGGCGAGGAGCACGTTCATGTGGCCTGGCATGCGCCCTGCCACAGGGTGAATGCCAAAGGTAACGTCCACGCCCTTCTTGGTCAGCGCGTCATACATCTCGCGCACTTTGTGCTGCGCCTGGGCGACCGCCATTCCGTATCCCGGAACGATCACTACTTTGCTCGCCGAGGCGAGAATCGCAGCAGCGTCTTCCGGAGTCGCGCTGCGGACGGTGCGCTCCTCCTGCGCGCCCTTGGCGGTGGGTTGAATCTGTCCAAAGGCCCCAAACAGCACGTTGGTAAACGACCGGTTCATGGCCTTGCACATGATGACGGACAGGATGAAGCCCGAGGCCCCATCGAGTGCACCGGCAACCACCAGCACCTTGCTATTGAGGACGAAGCCCAACAGCGCGGCGGAAAAGCCGGCGTAGGAGTTCAACAGCGAGATCACCGTGGGCATGTCTGCGCCGCCGATCGGAGTCACCAGCATGATTCCGAAAACGAGCGCGACACCGACCATGATGGGAAACAGAAACGTGAATTCCGGATGGAAAACGAGGACCCCGATCAGCCCAAGCGCTGCGGCCAGAATCGATAGGCTGACGTAATTCTGTCCTTTGTAAGTGATGGGCCGCTGAGGAAGAATTTCCTGCAGTTTCCCGGCAGCGATCAACGATCCCGTGAAGGTGAGCGAGCCGATCACCACTTCGAGGCCGATTTCCGCCATCTCAAACTTCGGCACATTAGGAGACGCGACATAGTATTCCGCTATGCCGATCAGCGCTGCCGACATCGCGCCAAACGCATGGCTCAGAGCAGTTCGTTGGGGCACCGCCGTCATCTTCACCATTCCGAGGGGCACGCCCACACCGGCGCCGATGATCAGCGCAATGATGATCCATTTGTATTCGCTGACTTGAGGATCGAACAGCGTGGCCACGACGGCGACGCCCGAGGCAATTTCGCCGACAAGAACACCACGCTTGGAGGTGACCGGCGAACCCAGCCATTTGATGGCCAGAATAAACCCGATGGCCGCAGCGATGTAGGTGAAATCGATGAGTTGCTGCGTCAGGATCGGCGTCATGACTTTTTCGCCGCCTTGCCCGTTTTGAACATGTGCAGCATGCGGTCGGTGATCACGAAGCCGCCGACCATGTTGCTAAACGAGGCCCCCACGGCCACGAGCCCAAGGATGGTGGAAAGCCGAGTCTCGTGCCTGCCGGCAATAATGATGGCCGCGACCACCACGATGGCGTCCAGCGCGTTGGTGAGGGACATCAGGGGTGTGTGCAGCAGCGGCGAAACCCGCTTGATGAGCTCCAACCCTAGAAATGCCGCCAGCAGGAAAACGAACAAACTTGAGATGAAATCCGAAGGCATCCACTCCTCCTTAAGACTTGGCCGGTAAGGCCGGCAGCGAGAAAATTTCCCGCAATCGGGAGTTCACCACTTCGCCTCCTTGTGTAACCAAGGTCTCCCGGATGATTTCATCCTTCATATTCATCTGGAGTTTTCCCTCTTTCACCAGCAGCAACAGGAAGGTGGCGATGTTTTTCGCGTACATCTGGCTGGCGTGATACGGCACGGAACTTGCCAGGTTGATCGGGCCGATGATGGTGACGCCATGCTCGATGATTTGCTCGCCGGGCTTCGTCAGTTCGCAGTTGCCTCCGCGCTCGGCGGCCAAATCCACCAGCACCGAACCCGGCGCCATGCCCGCGACCATTTCTTTGGTCACCAGGATCGGCGCTTTTTTCCCGGGGATCACGGCGGTGGTGATCACCACATCGTTTTCGGCGATCACTTTTCCCAGCAGCTCGCGTTGCTTGCGGTAGAAGCTCTCGTCCTGGGCGGTTGCGTAGCCACGCGCGTCTTGCGCGTCTTTCGCCTCCACGGCAAGCTCCACGAAGCGCGCGCCCAGGCTCTGCACTTGTTCTTTCACCGCGGGACGCACGTCGTACGCGGATACAACGGCGCCCAGCCGGCGCGCCGTGGCGATCGCTTGCAAACCGGCGACGCCCACGCCGAGGATCAGAACACGCGCGGGCGTGATTGTACCCGCTGCGGTAGTGAGCATAGGGAAGATCTTCGGAAGCGTATCGGCAGCCATCAAGACGGACTTGTATCCCGAGATGGTGGCCATCGCAGAAAGAGCGTCCATGCTCTGCGCGCGGGTGATGCGCGGCATCAGCTCGATGGAGAACGAGGTGACGCCTCTGGCGGCAATGTCTTGTACGGTTTCTGCGGAGCCCAGCGGACGAAGGAACCCGATGAGGACTTGGTCGCGGTGGAACAAAGGAAGGTCGCCCTTGCCGGTTCTGTCGTTGGCGCCGTGGCCGAGGACCTGCACGACAATGTCGGCAACGCGAAAGACCTCGGCGCGATCGGGAATGATTTTCGCGCCTTTGGCGGCGTAGTCGGCATCGAGATAACCGGCTTCCGCCCCCGCGCCGGCTTCCACAACAACTTCGAGGCCGACTTTTGCGAGACTGGGGAGCACCGCGGGCACCAGTGCGACGCGCCGCTCCCCCGGGAAGTTTTCTCGGGGAACACCTACAATCATGAACGATCCTCCGATACCTCGTGACTTGACCAGAGATTCCGTTTCGGAAGTGCGACCGTGCATTGTACACCTGGTTTGCTTTCCAAGCGTGCACTCAAACAATCTCCTCAGCGGTCAGCAGAGCCTACGCAGCTCCGGCTTCTTTCCCTGGAATAAAATAGACTTCTTCGAAAATCGAGCCCTTCTGCCAGCCGGCCCGCGACAATATGCCTAGCCCGTTTTCACACATGCTGGGATGGCCGCAAAGGTATCCGGTTGTGGTTTCCGGACGCAAGCCCCATTCATAGGTGTACCTGCGGACGAGATCATCCACGCGTCCGGTCTGGCCTTTCCACGCGGCGTCTTCCCACGGGCGGCTGATGGTGGCGACGTATTTGAACCACGGCACTTCGGCGGCGATCTTCTCCAGCTCTTCGCGATAGCCGAATTCCCAAGAGCGGCTGCCGCCATGCAGGCAGTAGAGCTTGTGGCTTCCAGGCATGGCGCTGTTGCCGTTTTTCCAGTCGCGATACACCGTGCGCGCGTAACTCACAAACGGGGCGATGCCAGTCACCGTGGCCAGGAGCAGATGATTCGTGCGCCCACTCTTCAGGTCCAGCGTAAACCGGCCCTTCGCCATTTTGCGGCACAGCAGCGTGTCGCCGACCTGCAGCTTGTAGAGATGGGGAGTCAGCGCGCCTTGTGGCACGAGCTCGAGAAAGAATTCCAGCGAGCCTTCTTCATACGGAGAAGAGACGATGGAGTACGCGCGCTCGATGCGCTTGTCCTCGTGGTCCACGCCAAGCGTTGCGTATTGGCCGGCCTTGAACGCGAATGGCCCTCCAGGATCGACGCGGATCAGCCACAAATCTTCCGAGAGATCCTTCCGCTCGATGACTTTCGCCGTAAAGTGCTTATCCGTGGGGAGCGGAGCCAAGCGCCAGTGATCTCCATTTTCCAATCTTGATTGAGCTTCGTGGCCCAAAAAGCGAAGCCGCCAACCGCGCGGCATCGCAGAATTTCTGGTCGCAAATCAATCGTAACCAACCGGGTTAACGCCTAGGCGTGACCTGGTTTTCAGCTTTGGAATCCGGGTCGCGCGGCATTGTACACCCGGTTGCCTTTTTGGGGGACTTTTTGGTTTTGCAGCAGGGGTGCGAGGCCGCCGCCAATGCCGGTCCACTTTGGAATGCAGCAGCTTGCTGCCGCTCTTGAGACGTAAGCCTAGCTAGGAAATCGCCGCTCTGCCGCAGCTACAGCGCGCGCTGCCACCTGGCGACTACAGCGTCAGCGTTTCGACGTGAGGAGCTTTGTTGGTGCGCTTGGCGGCCCCGAGCGCCATATCGGCACGCGCCAGGAAGTCTTCAGGGCGCTCTCCGATTTCGTATTGCTTCCAGGCTGCTGCGAACGTAACGGGAATTTTCTGGCCGCGCCAATCTACTTCCACCGGGCTGAGACGCCCGAGCACGCGCTTGAGCTGATCCGCTGTGCATTCCGGCAGAAGAATGAGAAACTCGTCGTTCTCGAGCCTGACGGCAAGGTCGGAGCCGCGGATGACGCGGGTCAGGCGCGTGGCAAAATCCTGCAGCACCTGATCACCGGCGGCTCGCGTGTACGTTTCGTTGATCTGCGTGAAATTGCTCAAATCAAGAAGCAGAACGCCGAGGGGCTGACCGTTGCGTTCGGAGCGCGCCACCTCAGCGGCGAGGCGCTGCTCGGCAAAACGCCGGTTGTACAGACCGGTTAAGGGATCCAGCATCGACAGAGTGCGTAGGGTATAGAACTGGTTGTGTTTGTCGGCCAGCTGGCTCCGCAACCGCTTGATCAGGATTTCCTGGCGAACGGTATAAACGTTGAACAGGATGATCAGGGCAATCAACCCGAAAATGGCTTCGGTGAGCCTAATCTTAAAGGAGGTCTCGGTTCCTTGGCGGAGTGCCAAAACAGCCAGAGCGATGATCGTTGAAACCAGGAGCAGACTGACGAAGACCGAGTATTTGCGGACCCAGGAATCGTGCTCGTCGATTCGGGAGTCTTCCTCAGCGAGAACCTGCTCGCCAGGGTCTAGGGAGGGCGGTCTGGGATCGATGTTCGGATCGTTCATAGGTCGCTAGGAGCGGCATGGCTCCCGCTTATCCAAGTTAGGGTGTGGGGTTACCCGGGTCAATGGGACTTTAGTTCCCGGCTTCCATTTAGATAATCCACAAATAAGGCCCTCCTTATGCGGTTTTGGAGCTGCCAAGATTGGCCTAGGCACTTGCCTTCCGACGCATTCCGCCCCGCTCCCGCAGCGCCGGCCGATCCCTTCAGCAATACGCAATTCTCGAAGCGCGATTCTCCAGCTACAATGGCTCCCCTGTGACATGAACTTTAGCGAGGTGTCATGCTTTTTCCGCTTCTCGATTTGACAGGCAAGACCGCCGTGGTGATTGGCGGGACCAGCGGTATCGGGCTGGCACTCACCCGCGGATTCGCGCAGGCCGGTGCAAACGTCGTCCCCACCGGCCGCCGCGCCGAACAGGTAAAGTCCGCCGCCGCCGAAGTCGTCGCTCTGGGCCGCCGCTCGCTGGCGCAACCTTGCGACGTTACGCAGAACGCCAGCATCGAGCAACTCCTTCAGTCGGCGTGCGCCGAATTCGGCAGCGTGCAAATCCTGGTTAACTGCGCCGGCCGCACCAAGCGCACGCCCACCCTCGACGTCTCCGAATCCGAGTGGAACGCCATCCTCGATACCAATCTTACGGGCACGGTGCGCGCCTGCCAGATCTTTGGCCGCCACATGATCGAACGCCGCTACGGCCGCATCATTAACATTGCGTCGATCTCTTCCTTTGTGGCCCTCTACGAAGTCGCCGCTTACTCCGCCAGCAAGGCCGCTGTCGCCTCGCTCACCAAGTCCCTCGCCATCGAATGGGCGCCCCACAACGTCTGCGTAAACGCCATTGCGCCTGGCGTGTTCCGCACGGATCTCAACGCCGCACTCCTCGACGGCACCGACCGCGGCCGCGAATTCCTTCTGCGCACCCCGATGAAACGTTTCGGAAAGCTCGACGAGTTGGCGGGTGCCGCCGTATTCCTGGCGTCGGAAGCAGCCAGCTTCGTTACCGGCCACGTCCTCGCGGTAGACGGAGGCTTCCTAGCCAGCGGCGTCAATCAATGATTCTTGCCAGAGCAGGGACGCCAAGGGATGGCGCGACTTCCCAGATCTCCCCTAGCGCAGAATTGTCATTCTGAGGACATCCGATGTCCGAAGAATCTCAACTTCAAATGTTGCAGTCCCTTCTTGTATAGCGGACCTTGATCAGATCTTCGCGGGCTCCATCCTCGGCGCCAGCAGATGAATCGCGCCGACCGCCAGCAAGTACGCCGACCCCGCCATCAGAAATGGCACCATGTAACTTCCGGTCCACTGCAGCGCGTAGCCAACCACTTTCGCGATTAACATCCCGCCAATCGCTCCGGCCATCCCACCGATTCCCGTCACCGAACCCACCGCTTGCGCCGGAAACATGTCCGAAGTCAGCGTGAAAAGATTTGCCGAGAATCCCTGATGCGCCGCCGTCGCCAGCCCAATCAATAAAACCGCTGCCCACAGACCTTCCACACGGTAGGCGAACACGATCGGCGTCACGCAGATTGCGCAAAGGAGCAGTGTCAGCTTTCGCGCCACGTTCACACTCTTCCCGCGGTGCATCATCATCCCCGAAATCGAGCCGCCCAGGATGCTGCCGATGTCCGCGAGCGCATAGATCGTCAGCAGCGGCAGCCTCATCTGCGACAGCGACAATCCGTGGCTCCGGTGCAAGAAATCCGGCACCCAGAAAAGATAGAACCACCAGATCGGGTCGGTCATGAACTTGCCCACCGCGAACGCCCACGTCTGCCGGTATCCCAGCAATTTCGACCACCGCATCCTCGTCACCGGCGGCACCGGATCGCTTCGGATATACGCCAACTCCGCTTGCGATAGCCGTGGATGCTCTTCGGGCTTGCGGTACAGCACCAGCCAGGCCACCAGCCATAGCAGCCCCACTCCGCCGGTGATCACAAACGCCCATCGCCATCCCCAGTAGTGAACGACGATCGGTAGGATCAGCGGCGTCACCAGCGCACCGATGTTCGTTCCCGAGTTGAAAATTCCCGTCGCCAGCGCCCGCTCTTTCTTCGGAAACCATTCCGCCACGGTCTTGATGCTCGCGGGAAAAACTCCGGCCTCGCCAAAGCCGAGCGCCGCCCGCGCCACCGCGAAGCTCACAAGAGAATTGCACAGTGCGTGCGCCATCGCGGCCACGCTCCAGAACGCCATCGCCAGCGTGTAACCCAATCGCGTCCCCAGACGGTCGATCAGCCGCCCCACCAGCACCATGCCCAACGCATAGGCCGCCTGAAACGCAAACACTAGATTGCTGTAGTCGATTTCGTTCCAGCCCAGATCGTGCTGCAGCATGGGCTTCAGCAGCCCGAGCACCTGCCGGTCCATGTAATTCTTCGTCACGCCAAGCAGCAGCAGCCCGCAGATCACCCAGCGAAAATATCCGGAGCGCGAAGATGGCGTCTGTGCTGCGTATTGCGTGGGAGTTACGGCTTCGGATCCATCTGTGGGCGGCGAGGAACCAAGCATAGTGGTAGAGAATACCGGGTCGGCTCTACGATCCCAAGGAGCTTCTGTGGCATCATCAGAGATCAAACTGGGAGGATAAAGCACTCATGCGCGGTCTTAGTGGCGCCGCAGGTGTTATCACTGTGCTGGCAACCTTCATAGTGGTGTGCTGCGCCGTGGCAAAGCAAAACGCGGCCGCCGACAGAATTCGCGTGATGGTCGACGAAACCTCTCGCCGGGTCGATATCTCCATCGACGGCAAGCCGTTCACCGCATACATCTGGCCGACAACGCTCGACAAGCCCGTGCTTTACCCGCTGCGCGCCGCAACCGGCACGATCGTCACCCGCGGCTATCCCCTCGATCCACGGCCGGGAGAACGCGTCGATCATCCGCATCACGCCGGTCTGTGGTTCAACTACGGCAACGTCAACGGGTTCGACTTCTGGAACAATTCCAGCGCCATCAAGCCCGAAGACAAACCGAAAATGGGCACCGTGATTCATCGCGCGATTCTCGCCGCAAAGAGTGGATCCGATCGGGGCGAGCTCGAAGTCGCTGCGGACTGGATAACTGGAAAGCAGCAGACCGTCCTCAAAGAGCAGACGCAACTTATTTTTCGCGGCGGGTCTGGCTTTCGAAGCATCGATCGCATCACCACGTTGCAAGCCCTCGGCGAAAAAGTTGTCTTCCACGATGACAAGGAAGGCTTACTCGGCATGCGTGTCGCCCGCGCCCTGGAAGCTCCGTCGGACAAGGCCGAAGTCTTCACCGACGCGAGCGGCCGGCCCACGCCAGTGGCCAAAATGGACAACGCCGGCGTGAATGGCGTCTACCTGACCAGCGAAGGCAAAACGGGTGACGCCGCCTGGGGAACGCGTGGCCGCTGGTGCATCCTAAGCGGGCGCGTCGGTGATGAGCCGGTCACCATCGCCATCCTCGACCATCCTTCCAATCCCGGATTTCCCACCTACTGGCACGCCAGAGGCTACGGTCTGTTTGCCGCCAATCCGCTCGCGCCAAATATCTTCACCAACGGCAAAGAACCGGCCATGAACTTTTCCCTGGCGCCCAACGAAAGCGTCACGTTCCGCTATCGCGTTCTGATTCTTTCCAAGATTGCCTCCGCCGAAGACGCCGAGGCAGCCTACAAAGACTTCACCACGGCGAATCACTAATGCCGGCCACCGCTCTCCATCTTGCAACTGTAGCGGCCGCCGGCCCTGGCGGGTGTCTTCGCTCCTGTAGCACAGACACTCCTGTCTGTGCCCCCGTACGCCTAACCTCGGTTCCACCGCTCGCGCACCCTGTAGCGGCCGCGGACTGTCGCGGGCGCTTTTTACTTCGACTCCCATGACCATCCACGTAGGCCTGATCGGCGGCGGCAACATCTCGGAAACGCACGCGCGCGCCGCTAGCGCCGTTCCCGGAGTCGCCATCGCCGCGGTTTACGGCACCAACGCGGAAAAAGTCCAGCGCCTCAGCCGCGAGCACGGTGCGCAGGCCTATCCCGACTTCGCGGCGTTCCTCGCGCACCGTCCGATGGATCTGGTCATGGTTGGCAGCCCCTCTGGCCTTCACGCCACGCACGGCATTGCGGCAGCGCAGCGCGGCCTGCACGTGCTCACCGAAAAGCCGATCGATGTCACTACCAAGCGCGCCGATGCGCTGATCGAAGCGGCGAAGCAATCCGGCGTGAAGCTGGGTGTAATGTTTCAAGACCGCACGAAGCCGGACATTCGCAAGCTCAAGCAATGGATCGAAACTGGCATCATCGGCAAACCTCTTCTCGTCGATGCGCGCGTGAAATGGTATCGCCCCCCGGAATACTACGCTGGCTCCAAGTGGCGCGGAAATCTGGCGCTGGACGGCGGCGGCGCGCTGATGAATCAGGGCGTTCACACCGTCGATCTCCTGCTCTGGCTCCTAGGCGATGTGGTTCGCGTTCAGGCGCGCACCACCACCGCTCTTCACAAAATCGAAGCCGAAGACACTGCCCTCGCCATTCTCGAGTTTGCTAGCGGCGCCCTTTGCACCCTGGAGGCGACCACCGCGGCCTATCCCGGCTATCCACGCCGCGTTGAAATCACCGGCTCGCGCGGCACCGTGATCCTGGAACACGATCGCATCATCGCCGCCGATCTTCGCGACGCCCCTGCGGGCCTTCTCGAAGGTTCCGCAGGCGACGAGAATCAAAGCGCCTCGTCCGCAGTCGTCAGCGACATCAGTGGCCACAAAGCAATCTTCGAAGATTTCCTTCGCGCCATCGAACAGGACACCACGCCCGCCTGCGACGGCTACGAGGGACGCAGCAGCGTCGCCCTGATCGAAGAAATCTACCGCGCCGCCCGCACCTAGCCTGTAGCCGCCCTCTTCAGAGGGCGGGGTTCAGATGACGCACCGGGGAGAGAGTTGCGTTCTAGGAAGCCGTAACCAAGAGAGACGCTGGCGCCCCCCACTTCGTATTTAAGGGTGGGGATTTTGACTTTTGATCTTTCACTGGACCGCTATATTTCTCGAAAGACGAGGTACACACACAATGCCCATCACCCGACGCCAGCTCTGTTCCCTACTCCCAGCCGCTCTACTCCCCGCGGCCATCCGTCTTGACGCTGCCGTGCCGCCGCCGGACGACTCACTGCCCTCCACCACCTTTCCCTTCGACAAGCTAACGGTGAATCCAGCCAACGGCGCCGAGATTCGCCCCGTTTTGAAAGGCAAGCTCGCCACCGGCGAATCGCTTGAAACCCACGAAACCACGCTGCCTCCGGGCGGCGCACCCCACCCTCCGCATCATCACGTGCATTCCGAGATGTGGCTGATTCGCGAAGGCACCGTCGAGCTCACCATCAACGGAACGCGTTACCGCCTCGGACCAGGCTCCGTCGGCTTCGTCCACTCCAACGACGAGCACGGCATCACAAACGCGGGTGCGACGCCAGCCACCTATTTCGTCGTTGCTGTCGGCCCTGGCGCGGCCTCGTAAGCCAAGCATATCTATTGGCAGCGTGTGCCGCAGTGTACACGACGAACGGGGATGCACCCTTGCGCTTACCGCGTGGGTATCTTGGTGGGCGAACCTGGGTAATAGACCATCACGTACAAATCGTTCGCCAAGAGATTCGTACCCTCGAAGCCGTTCCCAAAGGAAAAATTCCACTCGAATCCGTCCGCGGGCCCAGCGGTCTGACAAGGGGATGTGGCGGTTTCCGCTGCGCACGCCCAGTAAAGATAGGGCTGGATATTGTGGAAGGGACCGACCTTGACGTCCGGAGCCGCGACCACGGTCTCGCCGCGGTGCAGCCCCAATTGTTTATAGAACAGCTCCCCCATCGGGCTACCCGCACAGTTATAGCCGGTCGTCCCTTTCGTCCCCATGCTACAGGAAGGATCGGGCACCGCCGTCTCAGGCAATTGCCACTTCGTTTGACCGAGGTACCCGCGGCCTTGATCGGCTTTGTTCATGGCGGCAACCCACTGGACCGCCGCCGAGTGCTCCATCGAACCATCCGGATTGATGCCTGCAACACCGAATGTTTGTTTGGCTGCCAGATTGGCGTCCGCTAGCCAGGTGATTTGTGTAACCGGGTCATAGACGGTTTGTCCGCCGGGGTTGACTTCGAGTCCTTTGCCGGTGGCGGGGGGAGTGCCGGGCAGCTTGCCTTTGATCATCGGCAGAACGTAGAGATAATTCAGCGGTACGTTGGCCCCTTGAAATCCGCTTTTAAACGAAAAGCTCACGAATCCTTGCTTCGGATCGAGGGCCGGAGACCCCGACCAATACAAATAGGGTTGGAAATCGTGGAATGGGCCGACCTTATTGGCGGGGATGCGAACGGCGGTGTTCGGTTCGCGAAGACCCAACGATCCGTAATACAGAAACCCCAGCGCACTGCCCGAACAATGGAACCCGAACGATTCGCCGTGACGTCCTCTACGTGCGCAGCTGTTGTCTTCGGCCGGCGCGGTCGGAAGCTGCCAATTATTGTGACCCAGGTAGCCGGCGCCATGGTCGAGCGTGTTCATCGCAGCGACCCATCGCACCGCCGTCGCATAGTCCATCGAACCACCTTTGTTGATGTTGGAAACTCCGAATGTTTGCGTGCCGGCCAGATTGCCGTCGGCAAGCCAGGTGACCTTCAGATTGGGATCATAGACGGTCTGACCGTCGGCGGCAGGCACCAACGGTACGCTTGCCGGCGCCGCGACCGGGGCTGAGTCGTTCCCGCCCCGGCACGCGTTCACCAATTGCGGGTTTATGGCCGGCAAGGGTCTCGATGCTGCCCTAGGCCGCGCGGTCCCTTGCACGATCGGATTGAAGCAAGCCAACAGCAGCCCGTCGCGAGGCCCGCCGCCTTGAACGAAGCCCGCATTCTTGCACGCCGTTTTGATCTGTTCGCACGAAGCTCGATCGGCTCGGACTGGGTTGTTGGCGAAGGCCAGGTAGAGGCCAAACAAAATCAACACGTGGACGAGGGTGCGCGAGGCGAAATACATGAAAACCTCCCGAGTTCGCAAGCGACGGGGACGATACATTAAGTCTTGCAACCTTCGACCGGGATTTCTATTTTGTTTCCTGGCCGAAATCCGCGCTAATAACCCTTCACTTTCACGACAAAATAAGTGAACTCCTGCCCGTTCTCCACCAATAACTGGTGCGCCATGCGCGCGGGAATCCGCACGATGTCTCCCGCCGAAAGTTTCTGCCGCACACCGCCTTGAATTGTGGCACCGCGCTTTTCGTGCGGCGCTGTCGCCTCCGCATCAGCAATTGTGCCGCCCACGATCAGCGTCGCCGAACCGGACTGCACCAAAAACACATCCACCTCGTTCTCGTGCCACTCCGCTTGACCGTCGGCCTCGCGGTGAGCCAACAAGAAATACTCGTTGGCGAAATCTCCTACCCGTTGCGTTGCCGCGTGATGCGGATCGCTCGCAGCCTTGACACCGAGCGCTTGTGCCATCGGCGCGAACGATGCGGAAGTCCAGCGCACAAATCCCTCTGGCGCCGTTTCTTGCGGCACTGCAACCGCCAGCGGAGCTGCCAACAGGCACAACAAGAAAAGTCTGTTCATTTTTCTTGACCTCAAGATGTTCGCTCTTCTCGCTGCAGCGCGCTCGGCTACGGCTAGTGCGTGGCTATGCCATCAGCGTGAGCAGTTCGCGCATGTCGGCGGCGGTGGTGGACTCCGTGCCGCGAGGCAGCGACGGCGAAATCGCCAGCGCGGCGCTGTGGCTCTCAAACCAAACCAAGAACGACGATTGTTCGGCTCCTGGCAGGCGCTGCTGGTTTATCCAGTTGTAGTACGCGCCCATGTCGCCGTCGATCAGCGACCCGACGGGATCGAGTTCCACCGCATCGCTTTTTGCAAACAGCATTTCGTTCATCGGCTTTTGCGATTGCCGCGGAGCGAAGCGCACCAGCAGCGTAAGCGGCTGCGCGCGCCGCAACGCCTCGCGCGCGGCCCACTGGGCGAAGGAAGTGCTGAAAATCTGCGTTCCGGATCCTTCCGTCAGCAGCTTCACTTGAAAGCGATCCAGCACGGCGTCTCCTGCTTTGCCAGCGCCCATACCGAGATCGGTGGGACGCACCTGCGCCATCGTCGTGCGCAACGCTTCGGGTCCCATGCCGGGCCGCTCCACTTGGGCGCGCATTTTGGCTAGCAGCGCCGCGCGCGCAGGCTCCAGCGCACGGTAGGAAACGACGGTGAGCGAAGGATCGTGCGCCGCTTGTTCGCCGCCGTCGATGTACCAGTGGGCGTAGGGAATCGGATGAGCCTTGGCGCGATCAGCGACCGCTTCGAGGATTTGCGGCAGGCCGTTCTCCGGCTTGATATGGCTGTAGTAAGCGCCATGCGCGCGGAGCCTGCGAAATAGCGGCTCGTTATGCTCGGCCACGCCTTGGCCGATGACGGAAATTCCGAGCCTAGGCAAGGGAGGCGGCGGCTCCGGGGGAACCGCGGCACGCAAACGATCCGCGTACGCGATCGCTGCGGTGCGGAACGCATCGAGCTGGTGCGTGGTCCAAAGGTGCGCCGACAATTGTTCGACGAACTGCGCCGGCGAATTCACCCAATCAAAATGTTCGAGATTTGCGGAGAGGTGGATTTGCGCAAACGCTTGAAACCACTGCTGCGATTGCTGCGGTGAAAGGGAACGGAGATTGGCGAGTTCGTTGTCCAGGGATCGGCGCTCGGCGGGGAACTTAAAATCGTACTCGATGACCTCGCGCAGCATGCCGGCAAGGAAACTCAGCGGCAGGCGTTGCAGCGCGCTGAGATTGTCGACGGCGAGCTTGCGTGCTTCCGGCGGGTAGCTCTTGAATTGCTCGGGTTTGAGATCGCTGGGAAGCATGGCTGCTACAAAAGCTCTTGAATCGGCTTGCCCTGCGCCAGCGAGGCAGAGAAACCCATCATCGAACCGATAGTCGGCACCAGGTCGGTCGATTGCATCGGGCGGTCGTAGACGACGCCTTCGCGAACGCCTGCGCCCAGGGCCATCATCCACGTGGTGCGAGAAAGTGCGTCGCCGGTGCGGTGATGCTGGAATCCGTTGCCCCCGGAATCGTCGTCGGAGTCGCGCCCAAAGTCCGGCAGGATGAACATGGTGGTGTTGCCGGCATATTCCGGTTCGCTCTGAATAGTCTTCCAAAGTTCCGCGCAGAGGCGGTCGGTGCGGCGGATGCCGTCGATATAGAGCGAGAATGCTCCGGCGTGCGCGATGTCGATATCGTGCAAGGTGACCCAAAGAAGGCTGGGCGCGACCTGCCGCATCAACTGGCGCACGATGTAAACGGATAGCTCGTCGGGGCTCGATAACGTGCGCGCGTGGGTCTTGAAGTCATCCACCGAGAGCTTCAGTAGATTCTCCAACTGGCGCAATTGAAACTCGTTGCCCCCGAGTTGCGGCGCGTAGAGGGGAGTCTCGTAGTTGTCGCGCAGCAAATGTTCGTAGTCCGTGCCGCCCGCCGTCGCCGCAGTCAGCAGATGCTTTGGCAGGATTACCTGTGCTCCCAATCCCAGACCGTAGGAGCGGTGGCTGCTTTCTCCAATGCGATTGAATCCGTTACTTGGCGCCACGACCCACGCATCGGACGCGGGACGCTTCAAGTCTTTGCGGAAATACTCGAACACCGTGGGATTCTCGGGAGAGACGGCAGCAAAGTTGTTGAAAGTTTCGTAGACGCCGGTAGCCAGGCTGGCGGTGGCGACGTAATGGCCGAGGATTCCGCGATTGACGACTTGGGTGAAGAAGGTGGATTGAGGAATCAGCTCGTGCATCAGATGCGGGATGTTTTCCTGGCCTTCGGGAGCAAAGGTTTCCTGATCGCGCGCGCCGCCACCGAAGGTGATGACGACGACCTTGCGCTTCTTTGAAGGGATGCCGGTTCCACCTAGCAGGCTGGAGGGCAAGAGCGTGCTGCCCAGAGCGACGCCTGCGGCAGAGCGGAGGAACTCGCGGCGGCTCCAGGCAAGCCCGCAGGCGACTTCCTGCGGTGACAATCCTTCCCCTGCGAACCGGCTGGCGCGGCGGTTACGAATCTGCAGCAAAGAGTCGGAAATCATTGGAAATGAACCGCCTGGCGTAAAAAGTACGCCGCGCCTAGGGGGAAGTCAAGCTAGGTGGGGTGGTTAGCGAGCCCGCCCTCTGCACCCCACCCCCCATGTTTTTGCACAAGAATATGATTCCATTCCACTTAGTTCGTACCATGGCACAAGAATATGATTCTACAGGGGTTAGAGCATAAAACAGATTGCGGCCGAGAAACGCCAGGATGGGTGGCTTCTACCACTGCACTAATTCGACGCGGCGGTTCTTCGCTCGCCCGTCTTCCGCTTCATTGGACGCGATCGGCGAATAGAGACCGCAGCCGAATGCGTCCAGGCGGTTCGCAGTCAAACCATATTTGCTGGTGAGTTCTCGGACGACGCTGGCCGCGCGCCGGCGGCTCAAGTCAAGGTTGTAGTCTGATTTTCCCTGGTTGTCCGTATGTCCCACAACATGCAAGCGCAGAGACGGCTCACTGTTCAACAGCTTGGCAATTTCAGCCAGCGTGGGCTGTGATTCGGACTTAACCACGTCTTTGTCGGTATCGAAGTACAGGCCATACAGCTCCACTTTCCCGGAATCGTGAAGGGCCTGCTTCATATCGACGGAATTCACGAACGCCATTTTCTTTTCCATAGCGTCCGCGGATATGACGACCAGCTGCGCGAGCGCCCGGCCCTTGGCAACTCTTCCCTGTAGGCGCTCCGGAATCACGCCGTCCCCGTAGGCAGTTACGAAAACCACGTAGTAGCTGGGTTTGGCATCCCGGCTTCTGCCAATTAAGAGACGTTCGTCTGCTTCGCCATAAGAAAGTATCTGAGAAAGATCGTTCTCTGTCGCAATCTTGTCGAACGTCGGACCAAACCAGCCTTTTTGGCCCCCGCCTTTCTCGTACTGCGTTTCGATACCGAGGCGCTGAAATTCCTGCTTGCAGTTGCGGAACATCTCCGCCGGCGTCCGTCCGGCCGGAGCAAGATAGGTGTAGTAGCTGACCTGGCCTTCGACGGGCTTGCTCTTCTCGTAGGCTGGCGGATCCTCGCTGGTGGGCGGCCCAAGGGGCAGCAAATACTCGTCGAACTTGGGCGCACGATAGCCGATCAGCTCGCTTCCTTCGTAACGCTTCATGCCCGCAGGATCTTTGGAGTTTGCCAAGTCTTGAGCCGCAGTCATGGGGATCACAACAAGAGACAAGACGCACGCCGCCAGCATCAATTTCAAATTCCGGCGCGACTTGCCACTGAGTTGATTTCTTGCAGACCTGAGACGATTTCGCGTTGGCAATTCTGTGCGAGTAGCCATCTCTGACGCACTCCTTCTGAGATCGCAAGCGTTGGGGATTTTGTGCGCCCCAGCATCATGAAAATGCAATAGGGATTGTCTTGTAGGGTAGCGAACTGCTCGATTCCCAGACTGTCCGTTATGGTACAGCCCGGGCCCGGCGGGCTCGGGTAGAGTCTCTAGCAGTACGGCGCGATCGAACGACACCACCAAAATGCAGAGGCCAAGGAGTTTTTCATGGTTACTGGATTCATTATCATCGCAACGCTCATCTTGCTGGGCGTGGGCATTTCCTTGTACCTGCTGTACTTGACGGAGGGTTTCGAGGCCGACGGCAAACATCCGGGCCCGTACCCGGGAGCGGCGAAACGTAGGGAGAGCTAGGTGCTCGGGATAATCGGGACATTGCTGTTGGTAGCCTGGATCTTTGACTATGCGTTGGCGTTTGCCCCTGGATTCGTTCAGTTGCCGTTGTTAGTCCTTGCCTATTTATTTCTCGCTGGCGATTTCGTACGGAGCCAAATAGCCCGCGGCGATCACCGGGTCGCTTAGCTCTGCCTCTGAGAGTTCCCGAAGCGCTTCGAAGAATCCCACAAGGCTTCTTGCCGGTTGTGCGAGGATTCCCACACAAAGACATTTTCAAAGGCGTCAGAGGGAGAAGCGAGGATCGCCTTCAAGAACCTTGACGGTGAGTGCGGGTGTCTCGGTTTTGGTCCAGAGGTTGGCGGAATGGCGGACGCGGTAGGCGAGTGGGCCGCCGTCGGGGCGGTCGCTGCGCTGGATGGGGCGGGGGATGCAGACAAATTCGGTCTCGAAGCTGGACGTGCTGGCGCGGACGACCGTGTAGCCGTGACCGCCCATGTCTACGAAGGATAGATGCGGCGAAATAGCAGGATTGCTGAGCGCGCGAGCTTTGGCGATGTCGCCAGTCTTGGCGTATTCCAGACAAGAGCGTACGCCATGGCGGAGAAGGAGATTGATGGTGGGTTGGGGACGATTATCGGATGGTCCCTGGCCGAGATAAAGCGCGCGCAGCGGATGATCTTTGGGAAAGTTGTGCTCGAGGGCTTCGACGATTCCGGGCGCGGAGATCGAACCGGTAACGAAAGCGATTCCTACGGGATGAAAGTCCGCGGGCGGGAGCGAGTTCGCGGCCAGCCCGGCCCAGAAGCTGTGGCGGTCGCCGGCGATAGTCGCGAAACCAGTGATGCCGTGATCGCGGACGAAGTCGTAGATTTCGGCGCGCTCGACGTAAGCAGATCCGTGATCGCCGCCGCCGAAGCCAGCGTACCCTGCACCGGGCCACGGCCTGGTGAGACCCGGCGGGAGATTTTGCGGGTCGGCGCGAAAGTCGAGCGTGCCGGTGGTGTTGCCCCAGACCTTCCACGTTGCCTTGGAAGATTTGAGCTGATCGAGGAACCAAAGCTTCTGTTCCGCGCCTAGAATTGTCTGTGGCGGCTGGTCTTTGCGGAAATTCGGGACGTCCGTATCGCCAAAGCGGATCGAATCGGGCGGCTGGCCGCCGTTGTAGGCGCGGCCGGCGTCGAGAATTTCCTGAGCTTCCTGAGGAAACAGTTCCGGAAAGTCTGGACTGGAAAAAACTTCGGCTTCGGGTCGATCGGTAGGTTCTTCGGAGCGATAGCTGCGCTGGTCGGTGACGATGAGATCGACGTTGCGCCCGTAGCGCAGGGTGCGGTAGCCCTTGAGGCTGCCAATGGCGGCGAGATTGTTGGGTTCCTGGCCTAGGCCGTGGTCGTCAAAGCGCGTGACTTCGGCGTCGACCACGTGCGGCGGATCGAAGCGATCGAGTGACGCGCCGCTGGGCTTGGCCATGCGCGCGGGCTGGTACTCGAAGAAGGCCTGCATGGCGGCGACTTTACGGGTTTGCGCGGGACGCGTCTTGCCGTCGAACTTCTGAAGGCCTTGCCAGCCCAGCCAACTGTATTCGTGGTTGTCCCACATATTGACGAAGGGGAAGCGGGCGCGCGCGTCCTGGAGATCGGGATCGCGCAGGTAGGCGCGATAGATGGAGCGATAGTCGTCGACGTTGGTGGGAATGTGGAAGTCGTCGATTTTTTCGCCGTGAGCGTAGCGGACGATGTCGCGAATGCTGCGGTCGTACATGCCCTGGGGACGATCTTCTGGGTACCAGACGAGTTCGTAGATGAAGTCGCCGAGGTGCAGGACGAAACCGAGCTGATCGTTCTTAGGTGCGCGCTCGTCTTCGTAGATCATGCGGCGATAGGCGTTTTGCGCGCCGTCGTTGGCGTTCTGGCAACTCACGAACGCAAACGAGACGGGTCGGGTGTCGTCGTCGGCGGGAGCGGTGACGGTGCGGCCAACGCGGCTGCCGAAACCTTGCGGGTCGGTAAAGCGATAGAAATAGACGCGGCGCGGCTGCAGGCCGCCGACGAGGACGCGGCAGGTCCAATCGGAAGCGAGAGAAACCGGCGCGGTGGCGTGCGCGACGACGCGATGGAAAGCGGCGTCTTCGGCCAGCTCGACCGTGAGGGCTAGCCCGCGCGAGACAGCTGCTGCGTCGGCGGGCGCGTGGCGCGTCCAGAGCAGGACGGAGTCGCTATGAGGATCGGCGGAAGCGACGCCCTCGGGAAAGAGATCGCGGCGTTCACGGTAGGCGATGCCGGAGGGCAGCGCGAAGGCGTTGCCCCATGCGGCAGAAGCGCCGAAGACGGCGGCAAGTTCGATGAAGCGGCGGCGAGAGACTGTAGTCGTCATAGGCCCCTCCTCAGGCCTTAGACGCGCGTCGGGTCAAATCTGCTCAGGGACAATATAAGGAGCGCGGTAGGTGCCGCGGAGCATGGTGTTGGCTTCTTCGTCGCCGATGACTTGCTCTTGTACGGGGTCGAAGCGCAGCGTGCGGCCCAGGCGGTACGACGCATTGGCCAGGTGCACGAGCGTGGTGGAGATGTGGGCTTCCTCGATGGGCGAGTGTATATCCTGCGCGCGGCGGCTGCGAACGCAATCGATGAAGTTCGCATAATGGTCGCCGGAACCTCGGCCCGATGGACCGGGCTCGACCTGATCGGTTACCCACGTTTTGTAGGCATCGTAGCCGTCCAGGGCGAGATAGCCGTTTGAGCCATAGAAGATGTTGCCCACGGTGTTCGTCTTTGCGTCTTTTGGCCCCAGCGACTGTTGGGTGCTCGCGGGCTTCTTGTTGGCGCTGGCGGTAAGCCCCGCGGCCGGAACTCCGCTCGCACCATAAGCGCCGGTTCCGATTTCCGCCTCGTGATTGGTGATCCAGTGGCGGACTTCGACTTCCATCATTTTGCGCTTGCCGTTCGGACTCTCGAAAATGAAGGTCGCGCTCAATGTGTTCGGCGTCTCTTGGTCGTCGTCGAACATGAAGTGGCCGCCCATGGCCGACGCGGATACCGGGAACCCAACGCCTAATCCCCACCGCGCGATATCGATTTCGTGGATCGCCTGGTTGCCGATATCGCCGTTACCGGTATCCCAGATCCAGTGCCAGTTGTAGTGGAAGCGATTTTTTGTAAAGGGCTTCAGCGGAGCGGGCCCGGTCCAAAGATCGTAGTGAACGCCGGCCGGAACGGGTTCTTCCGCGGCGTGGCCGATCGAAGGGCGCCATTTGTAACAAAGCCCGCGCGCCATGTAGACATCGCCGATGGTACCGTCGCTGAGATGCTTGATGGCTTCGATCATCCCGGGATTCGATCGCGACTGGCTGCCGTGCTGGCAAATCCGGTTGTATTTCTTTACCGCGCGCACGAGCTGCCGTCCCTCAAACCAGTTATGCGAGCACGGCTTTTCGACGTACACGTCTTTGCCGGCCTGGCAGGCCCAGATGGCCATCAGCGAGTGCCAGTGATTGGGAGCGGCAATGGAGATGGCGTCGATATCCTTGTCTTCGAGAAGTTTGCGAACATCGACGTAGGATTTCGGCTTGGGTAGCCCTGACTTCTCGACTTCGCCGAGGCGCTGGTTCAAGACGCTTTCGTCGACGTCGCAAAGAGCGGCAAGCTCTACCCCCGGGACGCGCGGGAAGCTGCGGATGTGATCGTTGCCGCGGCCTCGCACTCCGCAAACGGCCACGCGGACACGGTCGTTTGCGCCCAGAATCTTGCCGCCTAGTGCGAGCGTCGCCGCGCCTACGGTGATCGCTTTTCCCGTGGTCTTCAGAAACTCACGCCGCTCGATTGCCATCGTTCCCGCCTTTGCCTTGGTGTTGGAAGCGCTACTGCACACCGCATGATATATCGTCCGGCGCGAGGGCGCACTCTTCAACGCAGTGGTTTAGTGCACGCAGGCTGAAGCCTGTGTTGCCTGTCTCTTAGCGTTTGGGGGAGACCGTCGATGGCCGACGGGAAAAATCGAACGAGCGCGAGCACGCACAGAGGACATGTATCCCGCGAGGCGCCGGGAAGGCGAGACGCCTAGCGCTACTCGCTGACGTTCCACACGTACAAGAAGGTAGCGTCGGTAGCGGTGGCCACCTTGCGTGCCGTCTTCCGGGTCGCGCGATTCAGAGCGGAACGCACCTTTTCCTTTGATTCCGCCAATTCCGCCAAAGGAACCTTAATGGCAGAACCACCCTTTAGGCGATCGAGATCCTTGAGGATCGTGGTGACAATCAATTTGTGCTTGCCGTTGCGGCCCTGCGGGACGTCGGCTTGCACCATCGTTTTGAAGTGCAGGAGAGCATTCTTGGTTTGACGGTTGGCCACGTCACCCTTCCTTTGCATCCTGAGATAAGAACTAAAACGCTAAACAAACGTGACGTTATCGTATCGCAGCGTAAAGAGTCCTGCAAGTGAGAAAAACGAGCGCAAAACGAGGGAACCGAGAGGGTCTGGCCCGATTATCGAACCGCGTGTTCCGCTAACCCATTACAGGCGTTAAGCCGTTTCCTGGTCCCGGCTAAAGGCAAAGTGCGATCTCCAAAAGATATGACCCGTATAAGTTCCGGCCTGCTAGCGTCTAGGTGAATCGAAGGAGTGACTGCGATGCTCAGACCGAAAACATATTTCGAACAGGTTCCACTGGAGATCGTCCAGAAGATTGTTGAAAAAGAAGACGAACAGGAAAAAACGACCAAACCCGCTCGGGGATCCAAGAAGAAAAAGTTGCGGGAGGATGTTGTGGCGCCTAGCCGGGTCAATGGAAGAAATGGAAAAGCATGACCCCTAAGGTAGATATTTTTCGGGTAGAAACCGGCGGCGTGCGCTGGGTTGAAGCGGTGGCTACGCTTGAGGGCGCCAAGGCGCGGGTCCAAGAACTGGCGGGACGTTCACCGGGTGAGTACTTCCTATTGGATCAAGAAACGGGGAATAAACTTGTTATCAAAGTTGCCGGTACGGATCGAGGATCGGACCGCGGACCGGAAGCCAGGCAAAAGGAGATACCCATGGGCGATGAAGAATTGCCCTATCCTGAATGGCAAGCTCCCTTCGAGGAGATGACCGTCGAACTTGACCGCGAAAAGCTGCGTGGAAAGGTGCAAGACGTGGAGAACCTCATTTTCACGCGCGTTCAACAGTTGAGCCAAATGACCGGCGGTCGCAGCGAGCGAGAGGCCATAAATGAGGCACTGTCTATCTTACGGACGATCAAACGCGATAAACTCGGCTATCCCGACTGGTAGTGAGCGACGCCGCTGGGGTCTCGTACAGCATTCGCCTGATTGCTGAAGGGTGTTCCCGCCCGCAGACTGGTACTCACTGAGCCTACCTCTAGCAGCCGGCCTTGCTAGATCCGTCGGAAACGAGGGCCCGTGGAAATCGAGATCGATCCCAAGAAGCGCGGCGCCGGCAAAACCGTCCTGGTTGTCGATGACAATGCCGGAATTCGGAAGATGCTCGCAGCAGCTTTCTTGTCCGACGGCTTCAAGACCTGCGGCGAGGCGGAGAACGGCAAAGAAGGTGTCGAGCTAGCCAGGCAAATCAAGCCCGATGTGGTTACCTTAGATCTCGCGATGCCAGTGATGAACGGTTTGCAAGCGGCATCTGAGCTGCGAAAAATCTTTCCGAATACGCCGATTATTCTGTTTACCTTGTACGGAGACAGCCTGCTAACGGCGGAGGCTGCCAAGGCGGGCGTAAGCCTTGTCCTGATGAAAACCATGCCCCTCTCTATGCTCATTGCTAAAGCGCATGAGTTAATTGGCAGCTAGTTCGGCGTCCTCCGCATAATTCGAAGTCATCTCACCTTGCATCGCGAACTCTAACCCTGCGGCACAGGTACAAAAGAGAACGCCGGAGACAGCGATCTGCCCGTCCTTGTATATTGAGGCCGATGCCGATGGACTGGAGACCTATCCCGGTCATTCGCTGGCTGTTGGATGCGGAGCGCGGAGCGTCGGACCGGCTCATTTCGCGTTGGCTGTTTTTGCGTGCGCTCGGCTTGATCTACTTTTCTGCGTTCTTCTCGTTGATTTTTCAAATCCGGGGGCTCATCGGGCCACGAGGAATTCTTCCGGCATCGGAATACTTGCAAGCGGTGGGGGCTTCGGCGGGCCACGCGCGTTTGTGGTACGCGCCGACGTTGCTATGGGTGTCGTGCAGTTCGCACATGCTGGTGGGCTTGTGCTGGGCCGGCATGGTGGCGTCGCTGTTGGTGACCTTGAACGTTTGGCCGCGCGGCCTGCTACTGATCTGCTTCGTCTGTTTTATTTCGTTCGTGAGCGCTTCGTCGGAATTTTCGGGATACCAGTCCGACGGCATGCTGCTGGAGGCAGGATTCATCGCGCTATTTCTGGCGCCGCCGGGATTCCGGCCGGGTCTGGGCCGAGCGCAGCCACCCATGCGCGCGTGTGTGTTCCTGCTGCTTTGGGAGTGGTTCCGGATTTACTTCGAGTCGGGCGTCGCCAAAATGGCGAGCGGCGACCCGGAATGGCGGAGCTTCACGGCCATGGACGAGTATTACCAGAACGGACCTTTGCCCACGTGGATCGGGTGGTATGTGCATCATTTTCCGCACTGGTTTCACGTGGCGTGCGCGTTCGGGACGCTTGCGCTGGAGTTAGTGCTGGTTTGGATGCTGTTTTTGCCGCGGCGCTGGCGGATTGTTTGCTTCTTCATCGTGACGCCGTGGCAGATCGGCATCATCTTGACGGCGAACTACACGTTCTTGAATTACTTAGTCCTGGTCTTGGCGATTTTCCTTTTGGATGATCGCTTCTTGCGGCAGTTTGTGCCCGGGCGCTGGCGCGAACGTTTCCCCGAGGTGCGCGAGGTGAGAGCTGAGCCTGCGCCGGACGCGAGCGCGTTCGATGCGCGGTCCATCCTCCAGACTGCTAACGCTTTACCGGAAGCCACTGCGGCAACGGTACAGTCGCACTCGGGTGGTGCGGCAGAACGATTCCGCCGCTATTTCGCCTCATTCAAGCTTGCCCTTACGGGCTTGATGTTCGCGTGGATCTTCTATTCCAGCACGGTTCTGTTGATTTGGATGATTTGGCCGGGAGCGCCATTGCCCTCCACGCCGGTGGCTGCGTTGGAGCCATTTCGCATCGCCGACCGCTACGGGCTTTTTGCGTGGATGACGCGGGGACGCTACGAAATCGAGTTCCAGGGCTCGGTGGATGGCCAAACGTGGGTGACGTATCCGTTCCGGTACAAGCCGCAAGATCCCAGCAAAGCGCCGGGTATCTATGCACCGTACCAGCCGCGCTTTGACTGGAATTTATGGTTCGCTTCGCTGGGCGGCTGGCGAACGAATCCCATCGTGCCTCGCACGGAAGAGCGGCTGCTCGCGGGTGATGCGGATGTTCTTTTGCTCTTTGCCGCGAATCCATTCCCTCAGGAGCCTCCACGCCAGGTGCGCGCGGTGCTTTGGCAATACTGGTTCAGCACGGTGGCCGAAAAGCGAGCGCAGGGCCTGTGGTGGAGGCGCCAGTTGCTGGGGCTCTACGCGCCCACGCTCGCAAGCGGGCCGGGAGGAAAAATCAGGGTGGTGGAGTGGCCGCCGGAGCAGGGGCCGCGCGAGTAGCCACGCGCCTGCGGGGTGCGTACGCGACTCCGAGAAACTCCTGTTGACGTTCAACAGAAGTAGGCTTAGACTCCTGTTGACCGTCTAAAGGAGTCCCGGCTCTCGTCCAACGCAAGCCTATGCGAGAACTTTGCCGAGTTTTCCTGCACCGTGCCGGCGCGCTCTTTCGCCGCCGGCGTCTCGAGGATGATCTTGAGGCGGAACTACGGTCGCACCTAGAGATGGATGTAGAACAGAACCTGCGCAGGGGCATGACCACGGAAGATGCCCGCCGCGAAGCGCTGCGCGGTTTCGGTGGCGTTGAGCAAATCAAGGAAGTCTACCGCGCGCAGCGAGGGCTGCCCATGATCGAGAGCACATTGCAAGACCTCCGCTTTGGCTGGCGGATGCTGCGGCGGAGTCCGGGCTTTTCCAGTCTGGCGATTCTTTGCCTCACGCTGGGAATTGGCGCCAATGCTGCGGTGTTCAGTTGGGTCGAAGGAATCCTATTCCGCCCCTACCCACTGGTAGTTCACCAGGAAAGGCTTCTCGCCCTGACCGGGAATGCTCGCGGTGAGTCCGGCCCCACCCCTATGTCCTGGCCCGATCTGATGGACTTGCAGAAAAACTGCTCGCTGATCGACTCCTTTATCGTCAACAAGATCATGGGAACGACGCTCAGTCTGGGCGATCGCGCGGAGCGTACCATCGGGAGCATCGTATCCGCGAATTATTTTGACGCTATCGGCGTGCGCCCGATCCTCGGGCGGGGTTTCGAGCCGGGAGAAGACTCCGGCCGCAACGCGCATCCCGTAACGGTAATCAGTTATCAGCTTTGGAAAAGCCGCTTCAAAGGCGACCCGGAAATTATTGGTAAGACGCAACGCTTGAACGGCGTGGAGCACACCATTGTGGGGGTCGCGCCCGAAGGCTTCTTGGGCACCTTTGTGGGTTGGGGCATGCAGTTCTGGGTCCCAGCGTCGATGGAAGAAATATTTGAATTCGGCGGATATAAACTGGAAGATCGCGGCGCGCGGTGGATTGAAGCTTATGTGCGACTCAAGCCCGGCGTGACTCGCGAGCAGGCGCAGGGCGAGATCTCGGCGGTGGCGAAACGATTGGAAGCCGACTATCCGGCCACGAACCGCGGCCGCGGCATCAAGCTATGGCCGCTGTGGCAAACGCCATTCAACAATGCGGGCACGCTGCTCCCCACGCTGGAGATCATGCTCGTGGTGGTGATTTTTGTCCTGCTGATCGCGTGCGCGAACGTCGGCAATCTCCTGCTGGTGAGGTCGTTCGCGCGACGCCATGAAATGACCGTGAGGCTCGCCATCGGCGCGGGTCCCGGCCGGTTGCTGAGGCAACTTGTGACGGAAGGATTGCTCCTTTCTGCTTTTGGCGCGGTCGGGGGACTCTTGGTGGCGCACTGGTGCCGTCACGCGCTGGTGCTGCTGTTTCCCGCGCGGGCTGGGGTGGCCATGCATCTACCGGGAGAAATCGATTGGCGCGTGCTGCTGCTAAGCGCCGGGGTTTGCCTGATCGCGACGCTTCTGCTGGGGCTGGTGCCCGCGATTCAGACGCGCAAATTTAATCTTGCCGACGCGTTGAAGGCCGAATCGACGGGCGTCGTTGCGGGCGGAGGCAGAGCGTGGGTCCGCTCGGGCCTGGTGGTGGTTCAGGTGTCGCTGAGTTTCGTTTTGTTGGTCGGAGCAGGACTGCTGATACAGAGCTTGCAGAGAATTCGGACCGCCAGCCCCGGCTTTTCGACGCGCGGGGTCCTGCTCACTGCCGTCGATTTGGTCTCGGCGGGATACGATGCGCAACGCGCCCAGAATTTCCAGGACGAGTTGATCGATCGCGTGAGAGCGCTGCCCGGCGTCGAGTCAGCGGCGTTCGCGCGAGTGGCGCCGCTGGACTATGGGAGCTTTTCTTCGACACCGATCGCAGTCGATGGCTATCAACCCCCGCCTGAGGAGCAACCAACCGTGCAGTACAACGAAGTGGGACCCGACTATCTGGCGACGATGGGGATCCCGTTGGTCTCCGGTCGCGAATTCACCCGTGCAGACGATGGAAAAGCCGCTTTGGTTGCGGTGGTGAATGAAACGATGGCCGCGCGGTTTTGGGGCGGGAAGAATCCGATTGGCGAGCGCGTTCAGGTGAAAGGGCGATGGATGCAAGTGGTCGGTGTGGCAAAAGATTCCAAATACCAGAGCGTTCGAGAAGCGCCGCAGGCCTTTTTCTATGTGCCGCGCCGCCAGAATTTCTCGGTCGGCGCGGGCCTGTATATCCGAACGCCGCTGAGTCCGGAGGCGATGGCGGCGGCGCTGGCACGGGAGGTGCACGCACTGGACGGGAATCTTGCTGCCTACGAAGTAATCACGTTGCAAGAACAGTTGGAGCGCTCAACTTCGCCGCAGTTGGTGGCGGTAACGTTAGTTGGTGTTTTGGGTGGGTTGGCCTTGCTGCTGTCTGCTATTGGACTCTATGGGGTGATGTCTTACGCGGTGTCGCAGAGCTCCCGCGAGATGGGGCTGCGCATGGCGCTGGGGGCGGGCACTTCCAATCTGTTGCGGCTGGTGATGTCCCGCGGCTTGGTGCTGACTGCAGTAGGCGTGGTTCTTGGCGCCGCGGCGGCATTGGGATTGACGCGGTTACTTGGGAACCTCTTGTACCAGGTAAGCCCGCGCGATCCGTTGGCGTTCGGGTCGGCACTCCTAGTGATGACGATCGCATCGTTGGCGGCGTGTTTGTTGCCCGCTCGCAGGGTGACGCGGACCGATCCAGCTCGGGTGTTGCGGGATTGATGCCGTGATCAGGGCTTGGCGGAGGGAGAATCCTTCGCGGAGTAGACGAATTGGCGGACTTCGGCCCTTTGTTTGTCGAGGTCGGCGAGATGCTCGGCGCGGAGGCGTTGGTAAACTTCAAATTCCTTTTGGGCGAGGTCTTTTTCGCCACTGCGCACGTAGGCCTGCCCCAGGCGGTAGTGAGCGTCGGCGAGATCGGAATTCAGCTCCAGAGCCCGGCGATATTCGGGGATGGAGTCGGCAAACTTAGTCTGGTCTGAATAGAGGTTGCCCAACTGCAGGTGGGCGTCGGCAAGCGTAGAGTCCAGCGCAATCGACTGCTTGAGCAACGACTCGATTTGCTGAAGATCAAGGCCAGGATCCTGGGCGCGCTTTCCCTTCCATAAACTCATCGCGTAGTAGTAGAGGGCGCGCGCGTTGCGCGGCTGAAGCTCCGAAAAGCGGCGGAACCGCTGGATGACCTCGTCCGCCTGGCTGGGCGAGCTGTCGTAGGCCCTGGACAGGAACGGATAGCATCGCGGGTCGGTGGGATTGAGGTCGGCGGCCTTCAGCAGGGACTTGACCGCGTCGTCGTAGTTGCCGCGCGAGTAGAGAGCCATGCCGAGGGCGATGGCCAGGCGGGACGAATCGGGATAGCGCTCGGCAGCGTGTTGGAAGATCTCGATGGCGGGATCGAGAGTGCGGTGGAGAAGGAGCTCGCTGCCCCAATCGAATAGGTTGCTTTCGCTGGGATCCATGTGTGCGGCAGCCTCAAATTCGTTGGCGGCAACCACGTAATCGCCTTTCTTTTCTTCCACTTGGCCCAACAAGTTGTGGAGTTCCGCGGTGTTTTGATGCTTGAGCAGCTCAAGCATTAATTGTCGGGCGTCGTCCAGGTGTTCGGTGAGCAGATAGGCCAGGGAAAGGTCGTAGCCGTTGTCGTAGGCAGAGGGATCGATGCCCTGAGCCTTCTGAAGAAGAGGAACGGCTTCGGCGATCTTTCCCGAGCGAACGTAGAACTCGCCGAGGTTGTGATTGGCGTCGAAGTTCTGGGGTTCGAGCTCGACGGCTTTCTTGAACTGCTCACCGGCGGCGTCCAGCTTTCCGAGGCGAGAGAGATTGGCGGCCAGATTGGTTCTGGCGGCCGCGGAATCCGGCTTCAAGCGAACGGCCTTGGCGAGATGTTCGTTGGCCCTGGCGTCCTGGGATTGCGCGGAATAGACCAATCCCAAGAGCTCATGAACCTCAAAGCTATTGGGAACGTCCGGGAGCAAGCGCTCGAGCTGGGCAGCGGCCTCGGCGTAGTGGCCAGAATCGTATTGAGCGACCGCAGCCTGGAAGTCACGGTCTAGCCGAGCGTTCTGCTGCCCTCCGGCGACCGCTGGGACGCTAACCAGGAGAGCCAGTAGGACGCTGTAGATAGAGCGGCTGCCAATAGTCACGATCTTCGTAGGGTATCACCGCGTGCGGACAGGGAGAAAGATCAGGGCTGAAACAGAAACTCCCCGCAAAGCGCCCTCGACGAGCGCTCTGCGGGGAGTTCTAGGGGGTGGACTAGTAGTACAGCTTCAAAGCGAACTGGACCTGTCTCGGATCGTAGGGAGCATCGCGAGTGGAGCCGATTTCGCCGAAGTTAGAGTTGGTCTGGTTCGTGGCGCCGGAGATAGAGACGACACCGTTGCCGCCGAAACCAGGGGCGTTAAAGTTCGGGTGGTTGAAGATGTTAAAGACTTCGGTACGGAACTGCAGACGGAAGCGCTCGTTGATTTGGAAATCCTTGAAGAACGAGAAGTCCAGTCTGTGGAATCCGGGGCCTTCCACCTGGGTTATGCCACCCAAAGCAGCGGCGCCAGTCAAAGGAACGCATCCGGCCGGAGTGCCGGTTTCAGGACCAGTGGCACCGAGCACGCAAGGCTGCGTGAACGCCCCCGGGTTGCCGAAGTAGCTCAGCTTCCCTTGTGCATCGGTGAAGAGGCCCAGTTTGAGCGGCTGCCCAGTGAAGAGGTCGCCGCAGCCAAGGTTCGAGGCGGTGCCGCTTGGGCAAGACAGGGAGATCGGTTGACCGCCCTGGAGCGTAGTGCTCCAAATGATGGACCAACCGTTGACCACTTGGTTCTTGAAGCCCGAGGCGCCGGACATGAAACGCTTGCCCTTACCGAACGGCAACTCGTAGCCGCCGCTAAAGTGGAAGACGTTGCGAATGTCGAAGTCCGCCAAGCCATAGTCAAAGGCCATGCCGAGCCCAGGAACGCTGGGTGCACGGAAACCGGCCACGCTTCCTCCGTTAAGGAGGTCGCCGGCATCGGTCATGGTTTTGGACCAAGTATAGGTGAATAGGAAGTTGAGGCCGTTTGCAAACTGCTTTTCGACCTTGGTTTGCAGCGAATGATAAGCGCTCATGCCGGCGGTGGCGGCATAGCTGGCGCCAAATCCGAAATCCGGATAAGGCACGAGAGTCTTTTCAGGCGTGCCGGACGGCGCGATGGAAGTGGGGTTGTTAGAGCCTGGGAAGGACTCCAAATGGCGCGCCAGCGAGGTCACGTAACCCGCTTGGATAGACATCGAAGGCGTCAATTGATATTGCAGGGTGAAATTGCCGCCCATGGTGTATGGGGTCAAGTAGTCAAACTGAATTCCGCGCAACGATAGACCGCTGGCGTTGACCAAGAGCGGACTGAGTGGAGTACAGGAGAATCCGGTCTCGAAAGTTCCCGTTCCGCCAGGACCCGCCGTGGGGCAGCCGGGGAAGGTGATTGGAGTGGCGTCGTTGGGCGAAGAGAACGAGAAATTGAATTGGAACGGATAGTTCTCGCCGATGTTCGGAGAGAAACCCCGGTTCTCAAAGCCGTTGTAGAACATGCCGAATCCACCGCGAACAACCAACTTGGGGGTGGCTTGGTAAGCGAAGCCCACGCGGGGCGCGAAATTGGCTTTCTGCGAGCTGCCAAGGCCCTGGCCGTATTTGTCGGTTGTAGCGAGCGTGATGCCGTCCTTGGCGAGCAGGGTTGTAAATCCTGTAACCGGATCGGTCGAGAGGTTACCAGCGTTCGGCCCGGTTGGGATGATGTATGCAGGACCGCCGAGTGGAGGACCGGCCGGAACGAAGTTAGCCTGGTTCTCGTGGTGTTCGCCGACGAGGCCGAAAAAGTCATAACGCACGCCGAGGTTGACGGTTAGCTTTGGACTGATCTTCCAGTCGTCGTTGACGTAACCGCCGTAATAGTCCTTGCCGTTGTCGGTAAGAGAGATGTTGGAGACGAAGATTTCGCTGGAGCCACCGACGTTGTTAATACCACCGGGAACCGTGGCCAGTTGCGGCGTCAGAAGGAAGTCGGCACGACCGGTGTTGCCGCCGTTCACGTTGGGAATGTCCGTGTAGTCGCCGTTGTAGTCGAATTCACCGCGCGACCAGGGTGGCTGGAGAGTGGAGAACTTGACGTGCTGCCACTCGATTCCCATTTTGAAGGTGTGCTTACCGAGAATCTTGGTGACGTCGTCGGTGAACTGGAATGTGGAGCTGACTTCATCCGAAGGCAAGAAGGCGTTGCTGCCCAAGGTCTGCAAGCCATTGATTCCGAAGGCCGGGAGTCCGCCGTTTTCCTGCAACTGAGGGATACCCTGGATGCCAAACTGCGAGGGGAGATCCGTCAGATTGCTGGCTTCGGGCGAAACGCGAGTGGTGTGCAGATAGCTGAGTCCCGCACGCATGACGTTGATCAAGCTTGGAGAGAACGTATGGGTATAGCTCAACGCGCTCTGCTCCGCGATCGCGGTCTGGTCGCCTTGTTGGAAACCGCCGCCATCGGCCACGCCGCCGAAAATACCCGGAATAAACTGCGGGTCGTCAACGAGGCTGAACCGGAAGAACAACTGGTTCTTGTCGTTGAAGTTGATGTCCATGCGGGTGTCGAACGAATTGCGATGTTCAAACAGTTTGGGCGAAGCTGCATAGTTTGAGAAAAGCGATCCGTTGGTGGGGTTCGGATACAGGTTCAACAGCGCGATTGCGTTGGGGTCCAGCCGTCCGGCGGGCAGGATGTTGAGGCCGCAGGCGGCGATGGTAAAGCTCGTCGTACTAGGAGCGCAGGTGCCGAATGGATCTCGGGCAAAGCCCGTCGTGGTGGCGACTAAGCCTGAAACAGGATCAACGACACCTGCCGTAACCGCGCGCGTCGTTGCCGGATCCAGAATGGTTCCTACAGGGATCAGGCGCCCTAAGGCGTCATCCCTAGCAGCAGAGCCAGCTTGACCGGTGATTAGATCCTGGAGATTGGTGTAACCGCTTGCACGCTCGGCTGCGGTGGGGACGGAGCCGGTCAGAATGGTTCCCTGAACGCGGCGCAGCCCTTCGTAGTCGCCGAAGATGAAGACCTTGTTTCTGCCATTGAAGACGTGCGGGATTACGACTGGGCCACCGGCGGTAAACCCGAACTGGTTCTGGCGCAGCTCGCCTTTTGGCACGCCTCCGGCGTTTTCAAAGAAGTCCGCGGCGTCAAGCTTATCGTTGCGGAAAAACTCCCATACGTCACCGTGGAAACTGTTGGTGCCGGATTTGATGGTGGCGTTAAGAACAGCAGCGCCGGAGCGGCCGAACTCAGCGCTGAAGTCCGAGGTTTGCACCTTGAACTCTTGAATGGCGTCGACCGGAGGAAGAACGATGAAATTCGTGCCGTTCAGGAAGTCGACCGTGTCAGAGTTGTTGTCGATACCATCGAGCAGGTAGTTGTTCTGGGCGGGGCGAAGACCATTGGCCGAGAAGGCGCCGCTAGCCGCGTTGCCGCGCGTGTCCGCTTGCGGTGTGTTCACACCAGCGGCGAGTTGAGCGAGGAACGTGAAATTGCGGCCGTTCAAGGGGAGGTTGTCAACGCTGCGCGAATCGACGACCTGGCCCACCGAGGCGTCCTGGGTCTCAAGCACCGGTGTCGTGGAGTTCACCTCGACGATTTCCGATACCTGCCCAGGCTTGAGGGCGAAATTGACGACCACGTCCGCACCCACGTTGACCGTGATGTGGCGTTCCGTGGTGGTAGTGAACCCTTGGAAGTTGGTGCTGAGCGTGTACAGCCCGATGGTGACTGGCGTGAACTTGAAGCCGCCATCGGCCCCTGTGACGGTAGAAACAGTGGCGTTGGTGCCCTCGTTCGTGAGGGTGACATTGGCGCCACGGATCGCGGCGCCCGAGGCGTCCGTCACGGTCCCCAAGACGGCGCCGGTGTCCACCTGAGCATGGAGAGGCGTCACGCCCAACAACACAATGACTGCACCCGTTAACATCGCCAACGAAGCTCGCCGGATCCACATTGAAACGGCCTTTCGATTCATAACCCCATCCTCCTCGGCACCATCACCGTGCCGTCTGGTGCAAACCAATGCAGGCCCTAGAGCCTACAGTTTCAGGCGAGCCTCGACCGGTCCGCTAATTTTCGCGGACAGCCGCCCGGTTAAGGTGCGATGAAACCCGTAGAGTGGAATAGCTTCCCCTTCACGGAGCGAAAATCTTGCTTGGTTGAAACCCCAAAACTGCGGAATGGATGTAAACGCTTACCACTCCCCTCGACATGAAGCACCAAAGCACTTAACCGCTTAACCTGGTGATAGCAGGACGTGTTGCTCATTGTCAAGTATTTTTTTTTCGCCTATACTCCGCGCTGTCGAGGGACGCATCGATTTATGGGGCTAACTATTCGTGACGTGGCCAAGGCAGCGGGTGTATCCACGGCAACGGTTTCGAACGTTTTGAACAAGACAGGAAAAGTGGGCCGGCACACCCACTTGCATGTGCTCTCGGCCGTAAAACGCCTGGGATACGTGCCGGATGTTCACGCACGGCACCTCGCTTCACGCGTCAGCCGGACGCTAGGCATTATCGTTTCAGACATCGAAAACCCGTTTTTTCCTGAGGTAATTAGAAGTTTTGAAACGCGCGCGCGGCAGCTTGGCTACGACGCGATTCTGAGCGACACCAACTACGATCCGCGGCGGATGCGAGAGGCCGCGGACAGAATGATGGAACACAAGGTGCGCGGAGTGGCGATCATGACGTCGGAGATCAGCTTGCGGCTGATCCGGGAACTGGGGCGAAGAAGAATCGCGGTGACGTTTTTGGACCCGGTGCCCGTGAGCGGGTACGTTAGTAACTTGCGAATCGACTATTTTTCGGGCGTGGAGCAGATCGTCAACTATCTGCACAAGAACGGTCACCGACGAATCGCGTTTGTGGCGGGGCGCTCGGGACTGAAATCGAATGTCGCACGCTTACAGGCCTACGAAGAGTGCATGCGAGCGTTGGGAATGGAGCCGGGACCGGTGCTGCACGGCGACTTGCGGTTCGAGGGTGGACTGGCGGCGGGCTCGAGCATCTCCAAGCTGTCCCCGAGGCCCACCGCGGTGATGGCGGTCAACGATCTAACAGCCGTGGGCGTCATCAAGGGCCTGATGAAAGCTGGGATCCGCGTGCCGGAGGACATCTCGGTTACGGGATTCGACAATACGCGCCTGGCCGAATACAGCAACCCCTCGATCACAACCGTGGACACTCATCGGGACGTGCTGGGGCGGACCGCAGCAGACGCGCTGCATGAAATGTCCTGCTCGGCCGAGCCTAAGGGTAGGGAATATCAGATTCCGGCCGAACTGATTCTGGGAGATTCCTCGGGACCCGCTCCCCTTGAGCAAGCATCCGCTTGAACGAAGCAGCGCGGCAGCGTTTGGAGCAGCCTTGCCTGGGTGCTAGCATTCGAGCGTTGGGTCAACGCGGCGCGGACACCTGAGGATGGCGCGTAACAAAGACGAAAAGCAGATTGCCCGGCATTGTCGCGAAGGAAAGGATCTTTCCCGGCGAACCTTCCTTCGAGGGATGCGGTGGGCGCCAGTGCTCTTTCTCCCTGCGCCGATCCATGCTTTGCCTTTTTGGCCGGGACTTCCGCAATCCAAAAGGGATCAGAGCGCCGCTTTCTCTTTAGCCGATTTTCGTCTGACGCCACATTATCCCGGCAAGTCTCCACTTGACGATGTTCTTCGCCAAGTCGTTCCCGGCGGCGACGAGTACGTTACGGAAAAATACGCTTTTGAAATAATGAGGCTCCTGAGCGAGTGGAGCCAAGGCTTCAAGGCAGCGCCGCCCGCAGCTGCAATACTGGCAAAACTCTTGGACCCTGCGATTCAAGCCACTTCTCTGACGCCGGCAAAGGAAACCGCGGTGCGTTCGGGATATGGGATCGAAGTCTTGCGCAGACGGTTTGCCGCCAACGTGGTATCGGGCCGCGAGCGATTTCTGAACGAGGTCAAGGCGTATCTATCGCAAATGTCGCGGGTGGAGACAGCAGAGTTCGAAATCGTTGGGATCCAGGAAATAGAGGGCTCTTCGGTGTCCGTCCACGTCGATATCCGGTACGACTTTGTAGGTACACCAGCGGGCAGTGGACGCGAAGAGCGCATTGGGCACTGGCGGACACAGTGGTCGCGCGACGAATCGAGCGGCTGGCGAGTCCTGCGATGGGAGGCGACTGAGGAAACCCTCAGCCGCGCTCGCGAGCCGGTTTTCCTTGATGTTACTTCGCAAGCTCTGGGGCAAACGGAATCGTACAGAGCCCAGATGCTTCATGGGGTCGACCATTGGCGCACGGTCTTGGACGGAGCGTGCGGGATTGACGTCTACGGGAACAATGGCTTATCGGCGGGAGATTTCGATAACGACGGTTTCGATGATCTCTATATTTGCCAGCCCGCAGGACTTCCCAACCGGCTGTATCGCAATCGCGGCGACGGAACATTCGAGGACGTGACGGAAAAAGCGGGAGTGGGCGTGCTGGACGGCACGTCGTGCGCGATCTTCGCCGATTTCGAGAACAAAGGGGTTCAGGACCTTCTGGTGGTTTGCGGTAGCGGCCCTCTGCTCTTTCTGAACCAGGGCAATGGAACGTTCTCGCTGAAGCGCGACGCATTCCAATTTGTGCGGCCTCCGCAGGGAACGTTCACCCACGCCGCCGTTGCCGACTACGATCGCGACGGGCGCCTGGACATCTACTTCTGCGTGTACAGCTACTATTTGGGATTGGACCAGTATCACTATCCCGTTCCGTATTTCGACGCTCGAAATGGCCCGCCGAACTTTCTGCTGCACAACGAAGGCAACGCGACGTTCCAAGATCGCACCGAAGCGGCGGGATTGAACGTGGACAACGACCGCTACAGCTTCGCGTGCGCCTGGGGCGAGGCCACGGCAAGTGGGGCGCCGGACCTGTATGTGGCCAATGACTTCGGACGAAGCAACCTGTACCGCAACAACGGCGATGGGACGTTTCGCGCGGTTTCGACTGAGGCGGGCGTCGAGGACGTTGGCGCGGGGATGAGCGCGACATGGTTCGATTTCGACAACGACGGAAATCAAGACATCTACGTTTCCAACATGTGGTCTTCGGCGGGCCTGCGAGTTTCCGAACAAGAGCGCTTTCACGAAAAAGACCCGGAGGACATCCGCGCTTTCTACCGGCGGCACGCGGGCGGTAATTCGCTGTATCGCAATCAGGGAAATGGAAAATTTCAAAACGTAAGTAGGCAGGCAGGCGTGGAGATCGGCCGCTGGGCTTGGTCCTCGGACGCCTGGGACTTCGATCACGACGGGTATCCGGATCTGTACGTCGCGAACGGCTACATTTCCGGGCCCGAGAGCTTCGATCGCGGGAACGTTGACCTTGCGAGCTTCTTCTGGCGGCAAGTGGTGGCGAAATCGCCGCAGAACGCCAGCCCTTCGGCGAATTACGAGCGCGGATGGCAGGCCATCAACGAGCTGATCCGGTCGGACGCTTCGTGGAATGGGCACGAAAGGAATGTTTTCTACGCGAATAACCGCGATGGCACGTTTTCTGAGGTTTCCGGCGCGGTCGGGCTGGATTTTCCCGATGACAGCCGCTCGTTTGTGCTCGCCGATCTGGACCACGACGGACGGTTGGAAATAGTCCTCAAGAATCGCAACGCGCCGCAGCTCCGTATTTTGCATAACGCCATGAAGGAGTTGGGTCCGTCGATTGCGTTCCGCTTGCGAGGCAAGAAAAGCAATCGCGATGCGATTGGGGCTGTCGTGACCGTCGAAGCAGAAGCACATCGCCAGACGAAGTATCTCCAGGCGGGTTCCGGGTTTTTGTCGCAGCACAGCAAGGAGCTTTCCTTCGGCGTTGGGAAGGTGCAGGGAATGGTGCACGCGACGATTCGCTGGCCCAGTGGCGTCACGCAAACGTTCGAGCGTTTGCCAGTCAACAATCGAATCGAGATCGAGGAAGGGTCGGAGGATTTTCAGGCCAAGCCCTTCGGGGTTTCGCCTGCGCCTTATACGCGCTCGGGCGATTCTCCAAAGTCGGAGTCTTTGCCTGCGTCGGTCGAAACTTGGCTCATCGAGCCTCTGAGCGCGCCGGAGTTTTCGTTACCCGACCTCGGCGGTAGCGCGCGGGATCTGCGCTCGTTCCGCGGTGGCGCGCTGCTTCTCCACTTTTGGGCCACAACCTCGCCGGCGTGCGCCGGGCAGATGCGTCTTCTTCAGAAGCATCAATCGACTCTAGCATCGAGCGGACTGCGCATCGTTGGTGTCAATGTCGATGACCCTGGCGATGCGCAAGCGGTGCGATCGTTCGCGGCCAAAGAAGCAATCTCTTTTCCGATCCTGCTGGCCACGCAAGAGGTGGCGGGCATCTACAACATTATTTATCGCTACCTGTTCGATCGGCGAAGAGATCTGGCGATCCCTTCGTCTTTCCTTCTCAACGCGGACGGCATGATCGTGAAGGTTTACCAAGGGGCGGTGAATCCGGAGCGCGTCATGGAGGATCTGAAGTCGGTCCCGCACTCTGCGGCCGATCGCAAGCAGAAAGCGCTGCCGTTCCAAGGAACGCTCTACGGCAACGAATTTCAGCGCAACGACTTCACATACGGTGTGGCGCTGTTCCAGCGCGGCTATCTCGAGCAGGCCGCGGCGTCGTTCCAGCAGGTGATCGCGGCGAAGCCGGATGAACCCGAGGCTTACTACAACTTGGGGACGCTCTATCTGCGAAGGAATAGTTTCGGTGACGCGCGCAAGTACTTGGAGCGGACGGTGAAGCTGCGGCCGAACTATCCCGAAGCCTGGAACAATTTGGGGATGGTTGCGGCGCAAGAAGGGCAAGCGGCCGAAGCAATTCGTAATTTCCGGCAATCGTTGTCCCTCAAGCCGGACTACGTTATTGCGCTGCTGAACCTCGGAAACTTTTACCGGCGCCAGGAAGCGTATGGTGAAGCAGACAAGCTGCTGAGTCGCGCGCTGGAAATTGAACCCGAAGATCCCGAGGTCCTCTACAGCGTGGGAATGCTCTACGCGCGGCAGGGCCGGGTGGACGAGGCGTCGCAGCTCTTGCGGAAGGCGGTGAGCTTGCGGCCGGATTACGCGGATGCGCTGAACAATCTTGGCGTTTTGCTGGTCCGCGGAGAGCACTACTCCGAGGCGAAGGAGAAATTCGAGACGTGCATTCGCGTGGCCCCGAGCTACGACCAGGCTTATCTGAATCTCGCGCGCGTCTATGTGATCTTGAAAGACAACGAAAAGGCGAAAGAGGTTTTGCAAGCACTTCTGCGCCTGCAACCCGAGCACAAACTGGCTCGGCAAGCGCTGGAGATGCTAAATTGAATTTGCGGCGTGAAATTGGAGCGCATGCGGGACGTACTGACGAATGACGATTGGCGCAAAAGTTCAGCATAAGCTCCGGAGCCCGGGTGGCCGGCCAAAGATGTACGCGCTTGCCCTTGGCGCGATTCTGGTTGCGGCCACAGGACACGCCGCGCCACAGGCTGCTTCCACTTCGGAAAAACCACGGCAGACATCGAAGACGCCGTCACCTTTCCTCGAAGCGCAAACGTTGCTACGCCAAGGCTCGATCGAACAAGCAAAACAGAAAATAGAGGACGAGCTCGCGCGGAATCCTTCCAGCAGCGAGGGCTATAACCTGCTGGGGATTGCCTTCAGCGACGAGAAGGATTACGGCGGTGCCCAGCAGGCGTTCGAGCATGCGTTAAAGCTTGATCCCCATTCCGCGGACGCTCGCAATAATCTTGGAAACGTCTACGTGGCGACGGAGAAATTCGACCTCGCGGAGAAAGAGTTCCGGACCGTCTTGCGTGCGGCTCCCAACAATCGAGACGGAAACTACAACCTGGGCCTGCTTTTGCTGGCGAAGAAGGTGCCCGCCGAGGCCATTCCTTACCTTCAGCGCGTCCGTCCTCCGAATACCGCAACGCGCTTCAATTTGACTCGCGCCTACCTTCAAGCGGGCCGGACCGCCGATGCGCTAAAACTTGCGACGGAGCTTTCCGCGCAAAATAAAGACGACGTCCAGTTGCATTTCACGCTGGGTGTGCTGCTGGCCTCCGCGAAGCAGTACCAGGCGGCGCAGCTCGAGCTGGAAAAGGCCAATGGGTTGCAGCCGGGAACGCTGGAAATTCTCTACGACTTGGGACAGGCCTATCTTCGAAGCGGCGACTACGCGAAAGCCGAATTCGCGTTGAACCGGGCGCTGAAGCTCAAGCCTGATTCTCCGGATACGTTGTACTTGCTGGCGCAGGTTTATTCGGATCAGGCAAAGCCGGTGGATGCTCTGGACCTGCTGGTGCGCGCGCATAAGCTGGCGCCGGAGAATACGGATATTATTTTTCTTCTCGCACGGGTCAGCATGACCCAGAATTATTTCGAAGACGCGATTCCCCTTTTGGAATCAGGTTTGAAAATCGCGCCGCAACGCGCTGACCTTCGCGCTGCGCTGGGCGAGAGTTACTTCATGTCGGGGAAAGCGGAAAAGGCGATCGACGAGTTCCAGAAACTGATCGAGGTTGACCCCTCCGCTCGATCGTACGCGTTCATGGGGCTTTCGTACCGGCATCTCGGCCGCTTCGATGAGGCGCGAAAGTATTTTGAAGCTGGACTGAAGCAGGACCCGCACAACGTTTCTTGCTTATTCAACATGGGTTTCATCGAGGAGCGCCAGGGAAATCACGCAAGAGCCGAAGAACTGCTTCAGCAGGTGCTACGGCTGAAGCCCGATTATTCCGAGGCGATGCTGGAATTGGCGAATCTGCGCATCACAGAAAAGAAATTCGAGGAAGCAGCGGAGCTCCTCCGAAAGTACGTCAAGGTAAGCCGGGAGCCGTCTTCCGGATACTACAAGCTCGCGATGGTGGAGAGGAGCCTCCATCAGACGGAGGCCGCTCAGAGGGACTTGAATGTATTTCAAACTCTCTCGAAAGACGTTTCCCCCGGCCCCTATCCGTACCAGCATCTTTTCGATTATCTGGACAACCGCTCCACTCTGACTCCGCAAATGCGAACGCAAGAAGATTTGACCAATCTCATTGCGCAGATCCAAAAACATCCGGACCAGCCGCAAGACCTGTATTTATTGGCCGAAACGTACATGAAGCTCGGGAAGCGCGACGAAGCGCTACAGGCGATCGCGCAGTTGGACCAGCTCAGCGCTAGCGACTACCGCACGCAGACCGGCATAGGCGTGCTTCTCGCGCGTTATCGTTTGTATGACGAAGCGATCGCGCACTTTCAGACTGCGTCGCGCGCGAATCCCGACTCCGACGATGTGAAGTTTGACTTGGCTGACGCTTACTTCCGAAAAGGACTTTACCCGCAAGCGCTCGAGGCGGCGGAGCAGGTTTCCGCGGCCGGCCAGCAGGACGACTCTTACCTGGCGTTGCTCGGCGATATTTACGCGCATCTCGGAGACGCGGCACGCGCTACCGAGATTTACCGCAACGCGATCAGCAGGAATCCCGATAAGGACCAATATTATCTCTCGTTGACGTTGGTCCAGCTAAGGCAAAACGACATCAGCGGCGCGGAGCAGACGTTGCAGAAAGGTCTGGCGCGAATTCCGAGCTCCGGAAAAATTCTGTGGGGCCTGGGCCTGGTCTCAGTTCTGCAGGGCAAAACGCCGCAAGCCGCGGAACGCCTTGAGCGCGCCGTGGAGTTGCTGCCGGAGTGGGCTGGAAGCTATTCCACGCTCGGCGTTTTCTATTACCAGACGGGGCAGATCGACAAAGCTCGCGAGGTGTTGAATCGCTTCAAGGGCAGCAACGCCGGCGGCAGCCTGGATGTCAGCCGGATTGAAGAAGCCTTGTCCCGGGCGCCAGTAGTGACAGCTTCGGCCCGCGAACCGATGTCCATCCCGGCGCGGCAGCAGTTGCTGCAACTGGCGCTGTCGATCGCGGACCGGACGTTATGAAATTCGGTCTAGGGACCAAGTGCGTTGTTATCTTCGCGCTGATCGTCCTGGTCGGATCGACCGCGTACGTGAAGTCCTTCGCTGGGCAAGCTCCCAAAGCGCAAGACTCGCGAATCAGCGTGCGGTATACCGACGTTCGGCAAGCCGCCGGAATCACTTTTCTGCAGGACTCCACGCAAACGGACGAAAAGTACTATCTGGAAACGATGGGCACCGGCGTCGCCTGGATCGATTACGACCAGGATGGGCTGATGGATCTTTTCTTTGTGCAATCGGCGGCCACCGATATTTACAAGCCGGCACATCCGTTGCGATCCGCGCTCTATCACAACAACGGTGACGGCACATTTACCGACGTAACCGAGAAGGCCGGCGTGGGCGGCGCGGGACACTACGGCCAGGGCGTTGCCGTCGGGGATTTCGACAACGACGGCTACCCTGATCTCTACGTCACCGGCTACGGCCGCGCCATCCTTTACCACAACAACGGCGATGGAACGTTCACGGACGTCACCACCAAAGCCGGCGTCGCTGATGAAGGCGGATGGTCCACCAGCGCGGGATGGTTTGACTACGACAAGGACGGCTGGCTGGACCTGGTCGTGACCAACTACATCGAGTGGTCGCCAAAGAACAATCTGTGGTGCGGCGAGCGCCGTCCGGGCTACCGCGCGTATTGCAATCCTGGCAATTACAAAGGGCAGAAAACCAAGCTTTACCACAACAATCACGATGGCACGTTCACCGACGTGAGCGAAGCATCCGGCGTCGGCAAGCCGGAATCCAAGGGCATGGGCGTGGTCTTGGCGGACTTCAACAATGACGGCTGGACCGACATCGCCATCGCCAACGACACTTGGCCGAATTTCTTGTTCCTCAACAAACACGACGGAACGTTTCAAGACGTGTCGCTGGTTTCGGGCTTGGCCGCGAGCGAGGATGGCCGCTACGAGGCGGGAATGGGCATCGACGCCGCGGACGTAGACGGCGACGGCTGGCAGGACGTGTATGTCACGCACCTCGACTTTGAATTGAATCGCCTCTACCACAACAATCAGAACAGCACCTTCGATGACTACACGTATCGGTCCGGCATCGGCAACAAGGCCATTCAGTTGAGCGGCGTTTCCATGAAGTTCGTGGACTATGACAACGACGGCTGGACCGATATCCTGCAACTCAACGGTGCGATGCTGGACAACGTGAATCTGTATCACAGCGAAGTGTCGTACAAGGAGCCTCTGCTGATGTACCGCAATTTGGGGAAAGGCCAGTTCGACAAAGTATCGGACTCTTTGGGCCCGGACTTTGCCCGCCCGATCGCCGGGCGCGGCCTGGCCACCGCGGACTACGACAACGACGGTGACACCGATATCGCTATCAACAACCGCGGCGACTACCCCGAGCTGTTGCGAAACGATGGGGGTAACGCCAATCACTGGCTGGAAGTCCTGCTGATCGGAACGAAGTCCAATCGCGACGGCATCGGCGCCTCATTGAAGCTCACTTCGGAAGGGTTCGTGCACGTAGAACAGGAGAAGGGCGGCATGAGTTACATGTCGGCAAGCGATCCGCGGATTCTTTTTGGTCTCGGCAAGCGCACCAAAATCGAATCGCTTGAAATCACGTGGCCCAGCGGGCAAGTGGATAAACTGACGAACGTGCCCGTCGACAAGATTATCGCGGTCAAGGAAGGCGCGGGAATTGTGGCACGCGCATTCCCGAAGATACCCAGCAAATGAATCCCCGGCGACGTCGTTTTCTCGGCTCATCTCTCGTTGTTCTCGGCAGCTCGCTCTTGGACGCCCTCACGACCCCGCTCTGGAAGTGGCAACGTTCGATGCTGCTTGAGGCGGCTCCTGTACCTAGTCCTGTAGCGGCCCCTCAAGTTCAGTTCGTGGATGTAGCGAAGGAAGCCGGTCTGACTTCTCTGAATGTGTGGGGCGGCGTCGATCGCAAGCGCTACATCATTGAAGCAAAAGGCAGCGGGCTGGCCTTTTTCGACTACGACAATGATGGCTGGCTGGATATTTATTTGACCAACGGAACGCGCCTCGACGCCAAGTGGGAGGCCGGCAAAGCTCCGACCTCACATCTTTACAAGAATAATCGTGACGGAACGTTCACCGACGTCACGGAGAAGTCCGGACTAGCGCGCACCGGTTGGCAGACTGGCGTGTGCGTGGGCGACTACGACAACGATGGCTGGGACGATCTGTTCTGCGGCTTTTGGGGACACAACATCCTGTTTCACAACAACGGCGACGGCACCTTTACGGATGTCACTCGCAAAGCCGGCGTGTACGACGAAAAGGTTCGCTGGGGAGCGGGTTGCACGTGGCTCGACTACGACCGCGACGGCCACCTGGATCTTTTCGTGTGCAACTACATCCGGCTCGATCCCGAGCAAACTCCGTCGAAAACGGAACCTGCCGTCTGCCAGTGGAAGGGAATTCCCACGATGTGCGGCCCGCGTGGACTTCCCGGCGATACCAACGTTTTGTATCACAATAACGGCGACGGAACGTTCACCGACGCCTCGGAAAAGTCCGGCATTCTCAAGCCTGGTCCGAGGTATTCCATCACCGCGGTCTCGTACGATTTCGACAACGACGGCTGGCCCGACATTTACGTTGCGGTGGACTCGCAGCCCAGCATTCTCCTCCGCAACAATCACGACGGTACTTTCACGGATAGCGCGGTAATCGCCGGGGTCGCGTACAGCGAAAACGGCCACGAGCAAGCCGGCATGGGGATCGCTGTCGCCGACTATGATTGCGACGGCTGGTTCGACATCTTCAAGACCAACTTCGCCGACGACACCTGCAACCTCTATCACAACAATGGGGATGGCACCTTCAGCGATCTTACGTTCGCGTCGGGAATTGGAATCAACAACCAGTACGTTGCGTGGGGTTGCGGTTTCGTCGATTACGACAACGATGGCTGGGCGGACATCCTACAGATCAACGGGCACGTTTACCCAGAGATTGCCAGCCACGACGTCGGCCAAACCTTCAAGAATCCGCGCCTCGTCTACAAGAATTTGGGCAACGGGCGATTCAAAGACGTTTCGTCCGAAATGGGCCCTGGCATCACCGAACGTTTCTCTAGCCGCGGCGCTGCGTTCGGCGACTACGACAACGACGGCGATATCGATGCCGTGATTCTAAACATGAACGATGTGCCGTCGCTTTTGCGCAACGATGGCGGCAACGCGCAGAACTGGATCAAGATCAAGCTGATCGGAACGACGTGCAATCGAACAGCTATCGGCGCTCGCGTGCGCGTGGTCACCGGTAAGCACGCGCAGATGGATGAAGTCCATAGCGGCACCAGCGTCATGTCGCAGTCCGACCTGCGCCTTCATTTTGGTCTGGGCAAAGCGCAAATGGTGGATCTCATCGAGGTGAAATGGCCGACCACGCAAAAGATCGAAAAGTTTACGCAGGTGAAGGTAAATCAGATCCTTACCATTCGCGAAGGCAGCGGGATCGTCGAAGGCCCGAAATCCAAAACGAAATAGCGAGTCTTTCTCCGGTCAAAGCGGCCTGTCAATGTGGCGACGTGGCTGCCGGCTGATCCTTCAGAATGATCAAGAATTGGCGCAGTTCCCGCCGCTGCTGCTCGACCGCGGCGTTTTCCGTTTCCTCGACCTGCTTATAGGTTTGAAATTCCTCGTGCGCCTTCGTCTCTTCGCCGATTCGCTTGTACGCCAGACTCAAACGATAGTGCGCCTCTCCTAGATTGGGGTTTGCCTCGATCGCCTTCTTGTAGGATGAAATCCCCTGTTGAAAATCTCCCCGCTCGGAATAAAGAATACCCAACTGCACCCAGGCATCACCGAGCTTGGGGTCGAGTCTCACCGCTTTCTCGAGCAGTGATTCCGCTTGCTGCGACCCCGCGGCGTTTTGCGCGCCTCTCTGTGCTTTCCACAACGCCAGCCCGTAGTAGTAGTTTGCGAGGGCGTTGGCGGGTTGATCGTGCGCGAATCGTGCGAGCTTTTCTTCACTGCACGGCAAAGGCTCACGAACTGACTTCTCCATTTTGCCAAGGAAAAGATACGGAGCGTCGTCCGTTGGCCTCAGGCCGGACGCTTCACAAAGCTTTCGGGCGGCGGCATCGTAAGAGCCGCTGGCGTACAGCGCCGCGCCGAATCCCGCGAGCATGCGAGCCGAGCTCGGATGCCGCGCCGAGCCCGCCGTGAAAACTTCGACCGCCGGCTGCGCGGCTTTGTGGAGCAGGAGTTCCGTGCCCCAGTCGAAGTAGTTTTGCTCGCTGGGATACATGCGCGCTGCGCGTTCGTATTCACGGACCGCGTCCAGCGGATCGCCGAGCCGCTCATCCAGGTCGCCGAGGAGCCGATGCCCAACGTCATCGTCCCCGGCTGCAAGCGCCTTGCGCACTTGCTCGCGCGCCTGCACGAAATCTCCCTTCGCGCTGCATTCCATCGCCAGCTCGTACTTGCCGGCGGGGGCGCCTGCGGATGTTTCGGCGGATGCATTCTCGGACGCACTAGATTTCAGAGTGAGCGTGTCCTTGGTCAGCGCCTCGCTGGTCCGTGAATTCGTATCCGAACCGTGCAAGCCGACGTTGGACCAATCCGTAACTCCGGCCACAGTGAAATTCGGCTCGTCATTCAACTCCATCGCGCCGGCCGGCGATGCCAATACCAGGTCGACGCGCTTTTTTTCTCCTACGGTCAAGACGAGATCGTCGACCATCTCACTGCGTATCCCCGATTTTTCCGCGCGAAGACTGGCGTGGCCTGCACGGTTCACGGATAGGACGAAACGCCCGTCAGGGCCGGTTGTCGTCTTTACAAGCCGCGCCCCGCCTTTGTCTGCGAGGAAAACAGAAGCACCGGCAACCGGCGCGCCTTTGGAATCACGCACCGTTCCCATAACGGTGGCTCCGCCCGGTGGCGGCGTATCCTGCGCGAATGTCGCGCCCGGCAAAGTCACCAATGAAACAGCCAGCGCGAGAAGGAGAAGCGCCAATCGAGATCGATTGTGAATTGTTTCCGAAAAGGGCCGCAACGTGTGCGAGCGATTCATCCAGTTCATCTCGTAACGCACCGGCATCCGCAACCGCGTACGGAATACGCAGGAGAAGTGGTCGGGGCGTCCGGATTTGAACCGGAGGCCTCCTGCGCCCAAGGCAGGCGCGCTACCAGGCTGCGCTACGCCCCGACATTACATACACGCCGATTATAAAGCACTTCCCGGAGTAAATGTCGCTCCGACGGTCCGAATTGATCTCCGTTCGGCCAGAACTGAATGAAAAATATCTTTCCTGTTGACATCCCACAGGTCTTCCTGCTACTCCTGTGGATAGACCACAGGAGGACGACCCCATGGCTGCCGACAAGTCGGAAATTCTGCAGGGCACCCTCGACTTGATGGTCTTGAAAACCCTCGCCGCCATGGGGCCGCTGCATGGCTACGGAATCGCCCGCCGCATTGAACAAATCAGCGAAGAAGCGTTGCAGATCAATCAGGGCACAATTTATGCGTCTCTCGTTCGCCTGATGCAGAAAGGCTGGATCTCGGGCGCATGGGGCACGTCGGACAACAACAGAAAGGCCAAGTTCTATTCCATCACGAAAGCCGGACGTAAGCGTCTGACCACGGAGGCGCAGAATTGGGAGCGCATCTCCGGCGTAATTGGCCGCGTGCTGCGCATCGCGGAGAAGGGATAACACTATGTTTGCCTGGATACGAACGCTTGCCTCCCGAACTCGCGCGTGGTTCTCGCCCAGCGATGTAGATCAAGACTTCGAGCACGAGCTGGATGCCCACCTCGAAATGCTGACCGCCGAAAATCTCCAGCGAGGCGTGGCGCCCGAAGCAGCCAGACGTGCCGCGCGAGTGCGGCTGGGAGGAGTGACCCAACTCAAAGAGACCAACCGTGAACTCCGCGGCCTGCCGTTCCTCGAAACATTCTTGCAGGACGTGCGCTTTGCTCTCCGCATGCTGCGCAAGAATCCAGGCTTCACCGCCGTTTGCGTCCTCATTCTCGCGCTCGGCATCAGCGCAAACACTGCAATTTTCAGCGTGGTCTATGCGGTGGTGCTCAAGCCGCTCCCCTATCCCGATTCGCAGCAACTCTACACCATCTTCCAGCAGCGCACGCAGGACTCCAGCGTCCAAGCCGGTTTCTCTTATCTCGACCTGCAGGACGTGATCGCGCAGGACACGGCTTTTAGCGGCATGACCGGAGTCGGGTCCCACGAACTGACTCTCACCGGACGCGGCGATCCCTTCATCGTCCGGGTGGCCGATGTCACTCCCGAGCTCTTCTCCGTCTTCGAGCAGCAGCCCATTCTCGGACGCATGTTCCGGCCGGAAGACGGCAAACCCGGCGCGGCATATGTCGTCATCCTCAACGAAGGTGTGTGGCGCGGTGTCTTCTCGGCGGATCCCAACATCATCGGCGCCTCGATCAACCTCGATAAGCGCGCGTTCACCGTCGTCGGAGTCATGCCGTCAACCTTCAGCTTTCCGCTGCTCTCCGGCTCGCGCGAGGTTTGGATACCCTTGGGCCAGGATCCGATGTTCGAGACCTGGATGAACCTTCGCGCCAGGCACTGGCTGCTCACCACCGGGCGGCTTAAGCCTGATGTTTCTCTCGCCGCGGCCCAAGCGGAGCTCGATACGATCGGACAGCGTCTCGCAAAGCAATTTCCAGCGGAAAATGCCGGATGGGAGATTCACCTGTTCCCGCTTCAGCGCTTGATTGTCGGCGACGTTCTCTCGCCGCTGCTGGTGCTTCTGGGCGCGGTCGTGCTCGTGCTCGTCATCGCCTGCGCCAACCTCGCGAACCTGCTTCTCACGCGCGCCACCTCGCGAACCCGCGAAATCGCTGTTCGCACCGCGCTCGGCGCAGGCCGTGGCCGCATCGTACGCCAATTGCTCAGCGAAACCGCTGTCCTCGGAGTGCTCGGAGGAGCCGTCGGCATCCTTCTGGCCTACTGGGGAGTGAACGTGCTTGGCGCGCTCATTCCGAAAAGCGTCCCACAACCGAATCCGATTCGTGTGGACCACATCGTCCTTCTCTTCGCCCTGGTCATTTCCGTACTGGCGATTTTTATTTTCGGTTTGGCGCCCGCGTTTCTTGCGGCCAAATCCGATCCGCAAGCAAGCCTTCGCGAAGGCAGCGGCCGCTCTGGCGAGAGTGGGCGCGCTCGCCATGCCCGCGGCATCCTTGCTACGGCAGAAATTGCGCTCGCCATGGTGCTTCTTGTGGCCGCGGGCTTGCTGATCCGCAGCTTTTCGAAGCTCACCGCTGTCAGCCCCGGTTTCGATACCGCGCGCATCGTCAAAGCCAACGTCGCATTGCCACGCGACCTGTACAAAACGCCGCAGCAGTGGCTCGCGTTCACGGACGATCTTCTCGCGCGAGTTCAAGCCGAGCCGGGAATGCAGGATTCCGCTCTCGTCGTGCCCACTCCTCTCGCGGATACCGGCGTGCGTGTTCCCTTCGAAATCGTCGGCCAGCCGCCCGCTTCCGCGGCGGAATCGCGTACCGGAGACTATGTCGCCACGACTCCAAACTATCTTCGCGTGATGGGGATTCCGCTCGTTGCCGGCCGCTTCTTCAACGCTGACGACGTGATGTCCACGCCTCGCGTCACCGTCATCAGCGCCGCCATGGCACGTGTCTATTTCCCCAACCAAGATCCCATCGGCAAGCAAATTTCCTTCTCTTTTCCGTCCGATCCCAGCGTCCCGCGCGAAATTGTCGGTATCGTCGGCGATGTGCGCGATTCGGCCCTGGGCGAAGATCCCAAGCCCATGATGTACGTGCCCTTTTCGCAAGCTCCATTCTGGGGTTCAGACCTCGTCGTCAACTCCACACTCTCTACCGCCAGCGTCGCCGCCGCGATCCGCAAGGATGCCATGGCAATCGACAAAGAGTTGCCCGTCGGCGACATCGCGAAAATGACCGACGTTCTTGCCACAAACGTCGCTGAACCGAAATTCCGAACTGAGCTCCTCGTTCTCTTCGCCGCCATGGCCCTCATTCTCGCCGCCACCGGCATTTTCGGCGTTATCTCTTACTCCGTATCCTGCCGTACGCGAGAGATCGGCATTCGCGCCGCCCTTGGCGCTTCGCGCATCGCCATCCTCCGAATGGTATTGCGCGAGACGCTGCTGCTCACCTCCGCGGGCCTCGCCCTTGGAATACCTTGCGCGCTGGGCGCTTCCCGCCTCGTGGGACATTTGCTCTTTGGCATTTCAGCCAGCGACCCTGCGACGCTCGCTGCCGTCCCAGTTGTGCTCGCCGCTGTAGCCGCCGTCGCCGGATACGTACCCGCTCGCCGCGCCATGCGCGTGGATCCGATGATCGCCCTCCGCCACGAATAGGGCCTTACGGTTCTCCTCTCCTTGCTCCAATGAGCTTGGGGGTACCAGGCCATTCCATCGTGTCGGTGACTGGCGCTCATGCCGAGTTGCGGGCATAATGCGGCGAACGCTAGACGCCGCCGTCGAGGCTGCTGGTCGCAATTGCAAGCAATTGGTTTTTCCTTGAGTTGTGGCGTGACCAATGCTGTCGTTGGGCGTCAATAATCGGAGCAGCTATGGGGGCTAGGGCTACGAACGGCAGCATTCCTGCGTACCAGCGGATTCAAGGTGCGATTCGCAAACGTATTGAGGCTGGCCAGTTGCATCCCGGCGATGCCGTTGCGTCCGAACGCGAATTGGCCCGCATTCATCAGGTCAGTTTGATGACCGCGCGGCATGCGCTGGCCTCGCTCGAGCGGGAAGGCGTGGTGGAGCGCCGCCGAGGTATTGGCACCTTCGTCGCCACGCCAAAAATTCATTTCAACAAATTGACGAGCTACACCGAGCAAATGGCCAGCCGCGGCCTGTCCGCGCGCTCCAAGGTCTTGTATGCGGGCATCCTGACCGACGAACACGAGATTGCCGCGCGCCTCTCGTTGCCGGCCGGAAGCCCACTCATCAAGGTGGAGCGTGTCCGCCACGCCGCAGACGAACCGTTTGCCCTGGAAACGTGCTACTTGTCGGAAGAAGAGTTCAAAGGACTTGCGGACGCGGTCGTGGAGCGCAGCTCGTTATTTTCGACGCTGGAGCGCGATTACGGAATCGAACTGGCGTACGCGGATGAGGAAATCGACGCGACCGCCGCGGACGTGCGAACCGCCAAGCTGCTCGCCGTTCCCCGCGGGACTTCGCTTCTACGCATTCGACAGCTTATCTACTCCACCAAAGGCAAGGCTGCGATTTACGTCCTGGGGTTATATCTGTCGGGACGCCACACGCTGGTTATTCGTAGATTCCGGTAGAACCCGACAGCGCCAGCCTTAGTCGAGCGCCACCTGATCGATGTCTGACACCATCGGCCGCCCGAAGGGCGAAGGAGCAGGCCCGGTCGAGTCGCGAACCACCAGCTCGGGAGCAACGGCGATCTCCTGCACGAATTCTTCGTTGCCTTCGATCTGGTCGAGGACGGTCTTGGCGGCAATTTGTCCCATACGTTCAAGGGGTTGGCGCACCGTGGTTAGGCTCGGAGTGTTGAAAGCCGCCGCGGTAATGTCGTCGAAGCCCAGTACCGACACATCCTCGGGCACGCGCAAGCCTGCTTCCCGGAATGCCCAGATCGCGCCAATCGCCGAAATGTCGTTGTAGGCAAAAAGCGCCGTGAACGGCTGCTTCCGCGCCAGCAACTGCTTTCCATATGGGTAGCCGACGTGTGGCGAAGAGGCGGTGCTCTCGATCTGTACGGTCAATTCCGGACGGACGCGGAGGCCCAATTCGGCGGCCGTTTCGCTGACCGCAGCCCATCGCACATGCGCATCCGAACTCAAAGGATAGCCCTTCATGAAAGCAATCTCTTCGTGGCCCAGGTCGATCAGGTGTGTGAGCGCGAGCCGCGCGGCCAGTTTGTGATCCAGAATCACGTTGGTCACGCCTTCCACCTGTTCATGCCCGGAGACCGCGACCGTTGGTAGCCCGAACTTCTCGATGATCGACGTATCCAGCGTAATCAGGCCCTCCACGCCGCGGGTCAAGAGCATTTGCGCGTAGGTTTGCAGCAGTTTCGGGTCATGCCGGTGAATCACGGTGAGAAAAAAGAAATTGTTTTGCCGCAGGTACTCCTCGATGCCGCTGATCACCATCGCGCCGTAGGCGTCGCCGATTTCTTCCGCGATCACGCCGATCGTATAGGTCCGCTGAAGACGCAGCGAGCGCGCAAAATAGTTTGGGCGGTAGTTCAAATCCCGGGCGGCGGCAACAATACGCTTCTTGGTGCGCTCCGGGATGGAACGCGCGGCAGCCGAATTGTTGAGCGCTGCGGAAACGGTTCCCGGTGTCAGGCCCAGATACTCAGCAATGGTCTTGAGTGTGACCTTGGGTTCTCGTTGCAGGGTGGGTCTCTTTTTGGGTGAGGGTGTCATGCAAAAACTCGCGGAAGTGTACCTGAAAAACCCCACACTGAGGTAGACGCCTCAAGGCAGGAAACCACGTACACGACCAGCCGATTCTCCTTAGCGAGGGCACGCTTTACTTCCATATATCATAGACGCCTACGATTGCCCATAGAATAGGTCTCGGCACGGCAGGGGTTGGCGAGAGCGGGCACTTCTCTCTCTCGGAAACCACTGGCACTCCTCAGCCGGGCTCACTAGAATGACCACGCCGCAGCGCCAAGTACGGTCGCGGCGGATTTCAACCAAGAGGTCATCGCCTTGCATAATCTTCTACGCAAGCAAGTTGCCTGGTGTTTCGTGTTGCTAGGTTGCGCGGCTGTAAGCGCCTCGTCCGCCAAGGCCTGGGACAACGGCCTGGCGTTGACGCCGCCGATGGGGTGGAACAGTTGGAACAAGTTTCAGTGCAACGTCAGCGAAGACCTGATCAAGAGCATGGCCGACGCGATGGCCAGCAGCGGAATGAAGGACGCCGGCTACCAATACGTCGTGATCGATGACTGCTGGCAAGTGAGCCGCGACGCGGCGGGTAATATCGTGGCGGACCCGCAAAGGTTTCCTTCCGGGATCAAGGCGCTGGCGGACTATATCCACTCGAAGGGTCTGAAATTCGGCATTTATTCCGACGCCGGAACGCAAACCTGCGCGCATCGCCCAGGCAGCCAAGGACACGAGTATCAGGATGCGTTGCAATACGCGGGGTGGGGCGTTGACTACCTGAAATACGACTGGTGTAGCACCGGCAAAGCCAACGCCGAATCCACGTACGCCATCATGCGCGATGCGTTGAAAACGGCGGGTCGGCCGATCCTATTCAGCTTGTGCGAGTGGGGCAGCAATAAGCCCTGGCTGTGGGCCAAGGACGTCGGAAATCAGTGGCGCACCACCGGCGACATCAGCGACTGCTGGAATTGCACGAAGAAAAACCAAATCGGGTTCGTCCAGATCCTGGACATGCAGGACGGTCTCGAAACTTACGCTGGGCCGGGACATTGGAACGATCCCGACATGCTGGAAGTGGGCAATGGGGGGATGACTGCAACGGAATATCGCTCGCACTTCAGTTTTTGGTGCTTGCTGGCGTCCCCGCTGATCGCGGGAAATGACCTGAAGAACATGACGCCTGAGATCAAAGAAATCCTGACCAACAAGGAAGTAATCGCGGTGAACCAAGATCCGCTCGGCATGCAGGGCCGCCGTGTGCGCAAGGCCGGCGATCTCGACATTTGGGCGAAGCAACTCAAAGACGGCAGCCGCGCCGTGATCCTCTTCAATCGCGGAGAAGCGGATGCCGATATGTCCGTCTCCTGGGAAGACCTCGGCTATCCCGCTCATCTTTCGGCGAACGTGCGCGACCTTTGGCAAAAGAAGGACTTGGGCAAGTTGACCGGCTCGTTCACCGCAAAAGTGGCGCCGCACGGCGTCGTCATGGTCAAAGTGGCCCCATGAAGAGCCGCATCCCTTCGCCCTTGATCGTACTGTCCTGCTCGGCTTTGGCTCTTGTTGCCCATCCGCCCACCTCTCACGCGCAGACGGCGGCCGAGCCCGTAGGCATCTTCGAGAACCATGGCGATGTCGGCACCGTCTTGCATCCCGGTTCCGCAAAGTACGACGAGGCGCAGCACGCCTACACGATCAGCGGCAGCGGCAACAACATGTGGATGACTGAAGACGATTTTCAGTTCGTGTGGAAGAAAATGGCCGGCGACGTCTCGATCGCCGCCGATATTTCCATCCTCGGCAAAGGCGGCAATCCTCACAAGAAAGGCGTGCTCATCATCCGCCAGACCTTGGACGCGGATTCGCCCTACGTCGACGTGGCCTTGCACGCCAACGGTTTGACCGCGTTGCAAGTCCGCGACGAAAAAGGCGCCGTCACCAACGACACCGAAATGCTTCTCAACCAGCCGGTTCCAAAACGCTTCGAGCTGCGAAAGCAGGGCGACTTCTTCTACATGTTCATCGCCGGACCGGGTGAACCGTTGCATCCTTCCGGCGCATCGATTCGCGTTCCATTTAAAGAGCCGTTCTACGCAGGCATCGGCATGTGCGCGCACGACAAAGACGTCGTCGAAACCGGGGTGTTCTCCAACGTTGAGGTCACCAAGCCAACGTTCGACGCAGCAGCCAAACCTGCGCTCTACAGTACGCTGGAAACCATGGCGGTCACCTCCAACGATCGCCACATTATCTACGTTGCTTCCGATCGCTTCGAAGCGCCCAACTGGACGCGCGACGGCGCAACGTTGGTGATCAACAGCGGCGGCCGCCTACTCCGCGTGCCGGCTGCTGGCGGGAACGTCAAGCCGGAAGCCCTCGACACCGGACTCGCCACGCAGTGCAACAACGACCACGGCTTCTCGCCCGATAGCTCGCTGCTCGCCATCAGCGATCAGTCGCAGGGCGATCATAAGTCGCTCGTTTATTTGCTGCCAGCAGCGGGAGGGACGCCGAAGCGCGTCACGCAAAACTCGCCTTCGTATTGGCATGGCTGGTCGCCGGATGGGAAGACGCTCGCGTTTGTCGGCGAGCGCAAGGCAGACTCCTTCCATCACATCTACACAATTGCTACGACCGGCGGCGGTGAGACGCAATTGACGACAACGCCGAGCAACGATGATGGCCCCGAGTATTCTCCCGACGGCCAGTACATCTATTTCAATTCCGAGCGCTCCGGCACCATGCAGATTTGGCGCATGCACGCCGACGGCACCGAGCAGGAACGCGTGATCACGGACAACTTCAACGATTGGTTCCCGCATATCTCGCCCGATGGAAAGTGGATGGTTTTTCTTTCCTACGAGAAAGATGTGAAGGGGCATCCGGAAAATAAGAACGTGGCGCTGCGCCTGATGTCGCTGAGCGACAACAAGATCATCATTCTCGCCAAACTGTTTGGCGGGCAAGGCACGATCAACGTCCCTTCGTGGTCGCCGGATAGCAAGCAGGTGGCATTTGTCAGCTACGAGCTCGTGTCCAAAGAATCCCCCAAAAACTAGCGTCCGGTTCGGTGGTGTAGCCGTCGGGCTTCAGCCCGACGTTGCAGGCTTGCTCGTATTTGTGAGACTCCTATAGATCAACTCCCATGACCGACCTTGTCCAACTCTCCCGCACCGGCAACATCGCGGTCATCACTATCAACAATCCGCCCGTGAACGCGCTTAGTCCCGGCGTGCCGGAAGGCATTGCTGACGCTCTCCAGCAAATCGAAAAGGACGACGCGGTGCAGGCTGCGGTGATCATCGGCGGCGGGCGGACTTTCGTCGCCGGCGCGGACATCAAGGAATTCGGCAAAATGACCTCCGGCAAGACGCAGCGTGGCGACGGATTCAAGCCGCTGCTCCTTCGCATTGAAGACTGCCGCAAGCCCGTCGTCATGGCCATTCATGGCACCGCCTTCGGCGGCGGCCTCGAGCTTGCTATGGCCGGTCACTACCGCGTGGCCGTTCCCAGCGCGCAAGTCGGCCAGCCGGAAGTAAAACTCGGCATCATTCCCGGAGCGGCCGGAACGCAGCGCCTGCCGCGGCTCGCAGGTGTCGCGAAAGCCGTAGAGATGTGCGCGGACGGCAATCCCATCAAAGCACAAGACGCGCTGCAATCCGGAATGATCGACCGGCTCATCGAAGGCGATCTGCTGCAAGGTGCAGTCGCATTTGCCAAAGAAGTGGCCGGCAAGCCCGTGCGTAAGACCCGCGAGCGCGCGGACAAGCTGGGCACGCCGGCGCAGAACGCGCCCATCTTTGCGGCGGCGCGAGAAATCGCTCGCAAGAAGCAACGCGGCACGATTGCTGCCCTTGCTGCCATCGACGCCATTGAAGCCGCCACCAAACTGCCGTTTGCCGAAGGCGTCGCCGAAGAACAAAAGCTGTTCACGAAATGTCTCTTTTCCGATCAATCGAAGGCGCTCATTCACGTTTTCTTCGGCGAGCGCGAGGTGGCGAAAATTCCGGACGTTCCGAAGGAAACGCCGGTCATTCCCGTCAACAACGCCGCCGTTGTTGGCGCGGGCACGATGGGCGGCGGTATCGCCATGGTCTTCGCAAACGCAGGCATTCCGGTGCTGCTCAAGGAAACGGATCAGGCGGCGCTCGACCGCGGCTTGGCAAACATCCAGAAGAATTATGGGAATTCGGTCAAGCGCGGGCGGTTCACCCAACAGTTCGTCGACGAACGCATGAAGCTGATTCGGCCGACGCTCAGCTACGGCGATTTTGCCGGCGCGGACATGGTTGTCGAAGCCGTGTTTGAAGGCATGGCCCTCAAGAAAGAGGTTTTTGCCGAGCTCGATCGCGTCTGCAAGCCCGGTGCAATCCTCGCTAGCAACACCTCAACGCTGAACATCGACGAAATCGCAGCCGCTACCTCGCGGCCTCAATCCGTGGTCGGCACGCATTTCTTCAGCCCGGCAAACGTCATGCGCCTGCTAGAAATTGTTCGCGGCAAAACGACCAGCAAGGAAATCCTTGCCACGTGCATGCAGCTTTCCAAAAAGCTCGGCAAGGTTGGCGTGCTGGTCGGCAATTGCTTCGGGTTCGTCGGCAATCGCATGTTCCATCCCTATCGTCGCCAAGCCCAGTTTCTCGTGGAAGAAGGCGCGAGCGTCGAAGCCGTCGATGGCGCCTTGTACGACTTCGGTATGGCCATGGGCCCGCTCGCCACTGGAGATCTCGCCGGCCTCGATATCGGCTGGCGCATCCGCAAAGAGCATCGCCATCTGGAAAAACCCGGCGAGCGGCAACCGCTTGCCGAAGATCGTCTCTGCGAGCTTGGCCGCTTCGGTCAGAAAACCGGCGCCGGCTGGTACAAGTACGACGAGAATCGCCGCGCGATTCCCGATCCTGAAGTCGCCGCGCTCGTGAAGCAATGGGCCAGTGAAGCCGGCATCCCGCAGCGCCAAATCTCTGCCGAAGAGATCGTCGAGCGTTGCATTTATGCGCTGGTGAACGAAGGCGCACGCATCCTCGAAGAAGGCTACGCGCTTCGCTCCGGCGATATCGACATCATCTATTTGAACGGCTACGGTTTCCCGGCGTACCGTGGCGGGCCGATGTGGTACGCCGACACCGTCGGCCTGAAAAAAGTCTACGACCGCATCCTCGAATTTCAGCGCCAGCACGGCAACCTCTGGCAGCCAGCCCCGCTGCTCGCCCGCCTCGCCGAACAAGGCGCCACCTTCGCTGATTTCCATCAATCCGCTTGAGCGTTTGTGTTCCAAACCTCTGATTCGGTAACGCGAACACGCAAACAGATCTTGACTTTTCCTCGGTTTCTGCTATCCTAAGGAAGTACAAAATTGTCAAAAGGCACCGACTAGCTCGGTGCCTTTTTTGTTTTTCCGTCCACGGAAAGGCAGACAGCCCGATATCAAGCCTAATGTTCACAATGACTTACGAGCGTTCGCCCTCACACTGGCGCCTGTAACCCCAGTAAATTCAGTGGTTTACTTCACAACTCCCTGTATACCCCCGGGGTACCCCCTAAAAAGCGAAGACGAGGCGAAGGAATGGACCTATACATCCTATACATAAGGATGCCACGCCAACTGGGTCAAAGGGCCGGCGGGTCAGTAGCGGAGGTGTCGCCGACGGGCGCGTCGGGTTCCAGAGTTTTGGCTGCGGAGGCGGCAGGCGCTGGCGGAATGGCTGGCTTGGCGGCTGGTACCGTGGCTGGAGCAGCCGGAGCAGGCGCAGGCTTCGATAGGCCCTGCGATTCGTAAATCGCGTTGAAGAAGAATTTGTAAGTGCCATGGGATTGGCCGCGCCATTGCGGACGGAAACCAAGAAGGTAGACGCGGCCTTTGCCGTACTGCACCTCGACGGCGGCGGCTTTGCCTTGAATGCGTTCGGGATGCAGCAAGTAGCCGCTCATCAGCGGACTCTGGTCTTTGGGATAAGCGGCGAGAATGCGGCCGCGGAACCCTTCCTTCGGCTCGAACGCGGGGCCACGCTCAAACATAACGATGGGATCGTGCGGCAGGCCCCACACGGCGGAATGCGTCATGTCCTGAATCTCGACGCGAAGCAGGCAGCCGGAGCAGAAGAAGTCCTCGTCCTTGACGCCAGTCAGGGTGTTTTTCACTGGCAGGCCCAGATCGTCGATCGCGAACATCGAGGCATTGTTGAAGGTGATGAGAGTGCCGCCAGCAAGGACGAATTCGCGCAGCGCGGAGGCGCCGACTTCACCGATGCCGCCCGTGTAGGGTCCTGGGACGCTGCCGGGACCAAAGCCGTTGCGTAGCGTGTCGGGCGAAGCGTCCGGAAGAATAATCGCGTCGAAGTGGTCGTGAAGGTTTCCGGCTTGAATATCGCCGTTGCGCAGAGTGACGGGTGCGAAGCCGTATTGCTCGAGGACCCAGCGCGTCCATCCTTCGTCGATGATGGGAGCCCAGGCGCGATAAAGGCCGACGCGGGCTTTCTTGATGGAGATCCCGTCTTTCGGAGCGGCAGCAATCGCTTTCGCACTCAACGAACCGTCTCGTGTGAGTTTGCCGAATTTGTCGCGATCCATACCCGTCACGACGATCGCGCCAGTTTCCGATCCGCCTGCCGCCTCGCTCTCGGACGGCGCGAACGCTACATGGCCTCCGCTCGCAAGAATTTCATTCATCGCCTTGAAGCTGGCGTTCGATTTATGGCTCAGGACAAAAGTGCCGCCCGATCCGTCGATTTTTCCTTCCGGAGCTGCAAACTGATCGAGTTTCTTCAACGCTGCGCGCTCGTTGGCGCCCACAGGTTCCAGCACTGGCGCGACCTGCACGCCCATCTGCATCGGCAGCGTCCATCCAGTCACGTCGTAGGGAAGTTTGGGAGGGCTGCTCGGTGTCTCGCGCAATTCGGGATATGCCTGGGGCTCGAACAACTCCTTCACCAAGGGCGAGAAGGGCTGGTCCATCAGCACGACCCACGTGCCGGTGGGGTATTCGCGGCCGTTTGCGTGGAATGGTTTCGACGCTGCCTGCACCTCGATACCATTGATCATCAGTTTCTGAACCAAGGTTGCGGCTTCAGGAAGGTCGCGCTGCTCCAGCGGAATGATGTAAGCGTATGGCGGTTCCTTCGTGAAGCGGCTGACGTTGTCGGCCGCGGCCTGGTAGCGGTTGAACAGCAGTTCTTCGCGATACTTCGCCGCCGTATCGAGAACCGCCATTGACGCGCCTTCCATATAGTTCACTGCGTCGCGCAGCCGCCACCATCCACCCTTCCAGGGGCTGCTGTAGAAAACCTCCGAGCGCAGTCCGCGCTGGTCCTTCGGAAATTCGTCGACGGGATAAAAGCGCGGCGTGGCGTAGCGAAACAGCGCCGTCTCCGTGAAGAACGAAATGCTGTTGCGGAAGATGTGCGTGAAATCGAGAAAGCCCGGATACCAGTTGTCGAATCCCACGCGATGCACCGCGCCGGGCATGTTGTGCTCGTCCAGGTACGCGGCGATGTCGACGCCCAGAACGTTCAGCCAGCGCGCCATCAGCGGATGAATGTTGGAGGAAATCGGCTCGACAAACGGCGGAATGAAGATGCGCGTGGGGAACGGCGCGGTTTGGTGGTGGCAATAGAAGATCACCGGGTCCCACTCGAGTTCGGTGCGCGTCACATCCTGCGACTCAACCATGTTGTTCATGTAGCCGTCGCGATTGTTATCGTGGCCTACATATTCCTGATACAGGTCGGGCAGCGGGCTTACCTCGAAGGTTGTGCCCACATTTTTGCGGTACCAGCCGACGACTTCGTTTTGACCGTCGGGATTCAGGGTCGGCCACAACATCAGGATCACGTTGTTCAGAATCGCGTCGACTTCGGGATCGTTTTGCGAAGAAACCAGCTTGTAAGCAAGCATGATCGATTGCTGAGCGCCGGCCACTTCCGATGAGTGCAAGCCACCATCGATGTGCACGATGGCTTTGCCCTGGCGCGCCAGCTCGTGCGCATCGGCGGCGGATACGCCGCGGCCATCGGCCAGTTTCCGTTCGATATCCTTATACTTGTCGAGACTCGCCAGGTTTTCCGGAGACGAGATGATGGCAATCTCCCAATCGAGGCCCCGCGTCGTCTTCCCTACATTGATCAGCTTGATCCGGTTTGAAGCGGCGGCGAGTTTGTGAAAGTATTCGCGCGACTCATCATAATTCGCGAGGTAGAAATCATCTCCTGGCGTGTGGCCCAGCACGGATTGCGGCGTGGGCACGTTGGGCGCGGGATTATTCGTGGTGGCGACTTGCGCCCGGCAAGGAAGTAGGCAGACGGAATAGATCAGGCTGGCGAACGCCAGAGCCCATTTTCTTGTTTTTAGCATGCGGCAGGATAGTCCGTGCATTTGCGAAAGTAAATATGGCTTACACGGAGCTGGCAGCCGACGGGTTGCGGCGCGCGAGATGCTAGATCGCAAAAGCGCCGTCAAGCCGCCGCACTCCAAAGCGCCCGCCTCAGAAGGCGGCCGCTACAAGGATTCGCGCCGGTGGGAGCGTCGGCGGTCTAATCGGCGCGAAGTGCCGCGATCGGATCGACACGGAGTGCGCGTAGCGCCGGCACCAGGCTGCCGGCAATCGTCATTAGCAAACACAAGACCGCGGCGATGAGAAAGGTTGTGGGATCCGCAGGCGGGATGCCCGCGAGGAGAGCCTGCATTCCGCGGCCGGCGACGTATGCCAACGCCATCCCGAGCCCGACGCCGGCAACTGCAAGCACGACACTCTGTCGCAGCACAATTCTCAGGATGTCGCGCGGCTGTGCTCCCAGCGCGATGCGCACCGCGATTTCGGAGGAACGATTCGACACGGTGAAACTGAGCAGGCCGTGCAGTCCGATTCCAGCCAGCAACAGCGCGAGCGCGGCGAAAGCGGCGATGATGCGCACCTGCACAAAACGCGGCGCGATGTTGGCTTGCACAATGTCGTCGAGCATGCGCACGTTCGAGATGGGCTGCTCCGGGTCGGCTTCCCGAATAATGCGCCAAACCGCGGGCAGCAGGAGCTTGGGATTCGCCGAGGTGCGAATCACCAGGTCCTTAGGGCTATAGAAAGGCAAATAGCCGTTCTTGACTTGTTGGTAGGGAAGATAGACCTGTGGCTCGCTGAGTCTCTCCAAACCTCGAACGCGAACGTTTCCGACCACGCCGACGACAATGCGGTCCAAGAAAGCGAACTTGAAATGGTGTCCCAGCGCGCTTTCTCCTGGCCAGTAACGCTGGGCGAAGGATTCGCTGACAACCGCGATGAGCGGTTTGTCTTGCGCATCCGACTCGGCGACGTTGCGGCCGGCGAGTAGAGGCACTCGCAATGCGGGCAAAAATCCTGGAGTTACGAAGCGCAAGCTAGCGGAGTGCCCCGCGGCACGGTCAAGCGTTTTTCCGTCGATATCGACGGGCCAAATGCCCCCGCCCATGGTCATGGGAAGGAAACTTGTGTATCCCGCGTCGGAAACTCCAGGCAGCGCGCGAACTTCCGACAAAACCCGCTGGTAGAAAGCGGTGCGTTTGGGAACGTCTTCATACTTCGGGATGGGAAGTGCAGTCTGCATCGTCAGAACGGCGTCGCCGCGAAATCCCGGGTCCACCGACTGGATTCTCAGCAAGGCCCGCAGCAGCAGACCGGCGGAGATCAATAGCACCACCGACAAAGTGACTTCGGTGAGAATCAGGACCGAGCGAAGTCCGGCTTTGCGGACGCCGCCGGAACGCGGCCCTTCCCGGAGTCCCTGGAAATCGGCGCTTTGGGAGATTCGCAGAGCCGGCAGAATTCCGAATCCAATACCGGTGAAAGCCGTGACGATTCCGGCGAAGGCCAGAACGCGAAGGTCGATGGATGGAGTTCCGGAAACCGGCAAAGCGGGAACGAGCCGCGACAGGAGCGGTAGCGCTAGATCGGCGAGGAATATGCCGAAGAGGCCGCCAAGCAAGGACAGAATCATGGTTTCGGTCACGAGTTGGCGGATAAGACGCTCGCGCCCGGCTCCAAGCGCGCTTCGCACGGCGAGTTCCTTCTGCCGAGCCAAGGCGCGGGCGACTAAGAGGTTCGCCAGGTTGGTGCATGCGATCAAAAGGACGCACAGGGCGGTTCCGGCGAGCGCTACAAGCAACAAGCGAGACTGTTGAGAGAGTTCATCGCGCATGGGGGTGACGGTCGCGCCGGTATGCTCCAGTTCTCTTGGATATTGGCGGCGAAGTTGGTCTGCGATGGTGCTCAGTTCGGCCCGGGCTTGGTCCACTGTGACGCCGACTCGGAGCCGAGCGACACCGTCGATAAAGTTATCGTTGCGATCCGCAAGAACCGAGTCGGGAAGCTGGAGCGGCGTCCAAAGCTCGACGTTCTGGTCTGGGAAATGGAATGTTGGCGGCATGACACCAATGACCGTGTACGGCGCGCCGTCGAGATTCACTTTGCGGCCCAGCACCGCGGCGTCGCTTCCGAACACTCTGACCCACAGGCCATAACTCAAGACGACGGTGAGAGGGGCGCCATTCTGGTCGTCGGCGGGAGCGATCAAACGTCCGAAAAGAGGCTGCACGCCGAGCAGCGAGAGCAGGCTGCCGGTCACGCTCGCGGCCTGGATTCTCGTGGGATCGCCCTGGCCGATGAGGTTGATCGAGTTCGTGGTGACGCCGCCCATGTCCTCAAGAACGGTGTTCATCTGTTTCCAATCGCGATAGTTGGGGGGCGAGAGCTCCATCTCGTTATAGCCGGGCAGGGCTTCCCAAACGTTCACCAATCGCTCGGCGGCGGGAAACGGCAGGGGGCGAATTAGGACGTAGTCGGTTACGGAGAAGACGGCGGTATTGGCGCCGATGCCCAAGGCGAGGACGAGGATGGCGACGATCGTGAATCCGCGGGCGCGCCCGAGCGTCCGTACGGTGTAGCGAAGATCCTGGCGGAGGATGTCCCAATGCACGGGCGGGCGCATTGCGCAAGACGTCCCAGAAGGCGGCTAGGTGGCGAAATCCGGCGTTTGGCAAACACGGCGCACATTTCTTCGCCGTATTCCGCGCGAAACGATGCTGGATACAAATGCAGGAGGGCGCGGTAGAAACGCATCAGGCCTTCTCCGGGGCGAAGCCCATGGCTGCGCGCCAATCTGACGAGTTTCGCCAAGCGCGTCGCCTCCGCTTTGGCGACTGCGGAGCCGAGCGGCGTGATGCGGTAGTAGCGGCGGCGCTCGTCGTCAAGCTCGGGCGCCGGACGTTCGCGCGTCTCCGTGATGAGTCCCTGCTCCAACATGCGCTGGACGGAACGATATAGCGTGCCTGCGCTCAGCTTGAGTTCGCCCCCGGTGCGGGCGGCTACATCCTGAATGATGGCGTAGCCGTGGCGGTCTTCATAGGCGACGGCCATGAGGATGTGAAATGTGGCGGCGGGTAGGGGCAAGAGGTCGTCTGGTTGCGGATCGTTGGATGGCTTGGACATGGCTTCATTATAGCCACTGTGGATATAGTTGCAACGGCTATATTCTGCGTGGGTAGTAGCGGCGCTTTAGGCCAGGTTTGCTAGATCGTCTTGTCTTTCGAGTAGCAGATCGATTCCAGGTTGCAATCGACGCATCTTGGCTTGCGCGCGACGCACACCCGCCGGCCGTGCCAGATCAATTGGTGCGAAAACTGGATCCATTTTTCTTGCGGGATCACGCGCATCAGGTCTTGTTCAATCTTCTTCGGGTCTTCGTTCTTCGACAAATCCAGCCGCCGCGACAATCGCATCACGTGCGTGTCCACCACGACTCCGACGGCAATTCCATACGCGGTGCCAAGAACCACGTTACCGGTTTTTCGTGCTACGCCGGGTAGAGTGAGGATTTCTTCCATCGTTCGCGGCACTTGCCCGCCGAACGTTTCCACCACCGCCTTGCTAGCGCCCATGATTGATTTTGTTTTGTTACGAAAGAACCCCGTCGGCCGGATTTCCTGCTGCAATTCGGCAGGATTGGCGTAGGCGAACGCTTCCGGTGTGGTGTATTTCTTGTAGAGCGTCTGCGTGACTTCATTCACGCGCACGTCAGTGCATTGCGCCGATAGAATTGTCGAGATCAGCAACTGGAACGCGCTCTCGTGCTTCAGTTCGCAGATGGCGGCGGGATACGCTTCGTCGAGCTTCCCCAGAATCGCAGCAACCCGCTTCGGGTCTGTGCCGAGGCCGGCTGTTTTCGCCACTTTCGCGGCCTTTGCGGGTTTCTTGGCGGTTGCGCCAATCGCTTTTTTCGAAGCCGCGGTTTTCTTGTTTCTTGTTTTCGCTTTCACCATGGCAGGGAAGAATACCATACGGAGGTACGCGCTCCGGCGACTGCTCGGCACTCAGAAAAGTGCGCGTCAGAGGTTTTGCAGAACGCCGAGCAATCTTTGGAACGCTTTGCCCCGGTGGCTATGCTCGTTTTTTTCGTCCGCCGAGAGTTCGGCAAACGCCTTGTCCAAAGCAGGAAAGTAGAAGATCGGATCGTAGCCGAAGCCCTTGGTGCCGCGCGGACTCTCCAAGATCACTCCGTCGACCTGCGCGGACACGATCGCGGCGGCCCGGCCGCGCTCCGCGAGCGCAATCACGCAGACGAAATGCGCGGCGCGTTCTTCGCCGCTTTTGCCACGGAGTTCCGTGAGCAACTTCGCATTGCGGTCGGCGCTCGTCGCGGCTGGCCCGGCGTATCGCGCCGAATGCACCCCGGGCGCGCCGCCGAGTGCCGGCACGACAAGCCCGGAGTCGTCGGCAAACACCAAGCCCTCTTGAAATTGCGAATAGTGCAGCGCTTTGCCCAGCGCATTCTCGGCGAAGGTCGGTTCGTTTTCCTCGAAGGAAGGGATGGAATCGAATTCGGGCAGCAATTCGAGCGCGAGCGGCGTTTCGGGTTGCGCGCGGCGAGCCAGAACGCGGAACTCCGCGAGTTTTCCGGGATTGGATGAGGCGAGATACAGCTTATCGGGCGCGCGCACTGAATTTCTGGGGCAGGAGGGCGCGTTGCTCGTCCGTCAGGCGCCGAATTCCCGCAGCCGCCAGCGCCAGCAGATCTTGCATTTCGCTGCCATTGAACGGACGGCCTTCCGCCGTGGCTTGGATTTCCACGAAGTGGCCGCTTCCCGTCATCACCACATTCATATCGACTTCGGCGCGCGAATCTTCTTCGTAGGCAAGATCGAGCAGCGCGCGGTCATCGACGATGCCGACGCTCGTTGCCGCTACGGTATCGATCAGCGGCGAACTCTTCCAGATTCCTGCGGCCACCAACCGCTCAAACGCCAGGGCCAGCGCGACGAACGCGCCGGTAATCGACGCCGTTCGCGTTCCACCGTCCGCTTGAATGACGTCGCAGTCGATCCAAACGGTTCTCTCGCCAAGCGCTTCCTGGTCGGTCACCGCGCGCAACGACCTGCCGATCAGCCGCTGAATTTCCAGGGTGCGGCCCGACTGTTTGCCACGAGTGGCCTCGCGCGCAGTGCGCTCTTCGGTTGCGCGCGGCAGCATGCCGTATTCGCTGGTCACCCAGCCCTTGCCGGTGCCTTTCAAGAATCCCGGCACGCCATCGTCGACGCTCGCGGTGCAAATCACGCGGGTGTTTCCCAACTCGATCAGGACGCTGCCTTCGGCCGTGGAAATAAAATCCGGCGTAATTTTCAGCGACCTCATTTGGTCCGCGTTGCGACCGTCGATTCGCACCGTTCCTCCAGCCGATCCGCCGCGTGCGCCAGGGGCATTCATGGCTTCGGCGGAGGCTGCGTCAGTTTGCCGGGGGGAGCCGCGGGAGTCAACTTTTCCGATGTTGTGGGCTTCTGCGGCGCGGGAGGCTTCGCGCCGGTGGAACTTCCCGCCGATGTTGCAGGCTTGGCGGAATTTGCGGGCTGCGCGGCCGTGGCGGGCATTGCCGCGGGCTTGGCATTCACCAAAAATGTTCGCGTCAGATCGAGATGCCCCGCCAAGGTATCCACTTCCTGTCCGTGGACGAGAATTTTCAGCCAGCGAACTTGAGGCACGTTGGCTTCGAGCGTCTTGGTGATGGAGTCCACCGCCATCTGCTCGCTTTCGATGCCCGAAGGAGTCGCCGTAGCCAGCGCTTCTGAGAAATCCGCGATTCCGGTGCCGTCCGGCAGTAAATAAAACGCCAGCAAGACCGCGTCGGGCGGCAACGTCCTTAGCTCCGCGTCCACTGGTCCGGCGAGCAGCGTGTTCAGCACTTGTTTGGCGCGCAGCACCGGATCTTTTGAAAGCGGCAGGTCGACGCCCACCGCCATCAGCGAACCATCCCCCGCTCCCGACGACCAGAACAGTTTCGCTTTTACCAGCGGCTCGCCGGAACTCGTCACTGGGAGTTGCGTCAGTTCCCGGCGGACCTGCTCTTCACTCTTCTGCGGAACCTGCGCCGATTGCTGCAAGTGTCTCTTCAAAATCGGCAAGTAGCCCGCCGCGATAATTACGGCCAAGACCAGCATGCCGATCAGCCACGTTCGCCAGCGGAGCATCACGGCCGCTCTCCTGGATTCGTGGTCACGACGTAGGAGGGACGAAACGCCGACGCGCCGCGGGCGATCGCGTCCGCCACGCCGGGCGCCATGCGATCGAGTTCGCCGCGGTCGTCAACGGAAACGCTCGACACTTCCACCGCGATGGCAGGCGCTGCCGTGGTCCTCAACTGCCGCACCGCTGCAACTTGCGCGTTGCTGGGTGAGCCTTTGAAGCGCTGCGCGAGAAACCCTTGGACCAAATCGCCAAAACGCCGGCTCAGGGGCAGGAACGGCGCTTGCGCCTGCTCCCACGGAATCAATCCCGTCGAATCATTGGCCGCCGGCAGATCGGTCATTACGTAGACGCGCGCCGTTCCGGGCAGCCCGGTCGATGCGATATGCAGCGTGACGAAGATGGCGCCGCGCTGCGCGTTGGCGATTGCCGAGCGATCGTCAAACGATGGGTTTTCGTTGCCCTGCCGTGTCTGAATCACTTGGAAACCCATGGATTCGAGGGCGGTGCGAATCTGGGCGGTAAAGTCCATCACGATTTCGCTTTCGCGAATTCCGCCGGTTCCCCGCGCGCCGGGGTCGGTTCCGCCGTGCGCCGGATCGAGCACCAAAATGTTCGGCGCGAGCCGTTGTGCTGGTGGAGTTGCTTGTGGAGCGCCTCCTGCAGCGGGTGCAGCCGATGGCGGCGACGCGGGAGATGTTGGCGGCACAGGAGTCTGTGCTGGCGCGGAAGCAGGTTGTTGCCCAACCGAGGCGGGCTGTGACAAGAGGCTGGTCCGTGCCGAGGAGGCGAGGCTCGCGCACATCAGCGCCACGGCCGCGAGGCTCAGCGGCAGAACTGCCCGTACTGGAATGTTTCTTGAGATCACTTCGCGAACCCGATGTCCCACGTCGAGCAGAATAGCAAACCGTTTACCCCCGCGCTCGGCTGGAATGACTTGCGCGGAGCGAAAGAGGGACGGCCAGCCTGCGATTGAGTCACCGTCAAGGATGCAGGGATGGTTCAAAACAGAACGGCTGCCCAAAACGGACACCGAGGATGAGTTCAGCCGGACGCAGGTATGCTAAGTGTCTTGAAATCAGGGGCCTCCTAGGCTTCGTCCTTGGCACATTTCGTGCTGACTCTGCAGCCAGGGAATCGGTCAACGAAGGATTTGTGTGCCGGACCGAACCGCCTTCCAACTCTATGATCTTGCCGACAAGTCAATGGATGTGGGCTGGACTGACGCTCGGAGCGTCTCTCGTGAGTGTTGGTGCGCTGGCACTGGCCTGGCGGCAAACGCGCCGCTTACTGGAAAGCCGGCGCGCCCAGGAAGAACTCGAGAAGTCTTCGGAGGTGCTCGAAGAAGAGCGGCGCGTGCTGGAGCTTATCGCTAACGGCGCATCGCTCAAGGAGGTTCTGGATGCGCTGACCCAGGCGATCGAGCGCATGGCCTCAGAGTGTTTTTGCACGATTCTGCTCTTGGACGAAGATGGACGCCGGTTGTTTGCAGGATCGGGAGGGGGCGTGTCGCCCGCCTACATGGAGGCCGTCAGTGGTCTTGAGATCGGCCCGGAGGTGGGTGCTTGCGGGACCGCAGCCTTTCGGAATGAGACGACTATCGTGGAAGACATCGCCACGGATCCACGCTTTGCGCCTGTCAAGGACTTAGTGATGTCTTTTGGTTTGCGCTCTTGCTGGAGCGTGCCCATCCGCGACTCCAATAAGCATGTCCTGGGAACGTTTGCCATGTACCACCAATGGCCGGCCAAACCACGCGATCGGGAATTGCGCGTCGTCGAGGCCGGTGCGCACCTGGCCGGCAACGCCATCGAGCGATTGCGGGCCGAGGAGCGGATGCGAGAAGACGCCGAGCGGTTCGATTAAGCCGAGAAGGCCGCTTCGTTCGGCATCTGGGAAGTCAATTTCCCAAAGGGCCTCATCACCATCTCGGAAGGGTACGCCACGCTTGTGGGGCTGGAGAGCCGCCCTCCGCGTATAAGCATGGAGGAAGGCCGTGCCACCGTTCACCCGGACGATCGGACGATGGTATTCGCCGCCTGGGACCGCGCGACTGCGGGCGCGGAAGCCTTTCTGGCCGAGTACCGGATCGTGCGCCCGGACGGCTCGGTTCGTTGGCTGCGCAGCCAGGCTGACATGCGAAGCAGCGGTGCGCAACGTCTCACCGGCGCGTCCATCGACATCACAGAGCAGAAGGAGACGCTCCTGCGGCTGGAGCAGGCGCGCGCCGGAGCCGATGCCGCCAACCGCGCGAAGTCCGAATTTCTGGCCAACATGAGTCACGAGATTCGTACTCCGATGAACGGCATCATCGGCATGACCGAACTGGCGTTGGACGCTGAACTCGACCCCAGCCAGCGCGAGTACTTGGCCATGGTGAAAATGTCGGCCGATTCCTTGCTCTCGCTGCTCAACGATATTCTGGATTTCTCCAAGATCGAGGCGGGAAAGCTGGATATCGAGTCGATTGAGTTTGCGCTGCGCGACTCACTGGACGACACCATGAAGGTGCTCAGCTTCCGGGCGCACGAGAAAGGGCTGGAGCTGGCTTGTCTGATTTCGCCTGAGGTGCCGGAACGCTTGCGAGGAGACCCGACGCGATTGCGGCAGATTATCCTCAACCTGGCCGGAAATGCGATCAAGTTCACCCCGCAGGGCGAAGTCGTGCTTCGTGTTGAAACGGAGTCCGAATCCGGCGACGAAGCCTTGCTGCACTTTTCCGTCACAGATACCGGGATCGGTATCCCGCTCGACAAGCAGCGCACCATTTTCGAGGCGTTCACCCAAGCGGACAGCTCCACCACGCGAAGGTTTGGAGGCACGGGCCTGGGCCTGGCCATCACCTCGCGCCTCGTGAACATCATGGACGGGCGTATTTGGGTGGAAAGCGAACCGGGACGCGGCAGCACATTCCACTTCACGGTGCGCTTCTCGTTGCCGAAAATCGCGCTGCGGCGCCCCGAACCTGTGGACCTGAAGATGCTTCAGGGGCTTTCGGCGCTTGTGGTGGACGACAACCGGACAACCCGGCGCGTCTTGGAAGAAGCGCTTAAGGGCTGGCACATGAAACCCGTGCTTGCTGACGGAGCTCGGCAAGCGCTGGAAGTCTTGGAAACGGCTAAGGCCCAAGCCACGACCTTTCCCTTGGCGCTCGTAGATGCGCACATGCCGGAAATGGACGGTTTCGCGCTGGCCAAGAGAATCAAGGAAGACCCGCAGTTTGCGAGCACGATCGTGATTATGCTGACGTCCGCCGGTCTGCGCGGAGACGCGGCTCGCTGCAAGGAATTGAGCATACACGCGTACCTGCCCAAGCCCATCAAGCAGTCGGAGCTTCTCGAGTGCATCAAACAGTCGCTCGGATGGCAAGATCAGACCGAGGGGCGCGCGCCGTTCGTTACGACTCATTCCTTGCGCGAAGGCCGGAGCGGATTGCAGATTCTGCTCGCGGAAGACAATGCCGTGAACCAGAAGCTGGCGGTCCGGCTGCTGGAGAGGCGAGGGCACGCGGTGGTTGTCGCCAGCACCGGAAACGCGGCACTAGAAGCCCTAGCCCGTCAGCCGTTTGACCTCGTCCTGATGGACGTGCAGATGCCGGAAATGGATGGCCTGGAAGCGACCGTCTTGATTCGCGAGAGCGAGAAGGAAACCGGGAAGCACGTCCCCATCATCGCGATGACCGCGAATGCCATGGTGGGGGATCGAGAGCGCTGCTTAGCTGCCGGGATGGATGGCTACGTCTCGAAGCCCATCCAGATCAAAGAACTGTTCGAAGTGATCGAGCGAACGATTCCCGCTATAGCCGCGACGGAACTGTCGAACGCTTGAACGGGGACGGGCTGTGCGGCGTCCCCTTCCAGTTTTCGACCCGTGCACGCGCCCGCGTGAGTGTTTGCGCCGGTGCGGTCAGTTCGAGGGTGGCGTTTGCGGCCGCTCGGCCCGATGGGCTTTGCGCCATTCCCGCTGCGTTTTCTTTTGCTCGGGCGTCAGCACCGCTTCCTCTTGTTTGTGTGTGTCCCGATGAATCTGCTGGAGTTTCTCTTGCTTCTGGTCGGCGCTGAGTGACGCATCGTTTTGAACAGCGCTGATTTGCGACTTGGCGTCCTGCCGGATTTTCTTCATTTGCGCTTTTTGGTCGTCCGTCAGATTCAGATCTGGTTTAGCCGGTGCGTTCTGGGCCGGCGCGGCCTGCGTCTGTCCGGAGTCCGGGGCGCCGCTTTGTGCGCGAGTCAGGGCCGGCGACGCGCATGCAAACAGCAACCCCGCTATCAGGGTGTTTCGTAAGATGTTCCCGTTCATAGAAAAGTGCCTCCTTGAGAGCAACTTCCTCTTTCTCCTGTTAAACCCGAATGAAGCGGAAATGTCGCAGGTCTGTGTAAGCAGCGGTTGACCCAACGCAAACCCGCCCAGTTCAACAGGAACTGGGCGGCAAGAAGTTTGTTGCTGCGAATGGCGTTTAGTCCGCTTCCACGTTCACCGCGAGGACGGGTCGCAGCTCGCGGCCGCGAAACTTTTTCGTCGCCACATAGCTGACGAAGCCTGCCGTCATGATCAGGACGCCAAAGACCAACCCATTCATTCCGAGAATCGTTTCACGTTCGCTTTCGATCATCGCAAGGCTCAGAAGCGCCAGTGGGAACACTCCCGCCATAATCGCTCCCGTCAGGCCGCCAGGCACGCGGAATTCGCGCTTCAATTCCGGCTCGCGGATGCGCAATGCCACGAGCGTCACGAACTCCAGCATCAGGCTGGCACCGTAAAGCATGATGTCCAGGGTCACCAGGCGCTTGAAGCCCAGGCCCAGGCATAGGCCCCAGCAAGTGGCGCACACCAGAATCGCGACCCATGGCGCATTCGTGCGCTTGCTGGTCTTTGCGAACACCTTGGGCAGCATGCCGTCCCGCGCCATGGCGAGCGGCAAACGCGAATAGCTCATCACCAGCGCGTTGAACATGCCGAAGGCGCTCATCATGCCGCCGACCACAATCAAGAAGCGCAGCCACTCGAATCCCAAGATCTTGCCGCCGATCAGGCCGGCGATCACCGCCCAGGAGCCGTCGTCGCCGAACGTGGACGCGGGAATGCCCGTGAAATAGACGGCCAAGAACGGAGCGATGTACGTCAAGGAAACCAGCACCACCGCTGCGATCATCGCCTTCGGATACGTGCGCTGCGGGCGCTCGACTTCCTGCGCGATCGTCGAGGCGTTGTCCCAGCCCATGTAGTTCCACATGGCGACCAGCACTCCGCCGACAAGACCCAGCCCCGTTGCGGCCGGCGCGGTGTGCGGATCAGCCAGCGCTCCCGCCTTGAATGGCGCAAGGATCACGATCAGTGCGAAGGGCGCCGACAGGCAGAAGAAAAGCCACAGAGATGTAATACCCACAACGCGAATTCCCGCAATATTCAAAGCCGCGCAAGTGACCACCACGAAGAGTCCCGCCAAAACCGCGTGGCTGGACGTGCCAAACCACGGCGAAACCTGTTTCAGATAAAACACGAAGAGCGTCGGATAAATGGCCATGTCGAAGATGCTGGCGGCCAGCGATAGCCATGCTTCTTGGAATCCCCAGAAGTTTCCGAGTCCGCGGCGCACCCACGCGTAGTAACCGCCTTCAGCCGGCAGCGCGCTGGTGAGTTCGCCGATCATGAACGCCGTCGGCAAGCACCACAGCACCGGCAAGAACAACAAAATCAAAATTCCATGACCGTACCCGGCGCCGGAGATGATCTGCTCCGTGCCATAGGTGCCGCCGGACACCATGAAAAATGTCGCCGCCACAAGCGGCCACAGCGTCAGCTTTGCGACTCTTTTTTTTGCTTTTGAAATTGCTTGAGAGGGTATTTGGGCGGGCAGTGATAACGTGCTCAATTTTTACCGTCGTCCCCCTAAAGCGATTCTCGCTCGCTGACCTCGGAGCAAGTTCGCAGTCGCAGAATACAAGTTTCGTCGCGGCATGCAAGTGGAAAATGCGCCGGACGCAAAATTATTTCGCCGCGGGAGCATGGCCGCCCGGCACTGCTTTCTCGCGCCGGGCGTCAAACCGCTTGGAGCCGCACCGGCCCTACGGCCGCCTCTGTGCTAAACTCCGCCGCTTGCGTTCGGACTTATACCTTTTTAGGAGCCATATCGATGAAACTCGTCGTCGGCCTCTCGGCGCTCGCCGTTGCCCTCGCGCTACCGCTCGCCGCTCTTGCTCAACAGCCGTCCGGATCTCAGCGGCCCATCACCATCGACGACCGCTTCCAGCTTCGCGAGGTCCAGGATCCCCAGGTGAGCCCCGACGCCCAATGGGTTGCGTACACGGTCGGCACTTCGTCTCTGAAGGACGACAAGAACCTGGAGCGCATCTGGATGGTGGCAATGGCCGGTGGCGACGCCATTCCGATGACTGCCGAAACGGTGTCCTCCTCGCATCCCCGGTGGAGCCCTGACGGCAAGTACCTGGCTTTTTTGAGCGCCCGCAACGAGGGCAAGGAGCAGGTTTGGCTGCTCAATCGCGCCGGCGGAGAAGCGCAGCGGCTTACAGACACCGTACAAGATGTGGACGACTTCGTCTGGTCACCGGACGGCCGCCGTCTATGCCTGCTGCTCCACGACCCGACGCCGGAGGAACTGGAAGGCGTCAAAGAGAAGGAAAAAGACAAAGAGGCCGAGGATAAAGCCGCTGATGACGACCGGCCCGGCAAGCGGAGGAAGCTCAACACGCAGAAGCCATGGGTGATCGACCGGCTGCAGTTCAAGGTGGACGAAATCGGGTATCTCGATCACCGCCGCAACCATCTTTATGTCTTCGATCTCGCGTCCAAGAGCCTCACGCAGGTCACCAGCGGCGACTACGATGACTCGCAAGCGGTCTGGTCGCCCGACAGCAAGCAGTTAGCCTTCACCAGCAACCGCTCCGCCGACCCCGACCGCAACTACAACAACGACATCTGGGTGGTATCGGCCGACAACACCGACAAAGGCGCCCATCTGACACAGGTCACGACGAACCCCGGGGAAGACAATAGCCCCGCGTGGTCTCCCGACGGGAAATGGATCGCCTACGTCACGCAGACCGAGCCGAAGCTCTTTGAGTACGCGACGAAGCACCTGGCGGTGTCTCCGGCAACCGGTGGCGAAGCCAAAGTGCTGACGCGCAGCTTCGATCGCAATACCAGCGACATTCGCTTCTCGGCGGACAGCAAAAACATCTACTTCATCGCCGATGACGACGGCACGCAAAACTTGTGCCGCATCGCAGTAACCGGCGGGGAGGTCACGCGTCCGATCGGCGGCCGGCTCATGCTGTACGCCTACTCGCTCGCCAAGTCCGGCGAGATTGCCGCGCAGATCGACCGGATGGACCGGCCCAGCGAGATCTACGCCCTGCCGGCGTCTGGCGGCGAACTCACTCGCCTCACCCACACCAACGACGCCCTAATCTCGCAACTGCGCCTATCTCCTGGGGAATACGTTCACTTCAAGAGTAAGGATGGCTGGCCGGTGTCCGGCTATCTTTACAAGCCGCTCGACTACAAACCTGGCACGAAGGTTCCCACGTTGATTCGGCCACATGGCGGACCCGTTTGGGCTTGGTATGCGGAGTTTCAGCCCGACATCCAACTCTTTGCCGCCAACGGCTACGGTGTCCTGCTGCCAAACCCGCGCGGGTCCTCGGGTTACGGTCAGAAGCATTGCCAGGCAATTTTCGCGGATTGGGGCAACAAGGATTTCCAGGACGATATGGCGATGGTGGACTACGCCGTCGAGCAGGGAATCGCCGATCCCGACAAGCTCGGCGTTGGTGGCTGGTCCTACGGTGGCATCTCCACTGACTTCATCATCGCCCAGACGACGCGCTTCAAGGCGGCCATCTCCGGGGCAGGTGAAGCGTTGAATATCAGCAACTACGGCCACGACCAGTATCAGAAGGACTATGAGACCGAACTCGGGCGTCCCTGGGAAAACGAGGCCGTGTGGGACAAGCTCTCACCTTTTTACAGGATCACCAAAATCACGACGCCAACTCTGTTTATGGGCGGCGAGATCGACTGGAACGTGCCGATTCTCGGCGGCGAGCAAATGTATCAGGCGCTGAAGAGTCTGGGCCGCACCACCGAGCTGGTGGTCTACCCTGGGGAGTACCACGAATTCAGGACGCCGTCGCACATGAAGGACCGGCTTGAGCGCTACCTGGCCTGGTATGCGCACTACGTTAAAGGTGACTCCGCGCCGGCGACGCCGGCGTTAAAGTCGGGCGAATAACGGAGCGGGCTCAGCACCGGCGTTTCAGAACTTCTCGCGCGGATCGACGCTCTGGAACCCGTAAGTTTCGTATCGGGTGCTGATTCGCCCGTCGCGCACGCTGACGACCGTGAATCCCTCGGGAAATCCCATCCGCACGCCGTGCCACCAATTCCCGCATACCGCCCCGCTGCTGATGTAGCGCGTAGTCTTATGATCGACCACTTCATTCACGTGCGTATGGCCTTGCAGCACTGCGACTACGTTGTGTCCCTCAAAGGCCGCCAGCACTTGTGGCGCGTTCGCTACCGTCAGGGTGTTGTATTTGCCTGGGGGAAAATACTCCGTTGTGTAGGTGGCAAAAGCGGTTACGAGGGGAACGTGTGTCACCCCGATAACGGGCGTCTTGGGTCCCACGCGGGCGAGATCGCCCTGGAGCCAAGCCAACTGCTGGTCATCGATCCGTGCCTCCCACATGCGGTCTTCGGTAGGCTGAATGGAATCGAACACCACAAAGTGCCAGCCCTTGTGATCGAACGAGTGGTAGGTGTGTCCGATCCGGTCTTGGTACATCTTCTTTCCGTACCCAGGATCGCTGGGCGCCGCGCCGCTCTGCGTCGACACGCCGAAGATGTCGTGATTTCCAATCGTGTGATACAGCGGCATCTGCAGCGCCTGCTCGGTTTTCTTGTGCAGATCGAAGACCGTTGTGGCGCGCCCGCGATCGACGCTCACTGCGTCGTAGACGTGGTCACCGCCCATAATCGCGAATTCCGGCTTGAGGGCCGCAATTTTCCGGAAACACATGTCGCAGCCATGAGGTGCATCGAGCTCCGGCTCGATGTGCGTGTCGGTGAAGAAAACAAAATCGAAGGATCCAGGCGCAGCGTCCGCGGAACTTGGAGCCAACAAGGTCGCGGCCGAGCCGCCAAACGCCGCGGCAACGCCGGCCGCCGCGCCTGTCTTCAGGAACTTTCTGCGATCCAGAATCATGGGCACCTCCAACGCAAGAATTTCTTCTATCAGACTCGTTGTTTATAGCGCCAGCGATTTCTCCCGCATGTCGTCGGCGACGATTGCCCGCGGACGCGGCTCGCGCTATCCTCGCGCGCTGCCAGGAGGTTCCATGCTTCGACTACTTGCGTTAACGCTCGCGATCCTTACTGCTTCCTTTCCCCACGCGGCGTTTGCCCAACGCCCGGCTTACACGCTGGGTACAGCGACTGCGGCTGCCGGCCAGAAAGCCACCGGCTACCTTGAGGTGCCCGCCGGAGTTGACGCCGCCACTAGCATCCCTGTGATCGTCGTCAACGGTGCCAAACCTGGTCCCGTGCTTGCGCTTGTCTCTGGCGCACATGGCACCGAGTACACCTCCATCATCGCGCTCGAAAAGTTGATTCCTGCGCTCGACCCCGCGCAGATTTCCGGCACCGTGGTGCTGCTGCCGCTGGTGAATATCCCTTCCTTCCTGCAGAAGGTTCCGCACGTCAATCCCATCGACAACAAAAGCATGAACCGGTTCTATCCCGGCAAGATCGACGGCACGCAAACTGAGCGCGCATCGTTTCTGATCACCAAGGAAGTCGTCGACCGCTGCGACTACTTGATCGACTACCACGGCGGCGACCTCGACGAAAGCCTCCGCCCGTACGCCTACTGGGCGCCGACAGGCAAGGCCGAGCAGGACCGGATCTCGCGTGAAATGGTGATGGCGTTCGGCCTCGACCACATCATCATCTGGCGCGAGCGCCCCAGCGATCCCGCCGCCACGCGCTATCTGGACAACACCGCTTCTGTCCACGGCAAGCCTTCGATCGTGGTGGAAGCGGGACATGCGGGTACTACAGAGGCCGACGACGTAGCGCTCCTGGTCAACGGCACCCTGAGCACCATGCGCGCTTTGAAGATGCTCCCGGGCGAGCCGCACCCGATCGAGAATCCCGTATGGATCGAGAAAATCGTGGATGTGACCAGCGACCTGGAAGGCATTTTCTATCCGCTAGTGAAACGCGGCACCTATGTCGAAGCGGGAATGAAGCTGGGCTACGTCACGGACTACTTCGGCAAAACCATTTTTGAAGCGCGAGCTCCGGTCTCCGGAATTGTCCTCCATGTGAACGCGGTTCCTTCGTTGAAAAAGGGAGACAACATCGCCAACCTGGGTGTGGTCGCCGCGAAAGCACCCTGACGCGGACGGTTCTGAAAAATCCCAATAAGGCCTTGACAGCAGATCCATTGTTTTGTACATTGCCGCTTGGTTATGGAACTTACAGGTTATGCACAAACGACGCCGCACCGCCTCGACGCGACCTTCGCCGCGCTGGCCGATCCAACCCGCAGAGCGATTCTCGCTCGGCTTGCTTCGGGTGCGGCGTCGGTAACAGAGCTTGCTGAGCCGTTCGCAATGAGTCAGCCGGCGATCTCGAAGCACCTGAAAGTGCTGGAGCGCGCCGGCCTGATTTCGCGCGGCCGCGATGCGCAGCGGCGGCCTCGCCGGCTTGAGGCCAAGCCACTCGCAGAGGCCACGGAATGGCTAGAACGTTACCGGGAGTTTTGGGAGGGCACCTTCCAGCGCCTCGACGCCCTGCTCGATGAACTGAAGACCAAGGAGAAAAAACGTGGACGCACGAAGCGATAGGGAACATCCACCGATGAAGAACACCGGAACGCTGAAAGTTACGACGCCTAGCGACAGGGAAATTGTGATGACGCGCGTCTTCAATGCTCCGCGGCGTCTCGTCTTCGACGCGTTGACCAAGCCCGAATTGCTGAAGCGGTGGCTGTTCGGTCCGCCCGGCTGGTCGTTGGTGGAGTGCGAGATGCCATCGCGAGTGGGCGATTGCGTATCGATACTTGTGGCGTGGCCCCGACGGCAAGGAAATGGGGCTCCGCGGCGTTTGCCGCGAGTTCGTGCCACCGGGACGGATTGTCGTGACCGAAAGATTCGATGAGTCCTGGTATCCCGGCGAAGCTCTCGTAACCAACGCCCTGGTCGAACATGGCGGCAAGACGACACTTACGCTGACCGTGCGCTATGAGTCGAAGGAAGCACGCGACGGCGTCCTGAAGACTCCAATGGAGCATGGCCTGGCCATGGGCTACGACCGGCTGGCGGAGATTTTGGCGTCGATGGAACGGGCGTCATGAGCGAAGCACAGCCAGATCGCAACATGGTGCGCAGCGTCGTTGCGGTGGTCGCCGGTGCGTTGACGGGCGTCGTCCTCTCTCTTGGTACCGACGTTGTGCTCCACAAGGCTGGCGTGTTCCCGCCTTGGGGCCAACCCGCAGGCGACGGGCCGCTTCTGCTGGCAACCGCTTACCGCGCGGTGTTCGGCGTCCTCGGCAGCTACATCACGGCACGGCTTGCGCCGAATCGGCCCATGAGGCACGCCCTCATACTGGGCGCCTTCGGCACCCTCGCAGGCATTGCAGGCGCGGTGGCCACATGGAACAAAGGACCAGAATTCGGAGCCCACTGGTATCCGGTAGCGCTGGTGGTGCTGGGGATGCCGCAATCCTGGCTGGGTGGAAAATTGCGCGAACTACAGCTGGGCGGCGGCGTCTAAAGGAAGTCGCACAGGCAAACAAGAGGAGAAAGCACATGCAAAAGATCACACCGTTCTTATGGTTCAACGGCAATGCCGAAGAAGCGATGAACTTCTATGTTTCGATTTTCAAGAACTCCAAAATCTTGAGCATTTCTCGTCCGGGAGAGGGGCCGGTGACGGGAGGAACCTTTCAGCTCGAGGGGCAGGAATTTCATGCTCTAAACGGCGGCCCGCAATTCACGTTCTCGCCAGCCATATCGTTTTTCGTAAACTGTGAAACTCAAGGAGAAGTCGACGACCTGTGGGAGAAGCTCTCTGCGGGCGGATCGAAAGAAAGGTGCGGCTGGCTGAAGGACAAATATGGTGTGTCCTGGCAGATCATTCCGTCGGTGCTGGGCAAACTGATCAGTGACCACAAGTCCGGAAATGCGAAGAAAGCCTTTGAAGCGATGCTGCAGATGACCAAGATTGATATCGAGAAACTAAAGCAAGCGTACAACCAAGCCTAGTTCTCGAGGGCTCCCCGTCAGCTTCCGGTCAAAGCTTTGTACTGCGCTTGCGTCAAAGGGACGACCGAAAGACGTCCTTGGCGAACGAGCGGCGAGTCGCCGAACAGCTTATTGGTTTTGATTTGCGCCAGCGAAACGGGTTTCGCGATCGCCTTACCGGCTTTGATCTCGACCGCTGGATTCTTAGGGTCGGAAGCATCCACGGACACGACGGCGGCGGTGCCCACTGCGCTCTTTTCGTCTCCGGTGTGGTAGATCACCAGCCGCGTTCCAGCCTGCATGGCGCCAAGGTTTCGCAGCGCCACGGGATTGTGCACGCCATCCCAGACCGTAACTCCATCGCGCTGCAGATCGGCGAAAGAATAGGTGCTCGGTTCGGTTTTCAGCAGGTAATCGGAAGCCATTCCATCCTCCATCGCTGTCGGTCAATAGCCTCGGTATTGTACCCGTCCATCAAAGAAAAATCGTTTGTTCCCTTACGAGACCAACCTCTTGCCCGCGAACCGTGCCGCTTCGTTCTGGTCAGACATCGGAACCGGTTAGCGTGAGTTTCGCGGCCCAAGCGGCCGTGGTCTCTGCTAACTCCCGCAGGACATCTGCGTCCGTCCTGCCGGAACTCTTCAGCACATGGAACGAGTGATCGGCAGTGTCGATGACGTGCAGGGTCGCTCGCGCGCCGAGCTTCGCCGTGATCGGACGTAAGAGGTTGAGGTCCGCAAGCGGATCGCGCGTGCCTTGTAAAAAGAGCATCGGGATTTCGACTTTCGGCAAGTGGTCGGCGCGCTTCGTTCCTGGGCGCTTCGGCGGGTGCAAGGGGAAGCCGAAGAACACAAGTCCTCGAACGTCATTCAGCAGCCCCTGTGCCGCGGCTTGCGAACTCATTCTTCCTCCCATGGATTTCCCGCCAGCCAAGACCGGAAGATTTGGCGCTGCGCGCATCGCAGCCCGCACCGCAGCCGCCACGGTCGCCGTCAGCACAGCCGGTGAGTCGGGCACTCGGCGCCGTTGCTCCATGTAAGGAAACTGGTAGCGGAAAGTCCCAACGCCTGCCCCGGCCAGCTCGTCGGCGAGCGCTGCCAGGAACGGATGACTCATTCCCGCCCCCGCACCGTGCGCCAACACAAGCAGCCAGCGCGCCTTCGCCGGCCTCTGAAAGATCGCCGACACCTCGCCCGCTCCTTCCACCGCAAAGCGAACATCTTCAATCGCTGACATTTCGCACGATTCTATCAGAAGGGGAGTTCCACCTGGCGCGCCCTCAAAGGGACCGGCTAGTCTTTGTCTCCGGCGCAGACCAGCGATGGAGAGCTGGTGGTCTTAATCTTATAGTGTAAACAGTTGTATTTGAACTACTTAGATCATGATTGACCATAGTCATTGACCATGGTCAATCTGATGACGCATACTCTTTCCCGGAGCTTCAATCACCATGGAAGAGATTGCCATCTCCAAGTTCAAGGCCACCTGCCTCGCCGTTCTCGAACGCGTGCGCCGAACCAAGCAGCCGGTCCGCGTGACCCGCTTCGGCAAGCCAATCGCCGAGATTTTGCCCCCCGCTGATGCGGAAAAACCAAAACGCCGCCTCGGCACGCTCGGCGGTGGCCGGATCATCGGCGACATTGTGGGTCCAATCGGCGACGAATCTGACTGGGAAGCTGCTGGTCCGCCGGGCAAGAACGAAATGGACAAATGAATCTTCTTCTGGACACGCACATCTGGATCTGGAATCACCTGGAGCCGTGGAGAGTCGCGTCAAATGTAAATCAAGCCCTAGGCGACCCAGAGAACGAGTTGTGGCTTTCTCCAGTCAGCATCTGGGAGCTAGTGACGCTGCTGGAAAAGAAGCGGATCGTGCTGGACGAGGATATGCACGTCTGGGTGGAAAAATCGAAAAGGGAGCTGTTGCTGCGGGAAGCTCCCTTTTCTTGGGAAGTAGCGCAGGAAATGCGGTTCACGCTGCTCGGGCATCGCGATCCGGCGGATCGATTCCTGGTGGCCACCGCAAAAGCACAGCACCTGACCCTGGTTACGGCCGACGAGCGCCTGATGCGCGTTGACGGACTTCGCGTGCTGCCGAATCGCTGAAAGCGTTACTTCGTCGCGGAGGCGCCCTGCAACTCCGTCAGAGTGGCGAGTACTTCTTCGCTGTGCTTGTCGGGTTTGACGTCGAGCCACACCTTGGCAACCTTGCCTTGCGGATCGATCAGGAAGGTGTGCCGCGACGACAGCTTCACGACCGGGATCGCCGAGTCGTATTGCGTGGACACTTCCTGCTTGGTATCCGCTAGCAGTTTGAAGCTCAGCCCTTCTTTCGTGCAGAACTTCTGGTGAGAGTCTTCGTCCTGCGCGCTCACACCGACGATCACTGCGTTCTTCTGCTCGTACTGCGCCAGGTCGCGTTGAAAATTATGTGCCTCGACCGTGCAGCCGCTGGTGAAATCCTTCGGGTAGAAATACAGCACCACCCATTTGCCCTTGAAATCATGCAGGCTGACCGGTTTATTCTCCTGCGAATTGAGCGTAAAGTCCGGCGCAGCAGCGCCCACCGCGGGTGCTTTGTCCCCGGCCCTCACGGAGCTGATGCCAACCGCTATCGCAACCACCGCAACCACCACTGCCGCGATCCACACAAATTTCATCTTCCACCTCATTTTTTGTTTCGCTCTTTCAGGTGTGCTAACGCGCACGTTCCGTAGCGTCCTGTATGGTACTGGGATGTACGGGCAAAGGCGAGGGTTTCACGGCTTGCGCGGTAAACGCCCACCGACTCGGGCACTATTCGGGTTGCGTGAAGCGGCCAAACCCGATCCGGAGCTGGAGCGTGTTGATGCCGGGATTCGGCGACGCCAAGCCCGCGTTGGAGATATGCATGAACCGTATCTCGGCGCTCCAGTTGTACTTGCTTTGGAGGAAATGCACGCCGAATGCGCCGCTGGTGGTGAAATTCACGCGCGATGTTCCGGTAGGAACCTGATCGTGGCTGAATAGGGTGCCGCCGCCGAGTTCGAAGTAGGGCGAGATGTTGTGATGCTCCACGAAGTTCCACTTCAGCGCGAACGGGTTGAGGCCGAACCCATACGTGGTGTTCCTCGGTTGCACCACCAGAAAAACCGGCACCACATCGACCGCGTATTCGAATCTCCCGCGGAGCGGCCCGGGGCCGGCTGGATCGGTCAAAACCCATCCGTAGCGCGCGCCGACATTCCACACTCCGGTGTCAGAGGTGCTGCCGTTGAGGCCGTGACCTCCTCCGGTCCATATCTGCAGTTCGTGCCCACCCGCCTCGGGTCCGGATTGCGCGCGCGCCACCGGCGCCAGCAGAATCACACCGAACAGTACGACCGACAGAACTCTTGTCACCGTGCATCTCCTCAATTGCGCAAAGCCGAGCCGTAAGGCGTTTTTGCGAACCCATACGATACAGCAAGTCGACGTTCTGTTGCGCTCGGAAAGCGAGTTCGAGCTGGTCGAGACCTGCTCGACCAGTTGCCCGACGAACCGATTTGAGTCGCGGCAACTGCGATTCTTCTGTTGACATTGCTCTATATTAAACATAGTTTATATTCTGTGTTTATTATGCTTAACTTCGATGGCCGGACTCGTGGACCGAAGGCGCTCATTCATCAAATTGTAATCGCGAGCGCTCTATTCTGCTGTAACTGCTCCCCGGGCCGGAAGAGTTGGTCAGCCCAGGAAATCTAAAGACGGGAATGCCCAGTCAGTATCAAATATTCATTCGGCTCTCTCAGATCGCCATGTTGGCGGTGTGGTTTTTGTACTGGCCGCTGGCTCATGCGCAGCAATCCCCCGGAGACCAACCCTCAAACTCCAGCGGCCCAGCCGAGCAAGCCGCCGATCCCGATCCGCTGCCCGTAATGTTCCCTCATCTAGAAACGGATCGCCTGTGGCTTTCCGGGCAAGCCAACTTCATCTCGCAGTGGCATCCGGCGTTCGATTCGCCGTATTCGGGCCGCAACAGCCTCTCGCCCGAAGCGCAAGACGCCACGTCTCGCGTTCTGACGCTGTTCACCGGACTTCGACTCACCAGCACGACGGAATTGCTCTGCGACGTACAGGAAACGGGCGGCCACGGGATCGGCGAAGCCTTGGGTCTCGCCGGCTTCACCAATCTTGATGTGGTGCGCAATCCCAGCCTTGGGAAAGCGCCCTACGTGGCGCGCCTCATGTGGCATCAAATCATTCCTCTGGGCCACCACAACGCCACGAGCGAGCGCACGCCTTTTTCGCTGTTCAGACAGCTCCCGGAGCGCCGTATCGAAATTCGCTTCGGCAAATTCAGCATGGCGGATTTCTTCGACTTCAATTCCTACGGTACCGACAGCAATTTTCAGTTTATGAACTGGACCGTGGACAACAATGGAGCTTACGACTACGCAGCGGACACCCGCGGGTACACCTTCGCGGCGCTGATGGAATACCACCACAACCGCCACGTGACCTTGCGATTCGCCGAAGCACTGATGCCCAAAGTGGCAAACGGGATTCACCTGGACGCCGATCTGAGCCGCGCGCGCGCGGAGAATATCGAAGTCGAGCTTCACGGCGCAATCATTCGTCATCGCGAAGGTACTCTGCGCTTACTTAACTTCGTCAATCACGCCAACATGGGAGACTACCGCCAAGCCATCGACAATTTTCTCGCCGGCCTCACTCCGATTCCGGAAATTACCGCGCACCCGCTGCAAACCACGGTCAAGTACGGTTTCGGTGTGAATTTCGAGCAGCCGCTGAACGATTGGATGGGCGTGTTCGGACGCTGGGGTTGGAATGAAGGACGCCACGAGTCTTACGCATACACCGAAGTTGACGAGACGGCGGAGATCGGCCTTGGAGCTAGCGGCAGCCGCTGGCACCGGAAATTCGATCGCGCCGGCCTTGTCTATGTCTCGAACGGCATTTCCCGCGACCATCAGCAATACTTGGCCCTGGGTGGCTACGGTTTCTTGGTGGGAGATGGGCGCCTCAACTACGGCCGCGAGAATATCGTCGAAACGTACTACACCATGCACGTCTGGCGAGGCTTTTACCCGTCCTTCGGGCTCCAGTATGTCGATCACCCGGGCTTCAACCGCGACCGGGGTCCCGTCGTCGTGCCAAGCCTTCGGTTGCACATGGAGTTCTGAGCGCGGCGGGTTGCTCTACGCCGAAACCGGCGGAAGCGCAAGACTCGTGTACTCCTTGCCAAGAACGGAGCACAACGCTTCCACCACAAGCTCGTGATCGCAGCGTTGCGGCACACCAGAAACGGTCACCGACCCAATCACGCCGGCGGACACCACGCGGATCGGAAACGAGCCTCCGTGCACGGCGTAGTCCGCCAAAGATAAACCGTGCTTATCCATGAGCGTGGCGCCGGATTGCTGCAGCTCCAATCCGATCGCGTACGAACTGCGATGGAACCGCGCAACAATGTTGCCCTTGCGGCGCACCCACTCGGGATTGTCGGGCGATGTGCCGGCTAACGCGCCGTAGAACAGCGGCTGGCCGAACCGCCGAACGTCGATCACCACACCGAACTTTTTGGCGATCGCCAATTCGCGCACACGCGTGCCCAGCTGCCACGCCACATCCTCATCAAATTTAGAGAATTGCAGCTCGCGTTCCTGCACGCGAATCGCGGCCAGATCGTCGCTCAGCGCCACACTTGCCTCTCATCCCACGGAAGGAACGCATGCATTCTGCTACCGCTGCGCAATTCCAGCAAGTGGACGCGACACCCACAGCGCAGCACACCGGCAATATTCGCTGAAAAAGTTCCCACAACTTGTCGCCAGTCTCGCCAACTGGTAAATACCTAGCCAACTACAAGCCCCTGCAAAATCGACATCGACGACTTAGACTTAGGCCAGGGGGTGGCCTTCTATCTATGAAAGTATTGGCGTTGTCTACGGTTCTCTTCCTGGTTGGCTGCGGCGGAGGCTCAAGCACAAATAACACCGTGAGCAATCCAGCCCCTACAACTCCCTCTACGATCCAGGGCCAGTGGACGTTCACCGGAAACGACTCCCAGGATTTCCAGGTCGTGGTATTCGCCAACCTCGCGCAGAGTGCGAATGACAGTTTCTTCGCTGCTGCCAACAGCGTAGCGGTATGCAGGACCGGGCAGGGCATTCCGCCCGTACAAGCTGCGACCGCGGCGGCCTGCAGCATAACCGGTGTGCCGCTGCAAGGCACTCTCACTGCAACCTCAGTCGCCATCAACTTGACGAATGTCGGTTCGGTGAATGGGGGCACGGAAACAGTGAATGCCAACGGAACTTTTACGACCACCAACAATGCAGTGACCACGATGAAAGGGAGCTGGAATTCAACTGACGGCGCCGTACCCGATTCGGGTAGTTGGACCGCGCAACCCAATACCCCGTTTACCGGCAGCTACAGCGGCACCGTCAATTTCAATGGTTCTGTCCCAATCAATGTGACGCTGACTTTGACGCAGGATTCAAAGTACGGCATAACCGGCTCGGTGACTCTGAATGATCCCTGCTACATGGGATGGAATTTCACTGGCAACGTCATCGGCGGTGGTTTCGGCGGATTCGACCCGACCAAATCGATTGTCGCCGGCGCTGTACAAACGAGTTCCGGCGAAATTACCTTCGGATACAAATCCGTCAGTGGCTGCGCGACCGCTGGTATCGGCGTCTTGTCTACCACCGCGCCTGAGGACGGAAAGGTGAAGGCCTCCGAGAGCCAAAAGCTCTTGCTGAACTCCGTTCTCAACTCCCTGGCATCACGCGCAAAGATCGCCGAAAAACAAAAAGAGTTGCTCCGCAAACTGCTCGGCAAAGCCTGAACAACGAAAGGGCGGCTCTCCCCCAGCCGCCCTTTCTCTTTTCCTAAGGTTTAAATGTAGCGCCACCCTTTAGGGTGGCATCTTCCGGTAGATGCCTCGGCCTCACTCTTCGCGCATCAATTTCGCTGGATCAATGGACATCGCCCGCTGCGCCGGAATCCACGTCGCCACCAGTCCCAGCACCGCCATCGCCAGAACCACGCCGGCCAATACCACCGGATCGCGGGGAGTCGCGGAATACACGACCAACGCCAGCACCCGGCTCGCGAGCAGTCCCAGCACCAATCCTGCCGCCGAGCCAAAAGCTAGCAGCCTCACCGTACGTCCGAGTGCCGCCTTCAACACTTCCTTCCACTGCGCTCCCAGCGCCATGCGAATTCCCAGCTCCTTCAACCGTTTGGTCACCGAGTGTGCGGCCATGCCAAAAACTCCCGTGATCGACAGCATTGCGCCCATCGCGCCCAGGATACCAAGCGCCAACGCCGCCATCCGCGAAGCAAACAGCGCGGTCTCCATCTCCTTGTCCCACGGTTGAATATAGAGAGCCAAGCCCGCGTCCAGCGCGCGCACAGTATTTCGGATCGCTGTGGTCAGCTGTGCCGCATCGCGATCCGAGCGCACCACAAAATAACTTTCGCTCGAGGGTGATTGCAGGATCGGCAGGAACATCGCCGACTGCTGCTCCTCCATGACCCGCTGGTATTTGCCGTCCTCCACCACGCCCACCACCTGGATTCGCGTGCCATCCTTCGTCTTGAAGTACTTGCTCATTGCGTTGGTCGCGGAGCCAAACGCTTTCCGCGCCAACAGTTCGTTGATCACTCCCACGCGTGGCGCGTTTTTGTCGTCGTGCCAGGTAATCGTTCGCCCGGTGAGCAATGGCGTCCCGGACGCCTCGAAATAGTCCGGGGAAATCCCGAACACAAACGAATCCGTCACCGCGCTCGACGATTTCAGGTCCACCGCGTCATCGTGGAAGACCAGCGTCCCGTTAAAACCGCCCGCCGCCAACGGTGCCTCATTGATGAAACCCACGGAGTTCACCCCGGGAATCGTCCGCAAGGCTTCGATAATTTTCTTTTGCATGGCCGATGTAGTCTCGTCGCTGTAGCCCGCGATGTGCAGGTCTGTATCCGCCAGCATCGCGCCTCGCGGTTCAAAGCCGAAGTTGCTGCTCATCGTTCGCGCCAGGCCGCGGATCGCCACGAACGACGAAGTCACCAGCAGCGCGCACAGCGCAATCTGCAGTCCTAGCGCGAAATCGCGGATCGTGAATCGTCTTCCTGTTCGCGCGGTCGTTCCGCTCTTGATGATTTCGTAAGGATCGGCGTCCATCACCTGCCGGATCGGCACGGCCCCGAATAAGAATCCGCTGGCCAGGCTCAGCAACACTGCCACCCCGTACACGTTTGCGTCGGGGTTGACCGTCAACTGCATCGGCCATTTGGCAATCGGCTGCCACGTACTCATCGTGCTCAACACGATAACGCTGGCCCAAATCCCCACTGCGCCGCCGGCCGCCGAAAGCAGCACCGCCTCCGTGAACAGTTGCCGCAGGATCCGCCCTCGGCTCGCGCCCAGCGCCAATCGCAGCGCCACTTCGCGCGAACGGTCCGCGGCGCGCGCCGCGAACAAGCTCCCAAGGTTCGCGCACGCTGCCAATAAAATCAGGCCCGCTAACGTCATCAATCCGGTCATGAACGCTTTCACCGGCCGCCCAAGATAGTCGCCATACAGGCCAGGGCGCGCCAGCGCGAACGTCCTTTGGTCGTCGTCTTTCGGATAAGTCTTCTGCAGATACTCGCCAACCGAATTCAAATCGGCCACCGCCTGCTCCGGTGTCACTCCGGACTTCAGGTGTCCCATCGTCATGAAAACCCAGCGGCGGCCGCGGGTTTCCAGCGAGGCGCGATCTGTGTTCACGATGGGTGTGTAAAACGCTGGAGGGAAAAACACCAGCGTCCCCCGAAACTCTGGCGGTGCCACTCCCACGATCGTGTAAGGACGCTTGTTCAATTGCACGACGCGGCCCACCACGCGCCGATCATCTTGAAAATGCGTGTGCCAGTACGCATAACTCAGCACCAGGTACGGTGCGCTGCCAGCGCCGTGTTCATCCGAGCTGTGAAACACTCGCCCCAGATAAGGCTGGACGCCCAGCACGTCGAAGTAATTTCCGCTGACTTCACACATCCACGCGGAGGTCGTATTCTCTCCGGTGTCCAGCGCCGCAAGATTAGGGTTATAGGCTGCGATGTCCTCGAAAGTACGGTTGCGATCGCGCAGATCGATGTAATCGGCGTACGACTGATAGGACGATGCCTCATTGCCGTGCTGGATGCCGTATAGGCTGTTCTCGTTTGGCAAGTGCAAGGGATGCAGAATCAGGGCATTCAAGATGCTGAACACCACCGCATTCGCACCAATTCCCAGCGCCAGCGTTAACACCGCCACCGCGGTAAACCCGGGATTCTTCATCAACATATGAACCCCGTACCGTAAGTCCTGCCAAAGTGTTTGCATGGCCACTTCCCCTGAATTCTGATGACCTAAGGGCACATCCCCTTCCGACCTTCTTCTCTCTTAAGTGCTTATGCTAGCTGGACTTAGCGGTTTGCCGAGGCCGGAACGCAACCCGATTGTCCGCTTGCGGGACGAAGTCGTCGCGGAACCGGACAGTATCCATTATCCAACATTGTACTGGCTCCCGTGAGCGAGCCAGAGAATCGCATCTTCAAAAAACGCGTTCTGCTCAAAGCTGTCGAAGATTTTGTCGCCGTGCCCCATGTTGACGTACAGCATCCGGTACTTCGTGTTGGTCCATACCACCGGGCAGTCGCCGCCGGTGATCGTGTCCTTCAGGCCGAGCGGGTAGTTCGCCGGATCAAGCGTGAGCAGCACCTTCACATCTTTGTTCAGCCGCGGGCTCGGCTTCCAGATATACCACTCGTTCGCCGGAGAGTTGAGCGCCGCCGAAAGATGTTGCGTAGCCGGATGCGAGCGGTCCTCGACGATCAGCTTCGCTGGCAGCGGCGGCCAGTTGTTGCCGAAGAACACTGCGCCGCCCAGAAAATCGACAAACCACGGCCAGTGCGTGCTTTCGTCGTTGTACGCGGACACGTGAAATCCCAGCCACGCACCGCCGTGCGCCATGTAGTCCTCGAAAATCTTGCGCTGCGCGTCCGTGTGCGGGAAGTCGTTGAGCCAAACCACTAGTTGCACGTTCTTCAACTTTTCGGCGGTCACATCCTCCCACTTCGTGGTCGACTCGGTCGTGAAATTGTCTTTTTTCTCTAGGCCGCCAAAGAACTTCAAAGCCTGGTTGGCGAAGTCGATGTGATCTTGCTCGCCCTTGTCCGTGTAGACGGCCAAAACGTGAAACGCCGCCGGCCCTTGTTGCGCGGAGCTAACGGAAGGGGAGAAAAGCGTGCCGAGAGAAAACAACAGAGCAACGAGAGAACGAATCATTGATGGGCCGCCCAGAGAATGGAATTGTGAAACAGCGTCGTGAACGCCTTGTTCTGGAAATGCTCGCCGCGATGACCCATGAAGATGTACACGTTTCTAGCTTTGACGTGCTCGTTAGTCCAAACGACCGGATGATCGCCCATCTTTAACGGCGAGTCGGGCGTGTACGTGCTTTCATCGACGGAGGCAAGCACATGCACGTTGGGCCGCGGCGACTTGTCCCACGTGTACCACTCTTCCCGATCGATGGTGAACGTCGCAGGCAGTCCGCGCATCACCGGGTGCGCCCCGTCTTCTACCTTCACCTTGGCCGTAACGAACGTCGCGATGTAATTCTGGTAGCGAATGCCGCCGAGAAAATCGGAGAACCAGCGCCACATCGGGTAGTTGTCGAATTCCCCGAGCAGCCCGGCATGGTGGAAGCCGATCCACCCGCCCTTCCCCTGCTCGATGTAGCCTTGGAAGGCTAGAGCAGCGGTTGCCGTCCACATGTAGGGCGGGTAGTCGAGTTGCAGGAAGAGCTGGTAGTGAGAGAGGAACACTTCGTCGATTTTGTCGGTGTTGTGGATGTAGTCGATCGAGAAATTGTCGGCGGCCGCTTCTTGCGCAAGCCAGATTTTGGCGGCGTCGACGAAGGGCCGGTGAATACTGTTCTCTTCAGCGAGCGCGAGGACGTGGAATGCGGGCTGGCGCGTTTGAGAGCATGCTGAGCCGGCGGAGAAAGTCGCTGCCATGGCAAAGAGAACAGCCAGGGGCAAAAGCCGGACTTGAAAAGACCTCCATGGCATTGCGATGATCCTCAGGCCTGAAATGTGTCGAAAGGCCGAGGGATGTTTATAACAAAAATGAGACTCCGAATGCTCACTCAAAGATATTTTGTTGCGATGCTGTTGGTGGGAGCTGTGGCGTGGGCGCAGACCGCAACTGTCGAGCCATCAACGGCGCTGCTGAACGCCAGCCGCGCGATTGCAGTCAACGCGAAGACACGGAAGTTGTACGAAGTGACGACGCGCAGCGGCACGGTCTTGGTGACGGATATCGCAAAGAACAAGGAGCTGGGCGTTCGCGTGGGAAAGGAGCCGGTGGCGTTGGCGATCAACGAAACGACGAACCGGATTTACGTGGCGAACAACGCCGGCGGGACGGTGAGCGTGATCGACGGCGCGAGCGACGCCGTGATCGCAACCGTGGACGTCGGCGCGCTGCCATATGTTCTGGCGGTGAATCCAACGACAAACAAAGTATTCGTGTCCAACACCTTCAGCGACGCGATCACCTTGATTGACGGCGCAACGAATGCGACGACGAAAATCAAAGCGGGCTCGGCGGACACGATCGTGGTCGATGCAAAACTGGATCGCGCCTATCTGACGGGATGGGAAGGCACGAGCCTGACCGTGCTGGACAGCAAACCGTCGATCGTGGCCAAGGTGCGCATGGGCGGAATGCATTTGTGGGGAGTGGCGGTCGACGAGGCCGCCGGGAAGGTATATGCGACGCGCGCGGGAGCTGCACAGTTGGCGATCGTGGACGAGGCTTCGGGTAGCGTCACCAACGTTGCGACCGGCGCGATTCCGTGCGCCGTTGCCGTCAATTCCGCCACGAACCGCGTTTACGTCGTGAATCATGGCGACGACTCCGTGACCGTCGTCGACAGCGCGATGCGCGAGGTTATCGCCACGGTGAAAGTCGGTAGTTTGCCTCAGGGGATTGCAGTCGATGCGAAGGCCAATCGGATTTATGTCGCCAACGTTCACGGTGACAGCATTTCGGTGATCGACGGGTCGTCGAACCGCGTGGTGAAAACGCTCAGTGCGGAGAAAAATCCCTACGCCGTCGTAGTGGACCCGAATGGTGGGCGAGTGTTTGTGGCGCTGCTCGGTGCGCCTGGCTCCGGTAATTGACCAGCGGTTGCCGGCGCCGCTTGGCGAGGCATCGGCACACGCGATCATGCGAGCATAGCTGGTTGTTGTCAGTTGCTAAGACGACGCGACTTTTGCGGATTGCCGCGCCACGGCTTCGGCGGCGCCCGAACCGTTGCCGGAGGGGTGAAACTCGATATCGGGCAGTTGCTCGACGGCGCGGCGCAGCGATTGCTCCCAACTGGAGTGAATCAGATTCAAGTCGCGATCGCCGGCTCCTACTCGCCGGTATCTGGTGACTTCGAGCGAGTCCTTCTTATACAGCAATAAATCAAAGGGAGGCCCTACGGTGACGTTGGATCGCATGGCGGCATCCATCGAGAGGAGGGCGTATTTCGCCGCGACCTCCAGCGACGTGCTCGCCTGTATTCCGCGATCCAGGATGGGCCTGCCGTACTTGCATTCTCCGAGCTGAAGGTAGAGCGAATCTTCCGTGGCCGCCAACGGGTTGCCTTGGGGATAGATCAGGTATAGGTTAGGTTCCTGTCCACGAACCTGCCCGCCAAGAAGCAAGTGGACGTTGAAGCTGAATGAATCGCGCTCCAGGGATGCGCGATCGATGTCGGAAACCCGGCGCACGCAGTCCCCCACGATGCGGGCTGCATCATAAAGAGAACTGGCTTGTGCCAGCCCGCGATCTGACTCGAAATCGTCGCGCAACAGGGTGATGACGGACTGGCTGATCGACAAGCTGCCGCTCGTCAGGATGAAGAATGCGCGCTCGCCAGGCTGCACGAACTGATGCATTTTGCAGCAGGCGTTGACCTGATCGAATCCCGCGTTGGTTCGAGAATCGGATGCGAGAACCAAGCCCTGTTTCGTGGTGATGCCCAAGCAGTAGGTCACGATTCGCCTCGAGTTCCAGAGCTATGCGGCCGGCGCACTCTGAATAGACTCTGATAGCACACTTAAGGTGCGCTGCACAAAAAAAGAAAGCAAAGGGAACGATCTAAGAAACATGGAAACGGGACAAGCACCAAGCCGACAGCGATCGCAGACCGCGCAGGGGAACCCGATGTTGATCCGGCTGGGGTACGACATCCAGTTGGAAACCACAGCGGACGTGCCCATCGTGGCGCTCTTGAATGTTCATCCGTCGCGGGAAAAGGACTTGCGAGAGCCGGACGAGCTGCATACCGACCCGCCCGTGAATCTCGAATATTTCCTGGACCGCTTCGGCAACCGCGCCTGCCGCTTTGTGGCGAAAGCCGGGTTGTTGCGGCTTTACAACTCAACGTTGATCGGAGATTGTGGGCAACCAGATCCGCAGAACGCCCATGCGCGAGAAATCCCGGTGCAGGAGCTTCCGACCGATGTCTTGCCGTTTCTGATGAACAGCCGCTACTGCGAAGTCGATCTGCTATCCCACATCGCTCTGGAGTTGTTCGGAGATGCGCCGAAGGGTTGGGCGCGCGTGCAGACGATTTGCGATTGGGTGCACGGCAAAGTCACGTTCGGCTATGAGAAGGCGAGTGCCACGCGCACCGCGCTTGGCATTTATACCGAACGCGCCGGAGTTTGCCGGGATTTTCAGCATCTGGCCATCACGTTTTGCCGCGCGCTGAATATTCCGGCGCGCTATGCAACCGGGTACCTTGGCGATATCGGAGTTCCTATCGTTCTCCCCATGGACTTCAGCGCTTGGTTCGAAGTTTATTTGGAGGACCGGTGGTGGGCGTTTGATGCGCGGAACAATGTACCACGGATCGGAAGGGTGCTGATGGCGACGGGGCGCGACGCGACGGATTGCGCCATGACCACGAGCTTCGGCGCCGCTACGCTCAGAAGTTTCCACGTCGTCAGTGATGAAGTGAAAGGGAGCAGCGTGTAGTGAGCAGTTGGCGGGTTGAGCGGACCAGGTTGGACGTAACCCGCCTGAATGTTGGGGCTCACTTCGTCCGCCGCCTGCCTAACGCAGCTCAAACCGCCAGTTGGACAAGCTGCCCCGCAAACTTTTTCCCACATTCCTGGCAGATCATTTCGTAGGAGGTTTCCTCTTCGTTCCAGCGTGCCGACTCGGAAGGCTGTTCAAATCCGCAGAATGGGCACTCCAACAACTGTTCCTGAGTTTCCATCGGCCACCTCGATCATTGGATGATTGCTCCGATCAAAATGGCTGCAGCGCCGCTACGTCCTGGTTGATGTTCTCTGGTTCGGGGGGGCCGCCGCTGGTCCAGAACGCTAGGCGACCGCCGAATTGGGCTGATCCAGATACTTAATGAGCAACACCTCGTTGCCCTTTTCGTTGTAGATCAGTTCATCGACGAGCTTTTTGGCCAGCAGCAGTCCGAAGCCGCCTGGGCGAAGACCCTGCTCTTCGCGCACGGCAATATGGCTAAAGGGATCGTCGGGCGCGCTGTTGAGGGCGGCATGGCGAAGCTCTTCGGGCGAGAAACCCTGGCCGGGATCCTTGACGCGGCAGGCGATCGCGCGGCGACCGCGGAGAAAAGAAATCTCCACGTAGTGGCTGGGATCGAAATGCGCGCCGTGCTCCATGGCGTTCAGAAGGATCTCCCTAAAGGCAGCAATGACGGCGTCCCTATCCTCTTCGGGTATGCCCGGGTCTCTGACTCCGCGAAGGAACTGAACCAGGCGATTTGCCGTAGCAATATCACATCGGGCCATTAAGCGAACCCACTCGGGCGTCGCGGAGAGGACTTCTATGCCATCGTCCCAGCAGGGCGCAGCCATAGCCGCACGGACCATCTCGGTGAGCTCTAACGCCTCGAAGGGAGCCGAGAAATAACTGAAGGCTCCTTCGCGCATGGCGGTTATGACGTCGCCCGGGGTAAATTCGTCGGCGAGGACGATCAGGCGAACATGAGGGCGAGCATTCCTGATTTTACGGAAGAGTTCCACATCCTGTGGGCGGCGGGTTTTTCGCTCGATGATGATCAAGTCGAACGGCGTAGTGGTAGCGACATCGAGAACATCTTGAAAGTCAGCGACGTGCTGAATGATCCAGCCTTCGCTGGTCAGCACGTCCGTAAGCATTTGGTTGACTTCACCACCGGATGCCGCCAGAAGCGCGGTCTGGGTACTGGGAGCAACGGCATTGCTGCAGGGAGTTGTCATGGTCGCCTACCTACAAACCGCGAAATTCGGGCCCTTAAGGCGTTGCGGAATGACCGCGCGGCCGGAAGCTGGCCAGAGCTTGGGCCTCGTCTTCAAAGCTGGGGATCGTGCTTAGCAGGTGGAACACGGTCAGCACCTCCAGCACGCGGCCGCGTGGACGGAGCAATTTCAGCTCGCCACCCTGCCGTATTAGGGAAACGTGCGTTTCTACCATGACGCCGATCCCGGAACTGTCCACTTGTATCAGTTTTGCCAGGTTCAGCAGTATCTTGCGCACACCATTGGCGACCAACTTCTGTAGATGCTTGCTCAGCAGCTCGCTCTCGCCGCCATCAATGGTCGATCTGCCGCGAAGGTCGACGATGGTGACGTCGCCGGAAGTCCGAGTTGAGATTTCAAGCGCCACAACATCACCTTCTAGAAGTCCCTTAAATGGTGGAGGCGGGGGGAGTCGGAATATTCAGACTCGTTGAAAATACGTAACTTATTGATTTTTCGACCCGCCAAAAACGCAGTATACGACAAAATTGCGCCCAACTGGAACGTATCTGGAACGCGGACTTTTCAGCCCGTTGGCCAATGTCGTGAGGAAATCTCCCTTCTCGGGCAATTGCGTCATCCTTCCACACGTATGCAACCACCATGACAATCACTTTCTTTTTTGTCGACCTTGAGTGCCGTTCTTTTCGGACCATTCGAACAGCCCATTGCTATGGGCAACAAATACTCAGCGTAAATGCAATGGAACCGAGCCTAGCCAGTAGCTTTCATTTGACTCATGAAAATGTAAGTCTGGATGATTGTGGCAACATGTCGCAGGAAACGGAATCTTGCCGAGGGCAGATGCGTACCGAACGCTATCGAATAGACCGCGAAATTGCTGGGGCCCACTGCTACGTTTTCCAGGATTTCAACGCGAAGCTGTTTGACGGCGCGAGCGCTGTGGATCTCCGCAACACGAGGCTCGTGAGTAGCTCATATTCATCTACCTCAGGGCAGTTCAATTCTTTGTCGACCTCACTTAGTAGTGCCCCAAAAGCATACCGTGCGAGCAGCGTTTGCGACATCTGTACTGTCGTGAGAGGGGGAGTCAAAAACTGCGCAAGCCGAATATCGTCGAAGCCCACGTCCCAGAGGCGAGATTTGGAACTCCAATTCCGCCTCATCTGCGCCTGAGGAAGTCGCCGACTGGCCCAAAGTAGCTCTGGATCGTTGCCAACTTCAGATGCGACTGCTGGGTCAAGGGTGCTCTGTCCACCCAACCATTCGGCGATCACAATTTCAGAACTCCAGGCGCAACTGAAACGCGATCATGCGGGGTGTGCTATCACCGCCCAAACCAACGCCGAGTAAGCCAGTCGGCGGAGAAGTCGTGTAAGTAAGAGCACCAAACCCGGTCTGCGTAGTAGGCTTCCCCGGAATGCCAGCCAGTACCATGCTCGGAAGGCCAAAATTCGGATGGTTGAATATGTTGAAGAACTGGACGTCAAACCTGAGTTTTAACTGCTCAGTTAATGGAAAGAGTTTGGACAGGTAGAAGTCACTCCATGTGAAATTGGGGCCGCGCAGCGCGTTGCGACCGAGGTTCCCGAATTGACAGTTCTTGGGGCTGTTGCCAGCAAAGCACGCCCCGGTACTCGGGTCCACAGTAGAGACGAAAGCATCGGGATTGAGCCACTGAACCGTGCCTGGTTGTGTGACACCTGGAATGGGATTGTGTTCATAGAGCGGTGCGCCCGGAACAACGCCCGCGAATTGCGGCCCATTACCGTTCACGATCCCATTTCCATTTGCTGAATAGGGCGTGCTCAGGACGGAGAACGGAATCCCACTATGCCAAAACACGGTTCCCGACACCTGCCAGCCGTTCAGCGCGTAGCCAAGAAGACGATTTTGGACCTTTACCGGCAATTGATAGACATATTGAGCATTGAGATTGTGCCGGATGTCGTAGTCGCAGGGACCGTAGTCGCGAGCTAAGTCTCCGGGGAGGGGGGACAGGATTCCTCCTGCCGAGAACTGTAGGAATCCGCCGTTAGAGACGGTGTCCATACAACGGCTCCAGGTGTAGTTGATTTGTCCCATTAGGCCGCGACCAACACGCTTCATGGCGGACAATTGTAGGCCATTGTAGTGACTGTTCGCACCGGTGGAAAACTGCGTCACGGCTCCGAATCGAGGGTCCGTGGACTGCGCATAGGGAAACGGCGCGAAGCACCCCTCACAGACCGTTTGATAGCCGTTCACTTGTGTAAGATACGGTTGGTTCACGGCGCGGGTGCCGACGTATTGCGCGTGAATGCTTGCTGTCGATCCAAACTGATGTTCCAGGCCAAGACTCCACTCCATGAAGTAGGGTGCGTGAAGTTTTCCATCGGGCACTGCCGTGATAGTGACTGGGGGAAGACAGGTTGCAGGGTTCGACTGAGCAGACGCGCAGGAAAGCTGCCCCTGCGCAAATCCGGAACTGAACGTTTGGTTCGCGGTCACGGTTGCGTCAACCGCACTGTCAGGAACTCCCGGCGCAATCGCTGTACCGCCGACAGTGCCAAGAAGGCCACCCTGGAAAGTTTTGACGTAGGGCGGATTGACGCCAACCACATCCGCGATGGCGCCGGGCAATATGTCGCTGAAAATCCCGAAGCCGGCACGCAGCACGGACTTCGGTTCAAACTGCCAGGCAATGGCTGTTCTGGGTTGCAGTATCGCGAGGGGCGTCGAGGAAAACACGTTGCCGAGACCGGTTTGAATGGCGGCGTTCAAAGGCTGATTCATATCATGCGAGATGGAATCGAAAGAGCCACTCAGACGGGCGATATTCTGATGTGGATTTAATGGATTGGAATTCAACGTATCTCGTATCCCGAACGTCCACGTCAGCTTCTTCGTCACCTTCCAAGTGTCCTGTGCGTAGAGATCGAGGTTGAGGAAGTTGAACGGCTCGTTGGCTGACGTGGGGAAAGTCTTTGCCGCGGTAGAGGCGACTCCATAGATGTATTGCGGCAGGGTGGTGTAGGTCACCGTCGGGACCGAACCCTCGCCGAAGTCATAGTCGTTCAGGCGAAAAATCCGCGTATTGGTTCCAAAGCGGAGTTCGTGCGCGCCATGGCTCCAGGCGAGGTTGTCGTTGATGAAAAACCGGGTGGCGCGTCTCCCCTGGACCCATGTGTTGTCCAGTCCCCCGACCTTCGTGAAAGGGGCATTCGCGCCGCTGCCTTGCAACACGATGGGGAGTGCGGCGAGTGTCTTCTGAAAATCACTGGGGCCAAACAGGCTTCCATACCAGGAAAACGCGGGGTTGAAATAGTTCACAAGATTTTGCGAAAAAACGTGGGTATATCCCGCTGCAAATGAGTAGAGCGGTTGAGGGGACAAAGCGTTGAACAAAGGGCTTATGGGATCGGTATAGGCGGCCTGGAGTCCGTTGTCCGTCTGAAAGCGGGACCAGGTCGTGTTTTTCTCATCGATGTTGTAATCGACTCGAACCGTCTGAACTTGTTCATGATCGGTGCTCGAATGCGAGATGCTCTGCCGATTGGCACACCCGTTTCCATCATTCGCTATCGCGGGCGCAATTCCACCGACATCGAACGGGCAGCCAAGTACCGTCAGAGGCGTTCCGTTGGTATTTCCGTAGAGCGAGAACATTTTCTGATAGAACGGCACCGACTGGGGAGACGGCTGATAGACGGAGCCTGTGACCGAATCGGTTCCACCCAAAGGGAGCTGTTGCAAAACGTAATTCTCGAATTCGGGAGTTGGAACGGTTGTGGCCGTAACGATCGGCAGAGCAATGCGCACCCATTCGCTATCGAAGAAGAAGAACAGCTTGTCGTGGACAATCGGGCCGCCCACACTGCCTCCAAAGTGATTCACCGTGGAGCGCGGTTTGTGATTTCCTGGAGTGGCATTCGTGAAATAGTTGGCTGCGTTGAACTTCGATCCATTCCACAACTCATACAGATTCCCATGAATCTGATTTGAACCGGACTTTGTAACATAGTTGACCTGCGACGCGCCGTACCGCCCTTGGTCCACAGCATAGGAAAGCGTATTGACCGTCACTTCCGCTATCGAGTTCAATCCGAGAACCAGGTTCGTCGAGAGTCCACTGTTTAAATTCGTGAGAGGATCATTCGTTTCCAGGCCGTCGACGATATAGCCGTTCGAAAGAGCCGGAAGTCCATTGAACTCAACGTTGCCATACCCGTTCGTGCCGCCGACGAAATCATTCCCGCTTCCTGCCGTGTTGACAAGCGCACCGGCGGCAAACTGCAGGGGGTAAGTCAAATCACCGCCAGGGTTGGGTAGATCCTCCAGGGCTGGTGCGCTCAAGTTTGTCGAGGTGTTTGCGTTCCCCGGATTGATGAGCGGGGCCTCACTGCTCACTTCCACCATCTGCCTGGATTGCGCCACCCTCAGTGTGAATTGGACCGTCTGCTTCTGTCCTAAACCCGAAATCACATTGTCATTCTGTTGCGGATCGAAGCCCTCTGCCTCTACTTCGACCGAGTAGGCACCGGGTTTTAGCTGCGGAAAATTGAAGCGTCCCTGCTCGTCGGCTGTGGCTCGGCGCTGTAAACCCGTCTCGCGATTTGTGATGGTGATGAGAGCGCCGGGAATGGCGGCACTGGTGGCATCGGTCACTTGGCCGGCGATGGCGCTGGTGGTCTCACCTTGTGGCAATGCTTTCGCCGCGCAGAAGAGCGCAACACTCACGAGAAGAAGGCTTCGAAGAGTAGCGCGCAGCATGAGCGAAATGTCTACTTTCTCGACTTGCCTTGGTCTTAGAGCAATCGTTCGCGGATCCAGTGTCGCGGCTTTATGTAACAGCGGCGAGCGAAGCTATATATTAAGCACAGTTAAGTATGAAAGTACAGCGTAGTTTAGTTCATCAGGGTAACCGTGGTTCCCCTAAGGTCAGCCAGCTATCTTGGGCCTGTTCCATTACAGACGCCCTGTGTGCCACAACGGGATCGAGTGGTGATAAAGTATAGTCAGAATCATGATGATCACCATTTCAAAGGAAAATTATCTGAAGGCCATTGCGGAGGCCGAGTCGGAAGGCAATACCGTGATTTCCGCACTTCTTGCTCATTGGCTTTCCGTGACGCCACCAGCAGTAACCGCCGCTCTCAAGCGGCTCCGAAGAGACGGTCTAGCCACCATTACTAAGGGCGGCCGGATTCAACTCACTTCCGAAGGACGGAAGGTCGCCGAACGAACCATCCTCCGGCACCATTTGATCGAGCGGATGCTCTCCGAGATTTTCGGGATGGAATGGGTCGACGTGCACGATGAAGCGGAGCGTTTGGAGCATGCCGTTTCTTCGACATTTGAGGAGAGACTCGTCAAAGTGCTCGGGCACAAAGGCACCTGCCCTCACGGAAACGGTCTGGCCGTGATGAGTCCCGAGCAACGGCGCAAGAAAGGTCAGCGCTTGCTCAGTGAAGCGGAGGCGGGCTCCAGATACAGAGTCTGCAGCGTCTACGAAAGGGACCGTAAACTATTGGAATTTCTTCAAAAAAACAGAATCCGCCCGGGCACTCATGTGAAAGTCGAGTCTCGGAACTACGATGGGACCTCCATTTTAAAGGTTGAAACAAAGCGAATGGCGCTGGGTTCTCCGGTTGCAGAGAAGGTCTGGGTAGCACGAGAACACGAGTAGAATCTTCATTAATCTCGCTTAATACACCGTGATATACTGCGATTAATGTGCGGGAGCATGTCCGTACATCTCTACCCTAGCGACGAAAACCTGGCTGGGGGAACGAAGGGCACTACAAGGAATCGCCGGTGAACTTAGGACCTCTGTCCAGAATAACGCCGCAAGCCGTCCCTCAGGAAGATGTCGTCATCACCCACGAGGACGTGGATCGTGCGCATGACCGGGTGCGGGTGTCCGCTGCGCGCGCTCAGCGGGGTGCCTTCTCGAAGTTTCGCCTGTTGTGGTTGCTCGTCGGACCCGGAATTCTTGTGATGCTCGGAGAGAACGACGGCCCAAGTATGATTTCCTACGCCGCGACAGGCGCGCGGTTTGGAATTGGATTCTTCATCCCCTTCGTCATTCTCACGTTTTGTATGGCGATCGTCGTACAAGAAATGACCGTACGCCTGGGCTCCGCCACGCACCGCGGTCATGCGGAGCTAATCTTTGACCGCTTCGGACCGTTTTGGGGCTGGTTCTCCATGATCGACCTGGGTATCGGCAATTTCCTGACGCTAATCACAGAGTTCATCGCCATCCGCGCCGGGCTGGGATTTTTCGGAGTGCCCCCGTGGGCCGCGGTCGGCAGCGCACTGGTGTTCTTGTGCTTGGCCGTAGTGATGCACCGTTACTGGACGTGGGAGCGAACCCTGCTTGCCATCGCCATATTCAACCTCGTTTTCGTTCCCGTGGCTCTGCTAACACACCCGAATTGGCATTCTGTCGGCAGTGCTCTGGTCACCTGGAAGCCGCTCCCTGGGGGTTTGAGCCAAGAGACGCTGATCATCGTGCTGGCCGATATCGGCGCCACGGTGACTCCGTGGATGCTGTTCTTTCAACAGAGCGCAACAGTGGACAAGGGACTCACCAGAAAAGACATCCATCTTGGCCGCATCGACACAGTAGTTGGTGCCGCGCTGGCTGCGATAGCTGCGGTCGCAACCATTCTTGCAACAGCTCCATTGTTCGCTCACCACATGACCGCCGAGAACTTTCAGGGAGCCGAGTTCGCGCAAGCGCTCCAACCGTTGATCGGGCGATTCGGTGCGGCCTTGTTCGCACTCGGTATCGTGGAAGCGGGGCTGGTTGCGTCTGTTACGATTTCCATTTCCTCCGCCTATGCGTTTGGAGAAGTAGCCCGCAGGCCGCATAGCCTAAACCTACCTGTAGGCCAGGGAAAGGCTTTCTACTCGGTGTTGTTTCTATGTGCGGCAACTGCCGGCGCAATCGTCTTGATCCCTGGACTTCCCCTCGTCTACGTAGTTCTGTTGGTCAACGTGGTCGCCGTGCTCGCAATGCCGCCTGCGCTCGTGTTCCTTTTCATGCTTGCGAACGACCGCGAAGTCATGGGCGATCTGGTGAGTCCGAGGTGGGCAAATGTACTCGCCACCGGTGTCGTCGTTTTTCTGACACTGGCTGGCTTGCTCTTCGGCATTAGTGTGATTGCTCCGAATGTCTTCGCGTTTCTAGGCGGAAAGTAGGAGGACCGAAGCATGCCCTCAAAAGAAAAGGGACACAGTTCGATCACCTCCACCGATCAAGAACTGGTTCTGTCCTCGCTCGAACCGGAACAACTCGCCGGCCTCAAAAAACACCTTATACCCCGGCGTCACCTGCGAGGGCTTGAGAAGCTCGTGATGTGGTCTCTTCGCATCTATCTGCTGTTCATGATGGTGGTAGTCATATACCAGGTTTTGACTACTCTTCACTAGGACGCAAAGTTGCGAGTCCTTCGCTCTGCGGGCAACCCACCGGAGTGAGTGTTGCGGGAGTCGAGACGGTAGGACGACCGGGATTTGCTTCTGGTTCCTGAGCGCTTTCTGACTGTGCCGCCGTCGGCTGAAGAGCGAAGGCCAGAAATAGGAACGAAGCAACTAGAGTGAACCTCAATTGGCCCCCTTGGCTGGTAAACAGTCAATCAGAACACCGATACTGACTTTGGGTAGATGCAGGCTGCCAGTAGTGGATGATGCTGAGGGCCGACTCCAACTACTTCAAGTATCGATTGACGATGTCAATGAGTTCGTCTGCAGCATCAGCTTGTTCTGCGGTCGGCTTACCATTTGGGTCGAGGACGTGATACCGTACGTGGCCTTCCATTACTTCGGCCATGAGCCCATTAATGGCGCCCCGGCTGGCTGCAATGGTTTGTAGGACTTTCGAGCACTCTTGGTCTTCGTCCAATGCCTTTTCTATCGCCTCAATCTGGCCCTTAATTCTCCTGACGCGGTTTAGGAGCTTTTCTTTGTCCTTGGTGGTATGTGCCATCCTCTTCACGTACTCCTGGTTCAATGATACTATCCCGGAGTACAGTAATAAACGCTCTTGTGGGCGGATTTCACAAGACCCAGGGGTGCTGGCTACGAAACAGCCCCGGCGTCCAAAGACAACATTGGGGTAGTCTGAAGATCGAGATGGTAGGCAAGCACAAGACGAGGCGGGACTTGGTTAGGGTGTTAGCTCTTTCCCTGGCTGTCCTGTTCGTTCTGTTTATTGGGCAAGCCCTGAACCACTCTCACGCGAGAGGACACAATGAAGCTGCTTGCCAGATCTGCCAAGCGGCGCACATTGGTTCCGGTCCGAAAGCGCTAACTCCATCGCTGTTCAGTCCACTTTTCGCGATCGGGTACGTTCAGCCGTTTGTTGTAACGATTTATCAAGAGTTTTTCTTCCACGATGCACCCTCCCGCGCTCCGCCCTCTGCTTAATTCAGAAATACCACATCTGTTTCGTTCTTAATCGCGCTAGCCCCATCACCGGGTCGGCGCAACCGCCATATTTCCAGGCGGTCACTCCAACAACAGCAAACATCCATCGCCCAACTTAAGGGTCTGAGGAGGAATTCAATGGGTTTTAGAAAGTTGGCATTTTTCGTTTTGAGTTTCAGCTTCTTGTTCTGCGCAATGCCCAGTCGTGCCCAGATGGGAAATTCGGGATCGATTGACGGTGTCGTGAAAGATCCATCCGGAGGAATAGTTGCCGAGGCGACGGTCGAGATTTCGTATCCCGTGAGCGGTTACCGACGGGAAACGACTACTGGAACCGATGGGGCGTTTCGCTTCACGAACGTGCCCTTGAACACGTATCACATGGTTATTACCGCTTCCGGCTTCGCGAGCTACACGCAGGATGTTGATGTGCGCTCGAGCGTTCCCCTGAGTGTGGCGATCAGCCTGAAAGTTGGCTCCGCTGCGTCGACCAGCATAACGGTGGAGGCTACGGGTGGTGACCTGGTGGAAAATGAATCGACGTTTCACACCGACGTGGACCGCGGACTCTTCGAGAAGCTCCCGCTGGAAAGCCAGTCGTCGTCCTTGAGCTCGCTCGTTACGCTTTCGACGCCGGGAGTCGCCGCGGATTCGAACGGCCTTTTCCATGGGTTAGGGGATCATGCGGAGAACTCTTTTTCACTGGACGGCCAGCCAATCACCGACCAGCAAAGCAAGGTTTTCTCGAACCAGATTCCGCTCGATTCGGTTCAATCGTTAGAGGTGATCTCCGGCGCGCCGCCAGCGGAATACGGCGATAAGACGAGCCTGGTGATCAATGTGACGACCCGCTCAGGCCAGGGCCAGACGATTCCTCATGGCAGCGTGACGGCGTCGTACGGGAGCTTCGGCACGTCGAACGTGGGATTTGACTTGGCCTATGGCGGCGAGAAGTGGGGTAACTTTATTGCCGTGGGCGGACTGAACAGCGGCCGGTTCCTCGATCCACCCGAGTTCACCGTGATGCACGACAAGGGCAACGAGGAAAATGTGTTCGACCGTGTGGACTATCAATTCTCAACCGCGGACTCTCTTCATCTCAATCTGAGCTATACGCGTTCCTGGTTCCAGACGCCCAATTCGTTTGATGCGCAAAATGCGACGCCATGGAACGGAGTGGTCGTTGCGAACAATGGCCTCGATCCTATCGGTAATGTTGTGGGTCCCACCGACCAGCGTTCTAAAATCGGAACGTTCAACATCGCGCCGACGTGGAATCACCTGATTGGCCCTACCGCTGTCTTTACTCTGGGTGGTTTCGTGCGCCGCGACGCCTACAACTACTACCCAAGCGGCGATCCGTTCGCAGATCTCGGCCCATCGAATCTTCAACAGGAGACCCTTGCTCAAGATCGGACACTCACCAATGCAGGCGCCCGCGCAAGCTTGTCCTACGTGAAAGGCGCTAACAATGTGAAGGCCGGAATCGTGTATGAGCAAACACTCCTTACAGAAAATGACCACTTTGGCATCGTCGACCCAACTCTGAATGCACCTTGCTTGGATGGGTCGCCTAATGGGGCACCGGTGTTTGTCGGCAATCCTGGACTCAACGATCCGAGTCAATGCGCTACGGCAACGTCCACGAACCCTGCTCTATATCCCACGCCTTTCGTAGCGAATCCTAATTTCGTACCGCTCCTGGGTTGCATTGACCTCACCAGGCCGACGCCGTCGCCTGCGGACAGTTGCGGCACTACTTCGAGCGTCACTCATTTGTTTCACGGACACACGGATGTGAAACAGCTCGCTGTCTATGTTCAGGACACGATCACGGTGAAAAGCTGGTCCTTCAACGTGGGAATTCGCGGTGATATCTATCGTGGTTTTACCGGACAGTCTCAGGCGGAGCCCCGTCTGGGCATTGCCTACAATATTAAGGCTACCAATACAGTCTTTCGCGTTTCTTATGCGCGCACCTTGGAAAGCCCCTTCAACGAAAACCTGGTACTTTCCAGCAGGGGATGCCAGGACGCGGTTGTCGCCAACCTTTTTGCCGCTACGGGTGAAGGCTGTACGGACCCGAACACCGGGTTGGTTAGCACTGCAGCCAGCACCCTGCCTGCCGGCTATCGCAACGAGTTCCACGCGGGGTTGCAGCAAGCTTTCGGGAAGTATCTCGTTGTGGACGGCGAGTACATCTGGAAGTACACCCACAACGCCTACGACTTCAGCATACTCGGCGCGACGCCGGTGACTTTCCCGATCGCGTGGAATAACTCGAAGATCCCGGGCTACGCCATCCGCGCGAATGTGCCGAACTACCACGGATTGACAGCGCTTGTCGTAATGTCTAGCGTGGCCGCGCGTTTCTTCACTCCTCAAATTGGCGGCGTCGGTGCGGTCCCCATCACTCCGGGGAGTTTCTCGCCGTTTCGTATTGACCACGACGAGAAATTTAATCTGACGGCCCACGTGCAATACCAGATCTTGAAGCACGGGCCGTGGGTCGGCTTCAATTGGCGATACGACAGCGGTCTCGTGGCCGGCCCCGTGCCTTGTGCGGGGGGCAACTGCGCCAATGGGCCGGCGGGCAGCGATACGGTAGTCGACGCGTCGATCTTGAGTCCAGATCAGCAGTTTCAGGCTGGGCTTTTCTGCGGGACAGTTCACGCGACACCTACGACGCCCATCAGTCCCACTTCCATCTGCCCTGCATCGCAGTACGGTTCCACACTCCTGCAGATACCGTCTCCGGGATCCGAAGATGACGACCACAATCCGCCCCGAGTGGCCCCACGCAGCTTGTTTGACATGGCCATCGGGCACGACAACCTCTTTCACGGCGACCGTTTCAAGTGGAGCGCTCGGCTTACGGCGATCAACGTGACGGACAAGACCGCGGCATACAACTTTTTGTCCACGTTCAGCGGGACGCACTACGTAACGCCCCGTGCTTTGACGGCCGAACTCGGTTTTCACTTCTAAAACTGACACTGACGGGAAAGCGCTCCGCGAGGATTTAGCTTGGAAAGCCTCGCGGGGCTTCTCGACCTGTGAAAGAGGGCACAAGAGCCAGGGCAAATGAAGTCTCGTAGGTGATCCATGGCAATCCAGATCAGATCATTGGCCAATAGCGCAGAACGGCGAAGCACCGCGGTTGTCCGGATCGTCATCTGGGTCTGCGTCTTGTTATTTCCACTTCTAGAGGGTCCTACAACACGGTCGCAAGCTCAGGTCAAGCCGTCCCGCGAAACAAGTGACCAATTCCGTTTCAAAGTCACAGACTCCGAGAACGATCTTCCCATTCCAGGGGCTACTGTCTCTCTCCTCTATTGGCGCAAAAAAGATTCTGCTGAAGAGAAGAAGGAAATCGAACTCAAAACGGACAAGAACGGGATTGCAGAATTTCCAAGAGTGACGGCCGAAAAATTTGCAGCCAGCGTAATCGTCAAGGGTTACAAATCATGCTGGCGTTGGATTCGGTCGAATGGTTCAGAAGAGTTGATTCGGATGAGGCTTGAGAAATGGGCAAGCACGCCCAAATAGAACCGAGCCGAAAGGTCGTGAGCGTTTTTGTCGCAACCTCGCGTAGAGGCTTGTCCAAGCCGCTGAGAGTCCAGGAATGGCGAAAGGATATTCTGACATCTTGGCTGTTCCAAACTTGCATAAAGCTACAGACTTCTCTCGACCGCCGCTTCCTGAGATTTGGGATGACGGTGCAAGAAGCAAGCGTGCTCCTTCGCTGCGTGGAAGCCAGGAGAATAACGCCAGGACAACTCGCGATTGCTCTGGGAAGAGATAAAGGCAAGATCACGCGGTTTGTCGATCGTCTTGAGTCAAGCCGTTTGCTTACACGCGATATCGACCAACGCGACCGGAGGTTTTCGATCCTCAAACCCACAGCGAAGGGAAAACAGGTAGCTCGGGTGCTTGTATCTGTCTTCGACAGCATTCGAAAAGAACTCTTCGCAGGAATATTGGATAGCGATGTCCGTCGGCTAGGCAAGATGTTGCCACAGCTGCACAAGAACGCGGTCCATGTTGGGGCTCGGCATCGCTGCGACGCAGTGCGGGGACGCAGGCGGATTGGAAGCCACGGGATGAAAGTGGGAGGCCCACAGACAAGTCAACCTCAAATCGCCGCGGGCATTTCGGCTCCTTCCCCTAACGGGCACGCGACCAACACAGTTCCTTTTGAACAGGAAGGTCATGAAAGTGAACCGATCCGGCATGAGCACAGCAGCAAAGAAAATACCACTCAGCGAAAGCCTGTGGAAGAACACACGGAGTTGGTTTTGAAATGAAACATGTATTTCACATTCTATCGAAGATCCAGTACACAGGAAGTCCGCGGACGGCACGGAATCCTGCTGATGTGGTTCGTCGCCTGCTTGTCTTTATCACGACCGGAACATTGTTCTTGCCTGCGCTGGCAAGCGCTACCTCCGTGGTCGCGCTAATCGATAAGACGAACCACCGCGTGGTGATTGCAGCCGATTGTCGCGTAAATCGTCAACTTGCTTCCGTTTCAGAGTGCAAGATCATCGCCGAACCTGGTTGCACAGTTGCAATGGCGGGTCTCTACGAGGAGAAAACAACTGCTTTCCATTTGCGGCAACTTGCCGACGCCGCATGCCGGTACCCTGGTGACCTACGGGCGAAGGCGGAAGCGTTTCTCCGGTTTTCAAGGATTCCATACGAACGAGCGATTCGTCGCATTCGCGATGCAGATCCAAACGACTTCGGCCGGACGGTAGAAAACAAGGCAACCGAAGTAATTTTCGCGGGCATCCAAAATGGGCATATTGCGCTGATCATCAGAGGCCTGGTGGTCAATTCAGCAGGGAGAATCAGTGTGGAGCGTTCCGAGAGCACTGCTCCGTCCTACGCGCGGGTCGGATATTTTCTGGGTCTCAATGGCCACATCCGCGCTCACGTCAAGTCTCATCCGGATTGGGCGAAAGGGGACTACATCAAGCTCGCCCATCGATTCGTCGAGATGGAGGTCGAGGCACACCCGGATTTAGCAGGCCCTCCTATCTCAGAGCTGGAAATTGACGAAGAAGGGCATGTTCACTGGCTGGACAAAGGTGCCTGCGATAGTCGTGAATCGAAAGGAACTACTCGCGAGACAAGTGGGAATTAGCCTTTAGCTAGGCAGAAACATCCTTGGGAAACCGCGACCTGGCCGATAACCAGGCTGTTTTGGCGTCACCGGAATGTGCTCCCGATACAGTCTCATTGGCTAGCGAGCCTTGAGATTTAGGCTTGGCGGTGTCTAGGAGTATGAAAAGGACGACATGCACTTGAGCGGAGGAGCTTTACACCAGGCAAGCCTCGTTCAGTTCGTACGCAGAGTTGGCCAAAAGATGAAGCACATACTTCAACGGGTTTTGGGAAGAGAAGCGTTGTCCGGGTTAAAGTGCTCTATGGGTACTAGGGCCCTATCTGCAGATAACATGTACACGTTGGCCTATCCTGATTTCCTGGTTGAGCCCAAAGAATGAATCAGTCTCCGGATCTCTGGCGCCTCACAAGGCTTACGTACGACCGCGATGGCGTTTCGGCTCGGCCTCAGCAATGGTTCTTGCCATTGGCAGGCGCACTTTTCTTTCTCTTCACACCGCTTGTCGCGTTTGCCCAGAAGGCGTCCAACGCCGCGAACCGTCCTGGCACCTCTCTGAAAGGTACAGTTACTACACAAAATGGTGACGTACTGGCGGGAGCTACCGTAAAGCTCGCCAAGAATCCACCCATAGGTGTTCCGGCAACCGCCGAAACTGACGAGAACGGGCACTACGAATTCCACAACATGCAGTCGGGAAACTACTCGATTTCTGTCCAGGGCGCGGGCTTCAAAAGAATCGAAAAAGCAGTCCTCCTGAAAGACGGAGAACAGAGCGTTGAGAATTTCAGTCTCGATGTCGCGACCGTCGTGGAGACCGTGCAGGTGACGGGAATGGCGACGATCATGTCCACCGAGAGCTCCTCCGCCCCAGTCTCTGTTATTACCAACACGCAGTTGGTTACGTTGCCCACTCAACAGGAACAAGTAAAGGAAGTAATTCCCCTAACCGCAGGCGTGGTGCGGACGCTCGACAGCAAACTCGTATTCAAAGGCTCGGACGAGAATCAAAGCCTCCTGATCATTAATTCGACGCGGAACACCGACCCGGTCACCGGCAGCTTTGGCATCACCGTGCCGACCGATGCGGTCGAGTCTTTTGCGGTCTACAAGACACCTTACGACTCAAGCCTCGGGAGTTTTTCCGGTGGGTTGACCACTATCGCAACGAAATCTCCCGCTGATAGCTTGGACTTCAATGTCACCAAGCTCGGAATCACAGTTTTGGGAAAAAATGGCCACATGTCTGGACTGGGCGGCGCAAATCCCTCCATCACCTTCGACGTCCCTTTGATCGCTCACAAATTACTCGTCTCGGAAGCCTTCCAGTATGAGATGAAGAAAACCACCGTGGAAGGTTTGCCCTGGCCGTATGACATCAGCAAGAAGCAAGGGTTTAATTCGTATTCGACAGTGGAGGCGATTCTCGGGACGAACCACCTGTTGACGTTGACCGTGAATGCATTTCCGTTGCGAACGGACCATATCGACATCAGTGCACTGATTCCGCAGCCCGCCTCCAACAGCTTGAATCAGAGCGGCGTGGCAATCGCCCTGTCGGATCGATACGAGTTCGCGTCCCACGCCGTCCTTTCCACCGTGGGGCAATACACGCGATTCGACAGCAATGCCCACGGGTATGGCCCGGAGGACATGCTGATCACTCCGCAAGGCTATGGCGAGAATTACTTCAACACGTGGTCCCGTCGCGCCAAGGAGTTTCAGTTCCTCTCAACGTACGAGTTCTCGAGGAAAGAGTGGCACGGCTCCCATGAAATTCGCGTGGGCGTGGATATCGACTGGCGGAGTTTTTTTGGAACCACGGAATCGCATCCCATTCAAATTCTGAGAGCGGATAATTCGCTCGCGGAAACGGTCAATTTTAGCTCCGTCCCTGCGCAAACGCCTTCCGATAGCATTTTTGCCGAGTTCGTGCAGGACCATTGGCTGTTGAATTCGCATGTTAGCGCCGATCTGGGACTCCGCCTGAGCACGGAAACTACCGGCCGGCCAGCGGGTGCGGCTCCGCGGGTGGGGTTGGCCTACGCGCCCGGCAAGGATGAAAAGACGGTCATTCGCGCCGGCGCAGGTATGTTTTATGGCGCGCTTCCGCTGCTCGCTGCCAATTGGGCGGACAACCCCGCTCGAACGGTGACTCAATTCAATACCTCCGGCGTGCCGATTGCGCCTCCCGTCACCTACACCAACGTCTACACGGCAGGTCTGAATCCGCTGGCTTCCCCGGTCCTGCCCGCCCAACCGAATACCACACCCCGCAACGTTACCTGGAATGTCGGCGCGGTTCGGGAATTGCGCAAGAATATGAAGCTCGATGTGAGCTACCTCAACAGCCGCACAAGCTATCTTTTCGTGGTGGAGCCGTTCACCGCGGTAGCGCCAACGGACGAGTCTTTCATGGGGCTCACCAACACAGGCTCCTCCGAGTATCACGAACTGGAAGCTTCCGTGCACTACACCTTTGGCGATAGCGATCAGTTCAAAGCTTCTTACATCTGGAGCCACGCTCGCGGCGACCTCAACAATCTTTCCAACGTCATGATCCCCTTCGCCGCGCCCGTTTTCCGCCCCAACGTGTACGGCATTCTGGCTTCCGATATTCCAAATCGCCTTATCACTTGGGGAATTTTCGCCCTGCCATGGAAGATTACTTTCAGTCCGCTGGTCGACGTCCACTCCGGCTTTCCCTACTCGTCGGTCGACGTCACCCAGCAGTATGTGGGCGCACCGAACGAGCTGCGATTCCCGAGGTTTTTCTCACTCGACCTCAAGGCGTATCGCACATTTCGGATACCGTTCTGGAAAGGCAAGAACGGGAAAGACCATCACTTCCGCCTCGGAGTCTACTCGCTGAACGCTACCAATCATGGGAATTTCAGCACGGTCTACAACGACGTGGCCTCTCCCGACTATGGCAAGTTTGTCGGACTTCTCTACCGCCACGAAGGCATGACCCTCGACTTTGTCGACTGAGCCATTTCCGAGACCGCCTGCAAACTTCCGCGCACATAAGGGCGACAACTCCGTCAACGGAATGGATTCAAGGTGTGTTGACGAAATTCACTCGGGAGGGGTAGTAGCTCACCCGCGTCTCTCGACCGACTTGCCCAGTCAACCAAAGCCCGATACTGCTCGAATTCAGTAAATCCCCCGAGCCACAAGGTGCCGCTTTCGTCTGAGATGGTGACTACGTTCGGCAAGTCGCATGGTCCCAGACAGCCACTGATCGTGAGCTGAACCCGTTTCAGCAACCCTCTGGCGCGCCACTCCTTCTTGAGCCAATCTACCGGTACGGGAGGTCTGCCGTTCGCAGTGTTCCCGCAACAGCATCCTTGGCAAACCGCGATCTGGCCAATAACTAGCCGTTTTGTGGCCAGCGAAAACTTGTCGTTCTGATTCATGCTCACCTTGCAGCGGCCTGCGCGTCCACCCGCTCCCGTTTTCTAGTCGGGCGCGACTGCGGACGATTGAGAGAAGAATCCGCGAACTAGGTTATTTGCGGAAGAGATGGGCGGAAGCAGTCTTGCGGAATTTAGAATGAAAGCCATTTCGGAGGAAACGTGAATGAAGGCAGCGAGAAGGGGATTGAGGAATCCAAAAGCGGCTAGGCCGACGCCGATGCTATCAACGACGAGCGTTCCGATAAAATTCTGCATAATCGTGCGGTGACAGCGCCGCGCGATTGAGAGAGTTTCGACGAGCTTGGAGAGATCATTGCCGATGAGAACGACATTTGCGCTTTCACGCGCAACGTCCGTTCCAGCGCCCATCGCAACTCCGACAGTAGCCTTCATAAGGGCGGGTGCGTCATTGACTCCGTCACCTACCATAACGACGTTGTGCTGAGCTTTGGTGAGCTTGCTGACAAATTCCAGCTTATCCTCGGGCAAGAGTTCAGCTTCGATCTCGTCGACGCCTAGTTTTCCACCGATATCGTCGGCCACGGCCCAGGAGTCTCCCGTGAGAAGAACCGTCTTCAATCCCATCGATTTGAGATCTAGTATGGCCTTTGTAGCTTCGGGCCGAAGCATGTCCGCAACGACCAGACTTCCCAGGAATTTGCCCTCTCGTGCAACAAAAATCTCGGAATCCGTCTGCGAGACTGCGCTGGCCGATAATGCAATCCGATGCCCCTCAAGAAAGAGTCGATTACCAACGATGATTTCAATCCCCTGACGAGCCGCGACGATTCCTTTCCCAGGGGTGTAGTCGAATTTTTCAGGCTCTTCGCTGAAGATTCCCATGGTTGACGCCTTCTTCAGAATCGCCTTGGCCACCGGATGCTCGGACCGCGATTCTGCAGTCGCTGCCGCTTGCAGCAAGGAAGGAACTGGAATGCCCTCGGCAGGATGAACAGCGACCACTTCGGGCGTGCCATAGGTTAGCGTTCCCGTCTTGTCGAGAAGAATCGTATCGATGGTCGCGAGTGATTCCAAGTAGAGGCCGCCTTTGATGATCGAACCGAGTTGTGCGGAACGTCCAATCGCCCCAAGGATTGCCAAAGGTGTTCCCGCTGCAATGCCGCACGCACCGGCAACGATGACGACAGAAATGGTCGAGCGAACATTGTGGGTAATCAGGAATGTGACGGCAGCAGCTCCGAGCGCGAAGTAGACCAAATAGCCCGCGAGACGGTCGGCAATTCCTTGAATGGGAGCACGCGATTTTTCCGCGCGCTCCACCGCGTCGACAATCTTTCCGAACGTGGTGTCGCGCCCCATTCGGTCAACTCGGATTTCGAGCGCACCGGACTGATTGATCGTGCCAGCATAAACCGATGTTCCGTTGCTTTTCTCCGAAGGCATGGACTCGCCCGTGATGGTTGCCTGGTCGACGAAAGAATGACCTCCTACAACGACGCCATCCACAGGAATCCGGGCTCCGGGCTTGACCAGAACGACGTCGTCAACCACGACTTCACTTGTCTCGACGTCTCGCCACGATTTGTCTCTTCGTACCGTAGCCGAGGTGGGCAAGAGACCGACCAAATGGCGGATTGCAGTGCGCCCGCGGCGGACCGTCAGTCCTTCCAGGATTTCGGCGACGAGGACAAACAGGGTGATGACAAGAGCTGTGAAGATCTCACGGATCGCCAGAGCAGCCACGATGGCGATGGCCATGGAAAGCTCCATCGTCATGCGCCGCTGAACGATGTTCTCGTACGCTTCGTGGAATATCGGAAAACCGCCAACGAGGGCGCAAATTACGCCGATGCCAGTTACATAGGGATTCAGCGCGCCGCCGAGAAACCAAATGGCCCCCGCCGCGGCTGCAACGAACAAAACGCGACTGATGTCTCGCCAGTTGCGTGCGTGTGCGTGATCATCTCCCATGTCGGAGTGGACTGGTGAGGAGCTTTCTTGCTTACGTCCAGCAACGTTGACTACTGAATCCTTCACACCCGCTTGGTTCATTGGCTTTTCCTTTGTTAGAACCGCTTCGTGATTCACGCAGTTATTTCAAATAGGTTCTGACTATGGCGATCAATCCTTGAGCGGCTCGTGCTTGCGGAGAGGCCTTGGTGTTGTTGGGAGAGATGACCTGAAACCGAACGTGCCCTTCTATAACTTCGGCCATCAAACCATTCAATGCCCCACGGCAAGCAACCATTAGATACAGGACCACGGCGCATTCCACCTTGGATTCCAGCTCGCGCGCACTGCCATGGACCTGCCCGCGAATCCAGTGAACACGGTCAGTACTTTCGTTGTCTTCGCTGTGCGCGGCATGAGCACTATACTATAGACCAGTATAGTACAGCGACCACGCAGTTGAAGTAGTCTGTTTTCTTAGGGACCTGTCGCTACATAACTGCCCTTCTGCGATGCTGTCCTGAAGTGTCGTTGGGGAAATTCCTCTTGATTCGGCTCAGTATCGTCGGACCCAATTCTGGGCGAATGACGGGGAAGCCGGAAGTTATCGACCGTCCTTCGGATTAGTCCCGATAAACGCGCTTGTATTGAGTGGTCTGGCCAGCTTCCGGGTGGTCGGCTACGCGGAAGTCATCCCGAACCGGGGGAAGTTACACGTAGGTCTGATTATCAGTAGGTTAGCTTCTAAATCGGGACACACGTGGAACGCGGACACACGCATACCACCCGTAATCTATTGATTACACAGTAGTTAGAAGTGTGGAGGCGGGGGGAGTCGAACCCCCGTCCGAAAAGCGCTACGACACGAAGCCTACATGCTTAGCTCAATTCAGTTTGTTTCGCCCGCCGCGCTCAGAATGAGCAAGAAACGCAGCCGGCTAGTCCGATGGTTCTCGCCCGAGCCTTACGGACCGAAAGGCTCCGGCCAGCTCACTGTGTGACGCCTCTGACCGGGCCCATGAGCGAAGCCCGGGGAAGCGTGCGCTTAATTAATTAAGCAGCAAGTGCCAAGTTGTTGTTGGCATTTCTAGTTTCCACCAAGTTACGGGCAGGTGGGTCCCGGCATGCCTTCGGGCCGCGACAGCTTCCGTCGAAACCGTGTCGCCCCCAGCAGACTCCTATTCTACCACTTCGCAGTGACACCGTCTGTTTGGCAAGTTCAGAAGCAATTCCTCAGCGGCCCTTCGTTCCTCTGGGTAAACGCGCGACGGTGGGGACGGTAAACAAAAAAGAGAGGCGCTTGGACAACGCACAAGCGCCTCTCCAATTTACGGCTTAATTCTTCGTGTACCTCAGTGGATCACCTCCTGTCTCGACAGGTGCGTCGCAAACCCAATGTAGGAAACAATTCGCAGCGCGTCAACGATAAATATCGCGGCGATTTGCAAAGTGGAAAGACAACCAAACGCATTCCCTGAATAGCGAGGTTGAGGCGCAAGGTGGGTGGCGTCTCGAAGCGCAACGCGTGCGCCACCCATCCGCCGGGGACGGTTTGCGTCGACGTTGAACGGCGAGAAGAAACGGCAACCCCGAGACCCAGGTTCCAACACCGAACCTGGGGCACCCTCCGTGTCGGTTCTGGTTTGTCAGGATGAGAAGCTTGCTCGTTTGATCGATATAAACGGACTGGGATGGAGGAAGTCCGTTGGGCCGCCCGTTCAGGAGCGGGAGGAGAAGGGAAAAACCGCACCCTCAGAAACCAAGGGTGCGGCACCCGGCAGGGACCTGTTTGGAAGGCGCTCCGGGATGCTCAAAGGGGTACTTCTGGGCACACAGGTACCGTTAGGCGGTTGACGGGGGACAGGCTACCTCCCAGAATCACAAAACGGGAGATTTCGGGCCAAAATGCGCCGAGACACCAGCCAAACCGTTATGTCACAAGAACCTAACGCGCCAAGCGCTATCGAACAGGTGGTCGCTCGGGCTTTGCGCGACAACCTTGAGCGCATCCAGCGCACCTCGGACGAGCTGCATCAGGCCATCGGCGACGTCGTCGCTGCCTGCGGCAGCAGCAAGCCGGCCAACGCCCTTCCGCCGATGCTGCGCGCCCAGGCGGCATCCGCCTCGCTTTCCGCCGTCCTGGAAGTGTTGTCCCGATTTGTGGCTGTGACCTTGCAGCCGGGTTCGCGATCGCCCTTTGAAGCGGAAATCGCGCGGCTTGCTGGTTCTGTCGCCGTTCCAGAGGCAGCATCGGCGCCTGCGCCGCCATCCAAACCTGCCGCGGCGCCGCACCCGCCTGCACCGGCGCCTGCAGCGCACGTTGCCGAAAAGCATCCCGCGCCGGCCCCGGTAGCTCATCACGAACCCCACTCGGAACCTCCTCCGGCTGAAGCTTTGGAAGTGGAAGCCGCGCCGCCGGTCGCGGGCGAGCAGGAACACGAAGGGTTCAGCGTCAGCCGCCTGTCTGCCGAGGAACAGGAATTACACCGGCGCGCAAATAGAGTGGCCAAAGTTTCGATGCAAGATATTAAAATGCTACGTCCGGAGCAGGTGCGGCTGGGCCGGGAGCACAAAGATCTTTGCGTCCGATTGCGTGATGACATTGAGAAAGCTCATCGAGAATACGACAGGCGGTTCAAGCCCATCATGGATCACCCGGTGGACTATTTTTATCGCTGGATGGTGGAGATCCTCGCTGAAGGCGACCCGCATGCCCTCGGCGAATATCCTTACGCCACAACCGGCGCTCGCCACTAGACTCGCGTTCGCGCAATCGGCGGAGTTTTCGCGCGGAGCGGCGTCGCTTGACGGTTCGCGGCGGCGCGGCCGGGCGGCACGCCGGGCTGTCCTTGCGTCGCGCTTTCTAGCGATCCTCCTATCGGTGGCTCTGCTGAGCGCGGCGCCTTTCGATCTGTCGGCGCAATCCACCCGAAAGAAAAAGAAATCCAACAAGCCCAAGGCTGCGCCGTGCCGGACCGGCTGCACTCCAAGTACTTCGGCGCCGGATATCACCGCGGATTCGCCGGAAGCGGAAGCTGCGCAGCGAGAGCTTTCCACTCTAGCTCGTGGGCTGCACAACGCTGCCCCTGGTTCGTACGACAAACTTTCTGCGTTTGCCGCGAAAAATGCTTCGAACGTATGGGGCGCGCGCGCTGCTTTGGCGCTTGGATACGACGACTACAACAAGAATCGCGGCCCGCAGGCGCTTGCTTGGTTCACAAAGGCGAAGAGTGACACGCTGCTCGCCGACTACGTTTTGTACTGGAACGCGCAGGCGCTGCGGTTGCTCAAGCGGAATGCCGAAGCCTTCAACGCTTTGCAAGGCGTTGAGCGCGACTATCCCAACACCGCGATGAAAGAGCAGCTACTCGAGGCGCTCGCTCCTACCGCCGTCGACACTGGCCACGCGCAAGCCGCTATTGATGCGCTGGATTCCTATTCCGCCACGACCACGAGGCCGGCGCTTCTGCTTTTGCGCGCGCAAGCCTACAAAGCGGCGCGCCAAAATGCGCGCGCCGCCAAGGACTACCAGCTTCTGTACTACAAGAATCCGCTTTCCGACGAAGGCAAGGCCGCGGCGACGGCGCTGCCGCAACTGAAAGCCGCGCTCCACGCGGAGTATCCGGTGCCGAGTCTGGAGATGCAGGAACAGCGCGCGCAGATTTTCTACGATCAGCACAAATGGAAGGATGCGCGCGCGGAGTTCGAGAAGCTGGCCGCTTCGCTGCGCGATGCTGAAAATTCTCATCGCCAGCATGCGCTGCTTCGCGCAGCGCAAGCGCGCGTGCAGTTGAAGGCGTCGCCCTCGGTCGTGTCGTCTCTGTCGATAACCAATCCCGAGGTGGATGCCGAGCGGCTGTTTGTTCTGGCGCAGATTCATCGCGCCGCGAAAAAAGAATCGGACATGCTCACCGTCGCCGAGCAGCTGATCGAGAAATATCCCGTCCAGCAAGTGGTCCGAAGAAGCCATCATGATGGTGGGGAACTACTACTGGGTGGAGCTCGATCGCAGCAAAGCGATCAATTACTACCAGCGCGTGCTCGACAATTTCCCGGCGGGGAAGTACGCCTTCTTCTGCGAATGGCGCGTTGCCTGGATCGCGTATCTCGACCGCCAGCCGTACGCCGACGACAAGCTCGCCACTTTTCTGCGGAAGTATCCTGTCATCCGCGAATGCGCCCGACGCCCTCTACTGGCTGGGCCGAAACGCGGAACGCAGCGGCAACCCGGGTCACGCGCGTAGTTATTTCCGCACCGACGCCGAGCGCTTTCCGCAAACCTACTTTGGGCGTAACGCAGCGGTGCGGCTGGATAAACTGGGTCCCGGCGACGAAGACGCGGTTGATTTTCTCGCCGCGATTCCGCCGCCGCCGGTGCTGCGGCCGTTTGACGAGCCTGTTCCCGATGCGGCGGCGAACCGCTGGGCGCGCGCGCAAGCGCTTCGCGTCATTGCCTTCGATGCTTCCGCCGAGCAAGAACTGAAGTCGGCCTTCTTCGCTACCGGCTCGCCGCGGCTGCTGTACGAGGCTGCGCAGGCCGCGTTTGACCAGGGACATTTTGCCGCGGGCATGGCCTATGGCCGACTGATCGTTCCGAGCTTCGATTCGCGCAAGTTCTCGGACGTGCCTGTTGGCGTCTGGAAAACGCTGTACCCGCTTCCGTACGAAGCCGCGCTGCGGCGCGAAGCCACGCGCAACGATTTCGATCCCATGATCGCCGCCGGCCTGATTCGCCAGGAATCTACCTTCCAGGCTGACGCCCTCTCTCACGCGAACGCCTACGGGCTGATGCAAGTGCTTCCAAAAACGGCCAAGATTCTCGCCAAGCAACTCAAAGTCCGCTACGTCAAGACGAAGCTCTTCGAGCCGGACTACAACCTCGAGCTCGGCATGCTTTACATTGCCGGTTTGCTCCGCCAGACCGGGGCGCCCGAATATGCGCTCGCCGCTTTCAACGCGGGCGAGGACCGCATCGCTGCGTGGCGCGCCGAGCGTAACTACGAAGAAATACCCGAGCTGGTGGAGTCCATCCCGTTCACAGAGACACGCGACTATGTGCAGATCGTTCTGCGCAATGCGGAAGTCTATCGGATGATCTACGGGCCCGGCGCACCTCCGGCCAACACCGCTGCCGCAACCGCACCTCCCGCCAACACCGCCGCCGCGACCGCGCCTCCTGCTAACACCACGGCCACGACTGGTGACACGGACATACCCGAACTCCCGCTCAGTCGACCGTTTCCGTCAAGACCGCCGCTCCAGTAGCGGCCACTTTTTGTGTTATGGCGCGGGCGACCGCCGGCACAGACAGGAGTGTCTGTGCTACCGGAGGCGACCAGATGTGCTTGTAGGCTGAACTGCGGTGTTGTTTCTTTCCCTTTGCTTTTTCGGCGTTCAACCGTAAACTTTTTCTTCTCAACCTGACGCTATGACCACTCCCGAAACCTCCATGGCGCAACTCGGCCGCCGGATGCTCTCCGCCAAGGCCGAACAATTCACGGAGTCCGTCATTCGGGAGATGACCCGGCTAGCCCTGAAACACAAAGCGGTCAATCTTTCGCAGGGATTTCCGGACTTTGCGGCGCCCGCTGAAATCAAGGAAGCGGCTCGCCAGGCAATCTCCGACGACATCAACCAATACGCGATCACCTGGGGCGCCAAGCCGCTTCGTGACGCCATCGTCGAGAAATTCGAGCGCACCCAGGGCATTCGCGTCGACCCCGAGCGCGAGATCACCATCTGCTGCGGCTCCACGGAAGCGATGATGTCGGCCATGATGGCCATCATCAATCCCGGCGACGAGATCGTGGTCTTCGAGCCGTTCTACGAAAACTACGGCCCCGACGCGATTCTCAGCGGCGCCACGCCGCGCTTCGTCAAAATGCAGCCGCCGTCGGCCGACGAGAATTCCACATGGTCGTACGATGAAAATGAGCTCGCTGCGGCCTTCGGCCCACGCACCAAAGCGATCATTCTGAACACGCCCAACAATCCCACCGGCAAAGTCTTCACCCGCGCTGAGCTCGAATTCATCCGCGACCTTTGCGTGCGCTGGAACGCGTTCTGCATCACTGACGAAATCTACGAGCACATTCTGTACGACGGCACCGAGCACATCTCCATGGCCCGGATCGATGGTATGCGCGAGCGCACCATCGTCATCAACGGGATGTCCAAAACCTATAGCGTCACCGGGTGGCGCGTCGGCTGGGCCATCGCTCCGCCCGAGCCCACCGCCGCCATCCGCAAGGTGCACGACTTTCTGACCGTTGGCGCCGCCGCGCCGCTGCAGCAAGCCGGCGCGTCCGCGCTGAAGTCGCCGCAGGCTTACTACGACAAGCTCGGTGCCAGTTACGCCGAAAAGCGCGGCCGCTTGCTCAAAATCCTTACGCAAGCCGGCTTCACCGTCTTCAAGCCGCGCGGCGCCTACTACATCATGACGGACATTTCCCACTTCGCCGATCCTGATCCGGCGCGCTTTCCCGCGGCCACCAGGGACGTTCGCTTTGCAAAATACCTCGTCGAAGAAATCGGCGTCGCCAGCGTCCCCGGCTCCAGCTTCTACAACGATCCCCGCGACGGCGCCACCCAAGTCCGCTTCACTTTCTGCAAAAAAGAAGAAACCCTTGCCGCCGCCGAACAGCGTCTCGCAAGGCTGCAATCCAGGTGATACGGTCCTCCCGTCCTGAGTTTGTGATGGAGTTCAGTCGAATGAAAAAGCTGGCCCTCTTCGTTTTTCTTTTGCAAACACTCCTCGCGCACTCACTCCGCGCTCAAGAAACACCCAAACCCAAGGCGCCGCCTTCCGAACGGCACGAATTCGTCATGTCCAACTTCAAGACCGAGAGCGGGATCACTCTCCCACAAGCTCGCATCGTCTACGGCACGTACGGGCAACTAAACGCCGCGAAAGACAACGTCGTCTTGCTCCCGTCACACTACATGGCTGACTTCCACGGCTACGAATGGCTCATCGGCGAAAAACTCGCGCTCGACCCCTCCAAACTCTTTCTCGTTGCCACCGAACTCTTCGGCAGCGGCCATTCCTCTTCGCCCAGCAACACGCCGGAGCCCTACCACGGCCCGCGCTTTCCGGTGACCACCATCCGCGACAACGTGGAAGCGGTGCATCGGCTCCTCACCGACGAACTCAAGGTCACCCATCTCCGCGCCATCATCGGTTTCTCGATGGGCGCCGAGCAGGCCTTCCAGTGGGCCGTCAGCTACCCGACGTTCACCGATCGCATCGTCGCCACTTCCGGCACCGCCAAGTGCTACCCACACGGTTATGTGCGACTCGAAAGCGAGATCACCGCGATCGCCACCGACCCTACCTTTAAGGATGGCGACTACACGGCGCAGCCGACGAAAGGCATCGAAGCCTTCGCGATGGTTTGGACCGCTTGGCTCTACGGGCAGGAATGGTGGCGCAAGGAGCTATGGCGTGCCGACGCCAAGCCCGGCACTACCTTCGAGCAAGTGCTCAAGGAATATCGCACCAATTTCATTCCAGGCGGGGACGCCAACGACATCATTCTCCAGATGCGCACATGGGAACTGCATGACGTGGGTACGACGCCGGGGTTCAACGGTGACGTTGAGCGCGCCCTCCGCTCTATTAAGGTGCCGATACTCTACATGCCCTCGGAAACCGATCTGTATTTCCCAGTAACGGACGCCCGTTACGAAGCCGGTCTTATCCCCGGCGTCTCCCTGAAGCCGATCCCGTCGGTCTGGGGGCACACCGCCGGCGCAGCGCCCGACCCGGCCGACGCGAAATTCCTCAACGACAACATCAGCGCGTTCCTCGCGCAAACGCACTAGCCGCTGCGTGAACCCGCGACCCCCGACCCGTTTTTGCTTCGGTGAGGGCGTGCTCCGCAGGGCCTCTGCATCCTAGAGAGACCCAGATAGCCTTGATTTGAGGGTTGGTCAGAGTCGAGTCTGCGGGTCAGAACTTAAACTCAATGACTTCGGTGGTTTCCGTCGATGCCGGCTCGAAGGTACTTTTCTGCGCGGCTCGCTCTGCGTCGGCCGCCAGCACGGGGTGGCCCCCCAGCACTCGCGTCCTCTTAACGGTGCCGTCCGGGGCGATGGTCACTTCAACCCGTACAGTACCGGTCAGGTTGAGTTTTCTCGCCAGGTCAGACACCGCCGGTTGGGCGAGATGCTTGGCAGGGCGTTTCGCGTCGGTCGGTAGACTGGATTGCGCACGAACCTGCAGCGTGCCAAACGCCATTGCCAGTAAGAGGGTGGCTTCTGCGGCGTGCTTTAAGGTTTTCGCTCTCATGTTCTCTCAGTTCATCAGCTCCACGGATTTGAGTTTCTTCTCCCCGTCGTAATTCTTCCAAGGCAAGTCTGGGCACTTGCGGTTCTTGCCTAGCCGAGCAGGTGTTCTTGATTCGCAGTCTAAGGTTGGCTGGGAGGGTCGAAAAGTTGGCCGAAAGTACAGGTGCCGCTTATCGGGAAGTACGTCTGACGACACTGGTTCCGAAAGTACCGGGGATGCTTCTCTTTTCTCGCAACCCTGTGGGCGGGATCACTGAGACGGAGGGAGCGCGTGAGCTACGAGCGAACGGAGTCCAATTCTCCGTTGCAGTAGGGTCAGAAGGACCCTCGCGCCCGGTGGACAAGAGGAGTTTATATACCTCTAGATATAGACATGAGTTTTCGTCGAGCCTCGTCCCAATTTCGCAACAAACCTTTGAAACGTGAGCATTTCCGAAGACGAACTAAGTTCTGAATTATAAATAGTTTGGAGGCTGGAAGAGATTTTTTGGGGTAGGGAACTGACGGTCGGTTGCCCTGTGGTGGTTAGTCCCCCACCCCGCGAGTGGTCTTGCCTGTATAGACGAGGTCACCCTCGAATTAGTTTCCTGATTCCGCAAAGATTTTTGACCGGCCGTTTTTCACCCGCCGAGATCCACGGTATCGAGGTACCTGGCCACCGCCACCTTCCATTTCAACGTTTCCTGGATGCTCCCTTGCAGCGCCTGTGCCGCGGCCGGTTCGCCATGCACCAGGTACGTCTGCCGGGGCGGAGCCGGCAGAGCCGTCAGCCAGCGCAACAATTCGCTTTTTCCCGCGTGCGCCGAGAATTGCCCCATCACGACGATTTCCGCATTCACCGCCACTTCCTGCCCGTACAGGCGCAGCGTCTTGGCGCCCTCCTGCAGTGCGCGGCCGCGAGTTCCTTGCGCTTGGAACCCGGCCAGGATCACCGCATTGCGCGAATCCGGAAGGCGTTGCGCCAGATGGTGCAGCACCCGTCCGCCAGACACCATGCCGCTGGCGGAAACGATGATGCAAGGCGTCTTCACATTGTTGATTTGCTTGGACTCTTCCGCGCTGCGCGTCAAATGGAACGTGTGCACGTTGAGTGGATCACCCTTTCCGCCGTTGCCGCTTTCCAACTTGGAGAAATCCAGGTCGTGATCCTCGTGGTGCCGCACGTACAAATCCGTGGCGCTCAGGGCCATTGGACTGTCTACGTACACCGGTAGGCGCGGGATCCGTTGCTGGTCTTCCAGCTGCCGAAGGTAATACATGAACGTCTGCGTGCGCCCGATCGCAAACGCGGGTATCACGATGGACCCGCCGCGCTTTGCCACGCGGTTCACCACGCCGGCCAGCAATTCCGCCGCATCGCCCGCCGCATGATCGCGGTCGCCGTACGTCGATTCGCACAGCAATACATCCGCGTGCGACGCCGGGGTCACCGGATCGTTCAAGATCGGCTCGCCATATCGGCCGATGTCGCCTGAGAAAACGACCACGGTCTTCTTACCATTCTCCGTGATCGTCAGTTCCAGGCTCGACGATCCCAGAATGTGCCCGGCGTCGTACGAGTTGAAATGAAATTCAGGCGAGACGTCGAACGGAGCGTTCCGCGGCGCTTGCTTCATCAATCTCAAGACGGGATCGACATCCTCGGTTGTATATAGCGGCGCAGGCTCCGGACGCCGGGCATCCGGATGCTTTTGCGCCTGCCGCGCATCTTCTTCTTGTAGGTGTGCGGAGTCTTTCAGCAATAGCGTGGTCAGCTCGATCGTTGCCGCGTTCGCATAGATCGGCCCGCGAAATCCCGCTTTCACCAGCACCGGAAGCCATCCCGTGTGGTCCAGATGAGCGTGAGTCAAGACAAGGTAGTCGATGGTCTTGGCATCAATTGGCAGCGGCTTGTAGTTGCGCTCGCTCAACTCGCCGGAGCCTTGAAAAATCCCGCAATCCACCAGCAACCGCTTGCCACCTGCCTCGACCAAATACTTGGATCCCGTAACCGTTCCCGCCGCGCCTAGAAAAGTGAGTTTCGCCATAGGGGTCGTATTCTAGACGAAGATTCGCCGCGCGCTACGTACTCTTCACTTCGGCTCGAGCTACTTACCCTTTTCGATAGACCGCCGCGATGTTTCAGCGACTTAGGGTTTGTAGAACGGTATGCTGAAGTATTGGTGGAGCTGATGGAATTCGAATCCGCCAGCCGTATGGAAACAAAGGAGTTTTGCGGCGCGACTTGGCCTTCTAAGGTACAGAAAGGAAAGGAACGGAATTCTTAGTGCCCCCTTATTGCCCCCAAGAAATCTGCAGTGAAGCTGGCACAAATTATTTTGGAGATGTTTACCCGACATGTCGTTCGGAAGTTTCTTCCGCTACGTGTTGACCGCGATGGCTCAATCCAGAAGCCCAAACGAACAAAGTATGGTGATAACTTCCGAGCGGGCGACCGCTCCTAGAAAGTTCTCCAGACAAATTAATACAAGCGCGTTTATCGTCCGAGTGAAACCGGCGCCCCAATTCGCGTTGCGCCCTCCGACTTCGCAATTTGGCATTTTGCTGCCTCTGTCTCAGGCGTTGCCCGACTGTCGTGAACCGGCTTACGGGCATCGTCGACCCGCTCTCATTCATCACTTCCTATGTGTATGACCCGGTCGGAACGTCCTGGCCAGACCAGTCCGAAAAACCGAAATCACACACGAAGATTCTAGAAGGAAAAGGAAGAAAAACCCAAACCCACGCTCACATCATCGCATTTCGAATGCATAGGAACAGTAAGTCGAGCCGCGTCCGATAAAATCGGAACTATTCAGAAGAAACCACTATGCGACTGAAGGTCAAGTCGCGTTGCATCAGCTCGACGGCCAGGTTTTCTTTTGCACTAAAGACAAACACGGCGCCGTTTGAATCGGTTTTCGCCGTAATAGATCGCCGGACAGGACCTTTTATCTGTATCGTGAGATCGACACTCGGGAGCGGTGTAGTGCTCCCCTCTAAAACTGGACACCTCATCTAGGTAGAATCAGGGCCTCCCAACAGGAGGCAACATGGGCAGGAAACCACGCGTTGATCGATCCCCGGAAGAGAAGTGGCAGATCGTGCAGGAAGGCATCAAGAGCGGGAACGTTTCGGAGACGTGTCGGCGTCACGGGATCGCTCCGAATCTGTTCTATCGCTGGAAGGATGAAGCGGAACAGGGAGCGAAGGCAGCGCTTGGGGGGAGAAGCGCTGCCGCGGCGGAAACCGAGAAGGACCATCGCATCCGGCAGTTGGAACGAACGCTGGGGCGGAAGTCGCTGGAGATCGAAATCCTAAAAAACGTCGTGGGGGAGTGAGCTGTGGTGCGGTTCATTCCCAGGCACGAGAGATGGTGACGCAGGGCTTCACGGCCACGCTGGTGGCGGTAACGTTGGCCATCAGCCGGTCGAGTCTGTACTACCGGACGCGGCCACGAGGCAGTCGGGCTGACCGAACCTACGATGAGCAGATCGTGATGGCCTGCGGAGAGAAGCTAGCATACGGCTATCGGCGAGTGGCGTGGTGGCTGCAGCGGAAGAAAGGGCTGCCCGTGAATCGCAAGCGGGTGCTGCGGGTGATGCGAGAACGTGGGTTGCTGGTGCGCTCGCGTCGTCTGCGCGCACGAAGGAAGAAAGAGTGGGGCCGCGTGGAAGCCGCCGAGCCGAATCAGATCTGGCAGTCGGACATGACGAAGATCTGGGCGGGTCCTGCCGTGGGTTGGGCGTACCTGGTGTGCGTGATCGACTGCTGTACGCGGGAGATCGTGGGATGGCATCTCTCGCATCGCTGTCGGACCGAAGACGCGCTCGCAGCAGTGGAGCAGGCTGTGCTCGAACGGCTGCCCGAGGGTAGCCGCGAAAAGAACTTGACGCTGACGACGGACAACGGGACGCAGTTCACTTCTTCGCGCTTCTTGGAGACGTTGGGGCGGCTCGGCATCACGCATCGGCGGACGGCGTATCATCACCCCGAAGGCAACAGTTACATTGAACGGTTCCATCGCAGCTTAAAAGAGGAGGAAGTCTGGACGGCGGAATATCGAAGCTTAGAAGAAGCGCGAGCATCGATCGCTCGTTGGATCGAGGAGTACAATCACGACCGGCCTCACCGCGGAGTCCAAAATCGCACTCCGCACGAGGCCTTCCTGGCTTTCGCAGGTGTACTAAAAAATGAGGCCCTGACTGTCTAAATTAGAGGGGAGCACTACACGATGCAGAAGCAGTAGTCACCTGCAGTACCTCATAAACGCGCTTATCGGCCAAGTAGTTTTCAGATGTCCGGTAAAGGATTCGACTCGAAGTATTTCGTCAGTCAGGGCTACATGAGGAACATCCAGGATGGGAGAGAGGGAGGGCGGCCATGAAGGCACAAGTGGCATGCCTCGCGGTTGCGGTCTGCCTCTGTCTCTCAAAACCCTTAGGAGCTTACGAATGGCCACTTGATGGGCAAGCCATACATGAAGCCTGGGAACTCGGCCAACGGAATGACCAGGAAACGGGAAACTTCCTCGCTCAATATCTAAAGAAGATTTCGGGAGGGGAGAACGATCCCTATACCGCTGAGATTGAAGTCCTTACACCATACGCCCAAGTTGTGGATCAATCGCGGCAGAAGACAACCAGCTACAGCGAAGCGCAAACTGTACTCGACTACCACCAGCGTGGCAACACGATATTGATAAATGTGGTCATCATGTTGCCCGCAGCATACCCTACGACCGGAAAAGACTCTCGTACGACAAACCCGCCCAAGGAGAATAGCCGTGTAGTGCGTCCAGAGAATTTCTGGCAAAGCTTCCAGATCAATCTCAAGCAGAGCGGAAAGATAATCCCGTCTCGCTCGATCAAACAGAAAGCTATCCATTCCTCCGCTACGAAGGGGGCTCCCGCCGCTCTAGATGGAGCAAACGTCTGGCTGGAATTCGACGCGAAAGACGTCGCGTCAGACGAAACCATAGTCGAAGTGGTCACGCCCGACACCAAGACGGTAAGCGCAACCTTTGATCTCAAGAAATTGCGTTAGCGGGTTAGACCACCCGTTCAGCTGGCCCAGTTCGGGCCTTCGCCAGAATGAGCTTTTCTCGCCTTGCGAGCGTCATTGTCGTCCCGCAAACCGACAAATATTGAACTGCCGAAGTTGGCGACGAAAGCTTGGAACAGAGGGCTTTGAACTCAACCGTGTGCGAAACGCCGTCCGCGTTCTGGAACGTTACGCAGCATGGCGAACCGGCATGGGGGCAAGAACTCCGGTAACAAAAGCTCCCCACGTAAGCATTAACCTGTATTCCTGTCTAGCCGTGTTGGTGTTCTCCTAGATGCGTGAGGACAGTATGAAGATCGCCCAAGTAGCGCCACTCTATGAAAGTGTCCCTCCTAAGCTGTATGGAGGCACCGAAAGGGTGGTGTCGTATCTGACTGAAGAACTAGTCGAGATGGGGCACGAAGTTACCCTGTTCGCCAGCGGCGACTCTGAGACCGCCGCGCAACTCATACCCGCTTGCCCAAGTTCTCTGCGATTGGACAAAGGCTGTATCGATCAACTCGCTCACCATTACGTGATGCTTGAAGACGTTATGGAGCGCACCAACGAATTCGATATCATCCACTTCCACGTGGACTACCTGCACTTTCCGCTTTCAAGGGTCTCCGGCTTCCCCCATGTCACCACCCTCCACGGACGCCTGGATCTTCCGGACTTGGTTCCCCTATATCGGAAGTTTCGAGAAATGCCTGTAGTCTCCATTTCTCAGAGTCAGCGCAAACCGTTGTGCTGGGCAAACTGGGTTGGCAATGTCTACCATGGCGTACCCGATTTTCTTTCGCCAGGCGATGGAAGTGGAAAGTATCTTGCGTTTCTGGGACGAATTTGCCCCGAGAAACGGGTCGATCGCGCCATCCAAATCGCACTAGAAGCGGGGATGCCGCTGAAGATCGCAGCCAAAGTGGACCGCGTGGACCGCGAGTATTATGAATGCAAGATCAAGCCCCTACTGGCGAATCCGAATGTTGAATACATCGGAGAGATCACCGAAGACCAAAAGGCCGATTTCCTTGGTAATGCCTATGCACATCTTTTCCCGATCGACTGGCCGGAACCGTTTGGCCTGGCAATGATCGAGGCGATGGCGTGTGGGACGCCGACAATTGCGTTCAATTGCGGCTCTGTGCCCGAGGTAATCGCCCACCGCGTGAGCGGCCTGATTGTGGACAACATGCGGGAAGCAGTGGAAGCAGTCGCAGAAGCGTCCACTCTGAGTCGTGCGGCGTGCCGCCACGAATTTGAGACGCGATTTACCGCATCGAGGATGGCCCGGGATTACGTTAAGCTATACGAGGCGATGTTGAGCGCCGAGCCTCTTCCCATGGAGACGCGGCAAATTGATTCCTTGCTCACTCTCTAGGACGGGACGGTTTCGCCTTGACGGACATTGTCCGGGTTAAAGATGAGTATTATGTTCGAGCTTCTTCCGCCCTGGCTGACGACCGCACCCGCGTGCTCAAATATGGCGACACTTTTGCCGTTTTCAACCGATATGGAGACATCGAAGCCTTTGGGCCCTCGCAATTCGGCCTTTTTCACGCCGAGAGCCGGCATCTTTCCCGCTTCACGATGCGCGTCAATCAGCAGCAGGCGTTACTTCTGAGCTCGACGATCCGCGAAGACAACGCTTTTTTGTCAATCGACCTCACCAACCTTGACAGCCCCGGGAATAGTGACGACACCGTGCCGCGAGGAACCGTCCACATCTTTCGATTACAATTTCTCAGAGAGGCAGGCTGTTACCAGCATATTCGCCTCCTCAATTACGGCCTCCTACCTGTTCGACTTTCACTCCATCTTCAATTCGATGCCGACTTCGCCGATATCTTCGAAGTGCGCGGCACAAAGCGCGCACGAAAGGGTGATCGCCTGCCCGATCTGGTTGAGGGAGACGCCGCGATCCTGGGGTACAAGGGTTTGGATGGAGTGGTGCGCCGCACTCGCCTAGAGTTTTCGCCGCCGCCGGCATCTCTTACGACGCGCGAGGCTAGGTTCCAGATAACATTGGAACCGAAAGAAGAGGAATCTATATACACCACAGTTTTCTGCGAACGGAATCCTGGTGGTAAACGGTTTGAACCCTTCCCTGCAGCTTTCCGGGGATTGCAACACGATTTTGACCGCACCGGCGTCGATGAGTGCAGAATCACGACAACCAGCGAAAGCTTTACTGCATGGTTAACGCGCTCTGCCGCGGATCTGCGGATGCTGATTGAAGGCAATCCGGAAGGTCCGTATCCATACGCCGGGGTGCCGTGGTTCAACACCGTTTTTGGCCGCGACGGAATCATTACCGCTCTCGAGTGTTTGTGGATGGCACCTCGCATCGCGGAAGGGGTCTTGAACTATCTCGCCGAAACGCAGGCCACGGAAGAAATACCCGAACAGGATGCCGAGCCCGGAAAAATCCTTCATGAAATGCGTCGTGGCGAAATGGCGGCGACGAGAGAAGTTCCGTTCGCTCGGTACTATGGCAGTGTAGATTCCACTCCACTTTTTGTTGTCCTTGCCGGTGCTTATTTTGTACGAACGGGAAATCTGCCGTTTCTCAGACGAATCTGGCCGAACATCAAGCGCGCCTTGCATTGGATGGACGAATACGGTGATCGCGACAGAGATAGTTTCGTTGAGTATCAACAGCGATCTTCCAAGGGCCTAGTGCAACAGGGTTGGAAGGATTCCCATGACTCCGTTTTCCATGCCGACGGGCGTATGGCCGAGCCACCGATTGCGTTGTGCGAAGTGCAAGGCTATGTGTACGCGGCCAAGCGGTCTGCCGCGCTGATTGCACGCTCGTTGGAGGAACCGGATCTCGCCGAGAAGTTGGATTTAGAAGCAGAAGCGCTGCGAGCGAAGTTCGAAGAAGCATTTTGGTGCGATGATCTGGGCACGTACGCGCTTGCACTGGATGGGCAAAAGCAACAGTGCCGAGTGCGTACTTCCAATGCGGGGCACGCTCTTTTTTGTCAGATTGCGAGTCAAGAGCGGGCCGAGGCCGTAACAGCGTCGCTGATGAGTGAACAGTGCTTTTCAGGATGGGGCGTTCGGACGGTCGGCGCGTCTGAGAGTCGCTACAACCCGATGTCCTACCACAATGGTTCCGTCTGGCCTCACGATAATGCCCTGATCGGCCTGGGTTTCTCACTTTATGGCATGCAGGAGCAAGCGTGCAAAATCCTGCATGGCTTGTACGAGGCCAGTCGTCATGTTGAGTCACAACGCCTACCCGAGCTCTTCTGCGGCTTTCACAAGAGACTCGAAGCAAGCGGCCCAACTCTCTATCCGGTCGCCTGTGCGCCTCAGGCGTGGTCTGCGGGATCAGTATTTTTGCTCTTAAAGGCCGGCCTCGGACTGGAGGTGCGAGCTCGGGAACGACAAATTCACTTCTCAAACCCCTGCCTGCCTTTGAATCTGGACGAAGTTCACATCGAAAATTTGCGGCTCGGAGATGCCTCTGCTGATTTTCTTATCCGCAGGGAAGGATCGGGTGTCGCCGTCGAACTTCTGCGCAAACGCGGTGACATCGAAGTTCTCAAATCCGCCTGATACCGCCTGTCTCATAACGCAACATCTGCGGCAAAGACGGGATCCCTTTAGTGTGTTATTTTGCCGCAATCCTCGACAACTTCCTCGGTATAAAGCCAGACACGAAACTAGTCTCCGAGCTTGGCCATCACAAACGTTCTGACAGCGGAGGCTTCGGGTGCCGCCTGCGCCATTCCGCGCGGGCTTCCTCAAGCTGCACGAAGAACGACAAAGAAGGAGCACCGGTAGAATCCGGCCTGGACATGTACTTCGCGGACTGGCCGTATCGCAGAAGCTGTCGGTCATCCATTTCTCGGATACACAGTCGAATCTCTTCGCGATTGCCTGGGTCGAGTTGAATCCCATCTCTTAAAAGAATACATTCCCACCGGTCGTCCAGCCATGTGAACGGAGACCTGCACTAGAGAGAGGAGAGGGGCAGCCGGTCTCATGTATCGGGGTATACGGTGCGTGAACACTAGCCTAGTCCCGCGCCGACCGGAAATCAATCAGGTCTTTGCAGTAGCCGGACCGGGTTCAGTTCGCTATGTGAAAAGCCTACGGAGTTTTGCAGTGGTACTAGAAAGATCGGACAGCCGTTCCAAGACTGTACTTCTGGACACTGGAGCGCGGGCCGTCAGAGGTTGAAAATATACGTTAGTCTGCAAGAAAGGCCCCATGCTAACAATTGGTCCGATTTGCAGTCAGTGCAATGATGCGGCTGACCTCGTAACTCCGTTTAACGGCAGCGCCCTCTTGGCAAAGACCGTGACGGGGGAAATAGCAGTCGCGCTCCACAAGAGGTGCGAGGGACTGTGGGCGGATAAGAATAGCTGCGAAACGCTCATACCTCTGAAAAAGATGCGTCGGAGCGGGAACGGCCTACGATACAGCGAAGCCCGCAAGATGCCTTAGTTCGACTTCCCGTCTTCTCATTCCTAAGCGCGGGAAGCTTGCGCGACGCGATTCCGACCTCCAGCTAGTTTCTGAGCGAACGAGAGCAGAAGTTTACGATCCCGCTCCGCTGTCTTGCCGAGGCACCTTCTCAGTTTGTGAAGATACAGCGCGTTTTTACCTGAGCTTCCCCAAACAATATCGTCCGAGGTCTTCCGCTTCAGAAGATTGGGGAGCTGAGGAGGCTTGTCGCCATCGTAAAACAGCTGGTAGAGCGGCACTTCCAACGCCCGCGCCAACCTTTCCAACGTCTCGAAGGCAGGGACCGTGTGGCCGTTCTCGACGCGGGAGATGTAGGCGCGTAACAATCCTGTTCTCTTTTCGATGTCTCCTTGGGAGAGCTTCTTGCTTTCGCGCAACTCTCGTAACCGGTCGCTGATGACCATCTGGTGCCTCCTTGTGGGCCGAATTCTAGAGCGTCATTGTATATGATGCGGTCCAAGGGAGCGCGTTGATCGGGCACGCCAAGTCTATCGTTTGCGACCGGTCATTCGCCGCGTCATCTGCAGCAACAAGTCGCGGTCACCGGGCTGCATTGCCGCGAGCGCCCTACGTAGTTTTGCCAGATGGCGGGCCGTTCGTCCGGATGCACCTCATTCGCGGCTCCGTACTCCGGGCATCGACACCAAGGGTGGCTCTTCGCCGTCGTAGAGGAGCTGATAGAGCGACGACTGTTCCTCTGGTTCGGCCCTGTGCCCACCAAGCGAGCGGTCTTCATTTTCCATAGGCCGCGATGATACCGGGCTACGGGGCTAACGAAAAGATGCAGCAGGGACTTGAAGCCACGACCCCTCCGCCGCTGCTCGGATTGGAATCCATTTGAGAAATCCGGAAAACGTCAAAATGCCGCCAATTCGAACGTTTTTGAGTGTTCTGCTAAGCTTCCCAAGCTTCGGACATGGATTCTCTTAGGAAGCTGTTGGGATTGTCATCCAGCGGCTGGCTCAAGTTATCACTCGCATCGCCCGTGCATGAATCGAGCTCGTCAACGGTATTGCCCCTTATTGCCCTCGAGTATTTTTCATAAATACTTATGTTGCAGAATCATGGGTGATCGAGACGTTGGGGTTCGAACCCACGACCTTCCCGGTTTCACCGGGACGCGCTCACCAGCTGCTCGAATCATGGCACGGTCTTTCCATGACTTGATTTGGCGCTCGCGGCGAACGGCTTCGGTGCGAGTTGGTAGCTTTCCTGATAGACCAGCGCCAAGGGCCGCGATTTTTCAGCGATTTTGAGTAATTGGCATTGTGATAGGCGAAACGTGCTCCAGATCTTTGCGTTTTTCCAACGTAGTAGCGGCCGGTCGATTCGCTTTGCAAGAATATAAACGTAGAATATCATAGATGTGAAAATTGGTGGAGCCGATGGGATTCGAACCCACGACCTCCTCGATGCCATCGAGGCGCGCTCCCAACTGCGCCACGGCCCCACCGGAGTGAAACAAAACGTCGACCTTCCCGGTTTCACCGGGACGCGCTCCCAACTGCGCCACGGCCCACCGAAGAGCGACTAGATTCATGCTAGCATTCGGCCCCACGGTTCGTCTATGACTTGGAAACGTAGACGAAATGGAAAGGCAAACCTGATGCGCTTCTGCGATGGCGTGTTGAGCACAATGAGCGTAGCGGCAATGGCACTCGTGGTTGCAGCGGCCGCCTACGGTCAAGCGACAACGTCCGCGCAGGATTCTCGCGAAAAAAATGGTCACGCGGCCATCAAGTTCGCGGTGGAAGTGCCCCTGCTCGATTGCGATGGAACCCCATGCGTCGAGGCGCGCATTGGTGCTGGCAAGCCGATGCGATTCGGCATCGACACCGGCAACGTGGATTCGGTAGTGGACGCAAAGATTGCGGAAGAGGCGGGGCTGAAGCCGTCCGAGCCGCCGAAACCGGGTGCTCCATCGGGGATGTTCCGTACCGCGATGCCGGCCGTACACATTGGCGGGCTCACGCTGACGAACGTCGTGGCACTGGGGATGGATCTGTCCGAGATGATTTCGCAGAAGCAGATGCCGCACGTGGCGGGAACGCTGGCGTACCCGGCGTTCAACGATCGGATCGTACAACTCGATTTTACGGCGCACAAAATGAGGATTTCCGAAGTATTGACGGCGCCGGCGGCCTGCGCGGCCGCGTGCGGCAAGATTTCGCTCATCACTTTTGGAAAGGAAGGACCGCCGATCGTGGTCGCGGAAGGCTTTGAGATCAATGGAGAGGGCGTGTCGGCGCAAGTGGACACCATGTACACGGGTTCCGTGCTGATCTACACGACTTCGATCGAGAAACTGAGCCTTTCGGGCGCTGCGAAATCTACGGAGACGCGATTCTTCCCGCTGACGGATGGCGGCGTGGACATGAAAGTGGCGCCCGCGCAGAAGGAAGGGTTTCGCGGAACGACCCTGTTGCAAGAAGGTGCGAAGGTCTACTTTCCCACTGAGACCGTGCACGAACCAGACGGATTATTTGACGCAACGGTGGGGCTCGAACTATTTCGCGACGCCATCGTCACCTTGGATTTTCATGATATGACCATCGCTGTTCGGCGCGTCGCAAAGCCCGCGTAGCCTGTTTCGTTTTTCCTCGCACCCCGATAAATCTCACCCTTCGGCGCTCTGTAAGAAATACAAACGCCCTCCGCAAAAAGACATAGTCCTGTGCTACAGCATTTCACCTAACTTCCCGAGGGCTGCACGGTAACGCCCCTCGCAAGCTGAACATTCCAAAGGTGTGGCCCAAAAAGGCACGCCGCCTGCTCTATTCCCACCCGATCACACCCTACTTTCAGCGGAAAGGAAACATGCCATTAAGCCCTTTCGACATCCTCAGGCGGCACGACGACGGCAGTTTCATTTGGATCGAAGCAGCGCAAGACCTGAACGCGGCGCAAGCTCGTTTGCGAGAACTCTGCGCTAGCGCGCCCGGCGAGTACTTCGTCTTCGATCAAAAGAGCCAGCAGATCGTCGCCAGACTCTCGACTCGCCCGGCCGCCGATTAGCGCGCCGTCTAGCTCTACACGAACGTGCGCTCCGCTCCTACTGCCTTTACCGGATAGCGAAGCCGACCCGCCCGAGTTACCTTCGCGGCGGCTATAAAAATGAAGTAGCCCTTCTCAAATGATGGCCTGATCGCAAGACGCGAACAAATTAGGAGAGCCCAATGATTCGCAATCGTAACAAATGGCCGCAAGTGATTTCAGCGTTCGCAATCGGCTTGGGAGCGGGCGCTGCTCTCGGCGTCCTTTTTGCGCCGCAATCCGGCGAAGACACTCGTGACTATCTTCGCGACACCGCGCAGGACGGCGTCGACGAAGCGGTCTCGCGGGGCAAGACGCTCATTCGGCGAGCTCGCAAGAATGTCGAAGACGCGAAAGGCTTCGTTAACGACGTCGCGGACACTGCCAAAGGCGCGTTCCGCGATGCCCGCAGCGCCACTTCTTGACCACTTCTTGAGTGGATGGTTCGAACGGCCTGATCCGAGGGACAAGTCACACTAAGACGGAGGAGAAACGACAATGGATCTGCTTTGGACACTCGCGGTAATCCTGGTGATCTTGTGGTTGCTGGGTTTGGTGACCTCGTACACCCTGGGTGGGTTCGTTCACATTCTGCTCGTGCTGGCTATCATCGTGGTCTTGATCCGCGTAATTCAAGGCCGAAGAGCCGTCTAAGCTGCGGCAATGAGAATTTGCCGCCCTGGCGCTACGTACTTTCGCGAGTGCCGCCGTATTTTTCTAGTTTACGCAACCCAAAAAAGGAGTTGCGTTGAAAGCGAATGGCACGCACAAGTCTTCAAAGAACGACCCGATCCTGATCAGCCTCGCGGAGTCCATTGGTTCGACCTTGGGCACACTTGCCGCTAAGGCCGATGCCGCGCAACGAGCGCTAACCGGGGGTAGAGTCACCACCAAGGTGAAACGAGAAGGCAAGAAGCTCGTTCGCAAGAGCAAGAAAATCGCACGCAACTTGAAGACGACGAAACTTGCCCGCTCCGCCCGCCGCAGCCTTCGACGCGCCCCCGCAAAGCGTGTAGCGCGCCGCCGCGGCAGAACTAGCAAGTAGCCCCATCCCGTGCCAGTCACGCCACGGAGAAAGTAACTCAATGACCTCGGACGTTCCTGCGACTCAGAATCCGAACGCGCATTCCAGAATTCTTGGCATCTGCTGGATCATTTACGGCGCGATTCGCCTTGGAATGGTTCTTTGGCTGATGGCGTTTAGCGCTACCGCCACGGTTATGTTCGGCGCGCTCCTGACGCGTGTTCCCAACCCGTTCACGCTGATGGCCGACTTCCACTTGATTTATCTCGCGATTACGATGTTGTCCGCCGTAGTCGGCGTCTTGGGAATTCTCGCGGGGCTCGCTCTTCTCGCCAGCCAAGGTTTCGCGCGCCCGCTCGCACTGATCGCCGCGTTCCTTTCCCTGTCCGAAATTCCCCTAGGCTTAACCTTGGGCACCTATACCCTAGTGGTTCTACTGCCCGCCAACCCCACACGTCGCGAAGTTACCTCCTGACGCACGGCGATCCGGCTCCAGCTTCCCGTATAGGGGCGGGCTTCAGCCCGTCCCCGCAAGTTCTCCATACAAATGAAAAAGGAAGCCGCATGAGTGCGGCTTCCTTTTCTCCCATTCCGACTTTTAGTGTCTCGACGTGCGGTTACGCTGTTCCCGCCGCCTTCTTTGCTTCCGCGGAATCGTAACTTTCCCCATAAATCGACGGCACTTTGCCGCCCATCGGCCGTAGATAGGTCGAAAGTTGTCCCCGGTGATGGATCTCGTGGTTCATGTCGAACTGCAAATACATCACCGCCGGGAATTGAAAGAGTCCCCGAAAATCCAGCACCTTGACGAGCGCGTCGCCGGACAGCGCCGCCAGCCGCTCGTAATTCTTCGCAAACGATTCCCCAAACCAGCCGGCGATGTCGGCGGAATTTCGCACCGAGTCCGGCCGGTTGATCGGAGAAAAATCGAACCCTCCGTCAGCGATGCCGCTCAGGAAGCGATGCTGCGCCGCCGCAATGTGCCAGGCCAGTTCCAGCGCCGTCTTCGACACCGGATCCGGTCGGTAGTCTCCCTTATCCAGAGGAATCGCCTCGATGACGCTCCGCGTCACTTTGTGTTCATTCTTCAAGCCTGGCAGCGCCATCTGAAGCAAAAACGTACCCTGTTCCGGTTGCAATTTCATGTTCAATCACCTCAAGTGGCCCGCAGTATACCTCAAGCGACTCCTTCGCGACCACGCTCCACGACCTACAGCGAATACCTTAGACCCTGTTGCCGCGTTCCCTTAGAAGAACATTCCGGTTCTTGCTGAAATCGTGGAGTATCTGCGTACTATGACCCGCTACGAAAATCGGTCGCCAACGCCCAACTGTTTCAATCTTCGACTCTTATCTGCATGGCAGGGAGAATGCTCCCTACTAGCGTGACATTGGGTGGGGAGACGAGAGACATGAGAAACGATACGCTGATCAATCCTGTGATTTGCATGGAGTACGAGGCACTCCTGAAGGAATCTCACGCCGCGTTGACCGATTGGAAAAACGGACGAATGGAGATTCGTCGGTCAGGCCGCAAGGGACGAAAGATGGACAACGAACTTCGTGTGCTCCAAGCACGGTTCGCGAAGGCCTACGCCGCCTTGCAATACCACGGGCATGACTGTGAAGCGTGCCGGATAGCGTCCCTGATTCATTCCCGGTTCGGCGCGAACGTCGAGTCCAGCTACCCGCTGCACCAATAGGATAGCGGTCCGGTGCCTCCATGAGATCGCACCACTACGATATCGTCAGAAAGGAAGACGACACCCGCTCCGTCTGGCTGGAATCTATTTCGGACTTGAGCGTTGCGGAGTCGCGAATTGAGGAGCTCACATCCTTCTGGCCGGGCGAATTTCAGGTTGTTGACCAACAGACTCACCGCATAATCGCGACAGCAGGCAGTCCGCCGCCCGAGACTCGCCACTAGCCGAACGACCGTCCGGTCGAAGCCCTTCTTATCCTGCCAATGTTGTCGTTTGCGGGTGACCTGTACTTCCGGGCAGGTGCCGGGCACCCTCGATAACTGAAACAATCGATTCCATACCCGTTTTTACGCCTCTGGATTCGGAGTGGGAATCACATGAAGCGGTTGGCGTCCTGGCAAATTGCGGCCACGGCAGGTTTCCTGCTGGCGTATACCGTCGTGTCTTTGACGGCCCGCCCTGGCCGCGCCCTGACCGCCTTCTCCGACATTACCGGCGTGGTCTTGTGGCTCACCGCTGTCGCGGTAATGCTCTGGGCCGCGTTCCGCAATCAAGGCCGCACGCGCTGGTTCTGGATCCTGTTGGCAGCAGGCGCCGGGATGGTTTGCAGCAATTTCGGCGCGTGGTTCTACTACGAAGTTGTTGCGGGGAGGCCCACGCCGGACCCTTTCTGGGCCGACATTCCTCTCTTCCTGCAACCCGTCCCAATGATGGCGGCTGCCGCAATGCGGCCGGGCTCCAGACAGCAAGAGCAGAAGTTCAACCTCAGCACACTGAATTTTCTGATCCTCGTGCTGTGGTGGGTATACATCTACGGGTTCCTGATTTTTCCGAAGAACTACATCTTTCCGAACGAACACTTTGCGAACAACTACTACTACGTGCTGTTCGTTCTCGAATTCGCCGTGATGCTGGCCGTTTTCGGCGGCATGGCCCTGGTGACGCAGGGAGCCTGGCGCAAGATTTACTGGCACCTGTTTTTTGCCGGCGCGCTCTATCTCATTACCTATCAATGGCTGAACGCTGCCATTCAACAGAACGTGTACTACAGCGGTAGTTTCTACGACGTTCCGGACTATGCGGCGGTCTGCTATTTCATTCTCATTGCGGTCAGCGCGCGCAACGTGCCGTCTGAGGAGTTGGGTCGCAACGCCCGGGGACGCAGAGGCGACATACCGGGAGCCCTGGCGGCGCTGGCCGTCCTGTCCATGCCGGTGATCGGTCTGACCGAGTCGTTTCTGGGTCCGCAGCCCGCACAGCTGCTTCCGTTTCGCGTCTCTGTAACGCTGGTCGGTATTTTCCTGGTGGCAATATGCGTGTTTCTGCGCCAACAACTCCTTGCGAGGGAGATGCGGCGCTTGCTGGTCGAGTCGGAGCAAAACCTCCAGCGCTTGCAAGACGCGCAGAGCCAGTTGCTTCAGCAAGAACGAATGGCTGGTGTCGGCCAGTTGGTCTCCGGCGTCGCGCACGAGCTCAACAACCCGCTCACCGCCGTCATGGGCTACTCCGACCTCCTCGTCGATCAGGCCACTGACGGCCCTTCCAAGCAAAAGCTGGAAAGGCTGGGAACCGAAGCGCGTCGCATGAAGCGGATCATCGACAACCTCATCAGCTTTGCCCGGCCCCATCAGGAAGGCCGCCGCCATCTCGACGTCGCCGTGATCGTGCGCGAATCGATGATGCTATGCGAATATCACCTGCGTCACGGCGGGATCATTGTGGAAATGAATTTTGCGGCCAATCTGCCTCGGGTATCTTCAAACGAGGGCCAACTTAAGCAGGTCTTCGTGAATCTGTTCACCAACTCCACTCATGCCTTGGAGCAAGCAGCAGACAAAAAAATCTTCGTCGACGGGTCCTTGGAAGGCGAAAAAATGGTCATTCGCTTCAGCGATTCCGGGCCGGGATTCACCGACATAAGCCGCGCCTTCGATCCCTTTTACACCACCAGGCCCGTTGGTCAGGGAACCGGCCTCGGCCTGAGCATGTGCTACGGCACCATCCGCGAGCATGGCGGCAACATCTACGTCCAAAACGCGGAGCCCCGCGGAGCCGTCGTCACCATCGAACTCCCAGTGAAGCTCGAATCAGAATCCACCCCAATCCCTAAGCCCGCTGCGGAAAAAGCGATTCTCCGCTAGGCGAAACGACAGGGTTCGCGTCGCGCATCCTATTCTTGGTAGTAAGAGGATTTATCATCCTCTCGTGGCCCGGAGAATTCTCTTCGTCTCAATGGCCTCCGCCGCGGACAGCTTCCGGTCGACGTGTGATTCGGAACGCACGCCGCCCGAATGCAGCAAACACCGCTCTCCAGCAGCGACGCCGCACGTAGGGCAGGGGACAGAGGACAACTGTTTTGCCGTCAGATCCGTCATTCTCATTTGCATAGCGTGCGACAGAACCAGCCGCAAGACTGTTCCGTTTGAAACACTTTGCCTGCTAGATCGCCAACTCGTGTAGGGGCGGGAACCCTTATCCTGTTTATCGGGAGCTTCGAGAGCAATCGCGAAGGGCCACGCCCCCTACCAACTTCAGGCTCACGGCCTTCTACTCGCCCAACAACCCCAAGTGGCTCGCAACGCAAATCCAACTACCCTCCCGCCGAATCCATGTGTCGGTGAATCGGCCTTTGTGCTGATACGGCTTGCCCTTGAACGTCCCCTTCTCGTGCGTCGCTCCTGTAACCACCACGGTGTCGCCGTGCCGGTGCAATTTCATGTCTTCGGACACTTCCGCGGTCAGTTGGTTCGCTTTGTCTCGTATTGACGCCAAAAATTGCGCCTTGGACATCACCGTTCCATCGTAGTCGGTCAATACGAAATCCTTGTCCAGCATTTTGTCCATCGCGTCCGCGTCATGATTGAGCTGCATCTGATTCCAAAGATTCTCCAGCGCGATGATCTTGCTTTCGTCCCCCTTCTCCTGCGCAAGCGCCAAGGAGGCAACCAGAAATACAAGAGCGAGTACTCGGTACATGGCACGAGTCCTTTCCGCAGAACCGCCCTGCAAACATCGACGCCCTATTTCAGCTTCGCGAATTCGGATTTCGCAGCGATCAGAACTGGAATGTCGGGGTCGGCGTCTTTCCAAAGCGTGAGGAAATCGTGATACGCGGCACGAGCCTTCGCGGTGTCGCCCTGCATAGCGTACGCTCGGCCCAGCTGTAGATGTGCAAGTGCGCCGATCGCCTCATTCACAGCGACGCCGGGATGGTCCAGGATTTTCTGAAACTCGGCGGCCGCTTCAGCGCCTTGATGCGCGGTCAAATAGGCTTCGCCGCGCACGAAAACCGGATACAAGGCGGTCCAGCCATAGATACTGGATGTCGTCTGTCCTAGCTCATACGGCGTGCTGACCCGGAGACTCTCAATGGCCTCAGAAGCATTTCCCCGACCGAGCGCAAACTTTGCGCGGAGAGTCGGCAGGTAGTTGAACCGCGCGACGGTGTCTTCCGGAAACCTCTTGGCCAAATCATCGCTCAGCGCTCGCGCTCGCCCAGTGTCCCCGGCGAAGGCCAACGTGAGCGCTGCGGCGTACTGCAAGTCGCGGCCTGCCGTGCCCGCCATTGCCCACGTGGCGCGCCGTCGTGCTTCGTCAGCGTTGCCGAACAAGGCTTCCCGCAAACCAGACAGGGCAGAATACGTGGCGACCGCCTCCTTTTCTTCTGCCTGGTTAGCGGAATCCATTGCTCTGCTGGACAACTCGCGCGCATCCCTGAGCCTCCCGGAATAGGCAGCGGTATCGGCTTCCAATCCCAGCAGTTGATCGTCTATTGCCACCTTGCCAGCCGACGGTGCTGTCTGCTGGGCCATCCCCGAAGCATCGTTCTGTAAGAAAGCAATCTGATAGAGAGCCACAGAAAAGAAGGGGTGGCTCAGTTTAAGTTCGAAAGATTGTTTGTAGGTAGCCTTTGCTTCATCGAGCCGATTTAGTGCGAGACCGTTGAACATCACGAAGGCGTAGGAAAGGGGAAAGTGCGGATTCAAACGGACTGCTTCTCTGCCTTCTTCAGCTCCTTTTTCGTATTGCCCAAGAGCCGGGTAAATCGCGCCCGACAAGTAATCATGAGGCGTCTCCGAGCGCGGATACGCCTGCTTCCAAAGCTCACAGGATTGTTCGGCTGCTTCGAGGTTCCCAGTGACCTCCTTGTGGAAGATCGCCGTGATGAAATACTTCTCCGGCTCGCTCGTCCGGTCGCGCAGTTCGTATGCCTTCTGGGTGTATCCGGCAGCGACGCTGGGTTCCCCCATGTCGGTATAGGCGAGACCCAAAGACGCGTAGGCAAGCGCGAAATTGGGGTCGACTTCGATGGCCCGTTTGTAAAATGGAATCGCTGCGGCATCCCCTACTGTGTTCAGGATTCGGTCACCCGAACTGAAGTCCTTGAGGGCTTCCAGTGATGATGTAGTGGCCTGCCGAAGAGGGGTATCAAATTTCTGCACCATGCTCAGCGACTCTCCCAGGTTGTTTCGAATTTCCGCGGCTGTCTTTCCTAGAGCATCGAGAACATGATTCTTGTCGCTCGCCTGCGCCTCCGCACTCGCCAGCGATTCTCCGCTCGCGCAGTTGACCGCTTTCAGCGTAAGAAGATACTGGGTCCCAATCTGCGCTATGGAGCCGTCGAGGACGGCCGCACTTGCCGTTCTCTGGCAGAGTTCCCGTGCAATTTCCGGAGTTAGCTTCGTATCGGGTTTCTGATCCATCATCTGCAATGTCTGCTGGATCCGATCCCCAGATATAAGGCTCAGAAACGGTGACTGCTCCAGTTGCACGGAGAGCCCCTGACGCAGCGTGCCGTCAAACACTGTGTCGCCGGTGGTGTTGGTGAAGTCAGCCAGGACAACGGTGTCCCTTTCCGTCAGCGCATGTGCCTTGCGCGAGAAAAACAACCAACCCACCGCTGCCAGCGCGACGACTGCCGCCGTCGCGGCGATTGCCTTCCACGGCAGGGGTCTCCCCGCCGCCTTCGGCGCGCTATCGGCAACGGCTGCTCCCGTTCGGCCCGAAACCGAATCGCGCTTCAGCCGCTGCAAATCCGCGCGCATCTCGGCCGCGGTCTGATACCGCAGCTTGCGGTCCTTCTCGATAGCCTTGTTGATGATCTCTTCCAGCTTGGGCTGCAGGTCGGGATTCAGTCGCACCGGCGCAACCGGCGCGCGATTCAGAATCGCCTCCGCGATCACGCCCGAGGTTTCGCCCCGGAAGGGCGGCACCCCGGTTGCCATTTCGTAGAGCACCAAGCCGAACGAAAACAAGTCGGTGCGTCCGTCCAATCCTTCTCCACGCACCTGTTCGGGCGACATATACGGCACCGTGCCGATCGCCATGCCGGCTCGCGTCAGTTGTTCCGGCTCGGTTACCGTCGGCATCGCAGAAAGGTTCATCGCGCTGTCTGCGGGTCCTTGCTTTGCCAGGCCAAAATCCAGAATCTTCACGTGTCCGCGCGCGGTGACAAAAATGTTCGCCGGTTTGATGTCGCGATGCACGATTCCCTTGGAGTGTGCCGCGTCCAGCGCGTCCGCAATCTCGAACCCCAGCTCCACCAATTCATCGAACGGCAGCGGCTTGCCCGCAATGTGATGTTTCAGGTTCTGGCCGTCCAGAAACTCCATGGCAATGAACTGCCGGCCGTCTTGCTCGCCGATGTCGTACACCGTGCAGATGTTGGGGTGATTCAGGGCCGATGCTGCCTGCGCTTCCCGCCGGAAGCGCTCCAGCGCGGCAGCATCATCGGCCATCTCGTTGGGCAGGAATTTCAAGCCCACGGCGCGGTTCAGCCGCGTGTCCTCCGCCTTGTAGACGATGCCCATCCCTCCGCCACCCAGTTTTCCGAGGATGCGGTAGTGCGAGACGGTTTGCCCGATCGGAGAGGAGAAGTCCGCCATTACGCGCTCATCTTAGGTTCGGGCCCAAGCCAAGTCAACGAATGCAGGTTGCCTAGGAGCAGATGGCTCCCAGGCAAAGCGTCAACGGAAGTACAATGCCCGCCGGAGGAGCCCATGTTCACCGCCACCGCAGACCTGATTCTTCCCAGCACCACCACGGGTTCGTTTCCGCGCCCTCGCTGGTTTGACGTGAGCATGTGGGGCCGTCCACTCGACACTTGCATGATGGACGTCCGCTTCCGCGAAAAGTTTCAAGACGCGCTGGCGGTGGTGATAAGCGATCAAGAGCGCGCCGGCCTCGACATCCTTACCCATGGCGACTTCCACCTCGACGAGGATCTCGCGGGCCGCGCGTGGCATCACTACCCGCTTCAGCGCTGGGCCGGCTTCGAGGGCGATTACCTGCAGCCGGAGCAGACGACGGCTCCTTGGCTCCACTATCCGCCCGGCACGCTGCTGAACGAGATCTACACTGGCTGGAGGTGGCCGCACATCGTCGACAAGATCGAGCACCGCCCGCTCGACTATCCGAAGTTGTGGCGCATGTCGCAGGCGAAGACCCGCAATCCGGTCAAATTCGGCACCTGCTGTTCGCAAGTAATGGCGCTCTTCCTGGACATTCACACGCCCAAGTACAAAGACAAGCGCCAAGTAATCTGGGACATGGCGGAAGCCATGAACAAGGAACTCCTGGCGCTGCGTGACGCCGGCTGCCGTTGCATCCAGATCGAGGAGCCGACCTTCCACTTCATGGCCAACACCTATGGCAAGGACCACGAGGAAGTGAAATTCATGGTCGATGCGTTCAACCGCGAGGTGCAGGGGCTCGACGGCGTCGAGCTGTGGATCCACACTTGTTGGGGAAATCCGAACATGCAGCGCGTGATGGAAGACACCAGCTACGCCAAGTCCATCGAGATCTATCTTGAGCGTTGTCAAGGAGATGTGTGGACTTTGGAGATGAAAGATCGCAACCAGAAAGACCTGGAAATGCTTGAGCCGCTCAAGCATAACCTCAAGAAAAAGATCGCCATCGGGGCCGTCAGCCATCGTTCGCTGCAAGCCGACCGGCCCGAGGACGTCGCCGCCGAGATCCGCAAAGCCCTGAAGTACATCCCGCCCGAGCGCCTGATTGTCTCGAGCGACTGCGGGTTTGGCCGTCAGGGCTGCAACCGCGAAATCGCGTTTTACAAAGCCAGCGCCATCGCCCACGGCTGCAACATCGTGCGAGCAGAGTTGGGCCTGCCGGTAACCTACATCCCCGCCGCCGATCCCAAGCTTCAGCTAGACGTGGTCCCCGGCCGGGACACTTCACAGCCTCAGGCGTGATGTAGAGGTAACTGTTCAGACGAGATGGGGGTTGCCCACCCTTCGGTTTCAAGTTGCGGGTTTTGGCCGGTGCTTCATCGCTACATCAACTCTTCGATGAACGAGCGGGCCACGTCGGGCGGCACCCTCGGATCGCGATGCACCAAGGCCCCTTCGTTCAACACCGGCTCGGCCCCGTGCAATGTGGGAACGTCGGTGCGCTCGAAGAATTTGCCGATGGGAATCTCCTCGCCCCAGAGCAAGGACTTCTCCATCGCGCCGGTCCAGTCCGTCGCGTCGTACGCGGAGTCGTCCTCGAGTTTTTTCACGCGCGGACGGAACCATTGGTAAGTATTGTCGTGATTGTAGGTTACGCACGGGCTGAAGACGTCCAGGAACGAGAAGCCCGGGTGTTCGATCCCTTGCTTGATCAGCTCCGTCAGGTGCTTCTGCTCGCCGCTGAAGCCGCGCGCAACGAAGGTAGCGCCCGCGGCTAGCGCCAGGGAAATAGGATTGATCGGTGCTTCGATGTTGCCGAAGGGCATGCTCTTCGTCTTCATGCCGATGCGGCTGGTAGGTGACGTCTGGCCCGTCGTCAGCCCGTAGATCTGGTTGTCCATGACGATGTACAGCAAGTCCACATTGCGGCGCATCGTGTGCACGAAGTGGTTGCCACCGATGCCGAAACCGTCGCCATCGCCGCCCGTGACCAGCACCGTCAGTTCGTGATTGGCAAGCTTCAGGCCCGTGGCCACCGCCAGCGCCCGGCCGTGTAGCGTGTGCATGCCGTACGTGTTTATGTAACCGGGGAAATTGGACGAACAGCCGATGCCGCTGATCGTGACCACGTTGTGAGTCGGTATCCGCAGTTCCACCAGGGCCTTTTGCACTGCCGCGAGCACTCCGAAGTCACCGCAACCGGGACACCAGTCGGGATCGACTTTGCCTTTCAAGTCGGCGATGGTCAGTTGACTGGCACGCTGTACGCTTGTCGCCATCTGGGTCTCCTCTCAAACCACAATCTCGTGCGCCGGAACGGAAAGTTTGGTTTTCCCGGCGAGCTGCTCCTTCACCGCCTCCACGATGTGGTGCGGCATGAATGGTTCGCCGTCATACTTGCGAATGTGGCCGTTTGGTACAAAGCTGGTTTCACTACGGAGGTAACGCGCAAACTGGCCGCTGTAGTTGTTTTCCACGATGATGGTGTGCCGTGAGCCGTGCAAAATTTCGAGGATCGCTTCGCCGTGCAGCGGCACCAGCCAGCGGATTTGCAGCTGATTGGCGGAGATTCCTTGTTCGTTGAGAATCTCGCAGGCTTCCTCGATCACTCCGTTCGTCGATCCCCAGCCGATCAAGGTGACGTCCGCATCGCGCGGGCCTGACAACGTTGGCGGAGGAACTGCAGCTTCGATGCCGGCCACCTTGCGCATACGTTTTTCCATCATGGCGCGTCGCTTGGTCGGATTGGTGAACTCGTCGCTGATCAATACGCCGTCTTCTTGGTGTTCGTCCGTAGCCACGGTGTGTACGTGTCCGGGCACACCAGGTATCGCTCGCGGCGAAACGCCGCTTTCTGTGAACTTGTACCGTTTGTAGTCGCCGTTGGTGGCAACTCCAGCGGACGCCCCATTGCCGTTGCTGGTGATGAGCTCGCCGCGATCAATCACGGGGCCAAAATCCAGATCATTGGGATGCACGCTGAGTCGCCCTTCCGACAGCAGCAGGTCGCAAAGCACCAGCCCCGGGCACTGGAAGCGATCGGCAATGTTGAATATTTCGGGGATCAGCTTGAAACAATCGCCGATATCCAGCGGTGCCGCGATCACCCGCGGGTAGTCGCCAAAAGCGGCGCCCAGCATCTGCCACAGATCGCCCTGCTCGGTCTTGGTGGGAACGCCCGTGGACGGACCGGCTCGCTGGCAGTTGATCACCACCACTGGCGTTTCCGTCATGGCCGACATGCCGAGCCCCTCGCTCATCAACGCAAAGCCGCCGCCCGAGGTTGCGCACATCGCGCGGACCCCGGCGTGCGCCGCGCCGATCGCCATGTTGATCACGCCGATCTCGTCCTCTACTTGCCGCACCATGATGTTGGCTTTGCGGGCGTGTGCCGCCATCCAGTGCAGCACGCCGGTGGAAGGGCTCATCGGATAAGCGCAATAGAACTTCACACCCGCCGCCGCGCCGCCCATGGCCATCGCCGTATTGCCGCTCAGGATCGCGTAGCGATTTTCCGTTTTGGGAAGCGGATTCGGGAAGGCCGTGAAGTGCGCGGCGGCATAGTCATAGCCGGCGCGCGCAACCCCGACGTTTTCCGCCACCATGGCCTCGCCCTTTTTCTTGAACTGCTCTCGCAGCACATCCTCTAGCGCCGCGAAGCTGATGCCCATCATGTGCAGCCCGGCGCCGATCGCGAGCGTGTTCTGCGCGACCTTATTTCGCGTGATGTCGGCCAACTCGGAAACCGGCAGGGGACACAGTTGCACGCCGTCAGCGGCAGAGCCCGGCTTGATCGTGTCGGCGTTGTAGATGCAAGCGGCGCCCGCGGTGAGCAGCTTCAGGTGACGATCCATGCTGTCTTGGTTCAGGGGGATCAGCACGTCGATGCGGTCACCCATGTTGGTGACCTTGTCCGCACCGGTGCGAATGGTTAGAAAAGTGTGGCCGCCGCGAATGATGGATTGATAGGCGTTATAGGCATTCAGGTTCAGACCACGCCGGCTGAAGATTTTCGCGAAAATGTCGCCCGGCGTGGCCACCCCTTGGCCGGCTGCGCCTCCGATACCGATAGAAAAGGTTTGCTTCATCACGCCCTCACTAGCTGAGCGCCGGCTGACACACCTCGACCAAGACTCGAGCCACGCTCAAGTGAATGTTCGTATTCCCGTGGGAGAAATTCCTCATCCGCACGTCCAGATTGCTTTCCGATGGGCCGGAGTATACACCCAATTCCTTTTGCCGCTACCTGGTTTACAGGGCGCCGGCCTACCCTAGACGAACCCTTGCATAGCCAAGGCCCTGGACGTAAGATTCCCGCACTAACCACGTTGAACCTCTGAGGCATCGGGTTTTCGTCACGCACGTGTCTGGCGTTCCGGTCATCGCTCTCAAGGAGGTCTCCACCATGCCCATCACCAAGGAATTAACCATTCGCATGGAGAATCGTCCGGGTTCGCTTGGAAAAGTCTGCCGCGATCTCGCGGATCGCGGTGTCGACATCCTGGCCTTTCAATCGATCCCTTCCGACAAAACGATTCTCGTGTGCATCGTCGTCGACAAACCAGAAGCGGCGGAGGCCGTGCTTGATAAGGAAGGAATAATCTATACGGAAGGGGAGGTTGCTCAAGCCAGACTTCCCCACGGTCCGGGCGAGCTGGCGCGCGCCGCCTCGAAGCTCGGCGACGCCAACATCAACATCAACTACGCATACTGCGGTGTCGAGTCGAGCACGAATTCGCCGCTGGTGATTTTCGGTGTAACCGAAGTGGGCCGCGCAGCGACAATCCTGGATCGCCCGGCTACTGCTGCCGCGGGAACGTCGTAAGGATATTTCAAACTCATTCCGAACAACTGTGAGCTAAGTGCCGGGTAGCGACTAACCAGGAGTTGGCGTTGAGTCGCAGGCACTGAAAGGAGAAAGGTATACTCCCTGGCAAGGCCAATTAGGTCGGACTGGGGTCGGCAATAACTCTTCTCGCTGAGGGGCTGCACATGAGAACTCAGGCCCAAGATGAACAAATGGAGCACGCATCACCTGCTCCCCGCTGGAATCTCTTCACGCGAATCGCCTTCCGCTTCAGCTTCGTCTACTTGGGTCTGTTCGTATTCTATTTCTGCCCGATATGGCTCCAGTATCTGCTGTTTCTTAAACGCTTCTTTCCTCTTGCCCTGGGAGGAGTGTGGCCCATGCGCGAGATCGTGTCCTGGGCGGGAGCGCATATTTTTCATATGACTGTTCCTCCAGATCATGGCGTGGGGTACGACGGGAGCTTCTTTTGGGTGCAAGCGTTCTGCTTTCTGGTCATCTCTGTGCTTGCTGCATGGATCTGGTCGTTTGTGGATCGCCGGCGTACAAATTACGTCACGCTGCACAAATGGTTCCGACTCGCCATTCGTTTTGCTCTGGCCGCGCTGATGTTCGCTTACGGAATATTCAAGATCATCCCTGCGCAAATGCCTTACCCGAATCTGTTTGAATTGGTTCGGCCTTTCGGCCACTTCTTGCAGATTCAAGTTCTCTGGACCTATATGGGTGCTGCGCCTGCGTATGAAATTTTCGCGGGATGCGCGGAAGTGGCGGGCGGTATCCTGCTGCTCATTCCTCGCACAGCAACGCTGGGTGCGCTGATTTGCCTTGCGGACTTGGCGAATGTCTTCGTGATCGATATGAGCTATAACGTGGCGAATAAACTGGAGGTTTTTAACTTCATTCTTCTCGCTGCGTTCTTGCTTGTTCCCGAGCTTCCCCGCCTGGCGAACGTTTTTCTCTTGAATCGCGGCACTCTGCCTTCCCCGCAGCCCCAACTCTTCCGCACTCGCCGCACCAACCGCGTGGCGATGGCCGTGCAGGTCGTCGTGGCTATCTACCTTGTGGGAGCAACTGCGTACGACGCTTGGGAGAATGAGTGGCTCGTCCGTGGAAGTATCACTTCGAAGCCCGCGCTTTACGGCATCTGGGATGTAGAGCAATTCTCTCTGGACGGCCAGGTCCGGCCCCCTCTTCTGACGGATTACGATCGCTTTCGCCGCGTGATCTTTGATTCAGGCGTGATCTGGGAGCTCAACATCGACGCCCATGGGGGTGCCGTGGCCTTTCAACGCCCGGATGACTCTTTTGTCTATTACCGTACCTCGATCGACGTTCACGACAAAACTCTAACGCTTACCGACCCCGGTCACGGCCGCAAAGACTGGAATGCTCACTTCACTTTCGAACGCCCGTCTGCGGATCAGTTGGTTCTGGATGGGGACATGAACACGCACAAGCTCCACATGCAGCTCCATCTTTTTGACCGCAACAAGTTCGAGCTCGTCAGCAGCGCCTTCCACTGGGTGCAGTGAATCCGCGCGAAATCGGGGAGTGACCGGGGTCATAAGGTCGTCCTCATCCGCGCCCAGTGCGAAGCGCAGTTAGTCCACGTGCTTGGTGAACGCGCTAACCGGAAACTGACCCATTACGAAGTGCCAGCCTCAATGGGCGGCCGTTGCCCTTTGGTGTAGACTTTCCGATGCCACTGATGGATTAATGCGCGCCGGCGGCCTGCCGAAAACCAGCGAAGTTGCGCCCAAGGAGTCATGAATGAAACGACGTGACTTGATCCGTGCCGGATTTCTCACGGGCGCAGCCGCCGCGGCGCTGCGCCCGCAGCTTGCCGCCGCGCAGAGTCCCGCGTTGTCCTCCGAGCTGACGCCGGCACAAAACGGCGTGGACGCCTCGAAAGATCTCGCGGCGCCAGGCTGGAAGCCGCTTTTCTTGGACGAACACCAGAATGAAACCCTCATCCTCGTCAGCGACCTGATGATCCCCGCGACGGACACTCCCGGCGCTAAGGAAGCGCTGGTAAACCGCTACATCGATCTCGTGCTGGCTGCCGAGACGCACGAGACGCAGCGATCGTTCCTGAATAGTCTTGGATATCTGGATGGCGAAAGCATGCGGCGCTACAGAGCCGCGTTTCGTTACTTGTCGCGACAAGAGCAAGACGATTTGCTGCACGCGCTAGCCTATCCAAGCGCCGGCAGCGGCTGGACTGGTGAAGCTGCGGTGCCCGATATAGGTCACGGGCATTTTGAAGCGTTAAAGCAGCGCATCATGACCGCGTACTACTCTTCACAGATCGGCGAGAAGGAACTCGGCTGGGACGGCGCCTTTGCGCATGGTCCGTACGAGGGCTGTAACCATCCCGAAGGGAATCACAAGTGACCAATTACACGGCGCAAGATCAGCTCCAGCAAACATACGACGTCGTGGTGGTGGGATCAGGAGCTACGGGCGGCTGGGCCGCCAAGCAATGCGCCGAGGCCGGGCTCAAGGTCGTGCTCCTCGAAGCAGGCCGCGCGGTCAGTCCAAAAGAATTCACCGAACACATGCCCGCGTACAAGCTCAAATACCGCGACCATTCGCCGGAGGTCGTGCGCACGCGGCCTATTCAAAAGCAGTGCTACGCGTGCATGGAATACAACTACGAATGGTTCGTCAATGACCTCGAGAATCCCTACAGCACCCCGGCGGGCAAGCCATTTACATGGCAGCGGCTTCGCATCCTGGGCGGGCGATCGCTGGTGTGGGGCCGTCAGAGCTACCGCATGAGTGACAACGACTTGAAAGCGGCGAGCCGCGACGGCTATGGCGATGACTGGCCGGTCTCCTATGCCGATCTCTCTCCCTACTACGACATCGTGGAGCGGTACGTCGGCATCACTGGCGCTAAAGAAGGGAACGAGATGCTGCCCGACGGCGATTTTCTGCCGCCGATGAAAATGAGTTGCGGAGAAGTTCTGCTGCGAGAGCGCGTCAAAGCCAAGTTCGGGCACACCGTTACCATCGGACGCGCGGCCGTTCTCACCCAGAATCACAATGGGCGCCCGGCGTGCCACTATTGCGGGCCTTGCGAGCGCGGCTGCTCCACGTTCTCTTATTTCAGCAGCCCGTTCACGACCGTCGCGGACGCGCAAAAATCCGGAAATTGTGCGCTCATCACCAACGCGGTCGTGAGTCACGTCAACATGGACAACGCGTCGAACAAAGCGTCCGGCGTCACCTACGTGGACCGCTTGACGCGGCAGGTGAAAGAGGTCCGCGGCAAAGCGGTGATCCTTTGCGCCCAGGCGATGGAATCCACCCGTATCTTGCTGAACTCCTCCACGCGCGAGTATCCCAACGGCCTGGCCAACTCCAGCGGCGCACTCGGCCACTATTTGATGGATCACGTCGTCGGCGGTGGCGCGTCGGGTCGTTTGCCGAGCTTCAATATTCTTCCCGACGCGAATACGCCCCAGCGTCCCAATGGCATTTACGTCCCTCGCTTCGTCAACACTCCCACGAGCGGTAAGCATCCGCGCTTCATCCGCGGCTACGGCTTCCAGGGCGGCGCTGACGTGGATTTCAACTTCGGCGCCGAAGGCTACGGCACGACCTTCAAGAAATCCGTCAAGGAAGGTGTGTACAGCGCATCTTTCGGAGCGTTCGGTGAATCGCTGGCGCGATGGGACAATTACGTCGAGATCGACCCCGACCTGAAAGACGCGTGGGGCATTCCGGCGCTGCGCATTTCGATGACCCACGGCGCCAACGAAGCCGCGCTCATGGAAGACGCTTCGGCCACGGCGGCGGAAATGCTCGAAGCCGCCGGCGCCAAAGATATTCACGTGCAAGCGAACGTCGAAATGCCCGGCATGGCCATCCACGAACTAGGGACGGCACGCATGGGGAACGATCCGAAAAAGTCCGTGCTGAATGCCTTCAATCAATCGCACGACGTGAAAAACGTGTTCGTGATGGATGGCGCGAGCTTTGTGTCGTCGGCCTGCCAGAACCCGACGCTCACGATGATGGCGGTCACCGTCCGCGCCTGCGAACATCTCATCGGCCGCTTTCGCCAAAACGACGTCTAATCCAATAGATGGCGCGATCGAGCTTCCCTTCGGTGATCGCGCCTACTTTGCCCGGTGGCTGAGGCTCCAGACGAACGCTGCCACCGCTGATAACTGGTCGTCCGTAAGCTGCGCGCCACCCATCGCCGGCATCGGCGCCCGAAATTGCTTTGGTTGCGGCACACCGGCGGCGATCGTTTTCTTGATTCCCGCATAGCTGCCATCGCTCCACAACCATTTCTTCGCCGTCAGATCCGGACCCAAGGGCGAACCTTGACCGCTGTCGCCGTGGCAGCCAACGCACGCAGCGTCGGCCACCTCGCCGTGGTAAATCCGCCCGCCAAGCGCCACCATTTCCGGCGTCGCTCCTTCAGGAACCGCCACGCCGGCGTCTGGATGCGTGCCCTCGGGCGGGTTGGCCGGTGCTTCCGCGATCTCCCCGGCCGGAGCGGTAGCGCTGGGGCACGGGGTCACATTCGTGGCACCGCCGCCAGAGCCACCGCGGTAAACAACTCGGTAGATTCGTCCGCGCACATCGTCGGAAATGTACAGCGCACCGTCTGGTCCGACCGCCAGCCCACTCGGACGATGTACGGCTTTGTCCGGAGATTTCACCGCTCCCGCAAAACCATCCGCGAATATTTCGCACCCACCAGATGTGTGGTCACCCGCCAGCGGCTGAAAAACAACGTTGTAACCACCTTGCGGATACGGTGCCCGGTTCCATGATCCATGGAAGGCGATGAACACGCCGTTCCGGTAGCGCGCCGGGAATTCTTTCTTGTCGTAGTGGACCATTCCGTTCGGTGCCCAATGCGCGGGAAATGCCGCAGCCGGAGGAGTTTTCTTCGCGCATTCGCCGACCGTCTTGCCGCCGTCACCCCCAAATTCTGGCGCCAGGACCAGCTTTTGCGCGAACCCGTCGTAGTAGCACTCGGGCCACCCGTAGTCGCCGCCCTGCTTCAACAGCAACACTTCTTCGGCCGGAAGTGTCGCCTCCTGGTCCGGTTTGTAGAGATCGGGCCAATTCGTGTGCAGTTGGTCGCGTCCGTGCTGCGTCACAAATAGGCGGCCGCTTGCGTCAATCGCAAAGCCTTCCCCGTTGCGTATCCCCGTAGCAAACCGCTCCGCCTTCGAAAAGCTTTGGCTTGTTTTGTTCGCGTCATACCGCCAGATGCCGCCCCGCGTCTCGAGCTCGATGCACGGATCTGCTCCCGGTGATTTGAGTGTCCGATTTTTGAGCTGGCACGAATTCGTGGCGCTGGCCACGTCTACATACATCGCTCCCTTGGCGTCGATGATGAAGGGATGCATCGGATGATCGCCCCCAAGAGGCAGTCCCGAAACGATCGTAACCGGAGCATCGTTCGGCACAATGGAGCCGGCCGTCAGCGAATAGCGCACGATCCGGTCATTGATCTCCGCGTAGATCGATCCCTTATACATGCCGATTCCCGTGCCACCCGCCCCGCCGCTCTGCACGGTTTCGCCAAAGCGCTCCGTCACGTCGGCCTTGCCAGCACCCGCCTTATCCTGCAGCGCCACCAGAAACCCGCCGTCGTGCGTCGCGTCCTTCCCGTAATACTCTCCCGACCATGTGTTCACATACACCACTCCGCTAGGCGCAACCACCATGTGACGCGCATGGCCAATGCCATCAGCAAAAACCGTCGCGCAAAAACCGGCGGGTAGCTTCAACCCGCTGTCATCGTTCGGGCACGCCTGGCCCGTGGCTCCAGCAGCCGCCTTGGACTGGTTCTGGGCCGACAGTAGGGAATTGCCTAGGTACAATGCGGCGAGCGCGACTACGGCAGGCAGCAGCTTTTTGCACAAGTGCGCGAATTGCATCGAAGCCTCCGAATATCGGCAATTGGAAACGTAAAAAATCGCCAAAATATACCATAGCTCTCACAATGCCCGATGGCCCACGCGGCCGCGTCGGAGAGTCCGGACCGGCGATTGTGGCGGGGTCGTGAGCTGCACCGAAGTTGGCACGATCCGAGAAGTGAACAATTGCACCGTGCCATCGAGGAACGGCTGTGATTTGACCTGTCGCGCATGATGCACGTAAGATTCGCTGCCAGTGATCGGTCAAACCATCTCGCACTATCGGATCGTCGAAAAGCTTGGCGGCGGGGGCATGGGCGTGGTGTACAAGGCTGAGGACACTCGGCTTGACCGCTTTGTCGCCCTCAAATTCCTGCCGGAAGATGTCGCCCACGACCGCCAGGCGTTGGAACGTTTTCGCCGGGAGGCCAAGGCTGCCTCAGCCCTAAACCATCCCAACATCTGCACGATTCACGACATCGGCGAGGAATCCGGTAAAGCCTTTATCGCCATGGAGTATCTGGAAGGCCAAACCCTGAAGCACGCCATCTCTGGTCGGCCGATGGAATTGGAGAATTTGCAGGATCTGGCGATTGAAGTGGCTGACGCCCTCGACGCTGCTCACAGGAAGGGAATTGTTCATCGAGACATCAAGCCCGCCAACATCTTCGTGACCGACCGTGGCCACGCCAAGATTCTGGACTTTGGTTTGGCGAAAGTCAGTTCGGCAAAACACGCAGCCGCCAAGTCGGACAGTCTGGCCACCCAGGGGGTCGACACCGAGCAACTCACCAGCCCGGGCAGCACCCTGGGAACCGTTGCATACATGTCACCTGAGCAGGTTCGTGCCAAAGATTTGGATGCCCGGACCGATCTTTTCTCGTTTGGTGTCGTTCTTTATGAAATGGCGACAGGGCAACTGCCTTTCCGAGGCGAAAGCTCTGCGGTCATTTTCAAGGCGATACTCGACGCGGCTCCAGTTGCTCCCGTGCGCTTGAATCCCGATTTGCCTTCGGAATTGGAACGGATCATCAACAAAGCCCTGGAGAAAGACCGCGCCTTGCGCTACCAGACGGCGTCGGAGATGCAATCCGACTTGAAGCGTCTCAAGCGGGATTCGACGGGGCGGCAAGCGGCGACCAATGAAAGCGCGAAGGCAATATCGTCGACTTCAGCGCAAGCCGGGCAGAAATCGGTCGCGGTGCTTTACTTTGAGAACCTGAGCGGAGCCAAGGAAGACGAGTATTTACGCGACGGTATGACCGAGGACGTCATCACCGAACTCTCTAAAATCAAGGAGCTGCGCGTGTTCCCCCGCGCCGCCGTGCTCGCCTACCGCGACAAACCCGTCACCGGGCCGCAGGTGGGCCACGAGCTGGCCGCTACCTACGTGTTGGGCGGCAGCCTCCGCCGGGCGGGCAACCGTCTTCGCATCACCGCGCAGCTCGTCGAGACGCACACCGGTCATTCTTCCTGGGCGGAACGATTCGACCGCGAGTTGAAAGACGTTTTTGAAGTGCAGGACGAGATCGCACGCAGAATCACGCAGGCTCTTCGCATTACCCTCTCCCCACAAGAAGAAAAGGCCATTGCTCGGAAGCCGACCGAGAATACTCAGGCCTATGACGCCTATCTGCGAGGGCGCAGCTATGCTCGCCGCGAGACCCGCCCTGATCTGGAATTTGCCATGCAGGTGTTTGATCTAGCCATCCTGCTCGATCAGGATTTCGCCTTGGCTTATGCGGGCATCGCTCATGCCTGCGCGATGATCCACGGATGGCACGACCCCAATCCACGCTGGATTGACAAGGGCCTGGCAGCGTGCGAGCGAGCCCTGCAACTCGACCCTCATCTCGCGGAGGTGCTCGTTGCTCGAGGATTGCTCTACTACGTCCAGAAAAAATACGGGGAAGCGATCGAGTATGCTCGCATGGCTATCGAACGCAAACCGGACTGCCCCGGCGCTTACAACGTGCTCGCTCGCTCCTATTTTGCCTCCGGACGGCTACCGGAGATCACCGCTCTAGTCGAGCGCGCCCTGGACGCAAACGGCGACGACTACAACCTGTACATTCCGCTCGGCAATGCCCTGGAAAACCTTGGGCACACCGAGGCTCTCCACGACATTCGCTTGCGCTTTGGGCGCGCCCTTGAACAGCAACTCGAGATGGTTCCCGAAGACGTTCGCGCGCGGATCCTGCTTGCCTCGGTCCATGCCGAGTGTGGGAATTCCGACCTCGCCATCCTGGAATTACAGCGGGCCATCGCCTTGCGCCCCGACGACTCCAACATTCTTTACAACGCGGCCTGTGTCTACGCACGTCTCCTGCGAAAGCCAGAAGCCTTGGCGATGCTGAAGAAGGCTCGCGATCACGGCTACCACAATCTTGCGTGGATGGCCCGTGATCCGGATCTTGCTTGCCTCCACGACGACCCGGAATTCAAGATTTTTATGGAGAGCACCCAGCCCGCCAGCTAGGTTACTTCTTCCAGCTCAATTCGTTTCTCTCGAAATCAAACGTAATCTCCTTCGCCGCAAGCGAGGCAATCCCAAGGTATCCCGCGATTCCGCGCAAGGATTCCGACCCCGATTGGTGAACCAGATACACTTGCCGGTCGAGATCCTGAGTCCCCAGCTGGAGCCTCGGCACTACTGCGATCCTGGACTCCACGGCGCCACCCACGCTTCTTCCCACGGTTCGCGATTGCACCGTGTAGCTCCCGTGCATTCCTTCCAGCGAGCCGTCGTAAAACATCGTTCCCAGCATCCCAGTGTCCGCGATCATCCGCATATCCCGCCCATCCAGCTGTACTTGCACCGTCAAGTAAAGGGCATCCGCCCGCATCGGCACCGTCCGGCCTCCGCTTTGCTCCGTCGCTCCAAACACAATCCGCTTTCTCGCGAAATCCAAACGGAAGCTCTCTCTCCTCAACAGATCCAAGCCAATCACCCCATCCACGTGAATCCCGCTTCCCTGTAAGTATTGCAGGTCGGCCACGATCACCTTCACGTTTGAGACATGCTGCGGCCCGTAAGCCAGTTGAGGCACTTCGCACAACTCAACGTGCACGGCCTTATCGATGTTGATCAGACTTCCGGTGCGCCGGAGTAATCCCAGCGTGTCCACTACCTTGCGGTCGATCGCACTGGTTGTCGCTCCCGTATCCAGCAGGAACTTCAGGCCATGCAAGTCGCCAATGCTTCCTTCCACGACCATGAGGTAACCGCCGTACAACTCCATTGGCAGTTCGTTGCCTGCCGCCTTGTCTTTGGTCTTTCCTTCTGCGCCCATTCCTCCAAAAAGCAGCAATGCGATAGCGAGGAGTATCCGCGCTCTGCCTGCCCTCATGGCGCCACCTCAACCGCGGTTGCGGTAGCGTCGAACCTGGCTCAGCTAGAAGCGCACCTCCATAGTGGCCCTCTGACCCCAGTCTGGAACTTCTCTGACAAGCCAAGCCCCAGATATACTTGCGGTTGCAGAAGGCTCTGACATGCCCTCGTGGAAACATTTTGGGGCCTTTCCCTCGTCTATATACTCATTAGGTCGCTTATGTCAGAAAACCCACAAATCGTTCAGACGTCTGCGCTGCGCTACCGCTTTGGCACATTCGAGCTTGATGCCCATTCCGCGGAGCTGCGCCGCAATGGCGTCAAGCTGCGCCTGCAGGAGCAGACGTTTCTGGTGCTTCGCAGGCTTCTAGAAGGTGCGGGCTCCCTGGTCACGCGCGAGGAACTTCACGGCGCCCTGTGGCCGGCCGACACCTTTGTGGACTTCGACACGAGTCTCAATACCGCCATCAAGCGTTTGCGCGAGGTCCTCGGGGACTCCGCTGATATTCCAGTCTTCATAGAAACCGTTCCGCGGCGAGGTTATCGTTTCCTCGCTCCCGTTCAGATTCTGCGAAACGGCGAGCCAGTTCGTTCTCCATTCCAAGCGGCGACACCCGCCGCACCCGCTGCTGCACCTGCCCGGCGGGTTCGCCTGGGACCTCTGCTTGCCAGCTTGCTTCTCGCCGCCATTGTCGGCGGTGGCGCTGTCGCTTTGCGCTCTCCTCGCGCAATCCCGCGAGTCACAGACTCCACGCAAATAACGTTTGACGGGCTCCCCAAGGGCAATCTCAATGCCCGCGGAGCCTACGTCTATTTCAATGAGCGGGTTGGGGACCGACTTACCCTTGTCCAGGTCCCCGCAGCCGGTGGACTCCCTGTACTGCTCGACTCCTCAATCTCCGGGCTGTATCTCGCCGATGTCTCCCGGGACGGCAGCAAGCTTCTGCTCGTGACTCCGCTGGATCCGGACAAGATGAACGGTCCCAATCGCCTCAGGCTGATGGACATGGCCACCGGCTCGCTGCGCGACCTCGACGGGATCGATTGCACTGACGCCTCCTGGGCCCCCGACGGAAAGCTCGTTCTTGCCAAGGGCCACGACCTCTTCCTAGCCGACGCCGACGGCTCTCATCAGCGCAGGCTTTTATCTGCTCCCAGCGACGCCTTCTTCGTACGTTTCTCGCCGGACGGCACCCGTATGCGCTTCACGGTCGGCAGCAAGCTCGCCGCCGATCATCGGCTTTGGGAAGCGCGGGCCGATGGCAGCAATCTTCATGAAATCTTGAGCGATATGCCGGACTCTCCGGAGCTGTGCTGCGGCGATTGGACGCCCGACGGAAACTATTTCCTTTTCCAAACCACTCGCAACGGTACAAGCAGGATCTGGGCCCAACCGGAGCACCGCTCGTTGTGGGGTAAAGCCATCCGTCCGATCCAGCTCACGACAGTGCCGCCCAACTTTTATATGGGAGTTCCCACGCCGGACGGCAAGAAGCTCATCGTTACCGCCGCGCAACCCCGCGCGGAACTCGCGCGCTACGATTCCCGCTCCCAGCAATTTGTTCCTTTTCTCTCGGGGATTTCCGCTGGCGATGTGGAGGGTTCGCGTGACGCGCGCTCTTTGGTCTACGTCAGGTACCCGGAAGAAACGCTCTGGCGCGCAAACGCCGATGGCACGGCAGCCGCTCAACTCACTGGTCCGTCCCTGCGCGCGTCACTGCCCCACTGGTCCCCCGACGGCACGCGCATCGCGTTCTCCGGTTCGCGCCCAGGACGCCCCTGGAATATTTTCCTGATTCCCTCCGCCGGCGGACCCGCGGAGCAACTCTCGAACGGTGCGGTCTCCGATCTCGACCCGTCCTGGTCGCCCGATGGATCGAAGCTCGCCTTCGGGCAGCTCCGTATGGTGGGAGATAAACAAGTCTATTCCATCCAGATGCTCGATCTGGCCTCTCGCCGCGCCACTACTCTTCCTGGCACCGACGGCATCTGCTGCCCTCGCTGGTCTCCCGATGGCCGCTTCCTCCTCGCCTCCGATGCGACCTACGACAATCTCATGCTCTACGAATTTGCCACGCAAAAGTGGACTGTTATCGTGAAGGATTTTGGTCTGATCGGTTATATGGAATGGACGAGTGACAGCAAGAGCGTGCTGTTCGACACTTTTGAAGGAGTCAAACCTGCCTTCTACCGTCTGAGACTCTCGGATTTGCGCATGGAAACGGTCGCCACTCTCGGCGACCTCCGCCGCTACTACGGCGAATTTGGTCCCTGGACCGGCATCGCCCCCGACGGTTCTCCCCTCCTCGTCCGCGACATCAGCAACGAAGAGGTGTACTCCCTCGACCTGCAGCTCCCATAGCCGGTGCGCCCGAATTGGGTGCCGCACCCTTCGTTTTAAGGGTGCGGGTTTTGAATTTCGCTGACCGTGGTTGGATTTAGCAACCAACTTCCGCTTGGCCAGAGCCGAGGGAGCGGAGCGCCTTTCGAGCGTCAGCAGGGCGTGTCATCCTGAAGCTACTCACTGCTCGCTACTCACTACTCACTCACTTCTCCAATCCGCTCGCTCTCGCCGCCGCGTCCAGCAAATCCTGCGAGTGGCCGTCGTAGTCCGCATCCAGCTCCCAAATGAACATCCCGCCAAGCCCGCGCGTCCAATCCGTATACGACACGCGATAGAAGGTCGAGAAGGCGTCGTCGTAGGTGATATAGCCGGGCCCCCCATCATCTCGGAGCATGTACGGCACCTTGGAAACCGAGTCATACAACGTATGCCAGCCGTGCTTGTTGATCAGCGGCTTGAAGAACGTCCCATAATTGTCGTAATCCACGGAGTCGGAGCAATCGTAGTTCGGGCAAAATCCCCAGAGTGCGTTCACATCGTGGTAGTAGTAACCGTAAAACGGTGTGCCCATATTCAGCTGCGACTTTTGAATCTGCAGATCGTGCACGTAGATGTCGATGGCTTCCGTGACGCTGCCACCGGGCTCGCAGTTGTACGTTGCAGGATTGCTCGGGTCCGGGAAAATCTCCGAGTTGAGCTGCGCCGAGTCTGTCCACGGACCCGCGCAGTCATACGTCATTACATTGAAGTAGTCCACGATGTACTTGCTGTCCGGAAAGTCGTAGCCATCGCCACCCCACGGAGGCACGTCGGCGGAGATGATGTATTGGCCCTCCGGCAGTACCGCGCGCAAGCCGAGCAACAGGCTGCGGAAGAACGCCGCGTCCGCCGTGCCCGAGGGATACTCCCAGTCCAGATCGATGCCGTTGTAGCCGTGTTTTTGAATGAACGCGTGCACGTTCTTCAGCAATTTGGCCAGCGCGCCGGGAGTCGCTTCCACGCCGGAAAAGTCGCCGCCCAGCAGCAGCATCACCTTCACGCCGTGACTGTGCGCTTTCTCGAGCAGTTCCGGCTCGAGAAATCCGTCGGGCACCTGCAGGCTGCCGGTGTTATCGAAGTTCACGCCCGCATGGTTGATATGCGTCATCTTCTGAAAGGGAATCTGCGCCGAGCTGTACGGCGGCACCTGCGTCCGGCTCCAGTAGCCGTAGTCCGCGATCAGCCGCTTGCTCACCTTGGCATTGGCGCTGTCAGTTTCTGCTTGCCCGAAGGCCGCAGGCACTCCGCAAAAAAGCACCGCCAGGCACGCCACGCCCGCACAAGCGCCGCACAACCAACGATAAACTTTCATGTTTGCACCCCTGTCCGGAACGAGGTGACTTCCATGTTCCGGTTCGAAGATTCTCCCGTCAGAGTTGCGAGCCCCACGGCCAGCTTGGCAGGTGGCACATCCCGCCAGGACGTACCGGCCGTCAAATGCCGCGAGAGTACCACCGTTCGCAGCAGTTGCAAACATCCTGAAGCCATCCGCTTTGCTCGAATTGGGTGCCGCACCCTTGCGGGTTTCAAGGGTGCGGGTTTTGACTTTTTCGGACTTAAATGTAGCGCCGTCCCTTTAGGGCGGCATCTTGCCTTTGCTGCGCCGCGCTCTTCGGTTCCCGGGGTGCGGAGTCCGGCTCCGCTCCTGAACAGCCTCCCATCCCGGGATCTCTCAGCCCTCAAACGCAGCCCGCGCCCGTGGACGCGCCAGATAAGACTCAAATGTAGCGCCGTCCCGGCACCTGTCCCGACCCGGTCGGGAGGGCGCCATCTGGTCTCTACTTCACAACGCGAGCGAGGCCATTGACGGGTACACATAAATCTGTAATCCTTACACATTAAGGCCTCAAGCCACCATGCGCACCAACATCGAGATCGACGACCACTTGATGAAGCAAGCCATGCGCAGTTCCGGCCGGCGCACCAAACGCGCCACCGTGGAAGCCGCTTTGCGCCTGCTCATCCAGACCAGGTCCCAGGGACGCTTGCGCCGTCTCCGCGGAAAAATCGACTGGCAGGGTGATCTGGAGACGTCCCGCCTGGGACGCCTCCGGGATTAGGCGCGGCCGTGGTCATCGTGGATACCACCGTGTGGGTAGACTACCTGCGCGGCGACGAAAACCCGGAAACCAACTGGCTGCACCAGGAACTGGATCGTCGTCGCATTGGTCTGACGGATCTGATTCTATGCGAGGTCCTGCAAGGCATCCGCGACGACATCGAGTTCGCCAAGGTACAGCGAGACCTGCGCAGCTTCGAAGTCTTCGAGACCGGCAGCGTGGAGCTGAGCATCGCCGCAGCACGCAATTTCCGCAAACTCCGCCAACGCGGCCGCACCGTCCGCAAAACCATCGACTGCCTGATCGCCACCTTCTGCCTGCGCGAAGGCCACTCCCTCCTGCATCGCGACCGCGACTACGACCCCTTCGAGCAAGAGTTGCGCCTAGCCGTGCTGCACCCTTGATGTCTGTCGGTGCTGTCTGGTGCAGACTTTGTAGGCGCTGGACTTCAGTCCGGCGTTCGCTCTCCCAATGTAGGGGCGAGTTCATCTCGCCATCTTGCCTGGGACTGGCACGACGTCAGGCGTGCCGTAACTGTTCTAAACCGACTGTCAGAGAGCAACGTCGTCAAATCCGGGTGGCCGAAATCTGCTCGAACCTTTCCAGCAGCGACTTGATCTCCGCCTCGGCAAAGATTTGACAGTCGGAGTAAAGTTTCGCCAACAATGACGGAAGCGTGTCTGCCAGGAATGGAACAGCTTGCTCAAATTCCGAAAATGCACGACGAAAAGAACGAACTCTCTCCAAGTTTTCCGTCAGTCTCACCTTCCGCTGTCTCTCGTCTTGCCAGACACTTCTCCAATATCGACAAGTAAGGCAGGTCGAGACGCAGCGGGTACCATCATGAGATAGGAACGACTCCCAGCCGGACCTCGCGAGTGAAAGAACCTTCAGAGAATCGTCCCTCCGTTTCTCGCTGTTGCATCTCCTGCACGCGACCAACGCGTTCCCCGGCACGTGGAGGCCTGCCCGATAACGGTTCATGCCGTCGAGGTGCTCGATTACGGATATCGTGTCCGCTAGATCACACGAACAATATGGGCACCGATTATTGAACAGACTTCGAACAAGCTTCTCGTACTCTTCGCCATCAACCCTAATTGGCCAACTTTGGCTCATCCTGCGACTCAACTCGTGGAGAAACATGCTTACCAGCTTGTTTGCCACGTCTGATTTCGCACGCCGTGTCGCGGAGCGTAGCTGGGAGGTAGGGTCCTTCACTTCTTTTCGTCTCCGAGTAGCCAGTTGACGTCGACACCCAATGCCTCCGCAAGTGCTCTGAGTTCGTAGTCGAGCACATGGCGGTGATCGTTTTCGATTTTGGCGACCGCGGCTCGGTCGAGCTGAATCCCAAGTCGAGCGAGTTTCCCTGAGAGGGCGTCTTGCGTTAGCGGCGGCTTGCAGCCGTGACGGCCCTCAGCCACGCGGCCCCCAACAATGTTTTTCCGGTGGGCCCTCTTCATCTCGGGAAGAAGACTACCCCCGACGCAACCCGAAACTGTTCTAAACTAGAACACGACCCCGAGGACGCCTTTGAGGCCATGACCACGACTAGAAAGAAGAAGCCGCGCTTGCGTCGCGCAACAAACAAGCCAGAGCACGAAAAGCTCACTTGGCCGGGCCTGAAGGCCAAAGACTACTTCACCCGGTTAGTAACCCGAGCGGTGAAGGAGGCAAAGGAGACGAGGGAAAAAGAGGCGTGGGCAGAGAATCAAATTGCACGAGTCCTGGACTATGTTTCTGCGGAGACTGCGATGAGGCTTCTTCTCCAGAAGGTGCGTGGTCGGGGAAGGCAAATCCCTCCGCAAGTGGACGACGCTTGAATTTGGGTGCCGCACCCTTGCGGGTTTCAAGCGTGCGGTTTTCGACTGTGTTTTTTCTCGTTTGTCATGTGCGTTCAGCGCGTACGGCGGAGTGGGCCCTTCGCCGCGTGAATCAAGTTGCGCAAGGCCGTATTGACCGACTGCTCGTCGGGGAAATGCTTAGCGACATCCGGCGACAGAAGTACGAGATTCGTCCCAGCTCGATAGCGCGCCACATATTTACCGCGCACGCCGCCTGCCAGTTTTGACAGGTCGTACTCTCGGCGTAGCTCCTCGCGCCGTCCTCGTTTCTCAGTCTTTTTCTTCATAGTGTTCTCGTTCGCGCTACGTCATCTTACAAGCGCTAACGACCCTTATCTTCTCATCAGTGGACGCGCCCTGCTCGCTCTTTACTCGCCCGCGAGGTGGGGCATTCCCCGCTTGACCTTGTCCCGTCGGCGCCGTTAATGCTTCCGGCCGCCTTCCAACCCCGAATTCTCCCCGTTCCCTGCATAACACTTAACCAATTGATAGTTCTCTGCTATTCTCTCCCGTGTATGCCGAATCCGATCCTCGCCTGTTTACCCTGACTCGCGAAGGGCCTACCTCGCGCCGCGTTCCCGGCGCATGTTCGACGCTTGACTATGTACCTCCCCGGACCATTACTTCCTTACTTCGCTACCTCATTACTTCGTCCTCCGCACCATCCGCCCACACAGGAGCGTCTGCAACCCTTTTATTTTCATGGGGATCCTTCACAGTTCCCATCACACCCCCGGGGGTACCCCAAAAGCGAATGCTGGGCGAAAACCCGTCCCGCTCCTCACTCGTCCCCGGTCCGGGCAGCAGCCGGACCACTCGCCACTCGCCACTCGCCACTTCCCCTTATCTCCTTCAGAATCACATCCTTGCGCCATGGCCAGAGCTAAAGCACATGGAATCAAATCCTTACACAAAAACACTGGGGTGGGGGTGGGCGCTACTCACTACTCGCTACCCACTCCTCACTGCTCCGAGGTCTTTCGTCCCATTGCACCGCCGGGCACATGGTGCAAGAATCAGGGGCAGCGCGGAAACAGTTCCGCTCCTCCCGGTGTCTAAGCCAGTAGAGCAGCACACCGGGCTTCGTCGAGGCGGCTAGGATGTCGAACCCGGTTTCGGATGGATCGGATTCACGACCCGTTGGTTCCATGTCGTCAGGGTCGCGCCCGAATTTGCGGTTGAGAATGATTGGTCAAGAAGGCTCGAATTTCGCAGGCGAGCCGGAAAGGCCGACGGTGTCGGACTGGGCCAACGCCCTCTCGTGGGGCCGCGATGAAGCCGAACTGGTCAGCGAGCTTCAGGCCGGATCGGAAACCGCCTTCGACTGGCTGGTCACGCACTACCACGGCCCGGTCTACAACCTGATCCTGAGCATGCTCGGCGATACCTCGGACGCTGCCGACGGCACCCAGGAAGTTTTTCTGAAAGCGTTTCGCGGCATTCGCAGTTTTCGGCAAGGCAGTTCTTTGAAAACCTGGCTCTATCGCATCGCCCTCCGCGAAGCGCTCAATCACAAGCGCTGGTTCAAGCGCCATCTGCAAAAAAATGTTTCCATCGACGCGGAACCCGAAGAAGGGCACTGCGCCATCGAGATTGAAGACCTGGGAGCCACGCCGTTCGAGCAGTTTGCCGCGCACGAAATTCAAGCTGCCGTACAAGACGCGCTCCAGCACATTCCCGAAGTATTTCGCGGCGCCGTGATCTTGCGCGATCTGGAAGGCTTGAGTTACGAGGAAGTCGCCGAAGTGCTGGACTGCAGCGTCGGCACGGTGAAGTCACGCATCCTGCGTGGGCGTCGCGCGTTGAAAGATCTCTTGGAGCCGCTGCTCGTCGATCGCTCCGCGATCGCACATGAAAACGATCGTTCTGCAATCGCGTGGGAAGAAAATCATCTGGCGCAGCACGACGCTGCGTCTCACTCGGGCGCCAGCATGATGCCGCGCCCGGCTTTCGCACCGTCTTTTGGGCCGCACGCCTCTACTGTCTCGGCGCGCAGCAAGTTCTCGCGGGGAAGTTCCGCGAGTGAGGACCTCCCATGAAGTGCACCACGGTTCGTACCAAGTTGGCCGGCTATCTTGACGACGCCATCAGCGGCGCCGCCCAGGTTCATGAGCGCGTGCATGTTCGCGAGCATTTGGAAAGTTGTGCGTCTTGCCGCGAAGAACTCCAGCAATTCCGCAAACTTGGCGTTCTGTTGTCGCGCGTTCCGCGAACTCTTCCGCCTGCGGATCTGGCAGTGCGCATTCGCGTAGCCGCCGCGCAGTCCACCGCAACACAGGATTTCCGCAGCCGCGTGCACAGGCTGCGCGACCGCGCCGAAGTGAAGCTCGAAAACGTTTTTCGCCCACTCACTCTTCCGGCTACGGGCGGATTCGCCTCCGCCATCCTGGTCTTCGTCGTGGTGCTGCAGCTCATCGTGCCAGGCATCACCGTGCGTGCCGTCCAGAACGACGTGCCCATCAACATCTTGCGGCCCGCCGAACTCATCACGCTTTCGGACTATCCCCAGGCCTGGGCTCCGGAGCAGCACGACTCTGAACTCGCGCTTCCCCACGGTTTGCTCCTCGATGTCACCGTGGACCAGCACGGACAAATGGCTGGCTACCAAATTCTCTCCGGTCCAAGAAGCGTGGATTTGCGTCATCAGCTCGATCAAATGCTGCTCTTCTCGCGCTTCCGTCCGATGCTGAGCTTCGGCCGGCCTACCGCCGGTGGCCACGTAATCCTCAGCTTCAGCGCCGTCCGCGTCCGCGGCTAGCCCTTTTTTCCAAAATTCATACTGTCCGAAGGTCCAGCTTCTTCTCAGCGCACGCCTGTACCTCGCGCATCGATCGGCTCTTCCTCCCGCACGGTCTAATGGTTGCAGGGGATTTCTATGCCGCTCGCAACAAGAGTTTCGAATACGTCGCGCGATCTTCGCGCCGTGCGAATGTTCACGGTGTTGCTATTCGTCGCCGTCTTGTTTGTGTCACCACTCGTAGTGGTTGGCGCGCAGCAGCCCACAGCGTACGCGGAGCGCACGCTGTTCGACGCCGCAAATCGCGAGCGCGTCGCGCAGGGCTTGCAGCCGCTGCGCTGGGACGATGCTCTGGCCAACGCCGCGCGCGACCACGCTGTTCGCATGGCGCAGCGCAATACGCTGTCGCATCAATTTCCCGGAGAGCTGCCGCTGCAGGATCGCGCCCGCATTGCCGGCGCCCGCTACACGGTGATCGCAGAGAACGTCGCCGAAGGTCCGTCGCCGGATGTGATCCATTCGAGCTGGATGCATTCGCCACCGCACCGCGCGAATCTGCTGGCACCGGAACTTACGGCATTGGGAGTTGCGGTGGCTGTGGTCACCGACAAACGCACAGGGGCCGCGACACTGTTTGCGGTGCAAGACTTCTCGCAATCCGTTGCAAGCTTGAGTTTCGAACAACAGGAGCAGCAAGTGAGTTCGCTACTGGCCGCACGCGGGCTGACAGTAAGCGATACGCGGGTTAGCGGTGCGACCGATGCACGCAAAACGTGCGAAATGGATCGTGGCTGGACAGGCAGCCGGCCGAGTCTAGTGGTGCGCTTCGAAGCAGGCGATTTGAGCCGCCTGCCGGACGATCTCGAGCAGAAGGTTCGAGGCGGGCAGTACCGCTCGGCGGCGGTAGGAGCTTGCCCCGCCGGCAGCGATGGCGGATTCGCGCGGTTTCGAATCGCGGTTTTACTCTTCTGACGGCGTTGTTCCTTCGATGTGAGTGTCCACGACCAAGCGGCATCCGGGATTCTCACAAATCAAGAAATGTTCCGTGCTCGAAAACCTCCTCGCTGAAAGGATCGTGCGCGACGCTGGAGTTTTCGTTTTGCCGCGCGACATCTTGTAAAGCGGCCTTCAGCGACTCCAATGCAGTGCTGATGCGGTCAAGCTCGCAATCGCGGAAGTCGAGACGTAACACAAAATGCATCACATTAAAAAGCGCATTGCGAGCATTGCGGATGATGCGCGCGTTGAACTCGGAGGATGGCAGAACCTGCGCACAGCGGCAAAACGTCCTGGCAAGCTCCAGCTCCGAGAGAAGAAAGCGAAACTGGGCGTTGTTGGCCGCTACGCGACCCGGCGGACGCTTTTCGGTGGAGTTCACGGAGGGCCCGGCACTTACGAGGTCAGCGCAGGCGAGTAAGGAACCGTAGGTGATCTGTAGCGCGTCGGTGGGAGCGACCTCCAGACCTTCGTTGAGCTTGGCGGCAAAGGCGGCGGCTTGAGTCCAGGTGTCGAATTCTCCGAACTCCTGGTGAACCACGGTTCCGGGACGATCCTCAACGGCGCCACACACTACCGCGGAGTCACCCCAGAGCCTTGCCGTGAATGCCAATCGAGCCGGCATTTTGACCTCCAACTCCGTACGCTAACGACTTAGTGTTATTATCTTATATCGTATAATAATATACTTCAATCAGTATGTACTGTAGTAGATAACATAGGAAAAATGGCCCGGCGCGGCCGCCAGGCCGTTCTGGTTGGGCGCCAAGCGATCAGTGAAGCGGGAGATGAAAATCCATCAAGGGCGGAGACGCGATAGGTGGCAGGATCAGGCCAAGGCTACGCGTTTTTCAGGAGCGATATCGACGATGGTGATGACCGCCCCATCAAGCTGGTTATCCAAGGTGCGATAGGGAAGGACTTTCAGCTGGTAGTGCGTGCCCTTGCGGTCGGTAAGCTCCTGTTCGACGGTCCGGAAGTTCGACATAACCCGCAAAACGAGAGAATGGAGATCTTTAATATCGATGGTGGGATTGATGTTCAAAAGCGGACGGCCGATATCGCCGGGGATCAAACCCAGAAACTTCTGGGCCTTGGGTGTGAAGCGGCGGATGGTGAGATCGCTTCCGATCATGATGACGGCAATATCGGTGCTCGAGAGAAGATTGGTCAAATCGGTGTTGATCTGGGCGATCTCGACGTTGCGATTGCGCAGCTCATCGTTGACGGTGGTGAGTTCCTCGTTAGCAGACTGTAACTCTTCCTTGGCGGTTTCAAGTTCCTCGTTGGTGCTCTGGAGTTCCTCGTTGCTGGAAAGAATCTCTTCGTTGGCGGAGTGAAGCTCTTCATTGGTGGCTTCCTGGGTTCAATAACGGATTGCAGGTGTTGTTTGGTGGCGGCGAGCTCCTGTTCGAGCTTGGCGATTCTGCCGGAAGCAGCCACGGATTCCCGCTCCGGGAGGGTTCGCCGGGCTGCGGGTACACGCGGGATCTCGGGCGGAGCATCCTGAAAAATGATCATGAAATACAATTCTTTGAGATCCCCGATGTTGAAGGGAGCGACTTCGAAGTTCACGAAGCGGACCGGATCCGAGTGGGGCTCTCCGCCATCGCCGTTTTCACTCTTGATTTGGACGCTTTGCTTGCGGATGGGGAGGCTTTCCTGCTTGGCGCGGCTGATGGCGTCCCGCAAGTCGAAGAGGATACCTTCGCGCGCCATCTTCAGAATGCTGAGGCTGGCGCGGCCGGGGGCCAGCTTGAGATAGCGATTCACGCTCCCGCGGGTGTGGATGATTTCCAGATCCTCATTGATGAAGACAGTGGCGGGAGCATATTGACTCAGAAGGCGGCGATCGAATTCCTTCTGAGCTTCCATATAGTTCCAACCGGAATCCGGCAGCTTGGCGGGAATGCGAAGTGAGCCATATTCGTAGCGTTCGCCAGGATGAGCGAGCGGAAAGGTCACCAGCTGACGCCCCGCCGTGGTTTTCCTGAGGTAAATCTTGTGGATGCGGTCTTCTGTAGCGAATAAATTTGCCCCGGAGCCTATGCCCTCGGAAGTGCCGAGGACTAAATAACCTGCGGGCCGGGTAGCGTAGTGGAACAGAGAAATGACCTTGCTCTGGAGGACGGGTTCCAGATAAATGAGCAGATTGCGGCAGGATACGAGGTCCATTTGGGAGAAGGGAGGATCGTTGAGAAGGTTGTGCTGCGCGAAGATGCACATATCCCGGATGTTTTTACTGATCCGGTATCCCCCATCGACTTTGGTGAAAAATCTGCTGAGCCGCTCGGCGGAGACGTCGCCTTGGATGTTGTCCGGATAGAAGCGGCTGCGGGCTTTGGTGATGCTGGCTTCGCTGATGTCGGTTCCGAAAAGCTGAATGGGGATGTTCGGAGCTTTGTCGGAGAGAAACTCGAGGAGAGCAATGGCGACCGAATAGGTCTCCTCGCCGGAAGCGCATCCCGGAGTCCAAACGCGAATGCTGGTCTCCGGTGGGCGGTGCTTCAGGATGTTCGGGAAAACCTGAGATTGCAGGCTATCGAAAACACGGGGGTTGCGGAAGAAGTTGGTGACATTGATGAGCATGTCTTGGTAGAGGGCGTTGATCTCGGGAGGATTGGTGTGGATGTATTGGAGGTAGTCTGCCAGCTTGTCGATCTTGTGCACCACCCTGCGGCGCTGAATACGCCGCAGAACGGTGGTCTGGCGGTAATGCGTGAAATCCACGCCGGCCGATCTTCGCAGAAGCTGGAAAATGGCGCTTAGACCCGTTTTCTCGGCGGGCAGAAACTCCTGAGCTTCGGAAACGAGTTCCCGGGCGACATAGGGATGACGCGCGATGCGCGCGAGTTCGCGAGCGATGGCCGTCGGAGGAAGAACGTAGTCGACACAGCCGGCGGCGGCGGCGCTTCGCGGCATGCCGTCCGACTTGGCGGAGGCCACGTCCTGCGCGAACGTCACGCCGCCGTGAGCCTGGATTTCCGCCATGCCCAGGGTGCCATCGGTACCGGACCCGGACAAGATGACCCCGATGGCGCGATTGCGCTGTTCTTGCGCGAGGGCACGCATGAAGTGGTCGATGGGCATGTGCAGTCCGCGGGACTCCTCGCGCGGCCCAAGGTGCAGAGTGTGATCGGAAATGGACATGCTGGCGTTGGGGGGAATGACGTAGACGTGGTTGACTTCCGCATGCATGCCATCGGTCACCTGTTCTACTTGCATGGAGGTTTTCTTGGAGAGCAGGTCGGCGAGGAGGCTGTGATGCTTGGGGTCCAGATGCTGGATGAGGACGAAGGCCATTCCAGTGTCGGGTGGCAGTGCGGTGATGAGCTCGGTAAAAGCCTCAATCCCGCCCGCCGACGCGCCGATGGCAGCAATCAAGAAGTCGTTTTTCGAATCTTGGCGCGATTTGCTTTGAACTTTAGCTTTTCGTTGCGGGCCCCGGGGCCTCGCCTTTGCTTTCATTGGGTTTCCCCCAGATTTCTCCGCCGACGGTTGGAACCGCAGGTCAGCTACCCCAGGGTAAGTGGCATTGTAATATACACTACGACAAAATCATCCGGTTCGCCACGCGTTCTTGCTTGGCAGCAGGGCACAGAGGTTAGGGATAGCGACCCTTTCGTTTTTGCTGCTGTCGAGACTCAGGATGAGAGGCCGGAGGGTGGGAAAAATTCGGCGCAAAGACGGGAAGGGAACTCGAAACAGAACAAGGAAGAGGAGCCGTCTCACGCCTTGCGGGCATCGTTCACGGCACTACGCTCTCAGGGAAACTTTCCTCCAACCTGCCCGGCTCAATGCGACTCAGCAAGCTAACTACTGCGGTGACCGCAAAATTTCCGCACAGCCCGATGAAACCCGCATTCAGACCAAAGAACGGATCGCGGTTGCTGAGCATGAGGAACCCGACGATGGTGATGCCTACCACCAACCCGGAAAAGACCGCAGGCATGGTAACTCTTCTCGAGTACAAGCCAAGAACGACACCCGGAAAGAATTGGGCTACGCCTGCATATCCCAAGATCAAAAGGGATACCAACATTGCGGAGCTACGGATGGCGAAGAAGAGTGCGGCGCCGGTGATCACGAACACCATAGCGCGGGCCAACTTGGCGACCTGCTGGTCGCTCATGTTCGGCGCAAAAATAGGGCGATACAGGTTTTTGGCGAACAGCGTGGCGGCGGTAAGGATTTGGATGGCGGCGGGAACCATCGCCGTAAGCGCGCCTGCGCCGCCAATCAAACCCAGGAACCATGCGGGAAAGGTCTTGCGGACCAACGTCAACAAAGCAAGATCGCCATTGCTCATGCCCGGCAGAATCAGAACCGCGGTGAAGCCTACGAACATCACTAGTGGCATGGTGATGCTGTAAAGAGGCATGACGACGGCGTTGCGGCGCAAAATGTCGCCACTCTTGGCAGTGAAGCTGGCCGCAAAAGCTTGAGGCCACATGTAAAAACCCATCGCTGTGAGCAGAACCAAGGACACATACCAGGTGTGCCCGAGGTTCTTGGTGGTGCCCGGCATAACCAGGTGTTCCGGCTTGACGTGCGCTAAGGCGGCAAACATCGGACCCAAGCCATTAAAATAGATGTAGGGCACGGCGATGCCAATAAAGAGAGCGGCAAACAACAGCAGGAAGTCTTTCAAAACACTGACCCATGCCACGCCGCGCACTCCACTGGCGAATACGAATGCCGCCACAAGGGCGAAAGCGATGAGCATGGCCGGGGTGCGACCGATGCCCTGAAAGCTTGCGACTTCGACAATGATCCCAAGCCCGGTGAGTTGAAGCTGCAGATACGGGATGATGAAGACCACGCCCACCAAGGCGACGAAGGCCGCAAGATATTTGCTGCGATAGCGCACGTGGAAGAAGTCCGCTTGCGTCTGAAGCCGGTACTTGCGCCCTATTTCCCAGATGTGCGGCGTGAGGAAGAACGCAACCACGAATATCAGCGACTGGTAACCGAGAATGTATAGAGCCGGCCCACCCTTGGAATATGCCCAACCGCTGGCTCCGAGGAAGGTGAAAGTCGTGTAGATTTCACCGGCCATCAGCAGCCAAATCAGCAGCACGCCGAACCCTCTACCGGCGACGGTCCATTGCTCCAAATCCATTTTGTGCCGTGATCCGGCATAAAAGCCGATGAAGGAGCCGACGGCAACAATGCCAAAGATGAACGTCAGAGCGACGGTGCTTGCGTTCACCGAGGACCGCCTGCGTTGGCGCCGCCTTGCGGCGCTGAAGTGCGTCGCGTCTCCAAACGGTAGGCGCCCCACATCACGAGGGGAGTAAGCCCGAGCCATGAGATCAGCCAGAAAAGATTGAATGGTATGCCGAGAACCATGGGATAAATACGGTCCCAAAGAGGCACGGAAAAGCAGATTCCGGTGAAAGGAATCAGGGCCAGTAGCAGCGAACCGAGTGACGGTCTTTTCACCATGAGATTCGTTCCGGCCGCAAGCCGATCAAGAGAATTGAACTGAGACGACACGAGTAGCGGGCGGAGTATACACTCATGCCAGTCGCTTGCAACGGCGAGGAACGCCCGCAAGTCGATAGGAAAGGCTTGATTCCCGGGCGGAGACGACATAGACTACCGCCCATGGTTCGGAACGCCTACTCGTATTGGTTTAGTTTTTGGACCCACTCAAACAAGTGGCGAGGGGCGAATTTGTAGACAGAGCAAGAGCCAAGAAAGATTCGACCCACTCGCAAGTTGAGTGGGTTTTTTGTTTTTGGGAATACAAAAATGGAGATGAGAGGGTCGAGCCATGATTATTTCGATGAAGATGCATGCTTCGCGGCAGGAGATCGATGAAGTGCGGGGGATTGTGGAGCACTTTGGGTACAAGGTGCACTCGATCGAGGGAGAGGAGCGCGTCGTGATCGGAGTCGTGGGAGTGGGGGATGTGACTGCGTGCATGGAATCGGTGGAATCGATGCCGCAGGTGGAGAAGGTGGTGCGGATTTCCGCGCCGTATAAATTTGTGAGCAAGCAGTTCAAACAGGGGCGGACGCGCATTCGCGTGAATGGGACGGAGATCGGCGGCGACGAGTTCATCGTGATGGCGGGGCCGTGCTCAGTGGAATCGGAAAAGCAGATCATGCAGGCCGCGGAAGGTGTGGCGAAGTCGGGCGCGAAGATGTTGCGCGGCGGCGCGTTCAAGCCGCGCACGTCGCCGTACGATTTTCAGGGCATGGAAGAGGAAGGGCTGAAGCTGTTGCAGAAAGCGAAGAAGGCGACAGGGCTGGCGATCATCACCGAAGTGATGAGCGACCGCGACGTGGATCTGATCGCGCAATACGCGGACGTGATGCAAGTCGGCGCGCGCAACATGCAGAACTTCATACTGCTGAAGGCGCTGGGGAAGTGCGGGCGGCCGGTGCTGCTGAAGCGTGGGCTGAGCGGCACGATCAAGGAGCTGCTGATGTCGGCGGAATACATCGTGGCGCATGGAAACGCGAACGTGATTCTGTGCGAGCGGGGAATTCGGACATTCGAGACGGAAACGCGGAACACCTGCGACATCGCGGCAATTCCGGCGCTGAATGAGTTGACGCATTTGCCGGTGGTGCTCGATCCGAGCCACGCGACCGGCAAGCGCAGCCTGGTTCCGGCGGTGTCGCGCGCGGGAGTGGCGATTGGGGCGGATGGATTGATCGTTGAGGTGCATCCGGCGCCGGAGAAGGCGATCAGCGATGGAGCGCAGTCGCTCGATCTGGTGCAGTTCGAGAAGATGATGCGCGAGCTGAAGCCGTACATCCAGTTGTGGCAAGAATCGCGAAAGGCGGAAGGTGCCGCGGCGGCCAAGGCGTAGTCGAGTTCGCGCGTTGCAGGGGAGCTAGAAGGAAAACTTCAGGGCTAACTGGATGGTCCGGGGATCTGCGGCCGAGGTAACCGCGCCGAAATTGCCAGCACCGTAGTTGGTGCTAATTCCACCGTTTTGCGTGTCCCCGATCCATTGCGTATGGTTCCACACGTTAAAAAACTCGGCGCGGAATTGGAGATTGGTGCGGCGTTCCTCCGAAAAAACGAAGTTTTTGAAGAAGGAAAGGTTCCAGTTGTCATGGCCGGGACCACTGACGTTGTTCGCAGGAGTGTTGCCCCAGGTGCCGGGCGCGGGATTGGAGAACACCGAGGTGTCGAACCATTCGTTGACGGTGTGCGGATTGGACATGTGGCCGCTGATGTTTGGGCGATTTAAGGTCATCGGAATTACCGTCGCAACGTTTTGACCGGCGAGGCCGATGCTCAAGGGAGCTCCGGAAGTCGCGCTGACGATTCCCGAAATTTCCCAGCCGCCGAGCGCCGTTTTCAACCAACGGGTCGAGCTGTGCTTCAAGAATGGGATTTCATAGACGAAATTCGTGAAGAAGTTATGACGGATGTCGAAAGCTGATGGCCCGTAATCGTATTTCCACCCGACGTAAGGATCGGAAACGGGATAAAGATCGCCACCACTGGCGAAAACGTTAAACGAGTCATAGGACTGCGAATAGGTGTAGCCGACCTGGTAGGTGAGGTCGCCGCTCAGGGTCGTTCCGCGGAAGGAAAGCTGAAGGGAATTGTAGCTTCCGTTGGCCTCGTTTTGTCCCATCAGAATGCTGCTATAACCGAGGTACGGCACGTTCGCGTTATAGGTTTGGGCGAGCGCGCTGCTGGTGACGAAGCCGGGCAGGAGGTTTTGCGGCGGCAATTCGAGCTGAGTGTAGAAGTTCTGGTGGCGGTTGCGGCTGCCGACGTAGGCGGCGGACAGGACGGATTTTCCGATGGCTTGCTGAATGCCAATGCTGAACTGAGTGCTTCTGGGCGCGGGATATTGCGTTTGATCCATTCCGGCAAGGCCGGTAACCGGGATGGGAGAGGCAAGCCCCTGGCCGGTCGCAATGCTGGTACTCGGATTGGAGAGCGAGACGTTGGGGAAACCCACGCCAGCGGTAAAGGGAACGTTGGAAGAAAGATTGTAGATGTCGTTGCCCTGAAGGCGTTCGTACATGATGCCGTAGCCACCGCGAAGTACCGTTTTGCCGGCGCCAGTCAAATCGTAAGCAAAGCCAATCCGCGGTCCGAAGTTCTTCCAGTTGGCGTTGACGCATCCCTGGGGTGTGCCACTGAGGCCGCAGATTTTGACTCCATTCAAGATAGAACTGCTGGCCCGCCAGAATCGGGTTGGGGCTGGTGCCGAGTCCCGGGCTGGTAGGGAGCACGGTCTGGTAGCCAGGGCTCAGTTGGGCGGCGTCGGCAGGGTTGTACAAATTGGGATAGAAGTTGGACGTTTGCTTGTTGGCATCGTAGGTGTGGGGAATGCCGTCCCAACGGAGACCAAGATTCAGGGTGAGGCGGCGATCGACGCGGTAGTTGTCCTGGAAGTAGAGCGCAAAGGAATTGTTGTTCCAGTGCTGTAGGGTTTGGACCGCCTGCTCTTGGTAGTTGGTCGCATAGCCGAGGAGAAAATCGGCGAAGTCGTTGCCGGTGTAAAAACCGGTGAAGAAGAAGCCGCCCTGAGTGGTGACACCGGAATCCTGGGCCTTAGCGTAAAACAGCCAACTACCGCCGATCTTTAGTTGGTGACGCCCCTTGGTCCAAGAAACGTCATCACGCGCCTGGTAGCTGTTGGCGAAGTTGTGCCACGGAAGGATGCCCGTGGTGTAGCCGGTACCGGTGCTGCCAAAGAGCGCTATCGAGGGAATACGATTGTCGTGATTGGGGCCACTAAAGAACCGGTGGAAGGTGAAGTCGGGCGGCGCGGAAACGAGGCCAATCGGCAAAAGATCGATGCGATTGCCGTTGTAGTTGAACGAAGCTTCGTTGAGCAGGCTCGGGCTGAAGATGTAGGTGGCGTGAACGACAGCGGCGTAAGAAGGGGCCAGGAAGGTGTTGCCGACCGTGGGGACGTTGTCGAAGGTGAATATGGTGGTGCCGTAATCCTGGGAGACCTGTTCGGCTACCAAATGGCCGAAGACGGTAAGTTTCTGGCTGACGTTTTCGTCGATGCGGACAATTTCTTCACGCAGGTTCGTGGGCAAGTTGTTGCCGCCAATAAAGCTATTGCCGTTGTTGGGCGCGGGGAAAATGCCGCCGTATTTGCCGCCCGCGGTCAACAACGCCTGAGCGTTCGCGTCCAGCAGGCTGGTGGGAATGGAGTTGTTGTTGAAAGCGACTTCCTTGGCCGGATCGGGAAAACCGTTGGTGCAGCCGCTGAGCGGCTGATTCGCGGACGCAAACTGGGCTTGAATGGCGGCGGAAACCTGGCAGACAGCGGGCGCGTGGAACTGGTCAAGTGTGAGTCCCGCAGCGGAAAAATGTCCGCCGTAGGTGGAAGGCAACGGAACGGTTTGATTGAGAACTTGTCCCTGAATCAGGTTCCGCCACTCCATGTTGTAGAAGAAAAAGGTGCGCGTCTTTTTTGGGTTGTACCACCTGCCGAAGGTGACCGGGCCCCCTACGTTGAAGCCATACAGGTTGTAGCGCAATTCGGCGACGGGCTGCGGAGGAGCGTTGAAGAAGTTGCGAGCGTCGAGAGCATCGTTGCGAAAGAACTCCCACAGCGAGAAATGAAATGCCTTGGTGCCGGACTTCAACACGGAGCTGACCGTGCCGGCCGATGAAAGCCCGTAATCCGCGCTGTAATTCGAGGTGAGAGTTTGCATCTCGGCGATGGCGTCGATGGAGGGCATGATGCTCGAGCCAGCGCCGCCACGGTCGTCGTTCTCTCCTCCATCGAGGAGGTAAATGTTGTGAGACGTGCGGTTCCCGTTGAAAGAAACGTTTTGGTTGGCGCCAACGGGAGTCGGCGGTTGGAAACCAGGCATCAGACTGGCGGCGCCGGGCGTGAGGGCAGCGTAGGTGTAGATGCTGCGGCCGTTGGTGGAAAGCTCGGACATCTGGGTGCCGCTGATGAGGGAACTCTGTTCGCCGCTGTCGGCCTGGACCGAGACGGGGGTCGATTCGACGACGGCAGTGTCCGAATGAGCGCCTAGCAGCAATTGGAAGTCCACGCGGACGCGGTCATTGGTGTTGAGGACCACGCCTTTGGATTCTGCGACTTTGAATCCGGAGGCTTCGGCTTTCAAATCGTAGGTGCCGATGGGCAAGCCGGGAGCAACGTACTGGCCGACACCGTTGGTAATCAGAGTGCGTGTGGCTCCCGTATTTACATTTGTGATGGTCAGATTTACGTTCGCGATCACACCGCCGCTCGGGTCTGTAACCGTTCCCACAATCGTGGCCTCTTGAGCTAGCGCGAGCGCGGGCAAGCTCAAGAGCAGGGCCGCTGAGAGAAGCGTCCAGAGAAGCCATCCGTGTCTGGCAAGGAACGCGCCAGAAAGGAAAGAAGAAACGGACGAAGAAGAGAAAGAACGCATGGCTTTTCTACCCCGACCCTGCTTCCGCGCGACCCAGGGTTAGAATCAATGCCCGGCGTCAACCCCGGCAAATCCTCGCGGGAAGCAATCAACCTCGTCGAATTAGACTCAGACGGGTTGAATTTCCACCACTATATACCAGACTCGCAGGCGCTCGGAAGGGATTGCAGGAGTGCGTACTGAATCGAGGCTGGTCTAGCGGAAGTTTTCGATGAGCATGATGTCGCGCTTGGGTATCTGGTGCTTTGCGTAGGCGAGGTAACGTCCATCCGGCGAGACCGCAATGCCGAAGTAAGCCTGCAGGCCTTTGAGAACGGGGCGGGCTTTTTTGTTCGCGAAATCGAAATAGCTCAGAGTGGAAATGTCGTCGGCGGGAAAGAAGTACACGCCATCGCGGGTGAGCGTCCAGTTGGCGACGAACGAGAGCGCAGGAATACCTTCGACGCGCGACTCGGTGCCGATCGGATTCAGAGAAGCCATCAGCAGAGTCGCGGGGGATTCGCCCGACGCGAAGTAGACGTAGCGGCCATCCAGCGATTCCTTGGGAAGGTAGCCGCGGGAAGACGATATAGCGGCAGGTTGGCCTCCTTGGGAGGGAACCCGGTAGATGCGGTTGCCCCCTTCGCCGCCGCTGACGAAGTAGATCCACTTTCCATCGTGCGACCAAGTGGGGACGGAAGCTTCTCCTGCGCCGACGTTCAGGTTTCTTGGCACACGTTCGGCCAGGTCAAGGACGGACACATCCGCGTGCAAAGAACCGTCCTTCATCGGACTGCGCGAATCGAAGGCGATTTTCTTGCCGTCCGGGGACCAATCAGGGCTGCCCGAACCCTGGCCAAGATGGGTGAGTTGCACGAGATTGCCGCCGTTGGCGTCGCTCATCCAGATCTCCTGCGGACCGGTCCGGTTGGAGGCAAAGACGATGTGAGTGCCGTCCGGCGAATAATTCGGGCCAGACTGAGTGCGAGTGCTTGTAATTAACTCGACAGGGGCGTCCTGAAGTCGGGTGAGGTCAGCTCGCCAAATGGTGTCGTTGCCTCCGGACTCCATTGCGAACGCCAGGCGATCTCCCTTCGCGGAAATCGAGAGGGCCCCAAAGTCTTTGCCGAACGGAAGGTCGCGCACGGAGCCATCTGCAATCGTCAATTCACGGAGCTGGGCGTGATCGGCTCCGTTCTCAAATTGACAGAACAGCAGGCGTTTGTTGTCGCCGGTCCAAGCTAGTCCGTTGTCGTAACCCTTGAACTCTTTTAGGATTCGGCTACCCGATCCGTCCGATCTGACTATGGCAATCGCGAAATCCGACGATGCGGGATAGCAGTCGTAGGCCAGGTATCTGCCGTCGTGAGAAAAGACAGGCCCGGCTTCGTCCTGGCAGCGTTCGTTGTGCTCGATCTGTTTCGCTTCCAGAGTGTCAACGGAAAGAAGGTTCAGGGCCAGGTGCCCGCCGGAAAACGGAGCGTTGGCGAAGGCGATGAACTTGCCGTCCGGCGACCAGGCAATGGGTAAAGAGCGGCCAAATGACGCGTGCGTCGAATACAGCTTCTTTTCGGGACCGCCCTGCGACGGAACGAGAAAGATGCCGCCGTTGCCCTCTTTTGCGAGGCGGTGAAATGCCAGCTGCGATCCATCGGGCGACCACGCCGGAGCGAGCAATCCAGGCTTGATTTCCGTCACGCGCTGAAGCGTCTCGTCGCCGATCGTCTTTACATAAAGTGCGATATGCTCAGGACTCGGCACGGGGCCGGCCCACTCAAAGGCCAGCTGGGTGCCGTCCGGAGATAGAGCGTTATAGTTGACATATCCCAGCGCGGTGAGCTGAATGGGGTGGTAGTTGGGGGCTGGGGCCAGAGCGCCAGGTTTCCAGATTGCGTAAGCCACGCCCAACGCTGCCAGGCAGGCCGCTGCGGCCAAGATCACCCAAGGCATATGGCTACGTTTCTTTTCAACAACCGCGGAGCTTGCGGCGGTGGGCGCTCGTTCGCCGCTGGGCGGTAGCGTAATCGGCTCGGCTTGCTGTTGGTTCCTAAGCGCGTCGATTGCGGAGGATCGTCCGCTATCCGTGTCGCGCTTGAGGCGCTGCAAGTCCGCGCGCAGCTCTGCCGCTCCCTGATAGCGGAGATCCCGGTCTTTTTCCAGCGCCTTGTTGATGATCCTTTCCATTTCCGCCGACAGATCGGGATTCAACCTCACCGGGGGCACGGGAGCCCGATTCAGGATCGCGTCGAAGATTGTGGCCGAGCTGTCGCCGCGGAAGGGCAACTGTGCTGTCGCCATTTCGTACAAGACCACGCCGAAGGAGAAAAGATCCGTGCGCGCATCCAACTCCTTCCCCCGGGCCTGCTCCGGCGACATATACGCGACGGTTCCTAGCGTGCTGCCTGGGCTGGTGAGATGGTCTGGGTCTTCCGTGCCCAGGGTCTCGAGCGTCTCGCCCTGTCCGCTGATGGCTTTGCTTGAAGTGACCTTGGCGAGCCCGAAATCCAGGATTTTCGCGTGTTGTCTTTCGGTTACGAAGATGTTCGCGGGTTTAATGTCCCGGTGCACGATGCCTTTCGAATGCGCCGCATCCAAGGCGTCGGCGATCTCGATGGCAATGGATACCATCCGATCGAGCTCCATTGGCCGGCCGCCGATTGTTCTCTTCAGCGTGCTGCCCTCAAGGTACTCCATGGCGATAAAGGCTCTGCCATCCTGTTCGCCAATATCGTGGATGGTGCAAATATTCGGGTGATTCAGAGCGGAAGCGGCCTTGGCCTCGCGCCGGAACCGCTCGAGGGACTGGCGGTCTTGCAGCGAGATATCGGCTAGAAATTTTAGGGCGACGAAGCGGTCGAGGCGGGTGTCCTCGGCTTTGTACACGACTCCCATGCCGCCGCCGCCGAGTGGTTCAAGGATGCGATAGTGCGAGAAGGTTTGGCCGATAAGTGGCTGGGAATCTGCCATGTCGACGGTCATCTTAGGTTGCACCCTGAGGCAAGTCAACGAATCTGGCGGACTGCCGATCAAACGGGAATCGCGGAAGAAGGAAGTGGCCGCCGCGGCAGGCTGAGGTAGGAGCTCAGCACCGGAAGACTCGGAGAGCGGCGAAGATCTTTCAGTGGAAGTGATCGACGAGCATGATGTCACTGTTTACTTCGTCGAGTTGCGAGTAGATGATCCAGCGACCGTCTGGCGATGCCGAGAGGCCTCTATTGAAATCCTTCTGGATTTCAAAGACGTTGCGGACCTGCTTGGTGGCAAAATCGAAATAGCAGAGGGAATGAGGCGAATCCGCGGGTACGAAATAGATACCGCCCGGAGTGACCGTCCAAAGACCGGAGTATTGCAGGGTCGGCAGCCCTTCCAATGAAGACTCTGTCCCAGGGTGTTCCAAAGAAACCTTCTTTAGCGGCGATTTAACAGCGCGCGTTGTGAAATACACGGTTTTTCCGTCGAACGATTCCTGGGGATTGGCACTAGGCGATGCGGAGAGGGCGGTGGCGTTTCCGCCCGTGGCGGGACAGCGGTAGATTCTCTCTCCAGTCGTTTCGTTGGACGTAAAGTAAATCCATTTCCCATCGTGCGACCAACTCGGCAGATAGATGTCCGGTTGATCGGTATTCAGCCTCCGCGGGACAAGTTCGGCGACGTCGACGACGTAAATCTCGCTGCGGCCGGAGCGACGCAAATCAAAAGCCAGCTTGGTGTTGTCGGGGGACCATCGAGGAGTCCCGGTCACGGCGTCAAACTTGGATACCTGGACCGCGTTGGCGCCATCGGCGCCACTCACCCATACGTCCATAACACCCGCGCGTGAAGACTGAAAGGCAATATGTTTTCCGTCTGGTGAGTATTGAGCCGCTCCCTGGTCGCGGGTGGAAGAGATTAGTACTTCGGCGGGAGAGTTGGGATGCACCAAGTCCTTGCGCCAGATATTGACGTTATCTGACGAAATGGAGAATGCAAGCATTTCCCCTTTCGGGGAGATTGCTGGCCACGATCCATTTTGTCCAAAGGGCAGCCGGTGGAGCGCGCCGGTTGCGACCACGACTTCGTCCAGTTCGTCGCCGTTTGGGGCCCCCTGCGAAAGTAGGAGTCACACGAAATGGGACATGCCATTTGCCACAGTCTGAACGAAGACAAAGCCAATCACGTCGCGGGAATATTGGAACAGAAGCGTCCGCTCACCTGCCAAGCGGGAATGTGACGTTATGTTGTGTCTCTTCTGAAGGCTCGCCGTTGACGTTCAGGGCAAGTCCCACTTCTGAGTTCGCTTGTGGATGCATCCTAGGAGGGGCGGCTTCTCTCTCAGGAAAGCACCACGGACGATTTGGCGATGGGCAAAGCAAGGGGCGGATTCCACTCGAAGGTGACTCGCAGGCGCTTCGGCGTCTTTTGCTTTGCGTGGTTTTGTTGCATGGGGCTTGGGGGCTTCAGGCCATCGCTCGCTATCGCGCAGGGTGCTCCTGTTCCGCAGGAGTCGAGTTCACGCGCGCGTTTGTTGACGGCGAAACAGGGCCGGGCGATTGTCTCAGCCGCGCGAGAGCATGAGCCAGCGTCGCGAGCGACGCAGGACTGCTCGCACCTCGTCCAGGAGATTTATGTTCGCGCGGGCTTCTCCTACCCTTACGCCAGCTCGTTCGATCTTTACGCGGGGAGCGAGAGCTTCGAGCGTGTCAAGAACCCGCAACCAGGCGATGTGATCGTTTGGCCCGGGCATGCGGGCATCGTCTTCGATCCAAAACAACACGTCTTTTACAGTTTGGTGAGCTCAGGTCTGGACGCCGAGGACTATGAGGCGCCGTATTGGAAGTCGCGAGGAAAGCCGCGCTTCTACCGGTACGTGGTCGGAAACCGGGCGAGAGTGATTACGGCTGGAGTTGCGGCGGGCGCGCGAACTGCGATCGGCGCTGAGCAGCATGACACCGCACGAGTTGTGGAAGACCGCTCGAATGCAGACACTTCAGCTGTCAAGCGTTCCGCGACGGAAGCTTCGGAGCGCTCGGCAGTCTTCGACCCAGCGCCGCGGGTAGCACCAGCCGCAGCGGCCGCCATTCCCCGCAGCATCTTGATTGGGGAGGGGCGCAAGCAGCCTACTCCGGAACAGGTCGCCGCAGGAATTTCGGAATTGAGCAGCGCCGCGGGAAGCGTGCTGCGCAGCAAAGATTCGGCGCGAGGCACCGAGCAGGTGGTCGTCTACAAGCAGCTGCAAGTGGCGAGTATCGAGATCAAACACGATCACGGCTGGGCGCTTGTGCAGGTGGAATCGAGAGTGTCGATTGCGGGAGGTGAAACAGAGTTGCAGTCGCGCAGCGAAGAAGTGCGCTGGGAGCTACGCCGCGGAAAGTCGGGCTGGGAAGCGGTGACGCCGGTTGCGCGGACGTTCGTGCCGCGCGACGTGGCGGTGCGCGAACTCTCAGCGCGGCTTGCAACGCTTACGCAAGCCGATCGCGGAGCGGAGAACTCGGAGGCCGTCCGGCACGAGGAAGCGCAGCTCGCCAAGATGCTTAGCGCGCTGCTGGAAGAAAGTGGCGAGTGATGCCATACGCGCCTTTGTGCCATTGTCATCTACACCCCGCCCTCTGAAGAGGGCGGCTACAGCATAGGAAATCTTCTTTTATCCGCGGAAATACAGATACGCGCCCAGGATGCAGCAGAGAACCAGAACGGAGCCGGCAACTTCACGCCAGCCCCAACTGGCGCGGGTGTGGGCGCGGTCTTCCGCGGTGACGGTGTCAAACGTCAGGCTCTTCAGCTTTGCGTAGTCGGGCTCCGACGTAGCGTAGCTCACCGTGACCATTACGATGGCGGAAACGATGGCGATGAGCACGCTGAAATATTGGAAATACATTTTGTTGACGATCCACAAGAACGAGCCGTTCGGATAGCCGTTTTCAAAGCCGGCAAGACCGAGAGTGACCGGAGTGTCCACCAACATGCGGAAAACACCGAGCGCGAAGCCGACCAGCATCGACCAGAAAGCCCCTTTGGCGTTGAGGCGCTTGAAAAACACCCCGAAAAAGAAAACGACGAAAATTGGCGGAGCCAGATAGCCCTGCACCGCTTGCAGGTAGGTGTATAAGCCCTGCGCGCCCTTGATGACCGGAATCCACAAGAGCGCGATCACGACCATGAAGGCCGTGGCGGTGCGGCCGACGCGCACGAGTTGGTGCTCGGTAGCCGCGGGCTTCCACTTTTGATAGAGGTCCACGGTGAATAGCGTGGAGCAAGCGTTGAAGACGCCCGCGAGCGAACCCATCAACGCGGAAAGCAGGCCGGCGACGACAATGCCGCGAAGTCCGGGCGGCAACAGGTATTGAACCAGCATCGGAAAAGCGCCTTGCGCAACCGAAGAGACCGCGTGGCCGTCTGGACCAATCATCGGCGCGAGCTCGGGAATTTTGCCGCTCTTAGCCAACGCAAAGCAGATCAAGCCGGGAATAATGAACAAAGCCACCGGCAAGAGCTTCAGGAACGCCGCAAAGATCGAGCCACGGCGTGCGTCGGTCTCGTCTTTAGCGCCGAGGGCGCGTTGCACGATGTACTGGTCGGTGCACCAATACCAGAGTCCGACCATTGGCGCGCAGAAAAGCATTCCTACCCACGGAAAGTAATCGTTGAAATACCAGGCCTCTTTGACGACGGCACCTGATGCATTGGTTTCCAGGACGGGAGCCCACGTGCCTTGGACGCCGGCGGGAATCAGCGGTTTCCAGAGATTGAACATGTCGGAGCCGCACCAGTGGCGAAGCTCGGCCCAGCCGCCGAGGCGGTGCAGACCGTAAAAGGTTAACAGCGCGGAACCGGTGATCAACACGATGACCTGCACCGCGTCGTTGTAGGCGACGGCGCGCATGCCGCCCAGCGTTGTGTACAGACCGGTGAGAACGATCACGAGGACGGAACCGATCCAAAAGCTGTCAATCGTGGTATTGCCGATATGCAATTGGAGCTCAGGGAAAAGTGTGCCGAAGACGACGCCGCCGGCAAAGATGCCGACCGCGATTTTCGAGACGATAAAAGTGACAATCGAAATGATCGAGAGGATGTAGCGGGAACTGGTGCTGAAGCGGCGTTCGAGAAACTCCGGCATGGTGAAGACTTGAGAACGCATGTAGAAGGGCACGAAGACCCAGCCAAGGACCAGCAGGCACCAGGCGTGAAGTTCGTAGTGGGCGAGCGCCACGCCGCTGGTCGCGCCGGAGCCTGCTAGCCCGACCACGTGTTCGGAACCAATGTTCGACGCGAAGATGGAAGCGCCGATGATCCACCAGCCGAGGTTGCGTCCCGCGAGGAAGTAGTCGGTTGTGGTGTCCTTGTTTTTCCGAACCACCCACCACGCGACGCACAGGAGAATGCCGAAATAGATGGCAATGAACAGCCAATCGATTCCGGTAAGGCGCGAGGTCAGAGCGGCGGCGAGGAGCATGCTGGAAGAGTTCGTCAAGCGTTCACCCCTTGTTGACTAATTTCAATCCATGCTTGCGAATGGGTTTTCGAGTTGCGGCATTGTACAACGGTTGCTCGGGTTCCAAGCCCGGAGAACGAGCTTACTGAACGGCTTTGTGCTCAGGGCGTTACGAAGGATTGGCGTTCAAACGGCGGAAGGAGGCTTGGCTTCGGAAAAGCTTTGAGATGCTTCCAGAGCGGTGGGGTAAATTTTCACGAGCCGATCGACTTTGGTCAGCTTCAAGACGCCGCTAACCATTCCTGTGACGCCGGCGAGGCGCATCGTTCCGCCGGCCACTTTCAATCGCGAGAGGCAGTTGACGATTTTTCCCAGGCCGCCGCTGTCGAGTTTGGAGACGTTGGAGAGGTCCATGACCACGCGGGTCTGTTTTTCGCGAAGAAGCTGCTCGAAAGCTAACTCGAGACGCGCGCACTCCATGCCCAGTTGGAGAGGGCCGCGCAGCTCGAGCACCACGACGCCCGGTTCGAGCTCTTTTCTGGTGATTTCCAAAGGAAGCCTCCGTCGAAGAATTATCTGGCGGCTCGCCTGGCGTCAAGCGCCAGGAGCCGCCTGCGTCGCGTCAGTCTGCTCCTCATCGCAGGGGAACTGACGAATTGCCCGCGTGCAGTCCGAGAGCGCGTCCAACAGGGAATTGCCCCAACCCGCCGGAAAGAAGGGCGCGAGTTTCTGGTTCACAGGCTTGTCGGACTGCGCAAAAAAGCGAACGTGCTGTCCCGGGGGAGGGGCGGCGAATTCGCGAACGGTGATGACGAACTCGGTTTCGCCATTGCCGTGGCACTTCTTGAACGAAAACACGTGGAGCTGAGCAAGCTCCTCAGCGGGATTCTTCTGGGCAAATCTCCAATCGCTCACAACCCCTCCGTCGCGTAGAGCCGCACTGGTGCAGCCGGAACCGCTGTGGGAACACGCAAATCTTAGGCTGCGCCGTGGAGCAAGTCAACGCGCATGCGCTCTCTCTTGCGTTTCTTTTGGAGCAGTAGTTTGGCGGCGCGGAACGTCCCGGCTACTTCGATACGATCTTTGTGAGCGCGGTGCGGAGTTGATCCGGCTCAAAGCCGAAGGGACCCGGTTTGCTTTTGAATGCGACGCGGCCTTGAGCGTCGATCAGGTACATGCGGTCGGGCCAGCCGGTGTAGGCGCGTTCGGTGGAGTTGCCGAACTTGTCCAGAACGGCGGGGAACTTGATGCCGAGTTTGCGGACGCAAAGGCCGGCAATGTAGGCGCGGTCTTCTTCGTTCTTGGGGCTCGCGAAGACGACTTGGTCCTTGATGTTGCTCTGCATCTGCCATACATCGCTAGGATGAGCTTCGGTGATGTACACCGTCAGGAACGCCACGCGATCCTTATATTCGTCGTACAACTTGTTCAGGACGGGAACCTCCCGCCGGAAGGGCGGTCAAGTGTAACTGCCGAAAATGAGGACGACAGGCTGCGTGGCGTTAAGAGTGGAGAGCTGGATCTGCGCGGATTTGTCCGGAGTCATGAGGGAAAAGTCGGGTGCCGGCTCACCGACGTGGAGGGTGCCGGCGCGGCTGTGGGTCCAAGCGGTTTCGAAGGGAAAGAGAAGGAAGGGGATAGGGCCGGGCATTTTTGCCATGACCCTGCCGAAGGTCTCCGGGGGCTGGCGCATAGCCCACAGGACCGTGCCAGCGAAGGCGGCGTAGACGACAGCGATGGTGATGAAGACAATGAGCAACGTTGTTCGGGCCTTGGGGCTGATGCGGAGCTTGAGCCTACGCATTTTGTTTCTGTGAGATCGACGGGCGCGGTATCGAGGTCAGGTAGCCTTCCTCGGCGAGACGCTTCCCGCTGGCGCGATAGATTTCGGGAGCATTTTCAGGCGCCCAGGTGGCCAGGCCGTCGACGTAGCGGTTGTACATGCAGAAGGCGGCGGCGATCAGCACCGTATCATGAATTTCCTTGTCCGTAGCGCCGAGTTGCCGGGCGCGTGCGACGTCTTCGCTTGTCACTTGCTTGCCTCCCTGCTGGACCTTGCCGGCAATGGTCAACAGGGCTTTCAGCTTGTCGGAAATGGGCGCGGTTTCGAAGTCGCGCTTTATCTGCGCAACCAATTCTTCGTTGCCTCGCCAGTGGTGTGCGGCGACAGCGCCGTGAACGGTCTGGCAGAAGTAGCAGTCGTTGCGCGAGGAGACATAGGTGGCAATCATCTCGCGCTCTCCGGGCGAGAGGGTGTTGCTGCCACGGAGCAGGATTTCGGCGAGTTCGTTGAGTGGCTTGGCGGTGTCCGGGCTGAACATCATCGGCCCGACGATTCCGGGAATGCCTTCAGGTAGCGGGATGTGCGGCATTTGCGTTTTCCTTCACGGCGAGATCAGAACAGAAACTTAAGCGCGAGCTGAACTACGCGCGGCGGCAGCGCGGCCTGGATTTGGTTGAACGTGGGCGAGCTGATGTCACTGTCGGGCAGCCGGAAGTTCGGATGGTTGAGGATGTTGAAGAATTCGGCGCGGAACTGGATGTCCTTCGATTCCGTTACGCGGAAGATTTTAAAGATGGAGAAATCCCAATCCGCGAAACGTGGGCCGACACCGATGTTGCGGCCGGCATTGCCGAATTGCTGGACAGGGGAGTTGGGGTCGGGGATCACTTGCGCGAAGGCGGCGCGGTTGAGCCATGCGCCAACGGTCTTGGGGCCGGAATTTGGATCTTCACCGGCGATCACGTTGGGGCGATTTGCGGAGAAGCCGGTGATTTCCGGTGCGCCGCCCTGATCGGATACATCGGTGGAATCAAAGACTGTGAACGGCGTGCCGCTCATGGCGGTAAAGATCCCGTTCAATTGCCATCCGCCGAGCGCGGCCTGTGTGAGGCCGGCCGCTTGATGGAAGAACGGCAGGCTCCACTGATAGCTGAAGACGAGGCGGTGGCGCGCGTCGAACAACGACGGTCCGCGTTCGGCGGCGAGATCGAAAGGATTTTGCGCCAGATCATTTTCGCCGGCGACGGGCTTGGCGGCGGACCCGGTCATATTGAAGGAAGAGGCGTCGTCGATCGCCTTGGAGTAGGTGTAGGAAGCGAGGAAGGAAAGTCCATGGCTGAAGCGCTGTTTCAGGCTAACTTCCAGCGCGTTGTAGCTGGAGTTGGCGATGCCAGCGATCAGGCCGGTAGAGGAAAATTTGCAGTCCGTCGGGGGATCGGCGAGTGTGCAGCCGGAGTAGAGGCGGCGCTGATCGGCGTTGTCTGGCGTGGAGACTCCGGGAATATAGATGGCCGGATTGCCTTCAATGAAGCGCGGGAGCTTGGTGCCTTTGGTGCCCACGTAGCCGACTTGGAGGAGCAGGTTCGCGCCGAACGAGCGCTGGATGTTTAGATCGTAGTCCTGGGTATACGGCAGCGGGAGTTTCGCGTCGAGAGTAAGGTTCGTGAGCGGCGTGGCGAACTGCCCATTCACCGGAGGATTCCCATTAAAGGGATCGGCGAAGTTAGGCGAGCTGATTTGCTCAGTCTGTAGATAGGGGGGCGCGCTGATGGGAGACTGCAGTGGACCACCCTGCCCGGTGTAGTAAGGCTCATAAAAGATGCCGTAGGCGGAAGTGACCAGCCATTTTGCGCTGCCGGTGGGATCCCACGCGAAACCGACCCGCGGCCCGAAACCTTTCTTGAAAGTAGGGATCAGGCCCCGAGGAACGCCGGCGTCGCCTGGATAGAGCAGGCCTTCGGGAGCGCTGGGAACAACCGTGGATTGGCGGCCGGGGATGAACAGGGTTTGGCGATTTTGCACCTCGGTGTCGGGAAAAGGAAGGTCGTAGCGCAGACCGAGGTTCAACGTGAGGCGGCGGTTTACGCGATAAGTGTCCTGCGCGTACCCGTTCAGGGAATTGCCGCGAATGCCGCGGGAAAAATCGCCGCGCCCTTGCAGGAAGAAGACCGGCGCGCCGAACAGGAAGCTGGCGAAAGCATTGGGTACGACCGGGAAGGGAGCGAAGACGAAGAAGCCGTTGGTGGCAATGCCTTGCAGGACATTGATTTGGGTATGTTCGTAGCCTCCGCCGAATTTCAGATCGTGGCGCCCGTGAACCCAACTGATCGAGCTGCTGTAGTCGAAAGCATTTTCGTAGGAATTGCGCGGCCCGGTGATGGGATCGCCCACCGTGGTGTAGCCGTTGATCTGAATGAACGGAGGACCGACGGCGACATCGAGGCTGGGAGTGTAGGCGAAGCCGAGCGCAGCCGGAGTGGTGTGATTGGTGCGCTCGCCGTAGAGAAATTTGTTGCGCAGGTAGGAGAAGCGCAACACGCCGATCAGCGCGGGATTGAAGGTGTGCGTTTCCTGCGCCACGAAATTCTGCGCCCGCTGATTCTGGCCCACCGGAAAGCCGGGGACGCTGGCTCCGGAGACGGGGATGGGATTGAACTGATCGCCGTCGTTGAACATGTAGCGGAAATTGAGGGCGTCGGAGGGCGTGAGGTAGTGATCGAGGCGGATACCGAACTGGTCGTAGCTTTGGGTCACAACCTCGGTGGAGGTGAAGAGGTTGGTGCCGCTGTTGGGAAGCGGAAACAGGCCCAGCAGGCCGACGGAGAGCGGATTGATGTCGGTGAGCTGGTTGTTGGGATAAGGCTTGTTGAGGATGACGTTGAAAAGTTGGTGGTTTTGATTGTTGCAGAAGCCGCCGGTGAAACCTTCGGGGCAGGAGGCGGAGAAATCGCCGGAACGCTCGGCAACGGAGGGAACCGTCGAGGATTGCGTCTCGCCCTGGTGATTGCGGAAGCCCTCGTAGAAGCCGAATAGAAAGGTCTTGTCTTTACGGACCGGGCCGCCGAGCGATGCGCCGAACTGATTTTGCTTCAGAGGCTCGGTTTCGGACGCGAAGTAGTTGGTGGCGTCAAAGACGTCGTTGCGAAAAAATTCCCACACTGCGCCGTGAATTTCGTTGGTGCCCGAGCGGGTGATGATGTTGGTCGTAGAGCCGAGACTGTTACCGAATTCCGCGTTGGCGTTGTGCGTCAGGATGCGGAATTCAGCGATCGCATCGACGGGCGGCTTCAGGACGAAGCCGCCATCCACACCGTTGAAGTTGTTCGCGCCGTCGATCAGGAAATCGTTGGATTCGGGACGCTGCCCGTTGACGGCGTAGGCTTGGCTGGCGCGCAGCGAGCCGCCGGCTTCAGCGAGCCCTGGTGTGAGAGGCACAACGCCGGGTTGCAGGAGGCCGAGTTGCGTGAAGTTACGGCCGTTGAGCGGGAGATCGAGCAGTTCGCGTTCGGAGACCACAGTGCCGAGGCTGGTGACGGCGGCCTGAATGATATCGGCGTCAGCGTCGACTTCCACTTTGTCGTTGGCTCCGCCGACTTTGAGGGCCACCGAAATGGTAGCGGATTCGTTGACGTCGATGGAGATGCCTTGCTGGATGTAGGTCTGGAAGCCAGAGTGCTCGATTTGCAGCTGGTAGTGCCCCACCGGAAGCTCGAGGAGCAGATACGTGCCGGCGTGATCGGTGGTGCCGGTGCGCGTGAGGCCGGTTTCGGTCTGGCGCGCGGAGACGTTGGCGCCTTCCACCACCCCGCCGCTGGGATCTGTGACGGTGCCCCGTACGCTGCCGGTGATCTGCTGAGCGAAGACATTCGGTGCGGCTAAAACTGCGGCCAGGCACACCAATAGCTTAAGAATTCTCATGTGTCGCGCGCCTTTCGGTTTTTAGGTCCTTCGAGCTTTGCGTAAACTTAGAGGACGCGGTCAGGCGTGGCAATCATATAAAAGCACTAGAGAGGGGACATCACCTGCGATGCTCGCAACGGGCGTCAGAGGTGATTGAAGAGCAGCGGCCCGCCCAGCTTTGAGGTGTAGTTGGGGCGGTAGCGCTCGGTGTTGTACAGCGTGGCGATGTCCACTTTGCGGGCGCCGAGAGACGAAGCGGGCAGCGGCGCGTGGGCGTAGCAGCCGTTCTGGATGCCGACCATGCGTCCGGTGACGCCGTCGAAGAGCATTTCCACCGCGATGTTGGCGAACGTGATGGCCACGAGCTGGTCGATGGCGTCGGGTTCGCCGCTGCGCAAGTCGTAGGTCAGGTCGCTGATCATGATTTCGTTGCCGGTGCGGCGGCGGATTTCTTCGCCGAGGGCTTGGCCGATATCCGCTTTCTTGCGATGACCGTAAGCATCAGCCTCTCCGATTTCGGCCACGGTGCCTTCCTTCCATGTAGCGCCTTCGGAAACGACCACTAGGGCGTAGTGACTGAGGTTGTTGCGCTTGTCGTCGGAGAGGATTTGCGTGACGCGATCGAGGTCGAAAGGATATTCGGGAATCAAGCAGCGCGTCGAGGTGACATATGCGGTGTAGAGGGCGGTGAAGCCAGCGTCGCGTCCGAAAATGCGAAAAATGCCGATGCGCTCGTGGGAACCAAGTGTGGTGCGTTGTCGCGTGATCAGTTCCTTGGCGCGGGTGATGGCGGTGGAAAAACCGATGCAATATTCCGTGCCCTGGACGTCGTTGTCCATGGTCTTGGGAATGGCGATGACGGGCATGCCCGCGGCGGAAAGCGCGGCGGAGAAACTCAGCGTGTCGTCGCCGCCGATGGTGACCAGGCAGCCAATGCCCAAGCGGTCCAAATTGTCGAGAACTACTTGCGTGAAGTCATAGTGCTTGCCGTTGAAGGGCAGGCTCTTGATGCGGTCCGCTGCGATGTGCTTGGGCAACTTGCCTTCGGCCATTTTGCGCGGATTGGTGCGCGAGGTGTGGAGAATGGTGCCGCCGGTGCGATCGATGGTGCGGGTGTTGTCGCGCGTGAGCGGGCGAACGTAGACGGGATCGTCGGGTCCGGTCATGTGCGTAAGGCCTTCCCAGCCTTTGCGGATGCCAATGACCTCGCGGCCCATTTCGGTCGCGCGGTACACGACGGACTTGATGACGGGATTCAAGCCGGGGACATCGCCGCCGCCGGTGAGGATGCCGATGTTGGTTTTCGCAGCCACGAATCGCTTCTCCTGGAAACGCAAGATTTGTTGTGGCGCGGTCTGCCCGCGGTCCGCAACCTAGCATTTTCGCACAAGTTTCGATGAAGCAACGATTGGAAAGTTCTTTTGTGGACATGAGGAAAACTGTTTCCAAACCGCGGAATTGCCGTTAGGCTAGGCGTCGCTGAGGTGAATCGATGGCGGCAAGCGGGGCTTCTGCGGCAAAAAGCGGCTTGGGCGCGACGCTGCGGCGCGATGCGTGGTGGGTGGAAATTCTTCCGGTGATCGCGGTGCTCGGGGGATTTGGCCTGTACGCGACGTTGCGCGCGTTTGAGGGCAAATTTTACGAGTGGGGACCGTATTTGTCTCCGTTTTATTCGCCCCTGATCGACCCCAGCCACCATTGGTGGAAGTTTTCTCCCGCGATCCTGATTCTCGGCGGACCCCTCAGCTTCCGCGCCACGTGCTACTACTACCGCAAAGCGTACTACCGGGCTTTTTTTCTCGATCCGCCGTCGTGTTCGGTGGGCGAGCCAAAGCGCTCGTACAGCGGCGAGACGAAGTTTCCTTTTATCCTTCAGAATTTGCATCGGTATTGCTTGTATCTGGCAATCCTTTTTCTGGTTTTCCTGTGGAAAGATGCGATCCAAGCGTTCTTTTTTGACGGGAAGTTCGGCGCCGGCGTGGGCACGCTGGTTTTGCTGGTGAACATCTGCTTGCTGACCACCTACACGCTGTCGTGCCATTCCCTGCGGCATCTGGCGGGCGGGAAGCTCGATTGCTTTTCTTGCGCAACCTTCGGCAAGCCGCGCTACAAAGCGTGGCGGTGGCTCACATTTTTGAATGAGCGGCACATGCTGTTTGCGTGGCTGAGTTTGTTTTCGGTGGGGTTGGCGGACTTCTATGTGCGGCTGGTGTCGAGCGGCGCCATTCAAGATGTGAGGCTCTTTTGAGCGACAAGTTTGAGACACACGAGCATGACGTTTTGGTGATCGGAGCGGGTGGCGCGGGTCTGCGGGCAGCCATTGAGGCGCTGGCGCAGGGCGTGTCCGTGGGCGTGGTGAGTAAATCGCTGCTGGGCAAGGCGCACACGGTGATGGCGGAAGGCGGCATCGCCGCGGCCATGGCCAACGTCGACACCAAGGACGACTGGCGCACGCACTTCCGCGACACCATGCGCGGCGGAAAAATGCTGAACAACTGGCGCATGGCGCAGCTTCACGCCCAGGAAGCGCCGGAGCGCGTGCGGGAACTCGAGCAATGGGGCGCGCTGTTCGATCGCACGGCAGACGGAAACATCTTGCAGCGCGCGTTCGGCGGGCACACCTACAAGCGGCTGTGCCACGTGGGCGATCGCACCGGCCTGGAAATGATTCGCACGCTACAGGACCGCGGCGTCCACATGGGCTTCGATGTGTACATGGAGTGCACCATCGTTCGGCTGCTCACCGATGGCGAACGCTGCGTGGGCGCGATCGGTTATTGGCGCGAGCAAGGGCGCTTCGTGATTTTCAAGGCGAAGTCGGTGGTGATGGCCACCGGCGGCATCGGCAAAGCTTGGCCGATCACGTCGAACTCGTGGGAATACACGGGCGATGGAATGGCGCTGGCGTACGAAGCGGGCGCCGAGCTGATGGATCTCGAGTTCGTGCAGTTCCATCCGACGGGCATGGTGTGGCCGCCGGGCGTGCAGGGAATTCTGGTGACCGAGGCGGTGCGCGGCGAGGGCGGAATCCTGCGCAATAAAATGGGCGAGCGCTTCATGGAGAAGTACGACCCCAAGCGCATGGAACTCTCGACGCGCGATGTCGTGGCGCGATCAATCTACACAGAAGTGAAAGAAGGACGCGGCACCGAGCACGGCGGAGCCTATCTGGACATTTCTCACAAGCCCGCCGAGTACGTGAAGAAGAAACTTCCCAGCATGTATCACCAGTTCAAGGAACTCGCGGACGTGGACATCACGAAAGGGCCGATGGAAGTCGGCCCGACTTGCCACTACGTGATGGGAGGCATTCGCGTCGAGGCAGAAACAGCGCAGAGCACGTTGCCAGGACTGTTCGCGGCGGGCGAAGCGGCGGCGGGATTGCATGGCGCCAACCGACTGGGCGGGAATTCGCTGTCCGATCTGCTTGTGTTCGGACGCCGCGCAGGACTCGCTGCGGCCAAGCACGCCAAGGAGACTTCAGCCCCGAGGATCGATGCGGAGCAGATCGACGCGGCGGAAAAATACGCGCTCGCGCCGTTCCAGCGGCAGAGCGGTGAAAGTCCCTACGCGATCCACCGCGACCTGCAAACCACCATGCAGAGCCTGGTGGGAATTTTCCGCACGCGAGAGGACGTGCAGAAAGCGCTCAACGAATTGGTCAAGCTGAATGAGCGCTGGTCGCACACCAGCGTGGAAGGCTCACGGATGTTCAATCCTGGCTGGCATCTGGCGCTGGATCTGAAGTCGATGCTGACGATTTCCGAAGCCGTGGCACGCAGCGCGTTGGTGCGCGAAGAAAGCCGCGGGGCGCACAGCCGCATCGATTTCCCGGAGTCGAGCGCCGAGTGGGGCACAAAAAACAATGTGATCAAGCGCGACGCATTGGGCATGACGCTGCGCCAAGATCCGAAGCCCGAACCGCCGCCGGAATTGAAGCAGATTTTGGCCGAGGACAAGTAGTGGCACAGGAGAGCTGAGCAATGGCGGATGCGATTCTCAACGTCTTTCGTGGAGATGACAACGGCGGGCAGACCGTCGAGTACAAGGTGCCGGTGGCGCCGGGGATGGTGGTGCTCGACGCGCTGCACTACATTCAGGGGCACCTGGCCGGCGATCTTGCGGTGCGGTGGAACTGTAAGGCAGGGAAGTGCGGTTCGTGCTCGGCGGAAGTGAATGGGAAGCCGCGCCTGACGTGCAAGACGCGCATGGACTCGCTGCCTTTGGATCAGGCCATCACGGTGGTGCCGCTGAAGACCTTCCCGGTGATCAAGGACTTGGTCACCGATGTTTCGTGGAACTATAGCGTGAACAAGAAGATTCCACCGTTTCAGCCGAAGCCGGGAACGGATTGGAAGTTCTATCAAGAGGACGCCGACCGGGTGCAGGAATTCCGCAAGTGCATCGAGTGTTTTTTGTGCCAAAACGTGTGCCACGTCCTTCGCGATCACGACAAGCACCAGCAATTCGGCGGCCCGAGGTTTTTCGTTCGCGTGGCGGGGTTGGAGATGCATCCTCTGGACGGGGCCAACCGCGAGAAGCTCTTGCGCGATGAATTGGGAATCGGCTATTGCAACATCACCAAGTGCTGCACGGAAGTTTGTCCCGAAGACATCCATATCACGGACAACGCCATCATTCCGCTGAAGGAGCGCATCGTGGACCGGTATTACGATCCGCTGGTGTGGATCGCGCGCAAGATTCGCGGCGCGCCCGCTGACTAAGACTTACCGCAGGAGGCTCTATGGATCTGAAGCTGAAGACCATATCCAAATCGGGCATCGCGGAGGCTATCGCCAAAGCCGAGCTGTACCGCTACTTGAACGAGCCGGAAGAGGCAGAATCGATTTGCCGCGATATTTTGGCGGCGGACCCAAATCATGCGCTGGGGCTGCGCACTCTCGGCCTCACGATCACCGACCAGTTCACCGGCGAAGCGACGGATCGTTACTCGGAAGTCGAGAAGATTTTCCAGAGCTTGAAAGATCCGTACGAGCGCCACTATTACATAGGGCTTTTGTGCGAGCGCCGCGTGAAGGCGCAGCTCCGTGCCGGGCGTGCTCCCCATACGCTGCTGCCGCTTTTGGAGCGGGCCCTGGAATGTTTTGGCGAAGCCGAGCGAGTTCATCCTCCAGGGAATGACGACGCGATTTTGCGCTGGAACCGCTGCGTGAGGTTGCTGCAGAGCCAGCCGGACTTCGAGTCGGAAGAGATCGTCTCGCTTGACGCAGAAGATAGCCCGCCGGCGTAAGAAGTGCGATTTTCCTGCTAGCTCGACTGTTTCGTTGACTCACTTCCGACACGCAACTTAAGATGGCCGCACCGTGGCGGACACTGAAGCGCTGATCGGCCAGATAATTTCGCACTACCGCGTGACCCAGAAGGTCGGCGGTGGCGGAATGGGAGTGGTCTACAAGGCGGAAGACACTCGTCTACGCCGCTTCGTGGCCCTGAAGTTCCTGCCCGATGACGTAGCCAAAGACCCACAAGCTCTGGCGCGATTCCAGCGGGAGGCGCAGGCTGCGTCGGCGCTGAATCATCACAATATTTGCACCATCCATGACATCGGCGAGGAAAACGGCAAAGCCTTCATTGCCATGGAGCTTTTGGAAGGCAAGACCTTACGGCACGCCATCGCCGGCCGGCCCATGGAACTAGAGACGTTGCTCAATGTGGCGATTGAAGTGGCCGACGGACTGAGCGCCGCCCACGCGAAAGGCATCGTCCACCGGGACATTAAGCCGGCAAACATTTTCGTGACGGAAAGTGGCCACGCCAAGATCCTCGATTTTGGTTTGGCCAAAGTCAGTTCGGCGGCGAGCTCGTCCACAGCGATGGACGGAGACACTCTGGCGACGCAGGGCGGCGATCCTGAGCACCTGACAAGTCCCGGCAGCACGCTGGGCACGATCGCGTACATGTCTCCGGAGCAAGCGCGGGCCAGGGAACTGGATGCTCGCAGCGACCTGTTTTCCTTCGGCGCCGTCTTGTACGAGATGGCCACGGGCGCCCTGCCGTTTCGCGGCGAGAGTTCCGCGGTGATCTTCAGCGCGATCCTGGAAGGACGGCCGACTCCGGCGTCGCGGCTGAATCCTGACGTGCCACCGGAGCTGCAACGGATTATCGACAAAGCGCTCGAGAAGGATCGCGAGCTGCGCTACCAGAGCGCGGCGGAGATGCGAGCGGACCTGCAGCGGCTGAGACGCGACAGTGATTCGCAAAAATTGTCGGGAGTGACGCAGCCGCCGGCAGGCGCGCCGAGCAAACGATTGCCCTGGATCGCCGGAGCAGCCCTGACGGTGCTCGCTCTTGCAGGGGCCGTCGCGGCTTATTTCTTTCATCGACAGCCTTCTAAGCTCACGAACGAAGACACGGTTGTTCTGGCGGACTTCACGAACACCACTGGTGACCCCGTTTTCGACGGCACGCTGCGACAGGGGCTTACGGCGCAACTCGAGCAATCGCCATTTCTGAGCCTTATTGCGGACCAGCGTATCGCGCAGACGCTGGCACTGATGAGCCAGCCAAAGCAGGTGCGGCTCACGCCAGAACTGGCGCGCGAGGTTTGCCAACGCACGGCCAGCGCAGCCACCATTGAAGGCTCCATATCGAGTTTGGGCAGCCAGTATGTCTTGGGCCTGAAGGCGGTGAACTGCCGCAGTGGCGACGTGCTGTCGCAAGAGCAGGTGACGGCGAGTGGCAAAGAGCAGGTGCTGGTGGCTCTGGGAGACGCCGCCGCCAAGCTGCGCGGCAAATTGGGAGAATCGCTGGCCTCGGTCCAGAAGTACGACGCTCTGCAGGAAAACGTGACCACGCCGTCCCTCGAGGCGCTGCAGGCCTATACCCTCGGCAATCAAACGATCGACGTGGCAAACGACTACGCCGCCGGGATCCCTCTGTTTGAAAGGGCGATTTCCCTGGATCCCAATTTCGCCATGGCTTATCTGAAGTTGGGCCAGAGTTATCAACCCCTCAGTGAAGGCGATCGCTGTGCCGAGAATACTCGCAAGGCTTACGAATTGCGGGAGCGCACGAGCGAGAGCGAAAAGCTGGCCATTTCCTCCTTTTACGAGCTTGTCGTCACGGGAAATCTTGAGGCCGCCCGCACCTCGTATCAGTTATGGGCACAAACCTACCCTCATGATGAGGAGCCGCCGGCTTACCTGTGGGTCACTTATGCGTTGATGGGAGACTACGAGAAAGCTCATGCCGCGGCGCTGCAGGCGCTGAAGCTCAATCCCGGCAGCGGCAATAACTACGTGAATCTGGGTTACAGTTACCAGTGGATCGGCCAACTCGATCAGGCGAAGGCCACAGCACAGGAGTCGCGTGCCCACAATATTGACTCGCCTTGGCTTCCTCTACTTCTGTACAACGTGTATTTCCTCCAGTACGACGCTGCCGCGATGGAGCGGCAGGTGGCCGGCGCGACGGGCAAACCAGGAATCGACGATCAGATCCTTTTTTTGGAATCAGCGACTGCGGCATACCGCGGCCAGTTCGCGAAGGCTTTGGAGTTGACGCGCCGCGCCGCCGATTCCGCGCAACGCGTGGATGAGAAAGAAACGGCTGCGGAATATGAGGCCCACGACGCGGTGCGCGAAGCATTGGCCGGCAACATAGCCGTAGCCCGGCAACAGGCGCAGGCAGCGCTGGCCACCGCAAACAGCAAAGTCGCTGTGGCATTCTCGGCTATTGCGCTCGGGCTGGCAGGCGATTCAGCGCAGGCCGAGCGATTGACCGCCGATCTGAACAAACGTTTCAAGGACGACACGACTGTGCAGTTCAATTCTCTGCCGATGATCCGTGCCGCCATCGCGTTGCACAGCGGCGACGGCAAGCGAGCCATCGACGCGCTGGCGGTGGCTGAGCCTTACGAACTGGCGCAAGGGAATATGTCTTTCACCTTTGCTCTCTATCCGGTGTACCTGCGCGGCGAGGCGGATTTGGCGGCGAAGCAGGGTACCGCGGCGGTAGTCGAGTTTCAGAAGATTCTGGACCATGCGGGCGTGGTCGGGAACGAGTCGATTGGGGCGTTGGCGCATCTCGGGCTTGGGCGCGCGTACGCGCTCTCCGGAGATGCCGCGAAGGCGAAAGCGGCGTATCAGGATTTCTTCGCGTTATGGAAAAATGCCGATCCTGATGTTCCTGTCCTGAAGCAAGCGAAGGCGGAATACGCTAACTTGAAATAGAGTGGAGAGCGGGATGCCGGACGGAAGCCCGGCGCTGCGGAAACCGTTTGATGGGACGCGGCCAGCGGCCGCGTCCCATCAAGTTCTTCAACTACCCCGAGGTTAGTGCAGCGTTTGTCATTGAGGGCGCTTCTCTTCGGGTTTGGGCGCAGGCTTTGGCTGTTGATGCTGCTGCACCTTGTCTTGTTGAGTGGCATGCTTTTGTTCGAGTTGTTGGGTCTGTTGCGTGTGGCGTTCTTCCATTTGCTGTTTTTGCGCGTCGTTGGAGTTCTTTTTATCCGCTTGCTGGTGTTCTTTTTCCTGTTGCTGGGCCAGCTTTTGGTGTTCTTGATTTTGTTTCTGTGCCAGCTTCTCTTGCTGCTGTTGGTATTTCTTGTCGTTTGCGGCATTGCCCGGATTGGGCGGCGTAGGCTTGTGCTCCTCCAGGTCCTTCGCGTGACCATTGGATTTGGGAGGCGCTTCCGTTTTGGCAGCCGGCCGATCTGCGGGGGAAGCCTCTGTTGCTGGGCGAGCCTCGTTGCCTTTGTGGGCTGCATTGGGGGGAGGAGCCTTGTACGCGCCGCCGGCTTGTTTGGCGGGTACTGCGCCGCTCTTGAAGTCGGCTGGTTTGGCGGTAGCCGCGATGGGCGGCTTGCCCTGATTTTGGGAGGCCCGCAGTTCGGGATTCGAGCGCGCTTGTTGGATGTGCTCGTTTTGCGCGGCTACGCGGGGAATGTGCTGCTCCCGGTTGAATGTTTCTTCCTGGGCGGTTGGACGAGCAGTGACCCCATCGCGGCCGCCGTTGTAGCTAACGCGGGTGGTGTTATTTTCGACGATTGTAGTGTTGTAGGTGTTGCGGATGATCGTGGTGTTAACGCGATTCACATAGGTGTTGTAGTAGAAGTGGTTGTTTTCCCAGCGGCCGCCCTCATAACCGCGACCTCCATACCCATAGCCATAATCGATGCCGCCATAGAAGCCTACATGCGGCCCCCAATAACCATCATGGAAAATGAAAACGGTCTGGGTGTCATCCCAGCCCCAATAGCCAGGAGTCCAAAGATAACCCGGTTGGGGAGCTTCCACCCAGGTGCCGGGCACCCAATAGTAGCCGTCGTCGTCGTCGTAGGCCCAAAAGCCAGGCGTCCAGAGGTAGCCGTCATCCGGGCACATCGGCTGCTCGTAAACAGGAAGAGCAGGAGGGCCGAAGCTGACAGAAATGGTGACTTGTGCCGAGGAAATATGAGAGAAAGCCAGACAAACAAAGCACAACAGTAGAGAGCGAATGGCAACCGCGTAACGCATCGTTTTTTCCTTTTGCCCGCTGGTCTTTAAGATCTTGATCTTGCCAAGCATGGGCAAGAACTTAGCGGACCGGTTTAAAGGGCGGGCGTGATTCTAGGGCCGATCAAACATTTTCGAATTCATACTAAGAGACAGCATTCATCAGACCCATACCATTGTGTGTGTAGTCAGAGAAGAGAAACCCCGTAGGTTGAGTCATCAGGGCGGTGGAGAAGTTCGCCGGTAATTTCGTTGACGTCTAGTTACACCCCTTCGACGCTATTTCAACACCGGCAGTACGATGGCCGAGGCGTTTTGTTTGGAGTGGTAGATGCGCTCGGTGGCTTTCTGGAAGTCCGCTTCCGTTGCGTCCGGGATGTTGATGAACTTTTGTGGATTGCGATCGGTCAGTGGGAACCAGGTGCTTTGGATCTGCACCATGATGCGGTGTCCGCGGCGGAAGGTGTGGTTAATGTCGGGCAAAGCGAAATCCAGAGCTGTCGGTTGCCCGGGAACGAACGGCTCGGGCTTCTCGAAGCTGTTGCGGAATTTCCCGCGGAAGGGCTCGCCGCGCACCAATTGTTGGTAGCCGCCCATTTCCACATCACGTGGATTCGGATCCGGATTGGGATAGTTCATCGGATAGACGTCGATGATCTTCACGTCGAAGTCGGAGTCCGTTCCGGAGGTCGAGACCCACAAGCGCGGCGACACGGGACCGGCGACCGTAATGTCCTCATCGAGCGGCTGCGTTTGGTAGACCAGGACGTCGGGGCGCTTCCCGGCAAAACGCTGGTCGGCATCCATGTACACCTGCGGTATGTCCGTGGCGGGCATATCGACGAATGGGATCGGGTGATTTGGGTCGCTGACATATTCATCGAACCCGATCCGCGTGTCGCCGGGCGGATCGAAGGAGAGCTGCCCGCCATCGTGCAGGTACAGCGTTCGCGGTTCGGCGTTTTTGGGCGGCCAGGCAGGGTATTTGCGCCAGACGTTGGTTCCGGTCTCGAACATGTACGCCGTCGGAAGCTTAGCGTCTTCGGCATCCTTCAAATATTGGCGAAAGAACGGCAGCAGGATGCGATCGTTGTAAAAGTCCGAATTCTTCGCCGCGAAGCTGACGTCACCCAGATGATCGCCATCGGTGCCGGCCCATCCGCCGTGCACCCAAGGTCCATACACGAGTTTGCTGGATGTGCCGGGATTGTTTTCGGCTACGGCGCGAAAAATCTTGCGCGGACCGACTAGGTCTTCGGCGTCGAACCATCCGCCCACCGTCAGCACCGCGCAATGCACATTCTTCATGTGCGCCGAGATGTTGCGGGCCTTCCAGAAATCGTCGTAGTTCGGATGAATGACCTGGTCATCCCAGTAGCTGACTTTGTCCTTCAGGAGCTTTCTCGCGTTGGAGAGCGGACCCATGTGCAGGAAGTAGTCGTAGCCGTCGGTGGTGCCGTAGTCGAAGCGCGGAAAAACGGCCGGAGGCGGCGCAATTTCCGCGCGCGGTTTGAAGAAAGTACAAAAGCCGAAATTGGCTTCGAGCATGTAGGCGCCGTTGTGATAGGCGTCGTCGCCCATATAGAGGTCCGTGACAGGAGCTTGCGGCGAAGCCGCCTTCAGCGCCGGATGCGAATCGATAATGCCTGCGGCGGCATAAAATCCCGGATACGAAATGCCCCAGATGCCGGCCTTGCCGTTGTTGTTCGCAACGTGATGCAGGAGCCATTCGATAGTGTCGTAGGTGTCCGTGCTTTCGTCGACGTCGGTGGCCGACGACTTAACGTCTTTGTGCGGTGTCATCTCCATGAAGGTGCCTTCGGACAGAAAGCGGCCGCGGGTATCTTGCTCGACGAAGATGAATCCATCGCGGACAAAACTGAGCGCCGGGCCCAGACGCCGCGGATACTGATCCGCGCCATAGGGAGCCACGCTGTACGGCGTGCGAACGATCAGGAAGGGGTAGACCTGCGAAGTATCCTTTGGAACGTAGACGGCTGTGAATAGCTTCACGCCATCGCGCATGGGAATGCGAAATTCGTGTTTTGTATAGTGCTCCCGGATTTCCGCTTCGGCGCTCGGTCTTCCTTGCGCGCCCATCGGTTCCAACGGCGCAAAGCGCAGGGCAGCAACAACCGCCGCAAGGCAGAAAACACTCGTGATAAAACGGATCAGGCGATGCATTGGGAGAGTTCCTTGGTGGATTTGTGGCGTACGCAAGCGGCCTAAACGATACGTTTCCGCTGAACGAGGTGTCAACGAATAATCAGAGCCGCGCGCTCTTAGTGATTCCCCGGTCGATCCCGCAGAAAGATTTTTTGCGTCGTCGCTTAGTTTCATGATGACCACGTGGCCGTCGGAATGAAAGGTGCCACCGGTTGCGGTCTTGGCTTCCTTCATCGGATTGTCGGGCAAGTAGTGCTCGACTTCGGCGACCAGGCCCGTCGAGGTCAGCGTTTTCTCAACGTAGGTGCGCTCCAGATCGATATCGGGATCGATCTTGTGCGTCAGGCCGTTATTGCGCTGATCTTTCTCAAAGCCGATGTCGTGCGTCGCCGCGCCGACCCACACGGTCTGCCCGCCCGCTTGAAAGGGTGCCTTCCAGATGCGCAGGTGGTTGCGCGAGGCCACCACTTGAATAGGCTCGGCGTGCGCCCAACCGTAATCTTGAGGCCGCCCGAACAAGTACAACTGGCTCATCGGCATTGTCAAATACGATTCCTTGGACATGCTTTGCAGGAAACCGTGCAGGAACGTCTCTTTCACGTCGGCGTCGACCTTCACCCATCCGGCGGTGGTGAACACTTTCTGCATCGCAGCTTCCGAGCCGATCACCAGAAAGTTGACCATGTCCCCGGGATCACCTGCTTTGTCGCCGATGCGGCGGGGAATCCTAGAGAAAAGGGAGGCGTCAACTCCCGGCATGCGATCCACTTGCTTGACGGCCAGGAAGCCGGAGTCTGGGGCGTAGATTTCGATGCGCACGGTGTATGTGCCGTCGCCGGTATCGATGCTCATCTGGTTGATGCCGAGCGAGAGCGAGCCACCTGAATAGGAAATCACGTTGCAATGCGCACCGATCAGGAACGGTTGGGCCACGGTTGCGTCTCCGACGCGGCCGATCAGCGCGCCGCGGCCCGCGGCGTTGTAGGGAAGAATCCGGATCAAGTCCTTGAAGCCGCGCGTCAGGCCTTCGGGACCCGCGTCGTCTGGTGTGTCCGAGTAGTGCATCTTGCCCGTAACGGTTGCGACGACGTGCTCGCCGGGCAGTACGCTGATGCCCGTATCCATCCAAAGCTGATCACCCGTGAGTTGAACTTCTTGCGAGAGCCGCCGTTTACCCATCGGCGTGGGCGCCGCCGCTGGGGCAGTGGTTTGCGCCGCCGCCGACTGCGGTATTAGATCCTGGCGAACCAACTGGGCGGAAACGCGCGTAGGCAAAACACCGGCAGCGATCACGCACGCTGCCAAAAACGTATTTGTTTTCCAACCGTTACGCATGGGCGTGAACCATCCTTGCAGGGCACAGACGCATCTTCCCTGTTAGCAGATGCGTTGGGGAGACACAAGTGTTGGCTGGGCCGGCGAGCGTGACTCCGTCGCAAAGCTCGGGCGATTCCTTGACGAATTGCTGGGTCGCCTTGTATGTTGGCAAGAAGGCGCGGCGATGCGGTGCAATCGTGAACTCGTCGCCGGCTGAGTAGGATGAACGGATTCAGACGCTTCCGGTCCCAGCAGGAATGCCGGCAAATACCATGAGCAGATTTCTTCGGCAGATAGGGTTGGTGGTGTGGTGCGCTGGGGTGATGCTGCCGCAGCCTGCCCGCGCCCAGGCGCAGACGCCAGCGCAGCCCCCCGCACAGACTCCGGCGCAGGCACCCGCGGCGACGCCTGCTCCGACGGCCCCGACCCACTACGGCTTGCGAGATGCGCCGATCACTACAGTTACCGTGGACGGCAGCGAAGTGATGTTTACAACGATGTGCGCGCTGCTGGCGGCAGGATTCGAGGCCAATGTCAGCGCTGAGAATTGGAAGCCGGTACGCGCGCAGCTTCGCGACCGCATGCAGCACCAGCAAGGCCCGGCCGTAGACGCGTTGCGCGAGTTTTACACCAAGCACGAGTTGGCCGACAACAGCGCCATGCTGTCGCAATACGTCTGGTTCGGACTCGTCTCCGGCCCGGCGCCGAAGTTCATCCCAACGGTCCGCCGCGATGAGCTGCCGCCGGAAGTCATTTCTCTTGAGGGTTTCAGCGAAATCCTTTCTGCGTATTACCAGGAACAGGGGATCGGCAGGATCTGGAGGCAGATGCAGCCGGTTTACAACCGCGAGATTGACGAACTGCATGACTCGGTTTCGCAAATCATCTTCGTCGCCACGAACTACCTGCGAGAGCTGCAGAACCCGAGCAATCCGCGTACGTTCACCATCATCGTGGAACCTCTCGTGGGGCGCATTACCAACGTACGCAATTCCGGCGAGCACTATTCCATCGTCTTGAGCGGCTCCGGCGATGTTCCTACCGACGTGGTTCGCCATGCGTACCTCCATTTCTTGCTGGATCCTTTGCCGCTGCAGTACCCGCACGTGGTCGCGGTCAAGCGGCAGCTGTTCGACGTCGCCGCACGTGCGCCAAGGCTCGCTCCCGATCTAAAGGACGATCTCCCCTCGTTTTTCGCGGAGTGCTTGGTGCGCGCCGTGGAACTTAAACTCAAGCGCATGTCACCCGGTGAGCGCGAGGCGGCGATCGACACCGACGATGCCGATGGGTATATCTTGGTCCGGCCGCTGTTCCGCACACTGGCAGGTTTTGAAGGCTCGGAGCCTTCGATGAAGCTCTACTTCCCGGAAATGGTTCGAGCCATCGATGCCAATGCGGAAGTGAAGCGCGCGCAGGCGCTGAAGTTTGCGCCATTGGAGGATGCTCCGAAGACCGCCGACGCCACCGCAGAAGAAAACGTCGCGCGGCAGCGTAAGCCGCATCCCACTACGATCCCCAATGATGCCGAGGCCATCGCGGCCCTCACCGAAGGCGAGCGCCGCATCGCGGAGAAAAATCCGCGCGCGGCCGAATCTTCGTTCCAGAGAGTGCTGGTGAAGTATCCGGATCAGCCGCGTGCCTGGTATGGCTTGGGTATGGTGGCCTTGATGGATCACGATGGCGAGCGTGCGAAGGAAGTTTTCGGGCGTTTGACCGCAGGGGAGCACGCGGCGACGCAAGATCCACTGGTGCTGACGTGGTCGCACATCTATCTGGCGCGCATCTACGAGGACGAAGGCCAGCGGGAGCAAGCGAAGACGGAGTATCACGCGGCGCTGGACGTGACTGGCGGACCGGAACAGGCCCGGCAGGCCGCGCAGAAAGGCCTGGCAGCTTCGAGCGGGGAAAAACCGTCCGAGCGGCCGTAACGGAAGGTCTCAGCTAAATACTTAGGAGAGCTAAAGATGAGAGTCACCTTGAATACATCCATGAGCGTGGGAACGCTCGCGGCTTTATTGCTTTGCGGCGGCGGAATCGCAACGGCGCAAGGCACTCAGAGCACCCAGAATCCGCCGGCTCAGCAACAACAGCAGCCCACTGACAAAGACAAGGGGCAGAATCCGCCTCCGCTGTCGATGGATTCCGCCCAGCCCCCGGCCCCCTCGCCGGAGGAAGAAGCCGCGTACAAAGCTTTCGAGGCTGCGCCGGCGGTCGACCCTGCCACCGTCACTAAAAAGATCCAACTGACCGAGGACTTCTTGCAGAAGTATCCGCAGAGCCGGTATCGCCCGGCGGCCTACCAGGCTCTTGTCTCCGGATACTTCGCGACGCAGCAGGTTCCCAAGCTCCTGGATGCGGGCGACAAGGAAATCGCGCTAAATCCGAACGATGCGCCGGTACTCGCCGTCGTGGCCCAGACCATCGCGCGCACCTTTGACCCCAAAGCTCCAGACGCAGTGCAGCAACTGGAGAAGGCGGAGAAGTACTCGAAGCGAGCGATCGAAATCGTCCCCACACTGCCCAAGCCGCCAAACCTAAGTGATGACGCTTTCCTGATAGCGAAGAGTGACACTCTGGAGCTGGCCCATGGCGGCCTGGGCTTGGTCTACATTCGCGAAACCAAGTACTCGGAAGCGATTCCCGAGCTCGAGCAGTCGATCAAGGCAAACACGCATCCGCAGCCCGATCCGGTGAACTTCTACCTGCTTGGCATGGCGAACAGCAAGACTTCGCACTACGATGCCGCCGTCAACGCGTTTACGAAATGCGCGGCCATTCAGAGCAGCCTGCAGCCGACATGCAAGGCCGGCGCCGAAGAAGCCAAGAAGGCCGGCGCGACGCAGCTCAGCGCCCCGAACTGAGCATGGCCGGTTCGGCCGGAATCGTCCCAACCATGACCAGTACCAGGGAGCAGCTCGAAGCGCGCCTAGGCTACCAATTTACGAGGCCGGAGCTCTTCGAACGCGCCCTTACGCACAGCTCTGCTATTCCGGAGCTGCGCGCCGGCCATGCCGCCGAGGCATCTGCCGGTCCGCTTCCGCACGACAACGAGCAGCTCGAGTTCCTGGGCGACGCCGTCCTGGATATGCTCGCGAGCGAGTATCTGCTCTCCACTTTTCCCGAATGGAGCGAAGGCCAGCTCTCCAAGAGCCGGGCGCGCCTGGTGAACGCGCGTTCACTGGAGAAGGCAGCGCGTCAGCTGCGTCTCGGCGAACATTTCCGCCTCGGCCGCGGTGAGGAAAAGACCGGGGGCCGGGATAAGCCTGCGCTTTTGGCCGATGCGTTCGAGGCGGTTATCGCGGCGGTCTACCTGGATGGCGGCCTGGCCGCGGCGCGAGGAGTGCTCCGCCGCGTGCTGTTCGAGCAGGCGCTGGAAGAGCGCGGAGAGCGCATCTCGGAGTCGGATCGCAAGTCCGCGCTGCAGGAATTTCTGCAGGGCCGCGGGCAGCCACCAGCGGAATACCGGCTTGCGGGAGAAAGCGGTCCCGATCACCAGAAGAAATTCCAGATCGAGGTGTGGGTCAACGGCGCGTGCCTAGCCAGCGGGGAAGGCAGCACCAAGAAAGAAGCTGAGCAGCGGGCGGCGCGTAGCGCCCTCGAGCGGCTGGAGCAAGCCGCCGCGACGGACTAATCGAGAATGACCGAAGACATCACCATCCAAGAACCTGTCGTGCAAGCTCAGGAGCCCGCGAAGCCGCAGGAACACCACGGCGACGACACCACGCTCTCGGAGTATTTCGAGTCGTTGCTGGTCACCGTAATCCTGGCTCTTTTCGCCACCACCTTTGTCTTGCAGGCCTTCAAGATTCCTTCGCCTTCGATGGAAAGTACGCTGCTCGTCGGTGACCATCTGCTGGTCAACAAATTCATTTTCGGGGGACGCGGCGCATGGTACGAAAAAATTCTCCCGTACCGCCCACTCGAGCGCGGCGACATCATCGTCTTCAAGTATCCCTATCAGGACCACACCCATTACGTGAAGCGGGTAATCGGGCTGCCCGGCGACCACCTGAAACTTGTCGATCAGCGCGTCTTCGTGAACGGGAAACTGTTGAATGAGCCGTACGTGGTGCATGACCCCTCGGCACCCTACGATCCGCTGAATTATGCGTTTCCTCCGGTGGGGAGCCAGCTTTACTCCTCACCCGTCGTGCCGGAGTGGGCTCGCGAGATCAAGAAGCATACTCAGGGTGACGAGATCGTAGTTCCTCCGGACCATTATTTTGCGATGGGCGACAATCGCGATCACAGCTCCGACAGCCGGTACTGGGGATTCGTCGATCGCGATGCCGTAATGGGTCGCCCGTTTTTGATCTACTGGTCCGTCGAAGCCAGCAGCGCCGACTATAGCCCCAACACGTTCTGGCAGCGTTTGAGTGGAATCTTTGACACCCTTCTGCACCTGCCGACGCGAACACGCTGGAGCCGCATGCTCCGCACGGTGCACTGAAGATTTCGAAGAAGCTAGCGAGCGAAACAATCTAAGAAGAAGCGGCTGGGAATTTCTCCACCGTCTTTCCATTTGTTGAGCACTCTGCGAAACTTCCCAATGACATGAACCGGCTGCGCAAATGGTGGAGACCTGCGCTGCTCCTCGTGGCCCTGGTTGTGGCCGCGCAAGGCGGGGTGTCGCTGCTGGTTCGCACGCGAAGCGTCCATACCTTCCTGAACGAGCACCTTGCGCGCGCCTTTGGGCGGCCCGTTGAAGTCGCGCATTTCAACGTGCTGCTGCTCCCGAGCCCCCAGTTGGACGCCGATCGCGTCACCATTGGCGAAGACCCCGCTTTCGGCAGCGAATACTTTCTGCGCGCCGAACACCTCACGGCCAAACTGCGCTGGACAGGGTTGCTGCGTGCACATTTCGAGTTCGGCACGCTTTCTCTGAGCCGCCCCAGCTTGATTCTGGTGCGCAGCCACGAAGGCCGCTGGAACCTCGAGCGCTGGCTGCCCCCGGCGAACGCCAGCGCGCGTTCTTACGGTCCTCCGCTGATCGCCACGCCCGCAAACCGGTTGCGCCGGATCGATATCGACGACGGGCGCGTCAACTTCAAACTCGCCGACGAGAAACTGGCGTTCGCCTTCACCGGCGTTTCCGGCAGCGTCGAGCAGGTCGCTCCCGGGCGCTGGCAATTGCGTTTGTCGGCGCAACCCTGGCGCAGCGGCGCATCGCTCCAGTCGGCCGGCACCGTGATCGTGCAGGGAGACGTTGCGGGGACGTCAGCAAGGTTGCAGCCTGCTGAGATCCATGTGCATTGGGAAGAAGTATCCCTTGCCGACCTGTTGCGCCTCTTTCGTGGCCGCGATTACGGTGTCCGCGGCGTGTTCGCTCTGGACGCAACGGCGAAGAGCGGGACTCCGGACCTTGCGCTCGCCAAAGATGTGCAGCTCGGCGACTGGTCGTATTCGATCCAGGCGCGCGCCGCGCAGATCCATCGCTGGGACCTCACTGAGCGCGCCGACAACCCTCGCGTCAATGCCAGCCTGCGGGGCCGTTTGAATATCGTCAGCGGCGCCGCAAGCGCGTCGCGTGTGGTGATCGAGACATCCAAATCGAATCTGCGTGGCACTGCACGGGCGGCCATCAGCGTCGATCCGGTGTGGGAGGTTCGCGTGGACTCGGCGGGCATTCAGGCGGCCGACGCGCTCGCCTGGTATCGCGCCTTCCAGCCGGCCGTGGACGACGCAGTTTCCGTCGAGCAGTACTTCACCGGCGAAGCGACGTTGCGCGGTTGGCCGCTGGAGCTTCGAGACGCGGCTTTCTCCAGCCAGGGAGGGGAAGCGCGCGTGCCCGGATTGTCTTCGCCGCTGCGTATTGGAGTGGTCGAGGGCGGCCGTGAGAGAGGACAGTTGACGATTGAACCCGTGCGCATTTCTTATGGCGGGTCAAGCCGCACAGAAACCGCGACGCCGCCTGCTTTGAAGCGGCGCACCGCGAACGAGAGCCGAGGCGCCGTAAGCATCGGACTCACGCACGACTTTGAAACCCGCACGGGCGGCGTAAGCATCGACGGGCGCGTCGAACGAGCGGAGGACGTGTTAAAAGTGGCCGCGGCGTTTGGCCGGCCACTAAATCACGGTTGGGAATTAGCCGGCGCGGCCGCCGCCGATCTTCGTTGGGAATGGGGCGGCATGCCTCTGCATGCGCGATGGAACGGCAAGCTCGAGATGGCCAAGGGAGACCTTGAGGCGGCAGGGCTGAACCAGCCGCTGCAGTTGAGCAAGACCCGCCTGGAATGGAAAGACAATGCGCGCGCGGCTGACATTGGCGAGATCGAGGCATTCGGGGGCTTGTGGTCGGGAACGATCTCGCAGGCGGACGCGACGGATACGGACAGCGGCGCTAAATGGAATTTTCAGCTGCACGGCGATCACCTGGATGCCGCCGAACTGGATCGCTGGATCGGACCGCGCGCCCGGCCAAGCTGGCTGCGGCGTCTTCTACCGTCGCTGCTCGGCGGCGCCACACCTACACCTACTCCCGTGGCCAGCGAATTGGTCCGGCGGATTGACGCGGAAGGCGAACTGCGAATCGACGAGTTCACGATGGAGAAGCTGAAGCTGGAGCAGGTCAAGGTCGTCGGCGCGCTGCACGATTTACATCTCGAAGTGCGCGACGCCGCCGCGCAGTGGGCCGGCGGAACTGTTCATGCCAGGGTCAACGCGAGATTCTTGCCGCGGCCTGCCTACGACGTGACCGCGGATCTCGATCGGCTCAATCTGGCGGAACTCCCGGCGCCGCCCCGTGTAACCGAACGCTTTGCCGGCACGGCCTCGGGAACGCTGCATCTCACCACGCAGGGTGTCGGCCGCGAAGAATTGCTCGAGCACCTCGCAGGCCGCGGCGATATCCGCGTACGCAACGTGGAATTCCACGGATGGGACGTGAGCGCGAGCGTCGCCGAAGGAGAGCCGCGAGCCGGGCACTCGCACTGGGCCGCCGGCGAAGGAGCGTTTACATTGCGAGATCGCGGCATCGTCCTCGCCGGGCTACGACTCGAGGCGGGCCGTGAGTTCACCTTTGTAAAAGGAACCGTGAGCTTTGGACGCGACGCGGACTTGACCGTGCAAACCACGACGGATGGAAAGCGCGAAAGCCGCACACCCGAAGCAGGGCACGTGTTGAAGATTTCCGGTCCGCTGGACGTGCCACGTGTGTCGGTGGAACGCGCGCTGTCTCGTCAGCCGGCGGATTAAAAATTGGGGTTCGGACGGGGCACGGCGTGCCGTGCCCCTAGGGGAACTGCGGTTGAATCGGAGACTCTGATGAAGAGATGCATGTTCGTAGTATGTGCCGCGCTGCTGTTCCCGTTGTGGGCCGTCGCGCAAGAACCGTTCACTCTGGAACAGATCCTGCGCGCGCCGTTCGCCGAAAATCTCACCGCGGCAAAGAAAGTGAACCGCATCGCATGGACCCTCAACCAGGAGGGCAAGCGCAATGTGTGGGTGGCGGAGGGGCCCGCGTTCCAGGCGCGGCGGTTGACTTCGTATCTCAACGATGACGGCCAGGATCTCGGTGAGCTGAGCCTCTCCGAAGATGGAACCACGGTGGTCTACGTACGCGGTAGCGGAAAGAATCCTGCCGGCCAGTACGCGAATCCCACCAGCAATCCCGCTGGGGCTGAGCAGGATGTTTGGACCGTTGCCTTTGCCGGTGGTGAACCGAAGAAAATCGACGCCGGGCACTCGCCGAAGATCTCCTCGAGAGGCGTTATCGCCTATCTTCGCGACGGTCAGCTTTGGATCGCGCCGCTCGATGGAAGCGACAAGCCCAAGCAACTCGTGGTCCGCGGACAAAATCATTCCCAGGCGTGGTCGCCCGACGGGTCGCGCCTACTGTTTGCTTCCGGCCGGGGTGATCACAGCTTCATCGGCGTCTACGATGTCGCCGCAAAAGCCGTGAGCTATGTTGCCCCGAGCGTGGATAGCGACAGCGATCCGGTCTGGTCTCTCGATGGGAAGCGCATCGCTTTCGTTCGTCGTCCCGCCGAACCCCGCGACACACCGGAAGGCTACTTCATCGAGCCCGACAAGCCGCATCCGTGGGCCATTTGGATCGCCGACGTCGAAGCGCGCAATGCCCGCGAACTTTGGCACAGCAGCGTGTCCCCGCAAGGATCGTTCCCTTACATGGCCGACGATACCGGCGGCGGCGTACTGAACTGGGCCGCCGACAACCGCTTGGTGATCGCCTCCGAGGAAGACGGCTGGCAGCGCTTGTACGAGGTGCCCGTAGGCGGCGAGGAGCCGCAACCCCTCACTCCCAAGAACTGCGAAGTAGAGCAGTGGTCCCTCACACCGGACCGTTTCATCGTAATGTTCAATTCCAACTGCGGCGACGTAGACCGTCGCCATATCTGGACCGCCGATGTAGTGGGTGCTCACCCTACCCAATGGACTCGCGGCGAAGGCGTCGAGTGGAGTCCGCTGATGCTGAGCGACAAAAAAACATTTGTGTATCTCGGTTCGGACGCTACGCACCCGTCGAGACTTTCTAGGGGATCCATTGATCCAGATGGTTCGTCCGCGGGGCTGGCGCCGGAAACCTGGCCCAAGGATTTCCCCGCTAGCCAGCTCGTCACCCCACAGCAAGCAATCTTCCATGCCGCCGATGGCCTCGAAATCCACGGCCAGCTCTTTCTGCCTCGCGGCGCGAAAGCCGGCGACAAACGCCCCGCGCTAGTCTTTATGCACGGCGGATCGATGCGCCAGATGCTGCTCGGCTGGCACTACATGTACTACTACTCGAACGCCTACTCGATGAACCAGTATCTGGCCAGCCGTGGCTACGTCGTTCTCTCTGTTAACTATCGCAGTGGCATCGGCTACGGCCGAGCGTTCCGCGAAGCGCCGGGCCGCGCCGGCCGCGGCGCCTCCGAATACCAAGACGTGGTCGCCGCCGGAAAATATTTGCAAAGCCGCGCCGAAGTCGATCCCACGCGCGTCGGCCTCTGGGGCGGCAGCTACGGCGGCTACCTCACCGCGTTGGGTCTCGGACGAAACTCCGACATCTTCGCCGCAGGCGTGGATTTTCACGGCGTTCACGATTGGCCCACTGACAACTGGGACGGCAAGAACATCGCGCCGGAGCTGACCAAGCTTGCACACGAATCTTCGCCCGTCGCGGCCGTCGATACTTGGAAGTCGCCCGTTCTTTTCATTCACGGCGACGACGACCGCAACGTCTACTTCACCCAGACCGTCGATCTTGTCGCCAGGCTCCGCGCCCGCGGCGTCACCATCGAGCAGTTGATCTTTCCCGACGACATCCATGATTTTCTGCTGTACCGCAATTGGCTGGCCGGCTATCACGCCGAAGCTGACTTCTTCGACCGCCGGCTGAAGCAGCGCGAAGCAGCCAGCGGCAGCAAGCCGCAATAGAACGTCACGATGACGCACAAGCGCACCGCAGCCGAACTTCGTTCGTCACATCGAAACACACGCCTCGCGCAGTTGCTTGGCTGTCTTGTACTTTTGGCAGTCTTCCCTCGCGAAGCCGGCAGCCGCACCGATCGCATCCAACTTTTTCCAAAGCTCCGCGCCGGGCAAATCATCACCTACCAAATCAGCAGTCGCATCGCGAAAGAAGCTAAAACGCAAAGCACGGTCGTCGTGGCGCAGGCCCCCGGCGACGCCACCGTCGACGTGCGCGGCCTGCTGCGCATGGAAGTTCTCGGCGTCGAGCCGCAAGGGCAGCGCGCGACCATCCATGCCCGCACGTGGTTTCGCTCCCTCGATTCCGGCGCGAAAGCGAAGACTCCAGCCGCAGCCCCCGCCCAAACGCAAGATCCAAACGGAACGCCGCTCGAGTTCACGATTCTTCCCGATGGCCGCGTCGATCCAGGGAAGGGCGCGGACTCGCTGACTCCGGACCAGCAGCAGGCTTGGCGCCAGTGGGCGTCGCGATTCATCGCCGCCGCCGCGTTTCCCGATGGCGGCATCAAGCTCGCGCAAAAATGGCGGTCGGAGGAAGCCGAGCAGGCGCCCTCGCCGATCGCGCGTCTCACCTGGATTCGCGAGTCTACCTACGTTCGCAACGAGCCCTGCCGGCCCGTGCACATGACTCCGCAAGGTGACCTCCAAGAATCGGACCAGCCGCCCGACACTTGCGCCGTCGTTCTCACCACCGCCGCACTCAAGCAGCAGTCGCCACCGAAAGACACGACTCCCGAAGATTTCCGCGTGCGCCAACTGCACACGAGCGGCACCGCCAAGGGCCACAACCAAACCATCACCTACATCTCGCTGAAAACCGGCCTGGTCGTGCGCGCTTCCGACGAAGCCGATCAGTCCATGGCCGTAACCATCGCCAAGGCCGATGGCAGCAACCGCGTCCACTACGATGTCCAGGCAAAAAGTCGCGCCGAAGTTCTGCTCGTCACCGAAGCTCCGCCGAACAAACCGTGACGAGCGTGCAGGAGCTGCGCCGCAAATGTCCGAACCTACTCTGATCGAACTTCTCTACGGCAAGGGCGCGCACGCAAATCCGATCGCCTGCGTCGAAGATCTCTCCGCCGACCTCGCCGCACGCACCGCCCGCGGCTTTCCCCATTCCGCCTGGCAGCTTCTCAACCACATGAATTATTGGATGGACTACGAAACGCAACGCATCGCCGGGCACCCGCCGCAGTATCCCGACCACGCCGCCGGCAGTTGGCTGCCTGGCGCGGCGCCTCCGAGTGACACGCATTGGACTGAATCCGTCGCCCGCTTCCGCGATCTAATCAGCACGCTAGCCGGAATCGCGCAATCAGACCCGCAAGAACTATCTCGCGAAGTCCAAGCCGCTCACCAGCAGCAAGCCGGCCACTCTTCCTCCGTACGCGCCATCCTCTGGCAAACCATGGCCCACAACTCCTACCACGTCGGCCAAATCGCCATGCTCCGCCGCAGCCTAGGCCTGTGGCCGCCTCGCGCCGGCGGCGACACCTGGTAAGTGGCACAGGCACTCCTGCCTGTGCTCCGACGATCACAAACCCAAATCGAAGCCCCAATCCCAATCGGATCGCAACACAAACGAGCGCCACCGAACATCTCGTAGGGGCGCAGCACTGTTGCGCCCCTACTCGGCAATCAACGCTCCCCTGCATCATCTGAGCAATGAGCAACCTCTTGCCTCCCGGAGTATAATGAAAGTTTCGGCACCCGCCGCCGGACCGGCAGGAGACGCGCCCCATGAAATTCAAGCTGCGCAGCAGTTACCAACCTCGCGGCGACCAGCCCGCCGCCATCGAACAACTCGTGCGCGGCATCGAGAGCGGCGAAAAGCACCAGGTCCTGCTCGGCGTCACCGGTTCCGGCAAAACGTTCACCATGGCCAAGGTGATCGAAGCGGTGGACCGCCCCGCGCTCGTCCTCGCCCATAACAAAACCCTCGCCGCGCAGCTCTATCACGAGTTCAAGGGCTTCTTCCCGGAAAACGCCGTCGAATATTTCGTCAGCTACTACGACTACTACCAGCCCGAAGCCTACGTTCCCTCCGCCGATCTCTACATCGACAAGGAAGCCACCATCAACGACGAGCTCGACAAGCTCCGCATGAGCGCCACCCGCTCGCTCTTCGAGCGCCGCGACGTAATCATCGTCGCCTCGGTCTCTTGCATCTATGGCTTGGGCTCTCCCGAAGCCTATTACGGCATGCTCGTCATGCTCGAAAAAGGCCAGCAAATTCCGCGCGAAGCCATGCTCCGCCGCTTCGTCGACATCCAGTACGAACGCTCCGAGGACCTGCGCCGCGGCACCTTCCGCGTTCGCGGCGACATGATCGAGATTTATCCCACCTACGAGGACAACGGCTACCGCATCGAGATGTGGGGCCAGCAGATCGACAAAATTCGCCAGATCGATCCGCTCACTGGTGAAGTCCGCGCCGGTCAGGAAGATCTGACGCGCGTGCCGATCTATCCGAAAACGCACTATGTGATGCCCGCGGAGCAGCGCGAGCGCGCCATCCAGGGAATCTACGCCGAGCTGGAGTGGTGGAAAAAAGAACTGGAGCGCCAAGGCAAATTCGTCGAGGCCCAGCGCGTCACACAGCGCACCCTGTTCGATATCGAGATGATGCGCACCGTCGGCTACTGCCACGGCGTCGAAAACTATTCGCGCCACCTCAGCGGCCGCTTGCCCGGCGAGGCTCCGCCAACGCTTCTCGACTACGTCCCACAAGACTACTTGCTCTTCATCGACGAGTCGCACCAGACCGTCGGTCAGACGCGTGGGATGCACGCCGGCGATCGTTCGCGCAAGCAGACGCTCGTCGACTACGGCTTCCGCATGCCCTCGGCGCTCGACAATCGCCCGCTGACCTTTGAAGAGTTCGAGCACCGCATGAATCAAGTGATGTACGTGTCCGCGACGCCCGGGCCGTACGAGCTAACGAAATCCGGCGGAGGTTTCGTCGAACAGGTGATCCGTCCCACCGGCCTGGTCGATCCCGAGGTCGAGATTCGCCCCGTCAAGGGTCAAGTCGACGATTTGTTGGAAGAAATTCGCATCCGCGCCGAACGCAACGAACGCGTTCTGGTGACCACCCTCACCAAACGCATGGCCGAAGATTTGTCCGAATATTTCACCGAAATCGGCGTGCGCTGCCGCTATTTGCACTCCGAAATCGAAACGCTCGACCGGATCAAGATTCTTCGCGATCTGCGCCGCGGGGAATTCGACGTCCTCATCGGCATCAACCTGTTGCGCGAAGGACTCGACCTGCCCGAAGTCTCACTCGTCGCCATTCTCGATGCCGACAAAGAAGGCTACCTCCGCAGCGCCACCTCGCTCATCCAAACCATCGGCCGCTGCGCTCGCCACATTTCCGGCAGGGCCATTCTCTACGCCGATGTCCGCACCGGTTCCATGAATCAAGCCATCAGCGAAACCGACCGCCGCCGCGAAAAACAGCTCGCCTACAACAAAGAAAACAACATCACGCCGGAATCCATCGTCAAATCCGTGGACATGGAGCTTGCCCGCATCGTCGAAGCCGACTACGTCACCATTCCGATAGACGACGCCGCTCTCGATGCTGCTACCTCGAAGGTCAAGAGCACGGAGCAACTCGCTCAACTGCTCCAACAACTCGAATCCCAAATGCGCGAAGCCGCCAAAAAATTCGAATTCGAGAAGGCCGCTCAACTCCGCGACCGCATCCGCTCCCTAAAACAACGCGACGTCGCCGGCCTCTACTCCCCGGAAGCAAAATCCGCCGCCGCTGCTGATTCTGCCGCCTCTTAGCTTTGGTAGCACAGACACTCTTGTCTGTGTCCCCGCTGTGAGCTGCAAGCAAGAACTGTCATCCTGAAGCGCTCCGATAAGGATCGCTGAAGGACCTCAACGTCCAATCCTGCAATCACTTCGGACTCGACCGCAATCGCACCCTTTCACCCTATTCGCCACTCCACTTCTCACAACACCGCCGTATGCATCCGCCGCAACTGCAAAATCACTTCCGTCACCAGCAACGGCACCGCCCAGCAAGCCCAAGCCGCCGTCACGGCGAGGTCACCTTCCGGCTTCAGGTGTGACGTGGGACCATAGTCGGTGATGATCCGGAACGTCACGAACGCAAACGTCACCACGTAGGCGCGCACCATCCATTCCTTGTGGATCGCCACGCGCCCTTGCAGGATCGCGTAGTACGCCATCCCAGCCGTTGTCACCCACGCCAGCGCCAGTCCAAATAGTCCGACGCCGAAAGCCCAACCGCCGGTCGTCACGAATATTAGCCGGAACGCTCCGATCGCGCCTATCGCCACGCTGCACAGAAACACGCGGCCGGTCCACCTGTGCAACTTCGCGTAGCGCATGCGGTATCCCGTCCAGAATTGCCAAGGACCGATGAGCAATGCCGTCATGCCGGCGGTTATGTGCATCAGCAGCCAGCCGCGCATCGCCCAGTGGTTCGATGCGCCCTGTTCGAATGCCTGCTGGTTGTAGTGCAAATAGTAAAAAAACACATAGCGGCGGACGAAGAACACCGCAACACCTAGGAGGGCGATAAAGCCCAGCAACTTGGCCGCGAAATAGGGCGCCTTTCGTTTTCCATCAGGCAAGACTTGGCCAGACGCTGCAACCGTGGACATAAGGCCTCCGTTTTGCGGAATGATCGCACCAGCCCCGCCAGTGGGCAAGGGAAATGGGGCTTGCCTCACCAAACCCAACGAACACCGAGAGTGCTCGGGTGCCCCACCCTCGCTTTATGAGGGTGGGTCTTGGGTTTCTTTTTTTACAGTCCGCCTACACCATGCCGCGCTTCAACTCTTCCAGCGGATAAAACGTCCCTCTCCACTCCACTCCGCCCCGCCACAACGTCACCACCATCGAACGCCCGATCATGTAACAAAACAACAGTGCTCCTAGCGGGTGCGTCAACGCATAGAACGGCGAAACCCGCGACAAAACATCCATCCGTGCGTGAAAGGCCAGCGCGATCGCGACGGAAACTCCCGCCAACAGCCGAACCCATCCGTGCCCAACGATCACGCCCACAAATGGCGCTACGTTCGACAAAAACGTTCCCACGATTCCCGCAATCGCGAACGGCACGCTATAGCCCAGCGCCGCGAAAAAATTCTTCGTTACTCCGCGAATCAAATTCCCTAACCCCGCTTGCCACCGCACCGACACGAAATCCTCGGCGATCCCCACGCAACTCCGGTAACCCGCTCGCTTCACGATCTTTCCCAACTTCATGTCGTCCACCACTTCCATCGCCAGCCGCCGGTGCGTGCCGACCGCCTCATACGCGGAGCGCTTGATCATCTGGAACGCGCCGACACCTACGTACGCTCTCGAATTTGGATTTGACACTTGGTAAGTATCGCTGGCCAGGTGCATCGCCACTCCAAAGAACGTGACCAGCACCGTCTCCCAAAAACCAACCATTTCCACATTACCCAAAAGCGTCAAGTGATCTGGATTTTTTTCACGCACGATCGCTACTGCTCGCCGCAGCGCATCCGGCGCAAACCGAACATCCGCATCCGTAAAAAGCAGCCATTCTCCGCTCGAACTCTCGTAAGCCTTCTGCAACGCATGCGGCTTGCCCAGCCAGCCGGATGGTAGCTCTGTCACATGCACGGCGCAAAGTCTCGCGTGCGTGCGCGCGAATTCGTCCAGAATTCGCCCCGTGGTATCTCGGGACCGGTCGTCCACCGCTATGATTTCCAGGTTGGGATAGTCGATCTTGTCGAGCGTCGCCAGGGCTGCGGGCAGCTTTTCTTCCTCATCGCGGGCCGCGAAAACCAGCGAAATGCGCGGGCAATCCTGGTCTTTTGCCGGCGCGAAGTCCTTGATCCGCGGAAGCCGCAGCATCCCCCAAGCCACACGAAGTCCATGGAAAACCCAAAAGAAAGCGATGAAAAAGAAGAGGAAGAGTACCGACAGGTGTGTGGCCATTGGTGTCGGAAGCGGGCCTCGGGGTATCCTAGCATGAGATGAGAACGACGCTGGGGTTCGTCGGTGCTGGCCGAGTAGGACGCGCACTGGGGCGCCGGTTGCGCGAGGTGGGTTGGAAGATCGGCGCGGTCGTTGCGCGCAATGAATCCAGCGCTAGAAGTGCGGTGCGGTTCATAGGCGAAGGCTCGCCGCACGCCAGCCTGTCGCGTAGCATTCTTGCTTCTTCGGTGGTTGTCATCGCCACGCCAGATGCCGCCATCGAGCAAGTCGCTGCAGAGCTGGCCCGCATCGGCGGGGAAGAATGGGCCGACCATGTCGTCCTGCACACCAGCGGCGCTTTGGATGCCCATGTTTTACGCGCCCTGCGGGATTGCGGAGCCGCAACCGGCTCGATGCATCCGCTCCAGACTTTCAGCGGAGTCGAAGTGCCTCCGCTGGAAGGCAAACTTTTCGCCATCGAGGGCGACATTATGGCCGTGCGAACCGCCAGAAAAATCGCGAGAGCCTTGGGCGCTGCTCCCGTTCCGGTGGACGCCAGCAAGAAACCGCTGTATCACGCCGCCGGTGCGCTTGCTGCGGGGCATGCGCTCGTCGTCGTTGAATCCGCGGTTCAGATTCTGATGTCTTTGGGCATCAAGCGCGCCGAGGCGATCCGCGCGCTTCTTCCAATGACGAAGCAAGTGCTCCAGAACTACGAACGCCTGGGCCCGCGCGCCGCTTGGACCGGCCCGCTCGCCCGCGGCGATTATGAGGTCGTCGCCAAACACTTAAACGTATTGCAGGAGTATTCGCCGGAGTACAAAGAAGCATACGAGGCGCTGAATCATTTAGCCGAGCGGGTTTTGGCGCGCGACGCAGGGTTTGTGGCGACAAACCGAGTTAGAAAAATTACAAAAGCGAAAGCACAAACAACAGGGGGCAACGGGTGAATCGACTGCAAATCGCAATGGAAAACACGACGCTGGCGAACGGCCTCAAGGTCGTCATCGCGCCGGACGCTTCAGCGCCGGTCGTCACCGTCGGCGTGTACTACAAGATTGGTTTCCGCCTCGAGCCGCAGGGCCGCAGCGGGTTCGCTCACCTGTTCGAACACATGATGTTTCAGGGTTCGGCGAATGCCCCGAAGATGCAACACATCAAGTTGATTAATTCCAGTGGCGGTGTTCTGAACGGTTCGACGCATTACGACGTCACGAACTATTTCGAGTCCGTTCCTTCCAACGCGCTCGAGCGAGTTCTCTGGCTTGAAGCCGATCGCATGCGAGCCCTCAAAGTCGATGATGAAAATCTGCGCAACCAGCGTGATGTCGTTAAAGAAGAAGTTCGCGTCAACGTCATGAATCAGCCTTACGGCGGATTCCCGTGGCTCGATCTGCCGCCGGTCGCTTTCCGCAACTGGGCCAATGCTCACAATTTCTACGGCGATTTCGCGGACCTCGATGCCGCCGATCTTTCCGATGTGCAAGCGTTCTTCAAAACGTACTACGTGCCGAACAACGCCGTCCTGCTGGTTCTCGGAGACGTCAAGGCGGACGAAGGCGTGGCGCTCGCCAGGAAATATTTTGGCGATATTCCCGCTGGTGCCGCGCCGCCATTCGCCGACCCTGGCGAGCCGGAGCAGAACGAAGAGCGCCGCGGTAACGTCGAAGAAAAATTCGGCACGCTGCCGGCCATGGCCATTGGCTATACCGCGCCGCCACGCCGCACCACCGATTGGTGCGCCATGGCCCTTTTGGATCAGGCGTTGCATGGAGGCCGTGCTGGCCGCACGCACCGGGAGCTGGTTCTCGAGAAGCAAATCGCCGTCGAAGCCGATGGCGGCATCGACGACATCTTCGGCTACAACGGGCCCACGCAGATGGTCACCCGAATTCTTCACAAGCCCGAATTTTCCAGCGAAGAAACGCTGGCTGCGTTCGACGCCGTGATTCGCGAGGTTCAAGACTCCGGGATCAGTGAAGACGAGCTGCAACAATTGAAAGTGAAATGGCGCTCCGACTATTTTTCAACGCTCGAAGGAGGCCGCGGGGGCATGCCCCGCTACGGCTTGATGCATCTCCTCGCGTGCTTCACGCTGTTCGACAATGAGCCGCAGTTGGTGAACACCATTCTCGATGGCTTCCTCGCCGTGAAGCGCGAGGAAATTCAAGCCGTCGCGAAGAAATATCTGCGTCCTGAAAAACGCGCGATCGTGTTCCGGCGTCCAGCAGGCGTGAAGGAGGCCGCGTAATGGCATCCCGCGTCGCGGAAGTCCGCAGCGAAGTCCCGGGTCTGTCGGCGGAGCGCCCGGTCACCTGGCCCAAGCGAACCAAGGCGCTTCTTGCCAATGGACTGGAAATTGTTCTCGCGGAATCTCACGCAATCCCCAAATTTCATGGCGAGCTTTTCTTTCGCTCTGGAAATGCCGCGGCTTTGCAACGTGGCGGCCCCGGCCTCGCGGAAATGGCCGCGACCGTCGTTAGGACAGGTACCGCAAAGCGCGCCAGCCGCCAAATCGAAGAAGATTTGCGCCGCATGGGCGCCGATCTTTCTTCCAGCGCAGGTTCCGACACCAGCGCCATCGCTTTCGCGGGATTGTCCGAGCTGGCCGAACCTCTTCTTGGCATGGTGAACGAACTCGCACGCGAAGCCGCGTTCCCCGAGGCGGAATTCGAGCGCGAGCGCCGCCAAAAGCTTGAGGAAGTAAAGCTGGAGCGCACGCAACCCGGATTTCTCGCCAGCGAGCGACTGCGAAAAGTTCTGTTTGGAGCGCATCCTTACGCGCAAGTCTCGCCGAGCGAAGAACAGGTTGCGGCTTACAAGCGCGATGATCTCATGAACGTGTATCGCGAATTCTACACGCCCGAAAATGCGATGCTGCTGCTGGTCGGCGATTTCGACTCCGGGGCGATGCTGAAGACCATTGAAAGAGTCTTCGGCAACTGGGCCGGCAAGAAGCCCGCTGCTTCGGTATCCGCTGCGCCCGCGCATCCGCATGGACGGCGCGTTTACCTCGTGCACGTTCCCGGCGCGGTGCAAACGCAAATCCTTGCCGGCTGCCACGCGATCACCCGCAAGCATCCGGACTGGATCAAGCTCGGCCTGACCAACAGCCTGTACGGCGGCGCTTTCAACTCGCGCCTGGTGATGAACATTCGCGAAGACAAGGGCTACACCTACAGCCCGCGCAGCGGCGTTACTCCGCTGCGGCAGCATGGCTATTTCTCGGTTTCGGCGGCGGTGCGCAACGATGTGGTTGCAGCGTCGCTGACGGAAATGTTCTACGAACTCGACAAGCTGCGAGCGCTTCCGGTGCCCGAGCCGGAGCTTGCCGACGCACGAAACTATCTGAGCGGCGTGTTCTCCATGGGCTTGGCCACGCAAGGCGGTTTGTTGAGCCAGCTTGCCACGGTGGCGCTTGAACGAACTGCCCGACGACTATCTCGAGACCTATCGCGAAAAGGTGCGCGCGCTGACGCCGGCGGATTTGCTCGCCACCGCACGCGCGTATTTCGATTCCGCAAACATGCAAATCGTCGTCGTCGGCGATCGCGCCCAAATCGAAGGCCAAGCCAAGCTCTTCGGCGACGTCGAAGTGCGCGACGCGCAAGGCAACGTCCTGCAGAGTTGACCGCTGTAAGTATTGTGACCATTGACGTCCAGACTTGCCGCCGTTGTTCTCTATGTTATTGATTTATTAACGTAACTATGACAGTATGCTGCGGAAATGGCCCAGCCGCTTCGATTTGCCTGCCAACTCAGGACTGTCATTCTTCCTTGGCTGTTTGCGTTGCTGCTCGCCGTGGGCGCTTCGGCAGCGACGAAGAAACCGCCGCTGCATCCCATCAATCTCAACTCCGCCAACTCCGATGAGTTGCAGCAAGTCCCCGGCATCGGACCGGCCACCGCCGACAAAATCTTGCAGATGCGCAAATCGTACGGCGCCTTCAAGAGCGTCGACGATTTGCTGGCCATCCGCGGCATCGGCAAGAAACGCCTGGACAAAATGCGCAAGTACCTGACGGCGGGTAAGCCTACGGCTTCGCCGCGCCAGAAAATTTGCGCCCGCTGCGCAGCCTGCGAAGTGCGCCGGTTGCGCAAAAGCGCCGCCGTCCGGCGCCAAGGCGGAACCCTCGGCTTCTGCGCAAACGAAAAGGCCTCCGACGCAATCCGACCCGCCAGCACGCGACGACGAAGACGAAGAGCCCGAATTCCGGTAATCAAAACAGTGCAGACAAGCCGGGGCCTCGCCGCTTTTTAGCGGCCTGGAGTCTGCCTTCGTGTGCATGGCTAGAGGCTCTGGTGCGTCGGCTTTGGCGCTTCGATGCGGAGGGGGACTTGGTCGGCGATGCGAATGCCGTAGCCTTCCAGCGCGACGACCTTCTTCGGGTGATTGGTCAGGACGCGGATATCTTTGAGGCCGAGATCGATCAGGATTTGCGCGCCGATGCCGCTTTCGTGCTGGACCATGCGTTGACGGGCAGGCTCGCGGTCCAGCTGGCCGCGCTTGTGGAAATGGATTTGCGGGAGCGATCCCGGCTCTTCGGAAAGCTCGATGCCGAAGCCGCGGCCGGTGTGATGCAGGTAGAGAAAAACGCCGCGATCTTCTTTCGCGATGGCCGTTAGCGAGCGGGAGACGAGTTCGGAGCAGTCACAGGTGACCGAGCCGAACACGTCGCCGGTAAGGCAGTGGGAATGAACGCGGACAAGCGGCGGCGTGGGTCCCACCAGGTCGCCGCGGACCAGGGCGACGTGCTGATCGTGATCGACGTCGCTGGAATAGGCGATGATGCGGAAATCGCCGTGGCGCGTAGGGAGGACCGCTTCGGCGACCCGGCGAACGTAACGCTCGTGCTGCATGCGGTAGCGGATCAGATCCGCGACCGTGAGCATTTTCAGATTGTGCTGCCTGCAAAATTCGTGGAGTTGCGGCACACGAGACATGGTGCCGTCTTCGTTCATGATTTCGCAGATGACCGCGGAAGAGTTCAGGCCGGCGATGCGCGCTAAGTCGACGCTCGCTTCGGTTTGACCGGCGCGGACGAGCACGCCGCCATTGCGCGCGCGCAGCGGAAAGATGTGGCCGGGCCGGGCGAGATCCTGCGGCCGCGTTTTGGAGTCGATGGCGGTGAGGATGGTGATGGCGCGATCGGAGGCGCTGATGCCGGTGGTCACGCCCAAGCGGCCGTCGATGGCTTCGCAGAACGCGGTGCCGTGGACGGAAGTGTTGATCGGCGACATGAGCGGCAAGTGAAGCTCGTCGCAGCGGTCCTCGGTGAGCGGCATGCAGATGAGTCCGCGGGCATACTTGGCCATGAAGTTGATGGCTTCGGGTGAAATCTTTTCGGCGGCCATGGTGAGGTCGCCCTCGTTTTCGCGGTCCTCGTCGTCGACAAGAACGATCATGCGGCCCTGGCGAATCTCTTCGACGGCCTCTTCAACGGTGGCAAATCGCGGTGTGGCCTCACTCATGGCAGTCCCAAAGTGTAGTCCTTGAATGAACTCCGAGCGATAAGATGATTTTAAGCCTCACGGGTTGCCCCGTCGAGTGCCGGTTGAGGTAAGACTTCGCCTGAGTTTCGCCAAGCCCCCCCCAGGGGGTGTGATGGGAACTGTGAAGTAAACCCCTGAAAGGAAAGAGGATGCGGGCGCTCCTGTGTGTGGGATCGAGCCGAACGAGAATCTTGGGGATGGAGCGATGCTGCCGGGAGGATGTGCGTCGGATTGCATAGGGAATGGTAGCACGCTTATTGTTAAGTTGTCAATAGAAATAGTTAACTGCTTGAGTATTCAAGGGGTTGTGGGCATGGCGGCCAGCGGCCTCCTCAATGTAGTTTCCAGAGAGGTGCCCAACCACTGAGACGGTTCGTGCAGCCGCGTAAACTGAGAGCATGCTGTGACGGCGTTGACTTGGGGTGGGAGGGCACCTACCATGTCCGCACAGTGGAGAGCACTCGAAACCTGTGATCGGGCAGACAATTTCGCATTACAAGATCCTGCAAAAGCTGGGCGGCGGTGGAATGGGTGTGGTCTACGAGGCGGAAGACCAGCGCCTGGGCCGCCGTGTGGCGCTGAAGTTTCTACCGCAGGACTTGACCAAAGATCCGCAGGCGCTGGAACGGTTCCGGCGTGAAGCGCGCGCGGCCTCAGCGCTGAATCATCCCAACATCTGCACCATTCACGACATCGGCGAGGACCAAGGATATCCGTTCATTGTGATGGAGTTTCTGGATGGAATGACGCTGAAGCACCGAATCGAGGGGAAGCCGATTTCGGTAGAGCAAGTACTGGACTACTCGGTGCAGATCGCGGATGCGCTGGACTCGGCGCACAGCGCGGGGATCGTGCACCGTGACATCAAGCCAGCGAACCTGTTCGTAACCAAACGCGGGCACATGAAGATTCTGGATTTCGGATTGGCGAAAGTGGCGGACGGGCTGCCGGAGCCGGGGCAGAAAGAAGCGACTTCGGCGCCGACGATGTCGATCGATCCAGCGCACCTGACGAGCCCGGGGAGCACGGTGGGCACGACGGCGTACATGTCGCCCGAACAAGCGCGCGGGGAAGAGTTGGATACGCGCACGGACCTGTTCTCGTTCGGCGCAGTGATCTATGAGATGGCAACGGGCAGGCAGCCGTTTCTGGGAAATACCACGGCAGTGATTTTCGACGCGATTTTGAACCGCGCGCCTACCGCCCCCGTGCGATTGAATCCGAATCTTCCGGCCGACCTGGAAGGCATCATCAACAAAGCGTTGGAGAAGGATCGCGAGCTGCGTTATCAGATCGCGGCGGAGATGCGCGGAGACTTAAAGCGTGTGAAGCGGGCGATCGATTCGGGGAAGAGTTCGGCGGCGAGTCCAGTGGTGCAAAGTGGCGCGCCGCCCGCGGCTGGGCCGGTGAGCGGAGGAGCGACGCCGGCGTTTGGCGTGACGGCGGCGGGAGCGGCGCTGACAGGTTCGACAGGGCCGGGTTCTTCCGGTGCGCAAGCAGCGAGTGCGACGGCCGCAGCGGTGTCAGGCATGGGATCGGCGACGGCGGGCCAGGGGGTTGCAGGTTCCGGCAGCAAGAAGTTTGCTTGGATCGCAGCGGCGGCCGTGTTTGCGATTGTGGTCGCCGGCGGAGCGTCTCTGTTCACGCATCACGCGAAGGCGTTGGCGGAGAAAGACGGAATTCTGCTAACGGAATTCGTGAACACGACGGGCGACACAGTGTTTGATGGGGCGTTGAAGCAGGCGCTGGCGCTGCAACTGGAGCAGTCGCCGTACTTAAACGTCGTGCCGCAATCGAAAATCGACGAGGCGCTGCAATATATGGGGCGGCCAGCGGGCGAGAGGGTGACGAGCGAGATCGGGCGGGAGATCTGCCAGCGCGAAGGTATCAAGGCTATGCTGACGGGGTCGATCGGGGGCTTGGGCAGCCACTACGTGATTTCGCTGAATGCAGTGAACGCGCAGAACGGCGACGTGCTGGCGAGCGAGCAGGTGGAGGCGGAAAGCAAAGAGGCGGTATTAAAGTCGCTCGACCATGGGGCGTCGGATCTGCGCGGGAAGCTGGGGGAGTCGCTGGCGTCGGTGCAGCAGTACGCGAAGCCGCTGGAACAGGCGACGACGTCGTCCATGGAAGCGCTGAAGGAATTCAGCGCGGGCTATGCGGATCATTTGAAGCTGGACGATGCGCACGCGATTCCGCATTTGAAGCGAGCGACGGAGATAGACCCAAATTTTGCGATGGCGCACGCAACCCTGGCGATCGCATACAGCAACCAGCTTGAATCCCAGGCTGGAGAGGAAAGCCTGAAAAAGGCGTTTGCGCTGAAGGACCGGGCGACGGAGGCAGAACGCTACTACATCGAGAGCCATTATTATGGCAACGTCGTCCGCGACCTCGAGAAAGAGATCGCGACGTACGAGCAATGGGCGAAGGCTTATCCGCGAGACACGACACCGCTAGACAATGTGACGCTGGACTATTTTTCGCGCGGGGAATACGAGAAATCGGTGCAGGTCGCGCGGAAGACGCTGGAAGTCGATCCGAAAGATTACTATGCGTACGACCGGCTAGTAGGTGCGTTCATGGCGCTGAACCGGCTCGACGAAGCCAAAACAATTGTGGACGAGGCTTACCAAAAGCAACTGGCGCCGGAAACGATGCACACGCAGGCGTTCGAACTGGCGTTTCTGCGAAACGACCCCGTGAGCATGAACAAGGAATTGCAAGCGGCGAAGGGGACGGCGGAAGAAGCGTTTGTGCTGAACAGGAAAGCCTCCAGCGAAGTGAAACAAGGGAAAATAAAACAAGCCAGCGCCACTTTTCGGGAGGCGGAAGAGTCGGCGAGCCGGAATCAAATGAAGGAATTTGCGGCGTTCCTGAAGGCCGTCGAAGGAATGCTCCGGGGTTCGTACGGAGATTGCAATCGCGCGAAGAGTTTGGCACACGAGTCGATTCGAGAGTCACCAAAGGGAGATAATCGAATTCTTGCGTCTATCGCTTTGGCGCAATGCGGGGAGAGCACAACGGCGGATCAAATCGATGCGGAGGCCGACAAGGAATATCCAGAGGAGACGCTGTTGCACAAGGTAGATATTCCGCTGGTTCGTGCGACGAATAGCCTACGAAAGGGAGATGGAGCAGGAGCAGTCACGGCGCTGGAGGTAAGCCGACCCTACGAGATGGGGCTCGGGCCGGGTTCGATCCCATACCGAGTGTTGTACGTGCGCGGGGAAGGCTATCTGCAACAGAAGGACGCCGACAGGGCGATTGGCGAATTTCAGAAGATTTTGAATAATCCGGGGATCTGTCCCGTGTGCGAATTGGCGCCGATGGCGCGATTGCAGATGGCGCGAGGGTATGTGATGAAGGGCGACAAAGCGAACGCGAAAACGGCGTATCAGAACTTACTGGCGATGTGGAAGGATGCGGATCCCGATGTGCCTGTGCTGGTGCAGGCGAAAGCAGAGTATGCGAAGTTGCAGTGAGCTTGCGCCAGAGCTGCGTTAAGCTTGCAGCGTGAAGAACCTCAGTTCAGAAGACCTGCCCATTGCCTCCCATAATTAGCGCACAAGGATTGTCGAAGCGGTACGGCGTTGCGCCGCTGTTTCGCGAAATTTCGTTTACCGTTTCCGAAGGGGAGCGGATTGGGATCATTGGCCCGAACGGCGCGGGGAAATCGACGCTGCTGGAGATTTTGCAGGGGCGGGTGACGCCGGACAGCGGAGACGTTGCGATCCGCAAGGGAACGCGACTGAGCTTCGTGCGGCAAATCTCGGAGTATGCGGCGGGCGAAACGGTTCGATCGGTGATCGACAAGGCACTCGATCAGGCGCACGCGGCGGAGGACGAGCGGCTGACGCGCATCGCGGAGATTCTGGGACGAGCTGGGTTCACCGATCTCGATGCGGAGGCGGGGGCGCTGTCGGGCGGGTGGCGGAAGCGGCTGGCTATTGTCGAAGCGCTGGTGCAGAAGCCGGACATTTTGCTGCTCGATGAGCCCACCAATCACTTGGACCTTGCCGGAATCAAGTGGCTGGAGGCGGTGCTGCAGGGCGCGGCCTTTGCGTGCGTGGTGGTGAGCCACGACCGCTACTTCCTGGAAAACGTAGCGAACGAGGTGGTGGAGTTGAACCCGGCGTATGAAAACGGGGCGCTGCGCGTTTCTGGGAACTACAGCGCGTTCTTGGAGGCGAAGGAGCAATACCTGCACGCGCAGAGGAATCGCCAAGCAGCACTGGAGAATCGCGTGCACACGGAAATCGAGTGGCTGCGGCGAGGTCCGAAGGCGCGAACGACGAAATCAAAGGCGCGCATCGACAAGGCGCACGAAATGATCGGCGAGCTATCGGAGATTAATGCACGCACGCGAACGACGAGCGCGAAAATCGACTTCTCGGCGTCGGACCGCAAAAGCAAGCAACTGATTACGCTGGATGGCGTGCGCTATGCGGTCGGCGGGCGCACGCTGGTGGAGGACATTCACTTCATCATCACGTCGGGCATGCGTGTCGGTCTGGTGGGGCCGAACGGCAGCGGGAAGACGACGCTGCTGCGTCTGCTGAAGGGCGAACTGCAGCCTGCGGGCGGCAGCCTGCGGCAGGCGGATGCGCTGCGGATTGTGTACTTCGATCAGAATCGAGAGCTCGATCCGGATGTGACGCTGCGGCGGGCGCTGGCGCCGGATAGCGACTCGGTGATCTATCGAGACCAGGTGATTCACGTCGGAGGATGGGCGGCGCGATTTCTCTTCACGGCCGAGCAATTGAACCAGAAGGTTGGACGGTTGTCGGGCGGTGAGCGCGCGCGCGTGCTGATCGCGCAGTTGATGCTGCAGCCGGCGGACGTTTTACTGTTGGATGAGCCGACCAACGACCTGGATATTCCTACACTCGAGATTTTGGAGGAGAGCTTGCTGGAATATCCCGGGGCGCTGGTGCTGGTGACACACGATCGCTACATGCTCGACCGGGTATCGACGGTGGTGCTCGGACTTGACGGATTGGGCGCCGCGGAACGCTTTGCGGATTATCAGCAGTGGGAAGAGTGGCAGAGGTCGCAGAAAGCGGCGGGCAAGACCAATGCGTCGGTGGAAACGCAGAGCCCAAGCGGGGGAGCGGCCGCGGCGTCTAGGGCATCCCTTACGAAGAAAAAGCTGTCGTATAAAGAAAACCGCGAATTGGAAACCATCGAACAGCGAGTGGCTGACGCGGAGAAAGAAATGCAGGTTAGACACGACGCACTGCTTGACCCTGCGATCATGAGCGACGGGGCACGGCTGCAGGCTGCGTCGATCGCATTGGAAGCGGCGCAGAGGGCGATCGATGAGCTTTACGCGCGCTGGGTGGAATTGGAACAGAAACTGAAGTAGGCGCGAAGTTGCCAGCCGTGTGGTTACCGGTGGGGTTGAGTTGAGAAAAGCGGCAGCAAGCTGCCGCACTCCAAAGAAAAAGGCGGCCCAAATTTCGGGCCGCCTTTCTTCGATGCCTCGGACGGGCCGAAGCCCACCCGCATCGCTTTTAGTACATGCCGCCCATGCCGCCAGGGCCACCGGGACCGCCGCCAGCAGCGGCGCCCTTTTTCTCGTCTTCCTTGATTTCGGCGACGAGCGCTTCGGTGGTGAGCATCAGGCCCGCGATGGACGCTGCGTTCTGCAGCGCGAGGCGGGTGACCTTGGCCGGGTCGATGACGCCCATCTTGACCATGTCGCCGTATTCGCCAGTGTCCGCGTTGAAGCCGAAGTTGTCGTCCTTCGAGTCGCGGATTTTGCCGATCACAACGGCGCCTTCGTGGCCGGCGTTGTGAGCTATCTGACGGGCAGGCTCTTCGAGAGCGCGCTTCACGATGCCGACGCCAACCGCTTCGTCATCATGGAGCTTGAGCTTCTCGATGGCACTGATGCAGCGAAGCAGGGCCGTGCCGCCGCCGGCAACGATGCCTTCTTCGACCGCAGCGCGGGTGGCGTGCATGGCGTCTTCGACGCGAGCCTTCTTTTCCTTCAGCTCGGTTTCGGTTGCCGCACCCACTTTGATGACCGCAACGCCGCCGACCAGCTTGGCAAGGCGCTCCTGGAGCTTTTCCTTGTCGTAGTCGGAGGTGGTGTTCTCGACCTGCGAGCGGATCTGCTTGACGCGGCCTTCGATGTCGGCGGACTTGCCGGCACCTTCGATGATGGTGGAGTTGTCCTTGTCGATGGTGATCTTCTTGGCGCGGCCGAGGTCCTCGAGCTTCACGTTTTCCAGCTTGATGCCGAGGTCTTCGGTGATGGCCTTACCGCCGGTGAGCGTGGCGATATCTTCGAGCATGGCCTTGCGGCGGTCGCCAAAGCCAGGGGCCTTGACGGCGGCGCACTGCAAGGTGCCACGCAGCTTGTTGACCACCAGGGTAGCCAGCGCTTCGCCTTCCACGTCCTCAGCAATGATCAAGAGGGGCTTGCCCATCTTGGCGGTCTGCTCGAGCAATGGGAGCAGGTCCTTCATCGAGCTGATTTTCTTTTCGTGGATGAGGATGCGCACGTCCTCCAGGATGCACTCCATGCGCTCGGGATCGGTAATGAAGTAGGGGGACAGGTAGCCGCGGTCGAACTGCATGCCTTCGACCACTTCGAGGGTCGTCTCCATCGTCTTGGATTCCTCGACGGTGATGACGCCATCCTTGCCGACCTTCTTCATGGCTTCGGCGATGATGCCGCCGATCTGCTTGTCGTTGTTGGCGGAAATGGTGCCGACCTGGGCGATCATGTCGCCCTTGACGTCGCGGGAGAGCTTCTTGATCTCTTCCACGGCGACTTCGACGGCGCGCTCGATACCCCGCTTGAGAGCGGTGGGGCTAGAGCCGGCCGCGACGGTCTTGACGCCTTCGCGGAAGATAGCCTGGGCGAGCACGGTGGCGGTGGTGGTGCCATCGCCGGCGACGTCAGACTGGTCTTCGAAGCGACTTCACGAACCATCTGCGCGCCCATGTTCTCGAGCGGATCCCGCAGTTCGATTTCCTTGGCCACGGTCACGCCGTCCTTGGTGATGATCGGCGCGCCGAACTTCTTTTCGATCACCGCATTGCGGCCCTTGGGGCCGAGGGTGATCTTCACTGCATCGGCAAGAACATTCACGCCGCGTAGAATAGCCTGGCGGGAATTCTCACCTGTTACAATCTGCTTCGCCATACTGGTATTTCCTCCTGAGATTTCTTGGTGCTTCTCTTACAATTGCCGGGCCTTCGCACTTTTGGGTGAAATAAAGCCCGGCCCCACACGCCTAGTCTGAAACTACCGCTTGCCTGCCGCTTTAGCGGCGCCGCCGAGCTTCGCCAGGATTTCTTCCTCGCGAAGGATCAACAGCTCTTCGTCTTCGATCTTGATTTCGGTGCCGCTGTACTTGCCGAACAGGACGCGGTCACCCGGCTTAACATCGAGCGGGATGCGTTCGCCCTTTTCACGCTTGCCAGCGCCGACGGCGATTACTTCGCCCTCTTGCTGCTTTTCTTTGGCGGAGTCCGGGATGATGATGCCACCCTTGATGCTTTCCTTCTCTTCAATGCGCTTCACGACCACGCGGTCGTGCAGCGGCGTCAGATTCACTGCCATCTTGAAAGAACCTCCATTTAGGTGAGTTGCGATTGACTGAGGCCGGGAGCCAGAAGGGGATTTAGCACTCCTCACAGCCGAGTGCTAATATAGTCAGAAATGCCAGCCGTGTCAAGGGATTCGCCGACACGGGAGCGGTCCTTCCGAGTGATTCATAGTCAACTTAAAGCTAATATTTACAGTGGTTTACACTGGTGCAAGGTAAAGATGGCACTTGGCCGTTGTTGTGCGCTAGCCTTGGGGCTAGTATCGACGGCGCTGATAGCATGAATTCGCTCATCTACATCCGCCTGATTGGGTTGACGTTCGGAACGCTGGTGCAGCTCTTCTGGATTGTGGTGATTCTCGGCTACCGGCGGCAGCGCAACTTTGAGCGCGTCTTCTTCTTACTTTGCCTGGCGCTGTTCTTGTTCTACAGCGGCTCGTTGCTGGCGCTGAATGCCCAGATCCACTACGACGAAACGCCGGCCGGCCTGCAGGGATTTGCCATTGCGGTGATTACCATCGGACTGTGCCTGATGCCTGCGCTGCTCATGCACTTGCACATGGAGTTTGCGGAGACGCGAGGCCTGCTCAAGAGCAAGCGCTGGAAGACAGTGGTGGCGCTCGTCTTTTACGCCGCCAGCCTACATCTGATGATTAAGAGCTTCCCGAATCAAGTAACGCGCGGGCACTTCGATTTTGTGCTGCCTGGGAATTCCTTGAGTAACGGGTTCCCGCACCTTTTTTCCTACTCGCTCTTGTGGTGCAGCACCTGGGAGTTCCGGTTTTACAGGAACGCGCCCGACAAGCCGCAGCGCCGCTTCCACGGGTTTCTCAGCTTCGTTTTCGTGTTCGCCTTCCTTGGCATTGTGATTCTGCACGTGTTGCCGCTTTCGCTGCGGGTGTCGGGGCGAGAAGGGCTGGGTGTAGCGGTCTCGCTGATTCCCCTCGTTCCGCTCGTGGCGCTGATTTATCTCGTGTGGCGGCACAACTTTCTGCAGATCGGGCGGCAGAAAAACTTAGTGTATGCCGTTCTGGCGACGTTCTTGGCGCTGCTGTACCTGAGCCTGGTGCGGCGCGTAAGCGGGTGGCTGGAGCCGGAGCTGCCTCCAGAAGCGTCGGCGGCGATTCTGCTGTTTGTGCTGGTGATTTTCATCGAGCCACTGCAGCGCGTGCTGGGGCGAACGTTGCAAAAAGCGGCGCAGTTGGAGATGGATCGCGTACAGCGACTGACGGCGGAGATTCAGCAGGAGGCGCGGCAGGGGAACTTGGAAGCTCTGGCCAGGTTTGTCGAGCGCCGCGTGAAAGAAGCCTTCGAGCTTGCGGCGGTCAAAGTCACGTTGCTGGAAGAGCGCAAGATCGAAGAAAAGCACCGGGCTTTCGCGGAAGAGGCCGGGCTCGGTGAGCCGCGGCTGGAAAAACCGCGTTTCGATCTCGTCGAAGGAAAAGAGCCGCACTATCGCGCGGCAGTTGGGAACATCGTGGGAATCCTCTGTGTCGCGCCTCACGGCGCGGGGCTGTCTGGAGAAACGCGCGCTGCGCTGGAATTCCTTTGCGAACAATTGCCGGGGGCGGTCGATTTGTGCCGGCTGATCGAGGAAAAGCTGCAACTTGAGAGGGAACTAGCGGAGCGCGAGCGGCTGGCGCTGCTGGGGCAGATGGCCGCAAGTATTTCGCACAATCTGAAGAACCCGCTGGGCTCGATCAAGACGATTCTGCAAGTGCAGATGGAGAATCCGGAGTTGCCGCAGACGATTCGCGCCGAGACGAAGATTGTGTTGGATGAGATTGGGCGTCTCGCGGCCAAGCTGAACCAGTTGCTGCAGTTCAGCCGCCCGGCGGTGCGCAGCGGAAGCGCCGGAGCCACCTGCGACGTGCGAACGGTCATCGAAGAAGTGGTGGGCGTGCTGCGGCACGAAGCAGACCGGCGCGGGATAGCGCTGGAAACGGTGGTGCCCGAAAGCGTGGCTAACGTAGCAGCGGCGGCGGAAGCGGTGGGCGACATTGTGTCGAACCTGTTGGTAAATGCGCTGGAAGCCACTCCTCGTGGCGGACGTGTGAGCGTCAGTGCTGTGGAGCACGGTGGCGGATGCGTCCTTACAGTCGAAGATGATGGGCCGGGTATCGCTGTCGCGGCGCGCGAGAAGATTTTGCAGCCATTCTTCACGACAAAAACGCAGGGAACGGGTTTGGGATTAGCGATCGTGGCGCGGCGTGTAGCGGAATCTCAAGGGCAGTTGGATTGGAAAAGCCCGGTGAAAGACGGGCGCGGGGTGAGATTTCGTGTGTCCCTGAAGAAGTAACGACGCAAGGAACTACGGCGAAGCAATAAGAAGAAGCGGCCTTGCGATAAGGACTTGTCGATGAAAACGATTTTGATTGTGGATGACGAGCCAGCGGCGCGCTACGGGTTGCGTCGGGCTTTGGAGTCGAAGTACCGCGTGGCGGAAGCCGATTCGGCAGAGGCAGCGCGCGAAGCGCTGCCGCAGGAGCAGCCGGATTTGGTGCTGCTGGACGTGGTGTTGCCAGGGCAAAACGGACTTTCCTTCTTGCGGTGGATGCGCGAACAGGGAAGCGAAGTGCCAGTGCTGATGGTCTCGGCGTTGGACACCGCGAAGACCGCAGTGGAGGCGCTGCAACTGGGAGCGGCGGATTACTTGGTGAAAGGGTTCGAACTCGAGGAGTTGCGGCAGCGGGTGGCGAATCTGCTGAAGCTGGCGACACTGGAAAAAGAAAACGACGCGTTGCGGCGGCGCCTGACGACCGAGGGACAGTTCGGACAAATGCTGGGGCGCACCGCGGAGATGCGGCGGGCGTTTGAGATGGCGGATCGCGTGGCGCCTACGGACTCAACCGTGTTGATCCTCGGCGAGAGTGGAACGGGGAAAGATCTTCTCGCGCAAGAGATTCATGCAAGGTCGCCTCGCGCGGGGAAACCCTTTGTGGCGGTGAATTGCGCGGCGTTGCCGGAAACGCTGATCGAATCGGAGTTGTTCGGCTACGAACGCGGCGCGTTTACGGGAGCGGCGCAGCAGAAAAAGGGGAAATTTGAGCTGGCGACCGGGGGAACGCTGTTTCTGGACGAAATCGGCGACATGAATCCGGTGACCCAAGCGAAAGTGCTGCGCGCGTTGGAGAATCGCACCATCGAGCGGCTGGGTGGGACCCAGCCGATTCCCGTGGATGTGCGGGTGATCAGCGCGACCCACCGCAACCTCGGCGCGGAAATTCGCGCGGGAAAATTTCGCGAAGACTTGTTTTACCGGTTGCGCGTCGTGACGGTGGAATTGCCGCCGCTCCGAGCGCACAAGGAAGACATTCCCTTACTCGTCGAGGCTTTCCTGCAAGTGCACGGAGCGCGGCTGGGGCGCACGGCGCGTTTGAACCGGGAAGCGCTGGCGGCGATCGAACGGTACGATTGGCCGGGAAACGTGCGCGAGCTGAAAAACGCGCTGGAGCGGAGCTTGGTGCTCTGCCGTGGCGATGACATCGGCGTGGACGATCTTCCAGGGGAAGTGGCGCGGGGCGAGTCGATCTCACACAAGGCAACCGACGACGGAGCGGATGTCGGCTTGGGTGAGAAAGATTTTCGAGAGGCGAAGCACAAGTTTGAAGTGGCGTATTTGACGAAGCAATTGGTGAGTCACCGCTGGAACGTTTCGCGGACGGCGGCGACAATCGGGTTGCACCGGCAAAGTTTGCAGGAAAAATTGCGGGAACTGGGAATTCGGCGGCCAGGCCGAGACCCGATCGAAGAGGGCGATTCGTGATGGGTGAGGCGTGATCGGCGACGGGCCGTCCGCGAGAGTTGCAGGCTACATTCTGGGCGGCGGCGCCAGCACGCGATTTGCGCGCGACAAAGCGCTGGCGCAAATCGATGGCAAGCCCATGTTGCTTCGCATGCGCGACTTGCTTGGCGATGTGACCCAAGCGGCGCGCGTAGTCGCTGCGCCCGGCAAGTACGTGAATCTAGGGGTCGATCTCGTGGCCGATCGATGGCCTGGCGAAGGGCCGCTCGGCGGAATTATCACGGCGCTGCTGGCGAACGCCGGGACCAACGGTGGGCTCGTGTGGAATGTGATTGTGGGCTGCGATATGCCATTTCTGACGCGTGAGTGGCTGGCGTATCTGGTCGAGCACGCGCTGGCGAGCCCCGCCGACGTCATCGTTCCGCAATCAGAGCATGGCCTTGAGCCGCTATGCGCGTGCTGGCGCACCAGCGCTACAGGCAAGCTGCGACGGGTGTTCGAAGGCGGCGTGCGCAAAATAACCGAGGCCATGAAACACCTCGAAATGGAAGTTCTTGACGAGACGCACTGGAAACGATTTGATAGCGCTGGCCGGCTCTTTTGGAACATGAATACGCCTGCCGACTACGACGAGGCCAAGCGGATTCTGGAAGCGGGCAACGCATGAGCGATCCTCGCAACGAAGAAGATTTGCTGCCGGGCGCAACCGAGCGCACGAGCGTGCACCCTCCCGAAGAAGCTAGCCCCTTCTTTGAGTTCCGCGATGTGTGCAAGGCCTTTGACGATCGAGTGATCTTGAACGGCGTCAGTTTTACGGTGAAGAAGGGCGAGACGTGCGTGATCATGGGGCGCAGCGGCGTGGGAAAATCCGTTTCGCTGAAACACATCATGGGATTCTTGAAGCCGGACTCCGGGCGCGTTTTCATCGACGGGCAAGACGTCACGGATTTCAGCGAACGAGAGTTCGCAGAAGTACGCCGCAAGGTCACCATGGTGTTTCAGTCCGGCGCGCTCTTTGATTCGCTGAGCGTCGCCGACAACATTGCTTTTCCGCTCGAGGGGCAGGCGGGACTGACAGCGGAGGACATCGACGCGTATGTAGATAAGCTGGCGCACGTCCTGGAAGTCGACACCGTGCTGGACAAATTGCCGGGCGAGCTTTCGACGGGAATGCGGCGCGCGGTGGCCATCGCCAGGGCGCTGGCGCAAAATCCCGAAGCGATCTTGTACGACGAACCGACGACGATGGTCGATCCCATCATGGCCGGGCACATGGGCGATCTGATTTCGCGATTGAAGAATGCGTTTCACAAAACATCGATCGTGGTGACCCACGACACGCATCTCGCAAAGAAGCTCGCCGACAAAGTGGTGTTTCTGCAGGACGGCGCCTCGACCGTTTTCGAGTCCTGGGCGGATTTCGAGAATTCCAAAGATCCTTTCTTCCATAATTTCCGCATGCAAGATGAACTGATCCCGGAACTGGACGTGATTCTGTGAGCCAGCCGGCCGCCGGAGCCAGCGACGCAAAAAAGCAGTTGCGGCGCGAGATGGGCTTCTGGGACGTCCTACTTTTCAATATCGCAACAGTGTTGGGACCCCGCTGGATCGCAGCCGCCGGCCACAACGGCACCTCGTCGATCAGTTTGTGGGGGCTGGCCGCGCTGCTTTTTTTCGTTCCGAGCGCGCTGGTGATCAACGAGCTTTCGTCGCGATTCCCCGAAGAAGGCGGCCTGTACGTGTGGTCGAAAGAAGCATTCGGCGACTTCCACGGATTCGTGTCTGGCTGGCTGTATTGGATCTATACAATTTTTTATTTCCCTGGATTGCTGCTGGCCAGCACCGCAATGAGCGCATACGTCATGGGCAGCGGCGGAGCGGCGCTGGCACAAAACAGGACATTTTTGATGGCGGGTTCGTTCGCGATGCTGTTTGTAGCGGTTTTCCTCAACATCATCGGACTGAATGTTGGCAAATGGTTGCAGAACGCGGGCGGAGTCGCAACGTATCTGCCGCTGCTGATCCTGACCGGAATTGCCGTGATTCTATTTTTCCGTCAGGGTTCAACGACGCACTTCACGGTGTCGAACATGTTGCCGCATTGGAATTGGGACACCGTGAATTTTTGGTCGCAAATTGCGTTCGCTTTCTCTGGGCTCGAGCTGGTGTCGGCTATGAGCGAGGAAGTCCGGGATCCCCGGCGCACGCTGCCGCGCGCGGTGTTGGGCTCGGGCGTGTTGATTGCCGCCATGTATATGCTGGGAACATTCGCGGTATTGTCGCTGATCCCTGCCGAGCAGGTGGATCCCAGCAGTGGCGTGTTCGCGGCGATTACGGTGGGCTCGACGGCGCTGCGCATTGGATTTGTAGGCGTGTTGGCGGCGGTCTTGGTGTCGGTGGGAAATGCGGGCGGAGTGGGAAGCACGGTCGCGGGAATCGCCCGGGTGCCGTTCGTCGTCGGGATCGATCGCTACCTGCCGGCTGCGTTTGGCAAAATTCATCCGCGGTGGAGAACACCGTACGTTTCTATACTCGTGCAAGCGGTTCTCTCCGGCGCGGTATTGCTGATCAGCCAGATCAATGAGAGCACGCGAGGCGCGTACCAGTTTCTTGTGGACGCGACGATCATTCTTTATTTCATTCCGTTTATGTACATGTTTGCCGCCGCGATCAAGCTGGCCGGCCGCTCGGATCGCGCCGCGAATCCGCAAACGGTGTTGATTCCCGGCGGAAAAATCGGCGTGTGGATTGTCGGCGGGATCGGGTTCCTGGTTGTGCTGGCAGGAATTGGCGTTTCGCTGGTCCCGCCGGGAGACTCGACGGATAAGCTGAAGTTCGAAATGAAGCTGGTCTTTGGCACTGTGGCGGCGATCGCGCTTGGATTGATTTTGTACTGGCGCGGCGTGCGAGAAAAACGCGAGGCCGGAATTGAGGGCTAGGTGATTGAGCGGATTGCCGGTCTCGGCGGACTGGCAAGTCTTTACTAGGCGCTAAAAGCCTTCCTCAGTAAGGCGCGCAACTGTGATCTCCGATGGTGTTGAAGACGTTGCAGCGCGCGCTTCCAGATGCCGCTCGATGTATTTTCCCAGGACGTCGCCTTCGAGATTGACGGCATCTCCGGGTTTGCGGTCGCGCAGATTCGTGTGCGCGTAGGTGTAGGGAATGACGGCGATTTCAACGATGCGATCGTGCCAGCGTGCGACGGTCAGGCTGATGCCGTCGAGGGTGATCGACCCTTTGGGAACGACATAGCGCGCGAACTCTTCCGGTACCTGCACACCGTACCACCAATTCTCGCCCTCCGGCCGCAGGTGCGCGACGCGGCCGACGCCGTCTACATGGCCGAGCACGAAATGCCCGCCGAACTCTTTGCCCGCCGTGAGTGGCTGCTCGAGGTTGACGCGCCAGCCGGTCTTGAGGCCGCCGCTGCTGGCGCCGAACGAAGTCCGCCGCACCGTTTCTCCGGAGAGATCGGCGGAGAAGCGGTCGTTCTGTAGCGAGACGACAGTGAGGCAGCACCCGTTAACGGCTATGCTGTTCGAGATGGCGAGCGAAGCCGCGATGCTGGGCGCGTGAACCACAACGCGTCCCCCATCGCTTTGCTGGGAGAGCGATTCGACGGTGCCAACGTGCTCCACAATTCCAGTGAACATGGATAATTTGCTTCCTGCGAATCTTGGCTCCAGTTCAGAGTTGCTGAACCAGCCAGCCGCTCCATTTTGCACAGACTCCCAAGATATTGGCAAACCGGAAGCGCCGCGTGCGAAAAAGGTTCCGGGAAACCAGAAAACTTGAGTTAGCATCCTACGCGATGGCCATGAACGACCGCATTCGAGAAACGCTTGTCGCGCTGGATCGTCTCATCGCGCGGTCCCCGCTAGCGATGGGGAACGAAGACGGGGTGCTGCTTAGCTTTCTTTTTCATAGCTTGTACACCGGCGCGGACGAACTGCGGTCCGCCGTGGTAGACCCGCAGCAAGGCATCACCATCGAGATGTTCCGGCGATTCATCGACCATTTCCAGAAGCACGCGTATACCTTCGTTTCTTCCACCGATGTCACTAAGGGATTGCGGCCCGGCGGCAAGTACGTTCTCGTGACCTTTGACGACGGGTACTACAACAACGTCCGCGCTCTTCCGGTGCTGGAGGAGTTCCACATCCCCGCGGTGCTTTTCGTATCGACCCGCCACGTAAAGGAAGGCCGCGCGTTTTGGTGGGATGTCGTGGAGCGGGAAACTCTGAAGCGCGGCACGCCGCTGGAACAAGTGCGCGATTTGTGCGTCAGCCTTAAAAGGCTCCGGACGGCGGGCGCGGAAACGCAGATCGCAAATCAATTTGGCGCGGACTCGCTGAAGCCGGTGAGTGACTTGGACCGCCCGTTCACTCCGGCCGAGCTTCGGGATTTTGCGCAGCACCCGCTGATTGCGCTGGGAAACCACACCAGAGATCACGCCATACTGACGAATTACTCCGCGGAGGAAGTGCTCGCGCAAATTCAGGGTGGGCAAGACGACATTTGGGCGATGACGGGAAAATCCACGGACATCATTGCCTATCCCAATGGCGATGAATCGCCCGCGATTATCGACGCCGCGAAGAGCTTGGGAATGCGTTTCGGTCTGAGCGTCAATCCCGGCCGCAACCGTCTGCCTTTGCGCCCGGGCTCGCGCGATGCGATGACGCTGAAGCGCTTCACGCTTACGGGAGACTCCGCGATTGAGCCACAGTGCCGGATGAGCCGTTCAGGAGTTTCGCTGTATCGCTCGGCTCGCAGCATGAAGCTAAAAGCGAGCGCGGGCTTCTCTTCACCTCGGCCCGCCTGACCGCTGGCCACAGCAGACTCGGGCCACGTCCGCGCAGACTGCCGACTCAGAATTATTTAGCCAACACAGCCCCTCGTATTTTTATCCGCTATTTTCGAGAGACTCGATGCGGGTAGGCTTCGATGCAGATATCAGGTCCGAACTGCCGCGCGCGCATGCCTCGAAGTGAATCGAGACGCGACCTTGGCGCGTGCGCCAAAGGCACTCCGGTGTCGCCCGCAATCTTTGGTGCGTAAAACAGCGCAAGCTTATCAACCAAACCTGCCGAGAGCGCTGCGCCATTCAGTGACGGCCCGGCCTCCAGCAGCACACTCAGAATATCGCGCCGGCCCAGTTCAGCAAAAACAGCGGTGAGGTCGATACGGCCGCGGCGCGTGCGAGCACGGACAATCTCGACGCCAGCATGTTGCAGTTTCCGCGCTTTGGCGGAATCGAGCGCCACGCCGGTGAAAATCAAAAGGTCGTCGTCCGCCGTTTTGACGATCCGGGACTTCGGTGAAAGCCTGAGCTTGGAGTCTAGGACCACGCGCAGCAGACGCCGGCGCCGCGAAAGGCCGCTGCGATCCGTGAGCAATGGGTCGTCAGCGAGGATCGTTCCGATCCCGGTGACCAGCGCGTCCGAAGCGTGGCGCATGCGCTGAACTTCCGCGCGCGATTCCTCCGAAGTGATCCACTGCGTTTGTCCGCGCTTCTTAGCTTTCGGAAGAGCAAGCTGGCCGTCGAGTGTCAGCCCGGCCTTCAGCGTGACGAAAGGCTTCCGTGTGCGAATCCAGCACGCAAACGCTTCGTTCAACCGCCGCGCCTCATCCTCCATCACGTCTGTAGTCATTTCGACGCCCGAAGCCTCCAAACGCTCGAAGCCGCGGCCGGACGTTTTCGGATTTGGATCTTGCATGCCCGCAACGACACGTCGAATCCCCGCCGCCAGGATCGCATCCGTGCACGGCCCGGTGCGGCCGGTGTGATTGCACGGCTCGAGGTTGACGTAGAGCGTAGCACCGCGCGCTTTTTCGCCAGCGGATTTCAGGGCGACGATTTCGGCGTGATCGCGCCACTCATACTGGTGAAACCCTTCGCCGACAATCGCGCCGTCGTTCACAATCACGCAGCCAACCGCGGGATTCGGGCTGGACAGGCCGATGCCTTTGCGGGCCAGGGCCAGCGCATGTTCCATGAAGTGGATGTCGTGTGCGTTCACGAATTAGTCAAAAAGCGAGTTGACGTAGGTCTCGGCATCGAACGGCACCAGGTCGTTGATCTGCTCGCCTGTGCCGACGAAGCGAATGGGCAGGCCCAGCTCACGCGAGATAGCCACCACGATGCCGCCCTTGGCCGTGCCATCGAGCTTGGTAAGGATAATCCCGGTCACGCCGACGGCGGAGGTAAATTCACGCGCCTGCGCCAAGCCGTTCTGGCCGGTGGTCGCGTCGAGCACCAGCAGGACGTCATGCGGCGCGCCGGGAATGATTTTCGCGGCGGTCCGTTTCATTTTCTCAAGCTCGGCCATCAGGTTGGACTTGGTGTGCAGGCGGCCGGCAGTGTCGACGATGACCGCATCCACCGCGCGGGCCTTCGCCGCGGCCACCGCGTCGTAGACCACCGCGGCCGGATCGGCGCCCGATTTTTGTTTGATGACTTCGATGCCGTTGCGTTGCGCCCAAATCTCGAGCTGCTCGACGGCGGCGGCGCGAAACGTGTCGGCGGCGCAGAGGATTACGCTCAAGCCATCTTGGCGCAAGCGATTCGCCAGCTTCCCGATGCTGGTGGTCTTCCCCGCGCCGTTTACGCCGACAATGAAAATCACGCGCGGTCCTGCACCGTTCGGGGATGCAGCTCGACCACCGGCCGCGGCAGTCGGCGAGCGGACGGATGCGTCCAGGATTCGCACAATGTGTGACTTGATTTCGCGCTTGAGTTGCGTCGAATCCGCCAAGGCGTCGCGGTCCATTTTCTCGCGGACGCCGTCTAGAATCTCGCGGGTCGTTTTCACTCCCAGATCGGCCGAAAGGAGCGCCGTCTCCAGCTCTTGCAGCAGAGACGGATCGATCTTCCGTTCGCCAAGAAAAACCGCGTCGATGGTTTCGGCCAGCGCCGCCTTGGTCTTGCTGACGGACTCCTTCAGTCGTTCCGCAAGCGTGGGTTCGGGTTTGCCAAAAAGAGTGATCATACGGTCGCGCGCTCAAACGGGGGCGCAACATAAAATTGTAACAGAAGTGTCGGAGAGGCGGCCTCAGCCGCGGGTGGGTCGGGAAAGTATCGCTAGACTTGAACTTCGACGGCGCTGAGGCGGAGTTTTCCGGCGGTCACCGCGGCGTCGAGCGCGTTCACCACCACGGTGTCGAATTTCGCTCCCGCTAACGCCTTGATCTTGTCCAGCGCGTAGTCTAGGTCCATCGCGGATTGATATGGGCGGTTCGTGGTCATGGCATCCAAAGTGTCAGCCACGGCGATGATTCGCGCCATTAAGGGAATCTGCGGCCCGGTTAGACCGTACGGATAGCCGCGCCCATCCATGTGCTCATGGTGCAGCTCGATGCCTGGCAGCATATCTTTCAGTTGCGAAACTGGACGCATGATGTTCGCACCCTTGATAGTGTGCTGCTTCATCAGCGCGAATTCTTCCGCTGTCAGCGATCCCGGCTTCTTGAGCACGCGATCTTCGACGCCGATCTTACCGACGTCGTGCAGCAGTGCGGAGATTTTCAGCGTATCCAGGTCCGCGGCGGACAGTTCCAGTTCCTGGGCGATCAGCGTCGAATACTTCGCCACACGGCCGGAGTGACCCCGCGTGTACGGATCCTTTTCGTCGATGGCCGCGGCGAGCATGCGGATCGACCCGATAAACAGCTCGCGATTCTCCTCGGCGGCTTCCTTCAGCCGCTCGATGTATTCTTCGATGTCGCCGGCCATCTTGTTGAAGTTCTCAGCCAGTTCGCTGATTTCCGAGGCGCCGCGCACAGCCGAGCGTTGGTGGAATTCACCGCGGCTGATGGCGCGCGTGGAAGCGGCCAGCCCGCGGATCGGCCCGCTGATGCCCACGGCAAAGAAATACCCAATAAGAATGGCGGCCAGCGTCACGATGCTGACGAAAGCCAGCGCCTGGCGGTTGAGTTCGTTGACCCCCGCATCGGCGCGTGCCTCTTTCAGGCTGCGCTCCGCAATCACCGCCCAGTTGACCTCGGGAATAGTGCTATACGTCCCAATCATTTCCACCGAGCGATTCTTATCTTTCTGAGTGAAACGAATCGTCGCGGTACTGCGAAGGTCCTGCGGCAAGGCGCGGACTTGATCGACGATTTTCGATGCATCCGCGCTGGCGTCCGTCCCAGGGACGAAATTCTTTGAGTCGGGGTGCGCAACGATGTGGCCGGCGTGGTCGACGACGAAAACCGTTCGCCTGCGCGCGCTGGCATCCTGCAAACGCCGCAAAATCGGCTCAAGGGAAACCACCGCCGCAAGCATGCCCGTGAAGTTTTCATTGATGTCTTTGAGCGGCACGGCGATCACGAACGCCGGCCGGTTGTCCGGCGCCAGCGCCAGGGGATCGCTGCGAAACTTTACGGATTGCATGGACGCGGCAAAAGCCCGCTGCAGCGCCTTGTTGACGAAGGGATCTTGGTCGGCACGGTAATTTCCTTGCGATGCAACCGTGCCTTTCCCGGATTTGCCCACCGCAGTCAGGTATAAGAACGTGTCGCGGTTGCTGTCGGCAAAATCTTCCAGCAAGTGCGCCACTTTGGGCTCCGCGACCGGATCTTCCACGTTGTCGCTCAAGTTCATCAATTCCAAAATCTGCCGCTCGCTCACCAACTGCTGCGTCAGGTTCGCTTCAAACAGTTGAATTTCTCGCGCCAGCGAGCGCGTTAGGTCGGTTTGTTGTACGAGCTCCGTGTCCACCAGCTTTTCTTGGCTGAGTTGCAGTACCTGGCGGTGATAAAGCCCAATGGGCACCGCGCTGATCAGCAGCATCGCTCCCAAGACGAGCCACAAGATGCGCACGCGGCCGGCGCGGATACGGGTCCACAAAGATGCAAGATTGGCAGACATCGCTCTACCACAAGTCTAAGGGAATGGAAGCGTGCCGAGGGGAAGCCGGAGGTACAGGCGTCGCGCATGTGCAACTGGAACGTTGGTACTAGTGACCATAAGTCTTTGCAGAGCAGGTACTTAGCGAGGTTCAGGAGATCCGGACCTGTCATTCACGTTTCTGCGGCCGCTCCATGATTTCGCGAATCGCGCCGCGCGGAGACTTGCCCTGATTCAGGATCGCATCCACCTGCTCCGTAATCGGCAGGTCGATGTGGTTCTCGCGGGCGAGCGCCAAGAGCGCGGCTGTCGTGCCCACGCCCTCCGCAACCCCGTGCATCCCGGACATAATTTCGGGCAGCGAGCGCCCCTTTCCTAGTTCGACGCCCACGCTGCGGTTGCGGCTTAAGGAGCCGGTGCACGTCAGCACCAGGTCCCCGAGCCCGGCCAAGCCGCTCAGCGTCTCGGGCCGCGCCCCAAGAGCAACGGCCAGGCGAGACATTTCTGCTAGGCCCCGTGTAATCAGTGCAGCCAGCGTATTGGAACCAAGCCCCAGCCCATGGCACGTGCCCGCCGCGATCGCGATCACGTTCTTCATCGCGCCGGCCAGTTCCACGCCCAGCACGTCGTCATTGGTGTAGAGGCGAAAATTTGGCGTGGCAAACTCTTCCTGCAATTCAGCGGCGAGAGCCGCGTCCCGGGACGCGACGACCACCGCGGTGGGCGCGCCGCGCGCCACTTCCAGCGCGAACGACGGTCCGGAGAGAACGGCCACGCGAGGCGCCCCTGCCGCGGAGAGAACCTCCGCAATCACTTGGCTCATGCGCTCGTGTGTTGCTGGCTCGAGGCCTTTGGTTGCGCTCACGACTATGGCGCGCGAAGAAATTCGATTCGCCGCTGCAGTGTAGACAGCGCGAGCATGCGCCGACGGCATCGCACCTGCAACGATCGTCGCTCCGCTCACCGCCTCGCCGATTTCATGGGTGACGCGAACTTGATCGCCGATTCTGAATCCCGTCAGGTACGCGATGTTTTCACGGCTGCGACGCATCGCTTCCGCAAGATCCCGGTCGCGGGCCCACAGCGAAATCTCATGAGCACGCGGGCTGCGCGACAACACCACCGCCAGCGCCGTGCCCCAGCTTCCCGCGCCTAGAATGGCGATCTGCGTCACTCGCTGTCCTTTTTCTTGCTGAACGAGAAGCGCGCCTCGCGGCCTTCCACAAGGCGCTGAATGTTGGCATCGTGCTTGTACACCACCAACATTGCCGCCGCGAATGCCCCAAACGTAACGATCAGCGGTGGCGCGTGGTGCGGCACCCACAGAAAATAGATGAGCATCGGCATGGCCGCGGCCGCCGCGATGGAACCCAGCGACACGTAGCGCCAGAACACGACCGAAGTATAAAGACGCTGATCGAGCCCAGCGCCGCGAGCGGGCAGAGCACCAGGAACATTCCCGCCGCCGTGGCGACGCCCTTTCCGCCACGAAAGCGCAGCCATACCGGATAGCAATGTCCGATCAGCGCGGCGAGCCCCGCAACGGTCATCCAAGCGGCGCTTTCGTTCGTAAAGCGCGCGGCCAGCCACACGGCTGCGGCGCCTTTGGCTCCGTCCAGCACCAAAGTGAAGATTCCGGGCAGCGGTCCTGCTACGCGCGCCACGTTCGTCGCGCCCATATTGCCGCTGCCGGCTTTGCGCACGTCACCCCCGCCAAACAACTTCGAGAGCACAGATCCGAAGGGAATGGACCCGAGCAGATACGCCGCCGCCGGAATCCACAGAAGGCTGGGTGAGATTTGAGGCATGCGCCGCTAGGCCTCCGCTGCAAACGGAAAGGATCGCAGCGTAGTGTACTCCGCACCGGAAGGTTTCAGCTTGCTTTCGATGAGGTGAAATTCGCCGGTGTGCAACACGCCGAACTCGCGCGCCGCTCCTCCCTGAACGGCGGCGTGAAGCTCCTGCGCGATGCCCGGCGGATCGAGGCGCGCCAGAGTCAGATGCGGGGTGAACGGCTGGCTTTCGCGTCGAAACCCAAGCTTTTCGAGATTCAGGTCGACGTCGCCAGCGATCGCCGGCAAAGTTCGGTGGCGCCTCGATGCCCGCAAATAAGACTCGCGGGCGTTTTTCGTTCGGAAAGAAGCCGAGACCCGCGGAAGCGCAATTCCACCGGCTGTGCGGAGTGAACGGCGGACAATGCCGCGCCAATGGCCGTCCAGTTTTTCGGGAGTCGGTCTCACCGATAAATTTCAGCGTCACGTGAAGATTTTCGGGCCGCACCCAGCGCATCTTTTTTGTCGAGGACGCCGGCTCCAGGGCGCGGAGTTCCTTGATCAACGCGTCGAGATTATCTCGCACGGCGGAAGGAATCTGTAGCGCGACGAACAGGCGCACGGCTCAGGCCCTTTTCGACGGTGATTTCGTGGGGTCTTGGCCATTGTAGAGAAAATGGATGCGCACCAGGTCCAGCGCGTCCTGCGACGCTTGCCAGCGGATGCCTTCGCGGTCGCCGGGAAACCTCACGCCGCGTTCTTTCACTCCGCCCGCATGCGACATCGCCACGTGCACGGTGCCGACAGGTTTTTCCTCCGAACCGCCGCCGGGGCCCGCGATTCCCGTGATTCCCACGCCAAGCGTGCTGCCCACGCGCCGGCGAATTCCTTCGGCCAGCGCCACCGCCACTTCGCGTGCTCACCGCGCCTTTCGCCAGAATCATCTCCGGCGGCACGTCGGCCCACGCCGTCTTCAGCTCGTTGCTGTAGCACACCACGCCGCCGAGAAAATACGACGAGCTGCCCGCAATGCTGGTCAGCCGCTGCGCCAGCAATCCGCCGGTGCAGCTCTCCGCCGCGGCGATCGTGGCATTGTTCAGCGTCAACTCGTGCGCCACCACTTCTTCGAGCGACCGCCCGTCTTCGCTGAAGATGCGGTCGGTCAGCGCGATCTCGAAACTTTGCACGATTTCGTCCAGCGTTTTCTTGGCGTGCTGCGGCGTCGTCGGTCCACAGCGCGCAGATGAATCTGCATTTCGCCGGGCGCGGCCAGGATCGTGGTGTTCACGTCGGGATAGCGGCTGTAGATCGGCAGGATGCGCTGCTCGACGTGCGATTCGCCCAGCCCGGTGACGCGAATCTCGCGGTGGTGCAGTCGCACGCCGGAGACGCGCCGCTCCAGCCGCGGCAAGACTTGTTCGCGAAACAGTGGCTTCAACTCGCGCGGCGGTCCGGGCAGCAGCGCGATCAAGTGGCCCGCGTCTTCGATCCACAGACCCGGCGCGGTCCCGCGGATTTTCCAGGATCTCCGCGCCTTCTGGGACCATCGCTTGCCGCACGTTGACCTCCGGCATCTCGCGGCCCAGGCTGCGGAAGCGCCCCTCGATGTGTCGCAGGATCGCATCGTTGCGCCGCAGCTTGCGCCCCAGCAAGATCGGCCACCGTTTCGCGCGTCAGGTCGTCTTCCGTGGGTCCCAGCCCGCCCGACGAAATCACCAGCTCCACGCGGTCCAGCGCATCCGCGAAACGCTTCGCTCAAGCAGGTCGCGGTTGTCGCCCACAACCGTCTTGCGCACCACTTCGATGCCGATGCTGTTCAGCTCTTCGGTAAGAAAGAGCGAGTTGGTATCCAGCCGGTCCGGCGTCAGCAGTTCCGAACCGACCGCGATGATTTCAGCTTTCATTCGTTTGATTATCCGATCAGTGGCAGGCCGCGAACGTCCCAATCCAGCGTGAAGAGCGCCCGTTGGTAGTGAGAATGGCGCGGCCGGAGGGCTGCAGCGCCAGGCCGACGAGCCCCGAGCCGCTCAGCACCACTTCGGCCTGTGCCCTGCGGCGTGATGCGCACGATCCCGCGGCGCCCGCCGTGCGACGCCGCGACGTACAGATTTCCGTCGCGATCGAACGCCAGCCCTTGCGGCCGCCCGAGCCCGCGATAGAACGACGTGACTTCGCCGCCCTGCGTGATGCGATAAACGCGGTCGTAACTCGAAGTCGTCGGCCCGGTCACATACAAATCGCCGCTGGGATGAAACGCCAGATGATACGCCGCGACCGAAGGCTCCAGTGTGGCAAACACAAAAATCTCGCGGCTCGGGCTGATTTTGAAAATCGTGCCGCTGCGATCGCCGACGTACAAGATTCTCATCGCCGATCAAACGCGATTCCCGTCGCGACGCCCATGCCTTCGATCCACTGCTCGGCGCGGCCGTCCGGCGTGACGCGGTGAATCGTGCCGTCGTTGCGGCAGGACACAAAAAGATTGCCCCCGCGATCGAGCGCCAGTCCCGACGGATTGATCAGCGAAGTGACGAACGGCTTGATGCTGTAGTTCGCGGTGATCTTGTACAGCGAAACCGGAACGCGTTGCCCGCGCGGCCCGCTGAACGTCACATAAATATTTCCGTCGGTATCGACCGCCGGATTCGCCGACCGGATGCAGATTGTCGGCGATTTGCAGGCCGATCGACACCGGATGCGGCTGGCTCTCGCTGCTGCGCGTTGGTCACGCGCACCGTGCCGCCGCTGGCGCCATCGGGCACGCGCGCGATCAAGCGATTTTCGGTCGCCAGCACCAGGCCGGCTTCCGCCTCGCCAAAGTGCACCACCGGGCGCGCGCCCGTGCGCGAAGCAAACCCGCTGCCGTGGATGGCGATTTCGCCGCCGGGAATCGCCGCCGCGGGCGCGACACTCTCAATGCGCGGGACGCCGTTTTTTTCTGCCGTGGACGAACCGAATCCCAATTTCATATCACGTCTTAAAGTGTAACGCGAACCGCAGCAGAATTGCAGCGTAGATGCCCGCCATCCAGTCATCCGCCATGATGCCCCAGCCGCCGGGCAAGTATCTCCAGTCGCCGCAGCGGAAACGGCTTCCAGATATCGAACAATCGGAAAAATATAAATCCGAACAACAGATATTTCCAGTTCACCAGGCTGAGCGCGAAGAAAATCGCGAACGTGGAGAGATCCATGTGCGAGTGCAGATTCGGCAGCGCGATGGGAATCAGCGGCAGCAACAGCGTCAGGTGTTGCCCGGCGACTTCGTCGATCACCACGAATTGCGGATCTTTGATGCCCGCGTACTGCGCCGCGCGTTCGACGCGCTCCACACGCCGATCGCGCCCAGGATCACAAGCAGCGCCAACGCGCAGAAAATCGGCAGGATCAGCACCGTGTCGTGAATGTCGCTGCCCGGCACGAGGAAATGCTTGTCCATGAACCGCGCGTCGGACAGAACGTGCAGCGGCGACAATCCTGCCAGCGACGTCGGCCGCAAGAAAAAAATCGCGCAGAGACACGATCGTCAGCAACTCCCACCAGCGACCCCAACGTCCCCGGCGCCTTGCGGCCAGTGGCCGACGCCGAAGGCCGTGGCGATGGCAAGCGCCAGCGCGCGGTTTCTCGCGCAGCTTGGCCGTTGCGCGGATGTCGGCTTTCAGTGGTTGGTGTCATCGGGATTTGGCGCTTCGTTCAGCTCGTCGTCGACTCTTCATCGAAGATCGGCTCCGACACGACGTATTTTTCCGCTGGCCCAGTTGCCCAGGTCTCGCAGCCGGCAGCGTTCGCTGCAAAACGGAAATTCGGCGTTGATCGCCGAATCGGTCGGCGTCTTGCAAATCGGGCACCGGCGTTGCATGAAGAACTAATACTACCCCAAGACGCGCAGCGCCGCTCCGGTGGAGATGCGCGTCAGAGTTCCGGCGGGCGGCATCGGTGGCTGCGCGCAGAGCACTGCCGCGCTCGCGGGTCGCGGCAGAATCTCCACCACGCGCCCGATCAAGTCATACGCGTCGGTCTTCGTGATTTCGACGCGCGCCACATCGCCGGTCGCCGCGCACCTCGCCGCTGGGCAACTCGATATCCGTCAGATAAAGCTTGCCGTCGATGTCCGGCGCCATGCCTTCCAGCCGCGCTTCCCACACCAGCGGATTGTCCTTCGACGGCCCTTCGACCAGCGCGACGCGCAGTGCGCCCCTTGAAGCGCCCGCAAGTCTCTCTCGCGAAATCTTCTTCTGAATGGCCATCAACTCGATCGCGCCGCTCGGTGATCGTCTCCGCATCGACTTTCGCATCCAGCGCGTAGCTGCCCGCGTTGTCCACATCCGAATACTCGAACACGCCCATCCAATCGAGATTCGCCGCGCGCACGAAATCGCAAAGCTCGTCGAAATCCGCTTCGGTCTCGCCAGGAAAGCCCACGATGAACGACGTCCGCAGCGAAACGCCCGGGAATCGTCGCGCGAATCCGCTCCAGCAATTTCAGAAACGCATCGCCATGCGACCCGCGCTTCATGCGCGCCAGCACGTTGCGGCTGGCGTGCTGCAGCGGCATATCCATGTATTTCGCCAGCCGCGGATGCGCCGCCAGCGTATCCAGCAATTTCTGCGTCACGCGATTCGGATACGCGTACAGAAACCGCACCCACAGCAGATCCTTCGACCTCCGCCAGCCGCGCCAGCAAGCTGCGCCAGCCCGTCGCGCAAGCCCAAGTCTTCGCCGTACGAAGTCGTGTCCTGCCCGATCAGCGTGATTTCGCGCGCGCCCGCCGCCGCCAGATTTTCCGCCTCGCGCACCACCGACTCGAATCGCCGGCTGCGAAATTTCCCGCGCAAGCTGCGGAATGATGCAGAACGTGCACGGGATGATCGCAGCCTTCCGCGATCTTGATGTACGCCGCGTGCCGCGGCGTGGTCATCACGCGCGGCGTCAGATCGTGATACAGAAACGCCGGCGGCTCCGCGGGCAGCACGCGCAAATCGCCTTCGACCGCTTCCAGGATGCGCTCGACTTCGCCCGGTGCCCACAACCGCGTCCACTTCCGGCACTTGCTCCAGAATCTGCTCGCGGTAGCGCTCCACCAGGCAGCCCGCCACGATCAATTTCTTCGCCGCGCCAAATTTCTTGTGCTCGGCCATCTCCAGAATCGCGTCCACCGATTCCTTTTGCGCCGGCTCGATGAAGCTGCACGTATTCACCACCAGCACCTCGGCCTCGTCCGCGCGCGGCGTCAATTCATACCCCTCGCGCGCAAGAATGCCCATCATCACCTCGCTATCGACGAGGTTCTTCGGGCATCCCAGGCTGATGAATCCGACCTTTGTCATAGCTGTGAATTTCCGCATTCCGCAATTCTCTAGTGTAACACGCGCGAGCCGCGTCCCCCGCAGCCCTCGCGGTAGCGCAAGAAGCGAGACCTAGACCGATGGGCACGGTCCGCGAACGCTAGGGAGTTGTCATTCTGAGAGCATCCGATAGGGATGCTCGAAGAATCTCAACGTCAAAAACTGACGAGCCGTTGCGTGCGAGCACCGGGAAGGGCGTTGTTCCACAGCCTCAACGCGACCGAGCCCCGCCCGCACCTGCTCCAAGAGCCCGCGCAATCGCAGCGTATCGCAAGGCACGCCGCCAAATCGCGCGTGCGCATAAAGTTGCGTGAACTCCCGCACCGCCGGCGCCAGCCCCGGCTCCCTCACCGCAGCAGCAAATTCCAGCGGCGTCTGCGAAGCGCGCCGCGCAAAACCTCGGCGTTCCAGCAAGTCGCAGCAATTCCGCATACAAGCCGCGAAGCCAGCTGCGGATTCACGCTGGCTGCCGTTCGGCGCGCGAAGCTGCAAGTACAGCCGCAACCGACGGATAGCCTCACTCAACAAGCCATAACGCAGCAGCACCAAGAAGACGATCAATGCCACCGGCAAAGCAAACGTAACCACACCGCGCCGGCTCAGCCATGACCGCAGCCAAATCTTGCTCGTTCGTTGCCTCCCGCTAAACCACGCCCGCGCAGATTCCGTCCAGCTGCGCGTGTTGTGCTGCATGCCCTGCGCCATCTGCACCTGGTGCGCGAAATCGTAGTTGATCACCCATTCGTTCCAAGACAGCTCCATCCAATCGAGGTACTGCCCAAGCCGCGAGAAAATGCCAAAGTCCTCCGCCACGGACGGTGTAGGGTCAAACGTGATCCATCCGTTGCCGGGAAAATAAACTTCCACCCAGCTGTGCGCATCGCTGGCGCGCACGATGTAGTCGCCTGCAAGATCGTTGTATTCGCCGGGGAGAAACCCATTCACCTCGCGCGAAGGAATCCCCAGCGTGCGCAGCATGATGGTCATCGCCGAAGCAAAATATTCGCAGTGGCCGGCGCGCGTCTCGAAGAGAAAATGTGCCAGCGGGTCGTCGCCGGGCTTGCCGGAAAGGTTCAGCGTGTAGGTATATCGGCTGCGCAGGTAAGACTCGATCGCGACGGCCTTGTCGTAGGGCGTTCGCGCCTTCGCGGAAACCGATTTGGAAAGCTCGGGTATGCGCGCATCCAGCGAAGGAAGCTGCAGGTAGAGCGCCGCGAATTTCCTCCGGATACTCGGAACCCGCTGCGCGCAATTTCGTGGGATTCAGGGTCGGCAGCCGCGAGAATCCGTAATAGCGCACCGGCGCATAGTTGCGAAACGGATTGTAAAGCGAGCCCGCGAAATCGCGGAACAAATAGGACCGCCGCGAGATCCAGCCCGCATTCACGCTCTCTCCCGAGAAATTTCCTTGCAGCGAAACGGCGTTCGCAGGCGCGAACATCGCGTCCGTGGCCACGGGCTGCAGCAAAATCTCGTAGTTCAGTCCGATCGCCGGATCGTTTTTCTGCTGCGCGGGGTCGGCCACGTAAATCCAGCCGGTCGCATCCGGCAGCAGCGCGGCGGCATGATGATTCGGCGACGTCCAGCGCTTGCCGTCAAAGGTCGAAAGCGCGATGCCGCGCCACCGTAATTGCGGGTAGCCCACCGGCTTCCCGGTCTTCACGCGCATCACCACCGTGGGATTCTTCTTGATTTCGCCGATCTGGCCCGAGCTCTACGTCATCGGTGAAGCCGGTCATCAGCGAAGGCTGCATGCTGGTGCGGCCCATGTATCCCGCGCTGAATCGCGGAAAAAAGAAGAACAGCGCTCCGCCAAGTACGATCGCGCCCACCGCCACGCTCAGCGCCGCAAACGTCAGAGCGCGCGTCAAGCGCCGTTCTTGCGCTGGCTGGTTGAGCGGCTGCGCGATGGCTCCCTTGGCGCCGCGGCGGATCTCCATGCCGATGAAGGTGGCCACGCCGAACAAAAGAAAAATAAAAAATAGCACCAGGAAGGCCGTGTCGATGGTGAGGATCGCGGCCGCCAAGATCGCGGCGAAGGCCAGCATCGCCAGAAAGAAGGCGTCGCGGTCGCTGGACGCGCTGTACAAGCGCACCAGCATCACGAACAGCAGGAAATGCACCGAGCCCAGAAGCGCCGCATACAGCGAGGGGTTCGTGGAGGCCGCGGCGATCGCGCGGGATAGGAACAAAACGTCGAACGGAAAGACGGCCAGATAGGCGACCACCAGCCAGGTTGCTGTGCGCTGCGACAGTTCCGGCGGCTGATGCCGAAGCCAGCGAAACGCTTTGTACAGCATCGCCAAAGACGCCAGAACGCAGCTAACCAAGTCCAGTTTGCCGGTGGCGATCAGCGTCGCGATCGACGCCAGGATCAGCAGAAGCAAAGATCCGCGAAAGAATCGCTCGGCAGGCAGCGACGCGACTCCAGGAGGCGCAGCGGAAGCGGAAGAGGCCATGGCAGACTCTCAATGTTAGCACCCGCGCCTCGCAGCCCCCGCAACCGCGGTGCGTAACGATAACGCGGCCAAACGCAGCGAGCACTGCCTCAACGAGACAATATCCCTGTAGCCGCCGTCTTCAGACGGCGGGGTTTAGACTCAACTTGAAGCACAACCTCTCCACATCTGCACTCGTTGATGAGCCGGCAACTGTAGCGGTCGCGGACCGTCGCGGGCGCCCTTGATTTGCATGTTCAACACCCATTCTGTTCGCCAAGTGGCGGCCGGGTGCCGCACCCTCCGATTTTGAGGGTGCGGTTTCTGAGGTTCTCTGCTCCGTCTCCGATGTTTTCAGCGAGCAACCGCCAGCGCCGCAGGCTCGGCCAATGCCGCCCGCGCGATCTTGCGCGTAAGGTTCGACACCGCCAAAGCCGACGGCGACACCAGCTCGGAGAGCGAGACGCAGGTTGCGCCGCTAATTCGGGGCAGTCTCGGAACCAACACTCGGTAGGGCAGCAAGGTGATGCTGCGATACGTCACCGCGTGACGCGCACGCGAAAGCGGTTCCAGGCGCAACCCCCGATTTTTCACTGGCAACTCGAACAACCCCGCAAGAAATCCCTGTAGTTCCGCCGCGGGATTTTTCTGCACCGCGACGGTAGGGAAATGCCACATCTTCGAGACCAGCGTCGCCACTTCCTCGTGCGTGGTCTGCTTTCGCGAAGCGTGGGGCGGCGGAAGCAACAGCGTGCGGCCGCGCGGGTCCAACAGCACGGCGGCAGCCAGCGTAATTTCCACGGTCGCGCGTTTCTTGCGCTTTTCCGGAATGATCTCCGTCAGACCAAAGTGTCGCGCCCGGCAGAATTTCGCCACCGGGCATAACAAACACTGCGGCGCGCGCGGAGTGCAGATCATCGCGCCCAGCTCCATCATGGCCTGATTCCAGTCGCCCGGCGCCTTCGGATCGAGCCGTTCGTCTGCTGCTTTCTGGAGCGCTTGCCAGCGGCCTCTCTCTCGCAAATCGCCGCGCACCGCGTCCAATCGCGCCAGCACGCGCGCCACGTTACCGTCGAGCACGGCGTGCTTCCCGTCGAACGCGATGCTCAAGATCGCGGCCGCCGTGTAGCTGCCGATGCCAGGCAGCGCAAGCGCTTGCTCCTCGTCTTGCGGGAACTCGCCGCCGTGCGCGGCCACGATTTGCTGCGCCGCTCGCTGCAAATTGCGCGCGCGGCTGTAATAGCCCAGTCCCGACCAAAGCCGCAGCACGTCTTCTTGGGGCGCCTCGGCGAGCGCGGCAACGGTAGGGAATCGTTCCAGAAAGCGTTCGTAGTAGGGAATCACGGCTGCAACGCGCGTTTGCTGCAGCATGATTTCCGACAGCCACACGCGATACGGATTCTTGTCGCGCCGCCAAGGCAAGTCGCGCTGGAACTGGCGAAACCATCCCAGCAAGCGTTTCCGAAACTCAGCGAGCTCGCGATCTCGAGGCATGATGACCCGGTATTCTCGCACGGATCGCGATTCGAGTTTGCAGTGCGGGAGCCCGGTCCTGCCTTTGACCAAGTTAGGTGTCAGCAACAATGCTACGAAAGCAAATCTTCCAAGAAAACGACGTACGAGGAGTTCCACAAGCTCGCAGGAATAGATCCGCGAGGCTGACTGGTGACGATGACTTTGAAAAGATCGGGCGAGGCCGCCAGATCGCAAAGCAGCGCATGCTCCGGGTCCGGAGGCAGCGGCTGCGCAAGCGCCAGATGCCGAAGGATGCTGAAGATGTTTTCGTCGGCGGGCGCGAGAGGTGTCTCCAGGCCTGCCGTTCGAAATTGTAAGTGCGCGTTGCGATCGAAAAAATGCCACGCGATGGCGGCGCACAGATTAACCGCCCGCTCGAAGCGCTCCGACACCACAGCAGGTGCGGCCGCCTTCTGCGCCGCACCGCTGCGCGCTGCATCGCGCGGCGCTTCGCCGACTCCTGCAACGTGCGGGTCCAGCACCAGCAGCACGCGGTAATCTTCTTCTCGCGCGAATTCGCGCACCATCAGCGAGCCCTGCCGCGCCGAGGCCTTCCAGTGGACGTGGCGCGCGCTGTCGGTGGGAACGTACCCTCGCAGCGCGTAAAGATCCTGGCCCCGGCCCTTGTTCAGGCTTTCGAGCGCTCCCTGCAACGCGGGTAGAACCTCGAGAAATTCGCCGGCTGGCTCAACCGAGGGATAGACGAGAGCCTCCGCGCGCAACTCGAGGCGCCGCGCTTTCTGCAAGAAGCCGAACGGGAAGCGCGTGACGATGCGAAAGGCGTCCTGGCGGTAAGCTCCGCGTCGCGCGAAAGTAATCGGAACGCTTTGCCGCACGCGCTCGCGTTTCGGCAGATAGGGAAAGTAAACCGGCGTCTCGAGCAGAGCGGCCGCAGGAGCTTTTTTCGTCTTCGCCGCCTCAACGCGCAAGGAAAACGAGGGCAGCGTCAGCTTTTCATTTTCCAGCTCGACCTGCGCGCGAACTGGGCGCCCGGCGAAGATGTGCTCCGGCAATTCGAGACGCAGCTCGACGCCGCTCAGCGTGATCGACGAAAGAACGCCCGACATCAGAATGATGGCGATCAAGCTTGCGAGAATCAGGAACAGTAAATTGTTGCCGGTGTTGAGCGCGGCAAGCGCGACGACGATGATGCCGCCGATGTAGATCCATCCCTCGCGCGTCACCTTATATTCCATCTTGTAGCCGATCCAGCGAAGCGGCGTACGCTTCGCAAGGACCGGAACCAGAGTGATGCCCACCCACGCGGCCACCACCAGCGCCGCGAGCGCAGAAGTGACAGACAGGCCGACGTGGCCAAGCTCCGCGGCCGCGCCCGAATACAGCGCAAAGAGCAGCGCCACGCTCAGCGCCGTGATGGAAATGAAAAACGCCCGAACGCCAGGGCGATCGGCCTTGGCCCAAAGCTGCGCGACACTGGAGTTAACCGAAGTCATCCTTGAAGAATCTTGTGGCACAGCCATTCCTGGCTGTGCGCTTTAGCTAAGGCCACCAAATTCATTGCAAGGAAGAATCGCTCAGACACCAAAACCCTCTCGAAGTGAACTTTTCCGCAGCCTGTAAAGCGACCTCCTAAAGAGGAACAGGAACAGATTCGACGATATCGCGGAGCACCGCCTCAGTAGTCTCCGATTTCTTTTGCAGCGAAGCATGCCGCGAGTTGGCCACCACGCGATGCGAGAAGACGGCAACCGCCAGTTGCTTGAAGTCATCGGGAATGCAGTAGTCGCGCCCATCCAGGAAAGCGCGCGCTTGCGCGGCGCGCTGCAGCATTAAGGTGCCGCGCGGGCTGACGCCGAGAGAAAGCTGGTCGCTGTGCCGCGTGCGCGCGACGATATCCAGCGCGTAGTCGTGCAAGCTGGAATCGACTTTCACCTGCGCCACGGCGTGTTGCATCGCGAGCACGTCGCTGACGTCGGCGACCGGTTCGAGCGATTGGATGGGATCGTCGCCGGTGCGCTTGCGCAGGATTTCCCGCTCGGTTTCGTGCGAGGGGTAGCCCATGCGGATGCGCATCAGGAAGCGATCGAGTTGCGATTCGGGCAAAGGATAGGTGCCATGGTGTTCGACGGGATTTTGCGTGGCGATCACCAGAAAAGGCTGAGGCAGTTGTAGCGTCTTGCCGTCAACAGTAACCTGCGCTTCGTTCATGGCTTCGAGCAGCGCCGATTGCGTGCGCGGCGTGGTGCGATTGATTTCATCGGCAAGCACGACGTTGGCGAAAATCGGACCGGAGCGAAATTCAAACTCGCGCGTTTCGGGATTGTAGACGCTGACGCCGAGTACATCGCTGGGCAGCAAGTCCGACGTGAACTGGATGCGCTGGAAGCTGCAGTGGAACGATTTCGCCAGGGCTTGCGCCAGCGTAGTCTTGCCGACGCCCGGTACGTCCTCAATGAGCAAGTGCCCGCGCGCCAGCAGGGTTATCAGGGACAACTGGATGGCTTCTTCCTTGCCATAGATCGCGCGAGCAATCGAGCGTTGCAGCTGCGATACGATCTGGGACGTAGCCACCGTCATGGTTGAAAACCCGCGCCCTTCCTGTTAAAACTAGTGCAACGCTGCAAGCTGGGATGCGAGAAGTCGCGTCTGCGGCCAGCCGCGCAAGGCCAAGGGCGACTAGCTCAGTTGGTTAGAGCGCTCCCCTCACACGGGAGAGGTCAAAGGTTCAAGTCCTTTGTCGCCCACCATTTCATTCCTTCTGCAATCCGTTGCAATGATCATTTTAACCGGGAATCCACCATGTCAACCTTCTTGCGAACGCTCGAGTTTCTAGGTTTGAGCCTGTGGCTCGGCAGCGATGTGTTCCTAAGCTTTGTGGTGGCGCCAGGAGCGTTTAGGATCCTAGCGAGCCGGGATCAGGCTGGAGCCATGGTTGGGTACGGCCTTTGGTGGATGCACATGATCGGCGTGATTTGCGGGATCGCCATTTTGCTGGCTCGCCTGTTGCGCACGCGCACGTTTGCCAGCCTGGCGGGTCCGGCCGCGCTGTGCGTTATGCTGATGATCGGCCTCACGGTGGTGTCGCAGCACGCGATTAGCCCCAAGATGGCCGCGCTCCGGGTGCAGATGGGGTCGATTCAGGCTACCGTGGCGGAGAGCCCGCTCCTCGCCGAGTTCAGCCGATTGCACCGCATCTCGGTTTCGCTCGAAAGCGGCGTGCTGCTGGCAGGATTTGCAGCTCTATACCTGATGGTCAGGGAACTAGCCGCGGCAAGCTGACCACTGCCGAAAATGCTTGAGCCAGGTCAAGCATAACAAGGGCTTGTGCTAGCCGCACTCCGCGGCTAAAGCCAAACAAAACACAAGACTTAGCGCAATCGGCACTACTCGGAACACAAGAAACAAAAAATAACGCAGTAAGAAATCACTTGGACCGTTTGCGCGATTTGCCGATGGCGGTCTTGGGCTTGCGGCGTTTGCGGCGGACTTTGGCTGGGCGGATCTTGCGGGTAGCGGCGTAGCCGGCGCGCTCGAAGGCGCGCCACATGTACCAACTCGCGACGGTGCGGTAGGGCCGCCATTGTTCGCCGAAAGCTAGCAGCTCTTTGGGCTTGGGCATGTGCTTCTTGCCGTAAGTGACAGACCAGCCTTTCTTTACGCCGAGGTCGTGGATGGGCAGGACGTCGGGTCGGCCTAGATTGAAGATCAGGAACATTTCGACGGTCCAAGCACCGATGCCACGAACAGAAACTAAGCGCTCGACGAGTTCTTCGTCGGACAGTTGCATCGCTTGTTCGCGCGTGGGGACGACGCCGCTGATCGTCTTGGTGGCCAGATCTTTCATTGCCAGGGCTTTGGCGCCTGAGAGTCCTGCTTTGCGAAGCGCTTGTTTGCGGAGCTTGAGCATCTGCTCGGGCGACGGAGGCCGGTCGGCGTTCCCACTGAGGGCCTTGATGCGGCCAAAGATCGTAGCGGCAGCTTTGCCGGAGATTGATTGGTAGGCGATGGCTTCGAGCAAAGCTTCGTAGGGAGATTGGGCGGCGGCCTCGTCGGTGCGAAATTGCACGGTGGCGGCGATGAGCTCGGCGAGTTTTTCGTCCTTGGCGGAGAGGTGGGCTATGGCCGCGGCGAGATCGAAGGGGAGCGTGGTCATAGGAACGGTACGATAGCGCAGTCGTGGGCGAAAGAAAAGAGAAGAAGAATTGGCCACAGAAACAGGGGCGAAGAGGGGCGAGAGACACTAGAAACCAGAAACTAGAGAAACCGGAGCAGCGATCAGAGAGTGAAAGTCTAGTGATGGGGTGTGGAGTCGAGGCGAGTTTCGGTTAGATCTAGTTCGCGCTCGAGTTGGCGGAGGACTTCGTCGTTGATGCGGCCTTCGTCGCGGAGGCGGACGGCGGTGTCGCGCTCGATTCGAATGAGCTGGCGCGAGATTGTGACGATGTGGGCGTGATCTTCGGCATCGATGCCGTGCTGGGCGTAGGCTTCGCCGGTGATGGCGGCTAGGCGGCGCTTGTAGCTGGCGGCGGCCTCGTTGTAGGCAGCGGCAAGATGGTGCGTGTCCTCTTCGGTTCGGCTGCTCTTGATGTGTCTGAGAGCAGTTTCCAGCATCACGCGGCGAGCTTCTTTTTCTTCCGGGTCATTTGCACCCGCGCCGGCGAGACCGAGAGCGCGGATGAGTGGAGGCAGCGTGAGTCCTTGGAGGACGAGAGTGACGAGGATGACGCAGAACGTGAGGAAGATGATGAGGTTACGCTGTGGAAACGGGGAGCCGTCCGCGAGGGTTTCGGGCAGCGCGAGCGCAGCGGCGAGAGCGATTACACCACGCATGCCAGTCCAGCCGACGACGAAAATGGCGCGTGGCGAGGGGCACTGTTCGTTCTGATGGAGTACGTACCTGCGAATCCAATACCCCACCATCGCGCCGGGATAGGCCCAAACGAGGCGGAGCACGATCACCAGGGCGCTGAAAAGGACACCGTACAAAAGCAACGTTCGAAACGGGATTTCGCGAATTCCGGCGAGAACGAAAGGAAGCTGTAGCCCAATCAGAACGAAGACGAGGCCGTTCATCGCGAAGGTGAAGGAGTTCCAGAAGCCGTACGCTTGCAGCCGCACGTTGGGAGAAAACAACTGGTTCTCTCTGCGGCCGAGATACAGGCCGCAGGCTACGACGGCGAGGACACCGGAGGCCCTGGCGGATTCGGCGGCAAGATAAGCGGCGTAGGGCACCGTGATGGTGAGGATGATTTCGATGGGGCCGTCGTCGAGATGGCGATGTACTCGCTCGATGATGAGGGCGATGACGAGACCAACGGCAATGCCAATGGCGACGAGGTAGATCAAACGCAGGAAACCGCCGGCAAGCGTTGGCGTTTGCCCTTGCACGACCATGGCGACGCCGAATTCGAGCGCGAGAAGGCCGGTGGCGTCGTTGACGAGGCTTTCGCCTTCGAGCACATCGACGATGCGTTGCGGGAGGCCGACACGCTTGGCGATGGATGTGGCGGCGATGGCATCGGTAGTGGCGACAACGGCGCCGAGAACGACGCCGAGGCGGAAGTCAAAGGGAGCGAACGACCAGTGCGCTGCGGCGGCGACGCCGATCACGGTGAAGCCGACAAGACCAAAGGCGAGCAGAAGGATGCTGACGATGTTGTAGGAAAAATCGCGCCAGGAGGTGAACCAGGCGCCCGCGTACAGAAGAGGAGGCAGGACGACGAGAAAGATCACGTCTGGGCTCAAAGTGATTTTCGGTATTCCGGGGATAAAGCTGAGGACGAGACCTGCGACGACCAGGACGATCGGGTAGGGAACCTGAATCTTGCGAGCGAGGGAAGCGAACACCACGACGAAGAGCAGGAGCAGGAGGAAAACGAGTTCGACGGCGTGAACGCTGCTGCCCTGCATGGTTCCTCCCGATGATGAGAATTTAGAACAACGTGGGCGAATTTCCAAACAAGGGGTTGGCCACCTCGACCGGGTCGGGGCAGGCGCCGGCGGAGACTCAGAAAAAAGATACGGCAAGGGAAGAGCGAAAGAATCGCCACCAGCGGGCTGCGTGACGGATGAAAGGATTACTTCTGGTTGGCCGACCATCCGGGAGTCGTCGCTTAGCGGCTCGCATCGAGGATCAGTTACAGCAGTGTCGCGAAGCGTGGATGGCTTCCCACCCTTCCCTCGCAATGAGCGGCACGAGGGCCAAAGCCGCGATCGGGTCTGCCCACGGCGCGTGAAAGATCAGGTTTGCCAACAGTCCTGCCAAAGCGATCAGTGACAAGTAGCCACAAAGAGCGGATTCGGTTGCATCTGCTCTCAAAGACGCACTCGCAATTTGAGTTGCCAGTTTCCGTTTCTGACTTGCCAGCCAAGGCATACCGATGGCTGCCACAATCAACAGGATGATCCCAGCGAAGCTGGGGCGGGGTTCGCGATATCCTAGAAGAGACAATCCAGAGCTGACGATGACGAAGGCGGCGACAAAGAAGAGCAAACCTCCGGCCACCCGAGCAGCTAACTTTTCGGCCAGCGCAGAATCGGGTTTGGAACGAAATCGCCAAAGGACAATGATCGCCGAGAATAGTTCAATGGCGCTGTCGCCGCCGAATCCTAGCAGAGCGGGGCTTCTCGCCGTCCAAGCCGCAACAAGCGCCACGACCGCTTCTATGCTCATCCAGACAATTGTCAGGACTTGCAGACGGACAACACGACGCAGTAAATCTGGAGCCGCACGTACTGCTGCAATAGACACTTGATTCCGTATCTTACTTCTCAGAGCCGATGCTGTCCGAGGACGTTTTATCGTCGGCAACTTCAGCTGCTACCGCTGGGTCAAGCGTGCGCCGCGCACGCAACCGTTTGGTGATCACAATTTCAAAACTCCAGGCGCAATTGAAACGCGATCATACGGGGTGTGCTATCACCGCCCAACCCAACGCCGAGTAGGCCGGTCGGCGGAGAAGTCGTGTAAGTAAGCGCACCAAACCCAGTCTGCGTACTAGGCTTCCCCGGAATGCCAGCCAGCACCATGCTCGGAAGGCCAAAATTCGGATGGTTGAATACGTTGAAGAACTGGACGTCAAACCTGAGCTTCAACTGCTCAGTTAAGGGAAAAAGTTTGGATAGGTAGAAGTCACTCCATGTAAAATTGGGGCCGCGCAGCGCGTTGCGACCGAGGTTCCCGAATTGACAGTTCTTGGGGCTGTTGCCAGCAAAGCACGCCCCAGTACTCGGGTCCACAATAGAAACGAAAGCAGCGGGATTGAGCCACTGAACCGTGCCTGGTTGTGTGACACCTGGAATGGGATTGTGTTCATAGAGCGGTACGCCTGGAACAACGCTTGCGAATTGGGGCCCACTACCGTTCACGATCCCATTTCCATTTGCTGAATAGGGCGTGCTCAGGACGGAGAACGGAATCCCACTATGCCAAAACACCGTTCCCGACACCTGCCAACCGTTCAGGGCGTAACCAAGAAGACGATTCTGGACCTTGACCGGAAATTGATAGACATATTGAGCATTCAGATTGTGCCGGATGTCGTAGTCGCAGGGACCATAGTCGCGAGCTAAGTCCCCGGGGAGGGGGACAGGATTCCTCCTGCCGAGAACTGTAGGAATCCGCCGTTAGAGACGGTGTCCATACAACGGCTCCAGGTGTAGTTGATTTGTCCCATTAGGCCGTGACCCACGCGCTTCATGGCGGTAACTTGCAATCCGTCGTAGTGGCTGTTCGCCCCGGTGGATAATTGTGTGACTGCCCCGAATCGGGGATCGGTTGATTGCCCATAAGGAAACGGAGCAAAGCATCCCGCGCAGACAGTTTGATAGCCGTTCAGTTGCGACTGATATGGCTGGTTCACCGCACGAGTGCCGACGTATTGGGCACGGATGTTTCCCGTAGAACCCAACTGCTGTTCCAGGCCAAGACTCCACTCCATGAAGTAGGGAGCGTGAAGTTCTCCTTCGGGCACCGCCGTGATGGCCACCGGAGGAAGACAAGTCGCAGGACTCGCTTGTGCGGCCGCACAGGAGAGCTGGCCCGATGCAAATCCCGAACTAAATGTCTGGTTGGCATCCACCGTCGAGTCAATCGCGCTGTTCGGCAGTCCGGGTGCAATGGTTGTGCCGCCCACTGTTCCAAGAAGTCCACCCTGAAAAGTCTTCACGTAAGGTGGGTTGACGCCGACCACGTCGGCAATACTGCCGGGCAAAATATCGCTGAAGAGTCCAAACCCCGCACGCAACACGGTCTTAGGTTCAAACTGCCAGGCGATCGCTGTTCTCGGTTGCAGGATTGCTAAGGGCGTCGAGGAAAACACGTTGCCGAGACCGATCTGAATGGCGGCGTTCAGCGGCTGATTCACATCATGCGTGATGGAATCGAAAGAGCCATGAAGGCGGGCAATTTGCTCATGAGGATTCAGCGGGTTGGAATTGAACGTGTCTCGAATGCCGAAGGTCCACGTCAGCTTCCTGGTCAATTTCCATGTGTCCTGCGCGTATAGGTCGAGATTCAGGAAGTTGAAGGGTTCGTTCGCTGAAGTGGGAAAAGTCTCTGTTGCCGTAGACGCCACACCATAAATGAATTGCGGCAGTGTGGTGTAGGTCACCGTCGGGACCGAACCCTCGCCGAAGTCATAATCATTCAGGCGAAGAACCCGTATGTTGGTGCCAAACCGCAACTCGTGCGCGCCATGGCTCCAAGCCAGGTTGTCATTGATGAAGAATCGGGATGCGCGTCTGCCCTGAACCCATGTATTGTCGAGCCCTCCGAGGGTAGTGAACGGAGCATTCGCCCCGCTGCCTTGCAAGACGATGGGTAACGCGGCAAGCGTCTTCTGAAAATCCGCCGGCCCGAACAAGCTCTCGTACCAGGAAAATGCCGGGTTGAAGTAGTTCACCACATTCTGCGAGAAAACATGCGTATAGCCCGCGGCGAAAGAATAGAGGGGCTGAGGGGAGATCGCGTCGAACAGAGGATTGATGGGATCGGTATAGGCGGCTTGCAGCCCGGTATCCGCCTGAAAGCGATACCAGGTGGTGTTCTTCTCATCGATGTTGTAATCGATTCGCACCGTCTGAACCTGTTCATGGTCACTGCTCGAATGCGAAATGCTCTGACGATTGGCGCAACCGTTTCCATCATTGGCCATGGCGGGCGCAACTCCACCCACATCGAACGGACAGCCCAATACCGTGAGAGGCGTACCATTGGTATTTCCGTACAGAGAAAACATCTTCTGATAGAACGGCACCGACTGCGGCGATGGCTGATAGACCGACCCCGTGACGGAATCGGTTCCGCCCAAGGGGAGCTGTTGCAAAACGTAGCTCTGGAACGCCGGAGTCGGCACGGTGGTGGCCGTAACGATGGGCAGAGCAATCCGAACCCATTCACTATCGAAGAAGAAAAACAACTTATCCTGGACAATCGGCCCGCCCACACTGCCCCCGAAGTGGTTTACTGTCGATCCCGGTTTGTGATTTCCCGAGGTGGCATTCGTGAAATAGTCGGCGGCGTTGAACTTCGAACCATTCCACAACTCATATAAATTCCCATGAAACTGTTTCGTACCCGACTTTGTAACGTAGTTGATCTGCGACGCTCCGTAGCGCCCCTCGTCAACGGTATAGGACAGCGTATTGACCGTCACTTCGGATATGGAATTTAGTCCGAGGACCAGGTTTGTCGAGAGCCCGCTGTTCAGATTCGTCAGCGGATCATTTGTTTCCAAACCATCGACGATGTAACCATTCGAGAGAGCGGGCAGTCCGTTGAACTCCACGTTGCCATACCCATTTGTGCCGCCGACGAAATCATTGCCACTGCCTGCGGTATTGACCAGTGCGCCTGCCGCAAACTGCAGCGGGTAGGTCAAGTCGCCGCCCGGATTGGGAAGGTCTTCCAGCGCGTGGGCATTCAAAGTCGTGGAGGTATTCGCATTCTCTGGGTTGAGGATGGGAGCTTCGCTGCTGATTTCCACGCTCTGATTTGATTGCGCAATCTTAAGCCGGAAATCGATAGTTTGCTTCTGGTCCAGCGCCGAAGTTACCCCAGTCATTCTGCTGTGAGGCGAAACCTTCCGCTTCCACCTTGACCGAGTACATGCCGGGCTTCAGTTGCGGGAAATTGAATCGGCCCGAATCATCGGTTTTCGCGCTTCGTTTCAGCCCCGTGTCCTTGTTCGTCACTGTAACCTGGCATGGGGCACCGCCGCGCCGCTCGCATCGCTCACTTGGCCAACGATGGCGCTGGTAGTTTCGCCCTGGGAGAAGGTTGCTTCAGGCACGAGAAAATGAAACAACCCGACAAAAATAAACATGGAAAGAGTTGAACGCAGCATGGTTGTAAGCCGGCTTCCGTTCATCCGGAGCCTTTACATAATTAACCTTACTTAAGACAAGTTATTAATGCAAGTAAATACGATGTGAAAAAGCGAAATCTCATGGATTGGCAAACTTCGATAGGGTGAATCCGCGATTGTGGTCGGATGACGGGCTATACGGAAGTAACCGAATTACATCGGGAATTTGCCGAACAATCGTCTATTGGGACTAACGTAAAACCTTCGGAAAATTTGGTCGTCCCGGCTTCGTCCAAGAGAAGAGCGGCCCACGCTTTGCGAGAAGCAAAACCGCAAAGCATAGGCCACCCAAGAGTGTCTTGTCGCCGCGTAAGGCTGTATTCAGATAACCGTCGCAGCTTTGCGTGCTCAGGCTTTGCAGCGATGAGGATATACTGAGCCCATTCCGGCCAGAGTCGGCGGCATCCGTGGTATCCAGCGATTGGGAGTGCCAAATGACAAAGCTGTACGCGTTCGTCCTGGTGCCGCTCGTTCTAACACTCACAGTCGCGACGGCCTGGGGCCAGACGTCTGGCGGGCCAGAAACCATAGTCGTCCACAGTGGGTCGGCTACCCTGCACGGGATGCTTTGGTGCCCGCAGGGCCGCGGACCGTTTCCCGGCATCCTGCTGAATCACGGCAGCGGCCGTACCCGCGAAGATCTGGAACGCCTCGGACCGTACGAACAGAATGCCGAAAAACTCGGACCGGTATTCGCTCGCCATGGCTATGTATTCCTTTACTTGTTTAGACGCGGCGTCGGGCTTTCCACAGACCAGGGCGCTAACGCCATTGACCTGATGAACAGCGAATCCGCCGCACACGGGCAAGAGGCGCGCAACGCTCTGCAGTTGCAATTGCTGGAGAACAGAGAAATGGACGACGCGCTGTCCGGACTCAAATTCCTGAGGGCGCTCCCTCACGTCGATGCGCAGAATGTCGCCGCGATCGGCCACTCGTTTGGAGGTTCGCTCACGGTGTTATTGGCCGAACGTGAACCGAACCTGCGAGCGGCGGTAGTCTTCTCCGGAGCCGGGTATAGCTTCGATCGTTCTCCGGAGTTGCGAGCGCGGCTCCTGGCCGCCGTGGACCACATCGCGGCCCCGGTCTTCTTCATTCACGCCGAGAACGATTACTCCCTCTCGTCCGGCAAGGTGCTGGATGCCCGCCGCGAGCACATCGGTAAGGCGCATCGCTTGAAAATCTATCCGCCCATCGGCCACACGGTAGACGATGGGCACGACTTCCTCCATCTCGGCGTGAACATTTGGGAGCCCGACGTGTTTGCCTTTCTAGACGAAAACATGGGGAAGTGAGCCCGCTGGGGACGGATGGCACACCGGAAGTAATCCTCATGCTTGGTTAACGCACTTACCGCGTCAAGTTGGCTGCTCATCCGCAGGAGGCAAATAATGCTTTTGAATTCCTTCTTCAGACACTGGCTTGTGCTGTCAACGCTATGCGTAATTTCGTGCGGATCCGCCAGAGCTCAGGTGGAGTCTGCCCCGCTCGTCACAATTGGTTCCGGCAGCATCTCGGGAGCCCTCTTTGGCCCCTCGCCGCAGGAAGTCATGTTCCTTGGCATTCCGTACGCCGCACCTCCGACGGGTGATCGCCGCTGGAAACCTCCAGATCCGGTGGAAGGCTGGAACGGCGTTCGCAAGGCCGACGCCTTCGCGCCTGTCTGCCCACAACCGGCCGGTTCCGTGCGAGAAGCGGTCGAGCAAGCCAAGGAATTCTCACTGACTCTTCCGTACTTCAAGGATTTTCGAACCGGCGAAGACTGCCTCTACATTAATCTTTGGACGACCAATCTAGGCGGCAAGCAGAGCGTCCCCGTGATGGTATTCATGCACGGCGGGGCAGGAGTTGCAGGCAGTAGCTGGATTCCTCCTCTGGGACCAGCGCTGGCGCGTAAAGGGGTGATACTTGTCAGTGTGGAGTTTCGGATCGGTGTGCTGGGGCATCTCGCGCATCCGGCGTTGACGGCGGAGTCTGCGCACCACGCATCAGGAAATTACGGCACTCTCGATCAGATAGCGGCACTACACTGGATTCAGCGAAATATCGCCGCATTTGGCGGCGATCCCGGAAACGTCACGATCTTTGGACAGTCCGACGGCGGGAATAAAGTTTGCATCTTGATGGCTTCGCCTTTGGCCCGGGGCTTGTTTCATCGCGCAATCATGGAAAGCGGGCAATGCAACGACATTCTTTCCCCGGAACTGAAAAAACAAATTCGATATGAAGGGAACGTTGGACCCGGGACTGCCGAAGACACCGGCCTACAGCTCGCGCACGATCTAAAGATCGCCGAAGGCCCGAACGCGTTAGCTCAACTTCGCCGCAAGACGCCCGATGAACTGATTGAGGCAAGCCGCGGTCTCGACATGTACACCAATCCGACAGTGGATGGCTGGGTGCTGCGGGAGCAACCAGCGATCACGTTCCGGGAGGGAAGGCAAGCAAGAGTTCCCGTCATCGTAGGAAGTAACGACGATGAAATGGCCAATCTATACAATCCTCCCGGCGATCCGAACACGCTTGGCGCGTACAAAGCATGGCTGAATGGGATTCGTTTCTCCCGGAATGCCAACGATATCTTTCGACTATATCTGGCCGCCACTGACGCCGAAGTGCCAGCGGCCTTCATGACGTTAGAAACGGACGATGCCGCGGCTGGCGCGTATTTTCTCGCGCGAGAAATGGCGGACGCCGGTCAGAACGCTTACCTGTACTACTTCACTTATCCCAGCAAGGGCAAAATGGCCGGACACGGCGCTGTGCATGGCGCCGAGCTTAAGTTCCTATCGAGCGTCTTTCGCAAGAGCTTTTGGGGAGAGATGGATGACGAAGACCGGACGCTCACAGAAACGATGAGCGGGTATTGGACGCGTTTCGCGGCAACGGGCGATCCGAATGGCCCCGGTTCTCCCCATTGGCCCGGCTACGACACGAAAACGGCCCTGTGCTTGGAGATTGGTAAGGAAGTCAGACCGCGCCCCGTTCCTCACACCGACAAATATAAAGTTATCGATAGCAGTCTCGGAGCCCGACTGGCGGCACTGCAACCGTAGTGTGTACCAATTTGTTCTGGTAGATGGCCCGATGCGCAGCTCGAGTGAACTTCTCCATTTGGGAGTCCGCCATCGATCATTGGGGTGGATTACGGGCTATACGGAAGTAACCGAATTACTTCGGATTGCCGACTACTCAGTGCGGGCGGGAATCGGGAAAAGAGCGCTCGCTTCCTGGCTATTTTGTCGATGCGGTACGCGATGGCGCGTCCCGCTAAAGTAATCCGAGATGGTCGGGATACTTGGCTTGCAACGAGCTCACCAGAACCTCAAACTCTGGCAGCTCGCGTAGGTTTTTTAGGTGAGGGTCCTTGAGGAAAAAAGGCCAGCACGCGAACCCACTCGCGACGCTTCGCTCCAACCACTCAAACGCAGCTTGACGCCGCTCCAACAATGCCAGTATGCAGGCGATTTGATAGTAGCTGTGGTGCGAATGCCCAAAGGATTTTGGGCTCGCACAAGCCGTCGTCAGGCAGTCCAGCGCCTTTCCCGCCAAGCCAGTCGACGCGTAATAGACGCCCTCCAAACTAACAATGAGCGGTTCCTCCGGCAATAACTGAACCGCTTCGTCCAGGTGGGCTCTTGCTTCTTTCAAATCTCCTGTCAGCAAGGCCAGTTGAACAGCAAAGTAGACAGGATACTTGTTCTCTGGATTCTCGGCGCGCCAAGCTGCGATCTCCTCGCGTGCCAAGTCGTATTCGTGGTTCCAAACGTACACTTGCACGATGCTGTGACTAACAGCTTTTCTGGGATGAAATGGCCGTGCCCGCTGGTACATTTCACGGGCGTGCTCGAGTAGCCCGATGTGAGCCAGGATCGTGCCCAGACGGTTGTACGCTTGGGGCTGATTGCTCTGCAGAGCCAAGGCTCGCTTGAGTTCGTCAATCGCTTCTAGGTGCTGGAAGTTCCTGGACGGCCCCCAAAAGAGAAACGCGCGGGCGACGTGCCCTTCGGGCAAATCCGGATCCAGATCCAGCGCGCGGCAACAGTGAAACTCGGCCTTCTCCCACCACGCGCTCGATGGATCAAGTTCAAAGTGAAGAGTCGCGCAGACCACGGAAAGTGCGGCATGCGCCAGGGAAAATGCAGGATCTCGAGCGACCGCATCGCTCAGGTGCCGGGCGGCTTCGTCCAGCATCGCTGGATTGCCAGAGGAGCTGAGCTTGTAACCCCGCATGAACTCCGCATAAGCCATAGGATCTTTGCTATAGCGCGGGGAGCGTTGAACCAACGCTGGACCCAGCGGCCGGTTCAGGGCCATGGCGATTTGCTTGGCGATCTCGTCCTCGAGGTCGGATAGGCGGTTGAGGTCCAGATCGCGCTTCCGTGTGAAGCAAACAGTTTGCAGATGCGCGTCGAACATTTCCAATGAGAGCCGCCAGAGACCCTTGGACATTTGAATGCCGCCGTGAACGGCAAAACGCACGCCAAGCCGCGAAGCGGCCTCCGCGGGTGTCACCCCCACCGGCACGCTCAGCACTGTTGAAGTTGGAAGGACGTCCACGCCCGGCAAATTGCCGAGGCGCGCGACCAGTGCATCGGCGAACCCCAGACACACGCCATAGTCATCCGTGGCCTTGCCGAAAAGTTGCAGCGGCAACACGGCCAACGACGAGCGCTCGCTCCACCCGCCCGCCTTTTCCGGGACGGCCGCGCGCACAACACCCGATGCAAGATCGGATTGTGGATAACGCGCGTCGAGTACTCTCAATGGCCCGACAAATCTGTAACCTTTGCCCACGACGGTTTCGAGAAAACGAGGCTTAGCGGAGTCGTCACCCAGAGCGGTGCGGAGTTTTCGCACAATGTTGTTGATGTTGGGCTCGGTATCGATGAACAGATCCGAACCCCACAGTTTGCTTACGATCTCCTGGCGCGAAACCAACTGTTCTCGGCGGCTCACTAGAAAAATCAGCAATTCCATCGGCTTCTTTTCGAGTTTGACTCGCTGACCCTGGCGGCGAAGCTCATAACGCCCCAGGTCCAGTTCGATCTCGCCCATTGCCGATGTTGTGCGTCGCATAAGGCTGTCAAAGGACATTATCCCCTAAGAATCAGTAATTTGCGACGATATGGAAAAGATAGGCAAACGGTATCTGCTCTTCATTGGAAGGGTCCTCCGCCCAAGGCATGATTCCCACAGTTCGATACCGAACGACGAAAGATGGAGGTTCGACAATGAAACGATACTTGTTCCTAACTTTTGCAGCGGCTGGAATATTTTCTTGGGCGGGGCTGGCATTCACTAGCGCCGCGCACGATAACTCGCACGAGAAGAACGCATTCACCCCGGATACGATTTCCTGGGGGGCGGCACCGCCCGTTGTGCGTCCTGGTGCGCAGTTTGCCGTACTCGAAGGCGACCCAACCGCCTCTACCGGCGACTTCACGGTTCGCTTGAAGATGCCTGATGGGTTTCGTATCGCGCCCCATTGGCACCCGAACCGGGAAAACGTCACGATCATTTCCGGGACGTTCAAAGTCGGCATGGGCGATCAGTTCGACCCCAACAAGATGAACGCGTTCATCGCCGGTAGTTTTGCCTTCCTCGATCCCAACATGCACCACTACGCCATGGCCAGCGGAGAAACCATTGTCCAGGTCCACGGACAATCCCCCATGCAGTTCAACTACGTCAACCCTGACGACGACCCAAGTAAGACGAAGTAGAGCATCACGGCAAGAAGATTCAACGAAATCACAAAGGAGAATAAAAATGGCACTGGATATGGACAAACTGAATGCGTTCGTAGGGCAATTCGTTGGGGATCTAGGCGCGGCGGTCCACTCTGGCATGGTGGTGATTGGCGAAAAGCTGGGGCTGTACAAGGCTCTCGCGGAAGGCCCGCTGACTTCAGCCGAGCTGGCCGTCAAAACCAGAACAGACGAGCGCTATGTGCGCGAATGGTTGAGCTCACAAGCTGCAGGCGGCTACGTCACCTATAACGAGCAGACTCGCAAGTTCAGTCTAAGCGAAGAGCAGGCATTTACGCTGGCGAACGAAGACAGTCCCGCTTATCTTCCCGGCGCCTTCCAATTGGCCCTCGGCTCTCTAGCCGCAGTTCCCAGGATTACCGAGGCCTTCCGATCCGGCGCAGGCATGGGTTGGAATGAGCATGATGAAGATGTGTTTCATGGCTGCGAGAAATTCTTCCGGCCAGGCTATGCAGCAAACCTTGTCAGCTCTTGGATTCCTTCGCTGCACGGCGTCCAGGCTAAGCTCGAAGCCGGCGCGCGCGTCGCCGATGTTGGGTGCGGCAAGGGTGCGTCCACCGTGCTGATGGCTAAAGCCTTCCCAAAATCGCAATTCTTTGGCTTCGACTATCACGACAAATCCATCGAGGGCGCCCGCGCAACCGCCGCTAAGGAAGGTCTCGAGGTTCGCCTCAACTTTGGTGTCGCGAAGGCCAAAGCATTTCCAGGCAAAGACTACGACTTGGTTACCGTCTTCGATTGTTTGCACGACATGGGTGATCCGGTCGGCGCCGCAACCCACGTGCGAAATTCACTGAGCAAGGATGGCACGTGGATGATCGTCGAACCGTTTGCCCACGACGAACTAAAAGACAATCTGAATCCGGTCGGCCGCGTGTACTACTCTTTTTCCACTTTGCTGTGCACTCCTTGCTCGCGTTCACAGGAAGTGGCGCTGTGTTTGGGTGCGCAGTCAGGCGAAAAACGCATTCGCGAGGTAGTCACCGCGGCCGGCTTCAGCCGTTTCCGCCGAGCCGCGGAAACACCGTTTAACGTCGTCTATGAAGCTCGTCCATGAGCAGTTCGGGTTACGGAGGACAACCCTGGACTTGAGACCGACTTGAGACCGTACCGCAAGTCGGCGCGGTCTCACCCTGTAAACAAGAGTGTTTTGGATTCAGTCGTTCCTGGGCCGCTAAGAATCTCGTCTTGAGCGCGTATTAGAATTGTTGAACGCGCGGCGCTGCAGGGTGGTATAACGTGGGATCGAGATGCGGGAGTCCTGGCGATCTCAAAGGCCTCGGGAAATGCTCTTCGACGGCACGACGCGACGGGCTCACAACCAGTTGTCCACTTCTAAGCTCTTGCGTCAGCCGTGGGGCCTTGTCTTTGCGGGAGGCTCATTCGTTCTCTCCTTTTTCCTCCTTATCGCTGGCGCTTTGTTAGCGGCAAAGCCGCAAGCTGCGAGTCAGGCCGGCGCGACGGAAACGCGTCAAGCGACACCTGGCGGTTCCGTCGTTTTCGCCACTCAAATTCGGCCGATTCTTGCCTCGCGTTGCTACCCATGCCATGGCCCCGACATACAGCAGCACGGTCTTCGCCTGGACTCACTTCAGGCAATCCTCACCGGCAGTGCCAACGGCAAAGTCGTCATTCCAGGCGACAGTCAGAACAGTCACGTCGTGCGGCGCTTGCTAGGGCTGGAGCAGCCACAAATGCCTTACGGTGGCCCGCCGCTCTCTGCGGAACAGATCGACTTAGTACGAAAATGGATCGACGAAGGCGCGCAGGGCCCCGACTCGACTGAACCTGTCGTCGCGGCGGCAGCGCCGATCGATGATGTGAAACCGGCACACAACGCTCCGGAAAAGCCCGTCGATTTTAACCGCGACATTCGCCCAATTCTCTCCGACGCATGCTTTACGTGCCACGGCCCCGAGGAAAAAAGCCGCCAAGGGAACTTGCGTCTCGACACTAAGGAAAGCATCTTTGCGGAGCGCAACGGCTACGGCATCATCGTCCCAGGTAGCAGCGCCACGAGCCGGCTATATCAGAAGATCGGCTCGAAGAATGACGCGTTTCGCATGCCCCCGCCCTGGTCAGGCAGGAGCCTGACGCCCAAGCAAATCGAATTGTTCCGTCAGTGGATCGATCAGGGCGCGAAATGGCAGTCCCACTGGGCCTTCGATCCACCCAAACGTCCAGCAACACCAGAGGTCAAAGATAAAACCTGGCCGAAGAATCCCATCGACAATTTCACACTGGCGCGCCTGGAAGCCGAGGGGTTGAAACCTTCCACGGAAGCAGACAAGGCTACTCTGCTGCGGCGGGTCTCCCTTCATCTGACTGGCTTGCCGGCCACTCCCGCGGAAGTGGATTCCTTCGTAGCTGACAAATCACCAGACGCTTACGAGAAAAGGGTGGACCATCTGCTGGAGTCGCCCCACTACGGCGAGCGAATGGCCATGCCGTGGCTCGACCTCGCGCGTTATTCCGATACTCATGGCTTTCACATCGACAGCTTGCGTGAGATGTGGCCGTGGCGCGATTGGGTGATTGCCGCCTTCAATCGCAACATGGCGTTTGACGAGTTCACAATCGAGCAGTTGGCCGGCGACCTGCTCCCCAACGCCACGCTCGAACAGAAAATCGCCAGCGGGTTCAACCGCAACAACATGATCAATTTCGAAGGTGGCGCGATCCCGGAGGAATATCACGTCGAATATGTCGTCGATCGCGCGAGCACCACGGCAACGACTTGGCTAGGGCTGACCATGGGTTGTGCGCGCTGCCACGACCACAAGTACGATCCCATCAAGCAGAAGGAGTTTTATCGCTTCTTCGCGTTTTTCAACGCCATTCCAGAACGCGGCCTGGATGGTTACGAAGGGAATGCCGTGCCAGTGCTGTCGTTGCCTACTCCCGAGCAACAGCAACAGCTGGACGACCTCAAAAGGAAGATCGCTGCCGCTTTGACGGCCATGCCCGAAAAGGATGTCCTGGCCCTTCGCAACGAATGGCAGAAAACGCGCCTTGCGACATTGCCTGAGCCGCCGCGGGACGCGCTGGCAACGCACTATCTTTTCAACGGCGACCTGTCCGACGCTTTCTCGCACCACGACGGAAAGCTCGTTCGAGGTGAAATCACCTATGAAGATGGGCCGGCCGGTAAGGCCGCTGAATTCAGAGGCGAAAGTGAAGCCAGTCTCGGCCAAGCCGGGGATTTCGATTCGCATCAGCCTTTTGCTATCGCCGCCTGGGTGAATCTCTACGAGGACAGCGGCAAAGTTTTTCAGAAACGAGACGCGTCCGAGCACTGGACCGGCTATGAGCTGGGTCTGGAGGACGTCGCCTTCACTGGCCGGCACGAACGGAACCTTCGCGTCGTCGTACGGCTTGCGGCGCCCTGGCCCGATAGCGCCATCGAGGTGCGCACGAAAAATCGAGTGTTGATGGACGGCTCCCATCATCTGCTCGTCAACTATGATGGGTCGGGCAAAGCTGCAGGCTTGAAGATCTTCGTCGATGGAACACCGTGGGAAACGGAAACCGCAAAAGACGCACTCCGCGGAAGTTTCCGTACTTCCGCGCCATTGGAGATTGGTAACAAAAATATCGGCGGCACCTTTAGAGGCCGACTCAGCGACTTGAGCATTTACACCCGCATGCTATCTGATGCAGAAGTCCAAGATCTCGCCGTGCATCTGCCGGCGCGCATCCTCTTGACCAAGCTTGCGGGCACGCCCGCCCAGGAAATTGCGACCCTGCAGCCCGAGAAGCCGCCCGAAGAGGCCGACATCGGGGAGCTAGAGAAAGCGGAGAGCAAGGAACAAAAGCAAGCGGGGCTCGAAAAACAAGATCAAGCCAGCCTGAGCGAATACTTCCTTAAGCACGATGCGCCCGAGAAGTACCGGCAGGCTTACTCTCAGTTAGTGGAACTCAGAAAAGAAAAGGACAAGCTCGAAAAATCCATCACCACCACCATGGTCATGGCGGAGATCTCCAAGCCGCGCGACACATTCGTCTTGGGCCGCGGTCAATATGACAATAAGGGTGAGAAGGTTACGCCGGGTGTTCCCGCGTTCTTGCCGCCGATGCCCGAAAACCTGCCTCGCAACCGTTTGGGACTCGCAAAATGGATCGTCGACCCCTCCAACCCGCTCACTGCGCGCGTGGTGGTCAATCAGTATTGGCAACAATATTTCGGGACCGGCATCGTCAAGACCGCCGAGGACTTTGGCTCGCAGGGTGAACAGCCGAGCCATCCTCAATTACTTGACTGGCTGGCCACCGAGTTCGTCCGCACTGGCTGGGACATCAAGGCCATGCAGCGCCTGATTGTCACTTCAGCGACGTACCGCCAATCTTCCCGCGCGTCGCGCGAACTGATCGAGCGCGATCCCGAAAATCGCCTGGTCGCAAGAGGGCCGCGATTCCGCCTTCCGGCCGAGATCGTTCGCGACAATGCCCTCGCTATCAGCGGATTGCTCAACGATAAAATTGGGGGTCCGAGCGTCTACCCCTATCAGCCCGCGGGCCTTTGGGAAGAGATGGCCTTCGGCCAGGGCTTTTCGGGTCAGACGTACACCCCGTCGTCGGGTCCTGATTTATACCGCCGTGGTCTGTACACGGTGTGGAAGCGCACCGTCCCGCCACCCTCGCTGACTATCTTCGACGCGCCCGACCGCGAAAAATGTACCGCCAGGCGCGGAGTCACCAACACGCCGCTGCAGGCGCTCACGCTTTTGAACGATCCCACGTACGTGGAAGCAGCACGCGCGTTGGCGCAGCGTGCGTTGCGCACGGGCGGCAAGTCCGATCGCGAACGTATAGATTTTGCTTTCAAGCTCGCGACGGCACGCACGCCCGACCCGCAGGAACGCGACGTGTTGCTCGGCTCGCTCTTGGAATTTCGCTCCACTTACAGCCAGGACCAGGCGCAGGCAACGAAGCTGCTGTCCGTCGGCGAATCGAAGCTGGATTCCACACTGGACCCGCGCGAAGTCGCGGCTTGGACCACCCTAGCCAGTATGATCCTCAATCTCGACGAAACCATTACGGCCGAATAGCAGAACGTGAGGCAAAGTATGTCCGATTCCGATTCCCTGACTCCACAACTTGGCGCCGCGATGACGCGCCGCCAGTTTTTCCGGCGCAGCACCGCAGGAATCTCCATCGGCATTCCGGCGCTGGCGACGCTGCTCACCAACGATGGCTTTGCAGCTGACACCGCAACCGACCCCAAAACGGGCGGACTTGTCGGCCTCCCCCATTTCCCGCCCAAGGTGAAGCGCGTCATCTTCCTCCACCAATCGGGCGCGCCTTCCCAGATGGAGCTATTCGACTACAAACCCAACCTCGTCAAGTCGCAGGGCATCGAGTTACCCGACTCCGTGCGCCAGGGCCAGCGCATTACCGGCATGACGTCGGGCCAATCCTCGTTTCCGGTGGCGCCTTCGATTTTCAAGTTCAATCAGTACGGCCGCTCCGGCACCTGGATCAGCGAGCTGCTTCCTTACCACGGGAAAATCGTGGACGACATCACCATCATCAAGTCCACCTACACCGAAGCCATCAACCACGATCCCGCGATCACCTTCGTGCAGACCGGCTTCCAGCAGCCCGGGCGTCCCAGCATGGGCGCGTGGGTCACTTACGGACTCGGCAGCGAGAATCAAAATCTCCCGGCGTTCGTGGTCATGGTCTCGCAAGCGAACGCCTTAAATCCGGATCAGCCGCTGTTCTCGCGCCTGTGGGGAAGCGGCTTTCTGTCGTCTCGTTACCAAGGAGTGAAATTCCGCTCGAGCGGCGACCCGGTGCTGTACTTGTCGAACCCGCCGGGTGTGTCGTCTCCGACCCGGCGCCGCATGCTCGACGGCGTCGCCAAATTGAACCGCTTGCTCGCCGAAAAATATGGCGACCCCGAAATTGACACCCGCGTCGCGCAATACGAAATGGCATTTCGTATGCAAACTTCCGTGCCCGATCTGATGGACCTCTCCAAGGAACCCGAATCCACGTTTGAACTCTACGGCCCCGATTCGCGCAAGCCCGGAACCTATGCCGCCAATTGCCTCCTCGCGCGGCGGCTGGCCGAGCGCGGCGTGCGCTTCATTCAGCTCTATCATCGCGGCTGGGATCAGCACAACGACTTGCCGCGAGACATCGCGCTGCAATGCAAGGGCGTCGATCAGCCCTCCGCCGCTTTGGTGCTCGATCTTAAGCAGCGCGGCATGTTGGACGACACTCTCGTCGTGTGGGCCGGCGAATTTGGCCGCACCGTGTATTGCCAGGGCAAGCTCACGGCCACGAATTATGGCCGCGACCATCATCCCCGCTGCTTCGCCATTTGGATGGCCGGCGGCGGCGTCCAGCGCGGCTTGAGCATCGGCAAGACGGACGACTATTCTTACAACATCCTCGAAGATCCCGTACACGTCCACGACTTGCAGGCCACCATCCTGCATTGCCTCGGCATTGATCATCTCCGCCTGACCTACAAATTCCAGGGACGCTACTTCCGCCTGACCGATGTGGCCGGCAGCGTAGTGAAAAAGGCCCTCGCCTGAGCCTGGGTCGCAGGAAGTGAAATTCCTCTCTAACCTCGACGCTAAGGCCGGTTTCCGGCTGCGACATCCCCACTAAGTACCTAGACGCTAGTTCAAACCGTAGCAGTGCGCGAAGGCCTGGATGTGCCGGGGAGCGGGGATGCCTGTGTTAGTATTTCTCGTTTATGCAAACAGGAATTATTGGGCTACCACAGGTTGGAAAGACGACGCTGTTCCGGATCCTCACGAAGGCGAGCCTGGAGGGTAAGGCGGGATCGCAGGGGACGCACGTGGGCGTGGCGAAAGTGCCGGAGCCGCGGCTGGTGGAGCTGGCCAAGCTGTACAACCCCAAGAAAATCACATACGCCACCGTCCAGTACGTGGACCTGGGTGGGATGCAGAAGGAAAAAAACCGCGATGCGCTGGCGCCGCTGCGCGAGGTGGATACGATCGCGCACGTGATCCGGGTGTTCGACGATCCCTCGGTGCCGCATGCGGAGGGGAGCATCGATCCGCTACGGGACGCGACGAATCTGGAGCTGGAGTTGATCCTTTCAGATCACGACCAGATCCTTCGGCGATTGGAGCGCGTCGAGAAAGATCTGAAGAAGAAGAGCGAGCCGTTGCTCGTCCTGGAGAAAAACGTTCTGGAGAAGTGCAAGGCGCATCTGGAGGCGGAAAAACCGCTGCGCGAACTGGAGTTGACGGCGGACGAACGCAAGCCGATTGGCGGATTTTTGTTTTTGTCGGCGCGACCGGTTCTTTATGTCCTGAATGTGGGAGACGACGAGGCGGACAAGTTGGATACAGCCGTCGAACGGCACAAGTTGAGTGCGTTGCAGGGGAGACCGAACTCGGCGGTGGTGGCGATTTGCGGACGGCTGGAAGCGGAGCTGGCGGAAATGGACGAGAAGGAAGCGGCGGAATTGCTAGCTTCGTATGGATTGAAAGAGCCGGGATTGAACCGGCTGATTCGCGCGACCTATGACTTGATGGGATTGATTCAATTTTTTACCGCCGGCGAGCCGGAAGTGCGGGCGTGGACGATTCGCAAGGGTGCGAGCGCGGTGAAGGCGGCGGGGGCGATTCACAGCGACATTGAGAAGGGATTTATTCGCGCGGAAGTGGTGCGGTGGAACGACTTGCTGGCGGCGGGGAGCGTGGCGGCGGCGAGGGAGAAAGCGCAGGTGCGGTTGGAGGGGAAAGAATACATCGTCCAGGAAGGCGATGTGATTTTGTTCCGGCACAGTGGATGAGGGAAAGCGAACGAGGAAGAGTGACAAGGAGAGGCAACCCGAAGACCCCGGTTCAAACGGCGAACCTGGGGCACCCTCCGCCGCTCGGCGCTAGCCTGGCTAATAAATGACGCATGATTTGGCATTTCGGACTGGATTGGCGGCGCTGCTGGGGCTTGTTGCGGCGGCGGGGAATTTGATTGGCGGATATTTTGTTGTGCGTAGGGATTGGCCGCGGAAGTATTTGCAGTATTTTCTGGCGCTCGGCGCCGGGTACATGCTGGCGGTGGCGTTCGTCGAGGTGATTCCGGCGTCGGTGCGGCTTTCCGGCGAGAGCGCTCTTCTGTACGTGCTGATCGGATTTTTCCTGGTGCATTTGTTTGAGCACACGATTGCGCCGCATTTCCACTTTGGCGAAGAGACGCATTGCGAAGAGGTGAGTCATCACCACGCGCGAACGACCGTGCTACTGGGGTTGGGGATTCATACTTTTTTTGACGGGGTGGCGATCGCGGCGGGATTTCTGGTTTCCACCTGGCTGGGCGCGGTGATCTTCGTGGCGGTGTTTTTGCACAAGCTGCCGGAGGGATTCACGGTGGCGTCGGTGGTGCTGGCGAGCGGTCAGGGGAAGCGCAACGCAATTCTGGCGTCCGGGTTACTAGGGGTGGCGACGCTGCTGGGAGTCTTTCTGACGACCGCGCTGCAAGGGGAGCTGAAATACGCGCTGCCGGTCTCCGGGGGCGTGACGCTGTACGTGGCGGCGACGGATTTGCTGCCGGAGGTCAACCGGGAGCCGAACTGGAGGATGGCGCTGCTGGTATTCGTGGGTGTGGTCAGTTTGTTGATAATGGAGCACTTATTCCACGTCTAGTTTCGCTTTAGTTTCGGCTGTGGATGTTCCTGCCTATTTGCAACTTCCTGAGACTACATGTGTTTGATACAGTGTGGCGGCGATGGCCAGGTCGGACGTCCAACTAATGCTGGACGTGAAGGCGGGCGACGAACAGTCGTTCGCGCTTCTGCTGCAGAGGTATCGGAGTCCGCTGGTCAACTTTCTGTACCGGATGGTTCGGAACCGGGAACAGGCGGAAGACCTGGCGCAGGAAGTTTTCATTCGGGTGTACCGGGCGCGTGAGGAGTACGTGCCTAGCGCGAAGTTTACGACGTGGCTGTTTCGCATCGCGACGAATCTGGCGCTGAATTCGCTGCGAGACAACCGCTACCAGCGAATGGAAGTCTCACTAGATGCGCCGGTGACCGCAGATGCTGAGGATGGCGACGAGCGGCCGCTGGACGTGGCAGATAAGCATCCCGACATCGAGCAGCACCTGGTGGAGGAGGCACGGCGCAAGATGATCCGGCACGCGATTGACAAACTGCCGGAGAAACAGCGCGCGGCAGTGCTCCTGCACAAGTATCAGGAGCTGGACTACAACGAGATCGCGAGGATTTTGGAGTGCTCGGAAAGCGCGCTGAAGTCGCTGCTGTTCCGGGCGTATGAGACGTTGCGAGTGGAGTTGGCGCCGCTAGTGGCGGGAGAACGAAGTAACGAAGTAAGGAAAACAGTGAAGCAAGGAAATGAAGACTGAAGAGTTTGGAAAAGAACTTGAAGTAGAAAGAAGGGCGTTATGAGTTGCAATCGAATGGAAAGCAAGATTCTGCCGTATGTGGATGGACGGCTGAAGGCCAGCGAGCAGCGCGAGGTGGAGACGCATCTTGCGAAGTGCGCGGCGTGCCGTGTGCGCGTGAATGAGTTCCGCGCGGTGTCTGGTTTGCTGGAGGAGTTGCCGCAGATCGAGCCGTCGGGTGCGTTTGACGCGCGGGTGCGCGCGCGTGTTGCGGCGGAGCCGGTGAAGCAGAGTTGGTGGGCGTGGCTTGCGCCGTCGCCGCGAGTGGCGTTTGCAGCGTCGATGCTGCTGTTTGCGACGGTGTGGCTGGGTTCGCGGACGGGGAATAATCCCGGAACCGTTCCACCGGATAATCCGGATCAGATGGCTAGCGACATGCCGGTGCTGGAGAATTACGACGTGCTGTCGAACTTCGAAGCGCTGACGGATTTGCCGGATCCGGTGCAGAGCGACGACGAGCCTCAGCAGGATACGAATCAGCAGATGTAGGTGCGTGCAGGAAACAGGAAGAGATGAAACTGCGGTCCCAATTCGGTGAATGGTTCAGTGGACGCGGGTGGGCGTTGGTGCTCAGCGCGGCGCTGGCGGTGTTGCTGCCGTTGTCGAGCGCCGCAGGGCAGCGTGTGCCTGCGAAGGATCGGGCGCGGGTGACGGGGCGGCAGAACGACCGACCACCGAATGCCGGGAGCGGCGTTGGAAATAATGGGCATCCCAACGTGACCGAAGGCAGGCCGAAGGTGACAACGCCGCCTCCGAACGTGCAAGAGCGTTTTCGGAATATGACGCCGCAGGAGAAGCAACGGCTGCTGCAAAATGAAGAGCGGCTGCGGCATCTTCCGCCGGCGCAGCAGCAAGTGCTTCGCGATCGCGCCCAGGTGTGGAGAAGGATGACGCCGGAGCAGCGGGATCACATCCGGAACGATGTGCTGCCGAAGTGGAAGCAAATGCCGCCGGATCGCCGGCAGGCGATTCAGCAGAGGCTGCGCGTGCTGCAGAATATGCCGGAGTATGCGCGGAACCAGCGGTTGAATGATCCGAATTTTACGCACGGGATGAGCGAGGATGACCGCGCCACGCTGCGCGATTTGAGTCATCTCCATGTGGGTGGAGCGCCTGAGCCGCCGGGCGAGTGAGTTGGTTAAGCTGCGAGTTGCCGTTTGCTGAGTTCCTGCCTTCGACATACCTGAATAAGAGCTAGAAGTTGACATCTTGCCGAGATGGGGCGCAGCCGTGCTGCGCACCTGCAGAAGACGACGCGCCAATGGTGCAATTTGGTCTTACCTGCCTGGATCGCCCAGAATTGACAATCGCTGGGTTCCCGCGTCATGGTAATTCGTTCTCAAGTGTTGGTGTGTAGAGACTGAAGGGACCTCCCGCACGTGTCCACGCGCTTCCGCGCCTTGCAGCACCGGAATTTCCAACTCTTCATTGGCGGGCAACTTGTTTCGCTCATTGGAACGTGGATGCAGTCCACCGCGCAGCTTTGGCTGGTGTACAAACTGACACACTCGGCGGCGCTGCTGGGCGTTTTTGGATTTGCGAATCAGATTCCGATTTTGGTGCTGGCGTCCGTGGGGGGCCACGTCGGCGACCGGTACAACCGGCACCTCGGCGTGATCTGGACGCAAACGGCGTCGATGATTTTGGCGTTTGTGCTGGCGGCGCTGACGCTAACGCACTTGATTCAAGTGTGGCATCTGATCTCCATTGCGTTCTTGGTGGGTATCGTCAATGCGTTTGATGTGCCCATCCGGCAGGCATTTTTGGTGCAGATGGTGGGCAAGGAAGATTTGCCGAACGCGATTGCGTTGAATTCTTCGATGTTCAATGGGGCGCGCGTGGTGGGTCCGGCGATTGCGGGGTTTGCGATTGCTTGGATTCACGAGGGTTGGTGTTTTTTTCTGAATGGTGTGAGTTTTGTGGCGGTGATTGTGGCGTTGCTGGCGATGCGCATTCCGAAGTTCGAGCCCAAGCCGGTTACGGGCTCGCCGATGCGAAATTTTCTGGAAGGCTTCCGATTTGCGATGAACGACATGCCGATTCGCTCGGCGCTGCTGCTCTTGAGCGTGTTGAGCTTATTCGGGTTGCAGTATTCGGTTTTTCTGCCGGTGTTCGCGCGGGACATTTTGCATCGCGAGGCCGGCGGATTTGGACTGCTGATGAGCGCGGCGGGCGTAGGAGCGGTGCTGGGAGCGCTGCAATTCGCGGCGCGGACCAGTTATAAGGGTTTGGCGCGATGGATGGGGACGATGTCGATGATCTGCGCGGTGGGTTTGATCGTGTTCTCGCAATCGCATGTGTTTTGGCTTTCGGCGGCGGTTTTGTTCGTGGTGGGCTTTGCGGCGACGTCGCAAATGGCGGCGACGAACACGACGGTGCAAAATCGTGTGCCGGATGAGCTGCGAGGACGGGTGATGGCGGTGTACGCGACGATGTTCATGGGCGTGCAGCCGATCGGGTCGTTGCTCGCGGGCGGAGTGGCGAAAAGGATCGGTGCGCCTTACACGTTGGCGGTGTTTGGCGCGATCGTGCTGCTCGGGAGTTTGGTTTTTGTTTTTCGGGTGGTGATGAAGTTGCGGCCGGCGGGGGCGACAATCGCCGCGTCGGGACGAGGTTAGGCAGGGTTGGGGCGATAGAGCCAGGCGGGCTTGGTGATCGGCTCGTTCAGCGTCAAGGTTGCGGCGGCGAGGCCGGCGAGAATCGCGTCCACCTTCGGGCGCAGCGGCGCTAAGGAGCAGACGGGATCGGTGGCGGCGGCGGCGCCCGCAAGAAGAAGGGCTTGGCAGCGGCAGCCGCCGAAGTCTTGCGTGCGGCGATCGCAAGTTTTGCAGGGTTCTTGCATCCAGTCTTCGCCGCGAAATTTCTGGAAGGCTTCGGAGGTCTGCCAGATTTCGCGGAGGTTGCGATCCTTCACATTGTCGAACCGCAATTCGGGAATTACTTTTGCGGCGTGGCAGGGGAGCGCGTCTCCGCTTGGAGTGATTAGCATCAGCTTGCGGCCCCAGCCGCCCATGCAGGGTTTGGGATATTTGGCGTAGTAATCGGGCACGACGGATTCGATGCGAATCTTGCCGCGGAGGCGTTCTTCGGCGGCTTTCAGAACTTCCAGGGAGCGATCCAGCTGGGCGCGAGTCGGGAGCAAATGCTCGCGATTGGCGAAAGCCCAGCCGTAATACTGAACGTTGGCGAATTCGACGCGAGTGGCGCTGGAGGATTCGGCGAGCTTCAGCATTTCCTCGATCTGATCGATGTTGTGGCGGTGAATGACGAAATTCAGCGTCACCGCGACACGGACTTTCTTCAACCATTCCAGGACGCGGAGCTTTTGCGCGAAGGCTTTCGTGCCACAGATTTCGTTGGCGGTTTCTTCGCGGGCGTCTTGGAAGCTGAGTTGGAAGTGATCGACGCCGGCTTCGACGAGTTGCGCGAGACGTGGCTCGTCGAGAGGCATGCCGGAGGTGATCAGGTTTACATAGAGGCTGGCGGCGCGAGCGGCGCGGACGAGGCCGAGAATATCGGTGCGGGCGAGAGGCTCGCCGCCGGTGAAATCGGCTTGCAGGACGCCCGCTTGGCCGGCTTCTTGGAAAACGCGGGACCAGACTTCGGTGGGGAGTTCTTCGGCACGGTTGGTCAGCTCCAGGGGATTGGAACAGTAGACGCAGTGGAGCGGGCAGCGGTGGGTGAGTTCGGCGATGAGCGCGAGAGGATGGTTAGGTGGCGTCATGGAGTACACGCTAAGTTTAGCATTGCGGAGAAGTGCGCCCGCCACAGTCGGCGGCCGCTACACGGCGAGTTTCCAGCACTTCAATCGTGCCCTTGCGACACGTGTCAAAGGCGGCAGCGAGCTGCCGCTCCAAATTACTCGAAGTCGAGGGCGCGTTGATCGTTGAGCAGCGCTAGGTAGCCGAGGATGTCGGCTTCGACTTTTTTTGGCTCGGCTTTCGAATAGATCTGTTGGAGCTCGGTGATGATTTGCTGCACGGTGTGTTGGCCGTCGCAGCGCTGGACGATTTCGAGGCTCGGGCCGTTCAGGCGCAAGGCGCGCTCGGGCATCAGCAGGACGCGCTGTTGCTGGTTGTTGTCGCCGAGGCGGCAGCCGGGAGCGAGACGCGGGTGGGACTGCAGGTCCGGGGTCATGTGTTGTACTCGCGGGGAACAAAAGCGCCGGGCGGGGGCCAGCCGGGATTGACGTAGGCGAAATAGAGAGCGTCGAGCTGAGCCCAGAGGATGTCGCACTTTGCGCGGAGAGCGGCGTGGGCTTTGTCCTGGTCGTCGCGGGTGTGAGCGTGCTGAACGATCCATGCCAGCGCGAAGTCGGCGTCTTCGGGAGCTTGGGTGAGGCGTCCCGTGAAGTATTCGAGGCCGCTCGATAGCCAGGGATAGTGCTGGTGCATGCGATCGACGCGCAGAGTGATCAGCTTCTTCGAGAAGAGTTCGGTGAGCGAAGAGGCTACGGCTTCCAGATGCGAGCGCGTGGAAACGAAATCCACGTACGCTTGGACGGCGTAGCGCGTGGCGGGCAAGATGCCGTCACCATTGAGCGCCTGTTGGCGCGGAAGTCCTGTGCCTTCGACCAGGCGCAGCCACTTCTCGATGCCGCCGGGCTTTGTGCCATCGCCGTCGTGGTCGAGGATGCGCTTGCGCCAGGCGAGACGAAAGGCGGGATCTTCACTGCGCGCGAGAATCGCGGCGTCCTTGATGGGGATTCGGCTCTGGTAGTAGTAGCGATTTAGAGCCCACGCCTGCAGCTGGCCGCGGGTGAGCTTGCCTTCGTGCATGAGCAGGTGAAACGGGTGCTTGTGGTGATAGCGCTCTTCGCCGATGGCATGAAAGCCGGCGATGAAATCGGCTTCGGAGAGCGGGGGCTTACCCGACTTGTCGGCGGCGCCCGGTTTGTCGGCCGTGAAGGTCACAGTTCAAGCTCCATTCCATCGTAGGCGATTTCAAAGCCGGCATCCAGCACGGCGCGATGCTCGGGGCTGTCCTCGTCCAGGATTGGATTGGTGTTGTTGATGTGGATCAGCACGCGGCGGCCGCGGGCGCTGCGCGGAAATTGTTCGAGCATGCCGCCGGGTCCGGAGAGCGGCACGTGGCCCATGTCACGGGCCGTCTTGGTGCTGCGGCCGGTGTGACTCAGTTCGTCGTCGCTCCAAAATGTGCCGTCGATGAGCGCCAGGTCGGCTGAGGCCGCGTGCTTGGTCCATTCCGGATTGCGTCCGGAAAGGGAGGGAGCAATGAAAAGAATCTTGCCGCGATGCTCGAAACTGAAACCGATGGTGGCCTCCTCTGGGGGGAGCGTGCGGGTGAAATCGCTGCTCACGTAGTCCGGGTAGTTGTCTCCCAGCGGGATCGTAGCGCAGACGAACGCGGGCGCTTCGCCGGGACTTTCCGACAAGTGACAGCCCAGGCGGCCTTTGCTGGAGAGAATTTGCCACTGGACGGGAGGATCGGATCGCTCGAGAACGCCGAAGATCTTGTTTTCTTTCTTGAGAATTCTCTGCAGCGCGGCCGTGGAGAAGACGAAGAAAGATTGGAACTCGCGGAGATGCAGCAGGCCCATGATCGAATCAACGTCGGCGGAGGGCAGAAAGACGCCCGCGATCGGCGAGTGACTCGGCGCCTGATCGTCAGGGGCTAACTCCGCCGTGGCGAGAATTTGCGTGCGCAGATCGGGCGAAGCGCCGACGAGAAACCAGATTTTGGAATCAGGCGAGAATGCAATCTGGGTTTGCGTGCGGGCCGAGCCGCGCAGGCTGCCGCTTCTGAGGCGGCGGCAATTCGCACAGCTGCAATTCCATTGAGGGAAGCCGCCTCCGGCGGCGGAGCCGAGGATTTTAATGCGCATGGGAGACCCTGTCGATCGAGCGGGATAAAAAGCAATGATTAGAGGAAAGCACAGGGCTTGAAAACAAAAGCGCCCGCCTCACAAAGCGGCCGCTACAACGCGCCGCTCCGCGGAAGCGGGAGCCGGAAAGAAGTTCAGTGCAGAGAACTAGAGCTCGGCGTTGGCGTACGAGCTGATTTCGCAGTTCAGGTCGATCTCTTCGTGTTGCGGGGTTACCCATTCCATGGTCGAGTCTCCTTCGGAATGACATCTGAAGACACAGGAAGAATACCACGGTCCGCTGGAAAAAGGAACGCGTGTGCTTTGTTCGTGGCGAAGAACAGACGAAAGCAGTTCGCATGCGTGCCTGATTGATTAACCGCCGATGCTGTTCCAAGAGTGGTTATCCCGCGGCGGCTGCGGCGTTACCCGATACGAAAATAGGCACCACAAAATGTGGAGTCTGTGAAGGAAGCGGAACACAATTGGTGGCGGTAGAGTCTTGCTGCTCTCGCGACGCAGATTTTTCTCAATTATTTTTAGAAAAAAGTACGTTTCCTCTTGACAAGGCCTGAAAGGCGCTTATTATGTGGCCTCAAGTGGAGCAAAGTGGTCGGCAGTAGAACAAAGTAGAGCAGATTAGAGGGCTGTGGTGCAACGGGGCATCCGATACCACTTCTTCTTCAACGGCGACCCAAACGCGGTGTTTGTTGGCCGAATCCGTGACGGGGTCCAAATGAGCAGAGCGCATGAAGCTTCGGGGAAACTGTCCGGCGAAGGTGGACGAGAAGGGTCGTCTGAAGATACCCGCCGTGTTTCTCGAAGAGTTGAAGGAGTACGGCACACACTTTTATATCACGAGCATGACGGGAGAGTCGGCCAGAATCTACCCCATGCGGGTTTGGTCGGAGATCGAAGACAAACTGGCGACGCTGCCGTCGCAGCACCCGACCAAGCGAAAGTTTTTGCTCCGAACCAGCTATTTCGGGCAAACGGTGGAGTTAGACGGGCAGGGCAGGCTGCTGTTACCCGGAGTGCTTCGGGAATCGGCACAGATCAAGGGCGAAGTGGACGTGTTGGGCAGCTTGAACTACTTGGAGGTCGTCAACCATACGCGGGTCTTGGATGAGCTGAAGAATCAACCGTTTACGGACGACGACTTTACTTTGTTGGGCGTTTAGGTCGGGGCCAGTTACAACAAATTGAGCTTGGGACAGGCGCAAGAGCAGTGAGAAGCGCCGCGGTCGAAGTGTGTTCAAGGGTTGCGTGAGGCGCTTGTGGGGAGCGGGGCAGAACCACATACGCCGGTACTGCTGGATGAGGTGCTGGAATGGTTGCGCATCAGGGCGGACGGAAACTACATCGACGCCACGCTGGGAGCCGGCGGGCATTCGGCGGCAATCGCAGCAAGGTTGACATCCGGAGTCTTGATCAGCCTGGACCGGGACGCACAGGCGCTCGAGTTGGCGGGGGAGCGATTGAAGAGCTTTGGGCCGAAGGTGAGGCTGGTGGCGTCGCCGTTCTCGAGGATTGCGGAGGTCGTGCACGAGTTGGGGATTCCCGGGGTGGACGGGGTCTTGGCCGACTTGGGGGTTTCGAGCATGCAGCTTGATCAGGCCGCGCGGGGATTTTCGTTTCGCGAGGCGGGTCCGCTGGACATGCGTATGGATGCCGCAGACGAATTGACGGCAGACGAGATTGTGAATCGCTGGTCGGAGAAAGAAGTAGCCGACCTGCTCTATCAGGGAGCTGAAGAGCACGATTCCAGAAGGATCGCCAGGGCGATCGTGAGAGCGCGGCCGATTCGAGATACCGCGCACCTGGCAACGGTTGTGGCAGGGGCCCGAAAGCAATGGGGAAGGCAGAGACTGCATCCCGCAACAAAAACGTTTCTGGCGCTGCGGATAGCGGTGAATCGAGAGATGGAGGCACTCGGGCAGTTTCTTTCTCGGACCCCCGCCACATTAAATTCTGGAGGACGCCTGGTGGTGTTGAGTTACCACTCGGGCGAAGACCGATTGGTGAAGCGCGCGTTTCAAGAGGGCGAGCGTTTGGGAACGCTCAGGGTGCTGACCAAACACGTGATCCAGCCGAATGAGAGGGAGATTTCGGCGAACCCAAGGTCGCGAAGTGCGAAACTGCGGTGCGCGGAAAGAGTGTAAGGATGAAGTCGAGGAAAAAGAAAGCCGGCACGACGCAGTTTCACACCGTCAAGCGAATCGACAATTCGCGACTGGTGCGGAACGTAGAGCCAGTGCGCTTACGCGGCTTGTATCGCACGGCCGGGCTGGGCGCGATCGTCGCCGTATTCTTCATGATGTACATCTACCAGCACTTCCGTTGCATCGACTTGAGCTTCCAGCTGGAAGATTTGAAGGTGAAGCAGACGCAGGTTGCCGCGCTCAATTCGGAATTGCGGCTGGAGATTGCAGCGCTGCGCGATCCACGACGAATTGACGTGATCGCGCGCCGCCAGCTTGGCTTGACGCAGCCGTTGCCAACGCAGGTGCAGGAATACGACGCACCCAGCGGCGCGGAAGTGGCGGCCCGCTATGCCCGTTCGAATCGCGACTAGCGATCTAGATTTCCCCGCACGGCTCCCTGTTGACCCCCACCCAGCGGGGGTTGCACCGGAACGCGAGCCAACCGTACCTCCAACCAACTTCCAACCGGAGCGCTTTCCGACCTAATCCTCATGCGACAAAAACGAGCCCACGCCGCTGTTGGTGGCCGCCAAGCGGCCAAGCGTTTGCTGATCGTCGCGTGCGTAGCGCTGCTGTGGAGCACGGCGGTGCTCGGACGCCTTGCGTACCTGCAACTCGTGCGTCACGGCGACTATCTTGCCCGCGCGCTGCGACAACAGCAGCGCACTATTGAGATCACACCACAGCGCGGCATCATCTACGACCGCAACATGCATCCACTGGCGATGAGCGTGCCGGTGAAGTCGGCGTTCGCGGTGCCGGCGGAGATCGCCGATGAATCGCTGGCGGCCCACCTGCTCTCGGGCGTGGTCAACGTGCCGCAAGACGTGCTGGAGGCGCGATTTCAGTCCTCGCGATCGTTTGCATGGGTGTCGCGCAAGCTGCCGCCGGAAAAAGTGGAAGCGGTTGAGGCGCTAAACCTGAAAGGAATCTACTTCCAGGAGGAGAATCAGAGGTTTTATCCCAAGCGCGATCTTGCCGCGCACGTTCTGGGATTTGTCGATACCGATGAAAAGGGGCTAGGGGGCCTCGAGTCCGAGCTGGACGGGCAGATTCGCGGAAAAAGCGAAAAAATTATCGTGATGGCCGACGCGCGGCAACGCTGGTTCGACGGAAGCGAGGCCCAGCGCGAGCGCGGGGCGAATGTCGTCTTGACGCTGGATGAAAAGATTCAGTACATCGCGCAGCGCGAGCTGAGTACGGCGATCGATCAAACACACGCGCAGGCCGGCAGTGTGATCGTGATGAACCCGAATACCGGCGCCATCCTGGCGCTGGCGAACTGGCCGAAGTTCAATCCGAATGTAGCGGCCACGGCGCCCGCGGAAGCGCGAATGAACCGCTCGGTTAGCGCGGTGTACGAGCCGGGCTCGACGTTCAAACTGATTACGCTGGCGGCGGCTTTCGATCAGAACATCACGCGGCCGGACGAGGTCTTCGATTGCGAAAACGGGTCCATCATTCTCTCTGGCCATCGCATCCACGATCACAAGCGCTTCGGGCTGCTTACGGTTTCGGACATCCTGGCGAAATCGAGCAACGTGGGCGCGATCAAGATTGCGCTGCTGCTGGGTCCGCAAAAGTTTTACGACTACATTCGTGCGTTCGGGTTCGGTGCGCCAACGGGCGTGGATATGCCGGGGGAAAGCCGCGGCATTCTGAAACGGCCCGAGGCCTGGAGCGGGATCTCGATCGGTTCGGTGGCAATGGGACAAGAAGTCGGAATGACGCCGATGCAGTTGATCACCGCGGTGTCGGCCATCGCGAACGGCGGGATGCTTTACCGGCCGCACGTAATCTCCGAATTGCGCCGGGGCGCGAAAGTTTTGCCGATGGAGGGCTTGTTGGCTCCAGTCGAGCCGCGTCGCGTGATCCGTCCGGAAACAGCAGCGACGTTGCGGCGACTGATGGAGGGCGTGGTTCTCAACGGGACCGGTTTTCTAGCCCGCCTCGATGGCTGGACCGCAGCAGGCAAGACCGGCTCGGCGCAAAAGATCGACCCGGCGACGGGGCGTTATTCCCCGAGGAACTTTGTGGCGTCGTTCACTGGGTTTGCGCCCATCAATAATCCTGCGGTGGTGATTTTGGTCTCGATCGACTCGCCAGTGGGATTGCATGAAGGTGGCCCGGTCGCGGCGCCGGTGTTCAAACGGATTGCGGAACAAGTCTTGCCGTATCTCGATGTGGCTCGCGATGTGCCGCTGAATTCGCGATTGGTGCAGGCATCGTACAAACGGCAAGTCGCCGTCGACAGTGCTTCGTTGGAGGACTTTGCGCCGACCGATTTTTCCGGGCAGCCAGATGAACTGCCAGTGGAATCGAATGAAGCAGCGCCTGCAGAAGCGAAGGAACACGCTCCGGAAGTGACGCTGGCCGTCGACGAAGGCGGCGACGTCACGGTTCCCGATTTCGACGGGAAGACGATGCGAGAGGTTAGCGAGATGTGTTTGCGGCTGGGATTGGATCCGGTGCTGGTTGGCAGCAATCTTGCAACGGAACAAACGCCGGCGGCGGGAACCGAAGTGAAGGCGGGAACGAAAGTGACGGTTCAATTTGGGACGCCTGCTCCAGCGAAGGCGGCGAGAGCACACAGGAAATAGAGAGACGGGGTCGGCCGCTCGGCGGCTGAATACGAGATTGAATCAAATACAAGAGAAAGAACAGAAGTCGATCGCCAAGGATGTGGAAGGGCAGCGTGGTGTTTCTGGTTCCAGGCGCGGGGCGAATCCAGGTATGAAGCTGAACACGCTTCTTGCGGGCGTTGAGGCAGACGTGCCCGCGGAGAGCGGGGAGCTGGAGATCCGGCAGGTGGCCTGCGATTCGCGGAAAGTGCAAGTGGGCGCACTGTTCTTCGCGCTGCACGGCGCTAAGACGGATGGGAACGCGTTCGTGCGCGACGCGGTGGCGCGGGGCGCGGCGGCGGTCGCCAGCGAAGACAATCCTCCAGTCGGGACGTCTACGAGCGTTGCGTGGATTCGCGTGCGCGAGGCGCGGAAAGCCTTGGCGGCGACCGCGGCAAATTTCTTTGGGTCTTCCGGCTGAGGCGCTGCGGCTTGTTGCGGTAACGGGCACCAACGGAAAGACGACCACGACTTCGGTGATCGACGCGATGGTGAAGGCTTCCGGAGCGAAGACCGGGCTCTTCGGCACGATTGCGTATCACACGCCGCTTGGCGAATATCCCGCGCCCAACACAACTCCGGAGTCGGTCGATTTGCAGCGAGCTCTTGCGGAGATTCGCGACGCGGGCGGACGCTACGCGGTGCTCGAAGCCAGCTCGCACTCGCTGGCGATGGACCGGTTGTGGGGCTGCCACTTTGCGGCGGCGGTCTTCACCAACCTCACGCGCGAGCACATGGACTACCACAAGACGTTTGAGGATTATTTCGCGGCGAAGCGGCGGCTGTTTCAGGGCACGGGCGCGGGCGCGCCAGAAGTGGCGATCGTGAACAGCGACGATCCGTACGGCAAGCGGTTGGCGAGGCTTGGCGAAGCGCACGGTAACGTACGGTCTGGAATCCGGCGCGGACCTTACGACCAAGAAGTTTCAACTCACGTTTTCGGGCTTGTCGTTCACGGCGCAGACGCCGAACGGCAAAGTCAAAGTGGCGTCGCGGCTGGTCGGGCGCATCAACGTCTACAACATCTTGGCGGCGATCGGCGCGGCGCAGGCGCTCGGGCTTTCCAACGAAGCGATCGAAGCGGGCATTCGAGGACTCGAAAGCGTCTCGGGGCGATTCCAAAGGATCGATCTGGGCCAGCCATTTTTTGTGGTAGTGGACTATGCGCACACCGACGACGCTCTGGAAAATTTGATCAAGACGGCGCGCGAGCTGAATCCGAAAGGCCGCATCATCACGCTGTTTGGCTGCGGCGGCGGGAAGGATCGCACCAAGCGCCCAGTGATGGGCGAAGTTGCCGGACGGCTGAGCGATCTGACGATTTTGTCGAGCGACAACCCCAAAACGGAAGACCCGCTGAAGATCATCAGCGACATCGTCGTAGGCCTGCAAAAAACAAACGGCAAATATCTGATTGAGCCGGACCGCGAGAAGGCCATCGGGCTGGCGATGGACGAAGCGCGCGCGGGAGACATCGTCTTGCTTGCGGGTAAAGGTCACGAGAACTATCAGATTCTGGCCGACCGCACGCTGGAGTTTGACGACCGCGAACAGGCGCGCGCGTCTTTGCGCCAGCGCGGGTACGACCGGCCGCCAAGCCCGGAGTTTGGCACCTAGCGCGCTTGTACAGTGAGTGTCACGAGGCGCTCGGGGCTCGTAGTGTACCCTTAGTACGGAGGAGCCCTCAAAACGGTGAACACAAACCGGTCCGTGTGGTATTTGCGTAAGCGGAATACTTTGAGGCGGTTATGCGGTGGACGATTGCACAAGTGGCTGGCGCTGTGGGTTCTCGGCCGGGGGCAGGACTCGACCCCGTGGCCCGGCTGGCCGGCGTGTCGATTGATTCTCGCTCGGTACGTGCCGGAGAACTGTTCATCGCCATCCACGGACCGCGTCACGACGGACACGATCATGTGGAGGCCGCGCTGGGACGCGGAGCGCTCGCCGCAATGGTTTCGGAGGCGCGGCTCGGGCATTACCCGGATGCCGTGCGCGACCGGTGCATCGCAGTGGCCGACACCTTCGCGGCACTCAAGCGGTTCGCTCGGGCCGTGCGCGAAGCTTGGGGCGGGAAAATTGCCGGGGTCACGGGCAGCGTCGGTAAAACCACGACAAAAGAGATCCTGGCGGCATTGCTGGGCTCGCGGCTTCGCATCCTGAAGTCCGAGGGAAATTTTAACAACGAGTATGGCTTGCCGCTAACGCTGTTCCGGCTGGACGAAACGCATCAGGCCGCGGTTCTGGAAATGGGAATGTCGCGGCGCGGGGAGCTTTCGCGGCTGGCGGAAATCGCGCGGCCGGATGTGGGCGTCGTCACACGGGTTGCGCCGGCGCATTTGGAGTTTTTTGCGTCGGTCGAAGAAATTGCGCTGGCCAAGCGTGAGTTGATCGAGGGATTGAACGGGCGCGACTCGGTGGCGGTGTTGAACGCGGACGACCCGCTGGTCGCGGCGTTTGCGCCGCATGCGCCGGGACATGTGCTGACGTACGGAATTGCGAACGCCGCGGATTTTCGCGCGGAAGCGATTGAAGATCGCGGTGCGCTGGGCTCGACGTTCGTATTGGCCGAAGGCGGCAAGCGCGTGCCACTAGAACTGGCGCTCGCGGGACGCCATGTGATCTCCAATGCGCTCGCGGCGTTGGCGGCGGCCAGCGTGTGGGGAATCGATGCATCGGAAGCGCAAGACGTGTTGCGCGATCTGCGCGCTCCCGCCATGCGCGGGGAATTGCTGCGGCTCGGAAACGGAGCGGCGCTGATCAACGACAGCTACAACTCGAGTCCGGCGGCGCTGCACGCCATGATTGGGGTGCTTGCCGCGACACCCGACTATCGCCGGCGGATTCTTGCGGCGGGCGAGATGCGGGAGCTCGGCCAGACGTCGCCGCAGCTTCATCGCGAAGCGGGAAGTCTGGCGGCGAAAACCGGAAAGATCGATTGGGTCATCGGCGTGGAAGGCGACGCCGCGCAGATCGTGGAAGGCGCGGTGTCCGCGGGCGTGCCGAACGCGCAGACGAAGTTTTTTTCGTCTTCGGAGGAAGCTGCGAGCTTTCTTTCGGATTTCGTCACCTCCGGAGACTTGTTGCTGGTGAAGGGCTCGCGCGGCGTAAAAATGGAGCGCATCGTCGAGTCGCTGCTTGCGCGTCACGCTGCCGCTGCGCAGGTCGCGGAGAGGGTGCGGCACTAGATGCTCTACTACCTTCTCTACCACGTCCTGCAACGCTACTTCAGCCCGCTGAACGTTTTTCGGTACATCACCGTTCGCACGGTCTACGCGAGCTTGACGGCGATGTTTCTGGCGTTCGTTTTCGGTCCGTGGCTGATCCAGCAGCTGCGCGAGCTGCAAATTGGCCAGTTCATCCGCGAAGAAGGGCCGCAAGCGCACCAGAAGAAAGCCGGCACGCCCACGATGGGTGGCGTGCTGATCGTGCTCTCGACGCTCATACCGTCCTTGCTGTGGGCGGACCTGAGCAACGGCTTTGTACTGCTCGTCATGTTTGCGTTGCTGGCGTTTGCCGCTATCGGATTTGTCGATGACTACGCCAAAGTATCGAAACAGCAGAATCTAGGCCTTACAAGCAAGAAAAAATTCTCACTGCAAGTGCTGGTCAGCTTTGTCGTCGGCATCGGACTGCTTTCGCTTGCCACACGCGCCGAGTTTTCCACCGAACTCATGTTTCCGTTTTTCAAGCGGGTGCATCCCAACCTGGTGGTTCACTCACTGCTGACGTCGGCGCATTTGTGGCCGCTCGCATTCGTCCCGTTCTTGATCTTCGTGTCGATCGTGATTGCCGGGGCGTCAAACGCGGTGAACCTGACCGACGGACTCGACGGTCTGGCGATCGGTTGCACGGTAATTGCGGCAGGAGCGCTGACGGTGCTGACGTACGTCAGCAGCAACTACCGTTGGGCCACGTATCTCGACATCGGATACATCCCACGCGTGGGCGAACTCACCGTTTTTTGCGGGGCATTGGTTGGCGCTTCGCTCGGCTTTCTTTGGTACAACGCGCATCCCGCGGAAGTATTCATGGGCGACGTCGGCTCGTTGTCGCTCGGCGGAACTTTGGGCGTCATCGCCGTGATCATCAAGCAGGAGATCTTGCTGTTTTTCGTCGGAGGCATTTTCGTTGTCGAAGCTCTCTCCGTGATTTTGCAAGTCGCTTCGTTCAAGTTGCGCGGCAAGCGGATTTTTCGCATGGCGCCCATTCACCATCATTTTGAATTGGCGGGTTGGAGCGAATCGAAAGTGATCGTGCGGTTCTGGATCGTCGCGCTGGTGTTTGCGCTGTTTGCGTTGACGACGCTGAAATTGAGGTAGGCCAGGTTCGATGGAACTGAAGAACAAACGCGTGCTGGTCGTAGGGCTGGCGAGGACTGGCGTTGCGACCGCGCTATTTTGCGCGGCGCGCGGTGCCATTGTGACCGCGACCGAATCCCGCACCGAAGCCGAAATTGGAGAGGCAGTGACTCGTCTGCGTGCGGCGGGTGTGACCCTGGAACTCGGTGGCCATCAGGAAAAAACGTTCTTGGAGCAGGACCTGATCGTCCCAAGTCCGGGGGTGCCGGCGGATGCGCCGCTGTTGCTGGCAGCGCGCGGCAAAGGCGTCGCGATTTGGAGCGAGATCGAGCTGGCGTATCGCTTTCTCCAGGGAACGCTGATCGGAATCACCGGTTCGAATGGGAAAACAACCACTACATCGCTGGTCGAACACATTTTGAAGGGGACGGCCTTACCAACAATTCTTGCGGGGAACATCGGCACGCCGCTGATTTCCTGCGTGGACGGCATGAGCAAAACTACCGTGACGGTAGTCGAGCTAAGCAGCTTTCAATTGGAGCTGATCGACACGTTTCGTCCCAACATCAGCGTGTTGCTCAATCTCACGCCCGATCATCTCGACCGGCATCACACGATGGATTCCTACGCCGCAGCGAAAGCGCGCATCTTCGAGAACCAAACCGAAGGAGACGCCGCAATCCTGAATGCCGACGATCCGGCAGCGGTGCCTTACGCTCCCACGCGTCCTCGCTCGTACTGGTTCAGCCGAAAACACCAATTAGCACAGGGTGCATACGTCTGCGGTGACGAGATTGTGTTTCGCAACCATGGCAAAGAAGAAGCTGTGATGGCGCGCCGCGACGTTCCCTTGGTGGGAGAGCACAACCTGGAGAATGTTTTGGCAGCCGTGGCAGCAACGCGTTTGGCAGGCGCGGACGCGGCGGCGGTTGCCAGGGGCGTGCGCTCATTCGCCGGTGTTGAGCATCGCCTGGAGTTTGTGGCCGAGCTTGGCGGCGTGCGCTACTACAACGACTCGAAGGCCACCAATGTTGATGCCACGCTTAAGGCGCTGGACTCGTTCCCTGGCCGCATCCTCGTCATACTCGGCGGCAAAGACAAGGGAAGCGACTACACCGTCCTCCAAGGGCCGCTGCGGAAAAAAGCAGTACTCGCCATGCTGATCGGCGCGGCCGCCGAAAAAATCGACAAGCAAATTGCGGGCAGCGTAGCGATCGACCGCGCAGGAACGCTCGAACGCGCTGTCGAGACGGCGTCGCATGCGGCGCGGCCTGGCGACGTGGTGCTGCTGGCGCCCGCGTGCGCGAGCTTCGATCAATTTGAGAATTACGAGCACCGGGGACGCGTCTTCAAGGATTTGGTGCGGCAGCTCGAGCAGCATCCCGCTGGGGCTGCTGCCGGAAAGTCCGCTCCAACAACGTCCGGACGCTCGTGAAGAGGTAGGAAAACGTGCCGAGAAGACTTGAGAACGACCGCTGGCTCTTTGGTGTAACGCTGGCACTGTGCCTGCTAGGTGCGGTGATGGTGTTCAGCGCGTCGGCCGTTACGGCGGACCACCAGTATGGGCGGTCCTACATTTTTCTCGTGCGTCAGGCGGTGTGGCTAGTCTTCGGCCTCTTTGGAATGTTCGCGCTGATGCGCACCGATTACCGCCGCTTGCGCGAGCCCGCCGTCGTCTATACCGCAGTTTGTGTGGTCCTGCTGATGCTTGTCGGAACTTTTTTTCTCGACAAATCTCATGCCACCCATCGCTGGATCAAGTTCGGGCCGCTGGGCATTCAGCCGTCGGAGCTGGCCAAGCTGGCGGTTATTCTGTATCTGGCGTGGTTCCTGGATCTCAAGCGCCGCAGCGCCGCGGCGATGGAATTCAGCAAGGAAGACTTCGTCCAGACGATTCTGCCGGCGGCCGCCCCGATTCTGATTTTCGTCGTGCTCATTCTGCTTCAGCCGGATTTGGGGACGTCTGTCGATATTGTCTTGGTTGCGACCGCCGTTCTTTTCGTCGCCGGCCTTTCGTGGAAGTGGATCGCCGTGGGCGCGGCAACGTCGCTGCCGCTGCTCTACGTGTTGATCACGCATGTCTCCTATCGCCAGGCGCGATTGATGGCGTTCCTGAATCCCGATTCCGATCCTCTGGGTTCCGGTTTTCAATTGTTGCAGTCTCTGATCGCGGTCGGCTCCGGAGGATTCACCGGTGTGGGTTTGATGGAAAGTAAGCAGAAGCTGTTCTACCTGCCCGAAGCGCACACCGATTTCATTTACGCGGTGATCTGCGAAGAACTCGGCTTCATCGGCGCAATTTTGGTGATCGCCCTGTTCGCTGTTTACGGATGGCGTGGTTTGCGCGCCGCGTTTTCGGCGCCCGATGGATTTGGCCGTCTGCTCGCCATGGGCATCACGGCGATGGTGCTGAGTCAGGCGCTGATTAATTTTGCCGTGGTGCTCGGCATGGTCCCGACGAAAGGCATTCCGCTGCCGTTCGTGAGTTACGGCGGATCGAGCCTGCTGGTGATGCTGTTGGCAACCGGCGTGCTCCTGAATATTTCGCAGCAGGCCACCGAGCCCGCATGGCAGTGATGCGTGGAGCCGGCGAACCCACGCCGCTAAGCGCCGGCACACGGCGGAGACGCTGACGGTGAAGCTGCTGATCGCAGGGGGCGGCACGGGCGGACACGTTTTTCCGGCGATCGCCATCGCCCGGGAATGGATGTCGCGAGGCAAGGAGCGAGAAGTCGTGCTGGTCGGAACGCAGCGCGGGTTGGAAATGAAGTTGGTGCCCCAGGCCGGGCTGCCACTCGAGACGTTGCGCGTTGCCGGACTGAAGGGGAAAGGCGGCGCCACGCTAGTCAAGAATCTGGCGATGCTCGGGCCGGGTTTGCTGGACGCCGTGCGTGTTCTGCGCAAGCACCGGCCGGTTGCCGCCTTTGGCGTTGGCGGCTACGCCGCGGGGCCTATGATGCTGGCGACTTGGATGCGCGGCGTGCCTAACATTATCTTCGAGCCGAACGCCGAGCCGGGTTTTACGAATCGCGTTCTGGCCCGAATCTCCACGCGCATCGCCGCGGGTTACGAGCGATCCGCTCGCGCGCTGGGCGCCAAAGCAGTCGTCACCGGCTGCCCGGTGCGCGAAGAATTCTTCGCCATCAAGCAACGCACCTTGGAGAAACCGCTGCGTTTGCTCGTCACCGGCGGAAGCCAAGGCGCGTTGGCGATCAATCGCACCTTTGTCGATGCCATGGACCGGCTTGCGGCGCGAAAGAGTGAACTGGCCATCGTGCATCAGACCGGCGAACGTGACTATAATGCGGTACGTACCGCGTATGCCCGCCGCGAATACGTAGCGGAGGTTGTGCCCTTTCTTACGAATATGGCGGAGCGCTTTGCCTGGGCGGACATGATCGTTTGCCGGGCGGGCGCCATCACCGCGTCGGAAATTGCCGCCGCAGGCCGTGCCGCCATCTTCATTCCTTTCGGGGCCGCCACCGACAGCCATCAGTTGCGCAATGCGCAGGAGATGGTGCGCGCCGGTGCGGGCCGCGTGATTCCAGAATCGGAACTCACGGCCGACCGGCTCTGCACTGAAATTTTCTCCCTCCTCGACCAGCCCCGGGAGATTGAACGCATGTCGAACGCTGCGCGCGGCCTTGCCCGGCCGGCCGCGGCGCGCGAAATCGTCAACTTGATTGAAGAAGTCGCGCACGTGCAACTCCCGAGGGTGAACTAAGATGGTTTCGTTCCGGAATTTTCAGCGCATTCACCTGGTCGGCATCGGCGGCATCGGCATGAGCGGCATCGCCGAAGTGCTGCTCACGCTCGGCTATTCTGTTTCCGGCTCGGACACCAAGCCTTCTTCCATCACCGAGCGGCTGCAAAATCTTGGCGCGACCATCTACGAAGGCCACCGGGCCAGTAACGTCGATGGCGCGCACGTCCTGGTGATTTCCTCCGCCGTGAAGGCCGACAATCCCGAAGTAGAAGAAGCGCACAAGCGAAAGATTCCGGTCATCCCGCGCGCGGAGATGCTGGCCGAGCTGATGCGCTTGAAATACGGCATCGCTGTGGCCGGCGCTCACGGCAAGACGACCACGACTTCCATTGTCGCCTCCGTTCTCCATGCGGCGCACCTCGATCCCACCTTCGTCGTCGGTGGCCGCGTCAACCATGTGGGCACGACCGCGCGGCTCGGCAAGGGCGAGTTTTTCGTCGTCGAGGCCGATGAAAGCGACCGCAGCTTCCTCTTGCTTGCGCCGGTCGTCGCCGTGGTCACCACCATCGACCGCGAGCACCTCGATCAATACTCCTCACTCGAAGATATCCAAGATTGCTTCACGCAGTTCGTGAATCGCGTTCCGTTCTACGGCGCGGCGATCCTGTGTCTGGACGAGCCCAACGTGCAGGCGATCATTCCCAACGTCAAACGCCCGATCATCACCTACGGGATTTCAGGCCAAGCCGACCTGGTCATCAGCGACATGAAGCTCGAAGGACTTGGCAGCGAGTTTCGCCTCACTTACAAAGGCGAAGATCTCGGCTTGTTCCAGTTGCCGCATCCGCCAGGCATTCACAATGTGCGCAACGCCGCCGCCGCGGCAGCCGTGGCCCTGTACCTCAACGTCCCCGCCGAACTGATCCGCGACGGCTTGGCGAAATTCGCAGGCGTGGGCCGCCGCTTCGACGTTAAGGGCGTCGTCAACGGCGTCACGGTGATCGACGACTACGGTCATCATCCTGTGGAGATTCGCGCCACGCTGGAAGCCGCGCGCGGCTGCAAGTTCAATCGTTTGCTGGTGTTGTTCCAGCCGCATCGCTACTCGCGCACGCAGCATCTTTGGGACGACTTCCGCGTGGCCTTCAACCTGGCCGACGTCTTGGTGTTGACCGACATTTACGCGGCCAGCGAACAGCCGATTCCCGGAGTGACCAGCGAAGCACTCGCCAAGGCCATTGGCGAAGCCGGGCACAAGAATGTGTTCTATTTTCACTCCATGCAGAAAAGCATCGAGTACCTGCTGCAGGAGGCGCGCCCCGGCGACGCCATCCTGACCATCGGCGCGGGCAACGTCAGCCGAGCCAGCAACGAGCTGATGGTTTTGCTCGGAACGGAGCACACAACGCATCATGCGCATTGAAAATTCCAAGATCGTCGCGGCCTTGCCGGAACTGGGCGTCGAGCTGCGCAGCGGCTCTTCGCTGGCCGACCTCACTTCCCTCGGCATTGGCGGCACCACCGACTTGCTTCGCATCAAAAGGCACGAGGGCATTCCGGACTTGCTCAACCTGCTCGACTCGCACAAAGTCCCTCATCGCTTCCTCGGCGGAGGCTCGAACCTGCTGGTCGGCGACGGCGAGCTGCCGTGGGTCGTGCTGCAGCTCGTCCGGCCGGAGCCCGACGTGGTCATCGACGGCAACTTCGCGCACGTGGACGCCGCTGCGGACCTCGGGCGCACCGTCACCTTCTGCGCAAAGAACGACCTGGGCGGCATGGAGGGCCTGATCGGCGTACCCGGCACGGTCGGCGGCGCCCTGCGGATGAACGCCGGAGCCTACGGGATGCAGATCGGCTCCTACGTCCGCGAGGTAAAGCTGTATCGGGCGGCGGAGCGCAAGCTGGAAATCCTCAGGGGCGACCAAATTTCCTTTGAATACCGGCACACTTCGTTTGCGCCCGATGATATGATGCTGGCGGTGACGCTGGAACTTCCCTCCAAGCCGTTCAAAGAAATTCTCGCAGGGATTCGTATCTGCAACGAAAAGCGGCGATCGAGCCAGCCGCTCGGCCAAAAGAGCGCCGGCTGCATCTTCAAGAACCCTCCAGGCGCGTCCGCGGGGCGCATGATCGATGAGCTGGGGCTGAAGGGGCTGAACGTTGGCGACGCCCGGGTCAGCGATCGGCACGCAAATTTCTTCGTGAACGCCGGAACCGCTTCCGCAAAAGACATGCTGACGCTGATCGCCGACGTGCGCGAGCGCGTGCACAAGGCCTTCGGCGTGGAACTCGAGCACGAGGTGGTGCTTTGGAACGCGTAAAGGCCATGCCGCGAAATGCTTCGGCCGCGGACGCCGAGTCCTACCGGCCGGAGTTGCTGGGCGAAGACGAGCCGCGCTATCTGCGCCGCCAGAAGCCGGTCGAAATTCGCCGCAAGAAATTCGCCGGCAAGAGCTGGTCGTTCTATCGCCGCGTCCTGGTTTTCGGCGCCGTAGCGATCGCCGGACTAGCCGCCGCAGGTGTCGCCGGGCGGTTTCTGTGGTCTTCGCCACAGGTCGCGCTGCTCAAGCCCGATCAAGTGGAGCTGACCGGAAACCACATCGTCAGCCGCGAAGCCGTGCTTCAACAGTTCGCTCGCGATCGCGGCCACAGCGTGCTGCGCATTCCGCTCGACGCGCGCCGCACCGCGTCTGGAAGAGTTGCCCTGGGTCGAATCCGCCAGCGTGCAGCGCATCCTGCCGAATCATATCCGCGTGGAAATCACCGAGCGCACGCCAATCGCTTTCTTGCGCAATGGCACGGAGCTTGGCCCTCATCGACGCGCACGGCGTGATCCTCGACCGCCCTCGCGGCGAAGATTTGCAATTTCCCATCGTCACCGGCCTCTCGGAAAGCATGCCCCGCGACGAGCGCGGCCGCCGCATGCAGACCTATCAGGAATTTGTGAAGGACGTCGACCTGGTGCGCGCCGGCTCCTCCGACCGCGTCAGCGAGATCGATCTCGCCAACCCTAAAGATTTGCGCGCGGTCATGACCGGCATCGCCTCGCCCAATGATCCCCAGTCGGTCACGATTCAATTTGGCCAGAACGATTTCGCTGGCAAATACCGCATGGTCGTCGACAATTTCGCGCAGTGGCAGGCCAGCAACGGCCGCGTGCGCTCCATCGATTTGCAATATTCGCGTCAGGTGATCTTGAACCCGGACACCAGCGCGGCTACAACGGTGGCGAAAACGAGATAGCTAGGGACAGGAGCGCGTTTGGCAAAGAAGGACAAATATCTAATCGGGCTGGACATCGGCAGCACCAAAACGTGCGTGCTGATCGCGGAAATTGACGACGAGCAAGTGAAATTTCTCGCTCTGGGCGCGGCGGAATCCAAAGGACTTGCGTAAAGGCCTGATCGTCAATCTGGATTCCACGGTGAGTTCCATTCGCCGCGCCGTCGAAGAAGCCGAAGGCGTCGCCAACGTGCCAGTGGAGTCCGCGGTGATCGGCGTGGCCGGCAACCACGTGCGCGGCGTGAACAGCCGCGGCGGCGTCACGCTTGGCACATCGCCCCCGAGACATCGAGCGCGAGGATGTGCGCCGCGCCATCGATGCGGCGCGAAACATTACGCTTGCCGGAAGATCGCGAAGTGCTGCACGTTCTGCCGCATGAATTCCTGGTCGACGCGCAAGAGGGAATTCGCGACCCCGTCGGGATGATCGGGCAGCGCCTGGAAGCCAACGTCCACGTCGTCACTTCGTCCGTTGCCGCGACGCAAAATCTGGTCACCGCCGCGAACCGCGCCGGCATCTTGATCAGCGACACCGTTCTCGAACCGCTCGCGTCCGCGGAGTCCTGCCTCACGCAAGACGAGCGCGAACTGGGTTGCTGCCTGCTGGACATCGGCGGCGGCACCACCGAATTGATCGTCTACGGCGGCGGCGTGGTGCGCCACACCAGCGCCGTCGCCGTCGGCGGCGACCATTTCACCAACGATCTTGCGGTCGGTCTGCGCACGCCGATTCCCGAAGCGGAACGAATCAAGCGCCATCACGGGTGCGCGTCCGCATCTATGCTGCACGAAGACGGCGCGATTGAAATCGCCAGCGTTGGCGACCGTCCGCCCCGAACGATTTTCGCGCGCATGCTCACTGACATCATCGAGCCGCGGGCCATGAATTGCTCGCCCTGATTCGTGACGATCTGCAGCGCGCCGGCCTCGACAAGCAAATTCCCGCAGGATTCGTGCTCGCCGGCGGCGGCGCGAAGTTGCACGGTTTGCTGGAGCTTGCCGAGCAATCTTTCCATCTGCCCGTGCGCATCGCGGAGCCCAAAGGGCTTGCCGATCTGCCCGAGCAGGTGGCCCAGCCGGAATATGCAACGGTAGTTGGTCTGGTGATGTACGGCGCGAAAGCGCGGCGCTCCGCGCCGCAGCGCGCGGGAAATTTGGTATCTAAACTTAAGTCCATGTTCGCCGGCGCATCGTGACCCTGCCCGAGCGACGCGCCTTGGGCGTGACGCGAAGCGACTGCCGGCGAAACTGGGAGAAGGTTGAGGGAAGCATGACAGGTAAAGATATGGGAATCCGGATGAGCTTCAGCGAAGAGTTGTCGCCGGCAAAAATAAAAGTCATCGGCGTGGGCGGCGGCGGTTGCAACGCCGTCAATCGCATGATTCGGGCAAAGGTCGAAGGCGTCGAATTCATCACCGCCAACACCGACCTGCAGGCGCTGAAGCTGTCGCAGGCGCCGGTGAAACTGCAGCTCGGCGCGAAGCTGACCAAGGGGCTCGGCGCGGGCGCCAATCCGGAGGTCGGCCGCAAAGCGGCGCTCGAAGACACCGAGAAAATTATCGAAGCGCTCGAAGGCTCGGACATGATTTTCATCACCGCCGGCCTCGGCGGCGGCACCGGCAGCGGCGCCGCGCCGGTTGTGGCTTCACTGGCCAGCGAACTTGGCGCGTTGAGCGTCGCCGTGGTCACCAAGCCGTTTGCCTTTGAAGGCAAGCGCCGCATGATGCAAGCCGAGCAAGCCTTGCAGGAACTCATCGGCGCGGTGGACACCGTCATCGTCATCCCCAACGAGCGCCTGATGGAAACCGTCGAGCGCGGCACCAGCTTCTTCGACGCGTTCCGCATCGCCGACGACATTCTGCGCCAGGCCGTCCAGGGCATTTCCGACATCATCACCGTGCCGGGCATCATCAACCGCGACTTTGCCGACGTGAAAGCCATCATGCACGGCCAGGGCTACGCGGTGATGGGCACCGCCGTGGCGACCGGCACCAACCGTGCCGTCGATGCTGCCAATCGCGCCATCGCCAGCCCGCTTGCTCGAAGACAATTCCATTCAGGGCGCGCAGGGCATCCTCATCAACATTTCCGGCAGCTCCAGCCTGACGCTGCACGAAGTGCACGAAGCTTCCTCGGTCATCCAGAAAGCCGCGCACGAAAACGCCAACATCATTTTCGGCGCGGTGCAGGACGACGAGATGAAAGACACCATCAAGATCACGGTGATCGCCGCCGGCTTCAAGGACGCCAACAAGAAGCAGATCCATCAGAAGCCGTCGTTCCTGCCGAAGACCTGGAAGGCGGCGCCCGAAGTCGCCGAGAACCGGCTCGGCGCCCCCCACCCCAGCCGGCCCAACGTCGTGCACCAAGTCCAGCAAAACGTCCGCGAAGTCAGCCACGAGGTCCCGGCGGACGATCTGGACGTGCCAACGTTCCTCCGCCGCCAAGCCCAAAAAGCCTAGGGCAGTTCATAAAATCGAAAGTTTTTACGAGAAGGGCGCGCGAGTCTGCGCCCCTTCTTTTTTCCCGAAGACGCTTGAGCCACTCAGCATAACAAGCGGAGACAGAGATAGACCACCCCGTCGCCCTGACGTTCGAATTGCTTCGGACCTCGTCGGAACCAATTTTGTCCATCAAGCGTTGACGCGTAAGGTGTTGAGCCGGCGTGGGCCTCACTCAGTTGACTAGTCACGCTGACTAGTCAGATATCGAGTGTTTCGAGGTGCCCTATGGCCTGGCAAGTCCAAACCGCAAAAGCCCGCTTCAGCGAGTTCCTGGACCAAACTCTAAAGGAAGGTCCGCAAGTGGTGACCAGGCGTGGCGTCGAAACCGCCGTCCTCGTCTCCATCGAAGAGTGGCGCCGCCTCAACGGCGCGCTGGACCCACCTTCGAAAGACGTCCTGCTTGCGGATGAGCCTCGCTTTGAGACGTCCCCCTCCCAAAGCGCGGCCGGAAATTACAGGCACGGGGCTGCGCAAGTCCGCTAGTTTGATTCGTGTTTTTCACGTCGACGTGACCAACGTCTGTCGGTAGTGCGCCAGCACACCGCCGTCCATGCCAAGTTGCTTGGCGAAGCGTTCGACGTCGCGCTCCATGGGTTGAAGACTCGCGCGCCGGCATAAGCAAGTCGCGCGCCGCGCGGGCGGACCATTGCTTAAGATCGAGCAGCGTCATCTCATCGCGGACGCGCGCATCAGCATGGTCGCAGGCGTCAGCCGCGCCACTGCGCAGGATCGCTGCACAGATTCGATCCGATCGCGCGCGCCGCGTATGTGCGACATGCGCTCTTCGACGTCGGTCTTGAATCCGAATTTCGTTTGTCGTTCTTAGGGGCTGGGCTCGAGCGGAAGCGCCAGAAGTTCCGCAAGCTCGCCGGTGCGAGCATCAAAAAGCATGTGCCGGGCGTGCGTCAAGGTGTCCTGGTCCAATTCCAATAAATCCCGAGCAACGCCGTGATGTTCCAAGCCCACATGAAGAGGCGCATTTCCGCTGGACGTGTAGGCACGGCCCTTCCAAAACAGCTTTGCGTCCAGAATAAACCAGACCGCACCAACTCCCAAGAACGCGGCGATGAGCGCGTCCTGGAAGAACAAATGCACGAGTACGCTCTCGATCGCCAGAAGACATGCGATGAGAAACTTTGCGTGCACACTCCCGATCTGCGTCGCGGTCGTGCGTCGGCCGCTCAAGCGGTCTGGCGCAATGTCCATCACCTCGCCGAAGACGTGCGAGTGCATGGCGAACAGCGCGCCAAATAAAACGTAGGCCACGGAAGTTGTGCTACGTGATTCAGCCAACTGCTCAACACGAAAACGAGCAGATAACTCGACTGAATCAATACATCGAAAGGGGGGCGGCTCTTCCATCCAAAGCGAGGCGCGTTGTATAGCCCACCGCCAGCAGCAACGTGACCAGCCACCACACAAGCGCGGCCCCACAAGAAGAACAAACAGGACCACGAAAGGAATTTGCACCATGGCGATCTGCCACCGCAGTGCTGCAAGCTGCTGGACCGCCCCAGCGAGCCGAACAGAAACGTGCCCTTGCGCGGATTGAAGCGGTCTGTCTCGGCGTCGACGATGTCGTTCACTCCATAAAGTAGAAATCCCAGGGGAAACAGCACATAAAACAGCCCAATCCAAAAAGTCTTCGGGTAAAATATTCGCCATGACCGAGCGGCATCAAGTAAAAAATGCTGTGGTGGTCCAGAGTCCTGGGCGGGACACCTGGATAAGGAAAACTAGCTCGGACAGGAGCTGCGTTTTGTTTTCGGGACGAAACAGCCGGCGCGTCGCTCATGTTGTCGGTTCGGAGCCCTCGATGTTTCGTTTCCCGCCGGCAAAGAAGCGTCAGAAGTCCTTTTCAGAAGACCACAGGACACGAACTCTCTCAACACGCGAATCATCTCGCGATATGTATTCGATAAGGGCGCAGTGACCTCCCCACGCCGGCGGCGTGCAACAGCCGATGACTGTTCCGCGGCCAAGCTTGTGATAGGCTTGCCGACCAGACAATCCGGGTCTCTCTCGGTTTTGGCTTTTCTCACTCCCGAACCGGACGATGTGCAAAGGAGACCTCCGATGAAACTCCATTCCAAGCGAGCAGCGTTGTTAGTTGTCGTTGCGAGTGTGACTCTGGCGGCTGCCAGGAGCCCTATCATCAGAAGGAAGAGCAGTTCTATTTGATCTCCGCGAATATCAACATGCCGTACTGGCAGGAAGCGCAGGCCGGCCTGACTGACGCCGCGAAGGCAATGGGTGTAAAAGCAGAAATGGACGGCCCGGCCACGCTTTCACCAAAGAAGAACTCGACTCTTTTCAAAAAGCGGTGGCTCTGCATCCCGCGGGGATCATGGTGTCGGTCACCGACCTGGAATCCTTCAAGGCGCCCATCGACGCCGCGATCCAGAGTCGGTATTCCGGTTATCTGTTTGGATTCAGACGCGCCCGATTCCAAGCGCGTGCTCTTCATCGGCACGGACAATTTCCGCGCCGGGCAGGAAAGTGCCAAGCGCATGGCCGACATTCTTAAGGGCCAGGGACAAGTCGTGCTGATCACCCTGCCCGGGCAGCTCAAACTGGATGAGCGGGTGCGCGGCGTCAACGAGGCTTTGAAGAAATATCCGAGGATCAGGGTCGCTCAGACCATCGACGACAAAGGTGACTCGCGTAACGCTTACGACGGCATCTCCGCGATGCTGGCCAAGAAAACAAAAGGTAGACGGCATCCTGTGCTTGGAGGCTTCCGGCGGCGCGGGGGCGGCGGACGCGTTGCACCGGGAGGACCTGACGGGGAAGATCGCCATCGTGGCTTTCGACAAAGATCCGGAGACGCTCGACGGCATTCAAAAGGGGTGGATCAACGCCACGGTCGTGCAGAAGCCGTACATCATGGCCTATTACGGGCTGAAGTTCCTTGATGACCTGCACCACAACGCGGTTCACGAATTCAAAGACTGGCGAAACGCCCCGACGGGTCCTCTCCCAGCCTGGGTAGACACAGGAACTGCCGTGGTGGACAAAAACAACCTGAACGCCTTCAGGGAGGCCCTGGCAGCACACCCGAAGCCGCTCTGAGCAGCGGCCGCCCTCTTCAGAGGGCGGAGTTTAGTCAGACACGACGTGTCGGGTGTGTAAGCGGGCCTTTTCAGCAGCCGGGCTAAACCAAACCGAATGAGGCGAAGGCGGTAATCGAGGCGCAGCCCAGTGCGACGCCCAGCACCGCGCCCGCGAGTACGTCGCTGAGGAAGTGCATACCAAGAACCACGCGAGACACGGCGATGCTCAAAGCCAGGAAAAACAGCGGCCCCTCGAGCGACGGATAGAAATAACTGACCACCAGCGCGATGGAGAAGGCCGACATGGTGTGGCCTGAAGGAAACGAGAATTTGTCGGGCGGCAGCACCTTGGACCAGCAGTGCGGCTCGAACTGGCAAGGCCGGGGCCGCTGGCTGAGTGTCTTGAGTGCCTTGAACACGGCCACTCCGATGATGCCTGCCGCGCCGGCAGCGCTCACGGCGGCGAAGCGCTGAGGGCCGCCATAGAGCAGCAGCATCCCGCCAAGTCCGTACCACAACCAGCCATCGCCCATACGCGTGGCGGCGATCATCCAATAGCGAATCCAGCGCGGGGCGCGCCAACGATTCATCCGCCGCATCACGCGGTGATCGCGGCGCTCGATGTATCCCCAGAGGTTGCGTGCGACAGCCATCGCTGTACCTCTTACCTTTGATTCGCCTAGCCTTTACAGTGTCAACTCGCCAAATTCGCTTCCGGGCTCGAATCCAACTTCCACAGCATGCGGGGACGCTTCTCTTCACTCTCCAGCGTTGCCGCCCATTTGCGGCAGAAGCGCATTTCGTTAAACCAGTGGCCCGCGGTGATCGCCGGGACCAGAGCGGTGATCGGCAAAATAGGCAGGGCCCACGGCTTCTCGCAGAAGAAAGATCTCACGATGCGGTAGACGTCGGCGGTGAGTTTCGCGTAGCTCCCGTGGACGCCATGGATGATGCCGCGGCCGGCGCGCAGGCCGGCAAGGAACTCGTCCACCGTGCGCACGCCCGGGACTTCCGTATAGGTCAGCCCGACTCCGGCGATGGTATGGGCGTCGCTGCCGGCAATGCCGATCTTGCCCAGGCGCTTGGCCAAGCGCTCGGCGCTGGCATTCGCTTCCGGCCACATCTGGCCGTTGCGAACTTCAAAGGCCGGGACATAGGACGCAAACCAGTTGAAGTCGTCCTCTTCGCGGCGGCCTGTGAGTCCGGAAAACACGTGATTCACGCTAAAGAAAAGCTTACGCTCGGTCAGGTACATCAGGAGCGCTATAAAATCGTTTCGCCGGCGCTGAATTTCGGCATGATCGCGCTCGGCGATGCCATAGACTCCCAGGTGCATCTCGCTGCCGCTGGGCATACGGACAGTAACCTCTTCGCTGAGAAAGAAGTCCGGGTGGCGCCGGAGAACTTCGGCGGCGTCGATCGACATCTGGTGCAATCAATTGCAGCGGTCTCTCTACCCCCCGACATGTACTTCATGTGATGCGCTTGCCGTCGGTTCCGTACCCGGTGTTGACAAAACGCGCCAACTCCTCTGGGTGGAACAATAGGCGACGGCAGATACCGAACAGGGTGAAGCTTACCAGCGCGAACGAACGCCCAAATTTTCTGGAGCTCAAAGCGAGTGACCTAGCTACATCAGTTAGCGTTAAGAGTTGAGGAAGGATCGCCCTTGACCCGACCGATTTGCTTGTGCCCTGCATCACCGCCGAATGCCCCGCCGTCTTCCAATCCACACCTCTTCGCGCGCTCTCGCAGTCATAACTATTGTTGTCTGCTAGAGTGAAGTTTATATAGTGCCACTGCAGCGACACTTCAAGTACAACATCGCTCGTGTGCTAGAGTCAACAATAATGTTATAACTCCGACATCTCCGAACGAGCCACCCTTGCGCCACGGTCAACTTCAAGTGGTAGGGGGACCCCCAACCGAAAGGCGACCGGGTGTGGCTTCGCACTTGTGTCGTGGTTTGTGTCGTAACCCAGCCGTCCCTGCCTATATCTAGGGCGATATCTCAGGGCGTCCGTCAAGCAAAGATCGGAGGCAGGGAGCAATGGGGGCCAGAGCCGCGTAGACCATGCCTCTCAAGGGCATTCAGGGGGGTGTGCTCGATGTCACTTTGGGCTTCTTTCGGCCCATGAATTCGGGACCAGGGGGTCGGAGGTTCAAATCCTCTCTCCCCGACCAATTATTTCCAAGCACTTACAGCATCAGCGAAGCATTCAAAACCGACCCCCTGGTTTTGCCCCAGATTTCACTGGGCGCGCAAGCGTTCCGAACCGCATAAATACTGCATTTCTTCTTTCGCAAGCGGACGCTGCAGCACCGTCTACAAAATCGCACTTCCATGTAGCTGCCTAGTTTGGCAAGGGTTTTTTCCTTATTCCCCAGCGCCTTTGCTTTTGCCTTTGCTTTTGCCTTTGCTTTTGCCTTTGCTTTTGCCTTTGCTTTTGCCTTTGCTTTTGCCTTTGCTTTTGCCTTTGCCTTTGCTTTTGCCTTTGCTTTTGCCTTTGCCTTTGCCTTTGCTGTTGCCGCGTGCCTGTGCTCCGCTTCCATCCGCACTCTCGCTGGGCTAATGTGAGCCCTGGTGCATATAGGAGTTCCTCTTCCAGGGGGTGCTGCCATCTACAGAGCGATCTCGGCGAAACCCAGTCTTGCCACTTCGTCTCGCTGGATCGGACGATTTTTCGCAGTCACCCGAACGCGGCTTCAGCTCAATCTCTTCGTTCCTGACCGGTTTCTGGTCTAGGCTACCTCTGCCTCAAGACCATACAGCGGTTCGTACACTTCACCTGTAGTCCAGAGCCGATGCAACAGCACCGCCAACTTGCGTGCCACCGCCACTACGGCTCGACGTTTCCCATTCTTGCCACCGCGCGAGGCCAACTGCAGTCCCCATCGTCGCAGCCGACTGTCGGGTGCCAGCCGACTCAGAATGTAGTGGGCCGCCTGGACCAGAAGCCAGCGTAGGTGATTGTTGCCACACTTCGAGATCCCCAACTGCGGTGCACTCTCGCCCGACTCCCGCTGCTCGGGGACGCAGACCTAGGAAGCTACCTAGCTGGCGGCTTCTTGGGAATCGACTGGGATCATCCACCGTCAACACGTAGGTCAGCGCAATCAGCGGACCCACGCCCTTGACCTGCCGCAACAGCTTCGTCTGTGGGTACTTCTTCTCGGCCAGGCGTTCGATCTGCGCGTCGTAGCACCGGATCTGCTCGGCTGAGGGCGTAAATGCTTTTTAACAACGGCGCCATGGCGAGTTTCAGCTGGGTTGGCACCAGTGCCGCTATCTTCACGGCAAACGCGGCAGTCGTGCTGGTGGGCAGCCGACCACCGGTGCTCTTCACCATGCCGCGCACCGCATTGATCAGCTGGGTGCGTGCCGCCACCAGCGCATCTCGGCTGCGCACCACGGCTAGATCCGCTTGCGCCTCTGCACTGCGATGCCAGACCGGCGACAGCAGGCTGATATCCACTCGCCCCAACCGCGCCAGCATGCGCGCGTCTAACCGGTCGTTCTTGCGGTCGCTCTCGTAGATCAGCCGCACCTTCCGCGGATTGGCGACGATGACCTGATGGCTGAACTCTTCCAGCAGCCGGCTCACCCATGGCGAATGTGTACCCGCCTCAATGACGACGCGGGCCGGAGCGAGTTCGCCAAACTTCTCTCGCATCGCATCTGCCGTGGTACGAACCCGATCTTCTTCGACGATCGCTCCGCTAGCGTCCAACACGCAGTAGCGACTCCAGTGATCGCCCAGGTCGATTCCGATTGTGTTACCCGCGTGAGGTTGGGGGGCTGCTGCTGATTGAACTGCCTGTAGACTCCGCTTCATACCGGCTCCTCCTTATTAGGTGGCTTCCTGTCAGCGGATGATACGTGCTCTCCGCCGAGGATCCGGCAGCTACATTTCTATCTACAGTGCTGTGACGGAAAAACCAGGTGCCCCATGCAGTCGTTAAACTGCTGAAATGAAGGGGTCGTTTAGGTCGCGACAACGGAGTGCGGCGACAGACCAGCCGGCAGTAGCTCCCGGTTTGCCCACCATCCCGACACTGACACACAAGCGCGTTTCTTGGGACTCGTCAGAAAACTGCTGTGGCTCATCAAAACTGAACGACGCCCAGTTTTGGGTCTTGGCGCCCCTTATTTGGTCAACGGCGCCTTGCATAGACTGGTCCTCGCCTGTTCTGAACATCTCAGAAATCGTGCAGGCGATCAGAGCTGCTAACAAATTAGGCGAGGATCTGCTGCGTTGCTGTCAAGGAACGAACCTAATTCGGAGCTGGAAATTGTTAGGCCGCGACTGTATAGCGGTGATGCAGCCCACCGAGTCGTGGCAACGAGATAACTTTGCGGCGATTCGAAGGCGCTGATGCTGGAACTCGACCACCGGGAGTGTCCTTCCCAAGTCCGAGATGAGTTCGGTCCTCGTGGTAATAGCGGACGTATTCATTCAGCAACCGTCGCAGGTGTCTCCGATTCAGCACGATCACATGATCCAGGAGATCTCGACGTACACTGCCAACCCAGCGCTCCGCAATTCCGTTCTGCCATGGACTGCGGAATGCAGTGCGAACCGGCTGGCGGCCCATCGCCTTCACGGTCGAAACGACATCGGCACTGAACTTCGAGTCGCGATCGAAGATCAGGAAACGCTGCGGCTGCTCGCCGTATTCCCAAGCCTCGTGCAGCTGCAGCGTAACCCAAAGCGCATTGGGGTTGCGAGTCACGTTGCAGTGAAGGATTCGACGACGGTCGTGGCCGATGACGAAGAAGCAGTACAGAATGCCGAAGGTCAGTGTCGGCACGGTGAAGAAGTCCATCGCGGCAATGGCCTCGCGATGGTTCCGCAGGAAAGTCAGCCAGCGCTTCGTGGGATCTGGGGGTCTCGGTGCTCGCCGAACCCATCGCGAAACCGTCGGTTCCGATACATCGAAGCCCAGCTTGAGCAACTCGCCATGAATGCGCGGCGCTCCCCAGGTTGGATTTTCGGCAACCATTTGAAAGATCAAGGCTCGAATTTCTTTGCTCACCGGCTTTCGACCCCCTTCGGCCTGGCTCTTGAAAGCCATTTCCAATACAGCCGAAAGCCGGCACGATGCCAGCCGACAACGGTTCTGGGTGTCACCAGGATGAGAGGCTCTTTCCATCGAGCCCAAAGCCTTCGCAACACAGACCCAGAACAGCTTGTGCGATGCCGTGAGTCGCCGGCGAGGCCGCTGGGCGTGGAGAGCGAGCAGTTGCTGACGCAGAGCGAGATTTTCGAGGATGAGATCCTCGCGGGAACGGAATGCACTGACAACCCAGCCGAGGAGGTGCCGGAGCCACACGATCATGGCAAGAATCTTACCGAAACACGCGTGGTCAGGCTGACCGCTAAGTCATTGATATTGCGGGTGCACGATGTTTTGACGAGGGACAGCCATCGACCGGCGTGCTGCGCAAGCACGCCACGGCGATAGGTTTGGATCGGGGATACTCAGCGCACTCGACGCGCTCCACCGTCATTACCACGGCGCCGGAGAACAGAGCTTCGCTGGAAGATGTCCAGCGTGCCGCCGGCCACCGGGAGCCGAGCACCACCAAGCTCTACGACCGGCGCGGCTATAATCCGGAGAAGTCGGCGATTTTTTTTTGCGACGTACTGAGTTGTCTTGTGCTGAGTTAAAATTGCTGCCCACTCGTTACTAATTCGCTGTCGCCATAAGTCCGACGGCAAGCTGCCCTTCGCCTGGTATCCACTGCGGCGCTTCGTCTCGGCGATGATCGCTTCACGCACGGGGTCGAAATCTCCGAGTTCCAGCCGCTCGTAAAGCTGTTCGATTACCTCGGCAGGATTAGCAATCAGAGACTCGTACGTTATCGTCGTGAATCGGTTCTCGGGCAGATCGGCGGCACCCGCGGCCAGCTTCGCCTCAAACCGGGGACGATCGGCGATAACCGCTTCGCGGATATCGTCATCCGATGGTATCGGCCCGATGGCATACGTTTCAAACATTTTGCGCCACATCCGCACCACCGATTCGAAGTTGGTCACAGGGATCGCGCACGATCACCACGAAACGCGCATCCGGAAGCAGTTCGCGAAGCGTGGCAATGCGAGCGCCATGGGTCGGCGACTTGAGGATCATCGGCCGACCCATTCCCCGCACCGATACACCGGCAAGAAAACTCAGGAAAACCTCACGCCAGCGCTTCTCTTCTCGCGGTGAAAGGTCTCGAGGGTCGGTGAGCTTCAGAGCCTCCGGCAGGATCGTCGGCATCAGAAGCGCTTCATAGGGAGAACGCGCGCCCAGTGACAGAAGCGCGAACTCGTCCTCCTGCGGCGAACCGGCGTGAACCTCCATCTCGTCCATCGGCCGCTGGCTGGTGGGACCTCCGCGAGCCAGCGCCGAGGCTTCTGTGAACAGGAAATGATGAGGGTTCATGCAGGCATGCGTCGTCGGATACGTGTAGCGCGCATCGAGGCACAGCAACTCGTGCAGCAGCGTGGTGCCGGAGCGCCAGTAGCCAAGAACCACGACGGCGTTCCGGTAATTTGCCTGGGCCAGTTGCTTGCGATGCGAGCGTCTCCTGCATTCCCGCCATCGCGGAGAATAGGGAACCCGGCGCCAGCGTTTGCCAAAGCAGCATGGGACTGGGCCGGAGGCGCCAGTTGCGGCGAAGTTGCCGCCAAGCGCCCGAGGTGAGGTTCAGATATTGTCGGCTCACGTGGTTGTTTGCACAAGGTCTGGAAATCGCGAAGAGATCGCCGCCCGCAATGCCTTGGCCCGCGCAGGATTTTCGTCAGTGCGGTCGACGTTCCAGATCTGCGCTTCGTTCAGTGGGCGAAGCCCGCCATTTTGCGTGGAGAGGAGAACGACATATTGGTAGTGCCCGTCGATCACGCCGACCGTCCCGTGCCGCAGAGGCTTGAAAATGCTGTTTTTTTCCAGATACTGGCAGAACGCCAGTCCCTCGCCCTCGCCTGTGCTGTCGCCGTCCAGCCACCTCGCCAGCGATTGACCGGGCATCCAATCCGGCTTCGGCTGACCGGCAAGCTCGAGAATGGTGGGCGCGAGCGCCGTCTGGTCCGCTGTAAACGAAACCATGCGGCCTTCCTGCTGGTCCGGCGTCCGGATGATCAGAGGGATGTGGATTACCGGCCGGGTCAGATACTGGCCACCATGTTGATAGATGCCGCCCTCAAAGCTTTCCCCATGATCGGCCGACACGATGACCGTTGTGTTCCGCAATCTCCCGCTGTTTTCCAGGTCCGACATAAAAGCGCCGAAGGCGCGGTCGGCGGTTGCCAGGCACTCGTCATAGGCAAGGCGGCGCTGGTCCACTTGGGGTTGCTGGTCCGGTCCATAGAATGCGGAATCCGGCAGCGCGAGTGCTGTCGTCCCCTTCATATTCAAAGTTCGCAATTCGTCGTCAGGGATGAAACGTCCCCGCTCCGCCGCATCGGGATGATAGGGGGCAGTGCGGCGTCATCACATGGACCCACAGGAAAAATCCATCGGGCAATTTGTCGAGAATTTCCCGCGCATGCTGCGAAACTCTCATCCGCCGGGAACCGTAAGAAGAGATCGTCGGGCAGTCCGGCCCAGAGAATTCCACGCCGTCATCAGATCGTGGTATTCGTCGAGGCGGTTGCCAATGCCCGTATCCTGGTGCAGCGAGCGGTCGCCTCCCACAAATGTTGCAGCCCACCCTCCTGGAAGGTTGGCTCCGGCAGGAAATCGTAGTTCGCTCTTCAGGCTTTCCACGAGATAGTATGCAGACGGGTTGGACAGGAACGCGCCAGTGGTATAGCCGGCGGCGTCGCATCAGGTGCGGGAGGCTCTTATTGGCATCCTCTGCCTGCACCCGGCCCATCAGCTGATAAACATGGTGTTCCGAGGGATAGAGTCCCGTCAGCATCGTTGCGATGCATGGAGTCGTGAAGGTAGAGGCGGAATAGAAGTTCTTGAAGACTGTAGCCGTTGCGGGCAAAAGCGTCGATGTTCGGAGTGGTCGGCAGCCCGTACCCGTAAACGGACATGTCCTCCGCACCCAAGGCGTCGAAAGTGATCAGCAGGATGTTGGATTTGGGCCGCTGCGGGACCAGCGCTGCCTTTACCACGGGTACGGTCTTGCTAAGCGCGAATTCCGTGGCGACCAGCCCAACCGTGCCGACGACGGTCGCAATAGCCGTGCGTCGCGTCATCTTTTCGCCCAGGAAGCCGTCGATACTCGTCACCACCTGTCGCCGCGCCCGAGGAATGCAAAGAACTACGACGAAAGCCAGGAAATGGGCTGTAAGCAAGGCGGTCGTAAACGCGGGCGCGGTTCGGCGCCCAGGATTTGACCAGGATTTTCAACGCGAACCGGGAATCCAGGAAGACGACCAGAACGACTGCCAACCTTTGTCGCCCACTCGGCAATTCGTTCGCGCGATGACCTCGAAATGCCAGAGAAAGGGAGCAATGGCGGCGGTACAGAGGGTCCCTGAAACGATACCGGCCAGCGCGGCGAAAACCAAGCGCACCACAACTTCAAAGACGACTTCAGCGGTGGTGAGATAAAACGTCCAGCCCTGGGCCTCTCCCTGCGCCAGCTTGAGAGCCTCGGCAAATGACAAGCCGACGATCCCGAGGGTAATGAGCCGGAACCAGAGCGACGCAACCGTGGTGCGGAAATCGACTCCCTGGACATAGGCATCCGTCCGTCGCCGTAGGCGCCGTGAGAGCGCGCCAAAAGCAGCTCCGATCTGTTTTCTAAGGAAGGTAACGGCGACAGCGGCGGCTATCAGCAGAGGAGTCATGATCTGGGAAGCCAAACCCGCCGCGTTAGGGTCGATGTATGCGTAGGCCGGGGTTGTGATGAACACCAGGCAACAAGCACACACCACAACAGCAATCGGAATCTTCCGATGGTGCTTCATGCCTCCTCCGGATTCGGAAACGGGCGCGCGACCTCGTAAATCACGTCGAAATTGTAGCACGACCACTTCGTCTTGACTTGCGTGTCGGCTGATCCACACGCACCGTGACTTGAGAGCCGGATGTTAGCAAATAATACGTGGCGTCAGGCGTGGACTGTTGGATTTTAGGCGAAGCAAAACAGCGAAGCAGGCTGGCTGTTCGCCGCGAGACGCGGACCAAGGCTCGTTCGGGGCGATCTGTTATACATTATGGTGATCATGCAAGGGTCTCCGCGCCCATGTCTTTCAGATCGCGCCAGCCGCAGCGTTTATGACGTCGCAGTCGTGGGGGGTGGTTTCTCCGGAGTCATGACGGCAGTACATCTTCTTCGTCGTTGCCCTCCGACTTCATCCATCTTGCTGATCGAGCGCAGCGAGAAGCTTGGACGAGGAGCTCGCGTTTGGTACGACCACGGCGGAGCATCTGCTGAATGTTCCGGCAAAGAACATGAGCGCTTTCGCCGACGACCCGGCGCATTTCCTCGAGTGGCTGCAGCGTCACAAGAATCCGGAAATTTCTCCCAACGCCTTTGTTTCGCGGCAATGGTATGGGGAATATGTTGGTAGCCTGCTGGCAGAGCAGTTGCGCGAGCCCGATTCGCCATCGTTGCGCTGCGTCTCTGAGGAAGTGGTAGCGATCGAGCGGCAAGACGAAACGCATTGCCTGACTCTGGCGGATTCTTCGCAACACCATGCCGCTTTGGTGGTCCTGGCGGTTGGTAATTTTCCGCCTCCTGATCCATTGCCGTTCCGGCAGCTGTCGAGCCGGCACTATGCACGCTACGCATGGTCGCCGGAGGCGCTGGACGGGATCACCGACTCTGAATCGGTATTGCTGATCGGCTCCGGGCTGACGGCCATCGATCAGGTGGTAACGCTTGAAGACCGCGGTTTTAAGGGCACGAATCTACATGCTGTCCCGCCGCGGACTGCTTCCGGCCGTACACAGCTAGCGAGCCGGCATGGCCGACAGAGTGGACTGAATGATCTGCCCACGTCGATCAGGCGGCTCGTCTCGGAGGTACGTCAATCAGGTTCGGCTTGCGGCGAGCCGTCAACGTGGACTGGAGGCCGGTGATTGACAGTCTTCGACCGGCGACCCAACGGATATGGAAAAGCTTGGACATGGCGGAACGAGAAAAGATTCCTTCGGCATGTGCGCTGCTTCTGGGAAGTTCATCGCCATCGTCTCGCTCCAGAAGTTGGACAGACTGCTGGACGAGCTGCGGCAGAGTGGCCGATTGGTGGTGCAAGCAGGTCGAGTGCTCGGACTGCGTCGATGGTGACGGTTACGCTGAGGTCACCTATCGGGATCGAGAAACGACCGATACGGGGGTGCTCCGAGTATCTCGAATCGTGAACTGCACCGGCCATGAGACGGATGCTCGAAAGATCGATTCCCGAGTCGTAAAGTCCTTGTTGGACAATAACTTGGCGCGGGTCGATGCCAGTCTTTGGGCTTGGATGTTACCGATGATGGGGCCGTGCATAGACGGCACGGGCTGTCCTTCGAAATCTCTGTTTGCGCTGGGATCGGTTCGCAAAGGTCTGCTTTGGGAAAGCACCGCCGTGCCTGAAATTCGGGTGCAGGCGCAATGTTTGGCTGAGCGACTGGCTGGCGAGTTGGCGAAGGTAGCGAGTTCGTTCGAGCGGTCGTCGGCATCGGCTGACCCGCGATAAGCAGGTCGCCGACCAGCGCATCAGCTAGCACGGCAAGTTGCGCGGGCTTGGAATTGCCCATCCGACGTTACCGGAAGCCGAAGACGGTTTTCGGCGCTCCCATCCCCGACGCGGATCGGCACTGATCGTAGAATATCTGGCTAGCGGTTAATGGCGCTCAGGGACCAGTCGCAACTAAATGATCCCGCACAAGTTCGAAACGTATCGACGTGCGAGCACGGCGAAGCGCAAGAGTCCGATCAATCTTAGTGGACAATAGGTAGCTTATCGATGTCACACCTCGACTCTCTTGAAGCAGAAAGCATATACATCATAAGAGAGGTTGTTGCGGAAGCTTCCCACCCGGCAATGTTGTACTCAATCGGCAAAGACTCTTCCGTAATGCTGCGGCTGGCTCAAAAGGCGTTTTATCCCGGGCAAAATACCTTTTCCGCTGTTGCACATTGATACCGGATTCAAATTCCGGGAGATGATCGAGTTTCGCGACCAGCTGTGTCGCGAGCTCGGCTTACAGTTAATCGCCCACACCAATACTGAAGCTGTAGAAAGTGGCGCCAATCCTTTCCGCCTGGGTACAAGCCGGTGCTGCGGATTGCTGAAGACCAAGGCGCTGCTGGATGCGCTCGCGCACGAACGGAATTGACGTGGCGATGGGAGGAGCACGGCGCGAGGAAGAGAAGTCGCGCGCGAAGGAAAGAGTTTTTTCCGTGCGTGACTCTTTAGGCCAGTGGGACCCCAAAAACCAGCGGCCGGAATTCTGGAATCTTTACAACGTTCGACTTCGGCGGAGCAGACGCTGCGCGTCTTTCCGCTTGTCCAATTGGACAGAACTAGACGTTTGGGAGTATATCCATCGGGAGAATATTCCGGTTGTCCCGCTATATTTTGCCAAGGAACGTGAGATGTTGGTCCGGGGCGACCTTCTTATTCCTATGGACCACCCCATGGACCTGTTGCCGGGCGAGAAGCCGCAGCGCATCACCTGCCGGATGCGGTCACTCGGCTGCACATACTGCACCGGAGCTGTCCGGTCCTCGGCTTCGACGGTTGCCGAAATAATAGAAGAATTGAAGTTGGTTCGGGCTTCCGAACGTCAAAACCGTGTCATTGATCACGATCAGGAAGGATCAATGGAGCTAAAGAAGAGGGAAGGCTATTTTTGAGTACCAATCCTGAAGAGCGAGATCTGCTACGGTTTGTAACCGCTGGAAGCGTAGATGATGGCAAGTCGACTCTCATAGGGCGCTTGCTCTATGAAAGCAATGCTATCTACGACGATCAGCTCTCGTCTGTCAGAAAGGCATCGTCCGCCAAGAATGTCGACCTCGACTTGTCGCTGTTGACCGATGGTCTGCAAGCCGAGCGCGAACAAGGCATCACGATTGACGTTGCTTATCGTTACTTTTCCACGCCCAGGCGCCGATTCATTATCGCCGACGCTCCCGGGCACGAGCAGTACACGCGAAACATGGCGACCGGTTCGTCCACCGCCGAATTAGCATTGATTCTGGTTGACGCGAGGAAAGGGATTCTGCGGCAAACGCGAAGGCATGCGCTTATCGCCTGGCTGCTCGGAATCCGCCGAATGGTTATCGCAGTGAACAAGATGGACTTGGTCAGACTTCGAAGAGCAAGTATTTGATTCTATCCGCGACGATTTTGCCAAGTGTGCGGTTTCGTTTCCGGGCGCTGAAATTCATTTCGTTCCTTTGAGCGCCTTAAGCGGCGAAAATGTCATTCAAAGCAATGGCCAGATGCCTTGGTATCATGGCCCATCCTTACTCGGCCTCCTGGAGACAATACCTGCGACCGCAGCGTCTTCCGAGAAGCTTTCGATTTCCGGTGCAGAACGTCATTCGGCCAAACCAGGATTTTCGCGGCTATGCCGGTCAAGTAAGCTCGGGAAGCGTAAAGCTGGGCCAAGAGGTGATGGCATTGCCTTCCGGTCAGCGCACCACCATCACGGACATTGTTCTTCACACACAAAAGCTTCAGGAAGCGGTAACTTCTCAGTCGGTGGTATTGACGACATCCGAGCATATTGATCTCGGCCGCGGAGACATGCTTGTATCTCCTGAACACGTCCCTATCATTTCAACACGAATCGTGGCGAATCTGATATGGCTTTCTTCGACTCCGCTTGCGCAAGGATGTTAGATATTTCATTAAGCACACGACTAAGACGGTCTGTCGCACGGGTCAGCCGGCTGAGCTCACGTACTCGATATTGAACTTTTCACGGAGCGCGCTGCCGACAGTTTGCAGTTTAACGAGATTGGACAGGTAGAGTTCGAACTCCACACTCCAATCTTCTGTGATGTTTATGATCACAACCGCGCCACCGGAAGCTTCATCGTCATCGATCCTATGACTAACGACACCGTGGGGGCGGGCATGATCGTGGAAGCGGCTCCTATTCGGGCGGAGGAGGCCAGAGATGAATTTGGGGCTACCTCGCGCGTCGAACAGAGGCGGGGGCTCACGTTGTGGTTTACGGGTCTAAGCGGCGCCGGCAAGACAACCATTTGCCGGGCGGTCGCAACCGAACTGTTGGCGTACGGGTTGCAGATCGAAGTCATTGACGGTGACGTAATCCGAAAGCACCTGTGCAAAGATCTCGGTTTTAGCAAGCTGGATCGAGATGAAAATATTCGCCGTATTGCTTTCGTCTCCAAGCTGCTTACCCGGAACGGAACCATCGTGCTTGTCTCGGCGATCTCTCCCTATCGCGCCGCGCGTGACGAGGCGCGTCAGACCATCGGCGACTTCATCGAGATTTACGTTAATACTCCGCTTGAGGTATGCGAGCTGAGGGACACTAAGGATCTCTACAAGCGGGCTCGTGCCGGAAAGGTTCGCGGATTTACCGGCATCGACGATCCCTATGAACCGCCGTTGGCGGCAGAGATTGTTTGTGATACCGACAGCCAGAGTTTGCGGGAGATCTCATCCAAGGTCGTTGCGTATGTCTTAGAGTATCTTTCGTCAATGACTACTTCCGTCCGCTCCGAGAGGTAAAGAGTTCAAGCTCTCAATAGATGGAGGCGCAGTGGTGCCCGGGGCGATAATTGCGAGAGTTCTGGCAGGTCTACTTGGAGTGCGAATGCTCTGGGAAGGAATTGCTCATGTCAAGTAGTTCCGCAGAGCGAAAATATCTTGCCCGTATCGAGAACAGCTTGGAGATCGCCGGTGGATGTAGTGAGCAATCTTGGCCTCCATAATATAGATTGTGAACTTAGGCAGGGGGTTATCAGAGACACGGAGCTAAAAGTCAGCCAGGTACTTCGAGAGACCCTGCTTGGACCTGGGGAAGGATGGCTCTGTGAAGAAGATGTCGATGACCTAGTTCGCTTGGGCTGTGAGGTAGTGTGGGTTGTCGATCCTGTAGATGGTACTAAGGAGCTTATGAATGGTTTGGCCGAGTGGAGCATCTCAGTTGGGCTGGTTATCGGGGGAGTCTCCGCTGGCCGGTGGTGTTTACAATCCGACGACCCGAGAGCTGTTCCTCGGCTCATTAAATCTAGGAGTAACCTATAACAGACAACAAGTGCGAGCTGGTAATAGAACCAGCCTAGATGGCGCTCTGGTCCTCGCCAGTCGCCAGGAATGTTATTAGGGGAGAGTGGGCTCGTTTTCAGGACCGGAAGTTTTCCATCCGGCCTACAGGATCGATCGCATATAAGTTGGGCCTCGTTTCTGCGGGATTGGCCGATGCAACGTGGACTCTGTCTCCAAAGAACGAGTGGGATGTGGCGGCCGGGGTAGCGCTCGTCAGGTCGTCTGGCGGCCGTGTTAGTTTCTTGGGAAACACGCAATTTCAGTTCAATCGAAAAGAGACGCTACTGCCAGGTTTGGTCGCGAGTGGCGAAGGCATATGGAGAGAGGTGAATTGCCTCCTTGCCGAAGTTGTACTATCGTATACCGGTGGCGACCGTGGAACCAAGCCAGCGGAAAATCCGCCAAGGATTTCCCCAACCGTTCTGGAGATATGTGATTCAGAATGAGGTATGCGATTCAGAATAAGTAACCGTTGGCGTCCCGCATCTTTCGCAACGTGGAGGTCGCCGCTTCGAGAATCTTTGGGCCAGAAATCCGGAGCGGGTCAAAACCGGCGAAAGTCTCATTATCCTTGGACTAAAGATGGGGGGCAGGTCGCCGGTTCGCCGATGAGTAGGACTGTAATACTGTAATGATGACGGTTAGCCAGCATCAATACACTCGTTTCGCTGGTCTGCGATACAGTAAAGTGATCTTCATTCGGAACATTCCCGACGGTCTGTCATTCACGCTACTACAGTCCGACATTACAGTTCTTTACAAGCTGTTCTGGGTTGTCTTGAGAAGCACAATATTTCGACGAGGGACGATCCATCGCAATCAAGCTCGGCCGCGGAATAACTCAGCCGCTCGCAGATATATCACTTACGGGGGCCGGTCAACGAGGCGACGGATTGTTATGGAAGGACTCTGCTGGAAATGCGATAGGCCGCGAGGTCGCTCGAACGGCGATGGATGGGTGATCGTCCAGGCAGTTTCAGTTAGGACGATCTGGTGGAGATCCAGAAGGAGAATTCTGCCGTCGAGTGGTAGGCCTCGCCCGATGCCGTCTGCGCCTGGAAAACTGGGTTGGCGGAATCCAAGTATTCCTGCCGGCTGACTGAATAGGTGTCGGTCAGGTTGGCTCCGATGAAATCACGCTCCGCGTCAACCGCGGGATCGATCCTGTGGTTGATCAGGCGTCCCCGCTTGGCGATTTCAATGGCAACGTCATGTGTAGCGGCGCCCGCCCAGATCGGTGTGCCGTCAATAGTGGAATTGGTTTTCCAGATTCGGAGATGATGGCGCCGTGAAGACCACCCCATCCGGATCAGGTAACGCATACGAGTAGTCCTGTACTCTTCCGAACAGGTAAAACCTGGACATTGGCAGCTTCGTGTCGTGGTTCCGATGCCGCAACAGGTTCCAGACGAACGCCGGCCTCCACTTATCAGTTTTCACCCAACCCGCCGCTGAAAGGCTTCCTGCAGGTCTTCTTGTTGAGCGACAAAGACCAGGTTCACCATGTCGCCCTCCCGTCCCTCACCGTTGAAGACACGTGGTGGCATATAGTCCATCATCTCGCCTCAGCTCTGAAAGGACTCTTCTGGCGAGCGCCGCAAACCTGCTGTTAGAACCGAGGTAGCGCCGTCGATCTGCGCGGTGATTTCCGTACTTTTCATGACAGTGCTGTTGTGGCCGCGGGTCAGCAAGAAGACCGGCGTGGCGGGAAGGAATACCAAGCCGGTGACGATCATCGCGCCAACCATGAGCTTGGTACGGGAGCCTCCTTTTACTTCCTTGCTTGCACGCAGCCCGACGCGGTCGCCATTGACCAACGCTACGGAATCGAGTTTCAGGTTTACTTGGCCTCCCATTCCCAGAAGCCGTCTGCCCTTGACTCCGGTGATGGAGCCGCGGGCCATGGTTCCGGCCTGAATGACAGTGAAGCCTCCGAGGCTGACTTCTTTCACGACGATGAAGTTCAGGGCGTCGCCAACGTGAGCGTGAGCGGAGGAAACGCTTTCGGCAAGTCGAAGGTCGACTGGGGTACCGTCCGGAATGATCAGTCTGGCAGGAGAACGTCTCAACTCCTGGGCCGAAAGACCAGGCAGGAGAAACATCATGAGGAGGAAAGGTAAACCGGTATTTTGCGGGGACACGCGCTGAACAAATGTTATGCCGCCTTTGCTGAAAGCCTCGCCCATTATCCGCGACGGCCAAAGATGTTTAGCGCAATGGCGCGGTGGATACAGAACTCTAACGTCTTTGGAAGTGACTTGTATGTTCACTTTTGCACACATGGACAATTGTACCGTCTTGGCTGCATGGAGGTTGAACGAGCAATTCTGACCAGCTTTCGGCAGCCTGATCGTTGGATACTCTGCTTCAGCCAGGAAACTTCCCAAGCCGACCTGACTGGTCGCAGACACTCACAAGTGTAAGGAGTTCTCGATGAATCTCAATCTAATGGATCCCAAACTGATTGCTCTCGCAGTCGCAGTGGTTCTGCTAATTGTCGTTGCCGTTGCGCTGTACATGCGAAAACGCAAGAACACCACGGCAGAACTACGCGACCGTTTCGGGCCGGAATACGACCGGGCTGTTCGACAACATGGGTCCGAACGCAAAGCCGAAGCGAAGCTGGCGGATCGTGAAACGCGGGTTGAAATGCTGAAGATCCGCGATCTCGACGTGACGGAGCGTGAACGCTACCTGGCCCAGTGGCAGGCAGTGCAATCCCGCTTTGTCGATTATCCGAAGGGTGCAGTGACGGAAGCCGATGAGCTGGTGTGTTCGCTGATGCAGACGCGTGGCTATCCGGTCACGGATTTTGATCAGCGCGCGGCGGATATTTCCGTCGACCATCCCCGAGTAGTGGAGAACTACCGCTCGGCGCACGACATCGCATTGCGGCTTGGCAGAGGCGAAGCCAGCACGGAAGACCTGCGCACCGCGATGATCCACTATCGCTCACTCTTCGACGAACTGGTGCAGGTGCAAACACCTGCCGACAAGAGAGTGGCGTAACACGAGGATCTGCGACTCTCCAGCAATAGGCGTCAATTGAAACCCACTACCGAACAGAGGAGAAAATCATGATGAAACCGAGCACGGACGACAAAACAACAGGCAAGCTCCACGAAGTCAAAGGAACAATCAAGGAGAAAGTCGGCGAGCTTACCAACAACCCCGACCTGGAAGCTGAGGGCAGAGCTGAAAAGAATGCCGGCAAAGTTCAAAACTGGGTCGGCAAGGTTGAAAAGGCTGTCGGACAATAGAGCGAATCAACATCGAACTCGGAGACAAGAGAGGTCAAGACAAATGGCGCAATCAGTGTTGGAACAAACGGGCGAGCAAATTGCCGAAACAGCGCGCAAGGCTTCTCGGGCGACATCTGCCGTTGCGGATGCAATCGAGGACGGCGTAGGAGCAGCGAGGCGTGTCGCAAAACAAGGCGGCGATGCTGCTGAAGAGCTTCTTGATGACACAACCAAGCGCCTGCAGCGACATCCTATTGAGACAGTTGTAGTGACGTTCGCAATAGGCGTTGCGGCAGGAATAGCGATCGGCTGGATGATGAAGCGAAGGTAGCTTCGCTAAAAGAATCGAATGGCGAGGAGGGTCCAGTAACGCTGGGCCTTTTCTGGCCGAAATCGAAATACTGCGTCGCACCTACAGCATGACGCGACGACAAAGTGCAGTGTCGTCCCCACCAAACTGCTGTACAAGTTATTGCCCCTTCCCAGGTCAAATCGTGTCTCAGCGGCCCAACCTGGCCGCAAGCTGTAAAGATCCCAGTGGTCAAAACGAGACAGCTAATCGCCGCTTCAGCGCCTACTTTAGTCTTGAAGGAAATACCAAATGAAAGCGTTTGGGATCCTACACTGGGGAATCTACCTTGCTTACGGATGGCTGGCCACCATCATCCTGGCCTTCACGGACGCTGTGCGGGCGATTCGGAAAGGCCCACAACCCCAGCCGCAGCCCCCGGAGCCATACGATCACAACTGACGGCAGGGGAAGTTGGTCTCATGAGCAGGGAAGGATCTGAGCAAATGCTCGGTCTCTTGAAAGAGCTATCCGTTTATAAAAGCATGGATGAAGACTATAAGGCCGGTACGAAGGATCAAGCCGACGCAGAAGCCTATGGGGAACGCGGGCGCAGGCGGCGGGAGATAAGGCAGGAGAATGCAAGCGCTCGCCACCGAGAGCAAGAGCGACCCCTCCTAAGATGCGCACTGGTGTGTGAGAGCCTCCCCGTCTGCACTAACCGCAAAAAGCTAGTTCGGTCATTCGGTTAAGGTTGCATCGCCTACGGAGACAACATCGGCAGGAGGTATTACGTTCCTAGCGGTTTCCCTAGGTACACGGGGACTCGCGATTACCCACGGCCGGTCAATCTTGACCATACGCGGGCTACCGTTTCCAGCGACAATTGCTTTGGCCTTGGATTCATCGGGTCACTGTGCGACAGGAGACCTTCTTGAGTGCGCCCCCTAATTATTCGTTTCACGGAGCTCTACCGCGAGCCTTCGATAGCTTGATGCGACTGTTGGGTCTCTGCCCCCACTCCAACGCAGGTTGGCCCATACGTTGCGGCGGAGAGAGAATTCCTTCGCAGCATTGCTCTGACTGCGGAGCGCAGCGGACCTACATGCTTCAGCCCAATCTGCGGATCGGCCGATGGGAGCGTCCACGGACCTATTCCAGGCGTCCGCCCCACGTCTCACTGTCATCCAACATCGGGAATGGCTCGATACCGCTGCACTCGGCCGCCGCGATCTCTTAACAAAGGTTTCTTAACATCGCAGAGGCGCAATCAGGCACGAGCCTCTGCCGGAATTCAAGAAAGGTAGAAAATATGCCGTTAGTTCAAGTTGTCCTGGTTCTGATCGTCGTTGGGGTCCTTCTGTGGCTGGTGGATCGCTTCATCCCCATGGCCGGCTCCATTAAGTCAATTCTGAACGCCGTGGTGGTGATAGCCGTCGTGTTATGGCTACTGAATATCTTTGGGCTGCTTCATTCTCTTTCCAGCATTCACGTCGGCCAGCCGTGAGAGAGCTGACAAACATATCGAAATAGCTTCGCCGCCCCGAGTGTGGATTTGTGCGCGATGACCGACTACAAGCAGGTTACAGTATGGACGCCGGACTAGCCGTGAGAAATGCGATCGAAAATAAATACCAAACACTCCCGGTTCGCGCACTGGCGGTGTTGCTTGTAATGCTGATGTGTTGCGGCGGCGTGTCCGCATACTCCGTGCTGACCCACGAGGAGATCGTTGACCTGCTGTGGACTGATGAAATCAGACCGCTAATCCTCAAACGCTATCCCGGACTCTCCGAAGACCAGATCAAGGAAGCTCATGCCTATGCCTACGGCGGAGCAGTCATACAGGATCTAGGCTACTACCCATTTGGCAGCATTGAATTCAGTGACTTGGTGCACTATGTTCGTACCGGGGATTTTGTCCGGGAACTGCTGGCGCAGAGCGCCGACGCCAACGAGTATGCTTTCGCCTTGGGCGCTCTGGCGCACTACGTGTCCGACATAGATGGCCACCCTGCCGTTAATCGTGCTGTCGCGATCCAATATCCGAAGCTACGAGCGAAGTACGGCAACTCGGTAGAGTACGCCCAGAACAAAACCGCCCACCTCAAGACGGAGTTCGGATTCGACATGGTGCAGGTCGCAAAACAGCGCTATGCACCGCAGCAGTACCATGATTTCATCGGCTTCCAGGTCTCTAAGCCACTGCTGGAGCGGGTGTTCCCGATAGTCTATGGATTGCAGCTAAGCGCCGTCTTGCCGCACGCGGATCTCACAATCAGTTCATATCGTTACTCGGTTAGTCGACTTATCCCCGAACTGACCCAGGTCGCCCTGCAAACCCATAAGAAAGACATGCAACAGGAAGAGCCCAACTTCAATAAACGCAAATTTCTCTACCGCCTTTCGCGGGCCGATTATCAAAGGGATTGGGGAAGCGATTACACGAAGCCGGGTTTTGGTACCCGGGTGCTTTCAACTCTTTTGCGATATATGCCGAAGATCGGTCCCTTCAAGGCGATGGCGTTTAATAACCCAACGCCCCAGACCGAGGACTTGTATTTCAAAAGCATCAATGCCACTGTGGACCAATATAAAGTCTTCCTTCTAGAGGCCCACCGCGGCGCCTCACTGAGACTTCCAAACTATGACCTGGACAGCGGTAAAGAGACGAAAGAAGGCGAGTACTCGCTGGCTGACGCAACATACGCAAAGCTAGTGGCTCAATTGGCTGAAACAAGTTTGATCATACGACGCCCGAATTGCGTGACAACATCCTGAAGTTCTATTCCGAAGCCCCAGCCGACTCGGCATCGATCCAGACGAAGAACGACCCGGCTCGATCGGCCAGTCTACTCCCGCTGCTTGATCAGTTAAGAGCTGCGACTCCGGCTCCGGGCACCGAAGCTGTGGCCGCCCGCTGATCACTAGATTTCACGCAAGGTGTGAGGAAGCTCCCAGCTCAGATCGAGGCATGGTCTTGTAGGTGGCAGGAATGTCGTTTGCTGTCATGCGACTTCGGAAGGTTCTTCCCTGATATCGGAGCTGCGGTCCTGAACGAACAACTCGCCTCGCGCCACTCGGCGCATCGCATCGATAAGAACGGGCCCATCTATTGAACGATAAACCACACCCTGTGCTCGCAACCAGCGCATATAGGCGGTCTGATCGTTGTCCTCGGCGAGCAGCAGTGCAGTCTGGCGCCGCTTCAACACCGGTTGGATCTTCGAAAACGCCGGCAGAAAATCCGTGGACAGGACCAGCACGTGAGGTATGAAGGTTTCCAGAACGTTCAGCAACTGTTCGGCAGACTGCGGCTGGGCCACGAGGCAAATATCGTCGGCATCCGCCAGTACCTCGGCCATCCCAACGTGAAAGAGCTCCTGATGGTCCGCGACAACGACGTCGATCAAGACTGTACTTCCGCATTGGCCGAACTGCAGATCAGACTTAAGCCGTTACAAGATAACTCGTCGCTCTTTTAAAAACTGGTCAAAATTGCACACACCGCTACGTTAGTGGGATGGAGCAGTCGGAATAGGCGAGTGGGTGTCGCGACTATTTGCGAAGCAGAAAAGTGAGCAGTGCGCGGGTGCACCCGCAAGCTGCCGTTGTAATCGATGAGGCCCATCTTGCGAAACCGGTTCATGAAGAAGCTTACCCTCGACCGGGTGGTGCCAATCATCTCGGCCAGGGTTCCCTGGCTCACCTTCAGAATGGCGGGATCTGGCTTGGATTGCGTCCCAAAGCTCGCGAGCAACAGCAGAGTTCGCGCCAGCCGCTTCTCGCTGGAATTGAAGAGTTGATCGAGGAAGTCTTCTTCAATTCGGACAACGCGAGAAAGCAGGTGTGCGATAAATAGCCTTGCGAACACAGGGTCTTCGTGGATGATGCGAACGATGGTCGCCTTTTCCACTCGCGCGATTGTGGACATGTGTACCGCTGTTGCGGTGGACATCCGCAGAGACGGCGCTCCTAAACAGCCTTCCCCAAAAAAATCGCCTTGCCGAAAAATAGCGATGACCGCCTTCTTGCCGCGTTTCGATAGAACCGTCAGCTTCACATTGCCAGCCTCGACATAGAACATCGCATCCGCGGCATCGCCCTGGGAAAAAATCGACTGTTTGTTCCGGTACTCCCGGCTGGTCCTCTCGCTTGCCGATCTTCTTAAGAAACGTCTTGGGATAAAAGTAAGCGCGCGTTTGCTCGGGCATTAGGGTCTCCCAAAGGGTATATCGTGTTCGCTGCGATACAGCCGCAGCTTCGTCTTGGTGGCGCATCGAACGGCTGATCGAAGCGCTACCTCGCCCGGTGCGATAACGGCGAGAGATGCTCCGTCAGTACAGGCGGTCTCGCAACCCGCGCCGCCTCAATGTCTCTTCACCAACCAGACCCTAACGCTTAACGACGGATGGCACTGTGCAAAATCGCTCAAACGGCTGAGAATTAACAACTGGCAAACTGTGCAGTATTGAACACACCGGCGCCGCGTGCGTTAAGATGTACGATGTCGGAGTGTAAGCTCTGCCCCTCCGGAGGTATGAGATGAGCGCCAGGGGCATCCCAAACCGCAGCAAGCGCCGTCCAGCCAAACGGGTTCCATCCACCGACTCGGTGCCGATCCGCAAAATCTGCTCACGGCGCAATTGCAAAGCGTTCCGGCTTCAAACGCCCAAGCCGCAACCAAGAAATGGCCATACGGTTTTCGATCCCGAGGCCTTTCTCGCAAGAGCTGGGTTGGGCAGAAAAGTTCTCAGTCTGAAGAAAGAATGAGATGGCCTACGCGCAAGGCGATCCTGCCGACGCGATTTTTTACGTGCAGAAGGGCCAGCTGAGAGTAACTGTCACCTCCGCGAACGGAAAAGAAGCGACGATTGCCTTGGTGGGCGCCGGGGAATTCCTGGGGGAGAACTGCATGGTCTCGGCTCATCCTCTTCGACTCGCGACTGCTACCGCGATGACCGAGTGTGCACTGCTCAGGATTAGCAAGGCGGAAATGGTCCGCGTACTTCACCAGGAACACGAATTGTCGGACATGTTCGTCTCCTTTCTTCTCGCCCGCAACGCTCGCATCCAGGCGGACCTGGTTGATCAGCTTTTCAATTCCAGCGAAAAGCGGCTGGCGAGGATTCTGTTGCTGCTCGCGCAGTTCGGCAAGGAAAGCAAACCGCGAGACAGTGGTTCCCAAGATCAGCCAGGAGATATTGGCTGAGATGATTGGCACAACCCGGTCCCGGGTGAGTTTTTTCATGAATCGCTTCAGAAAACTGGGCTTCATCGAATACAACGGCGAGATTCGGGTTCACAACTCCCTGCTCAAATCTTTCTGCAGGAGTGATGGCGCCGACACGCCATCGGCGCGCGCGCCAACCTTGCGTTTCCAAGCCCACTGGGATGTCGCGGCAGGCGCAGAGCATTCCGCGAAGATCACCACTACCCTCGGTAGTTGAGGGCGGGCAGGTGGCGCTCGTGCTCGCCCTTGAGTATGAGCGGCCTATCCAGTTTTCAATTGCTGCCAGCTGTCTTTTCAATTTCGCGACGGCTTCTTTAGCGTGGCCTATCCGCTGTTGAACTTTGCCCGCCTTCTTTTCAGCTTTGCCTTCGGCTGTCAAATCGCGGTCATTCGTGACCTTCCCGACCTCCTCCTTGATGGTCCCCTTCACTTCGTGGAAGCTGCCTTTGATCTTGTCTTTCGTGCTGGTTTTCATATTTCTCCTTCGCCCTCGTAAACCTCGGATTACGGTTTTTTCCGAGCTCTGAGGGGCTGTTACCGTTGTAATCTGGTGGGTCTTCAGGAACTGAGCAGAAGTGACCATCTCTGGAAATGGTCTCGGTTTGATCCCGAAACGGCCAAGGGTGTATGTGAGGCGTCATTGCGCTGTAAAGGCGGGCGAGCGCCAAAAGCGGTATTCCAATGACGGGACTTTGCTTTTTATCGCGCACCATCGACGGGTTGAACTCGTTGTGTCCGGTGAGTCCATCGGGAACGATGTAAATGTCACGACTGGAAGCCTGCGGTAAGGTATAGTTGCCGTCCTCCGCGAAGCGCGATCCGTGACGGGATCGCGCTTTTATTGGCTCACGAATAGCTTAAGTGTTTCCGGCCGCCAAGGGCTGGTCTTGGTCTTCTACAGGTGCCCTTGTGAGAATGCCGGTCTGAATTGATCGTTCATGGTTCAGGCAGACGTGCAATCATCGATTATGGGTAATAAGAACTCAAACAAGAAATTGGAAGCTATCCTCCAGGGGATCAAGAAAGAAATGGCGAAACCTCGCACCGTAAAGTCAGCTCGCAAGGTGAAACCGGAGAGACTTCGTATTTTTCCTCTAAGCGGAAGTGAGTGGCCAGGATTAGCACGTCCAACTCGTAACCCGCACAGGCTTGTCACACATCCAGGAGCTTCCTAGCCTCGGATGAGTTGGAGGCCTAGAGGCAGAGACCAAGCGTGCTTGCGAGCGTGGCCCGGTTGCTGCGCCGTTTCACGTCTGCCGCTTGTCTGTTGCGCCATCGACATGTTCCGCCCGCCACTCAATTTGCTTATAACGGAGAGGCTGGCATCGGCAGGGGTGTCCCGGCAAGCTTCCCCTCGGCTCATTACTTCTTCGCTAAGCGAGAGAGCCAGCCCCAAAACTGAGATCCCTTCGGGTTACAACACTTAGCAGGGAAAGGAGCTGCAAAGTGGAGAAGCAAGACAATAATCGAACTTCTCACGAATTCCCTTAAGCGTAGTGATCCCCAAAAGTGAGATACGCTAGTTTGCAACACCTAGCAGTTGGAAACGGAAGCAATTGAGAGCGACTTGAAAAGCCGGGCGACTATTATGACTCTATAAGCGTAGTCAACCCGGTCACCGTCTCGCAATGCCGAGACTCCATCTTCAAAGCTTACTGCGCGGTCCGCGTGCGAACGTCGTTCGTTTTCGCATGAGCCTCGCCCACAGTGATCGTGCGACCCGCCATGAGGGAACCATTCAAACCCAAGATCGCTTCTTGTGCGTCCTTGTCCGCGCTCATTTCCACGAAGCCGAATCCACGAGGAGCGCCGGTCGTTCGGTCCGTTATGATTGTCACCACCTCAACCGGGCCGTAGCTTCCGAACGCGGTCCTAAGATCCTGCTCGGTTGTACTTTTTTCCATATTTCCAACATAAAGATTTTTCATTGTTTCCTCAGCACTTCGAGGATAGCTGGCACAAGCCGAGCCTTATCCTCGGGAAGCTAAGACGGATGACCGCCTCAGAACAGCGATTGTGAGGGGAATGAAAGGTGGGATCGTCTCCTGGTTCGTCCGGAAGACGAGAGATATAAAATCTGGGATCTGCTCCCGAGCATAGTACAGAATACACTGCTTCGACGATGTCTGGGTCGTTAGATCTCGCAACGGCCGGTCGCTTCGGGTTCTCGCGTCAGTCCTTTCACTGGCAATTGCGCTCTCCATCGTCGGCCTTGCCGTTATGATCTAGCCAGTTCAGCAGTGAGCGCACGCTTCCTTGGGCCAGCGCAATGCAGGAATCGCCTGCCCCGTAGTAGATGTTGAAGGTGTCGCCGTCGGGGTTTATCGTGTGGCCGCACGGAAAGACCACGTCATGCACATCGCCTCCCCGCTCATAATCGGCTTCTGGACCGAAAATCCAGGAATCGCCTCGCAACAAACAAATATCCGGCTTCTGCGATGTCAAAGAGAGCAAGGCCGATCCGGTATAACGAGCCGGACGCCGTCTGCTTTACGCCGTGGTAAAGCACCAGCCAACCTCTCGGGTCTCGATGGGCGGCGAAGACAGACCAATCTTGTTCGCATCCCACCATGCGCCTTTCCGCGCCTCCATCATCACTCGATGGCCACCCCAATGCCGCAGATCAGGAGAGTAAGAAATCCAGATGTGAGCTCCCAGGGGAGTCATCGGTCGATGGATGAGTGCCCACCGCCCATCGATCCTGTAGCGGCAAGAAGGGCCGCATCTTTATCGTCGGGCGACATGATGACGCCGTATCGTTCGAAGGTGCGAAAATCCCTGGTCAGCGCCAGAGAAACTCCGGGACCACCTTTGGAATACGAGGTGTAAGCGACGGCATATTGCTGCAGTTCCGGAACGTAGGTGATGCGCGGATCTTCGATTCCCCAAAGCTCTTCCGGATATTCAATCGGATCGGGCATGAGGGTTGGCGTCGGGATCGATCTTCCAGCCGTCCACACCGTTCGCCGATCGTGCAGCACAGAGATGGGAGAGACCACGCCGATCCTCTACCCGGCAAAGCAGCAGCGTTGAGCCATCGGGAAGCAGCGTGGCTCCGGCATTGAATACGCTATTGATCGGGTAAGGCCAGTCCTTGCTTTCAGGATTGGATTGGCGGGATGCCGATGAAGAAGAGTGTCGGTGGAATCGATGAGCCGATCGTGTCGATAGCTAAGGTCATGGGTGATTTCATAAAACATGAAACTCAATTCCAGTAACGTTGAGTACAAATGCGCACTGATCGCGCTAGCACTTAACTAGAGCGCGCGCCGCGGAGCCGAATCGTCCTGAAGCTGCTGCATCTCCAGAAGCGCCATCAAAAAGGACAGGGTGGACTCCGCTCCCTGGTTCTCGTTTGCCCGGTCAGGATGAAGACCATCTCGACAGCCGCCGGTGGTGGCGTCGTACAAAGAGGTTTTCAGGTCGTTGTCTCCCAGGAACCAATTGAAAGCCGACCATGCTTGAGTAAGCCAACGGTCGATCTCCCGTGGCACGATACGCTTCCAGACAGGCAGAGACGGTTGCACCAGCTTCCAGCGGTTGCTGATCAAAGCGAGCCTTGTCGCCTGACTTGCGATAGAAACCGAGTGAGCCGATAGGAACGAAGTGGCCGTTCATGCTGCAACGCTGTTGGGTCTACAAGCCATTCCAGTGACTCAAGACCTGCCGTGAGCCACTCTTTGTTCGAACTCCGCGAGCCCGCCAGCAACAAGCGCCTGGGACAAGCGCGCGTTGCAATAGGCCAAGCCCTCTTCAAACCAGTTCCAACCCGGCGTGCGAGTGACTTCGATAGATGTGCAGCAACTTGTCGGCGAGTGCATCCCTTTGCCGTTGCGCCGATCTGTCCCCGGGAAAGCGATCAAGATATTCCTGGATTCCAAACAGCGAGAATGCCCATGCGCGCGGACTGGTAAAGCTCAGCACCGCGGGAAGCGCGAGTTCAAAGAGGCGCCCGGCAAGACCTCTCAGACCTTCATCGACCGTCTGATTGACTGCGCTTCCCAGGGCCCACAAGGCACGGCCGTGACTGTCTTCCGATCCCTGGGACTCCTGCCACTGGCGCTCATAGCTCAAGAAGTTGCGGAATCTGCCATTGGCGGGGTTGAAGGCGAGCCAGAGAAACGCCAGGTATCGCGACGCCAATTTCTTGGCTTCGGCTTCATCCTCCACTCCAACTTGCTCCGCCAGGATCGACACGATCAGGGCGCGAGCATTATCGTCCGTGGTGTAGCCCTCGTGCTGATTCGGAATTGCGAACACGGCATGCTGCAACATGCCGGTATCGTCAGTCATCCGGCTGAGATGATTCAGCTTCACCGGCGGCAGGCTCTCGACGACCATTGGACTCCACTGCGTTTGGGCTAACCAGGCGAGGGTTCCACATGCGCTCCGCTCGGGCTCTCTGGAAGCTGCGCATGTAGTCCTGGGCCACACTTTTCCAGACCATGTTGCGTGAGTACAGATACGCCCGTTTGCGCATGGCGTGCCGTTCGGCCTCATTTTCCAGAAGCCAGATGGTTTGATCAGCAATCGCTTTCTGGATCGTTGAACGGAACCAGTATCCCGCGGCGCTGATCGAGAAGCTCAAGCGCATGCCAATAAGGAGTCGAGATGACTGCCTTCCCCGCGCCAAGGGCGTAGGCCAATGTTCCGGAAACGACCTGCGCCTCATTCTTGTAGGGAGTGATGTAGATATCGGCTGAGCCGATGAATTCCATCATCTCCTCGGGGCTGACAAACCGATTGTGAAAGATGACGTTCTTCTCAACTCCGAGATCCTTCGCCAGCGCCTGCAGCGATTCCCGGTATCTGATCTCCTTCGCGCCGCCTGATGTGAGGATGGGTGGCGCCGGCGACAATGTAGATCACGTTGGTGTTGCGAGCCAGAATGCGCGGCAGTGCCTCGATGACTGTTTCCACTCCCTTATTCGGCGAGAGTAAGCCGAAGGTCAACAGGACGGACTTGCCTCCCACTCCAAACCGGTCCTTGTAAAAAGTTGGGATCAACAAACGCCAGGTTGGGAACGCCGTGCGGAATCACGTCAATCTTTGCCGCAGGAACCTGGAAGATCTCCTGCAGAAACTGCGAAGAGTGCTGGCTCATTACGATGAGGCGATCGGAGAGCTCTGCAAGCTCGACCATCACTCGATGCTGCTCGGGGTTTGGTTCACGCAGCACGGTATGAAGCGTGGTCACGATCGGCATGCGCAGATTGCGCAGCAACTCCAGAATGTGGCTTCCGGCGGTCCCGCCAAAAATTCCGTATTCGTGCTGTACGCAAACCAAGTCGACATTGGTGAAATTCAGGAACTCGGCTGCACGTTCGTAGGACGCGAGTTCCTCTTCGGTCAGTTCGAATCGAACTCTCTCGGGATAGCTATATTCGGACTCCGGATCGTTCACGGGTAGTGCAAATAGACGTTCGCTCCCGTACTCGGTCGCAACGGCATCACACAAATCGGTCGTGAAGGTTGCGATCCCGCACTGTCGCGGAAGGTAGTTCCCGATGGTGGCGATTCGGCTCGGAAGAGAGAGATTGACCGTCGCAACGAATGGATTTACCGGCTTGATTTCAGACACATGACTGACTGAGCCTGCGATTCCCAGCGGTTTTCTGAATGGCAGTGTTTTGGATGATGACATGGGATCCCTGTCTGGACAACGCACCGGAAGATTGGTGAACATCACAGTGTTTTCTATTTCGGTCCCCTTCTAAGAAACTCTCGCCACGACAATAACGCTGAGTCTTCGAATGCCGGTGCGCCGCTGTTGGATAGGGACGCACCGGCAGGAATCAGTTACTTGGCTTCGGCAGTTTCGTGCTGGCTCGCCTGTTTTTCGGCAGCTTTGACCGCAGCGATAAACGAATCAGCGCTGGCTGGGATGTGCACGTCGCCTGATAGCGTTTTGCGGAAGGAAACATCCTTACCGTACATAGCCATCGGTTGAGTCGTTGTCTTGCTGGATCTTGGCGCCATCCACGGCGACTCCGGCAAACAGACCCTTGGTTCGCGAGTAGCTCAAGGCTTCCGTGTTCATCTTCCAGTCGGTGCCTGCCGATGCATGCCTGCCAACCGGACCAGCGGTTGCCGATGCCTCGCCGCTGAGTTCGAACTTGCTTGAGAGCAGTCCTTGCACCCCCTTGTCATTCATGAACAAGACGACAAGATCGACGGACTGACCGCCAGCCTGGAAGCCAAAATTACCTCCGCCGATTGAAATGAATGCCGGCGCACTCCAGCCGTGGGCGGTACGGCAGGTAACCACACCGCGTCCATGCTCTCCGCCTACGATGAATCGCGCCCTTCGCCATGTCGGGCACCACAGCAATACATTTGGCGCCATTCAGCACTTCTTCCGGGATACCTTTGTCAGGAGCGGCCATGATCTCGTCCATAACGGTGGCGGCCGATTGCAGTCGCGCAGTGGTGTCTTGCTCTCCCGAACCCGCGAATGCGAAGGTCGA
>CAVXTQ010000006.1:0-826759 GCA_963764675.1 uncultured Acidobacteriota bacterium
CAGAAGACGCGCTACTTCCAGGCCGCTAAGTCCCGGCATGCTTATGTCGAGAAGGATGAGGTCGGGGAGCAGTTCTCGCGCTTTCTGGAGGGCTTCCGAGCCATCCCTAGCTTCGCCGCAGACTTCCCACTCCGGGAACGCTGACAGAATTAGCGTCACGCCGCGGCGAACCATGTCGTTGTCATCTGCAATGAGTATGCGCATTTGCAGGCTGTCTCTGGCGTCCTATCAAGCCGCGCTAGTCTGTTGAAGCATATTTTCTGAGTCCAAAGTGGCCGTCGTCGGAATCGGAAAGGTAACCAAGATTTTCGTGCCCTGCCCGTCCGATTGAATATTCAGTGCGCCTCTTAAATGGCGGACACGCTCGCGCATTCCGGTGATTCCTACACCTGAGCGCTGCCCTTGCATGCCAGCCAGTTTTTCGGCTGATATTCCCTTGCCCTCGTCCTGGATCTCCAAGGAAACACTCTCGGCGATGCGCGAAAGGCGAATTGTCGCGGTCTTGCTGCCAGAATGGCGATGAATGTTCGTCAGGCACTCCTGCACGATCCGAAACACGGCCAATTCCATGTCGCCCGGAAGCCTCCCGAAATTCTCAGAAATTCTAAGGTCAATACTTAGATCGCTACGTTCCGTCAGGCCTTGCATGTACCAACGAATCGCCTCCGACAAACCAGTTTCGTCCAAAAGCGGTGGGTGCAGCAGGTAAGACATCGTGCGTATCTCTTGGTTCAGCTGCTGAACCAACTTCTGGCTGTCCTCTATAGTTTTGGCGAGCAGCGGGATGTGTCTTGTGGGCTGCGTGATGCTGGCAAGATTCATGCCTAATGCCGTCAGGATTTGACCAGCACTGTCGTGCAGCTCGCGCGCAATACGCCGTCGTTCTTCGTCCTGGGTTTGCAGCAAACGGTTTGACAGTTCTCGAAGCTGTTCGGATTGTTCGACAACTTCTCCGTTTCGCTGCTCCAGTTCCTGGGTCCGGACATGTACCTGGGTTTCAAGCTCATTGGCCAGCGAGCGGAGACGATCTTCGCTTCTTCGTAATTCTTGTTCCACTCGCTTTCGTTCGGTGATGTCGCGTGCCACCTTCGAGGCCCCGACGACACGGCCGGTGGCATCTTTCACGGGCGAAATAGTGAGGGAAATATCGAGAACCGTACCGTTTTTGCGAACGCGGACGGTTTCAAAGTGCTCGATCCTCTCGCCCCTCCTGAGTCGGGCGAGAATCTCCGCCTCTTCGTCGCGGCGATCAAGAGGGACGATAAAAGTGATGTTTTGGCCAACAGCTTCGTCAGCGGTGTAGCCGAACAACCACTCCGCACTTGTGTTCCAACTTGTAATCACGCCATCCAAGTTCTTACTAATGATGGCGTCGTCGGAGGAATCCACGATAGCAGCCAGCAAACCGGTCGCACGCTCGGCGTTCTCACGCTCGGTCATCTGGGATTTGAGGTAATCGAGCGACCTGAGAACCTGATATGCCGAAGAGGCGAATTTTCCCAACGAACTCATGATCCGCTCATCTTCGGCGTCGAACTTGAGAAAGTCATCGTGGGCGATCACCCAGATCGTGCCGACAGCTTTGCCCCCAACGTAAAACGGTACCAGCAAAGCCTCTCCGACCGGAGGGGTAACCGGTTGAAAATAGGTGTACCGCCGTTCGACGTGGCTGAATAGGAGGGGGGTATTGCGATCGAGCACGTCGCCGCAGGGGCCGAAATCGCGCGGCGTGCCCCCGCCAATATGCCGCTTCCACTGGCCAGCGATCGCCGGCCAGTAGAACCTTTTTCCGTTGTCTTCCGTCGTGAGCAGACTAATACCGGCCGAGCCAGCGCGGCAGACGTCTAGGAGTGTCTCGGCCAAGGTCTGAAGAACGGTGCCCGGCGAGTCGGCCAGTGCTTGGGCCAGCGCCACGAGCGCGCGGTTCTCTTTCTCGTGATCGGGCGGACGCGACGGACGACGACGTAACTCCTCGGTGCAAAGGATCGATTCCAGGGAGGCGATGCCAGCGGAAATGGAAGAATCGGCGGCATCGTGTTTCGGTGTCGATTTGGTCGCGACCTTGCCATCATTCAGAACGGCCGCGTAGAGGTTGTCGATCGTTGGCAGCAAATCTTGGGACAGGTTACTCTTGGCAACATATCCCGCAGCGTCCACTTCCCGAGCTTGCCGACGAACCGTCTCAGGATCGTTCTGACTGACGACTATGACCTTGGACTCGGGGAGCTCTCGTCGAATGACCCGAGTCGCATCGAGTCCGTCCATACGGGGCATGGAGATGTCCATGAGCACGACATCGGGCAGAAGGGTCCTCGTTTTTTCGACAGCCTCCAGCCCATCGACGGCTTCTCCGCATACGAACCAATCGGCGCGTGATGCGAGCAAGCGGCGAAGACCACGCCGGACAGTTTCATTATCATCGACAACAAGGATACGTAGTGAGCTCAAGGGTTCCCGTCGCCTTCAGAAGTGGGCCCAACTTTTTTGAAACGTCACATGCCCTACTTCCGAGTTTCGTACGAAGTCTATTAGAAACCAGGGAGGCCAGGGGCCATACAGGATTTACCCGATATTCAGAAAATGGTGATGTCTTTACAAACGCGACTTGGCGCACAAAAACCAAACCTCTTTCCACGCTAATTGCTCATGCAGGGTCAGGCTGCGTTCAGGCCCCAAATCAAATCGTTGAAATCTTGGGTTGAGACGATTCAATCGACGCGCGAGAGTGACGGATGATCCATGCCGTAGGCCAGCGGAAGAAACGACGATAACAGTCCGTACAGCGAAATGGCTTCAGGAAAATCAGCGTCAACGGGCAGTGCTCTAAAAATCCTCTGCGCTTAGATCGGCGAGTTCGTTCGCTGTGACAATTTGGACAGTGATGAGTCATTACTTTCGGCGCTCAGCTTCCGAGCCTTTGGTTAGATACAAGAAGTATGCGAATAATCCAAGAACAAGAGTGGGGAGCATCACACCGATAATCGTCACGACGTTAGCCATATTTGTCTTCGCGGGAGGTGCACGAAGGAGACCACTACATCCTAGTTGAGGGATGGAGGGAGTCCATACAGCCTTTACCTGAGCCAAGCTGGCACGTTCGGTAAGTTCCCGGGATAGGTTTCAGGCGGCGACCGAATTACTAAATTGCGTCAAAGCAGCCAGCTTCTCGAACTCCGCCAAGACCTTGCGGCGGAAAGCCACTGCTCGCCGATTGGAGCGCCCTCCTTGCCTGCGATGGCGACGAACAAATTCAGGGCTTGCTCTTCTCTTTCTGGAATGGAGATTAATTCCCGAGCAGGGTCGAGCGTGGTCGTTCCGAGGGAGACAAGCCGCATAATTGCGCGAGCCTCGACATGCTCAGCTTTTTCGAAATAATCCTGCATTTCGCACCTCGCGAATTTCGACGTGAATCCTACTGCGTTCAGCGATGAAGAAAATACTGCAAATGAACGGACATGACATCAGGATGGCTTGGGCTGCAAAATCTCCGAATCGGGTATCTCCATTAGGAATCTCCGGTGGGGCGTGTATAGACCAACAGAAGATCGGGAGCTAAATTTTAACCGCGATGGCAAAACCTCGTCTTTCAAATACCGGCTGTGCTGCCAACCAGCCCGATTAGCCTAGTCTGCCCTTCTTGCAACGCAAAACCCGGCCATGATTGCGCTACAACTTCGGGCGGACTCTCGGAAATTCATCTTGCGAGAATCAAAGCGGCGACTCTTGCTGACAAGGCAAGCAAACGCAAGGGGAACAGCTAAGTCAGTTTGAAAGTTCCAATAAGGTGTTCCAAATTGACCAGCTTTGCGGCTGTTTTTGTAAGAACCTTGTATAATGAGAGCGCGATACTTAACCCTAAAACAGTTGTCCTCTGTCCCCTGTCCTACTTGCGGTGTCGCTCCTGGCCAGCGTTGTTTGCTGTATTCGGGCGGACTACGTTCCTCACCACACGTAGACCGGAAGCTCGTTGCGGCTGAGGCGCTTGAGCGGACAAGAAGTGCCCGTAATAGTTCTAGGCCCCTTCGGGCGGGGTCTTGTGGTCCAAACGGTCCTGTTTGAGCGAAAGAAGGCGGTTTATCTCTTTGGTGAGTGCTATCAGTTTCTCAGGGTCTTGCTCGACGGAAGCCTGTCTACACAGTTCTTTCCAGCGTTCTTCGTTCTCGCGCACACGAGTTCCTCGGCTTCGTCTCGGTTTATATCATATTCGACCCGTCGTGTGCTCAACATAGGGCACAGTTTGAATGATGCGACCTAGGGCTTGTATCTAAGATCGGTCCGGTGATATGCGCTCTTGTTTCCGCAATTAGGACACGTGCACTGGATTCCGCTTGGCGGAAAATCCGGCTTAGGAAGCAAGAAGAGGTTCGACATAGGAACATCGCCAATTTGTGAGTACTCAAATTCGGATTTACAAGCAACGCACCGAAGAACCCACATAGACATGGCTCACCTATAGTCTCGGCTGGGTAAGTCATTTTAGATTTTCGGCCAATTCCGATTCTGGTCAATTTTGACCATTTCCGGACACAAACCGCCTAGCTATAGACGGTTAAAGCGAGTACGGTGAGTGTGAGGTCTCGAATGGCGGACTGGCGAGAACTTTACAAGACCGCTGTTCTGGAAACGAACCCGGCACAGTTGGAGCGACTGATAACAGAGGCCGAGGCGGCTATTTTCCTTCGTTTTCAAGAACTTGCAATGAGTTCAGACGGCGTAGGAGAACTCCGCGACATAGAAGCAGCAACGGCGGGTCTGCTTAGTTTGAAGATTGAAAAACTACACTGGCCGGACACGCGAAAATCTTAGATCAGTCGTGGTCTAAGCGTAGAATCTAACCGTCGGGCGTTCCGAAAACGGTGCCCGAACTCCTGAAAGAAGGTCCTCGTGACCGAGATTCCTTCGTCCATTTGGCGAACAGCATACGTGTCTGCCCTTTTTGAAACAGACCCCGCTAAAATGACCCTCAAGATTGCAAATGCGCGAGCGGTAATCGCAGAAAGACTTAACAGTCCGGTTGAAATCGGCAAGCTTGAGCACGAAGGTATCGAAGGTGCTCGACAGAGACTCGCTACGCTGAAAGCCAAGCCGGTCGAAGTCGTTAAGTTGCCCCTGAGCACGGGCGAAACTCCCTCCTAGCTCTGCTGCCGGGCCGAATCTACCCGGCGGGCCGATTTTTCACCAGAAAACAAAATACATAATTTACTGTATGTGATTGTACCTCACGTCGTTATAAATCTAAGCTGTGCCTCCGTCTACCGCCGCTACCGCTGCGAAGGTCAACCAACTCGGACGACGGCTCCGAGTTCTCGTTGCTGATGACCACGCCCTCATAAGAAAGGCCGTGCGCTCGACATTGCAAGCGCATCCCCACTTGGAAGTTTGCGGCGAAGCGGAAGACGGTCGTCAAGCTATTGAAGAAGCGAAGAAATTGAAACCGGACGTAGTGGTTTTGAACATAACTATGCCAGTTTTGAATGGGTTTGAAGCGGCCCGTGAAATCAAAACGAGTCTGCCCGAGTCCGCAATCGTAATATTATCGTCAAATGCAGACAGACATTTCATCGAGGAAGCCAAGAAGATTGGCGTTCGTGCGTACGTAGCGAAAAGCCAGGCAGGCGAAGCGTTGGTAAAGGCGGTCGAAGCAGCTGTTCTGGGCGAAGACTTCTTTCTAGTGGAATAGGGAGGGCTCGCAATGGAAATAGCACTCGTCAGCGTGGCAATTGTGCTTGCAGTTGGTCTGGTTGCTTACCTTTTCTATCTCTACCCGACGGATGGAGTAAAAAGAGACGCCAGGATTGGGCTGCCAAGGGAATAGCTTGCGGTCCGCCACTGTTCGAAATCAAGACGTGATATTCTGCCCTCCCGTTCCTCCTGAGGACAGATGAGCATTCAAGCCAACCCGGAAAGCGTTGAACAAATCCGTGAACGACTACGCAAGATGAGCGATCTGGAATTGCGTCAGTATGGCCGATCAGCCAGGGTGATGTCTGATCCCATGAAACACTTCGGAGAGCCAAATCCGGCGTTCGCTATTCAGCTACAAGAAGCCCGCGCCGAGTGGCGTCGACGGCATCCTGTTGACCCTAACAAGGCGAGTGGAAATACCCGGCTGCCCAACTTATAAAAGGAAGTTCGAGACGATGCCGCAGTTCCTCGACCATCTGATGACGTTCCGCCTGCGATGATCTACGAAACGAGACTACCCACTTCAATCTCAACGTTCGTTAAAATCGTCATCAGCATTGGCTCCAACCGCTGATACACCTCATCCAAAAAGAGGTCGAAGTCGGCATCTTTCCCGTGTTCTTTCAAGTCTCCGCTGACAACTTGAAACCAGCGACCAGCCTTTCTACGGTAGGTTATAGATGGCCCGTTCTTCTCCGGTGACAAGCAGAGTTCGCCGACCGTACGCGTGTGCCACAATTGACGCTGACCGTTGATGGTAATCCTGACTGCTGCATCCTTATACCTCTTGTGATCGAACGGCTCTTCCACAACTTGAAAGTTGACTGGCATTGTTCACCTTCTTTCGGACCCGACAACTTTCACACACGAATAAACGCACGAATAGCTGGTCTGACGGGCAGGCGTGCTTTTATTGCAACGAGGCTTGCATGATCGCTTGGCAGGACAGGTATTCAGCCTCATCGCTTAGTTCGAGTTGTTTCTTTATAGAAGGTGTAGATATTCCTCGCTGGATTCACGATAGGCTCGACCAATCACCGCCCATGACCGGGCACCAATGACCAGCTTCCGAGCGTGCCTCTCGCTTGCCCCTGATGCACGGAGAAAGAAATAAGTCAGCGACGCACTCCGGCATACCCCCATACGGCACATGACGAACAGTTGCGCTTTTCGATTCCTACTCGCTCGTTTGTAGAAGTTGAGAGCTTTTCGGTAAAACCATCGAGGGCGGGGTTGCTTGTCATCTTTGAAGGGCAGCCAGAGAGATTCAAATTGCCGCACTTTCTTGTCGTGGACGTTGCGGCGGAGGTTGATGACGTGGGTGATGCCCAGTTCCTGCAGTTGCTCGACGTGTCGCCACGTGGTGATCCCACTACCAAAGGCCAGCCGCTTCGTGACGAAGAAGGCTTTCATCGAGAGCGTTGCCCTCAACCCAGCAGTAGTCCGTCGATCAAAAAGGACAGGAGTTTCGTTTCCTCTCGTGGATCATCGCCTCCGTATTGACGACGATCCCTGCTAACCGAAACCTCTTCAATCCTGAATCCCTTGTTTCTGTCTTCCAATCGAACTTTGTAAATACAAAATCCCGTCCAGCTGCGAACGAAAGTGAGCCACGGGTCTTTGAACAAAATGTGCCAGCGATCCTCCATACTGTGAGATACGAAACCTCGCTTCAGGAGCAAGAACTCGGCTTGAGTAAAATTGCGCTCAAATGGAATTTGCGTCCGCAATTTGGGCAGTGGGCGAGGTTTAATCACTCCGATTCCTCATTTGCTGTTCTTGAGCTTCATCTTCAGGGGCATCCGGGCGGAAGCACAGAATGCTGTAGCAGCGCTTACTCCCAGTGCTGTTCCTACGGCTCGCCATGATGCACCTTGAGAGCGCAAACGGTGGATGTCATCACAGTTGGCAAGTTTTCGTGGCCGGCCCAACACTTTTCCCTTTGCACGGGCATTTCGGAGTCCGGCACGAACCCGCTCGGCGATCAAACTGCGCTCCAGTTCAGCCACTGCGCCCAAGACTGTAAAAACAAGCTTGCCGGCTGGCGTGGAGGTATCGACCTGTTCAGAGAGTGAGACAAATTCGATTCCAAGGGCCTTGAATGTTTCCAGAGCGCGCAAGAGGTGGCTGACCGATCTCGCAAACCGATCGAACCGCCAAACGCAAACGGCATCGAAGCGTCTATGGTGGGCGTCTTTAAGGAGTTGGTTTAGTTCTGGACGGCTTTCCTTCATCCCGCTGACGCCTTCGTCGATGTATTCGCGTGTTACAGCCCATCCCCGGCGTTTAGCGTACGAGCGAATTTCCCTCAACTGCATTTCAGGTGACTGAGCACCGTTTCCGGTGCTCACGCGGGCGTAAATCGCTGTTTTCATCCGTTCCTCTCCTAAGAATCCCTTGAACCGATCTCCGGGTACCCGAGCCGCCGAAACCGGTCTGACAAGGCCCGTTTGTTGCCGGTTGCCAGCCTCCAGCATGGGCGATCGGGTCAGGAATCGACTATCGGGGCTTTCGGGCTTTCCGACCCAGCAAATCGCCTTACAATCGCTTTATTATAACTCTACATATATCAGCACAAACTGGTAATTATACTACGCCGTTCCAGTGCTGTAAACCCTAAAAATGGCCTCATTTCAGTGGGTTTTGAGGAGGGTCTAGGAGCCGTAGTCTGGTAGGTGTAAACAGCTGAAAAAGCTTCAAGATCAGCGGCTACAGCGGTGAACAGCAATCAATCATGATTTCACTGCAATACAGGCAGCATTTTGCCCGCATTTGCCTTCTATTTTGGGCTTCAACTGTGCAGGGGCTGAAAAGTGAGGTATTGAAATCTTGATTCATCCGTGAGGACCCACCAAGCCCCGGGGTAGCTGTGTGTGCATACAAAAACCGGCTCGTCAGCAAGGAAACGCGTTGAACTCACAATCACCTGCATGAAAGCTGTAAGAAGCGAGTTGCTGAAGACAGGTATTTGCAGTACCAAATGCCTTCACTGGCCTGTTCTTGCAACCGTTGATGTGCTGCGGGCAAAAACAGAATCAAGATTGTAGTGCTCCCCTCTAAAACTGGACACCTCATCTAGGTAGAATCAGGGCCTCCCAACAGGAGGCAACATGGGCAGGAAACCACGCGTTGATCGATCCCCGGAAGAGAAGTGGCAGATCGTGCAGGAAGGCATCAAGAGCGGGAACGTTTCGGAGACGTGTCGGCGTCACGGGATCGCTCCGAATCTGTTCTATCGCTGGAAGGATGAAGCGGAACAGGGAGCGAAGGCAGCGCTTGGGGGGAGAAGCGCTGCCGCGGCGGAAACCGAGAAGGACCATCGCATCCGGCAGTTGGAACGAACGCTGGGGCGGAAGTCGCTGGAGATCGAAATCCTAAAAAACGTCGTGGGGGAGTGAGCTGTGGTGCGGTTCATTCCCAGGCACGAGAGATGGTGACGCAGGGCTTCACGGCCACGCTGGTGGCGGTAACGTTGGCCATCAGCCGGTCGAGTCTGTACTACCGGACGCGGCCACGAGGCAGTCGGGCTGACCGAACCTACGATGAGCAGATCGTGATGGCCTGCGGAGAGAAGCTAGCATACGGCTATCGGCGAGTGGCGTGGTGGCTGCAGCGGAAGAAAGGGCTGCCCGTGAATCGCAAGCGGGTGCTGCGGGTGATGCGAGAACGTGGGTTGCTGGTGCGCTCGCGTCGTCTGCGCGCACGAAGGAAGAAAGAGTGGGGCCGCGTGGAAGCCGCCGAGCCGAATCAGATCTGGCAGTCGGACATGACGAAGATCTGGGCGGGTCCTGCCGTGGGTTGGGCGTACCTGGTGTGCGTGATCGACTGCTGTACGCGGGAGATCGTGGGATGGCATCTCTCGCATCGCTGTCGGACCGAAGACGCGCTCGCAGCAGTGGAGCAGGCTGTGCTCGAACGGCTGCCCGAGGGTAGCCGCGAAAAGAACTTGACGCTGACGACGGACAACGGGACGCAGTTCACTTCTTCGCGCTTCTTGGAGACGTTGGGGCGGCTCGGCATCACGCATCGGCGGACGGCGTATCATCACCCCGAAGGCAACAGTTACATTGAACGGTTCCATCGCAGCTTAAAAGAGGAGGAAGTCTGGACGGCGGAATATCGAAGCTTAGAAGAAGCGCGAGCATCGATCGCTCGTTGGATCGAGGAGTACAATCACGACCGGCCTCACCGCGGAGTCCAAAATCGCACTCCGCACGAGGCCTTCCTGGCTTTCGCAGGTGTACTAAAAAATGAGGCCCTGACTGTCTAAATTAGAGGGGAGCACTACAAGATCAACATGCTTAGCAGTTAGCAATTGCTTTCACTAACTGTGGTAAACCATTCAGATATTCACATCAACTGTGCTTCGCACACATGTTCATTCATCACATATCGCTACAGCTCTCAGCACTCTTTTATATGCTCTATCTATTGTTATTAGGGCGTGTCCCTTTGGTTGTGAGACCGATTCTTGATAATTTATGCTTCGTTACGGTTACCTGCCATACCTCTCGTTCCATCCGAACCCTCTGTTGGTACCAATTCGCCTCCTGGCGGAAGCGGACCGGGATCGTCAACACTGCTTTGCGCGCTCTTTGCCTTTGGCTTTGCATACTCAGCGCGCAGAGAGGGCGATCGTGCCAGCAGAACAAACTAGTGGTGATCGTGAAATCGGTGAAAGCACATTTCGAATGGTTGGCCTCCAGGAAAGGCAAACGCCGGGGTGGGTATGAACACTTTCTCGATCTTCGAAGTACCAAATCACAATTGCCAGTGCGCTTGTACTATCAAGGGTCGTACGGCGGAATTAGCAAAATCGAGTTTGTTGACGTGGATAGGTTAGGTCTGAGCAGAGTTGAGGAAATCATCATGACCATTTGCGGTTCCTTGAACGATGCCAGGATTTACCGGATCGACTGGGCCGTCGACATTTTGGGCGTGTCTGTTGAAGACCTGTCCTCGTCCTGTGAAGTTTCGGGTATCCAAAACTCCGTGCATTATCGTTCGCGGCGAGGAATTTCGACCTACCCACATCAGTCTCGAACTCGAACGATTGTCGTGTACGACAAACTGAAACTCCTAAGATCAACGAAAGACGTCAGGGCCAAATTGTTTGCAGCAGATGACCAACTCACTCGATTTGAGATTCAGTTTCGTGGAAAAGGCGTCCCGATAAAAACATTTGTAGACATCCGAGGGTACGGTGACATCGATCTAATTCCGGGCGTTACATTTCGGCAGCTGCGAAGACCTGCCCCCACGCTCAAGCCACTGCAAGCTCTGGCAGCCCGGGGGATGAAGTGTCTAGTCCAGGAATTTGGTCTGCAAATTGCCTCGAAGACTTTTGCCCCTGGCGTTTGGGCATATTACAGGAAGAAATTTTTCCGCTCGATGTCAGATTCCCAAATCCGAGATCTTCGAAGCTTGATGCAACGGGACGCCAGGGATTGGCTGAATGACAAGATTCGTTTTCCCCGTTCCAAATACCAAAACCAATGAGGACAGCAAGAGAAGCATAAAGCTCTTCGCCGACAGGCCGTCAACGCCGGTTGCTCAACTGATCTGGATTTGGTGGAGGAGGGGCCGTAGTGATCTGCTTGCGGAAAGACCTCGCTAGGGCAAGTCGCTGATCAATTGTCGTTCGCCCCAATTTGTGTCCTTCCTGCTTTAGTTCACTTTCTAGAATAGCGAGCGCCAGTTCTCTTGGCTGCACGTCCTGTGAATAGAACGCGTCCAAAAAGTCTTGTAGTTCTGAGTCCGCGCCTAGCGCTTGCAGCACAAGGCTTCGACGCTCTTGAGCTACGAGCTTATCGACTTGCTCCTCAGCACCCCTTTCCTCTCCGTAAGGCCGCCCGCATGCCCGTAATGTCTTAATACCTAGCAAGAGGGTTTCATAACGCTCAAGAATGTCGAGTGCGACGCTGAGCGACGGCTGTGGTCCAGGGCTGGTTCGCGCCTTTTCTTCATACACCTTGATTGCCTTCTCGATTTGATCCAACCAAAACTTTTGGTCCTTGGCACCTTTCGCGCTTTCGACAAGCATTTTCATTCCCGAAAAGTAGGCAGCGCGCATTCCTGAATCAATGTAACGAGATAAGGGTTTGCCTCCATAGTTATCCGACCTGTATGCCTGATCTAGAATAGCGGCCCAAGAAGTTTCGGGACGGCCAAAAAGCGTGCCGTGCAGAACAGGTAGCCATTTTTTGAATTCCCGTTTCACCGGGATGCGAAAGGCGATTTCCGTAAACTCTTCGTGATCCTTAATTTGCACTTCGCGGCGTGCCCACGCCAACAACATCAGCGCAGCGATCTGTTCCCCCGTACCGAATCGCGGAAAGCGAATCCGCTTGTCGTCTTTACGTCCATCAGGCGCCATCTAGAATCCTCCTCAATCAGGATCGACTAAAGTGTGCAACAGCGTATACGCCTCAAGGCGTTTGCGAAATCGGGCAGTTAGGATCAATTAGGGGTCTTCCCTGCTCATACCAATTATGCTCATCTTCAATTCTGTGTCGAAGGCTGTGGATGAGCGAATGACAACCGTACAAGACTCTTGCCTCAAAACAGTAAAAGATGCACCGGTGAACAATCCAAGTCGCGTCGAGGTATCTACAAGCACCCGCGTTTCCGTGGAGCGCCACTACACAGTTGCTGAGATCGCTGAGATGTGGAATCTCAGCAAGGATGCTGTTCGCAGACTGTTCTGCAATGAGCCGGGCGTCCTGATCCTGGACAACCGCACTCGTGGGAGCAAGCGTCGATACACAACACTGCGAATCCCCCAATCAGTCCTTGAACGAATCCATCGCCGATTATCGGTTGGTACTGACATGTGTACGTAGTAGTATACATCGCCGATATGCTTTCCCCGTATCGCCGCCATCGAAAAGGCTGCTCACACAGCAGCAAAGGACGCAAGCACCTCCGCTGCGGTTGCCCCTTATGGATAGACGGCCGTCTCAACGGCAAACGCCTTCACAAGGCGTTGCGCACGTCGGATTGGCAAAAAGCTCAGCTGATTGCCCGAGACTGGGAATTGGATAGCTCACCATCCAAACGAGCCAAACATAACGCGATAACGCTTGAGGAAAGTTGGAAGGCATTCTTGGCCGATCTCGTGGCACGAAATCTCCAAGTATCGACGATCCGCAAGTATCGTCTGCTGGCCAGGGAGATGCGGGAAGAAGCATCGCGCAATGGACATCGGCTGATCATGCACTTTGATTCGATTGTCCTCAGGGAGTTTCGCTCTACATGGCAAATGAGCCCTCTCTCAAGCGTGAAGAAGCTAGAACGCCTGCGAGCATTTTTCAATTTCTGCCAAGACAACGAATGGATTGAGTCCAATCCAGCCCGCAAAATCAAGCCTCCTAAGGCGCCTCATCGCCCTACTCTGCCTTTTAGTCAACCCGAGATGGAAAAAATCCTTGCGGCGCTCGGTCCGTACGAGGAACAGACGGCTCAAAGGGGCCGGGGAAACGCTCGTCGGCTCCGATTGTTGGTGCTCTTGTTACGCTACACGGGGATGAGGATTGGGGACGTGGTCAAGCTCACGACGGAGAGGATCAACAACAACAAGCTGCTGCTGTACACACAAAAGACGGGAACTCCGGTTTGTGGCGTATTACCCGGCTTTGTAGTGTCGGCTCTAGCTTCAACTCAACCAACGTGTGGGACATTTTTATTTTGGAAGGGTGCCGGAAATCTAGAAACTATTGTAGGCAGCTGGCAAAAGCGACTGCGGAAACTTTTCCGGCTCGCCGGCATTGAGCATGGGCATGCTCATCGCTTCAGGGACACCTTCGCGGCGGAATTACTTCTGGCTGGGGTTCCTCTTGAGCGGGTCTCGATATTGCTGGGCCACCAATCTGTGAAAATCACAGAGAAGTACTACGCGGCCTGGACGGATTCTCGGCAACGTCAAATCGAGGATGATCTAGAGCGAGCCTGGAACCGCGATCCCATCGTTCTGCTTCAGTCGGCGGCTACGCGGCGGCTACGCGGCGAAAATGATCTCGTTAACTAACTGAAAACAAAAGCGAAATAGTGGAGGCGCGGGTGGGATTCGAACCCACGAATGGAGGTTTTGCAGACCTCTCCCTTGGGCCACTTGGGTACCGCGCCAAACAATCAAGTATAGCGAAGTCTACTATCAGTGTCAGGGCGCCTACCCGCGCCCTTTTGTAAAATCGTTGCACAAATCAAAGCTACTTTTTCTCCACCTTCGCAGGTTCCGCAATTCGTGCCTCGCGCAGAAACCGCGCCGCTTCTTCCGGCGGCGTTGGATTGATATAGAAGCCCGTTCCCCACTCAAATCCCGCCACCTTCGTCAGCTTCGGAATAATCTCGATGTGCCAGTGATAGTGGTCGTTGATCTCTTCCCCGATCGGCGAGGTGTGGATCATGAAGTTGTACGCTGGCTTGTCCAGCGCCGAATCCAGCCGCATCAGCGCATCCTTCAGCATGCGCGCCAGGCTTGCGTACATCGAGCTTTGGTTGTTCTCGAACGACGATCCGTGCGCTTTCGGCAGCAGCCACATCTCGAACGGAAACCGCGACGCGTATGGCGCCATCGTGATGAAGTGTTCGTTCTCCCCTACGATGCGCTCGCCGGTGTCCCGCTCCTGCCGGATGATGTCGCAAAAAATGCACCGCTCTTTTTCGTCGTAATAGTGCCAACAATTGTCGACTTCTTCCCTCACCCGCCGGGGCACGATCGGCAGCGCGATCAACTGCGAGTGCGGATGCTCCAGCGACGCCCCAGCCGCCTCGCCGTGATTCTTGAAAATCAGCACGTAGCGGAATCGTTTGTCGTTCTTCAGGTCCAGCATGCGGTCGCGATATGCCCACAAAACATCTTCGACCGCGCGCTCCGGCAGCGTCGCCAGACTGGCCGCATGTTCCGGTGTTTCCACCACGATCTCGTGCGCCCCGACGCCGTTCATCTTGTCGAACAGCCCTTCGCCTTCGCGATCCAGCTCTCCTTCGATCCCCAGCGCGGGAAACCGGTTCGGCACCACGCGGATGCTCCAACCGGGAGTGTTCGCGCCGCCACCGTTCCGCCCGTACACCAAGATCTCCGGCGGCGTCCTCGATTCATTGCCCGGACAGAACGGACAATTCTTCGCGCCGTTCGTCGCGACGCTTTCGCGCAGAAAATCCATGGGGCGCCTGGCGCGTTCCGTGGAAATAATCACCCATCGACCCGTGATCGGATCTTTTCGCAACTCCGGCACAGCGAACCTCCTCAAACGTGCTCGGGGACAAGAGCAAAAGGATGAACACCCAACGGCTTGAGATTGTACCGCGTCAAGCGCAGGTGCGGGTGCCCACCCTCGTTTTTAGGCGTGGGGCTTCTGAGTCTTACATCTGCGGACTGAAAGCGTCCTTGTGCAACCGTACTTCGGGCGGCATCCCCGCCCGGTTGTCAATCGCCAGCACATCGAACCGGCACGGACACTGGCCCACATGCCGCTCGCTAAGAAATCTACGCGCCGTTCGCACCACCACGCGCTGCTTATCCGTAGTGACGCTCAATTCAGGCAACGCCGTGAGCTCTTCCCTCACCGTGCGCGTTCGCACTTCGACAAACGCCAGCGTTTCTCCGTCGTAGCCGATCAGGTCGATTTCGCCTTTCGCTCCGCGCGGCATGTAATTGCGCGCCACAAACACGTAACCCTGCCGCCGCAAATACCAATACGCGTACGTCTCGCCGCGCACGCCGGTCCTTCGCGCCGCCAACTTCCGTGCCGCAGGCCTAGTTCCCGGAACCTCGGCGGCGTGTGCGTCTTCGTGCTCGCCGCGCAGGCCTTTGCGCGCCGCCAACCGCACCGCACCGAAAATCATGCTCGAAAAAAGTGGCACGTTCTGTTCCTGCCAGCAGGCTTTTCACAATCACGCCCGCCGCAAATCGCCCTGAGTATAAACAAAAACCCTGTGGCTGCCATCTTTCTTCTAGGCAGCCACAGGATCCGCGCTTCCTACCTTATTACTTTGTTACTTCCTTACTTCTTTTCTTCTTCTCGGATGCACTCTTCCAGCGTCCGCACCGCAAACTCCGCCTGCTCCTCGTCGATCACCAACGGAGGGCAGAACCGCAGCGTTGTATCGCCCGACCCAAGCACCAGCAGCCCCTTGTGGAACGCTGCTTGGATCAGCCGGTTCCGCAGTTCCGGTGCCTTTTCCTTCGTTTTCTGGTCGCGCACAAATTCAATGCCGATCATCAGACCGCGGCCGCGCACTTCACCAACGTTCTTGAACTTCTGCGTCCAATCCGCCGTGCGCTTCAGGATGAAGTCTCCCACGCGCTTGGCGTTGTCCATATACTTGCTCTCAAGCAGCCGCAGGGTCGCCAGCGACGCCGCGATGCATACCGGATTCCCGCCGAACGTCGACGCGTGCGCGCCCGGTTTCCAATCCATCACGCTTGCGCGCGCGATCACTGCGCTCAGCGGCATGCCCGAAGCAATGCCCTTCGCCGTGCAAATGATGTCCGGCTCGATCCCGGCGTAGTCCACCGCCCACCACTTGCCCGTGCGGCCCATGCCGGACTGCACTTCGTCCGCCACCAGCAAGATTCCGTACTTGCGTGCAGATCCTTTGCAAACCCTGCAGAAATTCCGCCGGCGCCGGAATGTATCCGCCCTCGCCCTGAATCGGCTCGATGAAAATTCCTGCGACTTCTTCGGGATCGACGCGCCGCCGGAACAGTTCGTTTTCGAGATAGCTCAAGCAGTCCGCCGACGCATTTTCCGGGCTTACGCCATACGTCCCGCGATACGTGTCTGGATACGGCATGTGGAACACGCCGGAGAGCAGCGTGCCAAATCCCTTGCGCTGCACCGAGCGGCTCGCCGTCAACGACAGCGCGCCCATCGTGCGCCCATGAAATGCGCCGTTGAAGGCGATGATTTTGTCGCGCTTGCGTGTGATATTTCGTCAGCTTGATCGCCGCCTCGATGGCTTCCGCGCCCGAATTGCCGAAGTACACGCGCTTCTGCTCCGTGCCCGGAGCAATCGACGAAAGCTTTTCCGCGAGCTCCGGCAGTCCCTCGTAGTAGAAATCCGTGCCGGACAAGTGAATCAGTTCGGCCGCTTGCTTCTGAATCGCAGCGACCACTTCCGGATGGCAGTGGCCGGTGGCGCACACGGCGATGCCCGCGGCAAAATCCAGGAACGTGTTTCCGTCCACATCTTCAACCGTCGCGCCGTGGCCGCGCTTCGCCACCAGCGGATAATCGCGCGTGTACGACGGCGAGACGTATTTCGCGTCGCGCTCGATGATGCTCTTAGCTTTGGGTCCCGGCAGCGACATCAGCAGGCGGGGCAATTTTGTTTCGGTGGTAGCAATCATTTCTTCCTCCTCGGTGAAAGACGGTCGGCGGTGGATGTGGCCATCGATTGGATGGACGACGCCTTCGATGGGCGACTGCGGGGCAGCTTTTTTTGCGCGCACACGAATGCCGCGGCGGGCGCTGCCGGAGAGGAGAAAAGTTAGTCTACGCCGTAGAGGTTGGGGCGAACTTCGGCGGGGGAAGAAATTCCTGTGAACCGATGGAGATTTGTAGGTTTCATTTGCGTTTCCAGCGGACGCTTCCGTCCCGGTTATCTTCAAGGATTATACCACGATCGGCGAGTTCTTTGCGGAGGCGATCGGAGGCCGCGAAGTCGCGGCGTTTGCGCGCGTCCTGGCGGTCTGCGACCAGTTTTTCGACGTCCGCATCGCTTATCGCGCCGGAATCGCCGTAGCCGAGGGCTTGCAGCTTTTGTGCATCGTTGTCCGCGATCACCGCAAACACGCGATCGAATGTCGCGAGAAATTCCTGCGCCGCGGCGACGTCGCCCTGGCGGAATTCGCCTTTGTCCATCGCGATATTTGCTTCACGCACGAGATCGTAGACGGCGGCAAGGGCCATCGCCGTGTTCAGGTCGTCGGAGAGGCCCGCGTCGAAGTCTTGCGCGGCTTTCGCGATGCGTTCGGCCATTCCAGGCTGCTGACCAGCCGGAAATTTTCCTTGCGCGAGGCGGTTGGAGAAATTCCGCAGGCGCTCGACGGCGCTGGCGGCTTGCTGCAATCCGTCGAAGGTAAAATTCAACTGCCGGCGGTATGGCACGCTGGCCAGCGCGAACCGCAGCGCGGACGGCTTGTAACCCTTGGCGAAAAGATCGCGCAGCGTGAAGAAATTGCCGAGCGACTTGGACATCTTCTCGCCTTCGACCAGCAGATGCTCGGCGTGCAGCCAGTAGCGGACAAACGGTTTGCCGGTGGCCGCTTCGCTTTGCGCGATTTCATTTTCGTGGTGCGGAAACGCCAGGTCGATGCCGCCGGTGTGAATGTCCAGCGTCTCGCCGAGATACTTCATGGCCATCGCGGAGCACTCGATGTGCCAGCCGGGCCGTCCGGCACCGATGGTCGTCTCCCAAAAATGTTCGCCGGGCTTTGGCGCTTTCCAGAGCGCGAAATCGCGCGCGCTTTCTTTTTCGTAGCGGTCGTTATCGACGCGCGCGCCGGCTTGGATGCCGCTCACATCGATCTTGGAGAGTTTCCCGTAGTCCTGGAATTTTGCGATGCGGTAGTAGATCGAGCCGTCGCCGGTGTAGGTGAAGGATTTCTCTTGCAGCTGCCGGATCAGCTTGACCATGTCCTCGATGTGGTCGGTGGCGCGAATCCAATGCTCGGGCGACTCGATGCTCAGCGTTTTGCAATCGTCGAAGAAGGCCTGCACATATTTCTGCGTAAATTCGCGGATGCCAACGCCGGCCGCTGCCGCTTTGGCGATGATGCGATCGTCCACGTCGGTCAGGTTCATGACGTGGGTGAGCTTGTAGCCGCGCAGCTTCAAGAAGCGCCGAAGGATGTCCTGGAACACGAAGGTGCGGTAGTTGCCGATGTGCGCGTAGTCGTAGACGGTCGGCCCGCAGGTGTACATCCCCACTTCGCCGGGCTTTTGGGGAACGAAGGGCTCGGTCTGCCCGCTCAACGTGTTGTGAAGCCGAATCTCGGTCATGGTGTGCCGGTGAAGGTCGGGAGCCTCAGTGCAAACCGAAGATTCTATCTGACGCACGGAGGAAGAGAAAGGCAGTTGCGAGTGGTCCGGCTGCTGCCCGGACCGGGGGCGAGTGACCCTTCGCGATGATCGCTCTGGGTAAACGAGTGGCGAGCGGGAAGGGGGTGCGTCACTTCGCGCCTGAATTTTTGAGGACTGAAGGGTACACCCCCGTTGCGATGGAAAGAGTGTGTAAATGAATGAAAATAAGGGGGTTGAGTCGGCGCCGTCGCGGAAAAGAGTGCGGAAGTGGAAGAAAGGAAAGGAGTTGAATACGAAGTGGCGAGAGAGTGGTGGAAGTGGGACCCGCGGGTTTCGCCTGGCTTTCGGTCCGCACAGGCCACCGGACCGCACAAATCGCGCTTTTGAGGGGTACCCCCGGGGGTGTGATGGGAACTGTGAAGTATCCTACTGATTCGAGAGGACTTGCGGACGCTCCTGTGTGCGCCGACGGATGCAGAACACGTCCACGTGTTTGGAAGTTGTTGAAAACAAAGGGCGGCGACACGGGGTAGGAGGCAAGGAGGTAACGGGGCAAGGAAAGACAGAGCCTTCGGGCGGGCGTGATCTTGCAGTATCACAACCCACTATAGCACGGAACATGTACTAAGTCAACAGCTATTAAGTAATGACACGTAGCTCAGCCCAGAAGGAGTCAAGAACGGAGCGCTTGAACCCACAGGCATCTGGGGTCGGTCGGGTGGGTCTGATTCTTAGCTCGCGTAGTACACGTGCGATTGAGGGTTTGCGATAGCGCTAGCGCCGTAGGTCCTTGAGGCGCGACGAATCAACCGGGCGACTCTGGCTATGCTTGGGAAGCGCAAGTCAACGAACTGTCCCGGTCTGGGCCGGTAATTCAGTTTCAGAAGAGCGGTCTTTGGTAGTCCGTGGGGCGACGGTAGCATTGTTATTCCAGCTTTGCGGAATAGCTTTGCTCTCAGCCTCATAGCGCGATAAACAGAATTTAATAGCCATCCATCAAGCTGTTTGAGAAGCACCTCATCATTGACAATTGGATAGAAGCTCATGAGGCCGTGATAACGCATCAGAGGAGTTTGTCGTGCCATGTATTTCCGCAACTGTGATTCGCTCAACTCTCCGTATAGATAGCGCCGTAGCTGAGCCAGCATTATTAAGTAGTCTCTATCTATTCCGAAAGCGAGACGGGCTATTACGGTATTCCCCCGTTTTGGCTCCTGGAGTAGATTTGAGTAAATCAAATAGGACATTCTATCCTTTGCGCGTTTGAGTGTGCTCTCGCGCATACTGATTATTTTTGACCCGATCTGGTAGCCGACGAACGAAACTGCCGACTTTGCCTTGAACTCAGCAGGAAGATCCGCCGGACAGAGAATGCTGATTCCCTCAGACTTCACGAAATTTAGCTGAACACCCATCTCCGATGCAGTTTCTTCAAGAGCGTTGACGGCACGGCAGACGATGTCGTAACTCTCACCCCAAATCAGAGTATCGTCGGCATAGCGGGCGAAACCCACTCCCAGGGCTTCGAGCTTGCGGTCGAGGGGGTAAGCGGCGACATTTGCTAGAAACAATGAAATCGAAGTTCCCTGCGGAATTCCCTTCTCTCTCGCTGCTGTTGTCGCGGCTGAGTATCCATGAGTGTCTAACGAGGGCGCCTTCAGGAAAGCATCGATCACTTTTAGTTCGCGCTCTGTCAGGAAAAATCGGTGGTCGGCTAGTACTCTCTTGATGTGTTCGTGGGAAATGGAGTCGAAAAACTTGGAAAAATCGAATTCCGCAACGAATATGCGACTCTTTGCTTGAAAATCGGAAAAGACGTGAAGAACAGCATCGTGTACGGTTAAATCTCGCCTGTAAGCATAAGCGTGCGCGCTGAGGTGTCTAGCATTTTTTTCAATCAACCGACTAAAAGTCAGATTTGAAACTGCGTTGTCGGCAACCTGGAAGACCGATACTTCGCGTAGCCCACCTCCCGCTTTTGGAACGGAGTATTTTGCTGCTGGCCGAGGCCGATATTGGCCGGCAACCAGAGCCTTGTCAATCGCGTAGGCTATACCCTTCGCGTGTGACTTGACGTGGTAAGGATTGAAGCCTGCGTTCGCCGACCAATATGCCGGCATGTGCATGGTCTTCCTAATCGTGAGACCAGACCGCCGCTCTTTTCGCCGAATATTTGCTGAGAGGTCAGAGAGGTATTTCTGGTGCCTGCGAATCAGTTTCGCGGCTTCGTCTTGAACTGCACACAGAATGACCTTATTCGTCAAGGTAGTTTGATTCGCCGCCTCGGGCAGAAAAGTAGATTCTCCTGCGTGCAGTGGGTGACCCCACCGCATCCTAACCCAAAGCGAAATTCACCCTGGGGAAAGCCCGAGGCGGCTCGACCTCCTAGAGGCCTGGCCCGGCATGCTATCACGCAAAGGTCCCTTTGAAGCATTACATTCCTCGATACTAATATGGACGTGATCAGTCTTCGAGGACGGATGGCCCGCCGCAATTCTTTTGGTCCCCCCTTGTCGGCGGTACGTGATCGAGGGATGCCCTCGTCTGAAAGCTGCGCGCGTAGCGGAAGAACGAGAGAGATGCATTGAGCAAAGAAGACGCGATGGCGCAGAGGTCCTCACTTGCACGGGACGAACCTTCCCTTTGGAGGCTCAGGGCAAAAGGTCGTGGGTACAAGGGGCAGAGAATAAAGCAGATTCCTCACGTTCGTTCGGCCCCGCAGAATCGTCCGGGAAGCAGGCACCGCAAATGGCGGGTGTGCGAGGGGGGTCGAAGGAAAACACGCGCGCAGAGAAAGTCAAAAACCGCACGCTTGAAACCCCCAAGCATGCGGGACCCGGCGGCACCGGGCCGGAGAACCAGTGGACGAAGATCGTTGGGTGCCAAGCACGTGCCGGGCTGAAGCCCGGCGCTACATTCACACCTACATTCACACCTTGAGCCGGGATCAAGCGGACTAAAAGCCGAACATGGAGTTGACGCCGGCCTTTGGCGTTTCGCCGGGGGCTGGTGCGGCGATCGTGGGAGGCGTGGCAGCGGGGGTTTGGGCCACGGGCGACGGAGCACTCGGCGTTTGCGCGGCGGGGATTGCGGCAGGCGCGGCCGTTGGCGTTGGGGCTGTGACGCGGGCGGGGCTGCGCTCGGCGACTGGCTGGCCGGCGGAGACGGGTAAGGCATTTTGCTGCTCGAGGGCGGAGGCTACGCGGTGGAGTTGCCAGATCAGCTTGTCGAGTTCGCGGGAGCGGCCGATGTTCACATTGCGGTCCCAAAGAAAGCGGATAGCCAGCACGATGATAATGGGCAGACCGATGCCAAGGGATATGAGGATGAGGGCAACGAGGAGCGGTCCGGCCGCGCCTAATGCTGCTAATGCTTGCGTCATGGTGCGTCCTCCAATGGGCTTCAGCCGGAGGATAGCAGGAGGGGGTGGTGGTGACAATGGAACGAAGGAGCGGGTCTGAAGACCCGCCACTACAAAGCAATAAATACAAGATGGCGAGATGAACTCGCCGCTACAAAGACGAACTCACAAAGATTCCTCGCTGCGCTCGGAATGACATCGCGTGAGTGCGATGCGGCGCAGTGTGATACTTTTTTGCGGTTGGCGGGTGCGGAATGGATGCGTCGAGGGAGAAGCGATGAAGCGGAACGGGATGGCGATTGGTGAGGCGATGGTTCGGCGGGCGACGACATTTTTGTTGTTCGTGACGATGCTGAGCGGCGGAGTGTGTTTGGCCGCGGAACAGTATGGAGTGGTGTACGAGCGGAATGTTGCGGTGAAGATGCGCGACGGCGTCACCCTACGCGCGGACATTTACCGGCCGAAGGCGGAGGGGAAGTTTCCGGTGCTGCTGCAGCGGACGCCTTACAACAAGGACCGATCCGAGCTCGGGTTGCGGGGCGCGGCGCGCGGGTTCGTGGTGATCGTCCAGGATGTGCGCGGGCGGTACGCGTCGGAGGGCGAGTGGTACACGTTTGAGAACGAGCCGAACGATGGGTATGACACGGTGGAATGGGCGGCGGCGCTGCCGTATTCCAACGGCAAGGTGGGAATGTTTGGCGGATCGTACGTGGGAGCGACGCAGATGCTGGCGGCAATCGCGCATCCGCCGCATTTGGCGGGCATATGCCCGGTGGTGACCAGCCAGCAACTACCACGACGAGCTGGACGTATCAGGGCGGCGCGTTCGAGCAATGGTTCAACGAATCGTGGACGTCGGGGCTGGCGCAGGACACGCTCGACCGGCGCGTGGCGAAGAACACGAATGCAGTGAACGGAATGTGGAAACTTCCGCTGGCGAGCTATCCGCTGTTCATCCGCTGCGAGAGGCGGACGGGAGCTCGCCCGCTTCGCTGGCGCCGTATTTTCTGGACTGGCTCGCGCACCCGAACTACGACGACTACTGGAAACGCATCGTCGATCGAAGAGCATTTCGCTGACATCACCGTTCCCGCGCTGCATGTCGCCGCGTGGTACGACATTTTTCAGGGCGGCTCGCTGCGCAACTATCGTAGGCATTCGCGGCGCATGGCGGAAGCGATGCCGCGCGGAACGGGCAGCGATTGCTGGTGATCATCGGAGGGCATGCCGGAGGCGGGCGCAAAATCGGCGACGTGGATTTCGGCGCGAACGCGGCCTATCGAGGAAGATGACGTCACGCTGGCCTGGTACGACTATCTTTTCAAGGGCGCGCAGAATGAATTCGCATCCGAGAAGCCGGTGAAGATTTTCGTCATGGGAGCGAACCGAATGGCGCGAGGAGGAGGACTGGCCGCTGGCGCGGGCGCACGAGACGAAATATTTTCTGCACTCGGTCGGGCAAGGCGCAATTCTGCTTCGCGGGAATGGCACGCTTCCGACGTCGGCGCCGCGCAAGGAGACGGCGGATCAATACGTCTACGATCCGGCGAATCCGGTGCCGACCGTGGGCGGACCGCTGTGCTGCGACGGTGAGCATTGGCCGCCAGGCCCGCGCGATCAGCGCGCGGTCGAGGCGCGCGACGACGTGCTGGTGTACTCGACACCCGCCGATGGCGCAGGACACGGAAGTCACCGGCCCGGTGAGCCTGGAGCTGTACGCGAAGTCCTCGGCAGCCGACACGGATTTCACGGCGAAGCTGGTAGACGTGGGGCCCGACGGATTCGCGCAGAACCTGACGGAAGGAATTCTTCGCGCGCGGTATCGCGAGTCACAGGAAACGCCGACGCTGATCACGCCGGGGCAGGTCTACAAATTGACGATTGATCTGTGGGCGACCAGCAATGTGTTTCAAGAAGGGGCACATGTTACGGCTGGAGGTTTCGAGCAGCAATTTCCCGCGATTCGATCGCAATTTGAACACGGGGGAGATACGCTACACCGGCGGTGATGCAAAGACGGAGCCAGCGATCTTGCCGGCGACCAACGCGATCTTGCACGACGCGGAGCATCCGTCGGCGTTGCTTCTGCCCGTGGTCGGGGCGCGATAGCGAAGAAAGACCCACCCTCGGGGAAGAAAATGATGGGAACACACTCATGACGAAGGCCAAGCCGCTTCTCACTCTTGCGCTGCTTTGCTTGATTGCGACGATGAGTTTTGCGAGCAGCGCGATTGCGCAGAACAGCGTGGACTGGACCACGCCATTTCCTCCGCACCGCGTGGTGGGGAACGTCTACTACGTCGGCAGCAAAGGGTTGGCTTCGTATCTGATTACGACGCCGGAGGGGCACATTCTGATCAACAGCAGCATGGAAGCGAACGTTCCGCTGATTCAGGCGAGCATGGAGAAGCTGGGGTTCAAGTTCAGCGACATGAAGATTCTTTTGATCAGCCACGCGCATTGGGATCATTGCGCGGGAAGCGCGCGGCTGAAGGAATTGACCGGGGCGAAGTACATGGTGATGGATGGGGATGTGCCGGTGGTCGAGTCGGGCGGGAAGACGGATTTCCAGTACGGCAATTCGCCGGACAATCTGTACAAGCCGGCGAAAGTGGATCGCGTGCTGCATGACGGCGACGAAGTGAAGCTGGGCGGCGTGGTGCTGGTGGCGCACATAGACGCCGGGGCACACCAAGGGCTGCACGACCTGGACGATGAAGGTTCGACGGATGGAGGCAAGACGTACGACGTGGTGATCGTGGGCAGCCCGAACGTGAATCCCGGGTACAAGCTGGTGAACAACGCAGCGTATCCGCAGATCGCGCAGGATTACGAGCAGATGTTTCGCGTATTGAAGTCGCTGCCGTGCGACGTGTTTCTGGGCGCGCACGGGGATTACTACGGGATGGAGGAGAAGTTCGCGCGGATGAACGGATGGCGCGGCGAATCCGTTTGTGGATCCCGAGGGCTATAAGAGTTACGTGGCTGAACGCGAGCAGGCGTTTCGCGAGGAGTGGAAGAAACAGCAGGACACGCGGAACTAATTAGGCTCCGCAAAATCGAAGAAAAAGCCCCACCCTCAGACGACGAGGGTGAGGCCTGCTTGGGCACACGTTCACCGTACAAAGAACTGGCTAGAAGTGGCCGCGGCCGCTGACCGGGTTTTCTTCGGCGGCGCGCGGTCGTGATGTAGTTGTTGCGGCGTCCGAAGCTGGGCGCGTGGCGGCCCAATTCCAGACCTTGATGTTGGGCTTGAGCGAAGCGGAACCCGCCGGCCCATTCATGTAGTTTTCCAGGTAGGTGTAGCCGTTTGGCGCGACCTCTTTGTGGAGATTCGGGTCGGTGGTGCTGAGACCCTGCTCGGTCTTCCACTGATCGGGAATGCCGTCGTGCTGCGATTCGGTGCACGGCGTCCCTGCGGCGATCGATGGAATCGAGTGCGTCGAGTCGGCGGTGGTAAAGAAGTTGCCGGCCGACTTGTTTTTGTATTGCGTGACGATGCGGTTGTCGACGGAGTCGCGGCGGTTGACCCAGTTGCCGGTGCAATCGACCATCTGCGAGTTGCCGACGGTGGGCAGGAGGACGTTGTCGAGATTCGCCACCGAGTCCGCGGTGATTGGGAACGTCTGCCCGGCAAGTGGCGAACCGCGGAACCAGCTTGAGGGCACAGCGCCTCCGCCATCTCCGGCTTCACTTCCCTGCGAGGTCAGTAACGTCTGATCGCCCGATGCGTCGGACTGATGGGGACCGACATTCCCTTTGACGTACGCGGAAGGGGGCCCCGGCATCACGCCATCGGGATCGTCGGAGCTTTGTGAGTTGTTGAAATCGAACTCGTGGTTTCCGTTGCCGCTGTTCAGATTTCCAGCGACGTATTTGTTGTTGATGATGTCGATGTTCACGCCGCCTTCCGCGAGCAAAGCGTAGAAACTCCAGTTGAAGACGATGTTGCTCACCCAACGGCCGCTCTTGGTGTTGTACAGCGGCAGGCGGTGACCGATGTTGACGAACATGTTGTGATGGAAGTCGTCGTTGGTGTCTTTGTTGGCGAAGCCACCGGTGTCGTCGGTCATCGGGGCCGACCTGGTGGCCGTCGCTGGGCTCGTACATCAAGCTCCATTGCACGACAGTGTTGGTGATGGGAGAAAAGCCGCCGTTGCTAAGCATCAGGTAGGGCTTGTCATCCCACCAGCGCAGGGTGAGGTGATCGAGCAGGACATTGTGCTGGTTGTTGCCGCTGGCCAACTCGAAGCAGCCGGCGCCGGTCGAGGGTCCCGGCGAATGCCCGCTGCCCAGGCCAATGCTGCACGTTAGGTAGCGGAGGACAACGTCATTGGCGGTGATGAAGAAGATGGAGGCGACGCCGATTTTGTCTCCGGCGATGGTGATGCCGCCGCCGGGCGCGGTTTGGCCGGCCACGGTGAGGTTGCCATTGCGAATCGCCATCATCGAGGCGGGGTGGATGACTCCGGCGACGCGGAAGACGCAAGTACGCGCGCCAGATGCGGTGACGCAATCGCGCAAGCTGCCGGTGCCCGAGTCGTTGAGGTTGGTGACTTCAATGACTTGGCCGCCGCGCCCCCCCACAGTGCCGGCGCCGGCGCCTTCGGCCCCGGGGAACGCCGGAAGCGCGCCGGTGTTCTGAGGCGCGGAAACGGTGACGGTAGCGGTGCCGGATTTTGTGGTGTCAGCTTCGCTGGTGGCAGTGATCGTGGCGGTGCCAGCGCTCGAGGGCGCCGTAAAGACGCCGCCCGCGCTGATCGAGCCCAGCGACGCCTTCCAGGTGACGGCCTTGTTGGTGACCGTGCCTGCAACCGTGGCGGTGAAATCCACTGTGGCACCCGTGGTGACCGACTTCGAACTCGGAGAAACGGTGACCGAGGTTACGACCGGTGCGGAAACTGTGACCGTGGCGGTTCCGGACTTGGCGGTGTTGGCCGCGCTCGTTGCCGTCACCGTGTACGTGCCAGCCGTCGTGGGAGCGGTGTACAGTCCGGCGGAGCTGATCGTGCCTCCGCTTGCTTTCCACGTGACCGTCTTGTTCGTGACGGTGCCTGCGACGGTGGCGCTGAACTGAGCTGTGCCGCCGGTGATCACGGAGGCCGTTGCGGGAGAAACCGTGACCGAAGTTACCACCGGTGCGGACACCGTGACCGTTGCGGTGCCGGACTTGGCGGTGTTGACTACGCTTGTGGCCGTCACCGTATAAGTGCCGGCGGTCGTGGGAGCGGTGTACAGTCCGGCAGAGCTGATCGTGCCGCCGCTTGCTTTCCACGTGACCGATTTGTTCGTGACGGTGCCTGCTACCGTGGCGCTGAACTGAGCTGTGCCGCCGGTAATCACGGAGGCCGTTGCGGGAGAAACCGTGACCGAAGTTACCACCGGTGCGGACACCGTGACCGTTGCGGTGCCGGACTTGGCGGTGTTGGCTACGCTTGTGGCGGTCACCGTATAAGTGCCGGCGGTTGTGGGAGCGGTGTACAGTCCGGCGGAGCTGATCGTGCCGCCGCTTGCTTTCCAGGTGACCGATTTGTTTGTGACCGTGCCCGCAACAGTGGCGCTGAACTGAGCTGTGCCGCTGGTCAGCACAGAAGCCGTGGATGGCGCAACCGTGACGGAAGTCACCACCGGTGCGGACACGGTGACCGTTGCCGTTCCGGTCTTCGCGGTGTTGGCCGCGCTCGTTGCCGTCACCGTGTACGTGCCAGCCGTCGTGGGAGCGGTGTACAGTCCGGCGGAGCTGATCGTGCCTCCACTCGCTTTCCACGTGACCGATTTGTTTGTGACCGTGCCCGCGACGGTGGCGCTGAACTGAGCTGTGCCAGTGGTCAACACGGAAGCCGTGGACGGCGAAACCGTAACCGAAGTTACGACTGGCGCGGCGACAGTGACCGTTGCCGTTCCGGTCTTGGCGGTATTGGCTGCGCTTGTTGCCGTGACCGTGTACGTGCCAGCCGTCGTGGGAGCGGTGTACAGCCCAGCGGCGCTGATGGTGCCGCCGCTAGCTTCCCACGTGACCGATTTGTTTGTGACTGTACCCGCAACAGTGGCGCTGAACTGAGCTGTGCCGCTGGTGATCACGGAAGCCGTGGAGGGGGAGACTGTGACCGAAGTCACCACCGGCGCGGACACCGTGACCGTGGCCGTGCTGGTCTTCGTCGTGTCAGCGACGCTGGCGGCCGTGACGGTGTCACTCTCGGCGGTAGCGGGAGCCGTGTACAGGCCCGCGGACGTGATGGTGCCGTGAGCGGCCTTCCAGGTGACGGACTTGTTGGTTACCGTACCCGCGACGGTGGCCGCGAACTGCGCTGTCCCGCTGGTAATCACAGAAGCAGTGGAGGGAGAGACGGTGACGGAGGTCACGACTAGCGGAGCATTGACGGTAACGCTCGCGGAGGCGGATTTGGTGCTGTCGGCGTGACTGGTGGCGGTGACCGTGGCCGTACCCGCGCTGGCCGGAGCAGTGTAGAGCCCTGCGGATGTGACGGTGCCCAGCGAGGCTTTCCACGTGACGGTCTTGTCGGTGACGGTGCCTTGCACAGTGGCAGAGAACGGAACGGAGGCACCCGTAGTCGCGGAGGCGGAAGCCGGAGAAATGGTTACGGAAGTTACCGTCGGGTTCGCGGGAGCGGCGATGACGGTGATGGCCGCGGAGGCGGATTTGGTGGTGTCCGCGACGCTGGTCGCCGTGACGGTGTCGCTGCCGGTGGTGGCGGGCGCCGTGTAGACGCCAGCGGACGTGATGGTGCCGCGCGTGGCCTTCCAAGTGACGGCGGTGTTCGTGGTGGCACCCTGCACGGTGGCGGAGAATGGCAGCGTGCTGCTGACAATCGCGGAGGCCGTGGCCGGGGAGATCGTAATGGAGCTTACGGCTGGAGCGGCGGCCGCGCCGGTTCCCTGCAGCGGAACGATGATGGGGCTGGCGCTCGCGCTGGTCATGATCGTAAGAGTCCCGCTGACACTGCCGGAGGTCGTGGGATCAAACATCACCTTGAAGTTCTGGCTTTGGCCTGGGGAGAGAGTGAAGGGGGGCGTCATGCCCGACATGGTGAAACCCGTCCCGGCAATGTTGACCTGACTAACGCTCAGAGCGGCGTTACCGGAGTTTGTGGCGGTGACGCTTTGCGAGGCGGGGGTGCCAACCGTGTTGCTAAGCGAAACGCTGCTGGGAGTCACGGTAAGCTGCGCGGTACCGGGAGAAGCAGGGCTTGTGGGAGTGGTGGCGGGAGCGCTGGCGACTCCGGCGCATCCAGAGATCGAAAGCGTAGCGACTAGCATAGCGAGGAGGAACACAAAGAGTGGACCTCGATTTTCGGGCGAGGAATGCATGTAAGCGGTTCTCTCCGTTTTCTTTAGGTCGATGCGTTCTTAGAGCTGGGCCAGCTCAGCGGCCTATCTGACGGGGACATCGCCAGGGAGTGGCATGCTAGTGAAGGGCGGTTTGCGCGAACAACTTGTACGAGGGACAGTTTTGGGGCTGCGGAAGTACAGTCCCGGTACTGCGCCGGTGGAAAAACGGTGGATAAAAAGTGATTGCCGGCCGATGGCGCGAGATTCGTAGGGAGGAATCCGCGTGGGCCATTTTGGGAAGTCATTGATTCTGCTAGGGCGGGCGCCGCGCAGATTCGACGTTGACGAACGTGCAGGCGACTCATAGAGTGACCAGTCGGCTTTGGAATCGAGAGGAGTTGCAGCTTATGCGCGACACGCGTTGGTTTTCTTCGAGGGCGGCGGGCATCCTCATGGTCGTGGCGGCGGGCCTGACGCCGCTGGGGTTCGCTCAAGATAGTCCGGCTGGCGGCAAAGCTAAACTCTTGACGCCGGAGGCTTCGCTCAACATCCGCTCGATCTCCGAGCTGCAGTTCTCTCCGGACGGCTCGCGGCTCGCGTTTGTGGTCACCGAGCCACCCAAGGGCACGACCCGGGCGCGCCACATCTGGGTCTACGACAAGCAGGGCGGCGCCGTGCGGCAATTTACGTATTCCGCAAAGGCGGAGTCTTCGCCGCGCTGGTCGCCGGACGGCAAACAACTCGCGTTCCTTTCCAATCGTGACGAGGAGCAGCAGATTTACGTGATGCGGGCAGACGGAGGTGAAGGTGTTGCGGTCACCAAAGGCAAGCGCAGCGTGAAGAGTTTTGAATGGTCGCCCGACGGGAAGCAGATCGCGTTCCTGGCACCCGATGCTAAAACGGACGAGGAAGAGAAAAAGCAGAAGGATAAAGACGACGCGCACGTCGCGGATAAGGAGGACAAGCGCGCCCGGGTGTGGGTGCTAACCGTGGCAGGCGGCGAAACCCGCCATCTGACGAAGAAGGAGTGGGAGGTTAACGAGCTCGCGTGGGTGCCCAGCAGCGACGGCCTCATTGTGAAGGCCACCGACCGACCGGAATCCGACCAGTACACCGAGCGCCTTTTTTGGCTGTCAACCGTCCCCGGAGCAACGGACGGCGGGCCGAAGCTATTGCTCGCGCCGCATGGCCCGTTCGGTGAAGTGCGCGTCTCGACGAGTGGAAAGGCGGTGAGCTATGTGGGCTCGCGGGAAGACGGTCCCGAGCCTCATGACCTTATGCTGCTGCCGATTCCGGGACGCGCTTCGCGAAATCTGACCGGCGCAAGCCTGGATCGCCCAGTAATGGATTACCACTGGCGCAAAGATGGCTCCCTGGTTCTGGTGGCCGCCAATGGCTTTTCCAACTTGCTCGTCACGTATTCAACCGACGGCGCTCGGCAGGATCTGGCGCCTTCACCGGCACCGATGGGCAGCATAGCGGTAAGCCCTACGGGCGAAATCGCATACGTCTCGGCGTCGGCAACACGTCCTGCCGAGCTTTGGCTTTGGGACCAGAAAACGACGCCGCAACAGCTTTCGCACCTAAACGATTCCTGGAAGCAGTTCACGCTCAGCGCGCCGGAATACTACAAATATAAATCGTTCGACGGCGTGGAAATCCAGGCCGCGCTGCTGAAGCCGCAAGGCTCCGACGGCAAGACCAAGCTGCCGCTGATTGCCCTGATTCATGGCGGGCCGACTGGGCGCTGGTCGGATTCGATTGACACTTGGGGTCAACTCTTGGCGACGCATGGCTACGCCGTCTTCTACCCGAACATTCGCGGCTCGGTGGGCTACGGGCAGAAGTTCGTAGAGTCCAACCGCGGTGATTGGGGCGGCGGTGACTTCAAGGATGTGATGGCGGGGGTGAAGGATTTGGTGGATCGCGGGATCGCCGACCCGAATCGTCTGGCCATCGGCGGATGGTCGTACGGCGGCTACATGGCGGAGTGGGCGATCACGCAAACGAATGACTTTAAGGCCGCGGTTTCCGGAGCGGGCATGGCGAACTTGATTTCGGAATTTGGAACCGAAGACCACCCGGCGGGCGACGAGTGGTTCTACGGCGTGCCGTGGGAGAAACCCGAGGGATTCCTCAACAGCTCGCCGTTTGTGCACATGAAGGATGCGAAGACGCCGACGCTCGTGCTTCAGGGCGATGCGGACACCATTGATCCGTTGGGCCAGAGCCAGGAGTTGTATCGCGGGCTAAAGCGCTATGGTGTGGAGGCGGAGATGGTGGTGTATCCGCGCGAGCCGCATGGCTTTCAGGAAGAAAAGCACTTGCTGGACCGGCTGAACCGGATCTTGGCTTGGTACGACAAATATTTGAAGGGGACGACGGCGGCAGCGAACTAGCACCGAAGAGCGCTTGGGTTAGGTTGGTTGCCGAGCTGGGGCGCAATGTATTGCGCCCCTACCAGGAATCCTAGTATGGGCGATCGTAAGGGCGGTGAGGGCCTTGCGGTGGCAGCCAGCCTAGGCGGAAGACCACGCCCATGCTAAATCGCACATTGTTCTGGATGTTGTTTTCCCCATTGGGAATGCGCGTCAACACGTAGTCCGCTTCGAGAATTCTCCACGAGAACCGCTGCGTCAGGCGGAGGTCCACGCCGGCGCCGGCGCTGCCTGCCAAGCCACTGCCGTTGTTGAACACCGAAGTCGAAGTGGCATTTGCGCGGCCCATGAGCGCCTGACCAAACACCGTCAGCTTTTGTCCGCGGAACGATACGCGCGGCCCGGCCATATACGTAACCAGCCCAAGATCGTAGCCGGTTGAGTTGATGTTGGCAGAGTGCTGATAACCGAAGTCGGCCACCGCGCTGAATCTCTGGTTTGCGTTGACGACGAAACTGGTGTCGCCGCCAACCAGTGAGAAGCAACCGCACATGCCGTCCGCTGCGTTGGAGTGCATGTAGCTGAGTCCGCCGGAAAACTCGGCCTTGGTCGCGTCTTGCGCAAACGCGCTGCTTGCCAGCCCGAGGAAAATCAGCAGACCTGCGATCCGAAATGACATGAACCCTCTCTTAGCGGACATTGAGCATCACCGTAGTGGAATGCTGCTGCGCGCCGTTCGTTCCCGTTACGGTGATCGCGTAGCTGGACGGCGTGGACGCGATGAATCCACCACGGCAACCGGAGACTCCCGCCATGGCAACGGCGAAGAGCGCGAAGGTCATCGCCCAGACAGCGACGCGGCGGGGCTGCAAGAACCTGACGCGGCGGCTGAACGCCAGCATTGACAATACGGCTGCCAGCGTAGCCAGTGGCATCGGCCACAGCAGGTTGCGTGGCAGATTGCCTGAGAAAACTCCAGGCGCCGCAGACGTCGTTTGCGTCATAGTCTTCGGCATCTGAATCGTCAGGATGGAGCTGGCGCTGTTGTCACCCGGAGTCGGCGCAGCCGTGCTGAATGTCGCCGTCGCACCCGAGGGCAGGCCCGCCACCGAAAGCGTGACCGGGCTGTTGTACGACCCGTTCACCGCTACGACGACGATTGCGTACGATACCTTTCCGCCGGGGTTGACCATTTGCGAAGTCTCGGCCGAGCCGACGACGAAGTCGGTTTGCGACGTCACCGTAACCGTGACGCCGGCGGAAGTGGACGCGTTGAAGTTCGTGTCGCCGGTATATTTGGCGGTGACCGTGTGCGTGCCCACGGATAACGTGTCGGTGAACGTGGCCACGCCGCTGGCGTTGACGGCCGCCGTCCCGAGCAAGTTCCCTTCGTCGTAGAACGTCACGCTGCCCGTGGGGACACCGCTGGCAGCGCTCACCGTCGCGGTAAATGTGAAGGGCTGGCCGCTGGGCACGCTTTGCGCGGACGATGTCAGCACTGTGGTGGTAGCAAAAAGGCCGACGAGCGGCACGGTCGACGATTGGCTGGGCGCGTGCGCGGTGTCGCCAGGATAGCTGGCGAGCACGTTGTGAGTGCCTGGGCCGTTCACGGTGACATCGTTGACCGTCAGCGTCTCCGTCTGAACTCCGAGCATGATGCTGGCGGACAAGGCGCCGTAGTTCGCAACGGCCAGGTCGGGGATGCCGTCACCGTTGAAGTCGCCCACGGCCACCGGATACGGCGAAGCGCCGATGTTAGCGGTGAAGGCGACTTGCGGCTGAAATGTGCCGTCGCCTTTGCCGAGAAGCACGCTTAGTGTGTTGGCGCCGGAGTTTGTGACCGCAAGATCGGCAAGTCCGTCGCCGTTGAAGTCGCCGACGGCGATGCCCGCGGGATTCGCTCCGGTCGCGGGTGCCGGCCCTTGCACCTGGAAGTTTCCGCTCTTGTCGGAATTGCCCAAGAGTATGGTGACAGTGTTGTCGTTAAAATTCGTGACCGCGAGATCCAGGAATCCGTCGCCGTTGAAATCGGCCAAAGCTAAAGTGCGTGGCCCGCTGCCGACCGCATATGTGATTTGTGGCTTGAGCGTCCCGTCGCCATTACCCAACAATATGCTGACCGTGTTGTCGGCGCTGTTGGTCACAGCGACGTCGAGATTTCCGTCCTGATCGAAGTCGCCGACAACCGCCGAATACGGAGTATTGCCGACCGCGTAGCTGACCATCGGCTGAAAAGTTCCATCACCGTTGCCAAGAAAAACGTTCACATTGTTGTTGGCGAGGTCGACGGCGATCAAGTCAGCGAAGCCGTCGCCGTTCAAATCGCCCGACGCGAGCCCGACCGGATCGCGGCCCGCATCGTAGGGTACCTGCGTCTGAAACGTTCCATCGCCGTTGCCCAGAAGGATGCTGAGCGTCTGGGTGCCGCTGAAACCGACTACGACCGCCAGGTCTGGCCGTCCGTCACCGTTGAAGTCGCCGACCACGATCGTTGAAGGATCGCTGCCGACCGGACATTGGTACGTGATGCGCGGTTTGAACGTACCGTCGCCGTTGCCAATCAGGACGCTGAGCAGACCATCGCCGACGCCAGCTGTCACCACGTCCGGAATGCCATCGCCGTTGAAATCGCCGACCGCGACTCCGAACGTCTGGGGCCCGATGGCGGGATTCTGGCCTGCGGCTGGGACGAAGGACTCGTAGGGAGTGTTGCTTGCCGGGAAGGGCGCGCCGAGCAGCTCCATCGTTTGCGGAGGTGCAGCACCTAGCGTGGGTGCCGTCGCCACAACTGCGTTGCCGTTGGAGATGTCGAGGAAAGAGACCGTGCCCGTGGGCGCAACGCGGCCAAACGCCGCCAGCTGTGCGGACAGAGTGTAATCGCCTGGATTACCGCTGGCGGAGATGGCCATGCTGGTGGCGTACGTGGCGTTGCCGGTGACTACGATCGATTGTGCCGAAGACGTGCTGCCAAGGTTGGCATTGGTGTGGTCAAATACGGCCTTGATTTGGTGAGTGCCAACCCCCAGCTTCAGCTTGACGGCGGCGGTGCCGCTGGCGGTCAGTTGCGCGGTACCGAGGATCGCGGGGCCGGAGCAGTGTGCCGCAGCGGCGTCGCAGAAGGTCACCAGGCCGGCGGAAACCGGAGCGGGGTTGGTCACCGTCGCGGTCAGCGTGACCGGCGTGCCAGCGGCGACGGAGTTGCCCGGAGCGACGGCTAGCGTCGTCGTCGTGGGAGCCGCGCTCGCTTGAACCGCAGCAGTGCAGCCCAAATAAGAGAAGAGCACCACGGCAATGCGCGCAAACGAGGGCCACGGGCTGCGCACAGATCGTTTCAGGGGACTACGCTTTGACATTCGCGGTTCTCCGGGTCCTGCTAACCCTATCGGCAGAGACGGGGCCAAGATGCACGCCTGATCTGACTCCAGTTGACACACCACTAGCCCTGCCTGAAAAAGACGTGGAACGCTATCCTGGGAGGAAGTAGGCGTTGCGTGGGAAGGAAACGCGCCTTCGAAGTGGAGGCTTTTGCCGACGGCCTGCCGCTTGAGCTATATCACGCGCCCAAGTAGGCCAAAGCGCCTTTCCCAGAACTCCCTCAGGAGTGCCTCCATCCGCTCTGCGTTGCCGCGCGGCAGATGGAATACGTTACTCTGCGAGTTTCGAGCCTGGGGACGGACCGGTCAATGGGACAGTAGTACCACCTCACTTGGAACTTTTATCCATAACGCAAGCCGAAGGCTGCCAACAATAGGAATACAGCTCCGAATGTGAGAAACAGCTTATCCGCCGCGCAATGAAAAGCCTTCACTTACCCGACTGGGAGGCGCCTAAGGAGATTGTGGCATTGAAGAAATAGACCACCATCGCTTGCGCAACTCTTTACAGCTTCCGCTCATCATGCTAGTGTCGATTTCGGACCGCCATCCATGCGCCAGGCGGCTGGGCCTCTGATCGAGAACCTGCCAATCGTTTTGACGGGCGACCGGAAACGGTCGAGTTGTCGCTCGAAACCCCTTCCCTCGAGTACTGCAGCGTCGTCCCTCTTCGCGTTCCGCGTTGTTGCACGAGATTGTTTCGGCGCGTTGGGGACCTAAATAAAAGGGGATAACTTGCTCAAGCTGCGAAAAGTCGAAATTATCGGTTTTAAGTCGTTTTGCGAGCGCACCGTTGTGACGTTCAGCGGCACTGGCACGACTTGCATCGTCGGCCCAAATGGCTGTGGGAAGTCCAACGTGGTCGACGCCATATCCTGGGTGCTGGGCGAACAGAGCCACAAGTCACTGCGCGCGGAGCGCATGGCCGACTGCATCTTTAACGGGACCACCAAGCGGCCGCCGATGGGCCTGGCGGAAGTTACGCTGACGATGGAAGATCCAGAGCTAGCGGAGGCGGCGCGATTTGTTCTGGAGGGCGCGGCGGGGGAGGCGGCGGCCAATAGTGAAGAAGCATTCGGTGTCAGGCCGGAATCCAAGATCGAGGAGGGCGCGGCTGGAAGCGAACCGGCTAGCGTCGATGGGCCGCAGCCTGTTGAGCTTCTAACAGGGGAAGGCGACGTTGCAGCGGCGGAGACCGTGGCCGAGCCGGAATTTCTGAAAGGCAAGCGGCGAAAGAAGGGTGCGGACAAGCCGGTGCTGGCCACCAAACCCGGCGAAGTGGTGGTCAGCCGGCGATTGTATCGCTCGGGGCAGAGCGAGTATTTGATCAACGGCCGCACGGCGCGTCTTCGCGACATTCAAGAAATGTTCATGGGCGTCGGCCTGGGTCCGGATTCCTACGCCATCATCGAGCAGGGCCGCATCGGGCTGATTCTTTCCACCAAGCCGCACGAGCGCCGCGCCATCATCGAAGAAGCCGCGGGCGTCACCAAGTTCAAGACCAAGAAGCGCCTCGCCGAAGCCAAGCTCGAGTCGTCGAAGGTCAATCTTTCGCGCGTGAACGACATCGTCGTCGAAGTGGAAAAGCAGCTCGGCTCGTTGAAACGCCAGGCCGCCAAGGCGCGCCGCTACTCTGAGATTCGCGACCAGATGCGCGGGATCGTCCGCCAAATGCTCGCCGGGAAGGCGCGCGAACTCGACGGCGAAGCGGAACGCATTGCTAAACGCGTTGAAGAACTCTCCGCCGCCGAAGCGCAACACGCGCAAGCCATTCTGCAGCAGGAAAGCGAGCACGACCTGCTGAACCAGCGCATCTACGAACTCGACGCCGGAATTCGCCAGAACCAAAATCATCTGAACCTCACGGCGCTGGAAGTGGATCGCAGCGAGAACCGCATCGCCTTCAATCGCCAGCGCGCCCAAGAGCTGGCCGTACGCGGCGGGCAGATCGCGGCCGAAATCACACAGGCCGCAGGACATGCTGCGGAGTGGGAATTGCGTAACTCCGAGCAGCATCGATCGGTCGTTTCCCTGCGCGTGGAATCGAGCACCGTCGGAGGTCGAGTTGAGGACTTGGCTGCGCGAGCCGCGGCGCGCTCGGCGCAAATCCAGGAATCCGAAATGCGCATCGAAGCGCTGCGCCAGCGTGCCACCGAGGCCGGCGAGAGTTTGTTGCGCCTGCACGGCGAGCAAAAGCAAGCGGAAGAAGCGCTGGTGCATCAATCGGCCACGCTGCGCAAGCTCGAGAGCAATGAAACAGCACTGCTTGAGTCTTCGATTCAGATCCGCGATGGCGCCGAACGCGCCGCGATGGAGTGGGAGGCGGCTAACGGTCAGCTCGGTGCGCTCAATCACAAGATTGCGGCGCTGCAAGGACGGATTTCGGGGCTTCGCGAAGAGCGCGAAACGGCCACAAAGGAAGCCGACGCGTTGCGCGATACCCTTTCCGGCGTGCGCGCGCGTCATTCGACACTGACGCAAGTGCTTAACGATAGATCGTACACCGCCGACGCGGTGCAAAAGCTTTTCGCCGCCAACGAGCGCGGCGGCGGCCATGATTTTCACGCCGTCGGTGTCTTAGCCGATTACGCCGAGGTCGAAGAGCAGCACGAAGCCGCCATCGAGCAATACCTTCGCGACGAACTCGAATATGTGGTCGTGGAAACGTTCGATCATGCCCGCGCCGGCGTTTCTTTGCTTCGCGAAGAGGTTGGGGGCCGGGCCACGTTCTTCGTGGACTCGCTGCGCAACCTGCGACTGGCCGAGTACGAACCGATCATGCACTTCCGCGCCGAAGACGGCGTGATCTCTCGCCTCGACAAGCTGGTGGAATTTCGCGACCCGCTAGGCGCAGCCGCCAAACAGTTTTTGCCACGCTTGCGCTCTGCGTATTTGACGGATAGCGCGGTTGCAGCGGAAAAGCTTGCGAACGACAACCCTCAGTTCGCGTTCGTCACGCCGGACGGCACGTGCTATCAGGGCCGGATGGTCACCGGCGGCCGGGCGGATGAAGCGGGCCCGCTGGGAATGAAGCGCGAGTTGCGCGCGCTGGACGCCGATGTGATGCAGCTCGAAGATCGCGCGGAGAAAACCCGCGCCGCGCTCGAGATTTTGACCACCGATCTTCGCGCCGCCGAACAGTCGCTGGAAGAACTCACGGCGCAGCAGCACGCCGCGGAGCGCGATGTGTACTCCGCGAAGCATCGTCACGAGCAGACACAGGCTGATCTTGCGCGCCTCGGCCTGGAATTAACGGTCTGCCAGGGCGAGTTACTGCACATCCGCCGGGATGTCGAAAATGCCCACAGCCGCGCGGAGCAGGCGAAGCATCAACTTGCTGTGGCCAACACCACGCGCGCGGAAGCTGACGCTGAGAGCACACGCCTGGCCGAGGAACTCGTACAGCTGCGCGGTTCGATCTTGACGGAGCAAAATGAGCTCGCCGTGGGGCGCGCGGAACTTGCCGCGTTGAACGAGCGACTGTCCGCTGCCGAAGCTCTTGCAGCACGCTTGGACGAGGAGCACGCGGAGATCGTGCGCCGCGAAGCCGCACTGCGCCAGCAGGAGGCCTCGATCACGGAAGAGACCGCCGCGCTTGCCAAACAGAGTGAAGACCTGGCCCAGCAGCTCGAAGGCCTACGCACCGAAAAGGCTCGCCTGGAAGCGCGCCAGCTCGACCTCGAGCAGGAGTGGGACTCCGGCCGCACGCGTGTCGTGCAGATGGAAGATCATCTGCGCATGGGACGCCAGTCGCTGCAGGAGTTGCGCGATCAGCGCAGCCATGCGGAGGTGGACCGCGCGCGAAACGATTCCGACCGCCAGCACCTGCGCGAGACTTGCATGACAGAAGTGAACGCTCAACCGGAAGACTTGATCGCCACCGAGACTGCCTTCATCAGCGGCGAAGAGCTGGCCATCGCCGAAACCAATTACCGCGAGATGAAGGCGCGTATCGAAGCGATGGGTGCCGTGAACATGATGGCGCTCGAAGAGTTCAACGAGTGCGAGCAGCGCTTCACCTTCTTGACGCGCGAGCGCGACGATCTGTTGCAGTCCATTGCCGATACGCAGCAGGCCATCACTGAGCTCGACCTTGTCTCGCGTGAGAAATTCGAGGCCGCGTTCAACTCCATCAATCACAACTTCTCCGAGGCGTTCCACACCATCTTTGGTGGCGGCACCGCAGAGATGCGGTTGACCGAGCCGGACAGCTCCGGCGACGCCGGCATCGACGTGGTCGCGTCGCCTCCAGGCAAGCGCCTGCAAAACATTCTGCTGCTTTCCGGCGGAGAAAAGGCCATGACGGCGCTGGCGCTGCTGATTGCCATCTTCAAGTATCAGCCGAGTCCGTTCTGCATCCTCGACGAAGTCGATGCCCCGCTCGACGAGGCCAACGTCGGCCGCTTCACACGTCTGGTCGGCGAGCATGAGCGACCAGACACAGTTCATCATCGTCACGCACAATCGCAAGACGATGGAAACGGGCAGCGTGCTCTACGGCGTGACCATGCAGGAACCCGGCGTGTCGAAGCTCGTCAGCGTGCGCTGGGAAGGCGACGAAGCGCCCGCGCCAAGGCATCGCGCCGCCGCTGCTTCCGCAGCGTAGTTCTCCCAACAGACTCCGAAAAAATCGGGGCGAGCCTAGCTCGCCCCTTATTTTTTCTTGCGCTGTCGCAATCCCCAAGCAGAAAAGAAAAAGAAATGCGAGCATTTTTTCGGCGCTGAATTCATTTCCTCTTTTTTCCACCGCCGCTGACATTGACTTCGCGTCGCGCTGCGCTAGAATGCTCTGCACTTTGTCGGGGGAATCGTTAGTCTTGTCTTCTGCTGCCATGCGCGTCGTTCGTGAAACAAATTTTGCCGGCATTTCACCTGCCGCTCGCGGCAAGGTGCGCGACATCTACGATCTCGGCGACAAGCTGTTGATCGTCGCGTCGGACCGGCTCTCCGCGTTCGACGTCGTGCTGCCCACCGGCATCCCCGACAAGGGGCGCGTGCTGACGCAGCTTTCTCTTTTCTGGTTCGACCTGCTTCACGATGTGATTCCGAACCACGTGCTGAGCGCCACGGAGTTCCCTGCCGCTTTCGACGCGTACCGCGATGATCTCGCCGGCCGCTCGATGGTGGTGCGCAAGACGCAGCCGCTGCCGATCGAGTGTGTCGTCCGCGGGTACGTCTCCGGCTCCGGGTGGAAAGACTATCGCTCCACGGGGAAAATCTGCGGTATCGGGCTGCCGGCGGGTCTGCGGGAATCCGACCGCTTGCCGGAGCCGATCTTTACGCCGGCGACCAAAGCCGTCAGCGGTCACGACGAAAATATTTCGTTCGAGCAAGCGGCGTCGCTCGTCGGCAAGGAACTCGCCGAACGCGTTCGCGCCGTCAGCATCGAGATTTATCCCGCGCGGCGGCGTATGCCGAGCCTCGCGGCATCCTGGTGGCCGACACCAAGTTTGAGTTCGGCCTGCTCCCGAATGCGGCTGGCGACCTCATCTGGATCGATGAAGCGCTCACTCCCGATTCCTCGCGCTTCTGGCCCGCGGCCGAATACAAACCCGGCGGACCGCAGCCATCTTTCGACAAACAGTTTGTGCGTGACTACCTCGAACGCATCCAATGGCCGAAGACCCCTCCGGGTCCGGAGTTGCCTGCGGATGTTGTCGCCGCGACGCGTGCCAAATACCGGGAAGCGTTTCGCATCCTGGCCGGACGCGAACTGGATTAGAACCACACCCCGGGAACTGAGGCGTCTTTTTCTGGAGCGTGCCGACGTGATGAAGGATCAGTTGGAAGGGCTCGTGAGTCAGATGGTGGAGCGAGGCATTTTGTTCGACGAAGCGATCGGAGAGTTCGAGAAGCGTTTCATCAAACGCGTTCTCGATCGCGTCGACGGCAATCAATCTCGCGCCGCGCACATCCTCGGCATCCATCGCAACACGCTCAGCCGGAAGATCGTCGAGTACAAGCTGGACCACCGCCACGCCTCGCGCTGAACGAAGCGAGGCAACGTGTTCCTAAAAACAAAACGGCTCTCCGGAAAAACCGGAGAGCCGTTTCTGCTTCTATCCTAGAACACTCTACTGCGAAGGCTTCTTGGTCGGGCGCTTGGTGGTTTTCTTGCCCTTTTCCTTTTCCTTCGGGATGTCCTCTTCGTTGACCTTCGCCTTCTCCCAATGCAGCATGAACGCAGGATCGGGATCGTAGGACGTCAGCGTCCCGGTGAAGCGCACCGGATTGTCTTTCTCCAGCTTCGCCGCGTCGGGCTGTCCCACAACCTTCACCTCCATGTCCGGCGTGGTCTTGGCATCAAACTCCGCGTCGCTGGTTACGAAGGCAACCTTCAGCACAACCGCGTCCGTTCCCGGCGTCACTTCGATCAGCTTGCCAGGCACGTCCGGAAACTCCAGCCCGCAGGCCGCCAGCCACGTCACCTTGGCTTTGTCGCCCGCAGCCTTCAGGTCCGTAATCACCGAGGCGATGGTCATGTCCTTGCGTGCTGCATCCAAATCCGCGGAGCTGGGCAGCGTGTAGCTCGCCGGGCGGTCCGCCGAGCTGCCTGCCAACTGCAAGAGCTCGTTGAACTCGGCATCGGTCAGGTTGTCGCAAGCGGCTTGTTGATAATTCACGATCAGCTTGCGCAGGTACGCCTTCACCTGATCCTTTTGCGTAGCGTTCGTGCTCTTCGATATCGCGCGCGCGAATGCCCAGAACGCATCGATCTGCTGCGGCGGCGTCATCGCCATATACGCCTGGCCGATACTGTAGCTGGTGATGGCATCATCGGGCGTCAAGACCAGAACCGCCTTGTACGACTCGATCGCCGCCGGATAATCCTTCAACGTCATCGACGCCTTAGCTGCCGTGTAGTTGAACAGAATCGCAGGCGCCTTCTTCTGCTTGTCGAAATCCTCCTGGCTCATGGTGTCGGGCTTCTTGAGGTCGTTCAGCGTTTTCAAGCCATCCTGCGCCGCTTGCCGCGCTTTGGTCGCCATGGCGGGATCGGCCGGTGGGGGATTGATGTTGCTGTACGCAAACGCGCGCGCGTAATACGCCTGATAGCGAATCGGCGCTTCCACCTTGTCGCCCAGGGCCAGCAGCTTGTCGGCGTTCTCGATCACCTTAGGAAAATTCTTCAACTGGCTGTAGGCGTTGTAATAGAGCGGATAGACGTAAACCAGCAGCGCGGAATTCGGATACTTGGAAACGAAGTCATCGAGCGCCTTCACTTGCTGCGCGGGGTCCTTGGTCGACTGCGCCGCGGTGTAAGCGTTGTACTCCGCCATCGTGTACTGAGGCTTTGCGCCAGCGTCCTGCCCGGCAGCAGCCTGCGCCAGCGCGCTCGGGGCGCCGCCAACCATCAAGCAAAGCGCCGCCACGATCGCGAGGCTCGCCAGTATACGTATTCCGTTCATTCCCATTCTCCTCGCTCAAACTCCAAGCCTGTCATATGAATTCCGATGCGCCCAGTTGCTGCCGGGAATTGCCTTGATTTGTGAAACTTCGGGATTATAGGAAAAGCCGGGTGGCCTCCGCAAGGCAGTACCCTGCCGGGAACTGTGTATCTACGGGTATTTGTCCATCGACCTGTCTGCAGTGTGCCCACGCAACAACGTTCGAGCTTATTAATCCGGTTCAAAACGGTGCCCGCCTCGAAAGTTGTTACTATGAGTGTCGCATAAATTAGTTGCTGCGACGAGGAAGAAATCGAAATAGCTCGAATAAGCGAGGGCAACTATGGACCAACGTGACAACACGCCTTTGTCCGGTGCCGTAACCCTGGTCACCGGCGGCAGCCGTGGCATTGGCCGCGCTATAGCGCTGCGACTCGCGGCCCTTGGCTCCAGCGTCGCCGTTTGCGGCCGCGACGCCAAAGCCCTGCAAGGAGTCTTCGCGGAGTTGCAGCAACGCACCGCACGTGTCTTCTCCCACCCCGCCGACGTAACCCAATCCGCCGACGTGGCCCGTTTGATCGAGAAAACCGAGGCTGCGCTGGGCCCCATCTCCGTCCTGGTCAACAATGCCGGCATCGGTCTTTTCGGGCCGGCCCATGAGAAGTCCGAAGCGGACTGGGATCGCGTTCTCAGCACCAATCTCAAGAGCGTTTTCCTGGTTTCGCGCGCCGTCGCGCCCTCCATGATTCGCCGGGGCGCGGGAGACATCATCAACATCAGCTCGCTGGCGGGCCACAACGCGTTCGCCGGTGGCGGCCTGTACTGCGCGTCCAAGTGGGGCGTGCAAGGCCTGTCGGCATGCATGGCGGAGGATCTCCGCGAGCACGGAATCCGCGTGAGCGTGGTCTGCCCTGGCAGCGTCGCCACGGAGTTTTCGGGCCGCGGTCCCAAGGACCCCTCGAAAGCGCTCACCGCGGAAGATGTCGCCCACGCCGTGGCCATGATTGCCACGCAAGGTCCGCAGAGTTTTTTGAGCGAAGTGCAGCTGCGGCCGCTGCGGAAGGCGTAAGGCGGGGCTGATTTTTTCCTCTTGACAATCATCGTTATAACGACTATTTTAGTCGTGTGAGTTCCACTATCCATTCCACTCGCGCTTCCCTTCAGGCGGAAGCTCGCGCTTTTATCGCCCTCCAGAAAGCCGCCGACGCCCTGGGCCAGCAAGCCGAACAACTCCTCAAAGGCAACGGCCTGACTGGCGCGCAGTACAACGTCCTTCGCATCCTGCGTGGCGCGGAGCCGGATGGTCTGGCTTGCAGCGACATCGCCGACCGCATGATCTCTCACGATCCCGACATGACGCGCCTTCTGGACCGCATGGAAAAACGCTCTTTCATCACCCGCCAGCGTCAAAAGGATGACCGGCGGGTCGTGAAAGCGCGCATCACCTCCGCGGGCCTCGATCTGCTCAGACGGCTGGATCAACCCATTCGTGAGCTGCACAAGAACCAGTTCCGGCACATCCCGGCCTCGCACCTGAAGGCCTTGGTTGAGCTGCTCGATGAAATTCTCGTCCGTGGAGCCGGATAAGCAGTTTGTTGAAATACCAATACTCGGGAACAAGAACGAAAAACTAAAAGGAGATCGAAAACATGGGCCACACTCTAGCTCGAATCGCAGTAACCGCCGGACTCGCAGCCATTTTCTCGCTGCCCGCACCAGCGGCAACTTCCACTTGGCAAATCGACCCGATGCACTCAGCCGCGCAGTTTTCCGTTCGCCACCTGGCGATTTCCACCGTGCGCGGCGGGTTCAGCAATGTGAAAGGCACGATCAACTTCGACGACGCGGACATCAGCAAGTCCAGCGTCGACGTCACCATCGACGTGTCCACGGTTGACACCCGGACACCCGACCGCGACAAAGATCTCAAGAGCGACAAGTTCTTTGACGTCGCTCACTATCCCTCCATGACCTTCAAATCGAAAAAGGTGGAACAGGCCGGCGCTGGCAAGCTGAAAGTTACCGGCGACCTCACCATCCGCGGCACCACCAAGGAAGTCGTCCTGGATGTCGACGGCCCGACAGCGCCCGTGAAAGATCCCTGGGGCAATCAGCGCGCAGCCGTCACCGCTACCACCAAGATTAATCGCCAGGACTTCGGCGTGAAGTGGAACGCCACCATGGACAATGGCGGCGTAGTCGTGGGCGACGATGTCGCCATCACCATCGACGTCGAAATGGTCAAGCAGGGGGCGAAGTCCGGCGACTGACCCGTTCATTTCCTAGCAATGCCGGAAGAGCTGCGGACGGCCGGAATGCACCGTCCGCAGCCTTTAGTTCATCTAAGAGATCGAATTCCAAAGAGGGCGGGAAAACATGCACAGGCCAGCTCCCACCGAAGTGCCGCTTCACTCGATCGTACGCCATCGCTGGAGCCCACGCGCTTATAGCGACAAACCCATCTCACCCGAAGTCCTCCGCAGCCTGTTCGAGGCCGCACGCTGGGCGCCTTCCAGCTCCAACTTGCAGCCGTGGACGTACATCGTCGCCACAAAAGACGATGCCGAGAATTTCGCCAAGATGCTGAGTACGCTGGTGGAATTCAACGCCGGATGGGCGAAAGAAGCGCCCGTGCTGGTTATGTCCGTCGCGCAGACAAAAATGCCCAAGGACGGTTCACCCAATCGCTGGGCCATGCACGATGTCGGCAGCGCAAGCGCGCAACTCACCTTCGAGGCCAACTCCAATGGCCTTCTCGTTCATCAAATGGCCGGGTTCGATCCGGAGAAGGCTCGCCAGGTTTTCAACATTCCCCAGGATTGGGAGCCCGTCGCCGCCATGACTATCGGCTATCCTGGTGATCCGCAATCGTTGCCTGAAAAACTGCGCGATCGCGAGTTGGCGCCCAGAACGCGCAAGCCCGTCAGCGAATTTGTAATGACCGGCGGCTGGGGGCATACTGCTCCCTTCGTTGCGAAGTAAGAAGTAACCAGAAGCGAGGAATCCCACCTCCGCGCCATGCACAGCACTCTCGACTTCCTTCTGCGTCACGGGTACGTAGTTCTGCTGGGCTGGGTCTTTGCCGAGCAGATCGGCCTGCCCGTTCCGTCGCTCCCGCTCTTGCTGACCGCCGGCGCGCTGGCCGGCAGCGGCCGTCTGAATTTTTTCTTTGCGCTTTTCCTTAGCGTTCTTGCGGCGGTCACCGCGGATTCCATCTGGTACACGCTCGGCCGCTTCAAAGGCATCAAAGTCCTCCAGCTTCTGTGCAAGATTTCGCTGGAACCAGACTCCTGCGTTCGTCGCACCGAAGGTGTTTTCTCGAAACAAGGCGCCCGTTCCCTTCTGCTCGCAAAATTCCTTCCTGGCCTCGGCACCGTTGCGCCGCCGCTCGCGGGCATTTTCCACATGCGCACGCGCCGTTTCTTGCTCTTCGATGGTTGCGGCTCGCTGATCTGGGCTGGCAGCTTGCTCGGCCTAGGCTATGTGTTTAGCGGCCAGATCGACAAGCTGATCGACCATGCCCTTCAGTTGGGCAGTTCGTTAGTCATCGTGGTCGTCGCTATTCTCGTCTCGTACATCGGCTACAAATTTATCGCCCGCCAGCGATTCCTGCGGGAATTGCGCATCGGCCGCATCACCGTCGAGGAGTTGAAAAAGAAAATCGACGACGGCGAGGATCTCGTCATCGTGGATCTTCGCCATTCCCTGGATTTCGAAGCCGACCCAGAAACCATTCCCGGCGCGTTTCGCATGGACGCCAACGAGTTGCAGGAGAAAAACGACCGGTTGCCTCGCGACCGCGAAGTTATTCTCTACTGTACTTGACCAAACGAAGCCACGAGCGCCCGTGTGGCGCTCCTCCTCAGAAATCAGGGCATTCGCCGCATTCGCCCGCTACAAGGCGGACTGGACGCCTGGCGCGAACAAGGCTATCCCATGGCCAACGTCACGCTGACCCAAATCTCCACTCAGATTTCATCGTAGCGCCACGCCATAAGCCTCACGACTGACCTGTTGCTTTCCCAAAGGAAGTGTGCCATCTTCCTGTTGGAAACCAAAATGGCCCAAGTGATGATGTCATGAAACAAAAAAAGGACGTCCTGCAAGGCACTCTAGCGTTGATGGTCCTCAAGACTCTCGACGTCCTGGGACCCCAGCACGGCTACGGCATCGCGCGGCGCATCGAGCAGATCAGCGGAGACCTGCTGGCCGTCAATCAGGGGACTCTCTATCCCGTGCTGTTGAAGCTGGAGCAAGAAGGCGCCATCGCCTCCGCGTGGGGTGCCTCAGAGAATAATCGCAGGGCGCGCTTCTATCGGCTGACTCGGGAAGGACGCAAGCAGTTGCAGCTCGAGACCCAAGGTTGGGAACAGACATCGGCGATCATCGGTCGGTTCTTCGAAGTGAAAGCGGAGGATTTGTCATGAGATCACTCAGACGGTTCCTCAACCGTGCAGTCAACTTGGTGACCAGGCGGACGCAGGACGAACGATTGAAGGAAGAGATTGAGGAACATATCGCTCTGCAAACCGCCGAAAATCTTCGCGCCGGTTTGTCACCCGTCGAGGCGCGCCGCCAAGCCATGCTCAAGTTCGGCGGAGTGGAAGCGATGAAAGAAGACTATCGCGCCGAGCGCGGACTGCTGTTCATCGAGAATCTGCTCGGCGATTTCCGAAACGCAGGGCGAACGATTCGCCGCATGCCAGGGCTTGCGGCCGTGATCATCGTTTCGCTGGCCATCGGCATTGGCGTGAACACCACGATCTTTTCCTGGATTCAGCTGATCCTGTTCCAACCGATGCCCGGCGTGAGTGGCGCATCGAGCTTTCTGCTGGTCGAGCCTCGCTCGGAGACGGACGGGTATCCAGGCGCTTCCTGGCTGGAATATCGCGACTTGCAGACCCGACTGCCCGCACTGCGGGACATCGTGGCATCTCAGATGGTGCCCTTCAACGTAGGAGAGAAGGGCCAGACGGAGCGAATTTTCGGGCAACTCGTCTCCGGCAATTATTTTCCTGCGCTGGGACTCAAGCCCGCAATCGGCCGATTCCTTCTACCGGATGAGGCGGAGCGGCCGGGAACCGAGCCTGTCCTCGTGATTTCCTATGATTACTGGCAGACCAGGTTCGGCGGCGCGCCTGGAGCCGTAGGACAAAAAGTGCGCGTCAACGACCGCGAGCTCACCGTCGTCGGCGTGGCGCCGAAGCACTTCCAAGGAACGACGATCCCCCTGAAGTTCGATCTGTGGGTGCCGGCAACGATGACGCCTGCGTTGCTAGGCGGCGCACGCGACCTCGAAGATCGCAGCGCCCGCGCGTTCTCTTTAATCGGAATGTTACGGCCCGGCGCGACCCGCGAGGAAGCGCAGACCCAGCTCAGCGCGGCGATGGCTCAGTTTGCGCGCGACTATCCGGAGGCCAGCGCCGGAATTGGCGGCGAGATTCTTTCCTTCTGGCAAGCGCCGCGCGGTCCGCAGCGGTTGCTGATCAGCGGGCTCGCCATCTTGCAAGGCGTCATGCTGCTCCTGCTGCTGGCGGTCTGCGGGAACACGGCAAACCTCATGCTGGCTCGTGGAACCGCCCGCCAGCGCGAGATGGCTGTGCGCGTGGCGCTGGGCGCGGGACGCTGGCGCATTGTCAGCTTGGTGTTCTCGGAGAATATGCTGCTCGCTTTCCTGGGAGCAGGTCTCGGAGCAGCCATCGCCGTTTGGGGCACCACCGCATTGCGCATGGCGCCAATGATTGGCGCCTTTCCCATCCTTTTTCAGACCAGAGTGGATGAATTCACCCTCGCCTTCGCGACGTTACTTGGTGCTGCGTGCGGTTTGCTTTTCAGCGCGCCGCCGGCGGTCCACCTGGCGCGCCTGGATCCACAGGACGGGCTTCGCTCCAGCCCCAACACCCCGCCCCGCAGCCGTGCGCGCAAAGTTCTGATGGGCGTGGAAGTCGGACTGGCGATGGTCGTGCTGATCGCGGCGGCGCTCTTTCTGCAGAGTTTTCGCTCGGCAAGCCAAACGGATCCGCGATTCCGGCCCGAGGGCGTCTTGCTGGCCGCCTACGATCTAAGCGGACGGAATCCCGACGACACCTCCGAGCGCGAATTTGCCGCACGCCTGCTGGAACGCCTGCGCGCCTTGCCGGACGTCGAGGCCGCCGCCATCGCGACGAATGTTCCCCTGGACTTGCATGGAATTCCGGCGCGGCCTTTCACTGTACAAGGCCACGTGCGCACGGAGGCAGGGCAGGATAGAGCCATTTCCAACACTGTCACGCCGGGATATTTCAAGGTGATGGCCATCCCTATCCTTCAGGGAAACGACTTTGCCGACATGCGGGATACGGCGGCGCCCGCACAGGCCATCGTCAATGAGGAGTTTGTCCGCCGTTACCTGAATGGCGCGGATGCCATCGGCCACCGCATACAAACCCGCGGGGGAAGCTTCGCGGTCGTGGGCGTGGCGCGCAATTCGGTCTACGACGCATTCGGCGAGCCCGCGCAGCCGGCCGTCTATCTCTCCTACCGGGATCTTCCAGCGATCCGAGGCGAGATTCACCTCAGGACGCGCAGCGGCAAGGAAACCGCACTCACCTCGGATGCGCGTGCCGTTCTGCGCGACCTCGATCCGATGCTGCCTCTTTACGACGTGCGCACCTTCTCCCAGCACATCGACCGAAACCTTTATCTTCGCCGGATTCCCGCGCGCATGTTCGTCGTGCTCGGGCCACTCCTGCTCGGCCTCGCGGCCATCGGAATCTACGCCGTGGTTTCGTACGCCGTGGCCAGGCGCACCAGAGAGATTGGCGTGCGGCTAGCGTTCGGGGCCACCAGCGGGCGGGTCGTCCTGCAAATTATTCGCGAGAACTTGGGTGTAATCACCCGGGGCGCGGCGATTGGATGGATACTCGCGCTCGCGATCTCCGTTCACGGAATTACGAAGGGTGTGGTCAACCTTCCGGTTTTCATCGGTGTGCCGGCGATTCTGTTGGGTGTCGCGACGCTGGCCTGCTGGATTCCGGCACGCAGAGCGAGCCGGATTGATCCGATGGTGGCACTCAGGCACGAGTGAGAGCAGGGACGTCGCGGCCTACAGCTACTCGGAACTTATCGCTGGACCACGTCGTTGGCCACCGAATTCCTCACCGCTCAGCGTCAGGAACGTTCTTGCGGCATAAGCTCGACAACATGCGAACCCTCTTAATCGTGTAACATGCCATGCGCACGCGAAGGAAAATCCATGCCCGCCGATCGGCTGACGCTGAGGTTTCTGCACGATTGCCCGCTGGATTTCCGCCTGCAACGCAGCAACAGCAGTTGGTTTCTACGTATCAGCATTCGGAACGACCGATGTTATTTAGCGAATAGGACAATTCAATGACAACGGATGAAAAAAAGAATGAAGAGCGGCAGGTTTCCCGCAGACAACTGCTCAAGACCGGCGTGGGCTTGATCGGCGCGGGACTGGCAATCGGCGAGCCGTCCGCGTTTGCTCTTGAGCCCCCCAGCGTGGCCGCCACCACAAACGAATCGGTGATTGGCATGAAATTTGAGCCCAGAGATACCCTGCGTCTCGGTGTAATTGGAGTCGGCAGCCGCGGCACCGGCATGCTGTCGAATTTCCTGGCGATTCCGCACGTACAGGTGAATGCGATCTGTGACTCTGTAAAAGAGCACGCCACTCACGCCCAAGAAATGGCGGAGAAAAGCAGCGGCAAGCGGGCCGAAATTTACACCAACGGGGAGCATGACTACGAAAATCTCTGCAAACGCAACGATCTCGATTTCATTTACATTGCCACACCCTGGGACTGGCATGCTCCCATGGCTATAGCCGCCATGAAGGGCGGAACGCATGCCGGCGTGGAGGTTCCTGCTGTAAACACCGTCGAGGAGTGCCAGCAAATTGTTGACACTTCGGAAAAAACCCGCCGCCACTGCATGATCATGGAGAATTGTTGTTATGGGTACAGCGAACTGCTCATCTTGAACATGGTTCGCGCTGGAGTTTTCGGAGAACTGTTGCATGGAGAGGGAGCGTATAACCACGATCTGCGCAAGATCGTGTTTGAAGACCGCTCCGAAGGCCTCTGGCGGCGCGATTGGCACACCAAGCTCAACGGAAATCTCTATCCCACGCATGGCCTCGGGCCGGTGGCGAACTACATGGGAATCAACCGCGGGGATCGCTTCGACTATATCGTTTCCATGAGTTCTCCTCAGGCAGGTCTGGAAGCCTATCGGGCCGCGAACGTTCCCAAAGACAGTCCCAAGTGGAAAGAAAAATATATTTGTGGGGACATGAACACTTCGCTGATCAAAACCACGAACGGCTTGACCATCATGGTTCAGCACGATGTGAGCAATCCGCATCCCTACGATCGCATCAATCTCATCAAGGGTGTCGAAGGCATGTTTCGCGGATACCCTGACCGCATTTTTCTCGACGGCCAAAAAGGCGAGGAAGCGTTCACCGGGTTGGATCCTTACAAAGAACAGTACGAGCACAAACTTTGGCGGGAGCACGGCAAAGAGGCCGAAGACCGCGGGCACGGCGGCATGGATTACTTGATGTTGTACCGCCTGGTCCAGTGCATGCGCGAAGGCTTGGAGCCTGACATGGATGTCTACGACGCGGCGAGTTGGAGCGCCGTCGCAGGTCTGAGCGAAAAATCCGTCGCGCAAGGCAGCGCGCCGGTGAAGTTTCCAGACTTCACGCACGGACTTTCGAAACAGCGCAACGGATCAGCCCTGTGAGTAACGCCGCAACCGCTTCAGTGCTCCCGTCTGCCCCTACGCGCAACATAGCCATCGATGCGTATCGAGGATTTGTGATGCTTTTGATGATGGCCGAAGTGTTGCGTTTCTCGCAGGTGGCGCAGTCGTTCCCCGGAAATTGGTTCTGGAATCTTCTAAGTTACAACCAGAGTCACGTGGAGTGGGCGGGGTGCTCTCTTCATGACACGATCCAGCCCTCTTTTTCTTTTCTGGTCGGGGTCGCGCTGCCCTATTCCATCGCGAGCCGAACCGCCAAAGGCAAGAGCTTCGGGAATCAAATGGGCCACGCCATCTGGCGCGCGTTCCTTCTCATTATTTTGGGAATTTTCCTGCGGTCCATCGACCGGCCGCAGACGTACTTCACGTTTGAAGATACGCTCTCGCAAATCGGACTCGGTTACGTTTTTCTTTTCCTGCTCGGCTACGTAAAAGAAAAGTGGCTTTGGATTTCCTTGGCCGCAATTCTTTTCGGTTATTGGCTGGCATGGGCTGTGTATCCGGTCGCGGGCCCTGGTTTCGACTGGCAAGCCGTAGGTGTTCCCAACAATTGGTCCCTCAACTATACGGGCTTCATGGCCCATTGGAACAAGAATGCAAATCTCGGGAATGCTTTCGACCAATGGTTCCTGAATCTTTTTCCGCGGACTGCGCCGTTTGTTGCGAATGACGGCGGCTATCTGACGCTCAGCTTCATCCCCACGCTCGGTACCATGATTTTAGGTTTGATTGCAGGACGATGGTTGCGTTCTGCTGCTCCCCAAATTCCGTTCAAAAAACTCCTGTTGGCGGGGGCGGGCGGGCTCGCGGCAGGTTTGCTGCTTCACGCCGCGGGAATCTGCCCGGTTGTAAAACGCATCTGGACTCCAAGCTGGACGCTGTTCAGTGGCGGACTGTGTTTTCTGTTTCTAGCTGCGTTCTGCTGGATTATCGAAGCGCGGGGCTACAAGAAATGGGCGTTCCCGCTGGTGGTGATTGGGATGAACTCCATCGCTGCCTATCTCATCGCCCATCTGACGCCCAAATTCCTAATTTCTACCTTCTATATCCACCTGGGTCCCCATGCCTTCGCGATCGCTGGCTCCGCCCTACAGCCGTTGCTCGAAGGACTCGCGGTGCTTGCAGTTTGTTGGTTGATCCTCTACTGGATGTATCGGAATAAGGTCTTTCTTCGCATATAGACGGGAGAGATCCCTGGATACGTCCGCGCGAATCGATACGGATTGCCTCGTCCACGCCGCTCATATAGCATTCTCGCGATGAGCGTAGATCCTTCCTTACAAGCGCAACTGGTCTTCCGTTCCGGTTTCGGAGCGCTGGTAGGAGGGATGTTTGGCATGGGTTGGCTTGGCTGGGGTCTCGGAACGGCCCGTGCGTTCACGCCCACTATTATTATTCTTTTCGACGTCTTTGGAATCTCTTTACTGGGATATTCCATCTACGTCATCCGGAAGGGGAGGTCTCTGCGTCGAAACTACCCTGCGCCCTCCAACACGCTGACACAAAGGATGAAAAAACAGTTCATTGTCGTAGTTGTCTTGGAATTCACGACAATCGCAATTCTCGGCACAATCGCTTACGCTTTTCATCGTCCAGACCTAGCTCCTGTCTTGGCCGCTACCGTCGTCGGACTCCATTTCCTTCCCCTCGGCAAGATTTTTCGGCAGCCTCGTTACTATTTTTGGGGGATCATGATAACGCTCTGGTGTGTTATATGCGCCCTTTTGTTCCGTTCCAATTCCCTCGTAGCATGGAGCAGCATCGGGACGGGCATTCTACTCTGGGCTAACTGCGCACACGGATTACTACGAGCCCGAGGAATCCTGCGCCTGCTTGTCCGGCAACCCGACTCTTACCGGACAAGTGAAATCTAGCCAACTCCCGAGAATCAGGGGGGGCGGGATAGCAGGTGAAGATGAGGCCTGGCGCCGTCGAGGATCGAGCTTACGCATGAAAAATCTCTTTGAAGCGGCGACGGTGGACGAGGTGAAGGAGCGGATGGCGCAGCTGAGGCCGGATAGCCAGCGGCAGTGGGGCAAGATGAATCCAGCGCAGGCGCTGGCGCATTGCTCCGCGGCAATGGAGATGGCGGTGGGGGAGAAATGTCCGCCGCGCATATTGATTGGGCGGCTGCTGGGGCGGTTGGCGAAGAAGTCGATGATTGTGAACGAGAAGCCGATGCCCCGCAATTCGGGGACGGACAAGAGCTTGGTGGTGAGTGATGAGAGGGACTTCGTGGCGGAGAGACAACGCCTACGCGAATTCATTGACCGCTTTGCAGCGGGCGGGCCTGCGGCATGCACGAAGCATCCGCACTTCTTTTTCGGGCCGCTGACTCCGGAGGAATGGGCGGCATTGATGTATCAGCACCTGGACCATCATCTTCGGCAATTTCGGGTTTAGAGCATGTGCACGCCGTCTGACGACGGAACTCCGGTTTAGTCGCATTACCGGACAAGTGCCGGACCAGGACTTCACTTGTCCGGTTACCGCGTTTACTAGGAGCTATGAGCTCGGCCTAATTTTTCCATTAGTCTTAGGGAATCACTACGGCCCGAGTCGTGCCGGCCATCTGGGCGCCTTCGGAATCGCGCACCACCACGCGCACCAAAAAGCTCCCCGGCTGCAAATCAAAGCTCGCTTTGACCGTGAGCCCTGCCGTGTTGACACGCTCCAATGTTGCATCCTTCAATCTCAGCTCCAGAAGCTTCTCCTGGCCCATCAGCAAGTTTCCATTCTCATCAAAGATGGCCGTCGAAATCGTAAAATCATCGTCATTCCGATCGTCGGCCCTGCGGAATTTCACTCCCTTCGTTTCGAAATGCGTAACTATCTTCAAATTCGCACCGTTTGCACTCTTGAAGAATTGTGTTTTGCATTCAATAGGCATATCACGCAGTTCTTCCTGCGAGAAGACGGCCTGCCGGATCTCCTCTTTCGCCGCCGCCGCAGGATCGGATGCAACTCGCGGCGCGTAGTAGCCATGACGAGCCTGCAGTGCCCATTTTTCTTTGTTCACTAGCGTGACTTTTAGATGATGATATTTTCCATCGAGCTTCAGATTTTGCGGCGCAAACCCCAAAACGTAGGAAACCTCTGGCTCTGCCGCGGCCTGCAGCAAGCCCTGCTCAATATCGTTCCGGTTATGAAAGAAACTCCCGCCGGTGCCGTCGGCAAGCTCCCCGAGCACGTCGCCCTTCAACAATTGCTCTGTCCTCTCGAATTGCTGCTTTATGGGGCTCGACGTACCAGGATTGGATGCGTCATAAGTAGACTCAACCCACAAGCCACGGGCATCAATCGTATCGATCACCACATTCGCTTTGGTCGCTCGGTCAATCACCTCACCGGTCCATTGCATCCCAGGAGTTACGAAAAACCCCGGCGACATCATGACGATGACGCGCCGGCCCGGCAGCACGCTCATCCTGCGAATCAGCGACTCCAGGTTTTGATAGGTCCGCTGTAACTGCGCTTCCTCGATATTTAATTCTCGCTGTGCTATTCCCTCCGCCAAGTGCGCGGCGGTAGTTTGGTCCAGCGGTCCCATGCAATTGAGGATATCCTCCACCGCCGTCTGGGACGCTGTGGGATCTTTTTCGTATACGATCGAATATGCCTCGTAGTAACTCATGGGCGGACAGTCCGTTGGAGAGTCCATCGAGAGCGAATGCCGCAGGATTCGCTGCAGTGCCTCCTCGAGTTTCCCTCGGTCGGCCGTAAAATCCTGTTCTACCTGGCCGGAAGTACTGAAGATAGCGAGCCGGTCGCCGGCCGTCATGGTCGCGAACAACTTCGTGGCGGCTTGCCGCGAGACCATCGCATCCTGCGTCGATAGATGAGAATCGTCGAAAAACAGCGTTACAAACTTTTCTGGAAGCTCTGGCGCTTTGACCTGTGCTTGCTCGGAACCGGTGTCCGCCGGATCCGTCTTCGCCGTGGGAGCCTGGGAAACAGGAGTCTCCACGGAAAAGCTAGAAATGACTTGCGGTTTGCGTTCGTCTGCAAGTTGAAAATCTTCTTTCTTCAGATCCTTGATCACCTTGCCGTTGTTGTCGCGCACCACGACGCGCACAAGGACAACGTTGACACGCACCTTAAACGTCGCTGGAGAATCGTGGGAAACGATTTCGTCATTGGTTGCCTTCGTATCCGGTTTCGGGGCGTTTTGGGGCGTGTCAGCCGGTGCGGCTTGAGAAGTTGCTGAGGGCGCTTGGGCGGAGGCCAGTGGCAAGGGAACCAGGAAAATAATGAAACCGAGCATAATGGCGCAGAAGCTTCCTGGAGAACTGCTCGAAGGCCGACCCATTAGCACCGTCACAAGGAATCCCGCCTTCCGACAGCGTTCTGCAATCAAATGTTGGTGGGCCTAACCGCGACGCCGTGCTGATCGCCCAAAGCATAAAACGAGCGTGTACCGGTTCATTCACTTCTGTTGATGTGACGAGTGATTCGGCTTTGCGGTTACAGGTCGGACAGGAATCCGGAAGTTAATTATAGGCGAGGTAGCTGCCCAACTCCTGGTAAGTTTGAATGTATAGGTCGAAGGAGGAGCGCTTGGTGTAGAAAAGCTGAACTCAGCGGACGCTGATTCAGAAACACCAAGGAGGTTCCCCCATGCAACCTATGTATTACATCGGGCCGGATGTTCACAAGCGCAAGATCAGCTACTGCGTGAAGGACGGCGGCGGCCGGATTCATGCCGAGGGATCGATTTCCGCTACACGCCTGGACCTGGACCTGTGGATGGGATCGCTGCCACAGCCGTGGAGCGCGGCGATGGAAGCGACCATGTTCACGGGCTGGATCTACGATCACCTCAAGCCGCATGCCGTCGCCCTGAAGGTAGCGCACCCGCTGATGTTGCGAGCCATTGCCGCCGCAAAAAAGAAGAACGACCGCATCCACGCCAGCAAGATTTGCGACTGCCTGCGGTGCGATTTTCTGCCGGAGTGCTGCATGGCCTCGACGGCGATTCGCGAACGGCGGCGCACGCTGCGCTACCGCAACCTGCTGGTCCGGCAGAGGTGCAGATGAAGATCAAGATCAGCGCGCTGCTGATGGAAGCAGGTGTGAGCTATAAACCGCAGGTCTATCAGATGGTGTTGCATCGACCTGTCGAATGCACCGCGTTAACCAGGCACTGCATTGCACGCACGTGCCGCGGAGTCGCTGGCGCACCTGCGCCTTGCCCCTGCAACTTGCGAAATGGAGCGTCAGGCAGGAGAATCTCGCTGCTTATTCTTACATTCGAGGTGGACCATGCGGCGCTCCGTTTTGGTGTTCGTTTCGCTCACACTTCTGGCCGGCTTGGCCCGAGGGCAGTCGCGCTCGCAGCTCTCCCCCGCCGTGCGGGAATTCGTGAAGATCGATGCTCCCATCGTTGTGTTGAATCACGTGCGCGTAATCGATGGAACCGGAGCTGCGCCGCGCACGGATCAAGCGATCGTGATCCAGGATGGGAAAATCGTCACGATCGGCAACTCAGCGGCAGTGAAAACACCCGATCAAGCTAAGGTGGTCGATCTCTCCGGTTACAGTGTGATTCCCGGATTGGTCGGGATGCACAACCACCTGCACTACACGGCGGACCAATCAACGGACCCTCCGGGCCCGTTGGTCAACCAGATCACGTTCAGCGCGCCACGCCTGTATCTGGCCGCGGGCGTGACGACGATGCGGACTGCGGGCAGCCTGGAGCCTTACGCCGACCTGAATCTGAAACGCAAGATTGATGCCGGGCAATCGCCGGGTCCGAAGATCGATGTTACGGCGCCTTATCTCGAAGGGCCGAATAGTTTCTTGACGCAGATGCACGAACTGAGCGGGCCCGACGACGCGCGGCGGATGGTGAACTTCTGGGCGGACAGCGGAGCAACTTCGTTTAAGGCGTACATGAATATCACGCGGGAGGAGTTGCGAGTGGCGGCAGAAGAAGCCCACAAGCGGCACCTGAAAATCACCGGGCACTTGTGCAGCGTGGGTTTCCGTGAAGCCGCCGAAGCGGGAATTGACAACCTCGAGCACGGGTTCATCGTGGACACGGAGTTCATACCGGGCAAGAAACCGGATCAGTGTCCGCCGGGCGGCATGGTCGCCGTCGGCGCGACGTTTGCGAACCTGGACGGCAACAGCTCGCAAATGAAAGAGCTGTTCCGGACGCTTGTGGAGCATCATGTGGCGATCACGTCGACTTTGCCTGTTTTCGAGCAGTTTGTGCCGGGTCGACCACCACTGCAGCAGCGCGTGCTGGATGCGATGCTGCCGGAAGCGCGGTCGAGCTACTTAACGGCGCGAGTGCAGGTGCACTCGGATCCGCAAAACGGTTTCGCCGCGATTTTCAAGAAAGAGATGGAGTTGGAACATGCGTTTGCGCAAGCGGGCGGATTGCTGCTGAATGGACCGGACCCGTCGGGAATCGGCGGGACGTTGCCGGGGTTCGGCGATCAGCGCGGCGTGGAGTTGCTGGTGGAGGCGGGGTTCACGCCAGTTGAAGCGATTCGCATTTCTACGTTGAATGGCGCCGAGTTCGAGGGCAAAGCGGATTCGATTGGTTCGCTGGCGGTTGGCAAGACAGCGGACATTGTGGTGATTCACGGGGATCCTTCCGCGAACATCAACGACATCGAGAAGCTGGAGATCGTGTTCAAGGATGGCGTGGGCTACGATCCGGCGAAGTTGCTGGACTCGGTGCGTGGAATCGTCGGTATCCGCTAGGGGAGCACGTTCTAGCCGTAGGCGGTCAGCAAAGACAAGCCGACTAGGTGAGCGAGCGTCGGCGCCGCCTGCTGATATCAACCTTCTAGGCTAGTTCCTGGCAAGTCGGGTAATCGTACAAGTGGGTTTTGGGCCGAATTCCACTTCTCCGGTGAGCGCGTTCACGTGTGCTCCAAACAAATTGCCGTTCAACCCGTGGCAACTCCTAAATATTGAGCCTCGGTCGGGCTCAGGCGTCTTTTATTTCGCGAAGACGTCCACCGGTGACGTCGTAGACGAAGCCGCGGACAGCGACACTTTCCGGAATCCAGGGATGGGTGCGAAGCCTCTGCAATTGGTGACGAACATTTTCTTCGATGTTTTGGAAGGCGTAGAAGAAGGCGGGAGTAACAGCGGCCTTTCCGGTGCGATTCTGGATTCTGGTGCGCAAGTCCTGCTCGCTGGTCTGCATCAATCCGCAATCGGTGTGATTGATGACCATGATTTCCTCGGTGTCCAGCAGATAATGCGATACCACCAGTGAGCGCAGGGTGTCTTCCGTAACGATGCCGCCGGCATTGCGGATGATGTGCGCGTCTCCCGTTTTCAGACCCAAGGTGCGAATCGAAAGCCGGGTATCCATGCAGGTCAGGACCGCGAGCTTGCGCTCCGGACGTGGGGTCAGTTTGCGCAATTCATGTGTGCGCGAGTAGATCTCGTTTGCTACGAGTACTTCGTCGATGACGCTCATGGCCGGGCACAGTTTAACCTAGCCTGGCCGAGCCGCTCAAGGAAGACAGACAATTGGCGCAAGTCCAGATTAGTCGCATTACCGGACAAGTGCCGGCTTTTCAGAATGATCCATGCTAGTCGCCTTCAGGCTCGCCATCATCGGGTTTTGTTTCACCGAATCTTACCTTGACAAACCCATTACTATCCTGGTATAATTTCCTTGTTCAAAAGTGTCTCTCGCTTCCTGCGAGAACTCTGCACCTTGCCCCTGGCAAGAAATCCTTAAAAAATCCAATTTCTTTCGTCTGGAGATCCCTATGTCTTCCAATCGCTCCAAGGACCGTGCCTCTCTGTGTTCGTTCTCCTTCGCCGATGGCCGCCAGTGCCTCACCCCGCGCTGCACCAACCATCCGCACCTCTGTTCGTTTCACGCCCGCAAGGAAGCCCAAGCCACCGCCGCCCAGCAAGCCGGCCGCGATATCTCTGCCTGCTTCTCCGGCGGCTATCTCTCCGCTTGCGACCTTAGCGCTGCCCTGGGCCAACTCTTCTCCGCCGTCGCCGAGGGTAAGGTAAAACCCAGAACCGCCACCACCCTCGCCTACCTCAGCCAGACCCTTCTGCAAACCATCCAGCTCGCCCAACACGAATACATCAACGCCTTCGACACCGACTCCTGGCGCGACGTCATCCGCTCCTCCTTCGCGCCATCCGACCCCGAATAGCACAGACGCTCTTGTCTGTGCCCGCCACGACGCAGGCACGATCCGTCCTACCCTTCCCGGTCCAGCGACGGCTACGTCAAACAGCCTATTGGCGAACTCGCTAACAGTTAACATTTCTAACCACCTCTAGAATCAACACTTACAAAAGTGTATGAAAACAAGCCACTTTAACTCCCTCTAGAATCAACACTTACAAAAAACATAGGGAGGGGGGTAGCTCACAAGAGCCCTCTTATTGGGCTCGATTCCTCGCCGCGCAGCTCGCGCGACCCGACTCCTGGTAAGGGCGCAGGACCCCTGCGCCCGTCTCGTGGCACAGCCATTCCTGGCTGTGCGCGGTTTACCCTGAGGCACGCGGAGCGACGCGAAGGGCTGGCCGCTCCCTACAACCGCGGCAGGACAATCCCACTCTGCGCCTGATACTTCCCTTTCTTGTCCTTGTAGCTGACTTCGCAATCTTCGTCCGACTCGAAGAAAAGCACCTGGCACAGCCCCTCATTCGCGTAGATCTTCGCTGGCAACGGTGTGGTGTTGCTGATTTCCAGCGTAACGAACCCTTCCCATTCCGGCTCGAACGGCGTCACGTTCACGATGATCCCGCACCGCGCGTACGTAGACTTGCCCAGGCAAATCGTCAGCACGTTTCGCGGAATCCGGAAATACTCCACCGACCGCGCCAGCGCAAACGAGTTCGGCGGAATCAAGCATTCCGCGCCTTTGTACGCCACCAGCGACCTCGGATCGAAATGCTTCGGGTCCACGATCGTCGAATTCACATTGGTAAAAATCTGGAACTCGTCTGCCACGCGGATGTCGTAGCCGTACGACGACACTCCATAGCTGATCACGCCTTCGCGTACCTGCCGGTCCGTGAACGGCTCGATCATCTTATGCTCCAGCGCCATGCGCCGGATCCAGCGGTCTGGCTTAACGGACATCCATGCCTCCTCAGTCCTCTTGGTTTCTCGCTCCACTGCTGCTCAAGCCGCTTGTCATCCTGAGGCTATCCGATAAGGATAGCCGAAGGACCTCAACGTCAACTGCAAGCACGACTCCCCATCGCATCGCAAAACCCGCGAAAAAGTAGCCAGTGTAGAGCACCCCTCGCGTCTTGACAACCTGCAGCGTACCCTCTAGCATCTGCCCACGGAAGAGTTGGAGGCTTGTGTGATCAAGTTGGACATCGTGAACGCCGTCGTAACCACGACGAGCATCAGCCGCACCAAGGCCGAGCAGGCGGTGGAAACCGTCTTTGAGTCTCTGAAAAACGCTCTCGGCCGCGGCCAGCGCATCGAGCTCCGCCGCTTTGGCGTCTTCAGCGTCAAGCCCCGCAAGACCGGCATCGGCCGCAATCCGCGCACCGGCGAAGAGGTCAACATCCCTCCCGGCAAAGCCGTCCGCTTCAAGCCTGGCAAAGAACTCCAAGGCCTAGAAGAGGCCGCGAAAGCTAAAGGCTAGACGTCTTCCCCAAGAAACGACACCGTCATCAGCGGCGCACACCGTAGATAACCGTCAACAAGACCCATCTCTAATCGATAGACTGAGTTTTTCGCTTCGGATTCGCAAGCACATCCGTGGAGGTACTTACGAATGGCAAACGAACACGCAGCCGCGGCGTGTCACGTCAACGGAATCGATCTGCACTATGTACTCGAAGGCCAAGGCGAGCCACTGCTGCTCCTGCACGGCGGCGGAGGTTGCCACGAGAATTGGGCCTATTCCGGTCGCGATCAATTCTTGAGCGAGTACCAGCTCATCGCGCCCGACGCGCGCGGTCATGGTCGATCGACAAATCCGCAGCGGGCCATCACGCACCGGCAGTGTGCGCTCGACACCCTCGCGCTGCTCGATCACCTCGGCATCCAGCGCTGCCGCGCCGTCGGCATCAGCATGGGCGGCAACATTCTGCTCCACATGGCCACGCTGCAACCCGATCGCATCGAAGCCATGGTCGTCGTCAGCGCCACCATGTACTTTCCCGAGCAGGCCCGCGCAATCATGCGCCAAGTCCCGGTAGAGAGTCAGCCGCCCGGCGAGTGGGAAAAGATGCGCAAGTTTCACAAACTTGGCGATGACCAGATCGTCGCCCTGTGGGAATGGCAGCGCGGCATGAGCGAAAGCTACGACGACCTGAACTTCACGCCGCCGGTCCTCAGCAAAATTACCGCTTCAACGCTCATCGTTTACGGCGACCGCGACTTCCTCTATCCCGTCCAGATGGCCGTCGACATGTACCGCGCCATCCCCAAGTCCGCCCTCTGGGTCGTCCCCAACGGCACCCACGGCCCCGTCTTCCTCGACGCGGCACCATTGTTCGCGCAAACCGCACTCACTTTCTTTCGCAACGCGAACCCGAGCTGAGACTCAGCGGCCTTCAGCACTGCACCTTGCCGGGTATGCAGCGAGTGCTCCCGGTTTTTTGCACAAAAAACGGGGTTGTGCTGTACTGGTTGCGTCGCTACGCGCCGGACTTTCCAGACCTCGTGACCAACTCGTTTCCAGATAGCGCCACCACCGTCTCACCCAGCACGATCGATTGGCACGCCAGGCCTTTCGCGCCGCGTTCTTATCGACCCGTCCCTCCACACCCGCCGGTCAAGACGCTCGTTCTCGCGTGCGCTCTATTTCTTCTCACACTTTGCACCTGCCTCGTAGCAGGCACTCAATTCGCGGTTGCTTACGCTCACAACGAAGCTGCCTCGATTGACGAATTCGTTCGTGCGTTCACGCTCACGTACCGTCACCCGGCGGCGCTCGCCAGCGGCCTGCCTTTTGCCCTCACTTTGCTTTTGATCCTGCTCACCCACGAGCTGGGTCACTTCTTTGCGTGCCGCCATCATCACATTCACGCCAGCTATCCCTTTTTCATTCCCTTCCCCACGCTGATCGGCACTTTGGGAGCCTTCATTCTGATCCGCTCGCCCATCCGCACCACGCGTGCTCTGTTTGACGTCGGCGCGTCCGGCCCGCTGGTGGGTTTCGTCGTCGCAATTCCTGCATTGGTTTTCGGTGTCCTACACGCCAAAGTCGTGCCGGGCCTCGGCGACCCGGCCCACGCCGGCTTTGTGCTGGGCACACCGCTCATCCTGCGCTTTCTCGCCGCGGTCCTTCATCCCGGAGTCGCCGCCAGCAATCTCCTGCTTCACCCGGTAGGCCGCGCCGCATGGGTGGGCCTGTTCGCCACCTCGCTCAACCTCTTGCCCGCCGCGCAGCTCGACGGCGGCCACATCCTGCGCTCGCTCAGTCCACAAGCGCACCGCTACTCCTCGCTGCTTATTCCGGCGTGCCTGATTCTCTTAGGTTTTTTTCACTTCTGGCCGGGCTGGTACATTTGGGGCGTTCTTCTCTTCGGCATTCGCTTCTTCCGTTTTATTCCCATCTACGATCCAGAGTCGCTCGACTCCGCTCGCCGCTTCGGCGCGCTCCTGACTTTGATAGTCTTCCTGTTGTGTTTCATGCCCAGCCCGTTCTTCGAGTCCTAACTTCCCGTTGACGGCCCCCCAACTCCGGTTATGATGCGTCCCGGGCCCGCACCTCGACGGCATGACCGCCAACAAATGACGCCACTCGTTCGCACTCTGGGCCAGCGCGATCTGTTCCTGCTGTTCGTTGGCTCCGTGATTGGCTCCGGAATTTTCCTCACGCCGGGCCTTATTCTTCGTCAGGTCGGTGGCTCCGTTGGACTTTCTCTCCTGGTCTGGCTCGTCGGCGGAGTGCTCTCTCTGCTTGGCGCGCTGACCTACGCCGAACTTGCCGCCGCCAATCCCGAAGCTGGCGGCCTCTATTGCTATATTCGCGATGCCTTTGGCCGCATACCGGCGTTCCTTTACGGTTGGTGCTTGTTCGCGGTCATCGCCAGCGGCAGCATCGCCGCACTAGCTCGCGCATTCACAAAATACTTCGCGGAAATCGTTCCACTTTCTCCAGCAGCACAGACGATCGTCTCCGTGCTCATGATTGCCGTCGTCACCGCCGTCAACATCTGGGGCACGCGCAAGAGCGCCGACCTCCAGAACTGGACCACGCTCATCAAAGCGGGTCTGGTCGTCGTGCTTAGCGCCGTGCTGTTTTCTCTCGGCCGCCACGCTGCGGAGATTCCGCCTGCTCTTGGCACCACCCAGCATGGCTTTGTGCTGGCATCCAGTTTCGGCTTGGCCATGATTCCTGTGCTGTGGGCGTACGAAGGCTGGCAGTTCGGCACCTACAGCGCCGGAGAAGTCGTGCACCCGCAGAAATGTTTCCCGCGCGCTTTCCTGCTCGGCTCGCTCGTTCTCGTGGCCCTCTACTTGGTCGCCGTGTGCGCGTATCTCGTCGCCTTGGGCCCGGCCGCGGCCACGGCCAGTGACGCCATCGCTGCCACCGCCGTCAGGGCCGTCCTCGGTCCTTGGGCCGGCAAAATCGTAGCGGTAACAATCCTCATCTCCACATTCAGCTCCACGAACAGTGTCGTCCTCACCGCGCCTCGCGTCTTTTACGCCATGGCCAACGACAATCTGTTCTTCAAGAAGCTCGCCGAAGTCCACCCGAGGTTCCAGACGCCCGCCGCCGCAGTCCTTGCCTTAGGCATCTGGTCCTGCGTCCTGGCGTGCGTGGGAAAATTCGCCGACCTCGCCGGCGGAGTAGTCTTCATCGGCTGGATTTTCTACGGCCTCGGCGCTGCCGCCATCTTCCCACTACGCCGCGCCTCCAAAGGCACCCAACTTCCCTATCGCGTGCCCGGATATCCCTTTGCGCCGCTCATATTCGTCTTGGCCGCCACCGCCATCGTCGCCAATGCCATTTTCCTGGCCTTCCGCGACCCCGGCCAATTCCAGTACCTCGTAGTCGCCATCATCCTCTTCTTGATCGGCCTCCCGGCGTACTTCTTCTGGCGCCTGCGCTCCACATAGAAACTTTTCGTCCGCTGCCGGTGTCAAAAGAAGATTCGCAGGCGTCGCATTCGTCTGTCCGGACGCCGGAAAGGAGACCTGTGCTCGAAGCAAGAGGGCTCTCCAAGTTCTACGGGTCGGTGCCAGCCGTCCAGAACGTCACATTCTCTCTTCAGCCTGGACAGGTCCTCGGCTACTTGGGCCCAAACGGCTCCGGAAAAAGCACCACCGTAAAAATGCTGACCGGCCTGCTCGTACCCACGCGCGGTCAAGTAACCTACGACGGCGAAGACGTCCACAAAGATCTCGCCGCCTATCGCAAACGGCTTGGCTACGTTCCCGAAGACGCCAATCTCTATCCCTACCTCACCGGCGAAGAGTACTTGGACATGATCGGGACGCTCCGCTCCATGCCCGGGCCCCAAAGAAAATCCCGCATCAATACCCTTCTCGAACTCTTCTCCCTCTGGCCTCACCGGCAAGTCCCGGTCGGCTCCTATTCCAAGGGCATGCGTCAGCGCATCCTCTTGATCGCCGCCTTGATGGACAACCCCGACGTGCTGATCCTCGACGAGCCACTCTCCGGCCTCGACGTGACCTCCGCGCTTATCTTCAAAAATCTCATCCAGGCATTCAGCGCCAAGGGCAAGGCTGTCTTCTTTTGCTCGCACGTCCTCGAAGTCGTTGAAAAAATCTGCTCGCAGCTCATCATTCTTAGAAAAGGCCAGGTCATCGCCTACGGTTCCACCGGCGACGTGCGGCAAAGCATCGGCCAGTCTTCGCTCGAAGGCACCTTCCTGCAACTCGTCGAAGATCGCGACGTCGCAAAAATCGCCAATGACATCGTCGACGTCGTGGTCTCCTGATGCTTGCCTGGAAACCATTCTTGCGGCGACGCTGGGATGCTTTCTCCCGCACGCCTTTCGGATGCCTCCTGCGCCTCTTCGTCGGCCGCATGTTCCACGGCGGCGGTGAAACCGGCACGGAAGAGCTCGGCCTCGGCGTCGGCGCCATCTTGATCCTTCTCGCCATGCCCGGCCTGCTAGTTTCCCTTCTGATGTTCGAAAAATACGGCTCGCTGATTCGTTACCTGCGCGGCGACGGCGTCTACGACCCGTTCACCGCCACCATACCCGACGAATACTTCTTCATCGTTCTTTCCATGGTCGTTACTGGCGCAGCCGCGCTCTGGCGCTGGGATTCCGTCTTTCTGGACCGCCGCGATCACGCCAACCTCGTTCCTTTGCCGGTCTCCCTCCGTACTATTTTCTTGGCGAATTTTTCCGCGATACTGGCCATCGCGGCTCTGTTTACCTTCGTCGTCAACGCTGCGTTCCTCGTCTTGTTCCCCGTCGCCGTCGTCGGCTCGCAAGGCTCCCTTGCGGTCTTCCTTCGCTTTGCCGCCGGGCATGCCGTCGCGGTCCTCTTTGCCAGTGTTTTCAGTTTTTTCGCTGTCTTTGCGCTAGCCGGTGTCTTGATGGCCATCCTGCCGGCTTCCGCGTTCCGCCGAGTTTCGCTATTGGCGCGCTTTGCGATCGCCGTGGTCCTGCTCGGCTTGCTCGCCAGCGTGTTCACCGTGCCGTCACTACTTCTCCGGACCACTGTCGCGAATGCTCACCGCATCGCGGTGCTGCCGCCCGTGTCGTTCTTGGGCTTGGCGCGAACCGTGTGGGGCATCCGCGATTCCTTTGCTGCGGCCATGACCAACGCCGCGGTCTCTGCTTTCGGCATCGTCCTCTTGGTCGCCGTTGTCGCGTATGCCTTGAGTTTTCGCCGATCTTTCCTCCGCACGCCGGAAACCGCGGATACCGCGCCTCTTCCCCACATGCGGCCTTCGTTTTCTCCTTTGATCCTCGTTCACAAGGTCATCTTGCGCGAACCCGGACAGCGTGCCTGTTATCACTTCATTGCCAGAACGCTCCTGAGAAGCGACGCGCACTTGCAGGTGGTCTCCGCGTTTGCCGCATTGGGCTTGGTCGCCGCTGTTGAAGCCCTCACCTCCATCCGAGCGGACCAATTCTTTTTCGCCCGCCACTCCCCCTCCGCCGACTTCCTTTCCATACCGTTCCTTCTGAGCTTCTGCATCATTGTCGGCGTCCGGGCTGCGTTTGAAATTCCGACAAACCTCGACGCCAACTGGATTTTCAGATTGTGGCTGCCCTCGGGCGATGGCGAGGCCAGGAAGGCCGCGCGCCGGGTCCTGCTCGCTTTCTCTCTCCCTTGGCTCGCGCCGGTCTGTTTTGGCGTCACGCTGTTTTTCTTTGGATGGGCGACTGCTCTGCTGCACACCGCGACGCTGGTCGCCTGCGATGCTTTGCTCGTCGAAGTTCTTCTCGTGCACTTCCGCAAGATTCCGTTTACCTGTTCCTATCCCGCTTTCCAGAGCAACTCCGGCGTCATCCTCGTCGCCTATCTGTTTGGCTTTTTCGTGTTCACAGACTACTTTCCTCAGATGGAGGGCTGGGCCCTCGGCAGCCCTTTACGCATCCTCTGTTTCGTTCCCCTGCTGGGCGTGGCGTTCGCCGGTTTGCACGCTTATCGCAAGCAGATGCTCGACATGGACAAACAACTCATCTTCGAAGAAGTCGCACCTTCCGGCTTTTGACAATACGTTGCCTGCAAATTCTCGGTCATAGGAGGCTGAGGGGGTCCATATCGACCAAGACGGCCGTCTGCGGAATCTCTTTGGCTTCGCAATAGGCCATCGCGCCGCTCAGCAGCTTCGTCAGCACCGATCGCTTGGGGGATTTCAGCAGGAACTGAAAGCGGTGCTCCTTCTTCAGCCGCGCGAGGGGCGCGGTTGCGGGTCCCAGGATGCGCACGCCCTTGCCGTCCTGCGGCGAGAAATATTCGGAAAGCTGCCGCGACCAGCGAATCGCTTTTTCCAGGCTCGTGTCCCTCACGATCACGTTCGCCAGCGACGTGAACGGCGGATACTGCATCATTCGACGGAAATGCAGCTCGCGCTCGAAAAACGCCGGGTAGTCCTGCCTCACGGCGTCCTGAATCGCATAGTGTTCCGGATAGTACGTCTGGATCAGCACGCGGCCTGGGAGATCGCCGCGGCCGGCGCGGCCGGCCACTTGCGTCAGCAACTGAAACGTTCGCTCGGCGGCGCGAAAATCCGGCAAGCTCAGCGACGAGTCCGCGCTGATGACGCCGACCAGCGTCACGCGCTGGAAATCGTGGCCCTTCGCCAGCATTTGCGTGCCGACCAGAATATCGAGCGCGCCGCCGGCAAACGCTCCGAGCGTCTCCTGATACTGGCGCTTGGTCCGCGCGGTGTCCCGATCGAGCCGGGCGATGCGTGCGCCGGGAAATTCCTTGCGCAATCGTTCTTCCAGGTGCTCCGAGCCTTCGCCGAAAAAATAAACGTACTTCGATTGGCACTTCGGGCATTCCTTCGGTACCACCTGGATCGAGCCGCAGTAGTGGCACTCCAGCCGGTTGCGGTGCTTGTGATAGGTCATCGAGATGCTGCAATTCACGCATTGCACCGACGCGCCGCAGCTCCGGCATAGCACCGACCACGAATAACCGCGCCGGTTGATCAGCACCAGCGCCTGCGTTTTCTGCGCCAGGCACTCTTGAATCCCGGCATGCAGCGCGGCGCTAATCGGGCTGGTGTGGTGCGTTCTGCTGGAAGTCTTCGCGCAAATCGACGACCTCGACGCTGGCCAGCGGCCGGTTGGCCACGCGCGAAGCCAGCGTCAGCAACTCGTACTTTCCGCTGCGCGCATGATGATAGGTTTCGAGCGAAGGCGTCGCCGACCCGAGCAGCGCCACTGCGCCTTCCATCTTTGCGCGCACGATGGCCACGTCCCGGCCGTGATACCGCGGCGTTTCTTCCTGCTTGAAGCTGTTCTCTTGTTCTTCATCGACGATGATCAAGCCGAGATTTTCGAGCGGCGCGAAGACCGCCGAGCGCGTTCCCACGACGACGCGCGCCTCGCCGTTACGCACCCGCCACCATTCGCGCGCGCGCTCCACGTCGCTCAGCGCCGAATGCAGCACCGCCACGCCTTCAAACCGCGCGCCAAACCACGCGCGGCATTGGCGGCCGATCCACAGCGTCAGCGCAATTTCCGGCACCAGCACCAGCGCGGTTTTCCCGCGCGCGAGCGTCTCCTGCACGCTGCGCATATACACTTCGGTTTTCCCGCTCCCGGTGACACCGTGCAGAAGCAGCACGCCGAACTCGCCAAGCTCGAAGCGCGCGCGAATCGCGGTGAAGGCGCACTCTTGCTCCGCGTTCAATTCGTGCGCCGGCAACTCGTAGCCCGTGTCAAACGGATCTTCGGCCGGATCGATGCGTTCTTCCCAACTCTCCAGGAAGCCATCGCGCAACATGCGCTCGATCACGGCGCGCGAAACGCTGGCCAGCTTCAGCAACTGCGGCAACGGCAGCGGGCCGCGCTCTTCAAGGTGCGTTCCTACTCGCGCGGCTTTTTCGTCAAGCGCGGGCGTGGAGGATTCGGCGCGGCCGCTTCCAAGCGACGACGCGCTGCGTCTTCGCTTTTCGGCCCAGCACGGTTTCGCGAATTTCGATCAGTCCCTGGCGGCGCAATCGTTCCAGTGCCGCGGCGTTGACGCCGAGCTTGGCAGCAGCCGCGGGCTGCACCGAGCCTTTTTTCTGGTTCAGCTTCGCCAGGAAGTCGGCTTCGCCGCGGGTGAGGCCGTGCGAGAGTTCCCCGCCGCTCAAACTCGCAACGGCATCGCGCCCCGGCGCGGTGATGGAAATCTCGCGCTGCGAGCGCACTTCCGTGACCGGCGGCAGCATGGCGCGAAACACTTCGCCGACTGGCGCGAGGTAGTAGCCCGCGATCCAATGGCCCAGTTCGATCAATTTCGGGGTGAGCGCCGGGCCGAGATCCAGCACTTTTGTGATGTCGCGTATTTTTGTGCTTGGCGGCGCATGGTCGGTAAAGTCCACGACGACGCCGACGATCGACTTGTTGCGGAACGGAACGAGCACGCGGCTGCCCGGCTGCACCGTTTCGCGCAGCGATTCCGGCACGGCATAGGTGAACACCGTTCGCAGCGGCACCGGCAGCGCAACGTTGCAGAGGGAAGGACTCATTCCGGCGAGTAGTGTATCAGCAGCCTTCGCGGACATCTTCGTGCTGTAGCCGCCTTCTTCAGAGGGCGGGGTTTAGATGTTGCGCGGATACAAACACATGGCCGAGCTCGCTTGCGCGCCGAACCTTAAGTTCGAGACGCGCATGTCGCACGCAGCGTGTTTGTATTGAGCTCGAAACCCCGCGGTCTGAAGACCGCGGCTACAGGAGCTCACAAAACGCAGCGAGGGCGGTAGCTGTCAGCGGCTGATCAGGCCGATGCCCGCGAAGATGGCGACGATGCCGAGCCACTGCCAGCGCGAAAGATGTTCGCGAAGAAAAACCGCGGCCAAAATGACGGTGACGGCGCCGTAGAGAGAGGCCAGGACGCTGACCACCGAGATCTGTTCGAGCTGCATGCCGCGATTGTTCAAGACGAAGGCCCCGGTATCCAGCACACCCATTCCGAGCAGCCACGCGGACACGGAGCCTTGGGCGTCGCGCTGACGAGGAAACGCGAGAGGCTGCTTGAGCAGCAGGATCACGCAGACGGTTAAGACGGAAGACGACAAGCGAATCATCCACACCGTCGAGGCGAAGCCGACGGCGGGAACGATCCGCGTGCCCAGGAGCCAGAAGAGCACGCCAAAGCCGGCTGACGAAAGCAGCGCCCAACCCATTCCGCTCCGCGGCTTGTTGGCGGTTTGCGTGGTGCCCCTGGTCTGGAGCGGATGGAGGTGGGAAACGGATTCGGGAGGGCCGGGCTGAAGCCCGGCGGCGACATCTTGAGTTTCGCCGCGGGCAACCAGGACTACGCCTGCCAGGATGCAGACGATGCCTGCGGCGCGCGCCATCGTCAGGTGCTCGCCGGAAAATAGCGACAAGACAACCGTCAGCGCGGGATAGCTGGCGGACAGCGGCGCGACCACCGCCATCTTGCCCACTTCAAACGAGCGGTACAGCGACAGAGTTGCGACACCGTTGACGATCCCAGCGAGCGTGCCCCACGCCCACGGCTTCCAGCCGGAGCCGTCCATCAGGTGGCCCCAGCCCCCGATCCATTTGAGAAAAATTGTGAGGAGCACCAGGCCGGCAAGCTGCATGTAGAGCGTGGTACGGAGCGAACCGATGCGCCGGGCCGCGAAGCGCGCCAGGAAATCCGAGCTGCCCCAGGCAAGAGCAGTCAGGAGACCTAACAAGACTCCCATCGGGAATTACGAGGAGCGGCCGGCCTCGGCGGACTTGCTTTTCTTCACTTCCAACCCGAGAACCGCCATCACTTTCTGAAGATCTTTCCAGACTTCGCCCTTCGCGTTCGGATTACGAAGCAAATACGCGGGGTGATAGGTGGCCATCAACCGGCGGCCGCGAAATTCCAGCCACTGGCCGCGAAAGTGCGAAATGCCCCGGTTGGTTTCGAGCAAGGTTTGCGCGGCGCAGGCTCCCAGGCACACGATGACTTTCGGCGAGATCACGTCGAGCTGGCGCATCAAAAAGGGAGAGCAGGTGCTGACCTCGTCGCGCTCAGGAAGGCGGTTCTCCGGCGGACGGCACTTCACGACATTACAGATGTACACGTCTTTGCGCTGCAAGCCCATCGCTTCGATCATTTGCGTGAGCAGTTTTCCGGCGCGCCCGACGAACGGGAGTCCCTGGATATCTTCGTCATGGCCGGGGCCTTCGCCCACAAACACGAGCTCAGCTTTGGGATTTCCGTCGCCGAACACGATTTTGTTGCGCGTGCTATGCAGCTTGCACCGCGTGCACTCGCCGAGGTCGTTGCGGACCTTGAGCAAGGTATCGTCGGCAACGCGATCCATGGCGTCGAAAAGAGATGCCTTGGGCACCGGCGGCAGCAGTTCGATCTTCGGAGGCACGGGTCTGAGGGCAGCCGGAACAGGCGGCGGCACCGGCTTGCGTACGGTCTTTGGCAAGATTTCCTCGATCGGAACGGTAGTAACGGATTCTTGAGCCGAGGCGGCTGCGCGATTAGGCCGCGCATCGCTAACACCTGCACAGACAGGAGTGTCTGTGCTACCTGCGGCGCGGTCGCGGTAGAACAACTCGATTCCGATGTCTTGGTAATAGCTCAGGCGCTTGGAAAGTTTGTCTTGAAGAGCTTCGGGGAGGCGATCGGGCATGATCAAATCGCGGAGCGCTGCGGAGATCGCAGAACGGAGTGAAGGCGAATGACTTCGTCGAGAATCCGCTGCGCCACATCGCTTTTGCTCAGGCGTGCGAGAGGCAGGTCGCGGCCGTCGCGCGCAAAAAGAGTGACGATGTTGGTGTCGTGGTCAAAGCCGGCGCCTTCCGCGGTCACGTCGTTGGCCACGATCAGGTCCGCGTTCTTGGCCGTGAGCTTCTTGCGCGCATTTTCCGCCACGCGCTCGGTTTCCGCGGCGAATCCAACGACTAGGCGGTCGCCCTTGTTTTGCGCGAAGCTGGCGAGGATGTCGCGCGTCGGCTCCAGAGCGAGCGTCAACGGCTCTTTGTTGCGCTTGATCTTTTGGCCGAGGGTTTCCACGGGCCGGTAGTCGGCAACGGCGGCGGCGAAGATGGCGATCGAGCACTCCGAAAATTTGTCCGCGACGCCGCGATACATTTCCTCCGCGGTGCGCACGTCGATGCGCTCGACTCCGGCTGGTGCGTCGAGTGACGTTGGGCCGCTTACCAAAATCACGCGCGCTCCGCGGCGAGCGGCCGCTTCGGCGACGGCGTAACCCATCTTGCCTGACGAGCGGTTCGTCAAATACCGAACAGGATCGAGATCTTCGCAGGTGGGCCCGGCGGTGACGAGCACCGTCTGGCCTTCGAGGTCGCGCTGCAGGCGCAACGTGTCGCGCACGGCGGCGACGATTTGTTCCTGGCCGGCGAGGCGTCCCGCGCCGGTCATGCCGCAGGCGAGATACCCTTCGTCGGGATCGACGATGATGACACCGCGGGCGCGCAGCATCTCGACATTTTCTTGCGTAGCGGCGTGGTTCCACATGTTGACGTTCATCGCCGGGGCGACCACCACGGGCGCGGTGCTGGCAAGATAGAGCGTGGTGAGAAAATCGTCGGCGATGCCGCGCGCAAACTTCGCGAGGATATCGGCGGTGGCTGGAGCGACTAGCAAGAGATCGGTGCGCTGGGCGACGGCGATGTGCTCGATGGCGCTTTCGAGATTGGCCTCGCCACCGGACTCCGCAAACAGATCCGTGATTACTTTTTGGCCGCTGAGGGCAGCAAAGGTAAGCGGGGTGACGAATTCGCGCGCACCGCGGGTCATCACCACCTGCACGGTGAATCCGTCCTGTTGCAGGCGGCGCACTAGCTCCGCGGCCTTGTAGGCCGCCACTCCGCCGGTTACGCCAAGTGTGATTCGCATTTTCCGAATTCTCGCCGAACAGCGGCCACTACAGTTACGCAAGGCCGGGCTGAAGCCCGGCGCCTACAAAATCACAGAGCGTTGCAGCACGCACCTACTTGCGGCGCTTGTTGCCGTCCTTGTCTTCGTCGATCGACGACGGCTCGGTGAAATCGTATTCGATCAAGCCGTGCTCCAGCTCTTCGCACGCGATGCGCGTGGGCTTCAGGGTTCTCGGGTTCTCGACTAGCGGCGGCGCTCCCGCCATGATCTGCCGCGCGCGCCTCGCCGCCAACACTACATAGGCAAACTGGCTCTCCGGAGCTTTTGTCAGCACATTCATCTCAGTCATTCCCCCCCAAACGATGCCAGAAGTTGTTCCACCCATTTACGGCGCCGCCCGCTTTGACAACGCAGCGCCATGACAATCGCTTGCGCTTCCCGTCCGGCGCTCTCTACGTCCTGGTTCACGACACAATAATCGTAGTATTTGCCGAACGCCGCAATCTCGTCCCGGGCTTTTGCCAGCCGCCGCGAAATCTCATCGTCCGAATCCTGCCCGCGGCCGCGCAACCTGCGTTCCAGCTCCTCGCGGGACGGCGGCAAAATAAAAATCGCCACCGACTCCGGGAGTTTTTGCTTTACCTGCGCCGCGCCCTGCACGTCGATCTCGAGCACGAGATCGAGCCCTTTGGCGCGCGCTTCTTCGAGCCACTTCTTCGGCGTGCCGTAAGAATGCCTGCCGAAAACCCGAGCATATTCCAGAAACTCGCCACGGGACACCATGGCATCGAATTCCGCTTCCGTAACGTAAGCATAGCACTTCCCGCTAGCCTCGGTCGCGCGGCGGGGCCGGGTAGTACACGATACCGAAGGCATGGTGCCCGGCAGCTCCAAAATTCTTTGCACCAGCGTCGACTTGCCCGATCCCGAAGGTCCCGACACGATCAAGATCAGCGGCGCACTTTCGTTCCCGGCGATCATTCGATGTTCTGTACCTGCTCGCGCAGCTTTTCGATCTCCGCTCTGATTTCGAGCGACAGACCCGTGATGGCCAATGCTTCGCTTTCGACGCCGGGCGTCTTCGACAGCATGGTGTTGGCCTCGCGATGCATCTCTTGAAGGAGAAAGTCCAACTTCTTGCCCAATTCTCCCGCGCCATCCAGAAGCTTGGCGAATTGTTGCAGGTGACTTCGCAGCCGGTCCAATTCTTCGCTGATGTCGCTGCGCTCCGCCAGCAGCGCCGCCTCTTGCGCGAGCCGCGCGGGTTCGATGCCGGTGCCGTTGAGCAATTCCTTGAGGCGCGACTCCAGCCGCCGGGCAAACGCGGGCGTCAGCGCGATGGCGAGCTCGCGCACCTTGTCGGTTTGCTCGCCGATGCGAGCCACGCGGGTGCGCAGCTCCTCCGCCATGTGGCGGCCTTCGGCGTGGCGCATGTCGTCGAGCTTGGTCAGGGCCTCGCGGAGGCATTCGTCAAGCGCGTGGCCGAGTTGGTCCTGCTCTTCATCGGTTTCCGGCAACGGGGGCGCCAAGCCGCCGATCACGCCCGGCAGCCGCAACAGCGACACGACGTCCAGCTCCGCCGCAGCGCCCATTTGCTGGCGCAGCTCTTCCGCGGCGTGCAGATACGCCTGCAGCAGATCGCGGTTCACCTGAACCGGCGCGGCGGTGCCCGGCTGGACGTTGAGGTTTACGTCGATGTGCCCGCGATGAATTTTTTCGCGGATGATCTGACGAAGCCGCAACTCGTAGACGTCGAAACCTTCGGGCAGGCGAAACCTGACATCCAGGAAGCGGTGGTTGACGCTCTTGACGCTGACGCGAATGGCCCAACCGTTGGCCTCGCCCCGGGCTTGCGCGTACCCGGTCATCGAGAGGCACTCGGCTTTTTTCATTTGTGATGCGGTGGTTTTTTGGCTCATAGAGATTCGCCCGATGCGGTCAGATTCGCTGTCGAAGTTTGCGCCGGCGCCAGCATGTCGTCGTCCGCAAATTGTAGATCGTGCAGCCTGGCGTAGGTTCCGCCTCGCGCCATCAATTCCGTGTGCGTGCCGCTCTCGCGAATCTGGCCATCCTCCAGCACCAGGATTTTATCCGCACGGCGGATGGTCGCCAAGCGGTGCGCGATGACGAACGTGGTCCGGCCAACCATGAGATTGCTCAGCGCTCTCTGCACGAACATTTCGGACTCGGCATCGAGCTCCGAAGTGGCTTCGTCGAGAATCAGGATTGGCGAATCTTTCAAGATGGCGCGGGCGATGGCGATGCGCTGCCGCTGCCCGCCGCTGAGACGTGTACCGCGCTCGCCGATCACGGTGCCGTAGCCCTGCGGCAGATCCATGATGAAGTCGTCCGCCAGCGCTGCCTTTGCAGCGGCTTCCACGCGCTCCGCGGGAACGTTCGACAGTCCATAACAAATGTTGTTCCATACGGTGTCGTGAAACAGGATGTTTTCCTGGGCCACCACGGCGATCTGTTCTCGCAGCGACCGGATGGTCACACCACGTACATCGACTCCGTCAATGCGAATCTGGCCGGAGGTCGGCTCGTAGAATCGCGGAATCAGATTCACCAGCGTGGTTTTGCCGGCTCCGCTGGAGCCCACGAGAGCAATCACTTCTCCCTTGCGCGCGGTCAGCCGGATACTCTGCAAAACTTCCGCAGCTTCATTGGCATAAGAAAAGGAAACGCCGTCAAAGACAACCTCGCGGGAAAAGGGCGGCAGCGATTTTGCGCCAGGCTGCTCGGCTTCTTCTTCCTTAAGGTCGAGATAGGCGAAGACTTGGGTGCTCGCTCCTTGCGCGGCTTGGAACTGCTGATAAACGTAGCCCATGCGCTTCAGAGGCGTGTAGGCGCTGAACAGCGCGACGATAAAGGCAAAGAAAGCGCCCTTGGTCATCACGCCGTGGCGAATTTGGTCGCGCGCATACAGCAAGAGGACCGGAATGACGATGGCGCCAAGCATGTCCATCATCGGCGAAGTAATCACCGCGGCCCGCACCCAGCGCATGTTTTCGCGCAACAGACGCTTAGCCGTGTCCCGAAATTTTCTGATTTCGAAACTTTCCATACCGAAGGCCTTGACGACGCGGTTTCCGGTGACCGTTTCGTTCAGGATGTGGCCAAGATCACCCAGGCGCGATTGACTGTTTTCCGCCGAGCGCCTGATCTTGCGGCCGAATTTGCCGACCGGAAGAACTACGAGCGGAAGAAGCACAACAGAGCCGAGAGCCATTTTCCAATTGAGGCCGAAGATCACGGCGACCAAGACCAATAGCGTGAAGCCTTTTTGGAATAAATCGGCGAGGTATTCCGACAAAGCGATACGCGTACGCTCGACGTCGTTGATCACTACCGAGAGGAGGCGCCCAGTGGGATGGTGCTGAAAGAAACCCATGGGCTGGCGGATGAGGCGGGCGTAGACGGCATTGCGCAAGTCGGTAACCGCGGCGTGGCCGACGTATTGGATTTGCGTGCCGCCAAGATACTCCGCGATGGCCTTGATCGCAAAAACCATGACCAGCGAGATAGCGAAAATCGTTTTGACGTTGTGAAAACTGGAGGGGAGAAACTCATTGAGGTAAATGACCCGCTGGGTAAACGGTATTTTTCCGAGCGGAAGGCTCGATCCGAACACCGAGGGGTCGAGGACGTAGTCGACGGCAGGGCGCACCATCAGCGCGATAATGCCTTCGGCGAGCGCGACCCCAGCCACCAACACCACACCTGCGCTAAGCCGCAGCGAGTACGGGCGGACATAGCTCAAAAGTCTTTTCAGTTGTGGTGAAAACAGTGATGCCACGCCTCAGGCTCCCCGGCCGATTGCACCTGGTACGCTATTCGCCGCATCGCGGTGTGTCAAGTTTCCGAGGGTGGGTTGATCGTAGTGAAACATAGGCCCGCGTCTTCTACTTCTCGATGTCTCGATGCACAACCTTGGCGGAATATTCGTGCTTTTCCAGCGCGGTCTTCAGCGATTCCGCCAGCATCACCGAGCGGTGGCGCCCGCCGGTGCAGCCGATCGCAATCGTCAGATAACTTTTCCCCTCGCCGATGTAATGCGGAATCAAATAGACGAGAAGGCCCTCGATGCGGCGCAGAAATTCTCCGGTCTGCGGGAACGAGCGGATGTAGCGGCGGACTTTGGCGTCCAGGCCGGTATATTTCCGCAACCGTGGAACAAAATGCGGATTCGGCAAGAAGCGCACGTCGAAAACGAGATCGGCATCGGTGGGCACGCCGTAGCGATATCCGAAACTGACGAGAGACACGAGCATGGAGCGTTTTTCGGGATTCTTGAAGCGCTCGGTGATGAAATGGCGCAGCTCGTGGACGTTGAATTTCGAAGTGTCGATGACCACGTCGGCGAGTTTGCGGATCGGCTCCATGAGCTTCCGTTCATGGAGAAGACTCTCGCGCACGGAGAGATGCTTGCCGAACGGATGAGGCCGCCGGGTCTCGCTGTAGCGGCGCAGTAGCGCATCCTCGGCCGCTTCGATGAAAACGAGCGCGATGGGATGCTGACGCCGAAGATGTTTCAACAATGGCGGCAATTTCGCGAGGTGCGCACCTTCGCGCGCGTCGACCAGCAAAGCGGCGCGTGCGAAATCGCCTTCGCCCGCGGCGTGCAGCTCGGCAAAAATCGGAATGAGCTCGACCGGCAGATTGTCGACGCAGTAGAAGCCCATGTCTTCAAACGCTTTGAGAATGGTGCTTTTGCCCGAGCCGGAAAGACCGGTGAGGATGACGAGCTGCCGCGATTCGTGTCTGAACTGTTGCTTCACGGGAGACGCCGCCTCAGCTTTTTACCCTGCGCTGGTGCGTGCTGGGGATGCGCATGTCTTCACGATATTTTGCCACGGTGCGGCGGGTCACGTGGATGCCCGCGTCGTCGAGTTTCTTGGCGATCTGATCGTCGGTCAGCGGCTTGGCGCCGTCCTCTTCCTCAATCATTTTCTTGACCAGCCGCTTCAGCGTCAGCAGCGACATCCCGCCGCCCTCGGGACCGTTGACGGACTCGCTGAAAAACGAGCGCAACTCGAGCACGCCTTGGGGCGTGTGCGCGTACTTGCTGGCGACGGCGCGGCTCACGGTCGAGGGATGCACGCCCACTTCCTCGGCAACTTCCTTGATCATCATGGGCTTGAGCGCGTCGGGGCCGTGGGTGAGGAAGTCACCTTGCCGCGCGATGATGGACTGGCAGACTCGCAGAATCGTATGTTTGCGCTGCTCGATGTTTTTCATCAATTGGATCGCGGCGGTAAACCTTTCTTTCACGTAATTGCGCACGTCGCGGTCGGCGGCATCGCGGACCAGCAAGCGGCGATAGGTGGGGCTCAAGCGGAGCTGCGGCATGTCGTCTTCGTTCAAGAAGGCTTGCCACTGGTCGTCCACCCTGCGGAAGTAGACGTCGGGCTCGACCAGCCGGGGCTCGGTCTTGTTGTAGCGCAGGCCGGGACGCGGATCGAGCTTCTTGATCACGTCCAGGGCGCGCTTGACCACGTCCAGCGGGCGATTCAGCGCGCGAGCGACATCTTTTAGCTGATTGGATTGCACTTGCTTCAAGTGCTCGGACACGATCTGCTGGGCCAACGTATTCTGCGGATCGAAGGCCTTGAGTTGCAGCAGCAGGCACTCGCGCAAATCGCGCGCGCCAACTCCGATGGGATCGAAGTCCTGCACGACGGCCAGCGCATCGTCTAAATCATCCTGCGAGTACTTGCCCTGTTGGGCCAACTCTTCCATCGACGCGGTCAAGTAGCCATTCTCATCCAGGTTGCCGATGATGCTTTCGACCAGCTCGGTGACCGTGTCGGAACAAATCGTCACGCTGAGCTGCCACGTCAGATGGTCGGTGAGCCCGGTGGCCGAGGACAAGAACTTCTCGAAGCTCGGACGCTCGGAAATTTCGCGTTCCTGCGATTGGCCGCCGTCACCCCCGGAATCCAGATATTGATTGAAGAAGGTGCCGACATCGAACTCGTCGAAGGGATTCGCTTCAGGTTTCTCGGGAACCTTTTCGGTTTCGGCTTTGAGAAAGGTTTCGTCGCTGTAATTGTCGGACTGGGTGGGCTCTTCGCTCTGTTCTTCTAGGACCGGGTTGGCGATCATCTCCTGGTTGATCATCTCGCGCAGTTCGAGGCGGTTGAGCGCGAGGACGCTCACCATCTGCACCAGGCCCGGCGTCAGAATCTGCTTCTGCGACACCTTCAGATTCAGTTTGAGTCCCTGCCAAGCCATGGCTTTTTCTGTCTTGTCCCTTCGCTATCCTAGCTCTAGTTCAGGCGGAAGTGATCGCCTAGATACACGCGCCGGACTTCGGGGTCGTTGCTCAACTCGTCGGGCCGGCCCTTCCTGAAGATTTTCCCATTTCTGAGGATATACGCGCGGTCGGTGACGTTGAGTGTTTCCCGCACGTTATGATCCGTAATCAACACGCCAATACCCGAACGGCTTAACTCCCTGATGATCTCCTGCAAATCCTTGACGGTCAAAGGATCGATGCCGGAAAAAGGCTCGTCCAGCAGGATGAACGAGGGCTGCAGGGTAAGGGACCTGGCGATTTCGAGGCGGCGGCGCTCGCCCCCGGAGAGGGTGTAGGCCTTGCTTTGCCTAACGGTCTCGAGTCCCATCTGCACCAGCAATTCCTCCAGCCGGTCGCGCTGCTGTTCGGGCGTGAGCGGCAAAGTCTCCAAGACGGCTAACAGGTTCTCTTCGCTGGTCAGTTGGCGAAACACCGAGGGTTCCTGAGGGAGGTAGCTGATTCCACTGCGGGCCCGGAGGTACATGGGGAGGTCCGTGATTTCGTCGCCGTTCAGAAGAACTCGGCCGGAATCGGGGCGGGCAAGACCCACAATGATATAGAAAGTTGTCGTCTTTCCTGCGCCGTTCGGTCCTAGCAGTCCAACGACTTCACCCTGACCGATCTCTAGCTCAACGTCGTCCACGACCTTGCGACCGCGATACGACTTGCTCAATTCGACGGCCTGGAGCTTCAGCATACCTCATCGTTTGCAACCGCCGTAACCGCGAAGCGGTCACTTTCATTTCTCGACTCGATGTTTGGTCAACGTGCGCGAACCATTTTCCGAATCGACGATGATCGTATCATCCGCTAAAAAGAAGGTCAATTGACGGCCGGTGGTGGTGCCCGCGGAACCGTCATAAAGGGTAGGATTTCCGCCGCTCATTACGAATTTCCCGCTGGCGGCGGTGTACTCTCCGCGCTCGGCGGTCGCTTTGCGGTCGCCTTCCTCGACGGTTACGCCGCCCGTTCCGACCGCGCGGCTGATTTGCTGTGCGCCCCCACTCGCATTGGCAGAGCCCGGGCCGCCCACGTTGGCGCTGCCATCCGGGCTGCGCACGAAGTAGAGGTCCAGCACCGGCCCGCGCATCTTCTGTTCCGCGGACTGCACCACGACGTTTTGTTGCAGGTGAGCGAGGCCCTCCGGGTCGTGGTAGGTGAGCGAGGCACAGGTGGCGTGCCACAGTTGCGGCTTCTTTGGCGTGACCTGCGCGGCGTTGACTTGTCGCGCTCCGGCATCGAGCACCGGCGCGGCTCCTTGCTCTTTGGGTTGGCTCGGCGTCTGAGGAAACACGGCGCGCACATTGCCCACCGCGTTCAGCACGTGGGTTTCCCGCAACAATTCGATCGAATTGGCCTCCAACACGGAATCGCCTTGCCACAAGCGCGCGTGGCCGGCGTAGAGCGCGCGGCCCATCTTTGAATTTGCCTGCAGCGTTTCCGAGGTGATGTTGGCCGGCGCGGGCGCGAGCTGCACGGCGCTGCTCTTGGAGGAGAAGTCCGTCGAGCGCACGCCGCCTTCGGCCAGGATGTCGCCGGAAGTCTGCGCGAAGGTGATGCGCGGCGCATGAGTCTCGGTGGTAGCGTCGCGGGCGACGGCTTGCCCGGTCAAGGTGGCCGTTTGAGACGCGCGCTGGAAAACCGCGTGTTCCGCCTGCCCGCTGCGGTCTGCTTCTTTGAGCTTCACGTCTCCCTGCAGGTCCATCTGCGACCATCCGCCCGCTGCGGACATTTGCGCCACCCCGCTCCGGGCGGTGGCCGTCTGCAGCGGGTGTCCGGCCACACGGCGCTCGGTCTGAACGTGTCCGTTCGCCTGGAGCTGTTTGGCTTTGCCCTGCTCGGCGAAGTCCATGACGAGTTTGTCGGCTTGCAACTTGGTTTTCGCCGCGGCACCGCCCGGGGTTGCGGCGTCGGTCCACTCCATCGTTCCAGCAGCCAGCGTCTCCGCTTTTTGCGGCTTGCTGGCTTCGCGTTCGCTGCCGCCGCTAAATACCATGCGAAAGGCGCTGGTCTGCAGGACGCGCGCTTCCCCGGTTTTCTTCAAGTTGGCCTTGAGCACGACGCTGCCGGACAAGTTCAGCTCTTTCGGTTGGCTGATACGCGGCCACAGGTCGAGGGTTCCGGAATCGGCATTGGCTTCGTCGTCTTCGGCGGCGCCGCTACGAAATCCGTGAACGGCACCCGTCGCGTCCAACTTGGTGATCGATCCTTCCGGGGAGAAGTGAGCGGTGAGCGTATCGGCATCTAATTTCATTTCGCCGGTGGCTCCTTTTGCCGTTAGCTCAGGACGGTTCTCTCCGGTGCTCGTGGCGACAAGTTTCTCCGCGTGAAAGTCCTCGTCGAGGGCCAGTGAAATTTCTCCCGCGGTCAAACGCTCGGCGGGCGTCTCCGCTTCCGCGGGACCATGTAGATGCATCAGCCGGGTGTCGCGGCCGAAGTCCAGGCTCGTGCCCTTCACGTGCACGTCTTGTCCGGGTCGCGGCTCCGCCTTCGACGTCTTCTTCTCCCGGGTTGCCGCTGCCGGCTGAACTAGCCTGAGCCGCACATCATGGAGCAGCCGCAACTTTCCTTCTTCGGATTGATACTCTAGCCCGGTGGCATCGCCGGTGCCGTTTGGAAACGCGAAGGTGACCCGCTGGTCCGTCTGGGCAAGACCACTGACGCGATCGAAGGTTACGTTGCGTGTCTCGACGTGGGTCGTGCGAGCTTCGGCTTGCTCCGGATTTTTCGCCACGAGCTTGGCGTCTTCCGCGCTCATCAGGTCGAGCTGCACGTCACCACTGCACCGGATGCCGCCTTTCTCCTTGCCGTAGTCGCAGCTCCGCGTATGAATGACGTCGTGCCGGTCGCCGGCCTTGCCGAAGATGGTGATCTTCACGTCCTCGAGCAGACTGGCGTCCTGCCCTTTGAATTCCGTCGATTTTGAGGCTTGGACCTCGAAGATGACGGTTTGGTTTTGCTTGTCGAACTGTCTGAAGTTGATCCCGGCGGACTGGCGGGTGACGTCGACCGGCGCGGGCGGGGGCGCTTGCTTGCGCTCCACGTGCCGGACCCAGCCGCGGTTCAGGTAGACAACGGCCGTAGCGCTCGCCAGGAGCAAGGCCACCGCCGCCGACCAGCGGGCATAGCGCGCCGCTTCACTTCTCAGCATGACTTCAGTGTAAGCAAACTGCTCTCAGACTGTATAGAAGGAGGTTGGTCGAAGACGGTTGCGGCTTCCGAGGAAGGTCTAATCAGCTTTTTCGGCGGCCGTAGCCACGGTGTCGGGCAAGATGCCCATGTTGGCGGCGGCGACGGAGTCGCGATTGGTGTTCTTCACCAGGTACATGGCTTCGTCCGCGAGATGTAGCAAGCCTTCTTTCGTGCGCGAATCGATGGGATAAGATGCGACGCCGACGCTTGGCGTCACGCGGACGCTGAGCCCCGCCTGGTCCAGCCACTGAGTTTCGCGAACTAATTTGTGCAGCCTTCGCGCGACGTTGAGCGCATTTTCCTTGGAGGTCTGCGGCAGCAGGATTACGAACTCATCTCCGCCGTAGCGGAATGCAAAATCGATCAGCCGGCAATGCCCCTTGAGCGCGTTGCCGATCTCCGCCAGCAGCCGCGAGCCCACCAGGTGTCCGTGGGTGTCGTTCACTTGCTTGAAGTGGTCGAGGTCGATGAATACCAGCGAGAATTCGTAGTTGTAGCGCTGCGACCTGTAAATCTCGGTCTCCAGAATGAAGCCCATGTGCCGGGCGTTGTACAGCGTGGTGCAGTCATCGGTGATGGTGAGCTCGTGAATGCGCTTCACGTGTCGCGCATTTTCCAGCGCGATCGCAGCGAAGTCCGACAGCGCTTCGAGCAGCTTGAGGTCCCGCGGATCGAAGCCCTCCGGCCCGATGCAATTGATCAGCTCGATCACGCCCAGGCAGGTATCGCGGAACTTGACCGGGACGGCAACGATCGACTGCGTCTCCATCTTGGTCTTTTCGTCGACTTTGCCGAAGAATCGGGTGTCCTTCGAGGTGTCTGGCACCACGACCGCTTCGCCGTTTTGCGCTACCCATCCGGCGATGCCCTGGCCCATCTTGACGCGGACATCTTTGAGCGCTTGCGACGCCTTGCCTACCGCCAACTCGAAATACAGCTCTTGCGTCGCCTCATCGAGCAGCAGCAAAGACCAGTTGTCTGGCCGCAAAAACTCATCGATCTTTTCCATGATCGTGCGGAGAACTTGATCGAGCTGCAATGAGGAGGTCAGCGCCTTGCCAAGCTCTTGAAAAACGGCGACTTCGCCCGCTTCGCGCTGTTCGTAGGGAACCGCGGGATTATGGCGGCGTTCGACGGCGGGAAATTGTTTGACTTCCTCCACGCTCGGTTGAACCTGTTCCTTTAGATGCATCCCGGCCTCTCCGCCGCCGTACGCAGGCGGTCCGGTAGACGCGATTCGGCCCAAGCTTTTCGCGAATCTTCGTCAGTATAGGCACCACTCAAAAAACGGCGCAACATGCTCGTAGTACAGGCGTTGCCATGTTGCCATCACCGGCAGGTGGGCGTTCTTGGAGCGCCTAAGGCGCGCAGGTTGTCATGCCCATTCGCGAGCTAGAGGCGGTCGCCTGGATTGACGCGGGTTGAAGATGGCTGGTCCGAACTATCCGGATACCAGACGAGTTTGAGACCCAACTGCACGTGACGCAAGCCGCCGGAGCCGATCACCGGATTCGAGGCTTCGACGTCGGGAGTGGCGCGCGCCAGTCCCAGATTATTTAGCTGTTGAGCCCCCTGCGAGTAGGTTCGAGCTAGTGTTGCGTCGACCCATTGAGACCGCCCGAACTTATCGGGAGCTATGTCAATCCAGCCCAAACGATTATTCTGAAGTGTGACTGAAAATCCAGACTTACCCCCCAAGACCCTGCTTCGGAATGGCTCTCTCCGATCCTTCGTTCGATGGTTTCTCATCGGAGTGGCGCTTCTTTGGTCGCTTGCTGTGCTCATCCTTGTGGCTGCGCGGTGGATCGACCCACCGACCACCGCGGTGCACATGGAGCGCCGGTTGCAGGCATGGATTCACCACACGCCGTATCATGAAGGATACGAATTCGTTCCGCTGAGCCAAATCTCACCGGATTTCCAGCATGCTGTCATCGCCGCGGAAGACGCGCGCTTCTACCAGCATCATGGATTCGATTGGCACGCGATGCAAATCGCTGCTGAAGACGATATGGAAGGCGGCCGCATTCGCGGAGGGTCCACCCTTACGCAGCAACTGGTAAAAAACCTGTTCTTCGGAACCGGCCGCTCCATCCTCCGCAAGGGCGCCGAGTTCACGCTTGTCCCGGTGGCCGAATTGGTCCTCGGCAAGCAGCGCATTCTGGAACTCTACCTCAACGTGGTCGAATGGGGCCCAGGCGTTTATGGTGCGGAGTCGGCGTGCCGTTACCACTACCGAACCTCGGCCCGGAGTATCGACCGGGAACAAGCGGCCCAACTCGCCGCAATTCTGCCGCTGCCCCTGAAGCGACGGCCCGATCACATGAATCGCTATAGCGGACTAATCCTCGAGCGGATGCGCCAAATGGGTTGGTAATCGTGTACTATGGCGCTGTTTCAAAGCCAAAAAAGAAATTCTGGTTAATGATTAGAGAGGCCTATGGCCGTTGCTGACGCTCGGGAATCCCTGAGGCGACCCCCTGCTCATTTGGACAGGCAGCAGCGTAAGACGCCGACAATCTCTTTCTATACATGGGTGGCCGTCGGCACTTTCCTGATTGTCTTTATCGGTTTTGCGCGCACCTTCTATTTGAAGGTTCTGTTCGGCACTCGTCCGCTTCCGTTTTATTTGCATCTCCACGGACTGATTTTTACTACGTGGTTTGTGTTGTTTTTCGTGCAGGCACGCCTCGTGGCGCGTCATCGCGTCGATCTCCACCAGCGCCTTGGCATTTTCGGTGCGTTCCTGGCTCCTCTCGGCGCATGCATGGCTACGGGGGTTTCAATTCATGCGATGCGGCGAAGCTATCTCGCGAACCCGGCTTCGTTGGCAAATAACCTTCGCCCATTCGCTCTGGATTTGGGTAGCAGCTTGACCTTCGCTCTTCTCGTTGCTGCGGCCCTTTATTTTCGTCGCCGCGGTGGCATCCACAAACGCTTGATGGTACTCGCCTCTTGCAGTCTGCTCCTTCCTGCCATCGGACGCACTCCGCTGCACTTCATTATGGCAGGAGGCCTGTGGGGTCTTGTTGGCTTAACGGAAGTCACGCCGCTTGTGTGCATCCTCTATGACACAGTCGAACACCGGCATTTGCATCCCGCATTTGCCTGGGGCGGCGTGGCGGTGCTCTCTTCCTTTCCGGCGTTTTTGCTTATCGGCAGCACGAATGTTTGGCTCAACTTCTCAACGTGGCTGGTGAGCCTGTGAAGAGCGAGGAGGAATGCGCCTTATTTGTCTCAAACACCGTAACCTTGCGATAAGTGAAGGAGTTCAAACCAGTGGAACCGTTGTTCGTCTGGATCCCGATTTCTTTCCTGAACTCAAAACTCCCGGTCGCTGGCGTTTACGTGGAGAATACGAATCCAACGGCGATTTATCATCATCGTTCTGCGCGGTATCCCCTGCCCTTGGACCCGCAACTGACTCTCACCCTTCCTTACAAAGCTTGGCAGGGTCAGGTATCGAGCAATATCTTATGGATCGAAGTCGTTCAATCTGCGAAATCATCAAAGACGAACAGATAACGGCGCGATTCTGGGAACTGCTAGCCAAGACCCTGTCAAAGGCAACTGCCTGATTAACGCGCTTACCGACAAGTGGAGTTCTGGTACGGCAGATGTCCGGTAATCCGGGTGCATTCGACAGGTCGATGCAACACCATCTGATGTAAGTCTGCTGTGTAAAGGTGGTGTTGGCATGAGGCCAGGACAACGATTTGGGTTTTCTGCGATCGAGAAGCGTGACGTTTGGAACCGGTGGAAGGCGGGACAGTCGCTGCATGAGATTGGGCGCGCCTTTGACAAGCCACATAGCTGCATTCGCTCGGTGTTGTTGCCTCGCGGCGGCATCCCTCCCGCCGCTCGTCGCCGTTCGCGGCTGGCGCTCACGCTAGCGGAGCGAGAGGACATCTCACGAGGAATCGCTTCCGATTCACCGCTTCGTGAGATTGCCCGACGACTGGATCGAGCGGCCTCCACAGTGAGCCGGGAGATTTCTCGCCACGGTGGCCGTCCGGCCTATCGCGCCCATGATGCGGAGGACCATGCCTGGGACTCGGCCTTGCGACCGAAGAGGTGTCTGCTGGCCCTCAACCGCAAGTTGCGGGACATCGTTGCGAGTAAACTGATTCTGGACTGGTCGCCCGAGCAGATTTCCGGATGGCTGGAGACCCAGTATCCCGATGACGAGGGCCTGCGCGTGTCCCACGAAACCATCTACCGTAGCCTGTTCATTCAGGCCCGTGGAGTGCTGAAAAAAGAGCTGCTGGACCAGCTGCGGTCGAAGCGGCGCATGCGCCGCTCGCGCCATGCCAGTGCTAGCGGACAGTCACGAGGACAGATCGTCGATGCCATCTCCATCCGCGAAAGACCTGCGGATGTGGAAGACCGAGCGGTTCCCGGCCACTGGGAAGGGGATCTGCTGGCCGGGGCCAAGAACACCTACATTGCGACTCTGGTGGAGCGCCATTCGCGCTTCGCCATGCTGATCAAGGTGCCCAGCAAAAACACGGAAGTGGTCGTTGCCGCATGGAGTCAACATGTTCGCAAACTGCCCGCTACCCTGCGACGCTCGCTGACCTGGGATCGCGGACTAGAGATGGCCAAGCACAAAGACTTCACGGTAGCCACGGATGTGAAGGTCTACTTCTGTGATCCGCAAAGTCCCTGGCAACGCGGCACCAACGAAAACACGAATCTCCTGTTGCGGCAATACTTCCCGCGAGGCACCGACCTGTCTGTCCATTCGCAAGTGCAGCTCGACCAGGTCGCGCTGCGCCTGAATCAACGCCCCAGAAAAACCCTAGGCTTCGAAACTCCTGCGAGTAAACTGCAAGCCAGTGTTGCGTCGACCATCTGAGCCGGCACGACTTACCAGGACTTGGCCTGCCAGCTACCATGTCATTTCTCTCTTCGCCAAGTCATTTCCACGCGGACCGGTATTTCGTTCTTCACGGCGACCGTTAAGAGCGAAGGTGGGTCGATCTTGAAATCCGACAGCGTGGCCGGAATGGTGCCTGATATCTTCGTCTCGTTTCCTTGCTTTGCTTGCTCGAAGGGTACCTGCCTATACCTAGCGGTCTGGCCGGCAAACTGGACCTCCAGATCGCCATGAATGGTTGCGGATGCAGACGCGTTTTCGGGCAAACTAGTACGCACAGTGACCATGGGAAACTCCCCGCCGCGCGTCGCTTGAAGCATGTGAAGATCGCGGTTGCTGTCCCCGGAATCGAACGATTTAACTGGCACCGCTATCAGGAAATCGCATTGTCCGGCGTGGCAAACACCCTTGCCTCGCGCCGCATGGCTGACTCCGTCAGTCTGATGCAGCGGGTGAGACACGTGATAAGTGAGAGTGGATTGTGAAAGGACCCATTGGCTATCCGTTTGGGCAAACGTGGGAAGCGTCAGGAGTAACAAAGCTATAAGAATTTTTTTGTTCATTGAGCGCTCTTTACCACTTAAAGGAAACGGACAAAATGGCGGCTCCGTAAGCCGCAGCGGTTACTATGGCCACTGGTCCGTGGGCACTAGCAATGCCATGAACTTTTTCTCCTTTGCTTTTTTGATCAAAGGCAATGGCCCCCAGTATGGGTGTCAAGATCATGCCTGGGCCATGAATCCAGGCCAGCGCCTTGTGCAGACGGATGGGCCCGCGAGTCTGAGTCCCCGGAATCTTGGGTGCCCGGATCGCATAGTAAGCGCTGAGGAAATACAAGTCTCCCGCCGCCGAGCCGAGAGCTAGATGGGTCCAGCGATCGGTCGAACTGGTGCTCTTGCCACCCGCAAAAGTCCCGGTAATTACAGACGCGACGATAGGAGCGGTCGCTATCAGACCAATCCGCTGATGGACCTTGAGCATGTGAGACCGTTTGTCGAGCCTCGCCTGATCTTGCGCGCTTCCCTGGGTCTGTGTCGGAGAGAAGCCGAGATCTCCTAACGAAAGCACCCCACCCAAAGCCAAATTCATCGTTTGCCTGGCTCCTTGGGTGATCGTCGCTCTAGCTACTTTGGTGGGGAACCCTTCGGCTGAGACGGAAACCTCGTAATCCCCAGGCATGAGGTTTGGTACGTTGTAGAGGCCACTCGAATTGGCCTGGGTTTCTGCCGATTGACCCGTGACGAGATTCTTGACGGAAATTTTGGCGTTGGGAACGACTCCCCCCGCAGGGTCTGTGATGGTGCCCGACAGCATGCCGTCAGCGACCTGCGCGCGCAACGGCTCAGATGTCAACAGAGGAAGCATTAGAATTCCAACGCCAAGGACCAGCCTCGTAACTCTCGCTTTCATTGAGGTTTCTCCTCTTCTATTGAAGTGACCGTTTGGGGGGATATGCAACTACGGATGCTGCGACTAACGGCCGAGATGTATACGTAAACGGACAGCCATACCCCAATTTCCGATGGCTCACGATGTAGCTTCTGAGATAGCGCTGGGCATTTCTTGCGGAGCTGCGCTGATAGCCGGCTCGACAAGTTTCGACTCAATCCGTAAAGAGGTGAGCAACAGCGAGCGCGAGAATTATTGCTCCTAGCAGAGTTGCCCATGCCAGGAAACCAGTCGCCAGATGCCGCCGGAAGACGCTAAGCCCGAAGAGTACATCGCGGCGCAAGGCGTCATCCCCGCGCCAAGTTCGGAGTAGCGCACCGCAACCAACAACGACTACCAGGCTAGGCATTCCGAGGAAGAGCACCGCCGCGCCAAAGTGCGAGAGGTGGGTAGTGGTCCACTCGAAGATGATCCACCCCGTGCGTGCCGGCTGGTATTGGGGCGGTTGAAAGAGGCGGAGTGAGGCCGCTGCGAGAAACACGGTCGCGGGCAAAACCAATAACCACTCACTGATAGCAAAAATTGGCAATCGGAAGGGTTTCGACACTTGCATACAAGCATCCTCCAAGTACTTTATAATGCAAAGTACATGACGGCGTCAATGCTGAATTAACGCGCTTACCGACGAGTGGAAGGAAGCCCTCGGCAAGGGCGTAGCAGTTTTCCCGCGTGCATAAGCCTACGCTAGCGCTTGGGGGGAGAAGCGCTGCCGCGGCGGAAACCGAGAAGGACCATCGCATCCGGCAGTTGGAACGAACGCTGGGGCGGAAGTCGCTGGAGATCGAAATCCTAAAAAACGTCGTGGGGGAGTGAGCTGTGGTGCGGTTCATTCCCAGGCACGAGAGATGGTGACGCAGGGCTTCACGGCCACGCTGGTGGCGGTAACGTTGGCCATCAGCCGGTCGAGTCTGTACTACCGGACGCGGCCACGAGGCAGTCGGGCGGACCGAACCTACGATGAGCAGATCGTGATGGCGTGCGGAGAGAAGCTAGCATACGGCTATCGGCGAGTGGCGTGGTGGCTGCAGCGGAAGAAAGGGCTGCCCGTGAATCGCAAGCGGGTGCTGCGGGTGATGCGAGAACGTGGGTTGCTGGTGCGCTCGCGTCGTCTGCGCGCACGAAGGAAGAAAGAGTGGGGCCGCGTGGAAGCCGCCGAGCCGAATCAGATCTGGCAGTCGGACATGACGAAGATCTGGGCGGGTCCTGCCGTGGGCTGGGCGTACCTGGTGTGCGTGATCGACTGCTGTACGCGGGAGATCGTGGGATGGCATCTCTCGCATCGCTGTCGGACCGAAGACGCGCTCGCAGCAGTGGAGCAGGCTGTGCTCGAACGGCTGCCCGAGGGTAGCCGCGAAGAAGAACTTGACGCTGACGACGGACAACGGGACGCAGTTCACTTCTTCGCGCTTCTTGGAGACGTTGGGGCGGCTCGGCATCACGCATCGGCGGACGGCGTATCATCACCCCGAAGGCAACAGTACATTGAACGGTTCCACCGCCGCGGTTTGACTTGTTTTCTTCCGCCGCCTATAGTGCCGTCAAGGGCCTCAACCTTCCGGGGGCGCCTTGCGCAGGCGGCCGTTGCGCGGCCGCTGCGGACTTCGACCGCCATGCGGTCGTTTGTGCTGTTCACCGCTCCGCAGCGCATCAAAAACAACTGTCGAGCACGGGTTGCGATCCATGGCCAAAGGAAGTTTTGGTGAGCTGCTAAAGCGCCAGCGCGAGATGCGCGAAATCTCGCTGAATGAACTCACCGTTGCCACGCGCGTGCCCCTCAAGTTCCTGGAAGCCTTTGAAAAAGAAGACTGGGAGAAGCTCCCCGGCGGCGTTTTTAATCGCGGATTCGTTCGCGCGATTGCCCGGTTTCTCGGTTTAGGTGAAGAGCATCTGCTGGCGGAATACGATTTGGCGTACGGCGAACATAAAATCGCAACGCCGCCGCCCGCAGCAAACCCCATTCCCTCTCCACCCAAGTGGCTGGTCGCCCTCGGAGCCCTTCTGGTATTGCTCGCCATGGCCGGAGGAGTTGCCGGAGGCGTCTACGGCTGGCGCCGCTATGCCGCTTATCGCGCCGCAAAGAAGTCGCTGGCTTCGTCGCCGCAATCGCAACGCCAGGCGCCCGCGGTGCTTCCGAACCTCGTGTTCGACACCACTCCTGCGCCAGTTTCGCCGAGTTCGCGAACGCTCGATCTGTCAATCTCCACGTCTGCGGCCACGCGAATTCGTGTCGTCGCTGACGGCAAGGTCTTGCTGGATCGCCAGGTTGCCGCCGGCGACACCCGCCACTTCTCCGCCAGCCAACAATTCCAGGTGACCGCCGCGGACTGCGCGGGGGTGTTGCTGGAATTGAACGGCCAAACTATGCCGCCGCTCGGAGCGCCTGGCGCCTCCGGTACAATAGTCCTCAGCCAAAAGGATCTGAGGCCCGCACGCAGTGGAAACTCTGAGCCCTGAAGTCATCGAAGACCTGCGCCACGGACGCGCCACGCACGAGCGGAAAATCGCGGTGTGCGCCGGAGGCGCGCATTTGCCTCCCGCCGACCGCGTCGAGATTCTAGCCGTGCTTGCGGGTGATACCGACGGTATCGTGATGGAGCGCGCCGAAGAGGCCCTGGCTGCGCAGCCGATTGAAGTTTTTGTTGAAGCCCTCAAGCGTCCGGCTGCAGTGCCGGCCTTGTTTGCGTATGCCGCCAAAAACCTGGCGGACAAGCCTGGCATCGGCGATGCCATGGTCGGCAATAAGAATTGCGCTCCGGAACATCTTGTCCCGGTAGTCCGCCATCTCACGGCGCTGGGGATCCAATCCTTGCTCGAAGACCTGGATCGCGTCAGCGATTCCCCTGCGCTCGCCGCCGCTCTCCAGCACATTCATTCGCTCACTGCCGATCAGAAACATCTGCTTGAGGAACTGCTAGGCTCTTCCATCGACGAAGCCGCTCTTGCCGAAGCCGCGGCGGAGGCTGAGCCCGACGCTGCCAGGCGGCAAACCCTGATACAGCGCCTCGCCAAGATGAACGTAGCGCAGCGCGTCCAGTTTGCGATCAAGGGAGGCTCGGAGGCCCGCCGCACGCTGATCCGGGATTCCAACAAAGTCGTTCAGCGCGCCGTTCTGCAGTCCCCGCGCCTCACCGATCAAGAGGTAGAGGCTTTCGCTTCGCAATCCACCCTGACCGATGAAATTCTCCGGTTGATCGCCAACAACCGTCTTTTCCGCAAAAACTATACGGTGGTCCGCAATCTTCTGAACAACCCGAAGACGCCCCTCGACGTCAGCTTGCACATGTTGCCGCTGCTTAACGCCATGGACCTGAAACGCCTGACCACCAATAAGAACATTCCTGAGACGCTGCGCAGCACCGCACAAAAACTCCAGCGGCAGCGTCAAGAATTCAAGAAGTAGCTCTCCTCGCGCCGAAAGCCTAGGCCGAAACTCCCCCGCATTCCAGCCAGGGCTGAAATCCGCTTGAGAAAGAAGAAAGCCGCCTCATCGGGGGTAGGGACGAGGCGGCTCTTCGGGGGTTGCAGCAGAAGATCGGGAGCGAACCGTGCTACTTGCTTGATGAACGCCGGCTCGACTTCGCCTTCACGGGAACCTTTACCGGACTTAGAGCTGGAGCCGCGGCTGCGTCTGCGACGATCTGCCGCATATCGCGCGCTTGCTTCAGGTGATCGTCCAGCGTTGGCAGCGTGTCCGCCGCAAATTGCTTGATCGCGCCCTTTTGCCCGCCGTTCGCTTCGCGATGGAACTGGGCGATTTTGTCCCACTGATCCTTCACCATATTGCGCGCGTAGGCCGCGTCAAATGCCGACCCCGACAACTTCGTCATCTCGTCGATGGTGCCCTGATCCTTTTCGTTCAGATCGGTGGGGAGCGCGACGCCGTCTTTCCTGGCCGCTTTCTTCAATTCCTCATTGGCTTTCGTATGATCCTGAACCATGCGCTGGCCGAAAACCTTGACGGCCGCATTCGCGCCCTTCTGTTGCGCTAATCGGCCGAGCTCCACTTCCGCCAATCCGCCTTGCGCGGCAGTTTGTGCAAACAACTCGTCGCTGGCGGTCACGGCGCCTCTGGTGGATTGGTTAGCACCCTGATGCGCGAACACCGCCCAGCATGCCAAGAACGTGCAGAAAGTCGTCACGCCCGCGACGTACAGCGCTTTGGACAACGGGCTGTCTAGGTTTGGCTTTTTGATGTCCATGTGATTTCCCGCCCGCGAACGGTTTTGCTTTTTCCCAGCGTAAAGAGGGTAGTCAGCGCGACCGAGTCCTACCATCCGGTAATGGCTGTAGATTGCTGCCGAAGGATCTGTATGACGTTGGAGGAAACGCTCAGTTACTGGTGCCAACCAAGGACGCTAACTCTTCCGCAGCACCAAGCATCCTGAGATCATGTCGTGCAGCGCCTGCTTCTTTTCGGTGAACCCGGCGAGGATGAATCCCACCCCGAGCGGTATCAATTGGCTGATCATCTTTCCGAAGTAGCGACCCGACGCGCGCCCAAAAGAGACCTTGGCGCCGTTCATATCCGTGACCTCGAGGCCCAAGGCCTTCTTGCCCGCGGTCGCTTGCCACTCGGAACTCTCCAGCAGCGCGAAATATAGCCAACCGCCACCGACCGCTACCAGAAAAAATAGAAAGATAAACTCCGCAAAGATAGGCGGGAAACCGTTCTCGAATGGATCGTTACCATGAGGAAGGCTCGCAATGGCCGTCCCCACACCCATCATCATCGCCAATCCAATCAGAATGGGGATGGTGAACACGCCCAGAACGATCGAGTCAATAATATAAGCGAGGAAGCGCAGCCAAAAGCCGGCATAAAACCGCGTTGGGGCGAACGGCTGGGGCAGCGCACCATTCGCAACCATCACCGGCGCAGCCGCGCTGTACGTCGCGAGACCACACTTCGTGCAAAATGTCGCGCCATCCGCAATCGTGCTTCCACATTTCGAGCAGTACACGGTATGTCCCCCAAGTCGCGCCCCACGATCGGCAGCAGACGAAATCCTACGTCGCACACACTCGATGGTCAACCCACGAAATTCCGGCTAAGCAACATGTGCAAGAGTTCAAGCTACGCGCGGTGCAACGAAATGCGTATCGCTCTTGCACGCCGCGAACTCCCGTTGGCCGATTTCTTCGCTACCTGCTATCCTTCCGTTCCGATAAACGGTTCTCGGAGGCCCTTCCGTGTTGAAGAAACTCCTTACATTTGCGGCTGTTCTCGCTCTTGCCGCTGCCGTTCTCGCCCAGCAGCCACCTGCGAAGCACTTCGATGGCGAATCCTGGTGGGCGCACGTCAAATTCCTAGCCGACGACAGTTTGGAAGGCCGCGAAACCGGGAGCGAAGGCCTTCGCAAAGCGGAGGCATACGTCGTCGATCAACTGACGAAAGCAGGCCTCGAGCCCGCCGGTGTCAACGGCTTCTACCAGCCGGTGAAATTCGTGTCGCGCGAAATTGTGGAGAACGAGTCTTCCGTCGCTCTGGTAACCAACGGCAAAGAAGAGCCGCTCATCCTGGGCGAAGACACGTACTTCAACACGCGCGTAGCTCTTGCGACCGAAGAGATTACCTCCCCGCTCGTTTTTTGCGGCTACGGATTGAAGATTCCCGAGAACAGCTACGACGACCTCGCAGGCCTCGACCTACACGGCGAAATCGTCGTCTACATCGCCGGCTCACCGGCCGAAGTCTCTGCGCCGTTGTCAGCCCACTACCAGACGGCTCGCGAGCGATGGAAATCGCTGAAACAGGCCGGCGCAATCGGCACCATCGGCATTCCGAATCCCGCTTCGATGGACATTCCGTGGTCCCGCATGTCGCTCAATCGCGCGCACGCGTCGATGGATCTGGCCGATCCCGAGTTCGACGAAACGTCGGGCGCCAAGGTCGCCTTGGTTTTCAATCCCGCGCAAGCCGAGAAGCTGTTCGCCGCTTCGGGTCACACCTTCGCGGAAATCGCGAACCTGGGCAAAGATCGCAAGGCGATGCCACACTTTTCACTTGGTATTTCCTTGAAGAGCCATGCTGCTCTGAAGACCACGGCCGTCGAATCCGCCAACGTGATCGGGAAACTGCCGGGCAGCGATCCGGCGCTGAAGAATGAATACGTCGTGCTTTCCGCGCACGTCGATCACGTAGGAATCGGCGCCCCAATCAACGGCGATCGCATCTACAACGGAGCGATGGACAACGGCTCGGGCGTCGCGGCCCTGCTGGAGGTCGCGGGCTCCCTGAAAGGAGCCAAGCTTCGCCGCTCGATTCTGTTCGTGTTTGTGACCGCGGAAGAAAAAGGCCTGCTGGGCTCGAAATATTTCGCCGCTCATCCAACGGTTTCCGCGAAATCCATCATCGCAGACATCAACATCGACATGTTTCTGCCGATCGTTCCCCTGAAGGTGCTCAAGGTTCAGGGACTTCTCGAATCCGACCTCGGCGATCGCGCCCGCGAGGCCGCGCAACTGTACGGCGTGCGCGTGCAGGCCGACCCTGAGCCACTGCGCAACGCCTTCATTCGCAGCGATCAGTACAATTTTGTGCTCCACGGCGTTCCCGCCGTAAAGCTCGACGTGGGTTTCGACCCGGGATCACCCGAGCAGAAAATCTTCAAGGACTGGCTGACGAACCGCTACCACGCGCCGTCGGACGACGTTGCGCAACCTGTCGATCTCGCTGCAGCAGGACTCTACGAAGACGTCACGCGCCAGCTCCTCATCTCCGTCGCCAACGCCGATGCCCATCCGCAGTGGAAGCCCGACTCCTTCTTCCGCCGCTACGCAACAGGCAACGATTGACTCTGAGTTATCCTAGCCACTGTGGATTATGCACGGTGCCGTCAAAGTTGTTCGTCGTCTTATATCCTTCAAACTTCCCTTCCCGCGCCGCATCCATCGTCTTCGCCAGCAGCACGGCCACCTCCGAGTCGCTCATCGGCTTGAACGTCCGTGCCGCGTTCAACGACGATTCCAGAATCTCCATCGTGTTGCACCCGGTAATCACCACGCTCGTCGGCAGGCTCATCGCGTAGTGCAGGCATTCAACTGGTTTCACCACGTTGCTCTGCAAAATCATTCCCGCGCCCATCGGCTTCATGCCCAGCACGCCGATCTGTTTCTTCACCAGCACCGGCAGCACCTTTTTCCCGAAGCTGTTGAAGTGCGCGTCCATCACATTCAACGGCATCTGCACGCTATCAAAGTGAAATTGATGACCGTCCGCCGTCTCCAGCATCTTCAAGTGAATGTCCGGACTCTTGTGCCCGGTAAATCCGATGTAGCGGATCTTCCCTGCCTTCTTCGCTTCCAGCGCAGCTTCCATTCCGCCGCCCGCCGCGAAAATCGCCTCGGGATCGCCCATGCGAATCACTTCGTGAAACTGCACCAGGTCGATATGGTCGGTCTGGAGGCGGCGCAGCGACTCTTCGATTTGCTCCGCCGCAGCCTTCTTGGTATGCCCGTCGATCTTCGTCATTAAGAACACGCGCTGCCGGTAACCGTCGCGCAACGCCTTGCCCATGCGCACTTCGCTTTCGCCGCCGTTGTAGTCCCAGCAGTTATCCAAAAAGGTCACGCCGTTGTCGATCGCGGCGCGGATGATTTGAATGCTTTCGCTTTCGTCCTTCTGCATTCCGATATGAAACCCGCCCAATCCCATCATCGACACTTTCTCGCCCGTTCGCCCCAGCGTTCGATACTGCATGCCTGTTTTGGCGTCTACGGCCCATGCCAGTGTTTCCGAGCCCGCAGCGCCCGCTGCCCCCACGGCCGCAACCGCCATCCCCAGGAAGTCGCGCCGCGATACGCCGCCGTCTTTCGTGTTCTTGCTATTTTCTTCCGACACGCCTCACCTCCGTAGCCGCCCGCTCAACGGCTCTAGCCTACACCCGTCCTCTTGAATGCGTACACCCTACGCGTTAGACTCCGCCATTCTCTCGACACGCCGCTGGCAACTTAGCCGCGTATACTTGCTCCAGACTTGAGGTGCGTCATGCCGCTTCGCATTCGGTTGCTCGTCGCTTCCCTTCTTTTGGTTGCCTTCGTCGTACGAACGGGCCATTCCGCCCCGACTGCTCACGGCATACTGGTCGTCGCGAATCAGTTCGAGCACACCACGCTGCTCATCGATCCCGAAACCCATACCGAGCTTGCCAAGATCGTCGTCGGTGTAAACGGCCACGAAGTCACCACCAGCAAAGACGGCAAGTTCGCGTACGTTCCCATCTACGGGAACTCCGGCGTTGGCAAGCCCGGCACCGACGGCACGAGCATCGACGTCATCGACATCCCCGGCCGCAAGCTGGCCTATACCATCGATCTCGGCAAGCCGCTTCGCCCGCACTTGCCCGCCTTCGGGCCCGACGGCTTGCTCTACGTCACCGCAGAGCTCGATCAGGCTCTCGACGTAATTGATCCGGCCACGCGAAAAGTCCTCTACCAAATTCCCACCGGCCAACCGGAGTCCCACATGTTCGTCATCCGGCCAGGCCCGGACAGCCCCACCGCCTACACCGCCAACGTGCACGCCGGCACTGTCAGCGTTCTCGACCTCGTCGAGCACAAACTCATCATGACGATTCCCGTAGCAAAGATCGTTCAGCGCATTTCCATCGAGCCTGATGGCCTCTATATTTTCACTCACGATCAGGACTCGCCGAGAATCGCCGTAATCGATCCTTTGGCCAATGCGCTCTCCACCTGGATCGAGATGCCCGAGACCGTTTACAGCTCCGAGGTAACGCCCGACAACCACTGGCTGGTCGCGGCGGGGATGCATGGCCACATCTTTGTGGTCGACCTCCACACCCGCAAGCTGGCGAAGACGTTCGACGCACCCACTGCGCTGGGCAAAGTTCTCATCCGGCCCGACGGCGCCGTCGCGTACGTCTCTTTCCTCACCGCGGGCAAAATCGAAGTCCTCGACTTGAACTCCTGGAAGCTGAAGCCATCGATCGACCTGACTCCCGGCGTCGACGGCATGGCCTGGGCCGCTGCAGACTAAACTGCTTTTCGACCGGTCCGTCTCTCACTCTTCACGTAGTAGCAAGCTCTGTCATCCTGAGGCTATCCGATGAGGATAGCCGAAGGACCTCAGCTGCTGCTTTCAGGGAAACACTTTGCCGACCGCGACCTTTTTTCGCGCTTCCTGCCTGCCGCTCGTATGCGATAAACTGCACATTTCCGTCGCGTTTCCTGGCCTGCTCACATCCCGAATGGAGGAACCCCATGCCGCGCCAGTCGTCCGTAAGAATCTGGGTTGGCACCCGCAAGGGCGCCTTTGCCTTTTCCTCCAGCGACCGCAAGAAATGGAATGCCGATGGCCCGTTCTTCGCGGGCGAGGAAGTACACCACGTGGCGCAGGACCCTCGCGACCCAAAGCGCCACTATGCCGCCGCCGGAAACGCATGGATCGGTCCTCATCTTCACGCCAGCACCGATCGCGGCAAAACCTGGAAACTCTCGGAGAGCGGACTGGCGGTGAAAGACATCCCCGACGCCACCACTCTAAAGCGCATCTGGCATATCGCGCCGGGCGCCGAAGACGAACCCGGCGTCCTCTACGTGGGCGCCGATCCCGGTGCCCTCTTTCGCAGCGTAGATAACGGCGCCAATTGGGAGATGGTGTCCGGACTCTGCCATCATCCGACGCGCGCCAAATGGACTCCCGGCGCGGGCGGCATGATGGTGCACTCCATTCAATGTTTGGGAAAAGGACGTCTGATCGTCGGCATATCCGCCGCGGGAGCGTTCCGGTCCAGCGACTCCGGCAAAACCTGGCAGGCCTTCAATGGCAACGTTCGCGCCGATTTTCTGCCGGACAAATTCCCCGAAGTCGGCCAGTGCGTCCACAAACTCAAAGCGCATCCGCGCCGCCCGACCGCGCTCTATCAGCAGAATCATTGCGGCATCTATCGCGGCGACTTCGGCGGTGAAGCTTGGACCGATATCTCCAAGAGCTTACCGAGCCGCTTCGGCTTTGCCCTCGCCGTCCCCGCTGGCGAGGAAAACACGCTTTTCACCATCCCGATCGACTCTGCGGAGCAGCGTTTCGTTCCCCAGGGCAAACTGCGCGTTGGGCGCAGCCGCGATGGCGGACGCACCTGGAAACTTCTCACCAAAGGTCTGCCGCAATCCAACGCCCACGTTCTCGTGCTGCGCGAAGCCATGACCTCTGACGATCGCGATCCCGCGGGCATATACTTCGGCACTTCCACAGGAACCTTGTTTTACTCGCGCAACGCCGGTGACTCCTGGCACGTCCTCGCGCAATATCTTCCGCCTATCTATTCCGTCTCAGCCGCCGTGCACGGATGATTTGGAGTGCGACGGCTAGCCGTCACTCTTGCGCAGGCAACACGGACAACCTACTTCCCCAAACAAGATTCATTTCCGCTCCAGCTAGCTCCTGCTCTAAACTCCACCTATGAATGTCGATTGGGTCCGCAAACTCTGCCTTTCCTTCCCGGGCGCGTTCGAGCAGGTCGTCTGGGAAGGCGACCTGACCTTCAAGGTCGCGGGAAAGATGTTCGCTCACACGGTTCTCGAAGTTGCACCGGTTTGGCTGTCGTTCAAGTGTTCCGGCGAAAACTTCGCGGATCTGACGGAGCGCACGGGAATCATTCCCGCTCCGTACCTCGCACGAGCTCAGTGGGTTGCCCTCGAAACGAAAGAAGCGCTGCCTCCAGATGAACTCGCGCGTCTGCTTCGCGAATCCTACGATCTGGTGGTTGCCAAGCTGCCGATGAAAGCACGCGACGCTCTCTCAAAAAACGTCGCGCCGAAGTCGCGAACATCGAAACGTTTAGGTTCCAAACCTAAAAACAAACGGAAAAAGTAAGATCGCGGTCGGGAGCGGGACTCTAATTTCGTTGCTGGAAAGCTATTCAGCCGCGTAGTTGCGCGGCAATGACTTCAAGTACGCGATGATGGCCTTCGCGTCCGCATGGTTCATGTGATAGATGTGCATGGGCGGCCGCAGCTCTTCACCTTCCGGCCCGGTTCCCTTCTCTAACACGCGTTCGCCTTCCTCTTCGCTAAGGCTTGGAAATCCCGCGAGCGCCGGTGCGTGATCCGCCCAGTTCGGAATCTTAGCCACGGGCCTGATCCAGATCGGCGCGCCATGCAACCACGCATCGTGCTTTAGCTCGCCACGCTCGTTCCGTGGCGTATGACACTCCACACACATGGCCACGTTCTCCACTAGATATTTCCCCCGCGCGACCTCACTCGCGCCCGCTGCGCTTTCTTTCGCGCGATCTTGGGAATGCCCCCGTGCAATCGTCAACCCAGCCGCCAGCACCACAACAACAAACACAATTGTGCGCATCACCCTATCTACCTCCGGCTCAGTTCGGCCGCAGTTGCCCAAGTCTGAACACAATTAGGATGTGTGATGCGGCCTTTTGGACTGCGAGGGGATTTATGAGGCGGGGTTAGACGCCAGTTTTATCTTGGCGTCTCAGGGTCGGTCTTTATCTTTGTATTCCCCGGGCACATCGTCTTGCGGTACTTCACGTGTCGTTACTTCAGCCTCGTCCGGATCAGGAGCATCTTCCACCCCGCTGACGATTCCCGCCTCAAAGGCTTGGCCTTCTTCGAGCAATTCGTCGGCGCTCTCGGAATCCACGTCCTCGACAATCGAAACGCCCCCGAAGTCTCCGCCGCCCGCGCCTGCTCGCGCCACAAGCGCCTTAGGCTTCAGGCGCACGGTTTCAACATTTTGACTCTTCCCCTGGACCACCACCTTCGTGGTCACTCTTTTTTTCTTCAGTGCGCTCTTCGGTTTGGCGGCCGTTTTCGCCTTCGCGACGGCCTTCGCTTTCACCGTGACCTTCGCCTTCGGCGCAATCTTCTTGGCCTTGGCGGCCACCGGCTTCTGCTTCTTCAGCTTCTTAGGAGTTTTTTTCTTCTTTGCCATGCCCGCAGTCTAGCACCGCCATACGTACTCTCAAACACCTAGAATTTTTTGCGGGGAATTATGGGGGGCGGCTTAGTTTCCGGTCTTCAAATCGTCCGGTCTGGCCACGATGGACGCCCTCAGCGCTTTCGTTACTTCCCCGGCGATGTCGTCCTGGACCATCAAGATGTCGTTCAATGGCCGGTCGTAGGTTTCAGACCAGACAACGTATCCGTTGTCCGCGCGAATCAACCGCGCGTCGACCCGCACCCTGGCGCCTGCCTTGCGCACACTCCCATCCAGCAGGTAAGCGACACCCAGCGTCCTGGCGATCTCGGCGATGGTTATTTGCGGAGCCTCATGCGAACGCGGCCATAGTTTGCCCTTGAAAGAGAACGAGGACGTGGGAGGCGGTACGCGAAGGCCGGGGATTCTGCTGAGTTTGTCGATCAGTTCTTCGGTCATTCCGTCGGCGAAGGGCTCCTGGTTCATCTCGTCGGTCAGGTCGAGGAACGGCAGCACGGCGATGGATTTCTGGGGCTCCGGAGCAATGGCAGCATTGGCAGACGAGGCCGAGTGATTGGTGTTCGCAATCTTGCTGCGGAACAGAAAGGCAACGACGAGCGCGAGGCAAATCACCGCGGCGGCGGCCCACACGAACCCTGCTCTCAGGCCCGGGCCAGACTCTTTCTGCACATCGAGCGCATCGGTGGTCGCCCGGATCGACTGTTCGCTGTCCGAAGCCCGCGAAGATCCCGTCTGCGCGCCCGACCCCGCAATGGACGGATCCGCCCAGGGGCTGACCGCCGCCACCATCCGGTACCCTAGTCGCGGCACCGTCTCAATATAAGTGGGCTGCTTGGGGTCGTCGCCGAGCAGACGCCGTAACGATGTCACCGCCTGATAAACGGAGTCCGGGGCGACGTTGACTCCAGCCCAAACCTGGTCGAGCAAATCGTCGATGCTGACGACCTCGCCGGCGTGCCCGGCCAGGCACAGCAGCAACCGCATCGTCCGCACCTCTACACGAGCGGTCTCTCCAGCTCTCGAAATCTCGCCGGACGCCGGATTAACGCACCAGGCGCCGATGCGAAGCATTGTCGTGGTTGGGCGTTCCATGCAGGATCGCTTGTTACCTCTGTTTTAGACGGAAAACAGAAGCGCAGCGCTCGCGGATTATACCAACACCGTGTAGAAACGCCGACCGTGTTTCGGCCGGTCTTGCGCCTAGCGACGCTAACCCAGCCGCCCCAGCAGCAGGCAAGGCCGCGTCATTTCAGAAGTATTCAGGGTGTTTCAGACCAAGCTCAGGACTTCTTGGGTCTCACCTAGGTATCGTGGCGTCGCGAATTGCAAACAATCAGTAAGGGAAAGCGAGGATATCCGATGATTGAAGATTCTGCACCTAGGCCCTCGGGAGCAAGGAATGCTCTATTCACAATCGCAGCGGGCGGCCTGATTGCCGGGACCTTGGACCTCACGCAGGCCATGATCCTGTTTGGACGGCGCGTTCCGCTCTCGGTTGCCGCAGGCCTGCTGGGACGCCAGGCTTTCCATGGAGGCATCGGCACCTATGTCCTGGGTATCCTGCTGCACTTCTTTATCGCCTTCTCGGCAACGGCTATCTACTACGCGGCGAGCCGTAGGCTGGGGTTCATGACGGAGCACCCGCTCGTGTGCGGCTTGTTCTATGGCATGGCGGTTGAACTGGTAATGGGTTATATCGTCTTGCCGCTCTCCGCTCTTCACGCAACCGGCCCTTACGAGCTTCGCGACGTGCTTCAAGGACTGCTTGTGCACATGGTCGTGGTCGGGCTGCCGATTTCCTTCAGCGTGCGGCGCTTCGCGAAATAGACGTGTGGCCGCTTTCACGGTTTGACCAAAGCCCGAGATCTTTGTTTTTTCATGAAACGAAAAGCGGACTGCGCCGTCTTACCTATAGCTGTCTATGGGAGAGGTCTTGGCCAAGCCAAAAGGCGATGTTCTCCAAGGCACTTTGGCGTTGCTGGTTCTGAAGACGCTCGCCCTCGCGCCAATGCACGGCTACGGGATTACATTGCATATCCAACGGGTTTCGACTGACGTTTTGCGAGTTGAGGAAGGTTCCTTGTACCCGGCGCTTCACCGCATGGAACAGGATGGCTGGATAAGCGCGGAGTGGGGAACGTCTGAGAACAATCGGCGCGCCCGCTATTACCACCTGACCGCGACGGGCCGGAAGCAGCTTGCAGAAGAAGAGAAGAACTGGGCGCGCTTGACGCAGGCCGTCGCCAGCGTGCTGCAGTTCGCGCATTAAGATCCGCCAGGCAAAGGAGCAAATAAACATGTCCTTGCTTTCCCGCCTCAAGGGTTTGTTCCAGATCCATCGCCTCGAGCGCGAACTCGACGAAGAGCTCCGCTCGCACATCGAAATGCGCACCACGGATAACCTCGCCGCCGGAATGTCCGCCAACGAAGCTCGTTACGACGCGCAACGCCGCTTTGGCAACTCCACGCTCATGAAAGAAGACACTCGGTCCATGGATATCGTCGGTTGGCTCGAAACCACCGCTGAAGACTTGCGATACGGCCTGCGCACGCTGCGCAAGTCTCCCGGCTTCACCGCCGTCGCTGTCTTGACGATTGCCTTGGGCATCGGAGCAACGACGGCGATTTTCAGCGTCGTCGATGCGACGCTGTTGCATCCCTTGCCGTACCCACAACCGGAGCAGCTCGTAAGCATCGAGGACAGTCTTCCCGGCGTGGGCGCGCAGAACGTAGGGATGTCCGTGCCGGAGTGGCACGATCTCGAGCGTTCCGGAATTTTTGAATATGTTTCGCCGATGGGCGGAGGCGGGTCGGTAAATCTTACGGGCTCCTCACAACCTACGCGGGCCCGCTTTCTTGCCGAAGCGCCGAACTACTTTGCGCTGCTGGGCGTGAAACCGGAGTTAGGTCGCTCGTTCAATCCCGAGGATCAGACTCCTGGATTTACGCTGGAAGTGCTCATTAGCGACGGCCTGTGGAAGGGAGCCTTTGGGGGCGATCCCCACGTCGTGGGCAAAAGTCTGCGGCTGGACAACGACTTGTACAGCGTGATTGGCGTCATGCCGTCCGGTTATCACGATCCGAGCCAATCCACTGAAGAAAGGCAGACCGAAGTTTGGGCCGCGACGGGTTTCGCCGCCGCGCCTGCCCCGCCCCCGTTGCGAAAGTCGCGGTTTCTCGTCGAAGCCATCGCACGACTCAAGCCTGGACTGACGATTACGACGGCACAGAGCCGGTTAGACGCCTTGGTCGCATCTTTGCGGAAACAATTCCCGGAAGATTATCCGCTGGAGAGCGCCTGGACGGTGCGCTTAGTGCCTCTCAAGGAGACCTTAGTCGGCAATGTTCGCCGGTCATTGATTCTGCTGCTTGGCGCCGTGGGATTGGTCCTGCTGATCAGTTGCGTGAACGTCGCGAATCTGCTGCTCGCGCGCGCCAGCGCGCGGGGGCGCGAAATCGCCATTCGGCAGGCGCTCGGAGCCGCGCGGAAGCGGCTGATACGGCAGTTACTGACGGAGAGCCTTTTACTTTCTCTGCTCGGCGGAATCGGCGGTTTAGCGATTCTCTTGTGGACGAAGAGATTTCTGCTCCAGATGGTGCCAGACAGCCTGCCGCGGATTAATGAAGTATCGATTAACTGGACCGTTTTGCTTTTCGCTCTCATGGCCTCGCTGGTTGCTGGCGCGATTTTCAGTCTGGCTCCCGCGCTGCATGCGGGCCGACTAGATTTGACTCATACACTCAAAATGGAAGGCCGTGGCGCGACAAGCTCCCGGGAACAAGCGCGCACGCGCCGCGGACTGGTCGTAACGGAATTCGCTCTGTCTTTGACCCTAATGATTGCCGCGGGCCTTCTGCTGCACAGCTTTTGGGACTTGGTGAATGTGCGGCCAGGATTCAATCCACAGAATGTCATGGCGGTTCGGATGTGGCTGCCCATACCAAATGATCCTGAGACCGACATCTATCGAAGCGCCTCTCAGGAAGCGGCATTGATCCGCGAGTTGCTTGGCCGTGGCAAAAAGCTGCCCGGGGTCGAAGAAATCGCATTCGGTGATCTAGCGGCCCTTCCATTAGGTCACGGTCGAAACGATCTGAACCCATTCCCGTTGATCCTGGAAGGCCGCGAGACTCCAGGCAGCCAAGCTCCTTTGGTAGACGCTTCCATCGTCACGCCAGAATATTTTCACTTGCTGGGTATGACGTTGCTGCGCGGCCGTTTGTTGAGCGAGTTCGACGACGAAAAAACGCCTCAAATCGCGGTGATCAACGAGGCGTTCGCGCGGATGTATTGGCCGAATGCGGATCCCCTCGGCAAGCGCCTCAAACTACCGACCCCAGGGGACCGTTCCTCTCTTTCCTGGACCACCGTGGTCGGTGTGCTTGCGGATGCTCGAACAGAATCACTGGCGGACTCGAGCATTCCTCAAATGTATCTGAGCTTGTATCAGCGGCGAGCTAAAGACCTGGCGATATTTGTACGAGGGCGGCTGGACGCTGCTGCGATTCCAGTCGAGCTGCGCGAGCAGGTGCAGTCCGTCAACCCGGAACTCCCCGTTTTCGGAGCGCAGACGCTCAACGAAATGGTATCTGCGTCTCTCTCCGAGAGGCGATTCTCGATGGAAATGGTCGGCCTGTTCGCTGTGACGGCGTTGCTCCTCACGGGTCTGGGAATTTACGGAGTGATTTCGTACATCGTAAGCGAGCGCACGCACGAGATGGGGATTCGTCTGGCCCTTGGGGCGCGAAGGCAAGACATCCTGCGCATGGTTCTGCGGCAAGGATTGCGGCTGGCCATTGCTGGTGCCGCAGTTGGGCTGGTCTGTGCGCTGATCGTTTCGCACTTAATGGCAGGACTGCTTTACGGCGTGAGGCCGACAGATCCTGTGACGTTTGCGAGTGTGGCCCTTCTTCTCGTCGGTGTGGCCCTGCTTGCTTGTTATATTCCGGCGCGGCGCGCCATTCGCGTCGATCCGCTGGTCGCGCTGAGACATGAATAGCTCAGGTCAGAGGGTGCGCGTACTTATCTTTGGTTTCAAAGGAATTGAGGAGAGTCACTCGAATGAAACAAATACGAGTCTTCTTGCCATTAGCAGTACTCATCTTTGCCGGGACCGCCTTGCCGCTGGGCGCAAAGAGCGCGGCAGCCGTGAGCGCGCCTGAGGCGCAACAGTCGCAACCTCCGCCAACTATTGCTTCCATCGTGGACCGCGAGATCAGCACCATCGAAAAGCTAATTTTGGACGCTGCGGAGGCGATGCCAGAAGATAAGTTCAACTTCTCCCCTGAGAGCTTGAACATTCCAGGCGCTGACTACAAGGGTGTGCGCACGTTTGCTTTGCAGGTCAAGCACGTCGGCGCTTCCAACTATGCCCTTTGGTCGCCGCTTACCGGCGATAAGTTCCCGGAAAACTTCATAGGCGGGAACGGCCCTGGGGATTTGAAGAGCAAAGCCGACATCCTTACGTTTCTGAAGGATTCGTTTGCCCAGGGCCACAAGGCTGCGGCTACTTTGACCACTCAGAACATGTTGCAGCCCCCGGAGCATAGCAAATCGACCCGTCTGCACTTGGCCGAATTTGGCGTTGCTCATGCCTATGATCACTACGGACAGATGGTGGAATACCTACGCATGAACGGAATTGTGCCACCGGCCAGCCGGGGAAAGTCCGATTGATTGGCATGATTTCTTTTTCCGTGCGCTGGGGGCAAGACAGCAGTAAGTGTCCTTACCCTGGGTTGACGCGGGCGCCCCTCGCGGGCGTGGGTGAGTTCGTTGCAGGTTATTGCTAACTCAAAGGAGAAATTTACGATGAAGCGGTCTTTGCATCGATCTGGTCTTGCGCTAGTTGCAGTCACTCTGCTTGCCGGCGTCGGAACCAGTCTTTACAGTCAGAGCCAAACGCAGAATCAAGCTCCGCGTCCTGCGCGTTCCCGAGCCGACGAAACGCTCGAAATGTGGAACGCGATCGGGAACAAACTCGTCGCCATGGCCCAGGATTTTCCCGAAGACAAGTACGATTTCAAGCTGCAGAAAGACCAGCGCACCTTTGCGCAAAATCTTCTTCACGTCGCCGCGGTCGACTACGACCTAATAAGCAGCGCTTCCGGATCACACATTGGGCCCGACTTCGGCAACAACAAACATAACCCGTCGCGAGACGTTTACAAGACGAAAGCCGACGTGGTGAAGCTGGTTCAGCAGGCGGTCGCGGATGGAGCGAAACTGATTCAACAGCAGGGCGACGCGGGGCTCGATAAAATTAGGAAATATGCGTGGGGGAACAAGCTGGTCCACAATTCCTACACCTGGATGTTCGCCATCGAGCACAGCGCCGAGCACTATGGCCAGCTTGTGGTCTACTATCGCGCGAACAACCTGGTACCGCCGGACTCGCGGCGGTAATGCGGTAATAGGTCCGTGGAAGTTCTGGAGTGCAACTCGTAACCCCCGTTGTCGGCAACTAGGGAGCAATCGTCACTTGGTTCGTAGAATTCTTAGCTCTTCAAATCGAGCCACATGCCCGAATAACACTCCACTCAGCTCACTTTTCCCAGATCCACGAACTCAATCTTCCACGGCGTCACGCCAACATCCAGCCGCGCAACCGTCAGCGGCAACTGAAAGCGTCGGGGTCCCGCGCTTCCCGGGTTGATATACAGCACGCCGGAGCGCTCGCTGCGCCCAAACTTATGCGAGTGCCCGCTCAACACCATCCGGAAGCCCGCCGCCACCGGATTAAGGTCCAATTCGTGGACGTCGTGAAGCATGTAAATCTTCGCATCTCCGGCTTCAGCCACCGCCGTCGTCGGCAGCCTCAGCGCCCAGTCGCCCCGATCGACGTTTCCACGCACCGCCACCACCGGGGCCAGCGCTCGCAGGGCGTCCAGGATCTCAGGCGCTCCCACATCGCCCGCGTGGAGGATCAGCTCCGAGCCACGTAGCGCCCGCACAGCCTCTTCACGCAGCAATCCATGCGTGTCCGATATCAGGCCAATCAATTTTGGGCCAATCAGTTTTGGAGGTTTCCCCATTTCCAGGTCATAGTGCCAAAAACGGAGGCTAGAAACAGAGGATGTTTTGCGGAACGCGAAGTGCTCACGACGGAGACTCGTGCCTTGTTGCTCAAAGACGCGCTACTAGCTCAGCGCGGAGACTTTCTCAGCCACCAGCCGGCGGAGCGGCTTGGCTCCAGGAACCGGGAACGACATATGCCAGAAATTAACGTCCTTGTCCGTAAATTCCAGCCCAACGTAGGTCTTGCCATCGCGGGAATGCCGGATGGTCACCACTCTTCCCTCGACCCTTTCCCGAGTCAGCTCATTTTCCAACAGCAGAATGTCGCCCAGGGCCACTGCGAAATCGAGCTCAATCGACGCACCGTGCAGGCTCACCGTGTGCGAGCGCGTCTCCGCGCTGAAGGTCTCCCCCTCCATGTTCAGTCCGTGAACTTTCAGCGGCACCGTCAGCATTACCCGGACCGTACGCCGCCGTTCTTTAGCTCGGAAATGAAGGAGCGCCATGGGGACAGTACCTCTCAAACGACGAATGACATAAACCGCTTAAATTGCTTCGGAACCAGGCCTGCGATGCGCTAAGTAACCCGCCACAACTCGCTGCAAACCAACTCCGCACAATCGTAATTCTGCCGGGGCACACAAAATGGCGCAATGGCATGTCCGTACCAAGTTGGCCTGGGTGAAAACAGTACGCCCGTACTGCCCTCTAGTAATGGGCCAAGGTAGCCCCCTTCGCCGACGGTCAAATCCGTGGTTTTTGGCTGTAAAAAGCGCTTTCGGGGACTCAGCGGCGGCCAGCCGAAAATGGCTGCCCGGGGGACCGCGCGGGGAAAAAGCCTGTTAATCCTGCATTCGGCAACAACCCTTGCCCTTACGTCACGTCAGTGACCGAAGCCTATTCATCAGCGCCAGCAAATGCGGCCGGTCCTCGTCGAGAACCGCCGTAAATTTCAGCCCTAGCCCCCGGCCCGTATCCGCGTGCCGGACGGCCGCGTCGGCCCGGATCTGCCCTTCCTGGCATAGGAAATGGAGGTTCGTGATGAGCCCCAATTCCCTGGGTTTGGGCGTCTCGATAAACACGCCGCCCACGCTCAAATCCCGCACCGGCGCAATATCGTCCTTGCCGTCACAGCGCCAGTACACCCAAACGCCGCGTGAGGCCTCCACCCTGGTGCTGAGCCTCCTCGAGGGCGAGGTCAAAGGTTGTGGTAGTCGAGCCACGCCGGTTTGCTCGCTGACAAAGTAATCGTTCAATCAACGCCGCGCAAGACCATTTCAAAACCGGGTGTGGAAAAGTCACAAAAAATAGCCGCAGGAGTCACCGTGGCTGTGGAAAATTCCGCTGAACTCCGCGCCCCTCACAAACCCCCTCACAAAACATGGTAGAACTGGGGGCGCGCCCAGCCGTTGCGCCAAGGGAGTTTTGCGCTCGATGACCACTCGAACCACCCGCATGTTCGCTGCGTTTTGCTGCCTCGCCTGCACGTTCCTTGTCGCACCGCGCGGCTCCCTCGCCCAGCAGCAGATTCGGCCTCCGCTCCATACCAGCGGCCACCAGATTCTCGACGCCGCCGGCCATCCCATCCGTCTTACGTCCGTCAACTGGTACGGCTTCGACCAGAAGGAATTCGTCCCTGGCGGCCTCGACCACGCCCCGCTCGACGCCATCATCAGCCAGATTCACGCTCTCGGCGTGAACTCCGTCCGCCTCCCCTGGGCCAACGAGACGCTCGAGCGCAATCCCAGCGTTCCCGACTACGCCGTCAAGGCTAACCCCCGCTTTCGCGGCAAGCACGCCCTCGACGTAATGGATGCCGTCATCGACGCCCTCGCCCGCGCGCATATTCTGGTCATTCTCGACAACCACATGAGCCGCGCCGACTGGTGCTGCAACGAAAAAGACGGCAACGGCCTCTGGTACAACGCGGACTACCCCGAAGAAAAGTGGCTCGCCGACTGGCAAAGCATCGTCCGCCGCTACAAGCACCAGCATTGGGTGATCGGCGCCGACCTCCGCAATGAGCTTCGCAGCGGCGCGCAATGGGGCGGCTCCGATCCGAAGCTCGATTGGCACGCGGCGGCAGAGCGCGGCGGCAACGCTGTCTTGGCCGCCAATCCCAAGCTGCTGGTCTTCGTCGAAGGCCCCCAGTATTCCACCGATTTCACTGGTTTCGACAAGCTGCCAGTTGTGCTGAAAATTCCCAATCGCCTCGTCTACTCACCGCACGCCTACGCCCAGGCCGAGCACCCTTTCCAGAGTTACGACGAGCTCAAGCAGGCTTACGACGCTCGCGCCGGGTACCTTCTTCACATCGAACCGGGCGTCCCGCTGTGGGTCGGCGAATTCGGCACCTGCCAAACGCTCGATTGCGGCGCCAACAGCCAATGGTTCCGCTGGTTCGTGCAATACCTCGCGGAGAACAATCTCAGCTGGAGCTATTGGCCGCTGAATGGCACGCAATCCTCCGGCGACGGTCGTGTCTACGACACCCTCGAAACCTACGGCCTGCTCTCCACCGACTACCAGCACATTGCTGCGCCCAAACTCCTCGACCTCTTGCGTCCCGTGGAGGTGCCGCCGCAACCCTAATGGAATGGCGTCGGCCGCCTGCACCGCTGCTAACAATCCTCGCCTCCCGGCGTCTATCCGGCGTATCATGCAACCCTCGTCCGACTGGGGCAATCCCGTGCGCAACACTCTCTCCGGCTTCGTCTTCTCTACCTTCGTAGCGGGAACTGCATTGCTTCTAACCGCTTCTGCCGCAAACACGCCCAGCGCGCCTCCGCCGGCCACATCCTTCGCTCTCGATTCCATGACCGGCCTGGAAGTCCTAAACGTGAAAGCCGAAGCCGCCACCTACCGTGGCCGGCGCGCCGTGCATCTCTTGCAGTCCACAGCCGACGCCACGACGGGGAGCGCGGAAAAGGAATCGATCGCTATCTTGAAGACCACCGACTTCAAGGACGGCACCATTGAAGCCGATATCGCCGGCGCACCGCGTACCGGCGCGCCTGCCGGCGCGCGCGGCTTCTTCGGCATCGCCTTTCGCGTCCAGCCCCACGGCTCGCCCTTCGAGTGCTTCTATCTCCGCGCTACCAACCCGCGCTCCGAGGATCAACTCCGCCGCAACCATTCGGTGCAATACATTTCCTCGCCCGATTTTTCCTGGGAGCGTCTCCGCAAAGAAACTCCCGGCGTGTACGAGTCCTACGCCGACATCGAGCCCGGCGCGTGGACCAAAATCAAGATCGTCGTCTCCGGCACCAAAGCCCAGCTTTACGTCAACAACGCCGCGCAACCCTGCTTGATCGTCAACGACCTCAAGCGCGGCGAGACCCGCGGCCAAATCGCCCTCTGGATCGCCGATGACACCGACGCCTACTTCTCAAATCTCACTGTGAAGTAGCCCACCGCCCAGCCCCGCCTGCCGCTAGTAACGGTATTCTTTCAGCCATCGCCAGACTTCATCTTCCACCGAGAAAGCCACCCCGCTATTCGCTGCGAATCTTGCATCCATCTCAAATGCGTGCGCCTTCATCGGTACCAGGCAATACGATTTCGTGCGAATAAAACCCTGCACGAACAATGCAGCGAAGCGCTGCACTCCCAGGATCTGGATCTGCGTGGCGTGCACCAGAGCGTGGAATAACGTCCTGTCGGTCGCCTTCTCGTTGAACACCAAAACGTCTTGGAACGTTACCGAAGCGATGTGCGCCGCGTCCGGCAGCTCCATGGCTGCCGTTGCCTTGGGGTCGCAATCGAATTTCGGATTCGCAATCCGGCGATCCACCAGCTCCACCACGCGAACTTGCGCCAGCAGCACCGGCGCGAAGAAGCGCATCAGCGAGAGCTTTTTCCCTTGGGGCAGTGGCTGCCCGCTCGCGTAATACAGTTCCCTTCCTTCGCGCAGATATTTCGAAAACACGTCGATCGCGCCGCCCACCTCCTGCTCTCCCAGCCAAGCGTTCCCTTCCTCGGAATTCGTGGCCGACGACCCCGCCTTTCTGTCCTTCCCACAAACCATTTCGTACTCCCATCTTTCCCAGCACGCCGGCTGAAAGCTCATTTTTTGGCCCGAATAGTTATACATTGTTAGTTATACGATGTCAATGTATCATTTCACAGGACCATATCGATATTCGATAATCGCCCATCTCCCCATTCGAAAGGCCATTTTCCGCGGAAACTCAGTCTCCAAATCTCGCTATAGACAGCAAATCAGTTCTTTGCTATTACTTTTACGGCGTAAAACTCGTTTGACCCTGGGGGTCTCGTCCTATGCCACCGATCGCGGACCGGCAGCTTGAGGAACGCATCCTGAAAGCGGCGCAACGCCTTTGGCGAAGCAAAGGCGAGCATGGCCTCACTCTACGGGCCGTCGCTCGGGAGGCGGGCACCACCACCCCTACGGTGTACAAACGTTTCCGCAATAAAAGGGCCTTGCAAACCGCTCTCGCTGAACGTTTCAAGCAGCAGTTGAATGAGGAATGTTTGTCCTCGGGAACTCTCGAGGAGGTCTACCGGCGCTACCTGCAATTCGCGGAAGACCATCCCCATGAGTACGAGCTGCTATGGAGGACCTGGACGGAAGTTTTTCATCCCCGGGGTCCCCGCCCCGGGCGAGCGTGGTTTTTGTCGCAGATGGCAGCGCGATTTGGCGGAGAGCCGGAAGAGTATGCGCGCGCTTTCTACGCCTTGTTCCTAGTGGCCCACGGCGCCGCCACTCTGCTCACCGCGCCAGAAGGCGACGAGGTCGCTCATGCCGAAGTGCGAGAAAACTACTTGGCCATCTGCGACGCGCTACTCAAAAACGTCGCAATCTTCTGCCCCTAGCCACAAATCCACCCCTGTGTTTCGCCGGCCCCCTGGGGTTCAGCTCGTCGCGCAGCCAATGAAAGAAGACGTAGACCAGGAAGACACAGCCCAGCAAAGCAAGCGTCGATAAAATCAGTGTCCCCATACCAATATGGAGGACGCCGACTTCGCAGGCCGCATCCTCACTAGCGGCATACTGAAAGGCCAAGGATTAGGAAGTCCTGAAGCGCGTGTAAGAAAATTGTTAGAGGCGCCGCGGCGATTCTGTAGGGGCGCAGCACGCTGCGCCCTAGCTTGGCACCCAACGCACCATAGAGCGGGGTGGGTGCGGCAAAACAAAATGCAATTCGCAACTCCATTCCGACCGCTTACAAAACGTGGCGCTGTCATTTTCACTGCGATGTCCGTAATCATTCTTGTTCTAACCGCGCCCGCTGCTTCGGCGCAGACCAAGAAGCGCCCCGCCCGCAAAGCCCCCGCCCCCGCCGCAACCAAATACAACTGCGGCCAAGGCATCGAGCTGCGCCTGACCGCCTCAGCCTCCACGCAAGGCAGCCTGCTCCAAGCCGAACTCCGCAGCCCCAAGCCGCTCACCGAAATCACCGCCACCTGGGACGAAAAGCAAATCCCCTTCTGGCCAGACGCCACCGCGCCAAAGGGCGTCGACCTCCACCGCGCGTTTGTCGGCGTCGACCTAGAAAAAGCCGCAGGCCAGTACGATTTCAAGGTCACCGCGAAGTCCGAAGGCGGCGCCCCAGCAACCTGCGCCGCCGCGATCACCGTAAGCGCCGGAAAATTCGCCACCGAAAAACTAAAAGTCGCGCCCAACTTCGTCGAGCCCAATCCCGAACAGCTCGCCAAAGCCGAAGAAGACCGCAAAAAACTCCGCGAACTCTTCGCCACCGTCACGCCAGAAAAACTGTGGACCGGCCGCTTCCGCATCCCGCTCGATGGCGTAACCACCGGCGGCAATTTCGGCCGCCGCCGCGTCCTCAACGGCCAACCCGGCTCCCCGCACAGCGGCGTCGATTTCCCCTCGCCCACCGGCACCCCGGTTTACGCCGCCCAAGCAGGCCGCGTAGTCCTCGCCGAAGAGCTGTATTTCTCCGGCAACACCGTCCTGATCGACCACGGCCTCGGCGTCTACACCCTCTACGGCCACTTCTCCGAAATCACCGCAAAGCCCGGCGACCTCGTCACCACCACCACCGTGATCGGAAAAGTAGGCGCCACTGGCCGCGTCACCGGCCCCCATCTCCACTGGGGCCTAACGGTAAATCGCGCCCGCGTCAACGCCCTGCAAATTGTGACTTTGGGTAAGGCAGTGGGCAGAGAGTAGTCAGGAGTGTATCTGGGAGGACAGGCCAACCTATATCGACACCGCATTCGGCCTTGAGAGGGCCGGAGAATTGTGCGATTTACTGGGCTTTGTGCGGCTTTCGGGGAAGTTGTATCAATGTTGCTTCAATGCTGGCCGGGCATCCGAAGGGCGTCAGCGCCCAGCCGTCCAAACGGCCTAGGCTCGGATACCCCAAGATGGGTGCCAAGAGCCGTGTCCGACCAACGGCTGGGTGTTTCCTCCCCTCCTAAAAGGCTATCTAAGACGCGCTTCGAAAATGACGATTTGATAGTCCGGCTCGCCCGGACAGCCGAATACCGTTCGCACGCGAACGCCGCCGAAAGTATCGCCAGCTTTCGGCGGAACGCCCACCGTCTGAAAACACTCCGGATCGCCTTCAAATGCGATTGTCAAATTCGTTTTCCGCGTTTCCATGCTTACCTCCCTAAAACGAGAAAAGGGCAACCCATTGGATGGGTCGCCCCGATTTTCGACTCGAACGGAAACGTATCATGCCCCGTTTATCCAGGTCAACAAGCGGGTGCCCCGTACGCCGGTTTCGCGTGCGGGGTTCTCGTCACAGTTCTTCGGATGCACACTATCGCCGTCCACTCTCCAATTCTCACCGTTCCCTGCAAAACACTTAACCAATTGGTAGTTTAGTGCTATCCTGCCCCGTGTTTGCTTGCACTGAGTCTCGAAGTGTTTGCATCGATTTCCAATCCGCTGCTGTGCTCTTCTGCGGCCCTCTTGCCACCGCGTCGAGTCAGTCCCACCGCCTCAGCAGGATTCGATCGAAACCTCTCGTTGCTCACTGTATACTGCCCAGTACCAGCTAACTCTTTTGGAATCAACACTTCCAAAAGTGTATCAAAACAAACGGCTTTAACCCCCTTTAGAATGAACACTTATGAAAAAAGTGGGGGGGGGGGTAAATGTAGCGCCGTCCCTTTAGGGCGGCATCTTCGACGGGTGGCTAGTCGCTCGCTCGAGAAACCGGCGCACGCGTCTGCCCTCGTCGCATTAGAGCCGGGCGTGACCCAGGTCACTGCACCGCACGGCGATTTAGGTTCACGATTCGCCGAATGTTCCGCCCGTTCGATTCAACGGAACGCGTGCCTCGACAGGAGAGCGCCATGAATACCTTTCACAGATTCAGCATACCGGGGCTTCTTGCAACGGGACTTGTTGCCGTGGTTGGGATTTCCTGCCTCGCGCAGGAAACGAAGCTCAAGAAGGAGCCGGCTAAGATAACGTCGCCGGCTTCGGGCCAGGAAATGTTCACCAGCTATTGCGCGGCGTGCCATGGAAGGGACGCCAAAGGGGATGGCCCCGCGGCTGCGGCACTCAAGACCGCTCCGGAGGACTTAACCACACTCGCCAGAAGGAACAATGGCAAATTTCCAGATGCCAGGGTGGGGAGCGTACTCCGCGGCACGGCTAGTCTGGCGTCCCACGGCGACCAGGAAATGCCGGTGTGGGGCCCGGTCTTCCGGTCACTCGCCGGTGGGAATGACGCGGAAGTGCAGATGCGCATCTCGAATTTGTCTCGCTACCTGGAGTCGTTGCAGGTGAAGTAACGCCAGCGGCGAGCCATCTTGCGTTTGCCGTTGTAGCGCCGTCCCGGCGCCTGTCCCGACCCGGTCGGGAGGGCGGCATCTTCGATGGACTGGGCTGTCCGGGGCGACAACGACGATTCACATCTCCAAACCGATGAGCCGCATCAGCTCCAGCGCGTTGCTCTTGGCCACCACGCCTTCGCGCAGCTTGTAGTCGAACTGCATTTTGCCGTTCTCGACTTGATCCTCGAAGTGCATGTTGCGCAAGACGTTGCCGAGCGCCACGGTGATTTCGGTCAGAGCGAGGTCGTGCGTGGTAACGATGCCGATCGCGCGATGCTTCAGCAGCGCGCGCAGCAGGCTTTCCGCGCCGATCCGGCGATCGTGAGAGTTGGTGCCTTCGAGCAGCTCGTCGAACAGGAACAGCAGCGGCAGTGCGTCTTCGTTCGTCACAAAATCGAAGACGCGGCGGATGTGCAGAATCTCGGTGTAGAACGTGGACCGGCCTTCTTGCAGCGAATCGGTGCTGCGAATGCGCGTGCCGATTTGTAGCGGCGTCAAGCGCAGCGCCTTGGCGCGAACCGGTGCGCCGGCCATGGCCAGGACGGCGTTGATCCCGGTGGCGCGCAGCAGCGTGCTCTTGCCGGACATGTTCGAGCCACTGACCAGGAGCACGCGCGTGCTGTTTTCCAGACGAACGGAGTTGCGGACGCACTTCGCGGCACCGATCAACGGGTGGCCGAGGTTGTCGCCGTCGAAAAACGCAGCAGACTCCTGCGACTCGATAAACTCGGGAAATGGATCTTGCGGATGCTCAAAGGAATACGTTGCCAGCGAGATCAGCGCTTCCATTTCTCCGGCGATATCGACCCACGCGCGTATTCTGGCGCCGCCGCGCCGCCGCCAGGCTTCCGCAGCGAACGCCACTTGGATGCTGTAGAGGAGCGGCAGCTCGACCAGGTGGGCGAGCAAGCTGTGATGCGCGTCGATCCAGTAGACGATGCGCGCGAGTTTGCGAATTGCTTGCGAAGCGGGCACCGCGTCGCGTTTAAGTTCCGCGGCGAAACCTTGCAAACGCGGCGAAGTAAAAGGCTCTTGCTCGAATCGTTGCAGAATGTCCGCGAAAACGACAAGTCCTTCGGCGTTGCAAGAGATTCCTTCGAGGACGGCTTCGGCGCGGCGCAGCAGCCAGCGCCGGAAAAATAGTTCGACGATGAGCACGGCCGAGAGCGGCCAGACCGTCATCGTTTCCGCAGAAACGATGGCCGCGCCAACTGCTGCGAGCGCGAGCAGGACGGCAACGGCGCGCGCTGCACCGCCCGGCATCAACGGTTTGCTTTCGGCCCAGCCGATCAGCGACTCGGGATTCAACCGCGCGCGGAGTTCTTCGCCGCTTACGGCGAGGTCGCGATGCAGGTCGAGCTTGTCGCGCAACTCCACGACCAAGCTTTGGCGTTCGAGAATTGCGGTTTTCTCTGACGGCGAGCACAGCCACTTGGCCAGCCAGTTTTCACCCATCGGCAGGCGCGCCGTGGAAAGCAGCTCGAACAGGCTGCCGCGGCCGAAGAGGTCGAGATCGTCGGCGTAGACGTGCTGCGCGTCGCGGAACCGATCGCCGGTTTGCCCCGTGCCGGCCCACTGGCCGTCGATGCGCGCGATTCCTCGGCGATAGAACGCCGCTGCGGTTTCTGCGCGAGAGCGCGCGCGGAGGATTTGTTCGTGCACGATCGCGAAGACGACGTAGAGACCGACGGGAAGCAGCACCCAGTAGGAAGACAGCGACTCTTTGTGGACGCAAAACCAGGCGAGCAGCAGGCCGGCGGCAACGATGGCTAGTTTGATATTTCCAACGCGGATGTGCAGGCGATTCTTCGAGGAGACGAGTTCAAGGTAAGTGGCGAGTCGCTGCGAGTATTCGGCGCGGGGATCGGGCACGCTTCCTCTTTTGCGGGTGGCCTGTCGAGTTTACATCACTCTTCGCCGATGTCTTCGTGCCAGACGGCGGGATTGGCGGCGATGTACTTGGCGAGCAGTTCGATGCACTCGGCGGAGTGGAGATCGATCACTTCGACGCCGTTCTCGCGCAGCCAGTCGACGCCGCCTGGGAAATTGACGGACTCGCCGACGATCAGGGTGCCGATGCCGAATTGGCGAACGAGGCCGCTGCAATACCAGCAGGGGGCGAGGGTGGTGACCATGATTTTGTCGCGATAGCTGCGCTGGCGTCCGGCTTTGCGGAAGGCGTCGGTCTCGCCGTGAACGGAAGGATCGTTTTCCTGCACGCGGCGGTTGTGGCCGCGGCCGAGGAGTTTTCCGTCGCGGGCGAAAAGCGCGGCGCCGATGGGGATGCCCCCTTCGGCAAGGCCTTGACGGGCCTCTTCGATAGCGACGCCTAGCATTTCTAAGTATTGAGTGAGATTGACGTCGCTGCGCGGTTGCATCGCTGATTTGCCCCGGGAAAGTATACATACGGGAGTCGCGGTTGGACGGAGAATCGGGTCGCGTGCCTGAGGCCACAGTGTGGGTCGGGCAACACGCTCGCGCTGCCCGACAGCTCCACTAAGTCTTTTATTATCAATACATTGAAGTTGGCTGGCGGCCTGCATTTATGTCCCCCCGAAGACGCTGGTGGTCTAGGAGACGGCCATGATCAAAGCAATGATCCAAGCAAAGGGCTTCATTTTACTGACGGTTGCGATGGTTGGCTGGGTGTTGGGCGGCTGCTCGAGCAAAGCTGCGTCGCCGAAGGCTGAGAAAACTGTGCGAAGCACGTCAGTGGTTCCGGTGAGCCTGGAGCACAAGCCGATCGCGAAACCTGCGCCACGCGAAGGGGCGTTTTCTACGTACACCAATCCTGAGCACGGAGTCGCGTTCCGTTATCCGCGAAACTTTGCCTTGGACGAAGGCGCGCCCGAGGACGTTGCGGGCGTGAGAAGCGAACTGGAACTGCAGAGCGAGCAGCCGGGAGCGGTGCTGGTGGCTACGGTGGTGGTCCCGGATGACGCCTACCCGAACACGAATTTTGCCGGCGGGTCACTGCAATTCGGAGTGAATCGCTATCTGGCGGCCGAGGGTTGCCGCGATTTATTGGTTTCTCAGATGGGAGACTCGAGTGGGCCAACCGGCGTGACGACCGTTCAGGGCGTGGCATTTGCGTGGGCCGAGAACGATGAGGGAGACGCGAACGCGGAATATCTGGAGCGGGACTATGCGGGCTTCTCGAACGGGACGTGCTATGAATTTTTCCTGCGCGTGGGCGTTGGTCCAGCGACCGACGAAGCTGGGGTGAGGCCGGCGGATCAAAAGAAAATTCTTAGCCATCTAGAAAAAATCGTAATGAGCCTGCAGATTCAGCCCAAATCGGTCTCGATTCTCGACTAAAGTCCGGTCGTCGCGCCGAGTGAGCACCGGAGGCCTTGAGTGAAGGGAGCGCCGCGGAGCGACGTTGCAGTTACGGCATATTGCCGGAGCGAGTGCTTGTTATCTCGATGAAGGAAAGCTAGGGTAGGAATAGCCATTGTGGCTGTAGTGCAGGTTTGGCTCCCCCCTTTCCGTCAAACCCTCCCGTTAACCGTTCGTTTGAAAGCATTTGTAGATGATGCTGCAACACGTCAAGAAAAACGACGCTAGTGACAGAGTCTCCGCCAAAGAGCGGCGTAGCCATCCTCGGTACGCCGTAAGCGCGATGGCCGAGGCTGTGGATTTGCAGTCGGACACGCGAATCCTGGGGCGCATCAGTGACATCGGCGAAGGGGGATGTTACGTGGAAGTGATGAGTCCTTTCGGGGTGGGCGCCGGCGTGAGGGTGAAAATCACCAAGGACGACAAATCGTTCGCGGCGCAAGGAAAAGTTAGGTACTCGATGGGCGGGATGGGGATGGGACTCACGTTCACGAATATTGAACCAAGCCAGCGTCCGGTGCTGGAGAGGTGGATCGCGGAGTTGAGCGGCGAGGTGGACCCGGAACCCAAGGCGGCACCCAAAGAGCCGGAGACGCACAGCGCGGGGGCCGGGGACTACGGACAACGCTACGTCTTGAACGAGCTGATTATTACGCTGATTCGGAAACGGTTGTTGACGGATGCCGAGGGGAAGACGTTGTTGCAGAAATTGATGCAGTAGGAAGAAGTGAGTAGTGAGCAGTTATGTGGTTGGTTAGAGGTGGGAGGCGTCGAACGGTTTGGGGAAGAGATCGCGCATTTGGATGACTTCGGTTTTGGCTTTGAGGTTGGAGAGGACTACGGGGATATCGCCGCAAAATTCCCAGATGAGTTGGCGGCAGGCGCCGCAGGGCGGGGTGAGCGAGTCGGTGTCGGTGACGACGGAGATGGCGTCGAAGCCGCGCTCGCCTTCACTGATGGCTTTGAAGATGGCGACGCGTTCGGCGCAGACGGTGAGGCCGTAGGTGGCGTTTTCGACGTTGCATCCGCCGAAGATGCGGCCGGAGGTGGCGCGGAGCGCGGCGCCGACGCGGAAGTTCGAGTAAGGGGCGTGCGCGTTGTCGCGGGTTTGCTTGGCGATGGTGATTAGGTGGTCGTAGTCGGACACGCGGTGGGTCCCCTCCCAGCGCGGATCAGTTTACGACAGAATCGGAAAAGCTGGCGCGCTGGGTTGTGTTGCGCGCGGGTCGTTCGTCTGTTTACTCAAGAAATGGATTCCTCAAAGGTGGAATCTCCCCAAGCGGCTGGTGGGCGATTCTCTCAATCTGCTCCGCAATAGGCTTGCGGATCAGCGCGTCCGGCGGCGCATACTTCAGCGCCTCCGAGTACGCCCGCGATGCCTCCTCCCGCGCGCCGCGTTTCAGCAGTAAGTTACCGAGTTCGATGTGGACGAAAAAGGCGGTGGGATCCATCTCCGCAGATTGCTGAAACGCCACTTCCGCGGCGGCATCATCCGGCTTATCCGCATAATGTTTTTCGATTCCACGGAAATAGAGAAAGGCAGCCGCATCCGCAGGCGAGAGAAACGTTCCCTGGTAAACGAATACATTCCCGAATCGCGTCGCCGGAGTAGCCTCCCGAAGCGCGCGCCTATCCCAGAAAGTGTTCGGAGACAAGAATGCAGATCTCACGAAAATTGTACCGGACAACTCGGGCTGACTGAGCCGTTTCAGGTCACGCTGCATATCGCGGCCCAGATAGTCCACATCCCGCCCCTTTAGTTCTTGCTCGGAGGTTAAGTAGATGATGTTCGCCATTTCGCCCGCGGGCTTGAGAAACTTGCGGTAGTAAGCGACGATTTCTTTGGTGCGCTGGCCGAGGTCCACGCCTTCGTCGTCGAAATACTTGTAGCTATTCTTGGTCCCGCCCACGAATTCATTGAAGTACTCCCACGGCCGCAATACGGGAACCGCTGAGGCACAGGCGAGAAGATAGGCCACCGCCGCCACTGCTTTCAGGCTTCGTGAACGCAAAGCCAGCGCTCTCTCCACGAAAAGCCCAGCGAAGATCGATAGCAGAGCAACTACCGGCAACGCATGGCGGATGCCCGCATACGTTGCTCCCATTGCCAGAACGAGCAAGAACAAAATTGCCGCAGCAAGAATGACGCCCGCCGGAAAATTCCACTCCTCCGGTAACCTCCGCGCAAGAAATAAAACCAGGCCGAGCAGGCTCAAGACGCTCAATCCGATCGGCAATTTCATGGCGATCATCGCCGGGAAAAAGTACTTCGGGCCCTTTCGCACATACAGTCGCCCAAAGATCAGTTGGGGATCCGGCCGCCCTTCCATTCCGGCGCGAACGGTGTCCGCAAAACCCCAAAGATAGGCCCGTGGCACGATATGGGTTGCGGCCATTCCCGCAAGGACAGAATGGTAGAAAGGGCTATTCACGTCGCTGATCTTGTCCGCAAGCGGGCGATTAAATGATTCCTGTCCAGCACGCGTCTCGGCGTATCGAAAAAAGTAAAATCCCCACAAGATGGCCATCGCTCCGGCCACGACCGCGCCGATCTTCAGAAATCTTCGCCATCTCGCATCGCCCGTTTCGGTCAGCGGTCGCCAGAACGCCAGCCACACTCCGATAAACCCCACGCTCAGGAGCACCACCGGCGCGGAATGCTTGGCCGCTAGGGCCAACCCGAGAAATAGCGAACAGGCCGCAAGATCCGTCCAGATCCAGTCGCGGAAGGCGCGTGTCGCCAGAACGATCGCCGTTGCCGATAGCAGCGCCACCGGGAGGTCCGTCATCACCACAGGCCAGTGCGCCGCCACGGTGGGGTCAATCACGAGAAACAGCAACGCGGCAAGCGCAATGCGCGCGTCAAAAACTCGTTTCAGTGCAAAGGCCAGCGAAACCAGCAGCAGTCCGTTCAGCGCGAACATCGCTGCCCGTACCCGCCTCTGCACCGAATCGGGATCATTTTTCTGGAAGACTGCGCTCTGCGTGAAGATCCTCTCGTCGGGTTTGTCGCTAAAATGACGCAGCGGTTCCAGCTGAAAGCCAGTCGCCGCGATAAAGCTTCCGACCCACAGCTTCACCAGTGGTGGATGCTCGGGGTTAATCCGGAAATCTCCATACTTCACGTAGGAAACGCCCGCGGCAATGTGATACGCCTCGTCGAGCGTGAATCCATCTAGCCGTGTCGCTATCGCCGATCGCACGATTCCGAGTCCCACGAGCAGCAGCACCAGCCACACGAAGGTGTCCCGCCCGATTTTCAGCGCGTAGCTGATGGCGATACCGCTCCTAATCCTGTTCACCGAGAGCTTGGACGTACGTTTTGCCGTACGGATAGAAGAGTTCCTTGCGGCCTTGCTGCCACGCCGCTTTGAGTTCGGGCGTAGTGATGTCCCAGTCCGGCCGGCATTTCTTGGTAACGACACGCAGGTCTTGGCGCAGATCTTCCAGAGTGGGCCGGCCGAAGAACCAGTAGCCGTTGTAGATCTTATAAATGACGAGACCGGGCTCGAGGACAATCACGTGGGGGATCATGGGATTGTGGAGAGGATCGGTGTATTCGGCGATGTCGAGATCTTTTTGAACGATACGTCCCGCGTCGGAGAGGAAAGACCAGTGGGCGCCGACGCCGCTGCGATATTCATTCGTCTCGCTAATATTGTCGGTGCTGATGGTGACGAGCCGGCAATGGGCAACCTCGAGTTCGCGATGGAGTTGAACTAGCCCTTCCGCCTGGCGGCGGTCCTTGGGGCAGAAACCTCCGCGGCTGAGGACCAGAACCATGGGATGTTGTCCTTGCAGCTCGGAGAGCTTCCGGCGTTTCGCGGTGTGGTCGGAAAGCTCGTAGTCGGGGAAGATAGACCCTGGAACAATGTCAGATCGCATGTGTGAACTCCTCGAGAGTTGGATGAACGTCGCCGCATTGCGTCTCAATCGTTAGTCGCCGACGTTCTCGTAGCGACCTCGCCTACTCGCCGGGCCAGCAATCCTAGAACGGGAGGGCAGATTCCAGGCCGCTACCAACGACCAGCGTGAGACCCACCATCCACGTGGAGGATCTCTCCGGTTACTTGACCTGCCTGCGCGAGGTAGAGAACAGCGTCCACGATGTCTTTTACCTCCGTGATTTTCCCCATTGGCTGAAACGTTCTAAGAACGTCCTCGGGATCATTTTGATGCATTGGTGTATTTACGACACCCGGGGCGACCGCGTTGAAACGGATGCCTTCTTTTGCGTACTCGATGGCGAGACTTCGGGTCACGGAATTCAGGCCCCCCTTCGTCATCATCGAAACGGAGGCCTTTTCGCCGACGAACGGCTGATCGACAAGCGACGCAGATATGGTCACAACATTCCCCGACTTCTGTTTCAGCATTTGTTTCACGGTGAGCTGAGTGATGTAGAGGAAGCCCAGCAGGTTGATCGAGACCAGGGCATTGAAGTCCTCGGTCGTAAAATCCGTGAAAGGCTTGGTGCGGAAGATTCCGGCGTTATTCACGAGAACATCGATGGTTCCGAAGTGCTTGATCGCCGCATCGACCGCTTTGGCAGCGGTCTCCTGCTTGCCGATATCGCCATCGACGAGAATTAGGCTGGGTGAGGCAGTCAACGATTTGCTGACGTTAGGAGACGTTGCGACCACGTTATAACCCTGCGTCAGGAAGCCCTCGACCAAACCAGCACCAATCCCCCGCCCTGCTCCCGTGACGATTGCTGTTTTCTTGTCTGACATACGTACACCCTTCGTTTGAAACTCGGATTCCATATACAACTGCGATCAGACCCTCAACGCGAAGAACCGACAAAGCCTCGGATCAATGCGGCGATCTCGTCTGCAGCCGTGTCCAATGCGAAATGCCCGCCATCGACGATATGCACTTCGGCCTTGGGCACGTCGCGGCGATAGGCTTCCGGCTCCGAGGGGTCAAACGAGAGCTCATACTTACCCCAGATCACTAAAAGGCGCGGCTGCTTCTCGCGCATCCAGGCCTGCCACTTGGGGTAGTTTTCGACGTTCGTGCGGTAGTCGTAGAAGAGGTCGCTTTGAATGTCAGCCTGTCCGGGCCGGTTGAGAAAGTAAAATTCATCGGTCCACAGATCTGGGTCATGGCGTTCCACGTTGGGATCGTTCCCAGCGTGGCGCGACTTCGTCGTGGCCAGCGACAGCAGATTTTCGCGAAGCGCGCCTTCGCAGGCCGCGCGATCGGCCCAAAAGGCGCGCCTCGTTTTCCAATTCGCCCCTAGACCTTCGTTGTGCGCCACGGCGTCCTGCACAATGAGCGCCTCGATCCGGTCCGGATGGGCCAAAGCCCTGCGAAAGCCAACCGGGCCGCCATAATCCTGCATGTACAACGTGTAGTGCGAGAGCCCCAACGCTTCCGTAAAGTGAGTGATGATCTCGGCGATGTGATCGAACGTGTACGCGAATTTTTTCGGGTCCGGCCAATCGCTGTGTCCGAAGCCCGGGTAATCGGGCGCGACCAGGTGATAGCGATCGGAAAGCCGGGCGAAGAGTGGCTCGAACATCCGCGATGAAGAAGGAAGTCCGTGCAGGAGGAGCAGCGTCGGCGCACCTTTCGGGCCGGCCTCTCTGTAAAAGATGGAGAGCCCATCGATCTGTATCGTCTGATAAGTGACCGGGTGTTCCACGGGACGTTCCTTTCCTTGGGCCTGGGCCAGCAATTGGCGCGGTGGGAGCATCAGAAAAACTACCACCGCCATGCAGGAGGCCTGCAAGCATTTGTACCTGCAGGAAGAGTTGAGAAGGCGCATTTATTTACCCTGCCTAGAACTCCAGCTCTCTCAGCCATATGCATCAGGAGTCCTCTCTGTCCCCCGCGACTTCGAAAATGACTTCCAGCTCGACCGGGGTGCCGAGCGGAAGGCTTGCGACGCCATACACCAAGCGGCAAGGGTTCTTCTCTTTTCCGAAGACTTCCTGCAGGAATTCCGAAGCGGCGTCAGCGACTTTCGGTTGATCGCGGACATCTCCCGAAGTGGCCACCGATACGCCGAGTCGGACGATCCGCGTCACTTTGTCGAGTGATCCCAAGTGCTTCCGCGCGACAGCCAGGACGTTGAGCGCCGCGAGGCGAGCCGCTTTGCGTCCCGCTTCCACGTCGAGCTCCGCGCCGACGCGCCCGATGAATTTCGCCTCGCGGCCTTCCGTGGGAAGCATCCCTGTCAGAAAAAGTAGATTGCCCGTCTGCACCGCTTCGACGTAGGTACCGAACGGCTCAGGCGGCGCCGGGAGCTCGACGCCAAGTTCTTTCAAGCGTTGCTCGGCACTCACCGGCAGAGAGCCTTCGCTCCTTGCCACTTGCGCTCCAAGATTTGTGTTCACGTATGTCCCTCCTGTAGGGATTTGCTCGATGGTGCCGCATGTAGGGCGGGAAGACCGCACGTAGCCTTCAGCCCGGCCCTAAATAGCACCTGCGATGCGGGGGATTATCGCTCTTAGCAGGGCGATGAAATCGTTTTTTACGCGGGCGCCGGTTTCGAAGACTTCTTCGGCGGTTAGCGTTGCGCCGGTGATTCCGGCGGCCATGTTGGTGACGCAGGAGATTCCGAGGACGCGGATGTTGGCGTGACGCGCGGCAATCACTTCGGGAACCGTGGACATGCCGACGAGGTCGGCGCCGAGGGTGCGAAAGGCATGGATCTCGGCGGGAGTTTCGTAGTTGGGGCCGGAGAGCGCGACATAGACGCCTTCGTGAAGATTGAGTTTGAGTTTTTTTCCTTCTTCGGCGACGAAGCGGCGAAATTCGGGATCGTAGGCGTGGGTCACATCGGGAAAACGCGGGCCGAAGCGGTCGTCGTTGGGACCGATGAGAGGATTCGCGCCCTGCAAGTTGATGTGATCGCGCAGGGCCACGAGCGCGCCTTGGGAATAGCTGAGATTGATGCCTCCGGCGGCGTTGGTGAGAATGACGGCTTTGATGCCCATGCGCGTGAACACGCGGATGGGGAAAGCGACGTCTTGCGCGGAGTAGCCTTCGTACAGGTGGACGCGGCCTTGCATGGCAGCGACGGGGACGTCACCGACCTTACCGACGACGAGTTGGCCGGCGTGGCCGATGGCGGTGGAGCGGGGAAAATTGGGGATCTTGGCGTAAAGGATTTTTGTTGCGGCGGCGAATTCGTCAGCGAAGGCACCTAGGCCGGAGCCCAGGACGAGAGCGATGCGGGGACGGAGTTTGGTTTTGCTATGGATGAATTTTGCGGCGCGGGTGGCGCGAGCGAATTCGGAGTTGGGTGAGAGCGCGGTCTGGGATTTCGTGGTCATGGTCGGGACAAACTTAGCCTAAATACGCCCGCCTCGGAAGGCGCGGGCGATGCGAAGGCGTGGTTAAGCGAAACATCGGCGGCGTGGGCAGCGGGGGCACAGACAGGAGTGTCTGTGCCACTTGGCCGGTGCCACTCATGTGAGGATGCCGACGATGGCGGCGGACATTAGGTTGGCCATGGTGCCTGCGAGCATGGCGCGGATACCAAATTTGGCGAGTTGGTCGCGCTGCTCTGGGGCGAGCGCGCCGATGCCGCCGATCTGGATGCCGATGGAGCTGAGATTCGCGAAGCCGCAGAGAGCGAAGGTGGCGATGGTGAAGCTGCGCGGATCGAGCACTCCCCTCATCGTGCCGAGCTGCGCGAAGGCGACGAATTCGTTGAGCACCATGCGGGTGCCCAGCAAATTGCCGATGGCGGCGGCATCGTGCCAGGGGATGCCGATCAGCCACGCGACCGGCGCGAAAACCCAGCCGAGAACTTCTTGCAAGCTGTAGGGGAACCAGCCGATGTGCATATGCACCCAGCCCATCATGGCGTTCACGAGGGCCAGGAGCGAAAGAAAGACGATCAACATAGCGCCGACGTTCAGCGCCAAGTGCAAGCCGTCAACGGTGCCGCGCGCGATGGCACCGAGCACGTTGGATTCTTTTTCGCCCGGAGGCATTTCCACGCGGCCGGCGGTAAGGGGCTGCTCGGTTTCCGGAACGAGCATCTTGGCCATCAAGAGCGTGCCGGGAGCGGTCATGATCACGGCGGTGAGAAGACTCTTGGCGTCCGCGCCGCCCACACGGATGTAGGCGGCCATCATGCCGCCGGAGATGTGGGCCATGCCGCTGGTCATCACGGTCATTAACTCGGATTTGGTGAGCTTGGGGAGAAACGGGCGAATGGTGAGCGGGGCTTCGGTCTGGCCCATAAAGATGCTGGCGGCGACGTTGAGGGATTCCGCGCCGCTGGCGCCCATGATTTTGGTCATGAGCCACGCCGCGCCGCGAATGATGATTTGCATGATGCCCAGGTGATAGAGGACGGCGAAAAACGCAGCGATGAAGATGATGGTGGGCAACACTTGGAAGGCGAAGATGAGTCCAAGGGAAGAATCCGCCTTGCCGATTTCTCCGAAGATAAACGCGGAGCCAACGTAGGAAAAGTCGAGGAGATGCTTGGCGCCGTCGCCAAGGACTTGGAACAAAATTTGGCCGGAGTGGACGCGGAGGACGAACAGGCCGAGGACGACTTGCAAGCCGAGACCCCAGGCGACGGTTTTGAGGCGGATGGCTTTGCGGTCGGTGGAAAAGATGTAGGCGAGGCCGAGGATGGCGGCCATGCCGAGCAGACCCACGAAGCGTCCCATTTAGTCCTCTTTTTCCGCCTCGATGGACATTACATCGAAGATGCCGCCCTTAAGGGCGGCGCTACATTTAAACCTTCACTGGCCAAACGCCTCCGCCACTGAAACTGACACTCAGGCGCCGACAAGGCGCCGGATGAGCGGTGGAGTGTCCCGCGGGGCTTCGGTCCCGACTACGTAGCCTCCAGCGATCAGATTCTTGGCTTCGGCGAGTTTGGCGTCGGCATTGTAGTGGATGGCGGCCAAGGGTTCACCTTTTTCCACGCGATCGCCGATGCGCTTGCGAAATTCGAGGCCAACGCCGGGATCGATAGCGTCTTCTTTTTTTTCGCGGCCGCCGCCGAGCATGGCGAGGGCGATGCCGAATTGCTCGCAATTGGTGGCGGTGATGAAGCCAGCGTTTTCACTGGGGACATCGACGTGAAATCGCGCCTTGGGGAGGCGCTGCGGCTCGTCGACGACGCGTTCGTCGCCGCCTTGCAGCTTGATTCCCTGCTTGAATTTCTCTTTGGCCTGGCCGGTGGCGATTAGGGTTTCGGCGAGGCGGCGACCCTCGTCAACGGATTTGGTGCGCTCGCCGAGATAGAACATCCACGCGGAAAGCTCGATGCTCAGATCGCGAAGGTCGGCTGGGCCATGGCCACTGAGGACGTCGATGGACTCGATCACTTCGTTGGCATGGCCGGCAGCGCGGCCGAGCGGCTGGTCCATGCCGGTGATCAGCGCGACGACTTTTTTGCCCATGCGCTTGCCGGTTTCGACCATGACTTCGGCGAGGCGGACAGCGTCATCTTCGCGCTTCATGAAAGCGCCGGAGCCGGTTTTGACGTCGAGAACGAGAGCGTCGATGCCTTCGGCGAGCTTCTTGCTCATGATGGAGGCGCAAATCAAGCCGATATTTTCGACGGTGCTGGTGACGTCGCGGAGGGCGTAGATTTTTTTGTCGGCGGGAGCGACTTCGGCGGTTTGACCGATCAGACCCATGCCGCACTCGCTGAGCACGTGGCGGAACTGGTCGAGCGAGAGATTGACGTTGAAGCCGGGGATGGCTTCGAGCTTGTCGAGCGTGCCACCGGTGTGGCCGAGGCCGCGTCCGCTGATCATCGGGACGGTGAGGCCGCCAGCCGCGACGATCGGCGCGAGGATGAGAGAGGTTTTGTCGCCGACGCCCCCGGTGGAGTGCTTGTCCACTTTTTTGCCGGGGAGATCGGAGAGATTCAGCACTTCGCCGGAATACAGCATGACTTCGGTGAGCGCGGCGAGCTCCGAGCGGGACATGCCACGAATCCAGACCGCCATGAGCCATGCCGCCATCTGGTAGTCGGGGATATCGCCGCGGGTGTAGCCGGAGACAAGGAAGTCGATCTCTTCGCGGGAGTGTTCGCCGGAGTCGCGTTTTTTCCGAATGAGGTCGACGGCGCGCATGCGTGTGGGAAGGTGAGGCGGGAGCGTAACATTTCCGGGAGCCGGAGGCCAGAGGTTGGGGGTAAAGGCACACTTCGACATGGATTTGGGAGGTTGGGATGACACCGCAAAAGCGGCGGCTAGCCGCCGCACTCCAAAGGGTCAGAGGGGTTGTTGTGCCCCCGGCGGGAGGAGAGTGATCTGGCCGGCGATGACGCGCCAGCCATGGGGAGTGTTGATGTATACGTGAATGACGCGCATCTGGCTGGAGAACCGCTGGGAATTAAAAACGCCGCGCGCTGACCATAGGCAAGTGGCGATGGCCGCGTCCCGGTAGATGCGGACGTTAATGTCGGAAGCGTTGAACGAGTCGTATTTAACGTCGGGCGTTTGGACAGCGTCGATGAACAGGGACTTGTTCACGGTTTGGCCGTGAGAGAGCGAGCCGCTGAAATCGTCGCTGTAGACACGGCGAAAAAAGGTGCCCGTGTTGGTTTGGATGGCGCGCGCCGCCTCGTTCTCGAGGTTGAGTATCTCCTGGCGCTGCAATTCGGGGTTGGCGGCCTGCTCTTCTTCCTGTTGCCAACCAAAAGCCAAGCCGAGGATGAGCAGCGCTACAACCTTGTTCATGCCGGGACGCCTCCCTTGAGGAGCTGGGACCCTGCCGGAGTCACCTACGGCCAGTATACGAGTTCCGTAAACGGGCGGACGGAGATTGAGATGTGTGTGTGCGTTGGGAGTTGCTAGGCTCGGCGGAGGCCGATCTTAGAGGAGACTTAGGGAAACGGAGGATGCCGCACGGCACCCCCGCCGAGTATGGCAGGGGTGCAGCGCGGGAAAATGGGTTGCGGAACTACTTGTGAGTCATGGTGTCTACGCGGGCGAGAGTGTCGCGGTGACCGGCGGGGTCAATCGTGGAACCAAAACCAGCCCAGCCAGCGGGATTGCCCTTCTCGGACTCATCGAGAGCGGCGTTGAATTTGTCGATGCCCTCGGGTCCGTTGGCGATGATGGCGACGTTGAAGGCGCCCGGATCGGAGGAGTGAACGGTTTCCTCGTCGATCTGATACGCGTGAAGCGCGCCGTCGGCCAGCAGTTTTTCGAGCAGGGCGACCATGGTGGCCTTCATGATTTTGCCGTCGGGATCGCTGGAGCCGGCCTTGGCGCGCCAGTTGCCGACACGCAAGTAGCCGTTGGTGAAGGTTCCAGAGTGGGCGTTGTAATCGCGGCTCTCCAAGATGTAGTCCCAATGCTTGGCGGCGGCAAAAGGCGCAGCGACGGCAGCGGGCGCGGTGCGAAGGGCTTCGAGGACTTTGAGGATACCGGCCATAGAGCTGGCGGAAAACCACGTGCCGTGCGTCGGCGCGCCTTCCTGGTGATTGAGGACCGCAAAGCTGCCGTAGGCGACCAGGGTGCCGTCGGCTACTGCCTTTTTCATGGCGTCGTTGTCGGCGGCTTCGAGCTTCAAATAGTCGGCCCACATGGCGCGTGGGACGGCCCATTCGGAAACATACGTGTACAGCGGGGCCTTTTCCGCGCTTTGCGATTGCGCCGATGCCCGATTGGCACTAAGCGGCAAAAGCGTGAGCGCACACAACACGAACAGGGTACGGATCGATCGAATACGCATTCTTCTCTCTCCTTGATCTTCTCCGCCAAAAAGGCGGGGTCAGGCAAACTGATTTTTTGGTAAGGGGCCGAACAACTTGAAGTGGTGCGACAGTACTCCGCGGGTTAGGTAGTGTCAAGCATTCGGGCCGGCGCCAGCGCGTGAGAGAATCTTCTATTGCTTTCCCATAGGGAGGTGTGACACTCTCGTCGAGATATGGGTATCCAATAGGAACTGCGCAGCGAGAGGGAGAACGATGGGCGGGAAAGCGGACGTGTGGCAAGGGACGCTGGCTCTGATGGTGCTAAAGACCCTGGATACGCTGGGGCCGTTGCACGGATACGGGATCGCGCGGCGCATCGAGCAGACCAGCGGCGACCTGCTGGCGGTGAACTACGGAACGCTGTATCCCGCGCTTTTGAAATTGGAGCAGGAGGGCTACATCCGCTCGGAGTGGGGCGTGTCGGACAACAACCGCAAAGCCAAGTATTACAAGTTGACGCGCGCCGGGCGAAAACAACTGGACCGCGAGGAACGCGACTGGGAGCAAACGACCGCGATCTTGGCGAGGTTTTTGGCTCGCGGCGAGGGACAGTCATGAGGCACCTGAGAGCATGGTTGCTGCGCTTGGGCGGAGTACTCGGCAAGGAGCGGAGCGAGCGGGACCTTGCCGAGGAGATGGAGAGTCATCTCCAGATGCACATCGAAGACAACCTGCACGCGGGCATGAACGTGGGGGAAGCACGGCGGCAGGCGCTGATCAAACTCGGCGGCGTCGAGGCGACCAAGGAGATCTACCGGGAGCGGCGCGGGCTGCCCCTGCTGGAAGCGCTGCTGCAGGATGTTCGCTACGGCGTGCGCACGCTGCGCAAGAATCCGGGGTTCACCATTGTCGCGGTGTCTATACTCGCGCTGGGAATCGGCGCAAACACCGCCATCTTCCAGATGCTCGACGCCGTGACCATGAGATCTCTGCCGGTGAGCAAGCCTGAGGAGATTGCCCAGGTCCAACCTCCTAACATGGGAGACGTACGAGGCAATGTCGAGTTCCCTTTTCCCGTCGTCACCAACCCTCTCTGGGAAGAAATCCGTCGCCGGCAAACGGCGTTTTCCGGCGTCTTTGCGTGGAGCCCATCACTGCTCAACCTGAGTCAGAACAGCGAGGCGCGATGGGCTTCGGGACTCGAGGTTAGCGGCGGCTTCTTCAGCGCCCTGGGCGTTTCACCGGCGTTGGGCCGAGTGTTCGGGGATGCGGACGATCAGCGCGGGTGCAGCGGCAGTGCGGTCCTCAGCTACTCCTTTTGGCAGAGCGAATACGGAGGCGACCCTGCCGCGATCGGAAAAAGAATTACCCTGGAGCATCATTCCTACGAAATCATCGGCGTCACTTTTGCAAATTTCACGGGCCTCGAGGTCGGCAAACGCTTCGACTTGGCAGTGCCCCTTTGCGCGGAAGGAGTGTTGGATGCTGAAGACGATCGCTTGAACTCCAGCACCCATTGGTGGCTGATCGTGATGGGCCGTCTGAAACCCGGAATGACGATCGAGAAGGCCAGCGCGCAACTTTCGGCAATCTCTCCCGGAGCGTTTGAAGCCTCGCTTCGGCCGGACTATCCCAAGGAGAGTATTCCGAAATATCTACAGCTGAAGCTCACGGCTCGTCCGGCCGGCGGCGGCATCTCCCAGTTGCGCGAAAACTATTCCAACTCTCTGTGGCTGTTGCTGACGCTGACGGGACTGGTGCTGTTGATCGCTTGCGCTAACCTGGCGAACCTGATGCTGGCGCGGGCGAGCGCACGCGAACGCGAACTGACCGTGCGGGCCGCGCTCGGCGCGTCGCGAGCGCGCTTGCTGAGCCAGACGCTGACCGAGAGCGCTTTGCTCGCAGCGACGGGAGCGACGCTTGGGATATGGCTCGCGACGCTGCTGAGCCAGCTTCTGGTGCAGTTTCTTTCCACCAAAGACGACCCGCTGTTTCTGCCGCTACATCTCGACTGGCGGACGCTGGGGTTCACGTCGGGGATCGCACTGGCCACCTGCATCCTTTTCAGCGTGGCACCCGCGCTGCGCGGCATGGGAGTGGCGCCGAGCGCAGCGTTGAAATCGTCGAGCCGCAACGCAACCCAGGGGCGCGGGCGCTTCCTGCTAAGGCGCGTTCTGGTAGTTTCGCAGATCGCTTTCTCGCTGATGTTGCTGATCGAGGCGCTGCTGTTTACGCACAGCTTCGTCAACCTAGCGAATGTGGACACTGGCCTGAAGTCGCGAGGCGTACTGATTTCTTACCTCGACCTATCCAGAGTGAATCTCCCCGTCGAGCGCCGCCTAGAGTTTAGGCGCGACCTGGTCCAGAAGCTCGAGCAGATTCCCGGAGTCGATTCCGTGGCGGAAACCAACATCGTTCCGCTGAGTGGAAGCGGCTGGAACAACAATATCTGGATGGAGGGATCCGATGCGTCACAGCAAACCAAATGCTTCTTCAGTTCTGTGGGCCCAAGATTTTTCAAGACCATGGGAGTCACCTTGTTGGCGGGCCGAAACTTCTTGCCCAGCGACACTCCGGCGTCAAACAACGTCGCCATTGTGAACGAGGCGTTCGTCCGAGCGGTGTTGCACGGAGCTAGCCCGCTGAGCTTGCGATTCTCGCGCGAGGCTACGCCGCGCAATCCGGTCATGCAATTTCAGATTGTGGGAGTTGTGAAGGACTTCAAATACCGAGACCTCCGCGAGCCGCCTTCTCCTACGATCTACTTGCCGGAGTCGCAGGATCCCCATCCCACAACGTTCGCGCAAGTTCTCGTTCGCTCCACCTTGCCGTCGTCTGCGCTGCTGACGTCCGTGAAAGGCGCGGTGGCCCAGGCGAGCCCGGATATCACCGTGACTTTCCAGGTTTTCGATACGATGGTCCACGATTCCCTGTTGAAAGAGCGGCTCATGGCCTGGCTTTCGAGTTTCTTCGGATTGCTTGCAATCCTGCTAGCGGCCATCGGACTGTACGGAGTGATTGCGTACCTGGTTGCCCAGCGCACCAACGAGGTTGGAATCCGCTTGGCTTTCGGCGCCGGCGGAAATGCAATTCTGAAAATGTTTCTCGGCGAAACCTCCGCGCTGCTGATGATCGGTTGCGCTGTGGGCGGCGCGCTGTCCCTGGCAGCCGGCAGAGCGGCCAGCGCGTTTCTCTATGGATTGAAACCGTACGATCCCGTCACGTTCGTTCTGGCGCTTTCGCTGCTCGCCGGAGTGGCCATGGCGGCAAGCTACGTACCTGCGCGAAGAGCCGCGCGAGTCGATCCGATGGTGGCGCTGCGCTACGAGTGAATCGGCCCTCTCCCTACTTGATCGATGCCTGCATCGCATTTATCGTGCGTTTAGATTCTTCGGTCTAAGTTCGCTCGGGCCCGCGATAAGGGCGCTAAGCGCCGGAAATACCTCAAAAATGCGGGCGGGCAGAGCAAAACGGCCATTTTCGATACAACACAAATGAAGAGTTTCGCTCTCCTACTGGCGCTTGCCGCAAGCGCTCTATTTCGGGCTCAGGCGGGCCTCGTTCCGCCCAAAGGGCCTATGGAGGATTCGGGATCGAGCAACTTTTCCTGGGACGCGGCGCAGGCGGCGCCGGAATCTTCTCGCGCTCTTGCGGGAAGCGTCCTGGACCCCTCGGGGGCCGGCGTTCCCGGCGCCGAAGTGACCCTGACGAGCACAGCCGGCAACACGATCACCCGCGCGACGACGGACAACACTGGCACCTTCCACTTTGAAAAGCTGGCTCTGGGCACGTACAACCTCAGCGTGCAAGCGGGCGGCTTTCGCCAGGCGGAGCTAAAGATCAACGTCGGCAAGAAGCCGCTTGCTCCCGTACGAGTCAACCTGTTAATTGCTTCGCGAAGTGAGGTTGTGACCGTGGGCGTCCAGGACTCTGCGCCACGGATCACCACGGACGTTGCCGAAAACCAGAACGCCAACACCATCGATCGCAGCGCGCTCGACCGCGTGCCGGTGTTTGACCAAGATTACATCACGACGTTGTCGCGATTCCTGGACGACAACGCCATCGGCACGAATGGCGTGACACTGGTGGTAAATGGAGTGGAAGCAAACGGCCCCGGCGTCACGCCGTCGGCGATTCAAGAAGTGAAGATCAACCAGAACCCTTACTCCGCGCTGTACTCACGGCCTGGCCGAGCCAGGCTTGAGATCATCACCAAAGGTGGAACGCCCGATTTCCATGGCACGGTGAATTTCCTGTTTCGCGATTCCGTGTTCGATGCGCGCAACACCTTTGCCGAGCAGAAACCGCCGGAGCAACGTCAATTCTACGAAGGCTCGCTGACCGGGCCGATCGGACACGGCAGGAAGACTACGTTTCTGCTTTCACTCGACCAGGATTTTGACGACACGCAGGCTTTTGTCAACGCGATAGGAGTGAATGGCCCGATTCGCGAAAACGTGGCAGCCCCGATTCATCATTTTTTCGGCTCCGGGCGCATCTTTCACGATTTCGCCAATGGGGACCAATTCTGGATTGGGTATTCTTACGAACACCAGTCCTTCAAGAATCAGAACGTCGGCGGCACCACGCTTCCAGAGGCCGGCTACAGCAGCACCCCCCAAGAGCACGAAGTAAACGTCAGCTACCGGCATCTGTTTTCGCCGAAGTGGGTAAACCAACTACGATTCCTGGTGGGCTATAACGACCAGCCTACCCGCAGCGCGAATCCCGACCCGCAGATTATCGTGTCGGGTTCTTTTACCGGAGGCGGAGCGCAAGCCAACTTCGACCGCACCGAATATCATTTCGATGGGACGAATATCACCACCTATGCGAGCGGAAAGCACACGGTGAATTTCAGCGTCGAGTCTCCCGATATCAGCCGGCGCGGCTTTGACGACTTCACGAATAGCGGAGGGACGTACACGTTCGCGAGCCTTGCGGATTTTCAGCTGGGGCTACCGTCGGCCTTCGTTCTGCAAAGCGGGCAAGGGCATGTGGCCTTTTTGGAGAAGGTCTTTGGCGGATCCATTCAGGACGAAATCCGGTGGAAGCCCAATTTCTCGTTTTCGGTGGGGTTACGCTACTACTGGCAGAACTTCTTTCACGACGACTCGAACAACTTTGCGCCGCGCTTCGGCTTTGCCTACGCGCCTACCAAGAACAGCAAGACCGTGATTCGAGGGGGAGCGGGAGTGTTTTACGACCGCACTGGGCCGCGCCCGATCTCCGACCTGCTGCACTACAACGGAATTAATTTGCTGCGCTTCATTCCCGCAAATCCAATTTATCCGGAGACGCCCGCGTCCCTCGCCGGTGTGCCGACCAGCGTCGTGGTACTCGATCCTGGCAGTCGAATTCCTTACACCGTCCAGTACAGCATGGGCATCGAACGGCAGGTCACCGCGAAGAGCACTTTCAGCGCGACGTACATCGGATCGCGGGGCATCGATTTGTTTCGCTCGATCGACGCCAACGCGCCGCTGGCGGGCGAGGTCTTGCGGCCGAATCCTGCGCTGGGACAAGAGCGCCAGATTCAGTCCGACGGCTATCAAAAGAGCAATGCACTGGAGCTGACATTTCGTGGCAAGCCGTCAAAATACTTCAACGGGCAAGTGCAATATACGTTGAGCAAAACCTACAACAACACCAGCGGCATCACCTATTTCCCAGGCGACAGCCTCGATCCGGCCGCTGATTGGGCGCGCTCCGACAACGATCGCAGGCACAAATTCGATCTGCTCGGATCGATGCACCCGACGAAGTTATTCGTAGTGGGGATGGCGCTTTCACTTTACTCCGGCAAGCCGGTCAACGTGACAACCGGAAGCGACGACAATCATGACGGCATCGTCAACGATCGGCCCGATGGCTTGGCGAGAAACACGCTGCACGGCCCGGGCTTCGTCAATCTGGACCTCAATATTTCGCATGATTTCGTGCTGTCCAAACAACGAAAAGAGGCGCGGACACTGACTGCGTCTCTCAATTCATTTAATGTCTTGAATCACCAGAACGACGTAACCTACATCGGTGTAGTCACGTCGCCGTTCTTCGGAGGACCGGTGGCTGCGCTGCCGCCGCGAAGAATGCAGCTCAATCTAGAATTTAAGTTCTGAGACGGGAGCGCGTAAGAGGAGCGGCGCCGATGATCTCGCGAGGAGAAAATCGGTTGTGAGGGGTTGGAAGGTAGTCCTTCTGGTGATCGTCTGCGTTGCGGCCGTCTACGGGTTCCTTCTGATCCGGCGCGGCTTCAGCGCTAGCGACGAGCCTTCCTCGTTGGAGCGAGTCGTCGCGCGAACGGTTCGGAATTGGGGGATTCCCGGCCGCGCCAAGAAGGAAGGCAATCCCTTAAAGGCGACGCCCGACGCGCTGAGGCAGGCGCGGGACGTTTTCGTTGACCGATGTGCCACCTGTCACGGCAACGATGGCAGCGGCCAGACAACGGTGGGCCGCAACCTCTATCCCAAGCCGCCGGACCTGCGATTGCCGCAAACGCAAGATCTTAGCGACGGGCAAATTCATTACATCATTCAACACGGCGTGCGGTTGACGGGTATGCCAGCTTGGGGCAATCCGCACGAAGAGCAGGAGGATGCCAGCTGGAAGCTCGTCCTGTTTATTCGCGATCTGCGGCAACCTACTGCCGGGGAGCGCGCGCAGCAGCAAAGCACCGCGGAGTCCGCTCACTATGTCGGCTCGCAGGCGTGCGAGAAGTGTCACGCGGAGATCTACGCGCACTGGAAGAAGACGCCAATGGCGAACGTCGTGCGCGACCCGAAGGAACACCCGGAGGCCATCATCCCGGATCTCTCGAAGAATCCGCTGACGAAGTTTACGAAGGAGCAGGTTGCGCTGGTGTACGGGAGTGTGTGGAAGCAGCGCTACTTCACGAAGATCGGCGATGACTACTATCCGGAGCCGGCGCAGTGGGACGTCACCAATCACGTCTGGCGGCCTTACTTCGTCGCGCCGGGCACGGATTGGTGGGCGGCGTTCTATCCACCGGACAACATGCAGCGGCCCACGGGTCCGACGTGCGATGGATGTCACTCCGTTGACTACAACATTCAGACTAAGCAGGTTGCGGAGTGGAACGTCGGATGCGAGCGGTGCCACGGTCCGGGAAGCGAGCACGTCGCGCATCCTTCGCGCGGCAATACCCTGAACCCGGCGCGAATGGACTACGTGCGCGCCACCGACACCTGCATTCAATGCCATTCGCAGGGCCGGCCGCTGACGAGTCCGATCGAAGGAAAATACTACGATTGGCCGGTTGGGTATCACGTGGGGCTCAATCTGCGCGATTTCTGGCAGCTGGAAGAGCACCCCTTCGGTCAACCGACGTTTACGCACTTTGCGGACGGCACCGCGCACAAGAATCGCATGCAGGGGAATGACTTTGTGCAAAGCGTGATGTACCGGCACGGAATTACATGCTTCAGTTGCCACGACGTGCACGGCACGGACAACTACGCGCAACTCCGCAAGCCTGCCGACAAGCTATGCCTGGATTGTCACGGCCCGATGTCGCTGAATGGACCGCGAACGGCGACGTTGCAGGAGCACACTCATCACAAGGATGGCTCGCCCGGGAGCCAGTGCATGGCGTGTCACATGCCCAAGATCGAGACGACCATCGCAGACGTCAAAGTACGTGCTCACACGTTTGCCTTCATCTCTCCGGTCATGACGGACAGATACAAAATCCCGAATCCATGCACGTCGTGTCACACGGATAAGTCCACGGCGTGGGCAAGCGAGGCATTGCGGCGCTGGCCGGAGCGCTCGCCGTGGCGGGTGGACCTGAGTTCGGGAACGGATTGAAATAGCATTCCTTCGCAAGAGCGGGAGGTTGCGGAGCTTCACGTTCACGTCAGCAGGACGGCCTTGCCAATGACCCTACGTTCGGCCAAATCGCGTAACGCTTGCGGCGCTTGCGACAGTCGATATGTGTGGGGAACTTCGGGCCGGATCTTTCCTTCGATCCATAAGCGTTCCAGAGCCCGTTGGGTCTCGGTGATTTCTTCTGGATTTGACTTGAAGTGCCCGCCCCAAAATACTCCGATCACCGACATCGCTTTGAAGAGGATGCGGTTGGCGGCGATCGAAGGAATGCGGCCGCTGGCAAATCCAATCACCAGCAAACGGCCTCCCGGCGCGATGCATTTGGTGGAGAGATCGAAAACATCTCCGCCAACGGGGTCGTAGATGACGTCAACTCCGGATCCGGCCGTGACCCGCTTTACCTCTTCCACCCAAGCGCTAGCGCGGTAGTTGAAAGCATGTTCGGCGCCCTGGCGGCGCGCGAATTCGAGTTTTTCGGCAGAGCCTGCCGTGGCTATGACGCGCGCTCCGAAGGCGCGGCCCAATTGGATGGCCGACATGCCGGTGCCGCTCGCGCCCGCGTGCACCAACAGCCATTCACCCGGCTTCAGATTGGCGCGATCTTTCAGCGCGTAGTACGACGTCTGATAGACGACTTGCAGTGCCGCAGCCTCCGCCCAATCCATTCCCTTTGGCATACGGAAGACTCGGCTGACATCGACGAGGGTCTGCTCTGCGAAACCCGAGATCATCGGCATCGCTAACACGCGATCGCCGGGACGCCACGCCGTAACGCCTGTGCCAACCGCATCGATTTCGCCGGCGATTTCGGCGCCTGGCGTGAACGGGAACGGCGGCTTCACTTGGTAATTTCCGCGGACCTGCAAGACGTCGAAGAAATTGAGGGCGGCCGCGCGGTTGCGGATGCGAACTTGCGCGGCAGCGGGCTCAGGCACTTCCACTTCGGCCCACTCCATGCTCTCCGGTTCGCCCCACGCTCTTATTTGCCAAGCCCGCATCCTCATGACGCGGACAGTCTAACGCAGCAGAGACCTGGCAGGGCGGCTTCCCGTCCGCTGCACGCGAATGGGATGCCGCCCGCCGGCGACAACCTTTCAACTACAAGGGCCTACTACAGCGAGCGCAAGAAGTTCAGCAGATCTTGCTGCTGTTGCGGTGTGAGGTTGTTGTTGTAGTTCTGAATCACGCCATGCGCTTCCGAGCCCGGACTGTCGTGTTCCTGAATCGCATCGACAAGGTCCTTGGTGCGGCCATCGTGCAGGAAGAAAATGCGCTGCCCGAGGCCCCACAACGGCGCGGAGCGGAATTCGTCGGGACCCGCTCCACCCTGCGAAACACCGTCCGCGAGGTTCGTGCCCATATGATGGACGAGCAAGTCGGAGTATAGGTTGGCGTTGGCCAGGTTCAGACCCGCCGTAATCTTGGACGGGGCTGTCTGAAGCATTGGAGTGTGGCATAGGGCGCAACCAATGTTGTTGAAGGTGGCGCGCCCGTTGGCAATTGACATTGGGCCACCGGGATTGCGGTTTGATGGCGTCGGAGGCGCTAGCAGTCGCATGAACATCGCAAACTGCACGACGTCGCTAGGGACCTGAGCAAGCGTTGCGGAGTGATCCCAGGTCTGCGGCACGGTCATGTTGGTGGTATCTTCCGGCGTCGGGTTGATCTTGCAGTTGGCGGGAAGTCCACCGGCGAGTGCTTCGTCGGGGCTTGCACGCTCGTTCTGGAATATCTCGTTGGTGACGCCCATCTCGACGTTGTAGGCTTCGCCCGCGAACGTCTCGAGCGACTTGTTCTGAGCTTTCCAGCCGAATCGCGAAACCATCCCGTCATTTCCGTTGCGATTCACATGACCGGTAATGCCCAAGGATTGTTTCGTCGCGAGGTTGGCCTGCTCGTTGGCGTAGATCGTCTCTTCCGAAATGTTCTCGATCAGACCTTCGCCGAACGTGGGCGTGGGAATGCGAAAGATGACGTTATTCAGAGACATGTTGGTGGCGAAATCGGGTTGCTGAAGCGAGCAGCTCCCGGCGTCGCGGCGGCCCGTGATGGTATACAGGTCGTGGACACCTCCATCGGGCATGTCGCTCAGCGAACCGTCCGAATTCAGGAAGAATTTGAAACGGGCTTCGCGGGCCGGGCCATCGGCAGTGATGAACGGCGGGATGGTATTGTCGGCCCGGTCGAGGTTAGCGACCAGGAATTCCGGATTCATGCCGACAAACGGAAAAACGCTCGCACTCGGGCTACTTCCGCCTGCGGCCGGCTGTGAGTGGCAGCCGAAGCATTGGTTGTTGTTGAAACGCGGTCCGAGGCCATTATTAGCGCCATTTTGTACGGACTCGACCTCCTGGAACCGGGCGAGGCCGTTCTTGAAGAATTCAGATGCACCGGGTGTCCGGAACACGGACCAGAGCGGCTGGCCCGAGTCCACCGAGCCGGTTCGCACGCCCGGATCGGTAGCGACAAGCTGGCCAAACACGACACTGGTAGAGGAAAAAACTAACAGTGCGATGGTACAGAGTGTTCTTTTGTTTCTGCGAACGACGTGCCACACCTCTGCTACACTTCGTTTGAATCGTTGGAACATTGGCCTGACTCCTCTCGACAGGAGCGCGGTGGTCCCCAGGGCAAATCGCTCTGGGCTGGCGGAAGACACACATCGGGCGTCCGACCTACACGAACAGGCAGAACACTTGGACTTAAGTACTGCGGTCGAGCCGGCTGCTGAACTTGGGCATCCAAGCGCCGGGCTGGTTTGCTTGGGCGGGAGACTACGATTACGTTGGCACTGCGTCACCTGTCCATGGGGACAGTTTTGGGACACTGACCAGTTTGAACGACAGTCCAATTCACTAGGTCTAAGTACCAATGGAGACAGGGCGGCCGACCGGAGACTCGCTGGGAATTTTCGGCGGCAAAAGAGCAGTCTGTTAGAATAACGCCGCCCGAAATCGCGCATCCTAACGGTCGTGCGCACCGACCCTATTTAGACGGAGGCAACATGATGGATTTTGGTTTTGGCGGCAGCGAAGCCGCCGGCACGAGCGGTTTTTCTCGCCGCAAATTTCTCGCGCAGACATCGTGCTTCGGTGCGTTCTACGCCGTGGCTAAGCTGATTCCGCTGCCGGCGCTGACCGAGACGGTGCTCGCCGACTCGCGCCTCTCGCAGACTCCCATTGTCGACAAGGGTTTTGCTTCGGTGCGCAAAGTCGGCGAAGGGCTATACGCGACGATTTCGGATCCGTCCAAGGGCTACACCACGCTGTGCAACGGGGGCTTCTTGGCCGGAAAGGGCGCCGCACTTCTGATCGAGGGTTTCGCCGGTCCGGCGGGAGCGTCGTTTCAGATGGACACTCTCCGAACGGTGAGCCAGGTGCCGGTGAAGGCCGCGCTGGACACCCATTATCACTTCGACCATTCCATGGGCAATTCGTTTTACGGAGCGAACGGCGTGCCGCTGTGGGCCCATGCGGCCACGGCGAAGCGCATCGTGGACAATTACTCCCCGCTTCAAGGATTGGATCAGGGCACGGCTCTCGGACCGTACCAGAAGCGAGTTGCGGATGCGAAGTCCGACACGGAACGCCAGCACGCGCAAAGCGATTTGAACGCGGTCACCAGCGTTTTCATGACGGCGAACTCCAACGTCTTGGCGCTGCCGAACCATCCCATCGACCCGGCGAAGTTGCCGATGACCATCGACCTGGGCGGGCTCTCCGCCGTGCTGGAATCTTATCCCGGGCACTCCGGCACGGACATCATCGTGCGTGTGCCGCAACAAAACGTAGTGTACACGGGCGATTTGCTGTTCAACGGATGGTACCCGGTGTGTTTCGACGAGAAGGCTACGATCTCCGGCTGGCGCGACACGTTGAAGAAATTCGCGGCGCTCGACAAAGATACGATCTTCGTGCCGGGTCACGGACAGGTTTGCGGGCAGGAAGGCATTGCGACTATCCGCGAAGTGTTCGACGACATTGCCGCACAAGCCGAGAAAATGCATAAGGCCGGCGTGCCAGCGCAGGAAGCCTCGGAGCGCTACGTCGTGCCGGACAAGTTCAAGAATTTCCCTATCTTTGCCTGGGGCTTCACCATCGGCCCGGCGATCACGAAACTCTACGCCGAGTGGCAAGGCAAATAGCGCGGACTTAGAAATCAAGACGCAAGGACAATTGCCCCGTGCGGTTGCCGCTGTTTTCCGCCGTCTGCACGCTTTGAACGATGCCAAACGATGATGCCGTGACGTTCGTCGGAGGCGGAGCAAAGTTGGGATGGTTCAGCAGATTGGTGAAGGTGCCTTCAAACCGCAACCGCATTCGCTCCGTGATATGAAAATTCTTGGACAGTCCGGCGGCGATCGTCGTAGTCCCTGGCCCTTCCAGAATTCCCACGCCGCAGTTTCCAACGGGTTCCACGGGAATCGGATTGAACGCAGCTATGTCGAACATGCTGCCCGTTGCACCGTTCGCGATGTTGCCGTTGCCGACGCAATCCGGCCGTTGGAACGAGCCGCGATAGGAAAGATTGAGGTTGCCGGGATCGTAGCTCGAACTGGTCACCGGCGTGAGGTAGGGACCCGTCTCCCACAGACTGACGGTGCTGACCGACCAACCGCCAAGGATCGCCTCGGGGACCGCTCTCATGTGACCCAAGAATCTGCGGTTACTTCCGACAGGGACCTCATACAGCGCGGAAACCAATAGGCGATTGCGCCGAGTCTGCGCCACATTGCCGCGATTTGCGGCGAGATCGAAGCGATTCGCTACCGGCGTCCCGTAGATGATTTCCGGATTGAAGGCCGTAGGCGCGTCGCCGCCTACATTGCCGAGATTTTTTGCCCACACATGACTCGCCTGCAAATTGAGACCGCCGCGGAGACGCTGATTGAGTTCGGACTGTAATCCTTGATAGTTCACATGCCCGGCGTTGTTGGTCGACAAAACCCTGCCCCAATTGGGATACGGCTTCAAATTGGGATTCGGCGAAATCGCGCTCGGTTCAACCTGGTTCAGATCGACCGTCTGGCTCATGCGATAGGAGTTCATGCCGACGTAGCTTTCACGCAGCGTCAGATCGCGGAGGAGTTCGCGCTCCACGGTCAGATTCCACTGTGCGGACTGCGGATCGCGATAGTTGGTCAGTGTGTTCTGATAAAAGTCGCCGGTTCCCGCGATCAACATGGGATCATCCGGCGTTCGCACACTCGGAAACTGGTAAGTGGGCAGGCCGCTGGTGGGGTTCGCATTGAAAGTTGTGCGCACCACTGCCACGTCGATGTTCGTGGTATTGAACGAGAGTTGGCCCAGGTTGGTCATTGTGAAGATGCCTAACCCTCCGCGCACAACCGTCTTGTTGTTGCCGAAAGGGCGATAGGCGAACCCGACGCGCGGCTGAAAATTCTTTTTGTAGAACTCTCGGAGGCCGGGGCCAAGGCCCACGCTGCTGGCGCTCTCCACCGGCGCACAAGGAAGTGCCACGTTGATCGGAACGCATCCGAGCGCGGTGTCCGCGGGGGTAGGGGTGCCGCAGGATATGCCACTGCCGGCGACGCAAGTATTGATGCTCTCAAGAAACTCCGGACGCGGCTGGTTCCCATTCGGGATGATGATGCCGCCGTTGCGCACATCGAAGGCCGTGAGATTCCCAAGATCGCTGACGAATGGCGGCAACGCCTGCCAGCGAAGCCCAAATGTGAGCGTAAGCCTATCGCTGAGCCGCCATTCGTCTTGGCCGTAGACGCCTGTTTGCGTGGCGTGGGCGTGAACGTCTGGTCCGGACTGCGCGATGTACGTTTTCGCCGGCAAGCCCAGCAGCAAATTCGCAAACGCGTTGCCGGTGAAAATGCCTTGGTCGAACGTGAACGCGCCGAAATCATCGGCGCCGCCAAAACTCTCGATGTCCACGTAAGCCACGCGCCGCACATCGACACCGAATTTCATGGCGTGCTTGCCCTTAATCCAGGTCAGGTTATCGGCGAATTGAATGGTTAGAGACTTGGTGGTGCCGTCCTTGTCGCGACCGATCTGCGAATAGTTGCCGGCGTCATCGCTGAAATTGAAATTCGGGAAAGCGCCGGTGTCCGGGTGATCGCTGGTGTCCAGCCCCTGAAGGCCGAGGGTAGAAACCGCGGAGGCACCTTGGATTGGGAAAAGCACCTGCAATTGGTAGTAGGAAAGGCCGAAGCGCGCCTCGTTGACCAGGTGGTCGTTGATCGCGTAGTTGTGCGAAACAATCAGGTTCTTGTTGTGTTCCAAGTCGCTATCCGGCGGCAGAAAATTATTCACCGAGTTCAGAAAATTGTCCGTCAGCGACTGCGAGTTCAAATGTTTCCAGCTCCAGCGCACAAATAGGGACTGCTTCGCCGTCAGCGTGCGGTCGATGCGGATGTCGTAGCCGTCGGTGTTGCTGGGCGTGGGCGTCTGCTGCAAGTAGTTCGCGGTCGTCCCGAAACTCGCCGAACCATTCTGAATATTAGGAGGCGGAATAAAGTTCAACAGGCTGATCGCCACTGGATTGATGCAGTCTTGGCTGTTCGTACATTGAGCGCCGCTCGGGATCTTGTTGCCCGGATACGCCTTGCCGGTGAACGGGTCCATCAGTGGCGTGGACAGCGCCGAGAAATCGCCCGTACGCATCGCGGCCGTCGGCACAAAAAGAAACAGCGGCGTGGAGTATCGCTTGCGATTGCCCTCGTAGTCCGCAAAGAAAAATGTTTTTCCCGCGCGGTCCTTCAGTCTAGGTATCGTCACCGGCCCGCCCAAGCTGCCGCCGAAGGTGTGAAACACTTTGTGCGGCTTCAGCGTAGCTCCATCGATGTTCGATCCCCACACCGCCGCGTCCAAGGCGCTGTTCTGCGTGTACTCAAACAAACTGCCATGGAATTGCCCGGTGCCGCTCTTGGTGCTGATGGTCACATCGCCGAGCTGCGCAAACTCCGCGTTATTGTTGAACTGCGTGACCTTGAATTCGCCGATCAGCTCTGACGAAGGATTCATGTTGCCCAGCGCGCCGTTCTGCCGGATGTTCACCGTCGACGAACCATCCACCGAGTATTGCACCTGTGACGGCAACCCGCCGCCCACCGACACGTTGCCGTTCGCGTCTTGCTGCGCGCCGGGTACCGTGGCCAGCATTGCCAGCGGACTCGTCGTGGCGCCGCGATAGTTCACCGGCAAATTCGTGATCTGCGCAAAATCTTTACTATCTCCGATTGTGGCGTTCTCGGTGTTGATTACCGGACCCGAATCTCCCGCCACTTCCACCGTCTGCGTCGAGGAAGCGAGCCTCAGCTCGACGTCCGCTCGCAGCGTTTGCCGCGCATCGAGCTGCAACGAAGTCAATTTGTAATCGGCGAAGCCATCTGCGTGGACCAGCAGGTTATAGCGGCCCGCTTTCAGATTGACGAGCTGAAATGCCCCATCGCTATTCGAGATCGCATTGTGCTGCGTGTTGTCGTCGGCGCTGATCAGCGTGACCTGCGCGCCCGCTACCGCGCTTTGACCTGGATCCTTGACTACACCCACGATGCTTCCAAACGTCGACTGGGCCGCCGCAATCACCGGGGCACACAAGACGGCAATGAGCGCAAGAACGATTCGAGAGACGCGCATACAGTGAACTCCCTTTCGCACAATTTGTTTTGTCCTTTTCAGGCAGTGCGCGACATTGCGGTTCACGTCATTCGACGGGGAATTCCGTGTAGCGAGAGGCTAAGACCTGGAGCGTAAAAAACTCGTAAGGGTTTCCGAAGTTATTTGCGGGGTGTGTGTAAGTTTTTTGCCATTGACCCGTGCGGAAATTGAAATCAATCGAATCGATGGTTCAAATTCAGCGGGGTTACGGCGCGGTGTGTCGGATTTTCGTCCCGGCCTACGTCTTAGGCGGGAAAGATTTCGCCGAAGGTGTGAATTGCTTCCGCGGCATTTGCCACGACGTCTGGGGCGGCGTCGCGAACGCAAAGAATCGCCTTCATTCCTGTCAACCGCGCCGCTTCTATTTCCTTCGCGGCGTCAGACAAGAACAAGAACTCCATCGGATCGCGGCCCCGTGCCGCGGCGATTTTCTTGTAGCTTTCCGCGTCCGTCTTGATGCCCGTTTGCGTATCGAAGAAAGCGGCGATGTGTGGCGTCAAGTCGCCCGAGGCCACCGTCCGGAAAAGATTCTGCTGTGCCAGCACGCTGCCCGACGAATAGATGCAGATTTCTCGCGTCTGCCGGCGCCAGCGCATAAACGCGGGCGGGACATCTGGATACACTTGGCCGTGCAATTCGCCGCTTTCAAACCCCTCTTGCCAGATTTTGCCTTGCAGGGACTTGAGCGGCGTGCACTTGCTGTCCCTCGCGATCAACCAATGCACATACCCAACGCTCGAGCGAACCTGTGCTTCGCCGGAGTCATTCTGCCAAACGGGAGGACGCAATCCCTGGGCATCATCCTGCTCGCGCTGCGCCTGTAAATCCTGCATGAGTGAACGGATCTCCGGCTCCTCGCCGTGTTTGCGCAGGAACGTTCCAACGTTGCGGCTGGCGTACGGGAACAACGTCTCATAGACGAAGTCGATCGGAGTTGTCGTGCCCTCGATATCAAGTAGGAGAACGCGGACTTGCCCTTCGTCCACGCCGATCGTTGGCAATGCCACGCGCTAGCTTGCTGCCTTTTGCGGCGGCCCTTGCGGGGGGATGTATCGCGGACCCCAGCAAACCGGCTCGTAGCCGCGATCGACGCCGCTATTCGTGTAGTGCGGCGTCCAGCCGGAAGCATCTTGGAACAGGCGGATCGCGCGGATGCGCCGGTCGCCACAAAGATCGAACCAGTGCAGCGTGCCTCGCGGAACGCGAATCAAGTCGCCTGCTTCTACTTCGAGCGCCACCACGGGCCCGGCCGGCGGATGGATGTGAAACAATCCGCGCCCGGCAACGATGTACCGCACCTCATCTTCATCGTGGCGATGCTCGATGTTGAATTTTGCCAGCATGGTGTCGAGCCCCGGCGTATCCGACTTCACATCGATCACATCCGCGGTCACGTATCCGCCGCGGCGCTTTAGCTCCTCGACTTGCGGCGCGTATGCGCTCAGCACTTGTTCGGCGGACGCATCCGCCGCCACTTCAGCGGCCACTTCCCAACGCTCGTACTCGATCCCGATCCCCGCCAGGTAGTCGCGGATTTCGTTGTGCTCGCTCAGCGATCTCTGTTCATCGGGAATGCGAAGGACGGCCATGACGCTCTTCTCCCGGTTCGACCTGCCTGCCTGCGCCCTACATCGTGCGTGATGCGGCCCCAGATCGAACCAACACTTCCATCAGGAACTCTAAAATTTCAACATGCCGCTTGGCTTCTTGCAAGCTCGCTCCCCAAGTATAAAGCCCATGTTCCCGCAGTAGAAAGCCGTGAATGCCCGGATTCTGCCGCAGCGTCGTGGCCACCTGCCCCGACAACTCCACCATGTCCTGCGAATTTTCCAGAATCGGCAGCCACTCGCGATGCTGGTGGGTGCGCACACCCTCCAGCCCCTTCAACATTTCGTACCCTTCCAGCGCCAAACCGCCCTGCGAAGCAAACGTCCCAGAAAGCACGGTGCTCCACACCGAGTGCGTGTGCAGCACCGCCCCGGCTCCTAATCCGCGCACGATCGCCACGTGCAGCAGCGCTTCCGCGGACGGCCGGCCATCTCCTCGTACCACTTGCGCCGCCTCGCCCATCTCCAAGAAATGCGCAGGGGTCAAGCTCCCCTTGTCCAAGCCCGTCGAAGTAATCGCCAAGCGCAGCGGCTTGTCAGACACCACCGCGCTGAAGTTTCCGCTCGTGCCCAAGGCCCAGCCGCGCGCATAGAATCCGCGCCCAATCTCCGCCAGGTCCGCCGCCAGTTTCGAAAAGTCGCCGCTCTTCGGTTTCGTCTGCCGAACGCCTCGTGCAGGTGTCGCAGGCTTGATCGAGTTTGCGCGTTTCTTCATGGCATGCACCGCCGCGCTAGCTTGCCATCACCATCGACGCTCGATCAAGTACCTGGCACGGATCTGTTTGTTTCATCGCCGGTTGTTCAGCGTTCGATCGAGGTTGAACGCCGCGCTGATCAAAGCAAGGTGGGTAAAGGCTTGCGGAAAATTGCCCAGAGCCTCTCCTTGCCGGCCAGTTTGTTCCGAATAAAGTCCTAGGTGATTCGCGTAGCCGAGCATCCGCTCGAACAACAGCCGCGCCTCATCGAGCCAATCGGGGTTTGCTTGCCCCGCGCGAGTCAGCGCCTCGACCAGCCAAAACGAGCACATATTGAACGTACCCTCTTGCCCAGGAAGTCCGTCGACGCGATCCTCGGCCGGGTAGCGGTACACGAGACCATCCTGTACGAGTCCTCCGTTGCCAGGATCTTCGAGCATGGCTTTAATCGTGTGAATCATTCGCGGATCAGTGGGCGCCATGAAGAAAACCAGCGGCATGATCAGGTTTGAGGCATCCAGATCATCGCTTCCGTAATATTGCGTGAACGCCTGGCGCTTCTCGTTCCAGCCGCGCGTAATGATCTCTTCGTAGATGCGATCGCGTTCGTGCAGCCACTTTTCTCGGTTTCCCGGAAACGCGCGCTTCTCCGCCAGCCGGCTGCCGCGGTCCAACGCCACCCAGCTCATCAGCTTGGAATAGACGAACTGCTCCTCCCGATTGCGCATCTCCCAGATGCCGCGGTCGGGGTTTTGCCAGTTGTCGCAAAGCCAATCCAGGCGTTGGCGGATACTCACCCAAAAATCGTAGGAGATGGGGCTTACGTGCTTGTTGTAGAGGTAGAGCGAATCCATCAGCTCGCCGTAGATGTCGCCCTGGTATTGCACCGCGGCTCCATTGCCGATGCGAACGGGACCCGACTGGCGATATCCCTCCCAGTGATCCAGTGTTTCCTCCGGGATCTGGCTATCGCCATAGATTGTGAACATGGTGGGGAGCCGCTCTCCGCTGTGCGGATGCTTGGCTACATAGTTCTGTAGCCAGCCCACAAACCCAGCCGCTTCTTCTGTGAAGCCGAGTCGCACGAACGCATACACGGTGAAAGCGGCATCGCGAACCCAGGTATAGCGGTAATCCCAATTGCGCGAGCCTCCGACGACTTCTGGCAGACTCGTCGTCGGAGCGGCGACGATTGCTCCGGTAGGCTCGAAGGTCAGCAGCTTCAGCGCTAGCGCTGATCGTTCGACTCGCTCCCGCCATTGGCCGCGGTACGTGCAGGCGGAAAGCCAGCCTTGCCAGAACTTCACAGTGCGCTGAAAGAGTTCCTCGGCTTCGTCTTCGGATGGCAAATCTACGGCGTGATTCTCCACGCCGTCGTGTCTAAGGACGAAGATCTGCGACTTGCCCTCATCCAGAACAAACTCAGCGGTCACGCCACCGTCAGCGTTCCGTTGGAGTGGCACCGCCGAACTAATACTGAGGCTGTCGTTAGCGGAATAAAAACTCGCACCGTGAGTATCGATGCGAGTTTCGTGGGGCGCGCGTCCATAGTCGAACGCTGGCTGGCAAACTACCGAGACGCGCACCGTGCCCCTCACGCATCGGATCCTGCGGTACAGGTGGCGATACTCCTGCGAGTCAGGCGGCAAGCCCGCGGGCATGAAATCTTGCAGCTCCGCGATTCCATCTTCATGCAAGAAACGCGTTACCAGGATGTTGGTCGAAGGCCAGTAGAACTGCTTACTTTTCAGGCGATCGGCGACCGGAGCGATCTGAAATCGACCCCCTTTCTGGTCGTCCAAAATCGCTCCGAAGATGCTCGGCGAGTCGAAGTTCGGGGAGCAATACCAGTCCACCGAACCGTTCGTGCCCACCAGGGCTACCGTGCGCATGTTGCCGATGATTCCGTAGTCTTCAATCGGTTGATAGGGCATAGGCGCTCTAAGCGTGGAACTCCTGCAGCAGCCAGATCTTACTCGTTCTTAGGGATAGATTCACGAAACGCGGAAAACGACGCACGAGGATTTTGTAGGCGCCGGACTTCAGTTCGGCGACGTTAGTATCGCCAACGCTCAGCCCACAAAATTGACAAGTGTCCCGATGCCGTCGATCGAAATCCGAATCTCATCGCCGCGATTCAACGTAAACGAATCAGGCGGCACGATGCCGGTTCCCGTTAGCAGGAAGCAGCCATGGGGAAAAGCATTGTCCCGGTAAAGATACTCGACCAACGTGGCAGGGTCTCGCTTCAGACTGCTGAGCGTTGTCGAGCCAGCGAAAGTCGTCTGTCCCGCGCGCAGAATCGTTAGCTGTATTTCGGTCGAAGCAGGCATTGCCGCGGATGAAATCAAAATGCCTGGACCTAGCGCGCAGCTCCGGTTGTAAACTTTCGCCTGCGGCAGATACAAAGGATTCTCGCCTTCGATATCGCGAGAACTCATATCATTGCCGATCGTGTAGCCCAGGATTTTTCCACTCGGGCTGATCAGGATCGTGAGTTCAGGCTCCGGCACGGACCAGACCGCATCCCCACGGATCGCCACTTTTCCGTAGTGACCCACAACGCGATGCGCAGTCGCCTTGAAGAAAAGCTCAGGCCTGTCTGCGCTGTACACCCGGTCGTAGAAATTTCCTCCGCCCGCCACCTTCGATTCTTCCATGCGCGCATCACGGCTCCGGTAGTACGTAACTCCCGCGGCCCACACTTCCTGGTTCCCAACGGGCGCGCAAAGCGAATCGACGTCCACAAGGGGGTTCTCCTTCAACGCACGAAGTTTCTCGATCGACTTCGCCAGGTGAGCTTCCAGATCATCGCGAATCGTCAGCGTCTCCCAGAAGTCGCCTTCGAGCCGGTAAAACGCTGCGTCCCGCTCAAGAACGCACCCGCCATTTGTCCGATAGAGTTTCATTTGTCGTGGAAAGCGACCCGAATTGTAGCCTGAGCGCCGCCATTCCCGCGACGACAAAGCATTGGCACACGAATCTGGGACTAGTTTTTGAATCTGGCAGATCGAAACTTCAAACTTGACCCCACCGAAAGCAGCATTACGATGCTGTCAGTGCTCGATCGGCCCCGCTAGCTAAGGAGGTCCGCCATGAAAAAACAGTTCTTTTCGCTTGCCGTGCTGGCGCTGCTGTTTTCCACGACTGGTGCCGGTCAGAGCAGCACGAAAGCCCAGTCCACCAAAGCGGTCATCTCCGGTAAAGTCAGCGAGGATGCCAAAACCCTCGTCGGAGACCACAACACCTGGTCGGTGAACAATCCGGCCTCGTTGGCGGGCCGCGAAGGCCGTATCGTCAAGGTCAAATGCCGTCTCTATGCGGCCACCAACAAAATCCTTGTGCTCGCCGTCAAACCCGCCGACGCGCAAACCCAATACGCCATCAACAGAGGCGACTCCGCCTTCCGCCGCTAGGGTCCCTTGTAGTGGCGGGTCTTTAGACCCGCTGCGCGCATCGTCGTCCAATCTCCTCTGCCACTCGGGGCTCGCCGCCGCTTTTGCAGCGCCATCCGCCCTACCCAAGCTTCCTGTGCCTCACTCGTACCGCAGCGCCACCATGGGGTCCACCCCCGTAGCGCGCCTAGCAGGAAGATAGCCGGCGACAAACGCCACGACGGAGAGGATGCAGATCGCCGCTCCCATAGTGACTGCGTCGCGTGCCGGGAGCCTGAACAATAAGTCTTGCAAGACCCTCACAACGGCCAGCGAAATGACCGCGCCGCCCGCCAACCCGCCGGCTAGCACGATCACCACATCCTTCATCACCAGACGCAAGATCGAGCCGCGCTGCGCTCCCAGGGCCATGCGAATGCCAAATTCGGTTTGCCGCTGAGAGACCAGGTAACTGATGGTGCCGTAGAGGCCGATAGTCGCGAGCAGCAGCGCCAGCGCACCGAAGAAACCCGACAGCAGCGCGAGCACGCGGTCTTGAATCATGGAGTCGTTTACCTGCTGAGCCAAGGAGCGAAATTCGATCGGGATTCCTTTGTTCACGCCGGTGATCGCGGACTGAATGGGCAAAACGAGCGAGGAAGGTGGAATCGCCAGGCGCAACGCGAACGTCTCGCCGGCGGGGCGCTCAGGATACGGATATTGTGCGTCTGGAACGAACGCGGTGGGATGCGTTTCTTCACGCACGGTCTCGTACTTGGCGTCCTTGACGACACCTACGATTTCGATGGGAGGGCCGAACTGGCCGGAAATCTGCATGAGACTGATCGATTTGCCGAGCGGATTCTGATTCGCAAAGAATCGGTGCGCCAGGGTCTGATTGATGATCGTAACCTTGGCCTCTGCCGGCGTGTCGCGAGCGGTGAATCCGCGGCCGTCGACCAACTGCATATGCAAGGCGTCAAAGTATCCAGGCGACACCGAATTCATCCACGTTTCTTTTTCTTGTTCCGTGAGACCGGTGGACCAATCGGACTTGATCTGTTGACTCCAGCCACCGCCCTCAAGTTGCGTCACCAATGAACGCCCGACGGCGACGACGCCGGGCAAGGCCGCGAGTTTGCCTTCGATGCTCTCGTAAGTGGCGAGTTGTTGATTGGCCGGCACTTTTCCGGTTTTCAGATCCACGCCCACGAGCAAGACGTTGTTGCGATCGAACCCAATGTCGAGAGTGGCGAGATTGACGAAACTGCGCAGCAACAGCCCGGCAGAGATCAGCACGACCAGTGAGAGTCCCACTTGAAACGCAACGATCCACTTGCGCGTGCGAAAACGAGCGCGGCCTTCGCCTTCGACGGCCTGGCTTCCCTTCATCGCCGAAGTCAGCGAAACGCGGGTCGATTTAAGCGCGGGCAACAGACCGAACAGGATGCCCGTGAGAATTGCGAGCATCGCGGTGAAAGCCGTCACGCGTCCATCGGGAGAAAGATCGAGGATGACCGCCTGGCCGCTAGTAGAGATGAAGCGAACAAGCAGCGCCGTGCCCCAGCGCGCGAACAGCACACCCAGCAAAGCTCCGGCGGAGGACAACAGCAGGCATTCGGTGAGCAGTTGGGTGATCAAACGTGCGCGACTCGCGCCCAAAGCGCGTCGCACGGCAACCTCTTTCCGGCGCGCGGCAGACCGCGCCAACATCAGGCTGGCGATATTGGCGCACGCGATCAGCATCACCAGGCCGACGAAAGCCATCAGCACTTCGAGTGGCCGCGTGAACTGGCTGCGCACACTGTACTCGGAGACACCTTTGGCGGCCGGAGTCACGGTCAGGGTTCGGCTCAAGAAATCCTTCTGCCCTTCGGCCGACCAGTTTTGTGGCAAAGCCCCGTTGAAGACAGTTGCAGAGAGTGCGTTCAACCGCGCCACCGCTTGCGGCAGCTCGATACCCGGCTTAGTCCGGCCGGCGATCTGCAGCCACCAACTGGAACGATCGTTGAGGCGACGGTCGCTGCCGTCAAAGACGGCTTGGCTGCAAATCGGAGCGGCAACCGCGAATTGCTCGCCGACTTCCATGCCGAAGAAGCGCGGCGGCGCGACACCGATCACTTCGAAGGGGTGCCTGTTGAGCGAGAGCGTGGCGCCGATCGCGCTGTCCGCGCCGGCGTAATGACGCTGCCAGAACGCGTAACTCAACACCACTACCGCGGGGCAGCCGCGATGATCGTCACGCTCGTCGACCAGACGGCCGGCCGCGGGTCGCAGGCGCAAGCTGTTGAAGAAGCTGCCGCTCACCCAAATTGCGGGCACGAATTGAACTTCGCCTTGTTGCGCGAGGTCGAAACGGTGCTTGCCCCAAGCGAATATGTCGGAAAAGACGTCCTGATGGTCACGTAGTTGTTCCCATAAAGGATTAGTGAAGCCGCCCTCGGCGTCTCCTCTACGCGGATTCTGGATCAGCACCTGCAGGAGCTGTTCCGGCTTGTCGATGGGCAACGCGCGGAGGAGGACGGCATCGACGAGACTGAAGATTGCGGTATTCGCGCCGATACCGAGCGCCAGGGTAAGAACTGCGACGCCGCTGAATCCAGGTGACTTGCGCAAGGTGCGCAGGCCGTAGCGGACATCGCCGAGTAGGTTCTCAATCAGGGGCCAGCGCCAGATGTTACGGCCGTCTTCCTGGACCAAGGTCACGTTGCCGAATTCGCGGCGAGCGGCGTGGCCGGCTTCTTCTCGAGACATGCCCCCGGCGACCAACTCTTCTATCTTTTCTTCGAGGTGCTCTTGAATTTCGTTGGAAAGATCGCTGTAGATTCGCCGCCGCCAAAACAATTGCCTCAGCCACTTCATGGGATGAGTTCCCCGCTTCCCAGCCTATTTATCGCTAGGCCTAGAGCAAAATAGGGTAGAAAGCGCCGAAAGTCAAGCCATTCTGGAGGCAGAGGCTGGTATCCGCCCTGTTGGAATTGTTGGAATTGTTGGGATTGTTGGGATTGTTGAGAACGACGCCGTCTTTGGCGCTCGCGACCTAGAACTTCACCAGGATCGCCAGATCGATGCGGTTCTCGATCTTCTTCAAGTCCGGCGTGAAGCCCGGCACGAACGCCCCCGGCGAACCGCAAATATTCTCGACGATCGGGGCGGAGGGGCACGATGTAGGAGTAATCCCTCCGGGTCCCGACCAATACGGCACATTCGCCGCGCGATGATCGAACTCCCAGCGAAACGTAATGTATTGGCTCGGCATGTAGTCGAACGTGCCGGAAGCATCCCAAGCCTTGAATGGATCGCCTGGATTCTCCGTAAAGTACGGCGTGCCCGACGCCGCAGTCGCTCCGTTGATCGGCGGCAGCAGCACCAGATAGCGTCCGGGGTTATTGATCTTCCCGCCCCCCAACGTAAGCGCATACTTGTCTCTGTCAAACCAGAAGCGGTTGTAGAACATATAGCCTAGAAAACTCTGCTTCGGACCCTTGGCGGTGTTGGTGTAGCAGCTCACTCCGCCGCCGTGCTCGCATCCCGCATCTCCGGTCAACGAGAACGCCATCTTGCTTACAAAGTTCTCCGGTTTGTCCCAATACTTGATCTCCATGCTGTCGTCGGTGTGGTACCGCACGCGCCCTGGAATTCCGAACGCTTCTTCACCCAACATGTACTGGTTGCCTAAAATCGAAAACCATCCATTTGGACGCCACAAAATCTGCATCCCGAAGCCTGGCCGGCCGTTGAATCGGCCATACGATTGCCACCCGTTGACGAACCACGGCTCGATCTTCAGGTGCGCCGTGGGAAAAATCTGCACGCGCACGCCGTTGAAAAACCACGGCGTATTGGACGACACATACGACGGCTGGTACGCCCAATTGTCGAAGTTGTAGTAGCTGAACAATCCGATATACGACATAAAAATTCCCGCATCGATGTTGATTCCGTGCAGCGCGTTGATGTGATACCCGCCGTACGCCTCGGAGAGATACCGGTAAGCGTTGTCGAGATCCCATTGGCCACGCGCAGGACTCGCGTCGTTGCGCGGTGTCGTCTGCGAATACAGCCCAAACTGCGTCATCACCCTGGCGCGAACGTTGTCGTAGTGAAAATCGCCGCCCACGCCCAACTGCGTCACCTGCACTTCGTTCGAACGAAACACTTCGCTCGATCCCCCGATCGTGTCGTCCTTGGGGTGATTGAAGTCGTAGACGTAATCGACATCCGCCCGAATTTCCGGTGTGAAAAATTTCGTATCCAGCGGCACCTCTTTCGTCCGCGCGTTCCCGTTCAGCCAAGTAAAGTCCGCGAACGAGAATGGTTCTTCCTTCGCTGCTTTCGCCGCTTTGGCGGTGCCCGGCGCACCCTGTTCCGCGCTTTGCGGCGCAACAGCCGCCACAATTTGATCCTTAGAAATGGCATTCGCGCCGGCCGGCATTGCAACTGGTCCGGAAGAAGAAGCGCTTCCACTGCTCGCCGGCGCGGCCGAAGCCGCCGGACTCGCCGCCGCAACCGCCGCTGGTGCAGGCGTCCCTGGTGCGGGAGACGCTGCCGCTTCCGCAGCGGGAGCCCCAGCAGGCTGGCTCTTCGTCTCCAGCTCCGCGACCCGCTTTTCCAACTGCTCCACGCGATCGAGCAGCCATCGCTCGCGCTCCGTCAATCCCGGCGCCGGCGCATCGATCTTCACCGGAGCCGCTTTCGCCGTCCCATCGCTATTATTTTTGTCGTCGGCCAGTAAAGGCCCGGGAACCGCCGTCACACAGAGTGTCGCCAGGCACACCAGCGCACAAATTCTTACGTTCCGTTTGAACGTGCGCATATCTCTCTCCCATCGAGCAACGAATTGTCGGTACGTGAGTTGAGCCGCGTCCTACCCAGACGCAGCAGAGGTCTTCGTTGCCGTTAGATGGTAGCTAGCGCGGCGTTAAGAAAACGTAAGTCCGATGTAAGAGCGGTATTAGAGAAGTCGGTAGCACAGACACTCTTGTCTGTGCGCAACGCAGGCAAGAATCAAACGGCATGGCAACTCAGTTTCGCCCGGCAGAAGCCTGATCCCGGCCAGATGCTGCGCGCTAGCGCGGCGAGCCTTGCGACGCGTGGTCCAGGCCTTCCTGCATCACTGCTTTGAAAGCCGCCTCGGTGTTCGTGGCATCGCTAAGAAGCTGCTGCGCTCTTCCAGCCAATTGCTGCGCTTGCGCATTATCCGGAGCGAGCTTCGCGTCAGAGTTTTGCAAAGACTGTGCGCCCTGCATCAACTGCGTCATCTCGTTGATGAGCTGGCGGGAGTGCGCCACATATCTTTCTTTCGCTATGAAAAGCTTTTCTTCCCAAGCGCGGCGATTAGGAAAATCAACATCGTGGCCTTCGAGAACGACTTTCGCCAGCGTTGCGCGATCGAGTGGCGCGAGCCTGTCCAGCGAATCTTCGGCGCGACCGATGCCTTCCCACGCTTTGCTGGTGGGGCTGTCGTCGCCGGCGCTGGTTCGGAAGCTGCTGCCGGCGTTGCTGGTGCCGGTTCCGCCGGACTTGGGAACCGCGATGCTGGTCACACTCAGTGATCCAGTGTCGCCGCCGGTTTTGCTGGAGGCCACATCCTCATTGGTCAAGACCTTCTTGGGTTGCGTCGCGTTTGTGGCGCTTTTTTCTTTGTTTTCGCGGGCCGCGCGAGCCGCGTCCGCGACGGACGGTTGTTCCTGCGCCTGGCCCAGCGCACTGGAGGCCAAAACTCCGGCGAATACCGCCAGCAAACTCAGCTTCTTCAATGGAATGGCTCGCAACACAACGCCTCCGACCAGCCGCGCTCATCTCGCCAGGGACGTAGTCTCCCTGTTACCTCATGCTGGCTTGCGCAGGCAAGGCGCGCCATAGGCCAAAGGTACTGCGTCACCTTATGCGGCAACCGCGGCGGGCTCCCTTTCTGGCTGCCTGATTGACAGGCTAGCGGCGCAGCGGAGCGTTGGGGTCGCGCTGCGAGATTTCGTAGGCCACCTTTTGCGTTTCCTCGTGAATCAGGCCATTGGTAGCGAGGATCATCGGTCCGCCGAGTTGGTACGGCGCGCCGGCGAAGTCGGTGACTTTGCCGCCGGCCTCTTCGATCAGGAGAATCCCCGCAGCCACGTCCCACTTGTTCAGGCCAAATTCCCAGAAGGCCTCGAAGCGGCCGGCGGCGACGCTGGCGAGATCGAGCGCGGCGGAGCCGTCTCGGCGCACTCCGTGCGAGCGCAGCGTGAAGTCCCAATAGTAGTGAATGTTGGGACTCGCCACGCGCTTGTGCGCGGGAAAGCCGGTGCAGAGCAGGCTGGTGGCGAGCGTCTCGATTTTGGAGACGTGAATCGGTTTGCCGTTCCGCGTGGCGCCTTCGCCGCGAGCAGCGGTGAAGAGTTCGTCGTAAATGGGATGGTAGACCACTCCCGCGAGCAGCGTATCGCGCTGCGCCAGTGCGATCGAGACGCAAAAGCAAGGGTAGCCGTGAGCAAAATTCGTGGTGCCGTCGAGCGGATCGACGTGCCAGCGAAATTCCGAGGTGCCCGCGTGGCCGGTGCCCTCTTCGGCAACGATGCCGTGGTCGGGGAAATACTTGGTGAGGCGCTCGACGATGCAGCCCTCCGAGCGCTTGTCCGCCTGCGTGACCAGGTCTGCGTCGCCCTTGTACGCAATGTGCGGCGGGCGGTCGAACTCTTCGCGGAGAATCTTGCCCGCTTCCTGGGCGATTTCAACGGCGGCTTCGAGATAGTTTTTGGTCATAGTAAACGCCCGCCCGAAGCGGGCCGCTGGAGGCCAAACACGGGGCGCCGCGCAACGAACTTGCTCGGCACGCGAATGTCTCTCCCACTTTATCATTCGCGCGGCATCCTTCGCACAGGTCGCGGGGGCACCGCACAAATTGCTGCTAGAATGCCCGCTATGCGCCGCTTTTTTTTGATGTGCACACCCTTGTTGATGCTCCTGACGTCGCCCATGCTGCACGGCGCCGCCGATGAGCAAGACCAATGGCGGGTGCTGACCAGCGGGATCGACAGCAACCTGCGCGGCATCAGCGCCGACCTTACGCACCCGCGGACTCGGGCGGGAGATCACACCTCGGATGCCGGGGCTGTCGTTATTTGGGTGTGCGGCTCGAACGGGGTGATTCTGCGCTCCGCGGATGGGGGCAAGACCTGGAAGCGGCTGCACGTCGACGGCGGCGACAAGCTGGACTTCCGCGGCATTCGGTCGTTCGGCGCTGCGACCGCGTATGTGATGTCGGTTGGCGAGAACGGAGGTTCGCGCATTTACAAGACGACGGACGCGGGAGAAACGTGGCGGCTGCAATACTCGGACAAGCGCCCGGAGTTTTTCCTCGACGCGCTGGTTTGCCGCTCGGAAAAGAACTGCTTCACGGTCAGCGACCCGATCGACGGCAAGTTCTTGCTGCTGCACACGGAAGACGGCGAGCAGTGGAAGGAGTTGCCACGGGAGGCGTTGCCCTCCGCGCTGCCGAAGGAAGGTGTGTTTGCGGCGAGCAATTCTGCGCTGGCGCTCTGCGGTAAGAAGGATTTGTTCTTCGGCACCGGCGGACCGGCGGCTCGCGTGTTTCATTCGGCCGACGCGGGACTGACGTGGACGGTGGCCGAGACGCCAGTCGCAAGCGGCAGCGCCTCGTCGGGAATTTTCTCCGTGCGCTGCTACGGGGACACGATCGTCGCGGTGGGCGGCGACTACGCCAACACCACCCAGGCGTCCCGGGTGGCGGCGTACTCGGTGGACCACGGCGCCACTTGGAAACTGTCCGAGCAAGGACCCAATGGTTTCCGCTCCGGGGTGGAGGCCTATTTCGATCGCTGGACGAGGGTCGCGGTCGGCCCAACTGGGCAAGACGTCAGTGGGAATCAGGGGCTGCACTGGAAACGCATCAGCTCGCTGAACCTGAACGCGGTCTTCGTGCTGGACGACGTGGTGATGCTGGCGGCAGGTCCGAACGGCACGGTCGTGCAGTACAACAGCCCGTACGACACTCAGAACTGAGACACGGTTTCGCCTTAGATTCGATTTTGAGGGGGTACCCCCCGGGTATACAGGGAGTTGTGAAGTATCCGTATGAAAATACAGGGGTTGCGCGTGTGAGTGTCGGTTAAGCAGTTTGCAATTTATAGAAAATGCAGGGGTTAGTTTTGCGGACGGGAACCGACCGGTGAGGCTCAGGTGGGTCGGACGGAAGCTGGGTCGAAGTATCACAATCTATGGTAGCATGAATTGTTTACCTTGTCAATAAGTTATTCGATCTAGTACTGTGCAGCCAAAAAAGAAGAGTGATCTACCACCGTGCTCCGAACAAAAAAGAAACCTGAACGCTCGGAGGTCTGCGAAGCAAGCATTGGGTAGCCGCCACATCATCGTTGGCGGCCAAGGGTCGGTTCACGACCTGCACGACTCCCCGACTCTAAGACCGTCTACCTCGCCTTGCTAGTCTCGTGCCCTTTCGGGCATTTGACGGTCGTGACTAGCACACTGGTGCGCGCATGATCATAGCAAACGTAGTGCCCGCAATGGCTGCACCAATAAGCGCGCTCTAGACTAATTTGATGACCTCCGGGAACGCATTGGACTCTATCGCTCACGGCGCTCTCCCTTCACAGTAGATTTTATCTCACCGAGAAAAAGACCTGGCAGTCAGCTCCGTAGAGTGAACGTACACTACTCGGTATCCCACTCTATTGCAAGTCACTTACGACATAAGCTCATAGTGCGCGTCCATCGGTCGGCCATCCCAGTTTCCCGCGCGGCAAACTTGATTTAGTGATTCCCTTTGTTGGTGAAGGCTTGGTTGTATTCGGGCAGGTCATTTCAAAACGAGAAAGCGAGGTACCTAACGTGACTGCAGCAACTGCTGAGATTCATCTGAAAAGAGCATATGGCTTTGTTAAGGAAGTGGAGGCCGCAACTGACGAATTTCGCGACAGGGCCATCAGGCACGACGCGCAAGTTAACTCGGATCAGCCGTTCTTAACTGGAATGGTGGATACAATCAGGGGTTCAAGGGGACTAAAGGAGAAGAAGTCGGCTCTAATCAGCGACTTGAGCCTCGCCAACCAAGAGATTGATCGTGCTGCGAGCCTCGATTCAGAGGCAAGCATTCAGACGGGAGACGGTGTTTTTGGCCTTCGGCAACTTCGTAGCCTGATCACATATATGACGGGCCAACTCGAAATGATTTGGGGAAACAGTGAAAGGGCGAAAGGATTTCTGCGCGACTCGATACAAATCGTTGAGTTTGCCGACGCGCACTACATGCTAGGGCTTATCTACGAATCGGACTACAAGCCGCTCGCAGCGATGGCGAGATTGTCGCCACCGTTGTCTTGGAGGATCAGGCCCGTGCCGGAGAGACCGACAACCGAGCCGCCGATGGTGAATGTACCTGCGCCACCACCGCCGCCAGCCGGCGCCTTAGCACCGCTGCACGCAGCGATTAGAAACGAAGTCGCAGCCAGGGCGACGAAAAAGTAGGATTTCAGACCAGGCTTCATGGACTCTTGCTCCTTACCCCGAGTTACTTCGCCTCCAACGGGCGGGCGTACTAGGACTCACAGTAGTCATCAGCATAGGCACGATTTTTGAGGCAATCAATCGGCGCGAGGTTGCGCTGTGCTCACGTAACTAATATCCGTCAGGACGGGCGCAGCCTGCGTTAAGACTGGGCGCCGATCTTAGCGGAGTGCCTGAGGCCTGACGTCAACGAGGTTTGTCGGCAGAGTCGTCGGAGTCGAAGCTCTTGATGCGGGCGACGGCGGGGGCGTCTAGGCGCTGGAGTAGGGCGACCAGGAGGTCGACGGTGCGGTCGAAATCGGCGCGATCGATGATGCCGTTGTGGGTGTGGGTGGAGCGCGTGGGGACGAGGAGCGTCGTCACGGGGACGCCGCTGCCGTTGAGCTTGATGGCGCCGGCGTCATCGCCGAAGCCCTGGACGAAATCGTATTGCAGGGGGATGTGGATGTCCGATGCGACTTGCTGGACGAAGTGGACGAGATTGCGGTTGGGATACTCGCTGAAGGAATAGAGCATGATGCCGGGGCCGCCGCCGAGAGTTTCGAGCGCGGCCTCGGCCCTGTTGCCGGGAGTGTCGTTGGTGATGCCGACCTCGAGCGCAATGCCGATGTCTGGATTGATGATGCGCGCTGAAGTGGTGGCGCCGCGCATCTCGATGCTGCCTTCTTCCTGAATGGTGGCGGTGTAGAAGATTTGATTGGGGTGCGGCGTTTTGAAAAGTCGCTGGATCGCTTCGACCATGGCGATGCAGCCGACGCGGTCGTCCCAAGCCTTGGCGAGATAGCGCTGGTTGGGCAGGATCGCAAATTCGGAGACGGGGACGATAGGATCGCCGGGCGAGATGCCGAGCGCAACGACATCGGCGGCGTTGCGCGCGCCGACGTCGAGGAAATATTCGGTGGTAGCTGCGCCGCCCTCGCCACGGGAACCGCCGGCGACATGTGCGTCCAGCAGCTCTGTGATGGCAAGGACCGAGCCCTTGGATCCGATGATCGTCCAGCGCTGATCGGCGAGCGCCTGCGGCAGCCAGTAGCCGAGCATCTGAACGGAAATGTAGCCGTCGGGACGAATGTGGCGAACGATGGCGCCGAGTTCATCCATGTGGGCGTCAACCATGATGCGCGGGCCCGCGCTTCCCTGCTGGGCGATGACGGAGCCGAGGCCGTCGTAGGTGATTTTGTCGGCGTAAGGCTTCACGTTTTCGACGAAGAGTTTGCGGACCGCGCCTTCGGCGCCCGGAGGTCCCGGGGCCTCGGTGAATTGCTTCATGAGTTGGGTGACGCGGTCCTGAGCGGAGGCGGTGCTGGCGAGTAGCAAGAATGCGCAGAGAGTTCGCAGCATGGTTTGGTTGGTTCTCCGTTGCATCGAGAGGGAGAGTCTACACCAAGGTGGCGGAAGCGGGAGGCGCACAGCGAAGCGCGCAAAGCAAAGTCACTGGGGGCCGGTGAGGTAGGTTTTGCGGTGGCGGACTTGGTAGTTGCCGGAGACTTTGACTTCGATGGTGCGGTAGGTATTGGCGGGGCCCTTGGGAGTGGGGTAGTAGCCGAGGCGGTATTGCGTGCGAAGCTCGCGATTGATGCGGTCGAAGATACCGTCGAGTTCTTGGGTAGTGTCCGGATAAAACATGGCGCCGCCCATGGTGTCGGTGATTGTTTCGAGAGCGTGTTCGCCGGCGGTGTTGCGGCCGCTTTCGTTTTTTACCGGGCGGATGACGATGGTGTAGAGCAGCGAGCCGGAGCGCACGGCTGCTTTGCGGGCAGCATCGAAGTCGGCGTAGCTGGTGGTTTCGCCGGCGTCAGTGACCAGGATGATGACGCGGCGGCGATCTTCGCCGCGGCGCTCGAGGGTGCGCGAGCCCAGGAGCAAGCCGTCGTAGATCGAGGTGCCCGAGCCGGCCGGAATGCGGTGAACTGCACTTTGTAGCGCGCGCGACATCGTCGGTGTAGGCGACGAGTTGCGTGACGTCTTCAGCGATAGAAAACACGGACAAGCGGTCGCCGGGGCGAAGAACCTGGCCGATGAAGTGCGAGGCGGCTTCTTCTTCGAAATTGATTTCCTTGTGCGCGCTGGCGCTGGCGTCGACCATAAGCGCGAGATCGAGGGGTTGCTGCGTTTCGGACTCGAAGACTTCGAGCTTTTGTTCGACGCCGTCCTCGAAAATCTGAAAGGCTTCGCGCGGAAGATCGGGCGCGGGGCGGTTGTGCTCGTCCAGGACGCTGGTGAGGACGCTTACAAGATTGACGCTGACGCGAATTTTGCCGCGCTGGGACGATTGATCGTCGGAATCGCTGCTAGAAGGCGGTATTGCAGGCGTCGTGGTGGTGGCGGAGTTGGTGTCGGACTTAGGTTTGCGCGCCCACGGTGGGCGGTCAGTCTGCGCACGAACTGCGCCCGCTAGCGAAATAACGAAGAGACATGCGAGGAGTGCCAGGCGGGCTGAGGAGGATGTCGGAGGCATCGATATTTAGGATGCAGGTTTCGCGATGGAAGTGTCTGCGGGCGCCGGGGGGAGTTCTCCGTCGGCCCAGACAGCGCCGTCTTCGAAATACTCCTTTTTCCAGATGGGCACGGTGCGTTTGAGCGTGTCGATGGCGAAGCGGCAGGCATCGAAGGCGGCCGGCCGGTGAGGAGCACTGACGGCGATGAAGACGCTGGTTTCGCCGATTTCGAGACGGCCGAGACGATGGGCGATGGCAACGCGATCGATGGCGAATTTCTCGTGGAGCGCGGCGGTGATTTCGCGGATCTTGGCAACGGCCATGGACTCGTAGGCTTCGTAGTCAAGATAAAGGGTGCGGCGGCCATGGGACTGATTGCGAACGCAACCGTCAAAGGTGACAACGGCTCCGTCGGCGGCGGTGCGGACGTGGCGGATCAGGGCTGCAGCATCGACCGGTTCGCGAACCAGGAGAACAAGGTCGTTGGAGGCGGCGGTCATGGGCTTAGGCGAGGTGGTGGACATGGCGTGTGAGGAGAACAGCTAGCCACCGCTCACCGGCGGGAGGAAAGCTACTTCGTCTCCGGAAACCAGAGGGGTGTTCCAGGCAGCGAATTCCTGGTTGCGGGAAGCGACCAGCGAGCCGCGATAGCGGGCGAGCTCGGGATGGCTTGCGCCGAAGCGGGCGAAGAGCGCTTCGATAGGCGCGCCTTCGGCGAGGTCCACGGACTCCTCAGCGCGGCCGACAATCTCTTTGAGGCGGCCAAAGAAGAGGACCTTGACACGAATGGTAGGCGAAGCGGTTGGCACAGGGGAATTGTAACCCTGAGAAAGAGTTGCGGCCAGTGGCATAGGCGTGGCGCTGGCGCCAGCAGGCGCGGCAGCGGCTACGGGAACTAAACACGGGTCGCCAGCGTATAGTTGCGCAGACGAGAGTCGAGGGCAGACGGTGCGGCAGGCTTGGACGTCTGTTCCTGCATCACACCATGAGTTCGTTGTTGGGGGCACTGCATGAAGATTGTGGTTACAGGCTCGACGGGATTAGTGGGGGCGGCGCTGGTGAAGGCGTTGGCGCGCGACGGGCACACGGTGTGCCGCCTGGTGCGGCGGGAGACCAAGACCACAACCGGTAAGAAAGAATCGGAGAAGCAACGGCCCGCGGGGCAGGTCGTGGACGTCGCATGGGACCCAGAAGATCCGGGTGCATCGTCGCTGGCGGACTCTCAAGAGAAAGTGGACGGGGCCGAAGGCGTTGTGAATCTGGCGGGAGCCTCGATTGCCGCGGAGCGATGGACGACCCAGCGCAAGATGCAATTGAGGTCGAGCCGGGTGCGCACGACGCACGCTCTTGTGGCTGCGCTGGAAAAGGCAAAGGTGCGTCCGAAGGTTTTCGTGTCGGCATCGGCGATTGGAATTTACGGTAGTCGCGGCGACGAAGTATTGAAGGAAGAGAGCAAGGAGGGGGACGATTTCCTGGCGGGCCTCGCGCGAGAGTGGGAAGCCGAGGCGAATAGAGCGCAGGCGCTTGGCGCGCGGGTCGTGCTCACGCGGTTTGGGATCATCTTGGCGAAACACGGCGGCGCACTGCCACAAATGATGCGGCCGTTCCAGTTTTTCGCGGGAGGCAGGGTCGGCTCCGGGAGGCAGTGGATGTCTTGGGTCACGCTGGAGGACGTAGTGGCGATCGTGCGTTTAGCGCTGGACAACACCGCGGTGAGCGGAGCGGTGAATGTCGTGGCACCGCAGCCGGTCCGAAATGCGCAATTCACGGAGGAGCTGGGACGAGCGATGCACCGCCCCGCGATCTTCCCCGTCCCGGCGTTTGCGCTGCGGCTGGCGCTGGGGGAAATGGCGGATTCGCTCCTGCTGGCGAGCCAGCGGGTGCTACCGACGCGATTGACGAGTTTTGGCTACACCTTTCAACACGGCGACCTGCCGTCAGCTCTTGGGCATGTTCTGCACGAAGATTAGGAATCGCCGGTTCTGCGAAGCGTGGCATCGCACCGGAGTGGAACTGGAAACCGTGCCTGCGTTCCAAAGCGGGAAGGCGGCTCGTAGAATTGGGCCCCCAAGAACGACTCTCGCAGCGTTGCCTCAAGAGGAACGCGATCCTCGAAACAATCTATCTGATTGATAGTAAAAATCTTACCAGACAACGCGGCTGATCCACGGCTACGTCGGCCATTCTAGGGGTTTCGCTGGTTGTTCGCTTGCACAGAGAGGAGCATGCGCCCCTTTCCGCACGCTGGCCGGACGATTCCTGCGGCGCAAATCCCAGGGCCGACACGTGTGGAGGCGCTTTCATTTCTTGCTCTCCTTGCGGCGGGTGCGTGCACGCTGGGCTGCGCAGGAGTAGGCGCAGGCACTGTAGCGCCCCCGCCGCCTCCACCTACCTCACCTTCTGTCAGTGTGACGGTGACGCCGTCGAGCGCGACCGTGATTCTGGGAAACTCGCAGACGTTTGCGGCAACCGTAACGAACGCCAGCGACACCAGCGTCGTGTGGAGTGTCAACGGCGTGCCCGGCGGAAGTGCTGCGATTGGAACGATCACCTCCGGTGGCGTCTACACAGCGCCAGCGGACTTGCCGTCTTCCGCGAGCGTTCACGTCGCTGCGACCAGCGAGGTAGATGCGGCGAAATCCGCGACTGCGAGCGTGACGATTACCAGCGACATTCAGATTGCGCTCGGGAGCAATGCCGCGGGCGTGGAGCTTGGCGCGACGCGCACCTTTCATGCAGGCATCACCAGCAGCGGTCACCCGGATAGCACGGTGGTGTGGGGGTTGTCGGGCGGAACGTGTCCATTCGCTTGCGGAACCGTGGACGCTAACGGCAACTTTACCGCGCCCCAGACTCTGCCGAGTCCGGCAAGCGTGATGCTGACGGCACAAAGCGTGGCCGATGCTTCCAAACGAGCCTCGGTTGCGCTGACGATCACGAGTAACTTCACGCTGCAGGTCGCCGCTCCGGCTAGCGTGCCGGTTGCAGGTTCCGCCGCGATTGCGGCGACGTTCACTCCGGTCCCCGGGTCCAATCCTACGCAAGCTTTGACGTGGTCGCTGTCCGGCGGCGGATGCAGTGGAGCTTCGTGCGGGGTGCTGACGGTGGTCACGCAGGAATCGGCCGGGGGGGCGCAACAGCAAACTCCGCCACTTACAATGCGCCGACGGCTGCGCCAAGTCCGAATACCGTCACGATCACGGTGACGCCACAAGCCGACGCGTCGAAGAAGGCGCAGGCAACGATCGCGATTCAACAAGCGCAGCAAGGCGGAAACGTGAGCGTTTCGCCAGCGGCCGCGACGCTCGCGGCAAATCATCGGGTGACGCTGACGGCACAGGTAAGGGCCACGCCCAACGCAGAGGGAGCGCGGGTGTGACGTGGAGCGTGAACGGCGTTGTGGGCGGCAGTGGCACGTTCGGCCAAATTTGTGTAGTAGCGACAAATCCTTGCCAGCCGGTGACCAGTGGAACGGCCGCGCAAGTGGACTACCTGGCGCCGGGGGCGATTCCCAGCCCGAATCCGGTGACAGTGCAGGCCACGAGCGCGGCCGATTCCACGCAACATGCGAGCGCGCAGATCACGATTCTCAATCATGTGGTGGTGGCGGTACAGCCAGTGAGCGCGACGCTTGCGCTACTGGCTGTCCAGGGATTTGCGGCCACGGTGATCGGCACGAGCAATCAGAGCGTGGTGTGGCAGGTGCAAGGAACGGCATGCGCGGGAAGCATGGCTTGCGGCTCGATCGCACAAAACGGCGCGTACACCGCACCCGGCGCAGCGCCGTCACCGGATGCGATACAAGTTGTCGCGATCAGCTCGGACGATGTATCGCAATCCGGCGTAGCAAACGTGACGATCTCGACGGGTGTGAGCATTTTGTCGCTGCATCCCGCGAGCGTGTACGCGGGCGGCGCCGACGGCTTTACTTTGCGCGTGGACGGTGGCGGATTTGCGGCGTCCAGCCCTGGGCCTGGATCGGTGCTGGTGATCGGCGGAACGGAGCGTACGACGACGTGCATTTCCGCGACGGAATGCACGGCACAGGTAGCGGCCGCGGACGTTGCCGCACCTGGCAGCGTGACGGCGCAGATGCAAAGTCCCGGCGGCACGAAGTCCAACGCGGTTTCGCTGGTGGTGGCTGCGCCGAATGAGTCCGACGAAATCATTTCACTCACCAGCGCCGGGCCGGTGGCAGCGGAGAAAGACATCATCGTTGTGGAACCCACGACTGCGGGCGTGTCCGTTCCTGGTAACGACGTGGATCTGAACGTCGAGGCGCTAGGGGCTTTCTCGCCGGCGAATAATTCGTGCGCGTTGACGGGCAATCCGGTGGTGCTGCTGCGTCCTGCCAGCGGAACTTCGACCGCGGACATCTGCCTGTTTTCTGAGAGCGGCCTGGACACGAGCATGACGTTTACCGTCTCCGGCGCCGATCCAAACGTGGGCGGCGTGACGGTGCTGGCAAAGCAGCCTGTCGGCCTCGGAATCATTCGCTTGACGCTGCAGATTGAGGCCGCGGCAGCTCCTGGTGCGCGGACGGTTTTCATCCAAGACACGAACTTGGATAGGACCGCGGCAAGCGGATCGTTGGTTGTGAACTGAAATGGCGATGCGAACGGAAATGGGGGTCGAGTGAAATGAGCTACGCGGAACGGCGACGGTTTCTGTGGATCGTTTTTCTGATGGGCTTGGCGCTGCTCGCGATGACCGCCGTTCTGGCGAATGCGACAACGCTGGCGCGCCTGCCGTTTGAGGACCTGGCGCAGCAGTCCACCGCCGTGGCGAGGTTGCGCTGTTTGGTATCGCAGAGCCGCTGGGACGGCCGGGAAATTTGGACGGAGACGCGCTTTGAAGTGTTGGAGCTCGACAAAGGGCTGCTGCCGGGGCTGGTGACCGTGCGCATGCTGGGAGGGCGGGCCGGACACTTGCATTCGCGCGTCGACGGCGTGCCGATGTTTCGGAGCGGTGAAGAGGTTTACCTGTTCTTGTGGGGGCGCCAAGGTGAGCCGTACAGCATTTTGGGATGGTCGCAAGGAACGTTTCGTATCGCGCGGAATCTGGAAGCGGGAATCGAAAGCGTCACGCAGGATTCGGCGACGGCTTCGATCTTCGATCCGCGAACGCGGGAATTTCGGCGCGGCGGGATTCGGAATCTGCCGGTGGGGTTGTTTCGCGTGAAGCTGAGGAAGGCGCTGGAAGACAGGAAGTAAGGAGCTGCGGAGACTGGGCTGAGGAGACATGCGATGAAAGACAATTCTCGAACAGCGCGAACGAAAGCCTGCGCGGTGCTTCTAGCCGGACTTCTTGGCGCGTATGCGGTTCCCAGCGCGGGAGGGTATGCGTTCGACGAGGTTGTGCCGGACGTGCGGCAGGCGGTGGCGCTTTCGGGAGGGTCGGCGTGCCCGGTGCGTGCGCATCAACTGAGCGCGGCGGGGAACATCGCGGTGCGGTGGAGCACGGTGTTGGGGACGAGCCCGGTCACGATCCTCACGCAGAACCAAACGGTGAATGGCCAGCTTGCGGAAATCGAACAGGCGATCACGGCGTCGCTCGCCGTGTGGACCGGCGTGAATGGAACGACATTGATGCCCTCATCGCTGGCGCCGCTGACGCGCGTGCCCACGGCTAACGCGTGCGGCTCGGATGGCGTGAACTCGATCTGCTTCGACCAGGCGGACGGAGCGTTCACGCCGGGGGTGCTCGCGTTTACGCGCGTGATCACGGCGGACAGCTTAGGCGCACAGGTTGGCAGCAGCGCGCCGGCGACGCAGATCGGTCAAATTCTGGATGCCGACATTTATTTCAACCCCAGCGGCTCGCAGATCACATTCGCGACGCCCGCGGCCCTGGCGGCAAATCCTCAGGCGTACGATCTCGAATCGCTGCTCACACACGAGTTTGGGCACTTCCTCGGGTTCAGCCACTCCGCGGTATGGAGCGCGATGATGTATCCGTACGCGCCTGCGCCCGGAACATTCACCGGAGCGAGGCCGACGGCGCAGCAACTGGACACGCCACTAAGCGACGACGACCGGACGGGCTTGCGCATCCTTTATCCATCGCCGTCGGACACGGTGAATATCGGATCGATTCGCGGGCACATCCTCCCTGCCAACGCTTTGTCGCTGCCCGCGTCGCCTCCGGGAGTCACCGGCGTGTTTGGAGCGCATGTCGTTGCGATGGACTCATCGAGCGGTGCGGTGGCCGGCGCCACGATCGGCGGATGGAGCTGCGCTGATCCTGGGCCGGTGCAATTCGACGGGAGCTACGAGATCGACCGGCTCCCCGTAGGACGCAGCTACACGGTGTATGCCGAGCCCCTCGACGGAGTAGTGGCGCCCGCGCAGATCGCCCCGGCGATCGTGTCGCTCTGCCGCAATTCCGCTACCGATGCAGGTTGGCCGCCGCTGCAGGGTTGCGTCGTGCCAGCTGCGGACACTAGCTTTACGGTGCGAACGCGGCCTGCGTCGTAGAGTTAGGCTTCAGCGCTGGTGGGCATTGCGCTCAGTTGGTCTTGTCAAAACTTACGTTGCGAACCCTGCTCGAGAACACGCTGAGTCCGGAAACGCGATGATTCGCGTCTCTGTGGAACACCAACGTTCCGAGGTCGCCACTCTCGAACTCATCTTGCGCGATGGGATTTAGTTCCAGCGCTGGGTTCCAACCATTGCGAAGGATCAGGGTTCCCTTCTCCACCGACAATTTGTAGGACGCGTCGAGTTCCGTGCTCCGATACCGTCCGACGAAAGCCGGCAAAGCCACATCGTTGAGGTGCAACTCTTCCATTCTGCTGCCGGCGAATAGTATCTGGCCGTCCAAGTCCAGCGATGCCTTCATCGTACCGTCCGGGCTATCAAAAGTGGTCGTGCCGCCACCGGGATATTTGAATCGATTGGGCCCTTCGCGTTTGAGGCTCGCACCCCAGGCGCTAAGATTGCCCGCCGAAACCGTAAACGAAGCGACGGAATGGGTGCGGGGGTCAAGGTATTTACCGGCGAACACACTCGGGTCAGGAAAGCCGCCACCACCCGGCGGTTGGGGTGCGCTGGCCTCGGCTTGCAGACTTTTTTCCAGAAAAACGTCGGCGACGCTGCGCGAGAGGCTCGTTGGGTCTGCGCTCGCCAAATTGCAAAGGGACACCACGGTGAACCGCTGCTTCGGGAAGCGCAAAATTTCAGTTCGGTATCCGAAAAGCGCGCCGCCGTGTTCCACGATAGGCAAACCACGATACGTGCCTACTTCAAGGCCCAGGGCATAGTGGATCTGCTTGCCGTTATTTAACACGCCGCGGGTCTGGAGCTCTTTGAGAAGCGTCCCCTTGCCCAGCTTGTTCTCATAAAAATTCTGGTCCCACAAAAGTAGATCGTCAACGCTGCTCATCAGCCCGCCGGCTCCGACGGTGTCAAAGTTTGTCGACCAATCGACAAGAAAATTACCGCCACTTCCGGATTCGTAAGCGGAAACACGGCCGGGCACAACCAAGGTGTGATCGTCATAGAATCGAGTGTGAGCCATACCCAGAGGCTTGAAAATGTTTTCGGCGGCAAACTCGGCGAGAGACTTCTTGGTTGCGCGCTTCACGACTTCGCCAAGCAGAAAGTAGTTGGTATTGCTGTAGATGAACTCATCCCCAGGAATGTTGTTAAGGCCCTTCTGACGCGCGATCAGATCAATCATCTCCGCACTGGAATGAAGATCCGAATCGTGCCTTCCGGACATATCGAGCAGGGTCAGGAAGTCTCGAAGCCCACTGGTATGGTGCAGCATCTGCCGCAGCGTGATTGCGTGGCCATAATCGGGGAGTTCCGGGATGTATTTGCGGACGTCGTCGTCCAGCGACAGGAGTCCTTGTTCAGCCGCAAGCACGACACTGGCAGCCGTAAATTGCTTCGAGACCGAACCCATGTAAAAAACAGATTGAGACGAAAGCGGAACCCCGAGTTCGAGGCTGGCGGTACCGTAACCCTTACGGTAGATGAAGTTTCCGTCTTGTATCACGCCAAGTGCGCAGCCAGGAGAGCCTGCTTTGTCGAAAGCAGTGAAGATCTGATCGACTCTTTGCTGATCGGCATCCGCTGCAAAGCCTGGGAATTCGGCGACTAACGTGAAGGCAAGGGTGACGACGGTAGCGAATCGCATCAGGTGCTCCTTCCGACATGAATTCTCTTTTGCGGTCGGAAACGGCACCAATTGTAAACGCATCTCGACCTTCTCGGGCGACTTGGGAGCTTTTCGCTTTCAGGCAGCCAGCCAGGTGCCGCCAAAGATCAGGCCAGGCCCGAGTGATGCCAGAAAGATGGGGCGAGGCCGGCCCGCCGAACACGTAGCGGCCATTTGCAGCGCGGCGTGAAGGGCGGCACCACACGTGGAGGAGCCCAGATTACCGGAGGTGCGAGCGATGGGAGGAAATGTCTCCGGCGCCACACCGGCAACCTTGGCCAGGAGCGACAACAGGCGAGGGTTCGGCTGGTGCGTTGCGAAAGCGCCGACTGCGGTGCGGGGAATCGCGCTGAGTTTCTCGATCGCTGAAAAAACTTTTTCCATGCGTGTGATCGCGGCGCGCGACAAGGCTTCGCCGTCGAAGTGCACGTCCAAACTACCATTCAGCATCCCGGCAACTGTGACCGCGCCCGAATACTGGCTCGCGCAACCAAACAGGAATTCGCGCAAGCGATACGAGAGCGTTTCGGTTTTGGGCGCAGCGTTGCGAAGTACGAAGGCGCTGGCGCCGTCGCCGAACAAGCCGCCAAATTCACCGGCGACGCGCCCAGGCACGAGCGTGCGGCTGTGGACATCCGCGGTGACCACGGCCACCGTACGCGCTTGCCCGGAAAGGATCAGGGATTGGCCGACAGCCATTCCGTTGATGAGGCCGAGGCACGCGCCGCCAACATCGAGCGCGCTGCACGATTCGCGGGCAGCCAGATGGGAGTGAAGGCGCGCCGCAAGCGAGGGATAAACGTGATGCGTCTCGCTGGTGGCCACGATGCAATCGATTTCTTGGGCCTCGCACCCGGCAGCGCGCAACGCTCGTTGCGCGGCGCCCCCGCCGAGCGTGAGCTCGTTTTCGCCCTCTGCGGCGTAGGCAAGCGACTCGATTCCCGCGCGGCTGCGGAGCTTACCCACCGGCATGCCAAAGGCGCGGTCCACCTCTTCGGACGGAAGGGTGCGCGAACCGGTGAGGAACGCCGAACCTGCCAACAAAACGGGGAATTTGTCCGCGGGATTTCGCTTGCGACTCTTGGGTTGCTGACTGCTCATCTGTTTTCCTTGCGTCGTGCCGCTCGAGGGGGAATCGCAAGCGCCTGTAATATTATTCGGCAGAACGCAGCAAGTTGCCAGCACTGTCGAGAGCGGAGTGGCGTGATTCGCACTCAGAAATAGCCGGTGGCTCGGAGTAAGATGCAAGAAGCATACGTGAAGATGTTCGTACGGCGACGTGAACGCGATGTTGCGATTTCGTGACAATTGCGCGGTCCGGTGTGAGCGGCAAGAGCCAGCCGCGACCGAACGAACCTGCACGGACCAAGGAAAACACGGGGGAGACTATGCCTGGCAGAACGTTCGCGGGACTCTGGATCGGCTTGCTGCTCGCATTCAGCTTGCTGCCAGTGGCGCAGCAGCGCGATGGCGGTGCGACACCGCGCTGGACCGAAAAGGCGGCGAACGATTGGTACGCGCAGCAGCCGTGGCTTGTGGGAAGCAACTACATTCCCGCCTCGGCAATCAACGAACTGGAAATGTGGCAGGCGGACACCTTTGATCCGCAGCGCATCGACAAAGAGCTTGGCTGGGCGGAATCCATCGGGCTGAACACCATGCGCGTGTTTCTCCACGACTTGCTCTGGGAGCAAGACCCCAAGGGGTTCCAAAAGCGCATCGACGCGTTCCTCGAGATTGCCGCCAAGCACCACATCAAACCGCTGTTTGTTTTGTTCGATTCGGTCTGGGATCCCGACCCGAAGCTGGGCAAGCAACGTGAACCGCGGCCCGGCGTGCACAATTCCGGCTGGGTACAGAGTCCCGGCGCAAAGGCGCTGCAGGATCCGGCGCAGTATCCGCGGCTCGAGGCTTACGTGAAAGGCTTGGTTGTCGCGTTTCGCGACGACAAGCGCATTCTCGGGTGGGACATTTGGAACGAGCCGGACAACACGAACGGCGGAAGCTACAAAGATCCAGCGAACAAGGCAGAACTGGTGACGGCGCTGCTGCCCCGGGCGTTTGCGTGGGCGCGCGAGGCGCGGGCGTCTCAACCGCTGACCAGCGGTGTCTGGCAAGGAGATTGGTCTTCGCCGGAGAAGCTGAGCCCGACGGCAAAAATACAGCTCGAGCAATCGGACATCATTTCCTTCCACAGCTACGACAAGCCCGAAATCTTTGAGAAGCGCATCCTATCCCTGCAGCGGTATGGGCGTCCCATTATTTGCACCGAATACATGGCGCGCGGGAACGGCAGCACGTTCCAAGGATCGTTGCCGATCGCCAAAAAATACCACGTCGGCGCCATCAATTGGGGCCTAGTCGCAGGAAAGACGCAAACGTATTTGCCATGGGATTCCTGGAAGAATCCGTACGTCGATCGCGAGCCGGCGATCTGGTTTCACGAGATTTTTCGCACCGATGGCCAGCCTTACAAGCAGGAAGAGGTCGACTTCATCCGGCAGATAGTCCGGAAGTGACGCTATCGAAGAGAAGCGATCGCCTCGGGAAGATCCTCATAAGTACTGAAGAGGTTCAGCAGGCTCACCAGTTTCAGGGTCTGCACCGTGAATTTCGAGGGCTTGTATAACCGGATTGAACCTCCGCCCTGTTTGGCGCTCGTGAGATGGCGCATGAGCGCGCCAATGCCGCTGGAGTCGATGGTGGGCATTTCTTCGAGGTCCAGAACGATTTTGTTTTCACCATGGCCGAGCATTTCCGTCATGGTGGAATTGAACCGGTCCAAGGCAGCGCCCATGCTCAGCCGCCCCTTGAGTTTCACCACTTTTACGCCGTCCTGTGTTCTTGTTTCGATGTCCAAGTCTCGACCTCTCGTGGTGTGGCACGGCCGCCCGCACGCCGTTGACACCCTGGAATCCCTTTGTTACAGTGCGCGCACAAATTAATTAACCTGCCCCGAAAAAGCAAGGAACGCGGTCCCTCGGTGGCTTTCCTCGCAAAAGGGGTCGCCGGACGGACGGTCCACCGTTGTCGAGCCCTGGCCAAGATTCGATTGTCGACATCTCGGTTCTTTCCTCCAACCTGCTCACGGAACAGGAAGTAGGACCGCGCGCCCGCGTTGTGGCGAACTTCGTTGCCAGCCTGATCCCGCAATCCGCCGTCAGTGTATACACCCTGGGCTCCAATAGCGCGAATACTTATTGGATTCCGAGGGCTACGATTGGCGAAGCCGCAATTCACGATCAGTCTATCCTCGCAGGCAGCGGCGCTCTGGGATCCTTGCTGCAGACGCCCACCCCAGTCGTGCGAACGGCGGCGGAACTCAAGCGAGAAGATTATCCGCACATTGATGCCCGCAGGACGCTGCGGTCCTTGTGCTGCATTCCCCTGCTGCATAACGGCACCTTGTTGGGAGCTCTGGAGATCCTTTCGTTTGAAAAAGAACTCTCCGGCCGGACCGCAAACCTGCTGCTTCCCTTAGCTGGCGTGGCGGCCGCATCGATGGCTTCGGCACAATCCTACGAGAGCGACCGCAATAGCACGCTCAGTTCGATTACGCGCCTGACGCAGCTCTATGACCTGGAGAAAGTTTTTTCTTCCACGCTCGAAATGCAAGAGCTTCTTCCATTGATCGGCTCCAAGTTCTCGGAAATTCTTGCCTGCCAGGCCGTGAACATCTGGCTGTTGCATCCAGATGAGACGCTGGAGTTGCTGGAGCAGGCCGGACACGATCGGACGGCGTTCAAGGGACAAGTGGTCAAACCCGGAGAAGGGATCGCCGGAGCGCTTTCGAACACCGGCGAAAGCGTATGCATTTCGGACGCCACGGACCCACGGCTCGTGGAACGCAACCAACATAGCGGGGCTGAACCTGCGTTCACTCATTGATAGCGGTGGCCGTCATGGACCGGACCGCTCTGGTTGGTGTCGTCGAGGCGGTCAACAAGTTGGACGGAACGCTGTTCGACGACGACGACCTTTTCATCCTGGGAAGCCTTGCGGACACGGCGTCGAACGCTCTGCACAACGCCAGTTTGCTGATGGCCGAGCGCAAAGTCGAAATCCTGGAAACGCTCAATCACGTCAGCCACGAGATCACCTCGACACTGAACCTCGAGCGCATGTTGCAGACCATCGTCAACGCCCCGCAGGCGGTCATCCCTTACGAGCGTGCGGCGATTGCGCTCGATCAACGGGGACGCTTTAAACTTAGCGCCGTCACCGGCATCACGCAGGTCAACACAGACGCACCGGACATCGCACCCCTCGACGATGTCCTTCAGTGGGCCTCCTTGTCGGAGGAAGTGATTCACGTCCGGCAACACGGCGATGACATCGACGCGGACCGCGAAGAAACTCACGCAAAATTCAAAAAGTATTTTGCGGACTCCGGCATGCGCGGCTTTTATGCCATGCCTCTCAACGACGATACGGGCCGCCTCGGGATGCTCGCGCTGGAGGCCAGCGATCCCGATTTCCTGACGCCGGCGCATGTCGAAATCTTGCAATTGCTCGCGAGCCAGGCGACGGTGGCGCTACGCAACGCGCAGATGTACAAGGAAGTCCCCTTCATATCGGTGCTGGAGCCGGTACTCGAACGAAAGCGCAAATTCATGGCCATGGAAAAGCGCCGCCGTACGCTCATCCTTGCTGCATGCGCGGCTGCCGTGCTCTTCCTTGTCGCCTTTCCACTTCCGCTTCGCGTGGATGGCGACGCCGTCGTCACGCCGCTGCATCGCGTGCAAATCCAACCGGAAACGGAAGGTGTGGTCGGCAAAGTCCTCGTTCGTGAGGGCCAGCGCGTCCAGGCCGGCCAGATTTTGGCGGAAATGGAAAACTGGGACTCGCGCTCGAACCTGGCCGAGACGCAGTCCCGGTACGAGTCGTCGCTGATGCAGATGAACCACGCGCTGGCCGTCAACGACGGCACGGAAGCGGGGGCGCAGCGGGTCCGGGCAGACTACTGGAAGGCGGAACTTACGCGAGCGCAGAATCTCTTCGAAAAAACGGAATTGCGATCGCCGATCGATGGGATTGTTTCCACGCCGCACGTGGACAGTTTCGCCGGCCGCAAACTTGCCCCGGGTGATTCCTTCGCAGAGGTGGTCGACACGTCTCGCGCCGTCGTCGATGTGGCCATCGAAGACGAAGATGCGGGCTTGCTGAAAGACGGACAGAACGCTTCCGTCAAGCTGAACAGCTATCCCGCGCGGACGTTTCACGGCCAGGTGGTCGTGATCAGCCAGAAAGCGGAAACGGTTAACGAAACTCCGGTGTTCTACTCGCGCGTGTCGGTCGAGAATCCGGACGGCGTAATTCGTGCCGGAATGCAGGGGCGCGGGAAGGTTCGCGTGGGTACCTATCCGGCGGGATACGTGTTCTTGCGGCATCCTTATATATGGATGCGCTCGAAACTCTGGTCGTGGCTGGGCTGGTGAAGGTGCGGCGGAGGAAAGAAATGCGGCGGATTCAGATAGTTTTGGCGGCCGGGACGTTCCTCATCGCTGGAGGTTGCGGCGACGAGAAGCCACTGGCGCCTGCAACGACGAACGCTGCTACATCCACTCCATCCGCGAGTGCCGCCAATGCCGCCCCCGTGTCTGCACCTCCAGCGGACGCTCGAGATTCCACTCTGGTGGTCACCGGTCCGATCATCGTGGAGCATCAGCTGGACTTGGCGGCGCAACGCGACGGCATCGTGACCAAAATCCTTTTCGATGCGCCCTCACGCGTCAAGGCCGGCACGCTGCTGGCCCAACTCGATGACCGCCAGCTCACCGCCAATTTGGAAGCAGCCCGCTCCAAAACTCGTTCGATCGATGCCGAGATCAAAAATTGGAAGGCCGAAGCGGAAGTATTCAAAGCGGATTATGCGCCGCGCTCAGCGACGCTGGGATCTCGGGGTCATTTCCGAGGAGGAGTTGCAGCACGCGAAGTATAAGGCGGAGTCTGAGCAGTGGGACATCAAGCGGGTGACCGAACTCTACAGCACCGCGCAGCAGGAAGAGCGGTCCCTCGAGCTGGAACTCGAAAAAACAAGAGTGATGGCTCCCTTCGATGGACTCGTCGCCCGCCGCTACGTGCGCGAGGGCCAGAACGTCGCAAAAGGTGATCGCCTCTTCTGGATTACAGCGGAAGCTCCGCTCTTGATGCGTTTCACCTTGCCGGAAAGAATGTTTCGGGCGCCTGCACCGCGGGCAGCAGTTCGAAATCACGTCTGCCGACATACCCGGCGAGAAGCACGCCGCAGCGGTTCGTGAAATCAGCCCGGTGATTGATCCAGCCAGCGGCACGTTTGAAGTGCTGGTTGAGCTGACCGGCAATCACGGTGCCTTGCGGCCCGGCATGACCGCGGCCGTGCATCTCGCCAACGCTCAATGAACCTCACTCGCGTCCTAAACGTCGCACTGCCCGAGATGCCAGCGCGCGTCCTTTCCAGACACGCGCCGCGTATGCCTCCCGACGTCGTATGGAAGCAGCACATCGAGGAGGGCAAACCGGTCGTGCGTGTGTATGTCCGCAGCAAGGAGCCTATATTTCGTTTTCCGCCACCGAACTGGGCTCTGGCGCAACTCTTTGACGGCAAGCGTTCGTACGAAGAGATTGCGCAACTCTACTCCACGCAGACCAACTCAGAGCTTGGCACGAATGAAGTGCGGGAGTTCGCCGCGAGTATGGCGGCTATGGATTTCTGGTATCAGACGCCTCAGGAAAGAAACATCCTGCTGATGCAGAAGGATGCGCAGAAACGGCGCAAGACCCTGAAGGCTAAGAAAAGCAAATGGGGCGATCTGGCCGAGATCACCTTCCCGGCGGTAAATCCCGACAAGTTTCTGACTTGGCTTCACAAATACACCTACTGGATTTACACCTGGTGGTTCACCGCGATTACGCTCGTGCTGTTTGGCATCATGACTGGCATCACGTTTACGCACTGGAGCGAAATCGGGCGTGACACGTGGCAATTCTTCAATTTCACGGAGAAGAGCTGGGGTGATGTGGGAATTTTCTACGTAGCGGCCCTGGTCACGATGTGCTGGCACGAGATAGGTCACGGCCACGCATGCAAACACTACGGAGCGCGCGTTCCGGCGATGGGTTTTCTGCTGATTTATCTCACGCCGGCCTTCTACACCGACACCACCGAAGGCCATGTAACTGGGTCGCGATATCAAAGGTTCGTTATCGCTTTGGCTGGTGTCTGGTCGGAGCTCTATATTTGCGCAGTCGCGACGATCGTTTGGTGGGACACGCCGCCGGAAACTACTCTGCATTTCGTGGCCTACGTATTGATGCTGATCACCGGTCTCGCTTCGATATTCATCAATTTCAATCCGCTCATCAAACTCGACGGTTACTACATGATGTGCGAAGCTCTCGGCCTCGCTGAGCTGAAGGAAGACTCCACGGCATACGTCTCGGCCTGGGTCAAACGGCACATCTGGGATCTGCCGGTCGAAGTTCCCTACGTTCCGCGGCGCTGGAGAGCGGGATACGTTGTCTACGCTCTGCTCTCGGGCGCTTACAGCTACACCGTCCTTTACATCATCGCCCGCTTCGTCGGAAATGTTTTCCGCAATTTCGATCCGGATTGGTCCTTCATTCCCGAATTCTTGACGGCCGCCATCATTTTTCGCGGTCGAATTCGCTCCCTGGTGAACTTCATGAAATTCGTATACTTGGACAAGAGAGATCGCGCTCGTTCCTGGTCGATATCCCGCCACCCGATGTACTTGCTGGGCGCCCTTGCTGTCTTTCTATTTCTGCCCCTATGGCACGAGTCGATCCAGGGCCGTTTCCTTCTGGAACCGCAACAGCGGGTCATGGTGCGATCACTTGTGCCGGGCGCGGTCACCCGCATTTACGCGGGCGAAGGAATGAAGGTTGCCGCCGGCGCTCCGCTGTTTCGTCTCAGCAATCTGCCGCTGCAATCGAAACTGGGGAGGAGCGAATCGGACTACGCCGTGTCGTCCATGCATGCTACGTCGGCAGTGCTCCACTACTCCGATATCGGCCCGGCAACGCAGGAGCGCAATCGCCTGGCTGAGCAGTCCCGCAATCTCGGCGCTCAAGCCACTTCCCTCGATGTGGTCAGCCCCATTTCAGGAGTGGTCTTGACGCCGCGTGTGGGCGATCGACTCGCCTCCTATGTCTCAGCGGGCACAGAGTTAGCGGAGGTCGCCGATCTGAGCAAAATGCGCGCTCGCATCTATGTGTCCGAATACGATCTCTATAAATTGAAAGTAAGTTCCCGCGCGCGCCTGCTGGTAGATGGCTCACTCCACAAGTGGGACACACAGGTGGCGTCCATCGCACCGCAATCCTCGACCATTGATCCGGAGCTCGCCGAAGCGAGCAAGCTCAAGGGATTGCGGCCTCCTAATTTCTATGTCGTGGATATGCCGTTGGCCAATCCTGACGGCATCCTCAAGCCAGGAATGGTCGGCTTGGCACGGATTTACGGTCCACGACGCAGTCTTGCGGGATTTTTGTGGACCGCGACGAGGCGGGGCGTGGTCCGGAAACTGTGGTGAAAAGAAAAAGGCCCCGAGAATTTCTCGGGGCCTGAGATTTTGAAATCACCAACTGGCGCTGAGTTTACGAAATCAGACGCAGTTTCCTGATCGGAGCAGCCTTCCTGGCCAGCCCATGGACGCCGCCCTTGCTAACTGCAGCAGGACGCTTTCCCACCGGGCTCGCTGTGGCACCCGACACGGTTACATCTTCCTTCACGATATTGGCTTTCTTGGCGGTCTTGAGGGTGTTGATCAGGCTCTTTTTTTCGATGGACATGGCTCACTCGCTCCTTGCTAATTTTCTTGCTTTCTACCGACGCCTCCCCTAATTGCATGGCGCGTGCCAAACCGCCGGGCCGCTTTCCCTCCGACTAGTACCACAGAAAATAAAGCCTTTAGCTGCTCCCGGCCGCGTTTCGTCCGTAACAGACCGGCAAAAACTTAACCACCGGTTAAAAATTAACCCACAGGTGGTCACTTTTTAACTACCTATTGCAGGCGGTGCTTCCGGCAGAGGTACTTCAGACGCTGCGGGTCGATCTGCAGGAGCGCGGCGGCCGCACTCTTCTTGCCACCGGTCCGCCGCAGCGCGGCATTGAGGTATGCCAGCTCAATTCGCTCGAGTTCCGCGTCAAAATCCACGCCCTCCTCCGGAATCAGAATCGATTCTTGGCCAGTAGCGGCGGACTGGAGCAACTGTTGCGGGAGGTGCTCCAAGGTGATCACCGAGCTGTTGACCATCACCACCAGGCGCTGCACCACGTTTTCCAGTTCCCGCACATTCCCGGGCCAACTGTAGTCTTCCAGAATCTCCAGAACGTCCGGCTTGACGGCCTTCAGCGGCTTTTTGGAGGAGGCGCAATAAATCCTCAGAAAGTGATCCACCAGGAGGGCGATATCCCCTTCCCTGTCGCGCAATGGAGGAACGACGATGGGGACGACATTGATCCGAAAATAGAGGTCTTCGCGAAATCTCCCCTTTCGCATGCAATCTTCCAGATCCTCGTTGGTCGCGGTGATCAGGCGGAAATCGATCTTGTGCGCGCTCCGCCCGCCGAGCCTCTGCACGGAGCGTTCCTGCAAGACGCGCAGCAGCTTGCTCTGCAGACCGGGATTCAGGGTGGTGATCTCGTCGAGGAACAACGTCCCGCCGTGCGCCAACTCGATGAGGCCTGGCTTGGCGGCGTCGGCCCCGGTGAAGGCGCCCCTTTCATATCCAAACAGCTCCGACTCCATCAAGCTCTCGGGAAGCGCCGAACAGTTCAAGCAAATGTACGGTTTATCCGAACGGTCCCCGCACTGAACGATGGCCCTCGCCACCAGCTCCTTGCCGACGCCGCTTTCACCGCGCAAGACGACGGAGGCGTTTGTGGCGGCCACCGCTTCCACCGATTGATACACCTTCTGCATCGCCGGACTGCTGCCCACTAGTCCGTGGAACGAGACCTTGCTCTCCGCTTGCTGGATGACGCGGCGGCCTTCCAGTTCCAAGGCCCGCTTTTCCATCGCGCGCGTCAGAACGATCTTCAACTCTTCGTAATTGAGGGGTAACACGAAGAACTCGTCGGCGCCAGCTTGGCTAGCCTTCAAGGGAATCGTGCGCGAGACAGAGCTCGTAAATGCGGCGAGCACCACGTCATCGCGAATTTTGCGGATCTCTTCCAGAACGTCCAGCCCGTCTCCGGGTCCGTCCCCGATGCAATCCAAGTTGAACAGAATGGCGTGTAGGTCTGCCTGCTCGATGACGTTTTTGATTTCGTCTTCGTTGCTGGCCAGTATCGTCCGGAAAGCGCTCCCCAGGTGCTTGTGGACCTCACGATAGTGCTCCCCGTCATCAGAAATGACGGCGAGCAAATGGCGTTCCGGGCTGTCAGATGTGTCGGGCAAACCAAGCTCCGTCGTATAGTGCGAGGGATTATAGGAGAGGCACCCTACCAGAGGAAGAGCGAACTGGGATCAGCAACCGCGAGTTTGGTAGCGCTAACGGGAATCGAACCCGTATTTCGGCCGAGCAACGTGCGCGAGGCCCTCGTGAAGGTTGGTCAGTATGCTAAGATTGTTGAGAAGAAAGCGAAACTCGCTTGAGGTTTCGCGCTGTGGCCCGGTAGTGTAATCGGTTAACACGTTGCCCTTTCAAGGCAAAGACTACGGGTTCGATTCCCGTCCGGGCTACCAAGGATTTTGGATGAATAAACCTGTAGCAGCGCTTCTGACAGTGGCAATTTGCACCGGTGAGGCAACTACTTTTCTGCATGACGAGTCGCTCGCGCCTCAACCACACGTTGAACTCGAAACGACGGCCCCCGCGATGAGAAGAGAAGCAGCGGCGGCGACAAGCAGCGGCATCGGAAGCTCGGAGCTTCTCGGTCACCTTCGACAAAGACTTCTCTACACCAAGACCCTGCGTGCGAGGAAATCCAGCAAGTACGCGATGCTAGACGCGTTTGCTGACACAGCCCGCGAAATCGTCCAGAACCGCCCGGACTTGGAACCGTGGCGACGGGCACAGCAATATCAGATGTTGAAGTACGAGGTCGGGCTGACAAAAATGCGCTCGCGGGGCTGTCGAGACTATTCGGACGCGCTACCAGTGGTGGCTCAAGCTCTCGGCGTTGCATGCAATTAGTTGTATCGAACTTGCATCAACGCGGACAAATTCAGACTAACCGGCCCTCAAGCTCTGACCTCAACGTGTTGAAAACCAAAGCCTATCGAAATCGACCTAAACGGACCTAAGGCCGAAATTACTTTGAAAGGGCCACGTGCTAACCGTTGCACCATAGCGCCACATTTTGCGGTGGGCGGAACCTTACTAGCATAAGAAAAAGCGGTGGAATCCACAAGTACGGCCAGGAAGTGGCAGCGAGTCGGAGCTCAAGATTGGCGGTCTGTAAACTCTTCGTGCCACGCCATTTGGATGGCTTCGAGTTTGCCCTCGTTGGAAGCTTTCGCGTCGCCCGAGAAATTCGGCAGTTCCATGATCCATTTGTGCATGTCCGTGAAGCGTACGGTCAGTGGATCGGTGTCCGGATATTTGTCGGTCAGAGCGATCGCAATGTCTTCTAGGTCGTCCCAGTCAAATGTCGCCGGCATGTGGCTCCTTCGGAAGGAAATTTGGAAGCGCTCAGTGGTCCGCTTCTTTGGCGTAGTTCTTGTTCCACTCTGGAATTTCCACCACGATGTCGGTGGTGCCGTCGGGAACCGTTTGGCAGCCCAGGCGCGACTTCGGTGTGATGCCGGGAGCCATGTCCAGCTCATCGAGCTCCGCGTCAGTGGCTTCGTTGCACGACTGCAAGCCCTCTTTGACGATCACGTGGCATGTCGAGCACGCGCAGACTCCGCCGCACGCGTGATCCAGTCCGGCCTTGATGCCTTCCGAAATATCAAGAATGCTGCCGGGTATGCCGTTGTGTCCGTATGGAATTTTCGCCGGATCGACTTCGATGGTCTTGCCGCTGGGAAGAAACGTCACTTTGAATTTCTTCGTAGCCGGCGTGTATTTTACTTCTTCGATGTAGGGATTGTTGCCACCCATGTTGCTCTCCTCTAAGACCCTGACACTGCCTGCGCTCAGACTTCGGCTAGCTTGCGGCCTTCCAGCGCCGTCGATACTGCACTGTTCATCACCAACTCCGCAAGATGCGACGTCGCGTGATTCAACTCGTCGATGCGCTTGCGGATAAGTTTGTAGTCGCTGCCTGCGACGGATTCTTTCAGCGCCGCGACGGACTCGTCGATGGCGGCGCGCTCTTCGGTGGACAGTGCCGCGGCAGCTTGGCCGCTGGCGAGCGCTTTTTGCGTGGCGCTCAGAATGGACTCCGACTCGGTGCGCGCCTCGATCACCTGGCGCTCGGCAAAATCCTGCTCGGCGTATTCGATCGAATCCTCAAGCATGCGCTCGATTTCGGTGTCACTGATGCCGTAGCTTGGCTGCACTTCAAGGGAATGCTGCTGACCGTTTCGCAAATCTTTCGCCGCGACTTGCAGAATTCCATTGGCGTCGATCAGAAAACGGACTTCGATTCTCGGGAGGCCCGCCGGAGTGGGCGGCACTTTCAGCGTGAACCGGGCCAGCGAGCGGCAGTCCTTGGCCAATTCGCGCTCACCTTGCAGCACATGGATATCGATACCGGTCTGATTGTCGACGCCGGTCGTATACATTTCCTGTGCGCTAGCGGGAATGGTGGAGTTGCGCGGAATAATCTTCGCGACGGCGCCGCCGTAGGTCTCGATGCCGAGGGAGAGCGGTGTGACGTCGAGGAGCAGCATGTTTTTGACGCCGCGGTCGAGGATGTTGGCTTGCACGGCCGCGCCGAGCGCGACGACCTCGTCGGGATTCAGCTCCGTGTGCGGCCTGCGGTTGAAATACTCCTGCACGGTGCGGCGGATCAGCGGGGTGCGTGTGGTGCCGCCGACGAGCACGACTTCGTCGATTTCCGCTGGTGAAAGCTGCGCATCGGCAAGCGCCTGCTTCACCGGGCCCATGGTGCGATCAACGATGGGGCGCAGGAGCGCCTCGAATGCGCCGCGCGAGAATTGGTGAACGAAGACCGCGCCGTTGGGGAGCGGAAAGCGCAGTGTGGCAGTTTCGTTTTCGGAGAGCTGGTGCTTCGCGGCGATAAGCGCCTTGCGAAGTTCCTGCGCAAGTTCGGCGTGCGGCGAAAAATCGACGCGATGTTGCTCGAGAATTTTCTCGTGAATCAACGACTGGAGCAAATTATCAATGTCGTCGCCGCCGAGATGCGTATCTCCATTGGTAGAGAGGACCTGATAAATGTCGCCTTCACTCGTCGAGATGAGCTTAAGAACGGAAATGTCGAACGTGCCGCCACCCAGATCGTAGACGGCGACGCGGCCGCGCTGCTTTTCGTGCAGGCCATAGGCCAGTGCGGCAGCGGTCGGCTCGTTGACCAGCCGCAACACTTCCAGACCAGCGATTTTGCCGGCGTCCTTGGTGGCCTGGCGCTGTGCGTCGTTGAAGTACGCGGGCACGGTGATGACTGCGCGGTCGACGCCCTCGCCGAAGAAGGCTTCTGCCCAATTCTTGAGCTCGCGAAGGATGAACGCGGAAATCTCCGGCGGCGTAAAGAATTTATCGCCGAGCCTCACGCGGATGACGTTCTTGCTCGAAGGGTCGATGCGAAACGGAAAGAGCGCAAGCTCGCTTTGAATATCCACGACGCCACGGCCCATCAAGCGTTTGACGGAGTAAATGGTGCGCTCGGGCTGCGTAAGAAGGCGGCGCAGCGCAGGCTCGCCCACGATGACCGAGCCGTCGGGATCGATGCTGACGACGGACGGGCAAAGCGTGTTACCGCTGGGTCCCGGAATACACTTCGGCGCGTCCGTCTGGGGATCGATATACGCGACGAGACTATTGGTAGTGCCAAGATCGATTCCGACTATGCGTCCCATGTTTGCCAAACACTCTCGAAAAAAGCCCGCGGCTTGAAAGAGTTGCGGCTACAGCAATTCCTTTTGAACATTCGTAACCAAGTTCCGAATGTACGAACGTCGGTTCAGGAATTCATTCAGCCGAACCATGATCGCCTTCCGGTCTGAGTCGGCCGCACTTGCATCGAGCGCCGCATCCCACTGCTGCGCCGTAGCCTGAAGCTGCGAGTCAACTTCTTTGAGCTTCTCGCCGAAATTCTCTTGCGCCGATTCGAGTCGCGATTTCAGCGATGCCAGATCGCCGCCGGCGCTCTTCGCTTCCCGCAGTTCATCGAGCGACTCGTTCAGATCGAAGACTTCCTCGAGCAATTCCGGAGGCGCTTGCTGCTTGTGCTCGCCTTCTTTGCGCATGTCTTCGAGTCCAAGAAGGTATTCCACGCGAGCGACAGGATCACGCAGAGTTCGATAGGCATCGTTCAATTCCGAGCTGCGCTTCAGCGAAAGCTCTTGTTCCTGTGGGGTTGCATTGACGAAATTGTCCGGATGAAGTTTCCAGCTCAGTTGCAGAAACTTTTGCTCCAGGCTACCCATTTCGATCCAGAGCTTGCGCGGCATCTCGAACAGCTCGAAATAATCGACGTGCTTCGGGAGTTGGAGAAGTTTCCCGCAGCTCGAACAGAAGTGCGTGCCTAGTGCGCGCTCGTGGCAACTCCAACAGACCAGAGGCGGATCGGTCATCGATTTCGACGTTGCGCTCATAAGGTTCATGGCAAGGATTAGAACGACGTTTCGTTCTATCCTTAGCCGTAAAACAAGAAAGTGGCTGGCGGGTGGGGCTGCCAGCCACTTATCGGACCAGTCTGTGCCAAGCTCGCGACGGACAGGTTGAAGCCTGTGCCACTAGGCCGTAAAGGAGCTGCCGCAGCCGCAATTTCTCGCCGCGTTGGGATTCTGGAACACAAATCCTTGGCGCATGAGTGTCTCTTCGTATTCGAGCGTGGTGCCGTTCAAATACAGCAAGCTTTTTGGATCGACGAAGATGCGCGCTCCGTGCTCTTCAAAAACTTTGTCGCGAGGACGCGATTGCGTGTCGAGGCGCATGGCGTACGAAAGTCCGGAGCAGCCACCGCCTTGCACGCCGACGCGAAGGCCGCCTTGATCGAGCGGCACGCCATCCTTTTCAAGCAGCGCGCGGATTTTCAGCGCGGCGCGCTCGGTCAGATGGATGGTGGCGATATTCGGGCTGATTGTTTCCGTGGCCATGATGAACAACTCCAAAAACCCTCGACGCACTCAATGGTGCCGAGTAGGGGCGCAGCATGCTGCGCCCCTACCGCCCAGGCGCTGGCCAATGCCGCCCGTCAGAAAACTTAGTGTGCGGCTTTCTCCGCGACCGGCACTTCGATGCCGTGCTTTTTCTTCCAGTCGCCGATGGCCGCCTTGATGGCGTCTTCCGCGAGCACGGAGCAGTGAATCTTCACCGGCGGAAGCGAAAGCTCGCGCACGATGTCCGTGTTCTTGATGCTGAGCGCCTCTTCGACGGTCTTGCCCTTTACCCATTCGGTGGCGAGCGATGAACTGGCAATCGCCGAACCGCAGCCAAAGGTCTTGAACTTGGCTTCTTCAATGATCTTGGTATCGGGATTGATCTTCATCTGCAGCTTCATCACGTCGCCGCACTCGGGCGCGCCGACCAGACCCGTACCAACGTTGGGGTCTTCCTTCGGCAAGCTGCCGACGTTGCGCGGATTGTTGTAGTGCTCGACGACCTTATCGCTATATGCCATTGCGTGTTGCTCCTTAACTCGCCCTGCAAAGAATATTCACCCGGCGTGCCGCCCCTAAGGGCGGCGCTACACTTATCGCCGTGCCAGGCTCGCCGAAGTGTCCAGGCCCGCGCTCTTCACGACTTCCTCGGAAAGAGAAACGTTCGGCACGGATGCCGAGCGCCCCGCGGCAAGCTGCCGCAGCGCGTCCTTGACGAGTTCCGCGTTGACCCCCAGGCTCTTCAGAAATGCTCGCACGTGCTGAACTTCATGAAAGGCACGCACACCTGCCGTACCCTCCCCGTCCGAGTCGTAAGGCACAAAGGAGACGCGAAACGCGGCGCCAGTGCCCCCGATCGAGCGGTGAATCCGAATTGTCCCTTCGTTTGCCATTTGGTGTCCTTCAGTCAGTTAGATGAATTTCTCAGGCCGTCTGCCACTTCATTTTCGAAATATCGATGCCTTCCTTGGCCATCTCGTAAAGCGGCGAAAGTTCACGCAGCTTGGTGACGACCTGGACCATCTTATCGGTCACGTAGTCGACCTCTTCCGGGGTATTGAACCGGCCGAGGCCAAAACGGATCGAGGTGTGCGCCAGGTCTTCGCCCACGCCTAAAGCTTTGAGTACATAACTGGGCTCGAGGGTTGCAGAGGTGCACGCGGAACCGCTCGAAACCGCAATATCGTTGATGCCCATCAGGAGCGATTCGCCTTCGACGTAGGCGAAGCTCATGTTCAGGTTGTTCGGCAAGCGGTGCTCCATCGAGCCGTTGATATAGACCTCGTCCAGCTTGGCTTCCAGGCCCTTCTTGAGCCGGTCACGCAGTCCGCGCAGCCGCTCACCTTCCTGCACCATCTCTTGCTGGGCGATCTCGCAAGCCTTACCCAGGCCGACGATGCCGGTGACATTGAGCGTGCCGGAGCGCATGCCGCGCTCGTGGCCGCCGCCATCGATGATGGCCGAGAGCTGCACGCGGGGATTGCGCCGGCGCACGTAGAGCGCGCCAACACCCTTCGGCCCGTAAATCTTGTGCCCCGAGATGGCGAGCAGGTCGATGTTGTCCTTCTGCACGTCCACGGGAATCTTGCCGACCGCCTGCACACCATCCACGGCGAAGATGATGCCGTGTTCCTTGGCAATCTTGCCGATTTCGGCCATCGGGTTGATGACGCCGATCTCGTTGTTGGCGTACATGATGCTGATAAGAATGGTCTTCGGCGTAATCGCCTTGCGTACGTCCTCTGGATCGACGCGCCCGTCGCGCTGGACGGGCAGATACGTCACCTCGTAGCCGTACTTCTCGAGGCGCTTACAGGTGTCGAGCACGGCTTTGTGCTCGATCGCCTGGGTGATGATGTGGTTGCCCTTCTCGCGATACATCTCGGCAACGCCCTTAATCATCAGGTTGTCGGATTCCGTGGCGCCGCTGGTGAAGATGATCTCCTTCGGCGTCGCGCCAATCAGCGAAGCGACCTGCGCCCGCGCGTTCTCCACCGCTTCTTCGCCCGCCCAGCCAAACGAGTGGTTGCGGCTGGCTGCGTTACCAAACTTCTCCGTAAAATACGGCAGCATCGCCGCGAGAACTCGCGGGTCGACCGGCGTGGTCGCGTGATTGTCCATGTAAATCGGCAGTTTTACGGCCATGTTCATCCCCCAAAGCTAATTCGTGCTCACCAGCGGCCGCGATGCAGCCCCTAGTGCGACGAGCGCCGGCTCATGCGGGTCTTCGCTCATCTGAGAAATCGTTACGGTGTTGAGCACATGCAGAATACTTTCATTGACTCGGCGCAGCGGCTCGCGCACCGAGCACCGATCGGTTGCCTCGCAATTTCCGTGACTCGTCACGCACGAGGTAATCAGCACCGGCCCATCAATCGCAGTAATCACGTCCAGCGCGCTGATCTGGCCCGGCTCTTTGGCCAGCTGGTAGCCGCCGTTTGATCCGTGCTTCGCGGCAACCACGCCTTCCCTCGCGAGCTTTTGCAGCACTTTCGCCATCAACGTGGTCGAGATGCCGTACTCTTCCGCAATCTCATTCGCGCTACAGGCATGTTGCTGGCGGTGCATCGCCAGATGCTTCACGGCGATCAACCCGTAGTCCGCTTTTTTAGAGAGCTTGAACATCGAATGAACTCATCCTGCGCAAACGCCATATACGACTGAAACAGTCGCAGTTGAAGTGTACCCCGTCTTTCTCCAGAAGTCAAACCGTTCCCAACCCAGAACGCAGCCAAAGCCTGTATTTCCTTAGGGTTATGATACGACTGAAGCAGTCCGATTATGCTAATACTTTGCGTCCAACGGCCGCGCTTTGCAGCGAACGGTTATCCCAGCCTAAACGAACGGCCTCGCCATGCCAGCACCGCCTGCATGATAGGCTACGACCTCGATTCGATGGGGGAACACGATGTTTCGTTACAAGCCGACTCATGGTAAGTCGATATTGCGCCAGGTTGCATGGCTCGCTTTTCTGCTGTTGTGCCTTGGGGGGTCTGCCTTGGCTCAATCCGGGCGGCCGGCGAACTCATCGAAGCGGGATGCGAAACCGGCACACCACGAGACAGACCCGAACCAGACGTACACCCTGGTCGGCGCCGGAGACATCGCCAGCTGCAAGTACATCGAAGGCGCACAAGCCACCGCCAAATTGATCGAGCAGATTCCCGGCACTGTGTTTACCGCCGGCGACCTGGCCTATGAAAACGGCAGCGCTGCGGAGTTTCTGAACTGCTACGGCACAACCTGGGGCCGGTTCAAAGACAGGACCCGGCCCACGCTCGGAAATCACGAATATGGAGATGCGACCGCATCCGCCTATTTTCGGTACTGGGGAGCGCTCGCCGGACCCGCCGGCAAAGGCTATTACAGCTATGACTTGGGCTTGTGGCACATCATTGCCCTCAACACGAACTGCGGCGCCACTGGCTTAGGAGGATGCGGTACAGGCTCGCCACAGGAGGCTTGGCTGCGCCAGGATCTTAGCGAGCATCCCAACGCCTGCATCATCGCCTATGGGCATCACGCGCTGTTCAGCAGTGGCTTTTTCAAGATTCACGCTCTCCACCCAGAGCTGAGGCAGCTGTGGCGAGACCTCTACGCAGCGCATGCCGACCTGATGCTCGTAGGTCACGAACACTCCTACGAGCGATTTGCGCCCCAAGACCCCGACGGCCGCCGCGATCCGGAGCACGGAATTCGCGAGATCGTTGTCGGCACCGGCGGGCGCAGCCACGATCCCCTGGGTTTCGCAATCGCCAACAGCGAAGTGCGGAACGTAAACACCTTCGGCGTGCTGAAACTCACTCTTTCCTCGCACGCGTACACATGGGAGTTCATTCCGGAAGAGGGCAAGACGTTTCGCGATTCAGGCGCGGGCGTCTGCCACAACCAAATGCCGCAAGAGGCGCACGCGGCCGGTAATCCACACTAGGCGGTGATTCCCTACGGTGTCCCGGCGGCGCAACTCCCGCCCGCGGCAGCCGCCTCAATCAATTTCTGTACCGCAGACGCAGGCATCAGCAAAAGCTGTGCCTTAGGTTTCTGAATCTGCAGGATCGCCGCGAGCTGCTGCGTTTTCCAGTCCACGGGCGCACCGCTGCCCTTGGCGATGAAATCCAGCGCGGCGAGCCCTGCGGCGCCCAGCGCCGACAAGTCTTGGGAGGTCTGCGCGACCTCCTTCACCAGAAATGATCGCTGGGCGAGAGGCGCCAGCCGGGCATCGTTGTCGCGCCACTGAATCAGCCGGGCACGCAGAAGAGCTTCGGTGTCCGCGTCGTGACACGTGGCCGCGACGAACTTGTCCACCAGTTCGGCGAATCGCCGAGCCGCGTCGCTTTCCAGCGGCACGGCATCGACGACGCGGTTCAAAGGCGTCGCACTAGTAGGCTCGGCGGGCGCGGTCTGCTCGCGGGTATAGTCCTTCACTGGCTCGACAACGTCCGTCAAGGTATGCAAGGCGGCGAACTCCTCCGGCGTGGCTGCGCCGGCGATGCGCCGCAGCATGCGTCCGTAGTAGGAATTGTGCGTCAGCCCGAGCAAAGCGAGCCGCGCGCTGATGGCATTCAAGCGCGCATACATCGACGCGACGTCCGTCACGCTTTGCGGAGACCACAGACGTTCGGCGATGGCGGCGTTACGCGGCCAGATTCGCGAATCGATGTTCTCGGCATTCACATATTCGGACCACATGCAGGACTCGCCACCCAGAATCAGCTTCTGTTGCTCCGGCGTCAGATTCGCCGCGGCGCCGCCCATGGGATCAGCCGCATAATGCCGCGCGGTGGACCAGCCCAGGTCCAGGTAATATCCGTTCGAGAGCATCCCGCGATATCCCTGCGCCGCCGCCGCTGCCAGCGAAGCTTGGCCCCGCCACGATTGAATCACGATGTCCTTGGGCACGCCGGGAACAAACACTTCATCCCAACCAACTACGGCTTTCCCGTGCTTGGTGACAAGCGCTTGCACCCGCTGGCTAAAGTAGGTTTGCAGCGCTTCGTTGTTTTTCAAGTTGTGCGACTTCATAAATTGCTGGATCTTCGGATTGGCGTCCCACTGCTTTCCGTTCACCTCGTCGCCGCCGATGTGAAAAAAATGGTCGGGGAACAGCTTGGTCATCTCGGCGATCAATTCGTCCAGGAATTTGTAGGTTTTTTCGTTGGTGGGATCCATCGCAGGATCGAAGACGCCCCACTTGCGTTCGATTTCGTAGGGGCCGGGACCGCTTGCGAGCTCGGGATACCCGACGAACCACGCCGTGCTGTGGCCCGGCATATCAAATTCCGGTACGACGCGAATGCCGCGGTCGCGCGCATACGCAATCAGATCGCGGATTTCATCTTGCGTGTAGTACAGCCTGTCGGAACCCATTTCGTGCAGCTTGGGAAATTTCTTGCTCTCCGCGCGGAAGCCTTGATTTTCCGAGAGGTGCCAGTGGAAAACGTTCATCTTCACGGCTTCCATGCCGTCGAGGTTGCGCTTCAGCACGTCGAGCGGGACGAAGTGGCGAGCGACATCGATCATTAGGCCGCGCCACGGGAAGCGCGGTGTGTCGTGAATCGTGACCGCGGGCGCGGCGAATCCGTCCGGCGTTACCTCCACCAGTTGCAGAAACGTCTGCAACCCATGCAGTGCGCCGAGAGGTGTTACCGCAGTGAGCTTCGCGCCGTCCGTAGTGACTTCGAGCGTGTAACTTTCGTCCTCGCCAAGCTCCTGAACATCTTTGCTGGCATGCTCGGTGTGAATGACCAACGCCGCTTTCGGCGAACTCGACGCCTTCAACGCGAACGGGATCGCGGTCTGGCGAAAAAGCTGTTGCTGGAAGCGCTGAACGGCACGGTCCAGCCTAGCTTCTGTGTGGCCAGTGAGGGCCACCGAGAACGAGGCGTCCACCCGAAGACTCCCGCTCCCCAGCTGAACGCTGGCAGGATAAGGCATCAGGTTGAGTTGCGGCTGACCCTGTGCTTTGAGCGGCAGGGTATGAATCAGTGCAGCAAAAATAAATGCCATCGTTCCCCGCATCCAGCGATTCTGAGCCATTATCAGAGTGCCCTCCGCACCACTTCTTAGTCCCGAGGTGCCCTATAGCACCCCGCATACTGGCACACTCGGAGCGTCCCACGAAACCGAAATGTAGCGCGGCCACTTTGGCCGGATGCAGCCAAACTTTGCGCCGCGCCCCTCGCGCGGCCTGGGTTAGAATACGGGCTAGTGGGCGGCGGTCTCGATGAAAACGTCAATCGCGATCTATCCCGGCTCGTTTGATCCGGTGACCAACGGACATCTCGACCTGATCGAGCGGGGCGAGAAGATGTTCGACCTGGTGATCGTGGCGGTGCTGCGCAATGCCGAAAAGCAGCCGCTGTTTACCGTCCCCGAGCGCGTGGAGATGCTGCGCGAAGTGACCAAACGTTGGCGCGGCGTGGAAGTGGACGTCTTCGACGGTTTGCTGGTGGAATACGCGCGGAAGCGTGGTGCGGGCGTAATTCTGCGCGGGATTCGCGCGGTTTCGGACTATGAATACGAATTGCAAATGGCGCTGATGAACCGCAAGCTCGAGCCACGGCTGGAAACGGTTTTCATGCTGCCCGGCGAACCCTACAGTTATCTGAGCTCGAAGCTGGTGCGGGAGATCGCGCAACTCGGCGCACCCTTGGACGGCTTGGTGCCGCCGGTCGTCGAAGAACGTTTGCGCGCCAAAATTCTACGGCTGGACGCACACGGAGCACAGAGGAGACAGAGTGCAACTCACGGAACGCATCAATCGAATCCAGATCTCGCCGACCTCGGCCGTGATCGCCGAAGCGGAGAAGCTAAAGTCGCGCGGCGTGGATATCGCCGACTTCGGACCGGGCGAGCCGGACTTTCCGACGCCGGACCACATCAAGCAGGCTGCCATCCGCGCCATCGAACAGAACTACACGAAGTACACCCCAACTGGGGGCATCATGCCATTGCGTGAAGCCATCTGCGCGTGGCACAAACGCGAATTGGGCTCGAGCTACGAGCCGAAAGAGTGCGTCGTCAATGTCGGCGGCAAGCATTCGATCTTCAACGTAGTAAGCGTGCTCGTTCAACAAGGCGACGAAGTCATCATTCCCGCTCCGTACTGGGTGAGCTATCCCGACATCGTGAAATATGCCGGCGGAACGCCGGTGTACGTCGAGAGCCAGCCCGGAAGACGGCTTCAGCGTGAAAGCTGCGGCGATCGAAAAAGCCATCACCGCGAAAACGCGCATGGTCATTCTCAGTTCGCCGAACAATCCCACCGGCGGCGTCATTCCGCCGGATGAGTACGAACGCATTCTCGCGGCGTGCAAGAAACACAACGTGTGGTTGATGGGCGATGAGTGCTACTCGCACTTCACCTACGAGCCGCACAAGCCGTATTCCATCGCCAGCGCGGCGGCCTCCAAGGAAAACGTCATCATCATCGGCTCGATGTCCAAGACTTTCGCCATGACCGGCTGGCGCATCGGCTATACGCTCGCGCCCGAAGCGCTCGTACAAGCGACCGTAAAATTGCAAAGCCAGTCGACCTCGAATCCGACTTCGATTGCGCAGCATGCGGCGCTCGAAGCCATGCGCGGCTCGATGGATTCCGTGCCGGTGATGCTCGCCGAGTACGCCAGGCGCCGCAAGCGCATCGTCGAAGGTTTGCGCGCGATTTCCGGCGTGACCTGCGAGATGCCCGGCGGCGCGTTCTACGCTTTCCCCAACGTCGCGGCACATCTGGCGAATGGCGGCAGCGGCCAGGCCCTTGCGAAAAACACCACAGAACTGTCGAGGATGCTGCTCGACAAGGCGCGCGTCGCGCTCGTGCCCGGCGATGCCTTCGGCGCACCCGGGTATCTGCGGCTCTCCTACGCCACCTCCATCGAGCGCATCGACGAAGGCTTGCGCCGCCTCGACCGGTTCTTCTCGCGAGCCGAAGCCGCGGTCTGATTCGTGAAGCCTGAGCCGCTACGCATCGAGCCGATCTTCAGTCCACGCATCTGGGGCGCTCGTTCGCTTGCGCCGTTTTACCCGGAAAAAACCGAACTCGCGGAGCCTATCGGCGAATCCTGGCTGACGGGACTGGACTGCCGGATCGCTTCCGGACCGTTCAAAGGCAAAACGCTCGGCGAAGCATGGCGAGAAATGCCTGCTGCGTGGCGCGGCACGCAGTTGGCTGCCACCGGCGACTTCCCTCTCCTCGTGAAGTTCCTCTTTCCCACCGATAAGCTATCCATCCAGGTGCACCCGGATGATGCTTACGCCCAGGCTCACGAAAAGGCCGCGGGCGGCCGCGGCAAAACCGAAATGTGGCACGTGATTTCCGCCGAGCCCAACGCGCAGGTGCTTGTGGGCCTAAAACCCGGCGTCGACAAACGAGCATTTCTCGAGGGCCTGGAAAAACACTCGCTCGAGTCCTTGTTCAAGCACATCCCGTTCATGCCGGAGACACCTTCTTCGTCCCTGCGGGAACGCCGCACACCATCGGTTCCGGAATGGTCATCTTTGAAGTGCAGGAATATTCGGATTTGACGTATCGCGTCTACGACTACGGCCGGGTGGATGCGCACGGGAAGCAACGCGAGCTGCATATCGACAAAGCGCTGGACGTGATCAATTTTGGTGCAACGGCCGCACGCAAGACTTCAAGGCTCTCTCTTCCCGCCGACGATTTCGAAAGATCGCTTCTTGCCGCTTGCCGGTATTTTGCCACGGAACGATGGGAACCTGTGGGCCCGTTCGTCATGCAGACCGATCCGTCGCATTTCGACCTTCTCGTCAGCGTTTCCGCCGACGGATTTCTGAATGCTGGAGGATTTCGCTTCCCTTGCCGCCGCGGCGAATGCTGGTTTTTGCCTGCGAACCTCGGGGAATACAATTTTTTGCCGCTGGAACAACCGGCGACTCTGCTTTGCGCCTATCCACCCGACCTGAACACCTTGCGCAGGGAATTGCACGAGGCAGGGCACGCGAAAACAGTTGCCCATGGCGCCGTTTTCGATTGAACCTTTTTGGATCGAGACTTTTGGATTAACCCTTTGGGACCAAATAGAAAACGCTGATGGCGACGGACAAACTTTCAACGCACGCCGTGATTCTCGCCGGAGGCCGCGGCACGCGCTTTTGGCCGCGGAGCCGCACGCGCACGCCGAAACAACTGCTGAATATCGTCGGCAAAGAAACCATGCTGGAGCAGACCGTCGCGCGGCTGCAGCCCTTGATTCCTGCCGGACGCACACGTGGACGGTCACCAACGCCGAGCAAGCCGCGGCAGTACGCAAGCAACTGCCGGCCCCAGCGCGCCGCCGCGTGCTGACGGAACCCGTCGGCCGCAACACCGCCGCGGCCATCGCACTGGCCGCGCTTCACGTGCGTCACGCCGCGCGCGGCGATGCTCTACTCGCCGTGCTTCCCGCCGATCACTACATCGCAAATCCCGAGCGATATCGCGTGATCATGCGCGCCGCGCTCGATTTGGCGCGCGACAAGGGACGCATGGTCGTGCTCGGCATTCCGCCTACCCGCCCGGAAACCGGGTTCGGCTACATCGAACGCATGGGCGAAGCGCTGGACTCCAGAGGCTTCCCCGTTTATGCCGTTCGCCGCTTTACGGAAAAACCGGCTCTTGCCGTCGCAAAAGAATATGCGGGCTCGGGCAACTACCACTGGAACGCCGGAATGTTTTTCTGGCGCGTCTCGACTTTCCTCGACAATTTGCGAAAACTATCTGCCGAAAACGCACGAAGCGCTCGAATCGCTGGCCGCGAGCATCGGCAAACGCAGCTACGAAAAGCACTCGCGAGCCATATATCCGGCGCTCGAAAATATTTCCGTCGACTACGCCATCCTCGAACCTGGCACCCGCGAACAGGGCAGCCCCCGCGTCTTTGTGATTCCCGCCGAGGTCGGCTGGAGCGACATCGGCTCCTGGACCGCCGTCTACGAACTTCTAGCCAAGCACTCCGGAGAAAACATTTTTGCCGGCGCCGGTCAGGCGATCGACGCCGAGGGCAATTTCCTGTGGAGCCCCTCCAAATTCGTCGCGGCCATCGGCGTTCGCGACCTGGTCGTCGTGGAGACGCCCGACGCCTTGCTGATTTGTCCCCGCGATCGCGCCCAGGACGTAGGCAGAATCGTGAAAAGGCTCGAAGATGCAAGCGCGCAAAGATTTGCTATAGCCAGGCCAATCCGGCCTGTTTGCCGCCATATCGCATCGCGTATACTCAATCTTGATGAACTCGATTCGCTTTGGCACGGACGGCTGGCGCGGCATCATCGCCGAGGATTTCACCTTCGCGAACGCGCGCATCGTCGCCCACGCTATCGCCCGCTACGTCGTGCGCGACGAAGACGCGCGCAAAGGCGTCTTGATCGGCTACGATCACCGCTTTGCTTCGGACAGCATCGCCGCCGCCGTCGCGGATGTCATCAGCGCCACTGGCACGCCCGTCTGGCTGACCGACAAGCCTTGCCCGACTCCCACAATTTCTCTTCTGGTGCGCCAGCGCGCGGCCGCCGGCGGCATCGTCATCACCGCCAGCCACAATCCGTACCAATGGAACGGCATCAAGTACAAAGCCAGCTACGGCAGCAGCGCGCTGCCGTCCATCGTCGCGCAGATCGAAAGCGAACTCGACGGCGTGCAGCGCGACGGCGTTCCGCCTTTGCCGCCGCGCAAGGACCTCATCCAGCCCCTCGATCCCCGCGCGCCCTATCTCGACACCATCGAAAAGTTGGTCGACTGGAAGCGCTTGCGCGACGCGAAGTTTCGCTTCGTTTCCGACCCCATGCACGGTTCCTCCGCCGGCCTGCTGCCCGAACTTTTCAAACGCAATGGCATGGCCTGCGACGAAATCCGCGGCACGCGCGACCCGCGGTTCGGCGGCGATGCATCCCGAACCCATCGAGCCGCACATCCACGCCCTGCGCGAGGCGGTGCTCGCCGGAAAATACGACGCCGGCTTTTGCGCCGATGGCGACGGCGACCGTATCGGCGCCATCGACCGCGACGGCTCGTTCGTCAATCCTCACCAGATTCTCGCCCTGCTGGTCTGGCATCTCGCTGGAACCCGCAATCTGCCCGGCGAAATCGCCAAAACTTTCTCGGTCACAAAGCTCATCGACAAGCTCGCCGCGAAATTCGGCCGCAAGCTGCACGAAGTGCCCATCGGCTTCAAATACATTTGCGAGCTGATGCTCGAGCAAGATATTCTGATCGGCGGCGAAGAGAGCGGCGGCATCGGCACCAGCCTCTATCTTCCCGAACGCGACGCCACCGTTTCCGCGCTGTTGCTCGCCGAGCTGATGGCCTGGCACGGCAAATCTCTCGGCGAATTACTCGCTGCTCTGTATACGGAGTTTGGCGAATATCACTACGGCCGCGTTGATTTGGACTTGAAGCCCGGCCAAAAAGAAAAAGCGATCGCGCATTTCTCTGACGCAAAACTGACGAAGCTGCTCGATTGGCCGATCGTTCGCCGCGAAAACATGGACGGCATCAAGCTGTATCTGGGTGAAATCGGCTGGGTACTGGTGCGCGCATCCGGCACGGAAACTCTCCTCCGTGTCTACTCCGAAACCAATAAACCCGAAACCACCCGCCGCGTTCTCGCTGCTGTAACGAAAATCGTGCAGGAATTGTAGTCGGACATCACTAACGAAAGGACCGTCGCCCAGCTCGAGCCATCTGAACGCCGTACTAGCTCGGCCGTGACAATCGATCCCCATGGAACACCGCTTCTTCACGCTCGACGTTTTTACCACCACTCGCTTTGAAGGCAACCCGCTCGCCGTGATCACCGACGGCGACGGACTCTCCGAAGGCGCGATGCAAGCCATCGCGCGTGAGATGAACCTTTCGGAAACGGTCTTCGTGCAGAAACCCACCGAGGACAATGCCCTGGCACGTCTGCGCATTTTCACGACGCGCGAAGAGCTGAAACTTGCGGGCCATCCGGTGATCGGAACGTGGTTCCTGCTCGCGGAGCTAGGCGTCGTCCCCGCTCAAGAAGGCGGCGTGCACGTTTTGCAGCAAACCGGCGCGGGCGTCCTGCCGGTGGAGATTCGTTTCAAGGATGGGCGGCCGCAGCACGTGACCATGACGCAGAAGGAAGCCGCCTTTCGTCCCGTCAAAATCAACAAAAAGGCTCTTGCCGCGGCGCTTGGCCTCACTCCGAAGGATCTTGATCCAAAACTCGAGCCGGAATACGTATCCACCGGCATCTTCAATCTGATCGTGCCACTCCGTAGTCGCGCCGCGCTCGGCAAAATCGTCATGAACATGATCGAGCTGCGAAAACTGCTCGGAAAAAACGGCACGATGGCCTATTGCTTCACCTGCGGCCCCAATGGGAAAGTATTTTCTCGCGGGATGCTGCCCTGGGAACAATACGAGGATGCCGCCACCGGCTCCGCTGCAGGTTCGCTCGGGGCGTATCTCGTCCGTCACGCCAAGCTCGGTCCGGGACACACGCTCAGCATCCTCCAAGGCGAAGAAATGGGACGCCCGAGCCACATCGAAGTGGAAGTAACGCAGAGCGGGAAGAAACTTGTGCCGCGAGTCAGTGGCGCCGCCGTAAAAGTCTTCGAAGGCACCATTCAGATCTGATGCCATCCAGGCGCACATACACCCGCATCGACAAAACGATCGCTACGGCGCCGCCATCGTCTTCCGGAACGCGTCCAGAATGCCGTTCACAAACGACCCCGATTCTTCCGACGAAAATTTCTTCGCCAGCTCGACGGCTTCGTTGAGCACAACCTTCGGCGGAGTGTCTGTCGCACGCAGTTCATAGATCGCCAGCCGCAGGATCGCGCGATCGATAGCCGCCAACCGCTCGAAGCGCCAGTTGTCCGCATGCTTGCCGATAATCTCGTCGAGAACCGCCGTCTCCCTCGTCGTGCCCTCAAACAATTGATTGGCAAAGTTACGCGTGGCGTCGGCAGCCTTCGGCGCCACGCCAAAACTTTACTTCCAGCTTGGTGGGATCCTGCTGGCTCATGTCCCATTGAAACAGCATTTGCATCGCGAATTCGCGGGATTTGGTGCGCAGCGACACGATTACTTCCGCCGCGTCTTTCCGGCTTGGTTCGGCGCGGGTCTGCCAACTCGAAGCTTTTGAGAAAGCCGAGCCATCTCGATCGCGGCGAGGCCGGCTTCGAAACCTTTGTTGCCGCCCTTCAGTCCGGCCCGGTCGATCGCTTGCTCAAGCGTGTCGCAGGTCAACACGCAAAAAATAATTGGCAGCCCGGCATCCATTTGCGCAAGCTGCAGTCCGCGTGCAGTCTCCGAGCAAACGTAATCGTAATGAGTCGTTTCCCCGCGCAACACGCAGCCGATGGCGATCAGTGCGCTGTAACGGCGTGTCGCAGCGAGTTTTTTCGCCGCCAGCGGCAGCTCGAACGCTCCCGGCACGTGGATCACATCCACGTCCTTGCTCGCAGCGCCCGCGCGTTCCAGCGCATCGACCGCGGCCGACGAAAGTCGCTCGGTAATGAAACTGTTGAAGCGGCTGACCACAATGCCGAATCGCAAACCGGAAGCGCTCAGTTCGCCGTGGATTTTGCCGGGCTGGAGTTTGTCTGCCATGTCTCGCTATTTCGTTCTACTTCCCTCTGAATTGCGCTGGCCGCTTTTCCAGAAACGCCTTCGTGCCTTCGCGCATATCTTCCGTCGCGCAAGAAAGACCAAACAGCGTGGCCTCCAGGAACAGCCCTTCTTCTTGCGCCATTTCGACGCCTCGCTCGATGGCTTCCACCGTGTATTTCACCGCCAACGGCGCGTTCGCGATGATTTTCTTCGCCATCGCTTCAGCCGCCGGCAATAGCTCCGCCAGGCTCGTAGATGTGATTGACGAGGCCGACGCGCTGAGCTTCCTCCGCCGTGATCATTTCGCCCGTCAGGCACAGTTCGTGGGCCACGCCCTTGCCGCACAACCGCGCGAGCCGTTGCGAGCCGCCGTAGCCGGGAATGATACCCAGCTTCACTTCGGGCTGGCCGAGTTTCGCGGTCTTGCTCGCGATTCGAATCGTGCAAGAGAGCGCCAGCTCGCACCCGCCGCCCAGCGCGAAGCCGTTGATCGCGCAGATCGACGGCTTGCCGATGGTTTCCAGCAAATGAAACACGCTCTGGCCGAACAGTGAAAAATCTTTTCCATCGACCGGCGTCTGCTGCGCCAGTTCGCTGATATCCGCCCCGGCCACGAACGATTTTTCTCCCGCGCCAGTCAGAATCACCACGCGCACCGCGTCATCGTCGCGCGCATCCAGCAACGCATCGCGCAACTCTTCCACAGTCTTGCGGTTGAGCGCGTTCAGCACCTTCGGCCGGTTAAAGGTGACAAACGCAATGCCGTCTTTCTTCTCGTAAAGCAAATTCTCAAAGCCCATGGAGCTATGCCCTCTAAAACTTCATCGCCTTCGGTTTCTGCGGATCCGAATAATCGTAAAACCCTCGCCCTGCCTTGCGCCCGTTCCACCCAGCCAGCACCATGCGCTTCAACAGCGGCGGCGACGCAAAGCGCCGCTCGCGGAATTCATCGAACATGATGTTCGCGATGTAGTACGTGGTATCCAGCCCGACAAAATCCAGCAGCGTAAGCGGTCCCATCGGATGCCCGCAGCCCAACTTCATGGAATTGTCGATATCCTCAATCGAGCCAACGCCCTCTTCGAGCGCCCGAATCGCATCGAGCAAATACGGCACCAGCAAACGGTTGACGATAAATCCAGTACTGTCGTGCGCGCGCACCGGCGTCTTGCCCAGCTTCGCTCCGAACGCCACCATCTCTTCGTACACGGCGGGATCCGTCGCGATCGTCCTCACCACCTCCACCAGTTTCATCACCGGCACCGGATTAAAAAAGTGCAAGCCCACAAACCGCTCCGGCCGCTTAGTCGCCGTAGCAATTTCCGTAATCGTCAGCGACGAGGTATTGCTCGCAAAAATTGTCGACGCCGGGCACAGCGAATCCAGCTTCGCAAACAGTTCGCGCTTCGCAGGGAGCTGCTCGATGATCGCCTCGACGATCACGTCGCAATCTTTCAGATCCTCAATCGCCGTTGTCCCCTTCAACCGCCCCCGAATCTCGGTCTTCTGCGCGTCGGTGATCGTTCCCTTTTCCACCAGCCGCGCCAGATTCTTGTCGATGCTCTTCAGCCCCTTGTCGACAATTTCCGCGCTCACTTCCCGCACCACCGTCGCAAATCCCGATTGCGCGCACACTTGCGCGATGCCCGAACCCATCAGGCCACACCCTACGACTCCCACTTTTTGAATCGCCATGCTTTCCTCGTAGAAGATGCCGCCGGCGGAGCGAAAACGCGCCCGGCGAGAGAACGCCCCGGTCGGCAGAAATTGTAGCAGAAACCCTACGGACTAGTTGTACAGCGCCTCGACGATCATGGCGATGCCCTGCCCGCCGCCAATGCACGCGGTCGCCAATCCATACCGCAGATTATTGCGCCGCAGCTCATTCAGAATCGTAATCACCAGCCGCGTTCCTGTCGCGCCCAGCGGGTGCCCGAGCGCGATCGCGCCGCCATTCACATTGGTCTTGTCGCGATTCAGACCCAGCACTTTTTCCACCGCAAGATACTGCGCCGCAAACGCTTCATTGACCTCCACGCGATCCATCTGGTCCAGCGTAAGCCCCGCAAGTTTCAGCGCTTTCTGCGACGACGGTACCGGGCCAATGCCCATGATGCTGGGATCGACACCCGCAACCGCCCACGAAACGATGCGGCCCACCGGTTTCAGCCCACGATCCTTCGCCGTTTTCTCGCGCGTCACCACCACCGCTGCGGCGCCATCCACAATTCCGCTGGCATTCCCGGCCGTCACGATCCCATCTTTCTTGAACGACGGCGGCAGTTTCTCCAAGCGTCTCCATCGTCGTCTCCGGCCGCCGGTGATCGTCTTCGCTCACCACGATCGTCTTTTTTCCTTGTTTTACTTCCATCGGCGCAAGCTCTTCCTTGATGCGGCACGCCTTGTACGCGGCATCCGCCGCTTGCTGGCTCCGCAAAGCGTAAGCATCCGCATCCTTGCGCGTGATCCCCTGCTGTTCGGCCAGTTTCTCGGCGGTGAACGCCATCGGCAGCCCGCAGAAAGAATCGGTCAGGCCCGCCATCAGCGAGTCTTCCAGTGCGCCTCCTCCGAGCTTCAATCCCTCGCGCGCCCCGCGAATCACAAACGGCGACTGCGTCATGTTTTCCATTCCGCCGGCAAGCACCATCGTGGCTTCGCCGAGCAGCAATCGCTGCGCCGCCTTGCGCGACCGCTTCAATCCCCGACCCGCAAAGGCGATTTACCGTCACCGCGGGAGTTTCGATCTTGAGTCCGGCTTTCAAGCCCACGTGCCGCGCCCCATACAGAGCGTCCGCGCTCGTCTGCATCACGTTGCCGAAAATGGCGTGATCGAACTCGCCCGGATCGGCACCGGACCGCCGAATCGCTTCCTTCGAAGCATGCGCCGCCAGGTCGATCGCCGAAACATCGGAGAACGAACCGGTGTAGCGCGCCATGGGCGTGCGGGCTCCGGCAACAATCACAACATCGGTGGGGAACATATTTCCTCTCTTATTTCGAAACTAGAGCTTCGGGCTTTCCAACACGACAATGATGTCGCCGCCTTGCTTGCGGGCTTCCTCCGCGGAAAATTCCGCCCGATTGATCAAATCCGTCACGATGTCTTCGCTCTCGTAGTCCGCCTTCGCCACTGCCTCTACGATTCCCGCGCTCAGTGTCACCTGGGTCGAATCCCACGGCGGACGCACGCCGGAAGCGGCGCGCCGCAGCTTGTCCGCAAGGTTCTGCGCCCCTGCAAGCGTGGTATCCGGCAAAATAAACGCCAGCGACCAGGAAGTGTATTTTACCGCCACATCATTTTGCCGCACGATCGGCTGCAGCGAGCGCGCAAGCTGTTCCAGAAACCGCTCGACCGGCGATTCGCCGTGCTGGCGAAGAATCTCCGCCCCGCGGTCGATCTGCAAAATAGTCAGAGCCAGCGGTGTGCCTTGCGTCCGCGCGCGGTCCGCTTCCGTCAGCAAGCAGCTTTGGTACGAGCTCCGGCTCAGCAACCCGGTGCGTTCATCGGAAACGCCCATGCGCCGCACCAGCGAGCGAAGCCGCGTGTGGCTCACGCTCATCAGCATCTGGTCGCCGATAGCTTGCAAAAAATAAGCCTCGTTGGCCCGCCATTTGTGCGGCTCGGCGTGCGCCACAATCAGCATGCCCGCGGGGGCTTGCGTCTCTTTGTCCGTGATCGACACGCCAAGCGCGGTAGCCAGCCCTAGCTCGCTCAGAATCGAGCCTTCGGTGGCGTCCACCATCAAGCCGCCAAGCTCGTCGGGTTGCGCTTTTTCCATGTGCGCAATCAAGAACACCACCTGAGCGCCCGGCGCCTGACGAATTCCCTGCGCGCAATATTCCGCGGCCAACTCCGGGGGACGCCCCGGCGCGCCCACCACCGCCAGCGCGCGGGAAGCGTGAAGGTATCCGCCCACTTCGTTGACCGCGGTATTGAGCATCGCGCGCGGCGTTTGCTGGCGAAAAATCTTCTGGTTGATCTCGGAAATTTTCGAAAGATCCCGCAACGTCTCCGCGGTGTAGACACCGCTCTTCGACGCGATCCCAGCGCCGGATGGCTCCGGTACCGGCTCGGGTTGCCGCGGCGCAGGCTCGCTCTGCGCTTTCGGCGCGCCTTTGGGCCACCAGTTCGCTAACTGATAAAGATTCCGCAAGCGCGGGTGCCGGTCTTCTTCGCCGGGGAACATCGCCGCGATCTTTTCCAGGCGTTCCTGGGCCTTGGCTTGCAGCGAGTACTGCAGGAAAATCTCGGTCTGCACGATCAGGTCTTCCAGCGCCTGGAACTTGCGGCTCTCGTCGGTAAGCGATTGCGAGGCGTTAGGGTCCTGCGAAGAAGCGGACGAAGATTTCGGCTGTGCAATGTGTGGCGCAGCCACGCTGCCGGACTTCGCGAGTCTGGCCGCTATACGCTTCACGAACGCATCATCGACGCTGCCCCTCAGGCTCTCCAAGCGCTCCTGGTTCCGATGGTCGTACGCATCGATGTCCACCAGCTTCTCGATCGTGTCGCTGGCCTTGACGGTATTTCCGGCTTTCAGGTAGGCATCGAACAGCTTGATCAGAATTTCGAAGTACTGCGTCTCGCGATTCAGCTCGTTGTGCAGCGCCGACCAGAATTCCAGAAGCGCCTGCGACTCCGGATGCTTTGCTCCCACGCTATCCATCTGCGTCGCGAAATCGTTCTGCTTCTTGTCGGCAAACATCCGCCGCTTGAGCCCCTGCAGCACCTCGACGGCTTTGGGGTCCTGACCGAAGCCAACGTAAAGGTCGGCCAGTTCGAAGAGCCGCGTGCTCCCTTCGTTTTTCTCGCGCAGCAAACCTTCGAGCACTTCACGCGCGCGGTCCAGTTGCCCGGACGACATGCAGCGCATCGGCGTAGGTGTCAAGGAAGTTGGCGTCTTTTTCGGTGGCGGCAAACGGCTCCAGCAGCACCGCCGCTTGCGCGGCATCTCCGGATTTTAGCGTTGCGTCAGCGTACAGCAGCGCCACGCTCCGTTCTTGCGGCGCAAGCTTGTAGGCGCGTCCAAGAAAGTCCAGCGCTTCCACTTTTCCGCCGCTCGCCGACGCCAGCTGCCCAGCGCGCAGAAAAGCTCTCGCGGCAAGCGCACTCTTGCCAATGCGCTCGGCAGCTTCTGCCAGCCGAAGTTGCCGCGGCAGATTCTCGGGCGCAAGCTGCGCGGTGCGCTCCCAGCAAAACAGCGCGTCTTCGGCGCGGCCCGCTTCGGTAAAGATCTCCGCAGCCTTGGTGTATTGCTCGATCGCTTCGTCGAAGCGGTTCTGCTTCTGCTGCAAAAACGCGTAGCGCGCGATTCGTTCGGGAGGCTGATGAATGGGTCCCGAGCGCAAGAAACGGTTGTAGATCGCCAGCGCTTTGATTTCGTCGCGTGGCTCGATCAGTAAATCGAACAACAAACCATAGTAGACCGCGGCGCGATTGGGCTGCTCCATGCGCGCATACAGGTCCCCGAGGGCTTGCGTGGCTTCCTGATGCTGCGGAGCTTCGTCGATCACCGCCAAATACGCCTCGATCGCATCCTCGACACGATTCTTCTCGAGGAAGCGTTTGGCGCGGTCCAGGTGCTTGCTGATGTCCGAAGCCATTCGAACAGGTGCCTTTACGGTGTCAGAAAAAGTAGTGGAGATAGCAGCGCGCGGCGTAGAGCGCGAACGCCCGTCTCAACTATATACCGCTCGCCGGAAGGGGGCAAAACACGTACCAGGCGGCGATGCGGAAAGCGGCAAGACTCGCTCCGCCCCGAACAGTGTCCATTGGGGGGCGAAAGCGGCTTTCCGGATCGGGCTTCGTGGCGGCCGACCGTGGCGGGCGTATTTTAGGCGCAACGCAGCAAGGCTTACGCCTCACCCGGACTTGTGGCAAACTGAATGATTACAAGGCACGGTTTTTCGCTGCGTGCTTCGCAGGTTTCGAACGAAGCAAGAATTCCTGCCGGTTACGGACCCGAATGGACCCGAAGTTCATACGCAATTTTTGTATCATCGCGCATATCGATCACGGCAAATCCACGCTGGCGGACCGCCTGCTGGAGATGACCGGTGCACTCACGCAGCGTGAGATGCACGCGCAAGTGCTCGACTCCATGGACCTGGAGCGCGAGCGCGGCATCACCATCAAAGCGAAGAGCATTCGGCTGCACTACCAAGCGAAAGATGGAAATACCTATCGATTAAATTTAATCGACACGCCGGGACACGTCGATTTTTCCTACGAAGTGTCACGAGCGCTCTCGGCCTGTGAAGGCGCGTTACTCGTAGTCGACGCGAGCCAAGGCGTAGAAGCGCAGACCGTCGCCAACACGTTTCTCGCCGCTGCGAGCAATCTCACGATTCTTCCCGTAATCAACAAAATCGATTTGCCGGCAGCACAGCCGGACTTCGTGAAAGAGCAGATCGAAAATGTGCTGGCGATTCCGGCAGGCGATGCGTTGATGATCAGCGCAAAAAGCGGCATCGGCGTGGAAGACGTGCTGGAAGCGATCGTGCAACGCGTGCCTCCACCGAAGGGTAGTGCGGACAATCCGTTGCAGGCGCTGATTTTCGATTCGTGGTTCGACATCTATCGCGGTGCCGTGGTTCTGGTGCGCGTAATGGAAGGACGCATCGCGAATCGCACCAAGATTCGCTTGTGCTACACCAACCAGGTCCATGAAGTTGAGACGCTGGGCACGCTCACGCCGAAACCCATTGCACTGGACGAACTCGAAGCCGGCGACGTCGGCTTTGTGGTTGCGAATATCAAAGATGTAGCCGACGCGCGGATGGGCGATACCCTCACCGACGCCGATCGTCCTGCACCGGCGCTGCCTGGCTTTGAGGCCATCAAGCCGATGGTTTTCGCGGGCCTCTTTCCGGTGCTTGCCGATGATTACGAGCCGCTGCGCGACGCGCTGGGCAAATTGAAATTGAACGATGCCGCGTTTTTTTACGAGCCGGAAAATTCGGTGGCGCTGGGCTTCGGCTTTCGCTGCGGTTTTCTCGGCTTGCTGCACATGGAGATCGTGCAGGAGCGGCTGGAGCGCGAGTTCGGCCTGAATCTGATCACCACCGCGCCCAGCGTGCGCTACCGCATCACGCGTGTGGGCGGTGATGCCATCGAAGTAGACAGCCCAGCCAAATTTCCGAATCCCAGCGACATCGTGAAAGTCGAAGAGCCGATCATCAAGGCCATGATCATCACCAACGACGAATCGGTGGGCGGAATTTTGCAGCTCTGCCAGGACAAACGCGGGACGCAAAAAGGTTTTGAGTATCTATCACCGACGCGTGTGATGCTGACCTACGAATTGCCGTTAAACGAAATCGTCCTGGATTTCTACGACCGTCTCAAGAGCGTTTCGCGCGGCTATGCTTCGCTCGACTACCATCTCGCGGGATACAGCGAATCCGATCTCATCAAGCTGGACGTGCTGGTGGGCGGCGAACCGGTGGACGCGCTCTCCATGATTTGCCATCGCGAGCAAGCCTACGATCGGGGACGCGAGCTGGTAACGCGCCTGCGCAAACTGATTCCCCGGCAAATGTTCGAAGTGCCGATCCAGGCCGCCATCGGAAGCCGCGTGATCGCCCGCGAAACGGTCGCCGCGATTCGCAAAAACGTTCTAGCCAAGTGCTACGGCGGAGACATTTCGCGCAAACGCAAACTCCTCGAAAAACAAAAAGAAGGCAAAAAGCGCATGAAGCGCGTCGGCCAAGTCGACATCCCACAAGAGGCCTTCCTCGCCGTCCTCAAAGTAACTTCCACCGGCGACGAAGAGTAGGTCCATCATTTTTCGCCCTTGCTTTTCACTTCGGTGGTGAGGCTGCCGCGGGCAAGTTGGACGTTGACCGGGGCACCGAGGGAGACTTGGGCGGCGTCGCGGAGGACATTGCCATTGGCGTCGGTGGCGATGGCGTAGCCGCGTTCCAGGACGCGCAGCGGGCTCCGCTCCTCGAGCAGCAAGCGCACGCGATCCAAGCGCTCTCGCTTAACGCGGAGCACGCGCTCGGCGCGAGTGCCGAGCTCGGAGCCACGCTGTTCCAGGCGCAAGCGCAGCGCGGCAACCTTCATACGAAAATCAAACGACACAATGCGGATGTGAGCCGTGGTGAACCGCTTGCGCGAGCGCTGGACGTTGGCGCGCAAACCGTGCGCGAGGCGCGACGTCATTTCATCGGCGCGCTGGCGCTGTTGCCGGAGCAGATCGAGCGGCCGACGGAATCCGCGGCGGCCGGCAAACTCGTGCACGCGCCTGCTGAGCACGAGGATGCGATAGCGCATCTGTTCGGCGAGGGCGCCGCGCAGCTCGGCGACGTGCTTGTCGAACTCGCGGCGAGTTTGCAGGACCAGCTCGGCGGCAGCAGAGGGAGTCGAAGCGCGAACGTCAGCGACGAAATCAGCGATCGTGAAATCGGTTTCGTGGCCGACGCCGGAAATGACCGGAATCACCGAGCCGGCGATGGCGCGAGCGAGCGCTTCCTCATTGAAAGGCCACAAATCCTCGAGCGAGCCGCCGCCTCGCGCGAGGATCAGCACGTCTACAGTTTGCTGGCGATTGAAAAATTGCAGCGCGCGAACGATTTCCGCGGTCGCGCTATCGCCCTGCACGCGCACCGGATACAAAATCAAGTGCACGTTGTGAAAGCGGCGGCGGAGAATGCGGACAACGTCGCGAACGGCGGCACCGGTAGGAGACGTAATCAGGCCGATGCAACGAGGTAAAACCGGGAGCGGCTTTTTTCGTTCGGCCGCGAACAGGCCCTCGGCTTCCAGCCGCTTCTTGAGCTGCTCGAAAGCAAGTTGCAGCGCGCCCAAGCCGACCGGCTCGATACTCTCGACGTAAATCTGATATTCGCCGCGCTGCTCATACACGCTGATGCTGCCGCGGACGGTGACTTGCAAGCCGTCCTCCGGGCGGAACTTCATGTTGCGCTGCTGCTGCTTGAAGAAAACGCAGCGCACCTGCGCGCGGTCGTCCTTCAAAGTGAAATAGATGTGGCCGGATTGCGCAGCGTGGCAGTTGGAGATTTCACCGTGCACGCGGATGTCGGTGAAATTCCTGGTGAGCAGCTCGCGGATCGACCCGGTCAGTTCGCTGACGGACCAGGTCTTGCGGTCGGGCATGAGGTTGAAGGTGAGCTGGCTCATAAACTCGCCGCTACAAAACCTCAGTCTCCGGCCAAATTTTACTTGATGCCGATGGCGTCGATCAGGCGCAGCACGTCGGCGTAGGCGACGTCGTAGATCGGGCGCTCATCTTCTTCTTCCAGGCGCTCGAGCAAATACTGTGCCGCGACGAAGCTCGACTCGCGGTCGGTCAGGTCGCGTCCGGCGCGCTCGCGAAACGTTCCAAACGCGGGGTGCGCGAGTCCCACCACGTGCGCAACGCCGTCCACGTAAAATTTCGTGTCGATGGTATCGGAATGGCGCGTGGCGATGCCGTTCCACATGTGCGAGAAGCGGCACTGATAGTTTTTGCCTGTCAGCTTCGAGGTCACATCAAACGCGCCGACAAACGTGCTCATCGCGCCGCTATTGGCCAGCATCGGCTTCGTCGTGGCGTTGCTCTCGTATTCTCTCGCTGGCGTGGTCACAGTTCCGCCCTCAATTCTCTTTGAACTTCTCGACCCTGGGAGCGCCATTCTCCCGAATGGCGTGTTCCATTGTCGCCTTCGCTGCTGCCGCCCGCTTTACCGGCTGACGGCGGCTGCGGTACCCACATTTAGGTAGCTCCCCACGGCGGCGCCGACGCCCGCGCCGGACGGCACGCGGCAACCCTGATCGAGCAGCACCTTTTCCAGCGCCGCGAGGAACAGTAGAACATACTGCTTCTGGCTGCAATAACCCATCAAGCCGACGCGCCAGATCTTGGCCTTCAGCGGGCCCAGCCCGCCGGCGATTTCGATGTTGAACTCGTCGAGCAATTGGTTGCGCACCTTGGCGTCGTCGACGCCGTTGGGAATCATCACCGCCGTCACCGTCGGCAAACGGTCCGCCGGCTTCTTCACGAGCATTTCCAAACCCATCGCTTCCAGGCCCGCGATCAGCGCGAGCTGATTCACGCGATGCCGCTCCCAGCGCGCTTCCAGGCCTTCTTCGATCACGATGCGCATCGCTTCGCGCAACGCGAAAATCAGCGAAACCGGCGGCGTGTGATGATACAGCCGGTCCTTGCCCCAATAATTCATCGCGGTGCTCAGGTCGAAGTACCAGCTCTGCACCTTCGTCTTGCGCGTGCGAAACGCTTCCTCCGCCCGCGGGCTCACCGTGATCGGAGACATACCCGGCGGCGCGCTGATGGCTTTCTGGGTGCCGCTGAAACAAATGTCGATGCGTTCCTTGTCGATGTGCAGCGGCACGGCCGCCAGCGAAGCGACAGTGTCCACCACCAGCAGCGCGCCCAATTCGTCGGCCACCTTGCGGAAGCCGTCGAGCTCGGTCAGCACGCCGGAGGAAGTTTCGCCCTGCGCCAGGCCGATCATCTTGATCTTCCGGCCTTTGCCCGCGCGGCGCACGTCCTCGGCATCCACAGGCTTACCGTACGGCGCTTCCACCTTTGTCACCTTGGCCGCCGTGTGTCCCGCAATCACCGCCATGCGATCAGAAAACAAGCCGTTGACGCAAATGATGGCCTCGTCACCCTCTTCCAAACTGTTGACCACTGAGGCTTCGATGCCTCCCGATCCGGAAGCCGACAGCGGCATGGTGATGCGGTTTTCGGTCTGGAAAATTTGCCGCAGCAGCACCTGCACGTCGTCCATACACCCGCGAAACCAAGGGTCCACATGGCCGACCAAAGGCGTGGCCAGCGCCCGGTAAACACGGGGGTCCATCGAGGACGGCCCCGGCGTAAGCATCAGCCGGTTCGGTGGATTCAGTTCGCCAATGTGCTGGCTCATGACGTTTGCCCCCTAATCAGAAGCGCGGGACCTCGATTCTCCCGCAAGGGGTGAGTGGGTAGCAACCGACAAATTGGATGGACGGATTGGCCACAGAGGCACCGAGACACAGAGGATGGAGAGAATACCGGGGGCAAAGAGCAACAGAACACCCGCACCCCCCATGTTTTGTACAAGAATATGATTTCATGGGACTTAGCTGGTACCATTGCGCAAGAGCATGATTCTACAGACTTTAGCGCGTCTGAAACACCGAGTCTACGCGGAGTTTCGCCGAATGTTCGCTTTTGGAGGGTACCCCCCGGGGTGTAATGGGAACTGTGAAGTATCCTGCTGATTCCAGACGGGTTGCGGGCGCTGCTGTGGGTGCACAGAGTGCGGGGAGGACGTAAGACGATGGAGGCGAGACGGATAGCGGACAAAAACGAGGCGTCCGTCACGAAAGGGCTGGCGGGGCGAAGGCTCTGTCGAAACGGCAAGCGAGGACGTGAACTCAGCGCCGGTGAGGAAGCTGGTTTCCGCGCGTTGTTCGATGGCAACACGCCGGAATATAGCACGATTCGGTACTTATGTCAATACTTAACTGTAAGGTATAGTGGATCAATGACTTGGCACCTTGGTTCGCTCGCGGCCATGATCCGACAGCGAGCGGCGCTGGACGAATTATACATCTAAGTGTATAATCATCTTAGCTCCGGTGCCATGGACTCTTCATGAGCGACGAAGCCGAAAAGCCTAGATATGCCACGGTGGCGTGGGAGGGCGACTCCCGCGAGATCCTCAGCGACTTCCCAGAGGCAGTGCGGGAGGACCTCGGATTTCAGCTTTGGCAGCTCCAGCAAGGTGAAAGACCGAGCAACTACAGACCCTTGCCTTCGGTTGGCACGGGCGTTTTTGAAACTGCGAGAGCAAGATGAGCGAGCGTGGTATCGCGTCGTTTACCTATCGAGGATCAATGACGTGATTTATGTTCTTCACTGCTTCGAGAAAAAGAGCCGTGAAATGCCCAAGAAAGATTTTGAGAAGGCGAGACAACGGCTCAAGCAAGTGAGAGCGCGCGTGACGGAGGAGAAGAAGCATGAAAAATGGGGCTAACCGAGCGACGCACAGGACGCGAGGAAACGTGCTGGACGATTTGGGCTTTCCGCCGGAGCGAGCAGCAGCTCTGAAGTTCAAAGCCGAGTTGTATCTGGCGATCTTGAAGTGCGCCAGGCAGTATTCACAGAAGCAACTGCAAGTGATCCTCGGCGAACCGCAGCCGCGCGTGAGTGAATTGCTGAACGGAAAGATCTCCAAAAAAAGCGTGGACAAATTGCTCTATTACGCGGGACGTCTAGGTATCGAGACAAGAGCCAAATTCGCGCAGACACACAAGGAAGTGGTCGAGAAAGAGTTAGCGACGGCGGATATGAACGCCTAGGCGATTGCCGCCTTTCAGATTCGCACCCGTGGCAGCGGGCGCAGTGCGGTTCTCTTCCTGCATAACTTCTAAGAAAGACAAAATCCAGCCGAGGAGCTTCCGCGCTAAGTTCCGAACCCTATCCAGGTATATCACTGGTTAGATGACACTTGGTTTATACTCCTAATATGCTGTGTGAGCTTATCCTTCAGAACTTTAAGTGCTTCAGCCGACAGGTAATCCCGCTTCGCCCAATGACAATCGTTGTCGGTCGCAATAATGCAGGTAAATCGACCATCATAGAGGCGCTACGTTTGGTTTCGTTAGTCGCCAATCGCCTTGAGCACCTCCCCGTGCATGAAGTTCCAAAATGGCTTGATATTGGCAGCGTGAATAGAGGCGTTTCGCCTTCGCTCGAGAACCAGGATTTCACTTTTGCAAGCCTATTCCATCGATATGGAGAGCCTCCGGCGAGGATGGCAGCGCGCTTTGACAGCGGCGTCGCAATCGTCATTTACATCGGCGGTGAAGACAAAGTACACGCCGTAATCAGAGATTCCAAGCGCAATATCGTGATTTCAAAAGGCCAAGCGCGAAAGCTAGGAGTTTCACGAGTTGGTATTCTTCCACAGATTGGCCCGGTGTCTTCAGGTGAAACGATTCTTGCGCCGAACTACGTGCGCCGTGCGATGTCGTCGACCCTAGCCTCACTTCACTTTAGAAATCAGCTAAATCTTCTCTATGAAGATGCCTTTGCGGAATTCCGGGAAATCTCCGAGAGCACCTGGCCGGGACTCGCGATACAGGAATTCCGGGGCCAAGGAAGACGCCAAGGAGACGATCTAGAGCTGATGATAAGGAACGAAGACTTCGTGGGCGAAATCAGTTGGATGGGACATGGACTGCAGATGTGGCTTCAAACAATGTGGTTTCTCGCGCGTTGCAGTCAGTTCGAGACAGTGATTCTGGATGAGCCTGACGTATACATGCACGCGGACCTACAGCGGCGGTTGATCCGTTTCTTGAGAGGACGCCATCCCCAAGTAATCGTGGCGACTCACTCGATCGAAATAATCTCGGAAGTGGATCCGGAAAACATTCTGGTAGTGGACAGAGACAAAAGGCAGGCGCAGTTTACGACGGACGTCCCAGAGGTCCAACAGGTCGTGGATGAGATCGGAGGAGTCGAAAACCTGCAATTGGCTCGACTCTGGGGTGCGCGACGCTGTCTCTTGGTTGAAGGAGATGACTTAGGTTTTCTTAAGCAATTTCAGAACAAGCTATTTCCGAGAAGCACGGACCCGATCGACGCGATTCCGAATCTTTCGGTGCGTGGTTGGGGTGGCTGGAGCCTAGCCATAGGTGCGTCGATGCTCCTTAGTAGTTCGATAGGGCAAGGCATTCGGTCATACTGCATATTCGATTCTGACTTTCACACGCCAACTCAAATCGCGACTCGAAAGTGCGAAGCCGAGGAAAAAGGCGTTAGCTTGCACATTTGGAAGAAGAAGGAGATTGAAAATTATCTTCTGGTCCCTGAGGCCATTCATAGAACGGTTGCCAGTAGAGCGAAGGATATCCAGCCGAGATTGAGCGCGGCGCTCATTGGTCGGAAGCTCTTTGAGCTCGCTGATGGCTTCAAGGACGAGATCACGGATGCCTTCTCAAATGAATTCTTAGCAGAAAACAGGGCTGGAGGTCCAACGCAGGCCAATAGGTCCGCCAGAGAGCACGTGAATCGCCATTGGGGAACCACTGAAGGACGACTTTCTCTCGTTTCAGGAAAGCAGCTTCTGGGGAAACTGTCCGAGTGGGCCCAGGACAAATACGGCGTCTCAATTAGCTCAATGCGCATCGCACGGGAGCTAAGGCGCACGGAACTAGCGGGCGAAGTGGTCGATGTCTTGACGGCGATCGAGAGCAATCAGCCGTTCTAGCTTGGGAACGTCAGCCAGCAATACGTTTGCGTTGGAAGGTGACGACGCTACGCCACTTGCTTGCTTACGGCTTCTTCCAGCATCTCGTGGATCATCGTTTGGTAGGGCTTGCTCTGTTTCGCGGCGAGGCGCCGCAACTGCTGCAGTAGGCGGGGAGAGATACGGATGGCGATAAGATCCTTGGCGTGCCCGGTTCGCGGGCGGCCCACCCGCCGCGCCCGCTTCATCTCGTCGGCGGTCATTTCCGGGATGTCCGAAAGGTCGAGCTTATTGTCGGGCAAATATCTTGCGCTCATCGCGCGTCGCTTGACGGGCGCTGATGATGCGGATCGTTTCTGTGCCATTTTTCAACCTCCGAAGCGTGTAAATCACCAACAGCAGGCGATTCCTGAACGAGAATCCCAGACGCTTCCAGCGTCGCTCCGGCGAGTCCTGATGCTCCAAGTCCTCGACTTCGACCGCGTAGGGATCGTCGAAGGCCGTCGCCGCTTCTTCAAACGAAACTCCATGCTTTTCGTAGTTCTTCAGGGCCTTGGCGGTATCCCAGGAGAACATATTAGTGTATATACGCTAATTCGACGAGCGCGTCCATGGACGGTTGGAAGGAGATTTCATCGCGCACACCGCGGTGGGACGGACATTCTCACTCCGAAGACTCCGCTCGAAATCACGGCACAGAAGTCCGGAGGGCGTTCACCCTCTACCAGGCGCCTTCTTTTTGCCCCCACCACCAGATCAGGCCGACGGTTGCGGTGCTTTGGTGCTTGCTGAGGAGGCCTTGGGTGTCGGTGAGGAAGGATGGACGGTTGGAAAAATCGCGGCGCCATTCGTAGCGCATCAGGAAGCCGTCGCCCAGCTTGTAGTCGAAGGTCGCGGTGGTTTCCTTCAAGGCCTGGGTAACGCCGCTGAAGAGGCCGCCGCGGTCGGACAAATATTCCGCGCGCGCTCCGAAAGCAATTTTCGGGGTCCACTGATAGCGAGCGTAGGCTGCGCCGCCGTCCACATGAGACGGCGCGGAAGATTGGCCGGGAGCTTCGTCCCGCCAGAGGCGTTCGATAACGTAGTCGCCTTCGAGCGACAGGGCGAGTCTTGAAGTGGTCTGCCAGGTGACATAGCTGTCGAAGATGTGCAGACGCCCGTTGGGCGCCGGGCGGATCGCCTCAAAGCTCAGGCCGGGTTGGACGGGAATTGGACTCGTTGCGGCTACCGGTTCGCGGTCGGAATGCTCCTGCCCCAGGTAGTAGTTCACGTTCCAGGTGACCGATTTTCGGGGCTTGGCGACAAAACCGAACATCTCGTCTTTAAAGCCGTTGGTGGCCTCGGCTTGATTTGTGCCGTTGACCACCCAATACGTCAGCGCAAAGCGATCGTTGACCTGATAATTTGCGCGGATACCCATGTGGTAGAAGGGCAGAAAATTGAAGAAGTAAGAGCGCGAATAGTTGATCTGGTCTTTCGTGTAGTTGTTTTCAAATCCGAGCGAACTGCCCCACTTTCCGAAGTCCACGGTCAAACCGCTGCCGAGCGGAACGACATATGTGCCGTAGGCCTGAAAAATGTTTTGATAAATCTGGGGACGCGGCTCGTTCACCGGATTTCCCTGCAATGTGTCGGTAGCCTGCCCGAATTGCAGGTCCACGCGCGCTCCGAAGCGGCGGCCCGCGGCGGGGTCGGGAGCGTGCTCGAAGATTACGCTCGCCTGATTCAGGCTGAAGTTGTTGCTCAGGACGTCGTAGGCACGCAGAAGGTTTACGCGGCCTACCGGGCTGTTGAAATTGTAGGCATAGTAGCCGTCCAGACCCAAGTTGATGGTGGAGTCCCGAAAAAAATCAAGCAGCTTGCGATCTCCGGTATCGAACAACGGCGCAGGCGCGGCTTGCGCAGGGTTTGGATCGGATGCGCCGTGGGTCGCGGAGACGTCCGTGGCAATGGCTGGCGGCTGACCCGCCGGAGTGGAGCTGTCCAATGCGCCGTGGGTCGCGGAGACCGTGCCAGCGGAGGCGTTGGCCGGGATCAGTTTCGTCAGTTGGCTCTTCAATTCGGCGACCTCGGCCTCCAGCGTCGCCACGCGGCGCTGCAGTTCCAGGTCCGCGTGCGGCGCGGTCGATGGCGCGCTCGTCGGGGACACGCCAGCCCCTTCCTGGGCGCGAGTCGAAACTGAGCAAGCGAGAATGCATGCCACTAGCCAGAAAAAGCGCGGCTGTCGCAGCTTTTGGATCGTGCGGCGGTTTCGCCGCTCGCTCGTTGGCGCACTCCGGTTGGTTCGCATGTGCTCGATTTCCCCCTTCGACGATCGCCGGGCGATGCCGACGAGTCCGCTCAATATAGCGAATCTTGGGGAGAAGCGATGCAGCACGGGCCTTGCGTGGTGGACCCAACCGGGAGGGGGCACGATCCCTAGGCAGGACTAGCCGGCGCTTCACGGATGAAAAGCAGATCCCTCGCTTCGCTCGGGATGACGACGCTTCGTCGCGAGATCCCTCACACGAGTTCGGGATGACAACCCTTCGTCGGGTTGTCAATTATGTTTGACGAACTCGCCTTTGGTGTTGGTCAGGGAGTTGTACAGGGTTTCGATGAAGACGTCGGAGTTTACGAAGTCGCCGGAGAACTTCTGCCAGGGAGCGAGGATTTTCTCCTGCTTCATCTGGTCGAGGGTCTTGTGGGCTTTCAGCGCGGCTTCGACGGCGGCGGAAGTTTCCTTGAGCATTTTGGTGAAGGCGCGAACGTCATCCAGATTGGACAAAGCCCCGTGGCCGGGGATGACCTTGACGTCGGCAGGGAGTTGCGCGGTGGCTTTTTCCATCGCGGCGATCATGCCCTGGACGCTGCCGCCGGCGGCGACGTCGATGAACGGGAAGCCGTAGCGGACGAAGTCGTCGCCCATGTGCACCACATTATTCTTGGGGAAGAAGATGATGGAGTCGCCGTCGGTGTGGCCGGCGGGAAAGTGCAGCGCGCGGATGTCTTCGCCGTTCAGGTGCACGGTGACGTCATGCTCGAAGGTGATGATCGGCAGGGCGGCTTTTTCGGCGGGCTTGTTGTCCATCTTGATGGCGCCGCCGTTGCCGGCGACGCCGCCGCTTTCGAGGCGCTTGCGGACGTTGTCTTGCGCGATCAGCGTGGAGCCGGAAGTAGCGAACGGAACGTTGCCGCCGGTGTGATCGCCGTGATAGTGAGTGTTGATGACGAAGCGCACGGGCTTGTCGGTGATGCCGAGATTTTTCAGCGCGGCTTGAATTTTGTCGGCCAGCGGAGCGAACTGGTCGTCGACGATGACGATGCCGTCTTCACCGATTGATGCGGCGATGTTGCCGCCCGCACCTTCGAGCATGTAGATGTTGCCGGAAACCTTGGTGACCTTGATTTCGACCTTGGAGAAGTCCTGGTCCTGGGCGCTCGCGGCTAGCGGCAGCAACAGCGCAAGCGTGGTCAGCGGGAGAAGACGCGCCGCGGCGGCGGGGAAAAGCAACTGCGCGATGCGGATGAGTTTGCGCATAGGTGGTTCGCTCCTGAATGCGCCGGGGATTCTACCATCGAGAGCGGAAGCGAAGGAAAGAGAAAGGCGCCCGCCACGGTCGGCGGCCGCTACAAATGCTCAGGAGGCTGAGACGCGGGAACGTTGGGAGACGAAGAGCCGGTCTGAAGACCGGCCACTACGAGAGGAATTTTACGCGGCGAGTTCTTCTTGGCGTTCTTCGGAATGGAGCAGATGCGCGGGAACTTGTCGGAGATCCCAAACCAGGCCGAACCAGGAGAGGACCTTCAGCGTGTAGTAAGTGATGTCAACTTCCCACCAGAAGAAGCCTTGACGGGCACTCGCCATGAAGTGGTGATGATTGTTGTGCCAGCCTTCGCCGAGGGTGAGCAGCGCGAGGAACCAATTGTTCTTGCTGGTGTCGGTGGTCTCGTAGCGGACGGTGCCGAACAGGTGCGAAAGCGAATTGATGGTGAACGTGTCGTGCCAGAGCAGCACGGTGCTGAGGCAGAAGCCCCACAGGAATAGCGGCAGACCGCCGATCAGGTAGAGCGAAACGCCCAAGAGCGTGGGCGGAATGAAATGATACTTATTGAGCCAGCGCAGCTCGGGAAACTTGGCGAAGTCGGCGATGTAATTGAGGCGCGTGCCGTTGTAGCGGTCCGAGACGATCCAGCCGATGTGCGACCAGAAAAAGCCGAAGAGCGTGGGCGAGTGAAGGTCGTCTTCCTGATCTGAGAATTTGTGATGGTGGCGGTGATGAGCGGCCCACCAAAGCACGCCCTTTTGCGCAGAGGTCATGGCCATAAAGGCGATGACGAACTGGAAGACGCGGCTGGTCTTGTACGAGCGGTGCGAGAAGTAGCGGTGATAGCCGGCGGTGACCCAGAACATGCGTCCAGCGACCAGCGCGACGCAGGTGATCAGATACGACCAGCGAAATGGAACGAAAAAAACGCCCAGGGCGAGCAGGTGCATGACGGCGAACGGCGCGACTCCCACCAGCGAAATGCGCGCGCCATTCGGCAAGGGTATAGACAGTGGTCGTGAAGCTGTAGCCATGCAGCTGGTTCCTTCGCCTGAAGTTCCGGCGTTCGATGCGTACCTAGTTGGCGCGTGGGGCGCTCGCTTGGAAGGTCTGGGCGAGCGCAAAACTCTGAGGTTGCAGCGCCACAAATCAGCTTGGTTCAGTGTATGAGGGCGTAGATGAGGGGTCAAGACGTACCGACGTACAGGTGTGTAATACTTTTGTACGCGCTTGGTGCCCAGGATTGGCCGTTGGGACAGGAGCGAGATGTTCTGGACGTCCCTTGCACATCGTGAAGCAGATGCTGCGAGGGCTAAAGGCGGATGTGTTATCGTTCCGCAGGTGAAGACAGAAATGAGGGGAAATGGCTGAACGGCCGGTACTGGTTGGACTGATCCCGCAGGCAGTGGTTCTCGATCCAGGCGATCAGATTTCGTGGATCTCCGACGCCGGGAACCTTCGCGTGGAGTTTGACGTGAACCGCTGCCCTTTTTCGTCGAACATTTTTCAAGCGCCGACAGGCATGCGGCTGCTGAGCGGGCCACCACGCGTGGGCACGAAGGCCGGCACCTACAAATACCGGCTGTGGCTGAACGAGCAGATCGTCGGGCAAGGCGAAGTGATTCTGCGCGAGAAGTAGCGCGGGTGCGAGAGACGCCTCTGGGAAGACGTCTCGGACCCAGCAGGAGCGATGCGTGTTTCTACTGGCCGGCGGCGGCAGCTTGGCCGTTCGGAGTCAGCTTGTCCACCACATGAGGCAATAGCTGCGACATCATGGACGTGAGCTGGCTCGGGTCGACGCCGAACTTTGCGGCGGCCTGGTTCAGGGCGTCACTGTGAAGGACGCTCTGGAGTTGGTCGGCCGAGATCGGCAGGTTTTGGCCGCTGCTGACCCACGAGCTGACGATTCCGCCCAGCCCTTTTTCCTGGAACATCCTCTGCAAACCGGCAACGCCGCCTACCTGCGGGCTGTTCACGTACTCCATGACGGCGCTAAGCGCGCCGGCATGCTGCTCGCCTAGCGCAGAACCACCGAGTCCCGCCACTTCTTTAATTTCATCGAAGATTCCCATGTGCCCTCCTAGATGGGCGAAAGAGCGCGGGGCGGCCATTACGGAGCCGCCCCGCTGGAAGCTACTTCTGTTTGGCGATAATCTGGCTGGCGATCTTGTTGTAAGTCGCCTGCGGGATGACCTTCTTGCGCACCAGGTCGGTCTTCTTGGCGTAGGGACGCCCGTCGATGATCTTCTGGGCATACTTCTCGCCGATGCCCGGAAGGGCGTCCAACTGGTCCTTCGTGGCACTGTTGATGTCCAGCAGGTCGCCGGCGGCCGGGGCTGCCTTCGTCTGTGGAGCAGGCGCTGCCGCGGGAGTGGCATGGGGTTGCGAAACCGCTACGGAGACGCCGAGGACCATCACCAAAACTGCAAGCAACAGCCGAGAGATTTGCTTCTTCATTACGCTTTCTCCTTTTTCGAACATGGTCGCTACGATTTGCTGCGAACCTGCACTATTCCTTCTCTGCCGCCCGATAGCCGGCCTTTTGCGCATCGGCTTCGGTCATGTACTTGCCCTGCTTGGTCTTGCCGTACCAGCGGGTTCCGGGCTTGTGGTAGACGCCAGAGTCGGTGTTCACCCAAACGGTGCCGGCCGTATTGGCCGGAGGAGCCTGCGTGGTGGCGGGCGTCTTGGTGGCCGGAGCGCTGGGTGTGGTGGTTTTGCTGGAGGCGTTGGAAGCCGCTGGAGTGCTGCCGGTCGAAGTAGCGGGCTTGGCCGCGGGCGTCGCGGGGGGCGGCGTGCTTGGCGCGGGAGTTGCTGCCGCAGGCGTTGAGGTCGTTGAGGCAGTAGCTGTCGAGTCGTCTGCCTTCGGCTTACTCTTCTTTTTCTTTGTGCTCGTGCTAGCGTCGGCCGTTGAAGAGGTGTCTGCAGCCTGAGATTGATCGGCAGCAGCGGTCTTTGTCGATTTCTTCTTCTTGGTCGCGCCGCTGGCGTCGGAGGTAGCAGAGCTGTCTGCAGCCTGGGATTGATCCGCGGTAGCTGTCTTCGTTGATTTCTTTTTCTTTGTGGTACCGCTGGTGTCGGACGCGGCGGAGCTATCTGCAGCCTGGGATTGATCCGCGGTAGCCGTCTTCGTTGATTTCTTCTTCTTGGTGGTGCCGCGGGTGTCGTCAGCTTGAGGGGTGCCGGCGCCCGTTGCTGTCTGGGAAGAAGCGTCGGTGGCAGCTGCATCGGTGGTTTTCTTCTTTTTCTTCTTCTTGGTGCTCGAATCGGGTTGCGTCTGATCACCGGACTGTGCCGGGGCCTGGGTTTGCTGTGCGGCTGGCGGTGCTTGCTGTGCGGCTCGAAGGGTGATGCTTCCTGCGACGAGCAGTAAGACCACGAGCAGAGACAGGTACATGCTTCTTTTCTTGGCAATTATTGTGTTCATCTTCTCTCCGTCCGCGCCGACTTAGTCGTCCTGCCGGGCACACTTTGTGATTAAGTGGGAGGCTGGAGCAGGTGACTTTTAGCTTGCGTCGCGGGTTTCCGTGAAGGAATGCCCGGCATGATGGCGAAGAAAAGGGAAGAAGTCAAGGTCAAGGTCCGGGGCCCGTGAACCCGCTTGGCGAGTACAGGATGCGCACGGAGGCCGTATAGGAGGTTAGCCCTGATCAGTCTAAGCTGCAGATCGACTTAGAATTTAGCCGGTATTGATAAATTAGGTCTATGTACAGCATCTTAATAATTTGTTAGGGTAACACTCATCCGCAAATCATTCCGGGACGGAGGACTATGGGCACTACACGCTTGAGTGTGCGCAGGCTTGGTGTGTTCCTGGGTTTCCTGCTCTTGATGGCAAAGCACACAGACGGACAGTCCGCGAATGCAACGGCGCGGATCAACCAATCCATTGATGAAAAGAATGTCGTCACGCTGCACGGCAACGTCCACCCTCTCGCCCGTTCGGAGAACGATCAAGGTCTCGTATCAGACGCCACAACCATGAGTCGAATACTGCTGCTGCTGCTGCGCAGCACGGAGCAAGAAGCATTCTTGCAACAACTTATGAGCGAGCAGATGAGCAAGGGCTCCCCGAATTTCCATAAATGGCTCACACCGCAACAGTTCGGCCAACAGTTTGGCCCCGCCGATGGCGACGTTCAAAGCGTAATGTCATGGCTGTCCTCGCACGGCTTCACCAACATGAAAGTCAATCAGGGCCGCACGATCATCGAGTTCTCTGGTAACGCCGGTCAAGTTCGCAACGCGTTTCACACAGAAATTCATCGCTATCTGGTCAAGGGCGTGGAGAAAATCGCAAACGCCAGCGATCCACAGATTCCGGCGGCGCTCGCGTCCGTCGTCAGCGGCGTAGTTTCCCTAACCAGTTTTCGCCCAATATCGCACAGAATCCCCGTGGGTACGTTTTTTCGTTCCAAGGCTACCGGTGAGGTAAAGCCGCTGTTCACTCCAGCAGGAAGCCAGTCATTCTTCCCCCTTGCACCTGGAGACTTCGCGACGATCTACAACTCGGCGCCACTGCTAAGCGCTAATCCCAAAATCGATGGCACCGGTCAAACGATCGCCGTCGCCGGCGAGTCTGACATCAACGTGCAAGACATCGTCGATTTTCGAAACCTGTTTGGCCTAGCGCAGAATTTCTCAGGCAAGAACATCATCATTAACGGCCCGGATCCCGGCTTCAATGCAAGTGAGGGCGAGTCCGACCTGGACGTCCAGTGGTCTGGCGCCGTCGCGCCGGGGGCGACGATTGATTTCGTGACTTCGGCCTCCACGGAGACGAGTTCCGGCGTCCATTTGTCAGCGATTTACATCGTGGACAATAACATTGCGCCCGTGATGAGCGAAAGCTTCGGCGAGTGTGAGCAACACCTCGGATCGATCGGCAATCAGTTCTTCAACTCGCTCTGGCAGCAGGCCGCGGCGCAAGGGATCACAGTCATACTATCTGCAGGCGACAGCGGATCGGCAGGCTGCGACGATTTTGAAACTCAAGAAACCGCCACCCAGGGCATCGCCGTAAGCGGGTTCGCTTCGACTCCTTTCAACATTGCCGTAGGTGGGACAGACTTCGACCAATTTAACAATTGGACGCAATACTGGAGCTTCACAAACGCACCAGTTACTCAGGCATCAGCGAAGGGTTACATCCCCGAAATCCCATGGAATGATTCCTGCGCGCAGATTGGGATTGGCGGCTGTGGCGCTTCCGCGCCTAGCGGATCCCTGAATATTCAGGCCGGAAGCGGAGGACCAAGCACGGTTTATTCGAAGCCCTCGTGGCAATCCGGAACGGGTGTTCCGAACGACGGGAAAAGGGATGTACCCGATGTGTCTCTCTTCGCAAGCAACAGCTTCACCGGCAGCGTGTACATCATCTGTCAAGCCGACGTTGTCAGCCCGCCAAATCCGACGTGCGGCCTGAGCAACTTCGGCTTCACATATCAGGGCGTGGGTGGAACATCCGCCGCGGCGCCCGCTTTCGCGGGAATCATGGCACTTGTGAACCAAGGGCAAGCAAGCACCGCGAACCCGGCGCCGCGCCAAGGAAATGCGAACTACGTACTATACGCCCTGGCCAAGAAAACTGGAGCCAGTTGCCCGTCCGGCACGTCCGAAGCGACTAGCTGCATTTTCAACGACATTACAAAAGGTAACAGCAATCTGCCGACGGGCGGTGCGGGAGCAGGAACCAACAGTGTGCCGTGCCAAGGCGGAACATCCAATTGTTCGGTCTCCAGTGCAAGTACGAACGGTGTCCTAGTGACCTCCCCGAGTTCAAATGCTGAGGCATGGAGTGTGGGTGCAGGCTATGACCTGACCACAGGTCTCGGCTCAGTGAACGCAGAAAACCTTGTCAACAATTGGTCTTCGGTCGCTTTTTCGCCCTCGGCAACGTCACTCTCGGTCAGCGTAAGCGGGAACCAGGTGACCTCAATTGGAGGCATCTCTCACGGCACTCCGGTAGGAATCAGCAGCACGGTGACAGGGACGGGCGGTACACCGACAGGCCAGGTCGCGTTGGTAGCGACACCCAACCCGATCCCCAGCGATCCGAGCAGTTCTCTCGTCATCGAGGCATTGTCTTTGGTGAATGGTGCGGCGACGAGTAGCAGCGTAATCCTGCCGGGAGGAACGTACAGCCTCAACTCGCACTACCAGGGCGATCAAACGTTTGGTCCCAGCGATTCAAGTCCTGCGGTCACTGTGAACATCACCATCGAGAGCAGCAAGACACTCATCAGTGTCCCTGTTTTCGATCCGACGACAGGAAAGGAAACGGGAAACACACCGAAGAGCATTGCCTATGGCTCGTCCTACCGCGCGCGGTTTGACGTCGGCAACAGCAGCGCTTCACTTACATTTCCCGAACAGGCCTTGTGCACTCCCCCGAACTGTCCCAGTGGAACGGTGACGGTCACGGACAGTTTGAACGGCGGCACATCAACACCCCTGGATGCCGGTACGTTCCCACTGAACAGTTCGGGCTTTGCGGAGGACTCCACGATTCAACTCCCTGGCGGATCTCACGTGTTGTCAGCAAACTACAGCGGTGACAACAGCTTCGGTGCGAGCTCAAGCACCTACACCCTTACCATCACTCCCGGCGCAACGAGAATCATATTGTCGAACCCACCCCTGCCATCCACAGTGGCCACGCCTTTTAACCTGCAAGTGATTCTGACCATGGGTTTCTTTGGGGCAATGCCCAGTTGTAACTTCACGTTCTACGACGGAACTAACGCTCTGCAGGGAACGCCCAGTTGCAGATGGCAGGCAAATGGGCCATTTCTTTACGTGACATTTCCGATCTCGCAGACAACTGTGGGAGCGCACACCTACACCGCAAAGTTCAATGGCGATTCAAATTACGCGCCCTCTACATCGGGAGCCATGACAACCAGCGTCTTTTACGGGACGACAACCACGTTGTCGGCCGACTCGATCAATGTTCAGTACGGGACCAGCGTTACACTCACCGCCCTGGTCGACTCGACCATCTCCAAGAGTCCCAAAATTCCCAACGCAGTTACCTTCTACTATAACAACGACCCCATTTCCGGCACGGTCTCGTACACTCCGGTCACCGATTCCTCGGGAAATCTCGAATTGCGCGCATCGATCAGCTTTGTTCCGCAATTCTCGAGCTTTGCTGCGGCCATGTTTAATGGAGACTCAAATTATTCGCAGAGCGGCTCAACCATTCTGAACATTACGGTCAACATTCCGGATTTTAATGTCGCTGCAAATCTTCCCTCCCCAACCATCACCGCAGGAAGTTCAGCAACAGCTACCGTCACCGTAACCCCAACAAGTGGCGCCTCCAGCCCTGTAACACTTACTTGCCCCACTCTCGACTCCCTTGGCCAAGCACAGCCTCCAGGGATTACCTGTAGTTTTTCGCCTGGTACGGTCAATCTTAGCAACGGCATCGCTGGGAGTTCGACTCTGACGATTTCGACTCTCGCACCATCATCCAGTACAACGACGAGTGCAGCTCCTCTGGTGTCGCTGCCGTACTTCACCCCGCGGTTTTCTTGGCGTCTATTACCCGCCTGTCTACTCGCACTTATCCTTTTCGTTCTTCTTCTTGTGGCACCCTCTCGGCTTCGCGGCAACTTCGGCGGGGCTCTGGCCTCTTGCGTTTTGTTGTTTCTCGGCTTTGTGGGTTGCGGCGGAGGGTCGACCGGAGGCGGAGGGGGAGGCGCGGGTGGTGGTGGTGGGCCGGCGTCGACGTCCATTACGCTGAGCGCTTCGAGCTTGAAAGTTCCCTATACCTCCAGCTCCGGCGGAAACGTGAACCTTACGGCCAACGTGACCTCTTCGAAGACGGCGGGAGGAACCGTCACCTTCGTGGTCGACGGCAATTCCAACTACTTTGAGACGCCCAGCCCAGTGGTTTCCGGCGTTGCGCAAATCCTGCTCCAAGGTATGACGGTAGGCACTCACAACGTCAGTGCGCTCTACTCAGGTGATGCCAACACCCTTAAGTCTCAGACCAATGGAGGCCTTAATATTGCGGTTACCGGACAGGCGTTGCTTACCGTAATGGCGACCACAGGCGGAACGGTCCATTTGGCCGACATTAATTTCACTTTGCAGTAGCGGGCTTGGATAACGCCACGGAAGGATTGGCGCGGACAAAGCTTCTTGCGAAGTCAGTCGCCGGCGGTGACGGTTCGAGGCGCTTCGACGGACTCGGCGAGGCCGCGGCGAACGGGTCCGAGAACGAAGGCGGGTACGGAGCGCTCCGGAGGCAAGGTCAAGTTGGCGGCTTTGCGGGGGAACTCGTTGCGCTTATCCAAGCGCATGCCGGCTTCTTTCAAGAATTCGGCGGAAAAACCCATGTCTTCGGCGCGATCGACGCCCCAAAACCAGAGCTTTTCTTCGTGGCGCTGCAGGAAGTCCAACGACTCCTCGAGCTTCTTCATAGCTCGATCGAATGAGGAAGCCAGAAAAAACACGCTCAGCGACCAGGCGTGGCGGGGGTAGTGAACCCGAATGCGCACGCAATATTTGCCATTCTGGTTCTTTTCGATGCTGCAGCGGTAGTCATTGCGCACGGCAGATGTACGTGCTGGCATGTTCATTCACCAATCCTAATGTGTCGGCGCGGCGTCCACGGAGTTTGCATTTCGGATCTCAGCCAGGAGCCCGAGAAGGAGCCGTTTGGCAACGGCATCCCGGCCGAAACCTACCATAGTGTGAGACGCAAATAGGGTAACGAGGTGCGAGGGCAAAGGCAAGGGCGCCCCTGTTAAAATATTAAGTCTATTGTTATTAAACGGTTACGCTAGCTTTGGGCACCAAAGCTTTTCAGCTTTTCGGGCATGATTCTGAGCTTGCCTTCTTGTCTGAGGCGAGTTTCCAAGGCCGTCCGGAAGGCCTCAAACGCCAAGCTGCGTTTGCTTTGGAGCACTTGCTCGGTGAGATCTTTCTTCTGTTTCTCGAAATCGCCGGGGTTGGCCTCTTGTTTTTCGGCCACCCGGTAGACCAGCCAATTGGCGCCGAGATTCAGGGGAAAGCCGACGTCGCCGGGCTTCATCTGAAAGGCGGCGGCAAGCTGTTTGCCGCTGGCGGCACCGGCGATGCTGCCGTTCCGGGCGAAGGCATCGCTGCTTTTGGGGTCCAAGCCGAGGGCTTTAGCCGCAGTGTCGAATTTTTCACCGGCCTTGGCGCGCTTCTCGAGGTCCTGCGCCTTCTGGCGAGCGAGTTCAGTGCCTTTGACCTGCTTGAGATCAGCGATGACACGGTCGCGCACTTCCTGCAGCGAACCCTGATGCGCGGGCTGGACCTCTTTGACCGAAAGGACGAGGTAGCCGCGGTCGGTGTGGATCGGGAGGCTCAGGTCCCCGGGCCGCTGGCCGAACATCGCGTCTTTCACTTCCTTCGCATTGCCAAGCTCGATGACTGGTTCGGTGGCTGTGACCGGGCGGGTTTCGCCGACGGTGAGATGAAACTGCTTCGCCAGATCATCCAGGGAGACCTTGTTGGATTGGCGGATCGCGGCGGACAACTTGTCGGCGACGTCGCCGGCCTGTTTATCTGCCTTGGTGAGCAGGAGCGGGGCTTTGATGGAATCCTTTACTTCCTCGAAGGTCTTGGTATGGGCGGTCTCTTTGTCCAAGACCTTGATGATGTGGAAGCCGTATTGGGTCTTCACGACGTCGGAAATGCTGCCCTTGGGAAGCGAGAACGCCGTTTTCTCGAATTCGGGAACGGTTTGGCCCTGGGTAATCCAGCCTAGATCTCCGCCCTTGTCTTTCGTGCCGGGATCTTCCGAGTATTTTTTGGCGAGGTCCTCGAATTTCGCGCCCTTCTTGGCTTGCTTCAAGACGTCGTCGGCCTTCAGGCGAATCTCGGCGACTTCGGCATCGGTCTTGCCGACGGTCATCAGGAGGACATGCTCAACGTGAACGCGATTGGGAACTTCATATTGCTGAATGTCCTGCTGGTATTGGACCTTTAGGTCGTCATCGGAAATCTGGACGTTCTGGCGGAGCTGGTTGGTGTCCAGCAAACCGTAGCGCACGACGCGCTTTTCCGGTACCACGTATTTGCTCTTGTCCTTGTCGTAGGCCGCCTTGATTTCCGCTTCGTCCGGAGTGATTTTCGCTTCCAGGTCTTCCGGTTTGATGAGCGCGTAGTCGAGCTTCACTTTCTCGTTGCGGTAGCGAAATTCCTCTTGCAGCTCGGCAGGACCCGCGCTGATGCCATCGGTAACGAGCTTGCGGAATTTTTCCTGGAGCAAGCCTTGGCGGATCAACTCCTCAAAGTTCGGGACGGGCATTTGAAAGCGCGCTTGCACTTCGGCGGCGTAGCGGTCCATGCCCACGAAGGTGTCGCCGTTGTAGGCGGTGGGAAGGAACTGGCGAATGCGGTCGGCGCGTTCTTCGTCGGATACGCGGATTCCCAGGCGCTTTGCTTCGTACTCAATTTCCTTCTCGAAGATGAGCTGCTTCAGAATTTGCTGGGCGTAAATGGGCTCAAGCATCTTGAAATTGGGGGTGGGATTGCGCTGTTCAACCTCGGAGAGCTGCTGGCGCACTTCATCCACGCTGACGGTTTCATCCCCAACCTTGGCGACGGCGTCGGTGGAAGCCTCTCCTGTACCCGGCATGGAGGGCACCAGGTAGAGGAGCATGCCTCCGGCCAGGACCAGAACTACGGCGCCGAGAAGAATGCGCGAGAAAATCTGTTGTCGTTGGTTACCTGCTCCTGCCATTACCGAGAGCTCCTAAGCCGCTGGTTAAACATACAAGTATAAGAGAAAGAGTGAAAGAGATAAAGGATGGGGACGCTGGTGCGGTTGTTTTCGCTGATCCGGCCTCGGGATCCACTGGCATGTTCTTTCCTATTGACACTCTATACGTAGACTCGTATTATTCCTATAGAGAGCCGATAGGAGCCATAAATTGAGCCCTGAACCGACAAGCCTGCTGCAAGGAACTTTGGACCTACTGATCTTGAAATCGCTGATCGCCGGCGAGATGCACGGATTGGGAATCTCGCGCAGGATCCAGCAGATCACCGGCGGCACCTTTGTCGTTAAGCCAGGCTCGCTGTTTCCCGCGCTACACGGAATGGAAGAAGAAGGTTGGATTTCCTCCTTTTGGGGAGAGTCTGAGAACAACCGCCGAGCCAAGTACTACCGTTTGACCAAGGCGGGATTAAAGCAGCTCGAAGTCGAAACCGAACGATGGGGCCGCATTACTTGGGCTATCGCGCAGGCCTTAGAAGCGTCGTAAAGAGGTGTTCATCATGCCGCTGCTTGTGAAAGCCCGAAGTTTCCTGAGAAATCTCTTTTTATCCCGGCGTGTGGAGGTAGACCTCGACCAGGAGGTCCGTTCCCACCTCGAAATGCTGATAGCGGAAAACATTCGCGCGGGCATGCCGCCGCACGAAGCGCAACGCGCCGCGCGGATCGAACTTGGCGGAGTGGAGCAAGTGAAGGAGCAAGTGCGCGATTCGCGGACGGGCGCGTTTCTCGATTCTCTATGGCAGGACCTGCGATTCGCGCTGCGCCAGATGCGCCGTTCTCCCGGCTTTGCTCTCACCGCGGTGCTTATCCTGGCGCTCGGCATCGCCGCCAATGTCATCGTTTTCGGCGTCTTGCAGGCATTAGTCCTGCGGCCACTGGACGTGCCCCACGCAGACCGAGTGATGGACCTTCAGCCCACGGACGGCGGCCCCTTTCTTTCGTATCCGGAAATGCGCGATGTCCGCGATAACAATACGGTGTTTTCTGCGGTAGCCGCCGTTGAGGTGCAGGAATTTGGCTTGGAAGCCAACGGCGTCACCCGGCCCGTCTGGGGATGCGAAGCAAGCGGGCAATACTCCGAGGTCGTCGGCGTCAAGCCGTTCCTTGGGCGTCTGCTGGAGCGCGCCGATGACGATCATCCCGGAGCTTCAGAGGCTGCCGTGCTTTCCTGGCCAGCGTGGAACAGCGATTTTGGCGCGGACCCCAACATCGTGGGAAAGACGATCCGCCTGGACAAGCATCCGTACACCATCGTCGGGGTCACGCCGGAAAGCTTCCACGGGACCGAAAAATTTGGCCAGTCCGACATTTGCGTTCCGATGGCCAATGAAGCATCGCTGGATGGGGTCAACTGGCTTGAGTCGCGCAGCCGCAAGAACCTCTTTACCACCGTGCGCATCAAGGACGGGGTCACCATGCCCCAGGTGCAGGCGGAATTGAACACCATTTCCGCCCGCATTGCCCGGCAATATCCGAAGGACGAAGAGGGGCTGGGATTCAAGCTCGCGCGTCCTGGTCTGATCGGTGACTTTCTCGGCGGGCCGGTGCGCGGTTTTCTGGCCGGGGTAATGGGGCTGGCCGGCATTGTGCTGCTCGCCGCATGCGCCAACCTTGGCAGCCTGTTCGCAGCGCGTACGGCAGACCGCACGCGCGAAATTGCCATCCGCATGGCCATTGGATCGAGCCGCTGGCGCATCCTCCGCCAGATCAAGGTGGAGGCCTTGGTGATTTCGACCTTCGGGGGCGCGTGCGCCTGCGTCCTGGCATGGATGGCCCTCAGCGGCCTGGCTACTTGGCATCCATCCACGAAATTCCCTATCGAGTTCTTCGTCGTAATGCCGCAGCCATCGTTGCTCCTGATCGCGTTCCTTATCTCCGTGCTCGCCGGCGTTCTGTTCGGCGTGATGCCATTGCGGCAGATCTTCAAGACCGATCCAAATGAGGCGATCAAGAGCGGCGGAAGCCAATCCTACGCCGGACGCCGCTGGGCGCTTGCGCGATGTCCTGCTGGCGGCCCAGATCGCGCTCTGCTGCGTCACCGTCACGGCTGCTTTTGTCTCGCTGCGCGGCCTGGGCAGAGCGCTGACCATGGACCTGGGTTTCAATCCGAAGAATGCTGTGCGTACGCAATTCGATCTGAGTCAGGCTGGCTATTCGAGCGATGCCGCCGCCGATCATTTTCAGCGCCAGCTACTGGAAAGGGTCTCGCAGCTCCCGGGAGTGGAAGCGGCAGGCTACGCAAATACCACGCCACTATCCCTCTATCAAACCACCTCTCCTGTCTTCTCCCAACAAAGTGCCGATTTCAGACCCTCGAACAAGGCATTTGATACCTATCACTACAAGGTCTCGCCAGGATATTTGGCCGCCTCTGGAACACCACTGCTCGCCGGACGCGACGTGAGCTTTGCCGACACTCCGAAAACGCCGCCGGTTGCCATTGTGAATCAGGAGTTTGCCCGGCGACTCTTCCACTCGGAGCAAGCCGTCGGACGTTATTTCAAAAACAGCTCCGGTGCGTCGATCCAGATCGTGGGCATCATGGGAGACGGAAAACACTTTACGCTCAGTGAAGATCCGGAAGCCGCAGCGTTCTTCCCCATCTCGCAGGAAGGGGACACGAATACGGCGCTCATCGTGCGAACCCATCGCGACACGGGCGATATGGTAGCCACCATTCGCGGAGTGGTCCGCGATCTTGACCGCGCCGTTCCTATTGAGGAATCGGGCCCCTGGAACACCCAGCTGTCGCTGAGTCTCTTTCCATCCCAGGTGGCTACCGTCGCCCTCGGCATCTTTGGCGGTTTTGGACTCCTGCTCTCGATCGCCGGCACTTTCGGCCTGGCCTCCTATACGGTCAGCAAGCGGCTGCGGGAGATGAGCATTCGTGTGGCGCTCGGTGCGCAGGCGAAGCAGATTCTGGCGGCAGCGCTGGGTCGTATGCTGATCCTGCTTGCCAGCGGCTCGGTTGTCGGCATATTGCTCGGCGTGGCCGCAAGCCGGCTGCTTTCCGCGATTGTGTACCAGGCCACAGCGCAGGATCCATTTGTGCTTGCCGCGGTTGTCTTAACTACGGTGCTCACCGCATCCCTTTCGGTCGCGGGTCCCGTGAGACGCGTGCTGCACGCCGACCCGGCAACCCTGCTCCGCGAACAATAATTTTCATGACGCGCACCCGGGCGTAATCCGGATGCCTGATTCGCGGGGCGGTCACACCCTGGAGCCAGCGGCTGGCTCGAAAAAGACTTGACAGTCTCTATCGGAATCCGATATACCGGATTCCGACCATGCCAGAAGATCTCAACCAGTTCCTGCCCTTATCCCCCGCGGTGTTGCATATCCTGCTGGCGCTGGCCGGCGAAGACCGCCACGGATATGGAATCATGCAGGAGATCGCTCGACAAACAGCTGGTCGATACAAGCTGGGGCCTGCCACCTTGTACGAGAACCTCGAAAAACTATTGGACCAGGGCATCGTTGACGAGATTTCGCCTCGCATCCCAGACGATGATTCCAGACGTCGTTATTACAGACTGACCAAATTCGGACGAAGTTTGCTTTCCACTGAGATTACCCGACTGGAAAGCGTGTTTCTTGAAGCGAAGACGCACTTGAGGATTCGGCCGAGGAGAGCGTGATGGTCCGTGACCTGTATCGTTGTCTCGTTCGATTGCACCCTGCGGCGTTTCGCGTGCGATTCAAAGACGAGATGCTTTGGGTATTCGACGAGGCAGAAGCCACGTTCGGGGCGGCCTCGCTTATCGCTGATGCCTGCACCTCGCTTGTTCGGCAATGGCTAAAGAATCCGGATGTCTGGCGATGGGTAGCTGCGAGTTTCGGGGGAATTCTTCTCCTCGTGATTGCCTTTGGAAGCTTTCTACCGTGGGACAGACCGGTGCACCCTTAACCGCGCGGGATATCTGAGCTGACCGTTTTAGTTTTCTGCGGAAAGGAGAATTCCTTTTGCGTCGGCGAACCAGGATCGTTCTAAAGAGCCTAGCGCTTTTGATCGCGACGGCGCTCGTCGCAGGGATCGTATACGAACAACTCGGACGCAGGCGTGACCGAGCGCGGTTTCCACAAATCGGCAGGTCCGTGGACATTGGCGGCCGGACTCTCAATATCTTCTGCTCGGGAGCAGGTGCGCCTCCGGTGATCTTCGAGTCTGGCGGACCCGGCCCCGGCCTCGAGTGGCAGTCGTTTCAGCCGGAAGCCGCCAAGTTCACACAAGCCTGCTGGTACGATCGCGCGGGCGAGGGTTGGAGCGATTTGGGGCCCTTCCCTCGAATTAGCGTGGCGATCTCCAACGATCTTCATATGCTCTTGAAACGAGCAGGCGTGCCAGCGCCCTACGTGTTCGCCGGCGCGTCCTTTGGCGGTCTGAACTCGCGGGTTTATGGGGGCCTTTACCCGAAGGAAGTAGCTGGGATGATACTCATTGACTCCGCGCACGAAGACGAACTACGGCGCGCACCCAAGTTCGTTCTGGGCCGCACGGCGCCGCGATTCCTCTGGCACCCACTTCAGATGGCACTCGAGGCCGCGGCTTTCGTTGGCTTGGTGCGACTAACGCAATCGTCTCCGACGCAGGGCAAGGATCCTTCGCAAATGACCCGCGAAGAGATCATCGAGGCCCTCCGGCAACGGCCAGAGTCGTTGGTAGGAAACGTCTCGACGGGGATCGTCCTGCCAGAGAGCTTTGCCGAGGGATCGTCTGTGACGAGGATTGGAGACTTTCCCTTAATTGTGCTGACGGCAGGTCAGCCGTTCGATTTCGGAGATGCCGAACTAAATCGGGAGGCTGCGGCGTATCAGCAAGTGTGGATTCACGAAATACAACCGAAGCTCGTCGGGCTTTCTACGCACGGGCGGCAAATCGTTGTCCCGAATGCGAACCATGGGTCGATCCCGCAAGAATTGATCATCAGCTCCATCCACGAGGTCGTCGAAAAAGTCCGCAGCGAACCGGCGCAACAATAGCAATCTCGTGATCTCGCCATGCCTGATTAACGCGCTGTCCGGACCAGCGGAGTCCTGGTACGGCACTTGTCCGGCATTGCGACTTCCTCTCCTGGTTCCGTGCGCCGATACCAGTGCATATCAGCACCTACGCTATCCATTCCCGCGGCCTTTACCGCTTGTGATCTATATACTCTCTACTCTTTGTGAGAGACTTTCTACGGATTCGCATGATTCGCTCGTTACTCTCGGCCGCCTCGCTCCTCCTTCTCGCGGGACTCTGTCTCCCTCAATCCCGCGAGCAAGGACCGCCTGTGTCCGCCCCTGTTCAGGGCCCTACCATCAAAGCCGAAAGCCGCATCGTCGTGGTGGACGTGGTTGTCACCGACAAACAAGGACAATCCGTTCTCGGCCTCCGCAAGGATGACTTTCACGTCTCGGAGGACGGCGCCCCGCAGATTGCCGCTTCCTTCGAGGAACACAAGGGTGCTGCTCCCAACGAAATAAAGTTGCCGCCGATGCCGTCCAACGTCTTCACCAACTTTCCGGCCGCTCGAGGCGCCGATTCCGTCAACGTTCTGCTGCTCGACCTTCTCAACACGCAACCACAAAATCAGGCATTCGTCCGGCAACAGGTAATCAGATATCTCGGCGAGGTCCCGCCCGGCACACGTCTCGCCGTTTTCGCGCTCGATTCCCACCTCCGCATCGTCCGCGGGTTTACCACCGATTTTTCCGGCCTCTCCGCGGCCTTGGAAGACAAAAAACTCGGCGTCGCCCCCGAAATCTCTCGAAACCTGCCGACTGAGGCTAACCAATACAGCGACGCGGAAATTCTCCGGCAAATGCGCAAGAGTCAGGCTGCGCCCTCGGCCATTGATGCCGTGGAGTCTTTCCAGCGCGACGAGGCCGCCGAGCGAGCCAACTCCCGCAGTGAGCTGACTCTACAAGCCTTCCAGCAAATCGCCCGCTATCTTTCCGCGATTCCTGCCCGCAAAAATCTTATCTGGTTCTCAGACAACTTCCCGGTCAGCTTCTTCCCGGACACTCGCGCCAGAGTTCCCAAGAATCAGGATCACATTCAGAAAACCGCGGACACGCTCACCGCGGCACAGGTCGCCATCTACCCTGTGTCTGCGCTTGGAGTTCTGGGAGACCCAACCTTCGATGCCAGCAAACTGGCCGGTTCGCGCCGGGAACTCGAGGCCCGCCTCAGCGCTAATCAAATCGCCATGGAAACCATTGCCGAGGAGACTGGCGGCCGCGCTTTTTACAGCGCGAACGCGTTGAGCGACGCCGTAAAAGACGCTGTGGGCAACGGCTCGCACTATTACACGTTGGCCTATTCACCCACCAACGATAAGAATGACGGCAAGTTCCGCCGCATTCAGGTCAGCCTCGCAGACAACAACTACGCACTTTCCTATCGCCGCGGCTACTTCGCTGACCAACCCAGCCACGAATTCGCCTCCCAAGAGGGGGCCGACGACCCCTTCGTGCCGCTGATCGGTATAGGCATGCCGGATTTCGACCAGATCCTATTCAAGGTGCAGGTCGTGCCCAAGAATCCGCAGCCTCCTGCGAATGCCCCGCGTGCGGGAAATAACACCAAATTGAAATCGCCGTTTACCCGCTACGATGTCAACTTCGCTGTGGCTCTGCCTGACATCGCCATGGGGTCAGACGCCAACGGCACGCGTCGTGGCCGTATTGAAATTATGCTCATTGCATTCAGTCCGGACGGCGACATCCTGAACATAGTCCGGAAGCGCAACAATCTAACGATGGATCCCAAGGTGTACGAAGCGACTCAGCAGGTGGGAATGCAAATTCACGAGGAAATCGATGTCCCCCCAGGTGAAATCCATCTACGCGCCGGCATCTATGACATGAATTCCGGCAAGTGCGGGACTGTCGGTGCTCAGCTGAATGGTTCATCCGCGCAGCGATCGAAGAAATAGCTTGAGCCGTGTGTTGTCCCTGCGAACCGTTTTGTGCTTAGCTCGATTCGGTTTTGATGTAGACTCTGCCGCGCCCTTGCAAAAGGCCGATAACTCATGGGGAGAACATTCTTGAAGCTAGTGCCGATTCTCGCCTTGCTACTGCTCACCACTTTTTCGAGCCTCGCTCAGGAGACGGATGGATTCAAGCCATCCGAAACCAACGTGTGGGGCGCCGAGTATCCACGCGTCGATAGCGCCGGCAAGGTGCAGATCCGCGTGAAGGCTCCCAACGCCACTGCGGTAAAGGTCAACTTTTGGAGCGGCCCGAAACTCGACATGGCCAAGCAGACAGATGGATTTTGGCTGGTGACGACGCCGCCGCTGGTTCCTGGCTTTCACTACTACACGGTTCAGATTGACGGCGCTGATGTCAGCGACCCAAATACGCACGCCTACTTCGGCGGAGGGCGCCCTGTAAGCGCTGTAGAGGTTCCCGAGTCTGGCTCGACTTACTATTCCCCTCAAAATGTGCCTCACGGGCAAGTCCGCGAAGTTTGGTACTTGTCGCAGGTCACAGGAAGCTGGCGGCACGCCCTTGTGTACACGCCTCCGAAGTACGAGCAGTCCACCGCTCGTTTCCCCGTGCTTTATCTGCAGCACGGAGCTGGTGAGGACGAGACCGGATGGATCAGGCAAGGCCGCGCGAACTTCATACTGGATAATCTGCTCGCAGCCGGAAACTGCAAACCAACGATCGTGGCCATGGCTTATGGGTACGCTGCTCGCGCCGGACAGCCGTTTCCGGATTTCATGAGCAAGCCCTTCGGCTCGCCAGAAATGCTCAAGGGTATGCAGGAGATGGCTTCGACGTTTGAGGATGACGTGACAAAAGCCCTCATTCCGTTCATCGACTCGAGCTTCAGAACACTAAGCGATCGCGATCATCGAGCGATGGCAGGACTTTCCATGGGTGGTATGCAGACCTTTCAAATTACTCTCGATCACCTGGACCTGTTTTCCTACATTGGTGGATTCAGTGGCGCCGGCGGGATGCTCGTCTTGGGCGATCGCAAGCTTGATGCGGGTAAGGACTATAACGGCGTGTTTGCCGACCCTGCGGCATTCGCGAAGCGTGTGCATCTGTTGTGGCTCGGCGTGGGTACCGTGGAACCTGAGCGCATGCGCACAGGTCTCCAGCGCCTGCACAATTCGCTCAGCGAAGCAGGGATTCGGCACGTCTTCTATGAGTCTCCTGGCACCGATCACGAATGGCAGACCTGGCGACGCGACTTGAAGGACTTCGCGCCCCGCCTGTTTCGGTAACACTGCTTGGGTCGGCTCACTAGTTCTTCTGGTTGTCTGTCTCCTTCGGCTTCCCAATCTTTTGCGAATCGTCAATCTGAAACAGCAGGAAATTGCTGAACGAGTGCCGCCGGTGATAGCGATGTCCCGAGATACTGCAATACCAATCCGCGCTCTTGGGTAGCCACATGTTCATGCCCGCCTTTGAAAATGCTACTGGTCCGTATTCGATCAACTGGTGATCCCGCATTAACCGGACCTCTGGAATCGGTTTGATCATGTCGGATTCCATCGCTAGGATCTGCGATGTCTCCTCGTCAATCCAGGCGCGGCCCTTCATTCCGACTGGGTAGAATCGTCCGTTCACGTGGTAAACCAGCATTTCACTATGACTGTCAGCTTTCTGCTGGAAATGAACGACCCACGTCTTTCGCCCATTCCATGAGCCGCCGCCTTCACACTTAAAGTCGTATCTCGACTGATAGTAGGGATGAAACACGAGCACGAGCATTGGCAATCCAACCGTTCCCAGGTGCGCGGGGAATTGCTGTACCGAAATCGACCCATCGCGATATTCCTGCACGTCGAGATCCTTTGCACCGCTCTTGCGAATCTCAACCAGGTAATTGAACTGGCGCGTTTCGTGCGAGACCTGGAGCCCGAGTGGGCTCAGCGCCGTGTGCTCCATGTCCTCGGTCGCCGTGAATTGATCGACGTTGGAAATAAGTTCTTCAGTGCGCGCGCCTACTTTGGTTTCGACTAAGTTTAGCGGGCAAGACTCCGCGCTGGTGTCGAACATCAAATTCTCTTGATCGACATCCGGCGGAGCCCAATTCGTTTCCGTCGTCAGCGGTAACGACGGCAAATCCGGCAATTCAGCCGATTGCATCGCGGTATCGTCTGTACCCGCGATTCGCAAGGGAGCCACATCCGAACTCGAACCGCCGTTCCCGGTCCCGCCTGTGGGTGAAACAGCAGCAAGCTCAACTTTGCCTTGTCCCGACGACCCATTTAGCTTCTCGATCTCACGCCGTGCCGCCGCCGCTCGTGAGCCATCCACTTGTTCCTTCAAATACTGATTGAACGTCGCCAGTGCCGCATCACGTTGATGCAACGCTGCTTGCGCCTGACCCACCAACAGCACAGATCCACCAGTCTTGTCCTGACCTGATGCAACCGCCGCTTGCGCCTCTTCTAGCGCTTTGTCGTAGTCGCGGATTTGATACGACGCAATTCCCGCGAGGTAATGCGCACGCCACGCCGGGCGGAGTGCTTCCCGTGGATGTTGGTTTCGGGCCGGAGCCGGAACCGGGTTTCGTGCCTTGCGCGAAATTGCCGGCAGGAAGCGCTAGCTCTATCGCCAGAAGGAAAAGTAAAAGTTTCATCTTAGCCCTCGATTCGGTAAGTATGCTCGGATTGAAGCTGGGCTAAAAGAAAAATTTTATCTTCGCGGAAAGGAGGAGTATGTCCTTTATCCCGTCGGTTGGTCCCACCGGAATTTCTCTTAACGCAGATAGCGTTCCAACGCTCTGACAAGAAAAATAAGGTCCTGATTAACGCATTATAAAAGGGCGCCCTTTTGGAGTAGGTTTTGATCGTTCGCATCATCACCTACAAGGAGCGCCCTCATGAATGACGCCAAGTATATTGGGCTGGATGTGCATCAGGCAACGATCTCGGCGACGGTTCTGGATTCCGCTGGAAAACTCGTGATGGAGTCCATCCTCGAAACGAAAGCAGCAACGATTCTGCAGTTCATGCACGGTCTACACGGCGATTTGCAGGTAACCTTCGAAGAAGGCACCTGTGCGGCATGGTTGCACGATCTGCTTAAGCCTCATGTCCGGCAAGTGCTGGTGTGCGATCCACGAAAAAATGCTCTGCTCAAGGTCGGAAATAAAAGTGATCGTATCGATGCCCGCAAGCTGGCCGAGTTGTTGCGCTCGAATCTGCTGCGCTCGGTGTATCACCAAGACCACGGCATCCGCACGGTGAAAGAACTGGCGCGCAGTTATATGACGATCACCAGAGATTTGACGCGGGTGATGGTTCGTATCAAAGCGCTGTACCGAAGCTGGGCCATTCCCTGCGCCGGCCAGCAAGTTTACGCGGCGCGCCACCGTGCCGAATGGCTCGGGAAAATCGCCGAAGCCGGGGTGCGCCGCCGGGCCGAGTTTTACTACCAACAGTTCGACGCCCTGCTGCTCTTGCACCAGCAAGTACGGCGCGAGTTGCTAGTCGAGAGCAGCAAGCACCAGGCCAGCAAATTGCTGCGGCAGATCCCTTCGATCGGACCGATTCGTGCGGCCCTGTTGCTGGCACTCATCCAAACGCCGCATCGCTTTCGCACCAAACGCCAGCTGTGGAGTTACAGCGGCCTGGCGCTAGAAACCCGCAACAGCGCGGAATACCGCATGGTGCATGGCCAGCTCCGGCGTTCCAAGAAAATTCTGGCCATTCGCGGCCTCAACAAAAATCATAACCACGATCTGAAAAATATCTTCAAAGGTGCGGCCATCCGGGCGGCCGCAGTAGCCGGACCTTTCCAGGAGTTCTACGCGTCGCTGGTGGCCAAAGGCATAAAACCGCCGATGGCCCGGCTCACGCTGGCGCGCAAGATCGCGGCCATCACTTTGCTGGTGTGGAAGAAAGGAGTGCGTTTCGACGCCGACCAACTGAAGCCACAAGCAGCTTGAGCATCGTTCGAGGACTCTTCCATCTCTAGACTCATTCCTGGCGGTGGTTTGTCGGTTCTTGCGATGCTCTGGTTCGAGGGTGAGTATCCATAACCGCGTTGGGCCTGGTGCTCCGGCACCGAGTCACTGGATTAACCATATGCCCCCTCGGACAACCAGAAAAAGCTATAGGCCTCGAGCCTCAGATAGAACCATGGTTGACACCATGCAACCGCACTGCTTGTTTGCCTCCGAAGGCCGATAACGTCGTCACGCCAAGAGCATGAATCTTCGCCGGACGGAAAAGCACGAACCCCTCGCTCCATTACGAAGGCTGGAGGTCAAGGCAAAACCCTTCCTTCCAGTCAACGGCGAAGTGTTTCCCTTGACATCCCCTTTTATAGAACGCGGTTACCGGACATGTGGCCTTCTCCCAAAGCAGCTATCCGATTCGGCTTCTACATCGAGACTGCTTTGGTATAGTCAGCGGATGGCTTCGAATCCGAAACTACCTCGAAAGTTGACACCGACCTGGAAGGCGCTGGTCGAGGTCGGTTTCATAATCTTCCTGTTCTATTCCAATCTTTTGATGGGGGAATTTACTCGTGCAAATGGCCGGGGAAAGAGTTTGGCTTTCGCCGTTGAAGATATCTTTTCAGTCGTCAATTTGGTGATTGCCGTCATTTCGGGACTGCTCGGCTACTTAGTTTTTAACTACTTTCGAGAGCGGCTTTAGATTCGCAGTGCGTTTGAGTGTTCATGTACCGACAATAACTGGAACGGGTTCGGGTCAAGTGCCTGGTAAACGCTGCCGGCTCAGATGGTCGACGCAACACTGGCTTGCAGTTTACTCGCAGGAGTTTCGAAGCCTAGGGTTTTTCTGGGGCGTTGATTCAGGCGCAGCGCGACCTGGTCGAGCTGCACTTGCGAATGGACAGACAGGTCGGTGCCTCGCGGGAAGTATTGCCGCAACAGGAGATTCGTGTTTTCGTTGGTGCCGCGTTGCCAGGGACTTTGCGGATCACAGAAGTAGACCTTCACATCCGTGGCTACCGTGAAGTCTTTGTGCTTGGCCATCTCTAGTCCGCGATCCCAGGTCAGCGAGCGTCGCAGGGTAGCGGGCAGTTTGCGAACATGTTGACTCCATGCGGCAACGACCACTTCCGTGTTTTTGCTGGGCACCTTGATCAGCATGGCGAAGCGCGAATGGCGCTCCACCAGAGTCGCAATGTAGGTGTTCTTGGCCCCGGCCAGCAGATCCCCTTCCCAGTGGCCGGGAACCGCTCGGTCTTCCACATCCGCAGGTCTTTCGCGGATGGAGATGGCATCGACGATCTGTCCTCGTGACTGTCCGCTAGCACTGGCATGGCGCGAGCGGCGCATGCGTCGCTCGCAGCACTCTGGTATCTTCAAGGACTCGCGCGGTCAAATCCCAGATGCCATCTCGATCCGGGAAAGACCCGCTGAAGTTGCGGACCGCGCGGTCCCTGGTCATTGGGAGGGCGATCTGCTAAGCGGCTCACGGAACAGTCACATCGTGACGTTAGTGGAGCGTCATTCACGCTTTGCCATGCTGATCAAGGTGCCCAGCAAAGACACCGCAGTGGTGGTGACGGCACTGAGTCGGCATATTCGTAAACTCCCTGCTACCCTGCGGCGCTCGCTGACGTGGGATCGCGGACTGGAGATGGCGAGACACCAGGACTTTACGGTAGCTACGGATGTGCAGGTCTATTTCTGCGATCCGCAAAGTCCCTGGCAGCGCGGCACGAACGAAAACACCAACCTCCTTTTAAGGCAATACTTCCCGCGAGGAACCGACCTATCTGTCTACTCTCAAGCACAGCTCGACCGGGTCGCACTGCGCTTGAATCAACGCCCTAGACAGACTTTAGGTTTTCAGACTCCGGCGAGTAAACTTCATACAAGTGTTGCGTCGACCGTCTGAGCTGGCACGACTAACCAGGCACTGGCACCTGTTTCATGCGGAAATAGTCCCAGTGACCTCGAAAGGCCAGTCGAGGTAGAACGGAAAGTGGAGTGCAGTAACAATTACGCTGGGATTTCTTCTCCAGTGCCTCGACAATTTTCGTCATTTTCAACCAAAGCAGTAAAGTTTAGAATCTGCTCGCTCACGAGCAGGTCATCATCGGAATGATCCCCTCTCCCTTTAATCGATTGGATTATCCTAGCCTCAGTCAAAGTGTGTACTTGAATCAGGCATCTTTAGGGCTGATCGGTCAGTCAGCAGTGACCGCAATGCACACTTTCATAGACGATGTTGCCAGGTATGGCAACCTCTACATGTCTGACAGTGATGAGGTGGGATACTGTGAAACGCTCCGCGAAGGCGCAGCCAGATTGCTTCATTGCAATTCAGCGCAAGTCGCGATTGTCGCGAGCGCAAGTGAGATATTAGGGCAACTTCCGTTGCTATTTCAGCCAAAATTGAATAGCACAATTCTAGCCGTTTCATCAGACTTTCCTGCAATAACTCGACCGTGGCTTCGTCTGGCTGCCCTAAAAGACCATAGGGTGCGCTTTGTTGATGACCAGCCTACGTGCAATCTGACCGATACGCTTATAGAGGCGATCGATGAGAATACTACTGTGGTTGCGGTGAGCAGCGTGCAATACGCCACCGGTACGGTAGTGGATATTTCTCGCCTGCGCCGAAGCACTGCCCAGGTTGGTGCGCGTCTAATTGTAGATGCTACGCAAGCGGCAGGTGCGATGCAGGTGGACGCGGCAGCATGGGATGCTGATGCCGTCGTTGCCAGTGGCTACAAATGGCTTGGTGGACACGGAGGCGTTGCACTCGCGATCATGTCGCCACTTTTGCTTGAGCAAATACCCCCTTTACCGGGTTGGATGGGCGCATCGCATCCCTTTGAATTTGATGCGACCTCAGTATCGCTGGCTAATGATGCCCGGCGCTATACGCAATCAACGATGTCGTATGCCTCTATGGCTGGTCTCACGGTAGCAGTTGAGCAGTTGTCGTCCTTGGGTCAAGCTCGAATTGAGGAACATGCACGGACGTTGGCAGCAATGTTGGTTAGCGACGCCAGCAAGTATGGTTGGCAACCGTTTCGTAGTCTTGGCGATCCCGCTGCGTCTCCACACATCATTTCACTGGGACACCCTCGCGAAAGTGTACAAGCAGTTGTAGAAAGTCTTCGCGATCATAATATTGTGTGCGGCATACGTGGCGGACGCATTCGGATCTCGCTCGCACCTTATAACGACGCAAGTGATGTCAACACTCTAATCGAAGGACTTGCAAGAGCCCGGTCTGGATGAACTTAGAAATCGAAGCCGCATCATCATCAGAGAAAGTGCGTAAGCAGGCGGGTCATATGGGTCGGTGTCTTGGGGAGTTTTCGGAATCTTTTCCATCGCGGTTTCACTTGTCCGGTTAATGCTGCCAGCTCAGACGGTCGACGCAACACTTGCTATGAAGTTTACTCGCCGGAGTCTGAAAACCTAGAGTCTGTCTAGGGCGTTGATTCAAGCGCAGCGCGACCTGGTCGAGCTGTGCTTGAGAGTAGACAGATAGGTCGGTTCCTCGCGGGAAGTATTGCCTTAAAAGGAGGTTGGTGTTTTCGTTCGTGCCGCGCTGCCAGGGACTTTGCGGATCGCAGAAATAGACCTGCACATCGGTAGCTACCGTAAAGTCCTGGTGTTTCGCCATCTCCAGTCCGCGATCCCACGTCAGCGAGCGCCGCAGGGTAGCAGGGAGTTTACGAATATGCCGACTCAGTGCCGTCACCACCACTGCGGTGTCTTTGCTGGGCACCTTGATCAGCATGGCAAAGCGTGAATGACGCTCCACGAACGTCACGATGTGACTGTTCCGTGAGCTGCTTAGCAGATCGCCCTCCCAATGACCAGGGACCGCGCGGTCCGCAACTTCAGCGGGTCTTTCCCGGATCGAGATGGCATCTGGGATTTGACCGCGCGAGTCCTTGAAGATACCAGAGTGCTGCGAGCGACGCATGCGCCGCTTGGTTCGCAGGTGGTCCATCAGCTCTTTTTTCAGCACTCCGCGCGCTTGGATGAACAGGCTACGGTAAATGGTCTCGTGGGACACGCGCATCCCCTCGCCCTTGGCATACTTGTCTTCAGCCATCCGGAAATCTGCTTGGGCTACCAGTCCAAGATCAGTTTATGGGAACGACCTCTCGCAACCGCGGGTGCAGGGCAAGAAGGCACTTCTTGGGCCGCAAAGCCGACTCCCAGGCGTGGTCATCCGCCTCATGCCGATAGGCGGGACGGCCACCATGGCGTGTGACCTCCCGGCCCACCGTCGAAGCCGCTCGATCCAGGTGTCTAGCTATCTCGCGAATCGACGAGCCGGAGAAATCCGCGCGAGATGTCCTCGCGCTCGGCCCGTGTGAGGGCTAGCGCAACTTACCGGGCACTGACCGAAATTGCTGGGAATTAATGCAAGGACCACTACTACAACCTCGCGTATTCCGCCTTGGCTTGCTTCAGGATGGGGGATGTCGGGGTCGGCGTCTTTCCTGGGTGAGGAAGTCTTTTCAGGCAGCGAGCGCTTTGGCCGAACATTCTGTTTCAGAACAAAAATTCATTTCTCGCTCAGCAGGTAGAGGTCGGCGTGACCGCCAGGGCGCGCATAGACGATGGTGGAAAGGTCTGGGGAGAAATCGTAGGCGTTACCCTGATGGTAAAGCTGCGGAAAGGCAAAGGGAACTTTCAATGCAACCTGGGGCGGACCGATGAGTTTGCCGTCGTTCCAAGGCTGGCGATAAATCGTGACTTCCCGACCGGGAGCAGCTGCATACAAAAACGATTTGCCATCAGGCGCAAAATGTGCAGGGAATGTTGTTATGCCAGGAAGCAGCAGGCTGCATTTCTTTTCGGAAACGGACACCTCATAGATTCCAGTCTTTTCTCCTTCTGCGAGAAAAGTAAGGAGGTACTTCCCAGTGGGGTCGGTATCATTGATAAAACCGCATTTTTCGACCAACTTCTCCGGATTCGAGTCGCCACTCCATTTCCATACAGTATTTGTCGGCTCCGGCCTCTCTAGGGCACTCACGTAAACAGTTTTCTGGTCAGGGCTCCATAATGCGTTGGAGATCGTCATACCCCCCATCGAGGGGAGTTGATGAAGATCGCTGCCATCGGCCCCGACGATGTACACTTTGGGCCCCTGAGAAAAAGACAGATGGAAATTGTCAGGCGCCCAATTGAGTGTGAGGAGCTCTTCTTCGTGGGCCTCTCCGGTAGCAATTTTCACTTTGTTGCTACCATGGATGTCCGACGCCCAGAGTTCGAGCCTCCCAGATGAGGGTAACGTGACGTACATCATGCGCTTCCCATCCCGTGACATGATGGGTTGGGTTGCATCATCTGGGACGACGTCCGTTGATTCTCTTGAGTGCACATCGTAAGCGATCAGGGACCCAGACAAACGGCCATTGAGGAAGTAAATTCCTTTTCCTCCCGGGTCTGGCATGGGTGAGAAGTCCGCTCCCGTTCCGAAAGTAATCTGCGTCAGGATTCGGTCCTGCAAGCGGTATTTCCAGATGTTCGTCAGCCCGTTTACTGAACGGCTAAACAGCACGGACTTCCCGGGTTCAGCCCATGCGACTTGAAAGTCGCCGGATATTTCCCCCAAATCAGCTGCTTCGTGGCTGCCCAATGTGATTCTGAAGATACGGCCACTCGGTGAGTGCGCCCTGCTGGCGACAGCAAGCAGGTCGTTACCGTCAGGAAACAGTAGAAGTGGGGAGAATGACAGGTCAGTGTCTTCGGGTTTGTACACCAATTCTTCGTTGAACCCCAGCTTCCCTACGCGAAAAATTCCGCGGTTGCCAGTCTTCACATAAAAGAGGAAAGCACCATCCCGTGAAGGCAACACATCGGAAGCAGACATCAACCGGTGCGGACTCCCTCCGAGCGAAGCCACCGCCCAAACGTCGTCCTGACGGAAGGACCTCTCGTAATAAATCTCCTTTCCGTCGGACGAGAAACTGTCCACATACTTGTCGCCTTCATCGTTCGTGAGTTGAAGCGGGTCACCACCAGAGGTAAGCATCAGGAAAACTTGCATGACACCGCCCACTGGTGAGACAAACGCCACAGCGTGCGCATCGGGCGAAAGGCGCGCGCCTATCATCGGTTTGTTCCACTGGCTGATTTGGGTAATCTTTGCGGGACCACTCGAAGTGTTCGAGCTGGGCCAAAAGTGATATGCCAGAAGGGTCGCTGCTAGGAGTGCGATGAGGGCGGCCAAAACGACATTTTGCTTCGCTCGAAACCCAATTGATGGCCGAATTGCCGTGGCCGAAGTGACTTCCTGAACGGTTCTTGCTGACGACGTAATACGGCTCGAATCCGTATCCCTCTGCAAACGCTTCAGGTCAGACCTCATTTCCGAAGCGGACTGGCACCGCAGGGCGCGGTCTTTCTCCAGAGCCTTGTTGATGATTCTCTCCAACTCGGCCGGAATCTCCTGGTTCAGTCGCACTGCCGGAACTGGTTGTCGTTCGAGAATGGCGTTGAAAATCATCCCAGACGTATCACCCTGGAACGGTAGTTGTCCCGTCGCCATCTGGTACAGCAACGCTCCAAACGAAAACAGGTCAGTGCGAGCATCTAGTTCTTTGCCCTTCACCTGCTCCGGCGACATGTAAGCAACTGTGCCAATCGCCGTGCCTGGGCTGGTCAGGTGTTCCTCTGCATCCAGTGTCGCAGCTGTCGCCTCAGTTCCCGAAACTGGTTTCGAAGCGACCTTGGCCAAACCGAAGTCGAGGACCTTCGCGTGGCCGCGCTTGGTTATAAGGATGTTCGCTGGCTTGATGTCCCGGTGGATGATGCCTTCGGCGTGAGCCGCGTCCAGGGCATCGGCAATTTCAATGCCCACCGAAAGGAGTGCCTCCAGTTCCATTGGACGGTCGCCGATGCGGTGCTTCAGCGTTTCGCCGTCGAGAAACTCCATCGCTATGAAGGGCTGACCGTTGTGCTCGCTGATTTCATGGATGGTGCAAATATTGGGATGGTTCAGCGCGGAAGCAGCCTGTGCCTCACGGTCGAAGCGGCTCAGTGCTTGTGAGTCTGGCGCGAACCCGTCAGGGAGGAACTTCAAAGCAACGAAGCGGTGAAGCTTAGTGTCCTCCGCTTTATAGACAACGCCCATGCCACCGCCACCAAGCTTTTCCAGAATGCGGTAGTGGGCGACGGTCTGCCCGAGGAGTGATTGGGAGTCCGCCATTTGACGCTCATCTTAGGTCGCGTAATAAGGCAAGTCAACGAAGACGGACACCTTGCGGGGTAAGTCCTGGTAAACGCGCTTACCGTACAAGTGAAATCGGCCCGATTCTCAATGTCCGGTGACCCGACTTTGCAGAACTAATGAAAGCAACCGAACTAGTTTCAGCGCATTCCCACAGCTTTTAACGGGAAGGGGGACTGTTGATGTTTTCCATCTGGAAGAACCCACAATTGCAAGATAATGTTCTTGCCAGCTTGGGCGGCCAAACCGGAAATGTCCGCGAAGGCGTGCGTCACGCCGCCGGGGGAGGCTTATGAAGCGCACCACGTTGTTCCATGTACTAGTTGCCACGGCTTTTTCTGTGCTGCTCATCTGTGCGGCGCTCGCGCGTCAGGGTACTAAGATGGATCCCGACGCGAAGACGATGACGATCGAGGGCGCCGTTCGGGACCTCGCTTGTCCTATCCAAAATCCGGCTGGGACGGCCACCAGCTTCAGTTTGCAGTGCACCCTGGATTGCGTTAAGCACGGCTCACCGATCATCATCCTCACCAAGGCCGGGCTGATCTATTTCCCAATCTCAAAGGACATGCCCGATTCCGACCAGCGTGAAAGGATGATGCCGTTTGTAGGAAAGTATGTCCAGGCAACCGGGCCGGCGTTCACGCGAAACGGAACTCACGCGATCGCAATCACACAAATCAAGGAACTGAAGAGCGTTCACTTGGACACGGATTACCCCGAATAACCGCTCGATTGGCGGCTCAAGGGCAAAGCGGACGGAAGTCTCCGCAACCTTGCTTTATCGCTCCAATTCCCTGTAGGTCCTGGTAAACGCGGTGCATTCGACAGGTCGATGCAACACCATCTGATGTAAGTCTGCTGTGTAAAGGTGGTGTTGGCATGAGGCCAGGACAACGATTTGGGTTTTCTGCGATCGAGAAGCGTGACGTTTGGAACCGGTGGAAGGCGGGACAGTCGCTGCATGAGATTGGGCGCGCCTTTGACAAGCCACATAGCTGCATTCGCTCGGTGTTGTTGCCTCGCGGCGGCATCCCTCCCGCCGCTCGTCGCCGTTCGCGGCTGGCGCTCACGCTAGCGGAGCGAGAGGACATCTCACGAGGAATCGCTTCCGATTCACCGCTTCGTGAGATTGCCCGACGACTGGATCGAGCGGCCTCCACAGTGAGCCGGGAGATTTCTCGCCACGGTGGCCGTCCGGCCTATCGCGCCCATGATGCGGAGGACCATGCCTGGGACTCGGCCTTGCGACCGAAGAGGTGTCTGCTGGCCCTCAACCGCAAGTTGCGGGACATCGTTGCGAGTAAACTGATTCTGGACTGGTCGCCCGAGCAGATTTCCGGATGGCTGGAGACCCAGTATCCCGATGACGAGGGCCTGCGCGTGTCCCACGAAACCATCTACCGTAGCCTGTTCATTCAGGCCCGTGGAGTGCTGAAAAAAGAGCTGCTGGACCAGCTGCGGTCGAAGCGGCGCATGCGCCGCTCGCGCCATGCCAGTGCTAGCGGACAGTCACGAGGACAGATCGTCGATGCCATCTCCATCCGCGAAAGACCTGCGGATGTGGAAGACCGAGCGGTTCCCGGCCACTGGGAAGGGGATCTGCTGGCCGGGGCCAAGAACACCTACATTGCGACTCTGGTGGAGCGCCATTCGCGCTTCGCCATGCTGATCAAGGTGCCCAGCAAAAACACGGAAGTGGTCGTTGCCGCATGGAGTCAACATGTTCGCAAACTGCCCGCTACCCTGCGACGCTCGCTGACCTGGGATCGCGGACTAGAGATGGCCAAGCACAAAGACTTCACGGTAGCCACGGATGTGAAGGTCTACTTCTGTGATCCGCAAAGTCCCTGGCAACGCGGCACCAACGAAAACACGAATCTCCTGTTGCGGCAATACTTCCCGCGAGGCACCGACCTGTCTGTCCATTCGCAAGTGCAGCTCGACCAGGTCGCGCTGCGCCTGAATCAACGCCCCAGAAAAACCCTAGGCTTCGAAACTCCTGCGAGTAAACTGCAAGCCAGTGTTGCGTCGACCATCTGAGCCGGCAGCGGTTACCGGACAAGTGGAATCGGACAAACCGCTTGCAATCCGACTAGCCAGCCAACCGAATTTGCCCCCCCCAGGTTCGATTGACGAAGCTGCGCAGAACTGCGTCCAAAAGTGGCAATCTTTTGGATAAACCGTAACCCATCGGGTGCTGTTCTCGTGTTGAGACGCCCGGACCCTCAATAAGGCCAATATTTACAGCAGTTTACGATCTTGGCCGATTGGTCAGCCACATGCTCTACATAGATCGAAGTCTATTAACTGAGTTCAGCAGTCCTCTGAAGCCCGTACCTACGGGCGGAACCTTGGGAGAACTACTAAATGTTCGGAATAATCGGGACCATGCTGTTAGTAACTTGGCTTTTTGACTACGCGTTAGCTTTTACTCCGCAATTCGTTCAGTCTCCGCTGTTGGCCCTTGCCTGCATGTTTCTCGCTTTTGATTTCGTGCGCAGCCAAGTGGCCCGTCCGGACCATGAGGTCGCTCAGACTCCAAATCCGTCGGGATTCGTCAAGTAGTCCAGCGGCCTGCCGGAAGTACGGCAGAGCCCACGTAAAATACCCAACGTAGTCTCTGAAAAACCATCGAATCCGCAACTGTGTTGGTTTAGCCTGAAACGGAAAGAAGGCACTTTCCGTTAGTGCAATGTTCCGCCCTCAGGCGCGGATTTTCAAGGCATCGATACGCCCACCAGGCTATCCCTGAGCATGGTTGCGTCCCGCAGAGCCCGCTTCCGTTTCGCCCGGCCAGATCGTTGTAGCTCCACCACGTCCACCCGTCTCAACCTCCGGGTAGCCCGTTACACGTCCGATTGCTCGCCGGAGTGGAACCATAACAGGTGGTCGATTACGGGACGAACCGTCTCGGAATCGTTCACAGACACGTTGGCACCGGCAACACTCCCGCCGTAAGTTCCGGCCTGACATACATTTCCAAGCAGACCGGTATGGAAAGGGGCGTGCTCATATCGTATTCCGATAAGAGAGGCCGAATGGGTAAGGAACGCACCGATCTTCTGCGTGGCACGTTGGACCTCCTGATCTTGAAAGCGCTGGCACTGGAACCATTGCATGGAGTCGGTGTGTCCCGACGCATCACACAGATTACTGCCGGTGCCTTTCGAGTGAGTTTTGGCTCGCTCTTTCCCGCTTTGCACCGCATGGAAGAGAAGGGTTGGGTCCAAGCCGAATGGCGCGCCTCGGAAAACAATCGCCGGGCCAAGTACTACCGCCTGACTTCCTCCGGCCGCGTACAGCTCAGGGCCGAGGAACGGGATTGGAGTCAGGTCGTCAAGATCATGACGGCGGCGGTCGAATCCGCCTGAGTTTGGATAGGAGGCGTCATGCCAGGCCGAATTGCCAGCTTCTTCCGAAACCTTCTGCGCAAACGCGCGATCGAGCAAGCACTGGACGATGAGCTGAAATCTGCGCTGGAACTACTGACCCAGGAGAAGATAAATCAGGGGCTTTCACATCCAGAAGCCCGCAGGCAAGCGCTCATCGAACTTGGCGGCATCGAGCAGGTCAAAGAAGAGGTGCGCGCCATTCGTTCCGGTATATTCCTCGAGACCTTCGCCCAAGACCTCCGCTACACCCTCCGCATTTTGCGCAAATCTCCCGGGTTCACGACCGTAGCTGTCCTCACTCTCGCCCTCGGAATCGGCGCGACGACTGCCATGTTCAGTGTCGTGGACGGCGTGCTGCTCAAGCCTCTACCCTATCCGCAACCGGACAGACTCGTCGAGGTGGGGCTCGATCTTCCTGGCATCAACTAGTTCAACTGGCCATTAAATCCAACGGATTACTTTACCTTTCGAGAGCAGAACCGCACTTTCCAGGACATCGGTCTCTACTATACGGGCTTCGGTGCTGCGCTCTACTCGGTCAACGTGACCGGACGCGGGCAACCCGAGCACGTGCCAGCCCTCGGCGTGACCGACGGGGTGCTCCCAATTCTGGGAGTCACACCTCTGTTCGGGCGCTCTTTCACGAGGGAGGATGATGAGCCGGGCAGCTCGGACACAGTGATGATCACCTATGGCTACTGGCGCAGCAAGTTCGGCGGCGACCCTTCAGTGGTCGGGAAAGCGATCGACCTGGATGGCAAGCCCAGCACGATTATCGGCGTGTTACCGCAACGCTTTCGCTTCCTGGACATGACCAATCTGGGCATACTGCTGCCTCTCAGGCCTCGAACGCAGCGAGGCTATAACTACTTTGCGGTTGCCCGGCTCAAGCCGGGGGTAATGCTGGCCGAAGCCAATGCAGATGTGGCTCGCATGATACCAATGGAACTGGAGCGTTTTCCCGAGGCGGCCAATTTCTTCAAAGACTCGCAGATACAGCCGAATCTGCAGCCGCTGAAGCAATACATGATAGGCGACGTAGGCGAGATTCTGTGGGTTGTGGTGGGTGGGGTAGGCCTGGTGCTTGTGATCGCTTGTGCAAACGTGGCCAACCTTCTTTTGGTCAAAGTTGAAAGGCGACAACAGGAGTTGGCTATTCGAGTGGCTTTGGGCGCCAGCCCTGGACGTATCGCTGCCGGCTTGTTGCTTGAAAGCCTCGTGCTGGCGGTGATTGGCGGTGCCCTCGGCTTGCTGTTTGCTTATGGTGGCTTACGGGCCCTGATCGTTTTGGGACCGAGCGATTTGCCCCGGCTCAATGACATCGGCATCGACAGCCTCGTCTTGCTCTTTACTCTAGGCGTCACGATGGCGGCAGGTCTCTTGTTCGGCTCGATGCTGCCGCTCAGATACGCTGGTGTTCGCGTGGGGACCGGATTGCGCGAGACGGGCCGCTCGGTCAGCGCCAGCCGGGAGCGGCATCGGGCGCGCAACACGCTTGTGGTCATCCAGGTAGGTCTGGCTCTTGTTTTGCTCGTGAGCTCGGGCCTCATGATCCGTACCTTTCAGGCCTTGATACACGTTCAGCCCGGATTCACAACGCCAGCCGAAGTCCAAACGTTCCATGTTCATTTTCCTTCCGAAATGATCAAGGATCCCAAGCGGCTGGTCCGCATGGATAAGGCGATCCTGGACAATATCCAAGCGATCCCTGGCGTCTCTTCTGCCGATTTTAGTGGGGCCGTGCCCATGGATGCCGGCGCCGAGAGCGATCCTGTGCTCGTAAAGGATCAGATGCCGGGGCAGCCCTCGCCGGCTCGCAAGAGCTTTTGGATTTCGCCAAGCTTTTTCAGGACCATGGGCATTCCCATCGTAGCCGGCCGCGATTTAACCTGGGACGACATATTGAACAAGCGTCCCGTGGCTCTCGTGTCGGAGAACCTCGCGCGTGAGTATTGGCATGATCCGTCGGATGCACTTGGGAAACAAATTGGCGGGAGCCCTCAGGCCTGGCGGCAAATTGTGGGCGTTGTGGGGAACGTCTACGATGACGGGACCAGCCAGAAAGCTCCAGCGACGGTTTATTGGCCGATAACGGACGCGGACGTTTTTCTGGGTGGGCCGGCTTTCGCAATTCGCAGCGCACGCGCAGGTTCGCAGAGCTTTATGAGCGAGGTCCGGCAAGCCGTTTGGTCCGTTGACCCCGATCTCGCGCTCTCGGCAGTCCATACGCTCGACTATTACTATAGGAATTCGATGGCGCGTGTTTCTTTCCTGCTGGTCATGCTATCTCTAGCAGGCGGCATGGCTCTGTTGCTTGGAGCCATCGGGCTGTATGGCGTCCTTGGCTATTCGGTGTCACAGCGCACCCACGAAATCGGGATTCGCATGGCCCTCGGCGGGCAGAAAGAAGACATTCTTCGATTAATCTTGGGGCACGGAGCGAAGCTCACTTTAATTGGTGTAGCGACCGGTATCGCTGCGGCGCTCGGTCTGTCGCGTTTCCTGTCTAGCCTGCTTTTCGGCGTGAAGCCAACCGATCCGCTGACGCTCTTCGGCGTGACAATCATGCTCGTCCTGGTCACACTGTTGGCCTGCTACATCCCTGCGCGCCGCGCGATGCGCGTCGATCCCATGGTTGCTCTGAAATACGAGTAATTCACAGCCGTTGTTCGCTTAGGCTTGATCCGAGACCAATCGGGCGAATCGTCCGCCAACCGGAAGTAACCGGACGTCTTGGTGGACTGGCATCCGGGACCGCAGACTCCCTGTGTGAAATGAAATCATTCTAATAATAAAGATCTTTGATGGGGCACTCGTTTGTGTGGAAACCAGCCTATACTCGAAGCATGGGAGTACTTCAAGGATTTCAAGCTGCCGCTCGCGAAGGCAGCTTCGTCGAGAGAGAAGAACGCGGGGAGGAAACTGTCCTGTGGCTTAGGAAAAAGACACAAGAAACGGAAACGAAGACGCATCAGCGTTTATGCATTGACAGCTTGCTGAGAAGCGCAACCATTTACTGGACGAACGTTCCGGGAAAGGCAGGCTCGAAGACATTTCGCTCCGTCTCGGGCTTGCAAGAATGGTTCGCGTCGCATCCTGCCCTTGGGCGTGGCGAACCAAAATAAATGACCAATCGCGAAGCCATCCTGCGACTCTCTATCGACACGGGCGACGCTCCCGCAATGACCTCGCTGCATGACAACAACGCTGAAGTCATCCGCGTGGCGGTGGCGCATTATTTTGGATCCGGGCCGGTGGCGAACAACGCCGCGCGTACCCTGATCCAACGCATGGCAGAACGCGCTCGCTCCTATGACCGCCAGGAAAACCCGGACAAATGGTTCGCGCGATGTGCGAACATCGAATGCGACCGTTTGCGGAACGAAGCCATCCACGACAGGGCGAATAATGATTAAACTTCGATCGGAAATAACCGCGGCCATCCTGAGCAACCGTTCCGCACGGCTAGTCATGGCGGTTGAGCCATGTTAGGAGCCTCGGTGGATTGGAAGAGTAAACGCGAAGCATTGATAGCCCGGAGGAATCCGCTATTCAAGCAGTACCTCAAGAATCCGAACGACTACCGTCTGGCTTTGGAAATCAAAAGCATCGACGACCAGATAGCCGAGTGTACCGAGCACATGCTGGTAAAGAAGGGGAAGGGATAAAGAGCGTTCTTCAGCGCACGCCTGTCTTCGGAATTCCTTCCAAATCGCGCTCAGAGTAAAGCAGTTGCGCGCCTATACCCGACGTTCCTAGAGCCTTGTTCTTTGACTCGATGCGGTCGCGATCAGACTCGGGCGGCACCGAGCCAGGTTATCCTGTTCGCGGCGACAGCGCCGGCGAAACCAGGATCGCCTGCGGAGATGAACAAGGGACGGCAACGATGACGAACCCTGCTTGGGAGATTTCGCACTCGGTGGAGACGGATGCAAATCCGGATTTTGCGTGGAGCTATTGGACAAACGTTGCAAATTGGGACGATCCGCCGGCGGAATTTGGGCTGAACGGCCCGTTCGCGGCGGGATCGTATGGGACCACAAAGTTGCCCGGACAGGAACCATTGCGGTGGTTGCTCCGGGAGGTGACGGCGCCGAACGCCGCCACCATCGAGATGCAACTGAATGGGGCGACCCTTTCCTTCGAGTGGAGATTTGACGGCCTCTCCGACGGACGCACACGGCTCACACAGCGAGTTGTGCTGCGTGGCGATAAGGCCAGCGCTTATGCCTCCCAGGTCGAGTCCACGTTCAAGGCGAACCTTCCAGACGGGATGAACAAGATCGCCAGGGCTATGGCCCAGGCTGCAGCGAATCGCAAGGGCGCGGGATGAGAAAGGCTGCCATGGCGAAGCCTGAGGCTCGACTTGGGTACGTGACGGCTGCTGGTATCTGCGTGGCGGCGGTTGTCGAGGGGGCCGTCCACTGGCCGCGCATGCTTGAGCGGCTCAAGCATCCGGATTTATTACAATGCTAAATCTAAAGGACTTAGCTGGAAGGCGCAGTTTTTTTCTGCCAGGAATCGTCACCATCCTGGCGATCGGAGTCTGCTTCTGGACTCAGTCGCTGATGGCGGACAAGCCGTTGGCGCAGCGAGCAACGAGTTCGCCAACCCAGCGTACAGACACCAGCGCAAAACCTACCTTTTATCGTGAGGTGCTGCCGATCCTGCAGCGCCGGTGCCAAAGCTGCCATCGCGCGGGCGGGATTGCGCCAATGGCGTTTGAAACCTACGCAGAGACACGGCCGTATGCTGAGGCGATTCGCCGTGCAATACAGGAAAAGGGTCAGGATAAGTTGATGCCGCCGTGGTTTGCGGTGACGGGGATTGGACGGTTCTCGAACGATCCGTCGCTGACGCCGCAGGAGATCGCCACACTTACGGCTTGGGCGGACGCGAAAGCGCCGGAGGGCGACGCGCGCGATGCGCCGGCGCCGCGGCATTGGGCCGAGAGTTGGAGCATCCCACAGCCGGACGTGGTGGTGAAGATGCTGGAGGAGGTTTCATTGCCAGCGACGGGCGACGTCGAGTACACCTACGAGATCGTTCCCACGCACTTCGCGGAAGACCGCTGGGTGCAGATGGTGGAGGTGTTGCCGTCGCTGCGGGCGAACGTGCATCACGCGGTGGTGTACGTGCGGCCGCCGGATTCCGATTGGTTGCGGCACGCTCCGGTGGGCGTTCCGTTCACCGCGGAAACGCTGAGCGATCCCGAAGACCGGCGCGGGGCGCATTGGACGGACGCAGATGTGCTGTTGGTGTATGCGCCGGGGAGTTCGCCGGACGAGTGGCCGCCAACGATGGCGAAATTCATTCCGGCGGGGTCCGACCTCGTTTTCCAGATGCATTACACAACGAACGGGCACGCGGGCGCGGATCAAACCAGCGTGGGGCTGGTATTTGCCAAGCAGCCGCCGGCGAAGCGGGTTCTGACATTGCAACTGACCAACGATCATTTTGTGATTCCTCCCGGTGCACCGGACTACCGGGTAGAGGCGCGGGGGACGCTGCCGAATGACGCACTGCTGCTGAGCCTTTTTCCGCATATGCACCTGCGAGGGAAGCGGTTCGAGTACAACATCGTCAATTCGGACGCCGAGGGAAAGAATCGCCGGGCAGGCGACTCGAGGCCACCGATTGAAACGCTGCTGCGCGTCAACTATCACTTCCACTGGCAGATGAGCTACCGGTTGGCGGAGCCGCGACTGCTGAAAGCGGGGACGGAGCTGCAAGCGGTGGCTTGGTACGACAATTCGCGGAACAATCCGCATAATCCCGATCCGGATGCGGCGGTCCGCTGGGGCGAGCAGACGTATGACGAGATGATGGTGGGATTTTTTGATGTGGCGGTGGCGGCGGGTCTGGATAAGCGGAGTTATTTTGTGCGGCATTAAGGGGAAGGAGAGAAAGGAGGGAGAGGAGGTAAAGGATGATACCTGCGACGGTTACGCTCGCGGATGTGCGTTGCCGGGGCAGACACCGGCACAGACAAGAGTGTCTGTGCTACCTCGGAAGAGGGCGTGGCGGACCTGCTATTTGCTGTTTGACTAACGCGAACGAGGGCAGTTTGGACGCGCACAAAACGCTGTGCTAGATTGCAAAATTGGCGCAATTAGCGCGCAGAAACTCGTGCCGACACAAACGCCCATCGAGACAAAGCGCCCCCTGGACTCCGCCGGGGCCGCAGGCCAACCGAAGATCCATCGGGTGGAGGTGTATTGGACCGCGGTTACGTACAAGACCGTGGCGATTTACGTGTTGCTGCTCGTCGCCATCATTTTCTCAGCGCTGTATATCGCGCTGCCGAACTGGTATTCGGCAACCTTCCACAAGATCAGCACGGCGATCGACAATAGCGACGCCGAAAGCCTGGCCATCAATCAAACGCAGGCGAAGTTCGTAAATCTTGACGGCAAAGTCCAGATTAAGAAGGTGAACTCGGTGCAGTGGGTGGAAGCCGATTTTCGCACCACCCTCGACAAGGGCGATCTGGTGCAGACCGGGTCGGATGGAGACGCGCGCATAACCTTTGCTGACGGCACGTTCTACACGGTGAAACCGGATACGCTGATCACCGTGGAAGAAAACATAATGGCCAGCGACAAGCCAACGAGCGTGGCGGTGCGCATCAACACGGGATCGGTGGACCTGGCGACGCCGAACTGGAGTTCGCCGGACTCGAAGGCGGCGGTCAGCGTGGAAGATTCCACCGCACAATTGCACTCGAACAGCCGCGCGGCTGTGAAGGCCGATCCGGACAAGAAAGAGAGCGAGATCGTGATGGCGCGCGGAACCGCGGAAGTCCAGCGCGGCCCCGAAAAGATCGAACTGGCGCAATATCAGAAGGCCACCTTGCCCGTTGGCGGGCCCATCACCAAGACGGACGTGCTGGCACCTCCGGACCTCGTAGAGCCGTTGAACCTGGCGCCGATTATTGGCGAGAACCCCAGGACTACGGCGATTCACTTCGAGTGGAAGCCGGTGGCGGACGCGGTCTCCTACACGTTGCGAATCAGCACGACGACGATGTTTACGAAGGCGGTGCAAACCAAGATCACGAACGCGACAAGCGCAGAAATCAGCGGGCTGGACGCAGGAGATTATTTCTGGAACGTGACCGCCACGGACCTGAAGAAGCAGCCCAGCGAAGTCAGCGAGACGTTTAAGTTCACCCTGGTGGCGCAGGGCAAGGTGCAGGAGATGTTCCTGGAGCTGGACGCGCCGCAGCTCCATGGGCGGGTGGCCGAAATCATCGGCCGCACGGAACCGGGTGCGACGCTGATCGTAAATGGTCAAACGGTGCCGAACATCGCTCCGGACGGCACCTTCCGGCACTTCACCGAGCCGCTGACGCCGGGAGAGCATACGATAGTGGTGATCGGACAAAATCGCCGGGGAGGCACGGCGAAGCAGCCGATATCTATCGTGGTGCCGAAGTAAGAGAGGCCAGCACAGCGCATGGCAGGAATTGACCGCTAATCGCGGTCTTGCACGAGAGGAAACACAGCAGGGATAAGCAGATTTCGCCCTGCGCTACAACGACAACGCGGAGGCATGGCAGCGCGGGTCGGCGGAGAGACACTCTCCGCGGGGGGATCGAGGAATGAACAAGAACGGTTACAACCTTAGGTCGATCTTCAGTTTGTTTTCGTCCGACTTGGCGATTGATTTGGGGACGGCGAACACGCTGGTCTTCTCGCACGGCAAAGGGATTGTGGTGAACGAACCCTCCATCGTAGCCATCAACAAGAACAGCGGCGAAGTGGTGGCGGTGGGCCGCGAAGCGAAGGACATGCTTGGCCGGACGCCGGGTAACGTAGTGGCGATTAAGCCGATGAAGGACGGAGTGATCGCGGACTTCAAGGTCACCGAAAAAATGCTGACCTACTTCATCCAGAAGGCTCACAACCGCCGCGTGCTTGTGCACCCGCGCATCGTCATCGGAGTGCCGAGCGAGATTACACCGGTGGAAAAGCGCGCCGTTCAGGACTCTGCGTATCGCGCGCGAGCGAGCGAAGTTTACTTGGTGGAACAAGCCATGGCTGCGGCGATTGGCGCCGGCCTGCCGATCGAGGAGCCTTCCGGCAACATGGTGGTAGACATCGGAGGCGGCACTACCGACATCGCGGTCATCTCCATGAGCGGCATCGTGTACTCGCGCTCCGTGCGGGTGGCGGGGAACGAGATGGATGAAGCGGTGATGCAGTACTTGAAACGCAAATACAACTTGCTGGTCGGCGAACGCACGGCGGAACAGATCAAGATGGAAATCGGCTCGGCGTACCCGCTGGAGAAACCACTGACGATGGAAGTAAAAGGGCGCAACTTGATTGAAGGCGTGCCGCGCACGGTGACGATCGACGACAGCGAAATCCGCGAATCCTTAGCGGAATGCGTGGCCACCATCTTGAACGCGATTCGTGTCGCGCTGGAACGCACGCCGCCGGAGCTTTCGGCGGATATCAGCGATCGCGGCATCGTTCTTACCGGCGGCGGGGCGCTTTTGAAGAACCTGGACAAGCGCATTCGTGAGGAAACCGGTTTGCCGGTATCGATCGCCGACGACCCACTGGCATCGGTGGTGCTCGGCACGGGCAAGATGCTCAGCGACTTCAAATTGCTGCGGCAGGTTTGCATCGACTAGTGGGCTTGCAACGCCCTGTGATTTTCGGTTGCGGAAGCTAGAGCCAAGGTAGAGGACACAGGTTGAGACCTGTGTTACGGGACACTCAATGGTCGCGATTCCCTCTCGCCACAAGTCGCTGGTGCTGCTCACGGGAGTCATCCTGCTGCAGATACTGCTGCTTGCGGTGCAGATCAAACGTGATTCGCAAGGGCGTCTGATTCGTGTGTGGACGGTGGGCGCGGTGACCCCGTTCGAGCGCGCCGGCGCGACCGGAATCGGCAGTATCCGCGGCGCTTGGAACCACTACTTCGCGCTGCAAAACACATCCCGGGAAAATGAGCGGTTGCACCACGAGAATGACACGCTGAAGCTGCAGATCAATCAACTGCAGAGCAAGGCCGCGGAAGCGGATCGCCTGGCGGGGCTTCTCAATTTCCGTCAGGCGCACCAGAACGTTCCCATGCTGGGAGCGCGGGTGATCGGTACGAGCGCGGATACCGCGAGCCAAACCATCTATATCGACCGCGGGGAGCGCGACGGCATCCGGCGCAACATGGGCGTGATCACACCGGACGGAGTCGTCGGCAAAGTGATCGAGTCCTACCGAGACACGTCGCAGGTGTTGCTGCTAACGGACAAGGACAGCGGGGTCGGCGCGATGCTGGTGGATTCACGCATACAGAGCCCCGTGGGCGGTGCTGGGGAACCTCTGCTGGCGATGAAGTACGTCCCCAACGACGACGCCGTGAATCTTGGCGACCACGTGGTCACCAGCGGCATGGACCGGATCTTTCCGCGCGATCTGCCGGTCGGAACCGTGTCCCAGATCAAGGATGGAAATCCGTTCAAGCAAATTCGCATACGGCCGGCGGCAAACCTCGAGCGATTGGAAGAAGTGATCGTGTTGTTGTCTCTGCAGCCACTCGACCTCAAAAAGGATGCCGGTACCCCAGCCGCTGAGGCGGCCGGGAAGAGCGCATCCGGCCAAGGCAAGACGGAAAAGCCATGAACGATACCTACGACCTGCGAATCGGCGAATCGCACATTGAGGTGCATAAGTTCCGCGGGGGCGCCATCGCCGCGGCGATGATCATCGCGTTGTTCCTGCAAACATCGGTGCCGGTATACTTTCCGAAATTCGCGGTGCTGGACTTGCCGCTACTGCTCACCATTTATTTTGGGCTCAGCCGGCGCAATCCCTCGACAGGTTTGTTGCTCGGCATGTTGATCGGGCTTCTGCAGGATAGCCTTAGCGGCCCGACCGTGCCGCTTGGCTTATACGGCATCGCCAAAACCATCGTCGGCTATTTGGCGTCGTCAATCGGAGCGCGGTTAGATACCGAGCATCCCCTGGCGCGATTCGCGCTGACGATCGTGTTCTTCGGTCTGCATCAAGGCGTGATCGTGGTGACGCGGCGCCTGCTGCTCGCGCAACCTGAAGTGTGGTTCACGATGCGAATGGGCATTGGAGCCGCGGTCAACGCCGTCGTCGGCGTATTCCTCTTCATGCTGCTCGATCGTCTGCGCAAAAACTAAAAACTCAGCAGGAATTGCTTGAAGTCCTCGTATTTGCCCGATGTTGGCAGCGATAGCTTTGGCCTCTTCAGGTACGCCGCGAGGCGGTCGGGCAGCGGCGGCGCCATGCCAATCGCGCGCTGGACTACGTCTGCAAACTTCGCGGGATGGGCCGTGGCGAGTACCAATCCTTGCGCGGGCTCGGGATGCTCGCGCCGGTACGCTTCCCAGCCGAGCACGCCGACGGCGGTGTGCGGGTCGGCGATGTAATTGAATCGCTGGTGCACGGACTTCATCGCGCCAAGCGTCTCTTCATCGGTCGCGCCGTGACCCCAGATTTCGCGCTGAACGTATTCGAGGCGGTTGCGGCACAAATCGAGCAAGCGCGGGAAATTGTTCGGGCTGCCCACATCCATGGCGTTGGAATACGTAGCGGTGGCGGCACGCGGACGAAATTCCCCGGTGCGCAAGTACTCCGGCACGACGTCGTTAGCGTTCGTCGAAGCGATGAATCGCGTGACCGGCAGGCCGATGCGCTTGGCGAAAATTCCCGCCGTTAGGTTGCCGAAGTTGCCGCTGGGCACGCTCACAATCAGCGGAACCGACGCCACTGGGAGCTGCCGGTACGCCGCGACGTGATAGAACATCTGCGGCAGCAGCCGGCCGATGTTGATGGAATTCGCGGACGTCAGAAACGCGCGCTTGTTCAGCTCGACGTCGGAGAACGCCTGCTTCACCAGCCGCTGGCAATCGTCGAACGTCCCCGCAACCTCGAGCGCGGTGATATTTTCTCCGAGCGTGGTGAACTGCTTCTCCTGCGCTTCGCTGATGCGCTTCGACGGGTACAAAATCACCACGCGAATTCCCGGCACGCCGAGGAAGCCGTGCGCCACGGCGCTGCCGGTGTCGCCCGACGTGGCGACCAGGACCGTGAGCGTGCGCGTCTCCCCGCGCACGAAATGCCCCATCAGTCGAGCCATGAAGCGCGCACCGAAATCCTTGAACGCCAGCGTGGGCCCGTGAAATAGCTCCAGGATGTGCAGGGCCGGAGAAAGAGAGACGAGCTTCACCGGAAAGTTGATGGCCTCGCTCACCACCTGCCACAACACTTCTTCGGGAAAGTCCGGCCCCGCAAACGGCCGCACGACGCGAAAGCACACTTCCGTGAAGGGAAGGCGGCGAAATTCTTCGAGCTCTTCCGGCGAGCGCCGCGCGATTTCCACCGGCATGTACAGCCCGCCATCCGGGGCGAGGCCGCGCAACACGGCGCCGCGCAGCGACGTAAGCGGAGCCTCTTTGGATGTGCTGCGGTACCTCACGGGAAATGCACCCTCCTGCGCATCATCAAGGTCTGCCGAACGGATCGAGGGACGCGCTAAAGCGCGCCCCTACAAAAGCCTGCGCGAATATCACCGCGCCAACTTTATCCGAATCTTTTCGAGGAACGCCTCGGCGTCGCGTGTTGGATCGAGCGACATAGCCGGGAGCTCCGCCACTGGTATGGTGCAATGTGCCAGAGCCTCGTAGCTCTGCCTACGCGCGGCGATCAATGCGGGGTAGCAGCGCGCCACCGTCTCGCGCGGCGTTTCCGCCTTTTTAGCCTGAAACGCGCCGCGCCACAAGACCGGCTTCGGGTCCGTCAGATACCGCTCGATCAGGAGCTGCTGCTCCTCAGCCGAAGCCGCCAGGTACACCACCGTCATCTGCCGCCGCAGCCGCATCAGCACATTGTTGCCGGTGTAGATGACGCTGCCGGTGGTGTCGAGAATCAGCTCGAGGGCACGATCGCGCTCGAGTTGCGTCAAGACTTCGTCGAGGACGCCGATCTCCTCGGTCAAATAGTCCGCTTCCCGCTGCGAGTAGCTGGCGCTGTCCGGCCAGCCCATCCATGCCGCAACGCCGTTGATGCCGGTATGGCCGCCGGCGGCGAGGCGCGATCGCAGCCGTTCTTCAATGCGATCGTCGCAAGAAATGCTGGACCGCCCGCTGGCCGCTAAACGCTTTGTCCAGAATGTCTTCCCGGCACCAGACATACCGACAAGGGCGATGCGCAAGGGCGAGGAGAGTTGGCTGACCATGAGAACGGTTTCAGTACGATAGCGCGTGCTCCGGCTATCGAGCAAGTTCTGCCGGTGCAAGGAACGCCGACCAACGTGGCGGAGGTTCGTTCTTCAAGTCAAAAAGAAGAGCTTGACGGGAACATTTTCTTCCCCTAAACGTCTTATGGATAGCTGGAAGATGGCATGGCCAATAAGAAAGACCAGTCCGGCGACTTGCTGCAAGGCACGCTCGATTTGCTGATCCTCAAATCGTTGGCGCGCGGACCGATGCACGGCTATGGCGTGGCGGAATGGATTCACGACAGTTCGCAGGACGTGCTGCGCGTGGAAGAGGGCGCGCTCTATCCGGCGCTGCACCGACTGGAGTTGCGGGGACTGCTGTCCGCGGAATGGGGCACATCAGAGAACAACCGCCGGGCGAAGTACTACGCGCTGACGGCCGCCGGGCGAAAGCAATTGGCGCAGGAAACGGAATACTGGCAGCGGATGTCGGGAGCGGTAGCGCGGATTTTGCAGACCGCGTAGGAGGGCAGGATGTTATCGGGCCGGATCAATGAACTGTGGCAACGCCTGCGGGCGCAGGCCACGCCGAAGCAACTCGACCGCGACTTGGAGGACGAAGTCGCCTTTCATCTGGCCATGCGCGAAGAGAAAAATCGCGCGGCGGGCTTGCCGGCAGAAGAAGCGCGGTATGCGGCGCGGCGGCAGTTCGGGAACACCACAAGCGTGAAAGAACGGAGCCGAGGGATGTGGACGTTCGTCTCACTGGAAACGCTTTGGCAAGACGTGCGTTACGGCGCCCGCGTGCTGGCGAAGAGTCCCGGCTTCACCGTGGTCGCGATTATCACCTTGGCGCTGGGGATTGGCGCGAGCACCGCGATCTTCAGCGTCGTGAACAGCGTTCTGCTACGGCCGCTGCCCTACGATCATCCAGACCGCTTGGTGCAGGTTTGGGAGTCCAATTCAAGAAACGGGCCAGCCAACACCCGCAACGTAGTCAATCCCGTCAACTTTCTGGACTGGCGCGATCAAAATCATGCATTTGACTCGATGGCCGCCGTCGTGGACGACTCCGTCAAAGTGAATTATTTCGGAGGCGAGCCGCTAAGGGTGCCCGCGATTCAAGTCTCCCCGCAGTTCTTTTCCGTTCTAGGTGTAGCGCCGATTCTCGGGCGGGCGTTCATCGACGACGAAGGCATCCTGGGCCACGACCACAGCCTCATCCTCAGTTACGAATACTGGCAGCAGCAATTTGGCGGGAGCCGTGATGTTCTGAACAAGCCCATCGAAGTGGACGACGAGCCCGCAACAATTGTCGGCGTGATGCCGCGCGGATTTAGCTTGCCGAACCTTTCGGGCAGTGTGTGGAAGCCATTGGCGCTGGAGCGTTCCAAGAATTTCCAGGACGGCCGTTATATGTCGGTCGTGGCGCGGCTTAAACCAGGAATCACGCTCGCGCAAGCCCAACAGGACATGGAGCGAGTGGCGCAGTGGACTAGGGAGGCGCGGCCGAACATGAATACTGGCTGGGGCGCCATCGTGCTGCCAATGCTGCAGGATGCGACGCGAGAGGTGCGAAAGCCTCTTCTCGTGTTGCTGTCCGCAGTTGGATTCGTGTTGCTGATTGCGTGCGCCAACGTGGCCAACCTGTTGCTGATGCGCGGTACGCGGCGAGGGAGAGAGATGGCGGTCCGCACTGCGCTGGGCGCCGCGCGGGTGCGAATCCTGCAACAGCTCATTATCGAAAGCCTTCTGCTTGCCGGCGCGGGAACCCTCGGCGGTCTTGCGATCGCGCGATGGGGACTTCGCGGATTGCTGAACCTGATTCCCGCGGCAGATCCTTTGCCACGCATGGAATCCATCCGTATGGACGGCGGCGTGTTCCTATTTGCACTGGCGTTGGCATTCTGCACGACCGTTCTCTTTGGGCTTCTCCCTGCCATCCGGCTCTCGCGTGTCAATCTGCAGGACACACTAAAACGGGGCTCGGCAAGAACGGCTGTCGGCGGCAATCGCGCGCTGCGGCAATGCTTGGTGGTCGCTGAAGTCGCGCTGGCCTTGCTGCTTTCGATTGGCGCGGGCTTACTGCTGCGCAGTTTCCAGCGGCTGACCGCCGTCAATCTCGGCTTCGAACCCGAGCGGGTGGTAACGATGCGCGTGTTTGCGTCGCCCTCCAAATACGGCGATGACCGGAAGCGATCGCAGTATCTGGAGAACATTCTCCGCGAGATTCGCAACACTCCGGGCATCCAATCGGCAGGCTCCGTGCATTTTCTGCCTTTGATGGATCGCATCTCCGGCTCGTGCTTTGCGGTGGGTACAGCGCCGGTCGTCAATGAAGGGACCGCACCGGATTCTCAATTCCTGGTGGTGAGTCCGGGCTATTTTGACGCGATGGGCACTCCCTTGCTGAAGGGCCGGGACCTCGGCGAATCGGACTCTTTCGGCACGCCCAGCGTCGTCGTTGTGAATCACGCGTTCGTGGAGAAGTTCTTTCCGGATGGCGATGCCCTCGGCAAGCAATTGAGTGTGTGCTGGTCGGTGCCGAACCCCGTGCGAATTGTCGGCGTGGTCGCGGACGCGCGACAAACCCGGCTCCAAGACCCACCGGCGGCCACGATTTTCGTCGCGAACGCGCAAGGCCCCATGTACGTGGCGACTCTCGTCGTGCGGGCCAAAAGCGATCCGCGACAGATCGTTCGCGCTGTCGACGTAGCCGTCCATCACGTCGATCCTGACCAAGCGCTGTCGGAAGTCCAGACGATGGAGCACGTATTTTCCGACTCTGCCTCGGACGCCAGGTTCCAGTTGGTCTTGCTGATGATTTTCGCGGGCCTCGCGGTCGCGCTGGCGATGATTGGCGTGTACGGCGTGGTGTCCTACTCCGTGGGGCAACGCACGCAGGAAATCGGCATCCGCATGGCCATGGGCGCGGAAGCTTCCACGATCGCAGGCATGGTGCTGCGCGAAGCTTTCTTGCTGGCGGGGCTAGCCGTGGCCATTGGCCTTGGCGGCGCCTTCGCGTTGACGCGCGTGATGGAAGCGCTGCTCTACGAAACAACGCCGACGGACCCCGCGACGCTGGCAGAGGTATCGGTTACGGTGCTGTCGGTCGCCGCCCTCGCTGCGCTGCTGCCTGCGCGGCGCGCGATGCGCGTAGATCCGATGGTCGCGCTGCGCTACGAGTAGCGCAGCCGTCAGTTAAGGCGAGGAACCATGTCGCAATGGCTAACGCAAACCTGGCTGCGCCTGAAGTCGCTCGTGCGACGAAAGCAGTTGGATCACAACCTGGAAGATGAGGTGGCTTTTCACTTGGCGATGCGCGAGGAAAAAAATCGCGCAGCCGGATTACCGGCAGACGAAGCGCGATATGCGGCGCGCCGGCAGTTCGGAAACACCATGCGCGTGAAAGAACGCAGCCGCGGAATGTTTACATTCGCTCCTCTCGAAGCCTTTTGGCAGGACGTTCGCTTCGCTGCACGGATGCTGACCAAGGACCCCGGCTTCACGGCTGTGGCGGTAATCACGCTGGCTCTGGGCATCGGCGCGAATACAGCGATCTTCAGCATCGTCAATGGCCTGATGCTCCGCCCGCTCGAGGTTAGCGACCCAAAGCAGCTAACGTATCTGGGGTTTCCCAGCGGAGGAAATAACTTCGACAACAATTTCTCATACCCGGAATTTACAGAGATCCGCACGCAAACGGCAACCATCTTTTCCGGTCAGGCCGGAATGATTTACGGCGGCTTGGCAGGATTCGAGAATGGGACGGATGGCTTGACGGTAGATGGAAAGACGCAGTCCGCGCAAACCGTCTTCGTCACCGGAAACTTCTTCACGATGCTGGGCCTGTCTCCTCTTCAAGGGCGATTGATCCTGCCCTCGGAAGGAGCAGCAGCCGGAGCTGATCCAATCGTGGTGCTGAGCTATCGTTATTGGAAAACGCGTTTCCAGGAAGATCCGGCCATTGTTGGAAAAAAAGCCGCCATCAACGGGCACGCCGTCACGATTGTTGGTATTGCCCCCAAAACCTTCGACGGGATCACACCCCTCATCAGCATGCAGGCGTATTTGCCGCTAGGGATGGCCACCGTGGATTCGGGCGGTGCGACAAATTTCCTCTCCGATTCAAAAACCCGGACTCTTTTCATCGTGGCCCGGCTGAACGCGGGGATAAGCACGGAGAAGGCTCAGCCTACGCTGCGTGTCGTCGGGCAACGACTCTTTCAACAGTATCCGCGAACCGGCGAAGTAAACACGCTGCGCGCGATTCCGCTGCGTCCACCGGGAGTCATAAACCCGCCGGATCTGCTCCCGAAGGTCGCAAATCTGTTCCTGCTCTTGCCGGCGCTCGTGTTGCTGCTAGCGTGCGTCAATGTGGCGAATCTTTTGCTGGTGCGTGGGAGCGCGCGCCAGCGGGAAATGGCGGTGCGAACAGCTCTGGGCGCGTCGAGAAGCCGCCTAGTCCGACAGCTGCTTACGGAAAGCATCCTGCTTTCCTTGCTCGGTTGCATCGCGGGACTCGCGCTCGGCGTGGAGGCAAGCGATGTCGTCAGCGCCTTGCGACTCGAAACCGACTTGCCCATTGTGGTGGACTTCTCCTTCGATTGGCGGGTCTTTGCGTACGGCTTCGGCGCAGCGCTTGCGACCGGCGTTGCGGTTGGGCTCTTTCCCGCGCTGCGAATCTCGCTCAGCAACTTGCGGGATGTGCTGCATTCCGTCGGGCGTACGACGATAGGCAGCCGTCAGCGCCTCCGAAGCGTTCTCGTAGCTGCACAAGTTGGCGGTTCGTTGGCTCTCCTGGTAGTTGCGGGACTCTTTCTGCGGAGTCTTCAGAGCGCACGAAAGGCCGACCTCGGATTTGACCCTCGAAATGTTTTGAACTTGACGATGGATCCCCACGAAATCGGGTACGACCAAAAACAAGGAATGGCATTCTACAAGGAACTGCTTGGACGCGTGCGCGTCATGCCCGGTGTGGAGTCAGCCAGCATCGCATCCACGATCCCGCTGGGAGAAACGGTATTAGGCGACGACCTCGACATTCCGGGCTATCAGGTGCGGCAAGGCGAGTCCGCTCCCCATGTGGTGTATAGCGCGGTCTCGCCCGGCAACTTCAAGACGATGCATATCCCGCTTTTGCGCGGACGGGATGTGAGTGAAGCCGACGACGAGAACGCGCCGCGAGTCGCGGTGGTCAACGAAGCGATGGCTTCACGGTACTGGCCCAATCAAGACCCGATGGGCAAACGGTTTATGCGAAACAGTGACACCAAGCATCCATTGGAAATCGTGGGTTTAGTCAGGAACACCAGGCTTGATCAACTCTGGGGTCCGTTCGAAGAGGCTTTCTACGTGCCGTATGCGCAGAGTTACTCGTCCTCCGAGACTCTCCAAGTACGGACGTCGGTTGATCCAGACACGATGTCTCGAGGACTAGTCGATATCGTCCAGTCCATCGCTCCTACCATGCCCGTATCCAGTGTGCGAACGATGGAGCGCGCTCTGCGCGGCATCAACGGCCTGCTCCTGTTCGAGATCGCCGCGGGTCTGGCCGGCGCGCTGGGCATTCTGGGATTAGTGCTAGCCGTCGTCGGCGTCTACGGCGTGATGTCCTACTCCGTCAGCCGGCGAACGCCCGAAATTGGAATCCGAATGGCGCTCGGTGCAGAGCCCAGACAAGTGCTGGGAATGATTTGCCGCCAGGGCGCGCTGCTAGTCGCCTCGGGATTGCTGGTCGGCCTCGTCGCTGCCTTCGCTATCGGACGACTGGTCAGCGACTTCCTGGTGGGAATTACACCGAATGACCCAATCACGTACATCGGCGTTTCGGTGCTGCTGGCCAGCATCGCTCTTTTGGCGAGTTACGTGCCAGCTAGGCGCGGAACTCGCGTGGACCCCATGGTGGCGCTCCGCCACGAGTAAGCTTCCTAGCGTGCGAGCCCGTCTTCGCCCCCCCGCTGCAAGTGACCAGTTCGGACGCCCTCCCCGGAGGTGCCGGGAAAGAACCTGTACGCCAGGACGGCTTGCGGCCCATCCTTGGCGAGTGTACCGTTGAAAAGGACCTCCCTTCGCACAGCCTAGGGCGCGGGAGGCCAGCTGCAGTGCATTTTCATGACGCGAGCAGACTCCGGTGGCATCGGAGTGGGCTGCGAATAGCCCGGAATAGCGGCTCCTGACGAGCCGCGGCTTAAGACTCGCGCGGGGTTTTCGTGTCGTACTGGTTCCGCAACGATAATCGATTGCCGCAAGCGCGGCTGGCGGTGGTCTCCTACGTCATCGTGGGTATGATCGGCGTCCTGCTGATCGGCTTCTGGAAGCTCCAGGTCATCGATTCCGACAAGTACTCGCAATGGGCCGAGCGCAATCGTGTGCGGTCGATTCCGGTGATCGCGCCGCGGGGCCGCATGCTGGATCGCGACGGCCGCGTCCTGGTCGATAACTATCCCTCCTTCAGCGTCCTGCTCCTTCGCGACGATCCGGCGCTGGTAATGAAAAGCTTGCCGATGATCGCGGACGGCCTGGGCGTTCCGATCAACGACCTGCTGAATCAGCTCGACGATGCCCGCGATCTGCCCAAGTTTCAGCCCATCGTGATCAAGCCTCAAGCGACGCCAGGCGATGTCGCATTTATCGAATCCCATCACGAAGATATTCCGCTGCTCGAAATGCTGATGGTGCACCGCCGCCGCTACCTTCCCAACGCATTCATGGCTCACGCCAGCGGGTACGTGGGAGAAGTTAGCGAAAAGCAGATCGAAGACAGCAACGGCAAGCTGCGTCCCGGCGATTTCGTCGGCAAATCGGGACTCGAAAAGGAGTACAACGATTCGCTGCAAGGCACGGACGGCATGCGCCGCGTCATTGTCAACAGCGTTGGCAAAGAAGTCGACCGCCTGCCGACGCAGGAAGCCATTCCCGGCAAGCAGATTCAGCTCACCATTGACTACGACCTGCAGCAGGTAGCGGAGCAATCGCTAGGGGCACGGCCAGGTGCGGTGGTGGCGCTTGATCCGCGGACGGGCGAAGTGCTCGCCATGGTAAGTCGTCCCACGCCGGATCCGAATGATTTTGCCATTCGCATTTCGAACGATCAGTGGAAGCAGCTCAACGAAGACCCGCTGCATCCGTTGCTGAATCGCGCGATTCAAGCACAGCTTGCACCGGGGTCGGTCTTCAAGATCGTAACGGCCACGGCGATGCTGGAAGACAAAGTCCCGCCCGAGAGTTACACCGCGTTTTGTCCCGGCTACGCCACGTTTTACGGCCGGCAATTCAAATGCTGGGTGTTCGGTAAAAGCTCCCACGGCACCGTGGATTTGCGCAAAGCGATCATGGAGTCCTGCGACATTTTTTTCTACAACGTGGGCATGCGACTGGGCATTGACCGCCTTTCTTATTACGGCAGCAAACTCGGCATTGGGCACAAGACCGGAATCGATCTGCCTTCCGAAGAGCCCGGGCTGATGCCTTCCGAGGAATGGGTCGAGCGCGTCTTTCATCGCAAGTGGTATCCGGGTGAGACCATTTCCGTTTCCACCGGTCAGGGCGCCGTCACCACCACTCCCCTGCAATTGGCGCGCATGATCGGCGGAATCGCTATGGGCGGGATTTTCAAACAGCCGCACTTGCTGAAGGACGCACCGACCGTCGGCGAAGAGCGCTTCGAGATTTCCGAACCTACCGTGGAAAAAGTAACCGACGCGATGTACGCCGTCGTGAACGAAGGCGGTACCGGAGCCTCGCTGAAGCTGGCGGGCATCGAACTGAGCGGCAAATCCGGCACCGCGCAAGTGATCGGCTACGCCACTCGCGAGAGAATGGGCAAGCAGAAAAAATTTGAAGACAACGCGTGGTTTGTGGGTTATGCACCGCGCCGCAACCCGGAAATTGTCGTCTCCGTTCTCGTTCAGGAGAGCGGCCAGCACGGAGGAACCGCATCCGGACCGGTTGCCCGCGATATCATCAAAGCCTATTACGACAAGAAAACGAAGAAGCTCGACGGACAATTCACGGCGGACGTTAAAGAGGGCGAGCCTGGAAAAGTTGCAACTCCCGCTGCGGCAGCGATTCAGCCCCAGCCCGTTCTTAAGCAGCAGGGTGAACCGGTGACCGTACCTGCGCGTGCAAGGAGCGATCAGAATTAGGATCCTTTGAGAGTGACCCAAATATGAAAGACGCACCCGGCACTCGCGATTACGACTGGTGGCTGATCGCCATCCTGCTGGCCATTTGCACCCTCGGCGTGATTGAGATCTACTCAGCCACGCAAGGCAGCGCACTGGCAGGCATGCACACCAAGCAGATCCGCTGGCTGGTGGTCGGATTCATTCTGATGTTCATCTTGTCCCGCCTGGACTACCACCTAATCCTCGACCAAGCCTGGATTCTGTACCTTATCGGGGTCGCCGCCCTCGTCGCCGTCCTGCTGGCCGGCCACACCCGGTTTGGGGCCAAACGCTGGCTTCCCTTCCTCGGCGAGTTGTTTCAGGTGTCGGAACTCGTAAAATTGATTATAATCATCTGGCTGGCGCGCTTCTTTGCTGAGGTGCGTACCGACGAGCTCTCCTTGCGGGATTTGATCAAGGCGGGGCTCCTGGTGGGAATACCACTCGGACTGATTCTCAAACAGCCAGATTTGGGCACCGCGTTAGTGCTCATGCCCCTGTTAGTTGTCGGCGCGTTTCTGGGGGGCTTGCAGTGGCAGCACGCAGCAGTTTTTTCGTTGGCTGGGGCCTTGTTGATCGGGAGTGTTTTCTATCCGCCTGTGAGCCGGCATATCCTTAAGCCGTACCAAAGGGAACGAATCACTTCCTTCCTGCATCCGGAAGAGGACGCTAAAGGCTCGGGCTATCAGTTGTTGCAATCGAAAATTGCCGTAGGTTCCGGCGGTTTCTGGGGCAAAGGATTTAGGCACGGCAGCCAGAATCAACTGGGCTACATCCCCGTCCGTTATTCCGATTTCATCATGTCGGCCTGGGCTGAAGAGCAGGGGTTCAAAGGCGTGCTGCTGGCCTTAGGTTTGTACATGGCGTTGCTGTTACGACTCGTGCAGAATGCCCAACGCGCGAAAGACCGCGCGGGAATGTTTCTGGTCATGGGCGTGGCCGCGGCGCTAGGCTTCCATGTTTTGGTGAACGTGGCTATGGTGATCGGCGCTATGCCGGTTACCGGCATCCCGTTGCCGCTGATGAGCTACGGGGGCTCGGCCACGCTGTTTGTTTTCCTGGCGATTGGCCTGGTGATGAATGTCCGGCTACGCCGCTTCGTCAACTGACGATTCGCCAGTCCCGAGCGTTCGGCTTGACTTTGGGAAAAGCCGCGCCGGTTTGTAGATTTAGGAAGAGTAGAGTGAGGACAGCATCGTCCGCCGTTTGCCCGGGAATTTCCCGGCATCGGACCACCCGCAATAGCACGAGCATCGACAGCAAGAGGAACTACGTCGTACGCGACCCCGGCCCCGCCGGGTTCCATCCCTCCGGCTTCGAACGCAAAGGCATCTCCCTACAGGTGTCGACGTGTGTCCCGGCGCAGGCCGGGCCACGACCGCTATTCCGGACGTCCGGCGGGCAAAAGCTTGCGATGCGTCCAGCTGGCAGCGATTCGATCGCGCCAGCGCATACCAGCGGCTCCGGCTCGGCCGGCGCCGCACAGGACAAGGAGTTTTCATGTCGAAAGAATTGGTTATTTCCGCGGCCTCCCACGAACGGCGGGTCGCGATTTTGGAAGAAGGTCAGCTAGTCGAAATTTACATCGAGCGCGAAAAAGAGTTCGCGCTTGTCGGTAGTATCTACAAAGGCCGCGTCACCCGGGTGCTTCCCGGCATGCAGTCCGCTTTCGTTGACATCGGTCTCGATGGCGACGCCTTCCTGTACGTCAGCGACGTTTTCGAAAATCTCGAAGACTACGATCACGGCCACTCGCACCCCGAGCCGCACGCGCAACCGTCCGCGATTCCGGTGGTCAGCACGCACGTGGAGATGCTGCCGGGTGAGACGCTCGGCCACGGCGGTATTGTGGATGATCAAGCCCATGAAGCAAGCGGTGAAGACGAGCATCATCACGCTCCAAGCGATGCAGCGGCGCACGAGGGTCACCACGAAGACGCGCACGCCGAAGAAGGTTCGCACGAGGAACACGGGCACGAAGAGCAGGCGCCCGAAGAGCTTCACGCTAGCCCTGAAGTTCACGGCCACGACGAGCCTCACACCGAAGGCGATCCGGCCGAGGAACGTCAGCCAGCCTCGAACGCTTCCGCGCCGCAGAATTTCGCGCCGCACTACAATCCCACGCAGAAATACCCGCCGCGCTCGGATCGCGGCGGCGAACGCAATGACCGCGGAGGACAGAACTTCGGCCGCGGCGGCGATCAGGGTGGCGATCGGGGCCGCGGCGGCCGTTGGGGCCGGCGCGGTGGACGACGCCGCGGCGGGCGCCCGCCGGGCGGCCCAGGCGGCGGCCGCAACCTGCCGCCTTCGAAGTACGCTTCACCTCAGGGTGGTGAGCCCCAGCGCTCCCCCGACCGCTCGAATGATTCGCGCGATCAACGCGGCTCGCAGCCTCGCGGTTTCGAACCGCGCGGCCCGGAGCAGCGCGGCTTCGACAATCGGCGTCCCGAAGGCGCTCGTCACGACGGACCCTCCGCTGCCAACAGCGCTGTCGAAGAACCGATTCTTCTCCCCGGCGAGTCGCTCGCGAAATATCGCGGCAAACCGGCCGCGGCTCCAGTCATTCCAGTGTCCGAACCGGAGCCCCAGGAGCGGCAGCCAGAAAGCAACGAACCGGCGCCCCGGCTCCCCGGCGCCCAACAAGCCAGTGCGCAGCAAGCGGCGAACGTCAACGTTCCGCGTCGTTCCTCCGGTGGCCTGCCTCGCTGGCTGCTTGCAGAAACCGGTCCGGAAATCGACACCTCCTCGACCGGCACCGAAGAGCTTGCTGCCACGGCAGACGACACTTCCTCGGCGATTCACGAAGCGCCAGCGCACCGCGAAGCCGCTGAACCCGAGCCGAGCCAGGCGGAGGCTTCTTTAAGCGAAGAAGACGTCGCCGCGCTTTCCTCCAGCCTCGTGGAAGCCAAACAGGAAGAAATGAACGCCCACGCGGAGGCCGACTCTCTCGCCGGCGGCGCTGAATTTGACGAAGACGACGAAGAAGAAACCGAAGCGGCGGACGAACACCCGGAAGAAATCCACGCTGCCGGCGAGATCGAAGTCGACGCGCATGGCGAAGGGGCCTCAGCAGGGGCCGAAGACGATGCGGAAGAAGAATCCGAGGACGCGCAGCAAGAGCTTTCGCCGCAAGAGCAGGCCGAGGCGGAAGCAGATGCCGCGCACGAAGATGCCGAGCACGCTGCCGGACGTGGCGAGCACACCGAAGGCGACGCGCACGAACACGGTGAGCACGACCACGAGCGCATCGAAGCAGCCCCTGGCGAGCAGGCCTCGCAGCCCGCTGCGGTAGAAGACGACGCCATTCTGCTACCCGGCGAGACGCGCTCGCCGCGCAGCGCCGGCGCACCCCGCGAAGACTTCCCTCCGCGCGATTCCGCCCGCATTGGTGGAAATCCGCGCTCGCGCTTCCAGCGGCCGTATCGTGGCGGTGGACGTGACCGCGGCCGCGACAATCGCGGCGGCCCCGATCGTGGAGGAAGCGATCGCGGTGGCGATCGTGGACGACCCCGCGGCGGACGTCCCAGCGGACGCTTCGAACGCCGTCCCAGCGGCCCTGGTGGTCCCAGACAAGATCGCGGTTATCAAGGCGGACGTTCCGGCCCGCCGCGCCGTCCGCAGCTCATTTCCGAAATGCTCAAGGCCGGTCAGGATGTCGTCATCCAGATCGCCAAAGAGCCTCTCGGCAAAAAGGGCGCGCGCATCACGAGTCACGTCGCTCTGCCCGGCCGCTTCCTGGTCTACATGCCGACGGTGCATCACACCGGCGTTTCGCGCAAAATCGTCTCGGCGGAAAACCGCTCGCGGCTTCGCCGCCTGGTCAGCGAAGCCGGCAACGCATATCCCGGCGGCTTCATCGTTCGCACCGCTGCCGGCGAAGCCACCGACGACGAAATTCGCGCCGACATCGAATTCCTTGGCAAGACCTGGAACGAGATCAAGGAGCGCAGCGAGCAGCGCAAAGCACCCGCGCTTCTCCACCGCGACCTCAACCTCGTCGAGCGCATGCTCCGCGATTACGTCAGCGACGATTTCAGCGCCATCTGGATCGACAACGAAGAGGAATACGGCAAGGTCGTCGAATTCGTCAGCCGCTTCCAGCCCAAGCTGGTCAGCCGCGTCAAGCTCTACACCAAGGAAACGCCGATCTTCGAAGAGTTCGGCATCCAGCAGGAGCTCGACAAGGCGCTGCGCGCGAAAGTGTGGCTCAAGTCCGGCGGCTACATCGTCATCAACCACACCGAAGCGCTCGTCGCCATCGACGTCAACACCGGCAAGTTCGTCGGCAAAGGCTCCACGCGCCTCGAAGACACCATCGTCAAAACCAACCTCGAAGCGGTGAAGGAAATCGTCCGCCAGATTCGCCTGCGCGATCTCGGCGGCATCATCGTTGTCGACTTCATCGACATGGAAGAGCGCCGCAACCGCGAAAAAGTGCTCGGCGCGCTGCAGCAAGCCCTCGAACAAGACAAAGCGCCTTCGAAGGCGCTCTCCTTCAACGAATTCGGCCTGGTCTGCATCACCCGCAAGCGCACCAAGCAAGCGCTCGAGCGCGTGCTCTGCCAGCCCTGCCCCTATTGCACCGGCTCCGGCATGGTCAAGTCCAGCCCCACGCTCTGCTACGAAATCCAAGCCGAAGCGCGCAAGATGGCCGCCGCCGACCACGAGAGCCCAAATCTGACTCTCCGCGTCCATCCCGAAATCGCCAAAGCCCTAAAAACCCGCGAGTCCCTGCTCATCGACGAACTCGAGCAGACCACGCATAAACACATCATCATTCAGTCCGACGCCACCCTCCACTGGGAGCAGTACGACATCTACTGAGTCTCAGTTCTAAGTGATTAGTTGTAAGTTACGCGAAACGCCCGGGACGCGAGTCCCGGGCGTTTTTGTGTCGTCTGTCTGATCATGTGCCAAACGACACAGATGACAGAGCGTATTTGATAGACGCTCCCCTTGTGCAAGCTCACCCACGATTTCGAGGAGTTCCAAATGACTCAATCCGAAGCAACCAGAAGCATCATCGACACTCACCGACATATATTCGGTCCGAAACTGCGTCAGAAACTCGTTGAGAATATAGGATTTGACGATTCAAAGCCGTTGCCGCAGGTCTTTGGGGACGAGATGTTTTTCTATCGCGAGTCGGTTGACGTTGACTATTCCATGGAGATTCAGCGGCAAAGCGGGGTTACGCTCTGCGTGAACAGCTATGGCGGCGAGGTGGAGACGTTTGCCCAGCACGTCATCAAAGCAAGCACCGTCGATACGCTCAAATTCCTGAACGACGAGTCTTTCGAACTTCGAGATAGATTCCCCGATGAGGTTGCCTGTATGGCCAACGCTCATGCTCTTGAAGAGAGTTCGCGTGATGTCATCGATCCACTGATTTCAAATAAAGAGGCCTGCTGCATCAGCATTACGACCAGCTACGGAGCCGGCTCAGATCAAGTCTTTCTGGACTCACCCAAGGCCGAATGGCTATGGGAGTACACGCAGGCCAAAGATGTTCTCGTTCACATTCATCCTCCTCTCGTAGCTATAGGCGCTGTTGCGATGCAGCAGTATAGGCTTAACGAAGCCGTAGGCCGGCCATTTGATACGGCGCTGACGGCAGCTCGCATGATCTGTAGCGGCGTCTTCGATAAATACCCAAAGCTGAAGGCTCTTTTCGTTCACATGGGCGGAGCCCTCGCCCCCGTGGTCTGCAGACTCGATTGGAACTGGGAGTTGAACTACAAGGGCATTACAAACCCACCGATCCACAAGATTGATAAGAACCTTCGTAAGCCTTCGGAGTATTTCAAGTCGAATATCTATGTGGATACCATGGGTCCAAGCGCGATCTGCCTCAAGGCCATGGTTGAAATGTGCGGCGTTGACCGCGTACTGTTTGGAACCGATTTCGGGCCCGTTCCAATGAGCCCGAAGGTGCACATCGATCTTGTAGACGAAACGATCACCGACGCTGCAGATCGCAACAAGATTTTCTCAACCAATGCACTTGCTTTGCTCCGTTTAGGCAGCAAAGCACACGAGGATCTCGCTGGAGGGATGAAGCGGAGCATGGCGCAGGGCCGCGCTTAGCGGGTGCCCCAGGCGCCGGTGCTGCGCCTGGGTCTTGCCGGCAGTCCAGCAAATATTTCGTCACGGGAAGTCCGACAACATTTTCTTCACCTGCTTGTTTGTGAGTACGGGAGCGCCAGGGCCTGCGCTCAGGACCGAGAGCCCTGTTATTGGATCGATGACGATAGTCGCTCTGCGCCGTCGGCGTTGTCTTGGCGTCAGCACGATGCTCCCGCCCTCCAGACGAACATCGAGCGGATCGCCCGCACGCAATCCCAGCTTCTTGAGAATCGCGCTCGGCACCACCACTTGGCCCTTGGTCGAAATCTTCGTCTGCATGGTAAGACAATCTTACCGCGAGCCGTCTTCACGGAGTAAGTTTGGTCCTGTCCCGCGGATATAGCGTTGCCTGCCGCACTTTTGTAGAGATTCAGAATCTGGCATGCCAGCCGCTCAAGCCCAATCGCGAAGCAGAAAAGCAGCCCCGCCCGCCTTCGCAGCCGCGAGTATGCTCGCCATTGCTTGCCGCGCCATTGCGGGTCTGCAATAATCCCCCAGCGAATTCGAGGTGACCTGTGGCTGATTTCCAGATAACGCCGGGCCGCACCGCTCTTATCAATGTGGACATGCAGAATTGTTTCGTCGAAGGGTCGCCGATCGCCGCGCCCGATGGGCCCGCCGTCCTCCAACGTATCAATCGCGTCGCCGCGGCCTGCCGCAAGGCCGGCGTTCTCGCGGTCCACACGAGGAGCGTGTTTCGGCCAGACGGCTCCAACCTGGGCGTTTTGGCGGAGTTCGACCCGGTGGTAAAGACCGGCATTCTCAGCAAAGGCTCGCCGGCTGCCGCCCTTCATAAGGACCTCGTCGTTGATCCACGCGACATCACGCTCGACAAACCCCGGTTTGGCGCTTTCCACGGCACCGATCTGGAGTTGATCTTGCGCGCGCGGAATATCGACACGCTCATCATCACCGGCATCGCAACGAACGTGTGTTGCGAGACGACCGCGCGCGAAGCGGCCGTGCGAGACTTCCGCGTGCTCTTCGTCAGCGACGGCACCGCTACCTTCCCCATCCGAGAACTCTCGGCGGACCAGTTGCAAAGGGCCACTTGCGCCACGCTCGGCAAAGTCTTCGCGCAGGTCCTGACCGTCGACGAAGTCATCGCCAAGATCGAGCGTGCTGCGAAATCCGCGGCGGCGCAGGCCTGACCGCCTATTTTTCCCTGAGCCGTCTGATTTTTCAGATCTCATCGTTGCGCTTGGACGTTCCTCTTCACTCCTGCGCCGATTTTGCGCTAGACTCCCGCCAGTTTCCGCACCAGGCCGGTGAACCATGAGCCTCTCTCCTGCTGCGCATCCGCAGCCGAACCCGGACGAAACCGTTATCGGTATGGAGCGAACTTCCTGCTGCATCGTCGGCGGAGGGCCGGCAGGGATCATGCTTGCGCTGCTCCTCTCGCGCCACGGCATTTCCGTCACGCTACTCGAACAGCACGCAGATTTCGACCGCGAGTTTCGCGGCGACACCGTGCATCCCTCGACCATGGAAATCCTCGACCAGATCGGCTTGGCGGACAAACTCCTCGAAATCCCGCACACCAAGGTCTCCGGCCCAACGCTCCAGTTTGCGAACGGCCCGTTCCAACCGTTCGATCTGGGCCGCCTTAAGACGCGTTTTCCCTACATCCTCATGGTTCCGCAGGCGCGCTTCCTTGAATTCATCGCCAAGGAAGCGGCCAAATATCCATCGTTCAGACTGGTGATGCACGCGAACGTAAATGAACTGGTGCAAGAGGATGGCGCTGTTCGCGGTGTGCGCTACGCTGCCCCCGATGGCCTTCACGAGATTCGCGCGCAAGTTGTTGTCGGCGCCGACGGGCGTTTCTCTCAGATGCGGCGGCTCGCCGGCATTGAGCCCATCAAGACCGCGCCGCCCATGGACGTGCTGTGGTTCCAATTGCCGAGGCTGCCCGGCGAGCCCCAAGCGACCACCGGCGCTTTCGGCGGAATCGGCCGTGGCCGCATGTTCATTCTGCTGGAGCGCACCGACTATTGGCAGGCGGGCCTGGTTTTCCCCAAGGGCCAATACCAGGAACTGCGCGCGCAGGGAGTGGCTGCGATCCGGCAAAGCATTGCCGAAATCGATCCCCGCTTCGCCAAACATTGCGAAGTGCTCACTGACTGGCACCAGGTGACGCTCCTTTCGGTGGAGTCCAGCATGTGTCCGGTCTGGCACAAACCGGGCCTGCTGCTGATCGGCGACGCGGCCCACGTGATGTCGCCGGTGGGCGGCGTTGGAATCAACTACGCGATTCAGGATGCCGCTGCGGCGTCCAACATTCTGACGAAGCCGCTGAAGTCCGGAATCGTTCCGGAGAGTGTCCTCGCCGAGGTGCAGCGCGAACGGCAATTCCCCGTGCGCGTGATTCAGCGAATGCAGAAGATGATGCAGGAGCGGCTGATCGCCAACGCGCTCCGATTGCAAAAGGCCCCAAACATTCCGTGGCAGCTTCGTTTGTTTACGAAGATTCCCATCGTTCGCGATCTGCCGGTGCGGCTGATAGCGTTTGGTGTTCGTCAGGTCCATCTTCGCGAAGATCAGTGATACCGTCCTCTTTAGCCCCTCCGCCGCTATCGGCCCCCCCGAGCGCCGCAAGCGCCGGTGGATCTTTCCTAAAACAATTTGTAACCAAACGCAGGCGAAACCAGTACTAAGAATAGAGAGTGGCGGATGGAACTCCTGGAACGCTTTGCGGCGGGGGACCTGGAAGCCTTCGAGGCGCTGTTTCGCCAGCACCAGAAGCAGGTCTACGCCTGGATCGTTCGTATCGTCCGCGACTCTGGAATCGCCGAGGATCTCACGGTGGAAACGTTCTGGCGCATCCATCGCTCTCACGCGCGGTTCGATCCGGCGGGAAATTTCGGCGCTTGGGCTTACCGCATCGCCACCAACGTGGCGCTCGATCATTTGCGCAAAGCGCGCCGCGAAACCGAGCTGCCGGAGGATCTTGCCGCGGAGGCCCGGCCCGATCCCGCTGTCGGCCGCGAAACTCGAGAACGGATCCGGCAAGCTTTCCAGCGGCTGCCCGCGAAGTATCGGTTGGTAGCGACGCTCGCGCTGATCGAAGAAGAGCCGTACGACAAAATCGCCGCGGCCGCGGGAATTTCGGCGGCGCTGGTCAAGATTCGCGTCTTTCGCGCGGTGCGCATGCTGCGGAAGCAGCTCGCATCACTAAACGTTCCAACAGGTGCCAAAACATGAGCCAACTCAACGACAAAGAATTGCGCGAGCTTCTGAAACAGTCCATCGCTCCGGCGAAAAACACGGAGCTTTCGCGCGACTTGTGGCCGCGAATGCTGCAGCGCCTCGATCGGCAGCAGACGGTTCGTGTCCCGTGGTTCGATTGGGCGCTCGCCGCATTGCTGAGCGCCGCCCTTCTACTTTTTCCGGGTCTGATCCCGGCGTTACTGTACCACTTGTGAGGAGGCTGTCATGAAGCAACATACGTATTTGCGTGCGTACATGGCGGGAATCGTGGTGCCCACCATTTTCCTGCTCGTCGCCGCCACAGGATTTTGCGTCGCACGCTACGTTTACAACGTTCCGTTGCCCATCGAGCGCGTGATCGTTTTCCCAATGGCCGTTGTGCCGAACCTGTGGGGACTATGGAACATGCTCTTCGTTGCGTCGCACTCGCGGACCCATCTTTCCATCGGCTTCCACGGCGCGCTCCTGCCGTTTCTGCTTGGGCCTCTTGGCATCATGATGACGCTGATCCTGGATTTTTCGATCCCAAACTTTGCCACGAGAATCTTCCCGATTGCGGCGCCGGTGGCGTTGATCGCGTACTACCTCGCCTGGAAATACGTGGTCGGCTTCTTGAACGGCGTGCTCGGCATCGCGTAAAAAATCTCCCCGGAACGCGGCCGGTCGCTTGCAATCAACGCACGCGTTTGATGGCGACGAAGTCGCGGCCGATATACAGGCGATAGGCACCCGATTCAGTCGCGGCGACCACCTGAAGTGGCGTCGCGTGTTTGAGTTCCGTATCTGTCTGACTTGCGACCTCGAGCAAGTTATTGGAGCCCAGATCGCTGACAACAAACTTCGCACCGGCCACAAAGCCTATGCCGTAAGCGCCAGGCTTGAGAGATTGGCCATTGATCTCAACGGGCACCTCGGTCATTAAGTAGCCCTGGTACTTTTCTTTCACACCGCTGGCATAACCGGACGTGTCCACCAAACCTGCTAGCACGTAAAAGCCATCAGCAAAATGAATGCCGCCCGTATTGCGCATTTGAACGGCGCCAACCTGGCCGCGGTAAAATACCTTTTCGGGGAAAATTTTGGGCGTGATGTCCGCGGCTTTTAGGATCGCGTCCTTAGCCGCGCCAGCTTGAGCGGAAGAACCTCCGGCCAAACTTTGACGAAGAGGTACTGCCAAGAGAACCAGTGAGAACAACCCGATTGAGAACCTACGTGTGAGCATGCAGCCTCCGTCGTGCGCGATGAACAATATACTACCGTTCTGAATATCTCTGCTCGCTCCAGGGATCGCCGTAGGCGTGATAGCCGTTGCGCTCCCAGAAGCCGAGTTGGTCGTGATCGAGGAGCGTAAAGCCGCGGACCCATTTCACACTTTTCCACGCATACAGATGCGGGACGATCAGGCGTAGCGGACCGCCATGCTCCCCGGTGAGCGGCTCGCCGTCGTGCTCGAACGCGAAGAGCACGTTGGGTTTCAACAAATCTTCCAACGGCACGTTCGCCGTGTAACCCTCTTCGGCTAGCACCAACACAAACTGCGCCTCCGGCTTCGGCTGGATTAGTTTCATCACGTCGGTAAACAACACACCCTTCCAGCGGTTGTCCAGGCGGCTCCAGCGGGTCACGCAGTGAAAGTCCGAGGTCACTTCGGTCTGTGGCAGGGCCCGGAATTGCTCCCAGGTGAGCCGCTTGGGTTCTTCGAGCAGTCCCGAAATCTTGAAGTCCCACTTCGCCGGGTCAAAGTGTGGCACGCTGCCGTAATGGAGCACCGGCCACTTGAGGGTCAGGGACTGCCCCGGCGGGAGGCGGCCCTCCAACTTTGCTTTCTTCTCCAACTCTCTGCGGTCGCCACCAAACAGATCCATTTAGATTTCTCCGAAACCTTGCGGGGTTAGATTCGTGAGAGCATTCCTGGGTTCAGAATAGTCGAAATGGTCGACTTTGTTTCGTCTTGGCTTCTCCTTTGTCCTCCCACTCCGTTGTTGTCCCAAAGATTGTGCAACTGCATAAAAATAAAGAAGTGAACGGCGGCGCTGTGGGCAGAGCAGTGCGCAAGAAGCTGTAAAAATCAGCCGACCATTCGTCGCTTCATTGGCTGGCGCCAAGAGTGAACGCAAACAGCGAGTCACCCGCTCCAACAACCACGTACTGTTTGCCGTCGAGTTCGTAGGTGATCGCGCCGTTTGCCTGATTGGCTGCGACGCTAGTGTGCCAAAGCGTCTTCCCGGTCGTTGAGTCGATAGCTAGGATATGGCCAGAGGTGTCGCCAGCAAAGAGCAAATTCCCCGCCGTGGTTAGCAGGCCACTACCCATGCCGCCCAGGTCATGCTTCCAGCGAGTCTCCCCCGTTTTGTAGTCGATCGCCTTAATGGTCCCCGGAAAATTCAGAAAATCATCGCGGCCCGCAAACCCTTCGGCTTTTCCCTCCGCGGTCAAGTAAAAGATGCTGTAACTCTGCGACGCCACCACGTAGAAAAGACCGGCTGCCGGATTGAAACTCGGAGCAAACCAGTTCGACGCGCCATTCGAGCTAGGCGAGACGAGCGTGCCGTCACGCGCAGGCTCTTTCTTCGGATTGGGAATGGGTTGGCCCTTCGCGTTGATCCCCAGAGTCCAATTGCTGTTGATGAAGGGCGCCGTAAGCAGATGCTCGCCGTTCGTTCGGTCCAGCACAAAGAAAAATCCATTCCGGCTCGCCTGTGCTACCAATTTGCGGCGCTTTCCGTTGAATTCGCCATCAAACAGAATCGGCGTCTGCGTGGCGTCCCAATCGTGCGTATCGTGCGGCGACACTTGATAGCCCCATGCTAGCTTTCCCGTGTCCACATGCAACGCCACGATCGAGCAGGTCCACAAATTGTCGCCCTTCCGCCCTTCCCCGGCGTGCACAGGATTCGGATTGCCGATTCCCCAGTAAATCAGTCGCAAGTCCGGATCGTAAGTGCCAGTCATCCAGGTCATGCCGCCGCCGTGGCTTCGCGCTTCCGCGTCGGGCCAACTCTCGGAACCAGGCTCGCCCGCATTCGGCTCAGTATTCCAATGCCACTGCACCTCGCCGGTTTCAGGGTCGCGTGATTCCAGATATCCGGGGTTATCCAGCGAATCGCCGCCCACGCCGGTGATGATGTGGTTGCCCACCACTAGCGGCGACATCGTGCAGAAATACTCGAGCTTTGCGTCTGCGATCTGCTTCCGCCAGCGTTCTTTGCCGTCCTTGGCGTTCAACGAAACGAGATTGCAGTCGGGCGTTTCGGTGTAAATCCAATTGCCCAGCATCGCCACACCGCGCTGGCCGATGTGCCCGCCTTCGTTCGGCGGATATTTGTAGTGCCAGATTTCCCGCCCGGTGCGCGCATCCACGGCCCACACGTTATCCGGCATGGTGAAGTACAGCACGCCATTCACTTCGATCGGCGTCGACTTGACCACCGAACCGAACCCGGCCGCCCCATAGTTGCTGGCGCGATACATCCAGGCCGACGACAAGGACGCCACATTCGACGCGTTGATCTGATCCAACGGGCTATGACGCTGTCCCGAATAATCGCCGTTATACGTGGGCCAACTATCGATCGCCGGCTTCAAGATCGCTTCGGGCGTCAATTCCTGCCCGCAAAGAACGACAGGCGCTAGCAACAATACGAGCGTGAAAGCCAAGACTCTCATTTCAAAGTCTCCAGATAAGCCAAAACATCGTGCATTCCCTGATCGGTGTACTTCGGCAGCAGCCCTTCATGCGCGGCCCGAGGATCCTGTACGTCCACCGTTACGCTTTCCCGCGAGAAGGAGCGGTACCAGCCGGCAGAATCGTGCATGGACACCGTAAATTCATCCAGATGATCGAGCGTCCCCGAAACTCGCTCACCGGAAGCCAGCTGAACGGTAACTTTGACGGGCGCAGGCGGCGTCACCGCGCGTCCGAGGAACACGTCAATCATGTTCGGCGCGGGATACAACATCCGCCGTTGCAACTCGACAGCTTCATACTTGGTCGCCACGTGCGCCAGATCACTGGTCGCCGAGTGACAGCTCGCGCAATGCCCGTCGCCATTGAAAAACGCCGCGCCCCTCTGCGCGTCGCCCGTAATCAGATCGCCGATCTTGTAAGCAAACCGATTCGAAACGTCAGCCGCTCGCGAATGCAAAAAGGTCGAGATATCAGCAATCTGCTCCGCAGAAAGCGTCGAGAAAGCCGGCATCCCTCGTGTTGGCCGCCCGTTTTGGATAACGGGACCGAGCACATCACCCTTGTTGTCGTGCAGCACTACCGCCGACCGCACAAGATCAGGCCCGCTCTTCCCATGGGCATCATTGCCGTGGCAAAACCCGCACGTAGGCACAAAGATTTTCCGCCCGCGTTCTGCCGCTTCTTTGTCGATATGCGCGCCGCCCATCATCGCCGCAATCGCATCACCCGCGTCCTTCTGCGGAGCGTCTTTCTGTGGCCCATTCGCCGTCTTCTGCTTTTCCGCATTGGCCGCCTGGTCGGCTTGCCCCGAACTCATCGACGCAAACAGAAGCAAGACAGCGACAGCAACAAAGTAACGGTTGGACATTCTGTCTCTCCCGCGTCTCACGACTTCAGATTCTTGATGTACTCGTAATCCACTTTGATCGCCTCCAGGGCCGGCATCTCCGTGAAGGGTGGCTCCTGTTCGACGAATAGCGCACGAATCCGCGCCTTCTGCGCCGCAGCGAAAACGCGGCCATACTCGATCACGCCCCGGCCCAATTCGGTTCCTACCGGCGCCCCAGGATCTTTGCCCATCAATGTCGTCCGAGGCGTAAATCCCTTTCGGAAGTCTTTAATGTGTAGCAAGGTGTAGCGCTCCGGATATTTCGTCAGGTAGGCAACCGGATCCTGGCCCGCAACCGTCGCCCAGCCGCAGTCTAGCTCTAATTTGACCGACCCTGAATCGGTCAACCGAAGGAATTCATCGTAGCCCGTCACGCCGTCGTACGACTTCCACTCAAAGTTGTGGTTGTGATACGCGAGCTGCAGTCCGGCTTTCTTGATCTGCTCCCCAACTTTGTTGAACTGCTCGGCATTCCACTTCCAATCGTCCAGCGTAAGCCCGTTGATGATCGCAATAAAAACTCCCATCTGCCCCAACTGCGGATCGGGCTTGAAGCGCGACGCATCGGCAACCCAAGGCACGGTGACAACCATAAACTCCTCCCCAAACTGATGGGCAAAATCAATCTTCTCTTGAAGATTGCTGATCAAATCGGGAAGCATGTAGTGCCCCGAAGGGTTTTTCAGGCCCGCGTCATCGAGCATCTTCTTCAGATCGCTCGCCGGTGTCTTGGCAAGTGGAGAAAGCTCCACTTGCTTGTACCCGGCTGCCGCCACCGCCTTCAGAGTTCCGGCCGGATCGGTATCCATTTCGTGGCCAACGGTGTAAAGCTGCAGCCCGATCGGCAGATTCAGAGGATTAGCATTCATAGATGGGATCTCCAGAAAAGACGCGGCGAGACCTGCGGCCGCCGTCGTTCTTACAAATGTTCTGCGCGAAGTAGTTTTGATCATAGGTCGCGGTAAGCGTGCCCCATTCCGCCCTTTCGGGCTACTCGATCGTTGCCGCAAACACCATAGTGTAGGCTAGTTCTGGCGGGTGAATTCTACAGCATGGGCCGCGCCCTGCAGTGCCCCGCGACGCCCGGGGGCATTTGCGAGTGCTGTCTGAAACTCCTTCAGCGCCAGAGCCGGGTGATTCTGCTCCAGGAGCAAGTAGCCGAGCTGTTCGCGGGCCGGAACGACTGGCCCGGGTGTCACCGGAAGCTTCTCGATGGCGTCCTCTTCATCGGCTGACGCACGCATCAGAGCTGCCGCTTTCTCCGGTTTGTTTTCCGACTGGGCTGACCACGCCATGACTTCGCGCATCAGAATCCCGACCTGAGTGGCCCAATAGTCGTTGCCGGGCGTGCGAAGCTGCTCTTCAATCTGCCGCAATCTATCAATCTCTGTGCGCGCCTCAGCGGCGCGTCCACTTCGAGCGAGTCCCAGGCCGCGAGCCCAAACCGCGATTGCGACGATCTGCGGTGGGGCCCCAGCCGGAGGAACGATGGCAGCGGCCTCGGCCCATTGTGCCCGCTCAACCGCAAAGCGAACTGGCATGATGGTAGAGGCGTACGCTAACTTGAAATCGCCGGCGTCAAGCTTCGACATGTTATTGAGCTGCTGAATGACCTGAGCCGCGTCATTGTCTCGCCCACTCTGCAAATAGGCATACACCAGATAATCCATGGCGTGCAGCTCTTCGCCCGTATCGCCCTGCTGGTGTGCCGCTTCCCTTGCCGCAAGATTGGAAGTGATGGAGTCTTCCCAGAGGCCAAGTCGCGTGAATATATGCGATGGCATGTGCAATGCGTGCGGCGCGGAGGGAGCAATCTGGGAGTAGGCCTTGGCCGCCGGGAGACCTCTTGGCGCAAGTTCCGCATTGTCGTAAGCGTGGATGAGGTAGTGAGGGATTCCCGGGTGCTGCGGGTAGGCGCGATCCAGCGGCTCAAGCAGATCGGCCGCCTGTTTCTGTTTGGCATGCGTCTTGTCGGCAGGAGAGGCGTTCGCCAGGAGTGCGAGCGCATAAAATACTTGCGCTTCGACATCTCTCCTGTTCTGTGAAGCGAGATCGCCCATCGCGTGCTCGTAATTTAACGCCCGCGTGAGGTACGGAACGCCGGCAGCGTCCTGATATAGCAAGGCCAGCGCATTGATGAACTGGCGCTCGCGTTCGGAGGCCGCCCCGATCTGCTGCGCCCGCTGGATTTCCTTTTGCGCAATGGAAATTGTCGCGGGGACAATGGGCGGCTCCCAAAGCTGATGAAAGTACGCCATGGCCATTCCCCAATGTGCCATCCCGCACCGCGGATCCAGCTCGGCCACGCCCTGAAACGCATTCTCAGCGGCGGTGTAAGCGAAGGAGTGAAGCAGAGCCACGCCTCGGTCGAACTGATCTTGAACGGCCGGTGCGCACGAAATCGGAAACGAAACCTTTCCTAGCTTCTCCGGTGCGCCGTGGCTGTGTGTTTCTTGTGCCGACGAGAAGGAAAAGATAAGCGGCATGGTGAGCAGTATTCGCCATAAACCGGGCATCCCCTACCTCCATCGGCGCGCGCCGCATTGGTGACATGCGAATTCTACATGGAAGCCAGCCACAGTGCTTCGCTTGAGGCTAGCGCGCCTTCGTCTCCTCTCGAAGACTCAACCGCAAGCTGCAAGTCATTGCGTGGCATTTCTAGGTGGCGTCCGTGTCGCGACAGGCCGCGCACGGCCGGCAATTTACATTTTGGGAATTGTTAGCGGCTTTGGCAGGGTCGGCGCGTGCCGACGGTCAGTTTCCGAGCGCCAGGAGTTCAGATTCCAACCGACTACTCGTAGCGCAATGCCTGTGTCGGCGCAATCTTGGATGCGCGTCGCGCGGGCACGTAGGCCGCCAGCATGGTCACCAGAAACAGCGACGGCACGACGATGATATAAGCCACGAGGTCCACTCCGCCGGCATTGAACAGCATGGAATTCATTAGCCGCTCGACGCCGAAACCCAACACTAGCCCGATCAGCGTTCCCATCCCGACCAGCACGAGGCCTTTGCCCATCACCAGGCGTAGCACGTCCAAGCTTGCCGCGCCGAGGGCGATGCGAATGCCGATCTCGCGGGTTCTGCGGCTCACGTTGTATGCCACCAGTCCGTACAAACCGGCGATGGCCAGCACGAGGCCCACCGCGCCCATGGCACCGACCAGCTTTACCGCAATTCCTGGTCCCTTCACGGCCTGGTTCAGGTAGAGGTCCTCGTACGCCCTGGTCTGCATCATCGGCATGTTCGCATCGAGAGTCCGGACGATCTCTTTCACGGACGGCACCAATTGCAGCGGGTCGCCGCTCGACCGTAACATCAACACCATGTCGCGCGATGGGATTCTGGGCCAGCGGCATATACACGAAATCCATTGGCTTGTCGAACGTGGACAGATACTTGATGGTCTGCGCCACGCCCACGATCTCAACCGGCGTGCCGTCGCGGCTCTCCAGCCGGATGTATTTGCCCACCGCATCCGCGCCCGGCCAATAGTGTTTCGCGAACTGCTCATTCACCACGGCGACACGCGGCGCATCCGCGGTGTCGGAGGCCAGGAAGCCGCGGCCACGCAAAATCGGAATCCCCATGGTCTCGAAGTACCCTTCATCGATGGTGTCCATTGTCGAGTTGAAGTTCTCGCGATCACGCGGCATCTGAAAACCGTCCGGCACGAAGAGGACGCCGTCAAAGCGTCACCGCCAAGCGGAACGTTCTCCGTCAGAGCCGCGCTCTTCACTCCCGGCACTTCCCGCGCACGTTCGGCCAGCAGCTTGTAAAACTGTTGAGTCTGAGCCGCGTTGTACTGCATCAGACGCGGATCGAAGCTGGTCATCAGTAGATGATCCTTCGCGAAACCCATTCCCAGCTGCAGGCTATGCTGGAAACCCCGGACCATCAGGAAAGAGGCCGTCAGCAGCATGAGGGACATGGAGACCTGCGCGACCACCAACATATTCCGGCCCCACAGGCGTTTGCGTCCGGGCATGTCAACGTCGGCCGACTTAAGTCCGCTCACCAGGTCCACGCGTGTGCTCTGCAGCGCCGGCACCAGGCCGCAAAGGAGCGCGCTCAACGCGGACAACGCGACGCTTGCCAAAAGGACGCGCGTGTCCATTCGGAATGGGATCGCGAGCGGCAAGTCGCTATGAAATACTACATTTTCAAAACTGTGGAACCACTCTACGACGCCATACCCGATGGCGATCCCGGCCAATCCACCCAAGGCCGCCAGAATTAGGCTTTCGGTCAGCAGCAGCCGGATGAGCCGGAACCGCCCGGCGCCAATCGCCAGCCGTACGGCGATTTCGCGCGTTCGCGCGCGGGCACGGCTCAGAAGAAGTCCCGCAACGTTGGTGCAGGCCACCAGCAGGACTGTCAACGCAAGGATCACAAAGATCACGCCGAATTTCCAATTCAAGTCGTCATCTTGAGTGCGCATTTCGAACTGGGTGTGTACCGCCGCGCCTCGGCTGCGGTTGACCTGTGGATACTCACGCTCGAAGTTTTTCGCGAGCACGGCGAGTTCATTATCCGCTTGCTGTAGCGTCGTGCCCGGCTGTAAGCGTGCCTTTACGTTCAACTCGCGATCGTCACGGTCCTGAAAAAAATTCTTCCGCGGATTGGTGGAGAACACGCGCGCCATCGCCAGCGGCATGTAGAAGTCGGGATGCCCGAAGATCAGCATCCCCGGAAAGGTCTCCGGGGCCACGCCAATCACGGTGAACTCCGTGCCGTTCAGGTGAATGGTCCTGCCAAGGACGGAAGGGTCGCTCGCGAATTCGTGCTTCCAGAAGTCCGGCCCGAGCACCACCACGGCATCGCGACCCGGCACCTTATCTTCGTCCTCCCGAAACCCGCGCCCCAGCCGCGGCTCCACGCTGAGAACCTGGAAGTAGTTACCGGAAACCATCATTCCACCCTTGATGCGCGGCGTGGCTGCTGGCTCGGCGCTGAAACCCACGGCCCCCATATCTGCGCTGGCGATCACGCCGTCGTAGCTCTTCGTCTTGCCGAGGATGTCGAGGTATTCACGATACGAGAAATTGTCGAAGCTCCTGTCGTGCGTCGTGCTCACCAGAGAGACCACGCCGCTCGGATGTGGCACGGGGTAAGGCCTGAAGATCAGCGCGTCGACCATACTGAACGTCCCCGAGGTCATGCCGATCCCCAGTGCGAGCGTGATTACCACGAACGCGGTAAGTCCGGACGTGCGGCGCAGGCTCCGGATCGCGAAGCGCGCGTCGTCGAGGAAATCCGTCAACCAATGGATGCGTCGCATGTCTCGCATCTCCTCTTTCCGTTGCTCCAGTCCATCCATCGCACGCATCGCCGCGTAGCGCGCCTCTTTTGGGGAAAGTCCATTGGCGATGCCTTCCTCGATCTTGTGCTCCAGGTGGAACTGGAGCTCCTCATCGAGCTCCCGCTCCGCGCGGCGGCCGCGCAGAATGGACTTCAGCCGCAACCGCACCGTGAACCACCAGTGTTCCATTCGCATGGCTTTACTAAGCCTCCGAAATCTGGATGACCTGCGAGATGGCCGTAGATAGCCGCTGCCAGTTCGCGGTTTCCGATTCGAGTTGCCGCCTGCCCAGGCGTGTGAGCGAGTAAAACTTCGCGCGCCGGTTATTCTCCGTCTGCTTCCATTCGGCGGTGATCCAGCCTTCCTGCTCCAATTTGTGCAGTGCCGGGTAGAGGGATCCTTCGCTGACCTGCAGCACGTCTCCGGAGATGGATTTCAGGCGGAGACTGATGGCCCAGCCGTGCAAGGGCTCCAGGGCCAGGATTTTCAAGAGCAGCAGATCGAGAGTGCCTTGGACGAGGTCGGTTGGTTTGCTCATATCGGTTTCCGAGGGGAGTATAGAACAACTCCTCTCGGTAAGCAAGGGGTGATTATTCTGATCGACGCATGGCGTCCTCGGGGCACTCGGATCGAGGTCATCGTCGAATTCTTCTTAACGTTTGTAAGCGTTTCGCCGCCGGACTGATGAAATGCGGGCTACGGAGAACTGCTGCGATCCGATCTAAGCGCCGTTACCATGTTCAACGGTTAATACGACTTTCCCTCGCGCATGTCGTTGTTCAAGATAACAGAGAGCTTCCGCCGCGTCGCTTAGCGGGTAACGTCTATCGATGACGGGTACAACCTTTCCGGTTTCCAGAAGATCTTTCAGAAAAACCAAATCCTTCTGGTTTATATTCGCTACAAAGAAACACGTCTTCTTGCTTCCAATGCGGGACAGGAATGGTCCCAGTAAAACGGCTTGGAGAATTCGAACCAAACTACCTCCGACGATGACACAAATTCCGCCCTGACTCAGTGCGCGCCGGTAGTCGAAAATCGAGTGATGGGCGTTCGCAGCCAGGATCAGATCGTAACGCTGACGATCTTTCGTGAAATCTTCCCGAGTGTAATCAATGACATGGTCTGCGCCAAGCGATCGCGCGGTGTTCATTTTGCTGGTACTGCATACGGCAGTGACTTCCGCGCCGAACGATTTGGCGATCTGAACCGCAAACGTACCTACGCCACCAGACGAGCCATCGATCAGAACCTTTTGGCCTGGCTGGATGCGTCCCTTATCACGAAGACCCTGAAGGGCAGTGATAGCCGCGATTGGTAGAGCCGCTGCGTCCTCGAACGAACTCTCGGCTGGCTTCGGCGCCAACTTGTCTTCAATAGCGCACACATACTCGGCAAGCCCTCCCCCAGCGAAACCCGTTACGCCGAATACGTCGTCGCCTGGCTGAAACTGCTTTACGTGGCTGCCAACCGCTTCCACTCGTCCTGCGATATCACAGCCGAGTACCTTTTGTTTCGGTGTGCGCAGCCCCGGAAGGATGCGGATCACCGGCGTACCTCTCAGGAGGTACAAGTCCAGTGGATTTACCGACGCCGCGTAAAGCTTTATCAAGACCTCATCGTTCTTAGGGATAGGTTTTTCTACTTCTGTGAACTGGAGAACATCCGGAGATCCGTATTGTGTACGTACAATCGCTTTCATAAAGTGCTCTTCAAGAGTGCTTCTGCTGGATCGTGCTGCGTTGTGTTAGCGCACGACAAGCGAGCCTAGCCTACACCCGGCCACAGCATAGCAACCACCTCGAGTCGCGATTAACGTCAACCCGACCATCGTCCAGGGGACCCAAGTGCCGGTATTTTCCGCGAAGGGAAAACCCGCGTCGCGCCACTTTCTTCCTGGATCGCGACCCGCTAAGATGCTCGCATGTCCTACCGACTCGATCGCCGCAGTTTCATCATCGCGGGCGGGATGACCGCTCTTGCGTCAACCCGGGTCCTCGGCGCCAACGACACCCTCCGCGTCGGAGTCATCGGTGCCGGCGGCCGCATGGGTGACCTGCTGAGCGCCGCCGACAAGGTTGGCAACTACCAGATCGTCGCGGTGAGCGACGTGTACGGGCCGCGACGCGACACCGTCAAGCAACGCTCGAACGGCACTGCGACCACTCACGTCAACTATCACGAAGTGCTCGACCAGCAGCTCGACGCCGTCTTGATCGCCTCTCCCGACCATTGGCATGTGCGCATGGCCGTGGACGCCGTCGCAGCTGGGAAAGACGTCTACGTCGAAAAGCCGGTCACCCACACCCTGGAGGAAGGCGCGACCCTCACGCATGCGGTCCGCTCCAGCAAGCAGATACTGCAATGCGGCATGCAGCAGCGCAGCTGGAGCCACTTTCGCGATGCCGTGGATCTCATTCAGGGAGGCAGCCTCGGGCGCGTCCCGCAAGTCAGGACCTATTGGTGGCAGAACTATCTCGCGCCCTGGCTGCGGAAGGCCATCGACACCCAGGCCCTTGATTGGAAGCAATGGCTCGGCGGCGCTCCCGATCAGCCCTTCAACGAAGACAAGTTTTACATCTGGCGCTGGTATTGGAACTTTGGCGGTGGGGCGATGACCGATCTCTTCACCCACTGGATCGACGTGGCGCACTGGGCGATGAAATCCGACCAGCCCAAAGACGCGCTCATGCTCGGCGACAGATATTTCTTCGAGCAACGAGAATGCCCCGACACCGTTCAGGCTGCGCTCCGCTATCCGGGATTCGATGTCATCTACGAGGGCATGATGGCCTCCTCGATCGACGACGGCGGCCTTGAATTCCGCGGTACGGAAGCAACGCTGAAACTCAATCGGAATGGCTTTAGTGTCCATCGCGAAGGCGTACCGGGCAAAGACAACCCGGTTCTCAAGGCCGACAGTTTCCGCGATGGGACGATCGACCACATGCAGAATTTCTTCGATTGCGTCCGCACCCGCAAAGAACCCAACGCGCCAGTCGAAACTGGGGTGGCCGCAGCCCGCGCTGGACACTTCGCCAACCTGGCCTACCACCGTGGCGGTCAGATCGCGTGGCCGCCAAAGAGCCCCGTTTGAACCGCATCGTAAGGGTCTGATCGACTAAATCTTCTTCGCTGTGAACATTTCGTTTGCGGATATGAGCATCCCTCAGGAACCTTGCCCACCACAAGAATGCGAGAAGTGGTCAAAACTGACCAGACAAGCAGAACACTCTGCTAATAGACTTGCTACTGTACTGATCATGTAACCACCGCTCAGGAAAAGGAATACCTATGAGGCGACCGAAGGGCACGAATGAAGGGGGCCAGCGTCGCAAACATTCGCATTGGCGCGTAATCATCAGCTATTCCGACAAAGAAATGTTTGGGCGAGTATATACCGACCGTGAGAGGGCGGAGAAGTTTGCGGAACGACAGGCGAGATCGCCCGTTGTGAAAAGCACGCGAGTGGAGCAGATCAACTAGGACGCGCTTGCGATTGAAGCACGCTACTGGAAATCGGCGGGCACCGCTTGCGTCACGTTCGCCATTTCTTGTCTTGCTCGACACTCTCTCGAACGCGGAACGCGGTGATCTTGCGAATCAGAGGGAGCGGCAGGGGCTTGTCCAGCGGAAACTGGATCGACCCTTTAGCCGTGGCAAATCTCGAAAGATCATTCGCGAAGGCGGTCACCGCGGACGGCGTAGGATAGAAGCCGATGTGGTGTTCGAACGCGGCGAACGTGACCAGTATCCTCCGATAGGAAAAGGCGGGCATGCCCCACTTGAGGCTCTCCTTGGACCCGGGTGCAGCTTTGCGAATGCATATGCGCATTTCGCGCAGTTTCTTGCGGGCCTCTTTGGGGGCGGCGTTAATGTACTCGGCGATGCTTTTGGGTCGCGCTTTTTCTGGAGCCATGGTTTTTTGCTCGACTTTCCTGCTGATACTTCAAGGTTCCATTGCGTTGGCCGTATTCTCCACCGTGAGTGCGGCTTCCGGTTTCTTCGCCGGCGTCATGGTGATCACGACCACGCTGACGAGAACAAACAGAGTCCCGAGAATCGTTCGCAGGGTCAGCGCTTCGCCGCCAAGGAAATATCCAACCAGGACGGCCACAATCGGATTCACATACGCGTAGGTGCCGACTTTCGTAGGCGATTCATGATGAATCAGCCAAACGTAGGCTGTGAAACCTATGATGGAGCCCGCGACAATGAGGTACAGCAGTGAGAGCCAGGCTCCGCGCGAGACGACCGATGGATGAAAATTGCGAAATTCGCCGAGCGCGGCCGCCGCGAGCCACAGAAACACTCCGCCGGAGAGCATCTGCGCTCCTGCGCTCATGGCTTTGGAAGGCGGGAGCGATAGCTTGCGGGTAAGCACGGAGGCAACCGACCAGCTCATGGATGCAAAGATCAGCGCTACGGCGCCCAACTTATCGATCGGGGCGCCGCCGAGGTTCAACGAGCTGCTCATCAACACCCCCACTCCGCCGATCCCGATCAAGAGTGCCAGGAGCAAACGGACCGTGAGCGTCTGCGTTCGCAGGAATATGATTTCTGACAGCGCCATAAACGCCGGGATCATGGCCAGCATGACCGCGGCTATGCCGGAAGGCACGCGCTGCTCGGCCCAGAACAGCAACCCGTAATCGAACACGAAAATCACGAGCCCTAGTAAAGATGCCGATCTCCATTGGCGGGCGCTGGGTGAGTGCTCGCCTCGCGCGATCATCCAGCCAAAGAGAACGACTCCCGCGACGGAGAATCGCATCGCGGCGAGAATTAGCGGCGGAACTTCGCGGACGCCAACGCGAATGGCGAGAAATGTGGATCCCCAAACAAAATAGATGATGGCGAAAGCCAGCAGGGTCTTCCACGTCGGGCGATGGGCTTGCGTTTCCACAACAAATTATAGTGTCGACTACGGATAATTCCACCAGCTAAGTAGTCAGCCGCCCAAGAATCCGTTCCGTCCTGGCGGCGCGGATGCGCTACCCGTGCTGCGCACCGGCTGGATTCTGCGCGGTTTGGGGTTTGGAGACGACCGATAGCAGATTCTTCCGCAGTGCCACGGAAGCGCTGATGACACCTCCGTAGAGTGCGCCCACCACGCCCAGGCTAGCCACATCCTGCCCCGTAAGGTAAAGACCGTGAATGGGAGTTCTGGCTCCGAGCGCCCGAATACAGAAACGCGCCGGCGTGGAGGCGACGCCATAAATTTCTCCGTGGCCATAATTCATGAAGTGTCGAGTCGTGACCGGCGTGGACAATTCCGTGTATGCGATGTTGCCGACAACCGAGGGCACCTGCCGCTCCAGTTCGGCACGCAGCCGGGCCGACAACCGCTGCTTCAGCGCATCGTACTCGTCTCCGCGCCGCTTCCAGCGGGTTTCGCTCCAAGAAGCAAAGGCCTCATACGGAACCATCGCGATCGCCTCGACCGTGCTGCTCCCCGGATGACGGCGCTGGAAGTCAGGGTCCTTGGCCGAAGGAAATGAGATATAGACGCCCGGTAACGGAGAATTCGCTTCCCGCGCGAACCGTTCGACATTTGCGTCGTGATCAAACGATGGATAGATCCAAAGGTTGGTGCCCTGCAACCCTAGCGCGGCATCACTGCGCGAGAGTCCGACATAAAGGCTGACATGAGCGGTGGAAGGCTGGAGGCTGCGGAGTTGGCCACGCAGCGAATCGAGTGCGGGCAGATCTGCGGGCATTAGCCGCTCAAAGGTGTTGGCTGCGCCGGCATCGCTCAGCACCATCGGTGCGCGAAACTCGCGTCCATCGCCCATACGCACGCCCGCGGCTTTCGCGCCTTCCAACAAGATGGCGGCCACCTCGGCGCTGGTAACCACGCTGCCGCCGTTGCGCTCAATTTGCGGCACAATGGCGGCGGCGATCGCGCTCGCACCTCCAACCGGATAACTACCTCCGGCAAAATAGTGTTCCGCGATGGTGGCGTGAATGGCGAAGCTGCTCTTTGCGGGAGGCAACCCGTAGTCGCCCCATTGCGCGGTAAGCACACCCATCAACTCTCGGTTGCCGGTAAAACTCTCGAGGACCTCGCGCGTGGGGCGCTTGGCCCAACGCAGGTAGGGCGCACGCATCAGGCCGCCAACCACGGCCGCCGCCGGGGCCGGAATGGCTTTCTCGGCATAGTAAAGACCGCTGAAGCGGTTGCATGCCTGAACGGCGGAGATATAGCGGTCGATGGCCCTGGATTCGCGGGGAAAGAATTGCTTCAGACCTTCCCGAAAATGCTGGAGTCCGGCGACGAGGTCGAAAGTTTGACCTTCGATGATGACGCGATCATATACGTCCGGCATACCTTGCCACTGCAGGTTGCCGGCGGTGACGTGGTCGAATGCGCGGCGCACGCTGGAGCGCTGGTCTTGCACTTGGCCGATATAATGCAGACCCACATCCCACTCGTAACCCGGACGATGGAAGGTATGCGTGAAACCGCCTGCCTCATAGTGCCTTTCGAGGACCAGGACGCGCTTCCCGCCGTGCCGCGCCAGTAACACGGCTGCGGTAAGGCCGCCGATGCCGGAGCCGATGACGACGGCATCCCAGAGGTCGGGGAGCTTGGCGTGTTTGTACGGGGTGCCAGTAGCCACAGATTATTCCAGGAGTGACGCGGAATGGGAAAGTGGGAACATGTTGAGACTAAAGGACATCTTAACGTACCTGGCTCTGTGATGCTTGAGCGGCTCAAGCATTTAGGCATCGGTGACAGTGGATTCCCAGGTGACGGCGGGGTCAGAAACGATCCGCTGGTGCCGTGTGCTATTCTTGGTTTTTGTCGGCAATTTCACGAAAGCGAGCCTTGATGACCGCACGTATTCTTGACGGGACTAAGATCCGCGACCAGGTGTTTGCCGATCTGCGCGGCGAAATCCGGCGGCTGGGTGGGGAAGGAATTCGTCCGGGACTTGCGGCCGTGCTGGTGGGGGAAAATCCTGCTTCGCAGCTCTATGTGAAGTCCAAGATTGCGGCGTGCGAGCAGCTTGGCTTGGCGAGTTGGATGCATACGCCTGCCGCCAGCATCACGACGGAAGAGTTGCTTCGGCTGGTCCACGACCTGAACACAGACGACGCGGTGGACGGCATCCTTGTGCAGCTTCCGCTGCCCCAGCAGGTGGACTCCAAGCGCGTGCTGGAAGCCGTCGATCCGGCGAAAGATGTTGACGGCTTTCATCCTGTGAATTTGGGGCGATTGGTCAGTGGGCGGCCGGGCTTGGTTGCTTGCACGCCGGCGGGTTGCATGGAAATTCTTCGGCGGGGCGAGATCAAGGTGGAGGGCGCGAACGCCGTGGTTCTCGGACGCAGCGACATCGTTGGAAAGCCGATGGCGCTCCTGTTGATGCACGCCAACGCTACCGTGACCATCTGCCACTCCAAGACGCGGGATCTTGGCGACGTGGTACGGCGCGCCGATATCGTCGTGGCTGCGATGGGAAAAGCCGGGTACGTTGCCGCCGATTGGATTCGCGCGGGTGCGGCGGTCATTGACGTTGGCACCAACAAAGTGACCGACGCGAAAGAAGCCGAACGGCTGCTGCGAAATTTTCCGGCGCGGCTCGAGAAATTCCATGCCAAGGGCTCGGTGCTCGTCGGCGACGTGCATCCCGACGCGGTGAATACCGCAGGCGCGCTCACCCCTGTTCCGGGCGGCGTGGGGCCGATGACCATCACCATGCTGATGAGCAATACGGTGAAAGCCGCACGGCTCCGCCGAAGCAAAAGCGGCACGCATCCCGTTCCCTCCGCCGCCGGCGCGCGGTGAAATCGCCATGCTGCGACTGGGTCTTACCGGGGGCATCGCCAGCGGCAAGAGCGCCGTCGCCGCGATGCTGCGCGAAATGGGCTTTGCGGTGCTCGACGCGGATTCGCTCGGGCACACGCTGATCGAGCCGGGACAGCCCGCTTACGATGAGGTTGTGCGGGAGTTCGGGCCATCCGTGGTGGACAGCAACGGGCGGGTGGATCGCGCGAAATTGGGCACCGTGGTGTTCGCGGATCGCGCGAAGCTCGACCGGCTGAACGCCATAGTTCACCCGCGAGTGGAGGCGGCGATCCTTCAACAATTCAGTGAGTGGTCGCGGAACGGGATGCGCGATGCGTTTGTCGAAGCCGCGCTTCTGATCGAAGCGGGTTACCAGAAGAATCTGGATGGTGTGGTTGTTGCCTGGTCGCGGCCGGAACAACAGATGGAGCGGCTGCGCGCGCGGGGCCTCAGTGAAGAGGAGGCGCACCGGCGGATCGACGCACAGATGCCGGTGGCGGAGAAATTGAAGTTCGCCACGGAAATGATCGATTGCTCGGGATCGATCGAGGATACGCGGCGTCAGGTGGAAGCGCTGGCGGCGAAGCTGCTCCGGCAAGCCTGAAAGGACTGTGGAAAGAGTCCGATTCGGAAGAGCTTTAGTGTCCGAGCGACTCGTGCCTGATTTGCATCTATTGCCGTTAGCTGAAGCGCACAGCCAGGAATGGCTGTGCCACGGAATTCTCCCCAATCTGTAAAGGCCGGCAATGGCTCTATACTATTGCTGCTGGGTGGCTGAGGAAGGATGTTGAACATGGAAGCGCGAAGGAAGTCCGGGTTGTCTCGACTTATTATTGTGTGGGGAGTCTTGTTGCTTGGCGCCTACTGGGCGGGAGCACGCTACGGGCAACGCCAGCCGGTCCGCGTGGAGGCGGTGCACGCCGTTGAGGGGGGGCGCGCGAAAGCGTTGGTGGATGTGGCGGCGCGCGATGCCGCGCTGACGGACGATGAAGCGATTAACGTCCGCGTGTACCGGCAAGCTTCGCCTGCGGTTGCCAACATTCTTACGAAGGCTACGGAGTACGACTTCTTTATGGATCCGGTTCCGGTGGAAGGCGCGGGCTCGGGGTTTGTGATCGACGAAAAGGGCTATATCCTGACGAATTTCCACGTGGTGCAAGAGGCACAATCGATTGAGGTGGTGCTCGGCGATCAATCGCGTTATCCCGGCAAATTCGTGGGCGCCGACCAGCGCAATGATGTTGCACTGGTGAAGATCGATCCCAAGGGGAAACACCTGGTGGCGCTGCCGCTGGGCGATTCGGCCGCTTTGCAAGTGGGGCAAAAAGTCTTGGCGATCGGCAACCCGTTCGGATTTCAGAGCACACTGACTACCGGCGTGGTGAGCGCGCTGGGACGCACAGTGCAAACGAGCCAGACCACGTTCATCGATGAAGCTATTCAGACTGATGCCGCGATCAATCGTGGGAACTCCGGAGGGCCACTGATCAATTCGCACGGCGAAGTGATCGGCATCAACTCGGCGATCTACACGCCGAGCGGCACGACTGCCGGCATCGGATTCGCTATTCCGATCAACAGCGCGAAGAGGATTGCGCAAGACTTGATTACCGAGGGGCGGGTTCACCTCGCTTATTTGGGTGTGCAGGCTCTTCCTGTCGGCGGTTATCTCGCAGAGGCCCTCGACCTTCCCGTGCAAGAAGGATTGCTGGTAGAAGTGGCTGCGAAGGGCTCACCGGCGGCCGCGGCCGGAGTTCGCGGCGGTGATCGGGTGGCGCAGGCCGGGATGCAACGCATCGCCATCGGCGGAGACGTAATCACAGCGATCGACGACCACAAGGTGGCGAGCTTGATGGATCTGAACGTGATCTTGAATCGCAAGCGGCCTGGGGACACCGTGACCCTGACGGTGTATCGCGGCGGCAAGAAGATGGAAATTCCGGTAAAGCTCAGCGAACGGGCGGAAAAGTAGGCAAAGACCGGGCACGGCATGCCGTGCCCCTACGAAGAGACACCAAGAAGATCAATCACGCCACGTAATGCCGGGCGGGGCGGCAAGCCCTACAAGGAAAATTCGACGCGATGCTTGGCGCGCTCGGCGTCGGTGAGTTTGAACCAGGCCTCGCCGATGTCGCGGACGCGTTCCAGTTCGCGCTGCATTTCCGCGTGCTTCGCTTCCAGCATTTCTTGATCCGCGTCGGCCGGCACGTAAATCGGTGAGGCGAACAACATCACAGTTCGCGCGAAGGGCTTCGGCAGAAGGAAATGATCCCAAGTTTTCTCGAAGGTCTTGCCGCGATCCACACCGATGTGGAACACCATCACCGGGCAGCCGGTTTTGCGCGCGAGCATCACGGGGCCGGGCTTGGCAATGTAGCGTGGGCCGCGCGGACCGTCGATGGTGAACGCGCAGTCCAAACCTTCATCGAGCCGTTTGGCCATGACCGCGAGGCCGCGCAAGCCCCCGCGCGAAGAACTGCCCTGCGCGGTACCGAAGCCGAGCCATTCGATCACTTTGCGGGTCCACTGGCCGTCGAAGGCCGTGGTGTTCATAACCACCACGCGGTGGTTTCGCCGCCACCATACTATGGGAATGATCACGCGGTGCCAAAACGCCCAGATGCACTGTTTTTTCGAGGCATAGACGCGTTCGGCATGCTGCCAACCCAGCACTTCGTAGCGCAGCGTGGGCCCGAGCGTCCGGATTACGCTGTACACCGCCGCCGCGATTAGGGGAATTTGGATGCGCCGCGACCATGGCAACTGCGGGAGCCGCGTATCGTAATGAGCGCTGACTGGCTCCTGCCTTCGCCTCGCTGGCTGGTTGGTGTGCTCGTTCGTGCAAGGAAACCCTCGGCTGCGCCCGGTGCGGCGGTCGGCGTATAGTATAGGCGGATGGCCGCTTGGAGGCTGCTGCTATTGAAGTTGCTGCATCTGAATGTTCGGGAGCTGCGTTGATTGCCTGCTCGAATCCATACTGAAAACTTGCCACGCCGCGTGATCTCGTTCGCCGCAGGTGCAGCGGTTGTTTGCGCAGCCCTGTTTACGGCGGCCGCAGCCCGCCCGCGCCCGGACGGTTCCTCCGAGGATACCGTGGGAACGATCGAGGGCGATGCGATCGCACTGCAAGGTCCAATGACCGTGGAAATGGTCCGCGGGCAGATCAAGACGGTCCTGCGGAGCGGAAACGACATCCGCGTAAAATCCGGGCAAGCACGACTCGACTTAGTGGAGGGCGGACAGATCGTTATCTGCGGCCCGGCGCACCTTTCAGTGCTGAAGTCCGGCGGCTCGCTCACGTTGGCTCTCGACAGCGGCATTATCCACGCGCGCATCGAACACAAGCCGGCTTTGACCGTGTACACGGCGCAGATTCAAGCCAAGCCGATCGCCATCGGCGACGGTGCGCAAGATGCCTTGATCGGATTCGATGCGCCGGGAGCGATGTGCGTTCGCGCGACGAGCGGCGCGATCCGCTTGGAGCAGCAACTCACGGGACAAACCGTGATCGTGCCGCAGGGCGGCGACATCCTACTGAACAATGGGCAGCTCGAGGGCTTGCAAAACACCGGCGGGCACTGCGCTTGCGATTTGCAAATCGCTAAAAGCCAGCCGGCATCGCCGGAACTCAGTAGAGTGGCGACTCCCGAGGAGATTCAGCAGAGGGACGCGGAAGCGAAGAAGACGCCCGCTCCAGCGCCGGAGAAGCCTGCCGTTGCCAAGGAAGAGCCGGTGTATCAGGTGTTTATGCCGCCGCTGGCATACGATGCACACGCGGCTGTTCAGCGCGACAACTTCGATCCCAAGCTGATCTTGCTGGTGCGGCGCGTGCGGGTGCGGCCGACGCTAATCTTTCAGGGAAGAGTGGAAGGCAGCGCTGTGACGGCTCAAGACACGGCAGCTAAACCCGCAACGCCGACTGCGGCTGTGACGCAAGTACCGGTGCAGACCGACGACTCCGTGGTGAACCGGGTTCGTGCATTCTTTCGCCGGCTTTTCTCCTAGGGGACCTACGACTCCTAGGAAGCTGGTACCTCCGGTCCTCCCTACGTATTTCGCACGTGCTTTGGTAGAATGCCGCTTCCAGCCGTACATGGCTCCTTCGCGTAGTACGTACGTAACGTCCGATTTACGCGGAGAGCCCTTCCAGTCCTCGGGAAGTCTGGTGGCGCAGAAGTGTCCCTAAGGGCGACGACGGGAGAATTCCTGCTGTGATGCCATCTGGTCCTCTGCGTGGGTTGCGCTTTGTAGGTGTCTTCGTTGGTGCGTGCCTCGCTGCTCTGGCGCTGTCCGGCTGCGCTGGGGTTACTTCGAGCACCAGCCCCACGCCGACTCCGACGCCTCCGACGGTCACGGTTGCCCTTTCGATAACCGAGGCAAATGTGCAAGTTGGGGGCACTCAGGCCCTGACGGCGACGGTTGCGAACGATTCGCAAAGCAAAGGCGTGACCTGGAAGGTTTCCGGAACCGGCTGCAGCGGTGCTACGTGCGGCACGCTCTCCACGACTTCCAGTGCGTCCGGTGTAGGAGTCACGTATACGGCCCCGGCCGCTGCGCCAACCCCGGCAACCGTTACCGTGACTGCCACTTCGGTCGCCGACGGGACAAAATCGGCTGCCGCCACGATCACGGTTACCACATCGCCTGTCATCGTCGTGAGTGTTTCGCCGGCTACTGCGAGTGTGCCGGTCGGAGGCACTCAGACGTTCACAGCAACAGTCCAAAATGATCCACAAAACAAGGGCGTCACCTGGGTCCTCTCCGGCGTCGGCTGCACCAGCAACAACAATCTCTGCGGAAGGATTTCCGCTATTTTCAGCGCTTCGGGTCAGACCATCACCTATACTGCCCCGACTTCTGCTCCATCGCCAATGGCGGTAACGCTGACGGCGACGTCGGTGGCGGACATCAGCAAGTCCGAGGAAGCGAACATCACTGTGAGTACCACGCCCGTTCTGGTCGTCACCGTCTCGCCGCCTGCGCCTAACGTACCCATTAACACCACGCAGCAGTTCATAGCGACGGTGCAGAACGATCCGCAAAACAAGGGCGTGACCTGGGCTCTTTTAGGCTCGGCGTGCCAAGACACGGGGTGCGGTGGGCTGTCAACAAACGCCAGCGGGTCCGGCATAGCGATTACCTACACCGCGCCCGCGTTCGTGCCGACGCCAGCGGCGGTCACCCTAAGGGCGACCTCGGTCGCCGATGGCACGAAGTCCGCCGCAGCGATCATCACCATAACTACCTCGCCGGCTATCTCCGTGACGGTGTCACCCACGACGGCGAGTGTGTCGACCAACGGCATACAGGCGTTTACGGCAACCGTGGCAAACGATTCGCAGAACAAAGGTGTGATCTGGGCGCTTCTTGGCGCAAGCTGCAGCGAAGGGTCATGCGGCACGCTGTCGGCGAATGCCAGCGCATCCGGTGTCGCGATTACGTACGCGGCGCCAGCGACTGTGCCGATGCCCGCCACAGTGTCGCTGACAGCGACGTCGGTGACCGATAACACGAAAACAGCGACGGCAATGATCACGGTTACGCTTCCCGGGGCCGTCAACGTAACGCTAACGCCAAAACGCGGCGGCATCCCGGTTTCCCAAACGCTGAACTTCACAGCGACGGTTGCGAACGACGCGGGCAATAAAGGAGTGACGTGGTCCGCGACGGGAAACAACTGTTCTGGGAATGCGTGCGGTACGTTTACGGTCGGGACACCATCAACAACGGCAATGTACAACGCTCCTTCGTCTGCAGGGGTTTACACCATCGTAGCGACGAGCGCTGCGGACAACACTCAGAGCGCCGCGGCCACGATCGGCGTAAGCGATTTGCCGGGTGTGCTGACCTATCACAACGATGTCTCTCGCGACGGCGTCAACGCGCAGGAATACGCGCTTACGACGACCACCGTGGCTGGCGGGACGTTCGGCAAACTGTTCTCCTGCGCGGTTGATGGCGCGGTGTACGCACAGCCGCTCTGGGTGCCAGGACTGACCGTCAACGGCGCCATGCACAACGTGATTTTCGTCGCCACGCAGCACGACAGCCTGTATGCGTTCGACGCGGACGCCAACCCGTGCGTGCGTCTGTGGCACGTAAGCCTGATCGACACGGGGCATGGAGGCACGGCCGGCGAGACGCCGGTGCCAACGGGCACCAACGTTTTTTTGATCGGCCAAGGCGCGGGTGATATTACGCCAGAGGTGGGCGTGACCGGCACACCGGTGATCGATGCTTCTACTAACACGCTGTACGTGGTCAGCAAGTCGGTCGTCGTATCGGGGCCAACATTTTTTCAGCGTTTGCATGCGATCGATCTGGCAAGCGGGAACGAGAAGTTCGCGGGTCCCGTTGGCATCTCGGCATCGGTTTCCGGCAACGCGCCGGACGCCGTTGGCGGCCAAGTCACGTTTAGCGTGCAAACGCAAAACCAGCGGCCGAGTTTGGCCTTGGTGAACGGAGTGGTTTACATCGGATGGGCTTCGCACGAAGACCAAGACCCATGGCACGGATGGCTGATGGGCTACACGGTCACGAATGGGACACTTGCGCAGGTTCCGGGAGCGGCCTTCAACACGACCCCGAATACCGTTGGAGACCCGCCTGCCACGTATGCCCGGGGCGGCATCTGGATGGCGGGAGGCGCTCCCGCCGCTGATAGCAACAACAACCTGTTTCTGATCACCGGAAATGGGACCTTCGACGGCGTTACCAACTTTGGCGATAGCCTTCTGAAGCTCAGCACCTCGAGCGGGCTAAGCCTGACGGACTGGTTCACGCCTTCCGATGAGGCCAATCTGGACGCAAACGATCTTGATTTCGGCGCAGGTGGGGCGGTCGTTTTGGTGGATATGCCGCTCTCGCCGGTTCCGCATCTCTTGCTTGGCGGGGGAAAACAAGGCAGCGGAAATCCTGGCGAGATTTTCGTGCTGAACCGCGATGCCCTTGGGAACATGAACGGCACGGACAGTCAAGTGGTGCAGAAGTTTTCGACCAACAACCAGATTTTCTCGACGCCAGCGTTCTGGAACAACACACTGTATGTTGCGTCGCTCGGCGGCAATCTGATGTCTTATCCATTCAACAGCAGTTCGGGCCTGTTCGGCACCTCACCGCAATCGACTGTGGCGGCGACCCCTTCGAGTCAATCTACTGCTCCCTCAGCGGGCTTCGCCTTTCCGGGAGCGACGCCTTCGGTTTCGGCCACCGCAGCAGGCACAAACGGGATTGTTTGGGCGCTCGACAACAGCTTGTACTGCACGCCGCAGTCCCCGGGCTGCGGGCCCGCGGTGCTGCATGCATACGACGCCGCGAATTTATCTACCGAGCTCTGGAACTCCGGGGGCACGGCGGGTAATGCCGTGAAGTTCACCGTGCCAACGGTAGCGAACGGCAAGGTGTATGTTGGCACGCGCGGAAGCGACATCGCGTCCGGGGGAGTCGGGGAACTGGATGTGTACGGGTTGCTGCCGAATTAGCGGATGATGCCGTATCAGGATGCGTCGGGCCGGCTTTGCCGGCCCGATTTTTTGTTTTGGGGCTTGTGGGTTCGCGGCTGATCCTAGCGGCGCGGAGCGATCGGATTAGCGACTTGCTTAAGCGGCGGCGCTTACGGCGTGAAGGCGGCGGCTAGCCTCCGCACTCCAAGCGGGTTACATCCCTTCATAGTTGGGACCACCGCCGCCTTCGGGGACGACCCAGTCGATGATTTGGTAGGGGTCGGCAATGTCGCACGTTTTGCAGTGGACGCAGTTTGCGGCGTTGATTTTGAGCTTTACGCCGTCTTTTTCCTTGGCCATTTCGTAGACCGCCGCGGGGCAAAAATACTGGCACGGGTTGCCGTATTCGACGACGCATTTTGTGGCACAGACGTTGAGATCATGTACGACGAGGTGGCAGGGTTGATCTTCTTCGTGGCGCGTGCCGGAGTGATAGACGTCGGTGAGGCGGTCGAAGGTCAGCTTGCCGTCGCCTTTGAACCGTTCGGGCGCGGGACGGCCGTTGATTTTCTTGTAGGCTTCATACCCGGCGTGGACGTGCATCGGATCGATCAAGCCGCGGCCGCCGGAGATAAATTGCAGGCCAGTGTGAAAAAGGCCGCCATACAGACCGTACTTGAAGGATTGGTGAAAATTGCGGACGGCCCAGAGCTCTTTCTTGATGTAGCTTTGCTCGACCTTTTTCGGAAAGGCACTCAGCGTTTGCGCCGAGGTGTCGCCGGATTTGAGTGCGTCGAAGATCGTTTCAGCGGCGAGCATGCCACTCTTGATGGCCATGTGAATGCCCTTGAGGCGCTGCGAGTCGAGGAAACTAGCGGAATCGCCGATGATCAGCCCACCGTTCACATAGTTGCGGGGCATTGAGTACCACCCGCCGGCCGGAATCGTTTTTGCGCCGTAGCGCACGAGTTTCCCGCCTTCCAGAATTTTCCGGATGAACGGATGGGTCTTCCACTTCTGAAACGCTTCATGAGGGTCGAATTGCGGGTTCGCGTACTCGAGGCCGATCACTAGGCCAATCGAAACGCGATTGTTTGAGAGGCCATAGATCCAGCCGCCGCCGTACATGTCGGTGGAGACGGGCCAGCCGAGCGTGTGCGCGACGTACCCCGGTTGGATGCGTCCCGGCTGGACGTCCCACAATTCCTTGATGCCAATGCTGTAGATTTGGGGGTTGATGTTGTCGAGCTTGTATTTCTCAACGAGCTGCTTGGTCAGGGAGCCGCGAGGGCCCTCGGCAAGAACTGTGATTTTCGCGCGGAGCTCGTAGCCGGGCGTGAAATTGTCTTTCGGCTTACCGTTTTTGTCGAGGCCCTTATCTTCCGTGATGACGCCGGCGATTCCTTCGCGGCCACCTTCCGGAAAGATGAGCTGGGCGCCGCCGAATTGCGTGAACAGGTTCACGCCAGACTTGTCGACCAGGGTGCCGAGCCACTTGGTGATTTTATTGAGTGAGACAACGTAGTTGCCTTTGTTTTGAAATGGCGGCGGCGTGATCGGGAAGCGAAGCGAGGAACCTTGGGTAAAGAAGAGCGCCGCATCATCGGTCACGGGCGTGTCGAGCGGCGCGGTTTTCTCGAAATCGGGCACGAGTTCGGCCAGCGCCTTAGGATTCATGATCGCGCCGGAGAGCTGGTGGGCGCCTATTTCGCGGCCTTTTTCAAGAACGTAAATATTTTCGGCGGAGAGTTCAGGCTTTGCGCCGGCTTCGTTGTGTTTCTTGATGAGATTGGCGAGATGGAGCGCGCAGGAAAGTCCCGCGGGTCCCGCGCCGACGATCAGGACGTCTGCTTCGAGTTGTTCGCGCTGGACGGTCATTCTTGCGAGATTATCGCGAAGACCTGCTTGAGTTCTGCTAAGGCAGCTCCCCGTGTGTCCATAAGAGCGTCACACCCGGGGATTGCGGGAATTTCGGCAACCCAGGAGCCGTCCTCCTGGCGATAGAGAATTGTTTTGTAGCCTTCCAGTTCCATGTCGTAGATAAAAGTATACGCCCGTTCAATAGAGCCGGGTCGTTAAGCTTGCTTAGCTTTTTCGAGGGCTTCAGTTAGGGCGGGCATGATCTCGAAGATGTCGCCGACGACGCCGTAGTCGGCGATTTCGAAGATGGGGGCGTTCTGGTCTTTGTTGATGGCGACGATTGTGCGCGCCCCTTTCATTCCGACGACGTGTTGAATCGCGCCGCTGATTCCGAGAGCGAGATAGAGTTTTGGCGCAACCGTCTGGCCGGAGCTGCCGATCTGGCGCTCCATGGGGAGCCAGCCTTCGTCGCAGATCGGGCGGGATGCCGCGATTTCTCCGCCGAGAGCTTTTGCCAGCGCCTCCGCTTGAGGAATATTTTCCGGGGCCTTGATGCCGCGGCCGATGGCAACGATTAGAGGGGCCTGCGTCAGGTCCACCGCGGATTTGGCTTCCTTGAAAAGGTCCAGCGGCTTGGTTCGGATCTGCGCGGCGTTCAGCGTGACGGCCACGAGAATTCACCGGTGCGGCGCCCGACGGATGCGGGGTGACTAGGTCGGAGCGGAACGCACCGGCCTGAAATGACGCGAACCACGGCGCTGCGCTCTGAAACGTGACGTCGGCGGCGGTCTTGCCTTGAAACATTTGGCGCACGAAAACAAGTTTGCCGCCTTCGTTGCGGTAGCCAATGCAGTCGCCGATCATGCCCTTGCCGAGCATGGCCGCAAGTTTGGGCGCGAAGTCGCGTACTTGATAGGTGTGCGGGAAAAGGACGAGGTCAGGCTTGGCGGACTCGACCACCTGCTTGAGGGCGACGCAGTATCCATCGGGCGTGTAGGCTTCGAGCAGATCGTGCTCAACGAGCAGGACTTCCGCGACGTTCTTCTTCGCTAGTTCCGCTGCGAGCGTCGCGACGCCTTTGCCGATCACCAACGCGCTCACGGTGCTGGAGGTGGCTTCGGCGATTTGCTGCGCCGCAGCGAGCGTCTCAAAACTGGTGTTGTTCCATTTTCCTTGGCGGTGTTCCGCAATAACCAGGATTTTCATCGCTAAATCACCCGAGCCTCAAACTTCAACTTCTCGACGAGCTTGCCGGCAATCTCTTTGGGAGTACCGGTCAGAAACTCCGTTTTCTTCGTTTTCGTCGGTACGTAGATTTTTTCTACGCGCTGCGTGGGCTCGATGGAAACGCCCAACGATTCGCGCGTCAACGTGGCAATTTCTTTCTTCTTCGCGGCCATGATGCCTTTCAGGGTGGCGTACCGCACCTTGTTGATGCCGGACTGAATCGAGAGCACCGCTGGGAGCGGAGACTCGATATGTTGAAACCATCCGGCCTCGAGTTCCCGCTTGAGGCGCATTGTTCCATCCTGGACCTCAATAGCCATGATGATCGTGGCGTGGGGCAAATCGAGAAGGCCCGCGAGGAGCACGCCGGTCTGACCAAAGCCGTGGTCGTCGCTCTGCAAGCCGGTCAGAACCAGGTCGAACTTTTCCTTCTGTATCGCGGCGGCCAGCGACCTCGCCGATCCCAGCGGGTCGAGTTGCGCGAAATTGTCGTCGGCGATGTGGATTGCGCGATCGGCGCCCTTTGCAAGGGCTTCCTTGATGGTTTGCTTTACGCGCTCCGGGCCCATCGAAAGAGCAATCACTTCGCCGCCATGCTTTTCCTTCAGGCGCAGGGCTTCTTCGAGCGCGTAGCTGTCAGGCTCGTTCATCTCAAAACCGATGTCGGATTCTTTGATCCAGTTGCCGGCGATGGTCAGCGGGGCATCTTTCGCCGGGACTTGTTTGATGCAGACCACGATGTTCACGGGGATTCTTCCTTTCGACCACGAGGGCGGATTCGTGGGCAAAGCGAGAACGAACCGAAATACTCTTTACGTGGCGATCGCGGCGCCGGGTTTTACTTCCCTGCCCAGCGCTTGAAAATCAGGGCAGCGTTTGTGCCGCCGAATCCAAAGGAATTCGACAAGGCATACTCGACCGAGGCCTTGCGGGCCTTGTTAGGGATGTAGTCGAGATCGCATGCGGGGTCCGGCGTCTCCTGATTGATGGTCGGGGGGAGAATCTGGTCGCGTAAGGCGAGAACGCTGATGCCGGCTTCGAGTCCACCCGCTCCGCCGAGCAAATGCCCAGTCATCGATTTGGTGGAGCTGATCGGCACGTGCTTGGCGCGGTCGCCAAATACGCGCTTCAGCGCCATGGTCTCGAGAGCGTCTCCGAGCGGTGTGGAAGTTCCGTGGGCGTTCACATAGCTAATATCGGCCGGCGTCAGCTTGGCATCTTTCAGTGCGGCCCGCATCACGCGGAAGGCGCCGTCGCCATTTTCCGCGGGTTGCGTGATGTGATAGGCGTCACCTGACATTCCGTAGCCAACAATTTCGGCGTAAATTTCGGCGTTGCGTCTCTGGGCGTGCTCGAGCGACTCGAGGATCAAAATTCCCGCACCTTCGCCGACTACGAACCCGTCGCGTTGCGCGTCAAAGGGACGGCTGGCGTGTGCTGGATCGTCGTTGCGCGTAGAAAGCGCCTTCATCGATGCAAATCCGCCGACGCCCATGGGCGTGATGGTCGCTTCGGTGCCGCCGCAAATCATCATTTCCGCGGCGCCGCGCTCAATAATTTTGAAGGAATCGCCAATGGCGTGAGCCGAGGCGGAACATGCCGTCGCGGTCGCCGAATTCGGGCCGCGCGCGCCATAGCGGATCGAAATATGCCCGGACGCGAGATTGACGATCGCGGAAGGAATGAAGAAGGGCGAGATTTTTCCGGGTCCGCCCTGCACGAGCTTCCAGTGCTCGCGCTCGATGATGTCGAAGCCGCCGATGCCCGAGGAAACGTAGACGCCAACTTCGTCCAAGTCGGATTGTTCCGGAGTCCATTTCGCCATCTTGATGGCGAAATCCGCGCCAGCCAGGGCGACCTGGATGAAGCGCCCCATCTTCTTGAGTTCTTTTTTCTCGATCCACCGGAAGGGATCGAAGTTCTTGATTTCACCGGCGATGGTGCAATCGAATCCGGTGGTGTCAAAAAGCGTAATCGTCCCGATGCCGTTTTGCCCGGCCAGGAGGTTTTTCCAGGTTTCGTCCGTGCCGATTCCCAGCGCGCAGACGAGTCCAACGCCCGTAACAACGACTCGGCGAGTCAACGATGCCTGCTCCCTGATGAGGTGGTAAAGCTCAGAGGCTACTTACTTTCCTTTGGAGTGCTTGTCGATATATTCGACAGCGTCCTTGACGGTGGTCATCTTTTCGGCGTCCTCGTCGGGCACTTCGATGCCGAACGCCTCTTCGAACGCCATCACCAATTCCACTTGATCAAGCGAGTCCGCACCGAGGTCGTCCACAAACGACGCCGTTGGCGTCACTTCCGCTTCGTCCACGCCGAGCTGCTCGACAATGATCTGCTTTACGCGCTCTTCAACGCTGGCCATTCCTATTCCTCCGCGATCTGCTATCGCTCGTGCTAGTTGGTTCTGAGTATTTGTATCGAAACTGCTCGGCCTACGCTCCCCAGCACCCTTCTACCCCGTAAGTATAACCTGCCCATTCTAGTTACGCCTTTGACCAAGGTCAACTTGACCCTCTTATCCGTTTGACCATTTGTGAAGTCCGCAGTTCGCGCACTCCGTAACGAGAAACACCGCAAATTTGCTCCACCATCTAGAAACGAAGCTTCTTCCACAGCGCGGACATCGCCAACCTTCGACCCTTATTGCCGTAATGATGGCGGCTGAAAATACTACCGCACCCGCAGTCGATAGCGCCCATAAAGGCGCCGGGTGGTTCGCACCTAATAGACCGATAAAGAGAGCGCTTATTCCGAGCAGCACAGCTGAAATCAACACTCCCAAAGTCAGATTTCTCAGGCGTCGATATTCTCTCCATGTCGGGCGTAGTCAGCCATCATGCCAAGTGCATGCCGCCGTTCACGTTCAAGACGTGGCCGGTGATGTAGGCGGCCTCGTCGCTGGCCAAAAAGACGATCGCCGCGGCGATCTCTCGCGGCGACCCCATGCGTCCCAGGGGAATCCGCGTCTTCAGTTCTTCCTTCACCTTGTCGGGCAAAACATCGGTCATCGGGGTCTCGATGAATCCCGGCGCCACGGCGTTCACGGTGATGTTTCGCGAGGCGATCTCGATGGCGATCGCTTTCGTCAGCCCGATCAATCCCGCTTTCGCGGCGACGTAATTCGCTTGCCCGGCATTTCCGGACTGCGCCACGACCGAACTGATATTGATGATTCGGCCGGCGCGCGCGCGCATCATCGTCGCGAGCGCTTGCTGAATGCATAGATGCGCGCCGGTCAAATTCGTTTTGAGGACGGCTTCCCAGTCATCGGCCTTCATGCGCATGGCCAGGCCGTCGCGGGTAATTGCGGCATTGTTGACTAGAATGTCCAGCCGGCCAAATTTCTCGACGACTTGCTTGAATCCAGCCTTCACCTGGTCGGCGTCGGCTACGTCCATCTTTAGGGCTAAGGCCGTGCCGCCCGCGGCTTCGATTTCAGCCACGAGCGCGGCGAGTTTCTCTTCATTTCGCGCCGCGACGGCTACTTTTGCGCCAGCCTCGGCAAGAGCAAGGGAGGTATCGCGGCCGATGCCTTGCGAGGCGCCGGTTACCAGAGCAACTTTGTCTTTCAGACTGAACACGGACGCCCCTTCGTCAAACAGCTTGCAGGAAAGAAGACTGCTTGCAAATTCAATACGCGGGCACAGGCCCTTCAGCGGCCTGCTTGCCGCTTCAGGGTGAACAGGAGTGCCTGTGCTACCTACGCCGCGTCTTCGCGCGCTTGCGCGATTTTCTCCACTGTAGTTGCGAGACTCTTTTCGTCTTCGACGTTGAGAGTGCCCACGGAGCGCTCGATTTGGCGCAACAATCCGGTCAGCACGCGGCCCGGTCCGACCTCGACAAACGTGTTCACGCCCTCGTCGATCAGCTCGCGGACAGATTCTTCCCAGCGCACGGGCATAGTCACCTGACGGATGAGCGCATCGCGCGCTTCTTCGCCGCTGGTCTCGGTGTCGGCGTCCACGTTGGTAACCAGCGGAACGCGTAGGGGGCCAATTTCGGCCTTGCGCAGATCCTTCTCCAGGCGCTCCTGCGCGGGCATCATCAAAGCGCAATGGAACGGCGCAGACACCGCCAGGATCACCGCTCGTTTGGCGCCCGACTGCGACGCAATCTCGACCGCGCGCTTGACCGCCTCTGCGTGCCCGGAAATCACGGTCTGGTCTGGTGAATTCAGGTTGGCCGGCGAGCAAACTTGGCCCTCCGCCGCCCGTTTACAGGCATCGATCACCACCGCCGGCGACAATCCCATGATCGCAGCCATAGCGCCCTGCCCGGCTGGTACCGCTTCCTGCATGTAGGTTCCCCGCTTGCGCACAAGCTGCACGGCATCGGAAAACTTCATCGCACCTGCTGCCACCAGGGCGGAATACTCACCCAGGCTGTGCCCGGCCACGAAATCCGGGGTGATACCTTTCTCCGCCAGCACCCGATAGATAGCGATGGAGCAGGTCAGAATCGCGGGTTGTGTGTTCGCAGTCAATTTCAGGTCTTCGTCCGAACCCGCGAAACACATTTGCGAGATCGAAAATCCAAGTGCGCGATCGGCTTCTTCAAAGACAGCGCGTGCCGACGGATACTTGTCCGCCAGCTCCTTCCCCATGCCCGGGTATTGCGACGCTTGCCCGGGAAACACAAATGCGATTTTCCCCATCGTAGTTCCTCTTCTCGCCGCTACGCGTGAACGCCCGCGGCCGAGAGCCCCTGTTCGATTCTTTCATTCATGCGCGCGCGGGCGAGACCCGCGGCCACGCGGATGGCGTTCTTGACGGCGTTCGCGTTCGACCGTCCATGGCCGATCACGCAGACGCCGCGCACGCCCAACAGGGGCGCGCCGCCGTACTCCGTGTAGTCGATCTTCTTCTTCAAACCCTTGAAGGCGCCCTGCGACAGCATTGCACCCACCTGCGAAACCAGCGAGCTCTTGAGCGACTTCTTCAACACTTCAAAAATCTGCAACGCCAGGCCTTCGCAGATTTTCAGCGCGATATTCCCGACGAACCCATCGCACACGATCACGTCCACGTCGCCGGAAAACAAATCTCCGCCTTCCACATTGCCCACAAAATGCACCGAGCTCTTCTTCAGGCGGTTGTAGACTTCGCGGGTCAGCTCGTTCCCCTTGATCTCTTCCTCACCGACGGAGAGCAACCCTACCCGAGGCCGCCGGTGGCCGAATGTCGCGCGGTAGTAAATTTCACCCATCACCGCAAACTGCACCAGGTGCTCGGGCTTCGAATCCACGTTTGCGCCCACATCCAACAAAACCGAAACACCGCCCTTAGCGTTCGGGAACGGCGCCGCCAGCGCGACGCGGTCGACAGACTCCAGCGTCCCCAACAAAAATCGCGCGACGGTCATCACCGCACCGGTATTTCCGGCGCTCACCAGACCGTCGGCCTTCGCCTCTCGCACCAAACGTGCCGCCACGTGCACCGAACTGTCTTTCTTCCTGCGAAAAGCCTGCGCCGGGTGATCCTGCATGGTGATCACGTCGCTCGCCGCAACAACGTCGATCGGCAAGTTCGGCACGGCATGCCGAGCCAGTTCCGCGCGAATCGCATTCGGCTGGCCTACCAGCGCGATGCGAATGCCCAACTCCCGTGCGGCTAGCACACTGCCTTCGATCTCGGGGCGGGGAGCGTTGTCACCGCCCATGGCGTCAACAGCGATTGTGATCATGGAGACTTCGACCTGGCAGTTCCGGGAAAATTACCGGTGGAAATTCTCTCGCTTGATCCGCGACCGCGAGCTAGGCTCGAGCTACGCCGACTTGTCTTGAACCGCTCGACCCTTGTAGTAGCCGCAGTGGGGGCAGACCTGGTGCGGCTGCTTCATCTCGTGGCAATGCGGGCATTCAGCCAGCGCCGGCTTCGTCAAGAAGTCGTGCGCTCGCCGGGTGCTCGTTCGTCTTTTCGAATGCCGTCGTTTCGGGTTAGGCATAGCAATACTCCTCGTTCCCGCCAATTGGGCGGATTGTATGGGCTTTCGGCCCTGAAAACTATTGTTTTTTCAGCCAGTCCTGCTTCAGGCGCGCGAGGGGAGCCAATCGCGGGTCCGTCGCGTGAGTCTCGCAGCGGCACTCTTCATGATTCAAGTTCGCGCCACAATCGGGGCACAAACCCCGGCAGTCGCTACGGCAAATCACCTTCATCGGCAACGCCAGCAGCACCTGTTCTCTCAAAACATCCGCCAGGAAGAGTCCCTGGCCTGCAAAAAAACCAATCTCGGCGTCGTCTTCTTTGAGCCTTGCTTCTTCCGGCTTTTCGCCCTTGGGTAGCGGGCTATAGAAGAGGTCAAAAGACCGATTTACCTCGTCCACCACCGGTTCGAGACATCGGGCGCAAACCAGCTCGACTTTCGTCTCAATCTCACCGGCGACCCGAATTTGCCCTTCGAGCAGTTCAGCAGTCGCGTTTACTTCGAGGGGGTCGATCTGCTTCATCTCCCCAGTCTGGTAGTCGATGCTGCCGGGCGCGTAGCTCTTCCGGATCAACTGCTTACGGACGGCAAGATCCTTGACGTCAAGGAACATCTCTTCAGCGCCTCCGGCGCGTACGCTCATGTCTTCTCATTATTGAGTCGCTGCGCCGCCAAGTCAAGGAATGGCGGCCCCTCACGCAACTCTGTGTCGGTTAAATTAATGGCAGCCCTGGGTCTCCAGCTCGTATAGCCGCAGCCTCGCCTCCCGGCTGCCCCGGTTGGCAGCTGCCTTCAGGAGGACTTTGGCTTGTTCGCAATTCTTGATTACGCCTTCGCCTCGCACAAAACGTTCGGCCAGGGAGCGCTCTGCCGACACCGAGCCGCCCTGGACCGCACCCCAGAGGGACTCGACGCTTTCGTTGGCATCCCATGCCTCCGGTTTGTCCCGGATGACCTGCTTCTCCAGCACCGATTCCTGCCGCTCTCCACCGGTATTGGAGGTATCCAGCCTCGAAGATTGGTTCCCCGGGACTACCGTTGACTCAGGGGTCCGCGGCTTCGCCGGCGTTACTCCCGCATCTTCGGGCTTCGGCTCTGCAGGCTTTTGCGCAATCGCGCCCACTTCAGCGGAAGAAGCGTCGGAGGCACCACCGGGTGCACTGGGAGTGCCACTATCGGGCGACGTATTCGCCGCAGTCGGTCTGTTCTCGGGCATCACTACGGATGCCTTGGTTTTTCCGGAGAGTGTTTCTCCCAACCAGATGAGCGAGTCTCCCACTTCATGCTGATAGGTGACCAGGAGCAAGGCGACGGCAACCGCAGTGGCCAAAACCGCAAGGGCGCGCCACATCGCCACCGACCTCGCGCGTGGAGCCACGAAAGATCCTTCTTCCCGCAACAAGGGTGGCACCGAGAATCGATCGTCGTGCATCGGCGGAACGCTCGCTGCGCGCAAATTGGCCCATGCGGGTGGCGGTGGTGGCGCTTCCTCTTCCACCGTCCGGACACTGGCTGGAGACGGCACGCTTCGGTGTTCTCTCGACGACATCCACGCGGCGCTGGCTTCTACGCTGGCTTCCGTTCGAGCTACGGCATCGAGGGGAACGGCCGGAGCCGGTTCGAAGGTTCCACGCTCTTCCGGAGCATTCGTTTCTTGCAGCCACTGACGAATCTGCTTGCGCGCCTCGACGGGAAGATTTAGAAAACGCAGGCCGCCCATAATTCCGACATCATCGACCCACACAACTTCCGCTTCTCCTGAGATTCGCCGGCCGCCGCTGATCTGAAAAGCAAAGCGCGCTTCGCCACACTTCACCGGCGTGATGGCTTGAAAACTGCAACCATCCTCGGAAAGATTCAACATGACGCCGCCGTTGTCGCGTCCCAGCTCGAGGTATACGAGCTGTTGCGTCCGTTTCCGCACGATTGAGCGGTTATTTTGTTTCATCGATCCCACTTCGCACGCCTCAGCATCGCGGTCGGATTAGTACAAAGGGGGGCAGCTTCGTCTAGCGACCGGGAAGGCAGTCACAATTCTATCGCGACCGCACCTTCTGTGACATTCTCAATTTTAGCCCCTTCTGGGGCTAAGACGCGAATCGCTCGGATGCCTGTGGAAATCACACATCTCCCAATCGCGTGCGATCTAAAGTCTCGCAGGCGCCTGGACACAACCCACTCCGACTCCCTAATGTCACCTACCGTTGGCAGCATGAAATTCAACCACGACCAAGCCGCGCGCGATATACAGTGTTTACTGGAGACACGTGAGGCGGCCGTTTCGCGCCCTCATCCTAGGATGCAGACGCCATGAGCTTCCCACAGCGCGCTGTTGCTGAGCTACGTATTACCACAGTTGATGATCACAAGCGAGTGCCCGTTCGGCGTCTTCGCCGCGCCGAGCTTCCCGCCGGCACGGTTGCGCTCGCCCGTTTCCTGATCGGCAAAATCATCGTCCGCGAGCTTCCCTCCGGTAGATTTTCCGGCCGCATTGTCGAGACCGAGGCCTATCCTCCCAAAGATCCCGCCGCTCATCATTTTCGCGGACCGACTCCTCGCAATCGCTCAATGTTTCTGAGCCGCGGACATGCGTACGTTTATTTCACCTACGGAAATCACTTCATGCTCAACGTTAGCAGTGAGATGCCGGGTGTCGGAGGCGGAGTTTTGATCCGCGCCTTGGAACCTCTCGAAGGTATTGCGCAAATGCAACTTCATCGCGGCACTTCCCGACTCCTCGACCTCACACGCGGCCCCGGCCGCCTTGCCGCCGCCTTGCAAATCGACCGCCGGGTGGATGGCGTCGATCTCTGCGCGCCGGGTCCTTTATGGTTAGGCTCCGTCCGGCCAACTAAGCCCAGTCCTGCCAACACGCTTGGGAAGAACCGCGTCGGCGTGAGCGTTCGGATCGGCATCACCCAAGCTGCTGAGCGCCTCCTGCGTTTCTACGAGCGGGGCAATCCCTTTGTCAGCGGCCCCTCTCGCCTGCGATCCTGAAGCCGCTGGCACCCTCCGTCAACCTGCCCTCGTAACCAAGTGTCGACCTGCACCTCGGTACAGGCTTGTCAGCGCCATCGCGAGAGTACAATGGACTTTACTTTGTGGCCGGACGGCGGGGGTGAATCATGTCCGATACTTGGAAAGAATGCGAAGGCCAGGTCGTTGACGGCGAATTTCGATTGCTCGAGCATCTGGGCGGCTCTGATCACAGCGTCGTATTCCTGACCGAACGGGGCAAGGGCAAACCTCAAAAAGCCGCGATCAAGTTCGTGCAGGCCGATGCCGCGAACGCCGAACTTCAGCTCACTCGGTGGAAGCAGGCAGCGCAACTTTCTCATCCAAATCTGATCCAGCTCTTTGAGACGGGGCGCTGCCATCTGGCAGGGATGGATCTGATGTACGTGGTCATGGAGTTCGCCGCGGAAAACCTCGCGGAATTCCTGCCGCAACGCGCTCTGGCGCCCGCGGAAACGCGCGACATGCTTGAGCCTTTTCTGGAGACCCTTACCTATCTCCACGGTAAGGGCTTCCTGCACGGCCGCATCAAGCCTGGAAACATCCTGGCCATCGACGATCAGTTGAAGCTCTCGAGTGATTCTCTGCGCCGCATCGGTGAAGCAGCTATTGACGGCGCGAAGCCGGATGCCTACAGTCCGCCCGAATCCGCAGAAGCTAGAGAAGATAGTTCACCAGCAAGAGACGTTTGGGCTCTCGGCGTGACCCTGGTTGAGGCCCTGACGCAACGCGCACCCGACAGAACCGCTTCGCAGTCTGCGAACCAAGGCGAGGTGCCGATTGTGGACACTGTGCCACAGCCGTTCTTGGATATCGCGCGTCACTGTTTGCAACTGGACCCGCAGCGCCGATGGACGGTGACCGAAATCTCCACTCGGCTGAATCCGCCCGCAAAACCGCCGGCGCCGGGCATCTCCACCGTGAGTGTGCCCGACCCGATCAAGCCTGCCGCGGCCAAACCCGCGCCGGGCGCATCCGTGCCAGCCGCAGCTAAACCAGCGAAGTCCGCGGCAGCCATCGATCCGTTGTCCATTCCGCTTTCACCTGTGGCGCCGCTAACTGCGGAAAAAAGGCACACGCTCCAACATCAAGCGATTGCTGGAAAGAGCTCGCCAGGGAGGTCGTACTACATCGTCGTGGCGGTCCTGATCGCTTTGACGCTCGGCGCTGTGCTGGCAATCCCCCGATTCCGCAACCGCCAAACGGATTCGGAGCCTACGATTGCGGCTGCGCCCAGCCAGCCCACTGCGCAGCCCTCGACTCCGTCTGCTTCGGCGAAAGCTGAGCCTTCCGCTCCCGCAAAGTCTTCGTCGAAGTCGCAGAAGCAGACCGCGTCCGCGCAGCGTGCGGCCAACCAAGCCCAGCAAGAAACGGCACAGAATTTGCTGCAACCGACGGCGAACAAAGAGTTCGTGAAGAAGGATCAGCCTGCACCGGCTCCCGCTGCTTTGACTGTCCCGACCGAGCCCGCGCCATCCTCTGCCGCTCCGTCCAGTGCCACTCCAGCCACGGGCCCTGTGACGCAGGGTGAGGCCTTGAATCAGGTACTGCCCGAGGTATCCGACCGGTCGCGAAGCACGATTCACGGCACCGTGCGGGTCATTATCAAAGTTCACGTCGACTCTAGTGGCAGCGTGAGCGGCGCGGAAGTGGCTTCCTCTCCCAGCAAGTTTTTTGCAGACTCCGCGCTGCAGGCGGCCCGTCGCTGGGATTTCGCTCCCGCCAAGATCGGTGGCCAAAACGTTGCCAGCGACTGGCTCGTGCGCTTCGACTTCACGCAGTCGGACACGCAAGTCTTCCCGGCGCAAACAAAGCCTTAGCACAGCAACCCGCGTGTCGCGCGGTTACCCTCTTCCGAGACTCCTTGCCCCCTGCGGGTGTTACCATTCCTTCCTAGCGGCCCTCAGGAGAGACCATGCGTTGGACACCCGGTGGCGAAAGCCAGGATATCGAAGATCGCCGCGACGAATCTGGCGGAGGTGGCGGTGGATTTCAGTTTGGCGGCATGCACATAGGCATAGGCGGCGCCGTTGTCCTGCTCGTCCTAAGTCTCATCTTCAAGCAGAACTTTTTTGCGTTGCTGGGCGGTGGCGGCACGAGCCCTAATCCGGCAACCACCAGCCAACCGGATCCCGGGCGCGATAGCGCCGAAAAACCGCTCGTACAATTTGTCTCGTTCGTCCTCGACGACACGCAAAACACATGGACGCAAATCCTGCCGCAGCAGTCCGGCAAGCCTTACCATCACGCCAAGTTAGTGCTCTTCCGCAACTACACACAATCGAGCTGCGGCAGCGCGGAATCCGCCACCGGACCGTTTTATTGTCCCGGCGACGAGAGGGTCTACATCGACCTGGGTTTTTACGATGAGCTGAAGCAGCGCTTTGGCGCGCCTGGGGAATTCGCGCAGGCTTATGTTCTAGCTCACGAGATCGGACACCACGTGCAGAATATTCTGGGTATCGAACGGCAAGTGCAGGGAAATTCGCACGGGCAGGATTCCGCTTCGGTCCATTTGGAGTTGCAGGCCGATTGTTTCGCCGGGATTTGGGCGCATTCCACGCAACAGCGCGGTTTGCTCGAGAAGGGAGACGTCGAATCCGCACTCGGCGCAGCCGCAGCCGTCGGTGACGACCGGCTGCAGAAGATGGCCACCGGCCACGTCGCGCCGGACTCCTTCACCCACGGCACGTCTCAGCAACGCATGTCTTGGTTCAGCAAGGGACTTGATAGCGGCTCCATCGCCGCCTGCAACACTTTCGATCAGCAGTGACACCCCGGCGCCAGGAAAGCTAGGAAAGAAGAGAGCGGGAGGCGGATCGCAGGGCCTCGGTAACGATGATCTTCAGCGCTACCAGGGTGACCAGTTCCTCGTGAAGATTCACACAGCCGGCAATCGCGCAGATGATTGGAAACCAGCGCGTTGGCTTTAGCAAATCTTGCCTGAAGGCAGAGAAGCTCATCGTCTATTTCCTTTCCACGCAAACCGAGCTCAAAGATCGCTTCGCGTTGCTCATTCCAGATCTGCCTGGCGCTTTCACGCTCTTCGACGAGCTGGTCGTATTTGTTACAAACCGCCGTCTCTACCGCTTGTACTGCGCCCATCGTCTGTCTCCTCCGTATATGGCTTGAACTAGCCATTTCGGTAGGGTGGGGAAAGACGTTACATAAGGTATGCAAACGGTCTGCCATTCGCAGCTTGGACCGCAACTTGTTATTTGTTCGCGTCTTGCGGGAACAACTGCTTTCGGAGAGCGCGACGCGGGAACGCCGGTTCGACTATTTTCTTCACGGCGCTTCGTATGATTTTCTAAGGGCTTCCTGGTATGAGAATAGCCGGCAGCAGGTAGGAGAGTTCAGCAGAACAATGCTCAGGGCTTTTTCGCGCCGCCGTCCGGTGCAAGTTCCGGATGATTTGGTCCGGGCACGCCGGGGTCGCGGCTTTTCTCGATCGCTTTCTGCGCCGCCGCAGCCTTCGCTGGATCCACCCACTGGTCCTGCGTGACCATGGTTGTTTGTGACGGCAGCGCCACCGTCGCCCCCGTTCGCTCCAGCGTTTCCATCACCTGCAGCAGCAGGTTTTCCTGGGCCGCAAGGAACTCGCTGAAATCGCGCTCCAGGATGTACGCATAAATCTCGACTTCGATCGCGTTCTCTCCGAACCGCAGCAACCGCACCCGCGCTGTCGATTCCTCGACTTTGGCGTGATGAACCAGGACCTCGTAGATCTGCCCAAGCACGTAACGTACGTGGTCGGGTGCCAACTCATAACGCAGGCGCACCACTTGCTTGCACAAGATCTTGTCGCGAAATCTGAAATTCTCAAGCGTGGCGGTGGCCACCGTGCCATTGGGAATCGATACCAGCGTCCGATATTCCGTGCGCAGTTTCGTTGAGCGCAACCCAATGTCTTCGACGACCCCTTGCTGATCGCCGATCTTGCACGAATCACCTACTACGATGGCCTTGTCCGTGAGGATGGAAATGCCGCCGAGCAAATTTTCAAACGTCTTCTGCGCGCCCAGGCCAATTGCCAGGCCGCCGATACCGAGACCCGCAACCGCCGCAGTGACGTTCACATCGAGTCTGCTCAGGACAAACAAACCAATCACGATGAAAATCACCACATCCAGCACGCGCCGTGTCAGCGACACTAGCGAGCGTTCCGCCAACAAACCGCGGACCGTCAAGCTCAGCCAAATGTTGCGGAAGATCCAGTGCGTGACCTGCGTCACCGCCCAATAGGCGGCGGAGGCCACTAGGACCAAGATGATTCGTTGATAGTAGGTCCGGTACAGAATCGACGTGCCTATCGAAGAGACAAGGGCATAGTGAATCAGGACCGCTGCTAGCATCGCGCCCGGACCAAACCGGCGGCGCGGCGCGGGAGGAAGTGGCGGGAGTCCGCGCAAACGCCGCCCAACCCGCCAACACCAGCGGCAGAAAAGCGCGAACAGCCAGCCCAGCGCCATCGCAGCAGGCGCCAGCAGCACAATTGCGATCCATTGCCACAACGGCATCCCCAACGGGCGATTCTTGACTAGAAACGCCGGCAACCGATTCGCAAGGCGGGGAAAATGCAACGAATCGAAAGCCTCCGGCACCGCATCGAGCGTCTTCCTTGAAATAAACCAGAGTTTGGCCCCGTGCCCTTGGTCAAGGTAAACGAGATAGAGTGGAAAAGTCTCACTTCCCAGGCGCGTACCGCTCACCTTTAGTTCGTTTTGCGTCTGCAAATCCTGCGCCTGGGCTTGCGCATCGACGGAATCGAGCGCATTGGTTGGAAATCTTGCATTCAGGACCGCCAGAAGCTGCTCGACCAAGTCTTGCTCTTCTGCGAGAATCTCGCGATGGCCCTTGGGTCCAGGCTGAAAATACTGGACCGCCAATTCGGTGTTTTCCTCCTGGGCCGCTCGGATAAAGCCGACTATCGTTCCCCGCGGTGTTTCGCGGCCAAGTCCAAGCGGATCGGCCGGCGCTACAGCCTGCGGCGGCGTTGCGGGCTTGGCGACTGGCGCAGGCAGCGTCTGGCCCGAAACATAAATCGCGCCAGATAAGCACAGCACCGCCGCCAGCCACATCCTCGTTCCCGTTCTTAAAAATAATCGTGAAAACACTGAGGGCGCTTCCCTTCTACGATTAGCCTGAAGCTCGATGAGACTTCTGCATTGTACCTAGCCCGATGGCAGGGTGGAAATTCGCGTCGCTAATGTTGGTTTCGAGCTATGCCGACGCATTCGCCGCATCCGCAGGCGAACCCAAATGCTGGTGATGTTGCCGGAGCAGAAACTGATCGGTCATGCCAGCAATGTAATCGCACACCACTGCGTGCCGCTCTTCGGTCCGCGTAAGCTCTTCGTGAGAAGCCGGCATCGACCCCGGCGAATCCAGATAGTACGCGAAGAGTTCTTCCAGGCAGCGCACCGAACGATCGCGGTCCTCAGTAATGATCGGTCTATCGTAGATATTGGTGAACAGAAAACGCTTCAGCTCCGTATTTCGCTGCGCAATTTCTTCGCTGAACCCGGCAAAACGCCTCGGAGCCTTTCGAACATCCTCCACGGAGGCGGCGCCGGAATCTCGCACGCGCTGGCCGGTCGTGTCGATCAAGTCCGTGGCCAGCACATCGAGGACGTGTTTGAGCGCCTCGTTGAATTTCAATTTTTCTCGCGCGCCGGGGTGTCCCATATTCACCTGCGCGTACGCCTCTCCGAAGATCGGCACTTCCCCACACAATGCGTCGAGATCGAGCAGCTCCGCTTCCCGCGCATCGTCAAGATCGGCTGTGTTGTAGGCAATTTCATCGACGCAGTCGATCAGTTGAGCTTCCAGCGGCGGCCGCAAATCGAGGAGATACTCGGCCAGTTGCGGAAACTCTTGCGCCGAGTATTCCCGCGAGTGCTTGATGATGCCTTCGCGGACCTCGAAGGTGAGGTTCAGGCCGGGAAAATCCAGGTAGCGTTGCTCGAACTGCTCAACGATGCGTAACGCGTGAAGATTGTGATTGAAGCTGCCGCCGTGGCGCCGCATTAGCTCGTCGAGTTTTCGCTCACCGGCATGGCCAAACGGTGGGTGCCCAATGTCGTGCACAAGAGCGAGCGCCTCGACAAGCTCCGCATTCAGGCCCAGTGCTGACGCCACCGTGCGCGCAATCTGCGACACCTCCAGCGTATGCGTCAGCCGGTTGCGGAAATGGTCGGAGAAGCGTGCGGTGAAGACCTGCGTTTTGGCCTCCAGCCGGCGGAAGGCGCGCGCATGAATGATGCGGTCGCGGTCCCGCGCGTATTCGCTGCGGTAAGGGTGCGGAGATTCAGGGTAGCGGCGGCCGCGCGAATACTGTTCTCGCATCGCCCAGGGCGACTGTGTGGGCATTCGATCGATGGGACTACTCCGTGGGTCTTCTGGACGCGGCACGCGATCTACGGAAGCTCGGGATCAGGATTTCGGGAGCGTGTCCAGGCCGCGGTCCGCTTCATCTGCAATTGTCGACTCGGGAAATTCCTTCCTAATCTGCTGATAAACGTTTGCGGCTTCCTTTGGATTGGTTTGCCGGAGGACACCGGCAAGCTCCAAAAGCGCCAGCGGACGCGGCACAAACGCCGAGGGCTTGTCGGCCAGCGCGCGATAAATCTTCACGGCATCGTCGGTCTTGCCGGTGCGCGAGTAAATCACCGCAGTTTGATACTGCGCCATGCTTGCAAGCTCCTTGTCGCCGCCGGAGCCGACCTTTTTCAATTGTTCCAGCGCCTGATTCTGCTTGTCCAGATCTTCGAGGCACAGCGCCGAGTAATACTGCGCTAGCCGCCCCGGATTTGTGCTTGGATACTTGTCCCCCACAACCGTAAATTTTTGCAGTGCATCGTTGGAGCGCGCCCCTTCGTCGGCATAACTCACATCGCCGGGCTCGGCAGGTTCCGCCGCCGTGGCCGGGCCCACTCGCCCGCTGTACGCCTTCATGGCGGTGTCAAACGCCGCCGATGCCGCCGCGGTCTGCCGGTCGGTGTAAATGCTCCAGCCTCCATAGCCTGCCGCCACCACCAGCACGACGAGCAAAACGATCAGGGTCACCTGCTTGTGCGAATACACCGCCTCGGCACTGTGCTCGATGGCATCGTGGATTCTGTCCGTCTTCAATTCTTTACGAGAAATATGCTCCGGCAAGGCACGTCTCCTGATTGATTTGGAACGTGCAATCGTAGCACATCAAGCGGGCAGGTGGGCTTATGGAGCGCCCCGCGGACTCTTACGCACGGGACCAGAGTTACCGTTGCGGCAAGCAGTCCCCAGCCCGTCTAGCACCGCTTCCCGCAGGCTGCTAACTTCGACCCATGCAAGCAGCTTGTACCCACTGCGGCACGGAGCACGTGCTCAAAGATACGGATGTGGGCATCCACCCCAAAGTGCAGTTCCATTGTTCCAAATGCGGGCGGGCCACTGTCGTCGAGAACACACGGCGTCCGGACGCGACCATGGTGATTTCCCCGTTGCCATCGTTCGCACGCTCCAACACGGCCTCCTCAAACCTGCAGCTGCTCGAGCAGGACGATGGTGCCAAGCTTCCCTTGACGAAAACCGTAACCCTCACCGTCATTTCCGGCCCGGGCAAGGGCGCGGTCTACAAGCTCTCGAAGCCGCGCGTCATCGTCGGGCGCGAAGGCGCGGACATCGCCCTGCAAGATCCCGAGATTTCGCGCCACCATTGCGTACTCGAAGTCCGCGGCGACTACGTCAACTTGCGCGACCTCGACTCCACCAACGGCACATTCTATGAGGAAGAACGCGCCCGCGCGGCTATGCTCCAGAACGACGCCGAGTTTCGCATCGGGGAAACGGTTATCCGCGTAAGCTTCACGCCCAAGTAAGATGGCGACCCGTCGTGATTGTGAGATACTGACCGCAGATTCCTAGCTTCCCTCCAACTTGCGATGAACCGCGTCTCCGCCTGCCTTATCACGCTTAATGAGGAAGAGAACCTGTCTCGCGCGCTGGCGTCCCTCGTCGGCATCGCCGACGAGATTATCGTCGTGGACTCTGGGAGCACCGACCGTACTGAAGAGATCGCGCGCCAGCACGGCGCCCAGTTCTTTTTTCGCATGTGGACGAACTACGCCGACCAAAAGAATTTCGCGTCCGAATGCGCCTCCAACGACTGGATCCTTTCGCTGGATGCCGACGAAGAGTTGAGCAGCCCGTTGCACACCTCGCTGTGGAACTGGAAAAAACATCACCCGGAATGCAGCGTGTACGAGATGGCCCGGCGCACATGGTATCTGGGCAAATGGATCGGCCATTCCGGCTGGTATCCCGATTTCCAGCGCCGTTTGTACCGCCGCGACGAAGCAGAATTCTCGGGAATCATCCATGAGTCGCTGCGATTCCAGGGGAAACCAGGACGCCTCAGCGGAGATTTGCTGCACTACACCGTGCGCTCCTTCGACGAACACGAGGCCAACGTAGAGCGCTACACCACGCTCGCGGCGCAACAGATGTTCGCGCAAGGAAAGCGCAAATGGCGCGCCGCGGTATGGTTCGCCACGCCGTGGAGCTGGTTTCAGAATTTCGTGCTGCGTGCAGGATTTCTCGACGGTTACCGAGGCGCATTGATCGCACAAATGGCTGCGCGTTCAGTGCGCCTGAAATATGCCAAGCTGGGAAAATTGACTGGCGCCACCAGCGGGAGAGCTCGCTCGTGAGGCCCCAGTGAGACCATTATTGGTCGACCTCGAGACTGCTTGGCGTGGCGGACAAAATCAAGCGCTGCTGTTGCTCAAGGGATTGCACACACGTGGTCACACGGCGGAACTCGTCGCGGCAGAGAGGTCGGCGCTCGGCGAACGCGCCGCGGCCAGCGGCATCCCGGTGCATTTCGTTTCGCGGGGATTCTTCCGGCTCCCTGCGGCGCTCAAAATTCGTCAATTGCTGCGCGGCGAGCGTTTCAACTTGGTGCACGCAAACGAGGCGCACGCAGTCTCCGCCGCGTGGCTCTCAGCCACGCACAGACACGTGCCCTTGGTGATTTCCCGCCGCGTTGGCTATCCGATCGGCAAGAGCCGCATCGCACGCGCCCGATACGAAGCGGCCTCACGCATCGTCGCAAACTCAAAATGGGTAGCGGACCAAGCAGCAGCGTCCGGCGCGCCGCGCGACAAACTCAGTGTCGTCTACGAGGGCACCGAGATTCCGCTCAGATTCACCCCGGAACAACGGCAAGCAGCGCGCCAGCGTTGGCAAATCTCCGGCGAGGCCCCCTTGCTCGGATGCGTTGGCGTATTGCTGCCGGACAAAGGGCAGGAGTGGCTGATCCGCGCGCTCGCGGAAGTCCGCAAGGAATTTCCGGCTGCCAAACTTTTGCTGGCTGGTGACGGGCCATGCCGCGCGCAACTCGAATCGCAGGCGCGGCAACTCGGTATCGAGGACGCCGTTATCTTCGCGGGCTTTGTCACCGATGTCGAGAGCGTGTACGCCGCTCTGGACGTGTTCCTGCTGCCATCCTTCTTTGAGGCGCTGAATAATTCCCTTCTAGCCGCGATGGCCTACGAAGTTCCGTCGATCTCCTTTAATCGCGGCGCGCTCGGCGAGATCATCGAGGACGGCCAAAGCGGGCTGTTGGTCGAAGCTGCGAATCTGCCGACTTTGCAAAGCGCAACGCTGTCCATTCTGCGGGACCCAGCGGCCGCCCGAAAAATGGGCGAGGCGGGCCGCAAACGCATCGCCGAGAATTTCTCCTCCGAGAAAATGATCGAAGGCACCATCGCCGTGTATCAGAGCCTTGCGCGAAAAAATCCCTGAGCTATACTGACGCCAACTGGAACGGCCCAACTGACGGAAACACGCAATTCAAGCCCTAAGTCTTCCGAAACGAGGTCAACTATGCGCATCATCGCGAGAGCTTTGGTTGTAGCAGCGGTTTGCAACGCCATGAGCGCAGCCGCACAGGACAAAATGGCGTCGTCCGGAAAGCCTCCGGATCTTTCGCTGACTGCCGTCGGCCGCCAGCATCACTCCATCGCCACCAAGAGCCAAGCGGCGCAGGACTACTTCGACCAAGGCCTAACTTTCATCTACGGGTTCAATCACGAAGAGGCCGGTCGCGCGTTCCAGCAAGCGGCCGTGCTTGACCCGGTGTCCCCGATGCCGCTTTGGGGCATCGCGCTTGCCGTTGGGCCCAACTACAACCTGGATGTGGACGCCGAGCGTGAAAAACTCGCGTACGAGACGATTCAGAAAGCCGTGAAACTTTCGGAACACGCGCCCCAAGCGGAGCGCGATTATGTCTCAGCGCTGGCTGCTCGCTACTCTGGCGAAACCAAGCCAGACTATCCGAAGCTCGCGGCTAACTACGCCGCGGCAATGAAGGCTCTGTCTCAGAAATACCCCGACGATCTGGACGCCGCGACGTTCTACGCCGAAAGCCTGATGGACTTGAATCCTTGGAAGCTTTGGATGCACGACGGACAGCCAGCGGAAAACACGGAAGAAATCGTGCACGTTCTCGAATCTGTTTTAGCGCGCGATCCTAATCACGCCGGCGCAAATCATTTTTACATTCATGCGGTCGAGGCCTCGCCGCATCCGGAGCGTGCTTTGCCCAGTGCCCGCCGCCTCGACACCATGATTCCGCAAGCCGGGCACCTGGTGCACATGCCTGCTCACATCTACCTCCGCACAGGAGACTATGCCGACGCCGTAAAACAAAATGCGGAAGCCGCAAAAGTCGATCGCGCCTACGCGCGAAAGGCCGACCAGGAAGGCAGCATGTACGACCTGATGTACCACAGCCACAACGAACACTTTCTGGCGGCCGCAGCGTGCATGGAAGGACGCTATGTCGAAGCAAAAGCGGCCGCCGATGGTCTGGCCACGCGGCTGATGCCCCGCGCAAAAATGGTGCCCATCCTCGATATGTTCATCATGTCGCCGCTCTGGGTGGATACGCGATTCGGCAAGTGGGATGTGATCTTGGCGACGCCGGAGCCTTCCAAAGAATTACCCGGCACGCATATCATGTGGCGTTACGCCCGAACGATCGCTCTCGCGGCCCGCGGCGAAAAAGAAAAGGCCGCGACGGAACACGACAAGTTCACTGCCGACGCAGCAGCCTTCCCCGCCGAAGCAGCCATGGGCGAATTCAACAGCGCCACGGATGTGCTGGCGTTGGCCGGTCAAATCCTCGACGCCCGCGTCGCCATGGCCAGTGGCAACAAAGACGATGCCGTCACGCATTGGCGCAAAGCCGTAGAACTCCAAGACGCGTTCAGGTACGACGAGCCGCCCGACTGGTACTACCCGGTTCGAGAATCTCTAGGCGGTGCACTGCTTGAAGCGGGGAAGCCCGCCGACGCCGAACAAGTCTTCCGCGAAGACTTACGTCGAAATCCTCGCAACCCGCGCTCGCTCTTCGGCCTGACACAAAGCCTGAAAGCCCAGCAGAAAGACGCCGACGCCGCTTGGGTGCAACGCCAATTCGAAACCGCCTGGAAAAACGCCGACACCGAACTCCACCTCGCCGATCTGTGAGGTCGCCGTCCAACCCAGCTTGTTGTCATCCTGAGGCTACCCCGCGAGGGTAGCCGAAGGATCTCAACCGTGACGCCAGCCAAGCGTCGCCCCGAACCTCGAAGCGTCGCGCCGGCACACCGCGACTCGATAGACAATCGGGTTTCCTCCAATATCTTCTCCCCCAAAAAGAATGAAGCGCCGAACGGCCTTCTCTTCCGTTCGGCGCTTCAACTCCTATACTTTTGTTTGCACCAGTTATTTGTCTTCCGTTCCAGGCGTTCCCCTCCTATCCGCTCGTCCGTTGGGTCGAGCTCTTTCTATGATTGAACTACCCATCGCCCTGTTGGCTCGAGGAACTCCACGCCAATTGCATAGCCGTCGCCATGCAAAGGTTGGCAGTAGGCCACTCGTGCTGAGGAGCGAAACTCTCCAGTGCGCGAAACGAACGTCAGGGGCTCGCCTTTGTCCCAGCGGCGCACGCTGACTACTCGCGCACCACGCGCACTGACGTTTTCCGTAAAAGTCGATTCCGCGCCGGGCGTCTCGCGATGCCCGTCCAGAAAAACGGGTATCTCCATCGGGATGCGGCTCTCGGCGCGATGATAGGTGAATGCTCTTGGCGGCATCGCGGGTCATCCTCACAAGCACGCGGCGATGCGCGTCAGATTTTGAATGCTGCCGCTGCCGCGGTTCTTCATGCCGTAGAGCGCGCGGTCGGCTGCGCCAAGAAGTTGTTCGGGCGTATCGCCATCCTCGGGGAAAGCCGCAACGCCGGCGCTGACCGATAGAGCGGGCCGCTCGGGTTCCGCGGCCAAGCGTTCCCTAATGCGCGCTACCACGCGCGAAGCAGTGTCGCGTCCTGCTTCGGGCAGAACCAATGCGAACTCGTCGCCGCCATAACGCGCGGGGGTATCGATCGCGCGGCAGTGGTGAGCCAGAATCTTGCCGAGCCGGACCAGCGCTCGGCTGCCCGTCAAATGCCCGAATTGATCGTTGATCGCTTTAAGACCATCCATGTCCAGCAGCACGACGCTGAACGGCCGCTGCGTGCGGTGCGAACGGTCCAGTTCGGTTTCGAGGACGTTGATCAAGCGGCGGTAGTTCGCCAAGCCGGTCAGAGAATCGCTGACCGCCATGGAGCGAACCTGTTCGAACAAGCGCGCTTGTTCCAGTAGCGCGCCGCAAAGAATGACGACGTAGCTCCCCGTCTTACACAGTTCCGCGACGAAGAACGGCCCGTCGAAAAGGTGCCGCGAAAACGTGGCCGCGGCATGGCAGACCACATTCAGCGTCGCCACTCCGAAGAGCGAATAGTCGTAAAGGCTCGGCGCAGTCTTCCCGTTCTCCAGCCGTTGCCGGAAGCAGATCGCTGCGGCGAAGAACAGCACGCCCGGAAGCAGATCCCACGGACGAGAAAATATTCTTGCCGCGTGCACGGCCGGCGCTGCTGGCGCTGCCAGGAACGCGGCGCTGGTGAGGTACGCCGCCAGCAATACGACCAACACAGCCCCGGCGGTTTCCCGGCTAGGCTGCCGCGCCGTCGGCAAATACCGTTCGACAAGAATCGCGGCCAGCAACATCACCGCGAGGAGCGTGCGGCTGACCATCCAGCCCATCGGAACGCTGGTGGGCGGGTGCCCGGCTTGCATCAGCGCGTTCAGGCTGAAGTAGCCGACCGTCTCGATAATCCCAGACAGCACGAATGCAAACGCCAGAATCAGCGCCGTGCGATCGTGTGTTCCGCGAAAGCGCACCAAAGCGTTCGCCGCGTAACAGAAGCTAATCAGCGTGCCGCCTACTTCCAGATAGAGATAGCTCTGCGGGCTGCCTGAGACACCTGCGTATCGCAGGTAGAAAATCCCACCGAAGAAGAGAACGATCAGGGTGATGAGAAAGGCGATCTGGACGCGAGACAATTCTCTCTTGCCGGCATACTCTACGGTTTCCACGCTCGCCGTTGACCGAGAGCGCGAAAACCCCAGAAACCCGATGATCTTGCCCCAACCGCCCACGAAAGCCCCCAAACACCTACAAAAGCCTGAGAACCCCGATAAATGCACGTCAGTGTCCGTTTCCTAATGGAAACTATCGGTCTGTAAGCCACTGACCCTTAGGGGGTTACGAGAGGGGTGGGAAGCTGGATTGAGAGCCGCGAGAAGGGCGAGACGGGGAAAAGGAGCAGAAACGGCCTCGAGATGTCCAGCTATCTAATTCATTTTTAGACACTTAGTACTAGATGGAATCCCACAGGCATGAGACTGGCGGCTTTCTCAGAATGAGATGAGTCTCAGCCTAAATTGGGAATCTGGACCTTTAGATTTTGGGCTTGGGAGGGGGTAGGTCACGGGCGGCGACGGCATCCACAAAGCCATTCGCCTTATGCGACCCATCGCAGAACGGCTTGTTTGCGGAATGCCCGCAGCGGCACAGGCCCAGCGTGGTGCGGCCGGCCAGTCCGAAGGCCCGGCCCTCGGGATCCACTACCTCGAAATCGCCTTCCACGCGAAGCGAGCCATTGTGATTCACAGTGATCTTCGTTGCGGCCATCTCGTCTCCTGAACTTTATTTCTTCCCGCTAATGCGGGATCAATATTTAGGAACGGAAGCATCCACTTCATCCGACCAGGCCAGAATGCCGCCCTTCAGATTGCGGATCTTCCGGAAGCCGGCCTTCCGCAAAAAGTCGACCGCTTCCGCGGAGCGCTTGCCGCTGCGGCAGTGCGCAACGATTTCGCGCGATGAATCCAGTTCGTGGACGCGCCGTGGCAGCTCGCCCAGCGGAATCAGCTTCCCGTTCAGATTGCAAATCTGATATTCGTGCGGTTCGCGGACGTCCAGAATAAAGAGATCGTCGCCGCGATCGAGCCGCGCCTTCAGGTCCTTCGGTGCAATTTCTGGAACCTGTATGTTGGAATCCGGTGCTTCTTCACCGCGAATTCCGCAGAATTCGTAATAGTCAATGAGCTTCGTGATTGTTGGATGATCGCCGCACACCGGGCAATTCGGATTCTTGCGCAGCTTCAGTTCGCGGAACTTCATGGCCAGCGCATCGAACAAAAGCAGCCGGCCCACGAGACTCTCGCCGCTCTTCAGCATCAGCTTGATCGTTTCCATCGCCTGGATCGAGCCGACGATTCCGGGAAGCACGCCCAATACGCCGCCCTCCGCGCACGACGGCACCAAGCCTGGCGGAGGCGGCTCGGGATACAAGCAGCGATAGCAGGGCCCATCCGGCATGCCGAACACGGTCGCCTGCCCTTCAAAGCGGAAAATCGAGCCGTAAACATTGGGCTTGCCGAGCAGGATGCAAGCATCGTTTACCAGATATCGCGTGGGAAAATTATCCGTGCCGTCCACGATGATGTCGAAATCCTTGAATAGCTCCAGCGCATTGTCGCTGGTCAGCTTTGTTTCAAATGTCTCGATCTGAATGTCCGGGTTCAGATTCGACAGTCGCGCCTGCGCCGCTTCCGCTTTCGGCTTGCCAACATCGTCGGACCTGAACGTTACCTGGCGCTGCAGATTCGTGATGATCCACAACGTCGAAATCCACGAGCCCAAGCCTGCCCACCCCGGCCGCGGCAAGGTAGAGGCCCAGCGGCGCGCCGAGCCCGCCCGTGCCGATCAGCAGCACTTTCGCGGCTTTCAGCTTGAGCTGCCCCTCCATGCCCACCTCGGGCATGATCAGATGGCGGCTGTAGCGCAGGATTTCTTCATTCGACAGCGTCGCCGTACCCCGCTCGGGCGACTGGCTTGCCGAAGTCTGTAGTTTGGTGGCCATTCCGATTCCTCTGCTCCCTCAGGAGCGTAACTCTTATTTGATGAACGAAAACGAGCTAAGATTCATCACGTGCCGGTCGCACGACAGCGCGAAGAGCAGCCACCTGCGATCGAAGGGACGATGCTGATCGTGTCGCCGTCTTTCGTCGGCGTGTTCTCTTTCGCCAGATAGCGAATATCCTCGTCGTTCACATACACATTCACAAAGCTACGGAGCTTGCCGTCTTCGGTGAAAAGATGCTTGCGCAGCTCGCTAAATTCGGTGGTTAGGTGGCCAAGGGCTTCGCCGACGGTGTTGGCGCTGAATTCCGCGGAATCACGCTTTCCGGCGTAGGCACGCAGTGGCGTTGGGATAATCACTTTAACTGCCATGTCGTTTCTCCTCACCAAATTCTATGCAAAGACTCGTCAACTAGCCAGGAACGGCATTAAACCTAAAGGAAACGCCGGGCTGAAGCCCGGCGCCTACATTGGCGCTACGTCGGCGCTCTCGCGAATCTCCAAATCCTCTGGCGTGAACTTCGAGCGATCGTCGGACAAGCGCCACGAAGTCATGTACTCGGGTTGGCCGTTGGCTATGCTGACGATGATGTAGCTATACCATGGCCACGCATGATCCTGATCGTACTGGCTCGGCTTCGCCGGATGATCCGGATGCGAATGATACCAGCCCAGGACATCGAGGCCTTGCGCGCGAGCAGATTTCTCGGCGTCACGCACATCCTCGGACGTAACGGAAAAACGGTTGCGAGGCGAGTCGTCGCGCCGGTTCACCAGCGGGAACAACGCCACGACTTCGCGCAAATCGTCCGCTACCTCGCGGCCCAAAAGCGCGCCGCAACATTCGTGCGGGTAGGTCTCGGCTCCGTGACTCCGAATCTTCGCCGCAATGTCGCCGCTTAGTCTTGCCTTGAGGCTGAGACTTGCCTTGGGTTCCGTGGTCATCGCTAGAACTCTTCCCAAAAACGTTCGCTGAGATATTTTGTGCCGGCATCCGCGAATACCGTCACGATCACCGCGCGCTGGTCTTGCGGAACGCGCTTGGCGACCTGAAAGCAACCGAGAAGCGCTGCCGCCGCGCTGGGGCTGATCAGCAAACCTTCTTCACGCGCGGCTCGCTTCACCAACCGGTACGCGTCTTCCGTGCCGACTTCGAGATTCTCGTCGGCGAGCTTGTCGTCGTAAATCGCAGGCACAATTGCGGTCTCCATATGCTTCCAGCCCTCGAGCCCGTGAAAGGATGCATCCGGCTGCAAGCTGATGCAGCGAATCGCGGGATTCAACTCCCTCAGCCGCCGGGTGGTGCCGACGAACGTGCCGCTGGTGCCCAGCCCGGCAACGAAGTGCGTGATGCGCCCGTCGGTTTGCTCCCAAATTTCGTTCGCGGTGGTGCGGTAGTGCGCCTGCCAGTTCGCAGGATTGCTGTACTGATCGGGATAGAAATATTTCTCCGCGTCAGCCGCCACCATTTCTTTCACACGGCGAATCGCTCCGTCAGTCCCTTCATCGCCGGGAGTAATTACCAGTTCGGCGCCAAACGCACCCAGAATCTTCTTGCGTTCGTGCGAAGCACTGTCCGGAAGGCAAAGCGTGACGCCGTAACCAAGCGCGGCGCCGATCATGGCGTAGGCGATCCCGGTGTTTCCGCTGGTCGCGTCGATGATCCTCTTTCCGGCTCGCAGGGCCCCGCTGGCCAGCCCCGCTTGAATCATGCTCAGAGCCGGGCGGTCTTTCACCGAACCGCCAGGATTGAACCACTCCGCCTTGGCGCAGAACTCGATGTTGGGAAAGTCGCGGCCAATGCGGTCGAGGCGCAGCAGGGGGGTGCTGCCGATGCAATCCAGCACGGACTTCCCCGCCCGGCTCGAAGCAGTCGGTGTTCCAGCAGGCGCGGCATGTTTCGCGACCGACATGGCTACAGTTGCGGCCTGCCTTCTAGGAGAACGGCAGGAAGGACCTCTTCCGAACCTTTTCTTGTAAGAGTCTGATTCGATGGGACTTCTAATCCAATTATTTCGTAAGAGTGAGAAATAAAGGACTTAGAGGCCGAGTTTTCGTAAGAGCTGATTCTAAAGGAGTTACGCGAGTTTGATGGCTGGCCGGACCGGAGGGCGCCCCGTAGGAGTGTCCCGAAAAGAACCCGTCCATCAACCACAGCAGTATTATAACGCATAAGTAACCATCTCTCAAGCATTTAGATGCCGAACAGGCCGGAGCCTTCGCCCTAGACGGCCCCGCAGCGCCGAAAGGGGGACCATTCTACTCCTACATTGGATGCAAGGGCCAGCGAGTCCGATATGTGGTTGCGGGCCTTCCTAGATCAAGGTACCGATCCACGGCAGTCTGCTTTCGACGGTGATAGCTCTGTCGCCGCCTGCAAATCCACCTGTCCGATAAAGCGCGTTTGTCAGGACTTGAAAACCGCCGACCGGAGCGCGAGGGCATTTGCGATGGGAGTTTCGCGTCAAAGCGACGGGAGGCTTACTCCACACGGAGGGAGAGCTTGGCGGCGTCCCAGGCGGCGAGGCCGCCGGCAATTTCGCAGACGGGCGCAAATCCGAAGCGCTGCAACAGGCTGGCGGCGATCGAGGAGCGGTACCCTCCCGCACAATAGACGAGCAAGGGCCGATCTCTCGGCAACTGCTGGGCGCGTTCTGCAAGGTGATTGAGGGGAAGGCTCAGGCTGCCGTCGATGTATTTCTGTTCGCGCTCGCGCGGGGCGCGGACGTCGACAACCAGGGGTGGCTGACTGGACGCGAGGAGTTCGGCGGCGAATGGAGCGCTGAGTCGCTCGGTGAAGGCGATCAGGTCCGGTCGAGATTCGAGGCTTTGCAAACCGTTGAGCAGATAGCCAGCCACGTTGTCGAACCCGATCCGCCCCAGCCGGACTGCGGATTCCGACTCGCGGCCAGGGTTGGCGATGATCACGATCGGCTGCTCATGACTGAGAACGGTGCCAGCCCAAGTGGCGTACTGCCCATTCAGACCAATATTGATGCTGCCCGCGAGATGAGCCGTGGCGAATTCCTCGGGCTCGCGCGTGTCCAATACTTGGCCGCCCGCGGCCTGGAGATCCAACATGCGATCGAGCGAAAGCGGTTGCAGTTCGCGCTCGAGCGCCTCATCGAGGCTAGGCCGCTCTTTGCTGTTGAGGACGGCGTCGTAGGTGAAGTAGGGCGGTGCCTCGGGTTGGTCGGCAGTGACCAGTTCGATGAAGGCTTTCTTGGTCATGGGCTGCAGCGCGTAATTCACGCGGCGCTGCTCGCCTATCGTTGATACCGTCTCCTTACTGATGGCCTTCCCACAGAGGGAGCCGGCACCATGAGCCGGATAGACGAGACTTGCGTCCGGCAACGGGAGCAACTTGGATTGCAAGGAATCGTAAAGCAGCGCGCCGAGATCGGTAGCGGACCAGCCCAGCGCGGCGCGAAGATCGGGACGCCCGACATCGCCGACGAATAAGGTGTCGCCGGTTAGGACAGCGTGCGGTTCGTGCTCACTGCGATCGAGATCGTAAACGAGGATGGAGATGGACTCCGGAGTGTGACCCGGGGTTTCCAGCGCTTTCAAACGCACGCGACCGAATTCGAGGATGGCTCCATCCGCGAGAGGCGTGAAACCGTATTCCGCGTGAGCTTTGGCTCCGAGATAAATCGTTGCGCCCACGCGGTCGCGCAGCTCAAGATGACCAGCGACGAAGTCCGCGTGTAAATGCGACAAGATGACGTGCTTGATCGACAGGCCGTGCTCGGCAGCAAATACGAGATAGCGCTCAATGTCGCGTTGCGGATCGACAACAACCGCGGTATGGGTGGCTTCGTCACCGATAAGATACGAAGCGTGGGCGAGACAATTCAGATAGAACTGCTTGAAGATCACGCGACCACCCTTTGTCAGGACTTAAGTCTCAGCATTCTCAGGAATGTTTGCCTATTCGCTCTTCCAATAGTATGGCGACGGTGTCGCCTACTTCTTTGCCGATCGCTTGGCGTATCTCTGCCTTCACGGGCAGCATGTGCTTGCCGCCGCCCATGGCCATGAATGAGGCGCGAAATGGATGACCATCGATTTTGCCGCGGATCTTTACCAAGCCGCGCGTTCCAAAGAACTCGACCGAAGCAGGCCAGACCACGTAGGTCCAACCACCTTTGCTCGGACTCTTTTGCAATTTGGCGGTGAATCGTTTGTTTAGCATGATTTTGAACCTCCACTGTTGAGGCAGAACGCCTCGGGTTTTCTATGGTGTCAAGAGTGCGCTGCTGACGCCGTGATCTTCGGAAAGTAGAGCCATAGATGGCCGCCGTTATCGTCCTCGCCGAACACGATTTCACCATCGCGCCCGGTGACGGCGTCGCCGAACTGGTAGCCGTAGCGGCGCTGCTCCAGGACGGAAGCGGCGACGCCAAGATTGGTCACGCTGCCCGAAACGGTGTCGCAGCAGAATAGATTCGCCATCTCCGTGCCGCAGAAGCCGAAGAGCCTGCCGTTAGGCGCAGCGGCCATGGGTCCGACGGGAGCGAGATGCGCTTGGCCGAGTGAGCGGAAGCCTTTGCTCTCGTCGAAAGAGAAGAGATGCCCGGCAGCGTCAGCCGTGAAGAGCAAACCACTGTGGCGATCGCGAGCCCATCGGAGCGGGCTGGTCCAATCACCCTTGGGCAGATCGACGGATCTGCGATGGATGTGGCCCGAAGTGACGTCGTAGCGCCAGAGTCGTGCGCCGTCATCCTGCCCGAAAACTGCGGTACGGCCTAAGGCGAGATGGCCGCGACCCGGCGCCTCTCCTGCGGCCGTAATCAGGCCTGACTCGACATCCACCGTGAACAAATGTTGGGTGGTTGCACCGACGATCGTTTTCCCGGACGGCGCAGAGACTGCGTGAACGATGGGCTCTCCCGCGACGCACTCGCCGAGTTCCTTGAGAACTTGCTCCTCGAGACCCCACTCCTGAATCCAGTCCTCCGCGAGGTCGATCTTCGGCACGGCGACGGCGCGGCCACCCCGCGGTCCGTTCACGAAAGCGATTGTGCGAGATTCCCCGCAACAAACGGCTGCTGTGCTTGTAGCGCCGTCGACGATGCCAGCATCCAACACGACCCCAGTGAGACCATGGAAGGCTGCTGCAAAAAGGTGCGCCTGGCGCCCGCTTGTTCCGCCGTAGACATGTCCGTCGGAGTTGATGTCGAGCGCGGTGATGCGGCTCTCGTCGTGCGGTATCGGCGTGGTCATGCCGGGCAGGCACGTGGGAAACGCGACCATTGTCCCTTCACGGACGAATTGATGCGCGAGTTCGTTCAGGTAGGCCTTGATCTGCGGCGAATCAGGATCGAATTTGCCTTTGCTCTGCATCGTGTTCGTCCTTAGCCCCACATCCGAATGGGCAGGTGCGCGTTTTTCTTTTTGCGGTCAGCCGGCATGGACACTTTGAAAATGCCGGAGGGGTGATTTCCAACGTGGCCGAAGAAGAGATCGCCGTTGTGGTCCACAGCGCCGCGCGAGACATAGTTCGCCACGCCCGTAGGATGCTCGAGCATCGCGACTTCCTCACGCTTGAGGGTCTCCGGATCGAGACGCCAGACCACACCCTGAAGGTGCTTGCTTGATTCGGGCATGGGGTTGTATTTCGGATCGCGCCACCGCGAGGCAACGTAGTAGAGCTTGCCGTCCCCTGCGAACGTAAGACCGCCGCAGTGGTCCCTGAACATATCAATCGGGAAAGTGGTGTCTCGGGCCTGGGTGGCCGGTCCGAGATCTTCGACTCGCGCCCATTCGCCTTCGTTCGGCCAGATGCGCATCAGGCGCGGATTCGGACACCAGGTGGACGCATAAACGCATTCGCGATCGGGCGACGGTGCCACGTCATAGAACACGCTGTGCCAGCCGGTTTGATAGTTGAGGTCATGCGCCAACAAACCGGGAGAGATTTCCAGGCGGTCCGTCTCCGGCGTGTACCGCACCAGCCGTCCGTAGTCGCTGCTGGTCCAGACACGATGCCGCTTGTCGAGGAACAGAGCCTGCGGATTGATGGAGCTGATGCGGCCCAGGTCACGCCGCTTGCGAGTTCGGAGATCATAGATGATGAAATGATCGCGCGGGTAACTCATGGCGTAGAGCAGGCCGCGCTCTTCGTCGTGCAGCAGGCAGCGGCAGCCTTCTTTCGGGATAAGCGTGTCCCACCAGAGAACTTGGTCGTTGCGGGTGTCGTAGGCGAGCAGCGCGGAGCCGCGAAAGCAACGCTTCGGGTCATGCCAGGAAAACCATGGCGAATAAACCGGCAGGTCGATGGGCGGGCCTGAGAGATGTGTGGCCATGTACAGCACGCCGTCGTGCATCGAGGGCGCGAAGCTGTAGTGGATCTTGCATTGCGAGGCACGGCCGGAGTCGCCGGGATCGTCCACCTTTTCTGCGAGATTAAATAGGTAGTCGAGATCGTCGCGCTGTTCGTTGTAGCGGACTGGCTTTACTACGCCGCCGGGGACGCTCTCCGCACAGGCAGCGGCATAGATGCGGCCATCGGGTCCAACGCTGAGCGACCAACAAGTGTCCGAGTCAGGGTGGCCCGTGAACGGGTACCACTTGACCGGATACGGTAGCGTCTCGCTCGCCGCTCGAGCTTTTGCTTCTGTCGCGATCGCCGGCGCGATGCCCGCGGCGAGCACTCCGCCGCTAACCTTCATGAAGGTACGGCGGTCAATTTGGTTTCCTGAGCTCATTGATCTCCTTTTCGGCAGGCGGATCAGCGGCGTTTCTTGCTCTCGACCTGCGCTACACGCACCTTCACCATCTTTCTGACCAGTGCAGCCGGCAGCGGCTTATCCGTGGTGAATTGGATCGTCCCTTTGGATATGATGAAGCCCCTAAGTTCGCTCTTGAACTGCTCGATCACGGATGCAGTGGGAAACAAACTGCAGTGGTTTGCAAATGCGGCAAACCACACCAGCACCCCTTGGTGCTTGAACGCAGGAATCCCATAGCTGATGGTTTCGGTAGCTTCCGACGGCACGGCGGACCGAATCGTCGCGCGAACCTTGCTTAAGGTACTGCGGGCGGGTTCCGGAACACCGGCGAGGTATTCGTCAACGCTTTTCGGAGCGCCGCGACCTTTGGCCGCAGTGCTGCGATTGCCGGATTTCGCCTTCTTCATGCGGGCAATGCTATAGAAAGGTCTGTTTCAAGTCCATGTCACAAACCAGCACGCCGCCGTTCGACAGGAGCTCGCTCCGTGACGTAAAGTTTCCCCTTCGATATCCCATGAAGAAGAGGAGCTTGCTGGTGATCTCACCTACTTTGAGAACGGCGGTCTTGTTCGCCGCGGCATTCTGTTTGTGCTGTGCCTCGAGAGCATCCGCTCAAGCTAAGAACCCGCCGCGCCAATTCGAATTGCACGCAGAATCGCCGGCATTCTGGAAGCTCGTGGCGCACGATGCGAAGCTGGAAACGGTGGCGGGCGGATTTGGATTCACCGAAGGGCCAGTCTGGGACAAAGCTGGATTTCTCTACGTCAGCGACGAAGAGATCAACAAGATTTTCCGTGTTTATCCGGACGGACACAAAGAGGAACTCATCGCCCTGGGCGATCCGGACGGCAGCACGTATGACCGCCAACTCCGTCTGCTCGATTGCGCAAGCGTGTTGCGCGCGATCATCCGCATCAGCCCGGATGGGAAATACACGGTTCTCGCGGACCATTTCGAAGGAAATAAGTTCAACAGCCCGAATGACGTGGTAACTGGGCCCGATGGAGCCATCTATTTCACGGACCCTACGCTCGATTTGCCTCAGGGAGAAAAGCAGGAGATTCCATTCCAGGGAGTTTACCGGCTGGACGAAAAAGGCGAGGTTCGCCTTTTGACTAAGGAGCTTACGCAGCCGAATGGACTGTCTTTCTCTCCCGATGGCAAGCGCCTCTACGTGGACGACAGCAAGCAGCGGAATATTCGCGTGTACGATTTTTCTTCAAGTGGCGGGCTGACGAACGGCCGGATCTTCGGCGAGGAGCCGGGAGGCAGGGGCGAGGGCGTACCGGACGGGATGAAAGTGGACCGAGCCGGAAATCTGTACGTCACCGGGCCTAAAGGTATCTGGGTGTGGGACAAGCAAGGCCGTCACATCGGAACGATCGTGATTCCCACCCAGCCCGCAAATCTCACCTGGGGTGACAAGGATTACCGGACGCTCTATATCACGGCGACGAATTCCGTCTACAAATTGCGGATGAAAGCACGCGGATTTGTGCCTTATCTTGCGCGGCTGCAGTGAGCGCAGCCCTTGGAGCTACTGGCTTCCCGCGCGGGCTAACTGCCGCCAGGTGACCAGCTTGATGTTTTGCTCTTGCAGCAACTCGCGAAATTCTTGACTGGTGAAGAAATCAAAGTCCCGCTGACGCCACGCGGCACCCCAAGTGTCGCGCTCGCGTGTGGCGGCTTTCATTTCGTCGTTGGCGTAAGCAAGGTGAATGACGAACTCGGTGACGCCCGGTTGAAGATTTTTTAGCGCCGCCTTGTAGAAATCCGCCCATTTTCCCGTAGGGACCGACGGGGAGATCGTTACGGTGTGATCGAGCACGATATCGCCGCGACCGAGGCTGGATTCCAGATAGGGGTTGTCCGCGAACCAATCGCGGGTGACAAAAGCAGGAAGCTTATACGCGTGCGCGACGCGAAGGAAAACCTCGAAAAGATCCTTCCCAGTGACTATCAGGCGGTATTGATGAGAGTCGAGATGCGTGGGGTGGATCCCCATCGCATAAGCGCGGTCAATTTGTGCGCGAAGCTCTAGTTCCGCGTCCTTCGGATCGATGTGCGTGTCTCGCTGCCAATCGTGGTGAAAGTAGCCATTCCCGTCAACCAGACTCGGAACGTGGTCTTTTGACGCGACAGGCCCCCAGCGGTAGTAGACGCGCTCGCTGGTCAGCGTTAGGTGAAGTCCGAAATCGATCTCGGGATGAGATTTGGCGTAATCGGCAATCTCCGGAAACCATGGGCACGGCACCATGATGCTGGCCGAGTTGACGAGACCCGTGTCGAGACCCTTGATCGTCGCGGCATTCACGGAATGAGTCACGCCCACATCGTCGGCGTGAACGATCAACAGCTTGGCGTCACGAGCGAAGCCAAGTTTCTCCGCTAGAGACTTGCCAGCGTCCTGCGCATGAGCATCGAGGAGCGCGCCCGCAAGATAGAACAAGAGCAAGATCGAAATGCGTTTTCGATTCATGGACATCCATCTTTCCTCCTGCGCCTTTCTTGCAGGCCGCCGGAGTTTCTCGAAGTATTTTGCTCTTCCATCAGGATGCAGCCCATTATATGTGGTAGTGGGCTGCTTGGAGAGACGCCTAAACGGGCGGCCTTACTACAAAATAGCCCACCACGATCTTCCGATTGTCCTTGACTCTCACACTCGCGAGGAACAAGATCATTTCGAGGTTTCGCCGTTTGGGGCGAGACTCCCGCTTCCTAGTCCAAACGCAGTTTCTTTAAAGGGCAAGTTCCGCATCGAGCGCAAAGAGGGCAGAACCTACCGGGTTCTTTCTTATTCCCTTGTGCGGGGCCCTACCTCCTGTTCGACGTGCAAGTCTACACACCCAAGACGCCAGCGGTTCCAGGCCACACAACTCGAGCCCGACTCGCACCGTGCGAGCGGCAGATATCGAATTTCTCAAAAGGAGAACTACATGTCAGAACAAAACAAGACAAACGTCCGTCGTCTATTTGATGAACTTTGGAACAAGGGCAATCTGCCGGTGGCAGACGAGCTTATTGCCCCCACCTACACGCACCATGATGCCTCGACACCCGATGGTGGCCGAGGCCCCGAGAGCGAGAAGAAGAGAGTGACGCTCTACCGCACGGCTTTCACTGACCTTCGCTTGACTGTCGAGGACATGATTGCCGAAGGCGAAACCGTGGTGGCCCGGTGGTCTTGCCGGGGCGCCCATAAGGGCGATCTCAACGGGATTGCACCAACGGGAAAGCAAATCGCCATCTCCGGAGTAAGCGTCGTCCGCTTCACTAACGGCAAGATGGCAGAAGGCTGGATCAACTGGGACGCTCTGGGCCTCATGCAGCAGCTCGGGGTCGTGCCTGAGCTCGGCAAAGCCAAGACCGCCGCTGCCGTAAGGTAGTCGTCCCGACCTCCTCCAACAAATCCGAAGGCCCGACCGTACAGATCGGGCCTTCTTTCCTTTTTACGGCTTAATCTAGAACGTAAGGTGAAGCGCCATCTGCAAGAACCGTGGGCTGCCAATGGTGTGCTGGATGACGCCGAGGTGGCCGCTGGGCGGGCAGGTGTAGGCCGCCTGCTGGCCAAACGCGCCGCTGACCTGAGAGTAGCAGGTGGTGTTGCCTGTGCCTACGTAGTCCGCGGGGTCGGCGAAGAACGGGTTGAATTCGACGTTGTTGTTGGGGGTATCGAAGCTGGGATGGTTGAAGATGTTGAAGGCTTGCACGTCGAACTTCAGACGGAAGCGCTCGGAAATGCGGAAGGTTTTGAATAGTCCCATGTCCACGCGGGACTGGAAGGGGCCCGCGAAGATGTTGCGGCTGCCGCTACCGAAGGCGGTTTCATAGATGTCGCAAGCGCCGGTGACCGGATCGCACGGGGGCACACCGTAGGTAGCATCACCGGGCGCGAGAAGCGGAATGCCGAACGCGGCCGGGTTCAACACCGGCTTGGAAGGATCGACACCCAGCGTGCCCTGCAGAACGGGCTTAGCGCCGGGGGTGGCACCGACGCCGCCAATGGGCACAAGCGGATTGGTGACGAAATCGTTGCCGCCACCGAAATACAAGCTGCCGACGCCGCCGCTGAAGTCGATGACGCTGAAGGGCTGTCCGCTCTCGGCGGCGACCAGACCGCTGGTGCCCCAGCCGTTGAGAACCTGGTCGACCCAGCCGTGGAATTTGCTGATCTTTGGGACTTCATAGACATAGCTGACGATGAACACGTGCCGGCGATCGAAATCCGAGTTGCCGTAGCCAGTGCGCAGATTCTGCGGGTTGTCACCGTTGTAGAAGAGCTGCTCGCCGCTCTCTTCGTCCATGGCGTGAGACCAGGTGTAAGAGCCGGAAAGGGTCAGGCCATGTGCGGCTCGTTTGGTGATGTGGAATTGCAAAGCGTCATAGTTGGAAATGCCGGCGGCCTTGTTGTACTGCGAGTTGGGGTCAAACCCGATGTAGGGAACGCGCAGATCGGTGTTGCCTGAACCGAAGCCCTCCACCAGTGTGGACAAGGAAGCAGCGCTGATCGCGGGGGTGAAGGTCCCCGGAAAATTCACGGTGTAGCCATACGAATAGATCTGGCCGTTGATGGGATTGCTAGGCGTAGCGATGCCCGGCTGGTTGAAGGGCACCGGGATCGTTTCGTGAACACCGTGATTTCCGACGAAGGAAAGCGTCAGGACCAGATCGTTGCGTGGGCTGCCACTGCAAATCGAGCAGATAATTTTCCGAGTAAGGCAGCTTGTTGGTGGGGTCGTAAGCCGCGAACTGTAAGGGCCCGCAATAAAAATCCCATTCGCCGTGCAATACGGAGTGGTGTTGGCGATCAGGTCGGCAGCGTTGGGCAGAAGCGAAGCGACACCCGCCAAACTGGTCGGCGCCGGTGGCAGCGGGGCGGTACCGAAAGGGGACGCGAACGAAGCACCGGGCTGGGCCAAGATGGGCACAACGAAGGGCGGAGCAACGGTGACACCAAACGGGCCGTTGAAGCCTCCACCGGCGCTGGGTGAAAGCTCGGACACGTATTCGCCGCGGTCGTAGTACATGCCGTAGCCGGCACGAACTACGACGTTCTTCAGGAAACCAGGCGTCCAAGCAATACCAATGCGCGGCGCGAAACCCCATTGGCGTCCGGTGAGGGTGGAATCGCTCACTCCCTTGGTTCCAAATTGCTTGTTGTTGCCGGCCACGACGATGCCGATGCCGGTGATGGTATCCGAGCCACCGTCGTAGCTGTAGTCCTGTGGGTAGAAGTTAGCCAGCGGCCATTCTTCTCGGTCAGCGGGCCGTTCCAATCCCAACGAAGACCGAGGGTGACCGTGAGGTTGGACTTGAGACGGAAGGTGTCCAGCAGCATAAGTGCCGACCTGGTTGGAACGGTAATAGCGGTTGGTCTCGCCATTGACAAAGGTGGAAGCGCCGGTCTCGCCGCAGAAGAAGGAGTCGGGAGTGCAGAGAGAGCCGGTCAAGAAGGAAGCGAAGTTGGAAAAGTTCAGCAGCCCCGACTGCATCGTTTTTGTTGATCACGTTCAGTTGCGTGTGATCCCACTGAAAGCCGAAGGCGAGCGTGTGGCGTCCCACCGTCCAGGAGTACTTGGTGGCGCCTTCAAACGTATTCTGGAAAATGCCAGCGTTGGCAAAGTTACTGGCCGGGCCAATGCTCAGGGGTTTGGAGGTGTTGGGATTGGCGGTGGTGATGGAGATGCCGGGTACCTGGGAGAAGCCGAAGATATTCGTTCCGTAGTCGGTGTTGGTGTAACCGTCTATCCGTGTGGGCGAAGGCCTTTTCGCGAATAAACCCAAAGCGCTGCGTCCACACCGCATTGGGCGAAATCGATGCTGGTGTTTTCCAGGGAAAACGCGTGCGATCCAGCGCTCAACTGCTGCGGAAAATTTCCCACCTGGCTGATCGCGAACGGGGCGAAGGTAGGATCCCTCTGGAAATAGTATTTGCCGGCGAGGCGGTCTTTGGAGCTGAAGTTATAGTCGATGTTTCCATTGACCTGATCGGCGTTGAAGGTAGTTTTTGGCCCGAAGAGGATGGCGTTATACCCGAGATTCCCTTGCACCGTGGGATCCGTAATCGTTTCCGAAGGGATGAAGAACTGCCCGTTGGGCAGCTTCAGGTTCATGATGTTCAGCGCGACCGGACTGATGTCGGCGGCGGTAAGAGTCTTGCCGAACGCGGCGTTGGCCAGCGCGGCGAGACTTGCGGCGTCCCGGTTGGTGTCGGTGAGTCCCGGCAGCGTGTTCACCTCGGAGATCGAGCTGTCTTGGTCCACGGCCCTCTGACCCTGATAGGACCCGAAGAAGAACAGTTTGTCTCTTGATGATCGGCCCTCCCAGGGTGACCCCGAACGTGTTGCGCTTGAGCTCCGGAACCGTTTTGCCCATGCTACGCAGCGTCGGGTCCTGGTTGAAAAAGAAAGGAGATGCGTTCCACGCGCTGGTCTGGTGGTATTCGTAAGCTTGGCCGTGCAGCTCGTTGGTGCCGCTGCGCGTTTGCATGGTGATGTGCGCGCCGCTGTAACCGCCCTCCGACGCGTCGTACATGGAAGTATTCACGCGAACTTCTTCGAGCGTTTCCGGCGGGGGCGATGGCAGGGCCTCACCAATCGCGCTGTAGACCGACGTGCTGGTCTGGACTTCGCCGCCCAAACTCGAGAAATTTTCGCCGGTATTCAGTACTGATCGGTTGTCGGCCACACCGCTCGACGATTTGCCGTTGAACAGGTTATTGGTCTGCAGACCGTTCACGATGAAGCTGTTGCTGGTATCTCGCTGCCCGTTGGCGAAAATGTTTTGATTGCCCAAACCGGCGTTGCTGCCGGAACCCGTAAGAAAATCCGCGTTCACGCCGGGGCTCAGCAGCGCCAGTTGCGTGAAGCTGCCGGTGCCAAGCGGCGTGCTCTCAATTAGCTCCGTGCCCAATGTGTATCCGTTGGTCGTGTCCGTTTGGTTCAGCAAAGGCGTGCCGGAAACCGTGATGCTCGTGCTCACCTCGCCTGGTTGCAGCGAGGCACTCACCGTCGCCGTCAGACCGCCCTGCACTACGATCTGATCGTGAACTTCTGTTTTGAATCCGTCGCGTGCAAACGAAACGCTGTATCGGCCGATCGGAAGACCGCTGAAGAGGAATGAGCCGTCATCCCTCGTCGTAGCCGCCTGCTCGAGGTTGGTGGCCACGTTGCGAACCTTTACGGTCACTTTATTGAGCACGCCACCGCTACTGTCCGTTACCGTTCCATTGATCGAGCCAAGGGTTTGTTGCGCATAAGAAGGCGAGCAGAGCAAAACGAAACTGCTGAGGAACACCACCAGCGAGCGACACAACTTAACCATCACCACACCCCCTTTTTCCTACGGACTCCCCGGCAGAGATATAGCACACCATTGACGCGCAAATCGACTTCCAACCTGTGAATATCGGCAGGTGCCGGGACAACCCCATACCCTTGATAAATTGGGTTGATGAATGGAAGTGCAATCCACGGTTACGTTTGTGTGAATCGAGCGTGACGCCCGTCCTCAGAAATATTGCATCCCCGGATGCAAAGAATTCATTGACGCCGCGCCGCTTTACAGATGCGCGCGCATTCATTACCCTAATCGGACTATGTGGAATGTCGAAGATCGGTTTTCGCCGAAAGCCATCGAAAGTCTGGCGGCGCTGGGCTTTGCCGTCGGCAGCACGCGCGGCGTCGTGCGCGTGGAAAAATACGGGTCCGGAGCGGAATTCCGGAAAGGGACGGACGGCCTCTACCAAATGACCATCCTGCCCACCATCATGCTCAAGGGCCAGTTCACGCGCCTGTGGGACGCCGGCTATCAGAAATTTTTACTTACGGACGATGGGCAAAAGCTGCCTGCCCTCGCACAACACTTGCAGAATCTGCGAAAGTTCAATGAGGAGCTACGCACCGCGCTCGGTGTGCCAACTTTTTACAACGAGGCGCTGGGCTCGGTGAGCCAAGTTTCCGTCTACGATCGCGTCAAAGGCCGCAAGGGCGACGTGCCGGACGAGACCGTTGGCGCACACACTGCCGGCGACGGGCACTAGCCGCTTCGCCACGCGGGTCTTCACGACGGCACTATCCCGCATCGCATAGCTGCCTGCGAAATTGACCGGCATCCACGCGATGCTTCGCGGCTTTCCTCGAGCCGATGAAAATCACCGGAATATCCAACGCGTAGCGTTCTTTCAGGACCGCATCTTCATCGATGTTCACTTCGCGCAGTTGCGCACCAAACTCCGCAAGGATCGGCGCGATCGCGGCTCGAGCCTCGTCGCACAGATGGCAGCCTGGACGCGTGTAGAGCGTCACGTCGCGCGGGTCAGCTGCCGCGAGCCGTTGATCCTCGCTAGGATATTGCCTATCGGGCAGACGCTCACTCACGGTTTCAGATTCGAGTATTTCTGGAATGGGCCGGAATTCGGGTGGAATGCGTGCGCTCGATACAGCTCGGCAATCTGGCGGAGGTGCCCGAGGTCGTGCGACGCCCACTCGTTCAGCATTTCCGCCAGCGTGATCATGCCAAGTTCCGAGTGTTTCCCGGTGCGCGATCCCGCGGAGCTGGGCGCTCGCCTCAACGCGTCGATAGACGCACGGCGCGCCGCCACAAAGCCCGTCAGATGCTCGCCGGCCCGGCCCCGCGAGTAAGCGCGCACGTCCGACGGGCCTGGCTGCTCGTATCTCTGCAATGCCGGTAAATCTTCCGCCAGCATGCGGCCCACCCGCTCGGAATACACTTTCTCGATGTCCGCAAGGTGCGCTAAGACTTCCGAGATTGACCAGCGGTCCGGTGCGGGCTTCCATTGCAGCAAATCCGGAGGCAAATCACGAAGCATCGTTTCGAAGAGAACCGGCGTCTTTTCCAAGAGTGACACCGGAGCCTGAATATCAGTTACCAGACTCGTTTGCACGAAGCACCTCCGATACAATCGTTTATTGTATGTGCGACCGCGCATGGAAAGAAGAACCCGCGCATAATGAAGGTGGTAAATAGAGAAAGGCGGAACGCATGGCGAGAATAGTGGCCCTGATGGACGACTTATTCTTTCAGATGAAAGTGGCGGAAACCGCGAAGCATCTCGGCCTGGAACTGAGAGTGGCCGCCAACGGTGACGCACTGATGGAGCTCTTGGCATCCGCGCCAAAGCTGGTAATCGTGGACCTGAACGCGCGCAGCCAGCCGATTCAGGTTATCGAGCGCCTGCGCGCCGAAAAAAACGGCACGCGCGTCGTTGCTTTCCTCTCACACGTGCAGACCGGCCTGGCCGCGCAAGCCCGGGCCGCCGGCTGTGACGAAGTGATGCCGCGATCGGCCTTCACGCAAAATCTGGCGGCGATTCTGTCCGCGGCGAAGGACTAGCATGATCTCGCTTTCAACACTCGTTCGTACCCGATTTATTCTCGTAGGAGGCTTGCTGTTGTCGGCGGCAAACGCCGGCAACGCCCAGGAGTCCAGCTCTCAGCCAAACGCCGCCCCCGTAAGCGCTGTCAGCGGGCCAGGAGCGGCGTTGCGTGATGTGCTGTCCGCGGCGTGCTCCCAAAGCGAACGCAACTTCACGAAGTTCCTGACCGCGCGCAACGCCGAGACATTCGGCGGCCTGACCCCTGCCGCTCGCGTCGCTTTCATGAAGCGCTTCGTCCTCTTGGACGAGCCCGGTAAAGCATCCTTGGTTACCAGCCCTTCCGGCAGGCCCATCGTGCGCTGCGAAACTCCCGGCGGCGCAGCCGAGTTGCAGGTCGGAGGCGCCGAAGTCACCGATAATCTAGCATTCCTCCCCGTCGAGGTCCGCGACGCTACCGACACCGTGGGCGCCAACGTCATGCACGTGAAGATGGGGCTGGTCCGCGAGAACGGCGAATGGAAACTCCTCTCCGTCGGCCTCGTTTTACTCGACTTGCCCTCGTTGGCCGTGGAATGGGACGCCGCCGAGATCGAATCCACAGAGAAAGCAGCCATCAGCGGGCTGAAAACCCTCGCCGACGCCGTAGAAGCGTACCGGCGAACCTATACGCGTCTGCCCGATTCACTCGCAAAGCTGGGCCCACCCGCGCGCGCTGGAGTCAACGCGGAAGCCGCCGGCCTTCTCGATTCGGAATACGCTTCGGGCGCGAAAAACGGTTACGTGTTCCGCTACGTGATTGCCGGGGCCAGCACGCTCGGCGCACCGGCGAAGTTCGAACTGGCGGCCACGCCGCAAACGTATGGCCGCACTGGACGCCGCTCCTTTTTCCGCGATTCCGGCGGCGGCCTGCACGGCGCCGACCGCAAAGGCGCAGTTGGCAGCGAAGTCGACCCCAAGGTCGAGTAAATCCCTAACCTTCATACGCCGGGTTGGCAACTTGTAGGGGCTGACTCCGCTTCATGCTTGCTCCGTGCCGCCTCCGTTTGCACAATAGCAATGGGCATCTATCCACCCGCGGCGCTCTCTCCATAGAGAAACGCTCGCGACTTATTGGTTTGGTCTCTCTACGGCATAAGGAGACCTGAACATGTCAGATGCAACGACCAATCGGCGCGAACTACCCCGTTATGCGCTGATCCTCTCGGCGGAAGTCGTCGAACTGGCTACTTCCGCGGTTCTAAACGCGCGCTCCTCCGACGTCAGCCGGGCCGGCTGTTATATCGACACGCTCAATCCCATCCCGGTCGGATCGGAAGTGCGAGTGCAATTGCACCGCGCAGACATGGTCTTCGAAACCTCTGCCCGCGTCATCTACATCTGTCCGGGACTCGGCATGGGCCTGTACTGGGGCACAAAACCCACGCCGGAAAAACTGGCGATCCTAGACCGCTGGCTGATGGAAGCCGCGCAGAGCCAAGGCTAATTCCTCCTTTACCCAGCCCTCGCCGCCGCCCGATTCCGGTTTCCTTCGGAACCCAACGCCAACAGCATTTGCGCCCTGATACACTGGACGCTGCCTAGGGGCATTTCCTAATAAAGTATGACGCGACGCTCCGCATCCACATACGCCGTAGTTCTGCTGCTCGCCTTTGCGTTGCTCGCGCCCGCGCCGGTTGCATCGCAACCTCAGTTCGATGCGCAAAACGGGCCGCTGCCGGTCTTCGAGCTTCACAGCGGATTCTGGATCAACCTGCATCACACCCTTTACGTGCAAGCGCGCCAGTCTCGCGATGGTCGAGGCGGTCCCTCTGGCACAACCACCCTCACCCGCCGCACGGCCAGTGAACGCCTCGCTTGGGATGCCGCGGTCTCCTACTACCAAGCCAACTACGCGGATAAGGATCTGCTCTTCAACACCGAGCTGATTCTCCTGAAGAATCAACTCGGCGAGTTTGAGAACTGCGACGAGCTCTCTGGCACAAAACAGAAATTTTGCGATGCCGGCCTGCCGCCGAAATTGGCCAAAGTGCTGGAAGCCGCCGCGCCCGTCTATCGCGCACACGAATGGCCCGAGCACGATCGCGCCAACCGCAACTGGATCGCCGGCGTCGCGCCGCTGGTGCGCGAAAAAGGCCTGAGCCTAGCCGAGCGCCTCTCTGAGGTCTATCAAGCCCGTTGGCCGAGGGAAAAAATTCGCGTGGATGTTACTGCCTATGCGAATTGGGCCGGCGCGTACACCACGCTCGACCCATTGCGCGTCGTCATTTCTAGCACCGACCCCAGAAACCAGGGCAGCGCGGCCCTCGAAGTCCTCTTCCACGAGGCTTCCCACGGAATTGCCGAACCCGTCCAGCAAGCCATCATCCGCGAATGCCGTCAGCGCGAGAAAGCCATCCCACGTGATCTCTGGCACGCGCTCATGTTTTACACCACAGGCGAAGTCATCAAGTCCGTTCTGACTGCGCAAAGCGATGGCGTGCAGGATGCTCAGTACACTCCCTACGCCATTCGCGAACGCCTGTACCAGCGCGGCTGGGACGACTATCTCAAGCTTCTCAATCGCTTCTGGCAACCCTATCTCGACGGCACCGCCAGCTTCGACGACGCCATCGCCCACATCGTTTCCGCCTTGTAAGTCGCATGATAAGGTAGCGCCATGCTCAAACGGCTCTTTGACCTGCGCATACTCACGATTTTGTTTGCACTCGGCGGCAGTGCCGCGAGCGTTTTCGCGCAAACGCCTCCGCCAGCAAGCGCGACTCCGCCCGCTCCGGCGGCACCGACGCACGCCGACCTCCTGCGCGGTGCGTATGGCCCGTATCGTGCCAACAATGATCTGCTCTTCTACCACCTCGACATCCGCGTCGATCCCGAGAAAAAGTTCATCAGCGGCAAGAACACTATCCGCTTCAAGATGCTTCAGGACGCCACACGCATTCAGCTCGACCTGCACGCCGCGCTCAATATCGACAAAATCCTGCTCGGCGACACGCCGCTCAAGTTCGAGCGTGATTCCGGCGCCGTCTTCGTCGACTTCCCGGAAACGCTTCACGCCGGCCAGGTCTACTCCATCGACTTCTACTACTCCGGCAATCCCGTCGAGATTGGCCGCTTCGGCGCCATCACGTTCAAGAAAGATCCGTCGGGCCATCCGTGGATCAACACCGCGTGTGAAGAAACCGGCGCCAGCGTTTGGTGGCCCAACAAAGATCAATGGCGCGACGAAGTCGAGAGCATGCAGATCAGCGTCGCGGTCCCCAACGACCTCGTCGACGTCTCCAACGGAAGATTTACCGGCAAGACCGATCTCGGCGATGGCTACACCCGCTGGGACTGGCTCGTGCAGTACCCCATCAACAATTACGACGTCTCGCTGAACATCGGCAACTACCAGCACTTCTCCGATAAGCTCGGCGACCTGCCGCTGGATTTTTACGCCCTGCCCGAAGATCTCGACAAAGCAAAAAAACAGTTCGTACAAGCCAAGGGCATGCTCGAGGCCTTCCAGCACTATTTCGGTGAGTATCCCTTTCAGAAGGACGGCTACAAACTGATCGAAGTGCCCTACTCCGGCATGGAGCACCAGAGCGCGGTCACCTACGGCAATCATTTCGCCAACGGCTATCTCGAGCGCGACTGGACCGGCGTTGGCATCAGCCCCCGATTCGATTTCATCATCATCCACGAGAGCGGACACGAGTGGTTCGGCAACAGCATCACCGCCGCAGACCGCTCCGACATGTGGATCCACGAAGGTTGGACCACGTACCTCGAAAGCCTCTACGTCGAATATATGTACGGGCACGACGACGCGCTGAAATACATCAACGGCTATAGGACCAAAGTCAAAAATCAACAGCCCATCATCGCCGAGCGCGGCGTCAACGCCACACCGCCTCCCGATCAATACTTCAAAGGAATCCTTTTCCTTAACACGCTTCGCAGCGTCGTGAATGACGACGCCAAATGGTGGGCGCTCCTTCACGATCTCTACCAGCATTTCAAATATCAAAACATCATGACCGAGGACATCGTGCAGTTCTTCAACCAGTACACTGGGATGAATCTCACGCCCATCTTCGACCAGTATCTTCGCCACACCGCCATCCCCACGCTCGAACTCACCTTTGACGATGCCCAAGGCACGGTCTCCTATCGCTGGAGAGTCGACGAACCGGCTTTCGCGATGCCCATCCGCGTTGGCGCCAAAGACCACTGGCAAATCATTCAGCCCACCACCAACTGGCAGACCATGAAAACCCCGCTGAAGAAGGACCAGTTCGACGTCGCCACCGATCTCTACTACGTCAACGTCGCCAAACCTTAGCGCGCCCTTCTCCGATCTCTGTGTCCTCTGTGGCAAATCCGCCGCCTCTGCTAGTCTGGCGGTCATGAAATACCTACTCGGAGCCATAGTTGTTGCGGTCATGGCCGTGGCCGGCTTCTGGATTCTGCATACCGTTCCGCGAACTCGATCGGACGCCCGCGCACGCGAACTGATCCAAACGCTGAAGCTCGACGTCTTGCCCAAAGAATCGGGGTATCTCGGGATCGTTGGAAGATCGGCGCAGATGGTGACTATCGACGGCCGCACGCTCGCCGTGCAGAGCCAGAACTACTACATGCTCACGCGCGAGCGGCCCATCAACTATCTCCACTGGCTCGCTCCCGACGATACCCACATCCTCATCGAAGGCGGCCCGGTGGACTATTTCATTTTTCATCCGGACGGCCGCGCGGAAAAAGTCACGCTCGGCATGGACCTCGCCACCGGGCAAAGGGCGGTCGTAGCCGTTCCAGGCGGCTGCTGGAAAGCCCTGCGCCTCCACGATGGCGTCAGCTATGCGCTGATGGCCAACACGTTATCGCCGGAGTTCACCCCCGACCGCGTGAAAATCGGCGCCGGCTCCGAATGGGTGAAACGCTTCGCGAATTCAGCGCCGTGGGCAACTCCAAACGCGCTGCGCGAACTGATCGGCCCCAATTGGACACCCGAGTAGCACCGCGGGCATAGTGTAAAGCTGCTGTAGCCGCCGTCTTCAGACGGCGGGTTTTAGATGACACAACTGCATTTTCGAGCGTTTATGGCAACGTCAGGGCACGACTTCAATTTGCCAAGAGTAACAACGGGCCACCGCGGGCCGGTTTTCGGGTCGCTACAAACTCTCAGGCCCCATCGAAAAGCGAGGCTTAACCGTGCATCGCAACACTAGAAAATACATCCCCATCCTGCTCGCCATCACGCTAACGCTGCTTCTTCCCACAGCTCAGAGGACCTACGCACAAACACCCGCTGCCCCGGCCGAACTCCGCATCGGCGGAGCCGTTTCCACTCCGCTGGTCCTAACAGCTGCCGATCTGAAAAAGATGCCGCGTAAGACGCTAAAGCTTGTGAATCCGCACAATCAGAAAACAGAAACGTACGAAGGTGTGCCGCTCGAAGACCTGCTTCAGAAAGCCGGCGTCCCGCACGGCGAACAACTTCGCGGCGCCGCAATGGCCACCTACGTAGTCGCCGAAGCGGCAGACAACTATCGCGTGGTCTTCTCCCTCGCCGAACTCGATTCCGGCATCCTCGACTCCGAAGTGATCGTCGCCTACACCATGGACGGCGCCCCTTGCGCCACTCCCGTCATCTCATTACTTCTTTACCCCATCACTTGACCCCCTCCCTTCGCCCTCTGCCCTGTTTACTCTTACGAATCATTGCGAACCGAACCTCGCCGAACCCCTCCAACCAAGTCCTTTTGTTTCAATGACTTCACACTACTGCACCCACACACTCGCACCCGCAACCCCTTTGCAATCAAGCGGATACTTCACAACTCCCTGTACACCCCGGGGGGGGGTACCCCAAAAAGCGAACATCCGGCGAAGCATGTTCGTCCCGAGCCCCGAGGGACCTCTCCCCAACATCCGGCGAAGTCCGCACGTTGGACTCCGGCGCAGTCCACAAAGACTCCGCTGCCGGAGATGCCAGCCCTCCTTGCTTTCCTGCTTCCTTGCGCCATTCCCTCATCGTCGCAAAGCGCTCACCGGTCGTCGCTTCCCGTCTCGTTCCTCAGTACTTCTTACTTCATTCCCTCATCACACCCCCGCCTATTTGTCGGAGACAACGAATATGCTAGTCTCTCACTGCGGAAAGAAGCCCCGGCCACGTGCGGCGCGCGTCCTGACGCCGCAAGCGACCTCTCCCTCTCGTTTCCAGATTGCGCCTCCCGCGGAGGCCTCTCTGTGGAAACCGCTAAGGCCAGGCCCGTCAGCCGTTTTCAAGAAAAGGGAGCGACAACGCCCATGTCTGGTACCACCGCGACCTCCAAATCGGCCCAGCAGACGCTGGAAATCAAGCTGGCGCACTCCCCTGATTCCGACGACGCCTTCATGTTTTACGCCCTGGCTACGCACAAGATCTCGACGCCCGGCTACAAATACACCCACGTTCTTTCCGACATCCAAACCCTCAATGACGCGGCCCTCACCGAAACCTACGACGTCACCGCAGTCAGCTTCGCCGCCTATCCCTACCTCCGCGACAAATACATTCTGCTCGACTGCGGCGCCAGCTTCGGCGAGAACTACGGCCCCATCGTCGTCTCTTCCAAATCCATGCGCCCGCAAGAACTCGCCGGCAAACGCATCGGCGTCCCCGGCTTGCGCACCACCGCGTATCTCACGCTGAAACTTTTCGAGCCAAACTTTGAAGCCGTGGTCATGCCCTTCGACAAAATCCTCGACGCCGTCCAGAACGAAACCGTCGAGACCGGCTTGCTGATCCACGAAGGCCAGCTGCTCTTTCCGCAGCTTGGCCTGCATCGCGTCCTCGATCTCGGCGTTTGGTGGCACGACCGCACCAAGCTGCCGCTCCCGCTGGGCGGCAACGCCGTGCGCCGCGCGCTCGGCCCTGAGCTCGGCCAGCAAATCGCAAAAACGATTCGCGGCAGCGTCGAATATGGCCTCGAGCACCGCGAAGAAGCCCTCAACTACGCCATGCAGTTCGCCCGCGACATGGAAACAGAGGTCGCCGACCGCTTCGTCGGCATGTACGTCAACAAATGGACGGTCGGCTACGGCGAGCGCGGCAAGCGCGCCGTCACCGAACTGATCGAGCAAGGAACCAAGGCCGGCTTGCTGCCGGAACCCGCCACCGTCGAATTCCTAAGCGAAGACTAGTCGCGTTTTTGCGGAGTGAAGTACAGGTCTTGATAATCGAAGCTGAAATCGGCGAGCGGAGAGACCGCGGCCATCGTGAAGTGATCGATACTCCCGTCGGCCTTCAGTGTAAACGTGACAAAGGCATCTTCGATCGTGCGGTCGCGCCAGTGCGCTTTGAACGTGTCGTACTGCCAGTACTGCAAATCCGCGACGGCCGACGGCGTGTGTTCGAGCGTAAAGACAAGCTGCCCTTTTTCGATCTTAATCGTTGCGGGCCCGTACCATGGATCGCTGTAGACGCCGGAATATTTCTCAGGCGCCAGTGAAGGCTTCGAATCGACGGCGCGGCTGGAAGCCGCTTTCTTCATGGTCTCCGCCGCGTCTTTTTCGTCCTGTTCGTCCGCCGCTTTGAAGGCCGCGGTCCAGTCCGTAACGGGAAGATTCAGGTAGCTATCGAGAATATGGTAGAGGATCGACTCCATCGCGCCCTCTTGTTCCGCATTCGTCAGCACCACGACGCCGAGATTTTCTTCGGGCACCAACTGCACGCGCGAGACAAATCCGGCCACTCCTCCGCTGTGGCCGACGAGCTTTCTCCCTTTGTAGTCCGTGAGAAACCAGCCCAGCCCATACGAGCGAAAGTGTCCCCGCAACGATGCAAGAGGACCGGTGGAATCTTCGGGGATCGGCAAAATGGTCTGCGAAGACCACATTTCGCGGGAGCGCGCTTCGCTGAAGAGGCGCGCGTCGCGATCCGGAAATTTTCCGTGGTTCAATTGGAGCAGGAACCATTTGCACATTTCCGCGACGGAAGAATTGATGGAGCCGGCCGGCCCGGCATTGTCCAAATCATGGAACGGAATAACTTGTAGCCTGCCGTCAACTTTGGAGTGCGGAAATGCGTAGTTGTCACCGGGTTTGAACACGCTGTTGCTCACGGTCGTGGTTTTCATGCCCAGTGGCAGAAGAATCTTTTCGCGGACGTAGTTGTCCCACGAGGTCCCGGTGACGGTGGGCACGATTTGTCCGGCGGTCATGTACAAGAGATTGTCGTAAGCGTAGTGGCTGCGAAAACTGGAGGCCGGCTTCATAAATCGCAGCCGGTAAATAATTTCCTCGCGGGTATACGTTGTATGCGGCCAGAACAGCAGGTCGCCTTCGCCGAGGCCCATACCGCTGCGATGCGTCAGCAAATCGCGGATGGTCATTTCGTGTGACACGTACGGGTCGTACATCTGGAAACCCGGCAGCCGCTGGTAGACCGGATCGTCCCAGGAAATTTTGCCTTCGTCGACGAGAGTCGCCAGTAAGGCGGCAGTAAAGGCTTTGGTGTTGGAGCCAATGCCGAAGAGCGTGTTTTCGTCTACCGGCGTGGCTTCGCCGAGCTTGCGTACGCCATAGCCCTTCGCGAAGGCTACCTTCCCATCCTTGACGATCGCGACGGCGATGCCGGGAACATCAAACGTCTTCATCGCGTGGTTGACGTAGGCGTCCATATCGGCGGGCGGGCCACTTTGCGCAAACAGTTTCGTGGTCCAAAGCACTGCGAGGGCTAGCACTGTGCAGCGTTGCAAACGCATCGAGATCATTGGTGTTGAAGTCTCCTGTTGGAATGCGTGGGGATTAAATCACACTGGGCGCGGCAAGCGCGATGCGATTCGTAGCGCCTTCAATGACCGAGGTCTTATACACAAATCATACGATTGACTCGATTTGCCTAGCGTGACGGCTTGACGCGAGTGAAGAAATCGACGAGGTTGCCGTCTGGATCGCGAAAATAGATCGAACGGGTGCCATAAGACTGCGTGGTCGGAGGCTTGACCCAGGTCTGGACGATTCCCTGCAGCCGCGCGTATTCCTGATCCACATTCGCAACATTAAATTCCAAGATCGAGCTCCGGTTTTGTGCCGGGGGCGCTGAGCCTGGAATATATTTCTCCTGCGCGTCGGCGTCGAAAATAGCCAGGGTCCCGGCGCTGGTTGGGAATTCGACATAGGTGTCGCCAGTGGCGTGCGGCTTTATTTGCAAGATGCGCTCATAGAACTCCGTCAGTTTTTTAACGTCTTTTGTGATCAGGCATGTGTAAATCAGCGAGGGAGTCTGGGCAGATTGCTGGGTATTTGCCTGGAGCGTCGCCAGCCGAGAAACGGCGACGGCCAAGAAAACCATCAGCAGGGCTGCTCCGCGAAAAGCGTTGTTCATCATCACTCGATGCCTCCCAATTTGCGAAATGTCCGCTCTGCGAAAAAGCAGTACCGCGGCTGTTGCGACCGAATGGCTATTTAGACGGCAGATCTTTATTCCTGGAAGCACAGCACCTTCGGTAGGTGCGCGTGACAAAAAACCGCTGAGGGATTGTTCCGAGGTCGAAGCAGTCGCCAAATAGTTTCGACCGAGCCTGATGTCATCTGAACCCCGCGGTCTGAAGGCCGCGGCTACAGGTCACTGCTCTGAAGGCAGCGTTAGGTGCTGGTCGCCTTCGTGAAGCGGATATTTCTTCGTTTCCCAGATCAAATCGCCTGAAATCCCGTGCGGCAGGTTGATGGTGGCGTCGACTGCTCCAGCCTTGCGCGTGTATTCGATGCGGATGTCGCCCTTAGGGTGCGGCACTGTTGCCGCAACGTGCGCGAGCTTCCCCAAATGAGGCTCGACGGTGACGGTGGAGAATTGCGGCGTGGCTGGATGAACTCCCGCGACAATGGTCAGGAGGTCGAAGTTCGGGTGAGCGCTCCAGGCGTGGGAGTCGGAGCGCGTCGGCTCGGGTTGTTCCGCCCAGGTGGTGAGGCCGAGCGCGATCATTTCTCGCCATGGTTGCAGCAAACGAATGTATTCGTCGCCCATACCGGCGTGCTCCAAGGCGCGGGCGAGGTAGAAGCGGAAATAGTAGGTGGCCTGCGACATTGGCGGCAACGTGCCAGCAGCCTTGAATCCAGCGTCGCTGGTCGACAGAACTTTCGTCAGCACCGTCTTCTGCTCCGCTTGAGGTATGACGTCGAGCCAGACGCCGAGGAGGTTTGCGTGCTGACTGAAATGCTTTTGCGCGGGCGTGTCGGCGAGCAAGTCGAACTGTTGATTCCAGCAGAGCTTGCGGATGCCGTCGGAAGCGCGCGTGATTGCCTCTCGATACATCGCGGCGCGCTCGCGGCTGCCAAACGCCTCTTCGAATTCCGCCGCGTAGCGAAGCGCCTCGATGAATTGCAAGGTGATGACGGCGGAGCCGCCGTTTTCGTCCTGCGGCGGCTCGCCAGCCTCGAAGTCCTCGGCCCAATCCACGAAATCCCACCAAGGCAATTTCACGAGCAGACCGTCAGGCCGCTGGCGATGCAGGTACCAATCGAGGACCGTGCGCGTGCTACCGATCTGCGCCTGTACAAAAGCGGGATCTCCGCGGTAGAGCCAGAAGTCATGCACCATTCCGACCCACAATAAAGAAAACGTGGGAATGAATTGCGGCAACGACGAAGGGTAGCGACTCTGGGTAATTCCGTCGGGAATGCGCGAGTCGTTGAAAGCCTGTATGGCTTGCCGCGCGAGTCGATCGTCGCCGGCGACAGTGTAGGAAATCAACGCCTGAATGCGCGTGTCGCCGATGTATTGCAGGCGCTCCCAGTAGGGAGTGTCCATGTACGTATCGTGGGCATCGAGGCGCGCGGTTCGCCAGCCAATGCGCCAAATCGAGGCGAGCGAAGCGTCGTCGGAGTCGAAATGACCGCGTTCGACGAAGGGATACGCGGTGAACCACGCGCGCAGCGTATCGATTTGCACGGGCTGACCGGCGGTGGCGATGTCGAGCTGCAGGTAGCGCCACGTGCGCCAGGTGAGCGGCGCCAACGCGCGCGCGGGACCATCGGGCAGAAATTCGTCGCGCAAGCCGCCGATGTGCTTACCGGAAATTTCGTTGCGATTCCCTTTCTGTCCTTTTTCGTCGTAGAGGCCTTCTGCATAGGTGAGCTTGATGCTCGCGCCTGCGCCGCCGGAGACGGAGAGCTCCGGATAGGCGGTGACAAGATTTCCAGCGTCCAGAAGAACGCTGGCTTTGGCGTGCGGCGGAACAGTAACCGGCTTGGCGGGAAATTCAGAGGCCGCGTCCACGCCGGATGCGCGAACCACTTTGCCAATTGGAATGGACTCGAACGCCATGGTCGGCAACCAATTGGGAATGAGCTGCCACATCGTCGACGCGTCCCGGCTCTCGCGCGGGTAGCCGTGGCCGATGGTGATAGCCCTGGTCCAACCCGTGCTTTGCGCCCCTCCCGGATCGGCGTCCCAAGTCCAATCGAACGCGGCGGCATCGAGCCGCTCGCCAGGTTCAGCCGCGAAATAGAAATGCTCAGGCAAATCGACCGGTCCGCCCGTGGTTCCCAGCCCTTCCTCCTGCTCGACCTCCCAGCTTTCATCCGTGTTGACGACACTTTCGCTTGCACGACCGCCCTGCATTAGAAAGCCGGCGCGATCGTTCATCTGCGCTACGGCGGAATCCGCTCCGCGGAACCAAACCGTGGTCGCGAAGACATTTCTTCCGGGATGAAGGAAGGGACGCAGGTCGTAAGTCTCGAATCTCCAGTGCCCTAGATCGCCGCGAGCGGGCCCCGAACCAACGCGTTGCTGGTTCACATGGAGCAGGAACTGGTTGTCGGCGCTGACGTGAACCATGAATTCCTTCGGCAGCGACGCGAGATCGATGACCTTGCGAAAGTGGAGCACCACGGGGTCGCGAACCGGCGCGCCCAAACAGGTGATCCATTGCGCGGGCCAACGTTGGTGCTCGAGGTCTGGAGATGTTTGCGCGTTCAAAGAAACCTGCGCGAATACAAGGGCCAGGCAAAACGCTAAGCGAATCCGCATATTCACCCTTCGATTGCCGAGCGACTATAGCCCAGAGCGTGCTACTCGTGTCACGTTTTTCCCGGCTTTTCTGATGTGGCACACGCCCTATGACGAAGGCATCGCCGTTCGCCCAAACTCATGGATAATACTGGGGACAATCTATGCAACGTCTCCTTTCAACCTATCTCTTTATCTCCCGAAAGCTAACACGGGAATTGATTGGGCAAATCGGCGAAGCCGGCTTCCAAGGCGTCGAGATTTTCTGTTCGCGCGCGCATTTCGACTACGCCAACCGGGCCGAGGTTCGCGAAATGGCGAAGGCGCTGGCGGATCATCGTGTGTCGCTGGCGTCGCTGCATGCGCCGACGAGCCGCGACCTGAGCGCTACTCGCGAAGGCGGCCAGCCGCTCTCGATCTGCGAAGTAGAGCGCATTCGCCGTATCGAGGCGATGGACGAACTGAGGCGCGCCCTGGATGTGGCCGACGACCTGCCCTTTGCGAGAATGATTTTTCACATGGGCGGGTCGCGAGAGACGCATGACCTGCGCAAACGGGATGCCGCGTTCAGCACGCTGGAGCATCTGATGCTGCACGCCCGGCATGCCGGCGTCACGATTTGCATCGAAAACACCACCAGCGAAATGGGCGACCCGGCCTACCTGCGCTCGTTTGTGGATGAGACGCGGCTCACAGGGCTGCGCTTCAATTTCGATATTGGGCACGCGCACCTGGCCGATGGGCCGGAGGAAGAACGTGTCGAAAAGAGCTTCGCGCCGCTGCGCGAACTGGTCGCGGGCGTGCACGTTCATGACAATCACGGAGAGAAGGACGAGCACTTGCCGCCCTATGACGGCTCGATCGACTGGCGCGCCGCGATCAAGATGCTGAAGACCGCACCCGAAGCAAATGTACCGTTGGTGCTGGAGCTGAAAGAGAAAATCGGCCCCGACGCGCCTAGCGCGCCGGAGCAACTGGATGTCGCGCGCAAGTCGCTCGACCGGTTTGAAGAAGCGTGGGAATAGCGGCGCGCGGAGAAAAAGCAGATCCCTCGCTTCACTCGGAATGACAACTTTAGCGGCAGGCGGACTCGGGATGACAATTTCGCGACACGCGGCAAAGGGTTGCGAAGAGCCCCGCGCTGCTCGCTAGAATTATTGCACGCAGCCTGGGTTTTCGTCCGAGTAGTAGTTTCCGCAGAGCGGCGTATAGGCTTGCTGCTGGTAGCCGTAACCTGAATTGTCGTAGCCGTAGTTACCGTTGTCGCCGCTGGTGTTGCTTAGCGCTTGCAAGCCTGTGTCGAGCAAGTTCGCGCCGACAAATCCCCACGCGGGCCAGCCGAGACTGAGTTCGCCGAAATTCAGCGCCAAACCGAACAGGTCGCCAAGAAACCAGAAGTCGAACGGGTCGCCGAATCCGCCGCGCCCGAAGCCACCGAATCCGAAACGGTCGAAGCGGTTGAAGCCGCCGCCAAACCTGCCGAAGCGATCGAAGCGGTTCGAACCGAAGCGAGAGTATGAAGCGTTGGCGAAATTCGAACCGCCGAAGCGAGAGTTGCTGAAGGAGTGCCCGAAATTCGACTGGCCGCGAGTAGAGCCGAAGCGGGACGTATTGGCCCAGTTCGAACTGCCGCGGGCGGACAAGCCAGCCATTGTCGAGGGGTTGCTGGTTGGAGGGCGATGAGAGCCGAAGGAAGCTTGTCGGATCGTGTTGTGTGTGCGGAAGTTCGAAGAGGGCCGGGATGAGGTGCTCGCGAAATTGGAGGAACTCGAGGGCGGACGATGCGCGCCAAACGAGCGATCCGAACCGAAGGAACGGCTCGCTGCGAGCGACGTGCGCTGCGACGACGCATTCGAGAAGTTTGCGCTTGTTCGCGACGAGCGGGACGCGAAGCTCGACTGACTCGACGGCGGACGGTTGGAGTCAAACGACGACCCTGCCCGGCCGGATGTTCTGGCCGAACTCCATTGATTGGTGGACGGACGACTTGCGAAACCTGCCGAGTTCATCCGGCTGGTTTGCATGCGGCTTGAACCGCTCCAATGGCTGGTGCTGGAATTCGAAAACCCGCGCGTGGCGAAGGATTGCGAAAAGTTGCCGCGCGACGGCGTGCTCGGGCGGCTTGCCATGCCGGAGAATCCGCCTCGGGAACTGGCTACGCTATGGCGCGAGAAACTGCCGCTCATGTGCGAACTGCTGCCATGAAATAAACCACCGCCGCGTGAGCCGTGTGAGCCACCACCGCTGCTGTGAAAATGACTGCTGCCGTGGGAGCCCCCACCGTGCGAGCTGCCCCCGTGAGAATGTCCGCCGCCGTGAGATCCGTGGCTGCCGTGCGATGAAGCGCCCGCCCCCGCGGCGAAAGCGCCGAGAAAAACCGCCAACGTAAGCGTGACTCTCAAGACAGGCTTCAGCATGAACGTGCCTCCGGGGAGGAATTTTGCGGGCCGAGCAGACGAGAGATGTGAGCAATAGCAGGACGAACCAAGCCCTGCCCAGGAGCTTTCCAGGTGATCAAGACGAATAGCATGGGAGAACCCAGCGATTTCTGGAGCACGCCAGTGACCGCCGGGCGCGGTGGGCAACTCGCTGAAAACAAACAGCAGCTGCGTTTGAGCGAGCCGCAGGACTGCAAGGTCCCGCCGACACCGCCGTCTGCGCCGGACAGCGGATGTCATCGAGTCCTAGAACCCAGGTGGGCGCTCGGCTGCGACGGCAAAGGCGCGCTCCATCGCGATTCCTGCCGCGCACAGGGTGCCTTCGTCGAAGAGTCGGCCGATCAGGGTGACGCCGTGCGGCACGCGGCGCGGCGGGTTAAATGTTGGCAGCGGGTGCTTCGGATCTGGCGCCCAGTCGCTGCGGGCCTGCGCTACCTCTACGAAGCCGGCGCGCAGCGTGAGCGAAGGCTGCCCGGTGAAATTCGTGATGGTGAGCATTTCGTCGCGCAGCGAAGGCACCAGCAGCACATCCACTTCGGACAAAACGCGCGCCATTTCTTGCGCGACCTTGCGGCGAAAACGGTCGGCCTGAATGAAGTCCACCGCCGAAAGAAAGCGGGTCTGGCGGAAAAGATTTGGCCAAGCATCGGGCACCTGCGCCTTGAGTTGATCCACTTTTCGGCCCAGCGTGAGCTCCTCGAAAGCGGCGGCGCCTTCGGCGAAGAGAATGAGCTGGAGAGAATCGTAGGGCCAGTCGGGAATGGCGACTTCTATCAGAGTCATGCCGAGTTTCTTCGCGGTGTCGAGAGCGGCGCGGTCGACTTCGGTCGCGGGCCGTTCGTTCATCCAGCGCGGGAAGTAACCGACCCGCAGCCCTTTCACCGATGTGCCCGCATCGAAATCGAGCTTGCTCGGCACGCTGGAGAGATCGCCGGCGTCGGGTCCGGAGATGGCGCGCAGAACGAGCATTGCGTCTTCGACGTAGCGCGTCATCGGGCCGAGCTTATCGAGCGACCAGCAGAGCGTCATCGCGCCAGTGCGGGGCACGCGGCCGTAAGTGGGGCGGAGTCCGGTGACGCCGCAGCGCATGGCGGGGCTAACAATGCTGCCGCCGGTCTCGCTGCCAATGGAGAAAGCGACCAAGCCGGCGGCGGTCGCAGCGCCGGGGCCAGCGCTCGAGCCTGACGCGCCTTCTTCAGTCAGCCACGGATTCACGGTCTGGCCGCCGAACCAGATGTCGTTCAGCGCCAGCGCGCCGAGGCTGAGCTTGGCGACGAGCACGGCACCAGCAGCGTGAAGGCGCTGCACAACTGCAGCGTCGGCAGACGGGACACGATCGCGAAAAGGTTCTGCACCATAGGTCGTGCGAATGCCCGCGGTGTCCAAGAGATCTTTCCCGCCCCACGGAATGCCGTGCAACGGCCCGCGATACTTGCCGGCGGCAATCTCGGCGTCGGCTTGCTTGGCTTGTGCGAGGGCAAGGTCGCGCGTCAGCGTGATGACGCAGCGCAGCTTGGGATCGAAGCGCTCGAGTCGCTGGATGTAGATCTGCGTGAGCCGCGCGGAAGTGAGTTTGCGCTGCTCGATCCAGCGCGAAAGCTTGGTGACCGGCGCGAAGGCGATGTCTTCGTCGCGCGCGGGTAGGGGGCCAGCATCATCGCTGCTGCGGATAAATCGTTCGCGAGCAGGGCCGGCCTTCTGACCAGGCAGCACGGGATCCCATTGGGAATACGGCGCAAGGGGAGTCTCGAGCGCGACCTTGCGCGGGCCAGTGCGCCTCTCGTAAAGCGCCGCCATCGTCTTGCGCCAACTGCCCGCCGCGACGCTGCGTTCGCTTTCGGTCAACTCGACCTGGACGAGTTTTTCGGCCTCGGCGAAGGTGGCAGGCGAGACTTCGGGCCCGACCGCGGGTCCCGCACCGAACGCGGGCGGCGCACCGGCAGGCGGCTCGGTGGGATTTTGCGCTTCAGCGCCGAGCGATGCTGCCGCAGCTGCGGCGCCCAGCACCCCCATCGACGTAGCGGTCAGAAATTCCCTGCGCGATTTCGACATGATTCCTCCGGCGCGGCATTGTAGCGTGCCTTGGCGCTCATTTTTGTCTCAGGGTCGCAATTCTTACGTCGCGCGCGATATCCTATTCAGCTGCTACGCCACGACGCGAAAGGCTCCATGACCATAATCACCATCGAAGACGCCGGAAAATACGACGGCCAGGAAGTGACGCTCCGCGGCTGGCTGTACAATCTCCGCGAATCCGGAAAGCTGCTGTTTCCGATTTTCCGCGACGGCACCGGAATCATCCAAGGCGTGGTGGCCCTGAAGGAAAATCCCGAGGCGTTCGAAGCGCTGAAGGGGCTGACGCAGGAATCCAGCGTCATCGTCACCGGCAAGATTCGCGCGGAGCAGCGCGCTCCCGGCGGCTACGAGATGGGCGTCACGAAAATCGCGATCGTGCAAAGAGTGTCCGAGAGCCAGCCGTATCCCATCCAGCTGAAAGAGCACGGCGTGGATTTTCTGCTCGACCACCGTCACCTGTGGATGCGCACGCCGCGGCAGGCCGCCATCTTGCGCATTCGCGCGGAAGCCGAGCGCGCCGCTCGCAACTACATGGACAGCCAGGGCTACACACTGACCGACGCGCCGATGTTCACGCCCGCCGCGTGCGAAGGCACCTCCACGCTGTTCGAGGTCAATTACATCGACGACCAGAAGGCTTACCTCACGCAAAGCGGCCAGCTCTACATCGAAGCGACCGCCATGGCCCTCGGCAAGGTCTATACCTTCGGCCCAACCTTCCGCGCCGAAAAATCCAAGACGCGCCGCCATCTCACCGAATTCTGGATGCTCGAGCCGGAAGCCGCCTACGCCGACCTAAACGACATGATGGCGCTCGGTGAAGGGCTGGTCAGCGCGATCGTGCAATCCGTGCTGAAAAATAAATCGCGCGAGTTGGAAACCCTGAAGCGCGACACGAAAAAGCTCGAAAACGTGAAGCCGCCCTTTCCCCGCATCAGCTACGAAGACGCCATCAAGGTGCTGCAGAAGCACGGCAATGCCTCGAAATTCGGCGACGACATCGGCGGCGACGAAGAAACCATCGTCTCCAACGAGTTCGATCGCCCGGTGATGGTGCACCGCTACCCGGCAGCGATCAAAGCGTTCTACATGCAGCCCGACGCCGAGCGCCCCGATCTCGCCCTCGCCTTCGACATGCTCGCGCCCGAGGGCTACGGCGAGATCATCGGCGGCAGCCAGCGCATCCACGACTACGATTTGCTGGTGAAGCGCCTGCGCGAACACAACCTCCCGCGAAGAATGCCTTCCAGTGGTATCTCGACCTGCGGCGTTACGGCAGCGTCCCGCACGCCGGTTTCGGCATGGGCCTGGAGCGCACCGTCGCCTGGATTTGCGGCACCGAGCACATCCGCGAAGTGATCCCCTTCCCGCGCATGCTCTACCGCGTGTATCCTTAGTGCGGGGTAGTTGGCGTCATTTCCCGCGATTTTCTTTGGTTTTCTCGCATTTCAAGAGTGACAGGTGAATGGTGATTAGCGACTGGTGCGCCCCCGCTTTCGGGTTTCTGGTTACCAGTCACGACTCACCCGCCGCCGCACCAGGATCTTCGAATGCCGCAAAAAGTTCGCATCATCGGCGTGCCCATGGACCTCGGCCAAAGCCGCCGCGGCGTGGACATGGGCCCTTCCGCCTTGCGCGTCGCTGGACTGCAGGCGCAATCAAGAAACTCGGCCTGCAAGTCGAAGACATCGGCAACATCCAGGTGAAGCAGCCTGAAGAAATGTCCTATCGGCGAAAAGCGCGCCAAGTATCTGGCAGGAAATTGCCGAGACCTGCCAGGACCTCGCCGCAACCGTGGAAAAATCTCTGCAGCGAAGAATTTCTTGCCGCTGGTGCTCGGCGGCGACCACTCCATCGCTGCGGGAGTCGCCGCTGGCGTCTCCAATTTTTATCGCAAGCAAAAAAAAGAAATCGGCTACATCTGGCTCGATGCCCACGGCGACATGAACACGCCCGAATCCTCGCCTTCCGGCAACGTCCACGGCATGCCGCTCGCCGCCATCATGGGCTACGGCGCGCCGGAGCTCGTCGATCTGATGGGATTCAAGCCCAAAGCGGAGCCTGGCAACATCGTCATCGTCGGCGCGCGCGATCTCGACGCCCAGGAACGCAAAATCGTCAAAAAATCCGGCGTGCACGTCTTCACCATGCGCGACATCGACGAGCGCGGCATGCGCGAGGTGATGTCCGACGCCTTGAAATATGCAATGGACGACACCGCCGGCGTCGCCGTCAGCCTCGACATGGATTTCGTCGATCCCGTCCGACGCCCCCGGTGTCGGTACACCCGTGCGCGGCGGCGTAACCTATCGCGAAGCGCATCTCGCCATGGAAATGATCGCCGACAGCGAAGCCATGGTGTCGATGGAAATCGTCGAGATCAATCCCATCATCGACGAGCACAACCGCACCGCCCTGCTCGGCGTCGAGCTGGTCCTCTCCGGCCTCGGCAAGAAAATTCTATAAGACACGGCTACCCAACATCAGCACGTGCATTCTCTAGCTCGCCCGCAGCGCCGACATCGGCTCGATTCGCGACGCGCGTCGCGCCGGCAAGTACCCCGCTATTCCCGCCACAACTGCGAGAATCAGTACCATCCCGGCAAATGTCAGCGGGTCGTTCGGCGTCACTCCAAATAACATCCCACTCAAAGTTCGCGCCAGCACCCACGACGCCATCCCTCCGACGACCATTCCGATCCCCGCCAGTCCCAATGTCTCCAGCAAAATGCTTTTCTGCAGCATCTCCGCCGACGCGCCCAGTGCCATCCGAATCCCGATCTCTTGCGTCCGCTGGCTCACCGAATACGAAATCACCGCATAGATTCCCAACGACGCCAGCACCAGCGCGAATCCCGCGAATCCTCCCAGCAAAATCACTACGAATCTGCGCGGCGACACCGCCCGATCGACCAGCGTCTGCATCGTCCGCAAACCCGTCGTGGGCAGGTTCGGCTCGATCGGACGCAGCGCCTCGCGAATCCTGGACGACAGCTCAGCCGTCGGCAGTGACGTCCGCATCACCAGGTCCACCGACTCGTAGTCCTGCGTTTGGCGCATCGGGATGTAGAACTCGTTGCCCGAGCCCTCCTCCAGCGCCATGTGGTGCACATCGCCAACCACGCCGACTACGGTGCGTTCCGGGTCATCTGCGCGGGCGATTTTCCCGATCGGATCCTGGCCGGGCCAAAGATTGCGGGCGCAGGTCTCGTTCACAATGATCACGTTCAGCGCTCCCTTTGTATCTCGCTCCGAAAAATCGCGACCCGCCCGCAGAGGAATGCCCATCGCCCGAAAATAGCCGTCGCTCACGATGCGCGGGAAGCCACCGGGATAGTCTTGCGGCGTATACACCACACCTTTTGCCCCGATGCCCCAGCTGCGGTTGCGGCCCAGCGGCAGCGCATCGGAAAGCCCGGCGGCCTCGATACCCGGAACGTCCATCGCGCGATGCAACACATCGGTGAAATACGCGTTGCGCTGCTCTTGCGTCTTGTAGGTCGAGTTCGGATCGACCCGCAGCGCGGCTGCCCGGTCGGGGCGGAATCCCATGTCGACTTCTAGCACGCGCAGAAAGCTTCGTACCAGAAGCCCCGCTCCCACCAACAACACGCAGGCGAGCCCGATCTCGGACACGACCAGCGCGCTGCGAACCCACGCGCTGCCGCGGCCCTGGCTCGAGCCCCGATTGGAATCTTTCAGCGTGTCGTGCAGCTTTACGTCTCGCACCTGCAGCGCCGGCACCAATCCAAAAATCAAGCCGGTCAGCACCGCAACAATCAGCGTGAATCCCAGCACGGTTCCGTCAATCCGCACCTCGGCAAGCATGGGAATGCTCACCGCCGTCAGATGGGCCAGCACGCGTGTCCCCGCAAGGGCGAGCAGCAGTCCCAACACCGCTCCGCAGCAAGACAGTACCAAGCTTTCGGTCAACATCTGGCGAATCAATCGGCCTCTTCCAGCACCCAGCGCTGCGCGAATCGCCATCTCCTTTTGCCGCGCAGTTCCGCGGGCGAGCAGAAGATTCGAGAGGTTCGCGCACACGATCAGCATCACCACGCCGACCGCGCTCGCCAGCAAAAGCAGCGCTGGACGCTGCCGCCCGCTCACATGCTCCGTCAACGAGTACACTTTTGGATCGAAGTCGTTTCGGTCTTTGTGCGCTTGTAAGATCAGCTTGCCAAGCACGGTCGCTTCCGCTTGCGCGCTCTTCACGGTCGCTCCTGGCTTCAGCCGCCCAATAATTAACAGCGTGTTTCCCTCGCGGTTCGTCTCCGGTGATAGCGGAAACGGTTCAAAAATGTCGATCCTCGTTCCCGGGGCAAAAACCGTTCCAAAATCGAACGACGCTGGCAAGACGCCCACGACCGTCGCCGGCCCGGCATCGAACGACAGCGCGCGGCCCACAATCTTCGGATCGGCGGCGAACTTCCTTCGCCAGATGGCATCGCTCAGCATCACCGCCGACGGTCCGTTGTACTTACACTCTTCCGCGGTGAACTGCCTTCCGATCTGTGGCTCGACGCCAAGCACGGTGAAAAAATTCTGCGAAACCGGCACGCTCGTCAGCCTCTCCGGCTGGCCGTCGCCGATCAGCTTTGCATCGCCGACGCCGTAAAACGCCATGTACCCCGCCATATCTGTGAACGACTTGTTTTGCTGGCGCAAGTCGAGAAAATGGTCAACCTGCGTCGTTTTCGCGGACATGTCTCCAGTAGCGTCGTCGTGATTGGCAATCCATGCCAGGCGTCCCGGATCGCGGAACGGCAGCGGGCGAATCAGCAGCGTGTTCACCACGCTGAAAATCGTGCAACTAGCCCCGGCGCCCAGTCCCACAATGAGAATGGCAAAAATCGCAAAGCCGTAGTCGCGGCGGAGCGTTCGCACGGCATAGCGAAGGTCCTGCCCCAGGATCTCCAAAAACGGCAGGCCGCGCTCTTCCCGATGGATCTCGCGCGTGAGCTCCTGGCCGCCGAGACGTACCAGCGCCATTCGCCGGGCTTCCTCGCGCGTCATCCCCGCCTTTTCGTTTTCCGCGGTAAGCAAATCCACGTGAGCCGCAAGCTCGTCTTTGAAATCATTTTCCAGGCTCGCCTTGGAAAAGATCGCCCGAACCTTGGCAAAAAACGCCCGAACCATGTCGCTCATCGGGAAGGCTCCTTCTGCGCACCCTTTTGCGTGATGAAAAAACGAGCAATCACGGCGGAAAGTTGCTCCCAGTTCTGGGCGGTCTCGGCCAGCCGCTGTGACCCACGGCGCGTGATCGAGTAGAACTTGGCCCGCCGGTTGTTATCCGAAGTCCCCCACTCAGAGCGAATCAGGCCGCGCTGCTGCAGGCGCACCAGAGACGCGTATATTGTCCCTTGATTCAGCAAGATAGCGTCGCCGCTGATCTGCTCGATGCGGCGCGCGATCCCATAGCCGTGGAGCGCGCCCATGGCTTCGAGCGTCTGCAAGACCATGAGGTCCAACGTGCCCTTCAGCATTTCAAGTTGCGGAGACATCAACCCTCCTGTGCCATTGCCACAGGAATAGAGACGAAAGCTGGGGCCAAAAAGTTTGATCGTTTTCTAAACTTTCTGGCGCGTTGTCAGTTCAGCACCTTCGAGACCGACTTGGGTCGGAGAGGAGTCGGTTTTGCCGTATAACTGATACTTGAGAACTCACTATTCAAAACGCACGGCTGAAGGCTCAACCGCTCCATAGGATTCTCACGTGACCCCAAGCAAACGTCTTCGCGTCGGCGTCCTCTTCGGCGGGCGCTCCGGCGAGCACGAAGTCTCCCTCGCCTCGGCGGCCTCGGTGATTCGCGGGCTGGATTCCGAAAAATACGAAGCCGTGCCCATCGGCATCACCAAGGAAGGCCACTGGCGTATCGGTGCGGGGGCGCAGAAAATGCTGCCGGAGGTGCTGCGCGGCGGCCAGGCGGTGATGATGACCGCCGACCCGACGGACGCGGCGCTCGTGCCGCTCGACGGAAGCAGCGCCGGACAACGCCTGGACGTGATCTTTCCAGTGATGCACGGCACGTACGGCGAAGACGGCACTATCCAGGGCCTGCTTGATCTTGCGGGACTTCCCTTCGTCGGCGCGGGCGTCCTCGGTTCCGCCATCGGCATGGACAAAGACGTCGCGAAACGATTGCTGCAAGTGGCGAAAATTCCCGTCGTGCCCTGGATAACCGTGCATCGCCACGAGTGGGAGAAAAATCCGAAGCAAATCCAGCGCGCGGTCGAAAAGAAATTCAGGTACCCGGTGTTCGTGAAGCCGGCGACCCTAGGCTCGTCGGTGGGAATGACCAAAGTGCACTCGCGCGCGGAGCTGGCACCGGCGCTGAATCTCGCTTCTGAGTTCGCCATGAAGATTCTGGTCGAGCGCGCCATGGTGGCCCGCGAAATCGAAGTGTCTGTGCTTGGCAACGACGACCCGAAAGCTTCGGTGCCCGGCGAAATCGTGCCGCACCGTGAGTTCTACGATTACCAGGCCAAGTATCTGGAAGACGGCACGCAGTTGCTGATTCCCGCGAAACTCAAACCGGCGCAAGTGAAGCAAATTCAGGCGCTGGCAGTCTCGGCATTTCGCACGCTGGAGTTGAGCGGGATGGCGCGTGTCGATTTCTTCCTCGAAAAGCGGGCCAACGGAAAACTGTTCCTCAACGAAGTGAACACCATCCCGGGTTTCACTTCGATCAGCATGTACCCGAAAATGTGGGAAGCCAGCGGCGTTCCCTTCCGCGAGCTGATCGATCGCCTGATCGCGCTCGCTCTGGAGCTGCACGCCGAGAAAGCGCGCACGAAGTACGAGATCGAGCTGCCCGAAGGCGCCGCCGGCGCGCTGCAAGGCTGATTCAATATCGACGCATGCGCAATTCGTCTGGACCACGTCGTTTCGCGATGATACGCTGCGGCTGTTGACCCTCGAACTTCCGAGGTGCACCATGCAGAAACAAACACCGAGCAAGGTCCGGGAACTATTCGACAAGGCCAGACAATGGAAAGCGCGCGCCGACAAGGCGCTCTCCGCCGTACGCTATACCAGCATTCCGTTGTGGAAGCCATGGCGCGACTATGATTTCCCGGCCGAAGACAATTATCGCAGCCGGTAAACTCGCGTCCAATCCTTCAACCTGCACGCAGCCGTCAGCCCTCGAAGACGTTTACTCGCACGCAGCAAGTTTGTTACGGTGATAGTGCCGCAGAGCGACGCGCTCGTTGCATTGCTCCAGCGGCTGCTCTGATGCTCGCAGGGCAGGAGAACTCTGGATGTCACTTCTCGAACCGCCTCCCGATACAGCAAGTAAATCAAGGCCCCTAGCTTTTACGATTGCGGCGCTCGTGCTGGTAGCGGTCGTCGCACTTTGGTGGATCTTCCGCTTTTATCCTGAGAAACGAGCGGCGGAACATTTCTTCGACGCCGTGGTCGCCGGGGATTTGCCCAAGGCCTACGAGCTCTGGAAGCCGCTGCCAACCTACAAGATGGACGACTTCCTGGCCGACTGGGGGCCGACCGGATATTACGGGCCGGTGAAGAGTTACAAGATCATGCGCGAAGATTCGCCGCGCGGCTCGAACGCGGTGCAAATCGCCGTGGCCATCAGCCCGTACGCGCCGATGCCGAGTGCCACCGATCCAGCGGAAGCGCAGAAAAGCGGCAAGACGCGCGTCGTGGCGGTATGGGTGGTATCGAAAGACAAGTCGTTCACCTTTCCGCCATGAAACAAACCACTCTCTAGCCTGTCATCCCGACCGGAGCGGAGGGATCTGCTGTGGCCAAACCTAGGTGTGTCAGCCGTGGATGTCCGCGAGAGCATGTAGCAGTTCTTGCGGGCTGACGCTGGCGGTGCCGAGTTTGCTGACCACGACGCCGGCAGCGGTATTGGCTAGCGTGGCGGCATCGGGTAGAGATGCGCCAGCCGCAGCCGCGAGGGCTAGCACGCTGAGAACGGTGTCGCCAGCGCCGGTAACATCGAAGACTTGGCGGCCAGTAGCGGCCCTATCGACGCCGGGCTGCCCGACGCGTGCGTAAGTGACCTCGAATCCCGTCGCCGGGATGTACAAGTGACGCGGCGAGGTTTCCTCAAAGAGGCTCATTCCCTTCTCACCCTGCGTAATCAGGACGGCGCCGCAGCCGAAGTGCGCGAGCAGCGCGCGGCCTGCTTCTTCCAAAGACTTTTCGTCGGCAAGAGAACGGGTGACGAAGAATCCCGCCTCCTTGGTATTGCAGACTATCGCTCGAGCGCCGCGGTACGCATAGAGGCGCGAGGTCTTGGGCTTGACGAAGACGGGAACGTGCAGGCGGTGGCAGGCGCTAAGGACGCGATCGGCGAAAGCGTCGGTAACCAGGCCCTTGTCGTAGTCGGAAAGAACCAACGCATCGAGACGTTTGAGCACCGCGAAAAGCGCGCGCAGCAGGCGCTCTTCGGTTTCAGAACCCAGCGGCTCGCGGCGCTCTTGATCGACACGAACGACTTGCTGGTGGCGGGCAATGATACGCGTCTTGACGGTGGTGACGCGCTTGGCATCGGAGAGAACGCCTTTGTCACCGATGTGCGCCGCGCGAAGGCACTCGCGCAACGCGCGGCCGGCTTCGCCGCCGCTGCCCGCCTCACCGCCAATCACACCAAAGACTTCCACGCGCGCCCCAAGGGCCGCGAGATTCGCGGCGACGTTGCCCGCCCCACCGAGGCATTCGCTCTGCTCGACGAAATCGACGACGGGCACGGCCGCTTCAGGCGAGAGGCGCGAAGCAGTGCCCCAGAGATAGCGGTCGAGCATGAGGTCGCCGACGACGCCGATCCGCTTGCCCTTCATGCGCGGGACGAGGCGCTTCAATCGCGAGATGGATTCAGTGGGAGCAGGCATAGGAGATTTTTGAGGTTCTGGGCACGCATCATTTTTCATCGCCGGTGGCCGGCGCGATGGTGGCTTCTTCCACCAGCATGACCGGAATTTCGTCGCGCACGGGATAGACGCGGCGGCAGGACTGGCATTTCAGTCCGGAGCTGTCGGGCGTCGGCTTGACCGGTGCCTTGCAAGCCGGGCAAACCAAAATGTCGAGCAAGTCCTGCGGAATTGGCATGGTCAGCTCCGTCGGGGGTTCGAATTGGCACTGTAGCAGAGGGCGTAGCCGAGAGTCGACAGGCGGGTGTGGTTGACAGCGGCAGCTCGTCCTAGGGGCGGACCGATTCGGTCTCGTATTTCACGCGATACCAACTCAGCCACGGTTCGGGCGAATCCCCAAGGTCCTGACCTGCGATATCGGCGAGCGCCGCCTGGGCTTCGCGGCCGGCGAAACTATCGGTCACGAAGGGGGCGAGGATGGGTACCGTCTCAGGGAATTTGTGCGTGCATAAGGAGCGGATTAGCTCGATGTTAAAGCTCTGCGTGTCGTTTTCGACGGCGTGGATGGCGAATTTCTCTTGGATGAGCGAAATAACGGGGAGATTGGCCTGGTCGGGCATTGTGCGGAAGGCTCCCAGGGCGGCTTCCGATGTTTGCTCCAGATGATATTGGACCGCCCAGCGAGCGATTTCGCGGATATCGGGCAGGTCGCTGCGATCGTGAAAACTTGCGAGTCCGGCGAGGCCGTAGTAGATCTCGCCGTAGATGTCCTTCACGTTTCCGGGGAGCGTATTCCAGTTAGCGAGGGCATCTTCGGGTCGGAGCTTCCAAGCCGAAACGGCCTTTTCGTAAAGCCGCAGCTGTAGCATCAGGTGATTCCGCAAGGCCTGATGCAGCTCTTCGCTGCCGTAATCACCTGCGTCTTTGTAGAGCATGGAGCGATCTCCCGGAGACATGGTAGCGAGGCGTTCTGCGATCAAGTCGCCCCCTGCAGGCGCGGCTTTCTTCAACTCGGCGTTGGTGTGTTCGAAGAAATTCGGGCCGTAGTCACGCCAGGAGAGAAACGTCCAGAGCGCCGCCACGCGTTGCGCAGGGTCCGCGATGTCGTCAGCCGCCTGCCACGTGCGGCGCAACTCGACCGCAAATCGGGCGGTGCTGCGGAGTTGCTCCAACAACTGGGCATCATGGACCCAAAAGAAAGAGTTCCCATAGTAAGTGGGCTCCCAAGTTTGCGGGGCGTCTTTCTTGTGCTGGAGGAAGAGAAGAATTCTTGTGTCAGGCGTGATGGGATCGATGATGTCAGGGCCATGCGTCTGCTGTGTGAAGAGTTTGAAATCGGGCAGAACGATGGAGTCCCCTTCGCGCGCGTTTCCGAGAAACACCTCTTCCACTTGGAATTCGCCCGGGGCTTGTTGGTGGACGATGACCACGAGCTCGGCGTCTAGGATGGCGTCGCGAGGGTCGCGGGGCGTCACCAGCTTGGCGGAAGCTGAGTTCGCCACGAGCGATAAGCAATAGAGCGATACGAGCAGGCAAATCGCGTTGGTGCGCTGAGTGGCCATTTGGCGCTCGGGCACAACGCTACGCCCGAGGCTCTTTCGCGTCAATCGGGCCAAACAACCGGGTGCGAGGCGGCCTGACGATTTGGGGTGGGTGGGCGTCAATAAGGTTGCTGGGTTGGGGAACTGGAGGACGCTCCCCTTCGTAGTGTATGCAGGGGTGAGTCGATGCAGAGTTTGCCTGGCAATCTTCGCTATGCCTTGCGGCAGTTCCGGCTGTCGCCCGTTTTCACCGCTGCGGCCGTACTCACGCTGGCCTTGGGAATCGGCGGCACCACGGCAATATTCACGCTGATCCATGCCGTGATGCTGCGCTCGTTGCCGGTTTCCGATCCCGGGAGGCTCTACCGGGTCGGCGAAGGCGACGATTGCTGCGTGGAAGGCGGCCCTCAGGACCGCTGGGGAATGTTTTCGTTCCCTCTGTACGAGCGGCTGAAGACGGAAACACCGGAATTTGAAGAGGTGGCGGCGTTCCAGGCGGGGCGCTGGCGGATGAGCGTGCGGCGCCAAGGGGTCGAATCGGCTGCCAGGCCTCTGCGCTCCGAATACGTCACCGGCAATTATTTCTCAACGCTCGGGGTGGGCGCCTTCGGCGGGCGAGTGTTCACGCCGGATGACGACAAGCCGGCCGCTCCGCCGGTCGCCGTGCTCAGCCACCGCGTCTGGCAGACGACTTACGGCGGCGATCCTTCGGTGGTGGGCTCGAGCTTTCGTCGTCGAGGGCCATCCGTTCACCGTGATCGGCGTCGCGCCGCCGGGATTCTTCGGCGAAACGCTGCGCAGCGATCCTCCCGATATCTGGATTCCGCTGCAGCAGGAGCCGATGATCGATGGCGACGGCGCGCTGCTGCATCAGTCCGTCTCCGCGTGGCTGCGCATGATCGGCCGCTTGCGGCCGGGAGCTTCGACGGACGGAATGTCTCCGCGCCTCACCGGAGTGCTGCGGCAATGGATGCAGAACGATTCCGGGTATCCCGCCAACTGGATGCCCGACATGATCCGCATGCTTCCCAAGCAAGTCGCTCAACGTCGTGCCGGCCGGCGCCGGCGTGGCGGTGATGAAAGAGGAGTACGGGCGCAGCCTGCAGATTCTGCTGTCGGTTTGCGGCCTGGTGCTGCTGATCGCCTGCGCCAATGTGGCGAACCTGCTGCTGGCGCGCGCGGTGGCGCGGCGCGGACAAACCGCCGTGCGCCTGGCCATCGGCGCCACGCGCCGGCAGATCATTACGCAAGCGCTCACCGAAAGCGTCCTGCTCGCCATTGGCGGCGGCATCGCCGGACTCCTGGTGGCAATGGCGGCCGCGCGGCTGCTGCTGGCGCTGGCGTTCCACAGCGCGCATTTCCTTCCGATCAGCACGGCGCCATCGCTCATGGTTCTGGCGTTTCGCGTTCGGGTTGGCGCTGGTGACGGGAATCATTTTCGGCGCGGCTCCCGCGTGGTTTGCCACGCGCACCGATCCGGCGGAAGCGTTGCGCGGATCGGGCCGCGGCACCAGCGATCATTCTTCGTTCGCGCGCAAAGCGCTGCTGGTCGTGCAGGCCACGCTTGTCGGTGGTGCTGGTCGCCGGCGCCACCATGCTGGCGCGCAGCCTGAACAAACTCGAGCATCAGGATTTCGGCTATCAGGTTCAAGGGCGCGTCGTGGTGGCGCTGCACAATCCGCCCGCCAGCTACACCCAGCCCAAGTTGGCCGCGCTCTACCGCCAGCTGGAAGAACGCCTCAATCGCCTGCCGGGAGTGCAGGGATCCGGGCCTCGCGCTTTACAACCCGCTCACCGACAACTGGGGCGAACTGATCATCGTGGCCGGGCATCCCGCTCGCCAAGATGAGCGAGGAAGCGGGCGCGTCGTGGGATCGCGTGAGCGCCAACTATCTGCAGAACTTCGGCATGCCGATTTTGCGCGGGCGCGACTTCACCGCCGCGGACAACGAAACCACCGCGCCGGTGGCGATCGTGAACGAAGCCTTCGTGAAGCGCTTTTTCAAGAGCGACGAAGACCCGCTCGATCAGCACTTCGGCCTGGACCTGCCGGAGAATGCCGGCACCTTCCGCATCGTCGGCGTCGTGCGCGATGCGAAGTTTGCGGGCTGGGCATTGAGCAGGCCGGCGCGTCCCGATGTTCTTCGTGCCGCTCGCGCAGAATGTGGATTACAAGAACGACCTGATGAAGAGAGTCGAGCTGCGCTCGCACTTCATCGGCGGAATCATGCTGGTGACCAACACTCCCGCCGGGCGCGCTCGAGCCGCTGCTCACCAGGACGCTGGCGGAAATCGATCCCAACCTGACCATCACCAGCATCCGGACCATGCAGCAGCAAGTGGAGCTCTCCTTCGATCAGGAACGCGCCGTGGCCAGCCTGGCCGGCCTGTTCGGGATTGTGGCTCTGCTGCTGGCGGCGGTCGGGCTCTACGGCGTCACGGCCTATACGGTCGCGCAGCGAACCAACGAAATCGGCATTCGCATGGCGCTCGGCGCGGACCGCGCGAACGTGGTGCAACTGGTGCTGCGCGGGGCGTTCCAAGCGCGTGTTGATTGGGTTGCTGCTGGGATTGCCGCTGGCCGTCGGCGCGGGGCGATTGATCTCGCCGCAGCTGTACGGCGTTTCGTCTTGGGATCCGCTCGCGCTGGCGGTGGCCGCGGGCGCGCTCGCGATCTGCTCATTTTTCGCGGCCATAATTCCCGCAAACCGCGCCGCGTCGATTTCCCCCATGGACGCGCTGCGAATTGAATAGAGCCCGAAGACCCACCCTCAAAAACCGAGGGTGGGGCACCCGAAGAACGGAGCGGAAAAGTTCGTCGCTTCCCCTATTGGGGGAAGGCGATGACCTGATAGGCCTTGGTGATGTTGGGGATTACGCTTTGCGGAAAGGCCGGGTCGAATTTGTCGGCATATTTTGCGACGAGAACTTTTGCGACTTGCTTTTGAGCGGCTTCGAGAGTCGCGCCTCCTGCGTATGCTTTCCCTGTTTCATCGAGTAGATCGTGGAAATACTGCTTCCATAGTTCAAACTTCTCTTTGCCCTGCATGACGTCGCCGTGTCCGCCGAGGACTTGCGTGAAGTCGAGCTTTTCGGCGGCGTCCAGAGTCGTAATCCAATCATACGGGTAGCTGTCACCCATGAAGGGGGTCCAGCCGTGGAGTGCGTCACCGGTAAAGATGATTTTTTCCTTGGGGAGGAAGATCCAGATGTCGCCGTTGGTGTGCGCGTTGCCGAGCCAGAAGATCTCGACGGTTCGCGTCTTGCGATACAGGATGAGGCTGCGATCGAACGTCATCGTGGGCAGCGTGACCTGCATGCTCTTTAGCTCGGTGAAATAGGCTTCGGCTTGTTGCAGACTGCTTTGCAGCGTTTCCTTTTGCTTGGCGTCGGTGGCTTTGGCGAGGTCGGCTTTCAGCTTTTCGATTTCGGCGGGCATGGTGACGATTTCGTGCTTCACGCGCGGAATGCCGCGCTGCTCGATGTTGGCGCGGGTCGCCTCTGAGGAAATAATTTCAACGCCGGCGGGCCAGGAGCTCGGGTAAGCCTCGTTGCCCTGATAGTGATCCCAATGAAAGTGAGTGTTCACAACGTAGCGGACGGGCTTGTCGGTGAGCTTTTTGATTTGCTCGATAAGAGCGCGCGCGGCAGAAGGCTTGGAGTGGGTGTCGACCACGAGAACGCTGTCGCCGAGAATAATGATTGCGGCGTTGCAGTTCACTTTGTAGGCGGGCTTGGCGATCGCGGCGTAGACACCGTCGGCGATGGGCTTGATGTCGAAGAGGTCTTCGGCGGCGGCGTAGTTCGCGGAGAGGAACAGCAGCGCGGCCAGGCAGAGTAGGCGTTTCATGGAGCCCTCCGGGAGCGTTCAGTTTAGATTTGTGACGCAGGCTACTACCGGTACCGGGGTGGCGTAAAGGTGAAAAGTGCAGATGGTCGGTTGCGGTGCGGGAGTTGGCGCTGCGTCGTTGGGTTGGTAAAAGGCGGCGCCTAAGCGCCGCACTCCAAGGAAGTGGCGACGCGGCGTATCTTGCCCGGTGGTCCCTGATTTGAGCCCGGTGGTCACAAGGTTGTTGCCTCACGCGGCTTCGTAGCGTATTGGTGCCTTCATGAAAAACTCCAAGGTGAGTTGCGGGTTGTGGCGGATTTTGCCGGGCTTAGCGGTGTTGGCGCTGGCCTCGGCGGCGCGTGGGCAGTCCGCGGCGGACACTGGGTGGCCCAACTACGGGAATGATGCGGGCGGGTCGCGCTATTCAGCGCTGACACAGATCGATCGCAGCAACGTGACGCAACTGCGCGTGGCGTGGACGTATCGCACCGGGGCGCTGGACGTGAAGACCGAGCTCAATCAAAAGGCGGCGTTTGAAGCTACGCCGATTCTTGTGGATGGAAAGCTGTTCCTCAGCACGCCGTACGACCACGTGATTGCGCTGGATCCACGGTCGGGAGAGAAACTCTGGGAGTTCGATCCTGAGCTTGATCTTTCGCATGGCTACTCGGAAGTTACGTCGCGCGGAGTGTCGGCCTGGCGCGATGGCACAGCGAAAGCCGGTCAGGCGTGCGCGCTGCGGATTTTTGTCGGCACGCTGGATGCGCGGCTGATCGCTCTCGACGGGCAGACGGGGAAACGCTGCGCGGACTTTGGCGCTGGACAATTGAGTGAAAAGGGGGAGACGCAGGGGCAAGTTGATCTGACCCGGGACGTGAACCTGCGGGATGTGGGCGACTATCAAGTGACCTCGGCGACTTCGATCGCGGGCGATCTGGTGATTGTGGGCTCGTCGATCGGGGACAATCGCGCGGTGCAGCTCGAGCGCGGAATTGTGCGGGCGTTTGACACACGAACAGGCAAATTGCTCTGGACCTGGGATCCGATTCCCTGGGCGAAGGATACGAAGCCGCGGACCGGTGCGGGAAATGCTTGGTCGACCATTTCGGTGGATGCAGAGCGCGATCTAGTTTTCATTCCGACGGGAAGCGCCAGCCCGGATTATTTCGGCGGTATCCGGAAGGGCGACAACAAGTGGGCGAACTCGGTGGTGGCGCTTCGCGCGTCAACCGGCGAGTTCGTATGGGGATTTCAGGTGGTGCATCACGACCTGTGGGACTACGACGTGGCATCACAGCCGGCGCTGTTCACGTGGAAAGACAAGACGCCGGCCGTCGCGATCACCACAAAAATGGGGCGCGTGTTCGTGCTGAATCGGATCAATGGCAAGCCGCTGCTTCTTGTGGAAGAACAGGCCGTGCCGAAAAGCGATATTCCGGGGGAGGAAGCGTGGCCCACGCAGCCATCTGGAATCTCGCTGCTACCAGAGGGCTTGAAGACTAGCGATGCGTGGGGGTTCACGCCCGAGGAAAAGCAATGGTGCGAAGACCGGATCAAGGCTTCGCGCTCGGAAGGCATTTTCACCCCCCCAAGCTTGCAGGGGACGCTGGTTTATCCGGGAAATGCCGGCGGCGTGAACTGGGGCAGCTCGGCGTTTGATCCACAGCGGCATCTTCTGATCATGAATACGAACCATCTGGCGATGTGGGTGAAGTTGATCGAGCGGGATAAATTGGCGGATGTGTATTCCGATCGAGATAAGAATCGCATGACGGGAGAGTTCGCACGGCAATCGGGCGCGCCTTACGCGATGTACCGCGAGCCGTTTTTGGGCCCGAAGGGCACGCCCTGCACTCCTCCGCCTTGGGGAACAACCACGGCGGTCGATCTCTTCAGCGGCAAGAAAGTGTGGGATGTGCCGCTGGGCAGCTACTCCAAGGAGCTGAAGACGGGAACTGTGAACTTTGGAGGCCCCATCGTCACAGCGGGCGGCGTCGTCTTCGCGGCGGCCGCAATGGACAACTACTTGCGGGCGTTTGACGCCGACACCGGGAAAGAGATTTGGCAGTTCGAGCTGCCTGCAAGCGGGCAGGCCACTCCCATGACGTACAGCATCGGTGGGAAACAGTACCTAGTCATGGCAGCCGGCGGGCACGGAAAGCTCGGCACCAAGCAAGGAGATTACATGCTGGCGTTCACGTTACCGTAATGTCGTCTGGGTCAAAGAAAGAATCACCTTAGTTTATTTGCGCAAATACCCTGCGACAATTGGGGCTGTTATGCACGATTCGACCCACACGAGCCAGGTTCACGCGGACGGCAGAGTAGCCCTGTGGCTGACTGGATTGGCTTTCACGGCGATCCACGTCGCATTCAGCGGCAGATACGGCTTCCACCGCGATGAGTTGTTGAGCTACAGCAATGCGATGCACCTGGACTGGTGTTATGTGGTGTACGCTCCGCTGACTGCGTGGCTGGCGCGTGTGGAACTGGTTGCTTTCGGACCCAATCTCGTGGGCTACCGCCTTTTGCCGGCAGTCGCGGTTGGACTGGTAAGCGTGCTCGCCGGCTTGATTGCCCGCGCGATGGGCGGAGGACGGCGATCGATGCTGATGGCCGCGGTGGCTGCGGGCATCGCGGGCCCGATTTGCTTCGCGGGCTCGTTCTTGTCTTACATGTCGTTCGACGTTCTGTGGTGGGTTTTGGTGGCGTGGGCCACGGCCCGGCTTCTCGAGACGGAAGATGCGCGCTGGTGGATCGCAATCGGCGCGGGCATGGGACTGGGGCTGCTGACGAAGTACACTATCGTGTTTTTTGCGGTGGGCCTGCTGGCTGGAATGCTGCTGACGCCGAACCGCCGTTACTTTCGCTTGGGTTGGTTCTGGTGCGGCGTGGGCGTTGCGCTTGTGATGGCCCTGCCAGTGATCGTGTGGCAAACCCAGCATCATTTTGTGGCGCTGGCGTGGATGAAGAGCATTCACGCGCGCGACGTGTCGTGGGGAAGGACCGACTACTTCATTCCCAGCCAGTTCTGGAATACGACCAACCCGGCGACAGTGCCGATATGGTGCGCCGGACTGTGGTTCCTGTTCGCGACTCCAGCCGGCAAGCCCTTCCGCATGCTCGGCTGGATGTATGCGATTACGCTAATCCTGTTTGTGGTTGCGAGGGGGCGCGACTACTATATGGCGCCGGCATACCCGATGTTGATGGCGGCTGGGACGGTGTGGGGCCAAAGCTGGATTGTAGCCAGAAGCCCGCGTGCGCAGCAGGTAATTAAGAGAATTACGCGGAATTCGCTCGTCATTGGCGCACTGGTCGTGTTCGCGCTGACGCTTCCCATTGCGCCGATCCAGTCGGCGTGGTGGCGTTTTGCCGACGCGACCGCGAACCACCAGAGTTTCAGCATGGAAGTTGGCTGGCCCGAGCTTGTTGCCAAGGTCGTGCAGGTGCGCGATTCACTGCCCGTGGAAGATCGCTCCGAGGTTGGAGTGCTGGCAGCAGACGAGGGCGAGGCCGGAGCTGTGAATCTGTATGGACGCGCTTATGGGTTGCCCGAGGCGATCAGCGGCATGAACTCCAACTGGCTGCGCGGATATGGGACCCCTCCGCCGCAAACCGTGATTGCTGTTGGCTTCAAGCGGGAAGAAGTGGAAAAGATTTTTGCTGCGTGTGAAGCGGCCGCTCAACTTTCAAACCCGTACGGGATTGTCAACCAAGCCATCGGCGGCCGCAATGAGGTTTACGTTTGCCGTAACATTCGCATGCCGTGGCCGGGATTCTGGAAGGGGTTTCAGTACTACGGGTGAACGCCGGGATGACCTGGTGGGGGAGTTCGTTCCCACCCAAGCAAAGCTTGGATGGGGCACCCCCTCGCTCCCACGAATACGAGACGGTTACGGTCTGATTTCGACGGGAGTGCTGACTGGCACGGTTCCAAATCTCGTCAATCTCGGCTTAGATGGCTTACGCCTGGGCGTTTGGGGCGCAGCCCTTCGAGGCTCAGGTAAACAATGGTGGGCCCCTACGGGGGCGGTTTGCTCATCGTTGGCTGCTCGCTACCCCCCATGGGTTTTTCATAAGTGTTCATTCTAAAGGACGTTAGGGACGGGGACCGTTAGCAAGTTTGCAAACAGCTATTTGGACCGGGTCGCAGCGCCTGTAAGTCTCCAGAGAAGAAAGATTGAATGGTGAGGGACTCCTCGCGAGGAAGCGAGGCGCGCTTTTTAACAAAGAGAATATACAAGTAAAGTAATCGTATTGTCAACAGAAAAGTTAGGAGTTAGAGGAGTTTCTGGGGATCGGGCGCCGAAAGAGGGAGAATTTGTTTCGTGAGTTGCAAGTGGCAGCAAAGCTGAAGTTGAGATTCTTCGGGCATCCTGGTCGGATGCCCTCAGAATGACAATTTTGCCTTTTTTCGCAAGCTGCTAGAGACCTTTGGAGGAGCGAAAGGTACGGACGACGGCAGGGACGTCGCGCTGGTTGGCGTCGACTTCGGCGTTGAGGTGGCGCATTTCTTCGGCGGAGATTTTGCCGGCGAGATCGGCGAGGGCGGCGCGGAGCTGGGGGAATTTGGCCAGAGAGTCGCGGCGGACGATGGGGACGGCGTCGTAGGGTGGAAAGTAGTGGCGGTCGTCGGTAAGCGAGACGAGATGCAGGGCGTCGATCAGGCCGTCGGTGGAATTGCCTGCGACGATGTCGACCTTTTTGTCGATCAGGGCGCGGTAGATCAGGCCTAGATCCATGACGCTGGGCTGGGCAGCAAAGCGGAGACCGTAACGCTCGCTCCAGCCGCGAAAGCCGTCGGGGCGCTCGAGAAACTCGTAGCCGACTCCGGCGCGCCAATGCGGGGCAAGCGGGACGATTTCCGAGATGGTGCGCAGGTGAAATTGCTGCGCGTCGTCGCCGCGGATGACCATGGCGAAGGTGTTCTCAAAGCCGAGCGGCTCGGTGACTTCAAGATTGAAACGGTCGGCGTAGCCTTGTTTGACGCGCTGATAGACGGCATTGGAATCGCCGCCAGGAGCTTCGTTGAGGACCGCGGTCAGCGCGGTGCCGCTGTATTCAACGTAGAGGTCGAGCTGTCCCGCTTGCAGCGCTTTCTGGCAAAGCAGCGTGCCGCCCAGATTGGTCTTGCGCTCGACGTGAATGCCGGTGCGGGCTTCGATGTGTTGGGCGAGGAGTTCGGCGAGGATGACTTGCTCGGTGAAGAACTTGGAGCCGATCGTTATTTTGGGTTGGGAGGAGGAGGTACAGCCTGAGAGGGACAGGAAGTTAAGGAGGTAGAGGAAATATAGGAGGTAAAGGAGTGGGCGACGCATCGTGACTAGGGAATGTCTCACGTTGCGAGTGAAACGACAAAGAGGGACCCGCGGATAGCTAGGGAGGCGATGCCCACAGTACGAAAGGCGGCGGCGAGCGGCCGCACTCCAAAGGGACCGCGCTATCGCGCGGTGGTATGTACGGCGAACATGAGTTAGACGACTTCGAGGCGGCGCTCGAGCCAGCCGAGGAGAATGTCGGCAGCGATGGCGAGGAGAGCGGCGGGAATGGCACCGGCTAGGATGACGGCGTCGCTGACCATGGCGACGCCGCGGAAGATGAATGTGCCGAGTCCACCGGCGCCGATGGCCGCGGCGATGGTGGCCACGCCGATGGTGATCACCGTGGCGGTGCGAATGCCGGCCATGATGAAGGCCAGCGCCAGAGGCATACGCACGCGGTAAAGGATTTGCGCCTCGGTCATGCCCATCGCTTCCGCAGCTTGGAGAACGGCGGGATCGATGCTGGTGAGTCCGACGTAGGTGTTTCGCAAGATGGGGAGCAGGGCATACAAGACGAGCGCAACGATCGCGGTGCGCCGCCCGATGCCGCCGATGAATGGGATGGGAATCAGGAAGCCGAAAAGCGCCAGGCTGGGGATGGTCTGAAAGACGCTGGCGAGGCCGAGCGCGATATTGCGCAATGCCGGCCGTTGGACGATGAGCATCCCTAACGGCACGGCGATGGCGATCGCGAAGGCCATGGCTATAACCACTAGGGTCAGGTGCGACACCGTGGCATCGAAGATTTCGCCGTGATGATCGAGAAAAAAGGTCCAGGGACTCATGCCGGCGCACCGGGGAGCGACACCAGAGACGCGGCGAAAGCCTGCACTTCGGGATGATCGCTGCGGAGAAACTCCTGCGGCGAAGCGGAAGAAACGATGCGGCCGGCTTGAAGCAGAACAATCCGCGTGGCAAGCAGGAGGGCTTCGCGGAGATCGTGGGTGACGAACACGATGGTTTTGCCGAGGCGGCGGGCGAGAGTGCTGAACTCGCGTTGCAACTCCGCGCGGGTGATGGGATCGAGCGCGCCGAAGGGCTCGTCCATCAAAAGAATCGGCGGGTCCGCCGCAATGGCTCTTGCGACGCCGACGCGCTGGCGCTGGCCGCCGGAGAGTTCGTGAGGGCGGCGGGCAGAAAATTCACTTGGGTCGAGCCCAACGAGGGTCAGTAGCTCGGTTACACGAGCAGCGATGCGGTCGGTATCCCACTTTTCCAGCGAGGGCACCAAGCCCACGTTTTCGGCAACCGTGAAATGGGGGAAAAGTCCGGCTTCCTGAATAACATATCCAATACTTCGGCGAAGGTGAATGGGATCCCACTCGGCGGTGGAGCGGCCTTGCACCGAGACCTGCCCATTGGTTGGCAGCAGCAGGCGATTGATCAGCCGCAAGAGGGTAGTCTTGCCGCTGCCACTGCGGCCGAGAAGAACCAGCGTCTCGCCGGAAGAAATCGATAAGGAAATGCCGTCGACCAAGGCACGAGAGCCTTTACGGTTAACGCTGTATGTTACCTCTCGAAATTCAATGGTACTTTCGGCCAGTGCGCCAGCTTTCGCATTCATTTCGATTGACATCTCCGCGCGTCGGGAGCGACCATCATACTTCGCTCTGCCTCCCTGCGCTGAATTTTGGCGCATCCTTAAGACGGAAGCGGCATCCAACACGGAAGGGGAATACCGCATGGGAGCTCTAAGCAGCGCTGTTCGCGTACGTCACGACCTTCACACCCGCCTAGCTGGAGCACGATCACGCACTGACGAAGTATTTGCCATCGTTCGGGACGAGGCCATGTACGACCGGCCCATCGCGGAACGCCATCGCATCATTTTTTACATAGGGCACGTGGAGGCGTTTGATTGGAACCTGCTGGCCGACCGCGCCTTTGGGTTGCGTTCCTTCCACCCATCGTTCGACAAGCTGTTTGCGTTTGGGATCGACCCGATCGGCGGCGGCTTGCCGACGGATAAGCCCGCGGATTGGCCGGCGCGCGAAGAGATCCAGCAATACAACCAGCGGCTGCGGGAAGAGCTCGATCGAGAAATCGCCAGAGCGTTAGCTCAGCCGTCCGAGGGGCACCCGCTACTGATGCAAATGCTGGAAGTGGCGATCGAACATCGCTTGATGCACGCCGAAACGCTGGCATACATGCTCCATCACCTCCCTGCCGATCGAAAAATTGCCGAGACGGAGCGACCCATCTGGAAAACGCCGCGCGCGAAGTCGCACCTGGTGGAGATTCACGCGGGGCGCGCAACCCTCGGGTTGCAACGCGCACAAGGAGACGAATTCGGCTGGGACAATGAGATGGGCGCGCACGAAGTGTTCGTGCCGGAGTTCGCGGTGGACAACTACAATGTGACCAACCGGGATTTCCTCCTATTCATGCAGTCGGGTGGATACGCGAATGCTTCGCTATGGAGCGATGACGCGTGGGCCTGGAAGAAGAAGGAGCGTATCGAGCATCCCACGTTCTGGCGCCGCTCCGGGAACCTGTGGATGTACAGGACTATGTTCGGCGATATGCAATTGCCGCTGGACTGGCCGGTGTATGTCAGCCACGCGGAAGCCACGGCATATGCGAAGTGGCTGGGGCGCAAATTGCCGACCGAAGAACAGTTTCATCGCGCGGCCTACGGAACGTCGGACGAAACCGTGGAGCGCAGCTATCCGTGGGGTGATGAGGCGCCGAGCGCGCGTTACGGCAATTTCGATTTCGCGCATTGGGACCCGAGCCCCGTGGGAGCGTATCCGCGTGGAGCGAGCGCGTTCGGCGTTCACGACATCGTAGGCAACGGCTGGGAATGGACGCGCACGGAGTTTGGCCCGTTCGCCGGCTTCACGCCGATGCCGTTTTATCCAGGATACTCAGCGAATTTTTTCGATGGAAAGCACTATGTGATGAAAGGCGGCTCACCCCGCACAGCCGCGTGCATGTTGCGGCGTTCGTTTCGTAACTGGTTTCAACCTCATTATCCGTACGTGTATGCGACGTTTCGCTGCGTCGAGGACTGAAGACTAGGCGCCAAAGACTAGGCTTGGGAGCCGCCATGTTGACCTATGCCCTTTCCGCGCGACATGTGTCCGAATTTGCGGACGCGGTACGCGAAGGCTTGACGAAGCCCGGACAGAAAGAACTGCCCTCGAAGTATCTGTACGACGAGGTCGGTTCGGCGCTGTTCGAGACCATCTGCGTTCTGCCGGAATATGGCCTGACGCGAGCCGACGCGCGGTTGCTGCAAGAGCATGCGCGGGAGATCGTCGGCCGGCTACCCGCGCCGATCCATGTCGCGGAGCTTGGAAGCGGCACGGGCAAGAAGACGCGCTGGATCCTGGAAGCGCTCTCGCTCCGGCAGAAAACCTACTACTATCCGATCGAGATTTCATCCTCCGCACTGGCAGCCTGTGAAAAGGAACTTGGCCAGCTCGATTTGGTGAGCATCGTTGGTTACGAGAAGCCCTACCTGGAAGGCTTGCGAGCGGTGGCACAAAGGCGCGAGGCCGGCGAACATCTGCTGGTGCTGTTTCTCGGCAGCACGATCGGCAATTTCGATCGCGACGCCGGCGAAGAATTTCTGCGCGAGGTTCGAGCGATCTTGCAGGACGGCGACGCCTTGCTGCTAGGAACCGACCTCGAAAAGAGCGTCAAGGAGCAGATCTTGGCGTACGACGACCCAGCTGGAGTGACCTCGGCGTTTAACTTGAATTTGCTGGCACGCATCAATCGGGAGCTGGGCGCGAATTTCGATCTCACCTGCTTCCGTCACGAAGCTCGCTGGAACGACGCGGAGCGGCGGATTGAGATGCACCTGCGCTCGACTGCGCAGCCAATGCGTGACAATCCCTGCGGCAGGCTTGCGCGTAATGTTGAACGAAGACGAGACCATCTGGACGGAAAGCTCGCACAAATATCGGCTGGAAAACGTGCGGCGATGGCGGAGCGCACCGGCTTTCGCTGCGAAGGGCAGTGGATCGACGAAGAATGGCCGTTTGCGCAGAACTTGCTGATTAGTGTGTAGCTGACAGGTTTTCTGTCAGATCGCTTCAATTCGCCAAGCTAGGTGACCTCTCCAGGTTTTTTCCACCGACAAGTCCGGATACCAGACCGCTAAGATTTGCGAGCCCTGGTATACGCGCTCGAATCCTTCCTCGGACTCCGAAACGGTTTCGATCGGCGCAATCCAAAACTGCTGCGCGGCCGGAGCATGAAGGGCGATGCGCAAACGCTGCCAGCCGTCTTCCATACGCAGTATGGGACCCGGCAAAGCGCCGCTAAAGCGGAGATTCTGCGGGCCATCCGGCGTCTCAAAGAATCGATCGGCTCGGTCGGCGCGAGAAGATTCACAACGGATTCGAGGCCGATGACCACCGGCCTTTCCAACGGCGTCTTGAGCTGCACCCGGACTTCGCAAGCAACTTCGCAGCCGTGTGGCGCAGGCCCGAACGAAAAATGCTTCGTGATCGTAACTTCGTTGCCGGCACTTGCGTTGGTACCGGGCCGCACGAGCACGCCCTCGCGCGTGAGTTTGGCATTGTGTGCCTCCCAGTCGGCCGCGGTAAATTCTCCAGCGGCGAATCCGGGATCTTCTTGGAGTTCGAGGGCTTCGTAGTCGGCATGAGTGCGTGCAGGATCGAATAGAAAAAGACGAAAGGTGTGGCGCGGCCAGCGGTCGTAGCGGAGAAAACGCTCGAGCCCTGCCTCTTTCACTTTGGTCTGCTCATAGGCCGCCGCCGTTGAGGTGGCTGGGCGGTAGTTGGGATCGCGCAGGCGGGCGTGATAGGGCTCGGGCCGCCGCAAAATTGAGTTGATCAGCGTAGATGCGGTTGGGCGGAAATCGAGAGCCGCGAGCGTGCCACCATCGGAAGGCTTTACGAGGGCTTGATATTCGCGCGCGGTGAACAGCAGCTCATTCACACCGTCACCGTCGTAGTCGAGCGATTCCACCCTGGGCGTGAGCGCGCCCGCGGTATGGGTGTCTCCGATAGTTTCGGCGCGGATCAGATTCCGCCAGAGATCGGTGCGGAGATGCGGAGCGTAGAGACCTCCGAAAATGCCGTGCCAGTAGGCATCGTTGCACTGCGCGCGGAGCAGCAAGTCGCGAGCCTTCTTGAGTTCCTCGGCGGCTTTGGAACCCGCGCGGCGCTTTGGAGCGGCGGCGAGACGCACGGATACGCGAAGCATTTTTTTGTGGAGTAGATTCGATTCCGAATACTTGCGGAAAAAGCCGCGCCAGGGACTGCCGCGAAGAAACGAGAGGACGTCAGGCCGCGAATCGAACTCTTTCAATAGGGCGCTGTAACGCTGGCGGGTGGGCGTGGGCAGCGCCCATTCCATCATTTCGGTGTAAGAAGCGGTTGGCAAGTCGGCACGGCCGGACGGAATGTGGCTCGCCAGATACTCGGTTGGCGTCAACACGTCGAGCCACGAGGAATTCCCTTCAAGAGCGGTGAAAAGATTCTCGAGCCAGGCATTTTTGTAGCAGAGCTCAAAGGTGCCGGGCCAGCCGCCGAATTTTTCCATATCGTCACCCATGGCGGCAATGCCGTCGGGGTGGGCTTCGGCGGTTGCGCGCAGGTTGGCGATTACTTTGTCGACGGTATCCCACGGAATGAGATAGCGCAGAGATTTTTGCCCCGGAATGATACGGATGGTTTGGCCCTGATCTTCGGCGATGTAATCGCGGAAAAGCTCTCCCTGCTCAAAACCTGCGGAGAGAAAGTGGATGTCGTCCAGCACCGTATAGCCGACTCCGGCTTCGGCCAGTACGGAGGCGAGTTGCGGCTCCCAGACGCGCTCGGCAAGCCACGCTCCAGAAGGGCGTCGGCCGAAATGATGCTCGAGGTAATCAGCGAGCCGTGTGATTTGCTCGTGCTGGTCGGTGGGAGGAATGGAAATCAGGATTGGCTCATAGAACCCGCCGCCTACGAGTTCCACCTGGCCATTTTTCACCAGCATTTTCAGACGATCGAAATACTCGCGATGATGTTCTTCAATCCAGGTGAGCAAAGGCCCCGAATAGTGAAGGCCCACGTGAATGCTGGGATGCCTTTCGAGCACCTCTAGAAAGGGCGAATAGCAATGCGCGTACGACTGCTCGAAAACGTGGCCAAAATTACCGCAGGGCTGATGCGCGTGAACGAGCAGGACCAAATGAAGCTTTGGAGGCACGGGGACGGGTTTGTCTCCTCGCAAACAGCATATAGCGTGCGGCGGGAAGTTGTAAGCCGCCGAACGCACGAGCGTGCGCCAATTGCGCACTGCTGTTGGATGCGTCAAAGCGCGGATCGCGCTATGGCGTGGTGTGCTTAAGCACCCATTCGGAGATCGCCGACAGCGCTTCGGGTGCAAAGGTTTCTTCTATCGCGCGCGACTCGGCGGGCAAACCCATGTAGCAATGCTGGAAAAGATGGTTCAGACCCGGCAACTCGACGACCTGGAAATCTTTGTTGCCCCCGTCTTCCAGCGCTTTCCTGAGAAGCGGCAGATTTTCCTTGGGTGGAACCTGCAGATCTTTCTCGCCAATCAACGCGAGGATAGGACACTTCGTTTTTTGCAGCGCCGGCGCGGGATCGTAGTCGAGGAAGTAGTGAAACCATGGCGAGCTCGTCCAATGAATCTGGCGTTGCAGCATGGCAGGAGGCATGGCGGGTCCCAAACCGCTAACCTTAATGAGATCCCCGAGCTTGTTTTCCAAAACCACGCGATCTTTCTCCTGACGCACCAGCATGTACGCTTGCCGGTCGAAGTCGAGGCTCTTGGCCACTTGCTCGTCGGTCATGCCTGCGGCTCTGGCGATCAGATCCGATTGCAGGATCAGAGTCTCGGCGCCCTTGGTTGCGGGTCCCGCAAGCATCACAATCCATGCGACGTCGCTCGACCGGGATGCAATCATCGGCGCGATCACACCTCCCTCGCTATGGCCGATGATGCCAATGTTTCGCGGATCGATCTCTTTGCGGCTTTTCAGAAACGCCAGCGCGGCTGCGGCGTCGCCGGCAAAGTCTGCGGTGGTGGCGTTCTCGTAGTCGCCGGTGGACTTGCCGATGCCGCGCTTGTCGTAGCGAAGCACCGCGATGCCCTTGCGCGTGAGGTAATCCGCCAGTACCAAGAATGGCCGATGGCCGGAGTCGGCTGCGTCGCGGTCGAGTGGACCTGATCCCGCCAACAGAATCCCCGCAGGAAATGGCCCGGCGCCATGCGGGACCGTAAGCGTTCCGGAGAGTGACACGCCCGCCTTTGCATTCACGAATGTAAGCTCCACTTCTTTGTAAGGGTAGGGTTTCACCGGAGTTTGCGGGCGGCGCAATTCTGGGATCTGATCGGAGCGCCTGAAATTTAGAACCAAAGAGCTGCCACTCTGCTGCAAGCTTCCGGAGATCACATTTCGTGCTGCGTTCAACGTGCCATCGTAAACGCCCTGCACCGCAGACAGATCAAAATGGATCGCGGATTCTTTCTGGCTGACATTGGCCGCGGGGAATTCGTTGATGCCCTGGTCGATGCTGTCCAGCCTGGCGGTCAGTTGGCCTTGCGCATCGTGCGATATGTGAAGTTGCAGACGAAGAACCATTCCATTGGAATTGAGGACACCTTGCCAAATTCCTTCGGAGGTGGCGACGGCGTCAGGCGGTCGTCTGGCGCTTGTGGCGTGCGGCTGACGATGGAAGACCAGCGGAAGGCTGGCTCCTCCCTGGGACCAGGTTCCCTCAATCGTGCGGTAGTCAGCGGATACCTTTGCTTCGTACAAAGCATTGACGGAAGGCACCTCAATCTTGAGGGTCGACCCGGTTCGGACGAGAGAAGCCGCTTCGATGCCGTATACGCCCTGATCGGGACTGTCGAGCGCGCCCTTGAGCGAGTTGCGATCACCCGTGGTGACGTGAAGGATCAAATGAAGGACGGTGTCGCCGGCTTGCAGGGTGCCGGCCCAAGTCCCTTCCAGCGTCAGCGCGTAAGCTTGTGCGACGGGCGGTGCAGGCACCTGAGCCTGCGCCGCAACGCAGGGATGCCCGGCGAAAAAGTGAACAATCACAACCAACACGCTAAGGGAAAATCCGCGTTTCACGAAGTAGCTCCAGTCGATGTCCTCGAATTGTAGATGATCGAACATCGCCGAGAGTTGGAAGCGCACGCGAAGCAATCGGCGCCACGGCGCCGCGCAAAAAGAAACGCGACACGCCAGAAGCGTGCCGCGGGAGTCCTGCCAACGCTGCTTCTCCGTTTCGCCGAATTCGCTCGAGCTACTTCTTGGTGTAAAACTCGGCGTTGACCGGTGTGTAGCTCGACCACTTCTCCGGTAGATCTTCCAGCGCAAAGATCGCGGTAACCGGGCATACCGGCACGCAGGCGCCGCAATCGATGCATTCCGCAGGGTTAATGAAGAGGTGTTTTACGCCCTCAAATTCCGCCTCGTCTTTGCGCGGGTGGATGCAGTCCACCGGGCAGACGTCTACGCAGGCGGTGTCTTTCGTACCGATGCACGGCTCGGCAATCACATATGCCATTCAAGGTCTCCTTTGTTCCACCACTACTCCGACCGCAGACCGGTGGCTCCAGGGCGTATGACGCGACCCACAGGAAAATTCGTTATATCACGGGCCTGTCTGGAGCAACAAGCAGCTTGCTGAATTGTACGCGGTGGGAATGGGTTTCTCAACTTCTGCGGGTACGGATAGAATGGTTGGGGAAGGAATCGTCATGAAAATCCGGACTGTTCCAGTCGCACTTATCCTGCTCGCAGCCGCCTCGTCGCTGGCTGCGCCGCAGAGCAGCCTGCCGCACGATCCGAAATTGATCGACGCGCAGGGCTATCAGAACTTAGTCGAGCAGTATCGTGGGAAGCCTGTGCTGATCACCTTTTGGGCCACCTGGTGCGAACCCTGCCGCGACGAATACCCGATGCTCAACGAACTGGCGAAGGAATACGCGCCGAAAGGTTTGCGCGTCGTGGGCGTCAATCTCGATCAAGACGGCGACTTGATTCTGATGAGGCGCTTCATCGCGAGATATAAGCCGGTCTTCCCGAACTACCGGAAGAAGGCCGGGGGCGAGGATCCGTTCGTGCAAGCGGTCCTGCCGGGCTGGCGCGGCGAGATACCCGCATCCTTCTTCTACACGAAAGACGGCCGCCAGATCGGGCACATCGTTGGCGCGAATAGCCGCGATACGTATGAAGCGGCCATTCGCTCGCTGCTGGAAGCGGATGCAAGCGCATCTGCCGGCGCGCTACAGGCCAAGTAAAGCTCCATCGACCTCGTACAATTTTCCGAGAGGTATCCAATGCTCGACATGAAGGGAAACAAGGTCACCTATTTCGGCCACAGCACGTTTTCGCTGACGACTCCCACGGGACAGGTTGCGCTGATCGACCCCTGGGTGATGACGAATCCCGCTTGCCCGGAGCCACTGAAAAAAGTTCCGCGCCTCGACGTGATTTTCCTTACGCACGCGCATGGCGATCATTTAGGAGATTTGCTCGAGTTTGCGCAGCAGCATAAGCCCCAGATCGTCGCGATCTTTGAAACGTGCCTGTGGCTCGAGAGCAAGGGTTTTGAGAATGAAACCAATCCGATGGGCAAGGGCGGCTCGCAGAAAGTAGGCGGCTTTGAAGTAACCATGACGCACGCGTTCCACTCCAATTCCATCGTCGAGCACGGCCAGCGTCTGTATGCAGGCGAGCCCGCAGGTTTCGTGATCCGCATGCCCGGCGGCTTCACGCTGTATCACGCCGGCGATACGGCGCTCTTCGGCGATATGAAGTTGATCGGCGAACTCTACAAACCCGACGTCGTCCTGTTGCCGATCGGCGATCGCTACACCATGGGGCCGCGAGAAGCCGCCTATGCCCTTCGACTTCTCGGGGTAAAGCACGTCGTCCCGATGCACTACGCCACCTTCCCTTTTCTTACCGGGACACCGGAAGCCTTGCGAAAGGAAGCCAGCGACATCGCGGGGTTGGAGATTCACGCATTGAAGCCAGGAGAAAGTCTGTGATCCGAACTGAAAATCTGCGCAGCGGGTACATTCAGGACGATGTCGAGGAGTATCTCTACGAGCTTTTGCCGAAGCGGGATGCGGTGATCGAGGAAATTGAAGACTATGCGGCGAAGAACCGCGTGCCGATCATCGGCCCGGCCGTGGCGCGTCTGTTGACGCTGTTGGTGCAGGTCTCCGGCGCCAAGCACATTTTTGAGATGGGATCCGCCATCGGATATTCGACGATCTGGCTTGCACGCGCCGCAGGACCCAAAGCGGAGGTCTTCTACACCGACGGCAATCCGGAGAACGCCAAGCGCGCGCAAGACTACTTCCGGCGGGCGGGTATCGCCAAGCGGGTTCGCGTCCATGTGGGCGACGCACTGGCCGCAGTAAAGAAAGCGCCCGGCAAATTCGATTTCATCTTCAACGATGTCGACAAACACCAGTATCCAGACGCACTGCGCGCCGCTCTGCCGAAGCTAAAGCGCGGCGGTTTGCTCGTTACGGATAATACGCTGTGGTCTGGCAAAGCCGCGCGCCCCGCCGCAGCTGATGACAAGCACACACTGGGCGTCCAGGAGTTCAACCGACTCGTCTATGCCTCGAAAGAGCTTTACCCGGTGCTGATCCCGCTACGCGACGGCGTCACCGTCTGCCGCAAACTGTAACGGGCTTTTTCGAGCCGCGGGCAACCTCGCACCCGGATCGCTCAATCTCACTTCCGAACGAATCGGCTGGACACCGTGATGGCAAAAACATGACAACCGCTGCCACGGCAGCAACGAGAGCTCCGGCGCAGCGTCCTCCCGGACCCAAAGGCAATTTCCTGCTAGGCAGCTTGGCTGCCGTGTCCCGCGATTGGCTGGGTTTTTATGCCCGCTGCGCGAAGGAATACGGCGACATCGTCTACGTTCGATACCTGCACGTTCCCATTTGTCTGCTGATGCACCCGCGCGACATCGAATATGTGCTGGTAAGCAATCCCGGCAATTTCACCAAGTCCGCGGACTATCGCGCCCTAGCCCGCGTTCTCGGCAAAGGACTGCTCACGAGCGAAGGGAAATTCTGGCAGCGTCAGCGAAGCCTCATCCAGCCGGCTTTCCGCCGTGACAGCATTTTGTCTTACGCTCCGGTGATGACCGGCGCGACGCGACGCATGGTCGACGCCTGGAGCAACGGCGAGTCTCGCAATATCCACGAGGACCTGATGCGCGCGACGCTCGATATCGTCGCTCAGTGCCTCTTCGGCGCGCAGGTCGGCGACGCCGCCGAACGAGTCGGCAAGGCCATGCACGTGGTGACGGACAGATTCGTTACCGACGCCGGCCAAGCACTTCTCTTTCCGTTCGACATTCCCGATTTCCTGGCCCCCGGACGAAGAAACGCCGTCAGCGAGTTGAACGACGTGATCAACGGCATTATCCGTGAGCGGCGCAACTCCAATCAGCCGCGCGAGGACTTGCTCGGCGCGCTGCTCCAAGTGCGCGACGCAGATGGCCGACCCATGAGTGACGCGCAATTGCGCGACGAGGTGATGACTCTTTTTCTAGCCGGCCACGAGACCACCGCGATTGCACTGTCCTGGACCTGCTTCTTGCTGACCCAGAATCCTCAGGTGGAGGCCGGGCTCGTGGAAGAATTACGCGCGGTTCTGGGCGACCGCGAACCTACGCCCGAAGATCTGCCACGTTTGCGTTACATGGAGATGGTACTCAAGGAAGCGATGCGTCTTTATCCGGCAGTGTGGGGCATTGGCCGCAAAGCGCTGGCGGACTGCGAAATTGGCGGATACCGGATAGCGGCAGGCACGAACATTTTCATCTTTCAATGGCTGACCCAGCGGGACTCGCGGTTTTTCCCCAACCCGGAGATTTTCGATCCCGAACGCTGGCGCGAAGATCCAGTTCGCTCCGGCAAGATTCCGCGGTTTGCGTACTTCCCGTTTGGAGGAGGGCCCAGGGTTTGCGTGGGCGCGTCCTTCGCGATGATCGAGGCCACGTTGCTGCTCGCCACGATCCTGCAAAAGGTTCATCTGGAGCTGGCGCCCGGCCATCCGGTCGAACCCGTTGCTTCGGTCACGCTGCGCCCGAAAAATGGCATTCGCGTTACCGTTTGCCGGCGTCCTCCGCTAGCGTACGGATAGCCGCGTTACTTCCGGAAGAAATTTCGCAGCAGGAATCCCAGGTTCTCGGGTCGCTCTGCCAGCCGCCGCATGAAATACGGAAACCAGTCGCTTCCATACGGGATGTAAACGCGAACGCGGAAGCCGCCTCTCACCAGACGGCGCTGCAGATCGGTGCGCACACCGTAAAGCATCTGGAACTCGAAATCATCCTTCGAGATGCCTTTTGCCGCCGCCCACCGAATCGTTTCCGCGATCATATGCGGGTCGTGCGTGGCGATGCCGTGATAGAACCCGCTGGGTAGCAACATCTGCATCAGCCGCACAAAGTTGCCCTCAACATCCCGCTTCCGCTCAAACGCGACTTCCACCGACTCCTTGTAAGCGCCTTTGCAAAGACGAATCCTGCAGCCGCACGCCAGCAGGTCCTGAATGTCGCGTTCGCTGCGGTACAGATACGCCTGGATTACCGTTCCCACCGCGGGACTGCGCGCCCGAATGCGTTTGACCAGCCCGACGGTTCGATCGGTATAGAGCGATCCTTCCATATCCACCCGCAGGAAATTGTCGTACCCGGCGGCTCGCTCGACCACGGAAAGAACCAGGCCCTCGCAGAATTCCGCGCTCAGGTCCAAGCCGAGCTGCGTCAGCTTGCAGGAAACGTTGGCGTGTAGTTTTTCTTTGGCGATGCGCTCGAAGATTTCGAAGTAAGCGTCACGGGCGCGCTGCGCGTCGGCTGTAGTGGAAGCATTTTCGCCCAGATAGTCCAGGCTCGCATACATCCCAAGGTCGTTACACGTGCGGGCGGCTGCAAGGGCTTCGTCTAGCGTTTCCCCGGCGACGAATCGCCGCGCCATGCGGCGCGTTGCGCTGTTCGAGGTAACCCACTGCGCAAAGCCGGGGCTTTCTGAGAGTTTCAGCAGAGTCGTGCGAAGCATGAAAATCGATTATGCCCGCACGCGACGACGCCGCCTAGGCCCTACTGGTGATTGTGCTCTTCCAGGAACTTTTCGGCGTCCAGCGCCGCCATGCATCCCGACCCGGCAGCGGTGACCGCCTGGCGGTAGCGATGGTCCTGCACATCGCCCGCGACGAAGACTCCTGGCACCTGCGTCACGCTTCCGTGCTTCGCGATCAGGTAGCCGTTCGTGTCCATTTCCAGCTTGCCCTTGAAGACTGTTGTATTCGGATCGTGCCCGATGGCCACGAACACGCCGTGCAGCTCGATCTTCCTGATTTCGCCTGACTCCGGATTCTTCACCTGGACGCCTTCCACAAGCCCGTTGCTGGCCACAATCTCTTCCACCACGCCAGGCGTCACTAGTTCGACCTTTTCATTGGCCTTCACGCGATCGATCATGATCTTGGACGCGCGAAATTCCTTTCGCCGGTGAATCAGATACACCCGGCTCGCGTATCGCGAAAGAAAGTTGGCCTCTTCCATGGCCGAGTCGCCGCCGCCGACCACCGCGATGGCCTTGCCACGAAAGAAATATCCGTCGCAGGTCGCGCACGTCGAGACGCCGTGGCCGATCAATTCCCGCTCGTTCGGTAGTCCTAGTAATCGCGCCGACGCCCCGGCCGCAACGATCAGCGTCTGCGCTTCATACGTATCTTTCCCCGCCACAATCTTAAAGGGCCGCTGGGTTAGATCCACTTCGGAGATGACTCCGGCCTTGAACTCGGTCCCGAATTTCTGCGCCTGCTTGCGCATGTTTTCAATCAGTTCGGGTCCCATGATGCCGTCTGGGAAGCCGGGGAAATTCTCCACATGCGTTGTCAGGGAGAGTTGCCCGCCAGGCTCGTGACCGTCGATGACCAGCGGCGCAAGATTGGCACGCGCGGCGTAGATGGCGGCGGTAAGTCCTGCGCAGCCACTGCCGATGATGACTACATTGTGCATTCGAGAAGGCTCCTTGCTATTGGATTCGCCAGCGTGCGCTAACGGTGCAGCGAGGCGGTATTGTAGCATCCTCGCCCTCGCGCGCTCGTCGTGCCGATGCCGGCCAAATTGGAGAGCCCATTCGACTTAGCCCGCGTTGATCCACTGCCACCCGCCGGCTATACAATCGAACTGGCAACCATCTAAGTTGTGCATCAGACGCTGCGTCGCGCTACGTTGGAGGAATCCTCACATGGACCCACGCTACCCCATCGGACCATTCGCAATGCCGGCCGAAGTCACTCTCGCCCGCCGCCAGCAAGCCATCGCTGAAATCGCCTCCACGCCCGTGAAGCTTCGCGCCGCCGTCAAAGGTCTGAACGATGCGCAGCTCGACACGCCCTATCGCGAAGGCGGCTGGACCGTCCGGCAAGTCGTGCACCACGTCCCCGACAGTCACATGAATGCGTACATTCGCTTGCGTCTCGCGCTCACCGAAGAAAAGCCCACCATCAAGCCGTACGAAGAAGCGCGTTGGGCGGAACTCGCCGACGCCAAACTCCCGATCGAAGTCTCGCAGACGCTTCTCGATTGCGTTCACACTCGCTGGGACGTCGTGTGGCGTTCGATGAAGCCCGAACAATTTGCCCGAATTCTGATTCATCCAGATCACGGTGAGCGCAACATCGATTGGCTGCTGTTCGTCTATGAGTGGCACGGCAAGCATCACACCGCGCACATCACAGAGCTGCGCAAACAAAAAGGCTGGTAACCTGCTCTCGGCGAAGTGAAGTAGTGTAGGCGCCAGGCTTCAGTCCGGCGAACCACTCGAATGCCACAAACGCAAACCTGGGATCCCGACCGCTACGCGCGCAACGCCCGTTTCGTCTCCGACCTAGGCGCGCCCGTTGTCGAACTCCTCGCTCCACGCGCGGGCGAGCGCATCCTCGACCTCGGCTGCGGCGACGGCGCACTCACCGCCAAGCTCGCCGCTATGGGATGCCACGTCGTCGGCGTGGATGCCAGCGCCGCGCAAATTGAAGCGGCGCGCAAACTCGGCCTGGAAGCACACGCGATGGACGCCGAGAATCTCCGCTTCGACGGCGAATTCGAGGCCGTTTTCAGCAACGCCGCGCTGCACTGGATGCGCAATCCAGACAGGGTCATCGCCGGCGCCTATCGCGCGCTCAAACCCAACGGCCGCTTTGTCGCGGAATTCGGCGGACACGGCTGCGTCGCCACGATCAAAAATGCTCTGGTTGCCGCGCTCAACCGCCGCGGCATCGATGGCGAAGCCGCCAGTCCCTGGTATTTCCCGACCGTCGAAGACTACTCGCAGCGGCTCGCAAACGGCGGCTTCGCGATCACCTACATCGCCTTGATACCACGCCCAACTCCCCTACCTGGCGACGTCACCGCGTGGCTAGAAACTTTCGCCGAAAGCTTCACCGCGCCGCTGCCCGCCGCCGATCGCCCCGCGTTCCTCGCCGAAGTACAAGAAGCCCTGCACCCGAAACTCTGCGACGCCGAAGGCAAGTGGACCGCCGATTACATCCGCCTCCGCTTCTCCGCAACGAAACGCACCTGAACCGCGGCCGTCGTTACGTCATGCCTTCTTTACTTCATTCCTTCTTGTGTTCCGCGCAGCCTTTAGCGCGATTCAACAGCAACTCGCGTTCCCGCGTGTTGCGCGTGAGCGTCGCCGCGCGTTCGAACTCCGCACGCGCCTCGTCGTTGCGGCCCAGCTTTGCCAGAATGTCTCCGCGGACGCTCGGCAACAGGTGATAGGTCCTGAGGGACGCCTCCGACGTCAGCGCATCGATAATCTGCAGCCCCGCCGCTGGGCCAAACGCCATGGTGACCGCCACCGCTCGGTTCAGCTCCACCACCGGAGATGGTGTGCTCAGCGCGAGCACCTCATAAAGCTCCGCAATGCGCCGCCAATCTGTCTCCTCCGCCGTCCTCGCTGTCGCGTGACACGCGGCGATGGCTGCTTGGAGCGTGTTCGGGCCGCGTGCTCCGCCGAGCTTTTCGGCGCGCTCCAGCGCCGCCAAACCACGATGGATCAGCAGTTGATCCCACCGCGAGCGGTCTTGTTCCAGTAATAGGATGGGTTCGCCCGACGGCCCGACGCGCGCCCGCGAGCGTGACGCCTGAATTTCCATCAGCGCCACTAGGCCATGAACCTCCGGCTCCTGCGGAACCAGCTCGGCCAGGATGCGCCCCAGCCGCAGCGCGTCCTCGCACAACGCTGACCGCATCCAGTCGTCCCCGGCGGTCGCCGAGTAGCCTTCGTTGAAAATTAGGTAGATGACTTCGAGAACGGAGGATAGCCGCGCGCCACGTTCTTTTCCGCGTGGCACTTCGAAAGGGACCCGCTTCTCTGTGAGAGTTCGCTTAGCCCGCACGATGCGCTGGGCGATGGTGGGTTCCGGAACGAGAAATGCCCGCGCAATTTCGTCGGTCGTCAAACCTCCGAGCAACCGTAACGCCAGTGCAACTCGCGCCTCGGAAGCCAGCGCCGGGTGACACGCCGTGAACATGAGACGCAGCAGGTCGTCGCCAATGTCGTTGTCGATCGCTGTGTTCAGGTCCGCCACGGCCATCTCCTGCCGGGCTTCCATCTCGCGCCCGAGCTCTTCGTGCTTGCGCTCGAGCCGCTTGTTTCGCCGGAACGTGTCAATGGCGCGATGCTTCGCCGTGGCCATCAGCCAGGCGCCCGGATTATCCGGGACGCCCGCGGTGGGCCATTGCTCGAGCGCGGCAACCAGCGCGTCCTGCGCGAGTTCCTCGGCCAGACCCACGTCGCGCACCATGCGCGCGAGCGCTGCAATGAGCCTGGCCGACTCGATCCTCCAAACCGCTTCGATCGCCTGCTGTGTGTCGGTAGCCGTCACGGCTACCCATCACACCATCTTCAATTCGGCCGCGCAAGCCGACCTCGCCGTACGGATGGTGGTTATGATTTCGCGGCGCTCTGGGCTTGCGGTGCCTCCCATATCTGCCGAAGTTCGCATTCACCCTCGCCGACGACACTCAGGAATTGCTTGACGAGTTCGATGGCCTCTGCCTTCGAGTTCGCTTGAAGGATAGCGAAGCCTCCAACCACTTCCTTGGCCTCGGTGAAAGGGCCGTCGGTAACAGAGAGCTTGCCGCTGGAAGAGCGAACGCGTGCGCCGAATGCGCTGGGCATGCAGCCTTCGGTCCCGAGCAAATAGCCGGCTTTCATACCTTCCTCGACCAGCTTCCCCATCCTAGCCATTTCCTCTTGTGAAGGAGGAACGCCTCGTTCCACGCTCTTATACATGCTAAGAAATTTCATCTTTACCTCTCCTCAATATTTTATTTTCTTGCCAACCCACTTCCTTCGTCTGACTTTCCAAGATTTCTAGGCGAGCTGAGGCATATCGCCTGGCGCGTACATCTGGCGAACCTCGGTCTCGCCTTCCCAGCCCGGCCAGTGTTTCTTGTGAAGTTCCATGAAGCGCACGGCGCCTTCGATGGCCTCTTCCCTTGACTTCAACTCAAATATCGCGAACCCGCCCACGACTTCCTTGGCTTCGGTATAGGGCCCGTCGACAACCTTCACCTGTCCTTTGGAAAGCCGCACGCTGGCGCCCTGTGCCGTTGGCAGCAGGCCGCCGTTCGAGACCATCGTGCCGTCTTTCACCGCCTGTTCGCCCAGCTTCGCAATCGCATCCATTAACGGCTTGGGCGGAAAGCCCTGGTTCTCGGCGTGCTTGACTATCATCATGAATCGCATTGTTAGATCTCCTTAGTTTCGTACTGAGTGCTGGGCTTTCCGAACCGTTTCAACCAGTGGAACCCGGCCCCCACTTACACGTCGAACAACAATCAACGGAATCGACACACTCGACAAATATTTTCTCGATCTCGCGAACCGGTAGCCAAGCTAGAGCGCGCCGCGATTTGTACGTCACGTTCACTTGGCCTGCTTGGACTTCGCCTTCGTCTCGGGAAATCCGGCGGCGGCTTTCTGCACATCCGCCGGAAAGTCCGAAAACTCCTGCACCTGCCGAATCTCGATCACTTCGTTGTCCGAGCCGGGGCAGCGTTTCGCCCACTCGATCGCCTCCCCCTTCGACTTCACGTCAATCATCCAGTAGCCACCCACCACTTCCTTCGCTTCGCTGAACGGCCCGTCCGTCACCTTGGGCTTCCCTCCCGCGAACGAGACCCGCGCCCCCGCCGACGGCGGGTGCAGGCCATCGAGCGCCAGCAGCACGCCAGCCTTTTGCAACAACTCGTTGTACTTCATCATCGCAGCCACGGCCTTGGCGTCTGGCATCGCGCCCGGCTTCGCGTTCTCATACCCCTTCGGAATCATCAACATCATGAATCGCATCGTCAAATCTCCTTTGGCCCACTCCGATGGTGAAAGCCAGGGCTGGAGTTCCCGAATACCTTCAACCAGTAAACTTGGCCTCCACTTAGACGTCGAACAAGCTCCTCCGGAATCGACACGTAAGGTTTCTTTTCTGGGTTATTTGCTAAGTGTAGGACAGCTTTGACTTTATTCCTTGAAGTTCACACTGAGCCTCGAAGGGTCGGACTAAATCGCCCCCGCCATCACCATAAGCGACTGCCCGAACGATAGCAACGTCTCGAGCGGGCGAGACGAAGGCCGGAAATGATCGAAAACAAAAACCTGCAAAGCGTGCCAGGCCGCGGGTGCGAAACACGGCAGTAGCTCCAGCGTCCCCCGCGCAGCAGCGCCGAGGAAACTCGTCAACGCGGTTGCGGGTCCATCCAGTTGAACGAATAGAATGACCAGCCCGAGCCCGATGACCGTTGCTCCCGCAATGGAATTGAGGCCCTGAGAGGTTGTCCGCTGCCTTGCCATGTCCGCCCCCGGAAGGCCGCTCTCTTGGCCTTCACTGGAACGTCGTATGAGAGGCACCAAAATCGACAGTCAATATCTTGTTCTTGGGAGGCAGTTGTTGAGAGTTTGGCGATGCCTGATTGTCTTGAAGCTGTGGGGCTAACTGTTACTTTTATTGCGGCAGATTGACGTTGCGGAGCAAGGCCTTGAAACGCGGCTCCGAACGCAAGCTGTCGAACTCGGGATCAACCTTCAGAAAGGTAAGGATCATGGATCGATCCGCATAGGCTTTTTCTAGAGAGGTTAGAGCCTGTTCTTTGTCGCCGAGCCCAATATAGATTTCGGCGAAGTTATAAGCTGGCACGTAACTCTGCTTGGCCCGCTCTCTGAGCCGTTTCAGGATTTCTTCAGCCTCGCGTTTTCTCCCTGACGCTGCGTAGGCGTGGGCGAGTTCGGCCGATGGCCAAGGTGGAGTTGCCTCTGTTTCCATGGCCTTTTGACACTCCGGTATCGCGCGCGGAAGGTCGCCGCTGGCCTCATAGCTCAGCCCCAGGAACATGTGAGCGAACCAGGAATTCGGGTCCAGTTCGAGGGTCTTGCGAAGTTGGTCGATCGCCGCACCCTACTGACGCGCATAATAAAAGTTTGCCGCGTCATTCGCACCGACTTCGGCCGAAAGCGGATCGAGTTCGATGGCTCGTTTGCTCTCTTGGATGCCTTCTTCCGTCCGTCCCACGGAGATCAAATCCCAGCCGTAGTACTCGTGAGCGTGAGCGTAGTTGGGTTTCAGCTCGATGGCTCGTCTGAATTCTCGGTCGGCAGCGCCCCAATCATAGTCATACCAGAAGTGAACGATGGCCAAGTCGGTGTGCGCTTCTGCAAGCGTGTCATCAAGTTGCAAGGCTTTCTTTGCCGCCTCGTTCGCCTTGGGCATGGATTCCAGGGGTGTTGCAAAAAAATCGTCGCTTGTGAAATAGGCATACGACAATCCTTCGTATGCCAAGGCATAGTTTGGGTCCAGTTCGATAGCCTGATGGAAGTATTCAATCCCCTTGTCTACTCCGTCTTTGGTGAATTTCTCTGAAAAATACCGGCCCTTGAGATACAGCTGGTAAGCCTCGGCGTTCGTTGCGGGTGGCTTGGTCAGGCGCTTCTCCTCCTCTCCAGTGAGCCGAAGCCGCAATTTGCTGACGATCTCTCGGGATATGGCCGTTTGCGTGCCGAGGATGTCGGCCATTTTTGTGTTGTACTCCTCACCCCACAGCTCTGTGCCGTCGTTCGAGTTCACCAGATCGACCCGGATTCGCAGTGCATCGCCAAACTTCGTTACCTTCCCTTGCAGCACGGCAGCCACATGAAGATTGTGGCCCACGTCGCGGGGATCCACTTCACGGCCTTTGTAAGTAAAGATCGTGGCGGGAGACATCACGCGCAGTCTGGGAACTTGAGATAGGCTGTCGATTAGGCTCTCAGTGATGCCATCGCTGAGATATTCCATATTCGGATCACCGCCACTGTTCAGCAAGGGCAAGACCGCAATGGAGTCGATTCGGTCCGAGCCGCGGCTAAAATAAGCGCGTCCCCCAACAATCAGGGCGGCAAGGATTGCGGCCAGTGCAACAAATATCGCAGCCCTCTTCGCTCCCGACCACGAACTCGCCGGAATGACTCCAGAGGTAACCGGCGTCTTGCTCGATTCCGTATCCCGCTTCAGTCGCTTCAGATCGGTCCGCAACTCGGCAGCGAACTGACAGCGAATCTCTCGGTCTTTTTCCAGCGCCTTGTTGATGATCTCTTCGAGCTTCGCCGGAATCCCGGGGTTCATTCGGATTGGCGGCACGGGTGATCGATTCAGGATCGACTCGAAAACCACCCCTGATGTATCCCCGCGGAACGGTAGCAGCCCTGTCGCCATTTCGTACAAGACGGCCCCGAAGGAGAACAGATCCGTTCGCGTATCGAGTTCTTTTCCCTTCACCTGCTCGGGGGACATGTACGAGACCGTGCCTAACGCCGCGCCGGGACTCGTGAGCCGCTCCTCGCTGTCAATGGTTGGTGCGTTCAGGGCGCTAAGGCTTTCCTCTTTCAACGACAGTTTGGCCAGCCCGAAATCCAAAATCTTTGCCTGCCCGCGAGTCGTCACAAAGATGTTGGCCGGCTTGATGTCGCGATGAATGATCCCCTTGGCATGAGCCGCATCGAGCGCATCTGCGATCTGAATGCCCAGATCAAGCACCGTTTCGATCTCCATCGGCCTGCTGTTGATCACATGCCGGAGTGTCTGACCTTCCAGCAACTCCATGGCGATGAAGGCTCGTCCATCGACCTCATCAATTTCGTAGATGGTGCAGATGTTGGCGTGGTTCAGAGCAGAGGCAGCTCTGGCTTCGCGCTGAAAACGGGTGAGGGCTTGCGCGTCGTTGGCAAGCTCATCGGGTAGGAACTTCAGGGCCACGTGGCGGCCCAACTTCAGGTCTTCGGCCTCATAGACGACGCCCATACCCCCACCGCCGATCTTGTGGAGTATGCGGTAATGGGAAATCGCCTGCCCCCCGGGTTGAAAGGGGATGGTCACTGGCGGGAATGGTAGGTGTCCTTTAAAGGAAGGTCAATAGCTGGAGCTTTAGCCTTCTTGGGTAGTGCGGAGCATTGTCAACCGGCGCGACGGGCGGCAAAATCGACAAGTCCAGTGGGCTTTTTTTTGCAGGTAGTTGTTGAGCGTCGGCGATGTGCCAGGACCTCGGGTCATCTGCACCTCCCGCCGCAATTTCGGCTTGACTCCCGCGGCGCGTAATGCTATTTTTATAGCATAAGTGCTATACAACTAGCACAAGACGCCATGAAAAAACTAAAACCTCTCGCCCGCCGCGAACGCCAGATCATGGATGTTCTCTACAAACTCGAGCGCGCTACAGTCGGCCAAGTCCTCGCCGCCCTTCCGGACCAGCCCAACTATTCCACCGTGCGCGCGCAGCTTCGCGTCCTGGAGGAAAAAGGCCACATCCGTCATGAAGAGCACGGCCTGCGGTACGTCTATTTCCCCGCAGTCTCCCGTGACGTCGCGCGTCGGTCCGCTCTCCGCCACCTCGTCGAAACGTTTTTCGATGGTTCCACAGAAAAAGTAGTCGCCGCTCTGCTCGGCGGCGAGGTTTCGCGAATTTCTCCCGAAGAGATGGACCGCCTCGCCCGTCTGATCGCCAAAGGCGGAAAGGAGAGCTGACCATGCACCTGTTAGGCAGCCCCGAACCCGCGCTCGCATTTCTCATGGCGTGCTTTGCGAAAGCAACACTTCTATTTCCATTGGCTTGGATTATCGCAGCCGCACTGCGCGATCGATCCGCTGCCCTGCGCCACCGCGTCTGGACGGCGGGAATTCTCAGCTCACTCGCTCTTCCAGTGCTAACCCTGCTGCTTCCCTCCTGGCGTTCGTCCGCGCTCGCCAGCGCCGCCACACTGTGGATTCCGGCGCACCCGGCGGCAACCAACGCTAGCGCCGAGAACTTGCCCGCAATGATCGTCAATGCCACCACAGCTTCGCCTTTCTTCGACAAGCTGGCCGACGTCGCTCTCTCGATCTGGTTGCTGGGCTTCTTCCTGCTTGCGCTGAGGCTTGCCGGGGGCCTCGTTCGCCTTGTCCGGGCGTCCGCGCGCGCAACGTCGCCGCTTCAGGGCGACCAGTTCTTTTTTCTCACCGAATTTTCCAGCGCTCTGAAGGTCTCGCGTCCCGTTCGTGTACTGCAGTGCCGCAATCCCCTGGCGATGCCGCTCACTTGGGGAATCTTCCGGCCGCTGGTCCTTCTTCCCGCAAGCGCAGCGCAATGGCCCGAAGAACGCCGCCGCATGGTGCTGCGCCACGAGTTCGCCCATATCGCCCGCCACGATTGGCTTCTACAGCTCTGCGCCGAGCTGGCGCGCTGCTTCTATTGGTTCCATCCGCTGGCGTGGATTGCCGCGCGAAACCTGCGGCTCGAAAGCGAACGCGCCTGCGATGACGCGGTCCTGAACTCCGGCGTCGAGCCTTCGGACTGCGCCAGCCAACTCTTCGACCTCGCACGCACCCTGAAGGATTCGGATCGCACCTGTTCCGCGGCGCTCGCCGTCGCTCGGCCATCTACTCTGGAAAGGAGATTTATTGCCATGCTGAATCCGTCGACCAACCGCTCGCAAACATCCCCAAAAGCCGGACTCTTCATCACAGTTTCCGCGTTGTGCTTCCTACTCCCGCTTGCCGCCCTGCGGCTCCCGGCCCAAAACTCCTCCGGCAACTTTACGGGAACCATTCACGATCCCAGCGGCACCGGCGTCACCAACGCGACCGTCATCATGAACAACCACAAATCCAACAGCATCGCCATGACCGCCTCCGACGCCGATGGCAAATTCAGTTTCCACTCTTTGTCCGTCGGCGAATACGAAATGAAGGTCGTAAAGCGAGGCTTCGAGCTATATCGAGTGCCACAGGTCGTTCTCGAGCCGGGACACGATGTGTCTCAGAACGTAAACCTGGAAATTGGCGCGGTAATGGAAGAAGTGGAGGTCGTGCCCGAAGGTACTGTGAAGCCTCTGCCGGAATCCAGAGCCGAAGGCAGCAAACCCTCGCGATTGCGCCTAGGCGGCGATGTCCAGGCTCCCAAGCTCCTCAATAAAATCACGCCCGTGTACCCCGCAAGCGCCAAAGCTGCCGGTATTTCCGGCACCGTGATTCTTCACGCCGTCGTCGGTATGGACGGCAAACCGCTCACCCTCCGCGTCATGAACCAGGTCGATCCCGACCTCGCCCGCGCCTCCGTCGAGTCCGTCAGCCAGTGGCGCTATCGCCCCACGCTCCTGAACGGCGAACCAATCGAAATCGACACCACCATCATGGTCAACTTCTCCCTGCAACAACCCTAAGCTTCGCCGCGCCCCTGCACCGGCCGGCACGCGGCTGACGTCGCCGTCCTAGCGGCGCCGTCTTCCGTTTTGACCTGCTTGCCCGAGAAACGAGGGGAGCCTCGAAGGGAGGCGGGCATTTTTGCCCGTACTCCCCGTACTCGATGTTTCGATCGTTTTTTGCTACAGTTTAGGGTCTTAGCATACGTCTCCAGTCCTTAGTTATTTGTGATTTCAAGCTTCTAGTCCCCCAGAAGCCTTCATAATTCGGTCGTAGCGATAGGAGGGATTCTCCTTTGATGCCACTTTTCGCCAAGCGGGCCACCCGATTTGTCGCTGTTTGCATTGCGGCGCTCGTTTCCGCCCTTTTGTGCCCCTCTCACCGCGACGGAGTTATCGCTGCTCCCACCGCCATCATCGTTACCATCTCACCCCCGTTTGAAACTCTGGAAACCAGTGGCAGCCAAAACTTCACGGCAACGGTTCGCAATGACTCGCAGAACAAAGGGGTGAACTGGACCGTGTCCGGCATAGACTGCGGTACTGTTATCTGCGGGACACTTTCGGCACTGTCCAGCGCTTCCGGTGTCGCCATCACCTACACGGCGCCTTCGGCCCTTCCGCCGTCGACGGAAATCACCATCACGGCCACCTCCGTCGCCGATAGCAGGAAGTCTGCCGCCGCTACGATTCTCGTGACGTCGCCGGCCCTTTCTGTAACCGTTTCCCCGGCCACTTCCTCTGTGGAGTTGGCCCAGAAACTGACCGTTTCCGCGACGGTCGCGAACAATGAGGGGAACCGAGGTGTAATTTGGAGGCTCGACGGCCCAGGTTGCGGTGGCCTTTCGTGCGGCAGACTTTCCGCGAGGTACAGCAAATCTGGAGCCCCTATTACGTATACGGCCCCGGCCAATCTCCCCTTGCCAGCTGGCGTTACCCTTGTGGCCACGTCGGTCGCCGACTTCACGAAGTCCTCCGAGGTCACGATTACGATTACCCCCGCGCCAGGGGCTATTGTCGCAACCGCGTCGGCCACTTCCGCGAGCGTGCCAGCGGGCGCCAGCCAAAATTTCAGTGCCGTACTTCAAAACGACTCGCAGAACAATGGCGTCACATGGCAACTCTTGGGCGCGGGCTGCAGCGAGCACGTTTGCGGCTCTCTGTCATCCTCGTCCAGTGCCTCGGGTGCAGCGATTATCTACACAGCGCCAACCGAGAGGCCTGATCCCCCTGCGATCACACTCCGAGCTACGTCGGTTACCGATACCACCAAGTCCGTGGCCATCACCATCACGATCAATTAGGCCTTAGCGCTAAAGCAATGATTTTGCGTTCTTGCCTACTGCCACTAACATAGTCACGCTCTTCCCGTGAGCGTGAGGGGAAAAGAACTGGATCACCTCATCATCATAAAACGTCAAACCCGTGGCACTCACGTGCTGCGCGTAGGCACCAAGATACAGCTTGCCGCTGAGTACACCCGCCTCGAGTTGGACCGCGCGGTATCCGCGATTGCCCAGGCGCCCCAATATCATTGGCAAGTCCGCCAGGAAGAAGATGTTCGCGGCGGCTTCGGCCGGCAACCCTTGGTCCAGCCCAAGATGACCAGCCTGAGCGCGGAAGTTTCCTATTTTCAAGCATTCGAGCACCTGCCGGTCGCGGTGGTACACGTAGGCTCCGGGTTCGAGACCTTCGACGGCGTTCACGATTAAATAGAGGTCGTTCAGAGTCCCTCGTGCATCTAGGAAGTCCGCTGGGATGCCACGAGTAGCGCGGTCCAACATGGTAGACAGCTGTGGCAACGCAATAGGCACCTGCGCAAACTTGCGCGCGGAGCCACGTCGCAGGATGACTTGTTCGATCGGATCGCGAGGCATTTCTGCATCCGAACAAGGCTGGAGTGGAACGATCGGTCCCGCTGGTGGCGGCAGTTTTGCTCGTGGCGCGTTACCACGCCAAGTCTCCACCTCTTCGGCCAAATTAAGCGAAGAAGCAGCGTGAATTTCACGCATGGCTGGATAGACCGTCTCGTTTCGAGAGAGCGGAACGGTTTCCAAATGAAGAGAAGAAAGCTCGGCAGGTGGTCGCTGCGGCAAAGCCGCGACATGTCCGAGGGACACGAGAGAATAGCCGACCTCACTTTCGGCATCGACACCAAGCAATCGATTCACATCTTCGTCCACGAATCCACAGATCACCTTGGCAGGCATTCCCAGAGCCGTGGCAACGGCCAGCAGATTGGCCAGAAGAGTGCCATTGTCCCAGCCAAAGTGGCGATAGGTACGGGCCTGATACTTCCACGCATTGCGCCAATAGGTGCAGGTACAAATGATTGCGAGCGGGGCATGGACGATTGTGGTTTCACGCCCAGCAGCCTCACTGAGGACACTGCGATAGTCTCCAGTTCGCAGTCTGCGCAGCGCGAACTCGGCGGGGTCAAAGTGGTACGCGCCTGCTTCCAAATCGACTAGATCTCCACAAACGACGTAGACATCGACTTCGTAGAGTGCTCCGGTGCAAGCTGCGGCGCGAAAATAAATATCGCCGCCCGGACGCTTCCGGTGCCGAGTGATCCCGGCAGTTAGATACAGCAACTGGGCCAGTGCCAACAGGTTTGGTACAGCATCCTCCAAGTGGAGGGTCTCAGCGATTGCGGAAAGAGCCGCGACTCCGGTTTGGCGAAATGCCCTGGGCAGCGGCAGCGGCTCTAGAGTGGTGTAAATCTTGAACGGCAACGGTTGATTGTCCCAATCTAGGGAATGCAGGTTGTTGTGGACGCTGGCGTAAGAATGCTTCGTAGTATTGTGGTATCTCCAAGCGGCTTCAACATTGGTGTTGACTGTCATTGTTGAGAGGGTTGGCCGTCATCAGCATATTACCGCCATGTGGAGAGCGGGTTGTGAATAACTGTGGGCAGCTGGGCTCCTGGAATGTTGAGATTGCAGTTTCGAGGCATCCGCCAACGTCCCGCAAACTAGCGCGACCCACGAACCCTCGTGTACGATGAACTCCTGCAACTCCAAGGAGAGTTCATGACACGACCCGCAGGAACGTATGCCGTTTTTGAGACCTCGCAGGGCAACATTGTCATTCGCTTGCTCGAGAAGGAAGCGCCCAAGACCGTCGCTAATTTTGTCGGCCTGGCCGAAGGCACTAAAGAATTCACCGATGAAAGAACCGGCCAAAAGCACAAAAAAAACTACTACGACGGCCTGAACTTCCACCGCGTAATTCCCGATTTCATGATTCAGGGCGGATGCCCTCGCGGCGACGGCCGCGGAGGACCCGGCTACACCTTTCCCGACGAATTTCACCCATCGCTCAAGCATTCCAAGGCCGGCAAGCTGTCCATGGCCAACGCCGGACCCGGCACCAACGGCAGCCAGTTTTTCATCACCGTGGCGGCTACGCCTTGGCTCGATAACAAGCACACCATTTTTGGAGAAGTGGTAGAGGGCCAAGACGTCGCGGACAAAATCTCCAAGCTGCCGCGAGACGCGAGCGACCGCCCGCGCACTCCAGTGACGCTGCAAAAAGTCCGCATCGAGCGCGTCTCCTGAAGTAGCACAGACACTCTTGTCTGTGCCCGCCAGAGCACCGGCAAGAATAAGCCCGCGTGACAACCCAGTTTCGCAGGCGATGGATCAACACGACGTGCGAGCCAGTTCGCTAGCCGCAGTCTTCAGACTGCGGGGTTTAGAGGAACCTGCAAGCACGATCAAGACGACGTGCAGCTCGCCCTTGGGGTCGCCGACACTAGCTTGGTGAAGCCTATGCTGACGCCACAAAACCTGCTTCGCTTGGTCATCGAGATAATCTTCGTTCTGCTCGGCGGGCTCGTCGTGTGGCTCGGCCTAACCGGCCAAATCTTCTTCGATCGGCGCACGGTGCCATGGATGATCCTGAGCATTGCCTTGATCCTCTGGGGGCTGCGCGCTCTCTACAAGCCCGCGAAGTGGTGGTCGCGCTGGGAGAACTGGACGCGCGGGCTCTCCCTCACCCTTCTGGGCGTCGTGATGCTGGCGATTTCGCGCGTGCCCTTTCTCTGGGTAGGCCGCTTATTCGCGGTGGCGGGTTTGCTTCTCGTTTTGCGCGGATTGATCGGCTCGTTTTTGGTGTTACGTCCCCGGTAGACCGGAGCCTTGCCCGCGGCACGGGGATTCCCTATGGACTCGCGCCGCGCCTTATATATAATCCGCGGCACGGAAGGCCCAATACACAGGAAGCCGTTCGCCCCTGGGCCAGTAGTTCGGCCCCAACAAGGCGCTAAAGGAGAGATTTATGCTCAAAGAATTCAAAGCTTTTGTAATGCGTGGTAGCGTGCTCGACCTGGCGGTCGGCGTAATCATCGGCGCGGCCTTTGGCAAAATCGTCTCGTCGCTTGTCGACGACATACTCATGCCGCCAATCGGACGCGCTCTGGGACACGTGGATTTTTCCAGTCTGTTCATCAATCTGAGCGATAAGTCGTTCGACAGTTTGGCGGCAGCTAAAGCGGCCGGAGCGCCAACACTGAATTACGGCCTCTTTCTAAATACCATCATCAACTTCTTGATCGTCGCGTTCTGCGTTTTCCTCTTGATCCAGTTGGTGAACCGCTGGTTCATCAAACCTCCCGCACCTGCGGCTCCGACCACCAAGGATTGCCCGCAATGCGCAATGTCGATTCCAATCCAGGCAAAGCGCTGTGGCCACTGCACGACGCAGCTCGCCTCGTAAGAGTGAGAAGTATCGAGTAGAACCGACTTCCTGTCTGTGCCGGTCGCAAATATGGCATTGCGATAAATCGCCGCGAAAGGAAATACAGTTTCCGTTTGCGCGGGCGCTACGAATTCGGCTTGCGCTTTTTCGAGTTTGCTTCCAGGTGCGCGCGCAACCGGCCGACCACCGCATCTTCTTGTCCTTCGTCGATTTCTTTTTGCACTTCTTCTAGCGCGAAGTGCACGACGTCGTGATGGTGCAGCTCTTCGCGCGCCAGGACTTCGCTGAAGCGCAGCCACAACCGATGCAACAGGTGAACTTCGTTGGCCGTCAGGTTCGGCGCATGCGGCCCGAGAACCTTGTAGATCTTGTCGCCGTTCGGCAGGTGAACTTCCAGATTGAATTGCGGCTTCTGGTCGCCTAATTTTTCCCATGCCTCGCCGATCTGCCGCGCCTGCTCTTCGGTCTGCTCCTTCGCGGAATGGCCAACGACGATAGTGCTCGATTGCAACGAAGTGGCTGCGCGCAGAATACCGTCCCACAAGTCGTTGGCGGCGACGACGGCGAGCCGAATGGATTTGCCGCGCTTCTCGGACATCGACAGCGCTTGAGAAAACAGATGCTGCTCGATGCTGCCGAAAAGCTGGTCCGCGTCGAGCTCATTTTCGCCGGATGCGGAGCGCCGCAACAAGCGCACGTGGAGAACGACGACGTCGCGCCGCCCAGGTTTGATACGGTCCAGCACGTTCCCGAGATGGTAGAGATTGAAGTGGTTGCTGACCGGCACGAGGATATTGCCGGGACGCGCGCCCACCGCTTCCGGACTCAGTTCGCTCTCCAATTCCAGGTTGAACTGATCCATCTCGACGTGGGCCACGCCGCGATTCTTGGCTCGTCTTCTCCGAAATCGTGAACACCACATACAAGAGAACCGAGAACACGCCGCCGGCCATCGTGGCCACCGGCTTGGTGAACAGGTTGGTCACCGCGATCAAGAACAGAGTCAGCGTGATCAGACCGAGGCCAACTGGTATCTGCACGCCGCGTATTTTGAAATTGAACGGCACCTGAAATTCGCGTTGGCCGGGAGCGGTATAGCGCAGCACAAGTACCGCCAGGCCATTCATGGCGAAACTCCAGATGACGCCGAAGGCATAAAGATTGGCGAGAAAGGTCACGTCGCCGCGGCTGATCAGAATGGTGAGAATTTGGAGGCCCACGACGATGTTGATGATGCGATAGCTGGTGCCGAATCTCGGATGCGGTTGGCGGAACCATTCGCTAAGCACGCCGTCTTCGGAAACGCGATTGAGCACGCCATTGGAGCCGACAATGGCGGTGTTCACGGCGCCCGCGAGAATCAGCGTGCCGACCACAACGACAAATCCATGGAAGATCAGGCGCGCGATGAACGGCCCGGCAGGTTCATGGCCAGGCCGCCGATCAGGTTTTCGAGGAAGCCTTGGCGGACGTCGTCCGGGATGATCATCACCGCGAAGAATGAGACCAGCGAAGTGAAGACCAGGCTGTAGACGAAAATCACCAGGCCGGCCTTCTTCAGATTGGGCAGCTTGGGGCTTTCGATTTCGCGATAGACCTGCGCGAGCGACTCCTCGCCGCTCATGGCCAGGACGGAGTGTCCCAAGCGCGATGAAGATGGCGATGACGCCGAACATGTGGGGCAGACTGCTGTGGGCGAGCCAGCCCAGCGCGCTGGGTGCCAGGTGGATGATTGCTTGGATGCGGAAACGGCGGCAGCGGCGAGTGGCGCAGAACGACAGTGTAAATGCACCAGCCGATCAGAATCACCACCATCACGGTGACCAGCTTCATGATGTGCAGTGCTTTTTCGCTGGATTCCGAGACGCCCTTGGTGTTTTCCCACCAGAAATAGACCGTGACGATGACCGCGAAAGCTCGCGGCGATGGTGCCGAGGGTGCGCTCCGAAAAAGGCCCGCTGAGGTGCATGTATACGCGAGAGTTCGCTGAGAAGGCCGCCGAGATATTGGCCGGCGGCAACGCCGCTGATCGGACCGGTCAAGATGTAGTCGAACATCAGCGCGGAAACGCTGAATTTGGCGAGCGTGCCGCCCAGGGACTGCTTCACGGCGCGGTAGACGCCGCCGCGAACGAACATGCTGCAGCTTTCGACGTACACCGCGCGGACGGCGTAGGAAAACAACATGATCGCGAGGATGAACCAGGGCGCGGTCTTGCCGATGTAGCCTTCGGCTTCGCCTCCGGCGTAGTAGGCGGAGGAGGCCAGATCGTTCAGAACGATCGCCGCGGCGCGCCAGAAGGAGATAAAGGTCAGCAGCGCCGTGGTGGCTACGATGACGCGCGGAATACCGTTGCCGCGGCTGCGCGTGGCAGCAGGGCTAGTGGGAGTGCTGCTCATGTATGGGTGACGTTTGACCTAGCAGATTAAAATGCTCGCATTTTTTGAAGGGGAAGTCTAGCGAGCGGAGTGACAAATGGTGCGTCAGGTTCAGCGAGGAAAAGGAGGATCGAGCGCGAAGGCGAAAACTGCCGCGCCAGCGGGAATAACGATGTATTGCCTTCCGTCGATCTGATAAGTGATTGCGGTGGAGTAGATTGCGGCTCCCAACTGCACATGCCAAAGGTCAACACCCGTGCGCGCGTCGAGAGCGATGAAATTACCGTCAGAATCTCCGGCCAGCACGACACCGCCAGCGCTGGAGAGTGCGCCTCCGTTGGGGCTGCTGAAATAGGGGAACTCCCATTTCAACTCACCGGTGAGCGGGTCCAAGGCTTTCAGAGATCCGGAAGGCCTTTCGACCGGATCGGGGACGTAGACACTTCCCACAAAATCGTGACCCGCGCGATATTTCTGCGGCGCGCTGGTGAAAATGTCACACTCGTTGGACGTGGCGACGTAAAAAAACTTGGTATCAGGACTGTAGGATGGAGAAAACCAGTTTGTGAGTCCCAGGGCGCCCGGACAGACGCGTTGGCCTTCCTGTTTCGCGGGTGACTCGGCATTCAGAATGGGTTTGCCGTCCGGAGCAATGCCGTTAGCCCAGGTGACATGTCCAAAGGGCTTGGCGGACAGGAATTGTCCGTTGGTGCGATCAAGCACATAGAGAAAACCGCTGCGATTGGCCAACACCAGCAGCTTACGCGGTTGGCCATTCCAGTTTGCATCCAGCAAAACGGGGATTTGCGTGGCGTCGTAATCGTGGAGATCGTGCGGCGTGAATTGAAAATACCAGCGCAACTTACCGCTGTCGGGATCGAGAGCCAGCATGGAGTTGCTGAAGAGATTGTCTCCGGTGCGATCGCCGCCATAGTTGCTCGGAGAAGGATTTCCGGTGGGCCAGAAAAGAAGATTCAGGTCCGGATCGTAAGAACCTGTGATCCAAGCCGGCGCGCCGCCCGTTTGCCAGGAGTCGCCGGTCCAGGTTTCATGACCCGGTTCGGAAGGACCCGGCACGGTATTGAAGCGCCAGAGGCGACGGCCGGTGCCGGCATCGTAAGCGTCGATAAATCCGCGGATGCCATATTCGCCTCCGGAAACGCCGACGATCACTTCATTTTTCAGCGCGAGCGGTGCAACGGTGAAGGTGTAAGCCTGGTGATAATCGGCTGCCGCGACATCCCAAAGCAGATTTCCAGTCTTGGTGTCGAGCGCGATGACATGAGCATCGAGGGTGGCCATGAACAGCCGGTTGCCGAGAATGGCAAACCCGCGATTGACCATGCCACAGCAGGGCTGAAGCTTGTCCGGCAGGTTTCGCTGGTAGCGCCAGATGGCGCGGCCGGTCCGCGCGTCGATGGCAAACGCACGGTTGTTCTGAGCGGTTCCGTAGAGGACGCCGTCGACAACGAGAGGTGTGGTTTCCAACTGACCAAGATCAGCGACCTGAAATGCCCACTGCAGAGAGAGGCGAGAAGCGTTGCGGGAATTGATCTGGTCGAGAGTGCTGTAGCGCCAGCTTGCATAGCCGCCTGAATAGCTGAGCCAGTTCTGTGGCTCGCGGGCAGTGGCGCGGAGGCGATCGTACGTGACTTGGGATTGCGCGACCGTGGCGGTCAAGAGAAGCAGTGACAGCAATTTGACTGTTTTTGTCATCAAGGTGTCCTTGAGGATGCCGATAACGCCGGGACCGGTAAGATGGCGAGTTTCGGCGGACGAAGCGTTTCACCCACCGCGAAGACTCTCCAGATAGGCGAGCAGGTCCTGAAGCTCCGCGGGACTGATTGCTTGCTCGGAGTAGGCGGGCATCAGGGATTTGTGCTCGTGACGCACTTCTTTCAAGTCGTGCTTCTGAAAAAGCCGAAGCTGTTGATTGGTATCGAGAAGTTGGATGGAAAACGTGTCCTCGTTCTTGGCCACGCCGGTGAGTTTGTCTCCGTTCTTGAGAACCAGGGTCACCGTGTCATAGACCAGAGGCAAGCCGTAGTGGTTGTTGGGGTCGAGCATGCCGTCGCTGAGTTCCTTGTCGGGTTCGCGAATGGACTCCGTGAGATAAGAGACAGAGCGCGAGGCTCCGACGCGCGAAAGATCGGGACCGAGCAGGCCGCCGCGTCCATTCACCATGTGACAGGTGGAACAGCCCGCTGTGCCGCTGAAGAGCTTTTCCCCCTTGGCGGGGTCACCGGGCACTTTGGCGTGGGCAGAAGGCGCGAGAGAACGCAGATAGGCCACGATGGCCCAGGTCTCGGAGTCTTCAAAGGCGTTGGCCAGCATCTGGGTTCCCGGAACTCCCTGGGAAATCGTGCGGAAGATTTCGGCATCGCTGGAACCGTGGGTCCAGCGACCTGAGGTCAGATCGGGGCCGCGTCCACCGCCGTGCGCGTTCAAACCATGACATGGCGAACAGTTGGAGCGAAAAAGTGAGGCTCCTTCTTTTATCGCGGAGGGGTCTCCGGCAAGGGGATTCAATGGGGAATTCTCTTGAGCGGCTTGTGGCGCGGGAACTCGCGCACGCAGAAGGAAGAGCGGCGCAAGGAGTAGAACGAAAACGGCGATGCTCTGCGCCAGGTGGGGCACGCGGTATGGCACGGTCTTTCTCCTCGTAGAGTACGGAGGTGCCGCCAGATTGCGTTCCGACAGGAATCAGGCGGCAGGGTGGCAAGTGTATGGAAGGGTGAAGGTCGAGTCAACGAGAGGCGAAGAAATCGGATTGATTGACGAAAAAAGATCGCGGGCCGTGCGGTCATTCGTAGCGGAGGGCGATCAGCGGGTCGACGCTGGCGGCGCGGCGGGCCGGAAGGAGGCAAGCGGCGAGGCCCGCTAGCACAATTAGAACGATCACCGCGCTGTAGGTCCATGGATCGGTGACCGACACGCCCCAGATTTGGCTGGCGATGAAGCGTGTGAGGGCGTAGCTGGCGAAAAGTCCGATTATGATTCCAGCTGCTACGAAGCGCACACCTTTGGCGAGAATCATTTTCAGAATGTTGTTTTGTTGCGCGCCTAGTGCCATGCGGATGCCGATCTCGTGAGTTTGAAGGGAAACCGTGTAAGCCATCACGCTAAAGACGCCAATAACGACAAGCAGTAGACCGATGACCGCAATTGCGCCCAGCGTAACCAATATGAATTGGGGGCTGGCATAGTAGGTGTTCTTGAGAAGACTCTCTATCGTTCCCGCGTCGGTGAGCGCGATATCCGGGTCCACGGCAGAAACATCCCGGCGAACGCTTTCCAGAATCGAGTCCGGATTTAATGTGGTCCTGACCATGATCACGCGCGAGGCATCTCCCGTAATCGTAGAGGGAAGATACACTTCGGGCCTCGACGGGTTCTGCAATCCCTCGTTTTTAGCGTCACCGACGACGCCGATGATTTCAAAATAGGGGTCGTGCGGCCAATCCGGCAAGGTCTCGAAATCGATGAATCTGACTCTGCGGCCGATGGCGTCTTGGGCGCTGAAATGCTCGCGCGCGAATGTTTGGTTGACGACAGCCACTTGCCGAGCCGATTCGACATCGTTTTGCGAAAACAAACGTCCGCGCAGCAAATGTTTCTCCAACGTTTGGAAGTAGCCTTCGCTGCACATTATGGACGCGGTATTCCTGTTCTGAGGTTGCGTTTCTCCCCGCACCGCCACTGTCGTCCAGCCCCACGTGTACGGTGGGGTTGATGTAGCTTCCGCGGCGGCAATCACGCCTGGAAATAGGGCTAGCCGATCTAGAATTCTTCTGAAAAGAACCTTCTTTTGCTGCGCGGTATCGTATTGACCCTCGGGCAAAGACAATCCTGCATACAAAACATTCGCCGGATTGAACCCGATGTCGACGTTTTCGAGCGCGAAAAGACTGCGCATCATGAGGCCCGAGCCCACTAACAACACGATGGAGATCGCGACCTCCGCAACGACCAGGAAGAATCGCAGCTTCCCGTGCCGGAAGTCCGCACTCGCTCCTTTGCCAGCGCTCGTCAGCGCCATCTGCAAGTCGCGACGCACGGAGTGAAGAGCGGGTGCCAATCCGCAAATCACGGCGGTAAAAGCGGTCGCGCCCAGCGAAAATAGCAATGCGGCCGGGCTAAGAGCGATCAGCGCTTCGGGCGGAATAGTATTTTGGGGAATCGCGGCCAACATTCCTTTCAAACCCAGATACGCGAAGAGGCATCCGACAACACCGCTCACTAACGCCAAAGAGAAGCTCTCGACCAGCAACTGCCTGATCAGCCGTGTTCTGGTTGCGCCCATGGAAGCGCGAATCACAATTTCTTTTTCTCTGGTTGTAGCCCGGGCGAGTAATAGGTTCGCGACATTGCTGCAGGCGATGAAGAGCAACATCATGACCGCGGCCATTAGGGCGAAAAGTGTAACTTTGAAGTTGTGCCCCACGGGATCACTGTTGAAGGTGTTGACCACCAGCCTGAGTTGGGCGGGAAAGTAGATGGGGAAAGCGATTTCCAGGCGTTTGGCAATTACTTCAAGATCCGCGGCGGCGGTCTGCGGACTAACACCGGGTTTAAGGCGTCCGACGGTCCACACTTCATTTGGCTCGATCCCGGCCCCGGGGACGAATGTAGCTCTCGTCAAACCAATCGGCAACCACGCTTCGCAGCCGCCGAATTGGAATCGCTGAGGCATGATGCCGATCAAGGTCATCGGTGTCGCATTGAGAATCTGCGTGGTCCCCAGGATTTTCGGGTCGCGATGGAACCGCTTGGTCCACAAGCGGTAACTCATCACGAACACTGGGGGTGCGCCGGGCTTTGCGTCCTCGCTGGTGATAGGCCGGCCGAGGAGAGGTTTGATACCGAGAAATTCGAATGTGTCCGGCGACACCCAGCCGCCAAAAAATTCGTCGCTCCCCTCTCTGCCGGTGTAGCGGACTTCCCGGTAGACCAGTCCGACCATATCCTCGAACGTGTGATTTTGTTCTTTGAAATCGAAAAACGCCGCGACGGGATAGCGCCAGGCCCTGAATTGATCGGCAGAAAAGACGTTAAAGCTCGCCAACCGGTCCGCGTTCTTATAAGGATAAGGACTGAGCAGAACACAATCGATGATGCTGAAGATGGCCGTAGCGGAACCTATTCCGAGAGCCAAAGTGAGTATGGCGACGAGGGCGAAGCGGCGATCTTTGCGGAGAGTGCGGAAGGCGTAGCGGAAGTCGCGGACCAGACTTTCGAGGTGAGTTTCCCAGCGAGTGTCGCGGACTTCTTCTTTGACGCGATCGAGGCCGCCGAATTCGAGTCGGGCGCGGCGGCGGGCTTCTTCGGGACTTAGGCCTGCGGCGATGTTGTCAGCGATTTGCTGCTCGATGTGGAAGCGCAGCTCTTTGTCGAGGTCGCTTTCGGCGTGGTGTTTGTGAAATAGGCGGCGGAGGCGGTTCACTTGGCGCTCCTATTCATAGCGGAGGGCGATCAGCGGGTCGACGGAGGCGGCGCGGCGGGCGGGTAGGAGGCACGCGGCGAGGCCGACGAGAACAACCAGCGCTGCAACGGCCGCGAATGTCCATGGATCCGTGGTGGAGACGCCGGAGATTTGGCTGGTGAGAAAACGTGTGAGCGTGTAGCTGGCACAAAGGCCAACCAGGATACCCGCCGTGACAAGGCGGAAGCCGTTGAGAAGCACTAGGCGCAGAATGTTTGCTTGCTGCGCTCCCAGGGCGCGTCGAATGCCGATCTCGTGAGTCTGCAGCGAGACCGTGTAGGCCATCACGCTGAAGATGCCGATGATGACGAGAGCCAGTCCGATGAAAGCGAAGGCTGCTAGCACTGCCAGTTCAAATTGCGGTCCGCGATAGAACTCTTTCAGCGCAGCTTCCAGCGTGCCGGATTTGGATATCTGCACGCCTGGATCGAGCGCGCGAACTTCCTGGCCCATGTTTTTCAGTAGCGGGCCGGGATCGACAGAGGTTCTGGCCACGAACACTCGCCAGTTAATTCCCGCGACACTGTAAGGGACAAAGGCTTGCGGGAAAGACTGCCACGACGGATTGCCATCGCCGCGCGTCTTGAATCCGCGAACGATGCCAATGATTTCGAAATAGGTGTCACGCGGCGCGGCCGGGACAAAATACGGGCGGTCAAAAATGTCTAATTTGACCTTGTGGCCGAGGGGATCCTCGTTAGGAAAGTACCGGCGAGAAAAAGCCTCGTTGACGACCATGACGTCCCGCGCCGCAGAGACATCGTCTTCGGAAAAGAACCGACCGCGAAGCAACGGCAGTCCGAGCGTTTGAAAATAACCGTCGCTGCACATTTCAAACTGCGTCTCCCAAGGGTCTGTGTGTGGTTTGCCGGGGATAATTGTGTCGCTCAGATCGTATTCCAGGGGCGGTGGATCGGCCGCCATTTCGGCAACCGAGGCGACACCCGGGAGGGCTCGTATTCTCTCCAGGAGTTGGCGTGTGAGTGCGTTTTTCCTTTGCAAGGAGCCGGGCAGGTCGGTGTTATAGCTGGGCGGCAGATTGAGGACAAAATAGAAAACGCTCTTGGGATCGAAGCACAGGTCCGCGCGGGTGAGAACGAGGAAGCTGCGCATCAAGAGGCCGGCGCCAATCAGCAGGACGATGGACAGCGCGACTTCACTGACCACCAGACCGGCGCGTAGCTTGCCGTGCCGAAAACTCCCCATCGTGCCTTTCCCAGAGCCAGCGAGCCGCGGCTGCAAGTCGGCGCGGGCGACGTGCAGTGCAGGTGCAAGGCCGCAGAGGATCGTGGTGAAGATGGTCAAACCCAGGGCGAGAAGAAGGACCGGCGCGCTCATGCGGATTACGGTTTCCTCTGGAAGCGTGTGGGCCGGAATCAGCGCGACCACTATTTTCAGGCCGAAGTAAGCCAGCGCACAGCCAGCTCCGGAGGCTGCCGCTGCCAAGACAAAATTCTCGACCAGCAGCTGCCGAATGAGGCGGCCGCGGGTTGCGCCTAGCGTAGCGCGCATGGCGATTTCCCGCTCGCGAACGGTGGCACGAGCTAGTAGGAGATTCGCGACGTTGCTGCAGGCGATCAAAAGCAAAAACAAGACGGCGGCAAGCAACGCGTAGAGAGTCTTCTTAAACGGTCCGATCAGACTGTCTAGCAATGTCTCGGACACGATTGCGAACTTGTCCTCGGGAAAAACCCCGTCGGGATTCGGCTTATGCATGCGGTGCGCGATCGCATCGAGGTCCGCTCCGGCGGTCTTCACGCTAACGCCTGGTTTGAGTCGGCCCACGAGGGAGCCTCTCGCCGCGTCTGGACTGACGGGCAGCCAGAAATTCGCACCGAAAGCGTTGAATTGCAAAGGCATGATGCCGACTAGGGTTGTCGACTTACCATTGAGGATAAAAGTCGTGCCGAGGATCTTGGGGTCGCCTGCGAATTCACGCTGCCAGAGCCGGTAATTCATGACGAACACGGGCGGAGCCCCAGGCTTACCATCTTCCTGTGAGATCGTACGGCCAAGCAGCGATGAGACACCTAAGTAGTCAAACGTATCTGCCGTAACCTGCTCTCCGAAGGAGAAAAAACGAACTGACTTGCCGTCGTCGTACGTGGGGCGAAAGCCAATGTGGGCAATGATTTCTTCAAACACATGATTCTGTTCTCGAAAAGCGCGAATCTCCGCGGGAGAGAAGTACCGGCGAACTTTCTCCGCGCCGAAACCTCCAGGGTTGTCGATGCTAAGGACGACCGATCTGTTGTAGTCCTGGTAGGGAAGCGCGTGGAAGAACACGTTGTAGACGACGCTGAAGACGATCGTGGTAGCGCCGATGCCCAGAGCCAGGGCGAAGATGGCTATCAAGGAGAAGCGACGATCTTTGCGCAGGGTGCGGAGGGCGTAACGGAAATCGCGGAGGAGGTTGTCGAGGTGAGTTTCCCAGCGAGTGTCGCGGACTTCTTCTTTGACGCGATCGAGGCCGCCGAATTCGAGTCGGGCGCGGCGGCGGGCTTCTTCGGGACTTAGGCCTGCGGCGATGTTGTCAGCGATTTGCTGCTCGATGTGGAAGCGCAGCTCTTTGTCGAGGTCGCTTTCGGCGTGGTGTTTGTGAAATAGGCGGCGGAGGCGATTCATTTTGTGCTCCTACTCGGCAGCCTTGAGGATCAATGCGACCGCGTTCGAGAGCTGCTCCCAACCGAGAACTTCGGTTTCCAGTTGCTTGCGTCCTTTCTTCGTCAGCGAGTAGAACTTGGCCTCGCGGCCGGTTTCGGTGTCGCGCCACTCCGCCTGGAGCCAGCCGCGATCTTCGAGTCGATGGAGCGCGGGATAAAGCGAGCCCTGATGCACGGTGAAGAATTCGTTCGAGATTTGCCGCAACCGCTGCGCGAGAGCGTAGCCGTGGCTGGGACCGAGGGCCACGATCTTGAGGATCAGCATGTCGAGGGTGCCACGGAGCAGTTCGGGTCTTGCTTCGTTCATGGCGATACCTAGAAACTCGACATATACAGCCGAACGCTGGCGCGTGTCAACGACAGAATGGCGTGCGGGAGGCGGAAGTCGACAAAGTGGATCGGGAGAAAGAACGGTCCAACGGTCGGGTCGGAAGCGCGACGGGGTCGCTAGGAAGGGCCCGATGCTTGAGCCGCTCAAGCATCCAGTGAGCCCGCAATGTTGCCTAAAAGGCTTTGAGTCAATCAGTTATGTATTTGCTCCCCCAGATGGCAAAAAATTCCCAAAGAGCGAATAGAAGGCGAATCCACGATTACTGCGGGCGAGAGCCGTTGCCGCCGGCCAGCGCCAGATGTCTGCGGAGAAGTTCCGCGATGTCACCAACCTTGTCATCGAGCCCATTTAGCTTGTGCGTGACACCTTGAATCTCGCGCTCGGCGCGGCGGTTCACGTCGAAATCCAACTCACCGCGTACGCGATCTTTCGTGTCCTGGCGATTCTGGCTCATCATGATGACCGGGGCCTGGATGGCGGCGAGCATGGAAAGAAACAGATTCAGCAAGATGAATGGATAAGGATCCCAGGCGGATCTGCCGAGGACAATGTTCGCACCCGAATAGAGAACGATAGCGGCGCCGAATGTGATGATGAAGGTCCACGAGCCACCGAAGCCTGCGACGGCATCGGCGATGCGCTCGCCGAACGTCGCGCCTTCTTCGATGACCTCGTTGGGGTTGCGGTTGGCGCGGAGGCGCACCAACTCCTGGGCAGCATGGAACTGGCGGCCAAGAACGGTGAGCATGTCCATGCCGGCATGGGGCTTGCGCTGAAGCAGCGTAGCGATGTCGTGACGGTCGATCTCGACACACACGCTTTCCTCGAGTGCCGTAGCGTTGGTTTGATGTGGAGTTTGCTCGAGCATGGAGGCGAACCCGAAGAATTCGCCGTGGGCAGGCTCGTCGACGATCACCTCTTGATGGTCCTCATCCACGATAGTGACCCGGACTTTGCCGGACACCATCACGTAGGCAAGACCTTCCGCGTCGCCCATTTTGTAAATGCGCTGGCGAGGTACAAACGTCTTGCTCTCCACTTGGCCGGCAAGAACGGCGAGTTCGTCTTCATCAAGCAGCGAGAACAGCGGAACGTGGCGAAGCATATCCGGGCTGCAGCCCATGGAGGCACCTCTTGAATTTGTTGACCTGCGAAATGTTCGCAGCATTCCACAAATCCGAAGCGGCGACAACTAGTGCTTCGGTGCGATGGCGGGCGAGCACTGCGGGCAAGGGCAGATGGTGCGGAGCTGGTCGTAGCTGTAGATGCCGGTGGCGTGGCCGTCGGAGAAGGTGATCTGGATGGCGTAGTTGCCAACGGAGGTGGCCGCCTTGGCGGTGGGCTTAGGCTTGAACATCGGCAGGGCGGCGGCCGAGGTTGGGCCCGCGGAGCCGAATGCGAGCTTCTTTTCGCGTTCGTCGTTGCACGTGGCACAGGGGCAGAGTTCTCGGAGGTAAGGAAAGTCGTAGTGGCTGGCATGGCCATCGGCCCAGGCAATATCGACACCCGCGCCGGTGGTGACGTGGATTTTTACAGCGGCGGGCTTGTTGCGAGGATCGATAGGGATGGGCATGGGAGCGAGTATACGGAGCGCTATTGTTTCGATTTTCCGTCGCAGCAGGCGCCAGCGGGAATGGGATTGCCGTGCGGGCACGTTTTGGGATGGCCGAGGAACGTGCAGATGCGCTGGTCGAGCTCGGGACTGATGATGTGCTCGAATTTACAGGCCTGATTGTGGGCTTCGGAATCCTCGATCGAGAATGTGTCCTTGAAGAGGCGCTCGGCGAGCCGGTGGCGGCGAACAACGTCGCGTGCGCGACGCCCACCGTAGTCCGTCAAACGCACTTCGCCATCGTGTAGCTCCACCAAGCGCCGGTCAGACATACGCGTGAGCACGCGGATGGATGGCTCTTCCGGCAGCAGCGGAAGGTGCCCGGGCGGCACGTCGGCCGCGTAAAGGTGGCTCACCTGCGCAGGCTTCCCTGCTTCGCCGCAAATCCAGATTTGCTCCAGCAAATGATCGAAGCGAATTTCGTCGTCGGTCGTGGGATTGCAGCAATCCGCGGTATCGGCAAGAGGACATGCGAGCGGATGACCAGGTCCATGCTGCGCGGTGTCGAAATGCAGATGGCCGTGGGCCAGCTCGATGCGGCGATCGGCCTGGCGGCCGATGTCGGGATCGTGCGTGACCATGAGAATCGTGTGGCCCGCGCTGTGCAGCTCGCGGAAAAGTTGAAGGACGATGGCTTCGTTGGCTTCGTCGAGATTGCCGGTGGGTTCGTCGGCGAGGATCAGCTTGGGTTGATTAATCAGGGCGCGGGCAATCGCGACACGCTGTTGCTCGCCGCCGGAGAGTTGCGCGGGGAGATGCGTGAGGCGGTCGCCGAGGCCGACGCGACGCAGGGCTTCTTCGGCTTGGTGCTCGTCGGTGACGCTATGGAAATATTGCGCGAGCATCACATTTTCGAGCGCGGTGAGATACGGCACGAGATGAAATTGCTGGAAGACGAAGCCGATTTTCTCGGCGCGGTAGCGAACCATTTGGTTTTCGCTGAGCTTGGCCAGGTCGGTGCCATCGACGATGACGCGGCCGGAAGTGAGCGCGTCGAGGCCGCCGAGAATGTTGATGAGCGTGGTCTTGCCGGAGCCGGAAGGCCCCATCAGAGCGATCCACTCGCCGGGCTCGATGCTAAAGCTGAGGGCATCGACCGCACGGAGGGCGCCGTATTGCTTGGTGAGCGACTCGATGACAACCTGAGGGCTCACGCTTCACCTCGAAAGACGGAAGCGGGGCGGATGCTGGCGAGGCGGCGGAGCGGATACGCGCCGGCAATCGCGACGACAATGGTGAGCGCCACGGCTACAGGATACACAATCAGACGGGGGCGCGCCGCCAACCCAAAGACCGCTTGACCCAACCAAATCGAAAGCAGAATGCCCGCCGCTGCGCCCAATGCGCCGCCGACGAGGCCGAGCACGGCAGCTTCGGCGAGGAAAAGTCGAAGCACGCGCCGCGTGGCTCCGCCGATTGCTTTCATCAAGCCGACGTCGTTCTTGCGCTCCATCGCGACGTTGGTCATGGCGGCCATGACGCACAGAGCGGTGAGGACTAGCACGACAGCGACGGTGGCGGTGAGCAAGCCGCTGATGCGGTTGTAGATTTTGGCTTCGGCTTCGGTGAATTGACGGATGCCGTGGACGTCGGCGTCGGGTAGTTTCTGCCTAAGTGAGGCAATGAAGTCATTCACCTGTGCTGGCGTACCCGGATAACTGACGCGGATAAGACTGATGCGACCGTAAAGCCTGGTGAGCTGTTGCGCGATATCCAGAGGGACAACGACATCGGAATCATATTCGCTGCCCGGAGAGTCGACCGCGTTGATGTTGCACGTGATTTCTGAATTGTCTTCCTGGAGGAAAAGCCGATCGTTGGCGCGCAGACTCAAGGCTGCGGCGACTCTACTTCCGATCAGGCAATTCGGCTCATTCCGGGAGTAGCGAGAAACCTCTTGAAGCGGCACCAGTGCGGCAGACGTAACTCCTTCCTCGCGGACGCCAACAATCACTGTAGGAATCCTATGTGTCGATTGGTCAGATCGAATTTGTGCTATGGAAAATAGGAAAGCACTTTTTCCCCCGGCGGTGATGACAATGTTGGGCACTTGTTCGTAGGCAGAATCCGGAAGAGTCGCAGTTTGCTCCGTTGCATCGGTGCCGGACCTCGGAGCCACCACGACGTTTGCGCCGAAGGAGCGAAATTCGGTGGTGAGGCGGCGCTTGGCGTCGACTTGGAGATTGAGCAAGGCGGCGGTGACGGCGGCGCCGGCGCCGAGGGCAAGCAGGATGACGAAGAGGCGGCCGCGATTGGCGCCGAGGAGGCGGCGGACGATGCGCCAGAACATAGTGCGGTTGGTGGCGGGCATCAGCGGCGCTCCCGGGTCGATTGGCAGTCGTACGGCCGAAATACGAACTTGGTTGGGAGGGTTGACGTTGAGATCCTTCGGCGATCCTCATCGGATCGCCTCAGGATGACAAGTTTGTGGACCGCGCGGCGATTGGGCATGGTCATTCGGCTCGCAGGATGGGCGCGGGTTCGTAGCGCGAGGCGCGGCGCAGAGGAATGGCGCTGCCAAGCAGGGTGACTAGAGCGGCAAGCGCCAAAATGACGAGAAGCACGAGAATGGATGGCGATGGTGCGGAGCCGAAGATTCGTTCGCCGATCAATCGCGCCAAAAGGATGCCAAGGGCGTAGCCTAGGCCGCCGCCCACGAAGGCGAGGAGAAGCTGCTCCGCCGCGAGCAAGAACCCAACTGTGCCGGAGCCTGCGCCAAGGGCTTTCATCAAGCCGATTTCGGTGCGTCGTTCGATGACTGAGGCGGCGGACGACGCGCCGACAGCAAGCGCCGCAGCCAGAAGCGCGGCAAAGGTGACGAGCCAAAGCAAGGTGCGCACACGAGTGAGAATGCGGCCTTCGCCTTCGGCAACTCGGCGGATCACGCGGACGTCTGAGCCCGGCAGAACTTGCTTGATGGAATAGGCGATCGAGGAAACGTAAGGCGAACAGCTCCAGCGTTCGAGCTCGTCTGGTCTCATGCTCGCCGGGTCCCGGCGAGCAAAGTCGTCTTCAGGCTTTGTCAGGGCGGAAATGTAGAGGTTTCGGTACTGCCCAGGCTTCCCGGCAATTTGCTGGGCAACCGCAATCGGGACAATCGCCGCGTCATCTTCAGGACCGCCGGTTTCAAGCAAGCCTACAACTGCCAATTGACGGGTGCCTGCGACGTCCGTTCCCTTTTGTGCTTCTAGAGTTGTCACTTTGCTTCCGACCGAGAGGCGAAGGCGCTGGGCCAACTTTATGCCGACGACGCACTCTGCCCTCTCGTCCACGAACCAACGCCCACGCACGTGCCACCACGGATTCGTCTCTCCGATTCCAGTGACAAAGGCCGAGCCGTCAGGAAGAAGAATTTTGTGCCGCTCCCATGTCCCGACTAAGTGGATCTTGGTCAGGGGGAGAGGAACTCCTAGGGGCGAGAGTGTGTTACGGATATCTGGTACCGGGTATGGACCTTCGACGGTAGCCGACGCGTCGAGAACCGGGGCGAAGGCAATTATGTTGTTGTGCCAGAAAACCGTCTTGATCTTGGGGAGGTCGGATTCAGGCAGATAGGCGCCGGAGTTGACGGGGCGGTAGTCGACGCCGCCGATTTCTAAGGGGAGCGAATCGGCTTCCGGCGTGACCAGGAGATTTGCGCCGAGGCTGCGGAATTCGTGGGCTAGACGGTCGCCAACGTCGAGGGAGACGCTGAGCGCGGCCGTGGCGACGGCCATGCCCAAAGCGAGGGCCGCGCCGGTGAGGAGCTTGTGGCGCGGGCGGCGGCTGAAGGAATCGGCGACTAGGCGAAGAAACATGGGTTCTCGGGTGTGCTACTTCGGAATCTCGCTCGTAGCGTGGCTCAACGCCGAAAGATCCAGCACCAAGTCGCCGCCGTCCACATGCGACGGGACCCCGATGGGATTGCAACCGCCGGCCTGGCCGATCGACGGTACGTAGATTGCGGAGCCGCAATGGCGGCAAACCACATTTTGGCCGTCCTGGCGATAGCCCTCGGCGCCGCAGATGCGGCAGGCGTCGAGCGCGGTGCCCCAGCCGTCAGGCTTCTTGACGATCATGAAGCGGACCGACTGGCCGCCGCCGGTCTCGGTCGAAAATAGATGCATCTCGCCGTCCTGCACCCCGCTCAGCGGCACGCGCACTTCGGTGCCCTGCGCCGCAATCGGCGTCACGCTGGGCTGCGCGGAATTCGCACGCGCATAGATGAAGTCCGCAGTCAGCATCAGGATGACCACCAAGCAGGCCGAGGCAGCAGCAACCATCCAGCGGCGTTGGCGGCGATTCTGCGCGTCGAGCAGGCGCTTTTCCGCTTCACCGGCGGCCTGCTCCGCAGCCGTCGCGTGGGAGGCAGACTGCCATTCGCGTAAGACGAGGAGCGCGGCAGCGCCGAAGATGAACACGAAAAAGAACAACTCGTTCCGCACGATAGGGCCGATGATCGCCATTTCCATCTTGCTGGAAGGCAGCCACTGCGCTTCGCTCAACTCGTGCAAGCCGCTGAGCGCGAGCTGGAAAGCGACGAGCATCAGGATAACGCTGGTCGCCGCGAAAAACCGGTGCAAGGGCACTCTCAGCGTGCCTTTGAAGAAAAACAGCCCGACGGCTACAGCGGCGGCAATGCCCCCAAGCGTGCCGATCCATGTCTGCAAGCCCTCGGTGGAGAGTTCCACGGCTCGCAGAATCAGCGCGAGCTCCGCGCCTTCGCGCACGACCATCAGAAACACGAACAGGAAAATGCCCCAGCCGGCCGCGCTGCCGGCCCGAACGGCGTAGGCTTCCACTTTTTCTTCGATGTCTTTTTTCAGGTGGCGCGCAACGCGATTCATCCATACGATCATCGTAATGACGAAGGCGGCCGCCACAAGATAGAGCACGCCCTCAAAGCCGTCCTCGCTGATGCGCCAGCGCTCCAAGGCTATGGCTATCCCGAGGCTAAGGGCGCTGGCTGCGGCGACGCCATACCAGGCAAAGCGCGCGAGCTGAGCGCGGCCCGTGCGGGAGAGGTACACCAAAACGATGCCGACAACGAGCGAGGCTTCGACACCTTCCCGGAGGGCGATGAGAAAAGCGGAGAGCAAGGAGACTCCAGTTGAAATTCAGTTGCAACTACGACTTAAGTTTACCCTTATTAGCTACTTGCGTCAACCGGACCACACTGGTCCTATATCTTCACGCTAGAATACCTTGACCTATGTTCTTGGCACAAACTACCCGGCAAGCCGCCGCACTTCTCCTGTCGTGGGCGCTGCTTTGCGCGCCGTTGCGGGCCGGACAATCCCCCGCGGGCTTACAACCCCTGAAGACCATCGCCCCCGACTCGAAACGCGCGCAACGGGCCCTGGAGCGAGGCGAAAAAGCCGAGGCGCAGGGCCAGGTCGATGAGGCTCTGAACGACTACGACGAAGCACTGCGCTATTCGCCACAAGACACGACGATCGCGGGGCGGAGTGCCATCCTACGGTCCAAGCTCGTGCGGAGCCACGTCGATAGCGCCGAGCGACTAGCTGTCGAGGGCAATGTCGCACAAGCCACTGCGGAATTGCGGGCAGCCATGAAAATCGATCCGACAAACGGGGTGGTGGCCGAGCGCATCGCGCAGATGGAAGCAATGAAGGACGACGAATCGGCGCGGCCCCCGACGCAAATAGCGCAAATAGAAGGTATGCCGCATTTGAAAGTGCAAGACGGCAAGCACAGCTTCAACCTGCGCGGCGATACCAAGACCGCCTATCAACAGGTGGCGCAGGCTTTCGGCATCAAAGCCGCGTTCGATCCGGACCTAACGCCGCGCAACGTGAGAATGCGCATCGATAACGTGGACTTCAAAACCGCGATGTCCCTGCTTGGCGAACAAACGGGGACATTCTGGCGTCCCTTGGAGGCGACGCTGATCTTCGTGGCTCCGGATTCCGCGGAGAAGCGGCGCGAGTATGGAATACAGGCGGAGCAGACCTTCGTGCTGCCGTCCTCGGTAGCGCCGGAAGAAATGACCGAGCTACTTCGCGTGCTGCGGGAAATCACGGGTTCCACGCATATCGAGCTCGATTCGCACACCCGGGCGATTACGATGCGCGACTCGCTGGATCGATTGGCGCTGGCGGGCGAGTTGATCCGGCAGACGGAAAAGGCGCGCGGCGAACTCATGATCGAGGTGGAGCTGCTGGAGATCGATAAGGACAAGGCCTCCAACCTAGGCATCACGCCGCCTGCTTCGAACCAAGCTTTTCTGGTCAGCCCCAACGACATTCGCACGCTGGCGCAGTCAAATGACGTGGCCAATGCGCTCACGATCCTGGGACAACTGTTCAGCGCCAAGGGTCTGTCGAGCATTCCTGGGTTCACCGTTTTCGGCGGAGGCTATTCGACATTCCTTCTGACGCTGCCTGGTACAGCGGCCAATTTTTCGGATGCGCTGACCCTGGTGCAGAGCGGCCGTCAGGTTCTGCTTCGAGCGCAAGATGGCAAGCCGGTGACATTTTTCGTGGGCGACCGCTACCCGGTGACGCTCTCGCTGCTCTCGGGTAGCGTCGGAACCGGAACGGGCACGGCAGCAAACTCGATCGTGGGGGCGCTGCCAACGTCTACCACCTTCCCCGAAACGAGCTTTGCCGTGGGAAACAATCCCGTGGCGCTGGCGGCAGCCAACTACAGCGGGGGCACGCTGCCGGACCTGGCGGTGGTCAACGAGAACGACAACTCGATCAGCATCTTGTTGAACCAAGACAATGGGAATTTCGTCGCTCAGGCCAACTCGCCGCTCGTACTGCCTAAGAACGAGACCGGCCCCATCGCAATCGCCTCCGGAATCCTCGGCAACACGACCACGAATTCAGCAGGAGTCACCGTGGCCCCGGCTGATCTGGTGATTGCCAATGCCACTTCAAACAATGTGACCGTACTGCTGGGGAACGGCGACGGCACGTTTACGGAGGCGGCGGGCTCGCCTTACACCGTTGGATCAAGTCCGAGCGCGGTGGTGGTGGCTGATTTCAATGGTGACGGCGACGCCGACTTCGCAGTGGCAAACCGGGGAGATAACACCATCTCCGTCTTCAAAGGCGACGGAAAGGGTGGATTCACGCAGTTCCCTGCTTCGCCTTTCGCACTGCAAAACACTGCCAGCATTGCCGAAAAGGGCCCAGTGGCGCTGGCCATAGCCAATTTGCGGAATACATCGCTGAGCAACAACAACAATTCGACGGGCGCTCCCGAGGTGGACCTTGCCGTGGTCAACGAGACCAGCAATAACGTGACACTATTGCTCGGATCGGTCGACAACAACGCCAATATTCATTTCACAGAACCGACAAACTCTCCGCTCGCAGTGGGTCAAACTCCCGTCGCCATTGCCGTGGGCGATTTGAATACTGACGGCATCCCCGATCTCGCGGTAGTGAATCAGGGCGACAACACCGTTTCGGTTCTTTTGGGCAGCACCAACGCGGACGCCACGTTCACTGCGGCGCTCGGCTCCCCGCTGCCAACGTCGACAACGCCGGCCGGAATCGCCATCGCGAACTTCACCGGCGGCAACGTTCCGAGTATCGTCGTGACCAACCAGGGTGTGAGCACCCTGGCACTCTACATAGGGCTCGGCGAGGGAACTTTTTCCAATCGCCTGGAGATCGCCACGCCCGCCACTCCCTCCGCGATCATAAGCGATGTCCTGACGAGCAGTGGATTACCCGACGTCGCTCTCACAGCCCTGGGCACGACCACCAATCAAGGCGTCGTGACCGTGATCCAGGACTCCTCGAGCTTCGCCACCGGCAGCACGCCAACGCAAACTCCCTACCCTGGCTCGGAATTCATCGATCTCGGCGTGAAGGTGAAGGCCACGCCCACCATCCATCCAAATCACGAAGTCACGCTTCAATTGGAATTTGAGATTCGGGCATTGTCGGGCAACAGTATCAACGGCATTCCCATCATTTCCAATCGCACGTTAAATCAAACCGTCCGGGTAAAAGAGGATGAAACGACTCTAATTGGGGGTCTGCTCGACAAGGAAGAAACGCGCGCCATCACCGGGTTGCCGGGGCTCGCGAATATTCCCGGCGCTGGTTACGCCTTTGGAGGCAGAAACAATTCGCTGCAGGATACGGAATTCATGATCTTGGTTACGCCGCGGAGACTGAGGTCTCCAGTCCGCCAAGCGCCGAGCATCTTCGCGGGACGCGGCGACGCGACCACGCGAGGTTCGATCGGTGCAGGGGCGCCACCTGCTCCGACTCCCGATCTGAATGCTCCGCCTCCGGCGCCGACTCCGAATCCCGACCAGCCTCCGACTCCAAATCCTACACCGCCGTCCAACCAGCCGCCTCTGCCGTAGCGCGGAAGTCTTCGTTGACTAGCTCGGGTTGGTCAGCGGATAGCCTGCGAGGCTCTCGAGAATCGCAACCGGAGAACTCTCCGGCCGCACCATGGCGTCGCGCGCAACGATGAATGTTTGTTCCAGAGCGTACTGCCCTTCCAACACCGCGTGGCTAACAAAATCCGTAAACACGATCCATGTCGAGTGCGGCGGAAACTCCCAGCGCTGCTTGGGGCATCCTTCTTGAAATTCGGCGTTCTCCTTCATGGCGTTGTGGCAGCGGTGCATGAAGTCGTCGTAGGGAGAACGATTGGCGCCGGGAAGATGAGCGGCAGTTGCGATCTTCCGAAAAGCTCGCTGGATGGCGTTACCACCGCGCGCCCGTGGCAATCCGATCGCTCTAGCGAAGCGCGGACCGATGACGTCGAACGTCTGGCTGGTGATCCACACGCGGTTCTGCGCGGGATTCAGGTTGGTGAACAAGCGCAGGATACGATCGCCGTTTGTGGGGCGCGTCGGGAACGCATCGACGTGTGGCAAATCGTTGCGCGCGCGAAGCCGCGCCGGGCGACCGCGCTCTTCCAAGGGACGGTAGCTGGCGAAGTCGAGCTTCCACTTTCCCGCATACGGCGAGAGCAGTTCGCCAAGGAAGCGCGCCGAATGTTGTGAGTAGCCGCGCAGGATGGCGCGCAAGCGGTCGACTTCAGGACCTGCGGACTTATCGATGCCTGTAATACGATCTGCCGCCGGACGATACGCGATGTTCTTGTGAAACGCGGCGTCGGTCTGTTTGCGCGTGAGCAGGAACTGGACGTCGTCGTCCGGGAAGTCAAACGGCGTGCGCGGGAAATACAGGATGTTGCCGGCCTCGAGCTCACTACACAAAACACGACCCTCGTCAGGGCCGGGTTCCTCTTTTACGGTAACCAGCCGGCTCATGCCTCGAGCCGAGTTTTGCACTGCAGATGGTGACGAAGCAGCCGACATTGCACCCCCGCGCAAAAACTATAACTACAGCGCTAAGCCCTTACAAGGGCGGAAAGCGCCGAAATCAAAGAGCCACGCCTCAGGGCAGTGGCTCGAACACCACGATGGGCTGATACGTGCGCGGAACCACCGCTTCCGCTATGGCGATGAGTTTGTCTTGCTGGTTGAAGACACGGAGGCGCGGCGGACGAGGCTCGCCGGCATCGAGAGCCGAAGTCGCGCCAGGTGGCAGCTCGACGCGCCCCGGCTGAACTTGCGCCACCATCACGTTGAATTTCGACCCGTGGCGCACGCGGCGCTCGACAACCGGCAGAACATTCGCTCTAGGAAAATTGGGCAGCAAATTTTCCAAGCGGATCAAATAGCGGGCAAATTCCCCTGCGCGCGACGCTTCCGCCAACTCCTCGAGCTTGACTGCCTGCTCCAGGGAAAACTCTCCGACAGCGAGGCGGCTGATCTCAGCGAGGTGCGCGCCGCAACCGAGTCGTTGTCCCATTTCGTGCGCCAACGCGCGGATATACGTTCCCGAAGAGCACTCGATCACGAAGCGGGCGATGCAGCCTTCCACCCCCGTCAGCCTGTAGTCGAAAACCTCGACCTCGACGGGCTTCAACTCCACGGGCTGCTTTTTTCGCGCGAGCTCGTACGCCGGGCGGCCGTGAATTTTTTTTGCGGAAAACGACGGAGGCATTTGTTCGAAGCGCCCAACGCGCTCGGCAGCCAGTTTTTCGAGCGCGGATGCGTCGAGGGACGGCGTTACCTCGGGGCCCTGCGCTTCGCCGTCGGAATCGTATGTGTCCGTCGCAAAGCCAAAGCGGAAACCCGCGGCGTAGCGCTTGCGCCGGCCGGAGTAGAACTGCACCAGCCGCGTGGCGCGGCCCAGCAGCAACACGAGCACTCCGGTAGCGAGCGGGTCGAGCGTTCCCAGGTGCCCGATTTGACGGAAACCCGCCAGGTGGCGCACGGCATCGACTACGTCGTGCGACGTTTTGCCCTTGGGCTTGTCGATCACAAGCGCGCCGTCAAACGGCGCCGGCTGTGGCTGGCGTGGCATTCGCTTTGAACCTTTAGAACAGAAAAATCGAAGATGGCGGTCTACGAACCGCCGCTACACGGTATGTAGCGTCCCCGAACCACCGGGGCATCCTCCTGCACGCCGGCCTACGAAGTCGCCGGCTTGTCCTTCTTCACTTCCTTCAAGAGCTGCTCGATGCGCTGGACATGCTCTTGCGAAAGATCCAGCGCGAAGTGAAGCTCTGGCAGACGCCGAACCTGCAGCCGCTCGATGATCTCGCTGCGAATGTAACCCGATGCGTGCTCCAACGCCTTGACCGCGTCCGATTGCTCTTTGCTCGTGCCAGGCACATGGACAAAAATGCGCGCGTGCTTCATGTCCGGCTGCACGCGCACCTCGCTGACGACCACCATGCCTTCCAGGCGCGGATCTTTCAGCTCGCCGGCGAGCATGGCGTTGATTTCGTGAGCGATCTCTTCGCCCACGCGTTCATGACGGTGATTGGTCGGGCTCATCGGCGTCCGTGCGGCGCTCCCTAGACGATCTCGAACTTCTGGTTGATCAAGAACGAGCCGAGAATGCGGTCCGCCTCGTCCAGTACTTTCTGCAGCGACTCCTGCACGTGCTGCTCTTCATTCGAAAGCGTCACCACGCCGACCACCGATCGCTGCCATACGTCGTGATGGTCCAGCTCCGCCACGGCCACATTAAACTGCCGGCGCAACTTATCTTTTAAGCTGCGCAGCACCTGTCTCTTGTCCTTCAGCGATTGCGCGTCCGGGATGTGTATCTCGAGGGTGAGCAGACCGACCGGCATGAACGGCTCCGGAACAATTCCCTGTGCAGTCGCGAAACGCCCGACCTTAGCTTTGTAACGCGCTGATTATTTGCGCGCCGCCGGTGCGTTGCCCTGTGCGGCGGCTTCCGCGGCGCTCAATTTCGTCACCTGGAAGCACTCCAGAACATCGCCGACTTTGACGTCGTTGAAGTTCGCAATGCCCGCGCCGCACTCAAAACCCGTGCGCACTTCGCTGGCATCGTCCTTGAAGCGCTTCAGCGAGCTGAGCTTGGAAGTGTACATGACCGCGCCATCGCGCAACACGCGAATCTGCGCGTCGCGCTTCAGCACGCCGTCCACCACGTAGCATCCGGCGACCGTGCCGGAGCCCTTGACGCGGAACGTGTTGCGCACTTCCGCCCGGCCCAGATACGTTTCTTGAATCACCGGCTCGAGCAGGCCTTCCATGGCCTTCTTAAGCTCGTCGGACACTTCGTAAATGATCGTGTGCGTGCGAATGTCCACGTGTTCCTGCTGCGCCAGGTCCAGCGCTTTGCGATCCGGCCGGATGCCGAACGCGATGATGATCGCGCCGGAAGCCGAAGCCAGCAGCACGTCGTTTTCCGTGACCGCGCCGACGCCGGATCCGATAATTTTCAGCTTCACCTGGTCGGTTGAAAGCTTCGGCAGCATTTCGCTGAGCACTTCCACCGAGCCTTGCACGTCCGCCTTGATCACGATCCCCAGTTCTTTGACTTCGCCGGCTTTGAGCTGCTCGTGAAGCTGATCGAGCGTAATGCGCCCGCCGCTCGAGCGAGCCATGGCCGCGTCGCGCTGTTTCGCCTGCCGGTATTCGACGATGTGCCGCGCCTTGGCTTCGTCGGTGACCTGGAAGTTGTCACCCGCATCCGGCACACCCTGCAAACCGAGCACTTCGATGGGCGTCGAAGGCGGCGCGTCTTTCGCAGGCCGTCCGCGATCGTCAAACATGCGCGCGCACTTTGCCAAACACCGCGCCGCAGATGAAGAAGTCGCCCGCGCTTCAGCGTGCCGTTCTGCACCAGAATCGTCGCCACCGGGCCGCGGCCCTTGTCGACGCGCGATTCCAGCACGGTGCCGGTTGCCGGCGCGTCGGGATTGGCTTTCAGTTCGCGCAAATCGGCTACCAGCAGAATCGTTTCCAGCAGTTTGTCGATACCCTTTTTTTGCTTTGCGGAAACTTCCACGAATTCGGTGTCGCCGCCCCACTCCGCGGGCAGCAAACCCAGTTCCGCAAGCTGGCGCTTCACGCGCTCCGGCTGCGCTTCGGGCTTGTCGATTTTGTTGATGGCCACGATGATCGGCACATTCGCTGCTCTGGCGTGGTCGATGGCTTCTTTCGTCTGCGGCATCACGCCGTCATCCGCCGCCACCACCAGCACAACGATGTCGGTGACCTTCGCTCCGCGTGCACGCATCCGCGTAAACGCCTCATGGCCCGGCGTGTCCACGAAAACCACCGCGCGGTCGTTTACGATCACTTTGTACGCGCCGATATGCTGCGTGATGCCGCCGGCTTCGCCCGCGGCGACGTCAGCCTCGCGAATCGCGTCCAGCAAACTGGTTTTGCCGTGGTCAACGTGACCCATTACGGTCACAACCGGCGGCCGCGGCTTCAGATTCTCCTTCGTCTCTTCCTTCGCGACTTCCAGCACCATCTCTTCTTCAAAGGAGACCACGCTCACAACGCCGCTGAATGCTTCCGCCAGCGTCGTCGCCGTCGGAACATCCAATGCCTGGTTAATGCTGGCGAACACGCCGCGGTCCAGCAGCGTCTTCAGCAAGTTCTTTGGCGCGCACGTCAAGCTTTTCGGCGAGCTCGCGAATGGTGATGCCTTCGGTGATGGTGACTTCGCGCGGCGCGACGCGGTTCCGGTGGCGCGATTACCGCGACTGCGGCGCCGCGGCCTCCTGCGCCAGGACGCTGGCGCGTCGGGTGCAGCTTGCGCTCGCCTTCTTGCTCGCGCTTGTCGGCCACTGGGCGCTGGCGCTGCGGCGGTTTACGTGTGTACAGCGGTTTACCGGGCTCCGCCTTCGGCGGCATTTTTTCCGGTAGCGGCGGCAGCATGCCCGGCCGGCCGGGTGCGCGCGGGCCGGGACGCGTGCCCGTTGGCACGGGGCCGCGGCGCTGCTCGAAAGGTCGTGCCGGCTGACCACCTGGCCCGCCAGGTCCACTTGGACGCGGCGGAAACGGGCGTCCACCTTGACCGCCTGACTGCAGCGGGCGGATCGGCTGGCCGGGTCTCGGTCCACCTTGGCGCTGGCTTCCCGGAGTCGTGCCTGGAACAGGTCCGCGATTGCCCGTAGGCATCGGCGGGCGTGGCGGAACATTCGGACGAGCCGCAGGCGCACCGGGCGCCGCGGCAGCAGGACGCGCGGCCGATGGTTGCGTTCCGGGCGCTTGCCCGGGCCGTTGTGGCGGCACAGGTCGCGGCCCTGGTGACGCGCCAGAAGGTGGCTGTCCAGTGCTTGGCCTGCGCTACAGGCGCAGCCGGCTGAACTTGGGCGAATGGAGTATCACAGTTGGCGCGGCAGGCGCTGGCGCTACAGGTTTCGGTGCAGGCGGTCTCGGCAGGCTGGAGCTACCGCAGGGCGCAGGCGCCGCCGATACAGGCGCAGCCGCCGCAGGGGCCGGAGCAGCAACGGGCGCATGCAGATGGACACAGCAGTCGGAGCTGGAGCCGTAGGCTTCGCTGCGACTGGCGCCGCGGGGCGCGGGCGGCGGGTGCGGCGGGTGCGGCAGCCGGCCTCATCCGCGCGGCCTTGGCCGCTGCCTCCCTCGCGTCTTTCTCGGCCTTAGCCGCTGCTTCAGCAGCAGCTTCGGCATCCGCAACTCCCTTCAGGTGTTCGCGGACTTTTTCCGCCACATCCACAGGGATGGAACTCGAATGCGTCTTCTTTTCGGTGACGCCGTATCCCGCCAGGAGGTCGATGATCGCCTTGGCCTTGACCTCGAGTTCGCGGGCCAGCTCGTTAATTCGGACTTGGTTTGCGTCAGTCATGCGCTCTTAAGATTTAGCCTCTTCCGTTTGCTCGTCGTCCTTATGTTCGTCATTGCCTGCTTTGGCGGGCTCGGATTCCGCGCCGTCGGCGTTTTCGTTCGTCGTCTGCGGCGCTTCTTCGGTGTCCGCGGCCGGAGTCGCGACTGCCGCTTCGCTAGTTTCCGCTGCAGTTTCCGTAGTTTCCGTCGCAGTTTCGCTGACTTCCTCCGCCGGGGCTGCGGTGGCTTCTTCCGCCGGAGCGGCGTCGTCGGCCAGCAAGTCTGTATTTTCAACCGGTTCGGCCGAGGCAGCCGCTTCGCCACCTTCGTAGAAGCGGTTCACCGCCTGATAAATCTTGTCGACCATCTTCTCGCCGATGCCCGGAATTTCCATCAGCTGCTCCGGCGTCATCCCGGCCAGCTTCTCGACATTCGTGATTCCTGCCGCTTCGATCTTTTCGATCGTCTTGGGGCCAACACCCGCCAACGCCGTCAACGGCGTCGTCGGCGCGGTCAACGCCGTCATCTGCTCTTCGATCTCGCGGCGCTTCTCTTCCTCGCTCTTGATGTCGATGTCCCAGCCGATCAACTTGCTCGCTAGGCGGACGTTCTGTCCTTTTTTCCCGATCGCCAGAGAAAGCTGCGAATCCTCGACAATCACTTCCAGCTTGCGATTTTCTGGGTCGGTGATTTGTACTCGCGTGACTTTCGCCGGGCTAAGCGCCTTCTGCGCGAACGCCACCGTCTCTTCGCTGTACGGAATAATGTCGATTTTTTCGCCGCGCAGCTCGCGAATAATCGACTGCACGCGCATGCCTTTCATTCCCACGCACGCGCCCACCGGATCCACATCCTTATCGCGGCTGGCCACTGCCACCTTCGTGCGCTCGCCAGCTTCACGCGCCGCGTGGCGTATCTGCACCGTGCCGTCATAAATTTCCGGCACTTCCATTTCAAACAATCGCTGCACCAAACCTGCATCCGCCCGCGACACGATCACCTGCGGCCCTTTCGCCGCGCGATCCACCATCTTGATCACCACGCGCAGACGTTCGCCGATGTTGTAGGTTTCCAGCTTCGACTGTTCGCGCTTCGGCAGCCGCGCCTCCGTCCGGCCCATATCGACGATCAGGTCCGGCCCTTCGGCGCGCTTCACAATCACGGTCACCAGCTCGCCGACGCGCGTGTGATACTCGTTGTAAATCGTGTCGCGCTCGGCCTCGCGCACCTTCTGCAGGATCACCTGCTTGGCCGTCTGCGCCGCGATGCGGCCCAGCACGTCGGTGGGCTTGGGCGCGACAATTTCCGTGCCGACTTCCGCTGCGGGATTTTTTTTCTTGGCTTCCGCGAGACTGACTTCTTTTTTGGGGTCGGTTACTTCTTCAACGACGATGTGGACCGAATACACGTCCACCTGTCCGGTTTCCTGATTGAACTTCGCGCGCAGGTCCTCTTCCGTCTTGTAATATTTCCGCGCCGCCACCACCATCGCGTCTTCGATCGCAGACACCACGATTTCCGGCTCGATGTGCTTCTCGCGGCTCAACATCTCGATTTGTTGATAGAGCAGATTCGCCATTTACGTTCGTCCCTAAAGTGCCGTCGATGAAATCCCGTTTCACCACTCCACGACCAAATTTGCCTTGCGTATGGCTTCCAACGGCAGCTCCACCATCCGCGCCTCCCGCCCTTTCAGCTCCATGCGGACCTTTCCGTCCGCGAACCCTGCCAGGCGCCCCTCGAAAAACCTTGCATCGCCGACCGGCTCGCCCGTCGAAATCTTCGCCAGCCGTCCGGTAAACCGCTCAAAGTCGGCCGCCCTCTTGAGCTCCCGGTCCAACCCCGGAGAACTTACTTCCAAGGTGTACCCCGCCGGTCCGGTGATCAGCTCTTCCACGTCCAGGATCACGCTCAACTGCTGGCTCACCCGCTCGCAATCCCGGTGGCTGACCTTCGGGTCCGGATCACCGCCGGCAACTTGTTCAGCGGCCGCCGGAAGTTGCCCGTTTGCGTCGCTGATCAGCGCCGCGCCACTACGCGCGTTACCTCCAGGCACTCTGTCGATGTAGACGCGCAGAAATCTCTGTTTCCCCACTTTCCACTCGACATCGACCACTTCGAGTCCCTCCGAACGCGCTACCCGTTCGGCGGCTTCGCGGATTCTTTCTAAATTCACGCGGAGACTCCCCGGCCTAGGCCGGTATCAAGTGCACTCCAACCGGCGCCAACAAAAAAGTGGGCTTGCGCCCACTCTCCGTGCGACCCGCTTCAGAGCGAAACAGCAGTATATTCCCGCAGCACGGCAAAAGCAAGATACGGGTGGCCGGTCATCAGATAGGCCGCTGAGGCGCTGGGTCTCTTGACCAAACCGCCCGCTCAACGCTATTGTTTGCATCCAGAAGAACTGGTCCTTCCGTTAGAGGAACCGAAGTGGCAAACCGGCCCGGCAACCGCGCTCATCTCCTGCGAGCCCTAACGCTCGCAACGTTTTTCTCCGCGCTGGCGTGGCAACCTGCTCTTCCCCAGGGCACGCAGCAGCCTCGATTCGGAGGAGCAACCAGCGGAGGTCTTCCTCAGGATCTGCTCGTGACCGTCGTCGTAAGCGTGCGAGAAAACACCGGCGTACCCATCCAGGGAAACGCCTTCGTCAAGATATCCTCCGACTTCAGCGGCATACACCTCACCTCTCCCACCCAAGACAATGCCGCCGCCACATTTCCGAGCATCCGGGTAGGCGACTACGAGATTGAAGTTTCTTCCGCAGGGTACAGAACCACCACCGAGCATGCCTCCGTCATGCCCAGCCTGTCTTCGTACAACGTGTACGTCTACATGGTCCCTGAGTCTGCGCCCGCAAATGGGCCGCCAAACAAGTCGAAGATGACGCCCCGCCTGCAATCCGAGATCGACAAGGGCCTCGACAAAATGCGGCACCAGCAGTTCGATGCTTCGCGCCAACGCTTCGACAAAGCCGCGAAGATGGCGCCGGATAATTCCGAGGTTCAGTATCTCCTCGGCATGCTCGAGTACTACCAGCAACACTATGATCTTGCCCAAACCAAACTCGAAGCCGCGATTGCCATCAACCCGTCACACGAACGCGCTCTCGTCACGCTTGGAGAGATCGAACTTCGCACCGGCAAAGCCTCGCAAGCCGCGCAGGCCCTCGAAAAGGCCTACCTGGTCAACGGTGCGGATTGGCGCGTGCACTACCTGCTCGCTTACGCGTACGGGGATCAAAAGGATTTTGAGAAAGCGCGGCAGCACGCTCAGCGCGCTGCCGAACTTGGCGGCAAAGATCACGGCGTTCCGGCGCGCGTTTTGCTCGGCCGCATTTTTGTTACTGAGAACAAGATCGCCGAAGCCAGGACTGTTTTTGAGGGCGTGATTCGGGATTATCCGGATGACCCCGCAGCGAAAGACGCGAAGGCCGGTCTCGCCGCACTGGACAAGGCTGCGTCAATCGCCGCGGCCACGTTGGCGAGCAATGCGCAGCCTGCCGCGCTCCCCGCTTCCGCCGCGGCGGCCCAGCCGATTCCCGCTCCCCCAGCGGTCGTGCGGCCCTGGGCGCCCCCCGACGTTGACGCCAAGGAATACGTTCTGGCGCCAGACGTAAGCTGCTCGACCGATGAACTCCTCCAAAGAACCCAAGCGCGCATGAAGAAGCAACTCGCGAACTTCGAGAAATTCATGGCCACCGAGCACATCGAGCATCAGGACGTCGATGCCTACGGAAATCCCGGTCCGTTGAAGATGAAGGACTTTACCTACCTCGTCTTCATCCGCAGGACGAAAGACGGCCCAACCTATCTGGATGAAGAAAGAGACGGCGGGACGAATCTCAATCAGTTTCCGACGTCGCTCGCCACGCAGGGCTTAGTGGGACTTGGCGTCTTTCTATTCGACCCTGAATATGAGGACGACGTCACCTACAACTGCGAAGGCCTGAGCGAGTGGCGCGGACAAGCCGCGTGGGAACTTCGATTTGAGCAGAAAAAAGATGTCCCGTCGCGTCTGATGACCTGGAGAAACAACCGCGGCGTGTTCCCGGTTGCGATCAAAGGCCGCGTGTGGGTCGCCGCCAACTCTTACGACATCCTCCACATCGAGACCGACCTGCGCGAACCCATCCCGCAGCTTGAGCTCGATCGTGACCATCTCATCATCGACTACGGCCCCGTACAATTCGAGCATGGCAAGATCTCTCTCTGGCTCCCCTGGTATGCCGAGCTCTACATGCAGTTGCACGGCAAGCGCTACCATCACCGCCATACCTTGACCGACTACACGCTCTTCTCTGTCGATACGGACCACCAAATCTCCGCTCCCAAAGGAAACTGAGGGAGTGGTCGTATGCCCTTGAAAACCAAACGCCGAACCGCGATTCTGATTCTCCTCGCAGCTTACGCGGTATCTCTTTTGTGTGTCTCCCGCGCCGCCGCGCAAGCGGATCAGATGCCTATCGTGATCGGCCCAACTGGCACAAACCCGGCGGACGGAAAAGAGCAAAAATCCGCGGTCAATATCTACGTCAGCGTGCGCGAAGCCAATGGCCTTCCCGTGAGTGAGAGCGCCACCGTCAAGCTCTCGTGTCCCCTAACGGGAATCGCATTGAGCGGCCCAAGCAAGAACACGGCACTCGTGCAGTTCTTCAATATTCCAGCGGGCGATTGCAACGTGGATGTCAGCGCCGCAGGCTACAAATCATCTCGCGAGCGAACCTCGATCGAGGAATCCTTGGTATCGCGCAACCAATACGTCTACGTCTACCTGCATCCAGAGTCGGAAGTCGCGTCATCCACCGCAAGGTCTACGGCTGTTTCCCTCGACGTCTTGAAGGAAATCGACAAGAGCCTCGAGGCGATGAACAAGAACCATCTGGATGACTCGCGAAAACACTTGAACAAAGCCGCGGCGATTGCTCCACAAAATCCCGATGTTCAGTATTTGCTCGGAATGGTGGAGTACCGCCAGAACAACCTGGACGCCGCCCGGCTGAAATTCGAGGCTGTGGTATCGCACTATCCCGCGCACGAGCGCGCCTTGATTGCTCTCGGCGAGCTTCAGTTGAAGAGCAACCAGTTTGCGGAAGCGGAGCAAACGCTACAAAAGGCACTGGTCGTCAACCGCTCTGAATGGCGCACCCATCTGCTGCTCGCGAATGCTTATGCCGGTCAAGCGGCCTACGATAAGGCCAAGTTGGAAGCTCGCACCAGCGCGGACCTGAGCAAAGAGAATGCGGCGGTGGCGAACGCTTTCCTGGCGCAAATTCTCGCCGCTGAGGGCACCCGTGCCGCCTCGCGCCCACAATCCGAGTCCATGATTCGCGAACACCCGGCTGAGCCACCAACCCCGGCGGCGATGGCTCCTGCCGCAAAAGCCCTGGCTGCCAGCGAAAGTCTGGCAAGTCTCGATTCGTCGCCTGTGCCGGCCGGAACGCCCGCACCGGTAAAGGCAGCGGCGATCGCGTCGGTAAGCATCGCTCCAATTTCGATCAGCGCCATGCGTAGCACTTGGGCGCCGCCCGATATCGACAGCGCCGTTCCCGGCGTCGCGCCGGACGTAACCTGCTCGGAAGCGGAAATTGTGGATCGCGCCAGCAAAGCCAGCCTCGATCAGTTGCAAAACTTCGAAAAATTCCTGGCCACCGAACACATCGAGCATCAGGAAATCGATGCCCATGGCACGTCGGGACGCACGAAGAAACGCGACTTTACGTATCTCGCCTTCATCGAGCACACCAAGGACGGCCAAGTATTTCTCGACGAGCGGCGCGATGGCGGCACGGGCCTCGACGAATTTCCCACTTCGCTCGCAACCACGGGCCTTCTTGGACTAGGCGTTGACGTTTTTCATCCGGGATTTTCCGCTGCACTGCAATTCCGCTGCGAAGGCCTGGGCCAGTGGCAAGGAAAGCCCGCGTGGCTCGTCCATTTTGAGCAGCGCCCCGGCCAGCGTTCCTACCTGCGGCTCTGGCAAACCAGAAAAGCAACGGTCGAAGTCCCGCTCAAGGGCCGCGTGTGGGTCGCCGCCAGCACTTACGAAGTGCTGCACATCGAATCCGATCTCCGCGAGCCCATCAAGGAACTCGAGCTCACCCGCGATCACCTGGTAATCGACTACGGCCCGGTGAACTTCGAGCATGGCGCAACGCAACTCTGGCTCCCCTGGTATGCCGACATGTACCTCGAACTCCACGGCAAGCGCTACCATCACCGCCATACCCTGACCAACTACGCCCTCTTCTCCGTTGACACTAATCACCAAATCTCCGCCCCCAAAGAAAACTGACCCTCTTTTTTGCTTGCAGCTCACTCGCTAATCGGCGGAACGAAGTTGGATGGCGAGTGGCCTTCGCTCTTATCGGGGGCGACCTCGCAGCTTACTGCCAACTGTTACGTCTCACGATGGTATCGTCACATCGTCCGTCGCCGCTAAGACGGAACCCTAGAGGAAGGATGTGCCACCCGCGTTGCACGACTGTCACTGATGATGTTTGCTGTCGTCGTGGACCAATGGAGGAATGATTGTGAATTGGAAGCAAGCGATATTGTCCGTTGTGATTTCTAGCATCCTGGGAGTCGCCTCGATTGGGCAGAGTTCCATACCTCAAGGCACAAGGGAAATCACCCGATGAACTTACAACCGAGTCTTTCCTGGCTTCGGAGATTCATCTGGATGGACCCCATGAGATAGACCTGATTGCAACCGGAATAGGGCGCCTGCGAGGGAATGCGGCTGCGTTCTGGGTGTTCCAGCCCTCATCTCGAGGCTATAGGCTCATTCTCCTAGCGGTTGGTCACGGTTTTAGAGTTCTAGATACTCGATCGAAGGGCTATCGCGACATCGAAACAGCCTCACCGATAGCGGGGACAGCTTACATCGCACGCTACCGTTTTGACGGAAACCACTATCGTCTTTATAGAACCAAGTCTGAACCCATTCCTTGAGTCGGCGGGTGGCCGAGCGTCGGGCTGATCCCTCCCGGGTGAACCCGGGGGACGGACGGGACGTTTTCTTCCCCGCGCTCTACATCGTTGCCTTTTTCCCCGCCGCCAATTCCATTCATTCTGTCCCCAGTGCCGCCCACTCCCAAATTCCCACCATTCCCTGCAAAACACTTAACCAATTCATACTCCCATGCTATTCTCTCCCGTGTTTGCCCAGCCCTTGGATACGAGAATCCAGCTCCGAAGCTCTAGGGTCTATCCCTGGGCCGGAATTGGGGGTGCTGGGCCTCGAAGTGTCCTCCTTCCGCCACTCGCCACTCGTCCCCGGTCCGGGCAGCCGCCGGACCACTCCCCACTCGCCACTAGCCCTATTTGCTCATACGAATCATTGCGAACCTCACCGAACCCCTCCAACCAAGTCCTTTCGCTTCAGTCGCTTCCGCGACTGCGCACACACACTCACACCCGCAACCCCTTTATTTTCATGGACATCCTTCACAACTCCCATCACACCCCGGGGGTAACCCCCCGAAAGCGAAGCCCAGGCGAAACCCCTCCTCGTTCCGAGCGAGCTCTATGATGGTATCCTCTCGTCATGATTTGCCGTCATGCGCAAGCTCAATGCCGGAAGGGTGCGCCATTTACCCGAATCGTGACGCTAGTTCTCTGCCTCTGCTTCGGTTTCTGCGCCCACTGTCTGAACGCGCAGACCGTGAAGGTGCATGTTTCATCGAAAGCCGGCGACCGGCTCGCAGCCAAGGCGGATCTGCAATTCACGGACGCCAAACCGGATCGGAGCGCGACGTTTCAAATCAACGACGCCGTGAAATACCAAAAGATTCACGGCTTCGGCGCTTCCATCATGGAAGCCGGCCTGATCACGCTGAACACTCTTCCCGCCGAGAAGCAGGAAGACGTTCTTCGTTCGCTGTTCGATCTGAAAGACGGCGCGGGCTTCACCGCCATGAAAACGCCAATCGCGGGAACGGACTTCCAGTCCGCGGGCCCGTGGTACACGTACGACGACACGCCCGGCGACACGGAATTGAAGAATTTTTCCGTCGATCGCGATTTCGGTCCCAATGGCGTCGGCACCTACATCCTTCGCGCCCGCAAGTACGGCAACTTCGCTTTGCAGTCGCCCATGGACTATCCGCCGGACTGGATGCTCTACGACGTGAAAAAACACCAGGACATCGACCCGAAATACTACCCGGTGCTCGCAAAATATTTCGTGCGTTATCTCGAGGAATACAACAAGCGCGGCATCGCCATCGACTACCTGAGCCTGTTCAACGAGCCGGAAAAGGTCTACACGAAAATCAAATACCCGGAGATACGCGTGCTGCTCCGCGATTTTGTCGGCCCGGCCGTGGTGCAATCCGGGCTATCCACCAAGATGATGCTCAGCGAGGCCCCGGAGCGCGCCGAGGCGTACAAACGGTATCCGATCGTCCTGGACGATCCCGCCGCCCGGAAATTTGTGTCCATTGCCGCCTATCACGGCTACGACTACAAACACTTCGACAAGATCGCCAAGCTGGAAGCGCAATACCCCGATCTTCCGTTTTGGATGGACGAATTCTGCTACGCCTACGAAGCCGGGATTTCACGCACCAAGAAACTACCGGTTTATGAGTTCGACGACGGCGATTACTGGGGCAATACCATCTTCAGCGATCTGGAAGCCGGAACCTCGGCATGGCTCTATTGGAACGCCATACTGGATGAAACCGGCGGGCCGTGGGCCGTTTCTGTCGTCCATGGCAATCCTGACCCCAACGTGCAGCATCCCGTGGTAATCGTCAATAAAACCACCCATGAGGTCACCTACACTGGCACCTACTATTACCTCGCGCATTTCAGCAAATTTGTGCGGCCCGGCGCGGTGCGCGTCCAGACGACGGGAAAAAGCCAAGGCGTGCGCGTCATGGCCTTTCAAACGCCGGAAGGCGGCTTCGCCGTCCAGCTCATGAACAGCTTGAACACTGATACGACAGTGAACCTCCTCTCGCGGGGAAGTACCTTGCGTATTTCCTTGCCAGCACGGTCCATCACGACAGCTTCGTGGTGATTTTCTGGGAAAAGAAAAACGCCCCGGAGTTGATCCGGGGCGTTTCACGGAAATTAGATTTTGCCGCTGCCGAATTACTGCTGCGGCTTGGCTGCGGGCGGCGTCGCAGGTTTCGCAGCCGGCTTCGCGGGAGTCGTTGTGCCAGCCTTCACGGGGTAGGCTTGATCGTACAAGCGCACGATGTCTTGGGTGACGTCGATGTTGGTAGAGGCAAACAGAATCGGCGTGTTCTGCGCCGAGGAATCAAAAATGGCGACGTAACCCTGCTCGCGCGCGAAGCGGTCGAGCACATCCACCATTTTGCGTCCGATGCGATCGAAGACGTCGCCCTGCGCCGCGTTCACATCTTCCTGGTATTCATCCTGCTTGCGCTGCAGCTGACGAGTGAGCACTTCGCCTTGGCGTGTTAGCCGGGCGGTTTCCTCTTGGCTGAGCTTGCCCCCGCCGGCATCGAGGCGCTGACGCACATCGGCGATCTGCTTGTTCATGCCCTCGAGCTCGTTCTGACGGGGCGCAAATTGCGACTGCAGCTCCGCACCGGCTTGTTTGCCTTCGGCGGTGCTGGCGATCGCCTGACGTATGCTGATGACGCCGATCTTGGTGCCCGACGAGGACCCGGCAGCCGCAGTTCCCTGCGCGCTTACCACGGCAGTGCTGAAAAGCGACGCGGCCGCCAAGGCAGCTGCCCGAAGAAGTGTCTTGCGCGACCCCAACCCGTTCAGGGCCACGATGCTGTTGGACCGCACAGCGGTCAACATTCTGGAATTCACTGTATTCTCCTTGTCGTTCGATTCACGATTGGCTCAAAACTCGTTGCGCTTCCCAGGGCGCTTCGCGCAGCGCCAAACAAACTTGAAAGTATAGCCGAGCGGCTGAGCCCGCTGCAATCACAAAGCATCCCACAAACTCAATCGGCCAGCCGCCATTCACCGCCGGGGCACTTCCGGCAAGGCCGGGAAATCCGTGCAGCGCGAGCCCTGCCTGACCGAACTGGGCTCAGTTGGGCAACGGCACGAACAGGACGCGATTGTTTGCCTGATCCGTGATCACGGCAATGTTCGTCAGCGGATGAATTGCCGCCGCGAACTGTGTTGAGCCGCCAATTCCCATGGTCGCCTGGGTCTTCATCGTCTGCGTGTCCACCACCGACACGGTATTGCTCAGGGTGTTCACGGTCAGCAGTGTTCCCGAATTGTAGTTGATCGCCAAGGAGGTAGGGTTGATGCCAACCTGCGATGGCACGGCGCTACCGGTGTCTGGATTGAAGGTGTAAATCACGTTCCCCTGGCTGCCGGTAGCATAGAAGACCCCCGCGGTCCCTACGGTGGGATCAAAAACAATGCCCGTTGGAGTTGCGGTAGTGTTCGCGGCAGCAATTGTTGTGCACTGTGCGGGTGTTGCAGCGCTGATGTCCACGGTGTCAAGCACGCCCGTGGCCTGACTGGTGCCCAATTGCAGGGCGGTAATGACGGCGATTCCAATGCCGGTCGAAGTGGTGCTGGCGCAGCCCGCGCGGTTCGGGTCGATAGCTACGGCGATCGGCTGCTGATCGATACCAACCGTGACGACGGTCGGAGTTGTGGTAGTGGAGGTGATGGAGGTGAGATCGATGGCCGAAATACTGTTCGAGCCAGTATTGGCGACGATGGCCAAACCCGAGTAGGGATTTATGGCGACGCCGGTGGGGTTCGTGCCGGTGCCAGGGCTGGCTACGACGGTTTTGCTATCGAGATTAATCACCGATGCGGTGCCGTTGCCGTTGTTCGCTACCACTGCGTATCCGAGCCGCGGGATTACGTCGACGCCGGAGGGCGAAGTGCCCACGGCGATGGTGGTCTTCAACGGCGACGCCGCGCCCGGTGTCAAATCAATGAGGGAAACGCTGGCGCAGCCATTGTTGCTGACCACGGCGATGTTCCGCGTGGTGTCGAGAGCGACGGCTCCGGGCTGGGGAGTTCCCGAACCACAAGCGGGCTTGAGATCAACGGACTGAATAACGCTGAAATCGGTGGCGTTGGAGCCGACCCCGCCGACGAGTACGTCCAGGGCGTAGCGTCGAGGGACGGTAAGGAACGTCGAGTCAATCGTGGCGTCGATCTCGGTGTTACTGACCACCGTGAACGAAGTCACCGCCGCGCCGTCCAAGCGCACTTGCACCGGACTGCCGGACTGGAATCCCGTGCCGAGGATCCTGATGCTAGCGGCACCGCCTGCCGAGGGCGTGGAATTCGTGGTGAGCACGGCCTGCGGCAACACTGCGTTGGGAACTCCGCCCGAAGTAAGCATGATCTGCCCGATATGTACGGGCTTGATCGGCTGAACGGCCCCGAGATTCAAGATGCTGATGTCGTTGCTGCCGGAATTGACAGCCAAAGCGACATTGTTGATGGCATCTACAGCCAAAGCGCCGAACAAAGTGAGCGTGTTAGGCGTGGAAGTGGCGCTGGGAACGCTGACCGAGCCGGTTCCGTTGCTCCCGGTAGGAATGATCTGGAGGCGCTGAAGACGCGCGGGATCGATCATGGAAAGCTCGTTGAGCTGTGGATTGAATAAAACACCGGTGTTGGAGAATGGCTGGAAGGCGACGTTGGTGTCGCGGATTTCCGAGCCAGTGCCGGCGGTGGTGCCGATACTGCCTTGGCTCAACTGCACGGAAGAAACGCTCATATCGAGAGTGTCGATAAAGTCGACCTGCGAAGAGGTGGCATTGGGGTCCGCCAGCATTGCGGTGCGTGTGATGGGGTTAATGGCAATCCCCTGCTGGGTGGGCGAGATGCTAAAGGTGAGGAACGCGGTGCCGTAGCTGGCCTGACCAATCGGACTGGCGGTGGTGCCGCCGGTGACGGTGTCATTGACAGCGGTTTGGCCGTAGCTGAAATCGTTGGCGTCGATGACGGTAATACCGGAAAACGTCCCGTTAAAGTTGGTGTTCTTGGTGGAAACGCCGCTGATGAGAATGGTTCCGGGATTCGCGGGATTGATGTTGTGCGCCGCGGTGGTGGTAATGGTGACCACGTTAGAGGCGCGCGTTGCCGTGGCGATACCCACCGACGCGGACTTTTGAGTGAGATCCACGACGGAGAGATTGCCCGCGCCGCCAGGGGTCACATAGGCAAGGTGAATGCGCGGCTGAAGCGCGATCTGCGGATACTGGCCCGTATTTAGCGTGACCGAAGAGATGACGCAGGGAGGGTGCTGGCCTTTGATGAGGCATTCGGAAGTGTTGGCGCTGTTGGCGGGATTGATGTCGGCGAGGAATCCCACGTTAGTGGAAGCAAATGCAATGACGGCAAGGTGAGTAAAGGGATCGACGCCGACGGAATACGGAAACGGAGGAAGCGTCGGAGGTGTAGTGACCGCGGACGGAGGAATCAAGGTGCCGAGATTAATGGTGGCCAAGGGAGTCGTGGAGGGAGTCCCTCCTGCGGCAGGAATAGAGAGCAACTCTAAGGTGCGGTCCACGTAGTTGACCACCGCAGCGATATGCAAAACGTTGTCGACAGCGACGCCGGTGGGGACGTTGCCGACGGGAACCCGTCCGGGAATAAGTGTCGGGGAACCCGCATTCAAGTTGAGATATTCGACGCTGTTGGTGCCGGCCTCGGTGACGACAGCGACATTCAAGACATCATCGATGGCGATAGCGCTGGGCGTGGTCGTGGCGCCGCCAGCGCCCGGCAGCAAGGCCAGGTGGGTAACGGCAGAAGAAGTCAAAGTACTGAAATCAGGAAAGACCGCGACGTTGGTGACGGCGGTGGTCGGAGACGCGTTGTTGTTAGTAACGCTGACCGGAAACAGACCTGCCTGCGTGAGAACCGGCAAGGTGAGAACAATCTGCCGGGAAGCTGGCTCCGAAATGGCGATGGGACTGCCGTTGAACTGCGCGGAAACTTGAGGAGCGCTCGGCGAACCGAAATACCCGCCATCAAGGTTGATTGCGCCTCCGGATGTGGAACCCGCAGGCGACTGGGGCTGGCTATTCGGTGAGGTGGCAACGAGCGTCGGACGTTCTGAAACGACCGTGAGAGTAAAGGGTCCGCCGGTAGAACTGGGCGTGCATTGCGTTTGCCCAATCGCCGGATTACAAATGCCGATGGTGTGAGGACCGGCAGTGGCTAGCTGATCTCCGGTCAAGCGGATGCGCGCCCCGGTGGGAGTGGCACCCGCCGTGGGAGGCGAGATCACCAGAACTTGCGAACTCAATAGCGGCTTCTGGTCGAAAAAGATGCTGGTCAAGGAGTTCACGTTGGTGGCCGCCAAGTAAACATCCTGGAGCACTCCGCCTTGCGGGGCGATATTCGGCGAGATGGCGGTGAAGTTGATGTCCCCGGTGGGCACGACCGTGATGCTGGCAATACCTACTCTGGTGGAATCCTGTTTCGAGACAGCGATGACCGTGAGAATTTGCGGAGTCGTATCACCGGTGATGGTGGAAGGAGTAGGTGCAGTGGGCACGGCGGCCGGAGCGGTGTAAAGACCGTTTAGACTGATGCTGCCGCAACCTGGACTGCAAGTCACCGCGTTTTCCAAAGTGGTGGTGGCCGTGGGCTCCTGCGTGAGCTGCCAGGTGACATCGTTGGGAATGGTATCGTTGGTCAAGGTGGCGACAAACTGGAAATTCTGGTTGGTGGGGATGGCCGCGTTTGCCGGAACGACGGTGACGGAGATGCCGGAGTCGAGAGTGATAACGCAGGTGGCGGTCTTCTTGGTGTCAGCAACAGCTGTGGCGGTAACGGTGACGGTCGGCGGAGAAGTTGTGGTATTGGACGTCGAGGGTGGCGTCGTGATTTTCGACGGTGCGGTGTAGGTCACAGTCGTTGGTTGAATATTGGTGAGGACGCCGGTGGCCGCGGTGCAAGGAGCCGCGGTGCTGGTCGTCGGAGTGGTGGTGCCGTTTGAAGCCGTAGTAGTCGTTGTGGTGGTAAAGGTGCAAGTCCAAGTCACATTGACGTCGGTGGCTCCCGCAACCGTGGCGCTAAGATTCAGCACTTGGGTCACGACCAGCCCAGCGGACGGTTGGCTCATAGTTACCGTGACCGTGTTCGCGCTGCTGCTGCTGCCGCACCCATCCAGCCACACGGAGAACAATGCAGCCGCCAACGCAATGCAGCTGGTAATCTTTCGCAACCTCATGCCCCCTGCCTCCCACACATGAACGACCTCGCGGTCAAAATAGTGCCGATGAACCAAAGATCCTAAATTCGCGGCGTCTTCGTTGCCAAGCCGCGGTCAAAAACTCAGGACCGCACCCCCCCGAAGAGACTAAAACGTCTTGCCGACGGTGAAGCGGAACGTAGTCTTGGGCTCGAAGTAAAACAAGCGTCCCGGATTCAGACTGAATTCCTGCAGCGTCGGCGCGATTTGATACTTGTAAACGTTACAGGAGTCAATCGGGACGCCTCCGCACAACGTGTCTTGCAAGAGTTTGATCTCACTCGGGTTGATATAGTCGGGCGGCGAAACAATCTGGGAGTGCAGGCGGTTGACGTTGTACGCATAGTAGATGCGGAACGGCGCCTGCACAATTGGGAGTTGCACGCCAAATTCAATGCCAGTCGAGCCGCGCAGCCGGAAGTTGGTTCCTGAAGCGATCCCCAACTGGCCGGAGACGTTGGCGCCCGGGAACTGTTGCTGCAAGCTGGCGAGGCCGGTAGGATCAAGCTTCAGCGCACTTGTCCGCACAATTCCGTCGGTGCCGCCATCAAAGAACAGGGAAGCCGTGACTGGGCCGACCAGGGGAATACGATACTCAATATTGCCCGAACTCTGCACGTCGCCGCCAGGCAAGGTCGCGGTGTAGGTCAAGATCGGAACGGTGAACACCCTGGGGATCGGAGTGCCGCTGCCGGACAAGTTCGTGGGGTCGGTGAACGAAACGGCAGCCGACGTAGCCACCGGAATGAAGGTAACCGGGGAGATAGAGCGGATGTCATACCCGCGAAGGTCGTTTTCTCCGCCCATGTAGAAGCGGCTGAACGGCGGAACTTCCTTGCCACCATACCCAGTCGTGTACGCAGAGCTGAAGTGCAATCCGAGAACGTTGCGGCGCTTAAAGACGGGGTGGAACATGGTGAACGAGAAAACGTTGGTGACCGAATTGACGTTGCCGCCCAGCGGCCCGCCAGCCACCGCGAGGGAGTAGAAATAGCTTTTGCCCTTCCGGGGATTGATCGGGTTATCGATGGTGTTGTACTGAATGGTTGGAGTCACGGTGCTGGACACAATTCCGTTCAAGGCGCTGGGGCCCGCAACGCTGCGGAATTGTATGGCCTCGAACAACAGCGAGGAAGCCTGGTTGAACGAGGTGATGTTCGTGCGCGTGAGCCCGTACGTTACGGCAACCCTCGTGAAGGACAGGCGCTTTACCGGATAGCTGGCGAAGAGGGTAAAACCCGTACTGTTCTGAGTGTAATTTTGAACGAACTGGGGGTTGATGCTGACGGATTGTCCGAGCGCCAGAGCTTCTTGCTTAGCCTGGTCAAAATTGTAGCGGCTGTCAAAGAGGGTAAAACCAGTGGAAATGGGGCGGTCGAAAAGATAAGGCTCGGTAAATCCGAACATGAAGCTGCGCTGCAAGTCACCGAACTGCGCTGAGAAGGTTAGCGTTTCGCCGAGGCCCAGAAAGTTGTTGGTCTGGTAGGTCAGCCCGATGAAGGTGCCGGCCAGGCCGCTGACGCCGCCCTGCAGACCGATCGACTGCTTGCCCTTTTCCTTGAGCTTAAGATTCAGATCAACCGTGCCATCTTTGGTGTTGCGCTGAATCTCGACGGCTTTGTCCTCTTCGATGCGATCGAAATAGTTCAATTGGTTGAGGCGGAGAATGCTGATCTCCCAGGCGCGTTTGTTGAAGAGTTGGCCTTCATCGAGCAACAGCTCGCGGCGGATGACTTTGTCGCGGGTGGTGGTGTTGCCGCTGAAATTGATGCGCCGGACATAATATTGCTTTTCCTCGGTGAAGCGCATGGTCAGGTCAATGCGCTTGGCAGCGTCGTCGATGTCCATCGACGGCTCAGCGGTGAAATCAATGAAGCCGTACTGGCCGTAAGCTTTGCCGTAGTCTTCGATGGCCTTACGGATCTTGGCGGAGGAGAAGACATCGCCCTCGTGGAGCGGGAAAATGCTCTTGAGCGCTTCGACCTTGAGCGACAACGCTTTGTCGGGGTCGGCACTGACGATCTTCAGCGTCCCCATCTTGTAGCGCTCACCCTCTTCGATGGGAATCGTGATGTTGACCGCTTTGCCGTGGGTGCGCCCAGTCAGCGGGACACCCAGGCGATACCCTTGCGTGTCGAAGCTTTCCATGACGGGATCGCCGACGCTGACCTTGAAGTAGCCATTGTCCTGATAAAGTCCGCGAATACCGACTTCCAAGTCTTCGTTCAACTTTTCGCGGTCGTAGGTCTTGGTGAGCACCGAGATATCCCAGAAGTACAAGGGGATCGAATACGGCCGGTCGTGGCGCATGGCGCGGATGAGCTTGCGATCGCTGAACGCGTGGTTGCCGGTAAACTTGATCTTCCCGACCTTGACCTTGGGGCCTTCCTCGATCTTGAAGATGAGGATCACGGCGTTGCTGGACGCGATGCGTTCATATTGCGGCGTTACCTTGGCAAATTGCCGCCCGTGCTCTCCGAGCAAGTCCTGAAGAACGACCTCGGCTTTCTTGATTCGCGTGGGATCGAACGAATTCTCGACCGTCAAGCCGACTTTTTTCTCCTTGAAGCGATCGAGAATGTCGGACTCTGAAATCGAGTGAATGCCGTCGTAACGGATGCGCCGAATGACGGGGCGTTCCTTAACCTCAAAGATCACGTTTTTGTGGTTGGGACCGTCCGGTGAATCTTCTACACGGAGCTTGACGTCTTCAAAGAATTGGGTGTTCCACAACGCCTGAAAATCGCGGCGCAGGGTCTCTTCATTATAAGCATCGCCCTCGCGGCTGAAAATGCGCGCCTTGAGCGTGTCGCTGCGAATGCGGCGGTTGCCGATAAAGATGATGCGATCAACGACGGTAGCCTGTTGTTCCGCAGGCCGTTCCTGCGGGACGGCACTGGGATCCGCAGTCGTCAGGGACGAAACTTTTCGTGAGTCTCCAGAATCAAATTTGGGAGAGGGCTGCGGACGCGAGGCTGCTTCCGAGGTCAGGAATTCCGGCGAAGCGGCGGAAAAACCGGAGGCGAGCAACAACACGACCCCCGCGATCCAGATGACCCGAGCGCGCAGAAGCCTAAACGGCGAACAAACCCTTATGTGAGCGGCCGTTGAGGTGATCAAGGCCGCGCCCCCAAACCCAAGTTGTTCTTCTCCCGCCGAACCCGGTGCGGGCCGGCCGTGCGTTCGTTGGCCCCGACCTGATCGGGGCCAGCCGTGCGTTGTGTCAGATTCGCTAGTGGACGACCGGGGTTGCCTCACCCACCGGGCGGAACGCTAAGGCCTCCCCCGCGACGTAAATTTGCAGCGTCGCCGGCCTTGTGATTCCACCTTGGATGAGCGCCTCCGAGAGCGGGTCTTCCACGTACTTTTGCAATGCTCGACGTAGCGGACGCGCCCCGTAGTTCCGGTCCGCGCACGTCTTCTCGAGAATCCACTGACGTGCTTCCGGCGAGACCACAATCTGCACCTGCCGGTGGATCAGCGTGTCGTTGAGCTGGCCCACAAGCAAATCGATGATGCGGAGCAGATCGTCGTCACCGAGCGGATTGAAGATAATGACCTCGTCCAGCCGGTTGAGGAACTCCGGATTGAACGCCCGCTTCACTTCGCCCATCACCAGGTCTTCCATGCTCTTCATACCGGCTTCGTCCGTGCCGGATTGGAAGCCCATCGAAGTGCGCTTCTGCAAGTGCCGCGCGCCGAGATTGGAGGTCATGATGATGATGGTGTTGCGGAAATCGACGGTATTGCCGAGGCCGTCGGTCAATTGCCCGTCTTCAAAGACCTGCAACAGGATATTGAAGACGTCGGGATGCGCCTTCTCGATTTCGTCGAGAAGGATGACGGAGTAGGGAGTGCGGCGAACGCGCTCGGTCAACTGGCCGCCTTCTTCGTAGCCGACATAGCCTGGAGGCGCGCCGATCAGCTTGGAGACGGAATGCTTCTCCATGAACTCGGACATGTCGAAGCGAACCAGCGACTTTTCGGAACCGAAGAGAAATTCCGCGAGGCGGCGGGCGACTTCGGTCTTGCCTACGCCCGTGGGCCCGAGGAAGAAGAAGCAGCCCACCGGACGGAGCGGCGACTTCAGACCCGCGCGGCTGCGGCGAATGGCGCGTGCGAGCGCGGTGATGGCTTTGTCCTGGCTGATGACGCGCTTGTGGAGTTCGGGCTCGATGCGCAGCAGCTTTTGCTGCTCGTCTTCTTTGATGGAAGTGACGCCGATGCCGGTCCAGCGCGAAACCACTTCTTCGATATCTTCGCGCGTGACGATTCCCGTGGAGGCGTCGTCGAGCTTGTAGCGTTCGCGAAGAGCCGCGAAGATTTTCCTTTTCTTTGCGCTCTTCCTCGGAATAGAAACGCGCCTTCTCAAACTCATGTGTGGCGATCGCGCTTTCCATGCGGTGGGTGATGAACTTGACGCGCTTCTGCACCTCGCCGACTTCTTCGGGGACGCTGGCTTGGCGTAGCTTGACGCGCGCGCCGGCTTCGTCGATCAAGTCGATGGCCTTGTCGGGAAGGAAGCGGTCGGGAATGTAGCGGTTCGAAAGATAGACGGAATAACGGAGGGCTTCGTCGGTGTAGCTGACGGCGTGGAATTTTTCGTAGCGCTCGCGCACGCCGCTGATCACCTGGATGGCTTCTTCTTCGTTGGGAGCAGGGACCTTTACGGATTGGAAGCGGCGTTCGAGGGAGCGATCCTTTTCGACGGACTTGCGATATTCGCCGGGAGTCGTGGCGCCGATGCACTGAATTTCGCCGCGGGACAGCGCGGGCTTCAGGATGTTGGCGGCGTCCAGCGAGCCTTCGGCGGAACCCGCGCCCACAAGAGTGTGCAGCTCGTCGATGAACACGATCGAGTTCTGGCTCTCCATCAATTCCTTCATGATGGTCTTGAGCCGCTCTTCGAATTGGCCGCGATATTTTGTGCCGGCAACAATCAGGGAAAGATCGAGAGAAAGGATGCGCTTGTCCGCAAGGAACGGCGGAACGTCGCCGTCGGAGATGCGCTGCGCGAGCCCTTCTACGATGGCGGTCTTGCCGACGCCGGGTTCGCCGATCAGCACGGGATTATTTTTCGTGCGGCGGCAGAGAATCTGGATCACGCGCTCGACTTCGCCTTCGCGTCCGACCAGCGGATCGAGCGAGCCTTCGGAAGCGGCTTGCGTGAGGTCGCGGCTGAATTCGGCGAGCAGCGAAGTTTCTTTCGGTCGCGCGGCGGTGGTCTTTTCGCCGGACGTGCGCGCGAGTTCTTCGCGCAGCGTGGAGAGCCGCAGGCCGCGCTCCATCAGAATCTCGGCGCCGAAACACTTTTCTTCGCGCAGGATTCCGAGCAGCAAGTGCTCGGTGCCGACGTGCTTGACGCCGAGACGCTCGGCTTCTTCGCCGGCCATATTGAGGATGCGCTTGCACTCCGCGCTGAGCGGCACTTCCACCGAAGTCGAAATGCGCTCGCGAATCGTGATGCGGGCTTCGATCTCTTTGCGGATGGATTCGATCGATCCTTGCTGCCGCAGGAAGCGATTGGCCAGCGCTTTGTCCTCGCGCATCAAGCCGAGCAGCAAATGCTCGGTCTCGATGTACGGGCTGCCGTACTGGCTGGCTTCGTATCTCGCAAAGAAAATAACGCGTCGCGCTTTTTCTGTATACCGTTCGAACACGATTAGCTCGCTTCTCCCCCTGGGATCCTCCTCGCACCGGCCGAAGCCGTGCGAGTACGCAGAACGCCATGTTCGAGTCCTAAAATACGGTCACACCGCGCGGCGAGCTCCAGATTGTGCGTCGCGATAAGCGACGTCAACTGGTACGTGCGGTGCAGCCGTTCCAGCAACTCAAACACAGCCCAAGCATTCTGCTCGTCCAAATCTCCGGTAGGTTCATCTGCCAGCAGCACGGCCGGCTCGGTGACGAGCGCCCGAGCAATCGCCACGCGCTGCTGTTCCCCTCCGGAAAGCTCCCCTGCGCGATGATCGGCCCGATGTTCGAGTCCGATCTCCGCAAGCCACTTCCGCGCCGTCGCCAGCGCTGAAGTGAAATTCTCGCCGCGCAACAGCAGCGGCATAGCTACATTTTCCGCAGCGGTAAAATCCGGCAACAATTGATGCCGCTGCCACAAAAATCCCACGGCGCGATTTCGAAATTCCGCTACTGCCGCGTCTTGATTCGTTTCAATGGCTTTCGAGCCGAAGTATACTGTACCGCTCGTTGGCGTGTCTAGCGCGGCCAGCAAGTGAAGCAACGTGCTTTTGCCCGCTCCCGACGGCGCGACGATGGCTACCATTTCGCCGCGCAGCAAACTGATGTTCGCATCCGCCAAAACATGCAGAGTTTGCGCATCAGTTCCGTAGCTTTTTTTCAGGCCGCGACCTTCCAGTACTACAGCCGCGTCACGCGACGCAATAGCAGCGTCGCGAAGGGAGCGGTCCGGGTTAGCGTCGTTTTGCGACATTATCTCTATTAACTACCGCTCCTGAATCTTCGTCTTGTCTTCACCTATTTAGATGCTTTAAGTGCAATTAGAGTGCCGCGGGCAAGCTCTCGTGACATTTGCTCGTTTGCCCAATCACTTCCCATTTCCGCCAGTGCGTTACCTATCTCCAAAAGGAGCTAGATTGCACCAATATGGGACACTCTTAACTGTCTATTTTTCAATCACTTACGGTAGGCGTTTGGCTCAATCGGGGCTGAGGGATGCACCCCGACGCTACCCACCGGCCTCTGCACCCTGACTAGGAGCAACCCAGGCACCAAATCCCCGCCCGACAGATTCCCCAGAAACGCCAAAATCGTTCTTCTTACGGGACTTCCGCCGATGCTCCCTTTCCTCCTACTCGTAGCGCAGAATCTCGACAGGCAAAAGGCGCGACGCGGCTCTCGCCGGCAGCATGGTCGCCCCAACGGAGATCCCCATGGCCACGAGGGTGATCCAAACGCCGTCCCACACGCTGGGATGAAAAGGCACATAAGGCACCGCGTAAACCTGAGGGTCCAGCGGAATCAGGTGAAAGGAGCCGGCAATCCAGGCGAAGGTGTATCCCAGGCATAAGCCAAAAATCGTGCCGGTGGCGCCGATGGCAATTCCTTGCCACAAGAAAATACGCCGAATTTGTTCCCGCCGCGCCCCCATCGACATGAGAACGGCAATGTCCCGAGCCTTATCCGTTACGGTCATCGAAAGCACCACCAGAACGTTCAAGCCGGCCACAAAGGTGATCAAGCCGATGAAAATGGCGGTGACGAGCTTCTCTAGCCGGAGCGCCCGGAACAGCGCGCGATTCTCTTCCATCCACGTGGAGGCTACCAAACCCACGCCGGCCCGATCTTCCAACTGGCGGGCTACCTCGGCGGCACGCTCCGGCCGATCCAGACGAAATTCCAGAACGTTCACGAGGTCGCCGACGCCGGAAAGTGCCTGCGCCGCGGACAATGTCAGGAAGCACCAATTGGCGTCGTAATCGTAGAAGCCGGAGTCGAAAACGCCCGCGACCCGAAACCGGCGCGTGCGCGGCATCATCCCGAAGGGTGTGAGCCGCCCCTGGGGGCTCATAAGGGTCACGTAGTCCCCCGGAGAAATCCTGGCTTCTTGGGCCAACTGCTTGCCCACCAGCAGTGCGTCGATGCCGTCGGCGTCCGGCGCAAAGTCCAAGCGGCCGGCGATGATTCGTTGCAAGGCTTCGTCGCTACGCCGCTCGCGCCCCAGGTCGATGCCTTTGGTCACGACGCCCTGCGCATCGCCGCCGAACGACAGCAACATGGTCTGATACACCGCGGGAGTCACCGAGCGAACGCCAGGTGTCGACGCGAGCTTCGCCGCCAGCGCTTCGTAGTCGTGAATGCCGCCCGCTCCCGGCTGGGTGAGCCGAACGTGCGCGGTCACGCCCAGCAGACGGTCTTGCAAGGTTTCCCGGAAACCTGTGTTCATCGAAAGTGCGATGACCAACGTGGCGACTCCAGCCGCAACGCCCAGCACTGAGAACGCGGTGACCAAGCGCAGTACCGCCGGGCGGTACGGCGACCGCAGGTACCGCTTGGCCACGAACCATTCAAATCGCATGTGGAAAGAAGAATACGTTAAGCGCCATGCGCTTCGGAAGCGGAGTCTTCTTTCGACTCCGGACGAAGCAGCGGAAAGAGAATGACATCGCGAATCGATTGGGAATCCGTGAGCAACATGGTGAGCCGATCAATGCCGATGCCTTCGCCCGCAGTCGGCGGCATTCCGTGGCACAGCGCACGAATGTAGTCGACGTCTAGTTGCTTGGGGACTTCCTCGCCGCCCTGCGCCATCTGTGACAAAAAACGGCGCTCTTGTTCGGCGGGATCGTTCAATTCCGAGAAGCCGTTGGCAATTTCCATGCCCGCAACGTAGATCTCAAAACGCTCGGTCAACGACGGGTCCTCGGGCTTTTGCTTCGACAGCGGAGAAATGTCAGTCGGGAAGTCGTAAAGAATGGTTGGCTGGACGAGATTGTGTTCCGCGATCGTTTCAAACAGCAAACCTGTCCATTCGCCGTCGGTAGAGCGTGCCCTTGGCCGCCGCGTAAGGCGCACCGGTTCTCTTCGCCCAAGCGTTGTAGCGCTCCGTGGCAGCGCGCGGCGCTCCGGGCAGCAGCCAGGTCCGCCGATGTTGGCGTTGCACCGGCTTCGACTGGCCAATACTTCTCGATTGCCTCGCGCATGGACAAACGCTGCAGCTTGCTGAAGTCCAGATCGACGTCCCCATAACGAACAGTGGTCGAACCGGTGATGTTCTTGGCCACCTGCGCGAAGATCTGCTCGTTCAACTCCATCAAATCGCGGTAGTTGCTGTAGGCCTCGTAAAACTCGAGCATGGTGAACTCGGGATTGTGCTGCGTCGAGATGCCTTCATTCCGGAAGTTGCGGTTGATCTCGTAGACGCGGTCGAACCCCGCCACCGTGAGCCGCTTCAGATACAGCTCCGGCGCGATGCGCAGGTACAAATCGATGTCCAACGTGTTGTGGTGAGTAACGAACGGACGCGCCGCGGCTCCTCCCGGGATCGGGTGCATCATCGGCGTTTCCACTTCAATGTAGCCCCGGGCATCGAACAACCGCCGTAGCTCCTGGATGATCCGGGCGCGGGTCACAAAAACCTGGCGCGATTTTTCGTTGGCGATCAGGTCCAGATAGCGCTGCCGGTAACGCAGCTCAACGTCCGTCAGGCCGTGCCATTTCTCGGGCAGCGGCAGCAGCGCCTTGGAGAGCAGGGTTAGCTCTTCCACCCAGATGGACAGTTCGTTGGTCTTGGTGCGGAACATGTGTCCGCGAACGCCCACGGAGTCGCCTAGATCCAGCAGATGAAAGAGCTCGAAGCCGCGATCGCCGACAGCATCTTTCCGTACATAGATCTGGATGCGCTTGCCAGAGCCTTGCAAGTGCGCGAAACCCGCCTTCCCCATCAACCGGTAGGAAACGATACGCCCGGCGACGCGCACTTCGCGTTTGTTGGCTTCCAGTTCCGGCCCGGGAGTTCGCTCGTATGGCATCGACCAGCGTCGCGGGGGTATCCGTCCAGCGAAATTCGCGCGGAAATGGGTCGAAGCCCAAGCGCTTGAATTTGCTCGAGTTTCTTCTGGCGCTGCTCAAACTGGTCGCGCGGCTCAAATTGCAAAGGGAAAATCCTTTCGGAGGTCGCAGGCGAGTATAGCGGCCAGCCGCGGAGAGCAAGAAATCGGCTGTGACGAGCGGAAACTGCGCCCGCGAAGAGCAACGAAACTGCGACCGCAAGCTCTGCACGCAAAGGCGAAGAGACTAGTACTAGTATTTTATACAACAAGCGTAAGCTAACCAACAGTTAGTTCAAATGGTAAGAAAATTGCTCCACACCCTGTGGATTTTTGTTATACTCCCGCAACTCGGGGGGTCCTCGTGCTCGGTCGCAAACAAGCGCTTCCCTCTGTTCAAGATGATTGGTGCGCTTGGTTGCCGCAGGAGAAAGCCCAGGTCTTCGGCGCATACGTTAAAGAGCTGGAAACTGTCTACATAATGTTCAGCGTGGCGCTGAACGAAGCCATGGAACTGCGCCGCACCGGATGCTTAACAAATCCTACCGGGCAGTGAGCATGACGCCCGCGCTGTGCAATCGGTTGGCAGACCAGTTGGGAGCGCTCCTCCGCGCTCTCGCTGAGCACGCCAAGCATTACGGCACGATTCCCAATACCGCTTCTCTCGATGCCTCGAACTTCCAAGGCACCAAAGAGCAGCGCACCGCGCGGATGAGCGACCTGCTCAGCCGCGTGCTTCTTGACCCAGCGCTCGCAATTCCTACACAAGATCGGCACGCTGGGCGAAATGGTCGGGGACATTGGCAAGGATTTTCGCCTCGCGGTCGAGAATCTTTCCAGCGGCGCCTGCAACGAGTCGGACGCCGACTGGCGGGTGGTGGACGCGGCGCACTACGACATCAATACCTGTCTGCGGGAAGCGATTGTCCTGTTGAAATCCTTTCTTTTGGTTCTGCCCGAGGACCAACTCGGGGCGTTCCAGAAGACCGTGCGCTCTCAAATGCAAGTGCCCGAACCCTCCACGTTCTCCGACGAGCGCCTTGTCCGCGCTAGACGGATGGCCTCGGTCGGGGGAGAATAGCTAGTCTGCTCTCCGGCGCTCCCCGGCAACCAACTCCGGGAAGGACGTTGGTCCCCGCATAATTCTTAGGAACTGCGGGTTAATGCGAAGACAACTCCAGGAGGTACCCGGTGCATCCGAAGGTGTGGATGCGCCGCTATTGGACCGTTGGCCAGAAACCGACCAAGCGATCCGAGCGAGACCCCTACTCACCAGCCACCGGTAGCGCTGACTGAGTCGGAAGCTATCCGTCTGGCGCAAGCCGGAGACGCCCGGGCCTTCGAGTTCTTATATGAGCTGCACGGCCGCCGCGTCTATGCCTTGTGCCTGCGCATGGTAGGTAACCCGTCTGACGCGGAAGACCTTATGCAGGAAGCATTCCTGCAACTCTTCCGCAAGATTGGCACCTTCCGCGGCGAGTCGGCGTTTTCGACCTGGTTGCACCGGATGACGGTCAACGTGGTCCTGATGCGGCTCCGCAAGAAGTCGCTTCCGGTGTCCTCCCTTGAGGAGACCACCGAGCCGGATGAGGATACTGGCGGCCCGAGGAAGGACATCGGAGCCCCAGACTTGCGGTTAAGCGGTGCAGTAGACCGGGTGAATTTGGAACGCTCGATTGAGAAGCTACCGCCCGGTTATCGCACGGTTTTTGTTTTGCATGACGTCCAAGGGTACGAGCACAACGAAATCGCCGGGCATCATGGGTTGTTCGGTCGGCAATTCGAAGTCGCAGCTGCACAAGGCGCGCACTAAATTGCGCGACCTGCTCCAGGAAGCAAATTCGCGAGCAGGCCCGGCAAGTACGCCATGCGGCGAAGACGCAGACGGGCCATGGGGATTGAGCTACAATACGAAAAGTTTCGCGGTGTACGTCACACAGGGTTTCGGGGTGCAGTTCAAGGACGGGGTGCAGCTCAAGGACAAAAACAGGTCGTTGGATTTGTTGGAATCCGGCGGACATACCTGCTGTCGCCTCGTTTAGCGGAGTGAACGGTCATGCAGTGTAAAGAAGTGGAAGTCGTCCTCGAGCAAGAGGGTTGGACGCCTGTGCCGGAAGCGGCGCGCGCCCATCTCGCCGGTTGCGGCGCCTGCCAGAACCTGGTCGAAGACCTCACCGCCATTGTAGCGACGGCGCATTTGCTTCCTGCCGAAGCTGAGCCTCCCGCGCGCGTTTGGATGTCTTTGCGTGCGCAGCTCGAAGCGGAAGGAATCATCAAGAACCGCGCCGCCGAGCGTGGCTCCTGGTGGCAGGGCTTCGCCGATGTATTTCGAACGCGAGTGTTGGCTACCGCAGCCGTCGGTGCGCTGATCGTCGCCGCGATCGCCCTGCAGCTGCAACACCCGGCGACCCCTACCGAAGCCCGCGACCTTTATGCCGGTACTGCCATGGACTTGAACAACGACGAAGCCAACATGATGCATATGCAGCTGGCAGGCGACTCGGTCGTGGATGTCTCTTTGCGCCAAAATCTCGACATCGTCGATCGCTTCATCGCAGATTGCGAACAGCGCGTGAAGGAAGAGCCGCGCGACGATCTGACGCGCGAATATCTGTCTGGCGCTTACCAGCAGAAGGCGGAATTGCTGTCCGCGATGATGGAACGCGGGGGGAGCGTAAACTGACATGAGTCTGCAAACCGATGGGACGCAACATTCTTCCAATACTCGGCGTGGGAATATTTCTGTGGCCGGCGCCACAGGCCGTAGCGGCCAACCAGCACTTCGAGAAGCATTTCGCGGTGAAAGGGCGTCCCGTCGTCTGCATCCATAACATCGCCAATGGCCGCATCGAAGTGAAAGCCACCAAGAGTTCTGAAGTCATCGTGGCCGGCACGCAGGCTTCTTCCAAAGTCAGCCTGGAAACCGAGAATGTCGGCGACCGCATCGATGTTTCCGCGAACATAGTGGATGTCTCCGCGCAACCCGCCGACCTGGAAGTCAATTTTCAACTGAGTGTGCCGGAAGAAACCGAACTGGAGCTAAAGACGCAGACCGGCCTGATCTACGTCGAGCAGGTCATGGGCGACATGACTCTTCAGAGCGTCGCCGGCGACGTGCACCTCAAGGAAGTTTCCGGCTACATCGTCGTCCGGACCACCAATGGTTCCTTGGTTTGCTCGCAATGCGCTGGCAAACTCGATTTCAACTCCGTCAGCGGCAGCGCTCAGTTGTTGCAGCCCGGGCTCACCAACGTGACCCTGTTCACCACATCCGGCAATATTCTTTTCGACGGCGACTTCATTCGCACCGGCATCTACACGATGCGCAGTGGAAAGGGAACCGTTGAAGTTCACTTCTCCGGAAACGATTCTTTCGATCTGAACGCGCAAACTGCCACCGGCACCGTCGACAATCAGGCCGAAGCCTATTTAAAGCCCGACTCGCACGGCGTAAGGCACATCGCTTCCAAATTCACAAAGGGCTTGTTCGGCACGGTGGGTAGCGGCCTGGCGAAAGTCGAACTCTCTTCCTACAGTGGTACAATCCGCATATTGAAGCGCGACTAAGTAACGATAGAAGGCTTGCGCTCTAAGTCGGCTTAGAATCTTCCTTGGGGCTGGGTCCCTGCGGAGGAGTCTGGCAGTTTCCCTGTAACTCTTTCACGCGCGGCCCAAGGATTGAATCGTAGTCGAATGACGCAGCCTCTCATCCCCCGTTCCTCACAGCGAGTACAAGTGCTTTGCCTCGCCGGCTTCATGGGTTCCGGCAAGACCACGGTCGGCACGCTGCTCGCACGGCAACTCGCTTGGCGATTCATTGATCTTGACGACGGCATCGAAGCCGCTGCCGGTCTGGGCATCTCCGAGATTTTTGAGCGCCTCGGCGAACCTGCGTTCCGGCAGATCGAAGCGGACCAACTTCGCGCCGCGCTCGGCCGCGCCTCTGAGCTGAAAGAGTCCGCAGTGCTCGCGCTGGGCGGTGGCACCTACGCGCAGACCGGCGCTCCCGAATTTCTGCGCTCTGCCAGCGTTCCCGTCGTCTGGCTCGATTCGCCCGTCGAAGTCTTGCTGGCCCGTTGCATGACCATGACCGGCCGGCCTCTATTCCGGGACGAAACCAGCTTTCGCGCACTTCACGCACAGCGTCTGCCGTCTTATCAACAGGCGGACCACCGCGTGGACAGCTCCGGCGATCCGGCGCGCGTAGTCGCGGAAATTCTCGGCCGCGGAATCGTTTCCACTGGCGGCAATGAAGCGCACCTCGTGGTTGAAAACCCTCAGTCATAAGCACGGTCAGTCGCTCGCCCTTCTTGCAACAGACACCGGTGTCATTCTGAACGCATTCAGGAACGATCAGGCAGGGACCTCGCCATCTTGTGTGGCACACTCGGACCGTTGGAAGGGTTTACTCAGCCGGAAAGCAAAAACGATGAACGACCGAATGAGCGATAAGAAACAAGCAAGACTCTTTTGTGCGGTAATGGTCAGCCTTTTGGCCTGCGCTACACTGACGTTCGCCGCCCAAAAGAAGGGTGCGGCTTCAACCGCTGCTGCTGTCTTTGCACAGGACAAAGGAAAGTTCACCATCGAACTCAACGGCCACACCGTTGGCCACGAAGACTTCGAGATTTCTCCTACCGGTGGAGGCTGGACGGCTCGCAGCACAACCGACATCAAGCCGCCTGACTCCGGCGCCACACGCGTAACTGGAACACTTACCTTGCAGCCCGACGGCACTCCGATCAGCTATGAATGGACCTCGCAAGCCGATAAAACAAATGGCGCGCACATCTTGTTTGCCAACGGCGTCGCCAAAATTACCCTCGAGATGCAAGGCGCGCGCCCGTTCGAACAGGACATGAGCTTCGGTTCGCCGCTGATCGCCGTTCTCGACAACAATCTCTACTACCAGTACGCCGTACTCGCCCGCGTCTACGATTGGTCCAAGGGCGGCACGCAGAATTTGCCCGTCCTGATCCCGCAGGAACTGACGCCGGGAACGATCGCCATCGAATCCGCCGGCTCGCTGACGCGCTGGAGGCAAATCCTACGACGGCCTGCGTGTGGTCACCTCCGACCTCGAAGTTGTGCTGTACCTGGACTCAAATCACCGTCTGATGCGTCTGGAAGTTCCCGCCGCCAAGGTCTCCATCGTTCGCGACTAGGCATCGCTCATTCGAGAAGGAGCGGACCGCGATCGCAGGGATAGGTGTGTGAACTTCGCGCAAAAAAAACGCGGCGCGATCCCAACGGATCACGCCGCGTCCCCAGTGTGCTCTGGTTTACGAAAAATTACCGCGCCAGCGGCCGCTGAAACACGGGCGCGCCAGGACGCCGCAGCGGATAGCCCTGCGGAGTGACCATGAGCGTGCGTCAACGCATGCCCATTCGAATGGCCCGGCTGCGTGATATGGCCGTTGCCATTGCCATTCCCCGACGCGGGCTGCGGCAGCCGCGCGGGATTACCGATAGGGCGGAGATGTGGCCGGAATCGCGCTGACATGGTCGCTGATCGCCTGCAGCCTCTTCAGAATGGACTGCCACTGTTCCCAATCCAATTGCCGCAGGAACGGCCGCAATCCCTGGATGAACGGATCCTCCAGCAAAGCTTCGCCGTCGGATTCCGGAATGAAGAAGCGGTTCAGGCCCACGTTGAGCGCCTCGGAGATCTTTCTCCAGCGTGCCGAGGCTCGGCGTCATCTGTCCGCTTTCGATGCGCGACAGATAGGAACGCGACACCTTCGAGCGCGATTGCAGCTGGCTCTGGGTCATCGCGCGCGATTCGCGCAACTGGCGGATGCGCTGGCCGATATTCTCGACCGTCTCGCGGTTGGCAAACTTTTCGGGCGTGGTTTCAGCGCCTGCCTCCTCCTCGGGTGCCGGCGGAGGAATCAGGAACTCTAAACGCTGGGGCAAGGCCCGCACACAACGCCGGCAGTTTCCCGTGCGCGTACGGTATTGGACTAGACCACAGGTCTTGCAGCGAATGACTTCCCTATCCAATTCCAATGAATTCATCGTCTCTTTTTCTAGTGTTAGCGACACCGGTACTCCTCGCTGACTTTGTCCGGCGTGCGGATAGGAGAGGAACGTCGGAACGTACTTCGGGGGGGAAGGCAGTAACTGGCGCGACGGGGAGTATCTTTCACTCCACCGTTTTCTGTCAAGAGTATTTTTAAACTTTTTTTAAGGCTGCGACCGCGTTTCTCCTCTTTTACGCCCTGTTTTCGCCTGTTCTTCCGGGCAGGTTTCTCGCGAACTTGCTGCTCTGTCAGTAGATTGCGCGGCCGATTCCAGAGACACATTTGCGCCCGCCAGCCCCCTCTTTTCCACATGTGGCGCTCGAACATCGCTGCCTCTTGCGATAAGCTGTCTCCCTTTTCGGGGGGACCTCTATGCCGACACGCGACGAAGCCTGGAAGCTTCTCTGCGAATACACGCAGTCCGAAAGCCTGCGCAAACACATGCTCGCCGTGGAAGCCTGCGTTAGCGCCTACGCGCGCAAAAACGGGGCTGACGAAAACTTGTGGGGCATCACCGCTCTGCTCCACGATTTCGACTACGAGCGCTGGCCCAACGCCGATCACGCCGCCGACAAGGAGCATCCCGCCGAAGGCGCAAAGATTCTTCGTCAACCTCGGCTACTCCGAGGAAATCATCCGCGCCATTCTCTCCCACGCCGACTATTCCGGCGTCGCTCGGCAATCGCCGCTGGAACACACCCTGTTCGCGTGCGATGAACTCGCAGGATTTCTCACCGCCTGCACGTACGTGCGCCCGTCGAAGAGCATTCTGGATTTGGAAGTGGATTCGGTGAAAAAGCGCATGAAAGACAAAGCCTTTGCTCGAGGCGTTTCTCGCGACGATGTCCGCAAGGGCGCCGAAGAACTCGGCGTCCCGCTGGAAGAGCACATCGCCTTCTGCATCGCTGCCATGCGCGAAAACGCGGACGCTCTCGGCTTCCGCGGCAACATTGACGCCCAGGCAGCGTCTTCGTAGCTGGCTGGAGCGCTGCTTCAGGGCGTCTTTTTCTTAAACAGTCGGGGCCGCACGCAACGATGCGGATGTCGCTAGCAGGCTCGGCGTGAATACAACGTGATCGCTGCACCAAATAGCATCGCCGCAATCACCAAGGCAATCACACCTGCGGTAAACCACATCCTGGCAGGACCGAGCCTAAGAAACCGGAAGTGTCCGCCCAGCGCCGGAATCCATCTTCGCCACCGAATCTTGCTCCACTCGCGGCACCGGTTTGATGGCCGGCTCCCTCAAATAATCCACTTTGGCAATGAAGCTGTACCCTTGACGCGGAATCGTCTCAATGTAAATGGACTCCTCATTCGTGTCGCCCAAGCGCCTCGCAGCTTGTTCACGGTGGTGTTTACATTCGCGTCGTAGTTCAGGCCCGCGTCTCTCGGCCACATACGCGCCCGCAGCACCTCGCGCGTTACGATCTCCCCAGGAATTTCCAGCAAGGCGACCAGGGCTTGATACACCTTACCCTGCACCTTGATGTGCAACCCGTCTTTCCACAGTTCTTTGCGTGCAGGTCCAGCTGAAATACCCCAAAGCGCAGACATCGAGCGGGAAAGTGCGTTGTGGCAGGAAAGCCTTGCTTCTCCTGTGCTAACGGCCTAGGAACCAGTCCCATGTTCATCCACTTCACCCCAAGGCCCACCGACGATAACCAACATGTGCAAGCCACTTACTGCTCGCAAGGCTTTCCCACCCGGAACGCCCACTCGCTTGACAACCGACTGAAGCAAGTTATAGCTTAGATGTATATACAAGTCAAGATGGGACACTCCCTATGACCAACCCCAACTCTCAACTCGATCTTCGCGGAGCCGCTTACTGCGCCTCATTCAATTTCCGCAGAACCGCACGCGCCGTCACCCGGCTCTTCGACCTCGCCTTTCAAGGCTCCGGCATTCGCTCCACGCAGTTCACCATCCTCGTGGGCGTCGCAAAGACTCAACCCACCTCCATCGGCTCTCTGGCCGACCTGTTAATTATTGATCCTACGACACTTACACGAAGCCTGCGACTCTTGGCGAAAGAAGGTTTGCTCGATATCTCAGAGCGTTCGGCCATGCGCCAGCGATTTGTTACGCTGACTCCGAAGGCGAGCGTGCTCTCGCCCGGAGCCTGCCCGCGTGGCGAGCAACTCAGGAGCGTTGGGTCCAGACCATTGGCGCGGAACACTGGATCGAGCTAAGGGCGGAACTCGAGAAACTGGCCCGATTGGCCGTCGACCTTGAAGATCCGCAAAGAGATGGCAATATCGAGCCCATGGTCCCAGAACTCAGGCACGACCGCACCCGCAATTTCAGGAACTTCCACAACCCGTATCCCCATCAGCGGGGTCTCTACACTCGAAGCGAGCGCCGCAATCATCTGTTTCCACGTGACCAATCCCAGGCGAGTCGCACTCTCGCGCAGGCTCGGAACCTGCCTCGCCAGCCAGTACCCTGGCTTGAGGAAGTAAGGCCAATAGTGCCCCGGTCCGAGCACATACCACGGCCGCAAGATGGTGGCGTTCAAACCGCTCCGCTCGATGATCTCCTCGCACCGCGTGCGTACTTCGAATATGCCTTCATCACTGGAGCCGGATGCGCCACGCTGACATAAACAAAGTGTTGCACGCCATTCGCGACTGCCACCGCCACGGATTCCTCACACGACTTCAGATCAATCTCCCGAAATTGCTTGCGCCTTCGTCGGACTCGGGATGCGCCACACCCACCAATTGCACAAAGTATCCGCGCCGCCGATTTTGTCGCTAAAAGTCGCCGCGATCCAGCGCGTCGCCCACCACCGCCGTGCAATGGGCCGGCAAGTTCCGCTCCGACCCTGCCCGCATCAGCCCAGAAACCGATGACCGCGTTTGCATCAAATCCTCCGCCACCCGCCTACCCATGTATCCAGTAGCGCCTGCAATAAAAATCCGTCGCGTCGTCCTGCTCATTTTCTGCATCCACTCCGCTTGTCGCGTTGATTTGCGAAAATCGGCAATTTGGTCACGCATGGGATCGCTATGCGCGCCGTAACCCCACAAACGGAAATGCCCCCACCTCTCGCCCGCCTTTCCTCTGTGCGTTTCGTCAAAAAGGCGTAGAATACACAAATGGCAAAGAATCCGATGATGCCGTTCAAGTCAGCTGCCCATGCTGCCACGCAAAGCTCACGGTGGACACGGCCCTCGGCGTAGTGCTGTCACACGAAGCCCCACCCAAGGCCGGGCCAGATGTTGATCTCACCGATGCCGCCGGAATCCTCGCCGAGCAGAATCGCCAGCGCGAAGACAAGTTCCGCGACTCTTGGTTCCAGGAATCCAACAAGGAAGACATCTTAGCCAAAAAATTCGAAGAAGCCATGAAGAAAGCCAAAGACGCCCCCGCAGGCAAACCCATACGCGACTTCGACCTCGACTGATCCCGGCTCTCCAGTTGGATCTCGTTCCAAGAAAGCGCCAAGTGCCTGGTTGGCAATTCTTTAGACTCGCTTCCATTTGCGTCTTCTCCGCGTTAATCTCTTCTCGTCGCGGTTCTGCCCCGCGAGAAGCGACTACGCAAAACAATCCACCCATCCCCGCAAAATCTTCCGTCGTCAATCTTCCCACTCAAACTCTCACTCCTGGGAAAACGCACGCTAATGATGGGCGTCCTCAACATCACCCCGGACAGCTTCTCCGACGGCGGCAAATTTTTCGCCCCAGACCGAGCCGATCGAGCAAGCCCTCCCCTGCAGAACGCCGGCGCTGATATCCTGGATATCGGTGCGGAATCCACACGCCCCGGCTCAGCAACCATCAGCGTCGCAGAAGAACTGGGCAGACTCTTGCCCGTCCTGCAAGCCCTACGCGGCAAACTGGAAATTCCCATCTCGATCGACACCCGCAAAGCCGCCGTAGCCGAAATTGCCGCTCGGCGCCGGCGCCGAAATCATCAACGATGTCTCCGGTCTAAGAACGACCCACGCTTCGCCGAAGTCGCCGCCCGTCGTCGGGTCCCGCTGATCCTGATGCACATGCGAGGCGAACCCGCGACCATGCAAAGTACTCCCTTCGCCCGTCATGTGATGAAAGACGTCACCAAAGGCCTCCGCGCCTCCATTCAAAAGGCGCGCTTCGCCGGAGTAGCCAAGTCGCAAATCATCCTCGACCCCGGGGTTGGCTTCGGCAAAAGCTTCCAGCAAAACTACGAACTCCTTCACCGGCTCCGAGACTTGGCAAAACTAGGCTACCCTCTCCTGGTAGGCACCTCCCGCAAAGGATTTCTCGGCCGAACCTTAGCTCCATCCGGCCAACGCGGCGCTCGCGACACCAGGCCCCTGGCCCCGAGGAACGCATCTGGGCCACCGCTGCCACAGTGACCGCCAGCATTCTCGGCGGCGCTCACATCGTCCGTGTCCACGATGTCGCTGAAATGGCGCAGGTCGCCCGCGCCGCCGACTGCCTGCTCGATCCCCAAACGATTTCGCGCGGCAAAGAGTCATAAGCAGCCGCGGCGCTTCGATCGGGCGCGACGCTGACCGCTTTTTTTCTAGCCCGCGCGCCAACTCTCGGATACAATCTACGTTGGTCGTTTACCGTTGCCGCGCGTGCCTTCTGCGAAGTGCAACGATGCATGGTGAAACGGCATGAAGACCGTCATCGTACGATCCTCCGTAATTTCCTAAACCGCTAGCCACGCGGACCTGTTTTTCCTCTGAGTAGTCACCGACTGGTGTTCACAGCCGCGCGATCGCGTCTGAGTTGTCTCAGCCGCTTTTCGCGCAGAAATATAAGGATTCAATGGAAACGCAGCAACTCTACTCTCGAGCCAAGCCCCATCCCTATCTGGCAGTCCATCCGCGAAGCGCTCCGCGGCTCGCACCAGGACTTCACTACCGGCAGCCTCAACCGCGCCATTTTCCTCCTGGCCATTCCGATGGTTCTGGAGATGGTGCTGGAGTCTCTCTTCGCCGTCGTCGATGTCTTCTGGGTCGGCCGCCTGGGCGCCGACGCGGTCGCCACCGTCGGCCTGACCGAATCGCTGCTAAGCCTGGTCTTCGCGGTTGGCTTGGGGTTAGCCTGTCCACCACGGCCATGGTCGCCCGCCGCATTGGCGAAAAGGATCCCGCAGGCGCGGCCGTCGCCGGAGTCCAAGCCATCGTCATAGGGCTTGCGATTTCCGTTCTCGTTGGCATCCCGTGCTTTGTCTTCGCACCGCAACTGCTGCATTGATGGGTGCCTCGCCGCAAATCGTCGCCACCGGCAGCGGCTACGCCCGCATCGCCCTCGGCGGCAGCGGCGCCATCATGCTGCTCTTCCTCAACAACGCCATCTTCCGCGGCGCCGGCGATGCTGCCATCGCCATGCGCCTGCTGTGGGTTTCTAACATCATCAATCTCATCCTCGATCCCTGCCTGATCTTTGGCTGGGGTCCATTTCCCAAGCTCGGCGTCACCGGCGCCGCGCTGGCCACCTTCACCGGCCGCAGCATCGGTGTCCTCTACCAGTTTTATCGCCTCTTGCGCGGGACCGAGCGCATTCGCATCCTGCGCAGCCAGATTCGCATCAACTTGACGTCTCTGCTGCGCCTGCTGCGCGTGTCGCTGACCGGTGTCCTGCAGTTCGCCATCGCCCACACCAGCTGGATCGGCCTGGTCCGCATCGTCAGCATCTTCGGCTCTGCGGCCCTTGCCGGCTATACCATCGCCATCCGTATCGTGATCTTCCTCATCTTGCCGTCCTGGGGACTCAGCAACGCCGCCGCCACGCTCGTCGGCCAAAATCTCGGCGCAAAGCAACCGGAACGCGCCGAACAATCCGTCTGGCGAACCGGTTTCTACAACATGCTCTTCCTGGGCAGCATCGGCGTTCGTCTTCATGCTTTTCGCCGAACCACGTCGTGCGCCTCTTCACTCACGACCCGCGGTCGTCCCGCTGGCCGCTTCCTGCTTGCGCATCATCAGTTACGGCAACATCGGCTACGCCTACGGCATGGTCATGCTGCAGGCCTTCAACGGCGCTGGCGACACCCTCACCCCGACCATCGTGAATCTCTTCGGCTTCTGGTTCCTCGAGATCCCTCTGGCCTACTGCCTGGCGATTCCCGCTGGCATGCGTTCCAATGGCGTGTTCATCTCCATCGTCATCGCCGAAGGCGCCATCGCCGTCGCCGGCATCATCCTGTTCCGCCAAGGCCGCTGGAAACTCCAGCAAATCTAGCTGCAGCTACACTCCGCCTAGGGGCGCAATACATTGCGCCCCATATCCGTCAAGACTCATCGAGTCTTGACTCCATTCGCTTGTCTGCTCTGGGGGTACCGCACCCTTCGCCGTTAAGGGTGCGGTCTTTCCCTAACCCTTTGTAAAATCGCGCCGCCGCGCCGCGACCCTCTGACAATCACGCTTACCCGTTCTATAATCGTTCCAGCTGAATCGCTCACATCTTGCAAGGTAAGCGGCGCGAATGACTTCCTCTCTCTGCGTAATGAAATTCGGCGGCACCTCCGTCGGCGATGCCGCACTGCATCCGCCGCGCCGCCGCGATCGTTAAGTCCGCTGCCGCGCAAGGCCGCGTCGTAGTCGTCGTTTCCGCAATGAGCGGCGTCACCAACCGCCTGATCCAAGCCGCCCACCGCGCCGAAGCCGGCGAACAAGATTCACTCCCCGCGCTCATCGAAGAACTCGGCGCGCCAGCACACCACCGCGCATCGAAGCCCTGGTCAACGATCCGCAAAAGCGCGCGCCACATCGCCGCCGCGTGCCGGCAAGTCCTCGACGAACTCGACCGTCTGCTCCGCGGCACCTCCTTGCTCCGCGAACTAACCCCGCGTGCGCTCGACGCCATCTCCGGAATCGGCGAACGCCTCTCCGCCCCGCTGGTCGCCGGCGCGATCAGCCGAGCTCGGCGTGCCGAGCGTAGCCGTCTCCGCCACCGAAGTGATCGTCACCGATCCGCATCACGGCCGCGCCGAGCCACTGATGGCGCCCACCCGCAAGCGCGCCGAAGCGCGCCTGCGCCCGATGCTGGAAAAATGGAATCGTCCCCGTCGTCACCGGCTTCATCGCCGCCACGCCCGACGGCGTGCAGACCACTCTAGGCCGCGGCGGCTCCGACTATTCCGCCACCATTCTGGGCGCTGCGCTCGGCGCGCACGAAACCGTCATCTGGACCGACGTAGACGGCGTAAAGACCGCCGATCCGCGCCTGGTTCCCGAAGCCCGCACGCATTCCCGAAATTTCCTACAACGAAGCCGCCGAGCTGGCCTACTTCGGCGCGAAAGTGCTTGCACCCGAACACCCTGCGCCCGGTCACCGCCGCCGGCGTGCCCGTCTGGATTCGCAACAGCTTCGAGCCCGAAAAACCCGGCACAAAAATCACCGCCGAAGGCATGCCCACCGGCGGAGGCGTGAAAGCCCTCACCGCCATCCGCGACGTCACGCTGGTAACGGTCGGCGGCCCCGGCATCGTCGGCCTCGCCGACGTGCTCGCCCGCTCGTTCGCCGCCACGTCCGCAACGCGCACCAACGTCTTTCTCGTCTCGCAATCCTCTTCGCAAAATGACATCTGCTTCGTCATCTCCACCGCCGACGAAAAGCGCACAGTGGAGGCGCTCCGCGAAGCCTTCGCCCCAGAAATCGCCGAGCAAACCGTCGAACACGTCTCGGCAGATCCCGACATCGCCATCGTCGCCGTCGTCGGAGAAAACATGCGCGGCATCCCCGGCGTCGCCGGCCGCACCTTCACCGCCCTGGGCCGCGAAGGCATCAACATCATCGCCATCGCCCAAGGCTCGTCGGAGTACAACATCTCGCTCGTCGTCGAGGAAGGCGCCATGCAGCGCGCCCTCACTGCCCTCCACAAAGAGTTCCGCCTCCACGAACCCGCGCTGGCAGCAGCCCCCTCTGTGTAGCGGCCGCCGACCGTGGCGGGCGCCTTCTGCCACGCCAACCCAGACCGCTCGGAAATGTCTTGGATTTGTGTAAGCAGCGCGCTGAAGATCGTCATTCTGAGCGCATCCGATAAGGATGCGCGAAGAATCTCAACCTGAACGCCGGCTAGAAATCAGCCAACGAGATGCGGGTGCCGCACCCTTCGCTTCTAAGCGTGCAGGTTTTTCTTTTTGCTTTGGAGTGCTCCTGAGGCGGGGCTAACTGCGCGGAACCAACTCAAATACCGGATAGTTCCCCGCGATCTCTCGAAACTTCTCTACGGTTGAACCAGGTGGTACAGGAAAGAACTTCCCGACTGCGCTCGCATACCGGTCCAGATATTCTTTCAAGAGCTCCGCCTTCTGCTCGTCCGCAATCGGCCGCAATCCAAACCGCAGCCGCTTACTCCCGCGCTTCAGCGTGATTTCCCCCGCAGCTTCCGCATTCCGTACCCATTGCGTACGCCCCCGCGGCGCCACCAAAATCTGCTTCCCGCCGACCTCCATCAAATTCACCGGTGTCGAAAAAATCTTCCCCGTCTTTCGCCCTCGCACTTGCAGCAAATAGATGAATCCCGGCCCAATCCCCAACCCCGCCAAAAATCCCATCGTCCGGTTGAAGAGCGCCTCCACCCCGGTCGGCGCCCGAAACTCCGCCATCGGTTGTTCTGTGTTCATACCCGCATTCTAGCATCCCGCCCGCGATTAACTCCTCCTGCCACCATCCGCGAACGAAGGTAAGGCAAAGTTACCAGTACCATTTCATAAATTACTTGACATGGTACTAAAACCATGCTATGATGGCTCGTGGACTCTCGAACCCAGTACCACCCAAGCCCACCGGGAGCCCCTCCGTCATCTCCTTGGCTACCGATACTCACACCCGCAAGCCCTGTGGAATCAGACGGCTACTTCATGACTCGCTGTACACCCGGGGGTAACCCCCAAAAAGCGAAACTCCGGCGAAAGTCCCTTCATTTATCGCCACTTTCCGCTATACTTCGCCCGCCCCAACTGCCAAGCGCGGCGCCGGCTTGGCGAATTCCTCCATCGAGGTGCGGTCTGATGCGGCTCGGCTCTTTTCTCGTTACTTCCTTACTTCTTTGCGTCATTACTTCGCCTTTGTCCGCTCAGCTGCCACCGCCAAAGACCGATCCGCTCGCAAAACAATCCGCCGCCAGCTCAGGCCTGCTCCGCGACCGAGGCCTCCTGCGCCGAGGCCGCCGCCAAAATCCTGCCGCAGGTCATGGGACCCTCGCCGATGGCCGAAAATCTGCGCCGCCTCACCGACGAAATCGGCGGCCGCGTCACCGGCTCGCCGCAAATGGCCAAAGCCGTCGACTGGGCAGTGGCCGCTTTTCGCGCCTCTGGTATCGACGTGCATACCGAAAAATACAAGCTGCCCGTCACGTGGAGCGAAGGCGACACGCGCCTGGAGCTTCTCGGCCCGGAGAAATTTCCCGTGCGCCTCGTCGCCGAAGGCTGGTCGCCGCCAACGCCCCCAGGCGGCATCGAAGCCAATCTCATCGACGTCGGGCCCGGCGCGCAAGATGATTTCGAGCGCGCGGGCAGTTCCGTCAAGGGCGCGATTCTCCTCGTCTCCAGCGAGATCGGTTCCACGTGGGCCGATCTTTTCAACGAGTACTCGCTTCCCACCGGCATCATTGATCGCGCGGTCAAAGGCGGCGCCGCCGCGATTTTATGGATGGGAGCGCGCGAGCGCCTGCTTTTGTACCGGCACACCAACACCGGCGAAGATCAGCTCGACGTGATTCCGCAGGCCGTGGTCGCGCGCGAAGACGCCATGCACTTGGCGCGCGCGATTGCCGCCAGCTCCGGCAAACTCCGCGTGCGCTTCAGCATGCCCAACAAGGTCGGCGGCCCTGTCGACCAGTTCAACGTGATCGGCGAAATTCGCGGCTACGAAAAACCCGACGAATCGGTGATCCTCGGCGCGCATCTCGACTCCTGGGAACTCGGCACCGGCGCGCTCGACAACGGCTGCAACGCCGCGCTGGTGATCGAAGCCGCGCGCGCCATCAAAGCCACCGGCCTCGTCCCGCGCCGCTCCATCCGCTTCGCGCTTTTCAGCGGCGAAGAGCAGGGCATGTTCGGTTCCTGGCAGTACGTGATCGCGCACCGCGCCGAGCTGGACAAGATTCGCGGCGGCGATCATCCTCGACTCCGGCGTCGGGCGCGTCAGCGGATTCTCCCTCAGCGGGCGGCGCGATATTCGTGATGCTCTTCAGGAGATATTGAAGCCGCTCTCCTCTTGGGATGTGAACCACCACACGCTCGACGGCGATATCGGAACGGATAACTGGGATTTCCTCCTCGAAGGCGTGCCCACGATGGTCGCGGAGCAGGATGAGGCGAACTATCTTCCGAACTACCACGCCGCTTCGGACACCTACGACAAAGTGGATATCCGCGAGCTGAAAATCAACACCGTCATCGCGGCGGTCACGGCTTGGGGTGTCGCCGATCGCGCCGAGCCGATCGGCAAGCGGTTGTCGCGGGCCGAAATCGAGAAACAGCTTGCGGACTCGGGGCTCGACGAGAAAATGAAGCAACAGAGCATGTGGCCGCTGTGGGAGAACGGCGTGCACGGCCGCAAGCCGTAGTCCGATGATCGCGGCCCGGCGAAAATAGAGAAAGAACGGGCCAGACCATCGCTTCATCCACAGCATCAAACCTTTTGCGTGCTGCGACCCGGTATACTGGTACGGTGAAACCATCGGAGAATTCATCGCACGAAAGCGCGCCCGGCGAAATTCGGCGCACGCGCATTTTGGGGATCGACTACGGCCGCGCGCGCATCGGGCTGGCCATCGCGGACGCGCAGACGGCTCTTGCCCGACCGCTCGATACGCTAGAGCGCATCAATCGTAACGAGGATATGCGCAGGCTGCGGGAAATCGTAAGAGCCAACGGCGTTAGACAAATTGTTGTAGGTCTGCCGCTGCGGCTTGATGGCACTCATGGAGAAATGGCGGAAGAGGCTTCGCGTTTCGCCGAGCGCGTCCGCAAGCAACTCGGCATTCCCGTGGAAATGATGGACGAACGCCTGACGAGTTGGGAAGCCGAGCGCTTGCTGGAAGAGCAGGCCGGAAGAGTGTTCCACGACGTCCGGAAGGGCGCATATGAAAACACCGCGAAGGGCGGCCACGAGAAACGCAAGCAGGTGCCGCCGAGATCCTCCGTGGATGCGATCGCCGCTGCGGTGATCCTGAAGGAATACTTGGAGCAGCAGGCCGCGAAAGAGAGCGCGTAGCCCGCATGCATAATCCAATCTGTAACGAAGACGCGAGGCTGAATTGAAACTTGCCGTCACAATCGCTTTGGTGGTGTTGATCGCAGCCGCGGCTGTCGGCGTGTGGTTCTGGATCGGCCTCCAGCGGCCCTACCAGGCGTTTCCGGCAGCGGGCGCGTTCGTCGATCTGCCACATGGCGCGTCGGGCCGCACCGTGGCGCACTTACTCCAGCAGAACGGCGTGATCCGAAGTGCTTTTGTGTTTGGTATCTATGCCCGGCGGCATCCCAAGCGCCACTTGCAGGCCGGCGAATATTTCTTCGATCATCCGATCAGCGGACACGATGTATTTTGGCAAATTGCCGACGGCCACATTTACGAGCAGCCCTTCACGGTGCGTGAAGGTGAAACGATCTTCGACATCGCTCACGAGTTGGAAGCGGGAAAATTTATGCCCGCGGGCGAATTTTTAAAGGCGGCGCAAAATCCCGAACTGATTCATGATATGGCGCCAAATGCGAGAACTCTTGAGGGGTTTTTGTATCCGGCCACGTACAATTTGCCGCGGCATCCGGTAGCCATCGAACTGACGGCGGAAATGGTAAAGAAATTCAAGGAAGAATGGACGCGTATCGTCGGGACCGTTCCGATCGCTCCGGGAAATGCGCTCGCCACCCGCATCGTCACCCTCGGGTCGCTCGTCGAACGCGAGACGCCGAAGCGCGACGAACGGCCGCTAGTGGCCGGAGTATTTGAAAACCGGCTCAGCAAGAACATGCGCCTGCAGTGCGACCCAACCGTGATCTACGCCCTGGAGCAGATCGGACAGTACAAGGGCACGCTGACGGGGGAGGATCTGCATTTTGATTCTCCGTACAACACCTACGAGCATGGAGGGCTCCCGCCGGGGCCGATCGGAAATCCGGGTGAGACCTCACTACGCGCCGCGATGGATCCGGCAAAGGCAACTTTCCTTTATTTCGTGGCCAACACTCAGGGCGGGCACTTTTTTTCTTCCACCCTGGAAGAACATAATCGGAACGTGACCAGGTACCGGCGCTTGCTAGCCGGATTGCCGGCGGATCCACCGCCGGCCCCAGCGCAGGTCGCCAAGAAGTCTCAGAGCAAAAAACGCCGAGGCGCCGCCCGATGAATGAGTCGCTACGAACGAAGAAAGAATTGATTCTGGAGGTCGCGCGGGAAATCGGCGCGCAACAATACACGCCGGCGGAGATCGATCAATTGCGCAGGAGGTTGATCGCCGAGCACGGCGAAGACGGCAAGACCGGGAACGACTACATCGCTGACGTCCTAAAGAACGCGGGCATCAAGGTCGTTCTGACACTGCAAGAAGAAGCCGAGGAGCAATACGAAGAAGAGTTTGAGGATCTGCTGCACTTCAAGACACTGGAAGACGCCGAAGTCAGCATCATGCGCCTGGATGAATTGATGCGGAAGTTTCAAGCGCACGGCGAGCACTCCGCCGTCGAGCGCGTCTTGAACGTGGCGCGGCTGGGTAAACGCCGCGCGGAAATGATTGCCCGGAATCCCAAGGTGGAGGCGCCGAAGCGCGCCGAGAAGGTGGAGATTGCCAGCTGGTTCCGCATCTGGCTGGAAACGCCGGACGTTTTTTTCGATTGGCTCGACGTTCGTAAACAATCCCCGGAGTTTCGCGCGCAATTCCCGCAGGCGGAGCCGGAGGAATGAGCGCGGCGGGCAATGCTCCGCTGAGTGGCGGGCCGCTGGAGCTGCCGCCATTTTCTCTCGACGTGGAAGCGCTCGACCTTGGCGCGGACACGACGGCCGTAGGCCTAGAGCTGCTGGAAACCGAGAGCCGCGAACCGGTAAAAGGCAAAGAAGCGGCCGCGATCTGGGCGGCAGTCTTCCCGGCTCTGGCAGCGAATGAAGTTTTCGTGATTGATTTCTTCAGCCACGTCGACCGCGTCCGAGATTTTTGTAACTTAAACGAAATTCAGTTTCGCGAAGCCGCCGAGCGTTGCGTGGTCCTGCGGCAACCGAGTGAAACGCAGTTGGAGCAGCTCTTCGCCCGGTTCGAGGGAGAAACGTTCGGCATGCGCGGAGGCCCCGCAGCCGAAACCCCCGACACGCCGCTGGAAAAAGAACTCTCCCGCCGCGGCCTGGACGCCTACCAGCCCGCGTACACTCGCTACGCCTTCTGCGCCATCTGCGAACCCGAAGACGGCTGGGTCACGCTACTGAGCAACACCCTGTGGCCCACCGAAGTAATCCGCCGAGTCCGCCCCGCCGCCCAACGCTTCGACATCTACATGTCCCGCCCGCAGTGAGACGAGCGCGATTTGCGCTCCAAAGTCGCAGCAGAATGATTTTCATTCATGACGGAGAGCGATCATGGGATCGACGCGCATGGCGCGGCGCGCGGGCAGGTAAGCAGCAATCAAACCGACTGCGATCATTATTGCAGCGGCTGCCAGAATCGGAAGAGGGCCGGCGACTGGCAGGTCGGGGATCAGGCTGGCGGCTACGCGTTTTCCCCAGAAGGCAAGGGGTGCTCCGATAGCGAGACCAAGCGCAGACCATCCACAGCACGTCGCGAAGGACTATGCGCATGACGTCGGTCCCTACTGCACCGAGCGCCATGCGAACGCCGATCTCATGTGTGCGCCGCGCGACCGTGTACGCGAGTAGGCCGTACATGCCGATGGCCGCAAGCAGCGCGCCCAGCGCCCCGAACCCTGCGGACAGCGTTGCAATCAACCGCTGCGGAACAATCGTCGAATCAATCTGGTCGTTCATCGTCATCATCCGAACGATGGGAACAGTCTTCAGCACAGCGGCCTCGGTTTGACGAACCGCGCCGGCAACTCCGTCCGGATCGATTTTCGTGCGGATCGCCAGCTGAGCATGCTGAGAATCAATGGAGCCTTCTTGAAACAGGTCCGCATAGATCGTGGGCGGCGCGGGTTGTTGGAGATCGTTGTATTTGGCGTCGCCGACAACTCCAATCACCTCATATGTTCTTTCGCCTTTCGTCAGAGTGATATGACTGAGGGTGATGTGTCTTCCAATCGGGTTTTCGTTCCCGAAACAATCGCGAGCGACGGCCTGGTTAATGATGGCGACACGCGAGCCGGCCTGGTCGCGTGCTGAAAAATCCCGACCCCCGAGAAATGGCGTGCCATACGTCTCGAAATAGTCGGGGGCTATGTAATTGATAGAGGCCTGGGTCTGCTTTTCAGGATGGCCCTCCGCAAATGCGACGCTCGCTGCCCCAGGGCCCTCCATCGGACTCATCTCACTAAAGGTGGCTGAACTTACGCCCGGAATCGCGTTCAGGCGTGTCACTAGCTCTTGAAACAGCCGCGAGAATTGCGCACCCTCATAGCCACTGTCCCCGAAATCCAGCGTGACCAGCAGCAGATTCTTGCGCTCGAATCCCAGATTCAAATTCCGAAGATCCGACAAATATGTCACAAACAGGCCCGCCAAGCTCACCAGCACTAGGGAGAGCGCCACCTGCGAAGCGACCAGGCCCTTGCCGAAGCGCCGCCGGGACTTGGATTCACCGATCCGCGATGCTTGTTGCAGCGCGGACGCCGGCGCCGTATTCGAGGCACTCATAGCGGGTACCGCCCCGCACAGGAGCCCCGTGAGCAGCGCGATCGCTCCGGTGAATAACAGCACGTGTGAATCTGGGTGTGTCAGAGCTTCAAAATGCACCGGCGCATCCATGATGAACCTGCCTGATGCGAAGACCCGGATCAGCGCGTGAGCTGCGAAGTAGGCCAGGAAGATGCCGACGGCGCATCCGAGCAGCGACAGCAACAGCGATTCGGTGAGCGTTTGGCGCAGCAAACGAGCCCGGGCCGCTCCGAGGCAGGCACGTACGGCCATTTCGTGCTGGCGCGATGCTCCGCGGGCCAAGAGCAGCCCTGCTAAATTCGCGCAGGCGAGGAGCAGCAGCAGCCCTACCGTTGCCATCAAGACCGTCAGCGGTGTCGAGAGCATCTGGCTCACAGGTGTCGAAACGCCGTTGCCCGCCGGCTCGATGCGGAGTTCCATCCGACGCAAGAAAGGATCGGCGTCGGGAGCGTTCACAATCGTTTGGAACAACACCGCCATTTCCACTCGCGCCTGTTCTATGGAAACGCCCGCTTTCAGACGCCCTAGCAGGCCGGGTCCCCATCCAGGGCCGAGCGATATAGGAAACCAAACGTCTTGCTGTGCTGCTTCACTAAGCCCGTAAAACCCACGTTGCGCCACGCCGATGATAGTAAGCGGAGCGTCACCACCAACGACGATTTCCTTGCCGATGACTCCGGGATCCAGATCGAATCGGGACTTCCAGAATGACCAGCTCAGAACGGCTACTGGGGCGTGATAGCCCTCGTGAACGTCGTCGGGGCCGATTAGGCGGCCGGCTGCAGATCGCACTCCGAGAGCTTGGAAGAAAGTTCCTCCTACACCTCCGACGAACAGGGTCTGCGGCTGGAGCTTATCGGCACGGACAGGGGCAAAGTTCATAGACCAGGGGATCAGGTCCGAGAAGACATGATTGCTGTCGCGCATGATCCGGTAACCGTCCAACGACCAGCCGTTGAACCCAGGTTCAGGCTCGCCGCGTTCGTGGTGGAGGATTTCCACGAGCTGCCCTGGATCGCGCACGGGGAGCGTGTGCAACATCAGGCCATTCATCATGGTGAAGATAGCGGCGTTGGCGCCGATGCCGAGCGCGAGCGTAAGGATAGCGATGACAGAAAAGCCGGGACTCCTGCGGAGCATACGCAGTGCATAGCGCAAGTCTTGAAAAAGCGAATCGAGCGAAACGCCGGCGCGGACGTCGCGAACTTGTTCCTTCACTTGCTCGGGGCCGCCGAGTTCGATGCGCGCCTGGCGGTGCGCGTCTGCGGCGTTCATTCCGGCTTTGATTTTTTCGTCGGCGAGAAGTTGCGTGAACGAACGGAGTTCAGCGTCAAGGTTCCGGTCTGCCTCGTGCTTTCGAAAGAGGTTAGTCCAAAGTGCCTTCAGACGCATGTGTCGTGCCCCTATTCGTAGCGCAAAGCGACTAGCGGATCGACGCGCATTGCGCGGCGCGCGGGAACATAGCTTGCCGACAAAGCAACGCCGGCTAGCAGGATGGCGACGCAAGAATATGTGAAGCTGTCCGTCCGAGAAATTCCGTAGAGGTAGATTCCCGATCCGCTCCAGCCGACGGGGCCGGTCGGGAGAAAACGCGTGAGGGCCAGAGCCGCCACAGTGCCTGCCGCGAGACCTGTGACGGTGAGTACAAGCGTTTCCTTCAACACAAGCCGAACGACTTCCGGGCGAGTAGCGCCGAGCGCGATGCGAATTCCGATCTCGCGGGTGCGCTCGGCGACAGAGTACGAAGTTACGCCGAAAATGCCGACCACGGACAAGATCAGCGCGAGACCGCCGAAACCCGCAAGCAAAGAGATGACCGGGCGGCGGAGCGTGAGCGATTCAGAGTCGTGGATGTGCTGTTGCAGCGTGCTCTGTTCCCAATACAGCTGCTGATCCAGAGGCCGAAGCCAACTGGCAAGGCCATGGGCGACTTGCACGGCGTCTTTCGAAGCGTGGACGCGGATCGCCAGATGAAAGCTTAGCGGGTGTGTCTGCGCGAGCGGAAAGTAAGCGAGGGGCCTCGCATCTTCCTCAGGATTGCGCTGACGGAAATCGGAAACGACACCCACGATTTCCCTCCAGACCGCGGGCGAATCCGCAAAGGCAAGGTGATAGCCAATGGGATTCGATCGTGGAAAATAAGTGTTCGCGAACGTTTGATTGATGATGGCAACCGGAGCTGACTGCGGACCGTCGGAGTCGCGGAATTGACGACCGGCGAGCATCGCGATTTTCAACGTGGGGAAATACCCGGGACTTACGGAGAGAAACCAGATTTCCTCCTCTACTGGCGCTGCTGCCGGGGAGGGGATCTCGATCTTGAGCCGCGCGCTGTCCGCACCGTCCATGGGAAGAGAGTCGACGGCACCAACCGATTCGACGCCCGGCATCAGACGGGTGCGCTCCACCGAGTCGCGCAACAAGTGAAGGCGAGCGGCCGGGGCTGCGTAACGCGAAACGGGCAGATTGACGGTGGCGGTGAGAACGTTGCGCGAGTCGTAGCCCATGGCGGCCGATTCCACGCGGAGCAAACTGCGGAACAAGAGACCGAATCCCACGAGCAACACCATACCGAGGGCGATCTGGAACACCACCAGCAGATTGCGGGGCCGCCGCGATCGTGATCCGCCCACCGTGTTCGGTGCGGTGTCTTTCAAGCTGTCGTTTAGATTCACGCGGGTGGCGTGAAGGGCGGGGATCGCACCGAAAAAAAGAGCGCTTAGAAATGAAACCGCCAGACCGATCAGCAGGGCGCGCGTGTCGATCTCTGAATAGGTTCCGCTCGGAAGCATACCGGACGCGACATTCGTGACGATGTCTTGAGACCATCGCGCAAGAAGCAGACCAAGGCTGCCACCACAAAGGAACAGAAGGGTGCTTTCGGTCAGGAGTTGCCGAATCATGCGCCCACGCGAGCAACCTAACGCGGCGCGCACAGCAACTTCCCGCTGGCGCTTCACGCCCCGAGCCAGAAGCAAACTGGCGACGTTGGCGCAGGCGATCAGAAGCACGACCCCCGCAGCGACGGCCATCATCCAAAGGCCGCGGCGGGCATTTTGCACGGTGGGCCCGGGATTCAGAAAATGCTCCGCAAAATCCTCGACAACGAGATGACCGCTCTGGTCGGCCGGGACGGGATTTCTCAGCTGCTCGGCGATGGCTTCGGTCTCCGAGCTCGCTTGCGCCAGGGTAACACCAGGCTTCAGGCGCGCCACAATCTGAACCCTAGCTCTTCCCGCTACCCTGAGTCTCCCCTCGGTTGCATAAGAGTCCAAAACGATTGGCACAAAGACTTGTGCGTCTTCATAGTAAAGGGCCAGAGAAGCTGGCAGAACTCCGACAACGGCGACCTCGCGGCGATTCAGGACAATCGATTTTCCCACGATGCGTGGATTCGCGTGAAACCGAGCCCGCCAGCAAGCATAGGAGAGCATCACGACAGCGTCGCGGCCGGGAACCTGTTGTTCATCGAGAAAACTGCGGCCCAGAAATGGCTCGACCCCAAGAGTGGACAGCCAGTTCGATGTCACGAGGATGCCCGGCAAGTTTTGCATGCTGGACTCATCGCTACCATAGAAATAGTCGGCCCACCCAGTGGCCGCAACCTGCTCGAACGCGGCACTCGCCCTTTGTAGCGCCAAGTATTGCTCGGGATACGGAGTGTGCAGGTCACCGCCCTCATCGGTCGTCCAAACGTGGATCAGGCGTTGCGGTTCACGGAACGGCAAGTCGCGCAGGAGTGCGGCATCCACCAGTCCGAAGATGGCCGCGTTCGCGCCGATACCAAGCGCAAGTGTGAGGATGGCGATAGCGGTGAACGCAGGGCTCTTGCTCAGCATCCGAACGGCGTAACGCAGATCGCGAAAAAGTGAATCGAGCCAGACGCCGGCGCGGACGTCGCGGATCTGCTCTTTCACTTGCTCGGCGCCGCCGAGTTCGATGCGCGCTTGGCGGTGCGCCTCTGGGGCGTCCATTCCAGCTTTAATTTTCTCTTCGGCGAGCAACGCGACGTAAGCGCGAACTTCTTCGTCGAGTTCTCGCTCGGCGTGACGCTTGCGGAAGAGATTGCGCAGGAGACTTGTTATGCGGCTGAAGGTGCGCATGATGCTTTTCTCTTAGGACGCTTCCAGGGCGCGGGCGATGGCGATGGAAATTCGGCCCCAGCGCTCCGTTTCGGTTTCGAGGTGGCGGCGGCCCGCTTTGGTGAGCCGGTAGAATTTGGCGCGGCGGTTGTTTTCGGATTCGCCCCAGGAGGACACGAGCCAGCCTTCTTCTTCCATGCGATGCAGAGCGGGGAATAAAGAGCCGGGCTTCACTTGAAATGTGCCTTTGGTGATTTGCTCGATGCGGCGGGAGATGCCGAGGCCGTGCATTTCGGCGAGGGCCAGGGACTTCAAGATCATCATGTCGAGGGTGCCTTGCAGGAGGTTGGTTTGGTCGGCGGGCAAAGAGCTCTCCTATAGATCGTCTGTAGGACGATAGTACGGTTCCTATAGAATGTCAATGGGGCTCGTGGCAATAGGAACGCGATTGCCGCGCTGGTTGATTCTTGGCTGCGCTGTGGCAGGCACAGACAGGAGTGTCTGTGCTACATCGAAGATGGCGCCCTAAAGGGACGCCCCTACACAAATCACTTGAGGGCCGACGGGTGCTTGGCGGAGGCTTCGACTTGCGTTAGCAGGCGATCGAGAGCGGTATGATCGAAAAGGTGGCCGTTGGCGATGACGGCTTCGATCTTTTGCGTGTTGTGAATGTCGTCGAGCGGATTGGCGCGGAGCAGCACGAGATCGGCAACTTTGCCGGAGTCGATCGAGCCTGATGAGTTTTCCGTGCCGAAGAATTTGGCGGGGTTGCTGGTAGCGGTTTGCAGCGATTCCATGGGCGAGAAGCCGGCTTCGACGAAGTTGGCTAGTTCGTCATGCAGGCTGAAGCCCGGCATGATGTAGACGCCGGGCGCAGTGTCCGTGCCGGCGAGGAACGGCACCCCCGCGCGGTGTTGCGCACCGACCATCTGGAGATTGCGCGCGAAATATTCCTGGCGCAACGCGAGCGGATCGCGCAGGAGGTCGGGCATCATTTCGTCGGTGAAGCGGCGCCAGGTGACGTCGCGCCAGTACGCCGGAACGTATTTGTCGAGCGGATCGTGCTTCAAATCGCGCTGGTCGAGGAAGGTGCCGCCGCGCTGCCAGGCGAGCGTGGGGACCTGCCAGGTTTGCGTTCGCGCAAGCTCCGCGATGAGCGCGTCGCATTTCTTCTGATCATTGGTCGTTAGCAAGAGTTTCGTATCGCCCTGGCCGCTGAGAAATTTTTCCTCTTCGCTGGAGCAGCCCTCGAAGCTGCCCATCAGATGTTCAATGCTTTTTTGCCCCGCGGCGATGGCTTCGGTGATGCGGACCTTGTCTGGCACATGGCCGACGATTGGCAAACCTTGCTTGTGCGCTTCGGCGGCGGCAGCCAGATAGGCGTCGTGAGAGATGACGGACTGGACCTTGATGAAGTCCACGCCTTGGGCTTTCAGCGCGTCGACGGCAGCGACGGCGCTCTCCGGTGTCGTGATGGCGACAGAACTTGGGAAGCGCAGCTTGCCGTCGGGCAAATAGGCATCGAGCATCGGGCCGGAAACGATCATGCGCGGGCCGACGATTTCGCCGGCGGCAATTTGTTTGCGCCATGCGAAGAGCACCGGGAGGTCACCGCCCATGTCGCGGACACCAGTGATGCCGTTGGCGATGAAGAGCGGCAGGATGATGTCGCGGCCGCCGGGAAACCAATCGCCGAACGCAGAGTGCACGTGCATGTCCCACAAGCCGGGAATGAGGTAGCGGCCCGCGCCGTTGATGACGCGAGCGCCCTTGGGCGGAACGATATGGGCCGCGCCGGTAGCCCCAGAAACGGAGCGGATGCGACCGCCCTCAATCGCAACGTTCCTATCTGGCTGTACCGAGGAGGTGCCGGGATTGATGACGGTTACATGAGTGATGACGATGGGCTCCGCCGCCGGGGGCTTGATTTGTGCGGCGGCAAACCGCGCGTGCAGCAGAACGAAAGCGATCAGGAGTTGAAACAAGAGGCGGACGGAGAATCGAGAGAAGAAGCGGCGCATGAAACCGAGAGTACTACGGAACGCGGGTTTGTACTGCGATACCGATCGGGGAGCACATTCCACGCGCCCGGAAGGCGGTCGGTGTTGTTGACGCCGTAAAAGCGGCAGCAAGCTAGCACACTGCAAGAAAACCAACGGCGCCCTTCGCCGAATTGCGAAGGGCGCCGCTGGAGAGAAGGTCAGCGCATCCCGAGGATGCGGCTGATGTTGACTACTGGACGATCAGGGTCAGCTGGCTGGTTTGCGGCTTGGCGCTGCCGACTGTCATGGTAACCGTGATGGTGTAGGTTCCGGCCGGAGTTGCGGCCGGTGGCGGAGGCGTCGTGCCGGAGCCGCCGCCGCTGCTCGCGCAGCCCGTCAGGAACATAGTGGCTGAGATGGGCATAAGGACCAGACACGCCATGACCGCCACGCGAACGGTGCGCATACGGCCTGCCGGGCTCTGCATCCAGGCCAGCGTCGCTGCGATGAACAGCAGCACGGCCAGGAGAGTGAGCGGCAGAGTGCGAATGGCTGCCGGGGGCTGCATCTTGGGTTCGGACTCCGACAGAGGCGCCAGCATGGCGCTTCCCGTCGTGGCCGCAGTGATGTTGAAGGTTCCCGGCACCGCTTCCGAACTCGGGCAGTTCAGAGTGGTCAGCGACGGTGCACCCGAACAGGCAACGTTCACGGTGACTTTGTCGGTTGGCGCGCCACCGGTGGGGTTGAGTTGCAGCGCCCAAGTGGCTGTCTGTCCGGCCTTCACGGTTTGCGACAGCGAACCGCCAGAAGCCGCGGTCAGGGAGACGTCGAAGCCGTTGCCGGTAAGGCTGACGGTTTGCGTCGCGGGTGAAGCATTGTCGGTGACGGTGATTGACGCAGCGCGAGCGCCCGTTGCCGTCGGCGTGAAGGTCACGCTGAGGGTGCACGTGGCGCTGGCAGCCAGTGACTTGCCCGCGCAAGTGTTGGCCGGAGCGAGCGAATAGTCGCCGGGGTTGGCGCCGCCGAGGACGACGGTCCCAATGATGAGCGTTGACGTGCTGTTGTTGGTTAGCGTGACTGTCTGCGCCGTGGCTGAGCTCGTGCCGACAAACTGATCGGCGAAGGTCAGGCTCGTGCTGCTGAGGCTGGCGGTTGGCGCTGCGGACACGCCAGTGCCGTTCAGCGTGATCGCTTGCGGACTGGCGGCGGCGTTGTCCGTCACGTTGACGGCGGCCGTGCGAGCGCCGACAGCACCGGGCGTAAAGGTCACGCTGATGGTGCAGTTGGCGCCAGCCGCGACAGAAGCGCCGCAAGTGCTGGCTGGGGCGAGAGTAAAGTCGCCGCTATTGGCGCCGCTAACGGCGATACCCGTGATGCTGAGGGGCACCGTGCCGTTGTTGGTGAGCGTTACGCTCTGCGCTGCCGAAGGCGTGCTCACGACTTGATTGCTGAAGGTCAGAGTAGTGGTGTTGAAGCTGGCCGTCGGAGAGCCGCCAGTGCCAGTAAGGCCGACCGTTTGCGGACTTCCGGAGGCGCTGTCGGCGATGCTCACGGCAGCGGTGCGCGTGCCGTTCGCAGTGGGCGTGAAGGTGACGTTAATCGTGCAGTTGGCGCCGATGGCGAGTGACGCACCGCACGTACCGGCCGGGGCCAGCGAAAAATCGCCAGCGTTAGCGCCGGTAATGGTGATCCCGCTAATGGTGAGCGCCGAAGTACCGGTGTTGGTCAGCTTGACGCTCAGCGGCGTCGCGGAGGTATGGAGCGTCTGAGGAGTGGTGAACGTCAGACTGCTGGGAGTGAGGCTTACTCCAGGCGCCACACCGGTGCCGGTGAGGTTGAACGTCGTCGGACTGGTGGTGAGATTGTCAGCGATGGACACCGCCGCGGTCCGTGAGCCGACTGCCGTCGGTGTGAACTTCACGCTGATGGTGCAGTTGGCGCTGATGGCGAGTGATGCGCCGCAAGTGCTCGCCGGGGCCAGCGCAAAGTCGCCACTGTTGGCGCCGGTGATGGTGATTCCGGTGATCGCCAATGCGATCGTGCCATTGTTGGTCAGCGTAACGTTCTGGGACACCGAAGGAGTGCCCACGAGTTGGCTTGGGAAGGTGAGCGGGGCGCCGGTCAGATCCGCTGTCGGCAAACCGCCGGTGCCGTTGAGGGTGATTGTCTGCGGGCTGCTGAGTGCGCCATCGGTGATGGTGACCGAGGCAGTGCGTGGGCCGTTCACCGTGGGCGTGAACTTCACGCTGATGGTGCAGTTGGCGCTGGCGGCCAGGGATGCGCCGCAAGTGCTCGCCGGGGCTAGCGCGAAGTCACCGCTGTCCGTGCCGGTGACGGCGATGCTCGCAATGGAGAGAGCCGCAGTGCCGGTGTTCGTCAGCGTGACAACTTGCGCGGCCGACTGAGTGTTTAGAAGCTGGATTGCGAACGTCAAGCTCGTCTTGTCGAAGCTGGCGACGGGAACCGCCGCCGCATTGGCGAGATTCGCGACGCTGCGGACACGATTGTTGACGGAGTCCGCGAGGAGCAGATCGCCTGCGCCATCAAGGGCGAGGCCTAAGGGATTGCTGAGCTGAGCTGCGGTGGCCGCGCCGCCATCGCCTGCGAAACCAGCGGTTTGCGGCGTCCCAACGACGGTGTTGATGTTACCGTTGGCAGACGTAACCTCGCGGATGACCTGGTTGTTCGTGTCGGCAATGAAGATGTTGCTGGCGTGGTCGACCACCATGGTAAAGGGACTGTTCAACTGCGCACTGGTGGCGGCTGCGCCGTCGCCGCTGAAGCCGGCGGGTTGACCTTGCGCTCCCGCGACGGTGTAGATGTGGCCGGCGGTCATGGGCGACGGATTCGTCGTGTTGTCCGCAGCAACTTCGCGGATGAGATTGTTTCCGGTATCGGCAACAAACAAATTCCCAAAGACATCGATGAAGATGCCGGTCGGCGAATTGAACTGCGCAGCGGTTGCGGGACCACCTTCGCCGCCAAACGAACCAACGAGCTGCTGCGTGCCGGCGAAGATGTAGATGTGACCTGCTTGCAGGCCGCCACCCGTATTTTTGGCGACTTCCCAAATGATGTTGTTCGTCGCATCCGAGAAGAAGATGTCGCCTGCGCCGTCGATGGCTACGCCGTTGACGAAGCCGAGCTTGGCGCTCGTGGCGGGTCCGGTTGCGCCGGCAAATCCACAAACTGGATTGGTGATCAATGGTTCGCTGGGATCCGGCGCCACGGGGTCCGTGCCGGCTACAGTAATGATGTGCCCGTTCGATATGGTTATCTCACGGACCACGCAGTTTTGCGTATCAGCGATGAAGATGTTGCCGGAAGGATCGGCGAACACGCCAATCGCAATGTTCACGACCGCATTGTTTTTAATGGTGGCGCCGGCAGCAGGGATGCCATCTCCGAAGAAGCCGTTGAATTCCGGCTGGCCGGTGATCGTGCTCAGGTTGCCGGTCGCAATCGGGGCGGCCACGCCGCGAATGAGGTCGTTCGATAGGTTAGGCGATCCCGCATCAGCGATAACGAGGTCGCCGCTGGGGTCGACAGCAATCCCGGCCGGAACATTCAACTCACCGTGGGTTGCGGGTAGGCCGTCGCCACCATAGGAAAGGTGGCCGTTGCCGTTCACGGTGTTGATGTTGCCGTCGGCAGACGTCACCTCGCGGATCGCTTCGCTACCGGAATCGGCGATGAAGAGATTGTCGCTGGCGTCGACCAAGGTGCCGACCGGGGAAGACAAACTGGCGCTGGTGGCGAGTCCGCCGTCGCCTAAGTAAGCCTTGGTGCCATTACCGGCAACGTCATAGACGTCGCCTGCGGTCATGCCAGCACCGGTAGCAGCGGGGACCTCGCGAATCACCTGGTTCCCGCTATCGGCGAAGAAGAGATTGCCATGCGAGTCCACCGAAAGGCCGATCGCCTGGTTCAAGAGCGCACTCGTGGCCACCGTCCCGTTGGCGGAATGCCCATACGAACCTGGCGTGCCAACAATCGTGTAGATGCTGCCCGCAGTCATCGCGGGCGTCACTGTCGTCGTGGCCGGGACTTCGCGGATCACGTTATTGTTTTGAGGAAGGCTGGGATCTTCAGGGAGAGGGAAATTGTTGCCCAGGTCGGCGATATAGACGTTATCGTGAGAATCGACAAAGACGTCAAACGGTCCGTCCAGGAACGCGCTGGTAGCGACGGTGCCGTTAGCACTGTAGCCCGCCTGCGGATTGCCTCCCACGGGGGCAGAGGCTGCGTTTCCGGCGAAACTGTAGATGTGGCCTGCGACGTTGTCGGCGGGTAGGTTAGCCGGCGCCGTGCCGCTGGGACCGATGACGACTCGAACCTCATTGTTGCCACGATCCGCGATGTACAAGTTGCCCTTGCTATCCAGAGCGCAACCGTCCGGAAAGTGGAGGAAAGCGTCGGTGGCTTGTCCACCCTCGCCGTTGTAGTCGGGCAAGCCGCCTGGGCCCGCATAGGTGTAGATGTTGCCAGCCGTCAGAGTCCTGGTGGGATTCAACAAGTTCATCGTCGTGGCGGGAACTACGCGGATCTTATTGTTGTCGGAATCCGCGATGTAGAGGTTGTTGGCAGTGTCGATACACATTCCGCTGGGCCCATTCATCTCAGCGTCGACGGCTGGGCCGTTGTCGCCGCTAGCGCCCAAACCACCGTTGCCTGCAAAGACGGTCATGTTGCCGGTGGTGTCGACCTTGTAGACGCGGTTGTGGGGATTGTCCAAGATGTATGTATTACCCAACGAATCCTGGCGCACGGCCGAGGGGCTGCCAATACTGGCGCCGAGCGTGGGAAGATTGATGGGGCCGCCACCGGCCACCGTGGAGATGTTCTGAGCGCGAGCAGCGAGCGGAGCAACAAAAGCAAATGCCAGGACTAAGAGTATTCGCGAACGCATAGTTATTCCCGTTTGATCCCTTCTGTTCGAGCGAGCTGAATTATTCGAGAAGTTCGTCGCGTGCAGATCGTGATTCGTCAAATCGCACCGGGGCACACACGTTGTGTCCTTCACGTAATCTCCCTTGCCTGGTAGGCAGCTCTCCAGAGCCCACCGACCCGTCGCTCACCTAGAGAGCCGCACCTACGTAGCCTAGTGGTCGGATGGGAACTGGCCAATAGGCCAGTAGTCACTTTTCTTGGTCCCATCGAGACCGAGGCTTAGTAGGACTGGTGCTCTAGTACTCGACAATGCCCCTGGGAGTCAACCCCCGGTATGTAATACGCTGATTCTTAGGGAATTACACGAACGCCGGGTATTCTGGGAAACCGTGATTTGAGCTTCTGCACCAAAAACGCCCAGTACCGTGGGGCGGGATAGGAGATTGGGACCGGGTCGCCGAACAGCAGCTCACACGCTTGTTGCACCTCGCGGACGTGTTGCATTGACGGGCACCCTAGTGGTTGCTAGATTGCTTCGTTTGTGTTCAAGGACGGAACTTAGTGACTCGACGTGCGTTGGTTTGGACGGCTGGGGCGACACTGGTGGCGTTTTCCTGCGGCTGCGGTGGGAGTGCGGTCCGCAACACCACGACGGTCGCTCCAAGCGCCAGGCCCGTCGTCAGAGACGCCACGCCGGAGGAATTGCTCGACAAGTACAACCAGATGGCAGTGGGCGTAAAAAGCATCAATGCGACGGTGGAATTGAAGCCCGTCGCCGGCTCGAAATACAGCGGCGTCATCGAGGAATATCACGAGGTGAAGGCATTCCTGCTGGCGGCTCGACCCGCAAACATTCGTGTAATCGGCCAAGCTCCGGTGATCGGCAAGACCGTGTTCGATATGGCGAGCGATGGCGAGACGTTTCGCGTGTCGATTCCCTCAAAGAACAAGTTCTTGGTAGGGCAGGTGGCCGCAGAGCGCGCCAGCAGCAAGCCCATCGAAAACCTGCGGCCCCAGCACCTTTTGGAGGCGCTCTTGTGGCCCGAGATTCGGAAAGAGGAAACCGTGCTGTTTGAGGAGTTCAACGACGAAACGGCCCGGTACTACGTACTAACTGTTCTGCGCGGGGGCTACCGGACCGAGATTCTGCGGAAGATCTGGTTCGACCGCGCTGATTTGCAGGTAGCGCGGATGCAGAGCTATGGCCCGAAAGGCGCGTTGCTCTCCAATGTACATGTGTCAGACTGGCAGCCACTCGTGGCGGATCAGGAGCATCCCGCGCCTGCTGTAACGGGCGGAATCACTGCCTTCCCTAGGACCATCAGCATCGACCGGCCACACGACGATTACCGCCTGGACCTGCAAATCAGCAAGATCGCCGTGAACGACGAAATCCCAGCCGACCGCTTCAAGCTCGAGCAGCCCGCGGGCAGCGAATTGGTGCGCGTGGGTGAAACTCCAGAGGACAAACAGCCCACGGAGAACAAACCGCAATGATGAGCGAACTCGTGGCTCGGAATTTGCTGCACCGTCCGCTGCGCACTCTGATCGGTGTGGCCGCCGTGGCCGTGGAAGTCGCGCTGGTGGTGCTGATCGTGGGGCTTACCTCCGGGATGCTGCAAGAAACCGCCAAGCGCACGCAGGGAGTCGGCGCGGACGTTATGCTGCAGCCGCCCGCGGCTTCCATCTTTCTGGGTTTCAGCGGCTCGCCGATGCCCATGAAAATCGGCGCCAAACTGGCCGAATTGAAGTATGTACAAGCGGTCGCCCCCGCGCTCCCACAGTTCAATTCCTCCGGGGGCGCCGAAGTGATTTTCGGCATCGATCCGGAAAGCTTCCGCGCCGTTTCGGGCGGATTCGTGTTCCTCCAGGGCCACGACATGGAAGGACCCGATGATGTGCTGGTGGACGACTGGCAGGCGAAAGCGAAGAACATCAAGGTGGGTGACACCTACACAGTGTTCAACCACGAGTGGCACGTCGCCGGCATCGTCGAGCACGGAAAGCTCGCCCGCGTGTTCGTGCCCATCACCACGCTTCAGGAGCTGGTCGGGGCTAGAGACAAGGCGTCGGTTTTCTTCCTCAAATGCACCCGTCCGGAACACGCTGACGACCTGATTGACGAGATTCGCATTGCCCTGCCCGGCTACACCGTCCGGCCGCTAAAAACCTATCTTGCCATGATGACTTCGACGAATATCCCGGGCCTCGATACCTTTATCCACTCCATGATCGCGCTAGCGATCACTATCGGGCTGCTGGTCATATTTCTCACCATGTACACGACAGTGATCGAGCGTACCCGCGACATCGGCGTGCTGAAGTCGATCGGTGCGAATCGCTCTTTCATCGTGCGCGCGTTGCTGATGGAGTCGGCGGCTCTGTGTGGTTTCGGGATAGTCGCGGGTGTGGGATTAAGCTATCTGGGCCGCGCCGCATTCCTGTTAGGCTTCCCCACGTTGCGAGGATCGATTTTGATCACGCCGGAATGGATCTTGCGCGCCGCAGCCATTGCATTTACCGGCGCCATTTTGGGGGCGAGCTATCCGGCGTGGCTGGCGAGCCGGAAGGATCCGGTCGACGCGCTTTCCTACGATTGAACCGCAGAAAACCTGACACAAAGGTCACAGAGGCCAGAGTACAGAGTTCACAGGGAGAGTAGGGACAAACACAGAGGTACCCGAGACGAGGTTCACAGAGGGACGCGCGGCGCGCTCGCGGCGCTGCTAGGCAGGGATGGCAATCGCGGCTACAATACCGACACCTGCCGAAGGATTGATTTTTCCAAGGCAAAACAGCGTGGAGCCGATACTCAAGACAGAAAATTTGTGGAAGCTCTACCGCGCGGGCAAGGTGGAGGTGCCTGCGCTGCGTGGGGTGAACTTCGAAGTGCAGCCGGGAGAATCGGTTGCGGTCATGGGGCCGTCGGGCTGCGGAAAGTCCTCGCTGCTGTACGTCATCGGCGGGTTGGCGCAAGCTTCCAGGGGCAGCGTGCTGGTCGACGGGAACGATTTGACGTCCATGAGCGACGCCGCACGGACCAAGCTGCGCCGCCACAAAATCGGCTTCGTGTTCCAGCGCTTCAATCTTTTGCCGACACTGACCGCCAAAGGCAACATCGCCATCGCGCAGTTCATTCACGGCGACGGGTTTGACCCGCACCGCTTTGACGTCGTCACCAAGATGCTGGGCCTCGCGGGCCGCCTTCATCACAAGCCTTCGGAACTATCCGGCGGCGAGCAGCAGCGCGTGGCCATCGCACGGGCGATCATCAACGAGCCGAAAATTCTTTTGGCCGATGAGCCCACGGGAAACCTGGATTCGAAAAATTCCGAAATCGTGCTGCAAATGCTGCGACAGCTGAACAAGGATCTGGGTCAAACCGTGGTGATGATCACCCACAACCCGGAAGCGGTGACCTATTTCGACCGCGTCGTGCACATGCGCGACGGCGTGATCGTCGACGGAATTCCGGCGGATTGAGATGGCGAGTCTCGGACAGATTCTGGCGCGAACGTTTTTCTGGTCGTACGAGCGCGGCACCTGGCAATACGACGTCGCGGTCGGCATCATTCTTATTTTCGTACTTCTGACGCCGGCAAGCTGGTTTCACGACGAGCCGCTGGTCGGCCCGCCCTCGGCCGCAGGGCAAGTGGCCCTGGTCGCCGGCACGGAAAAGAGCGAGCGGCAAACCTATCGCGTGGACGCCCGCGTGCTGGCCCCGCCGGAGAAGACTCCCGCGCTGCAAAACGATCTGCACAACGCGCTGAAGAAGGCGCTGCCTGACCTGCGCAATGTCCGTTTTACGATCACCAATATTGAAGCCGTTCGCGACGAGCAGGGCACGGTCATCGCCTACCAGGTCGAGATTCACCGCTAACCGGACCTGCGAAGAACCTCGCCGTGCCAACGTACACGCCGCATTCGCGCATCTGTCCCTATATGCTAGGATTAAATCGACCGGGAACCTCCGGCCAATCCACCCGTCCCAGGGGCTCACTTTGAAACGTCTACTCTGTATTACTGCCCTTCTGGGGCTCGGCGCGATGGTTTGTGTTGCCCGCACCCGGACGCCTCAAAACACCGGGCATTGGACCACCCAAACAGTCCTGGCGATGATGGACAAGTCCGCGTCCGATTTTCGGAGCCTGACAGCAGACATCGAGCACACCAAATACACCGAGGTGGTGAAGGACACGTCCACGGAGACCGGTCAGATTCTTGTGCGCCGCGATCAGAAGATGCGCATCGAGATCGCCAAACCGGACCCTCGAACGATCCTGCGGACAGGCGATTCTCTCTTTGTGTATACCCCAAAAATCAAGCGTGTCGAAGAATACGACCTGGGCAAGAACCGGGCGATGGTCGATCAATACGTGTTGCTGGGCTTCGGCACGAAGAGTCAGAATATCTTGAAGAGCTACGACGTGACGTTGACCGGAGAAGAGGAAATCGACCACCGGAAAACGTTTGTTGCTGGAGCTGACGCCGAAGTCCGACGAGGTTCGCCGGCAAATCACCAAGATTCAGATGTGGATCGACGCATCGTCATGGCTGCCCGTGCAGCAGAAGTTCTTCGAGGCCGGGTCGGGCGATTATTTTTTGTTCCACTACTCGAACATGATGAAGAACCTGAAGATCAGCGACTCCAAGTTCAAGCAGGACTGGCCGAAAGACGCGAGTCGCGTTAAGCCCCGCGGCTAGCTTCTTTCCTGAGCCAGCAGTTGTTCCTTCCGCGAGAGCCCCCACCGGTAACCGGCGAGACTTCCATCTTCTCGAATGACGCGATGGCAAGGCACTACGATGGACACCGGATTGGTAGCGCAGGCCCGCGCCACCGCCCGCACCGCTTTGGGATTGCCCAACGCCCGCGCCACCTGCGTATACGTGCGCGTAGTGCCGCGCGGAATGCGCTGCAATTCCTGCCACACGCGGCGCTGGAACGCCGTCGCTTGCAAATCCAACGGCAGCTCGATGCGCGGCGGTTTACCCTCCACGCGCAGGACGATTTCTTTCACCCAGCGGTCGAAAGAATCCGCTGCCGGCGAAATCTCCGCGCGCGGATATTCGTCCCGCAGCTCCTGAACGAGCTTCGCTTCTGCGTCTCCCAGGTAGACGGCCGAAACGCCACGCTCCGTGGCCGCCACCAGAACTTTCCCTAACGCTGATTTCGCGATGCTGTATCCGATCTTCATATCCTTTCCTCCCTTTCGATATGTCGCAGGTGTCATTCCCAGCTGCGCGTTACTCCGTTCGTATACGCGGCTGGATGAGCCGTAGCCCGTTTCGTAAAGCGCGTCCGCAATGCTTTTGCCTTCGCGAAGCAGCTTCTTGAAACGCGCTAGGCGAAGTGCCTCGGCAAGCTCGCGCGGCCTAAGCCCGGTTACTTGCAGAAACGCTCGGCGAAGCGTGGCGGGAGTCGTACCGAGCGAAGTAGCCAATGCGCCAAATCGCACGCTGTCTTCCCCGGACTCCGCCAGCTGCCGGGTCGCCCGCTCGACCAGCGCGATTGGCCCAGCCACTTCGTTGGGCTTGCAACGCAGGCACGGCCGGAAACCCTGCTTCTCCGCTTCTTCGCGAGTGCGGAAAAAAACGACGTTGCGGCGCAACGGGCGCCGCGCCGGGCAGGATGGCCGGCAATAGATGTGCGTCGAGCGCACTGCGAGCACGAACGTGCCGTCCGCCCGAGCGTCGCGCGACAACGTCGCACGCCAAAAACGCGCCGCCGCGCTCGGGGGGATATTTGGTCCGGACTGCATAGTGTGGTCATTCCTCATGACCAGGCCAAAATAACTCAAGCGAAAGAGCAAATCTATCCGCAAAGAAGCGCCAAAGAAAAAACAGCAACGAGCGAGAGTAGATCAGATCTCGGCGACTTCGGGCAAGGCTGTGGCTGCCTTCAAAGACTCGCGATGCGGCGCCGTGATGACCAGCAGGACCGCAGCCAAAATCACCGCCGCTGCCAGAATCGTTCGCAGCGTGATGGATTCCCCAAGAAGAAACCATCCCAGAGAAAGTGCAACCACGGGATTAACGAACGCATAGGTGGCTACCCGCGTGGCAGTGCTGTGCTTCAAAATGTAGATATACGCGGTAAACCCCATCATCGAGCCAAAAAAAATCAAATACGCCATCGCCATCCAGGAGCGCGTCGAGACCGCGGCAAGATGCAAAGAACGCACTTCTCCCGCAAAAAAGCCCACCACCCACAACGCAACGCCCCCGCACAGACTCTGCATCGCCGCTCCCAATAGCGGCGAAGACGGTAGCGCGCCGTGTTTGGAGTACAGCGAGCCGCAAGACCATGCGAACGACGCCACCACCAAGATCGCCACGCCGGCAGGGTTCACGCGTCCCGAACCGCCAAGGTCCTTCGGCCCAACCAGCAACGCCAAGCCCGCGAAGCCCAGCAGCAAACCAGCCAACACACGAGGTACCGGCCGCGTCCCGCCCGGCCGAAACCAATCCACCAGCACCATCCATAGCGAAACCGTCGCCACCAGTAGCGCGGCCACCCCCGAGGGCACGGTCTGCTCCGCCACGCAAACGCCGCCATTCCCGAGCAACAGCAGCAGCAATCCGGTGATGATCGCGGTTCGCCATTGCTCCGCAGTCGGACGAATTCCCGTCTTCCATCGCAAGAACGGGTAAAACATCAGGCCAAAGACCAAATGGCGCGATCCCGCCAGCAAAAGCGGCGGGAACGACTCCACGCCCACGCGGATCGCCAAATACGTGGATCCCCAAATCAGATAGACGGCAGCGAAGGCGACCAGAATCAAGGTGGAACCGCCGGCCTGGGCACACGGAGGCTTTGGATTCGGAGCAGCGTTGGAACGGGACTCGGTTGCCGTGGTAGACATCGGCCTGGGTCACCGCGGAACGAACAATCTGCTCCGCGTAAAACGCATAACGTAGAAGCAACCTGCGTCTATGTACAGCGCCATATTGGATGAGCCTTTGGCAACTCGTGTAGTCGGTGAAGCCCGTCGGAATCAGTCAGGGTAGCCTCGCCTGAGAGGCAAATCTATCCGTGAAGGCCCTTCGAACTAGAATGGAGCCGCTAGGAAAATTCGAGAATCGATGGAATTTCCAGTGGCGCGCTGCTCCGGTCTGGTACCATTACTAAGTATTTGACATTAGGACACTTCGCCAGTTTTCCACAGGTTGACGCGTGGCCACCTATAGTGGCAAGTTAGCTGCCCGGCTCGGTAGGTCGAGCAGCGCCGCTTTTCGGTCGGTCGGGTGGGTCGGGGAAACAGGCGAAACAGCAAGAGTAGCGTCTCTGAGGGCGAGATGAGCGCGACGAACCGCGCAATACGAGTCGAATCGGTGTCGACGAACCGGGTTCCGGAAGGACCTGCACCCGCGGCTGCAGCCGCGTCGCAACCTGCGCTTGCGGCAACCCACGTTCCGGCGCTTCGCGTTCTGCCGCTTCTTGCCGACGCGCACCCCAGACGTTTTGTGCGCGTTCCCACGCACGCCGTTGGCGTTCACCCCGAGCACCGCGAATATCCGCGAGCCACGCTGCGGCTGCCGCTGCGATTGCGGAGCGTCGATAAAGTCCTGGAAGAGTTTCCCATCACCTTGGTCACTCGCGACATTAGCTCGTCCGGCGTGTACTTTCTGTGCCCCAAGCAAGTGGCGATCGGCACTCGCATTGAGCTCGAAATCGTGCTTGTCAGCCGTCCCATGGGCCGCGGAAACGTCGTCGTCGCAACGATGGCCCGCGTGCAGCGATCGAGCCTGCCGCCATGCCAGGCTGGTTTGGGGTAGCTGCAGCATTCGACGATGTCGAGTTTGATCGCGACGATCGCTTGCCCTCCCGGTTCCTCAACCCCTAGCTTCGCTAACTCGAGACATTTCCGCCGCAAGATTTTTGATCGGACGCCTCTAAAGTTTCCACAGGATGTGCCCTTGCTGTCTCTTCCATTTAGGCCTACACTCTCCGTCAGCTTTATTCCGCAGGTCTTCCAATCTCAACCAAGGAAGCCGCAATCTGCGGAAATCGACGGGACGTTGTCTGGGGGGAGAACATGAAAAAGCGTGTATGTGCCTTGTTGGTGCTTGTGTCTTTACTTGCTTGCGCTCTCAAGAGGTTGGGGACAAGCGCAAATCACCACCGCAACCGTCGCAGGGGGACATTGCCGATGAAAAGGGCGGAAGCGTTCCTGGCGCCTCCGTTGAAGCCAGAAATCTCGATACCAACTACGTTCGGACGGAAACCTCCAACAGCGACGGGCACTTCATTTTTCTGAGCTTCGCGCCAGGACGCTACACGCTGACGATCAGCAAGCAGGGATTCGCCACCATCCTCCAGGAGAATGTGAACCTGACGGTCGGCCAGGTGATCACCATCCCTGTGACCATGAAGATTTCTTCGGTCTCTCAGCAGATCGTGGTTTCGGACGTCCCAGTCGTCGAAGTCACCAAGACCGAATCCTCTTCCACGCTGGACGAGGCGGCAGTGGCCAACACGCCGGTGCTGGGACGCAAATTTGAAGATTTGCTGACGCTGACGCCCGGTGTCAGCATCTCGCAGGGCCCGGACGGCGACGAAATCAACATCAACGGCCAGCGCGGCATCTTCAACAACATCAGCCTCGACGGCGGCGACTACAACAACGGGTTCTTCGGCGAGCAAGCGGGTGGGCAGCGCGCCGCGGTCGACATCACGCTTGGAAGCCGTAAAGGAGTTCCAGATCATCGCCAGCGGCGCCAACGCCGAATTCGGCCGCACCGCCGGCGGCGTGGTCAACGTCATCACCAAGTCCGGCACCAATGACATTCACGCCAGCGCCTTCGAATATTTCCGCACCGAAGCGCTGACCGCCGCAGCCTCGGACGGCACGCCGCTCACGGGCTTCCGCCGCAACCAGTTCGGCGGCACCATCGGCGGGCCCATCATCAAGGACAAGCTGTTCTTCTTTGCCGCCACCGAAGGCATCATGGAAGACCTCACGCGCCAGAACCTCAGCGTCCCGCTCGGGGCGGCCTGCGGCGTCACCAGCCCGGTTTTCGGTCCCGGCGGAACCATCACGCGACGCCGCGATTTCCGCCAGCGGCGATTGCCAGCGGCAAACGCTGCTCGACTTCTTCCAGACTAACTTCAACGAGAATGAAGGCGCGCCGGTCGACCACTCGGTTCGCAACGCCTCTGTTTTTGGCCGCGTCGACTACAACCTCAATGCCAAGAACCAAATCTTCGGCTCCTACAGCTTCGATCGCTCGAACAACGCCAACCAGACCTTCGACGTGCCCACCTACGGCACGACCGCCAACGGCATCGAAGGGGCTTCGCACATTCAGTCGATCAACGGCAACTGGTTCAGCACGCTTTCCAACAGCAAGTTGAACGAAGCGCATTTCACCTATTCGCGGGAAACTCGCCCGCGCGAAGCCGTCGATACGCGCGGCAGTGCCCGACACGGCGATCGGCTTCTTTCCGAATTTCCGTTTCGGCCAGCCCTTCTTCCTCGAGCCCAACGTGGACGAGCTTACTTGGCGCACCGACGTCCGCGACAACTTCTCGCTCATTCGAGGCAAACACACTTGCAAGTTCGGCGGGGAGTGGCTCCATACGCGCAACACGCAGATCTTCCGCGGATTCTTCAGCGGCCGCTACATTTTCGACAGCGTAACCGGCTTCCTGCACTACGCTTCTCCGGCTTCCCTCGGCCCGGGTTTTGGCCCAACGGCCGCGGAATGCGCCGACGGCACATTCACCGATCTGTCGCTCTTGGCTGGCGGGAACTGCCCCGATGGCAGCGCCTTCTCGGGCGGCCCCCTTTTGCTCTACCTGCAGCATGGACCCACAACCTCCGGCGAGAGTCTCGACGCGTCCGGCGCCTCCAGCATCGCGAACCAGGACTATTCGTTGTTCGTGCAGGACACCTGGAAGGTTTGGCGTAACTTCACGCTGAACTATGGCCTGCGCTGGGATGCGCAGAAGTTTCCCGATCCCACAATTCCGCCCTCGCAAACGGCCTACGGCGCGGACCTGAGCAATCCCGCGTTCCCGTCCACGGGAAAGCTCCCGAATCAGTACAAGGAGTTCCAGCCGCGCCTCGGTGTCGCATGGGATATCCGCGGCAACGGCAAATCCGCGTTGCGCGCTAGCTGGGGCATCTTCAACGCGCGCCAGAACATGCTCACGCAAGTTGGCGCTATCACCACGAACGGCGTGCAGCAGCAAAGCATCGCGGCGGCAACCTGCCTCTTCACGATCGCAGGCGTTTGCCAGCAAAACTCCGCCGGCGGCCCCGCACCCACCTATCCCGGCACCGTTCCCATTCCGCTCTTGCCGCCCGGTGGCATTCCTTTCCAGTCCGGCGTCACGGTTTTCAGCAAGGACTACGCCAATCCGCGCATCTACTCCACCAACATCGGTTACGAACAGCAGCTCATCGGCGACTACGCCGCCTACGCCGACTTCACGCTGTCGAAGGGCGTGCATCTAACCCGGTTCACCAACCCCAACGCCGGTACGGGCTTTACCCTGCCCACGGTGGGCGCCGACACCGTCACTTACACTGGCGTTCATGGCGTCTTCCCCGACCTCGGCGACATCACCGACACCGTCAGCTCTGCAAAGTCACTCTATCGCGGCTTTACGGTCGGCTTGCGCAAGCGCATGAGCCATCGCTTCCTCTTCGACGCGAACTACACCTATTCCGTCGATAAAGATGACGACTCCAACGAGCGCGATCCCTTCACCTTCCGTTACGCCAACTTGTTCAACCTCGCCGGCGAATATTCCGATTCCGATCGGGACGAGCGCCACAAGTTCAACTTCTACACCGTGGCCAATCTCCCTTGGGGCTTGGAAGGCAACGTCCGCATGCAGGCGCACTCCGCGCAGCCCATCACCGACAACGTCAACGGGAACGGCACCGGCGCACCGTGCAGCGAACAAAATTCCCTCACCCGGTTCGTCATCCCAGCGGGCGGCGGCACAGCCATCGACTGCGGACGCAACCACTTGCGCAAAGACAACGGTTTCTTCACGTTTGACTTCGGACTTGCTCGCCCGTTCCATCTCGGCGAGAGGTTTTCGATCATTCCGAAACTCGAAATGTTCAACACCTTTAACAACACCAACAACGTTAACCCGCTGTCGTCGCCGCAATTGTTCGACTTCAACGGCTTCCTCCGCGTCGGCGTCGGCGATCCTCGCCAGGCCCAGCTTTCCGTGAAGCTGGAATTCTAGTCGATAGTCATCGCGTCACGCAGGACAACAAGAGGGGCGCTCCAGCGCCCCTCTTTCCTTTTGGAGTGCGGCGGCCAGGCGCCGCCTTTTCGCAGTGAGCACTGAAGTCCAAACAAAATTCTCTGCTACTCTTTCACTCCATGCCAGCGGGCCGGAAACAAACAATCGAAGGCGTGCTATTCGACTGGGACGGCACGCTTCTCGACTCCTACGACGCCGACTCTGCCGCGTTCCTCGCGATGTTTCGGGCGATGGGCATTCCGTGGGGACTCGACGAGCTCGCGCGGCACTATTCCCCAAACTGGTACAACGTGTATCGTGCCGCCAAACTCCCGCGTTCCCGCTGGGACGACGCCAATCGCGCCTGGCGCAAGCAGTATGCCAATCACCGCCCCAAGCTTATCGCTGGCGCGAGGCGCGTGCTCGCCAGCATCGCGCGACGTCATCGCCTCGGCTTGGTCACCAGCGGCGATCGCGACCGCGTAATCCGCCAACTGCGCGAATTTCGTCTCACGCGCCTCTTTGTCGCCCGGGTGTGCGCCGGCGATACTCATCCAGAAGAAACCGCACCCCGCTCCATCTGCGCCTGGCTCTAAGCCAAATGCGCCTGAAGCCTTCCGCATGCGTCTACGTCGGGGATTCCTCCCACGATCTGGAAATGGCTCGCCGCGCTGGCGTTCGCGCCATCGCCATCCTCGGTCGCTTTCCCACTGAGAAAAGTCTGCGCGCAGCCCGGCCGGACTTGCTCCTCAATTCGATTGCGGAATTACCTGAGGCTCTAGAAAGTTTGCTCGGCTGACGCGAGCAAAGACTATCGTCAGGATTACGGCTTCGCAGGAGCGGCCGGTTCGGGCTCCGCAGGAGGGGTAGCGGCAGGTGCGGGAGCGGTAGTCGATGCAGTCGCAGGCAGCGGCTTGAAGTCCGTCCACTTGATCACCAGACGCACCGGAAAATCGCCCTCTTTCAAGTGCATCGCGTCGTCGGAGCGCTGATAGTTCGGAAACCAATATTTCCCATCGACATTCTCGCGATACGTTTCAAACGTCGTGAACGGTAGCGTCGCGATGTGCACGTCGCCCAGCTCATTCACCCACTTGCCATAGGTTTTCACGACCTCCAAATACTGCGCGTCCACCCAGGCAATGCCGTCGAAATATGCGTGCGTCCGGTCTACGCCTTTTGGCTTCACCTGAAAAATATAGCAGTTGATCTCATCGATCAGCTCGTCGCCCACGTATTTCAAATCATATTTTGCGAGTTGGCTCGTGTTCAGTGGAAACGGCGGGATGCGGTTGAGTTCTTTCAGATCCTCCGGCTCGAGCGCGAAAAAGTGCAGCGTCGATTGCGGGTGTTGCACCACTTTGTTGACCACCCGCCCGTCGCTTCCTCGTATCTCGTCGGTGACCATCAAAAATTGCCCGATCAGTTTTCCTTCGTGGTCGAATTCGTCGATCCGTGTGGTCTTGCGAGAACCGTACGTCGGACGAACCGCGAGGTACTCGTCCTCCTTCTGCGAAAATTTCCGGATGATCTCTTCTGGCGGGAGCGCCGGTGGCGCCGCAGCCTCCGGCACGTTGCTAACCCGGCGCACGTCGTGTTCCGGCGGAGGTGAAAGCGGTGCTTGGGACTCCTGCGCGGCCGCGGTTCGCCCGCTCAGGGCCAATGCGGCAAGGAAGCAAGCCGTCCTGGCGAGCGCAAAGCTAGATCGCTGGCAAGCGCCGATAGTGTCTCGCTTCATGAACAATTGGATGCGCGCAGCCGCCCAGAAAGCAGCCTGAGCCCCTTGCGCCCGGCAAGCTTACAGGAAAACGTAGTATGCAAGCGCGGGCAGATGCCAAGCGCCTCCACGAAACTCCAAACAAAGCCCTCGCCGGCGCGCTAGGTGTCTCTGCTACAATTTTTGGGTTTGTGACTGACGCGAAACAAGCGAAGCGATTCCTTGTCACTGGATTTGTGCAGGGCGTTGGTTTCCGCTACTTTACGCAAGACGCCGCGGAGCGCCTGCATCTCAGCGGCTACGTGCGGAACTTACGGGATGGGCGCGTCGAAGCCTACGCCATCGGCACCGGCGAGCAACTCGCGGACTTTCGCGCTGCCCTGGAACAAGGCCCGCGGTTTTCCCGCGTAACCGAAGTACAAGAAGAGCCCGCGGCCACCGACCCGCAATACGCCAAGGGATTCGTCATCACCTACGACTGACTCTTGAACAGGAGCTGGGATGGATGAACTCAAGAAATTGATCCGCGAAGTGCCCGATTACCCGAAGCCGGGAATCCTCTTTTACGATCTTACCACCCTGCTGAAAGACAAGCAGGGCTTTCACCGGCTCGTCGACCGCCTTTGCGAACACTACAACGGGCATACCATCGACATCGTCGCCGGAATCGAAGCGCGCGGATTTATTTTCGCTCCGGCGTTGGCGTATCGCCTGGGAGCGGGCTTTGTGCCGGTGCGCAAGCCCAAAAAACTTCCGGCGAAGACTGTCAGCGTCTCGTACTCGCTCGAATACGGCTCAGACAGCCTGGAACTTCACGCAGACGCGGTGAAGCCCGGCGATCGCGTGATCATTTGCGACGACCTGCTCGCCACTGGCGGCACCGCCGCAGCCACCGCCAAGCTCGTCCAGCAACTCGGCGGCAAAGTCGAAGGCCTCGCCTTCGCCGTCGAACTCACATTCCTGAAAGGCCGCGCCAAGCTCCCCGGCCTCGACGTCTTCTCCCTAATCCAATACGACAAATAGTGTAGTGGCCAGTCTTCAGACTGGCCGGTCCAACACACGTGTCATCCCGAGCGGAGCGAGGGATCTGTTTTTGTCTTGTGCGTCACTTCCCCCGCCGCTGCCGCAACACCTCAAACAAAACCACGCCCGCGGCCACCGAAACATTCAGCGATTTCACCGGGCCCATCGTCGGCAGCGACACCACATAATCGCACCGCTTCCGCGTCAGCTCGTGCAGGCCCTTGCCTTCTCCCCCCAACACAATTCCCACCGGCGAACTAAAATCCACCTGCGTGTAGCTCTTGTCCGCACCCTCATCCAGCCCGATCATCCAATATCCCGCTTCCTTCAACTCCTCCATCGCCCGCGCCAGATTCGTTACTTTCGCCACCGGCAGATGCGCCAGCGCACCCGCCGAAGCTCGCGCCACCGTGTCCGTCAGACCCACGGCACGCCGCTCCGGAATCACCACGCCGTGCGCGCCGGCCGCCAGCGCCGTCCGAATGATCGCTCCAAGATTGTGCGGGTCCTCCACGCCATCCAGCAGCACAATCAAGCCCTTTTCTCCACGTCCCGTCCCGGCGTTCGCGGCCGCCAGAATTTCATCGAGTGTTCCCGCCGCCCGCGCAGCCGCCAAAGCCACCACGCCCTGATGATCTTTCGAGTCCGCCAGCCGATCCAACTGCCCGCGATCCTCAAACCGCACGGAAATATTCCGCTCGCGCGCCAGCTGCACGATCTCTTCCACGCGCGTGTCTTGCCGCCCGCGCGCAATCACAATGCGGTCAAACGCCCGCCCCGCCTCCAGCGCCTCCCGCACCGCATGTATCCCCGTCAACTTGTCCATTTTCTCTTCGCTGTAGCCGCTCCCTTTAGACCGCCATGGCGCTACATTGTCATCCTGAAGCTATCCGACAAGGATAGCTGAAGGATCTCAACGTCAACGCCTGCAAACCGCCGCAACGATTCCTAGTCCAGCGCCGCGCAAAACTCCAAAATCCGCTCCCGCGCCGTCTTCACATGCGCCGCAAACCCAACCCCCGCCGCTTCATCGAGCAACAAAATCACCCGATCCAACTCCCCGTCGCCCGCTCGCCCGGCCAGCGCCAACCGCAACGGATGAAACAATTCCCGCCCGCGAATAGCAAGCCCATCTTTCAGGCTCGTAACAATCTCCTTAAATCGCTCCGTCGTAAGCGGAGCGCCATCGAGCAGCAGCAGCGCAAGCTGTCGCAGCACGTCCCGCGCCGCATATCGCGACATCACCACGTGGCTTTCCACTCTACGCATGATCTCGCCAGCATCGTAGTGAAATACCAGTCGCAAGAGTTCCGCGAGCGCCCCGCGATCCGCTGCCTGCGGCCCCAGCAGCGCCGCGGCGCGTTCGCACCAGGCATTTTGCTCCTCCGACGCCTCCGCGGCGAGCCAACCCCGCTCGCGCAAAATGCTCGCCACATCCGGTGCCGCAAACGGGTTGGCGGCGGCCTCTACAGGCGCGCTCGACGTTTCCTCGGAAGCCATGAAGTGGATTCTACTGTAGCGGCCGCCGACCGTGGCGGGCGTTCTTGCGTGTGCCTTAAGCCCTGTGGCACAGCCATTCCTGGCTGTGCGCGTCATCCATGAGCATTAGCGCCCCGAAATCGTCGCAACCACGTGCGCCGCGATCGCCTCGCCCCGCCCGATCGCGTCGACACCTTCATTCGTCTTCGCTTTCAGATGAATCTTTTCCGCCGGAACACCAAGCGCGCGCCCCAAAGCCTCCCGCATCTTCGGAAAATGCGGCCCCAGCTTCGGCTTTTCCGCGATCACTACGGCATCGACGTGCTCGATCGCAAACTTCGTTCTCATCCAGCAACTTCCGCGCGTGCTCCAAAAAGAGCAGACTGTTCGCGCCCTTCCACTTCGGATCGGTATCCGGAAAATGCGTGCCGATATCGCCGAGTCCCGCCGCTCCCAGCAGCGCGTCGCACATCGCATGCGCCAGCACATCTCCGTCCGAATGCCCCACCGGCCCTTTATCGAACGGCAACTCAATCCCGCCGACGATCAGCTTCCGCCCTTCCGCCAGCCGGTGCAGGTCGTACCCGATGCCGCAGCGCACGCTCATGCCTTCGCGCGCTCGCGTTCCAAAAAAAATCGCGCCAGCTCCATATCCGCGGGCTTCGTGATCTTGATGTTGCGCTCCGACCCCAGCACCACGTGAACATCGTGCCCCAGCCGCTCGACCAGCCCGGCCTCGTCCGAAGCGCTCACGCCGTCCGCCTGCCCCCGCGCAAACGCTTCCTTCAACAATTTCGTCGCAAACACTTGCGGCGTCTGCGCCAGCACCACTCGTTCGCGCGGAATCGTCGCGGTGATCAGCGCCACATCTTCCGGCAAACTCGCCCGCTTCACTTCTTTCACCGTATCCATCGCCGGAATTCCCAGGATCGCAGCGCCGCAGCGCCGCGCCTCTTCGATCACTCGCGCGATCTGCTCGCGCGTAACGAACGGCCGCACCGCATCGTGCACCAGCACCAGCTCGGTATCGTTTGGCACTTCTTCCAACGCGCGCGCCACCGAATCCTGCCGCGAATCCCCGCCGCGCACCACTCGCACCTGCTGCTTGAACTTCTCGCCGCGGATTCTCTCTTCCAGCTTTGCGATTCCGTCCGCCCGCGTCGCCACGATGATGTCCGTCACGAATTCGCACGACGCAATCCGCCGCAGGCTCAAAATCACGATGGGCACGCCGTCCAGCTCCAAAAATTGCTTCGGAGTCTCGGCGCCCATGCGAGTCCCGAGACCCGCGGCAGGCAGAATGGCGGCAATTCGGCTCATTGTGTGTGCTACAGGAGGCGTATCGCGCTACCCGTGGCCCTCGAGCGGCCAATGCGCGATTCGCGAGGTTCCGAGTGTACATCAAGCCGTACGTTGAGGTGAAACCCACGCGGAAGCGTTTTCTTCTCGTGCCGGATTGCCGGGTGCAGCAGGGGAGTTTATGTATTCTGTGCTAGATAGCTCGCGTCGATCATCGATTCGTCCGTAACCGCGCCATCGAAGTCGAAGCGGTAGACGATAAAAACTGCGAGTCTAGCTCCACGCAATCAGTCCGCGTCCGGCTCCGGAAAAATTGTCCGCGGCGCTCGATCCAGCGGCCCGGCATCCGCTACCCGCCCGCCAACGTCAGCCCGCCCCGCGCCAGCTGCCGCGGCCTGCCGCGCAGTGGGCATCGCAGGTTCCGTACGATCGTCCAATCGCCCAAAGATCATCTTCCCCGCCGTCGTCTGATGAACGGACGTCACGATCACGTCTACATTCTTGTTGATGAACCGTCGCGCGCCGTCCACCACCACCATCGTGCCGTCGTCCAAATACGCGACACCCTGATTCGCTTCTTTCCCTTCTCGCAGGATGAATACCCGCATCGGCTCCCCGGGCAGCACCGCAGGCTTCAGCGCATGCGCCAGTTGATTCACGTTGAGTACCGCGAGTCCCTGCACCGTGGCCACTTTATTCAGATTGAAATCGTTTGTGACGATTTTGGCCCCCATTCGGCGCGCCAGCTCGATCAGTTTGTGGTCCACGTCGCCAGCCGGCAAAGAATCTTGTTCCAGGATCCGCACAGTTACTCCGGGCATCTTCCGCAAGCGCTCCAGCACATCCAGCCCGCGCCGTCCGCGCTGCCGTTTCAGCGCGTCACCGGAATCGGCAACCAGCTGCAGTTCGTGCAGCACAAACTGCGGCACCACCAGCGGTCCGTCCAGAAATTGCGCTTCGCAAATCTCTGCGATTCGCCCGTCGATCAAAACGCTGGTGTCCAGCAGCTTCAGCGATTCCGCAGCCGCGGCGTGTCCGCCGGCGACGCGCTCTCCAATCGCTTCCAGATGCACACCGCCGCCCTTCTCCGAGCCCAGCACTAGGCCGAGATACGCGAATGCAAAAAGAAGTGTGTACTCCAGGAACGATTTGGTCGGTTCGGGCTCCGCCGTGCGCGAGATCACAAACGTCGCCAGCAGCGCCGCAAACATTCCCAGCACGCTGCCCAGCGCGCCTCCCAGCAATCCGCTCAACGCCGCTCTCCGGAGCCGCAACTCCGCCAGCAGGATCGCCGCGGACATCAAAAGCCCGAGCCCCGCGGCCGGCAGCCCACGCAGGCGAAACGGCTCCAGCGTGTAGCAAATCGCCGCAGCGCACACGATCAGAATGGCGCGGATGACCCAGGAGTCCCAGCCAAGTCCAGGTGGACGCAAACTGCGAGAATTCGCCCGTTCGGATAGCGCTTCAGGTGGGACCACCGGCGTGGCTGGAGCAATTGCTCGACGCTCTACGCCAGCAAAAGTTCGGCTCATGCGACCTCACAGGACTTGCATAATCACTGCAAAATCGGTGCCGCCTGCCCGCAGAAGCGTAGGGACTCGCAAACCAATGCGGGATAGAACCTGGTTACGTTCTAGACCCGTATATACTCTTCTAAGGGCTGGGCGTCAAGGCTTTGCGAAGGCACCGGGAGGGTTTCGCGCCGAAGCTGGTGGGACCCAACGACTGTGTAGCGGCGACCCTTCAGGGCGCCATCTTCGATGCTACCCGCCCCGTTTGGCTCACCAAGGAGCGATAGACGGTGTGCCGTCAAGCGACGTAGAAGCGCGGCACTCGCTGGCTAACCGCGCAGAGAAGATCGGAGGTCACCGTGCCGATGCCACGGGCAACCAGATTGGCGGGATGGATGTGCTCGCCGTCGCGACCGTATATTGTAGACACGTCGCCAACTCCCACCCCGTCGACTTCCGTCACATCGATCATGGTTACATCCATCGAAACGATGCCCACGATTGGCGCAAGCTTCCCACGCACCAACACGGAGCCGCGATTTCCTAGCGAGCGGTGCACGCCGTCTCCGTAACCCGCAGCAAGCACACCGATTACTGACGGACGCTGGGCCACGAATTTCGCGCCATATCCGACTCCCGAGCCGGCTGGAACGCTCCGCAAGCTGATGATGCGTGTTCGCAAGCTCATTACCGGCTTCAGCGGCAGGCGGCGCTCCGCTTCGGCGCGCTGCTCCGCGGGATCGTAGCCGGGGTGATAACCGTACAGAATTACGCCGGGCCGCACCATGTCCGCCCAGGTTTCCGGACGCGTGGCGATCGCGGCGCTGTTAGCCAGATGCACGATGCCGGTATCGACGCCGAGTTTCCGCAACTGCTCCAGCGCGACATAGAAGTGCTCTTCCTGCTCGCGGGTTTGCTGGCCTTGCGCCGCCGGTGCGAACGCTTCCGAGGAGGCGAAGTGCGTCATCACCCCTCCAAGGCGCAAGTGACGGCACTTCGCGTACTGCCGCGCGAAGCACTCCACATCCTTGGACGAGATGCCGATGCGATTCATGCCGGTGTCGATTTTCAGGTGAAACGAAACTTCCTTGTTGCGGCCCGCTCGCGCGGCGGCGCGATTGAGCGCGTCCAGTTGCTCGCAGCGATGCACAACGGGCGTGAGATCGTGCTTCACCAGGTGCATTTCTTCGCCGGGCCAGAAACTCGTCAGCACCAAGGTCGGCGTACGCACGCCAGCCTTGCGAACCGCGATGCCTTCCGCGGTGCAGGTCACACCAAACCAATCGGAGCCCGCTTTGTCCAGAATTTTGGCCACTTCTGGCCCGCCGTGGCCGTAGCCGTTGCCCTTCACGATCGATAGCACCAACCGCGGCGTCTTGCGCTTCTCGTCGGCGGGGTTTACGTAGGCGCGTATAGCGCGCAGATTGTGGGTCAAGGCAGAGGCGGACACCTCGGCCCATACCGGACGTCCTTGGAATTTCACGGAACTCTCTTTGGCTTCGCGTCATGGCCTTCTCGAAGAGAAAAATAGTGTACGACATCCCCGCGGCACGGGCCGATTCACCGCGCGGATGCCGCGTGAAAGACAACACCGGGGAAATATGCAATCCGAGAACCCACGGCAATGCCTCCGGCCTGCGTCTGGGAGAAAAGGCGTAAGTAGTTGAGAATCCGAGAGGTCCGCGCTCGTTCCGTGGAGCTCGCGCGATTGAGCCCGAGCGAGTCGTAGTGTCGAAGGGGCTACGGTGCGTCTCCACTGGCCCACACCGGGACGCGGGAGAATGGACGGCGAGGCGGCAAGCGGCCAAAACGAGCGGCCAACGGGGCACCCCCCGGGGTGTGATGGAAACTGTGAAGTACGCGCCTGATTCCACAGGGCTTGCGGGTGCGAGTGTGTGCGCGGATGTGGGAAGGAAGAAGGAGGGACCCCCACACCCTCCGTTGCGATGAAAAGAGTGTGCAAATGATTGATCGCAATGGAGATGAGGCGGCACCGTCGCGAAAAAGAGTGCGCAAGCGTCAGAAAGCAAAAGGGTTGAATGGAATATGGGGCGGAAGTGGTTCGGGCTGACACGAAGAAGGGTAGCATGAAAGGTGATCGTATGTCAAGGGTAAACTTGCAAAAGCAATGCCCTCAATAAACTACCGGGATTGGCCGCTTGATGCCGCGGCTACTTTGCACAAACGATCATTTTAGATTTACTGCAATCATCGTTTTGTAGTGCAATGAGCCATGCGATCTTCAATCCACGTCAGGCTTGATGCCCGATCGCGAAAGAGGCTGGCGGCGCTAGTCCGTGAACTCGGCTGGACTCCTTCGCAAGTGGTGCAAGAGGGGCTGCGCGTTCTAGAGGCAAGTCATCTGCGGCAGAGGAGGCAGGGCGTCATCGGTCTTGGAGAGTTTCGCTCTGGGGTGTCCAATCTAGGATCGGATAGGAAACACCTGCGGGACTTCGGACGTTGAAGCCGGAAGCCAGTTCTGCGAAAGTACCGGGATCGCCAGATCGATCTCGCGGACGCCTGCCTGATTTGTTTGGCTAATGACTTTGGAACTGGCGATATTTTGACGCTGGATCAGGACTTTGCGATTTATCGCTGGGGCAAGAACAAGCCCTTCCGTATACTGCTGAGCCAGAGTTAGGCGAACCAAACAAGAATCCGGGCCAAACTTGGACGACTCGGAGGAGGACGGACACGTGATGAGCCGAACGCTGCCGTTGCTTTTGGTGGTGTTGGGGTTGTTCGCGGTGACCTGTGGGGCGCAGGAGGCGACTGCTCCGCGCGTTGTGGATCTGACGGCGGCGGACGGGACGAAGCTGAAGGCAACCTACTTCGCGGCGGGCAAGCCGGGGCCGGGCGTGTTGCTGCTGCACCAATGCAATCAACAGCGAAAGAATTGGAACGAGCTTGCGGCGCGGCTTGCCGCGGCGGGGATCAACGTGCTCACGCTGGACTATCGCGGCTTCGGGGAGAGCGGCGGAACGCCGGTGAAAGACCTGGCGCAGCCGGAATTCGCGAAAATCCTGGCGGAGAAATGGCCCGGCGACATCGACATCGCGTTCAGCTATTTAACGACGCAACCCGGAGTGACGCGGGGCATCGTCGGGGTGGGAGGCGCGAGTTGCGGCGTTAATCAAGCGATCCAGGTGGCGCGGCGTCATCCGGAGGTGAAGTCGCTGGTGCTTTTGTCCGGGACTACGGATCATGAAGGCCGGGAGTTCTTGCGCAAATCGGAAAAGCTGCCGGCGCTGCTTTCGGCGGCGGATGACGATGACGGCGCGGTGGAGCTGATGCAGTGGATGTACGGGATATCGACGAATCCGGGGAGCAAGTTCGCGCACTATTCCTCCGGAGGGCACGGGACGGAAATGTTCGCGGCTCACAAAGAACTGCCGGGAATGATTGTGGACTGGTACGTGCAAACGCTGGTGAAAACGCCGGGGAGCGCCCCGGCCGTGGACGCGGCCGCACGGGGACCGCGTGCGCCGGGAATTTTGGAATTGATCGATTCTCCCGGCGGCGCCGGCAAGGCTGCGCAGCAGTTGGCGGAGGCGCGCCGGCACGATCCCAAAGCGAATTTGTTCTCCGAAGGCATCGTCAATATTCTTGGCTACGAACACCTGCAAGCCGGCGATACAAAGGGCGCGGTGGAGATCCGGAAACTCAATGCCACCGCTTATCCGGACTCGCCCAACGTGTACGACAGCTTGTCTGACGCATACCTTGCCGACGGGCAGAAGGATGCGGCGCGCGAGAATGCGAAGAAAGCTTTACAGCTGCTGGCGTCCGATACGACGGACCCCGAAGCGCAGCGCAAGCTGATCCAAGAGAGCGCCGAGGGCAAATTGAAGGAGTTGGGAACGGCGCCGCAGTAGTCAAGAGTGTTTCCCTGACTTGGGTCACGGACGCGAAACTCAGGGAGTTCCGTCGGGCGCCTGTTAGCCTTACCGTACACCAGGCATCACTACAGGGCCGTTGTAACCTCCTCAGAGCTATATCATCAGGCTATAACGATACGCGAATAGGCTCTTGGGACTACTGCGCAAATAAATGGGACAGACCTACTACGAAATCTTGGGCGTACCCGAAAATGCCACGCCCGAGGCCATCGAGGCGGCGTTCAAGAGCCGGGCGAGAGAGGTTCATCCGGACACGGTGGCACCGGAGAACGCCTACCTGCGGCGAGTGGCCGCTGAGGCGTTTAAGGATTTGTCTGAAGCCAAAGCCGTGCTACTGAATCCCATTGAGAGACTGAAATACGATGGCCGGCTGGCTTACGAGCGCGAGGCAAAAGAGTCTCCCACGGCTTCCGCTGCGCCGCCCTCCCAAGGGGCAGCCCGCTCCCAGACCCCGCCGCGTTCCCAATCTGCGCGGCCTTCGCGTCCATCTCCGCCTCCCAGGCCGAAGCAGCCGCCGCGATTTGTGTTCCGGCAACCTCTAAACGCAAGCTTGATCAGCTTCCTCTTTGTAGTATTGGGCCTAGGCTCGATTTTCTTTGTGGGCTGGCTCATGTGGAACGGTCGAACGCCGCCGGTTTGGCTTGCTCTCCTAACCCTGGCCGTTGGGCTTCTCTCCTTTCGCCACGGGATGAGACCCAGCGTGAACCCTCGAGTGCGCGGAGCGAGCGTGCCGCTTCTTGTCTGCGGGTTTGTGCTCGCCGCGATCCTCTTCTTTGTCTGGTTTCCATCGTCGCCCGTTTTTGTGCCGAAAACGAGCGCGGGGCACGCTGCGCCAAATGCTCCCAATGCTCTAACGGACAAGGCAACGTCACTGTCGGGTTCTCCGGGCGCCACCGCACCGAAGCCGACTATCGTCACGGTCGACGAAAGCCGTGACGACGCCGGCTCGCCGGTGAAAATCTGGACGAACCCAAAGGATGGACAAAGCTATCGGACGCGACTAGGGGGCGACACGCTGTCTCTGGAATCGGTGGGAGGCAATACGAAAATGGCAACGAGCATTATGAGTTGCGAGTTCCATCGAGCACAGGACGGAGGACAGAATTGGACCGGCAACTGTTCGGAGCGAAACCCAAAGGACCAGACCACTCACCAATCGGCGGCCACGGCACGCCACCTCTCCGACACAAGACTTGAAGTAAGCACCAGCGACATTCGACGCTTCTCGATGATTCCCGTCGACAGCTTGCCACTGCGAACCGCGGCATCGCCGCAATCGGCCGCGGAGCCCGACTTGTCCAGTTTGAGCGGCCCCGAGAAGCAATCGCTGGAATCCGCTTGCGCGTCTGACAAGCTCATGCAGGGACCAGCAGAATACAACGGATGCGTAGCGAAGCAGCTTGCGGCGCTGAAAGCGCTGCCGAAGCGCCCCGATCTCTCGAGCCTCAGCACTAGTGACGCGGATTTCGTCGAGTCGCAATGCTCCAGCGCCAAACTCATGCAAGGCCCCGCCGCCTACTACCAATGTCTGTCGAACCAGTTGGAATTGCTGAAGAAGCAGAGCCGATAGGAATGCTTCAATAAAAGGCGATGCCTTTCATTGGGTAGTGGCGACGGTTGCGAGTCCAGAGCCCAAGGTTGTGGACGGAGGCGGTGGCCGCGATCAAAGCGTCTCCCAATTCGACGTGGTGGCTCTTGGCAAACTGCCGCAGGTAGTCCCCTGCGCGTTGACCGATCTGGGCTTCGATTGGGACGCAGTTGAGGGCGGCAAAAAGGACCTCGAGAGTTCGGTATTCTTGGGGGCGAGCGCCGTGCCAGAGCTCGGCAATGGTAACCGGCGAACAAAACAAGGCTGTCTTACTGAAGCTTAAGGCGTCCCAACGTGCAAGAAGAGCTTCGTCCCGGGCGCGGGATACCTCAATCAGGATATCCGAATCGATCAAGAGCGATTTCAAGATGAGATTCTCGTGAGCCGTTTGCCCTTTCGTAGGCGGCGCACGTAGGTCGTGGAATCAGGCAAGTCGCGACGGTCCTTCCAAAGCCCGACTAATGCTTGCATGGCTTGTCTGCGGGCGACAGGCGAACTGGCATACTTCTCGCGGACAGCCTGACGAACCAGCTCGGAGATCGACGTGCCCAATTGCCGCGAACGTATGTGCAGGGCTTTCCAGATGTCCTCGTTCAGATAGAGTTGCGTGCGCTTCATGATGTATATTATACATCATGTCGATCCATAACCAAGATTGATCTGGCGATCGTTGCTCAATTCGTCTAGCCGCCGAGTCTCCACTACAAATCGTCGGGAGAGAACTGCGAGAAGGCGTCGGGAGCGGCTTCCTCGAAGCGCGTCAGGCGGCTGCGGAAGACGAACTTCACGTTTTCGGTGGGGCCGTTGCGTTGCTTGGCGATGCGCAGCTCGGTTTCTTCGCGCTCTTCGGGGCTGGCGCCGGCTTTGAAGAAGTGCGGGCGGTAGATGAACATGACTACGTCGGCGTCCTGCTCGATGGCGCCCGATTCGCGAAGGTCGGAGAGTTGCGGTCCGCGCTCGTCGCGCTCCGGGGCGCGGGTGAGCTGACTGAGGACCAGCACGGGAATCTGCAATTCCTTGGCGAGACCCTTTAAAGCGCGAGAAATGCTGGCGACTTCTTCCTGGCGGTTGCCGAAGCGGCCGCGCGCAGTGATCAACTGAAGATAATCGACGATCAGCAGCGACAAACCTTTGTCGCGCTTCAAGCGCCGGGCCTTCGCGCCGATTTCCAGCACGCTGATCGAGCCGGCATCGTCGATCCACAGAGGCGCGGACGAAATAGTGCCGAGCGCCTCCGTCATGCGGCGCCAGTCTTCGCGGCTGAGGTGCCCGGTGCGGAATTTGTGCGCGTCGATCTGCGCGACGGACGCAACGAGGCGCTGCAGCAGCGACTCCTTCGACATTTCCAGGCTGAAGATGGCCACCGGCAAACCGCCGCGAATGCCGATGTTCTCCGCTAGGTTGAGCGCCAGCGCGGTCTTTCCCTGCGAGGGACGCGCCGCGAGAATCAGCAACTCGGAGGGCTGGAGACCGGAGGTAAGCTTGTCCAGCTCTATGTATCCGGTCGGGATCCCGGTGATGCTCTTGCCTTCGCGAAAGATTCTCTCGAGGCGCTCGAAATTGTCGCGAACGATGTCTTTGACGGGGATAAGTCCGGCGCGAACCCGGTCTTCGGCGAGGGCGAAGATAGAAGATTCGGCGTTGTCGAGCACGGCGTCGGCGCCGTCTTCGCCGTCGAAAGCGCGTTCCTGAATATTGTGCGTGGCGTGGATCAGGTTGCGTAGCACCGCTTTTTCTTTGACGATGCGCGCGTAATGCTCGATGTTGGAGACGCGCGGCATGCCGTCGGCGAGGGAAGCGAGGTAGGGCGCGCCGCCCGCTGCTTCCAAATCGCCGCGGCGGTGCAACTCCTCGGTGAGCGTGATCAGGTCGATAGCCTGCTGCGCCTCGCTGAGCGCGATCATTTGCGTAAAGACGCGGCGGTGCTGATCGAGAAAGAAATCTTCGGGGCGCAGATTTTCGATGGCGGCGTTGAGGGCGTTGTTGTCGAGCAGCACGGCGCCCAGGACGGAACGTTCGGCATCCAGGTTCTTCGGGAGCGGCCGTTCGAGAGTGGATTCCGTAGGCATGGGGACGCTACAGTATTTCGCTTTCTGTTCGCCCACGCTACCACTACCCAGGCGCGTGGTTCAAGGACATTTTTTGAAGCGTCGGGGAAATTTCCTTGGGGCCTCGACCGTTCCCTGTTCAAGCCACCGTGAAGACTGGTGAGCGCATTGTGCACGCAAGGCCAGGGAGCGTCAACCCAAGTGCTGTGCATCGCTGTGCATAGCTGCGGAAAACGGTGAGAAAGTTTGGGCGGAAGAGAGCTGAACGCAGAGTCATTGCTGTAGCCGCGGCCTTCAGACCGCGGGGTTTAGATGCAGATGATGCTCGGCGTCCTGCATCGGGGAAGGTTTCGTTGCGCGCGAGGGCAGAGCGATTCAGCTCCGCTCGTTTGGTTGCGCTGAAGTTGAGTCTAAACCCCGCCCTCTAAAGAGGGCGGCTACAGCAAAGGGCGAAGCGCGCCGCTACTCGTGCGCTTCTTTGTCGACGTGGACCTTGATCGCCGCGGTGACGTCGCGGAAAACTTTGATGGTCACAGGATATTCGCCGAGCGATTTGATCGACTCGCCGAGCTGCACCTGCCGCTTGTCGATCTTGAAGCCTTGGGCCGCAAGTCCTTCGGCGACGTCCGCCGTGGTGACCGAGCCGAAGAGCTGATCGTTCTCGCCGGTCTTGCGGGTGAAGCGAATTTCGACGCCGTTCAGCACGGCAGCTTGCTTCTGCGCTGCCTCAAACTCAGTGGCGGTTTTCTTGGCCAGCCGGACGCGAATGCGCTCAAGCGCCTTCATGTTGCCGAGCGTGGCCTCGATGGCGAGCTTGCGTGGCAGAAGAAAATTGCGCGCGTACCCGGGCTTGACGGTCACCACATCGCCGCGGTGGCCGAGCTTGTCGATGTCTTCCTGAAGAATGACTTTTTCCATGTGCGATCCCATTGCTCCTATTTCTAATTCTATGGCCGAGTTACACAAGGCAGCGAGACGCGGCCTTCGGGGCTAAAATCCATTTCCAAATGTTGCATGCGCCGGGCTGAAGCCCCGCGCCTACACAATCAAACCTTTGGCGCTTCAGCGACCGGCGCTGCTGGAGCGACGGGTGCTGCAGGAGCCGCGGGCGCCGCTGCCGGCGGATGTGCTGCCCCCGGAACCACCTGGCGCGGCGCTTGCGTGCCCGCGGCACTGCCGGCAAACGGCAGCAACGCGATGTTGCGCGCGCGCTTGATGGCTTCGCCGAGCCAGCGCTGATGGCGGGCGCATACGCCGGTCATGCGGCGAGGCAGAATCTTGCCGCGCTCTTGCACGAACTGCGACAAAATGTCCGCGCGCTTGTAGTCGATGAAGTCCATCTTCTCGACGCAGAACTTGCAGACTTTCTTCTTGCGGAAATATTGGCGCTTGCCGCGGCGCGGGCCTCCGGGACCTCCCGGACCTCCGCCTGGGCCGCCTTCACGACGCGGTCCACCGTGCCCGCCTCCGGGCCCGCCATGTCCACCGCCGGGACCGTGACCGCCTTCGCGACGCGGTCCGCTCGGGCCTTGCGCTTGCTTTTGTTCCTCTGCCATACCTGCCTACCTTTCGGAATCACTGCTATCGATCTTTAAGTTTCTCTCGTGACGCGCGACGCCACTTGCTAGCTGCCCGCGGCAGTGTGCTCTGCAGCAGCGGGTGCCGCGGCAGCCGCAGGCGCTGCCTGGGTGCGGCGCGGACGACGCGCGGCGCGCAGCTCACGCTTGTGCTGCAGCTTCTTCTGGCGTTTCAAATCTTCGTCGAGGCGCACCGTCAGATATTTGATCACCACGTCTTGCACGCGCAGGCGGCGTTCCAGCTCCGCGATCAGGTCGTTGTGGCTGGTGCGAATCTGCTGGTAGACGTAAATGCCCTCGCGATGCTTGGCCACGCGATAAGCCAGCTTGCGCGTACCCCAATGCTCGGTCTTCTCGATTTTGCCGCCCTTCTCCGCGCAGGTGTGCTCGATGCCGGAGATAACTTTCTTGATTTCGTCTTCCGGCGTGGCCGGGCGGGCGATGAAAATCAGATCGTACAAACGCTCTTCCATGATGACCTCTTTCCTTCTCTTCGGGCGCGTGGCCCGCAAAACTCGTTACGTCTCGTCCGGCTCTTCTTCCGTCGGCTTGCGGCGGTTGTACTTGTTCATCGCCGCGTCGATTCCTTGCGTCAGAATCATTTCCACCGCGTCGCCCGCTTCGCCAATCATTTCTGCGGCGACTTCCAGCTCCGCTTTCTTCATCGGCCGCAGCACGTGCTCTTTGCGGCTGTTCACCGGATGATCGGGCCCGCAACCAAGCCGGAGCCGTGCAAAAGCCTGCGTACCGACGGCGCCGATCACCGACTTCGCGCCGTTGTGACTTCCGGCGCTGCCCTCCGGATGAATCCGGATGGTGCCCAGCGGCAACTGCACTTCATCCCACATCACCAGCAGGTCGCCGACTTCCAGCTCGTACTTGCTCAGCAGCTCCCGCACCGAAACGCCACTGAGATTCATATACGTCTGCGGCTTGGCCAGAACCACTTCATTTCCGGCGATCTTGCCGCGGCCTACCAGCGCCTTGCCTTCCGGGCGCTCGACGCGAATCGAACCGCGATTCGCCAGCTCGTCCACCGCCATAAAGCCCAGGTTATGCGGCGTCCACTGATATTCCGGGTCTGGATTCCCAAGCCCCACAATGAGCCGCATAGTTCCGTGTCCAGGCGCCCGCGGAACGGCGGGCGCCAATCTTCACCGTTACTTCTTTTTCTCGCCCTTTTCTGGTTTGGCCTCGGCTTCGGCGCCTTCTTCGCCTTCCACTTCCTTTTTGCCCTTCTTGATGACTTCGGGCTCGGCGGGCGCGGCAGCATCGGTGGCCACCACCTCGGCAGGCTTCTCTTCTTCGACCTTCAGCGTCACGACGTGCGCGAGGACGCGCTCCGGGTCGGTGATGAGTTTCAATTTCGTCGCGTCGATCGGCAGATCTTTCGCACGAAGCGCCTGGTTCAGCATCAGGCTGCTAACGTCCACCTTGAACTCCGTCGGAATGTCCGCAGGCAAGCACTCGATTTCCACTTCGCGCGTGACCGTCTCGAAGATGCCGCCCTGCACCTTGACGCCGGAGGGCTCGCCGAACGTGTGCACCGGAACTTCGACGCGCATGCGAACGTCCATGGCCACGCGGAGAAGATCCACATGCAGCAAATTGCCGGTGATGGGATCGGTGAGCCAGTCTTTCAGAATAGCCGGCTCGTGTTTGCCGCCCAGGTCGACCTGGAAGAGCGTGTTGTGCCCCGTTGGCGAGCGCAGGATCGCGCTAACCTGCTTGGCGTTGACGGCCAACGTGATGGCGTCACCTTTGCCGCCATAGAGAACGGCCGGAACTTTTCCGCTGACGCGAAGGCGCCGCGCTTCGTTCTTGCCGCGGGTGGCGCGGGGTGCTGCTTCGACTACGATCTGAGTTTGCTGAGCCATACGTTCTTCCCTTCCTTACGTTCTTTCGCGACGAATGCCTTCATCTCTTGTAGGGGCACAGCACGCTGTGCCCGGCCACCGTTCAAATAAACAGCTCGCTGATCGACGTTTCTTCGTGGATCGAGCGAATGCCGCGCGCGAGCAAGTCGGCCACACTCAAGACCCTGAATCTTGCCCATCTTCTTGGCGGCATCCGACATCGGAACCGAGTCGGTGGCCACCACTTCCTTGATCTGCGACTTCGCAATGCGCTCGATCGCCGGACCGGAAAGCACGGCATGCGTGCACGCCGCATACACCTGCGTTGCGCCTTCCCGAATCAGCGCCTCCGCGGTCTTCACCAGCGTGCCTGCGGTGTCGATAATGTCGTCCACGATCAGCGCGCTGCGCCCGCGAACGTCTCCGATCAGGTTCATCACTTCGCTGACGTCCACATCCACGCGGCGCTTATCGACGATGGCCAGCGGCGCGTCCATCTTCTTCGCAAAGAAACGCGCGCGCTCGACGCCGCCCGCATCGGGCGAAACCACGGTCACGTCCTGCAGCTTCAAGCTGCGAAAATATTCCACCAGCACCGGCGAGCCGAACAAGTGATCGACGGGCACGTCGAAATAACCTTGAATCTGTGGTGCGTGCAAATCCAGCGTCAGCGCCCGGCTGGCACCCGCGGTTTCCAGCAAGTCGGCCACGAGCTTCGCGGAGATCGGGACACGCGGCTTGTCTTTGCGGTCCTGCCGCGCATAGCAGTAATACGGCAGCACCGCGGTGATGCGCCAAGCCGAAGCGCGCTTGAACGCATCGATCATCAGCAGCAGCTCGAGCAGGTGGTTGTCCACCGGGTAGCAGCAGGGCTGCACGACGAAAACATCCGCGCCGCGAACGTTTTCGAGAATCTGAAAATAAATCTCGCCGTCACTGAAGCGGCCCAGCTTGGCTTTGCCGATCGGCACGTCCAAATGCCTGCAGATGTTCTCTGCCAGCGGCAGGTTCGCGGTCCCCGAGAAAATCTTGAATCGGTCGTCGTTCACGAGGTCGTGGCTCCGCGCCTTCTCTCAAGGCGGCAACGCAAGACAGTGATTTGGACACGAAGACGCTGCGGGGGAGGATGCGCGTGTGTTACAACGCTCCCTGAACCATGCGAACATACCTATCGCGCGAAATTGTTTCGCAAACGAAGGCCTGGTCGTCCGGAAACCCAACAGCGGCTCGGCGCGCCAACGCTGGGCTCGGGAAAACACCAAACACCGCCGAACCGCTACCCGCCAGCGAGGCTTCTGCGGCTCCAACCCGAAGCAAGGCCCTCTTGATTGCAGCTAGTCGAGGGTGACGCCGGAAAACGGGACCCTCGAAATCGTTCGAGAGGCCGCTTGCCTGCGTGCTCCAGCACAGAGCACAGAACCCCCAAAGTTTAGGGGTAGCGGAGGATTTTGTCAATTGAGCAGCCTGCACCCAACGAAAGGCATCAGCGGTGGGAACGCGAATCCCGCGCGGCACGACAACGACGATCGACGCCCTGGGAATGCCGGCGAGAGGATAGATCTCATCGCCGCGGTTGACGCCGAGCGCCCGGCCGCCGAACAAAAAGAACGGCACGTCGGCGCCCAGTGACGCAGCAATTTCGATCAATCGAGCCGGTTGCAGTTTCTTACCGTGCAATCGCAAATAGCCAAGCAACGCCGCCGCGGCGTCGCTCGATCCACCTCCCAAGCCGCCGCCCGCCGGGATTTTCTTACGCAGCTCAATCTCCACGCCGGAGCGAATCTTCAGCTCGCGCTGTAGTGCCTCGACCGCGCGATACACCAGATTCTTACGGACCGGCTCCTGCGACAACGTGTCGTTGCCGCGCACGGTCAACGCGATGCCCGGCCGCCGCGACTTTCGCAGCCTCAATTCATCATGCAGGGAAATCGTCTGGAAGATGGTTCGCAGTTCGTGAAAGCCGTCGGGGCGCTTGCCGAGAATATCCAGGCGGAGATTGATTTTCGCAAAGGCTCGTATTCGAACTTCGCGCATGCGGCCTATTGTGGCTTGGCGTCTTGCGGGGAAGACTTTTGCGCCACGCGGTGCTTGGTCTGGCCGAGTTTCTTCTCCACCTCGGCCATCTTGTCGGTCTCGATATCCGCGGGGAGCGAGCGATGCCATTCGGTCATCGACTTTTCCCACTCCGCGGCCGCCATTTCGCTGCGGCCCTGCTTGGCGTAGACGTCGCCAAGGTGCGCGTGAATATTGGGATCGTGCGCGTCGCGCTCGAGCGCCTTGCGCAGCATGGCCTCGGCATCGCCGAGTTTGTTCTGCTTGTAATAAATCCAGCCGAGACTATCGAGATAAGCGCCGTTGTAGGGTTCTTCCTTTAGCGCGCGGCCGACCAGCGCTTCCGCTTCGTCGAGGCGCTGGCCAAGATCTCCCAGCATGTAACCGTAGTAGTTGAGCGCATCGCTGTTGTTTGGGTTGACGTCGAGAACTTTCTTGAATTCGATCTCGGCTTTGTCGAAAAATTTCTGGCGTTCGTAGATGGCGCCCAGGATAAACCAAACGGTTTCATTGTCGCGAGGCTGGCCGGGTAGCTTTTCCGCGGTGTAAGCCGCTTCTTCCGCTTCCTTGTAACGGTGGCCGCGCTCGTAAACCTGCGCGATGTTCAGATAAGTCTCGCGGTCCGCTTCGCTGCCGGTCAATTGAGAGCGTAGCAGCTTGACGCCTTCGTCGATCTGATTGTTTTCACCGAGTATGAGCGCTTCCCGTGTTTTGATGGCGGGATCGCTGGGGTACTTGGCGATCGCTTCCTTGCCCGCTTGCAGCGCCTTGGGCAAATCCTTGGCGTCGCGGTACGCGGACATGATCAGGAGGCGCGCGCGCCGGTCTTCTTCGTCACCGAGATGACCCAATTCCTCATACGTATAGATGGCTGCGGAGTAGTTTTGCTTTTGCTGGTAGACCTGGCCGAGCTGCTGGTACAAGATCGCCAGCGAACGGCGGCGCGACGGCAAAACCGGGGATTGTCCTTTGACTCCGGTGACCGCATCAGCGAGGACCCGGATCGCGTCGTCGTACCGGCCTTGCGCTTGGTACAGCATCGCCTCGTTGTACATCACTTCCAGGCTGCCGGGCTCGTACTGCCGCGCTTTGAGAAGATTTTCTTCCGCCTGATCGAGCTGGTGCATCTCGCGATAGATCAGCGCAATGCGGAGGTAGTTGTCTCCGTCGTCGGGCATCAAATCGATCAGCTTCTGATAGACGACCAGCGCGTCGGGATATTTTTCCTCTGCCATCAGCGTCTGGCCCAGGCCGCGCAAATGGCTTACCTCGGACGAATCGAGATCGACCGCCTTGCGGTAGGCCTGTTCGGCTTTGGCGAGATCTTTGGTCTGGGTATAGGCATCGCCGAGAAGATCGAGCAAAACCGGCGAAGGCGCGCGGCTGGTCAAACCCTCCAGCAGTGAAACCGCTTCCGAGGACTTGCCTTCGTCGAGCAAGAGCTGTGTGAGTTGTTCGATGGCCGGCTCGTTGTCCGGCTCGCTTTTCAGAATGCCGCGGAGAACTTCTTCCGCTTTGTCGTGATCGTTGCGCAGGCGGTAGAGGCGCGCCAGCCACAGCGCCGATTCCGTGTCTGAGGGATCGAGCCGGTAGATTTCTTTGTACTGCTCGATGGCGCGGCTGGCGATTTCCGATTGACCCCCGTTGGCGTTCAAGTCGCCCAGGCTTCGAATGTAAATGCGTGCGAGCAAGCGGCGAGTCTGCACATCGTTGGGATCGCGCTTGAGAATTTCCTGTGCCTCGGCGACTGCGTCGTGGACTCGCTGCGCCTTCCAGTACATCTCGGCCAGGCGCTCGCCGATGGCCGCCGACTTAGGATCGAGGGCGTAAGCCTTCTTGTAAAACTCGATGGCTTGGGTGGCGAATTCCGCCTTGCTAGTGTTCTCGTATTGCTGCTCGTAGATATGGCCCATCGTGAAGTTGAAATAGGCGTCGGCTCGGCCGGGAGCAGCGGAGGGCGAGGGGATTTCCTGTAGGGCTGGCGCGGGCTGCGCGGGAGTCTGCGCACGTGTGGAGGATGCCGCAAAGGCGGCGAACACGGCAGCGGCAACGGTCCATCGACGAAAGCTCATAGGTACCCCGAAACAAAAAGTATCCCATGCGGCGGAAACGCGGTCAAAAGACAAAACCGGAGCGTTTCGTTCCGCTGGGATGGTCATGGTTAGGATGCGAGGACGGGCGGAATCGTTCCTGAGGAAAATAAAACTTGCACTTCTTCTGTATTTCCGCAATTATGGAACTATGAAAAGGCCCGATCCGAAGTTGGTGACTCGCAGCGCCCAACGCTTTGCCGCTCTGGGAGCGGAACCGCGGCTGCAAATCCTGCGCTTGCTGATGGCGGCGCACCCCACCGGCCTGGTCGTGAGCGAAGTGCAGGAAGAGATGGAGATTCCCGGGTCAACGCTGTCGCACCATTTGGAGAAGTTGAAGCAGGTGGGTTTGGTGACCGTGCGGCGGGATGGGACGTATTTGTGGTACACGGCGCAAACGGACGCGCTGCGCGAGGTACTGGATTTTCTATACGAGGAGTGCTGCACGCGGACCAGCGCCGTCGCGCCGGAAACGCTGGTGCAAATTTCGAGATGATTTTTTGGGAACGAGACGAGTTCAGGAGACGTGAAGATGAGTGAGCAGAATATTCAAGAAGCGGTGAAGGAAAAATACGGCGAAGCGGCCCGCCAGGTGGCGCGAGGCGGAACAGCATGCTGCGGGGGCGGGACGGCGCTGAGCGCTTGCGATCCGATTACCAAGAATCTTTATGACGAAGCGCAAAAATCCGCGCTGCCGGCCGAAGCCGTTGCAGCTTCGCTGGGCTGCGGCAATCCCACGGCGCTGGCGAGCCTGCAACCCGGCGAAATTGTTCTCGATCTGGGCTCGGGAGGCGGCATCGACGTTCTGCTGTCGGCGAAGCGCGTCGGTCCTGCAGGAAAGGCTTACGGCCTGGACATGACTGACGAAATGCTGGCGCTTGCGCGGCAAAATCAGAAGAAAGCCGGAGTCGAGAACGTGGAGTTTCTGAAAGGAGCGATCGAAAACATTCCGCTGCCGGAGAACGTCGTCGACGTCATCATCTCAAACTGCGTGATCAATCTCTCCGGGGACAAGGACCGCGTCTTGGCCGAAGCGTTTCGCGTGCTCAAGCCCGGAGGCCGCTTGGCCATTTCGGATGTGGTCGTCCGCGGTGAGGTTCCCGCGGAGATCCGGCGCAGCATGGAGTTGTGGGTCGGCTGCATCGCAGGAGCGCTGGAAGAAGACGAATATCGCGAAAAGCTTGCGCGCGCCGGCTTTGACTCCATCGAAGTGGAGCCGACTCGCGTTTACAAAGCGGAGGACGCTCGCGAATTTCTCTCCGCATCCGGATTGGACTTCGCCAGGGTCAGGCCCGCCATCGAAGGAAAATTCATCAGCGCGTTTGTGCGCGCCGTGAAACCCGCCGTAAAGGCCGCTTGCTGCGGCCCCAACTGCTGCGCTCCGGCCTCAGCTCCGAGGAAATAGGATGGACGGACATGCCAGCACCATACAATGCGCTATTCCTCTGCACCGGCAATTCGGCGCGCTCAATCATGGCCGAAGCTATTTTGAATCATCGAGGCCGTTCTGGCTTCAAGGCTTTTAGCGCCGGCAGTCATCCCGGGGGCCGCGTGAATCCCTATGCGATAAAGATGCTGGAGTCGGCGGGACTTCCGACGAAACATCTGCGCAGCAAAAGCTGGGACGAATTCGCGCAGCCAGAAGCCCCGAGGATGGATTTTGTCTTTACGGTTTGCGACAGCGCGGCGCAAGAAGTCTGCCCAGTATGGCCTGGCCAGCCTATGACGGCACATTGGGGCATTCCTGATCCGGCGGCGGTTGTAGGAAGTCCAGAGCAAATTGAGCGGGCATTCCGCGAGGCGTTCGTAACATTGGATCGGAGAATCGGATTGTTATTGTCCTTACCGCTCGGGAGCCTGGAAAAACTGACCATCAAGAGAGAGATCGATCGGATTGGGCGGGAATGAGGTTGTCGCGTGCGCGCCGCGGGCTGGCGGAATTCATAGGCACAGCGCTTCTTCTGGCGGCTGTCGTGGGCTCGGGCATCATGGCCGAGCGGCTGGCGCAGGGGAATGCGGCAGTTGCGCTGCTTGCTAACGCATTGGCAACCGGAGCTGCTCTTGTTGCCCTGATACTCACGTTTGGGCCGGTTTCGGGCGCGCATTTCAATCCGCTGGTTACGTTCGTGGACGCGGTTCTGGGCGGAACGCCGTGGGCCGATGTTCCGGCTTATGTGGGAACGCAAATAGCGGGAGCATTCTGTGGGGTTCTCGCGGCCCATGGAATGTTTGGCCTGCCATTGTTTTCCGTGTCTTGGCACGCTCGTTCCGGTGGTCAGCAGATGTTCGGTGAATTCGTGGCCACGGTGGGTCTTATTCTTGTAGTGGCAAGTTGCGCGCGATTTCGTGCCGCGGCGGTACCGTACGCCGTGGGCGCTTACATCACCGGCGCATATTGGTTTACATCTTCCACTTCGTTCGCAAATCCTGCAGTTACGTTGGCGCGCTGCGTCACGAATACGTTCGCCGGCATTCGCCCTTCGGACGTATCTGGTTTCATTGCCGCGCAGTGTGCCGGCGCGGCCACGGCCGCCGTGCTCTTTCGCTGGATGGTTCCTGTGAACATATCCGCCGAGACGAAAAACGGAGCAAAATCTCACCAGCGCTGTGATTTACGGGCGCTGTAGGCGACCGCAATGCCGGCGGCGAGGCGCGCGTTGGCGAGTAACAGAGCGATGTTCGTCTGCAATGTTCTGCCGCCGCTCTTGCGTCCTAGCTCTTCGAGCAAAAAAGGCGTCACGTTTTTCCCGCGAATGCCCGCGGCTTCCGCAGATTCCAGCGCGCCCGCGACCAGCGACTCGACTTCATCGCGCGGCAACGCGGCATCCGCCGGCGGGGGATTGACGATCAGGATGCCCGCGGTGGTTCCCTGTCCCAGCCAGCCCAAGTCCCAGTGAATGCACATCAGGCGGGCGGCCTCGTCTGGAGCGTCCACGCGATGCTGCAGCGGCAAGCCGCTCTCGCGGGAATAGAAGGCGGGAAATTCGTTGGTGGCGTAGCCGACCACGGGAATGCCGAGGGTCTCGAGAACTTCGACGGTGCGTGGAAGGTCGAGGATGGCTTTTGCTCCCGCGCACACGACGGCGACCGAAGTGCGAGCGAGCTCGGTGAGATCGGCGGAGATGTCGAAAGTGTTTTCGCTGCCGCGGTGCGCGCCACCGATGCCCCCGGTAGCGACGATACGAATTCCCGCGCGGGCGGCGATGAACACGGTTCCGGCGACGGTGGTGGCTCCCGGGCGCCCGGAAGCGAGAACAGCAGAAAGATCGGAACTGCTGACCTTGGCGACGTCGCGGGCTTCGGCGAGCAGCGCGATCTGTTCACGCGTGAGGCCGACGACGATGTGTCCGTCGAGGATGCCGATGGTCGCGGGAGTGGCTCCTGCTTCGCGGACCGCAGCCTCCATCTGGAGAGCGGTCTCGAGATTGTGGGGACGCGGAAGGCCGTGGGCGATCACGGTAGACTCCAGGGCCACCACGGGACTGCCTGCAACGAGCGCGGCGGCGATGTCGTCGCGAATGGAAATCAGTTGATCCAAACGAGCCCTCCGAGCGTGACATCCGGTCTTACCACAAACGCGAGGCAAGAGAAACGTGCGGCAGCGGATGCACTGCGCTTCGATGTTCAGGCGCGATGTTCGACGTTCAGGCGCGATGATAAGATGCCGCCGCAAATGCGCGGGGGAAAACAACGCGGAGAAGAGATCATCGTCCTCGGCGACATCAACGCGGACATCATCGGCCGCGTGGACTCTTGGCCCGAACCGGGCGAGGAGTGCTTGGCCGAGCGCGTGGAACTACTTTGCGGAGGGGTCGGAGCGAATTGCGCGCTGGCTCTGCGGCAGTGGGGCATTTCGGCACGACTGATCGGGTGCGTGGGCAAAGACGATTTCGGCGGCGCGTTGCTGAAGACGCTTGGGGAAAATGGCATGGACGTGAGAAGCATCCAGCGGACCGGCAAGGCGATGACCGGGTTGCTGTACATCAACGTCACGCCAGATGGGCAGCGGACTTTCTTCGGCAGTCGTGGAGCGAATTGCCTGGTGCGCCCGCAATCGCGCCGGTCGACGGCCTTGAAGCGAGCGATGGCGGCCAGCTTCATGGGTTACAGCTTTCTCGATCCGGGGCCGAGAGCGGCGGCGAAACAAATCTTGCGAGTGGTGCAAGCACGCGGCGGATGGGTTTCGCTGGATGTGGGCATGGAGCCGAGCCAGAAGATTCCGGAACAGATCCTGCGCGTGGCGAAGCAGATGGATCTTCTTTTCGTCAGTAGCGAGGAAGCGGCCGCGCTGACTGGCAGACGCGACCCGCAGGAATCTTTTGCTCGACTCCGGAAGGTTGGCGCGCGCGACGTGGTGATGAAGCTGGGAAAACGCGGCTGCCTGATTATCGATGGAGGAGTGGTGCGCCAGGTTCCGTCGTTTGCCGTACGAGCCGTCGATTCCACGGGAGCAGGCGACGCGTTCACGGCGGCTTTTTTGCAAGCGCGGCTGCGGGGCTGGCCCGTGGCGGAAGCTGCGGTGGCGGCCAACGCCGCGGGCGCGGCTGCGGCCAGCGTTGTCGGTGCAGGAGAGAATTCGCGGACTCTGCGCCAAATCGCGCGGCTGCTGCGAACGCAGCGGTTGAAGGAGCCGTGGGACGCTGTGCGTTTGCGAGCGTTGCGCCGCCTGTCTACGGCACTTCACTGAGGCGGAACACCGGGCTGAAGCCCGGCGCCTACATAACACCTAGAACCAACCCTAGTGCAGGAAGTGGCGCAGGCCGGTGAAGACCATGGCCAGGCCGAGGCGATCGGCGGCGGCGATCACGTCGGCGTCGCGCATCGATCCGCCGGGTTGAATCACCGCGGTCGCGCCGGCTTTGGCGGCTTCTTCGACGCCATCGGGGAATGGGAAAAAAGCGTCGGAAGCGACCACGCTGCCCTGCAACGGAATTTGCGCCTTCATCACCGCAATTTTCACGGAATCGACGCGGCTCATCTGCCCTGCGCCGACGCCCAGGGTCGCGCTGTCGCGGGCAAAGACGATGGCGTTCGATTTCACGTGTTTGGAAACTTTCCAGGCGAAGCGCATGGTGTGCATCTCTTCGGCGGTGGGAACGCGCTTCGTCACCGTGCGCAGCTCGGAATCCTGAATCTCGCCGAGATCGGGCTGCTGCACCAGCATGCCGCCGAAAATGCGCTTGAGCTGAAGTTCGCGTTCCGGGTCAAGCCCACCCGCGGGTAATTCCAGCAGCCGAAGATTTTTCTTCGCCGCAAACAAGGACTTGGCCTTCTCGTCGAAACCCGGAGCGACGATGCACTCGACGAAGAGCTTGGCGACTTCTTCCGCGGTTGCGGCATCGACCGCGCGATTGAAAGCCAGCACTCCGCCGAACGCCGAAGTGGGATCGCAGGCGTAAGCCTTGAGGTACGCGTCGCGCAGGGTCTCTTGCTCGGCGGTGCCACATGGATTGTTGTGCTTGATGATGACCGCCGCGGGGCTGCGAAACTCCGCCGCGAGGCTGCGGGCTGCTTCCAAATCCACAAAATTGTTATAAGAAAGCTCCTTGCCCTGAAGCTGCTTCGCCGCGGCCAATCCTTGCGGCTCGCGGCCGGCGGGAACATAGAGCGCAGCGGCTTGGTGCGGATTTTCTCCATAGCGGAGTTCCTGCTGGCGGCGCAATGCGATGTGCACGCGCTCGGGCAGCAGAGGCTTCTCCGCCAGCGCGACGTGGCCGGAGGCTGCGGAGAGGCGTTCCAATTCGGTGGTGATCATGCCGTCATAGCGCGACGTAGTGGCGAACACCTTTCGCGCCAGATCGAGACGCATCGCCAGAGAAGTCTCGCGCGAACTTGCGAGTTCGGCGGCGACCCGATCGTAGTCTGCAGGATCGGTGACCACGGTCACGCTCTCGAAGTTCTTTGCGGCAGAGCGCAGCATGGTCGGCCCGCCGATGTCGATGTTTTCGATCAACTCCTCGGCCGTAAGCCCGGCCTTGGCTGCGGTGGCCTCAAAGGGATACAGATTCACGACCACCAAGTCGATGGGCGCGATGCCGTGCTCGGCTGCCTGCTTCTGATCCTCAGCGTGATTGCGGCGATAGAGCAGACCGCCATGCACTTTCGGATGCAGCGTCTTCACGCGGCCGCCCAGCATTTCCGGCCAGCCGGTAAAGTCGGAGACATCGCGTACGGCGACGCCGGCTTCGCGTAACAGCTTCGCTGTGCCGCCGGTGGAAAGTATCTCGATGCGCAGGGCGGCAAGGCGTTTCGCAAACTCGACGATTCCGGTCTTATCAAACACGCTGATCAGCGCGCGCTCCACTGCCATGCAGGCCTCCGGGAAAAACAAAAGCACCACAGTGTAAGCGGAAGTCGGGAAAAATAACAAAGTGGAACGGCGGACTAAAGGAGTTGTGGACGATTCCTGAGACTTTACGCCTTGACGAGTGCCTTGAGCTTTACCTGGCCATTGATCGTTTCGATCACATACTCGACGTCGCGGCAGTTTTGCTTCTCTTGCAGGTCCTTCGTTTTTTTGCGGACGAATTCCTTAAAGCCCGCAGGCGACAGCTTGTCGGTTTCTTCTCCGGCCCGCGTTTTGGCTTGCAGAAAAGCTTGGTAGAGCTGGTTGACTTTATCGGTTTCGTGTTCCGGCTCGGAGCAGACCATGCGAAAAGCGGTTGGCGGAGCCGTCGCTGCGACCCTGCTGGCAGGAGGCGCTGCAACGGTGACCGGCGCAGGTGATTCAACCGCAACCGGCGCGGCTGGAGGCTGACCTTTCGCGCGCTCCGCTTCAATGGCTTTGGCGGCCGCGCCGAAGTGCCGCTGCGAGCGGCCTTCTTCCTTTTGCTGCAGGCGCTTGCGGAAGATGTCTTTGTATTTGGCGTAGGTCTGCGTGAGGTTGTTGTAACGGAAGCGTTGGCCGTATTTCAGCTCGCCACCGCGCTCGGCATAGCGCTTGATGATGGTCTCGATGCGCCACTCGATTTCGGTTGGGGGACGTTTCCGGCCGCCGCCGAAATACTGATCGTACTCAATTTTGAGCTGGCGAATATCTCGCTCGAGCTGACCTAGCTCTTCGTCAATCGTGGCCATGGCTGGGCGGAATCCTCAATCCCATGCTAGGAGGCCCGGGTAGCGCCGTCAACGGTATGGGCGCGCGACGCCGCTGATTCGGCACCGGACTTCCGGCGGGCGACCTGCCCGTTGGTACAGCCCGAAGTGGAACGGAGTCTCTTGCTTCGGCTGGTTAGAACAAGGGCGGCGAAAACTGAGTTGCCAGGCTGGCTGATTGCTACGGGGATTGTGCCAGGCACAGACCCTTCGAGGCTTCGGGATGGATTCCCTCAGGATGACAGCCGACGGCGCCGTGGCGGATTGCCCGCGGTGCACGTCTGTGCTGAAATGACAGCATGGAGCCTCGCGCGAAACGTGGTTTTTCCGCCGGTCAGGACGATTTGCTTCGCCAGATTCCGTCCGTCGATGAGTTGCTGACGCAGCCTCGTCTTGCCACGCTGGCCAAACGCGTGGATCGAGATCTGCTGGTCGAAATAACCCGCGGGGTGTTTAGCGATCTTCGTGGCCGGATCGCCGCGGGTGCGGACGCGGGTATCGGAGTTGCGCTTGATCCGGCTTCGTTGCAAGAAAGCATTGCGCGGATGGTGGAGCAAGTGCTCGCTCGCTCGCTGGAACCGGTAATCAACGCCACGGGCGTGATTTTGCACACTAACCTGGGCCGTGCGCCGCTGGTCGCGGCAGCCGTCGAAGAGTTTCGCCGCACCGCGACGCAATACAGCAACTTGGAATATGACCTGGAGGCCGGCGCGCGAGGCAAGCGCGACGTGCACACGGCGCAATTGTTCACGCGGTTGACTGGCGCGGAATCCGCCATCGTGGTTAACAATTGTGCGGCAGCAGTGTTGCTGGTGCTGGCGGCGCTGGCGAAGGGCGGTGAGGCGGTCGTTTCTCGGGGAGAACTGATCGAGATCGGCGACGGCTTTCGCATTCCGGAAATCATGGCGGAGAGCGGCGCGATTTTGCGCGAAGTGGGGACCACCAACCGCACGCGCATCGGCGACTACGAAAACGCCATCAATGAAAAGACACGGCTGCTGCTGCGCGTGCACCCGTCGAACTTCACGATCAGCGGGTTCGCGGACAAGCCGTCGCTCGAAGAGCTTGTGGAGTTGAGCCAACGCACCGGCTTGCCGCTGGTCGAGGATCTGGGCTCCGGGTGCCTTGTCGATCTTGCGGAAGCCGGGATCAACGAGCCGGTCGTTCGCCGTAGCATCGAGGCTGGCGTATCGATCGTGATGTTCAGCGGCGACAAGCTGCTTGGGGGACCGCAGGCAGGAATCATTGCGGGGAAACAAGATCTGGTGGCCCGTGTGCGGCGTCATCCATTGTTCCGAGCGCTGCGCGTGGACAAACTGACCATCGCGGCGCTGGAAGCTACCCTAGGCGCTTATCTCCGCGGGGCGGTGGACGAAATTCCGGCGCTTCGCATGATTCGCATGAGCGTGCAAGAGATTGCGAGCCGCGTTGAGAATTTTCTTCGCGAACTTACGCCGGCGCTGCCGCTGGGCGAAGCGGAACTGGAGATCGTGGATGGCGCTTCGCTAGCTGGAGGCGGATCGACGCCTACGCAGTCGCTGCCGACCAAGATTATCCGCATCGCTAGTGCGCGGTATTCGGCGTCGCAATTGGAGCAGCGTTTGCGGCGGGCGCCGGCGGGGGTATCCGTGATCGCGCGCGTGGAAGAGGACCGTTTGGTTCTCGACTTGCGGACCGTGTTCGCCGAGCAGGAACCAGTGCTGCTGAAGACGCTGGCCGCTGCGCTGCGCTAGTTGACTGAACCCATGCGCGCATTTCAAGTTACTAACGGAAAGCTGAGAGAAGTCTCAAAGGCGCTGCCTAAGCTGCGGCGGGACTGGGCGCTGGTGCGCGTGCGGCTTGCGGGGATCTGTAATACCGACATCGAGATTTTGCGCGGTTATCACGATTTTCGCGGGACGCCCGGCCACGAATTTGTCGGGGAAGTCGCGGAAGTCAGCGGCGTCTCGGCCGGCGTGCGAAAAAAATGGCTGGGGCGGCGCGTGACCGGCGAGATCAACGTTTCGTGCTCGGCTTACGGTTATCGTCCGTTGTGCGAATTTTGCCGGCGTGGCTTGCGAACGCATTGCGCGCGGCGGACCGTGCTCGGCATCCTTGGTCTTGATGGCGCGTTTGCGGAGTATCTGGCGCTGCCGATCGAGAATCTGCAAGCTGTGCCGGATTCGGTCTGCGACGAGGAGGCTGTTTTTGTAGAGCCGCTTGCGGCTGCGTGCGAGATTTTGGAGCAGTTGCAACCCCAAGACCCAGGTTCAAAAGGCGAACCTGGGGCAGTCTCCGAGATTCTGGGGCGCGTGAAGGTCCGCGGGTTTCGCGAAGCTGCTCTTTTGGGCGATGGGAAGTTGGCGCAATTGATTGCGCGCGTGCTGCGTACGGCGCTGCCTCGCGTGGTGATGTACGGCAAGCATGCGGAGAAACTGGCGCTAGCACGGAAGGCGCGCATCGAAACGAAGCGTTTGCTTGGAGATTCGGGCGATCTGCGAAGGGTCAAGGAAAGCTACGACCTGCTCGTGGAAGCGACCGGATCGCCGACAGGTTTTGCGCTGGCACAGCACATGACGAAGCCTCGCGGCACTCTGGTACTGAAGTCGACGTTCCACGGCGCGGCTCCGGTGGAGACCTGGCCGATCGTGGTCAAGGAACTTACCGTCGTCGGTTCGCGCTGCGGCCCTTTTGACAAGGCGCTGGCTCTGCTCCGGAGCGGCAAGGTGGATCCCTTACCGCTGATTACGCGCACGTTCTCGCTTGCTGAGGCGCACCAGGCTATTCAGTTTTCGCAGAAATCGGGCGTGATGAAGGTTTTGTTGAAGGCTTAGGGGGGCACTCTACAAGCGGTTGATGCAAGAGGCGACACAGGCGGCGCCGAAGCCATTGTCGATGTTCACGACGGTGACGTTCGAAGCGCAACTGTTCAGCATGCCGAGCAGCGCGGCGACTCCACCGAAGCTGGCGCCATAGCCCGTGCTTGTGGGCACCGCGATCACCGGGACGGCGACTAGGCCGCCGACCACGCTCGGCAGCGCGCCTTCCATGCCGGCAACGCACACGATCACGCGGGCCTCGGTGAGTTTTTCGCGATGCTCGAGGAGGCGATGGATTCCGGCGACACCGACGTCGTACAAATGCTCGACGCGATTGCCCATCATCCGGGCGGTTAGTAACGCTTCTTCGGCGACGGGAATATCGCTGGTGCCGGCGGAGACCACGAAGATGGTGCCCTTGCCGGAGATTTCGCGGCTGCGCTCCACCGTGATGACACCCGACAGCGGATGGAATTTCGCGGTACGTCGAAGGCCTGAGTTGCCTCGCTGTACCGCAGCAAACATTTTGCTGTCCGCGCGCGTGACCAAAATGTTCTGGCGGCTTTCCTTGTGCCGCAGCATGGCGCGCACGATTTCCGCCACCTGCGCGGGCGTCTTCCCTTTTCCGAAGATCACTTCGGCGTAGCCCTGCCGCAGGGCGCGGTGGTGGTCCACCTTGGCAAAACCCAAATCCTCGAATGGCAGATGCTTCAAGCGCTGGACAGCGCTCTCGGGCGACAGCGTTCCGGATTTCACAGAATTCAAAAGTTTCAAAATCTCGCGTTGATCCATCTCATGGAACCGTGACGAATTCTATCACTGCAACGTGCGAAGAGCTTGGCTTGACTTGGCCACGAGCGGCTGCGAGACTCAGTCTATCCGCACAGAATATGGCTGAAACCCACGGACAAATCGTCACCGTAGGTGTGACCGGAGCGAGCGGCGCGATTCTGGCGCAGAAGACGCTGAGCTTGCTGGAGGCCGACGCGCGCGTGTCACGCGTGCACCTAGTCGTCACGGAAGCCGGTCAGCGCCTGTTCGCGGAGGAGCTGGGCGTCGCGTCGGGCGATTTGAGGCAGTTGCCGAGCCGTATTCTGGGACATCCTTCAGCGAAAATCGAGGTTCTGCCGAATAAGGATATCGGCGCGTCGATCGCCTCGGGCAGTTACGAAGTGCACTCCATGATTGTGGTGCCTTGCTCAATGGGCACACTGGCAGCGATCGCGAATGGTATCAGCGACGACCTGGTCGCGCGGGCCGCCGACGTAATGCTCAAGGAAGGCCGCAAGCTGGTGCTGTGCGTTCGCGACACGCCGTTCAATCGCGTGCATCTGGAGAATATGCTGCGCGCGCAGCAGGCGGGAACAGTGATCATGCCTGCGATTCCTGCGTTCTACCATCAGCCGAAGACGATCGACGATCTGGTGACGCAGTATGTTTGCCGGGTGCTGGCGCAGGTCGGCTTGGCGCAGGACGAAATGTACCGCTGGACGGGTAAGTCGGCGGCGAAGGAAGCGAAGGCGTGACGACGAATCGCGTACGCACGGTGCTGGAGATGATCAAGTTTGAGCACTCCGTGTTTGCGCTGCCGTTTGCGCTGACCGGGGCGCTCCTGGCGGCACGGGCGGCACGGCACGGCTGGCCAACGTGGCGGCAAGTCTTGTGGATTGTGGTGGCGATGGTGGCGGCACGCTCGGCGGCGATGACCATGAATCGCATTGCGGATATGCGCTACGACCGGGAGAATCCGCGCACACAGCAGCGGGCACTGGCTACCGGGGCGCTCTCGGTTTCGTTTGCCTGGGTTTTCACATTGATTGCTGTTGGCATTTTCTTTTTCGCGGCGTGGCAGCTCAATCCGTTGGCATTGAAGCTGGCGCCCCTGGCGATCGCGATTCTGTTTTTCTATTCGTTCACGAAGCGCTTCACCACTTGGTCGCATCTGTTTCTCGGGTTTGCGCTCGGAATTTCACCGGCGGCGGCGTGGATTGCCATCACCGGCGGGCTGGATTTGCGGATGCTGATCCTGTGCGCGGCGGTGACGCTGTGGGTGGGCGGATTCGACGTGCTGTACGCCTGCCAGGACATCGACTATGACCGGCGCGCCGGGCTTTATTCTATACCGAAGCGCTTTGGCATCGCGAACGCGTTGCTGATTGCTCGCGCGATGCACGTCGGTGTTGTGGTACTGCTCGTGTGGCTCGCCGCCAGTTTCGCGCTGCCATGGCCGGCGTGGGTCGGCATCGTTGTGGTGGCGGCGCTGCTGGCGTACGAGCACTCGCTTGTCAAAGCGGATGACTTGAGCAAGCTGGACGCTGCGTTTTTTGCGATGAACGGTTATATTAGTATGTCGTTCTTGTTGTTTTGGGGCGCTGCGGCAGCGGTTTGGCGCGTTTGACGTTTTCGACCGAATCGAAATGAGCGAACTGATCATCACCGACCAGCGGTTGAAGCCCATCGCGAGCAAAGTGCTCGCTGGTGAACGGCTTTCTGTTGACGACGGCATGCTGCTTTACCGCTCGCCGGACCTGCTGGCGGTGGGCTGGCTGGCCAACCACGTTCGCGAGAAGCGCCACGGGAACGTGACGTATTTCAACGTCAACCGCCACATTAATCCGACCAACGTCTGCGTGGCGCACTGCCGGCTGTGTGCGTTTGGCCGCGATCCCAACGCCCCGGGTGCCTACACTTTTGCGTTGGAAGAGATTTATCAGCGCGCCGAGCAGGGCGTTCGCGAAGGCGCAACGGAGTTCCACATCGTCGGCGGCTTGCACCCCGATCTTACGTTCGAGCACTATTTGGAATTAGTCCGCGGCTTAAAGCAGCGCTGCCCGAGCGTCCATCTGAAGGCGTTCACTATGGTGGAGGTCCACTACTTCGCCAAGCATCGCGAAGCTTTCCATCGAGGAAACGCTGCGCAAAATGAAGGAAGCCGGCGTGGATTCCTGCCCTGGCGGCGGCGCCGAGATTTTCCATCCGCGGGTGCGTAAGATCATCTGCGATCACAAGACCAGCGGCCAGATGTGGCTCAGCACCGCGAAGAAAGCGCATGAGGCGGGACTGCATTCGAACGCCACGATGCTCTACGGCCACGTGGAAACGGAAGAAGAGCGCGTCGATCATTTGGTGAAGCTGCGCGAACTGCAGGATGAGACACACGGTTTCGTGGCGTTCATCCCGCTGGCGTTTCATCCGGACAACACGGCGCTCTCACATATTCCCAAGACTACTGGCTATCTCGATCTGCGAAACATCGCCGTGTCGCGCCTGCTGCTCGACAATTTCGATCACATCAAGGCGTATTGGATCATGCTAACGCCGAGCATCGCGCAGATCGCGCTGCGCTTTGGCGCGAACGACCTTGACGGCACGGTGGTGGAAGAGAAGATTTATCACGACGCCGGCGCGAAAACTTCGGAGTTCACTCCGCGTGCAGAGCTCGAACGGTTGATTCGTGCGGCTGGCCGGGTACCTGTCGAGCGCGACACGTTGTATCGCCCGGTGGATCGCTCAAAGATGCCGCCGATTCCGCCCGCGCCGCGGCCGGACCTCGTCTCGCTTACCCTCAACGTGTGATTTTCTGCCGGACTGGAAAAGTCAGTGAATGCTAGCTGCCTTTGCGGCGACTTTGGCTAGGAGTTCGTCCGGCAATGTGGCGTATCCCTGAACTTGCGCGATCTTCTGACCGCCGCCGTAAACCCATTTTAGGTAATCCGCGACGGCGCGGCCGCGATCGGGGTCTTTGGCTTTCGCGGGAACGTAGAACCAGGTGAAGCTGCTGATCGGATAGCTTTCCTTACCGCCGCCATTCGTCAGGGAAACGCGAAAATCGTCGACGATCTTGGCTTCGAGCGCCGCCGCTGCGATGGTTTTCTCCGTGGGCTTCACGAAGGCCCCAGCAGAATTCTTGATTCGGGCCGTGCGCAGCGATGCCTTCTGCGCCAGATTCAGCTCGGTATATCCAATCGCTCCGGGCATGGCGCGCACTTTGTCGGCCATGTCCTGCGACCGGCCTGCACCTGTTCCGACCGGCCACTTCGGCGATTCGCCGCGTCCCGCCTTGGCAAGAAAATCGGGGCTCACTTTGGACAGAAAGTCGGACAGGATGTAGTTCGAGCCCTTGCCTTCGGTGCGGTGAACGACTTGAATCGGCAGAGAAGGAAATTTCATTTCAGGATTGAGTTTTGTAATGGCCGGGTCGTTCCACGACTTGATCTTGCCTAGGAAGACGTCCGCAAGCACGGGCCCGCTCAATCGCAGCTCTCCGGGCACGTTCGGAAGGTTGTAGACAATGGCGATTCCGATCAGGACGGTAGGTAGTTGTAGGATCTGCGTTTGAGCGTCTTTCAATTGCTTCTCGGGGATAGGCGCATCTCCGCCGCCCATGTCGCCAACGCCGGCAAGAATTCTTTCGCCGCTATTTCCGGTGCCTTCGGGCAGATACCGCAACTGAACTGCGGGATGCAGCTTGTGGTATTCGTCTCCCCAAGCGACGTAGAGAGGCTCGGGAAGAGACGACCCGGTGGCCACGAGGGCGATGGGCGTTTGCGCGAATCCGCTGGGGACGGTTCCCGTCAGCGAGAGCGCGAGCAATCCGCAAACGACGCGTACGAAGCGTTGGGTCAAGACATTCATGACGTAGGCGTCCCGAACACGATTGGGCTATGGGAATACATTATCTCGGGAAGGGAGCGACTTGGAGGAAACACACGGGGTCGCGTGCTGTAATGCGTATTACGGGTTCGGAACTGCACGAAGGGGAGTTCGCCGGGAAGTCCTCAGGAGATCTCGCCTACCCAAGCGCTGAGCAGGCGACCGATTCCGTTGGTCACCTGAAGGCCGTCCGCGCGACGGGCAAAGTATCGAGCATTCATTTCGTCTCGGCCCAGGTCTTCCAAGCGCTGAAGTCCCATTATCCTAGTGCGGAGGCCGCCTCCGGTCCGATGACTGACAACACCAGCGCGTCCCGGAAAACCACAGGATCATCCAAGAGTTGGTGCGCCGCGCGCCGGAGGGCGACGCGATGCGCGGTGAGGCTTGGGCGGCTGTAGTGCATGCAGGCTTGCTCCAAAGACGGTAGATTAGCGGTGCGCACCGCGGCACAAAGGCCGCTCTATTCGGTAATCCCGCAATTTAGCTCGGAAGGAGTTAGTCGCCGGAAATGCGAACCATCCTGTTCCTCACGATCTCCAACGTTTTCATGACGTTTGCGTGGTACGGCCATCTGAAATATCGCAGCGAAGCGCTGTGGAAAGTGATCCTGGCCAGCTGGGGCATCGCCTTCTTCGAGTATTGCTTTCAGGTGCCGGCGAACCGCATCGGATCGTACGAATTCTCGGCGGCGCAGCTCAAGACGATTCAGGAAGTGATCACGCTGGTAGTTTTTTCGGTCTTCTCGGTGACCTATCTCGGCGAGAAGCTAAAGTGGAACTATGCAGCGGGGTTTGGATGCCTGGTGTTAGGCGTGTTCTTCGTTTTTCACAAGTGGTGAGTGTTGCGCGGCAGTCTTAGGTAATAAACTGCGGAGACCAGACGACAACATCCTCGCGCGAAGTCCAGGAGCGGGGCGCGTCTCGACAGCGTCATGCGATCAATATACCCTTCGAGTGCGCCCAGGAATCGAACTCTCTGCATTCAAAATAGGTGAAACCTGCAAAAGGAGCGACGTCCATGCAACGCAAAGCGAGCGCAGTTTGGCAAGGCGATCTGAAAAGCGGCAAAGGCACGATTTCGACGGACAGTGGCACGCTGAAGCAAACGCAGTATTCGTTCAGCACGCGTTTCGAGAATGGAGTGGGGACAAATCCCGAGGAGCTGCTGGCGGCGGCGCACGCGGGATGTTTCACGATGGCGCTTTCGGCGCAACTCGGCGGCGCGGGTCTGACAGCTCAAAAGCTGGAGACCACGGCTACCATCAGTCTCGAGAAAGTCGGCGACGGCTTCAGCATTACCAAGAGCCATCTGGATCTCGTGGCCCGCGTGCCCGGTGCGGACAAAGCCAAATTTGACGCTGCCGTCAAAGCAGCAGAAACCGGCTGCCCGGTCTCGAAGCTGTTCAAAGCAGAGATTTCGGTCAGCGCCCGCCTCGAATCCTGAGGCCTCGCCGGTTTTTGCCCGGCCCAGTCTAACGAGTACAATACCGGCCATGATTCCATCTCCAGGCGCCTTTATCGCGGGTGTCGCGATGTTTTTGATCGTGATTTGGGATGCGTTCGAGTCCATTATTCTGCCTCGCCGGGTGACGCGAAAATTTCGCCTGACGCGCGCGTTCTACAGAATCACCTGGAAGAGCTCGAGGTTAATCGTCAACCTGTTGCCGTCCCGCAAAACGCGGGAGACCTTGCTGGGTTTCTTCGGCCCGATTTCGCTGCTCTTGCTGATCGGCGTATGGGCCGTGGGCTTGGTCTTCGGATTCGGCCTGATGCAGTTCGGCGCGGGCTCCGCTGTGAACGTGACCGGCGGCCAGCCAAGTCTCGCCAACGACTTCTACCTCAGCGGGACGACATTTTTCACGCTCGGGCTGGGCGACGTCGTGCCGCGTTCGGGACTGGCACGTGCGCTGGTGGTGGCGGAGGCGGGCTTCGGATTCGGTTTCCTGGCCGCGATCATCGGCTACCTGCCGTTTATCTACGGTTCTTTCTCGAAGCGTGAAGTCGATATTTCCCTGCTGGATTCTCGCGCCGGCACGCCACCCACGGCCGGCGAACTTCTGCGCCGCCACAGCTACGATGGCGGCCGCGAAGCGCTCCACGACTTGCTAAAAGACTGGGAGCGGTGGTGCGCCGAACTGATGGAGAGCCATCTCTCCTATCCGGTTCTGGCATTCTTCCGTTCGCAGCACGACAACCAATCCTGGATTGCCTCGCTCACGGCGATCCTCGACACTTGCGCTCTGCTCAAGGCCGGCATCGAGGGCGCCTGCGAGCGCCAGGCAGATCTCACCTTTGCGATTGCGCGTCACGCGGTTGTCGATCTCTCGCAGGTCTTCGGAACCCCGCCCCGGGCGCTGCCGAAGGATCGTTTACCACCGGCGGATTTGCGCCGGATCCGCGAAACGCTCGTGCAGCACGGTCTGCGGTTACATGACGGTGAAGCGGCCGACCGCCAACTCGTCACACTCCGCAACATGTACGAGCCCTATATCTTTGCTCTGGCTACGTACTTGAATCACACGCTGCCGCCATGGATTCCGGAGAAGAAAGGCAAAGACAATTGGCAAACCACGGCTTGGGGTGAAGCGGCCGGGCTGATCGAAAAGAAAGTAGAGACCGTGGACCATTTTTGAACATTTTGAAGTCTGGCGGCTTGCCTGGGCTGCGCGAAGCGGGCGGTGGGGCTTGCCACCTCTTTGAAGACGTAAGCACGACACCAACTCACTGATCCATCCGAGGAAAAACGATGAAAGCAATCTCAGTTCATGAATTCGGCGGTCCCGAAGTCCTGAAGTTCGAAGAGGTTCCCACGCCAAAGCCGCAAGCCGGTCAGGTGCTCGTCAAGGTCCACGCGGCAGGCGTGAATCCGTACGACACGTACATGCGCACGGGGACGTATGCCATCAAGCCGCCGCTGCCGTACACGCCGGGTTCGGATGCCGCGGGTGTGGTGGAGGCGGTCGGCAGCGGTGTGACCAAAGTGAAACCCGGCGACCGTGTCTACACGGCGAAAACCTTGAGCGGCGCGTATGCGGAATACGCTTTGACGACCGAGGATCAGGTCAACCGCTTGCCCCAAAACATTACTTTCGAGCAGGGCGCCGGCATCTGGGTGCCCTACGGCACCGCCTATTTCGCGCTGCATCATCATGCCCACGCGAAGGCCGGCGAGACCGTGCTGGTGCACGGCGCAAGCGGCGGCGTGGGTACTGCCTCGCTGCAAATCGCGCGTGCGATGGGTCTTACCGTGTTTGGCACGGCCGGCACCGACAAGGGCCTCGAGCTCGCCAAGCGCGAAGGCGCGCATCAAGCTTTCAATCACGGGAAAGCGGGCTACCAGGACGAAATCCTGAAAGCCACCGGTGGCCGCGGCGTCGATGTGATTCTCGAGATGCTCGCCAACGTTAATCTCGCCCATGACCTGAAGCTGCTCGCCCCTCGTGGCCGCGTGATCGTGATCGGCAACCGCGGTGAAGTGACCATCAATGCGCGCGAGCTGATGTCGCGCCGCGGATCGATTCTGGCCTTCACACTGTGGGCCGCTACCGAAGCGGAGTCCGCGGAAATTCATGCGGCGCTCTTTGCCGGCCTCGAGAACGGCACCTTGCGTCCCGTCGTCGGCAAGAAACTTCCCCTCGCCGAAGCTGCCAGCTCACACAAAGAAGTCATGACCCCGGGTGCAGCCGGGAAAATCGTGCTGGTCCCGTAGCAACGAACCGTAAGGCGGACTTCGATTTGCTCCGCACCGATCATTAGGAATCGCAAATCTCGTTAAGAATCAACCACCTCAAGCGGGGCTCACTGTCGTTGACTGCCGCCGCTGCCACCGTATAATCAATAGCGCCGCATCCGAACGCATCGGACACCCTTCGGGACTCGAGGCCTCATCGTGCACGCCCACATTCCTAGCTCAGTATTGCTCGCGGCGCACACCGCCTCGCTGGGCCAGTATTGGCACAAGCTGACAGACCGGACCTTTACCGGCATCTATCACGCCAATTTCTTTGACCTAGCCATGATGATTCCGTATTTCATCGTGCTGTTCGTCCTGGCGGTTTACGGGATGCATCGCTACTGGCTCGTCTACGACTATTACAGGTATGCCAAGAACGTTCCCGGTCCCCCTCCCGAAGCCACCCACTGGCCTCGCGTCACGGTTCAGCTTCCCATCTTCAACGAGCGCTACGTTATCGAGCGCCTGGTCGAAGCCGTCTCTCGCTTCGACTACCCCCGCGAGCTACTCGACATTCAAGTGCTCGACGATTCCACCGATGAAACCCAGCAAGTCGCGAGCGACTGTGTCGATCGCTTCGCCGCACAAGGCTTGCCGATCGTCTACATCCATCGCGCCAATCGCGAAGGATTCAAAGCAGGCGCGCTCGAAAACGGACTGAAAACAGCCAAGGGCGAGTTCGTCACCATTTTCGACGCCGACTTCCTGCCCGAAGCCGATTTTCTGCGCCGCACGATTCCTTATTTCCAAAACAGTGAAATCGGCATGGTCCAGGCTCGCTGGACGTACCTCAACCGCGACTATTCCCTGCTCACGCAAGTCGAGACCATTCTTCTGGATGGGCATTTCGTCGTCGAGCACGGCGGACGCTCGCGCCGCGGCACGTTCTTCAATTTCAACGGCACGGCGGGCGTCTGGCGCCGGCAAGCCATCGACGACGCGGGGGGCTGGCAACACGACACGCTTACCGAAGACACCGATCTCTCGTACCGCGCGCAGCTTTGCGGCTGGAAATTTCTGTATCTGCCGAATGTTGAGTGCGCTTCCGAGCTACCGGTGGACATGAACGGCTTCAAGGCGCAGCAGGCGCGGTGGGCCAAGGGCCTGATGCAAACGGCGAAAAAGATTCTGCCCAGGGTTTTCGCTTCCAACGTGCCCTGGTACATCAAGGCTGAGGCTTTCTTCCATCTGACGGCCAACATCAGCTATCCGCTGATGGTGCTGCTCTCGACCATGCTGTTGCCCGCCATGATCGTGCGTTTCTATCAAGGCTGGTTCCAGATGGTCGTCATCGATCTGCCGCTCTTCCTTGCCTCGACGTGCTCGATCTCCAGCTTCTATCTGGTCGCGCAAAGAGAGCTACGCCCGAAGAACTGGTGGCGGACTTTTCTTTACATGCCCTTTGTGATGGCCACGGGCATCGGAATTTCCGTCCGCAACGCTCAGGCGGTGATGGAAGCCATCGTCGGCAAGAAGACCGATTTCGTGCGCACACCCAAATACAAAATCGAAGGCAAGAAAGACACATTCGTCTCGAAGAAGTACAAGAACAAAGCTGGCTGGATGCCGTATGCGGAAGTCCTGCTCGGCGTGTACTTCGCCTTCACCGTTCTCTACGCCGTTCTCAACGAAAACTACGCTACCGTTCCCTTTTTGCTCCTATTTGTTTGGGGCTACCTCTACACTGGATTCATGTCCCTAGGCCAAACCTATTTCGCACATCTGCGCTTCGACGTGAACGCTCCCGAGATGCGCCCCGCTGCCTCTGGTGCGCCCGGATTCTGATGCCGCTGGATCATCATCGACTGCTCCTGCCGCTGTCAGCAGAATGGCCGACTCAATGCAAAAGAAAAAAGCTCCGGGAATCGCTGCGGGGTGCATGGCGATTCCCGGAGCTCTGTGGCGCGCGAAGCCGTTCAGTGAGTCGTCGCGCCAGAGATTGGGCCGTACGAGCGCCCCCGGAGAACGGGTCGCACAAACCGGGTGGGCCGTGTCGCCAACTTGGCGTACACGAAGATCGATCCGGTGCCCAGCGCCAAGATTAGTAGGAGCAAACCGTCTTCCATCGCGAATCCCGTCGGGACTAGGTCTTCTTCAGCCGCCGCGTCTATTTCGGCCGCGTCTGCCGGCTCTGCGCTCTGTGCCGTGTTCTGGGCGACAGATTGTTTCACCTGCGGCGTTCCCGCTTTGACCTCCTGGCGCGTGGGGTCCATGGCCCGCTGGGGGTACGCCAAACTCGCCAGTAGCAGCGCCGCTCCCAGCCCCGTCAGCACCATTTGCATCCGCACTATCTTGTGCAATTTCATGGACCCTCTCCTCAGGCCTCAGTTTTCAGTTCGTCGTTGACGCCTGAGAAGGATTGCAAGCTTTGTGCCATACAAGTCTCGACGCCCGCCTTTTCTGCCGGCTTGTGAACTGATTGAATTGACACCACTTAAAAAAGAGTTCGGCGTCTCGCGGGCCTGGCTAGACGTCGATGCCCGGCGCTGGCGGGCCGGTGACGCTAACTTCCCGGATAGACCTTCTATCCTTTCAGATAGGTCGCTGCACGCTGGAACATGGAAAAGCCGGAAATGATGCGCGGAAAATTGGAGAGGAGGGCGCCGCTACTCGAACGCAATCAGCACGATCTCCGGGCTTGATCCTATACGTAGCGGCGGACCCCAAGTCCCTGCGCCACTCGATGTGTAGACCAGCATCTGTCCGACGCGGTTTAGCCCGTAAACGAACTGCCGGTAGATTCGCCTGGCAATCCACGTGTACGGAACGAATTGTCCTAGGTGTGTGTGCCCGGAGACCTGCAAGCCAATCCCGGCCGCCTCGGCCACGGCCACCTGGTCGGGCGCATGCGTCAACAGCACGCTCGCTCGCGTTCGATCGACGCCGATCGCCTCCAGCACCGAGCGAAAGTGTTCCGCATGGGTGGCGTGTCGGTAGGGGACACCCACGAACTGCAACCCATCGACATCGGCCTTTTCGTTGTCCAGCACGCGCACACCCGCGCTACGGACAGCTCGCAAGTATTTCTCCGGGTTGGTGAACTCTTCGTGATTCCCTTCCACGAAAAATGCGCCGAGCGGCGCTTTCAATTCTCGCAGCGGCGCTGCCGCCCGCTCCGCATCCACCGCCGTCCCGTCATACAAATCGCCCGCAATCCACACGACGTCCGGCTTCAACTTGTTAATGGCCGCCGTCATTCTGCGGGTAAACCCGACGTTCCTTACGTGCCCCAGGTGCAGATCGCTGATCAGCGCAGCTTTTCTTCCCCGCCAAGATGCAGGCAGGTTTGGCAATTTCACGGTGATTCGTTTCACTCGCGTCCACGCCGCATTGATCACGCCAAAAGCGCTTACAGCGGCTGCTGCGCCAAGGAGAGCTAACTCCAGCAATCGTCCGTCAACGTTTGCTCCCGCAAGACGAGCAACTCCGTAAACCACCCAGCAGCAGCAAGCAGCAACAAACACAAAGCTCAACGCGCCCAGCCAGACGGCCGAGGCCGTGTAGAACCACCTCAACAGTAGATTGTTGTAGCGGAAAGCCAGCAGCGAAGCAGCCAGAAAACTTACGGACAGCAGTGCCAGAGCCAGTTGCAGCGGCGAGACTCCAGGTGGATCAGGCGCGCGCCAAAAAAAGTTCCATGTCTCGTATAAGAACGTATGCGCCAAAAACAAAACCGTCTGAAATATCGCAATAAACACTACTATTCGCCGCATCATCCTTCGATGACGCGGGGGGCGGTTTCGGCTACAAGGTGCCGCTCCGAATGCTCCACCTCCTTCGTTTCGGCCTGCGCCGCATCTCGGCTACAATCCTGGACCATTGTGGTGGCGAGGTGAATCGATGAGTGGTCGCCAGGTCCGGCGGTCGAGGTACCAGCGCATCTGCTGGCGGATGGCATTCTTATTCTGCTGCTTGGGCGCATTGTGCCTCGCTCCGCTTCACGCGCAGCAACGCCGCGAGCGCGAACCCAATAGCGCCTACGCGAGTCGCCGCGCCAGTCTGGCCGCGCAGGTCGATGGCCCGATTGTCCTGTGGGGATTCACGGGACGCGAGGAAATTTCGCAGGCCTACGTCTTCGCGCAAGAGGAAAATTTCTACTACCTCACCGGTCACAACGAGGAAAGCGCGGCGCTGGTCCTCTTGCCCCCTGCCATTGGCGCCAGTAACGGTGAAAACGGCGAGACCCTCTACCTCCCCGCGAAGGATCCTGCCCGCGAAAAGTGGAACGGCCTGCGGATGTCCCCCTCCGATCCGGGCATTGACGCTCGCACGGGTTTTGCAGCGGTGAAGCCGTTCGCCGAGCTGCGAGCCGCCGTCGAGAAGCTTGCGAAAACCTACTCGCACATCTACACCATTCTCCCGTACGAGCAAGAGGAAGGCGGCTACCCGCACGAAAAAGAAGTCGTCGATTGGCTGCAGCTCGCCGCGCCACAAGTGAAACTGAAAGACATTCGGCTGCAGATCTACGCGCTGCGCCAGATCAAATCACCCGGGGAAATTGCCTTCCTGCAACAGGCCATCGACCTTTCTTTGGACGCGCACCTTGCCGCGATGAAGATGATGCGGCCCGGCCTTTACGAATATCAGGTCGCCGCCAAAATGGTGGAGGTTCATGCCATGGGCGGCTCGGAAGCCGAGGGCTACGCGCCGATCGTCGGCGCGGGCCCTAATTCGACGGCGCTGCACTACGACAGACTCTCGCGCAAGATCGAAGACGGCGATATCGTGGTGCTCGACGTTGGCGCGCAATATTCCGGCTACTCCGCCGACATCACGCGCACCATCCCAGCCAACGGTAAATTCACTCCGCGGCAGCGGGAAATCTACAACATCGTGCTGGGCGCGCAGAACGCGGCGCTAGCTGCTCTGAAACCTGGCATGGACCTGTGCCGCAAAGGCGACAAGAGTTTGCACAAAATCTCCTTCGACTACATCAATTCCCAGGGTAAAGACCAGCATGGCAAGCCGCTGGGGCAATACTACATTCACGGCTTGGGCCATGCGATCGGGCTGAACGTGCACGATCCCACCGAAAGCTGCAAACCGCTCGAGCCGGGAATGGTCGTCACCGTGGAGCCGGGCATCTACATCCCCGAAGAAAACCTCGGCGTGCGCATTGAAGACAACGTGCTAATCACCGACACCGGCTACAAGTTCCTCAGCGAACGCCTACCCCGCAACCCCGACGAAATCGAGAAGATCATGGCCGACGCCGCTAAACAACGGGCCAAAGAGAGCAAAACCCGTGACGATTGACCCGTCCGAAGCCGCGCCGTTATACTGGTAGTCCGCGCTGGATGCGAAATTCGCGCCAGCGTGCCTCGAGTCATTCCGCGCGCAGCCGTACCAGCGTCAGCAGGCCGCTTGCAGGAATTTCCGAAACTCAGCCATTAGACAGGGAGTCCTCGACCGCTCGCGGTCGCAGAAAACATGAGCAGCGTCAAAGCCACACAACTTCGCCCCGGCATGGTGGTCCAGCACGAGGGCCAGCTGTTTACGGTGTTTAGCGTCGATCACCGCACCCCGGGAAATAAACGTGGGTCCATGCAGACCCGCCTGAAAAACCTCCGAACGGGGACCATGATCGATTACCGTTTTCGCGCCGAGGAGTTCGTTGACCGCGCGATTCTGGATTCCGTGGAATTCGAGTACCTCTACAACGAGGGCGATAGCTTCCACTTCATGAACACGGAAACCTACGAGCAGATGCACCTTACCCGCGAAATGCTTGGCGAAACGGTCTACTACCTGATTCCAAACACCGTGGTGAAGGTCGAGTTTTTCGAGGAAAAGCCCATCGGCGTCGATCTGCCGGATACCATGGACCTCAAAGTCGTGCAGACCGAGCCGACGCTGCAAAAGGCCACGGCCAGCGCGGTGGGCAAGCCCGCGACGCTCGAAACCGGCCTGGTGGTGCAGGTGCCCCCGTTCGTCAATGAAGGCGACCGCATCAAGGTGGATACTTCCGAAGCACGCTACGTGCAACGCGTGGAATAGTTTTCGTGCTTTTGACCGCAAGTTTTGGTAGAAGTTAGTTTCCGCCTCCGCAGCCTGAGCTCAGCGCAAGCCGAGATCAGAAGAGGCGAAAAGGCGCGGCCGAGGCAACTCGACCGCGCCTTCGCTATTTGTGGAGCAAACAATTTACGCTTTGTTTGCGGCGGACCGGCCGAACGCGGATTCTTCCCCCGCGGGATGCGCGCCGAAGACGCGGTCAAAGATGGCATCCACGTAACGAAGCTGCCGCTGCAGATCGAAGGTGTGCGCGAGTGCCTTCGCGTCGAGATACTTGGTGATGCGCGGGTCCCCTGCGACGCGGTCGCGGAAGCTTGTATCGGTCTCCCACGCGGCCATAGCGTTCTCTTGCACCGCTTTGTAGGCGTCATCGCGCGGCATACCCTTCTCGATCACGTCTTGCAGCAGCTGTCCCGAGTACACCAAGCCGTGCGTGGATTCAAGATTGCGCAGCATGCGCTCGGGAAACACGCGCATCTCCCCGACGATGGTGGTCATCTTCGCGAGCATATAGTCCACCAGGATCGTGGAGTCGGGGAGAATGATGCGCTCCACCGAGCTGTGTGAGATGTCGCGCTCGTGCCACAGCGCGACGTTTTCGTAGGCCGCGACCATGTTCGAACGCACCAGGCGGGCCAGGCCGCAAATCTGCTCGCAGGTAACGGGATTGCGCTTGTGCGGCATGGCGGAGCTGCCGCGCTGCTCTCCACCGAATGGCTCTTCAGCTTCGCGGACCTCCGTGCGCTGGAGGTGGCGAATTTCGAGGGCGATTTTCTCCAGCGTCGCGGCGATGAGCGCGAGCGAGCTGAGATAGTGTGCGTGGCGATCACGTTGAATCACCTGTGACGCGACGGGCGCGACTTTAAGCCCCAGACGCTTGCAGATCTTTTCTTCCATGTCCGGGCCGAGGTGCGAGGCATTGCCGACGGCGCCAGAAATCTTCCCGACAGCCATTTGCGCGGCGGCATCCCGAAAACGGGCGATGTTGCGCTGATTCTCCGCGAACCAATTGGCGATTTTCAGGCCGAACGTGATGGGCTCGGCGTGAATGCCGTGGGTGCGCCCAATCTGCGGCGTCTGGCGAAACTGATGCGCGCGGAGATCGAGAATCTCGCCAAACAGCACCAAATCGCGCTCGATCAAATGCGAAGCGTCGCGAACGAGCAGAGCCTGCGCGGTGTCCACCACATCGTTCGAGGTCAGGCCGTAATGGAGCCAGCGGGCCGCGGCCGGATCGCCAATCGCTTCGCCGACCGCCATCGTGAACGCGATCACGTCGTGCTTGACGCGGGATTCGATCTCGTTGATGCGTGCCGGATCGGCTTTGGCGCGCGCGCGGATCGCAGCCGCGGCGTCTTTGGGGACCTGGCCGGCTTCGGCAAGGGTTTCCGTGGCCGCAAGTTCCACGTCGAGCCATTTGGCGTACTTGTTCGCGTCACTCCAGACGCGGCCCATTTCCGGGCGGGTGTAGCGTGGAATCAAACCGACCCCCTACGTATGACGGCCAGCTCGCGGGTGTAACAATCGCGGCTACTGGCAAGGCAAAGCTGGGCGAGCGATTCTATGGTCATCATACCGTATCTGGTTGTGGATGTGGCTTCGACCCTCTGTAGGGGCGGGACTTGACCGACCGGTATCAACCTCGGCGCTCTGCCACCGGACTTGCAAACGTTTTGATTACGTAAGCTGGCGGCAAACGTCTGCACTAGAATGAGGTGCGTGGCGTTGGGACTGCACCGACGATCCCGGGTGGGGTGAACATCGTGAATGAGGTGACACGGCGATGGTGACTGGACGCTGGTTCGGCGATCTTGCGGACGACGTGCGCTACGGGTTTCGCGTGCTGCGGAAAAACCCTGGATTCACGGCCGTGGCAGTGCTGACGCTTGCGCTGGCCATTGGCGCAAACACAGCGATTTTCAGCGTCGTTGAAAACGTCCTATTGCGCCCGCTGCCTTACGATCATCCGGAATCCCTGGTGGAAATCTGGAACACCTACCCGGGATTCGATGTACTTGGCTTGTCGCCGGGAGACTATGCGGATTGGCACCGGGAAGCGAAGAGTTTTTCGGCGATGGGAAATTATGGGGAGATCGCACAAGGCTTCAATCTGACCGGCGTAGGCGAGCCGGAGCGCGTGCAAGCAAGCACCGCCAGCTCGGACCTATTTTCCCTGTTGGGCGTGCGCGCGGTTGTGGGCCGTACGTTTCTGCCGGAAGAGGACAAGACGGGAAGCGCGGCGGTGATATTGCTGAGTTATCACTACTGGCAGAGAAGGTTCGGAGGCGATGCCGGAGTGGTCGGCCGCTCCGTTTCGCTCGACGGCAGACCGTACACCATCGTAGGCGTGCTTCCGGCGAGCTATCAGATTTACCGGTCGCTGGATATATGGCTGCCGATGAGCCGGTATCCCGACGACTTGACCGCGCACATTCACCACGGAATCGTGCCGGTCGCACGGCTGAAACCGGGAGTGACCTTGGCCGAGGCGCGGGCGGAAATCGACACCTTGAACCGGCAGGAAGCGGTGGCGTTCCCGGACACCCACCAGAACTGGGGAACGACCGTGCAGCCACTGCAAGATCCGTCGGTGGCCAAGCTGAGACGCACCCTGCTGGTGCTGTTCGGCGCGGTTGGGCTTGTGCTGCTGATCGCGTGCGTGAATATCGCCAACCTTTTGCTGGCGCGCAACGCGGCGCGCGAAAGAGAAATCGCCCTGCGCACGGCCCTCGGCGCGAACCCCTGGCGAATCGTTCGCCAACTCCTCACCGAGAGCACGCTGCTGGCGGTGACGGGTGGCGCGTTCGGATTGCTGCTTGCCGCCTTTGGCGTCCAGGCACTCGGTGCGCTGGCGCCGCCGGAACTCTCCGTGGTTCGGGACACCACGCTCGATGCGCACGTGTTGGCGTTTACGCTAGGCGTCTGCGTGGCCGCCGGAATCATTTGTGGGTTGCTGCCGGCGCTGCAATCACGCCTGCGCGATTTAAACAACCTGCTGAAACAAGGAAGCAAGGGCTCGGGCGCCTTCGGCAGCCGCCGAATCCACAGTGCACTGGTGGTCTCGGAGATAGCACTGGCATTGGTGCCGCTGGTGGGAGCAGGACTGTTGTTGCGCAGCTTCCGGCAGTTGCTGGAGGTAGCGCCGGGGTTCCAGACCGACCGCGTGCTGAGCATGCAGATCACGCAAGCAGCACTTCCGGTGGAAGAATTCGTGAAGCTGTCGAACGAACAGCAAATCGAGCTAGGCAAGAAGCAGGCGCTGCAATTCGAAGAAATTGCCGCCCGCGTTCGTGCGCTGCCCGGCGTGAAATCGGCCGGGGGCATCAGCACGCTGCCGCTGGCGAAAGACATGCGCGAGGCGTCGCGTTTTCTGGTCGAGGGACAACCACTGGTTGGCGGGGCAGCGCGGCCTGTAGCGCAGACGAGAAGCATCAGCCTCGACTATCTGGCCACCGTCGGAATTCCATTGATGCGCGGCAGAACGTTTACGCAGGCAGACTGGTCGCTGCAGAACATCTTGATCAACGACACGCTGGCGCGGCGTTTCTTCGCGAACGAAGATCCTATCGGCCGCCGGCTAAATTTCTGCACACTCGACAAGACACCGTGTTGGTTTGCGATCGTTGGCGTGGTAGGAAATGTGCACCAGTTCGGGCTCGATGAGGGGCCGACGTATGACACGTACTTCGCGGGCGGCTGGACACCGAACTTGGTGGTGCGCACGGCCGCCGATCCCGCTGCCCTGACCGCCGCGGTCACGGAAGAGGTGCACAAGGTCGATCCCACCTTGCCGGTCACGCAAGTCACGACCTTGGACGGCTTGCTGTCCCACTCCCTTTCGCCGCGGCGCTTCTCGGCGGTCTTGATCGGAGTACTGGCGGGACTCGCGCTGGCGCTCTCCGCGGTCGGCATCTATGGTGTGATGAGCTACACCGTGGGACAGCGGACGCAGGAGATCGGGATTCGCATGGCGCTGGGCGCACAACCTAGCAGCATGTTGGTACTCATTCTTGGCCGCGGAACGCGATTAGCACTCGCCGGAATCGCAACCGGCGTGCTGGGGGCGCTCGCGCTGACGCGGTTTTTGTCGAGTTTGCTGTTTGAAGTGCAGGCCAAGGACCCACTGACCTTCGCCGGCGTGGCGGTGCTCTTGATGGCCGTGGCCTTGGCGGCATGCTATATACCCGCCCGGCGAGCGATGAAGGTGGATCCGATGGTCGCTCTGCGCTACGAGTGAAGCTGGATAACTGTCGCTGTAGCCGCGGTCTTCAGACCGCGGGGTTTAGATTCAACTGCAAGCACGATCGTCGAGCGTGCCCGGGCTCTGTGGCGAAGGGAACGAGCTCCGGCGCACGACTTTCCCGGTGCGACATCTAAACCCCGCCCTCTCAAGGGGGCCGCTACAGTTGTGAATCTAACCTAACCGCAAGCCCGAAAACCTGTCTAATGAACCGGATGAGGCCGAGCGTCGAGACCATAGGCGACACCGACGCCATCGCTATCGAGCGCACGCTCGCAGGCGATCGCGACGCCTTTCGCGTTTTGGTCGAGCGGCACAGCCACAACGTGTTCCGGCTGGCATATCGCATGACCGGAAACCAGCACGACGCCGAGGAAGTGGTTCAGGAGGCGTTTCTGCGTGCCTACCAGAAACTTAGCCAGTTTGCGGAGCGGGCCAACTTTGGAACCTGGGTGTACCGCATCGCCGCGAACTACGCGATTGACCGGATGCGCCAGCGGCGCACCGAGGATTCGCAGCGGGAACTTCCCGCAAGAACCGAGGTCGAAGGCCTGGAGCTCGATCCGATGAACATCGTTCCGGACACGGCGCCTTCGCCGGAGCGGCTCGCGCAAAGCGGAGAGCTGGCGGAACACATGCGGCGCGCTATGAACTCCTTGACCCCGGCCGAACGGACGGCTTTCGTGATGCGGCACTGGGGCGGCTCCGGAATCGAGGAAATCGCAGCGGCGCTCAAGTCCAGCACCAGCGCCGCAAAGAACACGGTATTTCGCTCGGTGCAGAAGCTGCGGCAAGCATTGGAACCCTTTGTGGAGCGGCGGGGACAAGCACGAGCGATGGGAACGGAACTATGAAACACCCGGACGAGGAAGAGTTGATCGCATATCGAGAAGGCGAGACTTCGCAGCGCGACGCTACCGCACGGCATCTGGCGGACTGTGGAGAATGCCGCGCCGAGTTGGAGCGCATCGAAGCGGTGCTTGCGGCTCTGGATACCATGCCGGTGCCGGACCCAGGAGAAGACTACGGGCGGCGCGTGTGGCAGCAGATTGCGCCGCGATTGCCAGAGAAACGAGCGCGCTGGTGGGACTTTGGTGTGAGCCGCGCCTCTGGCGGCCGCTGGCTCGAGCCGCGTCGTTGGGCGGCCCTGGGCGCGGTTGCGGCACTCGCGATCGCAGCATTTTTGGCGGGCCGCGTGACGCGGCACCCTGGCCCCGTACCGGCAGGGGTCGCTGTGGATGCGGCAAGTCAGGTACGGGAGCGTGTGTTGCTGATGGCAGTGGGCGAACATTTGGGCCGCTCGGAGATGGTGCTGGTCGAGTTGGCCAATGCGGGCCCGGCAAACGCGAAGCTGAAGCAAGTGAACATTTCCGGAGAACAGCGGCGGGCGGAAGATTTGTTGGAAGAGAACCGGCTATACCGGCAAACCGCGTTGGAGCAAGGCGACACTTCGCTGGCAAATCTGCTGGACGAGTTGGAGCGCGTGCTGCTGGATGTCGCGCACAGTCCGGACAAAGTCACGCCGGCACAACTGCAGGTGATTCGGGAGCGGATCGAGTCGCGAGGAATCTTGTTCAAGGTCCGCGTGGTGGGTAAGGAGTTGCAACAGCGCGAGGAGTCTACGAACACGCCGGCGGCGAACGGATCGACGAAGAAGGAGAGGAACAAGGCATGAGTGTTGCTGAGATACAGCAAATGAACATCGGTGAGCGGGCCTCTACGCCTCGCTTGGGAAGCGCGGCTTCCCGGATTCTTACGTGCTTCACGCTCGCGGCAGTATTGGCGGCGCCGGGCGGCGCTCGCGCGCGTAGGGCGGCGTTGGAAAACGCTGGGATGGCCGGCGCGACTCTGCAAGAACAGGAAAGCGTGCAGGAAGCTCAGGACCAGGAGCAACAGAAGAGAGATAGCGAGCAAGACGCGCGAGACCGCGAACAGGAGAAACGCGATCGCGAGCAAGAAGCGCGCGATCGCGAGCAAGAGAAGCGCGACCGCGAACAGGAACGCCTGGAACACCTGTCGGAACTGTATGACGAAGGGCGCGAGGCGCTCGACGAAGACCGCTACGACCGCGCCGAAGCTAAGTTCGAGGAGCTTGCGCGAACCGCCGGTTCGCAGACCGACGCGGCGCTCTATTGGAAAGCGTACGCGGAGAATCGGCTCGGCAAGCGCGATGCGGCTTTGAAAACGATCGCGGAGCTGAAGCAGCGCTTTCCGCAGAGCCGCTGGCAAAAAGATGCCAGCGCGTTGGATATCGATGTGCGCCAGCGGACCGGCCAGCCGCCTCGCCCTGAAGCGGAAAGTGACGAAGAGTTGAAGATGCTGGCGATACAAGGGCTGATGAACAGCGATCCGGAGCGGGCCTTGCCTCTTCTCGAGAAAGTACTGAACGGGACGGCAACGCCCAGGGAAAAATCAAAGGCGCTGTTTGTGATCGCGCAAAGCGGTTCGCCGCAGGCGCAAGCGATCCTGGTGCGCGTGGCCAAAGGGCAGAGTAATCCGGATCTCCAGCGTAAAGCCATCGAGTATCTGGGCATCTTTGGCGGCGTACACGGCGGCGTTCGCGGCGGAGTGAAGGGCGGCGTCGACGGAGGCGTAGGTGGCGCTCAGTCTAGCGGCGGCGCGTTGCAAGAAATCTATGCGGCCAGCACCGACGAATCGGTGAAGCGCGCGATCCTGCGGAGCTACATGATCTCAGGCGACAAAGAAGATTTGTTTGCGGCCGCGAAAGGCGAAAAGCAGGAACAGCTTCGCCGCGAGGCCATCCGGCAGCTCGGGCTGGTGCACGGAATCGATGAGCTGCAGCAGCTCTATCAAAAAGAAAGCTCGACGGATGTGAAACGCGAGATTTTGCAGGCGTTCTTCCTGGCCGGGGATTCCGAGCGTCTTGTTGCAGCCGCCAACGGCGAGAAAGACCCGGAGCTGCGGCGCGCGGCCGTCCGCAATCTGGGGCTGATTAACTCGGCGGATTCCGCCAAGGCGTTGCACACGATCTATGCCAAGGAAACCGATCGCAGCGTGCGGGAAGAAGTGTTGAACGCATATTTCATCCAAGGGAACGCCAAGGCGCTGGTGGAAACTGCGCGCGGCGAGAAAGATCCGCAACTGAAGAAAGAGGCGGTGTCGAAGCTCTCGCTGATGCAAAGCAAGGATGCTACGGACTATTTGATGGAACTTTTGCAAAAGTGAGGCGCGAAATGAACATACAAAGAATGCCGTGGCGCATCGTGATGCATGCAGCAATCGGTCTCGGAGCATTTCTCGTGGCAGCATCGTGCCTCCCGGCACAAGAAAAGGATTCGGGCATGCCGCACGTGGAAAACGCCCGTGTAGAGCAGCGCTCGCTTGCAGGGCCGCTCGTGGCGGAGCTGAAGAAGCAGGTCGAGCAATCGGCGCAACCCCAGTGGATTGGCTACGCGGTACCGCAAATCGCCAGCGATCGAGAAATTTGTTGCCAGAATGGCGGCGGATCGTGGGGAAACGGCGAGTGCGGAATCTGCCGCCTGGAGAACGGCGACCACGGCACGAACATGACGTCGCGCAGCAGTGACGCCGTGAAAGACGGTACGGTGAAATTAGAAGGTTCGCGCAGCCTGGTAGTTTTTCTTCGCGCGGAGAGCCGGCGAATCATGAAGATTCGCGTGGTTTCCGACGAATGCACGGTGGACGCCGGGGGACTTCCCCTCGTGTGGCTGACAGGGGTGAAGCCCGCGGAAAGCGTCGCGTTGCTGACGCAATACGTGCACGAGAGCGATTTCGACGAGCACGACGGTCGAAGCGTGGGCCAGGGGGCGTTGACGGCGATCGCTTTGCACGCCGATGAAGCCGCCGATCGAGCGCTGGAGTCTTTCGTCCGACCCGAAGAGCGCGAATCCCTGCGAAAGCAAGCGGCGTTCTGGCTTGGCGAAGCGCGCGGCAAGGCTGGGCTACTTGCGTTACAGAAAATGGCGAAGAGCGATCCCAGCAGCGACGTGCGGGCGCACGTGACATTCGCGCTATCGGTGAGCCGCGAGTCGGCAGCGCTCGACGAGATGATTCGCATGGCAAAAGAGGACGAGAGCGCGCACGTGCGCGGCCAGGCGTTGTTCTGGCTGGCGCAGAAGGCGGGCAAGAAAGCCGTTGGCACCATCACCAGCGCCATCGAGGACGATCCGGACACCGACGTGAAGAAGAAGGCCGTGTTTGCGCTGAGCCAGTTGCCGAAAGACGAAGGCGTGCCGAAACTCATCGAAGTCGCGCAGACGAATCGGAATCCCGCGGTTCGCAAGCAAGCCATGTTTTGGCTGGGTCAATCCAACGACCCGCGCGCGCTCGCGTTTTTCGAGAAGATACTCACGCAGTAGGAACTTCAGTTAGCGCAGCAGGTCCTCGAGTTGCACGCGTCCTTCCGTCTTCGAGTCGCGGTACTTGACGATCACCGCGGCTTGCAGCGACAGACCGTGCTTCTTGCCGAGCGCGTGCGATACAGCGCGGGAACCCGGAACGACGATGGCTTCTTCGGGGATAACCAGCGGCTCATTTTCCGTCGCGGCGTAAACCGCGTCCTTCACCAAGTCGTAGACCGGGATGGAACGGTTCAGGATCGTGCCCGTGCCCAGCACCGCGCGGCGCTTTACCACCGTGCCTTCGTAAACTCCGCAATTCCCGCCCACCAACACCTCGTCTTCAACGATCACGGGTAACGCACCGACCGGTTCGAGCACCCCGCCGATTTGTGACCCCGCAGAGATATGACAATCGCGTCCAATCTGCGCGCAACTCCCGACCAGCGCGTGAGAATCGATCATCGTGCCCTCCCCGACGTAAGCGCCCACATTGATGAACATCGGCGGCATGCAGATCACACCGCGGCCGATATAGCTGGCGTCGCGAATGCTGGAGCCGCCGGGCACGATGCGGACACCATCGGTCACTGCGATCGCGCGAACGGGATACGTCGACTTATCGATGAACGGCTGGCGAACGGCGTCGATAGACATATCAACGATCGCGCCCATGCGAAATCCCAGCAGAATCCCCTTTTTCACCCAGGAGTTCACGCGCCAGCCGGTTTTCGCAGCAGGGTCAGGCTCGGCAGCGCGAACCGTGCCGCAATTCAGCGCGTCCTTGAATTCGCCGAAAAGCCGAAAGTGTTCTTCCGTATATTGCGCCGGCGGCTCGTCAAACAGGCGCTCAATTTGCGACGGCTGCATGCAGTCTCTCGGCGAGCCCCAACGATGTAAGAACACTGCAAATGCGCGTGTGATTTTCTACCTTCGGCGGCACCAACGGAAGACGCCACGCCGGCTCCAGCAAACCCATTTCGGCCATCGCGGCCTTCACCGGGATCGGATTCGATTCCACAAAGTTGATTTCCATCAACGAATGAAAGCGGCGGTGAATTTCGCGCGCTCCAGCGAAGTCGCCTTGGTTGGCGAGTCTGACCAAGCGCGACATCTCCGCGGGAATTTCATTCGAGACGACGGAAATGACTCCGCGCCCGCCGAGCGCGATCAACGGCAGTGTGATCGCATCGTCGCCCGACAGGACGATGAAGTCATCGGGAACGCTGTTCAGAATCGCCGCCATTTGCCCGATGCTTCCAGACGCTTCCTTGATGCCAACGATGTTTTCGATTTCCGCAAGACGCTTCACCGTCGCAGGCTCGATGTTCACTCCAGTACGGCCTTGCACGCTGTAAAGAATGATCGGCAGCGAAACCGCGCCGGCGATCGCGCGATAGTGCTGGTAAAGGCCTTCTTGGGTCGGCTTGTTGTAGTAGGGCGTGACGGACAGAATGCCGTCAACGCCAATCGCAGCCAGTTCTCGAGCCAGGCCGACAACCTCCACGGTGTTGTAACCGCCCGCCCCGGCCAGCACAGGAACTTTGCCTTCGGCAAGCTCGACGGTAATCGCCACGACGCGAAGATGTTCTTCGTGCGTCAACGTGGGACTCTCGCCCGTCGTTCCGCAAGGAACCAGGAAATCGATGCCCGCATCGATCTGCCGCTGAATCAGGTTCCGCAGCGTCGTCTCGTCAAGCGAACTGTCGCTCCGGAATGGAGTCACCATCGCCGTGCCGCATCCAGTGAACATTTTGTTTCTCCTTTATGAGCTCGTCAGGCGCTCAGCTCTCCAAGAATTTCGCGAAACTCAAACAAACCTTTTTTCCCACTCACCCAGCGCGCGGCCCGCAGTGCGCCACGCGCGAACCCTTCGCGGCTGCGTGCCGTATGGCGCAGCGTGATCGTGTCTCCCCAGGAATCGAAACCGATCTCGTGCGTGCCGGGATGCGCTCCAGCGCGATTCGCGCTCAAGCTGATCGGGCGATCGTAGCCGACGGCGCGCATTTCCTCGGCAAGTTTCCGCAGTGTGCCGGACGGTGAATCTTTTTTCGCAGCGTGATGAATTTCCCAGCCCCACGCGTCGTATTCCTGCTGCCGGGCGAACAACGTCGCCGTGTAGCTGACCGCCTGGAGAAAAAGATTTACGCCGACAGAAAAATTTGGCGCCCAAACAAGCCCGGTCCCGCTCTGCGTCACCGCATGGCGTGCCGCTGGAAGCTGCTCCAACCAGCCGGTCGTGCCGACGGCGGCGTTGACCCCCGCCGCAGCGAGCCGCTGAATGTTCGCTCCAGCCGCTTCTGGCGTGGAAAATTCCACCGCCACGTCCACGCCGCTCAGAGCCTCGCGCGTCAGCCCATCGCCGTGGCGATTGTTCCGGCTGTCGAATTTCGCTCGCACGGCGAAGCCGTATTCCGGAGCGAGCTGCTCGATCAGCCGTCCCATCTTTCCGTAACCGACGATGGCGAGACCCAAGCTCACGAGCGCGCCTTCCCTTCCGCAGGAAATTGGCCTTCGGCAAGCAGCTTGCTAACCATGCGCGTGTAAATTTCCACCGCTTCCGACAACTGTTTCTTCTCGATGCGCTCTTCCGCCGTGTGCGCCAGGTGGATGCTGCCCGGCCCGATCAGGAACGGCTTGCCCCAGGCCTCGCCGAGCGTCGGAATGTCGGTGGTGAACGCGACCGCCGTGGTGGGCAACCCGTCGAAGCCCGACAAGCGAATCGCTGGCGTGTGCAACACTTCGCGCGCTTCCGCCCGCCCGGTGACCGCAGCGGCGACGCCTTCGCGCAGCGATGCGGGATCACCCACGGTACGAAACATGATCTCCGCGTGCGCTTCGTCGGCGACGACGTTAGGCGCGCGACCGCCGGAAATCGTGCCGACGTTCAGCGTGCTCGCGCCCAGCGTCGGCTCCGCTGGCAACGGAATCTTGCGAATGTCGTTAAGGACATCAAGAAGCGCATGAATCGCGGAGTGGCCAAGATGCGGATACGCCGAATGCGCGAGTCTCCCTCGCGCGGTGATTTCGAAGCGCAACGCCCCCTTGCAGCCAAGCGCGAGCTGGTTCTCCGTGGGCTCGCCGTTGATCAGGAATCGCGAGCCGCAAGGAACCTCCGCGGCAGCCCTCGCTCCGGCGGAGTTGCGCTCTTCGCCAACGAGAAACAGCAAGCCGAAATTTCGCGTGCCCGCAGCAAGCAGCCGCTCAGCAGCACAAATCATCGCCGCGATGATGCCTTTCGCGTCGCAAGCTCCACGCCCCCAGAGAAACTCCTCGTCTTCGTTCGAGGCAAAGAACGGCGGCACCGTATCCATGTGCGTGGACAGCGTGACGATCGGCTCGCCCCACGCAGCGAAGACGTTGTCGCGGCCCGGCTCGGCCGTGATGCGCTCGATGCGTCCGCCGTAGCGCGATGCCAGCGCAGACAGATGCGCGAACAGGAAGTCGCCCACCTGCTTCTCATTGTTGGTGACGGATTCGATGTCCACCAACGCGCGCGTCAGTTCAAATAGATTCATGCCCGCCGAATTTTCTGGAAGAAGCGAAACGGAAAGGAAGGAACCGCGAGGAACGACTCGGGCTGCCGCCTCTCGATAGCGCTTCATCCAATGACTGGATGACAGTGGACAGGCCTTAGACCTGCCCCCCAACCGCTGCAATTTCAGCTACCGCGGCGATTTCGGCGGACAACCGCTTTTAGCCCTTTTCGCTCAGGCGTCCGATGCTGATCGGAACTGCGCGCCCGGCTACTGATGGCCTCCGCACCTCTACCAAGAACAAAGAAAGGCTACAGGATTGCCTCGCGGGCTGTCAACGAGTCTTCTCAACTCCCCCTGGCAAAGTTGTCGGGCTGGGTGGCGCGTTTCTGCTGGCCAATGATCCAGCGGCCTTGTATGCGTGAACCAACCTGCAAAGTAATCCGACGCAGCGCCCTTTGGAGTGCGGCAGCGTAGCTGCCGCCTTTACGGTTGCCACAACAACACATCTGCATCCCCGCCGCTACAGTTCGAGGGGCTTGAGAGGCTTGTCCTGGGTGGCGATGAGGAGTTCGCCAGCGAAGGCGCATTCGGCGGGACGCCGGTTCAGCGCCTCTTCCGCGGAAATGCGCGCCACGTCAGGATTGTTGTTCTCCAGCGACAGGTGCGCGAGGACCAGATAGCGCGCGCGCGCGTCAAAACCATCGGGATCGGCGAGAAATTCGCTGACCGCATGATTCGACAGGTGCCCGGTGCGGCTCAGGACGCGCTGCTTGACCACCCAGGGATACGGCCCGACCTTGAGCATGTCGAGATCATGATTCGATTCCAGCATCAGGCAGTCGGCGCCGCGCAGGTGTACCTTCACAAGCTCCGGCATGTAGCCGAGATCGGTGACCAGCGCCATTTTTACGCCATTCGCGCGGAACGTGAAGCCGATGGGATCGGCGGCATCATGAGGGATGGCGAAGGCATGAACCTCAATATCGCCAACCGTGAAGTGCTGGCCGGCGTGAATCGTTTCCACGCCGCGCAAACGCTTCGCCAGCCGGTCCGGCAGCGCGCGGTGCAGCGCATCCATGGTCGGCTCGGTGACGTACAGCGGCGCTTTCCACAAGCCCAGCATCTGCGGCAAACCGCTGCAATGATCGGCGTGTTCGTGGGTGATCAGGATGCCGTCGAGGTGGTCGATCTCTTTTTCGATGGCCGCGAGCCGGGCCAGTGTTTCACGTTTGCCGAGTCCAGCGTCGATGAGGAGGCGGGTATTCTGTGTCTCGAGTAAGGTAATGTTTCCCGAGCTGCCGGACGCCAGAATGGATACCCGCAAGCCGATCGCTTCCCCCTCAGAGCCGCGAAGCAATTTTCAGAATCATCGCAGAGCGCCACAGTGCCGTCAACGGCGAATAGCGAACCGTCTGCGTTCAGTTAAACTCTCAACATACCGGGAGGAGCTTTGGATTGGCATAACACAGTGCAAGAGTCGGGTTATGGGCTGATTCGGGACGTCTTCAGTAAGAACGAAGTCCTCCGCCTGCTCGAAGATCTAGGTCACGAGGCTTTGCCGCGAACCCGGGCGGGCGTTCGCCACGCCATGCGAAGCAGAAGCGTGGCGCAGATCGCACGCGATGCGCGCATCATGGATATCGCACGGCAGATTTTGGGACCTGGTGCAGTCGCGTTTCGAGCAACTTTATTCGAGAAGTTGCCAGACTCGAACTGGTTGGTGGCCTGGCACCAAGACACGGCGCTGCCCCTTTGTGAGCGACGCGAAGTCCCAGACTGGGGACCGTGGTCAATAAAAGATGGTGTCCACTACGCGCATGCGCCCGCTCAAGCCCTTGAGAAGATTGTTGCCCTGCGCATTCACCTCGACGATTCCACCGCGGACAACGGACCGCTACGGGTCGTGCCAGCAACACAGACTCAAGGCGTGCTAAACGACGACGAGATTCACGCGATCGCGGAAAGCGCGGTACCCATCGATTGTTTCATGACATTGGGAGGCGTGGTCGCTATGCGGCCACTGGTGATTCACGCTTCCTCAAAATCGCGGACAGGAAATCCCCGTCGAGTACTGCATATCGAATATGCGGAGTCTGTTGCCATCGCCGCTGGCCTCGAACTCGCAATTGTCTAAGACTTCGCCAACAACTAGCAGGATAAGCGTGAACGGTCGAGGGTGAAGCCGTTGAGGGGGCCTAGCACCGTTACGGCGATTTGCTCGGGACGAAAGAACTCCCGGGCGAGCGATTGGACCTGCTCGCGCGTTACGGTCTCGATGCCAGCGAGGATTTCGTCGAGCGAGTAGAAGCGGCGGAAGTAGAGCTCCTGGCGCGCCAGATTGGACATTCGGGCGCTGGTGGACTCGAGCGAGAGCATCAGCGAGCCTTTGAGGTGATTCTTGGCGCGAAGCAGTTCTTCCTCGGCCACCGGAGTTTCCTTCAACTCGCGAAATTCCTTGATCACCAAATCGATCACTTGGCCGACGGTTTCTCTCGCTGTGCCCGGCATAAATGGTCATCATCCCGGCGTCGGAATAGGGCGTGAGCTCGCTGAAGACGGCATAGGCCAGGCCCTGTTTCTCGCGGATGTTTTGAAACAAGCGAGAAGACATGCCGCCGCCGAGGAGATTGTTCATCACCGCGCAAGCGAAACGGCTCTCGTGCGCCAGCGGCACCGACGGCACACCCAGGCAGATGTGGACTTGCTCGAGGTCGCGCTTGCCTTCCAGATGAATCGGCGCGTTCGTCGATGGCGCGGCGGCGTCTTCAACTGCGCCGGCGGGGCTTAGCCCGCCAAATTCGCGCTCGACCAGATCCAGGACGCGCTCGTGCGTGACGTTGCCCGCCGCCGATAGCACCAGGCGGTCCGGCGCAAACCAGTGCTCGAAGCGCTTCCGCAGCGACTCGCGGCTGAATTTCCGCACCGTTTCCGGCGTGCCCAGGATCGGCCGGCCCAGCGGATGCTCCGGCCAGAAGCCGCGCGTGAAAATCTCGTGGAGGAGATACTCCGGATTGTCCAAGTCCATCTTGATTTCTTCCAGGACGACCTGGCGCTCTTTCTTGACGTCTTCGGAGTCGAACTTTGGGCGAAGAACGAGGTCCGCGATGACGTCGAAAGCGATGGGCAGGTGCTCGTCGAGAACTTTGGCGTTGAAGCAGATCTGTTCTTTGGACGTGAAGGCGTCGAGCATGCCGCCCACGGAGTCCATTTCCCGAGCGATCTCTTCGGCGGAGCGGCGCTCGGTGCCCTTGAAAACCATGTGCTCCATAAAGTGGGCCAGGCCGTTTTCTTCGGGGACTTCGCGGCGGGAGCCGTTGCGAATCCAGACGCCGACGGAAACCGAACGCACGTGAGCCATGGTCTCGGTCAGAACCACCAGACCGTTAGGCAGGACGCGCTTCTGAATGTCACGCGCTTCGGTGGTCATTACATGATTGTGACACAGCCGGAGGGAAAGGAGAAATAGCGCGAAGATGCGGACGGGAAGCCTACAGCAGTTTTTCGTCGGGGTTGAGCTTGCCGAATTCGCTGGTGTAGTGCAGCGGAACGTCGGCGTAAGTACCTTTCTCGCGCTGGTAGACCTCGCAGGTATCGAACGGTTTGGAATAGATGTGGATGCTGACGGCACGCTGGTTGAATTCCGGAAGATTCAGCACCTGGTGTACCGGCTCGAGTGGATTCACGTAGGCCGGATGAGTGGCATCCATGTCGTAGATTTCGGTCGGGACGAGGTGACACGTGCCGTGAGCGGCGTCGCGTTGATCCACATGGAAATTCTGGACGCGCAAGCGGCCGATGGGCGCGGACATCCAGCAGTTCTGGTCCCGATGATTGTGCACGCGGCTGGCTTGGCCGATCTCCCAACAGATGGTCATACACTCGAAAACGGAGTTCTTGAAGATGAGGTTGCGCGTGTAGTTCCCTTTGGAGAAGAAAAGATACTTGTCGAGCGTTTCCGGCTGGACCGCGTGGTAGTGGATGTAGTCCTGCACAGTTTCGAGAGTGAAGTCGCGCTCGGAGATGGAGGCCAGATCCTTGACCCAGTCGGTGATGGTCAGACGGCGGGTGGTCACTTCCTTGTGCATGGGGCGCCTCCGATGGGCAATCCGGAGATAGGGGGGATTGCCGAAGAAGTATAGCGCTGTTTGTAGCGTGCTACTATGAGAGTCTGGCGTGGTTTTTCCAGCCGGCATTCTCATGGCCACCGAACTCTTGGGCAAATCGAAGGACGAGCTGACTGCGTTGTGTGCAGAGATGGGTGAGCCTGCGTATCGCGGAGCACAGCTCTACCATTCGCTGTACGTCGAGCGGATTTTCGATGTCGCGCAGATGTCCACTCTGCCGGCGTCGTTGCGCGAGCGCCTCCAGAACGAAGCGCGCGTCAGTTTGCCGGTGATCCGGCAGCGGTATGTGTCCAAAGACGGGTCCGTACGTTATCTTTTCGCGCTCCCGGGGAGCGCGGACAAAGAGAATGCTCGCTCGGCTTCCGTGGAAGCGGTGTTCATGCCCAGCGAAGGCCGGCAGACGATCTGCATTTCCACCCAGGCGGGTTGCGCGGTGGACTGCCAGTTTTGCCTGACGGCGCAGCTGGGACTGATTCGCAATCTGACGCCGGGGGAAATCGTCGCGCAGGTGCTGCTCCCGCTCGAAGAACACAAGGCTGTCCTCACGCCGAACACCAACATCGTGCTGATGGGTCAAGGCGAGCCGCTGCTGAATTTCGAGGCCGTGATGGCGGCTCTGCGGATTTTGCTCGACCCGAAAGGCGTCGCGATTTCTCCGAGGCACGCCACGCTCTCGACCAGCGGAATTGTTCCCGGCATCGAGCGCCTGGCCAAGGAAGCAGTTCGCCCGGGCCTGGCGATTTCCCTGAACGCGTCCAACGACGAGCAGCGCAACACATTGATGCCGATCAACAGGAAATATCCTCTGGACGCACTGATGAAAGCTTGCCTCGAGTACCCGCTGCGTTCCTGGGAATACCTGATGTTCGAGTACGTGATGCTGGGCGGCGTGAACGACTCGCTCGCAGACGCGCGCCGGGTGGTGAAACTCCTGTCGCCGTTGAAAGCCGCGAAAGTAAACCTGATCCCGTGGAATCCGGGCGATTTGCCGTATCACGAGTCTTCGCCGGAGGTCATCGACGCCTTCCAGAAATTGCTGATCGACCGGGGTATCCCCACCTTCGTGCGGCATTCGCGGGGTCGCGACGTGATGGCCGCCTGCGGGCAATTGGCGCTGAACGAGATCAACAGTTCTTCCCTGCCCGTCCTGGGTTGACGGTGATTTCCGTTACAGTTTCGCCTTAGCTTCGCTTTTGGAGGGGGTACCCCCCGGGTGTCACGGGAGTTGTGAAGTATCCCATTGATTCTACAAGGCTTGCACGTGCGAGTGTGCGTAGAGCGTCCGGCAAGCCATTGAAAACAATGGTGTTAGATTTTGGCTTCCGTTAGGGCAAAAAAAAGCGCCGGATGCACCGGCGCTTGTCGTAGTTTTCCCAAGCGCCATATTACCACATCGGCATCAGAAGTCAAGAACCATTTGCGGGTCCTACGATCGGAGGCCTTTGATGGTTTGCGGATCTGGCTTGCCGGCGAAGTATTTCTGCAGGGCTTGGCGGAAGAGGCGGTCATCGGGCGCGACGGCGGCAAAGAGGGTCATGGACGAGTGGAACTTGAGATCGTCGGGGAAGCCGAAAATCTGGCTTGCTGTGCGGCCTTCCACCTGGGTGACCAATTCCGTGCATTCCCGAAGGCGTGGGCCGAGGACGGGGTGCTGGAGGTAGGCTTCTGCTTCGTGTTGCGAGGACATCGCGAATCGGACGGCCGTCGGGCTGCGACCCAGACCGCGAAGCTGCGGAAAAATAAACCACATCCAGTGGCTTCGTTTCTCGCCGGCGCGCAATTCTGCACAGGCCTGGTCGAAGACGGGATTTTGAGCTTCCACGAAGCGCTGCAGGTCGTAAGGGTCAGGCGTCATCGTAGACTTTCAGCGGCGCATGGCTATTTGCGGCGCGCGGCAGAAGAACGAATGCCGATGACGCTCATCAGCCGACCGCTGCGGGCGTGCTCCTTACGGTAGCTGAAGAGAAAGTCGGCCCGGCACGAGGTGCAGAGGTCACTGACGAAGATGTTTTGCTCGCGGACGCCGGCTTCGAGCAGTTGCAGGCGGTTCGCCTTAGACAGATCGAGCAGCACCTTGTTGGGAGGCGGTTGGTGGCCTGGGGGCATCATGTTGAGCCATTGCAGTGGGTTGGGCTCGTCGCCGGTGCGCAGCTCGTCGAAGAATTCGGCGGCGTTCGCGAACTTGGCGGCAAATGCCGAAGCAACCTCGGTGCCGACTTCGTAGCAGCAGCAGCCGATCGTCGGGCCGATGGCTGCGAGGAGTTCCTGCGGGCGACACCCGAACTCCATCTGCATCTGGCCGATCGCTTTGGTCACGATCCGCTGAAGCGTGCCGCGCCAGCCGGCATGAATGGCGGCCACAACGCGCTTCTTGGGATCGACGACCAGGACCGGGGCGCAATCCGCAGTACGCACGCCGAGCAGCAGGCCGGGACGATTGGTGGCGGAGGCGTCGCCTTTGCATTGCTTGGGCAGCGGGGAGTCAAACGAGCGGACGACGTCCGAGTGGATCTGATGCAAGGAAATCAGCTTGAGATCGGACCCACCGACCGCGGCCTGAAACCTGCGCTTGTTTTCTTCCACGTTTTCACGCGAGTCCCACTCGACCGCGCCCAGATTCAAGAGCTTCTCGCCGTCGACATTGCTCACGCCGCCAGGGCGCGTGCTGAAACCATGCACCAGCCAAGGGATTTTCGTGAATGCCGGCACTTGCAGCACGCGGACCCCGCGCAACGTCCGCTCGGTCCAGCGAGCGAGGGTTTTCGACGGTTTGCGCTTGCCGCGAGATTTGGGTGATGTTTTCGTTGAGGCCACGGTGTTATCAGTATAATCGCAGTTTGTTGCAGATCGAGGCGAGGAGAGAGCGTCGTTGTTTTCCACGCCGCGATTTTGCTGGCGTGGTGGTGCGTTTGACGGGGGCACAGACAAGAGCGTCTGTGCTACTAGCGGAGGCAGCTTGATTGTCGGATTGGGTGTGGATATTGCTGAGGTGGGGCGGGTGAAGGCGGCGATCGAGCGGCATGGCGAGCTGTTCTTGCGGCGGGTGTATACGCCGAGGGAGCGGGAGTATTGCGAGCGATTCAAGAATAAATTCGAGCGCTATGCGGGGCGGTTTGCCGCGAAAGAGGCGGCGATGAAGGCGCTTGGCACCGGCTGGAGCCGCGGCGTGCGCTGGGTGGACGTAGAAGTGGTGCGCGAGAAAGGCGGGCGGCCGACCATCGTGCTTGCGGGCGAAGCGGCGAAGGTGGCGGAACGGCTTGGCGTGAAGCACATCGTGATGAGCATTACGCACACCGGGGAGCAGGCGCTGGCGCAGGTGATTTTCGAGGGGTGAAGCCTTGAACGAATTCCCCGAGTTCATGAAGCGCGCGGCAAACCGGATTGCCACGACCAGCCAGGCGACTCCCGGAGTAGAGGGGTTTGTCTTCGACGGCGCCGACGGAAGTCAGATGGCGTTCTGGACGTGCCGTGAGACGGCAGGTTCAGCAGAGCATGTGCATGAATTCGACGAATACATGATTGTTGCGCAGGGCTGCTACACGCTGATCATTGACGGGAAGCGAATTCCGGTGAAGGCCGGCGAGGAATATTTCATTCCGCGGGGCGTGGTGCACGCTGGCGAAGTCGTTGCAGGCACGCGAACGATCCACGCCTTCGGCGGGCATCGGGCGAGCAGGATTCAGAAACAAGCATAGCCATGCGGTTTCCAAAAATGCGGCTTGGCCGGCCTGCCAAGAGCATGGTTCTTCCCACAAAGCTGAGACTTCGATACCCTCAAGGCACGAGCGGGAGCGACGGAGATGAAATTCGCAAACAGACTTCTAATGGTGGGACAGGTCGCGTTGCTGTTGTGTCTTGTCTTGGCGGGTCCGCTTCAAGGCCAGGATAGCGCCGCGATTCGGAAGAGGTTCACCAACGGGGACGTCATCGATTTGGTGAAGCTTGGCCTCTCCGAGGATGTCATCGTGGCGAAGATTCGCGCGATGAGCGCCAGCGAAGCAGACGCCATCGGCTTCGATACCAGCGTCGAAGGTCTGAAAGCTCTCAAAGCGGCGGGTGTTCCCGACGCGGTGATCAAGGCCATGATCAATCCAGCTCCGCCGGTGACCGTTGTCACCGCATCCACCGCAATGACCGCCGATCCGAACTTGCCTCCTCCCGAAGTGGGAGTTTACTGGAAGGATCGCGCCAATTTCGTCCTCATTCAGGGGCAAGCCGTGACCAACGCAAAGGCTGGCGGCAAGGCCGGCAGTTTTTTCACCGACGGCATGAGGAACCAGCACTGGGACGCAACGATCGAAGGAACCACCTCGAAAAACACGGTCCGAGAACGCCGGCCCACTTTTTATCTCTACGTTCCCGATGGGTCCGATTCGGCCGACTACGCCCTCATCAAGCTGAACAAGAAGGGTGATCGCAGGGAGTTCCAGATCGGTTCGTTCGGTGGCGTCTCGGGCGGTAAGTCCGGCGTGAAGCGAGACAAGGAAGTTTCGTTCAAGGCCGAGCACATGGGCATCCGAACGTACAAAATCACTTTGGATGCGGAACTTAAGCCCGGAGAGTACGCCTTCTTCATGGGCACTGGCCAGTCAGCCACGATGGCCGGTGCCAGGGGAGGAAACCGGTCAGGTGGCGCCGCTGCCGGCCGGATCTACGACTTCAGCATTCTCGAATGAGTCCGCGAAGCAGTTGTCGTTCGCTTTACGACTCCCGAAGTCTTTGAAGCCCTCGCTACTTGACGACGAGAAATGGGCCGATCGCTAAGGCATCGATTCCGGCGCAGTAGAAGCTGCGGACGGCGCCGCGAGGATCGGAAACCAACGGCTCTCCGAACAAATTGAAGGATGTGTTGACGAGCACCGGGGCGGGCGCGGTTTCGCCGAATTTGTTCAACAAGCGCCAGAAGCCGGGATTGGAGTCTTTCTCCACGGTGTGGACGCGGACTTCGCGGCCGTTGAAGGCGAACTGCTCGAGCCCGGCGACGGGATTCTTTAGCGTGGCGAGCGAAGCCATGAAGCGGCAGTTGGGCGAGGCGTCGAAAAACTCACCGGCGCGCTCCGCGGGAACGGAAAGCGCGAAGGGATGGAAGTCCTCGCGGTGCTTGATGTACTGATTCACGTTGTCGATCACGTATTCGGAAAACGGCGAAGCCAGGATGCTGCGATTGCCCAGCGCGCGATGGCCGAATTCGGTGCGGCCCTGGCACCAGGCCACGATTTTGTCGCGCTGAAGCTGCTTGACGGCCTCGGCGATCAACTGATCTTCGCCGGACTGATATTTGTAGATAATTTTGCAGTTGTCGAGAACCGCTTTGATCTCTTGCGATGTAAATTCCGGCCCGAGCGACAAGGTGCTCATCACCGCGCGCCCGGATTTTCCGGTCAGTTTTTTGCGCGCCAAAAAAGCGGCGCCCAGAGCGGTGCCCGCGTTGCCGGAAACGGGCTGAACGTGCACATGGTCGAACGTGCCGCGAGTCTCGATCGCGCGGACCAGCAAGACGTTAAGGAACACACCGCCGGCAATGCACAGACGAATCCGCGCCAGTTTGCGCCTGGAAGCGATGGGCGATATCGAGAACGGTTTCTTCCAGTAGGAGCTGCGCGCTGCGGGCCAGGGCGGCGCAGATCGCGGGATCGCTGCGAAACTTGTCTTTGTGAATCTTCAGCTCACGATAAAACTGCGGAGAAAACGTGCCGCGCTCGTCGGGGCCGGCCGCAAAGTAGCGGCGGTCGAGCACCGGAAGGCCGTGAGAATCGCTGCGGAACAGTTTCCGGAATACCGGCAGATACTCCGGCTGGCCCTGACGGCCGAGCCACTGAGTCTTGTGCTCGTCGTGACCCGGGCGCAGTCCAAGCAGCGCGGTGATGCGCGAGTAAAACCAGCCAAGCGAATCGGGAAACTGCATGGTCCGCAGGGGCCGGATTTCGTCGCCTTCGCCAAGAGAAATCTGGCCGCAGCGGGAGCCCGCGCCGCCGTCCAGCGTCAGAATCAACGCGCGATCGAACCCCGAAGTGTAGTACGTGCTGGCGGCATGGCACAGGTGATGCTCGAACTGCTGGAGCTTGACGGCGCGATCCAGATGCTCGCGTAGTTGGCGGATCGACGTGGATTTGCGCGCATCCGAGCGGCGCTTGCGGCTGGCGGAAAATTTCGAGCCCAGACCCGATTCACGCAGCCGCGCTTCCTGCGGAAGGTCGGCGAGCGCAGCAACGGTCAAATCGGAGATCTTGGCGCCTTGCTGTTCCAAACATCGAAGCATCGCCAGCCGGGGAACGTTGCCGGCGCCTAGCGACCGATTCAGTTTTTCTTCCTCGATGGCCGCGACGATCGCGTTCTCATCCAGCAGCGCGACGCTGGAGCTTCCATCGAGACTCCCTACACCTAGGACGAGCATAGAGAAAGTTTCTCATCCCCGCGGCGTACGGTCATACGGCAAAAACGCCGCTGGTTTCCGGCCGAGCATTTAGATAGTGGGCACCGCCGGGAAACAAGAGAACCGGAATCATCTGATTGGGCGGCCAGTCGCCCGGCACGCGGACGTGAAGATAGTTGCTGGAAATCGCGGGAGTCCACCCAGGGGCATCGACGTGGGAAGTGTGGCGCAGCGTAAGCACCTGAAGCGATCTGCTGGCCTGAGCGCGATAAAACGCCGCGGACTTGGCTTCGCCGAGGGCGCGCAATTCGCGGGCGCGGCGATGTATTACGCCAGCGGGGACTTCATCACAGCGGGCAGCGGCGCGGGTGCCGGGGCGCTTCGAAAAGGAAAAAACGTGCAGGTAAGTGAACGGCAAGCGCTCGATGAACGCGAGGGTCTCGGCGTGGTCGGCTTCGGTCTCGCCGGGGAAGCCGGCGATCACGTCGGCGCCGATGGCGGCGTGCGGGAGGTGCTCGCGAATCAGCTCCACGCGGCGAGCATAGTGCTCCGCGCGATACCAGCGGTGCATGGCGGCGAGAATGCGGTCCGAGCCGGATTGCAGCGGCATGTGGAAGTGCTGCGCGATGCGTTCGGTGGAAGCGAACAGCGCGATCAGGTCGCGGGTGACGTCCATTGGCTCGATCGAGCTGATGCGCAGGCGCTCGACGGGGGTCTCGTCCACAATTCGGCGCAGCAAGTCTTCGAACTCGAAGCGCGGCGAGAGGTCGCGGCCGTAGGTGCCCAGGTTGATGCCGCTGAGAACGATTTCGCGATAGCCGGATGCGCTGAGCCGCTGGATTTCGTCGATGACGCGATCCGGCGGCAAGCTGCGACTCTTTCCACGAACGAAGGGAATGACGCAGTAGGAGCAGCGGCTGTTGCAGCCGTCCTGAATTTTCAATATCGGGCGCGTGTGATTCCCTTCGCCGCCGACAATGGGCGCGGAAAGGAAGGACGTTTGCTCGAAAATGTCGCCGGTTAGGATTTTAGCGGGAGCACGCTCGATAGACATGGCGTCGACTTCGCGGCCGGCGCCGGAACCGAGCGTCTGGACAGACACGAAGCGCGTTCGCGGAGGAAGGCACACTTTCCAGCGAAAGTGCGTCGAAGATTTGCGGAATTTGCGGCTTGTGGGAATTGCCGACTACCCAGCTAACGCCGGGAAGCGCGGCCAGCTCTTCCGGTGCGCGCTGCGCGTAGCAGCCGGTGACGATCACGCGCGCCGCCGGATTCCGCGCGTGAATCTTGCGAATGGCATCGCGAGCCTGGGAATCGGCGGCAGCCGTAACCGTGCAGGTGTTCACGACGACGATGTCGGCGACGGAAGCTTCGGAAGCGGCGGTGCAGCCACGCTCGCGCAATTGGTTCTCGGTAGCGGCGCCATCGGCCTGCGTCGCGCGACACCCGAATTGTTCGATATGAAAGGTGGCCATAACCGGCACCGACAAAAAATACCCGACCATGATAGCTGCTTCGGAACCTTACGAGAAGCAGGCGCGCGCTAGAGCCTTCGCTGCAGACTCTCCGCGATTCTTCCGATACAATTTTCTCCGATTCGATTTCGTGGAGGCGACGACGCCAATGAAATTCGCGAAGGTGGTATTCGGGATTGCTGGCATTTGGGGCCTGCTCGTTATCACGCCGCTGTACTTCCTGTTTGACCTGATTGGCCGGAAGGATCCTCCGCCGATCACGCACCCGGGATTTTTCTATGGTTTCGTGGGTGCAGCGCTGGCCTGGCAGATCGCGTTTTTCGTGGTTGCCATGGACCCCGGACGGTATCGAGCGTTCATGCTTCCCTCGATCGTCGAGAAATTCACCTATGGCATTGCCGTCGCCGTCCTGGTCTCGCAAGGACGGATGCACCCGTCTGATCTGCTTTTTGGATGCACCGACTTTCTGCTGGGAGTGCTGTTCGTGGCTGCGTACTTCAGAACGCAACCACGAACGGCGTAAGCGCTCGGGGCGGGGAGCGCGGCTTTACTCGCTGCGCAGCAGGCCGCTACAATGTTTGCTCCTTATGGCTCGGCAACGCCACAATCCGGCGGCGCTCATCGATCCGAAGCTCTCCGTGGTGATTCCCGTTTACAACGAGAAAGCCACGATCGACGAAATCCTGCGCCGAGTACAGGATACGGACGGGCGCAAGGAAATCATCATCGTGGACGACTGCTCGACCGACGGCACCCGGCAGATCCTAGAAAGCATGGCGGCGCGGCAGGCCAAGGGGGAGGCCATAGCGCCGCCGCAAGATACCGGCGACCCCATCGAATTGCATGACCTGCGATTTTTCTTTCAAGCTCAGAATCAGGGCAAGGGCGCGGCGCTGCGGCGCGGGTTTGCCGAAGCTACCGGCGAGATCGTGCTGGTGCAAGACGCCGACCTGGAATACGACCCGCGCGACTACCCGAAGTTGCTGGAACCCATCCTGGACGGCCGGGCAGACGTGGTGTACGGCTCGCGTTTCCTGGGCGGCCCGCAGCGCGTGCACTATTTTTGGCACTACGTGGCGAACAAGATCCTGACGCTGCTTTCCGACATTTTTTCTAACTTGAAGCTGACGGACATGGAGACCTGCTACAAAGTTTTTCGCAAAGAGGTCTTGCAGGGGATCCAGCTGCGCTCAAACCGCTTTGGCTTCGAGCCGGAAATTACCGCCAAAATCGCCAAGGGCAAGTGGCGCATCTACGAAGTGCCTATCACTTATGCGGGCCGCACCTACGAAGAGGGTAAGAAGATCACCTGGAAAGACGGCGTGCAGGCGCTGTGGTGCATCATCCGATTTACGTTTTCCGATTAGAGATTATTACGGCTGGGCCATGCGGCGCTGGAAAGTCAACAGAATCAGGTCCGCGCGGCGGCGCACGCCGAACTTGCTGAGCAGGTTGGACACGTGGAACTTGACGGTGCGCTCGGCGATGTTGAGCTTGCTGGCAATTTCTTTGTTGGAGAGATTTTCCAGCAACGAATCGAGAACTTCTTGTTCGCGGCGGCTTAGATTCGTCACCGCATCGGTCTTGAGGCGGCGGCCCTGGCCGGTCAGGATGGAGTCCACAAAGCCCGACAGGACCGAGCGTGGCACCCAGAAGCCTCCGGCAGCAACGAGAGGCAGAGCGCGAGTCAACTGGTCGCGCGCTTCCACGTAGGTCAGCAGACCCTTTACGCCAAGGCGAAGCAGCGAATAGCTATTGGCGTCGCTGAGCTGCTCTCCAACGACAATCAGGCGGGCTTCCGGGAATCGTTCCAGAATATTGGCCAGCAGCGCGCCGGTGGCAGGCCGCGCGGCGTGTGCATCAATGACGTAAACCTGCGCCTGAGGCGGCTCGAGATTGCGGAGATCGGGAGCCAAGGTGGATTCGAGATGCTTGACGGCGACCTTGAACTGAGGCTTCGCCAGCAGCCGTTCGAACTCGCTCAGCACCAAGGGGTGCGGCGAGAGTATACAAACGGATAATTTGGAGCTGGTACGTTTTGTAGCCACTGTTTCTCAGCGTAGTGAAAACTGCACCGACGGGCAAGGCCCATTCCAGGGCTTGTTGTCGAACTGTTACGTGACACCTAGGATGCTTTTTTCGCTGGGCCGAAAGTGCGGGAATCCAGGGCGCAGTATAGCATTCGCCCCTTCCAATTCCGGTGCGTCTATGCGCCATTCGCACCAAGAAAGCACTACTTCAATGGAAGCGCGTTCGATAACCGCCGAAACCTGCGTAAAATAGACGTGCGGTCCAAGTCCGGTCTTCTCTGCTGGTATCCCACTCCCAGGAAGCCCGATGAAGCCCAACAAGGAGCGACGAACGTCGAGCGGATGCGCAATCTGACCGAATCTGCCAAAGCCCTGAGGGAGCTGCTTGCCCAGCGCATTCTGGTGCTGGATGGCGCTATGGGCACGATGCTGCAGCAATGCGACCTCAGTGCCGAAGACTTTGGCGGAGCTGCGCTCGAAGGCTGCAACGAGAACCTGGTACGCACCCGTCCGGACGTGGTGCTTGACATTCACCGGAAATACTTCGCGGCTGGCTCGGACATCGTCGAAACGAACAGCTTCGGCGGAGCTCCCATCGTGCTGGCGGAATATGGCTTGGCCAACGACGCTCTGGAGTTGAACCGCCGGTCGGCCGAGCTGGCGCGTCAAGCCGCCGATGAGGCTGGCACTCCAGGCAAGCCTAGGTTCGTGGCTGGTTCCATGGGCCCGACCACCAAGGCCATTACCGTGACCGGCGGCGTCACCTTCGAGGAGCTGCACGCCGGGTATTACGTGCAGGCAAAAGGGTTGATCGAAGGCGGCTCGGACCTGCTACTGGTGGAGACCTGCCAGGACACGCGCAACATCAAGGCTGCGTTGCTGGCGATCCAGCAGCTCTCTAGAGAGATCGGCGCGCAGGTGCCGGTGATCATCTCCGTGACCATCGAAGCGATGGGCTCGATGCTCGCGGGGCAGACGATCGAGGCCATGTGGGCGTCGCTGCGGTATGCCAAGCCGCTGGCTTTCGGCATGAACTGCGCCACCGGGCCGGAGTTCATGACCGACCACCTGCGGACTCTGAGCCAGCTCACCGGCGAGTTCGTGTCTTGCTATCCGAACGCGGGTTTGCCCGACGAAGAAGGCAAGTATCTGGAGACGCCGACGTCCCTGGCGGCACAACTCGAAAAATTTGCCGACCACGGCTGGCTGAACATTGTCGGCGGCTGCTGCGGCACCACCGAGCAGCACATCCGCGCGATCGCGCAAATGGTCGACGGCAAGCAGCCGCGGCAGCGTCCCGTGGAAGCGCATCGGGCGATCTACTCCGGCATTGAGACCATTGAGGCCGAAGACAGCACACGGCCGCTGCTGGTGGGCGAACGCACCAATGTGATCGGCTCGCGGCTATTCAAGAATCTCGTCGCAGAAGAAAAGTGGGAGGAAGCCAGCGAAATCGCGCGGCGGCAGGTACGCGGCGGCGCACAGGTGGTGGACGTGTGCCTGCAAAGCACGGAACGTGACGAACGGAAAGACATTCCGCTGTTTTACGAGAAGCTCATCCGGAAGATCAAAGCTCCGGTGATGGTGGACACCACCGATCCGGCGGCCGTGGCGCAGGCGCTCACCTATTGCCAGGGCAAAGCGATCATCAATTCCATCAACCTGGAGGACGGCGAAGAGAAATTCGAGCGCGTGGTGCCGATTGCGCACGATTTCGGCGCTGCAGTCGTGGTCGGCTGCATCGACGAGGACCCGCAGCAGGCGCAAGCGTTCACGCGGGAGCGCAAGCTGGCCATCGCGCAGCGCAGCTACAAGCTGCTGACGGAAAAATACGACCTGCCGTCCGAAGACATCATTTTCGACCCGCTGGTCTTTCCCTGCGCCACCGGCGACGAAAACTATATCGGTGGCGCGGTCGAGACCGTCGAGGGTATCCGGCTAATCAAGCAGGCTTTGCCGGACGCGCGCACGATTCTAGGAATCTCGAACGTATCATTCGGCCTCCCCCCCGGCGCGCGCGAAGTCGTCAATTCCGTTTTCCTGTATTACTGCACGAAGGCCGGATTGGATCTGGCCATCGTGAACACCGAAAAAATCGAGCGTTTTGCCTCGATTCCCGAACTCGAACGGAAGCTGGCGGAGAATCTGCTGTTTTCGCATCCGCCCGCGAACGTTCCCGCGGACCACTCCCTGGCTGCTCTCCTGCGCGACGTACCAGCGGACTGGCGCGAACAGCGGAAGGAGCAGCGCGCCGCCGTCAATCAGTACCACATCGCAGCGATCGCCGAACACTTTCGCACCGCAACGAAAAAGGAAAAGACGCGCGCCGCGGATTTGCCGCTCGATGAGCGCCTCTCCAACTACATCATCGAGGGGACCCGCGATGGTTTGATCGACGACCTCGACCGCAAGCGCGCCGAAGGCGTTGCGCCGCTAGACATCGTCAATGGCCCGCTGATGGCCGGGATGAGTGAGGTGGGACGCCTGTTCAACGCGAATGAGCTCATCGTCGCCGAAGTGCTGCAATCGGCAGAGGCCATGAAAGCCGCCGTCGGCCACCTCGAGCAATTCATGGAAAAAGCCGATACCGCGAAGCGCGGGCGCGTCGTGCTGGCCACGGTGAAAGGCGACGTGCACGACATCGGGAAGAACCTCGTCGAAATCATCTTGAAGAACAACGGCTACGACGTCGTTAACCTGGGCATCAAAGTTCCCCCGGACGTGCTGATCCGCGCCTACGAGGAGCACAAGCCCGACGCCATTGGACTCTCCGGCCTACTGGTGAAAAGCGCGCAACAAATGGTGATTACCGCGAGCGACCTAAAAGAGGCGGGCGTTGGAGTGCCCCTGCTCGTCGGCGGAGCGGCGCTTTCCGCAAAGTTCACCGAGCAGAAGATCGCGCCGAGTTACGGCAAAGCCGTCTGCTACGCCAAAGACGCGATGACTGGACTGCGCCTGATGAACGAGCTGATGGATCCAGCGACCCACGACACGCTCGTACGCGAACACACCTCTTCTGGAAATGGATTCGAAGTCTCGACGACGGTTCGGGTGGCGGAGGTCCCCGGGGTGACGCATTCGCCGAAGGTACGGACTGGCCTGCCGATTCCAAGCGTGGCGCACCTCGACCGCAAGGTGCGGCTGGTACCGGACTTGCGTGAACTCTGGACTTACATCAATCCGTTCATGCTCTATGGGCGTCACATGGGCTTCAAGGGCGACTTCGAGAAGCGCCTGGCGCAGCGCGATCCAAAAGCGGTCGAGCTGTTTGAGAGCATGGAAGAAGTGAAGACCGAAGCAGCTACGTTCATGAAGGTTCGCGCAGTCTGGCAGTTTTTTGAAGCGGAGCCGGAAGGCAATGCCTTGCACTTGTTTGCCCCGGGGGGCACGCAGCCGCTGCATACCTTTCGATTCAAGAGGCAGCGCGCCGGCGACTTCCTTTGCCTCAGCGACTACGTCCTGGCTCCGAAAGATGGGGCGCGCGATCACCTGGCGCTGTTTGTAGTGAGCGCAGGTGAAGGAGTGCGCGAGCGCGGCGAAAAAGCCAAGAATGACGGCTACTACTTCAAATCCCACGGCTTGCAAGCGCTGGCGATCGAAACCGCGGAAGCTTGCGCCGAATGGCTGCACCGCCGCATTCGCGAAGACTGGGGTTTCCCCGATCCTCCGGAAATGGAAATGGCGCAGCGGTTCACTTCGCGGTATCGCGGGAAGCGCTACAGTTTCGGCTATCCGGCGTGCCCGGATCTGGACGATCAAGCCGGATTGTGGAAGCTGCTGCGGCCCGAAGAAATTGGCGTGCAGCTCACCGAGGGAATGATGATGGACCCGGAAGCGAGCGTAAGTGCGCTGGCTTTCCACCATCCGGATTGCACGTACTTCTCCGTTGGGGATGCGGGCGAAGGCGCCGCCTGAACGAGCCGAGACGCTCGGCTAGAGCTTACAAATCAGTTTGGAAGTGTGGGAACGCCCCAGGACTAGTCGCGCGCGACGGCGCGGTTCTGCTTCAGCGCAGCAATCAAAACATCAAAAGTGGATTTCGTCGCCCGGCCACCATCACGAGTCGCCGGCTTTGCGACGGGCCGGCGCTCTTCCGGCTCTGCGACGGCGGTCGCGGTTGCCGACTGCGTGCTCGTCGCCACGCTGCTCATTGCCGGTGAGGAATCCAGAGTGGCGCCGGCGTGCAGCCGCGCAGGAGCTGGCGGCCAAGACGCGGTCGCAGCGGTCGGCACAGCGACTTTCGCCTCCACCGTTTCTTCCACCGACACTGGTTTCTCTTTCGCGTCCGGCACGGCAGCAACGGCAGGCGACATCATCGGTGTCTTTACGAGACCTAGCACATCTTCGGTCGCCTGCTCAACGATCAGTTGATCGATCTGTTTCCGCTTCAGATCGAACCCTGCCATCAGGCAGGCATCCGACAGCAGGTTGATCAAGCGCGGCACGCCATTGCTCTTCTTATGAATGAGTTCGACAGCGGTGCCTGTAAACGGGCTGGACCCGCGCAAGCCGGCCGCGTGGAGACGCTCTGCGACGTACGCGCGCGTTTCCGGCAGGCTCAACGGCCGCAGCAGGCAGGTACCCGCGATCCTCTGCTGCAACGCCTGGAGTTCCGGGCGCTGGAGGACGGCGAAGAGCTCAGGCTGGCCGCAAAGAACGATCTGCAAAAGTTTTTCCTGGTACGTGTCGGTATTGCCCAACAGGCGAATCTCTTCGAGCAACTCCACGCTCATCAGGTGGGCCTCGTCGATCAACAGAACGGCGGTCCCTCCCTGCTGCTGGGTCTGGAAAAGCATCTGGTGAAGCGCGGCGAGCCTTCGCGGCTTGCTGGTGGCAGTGCAGGAAATCTCATATTCGTCCAGCACGGCTTCCAGAAGCTCGGCGGGGGAGAGCGTTGGATTGACGAGAAACGCCGATACCAGGCGGCCCCGCCCTTCCGATTTTTCGGTGAGAATCTGTAACGCGGTATGGAGCAGGGTGGTCTTTCCGGTTCCGACCGGCCCGGCCACCACCGTGAATCCCTTGCGCTGCAACACGCCCTGCAAAAGCACCTTAAGGGCGGTCCGATGGGGGTCGGCCAAATGCAGGAATCGCGGGTCCGGTGTCAGCCGAAACGGTTCTTCCTTCAGTTGGTAAAACGCGGTGTACAACGATTCCTCCCGTCGGTTCGGCCGCCAAATACGCTAAGCCTATGCGTACGAATACGATAGCCTAGGAGCAAGTTCGATACCATAGTACGAAGTACACAGGACTTTCGTCTATGGCCTTAAGTCCCTTGTAATTAGCACGTTGACTGTTCGGCGTGCGGTGCCGCCGTTCAAATTGCCAGCCAATAACGGAAAACCATTTCACACGTACGCCGCTGCATCGTCCATTATCCCCCAGTTGGATGCTCCGGGGCAGCTGGTAGGCGGCGTCTTGACGCGTGAGGGTAACCGTCTGATCACTCCGGTAACGACGTAGGCCCCTGCGGTGGTTCGATCGCGGCGCGACTGCCTTTTCGACTGTTTCTGTTCGACAGCCCGGCTTCTTGAATCTTGTAAATCAGCGCTCGATAGCTAATGTTCAAAACTTCGGCGGCCTTGCGGCGATTCCACTGGTTATCCCGTAGGACCTTCAGGATTACATTGCTTTCCATCTCGCGGATAGCTTGTTTGGCAATATGCTTCAGAGAGACTGGTCCATCGGCGGAAAGTCTTGCCGCAGGCATTGAAAATCGCTTCAGATTGACTTCGGGCCTGACCGCATCGAGCGATCCCATGATCGCGTAACGCGCTACCAGGTTTTCCAGTTCGCGAATGTTACCCCTCCATTCCTTACGCTCAAAAGCCTCAAGCGCATCCAGGGGAAAGGGTGGCGCGTTGCGCTCGAATCGGGCGTTCAACTGGCCAAGGAAGTACTGCGCTAACGCAACCACGTCTTCGCGGCGCTCGCGCAAGGGTGGCAAGTGGATGGTGATCACGTTGATGCGGTAGAACAGATCCTGTCGAAAACGTCCCGCCGCGATCTCGCGCTCTAGCTTGCGATTGGTGGCGCAGATAACTCGGATGTTGGCGCGCCGCTCTTGGGTGTCGCCGATGCGGCTGAACTGGCCGTCCTGCAGAAGTTGCAGGATCTTCGCTTGCAGGCTCAGGTCCAGGTCCGCAATCTCGTCCAGGAACAGCGTGCCGCGCTCTGCCATCTCGACGTAGCCGGCCTTCGAGGTGTGCGCATCGGTGTAGGCGCCCTTCTCGTGGCCGAACAGCTCGCTCTCGAGGAGCGCGCCGGGAATCGCGGCGCAGTTGACCTTGACGAATGAGCCGGAAGAGAAAACCGAACGCGAGTGAATATGCTGGGCCAACAGCCCTTTGCCTGTGCCGTTTTCCCCTTGGATCAATACCGGCAAGTCCGCGCTGAGGATCTTTCCCACTAACTGCCGGATAGGCTGCATGGCGGCAGACCGGCCGAAAATGATCTCTTCGGGAGGTAAATTGTTTGGCTTAGGAGCCGACCCCGCGCTTGCCACTCCTGACGCAGCCATTTCTGACCCTTCCCTCGCCCGCCCTGATTCTTACCCTATGCTGTGCACACGGAGAACCAAAGCCCGGCGAGCCCGGAATCGGACCGCGGGAGGGCTCGCCCACTCCGGGAAAGTCAAGAAGTATAAGAAAATAAACAACTTATTGGAAATCGATCGAAAGGTCGCGGCTGGCGGGAAATTTCGGGTAAGACCGTTAGGTGACAGTGTCACCTGCGAAAAAGGGTTTCGCAAAGGGCAAACTATTGCCAGATTTCAGGTCAGATCTTGGGTATTGGTTGGCAGCGAGCGGCAAAAAGGGAGTCCAGACAATGTTCCAGCTTGAAGCGGCACCCTCGAGGAGTCGTCAGCTGCGAAGTCTAGGTTACGCTCGGCCGTTTTCTCCGCGAATGATGTCGTAGCGCTCGATCACCGCTGCGACGCCCATCCGCGCGCTGCCGTCTTCCAGGCGGCGCTCGACGCGCACGACTTTGCCCAGTGCCCGCACAAACACTTCTGATCCGTGGGTAACTTCCGCGGGCAGAGTCAAAGTAATATCGAGCTCAGAACCCGCTTCGAGGTCCTGGTCCAAGACGAAGTAAAGCCCACGGGTAGAAATGTCCCGCGTCTTGCCTTTTTGTGTGTCGGCTACCCGCTCCGTGGGGACTCGGATGATCACGGGTAACGAAAGATCATAGCGTCGTGCAGTACGACGTTCCGTCATTATGCCCATCCTCCACTCTGCCCGCAGCCGATCCCTGTACGGCCGCGCCCCTTTCACTAAATTTCGCAGATTCTTGCCTGGACACACGACACTAGGAAAACGTGTTCCAGAACTCCCCAAACTCCTAGACCTGACCCGCGGTCCCGGCTTTGCGGCAACTACAGCATCAAGTTCGCGAGCGCCTGGACCGGCTCATTTTCAAATCCGATCCGCGTGACAATACAGGAAACATTTGTTTCACGCTACGGAAAAATTCGAGGCGTGTTTCGCGTACAAACCGCAGTACTGGAGCTACGATGGCCCCCGCCACCCGCAGCTCCTCTCGCAAATTCGCCGGTCGGCGCGCTATTCGTTGCGGATCGCGCCCACCGGTGTTGCCTCTTCCACCGGAGCGGCGGCCTTATCCGCGGCCGACCGCCGTGTCCGCGGCGTATCCAGATTGAACTGGCGCATCTTGTACAGCAACGCTTTGTAGCTGATTCCCAGCATCTTCGCGGCATCCTTCCGGCACCAGCGCGTCTTCTCGAGCGCGTCCGCGATCGCTTCCATCTCCGCTTCGTCCTTCAGTCCGCGTACCAACGCCTTCAGACCCTGCTCGCGCGGAATCGCTGCTTCTTGCCGCGGCGAGGTACGCTGGCGCGATGCGGACATCTCAATTAACTCGCGCAAGCTGCCCTCGTCATCTTCGAGAATCACATAGCGCTTGACGAAATTTTCCAGCTCGCGCAGGTTGCCCGGCCACGGATAATTCACCGCCGCATCCAACAGGTGCTTCGATGGTCCCTGCGCCGGCTTCCCGAATTTTTCGCTGTACTTGTCCAGGAAGTGGCGGAAAAGCAGCGGGATTTCCGCAGCCCTCTCGCGCAGTGGCGGAACGAGAATCGAAAGAACGTTCAGCCGGTAGTACAGATCTTCGCGGAAGCGGCCCGTCTTCATCGCTTCTTGCACATCGACGTTGGTTGCGGCCAGCACGCGGACATCGGTGTCGATCATGTGCCGCCCGCCGAGGCGCGAGTATTGGTGATCCTGGAGGACGTGCAGGAGCTTTGCCTGCAAATGCGTGGTCATCTCCGCGATTTCATCGAGAAAGATCGTGCCTTTATTGGCCATCTCGAACTTGCCGGGCTTGGCGCGAACCGCTCCCGTAAAGGCGCCCTGCTCAAAGCCGAACAACTCCGATTCCAGTAATTCGCCGGGCAGAGCCGCGCAATTCACTTTGACGAACGCCTGGTTGCGACGCTTCGAGCGCAGATGAATCATCCGCGCCACAACTTCTTTTCCGACGCCGCTCTCGCCGCAGATGAATACCGGCACGTCCACCGGAGCAATCTGCAAAATCTGCTGGCGGATACGCACCATCTGGGGGCTGGCGGCCAAGAAGCTCAGGTCTTCGGTGACCTGGTCGCAATAGTCCCGCAGCGCTTGGTTTTCTTGCGTCAGGTGCTTCTTCTGTCGCGACTTCAGCATTGCCGCGTCAAGGTCGCTCTTCTCGAATGGCTTCGTCAGGTAGTCGTGCGCGCCAATCCGGATGGCTTCCACCACGGTGCCCACTTCGTTGGAACAGCTCAGCATGATGATATTGAGGGTACGGTCGAGCTGAAGAAGTTCCTTCAGCGTATCGATGCCGTTCATTTCCGGCATCAGCACATCGAGAATGATCAGGTCCGGACGCTCGCCGTCGCTGACCTTGGCGATGACTTCTTTGCCGGAGCCGACCGTCTCCACGTCGAAGCCGTCCACTTCCAGCAGCGTTTGCAGATACTTGCGGATGCTCGGCTCGTCATCCACGACCAGGATCTTTTCTTTGACAGCCATTCGACATCTCCCTCTTTACGTCCCGAACGTTACGGTCTCGACGCCTGCTCGCGATTCAGCGTCAACTAGTTTTGATCCATCGGCAATAAGAATGTGAATTTGCTTCCGCCGACTGCTTCGCTCTCCACCCAGATTTTCCCGCGGTGCGCCTGCACCAGTCGCTTCGCGATGGCCAATCCCAGGCCCATTCCCGTGGTGTTGCGATCGACGCGCACGAAATCCTCGAAAATTTCCTGGTGATGCTCCGGAGCGATTCCTGGGCCAGAGTCGGCCACCGAAACTTCCACGCTGTTGGGCCGCGGCAAACGGAAGCGCCGGCGTTCCTGCACGGGAGACGCTTCGGTTACGCGGCGCTCCCAAAAATGTGGTAGCGCGCGCAGCGTGACGCAACCCCCGGCCGGCGTGTGCTTCAGCGCATTGTCCAGAAGATTGGCCGCCGCCTGCTGCACCTTCTGGTAGTCAAACCGGAAGTTCGGGATCGAAGGATCGAAAGCCGACTCGAGTCTCACGCCCTTGCGCTGGAAAGCCTCCAGCCACCTTTTGGCGAGCTCATCCAGGCAATCGCGCATGTCGTTCTCGCGAAGCTGCAGAACCAGCTTGCCGCTCTCGAGCGCGGAATAGTTCAGGAACATCGAAACGAGACGCACGAGCCGCTCGCAGCTTTCCTTCGACTCTTCCAAAATGTCGCGCTGTTTCTCGGACAAACGTCCCAGCGAACTGGTCAGCAGCAAATCGTAGTAACCCTTAATCACGGCAAGCGGCGTTTTCAACTCATGCGCCGCCGAAGCCAGAAATACGGTTTTCTGCCGGTTCACTTCCTGCAGCTTCAAGTACGCGGCGAGCAAATTCCGATACGTGATTTCGCGTTCCTGCAGCAACTCTTGCACGGTGATTTGCGTCCCAGATTCCGCCACAGGTTGCGCTTCGGGCATCGGCTCAAACTGCACGACGACCCAATCGGGTTCGGGCATCCACTGAACGCTGGCGCTGGCTCTCTTCTCGCCGCGCTCGAGGTTGAGCTTTACTTCTTGCTCTCCGCTTTCGATCTCGCCGAAAATTCTCTTGGAGTCCATTTGCAGGACGTCGCTGAACAAGTTCAGCTGGCTAAATTCGCCGAGGCCAATTGACTCCAGGCACTGCCGCGCGCGCGAATTGACCAGCAAGATGCGCCCGCTGCGCTCCGCCACTAGCATCGACTTATCCAGCGTGTCCAGAAGACGGTTCACCATCCCAAGGGGGATAGCGCCAGGACCCGGCTGGTCGGTCTGCGGCGGTGCGATAATGGTTCTACTCGTCAAGACTGCCCCGTTCGGCGGCACGACAGGAAAAAATTTTCCCTATTTGCACGCTGGTCATCGTCGCAGAGCACTTCTAGAACTGTCAATGGTAAAAGCGTGCCATTTGCACAATTGCGGAAATCAAGTTGCCTTAGTCGTAGGTAGGATGCCAACATCCCCATCCGCCCCTCCTATGCCCCTATGTAACTGATATATTTCTTAAAGAGTTACGGAGAGTGCAGGTTACGCACGTGTGGCATTGAATCTGCTCACTCTCGTACTAGTTCGACAGTACTATGGGGCGGCCGAGTGAAAATCGACAGTCTGAAGGAAGGTCAGCACTTGGATCACATGCAGCGGCGTCAGTCCCCTCGAATACGCCTGCAGGTCCCTATCTTCCTGCGTGGAACGGATTCTTCGGGCGTCGAGTTCATCGAACTCACGAAAACGCTCAACATTGGGTCCGCTGGGGCTTGTATTACATCTACCCACATTCTTCAGCTCGATCAGATTGTCCATTTGACTGTGCCCGCTCCCTCCCCGACCTCCTCAAGCCTTGTACCAAACGAGACTCCTCCGATTGCAGCCAAGGTTCTTCGCCAGGAAGCCGCAGGGGATATGCGCCTCTTCGGATTGGAATTTCTCCGGCCACTTGAGTAAATATATGCCCTTTCCTGGCTTCCGCCCGGACCTTGGGGTGTTTTCGTTACATCCGCCCCCGACAATTGTTCCACTCACGGCTCCCTCGGCCCGCCTGTATCTCCTTTATCTTGCAACAACATTACTCGTAGGACTGTACGTACCCCCACTTTCCACAGGTCTCTCCCACTAGATTTGGATGGACTCCGACTTGCTCCCAGTGTAAAGAGAAAGCTTCTCGTTCTTTCCCCAACCCCGCGGGGATAGGCAAGAGTTAGGTGTCCTTCAAATGCCCAGCCCTGGCCCCGGTGGCGCCACGCCCCCTCGCCTGCCGATTGAGGATTCGTACCTCGAACTCCTAGCCGATACCCTCGACGGCTTGGACGTCTCGGCGCGCGGTCAATTCCTGCAGCGGTACATTCGCGCCATTACCCACCTGGACCTGCGCGAGAATCAGTGCATTCAGCTTTGGGACGAAATGCTGACGCGACGCCGCGAGCTCAGTGAGAACCTTGGCCGCCAAGTGGCGCTGAAAACGGCGCTGATGGACGTCCTCACCTCCGCGGGCTTGTTCCGCGTGCCGATCGTCCTGGAATACGACGACCTAAAGATCCTGCAACTCAATGCCGTGACCGATCCTTTGACCGGCCTGTACAATCGCCGCCTTTTCGGCGAGTCCCTTGAAAAAGAGCTCAATCGCAGCCGGCGTTATAATTCGCAGTTGGGTCTGGTGATCCTCGATCTGCATCGCTTCAAGGAAGTGAACGACAAGTACGGGCATCCTCGTGGCGACGAAGTGCTGCGCGCGGCCGCTACCACGCTCAAGAAAGCCCTGCGTACATCGGACTCCGCGTTTCGCATCGGCGGCGATGAATTTGCTCTCCTGTTGCCGCAAACCGACGCCGATCAAGCACTCGGGCTCAGCCGCCGCGTCGAGACCGTTTTCGCCGAAACGCTGCATGCCTTGCAACTCAGCGTCAGCGTAAACATGGACCACGGCGTTGCCGTGTTCCCTCAAGACGGCGAGCAAGCCGACCAGCTAATTCGCGTCGCCGATGAGCGCCTCTATCGCTTGAAGCACGCCAATCATCGCAAGCCCGGAAACGGTGGATCCCGAACGGAGCCTGCCGTTGCTCCCGCGCCCGCGCCCGCTCCTCCGCCGGCACCCACGGCCACCGCACCCCCGGCACCCGCTCCTGCTCCCGTAGCTCCGGTCCTTCCAACGCCGGAGCGCAGCGCCGCGGTCCCAAAACCTATCTCCATCGAGTACAGGCGCCCGCTCGAGCGGGCAGAACCCGCCGCTGCGGCGGCCGCACCTGCGCCAGCGCCACCGAGTCCAACCGAGATTTCCACGAGCCACGCGCCCACCGCGCCACGCGTCTACGCCATGCAGCGCAAGGCCGAGCGGGTTTCCATGACCGGCACAAACGCCTACGCCATGCTCGGTGAACACAATGCACGCCGCGCTCGCGTAGTTGACCTGGGATTCGGCGGTGTGGCGATCGAGATGGACGCCCCCGAAGAGCTCCCGGAAAATATCCTCGCGATCCTGCACGTGCCCATTCTGCCGCCGGTGCGCGTGAGTCTTAAGCCCGTATGGACGCAGCGCACCAAACTAGGCGGCTATCGCGTCGGCTGCGCCTTCGTCTCCTGACACTTGAGAGATTGTCATTTCTGAGTGCATCCGGTGAGGATGCGCGATCGTAGATTCCGGCTCCTGCCGGAAAGAATCTCAGCTTCAGCTGCTCCAACTAATTGGCGTTTCAAAGCAGTTTTGACCGCGCTTAGTCCGCGCTCTGCCCAATCTGTTGCCGCAAATACCGCGACGTGAACAGCAAAGCCTGCTGCACGTGCGCCACACCTAAACCCCATCGCAAGGCCGCTTGCTCACTTGAACTTCCCTGGGCCTCAAGCCGCAGCCGTAGTGCGAATCCGGGCAACTTCGCCTCGGCACCGGAGTCCGACGTCAGGCAGACGCGCGCCACCAGCCACTCCGCCGATCCATCCGCTTTCAATAGCTCGACGAGCTTCTCGACGAGGGAAAAATGCAGCCTGCGGTTGCCGCCAAGACTCTCGCCGCGGAACCTAAGCACAAAATCTCCGCTACACAACGCCCCGCCCGGAATACTGGCCGCAAGTCCGTCGCCAACCCGGATACGCGGAGCCTCGCAGGTAAATAGCGAGTCGTCGCTCTCGATCGCCGCGAAGAAGCTCCGCAGCGCTCGCTCCGTTCCCGCATCCTCGACGGCTGGCGAGTTCCCTTCGCCCTGCATCGGCAGTGATTCCACGACTTCCACTCGCATGACTGCGAACCTACGCGAACGCCGCCTGCCCCACAAGAAAAAAGCAATCGTTCACGTGCCTGACTCTGCCTTATCGCGAAGGCTAGGAACAACCAGCCGTTTTCATGGTCGCCACCGAAATCTGGTTTGGCTTAGAATCCTGCGAGCCCATACGCGCCCACTCGAAGGAAGGTGCCATGATCGAACCCACGGCAAGCCGTCCCTATTGGCCCGACGCGCTGCAAAATCCACTGGACGCGACGACGGGCCTGAAGCCCTGGAGCTGGGCCCTGGAACGCCTGGAAAAATCGCACAATTACTGGATCTCCACCGCCCGGCCCGCGCACCCGCACCTGATGGTCGTTTGGGGTATTTGGTGGGAAAACGCGTTTTGGTTCAGCACCGGCCCGCGCACCCGCAAGGCAAAAAACATCGCGGCAGACCCGCACTGCGTCATCGGCACTGAAAAAGCCGACGAAGCCATCATCCTGGAAGGCATCGCGCAAGAAATCAAAGATCGCGCCGTCTGGAAGCAAGTCGCCGGACCCTACGATCGGAAATACGGCGGCGACATTTTGCCGCTGCTCGAAGCCTCTGGCGGCTGCATCTTCCGCGTCGAACCGAGAGTCGCTTTCGGCCAAGACGAGCACGCCGAGAACTTCACTGAAGCCGCCACCCGCTGGACTTTCCCCAACTCCAAAGCATAAGCATGGCTCCGCGTGTAAAATCCAGAACGCGAGCCGGACAGCAACCGTTCTTGTGAAGGAGAATGCTATGGTGGGCGGGCTAAAAGTAATCCTGGTGAAGGCCGGACACGAACCGGCATTTGAGTCGTTGTTCGCCGAGCTTCGCCAGATCATGCGCGACCATGAGCCGGACTGCCTGCTCTATTCTTTACTCAAGTCGCGCCAACCCGCGCTCCTACATCGTCCAGGAGCAGTATCGCGACCCGGCGGCGCACATCAAACTTCGCCGCACGGGAAGGTCTACTTCCCGAAGATGCGCGCCATCCTGGAAACCATTACCGTCGAATATTTCGATGTCGTCGTTCCCTAGCTGCCCCGCGGTCTCGCGCCACCGCTCAGGTAGTGGGTCACGTTCTGATAATCCGACGTAAACATGCGAGGGAGTTGACCGGTCAAATCGGGTCCGAGGATTACTAATGGGATGGTCCGCCGCTTTTACCGAGCCAACGGGGCGGTTATAAAAGGTGGAGGAGGCCTCCCATGGAACTACACACCATCGGCATTGATCTTGGTAAGACAGTCTTTCATCTGGTCGGGCTCGACCTGCACGGCGAGGTCGTGGTGCGCAAGAAGTTCTCGCGCACACAGCTGCTGCGCTTCACTGCCAACGTACACGTCGGGTTGATTGGCATGGAAGCCTGCGGAGGTTCGCATTTTCTTGGCCGAGCACTGCGGGAACAGAGACACGAGGTGCGACTGATTCCGGCGCAGTATGTGAAGCCGTACGTGAAAACGAACAAGAGCGACTACATCGATGCCGAGGCGATCGCTGAGGCTGTCGCACGGCCGACGATGCGTTTCGTGCCGATCAAGACTGATGACCAGCTGGATATGCAGTCCTTGCATCGCGTGCGCGAGCGTTGGGTGATGCGTCGCACGGCAGTCATCAACCAGATTCGTGGATTGCTGCTCGAACGTGGCATAACTCTGCGGAAGGGACGGCGCTATGTCGATGCCGCTTTACCACTGATCCTGGAAGACGCCGACGCTAATCTATCGGGCGCCTTGCGCATGCTGCTGGCCCAACTGAAGCTGGATCTTGATCAGTTGTCGGTGCGGATTGACGAAGCCGATGCGGTGATCCAGAAGACCGCTCATGAGAACGAAGCCTGCCAACGGCTCGTGGCCATCCCTGGCATCGGACCAGTCACGGCCACCGCAGTCATCGCGGCGATCGGCAACGGAGGGGCCTTCCACAAGGGGCGGGAGTTCGCAGCTTGGATGGGGGTGGTTCCGCGCGAACACTCCACCGGCGGCCAGCAGAAGCTGCTCGGTATCAGCAAACGTGGGAACTCTTACTTGCGAAGACTGTTCGTGCAAGGCGCACGTGCGGTCCTGCAACAGCGCACGAAGCAGTCTTCCGGTCTGAGTGCGTGGTTGGCACAGCTCACATCGCGCACGCACCGCAACGTCGCCGCCGTAGCGTTAGCTAACAAACTCGCCCGCATCGCCTGGGCCGTGCTCGCGAAGAATGAACAATATCGACCCTCAGTGGTGGCCGATGTAGCTGCAGCTTAGCGACGACTGCGGAGAACATGATTTCTTACCAGGTCTGCTGGCGAATGAGGAGATGGCACAACGGTCGAACCCGGCGCTCTTTAAACCCGTAACCGGAAGAAGTCTCTTAAGACTGAATAACTAATGGGGAAAAGAGCGCAGCGCATTCCATCCTGGCCAGGAGTGATTCACTCCAACAAAGGCCGTATACATTTGCGCAGACCAACTTGTGACATCCTCACATTTCGCTTGCGGAGAAGCGGCGGACCATACATTCCGGTTAGCCGACAACTCGCCCAGAACCTCATCTTTACGCTTCCCAGAACTCCGTTTGCGCAGGTATCGTAGCTCGGGCCGCGCTCTTCTCGGAAGGAGGATGGGATGCATTTTCAAAGACGCCAACTGCTGCGAACTCTGTCATTTGCTTGCGGGTCGAGCTTCATCCTGGGGCGGAACCAACTCGGCAGAGCCGCGCAGACAGCCACACAGCCTAAGGTCTCCCCTCCCTCCGCGGGGGCCGCTGCTGGGCATGGGCTCGCTGGAGGGACGGAAACCGAAAAAGTGACGGGAATCGGAGGATTCTTCTTCCGAGCCAAAGATCCGAAAGCGCTGGGGCTTTGGTACCAGCAACACCTGGGAGTCTCGCTCATACCAACGAGCTACGGGGAATCCCCTTGGCAGCAGGAGGCCGGACCCACCGCTTTCGCTCCATTCAAGGAGACGAGCGACTATTTCGGGGATACCCAGAAGGTCTGGATGCTAAACTTTCGAGTCCGGGATCTCGACAAAATGGCGGCCCAGCTACAAGCCTCTGGAATCGAGGTCAAGATGGATCCGCAGTCTTACCCTAACGGCCGGTTCGCCCGCGTGCATGACCCGGAGGGAAATCCGATCGAATTGTGGCAGCCTAAAGTTCCAGACACCAAAAGCTAAGTTGCAAAGAAGTTCAGGACTGTTTCTGGATTTCTCCTGGGTTATGGGGTAACCGGAAACTGACCCACTACCGCCGCTCGCCTCCATTTGGCAATCCTTGACACTTTGCGTACAATAGAGAATTGTCTCGCGACCTAGCGACGCGGCTATAGCACCCCAACCCATCGGGATCGCCGTGCAGACCGGACGCGACAGACTGGAGCCCCATGAAACCCGGTATTCACCCCGACTATCACGAAGTGACCGTTCACTGCGCCTGCGGCAACACTTTTCCCACGCGCTCGACCATGAAGGGTCAAATGTTGCGCGTCGAAATCTGCTCGAATTGCCACCCATTCTTCACCGGCAAGCAAAAACTGATCGACACTGCCGGCCGCGTGGAACGCTTCACCAAGAAGTACGCCGACGCCGCCGCAAAAGTGGAAGCCGCCAAGACTGGCGCCGCCAAGAAGTAGCCGGCGGCTCAATCTCTCGGCCTGCTCGATAGGCAATAGCTGTCATTCTGAGGGCATCCGACGAGGATGCCGAAGAATCTCAGCGTCAACGCCGCCACCGAAATCCCCAGGGCTCGGCCATTCAAGCCATCCAAATCGACACCGCATCTTGACCGCCTCTCTGTGGTCTCTGTGCTCCGAACTCCGTGCCCTCTGTGTTAATTCTTTCTTTCCCCGCCCGTGTACAATACTCTCCCATCGTGGCTTCTCAATCCCGCATGTTCGAAACGCCGCGCCCCGGCGAACTCGTCGAAACCGCGCCGCCTCGCGTGACCCTCCGCAACGCCTTCGCCCACACCTACGATTCCGCCATCGCCGCCGCCCGCACCTGCTACGCCCCGCGGCTGATCGGCCACGAAGAGATCACCGACAAGCAGCGCCTCAACATCGGCGCCGCTACGTTCTACAGTGGCCATCACACCGTTTACCAGCACGCGCATTTCGAGTTCGGCCTCGAAAACATCAGCCGGCAATTCGTGTGGTCCTTCCTCCACGCGCACCCTTTCTACAATTCCGAGCAGCAAAGCCAGCGCTACGTCCGCTTAGACAAGGCACAAGCCTACATCCCACCGGCGTCTCTCTTCTTCGACGAAGCCAGCCGCGCGATCTACGAGCAAGCCGTCGCTCGCGCCTGGAATTACTATCGCGAGCTGTCCGCGTTGCTGGTTGGCGACGCCCGCGCGATTCTGAGCGACATCTGGCACATCGGCCCGATGTCTCACCCAAAGCGCCTGCAGAAAATCGAGCGCTCCGCGGAAAAGCGCGCCATCGAGATCGCTCGCTACGTCTTGCCGCTTGCCGCATTCACCGCCATGGTGCACACCATTTCCGGCATTGTGCTCCATCGCCTGTGGCGCATGAGCGCCGCCTCGGACACGCCCAGCGAAGCCCGCGCCGTGATCGGCGAAATGGTTTCCTTGGTGCGCAGCGTCGATCCGCAATTCTTCGATCGCTTCGGCACTCAGCCACTGGAAGAAATGCCGGAATGGGCCGGCGATCATCTGGCCGCGGCTTCTACAAATGGATCATCCGCGGCGCATCCCGCTGAAGCCTTCGCCCGTGAATTCGACGCCAAGCTCGCCGGCAAGACGTCTAAGCTGATCGACTACTCTCCCAACGCTCCGCGCATAGCGGCCGAAGCGTATCGCGCCGTCCTCGGGCAAACCGAAGCGCAATGCAGCGACGCCGAGGCCATCGATCGCTTGCTCAATCCAGCGCGCAATCTCTATCGCCTGGAAATTCTCGATGTCGGCGTCCACGCACCCACCATGCGCGCGCTCCAGCACGCCAACTACACCTTCGCCAAGAAAATCAGCCACACCGCTGACAGCCAGGACCAGCGCCATCGCATGGTCCCCGGCTCGCGGCCATTGCTCACCATCGCCGACACACGCGAGCCCGACTACATCACGCCCATGCTCCTCGAAAGAAATCCCCGCGCCAAAGAACTCTACGACCGCGCCATGCACGAAGCCTGGAACGCCAAGAACCAACTCATCGATCGCGGCGTCCCTGCCGAAATCGCGCTCTACGTTCTACCGAACGCCAAAGCCATTCGACTGGTCGAATCGGGCTCGCTCCTCCATCTCCTCCACAAATGGACGATGCGCACCTGCTTCAACGCGCAAGAAGAAATCTACAAAGCCTCCATCGACGAAGTCGCGCAGCTCCGCGAAGTACACCCGCAGTTCGCGCGCTACGTCGGCCCGCCATGCCACCTCCGCGCCGGCATCACCACGCCGATCTGCACCGAAGGCTCGCACTTCTGCGGTGTAAAAGTCTGGCTCGACTTCCCCAACATCGACCGCCGTATCTAACCCCTGGAAACGCCTGCAAGCGCCTGGCCGTCTAACGACTTAGCAGCACTCGCATTGGTATAGAATCAGCAACGGGGTCTCCGCCCCGGCGGAGGCCATTCATGCTCTCTTCGCGATTCCGTCAATCCCTCTCGTTCTTCGCCGTCGCACTGCTTCTCGCGCCATCTACTTTCGCTATGAACTCTCCACTTTCGGAAGAGTCCGTCCGCGAGGCTTACTTTCTCGGCCAGCGCCGCGATGAATCGATGGCTCTCTACCTCGCGAAGTACAAGAAGGTTCTCCGGGCGCCAGAAACGGGTCCGTACATTTCATCCGTGGAGTTTCTGACTCCCTTCGCCCGCCTGATTCTCCTCTCCAGCCAGCGAGTCAATTACAGTGCGCAACAAGCGGAGCAAGAGCACCACAGCGACGATGAGACGGTTGCCATCGCCATCGAAATTCTGCTGACGGATTCCTACGGACCCTTTTCCGTCGAGCCGACCGGTTCCCGCTCCGGCTCTCCAACGGGTTACAGGCTGCGCCCCGCAAACTTCTGGAAGGATTTCGCTGTGCAGGTTTTGGTGGACGACAAACAGCTGGAGCCAACGGACTTCAATGGCGAGCCCAACTATCGCTGCGACGAGGATGGCGGCTGCGTACTTACCGGCGCCACGCTTCGCCTCGAACTGCCCGCGAAGCTCTTTACCTCGGACTCGGCCACCATCCTAATCAACCCGCCCGAGGGCTCCGAAGTCGCCGTCGATTTCGACCTCACCAGGCTCCGCTGATCCAGGTCCTTCCGCCTACCGCAAAAAGTCATATTGACTCGTTTTTCTGACAAATCCGCAGATTAGCTAGCGGAGCGCCATTTTCCTTGTAAGCGATGCATAATGAACATGTTAGGCATTTAAGTGCGCAGGTAGTGAGGGGTCAAAGTGCTTGAGCGGCTCAAGCATAAAGGCGAAGTGCCATCTCATCTAAAGAGCCCTCTGAAGGGGGCGGCGACAGCCGTTCAGCAGGACGGGACGCTGGGCTGAGGCCCAGCGCCTAAAAGGGCGAGATGTTGGTGGCGTGCTCCGGAGACTGCCGACGGTCGATGGCCTCTAGGACCGCCAGCGCAGCGTCACCGGGCCGGTCATGGGGTGCGCCATCTCCGCCCCGGTTTGCCGCGACTCCAGCAGGTTCGCCTTCAGCGCGAAGTACCATTTCGCCGGACGGTCGGCATCGTCGATCAGCATCAGGTGGGGATTGTGCTTCAGTCCTTCGGACTGCTGGATCATCGTCTCCTGATCCTGCCGGAGGAACGTTTTCCCAAACATCCGGAAGATGGATACCGGCAAAAAGAAAAGATTCCAGGCGGCCACGAAATCGATCCGGCACAGATCGCGCCGCACCGGCGTCACCGTCGTCTGGCTGGCGAACCACAGTTTGCCGCTGCGTATCTCTTCGGTTCGCCGGTTCGGCAAAATGAAATCGATCGTCGTCGTCACCGGCTCGCCGGTTCTCCTTTTCAACAACTGGTACGGCAAGCTGTTCGAGCTCGGCGAGTGCGGGCTCATCCGGAACCCATTCGGAATCGGCTCAAACTGCTTCTGCTTTTCGTGAATGCTGCCGCGGCTTCGCCAGAACCATGACTGATGCACAAACGGGCCATGCGCCGGGTCCATCAGACCGATAATCCCGTGATCGACGTGCGCGGGCAGATCGCAAGTAAGATGCGTGATCTTGTACTTCGAGCTGAAGGTTGCCAGCTTCGGCAGCGTGGGCACGGTTTCCGAAACGCGCGATCCCGGTGCTTGCATATAAACCCAAACGTAGCCGTCGCGCTCTTCGCAAGGATAGTGGCCCGCAAAAATGCGATCGATTTTCAACTTGTCCTGGCTCGTCAGCGACGGAATCTCCACGCACTGTCCGCTGCAAGCCTCGAACCGCCAGCCGTGGTAGCTGCATTCCAGCGTCTTGCCGTCAAAGCGGCCGTAGGAAAGGGGAATCCCCCGGTGCGGACACGAATCGCGCATCGCGAACGCTTTGCCGTCCGCGGTGCGCCCCAGCACCAGCGGCACTTCCAGCAACATCGCCGTCGCCAGCCGGCTGCCCACGATCTCCGTGCTGCGCAGCGCCGGATACCAGAAGTCCCACAGGAAGCCGAGCTCCGCCTCGCGTTCCGGCTCACTGGCCGCCGCGTTGCTGGCTTGCAGAATTGTGCGTACCGCTTCACTCATCGTCGTAGCCGCATCGTAGTATAGTGCGGTGCGCGGTAGCAATCGAACGCCACGTCAGGTTTCACGCAACCGAATTCGTGAGGCATTGATTGTCTTGGGAGCTATGATCAGACCTGCTGGCAAGCATAGTTCGCGAGTAGGGGGAGCACTATGAGACTCTGTACAACGCTCTGCTGCGGCCTCTTGATAGCTACTTTGGCGATTGGACAGGGCGAACGACCGAAACGAGTGCCTGTCCCTGACTCGGCGACTGCCGTAAAAATAGCAGAGGCGGCTCTGCTTCCTGTGTACGGTAAGAAGAAGATCGATTCAGAAGGGCCGTTCACAGCCCAATTGAAGAACGACGTGTGGACCGTATCCGGCACATTACACTGCAGCGATGGAAAAGGCGGGAGTACGACCCGATGTGTCGGCGGGGTCGCCGTAGTGCAGATTTCCAAAGTTGATGGGCGTATTCTGTCGATGGCGCATTACAAATAGTCACTCAAACGCATCCAATTGCACGTTTTCCTATGAAAGGGTATTCTTAGTTCAGAGCATATCGATGTACGCCGCCTTCTATTAGCTGATCCACGCTCCGCTCGCACCAACGGCGAGCGCCTCTTGCTTTTCACCAACCACGAGTCGCAAGTCACGAATCACGCGTTTCTTTGAGGTTCTGCAATGGCCACGTTAACGGAAAAATTGGACCAGCTTGGCACTCGCTACGACGAGCTGACCCAGCAGCTCTCGACTGCCGAAGTCGCCTCGGACTCCTCGCGCTTTCAGAAAGTAGCGAAGCAGCATGCGGAGCTCGAGCAAATCGTCGAAAAGCACCGCGAGTACAAACAGATCGAGAAAGACCTCGCCGGAGCGCACCAGATGTACATCGAGGCCGAAGACGCCGAGATGAAGCAAATGGCGCATGACGAAGAAAAACAGCTCAGCGCGCGCAAGGAAATCGCCGAGCGCGAGCTCAAGCTACTTCTCCTGCCCAAGGATCCGAACGACGACAAGAGCGTCATCGTCGAGATTCGCGCCGGCACTGGCGGTGACGAAGCCGCGCTCTTCGCCGGCGAACTCTTCCGCATGTATTCCCGCTACGCGGAAACGCAGGGCTGGAAAGTGGAAGTGCTCGAGAGTTCTCCATCTTCGCTTGGCGGACTGAAAGAAATCGTCGCGGCAATCAACGGAAACAAGGTTTACTCGAAGCTAAAATACGAAAGCGGCGTGCATCGCGTCCAGCGCGTTCCCGCCACCGAACAGCAAGGGCGTATTCACACCTCCGCGGCCACCGTCGCCGTGCTTCCGGAAGCGGATGACATCGATATCAAGATCGAAGCCAAGGACTTGCGCATCGACACGTTCTGCTCCTCGGGTCCCGGCGGCCAATCCGTGAACACCACGTACTCCGCAGTGCGCATCACGCACATCCCCAGCGGTCTCGTGGTGTCTCAGCAGGATGAAAAATCACAGATCAAGAACCGCGCCAAGGCGATGCGTGTTCTCCGAGCGCGCCTCTATGAACAGGAGCTCGAGAAGCAACAGGCGGCGATCGGCGCAGAGCGCCGCGGCCAAATCAAAACCGGCGACCGCTCTGAAAAAATTCGCACTTACAACTTCCCGCAAAACCGCGTCACCGATCACCGTATCGGCCTTACGCTTCACCAGTTGACGGACGTCATGGACGGTAAACTCGCCCTGCTCGTCGAAGGCTTGGTGTCGCACTACGAATCCGAACGTCTCCAGCAAGAACTTGCGGAAGCGTAAGCTCGAGACCTGATGGACGTTCGCACCGCGCTGAAAACTGGCATCGCGCAATTGCGCGACGCGGACGTGGCGTCGTTCACGCTGGCCGCGGAGCTCCTTCTTCTTCACGTGCTACGCCGCAATCGCACCCGGCTCTACGCTCATCCTGAAGAAAGCATCGCAGCGGCGGACGAGCAGCGATTTTTCGCCCTGCTCGCGCGCCGGGCCGCCGGCGAACCCACGCAATATCTGACAGGCAAGCAGGAGTTCTGGGGTCTCGAATTTGAAGTCTCGCCCGATGTGCTGATTCCCCGCCCTGAAACCGAGCACGTCATCGAAGTCGCGCTCGATCGCCTCGCCCTTCGCGAAATCCACGCCGGTCGCCCGCAAACGACCAAGGGAGAAGGCTTGCTCGTCGCGGACATTGGCACCGGCTCCGGCTGCATCGCCATAGCTCTAGCAAAAGAGCTTCCCGCCGCAAAAGTTGTCGCAACCGACATTTCCCGAGCCGCGTTGGAAGTCGCTCGTCGCAATGCCGCACGCCACGGGGTCGCCAACCGCATCCAATTGCTCGAATCGAATCTACTCGACTCCTGGGCCGTAGGGGCGCAGCATGCTGCGCCCCTACTCGGCGCGATTGACGCCACGGCCCACTCACCAAGCGCGAGTCCGCGAGCCGCTTTCTTCGACCTAATCGCCAGCAATCCACCCTACATAGGCCGCCGCGAAGCTCCTTCGCTCGCTCGCGAAGTCCGCGACCACGAACCCGAATCCGCTCTCTTCGGCGGTGAAGAAGGCTACGAACTCTACGCCGGCCTCATCGCGCAAGCCGCAACGCATCTCAGGCCCGGCGGCATCCTCGTCCTCGAACTCGGCCACGACAGCCTCCCGGCCGTCCAACCGCTCCTCGACGCCGCCAACTGGACCCTTGTCGGCGTAAGGAACGACCTTGCCGGTATTCCCCGTGTCATCGTCGCAGAACGCACCTAACGTGATTTCGATGCAAAAGGAGGTCGCACCTGTAGCCGCGGTCTTCAGACCGCGGGGTTTAGAGCGCACTGCAAGCACATCGTTGCAATGCGCAACATACGCTCGTGCGGCAGAGTTGTGCTTCGAGGTGATGACCACATTCGTGTGTCATCTAAACCTCGCTCTCTAAAGAGAGCGGCTACAGGCTCTGCAATTGGCATGCTCGCGAATCGGGCGTAGGCTAGGCGCATGCCGGAGCTGGCACGATTTCGCGCCAAGCATGGACCGGTCGAGGAGCACCTCACTCCCGCGACCGCGTCAATCCTTCACGTGGACATGGACGCGTTCTTTGTGTCCGTGGAATTGCTGGAGCGGCCGGAGTTGCGCGGCAAGGCCGTGATCGTGGGCGGCGGACCGAACCAGCGCGGCGTGGTCACTTCCGCCAGCTACGAAGCGCGCAAGTTTGGCGTGCATTCCGCGATGCCGCTGCGCACCGCGGGCAAGTTGTGCCCGCACGCGGTCTTTCTCGACGGCCACCACCACAAATACGGCGAGTGGAGCGATCGCATCGCCACCATCCTGGCGAAGTTTTCTCCGATCGTCGAAATGGTTTCGATCGACGAAGCCTATCTGGATCTTTCCGGCACGGAACGCCTGCACGGCCCGCCGCTCGCAGCGACCGACAGGCTTCTGCGCGCCATCACGAGCACCACAGGACTTCCCTGCTCCGGCGGCTTGGCGAGCACGCGCCTGGTGGCCAAGGTCGCATCCGAACAAGCCAAGCCCCGCGGCCTGGTGTGGGTTGCGCCGGGTAGCGAAGCACTTTTTCTTGCGCCTCTGCCCGTTCGCAAAATTCCTGGCATCGGAGAAGTTACCGAACGGGCGCTCCGTGCACTCGGCCTCGAAACGGTGGGACAGCTCGCCGAAATTTCGCAGGAAAGGCTCGAAAAAATCTTCGGCCAGTGGGGCACGGCGCTCTATCGCAAAGCTCGCGGCGGAGACTCCTACGAATTCGTGATCGACGCCGAGCCGAAGTCCATTTCGCACAATCACACGTTCGGCGAAGACATCGATGATGCCGCCGCCCTGGCGGCGATGTTGAGCCATCTTTCGCAGAAAGCCTGCAAGCGCCTGCGCGAAGCTGGGTTGGCGACGCGAACGCTCACATTGACGATTCGCTACAAAGGCTTCGATACCTACACGCGATCGAAAACTCTTGCGGCGCCGACCACACTCGACTCCGACATCTTCGCCATTTTTCAGGAGCTGCTGCGTGCCCACCGCAACGTGAAACGCAAAGTCCGGTTGCTGGGTGTGAGTCTGGGCGGCTTCAGCCACGGTGAGCAACAGCTCAATCTCCTGGACGCGGCACGCCGCGCAAAACTCGAAAAGCTGACTCGCGCCGCCGACGTCCTACGTGATCGTTTTGGTTTCGACTCCGTCCAGTTCGGCGGCTCGCTCCGTCATCAATCCGCAAATCCGAACGAAGGCTGGGGACTCCGGGAGAAGCCCCGGGGTGGGGGCAAGTGATTGCTCGAGCGATTGCTCTGTTGCCCGCTGTTGCGCCGTAAAAGCGGCGTCAAGCCGCCGCACTCCAAGGTCAACCAGCGTCCGAAATGACCTATACTCTCCCGCGATGAGCGCACCGGGTCCAACGGCTACACCTCAAGCTGCTGCACCACCGCCGCGCCGCGGCCGGCTGCGCGACTTCTGGCATCGGGTGAGCGAAGGCCGGCAGATCGACGATCTTTGGAAGCAATTTACGGCGGACGCACGCGCCAGCTACGGCTTTTACGGAAAAGACGTGGACTGGGACGAAGCGAACAAACGCCGCGGTTTGCGGCGCGTCTTTCACGTCATCCGGCAATTCTTCTGGGCGCTGATGCTTAAGCTGTCGCCGGCGCGCCGCGTCTTGCTCTTGTTTGCGCTCGCACTGCTGGCCATATCGAAGGTGAAAATCAACGTCGGCGACGGCAAAACGGCCGACATTGGGCTGGAGTTTTTCTCGGCGGTACTGATCCTGTTCCTCCTCTCGCTGGAGCTGGCAGACAAAGTCATCATGAAGCGCGACCTGGAGATCGCGCGCGAGATTCAGACGTGGCTGGTGCCGTCGCAGCCCCCGGAGGTTCCGGGCGGCGACATCGCGTTCGCGACGCGTCCGCAGAATTCGGTCGCTGGCGATTACTACGATGCGTTTTATCCGACGTTGAGCGCCGCCGAAGGCGGAAAGCTGATGCTGGTGATTGCCGACGTGGCCGGGAAAAGCGTGCCCGCGGCTCTACTAATGGCTACGCTGCAGGCAAGCTTGCGCACTGTAGCCGGAGAAGACGCACCGCTTGCCGAGTTGGTGGCGCGCCTGAATCGTTATGCCTCCGCACACAGCCTGGATGGCCTCCGCTTCACCACCGCGATCCTCGGCCTATACGATCCCAGCACGCGCCGGCTCGACTATGTGAATGCGGGACACAATGCGCCGGTTCTGCGGCGTACGGACGCGTCGCTGGAAAAACTGGAAGCCGGAGGCGTGCCGCTGGGCATCCACTCTTCCTCGACGTATGAGACCTCAAGCATCAATCTTCGGCCCGGCGATGTGCTGATCCTGTACACGGATGGCGTGGTCGAAGCGTTCAATCATGCGGGCGAGGAATTCGGCAACGAACGCTGGTTTGCCGCCATTCGGGCGCTGCCGCCGGGTTCCGCAGGCGATTCGCTGCAATATTTGATGAGCAAAGTGGATCAGTTTGTCGGCGCCACTCGGCAAAGCGACGATATTACGTGTCTCATTTTCCGTTGCCTTTGATGCGCGACGTTAGGCCGAGCCGCGCAAGACTCCGCTAACAACGAACGCGACACTTTTCGCGACAGCGGTTTGCGCGCTGCGCTATCGGGTGGCGCATAATCAGGGTGTGACACCACGAGAACTCGCGGATTCGATCTGTGCCACCCTTCGGGGCGCTGGTTATCAGGCTCTGCTTTGCGGCGGCTGCGTGCGCGACCTGCTGCTCGGCCGCGAGCCTGCCGACTACGACGTGACCACGGATGCCACGCCAGAGCAGGTGATGGCGTTGTTTCCGGAAAGCGTGGCGGTGGGCGCGCAATTTGGCGTGGTGCTGATTCCGCGGGATGGGCAGAAAGTGGAGGTCGCAACGTTTCGCGCCGACGCGGAGTACTCCGACGGCCGCCATCCGGACAGTGTCCTGTATGCCCGCGCTCCTGAAGAAGACGTGCAGCGCCGCGATTTCACCATCAACGGCTTATTGATGCGGCCGGAGAACGGCAAAGTCCTCGATTTCGTCAGCGGACAAGCCGACCTGAAGGCCGGCGTGATTCGCGCTATCGGCGAACCGGACCGCCGCTTCCGTGAAGACAAACTGCGCTTGCTGCGAGCGGTGCGCTTTGCGGCACGTTTTGGTTTTACGATCGAGCCAGAAACGTTTGCCGCCATCCGCCGTCATGCACATGAGGTAACAAGCGTCTCTGCGGAACGACTCCGCGAGGAACTTAGCAAGCTCCTGACGGAAGGCGCGGGGCGGCGCGGCTTCGAACTGCTCGATGAAACCGGCTTGCTGGCCGAAGTTCTGCCGGAGGTCGTTGCGATGAAAGGCATCGAGCAACCGCCGCAGTATCATCCCGAGGGCGACGTCTGGACGCACACCCTGCTCATGATCGAGGGACTTCCAGCGGGCTGCTCTCTAACCCTGGCCTGGGGCGTCCTACTCCACGACGTCGGCAAGCCCCCGACTTTCCGGCCTGTCGCCGAAACGGGGGACCGCATCCGCTTCGACGGGCACGTTGACGTGGGAGTGCGCATGGCCGAACAGATCTGCCGGCGCTTTCGCTTCTCGAACGAGGAAACGGACCAGATTCTGGCGCTGATCGCCAACCATATGCGCTTCAAAGACGTCGAACAGATGCGCGCGTCGACGCTGAAGCGCTTCGTCCGGCTGCCGGACTTCGAGGAGCACCTGCAACTGCACCGCCTGGACTGTCTGTCGAGTCACAGGCGGCTGGATGCTTATGACTTCGTCCGCCGTGTCCTGCAGGAAACACCACCGGAACGAATCCACCCGCCCCGGCTCCTAACGGGCGATGATCTGAGCGCAATGGGTTACCGGCCCGGGCCGGCCTTCAGCAACATCCTGCGGTCTCTCGAAGACGCTCAGTTGGAGGGCGAAATTGAGACGCGGGACCAAGCGAGAGATTACGTCCGAAGTAAGTTTGGCGCAGTGAAGAACGAAAAAGGATGAAGGAAGGGACGCTGAAGGCCGATAGGAGAAGTGGGCGTCAGCCCAGAAGGCTACTGTTCTTAGTTGTAACTTATTGATAAAAATAGTCTTAATATCGGATTTGCCGTCAAGGGCGGGAACTGGCATGATCTTAGCGTGACCCGCTAAGATTTTGTGCTTTTCGCTTGTGCATCCATATGCACCCTTCATGGGTATCCAGCATCTAAGGTGAATGGCGCGGTTGTCGAATTGCTTCTCTGACTCTCGACGGTTCACCGCGCTACAGACTAGGGGACACAATGGCTGAGAAAAAATTCGCGATGCCAGAGATTCTGCCGATCCTGCCGGTCCGGGATACGGTTTTGTTTCCCGGCGCGGTTCTGCCGCTGACGGTGGGCAGGGAAAGCTCTCTGGCGCTGGTAAACGCCTTAGAGGGAGAAGAGAAACTCCTAGGCGTGGTCGCGCAACTAGATCCGCGCATCGAGGATCCCGCAGCCGCCGACCTCCACAAAGTGGGCACGTTGGCGAAGGTCCACAAAACCGTAAAAATGCCGAACGGCAACGTGGTGATCTTTCTGGAAGGGCTGCAACGCATTCAGATCGCGGAATTGATCACCCTGCGGCCGTATCTGCGAGCCCGCGTGGAAGCCCAGCCGGATATCAGCGGAGACATGGACGCCGAGTTGGAGGCGCTGCAGCGGAACGCACAAGATTTGTTCCGCGACGTGGTGAGCCACTCGCCGCAACTTTCCGACGATCTGCAATCCGTGGCCATGAACATCGACGATCCGGGGCGCCTGGCCGACTTCGTCGCCGGCACGCTGCCGTCGCTCTCGACGCTGGTTCGCCAGGAGCTGATCGAAACGCCAAACGTCCGCAAGCGCCTGGAAGCGTTGATTCGCGAGCTCTCGAAGGAGCTCGAGGTGCTGGAGCTCCGCTCGAAAATTCACGAACAAGTGCAAGAGCAGGTGAGCCAGAACCAGCGAGAGTACCTGCTGCGCGAGCAGATGAAGGCGATTCAGAAGGAACTCGGCGAGTCTGACGACTCGATGCAGGAAATCGACGAGCTCCGCAAGAAAGTTGACGAAGCCGGGATGACTGCGGAAGGGAAGAAAGAGTGCGATCGCGAACTGAAGCGGCTGGCGAAGATGACGCCGGCTTCGGCGGAGTACATGGTGTCGCGCACGTACCTGGAGTGGATGACGTCGTTGCCGTGGAGCAAGTCTTCCGGAACCGCGGAAATCGATATCGCGAAAGGGCGCACGATTCTGGACGAAGACCACTACGACCTGGAAAAGGTGAAGGAGCGCATCCTGGACTACCTGGCGGTGAAGAAAATTCAGCCAGGGATGAAGGGACCGATCCTGTGCTTTGTCGGGCCTCCAGGCGTCGGCAAGACTTCATTGGGCAAGTCCATCGCGCGGGCACTGGGCCGCAAGTTCGTGCGCATCGCCCTTGGCGGCATGCACGATGAGGCGGAAATCCGCGGGCACCGCCGGACGTACATCGGTGCGCTGCCAGGCCAGATCATTCAGGGCCTGAAGCGCGGCGAAACCAACGATCCGGTGATGATGCTCGACGAAGTCGACAAGCTGGGCCGGGACTTCCGCGGCGACCCGTCGTCGGCGTTGATGGAAGTGCTCGATCCGGAGCAGAACAACGCGTTCCGCGATCACTACCTGGACGTGCCGTTTGACCTCTCGAAGGTGCTTTTCATCGCCACAGCGAACTGGATGGACCCCATCCCGGAGCCGCTGCGCGATCGCATGGAGATCATCGAGTTGCCGGGGTACACGGGCGAGGAAAAGCTGCACATCGCACACAGGTACCTGATTCCGAAGCAAGCCGCGGAACACGGCTTGAAAGCACCGGAGCAGGTCGAGTTCACGGATGAAGGACTGCGGGAAATCATCCACAGCTTCACCCGGGAAGCCGGCGTGCGCAACCTGGAGCGCGAGATCGCCACGATCACGCGCAAACAGGCGCGGCGCATTGCCGAAGCCAAAACGGAAAAGATGGTGGTTACTCCCGAAGTCGTTCGCGAATTCCTCGGGGTGCCGAAGTTCCGCACCGAGAAGGAAGTCGAGGAGCGCGTGAAGAGGCCGGGTGTTGCAGTCGGCCTGGTGTGGACTCCGGTGGGCGGCGACATCATTTTCATCGAGGCCACCCGCATGCGCGGGGGCAAACAGTTCACGATGACCGGGCATCTGGGCGAAGTCATGCAGGAATCGATGACCGCGGCGCTCACCTGGACGCGCGCGAACTGTGAACGCTACGGCATCGACCCGGACTTCTTCCGGAAGCAGGACATCCACATCCACGTGCCGTCGGGCGGAGTGCCGAAAGACGGCCCGTCGGCCGGCGCGGCAATGGTGACGGCACTGGTCAGCCTGCTCAGCGGGCGGCAGGTGCGCGATCGACTGGCGATGACGGGCGAGATGACGCTATCCGGAGTCGTGCTGCCGATCGGCGGCGTGAAGGAAAAAGTGCTGGGCGCGAAGCGAGCGGGCATCAAGGAAGTGCTGCTGCCCGCAGACAACGAACCCAACGCGGTTGCCGATCTGACGCCGGACATCCTCGGCGACATGAAGATCACCTACGTGCGGACGCTCGACGAAGTTCTGGAGCACGCGCTCCAGAAGGAACCGGTGGCGCCGCCGATCGTGCCGCCGTCCGACCCCCAACCGAAACGCGCGCCTTCAGATGGACCGCGGGCGATTCACTAAAATCTGAAATAGACAATCCGGCGGAAGGGGCACGGCATCGTGCTCCTTCCGGCAGGACCTCCAGGCTCGGCGAATCTGCCGGGCCTTTGTTATTTGGCTAAGACTCTAGCTGCTTACGGTGTCTTTACAGATATGTGGCACAAGCGTTCCCACCAACAAAGTAGTGGGTTTGCTTTGGCCCGACGATACGGACGGCCAGGCCTTTTCCGACCCGAACCATGGCTTCCCGCGGCCTCTAGAAGCGCAAAGATTCAAACTGGTTGATCCAGGGCGATTCGCCCGGCACAGCAGGACTTTTCCGCACAGATCAGAAAGTTCAAGGAAGCAAACGTTGAGATCGTGACCGGCTCGCTGACCACAGCCACGTTCGCGGCGTTCTGGACGCAGGCCGTCCAACAAGGCTTCAAGCCGAAGATTGCTACGGTCGCAAAAGGCCTGCTCTTCCCGTCGGCAGTGGAAACATTGGGGCCGCAGGCGACCGGATTAACCACGGAGGTTTGGTGGTCGCCTAGCCATCCGTTTAAGTCCGGCCTCACCGGGCAAAACACCGCGGAGTTCTGCGTGCAGTTCGAAGAGGAGACGAAACGCCAGTGGACGCAGCCGATCGGGTTCCGGCACGCACTGTTCGAGATCGGCATCGATGCCCTTAAGCGCGCAGAAAATATCGACTCGCCCGCAGCGATCCGCGATGCGCTCCGAGGCATGGACTACGATTCCATCGTCGGGCACATTGCGTGGACAGGCGCACCGGTCAAAAACGTCACGCGGACTCCGTTGGTTGGGGGCCAGTGGTTCCCTGGGCGCGAATTCAAGACATGGGCTCACGGGCGCGAATTCAAATACGATTTGGTGATCGTAAACAGCGATTCGTACCCATCTATCGGGCAACAGGAGAAGCTCAAGCCTCTTCAGTGGTAAAGGCCGCCAGGCATTTGCCAGCGGAAGCGCACACTCCAGCGTCCGTGCTAGTAATATGGTGCGCGATGGATCGCTGGAAACCGATCATCCTTGACCCGCCGGCAGAGCTGCCCGGGAAGCTGGCCGAAGCGCTACTGCGCGAACGCATCGTGCCGCGCTTTGTGGATTCCTACGTCGTCGAGCATGGCCGCGCTGGCATTCAGGTACATGCGGCGTTGTACAGGGACCTGCTGGTGCTGCTGCAACGGGAAGCGTTGATCGCTATGGCCGCGCACGCGCTGGAAGTGGCAACCACCGAGTGGCAGGCCAACTCCAAATCCAAACCACGGCCGATGCCGCGAAAAGACGCCACGGCCTTTCGCCGTAAGTTCCTCGCGGCACTCACGCGGACGCAAAAGTGGAGTGTGGGCGACGCCTTGGACTTTCAGCGGGACTTGCAGATGTATGAAGAGCTGATCGCTCGGAGCGCCTCATCACGCCGGCGCAAGCCGTTTGAAGCGGCGAATCACCCGTTCGTGGATCGCTGCGCGTTCCTGCTGGATTCTTCGTTTCTGGAGAAAGCGCGCATGGCCGCCAGCCGCGCATTGACAGAACTCGAAACGCTGAGCGCGACCATTACCGCGAGCGTGCTGCAAAGACGTCCCAACTGAGAGCCATCGCGAGCGGGGCACAAAGGGCGGAAAATCCACCGCCGCTACTCGAATAGCTCGTCCTTCCAGAGCTTCTTGCCCGCCAGCGACGTGTACACCCCCCACACGCCAAGCGCGACAAAGATCAGCGCTATGAAAGCACCTTGTGTTGCATACCAGTAGGAAAAATCCAGCGTGTACGGCAAATTCAGCAACACGTTCGCCATCAGGCTGCTCACACCGAGCACGATCAGCCCGAAGCGCACCACTCCGATCGCGGCGATTCCGTAGATCGTCATCCACACGATCGTGTCCGTGACCAGGTGGTTGCTTCCCAGGATATGCGGGACTGTGAAGACAGCCACAAACAGCGCCGCCGCAACCCATCGATTTCGCACCAGCGCGCGCAGTAACACCAGCGTGAAGAAAAACTCCAGCGTGCCGGTAATGGAAATCACCAGCGTGCTCAGCCAAGAGCCAGCCGCTTCGCGAATTCCCATCAAGTAAGTGGAGGACGGAAATTCCGGAGGAGCTCCCGAACGCATGCGCACGAACAGCCCGATTTCATACACCAGCACCCAGGAAATTCCAATGCCAACGCCGAGGAGTAGGTCGCGCCCTACGAGAGGATCGCGAAAGCGGCCGGCCATCAGCCGCGTCCATGAAATAATCGTCTGCGGCCAGTGCCGCCGCACGTACGGCTCGAGGGCCAGATAAAGGACCCACAAAGCTCCGGCCACAAACAGGCTCGTGCTGATTGCCATGACGATCGGCAGCAGAATCCCAAGCGACGCAACAAAATGCGCGCGGAGCAGGAACGTCAGGATCTGCACCGCGAAGGCGATGCTCGCCAGTCGCCATGCGCCTGAGAGGTCTCCTCGCCCGCGCGCCAGATTCCGGACAGCAAACCAGATTCCGGCGACCACCGTGAAAAGCAGCAGGCCCAAACCGAGGATGCTGCCAATACTGCTGTTGTTGTCTTCGGTGGGCGTGCGATTGGGCCGTGACCAGGGTCCAGTGAGCGAAAAAAACACCGGCTTCCCGTGCCAGGCGGCCCCTTCGACGTGCATTGGACGATCACTCTGCGGCCACGTGCCATCCCACGCGGCGCGCACGTCGAAAGCAGCCAACGATAGCCACTTCGGAGCGGTTGGATGCAGCTTTGCCGGGTCGAGCCCGGCGGCGGAAAATAGTGGGTTCCAGTCAAAAGCCATCGCTTGCGTTGGGTTTGACGGCAATCCCGGTGCGCCCGGCGTAGTTTCAATTTCCTCGGGAATAGCTTGTAGCCATTGCAACCGCCCTTCCGAGTCCATCCACATCGTGATCATCCCTGACTCAGTCTGTGGTGGCTCATCGGAGGTGGCAACTCCCGGCGTCAACACACCTGCCCATCCCAGCGGAATCATATTGCTTTGACTTTGGCGGTACCAAAATTCGAGCATCTGCGGCCGCTGTAGGAGAATCTGTTTCCAATCCGGCGCGGGGCCACCAGCCTTGTCGAGGTAGGACAGAAACCAGTTGTTGTATCCGAATTGGCCAGCGGAGTCGGCTGGACGTTCCGGGTAGCCAATCGTGGCGAGAATTTCTCTCGCGTGATGCGCAAGAACTTCCGGCGGCTTGCTCGGATGTAGCGTTTCCAGCCCGTCTTCTTTCACGCCCATGTAAATAAACAGCAAGGTGCCTAGCAGCAGTGCTGTTAAAGCTGCCAGCCCTACACGCGGTGCAAGCCCCGTGTTTTCACCCGCGGCTGCCACCATTTGTGGCGACGGCGTCTCACCGGCCGCCAGCGCCGCCGCGAGTGGATCACCTCCGGGAAGCGCCGCAGCCACTTGCAGCGCCGACGACGGGCGCAGCGCGGGATCTTTCTCCAGGCAGCGCATGATGACGCGCTCAAGCAATGGATCGAGATCGCGCACCACCGAAGAAGGCTTGGCCGGCGCCGATTCTTCCCGTAATCGCATCAACTCCGGCAGCGTGGTGGCCTCGAAGGCGCGCTTGCCGGTGAGAATCTCGTAGAGCACCAGGCCGAGCGAGTACAAATCGCTCTTGATGGTGACTTCTTTGCCGGCGAGTTGTTCCGGAGCCATGTAGGCGGGCGTGCCCGCGCGAACCTCGGCGCCCTGGATGCTCGCGGCGATTCCAGCCAAACCAAAGTCGGTAATGCGGATCTTACCGCTGCTGTCGAGCATCAGATTCGCAGGCTTCAGGTCTCGGTGGATCACGCCGCGGTCATGAGCGGCGGCGAGGCCAGCGCAAACCTGACGCGCGATTTCCGTGGCTTTGTCCGGCGAGAGGCGTCCGATGCGGCGCACCAGGGCGGCGAGATCTTCGCCGTCGACGTACTCCATCGTTAGGAAAGTGATGCCATCGGCATCACCAATGTCGAACACCCGGCACACGTTCGGATGCGAAACCTGGCGCGCGATGCGTACCTCGGAATGAAATCTGGCCAGCGCGCTGGCGTCTTTCGACAAGGTTTCGGGAAGGAATTTAATCGCCACGATCTGGGCAAGCTTCAGATCTTCCGCGCGATAGACTTCGCCCATTCCGCCGCGTCCTGCGAGCGCCACGATACGATAACGCTCAGCGACGATCTGACCGGGCACAAACCTGCCGCCACCGATTGGGTCGGAACTCGACAACGGCAAAGGCACAGCAGACGCCGAGCGCGGAGTGTGGTGCGACGGAGCGCGTGGCGGCGCAGGCGTTCTGGGCCGAGCCGGCCCTACCAGGGTTTCTTCGTTGCCGGTCGTACTGGGATCGTTTCCGACGAGGGTGCTAGCGGCGTCCATATCCATAGGCGCGCCACACGACGCGCAGAAGCGTGCGTTGGAAGAAAGTTGCGCGCCGCAGGAAGAACAAAACATAAGAGGGCGCATTCTACCATTGCGCGTCTCCAGTCTGCGAACTCTAGGACGAGGAGCGCTCGACCTGCACGGCGGTGCCGTAGGCGAGCACTTCGGTGACCCCTTGCATGACCTCGGTAGCGTCATAGCGCACGGCCACCACGGCATTGGCGCCGTGCGAAGCCGCGTGCTGCAACAGTAATTCGAAGGCGCCCTCGCGCGCCTTCTCGCAAAGCTCGGTAAGAATGGTGATGTTCCCGCCAACCACCGTCTGTAGCGCGGCCGCGAAGTTCCCAACGATGCTTCGCGACCTGACGATGATGCCGCGCACGATCCCGAAATTCTTCACCACGCGATAACCCGGCAGGTCATTTGCCGTCGTCACCATGCTTACATCCACGCGATTCGTCATGTTGCGTCTCCTTGGACTAGACGTTAACGGGTGCGATTCTACATGCACACGCATCCGGTGCGCCCAGAGAACTGTTCTGATACGCTCGGCTTGCGTGGAAACTCTGTTCTACCTTCTAGCCATCGTGCAGATCCTGGTGGGTTTGTATTTGATCTTCCAAGGTCTGCAGTGGCTCGGCTATGTGCGCCGCCGCGCACAGACCGATCCGGGCTTCTATGCCCCGCGGACTGCGGTAATTTGTCCGTGCAGAGGGCTCGAGGCCGGTCTGGAGCGCAACCTGACGGCGCTCACCGAATTCGATCACCAAAACTACGAAGTCTTCTTCGTGCTGGCGTCCGAATCCGATCCGGCCTTCAGCATCGTAAAGCGCGTGGCCACGACTTCGCGAACGAAAGCCCACGTGGTGATCGCGGGAAAGCCGGAAGGCTGCAGCGAGAAAGTGAACAATTTGCGCGCTGCTGTCGAGCAACTGCCGGCCGATTTCGAGTTTATTGCCTTCACCGATTCCGATGGCCGCCCAGGCAAATCCTGGCTGAAGCGACTCGTGGCGCCGCTGAACGATACGCGTCTGGGCGCGACCACCACGATGCGCTGGCTGATTCCCAACCGCAACAATCTACCCACGGCCCTGCTGGCGGCCTGGAATGCGCCTGTTGTGACCATGTTGAGCGAGAAAGGCAAGAACTTTTGCTGGGGTGGCGGTACCGCGATCCGCCGCAGCGTCTTCGATCAAGCCGGAGTCGTCGAAGACTGGCGCAATTCGGTCAGCGACGACTACTCGATGACCCGCGCGCTGCAACGCGCCGGGCGCTCGATCATGTTCGTGCCGGAGTGTCTGACAGTGTCCTATGTGGAAACGAATTTTGAGGGGCTGCTGGAGTTCACGAATCGCCAAATCTTGATCACCAAGGTCTACGCAGAAGACATGTGGAGGATGGGCTTCGGCACGCACGTGCTGTATTGCCTGACACTCACGCTTGGCACGCTCCTCACTCTGTCAGACCTAATCGCCACGGTTCCATCGTTCCACCTGGCAACGCTGACGTTCCTGCCGGTGTTGCTCGGCATAATCCGCAGTAGCCTTCGGCTGGTGGGCGTAACCGAAGTGCTGCCTGCGGCGCGGTCGCAGATCATGGGCCAGGCGTGGATCTATCTGCTCTTGACGGTGTTCATCCCGTTCTTGTACGTAGTGAACTTTGTCTTTTCGCTGATCACCCGCAAGATTCGATGGCGCGGCGCCACCTATGAGGTGATCTCCCCGGAACAGACGCATATCCTGGCGTACTGAGGCCCGAAAGTAGCGGCAGAATTGACAAGACTAGATACCTTTTCCGTTACTAAGTGGCGTAATGGTAATATTGCGAGACAACGACAGCGCAGAAACACGCCCTGTGGAAATCTCGCTCCATTTGGCCCGGTCACGCGCAGTTGCGGTACAATTCAACCCAAGCGCACGCGAAGATCAGGCGAAACATATAGCGAAAAAGACGGGAAAAATTTCGTAGAACTATGCAATTCCTACTAGGGAGTCCCCTTAGTACTCACCCAAATGGCCTAGTAAGTCTAGGCTTTGTAGTGATTTGCGTTTTGAGCAATTCGGTGAATGATTTGCATACAATCTATGGTTCGGTGGGTCGCACAATTTAGCAAGCAAAGTGTCAGGGAGCTCCTTCTCACGTCTCGGCGTGCTGTTCTGAGGGTTTTACGCTGGGTCCCCGCAGCCCCCAAACTTGGCTTCTCTCCTGGCCGCTTGCTCGCGCAGTAGAACCATGCCTCGCCAAGAGGCTATCAACGAAAAATCACGGGGTCTCGTTCGCCGTTTCGAGGCTGCGTACGGAGGGGTGCACGTGAAACTGATCCGCAGAAATGAACAGCCACACGATGAAACGCCACTTGAGTTAACCGCTTCAGGCCCGGGTCCTCGCGAAACTTATTTCTTCTACGAAAAAAATACCGGAGTCTCGCATTTTCACGTCGAGGCCTCGCCCGACGGTCAATTTCCCGTCGAGGAAGCCGCCGGCCTGTTGGCGATGCACTGCATGGTTCGTGGCCAGTCGCCGCGCGATTACGTTGTGATGGTGCAAGCCGCTCACGAGGCTCTCGAGGGTCTGACCGAGAAAGCCGAGAAGCTCCTGCAAGCGGGCCATTCGGTGGGAAGTTCGGTGAAGTTGACGCGCCGGGAAGAAGAAGTACTCGGCGGCGTCATGCGGAGTCTTGCGAACAAAGAGATTGCCGCTTCGCTGAACCTCTCCGAGCGTACCGTGAAATTCCACGTGTCGTCGCTGCTGACGAAATTCCGCGTGCGTGGCCGCATGGAGCTGGTGCGCGAGGCTACTCGCCGCGCGCCCGCGTCAATGAGCGGTCAGCAATCTTTTGGCTCCAGGGAAGCTCGGGGCTATGCTCCGGCGCCGCCGGCGTACCACAGCGCACCGCGTGTGGGACCCATCGCGCTCGCCAAGCGTCAACTGATGGCGTGATCGCGTCGCGCCTCAAAAGCATTTCTAAAGGAAAAGGCCCGGTCCGAGCGATTCGGATCGGGCCTTTCCGTTTCTGCCGCCCTATGGCCGCGTTCTACTTCTTCGCCGCTGCATAGAGGTCGGCCGCGGAATCCCAATTCACGACGTTCCACCACGCCGCGATATAGTCCGGCCGCCGGTTCTGATACTTCAAGTAGTAGGCATGCTCCCAGACGTCCACCCCAAGCACGGCCTTGGCGTTCACAGAGATCGGCGTGTCCTGGTTGGGCGTTGAGTCGACCACGAGTTTTCCGTCCTTCACCAGCAGCCACGCCCAGCCGGAGCCGAAGCGCCCCACACCTGCGGCAGCAAACTTCGCCTGAAAGTCCGCGAACGAGCCGAACGCCGATTTGATCGCCGTCGCCAGGTCGCCCTTGGGCTCGCCACCGCCGCCCTTTTTCATCTGCGTCCAGAACAACGAATGGTTCCAATGTCCACCGGCGTTGTTGCGGACCGCGTTGCGGATGCCGTCGGGCAGAGAATCGAGATTCTTCAGCAGATCTTCCAGCGACTTCGATTGCAACTCGGCGTGGCCTTCGAGCGCTTTGTTCAGGTTGGTCACGTAGGCGTTGTGATGCTTGTCGTGATGGATTTCCATCGTCTTGGCGTCAATATGAGGTTCAAGTGCGTCGAATGCGTACGGTAGTGGGGGCACTGTGAATGCCACGGGTTTTTCCTCCGATTTTAGATTTGTTGCAAAATCCGTTGTGGTGCCTGCGCGCAAAAGGCGTGACGCGGTTTTGCCCGTTCCAAGCAACCCGGCGCCGACGATGCCAGTCCTAAAAACAAATTCTCGGCGATTCATCGGGGTTTCCGACGGCGCGGTGGGCAAGTCAACGTGCGCTGCGGATTATACAGCGATACGCTATATCGTGGTAATGCTTGGGTCCGGCGCCGAATCGTTCGCCTTCGCGTTCCCACGCATTGTTCTTCCACACTTATTGGATGCGCGAGAGCGCCCAAAGGGCAGATTCGGAGACGGGCGCGTCAGGCGACGCGGCGAGCCGCGTCAGCAGAGCGGTGATCTTTTCGTGCGCGCGCGTGCCGCGCTGCATGCGCGAATTGCCCAGCGCGATGCAGGCGTTGCGCACCAGTCCGCGCCACTTGGTCCGCTTGACCGGGCTCCCGCGGAACACCTCCCGATATTCCGCTTCGTCCATAGCGGCCAGCCATTCGAGTCTTGGCAGAAATAACGATTCCTCGCCCGGAGATTCGTCTACGATCGCTGGCATTCCAATTTTTCTGGGGACGACGCGTGCTTGAAACTCGGCTTCGTGTGTCACTGGCGCGCGGCGGTTCCAGGGACACACGTCTTGGCAAATATCGCAGCCAAATACATGGCGTCCCATCGGCTCCCGCAGTTCCTCGGGAACGCTGCCGCGAAGCTCGATCGTCAAGTAGGAAATGCAACGACGCGCGTCCAGAACGTACGGCTCAACCAGCGCGTCCGTCGGGCAGGCATCGATGCATCGCCGGCAGCTCCCGCAAAGATCCGGCGGAGGAGACGCCGCAGCATCCAGCGTGGGAGCTAGATCGAGTGTCGTCAGGATCGTCCCCAGAAAAAACCAGGAGCCGATTTGCTGATTGAGAAGCAGTGTGTTCTTACCCAACCAGCCCAGCCCCGCGTATTTTGCGAATACCCGCTCCTGCACGGGTCCGGTGTCGGCGTACACGCGCGTCTCAAACGCCTCATCGAAGCGCCCGCGCAATGCCGCTGCCAGAGCATCGAGTTTTTCTCGCAGCACATCATGGTAGTCGCTGCCCCACGCATACCGAGAAATCCATCCGCGCGGCTCGTCAACATTCGAATCCTCGGGCACGTCCGTCGATTTGAGTCGTTCCGTGTTGTAGTTCAATGCGCAAACGATCACGCTCTGAATTCCCGGCAGGACGCTTTCCGGATTGCTGCGCCGCGTGTCGAAGAGATATTTCATCTCTCCCGCGTAGCCACGCGCGAGCCATTCCTCGGTTTGCGCCAGTTCGGGAAACTTCGCCGCGCGTACCACGCCACACAAATCAAAGCCCTGCGCCTTGGCGCGCTCCTCCACCCAGGCTGTGTCGGTAGCAGTTCTCAAGTTTGTCACCCTGAACCCATCCGACGAGGATGGGTGAAGGGATCTCAGCGTAAGAGTTCTACAGGAATCCCCGCGACCCTATCGGGATTTCAACGGCCTCTCAGGATTCTAGCGGAAACTGCCGACGGCGGTGTTTTCGTCGGAGAAGACCTCAAAAACAGTGAACAGCTTGGTGAGTTGCAGAAGATCGTGGACTTTCTTGGTTAGCTGCAAAAGCTTCAGGTTGCCGCCGCGGTTCTTTACGGTAGTGAACGCGGTCACCAACTCGCCGATTCCGGAGCTGTCGATATAGTTGACGTCCGCCAGATTAATCACGATCTTCATCCGGCCGTCGTCAAGCAACTCGCGAACGGTCTTGCGCAACAACGCGCTGCCTTCGCCGAGGGTAATGCGCCCTCCGATGTCGACGACCGTGACGTCGCCCGCATCCCGATATGTGACACGCAGATCCATTTTCTTGACCTACCGTTCCTGTTGGGGTGACGCGTTCTGCCCGCCCTGGCCGTTGGCGCTCGATTCGTTCCCGGAAGGCAGCTTCTTGGACATGATGATTTCCGCGCCGCCCGTGCGGCCGGGAACCACATCGAATTCATCCATGAAGGCGCGCATCAGAAAAATGCCGCGCCCCGAGGTGCTCAGCAGATTCTCTTGGGCCAGCGGATCGGGCACCCTTCCCAGGTCGAAACCTTTTCCCTCGTCCAAAACGTGAATGATCATTTTCTCCGGCGTCAGATCCACAGCCAGATGAATCTTCTTGTCGGGGCGCTCTTGATTGCCGTAATGGAAGGCGTTGATCACGCCTTCGCGCACGGACATCCCGATGCGGTAGCAGTCGTCTTCACCGAAGCCGGCGGCCTCCGCTACGCGAAGACACATCTCCTCGGCCACGTTGACACTCTCTACCTGGGTGTCCAGCGTAACTTCAAGGTGCTTGGTCTCTGGCGCCATGCGTCTGGGTCACCGCCACGCAATTAGACACTTTTTAGGGCGCACTATGGGTAACACATAGGCGGAAACGGAGTCAATGGAGCAGCTTGCCCAGGATCGCCGCGCGTTGTCTAAGCCCTTTGGAGCGCGGGAGCTTGCTCCCGCTTTTGCGCCCTAAATCCCGGCCTCCCATCAAGTCTGCAGGCACGGCCTGAGCAGGCTCCCACGTACCGAAAGGGCGGCGACAACACTGCCGCACTGCACATTAGGCCCAGTAGGAGCGGTCCAAAGTGCGATACTGAATGGCCTCGCTTAAGTGCCGCGGCTCGATGTTCTCGGCGGCATCCAGGTCCGCAATGGTGCGCGCCACCTTCAGTATGCGATCGTGTGCGCGGGCGGAAAGCCCCAGGCGGGTGATGGCGTTCTCCAGCAGCTTTTCTCCGTCCGCGGATATGGCGCAGAATTTGCGAATCATCTTGGGCATCATTTGCGCGTTGGAGTAGGTTGTCTTTTCCGAGCGGTAACGCTCCGTCTGGCGGTTTCGCGCTTCGATCACCCGCGCCCGTACCATCGCGGAATCCTCCGAGGATGACGGCGCGCGCAGTTCCTTGTACTTCACCGCGGGCACTTCGATGTGGATGTCGATGCGATCCAGCAGCGGTCCGGAAATCTTCGATACGTACCGCTGGATCATGGGCGGCGTGCAGTGGCATTCCCGCTTGGGATCCCCGAAGTACCCGCACGGACACGGGTTCATCGCCGCCGCCAGCATGAACCGCGAAGGAAACGTGACCGATACGGCTGCCCGCGCAATGGTCACCGAGCCGTCTTCCAAGGGTTGGCGCATTACCTCGAGGACATTGCGCTGAAATTCTGGCAGCTCATCCAGAAACAGCACGCCGTTGTGGCCCAGCGAAACCTCGCCAGGTCGCGGCACCGCGCCGCCTCCAATCAATCCGGCGTCGCTGATGGTGTGGTGCGGCGAGCGAAACGGCCGTGTTCCCACCAGCCCCCGGCTATCCTCGAGTACTCCTGCAACGCTGTGGATGCGCGTCGTCTCGATGGCCTCGTCCAGGGACATCGGCGCAAGGATCGTCGGTATACGCTTTGCCAGCATCGTCTTGCCCGCGCCCGGCGGCCCGATAAACAAGATGTTGTGCCCGCCCGCGCACGCCACTTCCAAAGCGCGCTTGGCCGCCTGCTGCCCGTGCACGTCCTTCAGGTCCACGGAGTACTGCGCGGCCTCGGAAAGCAACTGCCGCGCATCCACCTTCACCGGATGGAACGATTCCGGCGCGTTCACCAGGTCCACCGCCTGCGGCAGCGACTTCAGCGCAAACACTTCCACGCCTTCCACCACCGCGGCCTCGCGTGCGTTGGATTCCGGTACGGCGATGGCCTTCAGTCCTACTTCGCGCGCGGCCAACGCCGCCGATAGCGCCCCACGCACCGACCGCACGCTCCCGTCCAGCGACAACTCACCCAGGAACATGCATTGGTCCAGCGGCTTGCCGAAGAAATGCCCCATGCATCCCACCAGTCCCAGGGCCATGGGTAGATCGAACGCCGAGCCTTCTTTGCGGACGTCGGCGGGCGCCAGATTGATCGTCACGCCTTGTCCGTGCGGAAACTCGAAGCCGCAATTCCGCAGCGCGGACTTGATGCGCTCGCGGCTCTCCTTCACGGCATTGTCGGGCAGGCCCACGACGTTGAAATCCGTCATGCGCGCCGAGCCAACGTCCACCTCGACTTCGACCACATAAGCGTCAATGCCGTAAACCGAAGCACTCTGTGTTTTGAAGAGCATTTAGAAGAGGCGGAAAGACATCCATAGCAGCATAAACTAAATAGGTACTATAAGTTAGAGATAACACGGGCACCAAGGACTGCGTCTGGCAACGCTCTCTAGTCCAGCGTACCTTCCTCGCGTCATCCCAACCCCGAGGTTGATGCCTACTTGACGTAGGTCCGGCGCAGATACTCCGCGGTTCCCCGCTCGATGTCGGCATAGTTGGTCTGCAGGGCTGAACCAAGCGCAGGCTCGATCGCGGACCCCGAAGCTAGATTCTCCAGCAGCCGCTCCACTCCCCACATCCCCGAGTTCGCCACGATGTATTCCACCGCCGCCAACGACCACGCGTACGCCATGCCCGCTTGCGGACTGGAATATTCCGCCCACGAACCTTCCAGGGCGCGCAGCGGCGGAGTCTGCTGGTGTTCGTACGCCGCGAGCAGCGGCTGCGCGGCGTTGTCGCTACGCCGGCCCTCCATCCACTGCGCGAAACCCTCGTGCAGCCATTGCGGGCAATGGCCCTGGGTCTTCTGCCGCACAAAGCTGTGCGTCAGTTCGTGCTTCAAGATCCGCGAGAGCGGATCGGAAACCGAGGTCAAGCCTTGCACCGGCACGCGAATCCGCCCATCGTTCCACGCGCCTGCCCAGCTCGGCGCGCGCGTGATGTCGCGAAAGTTCTGCTGGGTGTACAGCACCACCGCCACCGGCTCTTGCGGAGCGAAGCGCAGCTCGGACTGGATGCTGCGGAAGTCGTCCTCTAGCGCGCGTAGAATCTCCGCGGCAAGCTGTGGCGTCGCCGATCCTTCGTAGTGCAGCGTGAAGTGGCTCGTTTGCCCGCTGCGAAAGCCGCTTTCTGCTTCTTTATCGATCTCCGCTCTTTCCAATAATTTCCCCACATCCTCGTCAGGCTCGATCTCTTGCGCCATGCTCCACTGCTCGACGGCTTCGTCCAGCCGGTCCAGCCCGTAGTACGCCCAGCCTGACAGGCGCGCCACCACAACGGACTTCGGCGCCAACGCCCGCGCGCGATCCAGGTATTCCACCGCCGCGGAGTATTCGCTGCGATGCAGGTGCACGAACGCCAAGCGGACCAGGCTGGCGACCTGCAAATCGGGCTGCTTGGCCGCGAATCCCAGCGCGGACCGGTATTCCTCGATGGCTTCGTCGTTGCTGTTTCGCGAAAGCTCAAAATTCCCCGCCGCGTAATGCGCCAGCGCAGCCCGCCTCATGGCCGCAGCCGAGCCGCTCCGCGACGCCGCATCCAATTCCGCAAGCTTTGTGACGTCGATCGCCCCTTCGCGGACGACCAGGTTCGCGATCTCATCGTATCCGCTCGTCGATCGCGGCGCTGGAGGCGCCAGCGGCAAACTGTTCACCGCCGCTCTCGAAGTGCCGGTTCCGGGCGAGCGAGCAGAGGCGGCCTCTTCCTTTCGGTCGAGTCCTGCGCACAGCACGTAACCTAGCCTCGTCTTCTGCGACGCCAGTTTGACGCGGCACCATTTCTCCGCTGAAGTCTTGAACTCGAAATCCACGACGACTTGGTCGCCCTTCTTCAGCGAACTCACCGCAGCGCTGGACGTGCGCATGTCCGAATAGACCACGAGGGCGTCACTCTTGACCGTCGCGTTGGGAGCAGCACCGGAGTTCTGCGCTTGACCGGGGTCGATCCACAAGATCAGCCAGCAGAGCGCCAAGCACACGCTCCTCACCGTGCAGCCGATCAATTGATTTGTCGCCAAAGCAAATCTCCGGCCGCGCAAACCTGCCGCAACCCCCTGTCGCGTTGCCGACTTTCCGTGCTTCGGGTACAAGTCTACGCGCGACTGATTCTCTTGGCCACGCGCCAATTTGAGCCGAATGTGTGGATTGCACCGCCAGAAGGCGGTAACAAGAACTTCTCAACGAATTTTAGTATCGACGCCCTGATTCATGAGCGTCCAATGCGCGCCGGCATCATCCGAGAATTTCGTATTCCACGTGACAATGCCGGGACTCGAGAAATCGTTGATGGTCTTTATGAGGATTTTCTTGCCGTCCTTTTCCATGTCACTATTGTAAGTCCAGATGTTTCCTTCAATGGTCAGCGGAACACTGCGGGGTGCACCTGTCTGGTCAACGCCGAAGAATTTGTAGGAATTGTCCGCCGGATTGTAGGTATAGATCGTGAGATCGTTGCGTTTTCCGGCGGGGCCCTCGAAGAGGTGATCGCAGATCATGTATCCGTCGTATGCGGACCACCCGCATGTCATCGTGATCGTGATACTGCCTGCGTGGCTGTAGGCGGTATCAAAGAGTTTGCCTTGCGTGGTCCATCGGCCACTCCAAGCATCGAGAATCTTCAGTTCCGGCCTCTGCGCCTGCTGCAGGGCGGGTTGCGACTGACCAGGCGTACCCGACAACATGGTGAGCCCGCTCAACGCAAATACGATCACGGAAATTACTGTTGATAATCGAGCGAAACGCATGAGTCACCTCGCACTGACTGACGCGAGTCCCGAAAAAACGTAAGCACCCCACGGCCCGCGTTGCCTCCCTTTACACCTACGCCAGCGCCACGTATATTGGCCTCATCCCAGATGCGTACGTACCACTTTCTGCGTGAGGTTCTTTCATGATCGGTTGGGTAATCCTAGGCGCCATCGTCCTGCTCATCTTTCTTGTGATCGGAATGTACAACGGCTTGGTGCGCCTCAAAGTCACCTGCGACAACGCCTGGGCCGACATCGACGTGCAGCTCAAGCGCCGCTACGACCTCATCCCCAACCTCGTCGAAACCGTCAAGGGCTATGCGGCGCACGAGAAGGGGACTCTCGAAGCCGTCATCAACGCGCGCAATCGCGCTATGAGCGCCACCGGTCCCGGCGACAAGGCCCAAGCCGAGAACATGCTCTCCGGCGCGCTGAAGAGCCTCTTTGCGCTGTCCGAGGCCTATCCGCAGCTCCGCGCTATCGAGAGCTTCACCTCGTTGCAGAATTCGCTCACCCAGATCGAAGATACCGTCCAGAATGCTCGCCGTTACTACAACGCGGTCGTGCGCGATCTGAACACCAAGATTCAGCAATTCCCCACCAACATCTTTGCCAACATGCTGGGCTTCAAGGCTCGTGAATTCTTCGAGGTTGCCGCTCCAGCCGAGCGCGAAGCTCCCAAAGTCAGTTTCAGCACGCCCGCCGCACCTACGGCTTAGGCTCCGGGCGCGACCCGCACTATGCGTCCCGGCCACATCCCGATGCGGTGCCTGCTGGCCGCCGTACTCGTCGCCGCTCTGTTCTTTCCGTTCGCCTCCGCATACACCACGCGCGAGCAGCGTCTCGAGAACTTCCACTCGGAAGCCACCGTCCTGCCGAACGGCTCGATCGACGTCACCGAGAGCATCCAAATACACTACTTCGGCGGGCCCTGGCATGGCCTGTATCGGTCGATTCCGGTCGAGTACGTCACGCCCCAGGGCTTCAACTACTCGCTGTTCCTGAACGTCAAACGCATCACCGACGCGCACGGCAACACCCTCAAATTTGACAGCAGCCGAGAGCGTCACTACCGCAAGCTGAAAATCTATATTCCCGACGCCGACAATTCGGTGCAAATCATCTCCATCGAATACACCGTTTCCGACGCCCTGCGCTTCTTCGAAGATCACGACGAGCTCTACTGGAACGTCACCGGCGACGAGTGGGACATTCCGATCCAGGCCGCCAGCGCCCGTATCGTCCTTCCCGAGCGCACCACCAACATTCGCGCCAATCCCTTCACCGGCGGCTATCGTTCGCGCGCGCAGGATGCCGACGTGGAAATCAGCGGCAATGCCGTCGAGGTTCACACTCGCGAGCCACTCCATCTGCACGAAGGCCTCACGATCGCCGTGGCGTTCGATAAAGGCTTTGTCCACGAGCCCACCACTTTCGACAAAGTCGCTCTCTTCCTTCGCGGCAACTGGCCGCTGTTTCTACCGGTTCTCACCTTCGTCATCATGTTCTACGTGTGGTGGACGCGTGGCCGCGATCCGCGCTTGCGTCCTATCGCCGCTCAATATGAGCCGCCCGATCAGCTTACGCCGGGTGAAGCCGGCACCTTGGTCGACGAATCCGCCGATATGCGCGACATCACCGCTTCCATCGTCGATCTTGCCGTGCGCGGCTACATCGTCATTGAGGAACACACCAAGGACCGCATGATGGGCCTGGTGCACGACAAGGACTACAACTTCATCGTGCACAAGGATCGCTCGGAGTGGTCGAAGCTGAAGCCTCACGAGCAGGTCTTGCTGGGCGGCCTGTTTTCCGCCGGAACGGTTGGTGAGTCGGTCTCGATGTCCAGCCTGCAGAACCATTTCTACAGGAACTTGCCGGACGTGAAGAATCGCATCTTCGAGTCGCTCGTCACTCACGGCTACTACAAGCGGCGCCCTGACTCCGTGCGCTCTTCGTACATTGGCATGGGCGTTGTCGTTGGCGTGATCGTGATCTGGGGCGGTTTGGCGCTCGCCTCGCGGCTTGGCATGGCGCCGCCGGCCTTTGTCATCGGGGGAATTCTGACGGCCGCCATCATTTGCGGCTTCGGCTGGTTCATGCCGGCACACACGGAACAAGGCACGCGGGCTCTCGAAGGCGTCCTCGGCTTCGAAGATTTTCTCGTCCACGTGGAATCCGACCGCTTCAACAAGATGATCAAGACACCGGAAATGTTCGAGAAGTTCCTGCCCTTTGCTATGGCCCTCGGCGTTGAGAAAAATTGGAGCAAGGCCTTCCAGGGAATCTTGAAAGAGCCGCCCAGTTGGTATCGCGGCTCGTCCTTCGGCCCCAATTTCTATGCCATGAGCTTCGTCAGCAACCTCAACACCATGTCGTCGCTCACCAGCAGCGCCATGACTTCCGCGCCGCGAAGCTCGGGTGGTTCCGGCTTTGGTGGAGGCGGTGGCGGCGGTTTCTCGGGCGGCGGATTCGGCGGCGGTGGCGGCGGCGGCTTTTAGACGGGCTTCTCGGTCCCTCCAAAGCCGTAGGAATTCAAAACGTCCGGTAAGGTCACGACGCCTTCCAGCTTATGAACATTCGAGCGGCTCACGACAGGCAGCACGTCCAGTTGCGTGGCGCCCATGCGCTCCAGCGCCATGGTCAGCGGATGATCCGCGTGTAAGTGGGGAAAATCCCCGTCGGTCAGAAACTCGGCAAGAGTTCGACTCGCCTCGCCGTCGGCTAAGGCCTTCTGCAGGACAGCGGAACTAACCATGCCAACAACGCCCTCGGCGTTTGTGACCGGCCAGGAGCGAAATGGGTTGCCTTTCATCTTTTCTGCTGCTTCCTGCACGGTCATCGAAGCGTCCACCAGTTGCGTCGCGGCTCGCATCACCCGCATCACGCGGCGTTGCCCTTCCTGCGACCTTGATTCCGCACTCGGCAAATGAATGCCATCCTGGTGGGCCAGCACCTCGTAGATAGGCTGCCGCTGGAATCTCGACGAAATGAAGAAGCTGACGAGGTTGGAGATCATGAGCGGAACGATGACCGCATAATCGCGCGTGGTTTCAAAGATCATCACCACGGAGGTCATCGGAGCGCGCACGATTCCCGCGAATGCGGTTCCCATGCCGACCAGAGCGTACGCGCCCGGCGATGCGACGTAACCTGGCGAAAAATGGTGCGCTACCGTGCCCACGATGCCGCCGAGCATGGCTCCGAGAAAAAGCGCTGGTCCGAAGATGCCGCCAGCGTTTCCCGATGCGTAGCTGGTGGTCACCGCGAAAAGCTTCAGCACTAGCAGCAGCACCATGAGCTTGAGCGCCATGCCGCCGTTCAGGGCTTCTCCCACGTGCTTGTATCCGACGCCCAAAATCTGCGGCACGAACCAGCCCATGATGCCCACGAGCAGTCCGCCGGCCACCGGTTGGAACCACAACGTCTTGCGCGGCAGCCGGAGAAAAAATTCCCGCATTCTCAGGAGCAGCTTCGTGAACGCCACCGACACGAAACCGCCGAGCAGGCCGAGAACTGCATACACGCCCAGTTCCCAGGGACTCACCAATTGGTATTGCGGGACCTGGAACAGCGGATCGTTTCCCAGGAGCAACCGCAGCATTGCCCACGAAGTAGCTGAAGCTAGCACGACCGATCCCAGCACCGGAGCGTGCAAGTCGCCCACGACTTCTTCCAGCGTAAACAGTACTGCCGCCAGCGGCGTATTGAACGCGGCGGCTACGGCCGCGGCTGCTCCAACAGGGATGAGCGCCTTGACCTTCTCCGGGCTCAGCCCGAGCTTCCGGCCAAGCACCGACGACAGCCCCGCGCCGACTTGTACCGACGGCCCCTCGCGCCCGAGTGGAATTCCGCTGGCCAGCGTCGCCGAGGTGCAGAAAAACTTTCCGAATACCGTGGCCAGCGAAATATAACCGCCGCGAGCGTACAGGGCAGCTTTCGTTTGTGGGACGCCACTGCCACGCGCATCCGGGAAATATTTGAAGAGCAGATAGCCCATCGCCAGCGAGCCTACCAACGGGGCAAGAAGGCGGCGCCACGCCGCTCCGCCTGCCGGATAGATTCGCGCACCGGCGTGCTCGGTGAGAACGATGAACGCGACTACCGCCAAGCCTACCAATGCGCCGATGAGCAGCGTCAGGACGAGAAATACTTGCTCTTCCCGGCGCTTCAGGAATCCGGCCCACTGCAGCGACGGCGCGTCCCACCATTTCGCCGGTCTTGGATTGACCTGATCTGCGGTTTGCGGCATCTCTCGGGCGTCTCAGCGCGTAACCGGCGTCTCTTCGTCGACTTGGCCGCCGGGCATCAGGAACCGCAGCTTCAGCGGGCGTTCCCGCCGGCGCTCTTCCTCAAGGTGCCGCGCGCGGGCCTTCAAGAGATCGTCTAGTGAAACGAGCCCGAGGAATTTTCGCGTCGCGCGTTCCACTACGGGCATTCTGGTGAAACCGTTCTCTGCCATGCGATACACCACTACGCGCAAGGGTTCGTCCGGATACGTTTGCACGGTTTCGGTTCGTACCAGTTCGCCGAGGGAGCGTTGCAGCGCCGCGTCGCCTTCTCGCTCGACGCGTTCCTGAAGATCCCGCCGCGTGAACACGCCTACGAGCTTCCCTTGCCCATCGACCACCGGCAGCAGCCTCTGTTGTTGCCGATGATCAGCTCGTAAGGAGTGCTGCAGCTCGCGCAAGGTGCTGGTGGCCGGCAAGGCCACGACTTTGGTGCGCATCACTTCGCGCACAAACAAGATCTCGAGAGGATCGACGGCGTATTCACGGCTCAAGTGATATCCGCGGCGAGCAACCTTCTCCGTCAAGATCGACCGCTTCAGCGTCAGCACCGTGAAACCATGCGCGACCACGCTGCCCACCAGCAGCGGGAGGAACACGTTGGCATCGTGCGTCAACTCAAACGCAAACACGATGCTCGTAAACGGCGAGCGCATCGTGCCGCCAAGAACCGCGCCCATGCTGATGAGCGGCCAGAAGCCCGCGCCCTCGTTCGGCAGGAACATGGCTTCCATGCCGCCGAGCGCGCCACCCATCATCAAGAGCGGCGCCAGTACGCCGCCCGAAGTGCCGGAACCGAGCGATACCGCCCAAATGAACCATTTGACCAGCAAGACGCCGATAATCACGTGTGTGGTCACGCTGCCCTGCAGCAAAGCGCCGATGGTGTCGTAACCCACGCCGAGTGCCTGCGGAAAAATCAAGCCGCCTACTCCGATCGCCAGACCGCCGATCGCCGGCCACCACATCCAGTGAATTGGCAAGTGCTGAAATGCGTCTTCAGCCGCATACACCGACAAAGTGAGCAGTGCCGACAACACCCCCGCGAGAAGACCTACCAGGACACATCCCAGCAATCCCTTGGGGCCAATAAACAGGGGATGTTCGGGGACTGGAAAAAGCGGGCCAAATCCGAGGAGGTAACGGCGAAGCACAGCGGCCATAGCGCTGGCGAGCGCCACGGGAATCAAACTTCGCGGCTTCCATTCAAAAAGCAATAGTTCCACCGCGAGCAGGACCGACGCGGCCGGCGCGGCGAAGGTTGCCGACATCCCGGCAGCGGCGCCCGCTACCAGCAGCGTTTTGCGCTCGGCGCTGGTGAGATGAAATAGTTGCGCGATCATCGAGCCGAACGCACCACCGGTCATGATGATCGGGCCTTCCGCGCCGAACGGGCCACCCGAGCCAATCGAGATCGCCGAGGAAATCGGCTTCAGCAAAGCGACTTTCGGTTCGACGCGGCTCCCATTGATCAGAATCGCTTCGATGGCCTCGGGTATGCCGTGGCCACGGATGCGCTCCGAGCCGTAGCGCGCCATTGCGCCGATGATCAGCGCGCCACCGATGGGAACCAGTACGCTGAAAAGTCCTAGATGATTTCCCGACGGCGAAACCAGAGCCGTGCTCCAGCGCCCGAAATAAAATAGATTTGTAAACAAGCCGATCAGCCGGAGCAGCGCCAACGCTACGAACGCGGCGAGCACTCCGATGGCCATCGCAAGTCCCGAGATGGGTAACAAACGAACTGTGGTCGTGAAATCGCCCAGCACTTCCCACGACTGGCTGTGCTCGCCATTTTGCGGTTTCGATTTTTTCTCCCGCGCGTCTTTTTCCGAATTGTTACCCACGACTGCCTCGCATTCCCTTTGTTGCCGCCTTTTTTGTGTGATTGCTATTCTTCGCTTTGCGCGCCGGCTCCAGCAATTGATCGATGGCTCGCACCAGTTGATGGCCGTGCGAACGCAGCTCGTTGATACGCTGCTGGGCCACTTCCTCGAGGACTCGCTCGCCACGCGGCAGCAGCGACACCAGGACACGCCGGCGGTCGTCGCGGCCGCGGGTTCGCCGGACGTAGCCATGCGTTTCCAAACGGTCGATCAATTCGACCGCGCTGTGATGCTTCAGCGCCAGGCGCTCCGCGAGAGTCCGGATGGTCGCTTCTTCGCCGTCGCGAAGGCCGCGAATCATCAGCAAGAGCAGGTATTGCTGCGGCTCGAGCCCTGCGGCGCGCGCCACTTCGTCTCCTTGGCGCAAGAAGTGACGGATGCGGTGGCGGAGTTCCGCAAGGGCCCGGTATTCTTCCCTGGTGATCTCGGCGGCCATCGAATAAGTATATCGTGTTGCGATACACTTGACCAACTCGCTTTCCGCGGCGTTCCAAGTGATAATCCCCGTGCTTTCTGGCATTGACCGGCCGTGGTGCTAACGATGCATCGAGCGCGAAGCTTTCGGAGTTTGTGGCTAACCTGCGCGGCGTTTGTGCTGCCGCTCGCTGGCTTCTGGCAAAGCGGCTGCGGCATCGTGCAAGGCCGGAGCGCCGAATTCTCTTCTTTCTCAACTGCCGCCGCCCAAAATACGCACGGGCCGATCCCTGTATTCAGCGCGAAGATCGTCAAGGCGTATCCGCACGACCCGAAAGCGTTCACGCAAGGGCTGGAGTATTACGAAGGTCACCTATACGAGAGCACCGGGCGCCAGGGCCAATCGAGCCTGCGAGAGGTGACGCTGGAGACCGGGGAAGTGCTCCGGCGCGTCAATTTACCGGAGGAGTATTTTGGCGAAGGCTTGACGATTTATCACGGAAAGATCTATCAACTGACCTGGCTGTCCAAGGTTGGGTTTGTTTACGACCTGCGCAGTTTTCGGAAGGCTGGAGAATTTCACTATCAATCCGAAGGCTGGGGACTTACTCACGACGACGCGTCGCTGATCTTGAGCGACGGAACGAATACGCTTCAGTTCATTGATCCGGCGTCGTTCGCGGTCACGAAGACGCTCGAAGTGTACGCGGGCGGCGAGGCGGTGACGAACTTGAACGAGCTGGAATATATCAACGGCGAGATTTTCTCGAACATCTGGCACGGCTCACGAATCGCGCGCATTGACCCGCGCTCGGGGCAAGTGTTGGCGTGGATCGACCTGACGCCGCTCGTGACCAGGGAGCAGCACGACTCCGAAGATGTGCTGAATGGAATCGCTTACGACGCGAAACGCCACAGGATGTTTGTCACCGGCAAACGCTGGTCGGAAATCATCGAAATCGAAGTGGAAGACAAGCCGCGCTAGCGAGCAACGCGAAGATTCTCGACGCGGTCCTGCCCGCAGGAAATGAGGCATTCGTGCCGGTGGAGCGACCGTAAAGGCGGCGGCTAGCCGCCGCACTCCAAGGTGGTTCGTGGCGTGGGCTACAAACTGCTGAATCACAGCGGCTTGCGAAATGCTTTTTGTGTCTTGTAGTGCTCGTAGCCGTGGCGCTCGTAGAATGAGTGTGCGCGATCGCGGAGAACGTTGGAGCGCACCGACATGCTGACGCACTTTTTCTTTCGCGCCCAGGCCTCGGCCGCGGCGAGCAGGCGCGCCCCCGCTCCCAAGCCCCGGTGCGCTCCCGTCACGACTAAACCATTCACTTCAGCACGCTGCGGAAGTTCCAGCAAATAAGAGGCGCTGACGTGCAGCCAGCCCAGCACTTCGCCCCCGCTCTCTGCAACAAAGACGGCATGGTCACTTGCCGGCTTCAACCGTCGCAGGCGGATGTTTATCTCGCTTGATGTTGCGGGATATCCTAACTCGACGGAAAGTGCGGCGAGTCGCGCGGCATCGCTGCTTCTAGCGCGGCGAATCTTGACTTCGGATGGTTTGATAGCGGCCGGCATAGATCAGGCTCTCTTCCGTCGCAGGCGCTTTTGCACCGCTTCACTTTTCAGTTCACGCAACGCATCGGCCGCGATCCAGCGCGCCGCCCGCGACCCACGCAGGCGAATCCGCTCTGCTGCCTGAATGCCGGCGCGATTCAACCGCAGATTCCGCTTGCCGATTTGGCGCAAGGCCCAGTTCACGGCCTTGCGCACAAAATTGCGCTCGTCGTCTGACTCTCGCTCGATGACGCGCAAGAGCCGCACAAAACGGGCATCCGGAGCTTGTTTGTCGATGTAGCTGAGATATGCCATCAGGGAGAACGCCGCGCGCTTGACGAACTCCTCGGGCCGACGGCTCCACGCATCGACCTTGTTCCACGCCGGAGCGGCGAACACGTACAGGTAGCGACACGCACAGTCCACCACATCCCAGGAATTGAACTCGCGAGCCCAGCGATCCATTTGCGCGGAGGTGACTTTCTCCGGCTCGCCAATAAGCGTCGCGAGAATGCGCGCTTCGTGAATGCCGGTCGCCCACAATTGCTCCGCAAGCGTGTGATCCTTGCCGATGTGGCGTGAAAATTTATGCAAGACGGGAGCGGAAATGCCGTGCGCTTTCGGAACGTTCACGCCAAAGTACGCCATCTTCTCGCGCACGCGAGGATCGGCCAGTGATTTCAGTTCGCGCAGGACAAGTTCTTTTGTCCACTCCCCCGCCACGCGCGTACGCGAAGCGCGGCTAGAACGTCTTGCTAGAATCGAGGAGGATTGTGACCGGACCTTCATTGACCAACTCCACCGACATCATGGTTTGAAACACTCCGGTAGCGACGGTGATGCCGAGACCGCGCAGCGCAGTGTTGAATTCTTCGTAAAGCGCCGCCGCTTGGTCAGGCGGCGCCGCGGCAAGAAAGCTTGGGCGGCGCTGCCCGCGGGCGTCACCATACAGTGTAAATTGCGAAACTACCAGTGCGCTGCCTTTGACGTCCAGCAGAGAAAGATTCATCTTCCCTGCGGCGTCTTCGAAGATGCGGAGATTCGCGACTTTCTCCGCCATCGACGCTGCGACCGCGGAAGTATCTTCGCGTCCGACGCCTAGGAGAATCATCAGCCCAGCGCCAATTTCACCCGTTACGCGACCTTCGACGGATACCTTCGCGCGGCTTACTCGTTGGACTACCGCTCGCATGATCTAGTGAAGCCTACTCGGTGTGCTTCGACTTCGGCGGTTTGCGGGGCAGCATATCGGGAAGTTGCGCGACGTTGTACGCGAACACGGCCAGCACCTGCGCGCCTTCCGTCAGGTCGTCCCAGCGCACGTGGTCCAGCGTATCCGCTTGCGAATGGTGCATGCGGTCATAGTCGGCGTTTTCTTGCACGCACCAAAAGGCCGGCACGCCCTCATCATCGAAAGGCACGTGGTCGGAGCCGCCTTCGGTGCGCAGGCTAGGCTCGGCCAGCTCCACGCCTTTCGCCAGGGCCAGCGGGTACAGCGCGTGGTCGATGGTCTCTCGCACGGCGTAGTTTGCCATCAGGCCGAGGGTCAGGACCTTGCCGGTGCCGCTGTCGTGAACGAGGACTCCGGAAAGTTTTCCGAGTTGATCCTTGTGCGCTTTCACGTACGCGCGGGAACCGTTGAGTCCCTGCTCTTCTCCGGTGAAGAGAACGAAACGAATGGTGCGCTTGGGCTTCACGCCGAGTTTTTGCAGGGCGCGGGCTGCCTCGATCACGGCCATCGAGCCGGTGCCGTTGTCGGTCGCGCCGGTTCCGAGATCCCAGGAGTCAAGATGGCCGCCGACGATGACGACTTCGTCTGGCTTTTCGGTGCCAGGAATTTCCGCGACCGTGTTGTAGACCTCGACGGGTTTGTCGCTGAAGGTATTCTGAATGTTCACCTCTACCTCGACGGGTCCGCTCTCCAACAGTCTAGAAATAAGGCCGTGATTCTCTCGGGTGATCGACGCGGTGGGCACTTTGCCTTGTTTGTATTCGCGGGTCGTGGTGGACATATTCAGGAGCCCGAACCATTTGTCCGGCGCCGTCAAGACCGCAGCCGCGCCTTCGTTTTCGAGGAAGCTCGCATTTCGCGCATGACCTTGATGATCTCTTCGAGATTCCGTTCCTCGGCCAAGGCCTTCGGCAGCGCGATGGGAATGGACATTCTGTCGAACGGCGTGAGCAAGGGATTTTCCGGAGGAACCAGTTCTCCGGGTTCGCCGACCAACACAATCGCGCCCTTGAGCTTTCCTCTGTACTGGTCGAGATCAGCGACGCGTTCGGCTTTGAGGGCGATCACTTGCCCGCGGATCGTTCCACTCGTGGAAGGCGACCAGCCGTATGCCGCAAGCGTGAGTTGCTGCTCGGCGGGCGACACGACGCGGCCGACGGCGGTGACGCGACTCCAAGCGCTCTCGATGGTCCAGGGCTCGAGATGCGCGTTCGACAATCCCGCGGCCTTAAATTGCTCTTCGGTCCAGTGGCTGGCTTGCGTGAGTTTCGCGGAGCCCGTCAAGCGCGGGTCCAATGCGATCCGCGAGGTACGTCAGGTTGGCTTTGAGCTGCGGCTCGTCGGTCTTCACTTGTTCCACAATCTTCGTGTCTAGATCCGCAATCGGATCGGGTTTCGGCGCTTCCTCTGGCTTCTTCGCATTCGGGCCGGGGTTGTAAGGCAGCGGCCGGCGCGGAAGCATGTTCGGGAGCTGCGAAGTGTTGTACGCCCACGCCGCCAACACTTGTGCGCCCTGATTCAAGTCGTCTTTCCACACTTTGTCGAAGGTGTCGGATTGACTGTGGTGCGTCTGCCGGTATTCGGCTAGATCCTGAATGCAGAAAAATCCAGGAACGCCGGCATCGTCGAACGAAAGATGGTCAGTGCCGTAGGAGCGCGCCATGCTCGGCTCGAGGAGATTCAGTTCATGCAGAGGCGACAGTACCTGGTCGACGAGTTCGCGGTCTTGATAGTTGTCGTGGAGGCCCAGCTTCAACACGCGCCCGGTGCCGGTGTCATGCACCAAGACGCCGGAGATTTTTTCCAGCTCGTTCTGATGCGCTTTGACGTATTCCTCGGAGCCGTACAGGCCCTGCTCTTCTCCGGTGAACAGAACGAAGCGAATGGTGCGCTTCGGCTTGAGATTGAGTTTCGCGAGAGTGCGCGCCGCTTCCAGCACGGCCATCGACCCGGTTCCGTTGTCGGTCGAGCCCGTTCCCAAGTCCCAAGAATCGAGATGCGCACCGAGGATCACCACCTCGTCGGGCTTTTCCGATCCGCGAATGTCCGCGACGGTGTTGTAGACCTCCATCGGTTTCTCGCCCATCGCGTTCGTCATTTCGATTTCGACTTGCACCGGACCGTGCTTCAGCAAGCGAAAGATCAAGCGGTAGCCTTCGCCGGTGATAAACGCCGTGGGGATCATGCCGGGCGCGTATTTTTCTAGGCTGACGTCGGTCATGTTCAGCAGACCGTGCGGTTTGTTCGCGTCGCGCAGGATGGCCACCACGCCTTCGTCCTTCCAGAATTGCGTTCGGTCTTTCGCCGCCTGCAGAAATGCGTAGTAGGGATCGGGAATCGGCGGCTCGCCGATTCGCGCAGGCGGCTGCTGCATCGGACCGACGGCCTCGGCGTTGGAAACCGCCGGCTTCGGCGGCGAAAGGCTTGCGGCTCCTGATAGATGACGATTGCGCCTTTCAACTTGCCGTGAAACTTCGCGAACTCTTCCTTTTTCTTGGCGTCGAAGTACACGATGGGGCCTTGGACTGCGCCTGGGGTGCTCGGCGACCATCCGGCGGCCGCGATGGTCAGCGGATGTTCCGCCGGACTGACGATCCGCGCGCGGGCGGCGCCGCGGGTCCAGGAGCGCGCGATGGTCCACGGCTCGAGGTGCGCGTTGGTCAGGCCGTACTTCTGGAACATGTCGCGCGTCCATTCATTGGCTTGCTTGAGCTGCGGCGAACCCGTCAGCCGCTGCCCGATGCTGTCTGAAAGATACTCGAGATTCGCCATCACCTCGCTGTGTTCGCGGATCTCGCTGAGAATGCGCGCATCCGCCGCGGCAAAGGGACTCTGATCGTCCGGCGAAGGCCGCGCCGAGCGGGCGCGCACTCCGATCAGCAGAAGCACACAACCGCACAGCAGCACCGCAGTCTTGACGTGAGTTCATCCGTTCTCCCTTGAAGTGAGTGGTTGGCATCTTGAAAGTATTTGGCGCGGCGTACCCGAGGGATTTCATCCAGGGTGTCTGCGGCTCCGCGGCGCGCGCTGGCACCTGGGGCAAAAATAACTGCTGCGCCCCGCAACGATCGCGCGGCGAATTGACGTGCCGCAGCGGTAGCAGCCCTTTCCTTCGCGCCCATAAGCTCGATGGTGCCGCTGATATTCTCCCGGCTCGCCATTGGCGTCAAGAAAATCAGAGATCGATGAGCCGCGCAGGGCGATGGCCTTGTGCAGGATGTCTTGGAGGACTTTGCGCAACGTTTCCGCTTGTTCTTCGTTGAGCTGGGCGCCGAGCCGCGCGGGATGAATTTTGGCACGCCACAGACTCTCGTCGGCGTAGATGTTGCCGACGCCGCGAAGGACGCTCTGGTCCAGCAGCAGTGCTTTGATTCGCGCGCGGCGCTGACGGATTCGCGCCGCGAACTCTTCGGCTCCGACTTCCAGGGGGTCCGCGCCAAATGTGGTCAGGTGTTCAGCAAGCGGAGCCTCGGCGAGATACGCCATGCGCCCGAAGCGCCGCGGGTCCGTGTAGCGCAGCTCCCGGCCGTCGTCTAGCAACATCCAGACGTGCGTGTGCTTCTCGTGCGGCTGCGCGGCGGGGCTCGGCGCAAGCTGACCCGTCATTCCCAGGTGCACGAGCAGGGATGCGGGTGCAGAGTCGCCATTTTCGGGTGGGCGCTCGCTGGCGGCAACGGCCGACAGCCGCAGCAGCATGAATTTTCCGAAGCGATCAACGGCGTCGATCCTGCGACCCGGAAGATGCTGCTCGAGCGCCGCAGGGTCGTCGATGAAATCGGTCTTGCCGAGCCGCACGGACAGAATCCGTCGGCCGAGGATCGATTGGCGCAGCCCTCGCGCTACAGTTTCGACTTCAGGAAGTTCCGGCATGGATGGCTCTCGCTCACAGTATCACGCGGCCGCTACTAGTAGTGTTGCGGCCATCCGAGGATCTTTGGGCTGGACGTCCGATCGCAAGCTACTTCTTATGGTAGTTCGGATAGGGCGGATGATCGGGAATCACGACCGGATTTTTCTTCAGCGCGTCGAGGGTCACCTGCACGGCCTTCTCGAGCTGCGCGTCGTGTCCAGCCGCAACGGACGCCGGATCGTTTTCCACTTCGATATCCGGCGCGATGCCGTAATTTTCCACTTCCCACTCTCCGTGCAGGCCATAGATCGCGCCGCGCGGTGCGGTCACAAAGCCTCCATCCAGCAGCGGCGGGTAGTTCCAAATGCCGACAAGGCCGCCCCACGTCCGCGTGCCAACCAGAGGGCCAACTTTGTCTTGCTTGAACATCCACGGCAGTGCGTCGCCGCCCGATCCGGACATCTCGTTGATGATCATGGTCTTCGGTCCGTAGATTTGCGCGAGCGGCGAGCAGAATTTCTCGCCTTCGCGGGTGATGGCGCAGTTGCGCAACGGCCGCTCCAGCTCGTCGATAATGTAGTCGGCGATTTGTCCGCCATGGTTGTAGCGCTCGTCGATAACCGCCGCCTGTTTCCCAACTTGTCCAAAATAAAAGCGGTTGAAATTCTGGTATCCGCCGACATTCGTGTCCGGAACGTGTACGTAGGCGAGTTTGCCGCCGCTCAGTTCATCCACTTTCCGCCGGTTGTCTTCTTCCCAGGCGCGACTGCGCAGAGGAAATTCGCTGGCCACCGGAACGACGGTAACGTCGCGCGCGTCCTTGCCATCCGCATTCGGGCCAACTTTGATGCGCATCTGCTGGTCCGCGGTATTTTCCAGAAAATTGCTGACGTCTGCAGGAGGCCGCACGTCCACGCCATTCACTTCCAGGAGATATTCGCCCACCTTGACGTCCACGCCGGGTTGCGTGAGAGGTGCACGCAAATCGGGATTCCAATTTTCGCCGTTGAAGATACGCGCGAACCGGTAACGCCCGTTTTCAATTTTGTAGTCCGCGCCGAGCAGACCGCCTTTTACTTCGGGCGCTTTGGGAACGTCTCCGCCGAAGATGAACATGTGTCCGATGGTGACTTCGCCGAGCATCTCGTCGAACAAATAGCTTAGATCGGCGCGGCCGCCCGCACCTTTCAGGTAGGGCGCGTATTTCTTTTCCGCAGCGGCAAGATTCAGCCCGTGATGGCCTGGGTCGTACAAGAAGTCGCGCTCAATGCGCCACACTTCGTGATACATCTGATTCCACTCAACGCGCGGATCAACGTAAACCTCCATGCCATCGAGTTTGAGCGCGCCGTCTCCAGGCTTCGGAGCGGCGCTGGCCGCCGCGATGAACCCAGCCCGGCCCTTGCTTGTACAGGACCTTTTCGCCGTTGGCCGACACACCGAAGCTGGTAACCCCGCTTAGGAACGGTTCCGTCTTTCGCGTGGTCAAATCAAACTTGCTGACCGTTGCCGGCGACGGCCCTCGCTCGAACCGCGGCACATCCGCGATTTCGGTTACGAAAAGCGTTCCCGTCTTGCCGGTGTCGAGTTGCGTGTAGTTCGCGGGCTTGATGGGCAACGCCACGATGCGCTGACTGATGCCGTCCAAATCGATGGTGACCTTGACCGGCTCGTCTTTCTTCTCGCCTTCCTTGCCCTTGTCGCCTTCTTTGCTTTTTTCCGCGTCTTTGCCCTGATCCGCTTTGTTTTTGTCGGCGACATCTTTTTTTTCGTCTGATTTCGCTTCGTCTTTCTTCGCGTCCGGGCCTTTTTCTTCGTCGCTTTGTGGCTCGACGGGCGATTTCTCGCCTTTTTTCAAGACTGCCGCATACACGCTGCGCAATACCGGATGCTGGTAACTGGAAAGATCGAGCCAGCCCGACGACAGCCCCATGTCGGTGCTCGCCGCGAAAAACAGCTCCTTGCCGCCCTTGTCGAACACGGGATAGCGTGCATCACCTACTCCATCGGTGATCTGCGAAACCTTGCTGGTTTCGATCGAATACACGAAGACGCCGCGCAAGTGATTTTCCAGGAATTTTGAATACGTCAGCCACTTGCTGTCCGGCGACCACGCGACGCTGGAGCTCACTGTGGGGTCCTCGAATCGATCGGTGTCCACTTTCACCGGCGCACCTTTGTCGAGGTCCACGTACCAGAAATTCAGACGTTTGTCGGTGAACGCGATCTTCTTGCTGTCCGGCGACCACGTCGGTGCATAGAAGAACGATGGCGGATCGCCCAAGCCTATTTTTTTCACAGTGCCAAGTCCCGACTGATCGACTAGATGAAGCGCATACTCACCGCTTTCATCGGAAAAATAAGCGATCCACTTCCCGTCGGGCGACCACGATGGATCGCGCTCCGCGACGTTCGTCGTGCGCGTGAGATTCCGCACATCGCCTTTTTCCGAGGGTACGGTCAGGATTTCGCCGCGTGCCTCAAAAACCGCCCGCACGCCCGTCGGCGAGATTCCGGCGTTCTGAATCTTGTCCCCTACTTTCTCGAAATGCGGCCGCGTGGCCGGCAGATCGCCGGAGACGCGAATCGCAAGCTTGGTCGACTTCCCGCTCTTTGGCTCAAACAAATAAATCCCGCCAAATTGCTCGTAGACAAGCGCGTCAGGACCTGCTGAAACGGATTTCAGGTCCAATCCCTTGTTCTCGACGGCCTGCTTCACCGTTTTTGTCTTCGTATCGTAGGCAAACAGCGTTACTGCTCCGTTGCGATCGGACAGGAAATACACCGTGTCGCCGAACCATACCGGATGCGAATCGTTCGAGTTCTGTCGCGGCACTTTCTCGAGTTTCAAATCACTCAACTGCACGATGTAAATTGGCGTAGTCTGTCCGCCTTTGTATCGCTTCCACGAAGTCTGCCATTTCAGGTTCGGCACGTAGGCCATGCGCGATCCGTCGGGCGAAAACCATCCGTCTTCGGCGCGCCACATCGGGAGCACTTCGGGCCAGCCGCCTTCCACCGGCACTGTGTAGAGGCGGTCAAAATCCGCATACGCTTCACGCGGCGAAGCGAAAAGCACGCGCTTGCTGTCCGGGGTCCAGCCCACGGCAACGTCCACGTCGGGATGCCACGTGAGGCGCCGCAGCTCTCCACCTTCGGCAGGCATAACGAAAGCGTCCACATTACCGTCGTACTGCCCGGTAAAAGCAATCCAATTTCCGTCAGGCGAGAACACTGGCAGCCCTTCGTGCCCGCCGGTTGTGAGCTGGCGCGCCTCGCCGCCTTCGCGCGGCACGCTCCATAGATAGCCGCCGTAGACGAAAACCACCTGCGTGCGGTTCAGGGTCGGCGAGTGCGCCAGCAGTGGCGCATCTTCGGCGGCTGACGTCAAACTCGTCGCGCCAAGCAGCGCCGTCAAAACGAGCATTCGGAAACGCATCATTCCCTCCAACGTCTCATCACAATTCTTACCCCGACCGTCGCACTGTCTCGGGTTATTTTTTGGCGCTGGCTGGCGGCGGCCAGAAGCCAGGTTCTGCGATCGGCCGCACGTCTTGGTTTGCGGCGTATTTTTTCACCGCGGGTGCGATCGCCGACGCATTCCCAATCAACACAAACACCAGATTCTCCGCTGGAAAGTGCTTTTGGATCGCCTGCCGCGCGATCTCTGGCGTCACCGCATCCAGCCGCGCTTCGAGTTGATTCACTTCGTCGTCACCGAGTCCGTAGAATTCATGCGACGCGATTATCCGCGCAAGCTGCCGGGAGGTTTCGATCTCCGGGGGAAACTGGCCTTTGATGTAGCTTTTTGCGGACTTCAACTGCTCTTGCGTCACACCGTCTTGGTGCAGCTTTGCCAGAACCTGCAATGCAAGATCGATTGCTGGAGTAGTGGTCTCATTCTTGGTAAAGCTGAAGATCGCAAACGGACCGGGCAGCTTGCGTTCATCAAAAAAAGACTCCGCGCCGTAGCTATATCCGGACTCCACACGCAACGCCTCGTTCAGTTGAGACGTAAATCTCCCGCCAAAGATCGTGTTGACCACCTGAATGGCAACTCGATCGGGATCGTTCGCGGCCACGCCGGTATTGCCGATCGCGAAATACGTTTGCGTCGCATCCAGCTTGTCGACGAGCAGCAGGCGCTTGCCTTTCGAGGAGGAGATAGCGGGAATGGCTACGTTCTTTACTGCGCGCGCCGACCACGTGCCCAAAACTTCCTCAAGCTTCGCTCGCATTTCCGTCGCATTGAATTCGCCTGCTATCGCCAGGATCGTATTCCCCGGCGCGTAGTTGGCCTCGTAAAATTTCGCGATCGCTTCGTGCTGGATTTGCTTCAGGGAAACTTCGTCGCCGCCCGGCGGACGCCCATACGGATGCGCACCATAGAGGTAGCCGAAGTAGTACGGAATAATGACGGAACGGGGATCGTCTTTCGCCGCCTTCACTCCGTCCAGCGCCTGCGCCAGGAATTTATCGGTTTCGTCTTGCGGAAAGGTGGGGTGGAGAAGCGCATCCGAAAAAAGATCCAAGCCATGCGCCAGATCCTTGGTAAGGAATTCCGCATGGATGCCCGTAAAATCAGGCTGAGCTTCGACTTCAAACGTGGCCCCGATGTAGTCGAGATCCGACGCAAACTGTTGCGCGCTCCGGGTCTTCGTCCCTTTCCGCAATAGCTCAGCGGTCACCGTTGCAAGTCCTTCTTGTCCCGCAGGGTCGGCGGCCGATCCCGCTTTCACAATCGCGGAAATGTTCACCAGCGGCACGCTGTGCTTTTCCAGCAAGAGCACTGTCAGTCCATTCTTCAAGACAACTTTTTCGTGTGGCGGCAGGCGCAACGTCTGCGCGTGCGCGACCGTGGAAGCGAGAATGGCGATGGCAGCGACTCCGAGGAGGCCCCGACTCACGGGTCCGCGTTTCATTGTTTTGCCTTTTCCCCGTTTTCCGGGATTAGTGTCGCCACCGTGCGGTTGTTCGCGCCAAAGTATGTTTTGGCCACGCGCTGCACGTCTTCCTTGGTCACCGCCGAGTAGTTTTTAGCCGCATCGAACAACTTGTTGTAGTCGCCGAAGAACACTTCGTAGGTGCCAATGGTGTTCGCGCGTCCGTTGATCGTGCGCATTTGGTGGTAAAACTCCACCAAGCGCATGTTCTTGGCTTTTTCGAGCTCCGTATCGCCCACGGGCGTGCTCGCAGCACGCTCCAACTCCTCGTAGATGGCCTTCTCGCATGTTTGTGGATCTACACCTTGCTTGGGCTGGGCCACGACTTCGATCATGGTCGGGTCAAACGCCGGTTCGGTGGCCGAAGACACATCGAGCGCGATTTGGTCCTTGTCCACGAGGCGCTGATACATCCGCGAGCTTTCTCCTTGAAACAAGATCGCCCGCAAGATGTTCAGCGCATAGAAATCCGCGCTATTCGTCTGGGGAATGTGATAGCCCAGCATCAGTAGTGGCAGCTCAGCCGGCTTGTGAACAATCAACCGTCGCTCGCCAACCTGCGGCGGCTCGACGGTCGTCACCGGTGGCGGCGGCGGGTGCGTTGGAATCGGCTCGATATACGTCTCGCAAAGCTTGAAGATCTCGTCCGGAGAAACATCGCCGACTACAACCATGGTTGCGTTGTTGGGCGAATAGCCCATTGCAAAGTGATGCTTCAGGTCGTCCATGGTCCAGTGCTCGATATCGCTCATCCAACCGACTACCGGCCACTGGTAGGGATGCGCGATGAAGGACGTTGCCCACAACTGCTCATCGAGCACGCCGTTATTTTCATTGTCCACGCTGAGGCGCCGCTCGGACGCCACCACTTCCCGCTCGGACTTCACCTTCTGCGGATCGAAGTTCAGATCGCGGATGCGGTCGGACTCAATGTCGTAGATCAGAGGAAGCGCCGAGCGCGGAAACCAATCCTGGTAGACGGTCACGTCGCGCGAAGTATAGGCGTTGTTCGAGCCGCCGTTGGCTTCCATTACCTTGTCGAGTTCACCCGGGCCATATTTCTTCGCGCCGTTGAACATCATGTGCTCGAAGAAATGCGAAAGCCCAGTCGTTCCCGGCCGCTCGTTACGCGAGCCGATGCGGTAGAAAATGTAGAGAGCGATGTTCGGAATGCTGCGGTCGGTTTGCACCAGCACTTTCATGCCGTTTTTTAGCGTGCGCGACGCGACAGGAAACTCCTGCTGCGCCTTCGCGGTCGCGGCACACAAAGCCGCGCACAAAATCGCCGCTGCTACACGGCCAAAACGAACTGTTTTCATGAGCCCACCCTTACGAGGAACCTACCCCAGACACCTATGAATGAGACGTACGAAACCCTAGAAATGTTGTTTACTCGACGTTGTTATTCAAAGACGGCAAATACTCTTACCGGCCCGCCCGAGCCGCCTTCCAGCTTGATCGGCGCGACAATCAGAAACGCGCCTGCTTCCGGCACTTCGTTCAAGTCCGAGAGATTCTCCAGGTGATACAAGCCCACACCCAGAGCCAGGCGATGCACCGCATAATCTTGCGAAGCGCCATAGTCCACGCTCAACGTATCGCAGCCGAGCCCGCTGACCTTTCGCTCGATCAGCAATTTCGCCGCGTCCACCGAAAATCCGGGGAAGTGCATGCGCCCCTGCGCATCTTGATTGCGATAGCGCTGCGCATCCGGCCAGCGCGACGCCCAGCCCGTCCGCAGGAGCACGATCGCTCCCTCCGGAGTCCGCCCGTGGGCCTTCTCCCATTCCTCAACGCGCGCCGGCGGAAGCAGATAGTCGGCATCTTTGTTGCTCTCGCCGCGGACATCGAGGACCACGGCCGGCCCAAACAATTGTTTCGTGGGAATTTGATCGACGCTCGGCTTTCCTGGGGCAAAGTGAAGGGGCGCGTCCAGGTGCGTGCCGTAGTGCTCCAACATCCAAAAACTTCTCGTGAAGAGGCCGTTCTTCTCGAAGGTTGTGCCCGGTGTCGCTTCGAAGAAACGCTTATCCCCTGGCCACGGCACCAGTTTGTCGTTGATCGCGTAGCTGAGGTCCAGGACGCGCGTCTTCCCCGATGGAATATTCGTTAGCACATTATCCCGATGCGAGCTCTGCGGAAGAAGGGCCAGGAACCCAGTGACGCACACGGCGAAAATCCCCGAGCGGCCGAACGAACCCATGACTCACCCCAGCGAATCTCTCAGAGAATCATCCGGCTGTCTTCAACAGCGCAGGACTTCAGGGCAGTGGGATTCCTGGCGTGGCCACGATTCCCGCCATCCGCAAGATTTCCTGATACTCTACGTCGGTAATCGACGAGATCAGCAGCCGGACATTCTTCAGCAACTTCACTTTTCTCAGCGCCGTGTTGGTTCGCAACTCGGCGAGCGATACCTGCCTTGGCAGCCTCTCGAACGCGCGCAGATCGGCGACCAGGTTCTTGCCTTTATGGTCATGCGGATCGGGATAGGGGTCGCGGGTAACCTCCGCAATGGAGTACAACGAGCGCTCCGGCGTCGAGTGGTAGCACAGGATACGGTCGCCCTTGCGCACTTGTTTGAGCGCACGAATCGCGTCAGGCTTGCCGGCGGCCCCATGCCACATTTCCTTGCCCTTTACGAAGAGCGTATCCCAGTGGTAGTGATGCGGGTCGGCACTGAAGATCCAGTAGTGTCGTTGCGCGGTCGGAATCGCCATTGCTGATTAGAGTCGGCACTATACATGTTGCCGACGAAAAAGCGAAACAAAATGTGAGGGTTAGGCGGTTTTGGGCTGTGGAAAGAGGTGTTTTCCGGGGCCATGGAGGCTTTGGATCGATAAATCTGCGATAACTATATTATTTATCAATAATTTGGACGGAAAAACTAGCCCAAATCGACGAAAACATCCCCACCTCGAACCTCGACGGCGTAGCAGGCCACCCCAACCGACGGGTTCTGGCTCACTTTTCCGGTCGTGACGTCGTATTGCCACCCGTGCCAGGGGCAGGTGACGATCTTGCCCTCCAACGGCCCATCGCCCAGCGGTCCACCCCGATGCAGGCAGGTGTTGTCGATAGCGTGAAATTGTCCGGCCACGTTGGCCACCGCCAACGCCTTCCCGTTGACGTCGACTTCCCGGATCGTGCCTACCGGAATCTCGCCCGCCGCTACTGCTCGAACAAATGCCATGCTCGCTCCCTCCCGGAGCAGACCCGTGTTCCGTCTTTCCCGAGGTCCGTCGGTTTCCGATTCTGCGCGGAGTATAGCCTCGCTGTCGAATGACGTCAAAAGCGGAGATGCTAATGGGGAAAATGCATCGATCACCATCACGTTGCAGGTCCAAGGCTAGTTGCCGGTTGGGGTGAAAGACGCTCCGCTGAGTGTTAGTCTAATTGGAGCGATATCTGAGTTGCGAAGGCACGAGAGGAGAAGGCATGAAGACCCTAGTGGCGGTTACCGTGGCTGTTGTTGTTTTGTTCCCGACTAGCCTGCGGGCTACTCCTGCAAAGCCAGCGTTGGACGTAGTGGTGCTGGGTTCTGGCGGACCACGGGCGTTCGGCAGGGCCGGGTCAAGTTGCATCGTGCTGGTCGGAGGAAGACCGCGCATTTTGGTGGATGCCGGACCGGGTGCGTTTTTGCGGATCGGAGAATTGGAACTGGACTTGGACAAGGTAGATACGGTTTTGTTGACGCACCTGCATATCGATCACAGCGGAGACCTAGCGGCTTTCTTCAACGCGCGAGCGCTTACCAGCGACGGACCAATCGTATACCGGGTGTTTGGCCCAGACGGGGCAGGGCTCTTTCCCAAGACCTCGCGATTTGTAGATTCGCTGGTGGGAGAAGACGGCGCGTTTGCGTATCAGAAGACGTTTGGCGCGCACGAAGATTGTGGATGAGGATGGTTTGGTCGTGGAAGAAATTGCGACGCATCACGGCGACTGCCCGTCGGTGGCTTACCGGATTTCTTACAAAGGTGTGGTGGTGGTTTTCTCCGGGGACATGGATGCGTCAGTGCTGCCGAATCTGGTGCAGTTAGCGAAGAATGCGGATTTGCTGGTCTTTAATTGTGCCGTGCTGGACCCTCCCGAGTCGCCTTCGCAACTGCATGATCTGCATACGCCGCCCAGGAAAATTGGCGAAGCCGCGCGCGAGAGGGGAGTAAAAAGTTTGCTGCTGAGCCACCTTGCTCCGGACGTGGAAGGGCAAGAGGCCGCGGTGCGGAAATCGATTCGTGCTTCCTATACAGGGCCGGTTGCGTTCGCAAGCGATAAGCTGCACGTGCTGTTGGAAAGTGAGCGAGCGGATGCGCTGATGACCGTCGTCAATCTCCGGCACAGCGCCAGCCGCGTGCACCGAGGCATCCGATTCACGCTCGGCATCATCTTCCACGACGCGAAATAGCTTCAACTCCTGGACTGCCTCAAACGACTCATCGGCAGCAGCAACATCAGCGTCGCGGAGATCAACAAAGACAGCCCCGCCAGCGCCAAGCCTCCGTAGAGATTCCCGGTCTTGGTGCTAATCGCTCCAACCGTGTATGGCCCCACAAAACCGCCGAAGTTCGCCACCGAACTGATCAATGCAATCCCCGAAGCCGCAGAATATCCAGTCAGGAACTCGCCGGGCAGCGAATAGAGCGGCCCATAGACGCTGTAGATTCCCGCAGCCACGCAGGACAACAACGCGACGGAGAGAAACGTAGAACGCGTCGCGCCCAGCGAAACAAACGCAATTCCCGCGACAATGGCCGGAATCGCCGCGTGGTATTTCCGCTCCAGCGTGCGATCGGAGCTACGCGAAACGAGGACCATCACCGCCAATCCAACCAGATGCGGAATCATCACCAGCAGTCCCACGGTCGTGTTCGAGTATAAGCTTGAGAGCGCTTTCACCTCCTGCGGCATCCAGAAGCTCACCGTGTACATGCCGATATTCAGCATCAGGCCGATGAACGCCAGATGCCACACTCGCGGATTGACCATTGCCTGCGTAGCCGAAATCGCCTGTGATTTGTGTTTCTGCACTTCTTCGCGCCGGAGTTCCGCCGCGATCCAGTCTTTTTCTTCTGGCGTCAGAAACTTCGCGTCCGCCGGACGGCTCGGAAGCACGAAGTACGTGAGTACACCGCAGGCCAGCGCCGGGATTCCCTCCAGAATCAAAAGCCAGCGCCAACTGCTAACGCCCAGCCAGTGGACGCGATCCAAAATGAAGCCCGAAATCGGCGCTCCTACAATACTGGTGACGGGCAGCCCGCAAAGGAACAACGCGATCGCCTGTGCTTGTTCTCGCTGCCGGAACCAGTAGGTCAAGTACAGGACAATTCCCGGGAAGAATCCAGCTTCGGCCACTCCGAGAAAAAAACGCGCAACACACAGTTCGACCACGCTATGCACGAAACTGGTACACAGCGCCACGATTCCCCAACTGAGCAGGATTCTTGCAATCCAGACGCGCGCCCCAATCTTGTGCAGCAGCAGGTTGCTCGGCACCTCAAACAGGCAGTAGCCGAAAAAGAAAACCCCCACCAACAATCCAAATTTCTGGCTGGTGATCCCCAGCTCCTTGTTCATCGTCAGCGCCGCGAAACCAATGTTGATCCGGTCGAGATACCCGACGATGTAAAAGAGAAAGAGGTAGGGGATCAGGCGGATTCGCAGTTTGCGAATCAACCTCGTCTCGAAGGTCGGGATAGGCGCCATCGCCGGTCCACCGCTCATGAACACCTCATCGCGGTTGGCTGCTCATTTGTTCTGGGGATCAAGTTTGTACCGGCGGGAGAGCGCTTTCCAATACGTTGCCGGACGCAAGCGCTGCAGGATGTCGATCTTTCGCGCGTCCGCCCCCACCAGGATCCGCGGCTCACGGCGTTCCACGCCCTCCAGAATGCGGGCGGCCGCCTCGTCCGGAGAGACTTTGGAGGCCCGGTCGAGCAGCACGATACCCTCGTCGCGCTTACTCGCCGGCGTATTCGCGCCCAGTTTGGCCCGTCGGGCAATCGCTGTTTTCACCCCGGCGGGATGAACGCAGGAAACGAAGACTGACGTGCCTTCCAGCTCGTGCCGCAGCGCTTCCGTGAATCCTCGTACCGCGAACTTGCTCGCCGAATAGGCGCTTTGTCCTGCGGGCGCCACGATCCCGAACACGCTCGACAGGTTCACGATGTGCGCCCGCGGCTGCTGCTTCAGGATCGGCAGAAAATACTTGACGCCATACACCGTGCCCCAAAAGTTGACGCCCAGCAGCCAGCGCAAATCCTCCAGCGATATTTCCTCGAACGTTCCATAGAGCGCCACGCCGGCGTTATTGATGAGAAGCGTTACGCGGCTGTGCCGCGCCACCACGTCTTCCGCAAACGACCGGATCGCAGCCTCATCCGACACGTCTACGACGTGCGTCGTCGCGCTGGCGCGTTTGCCGGAAAGCGAAGCGGCCGTCTCCATCAATCCCGCTTCATCCACGTCCGCCATTGCCACCGCGGAACCCGCCGCGACAAGCCGCTGCGCAAGCCCGCGCCCGATCCCGGATCCCGCTCCCGTCACCACCGCCACGCCGCTGCTCACGAAAGACATCAGCTCTCCGCTTGCCGCCCTGCTTTGCGCTTGAATGCCGACCTCTATGTCATTGAAGGCCTGAAGTAGCGGCAATCAGCAAGGCATTCCTGGGTTCAAAAGACCGGAATCTGACGGTCAACAACAGCCGGACTCGAAACTGGCGCGATCGAACGCCCTGTGAATTTCTTCCGCAGCTTCTTTTCTTTCCACACCAGCAGCGGTAGCAGGCGCTTCCCCCGCCGGATGCCGCGCAGCGCCGCGTGCGGATCCACCAGATGCGTCCTAGGGGGTCGCGCGCCGGACTCTTTCAGCACCAGACCGATGGGTAGCTCCATTTGATCTTGCAGCTGCATCATGTCCGCGATCAGGTCTACACCCGGCGTAACCAACGGTCCGAATCCGTAACGCAGTTGCGAAGTCCCGATGATGTAGAGATTCTTGTATTCCGGCAGGACGCAGCCCCCATACGTTTGCGCGGTGCTGCCCTTCACCGGCACGAGCCCCGGCGGAAGAAACGGAAAGCTTACGTGGTAGCCCGTCGCGCACACCACCATGTCGAATTCTTCGCTGGTACCGTCCACGAAGTGCACCGTCTTCGCCTCAAACTGCGCAATATCCGGCCGCGGACGAATTCGCCCCTGCTTCACGTAGTACAGCAGCTCGCTGTTGATCGTGGGATGCGCTTCGAAGATGCGGTGAGTAGGCTCGGGTAATCCGTAGTCTGAGAATTTTCCGATCGCAATGCGCAGAACCACTTTCAGAAAAGCCCGCTGCGCCCAAACCGGAAACCATTCCTTCACCAACTCCGCGGAAGGAATCCCGAACAGCGTCTTCGGCAGGAACCAGTATCCCCGGCGCAGGCTGATGCACGCCTTCGAGCCCACGCGCGCCGCTTCCGCCGCAATGTCGCACGCGGAATTTCCGCCGCCGATCACCAGCACGCGTTTCCCGCTCAGTTGCGAAGGGCTGCGGTAGTCCTTGGAATGAATGTATTCCCCTTCGAATGTGCCGGGATATTTCGGAAACCTGCGGTCCCAATGATGCCCGTTGCAAACGACCAAGCCCTTGTAAATTCGTTTCTCCCCGCTCGCTAGTTCCAGTTCCCAGCGCCCATCTGCCAGTGGCAGCGCCATCACCACCTTCGTGTTGAATTGGATGTGCCGGCAGAGCTGAAATTTCTCCGCATAGTCGCGTAGGTAATCAAGCATCTGCTGGCGGCTGGGGAAGTCCGGATAGTCCGCGGGCATCGGATAGTCGGCGTACTCCGTGGTTTTGCGCGAGGAAATGATGTGCACGGTTTCGTATACGCCGTGATACCAGTTCCCGCCAAGCTGATCGTCCGCTTCCAACTGTTCGTAGGGAATTTTGTGCTCAAGGAGCGCCTTGGCCATTCCCAATCCCACCGGGCCAGCGCCGATCAACGCCATGTGTGAGGAATGGTCCGACATACAGTGGCCAGGCTTCAGTTTACCTAGCTTGCCGTGATGCGGCCAGCTGGCGTTCTCTAATTCATGCAGTGCGGAAATTCAGTCGCGGCAGGCGATTTTCACTTGGTTTCCGCCCGCTCGCTTGGCCGCGTACAGCGCCTTGTCGGCTTGTTGCATCAGCGTGCCAAACGCGGGAGCGTCCGAGCCGTGAAAGCCCGCGATGCCGAAGCTCGCCGTCGTCGATACTTTGCCGTTGCCAAACGGAAATTGCGCCTCCGCCAGCTCTTCGCGCAAACGATTGACGGTGGAATGAATGTATTCGTCCTCAACGTGAGTGATCACCAGCACGAATTCGTCGCCGCCCATCCGCCCGCAAATGTCCGACGCACGCGTATTGTTCCTCAGAACCTCGGCAAACCTCTGCAGCACCGCGTCCCCGGCGTCGTGCCCGTAGCCGTCGTTGATGTCCTTGAATGAATCGAGATCCGCCGCCACTACCCAAAACGGAAAGCCGTGCCGCGCTGCTCCGCGAAGCTGGCGTCCGGCCCATTCCTCCAGTGCCCGGCGGTTCGGCAAACCCGTCAGAACGTCCGTGTGCGCCATCTCTTCGAGCAGGCGATTCTTGGCGTCGATTTCGCGATGCAGCTCCACGGTGCGGCATCCCACGCCAACGCGCGCCAGCAGTTCCCCGGGATCGAATGGCTTGGTCAGGTAATCGTCGGCGCCGGCAGCCAAGCCTTTCACGACGTTGTCTTTCTCGGATTTCGCACTCAGCATGATGATGTAGATGTACTCGCGCTTCGCCTCCGCGCGAATTTGCTCGCACAGTTCCAAGCCAGAAAAGTCGGGCATCATCCAGTCCGTTAACACGATCGACGGCGAATTCTGCTTGAACAAATCGAGGGCTTCGGTGCAGTTCTTGGCGAAGAGCAGTGAGTACGCTCCTGCCTCCAGCGCTTGCTCGACTAGCTTGCGCGAGACAGGTGAATCGTCCACCACCAGGACTTGGTAGTTTGCCGCAGGTCTATCCATAGGGTCCCGCGCCGGCCTGAATTTTCTCAGGAAGGAGTGCGACAATCGTAACAGGGCTGGCAGGGAAAAGGACCTGGGACGGCCGACTATATTCCTCAAAGGTAACTATTGGCGTGAGTTCTTTTTGTATATTTTCTACGCGGCTCTCTGCTCTTCACGCTGGCCCTCTGGCGGCTTAAGGCCTCGGCCCGTTTCACTTAGCCTGCGGTTGAAATTGCCATTCGCTCGCGAAGGCTTTGCCGTTATCCTCGCCCTCGACGCGTGCGGTCAACGAGCCATCGGCGTTCTTTCGATAGACGATTTTCTTCAGGTGGTCCTCGTTGCCCGGATTTACGAAGACCGCTTCCTGTCCCTGCAAGGAGGCCAGCTTGAAATCGACGGGAGGACGTCCCTGAGGTTGTGCGACGTAAAAAATGCCGTCGGGGCGCGATTCCAACCGAAGATACTCAAAGAAAGTCGTCTTGTCGCCGCGGACTGTACGGGCCATCCCCAACATCGTACCGCCCGCCGGTCACATCCAGTGTTCTTCGGCGTGGCGTCCGTTTTGATCGGTTTCCCAACTCCCTGCAAACCACGCAAGGTCGGCAAGCGTCGGAGGAGAGTCCGGCGTGTGGCCGCCGGGAACCGTTGGCGCTCGGCCGTGGGCAGTCAGGGCCAACAAGGCCGCCAACACCATCACGAAGCCGAAGTATTTCTGTGGTCTCATGCGCCTTGTACTTTCGCGAGCAGTTCGACGAATTTTTGCTTCCGCTCGGTTTGGTCGTGGCCGCCCTCGGCGTCGGCAAGTTGCGTGATGTTCATGGAGCAGAACTTGGGGCCGCACATCGAGCAGAACTTGGCTTCTTTGTAGAAGTCGTCGGGAAGATTCTCGTCGTGCATAGCCTTGGCGGTCGGCGGATCGAGCGAAAGCTCGAACTGTTTGTTCCAATCGAAGAGGAAGCGAGCGTAGCTGAGCGCGTCGTCGCGATCGCGCGCGCCGGGGCGGTGGCGGGCGACGTCGGCGGCATGCGCCGCGATCTTGTACGCGATCACGCCCTGCTTCACGTCTTCAGCATTCGGCAGGCCCAAGTGCTCCTTGGGCGTGACGTAACAGAGCATGGAGGCGCCGTGCCAGCCGATCATCGCCGCTCCGATGGCGCTGGTGATGTGGTCGTAGCCGGGCGCGATGTCGATGACCAGCGGGCCGAGCGTGTAGAACGGCGCTTCGTGGCACCATTCCATTTCCTTGTCGACCTGCTCCTTGATCTTGTCCAGCGGAACGTGCCCGGGGCCTTCGATCATCACTTGCACGTCATGCTCCCAAGCTTTCTTGGTGAGCTCGCCGAGAACCTTCAGCTCCGCGAATTGCGCTTCGTCGCTGGCGTCCGCGATGCACCCGGGCCGCAGGCCGTCGCCAAACGAAAAACTCACGTCGTGCTTCTTGAACACCTTGCAGATTTTCTCGATGTTCTCGTACAGGAAATTTTGTTTCTTATGATGCTCCATCCAATGCGCCATCAACGAGCCGCCGCGGCTGACGATGCCTGTGATGCGCTTGCGGACAAAGGGAACGTGCTCGCGCAGCACGCCGGCGTGAATGGTCATGTAGTCGACGCCCTGCTCGGCTTGTTCTTCAATCACTTCGAGCATGAGATCGAAGGTGAGGTCTTCGGGCCGGCGCACGCGTGAGATGGCTTCATACACAGGCACGGTGCCGACGGGCACGGGCGAAGCTTCGATGATGGCTTTGCGAATGGTGGGAATGTCGCCGCCCGTGGAGAGGTCCATCACGGTGTCCGCGCCATAGTGCACGGCGTGGTGCAGCTTCTTGAGTTCTTCGTCGATGTTCGAGGTGGTGGCGGAGTTGCCGATGTTCGCGTTGATCTTGCACTTGGTGGCAATGCCGATGGCCATCGGATCAAGGTTGCGGTGATGAATGTTGGCGGGAATGATGCAACGCCCGCGCGCCACTTCGCTGCGAATCAGCTCCGGCTCGAGCTTTTCGCGCTTGGCGATGAACTGCATCTCCTCGGTGATCACGCCCTGCCGGGCGAGATGCATCTGGGACATGTTCCGGTTGCCGTTGACGGTGGCCGCCACAGCTTCTCGCTTTTCGATCCAGCTATCACGCAATGCCATTTGGTGCCCCCTCAGAGCGCGGAAACTGGAATTATGGCACTGGGATGCAGGCGCAGCAACCTGCGAGGACACTCAGTAGAGGTACGGCCGCTGCGACTGCAGCCGGACAATTTGGCCAATGCTAGAGGGACCGGTCGCTGGGAAAGCGCCCAGGACGCGGCCAGGCGGAAGGTTGCGCCAGAGATGAGGCGCTAGCCTCGCGATTCTACTCTTCAAGTTCGATGACGTGGGTGTGGTAGTCGATGCGAATGGAGCGGAACTCGCGGAGGATGTCTTCGCCGATCAGCCCATCAATGTGCCGAATGCCGAGGATCTGCGATAGCTCGTCCAGGTTCATGATCGAGACGCGCTGGCCCGCCCAGCGGCGGTTGCCGAGCTGGAGGTCGAGGCGCACGGAGATGGACTCCCCATTGATTCCGTGGCCGTCCGCATTGCGTTGAACGCTGCGGAGCGGAAAGGGTGTAATCCGGTACATCCTGGCGCTAACGATGGTGCCGACGGAGCCGGTGTCCAGCAGGAAAGTAACCGGATCGCCGTTCACTTTGCCTTCGAGAAGGATCATCGACTCGATGGACCGGAAGGGTACGCGGACTACGGGGGGTTTCGCCGGGCCGGGCGACGGTGCCAGTGCCAGCAAAACAAAAAGAAGGATCAGAGCGCGGAGGATGCACGCCGTCGGCCGTGAAGACTCCGGCAGATTGGAGCGGTGGGAAGCAGGCTTACGCCTCAAGAGCGGCAGCGAGTCCGCCGCGCTCCAAAGTGAAGGGCTTGCCGAACCGCTTATTCCGAATTGATTGGCGCTCGCGTTCATACTCGCGCGTCCAAAATACGCTCAGCGAAACTGCGAATCTATCCGCTAAAGGGCGTCAAAAGCTGCTAACTGTCCGACGCTTTCTGCAAATTTGCCGGCGCCATTGACGTAAGTGATGGTAGGATGCACTAAGGAATGAATCAAATTGATTGATTTCATCTCGTATATGAATGCAGCTCATGTAGCGCACGCCAGCGGGAGAGCGCCGGTGGCAACGCGGAGGGCACAGTGAACTTGGAGATTCGGCATCTGAAACTAATCGCCGCCATCGCGGAAACGGGGAGTATGACCCGGGCCGGCAATTGTCTGCATTTGACGCAATCGGCGCTCAGCCATCAACTGCGCGCCGCAGAAGAAGAACTGGGTGTGGCGCTGTTCGAGCGCAAGAACCGCACGATGAAGCTGACGCCGGCTGGAGAGCGATTGCTGCAGTCCGCGAAGACGGTGATCGCGGAGCTGGAAGGCGCGCAGAAAGAAATCCAACAGCGGAGCAACGCGGGTCACGGGCTGATCCGGCTTTCCACGGAATGCTACACGGTGTATCACTGGCTGCCGGCGCGGCTGAAGCTGTTCCAGCAGAAGTTTCCGACGGTGGAATTTCAGCTGGTGGTGGAGGCGACGGATAATCCGTTCGAGGCGTTGCTCGACGGCAAGCTAGACTTGGCGATCGCGTGCACGCGCATCCGGAACCGCAAGATCCGATACACGCCGCTGTTCGAAGACGAAGTGGTGGTGATCGTTCCGCCGGGACATCGCATGGCGAGCAAGAAGTATGTGGAGCCCCAGGATTTCGCCGAGGAAACGCTGATTATTTATCCGCCGAAGGACGAAAGCTCGCTGCTGAACGAGATTCTTGCGCCGGCGGGGGTCTGGCCACGCCAAGTCCAGGAAGTGATGTTGACGGAGGCCATCATCGAAATGGTGAAAGGCGGGCTCGGCGTGGCGGCACTGGCGCGGTGGGCGGTAGCGCCTCAGCTTGCGTCGGGAGCGGTGATCGGGAAGCCACTGACCGCCAACGGGCTATACCGAACGTGGTCGGCAGCGCAGTTGCGAGACCAGCGCGCGCCGGCCTATTTGCAGGAGTTTATCCAGCTGCTCGCGGAAACATCCGATTTCAGCAAGCTCCACGCAAAAAAAGGCGAAGCCGCGGCCGGTTGCGACCTGAAGACGATCAGCCGTGAGCGGCGGAAGCCAGCGGCTTAAGGAGGATCTCAAGGTCGTCGGGGTGCATGGCGCAGACGTTGGCGTCTTCTCGATCGATGTAGCCGGCGCGGACCAGCGCGGCGAGGGAGTCCTCGAGAGTGAACGAGCCCTTCTTTTTCGTCATGGTGATTTCCTGATGAAGATGCTGCAAGGCGTAGCGGCGAATGCAATTGCGCGCGCCGTAGCCGACGATGAGCAGCTCGGAAGCGGGAATGCGGCCCCCGCCCTTCTTCGGAAGAAGAATTTGCGTGTGTACGGCGGCTAGGGCCATGGCTAGTTCCTGGCGGACCGAGTTTTGGCGCTCGACCGGGAAGGAATCGGCGATGCGCGCGATGGTGGAGGCGACGTCGGTAGTGTGCAGGGTGGAAAGAACGAGGTGGCCGGTCTCTGCGGCTGCGACGGCGATGCGCATGGTTTCCGTGTCGCGCATTTCGCCCACGACGATGACGTCCGGAGCCTGACGGAGCGCGGCGCGAAGAGCGGTGGGAAAATCGGGCGCGTCCGTGCCGATCTCGATCTGCTCGATGACCGCACGGGCGTGATGGTGCTCGTACTCGATGGGGTCTTCGATAATGACGATGTGGCGGGCTTCGCGGCGGTTGATGTCGTCAACGATAGCGGCCAGCGTAGTGGATTTGCCGCAGCCAGCGGGCCCGCCTATGAGGACTAGACCCCGCCGCAAATGCGCTAGGGATTCCACGGCAGGCGGGAGATTGAGCTCGCTCAAAGTAGGCACGTGACTCGGAAGGGCGCGAATCGTGGCGGCGGCGTGGCAGCGCTCGCGATGAAGATTGATGCGGAAACGGCCGAGCAGCGGAGGCTGGTACGAGGCATCGCTGATGCCGTTTTCGCGATAGAGACGCAGCGCGTGGGAATTGAGAGCAGGGAGAACGCAAGCCTCGATTTCAGCGCCGTCGAGATTGGCGGTCTCCATCCTTCGGACTTCGCCATCGACGCGCATGCAGGGGGGAGCGCCCTGGACGAGCAGGAGGTCGCTGGCGGAGTAGGCGATAAGAGTAGCGAGCCAGCGATCGAGCCGCTCGGTGTCGACGGGATCGCCGATCTGCGCTTCCAGATGTTCGTTCAGTTCGCGAGCTAAACGGTTGAGGTTTGTGGGTTCGTCCATGGGCACCGGGCCGAGGTAGATTTGCGGTGGAACATATTGACCTAGTGGAGGCGATTAGTCCAGACAGACTACGCGCGACGAAGTACGAGCAGAGAAATTTCTGGAGGAACGCCGAGGCGTACAGGAGCGCCGACGGTGCCCAGTCCGCGGTTGACGTAGATGGATGAAAGCACGGAACCCGCGAGAAACGTCTCGCGATTCGCGGAAGAACCGAACGCGGGAGGCACCGGATGCACCAGAACTTGGCTGGCCGGAGCGAAAAGCGGGCGCTGGTAAAGGCCGGCGACATAGTCAGAAATGAAGCGGGCGGGGCTGAGGCGATGATCGAGGATTTCCACCTGGATCTGGCCTCCGTGGGTATGACCCGCGAGTGATAGCTCGATGCCGAGCTCGGTTGCGCGATTGAAAGAGTTGGGATTGTGGGAGAGCAGAATGTTGGGCATGTCGCGCCGAATGAGTGTCGCCACAGACGGGAGCATTGGCGTCTTGTGGCCGTTGTCGTTGCGCTCGCGCTGGTAATCGACACCGATCAAATTGAACCGCGCGCCGCGGAACACGAGCTGGGCATTTTCCTGGCGAAGCAGTTTCATGCCGGCCTGCGCGAATAACTCCTGCGCGGCGTCTTCGGCTTTGGCGTAGATTTCGTGATTGCCGTTGCAGCCCCAAACGCCGAGCGGGGCGTGGAGGCGGCTCACCTCTTCGATGCAATCGGCGATGGGATCGGAGGAGCCGGTAATGAAGTCGCCGGTCACGACGGCGAGGTCGGCACCCAGCTCGTTGGCCATGTCCACCGCGCGGCGAACCTCAGAACGCGTCATGTAGCCGCTGAGGTGGATGTCGCTGATCTGCATGATCTGCATGCCGTCGAGGGCGGACGGCAGATTGGGCATGGGGATCTCGATGCGGCGAACTTGATAGTTCAGACGCTCAGCCGCGAAGCCATACACGGCGCTGAGAAACGGCGTGGCGCCCGCCAGAGCGGTGGCGGTGCGGAAAAAATAGCGGCGCGACGGGTCGGCAAGGATCTCAACCCCATCGGGCGCTGTCTGAGGCTGCGGGTCCTTCCCGGCCTTAGCCTTGGCCTTCGCGCGAAGGACTTTTCGGAGCAAATTCCAAGTGTACTCGATGGCGTGAACGATCTTGACCGCAACGTACGCGAATACGGTGCTCGTAAACCAAAGGCCGGCGAAGATCGTCAGGATGGCATCACGTGGAGAGAGGTGACCATGGCGTCCCATGCGGAAACCGTTGGCAAAGGCGAGTATGACCAACGACAGCGCAGAGACGTACAAGAGGCGCACTGCAACGCGAAGCCAGACAGGCGACCAGCGCGAGGTAGCGCGCCAGATCGCACGGTACCAGAACCGTTGGGACAGGATCATCGTCGCCAGGACGGCCAGACCGATGGCGATCCGCAGAAGAAGCCAGCCCCAGTTCACAGAATGTTCGCTCTCTTAGTCACTCCTAAGCTTACCATGCGCCACCGTTTAATTTGTGTGACCCGGCATCGTTTCGTCAGTAAGATGAACACCTTGCGGGAGAGGCTGCCCGGCGCGTTCTCCGGAAGCCATCCGGGCCGGCGGTGCGTCAGACACTACAAACGATACAATCAGATCCTATCGGGCAAATCTTGAGGAGAGCAAAATGCGAAAAACGGCTTTGACGGCGACGGTGGCAATCGCGGTGGGGCTTTGGGTCTCGTCCATGGCGGCGGCAGGAGCGGGAGGCAAGAGCGATCCTGCGAAGGCTGCTCCAGACGCGTCGCAGGCCGTGCTGGCGCAATGGAATGACATCGGCCGCAAGTTGATCGCGATGGCGGAGGATTTCCCCGAGGACAAATACGAGTTCAAGACGACTCCGGCGCAGAGGAGCTTTGCCGAGCAATTGCTGCACGCATCGTCGTCGATGTACTACTTCACCGATCCGGTGGAGGGAAAGAAGCCGCGCTATCCAGACGATCCGAAGCGCGACGATTTGAAGACCAAGGCGCAAGTGGTAGCCTTCGTGAAAAAGTGTGTCGAAGACGGCGCCGCGGAGATCAAGGCGAAAGGTGACAAGGGCATGAGCGACTTGGTTACCGACCCGGAGAGCAAGCAGCAGACGCGAGTGTCTGACTTGGCGTACGGCTTGATCGAACATTCCGGAGAGCATTACGGGCAGTTGGTCGTGTACTACCGGCTGGCGGGGTTGGTGCCGCCGGAGTCGCGTCCGAAGAAGTAAGGGGGCGAGTAGCGTTTTGGGATACCAGGGGAGAACGTCAAAAAAACACAAGGGAGAGAAGATGAAGAAAGCAATGATTACGGTGTGTCTGGCTTTGGCCGCGGGACTCGTCGCCATGCCGGCGCCTGCGCAGGACGCCGCCAAGAAGAACGAACCGCCAAAAGCGGCGAAGAGCCTGTCGCAATCCATTCTCGAGCAATGGAACGACATCGGGCGGAAACTGATCGCGATGGCCGAGGATTTTCCGGAGGACAAATACGACTTCAAGCCTACGCCGGCTCAGCGCTCGTTCGCCGAACAGTTGCTGCATGCCGCAGGAGCGAACTACTTTCTGATCAACATTGCGAACGGAGAAAAACCGCCCGCGCAGGAAGATCCGCCGCGAACGAAATACAAGACGAAGGCGGACGTCGTCGCGTTCGTAAAGAAATCGTTTGACGACGGAGCGGCCATGATCAAGGCCAAGGGTGACGCTGGGATGTCGGGCATGATGGTGGACCCGTTCGAGAACCAACAGGTGCGCGTTTTCGATTGGACGTACGGATTCATGGAACACGCAGGCGAGCACTACGGGCAGTTGGTGGTGTATTACCGGCTGGCGGGACTGGTGCCGCCTGAATCGCGACCCAAAAAGTAAGGAATCTCGTTGATCGACGTGTGAACGGGTGCGACGGATTTTCCGTCGTGCCCGTTTTGTTTTTCTCGTGATGTTGCTATGGAGACGCGGCGCCGGCCGCGCCGTTCTCGAGTAACTCGGTGAGGTGCGCGGGATCGCTTGTCGGCGGCAGGCAGGTTTGACCCGCGCAGACGAGGGCGACGGCCTTGTCGGTCGGGAGATGCGGCAGCGTTTCTTTTAGCGCCCCGGCTAGATTCGCGAGAGTTGCGCCGGGCGTTACCCGCAGCACGGATTTGCCGAGGCGGAATACGCGATGGGCAGCGGCTTCGAGAGCTTGGGCGGCGGGATCGTCGGCGCGGCCGGTGATGACCACTTGTATTGGGTGATGCGCGAAGAGCGTGGCGGCCAGACCATAAGTGGCGGCGAAGAGGCCGTACTGCGGGGCGATTCCGGCGAAGGCTTCGAGCGTCTTTCGCGCGAAGGCGCGGTAGCGCTCGTCGCCGGTGAAGGCGTGCAGGCGAATCAGCGCGATGGCGGCCACGGAATTGGCGCTGGGCGTGGGCGAATCCTGAAACGGCTTGCGGCGAACGTCGAGGCCTCCCATGGGCGCGGCATCGGACGGGCGATCGAAAAAGCCGCCGCCCTCTGCGTCGCCGTAGCGTTCGATAGCAAGGTCCATCGTGCGTTGGGCAGCTTGGAAGTAGCGTGGATCGAGGGTGGATTCGTAGGCGTCGAGCAACGCGAGGACGCTGAAGACTTGGTCGTCAAGCGAGCCTTCCAGCGCGGGACCACCGATGCGATGGCCAAAGCCGCGCTCTTCACTCCAAACTTCCTTCAGCATGCGGTCTAGCGTTTTCAGAGCGAACGCATGGCAGCTATCTGCGAGCGAACCCTGAAGAACGCGAGCGGCTTCGAGATAGGCTGAGACGAACATCGCATTCCAAGAAACGTACATCGTGGTATCGACGTAGGGAGTTGGCCGCGGGAGGCGGGCCGCGAGCATCCTGCCCTTCGCATGAGCAACGGTGAGACGCACGCCGGCTTCATCGAGGCCAAGCTTATTGGCGATTTCCGCTGCGTCGCGGGCAATCCAAAGCACATTTTTTGCGGGATTGTGATGCATCTCCCCATTGGCTTCGACGTCGTAGTACAGCTCCATGATGCGCGCGTCCGCCGCGGGCAGTGCGGCGCGTAGCTCATCGAGGGTCCAGGTGAAATAGTCGCCGTCGTCGTCGAGCGAATAGTCGGCGTCCTGGCTGCCGTAGAAACCGCCATGGACTTGGTCCGACAGCATCTCGTTGACCCAGCCGATGATGCCTTCCGCCGTTTCGCCAAGAAACGGATTCTGCGTGACCTGCCAAGCGTGGAGATAGTTCCGCAACAGCTCGGAATTGTCGTAACTCATTTTCTCGAAGTGCGGAACGAGCCAGCGTTCATCCACAGAGTAACGGTGAAAGCCGCCTGCGAGCTGGTCGTAGACGCCGCCATGGGCCATTTTCTCGAGCGTGGTTTCGGCCATGGCCAGCAGATGCTTTTCTTTCGTTTGCTGGTAGCGCTCGAGGACGAGATCAATAGCCGAAGCGTGCGGAAACTTGGGCGAGCGGCCGAAACCGCCATTCTTGATGTCGAACTGCTGGGTGATGGATTTGATCTGCGCGTCGATCACACCGAGGTCGAACTCCGCGCGGGCGCCGGTGAACATTTCGGCTTGCGCGACCGCGTCGGCAAGCGAGCTTGCGGCGCGCTCCAGGTCGGCGCGCTTGTTGCGGTAAGCGTCCGCGACCGAAAGTAGCACACGCTTGAAGCCAGGACGTCCCATTTGATCGTCCGGCGGGAAATACGTGCCGCCGAAAAACGGCTTCCCATCGGGCAAAAGGAACCCGGTGAGCGGCCATCCCCCTTGGCCGGAAAGCGCGCTTATCGCCGATTGATAGCGCGAATCGACGTCGGGGCGCTCGTCGCGGTCCACCTTTACCGCCACAAAGTGCTCGTCGATGATCTTGGCGATTTCGACGTTTTCGTAGCTCTCGCGATCGATGACGTGGCACCAGTGGCACCATACCGCGCCGATATCGAGCAGAATGGGCTTGTCTTCCGATTTGGCGCGGGTGAACGCCGCGTCGCTCCATTCATGCCAGTCGATAGGCTGGTGCGCGGCCGAGCGCAAGTAAGGGCTGGCGGAATCTTTCAGGCGATTTTGGTGATCGGCCACGCGGAACCCTTTCGAAGACAAAAACGGGCCTTGCTTCACTCTTGCGAACTCAAGAAACCGAGACTTGCCAACAAGTGGGCACAGACAGGAGTGTCTGTGCTACCAATGCTACTGGACGACGTCGCCGGGGCCGAGGTCGCGAGGGTCGAGCGGCCTGCGGCCGGAGAAGCCTTCGTCCTGGCGGTGGTAAAAGCGGATGCGGTCCTCGCCCAGCCTCCAGCAGAGATAGACCTCTTCATCGTTGAGACGTGACGGAAAATCGAGCAGGCCCACTTCCAGGTCTTTGATCAAGCATCCGGTTTCGAGGATGCGATTGAGCGCCGACTTCATCGTTTCCGCAAGGTGCTGATGTTCCACGCGCAAGGTAGCGAGCTTTTCGTAAGGCACGATCACGCCACCCATCATGGTGATGCGCGCAGCAACGGCAGAGAGATCGGTCTCGAGACCCGCCAGCTTCTTGCGGCAATCCATAGCTTCGACGAGAAATGGTTCGAGTTCCTGGCGGGCGCGCTCCGCTTCCGTCAAGGTAAACAGGCGTTGCTCTGGTTCGGACTCTGGAGATTCGTCCTCGTTCTGGTCGTCGTCTTCGTCTGCCATTCCGTATCCGATCTGGGGGGTGACGCGATGCTAGCGCAAACTCAGCATCCGGTCGAGAGCAACTCTTGCGAAGTGACGCGTTCGTTCGTCGACGGAAATGCGATTGACGACGTTGCCGGCAGCGATATTCTCGAGGGCCCACAGGAGATGCTGTGGCGTGATGCGGAACATTGTGGTGCAAACGCACACGCTGGAGTCCAGGGACATCACTTTGTGGTCCGGCATTTCCTTGCTGAGGCGGTTGACGAGATGAATCTCGGTGCCAACGGCCCACTGCGAACCGGCAGGCGATGCCGCGATTGCTTTGATGATCCCTTCGGTGGAACCGATCTGGTCGGCGGCCTGCGCCACTTCAAAGCGGCACTCCGGGTGAACGATCACGCGAATGCCGGGATGCTCGCGCCGGACGCGCTCGATGTGCTGCGGCGTGAAACGCTGGTGAACGGAGCAATAACCTTTCCAGAGGATGACGCGAGCGGCGCGAATGGCTTCGGGTGAATTGCCGCCGAAGTCCTGGTAAGGATCCCACACGATCATTTGGTCGAGAGGAATCCCCATGCGGAACGCGGTGTTGCGACCTAGGTGTTCGTCGGGCAGGAACAGCACTTTCTCTCCACGCTCAAAGGCCCACCGCATCACCGCTGCCGCGTTGGAGCTGGTGCAGACCGAGCCACCATGCTCGCCGGTGAACGATTTGATCGCCGCGGTCGAGTTCATGTAAGTCACCGGGATCACCTTCAGATCGCCCAGCGACGACAGCTCGCTCCAGCAAACTTCCACTTGGCCGATATCGGCCATGTCCGCCATCGAGCAGCCCGCATTGAGGTCCGGCAGGATGACGGCCTGATGCTCGCGGCGCAGAATGTCTGCGCTTTCGGCCATGAAATGCACGCCGCAGAAGACGATGTAGCGGCCGTTCGCTTCGGCAGCCTGGTAGGATAGCTTCAGCGAATCCCCGCGAAAATCGGCGAACTTGACCACTTCGTCGCGCTGGTAATGGTGTCCAAGGATGACCACATCTTCCCCGAGGCGGGCTCTTACGGCGGCGATACGCGCGTCGAGCGCGGTGTCCGGCACTAGCAGGTACGAGTCGAAATCGCAGCCCACGCCGGGTTCGATTTCCGGCGCGCGCAGCGTCGCGGGCTGGACGGCGCCGATCAGCGGAGACGGGTTCGTAATTGATATCAGAGAGCTCATTGCGTTTGCGCTGAGTATCGGTCTGTAAAGGTGGTCCGGGGAAGCCTACCCTGATTGCCCTACCCTAATTGGATGCTATTTTCTCAGGTTTTGGTGTAATTCTCCACTATCCGCCGATAAACACCATAGTACGAGAAGGTGGTACGAAGTCCGGGGTATTGATGCGGTGGCCCTCCTCTTTTTCGTGGACCACGGAGCGAATGTAGGTGGCCAGATCCTCGTCGGAGGCCCCTTCGCGAAGCAGCGACCGGAGATCGTGATCGTCCTTGCTGAACAGGCAGGTACGGAGCTTGCCGTCGGCGGTCAGCCGAATGCGCGAGCAGTGGCCGCAGAAAGGCTGCGTGACCGGGGCGATCAGGCCGATCTCCCCGGGCGCCCCGTCGGCGAAACGGTACTTGCGGGCGGTCTCGCTGCGCTCGTGCGGGATCTGCTCGAGCGGCCAGCGCGCATGAATGCGTGCGTGAATTTCCGCCGCGGGAACGACCACGCTGCGGCTCCAGTGGCGATCCGCATCTAGCGGCATGAATTCGATGAAGCGCATGATCACGCCACGCTCGCGAGCAAAGGCGGCGAAGGACTCGACTTCGTCGTCATTGATCCCGCGAACCAGCACGGCGTTGATTTTCGCCGGAGCTAACCGTGAACTCTGCGCGACGTCGATGCTCTGCATCACTGTAGCAAAGGATTTGGTGCGCGTGATTTTCTCGAATTTTGCGGGATCGAGAGAATCCAGGCTGATGTTGATGCGCCGCAGACCCGCTTGAATCAAGCGCTCGCAGCGCTCGGCCAGCAAATGGCCATTGGTGGTCATCGAGAGGTCTTCGACGCCCAGGGCGTGCAGCCGCGCGATGTACTCTTCCACGCCATCGCGGACCAGCGGCTCTCCACCAGTAATGCGAATCTTGCGGATGCCGAGGCTCAAAAAAACGCGGGCTAGGCGATCGAGTTCCGGCCAGGAAAGGATTTCGTCGTGATCGCGATAATTCTCTGGGTCGGCGGAGCGGCAATACACGCACCGGAAATTACAGCGATCGGTGACCGAGATGCGCAGGTCGGTGATCTGGCGGCCGAATTTGTCGTGAAGCGTCATGGACATGAACGCGCGAGCCAAGAAACCAAAACGCCCGAATCCGGTGCTTGGACGTCGGGCGCGGACGAAAAACTACACATTTTCGTCGATCGCTCCTTTCCAAGCACGGGAGGCCCGGGCGTTTCCACCCAAACCCTCATCCTCGGAGGTTGCAACAACCGCGCCGCCGAGGCATCGCCCCTGCCGCCATAGGCTTTCTCTCCCACAGGCGCCAGGGATTCGGAGTAGTCTTCAGTGTACCCTTCCTAGGTGAAGAGTGGCAATTTCACCCTCCGCACACCGGCCAAGAGCCCGGCTGAGGTGGCGGCGAGGTTTGTGATAGAGTTTTCGCCACGCCATGCGGATCTTCGTTCTCGGCGCCGGGGCGACCGGCTCCCTACTCGCGCAATTACTGGAGCGGCAAGGACATACGGTTTGGTGCGGCGACCGCGACCTTGAGCGCGCGCGGCGCTTTCTAGGTAAGCGCAGCACCATCGCGGTCAGGCGTGTCAACGCTCGGAACCTGCGCGGCATCGTACGCGCCGCACGCGGCTGTCAACTGATCGTCAACGCCTCGGCGTCGGTCTTCAACCAAATCGTTTTGCGGGCGGCATTGCGGCTACGAGCGCACTACGTGGACCTGAGCTCCCACCTGACGCGCAATCCTTTCAAGGCCGAGCAGTTCGCCTTCGCGAAACGCTTCGAGGAGAAAAACCGGACTGCGCTGATCAACACCGGAGCCGCGCCGGGGCTGGTGAACCTGCTGGTCAAGCGCGCGGCGGAACTGCTCGACGAGGTCGAGTCCGTGCAGATCCGCCTGTACGAAAGCAGCGAAAGCGACGACCCGATTTCGCAGTGGTCACCGGAAGTCTCATTTGACGAAGCCATTTCCAGCCCGCGGGTATATCGCAACGGAAAATTCCGCATGGAGAAGCGCTTCGCGGAGCTTGAGAAGTTTCGCTTCGTGGAACCGATCGGCAACGCCAACGTTGTGCTAGCCGCCCAAGATGAAGTGGCGACCCTACCCTATTTCATCCCGATGAAAAGCATGGACGTTAAAATTGGCGGGAATGAATTCGATCGCTTGCGCCGGTGGTACAAACAGGGGAAATTGTCGAAATCACGCGGGATCGTGCGGCGACGCTTCCCGCAGACGTCGTCGCCCCGCATGATCGCCAAGCTGATCCGCCAGGGCATTCTGCAAAACGCCCGGTTCGCGGCGGCGGTAATGGTGCGCGGAGTGAAGCGCGGCAAGAAAGAAGATCAGCACCTGTTGCTTCGCACCGACTGCACGTTTCCGACGCTGTATCAGATCCGTCAGCAAGGGCTCTACACGACGCCGGTGGCTTACGCTACGGCGCACATTGCGGCGTTGTTCATCAAGTTTTTCCCGCGCGAACTGCCGGGCGTGTTCGCTCCGGAAACGCTGCCGGTCGAGACGCGCCGCGCGATCATCGCGGGCATTCGCGCGCGCAGCGTGAAGATCACGCACAAGACGACGATTCTGAAGCGCGACGCCGAAGACGACGAGGAACTTTGATAGTTGGCTTGGTTGCCAAGTAGGGGCGCGGCGTGCTGCGCCCCTTACCAGCGACCAACGATCCGATGGACCACCGGCTTGTGCTTGACGGCTAAGGCCGCGCTTCAAACACCAAATTAAACGGGGTCTGCGTGGCCCGGCGGAAGCGCGTAAACCCGCCGCTGGTGACCACTTCGCGAAGCCGCTTTTCTCCCGCCTGCGCGCCCAGCGCCAGACCCACTTCCTGCGACAACGAAGCCGGCGTGCACAGCAGGGTTGAAGCGCCGTAAAACGCGCGCCCGATGGGATGCAAGTTGTCCTCAAGCTTGTCGCCCGCGAACGGCTCGACGATCATCCACGTGCCGTCTTTTTTCAAAGAGCTGTGCACGTGTGTCGACGCCCCCGCCGGATCGCCCATGTCGTGCAAACAGTCGAAAGAGGTCACGAAGTCGTAGTCTTTGCCGGGATAGTCCTTGGCCTTCGCTACTTCGAAGCGAATGCGATCGCCGACCCCAGCATCCTTCGCGCGCTGCTTGGCGGTTTCGATCGACTTATCGTGATAGTCGAAGCCAACGAATTCGGACTTGGGGTACGACTTCGCCATCAAGATCGTTGACGCGCCCAGCCCGCAGCCCACGTCGGCAACGCGCCCGCCGCTTTTGAGTTTTGCATCGACGCCTTCCAGCGCGGGGATCCACGAAGCGATCAAGTTCGCAGCGTAACCGGGACGAAAGAACCGCTCGGTGCCGACGAACAGCGTCGGGTGATGCTCGTGCCACCCCATGCCCTTGCCAGTCTTGAAGCGCTCCGTGAGCTGGTCCTCGGCTCTGGTCGCTGCCAGGGCGACCTGAAACGCCCCGGGGAGAAACGCTGGGCTGTTGTCGTCGGCCATGCAGAAAGCCTGCTCTTCGGTGAGGTGAAACTTCCTGGTTCCGGGATCGTACATAGCATAGCCACCGGCGGCCTGCGCCGAGAGCCACTCGCGCACGTAGCGCTCGGTAGTGCCTGTCTTCTTGGCCAGCTCTCCGGGCGTCTGCGGACCGCCCGCCGCGAGAGCTTTGTACAAACCCAATTTATCGCCAATGCCAATCAGCGCGGCGTTAAATGTCGCGCCGAAATCAACCAGCGCCTTACCAAGAAACTCATTCAACTTATCTGGATTGATTGCCATTTTCCCTCCGTCGGAAAAACCAAAATGGGCTGGTTGTTGGCGGAATTGTAGGCTGGTGCGGCGATCAAATCAAGAAAAGCAAGTCAGCAGCAACGGTTGGGACGCGAGTACCGGCGATTCAACTCCTCGACGTAAAACTCTTCGCGTGAGAGTGCGGGGCTTGCAGCTGGCTTTCGGCCCGTGGCGAGCAGATATCGCTCGTAGGCCGCGTCGCCGCACCATTCGCGAAGGCCGCGCCAGAAGCGGCGGAGCAAGCGTGGCAGGATTTTAGCTGCGCGGCGCACTAGTCGTCTCCCTGCGCGCTTCCGTGTACCACACCAGAGAATCCTGGTGCCCAGCGCGTGGCCACGTAAGGCGATTCATGCAGCACCGCTTCGCGACTCCGGCTGAGGATCGCATACCACTGCACGAGCGCTTCCACGATCAGCACCATAACCATGAGCGCAAGAACGGCGGTCACCACAGCGTCGAGGCGCTGATTGAAGATGAGGCGCTGCGTGTCGGCCAGCTTCGCGGCGGGGATCTTTCCGGCGGCAATCTGCGCCGTAAGCGCATTGGCGTACGAAAGGAAACCGATGCGAGGGTTGGCGTCGAAAATCTTCTGGTAGCTCGCGGTCATGGTGACGATGATAAGCCAAGCCATCGGAACAAGTGTCACCCAAATCCAGCGCAGCCGGCCCATTTTCAGCAAAACCGTGGTCGCCACAACCAGCGCCACCGCTGCCAACAACTGATTCGAGATGCCGAACAGCGGCCACAACGAATTGATGCCGCCAAGCGGATCGATCACCCCTTGATACAGAAAATACCCCCAAAGTCCGACGATGATGGCGCTCGAAAGCAAGACTCCGGGCATCCAGCCAGTGCGCCCGAGCGGCCTCCAGACGCGCCCGCCCATCTCTTGCACCATGAAGCGGCCCACGCGCGTGCCCGCGTCCAGCACCGTCAAAATAAACAGCGCCTCGAACATGATTGCGAAGTGATACCAGATGCCGAGCAGGCGGTCGCCACCGATGGTGCTCGAAAAAATCTGCGCCATGCCTACCGCCAGCGACGGCGCTCCGCCGGCACGATTGAGCAGCGTCAGCTCCCCCACCTTGTGCGCGAGATCCGTCATCGTCTGCGCGGTCAGCGGATAGCCCCATCCGCTGATCGTTGTTGCGGCCGCGTCTGCCGTACCGCCCACGATCGCCGCGGGACTATTGATCGCGAAATATACGCCGGGCGTCATGGCGCACGCCGCCACCATGGCCATCACGCCGACGAACGATTCCAGCAGCATCGCTCCGTAGCCGATGAACCGCGCGTGGCTCTCCCGCAGGATCATCTTCGGCGTGGTGCCGGAGGAAATCAGCGAGTGAAATCCGCTGATCGCACCGCACGCGATGGTAATAAAGCAAAACGGAAAAATCTTCCCGGCAAAAACCGGCCCGCTGCCATCGATAAAACGAGTCAGCGGTGGCATCAGCACGTTGGGCCGTACCAGCAGAATTCCCGCCGCCAACGAAAAAATTGCGCCGGCCTTGATGAACGCGCTCAGATAGTCGCGCGGTGCCAGCAGCAGCCATACCGGCAACGCCGACGCTGCGAACGCATAGAGAATAATCGCGACCGTCAGCGAAATCCCGCTGAGGGTAAACACATGCGACCACGAAGGCGACTCCGCCACCCACTGCCCGGCCACCACCACAAACAAAACCAGCGCCACTCCAATCAGAGATGCTTCCAGCACGCGGCCCGGCCGGAAGAATCGCAAGTACACGCCGAGCAGCATAGCGATGGGAATCGTCATCGCCAGCGTGAACGTTGCCCACGGAGAGGATTTCAACGCATTGACGACCACCAGGGCCACCACACCGAGCAGAATCACCAAAATCGCCAGCACCGCCAGTTGCGCGATGAAGCCGCCGCGGCGGCTGACTTCCTCGCGCGCCATTTCGCCCAGCGATTTGCCATCGCGCCGGATCGAGCAGAACAAAATCACAAAGTCTTGCACGCAGCCCGCGAGCACCGCGCCAGCAATTAACCACATCGTGCCGGGCAAATAGCCGAACTGCGCCGCCAGCGTAGGCCCCACCAAGGGGCCCGGACCCGCAATAGCCGCGAAGTGGTGTCCGAAGAGCACCCATTTATTGGTGGGCACGAAATCGCGACCGTCATCGTGACGCTCGGCGGGCGTGGCGCGCGTTTCGTCCAAAGTGAGAACGCGCGCCGCCACAAAAGCGGAATACAGACGGTACGCGACCATGTAACAACACACCGCCGCAAGCACAAACCAGATCGCGTTGAGCGATTCCCCACGCACAAGCGCGATCTTGGCAAGCGCACCCGCCCCAAGGAGCCCGACCGCCACCCAGACCAGCGCTGTCAGGAGTCTTTTCATAGCTACTTCGTCGCCGCGCCGCAGTAATATTGCGTATCCACGGCCTCGAGAACGCGTTCCAACCTGTCGTACCTCTTTCCTTCGGTCGACGGCAAAATGCTCCAGCCTGTGAAAACGGCAATCGTGTTGTACTCCGGCACAACCAGCAGCTCCTGGCCGCCGAAGCCCCGCGCCGCCCACGCCAGGCGCTCCGGTTTGCCGTGAGGCCCAAGCCACCACTGAAATCCGTATTTCCAGCCCTCTTCCGCCACTTGCACGTGCGGCGTCACGGATAGTTTCACCCATTCTTGCGGAACGATTTGCGTCCCGTTCCATTTGCCGCCGTTCAGATACAGCGCGCCGATCTTGGCGAGATCGCGAGGCGCGAGATACAAGCCTCCCTCGGTATCCGGCAGTCCCGTCGGCGAATGTTTCCAGTAGTAATCCATGCCCAAAGGCTTAAAGACGTTCGCCTTCGCGTATTCGTCCACCGTTTTCCCGGTGACCTGCTTGAAAATGTGCGAAAGAAGCTGCGAAACTCCGCTGCTGTAGACAAACTCTTTGCCCGGCTCAGACACCATCGGCTGGTCGATCACGTACTGCACCCAATCGTGCTGTGCTTCCATTACGTCTGCAGAATTCTTGGGATCGTCGTAGGCCAAGTCCTCGTGCCACTCTAAGCCTGCCGTCATCGTCAGGAGATGCCGCAGCGTGATTCGCCGCTTGCGATCGTCCACGTTCGCGATTTTGTAGCCATCGAAGTATTTCAATATGGGCGTGTCGAGGTCGACGTTGAATTCCTTGCGCTGCATGGCCGCGCCGATGGTCACCGAAGTCACGGTCTTCGAGACCGACTGCATCGTGTGCACGTCGCGGTGCTTATAGTACGGATGAAACTCCGGGCTGAAATAGTTGTACTCGCCGTTCACGGTGTGATTCAGCGGGCCTGCCGTCTTGGCGCGATCTCCGTAGATCTTGCCGTAGTCGTGAGGGTAGGAACGCTCGTAGGCCTGCTTTCCGCAGCGAATCACGAGCATGCTGTCGACAAGTCCGTACGAGCCGCTCGCCAGGTCGGCGTCGAAGGCGGCGAGCTTGGCCGCGCCGAGGCCCACGGCCTTAGGTTCGGCTTTTGGCCAATCTTGCGCGGCCGCTCCGCGGGCAAAAAGAGCCGCCAGCGCGAAGAATGCGCCGCTCACGCGCGCCAACATCACCAATCGCAACTTCCATCCGTCCTTCATTTCTTCGACCCTCGATTCTTTCGTGCGGTCCTTGCAACCTCAATCGCCCAGCGACGTAAAGCGGAGCAACGGGTACAACTCCCGGAATATCTTCGCAAGGTCGCGTGGAAACGAAGCGCGCGTCGCGGCCGCGGTTGTCAGCTTGCGGCGGACGACCCAGGCCCGAAGCTTGCCCCAATCTTGCGCCGCCGGCCAACCGGAGCGCTCCTTCCATTCGCCTTTTTCCGCCGAATACCAGTAACTCTCGCAACGCCCGCTGAGGCGCTTTTTCTGGCGCGGTAGCCAACTCGGATCTGCGGCCACGCGAGGTTCAGTGATCACCGCCAGGGCGGATTGCTTGCGCTTCGATCCGGAGTAGATACGAAAACCTGCTGTGACCGCCTTGGCGGAAAGACCCACATAGAGCTCGCCTGTTTCGCCCTCGCCGGGAAACGGGCCTCCGAACTTCAGGTACATTTGTGCACGGTACGGGGTCTTGTCTTTTGCGAATCGGGTGTCGCGATTGATGCGCGAAAAGTTCTTGCCGCTGCGCGCGGCGGTGTCAAAACGCGAATCGAGCTGCAGGGCCACCGGGGCCATTTCCTCGAGCAATCGGCGGAAGGGCTTCACGACGCATTGCTGGTAGCGTTCGCGGTTTGCGTCCATCCAGGTTTTCTGGTTGTGGCGCGCCAGGTCGCCAAAGAACTTGAACGTGTCGCGCGTGAAAATGGGCTTCGGGGTCGCCATGGTTGTGCCTCGTATACCACCAGCGACGATCAGCGTACACGATTCCCAATCGGCGTCAATTCGACTATGCTGTGCGGCGCGCCTGGGGTGACGCGGCGCGATGCGCTGGCAGAGTTGCTAACCGATCGGCCGCGCTGCGGTCTCATATTCCTGGAGATGGAAAACCATGCGAAGTAAAGCGCTTGCGGCAAGCCTGTTCGTGGTGGGATCGATTTTCTGTCTGGAAAGCTTGCGCTTGGCGTGCGTCGCCAAAGCCGACGATGCCAAACCTGCGGCAAAAAAAGAGCCGTGGAAGCCTGAAGATTTCATCTACGCCGAAGCCGCGATGCAGTACCGCATTTCGCCGGACGGCAAATGGCTCGTCTGGGTGAAGTCTTCCGGGGACAAAGACAAAGACGCGCGCGTCTCCAATCTCTTCCTCTCCAGCCTTTCCGAGGATCATCACACCCAGCTCACTCGCGGCACCGACACGAACGTTCAGCCCCGCTGGTCGCCCGACGGCGAAAAGATTGCCTTTCTCAGCACTCGCGCCCGCCTCAAGGCCAAGCCCGACACCGCGCCGAATCAAATCTGGCTGCTCGACGCGCACGGTGGCGAGCCGTGGCCGCTCACCGATCTTGCGCACGCCCCGCGCCAAATCGAGTGGCTCGACAAGGACACGCTGGTCTACAGCGCGCAGGAAGATCCCGCGCTGTACGAACAGGAGCTGAAGAAGAAAAAAGACGACTCCGAAGTCGTGGACGATGCGGACCACGAGCCTCCGGTGCGTCTCTACAAGATCAACGTGAAAGACAGCAAGACCACGCGACTAACCACCAACACCGACTGGATCGAGCAATTTTCATTGTCGCCCAATGGAAAATATGCGGTCGCTTCGCACGCGCGCAGCCTGCACTACGCTTTTGACCATAAACTGCGGCCGCTCGCGATTTTGCACGATCTTTCGGGCGGCCCGGAGAAAGAAGTGTTCGCCAGCCAGCGCGTCCGCCCCGAAGATTTCGAGTGGGCGCCGGACAATTCTGGCTTCTACATGCTCACGCCGTTTTCCACAGACCCGCGCTTCCTGACCGCGGGCATCACCATTTTGTATTTCTACGACGTCGCCGCCGGCAAGGAACAGCAGGTCAACCTCGACTGGGAGAATGGTCTCGGATTCGAGCTGCAAGCCGTTCCCGGCGGCTTCCTGGCCATGCTAGCCGCCGGAAGCCATCATGACATCGCGTTTTACGCCGCCAGCAAAGGCGCGGACGGCTGGACCTGGAAACGCCAGACGCTGGGCGGCGATCACGCGAAAAATCTTGAAGGATTCCGCGGCGGTGAGAATGGCCAGATTGTGTATTCCTACTCGACGGCTAGCAAATTGCCGCAGCTCTATCGCGCGCAGGTGGACGGCGGAAAACTCGCCTCTCCGGTGCAAATCACCAAGCTGAATGAAGGCCTGGTGAACGGCCGCCCCTACGCGAAGAGCGAAGTGATTCGCTGGAAAGGCTCGGAAGACGAAGAAGTGGAAGGCATTTTGTATTACCCCACAAACTATGAGGAAAGGAAAAAGTATCCGCTGATCACCGCGATTCATGGCGGGCCTCAGGGTGCGGACTACGATTTGTGGGATGAGAGCTGGGCATATCCGATTCAGTTGTTGGCGCAGCGCGGCTCGTTCGTGTTGCGCCCGAACTATCACGGCAGCTCCAGCTACGGCCTCAAGTGGTCGGAATCGATCTGCTGCGGCAAGTATTACGATCTCGAGACGCCGGATATCAACGCCGGAGTGGACTATCTGATTGGCAAAGGTCTGGCCGACGCCGACCGCATCGCCACGATGGGCTGGTCCAACGGATCTATCCTTTCCACCAGCCTGATCACCACGTATCCCGCGCGCTACAAAGTGGCCAGCGTCGGCGCCGGCGACGTCGAGTGGATCAGCGACTGGGGCAACGTGTTCTTTGGCGAATCGTTCGACGCGTACTACTTCGGCAAATCGCCGATGCAGGACCCACAGCTGTACATCAACAAATCTCCGTTTTTCAAAATGGACAAAGTGCAGGCCCCAGTGCTGATTTTCCACGGCACCGCCGACACCAACGTGCCTCCTGCACAGAGCTGGTCTTATTTTCGCGCGCTGCAGTACTACCGCAGGGTGCCCGTGAAATTCGTGCTGTTCCCCGGCGAGCCGCACGGCCCGCGCAAGCTGACGCACCAGATGCGCAAGGTCGAGGAAGAAGTCGCCTGGTTCGACAAATACTTCTTCAAGACCACCCAGCCGGAAAACGAAGCGGTAAAAGAGGGCTCGCCCCTCGACGCCGCGCTGCGCACGAAAAACGTGGCGCGCTCTTCGGGCGAATACGGAACGGCAATATCGGTGAAGACGAAGACCGTTCTGATCCCGGAGGTAGTGAAACGCGGCGATCTCGAAATCGGTCGATTCGAGGTCACCCGAGCGCAATTCACCGAGTTCGACAAGGGCTACAAGCTCGACACCGGTATGGAAAATTATCCGGCCAATGGCATCACGCTCGACCAAGCCAAAGGCTACGCCGCATGGCTGTCTAAGACGACCGGCCAAATCTGGCGAATCCCCAATGAAAATGAAGTTTCCGCGCTATACGAGAAAAAGGACGGAGAAAATACGCTCGATTATTGGGCCGGATACGCGGTCAACCCGGACGATGTCGCGCGCCTGCAAGGGAAACTCGGCGACCTTTCGGGCCCTGCGCCTCTGCTCAAGCCCGTGGGCAGCTTCCCCGGACAGGGCAAAGCCGACGAGGAATTGATCTTCGATCTCGGCGGCAACGTGGCCGAATGGGTGCTGGCGCCGGACGGAAAAGGCAAGGCAATCGGCGGCAGCGCCGATCAACCCGCTGACCCGCGCGCCTCGCACGAACCCGGCAGCGCCTACATCGGCTTCCGCGTCGTTCGCGGCGCGGCAAAACCTGCGCCCGATTCACACTAGGCGGCGGCTGGGTCCATCCAGATTGGCGCTTGCGCCGCGTTTGCGAGCGGGCTAGGCTGCGGACATGAGCCAATTCACACCGACGGAAAGAACCAGAGTCACGCGCAAACCGGATCGCGGATCGTACGACCGCGAATTGATCTACAGTATTCTTGACCAGGCGTTCGTGTGTCACGTCGCCTTCATCGCGGACGGGCAGCCGTTCGGGGTGCCGACGAACTACGTGCGTGTGGGCGACAAACTTTTCCTGCACGGCTCGACGGCCAGCCGGCTGATGCGCACTCTGTCGAGTGGCGCGCCTTTTTGCTTGAGCGTGACGCTGCTCGACGGGATCGTATTTTCGCCGACGGCTACCGGACACTCCGTGAATTACCGGTCGGTGGTGGTGATGGGCCAAGCCGAGATCGTCGAAGGGCCCGAGGCCAAGCTCGCGGCGATGCGCGATTTCGTCGAGTACGTGCTGCGCGGCCGCTGGGACACGGTGCGTCCGCCGAGCGAGCAGGAATTGAAAGGGACCATGGTCCTCGCGGTGCCACTGGTGGAAGCGTCGGCAAAAGTGCGTACCGGATTCGCCGTTGACGATGAGAAAGAGTATGCGAGTGGCGCTTGGACGGGAGTGCTGCCGTTCAAGTGGACGCCAGGAGAGCCGGTGCGGGATCCGCGCGGCAAGCCCGGGATTCCCGTGCCTACCAATGTCTTGAACTACTCTCGACCGCAGTAGAGCATTATCACCCCGGGGCAGGCTATTTCTTGGTGGAGGAGCCGGCGAACGCGGTCGCTACGCCCAGCGAAATCAGCATTCCGCCGGAGACGTAACGTTGGGTGCGCATCCAGCGGGCGTTGCCTCGCAGCCAGTGGGCGACGCTGCCAGCAGAGAGCGCCCAGAGACTATCGCTTGTGAGGCCGAGCGCGGCAAAAAGAACTCCCAGGAAAAGGATCTGCCCGGCAACGTTGCCGCGGGTGGGGTCCACAAGGGAGAAACGCGAAAAAGAAGAGCGCGGCCTTGGGATTCAACACATTGACGACGATGCCTTGCGCGAAGATGTGACGAAGGCGGACCCGCAGCGCGCCATCGGAGAGCTCCATCGATTCGTCTCGACGCAGTTTCTGCACACCCAGATAGATCAAATACGCAGCCCCTAGATACTTCACGACCCCGAAAGCGAGCGCCGAGGACATCAGCAGCGCCGACAAGCCTACCGCCGCGGCAGCCGTGTGAACCAGGGAGCCTACGCTAATGCCCAGGGCGGAAACGAAACCCGCGCCTCGACCTTGGCCGATGCTGCGGCCCAAGATGTAAAAGACCGCGGGCCCGGGGATAATCAGCAGCACCAGGGCGGCGGAGATGAAGAGCAGCAGGGAGGAGTGGCTGGGAATCATGAGTAGATTTGGAGAGCCTGTCCTCCCTTCGACGAGGGTTAAGAGCGGTGCTTCACGGTTGTGGAAGCCGGCGCTGGTCAGGTACACGCACGGTCCAAGCGGTCGACGGACGCCACGAGGCTAGTTACAGCCGCAACCGCCGCCGCAGCAGCCTCCGCCGCCGGAGAACGACGTGGACGACTTGGCCGAAGCGCCGTTGGCTGAGCCGTTTGTGGAGCTGAAGACGGAGAGTTGAATGGAGTTCTTCTTGCCGGCACACTTCGGGCAGGCGATTTCCTGGGTCTTGTTGAAGACGATCTTTTCAAAGTGGGTCTGGCAGTCGTCGCAGACGTATTCGTAGATTGGCATGTTTAGCCTCGGAGTCGGTCCCGCTGCAATTATACATCAGGCGTATGTGGCGGGGTCGACGTTGAAATCAAGGAGCGGCATGGGCGGACGCGAGGTGGTTCGGGCACCGTAAAGGCGGCGGCTAGCCGCCGCACTCCAAAAAGGATCGGCTCCTCGAGAAGCTGAGGAGCCGATCAGGACTGATTCCGATTTGAAAGGCTAGGTTAGTCGCCGGCGACGGCTTCGGTGGCCTTTTCGGCGGCGTGTCCATTGCCGTTTGAATGACCGTTGCCATTGCCATTGGCCGGGGCAATGTTTACGGGCTTGCCCGCATTGGCGAAATTGGCTGGGACGGCTCTGGCGATGTCGGAAACCGTGCCGATCTGGACTACCGTAGGCTGGGGCTTCTTGAGGACCAGCTCTTCATAGATGGCGCGAACCTTGGCCTGCTCTTCAAAGGCCTTCTTGCGGCGGGCGCGGTCTTCTTCGGAGGCGGTCTGGGGGATGTCGTGCTCAAGATGGCGGACGCGCGCGGCGTCATTAGCGTCAATGTTCAGCGAATGCTCGAAGCTCTGGAGATTGACGCTCTTGCCTTTAGCGTAGATTTCGTGTTTGCCGTGGTTCTTGTACCACTCGGCGACGGTCGCGTTCTTGTGCATGTTCTCGATGATCTGACGCCAACCGACACCGGTGTTGTAGGCGCAGAAGGAGATTTCGCCCTGCTGAGTGGCGTACGGAATGATGCACATTTCGGTGCGGCGGAAGTCGTAGTTGAACAGATCCTGGAACCACATGCCGGCAATGAAGAGGAAGTTCCAGGGGTCCTGGCGGCGCTTCATGGCGTCGTCAATCTTGCGATCAGGTGAAGTGCGGCCGTACTTTACCGTGGATTTCTTGGTGAGCGCCCAGGTCTTGTCGAACTTTTTGAAGAGCGCGCCGAGGGTAAGACCCTTTGGACCCTGGAAGGGCTTGTAGTTCTTCAACAGGGCCATGGCCATCATGAAGTTCGAGAAGTTCTTGCCCCGGGCCGCGTCGGTGATGGCGGTGACGTCCTTGGTGAGCTGGACGGCATCGAGGAAGCGGGGAACGGGCGCCCATTCCTTGGTCTCTTTGTTGATCATCATCGCGGTGCCGACGCCGCAATTGGGGTGGCAACCGCAGGACAGCGAACCCCACTGGGATTCGTTGCCCTTGACCATGTCGGCGAAGCCGGCAAAGGTGCTGATGAAGGAGATAGGGAACCAGTCGCGCGTGGGCTCGACCTTGCCGACCTGCGCGCTCACGTCCTTGGCGAGATGTGAAAGGGTGTAACGCTGGCGGAGGCGGCGTTCCGGAGTGATGTCTTCGTCGCGGCCGGTAAACGAGACCGGCTGGAAACTGACGAAGGCGATTTTCTTGGGGTTCTCCATCGCGAACTTGACGACGCTGCCGACCTGGTCGTTGTTGACGTTGTTAACGATGGTAACGACGAGGACGATTTCGATGCCGGCTTCGTGCATGTTCTCGATGGCGCGAAGCTTGACGTCGAACAGGTTGCCGATCTGGCGGTGGCTGTTGGCGTCGTTGCCGATGCCGTCGAACTGCAAGTAGGCGTAGCGCATGCCCGCATCGAAGGCCTTCTTGCTGAATTCCTTGCTCTTGGCGAATTCGATGCCGTTGGTGGCAGCTTGCACGCTGTTGTAGCCGATCTTGCGGGCGTAGGCGACGGCGTCGAGGAAGAGCGGGCTCATGGTGGGCTCGCCGCCGGAGAACTGCACCGACATCTGGCGGCGCGGCTTGATCTTGAGGGCGTTGTCTAAGATTTCTTTAACTTCGTCCCAACCGAGCTCGTGGACGTAGCCCACCTGGTTGGCGTCCATGAAGCAGGGATCGCACATCATGTTGCAGCGGTTGGTGAGGTCCACGGTGAGCACGGAGCCGCGGCCGTAGCGAACGGTGCTGGAGCCGTGCTTGTGGAGATCTTCGTCGTTGTGGGCCGGAATGTCGCGGCCGGGGAACTGCTTCTCGATCCAGTCAAGAAACTTGGCGTCGACGGCCATCAAGTCTTCGTAGTGGCCGTGAATAGGGCAATCCTTGACCATCCAGATTTGGCCATCGCGTTCGATGATCTGGGCCTTAATCTCGCCGACCTTCTCGTGCATGAGGTCGCGCCAATCTTTTTTGCCGGCGATGATGGATTCGCGCGCTTCTTTGACGCACGCGGGGCAGAGAGAGTCCGTCTGCCGGGGAAAGCCGAGCGTCGGCTTGGTCTTTTCCCAAGATTTCAGAAGAGGCTTATCGGACCACTGCGGAGTAACGGAAGGGTTCGGATTGCGCTTGTTGAAGTATTGGATGGTGTTGAACGTAGCCGCCGCGCTCTTGCAAAGAACCCAATCGACGGTCCTCAAAATCTGCGTGCCTACTTGATTCGGCATAAAACTCTACCCTCCGCTCAGAAAATGCGTGCCAGTTTGGCGTGCTAACTTGGCCCACGAATTGGATGCAGCCCGAGTACTTGTTGGAACCAGCCTAATGGATCCCCCGGCTGATAAATCACCGTACCACGTCACATAGGTACGTCCAATAAGTCTTTGAACTCGTACAGTTTGAGGGTTACCGGGGCAGGATGCTAGGGGGTTGCGGCGAACGGTCAAAATGGGGGGTCGAACGGTCAAATCCGGCACTTGGGAGGCTGGTTTGGGGGGCCACGGAGGGAGTTACTTGTAGGCCATTTTGGGTTGGAATTCGGGGGATGGAGCGGCTTCTTGGAGACGATTCGCCGGGCACGCTCCACTGTAGGCGCCGGGCTTCAGCCCGGCGAATCGCGCGACGGGAAACTACTCGTTCAAAACGGGACGCAGGACCGCACTGACAAAATGGGCGAAGTGCGACGCGCCGTCATCGAGCTGGAGCCAGCGTACGACGCAATGATCCGCCAGATATTTTGAGACGCGGGATTCCGCAATTCCCAAATGATGCGCAAGCTGCGGCTTGATGGAATCGGCGCCGCGACGGCTTGCGCCACCGCGCAGCAGATTTGGAATCGCGATGCGCAGCGTTTGGCAGGCTTCGACGTAGTAGTAGCTCGTCAAATCGGAATCGGTGAGAAGAAACACTCCGGGGCCGGCGGGTGCAATGCCCGCGTCGTCGAGCTTCACTGGCGCACAAGTCAGCAGGCGGCGGAACTGCATCTCCAAGAGCGAAAGCCGAGAGGAAAGACCGGGGTCACCATACCGGCCGCGAAGAGCGATGCCACCGGCGTCCGCCAGGGGTTCCACAGGGAGACGCGGCAAGGCAGTGGGCTCGGTTGTTCTGGCGAACGGAGGTTCTGGAGATTCGTCCATCGTGGGTTCCGCAGCTTGCCGCCGCACGGAAGATGGCTCTGCCTGGTGCGTTGCAGGCGCGCCGGCTTCCCTAGCGGGACCCTTGCGACGATTGCGCCCCCCGCGGCGGCCGCGGCGCCGACGCCCGGCTTCCGTTGCTGGCTTGCCCGGTGATGAGGACTCGGCGGGTGCTTCGTGTTCCGTTTCGGATTCTGGCCCGGCGATGGCTTCAAAGACGGCGGCATTTTGTTCAAAGGGCAGGCCAGCCTCGGGAGCAGGCATCGGAGGCTGCGCGACGGAAAGGCTCTCGGACGCGGAATCGGATGGTGTAACCGACGCAGGTTCGGCCCCGAGCCGGACTGCGGCTTCCTGAGCCTTGATCTTCCAATCCGCGCGGCGAAAACGTTCGGCAGCTACCGAATACCATTTTGCGGCGTCGGCATTCTGGCCGGAGGTCTCGAAGTAGCGCGCGAGCTCAAACGCGACCATAGCGTCGCGCGTCTTCTCGTATAGATTGGAGAGTTGCGCTGCTGGGTCCTTGCTGGTGCGAGCGCGGCGAATCCGCGCGGTGATTTGTTTCCAGTCCGCCATAGGAAATGCTGCGTCAGCATTGTAACAGCGGTGGCGTCTGGCTACCAGCGCGGGAGGCGAGTAGCGCCACGCTGGCGGGCAAAGGGAACTCTTACGTCATACCTCGCTTTTACGCATTGACGGTTGATACGCGGGTCAGTATTCTTGGCTCCAGCCCTCTTGGAGACGCAATGCCGCGCTTGCGCGACCTCTTACGGATAGCTCCGCCGTATTACTGTCATTTAGTTTGCTCCATAGCTCCATCTCTGCAGCAGCAGCGGTGGGATTCGGCACCGTTGTGTCCGCCGACCGAGCGCACGTGGGCAGAGCGGCTGCGTCCGTAGGCACGACGATCTTCACTGGAGATAGTCTCGACACCGAGCAACTTGGCAGCCTGCAGGTGCGCGCGGGTGCGGCGCGTTTGCTGCTTTCTGGATCAAGCCGCGTGACCTGGGGCGCAGAAGAAAGCATTCCGGCGGCAACGCTCACTGCGGGCACCGCAACCTTCTCAACGGCGAATTCAAAAGCGTTCGCCCTGCGCGTCGCTACCGCGGTCATTCGCCCGAAGGGCGAAGAACCGACAATCGGAAGCGTAGCGGTGCTGAACCCGAAAGAGTTGACCATACATTGCACGCGTGGAGCACTGACGCTAACGGTGATCGACGACACCCTGGAAATTCCGGAAGGCACGGCCTACCACATCATTCTCGATCCGGGTCCCGAGCCTTTGCCGACCGACAATCCGAAAGCGTGGAACGGAAATCAGCGGCCGAAAAAGAGCGGAAGAAACCGTTTTATCTTTTTCTTGATCTTCTTTGGCGCGGGCGTGACCGCTTTCGCGATCTACAAAGCGATGGAAAGCCCTGATCGGCCGTAGAAAGTTTCACTCTCACTCACCTTTGGTTTGCCTTACTTTCCTTACACGGCCGCGATTACTTCGATTTCCACTAGTGCGTCTTGGGGGAGACGCGCGACCTGGACCGTCGAGCGTGCAGGCGGGGCGGCGGTAAAATAGCGGCCGTAAACTTCGTTCATCGCCGGAAATTCGTTCATGTCCTTCAAGAAAACGGTGGTTTTGACGACGTGATGAAGGTTGGAGGCCGCGGCCTCTAGAATTCCCTTCACGTTTTCGAGGACGCGCTCGGTCTGCTGGCGAATGTCGCTGCCGGTCATCTCGCCGGTCTTGGGATCGAGCGCAACTTGGCCGGACAAGAATAAAAATCCATTGGCCTTGATGGCTTGAGAATACGGGCCGATTGGTTTGGGGCCGCGGTCGGTGGTGACGACTTCCTTCATGGGGTGGTCTCCTTTGTATTTGTGGCGATCGCGCCGGCGATGTCCTCATAGCGGGCCCGGAAATCGTCGGGCACGCCGGGACGCTTCATCCAGCGGCGAACAAATTCTGCGACATTTTGATGTGTTTCCTGGTCGAACGCGGCGATGAGGTCGTCGAGGTCGAAGCCTCCGCGCCGGCGCGCATACAACATGTGGCTTAGCGCTTTGTTGAATGTGTCTTGACCGTAGCGGTCCTGCAAGCCGTAAAAAAATAAAAGACTCTTGGCGCGCATGACGGCATCGTTTTCGGGCTTTCTTGCCTCGCTATGAACTGGAACCAGGCTGAGGCCACGGCGAATCGTTTCGGTGCGGACTTCAGGTCCTTGTACGGCTTCGCGCCCTAGGGATGCGGCAAATGCCGGTAACGCCGAAAGCGGCGGGTCTTGCTCGAAGAAGCCGGGGTTCTGGCCGTAGCCGAGCCAACTGGAAGCCAACGCAGGACCGGCGGCAGCCGCGACTTCCCGCGCGCCCGCGTCGAGATCAACCATGACGCTATCGAGTGAAGCCATCTGCGCGGATAGTTTTTCACCGCTTTCCAAAATGAATTTTGAATAATTGGAACCGGTGCTCGTGAAGCAGCCTGCCGTTACGGGACACTCAACGACCCAGAGTTGATGAGACTCTTCGCTACGGCTTCCGAACATCGTGTTGTACGCGGCAACGGACTTGACGAGCGAGTCGGCAGTTTGGCGGAAGTCGGCGGCGTCTTCCTGCGAACGCGTCCAGAGATTGATGGTTTCGGGCCCGCCGGTGAGGCGCGTCGCACGGAAACGCCCCGCGATGACGAATGGATATCCGTCGTTGGGCTGCTGGACGGAACGGATGATTTGTTCTCCCTTGCCGCGAGACGCTTTGGATTGGCGCCCGCTTGCGTGAACGAGAAAGCCTTCGGGCACTCGCAAGGTCAAGAGCCAACTCTTCGGCGGCACGCCACCCGTGGCAAACGCGCCGCGAGCGGGAAGCAACTGCGGGCTCCAACCTTCGGCGGGAAGATAAAACGCGTCCGGCGCAAAGCTCAGGCCGCCGTCCGCGGCATTGGCGGGCTGAAATTCCACCGAGAGATGCAAAGTGTGCGTGGTGGGTACGGTCCAAGGCTGCGGAAAGGTAAGTTGCACGTTGCGCGAGTTCGCCGCCGATGCTTCAAGTGTCACGGCTTGCGCGTCCCACTCGGCGTGGGGATCGGCAAAATGAAATATGCGGCGGCCCGGCAGGCGAAGTTCTAGCAAGGACAGCGGCTGGTTGCCGGTATTGCGAAGCCGGTAGTCCGCCTCGACGCGAATACTGGGTTGCGGATCGCCAACGAAGTGAACGCGAATTTCCTGTTTCTCGATGGTGTAGCCCGGACCGAACGCCGCCGTGCAGGCCGCCGCCCAATATCCCGCGGAGATGAGCGCGAGAAACAGGAACAAGCGAGACTGTTTGCTTGGTGCCAAGACGCCTTCGATTGTAGCTAGGGACCAGGGCTGAGGCAAAAAGAGCGTGCGCGGATTGCTTAGCCCAGCAAGAGCAAATTGAACGCTCAGCGCGGCTTGCGGCCGCGGACACGCACGAAATCGGTATGCGCGTGGGCACGCGCTGCTTCGCGCGAAGCTGCTTCTTTGTCGGCTTGCGTATTGGTCATTCCCTCATCAATTTTTTCGAGGATCTGGCGTTCCGTGAGACCGGTGTTTTTCAGACGGCCGATTTCCGCGGTGTCCATGGTCGGAAGGTCTTTTAGATGGCGTTGCAGAACCAGCTGGACCGTCGGGTCCGACAGCCCGATCAGTCGCAACATAACCGCATCGCCGCTGATCGCATCGAGTTTATTGGCCTTGGCAAAATCCAGAATCTGGGAGTCCGCATACCGTGCCCCTTGCAGACTGATCACAGAATCCGAGCTGTAAAATGGATGTTGGTTCGCATGTGCAGCCGAGATCAGGGCTATGCACATTTCGTCGCTGACATTGGCCTGCTTAAGTTTCAGGATTTGCACAACCTCGGTGTCCGACGTATTGAGCGCCTTGAGTTGCTCGGTTCCATCGGACGAAACGCCCGCTTGAATGAGTGGACGGTAATCCGTGAGGGGATGCTGGTGGCATCCCGCCGCGAAGAAGAGGCACACCGCGAAAAGTGCAACGCGAGATCTCATACGTTTATTGTATTGGCAGACAAACAAGGCGCCGGGGAGTGTGCTTTGGGCGATACCCGACTAAAGGACAGGTGCGAAAAGGCGAGGTTGGAGGCTAGGACTGCGAGACGCGCTCGACGCCGTAAACACCGGAGACTCTGCGGATGCTGGCGAGAATGGCTTCCAGCTGACGGCGGTCGTGGATTTCGAGGTTGGCATCAATCTGCGCGTTCAAGCGATCGGGGCGGCTTTCCAAGTTGTGGATGTTACAGCCCGCGCCGCTAATTACCGCGGTGATATCCGCCAGGAGTCCCGCGCGATCCTTCGCGCGAATGAGCAAATGCACCAGGAAGGTGGTAGTCTCCGCGCCGCCCCACTCGACGGCGATGCGCCGCTCGGTCTGATAAAGCAGGTTCTGCACGTTGGGACAAGTCCGCGTGTGCACTGCCACGCCGCGGCCGCGCGTGATATAACCGATGATGTCGTCGCCAGGAATCGGATTGCAGCACTTGGCGCGGTAGACCAGCAGGTCGTCCTGGCCCTTGACGATGAGCGGAGCCTCACCGAAACCCAGCATGCGCTTGACGGTCTTAACGAGCGTTGGCTTGGAGTCTTCGACTTCCGGCTCGGCCGGCTTTTCGGGCTCGCCGAGAACGCGGGTGAGCACTTGGCGCGCGGAGTACTTCCCGAAGCCCACCGCCGCGTAGAGATCTTCGAGTTGCGAGAGTCCGTGATCGGAAGCCACTTTGAGCAAATCCGCTTCGGGAATCTTCTTGAGGCTGCGTCCAAACTGGCGTGCTTCCTTCTCCAATAAGCGTTGGCCCATCTCGGTAGCTTCTTCGCGCTCTTGCACGTTGATCCAATGCCGGATTTTGCTGCGCGCGTGTGAGGATTTGACAAAGCTCAGCCAGTCCCGGCTCGGCTTGTGGCCCTTCTGCGTCAGTATTTCGACGACGTCACCGCTCCCGATTTCGTGCCGCAGCGCAACCATTTGACCGTTCACTTTTGCGCCCACGCACTGGTGGCCAACTTCAGTGTGCACCGCATACGCAAAGTCTACGGGCGTAGCGCCGCGCGGCAGTTCCAGCACCCGGCCCTTTGGGGTAAACGCATAAACTTCGCCCGGCGCCAGATCCACCTTCAAAGTGGAGAGAAATTCCCCGGGCTCCTCGAGTTCCTGCGACCACTCAATTAGTTGCCGCATCCAGGTGATGCGCTGTTCATCTTCCGAAGCTGGCTTGTCGTCTTTGTACTTCCAGTGCGCGGCGACTCCTTCCTCCGCGGTGTGATGCATTTCCTGCGTGCGAATCTGCACTTCAAACGGCTGGCTATTGTGAATCACCGTGGTGTGCAGAGACTGGTAGAGGTTTGGCCGAGGCATCGCGATGTAGTCCTTGAAGCGCCCCGGCACTGGCCGCCAGATGTGGTGCATCACGCCAAGTGCAGCGTAGCAATTGCGCTCGTTATCGGAAATGACGCGGACCGCCAGCAGATCGTAGACTTGTTCGAGGCTGCGCTCCTGGCGCAAGATCTTACGATGCAGCGAATACAAGCTTTTGACGCGCGCTTCCAGCTCGGCGGGAATCCCATTCTCGACTAGCTTTGAGCGAATGGTGCCCTGCACCTCTTCCAAAAACTTTTTGTGAAATGGCTCCTTGTCCACGACCTCTTTCTGCAAGGCCAGGAACGACTCGGGCTCCAGAAAGCGGAACGACAGATCCTCTAGCTCGCAACGAATGATGCTCATGCCCAGCCGGTGAGCGATTGGAGCGTAAATATCCAAGGTTTCGCGAGAGATGCGCTGCTGCTTTTCCGGCGCGAGGTAATCGAGGGTGCGCATGTTGTGAAGCCGGTCGGCGAGCTTGACCAGAACGACGCGGACGTCGTGCACCATCGCCAGCACCATCTTGCGGACGTATTCGGCCTGGCGGGCCTCCGGAGCCATCATATTAAGGCGGCCGATCTTGGTGACGCCCTCGACGAGGTGAGCCACTTCAGCGCCAAACCGTTCCGCGATCCGAGAGACGGGAAACTCAGTGTCTTCGATAACGTCGTGCAGCAGCGCCGCGGTGAGGGTGGTCGCATCCAGGCGCATGTCCGCAAGAATGTGCGCGACCTCAAGGAGATGCGTTAGATAGGGTTCGCCGGAGCGGCGAAGTTGCGTGCGGTGACGTTCGGCGGCAATCTCATAAGCGCGGCGGACCAGCCAGGGATCTTCCGAGGGGCGATTCTTGCGGAGCTTGGCGAGGAGCTCCTCGAGACGTGCGTCGAGCTCGCGCTCGGTGCGGTCTCTGTGGAAATTCAGCGGTACGTTGCCAGCAGACGGCATATTCCAGTATACGCCCGGACGGGCCTGCCCTGCGAGTGCCAGGCTTCGCGGAAGGATCTAGAATATCGTTCCGCCGGCGAATGCGCGGGCAGAAAAATAAAGGGCGCCTTATGGGGGCGCCCTCGTTCAAGAACCAATTTAGTGACGTGGTTACGACGTCTGCTGCGGCTGTTCAGCGCGCCGCTGCTTGATCTCTTTGACCTTGTCTACCAGGTCGTCTGCCTGCTTCTTCAGCGCCTCGCGTTCGTCCTTGCTCTCCACCATATCGGCCTTGCGGCGGTAGAGCAGGTTGAGATACGCCATAGCATCGTCGTAGTCCGGCTTAACGGAAATCGCCTTCTGAAGGTCGGTGATTCCCTCCTCGACGTACGGGCCATACTTGCTGGAGTATTCCGTGCGAACGTCTGTCGGAAGCGGATCGTCGTCCCTGACCTGTTTCTTGACGTTGTTCTTGTTGTAGGCCATGCGCATTTCGCCGTTAGCGCGGAAGGCTAACGTCCAGTCGATTACGCCAATCCAGTAGTAGGGTTCCGGATCGTCGGGCTTTAGCTGAATGTGGCGCTGGTGATAGGACTTCGATTCGTCAAACTTCTTGGGATCGAAAGGTTGGCCACCCATCTGGAAAAGAATGGAGCCAATACCGTCGATCGCGGAGAGATTGTTGTTGTCCTTGTCCAGCACTTCCTTGAATTCTTGAACCGCCTGGTTGCCGCGGGCCATGTTTTCGGGCGACGGCGCGCCCGGGATGTACAGGCTGGCGTAGGCCGTGGCGAGATACAGGCGCGCATTCAGAAGCTCGGGATCCGCCTCCTTGGCCTGTTTGAAATCTTCAATAGCCGCATCCGACTGGCCGTTCTTAAAGGCTGCGACACCCTTGTTCAAGAGATCGCGGGCCTTTAGCTTGCTGCAGCCCGACGCCGCAATCCCGAAGATCAGCAGCGCTGCGAGTGTCGCACCCCGACGAGCGATTCGAACCGATCCATAAGTCATCGAAGCATCCATCCCTGCTGTGGCGCGACCCCGACCTGACCGACGTCCACGCCAGAATTCACATCCGCCCTGCGAAGAGCATTGCAACCCAACTTAGCAGCCCTGATCCGCCTCGCTTTGCAGCATTTCGACCCGCGGGGAGGACCCTCACATCATCTTGCGTAATCGCGAAGCGATCAACACCTCGTGCGACCGCGAAGCGGTCGGCCCGCGAAAAATCTTACTGCCCGGCTTCGAGCTTTGCGGTGATCAGACCCACTTTGTCGATTCCGGCGCCGCGCATGATGTCGATGGCGTGAGCGACGTCGGCAAACAGTACATCGTTATCGCCTTTGACGAAAGCGATTTTATCGGCGCGGTCCTTGAAGATCTGCTCGATGCGCGGGCCAAGGCCATCCCAAGTGGAATCTTCGTTGTTGATCTTCACCTTGTTGTCTTTCAACACCTGCACGACCACGGTCTTGTTCTCAAGCTCCTGGTTTTGCTGCTGGTTCGGATTGGGCTGCGGCACTAACGTATCCAGGCCCTTGGGCGTCAGCGGCGTGATCACCATGAAAATAATCAGAAGCACGAGCAGAATGTCGATCAGCGGAACCACGTTCATCTCCGCCATCGCACCGCCCTTATTGTCACCAACACTCATTCCCATTTGGACTTCTCCTATAGCCTGCCTCTAGCGAGCTTTGTAGGCTCAGCCGCGCCGTGTGGGAATCGGCGCGGCCCGTAATACCAAAACAATCAGCAAACGAATGATGCCCACCTTATCACGCGCAAACGAACGACCAGCAGCCGCTGGCCTCAATCGGCCGGCGGTTGCTGCGGCGGAATAGCCGGCGTCTTGCCCTCGTTCTTCTCAGTGAGAAGACCAAGCTGATCCACGCCGGCGGACCGGATCTCATCCACAACGGCTACAACGTCGCCGTATTTCGCCCGAGCATCGCTCTTGACGTATACGGTCTTGTCGAGCCGGTTGGAGATGCGATCCTTTACCTGACCGGTCAGATCTTCCTTCTTCGTGGCTGTGTGGCCCAAGTAGATGTTGCCATCGCGCGTGATGGCTACGACGATCGCATCATCCTTGTCCGCGTCCTGCATTTCGTGCGCATTATTAGTCCGGGCCATGTCCACCGGCATGTTCTTCTGCAACATCGGGGTGACCACCATGAAGATGATCAGCAGAACGAGCATGATGTCGGCCATGGGGATGACGTTGGGCGACGCCATCTGGCTTCCGGCCTGCGGTTTGTAGCGCCCGACTTCTCCCAAGTGCTTTGCCATGGATCTACCTCCTGCCTTGTCTGCTTACTTCTTTGCGCCGCGACGCAGGATGAAGTAGTTGATGAGCTCCATCGACGAGTTGTCCATTTCCACGTCGAAAGCTTCCACCTTGTTCGTGAAATAGTTGTAGGCCCACACGGCAGGGACGGCCACGAGGAGACCGAACGCCGTGGTCACCAGCGCTTCCGCGATACCGCCGGCTACCGCCGACAGACCGGTCGCTTTGCTCTGCTCGATGCCCTTAAACGCGTTCAAGATTCCGACCACCGTGCCGAACAATCCGACGAACGGCGCCGTGGAGCCAATCGTTGCCAGAGCCGACAAGCCGCGCTTCATTTCGGCGTGCACGATGGCGACCGAGCGCTCCAAACCACGCTTAGCTGCCTCGATCACGTCGGAGTCCGATACCTGCTGCGAAGCGGACTGAAACTCGGAGAGGCCCGTCGCTACCACTTTGGCGATGTGGCTCTTCTTGTTGCGCTCGGCGATGGCGATCGCTTCGTCGAGTTTGCCGTCTTTAAGAGCGCCGGCTACTTGCTGCACGAACACGCGCGACTGCTTGCGTGCCGCGCTGTACATCAATGCGCGATCGATCATGACACCGAAGGAATATACGGAAAGAACGAAGAGGATACCGACAACGACTCTCGGCAGGGTGCTCATTGAGGACCACATGCTCCTCAGATCCCAGGATGTCGCCTGGGATTGCAGGAACAGGGCCGCGTACACATACAAGGTGGCTACCATTCGTTTGCTCCTTAAGTTCTAGTGACTCCGGCTGGGCCGGGGCCAACGAGATTACCTGCTACGTCTGTTACTCGGAACGCGGCGCCGGCCCCACGACTGGCGCAGCGAACCGTACTACTGGTTAAGAGAGAAAATCACGTCGATGGTGGTATCGACTTCGACCGGTTCCCCGTTCAGCAGCGTCGGCTTGTACTTCCACTGCTGCACCGCGTCCATCGCTGCGCGAACAAGCAGCGGATGTCCGGAGAGGACTTCCAGAGACTCCACCGTTCCTTGCTTGGAGATGATGGCGTGCAACCGGACGGTGCCGGAGATGCGCGTCTGGCGCGCGAGTGGCGGATAGATTGGCTGAACCTTATTGACCAAAAGAGCCGCTTGCACGCTGCCACCCTGACGGATGCGCGATGCCGTCGGCTTCGGCGGTGGCGGAGCTCCGCCCATGCCGCCGATCACGCCGCCGATCACGCCGCCCATGGAGCCGCCGGCTACGCCGCCCGGTACACCACCGGCCATGCCTGCGCTCATATCCGGCGCATCTTCCTTAATGATCTTCACGTCATGGGGAATGGTTTTCGGTGCCACGAGTTTGCCCGCATCCATCAAGTGGACCTGCGGCTTGATATGGACAACTTGTGCAACGGCAGGTGGCGGCGGAGGTGGTGGCGGCGGAGGTGGCGCAACGAGCAGCGTCGACATCATGGTCTTCGGCAGCGCTTCCGTATAAATCAACGGAATCAAGATCAGGATTCCGAGGAAAAGCACCTGGAACGCCATCGAAAGCGCGACGGTCCAAGGCTTGTTCGTCTTAATGCTACTGGCGCCTGAAACCACCATATCTTCAAACATAGACCTTTACCTCCTCCCGGCAGGAGCGAGACGTCCGGGGACGCCTTCACTTCCGCGGGCTTTGTTGCCGGCTGCGGGTCCGGAGCCTGGTACCGCGCCTTGGCTGCGCCAATGATTCCACGCAACCACGAGCGGTGCAGCAATGCCAAAACTGGAGTACGTTCCTACCACAATCCCCACCACCAGAGCAAAGGAGAAAGCACGAAGCACCTGGCCGCCCATCAGGAACAGGACGAGCACGGTAAGGAAAGTCAGTCCGCTAGTCAAGATCGTTCTCGACAATGTCTGGTTGATGGACTTGTTCACGACGGCAGCAAACGTTTCCCGCCGCAACAAGCGGTTGTTCTCACGGATGCGGTCGAAGATGACGATCGTGTCGTTCATGGAATAACCGACCAGAGTCAGCAATGCCGCAATGACCGTCAGCGAAATCTCGAAATGCAATAGCGAGAAAAAGCCGAGCGTGATCAGAACGTCGTGAAAAACGGCTAGGACGGCCGCGGCACCGTAAACCCACTCGAATCGGAAGGCAATATATACCAGCATGCCTCCCAAAGCATAGAGGGTAACCCAGATGGCCTGGTGCCGGAGCTCGCCGCCCACTTTGGGCCCCACGATCTCGACGTTGCGGATCGCAAAGCTCCCGATCGCGTAACTACTCTTCAACGCGGAAAGCACCGCCGGAGTCACGCCCTCGACACCCGAAAGGTCGTCAAAATTGGTCAGCACACCGTTCTTGGCGGTATCCCGGTAGGCCAACATCCTCCTGGCGAGCTGCTGATACCGGTCACCCGCATTGGTGGACAAAAGCAGCGGGTCGCGTTGATTGAGCAAATCGGCGAGCGAAGCGAGTGTGGCTGCGTTGAAGTCAGGCTTGCCAGCCTCTTTCACGCCGTAAAATGCGTTCAATGCGCTCAGGACCTGCGCTTTGCTGGCGTCCAGGGCTTGGTCGCCTTGTGCCTTCTGTTCGACGAAAATCAGCACTTCATTGGAGTTAGCGCTCGAGAGGCCGCCGCTGCTGACGGCTTGAATTTCACTATTCCCGAGCCCCTGGGTCTTCAAGGCGTTGCGGATTTGGTCGATATTGGGGGTCTGGGCGAAGCGCACATCCACATTAGTGCCGCCCTTGAAGTCGATGCCGTAGCGCAAACCGCCTTGCTGCCACCAGGAAATCAACCCAGCCAAGAGGAGAATGCCGCTTAGAGCGTAGAAATACTTAGCCTTACCCATCCAGTCGATGTTGGGCTCTTTGAAGAACTCAATCATGCCGAGGTTACTTCCCTTCTTTAGACTCCAGCCCGCATCCGTTTGTTCCCGGGATCCCCGTCTCCACAGCCGACACTAAGATGCCAGCAGGAGGCGAAAAGACCCGGTCGGGAACCCTTAGCAGTGCCGGTACGGCTCAGATGCTGAGCTCTGCCTGGCGTTCCATCTTCGTAAGGTGATACTGAAAGATCGTCTTGGACACGTAGATCGCCGTGAACACGTTGGCGATCAAACCAATCGTCAGGGAAATGGCGAAGCCGCGAATAGGCCCGGTCCCGAACAAGAACAGAAAGAACGCCGACACCACCGTCGTGACGTGCGTATCGATGATCGTCAGGAACGCCTTATCGAATCCCGCGTCCACGGCCGAGCCCGGCGACTTGCCGTTGCGGAGCTCTTCGCGGATGCGCTCGAACACCAAGACATTCGAGTCCACGCCCATGCCGATCGTCAGAATCACGCCGGCGATCCCCGGCAACGTCAGCACGGCGCCAAAAGCCGCCAGCACCGCCATGAGAATAACCAGGTTGAGCACTAACGCTAAAACAGCGTTGGCGCCGGAAAGCCGGTAGTACACCAGCATGAAGATCATCACCACCACTAGGCTCAAGATCGAAGCCTGCACGCCGTGACGTATCGAGTCCGCACCCAACGATGGCCCCACGGTGCGCTCTTCCAAATATTTGATCGAAGCCGGCAGCGCTCCCGCTCGAAGCACCAGCGCGAGGTCATGCGCTGACTCCTGGCTGAAACTACCCTCAATCACACCGGTGTCTTCGATGCGGCTGTGAATGACCGGCGCCGAGTAAACCCGGTGTTGGAGCACGATCGCCATTTGGCGATTTACGTTCTGCTCGGTGAAAGGCCCAAAGCGCCGCGCGGCTTCTGCGGAAAGCGAAAAATTGATTTGCCACTGGCCAGGATTCTGGGTGCTGCGGTTTTCCACCGCGCTGCGCAGGTCGCGGCCCGTAACCACGGCCGCGCGGCTCAAGATGTACCAGACCTCGCCTGTATCTGCTGACGTAGTTTCGGCTTTCAGAACGACCCGGAACCAGTTCCGTATTGGGAGGCAAAATGCCGCCGTGCGCCGCCAACGCCGCCGCTTGCGACGGATAGGCCGAAGGATCTTCCACCAGTTTCAGTTCGAGTTGGCCGCCGGCCTGAATCACCGATATTGCGCGGGAAGGGTCGCCTTCGCCGGGCAATTGCACCAGAATTTCGTTGTCGTTGCGGCCGCCCCGCGGCTGAATCGTCGGTTCCGTCAGACCGAGAGCGTTGATGCGGCGCTCGATCGTCTCGAGCGACTGCGTCATCGTCTGTTCCTTGATGGCAGCGTCCGCCGAGGGGCGAAGCGTCAGTGTGTAGCCGGACGGCTCACCCGCAGCAGCCGTCAAGTCCCACACATTCTTCAGTTGCGCGTCGACCAAGTCACGGAACGAAGCCAACTGGTCCGGAGCAACATTGCGCACCAAAATGTGCGTGTCGTCGACGCGCCGAACCTCATCGTAGCGAATGCCCTTCTCGCGCATCTGGCTCGTGAGTCGGTCCAGCGTTTGATCCGTCTCTTGCGCGATGGCTTCCTGCACCTGCACTTGCAAAATCAGGTGCGTGCCGCCCTGCAGGTCGAGTCCCAGCTTGATCTGGTGTCCGAAATTATCTTTCAGTTGTGCCAGCGACGTTGGGAATGTCGGCAGACCGAAAAGGCCGTACACGCAGCCCAGGATGACCACCACGATGAAGAGCGCTCTCCACTTCAGGTTGGGATTCATGGTCAGAAGGTCTTGACCCCGAGTGTGCCGGAGCCGTCGTTATATGCACACGTGGCGCGTTCGTGGGAGAGGTTATTTCGCATCTTCCGATGCCTCCACTTGCGTAATTGCCGAACGCGCGACGCGAATCTTCACCTGGTCGGCGATCTTCAGGATGACCGTCTCGCCGTCCAGTCCGTTGATCGTGCCGTAGATTCCGCCGTTGGTGATCACTTTGTCCCCGGCCTTCAGCGCGCCCAGCATCTCTTGCAACTTCTTGCGCTGTCGCTGCTGCGGCAAAATGAGCATCACGTAGAAGATGCCCATCACCACCACCATCATCACCAAGGGGCTGCCGAGCGCGGCGCCCAGGCCGCCTGGCGTTTGAAATATCATTCCTACGAACATAAGTTCTACCGGCAACCGGTCCTTTCGCTGCGCGAGCTTCTCACCTGTTTATCCCGAAGCCCTTTTATCTCGAAGATAGAAGCAGCCAGCCGCGGGCGGATTCCCCGCTTTCCACAAGCCTGACGATTCTCTTCTGGTGGTGTCGCGCGGGCGACCCGCGCGCCTCTCGGATCCTACGTCCTGCTGAGCCCGACCGTGTCGGAGTAAACCCTCAGGCCGGACCCGTCGCATAGCGCGCGCGCATCGCAGACGAGAATTTCGCTAGGTTCCCAAACCCGATAGCCTCGCGGATTTGCCGCATGATGTCAAGGTAAAAGTGGACGTTATGGTGGGTCGCAAGGATCGCCGCGGTGATCTCTCCCGCAGCAAACAGGTGCCGAAGATACGCGCGAGTGTAGCGCCTGCAAACCGCGCAGGTGCAGGCGGGATCGATGGGCCGCTGGTCCTCGGCGTAGCGCGCATTCTTGATCAGCACCCGCCCCTCGCTGGTGTACAGGCACGCGTGCCGCGCCGCGCGCGTCGGCAACACGCAGTCCATCATGTCGATGCCCAGCGCAACATACTCGGCAATTTGTTCCGGACGGCCCACGCCCATCAGGTAGCGCGGACGATCCCTCGGCAGCAGCGAAGTCGCTTCGCCGGTCATCTCGCACGTGATCGCGTGCGGCTCACCCACCGCCAGCCCGCCCACTGCGTAACCAGGAAAATCCAACTCGAGAAGTTGCCGCGCGCTTTCGCGGCGCAGGTCCGCGAACGTCGCGCCCTGCACGATTCCGAATTGCCACTGTGCCAAGCTCCCATCGCGGCTTGCCCATTCCAAAAAGTTGGTGCGCGCGCGGCGGGCCCACAGCGTCGTGCGCTTCAGCGCCGATTCCGCGGCGTCACGCGGCGCGGGTGTCTCGATGCATTCGTCGAGCACCATCACGATATCCGAACCCAGCGCCGCCTGAATTTCCACGGCCTTTTCCGGCGTCAGCAGATGCTCCGATCCGTCGAGGTGCGAGCGAAACCTCACGCCCTCGTCCGTGACTTTGCGCAGCTCCGCAAGGCTGAAAACCTGAAAGCCGCCGGAATCCGTGAGGATCGCACGCGGCCAAGACATAAATCTGTGCAGTCCGCCGAGTCTGCGGATCAGCTCATGACCCGGCCGCAGATAGAGATGATAGGTATTCGCGAGAATGATTTCCGCGCCGAGCTCTTCCAGCGCGCCTTGCGTCAGCGCCTTCACCGTCGCCGCCGTTCCCACCGGCATAAAGAACGGCGTCTCGACGACACCGTGCGGCGTCGTCAGCTTCCCACGCCGCGCACCCGTGAGATCGGTCTGTGCCACTTCAAACGAAAAATTCACGCCGCGAGTGTAACAGCCCACCGCTCTAGATCGCCGCCCACGCTACCTTGCCTAGCACCCACACGGCCCATAGTCCAAAGACGATCCCAAAACTTGCCGCCGGCTTGATTTTCTTGGGGTTCGCCGCCGCAAAACCGACCGCCACCAGCACCAGAAACCAGATCCAGAAGAGTTCCAGGGAGCCGCCGAGCGCGATCAGCACCTTCGGCGCACTGTCGGGCAAATACGCCTTGAGGCTCGTGGCCACGACATTCTCGGGATCAACGTCGCCGTAACTCTTCAGCGGCAAGATGATCAGCGCCAGAATGCTGGAGAGCGCCGTAGGCAAAAACGCATGCGTAGTGATCCCGAAGGCCTGCCCGAAGCGCAGTCCCGCCCCGCGAAAAAGATTGAACGCTCCCCAATAAATCAACGCAAAAAACAAAACCAAAATCGGCACGACCACGATCCCGCTCCAATAAGAGAAGGAAGCCCAAAACTTGACCTGCCCGCCTAAGGCCTTATCTTTATCCTCCTCGGAGAGCTGCGAAAAGCGGGCGTTCTCTTCCGCCTTGTGCCGGATGTAGTCCCCCCAGTTCATCTTGGTGTTCAACAGAGTTCCCACACACGTAGCGAGAACGATCATCAGCAAGAGCGGAGCGACCCAACTCGGCCGCTCGGCAATGCTGGCAAAGGTCTGCTTAGGACTAAAGAAGACGCCAATGATGCGGCCAAAATGACTGACGGGAGCTTGCGCCTCGGGCGCAGGCAAAGAGGTAGTTGCCATCGAGGATTCCTCCACCACAGAGTACCGACACGGGGCCCATACGAGCGACGTTGACTTCGTTTTCTACCTTGCTCTACGTACGAAAGCCAGAAGAAATTTCGCCGCGTGGTGGCACAGCCATTCCTGGCTGTGCGCTTCAGCTAAGTGCAACGGATTCAACTCAGGCACACATCACTCCGACATCGACGACCTCTTACGCAGCAGATCTAGGCCCCCGGCAGTTCCGGCACCGCCGCCAACAACTCCCGCGTATAAGGATGTTGCGGCTGGTGGAGCACCTGCTCCACCTCACCCAATTCCACAAACTTCCCCGCGCGCATCACCGCCACCCGCGTCGCCACCTGCGCTACCACCGGCAAACTGTGCGAAATGAAAATGTATGTCAGCCCGAATTCCCGCTGCAACTCCTGCAAGAGCAGCAGCACTTGCGCGCCCACAGAAACGTCCAACGCCGAAACCGGTTCGTCCGCCACCACCAGCTTCGGCCGGAGAATCAGCGCCCGCGCAATCCCAACCCGCTGCCGCTGCCCGCCGGAGAATTCGTGCGGGTAACGCTTCACTGCATCCTCGGTCAAACCGACTCGCTTCAGCATCGCCGCGGCACGATCGCGCCGCTCCGCCGTCGAAAGCTTTGGCTCGTGAATCGCCAGAGGCTCGGCCACAATCGCGCCGACCCGCATCCTCGGATTCAGGGACGCGAAAGGATCCTGAAAAATCATCTGCATCTGCCGGCGTTGCGCTCGCAGTTGCTCTCCGACGAGCGCCGCCAGGTCTTGCCCGTCAAATTGCAGCTCGCCTGAATCCGGCTCGATCAACCGCAGCAGCACGCGAGCTAGCGTCGTCTTGCCGCAGCCGCTCTCGCCGACGATGGCGAACGTCTCGCCCGAGGCCACCGCGAAGCTGACGCCATCCACGGCCGTAAAGCGAGCCTTGCGCCCGTCACCCGAAGACATGCGCGAGGCCCGCGCATAGCTCTTCCGCAGTTCCCGCGCTTCCAGAAGGTTTGCCGTACCCACGCCCGTCCGCCCGGTCCTTTCGTTTTGCCGCCACGACTCTCGTTTCGCACGGTATCTTCGCACGGTTCGCAGCACCTGAATGCAAGAGATCCCTCACTCTCACACGAAAGTGCGAACCCGGTTCCACCAAACCATCCCTGCGCAAGCTGCCGGTGAGAAATGCCCCTAGCTTGGCTTCGTTTGCGGGACAAACGTCCGCTGCTGGTGCTCGCACGCTCGATAAACCTATATCTAAATTCGAGAACCCGGAGAATTTAGCCCGCTTTAGAACCCGCAACATCTTTCGTTTCAACGAAAACGGTTCGGCATCCCACTTGCCATTGTGTTTTTCGGTCGGTGGGTGTCCCACTTTCGCATTGGAGGAATCCTGTGGTGAAAAGCTCTTTGGGCGTGTTTCGATGTGTATTCTTCGCTCTTCTTTTTGTGGCGGCTGGCCTTCTCTCTGGAGTCACGCTAGCGCAGACAGGTACCACGTCACTGAACGGAGTAGTGACGGACAAGACGGGAGCAACGATTACCGGCGCGAACGTCACGCTGAGTAACGCGCAGCAAGGCTTCCACCGGGAATCGAGTACCGGCGCAGCGGGTGACTACCAGTTTCTTTCACTTCCTCCGGGTAACTATGTCCTTACGGTGGAAATGACCGGCTTCCGGAAATTCACGCAGACTAATCTTGAACTGCTGGTGAACTCGCCGGCCACCTCGAATGTGAAAATGGAGATTGGCACGGCGCTGCAGACGGTGGAGGTATCCGGGCAAGGGGTTACGCTGAACACCACGGATGCGTCCTTGGGAAACGCGTTTGACGAAAACCAGATCAAGCAGCTGCCCATGGAAGGGCGCAATGTGCCGGATTTGCTTTCACTGCAAGCTGGCGTCGCCTACACAGGTAACCGGCCGGACATCGACAAGGACACGGATACCCGGAGCGGCGCGGTAAACGGGGCGCGCAGCGATCAAAGCAACATCACGCTGGACGGCGTGGATGTGAACTCGGACACAAAAGGGTACGCGTTTACGTCGGTGCTGCCGGTGACCGCCGATTCGGTGCAAGAGTTCCGAGTCACAACGTCGAACTATAACGCGGATGAAGGACGTTCTTCAGGCGCGCAGGTGGCGTTGGTAACCAAGGGCGGCACCAACGATTTCCACGGATCGATTTACGAATACAACCGCAACACATTGACGAGCGCGAACGACTATTTCATCAAGCTTGCTCAACTGGAGAGTGGAGACCCGAACAAGGCGCCGGTGCTGATTCGGAATAACTTTGGAGCTTCGCTCGGCGGACCGGTCATCAAGCAGCGGCTGTTCTTCTTCGTGAACTACGAAGGGGAACGCCAGGCGCAGCAACAGAGCGTAGTGCGCGTGGTCCCGAGCGCGGCAATGCGCGACGGGGTGATTATGTACCCCTGCGCAGCTGGCACGCCGTGCCCCGGGGGAACCGTGCAAGGGTTGACCGCCTCGCATGTGGTTCCTGCCGGCGACTACGCGGTGGGTCCATCCCAAATCCAGGCCATGGATCCCCAGAACATAGGGGTCAGCAAGGGCGTAATGATCCCGTATTTCAATTCGTTTCCTCTGCCTAACGACAACACCGTAGGCGACGGGCTGAACTATGACGGGTTCCGGTTTCCGGGTTCCGCGCCCATCAAAGAGAACTGGTACATCGCGCGAGCCGACTACAAAATCACCAGCAACGGGAATCACACCTTGTTCTGGCGCGGCGCTATGCGAAACGACAACACCGCTGGCGTGCCCTATCTGCCGGGGACGCCTCCGGAAGAAGACACCGTCGACTACAGCAAGGGCTTTTCGGTGGGCTATTCAGCGGTTCTAAAATCCAACCTGGTGAACAATTTCCGCTGGGGCTATACGCGGCAGAGCCTCGGACAGATCGGCAACCAGACCCAGCAGTTCGTGGCATTCCGCAACTTGAACAGCAACGAAACGCCAAACAATTCCAGCCTCGCCGAAGTTCCCACATTGACCTATCAGGTGCCGGTGAACAACTTCGTGGATGACGTCTCTTGGATCAAGGGACGCCACACGCTGCAGTTCGGCACCAACGTGGATATCCTGCGGAATCCGCAATCGACCAACGTGAGCTCCTTCAGTACCGCGACCACCAACGCTTCGTGGTTCATCCCCTCGGGCTTAGCCAATCAGGGCGGAGCGTTTGATCCAGCCGCTTTCGGCTTTCCGGCGGTGGACCCGGGATTCAACAACAACTACGACTACCCGATGATTGCGCTGATCGGAAGCGTGAATAACATAACCGCGCAGTACAACTTCAACAAAGATGGATCTTCGCTGGCGCAGGGAGCGCCAGTCCAGCGCCGCTTTGCGGACGATTCTTACGAGTTCTACGCTCAAGACGCCTGGAAGGTAAAACCCAATCTGACAGTAACCTACGGCTTGCGGTACTCGCTGTTTTCGCCGCCGTGGGAAACCAACGGTTTGCAAGTGGGACCCAACGTGAATCTGACCAATTGGTTCAACCAGCGTGGAGCAAACATGGAGCAGGGAATCGGATCAAATGCCTCCCCGCTCCTCAGCTTCGACCTGTCTGGACCTGCCAACGGAAAACCCGGCTTCTACAATTGGGACACCAAGGACTTCAGTCCGCGACTCGCAGTGGCGTACTCACCGGGTGCGACGAGCGGACTGCTGGGGGCTCTGTTCGGCGGCCCTGGCAAGACCAGCATTCGGGCGGGAGTCGGGATGGTCTACGACCGCATAGGCCCCTCGTTGTTGGCGACCTTCGACCAAAATGGTTCCTTCGGATTGTCAACCGGACTCACGAACCAAGCCGGCTCCGTATCGCCGCTGACGGCCCCACGCATCACCGGGCTGAACACTATCCCGACGACGGGAACCGACGGCACGGTGATATTTGCGCCGCCGCCGGTATCGACATTCCCGCAGACGTTCCCCTCGACCGGCACCGGATCGTTCGCCGTGTATTGGGGTATGGATCAGGGCCTCAAGACGCCCTATTCGTACACTCTAGACTTCTCGGTGCAGCGCGATCTCGGGCATAACTTCACTCTGGATGTGGCATACGTAGGGCGTTTGTCGCACCGCTTGTTGTCGCAAGAGGATGTGGCGACGCCCGAGGACATCGTCGATCCCAAGACCAAGATCGACTACTTTACCGCTGCCACGGCGCTGGCTAAATTGTACCGGCAAGGCATACCGACGGCCTCGGTCACCCCCGCGATGGTGGGTCCAGCCGCCGCGTACTGGCAGAACATCCTGCAACCGCTCAAGCCAGGAGGAGCGTATTCGCTGGTATGCAACGGCGGCTCGACAACCAGCCCGCTGCAGGCAGCCTACGATCTTTTCAGCTGCTTCTCGGGGAACGAAACAACCGCCCTCCAATTGCTCGACCAGGGCATACTCACGGACGCGAATAACCCCAATATTAGCTACTACGGGCCTGGTGGTCCGTATGCCTTCCAAGACTCGCAGTTCGCAGCGCTATACGCTTGGCGCTCGATCAGTGCTGCTGCTTACAATGGATTGCAGGTCAGCTTCCGCCACGGCATGTCGCACGGCCTGCAATTCGATTTCAACTACACGTACTCAAGGTCGATCGACATTTCCTCCGATGCCAACCGCATCAACGCGGAAGGCGGGCTCGGCGGCCAAATCATCAATGCTTGGGACCCCAAGGCGCTTCGAGCCGTTTCCGACTTCGATACGCCGCACCAGGTGAACGCCAACTGGATCTACGAGTTGCCGTTCGGAAAGGGCCGGTGGCTCGGGAAGGACTCCAGTGGCCCGCTCGAAGCGGTCATTGGCGGCTGGCAATTGACCGGCTTGGCCCGCTGGACGAGTGGCTTCCCAATCGGTGTATCCAACGGCGCGCAGTGGCCAACGAACTGGCAGATTCAAGGATTTGCCACGCAGATTGGCCCAGTATCCACCGTCGGCGCGTCCAAGAACGCCGATGGCAGCGTCAACCTCTTTGGAAACGGAGCGGCGGCAGCTGCTGCGCTTGCCAATTACCAGGCCGATTTCCCAGGTCAAGTGGGAGCACGCAACACCTTGCGGGGCGACGGCTTTGCCGGGTTGGACCTCGGACTCGCGAAGCGGTGGAAGATGCCGTGGAAAGAGGGCCACAGTCTGCAATTCCGTTGGGAAGTATTCAATGCTCTGAACCTCACGCGGTTTGATGTGCAGTCCTTGAATCTTTCGATCACCAACGGAAGCACGTTCGGCAATTATTCCGGATTGCTGACCAATCCGCGTACCATGCAGTTCGCATTGCGCTACGAGTTCTAAGCGCAAACGATCCTGTGGTGGAAAAAGCCCCCGGGCAGTTTCCGGGGGCTTTTTCTTGTCATTCCCGCACTTCTCGGCGCTAGTGTAGAATCAGCCCACTGTTCGTCCAGGAAGAAATCCGCAGACAACAGCCACGACTCCCGTGGAGGCTCCATCTGATCGGCCGCACACTGGTCCACTACAAGATCACCGCCGCGATTGGCACGGGCGGCATGGGCGAGGTGTACCGCGCGACGGACACGAAGTTGGGTCGCGAAATTGCTCTCAAGGTACTGCCCCCCGACATGGCGCGCGATCCCGAGCGGCTCGCACGCTTCCAGCGCGAAGCCCGCGCCGTTGCAGCGCTCAACCACCCGCACATCGTCACGCTCCACTCCGTTGAGGAAGCCGACGGCCTCCACTTTCTTACGATGGAACTCGTCGAGGGCCAGCTCACTCGATCGGCTCATTCCGAAAGGGGGTCTCCCCGTAGATCGAATCCTGGAAATCGCCACCGCGATCGCCGACGCGCTGGCCGCGGCGCACGCGAAAGGGATCGTTCATCGCGACCTGAAGCCCGCCAATGTCATGGTGACGAACGACGGTCGCGTCAAGGTGCTGGACTTCGGCCTGGCCAAGGAGATGCGCGCACCCGGTCCTGCCGACGCCACGCTGACGTCGGCCGGGCACACCGAAGTGGGCGTCGTGATGGGAACGCCGGCGTACATGTCGCCCGAGCAGATCGCCGGCCGCGCGCTCGACCATCGCACGGACATCTTTTCGCTGGGCATCATGCTCTATGAGATGACCAGCGGCCGGCGTCCCTTCGACGGCACCTCGTCAGCGGAACTGGCCTCCGCGATCCTGCGCGACACGCCGCAGCCGCTCCGCGAATTGCGGGCCGAACTGCCGGAAGGGCTGGACCAGGTGATCCAGCGTTGCCTGGAGAAGAATGCCGCGGACCGTTTTCAGTCAGCGCAGGAAGTTCGCAACCAGCTGCGCGGCGTAACTGCGGGGGTGCCGACGAGCCGGAGGCAGACACCCCCGGCCTCGCGTGGGGTCGAGGCCGACTCGGGCGCTGCCCGCGCCGAGGAGGGGTTCTGGGTCGCCGTGCTGCCGTTCAAGTACGGCGGCGCGAACGCGGAGCTCACCGCCCTTGCCGAGGGATTTACCGAGGACATCGTGACCGGCCTCTCCCGATTTTCCTACCTCCGGGTCATCGCGCGCAGCTCCACGTTGCGATACGCGCGCCAAGAGGTCGACGTCCGGGCGGTCGGCAAGGAACTCGGCGCGCGCTACGTGATGGAAGGAAGCCTTCGCCAGGCGGGGTCAAGGCTGCGCATCGCGGTGCAGCTCGTCGATGCGAGCTCCGGCGCCCATCTCTGGGCCGAGACCTACGATCGTACTTTTCGTCCCGAAGAGATCTTCGCGCTGCAAGACGAGGTCGTTCCCGCGGATCGTCTCCACCGTCGCCGACACCTACGGCGTTCTGCCGCACACGATGAGTGAAGTTCTTCGCAGCCGGGATCCCGAGCAACTAACCCCGTACGAGGCAGTGCTCCGCAGCTTCGCGCACTTCCCGCGCCTCTCCGCCGAAGAACACGCCGCGGCGACGGGCCGGCTTGGAACGGGCCGTCCAGCAAGCGCCGGGTTATGCCGATGGCTGGGCCATGCTGTCGATGCTGTACAGGGAGGAGTACACGCACGGGTTCAACGTTCGGCCGGATCCCATCGGACGCGCGCTAGCGGCTGCGCGGCGTGCGGTCGAGGCCGCGCCATCGAATCACCTCGCCTATCATGCTCTGGCCTCGGCCCAATTCTTCCGGCGGGAGTTCCAGGCCTTTCGGAACTCCGCGGAACGGGCCATCGCACTCAACCCCATGGACGGATTCACCGCCGCTTACCTGGGATTCCTGATCGCCTATGCCGGCGACTGGGAGCGCGGCTGCGCGCTGGTCGGAGCGGGCCAGGCGCCTCAATCCCCATCATCCCGGATGGTATTGGTTCCCCTCCTTCTTCGACGCCTACCGCAAGAAGCGACTACCGCGGCGCGCTTGACTTCGCTCTCAAGGTCAACATGCCCGGCTTCTGGCGCACGAACTTCGCGCTCGCGGCGGCCTATGGGCAACTCGGCGAACGGGAAGCGGCGCGCAACGCCGTGCAGAGAGCTGCTTGCGCTAAGGCCGGACTTCCCCGTCGTTGCGCGCGAGGAACTCGGGAAGTGGTGGGATCCCGAGCTCGTCGAGCACCTGATCGATGGTCTCCGCAAGGCTGGGCTGGAGGTTGCCGCTGAACGGGCGAGCCGAAGCCATCCGAGTTGAGCCAAAAGCGATTCGGAATCCACTTTCTTCTTCGTTTCTTGGCGCACTTGCTGGACCTGTCCGATGGCTATAGGATGCGCAAGAACGCTCGGGATCATCATGGGCCATCAAGCGCCGCTGAAATACGTCTTCTACATCGCCGCCACTCCCGACAAAGTGTGGGAAGGCTTCGTATCGCGCGAGGCCAACCGCATCATCTTTGGGGGCGCTGAGTTTGCGGCCGATCTCAAGCCCGGCGGTTCGCTCGCCTGGGTCGGCTCAGGACCCGATGGCAAACCCATGACCTACGTCCGAGGCAAAGTGTTGCAGGTCCAGCCGCCAAAACTCCTCCAATACACTTTCGCAATGGGCCAAAACAATAAGGAGTCTCGCGCCACCATCGAACTTGTGCCAGAGACCGAAGCCACCAAAGTAACCGTCACCCATGACGAGTGGGCCGACGACGACCCCACCTACGCTCCCTGCGCCGATGGCTGGCCGCGCATTCTCTCGCGCCTCAAGACCCTCCTCGAAACCGGCAAAACCTTCAAGCCACATTGATTCCGCGTGCCGGCTGCCGCACCCTCCGCTTCTGCTTCTACTTCTAGTTTCTAGTTTCTGCCTTCTACTTGCTGCTTTCTGGTTTCTGCTTTCTGCTTTCTGCTTTCTAGTTTCTGCCTTCTACTTTCTACTTTCTAGTTTGTCCTTAGCCCGGCGCTCCGCGACTTTGTAGCGGCGACTTTACGTCGCCACTCTTCTCTTCGCTCCCATGCCATCGAAACTCACGCCCGGACTAGGGCTCGCGCGCCACAACCGCTTCCAACGGTTGCACATCCCGCGCAACCTTGGCGGCAATCTCGTCCTCGGCAACCTCCAGGTCATACCGCGTCTGCAGATTCATCCAGAAAGCCGGCGCGTTCTTGAAATAACGTGCAAAACGCAGCGCCGTGTCGGCGGTGATCCCGCGGCGCTCGTTCACGATATCGGCGATCCGCGTCACCGGGACTCGCAAAGCCATGGCCATCTTGTTCATGCTCAATCCCAAAGGGATCATGAACTCCTCGCGGAGAATTTCTCCGGGATGCACCGGCTTCAGCTTCTTTGCCATCAGGCCCTCCTAGTGGTAATCGACGATCTCGGCTTCGTAGGCGTTGCCGTCGCGCCACACAAAGCAAATGCGCCATTGGTCATTGATCCGGATGCTGTACTGACCCTCGCGATCGCCTTTCAGGCGCTCCAATCGGTTTCCCGGCAACAGAGCGAGCGTTCGCACATCCGGCGCCGCATCGAGCATGTCCAGTTTCCGCAAGGCTTGACGCTCGATGGCCTTGAATCGGCGCACGCTCTCCCTGCGGAACAGGCGCTCGGTCTCCGCGCAGCGGAAGGTGCGGATCACCTGCCCAACGTATACTGTTGTCCGGTGAATGTCAAACAGTACAGCCGGTCGCGGTCTGAGCTTTGCGTACTGGCCGATGTTCAGATCTCTCTACTGGCTCGGTCCAGGGCGCTCTTGCGACTTGAACCATGCATCGAAAATCAGAGCGACCTCGGCAGCTCCGACCACGTTGAGGCCAAAAAGCGGCTCTAACAGACGCCGTATCGTGCAGAGCGCTGAGAAACCTCCGCTGCGCTTGGAAAGTGTGTTCAGCAATTTGACGATAACAGCCTGCCGCAATCCGGAGATTGCGCATGCCCCGTACATTTCCCTCAAGAAACGCGCCGCAATGTTGATCAATGCGCTGAGATCCACATTTTCATATCGGAATAATTCGACGCACTTCGAAAGCGGCCACCGATTCACATCCCACTCAGCCATTGCGCCCGCTCGAACCAGACTGTTGCTGCTGACGCTCGTAAACTGATATCCCCAGCCAAATAGCTGCGCGCTGCAGGTGTAAAATGCTTCCTCTTCTAGTGATCCCGCCTGAGCCATCCACTGCAACATCACTTGTGTCCAAACCCGTTCCACGCCAAATTCCTGTCCCGCAAATCCGCTGACAACAGCATCGTCGGTCCACAACACGTGCCCAGGCTTTCCGGCCAGAACGATGCTCTCCGCGCCGTCACGCCCGAAAATGCGTAACATCAACTTTCTCTTCTCAGGATCTATTGCCGCGAGGTCCATTCCGGAGACTACCCGGCATTTTTCTTCGATCGTCCTGATGAGGCCCCGCAAATTCTCCGCCTTCTGTCGCCGCCCTGACGCATCCTCGGGTATCAAGTAGTAGCCTTCTTCGCTCTTTCCGGCGTATCCCGTTTCACCTCCCGGAAGCAGGATCTCTACAACCATTTCCTTCAACTCATTTAGCGTGCCGGAGGAGAGCACAAGAATCGACCCGGGAGCGCCCCAGAACTCCTGTCTGACCCAATGCGAAGAGCGTCCCGATTGCAGTCAAGTCGATGACTACAATGTTCCGGCTCGTCAGTGCCCCGAGGGCGCGGCTGATCTCGGGGACATTCCCATTGCAGCACCTGACTTCAACGTCTTCGAAGAAGCCGTTCTTGCGCTTAGGGCGCTCATACGTTATCGCGAGATCGGGGACGAAGTGGATCAATTGGCAATCATAGAGGAAGACGCGCTTACTCATTCGTCCCAGAGCGACGGTGAAGCCTGAGTCTCTCAGGGACCCACAGATTTCGAGCGCTTCCTTATCTCGGCCGAGGCGGGCAACGCACTGTAAGAAATGGGCTGTCGCCTCCTCGGCGTCTCCCGGCTGATTCCTTTGCTGCAAGGTCAAGCCAAGCATGGCCTGCACGTCAGGTCCGGCGTCTTCTTTCTTTATGGATCGCAACATCTCAATCGCAGGGGTGAAGAATTGCTCGATCCGAAGGATCTCTGCATATTCCTTTTGGACCGTGGCGCTTTCCGGTCGAAGCGACCTGGCTTCTTCAGCGTCTTGCCGAGCACCAATCCGGTTCTCGGTTACGGCGCGAATCGCTGCCCGATCGAGCAGCAAATCGAGTGTGACCTGTGAGTTCGTTTCCTTTCGAGCCAAGCTCAAGGCTTTACTAAAGCATTCCTCGGCTTCGGCAGCCTTCTCGCGACTCCGAATCTTTGTAGGTATTCCGATGCCCTCCCATCCCGCAAACACATCCCTGTGTACAATCACCTTTCCGAGCGGTCCCCATCCGTTCGGGTTGGCTTCGGCGATCTGCGTGCACTTCTTGGCAAAGCGAATCGCAATATCCCAGTCCTTCTGCAGAAATGCTCGGTGCGCCACCGCAAGACACACTTCCACTTCGTCGAGAAAGTGTCCCGGAATCTCCCCGAGGAGGGTCGCAACAGGTGCCGTTAGAGGCGAGGCGTTGATCCATATTGCAAACGCCAGTTTCTCCGTAGGGAGCTTTTGCCTCAGCTCGTTCGCCAGACCATACGCTTTCTCAACATCGCCCAGCAGAAGATGTCCGAGAGCCTCGTTGATGAGAGCCTTCGGATCCTCGGGCTGAAACCCCTTCGAACTGACGTAAAGCAGCCCTGCCTGCTTGTATTCCCCAACCGAAGACCAAGTCGCCGCGAGGTTCGCCTTCACTCTGAACCTCTGGCGGTCACTCAAGCGGTCCCAGGAGCGGTCGTGGAGCTGTTGCAAAAACAACCGCGCGTCTTCTGGCTTATGATTCTCGATCAGCGCCTTGCATCGGTCGAGTTCAGCGTCTATCGCCCCCGAACCCAGCTCCGGTCCGATAGCCTGTATAGCCGCGTAGATCTTTTGCGTTTCCCTCAGGGCAAGGTCGCCGGGCGGCACCTGGGGATAGAATTCACGCCAAATGTCGGGATACTCGTTTAATAGGTCCTCCACGTCTACCCACGTCAGGTATTCGAGGCGGAATAAACCTTTTGGCTGATGCTCAAGATTGATCCGCTTTACCGTCTGTTGCGACTCCGTGGATTGTTTTGCCGTCGTTACGATGGCGAAGACGTCCAGCTTCGGAGAGAACTTGAGCGCCGCCTGGACCGCGTCCTCAACGACTCGCTGCTTGAGAGGCTCGAGCGAATCGTACCTCTTGCACTGCGCCGCCCGATGGGGAGTACTCGCCGTCGGGTCGAAAATGTCGACGCCATCCTGACGCTGCCCCGCTCGCCCGTAAAGTTGAAGGGCAGGGTTTTCCCAGCGTTTGCGCAGCAGCTTCAACACAAGATTCTCAAAATCGCTCGGGTTGGCCGGGCGATCTATCGTGGTCCGAATCGGTCCCATCGTCCGTCGAATAGCCTTTCAGCTTAATCCGCGTATCCCAAACAACAACGATTAGCCATCACCATGCTCCTCACTTCGGGCTCCGTCCTTTCCGTTCCTCCTGCGTAAACTTCCGTTGACCCCCCAATTCTAGCCGTTCCCTGCAAAACATTTAACCAATTGATACTTCCATGCTATTCTCTCCCGTGTACGCCGAATCGCATCCCCGCCCCAATTACCTTGCTTCCCTGTCTCCGGTCCGGGCGGCAGCCGGACCCCCTTGCTTCCTTGCATCAGTCTCCTTGCTTCGGTCTCATACCCTCACGCAGAAGCGCCCGCAACTCCCTTACTTTCATCGACATCCTTCACAGTTCCCATCACACCCAGGGGGTGGGGGTCCCAACGCGCGGTTTGTGTGTTCCAGTAGCCTATTCGGAGCTTCCTTTCTCGTCCCCGGTCCGGGCAGCAGCCGGACCACTCGTCACTCGTCACTCGTCACTCGCCACTAACCCCCTTAAAATCAACACTTCCAAAAGTGTATCAAAACAAAGGACTTTAACTCCCTTTAGAATGAACACTTATGGAAAACCCGGGGGGGGTGGGAGTAGCACACGAGCTAAACAGCGAAGCTTCTGGGAGCTAGGATCTTGAGCAGCCGTCACACCAGGATGCAGCGCGCCGCCTGCCCAGGCGCTGCGGTCCGCAGCTCCGGCACGGCGCGGACGCACTCTGCCACGCGCACCGCGCATCGCGGCTCGAACGCGCAGCCGGGCGGCAGCGCCGTCAACTGCGGCACCGTGCCGGGAATCGGCCTCAGCGCGCCGCGCTCCAATGTGGGGGACGCCGCCAGCAGTCCTCGCGTGTACGGATGACTCGGCTTTTGCAGCACGTCGCGCGCCGGTCCTTCTTCCACCACGCGCCCGGCGTACATCACCGCCACGCGATCCGCCACCTGCGCCACCACGCCCAGGTCGTGCGTGATGAACAGCAACCCAAGTTTCAATTCGCGCCGCAGCCGGTCCAGCAAATCCAAAATTTGTTTCTGCACCGTGACGTCCAGCGCCGTCGTCGGCTCGTCGGCAATCAGCAAGCCCGGCCCGCCGGCCAGCGCCATCGCGATCATCGCCCGCTGCCGCAATCCGCCCGACAACTGGTGCGGAAACTGCTCCGCCCGCGCCTCCGGCTCCGGCACCGCCGCGCGCTGCAGCGCCTCCAGCATCCGCCGCCGGACTTCGCTCGCATGCAAAGCGCTATCGTGCGCGCGAATCGCTTCCGCAATCTGCGCTCCGATGCGCATCACCGGATTCAGCGCCGTCATCGGCTCCTGGAACACCATGGCGATCTCGCGCCCGCGCACCCCGCGCCATTCGCGCTCGCTCAATCCCACGAGACTGGTTCCCTTCGCCGCAGCGAGCTCCTCCTCGGCCTCCAATCTCGCTGCGCCGTTAACTCTCGCTCCTGGCGGCAACAATCCCATCAACGCCAAAGCCATCATCGTCTTCCCGCTGCCCGATTCGCCGACCAATCCCAGCGACTCGCCCGCGGCAATCCGCAGCGACACCTCATTCACCGGCCGCACCCACCCCGCCGCCGTCGGCAACTCCACGCTCAGTCCGTTAACTTCAAGCAGCTTCGTCATGGCTATCCAAGATTAGGACCGAATCACTTATGGCGGAACACGAAACCTGGTGCGCGTGCACAAAGGACACGCCGGCAGCTAACGCCGGTCAAGCGACACGACGAATTTCAGCGCGGTGAGCGTCGGCGAAAAACCGACGACCTTTACATCTTTCAATCCGGCTTTGCGCCCTGCGGCGATCACATCGTTCTCGGTGATCTCTTTTTTTCCTTTCGGATAGACGACCCACAGTCCGGTTGCGCCCTTCAGCGCCTTGGCTATCTTGGCGATGCCGCCCAATTCTTTCGCAGCGTCCGCGCTCAAGAAAATCAGTTCGCTGGCCGCGTCGAGCTTGCCTTCGTGAATATTTTTCGTCGCACCGCGCAATTCCCGCAAAAACTCTTGTTCAAACGCGCCGAGCAGCGAAATGCTCATCCCCGGCTTCACACCCAACTTTTCGGCGCGCGTCTTTGGATGCAGAATTTTCTGGCACCACTTCTCCGCCGCCGCGCCCAGCACGAAAATCGCTGGCCCGTCCACCGTTTCTAACCGCAGCTCGCCGTCCACCGCCTTCGCCGACTGGATCGCCGAGAACGGAATCTTGATTCGCGGCGAATCATCCGCCGGACGAAAAATAAGCTCCGACGTTTCCAGCAGCGCCTTCCCGCTCGACTTCTGCTTTCCGCGTCTCACCGTGCACGCCGCTTCCTTCCCCATGCGCCCTCGCTTCGCGACGAAACATACCGAAATCGGTCCGTTTGTCAGCCCGTCGGCGATAGTAAACTAGCAGGTTCCATGGCCTCCGCTACAGCAAACCGCGTCGACTGGAATCTCATCTGGGCGCAACGCGGCTTCCGCTTCTTCTTCGCGGCCATGTTTGTGTCGCTCTTTGGCAGCGGGCTGAACTTCACGGCCGTCAGTTGGTACATCCTTTCCTCGACGCATTCCACCATCGCGGTGAGCATGCAGGTGATCGTCGTCACGCTTCCCGGATTGCTAGTGCCGTTTCTCGGCGGCGTGCTGATCGACCGCCTCGACCGCCGCTATCTCGGCGTCTTGCTGGACCTCGCCCGCGGCGTCGCCGTCCTGGCCACGGCCTTCATCGCCTGGCGCGGTCACCTGGATATCTGGCACCTCTACGCCATGACGCTGATCACCGGCACAGGCTCGGCTATGTACTGGGCCACCGTCAACGCGCTGGTGCAGGAAGTGATTCCGCCCAGCCAATTTACCGGCGCGAATGCAGCCGTGCTCATCGGCGTGCAGAGCGGCATGCTGGTGGCGGGCGCGTTCGTCGGCTTCCTTTACAACTGGGCCGGCATTGCCGGAATCCTCGCGATCGACGGCGCCACTTACTTCGTCTCCGCCTTTTGCCTCTACCAGATGCGCCGCGGCTACATCTCTCCGCGCCAGCGGCAGCGCTATCCGCGCGAATACTCCGACGCCACCGAAGCAACGGCCCTGGCGCTGGAGTCGGGCGAAAATCCTGAAGTCGCCGAAGCCGGCCTGTCCCTGGCGGTCTACGCCGACCTGAAAGAAGGTTTCGCGTACTTGAAGCAGCAGCCGCGCGTGCGCGCTCTGGGCATCACGCACGCCGCGATGATGGCGGGCGTGGTCAGCGCCAACGTCGTCTTGGTTGCGCTGGTCAACGACATCTTGCAAGCCGGCGCGCGCGGGCTTGGCTTCCTGGAAGCTGGGTGGGCTATCGGCGCGATCACTGGCGGCCTGCTGGCCAGCCAGCTTTCGCAATCCGTGCGCATGACGCTGTACGTCGCAGCCATCGCCGGGCTGGCGACCGGCCACTTCGTGGTTCCTTTTGTGTCGTTCCTCGTGGGAGCCGTTGTGCTACAAACGATTTTCGGTTTTTGCCGCGCGGTTGCCGGCGTGGTGGCGCAGTCCTCGCTCATGAGCATCGTTCCGCGCCACTTCATGGGGCGCACGCAATCCGCAATCGCCATTCTCACCACGGCACTGCAACTGCTGATGAGCTTTTCTTTAGGCTGGATCGCCCAGCGCGTCAACATTTATGCGGGCTTCGCCCTGCTCGCCGTGATGTATGGCGGCGCGGGCATCTTCGCCACTCGGGCACGGCAACTCCTCACCGAATCGCAGTGAGCGGAAAGAGGGGATTGGCCACCGAGGCACAGAGACACAGATTCGGAAAGAGTACTTCTTAGTGGGAGCTTCCTGAGAGGAAGCTGCTGTGCTTTTGGGCACGCGACCAAGAAGGACTTGACGCCATATCTCTACATATGTAGACTTATGATATGGGCGTCCGATTGCGCAACTCCCCGCAAACTCTCAACCTTCTCGAGGCGCTGCTGGTGCGTCCCGCGCAGTGGCACCACGGCTACGCGCTCAGCCAAGCCACTGGGATCGCTTCTGGCACGCTCTATCCCATTCTCATGCGCCTTGAAAAGTTGCGCTGGCTTGAAACGCGCTGGGAGCAGCCGGGAAAGACAGGCCGGCCACCGCGTCACCTCTACCGGCTAACTTCTGGCGCCCGCGCCTGGGCCCGCGAAGAACTCGAACACGCCCGCAAGCGCGACGTATGGAAGGCCGCGTACGCCGGAGCTAGGCCGTGAACGAAGCATTCAAATCCAACTGGCGGCGCGTTGCAGCATTCAGTGCGCGCATCGTCGTCCGCCTGTGGCCGCAAGAGACGAAAGATTGGGGCCGCGCCTTCGCGGCAGAGCTTCCGGAGATCGAAGGCTTTCGCTCATCGATTCGCTGGCTGATGGGAGGAACCATGCTGCTGACTCGTGAACGCTTGCGCCATTTCTTGAAAAGCTTCGGCCGCCCTTTTGGCGTGCCCGCCGGTGGACCGCTCGAAGCCGTTGTAAAGAGTTCGCTGCGCGCTCCGCGTACCCCGCGCATCGTGACTTTGTTGCTGCTCCTGACCTCTGTAGCAATTCTGGCGCAGCCTGAGATGCGCACCTGCCTGAGCGCTGCTCTTTCCGCCAATTCAGTCGATAGCTGGAGCGATCCTCAGTGGCGCAGCGTCCATCGACTGGAGAAAGAAGCGGCAAGGACGGGCGACGCGAAACTTCTTGCGGTTCTTTCGCTGCTCTCGATGGATGAGCGAAGCGGAAAGCAGACAAAACTTGCAGAGGAGGCCATCGCTAAAGATCCTTCGTTCACCTGGTTGGAGTATCGCTATCCTCCAGCCGATACGACCGAACGCCTGAGGAAATGGGATCCTGACAATGCGGTGGTTCGCCTGGCAACGGCGGAGCTGCGATTCGAAAAAATTGAAGTGGCGACGCGCGGCACTACCGGATACGTTCGGCACCGAAATCATGAACTTACTTCGCTGGAAAAGGCCGCGGCGGCCGACACGGACTGGATGGCCGCGATGGACTATGCCTTTTCAGCATCCAAGTACGATACCTACACACTGCAGCAGCTACAGCTTTTCCGCGATGTCGCTCGACAATACGGCGTCAGCGATCCAGACATTGCTTTTAAGCTGCTGGTTGCACAGCGTTTGCCTTATTTTTCTAACCTCCTCACCTACGCGCGTATCCTGCTTGATCGCGCTGCGAAAGCCGAAGGCAGAGGAGACACGGCCACGGCGGTGGCCGAAGCATCGAAGGTCTTGGATTTCGCGCAGAACATGCAACTCCACAGCCGAACCTTGCTGGAAGAAGTGATTGCTGCAGAACTCGCGCAACCGGCATGCGAAAATCTTCAGTCGGCACTGGAAAGAGCCGGACGGAAAGAGGAAGCGGCGCTCGCCGGCTCTGAGCTGGCCCAATGGAAGGCTGTCATCGAAGGCGTTAAGTTGAGAAATCCTCGAGCGCGGGAGTCACAGCCCACAGCGCTTGCTTGGACAGCTTTGTCCATTCATGTTTGCGCGTTTGCGGTGATCACGCTAGCGGTGGCGTTCTTTGCGAGCTTAGTGTTCCTTTCGTTGAGGAATCGTTCTCCTATGAATTCCCGCGGCTGGCTGCTTACCGTTTCCTCTGTCGCGGTTGAGCTTGCTCCTTTGCTGCTTCTGTTCGCTACGGTCACATTGTTCTTCGCCTACCATCCTTACGCGCTGGTTTACCAGAGCTACTTGGAGCGCGGAGATCAGTTGCCGAACGCGGAGGCCATGGAAAGCTTCCTCAGCGCCGCAATGGTGGCGCACATGTGGCCGGAAACGATCGAACAAACGATCCGGCCGCCGCAGGGTACCTATGTTCTGTGGCTCTCGGCGACCGTTCTGCTCTCCATGCTGGCCGCGTTCTTGATCTACCGGATGCTGCCGCGCCGGCGGCCGGTCTGAAGGCGCGACCACTGTTCCTTTGCGTTTCCTTTGCGCTCTCGGCGTCTCCGCGCTATCTTTGAGTTTCTTCGCGAAGCCATGGAAATTCGGACCATCCAGCCGTTTCTACAGTATTTCGGGAACGTTCGCGAGCGGACGCTGCGTGTGGCGCGTTGCATTCCCGCCGACAAACTTGATTGGACTTACGCTGCTGGGAAATTCACGTTCGGCGATTTGCTGCGCCACCTCGCGGTCGCGGAGCGTTATATGTGGGCGGAAACTGTGCAAGGCCACACGAGTAACTACACCACTCACGGTAAGGAATTGGCGGACGGTCTGGACAATGTCTTCGCGTTCATGGATCGCTTGCACGCGGAGTCGATGGAAATTTTCTCGAAGCTGAGCGACGAAGACTTGCAGCGGAAATGCAAGACGCCTGGTGGCGTCGAGATCACTACTTGGAAGTGGCTGCGCGCGATGACCGAACACGAAGTTCACCATCGCGGCCAGATTTATCTTTGCCTTTCCATTCTCGGCGTCGCGACGCCTCCGATCTTCGGCTTAACATCCGAGGAAGTCCGCGCCCGCAGCTCCTCTCGATCCGAGCGAACGCCGTAGGCTTCCGGGAAAGCAGTGGGTATAATCTCGCATGCTCCGACAACGAACCGTTCCCTTTGTTTGCCTGGTGTTCCTCGCTTTGGGCCTCGGCTGCGGGTGTACCTCGGAAAAGCCTGCTGGACCACCACCCGCTGACGCGCATGTTCGCGCGCTCGCCGACAATTATCTCGCCGCTTGGTTCAGCCAATTTCCAGAGCTAGTCACGTTGTTCGGCGTGCCCGGCCACCCGCAAGACAAGCTGACCGACAACTCGCTGGAAGCATTGAAAGCATGGCAGGACCGCGAAGACGCCATGGCTCGCCGAAGCAAAGCAGATCGACCCAGCAACGATCGGCGCGCCGCCGTTGCGGGCCACCTACGCGATCGTCCGCGAAGCGCTCGAAGGACCGATCGCGCTGCGCGCGTGCCGCAACGAACTGTGGACCGTCAGCCAGTTCGTGAACGCATGGCAAGTGCAGGACGGCTACCTGGTGACGATTCAGCCGGTCGGCACCGAGGAAGCACGCAAGGAGGCGCTGGCCCGCTGGGGCGCGCTGCCGAAATACATCGACACGGAAATCACCAACCTTCGCCAAGGGATCAAAGCACGGCTATACCGCGCCCAAAGGCAACGTCCGCATCGTGATCGACCAGATGAATACCTTCCTCTCCGGAGCCATTGCCGATTCGCCGTTTGATTCGCCGTCGGTGCGCGACAAGACCCCGGATTTCAAAAAATCCTACGACGCGATCGTGAAAACTCAGATCAATCCCGCTTTCAAAAAATATCGCGACTTCCTGGAACACGAATATCTGCCCGCCGCGCGCGAAACCATCGCCGTCTCCGCGATTCCCAACGGCGCCGCGTGCTACGACGCGTCCGTTCGCTTCCACAGCTCGCTGCCAGTGCCGGCGAAGGAGATTCACGAGACCGGCCTGCGGATGGTCGATGAAATCGCGCGGAGATGAAAGACATTGCCGAGCAATCTTTCCACACCAGCGACGTGCAAGCGCTCCTGCAACGCCTCCGCACCGACAAGCAATACACTTTCAAGAATCGCGCGGAACTGATCGCCTATTCACAAGCGGCACTGGCGCGCGCGAAGGCGGGCGCGCCCGCGGTGTTCGGCCTTTGGCCCAAAGCCGATGTCATCATCCAGCCATATCCCGCGTTTCGCGAGAAGAACGGCCCGAACGAATACAACTCGCCCGCCGAAGACGGCAGCCGCCCCGGCATTTTCCTGATCAATGCCTACCAGCCGGAAAAACACAGCCGCGTGGAAGACGAGTCCACCGCGTTTCACGAAACCATTCCCGGGCATCACCTGCAAGGAGCGATCGCCCTGGAGCGAAAAGAAATTCATCCCATCGGCCGCTATATCGCGAACAGCGGATACGGCGAAGGATGGGCGCTCTACTCCGAACGCCTCTCGGATGAACTGAAACTGTTCTCGTCGGACGTTGAGCGGCTTGGCATGCTCTCGGATCAGCAACTCCGCGCGGTGCGGCTGGTTGTGGATTCCGGGATTCACACTATGGGCTGGACGCGCCAGCAAGCCATCGACTACATGCTCGCGCACACCGCGGAAGGCGAACGCGACGCCGCATCCGAAATCGACCGCTACATCATCTATCCCGGCCAGGCTACGTCCTACATGCTGGGCATGATCGAAATCCGCAAAGCGCGCGACGCCGCGGAAAAGACGATGGGATCGCGGTTTGACATCAAAGCGTTCCACGATCGCGTACTGGAGGATGGCGGCGTGCCGCTGACGTTCCTGAAAGAAAAAATCGAGCGCTGGTCTACCGCAAAATGAACAGAGGCCCATCGCAACCTTTTGGGCCACTCACGACGACACGTGCGTCACGCCGCGAATTCTTGAAGGCATCCGCTTCCGTCGCGTTATTGAAGTCTCTGCGCTCGAACTCCTCTTTGGGGCAGGTTCTGGACGCGCAGGGAGACGACGCGCTTCGCGCGCGGCTTGCCGCCGATCCGTTGCGCCCGCAATTCCATCTGCTTCCGGCAAAAAATTGGATGAACGATCCCAATGGCCCCATCTACTGGAAGGGCGCCTATCACATGTTTTTTCAGTACAACCTCAACGCCGCAGTGTGGGGAGATATGCACTGGGCCCATGCGGTGAGCAGCGACATGATCCACTGGCAGCATTTGCCCGTCGCTCTTGCGCCCACGCCCGGCTGGGATGATGCCGACGGCTGCTTCACCGGCAGCGCCGTGGACGATCGCGGCACCGCGACGATTCTATACACCGGAGTGAAAACGTCCACGCCCGATCGTGCCACGCTCAACGACGGCGTTCACACGTTCCGAGAAGTGCAGTGCCTCGCCACGTCCTCCGATCCGCAGCTTCGCACCTGGACCAAATGGACAAGTCCCGTCGTCGAACCGCCGCAAGATCCCCGCCTCACCGGGTTCCGCGATCCTTTTCTTTGGCGTGACGCCGACACGTGGTATCTCGGCATCGGTTCGGGCTTGCGTAAGCAAGGCGGCCTGGTTCTTCTCTATCGCTCGAAGAATCTGCGGCTGTGGGAATATCTGCACCCGCTGGCGTCGGGAACATGGACAGGCCACGAGTCGGTGAATCCGGTGGATTCGGGCGAAATGTGGGAGTGTCCCGATTTCTTTCCGCTCGGTTCGAAGTGGGTGTTGCTATATTCGACGGCGGGCCAGGTGATTTGGGAAACCGGCGAGCTCGATCCGAAGGAACTCGTTTTTCACTCGGAGCGGCAAGGCATTCTCGATCACGGCGCGTATTATGCGCAGAAGACACAGCTAGATGCTCAAGGGAACCGCATCTTGTGGGGCTGGATTCCAGAAACGCGACCTGCAGCCGAGTTCAGCGCCGCGGGATGGGCCGGCTGCATGGCGCTGCCGCGCATTCTGTCTATCGACACCGACGGTGACCTGGAAATGCGCTTTGCGTCCGAAGTTCAATCACTGCGCGGGAAGGCGTTCCAGGTGCCGGGCTTCTCGACGCCGGAGCGAGCTTCCGCCGCGCAAAAATTCGAAATCAAAGATGTCTCCGGAGAGTTTCTCTGGCAGAGCACCGCTCCAGGATCTGCCTTCATCCTGGCCGATCGGACTGGAACCTGGTTTTCTGTGTCGGTGGACGTACAAAAACTAACTGCAAATGGTAAGACCATCGATCTGCCGCCTACACAGAAGCCCGTTCGCGAGTTTCATCTGATTCTCGATGCGTCGGTCGCCGAACTGATCTGCGACAACCAGCACGCCATGACAACCCGCATTTACCGGAAGCCCAGTGGACCGCTGCGCGTTTCGCCAGAGTCTTCTCTCGCTCACTCCTTCTATTCGTTAAGCATGTGGCAACTAGGGACGATATCCCGCGATCGTCTCACCACGCCGTAGACGGCAGGTTCAAGTCTTGACCGGGGCTGGGGGGATCGGCGCTGCCACCACCGGCCTGGCTTTCGGACCCAGCAGGTCCACCATGATTTGGTTGAGCTTGTTGCGCAACTGGTAGCGCTCGTGGGCTTGCGTGATGTAGCGCACGCCAATCTCGACGCCGCCGACGACGGGCTTTACGTTGATCGCCGGAGCTGCTGAGAGCGCCCGCAGGTCCCGCGACTTCGCCTGGCCCTGCCATTCGTGTTCGGCCTGAGCGGCGCCTTCCGAGGTGGCTTCCTGCACCTTCTTCTGAATCGCTTCCACGACCGGGTACGGGTCGACGCCCGATGGCACCACCACTTGCAGCTCGTCCCAGAGCCATTGCCCGGAGGTGGAGAAATTGAAGTAGTGGCCCTCGATCGCGAAACTGTTGGTGAAGGTGACGCGGCGTCCGGTGGGATGGCCGGAGTCGGTCCAGTTGCCGGTCTCCAGCAGCACGGTGTGAAACATGCCTAGCTCGACGACCTCGCCGGTGACGCCGTTGATTTCCACCCAATCGCCCAGGCGGATTCCGTTCTTGCCCATCAGCACGAACCAGCCGATGAAGCCGACGATGAAATCCTTCAGCGCGACGGTCAAGCCCGCGCCTGCGAGTCCCAGGAACGTCCCCAAGTTCGGCGGCGGGCCAAAAATCACCAGTAAGATTAGGACAACTCCGGCAACTTGCAGCGAAACGCGCGCGACCGTGCGCAACGTTTCCACTTGCCGCCGGTCCAGCGCCGTCCGCACGAGCAACTTTTCGATCCACCGATCGAAGAACAAACCAACCAGCGAGATTGCCAAAATAATCGCCACGCCGCGCAGTCCGTGATTGAGCACAGTGCGCTGCTTTGCCGCGACCACCGCGATCCATTTCGTGTAAACGTCCGCCAGGTCCTTTTCGTCGTCGATTCTCTTATCGAATGTCGCCAGCCGCTTTTGCCTGGCGGAACGCTGCTTCGTGGCCTTCACCAGCGCGGTGGCATCGTCATGACTGCGCTTAGGATGCACGCCCGGAGCGGAATTCGCCGGCGGCGCGTCCGGGGCCGGGGCAGTTCCAGGCGCTGGGTTTTTCTCCGCCTGGATTTGCGCATCCAGCGCGTTGTGCTTGGTTGCCAGCGCCGCTTCCGTGTCTTCGGTCTGCGCCTTGGCGCGCCACAACAGGAGTTGCTTCTTGTGCAGCGCCATCCATTGCTCGACGTCGCCGATCAAGCCGAACTTCTCGACCGCCGCCGGCGCATTCGCCAGGACCGTTTCGGTGGCGTGCGTCGACGCTTCATGCTCCTTCACCATCGCCTGGATGCGATCCTGCGGGTCGCCCCCCGCGCGAATCAGGTCCTGCTTGGCGTCGTCGACTTCATCTTGATCGAGCTCCTGCTGCGCCTTGGCCAACTCCAGTTCATCGTCGAGGGCGTCCTTGCGGTCGCCGGTGGCTTTCGCGCCGGCCGCCGTGAGCTGCGCTACCTGCGCCTGGTCGTTCGCCAGCGCCTTCTCCGCACTCTGCAGCCGCGCCTGAATTTCCTTGCCCTCGGCGGTCAATACCGGCGGATGACTGGTGGCTTCATGCAATGCGTTGGTGAAGGCGAGATCGACGGAGTGATCCGCGATACGCAGCGCGTCCTGCGCCAGCGGGCGCTCTTCTGGCATGTTGACCAGCGCCGCCAGTTCCTGCGCGGTCTTCAGAGGGGTCTGGTCCACCGACGGCCCGGCTGCTGTGCCACTGCTCGCCGCTGGAGTGGCAGTCGATTCGTTGGGCAGTTTGATCGGCGGCGGCTCGGTACGAAAAATTCCGTACCCCGCTGCCGCCAGGAGCGCCACGAGAATTACCGCCGCAACTGTTTGTATCGTTTTCATGGAGATCGGTTGACCGCACCGATTGTATTACAGGCCAGCGCGTGGCGTCGCGTGGCCAGAATAACCGGTTCGGCGAATCTTCGGACGCGCGCCCTTGTATTGCGGCTCCGTCGGCAATACTCTGCTCCAAATGGAAACACCACCAAGTAGCCGCTTGCCGGTTTCGATTTTCGTTTTTCTGGCGCTCGTTGGGGCAGTGCAAGCGCACTCTTACGCCTCGCGGATGCCGCCGACTATGGCTTCCCATTTCGGAAGCAGCGGCAGCGCCAACGGCTGGCAAACGCAATCGGGATTCTTCACCCTCGAGGTGATCGTGGTGGTCCTGGCAGCGGTGATTGCTTTCGGTGTTCCGCGCATCATTGGCGCGGTGCCGATGTCGCTGATCAATCTGCCGAACAAGGAATCCTGGTTCGCGCCCGAGCGGCGAGAGGACACGCTGGCTTTCTTCAGGGTCCAGTTTGCTTGGTTTGGCGTCGTGCTACTCGCCTTTTTACTTTGCGTCAACGAGCTGGTGTTCCGCGCGAATCTCACATCGCCGCGCCAGCTCAATTCCACCGCCTTCACCTTCGCGATGGCGGCCTTCCTCATCTTCGTAGCAATATGGACGATCCGGATGGTCGGGCACTTTTCCAAGACGCCGAACTGATCCGCCGGCTCGCTGTACTTACAAATCCTGCATTTGCGCCCTAAGCTCGGCGAGCGTCAAACCGCCAGGGGTTTTCCCCGTCTTCGCAATCCAGGCCCTGTCGGCAATGGCATAGACCTCATCAACGATGTTGCCGATGAACGACCACGTAAGCGTGTACAGCCGCCCCCAGGAAATCGCGGTAGCAGCGTGTGCATCGTAGCCGGCCAGTACAACGGCGTGCCCCTCGTTGGTCATTCCTGCGCTGGGCTCGTAATCCCAGGTGCGATTGTCGTAGTTGACGTTCCCTGGAACGGGAAAGCCTATGTACGCGATTCCGCAGTTGTTGATGGCGCGTTTCACGTCGTCCGTGTTGCGATGATCAACTTCGATAAAAGCGACGATCTTTTCGCGCTTCTTGCCCTTGGGGCCGATGGGCGCGCCTTTCTTCGTGAGATACGTCAAGACTTTCTGCTCGTTGCCGCCGGGGCCGGGGCCCTTCTTTTTCGGATTGTATCCGCACGCCTGAACGTAGAGTTGTTGCACATCCACGTCGGGCTCGGTGACCTCCTTCGATCCGGCATTGAACGTCCAGACCTGGCGGGCGTGGTAATACGCGGCGCACGTGCAGTCGCCAAGATTGTCGTTGAGCATCATGCCGAAGTCGGCGGGCATTCCAGATACGTGATTGACCGACGGAGGCGGCGGCGAGACGGCCCTTGCCGCGATCAAAGCGCTCATGTGCGGTACACCCGGATTATAAGTGCGGGCTGTGCGACCAAATCGGACAACTGGGCTTGTCGGCGGCATGGGAGTGGACCTCCTTTAGACGCGAAAGTATTGCATCAGCTGTATCGTCTGTCACTGATTACCTTAGGTTGGTCATAATCCCGAGCGGGTTCGGTTATGCGCTCAAGATGCTAGCGTGCCGAAGAAACGGAAACGCCTCCGATTCGTCGGAGGCGTTTCTGAACGTCGACTTTGGATTGTCGATATTCGGTTCTTTCTAGAGGTAATCGCGTGAAGGGCCTTCTAGGAAGGCGCGCAGCTTGCGCGAGCGCGACGGGTGACGCAGCTTGCGTAGCGCTTTCGCTTCGATCTGGCGGATGCGCTCGCGGGTGACCGCAAACGACTGGCCGACTTCCTCGAGGGTGTGCTCGCTGCCGTCGTCCAGGCCAAACCGCATCTTGATGACTTTTTCCTCGCGCGGCGTCAGCGTCTTCAGCACCGAGGAGGTCTGCTCCTTCAAATTCAGATTGATGACCGCATCGGACGGCGATACGACGGCCTTGTCTTCGATGAAATCGCCGAGGTGCGAATCTTCTTCTTCGCCGATGGGTGTTTCGAGCGAAATCGGCTCTTGCGCGATTTTCAGAATCTTGCGCACCTTGGACACCGGGATGTCCATGCGCTTGGCGATTTCTTCGCTGGTCGGCTCGCGGCCCAGCTCTTGCACGAGCTGGCGGCTGGTGCGCACGAGCTTGTTGATCGTCTCGATCATGTGCACCGGGATGCGGATGGTGCGGGCTTGGTCGGCGATCGCGCGGGTGATGGCCTGGCGGATCCACCAGGTTGCGTAGGTGGAGAACTTATACCCGCGGCGCCACTCGAACTTGTCCACCGCTTTCATCAAGCCGATGTTGCCTTCCTGAATCAGGTCGAGGAACTGCAATCCGCGGTTGGTATATTTCTTCGCGATCGAAACGACCAAGCGAAGGTTGGCTTCGATCAGCTCTTTTTTCGCTTGCTCGGCTTCGGCTTCGCCGCGATGAATGATTGTCAGCGTGCGCTTCAGCTCGGTGAGGCCGACCTCGCTGGCCTCTTCGATGTCTTTCAGCTCGACGCGGCGCGTGCGAAGTTCTTTGCGGGCTTCGGCGGCGACATCGCCCTTGGACGCATCGACGCGGCGCTCCAGACGCCCGGCTTCGCGTTCGAGGGACTGCAGGCGCTCTACGGTGCCGCGCATTTTGTCGATCAGCCGCTTTTTCTCGAAGGGGTTGAAGTCGATGTCGCGAACCGCCAGCGAAATTTCCACGCGGGTCCGCGCAACGTCCCACTTGGCACGAATCCAGGAACGCTTCTTGGCCTTGGGCGTTTTATCGAGCTTCACCGCCTGCCTCAAGCCGGTGTCGTACAACTTCGCGATCTTCTCGATGTGCTTGAGCGTTTGCTTGGTCTTGTTCGCGATCTTTTCTTCGGTCAGCTCTTCATCGTCGAACTGGACGATTTCCTTGATGGAGCGTCCGCCCTTGCGGAGATCGTCGCCGACGGCAATCAGTTCCTTGATGACGATGGGAGAGCGTGTGACCGACTTCATTACCACGAGTTGCCCGCGCTCGATGCGCTTCGCGATGGTGACTTCGCCCTCGCGGGTCAGCAGCGGCACCGTGCCCATCTCGCGCAAGTACATACGGACGGGATCGTTGGTCTTTTCCAGGGAGCCCGGCGTGAGGTCCAACTCGCTCGAGCCTTCGTCGGAGTGCGCATCGTCCTTGACGACCGCATCGTGCTCGCCCGGCTCGGCGGAGACTTCCACGGCGCGCGCCGCTTTGGCCGACGCCTGATCTTCGTAAATCTCGATGCCGTTTCGTTCAAATGTCGTCAGGAGATCGTCGATTTCTTCCGAGGAATGCACTTCGGCCGGAAGAGAATCGTTTACTTCGTCGTACAACAAATAGCCGCGCTCTTTGCCGATGGCGATGAGCTGGCGTACCGCATCGTATTTTTCTTCAAGACCCACTACAGCCACAAAACCCTCCCACAGTCCCACAGGAATGCCGTTGCAGGCCCAGGCAGAAATCGCTGACAATGTGAGTTACGGGATGAGACACAGGCAGGCTGACGCGCCGGCGCAAACTGAGGGGAAAATTCCCCAGAAGAACGCATTTTTGTTGGCCGCTGTGCGGTCACTCGAAACGTCGTGTGAAGCCCTCTGCGCCGCCGTGCTTGCTGCCGCTCGCCCCGTGCATCGCCCGCGTGTTGCGTTTTCGTGCCTCGGCCCTTGCCGCTAACTACAAGGCTTAGATGCTTTTAGCGGCGAAACCGTTACCCGTAAAACCCTATTACGCTACACGTTTAAGTCCGTTTCCGTCAATGATTTAATTGGTGGAAAGGTGTGGAAGACCTCTGTTGGGCGCCGGACGTCTGCCGTTTAGCGGGCAGCGGCCAGCCGCTTCATTAGTTGCTGCTTCCGCTCCAGCAAGCCACGCATCTCGGGCCCGGTAGGGTTGGCTTCGATGCTTCGCTGGACCTCGGCTAGCTCTCGCTCCGCTTTCCGGTGTTGCAGGGCCTCAACGCAGCTCTCGGCTTCCTCCCACGTCAACTCGCTGGACTCCTCGAAAAGGATTTGAAAGAACATCCGGCGGTCGCGTTCTTCCAGGGTCGCCGCAAGTTCGCTGGTCTGTACGGGTTCACCCGAGAGGTTCGCCGCGATCAGCGCAGTAAAAATCTTCTCTGTTTCAAGCCCTTGATAAAGCATGCCTTCCTGGAGCTTTTTCGCCAACTCATGGCGGAAGCCTTCGCCTTCGGCCAGCATGCGGATGAGCCGGCGCTCGACAGGCTTCGCGGCGCTGCCCACAAGTTCCGGTCTTATCTTCACTTCGCTGCGGCGCTCGGCCGCCGCTTTGCTCAATGCTGCGCGGAGCACCGGCTCGTCGAGCCGCAGTTGCTGGGCGATGCGCGTGGCCCATTCCGAGCGCAGCAGGCGGTTCGGAATCTTCTGCACGTAGGGCAGAAGAAAATTCACCGCGCGCTGTTTGCCTTCGCCGGTCGTCAGGTCCATGTGGCGGGCGCGAGCGATCAGGTAGTCGACGTACGGAGGCGCTTCCTTTAGCAGCTTGACGTAGGCTTCCGCGCCTTGTTCACGGACGAATTTGTCGGGATCGGCTTTGCCAGGCAACGCGAGGACGCGCACCTCGAAATCCTGCTCGAGCAGCAGGGAAATCGATCTCTCGGTGGCGGTCTGCCCCGCGGTGTCCGGGTCGTAGTTGACGATGACTCGGCGTGTAAAACGGCCCAGCAGCTTGATTTGCGGCTCGGCGAGGCTGGTGCCACAGCTCGCAACAACGTTGCTGATGCCCGCGCGAGCGACGGCGATGGCATCCATGTAGCCTTCCACAAGCACCGCAAAATCGGAGCGGCGGAGCGCCTCTTTCGCCCGGTCCAAGTGATAGAGCACGTTGCTCTTCGAATAGATCGGCGTTTCCGGAGAATTCAGATACTTGGGCATGTCATCGCCTAGCGCGCGGCAGCCAAAGGCGACTATTTTCCCCGACTCGTTCGCGATCGGAAAGGTAATCCGGCGGCGGAAACGGTCGAACATCCTGGCGTTTTCGCCGCGCGAGACCAGCCCCGATTCCACCAGCAGTTTTTCGCCGTACTTGGACTTGAGCACGCGCAGCAAGGCGTCGCCGCCACTGGGCGCATAGCCGATCCCGAATCGATCCATCGTAGCCTTGTCGATGCCGCGGTCTTCGAGGTACGCGCGCGCCGCTTTGCCTTCCAGCGTTCCCTCGATCTGCTTCACGAAAAACGTCTGCGCTTCGCGGTGCATTTCCACCAGCGCGGTGCGCTGCTGATTTTCCTTTCGCTCCTCGGGCGACCGCTCCTTGGGCCGTGGGATGGCGATGCCGCATTTCTCCGCGACAATTCGAATGGAATCCGGGAACGCGCACTTTTCCATTTCCATCACGAATTTGAAGACGTCGCCGCCGACGCCGCAACCAAAGCAGTGGTAAATCTGCTTCGTGGGATGGACCGCAAACGAAGGCGATTTTTCCGAGTGGAACGGGCACAGCCCGGTGAAATTCTGACCGCTCTTCTTCAGGCGGACGTATTCGCCCACCACGCGAACGATGTCCGCCTGCTGCTTCACGCGATCCGCAAATGATCCTGCTTCCGCCAACTATTTCATTCTCTTCCGCGTTTCGATTCTCTTGAGTTTTTCGATGTACTCGGCCGGGAGTTTGAAAGACTCCGCACCACGAATATACTGCGCCAGGTAATCCTCGTGGGGAATGTAGCGTTTCGCCGGCTCATCCTGCGGAATCGCGAAGTACGTCCACACTTCCTGTTTAAGATCGCGGCCCCAAGCTATGGGCAGGCGCGCGCGCCGATAAGCTCCTGTGGAGACTCCTTCGGAGCGGTCCAGCCTTGCTAGGTCTTCCATCGTGAGTCCAAACACGACACCCCAAACCGCCTCACCCGGCGCAGAGACAATGCTGCCGACACCTCCCTGTCTTCGATCGCTGTGGCGAGGAAACCAAAGCCTCCAGCCATCGGCCCTGGCAGCGAAAGGTTGGAACGTGCCTTTTGAATTTGGGCACCGCTCGCCCATTTGAGCGAGGTCCATATTCGAACCGTAGGTGAAAACAAACTCTGTCGGCGTCATACGCGATCCTGTCCTATTCTAGCTTTTCAAGTCGACCAGCGTGACGGCTTTGCCTCCGCGGTCCTCGGCTTCGAAGGAAACGTGGTCCACCAAGGGGTGCGAAGAGAGAAACTGCGTCAGGCCTTTGCGCAGTGCCCCAGTGCCGTGGCCGTGAATAATGCGCACGCGGGACTTGTTCGCCAGCGCAGCTTCGTCGAGGAATTTGTCGACGCGGCCCGTAGCCTCTTCGACCGTGTTACCGATCACATTGATTTCGCCGGACGCTCCGCCTTCGCCGGACTGCGCGCTGACGGTAATGTTTTGCCGCACCGGCGATTGGGATGCCGCTGGAGCGCCTTCGATGGCGGTGATTTCGTCGATGGCGACTTTCATGCGCAGCGGGCCCGCTTCGATTTCCGCGGAGGAGCCATCCAGCCGGCGCAGGACCACGGGCTTGCTGAACCCGCGGACGCGAATTCGTGCGCCGGGTTGCAATTGTTCGGCGTTCACGGAAGCCGCCGCTTGGGCCGACAAGCCCAAATCGGCTTGCGATTCCGATAGCGTTTGCACGACTGCGGCGTTCAATTCGTCGCGCGCTTCCACGCGGACATCTTGCACCTTTCGCCGAGTCGATTTCTCCAGCTGCGCTCGTAGCTCGCGTTCCTTCACAGCCTCCACGACGCGAGCCACGTTTTCGTCGAAGCGCTTTTGCATCTCGACGAATTTGTCTTCAAGCTCCTTGATTCGCTTTTGCTGGCGTTCGACCCACTCCGTCCGCAGCTTCTTGCGTTCTTCTTCCAGCGCATGGCGCTCGGCCGTCATCTGCTGCTGCATGCGGTCTAGTTCGTCGCGGCTGCGATGCAGGTAAGCGATCAGGTCGGCGGCTTCGAGCGATTCTGGAGCCATCAGCGATCGCGCGCGCTCGATAATCGTACCCGCTAGGCCCAGCCGCTGCGCAATGGCGATGCCGCTGGAGCCGCCCGGCACCCCGACCATCAGCCGGTATGTTGGACGCAGATTCACGTCGTCGAACTCGACCGCGGCGTTCACCACTCCGGGTGTCGTCGAGGCATAGGCTTTCAAGCGGTCGTGATGTGTCGTCGCCAGCACGATGCAATTCTTCGCGCGAAATTCGTCGAGCAGTGCAACCGCCAGCGCGGCACCTTCTTCCGGCGCGGTTCCCGTGCCCATTTCATCGGCCAGCACCAGTGATTGCGGCGTCGCCGCGTCCAGCATCGTCTTCAGATTCAGCATGTGCGCTGAAAATGTCGATAGATCGGCCGCGATGGACTGCTCGTCGCCGATGTCCACCAGCACGCGATCGAACAGCGGCAGCACCGCACGCTGCGCCGCCACCGGAATTCCCGACTGCGCCGACAGCGCGGCGAGCCCGGTGGTCTTCAGCGCGACGGTCTTGCCGCCCGTGTTCGGTCCACTGATCACCAGCACTCGCTCCGCGCCGCCCAGCGACAAGCTCATCGCCACGATCGATCGGTTCTCGCGACGCAGTTTGTCCTCGAGCACGGGATGGCGAGCATCTTGCAAACGCAGCTCGCCGGCTTCCGCGAATTCGGGCGCGACGGCGTCAAAGTCTCGCGCGAAGCGGGCGCGCGCAAACACGCTGTCGAGTTCGGCGATAGTCTCGGCGGCGGCAACGAGAGGCCCTCGCACGATCTGCAAGCGCCCGGTCAGCTCGCGCAGAATGCGAAGGATCTCGGCGGCTTCGTCTTCGCCGAGCTGCACGAGCTGATTGTTGGTTTCCACGGTTTCCAACGGCTCGAGAAACACCGTCTGCCCGGTGCCGCTGGCGCCGTGGACCACGCCAGGCACGGTGCGGCGCTGCTCGGCGCGCACCGGAATCACAAAGCGGTCGTTGCGCAGCGTAACGTAGTCCTCGCCGGCTCCGGCGTTGCGCGCGCGCAAGATTTGCTTTAGGGCCTTTTGGATCGATTCGCGCGTTTGCGCGACGCTGGCGCGAATGCGCCGGAGCACGGGCGAGGCATCGTCGCTAAGGTCTCCATTGGGAAGCACCGAGCGGCGAATCGCCGCCAGTGCTTCACGGAAATCCGCGAGCGATGCGGCACGTGCAGCGAGCAACGGAAACTTCGCGGCTTCCTCGCGGAACTGCACACGCAGCCAGCCCGATGTGTCGAGCAGCGTGGCGGCATCGAGAAGCTGCGCGGGCTCGAGAACTGTGCCGGGACCTTCGATTTGCGCCAACCAAGTTTGCGGGTCGGCTAGCCCACCGAAGCCCAAGTCTCGCTCGGCACGCAGCCATTCGCGCCCCTCGCGAACCAGCGCGAACGCAGCTTTTAGCGCGGCGCGGTCGGTGCTGAATTCGAGCGCGTCAACCGCGCGGCGTCCGGGCGAGCACGTCGTCCTGAGCCGCAGCAACTCGCGCAGCTTGTCGAACTCCAGAACGTCTTGCGCCGTGCGCGACATTTTTCCCTATTCTTCCTGCTTACTTTTTCCGGCACGCTACTTTAGATTTTCCGACAAATGACGCGCCACGTCTTCCGGCGTCGCAGCGACGTGCACCAATCGTCCGTTAGCTTCGCCCCACGGAGCTTGGTGCGTGGTTTCCACTTCGCGGACGCGTTCAATGATGGGATGCCAGAAATCGCCGAGCGCGGCGAACGGCTTCGCGGTCATCACCGATTTGTTGAGCATTTCCCACACCACCGCCAACTCCACGAGCGTGCCCGTCCCACCTTTGCAGGCGACAAATCCGTTGGCGAGCCGGATCAGCTCGAAAAGCCGCTCCTGCCATGTCACGACGCGCACTTCGACGTCGATCCATGGATTCACTTTGGCGGAGAAAAACTCCGCGGTCACACCGTATGTTTTTCCGCCAGCTTCCTTTGCGCCGCGCGAGACGCCGGCCATCACCCCGCCGTAGCCGCCGCTGCAGACGGCGAAACCGTTTTCCGCAAGGGCACGGCCCAGCGCGCGGGCTTCTTCATAGTCCGCTTCGCCTTCGCGCGGCCGCGAACTGCCAAACACCGTGACGATCATCTCTGTGGTCATGTGCGCCTCGCGCTCCTAGTGCGCGGCACCTTTCCGTGCGCGCGCCACCGGCTTGGGATCGAACTCTTCGAGCATCGCCACGGACAGCGCGTCGAGCGCGTCTGTCGCTTCGTGATTTTTCCCGCTTTGATTGTTGCTCAAGAACGAAAAGATCAATTCCCTTCCAGCGGGAGTCTCGGCGAAACCCGATCGCGTGCGCACGTGCTCGACCGAGCCGGTCTTTGCGTGAATCCTTCCCACCGCGATCGTCGTCTTCATGCGGTCTTCCAGCGTTCCATCGACTCCCGCGACCGGCAGCGACCCGTAGTAAGCCGCAAACCACGGCTGCGTCTTCGAATACTTCAGCAGCGTAACGACCGCTCGCGGCGTCACCAAATCGTGGCGCGACAGTCCCGAGCCATCCACTTGCACCACATCGCCTGGAGCAATTTCCGCCGTCGCGTAAAAATCAGCGGGAAACTTTGCGAGATCGTCGGGCGTAGCCCACGTGCCGCCCTGGCGCGCGGCCGTGCGCAGCAGCATCTCCGCGTGCAGGTTCTGGCTAATTTTATTGACCAGCTTCACGGAATCGCCCAGCGGAATGGAGACATGCTCGGCAAACACGACTCGCGTCTGCGGGACGAGAGGTCCGGCAGGAAAATGTACTGTCGTAGCCTCGCCGTCGATCTTCACGCCGCGCTCTTCGAGCAGTCTCTTCAGCAGCCCCGCAGCGTGCAACGCCGGCTCTTGAATCGCCAGGGTGAGTTTGCGAGGCGCGCTGTTCGCAGGCAGAGTCCCCACGACCTGCACTTTGTTCGATCCTGGCTCGCGGGTCAGGGTCAAATCCGGCTTTGCGTCCGGTGCCGACGTCAGCACACCGTTCTCGACCTGGAAATCAGGCGTGGGCGGTGCGACATCGGCGGTGACCGGATCTCCGGCAATCTCGCCGGGAGCCAGCGCCAGCGTCACCGTATTGTCATCGACGACGATCGCCGAAATCGCCGCGCCATATTGCCAAACCATGTCGCCAATTTCCCATCCATCGGGATATCGCTCTCGCGGGAAATAGGTGTCGTCGCCGACCACGTCTCCAGTGATTTCTTTGACGCCTTTGGCAACGACCGCGTCCGCCAGCTCGGCGAGCACTCTCTCCGGCGCCCCATCGAACTCTTCTTTCAATTCATAAGGAAATTTGCGGTTTGAAAGATTGGGATCGCCGCGCCCCACCAGGAACACATCGCCGGAGAGCGTTCCCTCGGGAGAAACCATGCCCTGCGTCTCGAGAGTGGTGTGAAAGCGATACTCCGTTCCCAGCTTTGCCAGCGCCAGCGCCGTGGTGAACAATTTCATGTTCGACGCCGGCACGAAGTACTTGTCGGCGTTCAGCTCGTAGAGCGTCTCCCCCGTTGCTGCGTCCGCGATCAGCAGGCCCCATTCGCCTTTGCTGGCCGGAGACGCGCCCAGCGCCAACGCCGCGCGTGCCGCAAAGCGTTTCGCGGCGGCTTGATCTCGCTTTTTGTTTTTCTTGGCGTCGCGGGTTTGCTGCTTCGATTGCACTCGAGCCGGAGGAGCGGCCATCCCGTCCGCAACAAGTCCACATGCGAACATCAGCACCGCGCACCGCGCGAGGGCTTTGCTTCTCATCGTTTTCATCCCCTGCTGGCTTATTGCGTCCGGAGAAAGTATAGTCGAAAGGCCCGGAACACTTCCTGGAGAGCGGCAATCCGAATCCTCGGGCGCCGCACCGCGACGTAGCTCAAGCCGGAAGATCCGCTGGTTGTGCGTAACGCCCGGAAACCCTAAGATTGCACTGCCCACAAATCAAACGAGGTGATTTATGTTGAAGCGAATGTTGTCCCCCCTGCTGGCTCTGGCCGTTATCGGCCTGCCGCTCTCGGCACAAGAAGACAAGAAAGAAGCGGAACGATTGCAGAATTGCGGAACCGTTGTGAAGGAGATTCTTGATATCCCCGACGACATCCCTCAAGACCTGCTCGACAAATCCGAGTGCGTCATCGTATATCCGTCGGTCTTGAAGGCTGCCTTTGTGATCGGCGGCAGCTATGGGCGCGGAGCAATGACCTGCCGTACCGGTGAGCACTACACTGGTCCGTGGAGCGCGCCAACGATGATGGCGCTCGAGGGCGGCAGCATCGGATTCCAGATCGGCGGGCAAGCAACGGATTTTGTCCTTCTGGTCATGAACGCGCGTGGAGCACACTCCATCCTCAGCAGCAAGGTGAAGCTCGGCGCCGATGCATCCGTAGCAGCCGGTCCCAAGGGCCGCACTGCGGCCGCGGCCACCGACGTCACAATGCGTGCGGAAGTGCTGAGCTATTCGCGATCTCGCGGTTTGTTTGCTGGAATTTCGCTCGAAGGCTCGACAGTGCGGCCGGACAACGACGCCAACGAGAGAGTGTACGGCAAGAAATTGGAAGCCGAGTCGATCATCTTCAAAGGTGCCGTTGCGGTTCCGCCTCCCGGGCAGAAATTGATCGCCTATCTCAACCGCAAGTCGCCAAAGAACTTGTCGGAAGCCGGCTCGAACAAGTAGCCGCGTCGCAATCTCCAAAGGAATCACGAAGGCGCCCCGCCGCGGTCGACCGGGGCGTTTTCTTGATTTTAGGCCCGAAAAACTCGAGTTGACCTTCACCCATATCTGACCTATAGTCATTATTGAGGATAGGTCACTATGGCTCGCCCTTCTTCTGTCAAACCCACTAAGGCCGCACCAGCCACCCGCAACACTGCTCCCGACCGCCGCCAACGCCGTAGCGCGGAGACCCGCGAGCGCCTGTTTCGCGCCGCTCTTGGTCTGTTTGCCCGCAAAGGCTTCGCCGAAACCACGGTCGAAGACATCACCAACGCCGCGGACGTCGGCAAAGGCACCTTCTTCAACTACTTTCCCAGCAAAGAACACCTATTGATCGCTTTCGGCGACATGCAGATCGGCAAGCTTCAGGCCGCCGTCGAGAGCATGCGCCACAGCAAAGAGCCGATGCAGGCATTTCTGCGGTCGCTCAGCGTCCGCATGACGGAAGAGCCTGCACGCGCCCCCGATGTTGTGCGCGCGATCCTGCAGGCAAATCTTTCCAGCTCGTCGGTGCGCGGCGTGATGAAGGAAAAGCACGCGCGCGCCGAAGGCCTGCTCACCGAATTGGTCCAGATTGGGCAGGACCGCGGTGAGTTTCGCCGCGATCTCCCGGCCCTGGAACTCGCGCAGGTGTTTCGCCAAATGACATTCGGCACGTTGCTTCTGTGGTCCGTTTACGGCGACGCCTCGCTGCCCGAACGCATCCACACCGCTCTGGATGTTCTGTGGATGGGTCTGGCACCACGCGATCGCGTAACTCCGGCGGCGCAGCACTCGTAATTCCTGTAAGGAGAAGTGGGTCATGAATCGCAAGCACATCGTCATTATTGTCGTGGTCGTCGCCGCGGCAGTTGCCGGCGTCGCGTTCTCCTCCGGATGGCTCCGGCGCGACTCGGCGTTGCAGGGTTCCGGCACCGTAGAAGCGCGCGACATTCGCGTGGGCTCGAAAGTCGGCGGCCGCATCGACAAAGTGTTGGTGCGCGAGGGCGATACCGTGCAAGCAGGCCAAGTCCTGATCACCTTCGACGACCGTGAGCTCCAGGCGTCCATCGCAACAGTCGCAGGCTTCGGCCGAGAAGGCGGCGCGCGGTTACCGGTCCGAAGACATTGCCGAGTCTCGCGCTGCCGCCGACGCCGCGAAAGCCGAATACGAACAGCGCCAGAACGGCTATCGCCGGGAAGATATCGCCGCTGCCCAGTCGGATCTTGAGCGAGCGAAAGCCGACGAAGTTCGCGCTCGCCTCGACGCGCAGCGTTACGACGCGCTGGCGCAGAAGGATCTAGTCTCAAAGCAGCAGCGCGACACCGCCGAAGCCAATTGGAAAATGGCTCTGGCACAGCAGGAAAACGCGCAGCACAAACTCGACGAGCTGCAGCGCGGCTATCGCCCGGAAGAAATCGCCGCCGCGAAAGCGCGCTACGCAGCAGGCCGACGCCACCTTTCAGAAAATGTTGACGCGGCAACCGCCCCGAAGATGTCGCGCTCGCCAAGGCCGCCTATTCCTACGATCAAGCGCGTTTCCGCGAAAGCCAGGTCGTTGCACCCGCGGCTGCCACCGTAGAAGTCCTGGACGTGCGTCCCGGCGATCTGATCGCGCCGAACACTCCGGTTGCCACGCTGCTCGAGCGCGACCAAATCTACGTGCGCATCTACATTCCGGAAACCGAGATCGGCCACATCCAACTGGGCCAAAAAGCGGAAGTCCGCGTCGATTCCTTCCCGAAGACGGTTTTCGACGGCACCATCGAGCAAATCAACCAGCAGGCGGAGTTTCTTCCCCGCAACGTGCAGACCCGCGAGGAACGCGTTCATCAGGTTTTTGGCGTGAAGGTTCGCATCGACGATCAATCCAACCGCGTCCGCGCCGGAATGGCCGCCGACGTCAAGCTGAAAGCGGCGAACTGAGCGATGGTCACCACGCCACAACCCGCCACGGAACTCGCGATTTCCGCCGAACATCTGGTTCGGCGGTTCGGCAACTTCACCGCCGTCGATGACGTCAGCTTTCAAGTGCGACAAGGGCGAAATTTTCGGATTTCTCGGCCCCAATGGCAGCGGCAAGACCACCGTCATTAAAATGCTCACTGGCCTTCTGCCTTTGAGTGGCGGGGCCGCGCAAGTCGAAGGCCTCGACGTTCGCACCACGCGGAAGAGGTGCGCGAGCGCATCGGCTACATGTCGCAGAAATTCAGTCTCTATGACGATCTCACCGTCGCCGAGAATTTGCAGTTCTACGGCCGCATTTACAGTCTGCCCCGCCGACCGGCTGAAGCGCCGCATCGAACGAAATCGTCGAGCTCAACGGCCTCGGCCCCTACCTCGATCGCCTAGCCGCCAAACTTTCCGGCGGCTGGAAGCAGCGCCTCGCGCTCGGCTGCGCCATGCTGCACGAGCCGAAGCTTCTTTTCCTTGACGAGCCCACCGCCGGCATCGATCCCGTGGCACGCCGCCAGCTCTGGGATTTGCTTTTCGAGCTGTCCGGCCACGGCATCACATTTTTCGTCACCACGCACTACATGGACGAAGCCGAACGCTGCAGCCACGTCGCGTACATTTACTACGGCAAGCTCATCGCCGACGGCACGCCGAATTCCCTGCGCGAGCTTCCCGATGTTCAGCCGCCCGGCACGCTGCGCGTGGAAATCACCACTCCCGAAGTCACACGCGCGCTTCGCTTCGCCCGCCAGATTCCCGGCATCCGCAGCGCCACCATTTTCGGACAATCCATCCACGCGCTCATCGACGATCACTTCGATCTGCACGATCTCCGCGAGCAGCTCCTTAAAGAAGGAATTGCCGTGGCCGAGATTCGTCCGCTCGCGCCCAGCCTCGAAGACGTTTTCGTCGAGCTTACTTACAAGCATCAAGCACTGCTGGAGGGCCCCCGTGCGTGACATCTTTCGCGGCTTCGGCGCGGTCTTTTACAAGGAAACGCTGCACGTTCGCCGCGATGCCGGCACGCTGTTTTTCTCGCTGACCATGCCACTGCTGCAGATGTTTCTTCTCGGCTTCGGCATCGACACCAACATCCGCCGCATTCCCACTGTGGTTTTCAACGCCGACGGCCACCGCGAAAGCCGCGAACTCATCGACCGGCTGAAGAATTCCGACACGTTCTACATCATGCGCTACGTGCAAAACGATACCGATATGAACGACGTCATCGTGGCCGGCAAAGCCCGCGTCGGCATCAAGGTTCCCGTCGACTATTCCGACCGTCTTCTTCACCAGATGAGCGCGCAAGTTCTCGTGCTGATCGACGGCTCCGATTCTTCCGTCGCAGGCCAAGCGATCAACGTCAGCAACGCCATCGGCCTCGATGAATCCCTGCGCCGCGTTCTCCCCGACCGCAGCACCATGGCCGTCGAAATGCGCCCAAAGATGCTCTTCAATCCGGACTCGCGCTCGCCCAATTTCTTTCTCCCCGGCCTCACCGCCATTATGCTGCTCAACGTCACCACGTTTCTGACCGCGTTCTCTATCGTCCGCGAAAAGGAGCGCGGCACCCTCGAACAGCTTTTCGTCACCCCAGTGCGCCCGTTCGGCCTTCTTCTCGGCAAATTGCTTCCCTATCTTGGCGTCGGCTTCTTCGAGCTCTGCCTGATCCTGACGTGCATGCGTTTTCTCTTTCAGGTTCCAATTCACGGCAGCGTTCTTTTGCTCGCGTTTCTCTCGCTGCCGTACCTCTTCGCCGCGCTGTCGCTCGGAATCCTCATCTCCAGCAAGGCCGCATCGCAAGCCGAAGCCATGCAACTCGCATTCCTGCCCATTCTCCCCAGCGTTTTTTTTTCCGGCTACATTTTCCCGCGCGAAACCATGCCCGCTCTTTTTCCGTCCAATCAGCTACCTGATTCCCGCCACCTATTTCATCAACATCACCCGCGGCGTGATTCTCCGCGGCGCCGGCATCCGCCACCTGTGGACCGACGGCCTGGCCCTATTTGCCATCGGTACATTTCTTTTGATCATCGCCGCACGCCGCTTCCAGAACAAAGTCATCTCCGCGTGAAGTTTCATGCTTTCGCCGGCGACGCTCTGACAATGGCTTATGTAGACGCTGGGCTTCAGTCCGGCGTCCAACAATAAACTCATAACGAATGGGCTCCTTTTGTTTTTTGCCCGAGGCCAGCGTATCCTGCTTGCCGTGCTCTGCCCCATCTGTGAAAAACGCAAAGCCAACCGATTCTGCCCTGCCAAAGGTGAGAAGATCTGCGCCGTCTGCTGCGGCACGGAGCGCGAAGTCACCATCGATTGTCCCGTTGACTGTTCCTATCTAGTCGCGGCCCACCGCTATGAGGACGAGCACCAGCGCCTGCTTCCCGCCGATACCCCGCTCCTCGACGTAAACGTCCCCTCGGATCTGATCCATACCCACCAGCAGCTCATGGGCGCGCTAGCCTTCAGCGTCGCGAAGTTTTGCACTTCCCACCAGGAAGCCACGGACTCGGACGTTCTCGCCGCGCTCCAAGCCCTCGCGGAAACACACAAAACTCTGACGAGCGGCATCTACTACGAGAAGCAACCAACCGGCCTGCTCTCTCGCGAACTGTACGCCGCAGTCACCGATTTCGTGAGCGAAGTGAAAAAGCAAAACGCCGAGCGCCCCAACTCCGCCGCTCTGAAAGATTCCGACATCTTTTATCTCTTGGTGTTTCTCTACCGGATGGGACTGCTTCGCACCAACGGCCGCCCTCGCTCACGCCGCTACATCGAATTCCTACGCGCGCAATTCCCGCAAGCCCAAGAACTGAAGCGCGAAGAATCCCGCATCATCGTCCCGTAGGTTGTAGCGGCCGCCGACCGTGGCGGGCGCTTTTGCGCTGTCGAATCGCTGCGATCAAGAACCTCAACCTAAGCGATCTCCACGACGCAGCCCGCGGTCAGCGCCTCACGCCGCCGGATTCCACACCAGCGACATCTGCGGACTTCGCACCTTCCTCTGCAACTCCTCAAACGGCCGCGTATGGAAACCATGCTTCACCCGCAATCGCGCCACGCGCTCGGAAATTTTGCGCCGGTACTCCTCGGGCGCGTAAGCGTTCTTGGCGTACCACTGCTCGTACTGCCTCGCCAGTCGTGGAAATTTCTCGCGCACAAAAGGCAAAAACTCCTTCGCCGACGCCGGCATCAGGAACAACACGCCAGAGAAAAACCACTCCGCGCCGGCATCTTTCGCCGCCGCCGCCACATCCTCCAAATCGCCTTCGCGGTCGGTAATACCCGGAATCAGCGGCGAAGCCGAAACGCCCACGCGCAATCCCGCTTCGTGCAGCTGCCTCACCGCCGCCAGACGCAGGTCCGGACGCGGCGCTCGCGGTTCCAGCATGCGCGCCAGCCGCGTACGCAACGTCGTGATCGTAATGTTCAGCGACAACTCCGACCGCGCCGCAATTCGCTTCAGCACATCGATATCGCGCACGATCTGGTTCGATTTAGTGATCACCGACACGCTCAGTCCTTCGCGCTTCGCCAGTTCCTCCAAACACGCCCGCGTCACGCCGTATTCGCGCTCCGCCGGCTGGTACGGATCGGTGGCCGTGCCGATCGCGATGTGCTCCGGCCCTTCTTTTCCCGACCCCGCCCGTTCATACGAGCATTTCCGCACCACATCCTGCGCCAGCAGCGGCGCAGCGTTTTGCTTTACGAAGATTTTCTTCTCGAACTCACTGCCGTCCAGCTCCATGTACTCGTGCGTGTACCGCGCGTAGCAGTATTTGCACCCAACCTCGCATCCCCGGTACGGATTGATCGTCCACTCAAACGGCACGCGGTTCGAGTCGCACCGGTTCAGAATCGACCGTACCGGCAGCAGAAAATACTCCGGCCGTTCCTCCGATTCTCGAGCCGTGTCGGCCGCGGGAGAAGAAGCTGCGAGGCGGGCGATGCCGACCAGTGACGCGGAGGTATCTCGGGTCCGGCCATCCGCACGGCGGGCGCCGCCGGTGGCCGATAGCGGCGGGGGGCAATCCGTCGCAGGGCTACCCGAGATACTGCCGCCGAGGCCGGTTTCGACCGGGGTGCGAACCCCGACAACGTCGTCTCCAGCCAATCGCTTTGGGCTTTGCACATCAGGGCAAACGGGGAAAAGAGCGGATTGTCGAGCGGGGCGGCGACGGACATCAATTTCCGGAGCCGAAGGGGAAAGAACTGGGGACATAGCCCACCTCGCAGTACCGCCGCAGTATTTCGCTTTTTCTTCGCTGTGTCAATACTTATTTTCGCTTTATCTTCGCTGTCAGCCCTTCTCCCGCTGCTATTGATTATCGCCTCCAGACCCGCGTACCTTCTTGCAAAGGCCGAATCCAATTCGGCAACGAGGTTCACCATGAAAACTCTGACGGGGACAAGTTTGACGGCAATCTTCGCGACTCTTCTGGCGGCGGCTTTTCTGACGATCGTTCACGCAGCGAACTCTGCAGCGGGCGCTCTTCCTGTCCCGCAAGGCCAAGTGATTACCTGCTCTTCGAACGACATGAGGCGGAATTACTGTGCCGCCGATGTGCGCGGCGGCGCGCAGCTTGTGAGGCAGCGCAGCGATGCGCCCTGCATTTTCAACCACACCTGGGGCTTTATCAATGGTCGAGGGATCTGGGTGGATCGCGGTTGCCGCGCGGACTTCCAGGTCGGCGGTTCCGGCTGGGGCGGCTGGGACAACGGATACAACGTTTATTGCGCCTCCGATGATGGCCGGCGAAACGTGTGCCCCACCGACACGCGCGGCGGCGTGCAGTTGGTTCGCCAGATCAGCGGCTCCCCGTGCGATTTCGGCCGCACATGGGGCTACAACCACCGGGGCATCTGGGTGGACCGCGGCTGCCGTGCGGATTTTCGGATTGGTGGCGGCGGGGGTGGGGGTAATGGCGGGGGCTGGCAGCCCGGTGGCGGCGGCGTCCAGGTCATCACATGTTCCTCGGACGACATGCGTCGTCAAAACTGCCGCGTCGACACCCGGGGCGGCGTCCGCCTGGTCCGGCAGCGCAGCGACGCGGACTGTGTTTACGGCCGCACATGGGGTTACGACCGTGGCGGCATCTGGGTCGATCGCGGATGCCGCGCGGACTTCGAAGTCGGCAAGATTCGCTACTGACAGATTCACCTAACGCGACCATCGGACAGCCGGCGGACCACCGCCGCCGGCCTCCCCAAGCGCATCACGGCCAGAAACTTCGTGGTGTCATGATCCGCTGAAAATACCTTCAGCTTTATCGGGACATGCGACAATTACCCGTCTGCGGTGGAGCGATGTCTGCTGGTTCGGAGGGATCGATCGTCGTGCAAATGTCGCTGCGAGCTCCAGCTCTGCTTCTCGTTTGGATCGTATTACTCACCTGTGTTCCGTCGCTGTCGCGCGCGCAAACGTCGTCGACGCAAACTCCGCCCGCGCAAGTCAAGAAGCCGCCGGCGGGTCCCCCTGCGCCGCAGTCCACTCACTTTCCGATTCTGCTGCTCGCCTTTGGCCCTGCATCCGGCTCCTCTGCAGTTTCCACATCAGGAAACGAGCCGGGCTGGAGCATCCGCATCGGCCAGAAAGGTCCCGAGCGTCTCGATCGTCCCGGCTATCCGCCTGCGCTTCTCGATCCCATCGACGTAACCCGTGAAGGCACCAGCGATGCATGGCTGTATCGCGCGAAAGATGACGCCACCGGCGCCGAAGTCAGGGTGCACCTCACCCGCGAAGCCTGCACTGCCGACGCTTCCGGCACGAAGTACACGTTTCATGCCTCCGCCCAGCACGGTCAGCTTGGCGCCATGGAAGGTTGCGCTCGCATCGCCACGGAGCTGTTTCCGAAAATCAACAATCAAGTCGACGACAGCGATGACGCCGACGACGATAAGAAAACTCCGCCAGTCCTGCCTGCCGACGTCATCAAATTCGAACTGCCCACAGCGATCGCGTATGTAAGCCCTGCCGGAAAAGTTGTTCTAGGCTTAGGCAAAGTGAAGAAAGTCGTCGCGCAGGAAGGTACCGAGCTTTCTCTCTCGCACGACGGCAAAAAACTCTTGTACACGCGCTCCGACTCCAAGGATGGACCGGACCGCACCATCGTTCTTTACGACTCCGCCACCGCGCGTTCGCAAGATCTGGTTCACGGCGGAGTTCGCCAAGCCTTCTGGTCGCCGGACGACACGCACGTCGCCTTCCTCAACTATCTCGACCAGAAGTGGCAATTGTCGGTGTTCCCTGCCGGATCGCCGGCGCAAGCTACGATTGCTTACAACGGCAGCCTCATGGCGCTGCATGGCTGGACCGATTCGCACACGGTGCTCGCCAGCGATATGCAAAACGCCTATTGGATTCAAGATGACGGCCGAATCCTGCAAACAGTTTCTCTCCGAGAGATCTATGGCGACATCTTCGACATCGCCAGCTCGGACTCGCTCCGTGTAAATCCAGGGAACTCCGATCTGCTGATGGTTTCCGCGGTTTACGTGAAGGCCCCGGAAGGAGCTCCTAAGGACGCGATGGGCCTTGCCGCCGGATTTTTTGTCTATGAGCTGCGTTCCAAGCGGCGCACGATCTTGAGCCCTCCAGATCAGTGGGCGCGTCACGCCGAATGGTCGCGCGACTCCGTTCAGATCTTCTACACGCGGCGCATTCCCGCAACGGCCTCATCGACATTTCGCATGCTGTGGGACGCCAGCCCTCCAAAACGCTATCTGGACGGAAGCGACTTCGTAGTCGGCAAATAGCCCCTTGCCCAGAGCCCTGTAGCCGCCGTCTTCAGACGGCGGGGTTTAGATTCCACTTCAAGCACCCCTCAATTGTCCGCGCACACGTCGCCCCAGGTTTAACTTAGGTCTTGGGACGCCTCTACTTCGACCTTAGGAACCCTGCCAGTTTCCCCGCAATCTGCCGAGCTAGCCCCCTGGCAATCAGGACGGTTAGTCGATACGCCCCTAGTACTAGTATTGCGCGCACCCCTATGTCCCCCGGCGCTATAATTCGGCCATGGGCACCACGCCTCCCCCAGTCCAGCAGCGCCAGGTCCGGATCCTGGTTCTCGACGACGATACCGCGAGCCAGGGCGCGCTGCGCCAAATCCTCGATTCCGAGGGCTGGCGGGTGCGCATTGTCCCCGACACGAAGCTCCTGCTGACCGAGCTCAAGAGCGGGGAATGGTCGCTGGTGATCGCTAACGTGGCCCTGACCGGCCTTAAGAGCCCGCTGTTCGTTACCCTGCGCGAACTCAGCAGCGTTTCCGTGGAAGACGGTGCGCGGCTCCGCGTCCTCTATATCGTTCCTGAATTGAGCGGCGGCCAATACGTCGGCGCTCTCGAGCAAGCACGGCTTCCCTACGTCGTCCGGCCCTTCCACCTGCACGATTTCCTGGAAAAAGTGAGCGACCTTCTCGTGGAGGTCAAAGCCATCGAAGCCCCCCTCCGCCAGGTGCGCCACGAATTCGGTGAGGCTCGCAAGAAAAAGAAGCAAACGGGCCGCTCCACCTCCATGTTCGCCTCGCGCGACTCGTTCTCCTATACCGATGAAGAACTAGCCGAGTACGAGCGCCAGGAAGGCGAAGCCGCCAAAAGCAGGCGCAACCTACCCCGCACCAACCTAGGTGACCCCAGCACCCGCTGAGACACTTCGTTACCTCATTACTTCGCCTTTCTCTGCAAGAAATCTCCCCCTCCCCGTTCCAACCCCGAGTGAGTCCCCGTTTCACACAGGAGGTTTCCACATGGAACGTTCGTTCTTGAGCGCCGTCGTCAGCGGTCTGCTCGGAGTCGCCACCTTGGGAAGTCTGGGCTTTGTTTGGGCTGCCCCAGGTTCAGGCACTCCCCCGTCGGGCCCAGAAGGTGGTTGGCGGCTTCTGGACCCGGTCACCTACGAAAACATTTCCGTCTTCCCCGTCGTCACCTCATCCAACCAGGACACCAGCGCTTTCCTCACGCTCGACGAAGGTCTCTCGAGCGGTGAGGTGATCGTCAGCGAGCAAGGCGCCGCTGGTCTGGCCCGTTCCCGCGATCAAGGCATTTATATTGCTCCTCCGACGAGCTCCGGCGCCTCCGTCAACCAACTCGTCCTGATCAACCGCAGCAAGCGCCCGCTCCTGCTCCTCGCCGGAGAACTCGTCAGCGGCGGTAAGCAAGACCGCATCATCGGCAAAGACCGGATCGTTTCCGTCGGCGCTGAGCCTCTGCCCCTCGACGTCTTCTGCGTCGAGCACGGCCGCTGGTCCTCCGGCTCACAATTCGCCACGTCCAAGACCATCGTCCACCCCAGCGTCCGCGAGCAAGCCGCCCTCAAGCAAGACCAGGGCGAAGTTTGGGCCGCAGTTACCGCCGGCTCGACCGCAAAAGCTTCGCCATCCGCCCCGCGCGCCAGTCTTTCCGCGGACGCCCTTTCTGGCGTCATGGCCGAGGAAGCCCCCACGCAGTCCTACGACAAGATCTACAAATCCAGGCGCGTAGGCGGATCGGTCGACAGCTTCGTCGAAGAAGTGCAGCGACGTTTCGCCAAAGCCACTTCCGGCTTGAAGGGTGAACATGTAGTCGGCGTAGTAATCGCCTACGGCGGCGAAGTCGCCTGGAGCGACATCTTCGCCTCCAGCGACCTCTTCCATCAATACTGGAGCAAACTCCTACGCAGTTACGCCGTCGAGGCCCTAGCCCGCCCATCACTGCGCGAAGTAGCGTCCGTCGATGAGGCTCGCGAGTTCCTGCGTCACCTAGACGGGCGCGAAGTCCAAGAAACCGAAGCCAACGTCTATCGCTGGCGCGAAACCACCGAAGGCCACCTCGCGCTCATCGAGCTCGACGCCCTGCAGCCCAAGCCCATGACGCTCCACCGCCTGCTTCTCCACCGCACCACGTAGCTCTCAACTGTAGGGGCGCAGCATGCTGCGCCCCATTTCAGCTGGGATGCCAACATAGCGCGAGACCATGCCCACGATCGGTCGCTACTGCTACTTCAACCGATGGTATACCAACGACACGTTCTTGCCGCCGAGTTTCCCATTCTCCCACCACGTCCAGCTGGAGGCGATCTCGTCGGACGAATGGAACTTCAGTGCAAGCTGGTGCATGTGGCCGTCGGTGGGGCTGGTCAGGTTGGTGGCGGTGATGAAATCGAAATCGATTTCGTTGGATTCGGCGTTGAACGGCTTGGCTTGCAGGAACGCCTGATTGCCCGCGTGGCAATAGTGTTCCAGGACCAGGCGGTCGCCGTCGAGGTGATAGGTGGTGATCATCGGATCCTTGCCGTCCACTTCCAAGCGTTCCAGCAGCACCGACCCGCCGGAGACAACTTCGTAGAGTGCGGTAACCTTGCCCATGGGCCCAGTGGCTTCCCAGCGCCCTACGAGGCTCTCGAGCTTTTGAAACGCCCGCGCCGAATTGCCTGCATCCGGCGAGCCTGCCGCCGGTCGCGCCGCTGCGGCAGCACCCAAACTTGCCGCCATACCCAAAACCAAAATCCCAAATACTCTCGCTTTCGTATTCACGACTTCCTCCCGCAAATTGGATTGCCCTGTTCTTGGGCACCCTAACGACGTCGGAAGCACCGGAAATCGACAGGGGAAGCGGTCGTAAGATCAACAAGGTTGTGTTTTCGCGCCCGCACATCCTGTGGCAGACTTGGGGCGATTTCTCCGGGCTCGTCCCGAAAAAAGTCCGCTCCGCCTTGTCGATTTCCAGTTTCTCGCGCGTCGTATGGGTGTACGGCAAGTCAAGACAGCTAACCGGAGCGGAGCGCCATGCGTTACATGCTGCTGATTTACACGAAAGAAGCCGACATGGAGATCAGGACGCCGGAAGAGCGCCAAAGCGCGATGGAAGGCCACTTGGCCGTGATGGATGACGCCGTAAAGCGCGGCGTGTTGGTCGGCGTTAACCCGCTCGCGCGAAGCGACGCCGCAACCACCGTGCGTGTGGAAAACGGCAAGGTGCTAGCCACCGATGGGCCGTTCGCCGAGACACGCGAGCAACTGGCCGGTTATTACATCCTCGACTGCCAGGACTTGGACGAGGCCATCGCCTGGGCCGCCCGAATTCCAAATTGCAAAGGCGCGCAAGGCGGCATTGAGATTCGTCCGGTTGGGGAGCTGCCTGCGGTTCCCGATTCGTTTCGTAAGTCTGAAGCGGCGCGCGGCAGCATCTTCAAGAATTGACGGAAACGCGGATAGGTGTCGTGTCCGCCTTGCGTAGCAAAACGTGGCGTCGCAATCGAACAGTTTTTGCGCAGTCGAGGTTTCAGCCAGGAGCGAAACAACATGCGTTACATGATGCTGATTTACACCACCGAAGCTGACCGGAGCGCGATGTCGCCTGAACAAATACAAAGCATTAAGAATGGTCACGCGGCAGTGATGGAGGAAACGCGACGCCAAGGAATCTTGGTGGCGGTGAATGGCCTTGGACGGACAAACACGGCCAAGACCGTTCGCGTCGAAGACGGCAGGATCCTCGCTATCGATGGTCCCTTCGCCGAAACCAGGGAGCAACTCGCAGGCTACTACGTCCTCGACTGCAAGGATGTCGACGAAGCCATCGCCTGGGCCGCGCGCATCCCGACCGCTTGCGGCGGAGGAAAAGGCTCGATCGAAATCCGCCAGCTCACCGAGTTTGAGGGTGTGCCCGAATCAATTCTCAAGCCGCATCCCGTGGCCGCGAGCGCCGCATGAGCGCAACACTCTTTCTGCGCATCGCATCGGTTCTCTCGCTGATTAATTGCACGCTGCATACGATCGGCGGCGTGTTCGGCAAGCCGAAGCACGGCGCCGAAGAGATTGCCGTAATTGAAACGATGAAAGCGCACACGTTCGACGTGATGGGTTCGATGCGCACGTACTGGGATTTCTTTTTCGGCTACGGATTGATGACCACCGTCGTTCTTTTCGTCCAAGCCGTGTTGTTTTGGCAGCTCGCGTCGTTTGTCAAGACGAGCCCCGCCGTTATCAGGCCGATTGTCGCTTTGTTCTTTTTCAACTGCGTGGTCACGGCGATCCTCTGCTGGAAATACTTTTTCGCGGGACCGGCGATCACACAGCTCCTGATCGCGGCGTGCTTGGGCATCGCCTATTTCGTGGCCGCGGCCCGCTAATGTTTTGGCAATGACCGACGCGGCATGAGCGAGCCCAGACGAGCGACCAACATGACGATCGATGCAAAGAGCGCCGCCGAAGCGGTCTTCCGGCAGCAGTCCGGGCGCATCATCGCCACGCTGATCCGGATTTCCGGCTCCTTCGACCTGGCCGAAGAAGCGGTACAGGAAGCGTTCGCTTCGGCGCTGGCGCGCTGGCCAGTCAGCGGTATTCCGGACAATCCGGCCGCTTGGATCACCACCGCCGCGCACCGGAAGCTGATCGACTCTCTGCGGCGCGATCGCACCCGGCGCGAGAAGCAAGATCCGCTGCGCTACGAAACGCCGACTACCGTTCAGGCCGATGACACTTCGCTGGACGCATCCTCAATGAACTACCCCGACGATCGCTTGCGCCTCATCTTCACCTGCTGCCATCCGGCGATTAACACCGAAGCGCAAGTCGCGCTGACGCTGCGCACCCTCGGCGGCTTGACCACTCCGGAAATCGCTCGCGCCTTTCTCGTGCCCGAGCCTACGCTCGCGCAACGGCTGGTCCGCGCGAAGAACAAAATCCTGCAAGCCCGCATTCCCTACGAAGTACCGCCGCTGCACGCGCTGCCTGAACGCCTCAAGTCCGTGCAAGCGGTGATCTATCTCATCTTCAACGAAGGCTACGCCGCGACCGCAGGCGACACGCTGATCCGTAAGGAACTGTGCGCCGAGGCCATCCGGCTAACGCGCATGCTCTGCGAACTCATCCCGCGCGATGCGGAAAGCCTGGGCTTGCTCGCGCTCATGCTGCTGCACGATTCGCGCCGTAACGCCCGCATCAGTGCCGAGGGCGAACTGGTCACGCTGGAGGAGCAAGATCGCTCGCTCTGGGATCGCACGGAGATCGAGCAAGGATTGGCGCTGGTGGAGACGGCGCTGCGCCTGCAAAATATCGGGCCATATCAGTTGCAGGCCGCCATTGCCGCGCTGCACGCCCACGCTGCAGCTTTCGAGCAAACCGACTGGGCCGAGATTGCCGCGCTCTATCAGCGACTGGCGAACATTTCTCCGTCGCCGGTCATCGCCCTCAATCACGCCGCCGCCATCGCCATGGCCGAAGGCCCCGAACGCGGACTCACCCTGATCGACCAACTCGGCGCCACCGGCGACCTCGGCGAATATCACCTGTTCCACGCCGCCCGCGCCGATCTGCTGCGCCGCCTCAACCGCCCCACCGAAGCCGCCGAAGCCTACACCCGCGCCCTCGACCTAGCGCGCAACCCGGTCGAGCAACAATATCTCCGCCGCCGTCTCTCCGAACTCCCGTAAGGGCACAAATCGTCACCGCCCGCTCATCCTTTGAACACCGGATAGCTAAAGACCTATTCGATTTCGGAGACCGTAACGGTTAGAGATCGAAATTGAGCGCTAGGTTCCTCAGTCCACGTCGTTTATTTGACACTTGACAAATGATTACGATTCAGGTAATATAGGTGGAGAAGGTTGAGCTTCCCGTGTCCTTTTGCGCCCCGCTTTTCGTCCCCTGGCGCTTCCCCACCAGGCACTCCCCTATAACAGGCTCGCGCACAATTCTCACACTAGTGCACGTCCAACCCCTGTGTCTTCAATGGTTTACTTCACAGTTCCCACGACACCCTGGGGAGTGGGGGGTGCCAGGGTCAAAAAAGGCCGAAATAACGGAGGCACGGCCAAAACCCGGTGCTGAAGGGAGGCCGAGTCTAGGGAGCGGGGTTAAGCAGGGTGACGAGTTCGACCAGCCAGCCTTCGAGGACCGCGCGCTGCTCCGGCGTGATTTCGGAGAAGACCAGGCCCATGCCGAATTTGGGATCGGAATAGACGACTTTGGCTTTGGCCTCGAAGGCGCCCTGGTCGCGGACGAGCTTCACCCGCACTTCGACATCCTTGGGGAATGGATTGAGCACGTCGACGTAGCAGCCGCCCATGCCGATTTCGGAGGTTCGCGCGGAGAGGCGGGTTCCGGAGCGCAGTTCGGTCACCTCGGCGGTGGCGACGAACGAGCAGCGGCGAACGGCGCGCTCTTTCTTATACTTGGATTTCGTCGGCTTCTTGGTTTGGATCATGAAGCGTAGCTCACCGGCGCGAACGGCCGAATCTCAGGGAGACCCGCCTCACGCCCTCTGTCTTCACGCTTATACGTCTAGTTTAGGAGATGATTCTGGCGGCTGGAACGGAGAAAACACGGCGATTGCGAAGTGGGTACCTGTACGGAGGGCCGAGTCGAAGATAGCCACCCTAAGATGGCGCCCTAAAGGGACGCCGCTACATGAGTCTGGGACAAATCGAAGGGGGCACGATGTATCGTGCCCCTACGGAGAGGGCTAGAATCGGTGGCTATGCAGCCGACGACGGTTTATTTATCGCTGGGGTCGAATGTGGGCGAACGCGAGGCGAATTTACAGGCGGCGATTGCGGCGCTGGCGCAGGCAGGCGTGCGCGTGCAGCGGGTGTCGTCGATTTACGAGACCGAGCCGGTGGACTATTTGGAGCAGGGGTGGTTTTTGAACTGCGTGGTGGAGGGGCAGACGGAATTGGCGGCATTGGAGTTGTTGCAGACGCTGCGAGGGATTGAGACTCAGATGGGGAGCAAGAAGGCCTTTGCCAAAGGGCCGCGGCTGATCGATATGGATATTTTGCTGTACGGCGATGCGATCGTGGATACGGCGGAGCTGCAGGTGCCACATCCGCGGATGCATTTGCGGCGGTTTGTGCTGGTGCCGCTGGTAGAGATTGCGCCGGGGTTGCGGCATCCGCTGTGGCGCGGAACGGTGGAGGAACTGTTGGCAAAGACGCCGGACACGAGCGAGGTTCGACGGATCGGTTGATCGGTTCTCAAAACAATCGGGGTTGGCGGCGAGGAAGTTCGCGGCCGAAGTATTCGTAGGCGCGAGGAGTGGCCATGCGGCCGCGGGGGGTGCGGTCGATCATGCCGATCTGCATCAGATACGGCTCGTACATTTCTTCGATGGCGTCTTCTTCTTCGCTGAGTGCTGCGGCGAGCGTGCTGACGCCGACGGGGCCGCCGCCGTACTTGTCGAGCAGCGCGATCATCAGGTTGCGGTCGACCTCATCGAGTCCGTTTTCGTCGATGCCAAGCATGGCGAGTGCTTCCTGAGCCACGGCGCGGGTGATGCGGCCAGCGGCGCGCACTTCGGCGAAATCGCGGGCGCGGCGCAGCAGGCGGTTGGCGACGCGCGGGGTCCCGCGGCAGCGGCGGGCGATTTCTTCCGCGCCGCCTTCGTCCATCTCGATGTTCAGAATTTTCGCGGAACGATTCAGAATGATCAGCAAATCGTCGGGCTCGTAGAAGTCGAGCCGGTGCACGATACCGAAACGCGAGCGCAGCGGCGCGGTGATCAAGCCCGCACGCGTGGTGGCGCCGATCAGTGTGAAGTGGCCCAGCGGAAACGGATGAATGCGCGCGCCAGGTCCCTGGCCGATGATTAGGTCGACACGAAAGTCCTCCATCGCCGGGTACAGCACCTCTTCCACTGCCGGCTGCAAGCGATGAATTTCGTCGAGGAAGAAAACTTCCTTGGCCTCGAGGGAGGTCAGTATTGCGGTCAAGTCACCTTTGCGCTCGAGCAGCGGACCCGCGCTGGTCTTGATCGGTACGGCAAGCTCGTTGGCGATGATTTGCGCCAGCGTAGTTTTGCCGAGTCCCGGCGGGCCATAGAGAAGAACGTGATCGAGGGCTTCGCCGCGGGTGCGGGCCGCCTGAATCGCGATTTGGATGTTTTCTTTGACGCGTTTTTGGCCGATGTATTCGTCCAGGCGCTTGGGGCGGACGCTCGCTTCGATGCGCGCGTCTTCGTCAAACGCCGCGCCGGAGACGATTCGCTCGGGTTGTTTCGGCGCCATCATTCGTTTTGCACTCGCGTCGGCCATTGTCTTTGCTTCCTATGTGCGTGCGGCGCGGCCCTTCGGTGCGCTTAGGGCTTGCAGGGATGCACGCAGCAGCTTCTCAAAATTGGCTGCACCGGCCTCGCGCTTTGCGTCGGCAACCGCGCTTTCCGCTGCTCGTGCCTCGTAGCCCAGATTCACCAGCGCGGACACCACGTCGGCCTCAATGCCTGCTGGAGAAGACGCCGCCGGCCTGTCGGCCTCGACGGCGACGGCGTCCAGCTTATCGCGCAGCTCGACGACCATGCGCTCCGCGGTCTTCCTGCCAACACCGGGAATTTTCGTCAGCCGCGCCAGATCGCTGCCGCGAATCGCGGGCACCAGTTCATCGACGCTCATGCCGGACAGAATCTTCAGCGCCAGGCTGGGCCCCACGCCGGACGCGGAGAGCAGCATCTCAAAAAAGTGTTTCTCGCGCGAGGAGAGAAATCCGTAGAGGGAAAATGCATCTTCGCGCACATGCGTGTGAATCAGCAGCGTGACTTCGGTGTGAAGCTCGCCGAGCGCGGCGAACGTCGAAAGGGGCACCTGCACGAGGTAGCCTACGCCGCCCACATCCACGAGAACCTGATTCGGGCGCTTGTCGGTAAGCCGCCCGCGAAGCTGGCCAATCATCGCAGATGAGTATTCAGCAGCGGCGAAGCGGTGTCAACGCGGGGTAAGCCGACTGCACCTCGGTGCTGTAACTTGTGCAGGCCTGGCTTCGTATTCATTGCAGAGGGTTTCCACAACGCCGAGCGAGGCCGTATGTGGGTTTTGTGGAATCCGGTAAACTAGCGGGAGAAGCCTCTCCACACGCATGCTGGCAGTCCGAGACAATTTGGCCCAGTGCTTCGGCGCGTTGCGGGCGCATAAGCTGCGCGCGTCGCTGACCATGCTTGGGTTGACGATGGGCGTGGCGACCTTGATCACGGTGATGACCATCGTGCAGGGGGCGAACCTGTTTGTGGAGCAGAAAATCGCCAACCTCGGCACCAACGTGTTTCAAGTGGCGCGGACACCCTTCGCGGTCACCGACTTCACCATCGTCATTAAAGCGCTGAAGTATAAAAAGATCGGCGTCGATGACATGCGCGCGATCGCCGAAGGATGCCCGGCGTGCGACGAGGTCGGGGCCAGCGCAAGCGCCAGCGTTCGGGTGCGATCCGGCGACAAAGAGATTCAGGACGTGAACCTCTACGGGCAAACGGCAAACATGGCGGATATCGACACGCGCACCGTCGAGTTCGGCCGCTATTTCACTTCGTCGGAAGCCGAACACCATACTGCCGTTTGCTTGATCGGCGATACGCTGGTGCAGCAGTTGTTCTTGGGCACGGACCCCATCGGCAAAACCCTGCGTGTCGGCAACGATGAACTTATGGTCGTGGGCGTGATGGAAAAAATCGGTAGCGTGCTCGGGCAGGACCAAGACAGCTTCGTCACCGTGCCGCTCCCGGTGTTCTTGAGGATGCAGGGAGTGCACACGACGAGCCTCACCATCAACGTCAAGACCAGTAAGCCGAACTTCGAAATGGGCCAGGACCAGGCGCACCTCATTTTGCGCGCGCGGCACCACCTCAGCGGAAAAATGGACGATGACTTCTTCATCGGCACCAAGGAAAGCTATATGGCGTTGTGGCGCAGCATTAGCTCCGCGTTTTTCGGTGTGTTCATCATGGTCAGCGCGATTTCGGTGGTGATCGGTGGCATCGTGATCATGAACGTGATGCTAGTTAGCGTGACGCTGCGGAAGCGGGAGATCGGGGTTCGGCGCGCGCTGGGAGCGACGCAGCGCGACATTTTGTCGCAATTCATGGCGGAAAGCTTCATGCAGTGCATCGCCGGCGGACTTACCGGGATCGCGATAGGATTCCTGGTGGCGCTGGCGCTGCGCACGTTTACGCCTTTCCCTGCTTCGGTGCAGACGTGGGTGGCCATACTGGGCGTGTTCCTGAGTTCGGCGGTGGGATTGTTCTTCGGAATTTATCCGGCGATGCGCGCTTCGCGGCTGGATCCGGTTGTGGCCTTGAGGTCGGACTGATGGCGCTGATGACGCTCGCACAAGCTCGTGAGAATTTCTTCGCGGCCATGGACACGCTGCGCTCGTCCAAGGTGCGCTCTGCCTTGACCGTGCTCGGCATCGTGATCGGCGTTTCATCGGTGATTTCCATGGCGGCCATCATTCAAGGGCTGAACAAGTTCGTGCAGGATAAGGTGGAGTCGCTCGGCTCGCGCACTTACTTTCTGACACGATTTCCGCCGGGGATGGACCCTGCCCACATGCCGGAACGCATCCGCACGCGCAGATACATTGAATACAACTATGGCGACTTCATCCGGCAGGCCGCTCCCGACGTGCAGATCGTGACCACGGTGGGCACACGCGGCTTTTTCTTTGGCGATAGCAATCTGATTACCAGCGGCGACCATAGCGTCGAGAAAGTCATCGTACGCGGCGCCGAGCCGGAGTATACCGAGGCGATTCCCTTGTTTGCGATCGAGCGAGGCCGCTTCATCAGCGCCTTCGACGAGGAGCACGCGCGGCCGGTGGTGGTGCTGGGCGCGGCCATCAGCGAATCACTGTTCCCCAACAGCGACGCCGTCGGCAAAGAGGTGCGGATCAACGGAGCGGTCTACGAGGTCATCGGCGTTTTCGAACACGACCAGGGCTTGTTCCTCGGTCCGGGAGTCGACATCTTCGCCATCATTCCGCTGAGCAACTTCAAGAAGAACTACCCGGAGGCCAAAGAGCTGATCATGCTGTTCACCGTGCCCAAGGATGCGAATGTGGAGCTGGCGCAGGGCGAGGTCATTCAGGCGATGCGCCGCCTGCGCCGCGTCCCCGCCGACAAAGAGAATGATTTCGAGCTGAGCTCGCCGGATTTTCTCAGCAACTTGTGGAACCAGCTCACCGGCGCGCTGGTGATTCTCACTACGGTGATCAGCTCGATCGGGCTGCTGGTGGGCGGCATCGGCGTGATGAACATCATGCTGATCTCGGTGACGGAACGAACTCAGGAAATCGGAGTGCGCAAAGCCATCGGCGCGCGCCGTGCGGATGTGCGTCTGCAATTCCTGCTGGAGGCGGTGGTGCTCACGCTGGTTGGCGGCACACTCGGCATTCTGATCGGCGCCGGCATATCCACGCTGGTGCGCACACTCATACCCTCGATTCCCGCGACACTATCGTATTTGTGGGTGACGATCGGGTTCGTGATCTCGGTCGGCGTAGGCCTGTTCTTCGGCTACTACCCGGCCAATCTGGCGGCCAACCTCGATCCTATCGACTGCCTGCGCTACGAATGAAGTTGCGGCCTAGTTAGGGTCATCGTCGAAGCAGATTCGTCTCTCCTTGACAATCTACCTATGCGCGGCGTATATCTGTAGAACGTCTAGGAGACACGATGCCGATTGAAAAGTCCGACTTGCTGCAGGGCACTCTGGACATGTTGATCCTGAAAATCGTGGCACTGGGCCCGGTTCACGGCTACGGCATCTCCCAACGTATCCGGCAAATCTCCAAGGAAGTGCTGCAGGTGCAGCAGGGCTCGCTGTATCCGGCTCTGCACCGACTGGAAAAGCGCGGCTGGCTCGCGGCGGAATGGGGAGAGTCGGAAAACGGCCGGCAGGCGAAGTTCTACAGGTTGTCGCCGAAAGGCCGCAAACAATTGCAGAGCGAAGAATCGAATTGGAATCGCCTGGCCGAGGCGGTGATGCAGATTATGCAAACGGCGCAGTAGGAGCGGGCTATGACGTGGTGGACTTCGTTGTTCCGCAAGAAAAAAGGCGACACACAGCTCGATTCCGAGCTTCGCTATCACATCGACGAGCTGACCAACACCAACATCGCCGCGGGAATCTACCCCATAGAGGCGCGCCGGCAGGCGCTGCTCGAATTTGGCGGCCCCGAACAAATCAAAGAAGAGGTTCGGGACGTCTATCGCGTCCGAGTGGTCGACAGCACGATCATGAACCTAAAATCCGCCGGGCGATTCCTGCGCAAGTCACCTTCGTTCTCGATTGCGGTGATCCTGACGCTGGCGATTTGCATCGGTGCGAACAGTGCCGTCTTCTCCGCAATTGACGCGATTTTGCTACGGCCGCTACCGTTTCCCGACGGCGATCAACTGATGCGCGTTTCTCAGTTCAACTACAAAGCCAAGGGCTCGCCAGGTTTTGGGTTTGTCGCGCCGGCCCGGCTGGAAGACTGGAACCGCATGAATTCTACGTTCCAGTCAATGACGGGATACTACGCGGAGAACAATTCGGAAACTTCGGGTGCTCTTCCGGAGAAATTGACGCAAGCCTTTGTTGCGCCGCGATTCCTGCAAGTCTGGGGAATTGCCCCGGCGATTGGGCGCGACTTTAGCGCGGAAGAGGAGCATTTCGGCGGCCCGGACGCCGTTCTGATCAGCGATCGCTTCTGGCGGCAGCGCTTCGGTGCGAGCCCGGATGTTCTCGGCAAGAAATTGCGCATCGGTAGTGGTTCACCCTCCATCATCGGCGTGATGCCTGCTTCGTTTCTGTTTGAGGATCGCGACGCCGATCTGTGGTCACCGATCCCCGCCGACGCACCGTACTCAGCCGCTCGTGGATTCACATGGTACAAGGTGATCGGGAGGCTGAAACCGGGCGTGAGCGTGGCGCAGGCGCGAGCGGACCTCGGCACGATTCAAGGACAACTCGGCAAGGAGTTTCCGGAAACAGACGCGGAACTAGCCGTGAATGTCCAGCCGTTGAAAGAAACCCAGGTTGGAGCAGTCAGGAGATCGTTGTGGATCTTGTTCGGTTCGGTGTCGCTGCTTCTGCTGATCGCGTGCACGAATATCGTGGCCCTATTCCTGGCCCGCGCAACGCAGCGGCAGCATGAAGTCTCCGTGCGGTTCTCGCTGGGTGCTTCGCGCGCGGCGGTGATCAGCCAACTGCTGACGGAGGCATTCGTCCTGGCGCTGCTGGGAGCAGGAGCAGGGTTATTTGTTGCTAGTGGCGCGTCGAGCGTGTTTCGTGCTTTGGCGGCAGACTTGCCACGCGTGGAAGAGATCCGGCTGGATGGGCGAATCGTGCTGTACGCGCTGGCGTGCTCGGTGGCGGCGACTCTGCTCTGCGGAGTTATTCCCGCGATTCGCAGCACAAGCCGAAACATCTCCGGCTCCCTGGCGCAGGCAAGCCGCACTCAGGTCTCGGGGCGCCATTCCCTGCAATGGGTGCTGGTGGCCGTGCAAGTGGCGCTGGCGGTAACGCTGCTCGCGGGCGCGGGGCTTCTTCTGCGCAGCTTTCAGGAGCTGGGCCGGGTGTCACCGGGTTTCGATGCGAGCCACGTTTTAACGTTTCGGGTCAGCGGCTCCTACGCAGAGACGGTCGACTGGAAGAGCTTGACGCAACGGATTGACGGCACCGTCGAGGCTCTGCGCAACCTGCCCGGAGTAGAAGGGGTGGCGGTCACCAACGAACTGCCTGGCGTGCCGTTGCAGTTTCCGCTGGAGTTCCAATTCGCCGAAGGGCAACAGGATCCGCAACACAAGATGGTCGCGGAGACTCGCCTCATCTCTCCCGGCTATTTCACGACGATGCAAATCCCACTGCTCGAGGGCGAGTTCTGCCGTGAGCCACAATTTCGCTTAAACCCCACTGCGGACGATCCAACCGGGATTCACCATGTCGAATTCACCTCCGTCAACGTGCTGGTGAACCGGAGCTTTGCGGAGACGTACCCGACGGGGTCGCAAATCGTCGGACATCACCTGCGGGTGGTAGGCAACACATTTCTCGGGCGCGAAGCGGGCGAGATTCGCGGAATCGTCGGCGACGCGAGGGAGGGAGGCATCAATCGCCTGCCGGGTCCCACCGTCTACTGGTGCTTGGGCGCTCCCGGAGGTCCCGATCCTTACTATCTTGCCCGCACGCACGGAGAACCTACGGCCATGGCCGGCACGATCCGGCAAAAGATTCACCAGATCGAGCCCGAGCGGTCGGTTTTTAATATTTCCCCGTTGGCGGAGCATCTTGACGACGCATTTGCGGAGAATCGATTGCGCACGGTCTTGTTGGGATTTTTTGCGGCCACCGCCGTGTCGCTAGCATGCGTAGGGTTGTACGGAACGTTGAGCTATTCAGTAAACGTCAGGCGGCGCGAGGTGGGCCTGCGACTGGCGCTGGGCGCTTTGCGGGGACAAATCGTGAAGCAATTCCTGCTGCAGGGGCTGGGAGTTTCGCTGGCCGGCTGCGTGGTGGGATGGGGCCTCGCCATTGCGACCACACGGCTGCTCGCCGGGATGCTCTATGGCGTCTCGCCCTCGGACGCCTCGACGTTGGGCGCGGTAGTGCTAATGGTGCTCGGCGTGGGCGCCTTCGCTTCCCTGATCCCCGCTATCCGTGCGGCTCGCGTCGAACCGATGCAAGTCCTACGCGACGAATAGCGCGTGTCACGGGAGCTAAGCGGCGCCGCGGCCTCGCAAGAACGCGGCCACTTCCGGATGGTTGCGTTCTTCCGCAATCGTCAACGCGGTCTTGCCGTCGTTGGCTTTGGCGTGCAGGTCGGCTCCGTGCTGCAGCAGTTCCTTCACGATTTCCAGGTGGCCGTTGGCGGCGGCCGCGAGCAGCGGTGAATAACCCGGGCCGTAGCGATAGTTTGCGTCGGCGCCGTTCTCGAGCAGCCATGCCACGATCTCTTGGTGGCCGCTTGTGACCGCGCCGGTGAGCGCGGTGTAGCCGGTGCCGTTGGTGGCCGCGGCATTCACGTTCGTGCCCTTTTCGAATAGATAGCGTGCAACGGGCAAATGGCCAAACACCGCGGCAAGCGCAAACACGGGAAATCCGTCCGGCGAGTAGCTCTTGGCCAGCTCAACGTTTTTCTCCACGAGCTGCTTCACGCGGTCCAGCTGGCCAGCCGCCGCTGCTTCGTGAAATTCGAGCGGCGCGCCACGCGCAATCAGCAGATCGCGAATCTCGGTCCTGCCGCTATACGCCGCGGCGAGGACGGGCGATTGTCCCTGCTCGTTTTTCACTGCCGCTAGCCCCGGCTGCGCATCGAGAAGAGCGCGCACCGCGCCGGCGTCTCCGGAGCGAATCGCGGCGAAGAGTTCGGTGGCCTTGTCCATCGAGCGTCCTCCTAAATCCTCCAAGCCCGCAGGCTTGAGGCGTGATTGTACCTATCCCGGAGGTGCGCTCTTCTTCAATCTTGCTATTTTTTCTGGTTGCAAATACGCCGCGGGCAGACAACCCGTCAGGACGTGGCCGCCGAGGTTGCTTGCTTCGCCTTGTACGAGCCAGGAACCGTGCGCGTCGAGATCGCCAGGCGATTCCACAGATTGATCATGCCGGCCAGGAGCGTCAGGTCGACAATCTCTTTCTCGCTGAAGTGCTTCTTCAGTTGCTCGAACGCTTCATCCGGAACGTGCGTTTCCGAAACCAGCGTCACCGCTTCGATCCATTCCAGCGCGGCGCGTTCCTGTTCGGAGTAAAACGGCGTTTCGCGCCATGCATTCAGCTCGTACAGCCGCTGTTCGGTTTCACCTAGTGCGCGTGCGTCTTTGGAGTGCATATCGAGGCAGTAGGCACAGCCGTTGATCTGCGATGCGCGCATCTTCAAAAGATGCATCAGCTTATGATCGAGGCCGCAGGTCGCGAGATACCTCTCCAGCGCATATAGGGACTTTTGCGCATCTTGCGCATATTTCGTGAGGTCGATTCTTGGTTCCATAATTGCTCCTTCCGTTTGGATGATCGGGCGGGCTCTGAATGCTCTCATTAGAATGGATGTGGAGGGGCGAAGCGCGGTTGCATGAAATTGCGCCGCGGAGCGGTTCGCCGGGCTGAAGCCCGGCGCCTAAATAACCGGAGAAGAAATTTGTGTTAGCGGCGGGAGCGGTCTTTGCGCACGGCTTCGTCTATCAAAGCATCCAGCTCGTTGCGCGTCAGCCGCACGTGGTCGGCCGCGGCGTCGGCGATACTGTCGCAGGTGACCGGCAGCTCAGCGCCTCCACCCGGCGGCGGCACCACGAAGTACCTGGACCGCGCGGCCATCAGCTTGGCCACTTCGCGGCTGGACAACAGCGCGGGGTTGCCGGCCATCTCCGCCGCCAGCGTGATTTTTGCGAAGTGCTCGATCGTCTCCATGCGGAAGAAGGCCGTGAGCAGATCCGGGCCGCAGGTGACGGCGCCGTGGTTGGCCAGCAGCAATGCATCGTAATGCGGCACGGAAGGCTCGAGCGCGGCGCTCAACTCGGGAGTTCCTGGCGTTCCATACTTCACCAGCGGAATCTGGCCGAGGCCGACGATCACTTCCGGAAGGAGGGCCTGATCGAGGGCGCGTCCCGCGACGGCGAAGCCGGTCGCGGTGGGCGGATGCGCGTGGCAGATCCCGTTCACGTCTGGCCGCATCCGGTAAAACAGAAGGTGCATGGCCAATTCGGAAGAGGCTTTGCGGTCCCCGGCGAGCTGCCGCCCTTCGAGATCCATGACCACCAAATCGGCCGGCGTCAGCATCCCTTTGTTCATGCACGTGGGAGTCGTCAGGATGCGCTCGTCGTCCAGCCGGACGGAGAGATTGCCTTCGCACGCGACGATATACCCGCGCTCGTACATCCAGCGTCCCGCGACGCAGATGTCCTGGCGGTGCTGCTGTTCGCTCTTCGAGAAGCCCGGTAGTAGAGAATCCGTAGCCACAGCAAACTCCTCGCTGGCGCCGAATTATCTTCGGAAGCCTGTGGGGACACAAGTTTTTAATACGACGCGCGCGGCGGGGACGCGCGGTACAGCTTATCGAGGGCTAGGCGTAAATTCCGCGCAATTTCAGCGCGCTCGCAACGCGGTCGATGGCCAGCATATAGGCTGCAATGCGGTTGTTGACCTTATGCAATTCCGCATAGCGTACCACTTGATCGAAGGCATTTTCCATAACATCCAGCAGGCGCTCGTTGACTTCGCTTTCCCGCCAGAAGAAGCCCTGGCGGTCCTGCACCCACTCGAAATAGCTGACGGTGACGCCGCCGGCGTTACCCAGAATGTCCGGCACGGTGAAAATGCCTTTCCCGTCGATGATGGCGTCGGCCTGCCAGGTCGTCGGACCGTTCGCGCCTTCGCAGAGGACTCTGCACTGTACCTGGTTGGCGTTCTTCTCGGTAATTTGATTTTCGATCGCCGCGGGAATAGCGATCTCGCAAGGCTGGAAGAGCACGTCGCGCGCGGTCATCTTGGTGCCGCCGCCCGCGAAATCCTGCAGCGGCTTTTTCTGGGTATACACCCAGTCGATCACCTTCGGTACGTCGAATCCTCTTTCGTTGTACAGGCCGCCGCCGATGTCCGCGAGCCCGACGATCTTGTAGCCGGCCTTCTGCATGAGCGACGCCGCGAGCGATCCCACGTTGCCAAATCCCTGAACCACCACGCGGCAGCCATCGCGCTTGATGCCCAGCTTGGCCAGAGCTTTGTCGCAGCAGATCATCACGCCGCGGCCGGTGGCTTCGCGGCGTCCCGCCGAGCCGCCCAATTCGATGGGCTTGCCGGTCACCACCGCAGTGGTGGCCTGACCGACGTGCATCGCGTAGGTATCCATCACCCAGGCCATGGTCTGCTCGTTCGTGCCGACGTCCGGCGCGGGAATGTCACGCTCCGGCCCAAGCCAATTGGCCAGTTCCGCCGTGTAGCGCCGCGTTAGCCGCTCGAGTTCGCCGCGCGACATCTTGCGCGGATCGCAAATGACGCCGCCCTTCGCGCCGCCGAACGGAATGTTCACCACCGCGCATTTCCATGTCATCCATGTCGCGAGCGCACGCACTTCATCGAGGCTCACATCGGGAGCAAAACGGATTCCACCCTTGCCCGGCCCACGCACGGTCGAGTGCAGCACACGATATCCGGTGAAGACTTCCAGCTTCCCATTGTCCATTCCGATCGGAATGTACAGCGTGATTTCTTTGCTGGGATATTTCAGATAGCGATAAAGCCCCTGCTCGAGTCCCAGTTTGTTCGCGGCTACTTCGAAGCGCGCTTCCGCGTTCTGGTAGACATTCATTTCTTCCGGTGCAGGCGCTAGGGACATGCAAAAATCTCCTTTGACGGCAGGGCCGCGACGATGCCGTCAACTCGGCCAGCCGTCGTTTCGCACTTCGGCCTGCAAGCGACGCGCAGGCAAGATTCCAGGGGCCAAGGAAAGGTGAGTTTCGCGGGCTACCCACCCGCAAAACCTGCCACATGGCCGGGCCGCCAGTATACGAACCTGTCTTTCAGGTCGCAAGCCGTCCGGTGCCTGAAAGGGTGGGTTGGTTGCTTGAAAGCACATTCCGGACAAGACGCACGGCGATCTGCGAATCTTCGATACCGGCAAACGGAATTTTGCGTTTGCCGCCGCGCTCGGAGGAATGCAAACTCTCGCCATGTCCTCGACCGCGAGGGGCCGCGGCCCTTCGCTCCTTGAACGGCGCTCTTTCCAGGTTGAAAAGGGAGCCGGCATTGTTCGAAAAGTGCAACCAGGCGCGGTGACACGTTTCTCCGCCACCGGTTGAAGTAATCGCTCCAAGACGAGCCTGAATACCAATGCGCTGCTTACGCAAGCGCCGAAGCGTGCCGACCTGTGCACGCCGTCCGGCCTACAGCGCCACCAGGAGGCTGTCTTGGAATCTGTCTCTCACCCCGGTTCGAGCAACGTGGCACCGCAGACACTCCAGGAAATTCGCGCCCCCAAACCCCCAGTGAACGCTATCGAAGGATACAAAGCGTCGATGGATGGCGACGGCCTGCGCATCCTTGAACATCTGCCGGAAATCATCCAGCGGGGCGCAGCTGCACTTACGCCGGCCGAAAAGGAATTGCTGAAATGGCTCGGCGTATTCTTCCGCAGGCCTACGCCCGGCAAATTCATGATGCGCGTGCGTATGCCCAATGGTTTCGCCACCAGCGGGCAGTTGCGGACCATCGCCGAACTATCGCGTCGCGTGGGCAACAGCGTGATGGATATCACCACGCGGCAACAGATCGAGCTGCGGGGCTTCACGCTCGACTCCGTGCCGGAAATCTGGGAAAAGCTGCGCGGCGTGGACCTGCGCTCGCTGCAAACCGGCGTCGACAACATCCGCAACATCAATGGCTGCGCACTAGCCGGCTTGACGCCGCACGAGTCGTTCGACGCGTCTCCGGTGGTGCAGGAATTGGATCGGCTGTTCGTCGGTAGCGAAGGCAATCCGCAGTTCACCAACTTGCCGCGCAAATTGAACATCACGGTGACCGGCTGCCTAGACAATTGCACCCACAACGAGTCGCAAGACATCGCGCTCGTTCCCGCCAGGAAGGGCGGACGCTTCGGATTCAACGTGCTCGTCGGTGGAAAGATGGGCTCCGGAGGGTTCACCGTCGCTTCGTCGTTGAATGTGTTTGTGGAAGTCTTCCAAGCCGCGGCGGTCGTTGCGGAGCTGGTGAAGATTTATCGCGATCACGGCCCGCGTGAGGCGCGCTCGAAATGCCGGTTTTCTTTCCTGATCGAGGAGTGGGGCATCCGCAAATTGCGCACCGAACTGGTCACACGCCTGGGCCACGAGCTGGAGTTTCGCGGGAAAGACATGCGAGGCTCCACGCATGCCGATCACCTCGGAGTCAGTTCGCAAAAGCAGCCGGGTCTGGTGGCCGTGGGAATTTGCATTCCGACCGGAAGAGTCAATCCCGCGCAGCTGGAAGAAGTCGCGCGTCTGGCTGACGAATACGGGAACAGCGAGATTCGTTTCACAGTCGGGCAGAACGCCATCATTCCCAACGTTCCCACCGATCGCGTGGATGACCTTCTTGCAGAACCGCTGCTGAAGGAATTTTCGCCTCGGCCGTCTCCCTTCGTGCGCGGGCTGGTCGCGTGCGTCGGAACCGACTATTGCAACCTCGCGCTGATCGAAACAAAGAGCCGCGCCGTCGCGCTTTCTCAAGCCCTCAAGGAGAAACTAGGCAGCGCCATAAATCCGCTGACGATTCACTGGTCCGGATGCCCGGCGGGTTGCGGCAATCATCAAGCAGCGGACATAGGTCTGCGGGGCTTCAAGACAAAAATCGACGGAAAGATTGTGGACGCGGTCGCGATCTATGTCGGCGGCCGGACGGGCCCTCACGCGATTGCCGGCAAGGAGATTTTAGAAACCGTGCCATGCGACGAAGCGTTTCCAGATGTAGTGGCGAACGTCATCCAATCCTATCGCTTCAGCCGTGAAGCGGGCAGCGATTGGACTCCCAGCAATGCTCTGCCTGCCGTGGCGACGTGGGTTGCGCGCGAATCGTCCTCCGTTCCGTCTGCGCCCGGCGGGGATTGAAGCGGCTTCAAGTCTAAGAAACCGGCGCGAAAAGTGTTTAGAGGAGAAACGAAATGATGGACTACGTAAGTCCCAAGGACCTGGTGCAAGAAGTTATACAGTTGGCGAAGAAGAAGTCTGAGCTTTCCGTCCGCGACATGCTGATTCGAGGAATCCTGGCGGGAGCCTTCCTCGGCTACGCCACCTCCCTCGTGTTCATGGTGAACTCGCAGGGCCTTCCTCCCATCGTCGGCGCCATTCTCTTTCCGGTTGGATTTGTGATCCTGGTGCTGCTCGGATTGGAATTGGTTACCGGAAATTTCGCGCTGCTACCCGCTGGCCTAATGGCTGGAACGTTGCGCTTTACGAAGCTGCTTCGCAATTTGGCTTGGGTGTGTTTCGGCAACCTGATCGGCAGCCTCCTGTACGCCGTGCTGTTTTACCTGGCGATCACCAATTGGCGCACCGGCAACGGCGGCGCGATCGGCGATCTGCTGAAGCAAGCGGCGCTGAAGAAAACTGTGGCGTACGCGGCCCTGGGCTCGAGCGGCTGGGCGGCGGCGCTGGTGAAGGGCGTGCTCTGCAATTGGATGGTAACCATCGGCGCGGTTCTGGCTTTGGCGTCTCGCTCCACGCTGGGGAAAATCGCCGCGATGTGGCTGCCGATCATGACTTTCTTCGCGCTCGGCTTCGAGCACTCGGTGGTCAACATGTTCGTGATTCCCTCGGGCATGATCTTCGGCGCGCCGATCTCCGTGAGCCAATTCTTGTTTTACAACTTACTCCCGGTCACCCTAGGAAATCTGATTGCCGGAGCTTTCCTTACTGGTGCAGCGCTGTATGCAACATACCCACTGACGCCAGCCCGGACTGTTGCTCAGGTCCCGCTCGAAACGCCCGCGCAAGCCGAACCTGGCTTCGCCTCGGCGGCCAGCCTCAATCCGATGTGATCTTGCCCCGCGGTCGTGGCCGGCGCTCGCGCCTCTGCGAATTCGCACAAATTCGGCTGGATGGCTGCTGCTGCAAAAACATGTGATGATAGCGGCGATGGAGACTCGAACGCCACTGAATGGCTTTGCAGGTCTGCGCGTGCTGTCGCTAGAGAGCCGGCGCGCCGCGGAAATGTCCAAGCTGATCGCCACGTATGGCGGCGACGCGATGGTCGCGCAGTCGATGCGGGAAGTTCCCCTGGAGTCCAACGCCGAAGCGCAGACGTTTACACGCGTGCTGGTCGTGGGCGGCTTCGACCTAGTGATTTTCCTCACTGGAGTTGGCACGCGCGCGCTCGCCCGCGTGGCGGAAACCGTTTGCACGCGCCAGGATTTCGTCGCAGCGTTGCAGCGCGTTCCGGTGGTGGCCCGTGGGCCCAAGCCGGTGGCCGCGCTGAAAGAGCTGGGCGTGCCCGTAACGCTGGCAGTGCCGGAGCCGAATACCTGGCGCGAATTGCTCGCCGCGTTGGATGGACAACGGGATGCGCTGCCGCTGAACGGAAAGCGCGTCGCCGTGCAGGAGTACGGCGCGTCCAATCCGGAGCTGCTAGCGGGGCTTTCGGAGCGCGGTGCGCACATCACGCGGGTTCCGGTGTACGAATGGTCGCTGCCGGAGGACACTGCTCCGCTGCGCGGAGCCGTCAACGCGATCGCCCGCGGCGAAATCGACGTGGCTTTGTTCACCACGTCGATGCAGGTCATTCATCTCTTGAAGATTGCTGCGGAAATGAACCTAGAGGAAGCGGTTCGGAAAGCATTCGCCAGAATTCTGGTTGGCTCGATTGGCCCGGTGACGTCCGAAGAGCTGCGCGTTCACGGTATTCCGGCCGATTTCGAGCCAACTCATCCTAAGATGGGATTCCTCGTCAACGAAATGGCACAACGCAGCGGCGAGTCCCTTCGCCAGAAACGCGCGAACGCTTCCGCGCAGCTGCATTCATAACCTCGAGCCAAGACGCGTCGGCCCGGGAGGGGCCAGCCCCTCCCCTACAGCGGCAAAGGCCAAATGGCGGGATGAACTCGCCACTGCGAAAGAAAGCGCGTAGCGCCGGGCTGAAGACCGGCGCCTAAATAACTTCTGCTTACGCAACCACGGTCTACGTAAACTCGCGGCGCTCAGCGGTACGAGCAGTCCAGCAGAAGCATCTGCTCGAAAGCGGTCACCCGACTAGAATTCAACAACTTGTGGCTGCGGCTATAAGAAAACCACGCCAGGACCAAGATCGATCCGGCAACCATTCCAGCAAGGATTAAGGTGGCAATCCGTAACCCCATTGGCATGGTGTACGGTAGTCGCCGGCCGACTTCCCCCGAAGGCGCGGCTCGCTTGGTTTGCGTGGCTACTCCGGCCGGTCTCGGAGAAGCCGGCGTCAGCGCCTCTGCGTGTTCCAGAGCGGCCACAAAACAATATCCCCGACGCGGAATCGTTTCGATATACGCGGGCTTGTCCGGTGAATCTCCCAGCACTTGCCGCAACTTGTTCATCGCGGTGTTGACGTTGGCGTCGAAATTCGCCTGCAGGTCCTCCGGCCACAGGTGCTTGCGCACTTCCTCACGCGTCACGACGTTCCCGGCGCGGCTCAACAAAATCAGAAGCGTTTGGTACACCTTGCCCTGTGCCTTGACGCGCTCTCCACCCTTCCAAATCTCCTCGCGATGCAGATCGATCTGGAATTCTCCAAATCGCAGATACCGCATAGGGAAACGAGGGGCCGCCGCACCCGCGCTCTCATCGATCTCTTTGTGTTTTGTCTCGTTCGCGTCTGCACTCATAGAATTGGATTCCCGTAACCCGAATGGCTGCCGGCTGCTCTGCCCAAATATTTGTTCCGAACGAAGGCAAAATTTCCGGCACGCCCATTTGCCGCCGACAGCAGGTCCTACGCAAGAGCCTAACCGTGCATAACGCTCGGCTGTGTCAATTTTTTGTCTCATTAGCCAGACTTATAGGGACAAATTGGGTGCTTTTTCGCGGAGAGTTAAATGGGTTTGGTCGCCGTTTCCGGATAGACAGATCGCGAGTTGCGGCCCGGCCTGGAAAGCATCCTACTGCAGACGGAACTGAACCGTGACCGCCAGATGCATCGCCACGGGCTTGCCATCGAGCGTCGCCGGTTGATACTTCCACTGGCGAAGCGCGTCCATAGCCGATTGATGCAGTAGAACAGGCCCAGACACGATCTTCATCGAAGAGACTCGCCCATTCGCATCAACCAGCGCATCGATTTGCACGTTGCCTTGAATGTGCTGGGTCTTGGCAATCGCCGGATAAACCGGCGGCACGGACGAAATCAGGTGTGCTTGCTTGACATCGCCACCGATCGGGAGCGGCGCGGCTGGCGCTACCGGCTGCTTCGCACTTCCACCGGCTAGCCCTTCGCCCAAAGCGTCGCCGCTGGATGCTACTTGCCCGGCATTCAAAGCTGGCGCGAGTTCTGTTGCTGCGGCGTCTTGCGTTGCGGCACGGCGCGTGACCGTCGGCGCCGCGAAATGTACTTCGCCGAGGCTCGGTTTCTTCGGCTGCGGCTGCGGTTGAACGGGAGGCTCCGGCCGCGGATCTGCCAGCTTCTTGTAAGCCGACAGCTCGGCCGCGGCGCTGCGCTCCAGCGAATTCTTTAAGGGCTGCGCCGTAGGAGTTGCGGGTTGCGAATTCGCCTGCGACGAGGTAACTGGTGGCAGAGTTTCTGCCGGGGCCGAGTTGACGCTTGAGCTTGTCGATGCCGGAGCCGGAGCTTCCACGGCCTTCTTCGCGGCCGGCTGTGCCACGGGAGCGCTGCTGGTGGCCGCTGGGATTGCCGCTGCAACCGCGGTCGGCTGCGCCGGTGTCGAACCCTGCCGCGCATACCAGGTGCCGCCAGCCACCGCAAGCAATAGGCCCGCGGCGATGGCGCCAATCAATATTCCTTTGTTGCTCTTGGTGGGGACCCGCTCGCTGCTGACAGACTCGGTTGGCAGTGCAACATCCGGGGCCATTTCCGCAGGCGTCACGATCGCCGTTTCTTGGGTGATGGCAGGTGCGGACACGTCCTGCACTTCGAACTCGATCACCTGATCGGCGTGTGCTACTTCGTCTCGCGTCGGAATCTCATTGTGCGCGGGCGTTGCGGCGTTGCGCGCCAGGGGCTCCAGCCACGAAGGAATCTTCACCTCTTCGGAATCCAACGAAGAGGTGCTCTTGGCAGGCAGAGTGGCTTTCACGGATGGCGCTTGCGGCTTCGCCATCTCAATCACCTTGTGCGTCGAATCGGTGCTCGCCGGCTTATTCGTGGCGGGCAGCGTCGTTGCGGGCTGCGCGGACTTCGCAGGCGCCTGCTGATTAAAGATCATCGTAGAAAGCTGTTCCTGCAAACGCGCGGATTCCCGCTTCAACGCATCAGTGGAAGCCTGAGTGTTGACCGTCGCGAACGGCGCTGGTGGAACCTTGGTTGCGACCGGCGCGGGCGGCTTGACCTCCGGCGGGCGCGAGCTGGACGTGAAGCTGCTAAACGGAGTCGGCACGGCTGGAGGCTGCGTGGCGGCTGGCTTCGGGTCCGCCGCGCGCGGCAAATTCAAGGGAGGTTTCACTTCCGTTTTCAGCGCGCTGGTGGTCACCGTTTCCGTTCGCACTGGTGGCGCGGGTACGGGCTGAGATTCCGGCCGCTTCGGCAGACTGCTCGCTGCGGGCGCTTCCACTCTAGGCGCGGCGACGGCTGGCGCGATCGGCGGTTTGGCTGCCGCAGGCGCGGATACAGATGCGCTCGGCTGCGCTGCGGGAAACCGCACGCCCCAAAATCCAGACACTGCTTCGGTAAACTCGAGCTCGACGTAACCGCTCACGTTGCGGTAGTTCTTCGATTTCACAACCTGGCAGACCACTTCCTTTTTCGTCTTGTCGTTGGTCAGGAACAGCAGTTGCCCGGCGGTTACCGCCGACGCGAGACGAATCACCGCGCCATTGCCAAACACCAGCACGGTCTGCGTGGATTCAGAAAACGGCTCGCGTTTGTCGCTGCCCTCCACGGTGCGCGCTCCGTTCACCGTAACCGGCACTTCCAGCGCAACCGGCTGCGGCTTTCCCGCGTCAGTGGACGGCGTACCCGTGGATGCAGAACCGTGTGTTTGGGCGTTGTTCATATCAAGATCTTTGGCTGTCGGCGGCATGGCGCACTCACTTGCAAAGCAAGAGTTTTGTAATCCCAAGCTGTGTCAGGACTCGCGAACGGAACTATCGTTCGAGGTTCGCTGGTGTACGAGATCCATGGTACGAGTGCGCGGCCAGCGAAATATACTGGCCTTCCGTACAGGTGTTCGAGCCATGAACTTGTACTAGCTCTTTGGGGAAAGCAGCGGTTTAGGCGGGTTTCTTGAGGGCGTCCTTAAGGCGTTCGTCGATTTCAACCTGGTAGCCGGTGACCAGCTTGTTGGTTTCGTTGGCCATGCCGATCACCGCTTGCAGTTCGTGGAACATCGCGTCGGTCATGCCCTTGTTGCGCGCCGAAGCGGTATGCGAAGCAATGCAGTAATGGCAATTGTTGGTCACGCTGACGGCCACATACAGGAGTTCCTTGGTGAGCGGATCGAGCGCTCCCGGTCCCATGATCTGCTTGATGCTGTCCCAGGTGCGCTTCAGCGTGGCAGGGTCGTGCGCGATGGCCTTCCAAAAATTGTTGATCCAGTCGGTCTTCCGCGTCGCCATGATGTCGTCGTAAATCGCGCGCACTTCCGGGCTCGCGTCCTCATATTCAATCAGATCGAATGTGGCCATGAGTTCTCCCGACGGCTCGATGCGTCGCCACTCAAACGTTAGCAGGAACCGGCGCGGTTGGGAAAGATGGTATTTTACCGCTATTAAAACGATATAATGCGCACGCCTGAATCGATAGCCGAACTAATCTGTGGAGATCTTCGACAGATCCGGAGGCGACTTTTCTATGAGATTCAAATTCGCGTCGGCTCGCACACGAAACTCCTGCAGCCGAAACCAAAGATATGGAATTGCCCTGGTGGCGGCGCTCGCCTGCTTTGGCGTTGAACGCGGAAACGCGCAGACCGTGCGCGTCGACACGACGCCGGCGCATGCGATCAAGTTCGATCCCGATCTCGCACTGGGCAGCTCGATGGACAATTTGCCCGCAAATACCATCGACGCTGTCTACACCGAACCGGCCGTCAAAGTGGACCTCTCCGCTGGTTGGGGTCCGATCACCTATCGTCTCTATACCGAGCTGAGCATCTCCTCCTGGCACTGGAATCCCAATGGGACATGGAGTGACGCGGCGCATCAAAGCGGCTATTTCACCGGCAGCGCGGAACTGAAAGAGCCTTTCCGCCGTTCCTTTGGCTACACGCTGCCGCATCGCGGCAGCACCCAGAGTGATGCATCCGCCGGCAAGTATTCGCGCCTGACCGACGGCGATCCGGAAACCTATTGGAAGAGTAATCCGTACCTGACCCAAAAATTCACTGGTGAAGACGACGCCCTGCATCCGCAGTGGGTCATCGTCGAATTCGGCTCGCCTCAGGACATCAGTGCGATCCGCATCGCCTGGGCAAATCCTTACGCCACAAAATACGTCGTGCAGTATTGGGACGGCGACGACCCTTTCAATCGCCCCACCAGCGGAATCTGGACACTGTTTCCTTCGGGCGAAGTGCGCGACAGCAAAGGTGGCACAGTAATGCTGAAGCTTTCGCCAACGCCGGTGCGCACGCGCTGCGTGCGCATTTTGATGACGCAATCCTCCAACACTTGTGACACGCACGGCAGCGAGGATCCCCGCAACTGCGTCGGCTACGCGATCAACGAAATCTACGCTGGAAATTTCGACAGCAGCGGAGACTTCATCGACCTGGTCACACATTCCCCCGCGCAGAACCAGACCGTCACGCTCGCATCATCGATGGATCCCTGGCACACCGCCGCCGACGTCGAAGAACAGCGCGTCCAGACCGGCTTCGATCTTTTCTTCACCAGCGGCATGACCAATCATTTGCCGGCCATGGTTCCCACCGCGCTGCTCTATGGAAATCCCGAAGACAGCGCTAACGAGATCGCTTATCTCGAAAGGCGCGGCTACCCGATTTCCTACGTCGAGATCGGCGAAGAACCCGACGGCAAGAAAACCATGCCTGAAGATTACGGCGCACTGTACTTGCAGTGGACCACGGCCCTGCATCGCGTCGATCCCAAAATAAAACTCGGCGGCCCGGTCTTTGAAGGCTTCAACGAAGATCTTTTAGTCTGGCCTGACGCGCGTGGCAGAACCTCATGGCTCGGCCGGTTCGTCGACTATTTAAAGGAGCACGGCCGGCTGAGCGATCTCGCATTCGTATCCTACGAGCACTATCCGTTCCCGCCGTGCGAGGTGACCTGGTCCGATCTCTACCGCGAACCTGAACTAGTGCGACATATGCTGCATGTCTTTCGCGAAGACGGTGTTTCCGAAAACGTGCCGCTGATGATCACCGAAAGCAATCTCTCCTGGGCGCTCACCGAATCCATGTCCGATCTTTTCGCAGGCTTGTGGCTGGCCGACAATGCCGGGTCGTTTCTCGCGAGTGGTGGAGCGGTTTTCTACCATTCGCCCATTCAGCCGGAACCGTTGCGGTCCGGCTGCCACGGCTTTGCCACTTACGGAAACTTCGTGGCCAACGAAAAGCTGGAGATTCGTCAATATACTTCGCAATATTTTGCGAGCCAGCTCATCAATCTCGAATGGGTGAAGCACGGTGCGGGCGTGCACCAACTGTCACCCGCAGCCGCCGATGTGAGCGACGATGCCGGACACACACTGATCGCGGCCTACGCTGCGAAGCGTCCGGATGGCGAGTGGTCGCTGATGCTGATCAACAAGGATCCGACAAACGCGCACGAAGTGAAAATCGAATTTGCGGACGAAGGCAGCAAGGTGCCGCGTTACTTCTCCGGGCAGGTAGCCGCCGTGACCTTTGGCGCGGAACAATACGTTTGGCATGTGGCGGGACCGAAAAGCCACGCCGACCCCGATGGTCCGCTAGCTCGTTCGACGCTGAACGCGGGAGCAAGTCACACCTACACGCTGCCGAAGGCTTCGGTAACCGTGCTGAGAGGAAAGCTCGGCAATCTATAGGGAATTTCGTTGAGGGCTGAGTTGAGGCTCGCTCGAATTAGCAGGAGCGCAGCGCAGCGGCCAGTTCGAGATTGGATTGCAGCCGGCGGTCGATCTGCACCGCAGCGTAACGCGCGCAAACAGCCGTCTCCAGCTCGCACCACGCGGCCACCGCGGGCATCCGCTTCCCTGCTACTGCGCTGATGCCATCTACGATTCGATAGTAGAGGCGCACGAAACCCAGGCCGCCGCGGCTGGGGTGCAAATCCGGCGTTAGATCGTGGAGTCCCACGAGGGTCTTGAAGTCGCTCCCGCTCACCCGGCCGTTTTCCACGCGCGCGGCTGCCAAGACGCTTTCCGAGACCGGCTGCCCGGCCACTGCGGCGAGCACCGCTCGCCAGTAGTAAAGGCCGAACTGCGTCAGGGCCACGATTGAGATCGCAAATAGCATAGCGGCAAACATCCACGCCTCTTTCTATGTGAATTTTGGCCGGATATATCTACCATACCTATAGCTCACCGGTACCAGCGAAATAGAACCCGCGGAGCATCATTTCCCGTGCGTTAATCGACACTGGGCCGCCCGGACGCGGCGCGGCGCGGGACTTGCGCGATTCGGCAGCGTCCACTATGCTCCCGGTCACCCCACGCGAATTGGAGGCTAACGCCGATGAGCGATCGTATACGACTGATTCTGTTAGGTTTAGCACTTTTGCTGCTGCCATTAGCGATGCGCTCTCCGCTCTTGGCAGGCGCGGAAGCGCACGACCCCGATCGCGCCGCGATCGAAGCCATTTTCAACGCCCAGCAGGCTGCTTGGAACCGCGGCGATGTGGACACCTTCATGGAGGGCTATTGGCACTCGCCGGAGGTCACATTTTCTGGAATCAGCGGCATCGTGCGGGGCTGGGATGGTGTGCTGGCTCGCTACAAGAAGACCTATGCGGATCGCGACACCATGGGCCAGCTGCAATTTTCCGGGCTGGAATTCAGGTTCCTGGGGCCTGACGCGGCCCTGGTCCTGGGCCACTGGCACCTTACTCGTGCGAAGGGCGATATCGGCGGCGTGTTCTCTCTTGTCTGGCAGCGCTTTCCCGAAGGCTGGCGCATCGTCCATGACCACACCAGCGCCGTCGCCGAAGCCAAATAGCCGGTGAGATGCTTCGAAGATCTCCCGAGCAAGCCGCCAGGTTTGGATTGCTTGCCGAGCTAGGGTGCAGCAGTGCTGCGCCCCTACAATGATTTGAGCTTGTGCGTGGGTACTATGCCAGGCTTTGTTTCGGCAAAAGGCGGCATGCAGGAAGGCTTCTTTCAACGACGGCTGGTGCGTCCGATCGTAGATTTGTTGCGGCAGGGCGTGACCCCGGAGAAAATCGCGCTCAGCCTCGCGCTCGGAGTGGCGCTAGGCGTTTTTCCTGTGCTCGGATCGACGACCGCACTCTGTGCGCTGGCAGCGCTCGTTTTACGCCTGAATTTGCCGGCGGTTCAAATCGTGAACTACTTCGTGTATCCGCTGCAGATCGGCCTGCTGATTCCCCTCTTCCGCCTCGGCGAGCGGCTCTTCCGCGCGCCGCACCTTCCGCTATCGGTTCCGCAGATTTATGCGATGATTCACGCCAGTATGGGGAACGCCATCCGCTCGCTGTGGATCACGACGTGGCACGCGGTCGTCGTATGGTGTTTGCTGGCACCGGTGTTCGTAGCGATCGCGTACGCAATTCTCGTCCCGGCGCTGCGGCGCGTTTTGCGCGAAGAAGTGCCGCGTGCGATCGAGGCAGCGTGATGCTGCCGCAGATAGTTCATTTGGCGTTGCTCGGCGCCGCGATCGTCGCCGGCATGATGCTCGTGCTGTGGGTCATCCACCTGCTGATTCGGAATGCAGCCATCGTCGATGTCGGCTGGGCCGCAGGGCTAGGAGTTCTCGCGCTTTTCTACGCCGCAACCGGGCCCGGCTATCCCGCGCGGAAATGGGCGATGGCCTCGATGGCGGGATTCTGGGGATTGCGCCTGGCGGCTTATCTTCTTTTTGCTCGGGTGATTGGGCATTCAGAGGAAGGGCGCTACGTTCAGCTTCGTAAAGAGTGGAAGACGAATCTGGCGCTGCGCTTTTTGTTCTTCTTCGAGTTTCAGGCGCTGCTTGACGTCGTGCTCTCGCTGCCGTTTTTGCTGGTGTGCATGAACACCAGCGCGCCGCTGGGAGCGGTGGAGAAAACCGGCGCGGCTCTTTGGCTGATCGCCATTGCCGGAGAAGCGTTCGCGGACCAGCAGCTCAACAAGTTCAAGAAAAATCCCGCGAATCAGGGCAAGACGTTCCGCGGCGGCTTGTGGAAGTATTCGCGGCATCCCAACTATTTCTTTGAGTGGCTGATTTGGGTTGGGTACGCCGTTTTCGCACTCGCCTCGCCGTGGGGATGGCTGGGTTTGCTTTCGCCCGCGCTGATCCTTTACTTCCTGCTTGGCGCGACCGGGATCAAGGCGACCGAAGCGCAAGCGCTGCGCAGCCGCGGCAACGAATACCGCACCTACCAGCGCACGACGAGCTCGTTTGTGCCGTGGTTCCCCAAGAAAGTCGCCAGCGATTCGTAAGCCTTCTTCGCCAGAGCAACAGTCTGCCCTACACAATATCGAGAATTTCTTCGTAACGTTTGAACGGGGGAATTAGGTACGCGCCGGCTAGCTCTGTGCGCGCCCATGCGAGCATCTCGCGGGCGACCTCGAAGCCCCGCTCGCGTGCGGATGCGCCCGCAGCTTCAAGCGACTTCAGCAGCGGTTGCGGGATCGACGATGCCCGGGACTTCGTTGTTCAGGCGCAGCGCTTGCTTGTAGCTGTTCAGCGGCCAGATGCCGATCAGCACCGGGATCGTGCGGCTTGCTGCCGAGTTTCTTCACGAACGCGTACCAGTGTTCGGGATCGAAGAGTGGCTGGGTCATGGCGAAGTGCGCGCCGGCCTCGATCTTGGCATGAAAGCGCTCGATCTCGGCGTCGAGATCGTCGGCGACGGGATTGACTGCGACGCCGATGGAGAAATTCGTGGCGCCACCGAGCGTTTTGCCGGCCCAGTCCGTACCCTGATTCAAGCGATGCAGAATTTTTACCAGGCCGATAGAATCGACTTCGTAGACGCCGCTGGCCTCAGGATAATCGCCGACCGAGGGAGGATCACCGGTGATGGCCAGGACGTTGCGGACGCCGCCGACGGTCCAGGCGCCAAGCAGCATCGCCTGCAGTCCAATAATGTTGTAGTCGCGCGTGGTGAGGTGCGGAACGGTTTCCACGCCGCGGGCCTCCAGCGCGCCGGCGACCATCAGCGCGTCCATGCCGACGCGGGCCATCGCGCCGCTGTTAATGTCAATGGCATCGACTTTGCCCGAGGCCATGATTTTGTCGACCTGCTCGAAGATGCGATCGAGCGAGAGGCCCTTTGGCGGATCGATTTCCACGCATACCGCAAATTCCTTGGCCTGCAATTTTTTGCCAGAATTTGCTTTCCGGCTCGCGCTCTACGGCGGGCGTCGGCTTCGCGGCAACTTGGACGGAATGCGAGCCCGCGGCCGCTTTCGCCGGGTGCAGGGATTTCACCGCCTCGGCCATCGCGCGGATGTGTGCCGGCGTGGTGCCGCAGCAGCCGCCGAGAATGCGCACGCCGAGCGCCGCGGCCTCTCGCGCGAAGAGCGCGAAATACTCCGGCGATGAACGCGGATAAACAATGCGGTCGCCTTCGCGTTTCGGAAAGCCGGCGTTAGGCATCCGCTGACGCGAAGATCTTCGACGCCGGTCAGTTCCTCGAGGATCTGAAGCAGCGACTGCGGTCCCAGCGTGCAGTTCGCGCCGATGACCTGAACGTTTTTGTCCTTGAGCTGCGCGGCAGCGGCGGAGGGCCGCATGATCACCGTAGGCCATCGCCTTCTTCGGAAAACGTGAGCTGCGCGACGATCGGAAGCCCCGAAAATGAACGAATCGCGTCGATAGCGAGCAGCAACTCTTCGATGTACGTGAACGTTTCGAGAACAGAAGAAATCCACGCCGCGCTCTTCGAGAGCCAGGGCTTGTTCGTGGAAAATATCGCGGATTTCGTCGGGCTCCGGGTGGCGCGCCTGGACGCCGATGCCCAGGGGACCGATCGATCCGGCGATGAGCACCTCGTGCGAGGCGGATTCGCGCGCTTCGCGCGCGATCTTGACGCCGCGGCTGATTCAGCCGCTGCACTCTTCGCCAAGCCCGAGCGGCGCCAGCTTGAAGCGGTTCGCGCCGAAGGTGTTGGTCTCGATGATCTGCGCGCCAGCCTCAATATAGGCCTGGTGCACGCGGAACACCGCTTCCGGCTGGGTAACATTCAGCTCATCGAAGCAGCGCTGCGATTCCACCGCATCGTGCAACATCGAGCCCATGGCGCCATCGGCGACGAGCATCGAGTCTTTCAAGCGTTCATTGAAATCTAGAATCTTCAACTCTCTTGCATCCTATTCTATTTGGATACCAGCGCGGGAAGTTCCATTCAGCGTTTTTGTTCCATCAGGCTGGCGATGGTGCCCATCAGGTCGTACTTGGTGAGAATCTCGAAGCGCGCCATCGCCCATTATCGACGAAGACGGCGGGACTCTCGTGGCTCAAGATGTGCGTCACGCGCTCGACCGGCGCGTTGCGCGGCACCTGCGGCAGCGGCTTGCTCATCACTTCGCGGACCACCAGCTTGCGCAAGGTCTTTTCCCTGCAGCGCCAGGTTTAGGATTTGGTCTTCGTAGATCGTGCCGATGGGAATGTTTTCCTCGAAGACCGGCAATCTGCGAAATATCCTGCTCCTGCATGGTGCTCAGCGCGTGGAAGACGGTTTGGTAAGGGCGCGCAATCATCAGTCTCGCGCACTTTGCCGGATCGATGTTTGGCGTCGACGACTTCCGCGGCAGTGAGCTTTACGGCGGCTTCCGCGTAGCCCCGCTCGCGCATCCATTCGTCGTTGTAAACCTTGCTCAGGTAGCGCATGCCCGTGTCTGGCAGGAACGCGACGACGAAGATTCCGGGCCGCAAATCTTTCGCGCAGCCGCAGCGCTGCCGAAATGCAACCGCCGCCTGACCCTCCCGTGAAGAGACCTTCCATTTTCACCAGGCGTCGGGCGATGACGAAGCACTCCTCGTCGTTGACCTGAAGCACGTCATCGACGACTGGAAATTCATGCGGTCGAGGGAAAAATATCCTCGCCGATGCCTTCCACCACGTAGGTGCGCGCCTTGCCCACCTTCCCTGTCTTCAATAATTCGTAGTAGAGCGAGCCGATCGGATCCACGCCAATGATTTTAACGTTGGGATTTTTCTCTTTGAGATATCGGCCGACGCCGCTGATCGTTCCGCCGGTGCCCATGCCGCAGACGAAGTGGGTGATCTTCCCTTCGGAATCGTCCCAGATTTCCGGGCCGGTGTTGAGGTAATGCGCCTCGGGATTCATGGGGTTGTCGTACTGATTCGGATAGAAGGAGTTGGGCATTTCGCGCGCGAGTTTTTTCGCCACCGAATAGTAGCTGCGCGGATCGTCGGGCTCGACCGCCGTGGGGCAGACAATCACTTCGGCGCCCAGCGCCTTCAGCAGATCGACTTTTTCCTTGGACTGCTTATCGGTGATGGTGAAAACCATCTTATAGCCGCGCACGGCGGCGACCAGCGCCAGCCCCATGCCGGTATTGCCCGACGTGCCTTCGATGATGGTGCCGCCGGGCTTGAGCAGGCCGCGCTTTTCGGCGTCGTCGATCATGGTGATGCCGATGCGGTCTTTCACCGAGCCGCCAGGATTGAGGTAGTCGGCCTTGACGTAAATCTCGGCTTCAACCCTTGTTGATGCGGTTCAGCCGCACCAGCGGCGTGCGGCCAACGGCGTCGAGGATGCTGTTACATTTCATCTAATTTTCCGGGCACGGCAGCGCAGCAGACGCGAGCTCCGCTTGTGCCATAATTCTTACAGTCTAACATGCGCTCGCGCGGTGAAGACGCGGGCGAGGAGAAACGTGTGTCACGTCAGAACATATCGAGCGGCACGCCGTGGGAGCCCATCGTGGGATATTCGCGCGCGGTGCGCATCGGCAACATCGTGACCGTCTCCGGGACCACGGCGACTGGGCCGGACGGCAAAATCACCGGCGTCGGCGACGTCTACGCGCAGACGGTGCAAACGATCAAGAACATCGAAGCGGCGCTGGTGAAGGCCGGTGCGGGCCTGAAGGACGTGGTGCGGACGCGGATCTTTGTGACCAATATCGCCGAATGGGAGAAGGTTGGTCGAGCGCACGGAGAATTCTTTGGCGCGATCCGCCCGGCGACCAGCATGGTTGAAGTCAGCAAGCTGATCTCGCCGGAGATGTTGGTCGAGGTCGAGGCGGACGCCGTGGTTGGTGGGGAGTAGCTTCACCCAGTTTTGCTTTTAGCCCATAAACCCTCAGAAAAAAAACGGGCTTTCGATCAAGTCCTGCGTCGCCTCGATTGGGGCGCGGCGGTGCTGCGCCCCTGCCGGAAGCGAGGCCGATATTACCAGTGGGCGCGGATGCGATACTTCAGGACCGACGTGCCATTTTTGTCGACAGGCACTTTGAATTGGGCGGCGAAGGCCGCGGTCTTTGTGAACTTGCAGCTGGAGGACAGCATTTCCCAGTCGCCGCCGATAGGCTCGTTGACTTCCACCGTGATGGGCGAGTCTTTGTGGTTCCGCAGGGTAATTTCGAACTCCATTTCCCACACGTGAGTGTCAATTTTCTTGTAGTCGGTCTGTTTGCGCTCGGCAACGACGTCGAAAGCGTTGCCGATGTGCACGGTGACGGTTTCGTCTTTGGGAGTGTGGTCGATGCGGTCTTCACCAACGAAGAGGATGCCGCCCTTGGAATCTTTCTGGTAGACGCGAACGTTGCCAGCAGGCAGCGGCATGCCTAGGCTGGCTTTCTCTTCGTTCTTGAACTTGTAGAAAACCATGACGGGATCTTTTTGCGGGGAGCCGGGGCTGTACTGGTTGTGGTAGTAGAAATTCTGGCCGTTGACGACGAAGATTTTCTCCACGGGCACGCCGCTGCCTTGCAGAAGGCTGATCTGCTTGGTCTCTTTGTCCTCGACGGAGGTGCGGCGACCGAGACTGTAGAGATGATATTCGGAAAAACTTTCCTGTTGGAATTGCGGAGCCGGGACAGCAGCTCTGGCCATCTCCTTCATCATCACGACGTCACCGCGCGCGTTGGCAGGGAGGCGATTCAAATCGCCGGCGACAAGCTGCAGGCGCGCGTTGTGAAATGCGGTGCCGCTGTTGTTCGCCAGTGTGACCCAGCCATCGAGATCGGCGGCCTTGTCATCGCGGGCGACGGTGAGGACGTAGTCCGCATTCCAGGAAAGATTGGACGCGAGATAGGACGCTTCGATCTGATGCTTCCGCGCTCCGGAATTGTCGAGCGACATCAAGAGCGTTGGCCGGTCGTAAAGATTCGCGGGCACCTCGGGGAAGCGGTAGCTCTCGGCGTACACTCCCGTAACGATGTCGTTGCCGATTTTCCAGACTGGGCCGTTGTTATCGGCGAGCAGGGTGGCTTTCACTTCTTCGTGTTTGGTGGTGCCGTTGTCCTGATAAGTGCGCACCAGAGTAACTTCCTTGCCGACGTACTTGTGCAATAGCTTGGCGGGCTCGAGCAGATCGTATTCGTAGTTTTGTTCGATGACGCCAAGCTTGTCCGGTTCGGTAAGGGAACGGAAGTGGACGGTGGCGGGATTGACCGTCGCGGCGATATCTTCGAACTTCAGTCGAAATGCGCCGTTGGGCAGAGTCAGCTGGCGAACATCGCGAACCAGAGCGATGTTGGAATTGTAGACCGTGACGGCAAGATCGGTTTGATCGTTGAGGCTGGTAGCCTGATCGGGCCCGGCGGCGCGCGGGGCATCCTTTTCTTGCGCCGCAACCACGCCGTGGATGCGTGACTCGGAATAGGCGGTGACCGCGGCGATGCACAGGCCGAGTATTGCGACTGCCAGCCAGATCGATCGGGATCGCAGTTTCGTGTGGGGATTCATGACCTTGACCTCATCTCCAGGTTGCGCAAGAAAGCCCGTCTAGGGCGTTGCGCCGACTGGCCACCGGACGGTTCGTCCTTCGGAATGAACGGTAGTCCGGCAGCTACAGGATAGAACGGGGCCGCGGGAATTTCTTGCAAGGAGTTTACATCACTCGGCGAGCAGCTTGTTCCAAGTGCGTCCACCGTCGGTGGTTTGATAGCTTCCCTGCGCGAGCGACACGGTTGCTTGCTGCGCATCGACCGCGAACACCGCAACGAGATCGTCTGCAACGGGCGCTCCAATTTGCTGCCAGTGCTTGCCGCCGTCGGTGGTGCGCAGGATCGTGCCGGAACGCCCGACGACCCAGCAAACTCGATCCGAGGGCGCGGAGCCTGCGAGCAGATCGGTAACTACACCGCTAGCCTGGAGCCTCCATTTCGACCCGGCATCGGTGGAACGCTCGATAAGGCCCGCCGACGCGACCCGCCAGAGCACGGCGGAGCCCGGAGCCGTGACGGTCACGGAGTTGATGGCCTTGGCCAAGCGCATTGCGGAATTTCCGTTAAGTTCGGCCACAACAGCGGTGGTTTGTTCCTCTTTTTGTGGCGTCTGGCGGCCGCTGGCTACGCTCTTGGCCTTCGACGCGGGCTGAGGCTTCGTCTCTTCACTGAGGATGATGCGATTCTCTGCGGCCTGGTCGTTGATGTCTGGGGGAGGCACGGGAACGACCGCAGATGGCGGAGCTTGCTTTTGCAAGCCGCTCTCTGCGGTGGCGACGCCGCCGGTGACTCCGGACGGGCGGCCACCACGATCGGCGCGCGCGAGCTCCCTTGGAGACGGAACAACGCGCGGAACGCCGGTCAGCGCGTCCGCTTGCACTCCCGCCTGTGCTGGGGCCAGTTTCTTTCGTTCACGTGCGATCCCCTCATTCTGAGCCAGGCCACCGGATTCGCGGCTCGCATCTGTACGCGGTTCTGCGTACGAGCTCGGAGCAGCGCTGGAAGCGGCTTCCTTATCAGGAGGAACGGCGAGCTGAGGCAGCGTGGCAGGCGCCGGGGAAGGTGCGGTGGGCGGCTGGTTTTTCGCGAGCTCGAATTTCGGAGGGTTGGCTTCGCGGAAGGAAACCCACAAAAGCAAACCAGCCGCGAGCGCACCGGCAGGCGCGAGCCACCGCCAGTTTGCACCCGGAAGCGCTTTCAAACGGCGCGACCATCGGGATGCGGCAGCGGTCTGCGGCTCCGCCGGCATCGGAGCGCGTGCCGCAATGTGAGCAAGTTCGGGAAATTCGGGCTCGGGCTTCGTCAAGATGTACCGCTCTTCGCGGACTTCTTGACTGACGTCAGCGAGAAGCTCGTCGGTGGCTTCCAGATGCGCGAGGATTTCCTGGCATCGCGCGCAACTCGCAATGTGCTCTTTCCAGAAAATCATCTGTGCGGGCGCCAGCAAACGCTCATGGTACGCGGCCAGAACCTCCGCGTCGGGGTGCAAGGCATCCGCTTTCTCCGGCGCATCGGGGTGGAGATGGCGCGCGAGGGCTTTCTCGAAAGCGCGTTCGCGGTCGTCAGGCGCCATGGACCTCTCCATTCTTAGAACGAAACGCTGCGGCTTTCTTGCAGCGAGCGCTCATCTTTGCGGCCTCGTGGACTTAGGCGCCAGCTTGCCGGAGCGAGAAAACAATTTATCGAGATCGATGGGTGCGTCTTCAGAAGCATATTCTAAGCACAGCGAAATTTCTTCTTCGCTGAGTCCCGGCTCCGAGGAGGAACCGTTGGCGGCAACGCGCCCTTTGCGCAAGACTTCTTCCACGGCGCGGCGAAGATCGCGGCGGATGCGCTCGAGATTGCGAGAGACGCTGGACTCGTGCTCGCCAAGGGTGCGGCCGATCTCGGCGAGAGTTTTCTCGTCGGCGTAATACAAACGAAGACGGTCGCGATCGCGAGCATCAAGTTGAGCCAAAGTGGTCTCCATCGCGCACGCAAACAGCGCCACGTAACGCTCGCGATGAGGGTCGGACGGACATTCGATGCGCTTGGCACTCGCAGGGTTCCGCGTCGCGCCCCGCTCGCTTCGGTCATCCTCGTCTAACTCGGTAAAGCGGCGGCCGGCACGGATCGCATCGACGTGACGTTGCGCGAGGATCGCGCGCAGCCAGGTCTTGAGCGAACTGCGCCCATGAAAATACCGGAACAAGGAGCGGTCGGCGCGCTTCCCTTCACTCAAACCGTAGAGTTCCGCGAAGAGCGAATCGGCCAGCTCGCAAGCGGCCGGCGATGTCGCGGAACATCGCAGGACCGCGCCTGCCGCGGCGCGCAGGTAGCCGCGATAGCTGGCGACGAAATGCTCCCAGGCTTCGGTGCAGCCTTGCGCGCAGGAACACGCAAGCGCCAAGTCGTTGAGATGCAGCGCGCCGAGGTACTCTTCCAATTTTTGCGGCGCCGGCGGCAACGCGCCAAAGTGTTTGCTGGCGCTGGCTTCGAGCGCGACCTCGAAACGATCTCGCGTCAAGCCCCAAGAGTGCCCGCCGGATTCCGCAAACAAGCCGTCGACCAGGACTTGGAAATCCGTCAACAGGCGAGGGTTGCTGCTGCTCGTGTTTGCGACGCCGCTGGTGCCTCCCAGCGCATCGCTGCGGGCGCCAGCCTGAAAGGCAGCTTGCTCGCTCTTCCCATTCTCTGGATCTTGGCTCATACTCAACGGCACCCAATTGCCCGCCCCTGGCATCCTAGAACATACTCTGGATGGCCGGGACTTCAACGTGGGAAGACGGCCCCGGAGCCGTTTGCGGTATTCTAAGTCAATGTTGCGCCCCAACCCGCAACTCGAAATGCGCCGAGAGGTTTGCAGACGTTGCATGGCGGTTCGCTCGCAGGCATTGGCGACTTCGCGACGCTAGTACCATCGTCCTATTAGGGCTCCCCCAGCCTCATCGGTACTCTGGCTTGGCCAAAGCAGGCTCTGCCCGGCCGAGCGAATCAAGAGAGCTAGGTCTCTCCTGAAGCTCGTATTCAACCGGACGGAATCCTTTGAGGCGGAACTCGGATGACTATCATGATTGCAGAATCACCGGCCAGCACGACGCGACTTGGCGTCGGCTTTGACGCGCACCGGGGCCAGCAGCAAAACCGGGAAGCGTGGAAGCAATCCATTGGAAACAAACAGATACCGGCACGCCTGGCCATGCTGCCGGAGGGAGAATCTCGCTGGGATCGCGTGGGCATCAGCGCCGCCGCACAGGCGCTTCTGTTGCTTTTCTTCATCGCGCTGCCGATTTTCTTCCCGGAACGGCTCAAGATGGCAGCGAACATGGCTTTTATTCCCCTGGCGATGCCAGTCACCGAAGTGCCCGTGGCGGCGCCTCCCAAGCCTCCCAAAATCAAGAAAATGGTTGAGCCGAAGCCGGAACCGGTGGTGGAAGTAAAGCTCAACCCGAAGCAACCGCACATCTTCGTGCAACAGAAGGTGTTGCAGCCCAAGATCGAGAAGATTGAAGCGAAAGCTCCCGAACTGACGCCGAATCCGGTATTCGAAGCAAAGATCGATACGGAAACGAATCAACCGAAGCGGCCCAAGGAAGAAGTGAAGGTGAACAACCTGAACACCGGCAGTACAGCGGTGGCGACTGTGAATCTCCCCGCGAACAAGGTGCAAACCGGCGGCTTTGGCGATCCCAACGGACTTCCGGGCAAAGGCAATCCAAACAAGACGACGAACGTGAATCGTTTGGGATCACCGGCGCTTCCCGGCGGGCCTGGATACGGCAACGGCACCGGCGGAGACAAGGGCGTGCGCGGCACGGTGGCGAGCACGGGCTTTGGAAATGGAACAGCCATTGCTGCGCAGGGCGGGAAACATGGTTCGGTGCAGAGTGGCGGATTCGCCGATCAGAGCGTCGTGGTGGATGCGCCGAAAAAGAAGGCGGCCTCCGCGGACTCTGGAACATCGACTGTTGACATCCTGGACAAGCCGCGCCCACAGTACACGGAAGAAGGGCGTACTCTAAAATTAGAAGGCGACGTTGTTCTGGACGTGGTGTTTCTGGCCAACGGTTCGGTGCAGGTGAACCGCGTTGTCAGCGGCTTAGGTCATGGTCTGGACGAAGCTGCGGGTCGCGCGGCTCAACAAATCAAGTTTAAACCGGCAAAGCAGGACGGCCAGCCGGTGGATTTTCCGGCCCGTGTGCGGATTGAGTTCCGCCTGGCCTACTGAGGAAGAGGAGAGGAACCATGCGTAAGTTAGCCACAGCCATCCTCGTGCTCGCGTCGAGCGGGCTGGGAACCATTGCCGCCGCAGCGGCACCCAGACCGGCCGACCAGCCGAAGACCATGGAAGAGGTCATCGATCGCGTCACCGCGAACGAGAATCAATTGAATCAAGATATCCGGAAGTACGCTCCGCTTGTGGAGACCTACATCCAAAACCTGCGACCTGACAAGGATCTAGGTTTCGTGCCGGGTGGCGACAAGTATTTTCTTGGGAAGGCGGACTTCGCCAAGGGCGTGAACCTGGTTTCCCTCTCCGACACCGACAACAAGGGCAAGAAGGTCTTCAGCGGAATCGGCAACTTCTTTTCGTTCGCGATGCAATATCTGCCGGACGGCTTCCTGCAGATGATCTTCATCGACACGAACGGCTTCGACAAGCAGCACTACAAGTTTGACTACGTGAAGCGCGAATTCCTAGGTGAAGTGCGGTGCCTGGTGTTTGACGTGACGCCACTGGCGAAGTCCGGGAAGGGACGCTTCCTCGGGCGCATCTGGGTGGAAGATCAGGACTATCACGTGGTGCGCTTCAACGGCGGATACGGTGGAGGCGGCCACGCGACGTGGTACTTCCACTTCGACAGCTGGCGCACCAACGTGCAGCCCGGAATGTGGCTACCCTCATTCGTCTACAGCGAAGAGAAAGAATTGCACTACGCGCTAACCAAGAAACTGGACTTCCGGGCGCAGACGCGTTTGTGGGGCTACAACATCGGCCACGCCGCTCAGGAACAAGAGTTGAGCAAGGTCCTGGTGGAAACGGCGGTGCAGGACGACACCAAGACGGCCAACGATCTTTCGCCGGTGCAGGCCCAGCGCTCCTGGGACCGCGAGGCCGAGGATAACGTCGCCGACCGTCTGCAGCGCATCGGACTCATGTCGCCGAAGGGCGAGGTGGACAAAGTTCTCGAGACCGTGGTCAACAACCTCGAGGTCACCAACAATCTCGACATCGAGCCGGACGTACGTTGCCGCGTGATGATGACCACGACTCTCGAATCCTACACTCTGGGTCACACCATCGTGCTGAGCCGCGGGCTCATCGACGTGCTGCCAGATGAAGCCAGCCTGGCGACCATCATCGCTCACGAGTTGAGCCACGTCGTGCTGGGTCACCGAATGGACTCGAACTTCGCGTTCTTCGATCAACTGCTGATCGATGACAAAGACTCGTTCCGCCATTTCGGCTTCGCACGCACACCCGACGAAGAAAAAGCCGCGAACGACAAAGCAAGTCAGCTGCTAGCCAATTCTCCGTACAAGAACCAGCTGGGCAACGCGGCCCTCTTCATGACCGCGCTGGAAGCCCGCCAAAAAGAAATTCCGAACCTGATCAGCGCCCACTTGGGGAATCGCGTTCCCTCCGTTGCGGACCTGAAAACAACGACGCCGTCGGATCCCAAGCAGAATCCGCAACTGATCGCGGCCCTGCCCATCGGCGGCCGCGTGAAGCTCGATCCGTGGGTTGACCGGCTTGACCTGTTGAAGAGCAAACCCATCAACGCGGTGAACGAACGGGAGAAGATGCCCTTCGAGGTCACGCCGTTCATGCCGTACCTGACGCGCTTCAACAATGAGTCGACAAAACCGATCAACGCCAGCGCGGCCGAATCGAAGCCGGCTACCGCGGCTGAGAACGCCAGTGATCCCAAGCCGACGGACGCGGCGAGCACGATTGTCGATCCGAACACACCAACCAAGCCCTAATCGCTCCACCTAACAATCGAACGCATTGCCTGCCGGCCCGGTGAACTGAGTTCATCGGGCCGCTTGCTTTTTGGGCACCGCACTCTCAGCCCGCTCAGCGAGGTGACGCAAGTTCCTTCATGAGCTTGTAGTTGAACTCGACGCCTTCGTAGAAATCCTGGACGCCGATGCGTTCGTCTTTCCCGTGGGCACGGTTGTCATCCATCTCGTAAAACAGGCAGGCGATGCCGTAAGTGGGAATTCCAGCGATGCGCGTGATTTTGCCGTCGGTGGCCCCGGTCGACATCGTTGCCACCACAGGAAGGTTGCCCCACATCTCGCGAATAGCCGCATCCATCGCGTGGGTCAGTTCGGGCAGCAACGGAGAGGGCGGCACGGTCACCAGCGGGACGATGGACCCGTCCGCAGCGCGCTGCAGCACCGGAGTCACCGTTACCTTGGCATCAGCGACGACCCGCTCGAGTGTCTTACGGATGTTTTCGGGATCTTCGCCGGGGAAGATCCGGCAGTTCACGTTCGCGCGCGCCGCCTGGGGTAACGCGTTGGGGGCGTGACCTCCGGAAAGCAAAGTTGCCACGCAAGTAGTGCGTAAAAGCGCGTTGTAGTACGGCACGGCGGAGAGGCGCGCGATGGCCGCGGCATCGGGTGGCTGTTTGGCCGCGGCGCGCAAATCGGCGGCAACCGGACCTTTCGTGAGCGCCGCGGCGCGTTCGAAATAGTCGCGGGTGATTTCGTTGATATCCAGGGGAAATGAAAAGCTCTGAATGCGGGTCAGCGCCGCCGCTAGGTGATAGATCGCGTTGTCGCTCGAGGGCACGGAGCTGTGACCCCCAGCGTTCAGGGACTCGAGCTGAAAGTCGGCATACACCTTTTCGCTGGCTTGAATGGCAGTGAGCAACCGGTTGTCGCCTTGCTTCTCGAACTCGCCGCCGTCCAGGTTGATGCAGTACTCCGCATCGACCCAGTCGCGATGCTCTTTCAGCAGCCAGTCCACACCGTTGTAGTTGCCGCCTTCCTCGTCGGCTGTGAGGGCGAGAATCAGATCGCGGTCGGGAACGAATCCCTCTTTCTTCAGGCGGATGAAGTTCGCGATCAACATCGCGTCGCCCTGTTTCATATCCTGCGTGCCGCGCCCGTAAAAATAGCCTTCCTTCTCGATGAACTGAAAAGGGTCGGTGGTCCAGTCTTCACGGCGAGCTTCGACGACATCCAGATGCCCGATGAATAGCACCGGCTTGCGCTTTCCCGAGCCGTGGAAGCGAGCAACAAGATTTTTCTTGCGGTCGGTGGGGCCGGCGACGATGACGTCTTTATCGGCAAAGCCAGTGTCGCGCAAACGCACGGCCATGGCTTCAGCAGCGGTGGTCACGTTGCCGACAGAGTCCGTGGTGTTGATCTCAATGAGTTGCCTGAAGATTTCGCGAGCGAGCGGATTTGCAGCGGTCGGAGTCTGCGCGCGCGCTCCCGCTGGGAGCAAAAGCGCAATTCCCAAGACAGCGAACCAGAGTTTTTCTCGAAACATTCTCGGCTCCCAAGATCGATTTACGATGATGCCGCCGGTGGCGCGGTGCCGAATCCAGCTTGCGGCGCGGCAAAAGCCCGGCGCAGGCACTCCGACACGTACGACATCGGAAAGAAAAGCAGGATCAAGCCAAAACCAGGATCCAGAATTCGGAGCAGCAGTGCTGCAAGAATGGCGACGCCAACCGCGACCGGCTTCATGACCGGCTCGCGCAGGCGTGGGTTCACAAAATTGGCGATTTCGCGCGGCCATTTGAAGATCCAATAGAATTGGTAGAACGGGATGAAGTGGAACCCGACCGCGCGCGCCGGCGAAATCGGATGCCTCCAACCCGGCACGTGGGCCATTACGACGTGAATCTGGTAGATACAGACGAGCCAGTACACGCCGCCGACGAAACTGGCCAGAAAAAGATACAACGGCGGAATGCCGCCCTCCTTGGCAAGCTCCGGGTGAAAACTGAGCGCGGCAAACTCCGCGACAATGGTGACCACGCCAAGCAGATAGCCAATCCAGAGGATCGGGAGCTGCGGCAATTGGGCGGCTTGGCTTCCGGGTTCGCGCGAATCTGCATCCGACAAGGTCATTCCAGGCTCATGAAAACGGTCGAAGCGAGCGTAACGTTCCCGCGGTAGGCCCGTCAAACCGATTGCCCGAAGCAGGGCCCGCGAACCGCCGTTGATTGCCCTGCCCACGTCCCAGCGATCGGAGGTAAGTCATGCGTAGAATGCTTTTGACGGCCCTTCTCCTCGGTTACGGCACAGCCCTCGCGGCCCAGACAAATACCCCGAAACCCGCTTATGACTTCTCTTTGCCGCGCGAGGAACGAATCAAACTAGCCGAGAGCGCCGCACCACCTGAAATTTCAAGCAAAGCCGCGGTCTACCTTCTGGAGAAGACGGGTTACGTGAAGATCCGCGAAGGCACGAACGGTTTCTCCTGCTTCGTGGACCGCCAGCACCCGCTCAACCTGGAGCCCACTTGCTTCGACGCTGAGGGCAGCGACTCGACGCTGGCCACGAGGCTTTTTGTCGAAGAACTGCGTGCCAGTAACAAGAGCGAGGAAGAAATCAACGTGGCCATCCAAGACGGTTACAAGACTGGAAAATTCCATGCGCCGCGAAAACCCGGAATCGTCTATATGCTATCCACCTCTGGTTGTCTTTATCTCGCTCAGGCCAACCAGATAGTCCACCTTCCTCCACACCTGATGTTCTACGCCCCCTATGCAACCGACAAGGACATTGGCTCGCCGCCGGCGTCGCGGGACATGCCGCGCGTGCTCCGGCCCGGACAGCCAGACGCCTATATCATCGTGTTTGCAGCGGTACACGAGGCTCATTAGCGGCGCAATTTCGCCCTTATGCTTTCGTTGACCGGCGTCTTAAACTGTCCCTGTGCGCTTATGACCGAGGGAGGAAGATCGTGACTTTCGTAAACCATCGAATTGCCAAGATTGCCGCCGCGGCGGCGTTGTTCTTGGCCGGAGTTGCCGCGGGTACCTGGAACGCGCGCGTTGTGGATGCCCAAAACAAGTTCGGGCAGCCGAAGACCGTGGTTCACTTCGTGGTCTACAAATGGAAAAACACGGCTTCCGAGGACGACAAGGAGCAAGCGCTCAAAGGCATCAAGTCCCTGGCCGCGACGATCCCCGGAATCAAAAATATTTGGCTGAAGACCCAGCGCAATCAGATCCGCGACTTCGACGGCGTGTACGCCATCGAATTCACCAGCCCGGAAGCCGCCGCAGACTACGCGGAAAGCCCGAAGCACGAAACGTGGCGGAAGCGCTGGGAAGATCTCAGGGAAAACAGCTTGTCGTTCCAGGTTTCCAATCCGTAGCTCAGGAACGCCAATCCCCCGATTGGCAGGCGACGCCTAGCTTTCGCGCACGATTCCAAATCTGCGCCGCAGTATGCTGTCCACCACGCTGTCGGATAGCAGCCGCTTCCCCCATTTCACGACGGTCGCCAGCGGCGTAACGCCGTAACGCGCTTTCGGCCGGGAAGCTTCGATAGCTCGGAGGATCACGCGAGCACAGTCCTCCGGCGTGGACTTCGATTTTGCTCGCGCATCCTTCGAGCTGGCCCAAAATTGCGAATATAGGTACGCGTACGGACTCGTCTTGAACTTATCCGTATAGCCTTTCGTCAGCTCGAGTGCCGCCTGCTGAATGCCGGTCACGATATAGCCCGGCTCGATCAAGATCACTTCGATGCCGAACGAATACGCCTCCAGGCGCAGCGCGTTGCTCAGCCCTTCCAACGCAAACTTGCTGCTGCTGTAGGCGCCCTGCACCGGCACCGTGATCAGGCCCGCGACCGAACTCATCATCAGGATGCGCCCGCGGCGCCGTTCGCGCATGTGCGGCAGAACGGCTTGCGTCACACGCAGGACACCGAAGAAATTCGTCTCGAACTGGCGCTGCCAGTCTTTCACGAGCAGATCCTCGACCGTGCCCATATAGCCGATGCCGGCATTGTTGATCAGCACGTCGATCGTGCCGGCGCTAGCCAGCACCTGGCGGACAGCTTCTTGCACGGACGCGTCGCTACAAACATCCAACTCGATCGACTTGATCGCGAGCTTCTTTTGGCGAGCCAAGGCGTCGAGCTGCGCGCGCTTCTCCGCCGAGCGGCCCGCTGCGAAAACGCGGTAGCCGCGAGCGGCTAGATACAACGCAGCCGCCTTCCCCAAACCATCCGTCGCGCCGGTGATCAGAACTACCTGTGAACGCTTTTCAGCACTCATGTACGCCCTCACGCGCTTGTCATCGTATCGCGGAATAGAAGGCGCCGCTGTCGCCGGAAACTCACGTCCCGCTTTCGGCACACGGTTGACGGCAGCGACGGTGCCCGGCTAGCGACGTTGCTAGACTCGATGTATCACGACGGATCCTCCGCGATACTGGTGCGCCTGGCATGCCTCCTGAAGAACACCTCGCCACGCCCGAGTCCGGCCAGAAATGGCAGCGCGGCTTCTGGGCTCTGGTATACGTGTTGAATCTGCTGCCGGATACCATGCTGCGCCTGCTGCTTTGGCTGGCGACCCACACTCTGTATCGCCTGGACATCGCGGGACGCGAGCGCGTTCCCGCAAAAGGCGGGGCGCTACTCGTCCCCAATCACGTTTCCATGGCCGACGCCGCTTTCTTGATCGCGTCGCTCGACCGGCCCGTGCGCTTCCTGATGTTCAAGGGCTCCTACGACCATCCCTTGGTCAAGCCGTTCGCAAAGATATTGGGCGTGATCCCCATCGCATCCGATCAAGGACCCCGCGAGATGATTCATTCTCTTCGGGAAGCCACCGAGGCGCTGCGTAAGGGCGAATTGGTATGCATCTTCCCGGAAGGGCAGATGACCCGCATCGGGCAGATGCTGCCGTTCCGCCGCGGCATGGAACGCATCATGAAGGGCGTAGACGTTCCGATCATTCCGGTGAACCTGGACGGCGTGTGGGGCTCGATCTTCAGCTTCGCGGGCGGGCGTTTTCTGTGGAAGTTTCCGCGCCACCTACCCTATCCGGTGGGCGTCACGTTCGGTGAGCCGCTGCCGCCGACAGCAACCTCGACCGAAGCGCGCCGGGCCGTGCAAGACCTGAGCGCGGAAGCGTTCGCACGCCGCAAGCGGAGAATGAAGACACTGCAGCGATCGTTTTTGCACACCGTTCGCCGTCACCCGTTCCGCTTCGCCATGGCCGACGGGCAAACGCCCGGGCTCAGTTTTTTCGCCGCTCTGGCACGGACGCTGTTCCTTGCGCGGCGCTTGCGCACGCATTGGCGTGGCCAGCAGATGGTCGGCATTCTGTTACCGCCATCCATTCCCGGAGCGCTGGTGAATCTGGCGGCGATGCTGATGGGCAAAGTGCCCGTCAACCTAAACTACACCGCATCGAACGAGACTTTGGCGTCGTGCGCGCAGCAATGCAATCTGAAAACGATCGTCTCAGCACGCGCTTTTCTCGAGCGGGTGCGCGTGCAGCCACCAGTCGATACGATCCTTCTGGAAGATCTGGCGAAGAATCCCAAACTCAGTGAGCGTTTAGCCGCGGCACTGGCCGCAGCTTGCTTCCCCACACGAGCGGTCGAGAAGTTCGCTGGCAGCGAGCGAAGCGCGACTCTAGACGACCTTGCGACGATCATTTTTTCCAGCGGATCCACCGGCGAGCCCAAAGGCGTGATGCTGACACACTACAACGTGGCATCGAACGTCGAACAGCTCAGCCAAGTCTTCTTTCTGCGGTCGGACGATCGCATCATGGGCATTCTTCCCTTCTTCCATTCCTTCGGCTTCACCGGAACGCTGTGCCTCCCCGCTGCGGCCGGAATCGGCGTGGTGTTCCACCCCAATCCGCTGGATTCCCGCGTGATCGGCGCGCTCGTCAACAAATACGCCGTCACCCTGCTGCTGGCCACGCCCACGTTCCTCAACGCCTACGCTCGCCGCTGCACGCCGGAAGAATTTGGCAGCTTGCGGTTTGTGCTGGCGGGCGCGGAAAAGTTGCCGGATCGCATCTCCATCGCGTTCGAAGATCACTTTGGCATCCGGCCGCTGGAGGGCTACGGTTGCACGGAGTGCTCGCCGGTCGTTGCCGTGAATACCATCGACTTCCGCGCTACTTCGTTCCGGCAAGTGGGAGCGAAAAGAGGCAGCATCGGCCATCCGCTGCCGGGAATCACCATAAAGATCGTCGATCCAGAGACGCATCAAGTCTTGGGGATCGACACGCCGGGATTGCTGCTGGTGCGCGGCCCGAACGTCATGCAGGGCTATCTGAACCGTCCGGACAAGACAGCCGACGTTCTGCGCGACGGCTGGTACAACACCGGCGACATCGCCACCGTAGACGAAGACGGCTTCCTGCGCATCACCGACCGCCTCAGCCGCTTCAGCAAAATCGGCGGCGAAATGGTGCCGCACATCAAGGTCGAGGAAAAGCTTCAGGAGCTAGCCGGCGCGGCAGAGCAAGTGTTCGTAGTCACCGCGGTGCCGGACGAGAAAAAAGGCGAGCGCCTGATGGTCCTGCATACCCTCGCCGAGGCGCAATTAGGGGAGTGCCTGGAGCTGTTCGCGAAGTGCGATCTCCCGCCACTGTGGCGTCCCAGGCCCGATCAGTTCTTGCGCATCGAGGCGCTGCCTTATCTCGGCACGGGCAAGCTGGACCTGCGGAAGGCCCGCGAACTAGCGCTGGAGACAGCCAAGAATGCTTGAGCCGCTCAAGCATAGGAATTCCCGCTCATGATGAAACCAAAAGACTTAGCCAAAAACCCGCAGTTTTTTCTGCGAGCGCAGCCCTGCTGTGCCTTAAATCTTATGTTTGCCGCGACACGCTGTTGCACGGGTTGCAGCCGCGGATCAGCTGTTTGATTGCGGCCACAATCCAGCGGATGCTAACGTCAACACTCTTGGAGGTTCGTGCATGGTTGGTGTTTTCCGGAGACTCTCGTTCACGCTGTTGGCCATGGTGGTCATCGCTTCTTGCATGCACGGTCCTCAAGCGCAGCAGAAAAGCAGCGGCGACCCGCCGCTGAAAATCGGTTTCCTGATGGATTCGCTGAAGGTCGAGCGCTGGCAGACCGATCGGGATGCTTTCCAGAAACGCGCGAAGGAGCTGGGCGCCGAAGTATTGGTCGAAGCATCCGAAGGAGACGACGCGCTTCAGTTTGAGCAAGCCTACAAGCTGCTCAACTCCGGCATCAAGGCTCTCGTGATCGTGGCGCATGACACGAATGAAGCCGTGCGAATCGTGGCTTCGGCGAGAGCGAAAAACGTTCCAGTGATCAGCTACGACCGGCTGATCCGCAACAGCGATATCGACTTTTTCGTCGGCGCCGACGCCGAAACCATCGGTGAGTTGCAAGCTTCCACACTGGTCAAGGCCGCGCCGATTGGCAATTATGTTCTGATCGGCGGATCACCGGCCGACCCAACCGCAACCTTGCTGCGGGCTGGGCAGATGAAAATCCTGAAACCGCTGATCGACCGCGGCGACATCAAGTTGTTCGCCGATGTTTGGGCGCGCGACTGGTTGCCGATCGAGGCGTACACGCACACGATCGAGGTGATCGAAGCATTTCAAGGAAACATCACGGCCATTGTCGCGTCGGACGATGGAACGGCGGGAGGCGCCATTCAAGCTTTGCAGGATCACGGCTTGGCAGGAAAGGTCCTGGTGTCCGGCCAGGATGCCGACCTCGCCGCCATCATTCGCATACTCGACGGCACACAGACCATGACGATCTATAAGCCGGTGGCCCTGGAGGCTAGGCAAGCCGCCGAGGCTGCGGTGAGCCTCGCGAAAGGTGAAGCTGTTCACAGCTCGGCTTCGATTCCGAATGGAAACCGCAACGTGCCGGCGTTTTTTGTTCCGCCGGTGGTAGTCACGAAAGACAATGTCATGCAAACGGTCATCAAGGACGGTTTTCAGAATTTGGACACAATTGAAAAGAGTTTGCCACCAGAGAAGTGGCCCCAGTAGATTTAGGATGCAAACAGGACCAGCGGCTCGTCGCTATTCGCCTTTCGGCAAGCCCAGAAACCCAGCGACAGAAGGCTGAACCTAGAACTTAAGGCCCCAGAACGAAGGATCGGGCTTGACCAACTCCAGGCCGACGTCCCAGGCCTCATGATCGCGCCAAACGACCTCGGCTTCCGCGTTGCGGCCCGATTCCGGGTGAATCAGACGCACCCGCCGATGCAGCGGTAGGGCAGCCCCTACGACGGCCATGCACCCCGAGTGGCTGACGTCCACGGTGACCGCGTTTGCGCACTGCGGGGCGGAATCTTCTTCCCACTCGACCAACAACTTAACCTTGGAAATGATGCGTTTGTGGCTGCGGAGTCTTGCCCAACGTTCTTGTAGAGCTGGCGTGCCGGTGTTGACTAAGGGACTCATCGCCATGTTTGACCTCGCGCTCGAAGGGTTACCGGGGCCGGGGAGAGGAGAATCAAAATTACCGCGCCGGATTTACTATCGTCAATAGTACTTTCCCAAAGTGCCAGTGCCCTCGGCCGGACCCGGGAGGGCGCCTGACCTTCCTCCCCTCGGGCGTCGCCTCAAGGAAGCCGCGGTCCCGGCAACCGAAACTTACCCTTTTTAACCCCCAACCTTCCCTTGGATGCGCGGTGCGGATTTTTCCGCATCGCGTGTCCAGCGGAAGCCATTCCTGATTCCCGCCTCGCTGACGAACTTGCATGACGCCGGAGTTCCTCAAGCAGCCACACTGTTGACGCTGGAAACCTGCGACTGGAGTACAATTCGCGCAACGGGGTGCTGGGCCGGCCCGAAGCAATGGCGCTGCTAGCCTGTATTTGAGGCTCGGCGTGGGCAGGCAGGCCAGCGTATCCCCAAGGGCCAATGGTGTTGTTTCCTCCAACTCGCGACACGCGCTTTCGTGTCGCCCTCGTTGCGTTCTGCACGCTTTGTGTTTTTTTTGGTTCCGCAGCGAATGCACAGCTGGTCCAGCGCCTGTGCACACTGACCGTCAGTATCCGATCTGCGGACGGATCACCATACGACATGCAGGCGACGGTGAATCTGTACTACTTTGCAAGCGGTTCCGCGCTCTATACCGCAACACCCAGGGGCGGGAAAGCCACTTTCCAGAACCTGGCGCCCGCTCGCTATTCGGTTGAGGTCGTGGCGCCCGGGTATCAGACGGCTACGCAGGCCGTTGATCTTCAGCTGGGCGGAGAGAGCGAACAAGTCTCGATAGACCTGACGCCGCAAACCGCCGCCAGTTCTGGGCCTTCTTCTACTTCGGCCGTGCCGGTTCTCGCGCCCAACGCGCAAAAAGAGCTGGCTAAGGTTTTGGAAGACCTCCGCGCCAACCACAACGCGGATGCTCAAAAACGGCTGGAGAAAGTTTCGCGGACCGCGCCATCCCATCCGGATGTGAACTATCTGTGGGGCGCGTACTACGCGCAAATCCAGGATCGCCCGCGCGCCAAGGAATATTGGCTGAAAGCTTTGCAAGAGGATCCGCGGCATGTTTTCGCACTCGCCGCGCTCTCTCAAGTGGCCACCAACGATGGAGACCTTCCCACGGCAATCGGTTATCTGGAGCGCGCCGTTGCTGCTCAGCCGTCGTCATGGTCTTACCAGCAACGGCTTGCGGCGGCGTACATGCAACATCAGGAACCGGACAAGGCCGAGAAATGCGCGCTCCGTGCGGCCGAGCTTGGTAAAGAACACGCCGCCGACTCGCAACTAATTCTGGCCCAGGTCTACGCCAAGCGGAACGATCGCGAGCAAGCCATCAAGGCGCTCGAAGCTTATCTTGCCGCTGCTCCGGAGTCGCCCAGAGCTCCGCAAGTTCGCCAATGGATCGCCAGCTTGCGGAAGCCGCCTGCGCCGGCAGGTTCAGCATCCGTCTCGCCGTCTGACGTCCAGCCCATATCGCTGCCGACGGCGCCCGCAAGCGCGCCACAAGGCACTGCGGATCTCGTTCCGCCGCCCAAGTGGCTCCCTGCCGACGTCGATGACAACATGCCTCCCGTGGAACCTGACGTGGCGTGTCCTATGGACAAAATTCGGCAGGAAACCGGCAAGCGCGTGCGTGAATTTATCAGCGCCGTGAATCGCATCAGTGCGACGGAGTATCTCGACAACGAAGTGATCGACGATTCCGGACTTCCCAAGCGCCGCGAATCGCGCCGCTACAACTATATCGTTACGGTCTCGCGAAGCAGTTCCCAGTCGTTCAACGTCGAGGAATACAGGAGCGGGTCGCTCAAAGAGGATGACTTTCCCGAGCATGTCGCGACGCTAGGCCTGCCCGCCATGGTGCTGGTCTTTGATCCGGCTTTCCGCGACGACTACGAAATGTCTTGCGAGGGTTTGAGCAAGGGCCACACCAGATCGAGCGGAAATACGTGGCAGGTGCATTTTCGGCAAAAGGCCGATACGCCCGGCCGTATTCGCGGCTACCAGATTGGACGCGTCTCTTATCCGCTGGCTCTCCGCGGGCGCGCGTGGATCGCCACCGATTCGTTTCAGATCGCGGGCCTTGAGACGGACATCGTTGCTCCGATCCCCGCGATACGGCTTAAAGTCGAGCACGACTTCATCGAATACGCGCCCGTGAAGTTCAGCAAGAGCAGCCAAGAGCTATGGCTGCCCGCCAGCGCCGAATTGTTCCTTGATTTTCACGGCCACCGGATGCATCGGCGCCATTACTTCCGCAACTACATGCTGTTCTCGGTGGACGAGAAGCAGACAATTTCGGATCCGAAGGCCGCGCTCGAATCGAATACCACAGACTCTCCGCAGTAACCGCATCAGACGACAAACCTTACGCGCGCGAAGCACACAGAAAACACAAAAGGCCGGCCTGATTTTCTCAGACCGGCCTTTCGCAATTTAATCCCGGCGACGACCTACGTTCCCACACAGTTACCCGTGCAGTATCATCGGCCCTGCGAGGCTTAACTTCCGTGTTCGGGATGGGAACGGGTGTGACCCTCGCGGTTTGATCACCGGAAACTTGAAGCTCGCGCGATTCTGGGGGGCCCGAAAAGGGGTCCACTCGTCACGCGCGAGCGCGACAACAGAAGCTGGCTGGCATTACAAGTTCGACTCTGGGTCGAACACACTGTGCAAACAAATGGCATGTTGCATTGCTCTTTCTCATTGCAACTCTTAGCGAGTTGCCGTCAAAGACGGCTTGAGAAAGTTTTATGATTAAGCCGAACGGGCGATTAGTACTGGTCAGCTTCATCCGTTACCGGACTTCCACCTCCAGCCTATCAAAGTCGTAGTCTTCGACTGCCCTTCTTAGGCCATAAGCCTTGGGAGAACTTATCTTAGGGCGAGCTTCATGCTTAGATGCATTCAGCATTTATCTCTTCCAGACTTCGCTACCGAGCGGTGCCGCTGGCGCGACAGCTCGTACACAAGAGGTCTGTTCATCCCGGTCCTCTCGTACTAGGGACAACTCCCTTCAATTCTCCTGCGCCCACACCAGATAGGGACCGAACTGTCTCGCGACGTTCTGAACCCAGCTCACGTACCGCTTTAATAGGCGAACAGCCTAACCCTTGGGACCTTCTACAGCCCCAGGATGCGATGAGCCGACATCGAGGTGCCAAACCTAAGCGTCGATGTGAACTCTTGGCTTAGATCAGCCTGTTATCCCCGGCGTACCTTTTATCCGTTGAGCGATGGCCCTTCCACGCGGGACCACCGGATCACTAGATCCAACTTTCGTTCCTGCTCGACTTGTAAGTCTCACAGTCAAACCGGCTTATGCTCTTGCACTCCACAGCGGGTTTCCAATCCGCTTGAGCCGATCTTTGAGCGCCTCCGTTACAGTTTAGGAGGCGACCGCCCCAGTCAAACTACCCGTCTGGCCGTGTCTCCCCACCCGTCGCGGGTGGTAGGTTAGAACGACAGATCGGTCAGGGTAGTATTTCACTGTTGCCTCCACCTCAGCCGAAACCAAGGTTTCACAGGCTCCTACCTATGCTACGCAGATCGATCCGTTATTCATGGCCAGAGTGCAGTTAAGGTGCACGGGGTCTTTCCGTCTTGATGCGGGCATCCGGCGTCTTCACCGGAACCACAAATTCGCCGAGCCGCTCGCCAAGACAGTCGATCTATCATTCCACCATTCGTGCAGGTCGGAACTTACCCGACAAGGAATTTCGCTACCTTAGGACCGTTATAGTTACGGCCGCCGTTCACCGGGGCTTCAGTTCAAGCCTTCGCCCTTGCGGGCTGAGCCCTTGCTTTAACCTTCCGGCACCGGGCAGGTGTCACCCCCTATACGTCGTATTCGACTTTGCAGAGAGCTGTGTTTTTGTTAAACAGTTGCAGATCGCGATTCACTGCGACCGCTTCGGGCTATAAACCCTAGTGCGGCGCCCCTTCTCCCGAAGTTACGGGGCTAATGTGCCTAGTTCCTGAGCGAGCGTTCTCTCGAGCGCCTGTGGATATTCACCTCGTCTACCTGTGTCGGTTTGTGGTACGGGCACCTGGTTGACTCCTTAGAGGTTTTTCCTGGCAGCGTGAAATCGGAAACTTGTCGGCCATACGGCCACGTGCCCAGTCTCACCGTTGAATGACCTCACGGATTTTCCTGTGAGATCCGGCTTTCACTGGTCAACCACCACTTCCATCCGGTGGATTCCCTATCCTTCTGCGTCACCCCATCGTCAAACGTCACCAGGCGGGGCAGGAATATTGACCTGCTGTCCATCAGTTACGCCTTTCGGCCTCACCTTAGGACCCGCCTAACCCTGAGCGGATTAACCTTCCTCAGGAAACCTTAGACTTTCGGCGACACGAGTTCTCATCGTGTTTATCGCTACTTATGCCGGCAGGGTCTCTTGTGTAGTGTTCAGTAGTCCTCTCGGTCTACCTTCAGACTCCACGCAATGCTCCCCTACCAAAGATCATCTCCGAAGAAATGACCATTTCGCAGCTTCGGTCATGTGCTTGAGCCCCGTTGGATTGTTGGTGCATATCCGCTTGACCAGTGAGCTGTTACGCTTTCTTTAAAGGATGGCTGCTTCTAAGCCAACCTCCTGGCTGTCCGAGCGAATACACTTCCTTTCCCACTTAGCACATAGTTAGGGACCTTAGCTGGCGATCTGGGCTGTTTCCCTTTTGACCACGGAGCTTATCCCCCGTAGTCTCACTCCCGCGCATTTGTCCACGGCATTCGTAGTTTGATTGGATTTGATAGCCTGAGTTGGCCTCTAGTCCATTCAGTGCTCTACCACCGTGGCAATTCACGCAAGGCTGTCCCTAAAGACATTTCGGGGAGAACGAGCTATCACGGAATTTGATTAGCCTTTCACCCCTACCCTCAGCTCATCAGAGCGATTTTCAACTCACACCTGTTCGGTCCTCCAGTCGCGGTTAAGCGACCTTCAACCTGGCCAAGGGTAGATCATCCCGCTTCGCGTCTATTCCAACGTACTAATCGCCCTATTCGGACTCGGTTTCCCTACGGCTCGCTTGCGCTTAACCTTGCACGTTAGAATAACTAGCCGGCTCATTAAGCAAGAGGCACGCCGTCAGGCTTTTCCCGGTAAACCGGGACATGGCCCTCCGACTGCTTGTAAGCATACGGTTTCAGGTTCTATTTCACTCCCCTCGCAGGGGTGCTTTTCGCCTTTCCCTCACGGTACTGGTTCACTATCGGTCGCCAGAGAGTATTTAGCCTTGGAGAGTGGTCTCCCCAGTTTCCCACCAGATTACACGTGTCCGGTGGTACTCAGGATACCGCTTCGAGTCCGATCGGTTTTCAGTTACAGGGCTCTCACCTTCTATGGCCCCGCTTTCCAGCGGGTTCACTTAACCGTCGGTTTGGTAACTCTACTTATGCGGTCCTACAACCCCCCGGTATAAATACCGAGGTTTGGGCTGTTCCGATTTCGCTCGCCGCTACTTTCGGAATCTCTGTGATTTATTTTCCTCCAGGTACTGAGATGGTTCACTTCCCTGGGTTAGCTCATACCCGCCTATGTATTCAGCGGGCTGTAACGAGAGTTCATCTCGCTGGGTTTCCCCATTCGGACATCTTCGGATCAAAGCCTGCTTGCGGCTCCCCGAAGCTTTTCGCAGCTTGCCACGTCCTTCATCGCCTTCTGGCGCCAAGGCATCCACCGTACGCTCTTAGTAGCTTAATCATAAAACTCACCCAATCCGTCAAATCGCTGCAAGCCAAAACTTCTTGGCCTGAATAAATCTAACGTCCTGACTGTCTGCGGCTCCATATACCTTGTGTTTCGGCGCCCTCTGACTCTGGGTAAGAATCAGCGGCACCGGACATTGGCTTTCGTTTCCACATTGCATCAGGCAATTAGCTGAGCTGCCTTTGTTTTCCACAGTTGCTCAACTCGAGCAAACTTGTAATTTAAATCCACACCATGACGTTCCGCCTGACCGTAATCAGGTGGGAATTATCGGCGTGGACTTGCCAGCCTTTCTGTTGTCAAAGAGCGTTCGCCCTGATCCCGTCAGAGCGGCCCAGCATTCCGCTGGAGCATTGCCCGGCATTGCTGCCAAACAATAAAAAACCCGGCGTCGAGCGCCGGGCTAAGCCACCATCTTGGTGGCTCTGCGCGTAGCTCGACATATTTCTACCCTGTGCTCGTAAACGACCTCACTATAGGATCTACTTCTGGCCTTCGCTTGATCTTACGCTGGGAAGACGCTTCTTCGACCCGACTGTGACGCCCTGCAGGCTCAGCTACCCCCGAGCCATTTGCAAGTATACAAGATTCCTTCTATTCGTCAACCCCCTCCCAAAATTTATTTTTGCCGACCCTGTGCCTTCCTGTGCAAAAACGTGAGCGTCTGGGTCGAGCTTACGACTCACCCTCTACGGTGTGTTCGACAGGCCCGGCTTTCCAAAGATGAAAGTTGGTCGGGCGAGAATTTTTCGGGTGCCTGAGAAAAGACCCTCTGACTTAACCCCCTCTCAGGGCGGAATACACGCGACATTACACTCCAATACTAGAAGTCGTGTCCTTGCTATCGCTTCCAGGCATCACACGCTTGGGCAGTTCCAATCGCGTCCTAGGCTTTCGGAGCAGATAGCTCCCCCGATCAGAATCGAGCAAGGAATGCGTCATTTCCAAGTAGCCTCGCTCTCACGTGACCCGTCTTTTCCGCTGTCGGGAACATCCTGTGAAAGAAATTATCGTCAGAAATAATCTCATCCACGTAGGGCAGAGCAGAAATCAAGTGGAACTTGTCAATCAGCGTGTTCCTGTCCGCTCCGCCCTGAGAAACCCATTCGTGCTCAGAGATCGCGGTCTCGATTGCAAGTGTCGGAATGGCTTCGATTCTCGCCTGTTGGACGTAGTCTATTCTCACTTCTCGGCCAACATACAGCCCCGCTGGTGTGGTCTTCGGCAACGACAAGGTGAAGAGTATTTCATCAACTCGACGTTTGATTTCGATTGTCAGTTTTCCTTCCTTCACGATCTCCCTGAGTCTAAGTAATGTTTGGGCATTCTGCTTGTAAGTCTCCCCTAACACCCTGAGCTGTTCAGGATGTTCTATCCACTGTTTCACGAAATCGCGTGAGGGAATATCAAACTTCGGCGCATCTTTGCTGCGATTCAGAGCCGCGAAGGCCGCAGAACGAGTCGTTACACGCGGACTCTTTGGATGCTCTAGCTTGACGAACCTACAAAAGTCCTCCTCAACGTCCAACTCTTGAATATTTCGCCTCTCAAGAAGCCAAGAAGGCCTGAGACTGTCTATGAAATCCGCTAGCTCAATAGCCAGTCTGAGATTCGTTGTGTTTGCGGTTTCAATGAGGTGCCACGAAGAAGCGACCACGGCCAAGGCCCCAGATTGAATCGCCCTGTCGAGCTTTTGCCTAAACTCCTTACTCCGAGCTTTATAGCCTAATGCGAGAAGGGCGTTTTGATCTAAGTAGGTCAGTGGCACGGCGAGTGACCTGTAGTCTAAATGATTCTTGATTCGCCAACACCTGGCCCTTCGGCCCACTCGGGCTACCCCTTTGACAAGTTACTTATACCTGACACGCGAGCGCAATTCTTACCGAAGTACTACTGCTCGCCGCGACCCCACCGGTGAACATCGCCTCCACATCAGTTGGGGGCCTTGTTGCGCATCTCACAACTTTGAAAAGAGGGGTATCGAAATGCAGAAATTTCTGTCACTCACGGTCAGCCTGGCTTTAGCCGCAATGCCGGCTCTTGCGGGCCAGACGGCCGGTAACTCGCAAGACGCTCAGTCACAGTCGTCCTCGCCGCAGAAGTTTGTTCTCGAAGACGGAACGCCGATCAAATTGGTTCTCGGTGAGACAATTTCTTCCGCCGACGCGGTGGTAGGCCAGCTTGTCAGCTTCGAGGTCGTCGAGGACATCCTCGTCGACGGCGTGGTGGTCGTTCCCAAAGGCGGCACCGCTTGGGCCACCGTAACGGCCGCCCAGGCAAAAAGACGCATGGCCCGCGGCGGAAAGCTGGACTTGAACGTTGACAAAGTCCGTCTCGTCGACGGCAGCAAGACGCTGCTTAGCGCGGTGAAGAACACCAAGGGCGGAGGTCACACCGGCGCGATGACCGGAGCAATCGTGGCAACCAGCTTGATCGTCTGGCCCGCTGCTCCTTTCTTCCTATTCATGCACGGCAAAGACATCACCATTCCGAAGGGCACTGCGATCACGGCCTTCGTTCAGGGCGACGATGTTCTCGACCGTTCGCGGTTTGTGAAGTCCGCTCAACAGGCGCAGTCCGCAGCACCGGCGGCGCCAGCAGCTCCGGCTTCTTCCGCTGCGCCTTCTGCGCCGCAAGCACAGGGGCCGACGATGCAGGTGGTTTCGCCCGTCGAACCGTCATTAGGTGACGTGGCTCGCCAGAATCGGGCACAGAAAGCCCAGCAGCAGAATCAACAACCGGCTCAGCAACAGGCCGCGAACCCTCAGTAGAACGGGCGGCGGGCGCGTGGCCCATCCCTGCGGATTTTGCAAGGGTGGGCCTTTTCACTTGACCGTAGGTAATGCACGTGATATAGTATCTTCGAGTAAGAACACGCCCCGGCCACATCAGGCCAGTCCCGCACCTAGTAACGAACTAACAAACAGAGGTATCGCCTAACACCCTTTAGAATCAACACTTGCAAAAGTGTATCAAAACAAAGGACTTTAACCGCCTTTAGAATGAACACTTGTGAGAAGACCTAGGGGGAGGGGGGGCTATGCTGCTAAATGCCCCGGGGCCGCGAAACCGGCCCAGTGGAACAGACACTCTTCCGCCGGCGAGCGGCACCGCAAAATAGCCGCCCCGCAAAATCGACACTGTCGATCGAATTTAATTACGCCGATTGCGCTTTGCCCTTGATGTCGGGCTGCTTCGCTTCCGGCTCTGTACTGGCTGGCCTTGCGTCGAGCGGCTTCATGGCCTTCAAGTTCTCCAGGTATTCGGCCTGCAGTTCCTTTTCCGCCTTCACCCAGTCGGTCAGATGGTGGCCGTGCTCCCAGTTGCGCCGCTCAAAATGTTGATAAGCGCGCTCGGCGATATCGGCTTGCGTCGGCATTTTCGGTGTTTTGTCGTTCATGGGGACCCTCTTTCACTTTCGTTTTGTATTTTCGTTACTCGGCTTTTCTGCATCCTGCGAATAAAGCAAAGCTGTGTAGGGAGGAATTTTCAGAGTTGCCAGAAATCCTCCTTCTTGTTTGGTGGCCGTCACATCCGCCGCGTCGGAGCCAAAATCCGCGCTGTATCCGGACCAGTCCGAATTCAGCCGGAGCTTCCAAAGCCCCTCGTACGGAAAGGCCACGCTGATATTTTCGGCCCACGTGTTGGCGAAATTCACGGCCACGAAGACATCGTCACCTGGTCCGCCTTTGTACCAACGGTGATACGCGCACAAATTCTTCGCGTCATCCAGATACACCAGGTTGATGTTGGAACCCGTCAGGCCGCGCGTCGTGTGCTCCTTGTTAAGGCGGAACAGAATCAGGTCGCGGTAAAGGCGCACGATGCCGCGGTACTCCTTTTGCTGGTCCCAGTCGAGCGGCTGGCTGTCTTGAAACCAGCCTCCGGCGAGAAACTCCTGGCCCTGGAAAATCATTGGCACGCCGGGAGACGTAAAAACGATGGCGGCCGCCAGCGTCGAGCGCTTTTGCGCGAACCACCCTTCGGAATTCTCCAGGTCGATCTCGTGGGGAACGCGCGCCTTTCCGTTTGCCACTTCATCGTGCGATTCGCTGTAGATCACGCGCTGAAACGGATCGTCGTTGAATCGTTGACCGATCGCCTGGGCCAGCGCATTCATGGATCGCGATTCGTCGGCTGCCGCAACGGCCACGGAGCGCACCGGATGAACGAATTGCGCGCACCATTGCGAGTGGAAGCCCGCGCCACCTTCGCCGATTGATTTCGTCAGCCAGGCACTGTCTTGCAGGTCCTCGGCGATGGAGATTTTCTTCGGGTACTTTTCGCGAATTTCCCGGTTGATCCACTGCACCAAACCCCATCCTTCCGGAAGGTCGGAACCCGGGTCGTTATCTCCCCGCACGGAACGGATATAGACGGTCGCATCCATCCGCAATCCGTCCATGTGAAAATCCTCCAACCACATCATGGCGTTGTCGCGAATAAATTGCCTCACCTCGCCGCGGCCGTAATCCGGACGCGTCTCGCCCCACGGCGTGGCCGCTCGCCAATCGTTGTAAAAATAGATCCCGCCTTTTCCGTTTTCCTGCCACCCATCGAATTGCCACAGATCCAGATCGCTCGGACCGAAGTGGTTGTACACCACGTCCATCAGCACGCCGATTCCGCATTTGTGCGCCGCCTTCACAAACTCCTTCAGCGCCTTCGGCCCGCCATAGTTCGACTCCACCGCGAATAAATGCGCGGGGTTGTAGCCCCAACTGCGGTCGCCGGCGAACTCGGCGACCGGCATGATCTCAATCACGTTCACGCCGAGGCGCTGAAGGTAATCCAGTTTGTCCGCCGCGGCTTGAAACGTGCGGACGCGGTCGCCTTTGCCGGCGCCAAACGTGCCAACGTGCATTTCGTAGATGGCTATCTCGTTGATCGGTGGAAGCGCAAACTTGTCACCGCCCCAATCGAACGATCGATCGTAAACGACGGCGTTGCCTACGGAATTGGTTACCTCGCGGGCGTACGGATCGATTCGCATCACTTCAAAGGCGTCATTCTTCAGGAAGTAGCGATACTCGTCGCCGACTTTCGCGCTGGAGACTTCCTGATACCAATAGCCGTCCTCTTCCTTCTCCATCGGATTGGCTTGCTTGTCCCAGTTGTTAAATGTGCCGGCGACGGAGACGAACTTTGCGTGCGGAGCCCACACACGAAACGAAACTCCCTTTTCCTGGACAAGGGATCCCATTCCGCTCGCTGGCTTGGTTGACGAGGCGTTCACTGGCTTGCTCTCCAAATCAGAGCCTTGGAGGGTACAGGTTGCCAGAATCTATCTATTTTGCATCTCGGGTAAACTCTGTATGCCAGACGGGAGCTGCTCGTACGAGCGGGCTAGACACGGAACGGGCGCTGATCCATGCCGCGGGATGCTTGCGGCATGGTATTGACGCGCCGGATTTCCGTAGCCGCCGCTACTCCTGGGGAGCTTGTGGGTTCTGCTTCTGCGCCGCGACGGTCCAGGGCGGCACGACGCCGTTGGAGCGGGCGTAGGCGATCGCCTGGCCCAAATGCTCGTGGGCGTGCACGACCAAAATGTAGATGACGTCGCCGTCGTTGGCGTCCGGGCCGAGCTTCTTTTCGGGCTTGGCAAAATCCGCGTTCGTCATCCCCTGCACCACCGCGATCGCTGAGGTAAAGGACTTGTTCAACGCCTCGATGATCTTGGCTTTGTCGGTCGTGGACTTCTCGAACGTTTTCGGGTCGAAGCCGCCTGGCAGAGGAGCGTTCATCATGTGCGGAATGTTATAGCCGGCGCCGGACACGTGGAGGAACAGCTCCGAGATCGATCGCACGCCTTCGGCCGGTCGCCACGTGTACTTTTCTTGCGGGATGGCGGCGGCAAGATCGACGAACTTCTTCTGTAGGTCCTGCAAGTCGAACGCGGCTTGCGCCTTCATGTCGTAGCTCGGCTGAGTTTTGTCCGCCGCCTGCGAGGCCGGCGCCGCTGCGGGCGCCTGCGCGGGTTGCGCCGCCGAGCTCGCCGGAACGTATACGGCGGCACACGCCACCGCGAGGCCCAAGAGCATTGTCGATCGAAGAATACCTCTCATTTTCGTTTCCCTCCCCTTGCCCTGCCTACGATTTTTCTTGAGATTCGGATGCCCAGCTAGCCGGGAAAACTGCAAACGGAATGGTTGGCCTCTGCGGCCGCCACACCCGTACCCTTAGACGCGCGGCGACCCAAAGCTCTTCACGGTGATAGCGCCAAAGCTCGCTAAGGAGATCAGAGACGGGGGCGCCTCGGAAGTTTTCTAAAATTTAGATATTCGCGCTCTTCGCCCAAGCACGCTTAGAGTTTGACGAAGCACCACTCTTCGCTCCACGGCAGGCGCGACATTTGGCGGGACGGCCCTTCGGGCTGAACAATAAAGTTGTCCGAGAAGTTCGAGCCGATTCCATGTTCGGGGTCGTACAGGCCGGGCTCGACGGAAAAGGCCATCCCCGGCTCGAGCATGGTGTAGTCGCCCAGTGAAAGATACGGCGGCTGGTGCCCCTCCCAGCCCTCGCCGTGCGCGGGACGGTGATAAATGTACGGGGCGACGCCGTTTTTGACCTGGTATTTGTGAATTTTGTAGGCCACCGTCGAGCCGGTGACGCCGGCGATGGACTCTTCTTTTTGGATCAAGCAGCAATCGCGGCTGACGGTCCAGATTTTCTTCATCTGATCGGTGAGCGGGTGAAGGAACATGGCGCGATAGAGCTCTCCGCCGCAGCCCGCGATGTTGACGCCGCCCTCAATCTGCAACGCCTGTCCTTTGGTGATTTTGTTGTGCAGGAATTGATTCGGATGCGGATAGGCGGTCGATCTTCCTACGCGGCAGCCCACCTCGATTTCAATTCCGACCGCGGTGTGCGGCGCGCCATCGCGCCTGATGTCGGCCATCACCAAGTCGGTTCCGTATTTCGTCGCGGCGCTGGCTATGTCGAAGTCGGTCAGATCGGTGCCGTGCTGTAACAGCAGGTCTCGGGCGAACGCGTGCATCTGGTTGAAGTAGTTGTAGGCGCGGCGCGTGAGCGCTATTTCTTCCGAAGTCTTGTGAATCCGAAAATTCATGCATGAGTCTTCGGCGGAACCCATTTCGCGCCCAAGCACGCTGACGACTTTCCGCTGCGAGGAAGGTTTTAGTTCCACGTCAGCGACAAGCTTCTTGTCGGCATATCCTCGCTTTTTCAGGCCCTTCAGAACCCATTCGAACAGATCGACCTTCGGACCCATCTGCACCTTGCCTTCGTTGGGGAAAGCGCCTTCCGCGTGCGGCCAATCGAAATACATTTCTCCGTCGGTATACGCCCAGCTCTTCACCAAGTCGCGATCCAGCGCGGCGTTGAACCAGACGGGATCGCCCTTCGCGGGCAGAAAGACTTGCATCAGGCGTTCGGTGGTGGTGTGCCAGAGTCCCGTGAAATAAATAATGTTCCAGCGATCGGTGAGCAGGATGCCGTCGCAACCGTCCTCAGAGAGCTTGTCTTGCAGCTTCTTGGCCTGCTGTTTGTGCCATTCGAGCGGTAAGCGATCGAACGTGGCGGGTTTTAGCTCATCTTCGGCCAGAAACAGCCTGGCGGACTTGTCGCCGCCTGCTGGAATGGCGCTCTCGGGAAGCGCGGCGGCGCCGACGGACGAAACGGTCATGGCCGCGCCGGTGGTGGCGAGAAATTCTCTTCTGCTGATCATTCTTCCCTCCGAGAGGCTTCGGCAAGCGCTGAGGATGTCGCCGCGAATGCTACTCCAAAGAATGCGGATTGAATATGGTGAATCGATCCACTAGAGTGCGGCCATCTATGCGACCTCGAAAGGCAAAGAATCCCAAACTGGCCCGCGAAATCCTCAAGCACTATGAGGGCACGCAGGAACAAGCGCGACTGGGCATGCATTCGGGTCAACTGGAGTTTTACCGAACAACGGAAATTATCGCGCGTCACCTTCCGAAGAAACGGATGGTGATTCTCGACATTGGCGGCGGCCCGGGCCGGTATGCTTTGTGGCTGGCGAAACTGGGGCACACGGTCCATCTGGTCGATCCGGTGCCGCTGCATATCGAGCAGGCCAGAACAGCCTCTGATTCTCAGGGTCGGAGCCGCCTGGCAAGCGCCAGCGTGGGGGATGCGCGAAATCTTGAATTTGGCGATGAATCGGCCGACGGCGTCCTCTTGCTGGGTCCGTTGTATCACCTGGTGAAACGAAGCGACCGGTTGAAAGCTTTGCGCGAGGCGTACCGGACGCTCAAACCTGGAGGCTTGCTTTTTGCAGCTGTGATATCGCGCTTTGCGTCGGCGTTTGACGGGTTACTGCGAGGTTTCGTGAAAGATGCAAAGTTTTTCCGGATCGTGCAGCGGGACCTAAAGGAGGGCCAGCATCGGAATCCGGGAAACAATCCTCAGTATTTCACCACAGCTTTTTTCCATCACCCCGACGAGTTGCGGAATGAAATCGCGGAGACAGGTTTTGTGGCGACTAAGCTCTATGGATTGGAGGGACCTGGCTGGTTGGTGGCGAATTTCGCGGAGTACTGGAGCGATCCCAGATTGCGCGCGAGGATGTTGACGATCATTCGATCAGTCGAGGCGGAGCCAACTCTGATCGGCCAAAGTGCGCACATTCTGGCGGCGGCCCGCAAATCGTAGCGCGCTCCTTCCATGGACAAAGCATTGGCTCCGCTTCAGGGGTGAAGGCGGCGGCGAGACCGCCGCACTCCAAGGGGTGTTCGCCAAGATTCTGCAATCGACCGGCGGCCGCTACACGCGGCGGCGATCGAGAAGATAGGCGACCAGTGCAAAGATTGCGAAGTAGAAGGCGGCGTTGACGCCAACAGCCACGCGGAGAAATCCGCCAAACGTGGAACCGAGAGATTCGTGCTTGGCAGGAGTGAGCAGCTCAGCGACTTTTAGACCGGGCGAAACGACGGCGAGCACTGGAGCGGAGAGGGTGGGCTCATTTTGTATGGCGAACGCCAGGGCGAAAAATCCCAAGAGCGCGCCAAGGACCGCGGGCAAGAGGCACCGGAACGTGATGCGCTTCAGCACCGGCTGCAAATTCTATCAGATCACATGCGGCTTTCTGGACTGAGCGTCAAGAATGGCGCCGGATGTAATACGGCGCGATAACGGTGAAGATGCGCTCGTTCCCGCGAACCAGGAGCGACCATTCCAGCCAGCGCCCACGCTGGTTGTGGAGAAAATATTCGTACCAGTGGCCCTCGACCAACTCAGGAATCACCACCACAATGCGCCGGTCCGGATGCTTGGCCGAGAGATCGACCACATACTGGACCAGAGGGACGATGATGAAGCGATAGGGCGACGGCAGCATTACCAATCTTGGCGGCGGATCGCCGACTGCTCGAAAGGGCGTGAGGACATAGCGCTCCCAATCCTCGCGAAGCAATTCGGAATGCTCATCAGGCTCGACATGCACCGCGATGACTTCCGAACTGAGACGAGAGGCAAACTCGAGACCCTGCTTGGTGATGGAACTCCAACGATCGATCGGGACAACAGCGATCGGGTGAGCGGTATGACCCGTAGGCGTGACTGGCGCGGGACAGGTCGTAACCGTCGTCACCCGGTGATAGTGGCGCCGCACGACCACAAAGAAATAGATCAGGAAGGGTATGAAGATCACCGTGATCCAGGCGCCTTCCACAAACTTTGCGATCAGGACCACGATGACGGTGACCCCGGTGACAAATCCCCCGATGCCATTGACCAGGGCGCTTTTCAGCCAATGCGGGCCACGCTTTTTGCGCCAGTGCACCACCATGCCAAACTGCGAGAGCGTAAACGCGAGAAACGCGCCGACGGCGTAGAGCGGAATCAGCCTGTCGGTGATCCCACCAAACAGAATCAGTAGAAGGCCCGTGAGCGTGGCGAGGATGAGGATTCCGTAGGTATAGACGAGGCGCCGTCCGCGGAACTCGAAAATGTGCGGCAGGTAGTTGTTCTGCGCGATGGCCCGGCAGAGACGCGGAAAGTCGGCAAACGCGGTGTTGGCGGAAAGCGAAAGCACGAGCAGAATCGCGCCCATCGTCACGTAGTAGAAGACGCCTTTGCCGAAGACCGCGGCGGTCAATAGGGACAAAACGCTTTGATAGCCGGGTTGCCCTGGAACCGTTGCCGCCACACCATAGGCCTTGACCAGGTAGGAAATTCCGGCAAGAAGAACCGCGAGAAGAAAAATGATTACGGTAAGAGTGCGCCGCGCGTTCTTGGCAGCAGGCTGGCGAAAGGCTTTCACGCCGTTGCTGACGGCTTCCACGCCGGTCAGCGCGGTACAGCCGCTGGCGAAAACTTTGAGCAACAGCCAGTAGGTGACCGCGGCGGTAATAGGCGGAGGAGGAGGCAGCGGCGTGATCGGCGCGGGATGCCCACCGCTGAGAAATACGCGAACTAGTCCCCAAGCAATGGTGATGAACAGCGTGCCGACGAAAAGATACGTCGGAATCATAAACGCGAAGCCAGCCTCGCGGACTCCTCTCAGGTTGAGCACGGTGATAAGCACGAGGATGCCGACACAGAGACTGACGGTGTGCGGCTGCAACCTGGGAACAGCGGAAACCAAGGCGCCTACCCCAGCGGAAATCCCCACTGCGGCGGTAAGAATGTAATCGGTCAGCAAAGCCGCCGCGGCCAGCAAGCTCGGAAAAGTCCCGAGGTTGAAACGCGCGACTGTGTACGAGCCACCGCCGGAAGGATAAGCGGCAATCGTTTGGAGGTAGGAAAAATATACGATCACCAGCAACGTGATGATCGCCGCGCTCACCGAGATGATGTAGTGCAAGCCCAGCAGGCCGAGGGGAATCAACAGGCTAAGCGCGGCCTCAGGGCCGTATGCTGCTGAACTCAGCGCGTCCAAGCCGAAAATCGGGATGCCTTGCGCCGGGCCGATCTGCTCGGCCCGTTCGTCACTGGTGGCCAGGGGTTTTCCAATGAGAAGGTCGAGGATCTTCATGGGGGATTGGGTCTCTAGACCCGCAGCCTTGAGGGTCCATTTGTAATGAGTAGCGGCGCAAAGTCAACCGGAGACGCGGTCGCTGGCGGTCCTACTCGTGAGTTCTTTCCGTAAATACTGTTTTGCAGTTAGAGCCGTAATCTTGACAGCGATAGAGGGTCGGCCTACACTATGGAGTTTTTAGATGGCCCCGGAAACTAGACTGAGGGGCGGGACTCCCAAATGGACAAGAAAAGGCTGGACTACTACAAAAAGAAGTTGACGACGCGACGCGAAGAGCTGATGAAGACGATCGCGCGAACCGAAGAAGAAGGACGGCAGGCGGATGACGATCCGACGGTGGATCTGGCAGACAAAGCGGCAAACTCTTACACCAAAGAGTTTCTCTTCGGCATGACCAACACCGATCGCACCATCCTGAACATGATCGACGAGGCGTTGAAGCGCATCAAGGCCAACGAATACGGTCAGTGCGCCAATTGCCAGGAAGAGATGCAGCAGAAACGGCTGGAAGCGGTGCCCTGGGCCAAGCATTGCATCAATTGCCAGGAAAAGATCGAGCAGGGATTGCTGTAGTTGCTGCGAGGCAGGGCGCGGTCCTGAGGTCCTGCCGGGTTTCCGACAAAAGCAAGCGTATGGTTTAGATCCTGCCAAGCTGGGGGTGCAGCGGTGCTGCGCCCCTACGAGCATTCCTAGATAGATTCTGCTTTGTTTATCAGTCAATTAATTATATGCTTCAGGCATCATGGCCGGCCGTGGTGCGACCGGGAGGCTGTTGGGCGGGTGGCTCGCGGAGGCGGGCGATGCCGTCGTCAGCGTTCTGTTCCCGGCGGATTGCCGACTGTGCAAGAAGCTGCTGGTCCGCGCGAGCCGGGTGCCCATTTGCGAAGAGTGCCTGGCGTCGTTTGCGGCGATCGCGGGAGATCTTTGTGAGATTTGCGGTACGCTGCCCGAGACTCCGTTCGGGAGTTCCGCGGCGCGAGCGGCGGGAGGAAGCGACCCAGACGGGGAACGGCCGGTCTGCTCGGTTTGCCGGACGCGGCGGTACGCCTTTGACCGGGCGCGCAGCTACGCCACCTATGGGTCGGAACTCGTTCGCGCGATAGTGATGCTCAAGTTTTGAGCGCATCGAGCCGCTAGAGGTGTGGTTCGCGGAGCGTCTGGCGGAGGTGGTGCGAAGGGAGACAGAAACCCTGGCAGCCGACGTCGTGGTACCGGTACCGTTGCACCGGCAACGCGAGCGCGAGCGTGGATACAACCAAGCCGACCTGATTGCCAGACCCCTCGCCAAACGGCTGGGCCTGCCGTATCGCGCGGTTTTACTGATGCGGACGAGGCCTCGGCCGAACAAGCAGGTGCTTAGCCTGGACGAGCGCTGGGAATCGGTCCGTGGCGCTTTTGCCACACGCCCAGGCAGCCAAGTTGACAATCTACGCGTCTTACTGGTAGATGATGTAATGACGACAGGAGCCACACTCGACGCCTGTGCCAATGCGTTGCGAGAGGCGGGGGCCAAGTCTGTGATTGGCCTGACGGTCGCCCGGGCTGCGCGACACCCGCTGATAAGTTCCGACGAACCGTGACCCAAGGGAGCGCGATGAGCGCACGACGGCTAGAACCGCTCGATTCCCGGGGGCATTCTACCCCCCAAGCGTCCGGGGCGGCTGCGCCCAGCTCTGAAAGTCCCGCGGGCAGTAGAATCCACAATACGTTGCCGTTGCGGCGGGCGTCGCTGATGCAGGAGCCCGTGCTGGTGCTGAATGCCACCTACGAGCCGATCAATGTGACGGCCGTGCGGCGAGCCATGGTGCTGCTGCTGAAGGGCGTGGCCCAGGCAGAGGAATTGCACAATGCCGAGGTTCATTCGTCGGCGCATGCGCACCGGGTGCCCTCGGTGATTCGCCTGCTGGCTTACCGGCATATCCCGCAGCAGAGCCGGGCCCTTTCCAGGAAGAATATCCTGCTGCGCGACCGCAATACGTGCCAGTTCTGCGGGCGGGTGTTTCCCGGTTCGGAACTGACGCTGGATCATGTGGTACCGCGTTCCCGGGGAGGGCGTTCCTCGTGGGAGAACCTGGTGGCCTGCTGCTACAACTGCAACAACAGCAAGGGCGACCGGACTCCGGAAGAGGCGGGCCTCAAGTTGGCGCGGCGGCCGCGGCCGTTCACGCTGCATACCTCCCGGCAATTGATGCGCTTGATCGGGCACCGCGACGAGCGGTGGCGCAAGTATCTGTTTTACTAACAAGTTTCTGAATTTAATGGAGTTAAAGAAATTTCACATAAAAAGGAAACCTTTTTTCACCGGATGCATCTATAATACTAACTAACCACTTCGAGGACACACCCCGGGAAGCAGTTAAGGCCAACACCTTAGCTGCTTCTCTCCTTTTACGGCGACTTTTTCTGCGTAGCTCTCCGCGACAATTTTTTCGGCGATTTCTTGCTCTAATGAAAAAATGCAGATGAGGTTGTGACACTTGTTGCGCGTCCTGATCGCAACGTGCGACGGGATTCTTGTGCGCGCAGCTTTCTAGCGTCTCAAGCGCTTTCTTTTTTTCGGGTTTCGGGGAAGCTTTGCAGGGCTGTTTCTTCGTCGTGGAATTCCTGAAAGACGCGGTAGAGTTGCGTGATCTTGAGGATTTCTTCAACCTTGGGAGTCAGCCCGACGACTTTCATTTCGCCGCCCTGCTTGATCACGCTCATGTAGCAGTTGACCAGCTCGCCGACGCCGGAGCTGTCGAGATAAATCAACCCCCCCACATTGAGCACGATTTTTTTTCGCCCTTGCTTCATCAGTCCGCCGACGGTGTCGCGGAGAGCGCCGCTGGCAAAGGAAGTGAGTTGTCCGGTGAGATCTATGATGGAGACTTCGCCGGTCTGGCGAATGATGGCCGAAAAATTCACCGTGCCGCCTTTCGGTACCTGAGAGCAGCCATTCTACTCTTGAGGCGTGCGCGGGAACAGCGGAATTCCTGCCTAAAATATGAATAGCTGATAAACAAAATAGTGCTCGATGGTTAGCGGCGATGGACGACGCGAAGGCCGCGGCGCCAGTTCTCGGCGAGGCCCACGTGAATAACTTCCATCTCCGGGCCGAGATAACGCAGCAGCACATCCGTGGTGGGATGGAAGCGCAGCTCCGGAGCAACCAGGTATACGAGCGGAGGAGCGGGTTGCAACTGAATGCCGGTGAAATATCCGCAGTGCCGAAAATCGCCTCGTTGGAGATGATGTTGGATGCGCAGCCAGTAATCGGCTGCTTGGAGCGGGAGGTGAATGTACTCGGCTGCTTTCAGCTCGAGAATCGCGAGGCGGGCGTCGCGCGTGATTGTGAGCACGTCGAGAATGCCGTGCTCGCCGCAGCTATTGGCGAAAACTTGGGTGTAGACAAAACGCGAATCGAGAGCGGCGTCGATGCGCGTGACGTCGTTGCGAACCAGGGATTCGAGCCACCCTTCGGGTTGCGCGCGATACAAAGGATTGCGCGTCTCGCTTGCGAGCGGATGACGGTGCGTCTCGAGTTCGTGCAGCAAACGCTGGAGCGCCGGGCGCGAGGCGACGCTTAGTTTCTCTCGCCGTTCGGCGGTGCCGAAGAAAACCATGCCGGCGTCCCAACGAGCGAACGCCAGCCCACGGAAGCGAAGCCACACTTGGCGGGATTGCACGACGGGATGCACCGTAATCACGCTTGGAGCGAGGGCCACAATCGGATCAATGGCGGGCTGCGCTAGGTGGAGAAGTGATTGCGATTCGCGTTTGGGAACGAGCCAGGTTTCGATATTGCCCGAGCGCGGATCGACGCGCTGGAGGGTTTCACGCTGCGGTTCGAGTTCGTAAATTTCCAGGGGAATCCGCGGATCGAGCGCCTGGAGGCGATGAACGAGAATGTGGCAAGCAGATTTAGGAACGATGAGTCGAAGCCCAGCAAGCACTCCGCGGCGCCCGGAGTGCTGCGCGCGGTCGAACCAAAGCAGCCCAAATGTCAGGCAGTTCTCTGCAGACTCTTGTGATTGCCCATCCAGCGCGCCGAGGACGGCCCAGTAGACGGAGCCACTGCGCAGAAAGCCGCGAGCGTAACTCCCGGAGAGAGAGTGCTCGAGATCGGGCGCGCTGGTCAGCGATTCCAGCGTTTCGTCGGGAAACTGCTCTGCGAGGATTCGGCTGAGGCGCGCGCAAGACTCCTCACGAGAGAGATCGCGTGGGGACGGGTCGAACTCCAAGCGAACGAATTCGAGGCGATCTGGCCGGGCCCGGCCAAAGCGCTCGACGGCGAGCGCGAGGCGTTGTTCGGAATGCGCGGTGATGGCGAGCACGCGACGCGTGAAACTGTGCCGCTCCGACCACAAATGCAATAAAGGCTTTTGCGCCGCGCCGCGGACTTCCCACGACAATCCGGCGAACACGGCGACACGGCCGCCATTCTCGCGAACCTCGACGGAAGGAGCCGCGCCGAGATCGCGGAGAGAGGCTTCGAGTTCAGTGGCGAGTTCCACTCCGATGATTATAGATGATGTACGTATCTGTCTACTACTGCGACGACAAGAATTGAAGGCCGGTGACGTGGATGAGGGGTTGCTGCATATTCCAGGAAGAAGAAATGTGCTCGAAGGGGACTTCGAAGCTCCGGCGTTCGCCAGGAGAGACCGGAGGAGCTGCCGGAGCGACTACCGGGCGCGTCTCGCGCAAGGCGATTTGGTTCATGTCGTCGAAAAATTCGATGGTCACTTCCACGCCGCGGAGCGCACGCCCGCCGGTGTTGACGAGATCGCCGGAAAGGGTGGTGACCTCTTGGTGCAGGAAATTCTCGGCGCGGCTCAAGCTGATGTTTTCAAACTGAATCTTTGACGCGTAAGCCTGCTCGGCGGGGCCGAATGGAAGATGCAATGCTTGCGGCGCCGCACCCGGCGGGGATTGACGGCCCGGCAGAACGTAAAGGGCCGCCAAAGTAATTAATAGCGCGGCCGCGGCAAGGATCAAAGCAAAGTTGAAGCGGCCGCGGTCGGGCGCCGCACGATCGGGAATTTCGATTTGGGGCTCTTCGTGCACGAAGTCACCGCAACCACAAGTATGCACTCTACGCGATACGAAGGGGAGATTGCCGGGAGTCCGCGTCCGGCTTCAGCGGCCTACGACGAGACGCTGAACCAGAGGCTCCGGCAGCCGCGCGGCGCGCATGCGAGCTTGCACTTCAGAAATATCATACGGGACGCGCCAGAATTCAACGGTCTCATGTTCCAGGTCGGCGATCGCAAAGCTGGTGCGAGGATCTCCGTCGCGAGGCTGGCCAACCGAGCCCGGATTCAGCAAGTAGCGGCGCTTCATTTCGATGCGAAGGGCAGCGAAGGAGTCCGTAGGGCGCGGGTGAATGTTGAGCACTTCCAGATGCGAATTGAAATTTTCATAGGAGAAGCCACCCTGGTGATGGGTGTGGCCGAAAAAGGTGATCGCCGCGGTGGAATCCAGCAGGCCCTCGAGCGCCTGCGCCGGCGTGAAAACGTATTCGTCTTCATCTTGAAATGCGCCGTGGACGAGAACGACGCCTTCGGTTTCTAGAGGACCCGGCGGGAGTTCCGAGAGCCACTTCAAATTCTCAGGAGAGAGGCGCGAGCGAGTCCAATCGACAGCCGCTTTCGCCACCGGATTGAAGTCGTGCGTGGCCATCTGATCGGTTGCGGCTTTGTCGTGGTTGCCGCGAATCGTCTTTGCGCCGAGTTCGCGAATTTTGGAAGTGACTTCGTTCGGATCAGGGCCGTATCCAACGACGTCGCCGAGACACACTACATGGTCCCAGCTTATCCTTGACAGCATCCAGGGCTGCCGTCAGCGCAGTAAAGTTCGCGTGTATGTCGCTAAGAACGAGAACCCGCATTCGGAATATCCAAAAAGAGCAACTGAGTATAGATGAACACGCGCGCCGATGCACCTGACAGGATTGCCGTCGGTCGCAAAAACAACCAGAGCGCCGGAGGTGTGACGGTCTGGAGCGAGAAAAGGCAGCCGAGTTCTAACTTCTATGAAATCTTGAGCAAATCTGCACGAACTGCCCGAAACATACTCTGTTTGATGACAAATTCGTGACAGACGGCAAAAGAAATTTCCCTCGAGTCGCGAAACATTCCTGGGGTGCTACCCGTCTATACGAGTGCAGCCGGCCAGTAGGCTATTGTAGGTCAGTCAGAGCGTTTTAAGAAAAACCCCGCGGTGGCAGCCGCGGGGCTGTGACACGCATCTTTCCGGCCGTTAGTCCAGGAAGAGAAAGTGTCGTTCGGGGAAGGCTACTCGTCCCTGTGCCTGCGTGTCAACTCTGTCGCAACCTGCAGCGGTGGTCCTCACGGCTGACTCGATGATGGAAAGGTTGACACGCATGAAATCCTCATTTCTTCGGAGTGCCGCATTGCTGGCGGTCGTTGCGCTGGCAGTGCCCGTATTTGCAAAACCCATCAGCAAGACGATCAACATCACACAGGCCGCGAAACTAGGGAAGGCCGATCTACAGGCCGGTGAATACCGTCTGATGATCGACGGCAACAAGGCCACCGTGCAAAGAGGCAAGCAGGTCGTCGCGGAAAGCGAAGGCCGCTGGGAAGATCGCGACGTGAAGTCTTCCTTTGACGCCGTTCTGCTGGACAACAGCGGACAGGTAAAAGAAGTGCGCTTCTCCGGACAAAAGCGCGTCTTCGTTTTCAGCGAATAGACGTTTTCAGTGAACAGACAAGGAATTTCGGTGCCTTGTTGGATCGGATGAGAGGGAGACTGCAGTCTGTAGTAGCCTCCCTTCTCGTCTCCCTAAACGCGTTGGTGAAGACGCAAGAACCCGTGACCGTTCCACTGGGACGTCGCACCCGCAGTTTGTAGCAGCGAAGCCCGCCACAACCTCCTAGCGAATCAGCGTGCAGTCCCCGTAGCTATAGAAACGGTAATCGTTGTCCACCGCGTGTTTGTACGCTGCCAGAACACGCTCGCGCCCGGCTAGTGCGCAGACCAAAGCAAGCAACGTCGAGCGTGGCAGATGAAAGTTGGTCAGCAGGGCGCTCACCGCGCGAAAACGAAATCCGGGGAAAATAAAAAGCCTCGCTTCCGCTTTGCCGGCACGGACTAGCGCGGACGAACCTGACTCCGAAGCGCGCAGCGCGCTGTCTTCCAGCGCGCGAACAACCGTAGTGCCAATGGCAAGGATTGGCCGGCCAGCCCTTTGCGCGGCTGTGATGCGCTCTGCGGTTTCTTCCGAGATCTCGTAGGATTCGCCGTGCATCACGTGAGTTTCCAGGGTCTCCGCGTGGATTGGTTGGAACGTTCCGAGGCCGACATGCAAAGTTAGCTCGCAGATCTCGGCGCCTCGGCGGCGAATTTGTTCCAGGACCTCCGGCGTGAAATGCAGGCCTGCGGTCGGCGCCGCAATCGCACCTAGGTGTTTCGCAAAAACGGTTTGATAGCGCTCGCGGTCGGCGTATTCGTCGTCTCGATCGATGTAGGGCGGAAGCGGAACGTGCCCCAATCGCTCGATGTGCTCCCTCACGTCGTGGCCATCGCGAGAAGCAAATTGCAGCGTTCGCAGACCTAGCTCGCCGCGTGAAACAATCTCCGCTTCGAGTTCGCCTTCGCCGAACAGAACCCGCTCGCCCTTCGGCATCTTGCGTCCCGGACGCACCAGCGCCTGCCAGACGAGCGGTTCGATTTGCCGTGTCAGCAGAACTTCGACTTTTCCGGTGAGGTGCTCGCTGCGAGTGGTGCGCGACGGTGGATCCGAACGCATACCCGCGCGCCGGCCAAAAAACCGCGCCGGTATCACCCGGGCATTGTTGAGGACCAGCAACTCGTCGCCGCGGAGGAGCTCTGGAAGCTGCGCAAAAAGGCGGTCTTCGAGCTGGCCCGTCGCGCGGTTCAGAAGGAGGAGACGTGAGGCGTCGCGGCGGTCAAGCGGACGTTGAGCAATGAGCTGGCTGGGAAGGTGGTAGTCGAGCTCGTCGAGCCGCATGGCGGCAGTCTAGCAGCAAAACCCTCGTACAAGAGAACGGCCGCTCCACAAGCATGGCAGAGGGGCAATGCCGGATTCCAGCCCATTTCTTACTTTGGAGTCTCAAACGAGCTCCCCATTTAAGGTTATTATTTTAAGTATCTTACATGGGATTTGGGCATCCTGATTTTATACTTGACAATAATACACGCATATTTTATGATCTTGACGTAGTCACTTAGCAATGGAGGCTGAAGGACATGAGAACACTGACATCTTTCCGCGGAGCCACCACTCTGCAGGACCAAATGAATCGCTTGTTCAACGACGCATTCGAGCGCACCAGCGAGGAATCCAACCTCACGACGTGGGCTCCGGCCGTTGACATCAACGAGACCGAACACGAGCTTGTGGTGAAGGCCGATCTACCGGGCGTCGATGCCAAGGATCTCGACATCCGCGTGGAGAACAATGTTTTGAGCATTCGCGGCGAGCGCAAGTTCGAGAAGAAGGTGAACGAGGAAAACTATCTGCGCGTGGAACGCGCCTATGGCTCGTTCAGCCGAAGCTTCTCGTTGGCGAACACCGTGAATCCGGAGGGCATCAAGGCCGACTATCAGAACGGCGTGTTGACCTTGAACATTCCGAAGCGCGAGGAAGCCAAGCCGAAACAGATCAAAGTGAACGTTGGGACGCCGGCGGTGGCGGCTGCCGCGGCCGGCAAGTAAGCAAGCCAGTAAGAAGTGGCGCACACTAGAGGGGCTGGCTAAAGGCCAGCCCCTTTTTTGCTAAACAAGCGGTGAGGAAACATCATGTTGAGATTTGAAAAAATGACGGTCAAGGCTCAGGAAGCGCTGCAAAGCGCGAACGAGGTGGCCGCGCGTCACGAGAACCAGCAGGTTGAGCCGGCTCATTTGCTGGCGGCGCTGGTGGCGCAAGCGGACGGAGTGGTCTCTCCGCTGCTGGCGCGGCTTGGTATTCGTAGCGAACTATTGTCGCAAGAGATTGAACGCGAAATCGGCAGGTTTCCCAAGGTAACCGGCTTTGGCCAGCAGCACCTGAGCCGTCCGTTAAATGATGTGCTGGAACGCGCCTTCAAAGAGGCTGAAGCATTCAAGGACGAATACGTTTCCACCGAGCACATGTTCCTGGCGATTGCCGGGGCGGATCGCGATCCTGTGGGTCAATTGCTGAAAAAGCATGGCGCTTCGCATGAGGCCATCTTGCAAGCCTTGACTGGCTTGCGGGGCACCCAGCGCGTGACTTCGCAGAACCCGGAAGCCACCTATGAGGCGCTGGAGAAGTACGCGCGCGATCTTACCGAGCTGGCGCGCAGGTCGAAACTCGATCCGGTAATCGGGCGCGACGAAGAGATCCGCCGGGTGATGCAAATCCTGGCGCGGCGCACGAAAAATAATCCGGTGCTGATCGGCGAACCGGGCGTGGGAAAGACTGCCATTGTCGAAGGCTTGGCGCAGCGGATCATTTCCGGTGATGTGCCGGATGTGCTGAAAACAAAACGCATCGTGGCGCTGGACTTGGCGGCGCTGGTGGCAGGCGCGAAGTTCCGCGGCGAATTTGAAGATCGCCTGAAGGCGGTGCTGAAGGAAATCACCGAGGCCGAAGGCCAGATCATCCTGTTCATCGACGAGTTGCATACGCTGGTGGGTGCGGGCGCTGCCGAAGGCGCGATGGACGCCTCGAACATGCTGAAGCCCGCGCTGGCACGCGGCGAATTGCGTGCGATCGGCGCAACCACGCTGAACGAATATAAGAAATACATCGAGAAAGATCCCGCGTTGGAGCGGAGATTCCAACCCGTCCTGGTGAGCGAACCAACCGTAGAAGATACCATCGCGATCCTGCGCGGCTTGAAAGAACGCTACGAAGTCCATCACGGCGTGCGCATCAAGGATGCGGCGATTCTTGCGGCGGCCACGTTGTCGCACCGCTACATCTCCGACCGGTTCTTGCCGGATAAAGCGATCGATCTGATCGACGAAGCCGCGGCCAGCCTGCGTATGCAGATCGATTCCCTGCCCGTGGAGATCGACGAAATCGAGCGGCGCATCATGCAGCTGGAAATCGAGCGGCAAGCGCTGCTGAAAGAAAAAGACGCGCATTCAAAGGAACGCCGAACGCAAATCGAAAAGGAACTGGCGAAGCTGCGCGAGGATTCCAGCGGGCGCAAAGCGCGCTGGCAGACCGAAAAGGACGCTATCGGCAAAATTCGTAAGCTGAAAGAGCAGATCGAGCAGCTGCGCGCCGAGGAACAGAGGTTCGAACGGTCCGGAGAGCTCGCCAAGGTGGCGGAAATCCGCTATGGGCGGATAGCCGCGGCGGAACGCGAGCTGAAGCAGGCGGAGGAGCGCTTCGCGGCGGTGCAAAAGAACTCGCCGATACTGAAGGAAGAAGTCGACGAGGAAGACATCGCGAAACTGGTGAGTAAGTGGACCGGCATTCCCGTGGGCCGTTTGCTCGAAGGCGAAGTGCAGAAGCTCGTACACATGGAGGAGCGGCTGCGGCAGCGCGTGGTGGGTCAGGACGAAGCCCTGACGCGGGTGGCGAACGCCGTTCGCCGAAGCCGCGCCGGCTTGTCGGACACGAAGCGGCCCATCGGGTCGTTCATTTTCATGGGACCGACCGGCGTTGGCAAGACCGAGCTGGCGCGAGCGCTGGCGGAGTTTCTGTTCGACGACGAGAAGCTGATGATCCGCATCGACATGTCCGAGTACATGGAAAAGCATAGCGTGTCGCGACTGATCGGTGCGCCGCCAGGCTACGTCGGCTACGAGGAGGGCGGACAGCTTACCGAGCAAGTGCGGCGGCATCCGTACTCCGTGATCCTGTTCGACGAAATCGAAAAGGCGAACCCGGACGTTTTCAACGTATTGCTGCAAATCCTGGAGGACGGGCGCCTGACCGACGGTAAGGGCCGTACGGTGGACTTCCGCAACACGGTGTTAGTAATGACCAGCAACGTGGGATCGACCGCAATTTTCGAGCTGGCGCACCGCGACCCGGAGCGAGCGCGAAAGGAAGCGATGGAAGCCTTGCGCGCAGCGTTCCGGCCGGAATTCATCAACCGCATCGACGAAATCGTGATTTTCAATCCGCTCGGCAAGGAACACCTCGAGCGAATCGTGGACTTGCTGCTGCGTGGCGTGGATCAACTCCTGGCCGAGCGGCGCATTACGCTGGAATTGACACCTGCGGCGAAAGGGTTGCTAGTGCACGAAGGCCACGATCCGGCATACGGAGCGCGGCCGTTGCGGCGAACCATTCAGCGCATGATTCAGGATCCGCTGGCGCTGCAAATCCTGGAAGGCAAGATTCTTCCGGGTGACCGCGTGCGTGTCGATCGCGATGGGCAGAAGGACGCGATGCGATTTGAACGCGTGGCGCCACCTAAGTCGGCTGCGGTCGCGGGCAAGTAACGAAACCTGTTGGAGTAGAACGGAGCGCGTCGTTTGACGCGCTCCGGCTCGCACTCTAAACTGAAATTTCTGCGCTCGATTTCGCGTAGATAGAATTGCGGCGAGGTCATGAAGATCCTGAAAACAGGCGTTCTGTTGATTTTGATGAGCGTGCTCCTGGTGCTAGCGGGCGGGGCGCTCGCCGGGCCGACGGGGCTCAAGATCGCGCTGGGATTCGCGATCGTGATGAACGCCGTATCGTATTTTTTCTCCGATAAGATTGCGCTGATGTCGAGCGGAGCGCAGCCGGTGACGCGCGAGCAGCTGCCACGGCTCTACGCGGTGATGGAGCGGCTGGCGGCCAAAGCGAACCTGCCAGTGCCAAAATTGTACGTAGTTCCCGAAGCGGCACCGAACGCGTTCGCCACCGGCCGGAATCCGCGGCACGCCTCGGTCGCGGTGACCCAAGGTTTGCTGGAGCTGATGACTGACGACGAACTCGAAGGCGTCATCGCACACGAGTTATCGCATGTGCGGAACTACGACATCCTGACGAGTTCCATCGCGGCAACCATTGCCGGCGCGATTACCTATCTGGCGTCCATGGCTCGGTGGGGCATGATTTTCGGAGGCTTTGGCGGAGGCCGCGACGACGACCGCGAAGGAAGCGGTGGCGCTATTGGTGCGATCCTGATGATGATCCTGGCACCGTTCGCAGCCCTCATGCTGCAATTGTTCCTTTCCAGGACCCGGGAGTACTCAGCCGACCAGACGGGCGCCCAGATGGTGGGCCAGCCCTACGGGCTGATCAGCGCCCTCCAGAAGCTCGGGGCCTACAACCAGCGGATCCCAACCACGGCCGTGTCACCTTCGACCGCGGCCCTGTGCATCGTGAAGCCCTTGTTTGGACGCGGGAGCATGAGCTCGCTGTTTAGCACTCACCCGCCGCTTGAGGATCGGATCGCGGCGCTGCGCGAAATGACGGTTGTGCCACAGCGCTAAGCGGGTTGGGCGCGAATTTCTGCACAATTTCGCTAGCGCAAGTGTAAAGATTCCAGTCGTGAAGGTGCAGGGGCAGGGAGCACGGGATGGCTGAATCGTTTTAACCCTTTGATTCTCTTGCCGTTAAAAAAACATCCTTCTGTTTGGCTCCTTTGGTAAGTCAAGTGCACCATTAACCGCCCACAGCTGTTGGGGGGCGGGGGCTATTCGGGACGGGGGATATGAGCTGCAAAGACACTATTCATCTGATTTGTTGGTACTTAGAGCGGAAACTCTCGCCTTCTGTCGAAAGTGAGATCGAGCGGCACTTGAGCGAGTGCCACGATTGTCATCTGGTTTTCGACGCTGCGAACACCACACTGGACCGATATTTCGGCCCCGCGCGTCAGCCGGACGCCGAAGCAACGCCAACGGCGGCATAGGGCACGGAGCTGTAATTCTTTCCACAACAATAACTTATGGCTGTGCGTGAGTCCGCGCGCAGCCTATTTTGTTTTCGGACCGTGAAATTTCGGTTCTACGTCCGCAGCCAAATCTCGCTCCAGCAAGAAATCACCCCAGCAGGCTGCAACAGCGTAATCTTTACTGGTACTAGTACGTATAGAGAGCTCCCTGGCCGGGCCCGGAAATCCCCGTAACACGCAGTCAACAGTGGAATTATCAGTTTTTCCACAGCCGGTAGGGCATTTGGTGTGGGAGGTGCTCCTTTACAACCGCCAGGGCGGATACGCCCAAAGGAGACGAAGTCCATGAGCGAGTTTCAAGAACCAATTCATCAGACCGTAGTCACCCCGGGAACGCCCCGTTGGGTCGGACTCGCGGTAGGGATCTTGGGCGCAGTTTCGCTGATCGGCCTGGGAGTAGGCTGGAGCGCACTAAGCCACGTCAGCAGCATTGAGCAGAGCACCCAGGCAACGGTGAAACAGGCCAATGATGCCCTTAGCCAGCGGCTGGCGAAGGAAGACGAAGTCAATCAGCAACTGCAGAGCGACCTGAAGGTCGTGACCGACAAATTGAATCTAACGCAAACGGAATTGCTTTCCGCGCGAAAGCAGAACAAGGCTACCTCGGTCCTGGTGGACAAGAAACTGACTGGCCTGGAAAGCACTGTAAATACGCAGCTCGCAACGAAGGCCAGCACGGACGACGTGAATAAGCTGAACGGCGACGTCACCGGCGTGAAGAGCGATTTGGATGCCACCAAGAACAGCCTGCAAATGGCGCGCAGCGAGATGGGCACACTGATCGCGCGCAACCACGACGAGATCGACCAGCTCCGCCGCATGGGCCAGCGCGACTATTACGAGTTCACCGTGACGCGTAAAGCCGGCGCCTCGAAGGTCGGCGTCATTCAGGTCGAACTGAAAGATACCAACACCAAGAAGAACCAGTTCACGATCAACGTGCTCGCGGACGACCAGAACTTCGAGAAGAAGAACCGCTCTGTCAATGAGCCGATCTTCTTTTATGCCGCCGGAAGCCACGAGAAGCTGGAACTGGTGGTCAACAAAGTGACCAAGTCGACCGCATCCGGCTATCTAAGCGTGCCCAAGGCAGCGGGAACCACCGCGGCAAGCACGTCCGGCCAATAACCTAGACCTTGCAGTGACCAGAGCTCTCTCAAGAGCGAACCCCCAAGGGAGGATTCCAGAGAATCCTCCCTTTTTTCTTTTTGCAGCCCTCCAGCCAAGGCTAGCAGGCGTACCATGAGAGACACGGCCGGGCAGGTTCAGCAGGTTGTGCCGCTGGCCGTAAGATCAGAATCCACAGTTCACGGGCAGGAGGGGGCGATCATGAAACTACGTCTTGTGGCAGGAATCGCGGTAGCGCTTTTTGCGGGCGCGATGACGATGGCGGCAGCCGATGGCAGTTGGACGGGCTACATCTCGGACGCGAAATGCGGCGCCAAGGCGGCACACGAAGGGGCACGTGAGTGCACGATCAAGTGCGCGAAGGCGGGCGAGAAATATGTCTTCGTGAACGACGCCGACAAAAAGGTGTATGCCATCGACGATCAGGACAAAGTGGCGGAGCATGCCGGCCACCACGTGACCGTCAAGGGCAGCGTAGATGGCGATACGCTCAAATTGAGCAGCATCGACATGGCTCCCGCAAAGAGCAAGTAAGCATCATCTCTGACGAAATCGGCGGCGGGCGAGGCATCGGCTTCGCTCGTTTTGCTTTTGCGACGCGAGCAATTTCCGCTACGATGTTGTCCTGTCCATGACGACCATTCTGCTGCACACAGCGAGAGCGTTTACCCCGACGACGGAAATTCCAGATGCGGGAATCTTGATCCGCGACGGCGAAATCGAAGCGATTGGCCCGCGCCAAGGGATGAGCGTGCCTGCAGGAGCACAAGAAGTTTTAGCGACGCAGCAAACTGCCATCCCTGGGTTTGTAGACGTGCACATCCACGGCGCCGGCGGGCATGACGTGATGGAGGCCGGCAAAGAAGGAATGAGTGCGGTTGCGCGCACCGTCGCTCGCCACGGGACAACTTCCTTTGTGGCCACGACGGTAACCGCCAGCCCCGACGACACCGTCCGAAGCGTGGAAGGAATTGCGCGATACATCGCAGCGCAGCATGAAACCGATGAGCCACGCGCCGAGGTCTTGGGGATTCATTACGAAGGGCCATTCATCAGCCCGGCGCGGCGCGGCGTGCATCCGAAGGAGTGGATCCAACTGCCGTCGGCGGACATGCTGGAACGGTTTTTGCACGCAGCTGCCGGCAACGCCCGCATTCTTACGATCGCACCGGAGCTACTAGGCGCTGCGCCCTGCATCGACGCGGCCCACAAAGCAGGCGTGGTCGTAGCGATGGGGCACACCGATGCAACCTACGAGCAAGCGCGTGCGGGCATGGCGCGTGGGGTGCACCACGCCGTGCATGTGTATAACGCGATGCGGCCGTTCTCGCACCGCGACTCCGGCGTGATCGGCGCGGTGCTCACGTCGCCGGACGTGACCGCGGAGCTGATCGCCGACGGCGTGCACGTCGAGGAAGCCGCCATGCGCCTGCTCCTGCAAGCCAAGGGCGCCGGACGCGTGATTCTGGTCAGCGATGGCGTCTCCGCTACCGGGATGCCGGACGGAAAATATATGCTGGGCAAAATTGAGGTAACCGTGTCCGGCGGAGTCTGCCGCAACTCCGAAGGAAACCTTGCGGGCAGCACGCTGACGCTGGATCGCGCACTGCGCAACATCGTGGCGTTGGGCATCCCGCTGCCGGATGCAATACGCATGCTAACCGTGAATCCGGCCACGCTGCTGGGAATCGAGTTCAAGAAGGGCGCGCTTCGCACCGGCGCCGACGCCGACATTGTTTTGCTGGATGACGATTTGCGCGTGACCAACGTGTGGACACGCGGCCTCTCGCTGAATTAGGGAATTAGGCGGTTTAGAATCTAGAGATTGAGCGGGATTCCGAGCTCGTTGGCTAGCTTTACGGGATTGAACGGGCTGCAAGCGAAATAACGCTCGCCGACTTTCAGCGTGGGGACTTTGCGCTTGCCACTGTTGGCGTTGATAACGATAGCTTCGGCCGTTTCATCCTCTTCGATGTTCACTTCGCGGTAGTCGACACCGCGTTCCTTCAAAAAGTATTTCACGCGACGGCAGTCCGGGCACCAGCGGGTTGTGTACAGCGTGATGGGTTCCATTAGGTAGTGGGGGCCATCGTGGCGCGCTACTCGCTGGAAACCCTCACGCTACGACGCTTGCCGGCAACTTGAATGCGAATCAGCGAGCGCTGCAGCGCGATGGCGGCGCGGTCCCAATCGACGCTAGGATCGCTAGCAGCGGCAGCAAGGCGCTGTTCGGCGCGTTTCTTTGCTTCTTCGGCTCGCGCGACATCGATTTCTTCCGGCCGCTCGGCAGTTTCCGCGAGTACGGTCACGCGGCCGCCCAGCACCTCCGCAAAACCGCTGATGATCGCCAGCGTGCCGGCGTCGCCCGACTTTCGCGCGATAGTTCATCTCGCCGATGCCCAGCTCGGTGATCAGCGGAGCGTGGCCCGGCAAAATACCCAACTGACCATCCGCGCCGGGAAGCGTGACCTCCACGACGGTCTGGCGGAGCAACTGGCGCTCCGGGGTAACGACAACGAGCTCGATGGAATCGGGAAGCATTCTCTGTCTTAGGCGGTGGCCTTCATCTTCTCGGCTTTTTCCAGAGCTTCCTCGATGGTTCCGACCATATAGAACGCCTGCTCCGGAACGTCGTCATACTTGCCTTCGACGATGTCCTTGAAGCTGCGCACAGTGTCTTCGATCTTGACGTATTTGCCTTCGAGGCCGGTAAACTGCGCGGCCACGAACATGGGCTGCGACAAGAACCGTTCGATCTTGCGCGCGCGAGCGACAGTGCGCTTGTCTTCGTCGGAAAGCTCTTCGATACCCAGAATCGCGATGATGTCCTGCAAATCCTTGTAGCGCTGCAGAATGGATTTCACGCCGCGGGCCACGGCGTAGTGCTCGGCGCCTACGATTCGCGGATCGAGAATGCGCGAATAACTGGCCAAGCGGATCGACAGCGGGGTAAATGCCGCGCTCGACGATTTGCCGGCTCAGGTTCGTGGTCGCATCAAGGTGCGCGAAAGTCGCCGCTGGAGCCGGGTCGGTGTAGTCGTCGGCAGGTACGTAGATGGCCTGCACCGACGTGATCGATCCGGATTTCGTGGAGGTAATGCGCTCCTGCAGCTCGCCGATTTCCGTGTTGAGGTTCGGCTGATATCCGACGGCGCTCGGCATGCGGCCGAGCAGCGCCGAGACTTCTGAACCGGCTTGCACGAAACGGAAAATGTTGTCGATGAAGAGCAGCACGTCCAGGTGTTCTTCGTCGCGGAAATATTCAGCGACGGTAAGACCCGTCAGGCCGACGCGAAGACGCGAGCCGGGCGGCTCCGTCATTTGTCCATAAATCAGAGCAGCGCGCGATTTTTCCGAATTGCCGGGGACGATTACACCGCCCTCGGACATTTCCAGCCACAGGTCGTTGCCTTCGCGCGTGCGCTCGCCCACACCGGCGAAAACGGAGACGCCGCCGTGCTTCATAGCGACGTTGTGAATCAGCTCCATGATGAGAACGGTCTTGCCCACACCCGCGCCGCCGAAGAGGCCGATTTTTCCGCCCTTCAGATATGGCTCGATCAGGTCAACGACCTTGATTCCCGTTTCAAACATTTCCAGAGTAGTGGACTGATCTTCGAGCTTCGGCGCCGGACGATGAATCGGATAGTGTTTGTCGCTAACGATCGGCCCTAGCTGATCGACCGGCTTGCCCAGCACGTTCATCACGCGGCCGAGCGTCGGGCGGCCGACGGGTACGGTGATGCCTTCGCCGGTGTCGAAAGCCTTCATGCCGCGAACCATTCCTTCGGTGGGCTCCATAGCGACGGCGCGGACGCGGCCTTCGCCGAGGTGCTGCTGCACTTCGACGGTGACGTCGAGCGGCTCGGGAATGTTGAAGCCTTCGCTGGTGATGCGAACGGCGTTGTAGATGGCGGGAAGGTGGCCCGCTTCAAACTCAATGTCGAGCACGGGTCCGATAACCTGGACCACGCGTCCCACTGCTGCGACTTTCTCTGCCATGCTGTCTCCTCAACTCGGACGTGACTGGTGACTACGCCCCATAGGTCGCGCCGCTGACAATTTCGATAATTTCTTTCGTAATGGCTGCCTGGCGAACTTTGTTCATGTGCAGCGTCAACGCCTCGATCACGTCGCCGGCGTTCTTCGTTGCCGATTCCATTGCGGTCATGCGCGCGGCATATTCTGACGCAGACGATTCCAGCATGGCGCGGAGCACTTGAGTTTCGACGTAGCGCGGCAGCAGCTTGTCGAGCAATCGCTCGGCGGGCTGCTCGTAGATGTAGTCGACCTGGGTGCTTTCCTTCGCGCCGTCTTTAGAAGTTCTTCTTTATCTTCGGCGATGGCTTCGACGGGCAACAGTTTCTCTACCGCCAATTCGGGTGCCATGACGCTCTTGAACTCGCTGAAGATGATATAGACGGCATCGACTTCCCGCTTCGCGTACAGCTCCGTGGCCAGGTTGGCGATTTCCCGAGCGGTCTTGAATTCGACGCGCGCCAAGACATTGACATATTCGCCGGCAAACGTGAAGCCCGCTTTCTTCAGCGAGTCGCGGCCCTTCTTACCCACCGGGATGGTGACGACCTTCTTTCCGCTGTTGGCGCGGAAAAATTCGCCCGCTTTGCGAAGAATGTTGGCATTGAAGGCGCCGGCCAATCCGCGTTCGCCGCTCAGAACGATGGCCAGAATGTTTTTCTCCTCGCGATGCTCCAGGAGCGGATGCTGCGGCTCCTGAATGCGCGCCATGATCGACCGCAGCAGCCTCGAGAGCTCCTGCGCGTAGGGACGCGCAGCAAACGCAGCTTCCTGCGCCCGGCGAAGCCGCGCCGCGGCGACGAACTTCATCGCGCGCGTAATCTGCTGGCTGTTCTTCACCGAGCGGATGCGGCGCCGGAAATCGAGAAGTGTGGGCATGATCGTGTCGCTGCGCGCGAATCTCTACTTCTTCGCGGCTTCCGCCACCGACGCGGTAAAACGCTCCTTGAAGGCGCCTACGGCCTTCTTGATCTCGGCTCTGATTCCGTCGTCGAGTGCCTTCTTTTCAGCGATATTTTTCAGGATTGACGGATTGCTGGTCTCGACGAATTGCAGCATCTCGCGCTCGAAGCGCCGCACGTCGGCAACCGGCACGGCATCCAGCAAGCCGCTGGTCGCCACGAAGATGCTGAGCACTTGTTTTTCCACCGAAAGTGGAACGTATTGATCTTGCTTCAGGACTTCCGTGAGCCGCTGGCCGCGCCCCAACTGCGCTTGCGTGGCTTTGTCCAGTTGATCGGCGCCGAATTGCGCGAAGGCCGCCAGATCGCGGAACTGCGCCATGTCCAAGCGCAGCGAGCCCGCCACCTGGCGCATCGCTTTGATCTGCGCGTTTCCGCCCACGCGGCTAACCGAAATTCCCACGTTGATTGCGGGACGAATGCCCGCGTTGAAAAGGTCGGCCTCCAAATAAATTTGCCCGTCGGTGATCGAAATCACGTTCGTCGGAATGTACGCGGAAACGTCGCCGGCCTGCGTCTCAATCACCGGCAGCGAAGTGAGCGAACCCGCACCCAGCTTGTCGTTTAGTTTGGCGGCGCGCTCCAGCAAGCGCGAGTGAAGATAAAACACATCGCCAGGGAACGCCTCGCGTCCCGGTGGCCGGCGCAGCAACAGCGAAATTTCTCGATACGCCTGAGCATGCTTGGAAAGGTCGTCGTAGAACGTGATCGCGTGGCGCTTGGTGTCGCGGAAGTATTCGCCCATGGCGCACGCGGCGTACGGCGCGATGTACTGCACCGAAGCCGGCTCGGAGGCGGACGACGCGACAATGATGGTGTATTCCATCGCACCGGCGTCGGTCAGAACCTTGACGACCTGCGCGATCGTCGAGCGCTTCTGCCCGATGGCGCAGTAAATGCAAATCAGGTCGCCGCCTTTTTGATTGATGATCGTGTCCAAAATGACGGCGGTTTTGCCCGTCTGGCGGTCACCGATGATCAGTTCGCGCTGCCCGCGGCCGATCGGGATCATCGAATCGATAGCTTTGATGCCCGTCTGCACCGGCTCGCGCACCGGCTGGCTGATCCAGCACGCCGGGAGCGATTTTCTCCAGCGGATTACGCTGCTTGGCGGTGATGGGGCCTTTGCCGTCGAGCGGTTCGCCGAGCGGGCTGACCACGCGTCCGATCAACGCTTCGCCAACGGGCACGGACATGATCGTGTTCGTGCGCTTGACCGTGTCGCCTTCTTTCAGCTCGAACGACTCGCCCAGCAGCACGGCGCCGACTTCCTCTTCTTCCAGGTTCAGCGCGATGCCGAAAATGTTGTGCGGGAACGCGAGCATCTCGCCGGCCATGACCTTGTCCAAGCCATGAATGCGCGCGATACCGTCGCCAACGCTGATGATCGAGCCAACTTCGTCCACCGCGACGCTTTGCTCGTAGTTCTCGATCTGCTCGCGCAGGATCTTGCTGATTTCGTCCGCTTTTATGTTTGCCATTCCCGCTCCGCAAAGCTACCTGTAGTGGCCGGTCTTTAGAC
>CAVXTQ010000007.1:0-1249567 GCA_963764675.1 uncultured Acidobacteriota bacterium
AATCGGCTGAGACTCGCTCTCGAACCAGAGTGCCTCGAGAACTCCACGGCCACCGCCAGAGAAATCCCCAGAGATGGAGCGGACTCGGTCAGAGACACTCAAGCTGCTTGTGGTTTCAGATGTTGGGCGTCGAAGCACGCTCCTCTCTTCCACACGATCAACACGATGGTGGCAATCTTCCTGGCCAAGGTTAGACGCGCCATCTCCGGCCGAATGCCCTTAGTCAGCAAAGCGGTGTAGAACTCTTGAAACGGACCGGGTTTGCTCGAGGCCACGATCGCCGCGCCCTTAAACAGATTCTTCAGATCGTGATTGCAGTTTCGGTTCAATCCGCGGATGGAGCTCTGTTTCTTCGCTCGTTCGAGCTGCCCGTCGACACGACGGTGATCGGCGCTGCTTTGTGTCTCGATGCCAAAACCGCTGTAAGTCCATAGCTGCCGCTTGGTGCGGAAACGGTGCGGGGTCTGCAGAATGCCAAGCAGTACGGCGGACCGGATCGGACCGATCGAAGGAATCTGGCAGAGCCGTTTCCAGGTCTTGTGTTTCTTGCCCTCCGCCAACAGCTCCCGCCGCACTTCCCGACGTACCGTCCGCAGCGCATCGAGCTGTTGGTAGTAAAACTCTGCCCGTCGGCGAACCCCCGGTTCCGTGATCTTCGCGAGCCACTCGGCCCGATGCCGAGGGGCATAAACCTGCTTGCCGGTGCAGGGAATGGCCCAACTGCGATAGATGGCCTTCACCCGCGACATGACCCGTCCGAGATCTTTGGTGATGGTGAGATAACTGCGTACCAGTTCCTTCAGACTTCGCAGCCCGTGTTCACCGTGATAGACGGGGCTGAGATGATTGAGACGCAGCAGCTCGGCCAACCGGCGGGCGTCGATCTTGTCATTCTGGTTGCCTTCCCTCATGGAGGCATTCTTTCGCGGATCGCACACCAGCAGTTTCGTCACGTGCGGTTTCAGCAAGTCGTACAACCAAGCGGCCGAGGTTCCTTCTTCGAACGTGACCTGCAAGTCTCCGCGCAGCCCATCGACAAACTGCAGAATCATGCTGGCTTTTGTCTCGATCACGCACTCCATCACGATCTTTCCCACACCATTCATCACCGCAATCGAAATGCTTTCCTTGTGGACATCCATACCGATATACTTTTTGCTATCCATTGAGGGCGTTCCTTTCTGTAGGGATTGAGGCAAGCACCCAAACCCTACTCCAAAAGGGGCGCCCTTTTATATTGCGTCGTGCCAGCTCAGACGGTCGACGCAACACTTGCTGAAGTTTACTCGCCGGAGTCTGAAAACCTAGCGTCTGTCTCGGGCGTTGATTCAAGCGCAGTGCGACCCGGTCGAGCTGTGCTTGAGAGTAGACAGATAGGTCGGTTCCTCGCGGGAAGTATTGCCGTAAAAGCAGGTTGGTGTTTTCGTTCGTGCCGCGCTGCCAGGGACTTTGCGGATCGCAGAAGTAGACCTGCACATCGGTAGCTACCGTAAAGTCCTTGTGTTTCGCCATCTCCAGTCCGCGATCCCACGTCAGCGAGCGCCGCAGGGTAGCAGGGAGTTTACGAATATGCCGACTCAATGCCGTCACCACCACTGCGGTGTCCTTGCTGGGCACTTTGATCAGCATGGCAAAGCGTGAATGACGCTCCACTAAAGTCACGATGTGACTGTTCCGTGAGCCGCTTAGCAGATCGCCCTCCCAATGACCAGGGACCGCGCGGTCCTCAACTTCAGCGGGTCTTTCCCTAATCGAGATGGCATCTGCGATTTGACCGCGCGAGTCTTTGAAGATACGAGAGTGCTGCGAGCGGCGCATGCGCCGCTTGGTTCGCAGGTGGTCCATCAGCTCTTTTTTCAGCACTCCACGCGCTTGGATGAATAGGCTACGGTAAATGGTCTCGTGGGACACGCGCATCCTCTCGTCCTTGGGATACTCGGTCTTCAGCCACCCGGAAATCTGCTCGGGCGACCATTCCAGGATCAGTTTACTCGCAACGACCTCTCGCAACCTCCGGTGCAGGGCAAGAAGGCACTTCTTGGGCCGCAAGGCCGACTCCCAGGCTTGGTCATCCGCCTCATGCGCTCGATAGGCGGGACGGCCACCATGGCGTGTGACCTCCCGGCCCACCGTCGAAGCTGCTCGATCCAGATGTCTAGCTATCTCACGAATCGATGAACCGGATGCGATCCCTCGCGAGATGTCCTCTCGCTCAGACCGCGTGAGGGCTAGACGGGAGCGACGGCGCACTGTGGGAGGAATCCCTCCGCGAGGCAACAACAAACAGCGAATGGAGGTATGTGGCTTGTCAAAGGCGCGCCCAATCTCATGCAGCGTCTCTCCCGCCTTCCATCGCCTCCAGATGTCGCTCTTCTCGATCGCAGACAGTCCAAACCGTTTCCCTGGCTTCATATAACACCACCTTTAGAGAGCAGACTTATATCAGATGGTGTTGCATCGACCTATTGAGACCACCGCGTTTACCAGGCGCTAGAGAGGATATCGATTAGAATAGAGAGCGTTCTCGAATGAAGCATGAAGGTCGAAAACCATGTTGCATGATCTTCAGTTCGCGTTCCGTCAGCTTCTTAAAAGCCCCGGCTTCAGCCTCGTCGCGATCCTAACGCTCGCACTGGCGATCGGTGCGAACACCGCAATTTTTTCTGCGATTGACGCGGTGCTGCTGCATCCGCTGCCCTATCCAGATCCCGACCGGCTCGTCATCGTGCAGGAGACCCTGCCTCGCTACGCGTTGCACGGCATTGCACCCACGGCCCCGGATTACGCGGAATTCCGGCGCCAAGCCACTTGTTTCGGCCAGGTCGCAGCGGTCCGCCGCAATGATCGATTTCCTTCCTTACAATGGCGGCCCGGGCAGTGGCGGAGTCGAGATCGCAGGCCATCCGCGAAATCCAAATGAACCGCAGCAGATCATCTGGCAAACGCGCGCTTCGCCCGGTTTCTTCGAGACTCTCGGAATCCCGCTCTTGCGCGGCCGCGACATCGCCGCTTCCGACGAGCAGGGCTCGCCCGGCGCTGTGGTCGTCGATGAGATCACCGCTGACAAATTGTTCCCAAACGCCGACCCGATCGGCACGCAAATCTTTATCCCGCTAGCCGGAAGCACATTCACTGTCGTCGGCGTAGTTGCCGCCACGAAATCTCGCAGCTTGTCTGCTCCCCCCGAGCCGCGCATCTACTATTTCGGCCCGCAGGTCCCATTCGGCTCGTTGGCAATCGTGACGAAGACCGCGCGTGATCCGCTCGCGCTCGTCTCCGCGGTCCGTCACGAAGTCGCGGCACTCGATTCCAATCTGCCGGTGGACCTGCTTACCATGGATCAGGTCCTGGCTGATTCGCTCGTTCGGCAACGATTCTCGATTCAGTTGATGACTGTATTCGCCGCACTCGCGGGACTCGTCGCCGCCATCGGCATCTACGGCGTGCTGGCCCATTTGGTCGATCAGCGGCGACGCGAATTCGGAATTCGTATCGCTCTCGGCGCCCGTTCCGCCGACGTTTTCGCATTTGTCTTGCGGCAGGGATTGGTCCCCGTGGTCGCTGGGCTGATCATAGGGATTGCGGGCGCACTGGGATTGACGCGCCTGCTGAAAAGCCTGCTGTATGAAGTCAGCGCAACGGACCCCCTGATCTTCGGCGCGGTTTCGATCGGGCTGATCGTCGTTTCGCTAGCGGCCATGTTCATTCCCGCGCTACGCGCCACTCGCGTATCTCCATTGGACGCGCTCCGTCACGAATAATTGCTCCGTAGCTTGGTTCGCTGAGTGTTCGCACAAAAAGACTGAGTTGCGAGATTTGACCCGAGGCAGCACGGCCCTCGAAACCCGGCACGAGTCACTTGGACGGTTAGTCGGGTGGTTTGAATGGGTCGACGCAACACTCAAGTCGAACCCGCTTTGCGTTGAAAACAAAGGCCAATTCGCTCGCTAGGGTCAGATCAGCCAGAACACTGCCCTGGCTAGGTTTTGACCGAGCACAGCCAAACAGATCGGTTCTCCAGGGGAAGTATTGTCGGATCAACTGATTAGATGGTGTTGCATCGACCGTCTGAGTCGGCAGCGCTTACCGGACAAGTAACCTTCGCTGCGTACTGCAGCTCTTCTCTGATTGGGGTTGGTTGCCATCGAAACGTATCGGCTGTGCCCCATTTTGTGCCCCGTCTCGGTCAAGAACTATCGCAATTGGTAGCAATTGGACGGGGAAGCAGAGCGCCCTACGCCCTCGAAGAATCAACACGATAGCAAACCGTCGCACTCGGTCTTAGTTGCCCTTGGACGGTCTCTTAATCAGCGGGTTGCAGGTTCGAGTCCTGCCCGGCTCACCACTTTTTCCGCGTAACGCTTGTACCATCATCAATTTACACGTCCGCCCGGAATCTGCTCCGAAGCGGAGTTGAGAACATCTGAGAACAAAACCTCAGCTATTCGCTCTAGAACGACTTAGGTCCTTTGCTTCGAAAACCCTTTGTTACAGTGGAACGCAGGGACAACCGCACCCGGCAAACATTCCCGATGATTCTGAAGGTCGCGCCCATATATACCCGCCCCGCCTCTTGCCGCTTCGTGATAGCGTGTGGGCATCGAAAATGAGTGGCTACTCGCCGCGGATGAAGTTCATCCGTTTTCGCCGCAATCACAGGTTTCAGTCTGCACGAGGGACGGTGGCGTTCCTTTGCGCGCTCATAGCCGCGAGCGTTCCCGTGAGCTTGTTTTTCCCACATGCGCGCGCGCAGCAGGCTGAACCCCCGAAGACGCCGGTTGTGGTGCAGCCGGGGGCTCCGGGGCAGCCGAGCAGGACGCTGCCGCCATCGACGCGAGGTACGCTGCCGCGACGGTCGCACGCGGATGTTGAGTTCATGCAGGGCATGATCATGCATCATGCGCAGGCGGTGGAGATGACGGCGCTGATTGCGTCGCACACCGAGAACAAGGATGTGCGGTCGCTGGGGGCGCGAATCAGCAGTTCGCAGTCGGACGAAATCAAGTTCATGAAGCGGTGGCTGGCGGCTCGGGGAGAACCGGCTTCCATGGCAATGCCGGGAATGCCGGACATGGATAAGTCGCACCAAACGATGGACCTTATGCCCGGTATGCTTACGCCGGAGCAGATGGAGGCACTGCGAAAGGCGAAAGGCGCGGAGTTTGACCGGCTTTTTTTAACGGGTATGATTCAGCATCACAATGGCGCGTTGACGATGGTGAAGGATTTGTTCGATACGGCGGGCGCGGGGCAGGATGCGGAGCTGTTCAACTTCGCAACGGATGCCGACAACACGCAACGTGCCGAGATCAGGATTATGCAGTCTATGTTGGAAAAAAACCGTCGAGGGAGAAATGATGAGCCGAGTGGACCGTGTTGTTTTTCGTTTGGTGGTGGTAGCCGCGATTTTTGTGCTTCGGTGTGAACCGGCTGCATGCACAGGCGCAGACGCAGCCGCCTGCAACGCCGCCACCAGCGCAGGAAGCCGCGGACAAAGACAAGGATAAGGATGACGATGAGGACGAGAATCCCTTTGCGCCGGAGCCGGCTCCGACGCTGCCACCGGGGATGACGGGGTCGGACATGAACGATCCGCGCGCCAAGCTGACGCCGGGAATGTATGACGCGGGTGAAGCGTCGATGGGCATCAAGCACCTGCATACTGCTCAAGAAGCCGGACGCGTTTCAACTCGGCGCCTCCGATCCCGACGATCCGAAGGTGCAGAAGACGATTGGCCAGCTTGGTATCGGCAACATCGCGAAGATTCCGAAGCCGATGCAACTGGTGATCGCGCAACTGGCTTTCGCGAACTCGGACTTTGCGTTCCAGGGCAATCACCTGTTCCAGGGGAATTTTTATGGTGTGAATATCTATGACATCTCCAATCCCGGCGAACACCACGCTGCTGACTTCGCTGGTGTGCCCGGGCGGGCAGGGCGACCTGTCGGTGTACAGGAATTTGTTGTTCATGTCGGTGGAGATGCCGAATGGACGCCTGGATTGCGGCGTGGAAGGATTTCCGCCGGAGCCTCCGCCGCCCGCAGGGCAGGAAAAAGATAAAGACAAAAGCAAAGAGAAGAAACGCCGCATCCCGGCAGCGCAAAAGGACCGTTTCCGCGGGGTGAGGATCTTCGATATTTCCGACATCAAGAACCCGAAGCAGGTCGCGGCAGTGCAGACGTGCCGCGGATCGCACACGCATACCCTGGTGGTCGATCCGAACGATAAAGACAACGTTTATATCTACGTGTCGGGGACATCGTTTGTGCGTCAAGCCGGAAGAACTGGCCGGGTGCTCCGGTGAAAAGCCGGACAAAGATCCGAACACGGCGCTGTTTCGTATCGATGTGATCAAGGTTCCGCTTGCGGCGCCGCAGGAGGCGAAGGTCGTGTCGAGCCCTCGCGTGTTTATCGATCCGCGGACGGGCGCGATGAACGGCCTGAGCAACGGCGGAACTCATGGCAAGAAGGGCAGAGGAGAAGCCGGCGGACACGAACCAGTGCCACGACATCACGGTGTATTCGGCGATCGGCCTGGCGGCGGGTGCATGCTCAGGCAATGGGATTCTGCTGGACATCAAGGATCCGGTACATCCGAAGCGGGTGGATGCAGTGAACGATCCGAACTATTCCTACTGGCACTCGGCTTCGTTCTCGAACGATGGGACCAAAGTCGTGTTCACCGACGAATGGGGCGGCGGCCTGGGGGCGCGGTGCCGTGCGAACGACCCGAATAAGTGGGGCGCGGATGCGATCTTCCATTTGAAGGACGACAAGCTGAGTTTCGCGAACTATTACAAGCTGCCCGCGGCGCAGGGCGACACCGAGAATTGCGTGGCGCATAACGGCTCGCTGATTCCGGTTCCCGGCCGCGATATCGAAGTGCAGGCCTGGTACCAGGGCGGCATATCCGTGATGGACTTCACCGATGCGACGCACCCTTTCGAGATTGCCTACTTCGACCGCGGGCCCATCGATCCGAAGATGCTGGTGCTGGGTGGCGACTGGTCTGCATATTGGTACAACGGCAACATTTACGCTTCGGAGATCGCGCGCGGGCTGGACGTCTTTGAACTGACGCCGACGCAAGTTCCTGACGCAGAACGAAATCGACGCGGCGAAGACGGTTCGGGTGGCTGAATTGAATGTGCAGAACCAGCAAAAGATCGAGTGGCCTGCGCAATTGGTGGTGGCGAAGGCGTACCTGGATCAGTTGACGCGCTCACTGGCTTTGCCGGCGGACCGAGTGGTGGATCTGCAGAAGGCGATGCAAAACGCGGAGAGGTCGCACATGAGCAAGAAAACTCTGGCGAAGTTGAAGAGCATGGCCGATTCGTTGGAGCAGAACGCCGCCACGGCAAAGAGCCCGGGCGATGTGTCACGGTTGCACGCTTTAGCGGAAATCCTGAGGCATCCGGCCGCATGATCGCACGGCAAACCTGAACGGGCTCCCCCTTGATGACTGCGAATGGGTTTTTCGGCCCGTGCGCCCGACAAGGCGAGATCGTTCACGTTGCCGTTGATGGGCATTATCTTTGGCGGGTGTTCAGTTTCTCGAGTGCGCGCTTCAACTCTTCAAGCTTCTGCCCGGCCTCGCCGAGCTTGCCTTCCGCCGTCAGGCGCTGGTAGTCGGCAAGGTCTTTGGCAGCTTCCGCGATGAGCGCACTGAGATCTTCTGCGGGCTGGGGCGACGCGGCGGACGCCGGGCGTCGTGTCTGCTCCACGGGGACTGCTGCGGCGCTCGTCGATGAGACCGCTCCACCAAAAAGGGCCGCCATCGCCGACTCGAACGTCGGTCCATACGCGAGCCGGTCTTGCAACGCGAGCACCACCAGACGCAACTCCGGCATCGGACTCCGGTCGGCCTGCAGGTAAATCGGCTCCGCGTACAACAGCGCACGCCCCGATGGAATCACAAGCAGTGCTCCACGTCGGACGTGCGAGCCTTGCTGGTTCCACAGCGACAATTGTCCGGAAAGCTGCGCGTTCTGATCGATTCGAGCTTCAATTTGCAGTGGTCCGTCGACGAGCTTCGTTTTGGGAAAGTTGTAGACTACCGATGTGCCATATTGTGCGCCGTCACTGCGCCCGGCAATCCAGCCAATCAGGTTATTCCGGTTGGCTGGCGTGAAGGGTAGAATCTCCACGAACTCCATGCCGGTTTCGCCCGGCAGTTTCATCAGCACGAAATTCGGCTGCATCGCCTGTGTCGTTTGCTCGCCCCCCTCGCTCATGCCGACTTCGGTGGCGACCGTCCACAGATCCTCACGGTTGTAAAACGCTTGCGCATCCGTCATGTGATACAGACCGTAGGCTTCCGCCTGCAGTTTGAGCAACAACTCGGGGTAGCGCACGTGTTTGCGCAGCCCGGACGGCATCATGGCAGCATCCTTGAACAGACTCGGAAAGATGCGGCGGTAAGCTGCGATGATCGGATCTTCGGTATCAAACACGTAAAACGTGGTCGTACCATCGTAGGCGTCGATGACCACCTTAACGCTGTTCCGCATGTAGTTGACGAGATTGCCGTCAAGACGGTAATGAGTCGAGTACGGATAGCTGTCCGAAATCGTGAACGCATCCATGATCCACGACAGCCGGCCATCGTCGCCGAGCACGATATAGGGGTCCGGATCGTAGGTGAGGAACGGCGCTAATGCCGACGCACGATCGCGCACGTTGCGCCGCATTAGCAGCCGGCTATCCTTGCTTACGTCATCGCTGAACGGCAGCTTCGCGAGATCACCGCGGTCGAGCGCGATGACGACACGGCGCAAGAAACTGCCGAGGACGATGCCGCCGTTGCCATCGTAGGACGTCAGGCTGTTGGTCTGGCCTTGGGGGTAGTTGAATTCCTGCTGCCGTGTCTTCACATAGACATCGTTATTTGTCAATTCGCCAAAATAGATCTCTGGGCGGGTGACGGTTAGACCGCGCACCGTGCTCTGGACCGGCATATTGCTCAGAATCAGCGTGGGAAGCCCTTCCGGCGTGAACCCGTTTACTGGGTTCATCGTGATGCCGTACCCGTGGGTGTAGATCAGTTTCTCGTTGATCCAGTTGCGGCTGCTCTCCGGAAGTTTTTCGACGTTCAGCTCGCGCGCTGCGAGCATTACCTCGCGAGTCTGGCCGTCGATTTCATAGCGATCGATGTCGATGTCGGGAAAGTCATAGTAGGTGCGGATTTCCTGAATCTGACGTAGCGTGTCCTGGAGCGCGCGCCAGTCCCACAGCCGGATGTTTTGAAGCGTGGCCCGATTGTTTGCCGGGTCGGCCGCCTCGACGGTCGTCTCGGCGGGAAACTCGCGCTGCGAGACTCCGTTCAATCCGTAAGCCTGCCGGGTCAATTCGATGTTGTGGGCGATGTACGGCTGCTCGCGAACCAACTCATTCGGTTTGACGATAAAGCTGCTGACGTACCAGGCGACTACTTGAAGGGAAACGTAACACACCGCGGCCGGAAGGATCGCCGCGACAAGCCAGCGCCCGCGAGGGACCGACACGGCGTTGACGATTGCGATCACCGCGCCCAGGACGAGGGCCGCGCACACGACGAGCATCCCTGTCAGCATGATGTGCGCATCGGTGTAGGTCACACCTCCGAAAATCGTATGATCGTCTAGCAATCGCTCGAACCGGCCGACATACGCACGCATCGCGAGAATCAGCAACAGGAACGCAAAAGCTATCGAGAGTCCGCGCCAAGGCGATGTGACGTAGCTGCTGCGACGCCCGGTGAGCGCACGGGTTCCGCCCGTGATGAGAATGAAGAAAACAGCGACTACACAGATAGTCACGGCTAGCGTAAGCAGCCAGCCGGCGACAATCTGCCATGCAGGCAGGGTGAACAGAAAGAAGTTCAGCGGCTTGCCAAAAATCGGATCTACAACCCTAGCAGTTGTCGGGGTTGCGTACCAAAAGAGCGCGAGCGTCGGCCAGTCCGCCATAACGCCGGCGCCGGTTGCAGCGGCGATGACGAGTGAAACGCCGAGTGCTATGAGGCGCAGGACGGGCTCAACCGGCAGTCTCACTGCCTGTCCGCCGATGAAAATCGTTTGATTGCTGGGCAAATCGGGGAGATGCGCCCGCTTTAGAGCCAGGAACGATCCGTACAGAATGAGAAATGTAACCGCTGCAAAGGCCGTGAAGATTTCCGACTGAAGCCTGAGCGTTTTCCAGAACACGTCCCCGTAGCCGAGCGACCCGAACCACAGCACGTCCACGTAATACGACAACGCGTTCCAACCGCCGAAGACGATGCCGGCAAGGACGGCGAGAATTAGAAGGAGGCGGCGGCGACGCCCCGGCGAACGCGGGCACGGCCAATCAATAGACTCGGGCATTGTTCCACTCCGTCTTTCCCAGCATTTCCGTCAGAGCTCCAAGAGAGGGTATTGTACAGTGCCTGACGAAGAGTAACTACTTTGCGGTTCCCGAGCGTTGGGTCTATTCATTCATCCGGCTTGATCTTTGTTTCTAGCCATCCAGCTGACCAGCGGCGCTTCTCGTGATTGTGCCTGGATAAACGGCGTGCTCCGAGGCTATGCCGGCTGGCTGTTCAGAGCTCTTATTGACGAGGCCTTGCTCATTGCCCCCGATCGCCCCGACGTTCTGCTGGACAAAGCCAGCGCTCCCATTGTTCAATGCATTCGCACCTGTTCATTTTGGCCAGACCTTGCTGACCGTGCGTTTGCCCTACTCGAAGTTCCGCACGCAAAGCGACTTGGTCCCTGTCTGACCCGGGTACAAGGAGATCTTCTCGATGGCCGAGTCTGAAGTCGATCTAACAAAAACCTATGATGCAGTGGTGATCGGATCCGGCGCCGCAGGCGGCATGGCGTCTCACGTCCTCACCACCCACGGAATGAAGGTCTTGCTGCTCGAAGCTGGAAAAAAACTCCCCATCGAGCAGGAATTGCGCTCCATGGAGTGGCCCTACGACAATCCCTATCGCGGGGAGCTGCCGCCGGACCGCCACTCTATCAACTTCAACGAGTACACCATCCGCAATCCGCCCTATGGTCCGGGATTCGAAAAAGCCAAGCATCTGCACAGTTATATCGGTGACAGCGACTACGTGAAAAACATCGTCGTCGATGAGCGGGAAAATCCCTTCACCGGCACGAATTACGCCTGGGTTCGCGCGCGGTGCCTCGGCGGAAAAACAAACATCTGGGGACGCCTCGCCCTGCGCCTCTCCGATTACGACTTCAAGGCCAAGGATCGCGACGGCTTCGGCGAAAATTGGCCGATCAGCTACAGCGACATCGCTCCCTACTACGACAAGGTGGATCTGTATCTCGGCATCACCGGCGTGAAAGAAAATCTGCCGCACCTGCCTGACAGCATTTTTCAGCGCCCCACAAAACTCAATTGCGCCGAAGTCACGCTCAAGGACAGCCTTTCGAAAATGGGCCGCACCCTCACGCAATATCGCGCGGGCGTCACCAGCGACGGCCTCAAGCACAATAAATACCGCAGCCGCTGTTACGGGCGCGGCGCCTGCGAGCGCAAGGGCGGTTGCGACATTCACGCCGCCTTCGACTCTCCCACCGGCCTAATCTACCCCGCCATGGACACGGGAAATTTGACGCTGCGCACCAACGCAGTGGTTCGCGAGATCACCGTTGATCCGAAAACGGGAAAAGCCAGCGGCGCACATTTCATCGATTCGCAGACGATGAAAGATTACAACGTCAAGGCCAAGGTCGTCGTCGTGGCCGCCTCCACTCTGGAATCCGCACGCCTGCTCTTGCTCTCCAAGTCGCAGCTGTATCCCAACGGATTGGCAAACTCCAGCGGCCACGTTGGTCACAACTTCTGCGAGCATGTCATGGGACCCGGCATCGCTGGCCGCGCCAAGAATCTCGTCGGCAAGCCGCCCACGCTCGATGACGGCCGCCCTGGCGGCTTTTACCTCACGCGTTTCCGCAATCTGGCCGAGAAGCATCCCAAATTCATTCGCGGCTACGGATTTGAGGGTGGCAGTGGCTGCACCATGTTTCCTCGTGGCAGCGATGTGCACGGCTTCGGTGCTTCCTTCAAAGAAGAAGTTCGCAAGAATCAGGGAGCGTTCATCGGCATGGGCGCGTTCGGCGAAGTACTGGCGCGCTACGAAAACCATGTCGACCTCGATCCCGCCGTAAAAGATAAATGGGGAGTTCCCGCGCTTGCGTTTCCACTACAAATTCGGCGACAACGAGCATCGCATGGCCGAAGACATGAAGGAGACCGCCCAAGAAATGTTCGAAGCCGCGGGTTTCGAGACCCTGCACGTCAGCAGCCGCGTGCTCACGGAAGGCTGGTCCATCCACGAACTCGGAACCGCGCGCATGGGCAGCGATCCGAAAAATTCCGTCCTCAACCAGTTCCAACAATCGCACGACGTCAAGAACCTCTTCGTCGTGGACGGCAGCGCGTTCGTCAACGCCAGTTGTCAGAATCCCACTTGGACCATCATGTCCTTGTGCTGGCGCTCCTGCGACTATCTGGCCGACGAATTCAAGAAGGGAACATCTGTAAGGAGAGGGCCATGACCATCAAGAACCCCATCGACATCAGACAAGACCGCCGCGAATGGTTGAAAACTTCCGCCGCCGCACTCGGCGCATCCCTCCTGCCGATGCCCGCAGTGTCCGCGGAGACGCCACAAGCGGCGCCCGCTCCGGCTGCCCCGCAGGAACACACCGGAACAAAATCCACTGGTCGGTTCTTCACGCCCGCCCAGCACGCTCTCGTCGAGGAGTTGTCCGAAACCATCATCCCGGCGGACAGCCACTCCGGCGGCGCGAAAGCGGCAAAAGTCGCCGACTGCATCGACCAGATTTTGCGGGACACCCTTGACGACCCGCAGAAGGCTCTTTGGCGCGAAGGGCTGCGCCTGGTCGATCTGATGACGCGGCACTACAGTGGAAAATCCTTCGTCGACGCCAGTTCGGAGGAGCGCGTTGCGGTCCTCACCGTGCTTTCCGATAACGACCACATGACCGAGCTCCCCGAAGTCCGTTTTTTCGTCGAGCTAAAGCGCATGACCGTGGACGCCTACTACACTTCGAAGATCGGCATTCACGACGAACTCGAGTACAAAGGCAATCGAATTTTGCAAGAGTATGCGGGCTGCGACGATCAACCGCTCGCAGCGAAGACCTAACGCTGAGGGGCGAGATGGAGCATAAGGGCAGAGTCAAGGTCGGCATCATCGGTTCGCAGTTCCAGGCGGATATTCACGCCGCGGCTACTACAAATCATGCCGCACGAAGCGGAAGTCATCGCCGTTGCCTCTCCAACGCCGGGAAACGCCGCCGAATTTGCAAAGCGCTTCGGCATCCCTCGTGTCTTCACCGATTATCGCGAAATGCTCAAAGAGCCCGATATCGAGATGATCTCGATTTGCGCGCCGAACAGCCTGCACGCGCAAATGACCAAAGACTCCGCCGCCGCAGGCAAGCACATCGTCTGCGAGAAACCCCTCGCGATGACCATCGAAGAAGGCGAAGAGATGATCGCCGTCGCCAAGAAACATGGCGTCCTGCTGATGTATGGCGAAGAGCTTTTCTTTACGCCAAAATATTTGAAAGCCAAGGAAATGGCCGACGCCGGCGCCTTCGGAAAAGTTCACCTCGTAAAGCAAAGTGAGAAGCACTTTGGTCCGCACAGCGCGTGGTTCTGGGACGTAAATCGCTCCGGCGGCGGCGCGCTCATGGATCTCGGCTGCCACGGCATCGCGTTTTGCTATTGGTTTCTCGGGCGCTCCCCGATTAAATCCATTTACTGCCAGTTGGGCACCTACGTTCACGCCGACAAAACCAAAGCCGACGACGATTCGCTCTGCATCCTCGAATTTGCCAACGGCGCTGTCGGGCTGGTCGAAAACAGTTGGGCGCGCCGCGGCGGCATGGACGATCGCATCGAGGTTTTCGGCGAAGCCGGCGCAACCTATGCAAATCTCCACATGGGCAACGCCTTGCCCACCTTCAGCGAAAACGGCTACGGCTACGCCGTCGAAAAAGCGCCGACCACGAAGGGCTGGACTTATCCGGTCTTCGAAGAGCTTTGGAACTACGGCACACCGCAAGAGTTGACGCACTTCGCGCGTTGCGCCCGCGGTAAAGAAACTCCGCAAGCCACCGGCGAAGATGGCTTAGTGGTGATGCACGCCCTGTATGCCGGCTACGCCTCCGCCGGCGAAGGCCGCAAGATCACGATGCCGTACCAGCCGCCGCTAGGTGTAAAAAGGCCCATCGATCTCTGGCTAAACGGCCCCACACGCAGCCACACCGCGGCTCGGTGAGTTTGAGGGTCTTTTGTTTACTTGAGTTTGTTGTGAGTCGCTTTTCCGAGAGGTGAATGCGTGCTCCTGCAGATGAGACTTCGTCTGTCCGTGATGATGTTCTTCGAGTATTTCATATGGGGCGCCTGGTACGTCACGCTGGGCACCTGGCTCGGCCAGTCCTTGCATTTCTCTGGCGAGCAGATCGGCCTGGCTGCCGGCACCACCGCTCTCGGCGCGATGATTGCGCCCTTTCTCGTCGGACTAATGGCCGATGAGCTTTTCGCCAACCAGCGCCTCCTTGCCGCGCTACACGGAATCGGCGGAGTTTTGCTCTGGGTCGCCTCCACGCAATCGACCTTCGTTTCGATGTACTCCGTTCTGCTGGTCTATGCACTCTGCTATATGCCCACCATGGCCCTCACCAATGCGATTGCTTTCCGCCAGATGAAAGATCCCAAGCAGGATTTTGGATCGATCCGCGTCTTGGGCACCCTCGGATGGATCGTCGCCGGGCTGCTCATCGGCTACATGGCCGTCGAGTCCACCGCGGTTCCCATTCGCCTGGCCGCGGTTTCCTCGATCCTGATGGCCATTTACAGCCTCACCTTGCCACACACACCGCCGCTCCGCTCCGCGCACGGCTTTAAGCTCAGCAACATCTTTCCTCCCGAGGCCTTCCGTCTCTTCAAGGAACGGAACTTTGCCATCTTCGCTCTCGCTTCCTTCCTGATCTGCATCCCCCTCCAGTTCTACTACACCTTCACAAACCCGTTCCTAAACGAGATCGGCATGCAGAAAGCCGCGGCAAAAATGTCGATGGGCCAAATGTCCGAACTGCTCTTCATGGTCACGCTGCCGTGGTTTTTCCGCCGCCTCGGTGTCAAATACACCTTGGTGCTCGGAATGTTCGCGTGGGTCGTGCGCTATCTATGCTTCGGCTTTGGCGATACCAGCAGCCTCGTTTGGCTGCTCTATCTCGGCATTATCCTCCACGGAATTTGCTACGACTTCTTCTTCGTCACCGGCCAGGTCTACGTCGACCAAAAAGCGCCGCAGGCGTTGCGCGCCGCCGCGCAGGGCCTGATCATCTTCATCACCTACGGCATCGGCATGTTCATCGGCTCATGGATTTGCGGCCGCGTCGTCGACGCCTATGCGAAGTCCGGACCGGCAGGCGGCGCCCTCCACGACTGGCGCTCGATCTGGATGGTCCCAGCCATCGGCTCCGCCATCGTCCTCTTCATCTTCCTGGTCGGCTTCAAGAACGAAGAACGCGCGGCAACCTAGCCGCGACGATTCGTAGCACAGACACTCCGGTCTATGCCCGCTACAACGCTGGCAGGACACGTCCGACGTCGGGCCGAGCTACCCGTCCCGAAAAAAAAACGAAGCATGCATTCAGTCGGAAGAGCCCTTGGTTGATCCCTAGCGCGAAGCTTTGTAGAGCGCACACCCGTGCGGCGGCAACGTCACCGAAAACGAATCCGCGGCTCCCAATTCTTTGTGCTCCCAAAGATCGCGTAACTTGTACTGCGTGGCCGTAAGAGCAAAGTCTTTCCACGCATAGTGAATTGTCTGCTCGCTATCTTTCAGATTGAACACCGCTAGATAACGGTCTTCGCTATTCTCCGGACGTGCCGACCACACGACGGTAGTCTCCGTCGTAATCACAGGACGGTTCTCGATCGAGTGCTGATCCACAGCGATGACCTCGGCGTTCGTGAGCAACGACGTCATCCAAGCATCAGTCGATGTCAAATTTGCTCCGACCATCAGCGGCGATCGAAACATCGACCACAGCGTCAGCAATGTTCGCTGCTCATCGTGTGTGAGCCGCGTCTGCCGCGCCTTGCCCCAGCCGGGAGCGGGCCCCAGATAGCCCAGCGCCAGCATATCCGCATCCGGCCAATGTCCCGGCTCGACAAGCGGCGCCCACTTTGCAACGCGCGGAAACTGGTCACCCAATCCTTGCGGATACTCCACATCGCTGTGCCACAAGTCCCAGATATCGTCGGAGATGCGCCACAACTCGGCGTACTTCCGCATCTCTTCGGTCTTCTCGATCGGTGCCGCTCCAGGCGAAAGACTCAGCACGATCGGTCGCCCGGTCTTGCGCAGCGCTGTGCTAAGCATGCGGATGTCGTCGCCTTTGTACGGCCGGCTGCTGATGCAGTCCACCTTGATAAAATCCACGCCCCAGCCCGCATACAATCGCGCGATCGAGTCGTAGTACGCCTGCGCGCCGGGCTGCGACGCGTTCGTACCATAGTTGTCAAAATTCCACGGGCACAGATCCGAAGTGTCTGCCGCGTCGGTGGCATGAAACGACGATCCTTCGATGGGCAGATTCTTTTCCACCGCGCGCTTCGGGATACCGCGCAAAATGTGAATGCCGAATTTCAGGCCGAGCGAATGCACATAGTCCGCAACGGGCTTGAATCCCGCATCCTTCGCGGCGGAAGGGAATCGACTGGCCGGCGGCACGTACCGCCCATAGCGGTCCAAGCTGTATTCCGAAGTTTTGGAATTTCCTTCCGCGACGGGGTTCGTGACAAACCACTCCATGTCCACGACAACGTATCGCCAGCCGAACGACTTCAGGTGTTCCGCAAACCACTTCGCGTTGGCCTTGAAGTCCGCTTCCGAGATCGTGGTGCCGTAGGAATCCCAACTGTTCCACCCCATCGGCGGAGTAGGCGCCAAAAGCGCACCTTGCGACGCCGCCGGCATGTGATGTGCAAAAAAACCCGCGATGCCTAGGGCAGCTACCAATCCAAAAACCGACAGCCGGAATTTCATGTCCTTAACCTCCACGCTACTCCAACACGAGTTCCAGTTTCGTCACCGAAGCCGGCGGAAACACATGACGAAGCACTTTCGCACCTGCCGTGATCTCGCTCGTTTGCGGTTTCACTACATCCCGCTGCTCGAATGAGTTATGCGCGTGAATATCCGAATGCGTTAGCGTCGTCGCGCTGCCGGACTTCACGCTCGCCCCGCGAACCGCAAGTTCCGCCTCGCTGGCCTTGCTCACGTTCGGGTTCACCACCGTCAACACCAGTTCCTTCCGATGCAGCGACGCCGCACCCGCAAGTCCCCAGAACGTCGCCGGTTTGCCGTCCCGGTCATAACTAATCGACGGCACGGAAAAAATAGTGCGCAGCCCCTGCCCGCCCTGGTGCGCGCTGTACATCCCGAATACGTGCCCCACGGGAGTCACGCAGAAATTATTTTCATGCGCGATGTACAAGCAATTCAAATTGTTGATTAGCTGCGCGCAGTTGGCCATCGACACTTTTTCCGGATGCCGGTTAAAAATATCCAGCGTCAGTCCACTGAAAACCGCATCACGCAGTGTCGGAGTCTGCTGCAGCAAATCATTGGGGACCATTTCACTGCCCGGCTTGTACCAAGGACCCCATTCATCTACCACCAACTTCACGTGGCGTTCGCTGTCGATCTCTCCCATGATCTGCCAGTGGCCGTCGATCAGCCCTTCCATGCGCTGGCCCTCGCGCAGCACTTCGTACCAATCCACCACGTCGAATTGCAACGCGTCGCCTTTTCCCTGGTTCCAGTCGTTTGTGCGCCCGCGGCTCAAGTTCCACGCATAGTGGTGCAAAGCTAGTCCATAAATCGACCGCAGCCGTCCTTTGCCTTTACGGACGATCTCCTCCAGAAATCCTCGCGTCCACTCCCAATCATCGACGTTCGGCCCTGAAGCGATGAACGACAACTCTTGTCCGTATCGCGGAACCCATTCGGTGTATCGCCGAAACTCGACTGCATATTCTTGCGCGGTGAAATTTCCTCCGCAGCCCCACGACTCGTTTCCGACGCCCCAGAAACGCACGCCAAAAGGTTCGGGAAATCCCGCGGCCGCTCGCTCTTCCGCCAAAGTCGTGGTTCCTGCCGGAGAATTGCAATATTCCACCCACTGATAGAACTGTTCAGCGCTCAGGCTCCGTACATTTCCCGCAAGATACGGTTTCGCTCCGGTCAGCTTGCAGAAGCGCGCAAACTCATTTGTGCCAAATTGATTCGGCTCGTATTTGTGATTGGCGGGCGCTCCGCTGCTCTCCGCGTCCGCCCAGAAATTCGTGCGCCGCGGGCGCTTGCCCACCGGTCCAATCCCGTCGCGCCAATCGTAGCTATCGGCAAAGCACCCGCCCGGATAGCGAACCACCGGCGGGTTGATCTTGCGCATTTCGTCTACGAGCTCTTTGCGAATGCCGTTTAGGTTCGCGATCTTCGAGTTTTCGCCAACCCAGATGCCGTCGTAGATCACGCCGCCCAAATGCTCGGTGAAGTGACCGTAGATGTTCGGCGAAATCGTGCCCAGCGGCTCGTCGAGGAGCACTTCGATGCGCGAGTCCGCGCTCGCCGACTCGGGCGCATAGAGGAAGGGAGAATTCTTGGTGAACAGCAAAGCGCCGGCGACGGAAAACGAATCGTGCAAAAACTTTCGGCGTCCAACCATGGGCACGCACCTCGTGAAGAAATCTGCGCCCTATAGTAAACGCTTACTGGCTACGCACACAGCGCTTTCTTACCTGCTTGCTTGCCTTCTATTCAAACTCCGCTTCGGTTGCGGGCAGCGTGTCGCCGTCTCTCGCCACCCAAACGTAGAGCGTTGGCAGCAGGAAGATGCTCAGCAGAAGCGCGCCCAGCAGGCCGCCAACGATCACGATCGCGAACGGACGCTGCGAGTCCGAGCCAATGCCGCGCGAGAGCGCTGCCGGCAGCAGGCCGAGCGTGGCGACGAGCATGGTCATCAAAATCGGGCGAAAGCGAAGAACGGCGCCCTCGATGGCGGAGTCTTCGATGGTGTGCCCCGATGCCCGCAGTTGATTGATGTACTCCAGCATGATCACGCCGGTCTGCACCGAGACACCGAACAGCGCCAGGAAACCTACACCCGAAGAAACGCTCAAGTGCGTTCCGGTAATCAGCAGAGCGAGCAAGCCACCAATCGGCGCGATGGCGACGTTGCCAAGAATGAGGCCGGCCCACTTTGCCGAAGCGAACATGGTGTACAGAATGATGAAAATCACAATCAGGGTAATCGGCACGACGATCGCGAGCCGCTTCTGCGACCTCTTCTGGCTTTCGTACTCTCCCGCCCAATCTATGTGATAGCCAACAGGAAACTTCACTTGCTTACCGACCGACTTCATGGCCTCTTCCACGGCGCTGCCGAGATCGCGGCCGCGAATGCTGTACTTGATAGCGACGTAGCGCGAATTCTCCTCGCGGTAGATTTCCGAAGCACCGTCTCGAACTGCGATCTTTGCGAGTTGTGAGAGCGCGACACGCTCCCCGGCAGGCGAGACTAGCCGAATATTTTCGATGGCTTCCTTCGTATCGCGGTAGGGGGCCTGGTAACGCGCCACCAAGTCGTAGCGTTGCTCGCCCTGTAAGACCTGGCTGACCGCTTTTCCACCGACTGCGGTTTCGATGGCGTCTTGCACGTCGGAAACATTGATGCCGTGGCGCGCGGCCTGCTGCCGGTCGACCTCGACGTTCAGGTTGGGCTGTCCCAACACGCGAAACAAGCCCAAATCTTCCACTCCGGCGACGCGCCGCATCACGTTGACGACCTCGTCGCCTTTTTCTTCCAAAACTTTCAGATCGTCACCGTACAATTTGATAGCCAACTCGCCTTTCACGCCGCTGACGGCTTCTTCCATGTTGTCGGCGATCGGCTGAGAAAAATTCCACAGAACTCCGGGGAGCACGCCAATCTCGCGATCCATCGCGGCGATTAGTTCTTCCTTGTTTTCCCGGAAAACGGGCCGCCATTGGTCCTTGGGCTTCAGGTCCACATAGTATTCCGTGTTGAAGAAACCGGTCGGGTCCGTGCCGTCGTCCGGTCTGCCCACTTGCGAGACGACTTGTCTCACTTCGGGAAACGACGCCAGCTTGATGCGCGCCTCCTCCATGACCCGCGTCGCCTCCGTAGGTCCAATGCTCGGCGCCAGAGTTCCGCGCACCCACGCGGCGCCTTCATCGAGATGCGGCAAAAACTCGGACCCGATCACCCCACTGACCATCAAGAAAACCGCGACGCCGAACGCCGCTGCTCCTACGCCAACCGTCACCGGCCGATGTTCGATTGCCCAGCGCACGGCAACTCGGTATTTGTCTCTGAGAAAATGCATCACCGGGTTGGGCCATTCGCGCACCCCGTGGCGGAATTGCATCAGCGCCAGCACCGGCGCGATCAGGACCGCGAAAATCAGCGCGCCCAACAGCGCGAAAGACACGGTCCAGGCCATGGGTTTGAACAGGCGGCCTTCTACGCTCTGGAGCGTAAAGATCGGCAGATACGCGGTGATAATGATGGCGCGCGCGTAAAACACGGGCCGCAGCACCTCGCGCACGGCGTCGCGAATTTTCTCCATCGGCGTCTTTTGCGCATTGGCGGCAAGGCTAAAGTGCCGCACGATGTTTTCGATAATGACGACCGTCCCGTCGACCACCATTCCGAAGTCCAAGGCGCCGAGAGACAGAAGATTTGCGGGAATCTTGTTGAGATCCAGGCAAATCGAAGCGAACAAGAGTGAAAAGGGAATCGTCAACGCCACGATCAGCGCGCCGCGGAAATTGCCCAAGAAGAAAAACAGAATTACCGAGACGAGCAGAACACCTTCGGTCAGATTGTGAAGCACGGTATGGGTCGTCAAGTGCAGCAGGTCGCTGCGGTCCAGGAACGGAATGATTTTCACGCCCGGCGGCAGGATCTGCTCGTTCAGCTGTTTGACCTTTTCGTGGATGGCTACCAGCGTTTCGTCGGCATTCGCGCCCTTGCGAAGCATCACGATGCCTTCCACAACGTCGGCATTGTCGACCACCGTGCCGTCGACGCGGCGGATGGCTTTTCCGATCTGACCGAGGCGTATCTTCGGAGCCTGAGTAACGGTGGCGATGTCTTTCACGCGAATCGCCGCGCCATTCTGCGTTTTGACGACGGTCTGCGCGATGTCGTCCACATCGGTGACCAATCCCACAGCGCGCACGTTGATCTGCTGGAGCCCGGCCTCAAGGAAGCTGCCGCCTGCGTTTACGTTGTTGTTCGCGAGTTGCTGTTCCACTTGCGCGATGTTCAGGCCGTAGGCTACGAGCTTTGTTGGATCGAGACGCACCTGATATTCGCGGGTGGTGCCCCCGAAACTGGAGACGTCCACCACGTTGGGGACGGACTTGAACTGCTTTTCGAGCTTCCAGTCCTGGATAGACTTCAACTCCATCAGATCGTAGTTCGGATTCGTGCTGCGCAGCGTGTACCAGAAAATCTGGCCGACCGGGCTCCAGTCCGCACCCATCTGCGGCTGTAAATTGTTCGGGAGCGTCACTTGGGAGAGCCGCTCGAGCACTTTCTGGCGGTTCGCCTCATCCTCTGAAGCGTCGTCGAAAATCAACATCACGCTGGATAGGCCGAAAAGCGAAGCCGAGCGCAGATGCTGCAAATGCGAAATTCCGTTCATCTGGACTTCGATGGGTATGGTGACCTGCTGTTCCACTTCTTCGGCCGCGCGGCCCGGCCACTGCGTGATGATTTGTACGTAGTTGTTGGCCACGTCTGGATAGGCTTCCACCGGCAGGCTGTGGAAGGAAATCGCACCCCACAAGAGCAACAGAACGCCCAGCGCCAGCACCATGAAGCGGTTGTTGAGCGCCAAGTTGAGGGCGGCGCGAATCATCGGTTCGTCCTTCGATCCGTTGCGTGGTGGCTCACTATTGCTCCACGGTGTTCTGCAACACCAGCGCGTTGGTAACCACGGGTTGCCCAGGCTTCACGCCGGACACGATCTCCTGCATGTTGTTGGGTAAAGAGTTTCCGGCGGTAACTTCCACGCGGCGGAATTTTTTGTCTCCCGCAGGCACGTAGACCCAATCGCGATCGTGCAAGTGCAATATGGCGGAGGACGGCACGGCGGCATGCGCTTCTTTCTTTAGGCCGTGGAAACTCGCGGTTGCGAACATGCCGATGCGCAAGAGACCCGGGTTGGGCACTTCGATGCGTACCTTGGCGGTGCGAATCGTCGGGTCGAGCACCGGGCCGACGTTGCTGATGCGTCCGCTCAGCGCCTTGTCCGGGTAGGCGTTCAGGCGAATCTCCGCGGTTTCGCCCACGTGTACGGTGGCGAGATCGTTTTCATACACGTCGCACAAGATCCAGACAGTGGACAGGTCCGAGATGGTGAACGGGTTCGGAGAACTCAAACCTTGCACGCCTGCTGCCGCCGTGACCTGCTGGTCGGTAATCACGCCGGACACTGGGGCCACGATATCGACGATCGCGCTGGGATGATCGATGCTTCCGCCCAAGACGCGTAGCCGCTCGGTGGTGTTCTCCACGTCCACCTTGGTTTTGTCTTCCGTGTCCTGCGCCACTTGCAAATCGTTCAACGACACCGCGCCTTTGTCGTAGAGGAGTTTGGAGCGTTCCAACTGCGTTCGCGCCAACTGCTCGTCGGTGACGGCTTTGCGATAGTCGGAGAAAGCGGCAGACATATCCGCGCTTTGCACACGGAGCAAGACCTGGCCTTTTTTGACGGTGTCGCCAAGCCGCGCGCGAATCTCCAGGACGCGCCCGGAAGCCAATGAAACGACGGGCACGGTCCGGGAAATGTCGGGAGTCACGGTGCCGGTGACGCTCAACAGCGACGTAGCAGAGTGCTCCACCGCGGTAAACACGGGAAACTGCTCCGGATGATCGACCTGCACAATGTTGATGTCTTCTTCGTGCTCGACGGCGGCCTTGGGCGGCGCTTCGGCTTTGGGGTCGCCTTTGGTCTCGCCGCCGCAGCCCGCCAAGAACCACGTCAATACGAGGACCGTTATCGCACTTAGCTGCAGCGCACAGCCAGGAATGGCTGCGCCACAGAGCCCTTTGTGCCGCGCGGTTCGCAGGGATCTCATTGGATGACCTCGCGTCCTACTGCAAGATTCAGTTGACCGGCGGCCGATAGGTAAGAGGCGACCAGGTTTAAGTAGTTGAGTTGAATTCCGCGGTAGTCCGCCTGGGCGTTCAGAAAATCCAGCAGCGACGCGGCGCCATGCTCGTAGGAAAACGAAATCGTGTCGCGTACTCGCGAAGCCTGCTGCAAATACCGGTCCTTATACGGCTGCAGAAGCGTCACAGTACTCGTCACCGTGGCGTACGCTGAGTCCACGTCGCTGAATACCTGTGCCCGCGTGGCATCCGTCAGCCTCTCGTTGCGTTCGATATCCAATTGGGTGCGCCGCTTTTCTCCTTGGTTGCGGTCGAAAATGCGCAGCGGGATATTCATGCTGAAGCCGATGTATTGATCGATGGGAGGGTTGCGCCCGACATCGAAACCAAAGGTCGGATCGGTGGAGCCGTTGGCCGTCGCCAGCCGGTGATCGGTCTTGGCTTTTTCCACCGACTCCAACGCCGCCTTTAGATCTGGCCGAGTATCCAGCGCGCTTTGCCGCACATCATCGAGCGGCGCGATCTGCGTCGGAAAAATCGAATGGACCTGTGACTTCAAACTGTTCAACCGGCGTTCGGTCGTTCAGCAGCGCCAGGAGTTGAATCTTCGCCGTGCGCAGATTTACGTCCGCCGTTTGCAGGTCCGATTCGTATTGCACGCGTTGCAGCTCCAGGCGGTCCAAATCCACCTGCGCGATGGCTCCCGCCTTGTAGCGATCCCGGTTCACACCGAGCACGTGGTCGTAGTACGCGAGTTTTCTTTCGCCAGATCCAAGACCGCCTTCTCCTGTAGCGTTTGTACAAAGGCCGATCCTTAGGTTGAAGAGCAGACGTTCTCTCCAGGTCCGCTTGGCCGGACACCGCGATTTCCGTGGCGTCCTGCGCGCTCTCGAGGCGCAATTCGCGTTTATGCTGCCGTTCGTGCAAGTAGGTCAGCGTTGCCGAGGGCAGCAGAAAGGAGAAGGTTCCGTGCGCCGGCCCCCAGGGAACGGATCGATCTGGTCGGCCAGCAGCGCCAGATTCGGATTCGGGCGCAGATTCGCCGTGGTCTCAATGGCCCGGGACTCTTCGACGCCGATCTGGCCAGCCCGCAGCGAAGGGTTCGCGGCCTCGAACTTGTCCCGGATCTCCTGCCACGTCAGCGCTTTCTGGGCCAGGCCGCTTTGTGCCAACGCAGCGGTCAGCAAAAACCCGAAGCACGGACGACTGAGTAGCCACTTCATGAACCCTCCCTGTCCCTTCTTGCCGGCCATCGCGCCGCCATCACTGGGCCAAAATGTCCGCCGCGCCCTTTTGGATAGAGCCCTGGTCCTGGCCTCAAAAGCGAAAGGCCCTCAAACTGAAAACCGACCTGCGAACCTTGTCCTGCAGCGTGGGCCCGGCAGTTTGGGGAACTATATCGACGGCAGAGACTGCGCCAGTTTACGCTTGTATGAATGGGGTGTTTAAACGTGAAGAACGACGGAAGGGGGAGCGCGGCCAAGAACGGAGATAGCAACAGAGAATGCTAGATCGTGAGAGATCTCGAAAATGGGACGTCCGGACGTCTGCGGGACCTCGGAAATTTTCTCGTTCCTCGCAAAGTGTCCTGGCAGGCGCGTGAAAACCGCTGCAACATCCCTGATTTCAATGTTTGCGGGGTACAAAGAGGTTTCGTAGCTCCACACTGTGGCCGGAAAAGCCACCGGATCGCGCAACGTGAAATTCCCGTGGCCGTCGTTCAGCAGGACGGCCACGGGCCGATTGAGCCATGTTGTCGTGACGATCAAATCGAGGCTGCGGTCGCCGTTGACGTCGCGCGGGGCAATTTCAATCCCACCGACCGGCGCGGTGACGCCGATGAATTGCTGAGGGCCCGCGGTCAACTTGAACAGGATCCAGTAGCGGGCACGGGAAGCCGTAATTTGCCCGACCTCGACGGTGGCGAGGTCCGGCTGGCTGTCGCCATCGAAATCGGCGATGGCGAAGCGCGGACTGATGGCGGAGGCGCCTGGCGGCAGCGACGCGGCCTTTCCGAGACCCGTCAGGCCGATGACTAGGCACGAAAACACGCACGCGGCGCCAATGGTCTTCCACAAGGAGCGGTCGCTTTGCGGCAGGAAGTTCATGGAATTAGAGTCACTGACCGGGGAAGGATACCACTCCTGCCCTGCATAAGAGTAGTTCCGGCACGGCAGCATCTTCATTCCTGAGTTTTTCTGTATTTTGGATTAGGATCGATATATCGTATGGCCGCTTCTGCACACCCTGCACGAACCTCAAGGGTACCGGCAAAGGATGAGACCCCATGAAAAAGGAAGATGTCCGCGCCACGATTCAGGAGGTCGGGATTGTGCCCGGCGTTCGCACATCTTCTGCGGTGGAAGCACGCTTTGCGGCGGAGACCATCGCCAAGGCCGGCATCCCGATCGTGGAGATCACCATGACGGTGCCGGGGGCGATCGAGGTTATTCATGATTTGGTGCAGAACGCTCCGGATGTGATCGTGGGGGCCGGAACGGTGTTGGATATCGAGACCGCGCGGCTGTGCCTAAAGGCGGGAGCGAACTTTCTGACGAGCCCAGGCCTCGATTTGGAGATTGTGAAATTTGCAGTGCACGAAGGCGTGCTGATGATGGCAGGCGCGCTGACACCGACCGAAGTAAACGCGGCGTGGAAGGCGGGATCGGACTTCGTGAAGATATTCCCGTGCGCGCAGGTTGGCGGGGACACGTACATCAAGGCGCTCAAGGGACCGTTCCCCCAGGTGCCGTTGATCGCCGCGGGCGGCGTGAACCAGCAGACCGCGTCGGCCTTCATCCTGGCGGGGGCGACGGCGCTAGGGATCGGCGGGGAATTAATCCCGCGGGCGGCGATTGAGCTGCGTCAGCCGGAACGCATTCGCGAGCTGGCGCGGCGCTTCCTGAATTCCGTAAAGACGGCGCGCGCCCAGATGGACCAGCGGAGTGCGCCGGGCTTGCTGCGGGCGTGAGAGTAGTGAGTGTCCAGGGATTTTGTGAAATGACGTACAATTTGAGGCATTCATTCTAGGGATTAGGCCTTCATGAGCGAAAAGATCGCTAGGCGCTACGGCATTGGAGAAGGCTCGGAGCGGCGAACCGCGGAGACGCGTTTGCCACTCGACGGCCGGGCTCCGGTCGTGATTGGCGACCGAGAGTTGGAGCCCAACCGCGGGATTCCGCTAAATATGGATTGGGTGGAAGAGGTGCGCGTCAATACGAGCGCGGTGGAGCGGCGCGCGCAAACGCTGGTGACGCGGCGGACGGTGAAGAAAGAGTGGCAGGTGGCGTGGTACCTGCGCGCGATTTCGTGTATGGATTTGACGACGTTGTCTGGCGATGACACCGACGAGCGGGTGCGGCGCTTGTGCGCGAAGGCGCGGCAGCCGATCCAGCAGGAATTGGTGAAGCAACTTGGGATCGAGAGCCTGGGGATCAAAGTTGCGGCGGTGTGCGTATACCACACATTTGTGGAGACGGCGGTGCGGGCGCTGGAGGGAAGCGGGATCAAGGTGGCGGCGGTGTCGACGGGATTTCCTGCGGGGCTTTCGCCGCTGGATGAGCGCGTAGCGGAGATTCGACGGTCGGTGGAGCGCGGGGGCGCAAGAGATCGATGTGGTGATTACGCGAGCGCATGTTTTTGGCGGACGGTGGTAGGCATTGTTCGATGAGATTGCGACGTTCAAGGCGGCGTGCGGGTGCGGCGCACATGAAAGTGATTCTGGGGACAGGAGATTTGCTGACGCTGCGGAATGTCGCGCGGGCGAGCGTGGTGGCGATGATGGCCGGAGCGGATTTCATCAAGACGTCGACGGGAAAAGAGGCGACGAACGCGACGCTGCCGGTGGGGTTGGTGATGATGCGGGCGATTCGGGAATATGCGCAGCGAAACCGGGATGGCGGTGGGATTCAAGCCGGCGGGCGGGATTCGAACGGCGAAGCAGTCGCTGGAATGGCTGGGGATGATGAAAGAAGAGTTGGGTGCAGCGTGGCTGAAGGCGGAGATGTTCCGGTTTGGCGCGAGCGGCATGTTGGCGGATATCGAGCGGCAGTTGGAGTTTCATGCGACGGGAAGATACTCGGCTGAGAACCGCCACCCGATTGCTTGAGTGAGCGCGTGATTCGGGAAGGGAATTGAGTCGAAGCGAATGAGCATCGTCGAAAAATTCATGTCGATGGAGTACGGGCCGGCGCCGGAAGATCCGCGGGAGGCGCTAGTGTGGCTGGACCGGCATCAGCGGCGGCTTGGGCATTTCGTCAGCGGGGCGTGGCAAGCGCCCGCCGAGGGGAAGTATTTCGACACTGCCGATCCTTCGACGGGCGAAACGCTGGCGGCGGTGGCGCAGGGTTCGGCCGCGGATGTGGACGCGGCGGTGAAAGCGGCGCGCGCGGCGCTGCCTGCGTGGCAGGCGCTGACTCCGCATGCGCGTGCGCGCTATTTGTATGCGCTGGCGCGGCAAGTGCAGAAACACTCGCGGCGGTTGGCGGTGCTGGAGACGATGGACAACGGCAAGCCCATCCGGGAGAGCCGCGACATCGACATCCCGCTGGTGGCGCGGCACTTTTACCATCACGCGGGGTGGGCGCAACTTCTGGAGCAGGAATTTCCAGGGTACGCGGCTTGCGGCGTTGTGGGGCAAGTCATTCCGTGGAATTTTCCTTTGTTGATGCTGGCGTGGAAGATTGCGCCGGCACTGGCGGCGGGGAACACTGTGGTGTTGAAGCCGGCGGAGTTCACTCCGCTCACTGCGCTGGCCTTTGCGGAGATTTGCCAGGAAGCAGGCTTGCCTGTCGGCGTGGTGAATATCGTTACCGGGGATGGCTCGACCGGGGAAGCTCTCGTCAAGCATCCCGACGTCGATAAGATCGCGTTCACCGGCTCGACCGAGGTTGGGCGGGCCATCCGGAAAGCCACGGCGCAGAGCCACAAGCGGCTTTCGCTGGAGTTGGGTGGCAAGTCGCCGTTCATCATTTTCGAGGACGCTGACCTGGACAGCGCCGTCGAAGGGCTGGTCGATGGGATTTGGCTGAATCAGGGGCAGGTGTGCTGCGCGGGTTCGCGGCTGTTGATGCAAGAGAGCGTGGCGGAGACGCTGATTGGCAAGGTGCGGGAGCGCATGAGCACGCTACGCGTGGGCCCACCACTGGATAAGGCCATCGACATCGGCGCGATCGTTGCGCGGGTGCAACTGGAACGCATCCAGCGCCTGGTGGCTCAGGGAGTTGCGGAGGGCGCAACGTGTTGGCAGCCACCGGGGCTGACCATGCCGTCCCGCGGGCTGTATTTCCCGCCCACGCTGTTGAGCAATGTGCATCCCACGTCGATCGTGGCGCAGCAGGAGATCTTCGGGCCGGTGCTGGCGGCAATGACCTTTCGCACGCCGCGGGAAGCGGTGGAGTTGGCCAACAACACCGTCTACGGCTTGGCGGCGAGCGTTTGGAGCGAGAGCATCAACGTCGCGCTGCACGTGGCGGCGCAACTGAAGGCAGGGGTTGTTTGGGTGAATAGCACGAACCTTTTCGATGCAGCGTGCGGATTTGGCGGCTATCGGGAAAGCGGATTTGGGCGGGAAGGGGGCAGGGAAGGCCTGCTCGAGTACCTTGAGCCGCAGTGGTTCAAGCAAGCTCCAGCGGCCAAGAGCGCGCCATTGGCGATCGACCAGCCGCCCGATGAGCACGTGGATTTCACGGCGCCTCCGATCGACCGAACCGTGAAGCTGTACATCGGCGGCAAACAAGCTCGCCCGGACTCTGGCTATAGCGTAGAAGTGCGAGGCGCGGATGGCCGCTTGCTCGGCGAGTCTCCTTTGGGCAATCGCAAGGACATCCGCAACGCGGTGGACGCTGCGCGCAAGGCGGAGGGTTGGGCGAAGACCACGGCTCACAACCGGGCGCAGGTGCTGTATTACATCGCGGAGAATCTTTCTCAACGCGGCGAGGAGGTTGCCGGGAGACTGGCCGCCGTGGTGGGGCAGAAGCAGGCGGAAGCCGAGGTTCGGTGCGGCATCGAGCGCATTTTTTCCTATGCGGCTTGGGCCGATAAGTATGACGGGGCGGTACACAACCCGCCGTTCCGCAGCATCGCGCTGGCGATGCACGAGCCCATCGGCACGGTCGGCATTGTGTGTCCTCCGGAGGTGCCTCTTCTGGGGTTTGTGTCTCTGGTGATGCCTGCGCTGGCTGCGGGCAATACTGTTGTCGGCGTTCCGTCCGAGAGATATCCCCTGATTACGGGCGATCTGTATCAAGTGTTTGAGACCAGCGATCTGGCGAGCGGTGCGGTCAACATCGTGACCGGACGATCTTCGGAGCTGATGAAGGTCCTTGCCGAGCACGCCGATGTGGATGCGATTTGGCGGTTTGGCGATGAGGCGGGAAGTGCAGAGGCGAAAGCGCTTTCCATTGGGAATTTGAAGCAGGTGTTCACGAACGAAGGGCGCGAGATTGATTGGTTCCGCGTGGATCAGGGCGAAGGCCGGTGGTTCCTCCAACATGCAACCCAGGTGAAAAATATCTGGGTTCCTTACGGCGAGTAGCGCAGCGCAATCTTGAAGATTTGAAAGTGGCACTCCGGGTGGCTGGGCCTGCCATCCTGCCTCTCCCTCCCGAAGAAACAAGTTGGCTCCGGAGTGCCGGTGACCCACCGTATTAATATCTAACTATATGGTATATGTCAACAACTATTACTGATAACTAGAGGGCCGTCTTTGCGGGCGACTTCCGTGGCTCCCGGCCGGCCGAGCGCCGGTTGGGACTAGTACCAAGGCGGTTATCTGGAGCCTGCCAGATGTTGCACGATTGAGCAACTACCTGTCCTAAAGTACAGGTATCCCCAAAGTCCCGGCCTACTATCGGACGCGAGATCCCAGCTCTCGAAGGAAGGCAAATGGTAGAGGAGCGCCGACAACACACGCGGCTGGTTCCGGGTTCACCGCTATTTGTTTCTTTAGACGATGCCAAGAGTGGGCTGCTGCTCGACGTTTGCGAAGGCGGAGTAGCAGTAGCCTGTATTGTCCCCCGAAATCCTGATGAAGTGATATCGCTGGCGTTTGACCTGCCGGAAGGCCGAGGACGCGTCGAGGCGAAAGCGGAGATTGCGTGGACTCGGGATTCAGGCCACCTGACGGGCGTGCGATTTGTGGATCTGGATGATGTCTCGCGGCAGCACCTGGGAGAATGGATTTGCGCTCGGACCAATCAAGTAGAAGCGCGAAGCGACGAGCCGGCTGAGCCGGTCTTTGTAACGCGATCCACGTATGTCCAGGTTGAACCCGTTTCGCAAGAGAACCGAGACAAAGGAGCGGCCGAGGAGAGGGCCTCGATTCCGCTAACCTCGCTGCAACCGAGCGGCGAGCGCGAACTAAAGTTGCCGCAAATACTGTCTGACACGGGCTTGAGCGGCGCGGGAAAATCGCGCCATACGATCGAGCTGATCTTGGCGGTAGTGCTGCTGTCTTGGGCGCTGGTGTATCTCGGATACCAGATGGGCAGCACGGGATTTAACCGCATGGGGCGAGAACTCTCAGCGATGACGAAAGGAAATGAAGCTCCGAGCAAGGCGATGCTCGCTTCGGTGGAGGCGTCACCTGCACCTACGCCAACTCCAAACCCGTCACTTTCGCCGATTCCTTCGTTGGGCGATTCCGGAGTGGTGCTGCAAGTGGGCGCGATGAAGCTGGAAGAGAACGCCGACGCGATGGCGCAGGACTTGCAGAAGAGGAATTTCCCCGCGTTTGTGTTTCGGCACGGAGGCGACCAGCTGTATAAGGTTGCGGTCGGCCCGTACAGCGATGCCGATTCCACGGTCAAAGTGAAGGAAAACCTGGAAAAGCAGGGCTTCCAGCCGATACAGCGGCGCTGGCTGCCTGAATAGAGTACGCTCCCTCTAATACAGGAGACCTACGCGGCCCTGATGAACTTCTGCCAGATGTGGCGCGCGACACGGTCCTATATATAATTGAGGACATGACCCGAATCCCTGCCTCCCACCCGCGGGATTTGCCAGACACTAGCTGTTAGTGTTCGTTTTCTGTGCAGGGTCTTGTGGAAGGGAACCCGTGAACGCCCCAACGACCGTAATCGGAGAATCGGTGAGGGCACTGCGCCGAGTGGTGATCGAGCGCGTGGAGCCCGAAGTCGATGGCGGGAGATTCCCGATCAAGCGAACGATCGGCGAAAAGGTGCAGGTGCGGGCGGACATCTTTGCGGATGGACACGACGTGTTGCGGGCGGTGCTGCGGCACCGGCCACCGGATAAGAGTGCGTGGATCGAAGAGGAAATGCGGCTGGTGGAGAATGACCGGTGGCAAGGGATATTCAAGGTAGAGACACTGGGGTGCCACAGCTACGGGGTTGTGGCATGGGTGGATGGATGGGGCAGTTGGAGCGCTGATTTGGGAAAGAGAGCGCAGGCGGGGCAAGACATTTCCGTCGATGTGCTTGTTGGGGTGGAAATCGTGCGCGGCGCAGCAGCGCGAGCGCGGGGAGAGGACGCGAAGAAATTGGCTGAAGCAGCCGCGAAACTGAAAGAGTTTGCGGGAAGAGATCGGGAGGCGGCGGTCAAGCTGGCAGGGAGCGTCCAACTGGCAGCGCTGGTGAATCGGAATCGCGACCGCGCGGCGGATAGCTCATACGAAAAAGAGCTGAGCGTGGTGGTGGACCCGGAAAAGGCGAGGTTCAGCGCGTGGTACGAGATGTTTCCGCGGTCGTGTACGACGGACCCCAAGCGGCACGGGACTTTTCGGGATTGCATTGATCGGCTGCCGTACATCGTGGGAATGGGGTTTGATGTTCTGTACTTGCCGCCGATCCATCCGATTGGGAAGACGGAGCGAAAAGGGAAGAACAATTCAACGAATCCGTTGCCGGAAGATACGGGAAGTCCGTGGGCCATCGGTGCAAAAGAGGGCGGCCACAAGGCGATTCACGCGCAACTGGGCACGCTAGAGGATTTGAAGCAGCTTCAGCGAGCGGCGCGGGCGCTGGGAATCGAGATCGCGATTGATATCGCGTTTCAGAGCTCGCCCGATCACCCGTATGTAAAGGAGCACCGGGAGTGGTTTCGGGAACGTCCCGACGGAACGGTGCAATATGCGGAGAACCCGCCGAAGAAGTATCAGGATATTTATCCGTTCCATTTTGAGAACGAGCATGCGCCAGAGCTGTGGGAAGAACTGAAAAGCGTAGTGGTGTATTGGGCCCGGCAGGGGATACGGATTTTTCGCGTCGATAATCCGCACACCAAGCCGTTTGCGTTTTGGGAGTGGCTGATTGCAGAGGTGAAGCGGGAGTATCCGGAAGCAATTTTCCTTTCGGAAGCGTTCACGCGGCCCAAGGTGATGTATCGCCTAGCGAAGCTCGGCTTTACGCAGTCTTACACTTACTTTGCGTGGAAGAACGCCAGCTGGGAGCTGAAGCAGTATTTCACGGAGCTGAGCAAAGACGGCATTCTTGAGTATTTTCGGCCCAACCTTTGGCCGAATACCCCAGATATTCTGAATGAGTACCTTCAGAAGGGTGGGCGCGCGGCGTTCATTTCGCGGCTGATTCTGGCGGCGACGCTGGGAGCGAGCTATGGGATTTACGGGCCAGCGTTCGAATTGTGCGAGGGACGTCCGGTGCGCGAGGGAAGCGAAGAGTATCTGGATTCGGAGAAATATCAGATTCGCGTTTGGGACATTAATAACCCGAATAGCTTGCGAGATCTGATTACACACGTGAACGTCATTCGGCGGTCGAGTCCTTCATTGCAACGGAATCAGGGGTTGGCGTTCCACGCGGTCGACAACGAGAAACTGCTCGCGTATAGCAAAGTCTCCGAAGATGGCTCGGATATGGTGTTGGTGGTGGTGAACCTCGATCCCCATAACACGCAGTACGGTTGGGTGAGCGTTGCGCTCGAAGCGCTTCACCTGGGCACCGAGGAGTCTTACCAGGTCCATGACTTATTGACGGATGTGCGTTACGTTTGGCATGGCTCGCGGAACTATGTTCAACTGAATCCCTGGGTGCTGCCGGCGCACATTTTTCGAGTGCACCCGATAGGCTGATCGATTGAGCTTGAGCGACGCCAACAGATATTGCCAGCGACGAATGATGGGCAAGAAAACAGAATAGGAGAGTTAACCGTTGGCGCCGCAGGATGAAACGCTCTGGTACAAAGATGCGGTTATCTATCAGCTTCACGTACGCACGTTCTGCGACAGCGATGGTAACGGCAGCGGAGATTTTCGGGGACTGACGAATAAGCTGGACTACCTGCAGGAGTTGGGCATCAATGCGGTCTGGCTGCTGCCATTCTATCCCTCGCCCTTGCGCGACGACGGTTACGACATCGCGGACTATACTTCGGTCAATCCAAGCTACGGAACCGTCGAAGACTTCAAGACCTTCCTGAACGCGGCGCACAGCCGGCGCATCCGAGTGATCACCGAACTGGTGCTCAACCATACTTCGGACCAGCACCCGTGGTTCCAAGAGGCGAGAAGCTCACGAGACAATCCGAAGCGGGATTGGTACGTGTGGAGCGATACGGATACTCGCTATCAGAATGTGCGCATCATTTTTGTGGACACGGAAATGTCCAACTGGTCCTGGGATCCTATTTCCAAATCGTATTATTGGCACCGTTTTTTTAGCCATCAACCGGATTTGAATTTCGATAATCCCGCCGTGCGCGAAGCTATGTGGGACGTGATGAAGTTCTGGCTGGATATCGGCGTGGACGGATTTCGGCTGGACGCGGTGCCGTACCTGGTGGAGCGCGACGGGACCTCGTGCGAGAACTTGCCGGAGACGCATCAGGTGATTCGCGAGCTACGCAAGCGTTTGGACGCGGAGTATCCGGGGAAAATGTTGCTGGCGGAGGCAAACCAGTGGCCTGCGGATGTGCGCGCCTATTTTGGAGAGAGCGACGAATTTCACATGGCGTTTCACTTTCCGCTGATGCCGAGAATGTTCATGGCCGTCAAGCTGGAAGACCGGAAGCCGATCATCGAGATATTGGAGCAGACGCCGCAGATTCCTGAGAACTGCCAGTGGTGCATATTTCTGCGGAATCATGATGAGCTGACGCTGGAGATGGTGACGGACATCGAACGCGACTACATGTACGATGAGTTCGCGAACGACAAAGCCATGCGGATCAACTTGGGGATTCGCCGCCGCCTGGCGCCGATGATGGAGAACGACCGGAGGCGCGTGGAGCTGCTGAACGGCTTGCTGCTGTCCATGCCGGGAACGCCGATCATTTATTATGGTGATGAGATCGGAATGGGCGACAACGTGTATCTTGGCGACCGGAATGGAGTGCGGACGCCGATGCAGTGGAACGGCGGCTGGAACGCGGGTTTTTCCTCGGCGGATCCGGAACGCTTGTATTCACCGTTGATTTCGAACCCGGTCTACGGCTTCCAGGCGATCAACGTGGATTCGCAGCGGCGATCGGAGCACTCGCTTTTGTCTTGGACGAAATCCGTGATTCGGACGCGGAATTCTTTACGGGTGTTCAGCCGAGGATCGATCGAGTTTCTCAACCCAAGTAATCATCGAGTTCTGGCGTACGTGCGGCAATTGGGCGAAGAAAAAGTGCTGGTAGTGAATAACCTGTCGAGTTCGGCGCAGGCGGTGGAGCTGAATTTACAGAGGTACAAAGGGCACATTCCCATCGAGATGTTCGGAAGGAACCTTTTTCCTCGCATCGGGGAGCTGCCGTACCTGCTGACGCTGGGGCCATATCAGTTCTATTGGTTTCGCCTGCGCCGGATTTGATGCGATTTTGTGTTCGGCAAGCATTCCACTTTCCGTTGGGCCATCGATAGAATAAAGGCGGGACGAAAGTTAACTTGGCTGAAGAAACCCTACTCAGAGACGATTTGGTCAATCAACTGATCAGCGTTGGCGAGGCTGATCTGTTGGTGGCGGTTCCCTCATACAACAACGCGACGACCATCGGACAAACTGTACAAGCAATCGAGGAAAGCTATCAGCGGAGCTTTATCCGCGACCGAGTTGTGATTTTGAACGTTGATGGAGGCTCGACCGACCATACCACTGACGTCGTACTGAATATGAACGGGCGCAGAAGCGCCGGCCACCGGGGTATCACTTCGCTGCGAACCGTGCATTGTTTGGCGACGCAGTACGCCAAGTCTCCGTCGCAGGGGATGGCGCTAAGAACCATCCTTGCGACGATGGATCTGCTAAGGGCCAAGTCGTGCGCGGTCGTTTCCCCCGCGACGACGAATTTGGACGCTTCGTGGATCTCAAATCTACTGCGGCCGGCCTACCGGCAAGAGTTCGATTTCGTCGCGCCGTTGTATGCCCGAAGCAAATATCAGGGCTTGCTGGCGCGGAATCTGTTGTATCCGATGAGCCGGGCGATGTTCGGTCAACGCATTCGCGAGATGTACTCGGAAGAATGGGGATTTTCCGGACGCCTGGCGACCCAATGCCTCAGTCAGAACGTGTGGAATGTGGAAGCGATTCGAGAGCGCCCGGAAGCGTGGATGGCGATCACGGCGGTTTCTTCTGGGATGAAGTGCTGCCAGTCGTTTCTGGGCCCGAAGTCTCCTCCGGCTGCGGGTACCGGGCCCAATTTCGTCGAGGCCGTTCGGCAGACGGTGGGAAATTTGTTCTGGTGTCTGGAGAACTTTCAGGCGTACTGGCTGGACCATAGCGGATCGGAAGCTGTAGCCACCTTCGGACCCGAACACGACGTGACGGCCGACGAAAAAGCGCCCCATCTCGAGCAGTTTTTTGAAATGTTCCGAAAGGGCGTCTCTGAGTTAGAAGGGGTTCTGAAGGATATCCTCTCGCGCGAGACGCACGCGCACATCCAAAGAATTGCCGATCTCGAACCAGCTAAGTTCCGATTCAGCGCCGAGCTGTGGGTGAAAACGATTTATGAATTTGCGGTTTCCTACCATCGAGCGGTAATCGCTCGCGATCACGTGGTTCAGGCCTTCGTGCCGTTGTACCGCGGACAAATGTTTTCGTTCTTTTTGGAACACGCCGACTCGTCGGCTGAGGCGCTGGAGGGCGATTGCGAGGCCCTGTGCCTGGAATTCGAACGTCAGAAACCGTACCTGATCGAAAGATGGAAGGCGAAAAAAGCTGAGGTGAAGTCATGAAGCTAATGATCGTCCAGGGATTGGAACAGGCCTACCAAAACCTCGTTCACATGCTCGCCGAGTTTCTACCGCGTTTTGTGGTGACGCTGGTGATCATCTTGACCGGGCTGCTGGTGGCTTACTTGCTGAAACACGGCTTGCGTGCCCTGTTGCATCTGACGAGGCTGGACCGGCTGTCGGAGGAGGCGGGCGCTTCCCGGATGCTTCGCATGGCCGCGCTCCCCTCGATGACGGAAGTATTGAGCCGGTCGGTTTTCTGGATCACGGTTTTGGGATTCATCCTAGTAGGAATTAGCGTACTGAATATCGCGGGGCTGCAGGAACAGATCGCGCGATTATTGCGGTTGTTGCCGGAAATCGTGGTTGCGATCGTGATTTTGTTCCTTGGGCTGGTGATCGCGAACTTTTTGTCTCGCGCGGCGCTGCTTGCGGCGGTGAACGCGGGATACGCATCGCCGAAGACGTTGAGCTGGTCGATACGTTTCGTGATTTGGATTTTGGCGATATCGATGGCGCTGGAAGAGCTTGGAGTGGCGAGGCAGACGGTGATTGCGGCGTTTTCGATCGTCTTTGGCGCATCGATGCTGGGATTGGCGATTGCGTTTGGCCTTGGCGGTCAGCATTTGGCCCGGGCAGTTCCTGGAGAAAAATCTGGGCGAAGGAAAGAAAGAGAAAACCGAAGAACCTCAGCCGCTGTGAGCGTCGCTTGCCGGTTCCGTCGAGGGAACGAGTTGGAGTGTGACGCCAGAAAGAGGAAGTCATGGCTGATTCCGCCGTTGGCAAGGAAATGTATCCTGAGCTGCGAAGATCGCTTCCGCAACAACTGCCTGCGTTTTTGATCAGGCAACGATGGTTTGGCGGCAAGGCGCGGCAGATTCGCTCGACGGAACTCGCGGACGTTATTCCGGTTCGATTGGAAGTTGGCGAAGCATTTCTGTTGATCGTTACCGTAAAGTACGCCGCGGGGGGGGACGACAGCTACGCGATACCTGTCCTACCCATCGAACCGTCGACGCAGGAAAGCGACGCTGATCCTGCCTTACTGAGAGTAGAAGCATCGGGAGCAGGCGGCTTCGTCGTGCTAAGCGATGCGTTGAAGAACGAAACGTTTCTAAAGACGCTTCTAGATGTGATTCGACGCGAGGCGGTCCTTCCGGGTGAGAAAGGGGAGCTTCGCGCGTTGCAAACGACGGCGTTCGCGCGTCTCTACCCGGCGTCTTCCACCGGTCTACATCCTAAACCTGTGGGCGCGGAGCAGAGCAATAGCTCGACGATCTATGGCGACCGTCTGATCCTGAAATTCTTCCGGCGCGTGGAAGAGGGAATCAACCCAGACTTGGAAGTAGGGAATTTTCTCACCGAGAAGGCTCATTTTTCGCATATCCCGCAGGTCGTCGGGTCGCTGCAATATCACTCGCGAGACGGCAAGCAAATGGCGCAGGGAATTCTGCAGGCCTTTGTGCCCAATCAGGGTGACGCGTGGAGCTACACGCTGGAGTCTCTCGCCGAGTTCTACGGAGCGGTAAGACATACGTCGCAGGGTACGCCTCCAGAGCCCGCCCGGGAACTAGCTGGCCACTATTTGGATTCTGCCGGGCTCCTCGGGCAAAGAACCGCCGAGATGCATCTCGCTTTGACTTCGGACGTGCACGATCGAGCGTTTGCGCCGGAGCCGTTTACAATGGAGTTTCAACAGGCGCTCGAAAAGTCGATGCTCGACCTCATGGCGCGGGTCTTCGGCATATTGCGAGAGAAGAACGCGAGCCTGCCTGCGGAGTGGCGTAGCAAAGCGGAAGACCTCGCCGGCCGGGAGCAGGAAATCGCCGGCAGGTTTCAATCCGCGTTGAGCCGGCCCATCCATGCGACGCGCGCCAGAATTCACGGTGACTATCACCTCGGCCAGGTTCTCTACACGGGATCCGACTTCGTCATTATCGATTTTGAAGGGGAGCCGGCACGGCCGCTGGCCGAGCGGCGCATCAAGCGATCACCGCTGCAAGATGTTGCCGGAATGCTGCGGTCTTTTCACTACGCGGCATTTGCGCCGCTACTTACATCTGTAGGCGAGAAAGCAGTGCAGCCTACAGATGTTGCCCGCCTGAGCTCCTGGGCGGAAACGTGGAACACGTGGGTGGCGGAGCGATTTCTTTCCAGTTATTTCGCGACCGCTGGCGCGGCGGCGTATCTTCCAGCAAGCCGTGAAGAGGCAAAGAACTTGCTGGACCTTCATCTACTCGAAAAAGCGGTCTACGAACTAGGCTACGAGCTGAATAACCGTCCGTCGTGGGTGGGAATTCCCCTGCAAGGGATTGCCAAACTATTGTCGCGATAGTCCGGACGGTCACCGCTTGCCGTACAACGCCGATCACGCCGCAGTGTTGAACTTCGGAGCGGCTCCCCAAGTTCCTTGCGTCGCTTCGGCGTTGTCTTTGGATGAGTCGAGAGCGGCATCTTCGACGGCGGCTGACGCTTCGAACTGGGACGTCCGCGGCGCTTTCTCGTGGAGCAGGCGTTCGGTAGCCGCCACCATAGGTTCCGCGTGGAAGCGGCGCTGGGACGATGCGTTGCAGAGAATATTGGCAACCGACATCAGGCTCATGCCCTGGTGGTGCGCCAGCCAGCAGCGCACGATCTCGAACTTGCTGCCGGAGTTGACGCGAGACGCTGTGAAATCTGCAGCTTCGTAGAATCCGTAGGAGCCCAGCCAGCCGAGATCTTTCATCTTCCGGATGTTCTCGATGGCACCCTCGGAATCCACCATCAAACTCAAGAACGTGGAATACGGAGAGACGACGACATCGCGCGACAGGTCGCGACTCACGGCCAGGCCGGGAATTCCAAATGCTTCGTAGTGATAGTGGCCCGAGCCGTTTATCTTCGAGCAAGACGCCTCGGAAATCCCCCAGGGGATTCCTCTGTGCTCGGCGAACTTCTGCTGGCTGCGGACGACGCCTTGTGTGGTCTGGTCAATGACCGTGTTCGGATACGTCTTCATCCAAAGTAGCGGCATCAAGTACTCGAACATAGTTCCTGTCCAGGACAGCAGGACATGTTCGCCTTCGTAGCTGGTCAGACGACGCTCCATCGCGAGCCAGCTTTCTTGAGGAATGTCTCCCTTGGCGATGGCCACGAAGGTGGCCGACCGGGCTTCGGACGCCAACAGATCATAGTGACTCGGTGTGAAGCGGCCCTCTTCCACGTTGTAGCCGGTAAAGAGCAGCTTCTTCTTCGCGTCGAAGAAATAGTGGAAGTCCATGCTCTTGGCAAGGGCATCGGCTCGTACCGCAACCCGTTCGAGCCTGATTGCAATGCTCTTGGAGATGCTGCTGGACCGCGCGATCGCGGAGCGCAAGAGTTGCAAAGCCGATCGCGTTTCGATCGTTGCATTACCCTCTTCGAGCAGGCGGCTCAATTTCAGATCGATCGCGCTGCAGAGTTTCGGCAGCGATGCCAGCGTCAGTTTCTGGAGGCGAGGTGACAGGTTTGCGCAGTGCTTAGCGAATTGCGGCTGTAGCCACGGCGCGAAGTCGTACAGGAGGTTTTCCAGATGAACGATTCGCAAGCGCAGTTCGTGCGTCCACCATGCTGCCTCGCTGGGAGCTGTCTCCGAGGCGAGCTTTTTCTCCAGCGTCACGATGTCGCGCTCGAAGCTCATCAAAGCTTCCGACCAAGCCGTGGGTGAATCTCCCAGAGAGATAGCGCGGGTTTTCAGCTCCCGCACCATCTCGATCAGAGCTGCGTCCTGATTTTCGGCCGCGAGGAATTGCTCGATGGTGTCTAGGTGATCTCGCAGGCCGCGCCAGAGTTCGGGGCGGAAGATCGGTTCGTTCACCGCGCCGAGGCATCCTTGTTTCACGGTCCAGAGAGAGCAGACCAAGTTGCCGTTGTCGACGGCGGAAATGAAGCGCGGTTTGACGGCCTGTAGCGTGCGAGTGTCGTACCAGTTGTACAGTTGGCCGTTTTCGAGGCGGGGCATCAGGTCGATGGAATCAAATGTATGCTCGGTATCGGCGACGAACTCCGGCACGGTCAAGAAACCCAGGTCGACTGCGGCAAGCCGCGAGTTCAGAAGCAACCCGAGGTTGGTCGTCGAAATATTGTGAATCATGAGCGACGCGGGCGTTTGGATGAGGTCGGGCACCAGCCAATTTTCCTCGGCGGTGCTGAACTCCCGGAAGACGCGCCAGGTGCGTAACGCCGACTGGCGAAGCAACTCTTCATCGGCGGCAGGCATTTTCGCTTCGTCGGGTTGCGCGGGTAGGTTCAGCCACTGGCCGATCGGCTTGGACAAAGCCCAAAGCGCCAAAAGGGGCAACGCAACGAGGAAGGATGCGGGCCGAGCTACCGCAAGGATAAGTCCGGTCATGAACGAAAGCCACGGAGTCAGCTCCAAATAGGTTTCGATCGGGCTCTTTTTCTGGCGGCTGATTTCTGCTTCCGCCGCAGTTTCCCATTCCAAAAGCCTCTCATGGGTAACGGTCATGCGAACGATGGAGCGCACGATGGCATCGACCGTAACGAGGCTCTGATGCAGGAGCCAAGCGATACGCATAAAGAGGTTCGCTTGCGCCACCGCAAAATCGGCGGCGATGTTTTTCCAGAAGATGGCTGTGAAGAGCGATTGGCCCGCGCGCAGGACGGACACCGCGAACTGGCAATACGTCGGCAACGCAACCACGGCTAACGTAGCCAGGGTCCAATAGAGCGCTTTGCCGGGGAGGAAGAACCAGGCGCAAAGCAGCATCACGAACGTCGCAACCTCCGTCAGGCTTCGGCGCAGATTGTCCAGAATCTTCCAGCGCGAGATAACGGAGAGAGGATTTGGCACGGTCTTGCCGAAAACGTCCGGAACACGTGGCAGAAGCCAGAAAATGATCTGCCAATCGCCGCGGACCCAGCGATGCTTGCGGCGGCTGAGCGCGCTCATGTGAGAAGGATAGTCGTCGACAACTTCGATGTCCGAAACCAGCCCGGCGCGAGCGTATGCGCCTTCGATCATGTCGTGGCTGAGAATCGTATTGCACGGGAACCGGTGCTCGAGAACTTGCTGGAACGTGCCAACCTCGTAAATTCCTTTTCCAGTGAAGCTGCCTTCACCGAAAAGATCCTGATAGACGTCCGAGACCGCGCGAGCATAGATGTCGAAACCCGCGTCGGCCGAGAAAATCGCAGCCAACCGCGACCGGCTGGCGGACTGAATGCTGATGTCCACCCGCGGCTGGAGAATTCCATAGCCGTCCACAACGGTATTTGTCGCCGGGTCAATCACTGCGCGGTTGAGCGGATGAGCAATCGCTCCGACCAGTCTGTGGGCGGCGTCGCGCGGCAACTGAGTGTCTGAATCCAATGTGATCACGTACTTGACGTTTAGCAGCAGCGATAGATTGCCGGCCTTCACCGGGAAATTGTCATTCGTCCCGAGCAGCAATTTGTTGAAGTCCAGCAGCTTTCCGCGCTTGCGCTCCCAAGCCATCCAAATACCTTCGGACTCGTTGTAGGCGCGATGCCGATGGAAGAGGAAGAACGAGCCTTTCCCTTCGGGGGCGTATTTTGCATTCAGCGCCTGGATGAGGTGCGCGCACTGGTCAGCCAGTTTGTCCTTGTCATCGAACTGCTGCGCCGCATCCGGCGGGTCGGTGAGCAGCGCAAAATGGACGTTCGCGTCGCGATTGGCTAGGAATCTGACTTCGAGATCCCGCACTGCCCGATGCATTTGGCCTTCGCTGATCAGCAATGTCGGAACGACAACCATGGTGGTGAATTCCGCCGGAACGCCATCGGAGAAATCGAGCTTCGGCAGAGGCTTGGGCGGAAACAGAGTCGTCGCAAGTTGATTGACCAACGCCACAGCACATTCGGCAGCTGGGAGCAGAAACAGCAGCAACGCCACCACCACGCCGGAAAGCTTGATTTTGGCGTCCAAAACCACCGTCGCCATCAGCGCCAATGTGAGCAGCTCGATGCCCAGGATGTAAGAGAAGTCCGGCCAGCGCTTGATTACTTGCTGCACTCGCTCAGAGAACGTAGGTCGATAGCCGACCGCGTGTTCAAGAAGTTTTCGGCCGTCGCCGACGAGATAGTAGCCGACGTGTGACTCGCGTTGTCGCACGCGTGCATTTGCGGAGGCATGCAGCGTGCCGGAGAGTTCCAGCGTTTTCCGCGCGACTTCTTGTTCCGTCGCAGACGAACGCTTCGCCAGTTGTGCGATTGTGCGCCGATAAACGTCGCGGCTATCGAAGTCCATGTGCGCGTACGCATCGCACGGGTCTCGCCGAAGAATGTGCTCTATGGCGTTGATGCGCTCGAAGAGTTCGTTCCAATCCACGCCTTCCACGCGCCGTAGACTCGCGATCAGAGTAGGCAAGCTCGGAGCGCTAAAGCACTCGGCCGGTTCTATTTTTTCGGCCGGAGCTATGGACTCCACGGGAGAGAGGTGCGTCGCGGCGTCGAGCCGGTTCGAAAGCGCGGCGACGGACTCCAGCAGAACAAGCTGCGCGAACGCATGCAACTGCCACAATTCGCGCATTTCCAGCGCAACGGTCTCCTGAATCGCGGTGAAAAACTGTTCAAACGTGTGGTCGTCGAATTCGTAGTTGACGGCTTGCAGATAGCTCGCAACCGCCGCGTAGGCGCGCGGCAGGCTCGTCCACTCGCCGCATTCCACCTGAGGAAGCTCTGTGGCGTTGCCGACCACCCGCTTTGTATCTTGAAGGCTCTGACGGAGTATTTTGGAAGTGCCTAGAAGTGTTTCCGCATCGCCGCGCAGCTTGTGCCCGGCCGAAACCAGGTTCCGCAAAGTCTGGCAGTTCGTTTCGATCGATTCTTTTGCCGCATCCCATTTCGTTTCTAAGGCGGCAACCCGCTTGCCCTTCTCGCGAGCCTTCCAGGACTGCGCCTCGAGCATTGCGCCCAACCAAAGCTGGCCGTAGTGGACATTCACGCTGCGCGTTGGCGCCGACCCGCAATAGTCCTTTCGCCACGCCGCGTTCCGCAAAGAGTCGGCAGGCTGCAGCGAAGCACTGGGATCAAAAGCGGGTTGTTGTTGCGTAGCCATCAGGTCTTCCTCACCAAATCATCGATAACTTGCTGCCTGCAACTCAAACATCTCGGCGTACCGCCCTTTGTTCCGCAAAAGCTCGTCGTGGTGCCCCTGCTCCGCGATTCGCCCGTTCTCCAAGACGAGAATACGGTCCGCCATCTTCACGGTGGAGAAGCGATGGGAAATCAGCAGTGCCATCTTCCCCTTCGTTAATTCAGCAAAGCGCTCGAACACTTCGTGTTCGGACCTGGCGTCGAGCGCCGCGGTAGGTTCGTCGAGAATCAGCAACTGGGCGTCGCGCAGGTAGGCGCGGGCCAGCGCTATTTTCTGCCATTCCCCGCCCGACAGATCGACACCCCCCTCGAAACGCCGGCCGAGGATTTGGTCGTAACCCTTGGGGAGTTTGCGAATCACGCCTTCCGCTAGGCTTTTTTGCGCGGCGGCGCGCACGCGAAAGACATTTTCCTGGTCCTGAATTCGGCCGATCGCGATGTTTTCCGCGGCGGTCAGGTCATAGCGCATGAAATCCTGGAAGATGACGCCGATCTCTTTCCACAGATCGTCGAGCTCGTACTCGCGCAGGTCCACCCCGTCCAGCAGGATTCGGCCGCCGGTTGGATCGTAGAGACGCGTCAGCAGCTTCACAATCGTGGTTTTGCCTTGGCCGTTTTCGCCGACGAGAGCGAGACGCTCGGACGGTTCCAGGCGGAAGCTGACGTTGCTGAGCACCAGGCGCGTTTGGCCCGGATACGCGAACGAAACGTCCTGGAACTCGAAGCCCTTGCGAATGGGCCGCGGAGCCGGCAGCGCGCCGGGTTTCGAGAATACTTTGGGCCGCAAGCCGAAAAATTCCAGCAGGTCGGTGATGAAAAGTGCCTGATCGGCGATGGTCGAGAACGTGGAGAAGACCGCTTGGATGTTGGTGCTGGCGCCGGCGATCGCGCCCGTCATCAGGTAAAGCCGGCCGATTGTCCAGCCGCCGAAGACCGTTTGATAGATGACAAAAGCATAGCTGCCGTAGTAACCGAGTGTCCCGAGAAGCGTCAGCAGCGCCCCGACCCATAGTCTGCGCTTCGCCAGTCCGACGTTTTGCTCATGAAGCGCATCCGAAAGCTTGGTATAACGGCCCAACAGAAATGAGCCGAGACCAAACAGCTTTAATTCCTTCGCAGTTTCCTTGCTGCCCCCCAAAATTCGAAGGTAGTCCATTTCCCGCTTCGCAGGAGTCTGCCGGAAGTTCAGCGAATAGCCCATGAACGCGAAGTGGGTTTCCCCGAGGAACGCTGGCACCACGCAAATCACAAGCGCCAAAAGAATCCACGGCGAGATGAACAGGATGCTGCCCGCAAGGCTGACCGTCGTGACGATCTGCTGTATCAGCAGGCCCGTTGACTGGATCATGACGATGCGATCGGTGCCCTGCACCCGGGCGCGTTCCATCTTGTCGTAGAAGAGGGGATCCTCGAACGAGGTGAGATCCAGCCGCGACGCGTGGTCCATGATCTTCGTGCTGATGTGGCGGCTGTACTTGTCGGCCAGCACGATGTCGCAGAAGGTAATCATGCGAGCGAGAATCGCGCCAAGGCTGGCGAGGACGAATTCCAGAGCAACTAGCCACCAGAAAATGTGCGGGAGGTCTCTTGCGTGGGACCTGAAAACGACGATGTCGTTGATGATGACGCTGGTGACGCCCAAAACGGCGAGGGGTAACAGAGCAGCCATCACCCTGCAAACTAAGCTGGAGACGATGACCTTAGGGGCGGCTTCCCAAACCATCCGAAGAACCGGTGGAATGTTCTTCAGGGCGGCTACGCGCTCGCGCCACCTCGGCGTTGGGTCTTGATTCTCCTGACTCATTCAACGGCCCCCCGGCGTTGATCGACCGGCGGGTTTGCCCACCCGGTCGAGATGGGGTGTGGCACGCGAATGGCCACTGGTACAGGTCGCTAAAGATATACTTTTAAGGCACTTACGGATGGTCAGACCGGTTAGGTTTATGTTTTTTTTTCGCCTGCCCAGCAACTTTTGCATACTGCAGAAGGTTATGCATCGCGCGTCTGGATATGGGCCAGAGCCAGCTGCAGAAGACTAAGGACCTCCGGTGCGAATGCGCCTATCTTAAACATCGAGTAATAGTACTCGTTCGACGTGAGGGCGAGTTCCTTCCGCTGCCTCCACTTGATCGCTCGGCTTCCCTCAGCCCGGAGAGGCGCGAACAGGCATCAGCTAGCGCATTTGGCGCTGAAAACTTCTTGCCCAGAATATCGATTTTATACGATACTCCCGCCATCGATCTCGAAGTCGCTTCCTGCCAGAACGGCACTCCGGATCCATGTGTGCAGTAAAGAACGTAAGGGAGGTCTTGTGACCAAGCGGAAAGTTCTTGCGTGCGCGGTGATTCTGCAGGGGTTCCTGATGGCTGGCGTGGCCTTTGGCGGTGACGATATCCCCAAGGTGGCCTGGAAACGCCCCATCGGAGCGCCTCTGGCAAACCCTGGAACGAAGAAACCCGCCTTGGATGCAGGCCATATCGACGACGGATATTGGCAGGGCGCGCCCGTAGGCGGCTTTGGCGCTGGAACGTTCTCAAGGACGTATCGCGGGGACTTCGCACGCTGGCACATCAAAGGTGGCGTGCACAAGTATCAAACCGTTTGGGCCGACCAGTTCGCGATGTTTCAGAAGGCCGAAGGGGAAGCCGAAGGCGTCGCCAAAGTACTCACCGCGGGTCATCCCAAAGACAATTCATTAAGCTCGTGGAGTTGGGACTATCCCGTGGGCGCCGGAGACTACTACGCGCTCTATCCGAAGTCGTGGTTCGACTACCGGTGGGACAAGTTTCCCGCGCATGTCGTGCTCGAGCAGTATTCGCCCATCCTTCCAGACAACTACAAAGAGTCCAGCTATCCCGTCGCCGTTTATCGCTGGCACGCGGAGAATCCCACCAAACACCGCGTGACGGTTTCCGTGCTGCTCTCCTGGGAAAACATGGTCGGACAATTTCGCACCTTCAATCGCGATATGAGCGGCGCAATCTTCGCGGGCAACCGCAATCATGCTGCCCACGAGGCGCTCGGGTCCGCAGGAACGATGAAGGGAATCGTGCTGGATCGGAACCATCTCGAGAAGTCGGTTCAGGACGAGTGGGACGGGCAGTTTGTGATCGCCGCTCTGGAATCCCCCGGTGTCGAGGTCAGCTATCAGACTACTTTCTCTCCCGACCGGGACGGCAAAGACGTGTGGGGTCCATTTTCGAAAGACGGCCGGCTGGCCAACACTGACGATTCGTGGACCAGCAGCAACGAGCCGTTAGCTGGCGTCATCGCCGTTCGCTTCACCCTGGAGCCAGGTGAAAAGCGCGTCGTCCCCATGGTGATCTCGTGGGATCTGCCGATTGTTGAGTTCGGCGCCGGCCGCAAATGGAATCGCCGCTACACGGATTTCTTCGGTACCAGCGGTAAGAATGCCTGGGCAATTGCTGCGGACGGTCTGAAAAACGCCTCGGCGTGGAGCGACGCCATCGATTCCTGGCAATCGCAATACGTCAACGATGAAAGCAAGCCGGCTTGGTATCGCGGCATGCTTTTCAACGAACTCTATGTGCTGGCCGATACCGGTTCGTTCTGGGGACGCCCCGTGGGCTCGGATCCCAAAGCTCCCCCGGTCTATTCCTTCATGGAATGCTACGACTATCCGTTTTACGAAACACTGGACGTCCGATTCTACGGCTCGATGCCGCTCGCGAAGTTTTGGCCCGACATCGAAAAGGGCGTGATGCGCGAGTTTGCGGCGACCGTCCCGCAAGAAGCCGGCGAAAAGATGGCGTGGATTTGGAAGACGCAGCAAACTGGTCAGCCCGCGTTTCGTATTCGCAAAGCCAAGGGCGCAGTGCCGCATGATCTGGGTGTGCCGCAAGAAGATCCCTTCAAGCAGATCAACCAATTCAGTTGGCAAGACACCAACGGCTGGAAAGACCTGAATCCGAAGTTCGTTCTGATGGTCTATCGCGATTTCGTGGTGACCGGCGGCAAAGATAAGGCCTTCCTCCGCGATACCTGGCCTGGGGTGCAAGAGTCCATCGCATATCTCCGCAAGTACGACAAAGATGGCGACGGCTTGCCCGAGAACGAAGGCTATCCCGATCAGACCTATGACACTTGGCTGGTCACCGGTGAAAGCGCCTATTCCGCGGGTCTGTACCTCGCCGCTTTGCGATCCGCCGAAGAGATCGCCAAGCAGCTAGGTGATGCCCCCGCCGCGACGCAATACCACGACCTCTTCGCGAAGGGCCAAGCCAGCTACATCAAGAAACTCTGGAACGGAGAATACTTCCGCTACGACACCGCGAGCGAATATCGCGACAACATTCAAGCCGACCAACTTGCCGGCCAGTGGTATGCCGACATGACCGGCCTGGGCGACATCGTTCCCCGCGACATGCGTGAAAAGGCCCTGAAGAAAATCTTCGCCTTCAACGTCATGAAGTTCGCCAACGGCGAAATGGGCGCGGTGAACGGCATTGCAGCCGACGGATCTTTGGTCACCACCAACGAGCAAGTGCAAGAAGTTTGGACCGGTACAACTCTAGGACTCGCCGCTTTGTTTCTCGGTGAAGGAATGAAGGACGAGGCCTACAAAACCGCTTGGGGCATCTACCACACCAGCTACGAAACCAAGGGCTATTGGTTCCGCACGCCGGAAGCCTGGGACATCACCGGCAACTATCGTGCATCGATGTACATGCGCCCAGCGGCGATTTGGGCTATGGAGATGATCCAGCCGCCAGCTAAGTAGCAGCCGAAGCGTCTCTTACAGCGGCAGGCGCAGTCTGGCTTCGCAACCTCGCGCATCGCGACGGTTCTCGAGCGTCAGCGTGCCGCCGTGACCTTCGGCAATTTGCCGGCTGAGCGCCAAGCCGATCCCCGTGCCTCCCGGTTTGGTCGTAAAAAACGGCACGAACACGTTGGCAGTATTTTGAATGCCGGGGCCATCGTCAATCACCCACACGTGCAACTGGGAATCCTGCCGCGCCCATCCGATGCTCGCGCATTTGCCGCCTTCCAGGACCGCGTCCGCCGCATTGTGCACCAGATTGATTAGCAGGTGCTCGAGTTGGTCGGCGTCGCCCGAAATCATCATGTCCGGGCCCTCTTCCAGCTTGAGCTTCACGCGAGTCTCCAGCTTCACGACGCGCGTGATCCAGGGTCGCACATCCATGGGCGCCAGTTGCGGCGCCGGGAGCCGCGCGAGCCGCGAATACGCCGCCATGAAGCGGCCAAGCGCTTCGGTGCGCGAGCGGATGATGCCGAATCCCTGCCGCATGTCCTCGAACAGCGCGGCAGCAGGTCCAGACTGTCCCTCCGGCGTCGCTGCGATGCCTTGGAGCCCACTCTCCAGGCTCTGCGCCACAGACTGGATCGGCGCGAGCGAATTGTTCAATTCATGGCCCATCACGCGGATCAGCCGCTGCCAAGCCTGACGCTCCTCGTCACGAAGCGCCCGGCTCAGGTCACTGAGCACTACCAGGTGATGCGGCAGCCCCGCCTGCCGAAACGATCCCCGGCGCATGCCCCAGCGACCCGATCCGCCGGGAAAACTCAGCTCCATCGTGAGCACCTCGTCTTCTTCCAGACAGGCGCCCAGGCCGAGCTCCGCAGCGGTGAAACCCAGGAGTCTCTCGATGGGGCGCGCGAGCAATCGCTCGCCGGCGCGATTGACCAGCCGCAGCTTCGTCTCGTTATCAAACGTAAAAATGGCGACGTCAATTTCTTCCATCACCGTGCGCAGAAGGGCAGAAGCCTCCAGCGCGCCCAGGCGCTGCTCGCGCAATGTCTCGCTGAGGGCGTTGACCTCGATCATTACTTCGCCCATGGCATCGTCCCGCCGTGCGTCCCGGCCTCGCACGGAAAAATCCTCTTCGCGCAGGGCGGCGAGTAGATTCGAAAGCGTTTGCAGGGAAAACACCACGCGATGGCGGAGAGAAAACGCGAATCCGAGCCACAGACTTACGATTAAGAGGCCCAGCGTCCAGGCAGTTCTCGAGGTATAGTCGCCTGTCCACAGGAGAATGAGCGCGATCGCCGAGCCTGGCAGCCCCGCCGCCAGCGCCAGAAACTGAATGCGCTGTTCGTAGGTGACGCGCGTCATTCCAAGCCGTGTTTTTGCAGCCGCCGGTACATGGCGCTTCGGCTTAATCCCAGAGCTTTGGCCGCTTGGCTCACGTTGCCATCATACCGCGCCAGCGTGCGTTGGATCAGATGATGCTCGACCTCATCGAGGCTCATTTCTTCCAGCCTGGCAGTGCTGCCCGCAGCGGCAGGGCGCAAGCCCAGGTCCGCGGCGCGCACCAGCGACCCGGTCGCCAGAAGAACACCGCGCTCGATCGAATGATCCAGTTCGCGGACGTTACCCGGCCACGGGTGTTCGTGAAGCAGCTGCGTGGCCACCACATCGAAGCCGGAGATCGTCTTGCGATATCGTTGCGCGTACCCGCGCAGAAAATGCTGCGCCAGCAACTCTATGTCTTCGCGCCGTTCTCGCAGCGGCGGAAGATGAATTTCAATGGTGTTCAGGCGAAAGAGCAGGTCTTGACGGAAGCGCCCCGCGACGGCCTCCGCGGTGACATCGACGTTCGTCGCTGCAATCACGCGCACATCCACGCGCCGCGTGTTCGAAGATCCCACGCGCTCAAGTTCGCCGGTCTCCAGCACGCGCAGCAGCTTGGCCTGGAGTTTCAGCGGCACGTTGGCGATCTCATCGAGAAACAGCGTTCCGTTGTCCGCCAGCTCGAAGCGGCCGACGCGGTCCACCCGTGCGTCCGTAAACGCGCCCTTCACATGCCCAAATAGTTCGCTCTCGAACACGCCTTCGGAAAGGCCGCCGGCGTTCACCGTCACCATCGGAGTCGTCGAACGCGGCGACAGCGCGTGCAGCGTCTGCGCCACCACTTCCTTGCCGGTGCCGTGCTCGCCGGTGATCAGCACGTTGGCGTCCGACGGCCCGATGCGTCCAAGGAGATCCAGCACCGGCCGCATCGCCGCCGATTCCGCGATCATCGTGGGGCGCGACTCCGCTCGAAGCAGGCGATTCTCCGCTTCGAGCCGCGATGCTTGCCGCAGCGCCTGGCGCAGATCGATCTGCGTGCGCAAAATCGTCAGCAGCCGGTGGTTCTCCCAGGGCTTGGGGATGAAGTCGCGAGCGCCGCGCCGCATCGCTTCCACGGCCACTTCCACGCTGCTCCATGCGGTCATCACGATCACCGGCAGCGTGCTGTCTGCCATTTGCAGCCGTGGCAACAGGTCCAGCCCTTCCTGGCCAGACGTGGTGTCTCGCGCGTAGTTCAAGTCCATCAGCACCGCATCAAACTCGCGCGCCTCCACGGCCGCGAGCGCCTCGCTAGGCGAAGCTGCTCCCTGAGTCTCATAGCCTTCGCGGCGCAGCAACAGTCGCAGCGCATCGCGAATATCGGCTTGGTCGTCGGCAAGCAGCACGCGGTGCGGATGAGCGTTGGTGGATTTCATTCGGAATGATGGTCCTGAGTCTATTCTATTGTTCCATACGAGTGCGGATGTCGCGGTACACCGCTCATCGCCGTGCGAGGACTATCCCACCCGCGCAGCCTCCTTACCCTCACTCACCACCCAGCCATCCTTCAGCTGAATAATCCGGTCGCCGTACGTCGCATTGCGTTCGGAGTGCGTCACCTGAATGATCGTCGTTCCCGCTTCGTTCAGTCTCTTGAACAGCTGCATGATTTCGTCGCCCTGTTCCGAGTGCAAATTTCCCGTCGGCTCGTCCGCCAGGATCAGCTTCGGGTTTTGAATAACCGCGCGCGCCACACCCACTAGTTGCTGCTGCCCGCCCGAAAGCTGGTTGGGGAACAGGTCTTTCTTTCCCACAATGTTGAACTTATCGAGAGCGTCGCAGACCAGGCTCACGCGCTCTTTATGCGGCACGTTCTTGTACGACAGCGGTATCTCCAAATTCTCGAACACCGTCAGGTTGTCGATCAGGTGGTAGCTCTGAAAGACGAAGCCGATGTTGGCCTTGTGCAGCTCATTCCGCTTCTTCACGTTCAATTTGTGCACCGCTTGGTCGAGGAAGTAATACTCGCCGACCCAAGAGCTGTCCAGCATCCCAATGATGCTCAACAGCGTCGATTTTCCCGCTCCCGAAGGTCCCATGATGGTGACGAATTCGCCTTGGTTAATGTCCAGGCTGACCCGGCGGAGCAGGAAAAACTTATTCGGCCCGGCCTCGATTGACTTCTCCAAATTTCGCAACTGAATCAAAGGTTCCACAAGTTCTCCTTAATCATTTAGCACGCTACCGGCATAGTCCTCGTACATCCGTGGCGTGCCCTTCTCGGTTGTAACGCATCACGCCCAGCGATTCCAAGTGCCAATCCCTGCAACGTGGCCAAGCCAGTTCTGGAGAGGTAAGAAGAAAGCCCTAGTGCTGGAATCCACCCGCGCCAGCGATATGCTACGTCGCAAGCGCGCTCACCACCGTTTTCAGTCGTGCCGCAGTGCACTTAGCGGATCCAGCTGCGCCGCCCGCCGTGCGGGCAAGTAGCACGCCAGAGCCGCCACCGCTGCCAGCAGCAATGGCAAGCCGATGAAGGCGACGGGATCGGCCGCCTGCACGTTGAAAAGCAACGCCGACATCGTCCGCGCCAGAAGCATCGCGACCGGCAGCCCGATGGCCAAGCCAAGAAGCGTCATGAACATGCCCCTGCGCAGCACGAGCGCAAGAACGTCTTTCGTCTGGGCACCCTGAGCCATACGGATGCCGATTTCGTGCGTCCGCTCGCTGACCGAATACGACATCACGCCAAAGAGGCCGACGGAGGCGAGGACCAGAGCGATTACACCCAGCACCGACATCATGGTGGCCACATACGCGATCCCAATGATCGATTCCGTAATGACCTTATCCATCGACTTGATGTTGTACATCGGCAGGTTCGAGTCGACGCCGGCAATCTCGCCGCGAACGGCAGAGGCCAACTTCATCGGGTCACCCGTGGTGCGCAGCACCAGAGTCGTGTAATACGGCGGAGTCTGGCGGAACGACCGGTAAATCGTTGGCACATCTTCTTTCACGATCCAGCTGTAGCGAAGGTCGCTCACGATGCCAACCACCGTCATCCAGGGATCTTCCGAATCGGCCTTGGCGACTTTGATGTGCTTGCCCAGCGGATTTTCGCCAGGGAAGTAGCGGCGCGCGAGGCTCGCGCTGATGACGGCTACGCGAGGAGAGTCGGCGCCATCCGCATCCGTGAGGATGCGGCCATCTCGAAGCCCGATATTCAATAGACGGAAATAGCCCGGCGACGTTGTCTCAATTATAGCATCGCGGGTTTCGTCGCGGCGGGTGAGCGGGCGCCCTTCGATAGAGAAACCCTGCGTGGAAATCCCGCCGCCGTCGGCGTAAGGCACGCTGCTTGTGAGCGCAGCGGCCTGAATCCCCGGAATTGCGGCTACGCGCTGCTGTACTTGTTGGTGAAAATTGAGGCGCTCGGGCGCAGTGCCGTATTGGGTTTCCGGCAGCGTCATGTTCATGGTGAGGATGGTTTCGGGAGAGTAGCTCTCATTGACCGCGAGTAAGCCCTGGAAGCTGCGGACGAGAAGGCCGGCGCCAACGAGCAAAACGAGCGCGAGTGAAACTTCGGCGACGACGAGCGCGGTGCGGAGGCGGTGGCGCCCACGGCCGAGCGTGGAGCCGCGCCCGCCTTCTTTCAGCGTGCCGACGACGTTGGTGCGCGAACTCAGCAAGGACGGCGCAATGCCGGAGAGAACGCCGCTGAGCACGGAAATGACAAGCGCAAACAGAAAAGCATTGGTGTCGAGGCCGATGGTCTTCCATCCGGCGACGAATTTGGCCACGTCGGCCGGCATGTGGGCGAGAATCATGTCGAGATCCCACTGCGCGAGAAGCAAGCCGAGCACGGCGCCGGCGAGAGAGAGCAGGATGCTCTCGATCAACAGCTGACGAACGACGCGCCACCGGCTCCCGCCGATAGCCGTGCGTATGGCGAATTCGCCGACGCGGCCCGTCACGCGGGCGAATTGCACGTTCGCGACGTTGGCGCAGGCGATGAGCAATACGAACGAGACCGCGCCCATCAGCATGATCGTGTACTGCCGCGTCAGGGAGCTGGTGACGAACTCGCGTAGCTTCAAGGGAAGCAGCCGGAAACCTTTGTTCGTATCGGGATACGCGTCGGCCTGGCGCTGCGTGATCGCCTGCATCTCGGCGGCGGCGGCAGGGAAGGAAACCCCCGGTGCCAGGCGGCCGATGGGCCAGAGCCAGCGATTGTCGCGGCGGCGGCTTTCTTTCGTGCTCATCGAAAGCGGAATCCAGGCTTCGGCTGGCATCGGATAGTCAAAGCCTTTTGCCATCACGCCAACGATGGTATAGCTCTTGCCGTCAACCTTGATGTTCTTGCCGAGAATGTTGGGATCCGAGGCGAAGCGCTGCTGCCAAAGCGCGTGGCCAAGAATGATCGACTGATCCTTGCCGACTTCTTCCTCTTCGGGAAGGAAAGCGCGACCCATCACCGGGCGCACGTGGATGGTGTCGAAGAAGTTTGCGGCAACCTGCAATGCCTGAACCTTTTGCGGCTCTCGATCGCCGGTGAGATTCACTTCGCCCCAGGCATACGCGGTGATCTGGTCGAAAGAATGCGCTTCTTTCTTCCAGTCGAAATACGTGGCGGGAGCGATGGGGACGTAGTCCTGGTCGCCGAAGCCGCCGCCAGTGTCTTGAGCGTGACGGTCTGTGAGTGCGACGTAGCGGTCCGCGTTCTCAAAGGGAACTGGATGGAGAAGGAAGGCTTCCGCGAGGCTGAACATCGCGGCGTTCGCGCCGATGCCCAGCGCTAGTGCCACGATACACACCAACGAAGCCAGCCGATGCTTCAGCAGCATCCGCATGCCGAAGCGGATGTCTTGCCAGATCGCTTCCATCAGCTCCTCCGAGCTGCGAGTTCGTCTTTTTGTTTACGCTGTTACGCGCCGACGTGCGCTTCGCGTGTTTCTTCCACGATGCGGCCGTCGAACAGGTGAATGGTGCGCTCCGCGAAGTTCGCGTAGCGCTGGTCGTGTGTAACCATGCAGATGGTGGCGCCGTTGCGATGCAAATCGCGCAGCAACTCCATCACCGCTTCGCCGTTCTTGGAGTCCAAGTTTCCGGTCGGCTCGTCGGCCATCAGGATCAGAGGATCGCCAACCAGCGCGCGCGCCACGGCTACGCGCTGCTGTTGACCGCCCGAGAGTTGCGAGGGGTAGTGCCGCAGGCGGTGCGCCATGCCTACGCGTTCGAGCGCGTTCTGCACCTTCTGCTTGCGCTCGCTTGCGCTGGTGCCGCGATAAGTGAGCGGCAGCTCGACGTTTTCGTACACGGTCAGGTCGCCGATCAAATTGAACGCCTGGAAAATGAACCCGATCTCGCGATTGCGGATGCGGGTGCGCTCGCTGATCGTCAGATTTGACACCGGCTGCCCGTTCAGCTCGTATTTTCCGTCGCTCGGAGAATCCAACAGCCCGAGGATGGACAGCAGTGTCGACTTGCCGCAGCCCGAAGGCCCGGCAATCGAGATGTACGTTCCTTTCTTGATCTCGAGATGGATTTCCTCGAGAGCGTGGGTTTCTACTTCGTCTGTCAGGAAGACTTTCTTCACGCCTTCCATCTTGATGAGCGTTGCTGAATTTGCGTCGACCATCGGTTCTCCTTCAATTCAGTTTTCTGTTCAAACGTAAAGCCGTACTTCTACAAAAATCATTCGTAGCGCAGCGCCACCAGCGGATCCACCCGCGTCGCGCGGCGTGCGGGCAGATAAGCCGCAGCGAGTGCAACGCAGATCATCACCACCAGGGAGGCAGCCACGGTTTCAGCCTCGAAAGCCTTGACTCCGTACAACAGGGAATCCAGCAGCTTGCTCAGACCGTAGGTGAGCGGCAGGCCCAGCAAGATGCCAAGGCCGACCAGGCGGGAGATGTCCGCCAGGATCATGCGGCCGACGTTGCCGGCATCGGCGCCGAGCGCCATGCGCACGCCGATTTCACGCGTGCGTTGGGTCACGGCGTACGCCAGGAGGCCGTAGATGCCGATTGCGGCGAGCAGCGCGGCCAGCGCGCCGAAAATCTCGGCCATGGACGCGATCAGGCGATCACCCGCCATCTGGCGATCGATTTGTTGCTCGAAAGACCGCAAATCGTCGACGGGGAGGCTGGAGTCGAGCTCGCGAACCACGTCACGGACCGACGCGGCCAGAGCGATCGGGTCCTGGGAGGTGCGAACGTAATAGTTCAAGCTGCCGATGTTTTGTTCTTGCGCGTAGGGAATGTAGACGAACGGCCTGATTTCTTCCTTGACGCCGTCGTGATGACTGTTTTTCACGACCGCGACGATTTCAATATCCAGCGGATCGGAACCAGAGCCGAACTTCATGTGCTTGCCGATGGGATCGGCGTCGCCGAAAAACGTGGCGGCGAATTTCTGGCTGACAATAGCGACTTTGGGGTTGCCGGCAACGTCGGCGCGCGTGAACTCGCGGCCCTTCAGCAAAGGAATGCCGAGATTCGAGAAGTGCCCGGGGCCGACAGCGTTGCGCTCGACGTGACGTGTGCCCGCCTGCGCCGGGGTTTCGCCCTCGACAGTGACGTTGGAGCCACGATCGCTGTTGTCGATTAGAGCTTCTTGCGTCCCACTAAGGGAGATCACACCGGGCAAGGCCACGACGCGCTCCTCGAGCTGGCGGAAGAATGCGAAGCTGCGAGCCTGGTCGTAGCCGATGAGGTGCGGAGAGACGGAGAATTGCAAGACGTGCTGGGTACGAAGGCCGAGATCGACGTGCTGGACGTTGAAGAGGCTGTGCGCGAAAGCTCCCGCAGCGGTGACGAGGAGAAGGGTCATAGCCACCTGGCAGACCACGAGGCCTTGACGTAGACGGGCGTGAGCGACACCGGAGGACAGCGAGCCGGCTTGCTCCTTCAACGTAGAGACCAACTGAACGCGTGTGGCGCGCAGCGATGGGGCGACGCCAAATAAAAGCACCGAGATCAGCGTGAGAGCGCACGTGAAAGCGAGGACGGAGGGGCTCAATGCGCTGGAGAGACCACGGGCAATTCCGTTTTCTTCGGCGAAATGTGCGAGCGTGGAGCTGGTCCAGGAAGCGATCAGCAAGCCGAGAGCGGCACCGGCGGCGGAAAGCAAGAAGCTTTCGACGACGAGTTGGCGGATCAAACGCATCCTCGTGGCGCCGAGCGAGAGCCGGATGCCAATTTCGCGCTGGCGCGAAGCGGCGCGAGCCGTGAGCAGACCGGCCACGTTCGCGCAAGCGATCAACAAAACCAGACCGACCATGCTCATCAGCGCGAGCAGCGGAGCGCCTGTGTCCTGAGAGAGCTGCGGGCGGCCGCGAGAACCATTCCGCAAAATGAGTTTGCGGGCGAGGAACTCCGCTTTCTTGGGTTCGTCCCATCCCTTGAGCAGCGGCAGATCATCGCGCAGCATGGCGCTGAAAAGCGGCGCGAGTCCCGCGGCCGCGCGCTCTCGCGAGATTCCAGGCTTCAGCCTGCCAACCAGCTTCACCCAATTGTCATTGTGATTGGTCAAGTCGACCGGGCGTTCCGACAGCACCGGCAGCATGGTGATCGGGACGAAAATGTCCGGCACGCGGCCGGGTTTAACGCCGTGAAAGCCGGAGGCGACCACGCCCACGATAGTCATGGGCTTATTGTCGACCAGGACGGCGTGATTCAAGATGCCGGGATCGCCGCCGAAGCGAGTCTTCCAGTAGCCGTAGGAAAGCATGAGCACCGGATTCGCGCCTAAGACGGTGGTGTCGGCGGGCTCGATGGTTCTGCCTATGGCCGCGCTGACACCGAGGGTCTGGAAATAGTTGCCGGAAACAAGATCGCCGCGAGCGTGTTCGGTTTGCCCGCGATAGGTGAGCGTGGCGCCAAAGTTGTCGGTGGCGGCAAGACCGGAAAACACGTCGTTGCGGTCGCGCAAGCTGACGTAAAAGGGGTAAGAAAACGACTCCGCGCCTTCTTCGCCTGGGGCCGCGGCATTTTCGTCGGAGCTGATGTGCCCTTCACGCGCACCCGGTGAATACAGAAGGACTAGTTCCTCAGGGCGCGGCACGGGCAATCGCTGCAGGACGACCTGGCGGAGAATGGTAAAGATGCCGGTATTCGCGCCGATGCCCAGCGCCAGCGTGAGGATGGCGATGGCGGTGAAGGCCGGGTTCTTCGCCAGCATGCGCAAACCGAACCGTACGTCTTGCCACAAGTTCTGCATCAGCCTTTCCTGCTCATCGTGCGTTCACTCATAGCGCGTCTACTCATAGCGCAGTGCCACCACGGGATCCCCGCGGGCAGCGCGCCGTGCGGGAACCCAGCACGCCAGCAGCGCGACAACCGCCAAGAGCAGCGCCACAACCGCAAAGGTGACCGGATCGCTCGCCCGGACGCCGTACAGGAGCGATTGCAAATACCGCAGGACTGCCAAGGCTACGCAGGCGCCGATCGCAGCACCCACAAGTGCCAGCACGGTGCCTTGCCCGACAACCAGGCGAAGCACATCGCGCTGCTGCGCGCCCAGCGCTGAGCGGATGCCGATCTCGCGGGTCCGCCGCGTGACCTCATAAGACAGCAAGCCGTAGAGGCCCACGCAGGCCAGTACGAGCGCAAGGAGACCGAACAGGGCAGAGAGGCGCGCTACTAGGCGCTCGCCGAAGAGCCGCCGATCCACTGTTTCAGACTGCGTGCGCACATCGAACAACGGGAGATTGCTGTCCACGCGGCTGGCAATTTGCCGCACTGCGGGAACAATACCTGCTGCGCTGCTTGCGGTGCGCAATGCGAAACGAACGCCGCCTCCGTGCACGGGAATGTATGCCGTCGGCGCAACGTCTTTCCGCAGCGAGTCGTACTTGGCATCCGCGACAATGCCCACGATTTCGCGCTCGACTTCGTCTTTGCCGTTCTTGCCTATGTGCAATCCCACTGCGTTGCGGCCGGCGAGGTATTTTCGAGCAAACGCCTGGTTGACGATCACAACTGGACTTGCGGAATCCATTTCGCGTGCCGCGAAGGTGCGACCCACCAGCAGCGGGATCCGCATGGTCTCGAAAAAGCCGGGTCCGACGGCCAGCATTTGCGTTGGGGCAGTCGAATTGTCGCTTTGACCTTCAATGTGAACGGAGGTAGTCCACAAGCTGCCGTCCAGCAGAGCATCGGAGGAGTAACTGGCGGAAACCACACCAGGAACGGCCGCTAGCTGGGTTTGCAGATCGCGATATAGGTTTTGAATATGGTCCGGCTTGTAATCCGCAAGCGTCGGGTCGATCCCGAAGAGGAGGACGTTGTGTGTGTCGAAGCCCGGGTCGATGCTTTTCAGGTTAATGAGCGTGCGAACCAGCAGGCCCGAGCCTACGAGAATGAGAACGGACAGGGCTACCTGAGCCACCACCAGCGTAGTGCCCAGACTGAAGCGCCGGCTGCTAGCGTGAGATGTACTTGGGAGACTACCGACGGTTTGTTTGAGTGTGGGCGTGACGTCCACGCGAGAGCCGCGAAATGCAGGCGCCAAGCCGAAGAGAATGCCCGTAACCGTGGCCACGGCAGCGGTGAAGGCGAGCACGCGGGCGTCCGGGCCCACGTCGATAATGAGCTGCGAGGGCCAATTTGCAGAAAGAAGTGCGGCTAGCGAATAGGCGCCCCAGGAAGCCAATAGGATACCCAGTATGGCGCCAGCGCCGGAGAGCAGAACACTCTCCACAAGCAATTGACGGATGATGCGGGCGCGGCCCGCTCCTAACGCCAAGCGCACGGCCATTTCACGTTCGCGCGAGTTGCCGCGAGCCAAAAGCAAGCCCGCGACGTTGGCGCATGCGATCAACAGCACTACCCCGACGGCGGCCATCAAAAGATAGATCGGTGTAGCGAGTTCATTGCGAATTCCTGTGAGTCCTTCTTGTACAGGAACGGCGGCGATGCGTGGGTCGTCCGAATCCTTCAACAGCGGCTTGGCACCGTAGAGCACGCTGTTGCGAAACACCAAACTAGCCGCTGCTTGAGCTTGTGCAGGTGGTGTAGCGGTTTTGAGACGAGCAACGAGCGTGAGCCACCAATTGGACGGGTTCTCTTTGTCACGGCCCCAATCGATTCTGAGACGCGGTAACACAGTCAACGGGAGCCACAGGTCTTGTGCTTTGCCAGGACACAGCCGGGTGAAGCTCGGATCGGCAACGCCGACGATGGTGAGTGGAACGCCATTCAACTGAATTTTCTTGCCGATCACGGAGGAAGCGGCGCCAAAAGTGCTTTGCCAGTAGCCGTAGCGTAGCACCACGACGGGCTCCGCTCCGGGAGCGTCGTCGTCGGACTCCAATGTGCGTCCGGCTGCAGCGCCGACGCCTAGGGTTTGAAAATAGCCGCCAGAGACGAATTCGCCTTGCGCGAGGCTAGGTGTGCCGTTCCCTGCGAGGTTGAGCTGTGCGGGCCCAGCAAACCCCGCCACGTCCGAGAATCCGTCCACTTTCGATTGGATTTCCCGGAACATCGGATACGAGAACGAGCACCCGGATTGGAGCGAGCGGCCGCCCTCTTCGGAGCAATCGCCGTAACTGCTATAGCCTCCCTGAGGCTGCGTGTGGGACGACCACTGGAGCACCACAAGATGCTGCGGGTCGTGAACCGGCACGGAACTCAGCATGATTGCATTGAGCAAGCTGAAGATAGCGGTATTGGCGCCGATGCCGAGCGCCAGCGTCAGCACGGCGATGGCGGTGAAGGAGGGGCTCTTCGCCAACATGCGAGCACCGAACCGGACGTCTTGCCACAAGTTCTGCATCAGCGTTTCCTGCCCACGGCCCGCTTATTCATTGCGCAGTGCCACCACTGGATCAACTCGCATGGCGCGGCGTGCGGGAATGTAGGAAGCCAGCAGCGCGACGAAAGAAAGAAGTACGGCGACGCCGGCAAATGTCAACGGGTCCATAGCGCTAACTCCAAAAAGAAGCGTCGAGATCAGCCGCGTGAGAGCCAGCGACGCGGCAACGCCGATGACCACACCGAGAATCGCCATGCGAGCGCCTTCGCCCAAAACCAAGCGCAAAATGTTGCCACCCTGAGCCCCCAGGGATATGCGAATGCCGATCTCCTGCGTGCGGCGCGTGGTCGAAAATGCCACGACCCCATATAGGCCCACCGCGGCGAGAGCCAGAGCAGCGGTAGCGAACAATCCAACAAGAAGAAGCAGAAAACGGCGATCCGCGAGCCAGCCGCCCATTTCATCCGCGAAGGTGGAGAATTTTACGGGGGCATCGGGAGCGAGATCGTGGAAGATGCCACGCGCGGCGGAAACGATCGCTCCTGGCGGCGCGGTGCTGCGCACGAGGATGGTGGGCGAGGAATTGGCGTTCATTCCGCGCTGGCGGTAGTCAACGTAAATGATGGAGCTCGGGCCACGGTCGAGACCTTCCGCGCGAACATCGCCCACGATGCCAACGATAGTGAGCGATTTCAAGTTGCCGTCCATATTGCCGAAATTGATCAGTTGACCGACGGGATCCTGATCTGGCCAGCGCTGGTTAGCCAAGGCCTGGCTGATCACCGCAACATGGGGCGAATTCAGATCATCCTGTTCGCCGAAGAACCGCCCACGGATGAGCGGAATCCCCAGGGTGCGGAAGTACTCCTCGCTGGCGACGCAATACAAAGCGTGTCCGGTCTGGGACGGATTTTGAGACATGCGATCCCATTCATCGAAATTGGCGGGCGACTTTTGGCCGCTGAGAATTAGAAATCCACCATCAGCCAGATTTGCGCCGTCCGCGACCGGAATGGCTCCTGCCAGACCCACGGCTTCGGCGCCGGGAATCGCGCGCAGCCTAGTCAACACCGCATCCATCAGATGGATTTGCCGGGCTATAGCTGACTGGTCCGTTCCCGATAGCCCTTGCGGAACGGGAGGCGAAAACTCCATGGTGATCAGATTTTCCTGGCGAAAGCCCGGATTGGTGGAAACGAGCCGCAAGAAGCTGCGTCCGAGAAGGCCCGCTCCAGACAAAATCACGAGCGTCGTGGCAATTTCGCCGACCACCAAAAAGCTTCGCAGGCGGTGGCTTGCGCCGCCGCCCGTGTAACTGCGAGAGCCAGCGCTTAATGCTTCCCGGAGATCCCCCGCGCCCGCCCGCCATGCGGCAAAGAGCCCCAGCGAAACGGCGACGGCTAGAGTCGCCGCGAAAGCGAAGAGAAGAACCGATATGTTGACGGCAATACCTTCCTGCCGTGGCAGGTCCGTGGGGAGAACTGCGGGGAATAGCTTGACTCCCCAAGTCGCAATCAAGATGCCCAGTAGCCCTGCCGCTAACGAAAGCGCAAAAGACTCGGCGAGGAACTGCTGAATGAGACGGCCGCGGCCCGCCCCAAGCGCTGCTCGTACCGCCAATTCTTTGCGCCGCGCGGAGGTGCGCGCCAGGAGCAAACCAGCAGCATTGGCGCACGCGACGAGGAGTAAGAGGCCGACGGCTCCCAAGAGGGTCAGGAGAGCGGTGCGAACGTCTCCGACCATCGCGTCGGCGAGGGGTACTACGGCAGCGTCGCTGAGATCGACCTCTTTTCCGTACTGGTCCTTGATGCGGTGCGCTATCGCGCTGAGATCGGCGCGCGCCTGGGCAACGGTCACGCCTTCGCGAACGCGGCCGAGTCCTCGCCAATTATGCGCGGTGCGGCTCGGAGTTTCAGAGTCCAACTCGCGCGGAATCCATAGTGCCACGCCGGCAGGAAAATCGAACTGCCGCGGCATAACGCCAACAACTTGATAGGCACGGCCTTCGATGGACAAATGGAAGGGCGACAAGTCGGATGCGGCACCAAGATATTTCTGCCAGTAGCCATAGTTGACGATCACCGCGGGTGCACCGTGAAGCCGCAGCTCGTCCGGTGCAAAAGCGCGGCCGTGAAAAGGCTCGACGCCGAGGGCTTGGAAGAATCCGCTGGAAACTACAGCGATGTTGACGCGTACGGGCTCGCCGCCGCCGGACACGGACGTCAGCCCAAAGCCATAGACCGCTAGACTCGCGAACGTGTTGCTCTGCGACTGAAAGTCGTCGAAGTTCGGATCAGCGAGATTCATTCGATGACCGTCGGGAGCCTGTTCCCAGACGCGAACGATTTGCTCGGGGTTCCGGTATGGGAGGGAACGTAGCAGCACAGCATCGACAACGGAGAATATGGAAGTGGAGGCGCCAATGCCCAGCGCCAAGGTAAGCACGGCGACGGCCGTAAAGCCAGGGTTCTTGGCCAGCAGCCGCGCACCAAAACGGAGGTCTTGCCACAGATTAGTCATCCGGGAACCCACTCCAGTCATAAGACGTTGTACCCGGTCCACATGTCTTGAAACTGATACGCGAGATTCGCGGAAAAAGTTCGATTTATGACCAATGGGCGGGCCAGCGGCTTACTTCAGCCGGATGCGGTCCACGTTATCCCATTGCGACATGTCCGACAGGACCACTTTGTCGCCAACCTGTAGTCCCTGCAGGATCTCGACGGTATTCACCGAACTGCGGCCGAGCTTCACGTTGACGCGAACGCCATCGGAGTCGTCGTTCGTGACCTTGAAGAGGCTAATGGTGCTGTCGGACTGCCCGTGTACTGGTCGGCCGACGTAGAGCACGTCTTTCAGGTTTTCCAACTCGATGGTGCCGTCCACACTGAGGTCGGGGCGAGCGCCGAGCGGCAGCGGATCATCGATGGCGACGTCCACGGTTACAGTACCGTTGACGACGGAGGGGTCGATGCGAATGACGTGACCCTTCACGATGCCATTCCGGGTATCGACCGTCGCATTCTGGTCGTTAGCGATGTCCTTGGCTTGCGTTTCGGCGATCTTGATTTCCGCCTTGAGCTTCCTGGGGTCAGCGACGCGCGCGAGATTGGTTCCTACCGCGACGTTCTGTCCCTCTTCCACAGGCAACAATTGCAAAACGCCGTTGATGCCGGCGCGAACGTGCAGGGCTTCGGCCTGACTCTTACGCAACTCATACAGGGCCTTATACTGATCGATGTGCGACTGCTGCGCCTGCAGCCGCGCCTTAGCGGAGTCGGCCGCGATTCTTGTACGGTCGCCTTCAAGGCCTACGCGGATGGCGAGCTGTTCTTCTCTTACCTTGGACAGCTTTTCGGTTACGTCGGCCCCGATTCCTTCCTGGTGCAACTTGAAGTCGACCTCATGCTGCAGCTTGGCTTGCTCGTAGTCGCCGCGGACTCCAGCTTCCACAGCCTTCTGGTTCATCAACTCGCTGTTGACCTGCACCTGAAGGTTCGCATAGTCCGACTCGGCCGCTTTGAGTTGGTACTGCGCGTCGAGCAAGGCCTGCTGCACCGTCGGATCGCTCAGTTCCAGGATTATGGTGTTGGGCGCGAGCAGTTTTGGTCCGGGCCGGATGATAATCTTGTCCACGCGAGCCGTGGTCTGCGCGGGAATCCAACGAATATCCAGGGGCACGAGTGTGCCGAGCCCGCGCACTTCGCGCACCATCGGGCCGCGCTTGACGACGTCGGTCCAGACGGTGCCGCGGTCCACGGACGGTGCCGCCGGCTTCAGGCGCGACAACCCCAGGGTGACCCCCGCGATGCAGACGACAGCCACGGTGACGTATAGAATCCTTTTGATCTTTTTTGCACGAGCGTTTGATGGTCTTTGTATATCCATAATAGGTTCTCTGTTCTACCTTGAAAATCGCACGCGGATAGCCGCGCGTGCTGTCTTACGTAAGCTCCACTAGCTCAATACTTTACACCCAAACGGAGCAGTAAGAAACCAGCGCAATTGACCGGAAATGGGAATATATGTCCCACGAGCGAACATGCCGCGAAACCGTACTGGCACTGGGAACTCAGCACTCCATTTCAGGGAAACCTAGACGTGTAGACGAGTAAACCGGCGAAAAAGTTTGTTATCCGGCGCTCATCGTGTTCGTAGAAGATCTTGCCGTGCCATAGCTTAGCCGCGCTGGGTGGACGGCAAAGAGCCGCACGATGCACAAAGAAACCTGGCTGAAGCAAACAGCGTCCCAGTAAATGCGTAGCTCGCGTCCTGAAAGAGACTTTGTCCCATGAGATCACACTGGCTATCGACGACTACCTTCCTTTTGGGAGTACTGGCCCTCCCGCTCGTTTCCGTGCAGGCTTCCGCCGCAGCGCGTCCGGCAAGCGCTCAAGAAGCCGCGCCGCCTCCGGCGCCGGGAGGCGAGGGGCAGCACATGCCGCTCTTCGGCAAGATCACCGCCATGCACGACAGCTCCATACAGATCCTCGATACCAACGGCGATACCGTAACCGTCAATCTCACCGGCAAAACGCAATTCCGCAAGGATCGCCAGGATGCGAAGCGCATCGACTTTAAAGTGGGAGATGTTGTCATCGTCCGCGGCGAAGAGAATGCGGATCACACTTGGACTGCCCAAGTGATCAGCGCTCGCTCCATGAATGGCCCTAACGGCCGCGGCGGCGGGCTTGGCGGTGGGCCAGGCGGCGCTAACCGCGGGGAGTTTGGGCCTGCGGGCACTCTTGGCAAGGATTTCGTGACCGGTGAAATAAAATCCATCGACGCCCCAAAACTGTCCGTGCTGCGGACCGACAACGTCACGCAAACCATCGAGCTGAACGAGGAAACGTCGCTGCGAAAAGGCCGCGAGTCGGTCACTATGGCGGACATCCAGGTTGGCGACCACCTTCTTGCCCGCGGCGCGATGCAAAACGATGTCTTCGTCCCCAAGATGGTGATGGTCATCGGCCCCGAGCAGTGGAAGCGCATGCAGGAAATGGGTGGACAGGCCGGGGGCCAACGGCGACGCCCAGGCGGCGGCACGCCGGACGCAGGTTCTGACGCGCAGAAACCGCCGGAGCCCCAGAATTGAAATCGATTTCCGCGCTCTCTGCTTCTCTTCTCGCGTTTTTCCTGGTTGGTACGGAGCGCGGCCAGACCACGGCCGCGCAACCTCAAGATACGGCGGCGCAAGACGCAACGCCGCAGGCGCAGGGTCCCGCTACGCCACCGCCCGCGCAGCCAACGACATTTGAGATCAGTGGCGTCGTTCGCGCCGGAAAGACGCCGCTTCCTGGCGTCACCGTGACTGCCGCCAACACGCTTACCGGCAAGAAATTCGCGGTGGCCACCGCCGCCAACGGCGCGTACACCTTCACTGGTCTTCCTCGCGGGCGCTACGTCGTTCGCGTCGAGTTCATGGGCTTCGCCGCGCAGACCCAGGAAGTCATCCTCAAGCCGGAAACTCCAGCCGGAAAATTTGACGCCGAGATGATTCTCGCTTCGCGCCAGCAAGAACAAAGCGCCACCAGCGCAATCGCGGCCATCGCCGCCGCTGGCCGCGGATTCCAAAGCTTGGCCATCGACAACACACTGTCCACACTCGCGGGCGGGGGTTTTAGCGGATCCGGCAATGGCTCCGGCAACGCGCAAGGTGCGTCTGCCAATGACATTTCGACGCTGCCGATGAGCGGCGCAGGCGCCGACAGCCCCACCGAATCGGTAAGCATCACCGGCGCGCAAGGACGCACGCAGGACTTCGGAAACGGCAGCGAAGACGACCTCGAGCAGCGCATCCAGGAATTTCGCGAGCGAGCGCAGCGCGAGGGCCTCATTCCTGGAGGGCAGGGAGGCGGTCCGGGTGGCGGCGGCGGTGGGCCACCAGGCGGATTCGGCGGCGGACCGATCTCGATCCGGATGCCTCGCGGGGGCTTCAATGTCAACCAGCCGCATGGCCTGTTGTATTTCTCGGACGACGATTCGGCGCTCGACGCGAAGTCTTATTCGCTCACCGGCCTGGAAACCCCCAAGGCTAGCTACAACTTCGCGCGCTTCGGCGCGAACATGGGCGGGCCACTGAACATTCCCAAGATTTTCAATGGTGGTAGCAAATGGTTCTTCTTTGCCGGCTGGAACGGCTCGCGCGGCAGCACGCCGTATGATTCCTATTCGACGGTGCCGACAGCTGCCGAACGCGCCGGTGATTTTGCTGGCGCGACGTACAAAGACGGGAGCCCGGTGCAAATTTTCGATCCCACAACAGGCCTCCCGCTCACGTATAACGGTCAAGCCAACGTGATCAACCCTGCCCTCATAAGCCCAGCCGCGAAAGCGCTGCTGCAGTACATTCCGTTGCCCAACCTGAACACCGCGACGCAGAATTTTCACTACGTGACCAACGATGACAGCAACACGGACGCTGTGAGCGTGCGCTTGATCCACAACTTTACGGACACGCCTCCGGGTCAAAATCCCGGCGGCGGAGGCCGCGGCAGTGGAGGAGGGGGCGGTGGTGGCCGGCGGCGTGCGCAAAACAACATCAACTTCGGATTAAATTGGTCGCGCAACTCCACCACTACCGTGAACCCGTATCCTTCGCTAGCGGGCAGCACCAACACACAGGGGCTTCAGGCCACTTCTGGCTGGACGTATGGCAACGGCCGCCGCACCAATCTTCTACGCTTCAACTACAACCACAATCACGTCTCGACGACCAATCTCTACTCGAATTCGCAAGACGTTGCGGGTCTCGCGGGCATCGAAGGGGTTTCCACGGACCCGTTTGACTTCGGGCTTCCCGGCATTAACTTCACGACCTTCGGCGGTTTGAGCGATCCCACGCCGCGCCGCGAGCTCGATCAAACCTACACGGTGTCGGACACGCTCTCTTGGTACCGAGGCAAGCACAACTGGCGCTTCGGTGGAGACTACCGGCGCATTCTGCAGAGTTTCCGCTCCGCCAAAAACGCCGAAGGCACGTTCACGTTCACTGGATTCGAGACTTCCGAGTTCAATCTCGGCAGCCTCCAACCTGTCACTGACACTGGCTACGATTTCGCCGATTTCCTACTCGGTCTGCCGCAGCAAACCACGCTGCAATCCGGGACCAGTTCCTACGATTTTCGCGCGAACTCCTTCGATCTTTTCGCGCAAGACGACTGGCGCATTCTGGCCAAGCTGTCTCTCAATCTCGGTTTCCGGTACGAATACAACGGCCCGTACACCGAAGCGCACAACCAGATCGCGAACCTCGACGTGGCTTCCGGATTCACCGCCGCCGTCCCAGTCTCGCCCGGCGCCGCCGGCGCGTTCAACGGCACATTTCCGGACTCCTTGATTCATCCCGACCGCAACGACTACGCTCCGCGAATCGGCGTGGCCTGGCGCCCATTGAAGCAGACCGTCGTTCGCGCCGGCTACGGCATCAACTACAATCTGGCGCAGTACGCCAACATCATCCAGAATTTCGCGTTCCAGCCTCCGTTCGCCATCGCTGCAACCAATATAAGCAGCCCTGCAACTCCACTGACACTGCAAAATGGCTTCCCCGCGGTGGCGCCGGGATTGGTAACCAACAACTTCGCCGTCGACCCAAACTACCGGCTCGGCTACGTGCAAATCTGGAACCTCGACATTCAACGCACGCTGCCCCACGGTTTCTTGCTCAACGTCGACTACAACGGCTCCAAGGGCACGCGCCTCGACACCGAACGGGCCATTCAGATTGCTGGCATCCAGCCGTTTATCTATGAATCTTCGGCGGGCAACTCCGTGTTCCACGGCGGCTCGGTCCGCGTTCGCAAGCGCCTCGCACACGGCGTCGGTTTCAGCGCCAATTACACCTATTCCAAGTCCATCGACGATGCCTCCTCGATCGGCGGAGGTGGCGTGGTCGTCGCGCAGAATCCCTTCGACATCGCCGCTGACCGCGGCCTGTCGAGCTTCGATCAGCGTCACAAATTCAACGGCAACTGGATCTACGATTTGCCGTTCGGAGAGAACCGGCGTTTCGCGCAGAAGGGCGCGTGGTCTCACATTCTGGACGGTTGGCAATGGAGCGGCGATTTCACCATCGCCAGCGGCCTGTACTACACCCCGCGAGTCTTGGGCAACAGCTTGGATATCAATCGCGGCGTCAGCGGCTCGCTGCGCGCCAACGTCACCGGCGAGCCGGTCTCGATCAGCAATCCCACGGCGCTTGAATGGTTCAATACCGCCGCATTCTGCTCGCCTTCTTCCACGTTCGGCTCGAGCAGCACGTGCGCCAATCCCGACGGTACTTCCTTCGGTGATGCTGGCCGAAACATCATTGAGGGCCCGGGCCAGGTTGTCGTCGATATGTCTTTCGGCAAAACCATCACGATCAAAGAATCGCGCGCGCTAGAGTTGCGCTTCCAGGCCGCGAACGTTTTTAACTACATTAACTACGTCGTCGATGAACACGGTGGTGAATTCGCTCACGTTCGGGCAGGTAACATCGGTTGGCGCTACGCGGCGTCTGACAGTGATTGCGCGGTTCCGTTTTTAGGGCGTTTTTATCGGGGAATCACATTAGGGAATGACGAAATGTTGCTGTTGAAAAAATCGCTCGCCCTGGTCGCCGCAGCGCTTCTCCTGCTGAACGCGGTTCCTTCCGCGCGGTCCCAGGACGCTCCCCAACCGGCGCAACCTCCTCAGCAACCCCAGCAACCTCAATATCGCGTTCACGTCACCTCGGAGCTGGTCCTGGTGAACGTCGTGGCGCGCGACAAAAAAGGCAATCTGATCCGCGGCCTAAAAAAAGAAGACTTCACGGTCTCGGAAGACGGCAAGCGGCAGCAGATTTCTACGTTCGACTTCGAGAACGTCGATGAGCTCGCGACCGCTGGCCCCGGCGAATCCACCGTCACCGGCGCGGCTCCCGGCCCTGGAGGCTTGCTGCGTCCCGCCAACAAGCCTGCGATCGATGCCCGCGACCGCCGCTTGATGCTCCTCTTCTTCGATTTTTCCGGAATGGACCCCGAGCAGATCGAGCGCGGCGTCGACTCCGCTAAGAAATTCGTCTCCACCAAGATGCTTCCCGCCGACATGATCGCTCTCGTCTCACTCTCTACGAACATGCGCGTCGATCTCGATTTCACCGACGACAAAGCCAAAGTGCTCTCCACGCTCTCCGCGTATACATCCAGCCAAGGGCAGGGTTTCGACGCTGGGGCCGAAGGTTCCGCCGAAGGCGCCGCGGAAACCGGCGGTTCATTCACCCCCGACGACACCGACTACAACACCTTCACCGCCGATCGCAAACTCTTGGCCTTGCAGTCCATCATGCAAACGCTCGGGAAAAATCTCGCAGAAGAAATCCATCATCTATTTCAGCAACGGAATCACGCAATCAGGCACCGACAATCAGTCTACGCTCCGTGCCGCCACCGCTGCGGCTGTCAAAGCCAACGTCTCGATCTATCCGCTGGATGTGCGAGGTCTCCAGGCGTTCCCTCCGGGCGGCGAAGCGCAAAACGCGAGCCTTCACGGGCAATCTGCCTACAACGGCAGCGCCGTCTTCAACGATCTCAACAGCAATGCCAACTCGCAGGAGACGCTTTCCACTCTCGCCGATGACACCGGCGGAAAAGCCTTCTTCGATTCGAACGACTTCAGCGGCGTCTTCTCCCAAGTTCAGAAAGATACTTCCGCCTACTACGTGCTCGGCTTCACCAGCAACAATCCGCTCAAGGACGGACGCTTCCGCCATCTCAAAGTGCAGCTCAATCGCCAGGATGTGAAATTGGAATACCGCTCGGGCTACTACGCCGGCCGCGACTTCCAGCATCTGAATCGCACCGACCGCGAGCAGCAACTCGACGACGAAATGGAAGCACAGTTGCCGCAGACCGACGTCGCTGTGTACGCCGGCGCCGCCTACTTCCGTCAAGACGACTCGCACTACTATCTCGGCGTCTCGCTCGTGATCCCCGGTTCGCAAATTCCGTTTGTGCAAGCGAAAGACAAAGACAACGCCACGATCGACATCATCGGCGAAGTTCTTGCGGGTGGGAAATTGCCCGTCGGCCATCTGCGCGACACCGTGAAACTTGCTCTCGACAGCGCACAGCAAGTCCGCCACAAGAACGTGCAGTACAACACCGGATTCGTTCTTGCTCCCGGCAGCTACCACCTGAAGTTCGTCGTCCGCGAAAATCAAAGCGGCCGGATGGGTACCTTCGAGACCGACGTCGTGGTCCCCGATCTGCGCAAGGCGCCCATACGCATGAGCTCCGTCGTTCTTAGCAGCCAGCGCGTTCCGGCCACTGGCAACAAGAAGGGCTTTCGTCCGCTGGTCCAGGATCAAACCGAGCTGGTGCCCAACATCACGCACGTCTTTACGCAGGACCAGCATCTTGTATCTGCAATACGAGGTCTACGATCCAGCGCGCGGCAAGAGGCCTGCCGCCACTGCCGCGCCGACCGATGCCGCCGCGAACACGCCGCAGCCTAAGGCGTCGCGCGACTCCGTGCGCGTTTTAACCAGTATCGAGTTTTTACAGGAGGGTGCAAAGGTTTACGAATCGAAGCCCGTAGTCGCGAGCGAGGTCACCGCGCCAGACCGCAAAGCCGTGATCTTCCAGATCGATCTTCCGCTGCAATCGCTCAAGCCCGGCTTCTACACGTGCCAAGTCAACGTCATCGACGACGTCGCGGGGAATTTCGCTTTTCCACGCTGGCCGATCCTGGTAAAAGAAGCAGCTGCACCCCCTGCGCCAGCCCCGACGACGGGCGGCCACTAGCGCGCACTCTATTTCCCAAGCACTTCTTCCGCGGCGTGAAACGCATTGTTTGCCGCGGGCACGCCGCAGTAAATCGCCGTCTGCAAGATCACTTCCTTGATCTGCTCTCGCGTGACGCCATTGTTCAGTGCCGCCCGGACGTGCATCCGAAATTCATCGCCGCGATTCAAAGCCACCATCATGGCCAGCGTAATCATGCTGCGCGTTTGCCGCGGCAGGCCTGGTCGGCTCCAAATCTCGCCCCACGCATAGCGCGTGATCAAATCTTGAAATTCTTCGTTGAACGCATTGCGATTTTGCAGCGATTTGTCCACATGCTCGTCGCCAAGAACTTCGCGCCGCACCTTCATCCCTTGTTCGTAGCGCTGCCGTTCGTCCATCGTTGCCTCTCTTGTGGCGAACGCTGCTCACGCCGCCAGAAACTGACTGATCTCCGCCGTGAATCGAGCGCGCGCTTCAATGTTTGACAAATGCGCCGCGTCCAGCTCGACATAGCGCGCGCCCGGAATTTGTTCTGCCGCCCAGCGCCCATCGGCGGCTGTCGTCGCCGGATCATGCGTGCCCGCGATCACCAGCGTCGGCGTCCGAATCGCGCTCAATTTCTCACGGACATCGAAATCCCGGACGGCCGCGCAGCATCCAACGTATCCTCCGGTGTCCGCGCTTTCCAGGACGCGCTGAATTTTCGTGATTTCGTTGGGCTCCTTCGCGCGAAAGCCGGCCGTGAACCATCGCTCTATCACTGCCGCGGATACCGCCTTCGTGCCGCCTTTGCGTACGGCTTCCATCCGCGGATTCCACATTTCCGGCGTGCCGATTTTTGCGGCGGTATTGCAAAGGATCAATTTGTTCAGCCGGTCCGCGGCGTTCAAGCCCAGCCACATTCCCGTTTGACCGCCGATCGACAACCCGCAAAAGTGAACTTTTTCGAAATGCAAAAAATCCAGCAGCGCAAGTGCGTCGCGTCCCAGCTGCTCGATCGTGTAGGGCCCAAGTGGCGCGGATGATTGCCCATGTCCACGCTTGTCGTACCGCAACACGCGGAACTTCCTAGCGACCTCCGGCACCTGCGCGTCCCACATCGCCAAGTCCGTACCCAGTGAGTTGGAAAACACCAACACCGGAGCCTTCTCCGGCCCAACCAGCTCATAGTGAATCCGCGCATTCTTCAATTCAGCAAATGGCATGGCTCCCCTTCAAAGATGTTTGATCACGCAACCCACCCGTGTTTTGCCAGCACGCGGTCGACAAGCGCCTCAGCTTCACCCAAATACCGCTCCGGATCGAACAGGCCGTCCACCGACTCAGCAGGCATGCGCGCCTGAATTTCCTTGTCGTCGAGAAGCACATCGCGCAAGTGCCGCTTTTCCTTCTGGGCGCGAGCGCAAATCGACTCCACCAACTTGTGGGCGGCGGCTTTCCCGATACCTTGGGCCAGGGCCATCGTCACGGCCTCGGCATAAATCAGGCCACGCGTTACCTCGAGATTTTGTTTCATTTTTTCGACATCAATTTCCAGCCGTGGCATCGTTTCCGACATCTGGTGCAGCGCACCCGCCGTCAAGCGCACAATCTCCGGAAGCGTTTCCCACTCTGCATGCCAGCCGCCGAGCCCTCGTTCCTCCTCTTGCACCATCGCCGTCAACATCGTGCTCACCAACCCAGGTACGCGCACCGCCGCGGCCAGCACAACAGCCGAAGTCACGGGATTTCGCTTGTGCGGCATCGACGACGATCCGCCGCGCCCTTGTTCCGCCGGCTCGAACACCTCGCCGATCTCCGTCTGTGCATGCAGCGCAATATCGCGCGCAATTTTCCCCAGCGTGCCGACGCAAAGCCCAAGCGTTGTTGCGACCTCGACCATTCGGTCGCGATGGCTGTGCCAGGGTAGTCTCGGCAGTGTGAGTTGCAACTGTTCCGCCAGATAGTTTGAGACTTCGGCTTCGCGATCGATGAGCGCAGCTAGGGTCCCCACCGCTCCGCCGAATTGCAGTACGAGCGCTCGTCGTTCGGTCTCGCGCAATCGCTCGCGATGACGATCGACCGCATCGACCCATCCCGCAACCTTCGCGCCAAAAGTCGTCGGCAGCGCCTGCTGCATCCAGGTGCGTCCGACCACAATCGTCGATCGGTGTTTCTTCGCCAATCCGGCGAGTCCATCCGCGAGGCGATCGAGGTCGGTGCCGATTGACTTGAGAGCGTCGCGAAGTTGCAGCACCATGCCGGTGTCAATGGCATCTTGGCTCGTCGCACCCCAGTGCACATAGCGCGCCGCGTCGGCGTCATCCTCCGCGACGAGCGCTGTCAGGGACTTGACCAGAGGAATCGCAAGATTGCCAGCGAGCTTTGCGCCCGCCGCGATCGCCTTCGCATCAAACAGTTCCGCTTTGCATTTCGCCGCGATGGCCGCTGGCGCAGAGGAGGGAATTATTCCTGCTCGCCCTTCCGCCCGGGCGAGCGCCGCCTCGAAATCGAGCATGCCTTGCAAGCAAGCCCGGCTCGAAAAAATCTTCTCGACATCCTCCGACCGAAACAACGAATCGAGCAATTCCATAGGACTGACTACACCCGCTCCAAAATCGCCGCGATCCCTTGGCCCACTCCGATGCACATCGTACACAACGCAAACTTTGCTTTGATCCGCTGCAGTTGATACGTCGCCGTCGTCACCAATCGTGCCCCGCTCGCCCCCAGCGGATGCCCCAGCGCAATCGCCCCACCATTGGGATTCACATGCGCCGCATCGTCCGCCACGCCCAATTCCCGCAATACCGCCAACGCCTGCGAGGCAAACGCCTCGTTCAACTCAATCACATTCATCTGCGCGATCGTCAGCCCGGCTCTTGCCAAGACTTTTTGCGTCGCCGGTGCAGGCCCCATGCCCATCACGCGCGGCGCAACTCCCGCAGCGGCAGCAGCCACGACCCGCGCCCGCGGAGTCAAGCCGTGCCGCCGCACCGCCGCCTCCGACGCTAGCAGCAGCGCGCACGCACCATCGTTCACACCAGAAGCATTTCCCGCGGTAACCGTCCCACCCGGCTTCACGACACCCTTCAACTTCGCCAGCACCTCGAGCGTGGTGTCCGGCCGCGGATGTTCGTCCTCGCGAACCACCACTGGATCGCCTTTCTTCTGCGGAATCGGCACGCCAACAATTTCCTCCGCCAAGCGCCCGCTCCGCATGGCGTCCGCCGCGCGCTGCTGGCTTCTCAACGCAAACGCATCCTGATCTTCGCGCGAAATATGAAACTTCTCCGCGACGACTTCTCCCGTTTCCGGCATCGAGTCCGTTCCATACTTCGCTTTCATCAGTGGGTTCACGAACCGCCACCCGATCGTGGTGTCCTCCACTTTGATCGACCTCGAAAACGCTGCATCCGCCTTGGCCATAACAAATGGTGCGCGCGACATGCTCTCCACCCCGCCCGCGATCACTAGGTCTGCCTCGCCGCTCTTGATCGCTCGCGCCGCGATCGCCACCGCGTCCAGGCTCGACCCGCACAACCGGTTCACCGTGGACCCCGGCACTTCCTTCGGCAGTCCCGCGAGCAACAGCGCCATGCGCGCCACATTGCGGTTATCTTCCCCAGCCTGATTCGCGCAACCAAGAATCACGTCATCCAACGCGCTCCAATCCGCCGCGCGATTTCGCTCGATCAGCGCCGCGATCGGGATCGCCGCCAGATCGTCCGTGCGCACGCTCGCCAAAGTGCCGCCGTACCGTCCGATGGGCGTACGAATCGCGTCACAAATGTAAGCTGTTTCCATCCCCGTCCTTCGATGTGTTTCGGTTGCTTATAGTAACATCGAGACTCGCGTGCAGCCGTGCGGACCGCGAAATCAACGTTCGTCGAGTGTGCGATTATTGATGCGAACCCAGGTTGCAATTATCGGAGCAGGTCCTGCTGGACTCACGCTTTCTCATCTTCTTCATTTGCAAGGCATTGATTCCGTCGTTTTGGAAACCCACCCGCGCGAATACGTCGAGCAGCGCATTCGCGCAGGCGTTCTCGAGCAAGGCACAGTCGATCTGCTGGTCCAGTCCGGCGTCGGCGCTCGCCTGCATCGCGAAGGCTTGGTACACCACGGCATCGAGCTTCGCTTTGGCCGCACCGGCCATCGCATCGACCTCACTGAATTGACCGGCGGGAAATCCATCACCATCTACGCGCAGCACGAAGTGGTCAAGGACCTGGTGGCCGCCCGCATCGCCGCCGAAGGCCAAATCCTGTTCGGGGCCGAGGCCGTCAGCGTCCACGACATCGATGCAAAGCCAAAAATCCGCTTCCAGCAGGCCGGGCAGACGGAAACCTTAGAATGCGATTTCATCGCCGGCTGCGACGGCTTTCACGGCATTTGCCGCACGGCGATTCCTGCGGACGTGTTGCGCATCCACGAGCGCGTCTATCCGTTCGGCTGGCTCGGCATCCTCGCCGAGGTGCCGCCGGCTTCCGATGAGCTCATCTACACGTACCACGAGCGCGGCTTCGCGCTCCTCAGCATGCGCTCGCCGCAGATTTCACGTCTTTATCTTCAGTGTGATCCCGAGGAAGACATTGGCGAGTGGTCCGACGATCGTATTTGGACCGAACTGCGTACGCGCTTTGCGACGCAAGATGGATGGTCGCTGCCCGATGGCCCCGTGCTGCAGAAAAGCGTCACGCCGATGCGCAGCTTCGTGGCCGAGCCGATGCAGCACGGCAAACTCTTTCTTCTGGGCGATGCCGCGCACATCGTTCCACCCACCGGAGCCAAGGGTTTGAACCTCGCCGTCGCCGACGTGCGGGTGCTAACCCGCGCTCTCGTCGATTTCTACAGGGAAGGAAAGCGCGAACGCCTCGAGCGTTACTCCGAAACCTGCCTCCGCCGCGTCTGGAAAGTGCAACGCTTCTCCTGGTGGATGACTTCCATGCTCCATCGATTCCCGAACGAAGACAGCTTCTCTCACAACGCCCATCTCGCCGAGCTCGACTACCTCACCAGCTCGCGCGCCGCCGCGCAGTCTCTCGCCGAAAACTACGTCGGCTTACCCTTCGATGAATCCTGGCTTTCCCACTGACGAGAAGAACTTGAGGTCTTATTTCGTAACGGGTGGCGGCCCGGCCGGCGGCGCCCCGCCCAGCTCCGTGTTGTGCATTACCAGGATTTGCCACTGTCCGTCGCGCTTAACCATCGTGAAATTCAACAACCCGTGCCGCGTCGGCCGCGTGTTCCCTTGCGGATCCAGGGCGCCGGTCATCTCCCAATGCACGTCTACTGCAGCGATGTCCGTCCGGGTGAACCGGATCTTGACGTCGGTGTGTTTCAGGTTACTGTTTTTGAAGACCGTCGCGAAAACCTTCGCGTGAAACTGATCGATGTTCGATCGGCCGCTCGCGCTGATGCCTAGGACGTTGGTGAAGTCGGCATCTTCGGCGAATACCGCGGCAAAGGCCGTGGCGTCGTGCCGGTTCCAGGCGTCATCGAGGCGGTCCATCACCGTTCGAATGGCCTGCTGATCGGCCGCGGAGTCAACTTGCGCTCTCGCCATCGTGGGCAACAGCAACAGACAAAGCATTGCGATCCTGAGCATCCCGGCCTCCTGGTTGTGTTTTTTCCGCCGTGCGGCACTATTCATATCGCAACGCCTCCACCGGATTCAACTTCGCCGCCCGTCCCGCCGGATACAGCCCCGCCACCAAGCTCACGACCACCGCGAAGCCCACCGCGCCCAGCCCCAGCCACCACGGCACATACGAAATCTTGACCCCTGGCAAATCCTGCCGCCGCAAATAAATCGTCGTTCCCCACGTGAGCCCCTGCCCGATGAACCATCCCAGCGCCACGCCGAAAACTCCCCCGAACAATCCCATCGCCCCGGCTTCGGCAAAAAACAAACTGCGTACATCTCCATCGCTCGCTCCCAGCGCCTTCAGCACGCCGATTTCACGCCGGCGCTCTAGAATCGCCATTACTAAAGTGTTGATGATTCCCAGCGAAGCCACAGTCAGGGCAAGACTGCCGAACAGTCCCAGAAATAAATCGAAAACCGTAAAAATCAGCCGCAGGTTTCGCGTCGCGTCCAGGAGCGAAAATGTCACGAAACCCATTTTCTTGATGGCCTCCTCCACCGACATCACGTTCTTCGGTGACGCCGTTCGCACCGTCAGCGACATATACGCTGGCTTGCTCGCGCCGCCTTCGCGCATGAACTCCGCGACATCGGTCGGCTGCGCCACGTGCAGGTCTTCCGCTACGCGCAGGGAAATGAACACCCGCCCGCCACCAAATCCTCCAATTCCCGCCGATGGATCGGAATCCGTGACTCCCACGATCCGCAATTTCTTCTCGCGCGAAGCGATCGAGATGCCACCCGACATCATTTCGTCCATCTGCTTGTCGATATCCTTCTCATTCGCCACGTCCGCTGGAGAATTCTCCCGTCGTTGTGCGTATCGAAAAATGATTTCCTTCCCGATCAGCTCTGTCGGCGTTGCTCCCAGCTCTTTCGCAAACTCCGATTGCAAAATGGCCTCGTCCGCGGTGGGCGAAGAGAAATATTTGCCGGTCATCTTGTCAAACGCCCCGGTTGCCTTCGAAGATTCCGGCAGCCCCAGTACATTCGTCGAATAGCTCGCGCCACCGAATTTTACGTCGGTGAAAAAGCGAATCTGCGGATAGACCTCGGTCACGTTCGGCAATTTCGCGAACTCCTGCCTCGCGCCTTCATCTAGCGATCGAGTTGGTTCCTTCTTTGCGCTACTCATGCGTGACGGCGACGGCCCGCCCCGGGGCCCAGTGCTCGTTGCGCGTTCTCCTCGCCGCGACGTCACAAACACTGCATCGAACAAACCCGATTTGTTCAACCGTTGCGACGCCAGGGCCTGCAATCCCACACCCAACGACAACATTGCCACCAACGAAGCCACGCCGACCGCCACGCCCAGTGTCGTCAGCGAATTGCGCAGCACCGCCTCGCGCAAATTCCGCACTGCCAATTCCGTCAGGTCCCGCCCCTTCATCTAGTCCTCAATCCCCGCTCACCAATCGCCCATCCGACAACACCACAATCCGATTCGCAAACCGCTCCGCCAGCGGTCGCTCATGCGTCACCATGACGATCGTCATCCCCAGCGATCCCTGAATCTCTCGCAACAGCGTCAGAATCTGCTCCCCGTTCACGCTATCCAGGTTTCCCGTCGGCTCGTCCGCAAACAGAATCGCCGGCCGGTTCACCAGTGCCCGGGCCAGAGCTCCGCGCTGCTGCTCCCCGCCGGACAATTCGCTCGGACGATGTGCGCGCCGCGCGCCCAGCCGCACCCGCTCCAGCGCCTCGCCCACGCGAGCCGCGCGCTCCCCGCGCTCCACTTCCGCTAGCCGCAGCGGCAACTCCACATTTTCTTCCAGCGTCATTCGCGGCAACAGGTTGAACGACTGAAACACCATACCCACGGTATCCCGCCGGTACCGCGCCAACTCCACCGCATCCATCGCCGCCAGGTTCTTCCCGCGCACGTGGATAGCCCCCGCCGTCGGCCTGTCCAGCCCGGCCAGCAAGTTCAGTAGCGTCGATTTCCCCGACCCTGAACTCCCCAACAAGGCCACAAACTCCCCCGCGCGAATCTCGAGCGAGACTCCATCCACCGCAGCAATAAGGCTTTCCCCCAGGCGGTATTGGCGTGAGACGTTTTCCGCTTGGATCAAGGGGCGGTTAGGGTTGTGGTCAGGGGTCTGGTCGGCTGTCATTTTGTGGTCTACACATACTAATACGCTCCGGCCATCCGCGTTCTTTCAGGCGCAACTGGCTAGGATTGACCCTCGCGCGCCGCGTCGCAACTCAGGCGAAACGCCTTGCTTCGTCGCGCGTCTCTACCTATAGCTATCGATAGGAGTGCACGCCCGGCATGTCGCTCGAAGAAGCACGCTTCGGCGCCCGAAAGCTTCTAAAGGAAGACTCTCGCCGCATCGACATCATCGGCTGGTTGGATGCCGCCGCGCACGATGTTCTGTACGCCCTTCGCACGCTGCGCCGCAATCCCGGATTCGCGGCCGTCGCCATTCTGACGTTGGGCCTCGGCATCGGTGCCAACACCGCCATTTTCAGCGTCGTGGACGCCGTCCTCCTCAAACCTCTGCCATACTTGGACGCCGAGCGCCTCATCAACATTTCCCAGACCGTCCGCGACACGCAAACCACTGGAGTCCCTGTCTCGTTCACCAAGTTCACCCAAATCCGCGAGCAGAACCAAACCCTGGAGAGTTCCGCCCCGTATTACCCAGTGACTCTCAGCCTCGTCACCCAACGCGAGCCGGAAGCCATTTCCGGCGCCCATGCCTCGTTCGATTTCTTCCGCACTTTCGGCGTCACGCCCGCTCGCGGCAGGACGTTCCTCCCAGAAGAGGACCAGCCGGGAGGCGCCGACGTTGCCGTCGTCAGCGATAGTTTCTGGCACAGCCATTTCGGGGGTGACGGATCGCTGCTCGGCCGAGCCATCACGCTGGACGGCAAAAGCGTCACCGTCGTCGGCATCCTGCCGAAAACCTTCCAATTCCCGCTCCAATTTCCCGAGCCCGACGTTTGGCTCCCCCGTGTCTTTGAGAGAACCGACTTGCGGCCGGAGCAGATCCGCAGTGGCGCAGGCTACCTCACGGTAATCGCCAAGTTGCGCCAAGGCCAATCACTGTCCCGTGCGCAGGCCGAGCTAAAGACCATCGACGCCCGTTACCGCGCGCAATTCGGCAGCTTCGTGGACGCCACCAAGTACGAGCTTGCCGCAATCTCTCTCGAAGAAAGTCTGGTTGGCACCCTTCGTCCATCGTTATTGGTACTTCTCGCCGCGGTCGCGTTCGTTCTCCTCATCGCTTGCGCCAACGTCGCCAACCTGCTTCTTTCTCGCGCCACGGCCCGCGAGCGCGAGATTGCCGTTCGCAGCGCCATGGGCGCGTCTCGCATGCGGCTCGCGCGGCAGCTTCTCACCGAAAGTCTTTGTTTGGCGTTTGGTGGTGGTGCCGTCGGCGTGTTCTTGGCTTTCTTGCTGATGCCTGCTTTGCGCACGCTCAGCCCGGGAACTCTCCCGCGCCTCGGCGAAGCCGGTATCAACGCTCCCGTTTTTCTGTTTTCTTTGGTTTTGTGCCTCGTCACCGGCCTCATTTTCGGAATCGTGCCGTCCCTGCGAGCCTCGCGCAAAGTCATTCAGTCGGCACTCCAAGAAGGCAGCCGGGGATCGTCGCAGGGCAAGAGCCGCGGAAAATTTCGCGCCGTCCTCGTGGTCGCCGAAATGGGCATTGCGTTGGTGCTGATGACCGGCGCCGGCCTGCTGATCGAGAGTTTCGCGCGTCTTGTGCGCGTCGATCCTGGCTTTACCTCCAGCGGTTTGATGACGTTTCCGATTTCCTTGCCGCCGGGAGGTTACGCGCAGCCGTCGCAACAAACCGAGTTCTACCGCCAGCTTCTCGATAAGGTCGGCGGCCTTTCCGAAGTCCAAGGCGCCGGCGTAACCAGCTATCTCCCGCTTTCCGGCAACGGTCGCTTCGTGTTTGTCTGCCCGGAGGGCCAAGCCTGTCAGGGCATCGGCAAAGATCCAGTGATTGCATTGTGGCAGGTAAGTGCTAACTATTTCCAGACCGTGCGGACACCTCTCCTGCGTGGCCGCGTTTTTGCCGAAACGGATGTCGCCGGCGGCGCGCCCGTCGCCGTCGTTAACGAGACCACTGCCAAGCACTTCTGGCCCGGTCAGGAACCCATCGGAAAGCACGTTGCTAATTCCCGCGACAAGATCCCCCGCGAAGTCGTCGGCGTGGTCGCCGATGTGAAGTTCGCCGCGCTCAGCAGTGCCAACTCCGAAGAGATGTATCTGCCCCTCACGCAGGTCCCATGGTCCACGGTCAGCCTGATCGTGCGGTCCAGCGCAAACTCCCAGCCTCTGGTCGCCGCCGTCCGCGCCAAAATCGCGGAGATCGACCCGACGCTGCCCATTTCTGGGATCCTCAGCATGGACGATGTCGTTGCCAGCTCCGTGGCCCAGCCGCGCATCGTCATGCAGTTCGTCGGCCTGTTTGCCGGGTTCGCTTTGTTGCTCGCTGCGATTGGGATTTACGGCGTGATGGCTTATTCCGTCAGTCAGCGGAAACAAGAGATCGGCATCCGCGTCGCCATGGGTGCGTGCTCCGCCGACATTCTGCGCCTCGTAGTCGGGCAGGGCATGCGCCTCGCCCTGCTTGGCGTTGTTCTCGGCGTCGCAGCGTCACTCTTCTTCACCCGGCTGATATCCGGCTTGCTCTTCGGCGTCCACGCCATCGACCCCATCGCCTTCAGCGCTGCCGCGCTGATTCTCGCTGCCGCTGCCTTCTTCGCCTGCTACATACCGGCTCGCCGCGCCACGCGTCTCGACCCTATCGTTGTTCTGCGCTTCCAGTAACCCAATTATATTTCCAGGCCGCCGCTACCAGCGCGGCACTTGGGCAAAAAGCGCCGCCGCAACGGAAATCGCCAGCGCGAGTGCCACTTGAGTCTTTGCGTTTCCAGGCGATTCGTCGGACAAGAGAACGCACAGCGACAGCACGCCAATCAACGCGCTGACCACGTAGCCCGCCTTCGCAACAACCACGAGCACCGGCAAGGCCAAATACATTAGGCCCAGGCAACCCGCACAATCGCTTGGCAGGAAGTGCCACCGATTCAGCGCAAAGAGAGGGAGCACGAAACACAAATAGATGACGCTGGGCGCTGTCAGAAACCAGATCACAGGCAGGAGCCATCGCCGGTACGTTGGTATTGCGGGTAATTGGACGCCCACGCGTTGTGACCATTCCTCTTCGAAGATAGATTTGTTTTAGTCGCGGCGTCGCTCGAGCTCTGCCCGATTCCAATTCCCGAGATTCGCGCCGGCTTCATAAGTGCTTTGGCAAAACTCCAGCAAGGTGCGTTCTGGAGCATCCGACAATCGCACGTCGTCGTACATCAAGAAAAACTCGCTCTTCTCGCCGCTGTAGAATGCCTTCGCCGGGCGCGCTGCGCTGGTCTTGTAGCCCGGTGGCTCCGGAGCCGCATAAGCGTAGAACGCGGCGTCCTTGATGACCTCTCCGTCGCCCGGCCAAAATCCTACGCTGATCACCTCGTGGGAGTACGCCTCCTTCGTTATCTTGTCGGCGCCTGGACGCTCTGGCGCTCGCTTGCCGGAGAATCGTGTGACCGCCAGATCGAAGCTCCCCCAAAAGAAATGCACCGGACTGCATTTTCCGATGAACCCGGCGCGAAATTCCTGAAAGACCGGAGTGATGCTTGCCAGAATCCGCCAGAACCGGTGCGCATACTCGGCGTCGTACGACTTGTGGTCCTCATCCAACTCAAATCGAATCGGCCGTGGCACTTCCACGGGCATGGACCACACGTTTACATGGATTCCCAAAGACTCGAGGGCGCCCATGAATTCCGCATAGAATTCCGCCACCGTCTGCGGTACGAGGCGGAATGCCAGGCGGTCACCGAGGCTGTTCGATATTTCCAGGTTGTGCGCAATGAAATCGAACTGCACCTCGAACATGCCGCGATCGTAGGGGATCGCGGACGTCGTCAAGCCTCGTGGCGTCACGTACAGTGTCGTTCCCCAATAGTGGTTTACGTTCGGACTCAACGCCAGGCGCACTTTGCCCGCCATTTGCGTCCACATATGCAGCGTCGCATAGGTGTCTTTCCATTCTGAAAAGGGAAGTGCTGGCCAGCGTTCCTCTTGTTTCATGCCATTCCTCGCGCCGCCATCTTAAGGCCAACGGCGACGCCAACGTATGCGATTTGCTCGGAAGCCTGCTCCTCGTGACCCTTTCGGTTACCCGCTACTCACTGCTCCCTAACTGCTCTTCCATTATTCGCTACCCACTTCCCCCTATCTCCTTTAGAATCCGCACTTCCAAAGAAGAGGCGGAGGAGAACGACAAATTGCTACCGAAATCTGCTTCCAATCTCTCTAGCTCGTCCCGTTCGCACCAGGTCCGGGCCGTGGCCGCCATTGCCGTCGCCGGGGTGGCACTCTGCGTGTCAGCCAGGGCCCAGAACAAGACGCCGACCGCCCGCGAAATCGTGGCCGCTATCCAGCAACACGTTGGGATTCCCTGGATGGACAAAACCGTGGACACGTTTAAGGGCGGCAATCCAGATACGCCCGTCACCGGAATTGCCACCACCATGATGGCCACCCTCGACGTTCTCCAGCGCGCGGCGGCGCGGGGCGACAATCTAGTCATCACCCACGAACCCACCTTTTATCAGCATACCGATGATAGGCCGGAGGGCATGGACGAAAGCGACGCGGTCTGGGCCGAGAAGCGCACCTTCATCGAAAAGAATCACCTCGTCGTTTGGCGCTTTCACGATCACTGGCACCGCATGAAGCCCGATGGCATCCTCGCGGGAATGGTGCACATCCTGGGATGGGATAAATATCAGAACGCCGACAATCCCTATCTCTTCACCATTCCAGAAACCACCGTCGAGAAACTCGCCGCCGATGTTGCCAAGCGGCTAGACGCTCCCGCCATGCGCATCGTGGGAAATCCGGACATGAAAATCACCAAGATCGGCCTCAGCCCGGGCTTCGCAGGATTCGTGCGCGAGACCCACGCCCTGGAGATGGACAATGTCGAGGTTCTGCTCGTCGGCGAAACCCGCGAGTGGGAAACCGTCGAATATGTCGCCGACGCCGTCACCGAGGGCAAGCGCAAGGCGCTGATTGTCATCGGACACGTGCCATCCGAACAAGCCGGTATGGACGAGTGCGCGCGCTGGCTCAAAACGTTTATCAAAGATGTGTCGATTGAGTTCGTGCCCACCAAACAGCCGTTCTGGACGTTAGGGCAAAACAGCAGTACGCGCTAGCCCCTTTGGAGTGCGGCAGCTTGCTGCCGCCTTTGCAATTGTTGCGGTACCCGGGCCGCAAACTTGAAGCGAGCGAACAACATGGAACGCAACAATCAAGCAGCAAACACCAACAGCCGGCTTCACAGCGTGCTGACCGATATCCAGTTCTGGGTTCCGGTAGTGGTGCTGATCGGCGGCTTGCTGCTTCTGCATTCGCTTCACTGAGTTTCGGCGAACACTATGGAGTCTGTCCTGGCCAATCCAATCGCAGGGGTCGCGAAAGAAACATCGCGTGCGCGCAAGCTGCAATTGCTTGGCATCCTTTCGGGTTTCACCGCGGGTGCTTGGCTTGGCGCCGCCGAGGCTCCGACGAAACTCGTTTCCGTTGGCGTCTCGCCCATTGTGATTTCGCTGATCATGGTGATCGGCGTTTTTCTGGCCCGCTGGAGCGTGCCCGCTCTGATTCTTGGCACATCCTCAGTGCGCGCGGACGTTCGCCGCGCCCCCCATCTGATGATCTGGGCGGTTCTCGCCGGATGTTTGTGGGCGGTCGCGAACACCATGACGATCTTCGCCATCCGCGACGTGGGATTGAGCATCGCCTTCCCGCTGTGGAATTCGAACAGTCTCCTCGGCATCGTGTGGGGCTTTCTTTTCTTCAACGAATTGCGCCAAGCGGGCTGGCGGCGCAAGGCTGGCGTGCTGGGCGGAGCGTTGGTCATGTGCGTCGGTGCCACCTTGCTGGCCATCGCGTCGGCGACGCAAGGTCCGGCCGCGCATTCCATGCGCGGTGTGTGGGCCGCGCTCGGCGCAGGAATCTTGTGGGGCACGATGTACATCCCCTACCGCAAGGCCTACCTGACGGGAATGAATCCGCTTTCGTTCGTCACGTTTTTCACGTTCGGCGAACTCGGCATGATGAGCGCGCTTGCCGCCGGCTACACGGGGTTAGGCCCGCTTTGGCATCAATTGATGGACGCACGTGACGTTCTTTTCTGGCTGATGCTCGGTGGCTTCATTTGGGTGATCGGCGATCTGTTTCAGCAATATGCCGCCAAGTACGTGGGCATCAGCCGCGGCATTCCGCTGGCGAACTCGAATCAGCTTTGGGGCTTGCTGTGGGGCGTCTTGGTTTTTGGCGAGCTGCACGGACGCAGCGCCTCGATCTACATGCAAGTCGTTGGGGGCTCGCTGCTAATGATGTTGGGCGTTGGCGCGATTGCGTTTTCTTCCGCGACCGGTAAGGAACAGTTGCGCTGGAAGGAAGCGGCCCAGCGCGAAGGCCGCCGGTATGGCGTAGCCGCCGACTACGTGGAAGCTCGCATGGACGGGCGGCAGGCCGCCGGTGAACTAAAGCTTTCGCGAAATGTGTGGGACTGGTCGCTGGTGGCCGCAGCCACCGGCGTCTTCCTATTTTTTGCCTCCATGGCGCGCGTGCCGCAAATGTCGCTGCACTGGGGCGCAGTGCTGTTGTTGAGCACCGCGAGCCTGGTGCTTCTGCTCGTTTGCGGCGTCGCCCTGTGGCGCACCACGCGGTTCCAGTGAGCGAGACGCGTGTGGCATGTAGACGCCGGGCTTCAGCCCGGCGATAACCTCTGGCGTTCGCGTCGTGGCGCGGAACAGAAAGGACGAACTTGTTCAAGGTCGATGTCGTCGGAGTCGGATTGAACGCGACGGACACGCTGATTCCGCTGCCGCAGTATCCGCCGCGTGGATCGAAAGTCGCCTTTCACGACGCGCATGTGCTACCCGGCGGACAAGTTGCAACCGCCATTGCCGCGTGCCAGCAGTGGGGGCTCCGCACGCGCTACGTCGGAAAAGTTGGCGACGACCCTGCTGCGATGTTGCACCGCGACGAATTTGCGCGCCTCGGCGTCGAGGCGCACCTGCTCACCGCGAAAGGATGCAAGAGCCAGCAAGCTTTCATCATCGTGGACGACACCGGCGAGCGCACCGTGCTCTGGAAGCGCGACAAACGCTTGACGCTGCGGCCCGAAGAGCTCCAGCGCGAATGGATCACCGAGGCCCGCGTGCTCCACGTGGATGGGCATGACACGGAAGCGGCCGCCGTGGCTGCCGGCTGGGCTCGCGCCGCGGGCGTGCCGGTCGTCGCCGATCTGGACGAACTGTATCCTGGTGTCGAGGCCCTGCTCGGCAACCTCGATTATTTTGTCGCCAGTCGCGATATCCCTAGCCGCATCACCGGCGAGTCCGATCTGCGCAAGGCGCTGCCCGCCGTTCACCAACGCTATGGCTTCCGACTGACTGCTGCAACCTTGGGCGAAGAGGGCGTGCTGGCGTGGGACGGCGCGAAATTTCATTACGCTGCGGCCTATTGCGTTCAAGTTGCTGACACTATCGGCGCCGGCGATATGTTTCATGCCGGATTCATCTATGGGCTTTTGCAGGGCTGGCCGTTGCAGCGGCAATTGGAATTTGGCTGCGCCGCTGCCGCGCTAAACTGCACTGGGATGGGCGCCCGAGGCGGCATCCAGCCCGTCGCGCGCATCGAAAAATTAGTAGCCACTGGCGCGCGCCATGCTCGATCTGCGGTTGCCGCCGGGTGAGCCGTTACAAACAGGGCAGCCGACCTTGGACTTGAGCGAGCGATCGGCGTTGGCGGACTTATACTGACGAGCGGGGCCGTCCATGCTACCGAGCAAGAGCCAGTACTTTCAGCCGGCGACGATTCATTGTCCGCTCGATCATCTGCGGATGAGTTTCCACGCCCCCAGCAGATCGTACCGCTGCAATTTGCGCGACTGCCCGGTGGCCTATGCAATGGACAAAGGCTATTACCGTATTGATGATGAAGGCGACATTCACGCACGGGAAATTTTCTATGCGCACGCGGCGATTTACCTGTGCGAAAACGACGATACGCACCCGATGTACATCCAGGACTATGTGGCAAGCCGCAAAGTCCGCTTCTGGGCGTGTCCGGTGCGAGACTGCGCCTACGAAGTGTCCCAGCGTTTGGAAAAAACGCCGGATGGGTGGCGCACCTGCGGTTTCTTCGAGCACACCAAGCCGGTGCGACTCCGCCACTAAGTGCCGGCGGGGGCTGCCATTTACAGGCAGGAACACTGGCCACAAGTACAGTGTACGGGGAGGGGGCAGGTGACTACAGTGGAAGGACTTCTGGAGCGCTAGAATCGGGAGCAACCGCGATGAAGCGAACCATGACCTTTGTTGCCGCCACGCTGGTGTTTGCAGCGGCGGCACTCGCACAACAGATGAAGGTCACGAACCGCAGCTACGTGGCTGCTTCGGGGAAGTGGAAGAGCGACTCGGAATCCATGAAGCCGGATGATCCGGCGGCGAAGGTGCGCATCGAGTGCGATAAGAACATCGCGCTCTGTGCCGTGGCCGAGGGGACGAATCTCACCGTGGCCGACGACGGAAATCTGTTCACCCGGCTGGATGTGACCCCGGTGCACTACACCATACTGCACTGGGACGCGAGCGGTTTGGTGGCCCAGACGACGGCGCGGGATTGTGTCAACGATCGCCTAGTGATCGATTTTCGAACAAAAAGCGTGACCATGATCCAGACTCCCAAGGGCAACAGCAGCGACGAAGACAACGAATTCTGCAAAGTGTTCACGAAAACCATTACGTCCCACCTGGTAAAACAAACCAGCGACAAGTAACTCTGCGAACGGCGGTCGGAACCCCAGCTAGTTTGTGCCTAGATACGTTACGTGAACGTAGGTGCCGAGCCTGGCGTTGTAGGCCAGGTACCAGCCTTCGTGGTCGGGATCTTCGTAGATGACAACTTGGTCGGAATCCCAGACCCAGTCGCCGCAGAAACCCACGTCGTATGGGGCAACGCTGAAGTAGAAACCGCCAAACCAGAAGCGCGATGGGCCGCCTCCGACGAGACGGAAGACGTGGCCTCGGCCGAAACCACCTGTAAAGCGGCCATGTTCCCAAGGATGATCGAGGTGGTAGTGGGGATCGTCGCGGCCGGTGTCGTGCCCAACCCACTTGTTGTTGGTGTGGACGTGAGGCGCCTCCGGGTGCCCGCTCTTATCCGCGTATGTGGGATGTTCCGGAGCGGGATGCGGTGTGCCTCGGACCGGAGCAGGGCCGTGAGAGGGAATATGTCCACCGCCCACGCCGTGTGAGGGATGTTGCGGTGGAGGAGCTTCGCCCAGCGCAAACGTGCAGAGAAAGAGAGTCGTTGTCAGAGCGAGAAGTGCTGCAAGCGATTTCATTTAGCCTCCGTTCCTAACGTATCAGGTCTAATTCACCTCAAAAGCAAAAAAAGTTCCCGGAAAATGTGCCGAGAGTTTGCAAAGGAATAGACGAACAACAGCTACGTCGCATGCCATCGTTTCGATGCGCTCCGTAGACTTGAGGTTTGCGGCGAGACGCTAGTGCCGGGGTTTGATCTCGAGTGCGTCGACGAGCTTGAAGCTCAGCGGTGTTTCTGCCGCTAGTGTGATGTCGCGGTTGCCGGTGAGTCCAGCGCCGCCGGTGCCCGCGGCCGCTCCAATTAAGCCGCCAATCAACGCGCCTTTGCCGCCGCCCGCCAGGCCACCGATGAGAGCGCCACCGCCAGCGCCGCCGCCGACCATGGCCGCGGTCCTCTTACCCTTGCCGGTGCTAGCTTCCGAAGGCGCGGTGGTTTGAATATTGTAGTCTTCGTTTTTGATGGTGACGCTGGTGAGCGTGAGCGCAAGAGTGGCCGCGCCTTTGAATCTTCCCGCGGGCTTGGCGTCTTTGACGAGGCCGGAAGCACGAGCGCCCTTGGGGATGGCCAGCCTGCCGTCGACTTCAATGGGTGTTTGCACGGTGGCGGAGAAGGCTTGGCCGGGAGTGCTGATCTTGGAGCCGACGGCCTGATCGAGAACGACGGAGATGATCGTGTCCGCGGGAACGATGATGGGTTTCGGTGGCGGAGGCGCCTCAGGGGCCTTCGCCTTCATCGCGGTGCCGGGGTCCGGCGCCGCAGTGGAGGATGAGTCGGGTGTGGTCGAAGTGGCGGACTGGTCCGCGGATTTCTGGCAGCCGGCCATAGCAAGAGCAAAGCAGAAAGCAAAGACACTCGCGGGAGCAAGACGACGATTCATGAACTACCTCCGTGTAGGCTGGGCTGTTTTGGGTGTGATCAAAGATACTACGATCCGGGGTGAAGTCAATTTACGAGTGAAGAGTTACCGGCGCGGCAGCGCGCCCACAGCCGCGAACAATTTCCCAAGATCTTCGATGTGCCTGTTACGGAAACACGTGCACAAGTCGGCTTGACACTCTCGTCGCGCACGGCGACACTTACTTACCCCCTTCCAAATTTATCTGTCCGAGTGTGTATCGATGCGCATCCTTGTTGTGGAAGATGACGCACCGCTTGCGGATTTTCTTCATCAGCGGCTGGTGCAAGAGCAGTTTGCGGTGCAAGTTGTGTCCGACGGAGCCGAGGCGCAGCGCCTGGCCGCCGACCAGTCGTATGACCTGGTCATCGTCGACCTCAATCACCCCGAAGCTGCCGGCTTGGAACTTCTTCGCAGTATCCACGCGAAGAAACCCAATCTAGCGGTTCTGATCGTGACCAGCGCATTGCTGGTCGAGGAGCGGGTCCGAGGTCTCGATGCCGGGGCCGACGACTACATTGCAAAGCCGTTCGCGTTCGCGGAGCTGGCCGCGCGAATTCGCGCCGTGCTCCGGCGGGGCAATCGGCCTGCAACTTCGGTCCTGGCTATTGATGATCTTACCGTCGATCGCATTGCGCACACCGTGCAACGCGGCGGACATGAGATCGAATTGAGCCCCAAGGAATTCGCCCTGCTCGAGTTCTTGATGCGCCACGCCGGGCAACCGGTGACCCGGTCGGCCATCGTCGAGCAAGTCTGGAAGCTGAACTTCGACACGATGACTAACGTCGTGGACGTGTACATCAACTACTTGCGGCGCAAGGTCGATATGGGGTACGAGCGAGCGCTGATCCGCACGATTCGCGGCGTTGGATACCAGATCGGCGGCAACGGAGCGGCGCGATCGGCGTCGGCATCGGGACGCCCATCGTCCTGAGTTGCGCTATGGCGCGACGCCGGCCTGCACCAGGGCGCGAATTCCGGCGATGTTTTTCACCAGATCGCCGGGAATGGTGTGACGCTCGGCCAGGTATTCCGCCGCGTTGTAGCTGAGCCAGACTTTTCCGCTGGCGTCTTGCGCGATCAGCACCTTCAAGGGCAGGTCCAGCGCGGAACTCGGCGCCGCGAGCATCACCGGCGTACCTCCCTTGGGATTGCCAAAGATCAGCAGTTGCGTTGGCGGCATGTCCAGACCGGATTTCTTAGCGTCGCCTGTGAAATCAATCTTCGCGAACAGGGTCATGCCGCGAGCAGCGAGCAGAGACTCGAAGTGCGCGATCGTGTCGATAAAGCTTCGCGGGCTGCCCGCGATTTCGATGCCGTATGGTGCTTCGGAGACCATCAGGCGAGGGCTCCGGCTAACTGGATTTCGCAGCAAGCGCACCGTCTACGGAGAATGCGCCCGCGCCGCGCGCCATGATCGCGATCGCCAAGGCGATTGCGAGCGCATGATACTCCCATCCCTCGCCCTTCTGGGTGCCGAACCAATTCATGAATAGTCCGTTGTGGATATGAACCATGAAAACGGCAACCAGCATGTTTACGGCGATGCCGAACGCCGCGATGCGCGCAAGAAACCCGAGGATGAGGCCCAAGCCACCGAGAAATTCCGCCATGATCGCCAGAAAGGCAAACGGCGCCGGAATGTGCATCGTGGAAGTGAAGAAATTCATCGTCCCTGAGAATCCATATCCGCCAAACCAGCCGAGCACCTTTTGCGCGCCGTGAGCGAAGAATACGAGGCCGAGAACCAGGCGCATCAGGGTCAAGCTGGCGTCATTTGTGGTGGCCATTAGCTTTTTCATGGAGACCTCCAGATCGTAAGGCGGCGACAGAACAGGAATACGACCATGGATGTATATCTCCTGTCGGATAGATGCAAGGAAAATGAAGTTAGAGACAACGGCGGGCTCACGGAAGAGCCGCTCAAAACAAAAAGGGCGTCCCGGTTGTTCGCCGGGACGCCCCTGAAGTGGGTTGATCTGGTTTACTGTTTCGGCTTTTGCGGACCGTTCGCGGCCGGAATCAGCGAGGAAACGCCTACGCTGCTGTCCGAGGCCGAATGCGAATCCGGTTCGTACGAGAGCAGCCCTTCAGTGGCCGAAGCAGCCACCACGGAGCCGTCACGCCGAGACCGCACTACGGGCACGTAGCCTTCGCCGAGCGCCGCGTTCACGTGCTGCCAGGATTTGCCGCCGTCAAACGACGCGAGCAGGCCGTGTCTTTGCAACGACACAACAAGGGCGTTGCCCGAGCCAGCCACGTCCTGGAACTGCAGGTCCCGAATGTCGGCGCGGTTCCAATTGCGTCCCGCGTCCTTCGAGGCGTACAGACCCGCGTTCGACGTGATGAAGAGGTTGGAATCATCGATGCGGTGGAGGCGTAGACTGCCGGCCGACGCAAACGGGAGCTCGCGAGCATCCCAGTGCGCGCCGCCGTCGGCAGAGTAGAGCAGGTTTTTCTGTGAGAGCGCCCAGATTTGCGAGCCGTCGGTCGAAGCCTCCAGCGAAGTCGCCGGCTGCTTCACGAGTTCGTCTTTGCTGGCGGACTTCCATGTCGCGCCCTCATTGTGAGAGACGATCACGCCGCCGGTTGTTGCGGCGAACCAGGCGTCGTGCGCAAAAACCACGTCGTTGATCTGGAACGCAAGTAGCTGGGGCGCTTTAGCTTTCGGCGCCGGCTTCTTGACCAGCACGGTGGTCTTTTTGCCGTTGACGATTTTGGTGACCTTGGTCGGCGCCGGAGCCTCGGGCGCATCCGGAGCGAACATGCCGGCCTTGAGCCATTTTGCGTTTGCTTCGTCATACTTCATGAAGCCGCCGTTGTTCAGCGAAGCTAGCCAGCCCGTCGGTGCGGCATAGACGTGCTTGAGGTCGGTGCGCTTCAGGCCAGGTCCGAGCGGCGCCCACGTGGTGCCGCCGTCCTTGGTGGCGAGAAAAGCGTTGGTGTCGAAGGTGAGCACAACCAGCGCGCGTTCCGGACGGTCATGATCCATTGCGACGTCCAGAATGTGCTGGTGGTGGAAGCCAACGTTCGCGGCGGTGTAGGTCTGGCCGCCGTTATCGCTGATCTGCACGCCTTCGCGCTCGGTGCCCAGAATCACGCGTTGCGGATTCTTGGCATCGATGATGATCGCGTTGATCACCCAATCTCCAGGAGTGAGGCGCTTCCATTCCGTGCCTTCGTTGGTGGTCTTCCAGAGGCCGCTGGTGGTGCCGGCATACAGCGTTTCCGGATGCTGGGGGTCCTGCCGGATCAGCTGCGTGCGGCGGAAGACGAAAGGAATGCCGTTGTAGCGCGTCCACTGCTGCGCGCCGTTGGTGCTGTGGTAGATGCCGGAGCACGCCGTGAGCGTGCAAATTGTCCGGATTCGCAGGATCAACAACCACGCTCATCACGTCGGAGTCGTCGATCATGCCCTTACCGATTTGGAACCAGTTCTTGCCGCCGTCCGTGGTTTTCCAGGGCAGGTGGTAGGTACCGGCATAAATGATGTTTTCGTCGCGCGGGTCGAAGGCCACGGAGTCAAAGTTGCGCAGGTCGTCATGCTTCGCCGGGGTGATGCGCTCCCAAGTGTCGCCGTTATCCGATCGAGCGGTACACGCCGGTGAGCGTGCCTGCCACGAAAATGTTCTGTTTGGTGGGGGCTTGCGCGATCGCGCGCACGGTCTCATGTGCTAGCCCGATCACTTGCCAGGTGCGCCCCGCGTCCGTGCTGCGGTAAACGCCGCCGCCGCCGGAGTACAGTGCCCAGGTGCTGGCGTACAAGCGGTTGGAATCCCGCGGGTCCACCAAAATGTGTGTAATGACGTCATCCTGGCCTGTGCCGATGCGGCTCAGAAGCTGCCAGTGCGCGCCCTCATCTTTTGAGTTGAATACGTGGCCATCCGACGTGCCGAGGTACAGCTTGTTTCCGTCGTGCGGGTCGGCTTCCAGGGAAATGACCGTGCCTCCTGGAGGGCCCACTTGCCGCCACGTCTGCGCGGGTGCCGCCGAAGCAGCTGCCAGCGCGATCGTCCACACTCCCAACCACTTCGCATTCATACGCATGCATTCTCCCAGAGCGCAGAGGCGCCCACAAGAGATAGTCTAGGGAAGCGTATTGCGGAGCGCGCCTGTTCAAGAGTCCAGATTTGGGGGCGGCTATTTATAGTCCTAGTACGACCTACCCGTCGGTCCAGGTAGCAGGGGCGCTAGAGCAACTTCTTTTCCACTTTCGGGTTCTACGGATGGAGTTATAAGGGATCTGGGCCAGACGAACCAGGCGGTGGCCCGCTCCCGTCGGTCTGCATCTAATGTAGTGGGCCGAAGACAGGGGACCCAAACCATGAAGACCACATTCACCGGCAATAGCAAGCTGTTCAGGTCGCTGTTGTGTTTGACCGGTCTTCTCTGCTTTTTCTTGGCCTCGCCAAAGGCTCGAGCGGACGAAGGCGATCCGCCGTCGCGTGCCGCGCGTATCAGCTTTCTTGATGGCACGGTCTCATTCCAGCCTGGAGGCGAAGGCGACTGGGGTACCGCGGCAAAGAATCGACCGGTAACCGTCGGCGACAAAATCTGGGCGGACAAAGACTCGCGCGCCGAATTGCAAGCCGGGCCAAGCGAGCATTCACATGGGCAGCATGACCGCGCTGTCGTTCCTGAATCTCGACGAAAACATCATGCAGGTGCGCATCGCCGAAGGCGCCATCAATTTTCGCGTCCGCGAACTGCGCGAAGGCGACCTGTACGAAGTCGACACTCCGAACCTAGCTTTCGTCGTGAAGCAAGCGGGTGCGTTCCGCGTGGAAGTCAATGAAAATGGCGACGCTACTCGTGTAACGGCCATTCGCGGTGAAGGCGAAGTAACCGCGGGCGGCAAGACGTACACCGTGCACGTTGGCGAGCGCGCTGAATTCAATGGCGGTGACGATCCGCAATATCAAGTTTCTGCCGCTCCAGGGCCCGACGGACTTGACCAGTGGGCTGCTGAGCGCGACCTGCGGGAAGATAATTCCACCTCCGCGCGTTACGTTTCGCGCGACGTTCCCGGCTACTCCGATCTCGACGACAATGGTTCTTGGAACGAGGAGCCTGACTACGGCCAGGTCTGGTATCCGAACGACGTTGCCGTTGGTTGGGCGCCGTATAGCTATGGCTATTGGAACTGGGTCGGCCCTTGGGGCTGGACCTGGATTGGCTACGAGCCTTGGGGCTTCGCGCCGTTCCACTACGGACGCTGGGCGTTCATCGGCAGCCGGTGGGGCTGGTGTCCAGGGCCAATTTTTGCGCGTCCGTTTTTCGGACCCGCCTTCGTCGGTTTCCTTGGCGGATCGCGTTTCGGAGTCGGGTTTGGTTTTGGTGGAGGTTTCGGCGTGGGCTGGTTCCCGCTGGGTTTCCGCGAACCATTTTTCCCTGGCTTCCGCGCGAGCCGTACCTTCATCAACAACATCAACATCCGCAACACAAGCCTTCGCAACGTCAACGCGCTGAATTCGAGCCGCAACTTCAACTATGCGTTCGCGCATAACGTCAACGCCGTGACGGCGACCTCGCGCAACGGGTTCGTCAATGGCCAAGCCGTGAATCGCGGCGCTGCGCACCTCACGGAAGCCTCTCTGCGGGGCGCTGAGGTGAGCAACCGCGCGTCGATTTCGCCGACCCGGCAAAGCTCGTTCGGCGCGGCGAATCTGAGCGGACACGTTTCTAGGCCGCCTGCGTCGGTGCAGAACCGCTCGGTGATGGCGCGTACTGCTCCTGGCGCGGCGGCGTCTCATATGCCGGTCCGCACGATCAATACGAATGGGCTGTCGGCGGGTCGCACGGGATCGCCACTGAATAACAACGTGAGGACCCGAATGCAAACTGGCGCCGGCAACTCGACGCCGTCCAACAATTCGGTCGCGACGACACGGCAGAATCAGCTGTCGCAGAGCAGGCCGCCCTCGACGGGCGGCGGTTTCAACAACCGCGCTGTGACGGGCGGTGCCAACGGCACGACGGGCGCCCGCAATTGGGAGGCGCAAGGCAATACCACCGACCGTGGTCGCGGTCCGCAGGGTTTCGGAAGCTCCAACGTTCCGGCCAACAATGGCATGCGCAACAACACGACGCAGGCGACGCGATTTAACCGTACGGATCGCCCACCCTGGGCGGGCTCTGGCGCTAACGGCGGGCTCTCGAACAACGGCAACCGTCCGGCGTACTCGAACAATGCCCGGACCTATACGCCGCCGAGATCGAACTATCCGGCGTCGCGTTCGTACTCGGCTCCGTCGCGATCCTACTCCGCGCCCAGTCACAACTCGGCGCCTAGCCACAGCTATTCCGCGCCGCATAGCTCCGGCGGAGGTTCTCACGGTGGCGGAGTTTCCCACGGCGGCGGCGGCAGTCACCACTAAAGCTTGAGCTTAATCAAAGAACCTAAGGCCCGCCTCGGTTCTCGCCGGAGCGGGCCTTTCCTTGCCCATCCGGACAACGCCGCTCGGCTTAATGGCAACTCTTTCCGCGGCTATGTGTTAAAAGGGAAGGAAGGATTGCTCCGGCATTTCCTGTTTTGATCTACAGGAGTCGCCCGATGGGGAACAACGGTGCGGTGCGGTAGATCTTCTAGTATCTCGCAGTCCGGGATCAATCCATTCGGCCAATAACCACGGGCGGCGCCTCCCAACCTCGCCGCAGAGAAGTTCCAGGAGAGAATTGGATATGAGAAAACATGCGCTCAAACTGGCCAGCCTGCTCGCCATTGCGCTGGCCGTGACCTTTCTTACGCCATCACGGGCCGCAGCCGACGATGACGATCCACCGAGTCGTGTTGCGCGTCTCAGCCACACCGATGGCAACGTGTCGTTCAACCCCGCAGGCACCGACGATTGGGTCGCGGCGGTTATCAATCGCCCCATGACGACCGGGGACAAACTTTGGTCCGACAACGGCGCCCGCGCCGAACTGCATATTGGCTCCGCCTCGCTTCGCATCGGCAGCACCACCGGATTCTCGTTCTTGAACTTGGCCGATGACGTCGCGCAGATTCAGGTGACCGAAGGCACGTTGCGCGTGCGCGTCAAGCGCTTGGAGGAAAACGAGACGTTCGAGATCGACACGCCGAATCTGGCGTTTTCCGTGCTGCGCCCGGGCACCTATCGCATCGACGTCAACGAGGCCGGCGACACCACCATCGTGTCCGTCCTTGGCGGGGAAGGCGAAGTAACCGGTGGCGGGCAAGCGTATTCGGTCCACGCCAACCAAACCGCGACATTTCAGGGCACCGATCAGCTCAACGCCGACGTGCAGCAAGGCGCAGGCAACGACGATTTTGATCAATGGTGCGCCGACCGCGACCTGCGCGAAGATCACTCCTCTTCCGCACGCTACGTTTCGCCGGACGTGATTGGTTACGAAGACCTGGATGAATACGGCGGCTGGCGGCCTGTGCCCGAATACGGCACGGTGTGGTTTCCGCATACCACCGTCGTTGGCTGGGCCCCGTACCGTTATGGCCACTGGGTCTACATCGCGCCCTGGGGCTATACGTGGGTCGAGGACGAGCCTTGGGGCTTTGCGCCATTCCACTACGGCCGCTGGGTCACTGTGGGCGGCGTATGGGGATGGGTGCCCGCTCCCGTGGCGGTTGTGGGTGTTGCTTACGTGCGTCCGGTTTACGCGCCTGCGCTGGTTGCGTGGGTCGGAGGTCCTCGATTTGGCGTTGGCGTCGGCGCGAACGTGGGTTGGTTCCCGCTGGGACCTCGCGAGGTTTATGTTCCGTCTTATCCGGTTAGCCGAAGGTATGTGAACAACGTCAACGTCACCAACACTACGGTGAATACCACCGTTGTGAACAACTACTACACCAATGTGGTGGTCAACAAGCAGGTCAACGTCACCAACGTCACCTACGTCAACCAGCGCGTTTCCGGTGCCGTCACCGCAACCAACGGCGCGACCTTTACGTCCGGGCAGTCGGTCTCCAGAAACATCGTTCGCGTCGATCAGCGCGAGGTTGTTAGTGCGCAGGTCGCCGCGGGAGCTCCCGCAATCGCTCCGACGCGTCAAACCGTGATTGGTTCGGGTGCACCGACGCGCGTGCAGCCGCCGGCCGCGTTTGTGAATCGCGCCGTGGTGGCCAAGACCGCGCCGCCACCGCCACCCCCTTCGTTCGCGAAGCAGCAAGTGGCGATTCAGCAGAATGGCGGCAGGCCGTTGGCAGTGGCTCAGTATCACCAGCTGCAGCCGGCCGTGCAGCCCGGAACTGTCGTGCACAATAACGTGCGAATTGCGCCGCCGGCACGAGCCGTTACGCCGATCCCGCAGCAAGGCAACGCGAGTCTCAAGCCAGGCCAGCCGAACACCAACGTCAACAACAGTGTGAACAAGCCTCCGACGCCCGCCGTTACGCCAACGAACGGCCCACGCACCAACACCGATCGGCCGCCGGCAGTGCGGACGAACACGACAAACACCGTCAACGTGAATCCCGCGCTCGAGCAGCAGCATCAACAGCAGCTCGAAACCCTGCGAAAACAGCAAGACTTGGAGCGCCAGAAGGTCGAGCAACAGCAGGTGCAGCAACAACAACAGCTCCAGCAGCAAAAAGCCAACGAGCTGAAGGTGCAGCAGACTCAACAAAAACAGCAACAGCAGCTCGAAGATTTGGAGCGGAAGCACGATACGCAACAGCAGAAGCTGGAGCAAAAGCAGACCCAGGAACACGGCAAGCCGCAAACCAGCGACAAGCCGCCGAAGAACGATAAGCCGCCGAAGGGAGACCGGCCTCCCAAGGGCTAGTCTGGGCGGTCTCGCTTACAACTCACTCCTTTGGGCGGAGCGCCTGCAGTGCGGCAGATGCTCCGCCCCTTGCTTTGCGGGGCAGGCGTTCTTGCTCACCGGCCTGACCATGCAATCTCCTGCGGCTTCGCATAAGATCTCTCCTTCCGCGCTCCCATGGGCAAAACCTCGACTCGCGCGTCTGGCAAGAAGAAGCTCTTAGTTTGGGCCGAGTCCATCCACCTTCTCGCAGTGCCGGGCTTGCCGGAGATTCGCCGGGGTGACGACTTGAGCCGCCAACTCGTAGCGGCCATGCGCCGAGCCGGCTTGGCGTTCGAGCACGGCGACGTCCTGGTGATTGCGCAGAAAATTATTTCCAAAGCGGAAGGCCGCCTGGTGCGGCTAGCAACATTGAAGCCGTCGGCTGAGGCCGTGCAGCTCGCTGCGAAGCTCAAGAAAGATCCACGCTTGGTGGAAGCCATCCTGCGAGAGTCGCGGCGCGTTGTTCGCAGCGATCCAGTGCTGATCGTCGAGACCCATCACGGCTTCGTGTGCGCCAACGCCGGTGTGGACCAGTCCAACATTCCGGGACGCGACGTAGTTTCGCTGCTGCCACGCGATCCCGATCGCTCGGCGCACCGCCTGGCCGCGAGCCTCCGCAAGCGCACCGGCAAGCGCGTCGCGGTCATCATCAGCGATACGTTTGGCCGCCCCTGGCGCCTCGGCCTGACCAACGTCGCCATCGGCGCGGCTGGCGTACCTTCACTGCTGGATCTTCGCGGTGAGCACGACCGTCACGGCAAGCCCTTGCATGCCACTATCCTTGCGGTGGCCGATGAACTGGCCGCGGCGGCGGGTCTCGCTATGGGCAAAGCTGCGGGCATTCCTGCGGTCGTAGTTCGCGGCTATCGTTATCGGCCGGTGATCGATCCTGCTGCCCGCATCATCCGGCCTGCCAACGAGGATCTGTTCCGCTGATTTGGAGTGCGGCGGCGCGCCGCCGCTTTTAGCATGTGCGGAATCGCCCAGTCTGTCGGATTCACGTACGTCCTAGCTGTGGAGCACGGCTCAAAGGCGGGAGCGAGCTCCCGCACTCCAAGGACGCCCGCTAGAAATATTCTCGCCAAGCTGTCATCCTGAGGCCGATGCAAACGGGATTGTCACCGCGCAGTGCAGCTCAACCGATACAGGATTTGCTCGGCGAGGTGCGCGAAGGCCGCGCGCTGGACCGCGACGCCGCGTTGCGCCTGGCGCTCGAAGCCCCTCTCAGTGATCTGCTCGCCACGGCAACCCAACTGCGTGTGCGTGGGAAAGGAACCGTCGTCAGTTTTTCCAAGAAAGTTTTTATACCACTCACAACGTTGTGCCGCGACTACTGTAGTTACTGCACGTTTCGCAAAGATCCCGGCCAGCCTGGCGCTCACTTCATGACGCCCGATGAAGTTTTGGCGGTTGCCGAGCAGGGCCGCGCCGCCGGCTGCAAGGAAGCGCTGGTCAGTCTGGGCGATCAACCGGAGCGAATTTTTCCGGCGGCACGGGAGTTTCTGCGGCGCCAGGGCTTTGCCCGCACCCTCGATTATCTTGCTGAAATGACGGAGTTTATCCTCGATCGGACCGGCCTTCTTCCGCATGCCAATCCGGGCGTGATGGACCGCGGAATGCTTGAGCGCCTCAAGCATTCCAACGCCAGCGTCGGCCTGATGTTGGAGACCGTCAGCGTCCGCCTGATGCGCGACGGCTTGCCGCATGCCAAGGCTCCCGACAAGGTTCCGGCGCTGCGTCTACGCACGATCGAGGAGGCCGGAAAGCTTTCCATCGCTTTCACCACAGGGATTCTGATCGGCATCGGTGAGACGTTTGAAGAGCGCATCGACTCGTTGCTGGCGATTCGCGCGCTGCACGAAAAATATGGGCATATCCAGGAAGTCATCGTCCAAAATTTTCGCGCCAAGCCCGAAATTCCCATGGCTAATCATCCGGAGCCCTCGTTGGACGACATGCTACGGACGCTCGCGCTGGCGCGCCTGATTCTTGGCCCGCAGATGAATTTGCAGGCGCCGCCGAATCTCAGCTACGCGGATTTTCCGCGCTTGCTGGAAGCGGGCATCAACGATTGGGGCGGTATTTCGCCGGTTACGAAGGATTTCATCAATCCCGAGGCGGCGTGGCCGCAGATCAGCAAGCTGCGCTCCGAAACAGAGGCGCGCGGGTTCACATTGCGCGAACGCTTGGCTCTGTATCCTGAATTCGTGTCTCGCGGCGATTTTGTTTCTTCACCCGTTCGCGAACGCCTGAGTCGCCTTGCCGATATCGATGGGTTCGCGGTGTAGCGCCGGCTTCTGAGCCGGCATCTTACTGTCCCATGGTTGCGAGCAAACACTCTACGATCACCGCGCTTGCTGGCGGCGTTGGCGCGTCCAAGCTGCTGCTGGGTCTCTACGACGTCGCCGATCCTCACGCCCTGACCGTGATCGTGAACACCGGCGATGACATCACACTCCACGGGCTGAAGATTTCTCCCGACCTGGACATCGTTACGTACACGCTTGCGGGCGTGATCGATTCGGCGAAGGGTTGGGGCTTTCGCGGCGAGACGTTTCACGCGCTCAAGCGCCTGGCGGTCTTTGGCCGGGTGAACTGGTTCAATCTTGGCGATCGCGACCTGGCCACGCACATCCATCGCACCGCGATGCTCGCCGACGGCAAAACACTTACGGATGCGGCGGAATCGATTCGTGCTGCGCTGGGCGTGAAGTCGCGCATCTTGCCGATGTGCGATCAGCCGGTGCCGACGATCATCGACACGCCTGAAGGCGCTTTGCATTTTCAGGAGTATCTGGTGAAGCGGCGCGCCGAGCCTGTCGTGCAAGGTATTCGGTTCGACGGTGTTGCGGCGGCGCGCCCTGCGCCCGGGGTGCTTGAAGCCATTCGCGACGCCGGCCGGATTCTCATTTGCCCCAGCAATCCACTGATCAGCATCGGTCCGATTCTCGCCGTGCCCGGCGTTCGCGAGGCGCTTCGTGCGCGGCGCAAAGACGTCATCGCGGTCTGTCCCATCGTTGGTGGCAAGTCGCTGAAGGGGCCCTCGGACAAAATGCTGGCACAGCTTGGTTACGAACCTTCCGCGCAAGGTGTCGCCAAGCTTTATTCCGACTTCACGGGCACATTCGTCATCGATCCTCTAGATGAGCCGCAAGCGGACGCTATTCGCGCGCTGGGCATGGATGTTGCGGTGATTCCCACGGTGATGAAGACTCGCGGGGACAAGCGCAAGCTGGCGCGGGCGCTGCTCAGGTTATAGGGTGGATTTATAAATTTGTCTCCCGCCATTACCGGCACCGCCAGACGGTTTTACCTGAGTGCGAGCGTGGACGTTGAGGATGACAACGAGACCTGGGCTACAGCGGCAGTCCTGTGAATCGCACGCCCGCGCTGTGCACCTTGTATCGAATGTTCAAGCCGATCAGCAACGCAGTTATCGACTCCACGGTTCGTGCATTCTCGAGCTTTCCGCCATTCAGTGCGCGCACACCGGGAATCTTTGCGGCCAACTCCATCGCGATTTGCTTGGCTTTCTCGTCATCGCTGCAAACCAGCACATCGCACTCCACCGCCGCCTCTCCGCTCAGTAACTCCGCACCAAGGTTGTGAAACGCCGCCGCGATGCTCACACCCTGGGGGAGCAATTCCTTCGCCGCTTCCGCGGCCGAACCTTGCCATACGCCAAGCATCCGCGTGGGCGTACCGCCAACGGAAGCCGCCAGCGGTACCGTAGTATCGATCACGATCGTTCCCGGCTTCCAGACGCCTTTTAGCTGTTTCAGCAGCGCCGCTTGCCCGGAGAAGGGAACCGTCAGCACCGCAACCTCGCATTGCGCGGCAGCGGCGGCGTTGTCGGTGCCCTCAATCTGCGCCGAGCCGCCGATCTGCTCGCGCAATCGCGATGCCGTCTCCTGGGCGCGCTGCGCGTCACGCGAGCCGATCACGACGTGCTCGCCTGCTCGAGCCAGGCGATTGGCCAGCCCTGTCCCTTCGGGTCCCGTGCCCCCCAAGATCGCGATTTTGCATGTCATGTAAGGTTCTCTCCGTTTCGCCCGCCGATGTCCCGCTGATGTAACGATACGTATCGCTCGATCAATCTTGCTCCGCGCTGGTCTGTCGCTCCGGTAAGATATCTTCGAAGACCTTTATGATGGCGTCGAGACCTCCCACTCCAGCAGAGTTCCGCCTCGCCTGCGGCCAGTTTGCCACCGGAGTCGCCGTGCTCACCGTCGAGCGTTCTCCCGGCAAAGTGCACGGCATGACCGCCAACTCCGTTACCTCCGTCTCGCTGGACCCTTTGTTGCTGCTCGTTTGCGTGGATCAGCGAGCGCAATTCCTGCCCATGGTCAAGGACAAGAAGCGCTTCGGCGTCAACATTCTGAAGGAAAGCCAGCAAGCCGCATCAAAGTATTTCGCGCAGACCGAAGAGAAGCCCGAAGTCGAAGCGCAACTCGGCATTCACTACCGGTGGACGGATAGCGGCATCCCGCTGCTCGACGACGCGTTGGTCCATGTGGCGTGCAACGTCGTAGCCTCATACATCGCCGGAGATCACACTATTTTCCTTGGCGAAGTGGAGAGCACGGAAGTCTTCGACGGCGAGCCGCTGCTCTTCTTCCGGGGCGCGTACCGCCGGGTGGCAAAAGTCGGAGATTAGACGTTAGAGGCTAGAAACTAGAAACTAGAAACTAGAAACTAGAAACCTCTAACCTCCAATTTGTGCCCTTAGTGATGCCCGCCCAGCGGATCTCTCTTCGTCCCATACTCCGCGCCCCAACGGTCGGTCATCTCGCCGCGAATCTCCCACAGCCCCGGAAAGAACTTCTGCCGCAGGCCGTCTTCGAGAATTTCAACGGGCCGGCCTTTCAGTGATTTCGCGCCAAATCCAATCGTGCGGTAAATCAGCTGCATGTGCTCGTAGCGGAATTTCTGGAACAGCTCGTCAAATTCCGCCAGCGCCTCGGCCACCACGTACGCGTCGCCGTGCGAATATTGCGAGTCGTAGATCTTCTCCAGCGTAAGCCCATGTTTGTCGAGATAGCTTTGTTGGAACGTGTTCCACAGCGGTTGGTACATTTTCAGAAGCACGCGAAATCCCGGCGACTCCTGCCCGCTTCCGTTGCCTAGCCGTTTGCGAATGTCCTGATACTCCTTCGGCGACATGATTTCCAGGAGCGCGATCTGTTGAATCATCAGCCGCTGCGCGGTGTGCACCCGCCGGAATAATGTCAGCACGCGATTCGTATTTTCTTGCTGCATATACTCGTCGATGTCGAGCAGCGTATACGCAATCAGCTTCATCCACAGCTCTTCGATCTGGTGAACTACCTGGAATTGCAGTTCGTCGGGGTTGCAGAGCTCCGCGAATTTCGTCTGGCAGGATAGAAGCGTCTTGGTGTTCAGGTACAACTCGTAGTCCATCGTGCCTTCGCCGCCCATAAGCGTGTAGAACTGTTCGCGATTCACAGCGAGCCTCCCTGGTGCAACGTGACGTTCATGCACCGGCGCCAAGTGTCATTCTGAGCGCATGCGATGCGGATGCGCGAAGAATCTAAGCTTTGTGCGTTGCGAGCACTGCTGGTTGGCGCGGCCGATTTTTTTGGCTGAGATCCCCACGATGCCGGCCTGAAGGCACGGCGCTACATTTAAACCTGCTGCCTTCGTTCTTGCTTGCAGTTTGAGCTGGCTGCTTAGCGTTCGGAATTGCCGGAAGGCCGCGCCTGCTCGGCGGAATCGCCCATCTCTTTGCGATGGCTCTTCACCTCGCGCAGCGCGTAGATCGGCTTGTTCTGCGATTCGTAGTAGGTCCGCGAGATGATCTCGCCCAGCAACCCCATGGACACAAACTGTATTCCGCTGACGAACAGCGCGACCGCCATCAGCAGCAGCGGCCCGTGCTGCGTCATGATCGTCACGTTGTGAGCGAATTTCTCCCACGCCAGGTATGCCGCCGTCAGAACTCCCAGCATCACCCCGCCGACGCCCAACAAGCCGAAGAACTGCAGCGGCCGCGTCGAATAGTCCAGCAGGAATTTCACGATAATCAGATCGAGGAAAACGCGCAGCGTCCTGCCAATGCCGTAGTTGCTCTTCCCGTTCTTGCGAACCAGGTCCGTAATCGGCACTTCCGCGATGCGTGCGCCCTGGGAACCCGCCAGCGCCGGAATGAACCGGTGCAGCTCTCCGTATAGTTGAATCTCCTGAATAATCTCGCGCTTGTAAGCTTTGAAGGTGGTCCCGAAGTCGTGCAGGTCGATACCGGAAAGCTTGGCCATCATCCAGTTCGCGGCGCGGCTGGGAATCTGCCGCATCAGCCAATGGTCGCGCCGCGCATACCGCCATCCGCTGACCAGGTCAAACCCTTCTTCGATTTTTTCCAGGAAGCGCGGAATCTCTTCCGGGTCGTGCTGCAGGTCGCCGTCCATCGAGATGATGATTTCACCGCGCGCAAAATCGAATCCGGCCTTCAACCCGGCGGTCTGCCCGAAGTTTCGCCGCAGCCGGATCAGGTTCACGCGATGGTCGTGCTCGTAGATATCTGACAAGACCTTGAAGCTATTGTCACGGCTGCCATCGTCCACAAACACCAGTTCGTAGCTCTCGCCGATCGCGTCCATCACCTCGGTCAATTTCATGTACAGAGGCGGAATATTCTCCTGTTCGTTGAAGAACGGGACCACGATCGAGTACTTCAATGTGGAGTCTGATCTCATATTTCGCTGGCTACGAATCCATAGTCTATCAGGCGAATCCCCTGTGAGGCGACAAGATTTCGTATTCCCACGTCGGTCAGAATCTCCAACTCCGTTTGCCGCGATCCCTGCAGCCGCGTCGCGGTATTTTGCAGATCTTCGTCGGCGTACCCCGGATGACACATCAGTTCGGTCGTGCCCTCCGGTAGGCTCCGCAGCAGCCGCGCGACACCCTCTTTCGTCATCTCGCCCGTCTGCGCGATGCCGCAAAAATAGTCTGCCGTGGAGATGCCCGCGCGCTCGGCTTGCTCCCGCGCATCCCGCGCCAGCAGCTTCAATCCACGTGCCTGCACGCCTTGTTTCAGCACCACCGTGGTATGCAGGTCGTCGCCCGTCGAGAGCGCCGCGCGCAGGCTTGACGCTTCATGCGCCACGCGCATCGCGCCGACGCCGTGACGCTTCGCCAGCCGCAGCGCGATCTCCAGCAAGCCCGGGAGCATGTGCACGTGCTTGTGTCCGTCCAAATGGGTGGGCTGGATTCCTGCTTCGCGCACCTTTTCGATCTGGGCGTCCCACTCTTGCTCGACCTCGCGAAGCGCCACATCCCGTTTGGCAATCCGCAACAACAAGCCTTCCGGCCCGCCCTCGAATTCACCCGCTGCGTTCACCAGGCTGGCGACCAACTCGCGCGGCGCCACCGGCGCCCCGTCGGTCAAATTCAGGTGCACGCCTACGCCGAGCCCAGGCGTCGAGCGCGCCAGCGCCACGCTCGAGGCGAAGGCCGCGCCATTGGCCAGCAGCGACGCGCTGGTCACGATCCCGTTGCGATGCGCCTCGGCGATCCCCCGGTTCACACCCTCGGTCCACCCAAGGTCATCCGCATTGACGATAAGATTCTTCACGGCTTGCCTGTTTTGTGCTGGCCAACCTGTACTTCCGGCCAGCTACACATTCGTACGCCCTGGCGCTTTTGTACCATTGACCGTCTCTGCCCTCAACTTTAGCATGGGCTCATTGAGGGAAAAATGCCCGTAAAGACACGCGAAGCTAAAGCTGTGGGTCCGCGGCATCACGAAAAGCGCCGTGGCCACCGCATGAACTCGCGCGTTCCTGTCCGCCTCGAATGGGATGATCCCAAAGGGCGGCGCATCCGTGTGGAAGCTCACACGCGGGTAGTGAATCCATATGGTTGCATGGTCGTTCTCGAGCATGACCTCAAACTCGAGCACCGTCTGGCGCTGACTAACGTTGCCACCGACACCAGCAACTCCGCGGTCATCGTTTGGAAGGGTAACCAGCGCCCAGAAGGCTGGGAATATGGTGTCGAGCTCGTGGCGCCGGAAATGGACTTTTGGGGTTTGGAACTATGAAGCCTTTAACGCCTACCAAGCTGCCGCCGCCTTCGGCGCGGCCAGCACTCAATCGCCCGCCCACGGCGGAAGAGCGGCGTCGCGCGCAGCGCGTCCTGCTGAGGATCTCCGTGATGGTTCACGTGGCCGGCAAGCCGGGTATTCCGGGCTATACGCACACGGTAAGCGCCAGCGGCGCGATGATCGTGATGCGCGAAGCTCTCGCGGAAGGCACCAAGGTCACTATCGAGAATCTCAAGACGCAGGCTCAAGTGGAGGCCAAAGTCGTGCGGCCCCCGCAGACCACCAACGAAGGCTCACTGGTTCCGGTGGAGTTTTCCACGCCATCGCCGACGTTCTGGAACGTGTTCTTCCCGCCCGCCATCAACTAGGTTTTTTTGATCCGCTACGAGCCTACTGGCTCGTGGTGTCCCTAAAACGAAGCGGCCGCGACCTTCGCAGCCGCCCGATGGTATCTGGTTCGTCGATCTATTGGACCGAGATCGAAACCGCGGTCGATGTCGACCCCGCGTAAGTTGCGTCGCCGCTGTATACCGCGGTGATGCTGTCGGTGTGGGGAGTGCCGCCACCTCCGCCGCTGCTGCCTCCTCCGCATCCGGCAATGCCCGCCGCGACGCACGCGAACAGCAACATGCCCGCGCAAGCGTAACCCAGGCGCTTCGCCGCCGGCAGCTGCTTCCGGCTGAGCAAGAACAGAATGAGCATCAGGCTCGCTACGATCCAGGTCGGCATAGCCGGGAAGTTTGGCACGTGGCGCGGTTCGGGTGGCGGCGCCAGAAGCGATAGCGTCGTCATCAGCGTCGCCTTGCAGGTTCCAGGCGTGGAGCTGGTCCCCGCAGTCGGCGTGCAGGTGGCAGCGGCGCCGAGGGCCACACTGCCGTTCATGAACTGGACGGTACCGGTGGGGCCGGCACCGCCGTTGGTGGTTCCGGTTACGGTAGCAGTCAGGGTTACGCTGCCGCCGGAAGAGATCGATGAGGTACTTGAAGTCGCCGCGGTCGTTGTGACTTGCTTAGCGGCAACCGTCACGATAAACGGTGCCGATGGTCCCGTGGACGCGTACACGCTGTCGCCGCTGTAGCTTCCCGTGATGCTGGCGGTCTTCGTTAAAGCGACGTTTAATAATGTCGCCACGCAGGTGCCACGCGTGGTGCCCGTTCCTGCGGTCGACATGCATGTACCGCTCCCGATCGCGGTGTTGTTGTCGATGAACTGCACGGTACCTGTCGGTCCCGGTCCGCCATTGACGGTTGCAGTCACCGTGGCCGTAAGCGTGACATTCCCTCCCCCCGGCGGAAGTGAGGCTGCACTCGCGGTCACCGTCGTGGTCGTCGCCTGCGTTCCACCGGAGACGGTAACGGTTGTCGCGGTCGAGGGGCCGGAGCCGGTGTAGTTGCCATCACCGGTGGCGTACGTTGCAGTGATACTCTTCGTCCCCGGAGACGTGAACGGTATGGTCAGGGTGGCCGTGCCGCTGGCAAAAGTCAGATTCACAGCATTCCCTGGCGAGGCATTCACTGGAACGATCGGGGCAGTGCCGATCGATGTCCCTCCTGCGGAAAATGTGACGGTTCCTGTCGGTCCGACGCCGGTGCTCTGCGTGCCGATCGTGGCTGTCAGCGTGACGTTCTGGCCAATCGTTGCGGAGCTTGCGCTGGAGGCCACGCCGATCGTCGTCGCCGCTTTGGTGATTGTGACCACCGTAGCCGGCGACGTGCTGGTGTTGTAGCTGTTGTCTCCGGAATACGCCGCGATTAGGCTGTTGGTCCCGACGGGCAACTGCACGAACTGATCTTCTGCGACTCCGATGCTGTTGAGGCTGGCGGTGTCGCCGTTCGAGAAATCTTTCAGCGGAAGCGTATTGTCTGTCAGAGTCACGGTCCCAGTAGGACACGTAATGGCGGACCCCGAGCATTGGTCGCCGTGGCTGTCCTCTACCAACAACTGCAAGATATAGCCCGAGCCGTAGGCCAGCGAGATTGCCCCACTATGCACGGTGGGATTGCCGCTGGAATCGAAAGTGACCGCGCTAACACTAGTCAGGCTTGCTTCCTGATTAACCGTCACGTTTACCGCTGCCGAAGTGCCTGGCGCGAAGGTACCGTCGCCACCGTAACTAGCGATCACCGGATAGCTGGTCCCGCCGGGGAGCAATGTCGTCGAAAAAGTCACCGTGCCACTGGCCAGCGCGAACGGCCCATTGTCCGAAAAGTCTCCGATACCCACTTCCGGTTTCCCGGTTGGCTTGGCAATGAGCGTCACGTGCCCTGTGGGCGTTCCAGAGCCCGAGGTGACGGTCACGGTGAACGGCTGAAGTGCTCCGTGCGTAATATTCACGGTGCCAGAGGCGGGGGCCGTAATTGCGACGGTGTCTGCGGACCCCGCGTCCCAGGCAGTGATCAGATTCGCGGCGTTTATCGAACCGAGGCCAGTGGCTAGGTCGTAGTTCGGGGTGGTTGTCCAAGCAGGAGTCGTGAGATGCGCAGGGTCGACGAGGACCCCGTATTGATTGTTCCCGGAGGTGGTGTTGCTGCAATTCGTCGTTCCGCCCTGGCACGCTACCGAGTTGTTGCCGACCGTCGTGTCGTAAAAAATGCAGGTCGAAGCTGGCGACGCAGCGGAAGTACAGATCGTACCGGCTGTGTTCTTCTTGTAGACCCGGTAGAGCACGTAGTTCGCGTTGCCCTGACGTCCCAGCTTCTGATTGACGAGCGCCATGATGCCCGCGAAGGCCGGCGCGCCGGCAGAGGTTCCACCGACACCTAGAAAGTCGTCGAAAGGAGAATTTAGATCGCAGGAGGTTGCGCTGCCACCGTTGGCGGTGTTGGCGTCCGTTTGGCAGATGATGTAGAAGCTGTTGTTGCGGCCGTCGCCTGCGAAAAACGAAAGATCGGGGACATCGCGGAAGGTGTCAGCCGGGTTACCAGGCGTGCCGATCTGCCAGGAGGGCTTGGCATTCACCGGCGTTCCACTCGACACTAGCGAGCTTGGCCCGCCACCGCCCCCAACCAGGTCGACCTGAGTTTGAGCGTCGCCGACGACTATACTCGCGGTGCATGGGCCCAAACTCCCCACCGTCGCTGTCGAAGCGCAGCCGTCGTTCCAAGTGGTCTCGGGAACGTAACCCTTCGCGGAGATTTGCGTGCTTGGGGCATTCGTTGTGTTCCAGAATGTCGCCCCATTGTTGAAATCCGTCCCGCTGATAGCCACGTTGAACGGCGTCGATGCCAGCCCGTTGACCGACAGTCCCTTCGTCGAAAAATCGGCAAGGCCTTGCTCGCAAGAATCGGAGCCGCTGTCTCCCGCCGAGACGATCACGGTAATGCCTTCCGCCGACGCTTGCTCCCACAGCAAGTCGTAGAAGGGTTCTCCAGCCGCGGTAATTTCGGCTTCGCAGCCGGCGAAGCTCTCGCTCATCACCGGCGCGATGTTGTTGTCAATGATATAGACTGCCGAAAGATCGGTTCCCAGCACTCCGATACTCTGGGAATCTTCCGAGACCACCAGATTGATGGTTGCTCCCGGCGCGACACCTCCGGCCAACTCCACATCCAGGTCGGCTTCGATTTCGTCGTCGGTGAAGCTATCGGGGCCCTGAACACCGGGGTCTGGTCCATTCAAAATAATGTTGCTGCTTGTGAAGTTGGCCGGCAGGCCGAACAGGGCACGATAGTCCTGCACGTCCGCCACGTTGATGTTGGAATCCTGAACGATCGCGATGGTCACCCCAGTGCCGTCCATCGTCGATGGAACGTAGGGAACGTTATAGATGGTCCTGAAATCACCTGGACCGACCGCGTGGCAAGGGCTGAGTCCGCATAGCCCCGAGAAGGTGAACAACGGTTTTATTTCGCCGGTGGCCTTCGTTCGACGGAACGTTCCGACCCGATGTGATTGGGCCTTGCGTCGAAAATTGTTCAGCGAAAGAACGCCGCCCACGACCGGCACAAGCGCCGCCGGAATCTGGGGGTCCGCAATATTGGCCATGTGCGCTTCGCCGTTCACGGAGAAGTGATGGATTTCGGTGTGAAATGCATTCCGGACCTGGCCAATACTTCCTGAAAACTCAATCGTCGTGCGGCCCGCTCCGACCTTGATTCCCGTGAAGCCGCGTGACATCAGCCAATCCGTGACCGCTTGAACGTCCTCGTCCGCCGGACCGAACTGTTTGCCGAACTGCTCCGGCGTCAGCCAAGCGTGGTAGCTCGGCGAGGCTTTGCTTTGTTGATCGTCCAGCAATTGCCGCAGCGTGGCCTCTTGGTCGTCGCTGCGCTTCAGCAGCAGCATCATGCGATTTGCCGGCTGCGAATCCTCCACAGCGCCACGGTCAAACTCCGGGCGCGCCAATGGGTGGACGTTTCCGCGCAGCGTCACCAGCTTTCGTTCATCCACTGCCCGCGTAATTCGCGCTGCGACGCGCGGCGTTTGCAGGGTGGCGCTCTGCACTTCGGCGTTTTGCGCCGTCGTCTGCGCAACCGCAGTGTCGACCATCGGCCCGCCGCACAACAGTGCCAATGGGGCCGCCAGGGCCAGCAGGGAAGCAGCCGGCAGCAGATTTCGGCACAATTTCAACTGTTTTACTTTCATGAACCCGCCCATGCGCTAGAGTGTGTTGCCTGCTGCTGTCGTGCGTGCCTCGACCATGCCTACGGAAGCTGCGGAACCCTGCCTAAGAGATAGATTTTCGTCGCGAATGGTTGCCCGAATATAGCAATCAGAAATTTTAGTTCGAGATCGCAACTAGCCTAACATATTCCCTGGCATGCTCCAGGCGGGCTGGGAAAGGACGAGCAAAACTTCTCTACCTTATATTCCCTCGCAGACAGCCCGAAGTTCCAGCCTCGCCCTGAATTTGTGGCCGCCATCCTACGGCATCTGCGCCCGGCCGTCCCTGGTACGCAGGTACACCTGTACTCGCACGACCGCTGCTAGTCAAACACGGATGCCTTGCCGGAAGTTGTGGGTCATTCGCGGCGGAACCCAGATTTCCGCGCGCGATCGGGTGCGCCGCGCTGCTCGGCAAATGCGCTAGTTTGCGTATTGAGTATAATGTTGGCCTGAAGCGATCTACTGAGGAGGACACATGGCTGAACCGTCCTACGAAGAACTCAAAGCACAGTTGGAAGAGCTGCAGAAGAAGGGATCTGGCCGCCGCACCGGAGCACTCGAATTCCGCGTCGGCGAAAAGGGAGGCGTCAGTGTCTATGGCCTTGGCCGCTTTCCGGTCACGCTCTACTACGAGCAGTGGATCCGCCTGTTGGATGTCGCCGCCGACTTGCGCGCCTTTCTTGAAGAAAACAAGGCCGGGGGCAAGCTCAAGTTGAAAGAACAGTAACGCTCCTTGCCTTTGCGAGTTTTGTTCGCGTAGGAGCGTCTTTACGGGAGCAGGTGCGTCCAAGGAGCGAGGGAGAAAATCATGAAGAACTTCTTGCTCGGTGTTCTAACGACGCTCCTCGTCCTCGCGATCGGCGGATTCGCCTACCTGAGGCTCGGCCTTGCTGAAGTGCGCGGCGATCTGCCTGCATCGAACTGGGAACGCGCGCTGATGTTTTCCGCCGTGCACGCCTCGGTCCGCCGCAGAGCGCCCGAGCTTCCGAACCCGATTCCGGCGACCGACGAGAACCTCATCGCTGGAGGCAAACTGTATGCCAACGAATGCAATGGCTGCCACGGCACGCCGGGAAAACCCGATGAATCGAGCGACACGTTGTACCCGCCGATTCCGCAGTTTCCAACGGCGGGGACGCAGTACTCCGAAGCGCAAATTTTCTGGATCGCCAAGCACGGCATTCGTTTCTCCGGCATGTTCGCCAACGGCAAATGGGATTCGGACGAAAAACTGTGGACCATCGCCGGATACCTTAGCCGCATGAAGTCCTTACCGGCGCGGGTCCAGGAAGAGTTGAGCAAGCCGAGCAGCCCGAAATAGGCCAGAAATAAAATCGAGCGAACCCGCCGGCAGAAAGCGCTGTAGCATCTAGCGGAACTCTTTGTTCCGAGAAAGGGAAACCTACCCATGCACTCCCTGAGTCCAAGATCATCTTCATTGTGGTGCGTAGGCATGCTGGGCGTTCTCGCGTTAGCCGCGAGCTTCGCTTCGGCGCAGACGCCGTCGCCAGCGTTACTAGTTCTCGAGAAAAGTGACAATATGCTGGCGATCATCGACCCAGCGACCATGCAAATCGTCGCGCGCGTTCCGGCTGGGACGGATCCTCACGAAATCGTGGAGTCCTCGGACGGCAAGCTCGCCTACATCTCCAACTATGGAGGCTCCGACAGCGCGCTGAACACGATCTCGGTGGTGGATCTCGCGGCAAGAAAAGCGTTGCCGGCCATCCATCTCGGCGCACTGCACTCCGCACACGGACTGGCGTTCGCCGGAGGCAAGCTGTACTTCACCGTGGAAACCAACAAAGCGATCGGACGCTACGATCCCGCTACGCAAAGTGTTGATTGGGTCCTCGGCACCGGCCAGGATCGCACCCACATGGTTATTGTTTCCGAAAATCTCGATCGCATATTTACGTCCAACGTGAGTTCTGGAACGATCAGCATCATCGAGCAGGTTTCTGCTCCGGCTTTTGGGCCGCCACCTGGAGGCCCGGCAGGCGCTGCACCGCCTCCGGGAGGCCTTCCGCCGGGCGGTACCCGCAAGACATGGCGTGTAACCAGCGTCCCCTCCGGCCGAGGCTCGGAGGGTTTCGATGTCTCTCCCGACGGAAAACAAATTTGGGCAGCCAACGCGCAGGATGGCACGGTCACGATCATTGACGTCTCCAGCAAGAAGGCGATGCAAACCTTTCCCGTTTCCGTTCACGGCAACCGTTTGCAGTTTACGCCGGATGGCAAGCGCGTCTTGATTTCGGGCGGTGGAGGCCCGGATTTCGCCGGTCCGAATGTTGTTGTGTTAGATGCGGCAACGCACAAGGACATCAAACAGTTCAGTATGGGAGGCGGATCGGGCGGCGTCCTGATCGTCCCGGACGGTTCGCGCGCCTACGTCGCGGTCAGCGCGAAAGACAAAGTGGCGGTTGTAGATTTGAAGACCCTGGAAGTCACCGCGCAAGTCCCGACCGGGAAGCAGCCCGACGGCCTGGCCTGGGCACAGCAAAAATAGTGGCGATCTAGCGCGCTTGCGCAGAGGTGTGATTGCGGGAGTGCTTACGACCCGCTGGCGGCAGAACCGCCGTCTTCGGGCGCGATGATTTGCCCGGGCATCCCGGCCGCGCCCATGTCGCGTAGTGCCTGACTGGGATCCTTCAGCCCGTTGAGGGTCGTCTGCGCGTGTTGATCGACGGCGCCAACCGCCGCCACGAGGCACGAGTATAGGAACGCTTTGATCCCCGTCTGGAACTGCTCCGTGGAGTTCTGGGTAGCTTGCGCCACTTCGGTCTCGATCGAGCGGCGGCGCGCTTCGCAGGCGGCACGGTTCTCCGCGTCCAGCGAAGCCAGCGAGGACATCACGCGCTGCGTCGCGTCGGAGAGGGACAAATCCATTTGCACTTCCATCTGCCGCTTGAACTCTTCGATCATGGTGACGGCGGCGCTCTGTAGCTGGGCGCGCGCCTCGGCTCCGCAGGCTTCCAGTTGCGCGGAAGCCTCTCGCGTCACCATCTGCTTGTCTTCCATCAGGCGCACCAATTGCCGGTCGGAAACACGCGTCGCGGCGGACTCAAATTCTTCCGTCGCGCGGACCACCGTCTCGCCAAGACGCCCGCGGATCTGCGGCTCGACTTCGCCGCCGAACTTCTCAAACAGTTTCTGCGCTTCGGCGAGGTTGCGTTGCGTTTCCGCGGCAAGACTCTGGAGGTGCTGCGTAAGCTCTTCCGCCCGGCTGCGATAGGCTTCCTGATGTTCTTCCCATTGGCGGCGATCCTCCACCAGCCGCGCGTCCATCCGGCCAAGCACTTCTTCGCGCACGGAATGCGCCATCGTTTCCAGATGCTGGCTGTTGTCCAACTCCATTTGATGAGTGCCGGCCGCGCAAACATCGTCGATCTTGCTCAACGCCTGCCGGACTGCATCCATCAGATGCGTTGTGATGGCGGTATGCACCGCTTTGTCGGCCGCTTGCTGCAACTTTCCCTGCATCGCGGCAATCAGCTGGTCCGAGGTAATCACTACCCGCTCAGGCTTTGGCGCCTGACCGGGCTCCGTCTTGCTCAACGCCGGAGGCTGCGCAGGAAACGCCGTGACGCCCGTGCTGCGATACTCAGGTCCCACTGGCGCGTGCGCCTGCGGAGTTGCTACTGGCGCCGCTGCCGCAGGCTCGCGCGCGGGAGCCGCTCCCGTGGCCGCCTGCATCTTTGCGCTTGTTCCGCCCATGAGGCGCTGCCAATCGTCCGGTGGCGCAGGCACACCCCACACATTCGACGGCGCTTCGAGTTCCACGCCGATCTGGTAGAGCTCCCGGGGACTCATCGGTGGATGGATCGATCGCACTTGCGCGCGCATCAGCGGCATGCTGTGTTCGCCGCTGGGTTCCAACACTTGCAGCCCGACCCACGAGCCCACCGAGTAGTCGTGCCGCGATGGATAGCGGCATCCGTGAAGATTCAAACTCACCGCCGCCGTTCTTTCTTCAAACGACAATCCCAGTTTCGTTTGGCCCACGATGATCATCGGCACCGTTCGCTCGATGCGGGTACTGCGGCGGGCTTCGATCCCCGAAAATCTGGCGGCTACGCTCACTTTCAATCCTCCCCGGATTCCAATGCTGAAGCCTACCACCGTCTGCGCACGTCGCAAGCGGAAAATTCAGTTTGACGCTAAATCAAAAACGCGGCTTGTCGCCGTGACCGGCTGCTTCGAGCCCGATTCACCGATGCGCAGCTGCTTTCATGAAGAGGAGTAGCGTGGGCCATGCAGTCGGGGTAAACTAGCCGGCCAACCCGCCCACACCACGGAGAAGGCTGCGATCTCTAGCCCAAAATGTCAGTAAACCCAAGACTCGCCGCCATCAGTGGCCCTCTGCGCGATTCGGTTTTTCCGTTGATCGACGGTGTCCTGTCCATTGGGCGGGAGTTCTCGAACCGTCTCTCGATTGATGATGGCTTGGTCTCACCGCAGCACTGCGTGATTACGTTGGACGCCGATCGCTGCACGCTTCGCGACCTCGGCAGCCTTGCAGGCACGTTTGTCAACGGCTTGCCGGTGCAAGAGCGTCCTCTGGTCCACGGCGATCAAATCGCTATCGGCGGCTCGGTATTTCTTTTCCTTCGCGAAGAGCCCTCGGAGGCCCGCCCCAACCCTGTGGAAATGGACGACGGCGCCCAAGCGCAAGCCAGTGGCGCTACCACCCGGCTACGCGGGGAGGATGTTCGCTACCTCCACCCGGAGGCGCTCGCCGCACTCCCCACCACCGAGCGGGTAGCGCGCGATTTGCAAACGCTGTTGAAAATCAGCACGGCCATCGGCTCGATTCGCAACGTCGAGTCGCTGCAATGGCAGCTTTTGGGCATGATTTTCGACGTGGTGCCCGCCGAGCGCGGCGCCATTTTGCTGGGTAACGACCCCGACGAATTTGCTTCCATCGTGGCTTGGGACCGCGTGGCCGGTCCGCAGCATTCCGTTCACGTCGACCGGCACATCGCCCAGCAGGTGTTGCAAGAACGCATCGCGATGCTGAGCAACGATCCGAGACCGGCGGAGCCACTTCAAGAGGAGCCGCAATCGAAAGAAAATCAGCCGGAGCGCGAAGCCCCGGAAGACCAGGCGGCCGATGGCTCTGCGGCTCCTGCTGAATCCGAGGATGCAGAGAAGCATCCCGTGCATTCACTGCTGTGCGTGCCGCTGGTCAGCCTCGACAAAGCAATCGGCTTGATTTACCTGGACACTGCGAATCCCGACATTCGCTTCACTGAAGACGACCTCCATCTGGTCACCGCGATCGCGGGCGTCACCTCCATGGCGGTTGAAAGTGCGCGCCAAGTCGAATGGCTGGGTAGCGAAAACCGCCGCCTGCGCGCGGAAGTCAACTTGGATCACGACATGGTCGGCGAAAGTCCCCGCATGCGCGAAATCTATAGCTTGATCGAGCGCGTCGCCGTCACCGATTCCACCGTGCTGATCTTCGGCGAGAGCGGCACCGGCAAAGAGCTTGCCGCGCGCGCCATCCACCGCAATAGCCCGCGGCGCGAACGCCCCTTCGTCGCCATCAACTGCGCCGCCCTCACCGAAACTTTGCTCGAAAGCGAACTGTTCGGGCACGAGCGTGGCGCGTTCACCGGCGCCATCGCCATGAAGCGCGGCCAACTGGAAATGGCCAACGGCGGCACCATTTTTCTCGACGAGATGGGTGAGATCAGCCCCGCTTTGCAAGCCAAGCTCCTGCGCGTCCTGCAAGAGCGTGATTTCATGCGCGTCGGCGGAACCCGCACGATTCCGCTCGATATCCGCATCCTCGCGGCCACCAACAAGCATCTTCAGAAAGCCACCAAGGACGGCACTTTTCGCGAGGACTTGTACTACCGCCTCAACGTCGTCTCCATCACCATGCCGCCGCTCCGCGATCACAAGGACGACATTCCATTGCTCGCCGGATACTTCGCCGCCAAGTATGCCGAGAAGTGCAATCGCCGCGTCCTCGGAATCTCGCCCGATGCCCGCACCATCCTCAGTCAATACGATTGGCCGGGGAATATTCGTGAGCTGGAGAACGCTATCGAACGCGCCGTGGTGCTCGGCTCATCGGGAATGATCCTGCCCGAGGATTTGCCGGAAACGCTCCACGAGACGCCGGCGCAATCGATGCGGTCCTCGACATACCACGAAGCCGTCCGCCAGATCAAACGCCAGCTGATCTTGACGGCCATGGAGCAGTCCGAAGGGAAATACACCGAAGCCGCACGCCTGCTCGGCGTCCACGCTAACTACCTTCACCGATTGATCCGCAACCTCGATCTGCGCCTCTCGCTTAAGAAGAAAAACAAAGGCTGACGCGTTGCCGATGTGGGTTCTGTAAGCGCTGGGCTTTCAGCCTAGCGTTACACTCCGCCCTCTCTGGCTATCTCGTCGGATAGCACTTCTATCCGATCGGATAGCATCTGCGGGCATATCCGCTGTAGTAGGCTCCGCGCGTCTGCGCGACTTCCGCGTCATCTCCTTTTCTCTCAATCGGTTGCCCAAGCTGCACGCCATCCGCCGAGATCTAGGGACCGTGGCCTGCCAAATGCTCTCTACTGGAGCGTGAGTTTAAGAGCCGAAGCCGCCAAGACGAGAGTGAATTTAAGTTGCAAAAGGAGAACCGCAATGAAATCTAACTTCAGCCGCATTCTTGCTATCACCGCGATTGCATTGATCGCCGTCTGCGCATCGGCGACATCCGCGTCTGCCCAAGGCGCCTTCAAGGGCACTTTCACGCTGCCCGACGACGTTAAATGGGCCAACGCCACGCTACCCGCTGGTGACTATTCGTTCATGCTGCAATCCGCCGCCGTGCCTTACCGGATCGTCCTGCAGGGGCCCAATGGCGGCGCCTTCATTCTGACCGCAGCTAGCGACAAGCGCGATGACGGCGACTCCAGCCGCCTGACCGTTGAGCGCCGCGGCGCCACCCGTTTCGTGAGCGACATTTACTTGGCCGACCTCGGGCTGCATCTGTACTACCAGGCGCCTTCGATCCCGAAGGGCGAGCGCATGCTGGCCCAGGGACCTGCTTCCACCGAGCAGGTTCTGATCGCCATGGCCAAGAAGTAAGTCCGCAACCCAGTGCCTACCGCTGAGGGCCGGCCAACCCACCACACCCCCACCAAACCGGCTGGCCCTCAGTCTTCCTCGAGCAAAAGCCCCGCGCGCTAACGCACGCGGGGCTTTTGCGTTTTGGACTTGTTAGAACGGGAGGGACGACAGATCGACGTTGCCGCCGGAGAAGATCACACCGAGTTTTGCGGCGCCGCGGTCGGGCCTTGGTGGAAGGCCGAGGCCTGCAACAGCCTCCGGCTTCAGCAGTGGGGCGATGGCCACTGCGGACGACGGCTCGATGATGATTTTCATGCGCTCCCAGACGAGGCGCGTCGTGGCGATGATTTCGTCTTCACTGACCCTCAGGATTCCGGCCACCTGCTCTTGCAGAATCGCGAACGTTCGCGGCGACAGCGACGCCCGCAAGCCATCCGCGATCGTGTCGCTCGAGTCCAACGTTTGCAGCGTGCCGGTGCTGAGAGAGCGATACGCGTCGTCGGCGCGTTCCGGCTCGCAGCCGAAGATGCAGACCTCGCGACGAATGCCGCGCGCTCCAAGACACGTTCCGCTCAGCAGCCCACCGCCGCTGACGGGCGCAAACACGGCGTCGATGTCGCCGATTTCCTCGAGCAGTTCTTTGGCGGCGGTGGCTTGCCCGGCAATGATGCGGTCGTCGTCGTAGGGATGGACCAGCACGGCGCCGGTCTCGGTTTGCACCCGCGCAGCAGTTTCGTTTCGCGAAGTTATCGTGGGTTCGGAGAGTGTGACGTGTCCGCCGTAGTTCTCCACCGCGCGGCGCTTCGCCAACGAAGAGTTCTTCGGCATGATGATCCAGGCCGGGACTCCGCGCCATCCCGCTGCGCACGCCACCGCCGCGCCATGATTGCCGCTCGACGGCGTCACGATGCCGTGAGCCACCTCAGCGTCGCTGAGCGAGAAGATCGCATTGGTCGCGCCACGAATCTTGAACGACCCGGTTTTCTGCAAGTTCTCGCACTTGAAGAAAAGGCGCGCACCCACCATCGCATCGAGAGATGCGGACGTGAGAACCGGCGTGCGATGAATGCGTGGCGTGATGCGCGCGTGGGCTTCTACGATGGTGCGCCAATCTGGTGGCGTAAAGTGGGCAGTCTTGGAGGGCTGAGTTGAGCTCATGGTTCCATTCTTCTCTTTGGCGGCCACGCCCGCGCGGTCGCGACGCTGGATTATCGCACAGCGAAACGTGCGCCGCTTCCGAAACGGGAACTTGCCAGCGTCGAGAGCGACGCGGCAAAAAAGCGCATCCAACTGCGCTCTACTATGTTCTTAAAGGATTTCTCACTTGACCACAGCAGCCACTTTGGTAGCCTTGTAGCCCCCTTCTCCAATCTTGCGAGAGCCGCCGAATACCCTTCCTCGCGCGGAGGAGGAAACTATGGATGGTTCAGAACGCCGTCAACTGACTCGGTACAACGTCCGTACACCGCTGCGTTTTCGTGCGATCAATCTGACGGCCGACAAGAGCGACCATTTCACCGAAGCCATCAACATTTCCCGCGGCGGATTCTTCTTTGCTTCGTCAGCGCCGCTTCAAGTTGGCACGCCAATCGAGGCGACGCTGCGCATGCCGGCCGAAATCACCGGCAGCAAGGCGGAAGAAACCCACTGCACTGCGCGCGTGGTGCACGTTCGCAATCAACCTTACGGAGACGGCCGCATCGGCTTCGGCGCCGAAATCGAGAAGTTCCATACCCCTGCAGCGTAGGAAGGCTGGCTCGCCTAAGGCTTTGCGGCGGGCACCGTGAACGTCGCCTTCGCGCTTCCCACGTTTTCAAACCTATCGTAGGCGCGCACCGCGACGGTGTGTTCACCCGGCGCAAGTCCCAGGTTAAGTGTGAGCTCGTAGCGTTCCTCGAGCGCGTCGCTGACGTTTCCGGCCGGCGCGACCAGAGTCCAATCGCCTCCGTCAACGCTGTACTGTGCCCGCTCGATGTTGCTGGTGGCGTCGCGCGCCGTAAACTTCAAGAATGTGGGTGTGACCGTGGTGCTGCCTACGATCGCGACTGCCGTCCGGGCTTGCAAGCCCTCGATCGCGGGCGGCGTATTGTCCACCACGAAGCGCTCGCTCTCGCGTGCGGTGTCAAGGGCGGCGGCAGGAGGATTCGAAGGAGAATCGCTCGCCACGATTCTCAGATAATAGGCGCCATCCGGCAGGGAAGTACTGTCCCAAGAGTAAAATTTCTGGTCGAGCTTGTCCTTCAAGAGCTTCCACTGGGTTTCGTTTTCACCGCGATAGTAGACGGCGAAGCGCAACTCGTCGTCATTTTCGTCATGCGCGCTCCACAGCACGGATTGGTAGCCTTTCTGGCTGAATCCCTGCGGCGGCTGCTCGAACCTCGCAGCGGAAGCGCTTTGCGAAATCACAACTCCAGTGGGATTCGATGTCTGAGGCATTTTCAAGTTCGCGCTCGGCTGCTGCCCGGACTGAACGACGGACGTGCTCTGCACGCGAACGCCGGGATCCTGCACGGCGATACTGTCGATCAAAGGAGCGACGTTGCGCGGGAGATAAGCGAGGCTTACCCAATCGATCCCGTCGCCCGGACGGCCGTCATGGATCACCGCTTTCCACTGCGCAAAGCGTGATGCGGGGCACTCGGCACTGGTCGGCTTGGAGTACGGCCCGAACCAGCGCGACCATTCCTTGCCGGGATCTTCCGTGTTGCCGGAGCGAACGAAAAACTCAAGGCGCGGCTCGGTGGAAGACGCGGAGGTCTTGACGGGGGTTACGGGCGGCGGACTCCACCACTCCAGGCGTCCCCACTGCGAAAAAAGCTGCGCGTCAAACGAGCGGGACTCGTACGTGCCCTCGGGTTCGTATTCGGGACCAACGGAAAAAACTTTTCCGGGATTCGCGGTGCACAAAAAGATCTTGCCGTTGGCGCTGCGCGTGATGCCGGTGATTTGCGCGGAGCCGGCTTTCGCGAGTTGCGCAAAGACGCCGCGGCCGTCGATGGCCAACAGCGCGCCGTTGTTGCCGGTGCCGGCCAGCAAGCGCCCATCGGAATTGAGTGCCAGCGCGTAGACAACGTCGTCCCGGGAAGTCCAAAGCTCCTCAGGCGCGCCATCCGCAGAAATGCGGTAAATGCTGCTGGAGAGAAGCGGCGGGAAGGGAACGAACGGCGTCACGTTCTGCTGCTGATTTCCGCCGATCAAGCCACCCCCGCTGATCGTGGTCACGCCCTGGGCATTGGTGATGATGGCTGTGGCGCCCTGGGTGCTGCTGCGTTGTTTTTCGCCGATGGCGGCGACGTAAATATTGCCGTCGGGCGCAACCGCGAGCGAAGTGATTTCGCGCTTGGAAGTCTCGTAGAGAACGAATCCCTCGGCAGCGCCCGCGTCTTTGTCTTTGCCCGCATTCTTGTTGGCTGTGCGGGCCACGCGAAGTACGCGGCCGCTAGGTTCCGTGCCAACGATCAAATTGCCTTTAGGATCGAAAGCCAGGACGCGGATGTGGGCTTCATCGCTGTTGTAGAAGAGTTCGCTCTTACCGTCGGGCGAAACGGCAAAGACCTGGCCCTTGTCTCCGGTGGCGACGTAGAGAGCGCCATCGGAGCCGAACACGAGATCCCAGATGTATTTCGTTTTGGGATCGAAAAAGACGGACTTTTCTCCAGACGGCGTGACGCGATACACCTTTCCGTCGGGAGACGTGCCAACGTACAGCGAGCCTTTGGCGTCAAACGCGATGGTTTGCGCGGCGAGATCAGTGGATTCAAAAGCGGTCGTGGGCTTGCCGTTGGCGTCGAAGCGGAACACCTTTGCGGGAGAGCCACCGGCGGCGTAGAGCGTGCCCTTGGCATCGACGCGCACAGACCAGAGGTAAGACGCATCCGCATCGGAAAGCAGCTTGAATCTCGGAGAAAGCTCGAGGCGGCCATCACTGCGGACCGCAACGCCATTCGAGGTGCCTTTCAGAAAATCTTCGTAGGTAGATTGGCGCCAGTTGCGAGTGTGCTCGGCGAAAGAGGAAGAAGGGAAATAAAGGAGGCAAAGTAGACTCAGAAGGCAAAGGCGGAAGAGTGGCGAGATCCAAGACGGCTGAGAGGTCATGGGAATAGGCATTTAGGTGTTCACCGGATTTGGAGGTTCAGAGAGATCACGCCGGTCACGGGGCCACCGAGCGGCACGGAGGCTTCGCTGGCGAGCGACTCGCGCAAGACCTGCACGCTCCCGGGGGCAGGGCGGCCGTCGATGACATTGATCTGAGAAAGCGGCGCGTTGGGAAGCTCTTTGTCATCCCAGATGATGGTGGGTGATGGCACGAAGAGGCCCACGTACAAGCGGTCGTTGCGGCGTTCGCGGTTCAGCAGCGCGATGAGCTGGTCGAGGCCCGTGGCGGGGCCGGAGCTGCCGGAGAATACGAATCCGCGCGAGGCGCGATTCAGCAAATCTCCGTCGCTGACCAGAACGCGCAGCGACGTGCCATGCGCAATCTGATCGGGAACCCTCACGGTGGCTTCTTCGATGCGCGCTGCGCCCCTATAGGGATGCAGCATCACGCGTACGCGCAGCGTTTCGCCAGGGGCGGCTTCCCCTTTTTCCAGCCATGCGCTATCGATAGTGAACGATTGGCGGCCGGGAACGCTTTCGACGCGAAGAGAGATGTGCTCGACGGTCGGCGACTCATACGTATTCGTGAAAAGCCGCATGAACATGGTCTGCACGCTTAGCGCGATCGGCAAGCCGTCCGGACTCAGCGAGTCGCCGGGCGCATACGTGTTTTCAATTTGCACCGGTGCATGACCCTGAACGCGAATCTCGCCGGAGAGGTGCAGTGTGGTGCCTTCACCGTAGATGGCGTTTTGCGTGAGACCGTTGAAGGTGGTGAGGGCCACCAGGAGGGGCGTGAGCTTGGGGTGATTCACAAGCTCGAAGTGCAGTTTCTTCTCGCCGACGCCGGTGGCAATGTCGAGATCGAGAGGAATCATGGCAGGTGGAGCACCGAGTTTGCCGGTGACGGCGGTCAGATGATCGCCGGTAATGGTGCCAATGGATCCGCCGACATTCACGATTTTTGTGGAGGCCAGCTCCGAGGCCAGGGTGGTGACCACGCGGCTGCGCGCCATCGGAAGCTGTACGTCGCCGAGGCTGAGGAACGGATGGCCGCAGAGAAATACGCGGTCGCCTTGGACAGCCGTGACAGTGCATGCGGAGTTGATGGAGGCATCACCTTGCACCAGGACCATTCCGGCCATGTCGCCGGCAGCGAGGTGCGCGTCTTCAGGGCGCGGAGTTGCCGTGCCTCCCTGAGCTGCCACGAAGCCGTAATTCTGAATTTGTGGCGCGAACTGCTGCAGCGTGGCGGACTGGAAGCCGGAGAAAACCAGCGGGGTGGCGATGGGCTCGAGAGAGGAGCCCGATGGCAGGCCAGTGCGCGAAGCCGCCTCATTGGGAAGCGCGAACTGCTGCGCCGAAATTGACGGGGCATTGTCTTGCGCCGCCGGGTGGAGAACGTCCTCGATGGGCGTGACTCCGGCGATGGCCTCTTTGGTGAAAACGCCGAGTTTCAGGGAAAGCGCGCCGGCCAGTTTGCCATCCAGATAGACGGGGCTGCCGCTCATCCCGGCCACGACGCCAGTGTGCTCGACCTTGGGGCCTTTGAGTTGGACGAGGATGATGGTCTGGCGGGGGCCCAGGAAATTGGGCATGACTCCGATGACTTCGAGGTCAAACTTTTCGACCTGGTCACCCGCGAAAATCGTGTAGGCGTAGCCTTGCATTCCGGCGCGGACCTGGCTTAGGGGCAGGATTTCATTGGATTGAGCGGATGCGTATTGGGTCAGGCCAGGGGAAAGGGCCATGGCAAATGCAAGGACCGCGAGGACTAGGGCGCGGGGCAAACGAGGAGCCGTGGATGGACTAGACCGAAACGCCAGCATGAAGCGCCATGATACTTGGCAAGGTACGGGGACGCAATCGAACGACCGGCGACGCCCGGCTAGGCCCGAAAGGCTAGGCGTCCTAGGACTCCCTTGGAACTGTTTCGGCGAGCTGCTTAGGGCCGTCAACCAAACTCAATTCGGGAAGTCGACCTCGATGGGTTCAATGAGGGGCATCAGCCAAGTCAGCAGCTTCTGATGCACCGGATGAGCCCCGTAAGCGTCGCAAGCGGCCTGGTCGTGAAATTTCATCACGCCACCGAGTTCATAGCCCTGCCCTCGGGGAGAGATGTTTTGGCCCACCCAGGTTTCCAGCACGCCCGGGATCTGCGTTTGCAGCTTGCGGATTTCGTCGACGATGTGGTCTTTCTGTTTTTCGGTGACGTTGGGCTTGAATCGAAACGCAAACATATGGATGTACATGATCAGGTTCGCTCGACTTTCCGGAAAATCGCAGTGGTGATTTTTGGAGATGACGCCGAGTTTGTCAACCGGCATTGGATGATTCCAAGGTGCGAGGATGCCACGCCGCGTCACCAGGTTCGGCGATAAGGCATGGGCTGCAGCTCTTGGCGCTTGCTGTTGAGGCGCTTATTGCGTGCGGCTTACGAGCCTAGCTGACGGCTTTTTTGTGGAACTGCCGGAGGCCGACCGCGAGCAGCAGAACGTCAAAGAAAACCAATCCCGCCATCACGGCACTCAAGGGCAAGTGAGGATACTGTGGCACTAGCGCTCCGCGCAGACCTTCACTGGCGTACACAAGGGGATTGATCAGCACGAGTTTCTGCATGATCGGGAAGTTTTGCAGCGCGCTCCACGGATAGTAAGTGCAGCCGAAGAAAATCATTGGCCCGACGACCAGGCTGAACATCAGCCCGATATGAGTTTGCTCGATACTGCAACCCAGGGCCAGCCCGCCGACCGCGGAAAACAGTGCGGCGAGCAATGCGACTCCGGCGAAGAGAAGCGGTGAGCGCAAATTCAATTCCACCCCTGGCCGGAGCAATAACCATGCGCAGGGAATGACCATCAAACCCGCCGCGAGCGCTTGCACCGTTCCGGCAACCACTTTTTCAATCGCCAGCCATGAGATATCCATGGGCGCCAGCAGGCGGTCTTCGATTTCGCGGGTGAATTGGAATTCGGCGATCAGCGGCATCGCGACGGCCCAAATTCCCGTACCGATCATGCTGAGCGCCATGATGCCGGGTAGCAGCAGGCTCTTGTACGCCGGAGGCATGTAGCCGCTGCCGACCATCACGCGCCCAAAGATGAAGACGAACATGAGCGGCTGCAAGAACGTCTGCAGGATGAGCGGAACGAGGTTACGTCGCGCGACATGAGCATCGCGCGCGAGCATCGCCAGAAAAGTCTTCAGGTTCATTCGCGCAGACTCCTTCCAGTATGGTGCAGGAAGAGATTTTCAAGGCTGGGCTCGGAGATATGCACGTCGCACAGTTCGATGTTGGAGGCGACGGCGAGATTGGCGATCTCGGGGATGAGAGGGCCGCCGCGATCGGCGTAGAGATCGACGCCGTTGCTTTCGGTCGCGCGCGCTTCGCGCACACCCGCGAGGGCTTGGAGGCGCTGAACGAGTTCCGGCGACTGCGCACCGAAACGCAGCCGCAGCAAGTACCCGCCCGGCACGGAAGCCTTTAAGTCGCGAGGAGTGCCCAGGGCGATGACGCGTCCGTGGTCCACGATGGCCAGCCGCTGACAAAGGGCGTCGGCTTCTTCCATATTGTGCGTGGTCAACAGAATGGTTTTGCCGCTTTGGTTGTATTCGCGGACGATCTCCCACAAAAGCAAGCGGGTTTGCGGATCCAGGCCGGAGCTGGGCTCGTCGAGAAAAAGAACCTGCGGGTCGTGCATCATTGCGCGGGCGATGGAGAGGCGCTGCATCATGCCGCCGGAGAATCCACGAACGATGTGGTCAGCGCGGTCCAGGAGCTTAAAGCGATCCAGCAGCGTTTGCGCCCGTTTGGCGCGCTCGTGAGAGTCGATGCCGAAGTAGGCGCCGTGAAACGTCAGAATTTCGCGAGCGGTGAGCGAAAAATCGAGATTGGGGCGCTGCGCCACCACGCCGATCAGCCGCTTGACCGCGACCTGCTCTTTCCAAACGCCGTGCGCGCCGATCCAGGCTTGGCCGCCGGTCGGGCGAACGCGCGTGGTGAGGATTCCCACCGTCGTGGATTTTCCGGCGCCGTTGGGTCCCAGCAAACAGAAGATTTCGCCCGGGGTGACGTCCAGAGAGATTCCATCGAGCGCGACGATCTGCGGCTTCGGCTGCTTGCCCTTCCCGCGTGAGCCGACGTTGAAGCCACCAGCGCCCGCCGCCAGCGGCGGCGCGGTCGTGTACACCTTGCGCAAGTCCTTTGTTCGGATGCCGGCCAGCATACGGGAGATCCTCTCAACGAGCCCAATTCACGCGAGGTACACCACGGCGCGGCGCTCGCGAAGTCCTGAGCTGAAACCACTAGTAGGTGTACGGACGGGCTACCGCAATGATTTCAGAGGACCGCAGAGGATGTCAATTCTAGGAAGCAGCGCTCTGGCGCGTGGCGTTCCGCTGACGCATAATCGCACGCGAGAGCCTTCGCTATGCCGACCCCCCAGACCGCCATCCGGCCACCGCGCCTTCCGACCGCGCTCACCTGGACGGTCCTCTTTCTCATCTACAGTGGCATCGCGGTCCTTCTGACGGGCTATCGATATCTCGACGATTTGTCGCGCCAGCGCACGGACACCTTCGGAATTCGCGCCCTCGAAGAGCTTACCGGTGTGTACACGGTTTTTCTGTTGCTCCCGTTGGTCCTGCGTGTTGCGGATATGTATTTGTTTGCGCGCAGAGGCTGGGTGCGCCTGGTCCTGTCGCATCTTGCGGCGTCGATCGCGTTCTCTGCGGCGCATACGACGCTAATGGCGGTCAGTCGCAATATCATCTCGCCGCTCGTTGGTCTAGGCCCGTACGATTACGGAATCATGCTCTACCGCTATCCGATGGAGTTCTCAAACGATCTGGTCGGTTTCACGTCGATGGTTGGCCTCTACTACTTCTTTCAGCGCTTCCGGATTGCCCACGCGCAACAACTCGCCGCCGCTGAGTTGCAAACCAAGCTCGCGCAGGCGCAACTCGAAAATCTGCGCCTGCAGTTGCAACCTCATTTTCTTTTTAACACGCTCAACACGATTTCCTCTTTGATGTATGAAGATGTCCGCGCGGCGGATGCCATGCTCACGCAGCTCAGCGAGCTCCTTCGCCTTACCCTGCGTGTTTCGCGGACCCACGAAATACCGCTGGCCGAAGAGCTGCAGATCACCGGCGTGTACCTTGAGCTGATGCAGAAGCGCTTCGAGAACAAGGTGCACGTCAGCTATGCAATCGACCCTGCGCTAAACGACTCTCTCGTTCCGCAGTTGATCTTGCAGCCGCTGCTCGAGAACTCCCTGCGTCACGGCATGAAGCCTGGCAGCGCCGCCATGGATATTTCCATCGCCGCACGGCAAGAGAACGGCAGCCTGATCCTGCAAGTTTCCGACAATGGAACGGGCCTCGGCACCTTGGACTCGACCGCGGTCTTTGGCCGAGGCGTGGGCCTCTCGAACATTCGCGACCGCCTTGCGCAGCTCTACGGCGCCGGTCAGGAATTTTCGATCGGCAATCGTCCCGCGGGCGGCGCCGAGGTCACGCTGCGCGTTCCGTACCGCACCTCGCCGCCACCGGCGCAATCGACGCGATGACGCCAACGGCCCCACTCCAGATTCTGGTCGTCGATGACGAAGCCCCGGCACGGAGAAAAATTCTCCGTCTACTGCGTTCCGAGCCTGGCGTGCAAGTCGTTGGGGAAGCGGACAGCGGTGAATCCGCCGTCGCCGCGATCGAGAAGCACCGCCCAGACCTCGTCTTCCTGGACGTACAGATGCCCGGCATCAACGGCTTCGACGTGGTCCAAACCATTTCCTCTGGATCTTCTGCGGATGTCCCGTGGTTCGTGTTCGTCACCGCGCACGATCAGTACGCGCTCCGCGCCTTCGACGTGCACGCTTTCGACTACCTCCTCAAGCCTGTCGCCGAAGATCGCTTTCGCGAGGCGTTGCGCCGCGCGCGCAAACAACACGCGCAAGCCGGCGATGGCGTCGCCGAACGTCTCCGAGGCCTAATCGAGGAAGTGCAGCGAGAGCGCGGATTCTCCGACCGCCTGCTCATTCGTGAGGAGGCTCGCGCGTTTTTCGTTGCCGTTCGGGATATTTCTTGGATCGAAGCCGACCGGAACTATCTGATCATCCACTGTGGAGGAAAGAACCACACGCTGCGAGCCACGCTCGACGCCGTGCAAAACACGCTCGACCCCAAGCTCTTCGCGCGCATCAACCGTGCAAGTCTGGTCCGGCTCGACGCCATCCGTGAACTCCTGCCGTGGTTCCACGGCGAATACAAGGTCATTCTGCATGACGATACGGAGTTGCGCTGGAGCCGCCGCTACGTCTCTCGGCACCCCGAACTGCTAAGAGTTCGCTGAACGGCATCGCAGGACCCACGCCCATTGGTCCCGGTTCGAGGCCCGCTTGTCCCAATCTTGTTGCGCGTCTTTCCCTCGCCGCGTTATCTCTATCTTCGGAATCTGCGATTGCGCTTTTCGGTCGGGGGGAGCATGGGCCTCGTGAAAAAGACGATGCACTTAGCGTCGGTTGCCGGTTTGGCGGCGACATTCCTTGTCGCGCTGGTCGCGACCAAAATCATCGCAAGCTCTTCTGGTAGAGAGGTCGATGAATGGCCCTACTATGGGCATGACCCTGGTGGCATGCGATATTCGCCGCTCACGCAGATTAATCGTGACAACGTTTCAAAACTGAAGGTCGCGTGGATTTTTCACACCGGCGAGGTCTCCGATGGCACCGCCGACCGCAAACGGAGCGGATTTGAAACCACACCCCTGCTGGTAGACGGCACACTCTACCTAACCACTCCCTTCAACCGCGTCATCGCCCTCGATCCCCAGACCGGAGCGCAACGCTGGGCGTATGACCCAAAAATCGAAATGACCTGGGACTACGGCGACGGACTCGTCAACCGCGGCGCAGCTACCTGGCTCGACACCGTCCGAGCTTCGGCGCAAGCGTGCCGGCGGCGCATTTTTGAAGCCACGCAGGACGCGCGGCTGGTCGCGTTGGATGCTGCGACGGGCGAACTCTGTGCGGACTTCGGTAAGGGCGGCCAAGTGAGCCTCAGGGACGTGCCCGGGTATCGCCCCGGCTGGTATCACATGACTTCGCCGCCCGCGGTCATCGACGATCTGGTCGTGGTGGGCTCGGCCATCGACGATAACCATCGCACGGACATGCCCCGCGGGGTGGTGCGCGCGTTTGACGCGCGTTCAGGTCAATTGCGCTGGAGTTGGGATCCGATCCCGCCGCACCCGGCGAGTGCCCCTGCGAAGAAGTGGAGTACAGGCGCCGCCAACGCATGGTCGATCATGTCCACGGATCCCGAGCGCGATTTGATTTTTCTTCCCACCGGCAGCGCCAGCCCGGATTACTACGGCGGCTTGCGCCCCGGCGACAATAAGTGGGCAAATTCCGTGGTGGCTTTGCACGCGAAGACCGGTGAAGTCGCCTGGGGATTTCAGCTGGTTCATCACGACCTCTGGGATTTCGATACCGCGTCGCCCCCGCTGCTCACGACTCTGCAGCATGACGGAAAGGCCGTGCCGGTAGTCATCCAAGGCAACAAGAGCGGTCTGCTATACGTGCTCAACCGCGACACCGGCCAGCCAGTGTTCCCGGTCGAGGAGCGCGCCGTTCCGGCGAGTGACGTCCCGGGCGAAGTGGCATCGCCCACGCAGCCGTTTCCACTCGCGCCTTCTCCGCTCGCGCCACAAAAGCTCTCCGCGGATGATGCCTGGGGCCCGACGCCGGCCGATCGCGAAGCTTGCCGCAACAAGATTCTAGCGCTTCGCAACGAAGGCATCTTCACGCCACCGAGCCTCAAGGGCACACTGATGGTGCCGGGGAACATTGGCGGCATGACCTGGAGCGGCTCCGCCTTTGATCCCGAGCACAGCCTGCTGGTGACCAACACCAATAACCTCGTCGCCAAAGTGAAGCTCATCCCGCGTGCCAGGTATGAGGAGCGCGGCTCTCACGCCGAAGATGGTGATTACGGCGACCAGACCGGATCGCCCTACGGTTTATTCCGGAGATTCCTCCAGTCGCCGTCGGACCTGCCGTGCTCCGCGCCGCCGTGGGGTCAGCTCATCGCCGTGGACATGGCCGAAGGCAAGATTCGCTGGCAGGTTCCATTGGGTTCCATGGAAGATTTTGGCGGCACGCACGGGTCCATCCCGCCGGGATCGATCAGTTTGGGAGGCCCGATCGTGACCGCCGGCGGAATCGTCTTCATCGCCGGCACGACGGACTCCTACATCCGCGCGTTCGACGTAGAGACTGGAAAAGAGCTCTGGAAGGCGCAGCTCCCGGCCGGTGGGAACGCGACGCCGATGACCTATCGGGTGAGTTCGGGTGGAAAACAATACTTGGTGATCGCCGCTGGAGGGCATCCCAAGATTTCGGAAGAGCGAATGGGCGATGCGCTCGTGGCCTTCGCTCTGCCCTAGACGATCCTCGATGCTTTCGTTAGTCCATGTGGTGGTGCATGGCGAAGATCTTGTCGAGGGAGTCCTCGTACGGATAGACGTGCACCATCCAGCCGAAAATGACCGGCGAGAAGCGCCCACCGGCGGCATCGCACGCGTCTTGCGTCGCGATCGAGCCGTGCAGCCCAAATTTGCGTCCAGTCGGCGGCGCGCAACTCGGCTCGCGGCGGCATACAAAGATTGGTGTGCAGGTGCCACATCGCAACGCTCAGCGGCACGCGCGCGTTCAGCTGATCCTCCGTAGCGCGCTTCGGGCATGGTGTACATCGCGCCGACCAGCTCGTAGCCCGTCGGGGTTTTCTTGTACAGAAGGGAAGTGGGCCGCGCCGGATCGAAGGTAAACGCCTCCAAGAAAGCCGTTGCGATAGCTCGTGAAGTGATATTCAGGTTGCGGAACATTCGGCAGGAAGATCCTGAAGCCATCGTTCAGCGCGACGTGATAGTCCTTGTATTTCTCGATTCCGGCGCGAAGCTTGCGTGACAATTTCGTTCGCGCGCCGCACGTCTTCCGGGGTTTGCTGGCGCATCGCCGTCATGGTACATGTGTTGGGATGTGCGCATCGTGATGGCCAGGCGTCATGTCGTGCACGGCCGCTGCCTCTCGCTGGCTTTTTCGTCGCCCATGTTCATGCCGGGCATCGAGCTTTGCTCGGCGTTCCTGCGATGGACTGGCGACTCCTGCGTCACGAATCTGCCTCCGGCGAGGCCTGTGATGAGCCGGGAATTGCGGCGAGCAAAACGCGTGACCACAAAAAGCGCGCCGACAAAAATTCCGGCTTTCGGTCGCGAGATGAAAAAAAGTCCTGCGCGCTGACATAACGTTTCTCCCTACATCAATGATACGCAGGCGAAGCGGAAAATTTCACAGTCGAATCCGCGGGAGTTGCCTCGAAAAAACTGTACCGCGGGACAGGTGGCAACCTGGAACATTTCTGCTGCGCGAAACTGCAGAGTCCGGCCTGGCCCCCACGTCAATAGTTGCTCATTCTGTCCTTCGTTTCGCGGCAGTCGCGCGACCTGGAAACGGCGTGGTAAAATTTGCGCGTGAAAAAACGAGACCATCCAGCCTGCCAAATACCTGACCGGCGGCGTCGAGCCTCCTGGCGACAAATCCATTTCACATCGCTACGCCATGCTGGCCGCGCTTGCCGAAGGCACCAGCGAACTGCGCCATTTCGCGGCCGCCGTCGATTGTCACAGCACGCTTGGACTGCATGAGCGCGCTCGGCGCGGAAGTAAAGGTGGACAAAGACGTCCGTGCAAGTAACCGGCCGGGGCGCGCGCGGTTTGAAAAGCAGTTGGCGCGCGCTGGATGCGGGGAATTCCGGCACCACGATGCGCCTGCTCACGGGAATTTTGGCCGGGTCAGCAATTCACCACGAGGTTGACCGGCGACGCGTCGCTCAGAAGCGCCCGATGAGGCGCGTGGTGTCGCCGCTGCGCGAGATGGGCGCGGACATTCGCGCGCGCGAAGACAATTTCGCGCCGCTCGAAATTCGCGGCGCGAAGCTGCACAAGCCATCGACTACAAAATGCCCATGGCCAGCGCGCAAGTGAAATCCGCGGTGCTGCTCGCGGGATTATTCGCCGAAGGCATGACCTCGGTGACCGAGCCGGCTCTCACGCGCGACCATACCGAACTGGCGCTGGAAGAATTTGGCGCCTCCGTCGAAAAGCACGGCAAAACCATGCGCATTCAGGTGTCAGCGGCGCAGCGGCGCGCGTCGAACGGCTCGCAGGCCCGATCCCTGGACGTGCCCGGCGATTTGTCCTCCGCGGTATTTTTCATTGCCGCCGCTTCCTTGTTTCCCGACTCGAACTTGCTGATCCACAATGTCGGCCTGAATCCCACGCGCACCGCGATTCTGGATATATTCGCGTCGATGGGCGCGGTCAGTTCAAATGCTGTCGGCTGCGCAGCGCGCATGGCGAGATCGTTGGCGACCTGGCGGTGAAGGGCGCGACGCTGAAGGGCGGAGTGATCGAGGGGGAGCAGATACCGCTGCTGATCGACGAACTGCCGATGCTCGCCGCGCTCGGGCCTTACACCGAAAAGGGCATCGAGATTCGCGACGCCGCCGAATTGCGCGTGAAAGAGAGCGACCGCATCGCCGCGCTGGCGGAAAATTTGCGCCGCATGGGCGCAACAGTCGAAGAGCGCCGGACGGCTTGCGAGTCGAGGGCCGCAAAGCCGGGCGAATTGCATGGCGCGGAGATCGATCCCCACGGCGACCACCGCATCGCCATGGCATTTGCCGTGGCCGCGCTGGCCGCCGAAGGCGCCACCGTAATTCGCGACGCGGATTGCGCCGGCGTCTCCTATCCCGCATTTTTCCAGGATCTGGAGCGCGTGGCCGAGCGCTACGGTAATGCTCCGACTTCGGCGGCCGATCTTGGGATCGGGAACAGCACTCGAAGAGTTAGCTGTTCTTGTGGATGGAAATCGAGCCGTAGCTCGTCTTCAAAGTGATCTTGGGCCCGCGGCCGTTGCCGTACTTGCCCTCCAAATGGTTGTCGCCGCCTGCGCCGCTGGATGTTTGCTTCAGCGAGTCCGCTTCAAATTCCGAATCGATATCGCCGGAGTGGCAATCGGCGATGATATCGAAATTCGAAGATCCGGGCAGGCTCAGAGAAATAGTCGCGTACGCATTAGTAGATCTCGATGTCGTCCTTGGGCGGCGAGGAGAATCGCATCTCGACGCTCCCGTCGCGATTGTCCATTTTGGTTTTCCCGCCGGGATTCTCGAGGTCGATTTCTAGCTCTTGGTGCGCAGCTTCAGATTTCCCGGCGCATCCGCAACTCCGATATTGCCGGAGCCCGCTTCCAGGTGCCCGCTGAGCTGGCTGAGCGTGAGGTCGGTGCGCTGCGAAACAAAGCGCACGCCCTTGGCGATTTTTTCGGCGCGGATGGGGCCGTAAAATTCGCCATCGACGGTGAAGTTCCCCGTGGCGCTGCTGACCTCCACCTGTCGCCGCTTCCGGAAAGCTTGACGTCGCCTTTGGTTTCGGAAACTTTGACGTCGCCGTGCCGCATGTCGATGCTCACGTCGCCGTGGTGTCGCGAACATCCACGTCGCCGTTCTGATCGTTGATGGTCACCGGGCCGGCCATGTCGGAAACCGAGATGTCGCCCTTGTCGCTGCGCACCATCAGCGACGATTTTTTCGGCACGACGATGTCCATATCGACCTGATCGCGAGTCGCCGCCGCCCGTGGGATGAATTTCGTAGCCGTCGCCGTTCTTTACGACTTCGACGCGACGCGATCTGCAAAGCCTGCGGCGTCCTTCTGCTCCAGCGCGCGACGTTCTTTTTGCCGTAGACGCGAATTTCCGGTTCGTTGTCCGATGCGCGCACGTTAATATCGCCGCGCGTGCCGCGAACCGTGATGCGCGCGTTGGCGGGCACGGTTTTCGGGCGCGACTTCCAGGTCGAATCGTCGAATTTCTCCCGAAATCCCAATCGATGTCCGCTGCCGAAAATGTTCCTGTACGTTTTCGACGCCGATCACGATGCCGATCAGCGCCAGCAATCCCAGAACCAGGAACACTTCACCCGGCGTGATGCGCGCGCCGCCGGGATCCCGATCGGCCGCCGCCATGGTGCGCTCGTACAGCTTCAGCCCGCCCCAGAAAATCAGCAGCAGCGGCCACCAGTGCCGAAACACTTGTCCAAATTCAAATCCACGGTAATTGTGGAGCAACAGCAGCGTGCCGATGAAGATAAGAATCGCGCCACTGAAGATGCTGCTGCCGCGCGGTCGACCGTTGGCCATAGAGGTTATTGTCCCGGTCCCGGCAGGGACCCGGCGTCGAGCCTGCCGCGGCGCCCGGCCCGGACGGAGCCGCGGGCGGCGCCGCTTCGGAAGTCACGTGGCCCTCCATCGGCGCCAGCGAGGACGCCAGAAGAATCGCGCCGATCACCACAAGAATCACGGGGTAGGTGTTGCCGAAGTCAAAAGAAGCCGCCGCGCGTCTGCTGCAGCAGGAAAAGCACACCGATCGTAATGACCACTGCCGGCCCCATCAGGGCGCGAATCGTGCACCGCTGCACAGCGGCACCGCACTCTGATCACTCATCGGCAGGCTCACCTCTCACGACACGTCCGCCAAGACGGTTTCGAAACATCAGCACTCCGACGGCGATCAAAATAATCGGCCAAAATTGCTGCATGCGCCACAAGGGAAACCAGTCGAAATTGTGCAGCAGCAACAAGAAGCCGATGCCGATAATCAGGATCGGGCCCACCGGGCCGTCCCTTGCTGAAAGATTCCAGCGGGTCGCTCAAGACTTGGCCGGCAAGCCTTGCTTTGGTCGTGCGATACGCGTCGATGGGCATGTAGACCCACAGCCCAGCCAGGCAAATCCAAAGCGCTGCCTCGGCTCCGCCATTCAGAGAACCGTCCACGCCGATGATGAAGAGAAAAAGGAACATCGCCAGATGAATCACGCCTTGCCGTATTGCTCGTTGTAGAACGCGCCCAGGCCCGGCAAAAATCCAAGGAAGAAAGCCAACGCCGGACTGGCTCCGCGCGTTCCGGCGGCGACTGCCGCGATGCGGCGCGGCGCCCGACGCGGGTCGCGCCCCTGGGCCAAGGCGCCGCGCCGGTGCGGGAATCCCATCGTGCTCGCCAGGCAATCTTCGCAGTAGAGCACGTCGCGAACCGGTCGTACGCATAGCGCGCACAGCGGCTTGCCGCAATTGCGGCAATATCCTGTGGCGTCCACATCCTGATGGACGGCACACTTCATGGCATTCTCCTCGCGAATATTGGAACGCTCACATGGCCCGCCAAACGGCAGCTCTTCGGCAAGAATCTCAATCTGTCGCGTCACGTCGTTCGCGCGATTCTGCTGCCTCGGCGAAGAAGGTTGCGAGCCATCGGTGCGTCCCGGTTCGCTTTTCGGGAGAAGATTGCGGCACTGTGCTTTCCGAGTTTGTGGGCAGTTCGTTGTCCTGCGCGCAACCGCGACTGAATTTCATACACGACTCGAAGTCGCTGACGAACTTCGTGCCCTTCGCATACACCAAGTGCACCTGCCGATCGGCATTGCGATAGATACGGTCGGGTTGCAGGTCTGCCAGCTTCGGCTTGCGCCAATTGAAGCCCGAAGCGGTCACGAAGATAATCAAGGTTCCCACTACCGAGAGCGCTCCGTATGCAAAGCGCATCGACGCCATGCCGCGCACCCATCCCAACACCGCGCGCCATCCAGTCGCGGCATCGCGAGGTCCCAGCGTTTTGTCCAGGATCGCGTAGACGAGCCGCGGCGGCGCTTCCAGTTGCTCCATGGAATGCATGCCCGACACCAGGTGCGAAACGCTCGCCACCAGCGGCGTGCAGCGCTCACATCCATTGACGTGCGCGTCAAACGCCGTCTGCTCGGCGCCTGTGAGCACGCCATCCAGATAGTCGCTAAGCCGCGCCTCGATTTGTTCGCAAGTCCAACTCATCTCTCTCAGCTTCCCCTGCTTCCTTTACTTCCTAGTCTCTTGCTGCTTACTTTTCTTCTCTGTCCTCTGTGCTCTCAGTGTCCTCTGTGTTAATTCCTTTTCTTCCTCTTCCAGCGCCTACGATGGTCTAACTCCCATCTGTTGCAAAATCCGCGCCAGCTCGATCCGCCCGCGGTTGATCCGCGATTTCACGGTTCCCTCAGGAACAGACAGCGCCCGCTGAATCTCGCACATACTCCAATTGCTGCAGATCGCGCAAGATCACCGCCTCGCGCAATTCCGGCGAAAGCTTCGTCAGCGCCGTTTGCACCTGCGAACTGAGCTCGCCAAGGAGCAGCAGTTCGTCGGGACGCCGCCCCGCCGATTCCTTGTTCTCCACCACCGGCATGGCGTCGTCCAGCGAATCGGTAATACGGTCTCGCTTGGTCCGCCGGTAATGATCGATCAACAGGTTGCGCGTTACGCTGGTCATCCATGTTGCAAATCCGCCGTGCGCCGATCGATAACTCCCCAGCGTACGGTACACCCGGAGGAACACTTCCTGCGATAGGTCTTCGGCCTCCGTTCCATTGCCGGTAAATCGGTAGCAAATGTTGAAGATGCGGCGCGTGTGTCGGCGTACAAGCTCCTCCCAGGCTGAACCGTCTCCCTGGAGGCATTGCTGGACCAGTTGGGCATCCTGCTCCAACGTCTCATCAGCCTCGAATCCTGGTACGTCTCGGCCTGCACACTATGGAACGCAAATTGCCCCTCAGAAGTTCCCCAAGGCGTCCCAAAGATGGGACGAATGTCCGCATCTTACTCACCGCCCACGCGAAACACAAGGGAACACTGGACTTAGGGCCGGGAGTAGGAGGCAGCGGTGGCCGCCCGGCGAGGTTCGATCAAGCGTGCGCTGACTCGAGATGGAACTTTTTCGCAGCAAAAATGCCGAGCACGATGAACAGCACCATAACCACCAGCTGGCTAATCAAGAACGGCGGCTCGGACCCCGTCGGTGCCATCGCTTTCAACGCGGGTACCTTCATGAACGCTTGTGCGACCAAGACGAAGGTGTTGAGGTACAGGGAAATCACCCCGGTGATTACGTACGTTCGTCGCCAGCCGCCGGCCATTTGCTTCGGGTAGCGAGCCACGATGGCAATGGCCAGCATCACCAGCGAAATAATACCGATGGCATGCGACGGCATGAAGTGGTGAAACGGAAAGAAGAAGCCGGTTACGCTGGTCGCCACGGTGCTCGCCAAAAACAGCGCGGTTAACCCGTCCATCCGATTCGCCCCCAGCAGCCCGAACACCACGACGAATCCCGAGAAGATTCCAATCAGGCTAATCGCGACATGTACGAGGGTAAGTGTGTCCATCGGCAGCTCTCCGTGCCCCTTCGATGGAATTTCCGTTTTTGGCGGATCCGAGGACGGGTAACATACATCTGACCGCGTCCACACGCAATGCCTAGCCCATTGCTGTAGCCGCCCTCCTCAGAGGGCGGGATTTGGATTCAACTTCAACCCAACCATTCCGAGCTTGCAAGATTAATGATAGGTGCATGCCGAAGCCTGTTTGCCCTACCCTCGAGGGGTTTACCTTCATCCCGCCCCTTCCAGTTTCTCCGCCATCGCAAGCATATTCAGGACGCTATTCCAGTTTCGGCCCGTCCCGGACGTTTTCAGCACCCGCTCGAGCGTCGCCCAAGGAACCTTCGGCCGTGCCATTCCATTCGGGAAATACGTGTAAAGTTCGCGCCCGTCGATCCGCATTTCATCGGGATCGCTCTTGATCTGTAGAACCTTCGCGCGCGCCTCCGCCCCGGGATCACCCGCAAGGAATGTCACCAGCAGTTTGCTGGGCTCGACCCCGCGCCGCTTGGCGAACGGATTTCGCGCGACGACGCTCCGCAGTTCCCCAGTCGTGCGCACTATTACGTCGCTCTGAAATCCGAATTTCTTCTCGATCCCAGCCTCAATTTGCTTGGCCAACTTCGCCAGGTCCCGTTCGTCCGTTTTGAAAATTACGTTGCCGCTCTGCACGTAAGTCTGCGGCTCGCGCAGCTTCAGCGATTCGTACAACGCCCGCAGCTCTTCCATCTTGCAGCGTTTGTGTGGCCCCAGATTCACGCCCCGCAGCATGGAAATAATCACGGCCATAGCGAGCACAGTATAGCCCTAGGGCAGCGCCGGTCGAGCTTGTATAGTTTTCCGGGCTTGAACAAGTCCGACGCCGCGTCGCAACCTTACTCTGCATTTCATAACAACTCCGCTAACTTGCCTGCTTGACGATACGTGACGCGGCCAGTAGTCTCAAAACTGCATGCGCGTTTCATCGAGGAAGCTCCTCTTTGTTGTGATCGGGCTCGGCGTTCTGGGCTTCGTCATCTACAAATCAAGCGGATTCTTGGCCGGCTTCAGCGGCGCGAAACTGCTTCACGCTGTGCAGGGCGCGAATCCGTATCTGCTCATCCTTTCGATAGTCGCGATCTACGGGTGTTACGCTCTCCGCGCGCTGCGCTGGCAGGTTTTCCAGAAAAACCTCGGCAAATCCAATTTTTGGACCATCTACAAGCTGACGCTGGCAGGATTTTCCGCAATGTTTCTGTTGGGCCGTGCGGGTGAGCCGGTCCGGCCGCTGCTTCTTGCGCAAAAAGAAAAACTTCCCATTGCCGATATGTTCGGGTTGTATGTGCTCGAGCGGCTTTTTGATGCGGCGGCCACCGCGGTGATCGCTGGGTTGGGACTTCTCCTGTTCGAGTCGCACGCACATTCGGGAGGTACCGCGACCACTCTTGAGACCGCAGCGCGAACCACCGGAACCATACTCTGTGTCGGCGTGCTCGGAGCCATCGTCGTGCTGGTGTATTTGCGCTTACACGGCACGGCGCTGCTCGAACGAAGGTTGCAGGTGGTGCTGGCCGCGCACGGTTGGAAAGCCGGCGCGGCGCGCATTCTTCTGGGCTTTGCCCGCGGCGTGCAGACGATCCGAACGTGGAGCGATTTGGCGCTCACCGTTTTTTATTCCGCCGCGCATTGGTTTCTCGTGCTCCTAATTTACGTTTGGGTGTCGCACAGCTTCGGCGGCAAGCTCGCGACGATTGGCTTGGGCGACGCGCTGCTGATCCTCGCGTTTACGATGGTGGGTTCCGCGGTACAAGTGCCCGGAGTGGGCGGAGGCTCGCAAGCCGGATCGATCGTTGCGTACACTGTAATCTTTGGAGTAGAACAAGAGCCGGCTTTTGTGGCCGCGATCGTCGTGTGGTTGATTACCTTCGCATCCTGTAGCCTGGCGGGCGTGCCGCTGCTGATTCATGAGGGCATGTCGCTAGGTGAACTGCGGCGGTTGGCCAAGCACGAAGACGAAATCATCGACGAGGCGGTAGCCGGGGACGCCAAAGGGTAAGCCCCGTCAGGAGAGTCAGCCGAGTGAAGTGTCCTTTCTGCGCGCACGTCGACGACAAGGTGATTGATTCCCGCGAAGGGCGCACCGGCGACACGATTCGCCGCCGCCGCGAGTGCTTGAAATGCGGGCGCCGCTTCACCACCTACGAGCGCATCGATGAAATTCCCTACATGGTGATCAAGAAGGACGGGCGGCGGGAGCGCTTCGAGCGGCAGAAGATTTTGCAGGGATTGTTGAAAGCGTGCGAGAAGCGGCCGGTGCCGACGCCGAAGCTCGAGGCCATCGTCGACGACATCGAGGGCGTGGTGCACGAAGCCACGGAGCGCGAGCTGACCACCACCGAGATCGGTGAAATGATCATGCACCGGCTGAAGAAGCTGGACAAGGTTGCGTACGTGCGGTTCGCATCGGTGTACATGGATTTCAAGGATGTGCAGGAGTTCATGTCGGAGCTGAAGAACCTGCTCAAAGATCGCGCGAAAAAGTGAAGTAAAGAAGTAAGAAAGTAGCGATGTAAAGAAACTGCGGCGCTGGAGTCTGCGCCAGCGGAAAATCCTACGAGGCCAGGAATGATTTCTAAGCGAAAGCCACGGTTGTCGGTCGTACTTTTTTCTGCGTTTGTGCTTTGCGGTTTTTCCGTTGCGGTGGTGAAGAGCAGCGGCGGGCAGGCGGGGAAGCAGGCGCCGCCTGTTGATGGCGAGCGAATCCGCGCGCACGTGAAATTTCTTTCGAGCGATCTGTTGGAAGGCCGCGGCATGGGCCAGCGCGGCAGCGACATCGCAGCCGAATATATCGGTACGCAATTCGCGCTGTACGGTTTGAAGCCGGCGGGCGACGACGGCACGTATTTCCAGAGCGTGCCGATGGTTGGCGTGAAGACGCTGCCGGACACCTCGTTCGAGCTTGTGAATGGCAACAGCGTGGTGAAGCTGAAGAATTTGGACGAGTTTGTAACCAACAACCAAAGCCAGACGGAAACCGCCGACATCGACGCGCCCATCGTGTTTATCGGCTATGGAATCAAGGCGCCGGAATACAACTGGGACGACTACAAGGGCGTCGACCTGAAGGGTAAAGTTGCTTTGCTGTTCGTCAACGAGCCGCCCTCGGATGATCCGAAATTCTTCAAGGGCAAGGCGCTGACGTATTACGGCCGCTGGACTTACAAATTTGAGGAGACCGCGCGCCGGGGCGCGCTGGCCACACTGATCATTCATCGCACCGATCTGGCCAGCTACGGCTGGGAAGTGGTGCGCAATTCCTGGGGCCGCGAACGCTCGTACTTGAAGCTGGACGGCACGCCCGAGCTGCAAGCTGCGTCGTGGATTCAACTCGACGTTGCCAAGAAATTGGCGGCGATGGGCGGGCAGGACCTGGACAAATTGTTTGCCCAGGCGCAGACGCATGAATTCAAGCCGGTGGAGTTGCCGGTCCACTTGAAAGCGCACGTGGCGAGTCAGCTGCATTCGTTCCTCTCGCGCAACGTGGTGGCGATGCTTCCCGGAGCCGACGCGAAACGCAAGGACGAGGCAGTGCTGTACACCGCGCACTACGATCACTTGGGAATCGATGCCAGCATGAAGGGCGACAACATTTACAACGGCGCGGTGGACAACGCGACCGGCTGCGGGACTCTTCTGGAGATGGCGCACGCCTGGGCGTCGGCTGCGGCTGCTCCGCCGCGGTCCATCCTTTTTGCTGCGGTCACCGCGGAAGAGCAAGGCTTGCTCGGCTCGGAATATCTGGGCAAGCATCCGCCGATTCCCGCGTCGAAAATTTCGCTGGACCTGAACTTCGACGCGCTCGCGCCGCTCGGCGAGCCCGAAGAGGTGGAAGCGAGCGGCGCGGAGCGAACCACGTTCTATCCGGTCGTTGAGTCCACCGCGAAGAGCTTTGGCCTGGCGCTTCGGCCCGATTCGCGTCCCGAGGCAGGGCACTACTACCGCTCCGATCACTTCAGCCTGGCGCGCGTTGGCATTCCTTCGTTCTCGGTCGGGCAAGGATTGAAGTTCAAAGGCCACGACGAAACGTGGGGCGAAGCGCAGGCCAAGGATTACGTCGACCATCACTACCACCAGCCGAGCGACGAATACCGCCCCGAGATGGACTTCACCGGCCTGGCCAAGATGACGCGCTTCGGCTTCGCGCTGGGCCAGGCGGCCGCGACCGCGCCGGAGTTGCAGGGGTGGCAGGCAGGGGACGAGTTCGAGGCCGCGAGGAAAAAGTAAGGAAGCAAGTGGCGAGTGATGCGTGACGAAAAGCGGGGTGCGAGCCCCACACCCTCCGTTGCGATGAAAAGAGTGCGCAAGTGGTTGAGAATAAAGGAGATGAAGTGGCGCCGTCGCAAAAAAGAGTGCGTAAGCGGAAGAAAACAAATGGGTTGAATGAAATCGGGGGCGGGAGTGTTTCGGGCTAACACGAAGAAGAGTACCACAGAAGGTATATTATGTCAAGGGTAAACCGAGGCCAAGCCTGCTCGCGGTGTAGGAATTCCCGAAATGGAACTCGTTGAGAGCTAGGGTTGTCCTATGCTCCAGTAATGCGAACCCGGTGCACCCAACGTCATCTTAGTGGCTGCGTCTGCGCCGCCCTGGACGGCGTCTAGCGGCTGGATTGGAGGCTTGGAGCGATCGGCATAGGCGCGGGATGGCGCTCTTGATCCGCGGAGACGCGATGACCTGTAATCTTTTCGATGTGGATGCAGTAGATGATTGGAAGAATTTGAAGATGCGCGTCGCGGGTTTGGGAAGTCACGATTGCCAGTCGCCACCACGAAGCTCGCTTTTCGAGCAACGAATGAGCATGAAGACGCTGCGCGGCGTACTGGGGGTTGTCAGGCAGCTCTTCGTAGCGGCCGGACACCAACACGCTAGTCCAGTTGTCTTCATTGACGATTTCGTCAGCCTGAACGCAAACGAGCGGGTTGGCGCGCATCCATTCGATTTTTTGTCCAGCCGTTGAGAACCCGAAGAGATGGTCGGGCTCGTACGCGAAGTAGGTGGGAACGATGTACGGCTGGTTCTTGTTCACACATCCGAGCCTGCCGAATCCCACCCGCTGGAGAAGTTCACAACCTTCTTGTTTGCTCAGATCTTGTACCAACACGGGGGCACCTTCGATCCTTATATTCGGTTAGGGGTTCGTTTGACGGAAACTCAAGCTTCCGATTTTGCGAGCTTTGTAGCAGCGACGGGAAAACCAAGCTCAGGGTGGGCTTCGAGAAGATAATCCGTCATTTCCAAGCCTTGCTTGCTCTTAGGTTTCCTTTTCGCTTTAGTCCGTCGAGTTCCGTTGCCCGCCTGTGCCTTGGGGGCGCTCGCCGTTCTAATCCGCTTTTTGTTTGTCATGTTTGCTTGCGAGCCGTATTTCCGGCTCACCAACCGCTAGACCAATTTCTCGTTACGAGGTCTTGCCTTTGCATCCTGTGTGTGCGCACGCGCAATCGATGTCCGGCGTCTTTTCCATGGCCTCGCACTGGGTGCTGCAATACTTGCCAGACGTTGTCATGCAGGAACAAACCGGGTGTGCACACTTCTCAGATTTCGGAGTCGTCATTTGTTTCTCCTCGTTCCGGATCAACTGCGTGTGATCCTAGACGAGATCTTAGACGTTGAGGGAAAGCGTTTCTGTCCGATAAGGGACACATCTTAGTTGGGGCTACAGAGTGGCGGTGAATCGTAATGCGGCGCTCAGCCTCTTGCCGACATCGTTCCAGCACCGACTCGCGATGCCTGCACAGGTGTCTCTTTGTGATTCTTGGTGTGCCATACCGCACAGCCGCGGCGTTGTGGATCGCTGTACGATTTATCCGAGGAAATATGAATGACAACCGCTGAACTCGAACCAACGACTAAGAGCGCCGCAACTCCGGGCGCGCGCACCACCATGAAAGCGCTGGTCTATCACGGTCCGGGCAAACGCGCGTGGGAAGACAAGCCGCGCCCGACCATCCAGGATCCGGGCGACGCCATCGTGCGAGTTACTACCTCGACGATTTGCGGAACCGACCTTCACATTCTCAAAGGAGATCTGCCAGCGGTGACCGACGGACGCATTCTCGGCCACGAGGGCATTGGTGTAGTCGAGCAAGTGGGAGCGGGCGTCTCCGAGTTTCACGTTGGAGACAAGGTGATCATTTCGTGCGTCACTGCCTGCCTGAAGTGCGACTTCTGCAAACGAGGGATGTATTCCCATTGCCGGCACGGGGGCTGGATTCTGGGCTACACCATAGACGGAACTCAGGCCGAGTACGTGCGCATCCCGCAAGCCGACGGAAGTCTCTACCACTTCCCAGCCGACGGCGACGAAGAAGCTCTGGTGATGCTGAGCGATATTCTGCCGACGGGCTTTGAATGCGGCGTATTGAACGGGCAGGTGAAGCCGGGCGACACGGTTGCCATTGTGGGTGCGGGGCCTGTGGGGCTTGCCGTTCTGCTGACGGCACAGTTCTATTCGCCGGCGGCGATCTTCATGATTGACCTGGACGACAAGCGGCTAGAGGTCGCCAAACAGTTCGGGGCGACGGCGCTGGTCAACAGCGCAGACGGACACGCTGCCGAACGCGTGATGGAACTGACGGAGGGAGCCGGCGTGGACGTGGCCATTGAGGCGGTCGGGCTTCCCGCGACGTTCGCGATCTGCCAGGCCATCGTCGGAGCCGGCGGACGCATCGCCAACGTGGGTGTGCATGGCAAACCGGTAGAACTGCACATGGAAAAACTGTGGGACCGGAATATTTCGCTGACCACACGGCTGGTGGACACGGTAACAACGCCGATGCTGCTGAAGGTGGTCCGCTCGGGAAAGCTGCAGCCGAGTAAACTGGTGACGCATCGCTTCGCGATGAAGGACATCCTCAAGGCGTACGACACGTTTGGAAATGCGGCCAAGGAAGGTGCACTCAAAGTGGTCTTAAAGAATGAGGAGACGAAGGTGAGCGACAAGGCGTCTCCGGTTGTGGTTGAGCTGTAGGGTACTTCTCGATTGCGGAGCGACGGTCGGCGCTAGTCTTGACGCCAGGTTGCCCGCGGCGCGAGTGTTTGTAATTGGAGAGTTTCGAAAATGAAACGGTCCTAAGATTTAGCGGACGTCGAGGACAGGAGCCCTATGCCAAATGAATCGCACCAAAGAGCCGCCGAATTCCACGAACTCGCCGCACACGCGCACCGCGCTGCCGCCGCGCACCACGGGAAAGAAGATCATCAGACCGGGCACGAACATTCCAAGCAAGCGATGGAACATGCCAATAAAGCTTTCGAGTGGTCGCAAGAAGCGCATCGGAAGTCCATGAAGTCAGTGGGGAAGCCGTAAGGTTGTGTCGAAGCGTCGGCCGTCAGCGACCAAAGCCGGGCCGAGACGGACGCTTGGACACTCCAACACATCCTGTGTGTCAGCTAGACTTCTTGGGGCGCGAGAGTTTCGAGTTGGGTCGGGTCCGTTTGGCGGACTTGGTGCCGGACTTGGCGTTTTTCTCGATGCGCAGCTTCCAGGCGGTGTGTAGAGCGCCCTCGAGGACGTCTTCGCTGGCTGCGGCCAGGCGGATGTGAGTCGCGCCCATGCGGCCCCAGCCGCCGGCGATCGGGAGGAAAATGTCCGGCAATTCCTCGACGAACGCCGCTTGTTGCTCGGGAGTCAACATCAGGTTTCCATAGCCTTTGTCCTGCGAGGCTAGGGTGGCAAAGATTCTGTTCGCAACGCGGAAGTCGGGGCTGCCCATGTGGGAGCTTTCTTCGGCGCCTTCGAGGCTCAGGGCGATGCGGCGGAAGTCTTTGGCGTTCATGTGGCGTGGCTCCCGGTTTGGTGGCGGCATTCTACACCGCGTCGCGATGGCGGGGGCAAGATGGCGAGATGAACTCGCCGCTACTGTGGAGGGCCGCAACGCCGGACTGAAGCCCGGCGCCTACGTAACCCTGAACTGCGCGGCGCGTACATCACGCCGGCGCTGGCCGGTCTGAAGACCGGCCACTACATTGGCTAAAGCCACGCCGCCGCTACTCGTAGCGGAGGGCGACCACGGGGTCGACCAGGGACGCGCGGCGGGCGGGGATGTAGCAGGCCGCCAGGGTCGCGAGGATCAGGAGCAGCGGGACGAGTGCGAAGGTGACGGGGCTCATGGCGGCCAGACCTGCCAGGCCAGCCGCGAGCCCGCGGGCGACGCCAAATGTGACGACCCCGCCTAGCGCTACGCCCACCAGCGAAATGGCCAGGCCCTGGCGGATGATCATTTTCAGAACATCTTTCTCGTTTGCGCCGATGGCCATGCGAATGCCGATCTCTTGCGTGCGGCGGGCGACCGAGAAGGAGATCAGTCCGTAGAGGCCGACCAGCGCGAGAACGAGTCCCGTAAGTCCCATGACACTAACGAGCTCGATGATCATCAAGGGAACGGTAACAGCGCGCTGATGATAGAAGGCGTCGAGGGTGCGGACGTTGAAGACGGGCTGATTGGAGTCGAGGGCCTGGACGACGTTGCGAATCGGTGCGGCGATGGAGGCGGGGTCGCCGGTGGTCTGAACGAGCAGAAGCATCTGGGTGCTGTCGTTTTGCGCGAACGGCAAATAGAAGAACTTTTGCGGAGGTTCACCGATGAAGAGGTACTTGGCTGTCTGTGTTACGCCGACCACCGCGAGCCACGGGCCGCTAGGGCTCAGGCGAAGGCGCTTTCCGAGCGGCTCCTGGTTGGGCCAGTAGGCGTTGGCGAACTCCTGGTTGACGATCGCGACGCGTTGCGTGGCGTCTTTGTCGTCAGCCGTGAAGGCGCGGCCGCGGACGACCGGAGTGTTCATGGTGTCGAAATAGCGTTCGTCGACTATGTTGCCGAAGACGGTATCGGAATCCTGCCCTTTGGCGAGTTGATAGCCCTCGGGAACAACGGAAGTGGTGAACTGATTGGGAAGAAAGGGAATGGAGCGGGCGAGAGTGACGGAGCGCACGCCGGGGAGGGCGCGGGACTGGTCGACAAGCTTGCGGTAGAAGTCGTGGGTTTGCGCGGGAGTGTAGCGCACGAGGGAAGTGTCGAGTTCGGTCATTAGGCGATGGTCGGAACTGAAGCCGGGATTCACAGCGAGCAATTTGCGGAAGCCGTCGAGGAGCATGCCAGCGGCGACGAGCAGGACCATGGAGAGAGCGACCTGTGAGACGACCAGGACGTTGCGGCCGATGGTGCGGTTGCCGCCGATCGATCCGGCGGTGCTGGCCTTGAGCGCGGGAACGAGATCGGTTTTCATGGTGCGCAAGGCGGGCGCCAGGCCGAAGATCACGGCGCTAAGGACCGCGATGAGCAGGCTAAAGACCAGCACGCGGGCGTCCAGCCTGGGGGATATGGTGATCGGTGGATCGCTGGGAATCTGGATGGTTTGCAGGAACGCGATGCCTCCGTAGCCGACCCAAAGGCCAAGCCCGCCGCCAAACAAAGCGAGCAGCAAACTTTCGGTGAGAAGTTGCCGCAGAAGGCGGATGCGGCTGGCTCCCAGCGAAATGCGGAGCGCGATCTCGCGCGTGCGTGCGCGGGCGCGGCCAAGGAGCAAGCTGGCGACATTCGCGCAGGCGATGAGCAGAACGACGGCGACTAGAGCCATGAGAATGGCGACCAGCGTGGCGTCGGGTCCAGTGCGGCTGACGCGCGATTCGAGTTCGGTTTGCACGGATATGGCGCGGCTTTGGTTGCCCTCTGGATATTGCTGCTGCAACGCGCTCCAAACGGTGGCGACATCGGCCTGGGCGGTTTGGCGGGAAACGCCGGGCTTGAGGCGTCCCTTGACGGAGAAGGAGTGATCGTTGCGATTTTCGAGCGGATCGGTAGGACTAGCGGCGAGACGCTGGGACATCATTGCTGGAACGTAGATGGATGGGTTGAAGTATTGCTCGACGCCGGTGAAGTCTTCCGGTGCAACGCCGATGACGGTGAAGTCGATGCCTTGGATGCGGAGATTGCGGCCGATGGCGGCGGGATCTTTGGCGAGCTGGTTTTCCCAAAAGGCGTAACTGACGACGGCGACGGCGTCACGGCCGGGAACTTTTCCTTCCTCGGGAAGAAAGCCACGGCCGAGGATGGGCTTCACACCGAGAGCCTGAAAGAAGTTCTCGCCGGCGATTACACCGGAGTAGATCTGGGGAAGGGCTTTCGTGGAGGTGGCGACGCTGAACGTCGAGAGTTGAAAGGCGATCATACTGTCGAAAGAATGGGACTTGGCCTGAAGGTCGCGGAAGTTGGGATAGGAGATGCCGCCGAACGGATTGTTGAGCGTGTTGGTGCTGACGGTCATGACGGAACTGGGCGCGAGGATCGGGAGGGGGCGGAGCAAGATGGCGTCGGCGAGGCTGAAGATGGCGCTGTTGGCGCCGATGCCGAGAGCGAGCGAGAGTGCGGCGATCAGGGTGAAGCCCGGATTCTTGAACAGGATGCGCAGAGCGTAGCGAATGTCTTGGTAAAAAGTGACCACGGGCTGACCCTCCAGCAATCTTGTGGCAAACGCGATGTCGTGACCTAGATGGTATTGCGAGGAGCACGTGCTCTTCCAGGTTGATTCCTGCCAATTCACTGACATTGCGAAGCTTATGTTGAGTGCGCGCGGTGACCGGAAGGTCGAGGTGTCCGAAAGTGGGACGGCGCTGGCGTGTTAACGAACATCGCCGATTGCTCGCGATCTAGCGGGGCCAGACGCCGGCGGTGAATGTGCGGATGGTGGTGAAGCCAAGGTTCTCGTAGAGCTGGACGGCAGAGCGATTTTGCGAGGTGACGGTGAGGGTCAGTTCGCGGAATTTCATCGCGCGAAGGGCTTCGGCGGAAGTTTGCATGAGGGTGCGGCCGAGGCCGTGACCTTGGTAACCGGGGAGCACGCAGATTTGCGTGGTGTGGCCGACGCCGGGTGAGACCTCGCTGGTCAAGACCGCGGCGATGAGCTCGTCGCTCCCGGCTTGTCGCAGGACGAAGGACGCACCGGCGACGAATTGGCCGCAGCCGGGCAGCAGAATGATGTTCTTGAGAAATTTCAACGCACCGGCGCGGCTGCGATATTGATCGTTGATTTCGCCGTCGACGTGATTCGTGTAGCACAAATAGATCAGCTTGGCGCTCGGCTCGAAGAAGCGATCGCTCCAACGGTCGAGCCGCATGCCCGCCGCAGCGCCGGGTTGCGCGGTGGACGGCTTTTGCAAGTCGAAGAGCATGAACTGGCGCGTGTAGAGGTGAAAACCCTGTTCGCGGAGCGCAGCGTCTACAGGGCCGCCGAAGGGCATGAGCTGTGCTTCAATGCGCGAGAGTTGCGGCAACGCGCGCATGGAGAAGAGCATTTCGTCCAGAAGGCGGCGGCCGATTGCAGCTTGCGGGTAGCGCGTGGAAACGTAAAGGCCACCGATTAGACCTTTTTGCTCTTCGAGGACGTAGAACGAGTAACCAGCCGCGGTGCCGTTGTCAAACGCCACGCAGCCACAGAGCGCGTGGGCTTCCAGGAAGCGCTTGATCAGCTCGAGCGCGCCGCGGTAGTCCCAATGCAACTCATCGTGCCAGTGGCGCGCTTCTTCTTCCAGGAGCGGCTCAAGCTGGCGGACGCTGGTTTGGCGGAGATCGACGATGTTCATGGAACGGTGGCGAGCGGCGCGACCCTGTCACGCGAAACCATGATAGAGGAAGTATAGGAGGTAAGGAAGGAAAGGAGGTGGCGGAGGGAATGGGGCAGTCGAAGCAGAGTGGCGCGGCGACGTTAGTCATAGGATACGCATGGGACACATGGGAAAGGAGTTGCGGGCTGGGAATTTATTCCGTGTGCTAGCATGCAAATTATCGCGTTGATACTTGGAATATGGGCTGGGAGCCCGGCTAAATAGACCACGAATGGCCAACCTTTCCGAACTTCGTTCTCCGATGCGCTGGTACATCAAGCTGTTGACGGCGGTGCTGGCGCTGGTGTTCTTTGCCGTGCTGGCGACGCTGGCCATTGCGGGCTTTCTGGTGTACCGCATCGTGAAGCCGCAACGGACCAGCAGCGACATCAATCTGCAGAGCTTTCCCGGGCACCCGGATGCCGTGGAGTTTACGGTGCCGGGCGGCGGAGCGCGGCAGGGGCTGTTTTTCCCGGGATTTCGCGGGGCTTCGACGATCATCCTATGCCACGGCTATGGATCGAGCAAGGGCGAGTTGCTGACGCTGGTCACCGCGCTGCAGGATCACCAGTACAACGTGTTCGTGTTTGATTTTGCGGCGCACGGCGCGAACGACGGAATTACCACGTTCGGGTACCGCGAAGCGGATGAGGTGCGAGCGGCCATCGACACGCTGGCCACGCGCAGCGACGTCGATCAAGCGGGTTTTGGTCTATGGGGCTACAACCTCGGCGCCTACGCAGCACTGCGAGAGGCCGAGGGCGACAAGCGCGTGCGGGCGCTGGTGCTGGACTCGGCGTATGACTTGCCGGAGCAAATGGTGAAGGTAGGCGTCGAACAGCAAGGGCTGGGGGGATTCCCGCTGATGGCTCGATCGGCGGAGATGAGTTTTGATTGGCTGAACCGGAAGTATCGCGGGGAGCTGCCGCTCTCGAACTCGAAGAGGATGGCCGTGCTGGCGGGCGTGCCGAAGCTGTTCATCGAGGCAGCCGACGACCCGGAATTGGGCGACATCACGCGGCAAATGTATTTGAAAGCGCCGGACCCGAAGGACCAGGCGCAGATCGCACACGGGAATTTCTCGAATATGGGCGATGAAGACAAGCGCGCGTACGAGAACCGCGTGGTGAGCTTCTTCTTACTGAGGTTACCGGCTACCGGGCACGCCGCTCACTAGCATTTTCGGAGTTAGATGTAGCAGCTCGAAGCTATCAGCGTTGTCGATCTCTCCCCACAAATTGGAACAAGTCACTTCTTCAGGCATCTTCGAGCAAGGTAGCGACCCGTTTGCCAGTAAGTAGACTTCGCGTGACAGATCGCGGTCCCATTCCTGTAGGTCGGTTCGCAGATAGAAATCCAAGTTGTAGATTGTGGCGCGCTTGAGGCGTGAGACTCGCAGGGCGGCCAAGGGCACCTGCGCGGCTTGCAGCTGGTACGCCACGTAACGCGGCGACAGAATCGAGACGGGTGTGAACTCCGAGAAAATATCCAGAAGAGGAAACGTAAGAAACAAAGACAAGGCGACGCCTGCCACTGCGGCACTCCGGCAAGAGAAAAGAAAAAAGACGCCGAGCAGGAGGTTTGCGACCGCGAGAAAGAGCAAAATCAGCTCAAACAGAGAGGCGAATGCAACTAGATTCTTCAGTAGTCGATCGCCTCCCTTGAAAATGGCGACAAATGCGCAGCCGGACAGCGTTGCCATGGCCAGTGATGCAAGGGCGAAGGACCAGCGTTTTGCCGGCGCCAACGATGTTGCGGCGCGAGATAGGATCAGGGCAATTGGAGGAACAGCGGGGAGGATGTAGCCCGGAAGCTTGGAGCGAGAAATTGTGAAAAACACTACGCAGAACGCCGCCCAGCAGAAGAGGAAGTAAGTTGGTGGGCTCAACTGACCAGTGAGTGCGCGCCTCAGTCCGGTGACCAGTGTCCAGAGGAGAGCGGCGGTCCAAGGAAGGAAGGCGATGAGAATGATCTCGGCGTAAAACCAGAACGGCTGGATGTGCTGGAATTCGGGTGTGAGGAAGCGCTTGAAATTGTGCTCGATGATGAAGATTCGGAAGAAATCGGGATTGCGGCTGGCGCAGAGGATATACCAGGGAAGATCGGTGAGGCAGAATGCGGCGATCGCGGCGGGATGAAGAAGGTGGAGGGTGTCGCGCCAGCGCTTTGTGATGAGCGCCCAGAGGAAGACCGCGCCGCCACAGAGGATGATCGCAACGGGGCCTTTGGCGAGGACGGCGAGGCCGAGGAAGAAGCCGAAGAGGAGGGAAGTAAAGGAGGTTGAGGACGTAAAGGAAGTGAAGAATGAAGAGGATGGTGTCGTGGCTTGAGGAATCAGGCCGATCAGGCAAGCGGCGGCGACCATCGCAATCGTGAGCATGGCGCTGAAGGGCATGTCGGTGGCGGCGGCGTGCGAGAAGCCAATCATGCCGACTGTGGTGGGAAGAAGCAGGAGGAGCCAGCGTGAGGTTTCCGCGCCGTACAGACGCAAGGCGAGCCAGGCGAGGGCGAGCGTGGCAAGAAGCGCGGAGACGGCGCTTGGCAAACGGGCAGCGGCTTCGCTGACGCCGAACAGTTTGAAGCTGAGGGCTGCGCCCCAATAGTAGAGTGGCGGCTTCTCGAACCACGGCCTTCCGTACAGGCGCGGCGTCACCCAGTCGCCGGTTTCCGCCATGTCGCGGGCGATCCAGGCGTAGCGCGGTTCGTCAGGGCCGACGAATCCGATGGCGCCGAGGTGGCTGAAGTAGCAGACGTAGAGTGTGGCGAGGATGAGGACGATCCAGCCGATGCGGGCAACCAGAATCCGCGCGTTCGCCGGTCGTTGCGGGGGCTGATTCGTCTCCACGGGGCGAGTCTAGCACGACCGTATGCGGGTACTAAGACCGCTCGCCGCGCTTCACAGCGCTGGGTGAACCCAGGGTGGATGGCACGGATTGCTGGCTTGGGCCAAGGCGTCCGCCGCGGTCGGCGGCCGCTACAACTGCGTGCCCGTGTCAGGGTGCCGGTACGGTTGAGCGCCTCGGCGAACTTCGAAGTGGCGGTAGGGAAGCGGGAGACGGCATACTGTCGCGCGTCAGGCGGTTTGTAGACGTTTGTGGAGTAACGATGGGCGAGTGGCTCGAATATGGGGCGGTGTGGGTGATTTTGAAGGCGCTTGGGGCCTTGCCGCGCAGCGTGGCGCGCGGTTTGGCGGCTGGCGTAGCGCGCGCGATGTACACGGTGTCGCCGAAGCTGCGGCGAACGGCGGAGTTCAACTTACGGCTGGCGTTTCCGGAATGGTGCGATGCGCAGCGCCAGGCTGTGATTCGTGGGATGGTGCGCAACTTGGGATGGATGGCGGCGGAGTTTGCGCGCCTGCCGCGATATTCGAAGGAAAATATCGAAGAGGTTGTGATTCTCGAGGGCCACGAGAACTTTCTCGCGGGGCAGCGGCGCGGCAAGGGCGTCTTGTATCTGACGGGCCACATCGGAGCTTGGGAGCTGTCGTCGTTTGCGCACGCGCTGTACGGTTTTCCACTGCACTATATGGCCCGACCACTGGATAACGCGCGAGTGGACGCATTGGTCAATCGCTACCGGTGCTTGTCGGGGAATCGCCCGATCTTCAAGAATGAGTCGGCACGACAGCTGCTCAAGATTTTGCGCGAGGCAGGGACTGTGGGGATTCTGGCGGATCAGAACACCATGCCCGAGGAAGGCGTGTTCGTGGATTTCTTCGGAAAGACGGCGTGTACGACGACGGGCATCGCACGCGTTGCGTTGCATACCGATGCAGCGGTCGTGCCGGGATATGCGTATTGGGACGAGGCAATCGGAAAGTACCGGCTGCGTTTTGAGCCTGCCGTTGAGCTAGCTCGAACGGGCGATACCGAGCGGGACGTTTTTGTGAATACGCAGAAATTCGCGAAGGTGATTGAGAGCATCATTCGCCAGCATTCGGAACAGTGGGTGTGGGTGCACGCGCGGTGGAAGACACGGCCGAAGGGTGAGGCGCCGCTGTACGAATTCTTGAGCTGAATTGGGATTAGAGTCTGAGAATCAAGACGTGAAACATGAAGGTGAGCACCGATGACACGGACGGCAAGTGAACTTGCGGAAGCAATTGGGGCGAAGATTGAGGGCTATGGCGCCGTGGAATTGAGAGGCGTGGCGTCGCCGGAGCGTGCGGGGCCGCACGACCTGATCTACGTCGAGGCCCCGAAGCACGCGGAGCGCGCCTCGGTGTCGGCGGCGCTTTGTGTGATTGCCGGAGAAGGCGTGACGGTCGTCGGCAAGACGGTCTTGCGGCATCAGCATCCGAAGGTTGCATTTGCAAAGGCCGCCGAGCTGTTGCTAGGGCGGACGCCGATCGCGGCGGGGATTCATGCCACCGCGATTGTGGCGCCCCTGGCTCGGATTGCCGCGGGCGTAAGCATCGGGCCGTATGCGGTGATTGGGGAAGACGTGCACGTGGGAGAGGGCACGCAGATCGGGCCGCACAGCGTCATTGCCGCAGGCTGCTGGATTGGTGCGCACTGCAGGATCCACGCGCGAGTCACGTTGTATGGCGGCGTGCGCGTAGGAGACCGTGTGGAGATTCACGCCGGGGCGGTGATCGGGGCGGACGGATTCGGGTATGCCCGCGGCGAAGGGCGCTATTGGAAATTTCCGCAGATTGGAATCGTGGAGATAGGCGACGACGCGGAGATTGGCGCGAACACCACCATCGACCGGGGCTCGCTGGACGATACGCGAATTGGCGAGGGCGTGAAGCTCGATAATCTCGTTCACGTAGGACACAACTGCCAGATCGGCGCGCATACGGTGATCGCCGCGCTGACGGGCATTTCGGGTTCCTGCACGTTCGGAAAGAATGTCGTGATCGGCGGCCAGGCCGGCTTTGGAGAACAGGTCCATTTGGAGGACGGTGCGGTGATCGGCGGGCAGTCCGGAGTGTTAGGCGGCAAGGTAATTCGCAGCGGGCAAACGGTTTGGGGTACGCCGGCGAGGTCGCTTGAGAAGTTCAAGGAACAATTCGTGTGGCAGACGCGGCTCCCGGAGCTTGCAGCGCGCATCAAAGAATTAGAGACAAGAGTCAGCGGGAAGTAATCTTGGAGTGCGGGAGCTTGCTCCCGCTTTTGAGGCGTGGACTTCACTTTGGCAAAAGGAAGCGAGTGATGGCGCTGGCTGCACGGTGAAGGCGGCGGCGAGCCGCCGCACTCCATAGCGGAATGACGAACGAAAAGCGTTGGCGGCTGATCGTTGTTGGCGGGCACACGCGGAGCATCGGGAAAACGCAGCTTGTGTGTGACTTGATCGCCGCGTTTCCGGGAGCCAACTGGGTCGCCGGGAAGATCACACAGTACGGGCATGGAGTGTGCGCGCAAAACGGTGGGGATTGCGACTGCGCGCCGGACGAGCACATTTGCGCGATCAGTTGGGAAACGCGGCCGGATGCTGGAACGGACAGCGGGCGATTTCTGGCAGCGGGGGCACGGCGATCCTTCTGGTTGAGAACCAAACAAGGCTATCTGGCGGAGGGCATGCCGCTGCTGCGCTCCGCCCTGCGGGAAGCCGAGGTCGATCTAGAACAGGGGCAGAGAAATCTGATCTTGGAAAGTAACACGCTGCTTCAATTCTGGAAGCCATCGCTGTATCTGCTGGTGCTAGACCCTGCGAAGGCCGACTTCAAGGAATCGGCTCGTTTGCAGATCGATCGAGCCTCGGCTTTTGTCCTGCGGGAAGCGCTGCCAGTGACAGCCGATGCCGCATCACACGCGGCGTGGGCGGGCATGCCGCTGCAGCTTCTGCGCGGCAAGCCTCAGTTCTTGCAGCGCGAGGGTGAAGCGCTGCCCAGCGGATTGATGGAAACGGTGCGTGCCACGCTCGAAGGCAGGGTTGTCGGTGGGGACGTCACGTCAGCGAACCTCGCGGCATCTTAACGGTTGACCCGTAGTCGCGAGATAGCGATAATTCAGTAGTACTCGTGTAACCTTTCCCGGCCACACGTGTTTTCGGTGTTCGGAAGTGCTTGCGAACACAGTACTTAGAGCGGGTGGGGCGAATCGAGCTATGACCCTTGGGGGGGATTTCGTTGGCGACTGGCACACGCATCGGACTCGACATCGCTGCTTCCGCGCCCGCAGTTTGGCGCGAGCGGGACTGGGCTACGCGCCTCGAGCAAGCCGTCGAGCGCGGCGCAGACCATCTGCTTTCTCTCCAGTTTGAGGAAGGCTATTGGCACGGGGAGTTGGAAGCCGATAGCACCCTCGAATCCGATTACATCTACTACCTTCACGTTCTTGGCAAGGCGGACCCCAAGCGAATCGCCAAGCTGGCAAACTACGTTCGGCAGAAGCAACTGGCCGATGGGGGCTGGAGCATCTATCCCAGCGGTCCCTCCGAACTGAATGCCACGTGCAAAGCTTACTTCGCCCTAAAGCTCGCGGGTGACGCAACCAATTCGCCTCACATGGTGCAGGCGCGCGGAACCGTGCACCGGCTCGGTGGGCTGGAGCGAAGCAACTCTTACGTGCGATTTTATCTCGCGGTGGCCGGCGCTCTGGGCTGGGATCTCGTTCCGGCGATCTTGCCAGAAATGATGCTGCTGCCGAATTGGTTCTATCTGAACATCTACGAGATGTCTTCCTGGACGCGCGGCATCGTGATTCCGATGGCCATTCTCTCGGCGCTGCGTCCGGATTGGAAACTCCCAGAACGCGCCCATGTGGACGAATTGTTTTGCGATCCTTCGCGCAAGACGGCGGCGTTTGATTGGAGCGATCAGGTTCTTTCTTGGAGGAACTTCTTCCTGGCGTTGGACCGCGCGCTGAAGCTTTACGAAAAGCTCCCTTGGAAGCCGCTGCGGCAGCGCGCGTTGCGCGAAGCCAAATCCTGGCTGCTCGAGCACATCGAGCGGACAGAGGGCCTCGCGGCCATCTATCCGGCCATGATGAATTCGATTTTTGCGCTGATGGCGTTGGGCCATGGTCCCGACGACCCGCTGACGGCGCGCGAGATTCGGGAATTTGCTCGGTTTGAAATCGAAGAAGGCGACACGATTCGCCTGCAGCCTTGTGTTTCTCCCGTGTGGGACACCTGCATCGCGATGGTTGCGCTCGAAGAAGCCGGCGTGCCCGCCGATCATCCAGCGCTGGTGAAATCGGCCGAATGGATTTTGTCGAAACAGGTGCTGGGCCCGGGTGATTGGCAGGTGAAAAACAAAGACGCCGAGCCGGGAGGCTGGGTCTTCGAGTTTCGCAACGATTTCTATCCGGACGTCGACGACACCGCGTTCGTCTTGATGGCGCTGCAACGCGTAAAGTACCCCGATCCCGTGCGCATGGAAGCTGCGGTCCGCCGAGGCGTGCAGTGGCTGCTGAGCATGCAGAATCGCGATGGCGGCTGGGCGGCATTCGATCGCGACAACAACAAGGGCTTCCTTTGCAATATTCCCTTCGCCGATCACAACGCTATGCTCGATCCCTCGACCGCGGACGTTACCGCGCGCGTGCTCGAGTGTCTGGGCCGCTTCGGCTGGACGGCCGAGCATCCCGCGATTCAGCGTGCGCTGCGCTTCTTGCTGCAAGATCAGTGCGAAGACGGTTCTTGGTTCGGCCGCTGGGGAGTGAACTACGTTTATGGCACGAGCGGCGTGCTGCGTTCTCTGGAAACGGTTTCGCTGACCGCGAAAGAATATTGCCAGCGCGCAGTCAGCTGGCTGCGTAGCGTGCAAAAGGCGGACGGCAGCTTCGGCGAATCGCTGCGGAGCTACAACGAGCCGGAAACCAAGGGGCAGGGCGCCAGCACAGCTTCACAAACGGCGTGGGGCTTGATTGGCTTGCTGGCAGGCGCTGATGCGGACGATCCTGCGATTCACAAAGCGGTTTCCTATCTGGTCGGCGAGCAAAATTCCGACGGGTCGTGGAGCGAAAGCGAATTCACTGGCACGGGTTTTCCTTGCGTGTTCTACCTGAAATATCACCTGTACCGCAATTCCTTCCCGCTGTATGCGCTGGCGAGGTTCCGCAACAAGGTGCAAGATGCACCGGAATACAGCGCCATGAATTTCCAGCCAGCCGATTTCCGGCTGCGTAGTGGATTCTAGGACGGCTGATGCGGTTTCCTCTTCGGCTGACTGCACACCTCGCCTTCGGCCGAGCGGTACGGGCGATTGGTTTGCGGCGCAAGTCTCCCCTGATTTTCAATCTTGATACGAATGAAAATGTTCCGGCGGAATCGCCCATAGTTTGGATCGGTGGCGATGAGCCGCTGGAACGCGCCGAAACGCCGCGCGTGGCAAATGCTCTGGCCGCCGCAGATCAGTATGTGTTTTTGTCGACCGATGCCATTCTGCTGCGCCGCCGCATTCACGAGTTTCAGCCATCTTCACGTCTCTATTTGACGATCCGCTTCGACGGAACCCAGCCATCGCACGACCGCCGCGCAGCGCGAGAAGGCGCGTTCCAGGCGGCGCTGGATAGCATCCGGACGGCAAAGCTTTCTGGCTTTCTACTTTGTGCGCAGTTGATCGCGCACGCTGATGGCGATGCCGTCGAACTGGCCATGCTGCACGATGAGTTGCGCAAGCTGAACCTTGACGGCTTTCTGATTTCTCCGGCCGTGCGCAGTCGCGAACTCGCGAGCAATGTGGCGGATGTCCGGCGCCGCTTGCTGAGTCCCGGTTGGGCGCAGCTTTCGCGCTTGCTGGATTCCGCTGCACTACCGTCGCCAGAGCAGGCAGCGTCCCAAATATCACACGGCCCGATTGCAGAGTTGCCGCCCGCGGCTTGCGAAGAGAGCGTCCAGTCGTCATGACCACGCTGGTTACAGGAGCGGCGGGCTTTCTCGGCAGCCACGTCGCTCGCCAATTGGTTGCTCGCGGCGAAGACGTGCGCGTCCTGCTGCGCCCGTCCAGCCAGAACCGCGCCATCGCGGACCTTTCGCTCGAATACGTCACCGGTGATCTCCGCGACCCAACCTCACTCGACCGCGCTATGAAAGACGTCAAGCGCGTTTTTCACGTCGCCGCGGACTATCGCCTCTGGGCCAGACGCTCCAAAGAGATCTACGATTCCAACGTCGGCGGCACCAAAAATATTCTCGCTGCCGCAAAGCGCGCGCGCGTCGAGCAATTCATTTACACCAGCACGGTTGCCACCATTGCCGTCGACCGCCCATCGCCGCCGAATGAATCCACCGACGCTAAGCTGGAAGAAATGGTGGGCCACTACAAACGATCGAAGTGGATGGCCGAACGCGAAGCGCTAAACGCCGCTAAAGACGGCCTTCCGGTGATTGTAGCGATGCCCACCACTCCGGTAGGTCCGTGGGACTGGAAGCCGACGCCGACCGGTAAGATCATCGTTGATTTTCTGAACGGCAGCATGCCCGGCTACGTCGCTACCGGCTTGAACTTTGTCGGCGTCGAAGAGTGCGCCGCCGGTCACCTGCTCGTCGCGGAAAAAGGTAAAGTGGGTCAGCGGTATTTGCTCGGCGGCGAGAATCTGACGCTCAAACAGATGCTGGATCTGCTGGCCAAAATCACCGGTCTGCCCGCGCCATCTCTGAAGATTCCTCACGGTGTAGCGCTCGGCGCAGCCTACGCCAGCACGATATTTTCGCGGCTGATCGGCCGCGAACCGGGAATCACGATTGAAGGCGTGAAAATCGCGCAACACATGATGTTCGTGGATTGCGCACGCTCGCAAAAAGAGCTGGGATTCAAAGCTGGACCGGTCGCGGCAGCGCTGGATCGGGCGGTTCGCTGGTACGAAGCTAATGGCTACGTCACCACGCGCCGCGCCCGGCGTATCGTTCACGCCGCCGCGTGATCGCCTTGGTTTCAATGTAGCGTCGGCCTTTAGGCCGGCATCTTACGAGCAGGGCCGCAATTAAGGCGAGGGACCGGCGCGGCAGAGGGTGTTCAGCGAAGAAATCCATGCGAGTCTTGGTAACATTTGCCGTTGACGCGGAGTTCGCTCCTTGGCGAAAGAGACACGGATTTCAACGTCAGGAAATCACAAGTGAGTCCCACGCCGGAAGTGATGTCGCCTACCATGCGAAGGTTGGGCGATCGGACGTAGACGTTTACCTGACTGGAATCGGCCAGACAGGCAATGGACCCGGTCTTTACTTCCTGCTGTCAAAGAGCCCACACCTGTGTATTTCGTCGGGTCTAGCTGGTGGTCTGAATCCTTCTCTGAAGAACGGCGACATCGTGGCAGCTCGAGCCCTCGCGCTAGTGGAAGGCGGAGCTAAGGTCAACAGCAAGCGAAACTTGGTGGAAATTGCGGGACAGTGTGGTGCTCGTCCGGTAGATTTGTTCTTGACCTCAAAGCACATCGTCAGTCAGGCGCAATATAAGAAGTCCATGGCTGCGTTTGGGGATGCAGTTGAAATGGAGAGCTATCACGTTCTTAGCAAGGCTACTGGGACGCAAGTTGCGTCGATTGCAATTCGCGCGATCAGCGACGCCCATGACGAAGACTTACCGCTCGATTTCGAAAAGGTCATTGAGCCGGGAGGTCGTGTGAATCCCCGGCGGCTCGCGCTGCAAATCGCCCGCTTCCCCAACCGCGTCCCATCGCTAATTAGGTTCGGACGAAAAACCGAACAAACAACCGAGAAGTTAGGCGACTTCCTGGACGCGTACTTGGAGGCGGTCGCGGCATCATCACCACAATGGCCATCTGACCCAATGCTGAAGGCGCTCGCGGGATGAGTGAATCGCTTACCATGTCCGAGATGACGAAGTCTTTGGGCCCTATCCCCAGGACCATGCGCGCCGGCGTCTACCGCGAAAAGGGAATCGTCCGCGTGGAGGAAGTCCCCGTCCCCGAAGTCGCCGACGGCGAAGTCCTCATCAAAGTCGCCGCCTGCGGCGTCTGCGGCACCGACATCAAGAAGATCTTCCAGCGCTACGTCGAGCCGCCCCAGATCCTCGGCCATGAGCTGGCGGGCACAGTCGTAGCCGTCGGCCCCGGCGTCACCAAGTGGAAGCCCGGCGACCGTGTCATGAGCTTTCATCACACCCCCTGCGGCGGGTGCTTCTACTGCCAGAAGCGCCTTTTCTCCCAGTGCAAGCAATACAAGACCACCGGCCTCACCGGCGGCTTCACTCCTAACGGTGGAGGCTTCGGCGAGTATGTCAAAGCCATGCCCTGGGTAGCCGAGCGCGGCATCGTCGCGCTGCCGGATAATGTCAGCTTCGAAGAAGCCACGTTCATTGAGCCCATCAACACCATCGTCAAGGCCGTGCAGAAAGCGCGTGTTTCCGCAGGCGAAACCGTTTTGATCCTTGGCTGCGGCCCGATCGGCCTACAATTACTAATGGTTTCCAAGCTCCAAGGCGCCACGCTCTATACCAGCGATCCCATGGCCGAGCGCCGCGCCAAGAGCCTCACCTTGGGAGCACTTGAGGCATTTGACCCGAGCAGTGGTAAGCTTATTGAAGACGTTAAGGCCCGGACTGAGGGGCGGGGAGCCGATGCAGTACTGGTAGCAGTAGCCCATCCTTCGGTCGTACAGGACGCGCTTGCGGCAGCGCGGCCTGGGGGACGCATTCTGCTCTTTGCCGCGAACGACCCGGTGACCAAGATCGAGTTTCCTGCGGCAGCGGTGGGGATCGACGAAAAAGAGATACTGGGCAGCTACAGCGCGGCGGTGGACATCCAAGAAGAAGCGGCCCAGCTAGTGCTGTTGCGGAAACTCCCGGTCATGGAAATTGTTACGCACCGGTTCCCGCTGGATAGAATCCAGGAGGCGCTGGAACTCGCGGCGCGGCCCACAGCGGAATCTTTGAAGATTCTAATCACGCACGCATGAGAACAACGACCACCAAGAAGACGGACTTTATCGGCGAAGAAGCCGCCGCGGTTGTACGCGCGATTGTCCCGTCAAAGATGACTGCGGCCGTGCTCTACGGCAGCGAGGATTTGCGCATCGAGAAGATTGACGTGCCCTCGGTGGCCGCGGATGAGGTTCTGCTCCGCGTCCGTTTGGCGCTGACTGACGGCACCGACCTGAAGGTCTGGCAGCGCGGCTACCACGCCAAGATGATCCAGCCGCCCGCGGTATTCGGCCACGAAGTGGTGGGCGAAATCGCCGCCGTGGGCAAGCGTGTGGATGCTCGCTGGCGCATTGGCCTGCGTGTGATTGCGGCAAACTCCGCCCCTTGCCTGCGCTGCTATCACTGCCGGCGTGGCCAAGAAAACCTCTGTGAAGATCTGCTGTTCAACAACGGCGCTTACGCCGAATACCTGCGCATCCCCGGGCGCATCGTGATGGAAAATATGCTGGAGGTGCCGCACTCCGTCGATGACGGCAGCGCGGCTCTCGTAGAGCCCTTGGCCTGCGTCTTGCGCGGGATTCATGAGATGGAAGTGCGCACCGGAGACACCGCCGTGGTCATCGGGTGTGGTCCGATCGGGCTCAAGTTCGTACGTATGCTTTCCAGGCGAGGCGTTCGCGTGATCGCCGTCGCACGTCGGTCGGCGCCGCTGGAGATTGCCCGGCGTCTCGGGGCGGTGGCCACGATCGACGTCACCAGAGTCGTTGACGTGGTCGGCGCCGTCAGGGAGCTGACGGAGGACCAGCGCGGCCCGGACTCGGTGGTCGAAGCGGCCGGAAATCCTGCAACCTGGAAGCAGGCGCTGGAAATGGTGCGCCGCGGTGGCGTGGTGAATTTCTTCAGCGGCTTGCCCTCTGGCACGCAAGTGGAGATCGATCCGGCGGCCATTCACTATTCCGAAATCAAAATTATCTCGACGTTTCATCATACCCCGCGCTTTATTCGCGAAGCCCTCGAAGCGATTCGCCGGGGCGATATCCTGGCTCACGACTTCGTAACCGAAGAAATCAGCCTCGGCGAGCTCCCGCAGGCCTTTGCTCGCATGAAATCCCGCAGCGGCGAAATCAAGCTAGCCGTTCGCCCGTGAGCTGCGGCCCTCGCTTCGTAATACCCGGCAGACCCTGATGCTGCGCCCTTCTGAACTCGAGCTCGCCCAGCACGCCCCGCCCGCGGGCTGCTCGCCCGAGTCCGCCCAGCAATACACGCGCTGGCTCGCGACGCATCACTACGAAAATTTCAACGTCGTCTCCTGGCTCTTGCCCAAGGAACTCCACCAGCATTTCTACAACGTCTACGCCTATTGCCGCTGGGCCGACGATCTGGGCGACGAAATCCCCGACACCTCGCGGGCCCTCGAGCTTCTCGATTGGTGGGAGCGAGAGCTGGACGCGTGTTACGACGGACATCCTTCGCATCCCGTGTTCGTGGCTCTGCGCGAGACCATCGTCGCCAAAGACATTCCCAAGCAGCCCTTCGCCGATTTGCTGAGGGCTTTCCGGCAAGACCAAACCGTGAAGCGCTATCCCACGTGGGACGCCGTCATCGATTACTGCGTTTATTCCGCGAATCCCGTTGGCCGCCTGGTCCTCTATCTCTGCGGCTACCGGGACGCGCAGCGCCAGCGATTCTCAGATGCCACCTGCACTGCGCTTCAACTTGCGAATTTTTGGCAAGACGTGTCGCGTGATCTCGAGAAAGGCCGCATTTACATCCCGCTCGATGCCGCCGCCGCGCAAGGACTCAGCGAAACAGACATTGTCGAGCGCCGCTTCGACGATCGCTACGCGCGCTTGATGAAGGATTTAATCGCCCGCACACGCCTTCTGTTTGCCGAAGGCCTGCCGCTGGCCAAGATGGTCGACGGCCGCTTGAGTGTCGATCTCGAAATGTTTAGCCGCGGCGGCCTGGCGGTGCTGGACGCGATCGAAGCGACAGGTTACGACACCCTCCACCATCGTCCGGCGATCGGCAAAGGCAAGCAGATTCGCTTGTTGGGGCGCGCCTTGGTGACCCATCTGGTGGCGAAAGAGTCGAAGGGTAGCGCGCCGGTGGCCGTCGCCTCGGATTCCGTCGCGGGGTCGTATGAGGAATGCCACCGAATTGCGAGAGCGGCGCGCAGCAACTTTTACTATGCGTTTTTCTTGTTGCCGAAACCCAAGCGAGACGGATTGGCGGCTCTGTACGCATTCATGCGGCTTGTCGACGACGTTGCCGACGAGGGCGAGGATCTAGCCGCAAAGCAGCGCGGGCTCGCAAAGTGGCGCGCCGCTTTCGATGAAGCGATCACTGGCCACTCTCAGGTATTTGACGGTACCGCCGCGAAACCGCTGTCCTCAGAGCCCCTGTATGGCGAGGTCGAAGTCTTGCCCGCGCTGGTGGATACCATGCATCGGTACAAGATGCCGGCCCGCTATCTTCACGATCTGATCTCCGGTGCGGAGATGGACCTCACGGTCAAGAACTATCCCACCTTCGACCGCTTGCGCGAGTATTGCTATCGCGTGGCGGGCACGGTGGGTCTCACGTGTACGCACGTTTTTGGCTTTCGCGATTCGCGTGCGCTGGACCTCGCAGAAAAATTGGGCCTGGCCTTCCAATTGACCAACATCATCCGCGACGTGCACGACGACCATGTCCTCGGCCGCGTCTATCTGCCCGAAGAAGACCTCCATCGCTATGGCGTTTCCACCGAAGACTTAGGACGCAGCGAAGCGACACTGGGCGTGCGGGAACTGTTGCGCTTCGAGGCCGATCGCGCGTGGCAATGCTACGAAGAGGGCGCGGAACTCCTCGGCCTGATCGATCCGGAAAGCCGCGGCGCTCTGTGGCTGCTCACGCATACCTATAGCGCGCTTCTGGCACGCATTGAAGCGCTGGACTTTGCCGTATTCGGCGAGCGCGTGCGGCTCTCGCGCGCCGAAAAAATGCTGTTCATCGCGCAGGCGCGCTTCGGCCGCGTGACGGAAGAGAATATCCTTGAAAAGCGTGATCGTGATCGGCGGCGGGCTGGCGGGGCTGGCGGCCGGCGTCGCGCTGGCTGAAGCAGGCTGCCGCGTACGGTTGTTCGAGCAGCGTCCCTTTCTCGGCGGCCGCGCTACGTCGTACGTGTTGCCCAACGGCGAGCATGTCGACAATTGCCAGCACGTAACCTTCGGTTGCTGCACCAACCTCGAAGACTTTTACAAGCGCGTCGGTGCGGCCAAAAAAATCAAGTTCTTCGACCGCCTGCTGCTTCTCGATCCCCAAGGCCGCCGCGGAGAGATGCATGCCGGTCTCCTACCCGCGCCGTTTCACATGACGGGCTCGTTTCTGACCTTTGCTCCCCTCGCGCTCAAAGACAAAATCTCGATCGCTCGCGCCTTCTATTCGATCCTGAACAGCGGCGGCCATCCCTCCGACTTGGATGAGCCCGGCGGCATTTCCATGCTGGAGTGGCTGCACCGGCGCAAACAAACGCCCGCCGCGATCAGCCGCTTCTGGCGCGTGGTGTTGGTGAGCGCTCTTTCCGAGGAACTCGATCGCATCGACGCCCGCTACGGTGTGGACGTCTTCTGGAAAGCCGTGCTTTCTAACAGCACCGGCTACCGAATGGGAGTTCCCGAGGTGGCGCTTGCCGACCTCTACGACGGCTGTCGCGCCGCGATTGAACGCAAGGGCGGGGAAGTGATTCTGCGGTCTCCCCTGCGCAAGATCGTGATGGAAAACGGTGACGTGACCGCCGTCGGCTTCGACAATGACCGCCAAGAGAACGCCGATGCCTATGTCTTCGCGCTGCCGCACGGTGCGATGGCCGAATTGCTACCAGAGGCCGCGAAGCAAATGGACCCGTCCCTCGCAAACCTGGAGAAGATCAAAGACGCGCCCATCACCGGCGTCCATTTCTGGTTCGACCGCGAAGTTATGAAAGAGCCGTTTATCACCTTGCTGGACACCACTACGCAGTGGGTGTTCAACAAGACCGCCCTCTACGGCCCACCCAGCGAAAACGGCAAAAATGTGACAAGCGGGCAGTACCTCCAGCTGGTCATCAGTGCGTCCTATGATCTGTTGCAGAAGACGCGTCAAGAGATCATCGATCTGTGCTTGAAGGAAGTCCGCCATGCTTTGCCGGCGGCGCGCGCTGCCAACCTGGTGAAGGCCACGGTCATCAAAGAAGTGGCCGCCACATTTTCGCCCGAACCTGGCGTGGACCGCTGGCGCCCGCAGCAGGAAACGCGCATCCACAGTTTATTTCTCGCGGGCGACTGGACCGCCACCGGGTGGCCCGCAACGATGGAGGGCGCAGTGCGCAGCGGGTATCTGGCAGCCGAAGCCGTATTACGCGCGGCCGGTGCGCCGCACCAGTTTCTGCAACCCGATCTAGCAGCCGATGGCTTGGTCCCGCTCTGGATGCGAAAACGCTAGCACGCGGTGTAGGGGCGCAGCACTGCTGCGCCACAGCTTGGCAACCGACGCTGCATTGAAAGGGTGCTGTTCAGCCGTCGATCTGTTCATACGAGCCAACGTGCCGCTCGTTTGCAGTCAATTCTTCCGAGGCTGCGTCTAACTCTTTGTACTCGGCTCCTTGAGCCTGAAGAAATGTTTCGTAATCTTTTCGAGAACGCCAGTAATCAGCGGTGAGATAGACGCGCGGCTTGCTCGTGTCGCGGAACAAATGCGTTCCCACATGGTTGGCATCGCGTCGAAACAGGGAATCCCAGTCGCCACCCGGGCCATAGACTCTTTCAAAGCGCTCTTCACAGCCGGGCTTGACTTCGAACTCCCAGAGGACTAAAAACATAGATGTCCCATCTCCTGCTCGAATGCCGGCAATCCTGATTCGTAAACTCTGGGGAAGATAGCGCTAGCGGTCGAGTGTAGCAATCCAGGTCGTTACAAACCACGGTGGAGTGCCTGTCACCGCGCTAAGACAGTGATTTTTTGTTGCAGTCCGTCAGGACTGATGGACGGAGGCGTTTGTGGACCGAAAGTACAGCCATCGCGGGTACCGCGATGCCGAAAAAAATGAAAAAAAAGAGCGGTCGCACGACCGCAAGCCACCGCAAGGCGGACCTCGCGCCGATCAGTTTGGCCCGCGCACTCCGCGCATGGTCGGCACCGTAACCCGCGCCCGCTGTTCCAACTGCGGCGCAGTCCTCACCGCCGGCTTCGATCCCAACGGCAAATGTCCCAAGTGCCAGCTCGAACTCCACTGCTGCAAGCAATGCCGCTTCTTTGACTCCGGTGCCCAGTTCGAATGCACCCAGCCGGTTCCCGAGCGCATCTCTCCCAAAGACGTCAAGAACTCTTGCACTTTCTACGAATTTCGCACCACGGTTGAAAAGGACACGGCCCCGACGTCCTACGCCCAGAAGACAACCGCCGCTGCCCCCGCTGCTCCCCCGCGTCACAACGACGCGCGTCAAGCCTTCGAAGACCTCTTCAAGAAGTAACTCCCAGCAGCGCAGCCGTCGCATCTTTTGTAGGGGCCGAGGCTTGCCCCGCCTGGCGTCAACGCGGGCACTAGTGTACTTTCCGCCGCCACGTCATTGCCAAAACCAGTAACCTACCGCTAGAGTGAATCTACGCGCCCTCTCCGCGCCGGAGGAACGCACCCGATGCCCGCACGCAACGACCGCTGGCTCACCGCCCAGGAGACCGCCGCCGACATGAACACGACTAGTGCCGAAGTGTGCCGCTTGCTCAGCATCGGCCGCCTCACCGGTTCCAAGAAAAAGCATCCCAAGCGCCCCGGCAGGGCCCAGTGGTTGATCGACCCCAAGTCCGTCGCTGCAGAAAAACGCCGCGCCGCCAGGCGCATCGCCGCCTTGGCCCGCCGCCGAAAGCGCAGCTCTCGTGGCTGATTTCTATTTCGCTATTGCGAGACTACCTGCACTGGTCCTAAGTTGAGCTTTTGCAACTCCGGCTCGATTTTCCCGCGATCTCCCACCGCCACCACGAACATGTGCGCCGGGTCGATATACTTCTGCGCCACCCGATGCACGTCCGCCACGGTCACCGCGTCGATCGCCGGCGGCAGCTTCTCGAAGTAGTCCACCGGTAATCCATACACGTGAAGCGCCCCGAAGGTGCCCGCAAGTTGGTCCACCGTCTGAAAACGCCCAACCAGCGATTGCGAATAGTTGTCTTTCGCCAGCTTCAATTCGTCGGCGGTCACTTCCGTGTCGCGCATCCGGTTTAGTTCGCTGAAGATTTCCTGCGTCGCGGCCGCAGTGGCATCGGTGCGGATCGCCCCGCCCGCCCAGAAGTAACCAGCCCCGCGCCGGTAGTCGAACACCGAGCGGCCGCCATACGTGTAAGCGTGCTTTTCACGCAGATTCATGTTCAACCGGCTCGAGAACAGCCCTCCGAGCACGGTATTCATCACTGTCAGCGGCACGTAGTCCGGCGTGCTGCGCGACGTCCCCACCCCCACCGCCAGCAACGACGTTTGCGGCACCCCCGGCTTGTCCCAAATATAAATCGCCGGCGCAGGCGCTGCCGGAGTCGCCGGCAATGGCGCCGCAAAGCCTTCGCCTTTCCACGCGCCGAAATACTTCTCCGCGAACGCCCGTGCCTGCGCTTCCGTCAAGTCTCCGGCGAGCACCAGAGCCGCGCCAGACGGCACGAAGGTTTTCTTCCACAAGCTCGTCAGATCTTCGCGCGTGATCGCTTTGTTCGCGGCTTCCGTGCCCAGAGGTGTGTAGCCGTAGGGCGCATCGCCGTACAGTTGGCGTCCGACGACTTTCACGGCCAGCGCACGCGGCGAATCCTTCTGTTGCAACAGCGTCGTGATTCGGCTCGTGCGAATCCGTTCGATCTCGTCCGCCGCGAATGACGGCCGCAGCGCCGCATCTGCAAATAGCTCGAACGCCGCCTCGTCGTTCTTAGTGAGCGTCTCCAGCGTCACCGCGGACGAATCGTCCCCCGCGTCCGAGTTGACGTTCGCTCCCAGTTGCTCCACCGCAGCCGCAAACTCCAGCGACGTCATCTTCGTCGTGCCTTCCGTCAGCATGTCCGCGGTGAACGATGCCAGCCCTGGCTTATCGGCTGGATTCACCGCGTCGCCTCCGGTGATTTCCAGCGCCGCCGAAAGCAGCGGCAGTTTGTGGCGCTCCACCAAGTAGACGGTCAACCCGTTCCCCAGTTTGAATACCGCAGGCACCGGCAACACTAATTTCGGCGCGGGTCCCGCTGCAGGCGGTTTGGCGCGCCACGCTTCATCGGCGGCGCCACTCGGCGCAGACGCCGTTTCCTTGCCTTCTTCCCCCTCTGGTGTCTTCGGCACATCGTTCAGGATTTTCTTGCCGGGAACGCAGTCCACCACCACACGCGCGCTCGTCACCAGCTCCGTTTCCGCGCGTTTCTTCAGATCCTGGGTGGTGATTTTTTCGTAGCGCTCGAAGTCCTTCTGCAAAAATCCTGGATCGTGAAAGTAATGATTGTATTGGTTCAATAGATCGGCCACGCGCCCGGTGCTTTGCAACCCCTGGATCATTTGCGATTCCGTCCCGTTGCGCGCGCGTTCCAACTCCGCCTGTGTGGGCCCCTTGGCGCGAAACTCCGCCAGCACTTCGTCGATCGCTTTCTCCAGATCCTCGGGCTTCACGCCGGGCCGCGCTGTCGCTTGAATCGCCACCACCGACGTCAGCATCATCGACTCGTTGAACGCGCTCACGTCCTGCGCGATCTGCTTGTCGTGCACCAAGGTCTGATACAGCCAGCTCGTTTTTCCTCCACCGAGAATCTGTCCAATCAAGTCGTTTTCCGCGTCGCCTGCTGTCAAAAACGAGGGCCCGAACCATGCCATGTTTACCTGCGGCAGCTCCACCGTATCCGTCACCACCGCGCGGCGTTCCGCGGTAATCGGCGGCGTCTTCACGTCCAGCTTCGGCACTTCCGGACCCGCCGGCAGCGTCCCGAAATATTTCTCCACGTCCGCCTTGATCGTTTTCGGATCGAAATCGCCCGCGATGCAAAGGCTCGCGTTGTTGGGCGTGTAGTACCGCTTGAAGAAGTCGCGCACATCGTTCAGCCGCGCCGCCTCGATGTCCGCGTGCGAACCGATCACGTTCCCGTAGTACGGATGCCCCTTGGGAAAGAGTTGGTGGAATAGCTCTTCCTGAGCCAGGCCATACGGCGCGTTTTCGTGCGTCTGTCGCCGTTCGTTCCGCACCACGCCGCGCTGGTTCGCCAATTTTTCCTGATCCAGCGTCGGCAGCAGGTAGCCCATGCGGTCGCTTTCCAGCCACAGCGCGAGCCCTAGCTGGTTCGACGGCACCGTCTCGAAATAATTCGTCCGGTCAAAGCTGGTCGTGCCGTTGATCCCTGTCGCCCCCGCCGCCTCCAGGTACCGGAAGTGCGCCTTCGGCCCTACGTGTTCCGATCCTTCGAACATCATGTGCTCGAATAAGTGCGCGAATCCCGTGCGCCCGGCAACCTCGTACGCCGGCCCAACGTGGTACCAGATGTTCACCGAGACCAGCGGCAGTGTGTGATCCTCCGACAGGATCACCTCCAACCCGTTCTTGAGCTTGTATTTCTCGAACGTGATACTCGGCAGCTTCTCCGTTTTCGCCGCGCTAGTGCGCGCCGCCCCGCCCGATCCGAGCTGCTTCCCCTGCGTCCCCAGCCCAAACAAACTCGCCATCGCCAGCAGCGCCGCAAACACCATCGAGAATCCACGCCCAATCCGCTGAGACATCGTTCCTCCCGTTAGATCAACCGAATTTTCATGATAGCAAATTCACCGACGCCACACGTCACGCCCTCGCCGTCGTAAGGGCAGGGTTCTGTGCCCCTCCCGGCGCAAACTTCAAGCACCCACTTCCCGCGCAGCGCGATTCCGCGTCTTAACGTAGGCGCCGGGCTTCAGCCCGGCGTTCCTTCCTATCCATCGCATTCGTCACCAGCAACCCCTGCCGCATCGATGAATGGCAACGCCCCGAGCAGAAAGCTCGGCAAGCAACTCCACAACTCCGGCAGAGGTTTCGCGGTCGCCCGGCACAACCATCGCCCATTCCAAGTTTTCTCGAAACTCCTTGGTCCGGATCTGCCATTGTCCGAGCACCGGCACTTTCTCGTCGCCAATCTGAACGAGTGACCAGTGCCGTGCCAGCGCGAGCGCAGCCTCCTCATCAGGCAACGGTCCGCTAAGAATAAAGTGGTTGTTCCCATGCACCAGGATGCCGACCATCTCGCTGTAAGCCTCCAGGCGCACGTCGAAAATTGCGCAACCCGCCGCAGAACGGCACACCGCCCAGTTGTCACTCGAAGGTTACCAGCATCGGGGCAATTCGCGCGGCGCCCAAACGCACAAAAAACAGCAAGCTCGGGTGCCGCACCCTTGCGCCCTTCAAGGGTGCGGGTTTTGACTTTCTTTCTTCTTGCCTCTGTACCTGGCCGCCGCACTGCTGGCGGGGCCAATCCTTACTTCTATTCCTCCCGCCAGGCATCCCTCACAAAAAAACAAGCCGGCCCGCCCCGCAGCGAACCGGCTTGCATTCCCGTACAAACTTACGCGTGCCTGGTTAGTTGTCCTTGTCCCCGTCGTTATCCTGATCGCGGCCCTTGTCCACTCCCGTCGCAGCAATCCACGGCCCCGGCGCCGGAAGCGCGGTGCCATTCGCTGCCGCCACGCGAACCAGGATAATCGCCCCAAGGCACGGCGCGGGCAGTTTCAGCTTTCCGTGGATATTGGCGTTACCGTCCGTGCTCAGCGGAAACGAACCGGTGGTCGCCGCCACCGCATCCGAGCACACCACGCTGGCGGAAACCGCCGTCACTGGTCCCGCCGTATTGCCTGCCACCGGCAGCACCAGTCCTCGCACCTCCACGCGAACCCGCCCGCCATCCGTCAGTACGCCTATACCACGCTCGATCACCCACGGCGCTCCGCCGCTCGCCACTCCCGCGATCGTCAGTCCCGGATTCGATCCCCACACCGGCGAAAAGAACACCAATTCATCCGCAAAAGTGCTCACCGCAAACATCCCAGCAAGCACGCAAGCCACAACCACAGTCGAAAATGTACGCTTCATCTTTATTTCAGTCCCCTCATTTTTTTTTTGGAATGGCGCCGGATCAAGGATCCTGGCGCAGCCGATCAAGTCGGTCCGGATGAACCGTCCCCCCAAGGGTGGGTCCAGGAGGTAACCGTCATCCGCTCAGGAAGCATAGGGCGCTCTGCTTCTCGTGTTGTCGGGTCCGAGTAAAAAGAATGTACACGCCGCCTGAAATCTCAGCGACTTCTCCGTGACGTGCCGCCGCAACCCACCCCGGATGCCGCACCCTTGCGGTTTTCAAGGGTGCGGGTTTTGAACTTTTTCACTCACAGTTCTGATTTCTCTGTGCCTCGGTGTCTCTGTGGCCAATCTTCTCTTCCGCCTTCGTCTACCGCTCCATCACTCTCGGCAAATTCCAATGCTGCCAAACGCTACGACTTCACATCTCGCGGACAAGTCCTGTAGCACAGCCATTTCTGGCTGTGCGCCAACGGGGAGGGCACGGCTTCAGCCGTGCCTCCGGGTAGCACAGACACTCCTGTCTGTGCTGGCCACAACGCAGGCAAGCATGAGCCAGCGTAGCAACTCCGTTTTAACAGCTGCCTTAGACTTTTTCCGCAGCCTCTTCATCCGTGCCGTTAGACCTTTACGTTTCGATCTGGCTTCAGCCGTGCCTCCGGGTAGCACAGACACTCCTGTCTGTGCTGGCCACAACGCAGGCAAGCATGAGCCAGCGCAGCAACTCCGTTTTAACAGCTGCCTTTGGACTTTTTCCGCAGCCTCGTCATCCGTGCCGTTAGAACTTTACGTTTCAATCCGGCTTCAGCCGCTGAGGGCCGGTTTTTGAGGTTCACACACAAACTCTTTAGCCCGGCGTCCGAGATCTTACTCCGTGCCCCCGCCCGTCATTTGCGGTATTTGCCTCCCGAACGACCTTGCGGGACCGAACGCAGCGGAAAACCTCTGCTCCATTCCGCGTTCTTTGCGCGATGAATCTCTTCCCTTAGTTCGCCGTTCGTAGGGGCACGATACATCGTGCCCTCTTGATTTCGCCATCCCTCCTCTTGTCTCCTCCGCTCGCTCGTTTCCTCTCGGTGTTCAGCCCAAGCCCCATTTCCGAGCTGTTCCACGGTACACGGCGAATGGCGCGGCCAGAATTCACGCATTGTCAGGAGCAGGCTAAGGTATGGTGGGCGGTGGGTCGAACGTTCGCCTCGCCTAACTTAACCCGCCTTCGCTTACGTTTCCGTCTATTCGCGACGTGCTAGAATGTACTAACTAGGGCGTTCCTCGCCACTGGCCGGAAAAGGATGCAGTGCAATGGCGGAGCAGACTGACGAAACGGGTGCGGCGCGTGTATTTAGGAAGGCATGGGGCTTTGGCACAGGTTCGGTTTCATCCGAACTTCAGTCAGCCGCTGCGCAAATAATCGCAGATTCGCGTCTTCCCGGTTCGAACGTGAACGCACTGCTGAATGCGTTCTTCGCTCGCTACTTGGTCTGGCCTTTTCGGGCAACGTCTGGAAAAGCTTACGACGCAGCGGGTGTGGAATCAGCGGAGTTCGGTTCGCTAATCTACACATCTTCTCAGGATTTGCCGCGTGTCCCAGCCGATGCGCTGGCCTGCGCCATTGACACGCACCAGATGCTTGGGCTGGAAGAACTGCGGGCTTCATACGACAAGATTGCCAAGGTCAAGGCGCTGGCAAAAAGCCCAGTCCCAAAAACTTCATCCGATACTCCGATTGCTGACGCCACGATGGGCATTATTTTTGCGGTGGATTCCAACGTGCCAGTGGAAACGCTCGCGCAAGAGCTCGAGCAACTAAACAAGCTGCATCCGCACGACCACTGGGTAGACATGGTGGTGATTCTGTCCCGCGGCACAATCAACTACGGTTGCCAATTCCCTGACAAACCCCTCGGGGATTTTCTGCCCCCGGGCCGTGGTGGCACCATGCGTGCACCGATGTATGTGCATATCGTTGCGAAGGCACACGCTCCTTTTTGCCTGAATCGCATGTGCTCGTTGTTGTTCTACTACCTATATCTTTTTTCTCCCGGCACTGCGCTTCCGCCTTACAACCAAATTTTGGAAGGCGTTCCAAAGGTAGGCATGACCATTGCGCCCTACCAGTACAATCTGAGCGGCCAAATGGTGCCGGTGCCGCTGGAATTGCGATTCAATCAGTTTTTCTTGTTCCCGCTGGGTTTTAGGGCCGTAGATGGAAGAGGCGAAGAGCTTGCGCGGGTTCGGTACCTGCCTTGGCAGGACGGCGGCATCGTGCGAGTGACGGGAAAACTGCCGATTGAGGGTGTGTTGGTCTTCGGCGGAAAGGAAGCGATTAGCCAGCCGTCATTCGGTTCGAAGGCGAGCAGTTTTCCGGCGTCATTCCGCTTTCTCGGCAAGGGTTCATTGAGATGGCGGAACGAATGGCGAAGCAGTCCACAAACATCTGCATCAAGCCTGACCCTAGACCCAACTGGATTGTTGAGAATCGCGGAACTGAAGGTACCAGTTCTCCTTTTGTCGCGCGGTTGTTTATGGGTATCTGCCGATTGCGTGACCAAGCTCTATCTGACGCGAAGGTACGGGATGAGTTTGACGTGGCCTTTGAAGCGTTGCTCAACGGGCTTGAAAGTATTCGTGCCGCTTCCTCAGAACTTGCGAAGACCTTTACGGAATACCAGCAGCAACTGGCGCGTGGAGAAGGCGTACAAATCACGGGCAATGTTGCCCGCGTTGACAAAAAGAAAATTGACCGAGAGATTCGGACGAACTGCGAAGAAGTAATTGGAACAGCCTGCCGCGTCATCAAAGACCGAATGCAGATTCTGCTTCGAACAATCGGCTTGGACATTGGGTTCCTGTTTCAGAAAGAGAGCACGTACTCCACAGGGCTAGCGAAAATGCGCCAGCTAGACCCCGCTCTGGCTGAGTATCTTCAGCAAACACGCGCCAAGTGGTCCGAACACGCTATTCTTTGCCGAAATAATTTCGAACACACGATTGCGGGGCAGCTAAAGGTAAAGCTTCAGTTCCAAGGCAATTCAATCACAGCACCTGAACCTCAAGTTGAGGGTCAGCCTGTCACTGTGTTTGTGAACCATATCGCTGACCGCGTTTGTTGCTTCTGCGAAGACCTGCTGGCGCACGCTTTGCAGTCGCACATGAGAGCCGGAGTCTCCATCACGGAAATCCCGCTTGCTGAGAGAAAGCCTGAAATTGTTGAGCGTTTCCAACCAGCACTGGTGGGCGGCGGCGCACTTCTGTGGAAGATTGAATATCACGACAGCAAGTTCGAAGCTCACTAGCCATGACCAAGTAAAGTACCGCTTGGTGTGGCGCACACGTTGGCATCGAGACGCTCTGAGGTGGGACATTCCCCCGATCTTGTCCGCCCGCACCGTTAATCCCGCCCATTGCCGCCCAATCCCCAATTCTGACCATTCCCTGCATAACACTTAACCAATTGATAGTCCTGTGCTATTCTCCCCCGTGTACGCCGACTCCCGTCCTCGATTCCTGTCGCGCACAACGCCATCCGTTTGTTCGCGGTCCCGCCTCGTTCCGTTTCTCCGTGTTCTCGGCCCTCAGCACACGCCACTTCCGCCCTGCGCACCCACACTCACACCCGCAAACCCTGTGCAGTCATACGTTTACTTCACAACTCCCTGTACACCCGGGGGTGTACCCCTCCTCAGCGTTTTCTCTTGTTCGCCACTCGCCACTCCAGCCTCTATCTCCTTTAGAATCAGATTCTTGTGCCATAGTACGAGCTAACTCTCATGGAATCACATTCTTATACAAAAGATAGGGGGGGTGGGGGGTGTAACGTCGAGCGAGACCCCTCCAAGATCGCTGCCTCGTTGCATCTCTACTTCACTCCTTCTTCCTCAGATCGAACAGCGTCGGCGCTTGTGGCGGCGTCGACGCAATCTCTTCCAACTCCGGGTACTGCCGCCGCAGCGGCTCGGGCACGTTCACCTTCGAGCCCTTCAGCAGGCTGATGAGTTGCAGCGCGTTGACCACGCCCTTGCCCAGGTAGTGATTGTTCGTCACCACGAACACATCGCGCGTGCGTTGCGCAACACTCTGGATGCGGCCCGCCCATGGGCGCAGTTCCTCGGTCGAGTACAGATAGTTGTAGCGCTCGTGCGACGGGATCGTCACATCATCGGTGAACCACGTGTCGTAGCGGCGCCCGTGCAGCCGGACGTAGCCGATCGGCGATGTCGATTCGGCCGAAGGCTCCAGCGAACGGCCGATGACCGGTTGGTCGATGTTGCAAAACGCGGCACCATGTTCGCGGAGAATCGCAAACACCTCGGCATCGTTCCACGAAGCGTGCCGCACTTCGACGGCCAGCGGGTAGTCCGCGAAGCGCTTCAACAGCGCCTCGAGATACGCCGTGGTCTCGGCGTTACGGTGAAACGAAAAAGGGAATTGCAGCAACACGGCGCCCAGCTTGCCGGCGTTGCGAAGCACATCGAAGCCCGCCCGCACCACGCGTTCGTCTTCCGCCGTCACGCGCGCGATCTTGGAGCCGGGGTTCGCGGCGATCGCGTCGTGCGTGAATTTCTGCCACAGTTTGGCGGTGAACAGGAATCGAGGATTGGCGGCAACGCGATCGAGCCACTGGTGCGCGTGCCCTGGGCGCATCGGTCCGTAGAACGATGTGTTGATCTCAATGGTGTCGAAGAACTGCGCGAGATACGCCGCTTCGTGGAAATCCTTGGGCCGCCGCAACGGATACACGTAACCCGCCCAATCCGGATAGGACCATCCAGCCGGACCAACGCGCACGTTCGCGGAAGCCAGCACCGTATTTGGCCCCGGCGGATCGCCAGCGGATGCTCTTATGCGTGGTGGCGACATACGAATCGGCGCGCGGCAGCATCAAAGACGTGAAGACGCGCCGCGGCAAGAGTAGAAGCACGCGAGCAAAGATGTCAACGAACACAGACAACGCGAACCTGTTTGCCCGGAACGATGCCAGTGCTATGCTCTCCTGACCATGCGGTGCAGCAAGAGAATCTGCGTCGCCCGTCCCTCCGCCAAGCAGTCCTACAGGTGCACTCATGAAGCTTTCGATCAGCTACAAGCATGTAGCAGCGCACGACGTCGTCGAGGCCGAGACTTCGCGGTCGATCCGAAAACTCACCCGGCTCCTGAAATCTTATGAGCCGGATCTGGTCCAGTTGCACGGCGTTTTCTCCAAGAATCCGCACAACGAAGAGCATTCTTTTTCGCTGAACCTCTCCCTGCCCACAGGCACGCTGCACGCCACTGGCACCGGCGAAAACGTCCGCGCCTCCTGCAAAAAGGCTTTCGCCGAACTCGAAGTGCAAGTGAAGAAGCACCAGTCGCGCCTGCGCCGCGACTACGAGTGGAAGCGCAAGCGGCCCCACGCGCGCGCCGTCGAATCGCTGTAATATTTGCCGCCGCACAAAGGATCAATCGATGAAGGCATCCCGTGTGTTCCTTGCGTTTCTCTCTTTCCTCATATTTGCGCAGCAGCCAAACGCCAGAGCTCAGGTACACAGCGCACCACGATACGACGCCGAGCTGCAGACGATTCCGCTGTGGGAGAAGAGCGCGCCAGGAGCCCTAGGCGATCGCGACGACGATAAGCCCAGCATCACGTACTACGCTCCGGTCGATGCTAGTGAGACGCGCACCGCCGTCATCGTTGCTCCCGGCGGCTCGTATCACTTTCTCGCCAGCAATCACGAAGGCCGCCAAGTGGCCAATTGGCTGAATGCTATGGGAGTGACCGCATTCGTCTTGAAATACCGGCTTGGCCCCAGATATCACCATCCGATCGAACTGGGAGATGCGCAACGCGCGATTCGCATCGTCCGGGCACGCGCCGCGGAATTCGGAATCGCGCCCGATCGCATCGGAATTATGGGCTTTTCCGCCGGTGGCCACTTGGCGTCGACAGCGGCAACGCACTTCGATAATGGAAATCCGGCCGCGGCCGATCCTATCGACCGAGCCGGCAGCCGGCCCGACTTCGCCATCCTGGCCTACCCAGTGATTTCGATGAGCGCTCCTTACGCGCACCAGGGTTCGGCGGACAACCTGCTGGGTGAAAACGCCGAGCCCAAATTACGCGAAGAGCTTTCCAACGAGCTTCATGTGACGCCGCAAAACCCGCCCACTTTTCTTTTTAGCACTTCCGAGGATACTCTCGTGCCGCCGGAGAACAGCGTCACCTTCTACTTGGCGTTGCGCAAAGCAGGCGTGCCCGCCGAGCTGCATATTTTTGAAAAAGGTCCGCACGGCGTCGGTTTGGATCTAAACGATCCGCTGGCAGGCGAATGGCCGGCGCTGTTGAGAAACTGGCTGCGCGCGCGAGGTCTGCTGACGAAATGAGAAGCAGCATTCGCCAAACGGGGTACTCGAGATCGAACACCGCAATGTGTGCGCACCTCGCGGTATTCCTGTGCGTATTGCTTGCTGGTCCGGCGTTCGCCCAGTCGCAAGCCATTCTTCTCTGGCCGAACAGTGCGCCGGGCTCGGAAGGGAAGAACGCGCAAGAGACAGTGCGGCTAAACGAGAACGGCGAGCACATCGTATCGAGCGTTCATCGTCCTTCCATCACGCCGTATCTTCCTGCCAAGGAGAAATCCACCGGCGCGGCGGTGATCGTGATACCGGGTGGGGGGCATCGTGAATTGTGGATGGATCACGAAGGCTACAGCGTCGCTCGCTGGTTGAGCGACCACGGCGTAGCTGCCTTCGTGTTGAAATATCGCTTGGCGCGAGAGGCGGGATCGACGTATTCGATCGAGGGAAATTCCTTGCCGGATGTCCAGCGCGCGATCCGGCTGGTACGAAGCCGCGCTGCGGAATGGGCGATCGATCCGCAACGTGTTGGCGTGATGGGATTCTCCGCAGGAGGTGAACTGGCAGCGCTGGCGAGCACTCACTACGACGCGGGCCTTACGGCCGCAACCGATCCGATTGACCGCGAGAGTTCAAGGCCGGCGTTTCAGGCGCTAGTTTACCCGGCCATTCCGCAGGATAGGAAACTTTCCGCAGAGACGTCGCCAGCTTTTCTTGTTTGCGGTGAAAATGACCGACCCGACATCGCGCAAGGTCTGCCCGAGCTATATGTCGCCCTAAAACGCGCAGGCGTGTCGGCGGAACTCCACGTATACGCCGGCGTGGGCCACGGCTTTGGCGTCCGCGAAAGCAATCGACCACCCGTTTCCGGCTGGACCCAACTATTTCTGGAATGGCTGGACGCTGAGGGATTTCTGAAGCGCAAGTGAGGTAGGCCCCGATGCGAGATGCGCGCTAAATCGTTTCAATGTAAACTGTTGCAACGCATTTAGGGGCGTAGCTCAGTGGTAGAGCAGCGGCCTTTTAATGCGTTCCAAACATCCCACGATACAGCGCACAAAAACGCAACACGGCGCAAAACCCTTGATTCCACCGATTTTCTCTCGTTTCCTGTCTTTCCACTATGCGCACCTGAGCGCACAACTCCGCACATCGAATAGCACCCCACTGGCACCAAAAAGGCACTGCTAGTTCGGCGCGCCTTCACAAGTTTCTGGAACTCAGTCACCAGGCGCGCGTGGGAGAACCGTCCTCAACTGCCCAAGCCGATTGGGCGGTAACTGGACAACACAATGGCGCGCCCAAGGGCGAAAAGTGGCGGCGGATCCACATTCCAGCCTGAGAATTCCGGCGGCCACGTATGCGGCGCTGAACCGCAAGAGGGTCTATTTGTAGTAGATGACTTTTGAACCTTCTTGCTGTAGAATTCCGCTAGTCGCACGAGATCGGTAGTCCACTGCACGTCCCCGCTGTAGACCAGGCTGATCCGCACTGAGTGTAATCTTCCGCAGAGCTAGAAGGAGAGCTTGTCATGAAGCTTTCTACCCGCCTCCTCGCCGGAATCTGTCTGCTTTTGCTCCTTGCGAACCTGGGGAAAGCGCAAAAACAGGTCGCCTCGGACGCAGTAGCCCACGCGGGGGAAGGTTCGGCTCCGCATGCGGGGTCGGCTCCGCCAAAAATAGCCATCGACCCGCAATACAAGATTGGCCTGCAGGATGTGTTGCGCATTGACGTGTGGAAGGAAGAGCAACTTTCGCGAACTATACCGGTGCGGCCGGACGGACAGGTGACGCTCCCTCTGCTGAACGATGTGCAAGCGGCCGGATTGTCCCCGATGGAACTTGCGAATGTGATTAGCGAGAAGCTGAAGAATTTCATAACCAACCCGCAAGTGACCGTGACGATCACCGAGGTCAATAGCCGGCGAATCTACGTGACCGGTGAAGTATCGCGATCGGGGGCCTTTCCCATGCTTCCGAACATGACCGTTCTGCAGGCACTTTCCAGCAGCGGAGGTTTCACGCAATTCGCGAAGACCAAGAAGATCTATGTGCTGCGAGTGGAGGACGGCAAACAACAGAAACTTCCGTTTAACTACAACGACGTGGTGAAGGGAAAGAAGACGGAAGAGGACGTCGTGCTGCGCCCTGGTGACGTGATTGTCGTTCCGTAGGTGATCTGTATGGCAAGCATTGGAAAATGCATGGCGATCGCGTTCTTTGCCGCGGGCTTTTTTTCTGCGGGAGCGACCCACGCGTGCGCGCAGGATCAAGAGCCCACGACCAACGAAGAAGCGCCGCCGGAGGCGAAACCGAAGCCGGCTGGACACGGCGTTCCATGGATGGATTTAGCGGACCAGAATCCGATGGGGGATCAAGACTCAGCAGTTGCATTGCGGCCCGACCCGGCGCCGCTGACCGGTGTGCAGACGCCGACCCTAGGCATACCAGAGCTTCGCCACAGCTATTGGGTCGGGGGTTTGCAGAGCGCTAACACCGTACGATCCACGGCCTTGAACGTTGCAGCCAATAGCGGATGGAATTCGACGACGTACATGGTCGGAAACGTGAGCCTGCGAGAGGCCTGGAGCCGAGCGAACTTGGCGATCAATTATTCGGGCGGTGGATACTTTTCCACCGATCGCAGCGAGGGCAGCGGTTCGTTGCATCGATTTGCGCTGGTGCAGGAGTTTAAATGGAGCACCTGGCAGTTTGCGGTGATCGACCAGTTTTCGTACTTGCCGGAATCCTCGTTCAGTTTCGGGGCAACCACGGGCCTTACGATTCCGGGACTGGACGTTTTGCCAGTGCTCCAGACCAGTTATGAACCGAACCAGAGCATCTTTGGTTTGTTGAGCACGCGTTACAGCAATACCTTTGTGGCGCAGGCCGTGCACGAGGTCAGCTCTCGGGGCTCAATTAACGTGGCTGGATCGTACGGGCTGCTGCGTTTCTTGCAGGCGGGGAGCATTGACAGCAACGATGCAATCTTCAACGCGGGTTACAACTATAAGCTCACGAGGAACGACACAATCGGAGTGCTCTACCGCTTTACTGGGTATCGATACGTCGGCAACCCGCTGCAGTTGGACGATCATGTGGTGCAGGCTGCGTACGGCCGGAAAATCACAGGACGCTTGACGTTGCAATTGTTCGTTGGGCCGGAGTTGAGCACCTTCCGATTCCCGCTAGAGAGTGCGGAACGTCAGATGGGGGTGTCCGGAGGCGGGACCGTGGAATACGCGTCGGCGCTGAGCAGTTTGTCTTTCGGCTACACCCACGGCTTGGGCAACGGGAGCGGCGTCTTGCCCGGCGCAAGGATCGATCAATTGCAGGGAGGCGTCGGTCGGCGGCTCTCCAGACAGTGGTCGGGAAACGTCAATATTGGCTACGCGCGGAACGGGGGATTGCGGAAATTGGCGCCGGGCGAGAATGCGGAGGCTTACCAGTCCTATTATTTTGGAGCTGGGCTCAGCCGACCGTTCGGTCGTGACTTGAACGTGTTCCTGAACTATACGGCGCAGATCCAAACTACGAGCCAGCCTACTTGCGTGACCGCGGGCTGCGGCAGCAGTTACACGCTGCACCAGGCAACGGTGGGATTCTCATGGCACACCAGTCCGTTTGTCCTGCGTTAAGAGGGCATGGTGAGCGCCGAGTCGCAGGCAAGTCACATTCGACGCGCAATCTACGAGAATCTTCGCGCGCGATTCCTTGAGGACGGGAGCCAGAATTCGACGACGAATATGTATAAGAACTTCTTTGGGTTAAAGGAAAATCCGTTCAGCGTAAGTCCTGACCCACGGTTCCTTTGTCTAACCAATGCGACCGAGGAGGCGTCGAGCGCGCTGATGTACGGCGTACGAGCGCGCAAAGGGTTCATTACGCTTACCGGCGAGGTCGGGACCGGCAAAACCACACTGTTGAATCGACTTCTGGATGAACTGCGGCAACAACGCACCAGAACGGCGTTTCTCTTCAATTCCCGGATGAACAGCCGTCAACTGTATGATTTTGTGATGGCCGAGTTTGAAATTCCCTGCGAGGAGGATTCGAAAAGTCAGCGGGTGATGAAGTTGAATCAATGGCTTCTAGATAGGTACAGAGCAGGGGAGACGGCGGTGCTGATCATCGATGAAGCGCAAAATCTGACGATTCCAGTGCTGGAGGAGATTCGCCTGTTGACGAACCTGGAGACATCCACCGAGAAGCTCATACAGATCGTTCTTGCGGGTCAGCCGGAGCTGGAGGCGAAATTGAAACTGCCGGAACTGCGGCAGTTGCGCCAGCGAATCACCTTGCGCTGTAAGACGGCGCCGCTCACCAAGGAACAGACACACAAATACGTATCCGAGAGGCTACGAATTGCGGGCGCTAACTGCCAACCCATTTTCAGCGAACAGAGCGTCGACACGATTTACTTGTATTCGGGAGGCATTCCTCGCATCGTGAATCTGCTTTGCGAGCACTCGCTGATCAACGCCTACGTGGAGCAGCAGCGCCCGATCAAGCCGAGAACGGTGGAAAGCGTGGCGCAGGAGTTTGAGCTTAGCGACGTGCGGCCGACCTCATGGCCGGCGAGCGCATAGGTGCGATAAGAACGCAAAAACGATAAGTCCGCCATCCGCCCTACCATGCGATTCCTAACCTCAACGTTCGCAAGGCTTTACGCGAGCATGCGGAGCAAAATCCAGAACTAGCTGTCCTCCAGGGCAGGAAGGAAGCGCTTACGGGCCCTGTCCTTTTCTGCGTCTTATGTTCAGTTACTTCGGGTTATCGCCGACCGCTATCTTTACGCCTACATTCAAGGAACCTTCCGTCGGCGGAGACACCAGTCCACTCGAACCGCCGGGGTCTGGGGCGAAATGCGAACCGCCGGTGATGGTGTCTGCGCAAGGCGACGGGCCCTATTGCTTTGGTTGCTCCCAGCTATTGTGCTAGTAAGCTTTGGGCTTAATGGATGCGCGGGAGTTGTTGGTGAGCCTGCCCCCAATACGCCTCCTTCCAATCCAAGTAGCGCAATCGTCATCTCGAACGTACTGGCGACCCCGACAGCCTCCAGCGCGCAGATAACTTGGACTACCAACTTGGCCGCTAATTCGCAGGTTGACTACGGCACGACCACCAGTTATGGCACGAGCACGCCCATCAATCCGACGATGGCGACCACTCACCTGGCGACGCTGGCGGGCTTGACCAAGGGGACGTTGTATCACTTCCGCATACATTCGACCGACGCCAGTGGCACTACCGCCTTCAGTAGGGACGCTACGTTCACGACGATCGGCGAGGCGACGCCGCTGAGTGTTTCACTTACAGCCCCGGCAAATGGCGCAACGGTTTCTGGCACTGTGAATGTTACAGCGACGGCCAGCGGCACTGCCGGTATAACCAGCGTGCAGTTTCAGGTGGATGGAGCAAGCATCGGTGCAGCCAGCACGGCCGCGCCTTATGCATATTCCTGGGATACGACGAAGGCGAGCAACGGAACGCATACGCTGGATGCGGTTGCCAAGGACAGCGCAGGGAATAGCACGACCAGTGCGGTCGTTTCGGTGGCCGTGAACAATGGCTCGGGGCGCACGTTCAGCATTTCGGGGACGATCGGCGGCGCAGGGGGCAACGGTGCGAGCGTCACGTTGAGTGGGGCGGGGAGCGCAACAACGACGGCGAACGCATCTGGTGCCTACACGTTCAGCGGGTTAGCGAGTGGCACGTACACGGTGACCCCGAGTCATGCGGGATTCACGTTCAGCCCGGGGAGCCAGAACGCCACGGTGTCGGGAGCCAACGTTACGGGGATTAATTTCACCGCGGCGGCGCAGACGTTCAGCATTTCCGGGACGATCAGCGGGAGCGGTGGGAACGGCGCGACAGTTACGCTAAGCGGCGCCTCGACGGCCACTACAACGGCGAACGCATCCGGTGCATACACGTTCAGCGGGTTAGCGAGTGGCACGTACACGGTGACGCCGAGCCATGCGGGATTCACGTTCAATCCGGCCAGCCAGAACGCGACAATCGCACAGGCTAACGTCACGGGAATAAACTTTGCGGCGACCGCGCAGGCGGCCCCGAAGTTCAGCATTTCCGGGACGATCGGCGGCACGGGGGGCAACGGTGCGAGCGTCACGTTGAGTGGGGCGGGGAGCGCCACAACGACGGCGAACGCATCCGGTGCCTACACGTTCAGCGGGTTAGCGAGTGGCACGTACACGGTGACCCCGAGTCATGCGGGATTCACGTTCAATCCGGCAAGTCAGAACGCAACAATCGCACAGGCTAACGTCACGGCGATAAACTTTGCGGCGACCGCGCAAGCGGCGCCGAAGTTCAGCATTTCCGGAACGATCAGCCCGGCGGCTGGAGGAGCTGGAGCAACAGTTACGTTGAGCGGTGCCGCAAATGCGACGACGGTTGCGAACAACGCGGGTGCGTACAGTTTTACTGGGCTGGTTAACGGCACCTATACCCTGACGCCGAGTCGTAGCGGGTTCACGTTTAGCCCCGGCAGTCAAAACACAACGATCTCCGGTGCCAACGTAACCGGGCTGAACTTTACAGTGGTTGCGCAGACATTCAGCATTTCGGGGACGATCGGCGGCGCAGGGGGCAACGGTGCGAGCGTCACGTTGAGTGGGGCGGGGAGCGCAACAACGACGGCGAACGCATCTGGTGCCTACACGTTCAGCGGGTTAGCGAGTGGCACGTACACGGTGACCCCGAGTCATGCGGGATTCACGTTCAGCCCGGGGAGCCAGAACGCCACGGTGTCGGGAGCCAACGTTACGGGGATTAATTTCACCGCGGCGGCGCAGACGTTCAGCATTTCCGGGACGATCAGCGGGAGCGGTGGGAACGGCGCGACAGTTACGCTAAGCGGCGCCTCGACGGCCACTACAACGGCGAACGCATCCGGTGCATACACGTTCAGCGGGTTGGCGAACGGCACGTATACGGTGACGCCGAGTCATGCGGGATTCACATTCAGCCCTGGCAGCCAGAACGCGACGGTGTCGGGAGCCAGCGTGTCCGGGTTGAATTTCGCGGCCATAACACCATCAGGCCCGATTTTCAGCATTTCCGGGACGATCGGCGGCACGGGGGGCAACGGTGCGAGCGTCACGTTGAGTGGGGCGGGGAGCGCCACAACGACGGCGAACGCATCCGGTGCCTACACGTTCAGCGGGTTAGCGAGTGGCACGTACACGGTGACCCCGAGTCATGCGGGATTCACGTTCAATCCGGCAAGTCAGAACGCAACAATCGCACAGGCTAACGTCACGGCGATAAACTTTGCGGCGACCGCGCAAGCGGCGCCGAAGTTCAGCATTTCCGGAACGATCAGCCCGGCGGCTGGAGGAGCTGGAGCAACAGTTACGTTGAGCGGTGCCGCAAATGCGACGACGGTTGCGAACAACGCGGGTGCGTACAGTTTTACTGGGCTGGTTAACGGCACCTATACCCTGACGCCGAGTCGTAGCGGGTTCACGTTTAGCCCCGGCAGTCAAAACACAACGATCTCCGGTGCCAACGTAACCGGGCTGAACTTTACAGTGGTTGCGCAGACATTCAGCATTTCGGGGACGATCGGCGGCGCAGGGGGCAACGGTGCGAGCGTCACGTTGAGTGGGGCGGGGAGCGCAACAACGACGGCGAACGCATCTGGTGCCTACACGTTCAGCGGGTTAGCGAGTGGCACGTACACGGTGACCCCGAGTCATGCGGGATTCACGTTCAGCCCGGGGAGCCAGAACGCCACGGTGTCGGGAGCCAACGTTACGGGGATTAATTTCACCGCGGCGGCGCAGACGTTCAGCATTTCTGGAACGATCAGCGGGAGTGGTGGGAACGGTGCGACGGTCACGCTGAGTGGCGGTGCGAGCACGGCGACGACGGCGAATGCATCCGGTGCATACACGTTCAGCGGGTTGGCGAACGGCACGTATACGGTGACGCCGAGCCATGCGGGATTTACATTCAATCCGGCCAGCCAGAACGCAACAATCGCACAGGCTAACGTCACGGGACTAAACTTTGCGGCAACCGCGCAAGCGGCGCCGAAGTTCAGCATTTCCGGAACGATCGGCGGCGCGGGGGGCAACGGTGCGAGCGTCACGTTGAGTGGGGCGGGGAGCGCAACAACGACGGCGAACGCATCTGGTGCCTACACGTTCAGCGGGTTGGCGAACGGCACGTATACGGTGACCCCGAGTGATGCGGGATTCACGTTTAGTCCGGGGAGTCAGAACGCCACGGTGTTGGGCGCCAACGTCACGGGGATCAATTTCACCGCGGCGGCGCAGACGTTCAGCATTTCCGGGACGATCAGCGGGAGCGGTGGGAACGGCGCGACAGTTACGCTAAGCGGCGTCTCGACAGCCACTACAACGGCGAACGCATCCGGTGCATACACGTTCGGCGGGTTGGCGAATGGCACGTACACGGTGACTCCGAGCCATGCGGGATTCACATTCAGCCAAGCCGCGCAGTCGGTGAAGGTGACCGGCGCGAGTGTGACCGGCGTGAACTTTACTGCGACGGCGACGGTAGCGCATTCCGTAGCGCTGTCGTGGGCCGCGAGCACCTCAGCGATTTCCGGATACAACGTGTACCGCAGTACCACGAGTGGAACAGGCTTCGTAAAGCTGAATTCCGGACTAGTGAAGGGCTTGACCTACACGGACACCGGCGTGCAAAGCGGGTGGACGTATTTCTACGTGACTACCGCAGTAGACTCCAGCGGCGACGAAAGCATCGATTCCAACCAAACGTCAGCCACAATACCCTAGCAGGCTGGCGACCGAAGTAGATCAGGTGCAGGTCCACCCGTACAGGGACAATAGCTGTACTGATTTTGGACTTCGAACCAGTACCTCTACAGTCTTGCACATCTTACTCTGAACTTTGCGAAGTCTGGGGATACCACTGAATGAAAATTTGCGCTTCGTGGTGTGTCAGAGCGAGAACGCGTTCCCGAGGATGCGTTTCGCAGGCCTACAAGCTACCCATCCTGGGAGTAGCACTGTGGGGCGGGATTTGGTTAGCCGGGTGTTCTGCGAGCGTCCAGGGGCAAAGCATCGGCGGGCCGACTTCATTACCGCCGGCGCGAACTTTCAGCGTATCCGGAATCATTAGTCCGGCGAGCAGCGGCGCAGGAGCGACGCTGGTGCTAAGTGGAACCGCTTCTGCCACAACGACTGCCGATAGCTCCGGGAGCTACGACTTCACGGGACTGACGGACGGCACGTATTCGGTGACGGCCAACCGGGCGGGCTATACGTTCACTCCGAGTACTCAACTTGCGGTGGTCAACGGAGTTAACGTCACGGGCCTGGATTTTTCAGCGACCGCGCAGACCAAAGCCACATATAGCATTTCCGGAACGATCAGCCCGGCGGCGGGCGGCAATGGAGCCACCGTTGCCCTGAGCGGAGCCACGGCGGCTACGACAACGGCGAGCAGCTCTGGCGCCTATACGTTCGCGGGATTGACGAGCGGCACGTATACCGTGATACCCGCCAATTCTGGCTATACGTTCAGTCCGGCGAGCCAAACTGTCACTGTCGGTTCGGCGACCGTCGAAGGGGTGAATTTCACCGCTGCAGCGGCGCAATCGCATTCTGTTGTTTTGTCTTGGGACGCTAGCACATCGCCTATATCCGGATACAACGTGTACCGCAGCACGGTCAGCGGGGGACAGTACGTGAGAATTAACTCCACATTGATCAGCGGCGGGTTGATGTACACCGACGCCGACGTTCAGGGTGGCACGACGTACTATTATGTGAGTACAGCGGTCGACTCGACCGGCACCGAAAGCACGTATTCCAACGAAGCTTTGGCGACCATTCCCTAAGCTCGCCCGGCAGTTGATGTCGACCGCATTTCGCGAGACACTTGCGCGATCAAATTAGCGAAGAGCGGCTTTCTATGCATCCGGTGGGAAAAGCAGTTCAGGCAATGGTTCTATTACGTATATAGCCGTACTCACATTACTTCCATATATTAGTTAAATCAAAGTATTCTGCATCGCAAGTGTTAGAGGTGCTTGCTGAAGCCTTTGCGTTGCGGTAGACTCTCGCCCACTTCCCCCCGCGGCAAATGCTCCACAATAGTTCAAGTGTAAGGGACGTGTGTCGAGTCCCGATGCGGGGCGCGTATGACTAGAAGTGGCGAAATTACGGCCGCTGAGGCGAAGCGGGTTCTGCGCAGCTATTGGTGGACGCTCCCGCTGGGAGCTCTAGTCTGTGGAGTGCTTGGTTTGCTGCTGGCAGTCATGCTGCCCAAACGCTATACGTCAGAAACTTCTGTACTAATCGATCAGTCAAACGTTGGCACTGAGTACCTGAAAGTGATCGACGACCTGAACCGCCGCTTGGCGTCAATGCAGGAGCAAATCCTAAGTCGTGCGAGCCTGGAGCCCATTATCGACAAATTCGGTCTCTATGCGAAATATCGCGGACGCGCTCCGATGGACGAATTAGTTGGCCGGCTGAGGGACTCCGTGAATGTCAAGCCACTTGAGTCCATGCCCGGAATTCAGAACCAAAACTTACCCGGCTTTTACGTTGACGTTACTTTTGACGACCCGCGGACTGCGCAGAAAATTTGTGCGGAAATCACGAGGATGTTCATGGTAGAGAATGCGCGTGAGCGCGAGGAGAATGCCGCGCAGGCGACTTCGTTTCTGAGCGGACAGGTCAAGAGCGCCAAGGAAAAGCTCGATAAGGAGAACGCAAAGCTGGCGGCATTCAAGGGGCAATACCTCGGGTCGCTTCCCGAGGAAGAGCAAACCAACCTTAATCTGTTGATGGCTTCCAATTCGCAACTCGAGGCAAACGTCCAAGCTCTAAGCCGAGCACAGCAGAGCAAGGCCTTTAACGAGTCGCTGCTGACCCAACAAGAGGCCGTTGCCGCAATGTCTGGGACCGGGCAGAATCCCGAGGCTGCCGAACAGCAGCTATCTGCTCTGCAAGACCAGCTGACGAGTTTGCTGGCTCGCTACACACCACAACATCCGGATGTTATCAGAACTCAGAATCAAATCGAGGAGTTGAAGACGCGAATGAGGGAAATCCCGAGCGAAGAGCAGAGTCGCGAGAGTACCAAGCGCGTTCCCGCTGAGTCTTCCCAGATCCAACAACTGAGGGCCAAGCTGCGCCAAGACGAACTGAGCATCGCGGACTTGACCAAGAGGCAGGGCAAAATCCAGGATCAGATCCGCCTGTTGCAGGAGCGTCTGCAGGCCAGCCCAGTAGTTGAGCAGCAGTTGAAGGAGATAACGCGAAACTATCAGGCGGCACTTGATTTCTATGATGACCTGCTGAAAAAGCGCGAGCAATCAGCGATGGTATCCGATCTCGAACGGAAGCAGGAGAGCGGGCGATTTCGCGTGCTCGACCCACCGAGCCTGCCAAGCAAGCCTTCGTTTCCGAAAAGGAGATATTTCGCTGGCGGGGGCGCCGGTGTTGGGCTTGCGCTGGCGTTCGGACTCATGTACCTGATAGCGGTCACGGATAAGTCGATGTACACGCAGGCGGAAGTGGAGTCCTGGCTGAAACTGCCTGTGCTGGTGTCGGTTCCGAAGCTAGAGATGCTGCAGAACGATGCCAGCGAGCTTTTGGCAGAAGGGCTAAGTATTCGAAGCTGATCTGACAGGGAGAGTGAAGCCAAAATGAGCAGGATCCATGACGCTTTGAAAAAGGCAGCCGCGGAAAAAACGACGCAGGAGCGCGATGCGGATCTCGCGGCGGTAGCAGCGGGAGAAAACGGTCATCGGATCGCCACGTCGCTGAGCACTGTTGTCGAGGAGACGCCCCGGATCGTCCCCGGGCGGGATCCGAGAACGATACTTCGCTTCGAGGATTTGACCAAAAAATGTGCGGACGGAAAATGGAAGCCTGGTCTCAGTTTAGAGCTCTCACGCTGCGGCGAAGTCGGAAAAGTCGCCGCAGAGGGGTTCAAGACCCTGCGTTCGCGCCTCTATCAAACCGGCCGCATGAAACCGCTGCGACGGATACTGGTGACGAGCAGTGTGCCCGGTGAAGGAAAAACCTTTGTCGCCACTAATTTGGCGCAGGCGATGGCCGCACAATCCGAGCGACGGGTGTTGCTGATTGATGCAGACCTTCGCGCAAGGGATACCGAGCAAGTCGTCGGAACCCAGACCCCACGAGGACTTTCGGACTATTTGCGGAGCGAGTCAGACGAATGCGGCATCATTCAGAACAACTTAGAACGTAATCTTTGGTTCATTTCAAGTGGAACTAGTGTTCCAAATCCGAGCGAGCTGTTATTGAGCGGACGGATGAAGATCTTGCTCGATCGTCTAACGCCTCTGTTTGATTGGGTGATTGTGGATTCTCCGCCAACTTTGGCCGTTCACGACGCTAGCACCTTAGCTGACTTGTGCGACGGCGTGTTATTCGTGGTGAGAGCGGGAACAACGAGCTGCGAATCTGCTCAGAAAGCGTGTTTGGAGTTTCGCAGCAGCAAGAATCTATTGGGACTTGTGCTGAATCAAGTGGAGAAAGCCGAAATACAGGAGACGTATTACGGCTATTCGCCGAACAAAACCAAGTGAGACCGTTTCGGCGGGCGGTTTTAGGGTAGTCATGCGGCGATGGATGCTGCAGCGTCGGCCGAGTGCGACTGAAAAGCCCGCTGTTCCGGCACTGACGGGCTGATACGATTGGGGAAGGAGAGACGACCGTAAAAAAAGTATTGACTTTAAGAAATTAGCGTGTATCTTTTGGCCGCAAGCCTCCGTCGTCCCCCGGCTGGTCTGAAGGTCAAAACATAGTTTCAATGAATATCACGCAGTGGGTTAGGTAGCTCGCCCCAACCCTGCGTGCGCGTTGGCTTCCAACGTGTAGTTAAAGGGTCCTTGTGACTCTTGGGGCGGTAGCTTGGGTTAGAGCATGTTAGCGATGAAGCACATTGCTGCAATCTGCTGAGAGCCCAAGGGATTTAGCTCTCGACCCACTGGGTACGTACGAACACTTCAGGTAAGCCAAAAATAGCAAGTCCCCGAATTGAGATATCCGCGGAGAAAGAGTACAGGGTCGGCACATCGAGGCAACCCGAGGTGACCGCAAGGCGCCAGGGTTGTTGCGAGAACTTACCGTAGAATCTTTGTAGCAAGTGTTGACACGCGCTATTTAGAAGTCTGGGTGGCCGACGCAATTTCACTGTTCCAAGCCGATGGGCGAGTTATGTATCAATTCGCCCGAACGGTCGTCCAATGCCCACTATTGACGCCAATCGCTTACAACGAGGGTGGAACAAAGCCGGTAACGTTAATTCCGCGCATCTCCGGCTTTTGCCAGTGAGTCAACCATGACTACGGACTCCAAAAGCTCGAGCCCTTCCCAAGTCCGCGGTAAGGTGCCATGCGCGAGTCCGTGGCCAAATCTCAAGCCGTCGGACTTGATGCAGCGCATTCTGCCGGAGGAATTATTTCTGGGGATATTGTGTTTGGAGAGAAAGCGTGCGGAGCGTTCTGGGAAGCGGTTTTGCCTCGTGCTCCTCGATGCGCAAGACGCGATCCACAAAGCGTGCGAGGCTGATGTTCTGAAGGCGATTGTTAAGGTTGCCGGCGCAACGCGCCGAGAAACAGATCCGGCCGGCTGGTACAAAAGCCAGGCAATCCTGGGAATCATCTTCACGGAAGCTCCTCGTGATCCGATCGTGACCGAGACACTGTTCGAGAAAGTTCATGAAGCGCTGACCGCCGAGTTGGTCGAGGAGAGCCTTGCATTCGTGCATGTCTCCGTACACGTCTTTGCGGATGAGTCAGACGACCAAGACTTGAACGGCTTGATGAATCCAACGTTCTATCCAGATCTGCTCCACGAACGGGATGCCCGAAGGCTGCCATTACTATTGAAGAGAGTGATTGACGCCGTCGGCAGCATCGTTGCGCTGATCGTGCTCTCTCCCCTATTTGCCGTAGTCGCGTTAATTGTAAAAGTAACGTCGAGGGGTCCGGTTCTGTTCCGCCAGCAGCGCATCGGTCAGTTCGGAGTTCCGTTCGAGTTCTTGAAATTCCGCTCGATGTACGTGGCGAATGACGCGAAGATTCACGAGGAGTATGTCCGAAATTTCATTGCGGGTAAGGGGCAAACGTCCAACAAGGACGGCCACGAAGCGGTCTATAAGATCACGAATGACCCCAGGATTACTCCGATCGGGAGGCTTATGCGGCGCACAAGCCTTGATGAGTTGCCGCAATTCTGGAACGTGCTGAAGGGCCAGATGTCGCTGGTAGGGCCACGCCCAAGCGTGTCCTACGAAACAGAAGGGTACAATGTGTGGCACCGGCGGCGGCTGTTTGAGGCCAAACCGGGGATTACCGGGCTTTGGCAGGTACACGGACGCAGCCGGACGACGTTTGACGAGATGGTGCGCTTGGACTTGCGATACTCACGAAATTGGTCGCCTTTGGTGGACCTAAAGATTCTCCTGAAAACTCCCCGCGCAGTTTTATCCGGCGACGGCGCGTACTGAGCGGTCGAGCTACGGCGAACTGCAGTGAAGTTGGTTATTAAGCTTTATTTCGATGCAATTGTAATTTGTTAGTTGCCTGCCGCGAACTGTCCCCCGGCCAACGCAGGACGTTGTTCTGCGTTCACAGTTCAAGGCGGAAAAAATGGCCACGACTCCCAGCGTCGAATCTTCCTCAATCTACCTTCCAAGCAACGAAGTACGGCGAGACTTAATTCGAATAGGCGTGATCGGCTACGGCTACTGGGGCCCCAATATCGTCCGTAATTTTCACGGGCAAGATGGGTCCCGAGTGGTCGGGGTGTGCGATCAAAGCCGGAAGGCACTACAACGAGTAAGTCAAAGCTATCCAGGCATGTTTACCACGACCAACTGCGACGAGTTCCTGCGCTCAACCGATATCGACGCGGTTGCCGTCGTTACTCCCGTTTGGACACACTACGAATTGGCGAAGAAAGCTTTGCAAAACGGCAAACACGTGTTCGTTGAGAAGCCCTTTACATGCACAACATCGCAGGCAGAAGAACTAATCGAGCTCGCGGACCGCAAGAGCCTGAAGATCATGGTAGATCATACGTTTTTGTTCACGGGTGCCGTGAAACGCATCCGAGAACTGATAGACGATGGAACGCTGGGAGATCTGTTCTACTACGACTCGACGCGCGTAAATCTGGGGCTGTTCCAACACGACGTGAACGTCATTTGGGACCTAGCGCCGCACGATCTTTCGATCATGGACTATCTGATCAAAGATAGACCCGAAGCTGTCGTCGCCACTGGCGAGCGTCATCTGAACTCGGTAGCCGACGTGGCCTTCATGACCATCTACTACCCAAACAAAGTAATTGGACATATCAATGTGAACTGGCTATCGCCCGTCAAAGTACGCACGACGCTGATAGGTGGCGAGAAGAAGATGCTGGTCTGGAATGACCTCGAAGCGGACGAGAAGATCAAGGTCTACGACAAGGGAGTCCAGATGTCCAGCGGTGAAGGCCGCTACGAACTCTTGGTTAGCTACCGATCGGGAGACATGTGGGCCCCGCGAGTGGAGCAAGTGGAGGCACTTAAGATGGAGGCAGCATACTTCGTCGACTGCATCGTGAGCAACACGAAACCGTTCAACGACGGCGTTGCCGGCCTGCGCGTGGTCAAAATGCTGGAAGCCGCCGATCATTCACTCCAGCAGAAAGGCAAGATCATCCCACTATGACGGACTATGCCTGCATCACGCCGGACGTCAAGCTCGGTCAGAATGTCAAAATATCCAAATTCGTTAATCTTTACGGTTGCGAAGTCGGTGACAACACAAAAATTGGAGCTTTTGTTGAGATCCAAAAGAACGCCAAGGTCGGGCGAAACTGCAAGATTTCGAGTCACACATTCATTTGCGAGGGAGTGACCATTGAAGATAACGCGTTCTTGGGACACGGCGTCACCTTCGTGAACGATCTATATCCTCGGGCTACGAATTCAGATGGCCAGCTGCAGACCGAGAAGGATTGGAAAGTCGAGCAAATTGTGGTGAAGAAGGGTGCCTCGATAGGCTCGGGCGCAACAATCTTGTCGACAGTCGTGATCGGCGAAAACGCAATTGTCGGCGCGGGAAGTGTGGTAACGAAGGACGTGCCTGCGAACGCCGTTGTCGCTGGGAATCCCGCCAGAGTGCTGCGGTACCTCACTGGGGAGTCGAAGGTGGCTTGATGTTGAACAATGGGAAGATTCCATTCCTGGACCTGATCAGTCTCCACGAGGAGCTTGAGTCAGAATTGGTTCCGATATTCCAATCGTCGCTGAAGACCGCGAGCTTTATCGGTGGACCGATGGTCGTAGGATTCGAGGATGAATTTGCGCAGTCCTGCGAAACTGCGCACTGCGCGGGGGTAGGTAGCGGCACCGACGCGGTCCGCTTCGCTTTGCTCGCTGCTGGCGTCGGGCAGGGTGAAATTGCGATCACGGTTCCAAACACGTTCATCGCGACGGTGGAGGGAATATCGCAAGCAGGTGCCGAACCAAGATTCGTAGATGTTGATAAACGTACTTACAACATGGATCCCGCGAAAGTGCGGCAGTATCTGGAGGAGTCCTGTTCGTTCGACGATCGGCTCGGAGTCGCCATCGAGAATAAATCGGGGAAACCGGTAACCGCAATCGTTCCGGTCCACCTTTACGGACAGATGGCAGACATGGACGCCCTCTTGGCGATCGCCGAACGATACAACCTAGTTTTGGTGGAGGATGCCTGCCAGGCCCATGGTGCGCGGTATTTCTCTAAAAAAGAAAATCGTTGGCGGATCGCTGGTTCCATGGGGAGAGCCGGCGCATTCAGCTTCTATCCAGGCAAGAATTTAGGGGCATGTGGCGAAGCGGGAGCGGTTACTACCAGTGAGGTCGAACTCGACTATCGAGTTCGAATGCTGCGCGATCACGGTCAGACACAAAAGTACTATCACGAGATTGAGGGCTATAACGGCCGACTAGATGCGATCCAGGCCGGCATCCTGCAAGTGAAACTCCGACATCTGGCGAGGTGGACGGAGACGCGCCGCACTGCAGCGGCACTTTATGCAGAACTGCTGGGCGCCATTGGTGGCGATCGGGTCGCCCTGCCTTACGAGCCCGCGTGGGCCAAATGCGTGTATCACCTCTTTGTCGTGAGAGTTGACAATCGCGACGGGCTGATCAAGCACCTCGCCGCGGCCGGCATTGGTACCGGTATCCACTATCCAGTTCCTCTGCACCTTCAAAATGCGTATGCGGGCCTGGGATACAAACGGGGAGATTTTCCCATCACCGAAAGGATAGCAAACGAGATCGTGTCGTTGCCCATGCACCCACATCTCGGAGCAGATCAGCAGAGCCGAGTTTCGGATGAAATCGCGAAGTTTGTCAGCCTTCAAAAGCCGTTGCTTGCAAAGTCCAAGATTGCTTGATTCTCAACTCCTTCAAACGCACTGCGGGCAAGGACATGAAAATTGTTTCCATCGTCGGGGCACGGCCTCAGTTCGTCAAGGCTGCTGCCGTCAGCCGTAAGCTACGGGAACGCCACCAAGAAATTCTGGTGCACACCGGGCAGCACTACGACTACGAGATGTCTGGCATTTTCTTCGATGGACTCGAGTTGCCTTCACCTGATGCAAACCTCGGGGTTGGCTCGGGCTCGCATGGCGCGCAAACGGGAGCAATGCTCAGATCGATCGAGGAGGTGCTACTCGCCGAACGACCCGACTATCTACTTGTTTATGGCGACACGAACTCAACGCTGGCCGGAGCGCTGGCGGCATCCAAGCTATCCATTCCGATCGCTCACATGGAAGCGGGGCTACGAAGCTTTAACCGTCGCATGCCAGAGGAAATCAACCGCATCGTAACGGACCACTTATCGGATGTCCTGCTGTGCCCCAGCAATACGGCTGTCATCAATTTAGCGGATGAGGGTATGTCGCGGAACGTCCATCTGGTCGGAGACGTAATGCTGGACGTTTTGAACTGGGCGAAGCAGCGCGCCAGTGCGAAGCAGTCAGAGACTCTGGGACAATTTGGACTATATGAGCGAGGTTATCTTCTGGCGACGGTACACCGCAGTGAAAATACCGACGACGCCACGCGACTGTCGTCCATCCTGGACGCATTCAACTTAGTCGATGAACCGGTTATTTTTCCGGTCCATCCACGTGCGCGACGCATCATCAACGACCTGGGCTTCGTGCCAAAGCCACATCTCAAGCTGGTCGATCCCGTGGGTTATTTGGACATGGTCGCGTTGCTGAGTTTTGCGCGGTTGGCTCTTACTGATTCTGGTGGGTTGCAGAAGGAAGCCTACTGGCTGGGTGTGCCGTGTCTCACTCTTCGCGGAGAGACCGAATGGATAGAGACGGTCGAGACGGGATGGAACGTCCTGGTGGGATCCGACTCAAAGAAAATTCTCGACGCTGTGTATTCGTATCGGCAACCCAACTCACGGCCGGAATTGTATGGGGACGGGCACGCAGCCGCTAGGTGCGTCGAACTTCTCGAAGCTGGGCCGGAAGTGGCGAGCATCTCTAAGAGGGCTGAATATGCCAGCTGGAATCAATAGTTCGAAGATTAGAGTCGCTGTTGTCGGCGTTGGATACTGGGGCAAAAACCTCGTACGAAATTTCCGCGAACTCGGGGCTCTGGAAACTCTGTGCGATGCGGATAAGCGCGCTGAGGGAATTTGCCGGCAGGTCTATGAAGGAGTCGGTTCTGCCAGGAGTTCAGCGACGTGCTTGGCGATTCTTCGATTCACGCCGTGGCACTGGCGACACCTGCCGTGAGCCACTACGAAATGGCAAAAGCCGCGCTGGAGGCTGGAAAGGATGTGCTAGTCGAAAAGCCGCTAGCGATCGACGTGAAGCAAGGCAGCGAACTCGTAAAGATTGCCGAGGCCAATCACCGCATACTCATGGTTGGGCATATTCTCCGATATCATCCCGCGATCCTGAAGCTTCAGCAGCTGATACAGAACGGCGCTCTTGGGAAAATAGATTATCTTTATTCCAATCGGCTGAACATCGGTAAAATACGTACTGAGGAAAATATCCTTTGGAGCTTTGCACCGCACGATATCTCGGTAATGTTGTCGCTTCTGAATGAAATGCCGACGCATGTCACCTGCCAGGGTGGCGCCTACCTGAATCGAGATGTTACAGACATCACGCTAAGCCACTTCGAATTCCAGAGCGGTGTGCAAGCCCATATCTTCGTTAGCTGGCTCCATCCGATCAAGGAACAGCGACTGGTAGTGATTGGGTCGGAGAAGATGGCTGTCTTTGACGACACGGCAGAACATAAGCTCGTTCTGTACCCTCACGAGTCGAATGGAAGAATCGAATCCCGACCGCAGTGAAGGCCAATGGCGAAGTCGTCCCGTTGGACGACCTGGAGCCGTTGCGGGAGGAATGCCGACACTTTCTTGATTGTGTAGAATCTCGGCGTTCTCCAGTGAGCGACGGCCGAGAAGGTCTCCGAGTCTTGCGCATTTTGGATGCTTGCCAGCGTGCGCTCGTCGACGGAACTATTGCTCTCGAGGCGCCCGCGAATGAGACGAAACAGGCAGAGCGGCCCTATTTCGTACATGATTCCGCTTTTGTCGACGAAGGGGCCGAAATTGGCCGTGGTACCAAGATCTGGCATTTCTCACATGTCATGAAGGGCGCCCGCATCGGCGAACGATGTGTCATCGGGCAAAACGTAAACGTCGATGGCGGCGCAACGCATCGGAAACAATGTCAAGATTCAAAACAACGTCTCCGTGTACACAGGCGTTGTGATTGAGGACGACGTGTTCCTGGGACCGTCGTGCGTTCTAACAAACGTGACGAACCCGAGGTCGCAAGTAAATCGCCACTCTTTGTACGAGACCACCCACCTCAAGCGCGGTTCCACAGTCGGTGCGAATGCGACGATTGTCTGCGGGGTCACCGTTGGGCGCTATGCATTCGTTGGCGCCGGCACGGTGGTCACCAAGGACGTACCCGACTTCGCGCTAGTCATCGGAAACCCCTCGCGCCAAGTGGGATGGATGAGCCGTCACGGGCATCGGCTTGAAGCGCCAGATTCAAATGGGGTGATGTTTTGTCCGGAGAGTGGATACCGCTATCAGGAAATCGAGCCAGGCATTCTGCGATGCCTTGATCTGGATGAAGACGCACCCTTGCCGGCGGCGCTAAGCAAGGGCATTAAGTCCTACCGAGAATTGAAAACAGGAGGCTAAGTATGCAGGTGCCACTGCTCGATCTTAGGGCACAGTACGCGACGATCAAGGTGGAAGTGGAGGCCGCGATCGCGGATGTGATGGAAACTCAGCACTTCATCCTGGGACCGAAAGTGGAGCAGTGCGAGAGAGTCATTGCGCAGTATAGCGGATGCGCGCACGGAATTGGAGTTTCATCGGGCAGCGATGCGCTACTGGCTTGTCTGATGGCAGAGGGCATTGGCATCCGGTGACGAGGTCATCACCACTCCGTATACTTTTTTCGCGACTGTCGGAGCGATCTCTCGTGTGGGAGCCACCCCCATCTTTGTTGATATCGATCCGGTGACCTATAACCTGGATGTATCCCAAATCGCCTCTAAGCTGACGTCGCGGACGCGCGCAATTATTCCGGTACATCTGTATGGGCAGATGGCAGACATGGACGGTGTAATGCTTGTAGCCGAGCAGCACGGACTGGTTGTCATCGAGGACGCGGCACAGGCGATCGGTGCGGAGAGCAAAGGCCGAAGAGCTGGCTCGATAGGGCATTACGGATGCTTTTCGTTCTTTCCGTCCAAGAACCTCGGCGCGGCCGGCGATGGCGGGATGATCGTTACGAATGACGCCCAAAGAGCGGAAAAGCTGAGATGCTTGCGTGCTCATGGCTCCAAACCAAAATATCACCACAAGATGGTGGGAGGTAATTTCCGGCTGGACGCGCTTCAGGCGGCTATCGTGTTGGCCAAACTGCCGCACCTCGATGAATGGACAGCCGCTCGCCAAAAGAATGCGAGAAGATATGACGAGCTTTTCTCAGAAGCAGGACTAATTGCTGCCGACGGCTGGCCGCGGGTCGTTTTGCCTAGCGTCATTACGAACCGGCACATCTTCAATCAATTCGTGATTCGGGTTTCCAGTCGCGATGAGCTGCAGGCTGCCCTGCACCGGCAAGGGATTGGCACGGAAGTGTACTACCCAATCCCGATGCATCTCCAAGAGTGCTTTGCCGACCTGGGTCACGGCGTCGGTGCTTTTCCGGAAAGCGAGCGCGCAGCCAAACAGACGCTCGCGATTCCTGTCAGCCCGGAGGTGTCAGACTTGCAGATTCGCTATGTCGTGAAGTCGATTCGCGATTTCGTCACTACAGACTCCGTAGCCGAGGGTGGTTTCAACTGGACAGCGGCTCAGGGCGTTGCCCTTCAGCCTCGGGGTTGAGCCGGTGATCGGAGTCATCGCAAAGAAGGGGCAGGCGGAAGCGGTCGAAGAATTCTTCCAACTGTTCAAAACTCCGTGGGAATACTGGAAGCCCGATCGAAGGTACGACGTTGTCATCGCGACCGTCGACGATCTGCCAACTGTTGACGCCAAGCTGCTGCTTCTTTGTGGAGCCGAGACGAAAAGCCTTGACGCCCGAAGCGGTATCACCGTGCGTACTCGGCATAAGGGAGGACTCATAGACAATTGTGGAACCTCGCTGCCTATCTACGGCGAGTGCGCCACATTCGAGGAGAGCAGAGCAGCTGTTCCGTGCCTGGCCGGGGCAACAGGAATGGCAGGCATGCGGTATGTTGTCGTTGAAGCCGATACGATCGTCGTACGACTCGGCTATGACCTGTTTAAGGAAATCCACATCCTCTTGTCGGTCGGGCAACCAGCTGAATACGCACATATTTCGACACTTGACATTCACATTGGGATGTTAAGGAACTGGATCGTAAGTGAAGGAATTCCGCTTCTGGAGATCCCCCCTTCCCCGGCAGGCTATAGCTTTGCGGTTTGTTTGACCCACGACATCGATTTCGTAGGAATACGAGAGCACAAGTTGGACCACACGATGTGGGGCTTTCTTTACCGCTCAACGGTCGGTGCGGTTCGAAACTTCTTTCGGCAGCGTATTTCGCTGCGCAATCTCATTGCGAGCTGGCGGGCGGCTGCATCTCTACCGTTCGTTTACTTGGGGTGGGCTAGGGACTTCTGGATTCCATTCGAGTGGTATTTGCGGGTCGAGAAGGGCTTGCCGGCGACTTATTTCTTGATTCCATTCAAGGGCCGCAAAGGAGACAAAGTGCCTGGCAAGCGCCCCGGACGTCGTGCGACGGCCTACGACGTGAGGGATATTCAACAATGGACTAGGATTCTTCGAAAAGACGGTTGTGAAATAGGCGTCCACGGGATCGATGCGTGGCACGATTCCGAGAGTGGCCAGACTGAGCGCAACAGAGTCGGTGAATTTGCGTGTGCACCGATTTCGGGCATTCGGATGCACTGGCTGCTGCAGGATGACCATACTGGGGTCGTTCTAGAACGCGCCGGATATCAATACGACTCCAGCGCTGGGTACAATGAGACAGCCGGGTACCGCAACGGGACCACACAAGTATTCCGTCGGCCGGGACTCAAAAAACTTCTGGAGTTGCCGATGCACGTTCAGGACGGCGCTCTGTTCTTTCCTCACAATCTCGATTTGTCTCAACAGGAAGCCGAAATGCTCTGCAAGAAGTTGATCGAGAACACACGCATTTTTGGAGGTGTCCTGACACTGCTTTGGCACGATCGGAGTCATGCTCCCGAGCGTTTTTGGGGTGAGTCTTACGTCAGTTTGATTCAAGAACTCAAGGCTGTCGACGCGTGGTTTGCAACCGGATCGCAAGCCGTCCACTGGTTTCAAAGACGGCGTGAAGTGCGCTTCGAGTGCATCGAGAACTCTGACCGTGTGCGCGTTTTGCCCGGCCCGAGCGAAGAAGAGTCGCCGGACTTTTGCTTGAGGGTCCACGAGCCAATCAGCAAGCGCGGCCCACAGGACTCTTTCTGTGCAGCGAGCATGTTCAGCGATATCCGATGCAATGCCGACACTCTCGTCGAGCTGAATCCCGTGCATCCCGATCCTACTGACTTCCGAATCGGAATCTCCACGGTTGAGACGTGCTAATGAAGGCTGTCTGCATTCTGGTCCAAAATGTTTACGACGTGGATCCTAGGGTCCGGCGAAAAGCCGAGGCATTGGTGTCTGCCGGATACTCCGTTGACGTTCTGGCGCTGGCACCGGCTTCCGGGCAGAAGGCATACACGCTCAACGGTGTGAACGTCTATACCCTCTCCCTAAACAAGCACCGAGGGTCGCTAGCCCGATATTTGTACGAGTACATTATCTTCCTCTTGTGGGCTGCAGTTCGCTTGCTGCTAATGATGCAGAGGAGGCGTTATGCCATCGTCGATGTCAACACGTTGCCGGACTTTCTGATCTTCGCGGCGTTTCCGGCGAGGTGCATGGGCGCAAAGCTCGTTCTGGACATGCATGAGGTGACGCCAGAGTTTTACATGTCCAAGTACGGCGTTTCGGCGGACACATGGTTGATACGAATCCTCGCGTATCTGGAAAGAATCAGTTTCAATTTTGCCGATCGTGTAGTAACGATCAACGAGCCCATCCGGGATCTTCTCATCACGCGTGGCCTCAATCCGTCAAAATGCACTGTCATCATGAACTCCGCGGATTCAGAGCGGTTCTCGGACGCGGCCGCGGTAGCTCAGTCTGACGGATTCAGAATGATTTACCACGGGACGCTCACGCGCATCTACGGACTCGACATCGCGATCGAGGCATTCGCCCTGGCACAGGAGGACATGCCTGGTGCAGCACTTTGGATCCTCGGATCTGGACCCGAGACGGACGCCCTGGAAAGGCTCACGGCGAAGTTGGGGTTGGGCTCCAGAGTTAAGCTAGTCGGGCAAGTACCCTCGCGAGAAATTCCCTCCTGGCTAGGCAAGTCTGATGTGGGAGTCTTGCCTATCCGGCGTGATGTGTTTCTAGACCTGGCTTTTCCTAACAAGCTCTCGGAGTTCATCGTCACGCGCAAGCCGGTGCTTGTATCCCGGCTGAAGGCCATTGAGCACTATTTCAGCGACGAGGCTGTCGCCTATTTTGAGCCGAATGATCCTGCGGACTTGGCGCGGCAAATGGTTCGACTCTACAGGGATCACGATCTGCGAGAACGGCTTGCTGACAGGGCCGTCGAGGAGTATTTCCCCATCCGCTGGCAACTCATGAAGCAGCGGTATTTGGATGTGGTGGGCGATTTGGCGGGGACCCCATATGTCGCTCCTCAAGCAACGGACCTCGGCGAAGCGAGAACTGCAGAGAGATAAGCAAGAGCCTCAATCTTCAGCGGGCGACATCGCAGCTCGCCGGTGCCAGCACCAATATGAGCAAAGGACCTGAAGCTACTGTCGCAGGAGTGCCCGAATGTCTTCGCCAACGAGCGATGTGGTTGTTCTTTGCTGGAATGAGCCGACAACTTCCGACCAAAGGGCGCACAAGATCGCAACGTTTCTAGGCGCGAAAGCAACCTTCGTCTCTCTCTCGCCGATCTTGGGAGATGCAACGTCAATTCGGGAACTCGTAGGCAAATGTGTTTGTTTGGTTGTCGAAGCGGAAACCCTGGCAAGGGCGGCTGACGCGACGGCAGCAGGAACAGACGTAGCAGACTTCCTGACCGATCTGGCACTTCACATTTTCACTCATGGTTTTCAGCCGACGGACCGGCATTGCCGCCTATTGAAGCACATATCGGAAGGGAGCCTGCTTGCAGCTGAGGTTCTGACTGGCCAGGAAGTCAAATTTCGAGTCGCAGACGGCCAACGCCAGTGGTGCGGTCCATTTACGGGGCTTTCTGTAGGAACCGGGCAATCGTCCGGGGAACTGGTATTCCTTGGCGGAACGGAGCATCCCAAAGCCGAGGTCATGATTCAAGCCGGCGGTCGGCCTTTTCTTGTTCGAATGCAAAAAGGCCAAGCCAAGGTTTTCTTTTCAGGTTCCAGTGAGCTAGCTGATTTGGACGAAGGTGTAAGTCGGGAGTCGCACCCATCATCTTGGTTTTCCAAGCTTTTGCCGTTGCTGATGTTCCTGCGGGGGGCTTTGGGAAACCGGGTATGGCACAACGATCGCCCGCAAGCCTGCTTCATCGTCGACGATCCCTTGCTGACAGGTCGCTATGGATTCTTGAACCACAAGAGCCTGTTGGAGAGGATGAATAAAGGGAGGTTTTCTGCCTGCATTGCATTTATCCCTTGGAATTATCGGAGGTCAAGTAACCAGGTTGCCGCTCTAATATCGTCGCAATACAACTTACCCTATTTGTGTATTCACGGCTGCGATCATACCGAAGGAGAGTTTGCGAGCATCGACGGTGACGCCCTCCGCGGCAAAGCCCAGTTGGCGCTTGAGCGAATGCGAACGCATGAGCAGGTGTCAGGAGTCTCTTTCGATGATGTCATGGTTTTTCCCCAAGGGCTTTTCTCCGTTGAAGCAATGACGGCTTTGGAAGCGACGGGCTATCTGGCCGCTGTCAACAGCCACGTCTTCCCGTCGACCACCGGGAAAGGCATTCTGCTTCGTGACCTGCTTGAGGCGGCGGTCACCGTGTATAGCGACATGCCGCTCTTTGGCCGTCGCTACCCGGACGATGTAGCGGGCTTTGCGTTTGATCTCTTCATGGGAAAGCCAGCGTTGGCTGTGGAACACCACAGTTACTTTAGAAACGGCTACGAACCGCTGGAGGCCTTTGTTGAGCAACTGAACAGTTTGGACGGGCGTTTGCAATGGGAAAGCCTCGGGACCATTTGTTCCGGAGCCCACCTGATCAGAGCTGATGGCGATAGTGCGTTATGGATACGCTTCTATACAAATCGTTTTTCATTCCAAAACACTGACACCCAATCCAAACGATGCACTTTTGTTCGGCGTCAAAAGTCGCCTGGGAAGGCCACCTGTGTGACGGTTGATGGGCTTAGCTGGTCCGCTGAGCAAGTAGATGGACACGTGGAGATACGCAAGTCTTTGGATCCGGGCCAGGTCGTCGAGATTTACGTGTCAGACGGAACCGACAATTTGTTCAACACGGTTTGGAAGCCTACGAGCATTCACAACGCAAAAGTTTTCGTGCGCCGACTTCTTTGCGAGTTCCGTGACAATTGGGTCGGTACCAACGCGGCCTTGAATGCGATTTACTCGGCGTTGCGAAATATGATTCGTGGCGCGGAACGTGCCCGATACTAGCCACCCGCAATAACAACGAAACCATCCCCATGAGACTCCCGACTTACGTGCTCGTGACGCCTGCACGAAATGAAGCCGCTTTTATAGGGCGAACGATTGAGTCAGTCATCGCACAAACGGTATTGCCTTTGAAATGGGTGATCGTCAGTGACGGCTCTACGGATGCCACAAACGCAATTGTGAGCAGGTTTGCGGCCGAGCATGACTGGATTGAATTGGTTACGTTGCCCCCGCGAGCGCACCGAAACTTTGCGGGCAAAGTGGCGGCGTTCAATGTCGGGCAGGCTAGGTTCGAGAACTTGACCTACGACGCGATTGCCAATCTGGATGCCGATGTTTCTTTCGATCCCGATTACTTTTCGTTCCTGCTTCAGAGGTTTGCTGACGATCCCCAACTGGGATTGGTCGGGACACCGTATCGGGACCCACTGAACCAGCCGTATGACTACCGATTTGTCAGCAGGGAGCACGTAACCGGTCCGTGTCAGCTGTTTCGGCGCGAATGTTTTGCCGCTATCGGCGGGTACATGCCGGTGAAGGCGGGCGCCGTAGATCGCATCGCGGACATCGCAGCGAGGATGAAGGGTTGGAAGACAAGAACGTTCACGGAAAAGATGTACCTGCATCATCGGCACACAGGAACGGCCGAGCAAAGCTTGCTGACGTCCATGTTTAGGGATGGTGGCAAGGACTATTCTGTTGGTACTTCACCGATTTGGGAAGTGTGCAGAACCGCCTATCAGATGACTAAGAGGCCTCTATTCTTCGGGGGGCTGATGCTCGGGATCGGCTATGTTTGGGCAGCGATCAACAGGGTCGAGAGGCCGGTACCCAGTGAAATGGTCGAATTCTGTAGGCGCGAACAGATGCAGCGGTTGAAGGCATTCTTGTCTGACAGGACGATTTTGCCCCAGGGTGCACGCAAATGACGAAGAAACCGATGCTCAAGGTTTGCGGTAGCGATGTTAAGGTTCAAGGCCGCTTCCTAAAGATTGCCTCGCTCGATGGAGAGAAATTCACGTTCCCGGACGACCCCAGAAGTTTGTTAGACGGCCTGCATAAATGTGGAAAGCGCATCGACCTTTTTACATTCTTGGAGCGAATACCTGTAGCTTCTCCGAGATATTCCTACCCGATGGAGTTGGACAATCTAGCGGTTCTGCGAGTGTCGACCTTTGATCACTGGTGGTCTCATCAAATTCGCTCGGTGGCGCGCAACCGAGCCAGGCAAGCCGAGAAGAGGGGAGTGACACTTCGAGAAGTGCCGTTCGATGACGACCTCCTTCGCGGAATCTGTGCAATCTACAACGAGACTCCAATCCGTCAGGGACGACGGTTCCCCCACTACGGAATGACCCTTGAGCGGGCGCGCGAATATGCGGGAACGTTTCTGGATCGGAGCATCTTCATCGGAGCGTTTTACGAAAAAGACTTGATTGGCTTCGTCAAACTCGTTGCCGACGAAACTCGAACGCATGCGTGTGCCATACACATCCTTTCGATGATCAAGCACAGAGAGAAGGCGCCGACGAATGCACTTGTTGCCCAAACAGTCCGATCCTGTGCCGATCGGGGAATCTCTTACTTGGTGTATGAGCACTTCTCCTACGGCAGAAAACTCGGCGACAGCTTGAGCGAATTTAAGACGAACAACGGATTTCAGAAGATGGATGTGCCCCGCTACTACGTACCTCTGACCGCGACTGGCCGGGCTGCCTTTCGTCTCGGGCTGCACCATAAAATAGCGGAGCGTCTACCGGAGCCCTTGATGGCGAGACTTCGTGAAATGCGAGCCGTTTGGTACGAGCGCAAACTCCGCATGTCTGCAGACGCGCGTTAGCGACGGAAATCATGCCGGGAATTGTCGGTCTCATAACCAGGATGCCTCCTGAGCAAGCTGAAGCAGAGTTGCGCCGTATGGTGGACTCTTTGCGTCACGAGGCCTTCTACGAGGCGGGTATTTGGCTTGATCACAGTCTCGGGGTGTACATCGGTTGGATCGCTCGGCAGGGCTCTGGCTCAGAGGCGATGCCTCTCTACAACGAGCGAGGCGACGTCGGTCTCGTATTTTCTGGCGAAGATTATCCCGAACCCGGGCTGGTCCAAAGTTTGAAGGCCCGAGGGCATGAGGTTGCTCCCGCAAGATGGGCGTACCTAGTACATGCTTCCGAGGAAGACCCGGCTTTCCCGGCGGGTTTGAATGGCCGATTTCATGGGCTGCTCATGGACCGGACCCACAAGACCGCGATGCTGTTCAACGACCGGTACGGGATGCATCGAGTCTATTTCCATCAGGCCAAAGAGGCCTTCTACTTCGCCGCAGAAGCCAAGGCTATCCTCGCAGTGCGTTCGGAACTGCGTACGCCGGATTTTCAAGGTTTAGGAGAATTGGTTGCGACCGGCCATGTGTTGCAGGATCGCACGATCTTCAATGGGATTCACGTATTGCCGGCGGCGGCGGCTTGGCATTTCGAAGATGGCTTGCTTACTCGCAAGGCGAAGTATTTTCACGTCCGAGAGTGGGAGAATCAAACACCGCTGGAAGCCGAATCCTACTACCAGCACCTCCGAGACGTCTTTTCGCGCAATCTCCCGAGGTATTTCAACGGAAGCGCGCCAATTGGGATCGCGCTGACTGGTGGGCTCGATACTCGCGCAATCATGGCTTGGCGCAAACCGAAACCCGCGTCGCTCCCTTGTTACACATATGGAGGTACTTTCCGGGACTGCCAGGATGTTCAAATTGCACGACAAGTGGCCACGGCATGTAGACAGCCTCACGCCGTAATCTCGGTCGGAGACGAATTTCTTTCGCGCTTTTCGCACTATGCCGAACGCGCCACGTACCTCGCGGAAGGGTGCGTGGACGTCTCGAATTCTCCCGACTTGTACGTCAGCGAGAAAGCTCGCGCCATAGCGCCGGTAAAAATCGTCGGCACGTATGGTAGCGAAATCATCGGCCGGACGGTTGTTTTCAAGCCCGAGGCGCCGGTACGCGATTTATTTCGGCCAGAGTTCGTGTCCTATGTGAATGAAGCGGTCGATACCTACAATCAGGTTCGATCTGAGCACCCGCTCACCTTCGCGGCTGTGCGCCAATCGCAGTGGCATCACCACGGCATTTTTGCACTGGAGGAAACACAACTAGGTGTTCGGTCGCCGTTTTTGGACAACGACTTTGTCCGAACCGTTTACCGTGCACCGAAGTTCAGCGGCGTGGGCGACTGTCGTCTTCGGATGATCAGCGAAGGTAATTCCGCATTGTCCCGCATTCGATCCGATCGCGGTGTAGGAGGTACGTTAGAGGGGTTTTCAGCGGCTGTTTTCCGGTCGTTCTTGGAATTCACAGTCAAAGCAGAATATGCCTACGATTCCGGGATGCCGCAATGGCTGGCGCGCATTGACCACCTCTTATCGCCGTTTCACTTCGAACGGTTTTTCCTCGGCCGGCATAAATTTTCGCATTTCCGTGTTTGGTATCGAGACTCACTTGCTGACTACGTGAAGCAAATGCTGCTCGATCCAATGACGCTATCCAGACAGTACGTCCAAAGAAGGACGCTCGAACGCGTTGTGCGGGGCCATCTCGAGGGAAATCGCAACTATACGAAAGCGATCCATAAGTTGTTGACTCTAGAACTGCTGCACCGGCTGTTTTTTGACTCAAGGAGTTCGATCCCTTCTCTGACTGAGAGAAGGATAGCAGCCACGGGATTTGGTTCCGCCTTAGAGGTGCCTGCTTGAGCGCAATTTCTCGAAGCGCGTTCGCTCCGCAAAACAAAACGGGATTCACTGTGCAGACGCTTAAGTCACTGTCGCAGACAGCTCTAAAAAAAATGGGACTGTATCACAGGCTGACAGCCTCCATCATCTATGAACTCTATTGGAGATTCACCGACCGGTCCTTGATTGAGAGCAGGCTCAGGCAAGTCGATTTCTATCGCCGCGTTCTCGCTGGATTTCAACCAGGTGTGTTGATCTTCGATATTGGAGCGAATTACGGTGCCAAGACGAGTATTTTCTTGAGCTTGGGAGCGCGAGTTGTCGCGGTCGAGCCCGACGAGCTTAACCAGACGATTTTGAGAGAAATGTTTCTGAAATACCGTTTCAACTCGAAACCCGTCGTTATCGTTGGCCAAGCGGTAAGCGACAAAAGTACAGTGGAGACAATGTGGGTTGACCAGCGTGGATCGGCAATGAACAGCTTCAGCGGGAAGTGGGTGGAGACTTTGCGGGCTGATCAGGAGCGATTCGGATGTCGTATGGAATTCGCGACGAAAATAGAGGTTCAGACGACCACTCTTGAAGAGCTGATTCGAACTCATGGCCTCCCGTTCTTCGTAAAGATCGACGTTGAAGGTTATGAGCTGAACGTCTTGCGAGGTATGGAGCGTCCGGTACCTTATCTGTCGTTTGAAGTGAATCTACCGGAGTTCCGGCCAGAAGGCCTGAAATGTGTAGAGCTTCTCGAAGGTCTGGCCGTAGAAGGAAAGTTTAACTACACCGTTGATTGCCGGGAAGGGCTTGTGCTGCCGGAATGGATTGGGGCATTGGAATTCTCTCGGGTGCTTGAGGAGTGTTCTGAGAAGAGTATCGAAGTGTTCTGGAAGACGTGGGCACCAAAACAATCCCGCGATTCTGTTTCTGATGCAGAACCAGCTGTAGCAGTCGCCCGCTAGCTACCAGCTTGGAGGTTGCCACGAATCCCATAGTTGCCACGGTAATCACCGCGGTCGTGATCATTGGACTCTTCGCTCTGGAAAGGGATCGCAACGCCAGTCCGTCCAAGGCGCTTTGGATACCTGTTGCCTGGATGATGCTCGTTGCTTCGAGGCCGTTATCCGAGTGGCTGCAAATGGTACCGGGCGGAGTGAGAATCCCGGGAGAGAACCTCGAAGATAGCCCTCTGGAACGCGGAGTCTATGCTGTACTCATAACCCTGGGGTTGGCCGTGCTCATCTCGAGAGGGCGAAGAGTTTTTGCGCTCCTAGGAGCGAATCTGCCGATTGTCTTGTTCTTTGGCTACGGCGCAATAAGCATCGGTTGGTCCGACTATCCTGCGGCGGCATTTACGCGGTGGATCAAGGCGCTTGGTGACCTAGTAATGGTTCTGGTCGTCCTCACCGATCTGGAGCCGTCCGCGGCCCTTAAACGGTTCCTGGCGCGGCCGGCCTTTCTGCTAGTTCCAATTTCGATCCTTTTTATCAACTACTATCCGTCCCTGGGACGGTCGTACAAGCTGCAGAATGGAAAGCAGCTGTTCCTGGGCGTCACAAACAATAAGAACCTGCTGGGGTTGATGTGCCTAATCTTTGGCCTCGCGGCCGTTTGGCGCGTGCTCCATTGGCTTCGCGACACCCAGCGCACTAATGGCAATCGGCCGCTCATCGTGCACGGAGCGGTTCTTCTGATGGTTTTGTGGCTCTTCTCGAAGGCAAATTCAATGACGTCCCTCGCGTGCTTCGTGCTGGCCAGTGGCTTGCTTGTCGCGACAGGCTATTCGGCTGTAGCTCGAAAACGTGCACTGGTTCATACGCTCGTACTGATCGTGCTTGTCTTGGCCTCCCTTGTCCTATTTTTCGACGTTGGGACAGGGCTGGTTACGGCAATCGGAAGAGATCCAACGCTCACCGGGAGAACTGAGCTGTGGAGCGAAATTATTCAGCTCGCAGGAAATCCGATGTTCGGCACCGGTTTCGAGAGTTTCTGGCAGGGTTCACGCCTTGCACGCCTCTGGAGCATACACTGGTGGCACCCGAACCAGGCACACAACGGATACTTGGAAGTCTTCCTAAACCTGGGATGGACCGGGTTGGCCCTGCTTGCTGTGCTCATTGTGAAAGGATACCGAAACGCCGTCAGGATGCTAAGCCGAGGTGTGGAGGAAGGCAGTCTTCGGTTGGCGTATGTCGTCGTCGGGATTATCTACAGCTTTACGGAGGCTGGGTTCAGGTTGATGAGTCCGGCATGGATTTGCTTGATGCTGGCGTCAACGGCGCTCCCGAGTTTCGTACGGGGAACTCTTGCGGCGACGGAGCCTGAGGAGAGTGTTCTTGGCGCGGAATATGCGACTTCAGCAGCGTTGGGGATCACCGATTCGGCCACGGGTAGGGAATACGTGACGAAGGGTGTGTCGCTCGGTCGGTTTGCGTAGGCCGAAGAACCATTCTTCAAAGCTTAAGTCTTCGCGGTGGTTTGATCTTGCCCGGTCTTCGATCCCATGAACAAAGATGAATTCGCTGCCGAGGATGCGCAGATATCGCCCACCAGGATTCAAGTCGGGTTGCTCACTGGGGGCATCGACAAGCCGTACGCGTTTGGCTTGGCTTTGGCACTAGTCTCACAGGGCGTGTCCCTCGATTTCATTGGAAGCGACGAGATAGACGGTCCTGAGCTCCATGCTAATGCGAGCCTAAGATTTCTTAATTTTCGCGGTGATCAACGCGAGGACGTGGGGATCCTCACAAAGGTCAAGCGAATACTGATCTACTACGCTCGGCTGATCGGCTATGCATCCGGAACTGGGCCGAAAATTTTCCATATCCTTTGGAACAACCGGTTCCAGCTGTTCGATCGAACAGCGTTGATGCTGTACTACAAGTTAATGGGTAAGAAAATTCTCCTGACTGCTCACAACGTCAACACCGCAAAGAGAGACTCAAAGGATTCGTTTCTGAACCGTCTGACGTTGAAGATCCAGTATCAGCTGGTTGATCACATCTTTGTTCATACGGAAAGGATGAAAAGCGAACTCCTGCACGATTTTGGCGTATCTGAGCGCGCAATCACAGTAATCCCGTTTGGGATCAACAATGCGGTTCCTCAAACACCGACTCTCAGCCCTGAAATGGCGAAGCATCGGCTGGGCCTCGGGAATGGAGAGCGGGTAATCCTCTTTTTCGGCAGAATTGGGCCTTACAAGGGCCTGGAGTTTCTGGTCGCAGCATTCCAAAGGATACTGGCAACAAATGGCAACTATCGGTTGATCATCGCTGGTAAGCCGAAGGCAGGCAGTGAGAGTTATCTGAACGAAATCCGGGAAAGTATAAATCGAGAGGTCCAGCCTGGTCTAGTCATCCAGAGGATCGAATTCGTTCCCGATGAGGACACGGAGTTGTATTTCAAGGCGGCAGACGTGCTCGTCTTGCCTTATACGGAAATCTTCCAGAGCGGCGTTCTCTTTTTGGGATACAGCTTTGGACTGCCGGTAATTGCGTCAGACGTCGGTTCTATGAGGGACGACGTGGTCGAAGGTCGGACTGGGCTTCTGTGCACACCACGCGATCCAGTCAACTTGGCCCAGGCCATCGAGAGGTACTTCGAGAGTGACATGTTCGAGACCTTGTCCGTGCGACGCCAGGAAATACGAGCTTTCGCTAACAAGCAGCACTCCTGGAGCACAGTGGGTGAAATGACGCGAGAAGTGTATACATCGTTGTTGTTATCTAGAACTAGCAAGATGTCCACGGAAGCTCTCCATTTTCGCGATGAAATGTGAATTCGGACGAAGAGAAGGTATCAGCAAATGAAAATTCTGCTCACCGGCCACAAAGGCTACATAGGTTCCGTCGCGGGGGCGATGTTGGGTCAGGCAGGACACGAGGTCGTGGGCCTGGATACGGACTTTTTTGCGAGCTGTGACTTCGGCTTACCAGCCGCGGCTATCCCCGAAGTTTGTAAAGATATCCGTAACGTCGTGGAGGACGATCTCGCAGGATTCGATGCCGTCGTACACCTCGCCGCATTGTCAAACGATCCTTTGAGTAACCTCGATCGCGATCTGACGTACGACATCAATCACAAGGCGTCAGTGCATCTAGCAGTATTGGCGAAGCGAGCTGGCGTGGAACGCTTCGTGTTTTCCTCGTCGTGCAGCACGTATGGGGCCGGTGGTGATGCCTATCTCGACGAGTCAGCTGAGCTGCGTCCCGTGACGCCGTACGGCGAGTCCAAGGTCATGGTAGAACGCGATGTCGCGGCGCTTGCGGACCGGCACTTCACCCCGACTTTTCTCAGAAACGCGACCGCATATGGTGTGTCGCCGCGCCTTCGGTTGGATTTAGTGTTGAACGACTTTGTGGCGTCCGCACTTACGACTGGCCGCATCCAGATCAAAAGCGACGGCACGCCTTGGCGGCCGATCGTGCATATCCGCGACATTACCTTGGCGATCGACTGTGCGCTGAAGGCTCCCCGCGATGCCGTTCAGAATGCGACCTTCAACGTCGGTCGAACAGAGGAAAACTACCGCATCAGCGAGCTGGCGGCCATCGTCGGCGAAATTGTACCAGGCTCCCGGATTGACTACGCCGCGGGGGGTGGCCCCGATAAGCGCTGCTATCGCGTTAATTGCGACAAGATAAGAAAAGCGTTACCCGATTTTCAACCACAATGGACGGCCCGCAAAGGCGCACAAGAACTGTATGACGCCTATCGCGATTCCGGGCTCACTCTTGAAGACCTGAAGGCGGGCCGCTATTTCCGAATCAACCGCATTGAAGGGCTCATCGCCAGCGGAAAGCTCGACGCGTCGCTTCAATGGAAGATGCCGTTGGGCGCGCTAACGACTGCGTAGACGCGTACGAAAAAGCGGCTGGGAAAACGTTGTGATATTTACAGAGACCAAGCTCAAGGGAGCCTTCTTGCTTGAATTGGAAAAACGGGAAGATTCCCGTGGCCACTTTGCTCGGACTTTCTGTGAGAAGGAGTTCCTGGCGCATGGCTTGGAAATGCCGGTGGTACAGTGCAGCCTTTCCTACAACCACAAAAAGGGAACGCTACGTGGAATGCATTTTCAGGCACCTCCGCATCAGGAGGCGAAGCTGGTTCGATGTACGAAGGGCTCCATCTACGATGTGATCATCGACCTTCGGCGCGACTCGCCAACCTTCAGGCACCATGCGGACGTCATACTGTCGGCGCAACAAGGCAACATGTTGTACGTCCCGAAAGGTTTCGCGCACGGATTCCAGACACTCGAAGACGAGACCGAGGTTTTTTACCAGATGTCGGAGTTTTACGCAGCGGACCACTCCCGTGGCGTGCGCTGGAATGACTCGGCGTTTGGGATCACCTGGCCCGACGTTCCGGCCAGGATCATCGTCGAACGGGACCAGAACTATCCATCGTTTGAAGGCTGACTGCCAAAAGTATCGAAACGCTATGAAGTCAGGCACACAGATCGGGGAAAGCGTCGCGACCGGAGAGCAAATGCACGCCTTCATTGCGGAGCTCTACCCTTTGTGCCGGAGCATTACTGGCGATGGCGTGCGCGCCACATTGCGTCGCATTCAGAGCGAAGTCCCGCTGCAGATCAAGGAGATTCCGTCTGGTACTCCGGTGTTCGATTGGACGGTACCGCGGGAATGGAATATTCGCGACGCGTACATCAAGAATTCGAACGGCGAACGCATCGTGGACTTTCACGAGTCAAACTTGCATGTCGTAAGTTACAGCGTTCCAACGCACACCCGCCTTTCTCTCGCAGAGCTGCGCGGGCATTTGCATACATTGCCCGAACAGCCCGATCGGATTCCGTATCGGACGTCGTACTACAACGAAACTTGGGGTTTCTGCGTGACGCAGCAGCAACTCGAGCGGTTGCCGGAAGGGCAATATGAGGTCTGCATCGACTCGACACTCGAGGATGGCTCGCTGACCTATGGAGAGTTACTGCTTCCAGGTGAGACGCCGGAAGAGCTTCTTTTCTCTTGTCACGTGTGCCACCCGTCGCTGTGCAATGACAATTTATCCGGCATTGCGGTGGCAACGTTCCTCGCGCAACGGATGCAATTTGTGCGAAGACGCTATAGCTGCCGGTTTCTTTTCATTCCGGGGACGATAGGCGCGATCACTTGGCTGGCTCAGAACGAAGAGACCGTGCATCGCATCCGGCATGGACTCGTACTAGCGGGTGTCGGGGATCGCTCACCGCTTACGTACAAAAAGAGTCGCCGGGGGAATACGGAGCTCGACCGCGCAGCAACCCATGTGCTACTTCATTTCGGAAGCGAAAACAAAACCACGGCTTTTTCGCCGTACGGGTACGACGAAAGGCAATTCTGTTCACCGGGCTTCGATTTGCCGGTCGGGCGCTTGTCGCGTGCTCCCCACGGCGCCTTTCCCGAGTACCACACCTCGGCCGACAACCTGGAGTTTGTCTCACCCGAATCGCTAGCGGAGACATATTCAGCCTGTCTGGAGATTATCGACGTGTTGGAACGCAACCACACGTACGTGAACACCGTCTCCAAATGCGAGCCGCAGCTGGGAAAACGAGGATTGTATCGGGCGATCGGCGGAAGGGCCGATTCCGTCCAGCAGGAGACCGCCATGCTATGGGTGCTAAACCAGTCGGATGGAGAGCACTCACTGCTCGACATAGCAGATCGTGCGAACCTCCCTTTCAGTGTCGTGGCATCCGTTGCTGAGACGCTACAGAAGCATGGCTTGCTTGTAGGCTCAAGCCACGCAGCGCAAGAGACGTGAATTGGCAGAATCAAGTCGCCGTCGTCTCGGGAGCCACGAGCGGCATTGGACGGGCAATCGCTCTCGCCCTTGCCGAACGTGGAGTGAGCCTCGCGGTCATTGGACGTGATGCGGACCGGCTTGAAGAAGTTGCCGCGCAGGCTCGTGCAAACAGCCGCGCTGTACTCACATATCGAGCAGACCTGAATGATGACCAGGATATCGCTCGGCTGCGCGACGATCTTCGCAAAAGTGTTTCAACGATCGACATCTTGGTTCACAGTGTCGGGGCATTCCACATGGCGCCGATCGAGAAGACCCCGGTCACGGAGCTCGACCGGCTCTATCGCACAAACGCGCGGGCTCCGTATGTCCTTACGCAGGCACTGCTACCTATGATCCGCGTGAGTCGTGGGCAGATTGTGTTCGTCAATTCCAGTGTCGGGCTGGCCTCGCGACCTTGGGTTGCCGCTTATTCTGCTAGCAAGCACGCGCTCCGAGCGATTGCCGATTCCTTGCGCGCCGAGGTCAATGCCGACGGCGTTCGCGTGCTGAGCGTTTATCCTGGGCGGACCGCAACACCGCAACAGAAGACCATACATGAAATGGAAGGCAAGCAATATTGTCCGGAGACGCTTCTGCAACCAGAAGACGTAGCCACTACCATTCTGGATGCCCTCGCAATGGCGCGTACAGCCGAAGTGACCGACATCCGAATTCGACCTCTCAAGAAGTCCTAGCTGAAGAGGAAAAACTCCGTGAGTATCTCTAACGTTACAAGCAACCCTTTAATGAACATTGTGTCCACTGACCGGAAGGTGGTCAAAGAAGCCGGGCATGTCGGACCATCCTGCCGATTCTGCGGCACCGGTTTGGAGCACACCTTTGTGAACTTGGGGATGTCTCCACTATGCGAGAGCTTCCTTCGTGCCGACCAGCTCAACCAGATGGAGCCTTTTTACCCTCTCCACGTTTATGTTTGTGGAGAATGCTTTCTCGTTCAGCTACAGGAATACGTCGCTCCAGAAGCGATATTCAATGACTACGCATATTTCTCCTCTTTCTCAGATAGCTGGTTGACCCACGCCAAGAACTATTCAGAGTCGGTAACCAAGCTCCTCCATTTAGACGACGCCAGCCTTGTCGTCGAATTGGCAAGCAATGACGGATATCTTCTGCAGAACTTTGTCAGGTCCGGCATCCCCTGCTTGGGCATCGAACCGGCCGCAAATGTCGCGGAGGTGGCCATCTCTAAGGGTGTGCCCACGATCTCCAGATTCTTTGATCGGGAAGCGGCCATTGAACTCGCCGCTGATGGAAAAATGGCCGATCTCTTGATCGGCAACAATGTTCTGGCGCAAGTACCAGATCTGAACAACTTTGTTGCAGGGATGAAGATTCTCCTGAAGCCGAGTGGCGTAATCACCATGGAGTTTCCCCATCTCCTCCGGCTCATGCAGGAGAACCAGTTCGATACCATTTACCACGAACACTTCTCGTACTTTTCGTTCTGGACGGTGGAGAGGATTTTTTCAGCTCATGGGCTAGTCGTATTTGACGTCGACGAACTCTCAACACATGGCGGCTCGCTGCGCATTTATGCTGGGCACGCTGCGGACACTTCGAAACGGCCTACATCGCGTGTCGAAGAACTACGGACACGAGAAATACGCTTCGGCGTGAATCGCCTGGAAACCTACGCGAGCTTTGACGAGCAAGTCAAGGACACTAAATGCAAGTTGCTTGATTTCCTCATTGGTGCAAGACGTGAGAAGAAGCAGGTAGTCGGATACGGCGCACCGGGCAAGGGCAACACGTTGTTGAACTATTGCGGCATCCGCTCCGAATTCCTTGAATACACAGTCGATAGGAACGTGCATAAACATGGCAAGTTCCTTCCAGGAACGCATATTCCGATCCGTCCTCCGGAACGAATTCGCGAGACACGTCCCGACTATGTGCTGATTCTCCCCTGGAATCTGAAATCCGAGATCATGGAGCAAAACGCCTACATCAAGAGCTGGAACGGACGCTTCGTTGTGCCGATTCCAGAGGTGAAAGTGTACTGAAGCGCTCCCCGCGCTACGACGCACGAAGTTGGAAAGGAGTTGGGAAAGATGAAAGTCGTTCTTTTTTGCGGGGGACTTGGCCTTCGCATCCGTGATGCTGAAGACCTCCCGAAGCCCATGGTTCATATCGGGTACCGCCCTATTCTTTGGCATGTGATGAAGTACTACGCACATTTTGGACATAAGGATTTCATTCTTTGTCTGGGCTACCGGGCGGATGTCGTGAAAAATTATTTCTTGAATTACAATGAGTGTGCTTCCAACGACTTTGTCCTTTCGGGCGGCAACAATAAACTCGAACTATTCAACCGGGACATCGCCGACTGGCGTATCACCTTCGCTGACACCGGAATCAATTCCAACATAGGCCAACGCCTCAAAGCAGTTGAAAAATATTTAGACGGAGAGGACGAGTTCCTGGCGAACTATAGCGATGGCCTTACCAACATGCCTCTGCCGCAACAATTGGAGCACTTTCACGAGCATGACAAAATCGCCAGCTTCCTCTGTGTGCGGCCAAACCTAAGCTATCACCTGGTCTCGTTGCAGAGAGGCAACAGCAATTTGGTTTCAGAGATTCGCGCCATTGACAACGGAGATATGCGAATCAATGGGGGCTTTTTCATCTTCAAGAAGCAAATCTTCGACTATATCCGAGCCCAAGAGGAACTCGTGCTCGAGCCGTTCAGCCGGCTTGTGGCTGAGGAGCAGTTGATCGGCTATCCCTACGACGGATTTTGGACCAGTATGGATACCTTCAAAGACAAGCAGCGACTGGAAAATCTGTGCAGCGCCGGAGTTGCGCCCTGGGAAGTGTGGAAGACAAACGGTAACGGCAAGCATCATGCCGCGGTAAGCGCTGCTATCGGGAGCTTTTGAGCGCACCAAATGCTTCCCCTAGACATACCCAGGAACGGTGGCTCACCCCTCAGAGTTCTCTGCCTCGGATCTCACTCTGACGACATCGAAATCGGCTGCGGCGGGACACTGTTGCGGCTCCTTTCCGAACGCAGAAACCTGAGTGTCCATTGGATTGTCTTTAGTTCCAACAAACGGCGAGAGAGAGAAGCGCAACAGAGCGCCAGGCTGTTCCTTAACCACGCGAAGCAAAAAAAGATCGTGGTCAAGCATTTTCGTGACGGTTTTTTCCCGTTCGACGGGCCAAAAATCAAGAGTGCTTTTGAGCGCTTGAAAAGAATGTCCCCGGATGTGATTTTCACGCACAATCAGAAGGATGCCCACCAAGATCATCGCCTGATAGCGGAACTGAGCTGGAACACTTTCCGAGACCACCTGATCCTCGAGTACGAGATTCCGAAGTACGATGGCGACTTGGGGCGGCCGAATGTTTTTGTGCCACTCGAACAGGAAATATACGAAAAAAAGGTCCGCTACATTACGGAGACCTTTAAGACTCAGAGCACGAAGCACTGGTTCCGAAACGAAACATTTCTTGCCCTAATGCGCCTGCGCGGCATGGAGTGCGTCGCGTCAAGTGGCTACGCCGAGGCTTTTTTCTGTCGCAAGCTAGTACTGTAGAAAGCTCTTCCTAAGGCACGCAGTTCGACTGCTTAAACGGCCCACGACCCAAACCACGGAGTCCGGTTCATCAGGCCCATTCCCTAATATCTAAGAATCCACACTGAGAGAAAAGCTTGCCATGAACAGTATCCGTATTCAGCGCGCTTTGAGTTGCTGGAAGATTGTTCGGCCTTTCTTGCCGATAGTCGCTGCAGTCTTTGGCTGGCTGTATCCGGCCAACTCTGCCGTGGCACAGACCATCACCTATGTCCAGGGCAATTACGCGACGCCACAAACGGCTCAAGCTTCGGTGAATATCACGTACAGTGCCGCGCAGACGGCTGGCGACTTGAATGTGGTCGTCGTGGGGTGGAATGACAGCACGGCCACCGTCAGCACCGTTGCAGACAAGAGCGGCAACCTGTACGTACGCGCAGTTGGCCCGACCCTTGTAAGCGGCTCGCTATCCCAGTCGATCTACTACGCCAAGAATATTCTGCCGGCGACTGCGGGGGCGAACGTCGTCACGGTAACGTTCTCGACCGCTGCGACCTATGCGGACGTCCGCATTCTGGAGTATCGCGGTGCGGACCTGACCAACCCGGTCGACGTCTTCGCTGCAGCGAGCGGCAGCAGTACCGCCGCCAACAGTGGCTCGGTAACGACCACCAATGCTACCGATCTTCTCTTTGGCGCGAATATTGTCAGGAGTTGGACCAAGGCGGCGGGTACCAGCTTTACACAGAGGATCCTCACGGTGCCGGATGACGACATCGCCGAGGACCGCATGGTCTCGGCTACTGGCAGCTACAATGCCACCGCGACTCTCGGCTCCTCTGCAGGTTGGATCATGCAGATGGTTGCCTTCCGGACACCAAGTTCAGGCGTAGGCGACACCACACCGCCAACCGCTCCGGCTAATCTGACGGCAACGGCAAGCGGCAGCCAGATCAACCTGAGCTGGACGGCATCCACCGACAACGTTGGGGTGACTGGGTATCTGGTGGAACGATGCCAGGGCGCCTCGTGCGCGAACTTTGCGCAGATCGCAACGCCAACCACAACGACCTACAGCGACGTGAGTCTGGCGCCAGGCAGCTACAGCTATCGTGTGCGTGCGACGGATGCGGCAGGGAACTTGAGCACTTATTCGAACGTGGCCACCGGAGCGATCGCGGACACTAAGCCCCAACCGCCCCGGCCAACCTGACGGCAACGGCAAGCGGTAGTCAGATCAATTTGAGCTGGACGGCATCCACCGATAACGTCGGGGTGACTGGGTATCTGGTGGAACGATGCCAAGGCGCTTCATGTGCGAACTTTGCACAAATCGCGACGCCAACCACAACAACCTACAGCGATTCGGGCTTGGCAGCGGGAAGCTACAATTATCGTGTGCGCGCGACCGATGCGGCGAACAATCTCAGCTCATACTCGAACATTGCGACCGCTTCGGTTTCAACCGCAGTCACACCGACGGCTCCAACTAACGTGGTAGCTACGGCGGCCACCGGCCCTGGACCGGTCGTCATCGCCGCTCAAAACCTTTACGACACGAACTTCACAACGTCCCACGTAACAACGGCATTTGACAGCACTGGCGGGGACGTGCTCGTGATATGCGCTTCTTCGCACGCTGGTGTCTCATTCACTCCGAGCGACAACTTTGGCAATCGTTGGATCCCAATAGCCGGGCCGACCAGTACCACCGCAGGATCCGATTTGCGAACGGAGATTTGGTATGCATCGAGTCCTACGGTAGGACCTGGTCATACCGTCACCGTCGGCCTCTCCGCGGCTGAGCCCATCATTATTTCCGTCATCGTCACGAAAGGCTCCAATATTTCCTCACCGATTGATGCGGTCTCCCTGCTAGGTAGCGACAACGGAACCCAATCGACGAACGTGGTCAGCCCTAGCGTCACCACCACACCCGTGAACGATCTCTTGATCGGTTTCGCGAAGGATAACGGCGCCATCTTCCAGCCCGGCACAGGTTTTACGCAGCAAGCCGCAGCCTCTTCGCCCTTCTTCGACGCGGAGACTGGCTCGGCGGCAACTCCGGGGAACTACCACGTCGCATTCACCATCACTACACCCGATACGTGGCAATCAGCAGTGGTGGCCGCCGCGAACAACCCCAACCAGGTGACTCTCACTTGGACGGCATCGACGGAAACCGGCGGAACGATTGCCAACTATTTGGTAGAGCGCTGCCAGGGCGCCGCCTGCACAAACTTTGCGCAGATCGGGACAACGAATAGCGTGACATTCAACGACACGGGCCTAACTGCATCGACAAGCTACAGCTATCGCATCCGCGCCCAGGATACGTCCAGCGTGATGGGTCCTTACTCGAGCACCGCTTCCGTGGCGACCCCAGCCTCGATCCCGACGTTGCCGGGAAACTTGACGGCGACCGCAACGTCAAGCACACAGATCAATTTGACCTGGATGGCGTCCACGGAAACCGGAGGCGCCGTAAACAGCTACCGGGTGGAACGCTGCCAGGGCGTCAGTTGCACCACCTTTGCGCAGGCCGGTACTTCCACGACTACCACATTTAGCGACACAACCCTCGCGGCCTCCACCAGCTACACCTATCGTGTTCGAGCACAGGACGCAGCAAGCAATCTGGGTCCGTATTCCAATTTGGCGATCGCCACGACGTCTGCAGTTGGAGACACTACCCCGCCGACGGCACCGAGCAATCTCACGGCTACGGCCAGTGGTACGCAAATTAGCCTGAGCTGGAGCCCGTCAACGGACAACGTGGGTGTAACCGGTTATCTAGTGGAGCGGTGCCAAGGCTCTGGTTGCTCGGCCTTCACACAGATTGCCACGCCCACGCCCACGAGCACGACCTACGTGGACACAGGCTTATTGGCAGGCACTACCTTCAGCTACCGAGTGCGGGCGACAGACGCGGCGGGTAACCTTAGCGCGTATTCCGGAGTAACGAGCGCCACGACCACTTCTTCAACCACAGGCATCGCCTTCATGCAGAGCAACTACGCGACGCCGCAGACACCACAAACCACGGTCGCGGTCACATATACCGCAGCCCAAACAGTCGGCGACCTAAACGTGGCCGTCATCGGTTGGAACGATGCTACTTCGCTCGTAAACACCGTTGTCGACAGTATGGGGAATCTATACACGCGTGCAGTGGGGCCCACTGTTCTGACCGGCTCACTGTCACAATCGATCTACTACGCGAAGAGCATCGCGTCGGCAGCCGCCGGAGCGAACACCGTCACGGTGACTTTCTCGAGCGCGGCCACTTATCCAGACATCCGAATTCTGGAGTACAGCGGAGCGGATCCAATCAGTCCTGTAGACGTAGCGGCTGCAGCCAGTGGCAGCAGTGCCAGCGCCAGCAGCGGTTCCGCCACCACCACCAACGCAACCGACCTCGTCTTCGGGGCGAACATTGTGGGTACGTTTACAAGTGGGCCTGGCAGTGGCTTCACGCAGAGAATCCTCACGTCACCAGACGGCGACCAAGTCGAAGACCGCACAGTCACGGCCACCGGCAGCTATAGTGCCACTTCATCACTTACCTCAGCCGGCCCGTGGATCATGCAGATGGTTGCCTTCCGGAATCCAACAGGTTCAGGTGCGCCCGCGCCCCCGACGGCGCCGAGCAATCTGACGGCTTTGGCGGCTAGCGTGAGCCAGATCAATCTAAACTGGACCGCATCGAGCAGCAATATAGGATTGGCAAACTATATCGTGCAAAGATGTCAGGGTGCAGGCTGCACGAATTTTGCCCAGATTGCCGTAACCGCACTTAGGAACACCTACAGCGACACAGGCTTATCGTCGAGTACGAGCTACAGCTATAGAGTGCAGGCTGTCGACACTGCCGGCAATTCCAGCCCGTTCTCGAATGTTGCAACCACGAGCACATTGGCTCCTCAAGCGCCTACCGCGCCGAGCAATCTGACGGCTACGGCGATCAGCGTAAGCCAGATTAATCTGAGCTGGACCGCGTCGACGAGCAACGTAGGGCTGGCAAACTATATCGTGCAAAGGTGCCAGGGTGCCGGCTGCACGAACTTTGCGCAGATCAGCACGCCGGCGACAACCTCTTACAACGATACTGGTCTTACTACCAATACGAGCTACAGCTACCGGGTGCAAGCCATCGACACAGCCGGAAATCTGAGCGCATTCTCGAACCCGGTCACTGCGGCTACGTTGAGCGGCAGTACGCTCTCCATCACGCCCCGAACGACAGTGCTCACATTCACGGGAACCCAACAGTTCAATGCGAGCAGCATGGGAGTCACTTGGTCGGTTGATGGCGTCGTGGGAGGGTCGGCGGCTACAGGCACGATCACGACCGCGGGGTTATACACACCACCAGGGGCAACCGGCACCCACACGGTGACGGCGACGGTCTCGACGCAGTCCGCTAACTCGACGGTTTACATCAGCAACTACCCCGGGATGTTTACTCATCACAACGACAACGGGCGGACGGGGCTGAACCCCAACGAAACCGTACTCACTCCGACGAACGTCAGTCAAACCCAATTTGGACGTCTCTTCTCATACGCGGTTGATGGGATCTCCTACGCCTCGCCGCTCTATGTGGCGAACGTAAACGTCAATGGAAAGGGTTTCCACAATGTCGTGTATGTCGCCACTGAGCACGACAGCGTCTACGCTTTTGACGCAGACGGACTAAGTAGCACTCCGCTCTGGAAGGTGAGTTTCCTCCAGACTGGAGTCACTACGGTCCCATGCGCCGATGTGGGCGAATGCGGCGATATACCCACCGAGATCGGAATCACTAGCACGCCGGTCATTGATCCGAGTACCGGCACCCTCTACGTCGTCGCCAAAACCAAGGAGGGTACGAACTATGTGCAGCGGTTGCACGCTCTAGACATCACAACTGGAGCTGAGAAGCTCGGCGGGCCGGTTGTCATTCAAGCGAGCGTCGCTGGAAGTGGTGATGGGTCAACCACCGTGGCGTTCAATTCCCTTCGAGAGAATCAGCGCACCGGACTTCTCCTCAACAACGGCGTCATCTACCTCGGATTTGGATCGCATGGGGATAATCCGCCGTATCACGGCTGGATCATCGGCTATAACGCGACCAGTTTGCAGCAAACGATGGCGTATTGTTCGACTCCTGACGGCACCGAGGGCGGGATATGGCAGAGCGGTGGGGGCTTGGCCACAGACTCGAGTGGGAACCTCTTCTTTGCGGCCGGCAATGGCGACTTCAGCGCCAATACCGGCGGCAGGAACTATGGCGATTCGGTCGAGAAACTGAGTCCCACCGGCACTGTGCTGGATTACTTCACGCCGTTTAACCAGGCGTTCATGTCCAGCACCAATATCGAGCTTGGATCCGCCGGACCTGTGATGCTTTTGGATCAGCCAGGTCCAAACCCGCACCTTCTGGTCACGGCAGCCAAGAACGGGACGATCTATGTGGTCAGCCGAGACTCAATGGGCGGCTACAACCCGAGCAACGATAGTCAGATCGTTCAGGATCTAATCAATGCGCTCCTGAACTCAGACGCGGAAAACGGAAACTACAGTTCACCTGCCTACTTCAACGGCTTCGTGTACTTCTCCGCGGCCCAGGATAAGCTCAAGGCCTTCCAGCTGACAAGCGGACTACTGTCCACATCGCCCAGTTCGCAATCCTCGGTCAGCTATCCCTACCGTGGAGGATCGTTTTCCGTTTCGGCCAACGGCACGAGCAACGCCATCTTGTGGGTTATGCAGGACAACACGAACACCAACCCTGACGGTGGAGTGCTCCGGGCTTACGACGCAACCAATCTGGCAACTGAATTCTACGACTCGGCCCAGGCCGGAACGCGCGATGCCCTCGACGTGGCTGACAAATTCAGCATTCCGACTGTCGCCAACGGGAAGGTCTTTGCGATGACACGAAGCGCGCTCGTCGTGTTCGGTCTATTGCCGTAATGGCGGGCGTTCCTTGTTGGCAGGTACAAAACCATCTGAAAGATCAGCGGACGGCTAAAGCTCCTTCGTTCAAGCAATACGAGACGAGTCCACATTCGCTGTAAGGCTCGTACCCGGCCGCTGGCTCACGGCGGAACAGCGTTGCCTGAAGCAAGCGGGAATACGTGTGTGCCGCGGGCGCATGAGTGCGTCCGTCGAAGCGCGAGGATCGAATGGTTCAATCTCCGGTTTCGGAAACTGACCGCACCTACACAGGCGTGGAAAGGGAAAGTGCTAGCGGGCGTCGCCTGGACAGCGGACGAAGAGCCGGATCGAGGCCGCGCATAGTTATCCCGACGGCGAGAAACTTCACGAGAAGATTCTTCCAGTGCGGCTTCTATGAGGCGCAGGATGTTCTTCGTGAAGTCGATGACGTCGAACTTGTTGCCCTGAAACCGGGCCCTGGATTTGCTTTTAAGGAAAGCTGGCAACGGCGGCTTATCTTCAAAGACGTCTCCAGGAAATTGGCCTTTGCCAATCCTGGCCTCGGCAAGGTCCGCCTCACAGGGGAGTATGACCTCTTTGTGGCCCACTGCCAGACGTGGTGGGACCTGCTTTACGTCAATGCCATCGAGGGATGGAAGGATCAGTGTAAAACCAGCGTGTGCTGGATCGACGAGTTGTGGGCTTCTGCCATTCCTCGATACAAGTACTTGCTTCATGCGCTCAAGCGCTTCGACCATGTCTTCGTCGGCTACAGCGACACGGTTGCTCCGCTGTCTCGAGCTATCGGTCGTTCTTGCCACTGGCTACCAGGCGGTGTCGACGCCCTTAGATTCTCCCCCTATCCTAATCCTCCGGCGCGCGTCGTGGATGTCTACAGCATTGGGCGAAGGTGGGAAGGAATTCATCGCGAACTCCTTTCGGCGGCCGATCGACGGGATATGTTCTATGTCTACGACACCTTTCCAACGGTTTTCACCGAGGTCTACGATCACCGTCAGCACCGGGATTTCTACGCAAATGCGGCGAAGCGAAGTCGCTGTTTCATGGTCGCACCCGGGAAAATGGATCTACCCGAGGAAACTCGCGGTCAAGTCGTGATTGGTTATCGATATTACGAAGGCGCAGCTGCGGGCGCTGTGATGATCGGAGAACCGCCGAATTGTGAAGAGTTCAGAAATATGTTTGCCTGGCCCGACGCCGTCATAAAGATCAAGCCCGATGGGTCGGACGTCCTAGATATCCTTGCCCGCCTCCGTGCGGAGCCGGAGCGATTTTCCACCATCAGCCGGAGAAACGCTGCGGAAGCACTCTTGCGCCACGATTGGTCGTATCGGTGGAAGCAGATATTCGATGTTGCTGGTATTCAGCCATCGCCGGGCATGCTTGAGCGCGAGCGGCATTTGAAGACCTTGGCGAGCGTCGCCTTGGACCCCGCCTGAAAATTGCATCATGCCAACCCTGCGGCCCCGCAACATTGAGCTTTTGAGCGCTGCGCGCTGAGTGGTCACCCGATCTTCCCCGCAAAGTTGTTAGAGGACAAGCACGTGATAATCACCAGCACTCCCCTTCGCATATCCTTCTTTGGTGGCGGGACAGATTACCCGATCTGGTACCGTGAGCATGGAGGCTCGGTTCTATCGACTACCATCGACAAAAGTTGCTTTATCACCTGTCGATGGCTCCCTCCCTTTTTCGAGTTTCATAGCCGTATCTCGTACTCAAGGGTTGAAAATGTTGATCGGAACGATTCTATCGAGCATCCGTCGGTAAGGGCCTGCCTGCAACACTTGGGAATCGACCAAGGCGTCGAGATTCAGCACGTAGCTGACTTGCCCGCCAGGACCGGCCTGGGGACAAGTTCCGCGTTCACCGTCGGGCTTCTGCTCGGCCTGTATGCGCTCAAGAATCGAATGCGCGACAAGCATGCCCTGGCATGCGATGCCATCCACGTCGAACAGAACCTGCTTCAAGAGGCGGTCGGCTCGCAGGATCAGGTTAGCGCCGCTTACGGTGGCTTCAATCGAATCAATTTCCGCCAGGATGGCCAAATCGATGTGCGGCGAGTACTGGCTCCGGAATCCAGGCTCACGGAGCTAGGGCAGCACCTGGCTCTGTATTTCACGGGTTTCTCGAGGACAGCGTCGGACATAGCCGCCGACCAGCTCAAGATGACACCTCATCGGCAAACGGAGCTAGATACCATGCTTCAGCTGGTGGATGAGGCCGAGTCGATCGTTGCAAGTCCCAACCGTTCGCTGGACGACTTCGGGCGATTACTTCACGAAAACTGGCTGGTGAAGCGCAGCCTGACCCGGAAGATCTCGAATGCCAGCATAGATGAGATTTACGAAGCTGGGCTTGGCGCAGGCGCCCTTGGCGGCAAGCTGCTGGGCGCAGGCGGGGGCGGTTTCATGCTCTTCTTCGTCCCACCTGAACGCAGGGAAGACTTGAGACTGAGGTTGAAAAAGCTGTTGTGCGTGCCTTTCGGATTCTCAAACAAGGGCAGCCACGTAGCCGTCTATGAACCGGAAGAGTCCTACGATGCTCGCCTAAGTCACGAAAGAAGCGAGGTTTACGCCCACAAGGTTGGCTGATTGCCCGTCCGGGGCTCTCTTCCATGACGCCATTCGGCGCAAGCGCCGCGGACTTGCCCGTCGGGCCAGTACCTATACCTGTGCTTTTCTTGGCCTAACAGACAGTGGATACGAGGTTTGCGAATGGTTGAACATAAGTGCGGGGCCCTTCAGGGCCGCAGTGCCGTGGAGACATTACCCGATGGCTCGCCATCGCACTTACTTGTCCCTGTCGGGCCGGGGGCCGGATCGAGGCGAAACGTTGAGACACGCGCTCCTAGTTCTATTTTTGATCCTGTCGCCAACTGCTTTGTTGAGTCCAATACCAACGGGCGCGCAGCAATGGTCCGGCATCATTGACTCTAGCCGTGCTGCCGATTGGTCGGGAGCGGGAATTCCCGGAGGCATTCCGTCGGCAAACTGGACACAGTGTGGCTCGACCATAGCCGCGTTCAGCGGATCCGCCTCAGCAATTAACAACGCTCTCGCTTCCTGTGGCACTAACCAATACGTCAGTCTGGGTAGTGGGACCTTCAATCTTTCCTCATCTATTAATTTTGGCGGGAAATCCGGTGTGGCCCTGAGAGGTCAGGGAGCTAATTCCACTCTTCTCGTCTTTTCAGGAAGTGGAAGCTGTTTAGGTTTTTCCGTGGTTGTGTGTATCCAGCTTAATTCCGGAGTGCAGGGCTTGGCCGCACCTTGCGGTGGCGCCCCTCCGTGCTCGGGGCCAACGTCGAATTGGACCGGTGGTTATGCCATTGGTTCCACCGAACTTACGCTGGCCAGCACTTCTAAATTCTCGGCGGGTATGGTCCTCTACTTAGATCAGCTCGACGATACATCCGACTCCGGCAACATGACCGTTTGTGGAACGGCTCCGTCATTCTGTCTTACAACCAATGGTGGGGAGGACTATACACGCACGATTCTAGGAAACGTCGGCAATCGGGGCCAGCAAGAAGAAACCGTCATCACCCAAGTTGTTAACTCCACCCATCTCAGCATTTCCCCCGGGATTCGACTGCCGAACTGGCGGTCCAGCCAAAGTCCGGCAGCATTTGCTGGAACGACGGTTGTGACCAATGACGGAATCGAGGACCTCTCGATTGACGCGACCAAGGCCAGCGGCATTACCGGCTGCAACGGTTGTGGCATCGTCATGTTGGCTGGAGCGAGGGCCAGTTGGGTCAAGGGCATTCGCGTCGTTAACGCCAGCACGCGCAACCACGTCTGGCTCTACCAGTGCAACCACTGCGTCGTACGCGATAGCTATTTCTACGGCTCAACCAACAACGCCGCTTCGACCAGCTACGGTATTGAGTTCGCAAACGCCGGCGATTCCTTGGTGGAAAACAACATCTTCCAGCACGAGACCGCACCGCTGATGCTCAATGGTGCCGAAGTTGGCGACGTCATGAGCTACAACTTTTGTATTGACGACAACTACACCGCTGGCGGATCTGCCCCAGGTTGGATGCAGCCGTGCATCACTCTACACAACGCGGGCCAGGCAATGCTGCTCGTGGAAGGCAATAGCGGACCGGGGATGAATGCCGACATGGTGCACGGCACGCATCATTTTCTTACCGAGTTTCGCAACCACTGGTACGGGGACATTTGGAACAATCCCCCGAAAAGCGGAAATACGACGCCGCTCCACCTCGAAGCATGGGCCCGATTCACAAACGTGATCGGGAACGTCTTGGGTCGCACCGGCTTCTACCAGACCTACCAAACGAATTTGGATTCAACCGGCACAGACATCTATTCAACCGGCGAGCCTGATAACTCTCCGTCGAGCGACCCTCGAGTTTTGGCCACTCTGATGCGGTGGGGGAACTATGATACGGTCAATGCGGCGGTAAGGTTCGTCGCCTCCGAGGTACCGACCGGGATCACGAGCTTTTCCAATGCACTGCCAGGAAGTCAGAGTCTACCGGCGTCGTTCTATCTGAGCTCCAAGCCGAGTTTCTTTGCCTCAGTACCTTGGCCTGCGATTGGCCCTGACGTTTCGGGTGGGAACGTAACGAATGTCGGCGGTCACGCGAATATGAATCCTGCCGAGGCCTGCTGGTACAAGGTCATGGGAGGAGTTGTTGGTAGCAGCGGACTCCTGTCCTTCAATGCAAATAGCTGCTATGGCTCGGGTTCGACTGCCGCTCCGCCGCCGGCACCCCCGACAAATCTTACTTCCGTTGTGCATTGATTCGAACTTCTGCGGTTGGTTGATGAGCGATTGACATCTAGCTCGCGTCGCGTTTAACGTAGATCGGGCCCGCTTCCCCGGTTCGGATACGAGACCCTAACATCCCAATGAGTTCATCCGGGCACGCCTGCACTTGCGACTGGCCCACACTTCTGATCTGACTTACTCACCTGTATGGCAAAGACTGCATTCGTGACGGGTGCCGAAGGGTTCATCGGATCCCACCTCGTTCGGTTCCTTCAATCCAGGGGATGGAGCGTCGTTGGCACGTTCTGTTTGCACAACCACGAGCCTGTTATTAAATTGCCGCGGTTGCGGTTCGTTCAGTGCGATTTACGCGACGGCCAACGGCTCACCCGGCTCTTGTCTGGGATCGAAGTCACACATGTCTTTCATTTGGCTGCACAAAGCCTACCTACTTTGTCTTGGGCGGATCCCGTCTCCACCTTTGAATCAAACATCATGGGGTCTCTCCATTTGTTCGAGGCCTTGCGCTACATGAAGAGGCCACCTGTCATCGTTTCCGCCTGCTCCAGCGCAGAGTACGGGAATGTGCCATCGTCGGCGATGCCTGTCAGCGAGGACCAGCCCCTTCTGCCGCTTCATCCTTACGGAATCAGCAAGGTATGCCAGGATCTACTGGCCAGGCAGTATTTCCTCGACTACAGAATTCCAGCCATAAACTTGCGCCTGTTCAACACTACTGGCCCCGGAAAGACGAACGATGCGCCGTCGGATTTCATTAGGCAGTTGGCGCGAGTAAGAAAAGGATTGCAGCCGCCAACGATAGAAGTCGGTAATCTAAGACCTCGACGGGCTTTTCTAGACGTGAACGACGCGGTCTCCGGATTTCATCTTGCCGCCATAAAGGGCCGCCCGGGCGAAGCTTACAACCTCTGCGCGGAAAAGACATTCGAGATCGGCGAACTGCTGCAGACTGCGATCGGCCTCTCTGGTGTTAGTGTCGAGATCCGTCCTGTCCCGCATCTGATGAGGCCTTCTGACGAAAAGATTATCTTTGGCAGTACAACGAAGTTTCGTCGAGACACCGGATGGAAGCCGACGCGGTCCATCGGAGACACCCTCCAGTCGATGCTCAGCTATTGGGATCATGCATTTTCCAACGGCCGCAGTGGAGCAGTAACCTCGAGCAAATAGCACCGGGCCGGCCGCATCGAAGCGTCTCTTTCAGGCTAGTTCTCTGCGAAAACACTTGTGAATTCCCATAGCCAATGTGTAAAGGCAGTTCTGCTCGTTGGAGGGTTGGGGACGCGCCTTCGTCCGGTGGTGCCGTCAACGCCCAAGCCCCTGGCCTCAGTTGGTGACCGGCCATTTCTCGAAGTGCTCGTTCGGCAACTGAGCAGCCAGGGCATTCGCCAACTGGTTTTCTGTACTGGCTATCGTGCCGGCGACATCGAGCAGGAATTCGGAGACGGTCGAGCTTGGAATGTGACGATCGAATATTCCCAGGAAGTGCACCCTATGGGGACCGCAGGCGCAGTGAAACTCTCGGAGCCTCTCGTGCGCAGTTCCTCAGACTTCCTGGTCATGAACGGAGATTCGTTCATGGAAATGGACTTCCATCGATTGGTACGCTTTCACAGAGCCTGCAACGGGATTGCCACCATGGCCGTGCTTCGAACCGCCAACGAAAAACGATACGGATCTGTGAAGATGACGCAGGAAGGCCGCGTTGCTGGGTTTGCAGAGAAGTGCGATCACGGCCCCCTGGGCTTGGTAAATGTCGGGGTCTACGTGTTCAGTCCTGGAATTTTCGACTACCTGCCCAACGGGACCGCTAGCCTCGAGGAAGACATTTTCCCTCGGCTCCTCGATCGTGGGGTTTATGCCTTGGAGCAACACGGCATGTTCATTGACATAGGCACCCCGGATGACTACGCGAGGGCCCAACAGCTTTCCCGGAAACTTCAGGAAGTGTCCCAAAGGCAGCCCGATTTTTCGCCGGGTCCGGGGTAGTAGGTTTGCACATGGGCGCCCTCCCAGCACTTCGTGCGAGGTCGGCTTGCTAACGGCGGTCTTGCCTGGATACCAAGCAACTTACAAAAGCGTTTGTTTGTGCCGGGCTTAGGAAGTCGCGGAGGATCGCACAGGTTGGATAGTTACGGGGGAGTCGGATGATACAAGCAGATGACTTTCACTATCGCGTGGGTCAGTCCATTGAAGCGTCGATCGCAACGAAGCAATCCCTACTACGGAATTCCGACGCTCTGCTTACGATTGCCAGTGTCAGTGAGATTCTTGTCGGTGTGGTTCAGCAGGGCAACAAGATTCTGCTATTTGGCAATGGTGGCAGCGCCGCTGACGCGCAACACATAGCGGCGGAGCTCGTGGGCCGCTTCGCCTTCGAGCGTCCGGCATTGCCCGCTTTGGCCCTGTCTGTGAACAGCTCCTGTGTCACTGCCATCGGCAACGACTACGGGTTTGACCAGGTCTTCTCGCGTCAGCTTGAAGCCTTGGCTCGTCCGGGCGACGCTGCGATTGGTATTTCAACCAGCGGAAATTCGGCCAACGTGCTCCGCGGTATGACAACCGCTCATACTCTGGGGTTGTACACCATTGGGTTGACCGGTTGCCTCGGCGGAAGTTTGAAAGACATTGTGGATCACTGCATCTGCGTGCCGTCGAACGATACACCCAGGATCCAGGAATGCCACATTCTCATCGGCCATATCATCTCGGAGCTGGTAGAGTGGAAAATCTTCCATGAAGAAAGCTGTATTTCTTGACCGCGACGGCGTCATAAACCGAAAGTTTCCGGCAGGCCAGTACGTAACCTGCTGGCAGGACTTCGCGTTTCTCCCGGGCGTGGCTGATGCAATTAAGTCTCTCAACCACGCCGAGTTCCATGTCGTCGTGGTCAGCAACCAGAGGTGCGTAGCGAAGGGTCTTTTGACTGCTTCGGACCTGGACTCAATCCATCGACGGATGTGTCGCGAACTGGCCGCCAACGGCGCGACAATCGACGACGTCTACTATTGCCCGCACAGTGAGCCGCCCCTTTGCGGGTGCCGGAAACCGTCGCCGGGGATGCTTTTCGCAGCAGCGCGAAAACATCAAATCGATCTGCACGCTTCATGGATGATCGGCGATTCTCAAGCCGATGTCGAAGCTGGGCACGCTGCGGGCTGCAAAACAATTCGGATAAGGGAGAACTGCGAATCCGCAGGAGCTGACGGCGAGCCAGTTGCGGAGTCTCTGCTTAAGGCAGTTGAACGCATTCTGCAGGGCGCGCCCATACTGTATGCCACGCCGTTGCGCGAGTCCTAGCCTCCTTGGGTGTCCTAACCAAACAAAGATCGGCGTTCCATCGACATCTTGACCGCAGGAGAACACGGTTTTCCCGATGAAAGACCTCAAGCAGTTAGCGATTCGCGGCGGTTTTGCACGTATTTGCGCTCAAGGAGCGTTTTTTGCCCTCCGCGTTGGAGCGCTGATGGTTTTAGCCAGACTGCTGAGCCCGCGAGACTTCGGTCTCGTGGGCATGGTCACGGCGCTTACGGGAGTGCTGAATCTCTTCAGAGATTTCGGATTGTCGACAGCCACGGTTCAGCGCGAAACCGTGACGCAAGAACAGATTTCCACCTTATTTTGGATCAACATTCTGGCCGGTGTGATCTTGGGGCTCGTGCTGTCGGGGAGCGCGCCCTTCATCTCCAGTTTCTATCACGAACCGCGCCTCTTCTGGGTAACCATCGTGCTGGCCACCAGCTTCGTTTTCAATGCGGCCGGAGTGCAGCACGCTGCTTTGTTGCAACGCCAGATGCGTTTCACCGCTTTGGCCGTCATTCAAATCATCTCGTTGGTCCTGAGCACCGCTCTGGGAGTCGGTATGGCGGGCAGAGGCTATGGATATTGGTCTCTCGTCGCTATGTCAGTCACTCTTCCCCTCTTCTCCACGGCGTGTTTTTGGATCGCTGCATCCTGGATTCCGGGGATGCCCCGCCGGCGGTCCGGTGCCGCTCCTCTGATTCGTTTTGGAGGGATGGTCACTTTGAACGGTCTCCTGATCTATCTTGCCTACAATCTGGACAAGATTCTCTTGGGGAGATTCTGGGGAGCCGCAGCCGTTGGAGTATACGGAAGGTCTTATCAGATCATAAATATTCCGACGGAGAATCTAAATACCGCGGTCGGTGAGGTAGCATTCGCAGCGTTGTCACGGATTCAGAGCGAGCCGAGTCGTCTCAGGAGCTACTTCCTGAAGGGCTATTCGCTCGTTCTGAGTCTTACCGTGCCGATAACAATCATGATTGCTCTCTTCTCTCGCGAGTTGGTTCTGGTTATTCTTGGTCCGAAGTGGAATGACGCTGCGGTGATTCTTCAGTTGCTCGCTCCCACTATCCTCGTCTTCGGTCTCATTAACCCCGTCGGCTGGCTGTTATTCTCCGTCGGCATGATCGGACGGTGTCTACGCATCGCGCTGGTTGTTAGCCCCACCCTCGGTCTTGCCTATTTTCTCGGGCTGCCTTATGGACCTAGAGGAGTTGCCTTTGGTTTTTCGGCCGCCATGATCGTGCTGACTATTCCGCTCCTTGCATGGAGCGTGCGCGGCATGGCGATTTCGTTCCGGGACATTTTAGGGGCTCTGAGCCGGCCCTTAATTTCAGGATGCATTGCAGCGACGGTCGCCGGCGCGGTTGAGCTTACGAGCGCCCGATCGCTGCCAGCGTATCCCAAGCTCTGCCTGGGTGGTATCGTCCTCCTTATCACCTATGTTGGTGTTCTGTTGTATCCGAGGGCACAACGCGCGTTCTATATCGATCTACTTCGCGGTCTGTCTAGACATCCTTCCGTCGAGCACACCACGTAGGATCAACCTGGAGAAGATCGTAAGGTCGATCTGAATAAATCTCGGGATTGCAGCGCAGTCTGGCACTGTATGAGTTGGGATCTATGGCTTTAGGGGTTACGCACCATGCGACAATTGAATGAAAGCTATCATAAGCGGGATTTCTGGATTAAGGAGAACCTGAACTATGCAAAGCCGCACTTTCGGCTGCAAAAAGCGGCCCGTATCGTAAACGGGATCGCCCGGAGCAGGCGCCTCGACCTCCTGGACGTCGGTTGTGGGCCCGCGATTCTCAGGAAATTCCTTAGGCCCAACATTCGATATCACGGAATCGACGTGGCCATCCATGAGCGGGCTGCCAACTTTGTCGAAGCGGACTTCGTGGAGAATCCAATTCAGTTCCATAGCAAGAAGTTTGATATCATTGTGGCGCAGGGTGTTTTTGAATATGTCGGTACGCATCAGGGCGACAAATTCTCGGAGATCAGGAGCCTGCTGAAAGAAAACGGCATATTCCTCGCGTCCTACGTCAATTTCGACCACCTCAGGAGGAACATCTATCCTCTTTATAACAACGTCCAGTCTCCCATCGAGTTCCAGCAAAGCCTGATGCGCTTTTTCAGCGTCGACCGGTTCTTCCCAACCTCCCATTATTGGCATCATGAGGAGCCCACGCAACGCTGGGTGAAGTACCTGCAGATGAACATAAGTCTGAACGTCCCCGTTATCAGCACGCTGTTTGCCATCGAGTATTTCTTCGTCTGCTCGTGACAGTCCACGAACTCGATCACATGGCATATCAAAATGGCACCCGACAACGCGCGACCTAAGATAGCCCTGTTCGGTGTTTTCGGTGCGGGCAATTTGGGCAACGAATGCACACTTCAAGCGTTGTTACATAACCTGCGCAGGTACGCCCCGAAGGCCGAAGTCCACTGTATATGTACAGGACCGGAAGAGACTTTGCGGAACAATGACGTCGCCGCCGCCTCTCGAATCAGAGAGATGTCTTTGCCACCTATGAAGAACAGAATGCTGAGGCTCTTCAGGCGGATTGTGGTTGGAATTCCACTCGAGATCTACCGAGGGTTCAAGGCAATACACAGGCTGAAAGATGCGAAAATGCTCGTAATGACGGGGACTGGAATGTTGGGTGATTTCGGCATCCATCCCCTCGACTTGCACTACGACATCTTGAAGTGGTCGGTTGTCGCCAAACTCTGCCGCTGCAAACTCCTTTTTCTAAGCGTCGGAGTCGGGCCGATACATCACCCCCTAAGTCGGTGTTTTGTCAAAGCTGCGTTGTCATTGGCTGACTATCGCTCTTACCGTGATGATTTCTCGAAGCAATACTTGGAGAGCATACATTTCGATACCAAGTGCGACACCGTGCGTCCGGACCTGGCGTTCAGTTTTCCACGGGTCAGAATTCCCGCAAACCATGATCGTGATGGCCGCAAGCCCGTAGTCGGCGTCGGCTTGATGACCTATCTCGGTAAGCGTGGCACGTCCGAGAATGGCAAAGCCGTCTACCATAACTATATAGCGAACCTCGGTTCCTTCGTGATCTGGCTCCTCGGGCGTAACTACGATGTGCGATTGCTGATCGGTGACACCGTATTCGACTCCCGCGCACTGCAGGATCTGAGAGCATTGCTCCAGAGGCGCGGAATCCATCTCACAGACAACCGCATCACCGACGAGCCGGCCGACTCTGTTGACCAGGTCCTTTCTCAGTTGGCGGCAACGGATCTTGTAGTCGCAAGCCGGCTTCACAACATCGTGCTCGCACTAGTACTGAACAAGCCGGTCGTCGCCATTTCCTACCATGAGAAAATCCACGCCTTGATGACTGACGTAGGACTCTCGTCATTTTGTCAGAGCATCGAACAGATTGAGGTCGACGCGCTGACCGTTCAGTTCCGCAACCTCGAAAAGGGCGTCGAGAACATCAGACACCAGCTGGCGCGCCGCGCGGAAGCCTATCGCACGTCCCTCGACGCGCAGTACGATCTTATTTTCAGAGCGCTCAGAGGTTCTATAACGACCGAAGAGACCAAACGTTTGCCAAACCCTCCGGACAAGTTCGCCTTGCCAGCGTCATAGTTCTTCGCCAGACGTTTTGCACAGCAGACACGCCCAGCCCGATTGCCACAACTCCGTTTATCGACGGGCAATGCATACTCGGACTTACCTCACTCGAAATCTGTACGACCGCGATGCAATCGCCCTAACTCAGGACTATCCGGTAGCAAGGGAATTTCATTCGGCGTGTAGCAGGTCACCATGACGCGTCACTCTGGAGTAGGAGAAAAAAATGCGCCCATCCCGCGATCAGATAGGGGGCTGAGCCGCCGCCGGTTGAGATCTTGCGACTTGCCTCCGGTCTTGAGAAAGGCCGCACATACACCTCGTAGTTCCGCGGCTTATTCGAGTCACACGCAAGCCAATGGCCATCTACCACCCCGCTCATATTTTGGGCCCGCCGCAGCGAAAAGTGAGCGCAAAACTCAAGTCATAACTTGTTCGTGAGGGAAACCCTGAAATTGGCATCTCGAAGGATAGCGCTTTTCGTTACGTTGACTTGGACTACCTTCCATATCCTTTGTATTCGTCCTGCTGGGGACACTTGCGACTAACTGTGAAGTCCAATTTCTGCCTTCAATCTTCGATTTCGCAGGAATGTTGCGGAATCCCGCCTCAGATGCCCGGCCCTGATGACAACTTCTTGATATGGCTGGAGGAAGGTGTCGTAGTCGGACCAAGAGTCCTTAGAAATTAACTGAACACATGAGAAGCAAAGGTTTCCGAAGGCAAACTATCCCCCGACTATAGTTGAGTGTATTGTGGCTAAAGCCCAATCAACGATCGGGGTTCTAATCGCAGATGACCACGTAATTTTTCGCGATGGACTCCGCAAACTTTTGGACTCGGACGCCGAAATTGTCGTTGTCGGCGAAGCCCGGAACGGCATTGAGTGTATCGAGATGCTTGGCAAGCTCAAACCAGATATTCTGCTGCTCGATCTTCGCATGCCCGATAAGACCGGCTTGACCGTTCTTGAGGAAACAAATTTCGACACTTCTTCCACGCGCGTGATTGTTCTCACGGCTGCTGACGATGACCGCGATGTTGTCCGCGCGATGCGTCTCGGTGCCCGTGGCGTAGTGCTCAAGCAGTCCGCTACGGGCATGCTACTGAAAAGCATACACCGCGTTCACGCAGGCGAAATTTGGCTCGATAACCGAATGACCACCGAGGTGATAGAGGCTTTCTCGACATCGCAGGCCGTTACAGATCGCGGAAAGCCGCTCCTCAGTGCTCGCGAGAGAGAAATCGTGCAACTCGTCGTTGAGGGCTTTCGCAACAAGGAAATCGGTAAAAGACTCTCTATCAGCCAGCAGACCGTAAAGAATCACCTGCACAATATCTTCGACAAGCTCGGTGTCTCCGACCGCCTTGAATTGACACTTTATGCGATTCATCACAAGCTCGTCGACAATCCACAGAATCATGGTGTTGCTCACCGTCGGTAGAGTGCACAGGCGTGCTACCCGTAAAAGCAATCGAGCCGTCCTTGTCTACGGCCGCGTCCACCCAGAAAAATCAGAAAGGATTGGCGTCGCCGAGGTCGATCTTTCTCGCGGAGCTGTCGAGCGACTGGATCCAGATGGCGATCCGTGCGCCGTCGTGGCCGCTGAGGAAAAGCGACTTGCCGTTAGGCATCCAGATTGCTCGTACGACATTGCGATTGATCGCGCCAGTGACCTCAGTTCCTTCGCTGCCAGCGGAGGAGGTGATTTTAATATCTTTTCCCGATTCGCATTCTTGCGTCTGAACGCACCTGGGTGCAAAGTCTGAACGTTGAATAGCACCACAGTAGCTTGGAAAGGCGCTCATCGGGCTACGAGCTTTATGTTTTTTCCAAAACATAGGTCGTGGTTTCGATCCCCACCGCCCCTACCAAAACCATTTATTTGCAACGCCTTATTGAAGTGTTTGACACCAATTGAAATAAATCACTGCGGTTCGTTCGTCTTCGGATTCCACAACTCCGCCAAATCAGGAATTCTGGGGATGTGGTCAAATTGACCAGACAGGTTTTTCAGCTTGCTGTAGCCTCCGGGCTCCCCGCCAGACAGGCCCACATGGAAACCCTATCCAGTTACAGTTGGTGCGAGTCAACGGTCAGGATCCACCTGAAACGGGCGGAAGCTGTGTTGATTCGCTTGCGGCACACGGACAACGAGGCGCTGTAAGGCGTTTCTTTGTCGAACTACCGTACTGAACCTACCAAGCCTTGGGTACGGTCCTTAGTGGGTCGGATGGGTGATTGATGCTGCCACCGCCAACCCGCAACCTAGGGCGGGTTGGGGGCCGCGCGGGGACAGCGGCTCCGCAAGGAGTCGTGTGCGACTATCCCAACCCACTGCGTACTCCTTTTACGAGCGTGAAGCACGATAGCCAGCCTACTGACGCACTCAAGCGTTTAATGCAACGCCATCTAATCAGTTAATCCTACAATACTTCCCCCTAGAGAACCGATCTGTCCGACTGTACTCAATCAGACCTCGCCAGGGTGTTCCGTTTGAATTAACCCTCGCCAACGACTTTTAGCCGTTGACCTCCCTGCATATGGGTTCGAGCTAATGTTGCGTCAACCCATTGAGACCGCCGTGGTTACGGGACATCTCTAACAGCGTCGGCCCTGTCAAACTTTTTTCGACGACACTTCGCCGTTCACTCCTCGGAGCGGTCTTGTTCTCTTCGCTGAGCTCTGCATTGACGACCACGGCTCATCCGCAATCTAGCGGTCGGCTTCAGTCCGACCCAAACATCTCGTGTGCTGAGCAGCGCGTTGTTCGGGAGGGTTGAAGTCCCTCTGGTGCTCGAATGAGGAGCGCCATATCCAAGAAAGCGGGGGTAATTCCTCGCTGGCCGGAGAAAGTGGAAGGTATGGAGACGTCTAAACGGGCACAAAGGCGAAAGCTGGATACAGCCAAGACGGACCTGAAGCCACCGCTTGCCGTACTCCGGAGGGCAGGGTGTCCATCAAGTGATCATCACAAGATGGAATCTGAAGGGCCTGCGGAGAAGTACCGGGCCGCAATCAATGGGGAGACCCAATGATGAACCGGTCGGCCAAAGGTGGGGCAAGGTCGAGTCTGCGAGATGATGACGAAGGCGTTCTCATTCACCCACCGCACCAAGGTGATTGCGGGTGGCACGGTACGGAAGAACAGCACGTGACCTCAGGAGGTGCTGGCAGAGTCTCCGGGTGGCACCGGAGTAAGCAAACCTATAAGCGGAAGCGAAGTGGCGAGCAAAGCTCTGTCAGTATACGGACGGCTGAATAGTACCTGAAGCGCGGCGAAAGCCGCGTGACCGGGCAACCGGCGACGGAAGTGGGTCGGGGAAGGCCAGCCGGCGAAGACGGTCGGGAAGAGAGAGGAAGCCAGATGAGTAAAGATGAGGGAGGTCGGAACAGTTCCTTAAGCGAAAAACCCGTACGCTCTCGTCTGAGGAGACTGGTGGACTGGATCAACCTGACGGGTGTGAAGAAGGTCCATTCATTAATCGACAAGGTGTACAAGCGGAAGAACCTGGAGATGGCCTGGGAAAAGGTGAAGGCGAACCGGGGAAGTGGAGGGGTAGATGGGCAGAATCTGGAGGCCTTCGAAGCGCAGTTGAACCAGCAGTTGGATCGGCTGCAGCGGGAGCTGAAAGAGGACACCTATCAACCTCAACCGGTACGGCAACACCCCATCCCGAAGAGGGATAAACCAGGAGAGTATCGTTTGCTCGGCATACCCACGATTTACGACCGGGTGTGCCAGCAAGCACTGCTCAATCGGTTAGAGCCCATCTTCGAGCCGGTATTCGATGACGCCAGCTTCGGATATCGGCGAGGACGATCGACGAAGGATGCCCTACGCAAAATCTGGAAAGAGATACAAGGCGGGTCGGAGTGGATAGTGGACGCAGATCTCCGAGATTTCTTCGGGTCTGTGGACCACGAGAAACTTCTCACGCTAGTAGCCCAACGAGTAGCGGATGGCCGAGTACTTCGCCTCATCAAGGCGATGCTCAAGGCAGGAAGTTACGGAAAGGGGCAGCTCTTTCCATCCGAGCGCGGGACTCCTCAGGGTGGGGTAGTTTCGCCCACGCTCAGTAACATACTTCTGACGCCGTTCGATCGGGAGATGCGGCTGAGGGGGTATCAGCTCACGAGGTATGCCGACGATTGGGTGATTACCTGTAAATCGGCAGCGGAGGCACGTGCCGCAGTGGAGGCTGCCGGCCGAATCCTGAAACAATTGGGCGTGGAGTTGCATCCGCAGAAGACGCGGATCGTTCATGCTCAGGATGGCTTCGAGTTCCTTGGCTACAAAATCAAACGCGGGAAGAAGAAGCTCTATCTACCCGAGAGTAAGATTCGTAGTCAGGCCCGACAGGGTGCGCTCTATGCGTACCCCAAGGAGAAGTCGATCCGTCGTTTCATGGACCACGTACGGCAGCGCACCAAGCGGAAGGTGCCCTTGCCAACCGCGGAGCTGATCGAAGAGCTAAACCCGCTCTTGCGAGGATGGGGCGAGTATTACAAACGAGCCCATGTCCGATTGCTCTTCAACCGACTCGATCGCTGGATAGTGCATCGTATCTGGTCGCACCGCTTCAAGCATTGGCGCAATGCCGGCTGGAAATGGCTGCCCCAGACGACGCTCTACCGCGAGTTCGGGCTTGTCAACCTAGTTGGATTAATTCCTTCTATCGCAACTCGGAAGTAGTGAGTCTTCGTGAAAGCTGCATACGGGAAAACCGTCCGTGCAGTTTGAGCGGCGGACGGAGGCCAGCGCGCAAGCGCGCCTCCTCCGACCCGACTTCGATCCCTACCTCGACCATGATTACCTGTGCGAGCTCCCTTTACAGGGAGCGGGATGCCCAACCAAGTGGACGGTGTTCTAGTTCACACCATGTCCGGTACCGAGCTGTCCCGCGCACGAACGGATCATGAATCAGCTGCAGGCGTTGGCGCTGAACGAAGGCGAGCGCTGGAAGACGAAACTATGGAGCGAACAGGGGCGAGGTCAGTTGGAGAAACTTGCGTTGGCTCCCTGGGCCAGCCGACGACGGAGAGAGCTGTTAGAGCTGCTGGACCGAATGATTCCGAGTGAGGACTCCAGTGCCGACCAGCAACGGCTGGGGCACACCAGCAAACAACGTAATTCCTTGTTGCGCTTCTTGCTGGTGGAGGCAGCTCAGGCGGCGGCACGCACCAACCAGGACTGGCGAAGTCGCTATATACGCCTGGCGATGTGTCGGCACAAAAGCATTGCCAAAGTAGCGATGGGGCACCGTCTGGGCTTCGCCTGTACTGGATATGGCGGTACAGCAGTGAGCATTCGCCGTCGTTGCAGTTCGGTTCATACGCGGGACAGCCGGGTATCGGACATGGTCTGAACTAGAACACCGTACACTTGGCAGCATACATGTGGAAAAGCGTATGAAAACACTGGTACACCTCAATTGTTCGTCTCCGTTTTAAGAGAGTTCGCTTATGATGTTAGGGCGGGCTGGGAAGCTCGCACACGACCCCTCCGGAGCCGCTGTCCCCGCGCGGCCCCCAACCCGTTCGTATAGGAGACGCACCAGCCTCCCCTTTGATCAAAGGGCCGTAGAGTACTCTCAGTACGGGATGCCGAAGTGGGTTTTCGCTGTCGATTCCAGCCACCTGGACGGTCCAAAACGCCATTAAACGAGAAAGACGCGCCGAAGCAGAAGAATAGGAATAGGCGCGGCAGTCCATACCGTGATTACAGAAAAAACTCCGGCCAAAGCGGCGCGCAATAGGCGCTGGCTCGCGCGCTTCGTGCAGCGTGGCCGCGGTGCGTCGTGAAGCCCTCGCATACGAGGCTCTAGATGGTGTGGCGATTCTGATACATCAATTTCAGCCACCGGGATAGTCGAGTACACGAGGCATTGCTCGAATCGGAGACGATAGCGCGATGAAACACTTAATCGTAGCAGCGCTTCTTTTCGTATGCGCTTTTGCGGCACAGGCGCAGCACAACGCTGCCGATGTGCGTAACAGCAGCGACTTGCGGCAAATGTGTGCTCGGCCAGCAAGCGGGGGACTTAGTGAGCCGAATTTATTCTGCTCGGGATACATTCGCGGATCGCGGATGTCGCTCAAGACGAGGGCTTCATCGACATCGGCACGGCCACGAACGGCAAGTTGATGGATGTCGTCCGAAAATATCTCGCGGATCACCCGGAAGATCTGAAAAGATCAGCGTCGAAGATAGTAGTTATAGTAATAATGGATGTTTTTGTCGGAAAGAAGTAATCGGGCCCGCGTCCAAAACGCGATCGGCCGGGGTTGACCGTAATTAGCACCGTCAGCCTGCCATTGTCAGTCTCCCGGCAAGTGCTCGTCTCGTTCAGCATCCAATCTTCGTAAGAGTCCAGGCAAGAATTCCCTAGGCGTTGTTCTTCTCTCGAAGGTTCGAGTAATAACTCTCCACGCTGCAGACTTTCTTCGCTCCCGACGAATCTAATCTTCAGCTCAGGTAAGGGCTCAGTGATTGGTCCAAGCAATGCTCACCAGCTCCCGCCAAGATTCAACGGTGGGAAAAGTGAGTTGATCTCTGGTGACGGACCAGGCCAAGGTTTACGTGTTCAGGTTTGCAGCTGCATTGGCGAACACGCCATTGATTGCGGTCGCGATCGTGCTCAGCGAACCGATCGCCGCAAGTGAGAGCAACACCAGCAGCAATGCGTATTCTGTGAGGTCTTGAGCTTCCTCTTCCTTCCACAATCGTATTACTAGATCTCTCATAAATCGCCTCCGACGATGGCAGAGAATAGCCCGGATCTTGACACTGGATACAACGCTAAGTCAATGGTGCCTCCCAATTCCTGGTAAGTTTGAATGTATAGGTCGAAGGAGGAGCGCTTGGTGTAGAAAAGCTGAACTCAGCGGACGCTGATTCAGAAACACCAAGGAGGCTCCCCCATGCAACCTATGTATTACATCGGGCTGGATGTTCACAAGCGCAAGATCAGCTACTGCGTGAAGGACGGCGGCGGCCGGATTCATGCCGAGGGATCGATTTCCGCTACACGCCTGGACCTGGACCTGTGGATGGGATCGCTGCCACAGCCGTGGAGCGCGGCGATGGAAGCGACCATGTTCACGGGCTGGATCTACGATCACCTCCAGCCGCATGCCGTCGCCCTGAAGGTAGCGCACCCGCTGATGCTGCGCGCCATCGCCGCCGCCAAGAAGAAGAACGACCGCATCGACGCTGGCAAGATCTGCGACTGCTTGCGCTGCGATTTCCTTCCCGAGAGCTACGTGGCCTCGACGGGGATTCGCGAGCGCCGGCGCACGCTGCGCTACCGCAACCTGCTGGTCCGGCAGATGGTGCAGATGAAGATCAAGATCAGCGCGCTGCTGATGGAAGCCGGAGTGAGTTACAACAAGCAGCGCCTACACAAAGCCGGCTATTTCCGCGAACTGCTGGCGAGCAACCCGGACATCGACGAAGGGCTAAGTTCACTGTTGCGACTGTGTCGTGAAACGGTGGTGCGCCTGGGAAAGACCGAGAGTGCTCTGGTGCGCTCCCTGGAGCGCGACTCGCTGTTAGTGGAACGTGTGAGCGGTTGATGACGATTCCTGCCGTAGGGCCGATCACCGCACTCACCTGGGCGCTGGAGATCGGAGACGTGCAGCGCTTCTCTTCGATCAAAAAAGCGATCAGCTACTGCGGGTTGTGCGGGGCGGAAAGGAGTTCCGGCAATACAATGCAACGCACGCCGCTGTCCAAGCAGCGCAACAAGCATTTACAGACCACCTTGATCGAGGCGGCCAAGATGGCGCCGCGCAACAGCGCGGAGCTGGCCATGCTCTACGACAAGGAAAAGCAGAAAGGCAACGCCAATCGCGCAACCCTGGCAGTGGCAAGAAAGCTGGTGGCCTACCTTATGGCGGTCGATCATGGGCAGCGGGATTTTCAAATAGCAGAGACGAGCAGCAACATCGCTGCGTAGCATGTGGCAGCGAACAAGGAGGATTTCTTCGGCGCGTGGCCTGCCAGGTCTTGCCGTTAACGCGACTGGGCGAAGGAGCGCAAGCTTCCGATGCTCCCGTTGATAAGTTTCGAGACTGGCAGGAAAACACAAACTCAATCTTCTGTGAAGACCACTCGCTGGTCCGAGACAGCAAATGGAAGTCTGGTTCTATCTCGAATAGGAACCGCGGCTGAGAGGCCAACACACGCGGCGAAGAATCAGAAAGGATTTACACCCGCGCTCCTCCGCAGCGCGTCGGGAGAGCTTTTGCCCTCTTGACAAAGACCTATCATGGAAGTCGCGTTACCGGATATCTGCCGTACTCCATTTGTCCGGCACGAAATGACTTAGATAACCTGATTGTCCTGGTTCTTGGATTTGCGCTCAGCGTGGAGCTAGCTCGCTCCCGAGTTGTGCTCAGCTAAGTTTCACTGAGACTTCGATCGTACTCTGAGGTTACATACCGCACTCCCACGCCGCGAGATATCCTGACCCCTTTATTTCTCCACCACCTGGTAGTGATTTCCTTCTTTGGAATTCTGAGCGGTGCCCTACTTTGGGCACTTTTGTCTCCGAAACAATATTAAGCTTAAATGAAACTCCTGATGAAACGTAAGCGCATAGATAATGCGCTCGTACCAAGCAAAGGTAATGAAGTCACCGAGGAAGAAATAAACTCCGAGGTGGAACTTCTGAAAGGCCGAGACCTCATGGAAAGGGTTGTTCTTCAGTGCGGCCTCGATCGCCTGAAGCAAGGACTGTTCGGTCTGCAGAACCCCTTTCCGAAGTCGGAGGATTCTCCAGAGCGCGGTCGCGATCGCCGAATTTCAACAGCGGTTCAAGTGCTCGAAAAGCGGTTACAAGTCTCACCTGTAAGGAAAACTAACTTCATTGGTGTCATCTACGAAGCATCCGACCCTCGATTAGCGCTGCAGTTCTGAACAGTGTTGCACACGAATATCTTGCAAAACATGTTGCAGTATACCGAGTGTCGGGAGCTTCGTCATTCTTTGAAAGCGAATCGGTACGATACAAAGAACAGCTGAGCGATGCCGAAACACGCCTGAACGATTTCAACGAATCGGAAAACGTAGTGGCGCCCCAATTGGACAAGGAAATCACGGTCCAAGTGCTGGCGGATTTCGATGCGTCACTGCGGACACCGCAACTGGCAATTGACGAGACCGAGAAGCGTATCGGGAGGATACAAGAACAACTGGCTACGGTTCCTCCGCGCGAAACAGCTCAGATTCGAACGTCTGACAATCATTTATTGTTGCAACAACTGAAGAGCACTCTGTTGAATCTGGAGTTGAAGCGAACTCAACTGCTTGTGAATCTTCAATCGGAGTACCGATTCGTCCAAGAAGTAGAGAAAGAAATTACTGTGACGATTGCCGCGATTTAGTCAGCCGAGAGGTCGCCCGTCAGAAAAGAAACCACCGATCGCGATCCTAGCTGCCTCGGCGATGGCGTGTTCTAACCTAGCTTGACTCGCCGCCCGTAGATCCCAAGGAACTTCGATGAAAACGAGTTTTACATAATTGCCTCCTGGAGAACGGTACGATCTATTCCCGGATTGGCACAGAGCTGCTCGGGGCTCCTCGGCTTGCCAGGTGCAGCCGCGTCTGCGAGTTGTGAGTGGTGGTATGCTCGCAGTCATGGCCAAGGGAATCTGTTCCGTCTGCGCCGCGCCTCCTGACGTCCTCGCCGCCGTCAATGATGCCATCCGCAAACACGAAAAATTCAGAGACCTCGCCGCCCGCACCGCGTTTTCCCGTGCCGCCCTTCACCGCCATTCTCAAAAATGCGTCTCCCGCGATACCCTCTCCAGTCATAAGAGCAACAGGTACGATCCCCGGACGGATCTCCTCCTCATCCAGTGGCCAGGCCAGCTCCCCGCCTTGCAGGGAATCCCAGGAGGCTTCCTCGGCACCGTCCGCACTTCCCCCGGACCCAATGACCTCGTGCTAAGAGTCGAGTTCGAGTGTGAACCCCGCGCACTCGAACCCACGCCCGATAACCTTGGAAAGTTGTTCAATATGGCTATCCTCGAAGATGCCCGACGCAATCAACACGCCAAACGCAAACTCGACGGCGTCCCGGCCGGACCAAGCATCGACATTGCACCGTCGGCGTAATTGCCCCGATGTCGCTTCACAGGTGCCAGTGGTGTACTTTCTGCCAACTCCAATGCCCTGGCTCATCAGAGAACCACTTGCGAGCTTGGCGAGACAGTCTCGCTCGGTCCCGGAACTTGTCTCACGAAAACTGGAGAGGATAGGATGAGACTCCGGGCGGGCTCAGCCCAACGGTTGTGAGTGGAAGGCCACCCCCCAGGCCCGTAGAAACGGCTCTTCAGGCCGAGGAGCTGGCCTTTGCTATCAATCGCTTGCGGGCGCTTTTGTGTTCTAGTGCTACTGTGGTGCCACGCAATTCATGCGTGTTAACTACATGTATATGGATATGCCGATTACGATACGATCTGCCGGGAAGCGGTCAGCGTGGCCGGAATCCCGCCGGGGCGGGTGAAGGGGGATGTTCTTAGCCCGTACACACGGAGCGTGCAGACCACCGTGCAGAGCGTGCAGACGGGTATGCACGGTCTACGCGTGCAGCGTGCAGACCCCTTAGGAAGAACGTCTGCCTGCACGGTCTCGTTGGGTAGCTCCGCTTCTAGAGCTACGCTACCCAGGACACTCGACTGGCCGTGGGTCTGCACGGTGGAGGGAGGATCATCCTTTGCGGGCTTGGGCCTTGTAGCGTCGGACGGAGCTATCGTCCACCTCGACGCCCATGGCTTTGAATTTGGCGACCATTTCCGTCGAGCTCAGGCTAGGGTCTTCGGCCATCCATGCGGCGACGATAGCAACGCGCTGCAATCGTTCATTCCGTTTCTGGTCGTTGGAATCGACCGGATGGTGTTCCTGGTGGAGGGATCCGCACTCGGCTGGTGACCTGAGCAGGCGGAAGTCCCCGGTTTCATCGATGTAGGGACGGCCGATAATCTGGAAAGGGCCGGAGGGCTGAAAGTCTCGGCTCTTGACGCACTCGATGTGCACGATGTTGGACTCAGGATCGATCTGCTTGACGCCATAGCAGGCGCCCAGCATCGCACCGACGTCGCCAGAGCCACGTAGGACGTTTTCCAAAGTCATTACGGAGTCTTTAGCGAAGGACTTGGCGGCATGATGGGCGGCGAGCACGGATCGTGCGCCAGCGGCCAGCAGATTGAAAATATCGGTTGCGAGCCCGCGCTGATTGTCGCTGGCGCTGTTCTCCTCGCCTTCGGCAAAGCGGACCATGGTATCCAAGATGACGTGCGCTCGGTTCGAGGCGTGGAGGATGCGCGGATCATCGAGCGTGAGAGTGGGCCCTTTGCTCAACGTCCGGACCAGGAGCCGGCCGCTCGCGATATGTTCCATAAGCCCCATTTTTTCTAGACGGTGCTTGAACGGTGAGCGCGTGCTTTCTGGAATCAAGTAGACCAGTCGTTCAGCACGTTCGGTCACTGGAAACAAGTTCCACAGTTTGGCGGGCGGCCCGGCGAGCAATGCCTTTGCGATGGATAGCAGGATGAAGGTCTTGGCGTGCCCGCTGAGACCGGCGATAGCGGTTGCGCTATCATTTTGCAGGAATCGTTCGATGGAGAGTCTGAGCGGCTGAGCGTTCTGGAAGTCTTCGAGCGAATCGAAAATCGCAGTCCAGTTTACAGGTTCCTGGTGCTCGCTCCACTGCGGAGCTCTGTCGATTAGTTCGCGCAGCGACTCTCTCGAAAAGGGATAGTCGCTCAAGTCCTTGATTCCATCGGGCAGTTTACAAATCGTGACGGAGGCGGCTTTGCCGAGGAGCGAGCGCGCAACCTGCTCGGCGTGCTTTATGCCTACATCGTCGGCATCCGGGATAATCGTGATGTTTTTTCCGCGAAGGCACTCGCTGTATTCGTCCAGCCACTTCCCGGCACCCATCGGGTTGCACGTGGCGATCAGACCGAATTTCTCCGCCGTGAGCACATCCTTTTCGCCTTCGACGATCACGATGTGACCGGCGGCCGGGATTTCCTGCAGTCGAAACAAGACGCGGCGTACACCTTCGATGCCCGTAGTGCCATCGGGCTTGCGTTGAAAGAATCTTTTCCCGGGCAACCGCACAACTTCGAAAAGCAGAACGCCTTGCTCGTCGCGGTACGGATAGACGGTTTCTTCGGCGTCGAATAGGTCGCGCTCGCTCAAATTGAGTGCGGCCAAGACACTGTGCGTGCTGCAGCCAGCGTGACAGTAGAGCAAGACCTTGTTGCCGTCTTGCTTGACACTCAGAGACGGTGTGCGATCGGCGTGGGCGGGGCAGCGTGCGACGAATCCGCTGCCATTCGCCTTGACGCCTACCAGCCGATCAAGGAGAGCCTTCAATGTCATGCTTTTCGCTCTCGCACCATGTCACGCAGGGCGGCGACCGCAGCGTTGAGCTCGCGCATTTGCTCGCCGTCGCCGCCAACGTCGGGATGATGACGACCGGCCAACGCTCGGTAACCGACCTCCACAACGCGCTCGACCCAGGGCAGGGAAGCCTCGGCCGCAAGGGCTCGACGGTCAAGCTCGTTCTTGCATTCATCGATCGTTTCGGTAGCAGACTGAATCAGGAATTGCAGATACTCCGAAGGCAGTTCGGAAATCGGACGCCCTTTGTATTTACCGAACCGTAGGCGAGTCATTTGGAGCCCCGCTTGACTTCACCTGATCGGGGAGGTATTGTCCGCATCTCTCTGACCTTTCACGTGGCCCGACGTACGCGAGCAGCGCCGCGGCGTCGGGCCGCTTTTTTGCCGTGCACTTCTGGCGCATAGCTGCTCTTAACGCGCCGCGACCTTCTCCTGGTGCTTGATAAACTCATCGATCGCCGCGGCCGTGATGCGGCGGGCTTTGCCAACCTTGAAAGAGCGAATCGATTTGGTGGCAATCAATTCATCGAGTTTTCTTGGTGAGATCCCAAGCAGGCGCGCGGCTTCATCGGGTTTATATGCCAGCGGCTTCTCAATCTTTTCGACTAGCATCGGTGGTTCCTCCCTCTAGAAATCAATTGACAGCGCCCGCACCGTAACGCACAATCCCGTTCCATGGAAGTGCATCGTAAGAACCATGAATAGCGCACGTAGCCATGTACACGCAGGCAGGACCTACTACGGGGAAGACACCGCACAGCCGCTCCTTGAATGGCTGAATGCACCAGAAAAGAAATCAGATCAGGTGGAGAAGATGCTCCTGGCCTTCAAGGACTTGGAGTCCAGGACGAGAGAGTTTGACGCTGTAAGGACAATCCGATCGATTCTGCGTAAGTCGGAACTACGGCTTAAGCCGTTCTGGCGCCAGCCGATGGTCACGAGTCGAACGGAGTCATCGGTTCGACCAGGGGTGTACCTCCGCAAGCTCGACCGGAGCCGTTCCGTCATTGAGTGGGATCCTGTTTCCAGCCGCATGAACGTTCTAGAGGCTGGCGCGATGCACAAATTATTGACGTTGGCTTCCCAGGGCCTCGCCAATCGCGTACGGAAGTGCGCCCGGCGCGAATGCGGAACATGGTTTTACGCTCGGTTCGCTCACCAAGAGTGCTGCTCGATCCGATGCCAGCAGAGTCGGGTTCGATCCACCGACGAATGGAAGAAGAAGAGAAGCGAATACATGCGGCGCCATCGGCACGATGAAAAAATGCGCGCCCAAAAAGAGTTTGAAAAGATCAAGTCCAAGCGAAAGGCAGGCAAACGATGAAAGCGCAGCGTGGCATCTTCGAGAAGATTCCCGGCTCGGGTGTCTGGTGGATACGCTATGTCGATGGCGGCGGCCGATACCGAAGGGAACGAGTCGGCGCCTATGGCTTGGCCACTAAGCTATTGGGTAAGCGCCGCGGGGAAGCCGTCCAGGGCAAGAAATTGCCCGAGACGCTGCGCCGGAGGTTTGTGAGCTTCTCGGAAATTGCTGAGGATGCGCTCGTCTATTCTCGCGCCCACAAGCGGTCCTGGCGGGATGATGAATCACGCATGAAACGCCTAATCGAATGGTGGAGTAACCGCGAAGCGGAGTCGCTCACATCGAGCGAGATCGAGCGGAAGCTGTCTGACACGGCGCGCGACGAGAAATGGGCGCCGTCCACCTACAATCACCATCGTTCTTTGCTCATGCTCATCTACCGGGAATCCCGGCGCGCAGAGAAGATCACGACGAATCCCGCTCGCGACGTCTCACACCGGAAGGAGGATAACAACCGGGTGCGTTATTTGAATCAGTACAAACCACTGCCCACAGAGATCGACGATCTAAAACCTTTCAAGACCGAGGAAGTGAGACTGCGGGCGATTATCCAGAGCAACTACGCCGAGCACTTGCCCGAATTCGAGCTCGCCATCAGCACTGGTCTGCGCAAGGGCAGCATGTACTCGCTCACGTGGGAGATGTTAGACTGGGACGGCCGGATGCTGAACATCCCCACCAGCAAGAACGGGAAGCCGCTGCATCTGCCGCTGAACAATGCGGCTTTGGCGGCGCTGCGGATCGTCTACCAGCGAGGAGAGAAGACCGGCCGCGTATTCGAGTCGCAAAAGACGGGTAGGCCCCTGGTCAATTCGCGTCATTGGTTTGAGGATGCTATCAAAGAGGCCGGGATCGTGGATTTTGTCTGGCATGATTTGCGGCACACGTTTGCGAGCCGCCTGCGGATGAAGGGCGCGAAGCTGGAGGATATCAGCGAGCTTCTGGGGCACAAGTCTTTGACCATGGCCAAACGCTACGCGCACTTGGGACCGAATGCGTTGCATGATGTGACGGCTTTGCTGGATAGCCCCACAGTAGCACCGGCACCCTTCCGAAAAAGCGAAGCGTCCGTAAGTTTTGTGAATTGAAAAGTTTAGGGGCGTAGCTCAGTGGTAGAGCAGCGGCCTTTTAAGCCGAAGGTCGTGGGTTCGATCCCCACCGCCCCTACCAACATCTTCTTTTCTAACAGCGAGTTGCAGATTTGTCAGACAGCTTCTTACGGGAGCAGTAAGCCTCAGGATTAGGTTAGCTACCGCTGCGCGAGGCTTGGTCGCGCTTTGCCAGCGTCTTGCGCCAGTGATAGAAGAAGGGAATGCCTGCAAGAATCACCGCCAGGCCGAGGGAAGAGCGCACCGGGCGGACTATCCACAAGTTCATTGTCAGCGCACCAGCGGCGATCAAGAAGATCAGCGGCGTCCAGGGGTAGCCCCAGGCGCGATACGGGCGAGCCAGGTTTGGCTCCTTTCTGCGTAAGCGCAGCACAGCAATCGCCATCAGGGCGAAGAAGATCCACACCGCGAAAACGAAGAGCGAGTAGAGCTCTTCGTAGGTCCCGCTCAGAGCAAGCAGCGCACCAATGGAGCCCAAAAAGATTAATGAGCCGTTGGGCGTGCGAAGCGAAGGATGAATGCGCTCCGCAAATCGGAAGAACACGCCGTCACGAGCCATGGCGTAGGGAATGCGAGCGCCGGTCAACACTACTACATGGAGCGCCCCAAGAGCGGAAACCGCCATGCCGACGGTGAGCCAAACGGCTCCGCGAGAGCCGGCAAAAGATTGTACGGCGTCGGACGCGATGTGCGAAGAACCCGCAACATACGCGAATGGCAAGACCCGGAAATAAACGACATTAGCCAACAGATACAGAGTCCCGACGGTGAGCAGCCCCAGAATGATGGCTATAGGGATGTTTCTCTGAGGGCGCTGAATTTCTTCTCCCAAGTCGCCGAGATCATTGAAGCCGTTGTACGCCCACATGGCGGAAACAAGGGCGGTTAGCAACGCGCCGATCGTTCCAAGAGTCAGTGGGGCTGGCGTTGTTGCGGCTGCGCTCGCCTGCTTCGTGCCGAATAGCACTCCTCCAACAACGATCAACAAGATCGTGGCGATCTTCAGAGAGGTCAGCAGAACCTGGATCGCGCCACTCATTTGGACATTCAAATAGTTGACCGCCGTCACGGCCAACACGACCAGCGCCGCCAGCGGTTGGGCTGCGGTGAAGGTGAACTGGTAATGTCCGATATGCCCTGCGAACAGCGGCGTGGCCACAATTGGAAATAGGAATCCCAGGAACCGAAGAAAACCTGCTGCCAGGGCGGCCATGGCCACGGGCCGCTCTAGAAATGAGCTCATCCAGCCAAACAAAAATCCCCAGAGAGGGCCGAGACCGCGGCTGAGGTATACGTACGGGCCGCCTGCCTTCGGAAATGCAGCGCCCAGTTCGGCGTAGCAGAAGGCGCCAAAAAGGACGATTAGCCCACCGATAATCCACGCAGCGAATACCTGCGCCTGGGACCCGACAGCGCGAGCCATGTCGCTGGTGACGAGAAAAATCCCCGAGCCGATGGTGTCGCCAATGACGACCGCGGTCGCCGACCACAAACCTAGGCCACGAACCAGTTCTGCTCGATCAGGTCGGTCAGCTAGATGGTCAGCCATCGCACACGCGGTTCACAGAGCCTACTATCGGCGATTGACACGGTCAATCGGCTCCGTTCGCAGTTGCTGGGGCGGCCGCGGGCGGAAATCTTCGCATCTCGTGGCATCGACCCGTCCTTCGCGCTATCATCGAATTGCCGTGGCACCCTTGAAGTTCATGCTGACCGACTTGCCCTGGGATCCGCGCTACCGCGTCCCCAATGTCGAAGATGTTCTTACGCCTGCGCTTGTGGTGTATCCCGAAATTATTGCCGCTAACATCGAGCGCATGCTGGATTTGCTGGGCGGCGATGGTGACCGCTGGCGAGTGCACATCAAGACCGCAAAACTAGGCCACACGCTGCGCCTGCTGATCGATCGCGGCGTCCGCAATTTCAAGTGCGCGACAACGCTCGAGCTGCTCGTTGCCTGCCGATGCGGCGCAGCGGATGTGCTCGTTGCGTATCCAACGGTAGGCGCAAATGCACGCCGGGTGCGCGAAATAGCCGAAGGTTTCCCGGACGTGCGTATCTCCGTCTTGGCCGAGAATGAAGAGCAAGTACGGCAATGGCAAGGCAGCTCGATCGGCATATTTCTCGACATAAATCCTGGAATGAATCGCACGGGCATCGAACAGAGCCGCAGCGACAGGATTGCCGCCCTCGTGCGCGCGATTGCAGATACAGACCTTGAGTTCCGCGGTCTGCACTACTACGACGGACAATACGGCGGGCTCGAAGAGCGCGAACGAGCTTCAGCGACGCACGCCGGCTACGATTGTTTACTGAAACTGGTGGCCGAAATCCAGCGCAGTGGAGTGAGTGTGCCGGAAGTGATCACCGCTGGTACGCCGACGTTCCCGGCGGCACTTGCTTACGAAGGCTTCCGCGGCGGTGGGTTCCTTCATCGGGTCTCGCCGGGAACGATCGTCTATGGCGATGCCACGAGTTTGGCGCAACTTCCCACAGGTTACGGCTTCGGGCCAGCGGTGCTGGTATTGACTCGAGTGGTTAGTCATCCGCAGGAGGCCATGATCACGTGCGATGCCGGACACAAAGCGGTGTCAGCCGATGCCGGCGTGCCCACGTGTGCCGTCGTAGGGCATCCGGAACTTACGCCGCTTCCGCCCAGTGAAGAACACCTGCCGATGGAGGTCGCGAAAGGTGCGGCACGTCCGCAGATCGGGGATCCGCTTTATCTCCTTCCGCGTCACGTTTGCCCCACCGTAAACAATTTTGATTGCGCCCTTTTGGTGCGGGATGGCCAGATCGAGTCAGTAGAACAGGTGTCGGCGCGCGGACGCGAGGCGCCGCTCCTGCGCCGAACGGCTTCGCTTCGAGCTCAGGTGGCCGCCGAGAAGGCCTAAGACCGAGTTTTCTCGCGGAGTGCACCGCACCGGATAGTGCAGCACGCATCCTTCGCCTAGTCCTTTATTTGCTTCGGCGCTTGACGCTCTTCTTTGACGTGCCGACCGGTCCTCGCCTCTTTTTCTTCACGCCATAAGCGACGCAGTCGATTTCGATCAGCATCCCGGGAGCATGGCCGAGGTCGCTGCCCACGGTTGTGCGCACAGGATACGGCCGCGAGAAACGCCGCGCATAGACGGCGTTGTAGCGCGCAAAGAGACTCGTGTCGCTAAGGTGTACGGTGACCTTCACGACGTCGCCAAGGGAAGCGCCGTCGGCCTCGAGAATCGCGGAGATATTCTCGATAGTCTGCTCCGTCTGCTGCTCGATGGTATCGCCGACTAGATTTCCCGTGACGGGGTCGATCGGACCAGTTCCGGTCACAAACACGAAGTCGCCTGCCCGCCACCCCTGCGAATACGCCCCTTGCGGTGGAGCCCCGCGCTTACTCTGAATCGCATACTTTGCCATCGTTCTTTCTCCTGGTGTCTTCCAAGTGCAATTGCAAAGCAGCTTTTATGACACATCGGTTTAGCGACTGCCATGCCTCCCGACACTTGAGATGATCGCGGCCGTCGCCAAGCGTTTCAGTGGTTAGTCGGATCCTGAAAGCGCCGATTATCGAGGAGGTTTGGATAGGCACGCAACTGGCCACTCACCTTGACAGAGAAGCTCTGAACGGTTGACAGGCCGTCTATGCCCTGCACAGTAAGGCCGACGGTGAAATTCGCCGCTCTCGTGTAGGTATGAGATACCCTGGGGCCGTCTGCACTGGTCCCGTCGCCGAAATCCCAAAGATAGCTGACTGCAGGCACTCCTGCGGGTTCCGTTTCCGCTGATAGTTGACAGGTTTGGCCGGTATTGGCGACCGAGGGGACTCTTGCGGTAACGGCCGGCGGTCCGGCGGCGACGTTGTTATCGATAATCTTGATTACTCTCACGGATGCGGGGGCCTGATTCTCGATCCGCACAGCGCTCCCAACGACGGGGACCGACGCGCTCTGGTTCAGAACGTCCGACGTGGCGAAAGAGTGATCGGAAGGCAGTCCGAGGTCAGCGAAGTTCAGCGTGTGCGATCGCGGCGATTTTGTCCAATTGAAGACGGTCAAGATAGCCTGGTGCGGGCTTTCTCGCAGAAAAAAGATGCTCGGCTGTTCATCCTCGGCTTCGTAGGTCATCAGATCGACCGGTGTGGAGGCGCTGCCCAATTTGGCCATGTTCAACAGGTCTTCGTTCTGAACGAGCGCTAACCGATCCTTTTGCGAACCCATAACGAGCATGTCGTCGCCAATCTCGTACATGCCGCCGGAAACCGCGGCGAGAGCAATCGACGCTTGAGCTTCGGACAGAGGATACGAGGCAGCTGCGCGCGTATGTTCGCTGAAAGACTCTTCTACGGTGTTGAAGGCGTCCGGATCATCCAGAAAAAAATTGCGGTGCATGTAAAAGCGGGCGGCAATTCCCGCGGCAGCAGTTCGCGTCCCTGCAAACGAATGCGAGGTGTCGGCGGAAGTGCGTCCGGTGTCGACCAACCCGACGGGGGTGAGCATCGGGCTACCATCCTTGTCGAGGATCACGTCTTCGCCCACGGCATCGCGAATGACTTGCAAGCCGATGCGCAGCGCTTCCAGCGCCGTGGTGTTGGGGCGATACATGAAACCCTCGATGGCACTGCTGTCCATGAAGTCGAGTTTGATGAAGCGGACGCCCCATTCACGGACTAGCGTCCTGTAGGTCTGGCGCAAATACTCCTGAGCGCCAGGATTTGTGGTATCGAGCACGTAGATCAAATCGGATTTCTGGTGCCAGAGTTGCTGGGTGTGGATGGGTTCACCCTTTGCGTTGTGGACCAGCCAATCCTTGTGGTGTTCGTAGACCCATGCACGGGAAGTCACCTGAAACGGAGCAGTCCAGACGCCGAAGGTCAGCCCGTCCGCGATGATGTGGTGTCCGACGGCACGCATGCCGTTGGGGAATTGGGTGGCATTCGCTGTTTCGTACTCGCCGCGGGCGTACTCGTAGCCTTCGTCGACCTGAAAATATTGGTAGCCGAGCGCTTTGAGATGGGCTGATTGCCAATCGGCATTAGCGAGGGTTTCGCCTTCGTTGATGGCGGCGTAGTAGGCTGTCCAGCTCCACCAACCGATAGGGTTCTGAGCGGAGACGCGAGCATGGTGCAATTTGCGAATTGCGTCGCCGTAGGCTAGCAACTGCTTGTGATAATCCAGACCAGCTTCGAGCAGGAGGCGCTCGGAGACGAATTTCTCTCCGGGTTCGATCGGTAGATTTATCTCCAACTGATTTTCTGCTGGATCGGACTTCAAATCGTATTCCTTCTGAATTTCCGTGGTTCCGGCAAGATCGACAGTGTCGGAGGTGATCTTTGCGTTAGCATTTTCGCCCGATGCTTGAAGGTGCAGGTAGGTGAGAAGCCGTTTGGCAGTGAGCGCACCGATGAAGAGGCTTTGCTTGCTCTCCCGGTTGTAGATGAGCTGACTGCCGACGCCACGATGCATCCCTCCGGGTGCTTTCCCCAGATCGTAGAGCTGCAAATCCGGGCGGTCCTCGCTATAACTGTCGGACAGAACACGATCCGCAGTGGCATGACCGCCGAGATTCACGAGGGAATTCCCGACGAGCTCAAGTGCGCGGACGGACTGTAGCGAGACGGGCTTTCCTGTCGTGTTTTGAAGGTTCACCTGAATGGCCGCGTACGGAGCTTCGTTGTACAGCTGGATGACGAGGATAAGGTCCACTTTGTCCGGCAGGCCGGAGTTTGTGACAGTGATGGCGCGGCCGGAGCCGAGCTCGTCCGTAAATGCGGACTCGGACACGGCGTGGCGAGGATAGTCGCTGGAGCGCAGCCACTCGTGATTGACTTGTGCGGCCGCCCGACTGGTGAAGATCGGCTGGGCTCGCCGCACCGCGAATTGATACGTCCCATCTTTGGCGTTTACGGTCACTGAGAGCGCGTCATTTGCCAATTGCTGGGCCGCACAAGGCGCGATCAGAATCAGCGCCTCGAACATGATGGCGATCCCACAGGGTAACTTGTAGATCTTGCGTGACACGACGTACTCTCTTTCACTCCAATCAAAAAAGCGCGAAACATTTGAGGCCCAACGGAGCAAAACTGAACAGCTCCGCCCTACTTTATGGCAGAAGGCATGTGACCTCCGAGATCAGAAACTATCTTTCCTCTAGTGCAGCTGAAATCGCTGCACCACTCTGGTAATCACGCCGTCCGGACTCGGGTCATCGGGGTTCAGGTCCGACGCTAGACTTAGGTGATAAGCGAGCAACTGAGGGAAGACAATTTCGAACGGTCCGCGCAATTCATCGGGTAGTTCTGGCGCCATGGCGGGAATGAGGTCGTGGCCAAGTTCGCTGTTCGGAGGCGTCGCTCCCACCACAATGGTGTGGCCCAGTTTCTTTTGCCTCAGTTCGCGAAGTACATCCTCCTCGAAGCGGCGCCTCACTACATCCGATGAGAGCACGCACAGGACCAGGGAATCGGGCCGAAGAAAGCTCATCGGCCCGTGGCGAACACCCAAGAAGGTGTCATTTATCGCGACGGTACGCCCCGCCGTCATCTCAAGAACCTTGAGGCTTGCCTCCTGCGCCAGGGGAGCCATGCCGGCGGAAGTCAGCACCATAACGCGAGAAGGCGGCTTAGATGCCAAACGCTGCGCTACTTTTTCAAGGCCGGGAAAAGCGCTATTGACGGTGGTTATGATACCGGGGAGATGCTTGGCCAAGAAGTCGCCGCGTGCGATGGCCATGCCAGCCAAAAGCAAGTTAGAAAAGGAGCCGGTCATCACAAGGCTGCGGTCATTTGTTCGGGGATCGAGTACAAGAGCTTCGACTCCTGACAAGCGCGCAAGCTGGCCGTGCTCATTGCAAGTGATCGCTAGATGGACCACGTTGGGTAACATTTGTTTGATACGCACAATAACGCCGACACTCTCCGGGCTTTCCCCGGAGCGTGCCACTGACACGAGTACTCCATTCGCAGCAAAGTCTGGAGCCATGCGAGACAGTTCCTGCTTGGAGAAGGTTAGAAGGTCGGTAGTCGGGATGGCCGTTGCGTTCGGCCAGGTGGCCGCGACGGCAGAGGCCGCGTACGCCGAAGTACCGGCGCCGCAAATTACCGCAGCGCGATTTTGCACAATGGAATGAGCGTTCGAAGAAGCAACGCGTTCGAGTGTAGTCGGCCAGAGATCCGGTTGCTGGCGGATCTCATTGAGCGTTATCACTCCGCGTTGGTTGCCGGGCTCGGAACCTGAGTCAAGCCTTGGCGCCATGAACCGTCACACCTCTCTGCGAATGAATTCACTCAAAACCGCGACATCTGCCGCAAACGTGGGAATCCACGACCGAACGTGACACCGATTCGGCCACTCTCGCTTAAACGATATTGCCGGCTTAGAAATACAATTTGAGTGCGAATTGTATTTCGCGTTGATCATTTTGACCGTCGCGTGTCGACGTGATTTTCCCAAAGTTGCTGTTGGTGTAGTCGAGCGATCCGGGGGCTGCCACCACGCCGTTGCCTCCGAAACCCGGATTCGAGAAGTTAGGATGATTGGTCAGGTTGAAAAATTCGGAACGGAACTCCAGGCGAAATCTCTCCGTAAGAGCGAATTGTTTGAAGAGAGAAAAATCGAGACGGTGGAATCCGGGTCCCCGGAACTGAGTCGGTCCGCCGCCGAGCGGGCTGAAGTCGGATTGGCCGATCGTAGTGGCCACGGGAGGAGTAGCAAATGCCAGGGGATTGAGCCACTGATTCACGTTGTGAGGACCAGAGTCGGGATTCTGGCCCGCGACTCTAAGGGCGTAGCAGCCAAATCCGGAAGTAGTGGGTGTTGCGCAAGGAACCGTTCCTGGCTGTCCATCCTGCATCGTGAGGATCCAGTTTGTTGCCCATCCTCCGAGAAAGGCATCCACAACTCTGCTGCTCTCGTGCATGTAGCGTCTTCCTTTACCGAAGGGCAAGTCATAGCTCCCGCTCAGGTGAAATACTTTATTAATGTCGAAGTCGCACCGGCCGTAGTCAGGGTGGATTCCCCAACCTGGCAGGAACGGCGCTCGATATCCGGTGATCGCGGTAGCGTTCAGGACGTCAACTGCGTTGGTGAGGCAACTGGACCAGGTGAAATTGGCCAGGACGCTTAGGCCAGCGTTAAATCTATGCTCGTAGTTAGTTTGCAGTCCGTTGTAGTGACTGTTACCCGCGAAGCTGGTGTACGTCGAGCCAGAAAAATCTGGGTAGGGAGAAAAGGAGAGAGCGTCCAAGCCGAGCGGAAGGATTTCCCGCGGAGTATTCGGATTGACGTAGACCGCTAGGTGGCGGACCGTATTGCCAACGAAGCCTACTTGCACGGTGTCGTTCTCGGTGAGTTGGTACTGCGTGGTGACGTTATAACCCTGAGTGTAGGGAGTTTTATTCTTGTAGTCTTCACCGATTAGTCCGACTCCACCCGGCTCCGCGGCTGCGGGCGTGAGCGGAATGGCGGTCAGTCCAGTCTCAAGCGTGCCGATCGATCCGTTGGCAAAAGTGATCGGCGCGTTGGGAGTCTGATTGGGGTAGTTCAGATTGAACTGAAACGGAAAGTCGTTGTAGGTCAAGAGTGCGGAGTTTTCGAAACCTCCATAGAAGATGCCGTAGCCGCCCCGAACCACGAGCTTTTGCGTCACTTTATAGGCAAATCCGACCCGCGGCGAGAAATTGTCTTTTTGAGATACTCCCAGGCCGGGCTGGTTCGAGCAGGAGATGCTGATATTGTCTGTCGCGGCGGCTGCCAAAAAGTCCGGCGAGAATGGAGTGTTGCAACGCTTCTGGGTCAACAGGAAGGTGGAAGTACCACCCACCGTAGCGGCAGGCAGAAAATTGGACTGCGCGCCATAGTTTTCGGTCAATTGTCCGAAGTATTCGTAACGAAGACCGAGGTTCACGGTCAGCCTAGGCTTTAGCTTGATGTCGTCCTGAAAATAGCCAGCGTAATATTTGCGGTTCATCGAGGTGGTGGCGATGTTGGATGCTTGTACAGTGTCCGCGCCACCTACGAAGTCAGCTGCGCCCGGCACCGTACCGGGAATTGGCGTCAATAACATCTGTGCCAGTCCGGTATTGCCTCCCGATGTCGAGGGTACTTCGGTGTAGACGCCGCTGAAGCTCCACGCTCCGCGGCCCGTAAAAGGCTGCAGGATATTGAATCCCAGTCTTTGGTATTGAAAGCCAACCTTAAAGGTATGCCGGCCATGCGCTTTGGTGAGATTGTCCGTAGCCTGCGTGGTGGTGCTTAGTTCGATGGAGGGAAGAAACTGGTTGCTGCCGAGCGTATTCAGCCCAGTAAGGAAGATGGATCCCAAGCCACCGTTGGAATTGCCTTGAGGAACGCCCAGGGATTCCGAACGAATCGGGAATTCCGGCTGGTATTGGCATTGGGCTGAAGCCGAGAAGAAGAGATGCGGTTGTATCCTGCACGCACTTCGTTGATCAAAGTAGGCGAGAACATGTGTGTCTCGCTGACTACCGTGTTGATGGAGCGCGCCTCCTGGTCACCGGAAGAGAAGGATCCTCCATCCGCAATGCCGCCAAACGGGCCAGGTATGAATGTCGGGTTATCGACGAAGCTGACGCGGCCAAAAATGTTGTCTTTTGGACTGAAGTTGTGATCGACGCGAACGTCAAACTGGTCGGCATTGTTTCTCAGCACCGGATTCGCGGCGTAGTTATTGAAGAGGCCGGGAAGATTCGGCGCAGGGAACAGGTTCAAAAGCTTGATCGCGTTGGGATCGAGGCGGCCGACCGGAAGGATATTGCCGGGAAAAGGCTCGCGAACGAAACCGAGTTGTGTTCCGGCCGGCACGCCGGTGCAGGGGGCCGTGACGCCCGTAACGGGGTCCGCTACCCCGCAAGTAACTGCGCGCGTGGTCGAAGGGTCGAATACCTGCCCTAGAGGATAAGTACGTCCGAGAACGTCGGTTCGCGTGCCACCTTGCGACAACAATTCAGAGAGATTTGTGTATCCGCTGCTCCGCTCGAGGGCTGTTGGAACGGTGTTTGTCGAGGGCACTGCCTGACGGATGCGCGTGCCTTCGTAGTCCATGAAGAAGAAGGTCTTGTCTCGGCGAATCGGGCCTCCGAAGGTAGCCCCAAACTGATTCTGCCGGTATTCTCCTTTGGGAATGCTTCCGGAATTCTCAAAAAAGTTAGCCGCGTCGAACTTGTCGTTGCGCAGGAATTCCCAAGCGTTTCCGTGAAACTGATTGCTTCCTGATTTGATGGTGGCGTTGAGGACCGCGCCCGCCGAACGGCCGGACTCCGCACTATAGTTGTTCGTCTCGACCTTGAACTCCTGGATAGCATCCACCGGCGGACGCACGGCGTAAGCAGTTCCGTTCAAAAAGTCCACAAGATTGGCATTGTTATCGAGACCGTCGAGCAAGTAGTTGTTCTGCGCGGGGCGCAAGCCGTTGGCAGCAAAGCTGCCGCTGGCGCCCAAGCCGCGCGTGTCGGCCTGGTCTTGCGTCACACCCGCTGACAGTTGAGCAAGCAACGTAAAGTTGCGCCCATTCAACGGCAGCGCATTGACGGAGCGCTCTTCGATAACCTGGCCGACGGAAGCATCTTGCGTCTGCAAAGCGGGCGGCGCGGCATTGACCTCCACCACTTCCTGCGATTGGCCGGGGGGCAGCGAGACGTCGATCACCACTTTCTGCTGCACGTCCACGGTGACGTTATTCTGCTGCACTTTCTGAAATCCGCTGAATTCCACCGAGACGGAATAGTGGCCGATCTTCACCGGCGAAAAGGAGTATTCGCCGCTGGGACTGGTGGTCGTTGTGATCGACATGCCGGTGCCTTCATTGATGAGTGTCACCTTCGCGCCTGCTATCGTGCCGCCGCTTGTGTCTTTAATCGTGCCTAAAATAGAGCCGGTGTCCACCTGAGCGGACATCCGGCAGGGCAAAATAAGGAGTAACAATGCCAGAGCGGATGTCAGGGATATTTTGCGATTCAGAATAAAAGTAAGCATGGTGGGATGTTCCATCCTTTCGCTAAGTGAGAACCCGGTCCAGTAGTTGACCGACTGCCCGGTGCGATTCTATAAAAGCGTTCCGGTGATCCATTGCCCCGGCCAAGTCTGAGTGGGAGAACGCAATCCTGCCAAAGGGCCCATTGCGAAGCGCGTCGCGCGCGGCCGGCTTTCCATCTAGTCCAAAAAAGAAGCCGGGTTGCGGATTGATGAACGCATGGCCGAAACGATTCAGCACGATGCCCGCGATATCGCGTTTGGCGTCGAAACCGGAAGCGCCGAACATCTCCGTCATCTGCTCGCGAACTTGGCGTTCGTAGTCGACGAAAGGAGTGGATAGCATTTCGGCGCGGCCCAACTGTCCTTGGGTGCGCGGTGGCAATCCAGGCTTTGTGAAGTCCACAAAGAAAGTCAGAACAGTAGGTAGATCAGGTCCTACCACATCGGTATCGACCCCGAAGAGGGCGCTCTTCCGCACGTTCACGTAACGCCCAAAGCCATCGAACCATTGGGCGCTGGAGATCCCCAGGTTATAGAGGAAACGCCAGTTGCGAACGGCAACGTTGGCCGTCATGTAGGGCGCGTAGTTGAACTGCTCGTAGCTGTTCTTTCGCGTTTCATCCAGATCTCGGATCACATGCTTCGTGATCCATCCGCCGCCGGCCATCACTACCGTTCTCGCTTTGACCCGGTACGACTGGCCGTTCTTTGCATAAGTGACAGAAACAAACTCCGCCTTGTTTGGGTCGCCCAGGTGCTCGACGCGCACCGCGGTCGAATCCAGACGCAATCGCACGCGCTGCCCGGGTCGATCTAAAGCGTCGAAATTCACCGGATTCTTCCACACGCTGTCCATCGAGCGTGGGCCTTCGATCGCGCCCGGGATCATCGTCTTGACCATCAAGCGGATCATCCCAGAGTTCCCCCCGGGAACATCTGGATACCCGATTCCATGCTGTCATCCACGGTAGGAATGATCTTTGACCACTCATACACGAGATAAGCGGAGAGCGCGTCCGGACCGAGTCCGAAGCCGCCAGCAGCTTCCGAGGCGTCCATCAATCGGACGGTCTCGCGGCTGATGCCGTAGGTCCGAATGAAGTAGTCCTCGAGCGTCATGCTGTCCAGTTGTCGCGATATGGCGTCTCCTGGATAGTCGTAAACCAGTGGCGGCACGACGGGCTTCTCGGCCCAGCGCGCCAGCATCTCTTTCCGTGTGGCTTCCGAAAATGGAGTGCCCTCGAGCTTCTTGCCCCAAGGATCGGAGACCCAGATTCCCGGTTTGTGCCCGTACTTCGCTCCGAAATAAAAACCCAAGGCTTCCTTTCCGTTTATTTTTCCTTGGCCGTACGGGCTTCGGGGCAGGGCAATGGCCGGGTCCGGCCCTTGCCATTTCTGATAGGTCCTGAAGGCATCCCAGTCGAGGCCCATCGTGTCGTAGACGGTCTTAAGAAAGCTATCTGGATAGGGCGGCTGAAAATGGACGGAAGCCTGCGGCGCGTACAAGCGATGACCATCGACAACGAATTCATTTCGCTTGGCAACGCCGCCAAAAATGTGTGCGTTGTCGAGAATCAGGCAGTTGCGCTTCGCGTCCGCCTGCTTGTTGAAGAAAAGGCCCGCCGATAGACCAGCGTGTCCGCCGCCGACGACTACGCAATCGTAGACTTCGCCGGTTTCCACTAAATCCGACGGAGGGTGGTCAAACTTGCCGTCGCGAACGGCATGAGCGTTTCCGACGACCTCTTCGGTATTGCCCGCGGAACCCTTGTAGTCGCCTTCGCCGCTGTAGCCGGTCCAACCTGCGGGGAATGTTTGGGTGGATGATTGAGGCGATTGCGCTCCGAGGCTAAATGGACAAGCGGCCCCAACCGCCATGGCCGTGGAAGTAATGAGTATCCCGTCGAGAAAATCACGGCGAGAGATCGGCTCGTTTAGGCCAAGCGCTTTGTCATTGTGGGGACAATGGGCCACCGCTTTTTTCCTTCCGCAAAAGTCGGCATAAACCGCAAAGGGCGAAAACTCCGGACGCTATGGTCTATTTCCTTTATTTTCCTTTACTACCGATTGGTTTCGTTTTATATGGGTTCGTTGCGGACGTCAAGGGAAAACGTCAGTGGAACAAAAGTGGCTTTAGTGCTTTTTTGAGGTAGCGCCTCGATCTTGGCGTGAGGCCGAGCTTGCGAGCGGTCAAATTGCACTTGGTTCCGAATCAGATGCTTTCGGAAAATGGTAGGATGTCGAACAAGCGAGAGTTCAACGATGAAGAAGAGGGCGATTGTCAGCGGAGACCCGCATGCAGGTAGAGGGAAGTCTGCGAATGCGGGAAGATTTCAAGACAGGTGGGCGTGAGGCGCGGAATCGGGGAAGGGGCGGGGTGCCATGAAGAAATCCATCGGCGACAATATGATTCCAAAGGGTTGGAGTTTCGAGCAGGGGCTCGAGCTCGTGAAGAAGGCGGGATACGACGGTATCGAACTGTGGCTCGGAGACGTGCCGTGGTTCCAGATGAACACCACGGATGCCGCGGTCGCCGATTTGCGCCGCAAAGTTGAGAATGCGGGTTTGGTGGTCTCAAACGTTTCCACTGGTCTCCATTGGGATACTCCTCTGTCGGCGCGTGATCCCAAGGTCCGCGCTCAGGCGATTCGCATTGTCGAGCGGCAACTGGAGACGGCCCAGCTTGTCGGTTGCGACGCGATACTCGTTGTGACGGGGCTCGTGACCGAGGAGGTTCCCTACAACGAGGTCTACCAGCGCTGCCTGGAGGCGATGAAGCAGCTTGCACCACTCGCAGCAAAGGCGCAGGTTAAAATCGGCTGCGAGAATTGCAATTCGGAGCAACGCTTTCTGTTGACGCCGAGAGAGTTCTGGACGTTCCTCAATGATGTCAACAGCCCGTTTGTTGGCATTCACCTGGATGTCGGAAACATTCACGACACCGGATTCGCCGAGCAGTGGATTGAGATGCATGGCCCACGCATCACCCGCATCCATTTGAAAGATGTTATGAAAAAGCGAGGTCGATGCTGCGACACGGTCTACACGAGCCTTTTCATTGGCGACAACAACTGGCCCGCCATAAGAGCTGCAATCACAAAGGTGAACTATAACGGCTGGTTGATTGCGGAGATGGAAGCTCGCTATCGTTATGCGCAAGATCAGCAGTTTTACGACACCGCAGCCGATATAGATCGGTTGATTTCAGGCAGGCTCTGAAAGGCCAAGGAGAGAGGCTTAGTTGAAGATTTCCCGTCGAGATTTCGTGGGTTCGGTGACTAGCGCGGCAGCCACTCTATGTTCATTCCCGCCCGTCTGGTTGGATACACTTGGTTCTCGGCAAAAACGCGCACTCAAGTGCGCTCTGCTCGACCTAAACTCGCATTGCGTCCTTCGCGAGTCGTTGCAAGGATATCAAGCTGCACTCGCCGGCGAGCACGATCTCTTCGAAGCCAAGCTCGACTCACGATACCGTTATGGGATCGCAATTGTTCCTGGCCTCGGAGTGATGGAACCGTCGGTCGCGTCCAGCCTGGTGGGTTTGCTGGAAGCGGGGACGAACTTAGTATTGGAATCCGGGGCGGGTTTCCTGAGCCCGTCAGAATTTACCTCGCACCAGAAGATGCTGAGTCGGTATTTCGATATTGCGATCGACCCGCCTGTTGACTTGCGGCTGGCAAAATCGACTGACGGTTCTTTCTTTCCGCGTCGCCCGGGGCGAAATCCCGGGAAGAAATTGGAAGGTCAGAGATTTGTTCCCTACGTCAACTACTCGTGGCCGCACGAAACAAGGGTTCGGGATTTCAGTCGGGTAGTGCCCCTGTCGTTGGGCACAAGAGATGTAATCGGAACAGTCGGAACATTGCCAGTCGCGTTGAAAAGGCGCGTGGGGAAGGGCACGCTGATTTTTCTTGGCTCTCCAATGGGCCCGGCGCTCCGTGCTGGCGACCCTGAAGCTCGGTCCTGGTTGCGGTTGGTCACTGGCCCCGGCGCTACGGTGTAGGGCTTTTCCACTCGCCGGCACCTGCTGGATCCGTTTTCGATCTCTACCGCCGCTGCCAAGACTCCTTTAAACCGCCGCGGCTAAGAGCGGTGCCCGTCCGAAGCTAGTGTTCGATTTCCTGGTCCGCGATGCTTAGAGCTTCGTCGAGCGCGGCCACGCCTTGGTCGAGCTCTTTTTCGATGACGATTAGCGGCGGAGCGATCACGAAGTGACTCATCCACGCTTGGATGTAGACGCCGTTGGCCATCATGCGGGCGGCGACGCGGTCGACAACCAGAGGTGCTCCCGCGATTTTGTCCTTTGCGGTATTGAACGGAGCCTTGGTCGCCTGATTGCGTACCAGTTCGACAGCCCAGAACAGGCCGATGCCGCGGACTTCTCCGATCGAGGGGTGACGCGGCTTTAAGCCATGCAGCTTTTGTCCCAGATAGGCGCCGAGTTCGACGGCTCGGGCGGCAAGATTCATGCGCTTCATTTCTTTGATCGAGGCGACCGCGGGAGCCAGCGTCAAAGGATGGGCTTCGTAGGTGTGGCCGTGCGAAAAGAAATGGTCGTCAAAGTAGGAAGCGATCTTGTGCGTGGTCGCACAGAGGCCGAGGGGAATTGCGGCATTGGTGATGCCCTTGGCGGTGGTCAGAATGTCGGGCACTACGTTCCAATGATCGACCGCGAACCACTTGCCGGTGCGACACCAGCCGGTCATCACTTCATCGGCGATGAGCAGCACTTCGTGGCGATCGCAAATCTGCCGGAGCCGCGGCATATATTCCTTCGGCGGAATCAAGACGCCGTTCGTTCCGACGACCGGCTCGACGATTACGGCGGCGACGTCGCTTTCGTTGGCGATCATGTGCTCGATGTATTCCACGCAGGCGATGCCGCAGCCCGGATATTGATGCAGCAGGGGACATTTGTAGCAGTTCACTTCGGGCGCGAAGATGACGCCGGGAATCTTGCCCGCGGGTTCCATGGCCCAGCGCCGCGGATCCCCGGTTGCCGCAATCGACCCCATGGTTGAGCCGTGATAGGAGCGGTAGCGGGAGATGATCTTGGTTTTGCCGGTCACCATGCGAGCAATTTTGAAGGCCGCCTCATTGGCTTCGGTGCCGGAAGTGGTGAAGAAGAACTTGTCCAGGCCTTTTGGTAGCACTTCCACGAGAAGCGCGCTCAATTCGGCACGAACATCAGTCGCGTAGCCGGGGCCTACGTAGGCCAGCTTGCGGGCTTGATCCGCGATCGCGTCGATCACAGCCTTGTTTTTGTGGCCCAGGGTGACGCACATCAACTGCGCGGAGAAATCGAGGTACTTCTTACCGTCCGCATCGGTGAAGTAGCAGCCTTCGGCGTCGACGAGGTGCATCGGATTCCAGCCGTTTTGCCGGCGCCACGTGCCGTAGGTATATTTCTTGGTGAGCTCTTTAACTTGTGCGGAAGACAGCGGTTCAGTCATCGGAAAATACCCGTGTGTGGCGTCGTCCGGGCGAACCGAGGTAGGTGCGCCGCGGTAAGGCCGGATGCGAAACAACTCTACCTAGGCCTTGTACGCAACGCAACGGGATTGACACCATCCGGTTCGCGATGTTAGCGTCCGCATTCCTCACAACATGAATGGCCACATGCCCTTTGTAAGAACGCTCGTCGGCTTCCTGTGTCGCGTTAGTGTCGTTGTGTCTCTCGGTGCCCAGCCCCTCTTCGCTCAGTCGTCGCCGCTCGGCTCCTCTAATTCCGCGGCGAAGATCAAAATCATTATCGATACCGACATCGGCGACGATGTCGACGACGCGTTCGCGGTCGGGCTTGCGCTTTCCAGTCCCGAACTCGAAATTCTCGGCGTCACGACGGCTTGGGGAGACACGCACCTGCGCGCCCGTATGACGGATCGCCTGCTCGCGGAAACCGGCAACGCCAATATTCCCGTTGCCGAAGGAATTCCCACGCAAAGCAAGACGCCATTTTCCCAGGCACGCTGGGCGCAAGGCGGCCCGCCCGCGAAATCGTATCCCGCCGCCGTCGATTTCCTGCTTGGCCAAATCGGTCAGCATCCCGGCGAGGTCGCGCTGGTAGCCATTGGGCCGCTGACCAACGTCGGCGCAGCCATCGACCGCGATCCCGCGGCGTTCAAGAAGCTCAAGCGTGTGGTGCTGATGGGTGGCTCGATTCGCAAGGGCTACGGCGACGTGGGTTACCTGCCCGATCGCGGGCCGCAACCCGAGTACAACATCTACAGCGACGTGGCCGCCGCGCAAAAACTTTTCGCTAGCGGCGTTCCGATCTACATGATGCCGCTCGATTCCACGCAATTGAAGCTGGACGAAGAAAAGCGCGCGTTGTTGTTCCGCCAGGGTACGCCGCTGACGGACGCGCTGACGCTGCTATATCACGAGTGGGGCCAGCAGACCCCGACGCTGTTTGACGCGATGGCCGTGGCTTACGTCCTGGAGGAGGGCCTTTGCCCAGTGCAGCAGTTTCAAATTATCGTGGACAAGGACGGGCTCACGCGCACCGGCAGCGGCGCTCCCAACGCCTCGGCATGCCTGGCGTCGGATTCCGAACAATTTTTCCGCTTCGTACTGCCGCGGCTTCTGCGTTCCACCGCGCAAACTGCGCCGCCGCCGCACTAACGGAGAGATTTTCTTTGCACCGATAGTTGAGTAGAGTAGTCTCCGCCGGAATGGCGCGGTTCGCCAAAATCATGGCGCTTGGGAAAATCAATGAGGACCATCAAGGGACCTGCAATCTTTCTCGCACAGTTCGCCGGAGACGCGGCGCCTTTCAACAATTTGCAGAACATCGCCAAGTGGGCCGCCGCGCTCGGCTACAAAGGCGTGCAGATTCCGTCCTGGGATGCGCGGTTGTTCGATCTTCAGCGTGCCGCGGAGAGCAAAACCTACTGCGATGAAATTCGCGGAATCTTGTCGGCGCAGGGACTCGCGATCACCGAGCTTTCGACTCACCTGCAAGGCCAACTGGTAGCCGTGCACCCCGCCTACGACATCGCTTTCGATGGGTTCGCGGCAGCGAACGTCCGCGGCAATTCCAAGGCCCGCCAAGCCTGGGCCGTAGACCAGTTGCGGTTCGCTGCGAAAGCCTCCGCCAATCTCGGCTTAAGAGCGCACGCCACGTTTTCCGGAGCGCTCGCTTGGCCCTACATTTATCCGTGGCCGCAGCGCCCCGCGGGCCTTATCGAGACCGCATTCGACGAATTGGCGGCCCGCTGGCGCCCCATCTTGAACGCCTTCGACCAAGCGGGAATCGATCTCTGCTTCGAGATTCATCCCGGAGAGGACTTGCACGACGGCGCCACCTTCGAGATGTTTCTCGAACGTGTAGGCAATCACCCGCGATGCAACATCCTGTTCGACCCCAGCCACTTCGTGCTTCAGCAACTCAACTATCTCGACTATCTCGACCTGTATCACGACCGCATCAAGATGTTTCATGTGAAAGACGCGGAATTTCGCCCGACCGGGCGGCAAGGCGTCTATGGTGGCTATCAATCCTGGATAAATCGAGCGGGAAGATTTCGCTCGCTCGGTGACGGGCAAGTCGATTTCGCCGCGATTTTCTCCAAGCTGACGCAATACGGCTTCGACGGATGGGCCGTGCTCGAGTGGGAGTGCTGCATCAAGAGCGCCGAGCAAGGCGCTGCTGAGGGTGCGCCGTTCATCGCGCGGCATATCATTCAAGCCGCGAGCACCACGTTCGATGATTTTGCAAGCTCGGGTGCGGACCAAGCCGCGAATCGCCGCATGCTCGGCCTCGCGTGACGCCGGAAAGGCGTCAGACACTAGAATGAAAGCGAACACGGGACGAAACTCATGACCATTGATGCTAGCTCCACGACTACAGCGAATCGCCGCCTCCGCCTTGGCATGGTCGGTGGCGGACCGGGCGGCTTCATCGGCGCCGTGCATCGCATTGCCGCGCGCCTCGACGACCGCTTCGAGCTTGTCGCCGCGGCGCTATCCTCCGATCCCGAGCGCAGCCGCAAAGCCGCGCTCGATCTGCACATCGCGCCGGACCGCGCCTACGGCAGCTTCTCGGAAATGGCCGCCAAAGAGTCCAAGCGTCCCGATCGCATCGACGCAGTCTCGATCGTCACGCCCAATCATCTTCACTTCGCGCCGGCCAAAGCCTTCCTCGACGCCGGCATCCACGTGATCTGCGATAAGCCCCTCACGACTACCGTGGAGGACGCGGTCGCGCTCGCGCAGATCGTGCACAAGAGCGGCTTGATTTTTGGGCTTACGCACAACTACACCGGTTACCCCACGGTACGGCAGGCGCGCGAAATGATCGCCGCCGGCGAACTCGGCCGCATTCGCCTGGTACAAGTGGAGTACGCGCAGGATTGGCTGACCACGCCACTGGAGACGACTGGACAAAAGCAAGCGGTCTGGCGCACCGACCCCGCGCAAAGCGGCCCCGCCGGTTCGCTCGGCGATATCGGGACGCACGCGTACAACATCGCGTGTTTCGTCAGCGGGCTTCACGCTGAGCAGGTTGCCGCCGACGTGTCGATCTTCGTCCCCGGCCGCCGCCTTGACGACAACGTGCAAGCGCTGCTGCGTTACGAGGGCGGCGTGCGCGGGATGTTGTGGGCCAGCCAGGTCGCCGTCGGGGAAGAGAACAACCTTCGCCTCCGCGTGTACGGAGAAAAGGCCGGCCTCGAATGGCACCAGGAAAATCCGAACTATCTACGCTTTACTCCCTACGGCAAGCCGCCGCAGTGGATCAGCCGCAACGGACCTGCGGCAAGCCCCTCCGCAAAGCACGCCAGCCGCATCCCCTCGGGCCATCCCGAGGGCTACCTCGAAGCCTTCGCCCAGCTTTACGCCGACCTCGCCGAGCAAATCGCTGCCCGCGAAGCCAAGCGCCCACCTGCCGCGCAGTCGATGCTGGTTCCGACAGTCGAAGATGGCGTCGCAGGCGTCCGCTTTATCTCCGCCGTCCTGGAATCCTCACGCCAAAACGCCTCCTGGGTGAGTCTGCCCAAGTAAGCGCGCATCCGCGCCGTCCCGGAAATCCTTCTTCGAGAATGCCGGCTCCAAGACACGCATTGACTATTGGTGCGGTTAGAGAAGTCAGCCGATTTCGTTGCGATGGATCAGGAAGCGGAAGAGTCGCGATAGGGACCGTATTGGCGCTTCAGCGATCGCGCGCCGGGCTTGGAAAACGACATGCGCCAAAAGTTGTTGGCGTTAGCCGAAATGAATTCGACACCCAGGTATCTCTTGCCGTCCCGTTGGCGGCGGGTCGTAACCACTTTGCATTGCACCGACTGGCGCGTGTGCTCATTCATCAGGACAAGTGTCTGGTCCGGCACGACTTCTTCTTCTAGCGGAAACATGCATCCAAATTGGCTGACGGTATGCGACTGCGTCCTGATGATGAACTGTTCGCCGGAGAGGGCTTGACCATCGACACGCAGAGGAACTGCCAGAGTCACACGTGCCGAGCGACGCCGTTCGACCCGCCGATAGTTCGCGACTTGCATGGTTTGGCAGGGACCCACGCCATACGAATACGGCGTCTGAGGAGTCCGCCGGAGAGGGTCGCCTAGGAGCACATTTTACTACTTCTGAGAGGCGCAAAAAAGGCCTTTCCATAGAGAATTCGGCGAAGCAGAAATCGGTAGGGAGCTAAAGAGAGGGGAGACAGGTGCCTGGTGTTCGGTGTAGAACCGGCACCTGTCTATAAGCGAGGGTCGGTCTCGCTATGAATCATCTGTGTCGAGGGTAACGGAAGAGGACGGCGCCAGCAATCAGGTGAGTACTGTATGGGGAGGTAAGGAAATGCTGCACTCCTGATAAAAAGTGTATAGCAAAGAATGGCGGTGCCCCGGGCTTACCGAGGGGAGTCGCGGATCAGCCAGCGACGACGACTGGGGCTGCGGGAGCGCGCAGTTCGCGCATGACCCCGCAGCGGTTTCCGGCGCGGTCCAGGCTTTCCTGAAGGTTCATCAGGGTGAGGAAGGTCGTCAGAATACGCTTCTTGAACTCGTCGGATAGGCGCATCCGGCCCGTAGCCACTTCGGTTAGCTTCATGGCCGTGGCCTTCACGTAGCTGGCGATCTCCGACTGGCGTTCGGGGCTGGTCTTGCCCATCGCGGTTTCGCGGCGAAGATCGGCGCAGTCGTGGTCGATGCTGAGGATGAAGTGCAGGACGCAGAGGCATTCAGCGTCAAGTTCTCTCGGTACCGGTACCTGGCACCAGCAGAGACGCGTCTGGACTGGAATTGGTTCCGACATCACGACCTCTGTCTGCCTATGAGCAACGCCAGTACCAAAGTACCAATGGTGCCATAATAGGCCGGATTAGGGCCAAACACGGCCTTTTGAGGTGACGCCAGGCTAGTTTTTCGCTGGGTCGAAGGGCGAAGTGTCACCGATTTGTTGGGCGGAAGTCACCAATCGAGACTCCTGACTTGTAGAGACCGCCTCACTCGTCGCGGCAGTAGAGACTTAATCGTCCGCTCCGCGGGAAGCCTGGAATCTCCAAGGAGTTCTCTAAATGCAGCAGAAGACAGGGTTTTACCTTCGACGGCGACGGTAGGGAACGATAGCCGTGGCCAGCGCCGCAAAATCGACGGATCTGGGTACCGTCGAACTCATCGCGCAGTTAGTCACAATCGAACGTCAAGCCGGACATCCTTCTAGCCCGTTGATGCCAATTCCCTTTAAAGTGAGGGTGTTGCAGGGGTCCTTAGGAATATCCTCAACCCATAGCAATCCAGGGATAACCCAAGTGCCTAAATGTGAAAAGAAGTTCCTAACGCGGGCCGGAAGGGCCGTGCCTTTCGATCTAGGGATTGTTTCTGAAGGGGGTTTTGGCCTGCCAAACAAGGTACATCCGGCTACGGATCGCGCACTTCGCCCTTCTCCCAAAGGCGAAAGCCGCCGATGAAGGCGTTTTCGTTAGAGCCTCGACGAGCTCCAGGGGGAAGCTCCTTCACCTTCTTGCTGTTCCCGCCGCCTAGGACGACATAGTCGGCTTCGAGAGATGCCATTAGAGTCTTGACCACCTTGGCCACGTGGTGGCGCCACTTCTTCTTGCCCATGCGCTTCAAGCCGCGCAAGCCCAGGTAATCCTCGTAAGTTTTCCCGTGCTTGTACATAAGGTGGGCGAGCTCCATCGGCTCAAGCACTCCGTCGACGATCATGGCGGACCCCAGGCCCGTGCCCAACCCAAGGAAGAGCATGCGCCCGCCCTGGTAGCTGCCGAGAGCTTGCATGGCGGCGTCGTTAATGACTTTCACCGGACAGCCGAAAGCCTTGGTGAAGTCGAAGCCGACCCACCCGCGACCGAGGTTATGGGGTTCGCGAAGCGGGTGTCCGTTGATGATGGGCCCGGGATAACCGAGGGTAATACAGTCGAATTTCCAGTCGTGCACCGCTTCCTTGACGATGCGGACCATCTCGCTTGCCGTGACCGAAGGTCCGGAGGGGATTTTCACCGGCACGGTTTGCCCGGTGGTGAGCAGCTTGATGTGCGTGCCGCCCACGTCAATCACCAGGACTTTAGGCGATTTAGGCGCAGGTACAGATTTGGTTTGCGGAGTTTTCGGCATGTGTAAGAGGTGAGAAATGGATCGGTTCTCCGATACATCGCCGCCGTAAATTTCAGCATCAACCCAAAGACGCTGTTCGCGGGACACCGTCTAACCAGCTTGTGGCCAAACTGTCAACGCACAGCGCTGGGCGGGAACATTTGGTCGGCTTACGCCGTAAACTGTAGAGCGGCCTTGAGGTTATGCGACGTTGAAGTCGGCCCAGCGGGGAGAGGCGATCAATGGAGACGTTCCGGCAAGACGTACGGTACGCGATGCGGACGCTGTTGAAGTCGCCGGGCTTCACCGCGGTGGCGATTCTGACCCTAGCGTTGGGCATCGGAGCGTCCACCGCCATCTTCAGCGTCATCGACAACATCTTGATGGAGCCGTTTCCCTACAAGGACGCGGGACGTTTGATGTCGGTGCAGATTCACGATAGCGAGCAAAATCAACCGGGTGGGCGCGCCGGATACACCGGGCCCGAGTTCCTGGATTACGTCGAGCAGAACCACGTGTTCGACGGCGTGATTGCCAACGATGGCGAAGACGTGCTCTACACGATGAAGGAAGGCACGCAGAGATTTTCCGGCGGGCTCGTCACTCCCGGCACCTTCGAGTTTTTCGGCATGGCGCCGCTCCTCGGCCGCGCAATGCAGCCTGCCGACTATGAGCCGGGTGCGCCGCCTGTGTTTGTGCTCCGGTACAAAACCTGGGTGAACCAATTCAGCGCCGATCCGAGCATCTTGAACAAGACGTTCGTGCTGAATGATACGCCGCGCACATTGATCGGGATCATGCCGCCCCGTTTTGCCTGGGGCGATTCGGACGTGTGGATCCCCGAAAAACCACAACGAGCGGCAGCGCAAGGGGCCGCAGGATTTACCAGATACTGGTTCCTGATGGGGCACCTAAAGCCTGGCGTCACCGAGCGCCAGGCGCAAGCAGATTTCACGGTGATCGCGAACCGTCTGTCGAAGGTTTATCCGAAGGACTATCCGAAACATTTCACGGTGGAGATCCAGTCGCTGACGAATCTGGTCGTGGGGCGTTTCCGCACCACCTTGTACATCGTCTTGGCGGCGGTGGGACTATTGCTGCTCATCGGATGCGGCAACGTGGCGAATCTGCTCCTGGCGCGCGCGACAGGCCGCGAAAAGGAATTTGCCATCCGCGCTGCCTTGGGAGCCGGCCGGTGGAGGTTGGTGCGGCAGCTTCTGGTGGAGAGTTCGGTCTTGGCGCTGGGAGGGGCGGCGTTTGGAGCGCTGATCGCCTGGGGCGGATTGAAGTCGCTGGTCGCGGCAATGCCGCAGGAGATCATTCCAGCAGAATCAGTGATCCGGCTGAACGCGCCTGTGCTGGCGTTTACGTTGGGAGTAGCGGCGCTGACGGCGCTGATCTTTGGACTAGTGCCGGCGCTGCAAGCAGCGCGTCGAGACCTGAACGACCCGCTGCGCGACAGCGGCAAAGGCGTGAGCGGAGGATTCCGGCACGGCCGGCTTCGCGACGCCGTGGTTGTGCTCGAAGTGGCACTGTCGTTGACGCTGCTGGTCGCGGCGGGTCTTCTGATGCGGAGCTTTGTCGCGCTGCGCGAAGTGCATCTGGGGTTGCAACCCGATCACATCCTGGTGGCGCGGCTTCCGTTGCCGCACGATCGGTACAAGACGGCCGCGGAGATGACGGGATTCTACAAGCCGCTGCTGCTACGATTGAAAGCCTTGCCGGGCGTAGTCGAAGCGACGGAGACAAGCACGCTGCCGCCCTACGGCGGAATCGGCACCGAAATCGAGATTCCGGGGAAGACCCACGCCGAGAAATGGAATGCGCTCTTTCAGCTTTGCAGCGAAGGATATTTCCCGGTACTGAAGATTCAGTTTCAGGACGGAAGATCATTCAACGAAGCCGAGGTGAACGGGGCGCGAAAACTGGCGGTCGTGAATCAAACATTCGTGCACAAATATCTGGGCAACGACAATCCAATCGGGCAGCGCGTTCGTCTGGCGACTCTCGAGACGTTTCCCGATCCAGTCAAAGACCCGTGGTTCGAGATCATCGGGGTGGTTGAGGATGCAAAGAACCGCGGTCTGCAAGATCCGCCTGAGCCGGAAGTTTGGGTGCCGTATACGATGACGGGTTCGGGAGCGCGCGGAATTCTAGTCCGCACAGCGAACGAGCCGCTCTCCATGATGAATTCGGTACGCGAGCAAATCTGGGCGACCGATCACAGCGTGGCGCTGACACTAACGGGCACGCTGGAGGGTTACATCAGCCAATTCTCCTTTGCCGGACCTCGCTTTGGATTTTTGCTGATGACCATCTTCGGCGGCATCGGGTTGGTCCTCGTGACCATCGGAGTCTACAGCGTGCTGGCTTACACCACCGCGCGCAGGACGCACGAGATCGGCATACGCATGGCGCTGGGAGCCGAGAGTGGCGACGTGCTGCGCCTAGTGATTGTCATGGGGCTGCGGCTGGTAGCCTTGGGTGTGGCGATCGGACTGATCGCTAGTCTGTCGCTCGGCCGCGTAATCGCGACGCAGCTTTGGGGCGTGTCGGCGTACGACCCGATCACCCTCACCGTCGTGGCGGCCTTGCTGTTGATCACCGGTGTGATCGCATGCTGGGTGCCGGCACGGCGCGCCGCACGCGTCGATCCGCTTGTGGCCCTGAGGTACGAGTAAGCCGCACCGTACGCAATCCCCTGCTCCTTTCCGTCTCGCAATCTTCACTCTCGTTTAAATCTGGAAACCGCCTCTTCAATTGCATGGCAGCGTCCGTCACAGCTACACTTGTGCCCCAAGATGAGAAACCGACTTCTTTCTTTCCTTACGCCCATGGTGTTTTTTCTGATCGTCACGCCATCCCTCGGCGCCAAACAACCTAAATCGCTCTTCTATCTGACACGCGATCCCGCGTCCGTACGTTCCTTCCTGGCCCACGCCGATAAGATCGACATTCTTGTTCCTGCTTGGTACGTGGTGGATGCCAACGGCTTGGTTTCCGGCGGACCCAACCCGCTTGTCCTTGAAGCTGCGCGCCAGCATCACGTCCCCGTCATGCCCATTGTTGCCAACAACGCTTTCGTGCAGGAAGACTTTCACAAATTGCTTCTGGATCCCGAAGCTCGCCGGCAAATGACCGCCGAACTTCTTCGAGCTTGCAAAGAAAATGGCTACAGTGGCATGCAATTTGACTTCGAGAACGTCAGGTGGAACGACCGTGATGCGCTCACGGCGATGGTCGTTGAGGCCGCCTCCGCTTTCCACCGCGAAGGTTTACAACTCACCATCGCTACGGTGCCCAATGCGCCTGGAGCGCCGGGCGAAACCGGCTTTTCCGCATGGATCTATGAGAATTGGCGCGGCGCCTATGATCTCAAAGCCCTGGCGCAGGCCGTCGACCTCATCTGTCTGATGACTTACGACCAGCATACGCGCTGGACCGCCCCTGGCCCTGTCGCTGGATGGGCCTGGACCACCGGCAATCTGGACTATGCGCTGAAGGTTGTGCCTGCCGAGAAGCTTTCGCTGGGAATTCCGCTCTACGGCTATCACTGGTTTGCCGGCACGCCGGTTAAAGCCCTGCCCGGAGAAAGAACCGGCGATAAACCCAATCCTTCCGCAGAATATATTTCCACCAGTGATGCAGTCGATCTTGCCAAAGCCTACAACGGCCATGTCGAATGGGACCCCGCAGACCGTTCCGCGTGGTTCTATATCTATCGGGATGATATGCGTGAATGGTTCTTCTTCACGGATGCCCACACGTTTCGCGAACGCTATACCTTAGTCAAGGAGCGCAATCTCCAGGGGTTCTGCTCCTGGGTTCTCGGCACGGAAGACCTGGGCATTTGGGATTTGCTACCCTCGCATAACTGAGTTTCGGTGTGCCTCCCGCCTGACTCACGGACTTGTCTGGGCCGTGGCTTTGGGACTTTTGTCCTCGGGCAGCGCAAACGCGAATAGGTTCTCTCCCACGGCGAGGATCAAGTACTGCCGCCCATCGATTTGGTACGTCATCGGCGATGCAACCATCTCGCCTCCAGCATTCAAATGCCACAGCGTTTTGCCGGTGGCGGGATCAAGCGCCAGCAGATTGCCAGCGGTGTCGCCGCTAAACAGAAGATGCCCCGCCGTAGTAAGAATTCCGGCGAAACTCTCGCCTTCGCCGGTTTCGTGATTCCACACCACCTTCCCGGTGTGGTAGTCCAGGGCTCGCAGAGTCGAGTTGGCGAACAGATTTGTGTCGCGGCCGCTCCAGCCTTCTGGTTTCCCGGTGTTCGTGCGATAAAAAACGCTGAAGATGCGATGGGCGTTGACGTAAAAAAATCCCGTCTGCGGATCGAAGCTCGGCGCCATCCAATTCGTCGCTCCGTCGGAGCCCGGCTCGACCAGCGCTCCTTCTGGCGCCGGAGTAGCTTCTGGCTTGGCGATCGGACGGCCGCGAGAATCCACGCCCGACGCCCAGTTCAGATCGATGAACTGCGATGTCACTAGATGCTGCCCGTTCGTGCGGTCCAGCACAAAGAAAAATCCGTTTCGGCTCGCCTGTGCCAGCAGCTTCCTGTGAACGCCCTTAAAGTCGGCATCGAACAGCACTGGCGTTTGCACTGCGTCCCAGTCGTGCACGTCATGCGGCGACGGCTGGAACGCCCAAGCCAGCTTGCCGGTGTCTGGATTCAGGGCGACGATCGAGCAGGTGTAGAGGTTGTCGCCCAGCCGCCCTTCGCCTGCGAGCACCGGGTTGGGATTGCCGGTGCCCCAATACAACAGATTGAGCGCCGGATCGTACGTCCCGGTCATCCAGGTCATGCCGCCGCCATGCGCGATGGCATCGTTTTCCTTGGGCCATGTCTCCGACCCAGGTTGACCCGGGTCCGGCTCGACGTACCAGCGCCATTGCAGCGCGCCGGTTTCCGGATCGACCGAATCCAGCAAGCCGCGAATGTCGGTCGAATCCCCCGAGACGCCCACGATGATGTGATCGCGAATCACCAGCGGCGCCATAGTTGCGAAATAGCCGAGCTTCGCGTCGGCCAGCTCGATATCCCAGCGCACCGTGCCGTCATTGGCGTTCAGACAAATCAGGTGGGCATCGACGGTGGTGAAGTAAAGCCAATTTTTGTACATGGCCAAGCCGCGATGGCCGATGTGGTCGCCGTCTGTGTGCCGCTGGTAGTGCCAGATCTGGCGGCCGAATCGCGCATCCACGGCCCAAACGTTGTCGGGCGTCGAAAGGTACAGGATATTGTTCACTTCCAGCGGGGTAGCCTTGATGCTCGGGCCCATCACGTGAAATACCCAGGCGAGTGTCAGTGAGTTGACGTTTCCTGCATTGATCTGGTTAAGAGTGCTGAAGCGCTGTCCCGAGTAGTCTCCGTTGTACGTTGGCCAGGTATCGGTCGCCGGCTTCAGCAGAGCGGCTGGGTCGAGTCCTTGCGCTCCCGCCATCGGCCCCGACAGCACCAAAGCGAAAAGCAAAAAGAAAGTCGCGGCACCAATTCGTTTCAGTCCACCGGGGCGAGAAAGCATCCTGGCTCCTCTTTTCACTTGGGCTCCGTTCCTTATTTCAGGGTTTGCAAATACGCGAACAGGTTGTGAATGTCCGCTGGCGTGATCTTTTCGAGCAATTCGCGATGCGCGGCCAGCCTGTCCTTTAGCTCCAGCTTCACTTGATCGCGCTGGAACGAGCGATACGCTCCCGCCTTGTCGCCCTCGTGCAGGGCCACCACGAACTCATCGATGTGCGCCAACGGGCCGGAGATCTGCTGGCCCGAAGCAAGTGTGACCGTCGCCGTGGTGTGCTTGCCCTCCGGATACAGCATGTGCGATTGCAGGTCGACCGCCGAATACTTGCCCGCAATGCCGTCCAGATCGCCGGTAGGTGAATGGCAGTTTTTGCAACCGCCTGCTCCGTTGAAATAAACCTTTCCGGCCTCCGCATTTCCGGTCAGAAGCTTCTCCACCGGATAGCCCTTCGGAACCTCTGCCGATTCAAGAGCTTCCGTCGCGCGCGCATGCAAAAACGTCGCGATGTCTGCAATCTGCTCATCGGTCAGCGATAGCGGCGGCATGCCTTTGTCCGGCCGGCCCTCGTGAATCACTTTGCCGACCAAGTCGCCCTTTACGTCATGCGCCAGGATCGGCGAACGCAGCAGGTCCGGCCCTCGCGCGCCCGTGGCGTCCGGCCCGTGACAGAATCCGCACGATTGCTCGAACTGTTTGTGTCCGCGATCGATCGCCGCGGTGTCTTGTGCAGAGACCTTCTTATCTGGCGGAGGCTCGTCTTGCGCCTTCACAGAAACAACCGCCGTACTCAGAAAGCCCGCAACCACTCCGGCAACCAATCGCACAGCCATCCGTCGTCTCGAAACAGTCCCGCAAGCATTCATCGTCACTCTCCGCACGACGTATTCTACGGACTTTTGCGCGGCAGCGGCAACGGGAGGTTGCCGAACCCATTGTGGCCGCCCGACGCCCGCCTTTCTTAAGACGTTTGCCACAACGAGACGTTTCTCCCATGCGTTGACACGCCCTCAGTGCGGACCTATACTCCGCGCGCCCTCAGCTACTCACAACCTTTGACGAAGGGAGAGCTCTCGTGCGCACCCTGCGAATTTGGTCGAGGCTCGCCGTAGAGCCGGCCATCCTAGCGATCGGAATTTCCCTGCTGTTTTTCCTGCCCATTGAAAACGCTTCGGCGCAAGACCCTCCGAAATACCAAGTCGACCCGTCTTGGCCGAAAGAGCTGCCCAACAGTTGGATCATGGGCCAAGTCGGCGGCATGGCTGTCGACAAGCACGATCACATTTGGGTCTTGCAGCGTCCCGCCACGGACACGCCCGATGAACTGGGCGCATCGCTGACGCCGCCGCGCTCGATGTGCTGCCTGACCACGCCGCCGGTGCTGGAATTCGACGCGCAAGGCAACCTGATCCAATCCTGGGGAGGCCCCGGCGAAGGTTTCGACTGGCCCAAGAACGAGCACGGAATCTACGTCGACAGAGACGACAACGTCTGGATCGGCGGAAGTGCACCGGGAACGGCTGCTACTCCGTCCGACCGCCACATCCTCAAGTTCACGAACAAAGGCCATTTCCTGAAGCAGATCGGCCACCCCTCCACCGACCCCGCCGACAGCACGCGCACCGACATACTAGGTCGCCCGGCTGGAATCGAAGTCGACGCCGACGCTCACGAGGTCTACATTGCCGACGGCTACATAAATCGCCGCGTCATCGTATTCGACTCCGAAACTGGTGCGTTCAAGCGCATGTGGGGCGCTTATGGCAATCCGCCCAATGACGTCGACCCCGGCCCTTACAATCCCACCGCGCCTGCCGATCAGCAATTTCGCAACCCGGTCCACTGCGTGCACATTTCACGCGATGGGCTTGTGTACGTCTGCGATCGCTTAAACGACCGCATGCAAATCTTCACGAAACAAGGAAAATTCGTGAAGGAGTTTTCGCTGCGCACGCAAACCTTGGGAATGGGCTCAGTGTTTCAGTTCGCGTTCTCCATCGACGAGCACCAAAAGTATCTGTTGATCGGCGACGGCGAGAACAACGTGATCTGGACCGTGCTTCGTGAAGACGGGAAAGTCGTCGGGCAGATGGGACACAACGGCCGCAACGCTGGCCAATTTCACTGGCTGCATCAGGTCGTTTCCGACTCGCAAGGCAATCTCTACACCGGCGAAGTGGACACCGGCAAACGCATTCAGAAGTTTGTGTTGGTGCGCGAGAAAAAGTAGGGAATTGAAGGGATTGACGCAATCCCATACCTGCTCGCGACATTCCCTATTGACTGGCGTTAAGCGACCTCAGGTAAGCCACCACGGCCTCCGCATCGCTGCGTGTCATCCGAAAACTAGGCATCGGAGCGCGAAGAGGTTGGCCGCTTCGTGTGACTGAGGTAGTCAGCAGTGTAATCATCTCGGCGTCGCTCCCAGGTGGTGAGCCGGCAATCCGGGGCGCCGTAGTGGGCCAACCTGGCACTTTTTGGCCCGGTTGATAAAACACTGGCGCGCCTGCAAGCCACTTTGTGCGGTCGAGGTTGCCGTTTTCATCGCGAGGCGTGTGGCAGTAACCGCAACCCGCAAGCCCTTCTACGATGTATTTGCCGCGCGCGACGAGTTTTTCATGGGCGCTGGTTTTCGCAACTTCCGGCGATCGCTTTGTCTCCTGCGCCGAGGTGAGATATTGCCCACCCATTGTCAACAGCAGGAAAGTAGCGGCCATCAGCCCCGCGATCAAGAATTCGATAGTGCTACTGAGATTTGTGTGTCGAACTGGCATGGCATTTTACTCCTAGCACTTGACTGGCACTCGATTTTGAACTCCCAAAGAGTTGGCATCAAGTACTCATACAGTTTCTATCGCTCGGGCGAGCGCGCGGTACGATGAATTAAGCAAGGGCCTGTCGGAGGTATCCTGCCACTTCGTTAATGAAGCGATGAACCGACACCTCCGCGATGCGGTGGCCGACGATCGCGTTCATGGCCTTTCCCACGGCACCGAATGGTGGTTTGTAAAGGCCCAAGAAATCCAACTGCGTTTCGGTAGGGGTCAGCGGGTAGATAGAAAGCTCGGCCTTCATGAGCGGGAACAACCGTGGCATGGTCGTGGCCTCCCATTCGAGCAGCAACCGGGTGGCGGGAGCGGCCACGGCATCAAGCTTCTCCTTGACGTTCTTGACGGAAATCCTGATATCGGTCTTGATCCCAATACCGCCAATGTCGACGTGCAGTTCAGAGGCGATCGATTGCGCCCGGGAAGCGGCAGCCTTCGTAGCCGACTGGAACACCGTGAGTGCGTCCTGCCTCAATGCATCGCGGACGCGCTCGTAGGGGTGGTTCACGTAGTCATAACAGCGAATCTCACGCCCTTTACTCATCAACGTTGTTCCGTCCAGATTGACAGATTGTCTTTGGGTTTGCGGTCACAGAACTGTACCACACTGCGATCACAGCGGATGGATGTGTAACACGCTGGTCGGAACTGGCACACGAAGTCACCAAACGTAGGCTTGACAATAGGGGGAGTGGTTCGAGAGAATTGGCATAGGCGAACAAAAAGCGAATACCGTATCGCATTTTTCACCGCCGCCCGTTCTCATGACCGCCTCCTCCCTCGCTACCCTGCGCTCCAAAATCGAGCTCGATCTCCGTGGACGCGTCGCCGCTCCTTTCAATTATCGCGATCGCAATGTCTTCGACCTGGTTTCCACCGGCATCCCGGAAATTGACTCCTGCGTTGGGGGATTGCCTCGCGGCGCCATGACCGAAATTTATGGGCCGCCGTGCTCCGGACGGACCAGTTTGCTGATTTCGACTTTGGTATCACGAACCGCAGATGGAGAAGTATGTGCTCTGGTGGACGCGCGCGACAGCTTCGATCCCGCGACGGCCAGTGCGGCAGGCGTGGAGTTGAAGCAATTGCTTTGGGTGCGCTGCCGGAACATCGACCAAGCTCTTCGCGCCACCGATCTGCTTATTCAAGCCGGTGGCTTCGGTCTGGTAGCCGTCGATCTCGGCGATGTGCCTCCCAAGACCGTTCGCTACGTGCCACTGCATGCCTGGTTCCGTTTCCGGCGCGCCGTCGAAGATACGCCGACGATTCTGCTGCTCGTAGAGCAAGAGTCCAACGCCAAGACGTGCGCTTCGCTCGTGCTGCGATTAGATGCCAAGCCCGCGCGCTGGTCGGAAGCAGTGGAAACGCAGCGGCAAAATGCCTCCGGCTATTCCTTTGCACGCTTGCTGAGAGGCTTTCAGGTCTGCACCGAAGTGGTTCGCTCGCGCGTGCAATTGGAAATGGACTCCTCTCCTGTGAATCGTTTTGGCGGGAAGAAAACATCGGAGGAAGTAACGATTTTCGAAACCGTGGCTTATTAGGCTGAGCGACAAGGCCAGCAGCATCGGCATTAGCAAGCATTGTCATCCTGAGGCTATCCGACAAGGATAGCCGAAGGATCTCAACGTCAAAATAATCCCAGGCGATCCCGAGTACGCACTCTTTCGTTGCCAATCGAATCGTATGACTTTCGCTTGCATCCATATCCCCGACTTTCTAGTGCAATCCGTTGCGCGCTCCGAGCCGTCTCTTCGCGATCATTCCATAGCGTTGATCACGGGAACGCCGCCGCTGTGGAGCGTCGTGGCCGCCAATCCAGCCGCGCTTCAAGCCGGAATCCAGCTAGGTATGACGAAATCGCAAGCAGAGGAGTTCTCCGGCGTCGAAATCCGTCAGCGATCCGAAGCGCAAGAGAAAGTCACACATGCCGCTCTGCTGGATGTAGCGTGGAGCGTATCCCCGCGAGTGGAAGACACCGCGCCGGATACGATCGTTCTGGACCTCGAAGGCCTCACCTCTTTATTTGGCGCCGACGAAAAGATCCCTCAGGAATTAGCACAACGAGTCTTCCGCATCGGGGTGATTTCGCGCGTCGCGGTTGCTTCCAACATCGAAGTGGCTATCCATGCCGCCCGTGGTTTCCCTGGAATTACGATGATTCCCGCGGGCCAGGAATGCGAGCGTCTAGGCGATTTGCCAGCGCATGTGCTTTCGACCGGGACAGAGGTGCTGGAAACACTACAGCGCTGGGGTGTGAACACCTTGCGCGCCCTGGCGGCGTTGCCCGTGCTGCAGCTTTCCGAGCGGCTGGGGCAAGAAGGAGTGCGGCTGCACAAATTGGCGCAAGGCGCGTTACACCGCTCGCTAATTCTTGCGCTACCGAATCTGTACTTCGAAGAAGAAATGGAGCTGGATGATTCGGTCGAAGAACTCGAGCCGCTCTCCTTTTTATTGGGCCGCTTGCTCGATCAGCTTTGCGCGCAGTTGGAAGCGCGCGCCCTTGCCGCGCGCGTTGTTCATATTCGGTTTGACCTGGAGCCTTCTTCCGAAGACGGCGCGCGATTGCTAGCAGGTGGCTTTCGAGAAAAACCCGCGACGAAGCAGTATGTGAAAGTTCTGACGCTGCCCGTGCCAATGCGGGATTCCAAGATGCTTTTGAAGTTGCTTCGCTTGCAACTGCAAGCCGACTCTCCTGCTGCGCCCATACAGAAAATTATCCTTGCAGCGGATGCGGCGCCTCCGCGCGTGGCGCAAAGCGGATTGTTCGTGCCATGCGCGCCCGATCCGGAAAACCTGGAGCTTACCGTCGCGCGGCTTGCAAAGCTTGTAGGAGATTCCAATGTTGGCGCACCGGAGCTGGTGGATACCCACCGCCCCGAGAATTTCCGGGTGAGAAAGTTCTCTACGTTGAAGGAGCGAATGCCGAGAGCCGGTAAGGCGATAGAGAAAATGAATCGCCAAAAGAGCGGTGCTTCGGCCGTCGTAGGAAACCGTAACGAAGCGCGCAGATCGCTGGCTGGATTTCGTACCATCCGGCCTGCAGTAGCAGCAATGGTTGAGATGCGTGACGAACGTCCGGTGCGCGTTTATTTGCGAGGAATGCAGGGCATTGTGGAGGTGGCTTCGGGCCCATGGCGTAGCTCGGGCGATTGGTGGCAGGAAGATGCATGGAACCAGGACGAATGGGATTTGACCGTTGATTTCGGTGTTTCGAATGAACCGCATGGACAACTGGTGAGCTCTTGGCCGCAATACGGAGTCTACCGCGTTTATTTCGACGCGCTGCGGCAAAGCTGGTTCGTGCGAGGGTATTACGATTGATGTACACCGAACTACATGCGCGTTCTGCGTTCAGTTTTCTCGAAGGAGCCTCGGCGCCCGAGGAATTGGCCAACGTCTGCGCCGAACGCGGCATGACGTCGATGGCCGTGCTCGATCGCGATGGAGTGTACGGTGCGCCGCGTTTTTATCAAGCCGCAAAAAAGATTCGCATGCAAGCACACATCGGCGCGGAAGTCACCTCCGCTTTCGGATGGCGCTACCCCCTGCTCGTGAAATCGCGAGAGGGCTATCAGAATCTGTGCCGCGCGATTACGCGCATGAAGCTGCGTGCAAAAAAAGGTGAAGGACACGTCGAGGCGAAAGAGTTGGCGGAAATGCGCGCTGGCCTGATTTGTCTGACGGGAGGAGCGGAAGGCCCGCTTGCCGATGCGCTGGAAAAAGGCAGGATTGCGCGAGGATTGGAATGTGTGCGGCAGCTTTGCGAACTGTTTGGCCGCGAGAATGTTTACGTCGAACTGCAACGGCATTATTGCCGTGAAGAAGAGGCCCGCAATCAAGCGGCTGTAGAGATTGCGCGCAAACTGTCTTTGCCTTTGCTGGCCACCAACGGCGTCTGCCACGCTCTGCCGCACGAAAGGGAATTGCTGGACGTTTTCACCTGTATTCGCCACCACCGCAATCTCGCGACCGCCGGGCGCTTGCTGAGCCGCAATCCGGAGCGCCATCTCAAATCGCCCGCGGAAATGCAGCAACTGTTCGCCGATCTTCCGGAAGCGCTTGCCAATACACAGACTCTTTCTTCGCGGTTGCAATTCGCCTTAAGCGATTTGGGGTATGAGTTTCCGAAATACCCGGTTCCGCACGGCGGAACACAGATGGAGTTTCTGCGTCAGCGCGCTTGCGATGGAATGATTTCGCGCTACGGATCGGAGAATGAAAAAGCACGCTTGCAAATCGATCGCGAACTGGCGTTGATCGAAAAGCTCGACCTGCCGGGATATTTCCTGATCGTCTGGGACATCGTGCGTTTTTGCCGCGAGAAAAATATTCTTGTCCAAGGGCGCGGGTCGGCCGCCAACAGCGCTGTGTGTTATGCGCTGGGCATCACCGCGGTTGATCCGGTCGGCATGGGGCTTCTCTTCGAGAGATTTCTTTCCGAAGAGCGTGGCGAATGGCCGGATATCGATCTCGATCTTCCCAGCGGCGATCAGCGCGAGCGTGCGATTCAGTTTGTGTACGAACGCTACGGAAAACTTGGCGCAGCTATGACGGCCACCGTCATCACGTATCGGGGGCGCTCAGCAGCACGGGAAATGGGAAAGGCGTTGTCGTTTGATCCGGAAACCTTGGGCCGCTTGGCCACGCTGGTGAGCGCGTGGGAATACAAAGACTCGAATGACACGCTGGAACGCCATTTTCACGATGCGGGCTTCGACTTGAAGCATCCGAAGATTCGCAAGTTTTTCGAGCTGTGTGTGCAGGTGCAGGATTTGCCGCGGCATTTGGGCCAGCATTCCGGCGGCGTGGTCGTTTGCCAGGGACAACTGGATTCGGTGGTGCCGCTGGAGCCTGCGACGATGCCGGGGCGTGTGGTGGTGCAGTGGGATAAAGAAGATTGCGCGGACATGGGCATCGTCAAAGTGGACCTGCTCGGCTTGGGCATGATGGCGGTGCTCGAGGATTCCTTGAAGATTATTCGGGAACAGTACGAGCAGGAAGTGGACCTCGGGCATTTGCCTGCGGATGATCCCGAGGTTTACGAAACGCTGTGCAAGGCAGACACCGTCGGCATGTTTCAAATCGAGAGCCGCGCGCAAATGGCTTGTTTACCGCGGCTGCGGCCAAAATGTTTTTACGACATCGTCGTGCAAGTGGCGATCATCCGGCCGGGGCCGATTGTCGGGAAGATGGTGCATCCGTATTTGAAGCGTCGCCAGGGGCGCGAGCCGGTCGAGTGTTTGCATCCTTCGCTGGAACCGGTGCTGGCGCGCACCTTGGGTGTTCCGCTGTTTCAGGAGCAGTTGTTGCGGATGGCCATGATTGCGGCGGGTTTTACAGGGGGTGAGGCGGAAGAATTACGGCGCGCGTTTGGCTTCAAGCGCTCCGAGAAGCTAATGAAGGACGTGGAAGTGAAGCTGCGGGATGGCATGAATCGAAACGGAATTACCGGCGAAACGCAAGATACCATCGTGAAATCGATCACTTCGTTTGCGTTGTATGGATTTCCCGAATCGCATGCCGCGAGTTTTGCGCTGATAGCGTATGCCAGCGCCTTTTTGAAGTGCCGTTATCTCGCGGCATTCACGGCGGCGATGCTGAACAATCAGCCGATGGGTTTCTATCATCCGGCTACGCTGGTGAAGGATGCGCAGCGCCATGGCCTGCGCGTACGTCCCATCGATGTAACCCGTTCCGACTGGCTCTGCACACTGGAAAAGATTGACGACAAGTTTGCCATGCGTCTCGGCCTGCGTTACGTCAAAGGCCTGCGTGAGGAAGCCGGCCGCGAAATTGTCGGCCAGCGTGAGATGCTGGCGTTTCGTTCCATAGATGATTTGAAACTTCGCGTGCCCGCACTGCAAAAATCTGAACTGACGGCGCTTGCGGAGATTGGCGCGCTGAATTTTGTCGAGAGCAAAGCCGGTTTCCACCGGCGCGACGCTCTCTGGCAGATCGAACGCGTTTCGCGGCGTGCGGGGCCGCTTCTGGAAGCCTGTGAAGGGGCGGAAGAAACAGAGAACGTATCGGATGCAAAACATTCTCCGCTGCAGCCGATGACCGCGGAAGACCGACTGGTCGCCGATTTTCGCAATACGGGGATGACGGTGGGGCCTCACCCCTTGAGCTATCATCGCCAGCAGTTAAGGCGAGAGGGCATTCTTTCCGCTGCGGACCTGAACCATTTAGCCGATGGAGTCGGAGTACGCGTTGCGGGATCGGTGATCGCACGACAGCGTCCCGGCACTGCCAAGGGCTTTGTCTTTCTCAGCCTGGAGGATGAAACGGGCATTTCCAACGCCATCATTACGCCGCAGCTTTTCCAGCGAGATCATTCGACGATCGTGCATCAGCAATTCCTCTTGATCGAAGGACGTTTGCAGAACCAGGACAATGTAATTTCGGTGAAAGCCGAACGGATTCGCCCGTTGTTAGTAACTCGAGCGGAAACGACGTCGCACGATTTTCACTGAGCAGAGAACGTTGCTGGAGGCCCGTCCGTCTTTCGCAAAGCCGTGATTTCTAGATACAGTAGGGCCGCTCGAATCCAAGAAACGACGAGAGCCATGAGCATTCAACAGAAAACCTTCTGGTTGGATACGGTAACCATGCCTGTGCCAGCGGCGCTGGCTTTGCCTGCGCGTGTGGACGTGGCCGTGATCGGCGCGGGATTCACCGGGCTCTCCGCGGCGAGAACGCTTGCCAAGCGCGGCGCTAGCGTTGCGGTGCTGGAAGCGGAGACCGTGGGCTGGGGCGCGAGTTCGCGCAATGGCGGCATGGTTCTGACCGGATTGAAACTCGGTGCCAACACGTTGATCTCGCGCTACGGCAAAGAAGTTACTCGGCGCATGTATGCGGCGTCGCTGGCGTCGATCGATTGTGTCGAGCAAATCGTGCGCGAAGAAAACATTGCTTGCGACTTTGCGCGCTGCGGCCATCTTGAGGTTGCCTGCAAGGCCAAGCACTTCGCTGAATTTCACGAGAGTGTGGAGGCGATTGCGCGCGAGTTCGATCACCAACTCCGCCTGGTTCCCAAGGACCAATTGCAGTCGGAGATCGGTTCGACGATCTATCACGGGGGCATCGTCGACGAAACGAGCGCCGGGCTGAATCCCGCGCGCTACGTGGCGGGCCTGGCGCGAGCGGCCGAGCGCGCAGGAGCCACGCTTTTTGACCGGGCTAGAGTCGAGAGAATCGAGCGCGAGTCGAACCGCGGATTGTCAGGCTGGAAGATAAGGAACTCGCGCGGCCCGCTCTGGGCGCGCGATGTTTTCGTGGCGACAAGCGGGTACACGAGCCACGCTACGCCCGCTTTGCAGAAGAAGATCATTCCGATCGGGTCGTACATCATCGTCACGGAAGCCTTGTCGGAGAAGCTTGCCGCGGAGCTCAGCCCGCGCAATCGAATGATCTACGATTCCAAAAACTACCTGTACTACTACCGGCTGACGCCCGACCGGAGAATGCTGTTTGGCGGGAGGGCGGCATTTTGTCCTGAGACCGAGAGCAGCATCCGCACCAGCGCCGAGATTTTGCGGCGCGGCATGATCAGCGTCTATCCGCAACTGCGCGACGCGAAAGTGGAGTACGTCTGGGGCGGGACACTGGATTTTGCTTTCGACATCATGCCGCACGCCGGCCAGATGGACGGAATGTACTTCTCGGTGGGGTACGCGGGCCACGGAGTGGCGATGGCCACTTACCTGGGAAGCAAGATGGCGGAGCTGATTTCCGGCGGCGAAGATCAGAACCCATTCGCGGGAATCGCTTTTCCGGGAGCGCCGCTGGGCCTCTATAACGGAAAACCGTGGTTCCTGCCGCTCGCGGGGATTTGGTACAAGTTCCTCGATTGGGTCAGTTGATGTGCAGCGGGAGCCACACCCTACTTGACACGGATTTGGCGACAATCACTGCACGCGGCTGACAAGGCGATTCTTGGCAGACGCGAGAAGAAGATGTAACCAGCGGCTGCTTCGACGAGTAGAGATAGTAGAAGCGCAGCATGGAGCTCAATCGCGAATCGACAATCCACCAATCGCAGCGAGTGCAAAGGGGGGCAATCCAATCATGTGGCGAGTCCAACGATTGCCAATGGGCTTAGCAGCTACCGGCTTGATGCTTCTTTTCTCGCTGTCATTTCTGGCGAGCGGACGTGCACTCAGCGCGCCACACAACGCAGCGGCCGAGCTTGGAGGCACGTCCTGGCAGCTCGTGAAATTCCAGGGCAGCGACGATAAGACGTTAACGCCCGACGACAAAGCAAAGTACACCATCGACTTCGAGGCTGATGGTCAGGTAAGCGCACGAATCGATTGCAACCGCGGACGCGGAACATGGAAGTCTTCGGGACCGAATCGGCTCGAGTTTGGTCCGCTGGCGCTAACGCGCGCAATGTGTCCGCCTGGATCCCTACAAGATCGCATCGCCAAAGACTGGGCGTCGGTGCGGTCGTACACGATTAAGGGAGGTCACCTCTTTCTGTCGCTGATGGCCGAGGGCGGGACCTACGAGTTTGAGTCGAAGTTAGCGGTCGCATCCATTGGCCCAGTCGAGTACGAGTGCACGCAGGCTGGAGGGGGTGGCGATACGTTGAAGGCGACGTTCTACGAGACCAAACCGGGGTTGGTGCTCGTCGAGCGTGGCAACCAGACCCGCCCAGCATTCCAAGTGCTGTCCGCCAATGGAGCGAAGTACGAGGGGCAGGAACTCCTGTTCTGGGATGCACACGGTGGAGCACAGGTGAAATGGTCGGGCGTCGAGCTCACGTGCAAGCCGCGCTAGGCGCTCGGTGGTTGTGACGTGATCGCGGCGCGGCGGCGGAGGATGAAGTAGGCGATGGGGCCGAGGGCGATGACGACGGGTCCCCAGAGGAGGGCGACGCGATCGCTGCCGAGAAGAGCGACGCAGCCCATTAGCAGCGGGGCTCCCACTGCGTAGAGCAAGCCTTTGCGGCCACCGGGAATGACGAAAACACGAGGCATGTCGGGTTGCGTCTTGCGAAGGCGCCATGCGGAGAGAACCGTCATCATCGAAGTGGCGACGCGCAGCCAGACGTACACGGTGATGAGTCTGGTCATGGAGTTCACCGCAAGAAGGGCGTAGAGACAACCGGAAAAAAAGATGGCGACAGCGGGCGTGCCAAAGCGCTTGTGCGTTTTTGTGAATACTGGGGATAGGAAGCCGTCTTGGGCCATGGCGAACGGCATGCGGGTGCTGGCGAGCACGGTGCTGTTGAGGAGCGAGACGTTGGCAACCATGGCGACGAGGGTCATCCAGATGCCGAGCCAGCGACCGCCGACCAATTGCGCGGCCGTGGGGAAGTAGCCGCCGTGCCAATCCTGCCAATTGTTCAGGGCAGCGAGAGAAGTGGACGTCGGAAGAAAATAAGTGGCGATCGATAGAGGGATAACGCAGGCGAGGGCGAGAGGATAGTTGCGTTGGGGATTTTCGACCTCTTCGGCGACGGTGGAGAGTTGCTCGTAGCCGGAGTACAGCCACAGACCTAGGGCGAGACCTACGCCGAAAACCTGGAAGACGGGACGATGCGGCGGAATGAGCGGAACGAATGGATTGTGGTGCCACTTCGCGAAGCCGATGACGACCATGACGGCGATCGGCGCTAGCACGAAGATTTCGAGCGCGGTGGCAACGCGGCCGACCATCTGGATGCCGCGAACATTGATCCAAGTGATGACGGCGACGAGGGCGATGGAGACGAGGTAGTGCTTCCATCCGGCGAGTTCAGGGAAATAGAAACCGAGATAGTCGGCGAAGAGAACGGCGTAGACGCTGCCGAGAAGAAAGGAGGCGGTCCAATTCCACCAGCCGGCGAGAAATCCCCACCAATCGCCGAAAGCGGCGCGTGTCCATCGATAGAAGCCGCCTTGCACGGGCATGGCGCCGGTGAGCTCCGCGGCGACGAGTGAAATGGGAATGCACCAAAAGAATGGAACGATGAGGTGGTAAAGCAGGGTCATCCCAGGGCCGGAGTTGGTCACTTGATCTTCGAGCCCGAAGCAGCCGCCGGTGGTGTAGGAATACATCACGAACACGAGATAGAACAGACTGGCGCGGCCGACGGCGGATTTGGGCTGTGGGTTAGAGGGGGTCACGAGGTGGCGGCCACTCAATGAGCGAATTGCGGGAGGGAGCCCAGCAGGGCGCTGACTCCGTGCCAGAGAATCTGCACGCCGATGCAGACCAAAAGGAAAGAGGACAGGCGCATGATCACGGTCATGCCGGTAGGACCGAGAAGCACGGCGAGGCGGTCGGCGAACCCATAGCAAATGAAAATGCTGATGGCAATGAGCGCAGATCCGATAAGGGCCGCGAGAATGCCAAGGATGTTCAGTCCAAAGTGAAGAGGCTCATTTGCACCAAGAGTGATCGCAATGGAGATCGAGCCAGGGCCAACGGTGAGGGGAAGCGTCAACGGGTAGAAGGCGTTCTGAAAAATGTCCACCGGGTCAACCGTGCGATGGACGTCGCTGTGGTGGGAGTCTCCTTCTTTTAGCATCGCCCAGCCTGTGGAGATGACGATCAGGCCGCCCCCAACTTGGACGATGGGCAGCGATATACCGAAGAACGCGAGTATGTGCGTGCCGATCACGAACGAGACGACGAGTAAAATGAAACTGTTGATGGCGATCCGCTGGGAGAGAAGCATGCGGGATTCACGCGAGTACTCGCTGGTGAGGGCGAGAAAAATAGGGCTGCCGCCGAGCGGGTTGACGATGGGGAAGAGCGCGCTGACGAAGAGGACGATGGTTTTCAGCACGTGAAGCATCGGGTTCTCCGGAGTTGGGAGTATAGCCGAGCAAGGGCGCGGCGCAAGCGCGGACGTGCGGCGGAGAGCTGCCGTTCAGCGGCGCTGGGCGATAAGGATTTTGCCGGTGGTGACTGCTTGGCCGACGTGACGCTGCGTGTGATCGGCTACGTGGACGAGCAGGCCGCCGACCGTTGTGGGCAGGGCTTTGGTGCCGACGCTTCTGGGTTGTTCCGAGTCGCTTGTAGCAAGAGTGCGTACGCGTTCTGAGCTTGTTTTGAGTGCTGCGACGAGTTCCGAGAACAAACTGTCGTGCGTTGCGCCGGGTTCCATTTCACTCTTGAGTTTGGCTAGTTGTTCTTCGCTGAGGCGGCGGCCTTCCGCGTACGTTAACAAGCGATCCAGGCTTCGCGCGATGTGGCGCAGGTGGAACGCAACTGGCGGCAGGTCCGCGGGGCACAGGTTCAACTCTGCGTCGGTCAGCTCGCCGCACCATTTTCGCAGGTCCTCGTGCGCTAACTCTAGAGCGTGGAGTGCTGCACGCGGCGCGGCCGGAACGTCAGTGTGGCTGCCGCGGAGCCACGGTTCGGGGAGTGATGGCTTACGCGTGCCTGCTTTGGGTGAATTTGCGTCGCTCATTGGTAATTTTCCTATGTGGCATTTTATCCCACAGCGGGACTTCCATGCTTGGCGGTCAAGCTTGTTGCCGGGTTGACGCCGGGCGGGGAAACCCCGCCCCTACAAAAAGCCGTCGCCTTGCCGAAGGGCGCGGGCGTGAGCTAGAGTTGCGGCTCGACGCAAAGGACGGTCATGGCAAAACAGGCGAAACGAGCGAAGGATGCGCAACCTAAAGGAAAAGGTGGAGAGAGCGTTCGCATCTTGATCTCGCGGACGCGGCTGCAGCGCCGGATTACCGAGATGGCGCGCGAGATCCGCAAAGATTTTCCTGGCGAGCCGCTGCATTTGGTGGGCGTGCTCAAGGGAGCGGTGTTCTTCCTTACGGATTTGGGCAAGCAGATTTCCGGGGACGTTTCGTTTGATTTTATCGCGGTGTCGAGCTACGGAGAGGGCACGCATTCCTCCGGGCAAGTGAGGCTGACGAGAGACTTGGACTCGAGCATCGAGGGGAAGACGGTCATCATTGTGGAAGATATTCTGGACACCGGCATGACGATGCAATATTTGCTGCGCGTCTTTGAGCAGCGGAAGCCGAAGCGGCTGCGCGTTGCGGTGCTATTGGACAAGCCTGAGCGGCGTATCGCCGCCGTCCACGCCGACTACGTGGGCTTCACGATTCCGAATGAGTTTGTGGTCGGCTATGGTTTGGATTACGCGGAGCGCTACCGGAACATGCCGGATGTGGGCGTGCTTTCGCTCGGCGCGGGTGGCAGCAAGGCGGCGGAAGCGGACTGAAGCCATCGCGAGCCTGCGGCGTGGCGGCCCGAGAAATTAGAGTTCCCTAAGCTGCCATCGGACGGCGCTCCCGAAATGTTCCGCCTGCTATACTAGTTTATTGCATGAACCCCACTGACGCGCACTCAGATATAGTTGCAACCAATAGTGGCCCGGAGGTCTCCGCCGAGGTTTTGGCCACGCTTGCGGAAATCGGCGAAGAGGTCAATGCATCGCTGGACCTGGACGAGGTGCTGGCGCGCACGGCGGCGCTGATCAAGCGGCACATCGACTACGAAATTTTTGGCGTGCTGATGTTTGAGGGCGACGGTTCGTATTTGAAGCATCGTTTCTCGATCGGCTATCCAAGGGAGCTCGCGGATAGTCTGCGGGTTCCTCTTGGGCAGGGAATTACGGGCACGGCGGCAGCGACGGGACATCCAGTGCGGGTAAGCGATACGCTGACTGACGCGCGCTACATCAACGCGATCGATAGCGTGAGGTCGGAGCTGGCCGTGCCCCTCATGCTGCAGGGAAAGTGCATCGGCGTGCTGGACATTCAGAGTCGGCATCCCGGGTACTTCACGCGCGACCAGCAAAATATTCTGACGCTGCTGGCGAGCCGTCTGGCGGTGGCGATTGAAAACGCGCGGCTCTTTCAGCGCGTGCGGGCGCAGGCGGATACGCTTCTGCTGCTGAACGAAGTGAGCCGGGAGACCGGTTCGATCCTGGATGTGGAAGAGTTGCTGCGTCGCGCCGCGGAACAGACCAAGCGCGTGATCGACTACCAGATTCTCAGCATCATGCTCTATGACGACGAGCAAAAAGTGTTTCGTCACCGGCTGGATGTGAAGCATGGCCAGCGCGTGCAAGGAAAGCTGCGGGCAGCCGCTAGCGAAGGACTTGTCGGCGCGGCGGCGACGCTGAAAGAGCCGGTGATCGTTCCTGACGTGACCGCCGACCCGCGGTATCTGATGGTGAATCCAGAGACGCGCTCGGAACTCGCGATTCCGATGTTGCACAAGGGCAAAGTCATCGGCGTGCTGGATCTGGAGAGCCCGCAGCTCAACTACTTCACCGAGGACCATGTGCAGACGCTGTCGATCCTGGCCGCGAATCTGGCGGTGTCGCTGGAGAACGCGCGGTTGTACGAACAGGTGGCACGGGACGAGGCGCGGCTGGAACGCGATCTTGCAGCGGCGAAGCGAATTCAAGGCGCGCTGCTGCGCCCTGTGCCGACCGAAGATTTCGGATTGGACATGGCGGCGAAATATCTCTCGGCTCGCGAGCTGGGAGGCGATCTATACGAATTCTTGCGCTACGGGCCGCAGCAGCTCGGGATTGCGCTGGGCGACGTAAGTGGAAAGGGAACTGCCGCGGCGCTGTACGGAGCGGTGGCCATCGGCATCATGCGCAGCTTGGCGCCGCAGAAGCTGCAGCCTGCGGAGTTGCTGCGGCAGATGAATCAGATCGTCGGCGAGCGGCGCATTGAAGGCCGATTTATGACGATCTGTTTCGCTACGTGGCAAAAGGGCCGGAGCAAGCTGCGCGTCGCCAACGCCGGGCAGTCGCAGCCGTTGTTGTACAAGGATGGCCGCTGCGGAAAAGTAGAACTCACCGGCTTTCCGCTGGGGATTTTTGAAGAGGCCAGTTACGACGAATGGGGCGTTACGCTGGCGCCGGGCGATATTGTGGTGTTCCACTCGGACGGCATCGCGGAGACCATGAACAGCGAGGGGCAATTCTTCGGCACGGAGCGTCTTCGCAAACTGATCGAGGATCAACACGAACTCAACGCGAGCGAGATGGCGGATCGCGTTTTTCGAGAGGTGGAGTGGTTCGCGCAAGGCGCGCCGCTGGCCGATGACCGCACGCTGGTCGTGTTGAAAGTGCGATGAGCAGGCCGGCCAGCGCTTTCCCCAGAAGACTTGCCTTCGTAGATCCTGCCACATCCACACCTCATTTCGCTTGGCGAAGCTTCGGCAAAAGTAGAGTCCGGGCGGAAGTCCTGTGCGAAGGCGTGGCGCTGATTGATGTTGCGGAAAAAATCGGGACACCTACTTACCTTTACAGCCGAGCCGCCATCGACGATGCGCATCGCGAGTTGCTTCGCGGACTGGGTGCGCTTCCCCATACGTTGTGCTTCGCAGTGAAATCGAACGGCAATCTTGCGATCTTAAAGCATGTGGCGCGGATGGGAAATGGATTTGACATCGTTTCCGGTGGAGAGCTGCGGCTGCTGCGACACGCCGGAGTGCGTGGCGACCGAATCGTGTTTTCTGGCGTGGGGAAGACCCGCGAGGAGATGCGTGAGGCTCTGCGCTATCCAGCGCGCAAACGTGGCGGCCGCAGTGGGATACTGCTTTTCAATATCGAGTCGGAAGCGGAGTTAGACGTGTTGCTGGAGGAATCGGAGCGCAACGTGAGGCGCGGTGGCGCGGTGCCTTCGGTTTCGATTCGCGTCAATCCCGATGTACAAGCCGGCGGCCATCCACATATCGCGACCGGGCGCTACGAACACAAGTTCGGGCTGGAATGGGACGAGGCGCGGCGTTTGTACCGCACGCATCGGTCGTCAAAATGGATTCGATGGGAAGGGATCAGCGTCCACATCGGATCGCAGATCGTTAGTCTGGATCCGTTCCGTCGCGCGCTTTCGCGCTTGGCAAGCTACGTGGCGGAGTTGCGTGGCTATGGCGTTTCGCTGAAATATCTGGATTTTGGCGGAGGACTCGGGGTGCGGTATACGAACGAGAGTCCTCCGTCGCGCGTAGCGTACGCTCGAATGGTTGCGCGAATGGTGCGACCGCTCGGGCTGCATCTCTTGCTTGAGCCTGGCCGCACCATCATGGGTCCCGCCGGGGTACTTCTCACGCGCGTGGTGTATGTGAAAGAAAATCGCGGGAAAACATTTGTTGTGGTGGACGCGGCGATGAATGACTTGATGCGCCCCGCACTGTATGGAGCGATTCATCCCATTACGAGGGTCACGCGCGAAAACGGAAATGCTGCGCCAAGTAAGCGAGTCGATATCGTCGGTCCGGTCTGCGAAACTGGCGACTGTTTTCTGCGCGATTGGCCGCTGCAGGACGTGAAACCCGGCGAGGTTCTGGCGATTTGGGTGGCCGGGGCGTATGGGATGGCTCAGACCTCGAACTACAACGCGCGCTATCGTCCTGCGGAAGTGCTGGTCGAAGGAAAACGCTATCGTGTTACTCGCCGCCGCGAGACCCAGCAAGACCTGCTACGCGGTCAGACCAGTACCTAACCTTCCACGCAGACTGTCCGACTACGCTTCGCCCCACTTCAGTTTGCTACGCAGAATCTCAAAGTAGGGTTTCTTCGGCGGCTGAATGAGCTTCAATCGTTCGGCGGCCCTTTTCATGCGGACCTTGTCGTTGGGCTCCATCGGGATGCCGGTCTGGCCATCGAGAGTGAGGAATACGGACTCCGTGTCTCTGGAGAGATTGATTTCTACGAACGATGAGTCACGGACCACGACCGGGCGGTCGCTGAGCGTGTGCGGACAGATCGGCGTGATGATCCAGGACTCGACCGAAGGGTGCACGATCGGACCGCCGGCGGAAAGGGAATACGCCGTCGATCCTGTCGGGGTGGCGACGATCAGGCCATCGACGCGATAGCGGCAGACGAAATCGGCGTCGATGGTGAGCTCAAGCTCAATCATTCGGGCCAGCTCGCCCTTGTGGATCACCGCCTCATTCAGGACGCTTTGCCGCTCGATGACTGTGCCGCCGCGCTCCCACTCCACATCCAGCATCACGCGTTCGCTCGACGCAAAATGTCCGGCGAGCGTTTCTTCGAGTGCGGGATAGAGCTCTTCGAGCTTGAAGCTGGTGAGAAAGCCGAGGCTACCCATATTGATGGGAAGAATGGGAATGCCTAACGGGGCTGCAACGCGCGCGGCAGCCAGGAGCGTGCCGTCGCCGCCGAGAACCAGTAGCAACTGCGATTCCTCTGCGACCTGCACGCGGCTGCGCCCTTTGGAGGAATCATGAAGCGAGCTGGCGGTCTCCGTGTCGTACAGTGCGCGGATTCCGCGCGCCTCGAACCAATGCAGCAGCGCGGGCACAACGACGGCCAGGTTGGAACGCCTGGGCCGCGAAATAATCCCGATGGTGTGGAAGGGCGCCGACGGCTGCATGTATGTCTGTGATTCTACTCCAGCGCCTTTTTGTGCGCGTGAAGAAAATACTCTTGATTGCCCTCAGCGCCTAGAAGACGACTTGGGCGAACACCCAGGACGTCGAGTCCAGCGGCAACCGCCGCAGCTTGCACCTTCGCGATGGCATGTTGATGAAGCGCCGGATCGTTGACGATGCCTCCGGCGCCGACGCTGGATTTGGGCACTTCAAATTGGGGTTTTACCAGGATGAGCATATCTCCCTTGGCTTTCGTAAGCGCCGCAACGGGTTGCAGAACTTTGCCGACAGAAATGAACGAGACGTCTGCGACGACGAGATCGACAACTTCCGGAATATCTTCGCGGCACAACTCGCGAGCGTTGCGTTCGACGCGAATGACGCGAGTGTCTTGTTGGAGCTTCCACGCCATTTGATCGACGTTGACGTCCACGGCGTACACGCGCGATGCGCCTTTTTGCAGCAGACAATCGGTGAAGCCGCCGGTGGACGATCCCACATCGAGGCAAACGCGCCCAGCCGGATCGATCGGGAAATCCGCCAGCGCGCCCTCCAGCTTGATGCCGCCCCGGCTAGCATACTTTTGCGCCCGGCTAGTCACATCGACGCGCAGATCTTCGGCGATGGACATGCCGGCCTTCGCCGCGCGCTCACCTTCGACGCGAACTTCACCCGCGAGAATCATGGCTTGCGCTTTCGGAAGCGATTCGGCGAGTCCGCGCTCGACGAGAAGAACGTCAAGCCGCTTCCTGGCTGGCTTCGATTTCATGATGATGGTGAACTCGTCAGGCGCGGCGAAGAACGAGGAATTCCGCGATGTTGCGGAGCCGCGCAGCGCGCTCCGCGTAGGGCGCAAGTTCGGCAATAGCGCGGGTGGCCAGATCGTTGGCAATTTCATGCGAGCGCGCGAGCCCGTAGACCGCGGGATAGGTGGCCTTTTGCTGCGCGATGTCTTTGCCGGCGGTCTTTCCCAATGCCGCGGAGGACTCTTCCACGTCGAGAATATCGTCGGTCACTTGAAAGGCCCAGCCGATGCTCTCCCCGAAGCGCCGTAAACGCGCCACGTCCTCGGCATTTGCACCGGCACACAAAGCGCCGGCGGTCACTGATGCGCGGATCAGAGCCGCCGTTTTCGACCGGTGAATGTATTCGAGCATTTCCGGCGCGACGCGCTGGCCTTCCGCTTCCAGATCGGCGACTTGGCCGCCGACCATGCCATTCACGGTGCCAGCTGCAGTCGCGATCTCCGTCACCATGGCAACACGCCGCGCGGCATCGACAGGAGCACCGCCGACCGTTTCGAAGGCCAGTGTTAGCAGTGCATCGCCGGCCAAGATGGCCGTCGCGTCGCCAAATTTCTTGTGGCACGTGGGCTTGCCTCGGCGCAGATCGTCGTTGTCCAGCGCGGGCAGATCGTCGTGAATCAGCGAGTAGGTGTGAATGAACTCAATCGCGCACGCCGGATGCAGCGCGGGAGAAACATCAGCAGCGAAAATGCGCGCCGTTTCCAGACAGAGGATGGGTCGGATGCGTTTACCGCCGGCAAGCACGCTGTAGCGCATCGCCTGGTGAATCGAAGCGGGCTGCGTCGTTTCGGAAGGCAGCAAACGGTCGAGAGAAGCATCGACAGCGAGACGGTCCTCTTCAAAGAAGGCGGGGAGTGTCATCGCGGCGGAGCCGGGCTGTGCGGAGCGGTGCGCTACGGTCACGATTCGCTCTCGCGTTCGGGATCGAACGGTTCGGCGGTGAGTTTCCCGTCGGCTTTCTTCAGAAGGATTTCTACTCGCCCTTCCGCGTCTTCGAGCTGCTTCTGGCACTCGCGGGAAAGCGCCACGCCTTCCTCGAACAGCTTCATGGCGTCGTCCAAAGAGAGTTGCGGGCTCTCCAGGCGGCGCACCACTTCTTCCAGACGAGCGAGCGATTTCTCGAAATCAGGTTTCTTCGGCGGGTCGAGCTTTTTGACTGGAGGTGAATTCACGCGATCAGGCCCTGTCTCCGGCGGCGCCTTCTTTTTGGTCGTGCTCGCAACAGTATGTTGAAAGTCCTGCGCGGGATGCAAGCGGCATTCTAAAGCACGGCCGAGAACTGAAACAATCGCTTTATGTAGCCGGCGTCCTTGCGAAAGCTCACGGTGCTGGCTTCAGAGTGAGCGTGTGCTTGCGGGTTTTCTCTTCCGCAGCGTCACTAAAGGGCTGGAAGATGGGCTTGCCTTCGTACCAATACGAAAACTGGTCGGAATAGTGGGCGCTGCCGGGTTGCCCCGATTGCCCCGCCGGAATCAGCAAGATCGATTCGTCCCAATTTCCGAGGTTGGCGACAAAGCGCATCGCCGGGCCGTGATTTTTCGTCGCCGCGCGCACGCTGTATCCCGTGCCAGACTGCGGTTTGCCGGCGATGCTGAGCAGTCGCTTCAGCAGACCCTCGCGGCCGATCGGGTGGAGCATGTCCAGAGAATTAAAACGCTTCCACGGCCAATCTTCGATCTTCGCACTTTTCGAGTCTTCCGCAAGCTTTGCGACGGCGCGGTCCGCCGCGGCCACCAGCAAAGCGTCATAGCTCTTGTATTCGGACGGCAGCCATTTCTCGGGACGCTCCGTCAGTATCTTCTGCAGAAAGGCGGTGCTGCGCCACTCGTACAAATTTGTTTGGTCCCCGAGGTATGGCTGAAGAAGGAGCGCCAGCGCGGTGCGGCGCAGGGCCACCAAGAACGAAACCTCCGGAGAATCGGCGTCGGCGATACCGTTCCAATCCTTGAGCCCCTCGATCAGCTTCTTTGTGCGCTCATCTTTCGGCGGGTTAATCTTGGCCGCGGCGGTCAACTGATCCGCGAGGAATACGTGCGGATAACTGTAGGTATCGGTCTGCACCTTCAGCATGTCCGTTGGGCGCAGATCGTGCTTGTCGTGAAGAAGGTCGTAGATGCGCGCTGTGCGATACGGTTCTTCCCAGCGATCCGTCAGGTACGGTTTGTAGCCCGGCCCGACGACGCGGGCATTTGCCGTAACGATCAGGCCGCTATCCGGATTCAGAGCTTGCGGAAGCTGATCGAAGGGGATGTAGCCGGTCCATTCGTAGTCATCCACGTCCCCGGGCATGGGAACTTCCCCGTGGCCCTTTTTACGAATCGGAACGCGCGCGGCCATGACGTAGCCAATGTTGCCTTTTACGTCGGCGTATACCGCGTTTTGTCCTGGTCCCCAAACGTGTTTCATCACACCGCGAAATTCTTCCCAGTTCTGCGCTTTCCCCAGCAAGGTGTAGGTATTTGCTAGGCCGCCAGGTTCCGTCGCGGTCCAGCGCAGCGCGTAAGATTTGCCATTCTCGCGGCGAACGAGCGGTCCGTGTCGCGTCACCACAACTGGGAAGTGTTCGTCGGCTTGGTCTTTCACGTGAATGGTTTCATCGAAAGTCTGCGCCTTCAGCCATTTTCCATTCACGCGATATTCGTCAGGCGCAGCGGGATTGAAAGTCTCGATATAAAGGTCCTCAACGTCGGCGCCATTGTTCGTAAAGCCCCACGCGATGTGGTCGTTGTGGCCGATGACGACCAGCGGCGCGCCAGGCAGCGTGAAGCCCTTTACGTTGTATCCGGGGCGCCGTCAGATGCACCTCGTACCAAATCGGCGGGAATGGATAGTTCCAGGTGCGTATCGTTGGCCAGCAGAGGCTTGCCGGTAGCGGTGTGAGCGCCGCTGACCACCCAGTTGTTGCTGCCGAGCCCATGACGAATGCCTCGCCGCGTGTCCGCAAGGAATCCGCGCATCGAGCGGGCCAAAGCCGAGGTGAGGTCAGGAAAACCGTCCTGCTCCGCTGGATCCGTTGGTTCGACCGCATTCGCTTTGAGTACCGTATCCGAGTCCATGTCGTCATCGTCGTCGTCTTCATCGTCGGGATCCACGCGCGATCGCTGCGAGCCGTCATTCACAACATTGGGGTCGCCGACCACGAAGTGGTCCATCGCCGCGTCCGGGGAAAATAGGTCTCTGGCGCGCTCCCAGCCAACGCGTTCGGTAACCTTGGCGCGGTTGAGTTCGTCTTCCCACGTGTCGGTGAGCGTTTGATACATGTAGCCTGCAATTACAAGCGAATCGGAGGGCTGCCAAGGCTGAGGTTTGTATTTCAGGAGAGCGAATTCGATGGGCAACTGCTCGCGATGCTGTTCGATGAATCGATTGATGCCCCGCGCATACGCTTCCATGAGCGCGCGGGAGCTAGGCTCCATCTGACTGACATCGCGCTCCGCGGCGCGACTAAAGCCTAAGGTACGGTATTCCTTGTCGATCTCCAGCGTTGCGGGCCCGAGAATCTCGGAGAGTTGCCCTCGCGCCACGCGCCTCAGCAAATCCATCTGCCAAAGCCGGTCTTGCGCCACAACGTAGCCCTGCGCTTCGACCAAATCTTCCACGGAGCTTGCGCGAATGTGAGGCACGCCCCAGAGGTCGCGCTCGACCACTACGTCTTTCTGCAAACCGGGAACACTGATGGTGCCGTCGAGCCGCGGCAGGGGCCGGTACACGAACCACCAAACAACCGTGCCCACGGCGACGACAATAAGGGCGACGGTCCAGGACAACAAACGCAGGATGGCTCGCAAGCTGGCTCCCACTCTTAAACGCGAAATAGTCAGTGTAGAAGAGCCGTCTGATAGGCGCAACCAACCTGCGCGAACGGTTTCGCTACCGCTGGCACGCTGGTTCTGCGTTGCGTGGATGAAAGGCTGCCGCGATTTTTATTTCACGGTATCGGCGCCGGCTTGAGCGCACTGGGCATCTTGCGCGCTCGTAGCGCCCGAGACGCCGATCGCGCCGATGATCTTGCCGTCCGCGACGAGCGGCAGGCCGCCTTCGACCGGCGTGACTCCATGCAACGCCAAAACGCGAAGGCCGTCTCCGCCCTTCGCCAGCGCGTCCTGCATGGCCTTGGTCGGGCGCTTGAACATTGCAGCGGTGCGGGCTTTTCCTATTGCGACGTCGGCGCTGCCGAGCTGGGTGTTGTCCATCTTCTCGTAGTAGATGAGATTGCCCGCGGGGCCGACAATCGCTACCGCCACGTTCCAATTGTTCTTCGTCGCCTCGGCGAGCGCCGGAGCGGCCACCTTTTTCGCGTTCTCTAGACTGATGGGCAAGCCGTATGGGTTGGGCATTTGGGCCAGCGCGTTCGTCAAGACGCCAAGGGCGAACGTCAGTGCAAGCAAGGCCCGCGCGATAGCTTTCAGTGATATCGACATAATCGCTTCTCCTCTGAATCTAGGGTAGGTTTCGCGCGCGATTATACGCCGGGTGCGTGCTAAAGCTAGCGTTGGGAGGGACTTTGCCTCCATGAAAACGCTAGCTGTCGACAAGGCAACCGCGCATCGCCGGCGCCTTCCGTGCTGTTACAATGCGAAAAGGGGCAATCGTAAACACGTATGTTCGCAGTGCGGCTGATTGGTGTGCTCGCGCTCGTCGCGCTGAACGGTTTCTTCGCGGCGGCGGAATTTTCGCTGGTGGCTGTGAGGCTATCGCGCGTGCGCCAGCTCGTTCAGAAGGGCGATGCGCGGGCGAAGATCGTCGAGGGATTGCTCGCCGACGTGCATCGCGTGGTGTCCGGCGTGCAGCTTGGCATCACGCTGACGAGCTTGGCTCTTGGCGCTCTCGGTGAAAGCACGCTCGCGGGCATGTTCCAATCCATCTGGCCAGGCCTGGCCGGAACGCGGGCAACTCTCCTTGCTCATGCGGCCGCGCTGGCCGGAGCATTCGCCCTGCTTAGCGCGCTGCACGTCGTGATTGGCGAGCTGGTGCCCAAGACGGTTAGCCTGGCGCGCGCCGAGCGCGTGGCGCTGCTCGTAGCGCGGCCCTTTTCGTGGTTTCTGAAGACGTTCCGCTGGGCCATCAACCTCCTCGACGGAATCTCCGGCGCCATCGTCAAGTCGCTGGGCGTATCCGAGCCGCACAGCCACAATGCTCCGCACTCGACCGAAGAGCTCCAGATTCAAATTCAGCAGGCCCGCGAACGCGGCCTCCTGGCGCCCGGCGAAGAGAAATTCATCGTGAGCGCCATCGAGCTGGGACAAGTGCAAGTGCGGGAAATCATGGTGCCGCGTCCCGACATGCACGTCCTCCCGGTGGAATCGACCCTGGATGAGGTGATGAGCGCGTTCGCCACCACGCAACGCTCGCGGATTCCCGTCTATCGCGGATCGGAAGATCAGATCTTGGGCTTCGTGCATATCAAGGATATGCTGTGGGTTCTTCTGGATCGCGAGCGGAGGCTGGAAGAGAATCTTTCGCCTGCACCTTTCGATCTGCGCAGGATACTTCGCGAAGTGCTGATCGTTCCGGAGACCAAGCCGGCCGACGAATTGCTCCTCGAGTTGCGCAGTCACCACGTAGGCTTGGCGCTCGTTGTCGATGAATTCGGCAGCATCCTGGGACTCGTCACCTTAGAAGACATTCTCGAGCAGGTTGTCGGCGAGATTCACGACGAATTTGACGTAGTCGAACGTCCGCTGACCCTCGCGGATGGCGCGGTTATTTTCGACGCCGGACTGAATGTCCGCGACCTGGACGCGCAGTACAACATCACCTTGCCCGAAGATCCAGCCTATGCCACCGTCGGCGGCTTTGTGCTCGACCAGCTTGGCTTCATTCCGCGCGGCGGCGAAAGTTTTGAGTACGGCAGTTTTCGCTTCACCGTCGTGGAGATGGATGGCAGGCGCGTGGCTCGCGTCAAGATTGAGCGCATGCGTCATTTGACCGAAGAACGCAAGCCGGGAGAATCTCCCGCCGATGCGGCGCTGCCAGTGGACGCCGCGAAATCTGAACCCCGCTCTTCGGCGCGAACCCGATAATGGCCCGACACCTTCTGCAGCGCTTCCTGCTCACCCTCCCCGCGCTTTGGCTGGTCCTCACTCTCGTGTTCTTGATGATTCACATCGTGCCCGGCGATCCGGTCGAGCAAATGCTCGGTGAGGGCGCCGCGCCTGGGGAGCTCACGCAATTGCGCCACGCGCTGGGGCTCGATCAGCCGCTGCTCACGCAATACGGCCACTACCTGGCGCAACTCGCTCGCGGAGATCTCGGCCAGTCCTTCAAGTTTCAAGCTCCGGTGCGCCGCATCATTTTCGAGCGCTATCCCGCGACGCTGAGTCTGGCTTTCCTTGCCTTACTCGTTTGCGCCACGATCGCCATTCCCGCCGGCGTTCTCGCGGCCTACCGGCGAGGCCGCGCCGCGGATCGCGCGGTTGGTCTGTTCACGCTATTCGGTCTCGCGGTGCCAAACTTTGCGTTGGGGCCTGTCTTGATTCTGCTCTTTTCGATTGAGCTGGGCTTGCTGCCCGTGTCGGGCCGCGGCGGAGCGGCCTACTACGTGCTCCCCGCAGCGACGTTAGGTGCCGCGCTCGCCGCCATTCTCACGCGCATGGTTCGCGGCTCGATGCTCGAAGAACTCTCCAGCGACTACGTGCGCACCGCTCGCGCAAAGGGACTTTCGATGAGTGCCGTCCTTTTCCGCCACGCCTTTCGCAACGCGTTGATTCCCATCATCACGATTCTTGGACTCCAGTTCGGAACCTTGCTTGCCGGCACCATCGTTACCGAAACAATTTTCTCTTGGCCCGGAATCGGCAGACTCACCGTCCAAGCCATCTCCGCGCGCGACTATCCCTTGCTACAGGGGTGCATCCTCGTGATTGCCGTGTCCTACGTGCTCGTGAACCTGCTGACCGACGTCCTCTACGCGGTTATCGATCCTAGGGTGCGGCTGTCATGAGACTGATCGCCACTGCACGCGAATTTCTACGCCAGAGTATTCTCGCTCGCGTTGGATTTGCCGCCGCCATGTTCTTGCTTCTCGCCGCACTGCTCGCCCCTTGGATCGCACCCGCCGATCCCGCTTCGCAGAATCTGCCTGCTCGGTTGGAAGCACCTTCGTGGACCCACTGGATGGGCACGGACGAACTCGGCCGCGACACCCTGTCGCGCACGCTATACGGCGCGCGGGTATCGCTGCTCGTCGCCGTGTCCGTGGTATTTGGCTGCGGCACCACTGGGCTGATCATCGGGATGCTCGCCGGATATGCGGGCGGCTGGTTCGATCGCTTCGTGAACCTCCTGCTCATCAATGCCTTCCTGTCGTTTCCTGGAATTTTGCTCGCCATTGCCTTTGCGGCATTTTTGGGTCCCGGCATCAGCAAGGTGATTTTCGCGCTGGTGATTACCGGCTGGGCGGGTTACGCGCGGCTCGCACGCGCGCAAGTCCTCAAAGTAAAAGAACTGGAATTCATCCTTGCCGCGCGCTCCTTAGGAGGGTCGCACCTGCGCATCCTCGTGACCCATCTATTGCCGAATATCCTTCAGCCCGTTTTGATCCAAGCAACGATCGGCATGGCCGGGGCCATCCTCGCGGAGTCCACGCTGAGTTTTCTCGGACTTGGCGTGCTCGCGCCGATCCCTAGTTGGGGCGCGATGCTCAACGATGCCCGGAGCCATCTCTTCGACGCGCCTCACATGGTCATTTTTCCCGCGCTCGCCGTGATGATTGCCGTGCTCGCGTTCAATCTGCTTGGCGACGCCTGGCGTGATTGGCTGGATCCACGTACGCGCACGCAAATGGCGGCGATGGAATTGACTCGCTGAACCGCGTTACTTCTTCGGAATTGTCCTTCTGGGGCAGGGAACGGTACTATTTGCTTTGCAGGGTTACTGCTGCGCCGCGGCCTAGTCCCAGCGTCTTTGCAGCGCTTCCTTTGTTCACCGCGATTTCTACGTATCCGCTCGATCCAAAATAGGCAATCGCTTCGCCCGTATTGCCAAGCGCAAAGGTGTCCACCAAGCGCGAAACGGGGTGAGTGCCGATCTGGAAATCGACCTTGCCCCCCTGTTTGGCCTCCTCGGAGAGGTCCTCCTGCCGAAAATTTGTCACCAGGTTGCCGTAGCCGTCCACCCGCATCACGATGCCCTTCAAGACTCCGTTCGTTGCCTTGGGACGCGGCAGCGCAAATCGTTTGTAGTCCTGAATCTCTTCGCCCATGCTCGAGGTTTGCGCGGTCTTAGCCAGCCATGCGGCGACGGGCGCGAAGACGTCGCGGCCATGAAACGTCTTGCTCACCGGCTGATTGTAGTAGTGCTCGACGTTGGCGTGCCGCACCACCACATTCGGGTCGCTCTCGTACACCAGCGACAGCACGCCATTGTCCGGCGCAATAAAATATTGGTTGTCCGCGGTTGCCAGAATGGGGCGCCGCTCCGTCCCCACCCCCGGGTCCACGACTACCACATGGATCGTCCGCGGCGGAAAATAGGGCGCGGCTGAGCCGATCGCCAGTGCCCCGTCCAGCAGATCGAACGGTGTCACATGATGTGTGATGTCGACAATCGTTACGTCCGGATTGATCTTAAGAATGACGCCTTTGAGTGTGCCAACGAGATGGTCATTCGTTCCGTAGTCTGTTGTGAGTGTGATGATCGCGTTCGACAATGGATTTTTCCGCCCTGGGTCTTGCCCACTGAAGCAAATCAGCCGAAGTGGGGAGGCACTTCGTACCTCTTCACGCTAACGAACGCGCGCCACGCCGTCAAGAATGGCCGCGCGCGCTGCTGTGCAATCGCCAACGCCCGCTGCGCCGCATGTGGAGGCGGCTTTTGACGTCAGCCCGTGCCCGAATCGGGAGCGCACGAATGCCAGTCAGGGTTGGGAAAGTGACTCCGGCAAAACCACAATCCGCAGCTCGTACAGCGGCGCTGCGCGGGTCGCTCGCACGGCTCATCCCTGTGCGCCGCTCCCTGGCACAGCCGTTGTTTCGGCTTTTTCTTGGTTTTCTCCATGGCAACCTCCACTGGGCAAGAGTTCAGTGTTCTTGCCGTCCCTTACCGAATTGGCTCGACGACACCGACCTTGTCCACGCCGCTGCAAGCGATATACACACGGCCGTCTGACGTCGCCGCCATATTACGCACCGTGCCGCCCCCAGACGGGATATTAGCGCGCGCGAAGCCTTCCGTTTTTGGATTGAATTGAATGATCGTGTTTGGCTTCACGCCAGACTCGCTATACCACACCATTCCGTCCGGCGTGAGAGCGATTCCGTAAGGTTCGGATCCCGGTCCGCCAGGAGAAGGCCACATCTTCACGGCTCCCGTGGTGGGGTCGAGGAGCCCAAGATTCCCGCCTTTGAAATCCGTGAAGTACACGTGGTCGTTGACATCAATCGCCATCCGGCGCGGCCGCGCGCTTTCCGGCAATGGATACTCCGTGATGTCCATCGTCGTCGGATCGATCTTCGCCATCTTGTTGCTGTCGAATTCGCAGAAGAACGGCACTCCCTTGCTGTTGATAGCAATCCCGTAGGGATGGGAATCCTTCGTCGGCACTTTCTTCAATTCGATCTTTCCGGTATGAGGATCCAGCCTGCCCACCACGTTAGCCACCTGCGCAGTGAACCACATGGTTCCCTCCGCATCGAAGACCGCAGTGTGAGGATCATCTGCCCCAGATTCCGGCATGTGGTATTCGGTAACCGCCCCGGTCCGCGGATCAAGCTTGCCGATGTATGCGGCAAAATTCCCCGTGAACCAGATGTTGCCCTCGCGGTCCGCGACCAAACCATGCGGCCCGGAATTCTCCACCTTCAAGGGGTATTCCTTGAACGCTCCACTCTTCGGATCGAGCCGTCCGATCTTGTTCATCATTTGCTCGGTGAACCAAAGCGCTCCGTCCCCTCCCACAGCGGGATCATGCGGATGCGCTCCCTTGGTGGGAACCGCCCACTCGCGAATGTTGACCTTGAGATCGGCAACTCCTGCTGCAGCGCTTCGCGCTCGCGGCTCAAGTCCCCCAGCAATCCCGCAGCTCACCAGCACGATGCCCCAAATCGCAGCTCTTCGGGTTTTCATATCTTCCTCCCAGCCACGGCGTTCCATCGGGAAGGCCCGCTGGCGCCGCTTCATCACACTTCGGCAACCCACGCCGGCTCCCGCGAACCCTTGCGGCGCCGGTTCTGTTTTGCTAGCTTTATCACTTGAGCGGGCGTCGTACAATGGCAGTATAGAAGCTTCCCAAGCTTCGGACGTGGGTTCGATTCCCATCGCCCGCTCCAAAATTGTTGATGATTCGATTGCCTTTGCGCCTGGAAGTTACTGAAATTCGCCCCCAATACTGAGGGTTTTGTTCCAAGGATGTTCCAAAATCTTCGCAATTGCTCTAACAATCTTGATGCGGTCCTTTTGAACAGGAGTTTCACCGTGCCGATGGCCATTCTCCACGCCGCTTTTGATGAGAGCGGGAAATTCCTTGATCACGACGTAACCTCGTTATGCGGATGGATTGCTTCTTATGATGCGTGGGAGCGTTTCGCATTGGGTTGGCAGGCCGCATTGGACGAGATAGGAATAGACGAACTGCATACCGCAGAGTTTATGGGACTTTACGGAAAATACTCTCATTTGCGGGGAATTTGGGGTGAGGAACAAGAAGTTAAAAAGAACAGCGCTTTGACCCTGCTGGTTAATGTCATTCGCTCAACAATGGGAAAAGGCGTGGGCGCAACGGTCGATTCCCAACACTATCGCGCTATGGACGATGGCACTAAGAAAGCAATTCACAAGAGCAAAGATCCGCACTTCATTGCCTTCATTGAAGTGCTGGAACAGACCATCTGGAATGTAGAGAAGTTTGCAAAAGAACACAACCTTGGACCAAATGTCAAAGCTGGTCTCATCTTTGACCAAGATGAAGGACAGTCCGTCGAGTGCTTGCGGCTTCTCAATAAGATCAAGCGACAGAGGGGAGATATAAGGGATCGAATTAGCGGAATATGCTTTTGTGACCGCAGGAACTACCAACCGTTGCAGGCGGCAGATTTAATTGCCTATCTGACAAAGAAGGAAATGGAACGACGAAAGAACAACCCAGAAGCTGCTGTTTCCAAATGGTTCGTGTTGCTGTCCTCCAAAAACCGGACGGAAGTACCGGATGGGCTATTCAATGCGAGAATTTTTGATGCCGAAGTCCTAGACGAACTTGCCGACAAAGTTAGAAAAACGTGCGGTTAAATTGGACCCAACTGCGCGTTGCCAGCATACACATCTAGGTGTATGCTCTAACCATGAAACGCACCAACATCAATCTGCGGGAAGATCAATGGGCCAACCTCGGGAAGCTCTCCGAGAAGACCGGGGCCACAATGAGCGCGCTGATTCGGAAAGCAATTGATGCGTACCTGAAGAAAAACCGGTAAGAGCGGGAAGCGCCGGTGCTATCAACACCGACGCACCCCTAATCACCAAGGAGGGTGAACTCCATGGCAACTCGTCAGAACGTACCACAGGCCCTTTCCGCCGAACAGGTGAAGGCCATCCTCAAAGAAGCGCGCCAGCATTCCACACGGGATTGGTGCCTGCTTCTCCTCACGTTCCGCCACGCACTTAGAAGCCAGGAAGCACGAACGCTCAAGCTGGCTGACATCGACTTGGAAAATTCCACCATCGCTATCGCCAGAGTCAAGGGTTCGCGCTCAGGTGTTCAGAGTCTTGACCGTCACCGCGGAGAGCCGACTCTCGACGAGGTTGTCGCGCTGCGGTCCTGGCTCCGTGAACGCCTGGAAGACGGCTCGCGAATACTGTTCCCTTCGCAGAAGGGCGGCGCCATGAGCCGGATGCAGTTTCTTCGGCTGTTTCGCAAGTACGCGCTGGCCGTGGGCGTCTCACCCGACCTCGCTCACCCTCACATCTTGCGGCACTCGCTTTGCTCTACGATGGCTGGGGAACATGCTGACGTGTACGCGATTCAGCAACGGGCAGGCCACAAGAACATTTCCAATACGATGATCTATACGCACGTGAGCGACGAGCAGGCCAGCGAATCATGCCGCGAGGCTCTCATGACAGCGTTCGCTCAACCGCTGTAGTCCTTTCCCACCGTTCTCCTGTACGTTCCAGCAAGCAGTAGCGGAGGCGCTGCAAGGTGGAACTGAAAGGCTCGTCCGCGGCGATAGCTTGCGCGACGTGGCCGCAAAAAAGGTTGAGGGCCTGATCAACGAACAGAGGCGGCTCGCCTCTTGGGTCGCTAAAGTCACTTGTCCGGTAACCGCGTTACTCAGGACTTAGCCAGCAAGGGCGCTACCTCTTCGTTGACTTGCCTTGTGGCCCAACCTAAGATGAGCGCCAAATGCTGGACTCCTCCCTGATTGGTCGAACCATCTCTCATTACCACATCCTCGAAAAACTCGGCGGCGGCGGAATGGGCGTGGTCTACAAAGCCGAGGACACGCGACTTCATCGCTTCGTCGCATTGAAGTTCTTGCCGGCTGAAGTCGCTGAGGACCGGCAGGCTCTCAGCCGTTTTCAACGCGAAGCGCAAGCCGCCTCAGCGCTGAATCATCCCAACATTTGCACGATCTACGACGTTGGCGAACAAGACGGGCAAGCGTTCATCGCCATGGAATTTCTGGAAGGCGTGACGCTGAAGCATCGCGTCGCGAGTCATCCCATGGAGCTGGAGATTCTTCTCGCGCTTGGCATCGAAATCGCCGACGCACTGGATGCCGCGCACGCCAAAGGAATCATTCATCGCGACATTAAGCCCGCGAATATTTTTGTCACCGATCGCGGCCACGCCAAAGTCCTCGACTTCGGATTGGCCAAAGTCGCTTCCAAACCAGTGACCGGAGTGGAATCAACCGCCGCGACACTCGACGAAGAACACTTAACCAGTCCCGGCACGACGCTTGGCACCGTCGCCTACATGTCTCCGGAGCAAGTCCGGGGAAAGGATCTGGACGCGCGGACCGACCTGTTTTCTTTCGGCGCCGTCCTCTACGAAATGGCCAGCGGACGGCGGGCTTTTACGGGCGATACATCCGGAACCATCACCGACGGTATTTTGAATCGCGCTCCAATTGCGTTGGGCCGCGCGAATCCCGAGGCGCCGTCGAAGCTGGAAGAAATCACTGCGAAAGCGCTGGAGAAGGACCGCAATCTGCGCTACCAGCACGCGTCTGAAATGAGGTCGGACCTTCAAAGGCTGAATCGCGACACGGTGTCCTCTTCAAGCGTGGGCAGCGGCGCGATTGCGCATCGCGGTCCGCGGACGCGCAGCAAGCTTGCGCTCGGACTCGGTAGTCTCATCCTTGTTTGCGTGATTGTTGCAGGATGGTTCCTTTGGTGGCCCGGCAGACATTCGGTTGCCACGCGAGTCTCGACGGCGCATCCTGTACAGAGACAGATCACGTTCCTGGGTAACGCTTTCGAGCCTGTCATCTCGCCCGATGGAAAGTCCGTAGCGTATGTGACGAGGCCAACGGAAGGTAAACAAAAGTTGATGCTGCAGGATCTCTCCGGCGGCCCTAGTCTGGAACTTCGACAAGCGTCTTACCTTTCCCGCCCACTGTGGTCACTTGATGGATCTGAACTTGTGTTCGCAATGGGTGATGTTTCTGTAGGACCTCCGGACCTCTTCGTTATTTCTCGTCTCGGAGGAGACCCTAGACTATTGCCCAGTAAGGGTTCCAGGGCCGATTGCTGGTCGCCGGACGGATCGCATGTTGTGGCCTCGTCTGAAAGCCCCGAATCAGGAATCTGGCTGCTAAATAAGCAAACTGGCGCAGAAAAGAGGATACCTGCGCCCGTGTACCAATGGCTAGACGGAGTCGATTGTTCGGCAAAGACCGGCGCGCTGCTCCTTCTAACCGAGAATTCTTTAAACAATCAGATATGGACGATGAAGCCCGATGGAAGCGACCAACGCAAACTCATCGACGAGCAAAACGAAATTCACTCCCCGCGGTGGTCTCCCAATGGGGATGCCATCTACTACTTCCGCAAAGAAGGAGACACGACGGACCTTGTGAAGCTTTTGATTTCGGGTCAAATGAAGGAGCCGTCGGCGCTGTTAAGCGGCCTGGAAGCTGGCAATCATCTGACGCTTTCGGCCGATGGCTCGCAAATGGCCTACACGCGGACACAGAGGCTCGCGAATCTCTGGCTGTCTGACCTGCCTTCGCCTGGAGCGATCACCAAAGTACAGCAGAAGCCTCTAACCACAGGAACCTTGTCAAACTATGGCCCCAGCATCTCCCCCGACGGGCGCTGGGTGGCTTTTGCGAGCGGCGCTAGCGCTAGATCCAATGTGTACAAGATGCCTATTGATGGCGGCCAGCCGGTCCAATTGACCTTCTTTGAAAACTCGTGGTCTTCGAGTCCAGGATGGTCACCGGACGGGAAAGAGATTGCGTTCATTTGCGATCAAGGAGGCGTGCCAAGGGTATGGATCGTCAACGCCGAGGGCGGTTCGCCGCGCATCTTCGATCAAACAAATGCATCCGGCACAAGTTACGACCTTGCGTGGTTCCCCGGCTCGGAAATCGTATACCAGCAACCGGGAGTGCACGATTTTCATAGCCTTAATGTCGACACGCAAAAGGAGCAGGCCATCCTCCCGGCCCCTTCAAAAGGCTTTCTCCTTGGAGGGCCGCGGTTCTCGCCCAACGGCAAGAAGCTCGCCGTACTTTGGAATCGGAGCGATGGATTCGGTCTGTGGGAGATTACAGCGGACAATTACTCGGAACGGTTTCTAACTCCTGGCCCTTATATGCCTCTGGGGTGGTCTCCCGATGGGAACTTCGTGTATGCAGGTCGAATAGCTGGAACGGATATTGTTCGAATAGCGCTCGCTAATCCCAAGCCACCCAAAACACTATTTACTATTCATGGCGGTCTCTCTTCAGGTTCGGTCAGCCCCGACGGCCGAAAGATTGTTGTCAGTGCGACTGAAGAGAAATCAGACGTATGGCTGATGAATAATTTTGACCCCAACTAGGTCGGACGAGTTGGCCGCCAATCCGCACAGGCTGTGTGTGTTTATTATTCCAGTGTTTTCTGCAGGTAAAATTGGCCGAATCAAATACTACTCCAGAACCCGCCCCGCCCAGTCTGGCAATTGTAGGGTTAACTCCTGGTAAGTCGGATTACCGGACATTGGGACGGAGCTTGGATGGAGCCTTTGGCCTTTCGGCCGGCTATCGCAATGCTTTCGACCTCGCCAAACGCCGACCGTTGCATATCTGATTTAGTTTCACTTTGCTCTTTAACCAGAACCAAAAGCAGGCATAAGGCAACCCCATCGCCGCCAACACACCCGCAAAGCCCCACGGTGTCCAACGATTTCTCCCGCTACACCAAAGTAGAAAGATCATCCCCGCAAGAATCACGACCCAATTCAAGAAATGAACCACAATTGAAAGCCAAGGCAGTTTTCCAGTTTGATGTTTGTATGCGGACCAGCCTCGAATCGTCGCACGGCCGTCCAGGACAATGTTCTTCACAGTTGACGGAAGCATGAATTCCAACCTACCTTACCACGCCGATTCGGTTCTACTTGGCTGATAAGTCGGGTGGTCTCAATGGGTCGACGCAACACTCTGCTCGAATCCACCTTGAATTGAAAGCAAAGGCTAGATTCGCTCGCTAGGTTAGATCAGCCGGAACGCTACCCTGGCTAGGTTTTGACCGAGTACAGCCAAACAGATCGGTTCTCCAGGAAAAGTATTGTAGGATCAACTGATTAGATGGTGTTGCATCGACCGGTTGAGCTGGCACGGGTTATCGGACAAGTGATTTCGGGCGGATTCCGCATCTCCGGCCCGAAAATGTACCTAGCGAATTCACCAGCGCTGCTGTAGCGATGGGCCCCGTGAAATGCGGTACGATCCCCACGAAGTGCGTCTCGCAGATCGCCGCGATCTTCATCATCTCGGTGATGCCTCCCACGTTGGGCAGCGTGGCGCGGACAGTCGTCTTCAGCCAGAGTGCAGGAACCTCGTCGGAATCGGATGGAGTTGTGGGGTCGATACGTCCAAAACATGTCATAATCCGGAAACTCGCTAGCGAGGATGGAGGGGAGTTCGGTGGCAAGCCTCGATTTAGCTCCAAGCATGGTTGCCGTTGCGCGGGTGATCGTGTGTCTTGTCGCGATGAATAGCGTTGTGTTCGCAGGCCAGCAAGTGGGCGGAGCCGCTGCCGAAAAAACGGTGCTGCGAGGCACGGTGGTGAATGTGGTTACACACCAGCCGGTCGGCCGAGCGGTCGTGTCATCGCTAGACAACCGGTTCGCGACGATGACCGACGAACGCGGTCGGTTCCAGATGGTGTTCAAGGAAAAGAAGACCGTTGCCCCGGCTACAGCCGCTGTCCTAGCCGCAGGAACTAACGCAGCGACTCAGCAGCAGACAACGGTGGACCGGCCCGATTTTCTGACAGCGCGTCGGGTTGGATTTCTGAATTTTCAAACATCGGGAAATCTCGGAGTCGCACTGACGCGGGATCAAGAAGAGGTGACTATCCCGTTGACGCCGGAGTCGCGGGTGGTGGGGCACGTGACTCTTGTCGATGGCGAGGGTGCGCGGGGGATGCAGGTGGCACTGTACCGGCGAACGGTGGAATTCGGTCGCGTCCGGTGGGTCCCTGCGGGGACGGCTGAGGCGAAGTCGGACGGAGAATTCAGGTTCGGCGATCTGGAAGTGGGCCAGTACAAATTGTTTTCGATGGAATTGAACGAGCGCGACCCGGTAACCAGCAATCCGCGAGGGCAACAGTTTGGGTATCCGCCGGATTACTACCCGGGCGCGGCGGATTTTAGCGGCGGTGCGCTGATCATTCTGGGCACCGGCGAAACGTTTCAGGCGACCCTGACGCCGGAGAGGCGGCGGTACTACCGAGTGCGAATCGGAGTTACCAACTTACTGAACGGAGCGGTGCCGCAAGTTGAAGTTTGGAAAGACGGGCACCGAGGGCCGGGATATGCCTTGGGCTACGACTTTCGGGACGGGACCATCGACGGGATGCTGCCGGACGGGAATTATCTGGTGAGGGTCACGAGCCAAACGGACAATGTGCTGACGGGCGTTACGAATCTGTCGGTGAGCGGCGGGCCGGCGACAGGCATGGTGACGTTGATGGGGGGAGCTGTCGTCGATGTGCAGATCACAGAAGAGTTTGGCAATTCGGAGCAGATGCAGGCTCTCCGACAGGCGGAAAACCTGCCACCGTCACAAGTGGCCGGAAGACAAATTGGTTCTCAGACGCGCCGGCATCCCGGCGCATACGTTCAACTAGTGCTGGTCGCGGCGGAGGAGTTTGAGTTTCGTCGCGAGCTGATGGCACAACCGCCGAGCGATCCCGAGGCGGACGGATTGGTAATACCAAACGTGCCGGCGGGAGAGTATCGAGTGAGAGTGCAGACGCCGATCGGGTATGTCGCATCGGTGCGATGCGGCGAGACCGATTTGCAGAATTCCGATTTGGTGATCGGCGCAGGTACGTCGTTGCCGCCGATTGAGGTGACGTTGCGGGATGACGGCGCGGAGATCGATGGTTCGGTGACCGATGTTGCGAATCGGAGCCGCGGAACCGCGTTGGGCGTGGTGTCGGGGACCCCAGCAGGATTTGTGTATTTCGCGCCAGTACGGGAAGGCGGAGAATCCAAAATTGCTGTCGTCCAACCGGATGGGAGTTTTCAGGTGGCGCAGTTACCGCCGGGAACGTACCGCGTGCTGGCATTCGACCGGCCAAGGAATGACTTGGAATATTGGAATGAAGACGCGATGCGGAAATATGACGCACAGTCGATCACGGTGGTGCCGGAGCAGAAAGAGCAAATTCACGTATCGCTGGCTACGGAGTGAGAGGTTTGCATTGAGTCGATACTTGATGACATCCAGAAACAAGGCTGATTTTCCACGGAACAACCGTCACAGGTTCGCACGGACGCGAGTTTTGACTTTGGTGGTGATGTTTATTTGTGTGAGCGTTTCAAATTGTGCGCAGGCGAACTACCGCGTTGCGGGAATTGTCGTCAACGACGCGGACGGTGCCCCATTGGGGAGAACACGGGTTTCGCTCGCCGAAGTTCAGGATCGGCGAAAGGCAGAGTCTGTAGTTACAGCCGAGGACGGACGATTCGAATTTCGCGACGTGCCAGCTGGCAAATTTTCGCTCGAAGGTGCAAGGCGCAACTTCCTGATCACGACATATCAGTGGCACGAGGGATTCTCGACGGCAATCGTCACCGGGGCCGGATTGGAGACGGAGAATTTGGTGCTGCGGATGATTCCGTTCGGTTCGATCGCAGGAAAAGTGATCGATGAGGCGGGAGAGCCTGTGCGGAACGCGCGGATGAAGCTGTACATGCAGAACCGGCAGTTTGGACAAGACCGCGTGGTGACTTACGGATACGCGATAACCGACGACGAAGGGAAATACGAATTCGCGCAGTTGATTCCGGCGGATTACTTTGTTTCGACAGCGGTGCGGCCATGGTACGCGGTGTATCCGGGCTGGGTAGACGAGAACGGCATGAGGACGCGGGTGGACACCGTAGCGCCGGAGTTGAACGTGGCGTACGCGACGACCTATTACAACGGAGCGACAGAGCCCGAAGGGGCGACGCCGATTTCGGTAGAGAAGGGCGAGCGAGTCATTGCGAACATTCATTTGAATCCGTTGCCGGCGTTGCATGTCACGGTGAAAGCGCAGGGAAACCCGGCGGAAGGCACGGCAGTTTGGCCGACGCTCGAGAAGATGGAGTTCGACAATGTGGGGCCGTACAACGGGGAAATGGTCCCGGGAGCGAACCCGGGCGAAATGGAGATCGATGGTTTGGCGCCGGGGAGATATGCGATCGGAGAACCGAATCCGAATGGGATGATCCGGGCGAACGGTCAGGTCGAACTGGCGAAAGATGGGCAGGTTCTGGAGTCGAAGGCACCGGAGTCGGCGGGCACCGTGAAAGTGAAACTGAAGACGGCCCGCGGAGAGGATGTGCCGCAGGGACTGAATTTGACTTTGCGCAACGAGCAGAGGCGGGTGGTCGCGTTCCTTCCCGTATCGGCGAGTGGCGAGGTGGCGTTTGAGGGCGTGGCACCGGGAAAATATGCGGTGCTGGTGAATGTATCGAAGCCGCCGCAGTACACAATCGGCAGGATGACGATTCAGGGGACGGAAGTGGAAGGGCACGACATTACGGTGGGAGAGGGATCGACCGTGGAGATTGGTGCGACGCTGATGGGGGGGTTGGTGTCGGTGGAGGGCGTCGTCAAGAAAAATGGGAAGCCGGCGTCGGGCGTGATGGTGGCGTTGGTGCCGAAGGATCCACGGGCGCATATCGAGCGATTCCGGCGCGACCAGAGCGATCTCGACGGGACGTTTATGGTCGGCGGAATTTTGCCGGGGAAATACACATTGATCGCGGTGGAGGATGCGTGGGGATTTGCGTGGATGAAGCCCGGGGTACTGGAGAAATACTTGGCGCACGGACAGGAATTGACGATCGGCGAATTGATGAACGGAAGGGTCACGTTGCCGGACCCGGTTGAGGCGCAGGTGCGATAGCTTTTGAGACGAGATAGCGCGTCTCGTTCAGTTGTGACGAAGCGTTGTCATTGGATCGACTCGAGTGGCTCGAGCAGCGGGAATGTAAGTTGCCAGAAATGCCGCCGAGAGGAGACCCGTCGCGACTCCCAATCGCTGTTCTCGTGGTTCCATTTCGCCAACTCTCGATTAACGCGCCTAGTGGGCAAATAAAATTACCGCCGAGCTAGCACTCCCTCGCAGCAGATAGGTCCGACCAGAACGCGGCACCCCAATATCCGCGCATAGCGCAGGGGCGGTTCGTCATTAAGGGACGCGGTCGTTTTCATACGCCCTCCTGGCCTTGTTCTTCGCTTCGAGTGACCGCTATCTGTACTCTTCCCCGGAGTCTCGATATCGCAAAGAGCACCATAAAAAGTGAGATCGTGAACGCGGCACACGCGATAGCGAATGGCCGATCCACGCCCGTATCGGTAATCGTCCGCGCGGTAAAGCCGCCGGCGATACCGGTCCACCAATAAGCGAACAGCCCAATGTCCATCACCACGTGACCGATCATCCCGGGAATGAGTGATCCGGAGGACCTAGCGAGAAGCCCCAGCAGTACGCCTGCGCCAAACACGATAGGTACCATTCCCGGCGTCGCCCAGGCTTTGGTGAGATGCAGAGCCATGAAGAAGAGCGAGGAAATCAGAATCGCAACCGGCGCGCCATAGCGCTGTTCGATCGGGCGCTGCATGTAGCCCCGAAAACCGGTCTCTTCGCAAATCCCCGCCGATGTGGCAGAGACCACAACTGCCAGCCACCTCAGGGGCTGGGTAGGGATGAAAGAAACATCATAACCGTGACGGAACGCCGCCATCGGAAAGGACACAAAGCGGAACAGTAAAACAATTGAGGCATGAATCGTCGCCGCGAAGAAGAGCGCGGCGATAACGCCCCAAAACCATTGCGTGGGCGACAGCCTGCCACGACGGAACGCCGTGGCACGGGCGGCTTGCGTTGTGCGTGGAGGACCTCCCCCGCCTGCCCACCAGAGAAAGAGCCCCAGGAGTATCACTTCGGTGAACGCGGCGAGCGGCACGCCAAGGTTCAGAAGCAAAAGCGGCCACACGTTGACAGTAGCAAGAGTAATAAGAAGGCCGGAGATGACAGCCCGCAGTGAAATGGGCAACTTCGCCCAATGACTGGGGGCGCGGTCCTGCGCTGTCATGGTCGACAGTCCTCGGAACATTTGGGGACGCCAGTTATAGTATAGTCCCCGGTAGAGCAACGAACATCGTCCTTGTACTCCGGCCCGTTCGCATTCCCGCGCCCCGCGCAGAATCTAAGCTAGGAGTCTCTCCAGGCATGTTCCGGAGCCCGAATTTTCCGAGGGTGCGAGCAAACACCCCGCAGGCCAGCTCGAGTGCGAAAGGAGAATTCCAATGAGGAAACATGGGACCACGCTGGTATCTGTTTTTGTTTTCGTTGGGGCAGTGCTGATGGCGGGGTGTGCGACGCCTTACCACGAGGAAAACGAACGCTACGTGTTCGTGGCCACGAATATTAACTTGCCGTACTGGAAGGAGGCGGAGGCGGGGTTTTTGGACGCGGCCAAAGCGCTCGGCGTAAAGGGTGAACTGATTGGTCCCACGGGGTATGCTCCGAACGCGGAACTAGGAATGTTCCGCCAGATCGTGGAACAGCACCCCGCCGGAATCTGCCTCTCCGCGGCGCGGCCCGAGATTTTCCAGGCAGAGATTGACAAGGCGGTGGCGCAGGGCATCCCGGTGATCTGCGTGGATGCGGATGTGCCGGATTCGAAGCGCGTGGTGTACATCGGAACGGATAACTTCAAGGCTGGCAGAGAGAGCCTGAAGCGGATTGCGGCGCTGGTTTCGGGGAAAGGGAGCATTGCGGTGATCACGATTTCGGGACAGCATAACCTCGACGATCGAGTGGCGGGCGTAGCGGACGCGCTGGCGAATTTTCCTGCTCTCAAGCTGACAAAGATCCTGGATGACCAGGGCGACGCGCGAAGCGCGTTTGACCAGGTTTCCGAGCTGATACAGAAGAAAGTAAAAGTAGACGGAATTATTTGCTTGGAGGCGACAGGGGGGTCCGGCGCCGCCGGAGCGGTGCACCGCTTCAACATGGAAGGCAAGCTGCCGATCGTGGCCTTCGACAACGATCCGGAGACGCTTGATTGGATCGACCGCGGCGCAATTGCGGCCACGATCACGCAAAAGCCCTATGTCATGAGTTACTACGGGCTGAAGTTCCTCGACGACTTGCACCACAACGCAGTACACCAATTCAACGACTGGCGTACCGCCCCCGCGGCGCCAATGCCTACGTCAGTGGATACTGGCACGGTGGTCGTGGACAAGAATAATCTCAAGGTCTATCGCGAGGCTCTGGCCGCGCACCCGAAGCCGCTATAGACGTCCTCCCGCCCCGCAACGGTGGAGGTCTTCGACCACCCTTTTGGGGCCACATCTGGACCTATCAAGTCGCAAGGTTCGAAACAGTAGCAAATCCGACGCATTGACATACTAGCTGTCTGGAAAAAAGGTGGTCTCAATGGGTCGACGCAACACTCTGCTCTGAACCCACCTTGCCTTGAAAACAAAGACTAAATCCGCTCGCTAGGTTAGATCAGCCAGAACGCTACCCTGGCTAGGTTTGACCGAGTACAGCCAAAGAGATCGGTTCTCCAGGGGAAGTATTGTCGGATCAGCTGATTAGATGGTGTTGCATCGACCGGTTGAGCTGGCAGCGTTTACGAGGAGTTGTCGAAGGTGCGGCCCTGAAAAGTCTCAGCAAGGCTGTGCGCATAGGCTACGAATCTAGCTGTTTCGCGGACTAGGCTGGTCTCTGCAGGCTGACGAACCTTATCGCCAAAGCGGACACCGATGCGTTCTGTCCATGCTTTACGGATCAGTGCACGCCATGTGGGATCGAGGGATTGCTCGGCCCATCTCGCAGCAGAGAGCTTCGATTGCACTGTGCCGGTTTGACAGGTGTGAAGCATGCGGCAAGAAGTGAGCACGGCGAAGGACTGACCGAAGCGCATGTTGAACCATCCGAGCGGCTGGCCAATCTCAGCGACGATAAGGATCTTGAGCTTTTGAAGAGCATTCACGGCCTCGGTGCACATGGCTCCCGCCGGTATCGGGTCTAGGAGAGTTTTCGGGTCGGGACCAATGATGGTGATGCCCCGTTCCCGAAGAATCCAGCGAACGTGCCATTGATTGTCGTGAATTGAACGCTCCAACGATGTGCTTCCATTGTCTACGTACCATAGTGGTTCCACGCCGACGAGATCAGCCCGATTCAGCAAATCCGTACTTAGATAAGAGCCTTCCAGATGCTCGGCTGGGTAGCAACCGAGGGCATGGATGTCGACATGGGTTGTTCGTAACGATTTTAATTCCGCATCACTTAACTCGGTGTTGGTGAGGATCAGGAAATCCACATCACTGTCGAGATCGAAGTCTCCGATTGCGAGCGAGCCGACGAGATAGGCACCGAGAAAGTTACCTCCCAGTGCATCTTGCACGCTGGCGACGAATCGTTGCAGGACTGAAGCCAACTCCGGGTAGACTTCGCTCTTAATGCTTGTCATCGTTAAGGGTGCCCGATCCGATCAAAGTTTAAGGCATCAGATCAAAAGGTACGCTAACTCCCGGTAGGTCGCGTTACCGGACAAGTGGACGTACCAGGACTCCACATGTCCGGTTACCGCGTTTACCAGGAGTTGGGAAAAACTCGAATCGCTCGGAATCATCCGCCACGCTTTCGAGGAAACACCGAATGGAGATCGTGTCCTCATTTCGTCGGCAAATGCGACGGGCCTCGCCGTTCCACTGCCAATGCCGTGGGAGTACTAATTGCTCGCGTTCCATCGCAGGAAGCGGACCGCGTTGTTATAAAAGATGTCTCGTTTCTGTTCTTCCGAGAGAAACTCTGCGGAACGAATCCCTTCGATCGCGATGTCGATTGCCCCCGGCCAAACCATCTGGTCGGAGCCGAACATGATCCTCTTGCCAAATCCAGCCTCTACGAGGCGCCGCAGATATTGATAGAATTCTTTGCGCGGAATGGCCCAATCAATCACGGCAACGTCCACATATACCTGGGGATGGGCATAAAGAAGCGCAACCATCTGATCGCTCATGGGCCAGCCAGCGTGCATCACATAGAGGCGCAGTTTTGGATGGCGCACCAGCACGTCCTCCAACAACAAAGGGTTGCTGATTCGAGCGCGGTATTTGGGTGAGCTGAAGTAAGAAGCGCCAGGTGGCCCCAGTCCCGTGTGGATTCCGACGGGAATATCCAGTTCTTCGCACAGGGCGAAATACGGCTCCCAGGCCGGATCATCGGGAGAGATGCCCTCGTATTGCGTCATGGCCTCGCCCAATACGACAAACTTGCCACCCTTATAGAGTTGCCTTAACGTCTCCACACTGGGTGCGCCCTCAAGATTGAACGCAAGGCCAGGGATGATCCGCTTTGGGGAGATCTCGCGCCATTTGCTAACCAACTCAGGTGAGCCGCTGGTCACCGCCGCGATGTTGTATTTGTCCAGTCGATCGAAAGTATCGCGCTGTAGTTGCTCATCACTCTGCGGCGCCTGCATCGGCGCAGAGCACGCTTCCGTGCCAAGCAGGCTATATCCATTCTTTGGGTCGATAGGTGCGAAAGCCAGATCTTTGTCGCCGGTACACACCGGTGGCGTCGGGCTGCCAAAGGAAGCGGCATGTAGTGCGTGCAGGTGCACGTCAATGATAGACGGCAAGTCCTTGGTCTGTTGTGCCATCGCGGTGGTTGATGCCAAACAGAAGATCACAGCCATCTCAAGCGTGAATTTTCCCAATCTGCTCATCTATTTCTCCTCCCCGGCGGCCAGGCCGCACGGCTAAGGCCCTGGACCTGACCACGTAACCCATGTCGCCACTGGCGCACCGGTGAACGAGTCTTTGTACCACGATCAGTGCGAGTCTACAAAAGATGAATCGACAGCAACACATAACGCCAGAGTATTGGTCGGGACATGCGAACAGATATCAATCCCCGAGGTGGATATTCCTTCGCCGCAGCGCCTTGTGCCTGGTAAGTCGGGTTACCGGACATTGGCCGTACCAGGACTCCGGTAAGCGCGTTTATCAAGCACTGGCGCGCGTTACTGGCCACTGGCAGTCAAACAATTCGATTTTCTCTCCACCAAACCGCGTGATAACTTTTCATGGATATGCAGGATTCTCGGCTCATTGGCATTTGGCGGTCCGATGCTCGCAGGACGTCGCTTGACATCGTTGCTCGGCGTGACATCTCAACGGCGAAACAGAAGAAACTTCTGCAACTGTTTGGGAAGCTTGAGCTTCGCTATACCACAACCCATTGCTATTCGACTTTGAATGGACAAGTGACGGCGAGCCGCTACAGGGTCGTCGCCAAAGATTCATCGAGCGTTGCCCTCGTAGTCTCGAACGATCTGGCTGGCGAACAGATAGTCCATCTCCATTTCGAGGGCGCCCACTATTGGATTGTTCTCGGTTCGGGGCGAGTGCGTGAGTTCTTCAAGCGGGTGTCTCCCAAAACGCGCACGGGGACTGACAAACGGACTAAGTCCCGATTAGTTCTATAAAGGTAGAAGTCAAGAAAAAACACATCTCCATCGGCCGGAATTCTTCTTGCTTCTCAGCCCACTTGATCGAGCGAGATCTGTTCTGCTCTTCCGTACCATGTACTCGGTTGCGGGGCGCTCTTGCCCAGCGGTTTGGGTTTTCTCTACCAGCGGTTTTCATGGCTTCTTGGCGACGAAGCCTGTCAGTTCCGAAACCAGCAAAGCAGAACGGCGGTCAAATTTGGCGACCATAGTTCTATCGGGGACTCGTGGCCCATAGCTTTTTCTGGTTGTCCGAGAGGGCCTAGGGTCGTGCTGAGACTAGGTGCCCGAAGCACGCAGCGCCTAACTAATCGGCTGAGACTCGCTCTCGAACCAGAGTGCCTCGAGAACTCCACGGCCACCGCCAGAGAAATCCCCAGAGATGGAGCGGACTCGGTCAGAGACACTCAAGCTGCTTGTGGTTTCAGATGTTGGGCGTCGAAGCACGCTCCTCTCTTCCACACGATCAACACGATGGTGGCAATCTTCCTGGCCAAGGTTAGACGCGCCATCTCCGGCCGAATGCCCTTAGTCAGCAAAGCGGTGTAGAACTCTTGAAACGGACCGGGTTTGCTCGAGGCCACGATCGCCGCGCCCTTAAACAGATTCTTCAGATCGTGATTGCAGTTTCGGTTCAATCCGCGGATGGAGCTCTGTTTCTTCGCTCGTTCGAGCTGCCCGTCGACACGACGGTGATCGGCGCTGCTTTGTGTCTCGATGCCAAAACCGCTGTAAGTCCATAGCTGCCGCTTGGTGCGGAAACGGTGCGGGGTCTGCAGAATGCCAAGCAGTACGGCGGACCGGATCGGACCGATCGAAGGAATCTGGCAGAGCCGTTTCCAGGTCTTGTGTTTCTTGCCCTCCGCCAACAGCTCCCGCCGCACTTCCCGACGTACCGTCCGCAGCGCATCGAGCTGTTGGTAGTAAAACTCTGCCCGTCGGCGAACCCCCGGTTCCGTGATCTTCGCGAGCCACTCGGCCCGATGCCGAGGGGCATAAACCTGCTTGCCGGTGCAGGGAATGGCCCAACTGCGATAGATGGCCTTCACCCGCGACATGACCCGTCCGAGATCTTTGGTGATGGTGAGATAACTGCGTACCAGTTCCTTCAGACTTCGCAGCCCGTGTTCACCGTGATAGACGGGGCTGAGATGATTGAGACGCAGCAGCTCGGCCAACCGGCGGGCGTCGATCTTGTCATTCTGGTTGCCTTCCCTCATGGAGGCATTCTTTCGCGGATCGCACACCAGCAGTTTCGTCACGTGCGGTTTCAGCAAGTCGTACAACCAAGCGGCCGAGGTTCCTTCTTCGAACGTGACCTGCAAGTCTCCGCGCAGCCCATCGACAAACTGCAGAATCATGCTGGCTTTTGTCTCGATCACGCACTCCATCACGATCTTTCCCACACCATTCATCACCGCAATCGAAATGCTTTCCTTGTGGACATCCATACCGATATACTTTTTGCTATCCATTGAGGGCGTTCCTTTCTGTAGGGATTGAGGCAAGCACCCAAACCCTACTCCAAAAGGGGCGCCCTTTTATATTGCGTCGGATAACCGGACAGTGAGACCTGGGCCAATTTCACTTGTACGGTAACCGCATTTACCAGGACTTGACCCTAGTTTCAAGCGGCAATCGGATAACCGCGTTTGCCAGGCGCTTGAAGCGAAGCAACTTCCGCAGAACAGCTAATTAGGCTTTTTGTGTAGTCCCCAAGTTTTCACGTTTCCGTCTTCCTTGCTTTCCGACGATGCGTGAATGGCTTTTCCGTCGGACGTAACCTCCAAACGCACTACGAACACAATCTTTCCGTCACGCTGATTGGTCATTTCCACCGTGTTGGCATCAATTTGTTTCACGGCGACCATAGTGTGTGCTGGGTCATCTTCTATCAGATAGAATTTGCCGTCGAATTTCGCGTCAAACTTTTCTCCCAGCGGAGTCTCAGCACTGAATCCTTGCGATGTACACTTGTATGTGATGATCGTGCTGTTCGCCGACCGGCTCTGCTTGAAAATCTGCCACGAACCTGAGAGAACGTGTGCACCGGGAGGCGACGCGGGTGCAATACGCCTAAACATACTCTCAAACGTAACAGCCTCTGCTTCTGTCGAATCTTTCACCACTTGGGTCAAAGTGTTGCCGTCTGGAGAAACAGTGTCCGTTTCCGTGTACATTGGTTTCCCAGCCTTTTTCGACGTCACCTCGACCGTATGTTTGTCCACGATGCGGACGCTGACTGTATCCCAATAACCAGTGGCGCGAACCTTCTGATCTTTGCCATCGGCCTTGACCACCCTATTGCAATCCCGAAAAATCCCATCGGCGAGCGAAAACGTGATCGGTTTTTCGACCGCGAAGTCTCGATTTTTGTCGGTATCAATAACCCAAGTACCGTCGAACGGGCTTTGCGAACGAGACGTGCTGGGGAACAGAACTACTAAAAGCAATGCAATGGATGCGGATTTCATGAGGGCACCTCTAAACTCCTATGGGGCGCTTCAACAAAACTGGTCGGATATGATGCGGGTTCTAACGTAGCTGGTGGCCCAACTGTTTCTCAAGTCCCGGTTAGTCGGGTTACCGGACAAGTGGCCTCGACGCCCTTGCGCCCGGCCGGCGGGCAGCGGCCAAGCCATTCGCCATTCGTCCACACTTTCTCGCCAATCTCCGCGTTCTTGCCCAGATCACAGCAGGTTACATTCTGTCTATTCTGTAACCTTTTCCGCCGACCGGCCTACACAAACAAACGACTTGGGACCGCCTTGAATCGGGGCGGTCTTCTTGTTTTGTAACATTTCGGGCTGTCGGGACTTCACTGTGGGCCTGCGGTCCATCCGATAGCCAGGGAAGCTCAAGTCCGCTCGCCGGGATTGCCATGCTGCGCGCGAAGGGCGTCGGCTGTAAGCGGATCGCCGCGGAGATGGGGGTCAGAACTATTTATCGGGTCGCCCTAAAGGGTTCCAAAACTCGGGAAAAGGTTTTTTGAACCCGAGTGGCCGGTAGCTCGAATAACCAAATGTGGCCGCTACACGGTGGGGTTGGCGCATGAATGGCGGCTCACTCGTCGAGAACGGCGCCGCCGAAAATTGGTCGGCCTCCGAGGGAAGTGTAGAAGCCGTAGAACGCCATCGCGGCCATCAGCAGAATCCCTGCGATGCTGAGGCCCGCATACCACGCGGACATTTGGGTCGTCAGGGGGAAGCTGCCCAGGATATCGTCGAAGAAATACGACGCCACAACAGCCAGCAGACCAAAGCGTAGAAACAAAAACAGGGTTAGGCTAGTGGTGATCAGAATGGACACCACCGTAACAGCGGTGAACGGGTCCGCCGTCGGCGGGCGGAAGAACGTGATCAAAAGAACGCAGACAATCGCTGCCAGCCATTCCTTGCGCAGCAAGGCCCGGAGAAGGAACAGTGTAAACAAAATTACGAACGAGACAGCAACCGCAGCGATCAAGTTGTTTGATAGATCAGCAATGACGGGCCGCGCCCCGAGAAACTGCCACGTCGGACCGAAATATGGCTGCAACGGAGGATGGCCGAGCCACGAGGGAACATGCCATCCAAATCGGACTGACGCAATGCCGAACGCGCCCAGCAGAGAGCCGAAAAGGATATCGCGCCCCACCAGTGGATCGCGAAATCCTCCGGCCAGCAAACGACTCCACGAGACCAGCGCATCGGGCCAGCGGCGGCGTACATACGGCTCCAACGCAACGTAAACAACCCAGAAGAAAGCGGAGAAGGAAATGCCGAATACCAAAGAAAAGAGGACATGCCCGAATTCGTCGACGCTGGAAACGTGATGCGCGCCAAAAGCCCAGGCCACTGTCCACAAGACAAAAACAAAACTTGCAATACGTCCAGCTCCACGACGATCGCCGCGGCCCAGCCGCAAGTTTCGGCGAGCGAGTAACGCGCCGCCCACCAGCATCGAAAGCAGCAAAACAAGGCCTACGATGCCAGCTATCTGTTCGCTCGTGGAGGGCTGGTGCGGCTGCATGCGCTGGGGGTGGGTCCATGGCCCGATCAACTCGAAATAGATAGGCTTGCCCCGGTACGCAGCCGCCTCAATGCGCATGGGGGTATCGGGGCGCTCGGCGAGCGATCCGGTCCACGCAGCGCGTGCGTCGCTATAAGTAGGTGACGTCCATGTCGGAGTAACTGACGTCCACTTGAAAAGATCCAGTCCCGCGGCGGAAAACAGCGACGCCCAATTAATTGTCGGCGCGGTGCCATCCGGCTTCTCGACTTGTGGCGGAACTGCGAGGAACTGCGTCAATCGGCCCAGAGGGTTTAGCTGGACGACCGTCATCCCAGAGACGTCGAGCGGCGGATCGTCTGTCCACACGGTCCCCAACATGGGTGAATCTTTGGAAGCGTTCGTGGTGACGAGCGGCCGCGGGCTGCTCCGATACCAGAACACGAAGGCTCCGGTTTCCAGGTTGTCCCAACGCGTCTTCGACGTGTCGTGTTCGGTGATGTAACGAAGAAAGTCTTTCCCTTCGTAAAATCCCATCGCCGTATCCACCGGCGAATCTGTGTAACCGAAAGTCTTCAGAATTTCCCGGGCGCGTCCGGCAAGCTCGTCCGGCGGTTTTTCGAGTGGCACGCGCCTATAGAGTTTCGCTTGCGCGCTGAACAAAATTCCGGCAGTGACCAAAACGAAAATTCCGGCCAACACCGTCCAGGCAACCGCCGGACGGATTCCTTCCGTTTCGCCCGAAGCAGCGACCATTTCAGGCGACGGAGTTTCGCCGGCGGCGAGTGCAGCGGCGAGCGGATCGCCTCCCGGCAATGCTGTGGCAATTTGCAGCGCGGACGCTGGACGTTTCGCGATATCTTTTTCCAGGCAGCGGAGGATCACGCGCTCGATGAGCGGGTCGAGTTCTTTTACGAGCGCGGACGGCGCCGTTGGCGCGCTCTTATCGCGCAGACGCACCATTTCTTCGCTGGTCGTCGCATCGAATGGGCGCTTGCCGGTGAAAATTTCGTAGAGCACCAGGCCGAGCGAGTAGAGATCACTCTTGGGCGTCAATTCCCCGCCGGCGAATTGTTCCGGCGACATGTAGGCGGGCGTGCCGGCGCGCGCGTCGGCGCCTTCGATTTCAGCGGCCAGCCCCGCGAGGCCGAAATCTGTGATGCGCACGCGGCCCCGCCCGTCCAGCATGATGTTCGCGGGCTTCAAGTCACGATGAATGATGCCGTGCTCGTGCGCGGCGGCCAGGCCTGCGCACATTTGTCGCGCCATTTCCAGGGCTTTGTCCGGCGGCAACCTCCCGATACGGCGCATTAGCGAGGCGAGATCTTCGCCGTCAACAAACTCCATGGTCAGGTACGTGTGTGTGAGGGTTTTGCCAGCGTCGCTGGTCTCGCTGATTTCACCGATATCGAACACGCGGCAGACGTTCGGATGCGAAACTTGACGCGCCAGACGAACTTCACGCGTGAACCGCTCGCGCGCCTCTTCCGCCTGTGCCACCGACCGGGGCAGAAATTTCAGTGCCACTGTTTGCCCGAGCCTTAAGTCTTCAGCGCGATAGACTTCGCCCATTCCGCCTTTGCCAAGCGGCGAAACAATGCGGTACCGATCCGCAAGAGTAGTTCCGGGAACGTAACGTGCTTCGTAGCCGGAGGAAGAGGAAATCCTGACACTGGGAGAGAAATCCCGCTTGCGCGGAGAAGCGCCTGGGGAGCCCGGGGCGCGAGGAGTAGGTTCTTCAGGCCCCAGCGTAGGTCCGGAGCCGCTATCCACCGCGCTGCCGCAGGAAGGGCAAAAGCGGGCAGCGCCAGGGACCTCACTTCCGCAGGCAGGACAACTCATGGCTGGCGCGGGAGTATACCATTGCCGCCTCCAAGCTCCGACTGGTAGAACGATCACTCCCGAGAAACGGGGTTGTGGAAAGTCTTAGGGGAATTACCGTTGGTCGCCGTAAATGGTTCCAAAATTCGGGAAGGGTTTTGAACCCGAGCCATATTCTAGGCTGAATTTCTCCACCGAACGGGACTTGAGGAACGATCCGGATGCTGGACTTTGGACGGCAGTTCTCGCTCCTGGCGAGTATGTAATCGAATGGCTAGAACCACCTGTTCCGAGGTCACATTGAAGTGCCGGGCGATCTCCGTCACCTGCCACCCGCAATTTAGCATGGTGGCGCAACTGTCCTCGAATGTTTCGTCGAACGCCATGCCGTTCCCGATCAGTGGCTCAGGCTGACACGTAAGTATCGTTCGCGGAACTCGGCTGAGAATGCCGAGAATGCTTCCGGCGACTCTGCCAGCGCCTTTTGATAGTTGGCGACGTATTCCTGCCAGAGCTTCGCTCGAACGGTACAATTGGCTTGAATCTGTTCGGCGGTGAGTTTCATTGGCTGACTCCTTCTTACTGGCAATGGTATTCGTCGTGGTGCCAATTGCATTGCTCGTGCAGCTCAGTGAGTTACGGTTGAGCATTTGCTAAGGCTTTTACTGGCGGACGCGAATCCGTTTTCCGTTGCTCATCGTGAATTCGTGTTCCGCCCACTTCGGAAATCCAGCAGACACACGGTCATACTCTCGATTTGCGCTAGCAACGTCTCCCATATCGGCGTAGGCATCACCCCGTTTCAGAAACAGTTCTGGCAAGACGGTAACATCAAATTCCTTCGCGTCGATCAAGAACTGTTTGGAGTAATCCGCGTAGCTCATTTGCGGGTTAAACAGCACTCGAAGTTTTTCACACAATACGTCATCAGCTATGTCGTCATATTCGGGATAAATTCTGCGGAACTGGTCGATATTTAATCCAAAAATCGTGCCCGCCAGATAGTTTCTGATGGCATGGGTGAAATCAATGATCGCATGTGGATAATCGCGGAGTTTCAAGTAAACGTCTGCGCGATATTCGTAGGTCCCGCACAGGGTATCCTCGCAGCCCTGAGCAATGCCCTTGGTGTAATCGAGAATAGCTGCTTGATATTCTTTTAATTCCGACTCTGCCGAAGCGCGGTCTTGATACAGATTAGCCTTCGGGTCAAGCTCCAACGCTTTTGTATAGTCCCGAATTGCCTGCCGATTCTCACGCAATTTAAGGTGAGCACCGGCACGTAGAGCGTAAGCAGGCTCAAATGTCGGGTCAGCGGCGATTGCCTTCGTGAGATATCGCATACCAGTGCGGTGAATTTCATCCAATTCAAGGCAGGGACCTCATCTTTGTTCTTCAGGTAGACGTCCTGCCCTGGCAAAGGAAATGCTTCAAAGCAACTCCCGGCCTGTTATCGTTGCCACGGTCTTCCATTCTGGTTTTGAAGGGGTTTGAAGTGCGATACCGTCTTGCTCTCCTTCTGCTTGCCCTGGCTGTTCCCGCCGCCGCGCGGGATCGCGGAGCCGATATGCGGACCGCCTTTGTCCGCGTCCAGCATTTGAAACACGGCGTCAACGCCTCGGAGTGGTTCGCCCAACATGCCAGTGACTACTCTGCGGCATTCACCGGTCGCTATACCGATGAGGCGGATATCGCGCTCATGGCCAAGCTCGGATTCGACAATGTCCGACTCAGTATCGACCCGGTGCCGCTGGAGCAGTCGATGAACCATTGGGGAAGTTCGAACGGAGACTTTTTGGCCCGTCTCGATCGCGCGGTCGACGCTATGCTGGCCAACGGCCTCGCCGTCCAGATCGACATCCACCCCGAAGAGCTCTACAAGCAGGCGGTGAAGAACGACAACGAAGGCGTGGAGCGATTCGTCATGTTATGGCGCCGGCTGGCCGCCCACTACTCCAACCGCGATCCCGAGAAAGTCTTCTTCGAGGTTATGAACGAGCCCGAGGTCCACGATCCCTACCGCTGGGCGGGTATCCAGGCCGCGGCCGCGGAGGCCATTCGCGAAGTCGCTCCCAAACACACCATCATCGCCACCGGCCCCAACTGGTCCGACATCATCGACCTGCTGACCCAGCACCCCCTGCTCGACGGCAACGTCATCTACAACTTCCACTTCTACGAGCCGAACCAGTTCACGCACCAGGGCGCAAGCTGGAGCAATCCCTACCTGATCTATACCCACGGCATCGCCTACCCGGCCGACGAATCCTCGATGAACGAAGTGCTCAAGCAGGTTCCGGATTTCGCCGACCGGTTCGCGCTGGAGCGCTACTGGCTCGACCACTGGGACGCGCACCGCATCCGGCTGGAGATCGATGCGGCCGCCGCCTGGGGTAAGACCTACAACGTGCCGCTGATTTGCAATGAATTCGGCGCGTATCGTCGGGTGACCGATCCGGCGTCGCGCATGAACTGGATCCACGACGTCCGCACCGCCCTCGAAGCCGACTCGATCGGCTGGACCATGTGGGACTACCGCGGTGGCTTCGGCGTGGTGTGGAAGGAAGACGGCCAGCCCACGAAGGTGGATGACAAGGTGGTGGAGGCGCTGGGGTTGAAGGGAAGATAGCGGAGTTGGGTCGGTGACCGTTTGATTTTGTACCCTGGCTTTGCCTGCAATTCGATTCCGCCAATAATTAACTCCCAAGTGGTCAGATCAGGCTGGCCAATCGTGGGGGAAGACCAGCTTGAGGGCCTTTGGGTAAAGCTTCAACTGCTCGCTCCCAAGCGGAAATATCAACGGCTCCTCTCGAGCATCAAGAATTCGACTGACAGGAACAATCTTGTGGCTTCTGTCCTTGAGTAACCTTCGCCTACCAATTCGAGTCCGTGGGAATCGAGTTGGACCACGAAGTGAAATAGGATTCAAGCCACGCAAGCTCAGTTCGATTTTCGCTAAGCCCGTGGCCACTTGCGTGGCGTCGCCGCAGCCACCGTGGCTATTCCGTGGTTCGCCTCGCCAAGGCCTCGCTGTCGGTCCAAAGCGGCACGTTGGACAGGCTAGTGTGAAACCTTGTAATGCTAGTTGTCAGGGTCTACGCGAGTATTGGCCTTTTCCCAAAAGACTCTCTTGGCCGCGAAAACCACTTCCCGGCAATCCTTGAACAAGTCACGAAACCGCTGACGCTCCGCAATTGCCGCCGCGGAATAGAGGCCATGCTTTGTCTTGGCTCGCCGAATCCGCTCGACCCCTTCCGCCGTCTTGGGTCCGGTGCTCATGCCGCCGTGTAGCCTGCAGCGTCCGTTTCGCATGGCTGGCGAGCCGCAAGCGCTACCGCGTCGATTTCTGGCCCCGCACCGCTTCACTTTCGTAATGTCGTACGGCGCATTTCCATGCTTCAGCCAGCCGTGTGGGCATCGGCGATCATGAGGTGTTTCCGCACTTTTTGGCGTGGCCCCCGGTGTCACTAGATACCCCCCTCTCCCGATGGGTTGCTGTTCACATTTCCTGCCACCACAGCCTGACCACCGTCCGAAACCTGTACGTGTTGTACGACGACAGTTTGCCTGCCGCCCGTCCGTATCCGGTGAAGCGTCAGAAGCCCCTCCTGGTAGACCTGCATCATGCGAGCGGCTGCGTTTGATAGACGGGCAGCTTCGACAGGCGGGAGTAAGTCATTAAGAGCGTTGCTCATCAGCTTCATGGCCACGCGGTGGCCAGCTGCCATGTGGTGGCAGACCATCTTTTCGAGGGAGTTTGCCGCCTGAGCGGTTTGCGCAGCGTCGATGGCCGATTCGGCGACGCGCGGCCCAACGCATGCGGCTAGCTCGACTCGATGTTCGCTGGCCATCACGCTGATCATGTCCGGCTCGTCTTGAAGCCTATCGACGAGAAAGTCGAGCCGAAACTCTGGCCGGATAGCTTCGCCAGCAGCGGCAATTAAATTGTCCGGTGCCTTGAGTGCGTTCTCGGCATCGCGCAAAGCGACTTCTTCCTCCAGGCTATTCCTTGCCGCCTCGTCGGGTGAATCGGGTTTCCGCGCCCTCGCACGCTGGGCTTGCAGACTCGCGTGGATTGCTGCCTCGCCCCGTCCCATCGGGCTGCCAGGCTTGCGCCCGTTGTACGCTTGCGTCAATATCGTTTTCTCGGCGCCGGGTTTCTCAGCCATCACACACCCATACCAACATTGTGGCCGAGTTGCGGGTTCCCGAGCCGCGCTTATTCGCTAGTTTCATTCTACTTTTTTGTACTTCAGCGCCCTTTTGCGGTGGGTTTCCTCAGCCTCGATCTCCGCGATTTGATGCCGCGTACTTTCCTGCTTCCGCTGCAGGTTGTCGACTTGTCCCTCTATCTCAGCAAGGCGCTTTCGGGCGTTCTCTCTTGCAAACCAGAGGAGTCCCAACACCGCCTCGGCGGCACTGGGGCTTTCCTTTTTCCGTGAAATATTCAACGCTCGTTCCTTCACTTCCAGCACGCGCCAGACCCTCAGTAGATCCTCGCTGGAGGCCCTTGTCCGCCCTGATTCATAGTTCGCGATGACATCCCGGCTGACCCCGCACTCTTTAGCGAGGGCCGGTTGCGATAGTCCGACCTGCTCACGAACGCTTTTCAGCATACCCCTGGCGGGAACTATGACGCCCTCGGATGGAATCATGAGTGACCAAGAGCGGCCTCGCTTAGTCGGCTTCTCTTTTTTCGCCACCATTTTTCCTTGTGCTCGACTCTGTGATACGTGTATCATACGAGTGTAATTACACCGTGCAAACACGATGAGTATTAACCCAAAACTCAGTCCTGTCAATAAAGTTGCAAGCCCCATCCCTGGCAGCCGGACGTTTTCGCCGCGACTCGTCGCCGATGAGGTTAGCGAGCGTCCTGGGCCGCACCTTGTTTTTGACATCGAGCACCTGCCAAATGGATAAAACCATTGATGACGTCGCTAGCTTCCTTGAAAAGCTGGCGTCGCGGGATTTCTTTGGATCCATTGAACTGATTTTCAAACGGGGCCGCATCGCCCTCGTGAAAACCACAGAAACAGTCGAGCCTCAAGATTTAGCCAACCGGATGGACCGGGGAGCCGCAGATGCCCATCAATCGCGCTCGTGAATCCAGCGACGGTAGCAGCGTCCGCGATCTTATCGAGTACTCGCAGCAGCACCCTCTCAAATGGCTCGTGGATGGCATCGTTCTAGAAGGTGGTGTGCATGTTCTCCACGGTACCGAAGAAACTTTCAAGACCATTCTTAGCGTTCAATTGGCCGGCGCACTCACTGACGGTGGCGACTTCCTGGGGCGTCACGTCAAGGGCGGCGTTAGGTGCGGCATCGTAGAACTGGAGATGAAACAAGTGGTATTCGGTGACCGTCTCAAGCGCTCGTTCCCGAATGAGATTCCCAACATAGAGGTATTGCCCGAAACTCTCCGCAAGTGTGTGCTCAATGCCAAAACATCCAAAGAGCGCGTTGAATGGATTGGTGCGTGGGCGGAAAACGGAGCTATCGAATTTATCGTCATCGATTCCCTTGTCAAACTATTTCCCCCGTCATCCGATACCAATAAGCCGGAAATCGCATCAGACGTATTCAATCAACTGCAATCCCTGGCCACTATTTGGGTCATAGCCCATGACCGCAAGGGTAGCCGCGGCGGTAAGAAAAAGAATGCAAGCAATGATGATGCCTGTGGCTCTGGCCGTGTGGCGCAAGACCCCGACGCTCTATTCCACTTGGTGCGGCCCGACGCCCGCGCTCCTCAGGCGAATTTTCACTGGGGGAAAATGCGGGCCGGGACCAAGCCCGCTACAGTACCCCTATACTTTGATCGTGTAGATTACCGCCTATACCCTTACCATCCTCTACTTCACCTTCTACGCCGTGGACCTTGCCTCGGCTCCTACCTGATCGAAGAAGCCAAGCGCCGCTATGACTGGGAAGTGAGCCACGCCCGGAGCTACGTAGGAAGCCTGACCACCATCCCCGGCCACGATGGAGGTTCCTTGGTCAAGGAACGCATGGTCGGGCATAGCAAGCAATACCGTCTAGCAACTCAAGGTCACACTACCCCTCTACTAGGGGTAAGGTTACTGTCATCTTGCGCATTAAATACCAGTGGTATCAATGATTTATCCTCCGTTAGTAAAAACTCAAAAAAGGGAGCCTCTTTGGTAGAAGCAGCGACGGAAGATTTTGGAAGGTAAAAGTGGCCATAACTTGTAAAGATAAGAAAATACAGCATGTTGCAGGCAAGGTGACACTAAGTCCTGCTATCTCCCTAGGGGGCTAGCGCTGAAAGTTGGATTTACCAGCCAGGCGAGAGGGAGACAGATGGCCAGAGAATTTCGCTCGGGATACGACAGGCCAGGATCGAGCGATGGGAGGGCTGGCGTTGATCGTGGCGATTCGACGGCGAGGGAGAGGAATGACGTTGTACGCGGCCGATCTATGGAAATGCCAGTGAATCTGCGCCGGGAGCAGCGAAATCGATGTGGGAGCGCTGGGGAATGGAAAGCAGGTGAGGATACGCGAATCGGATGAGGCAGGATTTCGGGCCTACCTATTTCAGTTTTGATTCAGCGCCAGAGAATGCAGGGGTGTGGCGCGACTTCCTCACTGACATCCGACATATTGTCGAATCCCTGTTCGTACGTAGAGATTGATACCAAGGAGTGAATCCTCACTTAGCCGTGGCAACCGCAATCCAACCCGAGCACCGTATCGGCCTATTGTCTGCATCGGGCATGATTGCGTTTCGACCCGTGCGTGGTGCGAGCTTATTGGCCGCTGCGATTGCAGGAATGGCTGTGCTTGTCCGTGCTACACTCCCGCGCGAGGCAATCGGGTCATCACCGAAAGAGGTTCGATGGCCGACGCAGGTATCAAGAGGGCATGTATTTCTAATTGGAGGTACATGGTTCGGCAAAGTATCGGGAGGATGTGATCGCGGCAGACGGTAATCACGCGGCGCAAGCAAGTTACGGTGACTCTCGGAAGCAAGAAAGACATTCCGACAAAGCCGTTGCAAAACGACGCATGGAACTGATTTTGGCCCGGATCAATTCTACCCGACTATCGGCCAGGACGGTTTGCCAAGATGGAAGAGTTTGCAACAGTCTGGCAGGAGCATAGTTCTTGTGGGGAGTAAGCCTTCATCGATCCGGTCGGCGAAGTCCCACCTGAATGTGCATATCCTTCCGCATTTTGGCAAACGCGGACTCGATGAGATTGGGGTGCAAGCTCAGCAATTTTTCGTGACAAAGCTGGCACGCGCGAATCTGTCGCGGAAAATGATCCTCAACGTCGTTAAGCACGTTGGCCTCGATTTTGCAGACCGCGAAAGGCTGGGGCTATGTATGCCAGATGGTGGACTACAAGAGCCTCACCGTTCCTACCGAAGAGGTCCAAACCGAAGCTCGATTCTTCACGCTGGAGGAAGTCGGCAAAATCATTGCGGCTGCGCGGGAGCCGTACAAGACGATGTTCATGGCTCCTGGCAATGACCGGAATGCGTGCCGGCGAAATGCTCGGCCTCCAGTGGCAAGATATCGACTTCGAGAAGGGCTTGCTGAACATCCGGCGCTCCGCATGGTACGGACGTGTTCAAACCACCAAAAACAAAAACAGCGAGGCGATCATTCCACTTCCCGGCATCCTTGCGGCGACACTCCGCGCATTTCGGGAACAGTGGAAGTCGAATCCAGATGGCTTTCTGTTCGTCACGAGAAACAGAAGGCCCCCTTCATCCAACAAGGTCGTGGAGTATGGGCTTTGGCCGGTGCTCGATCTCTTGGCCATCCCCCGCTGTGGGCTCCATGCCTTCCGACACACTCACACGAGTTTGCTTCTCGACACGGGCGCAACTCCGAAGGTCGTTCAGGAACAATTACGGCACGCAGATCCCCGCGTCACTCTTGGGGTCTATGCGCACGTTCTCGGGGATGCTCACCGCGAAGCAGTCGAGAAAGTAGCCTCGGTTGTGTTCCAAAGTGTTCCAAAGGCGAGAGAAGAAACGAAGTATATTCAGTAGCTTCCAGGCAATCGGCGTTGGGTTCGATTCCCATCGCCCGCTCCAGATTCCACGATGATTCAATTGGCCCTAAACACCCAACCTGGCCGCAGTTACGATCATTTCGCTCACGGGAGCGGAATCCTTATTTCCCGCGATGCGACACGAGGGTAAGACATCTTGAAAGCTGGTACGTGCACTCTTACGGACTTACTTGTGAAGTCAGCGGTCCTGTCTCTTCTCTTCGTCCCGGTGTCGGTCGCGCAAAATCCGGGCGCCCAGACTCCTAGTTTCCACGATGCGCCGGCGTCGATGAAGGGTCAGAAGAATCCCTTTGAGGGCGAGCACCCCGACTCAGCCAGAGCGGCTTACCATCTCCGCTGCGCGCAATGCCACGGAGAAAGCGGCGAAGGCTCGGGAAACATACCCTCTCTGGCGACTGGCAAGGCACAGTCGGCCAGCGACGGCGAACTCTTCTGGTACATCACCAAGGGCGATGTGAACAACGGCATGCCAGCCTGGGCGAGTCTGCCGGAACGCCAGAGGTGGGAAATCATCAACTATCTTCGAGTTCTTGGCAGCCTCAAACCCGGATCGCCTCGCGTGCCGCTTTCTGCCGACGAAGCTGCCTCCGTCGGAACGAACGCGCCGCCGCCCAAAGCCCCTTTCACCGACTACCGTTTCGAGAAGCCGGGGCAAATTCGCAAAATTACGTTGAAGGACTTGCCCGCTCCGCTAGCCACGTCGTCTTCAGGCAATGGCCCGGAACTCGTGCCGCGCCCAGAGAATGCGTGGCCGCAAGCTCCTCCGGGCTTCAAAGTGGAGCAATATGCAACCGGGCTCGATCAGCCGCGGCTGATCCGTACTGCACCCAACGGCGATTTCTTCGTCGCCGAAAGCCATTCGGGCGAAGTCCGTGTCTTCCGCGGAATCACCCCCGAGGGTAAAGCGGAGCAGGCCGCCATTTTTGCCACCGGGCTCAACCGCCCGTTCGGCATAAACTTTTATCCGCCGGGACCCAATCCCCAATGGATCTATGTCGGGAACACGGACTCGGTTGTGCGCTTCCCGTATCAGAACGGCGATTTGAAATCACGCGGCCCGGCGGAACACCTCGTCGACTTGCCCAGCGGCGGCGGCCATTGGACGCGCGATATTCAGTTCACGCCCGACGGCAAGAAGATGTTCGTCTCGGTGGGTTCGGCCTCCAATATCAATGACCCCGACACCACGCCCGCGGAAAAGAATCGCGCCGATGTTCTCGAGTTCAATCCCGACGGCTCGGCACTGCGCGTTTATGCCTACGGCATCCGCAATTGTGTCGGCATGGCGATCAATTCGAAGACCGGCGAGCTGTGGTGCTCAGTGAACGAACGCGACGCGCTCGGGGACAATCTGGTTCCCGACTACATTACTCACGTTCAGGAAGGCGGCTTTTATGGTTGGCCCTGGTGGTATATGGGCAACCATCAGGACCCGCGCCACGAAGGCAAGCATCCGGAGCTGAAAGACAAAGTCATCACCCCGGATGTGATCCTTCATCCCCACAATGCCTCCTTGGAAATGACGTTTTACGATGGCAAGCAGTTTCCCGCGGAATATCAGGGCGATATTTTCGCTTGCGAACACGGATCCTGGAATCGCTCCGTTCGCGTCGGCTATGAAGTGATTCGCGCGCCACTCCACCAAACCGGTCACGCCAGCGGTGAATACGAGGACTTCCTGACGGGATTCGTCGTGGACAACGGACACGTTTGGGGGCGCCCGGTTGGCGTCACCGTCGCTCCCGATGGCTCGCTGCTGGTTACCGATGACGGTTCGAAGACCATCTGGCGCGTTAGCTACACGGGAAAATGAGTTACGGCGCGGCCGGTTTCGGCGACGCCAACGGCCCGATTGGCTTCGCGAATCGGCCGTTGTCGATCGACACATTCTGCTGAATCTTCTGCACCTCGATCGTCGACTTGCCTCCTGGTTGAGCGAGCGTCCGGCGAAATGGAATCTCTACACCGTCCACGTTTCGATAGTCCGAATAGTCGATTTGCGTAGGGTCGAGGCCCAGCGGGGAATCGGCATAGCGCACCAGTCGTACCAGTAGCCCGGACTGTTCGTCGAAATAAAATTTCACGGGTGGCTGACCCGCTTCGACGCCGGCAAGCACATAAGCCCCGCGGTCACCGATTTTCTCCGGATATTCCATGCGCAACTCCGGGAACATTTGCCTGATGTGCAGTGGGAACTGCAGGTCAGCGTCCATGCGAGCGGTTGCGAGCTCCGCGCCGTGCAGTTCGCGCACGGGTCGGCTCGCCGCCGCAGACCAACCTGCTTGGCCATCGAACCCGCTGATCTCATCTCCACTGGGAGCATGCCGCACCAAGACCTGTTTGTTCGGAGCTTGATTGAAAATCTCAACCTTGACGGATTGCGCTCCGATCGTTGTGGTCCCCTCCTCAACTCGGCTCGTGATTCCTTTGATGGCCGTCGCTCCGCCCATCGCGCGAATGTAGTTTTCGAGCACTTGGCTGGCTGTCGGCAAATTGGCAGGAAGTTTTTCCGCTGCGGGATCCTCAGCCTTTCCTGTTTTCGCCTCGTCGCCAATGTCCGGGACGTCAACCGGCTTTGCCGCGCCCCTGTGGCACGAGTAGCAGGTCACCGTGCGATTTCCCGTGAAGTCGTTTTTGTTCAGCGCAAACATCATGCGCATCATGTTGCGAGCAGTTTGCTTAGGTTTCTTGTCGTCCTTTTCAAAATGTCCCTCAACGTGACAGAACTCACATTTCACCCCCAGCGATGCCGTCATGAATTGCATGGCTGGAATGAGTTGGTCCGACGGCTCACCCTTCAGCACCTTAATGTTCTTGAAGATTTCTTCGGCCTTCTTCGGTGAATCGACGGCCGATACTTTTTCCGCGCCTCGATCGGAACTCGATGACTCGTGCATCGCGGCTTGAGTCTTCTCAGCCAGCGCCTCGGCCTCTGCCGTTTTTCCCTGTTTCTGGTACAGCCCAACGAGCGGGCTGATGGCCGGCAAATAAAGAGGATCGAGCGCAACGGCCCGCTCCAAATGCGCAATCGCACCGCCGATATCACCGGCCTGCTCGTACGGTGACGCTGCGTCCGCCTCGGCGACTGCCGACCCGGGATCGAGTTGCAACGCCCGATCAAACGCGATCTTGGCTTCGGAGTCTTGCTTCGCCAAGAGCAAGGCCTGGCCTATCCACCTAAAAAAATCGCTGTCGGCCGAGAATTGCCGCTGCACGCCGGTCAGCGCGCGATATCCCCGCCCGATTAGCGCGGACGAGTGGCGCTGCATGCCAACATCAGTTAAGGCGATGCCTAGATTGCGTTCTTGCAAATCGGGCGGAGGTTCGCGCCATGCGCCAATCTCGGACTCTGGCACGGTATTCGTTTCTGCCTCTGGACGCCGCTGAATTCTGTGATCGGTAAACGCTGTGTGCCCGCCGTCTTTGGCGTCGCGCCGCGGCATGTGGCAAGTCAAGCAGTTGCTTTCTTTGTTCGGGTGAGAGGTGGAGAAGTTCCCTGTGTGGCAGGACAAACATTTGGACCGGTAGAACTGCACCGGCTGCACCGGCTTGTCATGCGGATCGTGGCACGTTCCGCACCACAACCGGCTATTGCTGCTGCGCGCGCAGACGCTCAGGGCTAGTTGCTCTACGTGGCTGATCACCTTGAACGTGCCGGCCGTTGCGCCGGTTGGCAAGACATTGTGATAAACGGTGAAGGTGTCCTCCAGGCGCTGACCCGGCAAAAAATCGCTGAACGTCTTTCCGGGATTGACGACCCGCGACGCCCCAAATAAATGACACTGCTCGCAGATGCTGTCGCGCGCTGCAGGTTCGAGCTTCGCCGGATTCACGATCGTGCCCGCTCGCGGATCGGCGAGGTGTTTCTCCGCTGGGCCGTGGCACCGTTCGCACGTGATCGCTTCTGCCGGAAAGATTGGCGAGCGATACCGGTTCATGGTTCCGGCAACAGGCAAAGCGCTCCCCGCGTGGCAGAAGACACATCCTTCGCGCACCGGTCGTGTGAAATCAGGGTGCGGCAAATTCTCGTATCCCGGCGCCAAATCGTACGCATGACGGCTCCGGTAGTACGCGACCGGCGACTGGAAAAGATGTCCGCCAAGGTCAACCAAATAGCCGCTGGCATGATTGCCCGAGCCCACCACGTAGTCCACGCGGTACTCGCTCACGTCACTTCCGCTCTGCAAGCGCTGCCAATATCCGCCAGGCGTCGAGTGCATGGTGATCTTCGAGTCGCGCGTCTCGACTGTGCCGTCCGGCTCTTGGCCAGCGCGGCGCAGTGAATGTGCCATCGCGGACCGTGAGTACCCTTCGACTTCGGCCGAATGGCAGAACTGGCAACGGTTCGCGCCGGCGGGCACGCCCTCAGCCTTCTGCGCGCCGCCCGATGGGTCTTGGCGAGGGCCAGTCGTGCCGGATTCTCCGTGTCCCAAGGAAGAACTGCTTATCAGCGCTAGCAGAGCAAAGAGAAACAGGGGAAAGATTTGCTTTAGGGTCATGAAGGCAAATCGAAAATCGATTCTTGTTTCGCCGCGAAAAGTATACCGCAATCGCCGGGGCGTTCATCGATGGCGTGTGGCATACTGCCACTGCTCACAGCAATGAGGAACAAAAGACTCGACGTATTGCGGTGTATCGCCGTCTTGTTGGTCTTAATTTGTCACACCGTCGAGCCTACCCGCTTCGAGGCCGCCTTACGGGTTGGCGTTGACCTCTTTTTCGTGCTCAGCGGTTTTCTCATCTCCGGACTGCTGTTCGCCGAATACAAGAAACGCGGATCGATTGACTTCAAACGCTTCTTCATCCGTCGTGGCTTGAAGATCTATCCGGCATTCTACTTTCTCCTGATCATCACGTTTGCCTACCAGGTGCGATTCCATCAGGTCGGTCCGCTGAGCCGGTATCTCTCCGAGATATTTTATGTGCAGAACTATGGCGATCTGATCTGGGGACACACCTGGTCGCTGGCCGTAGAGGAACATTTTTACATTCTGCTGCCTCTCTTTTTTCTCCTTCTGATCCGTTATTCCTCCCATCGGACCGATCCGTTCCAATCGATGCCGAGAGCTTTCCTTATCGTAGCGGCAACGTGCTTCGCTCTGCGTGTTGTGACGGTGTTCAGTCTTACGACTGCGGAGCTGCAAGACTGGCGATGGTATAAGTGGGCCTATGCTGCCACGCACTGCCGCATGGATTCGCTTTTCTTTGGTGTCCTATTAGGTTACCTCCACCATTTTCGACCCGACGTTCTGAGTAGGTTGTTTGACTCGCCCCAAAAGCGCCTTATCTCGGCAGCCCTTTCGGCGGTCCTGCTGTCCTCTTGTCTGATTTTTGCGCCCGCCAGCCGCTTCATGCTCACCGTAGGCCTCACCATGTTATACGTAGGATTTGGCCTCGTTCTGGTCTGGTCTTTGCGCACCTACGACGTATTTCCCCAAGCGCTCGCCAAGCCATTGAATTTGGTTGGAACCAGCCTCGCGTATGTCGGCATGTATTCGTACTCGGTCTATCTCTGGCATCTTCCGGTGGAATCCTGGGGACTGAGCTTCTTGGGGCGCATTCTTCACGTACAAGTAGGGCGCACGGTTGGCCTCCTTCTCTACATGACTGCTGCCATCGTGTTCGGGATCTTTTTGTCACGAATCATCGAGTATCCCGTTCTGAGGTTGCGCGACCGGGTTTTTCCCGCGATGCAGGGCGGGGCTGTGCGAAGCGCGGCAAGCGATGAGGAGTGCCCGGCCTTGGGAAGCGCGAAACGAGGCAGGGAGTAATTAGCGATCCTATACGACGTGTCAGAAAACGTCTCGTCTGCCCCCGGGTTCCGGCTGCCGCCCAGACCGGGGACCGGGAGGGGTTTCGCCTGGGCTTCGCTTTTTGGGGGTACCCCCCCCGGGGTGTGACGGGAGTTGTGAAGGATGTCCATGAAAACAAAGGGGTTGCGGGTGCGAGTGTGTGGGTGCAGTTGCGGAAGTGATTGAAGGGAAAGGACTTGGTTGGAGGGGTCCGGTGAGGTTCGGCTCGGAATGATTCGTATGAGTAAACAGGGCAGAGCGCGCAGGGACGGGGAGGAAGTGATGAGGTAGGGAAGTAAGGGGATAACGAGAGTGGCGTGAGGAGGGGCGTTGATGTATCACAACCCACTATAGCATGGATTGTTTACCGTGTCAATACGTAATTCGATCTAGTACTAGGTGGGGGGCGCCGGAGTCTTGGTGGATGAGGAGGTAAGGAAGGAACCAACCATTAAAGTCAAAGACCCCACGCGTAAAACCGACGCGTTGGGCACCCAACTTCATCTTAAGAGTCAGCGTCCGGGCCACCCGCCGTCAATTTCTTCACACGTTCCAGTCCCCAGGTTTCCAGGTTTCAAGTTTACTCGGGTAGGAGCCAACGCCGTCATCTAGTCAGCCTGCCTCCTATAACTCACTCCATCTAACCTGCCATGACGTGAGTACATCTCGTGGGACGTTTGGTTCTGCCTGAGCGTCAAACTCACCCCTCACGCGAATTGCCTTATGTCGTCCCGATACCACTGCCTGGTCTAAAGTCCGTTTTGTCTCCTCGTATCTGCGTTTGTCTCGAGGCAATGCAGGGTACGTTTCACGACTTACGTCCCCCGAATCAAAGGCTTTTCTCCACCGCAAGAAAATGTCCCAGTTTTCTACAGCTGCCTTGAAAACTTCCTGGCTGATCGATATCAGCAGGTACGAATCTGAATACTCGTCGCTCTTCTCATCAAAAATGCATTCGTAGAAATACGGAAGCCCATGGAAATTCGCCACACCCCCGCGAGGGCAGTCGTGGTAGTCGGACACGGTGAAAACGGCTTCGTACCCCAACTTCGGTGTAGTTGCTGCATTGAAGGCAGACATTGTGGTTCTCCGTAGTCCTCAAGATCGCCGACCCAAGCTAACCTCAATCGATTCTTCACTGCTGTGATGGAGGCTTGGGTAGCTTAGCCGGATTTGGTTGCACTTTCATCAAGCTACTGGCTTTTTCAGCCGTAACACCGCACATTGTACAGTGATTGGGGTTATTCGGTGTTGGCGACGGCGTAACCTCCCCTCCTGCATTTCTGACGTTTCCGACCGTCGTCGTACCAACTTGACCATTCCGGATGCCCTGCGAGAGCTCTGTCACGCTTTTTCCGGGAGCACTGTTTACAGACACCCCTTGGAGATTTCCGTTCGCATCGGTCGTTACGCCTTTTCCATTGGCGGGTGGCGCATCCTTCCTCTCGCGTTCCTTCTTGGCGGCAGGGACGATGTGAGCATACCATTGTCTGACGTAACCCCGAAGTAGCGTTGACGAGGGTGGCCTACCCTTTGCGGTTTTCAAAGGGTGGGAGACTCTTCGCCTTCTGCAAAATGCCAAAACGCCTGAAGCGCTGTTACGGCCAGCAGGATCTGCACTTCCTGACGTTCTGCTGCTACCACCGCCATCGAAATCTGCAAACCGCGCGCGCCAGGAATTCTTTCCTCCGGGTGCTGTCCCAAGTTCGCAAGCAGTTCGGCTTCCTGCTGGTGGGTTACGTGTTGATGCCCGACCACGTGCACCTGTTCATCAGCGAGCCGAAGAAAGGAAACGTATCGCGAGTCTTACAGGTTTTGAAGCAGCGCGTTTCCCGCGCCATGCGCAGCCGGAAGCGTCGGACTTCGGCAAAGCAACTGGCGTTGGATTTTGGCGATGGCTGGAGTCAAGACCGCCGCTTCTGGCAGCGGCGCTTCTTCGATTTCAATGTATGGAGTCATGCGAAGAAGAAAGAAAAACTCCACTACATGCATGCTAATCCGGTCAAAGAGGGACTCGTTTCGCATTCCAAAGACTGGCCGTGGAGCAGTTTTTCTTTCTATGCCTACGATGAGCAAGGGTTGATTCGCATCGATCCGGTCGATTGATTCTGACATTTGCAAGACGGAGAACGAAGGAGAAGAAACCCCACCCTTTGAAAACCGCAAAGGGTGGGCCACCCCAGAGGTTTCAGCGCAGCGACGGTCGGCCACCCGCCAACTTCATCTTAAGAATCAGCGTCTGGGCCACCCGCCCCCTCCCGCGTCCCAACGTACCTCAGGTTGGATTCCAGCGGAAAAAAAACCGATCAGCGTCCCTATCGCCCCGTACAAGATGAAATTGCCGCCGAATTCGACGATCGCGACCAGGATACTGCCTGACAGAGTTGAAGGATTCGCAAAACCGACAAGCGATGGTGGCCATAGCACGAGAAGAACAGTTGGTCTAACCACATGGTAAGTTGCCGTAACCATTAGTATAAGCGCAACGAGTACTCCCAAGGACCCAGAGAGGAGGAACCATCGCCTAAGTCGCTTAACTCCCAACCCAATGGCTGCGACAATTCCGAGACATGCTAAGAACAATAGCCAAAGCATAAGGTCCTCTCCGTCGTATCGCTCATATTTTCGATCACTGTTGCTGCTGAGGATACAATGTATTGAGCTGCTGCATTAGCATGTCCGGGAAAATTGCCGGCGGACCAGAATTAATCCCAGCGTCGCCGAGCATCTGCTGTGCCCACGTACCACAGTCACAACCGGTTTCACCGGTGAGGGTATAAGGCGGCGGATTCTGAGCGCTCTGGCTCATAGCGTTTTGCAGCATCTGCCCTTGCATCCCGGTCGCCCGAATGCGGACTATATTCAGTAGCTTACCGCCTTTTTGCTGTTTGATATTCCCGGGGACAGCAGCGTTTGGCCCACGTGTGATGAATGACCACGCGAAACTGATATCACTGCGGGGGTTTTGGCCGAGTTGCGTCTGTCCGGCGAGACCGAGCGCGATGTGGTTGTATGACTGCAGTGAAATGTTGTTGTATTCTCCCACGGTGACGACTACATCCTGTTGATAACTCGTTTGTTTATAATCTGTGCCGTTCGTCGTGCCCGTTAGGGTGACCGTCTGGGCGTCCCCGCCAATCTTGACGTCCGTTACCGTGCCCTCGGCCCAATAGCCGCCACTCTTTCCACATTGTTTTTTCGTGCTGTTTTGATCCCTTCCGTTCTGCTCGACATCGGTGCCGCCGTTGTTCAAGTAGACGCAGTCCAAGCCAAATGGGTCAACAAAGCTGAGGGGATTGTTCAAGACATAAGCGTAGCGATTAAGCGTTTGAGGGTTCCGACATCCACAGCCATCATCCCGGCCGGATCGGGGGACATGAACCTACCCAAACTCGAAGAATTGAAGCGGGCGCCGAAGTAATCGAGGTTGGTGCCGTTGCCGAAATCGTCGCGCTCTTTGCTGGTGAATTTGTAGTTGTTGACGGTGATCTGGGGGTTCCACTCCTGGCCGAAGGGGAGGAAGGTAGAGGACCAGGTGGGGTAGCCGCTGACGGTGGTCATTTGACGGGAGGAGCCCAGGTGGTCGCCGTGGTAGTAGGTCGTCGTCGTGATCCAAACGAATCCGTCGCCGGAGACGTGGTTAACCTCATAGCCGACGCCTTCATCCAATCAGCCCGCGTCGCCGGACAGAGCTTCCGGCTGCCGTTTGATTCTGTCGCGCTACGACGCCTTCGCGGTTTTAGCGGGCGTCCCCGCGTTCCTGGTCTCCCAGGCTTTGCGGAGCACCTCTCGGCGCTCCAGGACATACTTCTTGGCCTCTTCGAAGTTGCTGTACACGCGGCGGCCTTTGATCATGTTGCACGCGCGGCAGCAGGCCACTAGGTTGCGCGGATCCTTCTTGCCTTTGCGCGCGCGCGGAACCACGAAGTCAACGGACATGGCCAGAGCGTTGTCGAAGCTGGTCATGCCGTCGAGGCCGCAGTACTGGCAGCGATACTGATCGCGTTCCAGGATACGCACGCCTTCTTGCACGGTTACGGGTTGAGATACCAACGATAAGGTCATGAGGTCTAATGGCATCGTACGCCTCCAAATCGGAAGTCCTGTGATGGGCACGGGAGCTCCGAGAGTGACCGGGTTTCGCGCAGACCATAAGGCAGCGATTCGTTGGTGTCAAGCTCAGATGATCCCGCGCAGCAGTTCTTGGTAGATCGACGCGGTTTCCGCGTCGAAGCAGACATCCTATGTTTGCTCCACGAAGTTGCACGCCGGTTAGGGCTTGGTGGCGGGCGCAGCACCGTAAAGGCGGCGGCTAGCCGCCGCACTCCAAGTAGTTCGCTAGGACTGGCCGATGGTTTCGCGCATGTGCGCGATCAACAGCCGGATGCTATTGGCAAGCTGCGAAATCTCGCCTTCGCCCTGGATGTCGAAGTCGATCTCATAGTTGCCGGCCGCCGCATGGTCGACGGCGTCCTTCAAACTCAGCAGCGGCTTGACCACCTGTTTCGGAAGGATAAAGCTCACCCACACGCTCACCAGCACGGTGATGGCGGAAACGATCGTCAGCGCCCACTCGGCGCGCGAGATCATCCGCCGCGCTCTTCGATGGTCGTATTCGACGCGGCCCCAACTGCGCGCTTCCATCTTGGCGGTGAGTTGCAGCACTTCCTGGCCGGAGTTTTGCAGATCGACGGTAATATGGCGCAGCTCGGGGTTTCCTTCTTGAACCGTCTTGGTGATTTGCGCGTCGAACGAGCCGACGCGGTTGCGAAGTTCATCGACGAGTTGGGCACGGGTCTTGTACCGATCGCTTTTCAGCAGGTCGTCGAGGTCTCTCTCGTAGGTCATCAACACGGCGTCGATGCGATCGGCGGGGGCCTGCCCTGGTTCTCCAATGGCTTTCACGGCGGCTTCAAACCGCTGGTTGTATTGATGCAGCGCGTCCAGCGTCTGATTTGTAAATGCTTCGTCGTCGGGGTGAAGATCGCGGATAGTGATGAGGATCTGCTCAATTTTCTGGACGGACTCGCGGCTCGCTTGGAGGGAGGCGGGATCGTAGAGCAGCAAGTAGTTCCTCTCCGTGTGGCGAGCTTCCAGCATCTGGATCGAAGCTTGTTGGGATAGGGTTGCGGCCGGAGCATCAAAACTCACGATGCGATCCACGAGCCAGCCCAGCTCAAACAGGTAATAGACCGACAGGACGATCACTGGGAACAGGATGATTCGGACGATGACCAGGCTAAATGCCACTCGCCGCCGGAGCGAGCTGCCTGGTGCGAGAACCTGGAATGACCTTCGAATGCCAATGCCGGACCTTCGAATGCCGAATTTCATAACCCAGCCCTCCTGCTGGAGATCGCGAGTCGTGAAAGTCTACGCGGGTTAGACACCCAGCCAACACCCCAAGTTCAACCTGCGGATCGATACGGTGCCCAGCACAATATCCGTTTGGTGGTGGTAACAACAAGAAGTAAGTTCTTGGATTTCTTTAGCCTTTCGGGCAAGAAGGGGCCAGGCAAAGAAAGACCCTGCCCCGGGGCATTCCCAAAGGGCAGGGCGGGAGTCGAATGCTTGTTTGCGGGGCCTGCGTTAGCGCTCGTGATCGTGATCGCGCCTAAGGGTTGATGTCTTGTTTCTTTTCCAAGCGCGCGATCAGGCCCTGGATTCCCGGCTTGGCGATATCTGGTGCGCTCGCCAGCGCCAAGTTCATTTCCTTCGTGGCCGTCGCGAAGTCACCCTTTGCGGAGGCTATTCGGGCGATTTCGCCGTGGGTATACCACTCGTTGGGGCGCTTCTTGATATTGAGCTGGAATACGGAGAAACCTTCATCCTGCTTCTTCTGCCGCTGTAAACCTCGGCCATAGATATGTAACTGGAGCCCAGAGGCCAATTCGAGCGCCTTAGCCTTCAGCGCTTCCGCTTCTTGCTTCTTTCCCTGGGCCTCCAGGATCTGCGACTTGGTCAGAAGATTGTCAAAGCGTTCTTCCACAAGGATGGACTGATCTTCCCACTTGATGGCCTGGTCCAGATTGGCGCCGGTGTCGAGGAGCCAGAGAGCAGCTTCATCGTAGCCCGCCCACGTGAACCCGCCCGTGCTGCGAAGCTGGTTCTGAATGCTGCGGAGGACGATAGCGTTGACGTCGACCGAAATGTGGAAGGGAACCGCAACCTTCGCCCAACGCAGCGTCGCCGCGGTCGAATCGGATTTAACGTCGTCGAAGGTGTACGCCAGCGCTTCCTGGAACTCTCCGGATTGCGGCTTCACGGCGACGCGCAACGCGTCTTCCTTTTCGTCATAGCTGAAGCTTCCCCAAGACGTGGAGTTCTTCGAGAAAATGACCGTCCACTGGTCGGCTGCGGGAATCATGTGCAGGCCGTAGGTGCCGGCCGGCAAAGCGTGGCCTTCCACCGAGACGTCATCGGAGAATGCGATGGTGGTATTTTCGTTTGCACCGGCCCGCCAGACTTGTCCGTAGGCAACTTCCTTGCCCCAAAGTGTTCGGCCGCCCACCAGCGGGCGGCAATAGTTGATGGTGATGTCCGTCAGGCCGATCTGCTGGGTAAGAATGGATCGCTGGCTCAGCGTCGGAAGTTTCAGCTCCGTCGCCTGCGAGCCGTTCTTGAACTGAGCCTTCGTGCCGCCCGCAAAGCACCCGAACGCCAACACCAGGCCCAGGGAAAACCGATAGACGTTTCGCATGCACAGCCCTCCTGTTTTCATCTCCGTGAAGGATCGGCAGGCTTGCTATGCTCGGCCGACCCCACGCCACTGTTCGGCATAGACGGCTGGGGCAGGCGTGAGTAAGCACCCTTCCTCATCCTGGCAGCTCGCATAGCGGGCGGTCAAAACCCCTCAATAGCGGGTAACTATCAGGCGAATACGGGGCGAAAAAATGTTGACGAGCACGCGAACTGGGTTACATTGACCGCAACCCAGCGGAAGCGAGCGGAATCAAACAGGCGAGAGCGAATGGGAAGCCTGATTTGTGAGCGGGCCCAAGACTAGCGATTTGTGGAGGAACGAAGGAATGAAAGGAACTCTTAGAACTTTGGCGATTGGCCGCGCTATAGCGTTGGCAGTATTGTGCTTACCTTTGGTCACTGCGTACGCGGCGGCTCAGAACAGCAAGGCTCCCAGCGCCGCGCCGACCAGCAGCAGCAAGGTGATGGGCGAGATCAAGTTCGAGGGCGCCACGAAGGTGGAGCGCGATTCGGGTGTTTGGGTGGACGGGAACTATGTCGGGTACTTGAAGGAGCTGAAGGGTGACAAGAAGGTCCTCCTGCTACCCGGCGATCACAACATCGCCGTGCGCCAGTCCGGATACGACGACTTCCAGCAATCACTCGTGGTAGAGCCCGGACAAATTCAAACCGTGGCCGTGCGCATGCATCTAAGCCCCCGCGCCACCTCTCCAGATATAACCGCAACGTTGAAGCTCGACGTGGAACCAGGACGAGCAGCCGTGTTTCTCGACGACAAGTTCGTGGGACACGCCAGCGAATTTGGCGGCGCGCTGCATTCCATGTTGATCAGCCCGGGCAAGCACCGCATCAAGGTGGAGCTGCCGGGCTATCGGACGTTTGAAACCGAAGTGAACCTGCTAGCCAATCAGAAGTCCGAGGTGAAGACGGAACTCGTGAAGGGCAGCATCGAGCAGGCTGGCCCGGAGATCAAGCAGCCCCAGACACGTTGATTTCTCCTCAAGGCTAGATCTGCCGGCTTCAGAGAGGCCCCTGGACTTTCCCGCGATCGCCCGTAAGGGCCCGCAAGGGATTGACAGGGGCCTCTCGACTTTCTACCATTGGTGTTTCGCAGTAAACTGTTCTGGCTGCGTGGGATGGGTTCAAGAGTTGTGCATTCGGTTTCCAAGAACAAATTTCTATGATTACAGTTTCTGAGCTTACGAAGAGGTATGCGCGGCACACGGCCGTCGACAGCATTTCCTTTGAGGTGCAAAAGGGGCAGATCGTCGGCTTCCTGGGACCCAACGGGGCGGGGAAGACGACCACCATGCGAATCCTGACGTGCTTCATGCCGCCAACGTCGGGAAGCGCCAAGGTGGCAGGCTTCGACGTGCTCGAGGAGTCCTTCGAGGTCAAGAAGCGCATCGGCTACCTGCCGGAGACCCCGCCGCTCTATCCGGAAATGCGGACCTCCGAGTACCTGACGTTCGTCGGGAACCTCAAGGGGCTAAGGGGCGACGAGCTGCGCAAGCGGGTGGATTACGTTTGCGAGCGCTGCGCGATTGCGGACGTCAAAGGCAAGCTCCTCGGCAAACTATCAAAGGGCTATCGCCAGCGCGTTGGCTTGGCCCAGGCGATCATCCACAACCCCGACGTGCTGATTCTCGACGAGCCGACCGCGGGCTTGGACCCGAAGCAGATCAACGAGACGCGTGACCTGATCAAGGGCCTGGCGGGCGACCACACCATCGTCCTGAGCACGCACATCCTTCCCGAGGTCGAACAAATCTGCCAGCAAGTGATCATCATCAATAAGGGCAAGCTGGTGGCCACGGATTCCGTCAACAATTTGCAACACCGTGCGCAGGGTGCCGAGTCGCTGCTCGTCGAAGTGGCTGGCCGCAATGGCGATCTCGACTCAGCGGCAGTGCAGAAGCGGCTCGAGCAGATTTCCGGCGTAAGCCGCGTTCAGTTCAAAAACAAGAAGCAAAATTCCTCGACGTTCGAGCTGGAGAGCCGGAAAGACGCCTTCGTTCGCGGCGACTTAGCCCGCGCCGTGGTGGAATCGGGCTGGGACCTGAACGAGATGCGCACCACCGCGGTCAGCCTCGAGGAAATCTTCCTCCAGCTCACCGGCGACCATGCGCCCGAACCGGCGGCTGAAGCCGCTGCATCCGCCGCTAACCCGGGGGCCAAGTAGATGAGAAACGTCTGGATCATTTGCCGCAAAGAGATGCGCAGCTACTTCTCTTCGCCGATTGCGTATCTGCTGCTCACCATGTTCGCGTTCATCTTCGGCTGGTTTTTCTGGAACGTGCTGGCCTACTTCATCCAGATGGGCATGTCAGCCATGGAGCGCGGCCAGATGTTCCCCATGAACGTCAATGAAGAAGTGATCCGCCCGCTACTCTCCAACATCGGCGTGGTCGGCCTGTTCTTCATTCCCCTGATCACCATGCGGCTGTTCGCCGAAGAGAAGCGCACCGGCACGATCGAGCTGCTGGCCACCTCTCCGATTCACGATATCGAGGTCATTCTCGGAAAATGGCTCGCGGCCATGCTGCTTTACGGCTGCATGCTGCTGCTCACCGCGCTGAATTTCGCGTTCATCTTTCGCTACGGACATCCAGACTGGAAGCCGCTGGTCATCGGCTACCTCGGTTTGTACTTGCAGGCCGGCGCGCTGCTAGCCATCGGCACGTTCATCTCCACCCTAACCAAGAATCAGATCATCGCAGGTGCGGTGACCTTTGCCGTGTGCTTGATGCTCTGGATTCTGGAATGGGCCAGTGGCGGCGGGTTCGAGAACGCGACATGGGCGCAAGTGCTGTCGTACATGTCCGTCATCACCCACTATGAATCGTTCTCCAAGGGCATGCTGAGTTCCAAGGACGCCATTTTTTACGTTTCGCTGATTTTCCTGGGGCTCTTCTTGACTGCTCGTTCGATGGAATCGTTGCGATGGAGGTCGTAGTTTGAGCACTACGTTCTTGCACGCCAGGCAAACCAAGTACGCGGCGTACGCGGCCACCTATATCCTCATCGTTCTGGGTGTCCTAACCACTGCTAACGTGCTGGCGAACCGTTACAACAAGTCTTACGACGCGACCTCCAACAAGCGCTACAGCCTCTCCGATCAAACCGTAAAGATCATCAAAGGACTCAAGCAAGACGCCAACATTACCTACTTCGCGCAGTCGCAGCGTTTCCGCGAAGCTCGCGACCAACTCGATCTCTACGCCAATCTTTCTCCCAAGGTGCACGTCAAGTATTCCGATCCCGACAAAGAGCCGCAGCTGGCTCGCGAAGCGAACGTCAAGAACTACGGCACCACCATCGTCCAGATCGGCGCCAACAAGAACGAAGCGAAAAGCCTCACCGAAGAGGGCATCACCGGCGCATTCATTCGCGATTTGAAGAACACCACGCGCACCGTGTGCTTCGTCGCCGGCAGCGGTGAGCACCAGATCGACAATTCCGATCGCAGCGGCTATTCGCGGTTTAAGGAACTCCTCGGCAAAGAGGAATACGTCACCAAGTCGATCAGCCTGCTGCAAAGCGCCGACATTCCTGCTGACTGCACCGTCACCGTGGTTGCCGGGCCAAGCGGCGACTACCTTCAACCCCAAGTGGACGCCCTCAAGAAATATATCGAGAGCGGGGGGCGCGCACTCTTCCTGCTCGATCCGCCGCTGAAGATGGGCCGTTCCGAAATTGCAGACAACGACGCGCTGGCCGGGGTTCTGCAAACCTGGGGCGTTACTCCTGACAAAAACCTCATTCTCGATCTCAACCCGATCGGGCAGGTCGTCGGCGTTGGCCCGCAAGTGGCTTTGGTTACTTCGTACGATTCTCATCCGATCGTCAGCGAAATGAAGGGTTCCGCCACCGGCTTTCCGCTTTCGCGTTCGCTCGAGATCAAGAATGGCGACAAGACCACCGTCAGCAAGCTGTTCAGCTCTTCGGACACCAGCCTTGCAACCGAGAAACTCAATTCACCGAGTGTCGATCCGGGTGACCCAAAGAACAAGAAAGGCCCGCTGGCGCTAGCGGCCGCAGGCACGTACACCACCGGGAAAGAAAATTCGCAGGGGCGCTTCGTCGTCGTCGGCAGCTCCGACTGGCTGGCCAATTCGTTCATCGGTTTCAATGGCAACCGCGATCTCGCGTTGAACACCATGAACTGGCTCTCTTCGGATGAAGATTTGATCTCCATCCGCCCGAAGGAGCAGGACGACCGCAGGATCACCATGACCAGCGCGCAAATGAGCTGGGTGCGCATCACCAGTCAATTTGTATTTCCGCTGGCCGTAGTCCTCGTCGGGGTGACCGTATGGTGGCGGCGAAGGTAGCGCGAGCTTCCGGATTCGTTTCGGCCATGTCAGAAAAACTGCCAGGAAAACTCCCATGAAAACCGGCGGGTTGCTCGTTGCAGCGGCCGTTCTTGCGGCGCTCACGGGAGCGCTGTACTGGTCCGACCATCACAAGCCGTCCGATAGCTCCGCCACGCCGGCGGAAGCGCCAGCGCCCAAAATTCTCACTCTGAAAGACACGGACATCTCGAAAATCACGATCAAGAAAAAAGGTGCGGACGAAGTAGCGCTGGCCAGGAACGACGCCGGTAAATGGCAGATCACGGCTCCGCAGGCTCTCAGTGCCGACCAGGACGCGGTCACGAGCATGGTTTCCACGCTGTCTTCACTGAGTTCCGACCGCCTGGTGGACGAAAAGGCGGGCGACCTGAAGCAGTACGGCCTCATCGATCCGGCGCTCGAAGTGGACATCGCGACGAAAGACAAGCCGCAGAAGCTGCTGATCGGAGACGAGACCCCGACAGGCAGCGGTGCTTTCGCAATGCTCGCCGGGGATCCGTGGGTTTTTACGGTCGCCAGTTATACAAAGTCAAGCGTCGATAAAAGTGTGAACGATCTGCGCGACAAACGTCTGCTGACCGCGGACTTCGACAAGATCAGCCAGATCGAGTTGACCGCGAAGAAGCAAGACATCGTTTTTGGCCGCAACAAAGACGCCTGGCAGATCGTAAAGCCCAAACCGCTCCGCGCCGACAACTTTTCGGTCGAAGATCTTTCTCGTAAATTGAAAGACGCGAAAATGGACCTGAGTGCCGCCGCCCCCGACGCGAAAAAGGCCGCTGCTGCGTTTGCTTCTGCCACTCCGATTGCAGTCGCGAAAATCACTGACGCCGCAGGCACGCAAGAGCTTCAGATTCGCAAGAGCAAAGACGACTACTACGCGAAGTCCAGCGCCGTCGCCGGTGTCTACAAGGTCGCCAGCGATCTCGGCACGGGTCTCGACAAGAGCCTCGATGATTTCCGCAGCAAGAAGCTGTTTGATTTCGGCTTCGACGATCCCAACAAAGTCGAGATGCACGACGGATCGAAAGCCACTTTTCTAACCAAGGGCGGCCAGGATTGGTGGTCCGACGGCAAGAAGATGGATTCGGCGAGTGTGCAATCGTTCGTGGACAAGGTCCGCGAGATTTCCGCCTCTAAATTCGTCGACTCTGGGTTTTCCACCACCGCCGTCGACGTGGCGGTAACCTCGAACGACAGCAAGCGCGTCGAGCGAGTGCTGATCTCGAAGAACGGCGACAAATACATCGCGAAACGCGAGAATGAGCCGTCGCTGTACGAGTTGGATGCCACCGCGGTCACCGACCTACAGAAGGCCGCCTCGGATGTGAAGCCGGCGGCAGAACCGAAACCCGCGGCGCCTGCCAAGCCTGAAAAGAAGTAGGCGGGTCAGGTCCTGCATTTGTTGCGGTCGAAGCGCCAGGAGTAAGGTCTCCCATGAGACCCCGGAAGCAAGTGTAACGGAGCTATAGAACGCCATTACTCGGCCTTCTGCTCGCCGGTCGTCTCCTCGGGCACGTCTTCAGCCTTTTGCCAACCGGTACTAGGGTTGTATTCCTTCATCGCTTTGGCGAGGGCGTCGGTCTTCTTGCCGAGATCCTTCTGATACACCACGCCATCCTCGTCAACGATGAATGTCATCACGCCGGACGACCCATATTCCGCCGGATAGGCCACCAAAGCGAAACCCTCGGTCATCTTGCCGCCTTCCGTGTAACTCTTCGCGCCGCCTGGGCTATTTTTTCCCTGACGCGTTAGGATGCGGTAGTAGTAGCCGCGATAAGGAGTCGGAGCGCCGTTTTGGCCCTCAACAACAGCCGACGCCACCAGCGGCCCGATGGGGCTCTGAGCTTCGCCATCCGGCGCTTTCCAATAAAGGCCGTTGTGCTGCCCTTCGTCACTCGAGACTCTCTGGGCGTACCCGTCGTGCTGCATGGAGTATTCCTTTTCCGCCGCCACGAACTCTCCACAAACGCGAATGGTCGATATTTCATTCCGGCCAATTCGCCGGTACAAAATTTCTTTCTTGCCCGCCTCGGTGTCGAAATACCACACCGTGCCATTGTTCACCAGCGGTATGGGTGTAGGCCAATTTTCCGCGCCGATATACAAGGTCGTGGTTCCATCCGGTTCTTTCATCAGGCGGTGCATTTCCTGATATCTCTGTACGAAATTAGCGCGGCTCTGGGCGTCCTCGGCGGGGTCACCCGACGATACGATTTGCTTTCCCTCTGGTCCGAGGATATCGAGCATGGCTTTTTCGTCGTTACTCTGCGCTGCCGCGACCAGCGCATTGCTCGCATCTTCCGCCGATGAAAATGTTTTCTGGCCTTGTTGCTGCGCCATCGCACCGGTAGGAAAGCACCCTGCCAAAAGGAGGGATACCGCGGCCAATTTAGGAAGACTGGCCCACTCAAATTTGTCGCAGTTCAACTTTGTTCGGCGCATCTGCTCTTCTCCCATCTTAAATTTCACGATCCTTTAACGAACCCTAGAAATCTCCGATTAGTGATGCCTGCCGCCACCGCCGCCACCACCACCGCGAGATCCTCCGCCGCCGCCTCGCGCCGCTCCGCCACCGACACTGCTGCTTCCGCGTGAAGAAAAGCTCCTCGTCTGTCCGCCATGGTCGTAACCGCTGAAGGCGCCCGAGCGGGTTCCGCTCTGGCCGCGGGATTCCCCATACCCTCGCGCAGCCCCGCGGTTTCCGTTGAAAGGCCTGTTCGTTGCGCCGGGACGGTTGTACACTCCGCCACGCCCGGCGTTGGGAGGTCTATTCCCTGCATAGGCACCGCCACGAAATCCTCCGCCCCGCACGCCTCCTCCTCGATAGAAGTTGCTCCGGTTGTAGAACGTCCTGCTCCGGGAGTAGTACCTGCCGTGGTTATAAAGTGCGTAGCGGTTGTGCCAATCGAATCCCCAATGACCCCAGCCCCACCCAAAACCGCCGAAGAAGCCGATTCCGAAGCCGACTCCGAACGAGAGGTACGGGCCTCCGTACCAAATTCCGGGATACGGGTACCATCCCGGCCACGGCCCTATGGGACCTCCATAAACCACCCACGGATTGTACGCGGGGACATAAACGACCTCAGGGTTAGCAGGCTCAATGACCACCGTTGAGCCTTGCGTCGTTACCGTTTGCTGCGGCGTGGTCTTAAGATTGCCCGCTTGTTGCGCTCGCTGACGCATCACCTGCACGGCATCCATCACATCCTGTTGCTGGTTGTAGTAGGCGTCGCCTAGAGAGGACGTCCAGGACAGGTTCTTGTCCATATTTCCAAGCACCGATGGAAATGCAGCCAGTGCCTTGACGCTGGGGTCCCAGGATTCTTGGTCCACAGCGTGGCCCAGAGCGTCGTCCTTTAAATCAGGATGCGCTTGCACCCATCGGTCGGCCTCGACAACCTGCTCGGGAAACGTGGACGCTGCCAGGATCTGCGCCACAAGCGAGTCCGGATACAGCGCAATCGGGGCTACCAGCTGTTGGATCTGCTCGGGAGTCTGTTGCGTGTATGGCGGCGCCTGCGCGGCCTGCGGCGTCGGGGCTTGCGGCAGGGCTTGCGCGTCTTGATAGGCCGCCAGGTTTTGGGGCCAAGTCGCGAACAGCAAAGCCGACGACAGCAGGGAAACCAACACTGGTTTGCCCAAACGAGGCCCTGCGAACCTCGCGGCATTTCCAAAAATGTTCATGTTCTTGAACCTCCTCTGCGCCTTCATTGCTTGAGGCCTCCGAGATAAGGCACCGCGCTTTGTGCCCTCCCCATTCTCGCTCTTTTGCAGATTCTTAGCATTGCGTTTCTCGCGTGGTATCGTTTCGCAGGCGAATAGGCTAAAGCAGGGTATAGAAGACGAGTGTTTTGGCGTGGACTCGATCATTCGCATGGGAACAGCGTGTTACAAGACCAGAGGGTAAGACTGTTCTGTTTGGAACACCTGCGTCCAAGCCAGCTAGCCTGTCGATCTCACTCAAGAGGTGTTGCTAACAGGGCTTGTCACCAGCTAAGTGCACCCAATGCGCGATTGACGCTATTGCTGGAGAGGACCCACTACCCTTTAATTCAAGCCACCACTGAAGTATTCGCGAGCGGTGTGGGATAATTATTCGCGGTTTGCACCTGACCTTGGAGAGGACCGCTCTTTCCCGCCGATGATTGTGCGAGGCTACTTCCGGGTTCTCAGCTTCTTCGATATTGGTGAAGCGTTTGACCTCGAGCGGTTGCGTCCTCTCCTGGGCCCGGCGGCGGTTCCGCATTCGCCGGGCTTCATCCACCGCACTCCTGAGTACGCGCAAGCCCAGAATGTTCCGATCCTGGAGCCCATCGGCCCGGTCACCCTGCCCACCGGTGAGCGACTCGAAGCCACCATCAAGTATTACTGGTTCGGCGTGGCGTGCGTCGAGCTGGCCACTCCGTTCGACTGTGATTTTGACTCCTTTTGCCCGCAATCCGCCCGCTGGATGAATGCGCCCGAGGTGGAGACGTGCGCCGAGGAACTGCTGCGCGCTCGCCTGCAACAATTTCGTCTCGCACTCATCAAGCCGTCACAAAAGTGGCTCGACGAAGACTATCTCGTGATCGACATTCAGTCGGCCCATCATGCCGACGGCCGCTCTCCGACCGCCGCCGAAATGCTGCATTCCTACGGCGACCAGATCGCGCAGCTTGTGCGCGGAGAGATCGTTTCGGTTTCCGCTGCGGAGCGTGACGAGATTCTGCGCTCCGTCCTGTCGTATTACCCGAACGATTTGGTTGTCGTAGGCTGGGCCGCCGCGCTCGTGTACGACAAACCCGGCGCCACGTCTGCCGTAATCGATCTCCTCGAATACGCCAACACCCAATTACTCGAGTTTCGCTTTTATGATGAATTGCTGACCAACCTGCTCTCCAACGTATACAGCTCTCTTGAGGGCCACGAAAGTTTTTGGTCCCGCTTCCGGCTGTCCGGCCGCGCCAGCCGTTTGAATCGCCTCCGCCTAGACATCATGGATTTGGCGGAGAGAACCGAATACGCCGTCAAATTCATCAGCGACACCTATTACGCCCGGGTGTACCGCCTCGGTTCGGCAAAGATCGGGGTCGATGATTACAAGACGCTGGTGGCCGAGAAACTGAAGACCGCCGGTGAGCTCTACGCCTTTATGGTCGCGGAGTTCAACGAGCGGCGCATGTTTGCGTTGGAATTCGTCGTCGCAGTCTTGGTTCTTCTCGATGTGATCCTCTTACTGCGTGGCGGCAAATAAGAATGCGAGCCGCATGATTGTCGTCGTTATGGGAGTGACAGGTTCCGGCAAGACGACCGAGGGGATGCTGCTGGCGAAGCGGCTCGGCTGGGAGTTCGCCGATGCCGACGATTTTCACTCCGCCGCCAACAAAGCCAAGATGCACCAAGGCATTCCACTTACCGATGCCGACCGCATTCCGTGGTTGGAAGCGATGCACGCGCGGCTGCTGCAACTAGCCGGGGAGAAACGGAGCGTCGTGCTGGCGTGTTCGGCGCTGAAGGAAAGTTATCGCGAACTGCTGTTGCGTGGCATCGATGCACGCTTGGTATACCTGAAAGGTTCGTACGATCTGATCCGTCAGCGTTTGCAGGCGCGCCACGGACATTTCGCCGACGAGCACATCCTCGCCGCCCAATTCGCCGACCTCGAGGAGCCCACCGGCGCCATCGTAGTCGATATCACGCCCCCGCCCGAAGCCATCGTCGACGAAATCTGCCGCCGCCTCGGTCTGCCGTAACGCCCTGCCGACCACGGCCCACGCGGCGCTAATTGCACGCACACGATACGTGGGTGAAGTTGAATCTAAACCCCGCCCTCTGAAGAAGGCGGCTACACGAGCTTTATCGTGATCCGCTAAGAGTGTGGTGTTGAAGAAGGTGTGGGCGCAACCGGTGAAGGCGCAGCTGCTGAGGGCGCAGGCGCATTCACGGGAGCCGTCGGTGCAGCTGGGGGTGGGTGCGGCACCGCACCAAACCGCGCCGCCAGCCACTCCCGCACTTCCGACGGATTGTAGTGAAACGGCCCCATGCCGCCGCGATACGCAATGTGTCCCGATTCATCGAGGATGTACAGCCGCTCGGGCCAGGCCGCGTAAACGTGGTCGGCCGCGTTGCTCATGTCGTCGATTCCGAACGGCAGGGGGAACTTGAAACGCGTGACAAAATCGTTTGCGATGGCCACGCGCTGCTCCAGATTCTTCGGTTGCGCGTAACAAACGTCGTCTTTCACGTTCGACTTCATCTGCCACTCGTCGGTAGGGTGCGCTTCGCGGACGTACACGGTCAGGAAGTCAGCGTGGTCCTTGTAGTCGTCGTAGATTTGCACGATGTCGCCGACCTGGCGACGAAACGGCGGTCAAGTGAAACTCCCAAACACGACGACCAGAGGGCGCTGGTTCAGGCGCTCGCGAATGTGGAAGCCGCTCGTGCCGTCGAGAGCCAGAATCCGCGCATCGGGCGCATCGTCACCCACCTTCAAATTTCCGCGGTGCATGTGTGGCAGGGCATAGCGAACCATGCCGTAGACGTCCTTGGGGCTGCCCGCCATTTTGCAAAGTCCGATGAATGCGGCGAGCAGCACGAAGGCCAAGCCCGCGGCGAACCATATCCACACTTTCTTGACGTTGCCTTTCATGGAGTTCGGCCGCGCAAGGTAGCACGCGACCGACAGGCGCGACATAGTACGTATGTATTAGTGGCTGCGGCCATTCCGTGGCAGCGAGCGCAGCCTCACGCGTGGGCGTCCTTCGCGAGCAACCTCGGGCGCTCCTGCTGGTAACGCGCCAGGGCCCGCTCGATCACGGTGACTGCGGCGTAGGCCGGGCGAATGTCCTCGACCTCGACCTTCTTGCCCTCCAGTTGCTTGTAGTCCGAGAAAAACCGCTTCAGGACCAGCAAGCGGTGCGGAGGCAGGTCGCGCGCTTCGACGTAATCACTGAACTCCGGATCGTTCGTGGCCACGGCGATCACCTTGTCGTCGCTGGCACCCGAATCGATCATGGTCATCAAGCCGATGGCGCGAGCGCGAATCAGCGCCAGTGGCTGCACAGCCTCTTGGCACAGGACCAGCACGTCCAGAGGATCGTTATCTTCGGCGTAAGTTTGTGGGATGAACCCGTAGTTCGCCGGGTAAAAGACCGCCGAGTGGATGATGCGGTCCACCTTGAGCAATCCGGTCGGCTTATCCAGCTCGTACTTCACATTCGAGCCCAGGGGAATCTCGATGACCGCTTGAAAATCTCGCGGGAGGTCGTTACCGGGTGATACGTCGTGCCAGGCGTGCATTTTGGTCAGAAGCCTCGTTTTGGAGTGGCGCCTAGCATTATCGCGTGACAGCCGAGCCAGCGCAAAGCCGCCTAGGATCCCAGTGGGCAGACGCTTATGGCGCTACGCCTGGGTTGGCGAACGGAACAAAACCAAACTCGGTTTCGTTCGTCTGTGAAGAAGGCGAGGATGCGGGGGGTGGTGGGATGCAAGCAGATAACGGCGGGCCTCAGAAGCCCAACTGGATTCATGACTTCGCGCGGGACGTGCGCTACGCCGGACGGGTACTGCGCAAGAGTCCGGGTTTTGCCGCGATCGCCATCCTGACGCTCGCGCTCGGCATTGGTGCCAACACCGCGATCTTCTCCGTCGTCAACGCCACGCTGCTGAAGCCGCTCCCGTTCCGCAGCCCCGAGAAGGTGGTTGCTCTCTGGCAGACTGAAAGCGCCCCGGGCTCGTACCCGCTGACCGGAGAAGACTATCTGGGTTGGAAAGCGGAGAACCACACGTTTGAAGGCATGAGCCTGTATTCCTGGCCCTCCAGCGCGAACATTGCTGCGGGAGAGACACCTGAAGGCGCCGCCATTGTCCGGACGGAGGCCAATTTCTTTTCGCTGCTGGGCGTGTATCCGCAGATTGGCCGCACGTTTGCGGCCGGCGAGGACCGGAACGGCGGCAGCCACGTCGCGATCTTGAGTTATGCGTTCTGGAAGGCGCGCTTCGCCGGAGCGAAGGACGTGCTCAACAAATCCGTGTCGCTGAACGGCGAACCGTACATGGTCGTTGGCGTGATGCCCGCATGGTATCGCACGCCGGGCGACGCGGAATTGTGGGTTCCGCTGGATATGTCGAAGAAGAATTTGGGCACACGCGGGTCGCATCAGTGGAGAGCGATTGGGCGAATCAAGGAAGGAGTGATGCTGGGGCAAGCGCGTGCGGATTTGCGCACGATCGCGGAACGGTACGAGAAGCAATTCCCGGACAACAACCGTGATGTGGACGCGATCGTGACACCCATGCGGGAGGATTTGATTGGCGATTTCTCATCGCAAATCTTGATTATGTTCGGGGCGGTCGGCCTGGTGCTGTTGATCGCGTGCGCGAACGTCGCCAACCTCTTGCTGGCGCGCTCGACGAGCCGCCGTCGCGAAATCGCGGTGCGCAGCGCGCTCGGCGCGGGTCGCGGGCGGCTTTTGCGCCAGTTGCTGACGGAAAGCGTGCTGTTGTCGCTAGCCGGCGGTTTGTTGGGTGTGGCCATCGCATTCGCCGGAGTCACCGCCCTGCGCGTCGGGCTGGCGGATACGATTCCCCAGCCGAATCCGGTGACCGTCGATCTAACGCCGTTGTTTTTCACGTTTCTCGTTAGCATCGGCGTCGGCGTGCTGTTTGGTTTGGCGCCGGCGGTTCAATCATCGATGGTGGATTGCGGACCGGCGTTGCAATCCAAGGGCGCTGTCGGCGCGAGCGCGACGCGCAGGGGGCGCTGGCTGCGCAATGTCCTCGTGGCCAGCGAGATTGCCTTGTCGCTGGCGCTGCTGGCCGGTGCGGGCCTGCTGCTGCGGACGTTTGCCCACCTGAGGTCCACGAATATCGGGGTTCGTGGTGAAAACGTCTTGACCGCTACGGTGCGCTTGCCGGAGAAGCAGTACAAGACGCTGGATCAGGGCGCGCAGTTTTACGATCGGCTCGTGGCCAACTTGAGCAACTCGCCGGCTGTGCGAGCCGCCGCAATCACCAGCAAGCTGCCATTGCGTGGCGGGACGAACGGATACATCAAGATTCCAGGCCAGCAGATGGACAGCATGCGGGCCGCTGGTGGAATTTTCTTCCATCAGCACGGACTATTTTCGCGCCATGGGGATTCCGCTGCTGGAAGGGCGCGAGCTGAATCGCGACGATTTTGAACTGACCGGTAAGATGATGCGGGGAAACGTGGCTGCCAAGGACGAGGCGGAAGCAAAGGAACTTGCCGCGAAGTATGTGCTGCCCTCGGTGATCAACGAGACGATGGCGAAGACGTTCTGGCCAGGACAAAGCGCCATCGGCAAGATCTACGAGAATTTCGTACAGTTTCGAGTGGTGGGGGTCGTGGGCGACGTCAAACAGTCGCGGGTGCGGGATAAGGTCATGCCGGAGACCTACCGGGCGCTGTCGTGGGACTTGAACGATCCTTCGCGGCCGTTCGCGGTTGTGGTACAGACCGCCGGTGCGCCGGAAAATATGACGAACACGCTGCGTAGCGCGGTGCAATCGCTGGATCCGAATCTTGCGCTGTTCCGCGTGCGCACCATGCCGCAGATCGTGGCCGACTCCATGCAAGACACCAGCTACGAGGCAGTGCTGCTGGGTACGATGGCGGCGCTGGCTCTGGTCCTCGCGTCGGTCGGGACGTACGGCGTCATGTCGTACGTGGTGGGTCAGCGGACAAATGAGATTGGGATTCGCATGGCGCTGGGGGCGCGGCCGCCCCAAATCATGGCGATGGTGCTGGCGGAGGTCTTCACGGTGGTCGGAGCCGGAATTGGTGTGGGACTGGTGGGCGCGGTGGCGGGTGCCAGGGTCATGAAGGACCTCCTGGTGGGTGTCGCGCCATTCGACCCGGTCACTTATGCCGGCGTGTCGCTACTGCTCGCCCTAGTGGCTTTGGCAGCTTGCTATGTGCCGGTGCGTCGCGCCATGCGGGTCGATCCGGTGCTGGCGCTGCGTTATGAATGAAACGGGATGGGGAAAAGGGGGGACCCCCCTGGGTTTTTTAACAAGTGTTCATTCTAAAGGGAGTTAAAGTTGTTTATTTTGATACACTTTTGCAAGTGTTGATTCTAAATAAGTTACGCGCCCACCTTGTTAGCTAGCTGGTTACTAGAATTTGTAGCGCGGATCGACGCGTCCGATGGGATCGTTGGCGTACTCTTACACGACAAGTACCATACCACATGAATTACCTTCCGTCAAGAGGAACGTTAGATGTTCTGGTACGTTGTCTAGCGCATATCTTATGAGTGGTCTTTGATTGAGTTCCGAAAGGCGCATCTCTGTATTGTGGTCTTTGGTGCTGCGCCGACGGCGGTGCGGCAATGGTCAGTCTTCGTTGACTTGCGATTTAGCGCAACCTAAGATGTGCTCCAAATGGCGGGCACCGACCCCCTCATCGGACAAACCGTTGCTCATTACCGCATCGTCGAGAAACTCGGCGGCGGGGGGATGGGCGTGGTCTACAAGGCCGAAGACACTCGGCTTCGGCGGTTTGTCGCGCTCAAGTTCTTGCCGCAGGAAGTTGCCCGCGACCCGCAGGCACTGGCACGCTTTCAACGCGAAGCGCAAGCCGCTTCTGCCTTGAATCACCCCAATATTTGCACGATTCACGACATTGGCGAGCAGGACGGGCAAGCATTCATCGCCATGGAGTTTCTGGACGGCATGACGCTAAAGCATAGCGTCGCCGGACGCCCTATGGAGTTGGAGATCCTGCTCTCGCTGGGGATCGAGATAGCCGATGCGCTGGACGCCGCCCATTCCGAAGGCATCATTCACCGCGACATCAAGCCCGCCAACATTTTCGTGACCAAGCGTGGCCACGCCAAGCTGCTGGACTTCGGCCTTGCGAAGGTCTCAGTCACGGCGTCCGCGGGCCAGACTTCAGTGGATCGCGCGGAGACACGAAGTATTGATGCGCAGCATCTGACCAGTCCGGGGACAGCGCTGGGCACGGTCGCGTATATGTCCCCGGAGCAGACCCTGGGCAAGGAATTGGATACCCGGACCGACCTTTTTTCCTTTGGCACTGTTCTCTATGAAATGGCCACGGGAACACTTCCTTTTCGCGGCGAGACTTCCGCGGCGGTGTTCGACTCGATTCTGCGCCGGGCCCCGGTTGCCCCGGTGCGGCTGAATCCGGACTTGCCGGCACGACTGGAAGACGTGATCAATAAGGCCCTGGAGAAGGATCGCAATCTGCGCTACCAACACGCTGCTGATGTTCGCACCGACCTGCAGCGACTCAAGCGCGACAGCGATTCGGGTCGCAGCGCCCAGATGCAAGCGCCCGGGGATGATGTGGCTCCTTCCTCGGCAGCGAGAGCAGCGCAGCCATCCATGCCGTCCACACAGCAAAGCGCAGCCGCGCCTGCGCCGCCCGTGAAAATCGATAGCGCGTCGCCGCGGCACTGGAAATCGCTTGCGGTTGCGTCCCTGGTTGTAGCTGTCGCGGTCGCCTCGCTTTTCTACTGGCGCTCTACGAAAGCGGCCCTGCTCACGGAAAAAGACACCATTCTTCTGGCGGACTTCATCAACACCACGGGTGATCCGGTTTTCGACGGAACCCTAAAGCAAGCGCTGGCCGTGCAACTCCAACAGTCCCCGTTTCTTTACATCTTTCCGGATAAGGGGGTTCGCGACACTCTGCAGCTCATGGGCCATTCGCAAGATGAGCGGGTTACCGGTGCGGTGGCGCGCGAACTGTGCGAACGAGAAGGTATCAAAGCGGTTCTCGACGGTTCCATCTCGGCGCTCGGAACCCAATATGTAATCTCGGTCGATGCCTTGAACTGCCGCACCGGCGATTCGCTAGCACGGGATCAGGTGACCGCGAGCAGTAAAGAAAAAGTGTTGGCCGCCCTTAGCGAAGCCGCTATCCGGTTGCGAAGCAAACTGGGCGAGTCCCTGGCCTCCATTCAGAAATTTGACAAGCCTATCCAGGAAGCAACCACTACTTCGCTCGAAGCACTGAAGGCCTACTCTCAGGCCAACGACCTGAACGATAGGGGAAACGATTTGCAGTCCATTCCCCTGTATGAGCGCGCGATCCAATTAGATCCAAATTTCGCTTCCGCCTATGGCGAATTGGCGAGCGTCTACGCAAACGAAAACGAGGAACAGCGAAGTGTTGAGTACATGACGAAGGCGTATGCCCTGCGCGACCGCGTGAGCGACAGAGAAAGGTTTAACATCGACTCCGATTACTACTGGATGGTTCCGGGAGACCTGGATAAGGAAATGGAGAACGACAAGTTATTCCACGAGGCCTACCCTCGTGAGGATATTCCCGTCAACGATCTTGCAGTCAACAACTGTTTGCTTCTCGGCCAATTCGAGAAAGGCATCCAATTCGCGAACGAGGCGCTGAGGCTCAACCCGCATGCCAGGGGCGCTTACGGTGCGCTAACCTGCGGGTATTTAGGCCTCAACCGTGCGGACGAAGCGAGAACTTTTCTCGAGAATGTTCTCCCGCAGGATTCCGAAAACCCTTCCGTTCATTTCAATCTTTATTGGGCCTATGTGCCACTCGGAGACGAAGCCGGCGCTGAGCGCCAGCTGCAATGGGCTTCCGACAAGTTCCTCGGGGCGGGACTCCTTGGCTTCGCTTCGGGAAGACTTGCAGGCCTAGGCAAGATTCAGAAAGCGCGGGAATTGGCGGCGCAGGCCCAGCAGCTTTTCAAAAACAACAATTTCAAGGGAAGCGCGGCCAATGCAGGCGCCTACCTTGCCCTGATAGAAGCGGCAGTGGGGAATATTGCGGCGGCACGCCAGCAAGTCTCAGCGAGTGAAGCGCTTTCCCGTACGCGGACCAATCTGCCGGCGCTGGCCGTAGCGCTAGCCCTTGTGGGCGATTCCAGCACAGCGGGAAAGCTGGTGGATGAGCTCAACCGACGCTATCCTTCGGATTACCAGGTGAATGCAAGTGCTCCATGCGCTGAGGCACTTCTGCAATCCAGCCGCGGGAATACCGCCGCGGCCATCCAGGCGTTGCAACCTGCCGTTCGCTACGAACGGGGGCCCGTGTGGGGATTCCTCCCTGGCTATGTGCGCGGCCTAGTCTACCTTCGTGGCCACCAGGGAAAGGAAGCCGCCGCCGAGTTCCAAAAAATTCTAAGCTATCGCGCTATCGGCGCCACGGTTCCTCTCTACGCGCTCTCCTACGTGGGTTTGGCCCGTGCTGCGTCGCTGGCCGGCGACACGGCCAAGGCGCGCGCTGCCTACCAGGATTTTTTTGCGTTGTGGAAGGACGCCGACCCTGGCGTACCCGTGCTCGTGGCCGCCAAGTCCGAATACGCGAAGCTGCAATGATCTTATCGGCGCTGTGGGGATCAGGCGCGGGCTTTGTCGATCATTTCTTTCCAGACGCCTTTGCTCTTTAGGATGAGCTCGACGAGTTCGCGGGCGGCGCCTTTGCCGCCAATGGCTTTGGTTACGTAGTGGGCGGCGTCCTTTACTTCGATGGCGGCGTCGCCTACGGCGACGGCGAGGCCGACGCGGCGCATCACGGTGAGGTCGGGGAGATCATCGCCGAGGTAAGCTACTTCGGATTCCTGGACGCCGGCTTTCTTGAGGATTTCTTCGTAGGCCGGGATTTTGTGGGGTTGCTTCTCGTAGACGAAGTCCATGCCCATCTCACTGGCGCGGCGGCGCACGGCGGCGCTTTCGCGGCCGCTGATGATGCCAGTGCGTAGGCCGGCGGTGCGCGCAAGGGTGAGGCCCTGGCCGTCGTGGGCGTCGAAGGTTTTCATTTCGAGCGCGGAGCCGTCTGGTTGCGAAACCAGGCTAACGCTGCCGTTGGTGATGGTGCCGTCGACATCCATCAGCAGGATTTTGATTTGTTTGGCGCGTTTGGCGACGGCGGCTGGGATTTTGCGTTGGGATTTTGGCAAGGTGCTCTCCTACTTGGTTGATCTTGGCGCGAACTCTGAAGTATTTGCCCGTGCGTCGTCTAAACCCCGCCCTCTGAAGAGGGCGGCTACAGCAACTCAACACATTGCAACAGTCGGTAAGAAAAAAGCGTCAAGCACTTGGGTTGATTGCCAAGATGGGGCGCAGCATGCTGCGCCCCTACAAGCACAAAGCTCCGGACGAGCTCACATGAGTTCCAGGGTCCAGAGGTCGTGCAGGTGCACTACACCTAGGACGCCTTGCGCTTCGTCGACGACCACGATCGAAGTGATCTTGCGCTTCTCCATCAGATTGAGCGCTTCGCTGGCCAAGACGTGGGGGCCGATGGTTTGCGGATCGCGGGTCATGGCGGCTCCTGCGGTCATTTCGAGAGTGGCGCCGCGATGCTTTTCCATCAGGCGGCGGAGGTCGCCGTCGGTGAGGATGCCAGCGAGGCGGCCGTCTGGATGAGTGACGGTGGTCATGCCGAGGCCTTTGTCGCTCATCTCGTGGATCACCTCGGGCATTGGCGTTTCCGGCGAAACGCGGGGCAGCGCGCCGGCGGCGTGCATGGTGTGCTCAACGCGGAGAAGCTTTCTGCCGAGGCGGCCGGCGGGATGCAGGGCGGCAAAATCATCGTGACGAAAATCGCGGCGCTCCAGCAGGGCGACGGCGAGGGCGTCGCCGACAGCCATCGCGACGGTGGTGCTTGCCGTCGGAGCGAGATTGAGAGAGCACGCTTCCTCACGGACGCTCACGTCCAGTGCCACCTCGCTTGCTTCGGCTAGCGTGGAGCGGATTTTGCCCGTGAGGGTAACGAGAGGCATCTCCAGGCGCTTGAGAGCTTCGAGGAGACGCACAATTTCTTCGGTCTCTCCACCGTAGGAGACCGCGAGCATCGCGTCGCCGCGCGCGAGCATGCCGAGATCGCCGTGGACGGCTTCGGCCGGATGCAGAAAAAACGATGGCGTGCCGGTGCTGGAGAGCGTGGCGGAAATTTTTCGACCGATGAGGCCGGATTTGCCCATGCCGCTGACGACCACGCGGCCTTTGCAGGCGAAAAGCAGATCGACGGCTTTTTCGAAGCTGGTGTCGAGACGCGTGAGTACGTCTTGGATGGCTTGGGCTTCGATTTGCAGAACGCGGCGAGCGGTGTTGAGGCTCATGCCACGCTCCAGCGGCGGACTAGTGTGGAGAGCTCTTTCAGCCGCGCGAGCAGGGCAGGGAGCTGCGAAAGCGGGAGGGCGTTTGCGCCGTCCGAAAGGGCGGCGGCGGGATTGTCGTGAGTTTCGAGAAAGATGCCATCGACGCCTGCGGCTACGCCAGCGCGAGCTAGCGGCTCGATGAATTCGGGCTGGCCGCCGCTCGCGTCGCCCTTGCCCGCCGGGAAGCTGCACGGAGTGCGTAACGTCGAAGACTACCGGATAGCCGAGTTTTTGCAGGATCGGGAAGGAGCGCATGTCCACCACGAGATTCTGATAGCCGAAGGATGCGCCGCGCTCGGTGAGAACGATCTTGTCGTTGCCGGACGCGGCGATTTTCTCGACGACATTGGTCATGTCCCACGGGGAGAGGAATTGCGCTTTCTTCACGTTGATGATACGGCCGGTTTTGGCGGCGGCGGCGAGCAAATCGGTTTGGCGCGACAAGAACGCGGGGATTTGCAATATGTCGCAGACTTCCGCGGCTGGCTCGGCGTGAGCGGCTTCGTGAATGTCGGTGAGAATCGGTAGCTTCAGGTCGTTTTTAATCTTGGCGAGAACCCGCAAGCCTTCTTTCAGTCCGGGGCCGCGAAAGGATTTGACCGACGAGCGATTGGCCTTGTCGTAGGAAGCTTTGAAGATGTAAGGCACGCCAGCGTCGGCTGCCAAGCGCGCGACGCGCTCGGCGATGGTGCGCGCGTGCGTTTCGCTTTCGATTACGCACGGCCCGGCGATCAGAAAAAGCGGATTGGCGCCGCCGAGGCGGAGAGAACCGACTGGAATCTCACGGGTTGCGCTCATTTCGGAACATTGAAGATAGCACAGACGTAGCGCGGTTATGCCGGGGAGATGGGTGGAACTCGGGCAGTAGCCTTCGCGCGGACGATGTGCATGAAGCTGACGCCTGAAAGGCGGTGGCGAGCCACCGCACTCCAAAGTTGCTCGCGCAACTCCAAGGTTTGGTTAGGCGGTCAGGTGCGGCGCCGCGCCTACCGCCTGCGCGCGGTGCGATTCGCTGGCTGGGCGCTGCTTACTTTTTTTTTGCTCCAGCGCCGCGCCGATGAATGCGGCGAAGAGCGGGTGCGGCTCGAGCGGCTTGGACTTGAATTCCGGGTGAAACTGGCAACCGAGAAACCAGGGATGTTCGGGTGCTTCGATGATCTCGACGTAATTTTCGTCCGGAGTCCGGCCGGTGATGCGCAGACCGGCGCCGGTCAGAGCTTTTTCGTAGTCGCGGTTGAACTCGTAGCGATGGCGGTGACGCTCGCTGATTTCGAGTTTGCCGTAAGCGCGATGCGCGAACGATCCCGGTTCGAGCTTGCAGGGCCACGCGCCCAGGCGCATGGTGCCGCCCATTTCGTCCACGCCCAGCAATTCCCGCAGCTTGTAAATGACGCGATGCGGCGTCTGGGGATCGAACTCAGTGCTGTCTGCTTGCTTGAGATCGGCGACGTCGCGCGCGTACTCGATGGTGGCGCACTGCATTCCCAGGCAGATGCCGAAGAAGGGAACCTTGTGCTCGCGCGCATGGCGAATGGTATGCACCATTCCCGCGATGCCCCGCTTGCCGAATCCGCCAGGAACCAGAATGCCGTCGTACTGCCGCAAACGCGCAGCGGCGGTTTCCAGCGAATCGATCTCTTCGGCCTCGATCCATTCCAAAAGGGTTTTGTGATTGTGCGCCAGGCCGCCGTGGAGCAGGGCTTCGCGAAGGCTCTTGTAGGCGTCTTCAAGCTGCACGTATTTGCCGACGATGGCGATGCGCGCTTCACCCGCGGGATGATGCATGCGATGAATCAGGTCGATCCACGGCTTCAAGTCTTGCGCGTGATGCTCGAGCTTGAGCAAGCGGAGGATTTGCGCGTCCAGCCCTTCGCGTCCTAGTTCGACCGGAACGGCGTAGATGGTGTCGACGTCCTCCATAGAGATGACGCAGGACTCGGCCACGTTGCAGAACAGCGCGATTTTCTTCTTCAAGTCGGCGGGGATGTGACGATCGCTGCGGCACAGCAGAATATCCGGCTGAATCCCGATCCCCAGCATTTCTTTGACGCTGTGCTGGGTCGGCTTGGTTTTCAGTTCACCCGCGGCGGCGATGAACGGCACCAGGGTGACGTGCACGAAGAGGGTGTTTTCGTTGCCGAGTTCCAGGCGCATCTGCCGAATGGCTTCGAGGAACGGCAAAGACTCGATGTCGCCGACGGTGCCGCCGATCTCGACGATCACAACGTCAACACCTTCGGAAACTTTCTTGATGGTGGCTTTGATTTCGTCGGTGACGTGCGGAATCACCTGGACGGTCTTGCCAAGGTAATCGCCCCGGCGCTCTTTGCTCAAAATGGTTTCGTAGATGCGGCCGGTGGTCCAGTTATTGTCGCGGCTGAGCTTGGCATGGGTGAAGCGCTCGTAGTGGCCGAGGTCGAGATCGGTCTCCGCGCCGTCTTCGGTAACGAAGACTTCGCCGTGCTGAAATGGGCTCATCGTACCTGGATCAACGTTGAGGTACGGATCGCACTTCTGAAGGGTGACTTTGAATCCGCGACTTTCGAGGAGACAACCGATTGAGGAGGCAGCTACGCCTTTTCCCAGTGAGGAAACAACACCGCCGGTAACAAAGATATATTTTGGCGCCATCCTTGCAGCCCGAGGCTCGCTTCTATCCTGCCAGCTTGCCGGGCTTGTCTGCCCTCCACAGGAGTGACGTACGCATAATTATGGTCGGAACTCGCGGAACTGTCAAATGCAAGTACTTGGTGATGTGAAACAAAGAATCTTCTCGATGGTGGTTTCGAATGCCGTTGCGCGAAACCTTTTTCCACAAGCAGTGTTTATAGCCGTGGGGGATTCTTCGGCAGGCGGCCGGCGTGTCAATAGTTTGTCATTGCGCACCGAATTGAGCCGCTGAAGAAACCACCATGGGCACTAAGTTCATCTAATTAGGGAATAAGAAGTAGCGCGGGATGCGGTCCTGGGGAGCCGGCTTGCTCCGCGTAACCAAAAGGCTCAACCAAGGAGCCCTCCAACCTGGGGAAAAACGAATGATGCAAATGACTCGAAATTGTATTGGTGCTGCCTGGTTCTGCCTGTCTTTGTTGTTGGCGGCGGCCGCCGGCGCACAGCAAACGTTGCCATCGCTTCACGCGGGTTACAACCTGGCTCGCGAAGTCAACGTTGTCGGAACTGTTTCGGAAGTCGTCAAAGACTCCAGCACCGGTCCGCTGGGCACACACCTGCTCATTCACACGGCAACCGGAATTGTAGATGTTCACGTCGGCAGCGCACAGTTTCTCGAATTGAATCATCTTTCTCTGGCTTCCGGGGATTCCGTTCGCGTGATCGGCGAGGGCTTCGCCAATGGCACGGAGACAGTATTCTTAGCGCGCATCGTGCAAAAGGGCACCACCGCCGTTGCGGTGCGCTCGCCCAAGGGCATGCCGCTCTGGCGTGCTGGAGCGCGTGTGGCTGATGCCAAGCATGGAGGTGCACTGTGAAATACTCAGTGGACCGCCTGATTCTAGCTTTCGCTTTATCGTTCGGTCTCCTGGCCGCCGCATGCGGCGGTGGGGGTGGCACCATTACCCCCACACCAGCGCCGACACCCACTTCCGGTCCTTTTTCCGCTTCCAGCCTAAACGGCACGTATGCCTTTGAGATGACTGGTTCAGATTCGGCAGGTTTCTTCACGCGCATTGGCAGCTTCGCGGCCAACGGTTCGGGCACGATAACGGGGGGAGTGAACGATCTCAATAGCGGCTTGGTCCCCGGAGTCGCAACTCTGGCGCTTAGCAGCAGTTCTTACACAATGCAGTCCAACGGTAAGGGAACGCTGACCCTGATCGATCAGGCGGAAACCCTGCAATTTAGCATCGTCATGACCTCGGCGACCGACGGACTGCTCACAGAGATCGACGGCAACGCCACGGGTAGCGGCAATTTTACGGTACAGGACACCACTACGTTTGCCTCCTTTCCCAACAACATTAGCGGTCCTTATGTTTTCGATTTTACTGGCGTGGATCCGAGCTCAACCGGCGAATCGTTAGTCGGCCGATTCACTGGAAATAGCGGCGGGGGCATCAGCAGCGGCGTCGTAGACATCAATGACGACTTCACGTCGCTCGGCCAGGAGTTGATCACCAACGCTAGCTTTATCCTTGATACCAGCAACGGCCCGACTTCTGGCCGCGGAGCCGTGGCCTTCACGATTGGTGGAAACGCGCTGAATTTCGTTACTTACTTGGTGAGCGCCAACCACGTCAGACTGATGCGGACTGATTACCCCGCTGCCAGCATCGGTGATGCGGTCGCCCAGACTGGCACGATCCCGACCACCGCGAGCGGTTTAACTGGAAACTTTGTGTTTTCAGTTGGGGGGCAGAGCCTTTCGGGCGGCGACGCTCGCGCCGGAAGATTCAGCTTATCTGGCGGTGTGGTGAGCAGCATTCAAATGGACGACGACGATTCCAGCGCCAGCGGGTCCGGCAACAGCAATCCCAGTCAGGTCCCCAAAGGGACGATTAGCGCGGCGGCTTACACAGTTGACTCCACGGGCGACGGCCGAGGAACCATATCGTTCACGGACTCCAGCCTGGGAACTTTCTCATTTATCTTTTATCTCATCTCCCCAACTCAGGCATTCATCCAGGACGTCAGCGCCGGAGTGACATCCGATGGATCGATGCAAGCGCAGGCTACCGGCCCCTTTACCGCTTCCACGGCGGCGGGCAACTGGGCCTTCAACTGGAGCGGCGAAAGCGTCAATTCAAAGACCGGGGGATTTGGTGAGGAAGATTTCCTAGGACAATACACGCTCGCCAGTTCTGGCAGCATTACCGGGGCGGTGGATTTCACTGAGGTCTCGGCGAGCAGCGTGGTGACCAACGATGCTTTCACCGGTACACTGACAGCCACCGGGGACGGCACCGGACGGAATCCCTACAAGATCGTCTTGGGCACGTCGCCATCCACCACGCTGAATTTCAGCGCCTACTTCATTGATGCGAACACCATCTTCGTTGTGGGCACGGACACGCACCGAATCATCGCGGGCACGCTGGTGCGCAATTTCTGAGGTGAGATGGGGTAGATAACGGGAAGCCGCTCGGCCTAGGTTGGCCGGGCGGTTTCATTTTGGAGCAGCTTTTCCACCCGGGCGACGTCTTCGGGGACGTCAACGCTAACGGCGTCGTGCTCAACCTCAGCCACACGGATCTTCACGCCGTTTTCCATCCAGCGCAGTTGTTCCAGCTGCTCGATGCGCTCGAGCTCCCCTTGCGGCAGCGTGGGGTATTCCAGCAAAGCCTCGCGCTGGAACACATACAAGCCCAGGTGCTTTAAGTGGCGCACCTGAATCTTGCTGGCGGTATCGCGCACCCAGGGGATGGGCGCGCGAGAGAAGTACAGCGCATTGCCGTCGAAATCGAGCACCGTTTTCACCACGTTGGGGTCCATGATGTCGGCCGGCGTCTTGATGGGGGTCGCCACCGTTGCGACGTCCGCATACGGCTCTTCGAGAAGGGCGTTGACGGCGGTATCGACCGCCACGGGATCGAGCAGCGGCTCGTCGCCCTGCACATTGACGAATACGTCGCCATCGACGTGTGCGGCGACCTCGGCGACGCGCTCGGTGCCCGTGCGATGGTCCGGCCGGGTCATGCGGGCCTCGCCGCCAAACGCCTCCACCGCCAGGCGGATGCGGTCATCGTCGGTGGCCACAATCACGCGGCTGGCGGTCTTCGCCAGCTTGGCGCGCTCGTAGACGCGCTGGATCATGGGTTTGCCGGCAAGCTGGACCAGCGGCTTGCCGGGGAGGCGCGTGGCGCCGTAGCGCGCCGGTATTACCACTACTACCTTACCCAAACTCATAGCCGTCCTCGCTCTGGGTTCCAACGAACCAGGTTATTTGACAGCGTCAAAATACAGCATTTGGCGGATGCTACCACATGAGCTTATGTCATCCGAGTTGGGCCCGGATCCGTAAAGCCTAAGTAGTTGACAAAGGTTTGACAAAAACTCGGGTAGTAGTACGTAATTGACCTTGAATTGCGGATCACGAGTGGTATTATCCGCTTAGTTCCTGAACCGCGCGGCCGTCCCGGCAGGCCAGGGATCTTTGGGAGAGAGCCGTGAAGCGCGAGGTGGCTCAGATTCGCGTTTTGACCCGTTTGTTCGTTAGTTTTTTGCTCGTTTTTGTGGTTCTTCCGCTGTATGCCATCCCTGCCGCGGCGCAATCCCTAACGCCCACCTCCGACGACAATAAGCCCAAGGAAGAAGCTAAGCTCAAGGACGACGTCAAGAAAGATACGCCGGGTATGCGTCTGAAACCCGCCGTGGGCTTGCACATGGACGTGGACATGGCGCTGGTCAACGTCACCGTCACCGACCCTTACAACCGCCTGGTGACCGGCCTCGATCCCGACAATTTCCGCGTTTTTGAAGACAACATCGAGCAGGAAGTCGTCACCTTTTCCTCGGAAGACGTGCCCATCTCCATCGGTGTGATTTTCGACTTCAGCGGCAGCATGGCCAATAAGATCGGCAAAGCCCGCGAAGCCGCCGTGGAGTTTTTCAAGACTGCCAATCCGCAGGACGAGTTTTTCCTGGTCAGCTTCAACGAGCGCGCCGAACTGACCAGCGCCTTCACCAACAGCGTCGAAGACCTGCAAAGCCGCATGATGCTGACTGCGCCCAAGGGGCGCACCGCGCTTCTCGACGCCATCTATCTTGGGCTGAGCCAGATGAGGGGTGCACGCAACGGCAAGCGTGCCTTGCTCATCCTATCCGATGGAGGCGATAATCATAGCCGGTACAACGAGAGCGACATCAAGCGGCTGGTGAAGGAAGCCGATACGCAGTTGTACGCGATCGGGATTTTTGACCCACTGGGATATCGCAACCGGACTCCCGAAGAACTCAACGGCCCCTCCCTGTTGAGCGAAGTAACGGAGATGACCGGTGGCCGCGTCTTCGCGGTGGAAAATCTGAACGAGTTGCCGGACATCGCTTCAAAGATCGGCATGGAGCTGCGAAATCAATATGTCCTGGGATACCGGCCAAGCAACAAGGCGCACGATGCCCGCTGGAGGAAGATCAAGATCAAGCTGCGCGCTCCCAAAGGGCTTCCTCCGCTCAACGTCTACTCGAAGACGGGTTACTACGCACCCAGCCACTAGACTCTCGCCCGCTTCCTTGCTCCGGATGCTGCTGTCTTTGTCCGTCCTTTGTGCGCTTGTGTTCGTTTTTCCTGCCGCGGCGCAAATACCCGTTCCGAATTCGCAGCCTCTCCCGCCCGGTCAGGATCCCAATTCCGGTAGACAAGACCCTAAGATTCGCGTTGACGTCAACCTGGTGGTGTTGCACACCACGGTTCTTGACGATCGCGGGCGCTTCGCTGACGGCCTGAAAGAAGAGAACTTCCGCGTTCTCGAAGACAAGGCCGAGCAGAAGCTATCGGTGTTCAAGCGCGAAGATATTCCCGTAAGCATGGGGCTGGTGATCGACAACAGCGGCAGCATGCGCGACAAGCGACCGCGCGTGAACGCCGCGGCAATCACTCTGGTGGAAGCCAGCAATAAGCAGGACGAGGCCTTTGTCGTCAACTTTAACGACGATTTTTACCTCGATCTCGATAAGGACTTCACCAACAGCATTCCGGAGCTGAAGGAAGCGCTCGAGCGCATCGACTCCCGCGGCAGCACCGCGCTCTATGACGCCATCATTGGCTCGCTCGATCACGTCAAGAAAGGCGCCAAGGACAAGAAGGTTCTGCTGGTGGTCACCGACGGCGAAGACAATACCAGCCACAATTCGCTCGAGAAGACGATCAAGGAAATTCAGAAGACCGATACCGTCATCTATACGATCGGCCTGCTGAGCGAAGAGAGCAAGAAAAACGCCAAGCGAGCGCGGAGAGCTTTGGAAGAAATCTCCAAGGCCTCGGGCGGGCTGGCCTTCTTCCCGGAAAACGTCGCGGACGTGAAGGACATTTGCGAGAACGTCGCCCACGACATCCGCAACCAGTACACTTTGGCTTACTACCCCACGAACACAAAACGCGACGGCACGTTCCGCACCGTGCAGGTGGATGTCATCCCGCCGCGCGGCCGCGGCAAGCTGACCGCCCGCACCCGCAACGGCTACTACGCTCCCGGCAGCCCTGGCGGCGCAAGCTCCGGCAACTAGCCGGACGTCTCACGCAAGAAAACTTCTTGGCAGACGAGTTATCGCGTTAGGCCCACAGGTGGCCATGGCGGATTATTTGTCGTCTGCGGATTTCCCGGTCTATCATCAAAATGAAGGCGAAAAATGCTCAGGCGTCTTTTCAAAGCTTCTGCTTACACTGCATGGAGGTGTCATCTTCCTTCATGCGCGCGTCGTAGAGCAGGACGGGAACTCTGCCTTTATTGAAGAAATATGGCCATAGCTCAGGGTCGAAAATCTTGAAGACAAAAAGCTCATCGTAGTCGTATTGTGCTCTGCTGCTTAGCGTCTTGAATCTGAAACGGTAGATTTGAGAGATATCAATCTTTGCGATTTGAATGCTGCGATGGGCGTTGAGCAGAGTCGCGCTGGTGTCTTGCACATCCAGCAACTGTCCTTGGTGCGTTGTTCTGTCTTGCATCAGGATCTGCATTTCGGCGCCGCCTTTCGAGTTGTGAGGAAGATGTTTCACATCAAACCATGAACTCCTGCCGCTGTAGATGATTCCGGCTGACCAAGTCATTTGTTCGCCGAAGCTTGTCTCCTCGCCGAAACGAAGTAAGTCTTGTCTCGCGATGCTCACATCTGTTCCGTCCGGGCGTTTTAGTGTGACGGCCTGCTTCGTCGCGGCAATTATTCTTCCATCTGCGCAATGCAATTCGTCGGTGACAAACCCGTAGTTCCTATGACGGTTCGCTTGCATGACGTTCTGCCACTGGTCATCATGAATTTGTTGGGGGGGCGTTCGCCGGAAACAAGGCGGTTCCGCTGATCAGCATTATCGCTACGCTGACGGTCCTTCGTACTGGATTCACATTTTCCCCTTGACCAGACAGAGGACTTCTAGAATAACCAAACGCAATAATAACGCCATTGCAACCGCTAGCATCGTTAATGGATTGAGAGAGTTAGCGAGGCGCGGACCGGAGTCCCAATGGGAATAAGCAAGGAATGGCTTTCATTGTCGCCATAGGCCGACATTAGCAGCGCTCAATCAAAGCAGCTCATCCGCCTGACCCAGTCCTTGGCAGCGCCGCCTTTAACCGCCAGTTCGTCGGTTTTGTAGCGGCCGCCCTCCGGGGCGGTCGGTCGTGCGACCTTTATCGAGCGGACTGCGCTGACGGTTTGCAAATCTCGCGCAGGAAGCTCCTTCCGTGGGGAATAGCTCCGCCGAAGTTTTCAGCGATGGTTTGGCCCATGTCGGCGAGCGTGTCGCGGATGCCCAGAGCAACGCCCGCGCCACGTTGCGGCGAGTAGGCGAGGATCGGCACGTACTCGCGCGAGTGATCTGTCGTCTCCCAACGCGGATCGGGATCGCAGCCGTGGTCGGCGGTGATGATCAGCAGGTCGGAGCTGCCGAGCCGCGGCAGGAAATCGTTTAGCATGCCGTCGTACTCTTCAAGCGATTTTGCGAAGCCCTCCACGTCTTTGCGATGGCCGTAGAGCATGTCGAAATCGACCAGGTTGCAAAAGATAAGCCCATTCTTGCGCTCGGCAACGGCCGCGGTGAGCTTTTCCATGCCATCGATATTGTTTTTCGTCGTGACGTAGTCCTTTACGCCACGGCCGTTGTAGATGTCGTGGATTTTGCCGATGCCGAACACCGGCACCGAACGATCCGCCAGCACGTCCAGCAGCATGGGCTTCGGTGGGTCAACGGCATAGTCATGCCGGCGAGGCGTGCGGACAAAATTGCCTGGCGAACCGGTAAACGGCCGCGCGATCACGCGGCCCACCCGGTGCGGTCCATCCAGCAGCTTTCGCGCGATTTCGCACATGCGGTACAGCTCCGCGATCGGGATCACATCCTCGTGCGTAGCGATCTGAAAAACGCTGTCTCCCGAGGTGTACACGATTGGCTTGCCGGTGCGCACGTGTTCTTCGCCCAGTTCTTTGATGATTTCGGTGCCGGAAGCGGGCTTGTTGCCGATGGTCGCGCGCCCGATCTGGCGTTCGAACTCGTCGATGATCTCGCGCGGGAACCCCTTCGGATAAACGGGAAACGCCTGATCGAGCCATACTCCGGCCATTTCCCAGTGTCCGGTGGTGGTGTCTTTTCCGGGAGAGCGTGTAGCGCCTTTTCCATAAGCGCTGGCTGGTGCGGGGGCGGGTTCCAGATGCTTGAGCGGTGCGATATTGGCCAAGCCCAAGCGCACTAAATTCGGAATCTTGAGCGGCCGGGACTCGGCAATGTGTCCGAGTGTGGTGCGTCCCACGTCGCCATAGTCTGCCGCGTCGGGCAACGGGCCGATTCCCACGCTGTCCAGCACAATCCAAATGACTCGGTCGAAAGATGGCATCGGATCACCTTGGCGTGTTTCAGCGGAACTCTAGCACAGCCGCCGGAGCTCGCGTCATTGCCGGGTTTCGAGAATGGCGGTATGCTGCCCTGCAACAGCGCTCTTCGCGATTGTCAGGAAACATTCTCTCCGACGCGTGCGTACTAAAGAGCAAAGAGGTTCGTGATGGCTCAAAACGAAAGGCCCCCGCTCGCCGTTCCAATTATTCTGATTGTGGTCGGCGCGCTCTTTTTGTACGCGAACTACCGCCCGTCCTTCTCTCCGTGGGCGATTATGCGAACCTACTGGCCGCTCATTCTGATCTTCGTCGGCTTGGGTAAGATGTGGGATTCGACGCACCGGGCGCAGGGAAGCGACCCGAACGCACCGCGAGGTTCCTCGGTCGGCGCAACAATTGCCATACTGGGGTTTGTTTTGGTGTTGGTCGCGCTGTTCTGGCACGGGCGCACCTTTTCGCGCGACGGCCACTTCGCCGCGTCCTCCCTGCGGCACGAGGTCCAGACCGTTGATCTCCAGAACGCCAAATCGGTCAACGCTTCGGTCCAGGCTGGCGCCGGGCAAGTGAACGTCAGCGGCGGCTCGAGCCACCTCTTGGACGCCGATTTCAACTTTGCTGATTCCTACTCCAGTCCGAAGGTGGACTACAACGTCGCCTCCGGCGTCGGGCAATTGAGCATCACTCAAGACGGCGAACACACTCACTTCGGTTCCTCACACAACGAATGGAATCTACGTTTCAGCAATGATGTGCCTTTGGAGTTGAAGATCGATATGGGCGCCGGACAAGGCCGTCTGCGGCTTCGCGATGTTCCCGTGACGCGCCTCGATCTAAACATGGGCGCCGGACAAATGGATATCGACCTCACTGGCGATCGTAAGAAAGATCTCGACGGCGACATCGAGGGTGGCGTGGGGCAGGCGACGATTCGCCTGCCGAAGAGTGTCGGCATGATCGTACATGCCTCCGGCGGAATCGGCGCCGTCGGTGCCCACGGATTCAAGCACGACGGCGATGAATACACCAACGACGCCTACGGCAAGACGCCTGCGACGATCAACCTGAAGGTACAAGGCGGCGTAGGCGAAGTCGATCTGATCCTGGAACCCTGAGCCTCATAGACACGCCCGGTTTGCCCTGAAATCGTGCCAGACGTATAATTTAAAGTTTAGGCAGTGATCGTCGAACGCGCTGTCTGAGCTCCCTTTGGCCACCAACGAACTCATCCCGGTAAGCACCAGCCAGGACACGATTTCCATCCGCGGCGCCCGCGTACATAACCTCAAAAACGTGAGCGTCGAAATCCCTCACAATGCCATCACCGTCGTGACCGGCGTGAGCGGATCGGGCAAGTCGTCGCTTGCGTTCGATACCATCTACGCGGAGGGGCAGCGCCGCTACGTCGAGTCGCTGTCGGCCTACGCCCGCCAATTCCTCGAGCGCATGGAAAAGCCCGACGTCGACGAAATCTCCGGCATCGCCCCGGCAGTTGCCATCCGGCAGAAGAACTCGACGCGAAATCCGCGGTCCACAGTCGCGACCGCCACCGAGATCTACGACTACCTGCGCTTGCTATTCGCGCGCTGCGGCCAAACATTTTGTATCAAGTGCGGCACCGAGGTTCGTCGTGACAATCCGGACGAGATCGCCACCAAGGTCTTGTCACTCATGCCCGGACGGCGCTTCTACGTCGTCTACCAGCTCCGCATCGCTCAGGCCCAGACTGCAGGCTCGCGCCGCGCCCTCAAGAAGAAGCCGGCGGCTCCTCCGCAAGACGCGCTGCGCAACGCCCTCATCGACATCCAGAAGCGCGGCTTCAACCGCCTGTACCAGGACGGCCGCCTGCACGAATTCTCTTCACCCGAAACGCTTCTCGACGTCGACTTCTCGCGGCCTGTTTTTGTCGTGGTCGATCGCCTGGCTGTCAGTGCGGAATCGCGATCTCGGCTGATCGACTCGATTGAAATCTGCTACCGCGAAGGAAGTGGAGAAGCCATCCTGGAATTTGTTGCCGACGCGGCTGGCAACGGCGCCGAACGCCTAGTCTTCAACGATCGCTTCGAGTGCAAGAACGACGGCGCCATCTACCAGGAGCCCGAGCCGCGCCTCTTCTCCTTCAATAATCCCTATGGCGCCTGCCCTCGCTGTCAGGGATTTGGCAACACCATCGATTTCGACCTCAACCTCGTCGTGCCTGACGGCAGCAAGTCTCTGGACGACGGCGCGATCGAACCGTGGACCAAGCCTCGCTACCGCGCGCTGCTTCAAGATGTGAAAAAGTGGGCGCGCGCCCAGGGCATTCCCACCAACATTGCTTGGCGGCATCTCACTGCCGACCAGCGCCGCTTGATCCTGGAAGGCGACCCGGAGAACGATTTCGGCGGCGTGAAAGGCTTTTTCACCTATCTCGAGCGCAAGAAATACAAGCTGCACGTCCGCGTGTTCCTCAGCCGTTACCGCGGCTACGCCCTGTGCCCCGATTGCAGCGGCACGCGGCTGCGCCCCGAGGCCAGAGCCGTGCGCGTCGCCGGCCGGTCGATCACGGAGATTTGCAAATTGACGGTGAAAGAGGCGCGCGCTTTCTTCTCGACGCTTCAGCTCACCGAGACGCAAGCTAAAGTAGCGGACAAAATCCTTGAGGAGCTCCGCACGCGGCTGCAATTTCTCGACGAGGTCGGCCTCGAGTACCTCACCCTGGAGCGGCTTACGTCCACTCTTTCTGGAGGCGAGTCCCAGCGCATCCAGCTCGCCACATCGCTCGGCTCGCATCTCGTCGGCGCGCTCTATGTACTGGACGAGCCGTCGATCGGTCTCCATCCGCGCGACACGCAGCGCCTGATCGACATCCTGAAATCTCTGCGCGACCTCGGCAACACCGTTTTGGTGGTCGAGCACGACCCCGACACGATCCAAGCCGCCGATTTCGTGATCGATCTTGGACCCGGTGCAGGCGAACTCGGCGGCAAGCTGCTTTTTTCCGGGTCGTACGACGCGATGCTCAAAGAGCACAAGTCTCTGACGGGCCGCTATCTGAACGGCGAACTGCGCATCCCGGTTCCCAACAGCCGCCATAAACCTAGCGGCGGATTTCTGCGCCTGTTCGGCGCCCAACTACACAATCTGCAAAATGTGGATCTGATGGTGCCGCTGGGAACTCTGACGGTCGTCACCGGCGTGAGCGGGTCCGGAAAATCCACGATCGTTCACGACGTGCTCTATCGTGCGCTGGCGGCGAAACGCAACGGCAGCAGCGTCAAAGAGTTTTGCGACCGGCTGGAGGGCGACTCCGAGATCCAGGAAGTTGTGATCGTCGACCAATCGCCGATCGGCCGCACGCCTCGCTCCAATCCCGCCACGTACCTCAAGGCCTTCGACGCGATCCGCGAAGCCTTCGCGGAAACGCCCGATTCCAAGCGCCGCGGCTACACCGCCGGCCATTTTTCCTTCAATGTGCCCGGCGGCCGCTGCGAGACTTGCCAGGGCGACGGCACCGTGACCGTCGAGATGCAATTCCTCGCCGATGTGGAACTCGTCTGCGAGGAGTGCCGCGGCACACGCTTCAAGAGCGGTGTCCTGGAAGTCCGCTACCACGGGAAAAACGTCCATGAAGTCTTGCAGCTGACCGTGCGGGAAGCGCTCGCGTTCTTCGTCAACGTCCCCAAGATCGTCGCAAAGCTACGGGTCCTGAACGAAATAGGTCTCGGATATCTGCGCCTCGGCCAGTCGGCTACGACGCTTTCCGGGGGAGAAGCGCAGCGCCTCAAGTTGGCGGCGCATCTGACCCGCACCGACAATCGCGGCATTCTTTACATTCTCGACGAGCCCACCACTGGGCTGCACTTCGACGATATCGCCAAGCTGCTCGCCGCATTTCGCAAGCTGCTGGAGTCCGGCGCTTCGCTGCTGGTGATCGAGCACAACCTGGACGTCATCAAGTCCGCCGACTGGCTGATCGACATGGGCCCGGAAGGCGGCGACCAAGGCGGCAAGATCATTGCCACCGGTACGCCGGAGCAGGTGGCGCGCAACACCCAGTCCCACACGGGCCGCTTCCTTGCGCGGGTATTGAATGGAAACGGCCAGGCAAAACGCTCGACAAACGGCGCATCCAAATCCCCAGGGCGTTCGGCTACAATCACAAATGGAGCGAACGGTTCTCCCCCTGAACCATGAGGTATTCCCGCCCGCGCTTGGCCGCACGACATTTCAGGCATCCGGTGATCTGTTTCTTGTTCCTCGTGGGGGCGCAATGCATTGCGCCCGTTCTAACTAACGAATTCATCGCCCGCGCGCAGTCCACGCCTTCGGAACCAGCTGCATCGAGGAAGCAAAAAGTCGCTAATCCGCTGAACGACCTTTTGAACGAGGCTCAGCACGACATCGACACCAACAGCTTCGAGGCCGCCATATCTCCTCTCCAGAAGTTCATCGCCGAAAAGCCGGACGTGGCCTACGCCCACTTCCAGCTTGCCTATGCGTATACGGCGCTCCAAAAAGGCGACGAGGCGCGCGCCGAATACGAACGCACCGTCGCTCTCGACCCCAAAATGACGGAAGCCTATCTGAACCTGGGCATCCTGCTTACGGGGCGCGATCCTGCCGCCGCTGTCGCACCGCTGCGGAAAGCCGTTGAGTTGCTGCCCGCCCAGAGCCGCCCGCGCATCTTGTTGGGGACCGCGCAGGAGCGCTCCGGAGATTTCCCTGGCGCCGCCGATTCTTTGGAAGGCGCAGTACGCCTGGATCCTCGCGACGCGGACGCGACCCTGCACCTCGCGACGCTGTACTTCAACCTGAAGCGCCCCGTGGAAGCCGAAACAAAATTCCGCGGCGCTCTCAACCTCCAACCGAACTCGGCGACGGCGGCATTAGGCTTGGCGCAGAGCCTGGATGCCCAAAACAAGCCGGAAGCCGTAGAGGCGTATCAGAAATATCTTGTGCTGCAGCCCGCCGATGCCGCCACGCACGCTCGCTTCGTTCATCTGCTGATCGACCAAAAGAAATATGACGAAGCTCTTGCCGAGCTCGACCGCGAAGAGCAGGGACGGCCTCCGTCCTCTGATTCGCTGCGGCGCCGCGCTGACATCCAGATCGCGCAAAACAAACTCAACGATGCCATCCTCACGCTGCAGCGCGCGCTCGCCCTCGCTCCCAAAGACGTCCAACTACTAGACGGACTGGGCCGCATCTACATGCAGAAGCGTGACTTTTCAGCGGCCGAGAAAGAGTTTCAGGCCGCGCTGCAACTCGATCGGAACAATCTGGTGGTCTGGAAGAATCTCGGCTCCAACTATTACCTTGCGGGGAATTACCCGGCCACTTTGGCGGCACTCGACGTCATCGCCAAAACGGAGCCACCCAATGCAGCTTCGTGGTTTATTCGCGCGCTCTGCTACGATAAGTTGCGCCAGGTGAAGCCGGCGCTCGAGGCCTATCAGAAGTTCTTGTCCATGGACGAGGGCAAGAATCCCGACCAGGTCTGGCAAGCGCAGGAGCGCAGCAAGGTATTGACGCACATGTTGGAGGAGAGGAAGAGGTAGAGATGCCGGCCCGGAGCGCTCGCGCGCTGATCCTGTTGACGGTGGTGAGTTTGTCGTGGCCGCTGTCCGGAGCCGACAAACTCAGCGAACTCCAGGCGCGCTTCGATCATGAGCCAAGTTCAGTACACAAGGCGCGACTCTTCGAGAGACTCGGCGACGAGCAATTTGCCGAGGCCCGCCGTGCTTCACAAGCGCGCGACTTTGTGACTGTCGGGCAGACCATGGAGAGTTACCGCGACAATGCACGCGTGGCACTCAACGCACTGAAAAAGGAGCATCCTAACGCCGAGCGCCAGTTGAGCGGATATAAGCAGTTGCAAATTCATATTCACAAAGGTGTCCGCGAAGTGGACGAAACGCTTTTGGTAGTCCCGCCCGAGTTCAGGCCACCGCTGGAATTGGTGCGTCAGGATCTCTCTTCGATGGACGACGAGTTGCTCCTGATGATCTTTCCACGGCGGCCCGGCGAAAAAAGACCTGTAACTCCGGTTCCGGAAATGGAGCCGCAGGTTCCATTCGTTGCGGCCCCGGCGTCCGCTCCTCCGGAGACGTCACAGAAGGCCGAGGAAAAAACGGAAGAGAAACCTGCCGATACGATCATCGAGCAACCCGTTGAGAAGCCCGTCAGGAAACCTCCGGAAGAACTACTGCGAGAAGCAATGGAGAAACCCACTATGAACCTGCAAAACTGTTTGTTTGCCGCGGCCATCACCTGCGGTGTGGCTGTTTACTGTGATCAACTCGTTGCCCAGCAGAAAGACTATCTCTCGTCGGTCGAGTCCGACAAGATTCGCGATGCGGAGACGACCAACGAGCGCATCAAACTCTTCGTCACGTTCGCCGACGATCGCCTGAAGAAGTTTCAGTACGAGTTGCAGCATCCTTCGTCGAACAAACACCCCGAAATGCTGAATGCTTTGATGAACGGATACGTGGGTTGCGTCGACGACGCCGCCGACTTGATGCAGCTCGGCATGGAGAAGCAGGAGAACATCCGGGCAGGCGTCGATTTGATGGCCAGCAAGACGAAGGAGTTCCTCGAGGCGCTGAACAAGATTTCCACGGACGGGATTGAACTGGCGGTCTACAAAGACAATCTCGACGACGCCATCGAAGGCACCCGCGACGCCATGAACGACGCGGAAAAGGCCAAGAAAAACGTCGCCCCGCCCCCGGTAAGGCGCAAGAATTGACGGATCCATCGCTGGCGCTCGCGCCCATTTGCGTCTCTAGGCTGTTTCTATCCTTTCCACCGATCTTTTCATTCGAGGCACATCCTTTGGACGAGCACTCGAGACCAGAGTAAAATGATGCGCAGACGAATGCCCACGGATCACTCCATAGCGCCGGGCGGCGCTGCGTTGTTTCAACGCGTCTTCACGCGCCTTGGGTGCGATGGCCGGCCGCCGCGCTTCCGCGTCGAGTTTTATCCTTACAGCAGCCTGGTCTTGACGATTCGCCGCCGGCAGGAATTTGTGTACGTCCGTTTTTCGGATTTATTGCGGCGTGCCCCGCTCACCGTTCTCGAAGGTGCTGCGGCACTGCTTCTTTCCCGCGTCTACCGGCGCAGGGCGCCCGTCGAGTTGACGTCGCCGTATCTCAAATACGCTCGGTCGGACCGTACACGCACACGCATTAATCGCATGCGCCACCGGCGTGTGCGTCCCGGAGCCGCAGGCCCTCGCGGCCGCCACTTCGATCTCGAGAAACTATTTGACGAATTGAACGCCAGGTATTTCGCGGGAAGTCTCGTGCGTCCCCACATTGGCTGGAGCACCCGAAGCTGGCGCCGCCAGTTCGGCTGCTACGATCCGGGTCCCGGCCACATCCTGCTAAACCGCCGGATGGACCGCCCCGGCATACCTCGGTGCGCGGTGGAATATGTCCTGTTCCACGAGATGCTGCACGTCAAGCACCCCACCCGCCGCTCCGGCTGCACGCTCGTTTCTCACTCCCCGGAATTTCGAGCCGAGGAAAAACTATTCGCTGAGTTTCAGCGCGCCCGCAAAGTGCTCGATCATCTCGCACGCTAGATTCTTTCGAGCTGCTGGCTGGCGCAGCCTTGATTGCCAATTTCTTCTCTTTCTCGACGTCTTTGCGGAGCTTTTCGATCTTTTTCCGGACTTTGTCCGCATCATCCGCATGCGGCACCAGATCCAAATATCGCTGATACGACTTGATGGCCTGCTTCTTCAACCCTTTCTTCTCTTGCGCGTCACCGAGATACCGGAAGGGAATTGCGTACCCAGGCTTGGCGGTGGTGGCGTCTTGAAAGCGGTCGATCGCCGCGTCCACGTCGCCTTTGCGCATGTAATATTGCCCGATCTCGAGATCCTTTTCGGCGCGCAGCGGATCCCACATCGGCTGGTCGGGGGCTGATTCTGTCGCATTGTCTTTGTTGGTCTTTGGCGGCGTCTTCTTCTGCGCGGGCGGCGCATCGGCAGGTTTGTCCGGCTCTTGCTGAGTGGGTTCTTGCTGCGGCGGATCCTGCGCTCGCGCAGCTGTAGTGGCGGAAACGACGGCAACACCTATTGCCAAAATCCACAAAAGCGGCCCTTCACGTCTCATTCTGAATGTCACCCACATATAATGATCGAGCGTCGGCCAGCAGGACGCAAGGCCAGTCTCTACTTTGCTCTTTCGCCGTGGTAATTCTCAAGCCTTGTGTGGGTGTGCTAGATAGTGCTGCCGCAACAAATCTTTGCCGTAGTCGTTGCCGTTCGGCGTGCGGACGACGCAGTGAATGTGCTGCTGTGTGGGCTTCTTGGAATCAGCTGCATACTTCGCTAGGTTTGCGGGACGCTGATGGTCGAACTCGATCAGAATCACCGGGCTCTGGATGCGGTAGTAAAAAGTGCTGTTCGCCTCGGTTCCGCCGATCCAGGCGAACCAGGTGTCTGCAATGTGGCGGTCGACCTCGTCCATTTTCACGCGAGCGTGTGCATCGTCCATATTGCTGACGTACAGGTGGACGAGATCGCGGAGTTTTGTGCGGCCGGCCTGAGTGAGATCGTTCGCGCGCAGCCCGGTGTAGTCGAGAACCACGTTGTCCTTAAAGGCTTCGGTTAAATTGTTATTGCCCGTCTTGGAGAAATTGAGAACAGCCTGCTGGCGCTCAATGTCGTTGAGCCCGCGCAGCATCCCCAGACCATCGTTCTGTTCCTGTTGCAGGATCTCCACTCCCTTGTACTTACCGGAGGTGGCCTTGACCGGCTCTGACCCGAAGAAATGCGGCGTCATCACCACCTGATCGCCCAGAACAAAGTAGTTGATAATCGCGTGATGACCGTCGAGCTGCCATCCCCATGGGTCGGTCGCCGACGGCTTGCCCATGATCGTGATGTAGTACAACCATTCGCCGAGGAACACCGGGTCGCCGGACATCTCCGCGAGCGTTTCGTTCAGACGCATGATGTTGCGTGTCAGCTCGAGGCCTTTCACGCTGAGCGACGCGCGCATCAGGCCGAAGGCCGCTTCGCGCTGGGCATCCGTCATCTCCTGAAAGCTGATCCCCTGGCGCACGTAGAAGTGCTGGTTCATCCATTTGCGCCACTTGACGTCGTCCACGGGAAACATAGTCCTGGCAAGTTGCACGATCGAAAGGGAACCGATGAACTTCTCCGCGGCGTTGCGAACCGCCTCCGTGGAAGCGCCAGTTGGGCTGACTTGAAATAGGCCGGGAATGACGTCCCCGTTTGTCGTGATTCCACGGAAGGGCGCGGCGAGTCCCTCTGTTTCGTATTCCTCGGACATTTGGCGAAAGCGCTCGGCCATATCGGTCGAGGTTTGTTCTTGGCCGAACGCCCACGGAACAAAAACGGCCGCCGACGCCATGGCCGCAAGGAATTCACGCCGGCTCGCGAGGTCCCGCTTGGAGTGGGAATGCGTATGGGTATGACCCGGATGGTGCAGCTTGTGTCCCATGGTTCACCTCCGCGAGTCTCAGAACGCGTGCCAACGTAGCACGCACGATGCGTCGCACGCAATCGCGGAGCGACGGGCAAACAATCCAGTGGATTGCACGATTGATTGTTTGCTACCGTGCGGCGCGCGTCGCCCACCGCACGCCTGAAATGACGAACGCTCCGTTACGCCCACGACTCGGACTTTTCGACGCCACCATGATCGTGATGGGAGGCATCGTGGGTTCCGGCATCTTCATCAATCCGTACGTCGTGGCGCTGCGTGTTCATACCCCATTTTTAATTCTGGGCGTCTGGGTGATGGGGGGCGTGCTGGCATTGCTGGGCGCGTTCATCTGGGCGGAATTGGCGACGCGGTTGCCGGGAGCTGGCGGACAGTATCTGTATCTGCGTGAGGCGTACCACCCTTCGGTCGCTTTCCTTTATGGATGGGTGTTGTTATTGGTCACGCAAACCGGTGGGATGGCCGCAGTGGCGGTGACCTTCGCAAAATATTTTCGCGAGATCAGCGGCTCGTCGGCCAGCGATGGCGTGATCGCGGCGACATCGCTGTTGGGACTAACGGCGATCAACTGCTTCGGCGCGCGCGCCGGAAGCAACGTGCAGAGCTTGCTGATGCTGTTGAAGGCGGGCGCAATCGTAGCCATGGTCGCTCTCGGTTTGTGGCTCGGCGGCGGAGTTCTTCATCCCTTGCCGCTACTGGACCGTCCGATTTCCCTGAGCCTCGCCGGAGCGATTGGCGCGGCCATGATTCCCATCGCCTTCGCGTACGGCGGTTGGCAGACGTCGAGCTTTGTTGCCGCGGAGATGCACGATCCGCGGCGTGATCTTTCCCGTGGACTGGTTCTCGGCGTGATCGGAGTCGTCGCTCTGTATCTCTCTGTGAATTTCGTTTGCTTGCGTGTGCTGGGCCCTGCCGGACTCGCCGCCACGCACACGCCGGCCTCGGCGGTGATGCGCGCGGCCCTTGGCGAGCGTGGCGCGCAGTGGATCGCGATCGGCATTGCCATTTCCACGCTGGGCTTTCTCAGCCAGGGGATTCTGACTGCCCCGCGCGTGTACTATGCGATGGCGCGCGATGGTTTGTTCTTTCAGAGCGTTGGCAGACTGTCCCCTCGAACCGGAGCGCCGGTCGTCGCGATTGTGCTGCAAGGGCTTGCCGCGACCATCATCGCGCTCTCGGGGCGCTACGAGCAGATTCTGAACTACGTCGTCTCCATCGATTTCATATCGTTCGGACTCACAGCCGCGTCGTTATTCGTTTTCAGGCGCAGAAGAGTCTCCGAAGATCTCGGGCCTTCAGAAGCCACGTACCTTGTCCCTGGGCATCCCTACACCACAGCGTTGTTTGTGCTGGCGTGCGCCGGAATTGTTGGCAGCACGATTTGGAGTTACCCAGGAAACAGCGCCTTCGGCTTCGTCATTCTACTCGCCGGGATTCCCGTATATTTGTATTGGAGTCGCAAGACGGTACATTCAGCGAAGTCATGAGACATCGACATTCCGATTACATGCAGTGGGCCAAGACGCAAAGCCGGGCGCGCTTCAATTTGGCCACCAGCGGCGTGGGTGCGTTCCCGTTGAGCGAGCTTGGCGTCACGATCGACCAGCTCGAAATTAACGGCGATAGCACTTACGGCTATGCTCCGCTGCAAGTCGCCATCGCAAAAAAACACGGCGTCGACCCGGATTGCGTCGTCGCGGCAGCGGGAACGTCGATGGCGAATCACCTGGCGATGGCGGCGCTGATCGAGCCCGGCGACGAGGTTCTCATCGAGCATCCGACGTATGAGCTGCTGGTATCAACCGCCTCCTATCTCGGCGCGAACATCAAGCGCTTCGCGCGCGAAGAGGCCAGCGGGTATGCGCTGGACGCTGCGGAAATCCGGCGGATGATTTCTCCTAAGACGAAGCTAATCGTCGTCACCAATTTACACAATCCAAGCAGCGGGCTGGCACCGGAAGCCGTTCTTCGCGAGGTGGGCGACGTGGCGCGAAGCGTCGGTGCACACGTCCTCGTCGATGAGGTATATCTCGACGCCGTCTACGAAAACACGCCGAAGAGCGCCTTCCACCTCGGTCCGGAGTTTGTGGTCACCAGCAGCCTGACGAAAGTGTACGGGCTGAGCGGGCTGCGCTGCGGATGGATCCTCGCGCGGCCCGACATCGCGCGCTCCATGTGGCGGCTGAATGATTTGTTCGCTTCCATTCCCGCGCATCCCGGCGAGCTGCTGAGCGTCATTGCGTTTCAACACCTCGACAAGATTCGCGGCCGCGCCCGCGCAGTCGTCGAAGCGGATCGCGCATTGCTCGCAAGGTTCATCGCGCAACACGAATGCCAGGCATTCTCGACAGCGTCCACTGAATACGGGACCACGTCGTTTCCCCGCCTGAAAGCAGGCCACGTGGACGAATTTCTTGCGCGCCTGTGCCAGGAACACGACACGTCCGCGGTTCCGGGGCGCTTTTTCGGCATGCCCGATCACTTCCGCATCGGCATGGGTGTGAACACGGAAATGTTTGGCGAGGGGCTGCGCAGAATCGGCCTCGCGTTGCGGTAGCGAGCCGCTGGTCAAGCCAATTCCAATGTCCACACCGCTAACGAGCACCCAAAGCCCGGCAACGTCCTCCGCGCCACCGGCAAAGCGTCGTGGTTCGCTCAAAGGCTCCGCCGCAGTTGTTGCCGCGGGAATCTTTCTCAGCCGTTCCGCGGGATTGATCCGTGATCGCGTCTTCGCGCATTATTTCGGTAACTCCGACGCGGCCGACGCGTTCAAAGCAGCCTTCCGCATTCCTAATTTTCTGCAGAATCTTTTCGGCGAAGGCGTTCTCTCGGCCTCTTTCATACCCGTATACGCCGGCCTGCTGGCTCGTAAAGACGAGAAGGAAGCGCGCCGCACGGCGGGTGCGGTGGCGGCGTTGCTCACCCTCAGTACATCTGTTCTGGTTTTACTCGGAGTTCTGGTCACTCCGTATCTGATCGACTTGATTGCGCCTGGATTTTCCGGCGCCAAGCGCGAACTTACCATCCACTTAGTGCGCATCCTGTTTCCTGGCGCGGGGCTTCTCGTGCTTTCCGCGTGGTGTCTCGGCATCCTCAATAGTCACATGCGGTTTTTCCTTTCGTATACGGCGCCCGTCATTTGGAACGCCGCGCTGGTCGCCGCCATGTGGATCTACGGTGGTCGCTATCCGCAATACCCCCTTGCCGCAATTCTCGCCTGGGCTTCCGTGGTCGGCAGCGCGTTGCAAGTAGCCGTGCAGCTTCCCGTGGTTCTTCGCCTGCTGCGCGGCTTGCACCTCTCTCTCGACTATCGCCTCGAGCATATCCGCATCGTGGTTCGCAACTTTTTTCCTGTTTTCGTAAGTCGCGGAGTCGTGCAGATATCCGCCTACGTGGACGCGCTCCTGGCCAGCTTGTTGCCCACCGGAGCGGTTGCGGCACTGGCCTATGCACAAACTCTGTACACCTTGCCGGTCAGCTTGTTCGGCATGTCTGTCTCGGCCGCGGAGTTGCCCGCGATGTCCAGCGCGGTCGGCAGCGAGCAAGAAATTTCCGAGACGCTGCGTACTCGGCTCAACGCCGGCCTCCGCCAGATAGCCTTTTTCGTAGTGCCCTCGGTCGTGGCCTTCCTTGTCCTTGGAGATGCCATCGTCGCCGCCATCTATCAAACCGGCCGCTTTGGCCACGCGGATGTGCTCTACGTTTGGGGCATTCTCGCCGGTTCTACGGTGGGCCTTCTCGCTTCCACACTTGGGCGCCTCTACGCTTCCACGTACTACGCGCTCAAAGACACGCGCACCCCGCTGCGATTTGCCATCCTTCGCGTGATCTTGACCACAATTCTCGGCTATTTAGCAGCCCTGCCGCTGCCGCACTTGCTCGGCATCGAAGCGCGCTGGGGCGTCGCCGGCTTGACCATTTCTGCGGGCGTCTCTTCTTGGATCGAATTCGTGCTCCTGCGCCGCTCGTTGAACGCGCGCATCGGCGCCACGGGGCTTGCCGTAGCGTATCTTGTCAGAGCCTGGGGAGTGGCGTTGCTCGCCGCTGGCGCGGGTCGCACTATTTTTCTGTTTGGTTCAGGTCACCTGCAGAGAATCATCTTGGCCGTGGTCGTCCTAGGCGTGTACGGTTCGATCTATTTCGCAGCGATGGCCGCGCTGGGGATTCCGGAAGCAAAGTCTTTCCTTGCCAGAGTCCAGCGCATGACTACCCAGCGCTCCTAGCCTTCAAAGTTAGCGTTCTCGCCAAAGACTAACCGCCTACTCCGCCAACTCCCGCACCCAGATATTCCGGTAACGCACCGGATGATTGTGATCCTGCAGCGCTAGCGGCAGCTTGTCCGGCTGCTTTTCATACTCCGGCTCGTCGCTTGCCGTCGATCCCTGAATCTCTACATTGTCTTGCACCAATACGCCGTTATGGAGCACCGTGACCCGCGCCTTGCGCGTAACTTTCCCATCGCCGCCAAAGCGCGGTCCGTGGAAAACGATGTCGTAGGTTTGCCATTCGCCCGGCGGACGCGAAGCATTCACCAGCGGCGGATATTGCCCGTAGACCGCGGCGGCCGACCCGTCGGCATACGTTTTGTTGTGATACGAATCAAGCACCTGGATTTCGTACAGTCCCATCAGGAACACGCCGCTGTTGCCGCGGTCCTGGTCCTCGCCCTTCGGCGGCGACGGTTCAGCAAACTCCACGTGCAACTGGCAATCCCCGAACGCCTGGCGTGTGTAGATGTACCCGGTCTTGGGCGTGGTCTCGAAATAGTCGCTTCCCACCTTCCATTTAGCGGCGCTTCCATCTTTGTGCGTCCACTTGGAAAGATCTTTGCCGTCAAACAGCACCACGGCGTCCGATGGCGGGCGCCCCGCGGCCGGATCGGTGCTCGCCGTCCCCGGATCGACGACCGTCGGCGCCGGCCGGTTCCTGTCGTGCGGTTTCCATTGCGTTTGTGCTTGTGTGCCGCTCGCAAAGCAAACCAGCAGCAGCGCGGTCACGCCGCTGAACAGTCCAAGAGCTTTTCTCATTTGAAAGACTCCATCTTCAAGGTATCGGCATTAGCGTGCTCGCATCCGCGGACAGCGCGCAGCGATATCCTCATCCATATCACAGAACGAGGCAGAAGTGTCATTCTGAGGGCATCCGATGAGGATGCCCGATCGAAGATTCCGGCTCCTGCCGGAAAGAGTCTCAACTTCAAGTGCGCTGCCAGCGAAAACTCGCATTCGACATCACCCTCCGCGTCATCCCAACAAGCTGTGCAGCTTGGCGTATTGCAGCAGCATGATGGTCTTGCCGTCCGCGATCTCGCCGCTGTCGATCATTTCCATCGCTTGTTGCAGCGGAATCTCCAGCACCTCGATATCTTCGCCTTCGTGATGGACTCCGCCGCCCGAGGTCCTGTCCTCGCGATCGTATTCGCCGACGAAAAAATAAAGCTTCTCCGTCACCGACCCCGGGCTCATATATGCTTCGAAGACTTTTCTCGGGTTGCGGATTCGAAATCCAGTCTCTTCCGCCACCTCGCGTTGAATGCATTCTTCCGGCGCTTCCTTATCCATGATCCCGCCGCAAGCCTCCACCAGCATCCCGTCGGCCTGTCCGTTCACGTAGGCGGGGTACCGAAACTGCCGCGTCAGTGCGACGGTTCCGTGCGTCCGGTTGAACAGCAAAATGGCCGCCCCATTTCCCCGGTCATAGGTTTCACGGCTTTGCGTTTGCCAAGTGCCGTCGCGCCGCAAATAGTCAAAGGTCGTCTTCTTCAACAAATACCAGTCGTCGGAGAGTGTCTGCACCGATCGAATTCGAATACGAGTCGATTCCGCCATAGGTTGGGTGTCCGCTTAGGTTCGCATTTGGATGCAGCCCTTTCTGCGGGCAAAGCTGTTTCGTACAGCGCACGAACAGAATACGACGCGCGTGCAATAGGTCCAAAACGCAAATCTCAGATAGCGTATCCCGCTTCATTGACTTGCCCGGGACCCCAACCTAAGATGTCCACAAAATGGCGGACTCTCAATCCCTTCTCGGGCAGACCATTTCGCACTACCGCATCCTCGAAAAACTTGGCGGTGGCGGTATGGGCGTCGTTTACAAGGCCGAGGATTCACGCCTTCGCCGCTTCGTCGCACTGAAGTTCCTTCCCGACGATGTAGCCAAAGACCCCCAGGCTCTGGCTCGCTTTCAGCGCGAAGCACAAGCCGCTTCCGCTCTCAATCATCCTAATATCTGCACTATCTACGACATCGGCGAAGAAGGTGGTAAGGCCTTCATCGCCATGGAATATTTGGAAGGTGGGACTCTCAAACATCTTATCTCCGGCCGTCCGTTTGAACTGGAACGCCTTCTCGACATCTCCACAGAGATCGCCGAGGCGCTGGACGCTGCTCACTCCAAGGGCATCATCCATCGCGACATCAAGCCCGCCAACATTTTCGTCTCCGAACGTGGCCACGCCAAAATCCTCGACTTTGGCCTTGCGAAGGCTACTTCCGCCAGGCCCTCGACCGGCGAGACCGACGTCCTGCCCACTTTAGAAGTCGATCCGGAGCACCTCACTAGTCCCGGCACGACCTTGGGGACCGTCGCCTATATGTCTCCCGAACAAGCCCTCGGAAAGGAACTCGACGCTCGTACCGACCTGTTTTCTTTCGGCACTGTGCTCTACGAGATGGCCACCGGCGCGCTCCCTTTTCGTGGAGACACCTCCGCCGCCTCTTTCAACGCCCTTCTCAGCAAAGATCCCGTGCCCCCTCTGCGCCTCAATCCCGATCTGCCTCCCGACCTGGAGCGCATCATCACCAAGGCTCTCGAGAAGGATCGCGAAGTCCGCTACCAGAGCGCCGCTGAGTTGCGCGCCGACCTCAAGCGGCTAAAGCGCGACACGAGCACGGGCAAAATGCCCGTGGCGACCTCCGTCCCAGCCTCCGCTCCACCTAAATCCCGCTGGCTTTGGCCCGCCGCCGCTCTGCTGGGAATCGTCGTGCTTGTTGGCATCTTTATGTTGCTGCGTTCGCCGGCCCCTCCACCCAGAGTGCTGGCTACCACGCAGATCACCCACGATGGACGCGGCAAGGGTGAGCTTATCACCGACGGTTCGCGCCTTTATATCGGTGAGTTCGACACTGGGAACAACGTTTTGACACAAGTGTCCACCAAAGGAGGCGAGACCTCGGTAATCCCGACGCCCTTTCCGAACACTCGCATCTTTGACATCTCTCCCGATCATTCACAATTGTTGGCCCAAAGTTTTACCGGAACAGAACCGGAAGATCCCTTCTTTACAATTCCCCTGCCGGCTGGGGCTCCGCGGCGCTTGGCAGACGTCATAGGTCACAGCGCTGCATGGTCTCCGGACGGACACCTCCTCGCGTTTACAAGGGGCTTGGATCTTTTTTTGGCGAATGCGGATGGCACCGGTGCTCGCAAGCTGGTCACCACCTCCGACAACGCCTTTGCGCTGGCTTTCTCCCCCGATGGCAGTCGCATTCGATTTACCCTCGGAGCATTCCACCAGGCTCCGAACTCGCTCTGGGAGGTCCACACAGACGGTACTGCCCTGCATGAGCTGTTTCCGGGATGGCACAGCCCTCCGGTGGAATGCTGTGGTACGTGGGCTTCCGACGGGCGTTACTTTTTCTTTGCTTCGGGGGCCGATATTTGGGTGCAGATCGAAAAAACAGGGTTCCTTCAGCGACGTGTCCCCCGTCCCATACGCCTCACTACCGGCCCGCTCCAATTTTACAGCGCTCTCCCTAGCTCTGACGGTAAGGCACTCTTTGTCGTCGGGAGCCAGTCGCGCGGTGAACTGGTCCGTTCGGAATCTCATTCGCAGCAGTTCGTTCCTTTTCTGTCAGGTATTTCGGCTGGTGAATTGGACTTTTCGCGCGACGCCAAATGGGTCACTTACGTGACCTATCCAGAGCATGTCCTGTGGCGAAGTCGCGTTGACGGGACCGACCGTCTCCAACTCACCTACCCACCGATGTCTGCCCACCTGCCTCGTTGGTCTCCCGATGGTTCGCAGATCGCCTACTCGGCGGCCCTGCCGGGCAAGGTACTGAAGATGTTTCTGATCTCAGCCCAAGGTGGCGAGTCTGAGGAACTGCTAACGGAAGATCAAGCCGAACTGGATGCCAGTTGGTCTCTGGATGGCTCGCGCATCGCCTTTGGGCGCCAAGTCGTCTCTTCGATCTATATCCTCGACTTGAAAACCCGTCAGGTCTCCACCGTCCCGGACTCTGGCGGCCTGTTCAGTCCGCGCTGGTCCCCCGATGGCGGGCACCTCGCCGGTCTTTCCGCAGATTCCAAGCGGCTCATGCTCTTCGATTTCAAGACCCAGAAATGGTCGGAATGGATTAACGAAGCAGGTGTCGTTGGCTTTCCGACTTGGGCTCGCGACTCAAATTATCTCTACTACGATGTAGGATCAACCGATCATCCGACATTTAGGCGCGCCAAAGTCGGTCAGACCAAGTCCGAATTCGTGCTGGATTTGACCAATCTAGACAGATATGGCGACAACCTTATCGGCCAATGGAGTGGCCTCGCTCCCGACGGCTCGCCTCTCTTTGTTCGCGATCTGAGCACACAGGAAGTCTACGCACTCGACCTCGAGCTTCCTTAATCGCGTGCGTAGCACAGGCACTCTTGCCTGTGCCCGGTCACAACACACTCGAACGCGTCTGCCGCGCTAGCCGTAGCCGCCCTTGTTGGGGGCGCAGCATGCTGCGCCCCATCTCGGCAACCAACCCAAGACTTGAGCACCCGAGCACCGCTGCCGGACAATGTTGCACTCCATCACTCGCCACCCACCACTCTAGTATCATGGAACTTGCTCGGCCTTAACGCCCATGGAACCCCGCGAAAAAGCCGCTCAACTTCCCGAAAGCCCCGGCGTCTATCTCTTCAAGGACGCCGGAGGGACGGTCCTCTACGTCGGCAAAGCGCGTTCTCTTCGCAGTCGCGTTCGCTCCTACTTCCTCGAATCCCGCTGGATGGACGCCAAGACCGGTTCGCTCGCCAGGGAAATCGCCGATCTCGACACTATCGTCCTCGCCAACGAGCGCGAGGCGCTCGCGCTGGAAAACAACCTCATCAAGCAATATCTCCCGAAATTCAATGTCCTTCTGCGCGACGACAAGACCTATCCGTATATCAAGCTGACGCTCTCGGAAAAATATCCGCGCGTCTACTTCACGCGCAAAGTCAAAAAAGACGGCTCGCTCTACTTCGGACCTTACTTTCCGGCCAACCTGGCCCGCCGCATCCTGCATTTCGTCCACAAACGCTTCCTGGTTCCGAGCTGCAACGTTGATCTCACGCGCAGTCACCCGCGTCCCTGTTTGCAGTACTACATCAAGCGCTGTCTTGGCCCCTGCGTCGCCGGACTTACCACCGACGAGCGCTATGCGGAAGCTGTGCGCGACGCTCGGCTCTTTTTGGAAGGCAAGCGCCACGACCTGATCAAGAGCCTCGAAGAACGCATGGCTGCCGCCTCCGAGAACGAGCTTTTCGAACAAGCCGCCGCCTATCGCGATCTTGTCCGCACTCTCGAAGACATCGAAGAGCGCCAGCGCATTGCCTCCACTCAAGGCGACGACACCGACGTCCTCGCCTACTATGCCGAGCCTCCTCTGGTTGCCGCGAATCTCTTCCACTTGCGCGGTGGACGGGTGGTCGATCGCCGGGAATTTTATTGGGAAGAACTTGAGGAATTTGATCCGCAAGAATTTGTGCCGTCACTCCTCAAGCAGTTGTATCTCGACGCGGAATATCTGCCCAAGATGATCCACGTTTCCATGGATTTCGAGGATCGCGAATTGCTCGAAACTGCTCTCACCGAACAAGCCGGCCATAAAGTGGAAATCTTCACGCCGCAGCGCGGCAGCAAGCGCGCGTTTCTTGACCTGGTCGAGAACAATGCCAAGCACTCTTTCGTCCAGCGCTTCCGCGTCCTGAAACCCACTTCAAAAGCAATCGCCGAAGCCGTGCAAAACGCGCTCAATCTGCTCGAAGAACCTCGCCGGATCGAGAGCTTCGACATTTCGCACACGCAAGGCACCGACACTGTGGCTTCGATGGTCGTTTGGGAAACTGGCCGCATGAAGAAGTCCGACTACCGCAAGTTCATCATTCGCGGCGAATTTGCGGGCAACGGCGATGTGCCCGCCCAAAACGATGACTTCGCCAGCATGCGCGAAGCCGTCACACGTCGCTATCGCCGCTTGCAAGAAGAGAAGAAGCCCATGCCCAGCCTCATCTTGATTGACGGCGGAATCGGCCAACTTCACGCTGCTGCTGCTGCCCTTGAGTCGCTGCAAATCATCAACCAGCCGCTCGCCAGCATCGCCAAGAAAGAAGAGATCCTCTACATCTACGGCCAGGAAAACGAGCCGTGCATTCTCGATCGCCACTCGCCGGTGCTCCATCTCATTCAGCAAATCCGCGACGAAACCCATCGCTTCGCCGTAACCTTTCACCGCCAGCGTCGCGGCAAGCGCCAAACCAAGACGACCCTTAGCGATGTTCCCGGCGTCGGGCCGCGCACCGCGCAGAAACTCCTTCGCGAATTCGGCAGCGTAGCGAACATTCATCGCGCGGGAATCGAGAAAGTCAGTGCGGTCGTGCCGCGAAAAAGCGCGGAAAAAATCCTCGCGCACCTGGAATCCACGACCTCGGCGGATCGCCGTTCGAATAACCGCCCGGACTAGCGCATACCGGTTAGCCCGTATTGCACCACTACGAGCCGTATGCTACGTTTTCCGTGGAGGTTGCTATGGCGGACAATGTAGGTTCCAAGGTTAGTTATTTTCTCGTTGGCCTCGGCGTAGGCGCGCTCGTCGGCGTTCTCTTCGCGCCGAAGTCGGGTGAAGACACCCGAAATTATCTTTCCAACAAAGCCGATGAGGGCAAGGACTACGCGCAGCGCAAAGCGCGCGAGCTCCGCGAACGCGCCGATGAATTGATCGAGCGCAGCAAAGACGTCGCGGTTCGCAAAAAGGATTCGCTTTCCGCTGCCGTCGAAGCCGGCCGCGAGGCGTATCTTCGCGAGTCTTCGAAGTCGTAAGAGTTTAGGTGTTTGGTAGTGGGGACGCTTGCGTGGGGCGTCCGGGGTGCGCATGCAAACTTGGATTGCGGTCTTCGTCGTCATAGCGGCCGTCGCTATCGTCATTCAGGTGGCGATTCTTAGCGCGCTGTTTTTCCAGATGCGGCGCACGATGGAGCGGCTGGATTCATTCACCAACGATCTGCAAACGCGCGTCGGGCCGATTCTGACTCGCGTGCAGATTCTGCTCGACGATACGCAACCAAAAATCTCGGAATTGGTCGCCGACGCCGCGCACGTCGTCTATCTGGCGCGTGGGCAAGCGCAAAAAATGGATCGCGTGTTCAGCGAAGCCTCGGACCGTTTGCGCGGGCAGTTGGTGACCGCGGACCGGATTCTGACCGGCGCGCTGGAAGCTGTGGAAGAGGCCGGCACGCAATTCCGCCGCAACGTGTGGAAGCCTATGCAAAAAGTTTCTGCCGTGGTTACCGGCATCAAAGTCGGGCTCGATATGCTGAGGGCGCGGCGCAGCCGCGGCGCGCGTCCCGACGATCCTGTCGAGCACGAGGAAGAGCTGTTCATTTAGGTCCGCGCGTTCAAATTTCGATTTCAATCGGCCATGGGGGGCAGACTTTCGTCTGTCCTTTTTTGTTTGTATCTTTGCGGATTCGCCGGGCTAAAGCCCAGCGCCTACATTCCACATCTAGCGCGATCCGACGCTAGCGGATCCAGCCGCCGCCGAGGACGCGATCGCGGCCGGCGTCGTAGAAGACCGCTCCTTGGCCTGAGGTAATGGCGCGCTGCGGCGCGTCGAACGTCACGCGTGCGTGCGTTGCGTCGAGCGGATGGACGGTCGCTTCAGCGGGAACGTGCTTGTGGCGGATTTTGACGGCTGCGCGCAGTGGCTCGCCCGGGTTTTCAATCGCAATCCAGTTTACGTTCTCGACTTCGCAGGTGGTTTGGCGTAGCGACTCATCGTCGCCGACGACCACGCGATTGTTTTCGCGGTCGATCGCGAGAACGTACAGCGGCTTGCCCGCCGCAAATCCCAAGCCCTTGCGCTGGCCGATCGTGAATTGGTGCACGCCGCCGTGATGGCCGACGACGATGCCTTCTTCGTTGACGATTTCGCCGCCGCCGTCCGCTAAAACCGTGCCGCGCTCGCGCGAATACGCTTCGATGAACTGCACGTAGTTGCCGTTGGGCACGAAGCAAAGTTCCATGCTCTCGGGCTTATCGGCCACCGGAAGGCTCACGCGTCGCGCGACGCCGCGTACTTCGTCCTTGGTCAGTTCGCCCAGCGGGAATTCGCTGCGCGCGAGCTGTTCCTGCGTCAAGCCCCATAGAAAATAAGATTGGTCTTTGCTGTCGTCCCTCGCGCGGAGCAATTCCCAGCGTTGGGTCGTGTCGTTCCTGCGGATGCGGGCGTAGTGGCCGGTGGCCAGGCGCTCCGCGCCGATCTGGCGGGCCATGCGCAGCAGCGGCTCGAACTTCACGTCGGTGTTGCAATTTGTGCAGGCGATCGGCGTGCGCCCAGCGAGATATTGATCGACAAATGGACGCACCACGCGGTCTTCAAACTGTTTCTCGAAGTTGACGACGTAATGCGGGAAATCGAGGTGTTGCGCGACACGCTTGGCGTCGTACACATCGTCGAGCGAGCAGCAGCGGTGCTGCGCCGGGCCGTCGCCTTGCAACTCCGGCAGGCGGCGCTGATTCCACAGCTGCATGGTCAGACCGATCACCGGATGGCCTTGCTCGCGGAGCAGCGCGGCGACGGTGGAGCTGTCGACGCCGCCGGACATCGCAATGGCGATGAGGCCCGATTGGATCTCGGTGCGCTCGGGCAACGTGTCGAATTGGGCTTCGGACGTCATGCTGTTTCTATTGTAGCGAAAAACGAAAGCTTGGCAGTGGATCGATCTTGCTCAATTGGGGCGCAGCAGTGCTGCGCCCCTACGAGGAAGAGAACCACTTCAAATTTCGCTGTTTGCTGCGCAAGTTTCATGGATGAGTCGCAGCTTCTTTGCGATAGGTTGGCGAGAGTTCGCGTAGTTGGGCGACGGCGGCGGGGACGACTTGCAGGGCGAAATCGATGTCGGCGGCGGTGGTGTGTCGTCCGAGGCTGAAGCGCAAGCTGGCGCGGGCTTCTTCCGGCGGCAAACTGATGGCGGTGAGGACGTGCGAAGGTTCGACGGCGCCAGAGGAACACGCCGCTCCGGTAGAGCAGGCCAGCCCCTTCAAGTCCAGCGCGATCACCAGCGCTTCGCCTTCGATGCCCGGGAACGTGATGTTAGTGGTGTTTGGAGTACGCGGCGCGCGGCTGCCATTAGCGCGTGAATCACGCACGCGTTGGAGCAAGCCATTTTCCAGCGTATCGCGAAGCGAGCCGATGCGCGCGGCGTCCTGCGCGAGGGTGTTGCGAGCGATCTCCGCCGCCTTGCCCAGGCCCACGATTCCGGCGACGTTCTCGGTGCCAGGCCGGAAGCCTCGCTGATGGTGCCCGCCGTAGAGAAGTTGCCGCAAGCGCGTCCCGCCGCGGATGTAGAGAGCACCGATGCCCTTTGGCGCGTAGAACTTGTGTCCGGAAAGAGAGAGAAGGTCGAGTTTCAGCGAGTTCACGTCGATCGGGAGCTTCCCGGCGGATTGCACGGCGTCGGTGTGGAAATAGACGTCGGCTTCCGCGGCAATGCGCCCGATTTCTTCGAGCGGCTGCACGCTGCCGAGCTCATTGTTGGCGTGCATGATGGTGATCAGCACTGTTTCTGGATGCAAGCGCAAGGTGTCGCGCAGCGCGGCTGGATCGACTTGCCCTTCGCGATCGACCGGCAAATACGTGACGGCAACGCCTTGCTTCTCCAGCGCTTGGCAGGTGTTCAGCACGGCTTCGTGCTCGATGGAGGTGGTTATGATGTGAGGCGAGAAGGTAGCGGAGGCTAAGGAGGTTGAGGAAGTAAAGGACGAAGAGACAATGCCGAAGATAGCGTGATTGTCGGCCTCCGTACCGCCGCTGGTGAAGACGATTTCCTGCGGCCTGGCGCCTATCAGGGCGGCGACCTGCTCGCGTGCCGTTTCGACGGCAGAGCGGGCCTTCTGGCCAAACGTGTGAATGGATGAAGCGTTGCCATATTCGCCGGACAAGTAGGGAAGCATAACGTCGAGAACGGCAGGCTCAACGGGCGTCGTGGCGTTGTGATCGAGATAGACGCGGTTCATGGGGCTGTTCTCAGGATACTACCAGTGGCGGAAAGGCGGGAATTTTGAGGCGTTGAAGAGAGCAGAAAGCCGACGCATTTTCGCCTGAGATTCGCTTTTGGAGGGGTACCCCCCCGGGGTGTACAGCGAGTTATGAAGTATCCAACTGATTCTACAAGGGTTAGACGCGCGAGTGTCGGCGGCGCAGTTTGTAAGTATGGGAAACAAAGGAATTAGAGAAGCGTGTGTGTGCGAAGGCGGGCGACGCGGACGGCGCCGGCTGCTCTGGCAAGGGTAGATCCTTGAGATCACAATCTATGATAACATAGTAGTTACTTCCTGTCAAGTACAATGTGCAGGCCTCCCGGCCCTGCGGTCTATCGCCACCGCGCCCTTGGTGCGCGGACTTTTGGCTGATCAGGCGGACAGATCAAGTGCTAACAACACGTTTTTTGGTGTTGGGAAATAAGGGGATAGGGACTCTGGAGTTGGAGTTTCGAGTTACGGATTGGAACGTCGCGCGGGGTTGCGCTTTGCGGGGCGTGTGACTATAATGACTATACAGACCATACTGGAGGGAGCCATGAGCGAGAGCAGTTGGACGGTGGCGGAGGCTAAGGCCAAGCTGAGTGAGGTGATTGAAAAGGCGCAGACGTCGGGGCCGCAACGGATTACGCGGCACGGCAAGGACGCCGTGGTTGTTGTTTCGACAGAAGAGTGGAAGCGAAAGACGAAGCGGAAAGGGAGCCTCGCCGAATTCCTGTTGGCCTCACCGCTGCGCGGATCGGGTCTGGAGGTAGAACGATTGGAAGATCGTCCGCGAAAGATTGATTTGTGAGCTTCTTGCTAGACACGAATGTCGTGTCGGAATTGGCCAAGCCGCAGCCAAACACTGGGGTTGTGCGATGGTTGCATGAGGCGGATGAAGACAGCCTATTTCTTAGCGTGATCACGCTAGCGGAAGTTCGTTTTGGCGTGGAGCGTCTGCCACTGGGCGCGCGCAGAAGTCGATTAGATGCTTGGATACGGGAAGATCTGGCGGGACGATTTGAAGGGCGAATACTTGCGGTCGATGAAGCGGTGGCCGAGGCCTGGGGCCGGGCGCAGGCGAGCAGCGAGGCAACTGGACGCCGCATGAATCTGATGGATTGCTTTCTGGCGGCGACGGCCATGGTTCACGGACTGACGCTCGTTACGCGAGACACAGGGGATTTCTCCGGGTTACGCGGAGGACTACTGAGTCCTTGGAGCGATCGCTAAGTCGAAAGCTCCCGCCGCCCTTCGCGCTCATGGTAAGGGGAAAGGGCCGCTACGAGGCGGGCACTACGCGAGACAGGCGCGTGTAGCGAATGTTAGGATACGGCGCGATGAAAAAATCCTTGGAAATGCGTCTCTCTTCCATTTTGCTCGCTTCTCTCTTGCTAACCGTACTCGCGGCCGGCTCAGCCAAGGCTCAAACCGGGCAGGTCTTCCAACTGGATGGCGGCAACTCGACCTATTCGTTCGGGGTGAACGAGCGAGGGGAGTTGCAGCCGCTGTATTGGGGTGGGCGACTCGGTGCGCATGACAGCATTCCTGCTGCGCATTCGTTTCCGGAGATGGCTTCGTTTGATTCGCCGTACACCACTACGCCTCAGGAGTATGCGAGTTGGGGCGCGGGGCTGTTCACGGAGCCGGCGCTGAAGGTCAGTTTTGCCGATGGCAATCGCGATTTGGTGTTGCATTTCGTGAAAGCCACGCAAGATGGCTCGCAGACAATCGAGGTGTTGCTGAAGGACATCTCGCGCGAGATTTATGTGACGTTGCGCTACTCGATGGATGCGGACAGCGGGATTCTGGCGCGCTCTGCGAGCATTGAAAATCGGGAAAAACAACCAGTAGTGATCGAGCAAGCCGCGGCGGCGCAGTGGACTCTGCCTCCTGCGCGCTACACCTTAAGCTATTTGACGGGCCGGTGGGCAGGAGAGTGGACGCTGAATCAGGAACCGATTCAGGGCGGGGAGCGCGTGATCGAAAGCCGGCGCGGGACAACTGGGCACCAGGCCAATCCATGGTTTGCGATTTCCCGCGACAGCGGGCACGCGACGACAGGGCCCGTTGTTGCTGACGAAGACCACGGCGAAGTCTGGTTTGGCGCGCTGGCGTGGTCGGGTTCCTGGCGGATTACCATCGAACACACGCAACTGGATGCCGTGCGCGTGACCGGCGGGTTCAATCCTTTTGATTTTGGCTACAAGCTGAAGTCTGGCGAACATTTGGAGACGCCGGTTTTTTATGGCGGCTATTCCGCTCACGGATTGGGCGGCGTCTCGCGGCTTTTGCATCGCTATGAATTGGCGCACATTTTGCCGCACGCGCCGGACCCCAAGCCGCGTCCGGTGATTTACAACTCTTGGGAAGCGACGGAGTTTCGCGTGGATGAAGCGGGGCAAATGGCGATCGCCGAAAAAGCCGCGTCGATCGGCGTGGATCGCTTTGTGATGGACGACGGCTGGTTTGGCCAGCGCAAGGACGATCACGCGGGACTCGGCGACTGGTACGTGAATTCGGCGAAATTTCCGCACGGCCTGAAGCCGCTGATCGACAAGGTGCATTCACTGGGCATGGATTTTGGCTTGTGGGTCGAGCCGGAGATGATCAACCCGGATTCGGACCTCTATCGAAAGCATCCCGAGTGGGTCTTGAATTTTCCAGGGCGGCCTCGTTCGGAATCCCGCAACCAGCTGGTGCTCAACCTGGCGCGCGCGGACGTGCGCGACTACGTCGAAGGCTTTCTAGATAAGCTGCTGACGGAAAACGATATTGCGTTTCTGAAGTGGGATTACAACCGCAACTGGTCGGAGCCGGGATGGGATCAGGTGCCGGTGGATGAGCAGAAGCGCGTGTACGTCGAGTTCATCCGCAATCTGTATGCGATCCTCGCGGACCTGCGCAAGAAACATCCGAAGCTCGAGATCGAAAGCTGCTCGGGTGGCGGCGGGCGCGTCGATCTAGGCATTTTGCCGTACACGGATGAAGTGTGGCCCTCGGACAACACCGATCCGTTTGACCGGCTGTCGATGCAGGATGGCTTCAGCTACGCGTACACGCCGCAGATCATGATGGCCTGGGTGACCGACTCGCCGCACTGGTACAACGGCCGAAATACCTCGCTCAGCTACCGCATACTGAGTTCGATGCAGGGCTCGCTGGGGATTGGCGCGAATTTGAACAAGTGGAGTGCGGAAGATTTTGCGACCGCGAAGCGGCTGATCGCGGCGTATCACTCCGTCCAGCGGACGATTGTGCGCGGCGATCTCTACCGGCTGATCAGCCCGCGCAACGGCAGTGAATTTTCTGCTACCGAGACGGTTTCGAGCGACAAGAGCCAAGCAGTCGTGTTCGCATTTGCAAATGCCACGCAGGAAGGGCGCGGGTTTCCTTTGCTGCAATTGCAAGGGCTCGACCCGGATGCCGAATACAAGCTCAGCTGGATCGAGGGCAAGGCGCAGCCGGGGACTCCAGAAACCGCGTCGGGCGCATGGTGGATGAACCACGGCGTGCGACTCGATCTGCGCGGAGATTTTCAGGCCGCGGCGTTCCGGCTGGATCGCCAGCGGTGATCCTGCGGCACGCGGCAAAACTCGCCCGCGTCAAATGACCCTCGGCCTCTGACTTCGTCCTTTTGGCCGTCGTTCTTCCGTGGGATCGGTCGACCACTTCAGCAAAATGACGAGGCTTTCGACCCGCGAGAGCCGATATTGAAAAGTGGTCAAAATTGACCAGACAGCAAAGGTCCCCATTTTCTAGACTCGCTTGACATACCAGGCCCCACGCTCAGCTAAGACCAGGAAAACCGATGCGAATTCTGCTCTACAACCCCGACAACGGGGTCACGCGCAATTTCATGCCGCATCTTTGGATGTTTCTTCTTCAGGCGCTCACTCCCGCGGGTCACGAAGTAGTTCTGATCGACGGGAACGCGCAGCCAATGGATGAAGCAGGGTATCGCCCGATTTGTGCGGGAACAAAATATCGGGCTCGTTGGGATCGGCGCGATGACCCGGATGATCGCGAAAGCGTACCGCATGGCCGACGCGATCCGCGCTGTTGGCGTACCAGTGGTGATGGGCGGGCCTCACGTGACGGAAGAAGCCGACGAAGCGTTGGGTCGAAATGGCGGGCCGCGTCATGCGGATGCGGTCGCTCTTGGTGAAGCGGATGAAACCTGGCCGAAGATTGTGGAAGATGCCGCGCGAGGCAAGTTGAAGGATGTGTACGCCCCGGTCGATGATTTTGGCCAGGAAAAGAAACCAAGCCTCAAGCAATACCCGACGATTCCGTGGGACAAAATAAATCTGAAACAGTTTAATTTGGTTCCCAAGGTATTCACACGGACGCTGCAGAAAATTGGCGAGGGCTGGGGAACATTTCGCATCATTCCGATGGAGTCCGGGCGCGGGTGTCCTTATGGCTGCGAGTTCTGCACGGTGACCGGTTTCTTTGGGGACTCGATTCGGTTTCGCACCAACGAAAGCGTGGTGAACGAGCTGCTGCTCTTGAAAGCCCGGGCGAAAAGCGAGGGCGGGCAGATTGCGGTCTTCTTCATTGACGACAATTTCGCCATCAACATCAAGCGCACGAAGTCCTTGCTGCGCGACATCATTGCCGCCGATGCGCAAGTCCACTGGGTAGCGCAGATCAGCGCCAATTTGTTACGTGACGAGGAGCTGGTGGACCTGATCGCGGCTTCGGGCGGCAAATGGGTATTCATCGGAATGGAGTCGATCGATCCGGCGAACCTTGCCGACGTGAATAAGGGCTTCAACAAACCGGGCGAGTACGCTGCGGTGCTGGCAAGGCTTGCGCAGCGCAACGTTTACGCGATTACGTCTTTTATTTTTGGGATGGACAACGATACGGCCGGAGTTGCGGAGCGCACGCTGAAGGAGATACGCACCTGGCCGCCGGGGTTGCCGATTTTCGGCTTGCTTACTCCTTTGCCGGCGACGCCGCTCTACAAGCGGCTCGAGGCCGCTGGACGATTGACGCGCCCGAAGCATTGGCGGGAGTTCATACCATTTGAGATGGCGCACACGCCGCTGAAAATGTCGATCGCGGAAGCTCACGCAGAGGTCAAGTATGGCTGGGCGCGTTCGTACAGCCCGGAAGCCATCGCGCATGCGGTAGCATCGCTGAAGGAAAAGCCGTTGGGCTACCGGATCAACATTTTCATCGCGCGTATCTGTTTCCGGGGAATTTATTTCCCGCAGATGAATGCTTTGGCGTGGCTGAAGTTGATCTATCAGAATCGCCACACCATCTGGAGCCTCGTGCGCGAGGGCTTCACTACCTGGCGCGGCCATCCTGCGCGAGGGATTCCTGCGCAAAGCGTGAGCTAGCCTTATTCGGCTTGTCTTTAGGTTGCGCCGATTGACCCTTCGTCAGCGCGCCAAGGCTGAGTTACATCGTCAGCACGACCCGGAATTGAGCTTTGCCGCTGGTCATGCGGTTGTAGGCCTCATTGACCTTATCCAACGGAAATTTTTCGATCATGGGGCGGACGCCGGTGTATCCGGCGAAACGTAGGGTGTCCTCGGAGTCGGGCGCGGTGCCGGAAGCCCAGCCTTTGAGGTCTTTGTTGCCGAAGATGAGCGTGCCGGTTTGTACTTCGATAGGGTCGGGGCCGGCACCGATGATCATCATGGTGCCGTTTGCGCCCAGGCCGCCGATGAGCGAGGCCATCGCCTTGCCGCTGGGCGCGGTGGAAAGAATGACTCTAGCGCCGCCGAGTTTTTTCAGTTCGGCGGCGGCGTCGGTGGTGGAACTGTCGATGTAGGAATGCGCGCCGAGTTTCTTGGCGAGGGCTTCGCTTTCTTTGCCGCGGCTGATGCCCACCACCTGATAGCCGAACTTATTTGCGAACTGAATTCCCAGGTGGCCGAGGCCGCCGACTCCGAGAACTGCAACCAGGTCACCGGGAAGCGCGCCGCTGTGACGCAGGGCATTGAATGTGGTGATGCCGGCGCAGAGAAGTGGAGCGGCTTCGGCGGGGTCGAGCGCATCGGGCATGGAGGCGACGGCCTCCCAGGGAGCGACCATATACTCGGCGTACCCGCCGTCATAGCTGATGCCAGTCCATTTTTCGTTCGCGCAATTGATGAAATCGCCGCGGCGGCATTGCAGGCAGGTGAAGTCGTGGCCGCCGTGCCAGCCAACGCCTACACGCTGACCTTTTTTCCATGAGGTGACGCCTGGCCCGACTTCCTCGATCACGCCGGCAATTTCGTGGCCCGGCGAGCGCGGGTAGGTGATCCAGGGCATCAGGCCGTCTTTTACTATGTGGTCGCTGAAGCAGACTCCGCAGGCTTGGATCTTGATCCGGACTTGCCCTTGGCCGGGAGTGGGGATTTCGCGTTCCTGGATTTCGAAGTCCGCGCCGGGTTTGGGGGCCACGGCAACTTTCATTTTCGGCATTTCGAGTTTCCTTGCACAAATTGAATTTGGAATTCACAACTTGGATGCGGGGTGAGTCCGAGCGGTTAGAAGTACCCTGCGCTTTGGGGAGCACAGCCAGAAATGGCTGTGCCACGCAGGTGCAGGCGACGTTCGTGCTACAGTTTTGGCTTTAGATGCCCGCTGTTTGCACTTGACGAGGAGGGAAAGCGTGGCGTATCGGGATTTGCGGGAGTTTGTGCGCAAGCTGGAAAAAGAGGGGGAGCTGAAGCGCGTCGGGACCGAGGTGGATCCGGTCCTGGAGATTACCGAGGTGACGCAACGGGTTGCGCGCGATGCGGGCCGGATGCCAAACAGCGTGGGGCCGGCATTACTTTTCGAAAAGCCCCGAGGCTCGCGGGTGCCGTTGCTGGTGAATACGTTTGGAAGCGTGCGGCGGATGGCGTTGGCGTTGGAAGTGGGTGATCTGGACGAGGTAGCGGCGCGAATCCGCGGGTTTATGGACATGCAGTCGCCGCAAGGGCTGTTCGACAAAATCAAGATGTTGCCGAAATTGGCGGAGCTGGGATCGTTTTTCCCCAAGAGCGTGAAGACGGGGGAGTGCAAAGAGGTTGCGCACCATGGCAAGGACGTCAATCTCTTGGATTTTCCGATTTTGAAGTGCTGGCCGCAGGATGGCGGGCGGTTCATCACGTTTCCGTTGGTGTTCACGCGCAATCCGGAAACCGGAAAGCGCAACGTGGGAATGTACCGCATGCAGGTTTACGACGAGCGAACGACCGGGATGCATTGGCAGACGCAGAAGCATGGCGCGGAACATTTTCGCCGGGCGCGGGCGGCGAACCCGGAGGGGCGGATTGCTGTGTCGGTGGCGATCGGCGCGGACCCAGCCACCGCGTTGTCCGGAATGCTGCCGATTCCGCCGGACCTGGACGAAATGATGTTCGCAGGATTCTTGCGGCGCGAGCCGGTGGAAATGGTGAAGTGCGAGACCAATGATCTAGAAGTTCCGGCGAATGCGGAGATCGTGCTGGAAGGCTATGTGAACCTGAACGAGATGCGCACGGAGGGGCCGTTCGGAGATCACACCGGGTTCTATTCGTTGGAAGGCGAGTATCCCGTATTCCACGTGGAGTGCGTGACCCACAAGAAGGACCCGATTTACTTGACGACCGTTGTGGGTCCGCCGCCGCAAGAAGATTATTTCATGGGTTATGCGGTGGAGCGCGTGTTTCTGCCGGTGATGAAGATGCAGTATCCGGAAATCGTGGATGTGGCCATGCCCGCGGAGGGAATTTTTCACAACTTAATGATTGTCGCGATCCGCAAGTCGTATCCGGGGCATGCGCGCAAAATCATGAACGCGATTTGGTCGCTGGGGCAGGCGATGTTCACGAAAGTGATCGTGGTGGTGGACCACGACGTGGCCGTGCACGACTACAAGCAAGTGGTGTGGAAGACCCTGTGCGCCATGGATCCGGAGCGCGACGTGCAATTCGTGTTGGGCCCGGTAGACACGCTGGACCACGCGCAGCGAATGCAGGACTACGGCTCGAAGATGGGGATCGATGCCACGCGGAAGTGGGCGACCGAAGGATTTACGCGGCCGTGGCCGGATGAGATTTTGATGGATGAAACTACAAAGGCGCGGGTTCATGCGATCTGGAAGACCTTGAACCTCTAGGGCCGCGGCATTTCCTTAGGGCCGTCCTACGCAAAAAACCTAAATCCCAAGATGTCGAGTCCCGATTCGGTCCACAACCCGGACGGACTGGAGGAAAGGTTCGTTCGTGCCGATAACCGCGGAATAGGAGCGGCTATGGACATTGGGCATGATGTGAAGGAAGCGTCGGCGAACGGGGTGGAGAGGAGGCGCAAGCCGCGCTACCTGTTCAGCTTGGCGATGACGATTCGCTCTGCCAACGGTCTGCCGAAGGATGGAATCAGCATCGAGATGAGCGAAACGGCATGTCCGCCACGGTCAACGGCTTTCTAAGGGTGGACGAGACCGTGAATCTGGAGCCGGTTGCAGGCGGCAAGGCCCAGGCCGTGGTGCGGCACAAATTGGGCCAGTTGTACGGGTTCGAGTTCGTCGGCCTCAGCGCCGAGCGATCCGAGCGAATTGCAGAGGCTTGCAAGAAGCTAGGGAGATATCGCACTCACGCAAGAGGCGCTTAGCGGCCGCGATTTTCTTGAGGCGACGCGAAAAATTCAGGCGCACAGGGAGCGATGTGCGCGATGCGCGGCGGCGTTGCTTTCAAAGGATAACCGTCCGAGGGGACAGGTAGATGACGTTGGAAAATGCAAGTAATTGTGGTACTGAGAGACTTGCTACCCTACCTGTAGGGTAGGATGCCCGCAATACCCGACAACTACCGGAAACTACCCCTATTCTTAGGACAACTGCGGCAGAGAATCCCTTGACGCTCGGAGCAACGCGATGTCATAACGCTAACACGGGGCGCACCTCCGCGAATTCGGCAGCGTCGGTTGGGGTGCACCAGTGGGTTGGACTTTCGGGCGTGTGTTTGGGCGCCGGGGTAGCGTTCCTCGTGAATGAGTCTCGTGAAGTGATGAACGTGCGTCAGGCGTCGCAGTATCTGGGGATCTCCCCGGACACGCTGTACCGTTACATCACCGAGGGCGAGATTCCCGCATTCAAGCTGGGCAATCGTTGGAAACTACGTAAGACGATCCTGGATCGCTGGATGGAACGCAAGATGAGCCAGGCGCACGTTAGGCGCCGGTAGTCAGGCGAGCGCGACAGGGAAAGAGGCCGCGAATATGTGGTTACTGGGCGGACGAAAAAACAGGCAGCTGGTGGGGCTGGACATTGGTTCCAGCTCGATCAAGGCCGTGGAATTGAAGTCCACGAAAGCGGGCTACGAATTGGTGAGCTTCGGCATGGAGACGCTGGCCCAGGACACCGTCGTGGACGGCGCGATCATGGACGCGCCGCAGGTAGCCAACGCCATCAGCAAGATTTTCGACGCCGAGAAGATCAAGACTAAAAATGTGGCAACGTCGGTTTCCGGGCATTCCGTGATCGTGAAGCGAGTACCACTGCCGCTGATGACCGAAGAAGAGTTGTACGAGCGAATCCCGTCCGAAGCCAGCCAGCACATCCCGTTCGACATCGCGGACGTGAACCTGAGCTATCAGTTGCTGGAATCGATGGACTCCCAGATGGACGTTTTGCTGGTGGCGGTGAAGAAGGACAAGATTCTGAATCACACCAACGTTTTGGCGCAGGCGGGCAAAACCCCGGTCGTCGTGGACATCGACGCCTTCGGATTGCAGAACTGCTTCGAGATGAACTACGAACCGGACGCGGGTCAGACGGTAGCGCTCCTCAATATCGGCGCGAGCGTGATGAACATCAATATCGTGCGCGGCGGAGTTCCGCTGTTCACGCGCGACGTCAGCGTGGGCGGAAATCAATTCACCGACGCGCTGCAAAAGGAACTGGACCTGAGCTTTGAGGACGCGGAGCGTCTAAAAAAGGGCGAAACCCTTCCTAGCGTGACCGACGAGCAGAAACAACAGATTTTGCGCAGCGTCTCCGACATCCTCACGCTGGAAATCCAGAAGACCTTCGATTTCTTCCGGGCCACCGCGAGCGGCGAAAATATTCAAAGAATCGTGGTTGCGGGCGGCACCGCGCGCGTTCCCGGACTGGTGGACTTACTGCGGGAAGAGTTTGCGATGCCGGTCGAGGAACTGAATCCATTCCGGCGAGTGCTCGTCAATCCCGGAAGGCACAGCGACGATCAGATTCGCGAGATGGCACCTCGGCTCGCGATCGCCGTGGGACTGGCACTGAGGAGCTTCGACTAGCCATGATCCGCATAAATCTTCTCGGACAAGCGAAACCCAAGGCCTCGCGGCGGCCCGTTGATACCGGCGCGGCGCTTCCCGCGCTGTTCGTCGGCGCGGGTCTCGTATTCGGCTGCCTCATTCTCGGCTACCTGTACTACTCGTGGCAGCGGCAGTTGAACGAAGAGAATACGCGCATCAAGCAACTGCAAGCGCAAAAGACCGAGCTTGAGGGCATCAAGCAGCAAGTCGAGACTTTTGAGAAGCAGAAGCAGGTTTTGCAGCAGCGCGTGTCGACGATCGAGCAGTTGCAGCGCGATCGAACCGGCGGGCAAGAATTGCTGGATCAAGTCGCCAGCACCGTGGCACGCACGGAAAACCTCTGGCTGACGTCGATGGTCCGCAAGGGGAACAACCTGGCCGTCGAAGGACAGTCCGCGTCGATCAATGCCGTGGCTAACTTCATCACCGCGCTGAAGCGCTCCGGATATTTCCAAAAGGTAGAGATTAAGGAATCGAGACAGGACGACAAGAATTCGGCCGTGCAGACATTTAACTTCCAGATATCTGCAGAGATCAGCCCGCCGCCGGCAGGAACGCCTGTGCCACAACATTCGCAAGCAAAGCCTGCTGCCGCTCCCGCACCTCCCGCGGCGGTCAAATCACCAGCGCCGAAGGTAGGGTAAAGCAATGGCCAATCCATTTCGCGATATGTCCGTGATCATGCAAGGGTTGCTGGCTCTGGCCATTGCCGTCGTGCTGGTTCTGGCCGGCGTCTACGTTCCGGTGTCTCCGGTGGCCCAAGAGCGCGACGAATTTGACAAAGCCGTGCGACAGAGGTCGCAGCTCAACCAGGAAGTCACGCAGTTGCAGGTCTACCGTCAGCGTTACGGGGAATTGAAGTCGCAGATGGATGCGCTCTCCAAGCAATTGGAAACGCTGAAGACCATAGTTCCCGAAGAGAAAGAAGTCGATGAATTTATCCGCCTGGTGCAGGGAGCCGCGGCCGCCTCGAACGTGCAACTACGGCGGTTGACGGCGCAACCGATCATTGCACGGGAGTATCACTACGACATGCCGTTCGAGGTGCAAGCCGACGGCCCGTACTTCAATATTCTCGACTTTTTCGGGCGGCTCAGCCGCTTGTCGCGAATCATCAACGTCGGCGACCTGGACTTCGAAGATCCGGCGGGCCAGAAGGGCGCGAAATACGCGCTTCGCCCGGGCACGTCGGTGTCCGGAATATTTACGGCGACAACTTTCTTTACCAAGCCAGCTGACACGGGCAGCGCTCCCGCACCTGGGGCGAAGGCCAATGCGGCGGCCAGACCGTGAACGGAATGAGCGAACTATGCGTTCTGTGAACACTCTCGTAGTTGCGATTTTGCTGGCGATGGCCGCCCCTTGCCTGCACGCGCAGGCCGCTCCGGCGGCTGGCGGTGCGGTGAAAGCCGCGCCACCGGCGGCAAAGGCTCCAGCACACACCGCCAAAGCCTCTGGAAAGGCCAAGGCGGCACCTGCCGCGCAAGCGCCTTCCGAAACCTCTGCCGATACGCCGGCAGCGGGCGCGGAGACGCCGGGGACGGAGGAAAGTAAATTCGCGCGCCGCGACCCATTTGAGTCGCTCCTCAACCGGCAGCAGGCTGGGGCGGGGAAGAATCTTCCGCCAGGGAAAGCGGGCCTGCAGGTAAGCACGCTGCGGCTCGACGGTATTGTCAAGTCTTCGAACGGCATGATCGCCTTGGTTTCCAATCCACAGCTGCGCACGTACTTTTTGCGCGAGGGCGATCAGTTGTACGACGGGCGAGTGGAAAAGATTGCCTTGGACGGAGTCTCGTTCCACGAAGTCGGTAAGGACGCGTTCGGCAAGCCCGTGGAACGCCAAGTAAACAAGAGAATCTACGCCAGTGCAGGAGAACAGCAATGAAGACGAACCGGCCGGCCTTTCGAATTGGCTGCCTGATACTCGCGGCGGCGGCGCTCAGTGTGAGCCCGTCGATCGCTCAGACGCAGGAGCCCGCCGGCGCGACCGCGGCGGCGACGGTGATCTCTAGCGTCGCGATCACGCAACTATCCCAGCGCGCCAGTGTGCGCGTCGAAGGGGAAGGGCGTTTGGAAGTCCGCGCGTCACGCATGCAGAACCCAGAGCGGCTGGTGCTGGATTTCAGCGGTGCCCGGCTGGCGGTCCAGAAGACGGTCATCCCTGGTGTTTCAGCCCCGGTTCGCGGGGTCCGTCTGGGGCAGTTCCGGCCTGACGTGGCCCGCATTGTGGTGGATTTGACGGCCGCAGCGCCATATCAGATTTTGCGCGAAGGCCCTGCAGTAGTGGTTTCTTTCGACGTCCAACCCGAGTCGCCCGTGGATGCACCCGTGGCAACAACGACGGTCGCATCGCAGAATGCGGCAAAGACCCGATCCGCGTTTCATTACGACATGGCGGCGCCGCGGTACGTAGCTGCGCGTGCCACTAAGGCTGTTTCGACTTCATCTCCTCGCTTCGCGTTGCCCAGCGAACTGACCCAGCCCTCATTCGTTTTGGCATCGTTCAGTGGGAAAAAAGATGAACCGACCCGGCCGGCGCAAGAAGCCGCGCAGCAAGCGACGCAGCAGGCAGGTAACGCTGCGGCGACGGTTGCGGGCGTGCCCCAGGGCACCACGGCAACTCCTGCGCCCAACAAGTACACCGGCGAGCCCATCTCAGTAAATCTCAAGGACGTCGATTTGCGCGACTTCTTCCGCCTGATTCATGAGATCAGCGGCTTGAACGTCGTTCTCGATCCCGCGGTGAAGGGCACGCTAACCATCGTGCTCGACGAAGTTCCCTGGGATCAGGCGCTCGACATCGTTTTGCAGAACAACGGCCTCGACAAGCAGTTGCACGGAAACGTGCTGCGCGTCGCCACCCTGGACACCATCAAGAAGGAAGCCGATACCGCACGAGACGTCAGAAAAGCGGAAAACGACGCCCAAGAGATGATCACCGTGACCCGCGTGCTCAGCTACGCGAAGGCCGATGCGCTGAAAGACACATTTAAGAAGTTCCTGACCGCGCGTGGCGATATTCTTTCCGACACGCGTTCCAACCAGCTGATCATTCGCGATATTCCGTCGGTGATTCCCGCAATCGACAACCTGATCCATCAGCTCGATCGCAAGTCGCAGCAGGTGGAGATCGAAGCCCGAGTCGTGGCCGCGACACGTTCTTTCGCGCAAGACATCGGCACGCAACTCGGCTTCGGTGGCACGGTGGCTGGTGGACGGTCGCTGTTCTCCGGTGCGCCGCAAGTGGGCGTCAGCCAGGGACCTTCGTCGCTGGGAACCAACGGAACCACGACCCCCAACGCTCCAATTCTCGCAACACCGGTGCTCACGCCGAACGATAATAGCGCCAGCTCGGGCGGCCTACCGCTCAACATCAACCTCGGCTCGGGTGTTCCGACCAGCGGCTTTGGCTTCTCGAATCGTTCGTCCAACTTTGCCGTGGACTTCTTCATCACCGCGGCGGAGGCCAAGGGCGTCGGCAAGCTGCTTTCGAAGCCGCGCATCGTGACGCAGAACAACGAAAAAGCGACCGTGAAGCAGGGCGTCAAGATCCCCATTCAGACGACCATCAACAACACGATTTCGGTGCAGTACATTGACGCCGTGCTGAAGCTGGAAGTAACGCCGCAGATCACCTTCGATGGCACCGTGTACATGGACGTGCTCGTCGAGAATACTCAGATCGATCAAGGTATTCCGCGAATTCAAGGCGTTCCGGCTTTGGATACCCAGTCCGCCGAGAGCAAAGTTACGGTTGCGGACGGCGCGACCATCGTGGTGGGCGGTGTGATCGTCACATCCACACAGGTCAACATCACCGAGGTACCTATCCTGGGCAGCTTGCCGTTGATCGGCAACCTGTTCAAACGCAACAGCACCAGCGTGAATACTTCCGAGCTGTTGTTCTTCCTGACGCCTCGGATCGTTCCGGCTGCGTAGCGCCACAACCTTACGGGCACTAGATTCTCAACTGAGGGCCAAATCGAGGAGACTGCGGTCTCCTCGATTCGTTTATGATCACACCCCTTGCCCAGCGCAGACGGGCACTGCAGGCGCTACTCGCCGCCGATCGGATCGGCAGCCTGGTGGTCACGCAGCCCGCCAGTTGGTACTACTTGACGGGTTTCACGGGGGACGCTGGGGCGTTGGTGGTTTCGCGCCGGGGGACGGCGCTCATTACGGACGGCCGCTTTACGGAGCAAGCGCGCACGGAGACCTTCGGCATCCGCATCGTGCAGCAAGCGGGCTCGCTGGCCTCTTCCGTCGGTCAGTTTCTGAAGAGCGGAGGCGCAGGCAGGGTCGGCTTTGACGCCTCGCAGATTACCGTTGCGCAGCTCCAGGCCCTTCGCAAGGCCGCAGGAGTTCGCGTACGCTGGGTCGCCGCCGTAGGGTACGTCGAGCGGCTTCGCGGGCGAAAAGAGGCTCAGGAAATCGCGCAGATGCGAAAGGCAGCCATTCTGGCGGGCCAGGTCCTCCAAGATGCGTTGAAGATGCTGAAGCCCGGCGTGCGTGAGCTAGAGGTCGCCGCCGAGATCGAATACCAGATGCGGCAGCGCGGCGCCTCCGGTCCGGCGTTTGAAACCATCGTGGCGTTCGGCGAGCGATCCGCGTATCCACACGCCCGCCCAACCGCCAAACGACTGAGGAAAAATGAATTGGTCGTCCTGGACCTGGGTGCTATACTCGCGCACTATTGCAGCGACATCACGCGCACGGTTGTTGTTGGGCGAGCGCCGGCGCGGATTCGCCGCTGGCACCGGGCGGTGCAGGAAGCACAGTCGGCTGCGATCGGGGCAGTGCAGGCGGGCGTCGCGTGTGGGGAAGTTGACGCTGCTGCCAGACGCGTGCTGGCCGGCTACCGTTTGGATCGCTACTTCGCGCACAGCACGGGGCACGGTCTAGGACTGGAAGTGCACGAGGATCCCCGGGTGGCCAAGGGGCAGAAACAGGTCCTGGAATCCGGGAACGTCATCACCATCGAACCAGGCGTTTACGTGCCGGGCGTCGGGGGAATTCGCATCGAAGACGACGTTGCCGTGCACGCCAAACGAACCGAAGTACTCACCCGCATTCCGCGGGATCTTATTGAGATCTAAAACAGGCATGAAACGCAAACAGCCCTCGAAGCCGACTGCAGAATCGACCCTTGCGAGCTCAGAAATCCAGCACATCGAGCAATTGCTGCGTTTCATGAGCGAGCACAACCTCGAGGAATTTGAGTACTCGAACGGCGATCTGCGGATTCGGCTGAAGAAGCCGTCCGCGGGCGCGGTATATAGCAATGCCAGGCCCCTGACGCCGCCGGAGATCATCATCGCGGGTGGCGTGGCGCCGCAAGCTGCGCCGGCTGCTGCGGCAACTCCCTCGGCGGCGCCTGAGGGCCGTTCGGCGGAAGATCTGCACTTGGTCAAATCGCCGATCGTGGGCACGTATTACGGCTCGCCCAGCCCGGGAGCGGAACCCTTCGTGAAGATCGGCGGATACATCGAGACCGGACAGACGCTGTGCATCGTGGAAGCCATGAAGCTGATGAACGAAATCGAATCCGATATCAGCGGCGAAGTGCTGCGCATCTTCGTTGAGAACGGGCAGCCGGTCGAGTACGGGCAGCCGCTGTTCGGCATCCGGCCGAGCCGGAAGAAGTAGCCGGCCGCCCCCACCGCTATGTTCCAGAAAATCCTAGTCGCCAATCGCGGGGAAATCGCCCTGCGGGTCATCTGCGCCTGCAAGGAACTGGGAATCTCGACGGTCGCGGTGTATTCGGAAGCGGACCGCAATTCGTTGCACGTGCGCTTTGCGGACGAAGCCGTGTGCATCGGTCCGCCGCGCAGCACCGAAAGCTATCTGAACATCCCGCAAGTGATCAGCGCCGCGGAAATCACCAACGTGGATGCGATCCATCCGGGCTACGGCTTTCTTTCCGAAAACGCCAACTTTGCCAAAGTGTGCGAAGCGTCGGAAATCACCTTCATCGGCCCGACGCGCGGAAGTGATCGAGATGATGGGCGAGAAGGACCGCGCGCGGCGCGAGGTGAAGGCCGCGGGCCTGCCGACGATTCCGGGCAGCGACGGAGTTGTCGAGGGCGAAGAGCAACTCGCCAAGGAAGCCGCGCGGATCGGGTACCCGCTGATTTTGAAAGCTTCCGCAGGCGGCGGCGGCCGCGGCATGCGCGTGGTGCCGCAAGCAGGAAGAGTTGCTGGCCATGCTACCAGACGGCGCGCAGCGAGGCGCAGCAGGCCTTCGGCACTCCGGACGTGTACGCCGAGAAATTCCTGGAGCATCCGCGGCACATCGAGTTTCAGGTGCTTGGCGACCAGCATGGCAAGGTGATTCACCTCGGCGAACGCGAGTGCACCATCCAGCGGCGGCACCAGAAACTGGTGGAAGAGTCGCCGTCGCCGGCGATGGATCCCAAGCGGCGCAAGGAGCTTGGCGCCAAAGTGGTCCGCGCGCTGGAAAAAATCGGCTACACCAACGCCGGCACCGTCGAATTCCTGATGGATCGAGGACGGCTCGATCTATTTCATCGAGATGAACACGCGCATTCAGGTGGAGCACCCCGTCACGGAACTGGTGACCGGCGTGGACCTGATCAAGGCGCAGATTCGCATCGCCGCCGGCGAGCGCCTGGAAGATGCCGTCGGCGAGATAGCAATATCACGGGCCACGCCATCGAGTGCCGCATCAACGCCGAAGACCCCGAGACGTTTGTGCCGTCGGCGGGGCGCATCACCACGTTTCAGGCGCCGGGGGGCACCGGCGTGCGCGTGGATTCCGCCGCGTACGCCGACGCGGTCATTCCGCCGTACTACGATTCGATGATCGCCAAACTCATCGTCAAGGGCCGCGACCGCGCCGAAGCCATCGGGCGCATGAAGCGCGCGCTGGAGATGTTCGTCATCGAGGGAATCAAGACCTCCATCCCGCTGCACCGCAGAATCCTTGCCGATCCGGATTTTGCTGCTGGGAAATTCGACACACATTTCATTGAAGGATTGCTCGGAACCAACGGAAAATAAAGTGTCTATGCGGCTTGTCCTCTCAAGGCTGTATGTGATACTAGACTCGGCATTGCTTACTGTCCCCGTGCAGGATTGCGCGCAAGAGTTCGCTGGCGCCGGAGTGCGGCTGCTGCAGTACCGAAACAAGACGGCTTCCGCGCGCGAATTGCTGAACACTTCCCGAACTCTCGCCTCTGCCCTGATTCCCCGTGGAGTCTCCTTTTTCGTGAATGATCGCCCCGACGTCGCCGTGCTCTCCGGTGCCAGCGGCGTCCACGTAGGGCAAGACGACTTAGAAGTCGAGCAGGCGCGCGGGTTGGTGGGACAAGAAAAGTGGGTCGGCGTTTCCACGCACAAACTCGAGCAATTTCAGAAGGCCGCCGCAACCTCGGCCGACTACATCGCCGTGGGACCCGTGTTTGCCACCTCGTCCAAAGCAAATCCCGATCCAGTGATCGGCACGGAGTTCATTCGCCGCGTAAGACCGCTCACGGACAAGCCGATCGTCGCGATTGGCGGCATCAAGCTGGAAAACGCCGCCTCCGTTGTCGAAGCTGGTGCGGATTGCGTGGCGGTGATCAGCGACATTCTCGTGGCCCGCGATCGCGGCCAGCGTGTGCGACAGTACTTCGAGTTATTGGGCGCTGCGAACCACGCCGCTGCCGTCTGAGGATACTGGCGCATGGCAGACACCACACAACCCGTTCCCACCGCAGGCTGCAGCCACGAACAAGGATTCGTCCGCGCCATCGGTTTGTTCGACGGCACCATGATCGTCGTAGGCTCGATGATCGGCTCGGGCATCTTCATCGTGGCGGCGGAAATTGGGCGGCAAACCGGCTCGCCGGGCGGATTGCTGCTCACCTGGATCATCACCGGTCTGCTCACGATTTCCGCGGCGCTCTCCTACGGGGAATTGGCGGCGCTTTTCCCACACGCCGGCGGGCAATACGTCTATCTGCGTGAAGCTTATTCGCCGCTCTGGGGCTTCCTATACGGCTGGACGCTGTTCCTCGTGATTCAGACCGGCACGATTGCGGCGGTTGCCGTGGGCTTCGCGCGATACCTTGGCGTTCTTTTTCCGTCCATTTCTCGCAGTACATGGATCGTCCACCCGATCGACCTCGGCTCGAAGTACGCGATCAGCCTCTCCGTGCAGCAACTCGTCGGCGTCCTGATGATCGTGTTGCTCACCTTCTTGAACACTCTGGGCGTCCGCCTAGGCAAGATCATCCAAAACATTTTCACCAGCGCCAAAACCCTGTCGCTGGTGGGACTAATCCTAGTCTGCGTGTTCATCGGCCGCAATTCCGCCGCCATCTCCGATGATTTCAGCCATTTGTGGGCCATCCGCGACGCCCAGCCGATCGAGCCGGGAGCAAATTTCCTGCGCGGCTGGCTTCCGACGGTAACCGCAGCCTCTGGATTCTTCGGCTTGTTCGTAGCCTTCGGCGTGGCGCAGGTCGGTTCGCTGTTTTCCGCCGACGCCTGGAACAACATCGGGTTTACGGCGGCGGAAGTGAAAAATCCCAAGCGCGATGTGGCCGTATCGATGGCCTTGGGCACGCTGATCGTCATCACGCTGTATTGTCTGGCGAACGTGGCGTATCTGTGCGCGCTGCCGTTTGCGCAAATCCAGAACGCCCCGGACGGCCGCGTCGCGACGGCCGCGCTCAATGCCGCGCTGGGCCCGGTGGGCGCCGCGATCATGGCCGTGGCGATCGTCATTTCCACGTTTGGGTGCAACAACGGCTTGATTCTGGCGGGCTCGCGCGTGGTCTATGCGATGGCCCATGACCGGCTGTTCTTCCAAGCCACCGGCAAGCTGAATCGCAGGGGCGTCCCCGGAACGGCGCTGGCGCTGCAGGGCGTTTGGATCAGCGTGCTGATCCTGTTGCGCACGCGCCGGCCCGACGGCACCTACGGCAATCTCTATAACGATCTGCTGAACTACGTGGTCTTCGCGGTCTTGCTTTTCTATGTGTTGACGATCATCGGCATCTTTCTGCTGCGCCGGAAGCGCCCCGAGATCGAGCGGCCCTATCGCGCGTTTGGCTATCCTTTCGTGCCGCTGCTGTATATAGTGGCGGCGGTCGCGATCATGGTGGTGCTGCTGCTGTACCAGACGCAGACCACGTGGCCGGGACTTGTGATCGTGCTGTTGGGCGTGCCGGTGTACTTGCTCTGGTCGCGTGGGGTGAAAAGCGCAAGGGTTTAGATATTTCACCTTACGGCAAGCGGTAGACATCTCTTCAAAGGAGGAGTTGCATGGGCAACCCCTTGTTTGCAAAAAAGCCGATGGCCGCGTTGCTGGCGGAGTCCAAGGAAGCCGGCGAACACAGCCTGAAGCGCACGCTGGGTCCGTTCCAGTTGACGGCGCTGGGCGTCGGCGCAGTAATCGGCGCGGGCATTTTCGTGCTGTCTGGGTTGGGAGCGCACTACGCGGGACCCGGCCTGATGCTTTCGTTCGTGCTTTCGGGCCTAGGCTGCGCGTTTGCTGCCCTTTGCTATGCGGAGTTCGCCGCCATGATTCCCTTGGCGGGAAGCGCGTACACCTACGCCTACGCCACGCTCGGCGAAATCTTCGCCTGGATCATCGGGTGGGACTTGACGCTCGAGTATGCGATGGGTGCCAGCACGGTTTCCTCCGGCTGGTCGAACCACTTCATCGAGTTGCTGAATATATTCCATATCAAGATGCCCCTTTGGCTGGCTTACGACCATTGGACGGGACTTAACACCGCGTCGAAGATCGTGGCGCGGCAAATGGCGCAAGCTTCGGACGCCACGTTGCAGCCGGGCACCCAGGCGTTTCTCGACAAAGTCGATGCCATCCTGCACGCGCAGTCCGCGGATTTGCTGCAGCAAGCCCACGCGCTGCTCAACGCGCCCACGATTTTTGGCGTAGAAATCGGCTTCAACCTTCCCGCATTTGTTATCGCGCTGGTCATCACGGCGATCCTGGTTATCGGGATCAAAGAGAGCGCGCGATTCAACGCGACTATCGTGACCATCAAGGTGGCCGTCGTCCTGTTCGTCATCGGCCTGGGCATCCACTACGTGAATTTCGCCAATTGGGGCCACGACTGGTCCACATTCGCGCCCATGGGCTTTTCCGGGATCGGTGCCGGGGCGGCCTATATCTTTTTCGCTTATATTGGCTTCGATGCCGTCTCGACCACCGCGCAAGAAGCCAAGAATCCTCAGCGGGATCTACCGATCGGCATCATCGTTTCGCTGCTGATTTGCACATTGCTGTACATCCTCGTTGCTGGCGTGCTCACCGGAATGGTTCGTTGGCAAGACGTGAACATCGAGGCGCCCATCGCCGAGGCCTTCTTGGACCGCGGCCTAACTTTGGCCTCTCATGTCATCACTCTAGGCGCGCTGGCGGGACTAACCAGCGTGATGTTGGTGATGCTGCTCGGGCAAACGCGCGTACTGTATTCGATGGCCAACGATGGTCTCCTGCCAAAGAAGTTTTTCGCCGCTATCCACCCCAAGTTCCGCACACCCTACAAGAACACCGTGCTGGTGGGTTTCCTCGCCGCCATCGTGGGCAGCATCACGCCGATCGACGACATCGGAAAGATGGTGAATATCGGCACGCTGCTGGCCTTCGTGATTGTGTGTATCGCGGTGATGGTGTTGCGTCGCACCAACCCCGGCCAGTCGCGGCCGTTCCGTACGCCGTGGGTGCCGGTCGTGCCGGTCCTGGGCATACTGTTTAACGGCTACATGATGTACAAGCTCGGCTGGCTCAATTGGGCCCGCCTGATCGTTTGGCTGATCATCGGCTTGGTCATCTACTTCACGTACAGCAAGCACCACAGCCGCGTGCGCAACGCTTCGGCGAAATAGGGAGCGAGCGGAACGCTACGCGAAGCTGTACCAGGGTTCTCGGGAAGCTCAGAGAGTTTTCAGGAAAGCGATAAGAGCCTTGCGATCTTCCGGGGATAGTTCCAGCCCGAAAGGATGTCCCTTCACAGCATAGGTCTTCAGACTGTACGGTTTGAATCCGGTAGGCACGTAGTCCTCTCGCACCCGGCGCGGATCAAGCCAGTCCTCCAGCGTGGCGCACCAGCCGCTATGCCCAAACATGCTGCGATACCACACACCCCGCAAAGAAGGGACCTTGTAGTAGCCGGTCCCACGCCTGGTCTTTAGAGCGAGATTAGATTCGGTGCCAACCGAGAGAGGCAGAATGTCGTACTTCGTCTCGGCATCCGCAGGTGGCGTGAAGCCTGTGGCGATTGTCAGCTTGTTGCTCGTGTACAACGGCGGCGTGTGGCACATGATGCAGTTTTCACTCTTGAAGACCTTCTGCCCGCGTTCGGCGAGTGCATCAAACTTGTTGGGATTCGGCGGGGGCTTCAGTGAGTAGACATAGAGCGCCAAAGCGTAGAGCTGCTCGTCGCTGTAACGGTCGCGGTCGAGATTCTCAATCTTCGGCAACTCCTTGAAGTCGCCGAAATCGACCGGAACGAAGCCACCGAAGCTAGCAAGATCATCTCCACCCTGATTGAGCGCCGCATAACGCATTAAATCCACAATCGAGTGCTGCTGCTGAAGACCCGTACGATCCAAATATTTGCGATCCTTCACCCCGATCAAATCCGGCACTTGCGCGGGAGCGAAAGGGCTCGTTCGATGGCGTGCAACCACTCCCGGCGGAATTGTGCGGTGAACTTCGGCGATCTGTTCCAGCGGCATCCGGTCTGTCGAAGGAAGAGGATCAGACGTAATCCACGGCGTCGCGTATAGGCTTCGTTCGAGCAGCGGTGCCACTTTCGCCCCGGAGCGGAGATAGTCGAACGCAAAATAACGATCGAAGGGAAAATTGCCCTGAGCTCCCTTCAATACCGTTCCATCGGGCATAACGCGCGTGTGGCACATGCCGCACGCCAGGACTCCAATCTCGACCTCTCCCTTTTTCTTCACCACATACCGGAAGGACGGCAACGTGCCGTCTTGCGCGACCGGTGTCCCAGTCATCTCCAGAAACTTCGGCTCCCGGACGTACAGATCGGTTGGTTTCGAGCTTCCGATGCCCCCATCGCCGAGCGGCTCGTCAAAGACCACTTCGCCCGCCTTGATCCAGTCGGCGTCTGTTTCGAGCGGCGGCGCATGACCTTTGTCGTCCCAATAGATAACCGGATCCTTCTGCTTAAGCGATTCCAGGTAGCCGGCCGGTTCGCGGCCTGCCGCATAAACCGGATAGCTCTTGTAGATGGGCCGGACCGGTACTCGATAGTAGTAGTCGGCCGAGACCTGCTTGGGCGAGCCTACGGGATTGGCCAGGGGAATTTCGAGGGCAGCAAGCTCTTGATCGTCCCAGGTCTTAGGGATCGTAGGTCTAGAGGAGCGCAGCGTCGTTGACTGGCCATGCTCGACTCGGGCCCAGATCTGCGTTAGGAGGAATGCAAGAACAAGGAGATAGCCGACTCGTTTCAACAGAAACCTCTAACGGTGTCGATGGGAAACCGACCGCCAAGCGAAGCAGAGCGGCCTTGGCGGGTCAATCTAGTCCTAGCCGGTTGTTATGTCGAGGAAAAAGAATCAGGCACGGGAGTTCCCTTAAGACGCCGTCTGAGTTGGCTTGATGTTGTGGTTCATACAGAAGAAGTTCGTAGGGTCGTATTTGTTCTTCAAGCTCACCAGGCGTTCGTAGTTTGGCCCATAGGCTGCTCGCGCGAATGCATCTCCCTCTTCCGAGACGTAATTGCCATAGGAGCCTTCGACCAAGAACGGTCGCAGAGTATCCCAAGCGGCGCGCATCCATTGGATGTTCTTGTCCGCCTCGGATGGGTTCTCCCAGTTCGACCAAAACATGAGGTTGTACGAGTTCTGACGATGGGGAAAGGCAGTTTCGGTGACTCCGACGCGCGTGGCGGCTCCGTGCCAATGTTCCACGAAAGGGGCAAAGGAATAGCGAGAGGGGCTCTTTCCGGCGTATTCCGCGATTGTCTGCACGGCGTCGTCGCTCAGGGAGCGGATAAAGTTCGATTTCACGTAGGTGTGACGTCCAGGCGGGAAGAACCCGTCAAACAGACTCTGCATTTGCACGTAGCTGATGGCGCCAAAGATATCAGCGACGGGCGAACCAAAGCTACGCAACGGCTTCAAAACCTTCTCGCCCTCAGGTAGCGGCCCACAATAACACCCGGCAATCGCAAAAACCGGAACGCCGTCCGGAGTCGTAAAGGAACCACATTGAATGACCAATTCGTCGGGGATCGTTGCGGCAAATTCCCGAAAGAAGCGAAGAACTTCGTGGGCTTTTGCCACCGGATAGAAAACGCCGCCACCCAGCACGGGACCCACTTCGTGCAAGCGGTATTCCAGTGAAGTCACGATACCCAGGTTGCCCCCGCTGCCCCGCACGCCCCAGAAAAGGTCCGTATTTTCGGATGCGTTCGCGGTCAGCAGCCGTCCATCCGCGGTGACTACATCCGCACCGATCACGTTGTCGAGCGCGAGGCCATACTTGGCGTGCAAGTTGCCCCACCCGCCGCCCAGGGTCAGGCCGGCGATGCCAGTTTTTGAGACTACGCCCAGCGTTGTGGCCAAGCCGAAGGCTTGCGTCTCCCGGTCAAACTCACCCAGCGTCAGACCCGTTTGCGCGCGTACGGTCCGTCTGGCGGGATCGACCCGTATTCCTTTCATCGCCGAAAGGTCGATCATGAGGCCGTTGTCGCAAACGGACTTCCCGGCAACGCTGTGGCCGCCTCCGCGAACGGCCACAAGAAGGTTGTGCTCGCGGGCAAAGCGAACGCACGCGATGACGTCGGCGGCGCCCGCGCAGCGCACGATCACAGCCGGCCGCCGGTCGATCATAGCGTTCGGAATGGTTCGAGCGGCGTCGTAGCCGTCCTGGCCAGGGCAAAGTACTGCGCCGCGCACATCGGTTCTGAGCTTCTCAAGCGAGGAGAGGTTGAACAAAGGTGCCTCCTTGGAGGCGTGGCGTTGGGCCGACCCGTGAAAGGTTCTATCCCGTCCTTGCGAAGGTAGGAATTGCTGGCGAGAATGCTGCGCGAACGTCCCGTTGTCAAGATTGATTTTTCAAAGCGTCGGGCCCAAGTCGGCTGTGTCGGCATCCGCTTCTTCTCGTTGCCGTGAGGGTTCTTCAGGTAAAGTAGTCGTTCTGCGTCTCAACCAATGACTGCTCTGCGGACACAACTTCGGGAAATCTGGCAACGGATGTCGCGCCTGGACCTGGCGGCGTTTGTGATGTTGCTGGCCGGTGGCACTGCCGCGGCGGTTCCCGCGGAAGGCGGAATCTTCAGCTTCCTCAAATTCCTGGCGCTTCTGGCGGGGGTCTATCTTCTCTTCCGGCTGATTGGGTGGGGACGCAGCCGCCTGCTTTGGAGCCTGCGCAACCGCCTGATCGTGGCCTACATGTTCATCGCGTTTGTGCCCATTCTCCTCATTGTGGCGCTGGTGACTCTCGCAGGGCAGTTCTTGTACTCGCAGCTTGGCGCCTATCTCTTGTACGAGGATCTTCACCGGCGAATCGAGATGCTCGCGGATATTTCCGAGCACATCGCCGCGGCGCACGGAACGCTGCTGCGGGGCATAACGCAGGAGGAAGCCGAGCGCATTCTTGCGGCGCAATCTCACGCCGTTCATGACCGGGAGCTAATGGGATTGACTATCGAGTTTTCCGACGATGCGAGCCTGCTGCGGAACGTGACGAAGGGTAAGGATTCCTTCTCAGGCCTGCTGCAACAGGAAGACCACCTGTCTCTGGTGAGCCTGCGAGCGATTGAAATGCCCAAAGGCGTTCGCATCGTCAGGCTGCGCGTTCCGGTTACCGGCGAATTCCTGGCCACCATCGCGCCGGATCTCGGCGCGATTCAGTTGAACTTGACGAAGCCATACGACGGTCAAGTGCAGCGTGGTGTGCTTTACTCGACGGGGGGCGCGCAATACTTAGCGGCCGGGCGCATCGCCGCTCGCAATCGAAAACTCCAGCCGGCGGGTTTCTGGCTGGATCCCTCTGTCGACGTCGTGTCTCGCCTGGAGGACGCCGCGTTTGTGGGGTCGGACGGCATGGTCGGCAAGCCTCGGCCGGTCTTTGCGGTGTTCAGCGCCCGCCCTTCCCGATTGAACGGCAGGATGTTCACCACGCTAGGCGAGCTTCGCGACTACTATCTTGTGCTGTTTGGTATTTTTGCCGCCGTATTTCTCCTGATCTGGGTCGCAGCGTTTATCACCGGAGTTGTCCTGACGCGTAGAATCACGAAGGCCGTCGCCGATCTGTATCAAGCCACCCAGTATGTTCAGAGCGGAGATTTCACGCACCGCGTGCGCATCGAGCGGCGGGACCAGCTTGGCGTATTGGGCGAATCGTTCAATCAAATGACCGGCTCGATCAGTGGCCTGATTGAAGAACAGAAGAAACGTCAGCGGTTGGAAAATGAAATCTTTATCGCTCGCGAGGTGCAGAATCAGCTTTTCCCGCAGACGCTGCCGCAGGTGCCGGGAGTAGAGATCGAAGCGATTTGCAAAGCGGCGCGATCGGTCAGCGGCGATTACTACGACTTCATTCAACTCAGCCCCACGCATCTGGCCATTGCCGTCGCGGACATTTCCGGAAAAGGAATTTCAGCGGCGCTGTTGATGGCGAGCCTACAAGCGGCGTTGCGCAGTCAGATGCTGGTGGAAGGCAGCGAAAGTATGAGCACGGCAGAGCTGGTGGGTCGGCTGAACAAGCATCTAGTGCGGAATACCGGCGACGACCGGTTTGCCACCTTCTTCATCGCCGTGTACGACAGCAGCACTCGCTTGCTGCGCTACACCAACGCGGGCCATTTGCCGTCGTTTCTGATTTCCAAAGATTCGGCTTTGCATCTCGATAAGGGCGGCATGGTTCTCGGCGTGGTCGAGGAATGCAGCTACGAGGAAGGCACGGTCGAAGTACCGCGTGACTCGTTGCTGGTGGGCTACAGCGACGGCTTGGTCGAGCCGGAAAATGTGTACGGCGAAGAGTTTGGCATCAAACGCTTGCAGCAGGCTGCCGTATACGTGCAGGGATCTCCGCCGCGCGTGGTTGCAGAGGCGTTGATGAACGCGGCGGAAGAGTGGGCCGGAACCCCGGAGCAAGCTGACGACATGACGGTGATCGTGGCGCGCCTCCGGTAGCTTTGTGTTGCGGCTTGAGTGCTGGCTTGCGCCGTGGCGAGTGCCTAAGAGGACAGTCGGAATGCCAGCGTCGCGCCGGCTACGCTATACTAATTTTCTTTCACCAAGGTTTGTCCAGGGAGGCGAATGTCCCTTCGAAATCGAGTAGCGCTGATTACCGGTGGGAGCCGCGGCATCGGGCGCGGCATCGCGGTGAAGCTCGCGCAGGACGGCGCGCGCGTCGCAATCGCGTACCGCTCGAATAAGGCGGCGGCGCAACAGACGTTGCGTCAACTGCAGGCGAGCGGCACCGACTGCGTGGCCGTGGAGACCGACATTAACGATGCAGCGCGTTCCGAAGAACTCGTGCGCACCGTCGTGGACCGCTTCGGGCGGCTGGACGTGGTGGTCAATAACGTCGGTGATTTTCGGTGGGGCACGCTTTCGGAGTCTTCGGTGGAAGATTGGCAAGGCGTGATTTCTTCGAATTTGATGACCGTGCTGTTCGTGAGCCGGGCGGCGCTTCCGCACATGCGGCGCGGACGGTGGGGGCGCATCATCAATCTTGGCGCGGTGGGCGCGGAGCGAGCGTTCGGTCAGGCGAAGATCTCGGCTTACGCCGCAGCGAAGGCGGCTGTGGTTGCATTGTCGCGATCGCTGGCGCTGGAAGAAGCGAAAAATGGGATCACTGTCAATGTCGTGAACCCCTCCAGCATCGACGAAAATGAATTGACTCTCAGCGAAGCGCGGCGCATTCGGGACGCGCGTTTTCCTATCGGCCGGCCACCCACCGTGGAAGACGTAGCCGCTACCGTGGCTTTTTTTGCTTCCGAAGAAGCGGAGTATGTGACCGGCCAAGTCGTCAACGTGAGTGGCGGCTGGATGCTGTAGTTGCGTTAGGGACGTTGAGTTGTGAACTTGCCATGAAAGCTCTGACCGCAGCGGAAATGCGCGAAGTCGACCGCCTGACCACCGAGCGGCTTGGAATTCCCAGCTTACAACTGATGGAAACCGCGGGGAGACACGTCGCGGAGGCGTTCTGGGAGATCGCGGACCGCGCCGGCCTGGAACCCCGCACAATTTGTGTCCTTTGCGGGAAGGGAAACAACGGCGGCGACGGTTTTGTCGTGGCGCGGCACCTGCAAACCACCGCGACGCGCGTGCGCGTCTACCTTTTTGCGCAACCCGACGAGTTGCGCGGCGATGCGGCGACAAACTTTCAGCGCTGGCGTGAGTTGGGCGGCGCAGTGACTGCGATTCCTGACGAAGCAGCGTGGGAATCCGTCTGGTCGGAGATTGCGGGCGCGGACGTAATCATTGACGCGATGTTCGGCACTGGATTCCGCGGGACCGCGGGCGGATCCGTCGGGCAGGCGATTCAAGACATCAATCGTCTTTCGCACAGCGCTACCGCGGCGCGGCCTGCGCTGATTCTCGCGGTCGATACGCCGTCGGGCTTGCCATCCGATGGCCCGGCTGCGGAAGGCCCCGTTTTGCAAGCGCATCACACCGTGACGTTCACGGCGCCGAAGATCGGGCAGTTGGTGTCTCGCGATTCCGCGGCGGTGGGCTCCCTGCGCGTTGTGAATATCGGGTCGCCGGCGGCCTTGGTGGAAGAGGTTGGCAAGGGCGACCTTCGGTGGGCGGAACCAAATGAGTTCGCCGAGCTACCGCTGGTGCGCGCCACGGATGGGCACAAAGGTTTGTATGGGCACACCCTGATCGTTGCCGGATCGCTGGGTAAGAGCGGAGCGGCGGTGATGTCCGGCCACGCCGCGTTGCGTTCAGGAGCAGGCCTGGTGACCATCGCGACGCCGGATGTGGTGGTACCGATTGTGGCGGCGGCGCAGCCGGAATACATGACCGAGCCTTTGTTTTCCACGGATTCGGGAACCGTCTCGCGCGAGAATCTTTCGGGCGATCGATTCTCCAAAATCGTCAAGGCCAAGACCACGCTGGCGGTTGGTCCAGGACTGGGGCAGGATCCCGAGACTCAGGACTTTATTCGTACCATCGTGAAGCAGGCAGATCTGCCTATCATTCTTGACGCGGATGGCTTAAATGCGTTTGACGGGCGCGCGGATGATCTGCGCGAACGAAAGAGCAAGTTCGTGGCGATTACGCCGCACCCAGGAGAAATGGCGCGGTTGCTGCGCACCACGACCGAGGCGGTGCAGCGCGATCGCGTGAAGACAGCACAAGAAGCGGCGCAGCGATGGAACGTGCACGTAATTCTAAAGGGATCGCACACGGTGATTGCGGCGCCCGGCGGGCAGACTTTCATCAACACAACCGGTAACGCGGGGTTAGCCAAAGGCGGTTCGGGCGACGTGCTGACGGGAATTCTTGCGGCGCTTACGGGCCAATTCAAAACGGTCGATTGGCTGCGGGTCCTGGCGCTCGGCGTGTATCTGCACGGGGCAGCAGCTGATCTCGCGGTCGTTGGAGCTGATCCGTCTGGGCTGCTGGCCACGGAAGTCGCTGGAGGTGTGCCCAGAGCTCGCCTGCATTTGCTGCGGGAGTTGCAACGAAGTGGGTGAAGAGATCATCACGCGTTCGGCCGAAGAAACAACGCGGTGGGGCAGGGAATTCGCCGGGCGCTTGAAGGCCCCGGTACTACTGCTGCTGACCGGCGAACTGGGCAGCGGCAAGACGACTTTGACCAAAGGAATCGTCGCCGGACTAGGCGCCGCGAGCGAAGACGACGTTACCAGCCCGACGTTCACGCTCGTTCATGTGTATGGAGCCGCGGACAAGGTCTATCACGGCGACCTATATCGCATTGAGAGTTTTCACGATTTTGAAACCTTGGGATTGGAAGACGCTTTTGCCACGCCGGCCGTGGTGATTCTGGAGTGGTCGGAGAAGTTCCCGTTGGAATCGCCGTGGCCGCAGATTCGGTTGAAGCTCGAGCACCTCGGTGGCGACAAACGGCGGATCTTAGTCCTCTAAGAGACTTGCATCGCGAATCTTTCACAACTGAAAAAGCGACGCTGCCGATTCGTCACTCGACCGGGCTAGTGGCGGAAGCGGGAATTGCGCGCTCGATCGGTGCGACCCGCGGGTGCGCAGCCTCGCTTTGGACGAGCGAGTTTGTCTGTAAGTTGAGTACGGAAGGGATTCCTGCTTTGGTTGACGTTCCTGCTTGGCTTCGCTCTTGGAGAAGAGTTTTGCCGTCACCAGCATTGCCGTGAAAGTCGCGCTCAACAGCGCGAATTGCTGCCAGCCGCTCAGCATCGACGCGTTGCCCAAGAGCGTGAGCCCCGCAAAGCAAAACAGCAAGTGTACGCAAAACACCTGAAGCGAAGACTGGCCCATCATTACGAGCGGCCGGATCGCCAGATGCTTCAGGCCGGATTGCGAGAAGATCAGCAACGTCGCCACTGCCGCGAAATTGAGCAGGCGCAGGGGTCCCAGATGCCACTTGTCAAATAGGAATTCACTGGCGCCCAACTGCAGCCCGTGCGAGATGGCGTGGCGCAATTCAAAAAACAGGGAAGCGATCAGCGCCGCGGGAATCACTGCTCGCCTGGCCCAGGTTTCGATCGGCAGATTGTCTTGGCCCCAACGAACACCGAGCCAGATGCCGGCGATCCACAGAAATTGCCAGGCCCATAGATCGAACGATCCCATTTCGCTCAGCGGAATGTGGGTCGGAATGTAGTGCATCATAAACGTGTGTTCGGCGCCGCGAAAGCCGAATTGCGCGAAACCCCAGATGGCGAACGCTGTCCACAGAATGGGTTTCCAGCTGATTTTCGGTGCCAGCAGTAGCGCGGCGGAAGTAAACACCAGGAAGATGATGTACATCGGCAAAATATCGAGCAGCGGCGGCCGGTAGATCAGCAAAGCGGCTTCCGTGATGGATTGTTTGGCGCCGGCCATGAAATAGAAATCGAGAAGATTGTGCAGCCCGGGCCGATTGCCACGCGACGCAATGGGCACCGCGACCAGAAACACAAAGGCCAGCAAAAGGGCGTGGTAGCCGTACAGACGCAGCGTGCGCGTCCACAGCTTTAGAGTCATGGGTCGATAGCCGTCGTGCTCCGCCATTCGGAAGTAGATTCGGCCGGTGAAGAGCGCCGAGAGGAAAATGAAACCTTCTGCCGCGGACACGAATCCAAACGGCTGGTTGACGTAGGCGCTGGCGGCGGTCGGTAAATGCGTTAGCGTAATCCAAGCGAGCATCAGCCCGCGGGCGGCATCGAGTTCCAGGCGGCGTCCCATAGGTCTTCCAACGTTAGATACCAAGTCGACGCCAACGGTTTCCGGCCATCGTCGAATGTTTGGCAAACTAACACAGATCTGTGGGGCCGAAGCGGCACTGGCGTTCAAATCGAGCCACCCGCGCGGACGAGTAAAGAGCACTCGTGCTACAGTTTTGACGGACGGAGGAACTTGTGCCTGTTTCGCTGCGAAGGCTGCTGGCGTTTCTAGTTCTGTCGCTGCCGATCGCGGGTCCGGCTTACGCCAAGAAATACGATACTGGTTTCCTCGACCGCACCATCTCCCTGCAAGGCACTGATTACAAGTACCAAGTCTTCGTTCCCGAGAATTGGACACCGCATCAAAAATGGCCGATCGTTCTTTTCCTTCACGGCGCCGGCGAACGAGGCGACGACGGTCTGCAACAAACGGATGTGGGCATCGGGACGGCCATTCGTAGCGACCGCAGCCGCATCCCGGCGATCGTGGTCATGCCGCAATGCCGGAAAAACGTTTGGTGGATCCAGCCACCCATGGACGACCTGGCCATCGCCACGCTGGAGGCGGCGACCAAGGAATTCCACGGCGACACCCAACGCACGTATTTAACGGGTCTCTCGATGGGAGGCTACGGCTCGTGGCATTTGGCCGAAAAATATCCTGGGCGATTTGCGGCCCTTGTGGTGATTTGCGGCGGCATCCGCCCGCCCACCGCGGCAGTCAAGAATCATCCCGAGCTTGCCAAATGGACACCCGCCGACGAACCCAAGAGCTATTCCGCAGCCGCCGCGAAGGTCGGCAAGACTCCCGTGTGGATCTTTCACGGAGCGGACGACGACACGGTGCCCGTCACGGAATCTCAGCGGATGTACGCCGCGATGAAAGAGATCGGCGCCGAGGCTCACTACACCGAATATCCGGGCGTCAAGCACGTCTCCTGGGATAAGGCCTACGACGAGCCAAAGCTGTTCCCTTGGCTGTTTTCCAAGTATGTGGCCCCAGGTGGAAAGTAGTGCGAATTGTTGACAGATCGGGAACCCCTCTGGGGTTTTTCACAAGTGTTGATTCTAAAGAGGGTTAAAGTCCTTTGTTTTGATACACTTTTGGAAGTGTTGATTCTGCAGGACGTTAGGCCGCCCTGGTGTTACTCAGTTGGTTATGGGTCCTGCGAGGGCGCAAAAGCGGTGGGCGTGTTTTACCCAGAGGTATGATGCCATAAGTGTTAATTCGCGTCAAGAGGGAAACGGATTCCCTGGGTTCTCAGGGCGCGAAGGCAGCGAAATAAACCGTCTTATTCGTATCTTAGGGCAACCATTGGGTCGACACGCATGGCACGGCGCGCAGGAATGTAGCATGCCACAAAAGCCACGGCAGCGAGGATCGACGCGACGCTTACAAACGTCGCTGCATCGTTTGGCGCAACTCCATACAAAAGGCTCGACACCGCGCGCCCCATTCCTAGCGCGAGCGGCAATCCGGCCAGCAAGCCGATCAGCGCCAGCAACATGCCCTGGCCGACAATCAGGCGAAACACTTCGCGCGGCGCGGCTCCGAGAGCCATGCGAATTCCAATTTCGCGCGTGCGCTCGCTCACTGTATAGGCGATCACGCCGAAAAGGCCAGTAGCTGCCAAAACGAGCGCGAATCCTGCGAACGCCGTCATCAGCGTTCCGGCGATCTTCTGCGCGAACACCGAGATCGAGCGCCATTCGTCCATCGTCATCACCTGAAACACCGGCAGGTCACGGTCCAGCGCCAGCACCTGTGCGCGGATGCTCTCCACCAGTCCCCGCGGGTCGGGTGAAGTGCGAACGACGAGCACCAGTGTCCTTTCTGTCCGCTGTCGCAGCGAGAAATACATCTCGGGCCGCGCGGGCTCGGCCAACTGATTCCGCACGTCGCCGACTACCGCGACCACCGTGTACCACGGCTGCTCCTGCAATGGTCCGCCGAATCTCATGTGCTTCCCGATTGCTTCTTCACCCGGCCAAAAACGTGCCGCGAAAGTCTCGTTTACCGCGACGACGTGTTGGCTCTTCGTCGTATCCTGCCGGGTGAATTCGCGGCCACGCAGAACGGGGATCTGCATGGCCTGAAAATAAGAATCGCTTACGGCGCGATAGTTCGCGTCCGGCTCTTCTCCCGGTTTCGGTTCCGGCCGTCCTTCGATCCGAATCGTGAACGTAGTGTTTGCTCCGCCCAATGGAATAAGATTTGCTGCTGCCGTGCCTTGCACTCCCGGAAGGCTTTGCACGCGCTCCAGGAGCTGCTCGTACAGTTGCAAGGCCTGCTGGTCCGAACCGTACTTCGCGTCCGGCAAAGCGATGGACATCGTGAGCACGTGATCGGGATTGAAGCCAGGAGAAAGGTGCTCCAGACGCGCGAAGCTTTTGATCATTAATCCCGCGGTGACCAACAGCGTCAGCGACAGCGCGACTTCCGCCACGATCAAGGTCTTGCGCAACAGTCCCCGCCGCCGCCCGAGGCCCGCCGCCAACGAGCCTTCTTTCAGCGTATCGTTCACATCGACGTGCGAAGCTCCCAAGGCAGGGAGCAAGCCAAAAATCAGTCCTGTGCCGAGCGAAACGGTGGTGGTAAAAAGCAGAACCGGCGTGTTGATGGCGACTTTGCCCCAGCCGGGAATCATGCGCGCAAATTCAGCGGGAATACGGATGATTTGTGCGTCCAGGCACAAGTGTGCGAGAAAAACGCCAACGCCGCCGCCAAGCAGGCTCAGGAGGATGCTCTCGACAAGCCGCTGGCGGATCAAGCGCCACCGCGTCGCGCCCAGGGCAGCGCGAATCGCGGTTTCTCTTTGGCGGCTGCTGGCCCGTGCCAGCAACAGATTGGAAATATTTGCGCAGGCAATCAACAGAACGAGCCCCACCGCCGCAAGCATGATCGCCAGCGGGGCCTTCGTCTGGCCGACTTCGCTGTCCATCAACGGCATGACGCTGGCATCGCGTCCCGTGTTTGTCAGCGGATACTGCTGCGCCAGCCGTGCCGTGATCCCGCTCATCTCCGCCTGGGCTTGCCGCGGAGTTACGCCCGCGCCCAAATGAGCCACGACGTGCAAATAGTGCGAGCCGCGGTTGGCTGCCACGTCCGGCGCAAAAGACAGCGCGCCCCACACTTGCGCGCCGGAAGGGAAGTTGAAGTCTGGTCCCATCACGCCGACGACGTTGTAGCTGATTTCGTTGAGCAGGACCTGCTTGCCGATCACACTGGGATCGGCGCCGAAGTGATCGCGCCAAAGCGCATAGCTCAGGACCGCGACATGGTCCTTCCCGGGCTCGCCTTCCTCCGGCAGAAACGCGCGACCCAGTATCGGCTGTGTTTCCAGCGCCTCGAAGTAGCCGGGCGTGACCTGAAATCCGTGGAGATACTCTGGATTGCTAACGCCGCCCAGGTTGGCGTCCCACCAACCTTGTGCGCCCATGTGATCGAAAACGTGGTTCTGGCGTTTCCAATCGAGAAAGTTTGCTGGCGAGAGCTCATTGCGCTCAATACCTGCGCCTGGGATGCGCTCCCACAGCGCCATCAGCCGACCGGGATCGGAAAACTCCATCGGCCGGAGCACCAGCGCATCCACCATGCTGAAAATGTAGGTGTTCGCGCCGATACCCAGCGCCAGCGTTAGCACCGCTACCACGGTGAACCCCGGGCTCCGGCGCAGCAAGCGCAGCCCGAATCGAATGTCTTCCACAAGTTGCTCCAGCCACACCAGGGTCCAGACCTCGCGGGTGTCTTCTTTGACGCGCGTGACGTTGCCGAACTTGCGCATGGCAGCGTAGCGGGCTTCCTCTGGGGACATGCCGCGCTCGATGTTGTCCTGGGTTTCGCGGTCGAGGTGGTCGCGAATGTCCTGGTCGAGATCTTCGAGCACACGCTTGCGGCGGCTCATGGTTGGCCCTCCTGCTCCGTCGGCCGAAGAATTCGCGTGATGGCGCCGGCGAGTTTGTCCCACTTGCGGGTCTCAATTGCCAGTTGGAGGCGGCCCCTGGCGGTCAGACGATAGAACTTGGCGCGGCGGTTGTTCTCCGAAGTGCCCTCTTCGACGGAAATCCAGCGGCGCTTAATCAGGCGATGCAGGGCAGGGTAGAGCGAGCCTTGCTCGACCTGCAAGACGGCGTCGGAGTTGAATTCGATGGCCTTGGCGATGGCGTGGCCGTGGGTGGGCCCGAGGAGCAGGGTGCGAAGAATCAGCAAGTCCAGGGTGCCTTGCAGGATCTCGAGGCGTTCGTGGTGTTCTTTAGTAGACATTCTAGGTGACCATACAGGGCTTCTAGTAGAATGTCAAGGTGAGTGAGATTCGCGGCGGAGAGGGGTCTGCACTTAGAAACGAGGAGTAACGGCGGTTCGGCAGATTTTTGGCGATTTGTGCGCTTACTCTCTGGCCAACGGCCTTGGCGCTAAACCTTGCTGGTGTTACTGACGGCTGTTAGCTTGGAGAAAGCCCTTCTGGCGGAATTTGATGGAACAGCTGACCCTATTACCCAGCGCGACGGAAGCGGCCCGGATCGAACTCAAGAGCTACAACACCACGATCCCCATGGGGTCGCTGGCCATCGGTGTGGACAATATCCACCACGATGTGTTCCTGAGCCCGAAGTTCGTCCAGGCGTCGCGCGATTATCTATTTGACCTGATCCGCCAGAGCACCAAGGCGACGTATTTTGCGGGAATCGAGCTGCGCACCGTTAAGGGCCCGGACAGCGCGGCGTTTCGCAAACTGCTGACCGATTTTCTGCAAAGCTCCCTGACGCAGGCGAAATATCAGAAAAACATCGAGATTGACCTGGTGTTTCGTCTCGCGCTGCTGAAGTTCCTGACGCTGGAGATCAGCAACCAATTTGCGAACTTGATCCTGGAAGGGAAGGAGTGGATTCGCCAGCGAGGCGAGAACTTCGAGCGCAGCCAGCAGGCGCACGTGATTAAGTCGCGGCTGTCGGAACTGCAGTCGGCGCGGCGCGGGGTGATTCGCAGCGTTGGGCAGCAGGTGGCCCAGATCGTGGTGGACGTCGAGGAGAATGTGATTGCCAAGGCGCGGCGGGCGTTGTTTGGCGACGATTTTGCGGCGCTCTACGACTTGCTGAAAAACCGGCTGATCTTTTTGGACAGCGGCAAAGACGATGTTTTTTTTCTGGAACACTACGTTCTGCTGGGGAATTACGTCCGCGACCCGGATCGCTTTGAGGCCATGGACGAGTTGTTTCAAGAGTTTTTGCGCGAGTCGGGGTTGGCGACGAGCCAGGATCCGGCTTACACCGAGGCGCTACATGCGCACCGAGCGCTATTAGATGGCGCGCAGGCGATGCGTAACGAGATCGCGAACCTCGAAGAGCAGCGCGAGAGCTTACGCAAGCGACTCGACCGCGGCGACAGCTTTCTGAACAAGTTTCTGAATTCGGCGGACCCGTCGGATCTAAAAACGTCGCTCAGCGACATCGAGTCGCGGCTGAAGCACCAAGAGGTAAAACTGGAGGAGGGCGGCCCGCCAATCGATGCGGCAAAACAGAAGCTCGACTTCCTGACGAAGGATTACAAAGGGCGCCTCGGCGATTTCTTGAACGAGCCGGAGAATGCCAAGCGGCTGTTCGACTCAACAGGCACGACGGAGGCGGAGGGGTCGCTGCGCGGGAGGCTGCTCGCGGAGCTCCTGGACCGGCTGGAGCTGCAAGAGGTGATTTATCACCTCCTGGCGAGCTACGAGATCCGGCCGATCGCGGCGGAGTACAGCCCGCCGGTGCACTTGCAACAACTGCGCAAGGCGCTGGTTTCCAAAGAAGAGCTGAAGCGGGTGGAGCAGGTGCTGAAGCAAGTGCCGGCGCGGAAATTGGAGTTGAAGCCGATTGAAGAGCTTTCCCGCAAAATCCGGCGATACTCGCGGGAAGAAAAGCTGAGCTTTGTGGCGCGGTTTGCCGCGGATTTCTTGAGGCTACGGCGGGATCTTCGCAATGCCGAGCACTTGACCACGTGCATGGAGCGCATTCACCTGGTGACGACGGAGCAGGCCCGTGAGTTGTCGCGCCTGAACAATCGCTTGTACGAATGCGTGCTGCAGGACGAGGCGAAGCCGGAGCAGGACCTGGTGGTGTCGCACGTGATTATCAAAGCCGACGTGCGAGGCTCGACGAAGATGACGCAGGATTTGCTGTCACGCGGTCTGAGCCCGGCGTCGCATTTCAGCCTGAACTTGCACGAGCCGGTGAAAAAACTGCTGGATCGCTACGCGGCGAAAAAGGTGTTCATCGAGGGAGACGCGATCGTACTGGCGATTTTCGAGACGGAATCGAACCGGGCGTACGCGCGGGCGGTGGCGAAAGCGTGCATATTGTCGAGGCAGATGCTGGCGGTTTGCAATTCTTACAACGATCGGGCGGTGGCGTCGGGTCTGCCTGCGCTAGAAATCGGGATCGGAGTTGCGTTTCAGGGGTCGGCGCCGACGTATTGGACCGACGGCGAATCGCGCATCATGATCTCGAAGGCGCTGAATTTGTCCGACAGGCTCTCGGGATGCACCAAGATCGCCAAACGCCTGCTGACCGGACAGAAAACGCACTTCGCGCTGTTTCAATTCTTGACGGCGATGGAAGGCGCGTCGGCGGAAGAGTTGGATGAGTTTTTGGTGCGTTTTAATATGAACGGAATTGAGTTGAATGAGGAAGGGTTTCAGAAATTGTCGGAAGAGATTTCGCTGGACTCGATCGAAACGAAGCTGGAAATGCCGTGGGGCAAGGAAAACGTGACGCTGTATTATGGCGAAGTGCCGATGGGAGAGTCGGTGGAGCTGCTGGTTCTCCGCAAAGGACTCGCGCGGCAACTGCTTCCGGAAGGCAAGATCGGCATCGCATCCAGCCATCCGTACTACGAAGTTTGTACCAGCGCGGCCCTCTACGATCTCGTCGCGGCGCTGATTCGCACGCAAGTCGCTGCGATTGAATCCCCACACGTCTGACCCCTATACTTGGCGCGGAGGCGAAGGGGGTCCGGTGACCTTCCCGGTCTTCAAAGCCGGCGATTCGGCTCTTAGCGAGTCGAATGGTGGGTTCGACTCCCACACGCTTCCGCCAAAGTCTCGTTGATTCGAGTGTTTTTGCAGCGCGGCCAGGTGAGGAAAGGTCAGATTGGAGCTGGGTTTTGGCTTCAATCTGGCCTCAACTATTTGTTAGACATCCGGGCTTGCCCTGTCCTCAACCGGCGGATGTCCGGCGCGCAGGCGCCTCGTTTGTGCCGCGGTAGTTTTGCGCCACTCCTTCCGGTTATTTTAAGTTGTCCATTGCGGCGCAAAAGGGGTAGAGTTCCAGTCGCTGAGCGGAGGGTCTTCCATGAACCCACTTCATGCGTGGTGGCGCGGGCTGATTCTTGCAGCGGTGCTGTGTCTGACTGGCCGACTCTTCGTGTTTGCGGCGGACGAGCCAACCCTGACCAAGGAGCAGATTAAGCAGTTCCTGCTCACCGCCAAGGTGGTGAGCAGCCGGGAGTCCAAGAAAGGCATCACCCACACCTCGCGGCTTACGCTCTCCGACGGCACCATCACCCACGACGCTTCTTTCCAACCGGTTGACGAACACCAAGCCAGGAAGGAACTTGCCGGCGGCGTCGAACTGGGTTTCGTAGATTCCTACAAATACAACATCGCTGCTTATGAATTGTCTGAGCTGCTTGGATTGGACGACATGGTTCCAGTCTATGTCGAACGCAAATGGGACGGTAAAGTAGGCTCGCTCAGTTGGTGGTTGCCAGCAAAGATGGATGATGCGGAGCGCTACACAAAAAAAATAACTCCGCCAGATGGGGACGCCTGGAACAATCAGATGTACAAGATTCGGGTCTTCGATCAATTGATCTCCGATTCCGATCCCAACCTGACCAACGTGCTAATCAGCGAGAATTGGAAGATTTGGAGGATTGATTTCACCCGCGCATTTCGCCTCAACAAAGAACCGAAGGAGCCCAAGGACTTGGTACGTGCGACCGGCAGTTGTTTGAGAAACTGAAGGCGCTGGACGCGAACGCGCTGACGGAAAAAACCAAACGCTATCTCACCAAAGATGAAGTGAAAGCGGTGATGGCGCGACGGGACAAGATTGTGGCGCATTTCCAGAAGATGATCTCTGAAAAGGGTGAGAAGGAAGTGCTGTACTGAATCACTCGCGGCTTGCCTTTTTTTGGGCTTCTGGTTAGGTTTCTGGGCCTAGTGGTTCTTGCTGTATATCATGCTCTCCAAATGACTCGGAGATAAGGAGAAAAACATGCTGAAAAAGCAACTCACTCTGCTGTTCGCGTTGGTACTTATCGTCCCGCTGGTGACGGCCGTGTTCGCGAAACAGGCTGCGGCCCAGGCGAAGGAGGCACGCTGGGAAGGTAGAATTATAAGGAGCAGTAAGGAGAATTCTAGTCTGACTGTTCGTAACACCGATTCGAATGCAGAGAGGACCGTCGTGTACGACAGTTCGACGAAATGGGTCAGCCAGTATCACGGCGACAAGAAGGTCAACGCCATTACCGCCGGCGACGTTAAAGACCAGGACTATGTGATTTGCACAGGGAGTTTGGACAAAGACCTGGTACTGCATGCAACTATGATTTCTAAGCGGCTCTCCCACTCCCATTAGACGAGTTGGGTCTTGCAGGACAAGTTGAAACGCTCGAATCTCTTGCAAGAATCGAGTTTCACTTGGTAACCAGACTGCGGAGCCTCTAAGTGACGGCTCCGCGATCTGGTTTTTTCCGTGAGGTCTACTTCGTCAAATGCAGCTCACAAAACCTAACCGCGAAGTGACCGGGCCGAGGTGTAGTTCGCGAGAAGTGAGGGCGTATTTGTATCCTTGATCGCCACGAGTTGTGAAGATGGATTCGCTCCCAGCGACTGCAGGCCGTCTGCTTGGCGGCCTTTGCCACGCTTGTAGACTACGGAACTTCAATCTTTTCTCTCAAATCTGGCAGGTATTGGCTGTAGGAGACAGGAAAATGATCCGCCCTCCCGTCCGTGTTTTTCGCTACCGCGCTTGTATATCCATCTTTCTAGTCTTGGTGTCGGCGGCATTAGCGTGGGCGGGACCCGCGAAGGGTCCGGCGGAGCCGCCGAAGACCATTGTTGCTATCGGCGATGTCCACGGTGACTTTGACGACTTCGTTGCGATTCTCCAGCGCGCGGGTCTTACGGACACGCAGAATCATTGGGCAGGCGGCAAGACAACGTTCGTCCAGGTCGGGGACCTCCTGGATCGTGGCCCCAAGCCGCGCCAGGTCATGGACCTGATGATGGCACTCGAAAAAGAAGCGGAACAAGCGGGCGGCCGGGTGGTAAGCCTGTTCGGTAACCACGAGATGATGAATATCATGGGTGACCTGCGCTACGTCATTCCCGCGAATTATGCCAGCTTTGCCGACAGCAATTCCGAGAAGCGCCAGAAAGCTGCGTATGACGAGTATGTGAAATGGAGCGCTAGTCAGGCAGCCGCGCTCGCCGAGCTACCCCAGCCCATGGAGTTGACCGAGGCAGAATGGATGGCGCGCCATCCGGCTAGGTTTCATTGAGCAGCGCGAGGCCTTTGGCCCAAAGGGAAAATACGGTGAATGGCTTCGGGGGCATTCCGCCGTGGCCGAAATTGGGGGAATCATCTTCTTGCACGGGGGAATTAGTCCTGAACTGGCCAAGACGAAACTTGATGCGATCAATATGCGGATCCACGACGAAATCAAGGCTTTTGATGACGTCGAAACAGTATTTGCAGGATCAAAAGTTGATTCTGCCATTTTTTACTTTGCAAGAACTTAGCAACGTGCTTCAGGCGGAAGTCATAGCTGAGCGCAAATCGCGAGTCGTCGTCGACGATCAGCGCCAGGCTAGGATCCTGGAGTTCTTGAAGTTTCAAGATTGGCTCAGCGTGCGGGTGGATGGGCCGCTCTGGTTTCGCGAATACGACCATTGGAGCGAAGAAGAGGGTGCGCCGCAGGTGGGCAAGATCTTGGAGGGTTATAAAGCGACACACATGGTGGTAGGGCACACGGTGCAAAAGGGTGGTCGCATCCGGCCCCGCTTTGGCAACAAGGTGTTCCTGATCGACACCGGCATGCTCAGTAGCTACTACCCTGGGGGCAGGGCGTCAGCTCTGGAAATCTGCGGCGATGCCAAATTCATTGCGGTTTATATGGACCAGCAAGTTGTGCTTTTCGATTCCGCTGGGCCTTCGGCTCAAGACGGAGGGCCTGGGGAACATCCGGGGGTAAAAGAGGGGGCCGCAGTATCGGAAAAGCTAGCCCTCGTGCCCGCCGACCGTATATGTTCCGCTACAACGACCGCACCCCAATAGGACGGAAGGATCACGAAAGAGAGTTCCGCGGATGAAACGCTGGATCGAGCGCGCTCTGAATATTCACCCCGGAGACTCTGGGGCGTGGCCTGCTCCTGACTTCGTGTCTATTCCTGATCATGAGCAGCTACGTGATTGGCAAGGTGGCGCGCGATGCGTTGTTCCTGGCGCGTTTCCAGGCTGTGTATCTCCCGTATGCAGATATCGCCAGCGGCGTTCTCGGGGGTTTCGTGGTGGCTGGCTACCTGCGTTTGGTGCGCCGGAATTCTCTGCGCAATGTCCTCATCGTCAGTCAACTCTTCTTCGCGGCAAACTGCGGAGCGTTCTGGGCGCTGGCGAATTTCTATCATCCGTCCTGGTTCTATCCGGTCTTCTACATCTGGGTGAGCATTTTTGGAGTGCTGGCCCCGACGCAAGTCTGGACGCTCGCGAACCATCTGCTGACCACGCGGGAGGCAAAAAGCGTATTCGGAATGGTGGGGGGCGGCGCGATCCTGGGCGCAATTTTTGCCGGGTTTGCCTCGGTGTCGGTGGCTCGAGCGTTTGGCACGGAGAGTCTTGTGTTGTTGATGGTCCCGTTTTTGGTGATTGCCTCCGTATTAGTGTACGCCGCATGGAGCACAGCCAAATTCCAGCATGCGCAGTCGAAGGAGCCCCGGTCGGAAAAGGCGGCGAGTCGGACAGAAGGATATTCAGGGAAGCCTGCGGCTGATATTTTCCTCAAAGTATCTGCGGGCGGTGGCGGCGATAATCTGCATCTCGTCTTTCGTGACCACGGTAACCGGATGGCAATTCAAAGCCATTGCCAAAGACGCCTTCACAAACAAAGACCACCTGGCCGTTTTCTTCGGTGATTTCTATTTCTACGCCGGAATCGCGGGACTCCTCTTCCAGCTACTGCTCACTACGCGCTTCCTGCGGCGCTTTGGAATTGGAACCATGTTATTTGTGCTTCCGCTCGCGGTGTTGTTTGGCGCGAGTGCCTTGCTGATATGGGGAAGCCTGGCCGCGGTGCTTTTCCTGAAAGGTAGCGACCAGATACTGCGCTACTCGCTCGATAAGTCCTCGGTGGAGTTGCTTTACTTGCCCCTGGCCCATCGCGTGAAATTGCAGGCGAAATGGTTCATCGACACTGTTATTTGGCGTATTGGAGACGGTCTGGGCGGCGTGGTCGTGCTTACTTTTGCCACCTACCTGCACTTTGCACCGCAGAAACTCAGCATCATTGTCCTGCTGCTGATCGCGGGGTGGCTGGGGGCGGTCTTCGTCGGCGGCAGGCAGTATCTTGTCGTACTTCAGGGAATCCATCAACCAGCACCGCCTTAGCGCCGAGCAGGCGCACGCCGCGGCACTGGACCGCTCCACCTCGGAACTGCTGGCAAGCAAACTCCAGGTTTCCGATCCCAAGGAAATTCTCTATGCCCTCACATTCTATGAGGTGGAATGTGGCAGTGCTCCACACCCGGTGATCCGGAATCTGCTCCAGCACTCCTCCGGCGAGGTGCGGCAGAAGGCGCTTGCGATTCTCTCGGCCTCGGGGGACACATCCATCTTGCCTGCGGTAGAAGGAATGCTAAAGGACCCGGAGCTTGCAGTGCGCACCGAGGCGATGCTTTATTTGGTGCATCACGCCCATGTCGATCCGCTGCTGCTGCTTCAGGAACTGAGCGAATTTGAGGATTTTTCGGTGCGCTCGGCGGTGGCTGCGTACTTCGCCCATCCCGGTGAAGCGCAGAACCTGGAGGCCGCAAGAGGAATATTGCAGGAGATGGTTGGGGAAGAAGGAGAAGCCGGGCAGAGAACGCGACAGGAGGCCGCGCGTCTTCTGGGAGGGCTCCCCGACTGTTTCGATCCCCTGCTTTCGCGCCTGCTGGAAGATCCCTCGAGCGAGGTGGTGCGGGAAGCGATTCACTCCGTAGGTCAGCTTCGAAAACTGGATTTGGCTCCGCAATTGTTGAAGCAGTTTCATGACCCCTGGCTTCATGAAACTGCCACGCAGGCGCTCGTCGCATATGGGGATTCGATCGTCGGACTCTTGGGTGATCGCCTTGGAGATCCGGCTGTACCGTCGAAGGAACGCAAAGAAATTCCTGTGGTCCTGACGGGCATCGGAACGCCCGCCGCCGCGGGCGTGTTGTTGGAGAACGTAATGGAGGGCGACAACGCCCTGCGGTTCAAGGTCATCACGGCATTGAACAAGCTACACCGCGACCATCCGGAGATTCCGCTCGACTTTCAGATGTTGGAGGCGGTCTTGGCGGCGGAAATCCTCGGCCACTATCGCACCTATCAGATCATGGAGGCCATTTCCGGCTCGGAAAGCACCGAAGATGTTGTGAGAAGATCCCTGGCGGACTCACTTCACCAGGAATTGGAGAGGATCTTCCGGCTGCTGGGCCTGCTCTATTCTCAAGTCGATTTGCACGCGGTTTACATTGGGCTCCAATCCAAGGACGGAACCGTGTATGACAACGCGCTGGAGTTCCTGGAGAACGTTTTGAAGTCACCGCTGCGTGCCACGCTGGTGCCACTGCTGGATGGGCGGGTATCGTCGAAAGAGCGCGCACGGCTGGCGAATCAGCTGGTGTTGACGAAGTTAGAGAGCCGCGAGCAGGCGGTGAACCTGCTGGTTTCCAGTGAAGACCCGTGGCTGAAATCGTGCGGCGCGTATGCCATTGGATCCTTCCGAATGAAATCCATGGCGACAGAACTGGAGCGCTGTTTAAGTCACGCGGACCCACTCCTGCGGGAAACCGCTCGCGCCGCAAAACTCCGTCTCGAAACGGATTCTTGAACGGGATGCCGCTGGGAATGCAATGGCGGACCGACCGTGCACAAACGGCGAAGCAGCGCAGGGCATGCCGAGCTGGACGCACCTAGTCATCGCACCTGCACGGGGCGAGAAGGAGTGTCTGTGCTACCTAGCGGGCGAGTTTTTCGGCGAGCTCGGCGGCTCGGCGGAAGGCGTCGGCGGGGGCGACGAAGACTTGGGGGAAGCGAGTGGCGGCGGATTCGGCGATTTCCTGGAGCGGCGTCTGGCCGTTCATGGATTGAAGGAGAAAGAGGTCGGCGAGGCCTTCATCGGAAAGAGCAGGAGTGAAGTCGGCGGCGTGGCACTTCAAGAAGCGTGGCGAGAAATTGGCGCCGTGGAATGTCGATTGTTCAAAGTGAATGGGCGGCGCGCCATCGCGGGACGGAATATTTGTAGTCCAAGACCACACGTAATCGTCGCCTACCAGGTTGGCGTGAAGCCCTACTTGTATTTCCTGACCTTCTGCGACTGGCACGGCGTCGAGCCAGGGAAAAAAGGCTTGGGGGTATACGGTCGTTCCTCCCTCGGGCTGGGAGGAAAAGCCGATGCCTTCGAGCAGGTGAGCATCGAACCACACGCACACGCCGTGGGCGGTTCCATTCCGCAACCCGCGAAGTTTTAATTCGGCACTCGCGCGAGCAGGAGTGCCCACAGTGTAGTCGAGGGTGCACCATGCTTGCGGCTCGGTCAGAAGCTGCTCGCTTTTGAAACGGGAGCTGTGAAACTCGTTAAGAACCAGGCTAAGAGACGCTGAGAGGTCCATGTGGCGAACCGATTTCTGCCACGGAGCGCGGAGGCGGGCATAGTATCGCTTCGCTTCAATCACGGCGACTTTCAGAATGTCGCGCTGCGGAATTAGGATGCCGCCCGCTGCGAGGAGCCGCTGCCGCGCATCCTCGATGGAGGGAATCGCTTGACGGTAGAGTGGCAGAGCGCCGCGGAGGTCCGAGACGATGACATTCACTTGCTCGGGAAGCTTGACGGTGCGCGAATCGCCTTGAATGAACTCGATGCGATCAGCGAATCCGTTCGCGGCAGCGAGTTGCCGCGCGATCTGCACGACGTCTTCCGACTCGATGGCATAGACTCGCCGGGCACCCGCCCGGCACGCCAGGAACGCGAATATACCGGGGCCACAACCAATTTCCAATACGGCGTCGCCCGGCTTCACGGCTTTCGCGATGGCTTTGGAATAGGCGCCGAAACGAGCGTTGTCGGCGATCATTCCGCCGTAGTCGCTAAGGGAATACGTTTCATTCATCAGAGGTTTGTGCGGCGCAGGGATGGGCGGCAAATTAGCGCTCGGCGTCCGCGATGATCAATTCGCAAAGAGCGCCAATGCAGGCCGGATCTCTGTGCGGCACAACGCGACGCACGGGCACTTTTGCGACGATTCTGCTCAGGAGATCGAGCTCCGCGGCGCGCTGGGTGCGGTCCAGAAGCCAGTTCATGTAGGTATTTTGGACCAATTCGAGGAGTGCCTCGCGCTTGTCCAAAGCTTCTATTCGCGGAGCTGCGGCTTCCGAAGTGCGAGGAGCCAGGAGATAGATCGCGCCGAGAGGCTGCCTGTGCGGCTCGAATGTCGCGGCCACGCCGTCCAATGGCAGAAAGCGTTTTTCCCAGGTCGGCGTCAGCAGTGGCAATGCGTCGGGCGCTCCAAAGAGCTTTTCAACGGCATCGGGCCACAGGCAGATGCGCGCATAGCCCGGTTCCACGAATAGAGATGCGTCTTCCTCCTTGACCGGAGATATGTCCTCCGTGAGCACAGGAAATCCACGGAGCGCCAACGCGGCCACCGTAGTGGACTTGCCTGCTTCGCTTTCGCCGCATAGTAGGACGGCCTGCCCGCCGATGAGTACCGCGCTGGCATGTAGCGACAGAACGCCGCGGCGACGCAAGATGAATCCCATGACAGGTCCGAGAAGATAGGTCGTGAGGTCTTCAGCAGTGAGCGGCGATGCAAATGTTCCCCACACCCGCTCGGCGCGAGCGTCGACAACAAAGCGTGCTCCTTCGCTGTAGGCGAGCTCGAAGAATTCGTTGCCGCCAAACGAGAGCAGCGTGAGCGACGGATCGTCTCCTTCGAGAGCGTCGGATCGTGGGCGCTCGACGCGAGATGGCAAACGCCTCGCCGCTGCCACCCATTGTGGCTCGGGGCCAAGATGCAACGTAATGCTAGTTTGGCCGAACTCGGCGTGATCTCGATCCAAGCCGGGAACCTGCGGGCTGTCAGAAGCTAGGGTGACACCGTAGGCGCGATAGGAATAGGTCAAAGGAAGGCTCTCGACGAACGAAGCGTACGCAGCACGCAAGGATCAACTACGTGCGCATAGTTTTCATCATGTTGTCGAACATTCCGCCCATAGCCATGGTCTGGGTCATCTGGGTCAGATCGCCATACACGGTTATTTTCGGCGGCTTGTAGGGCTTCTTCATCGGGGCAGATCGGACTAGCGAGCGGGGTTTGTCCTCGGTCTCCGGAGTTGACTGTAGCGAATCCGTACTCAGTTTTCAACGCCTTTTAGCCAGTGATTAAGAGAGATAGAGCGTAGACCCATCCATAAAGCGGAACCGGTAGCTTCGGACAAGATCGCGTCGAGCCGTTTCCAATCCACGAACGTCTGTAGCTCTGCGGTCGGCTGCGGAAGAGGTTTGGGACTCCATTTCCCGCTTTGTAAAAAAAGTGTCAGCGAATCACCAGCCAGCGGCACTTTTGGACGGGTGCGGATGACTTCAGGAAGTTGTCCGCGCACTGTTTCTCGGAGGAGTTCCTTTTCCATGCACCATGGCACAGGCGGCAGCCGCAGGAAATAACGCAGCACACGTTGATCGAGCAGAGGCGCACGCAATTCGACGGGGACGCGGGACCAACCCGCATCTTCTTGATCGAACACGGTGGACCAAAATTCGCAGGTGAGCGAAGCGTAACCGATCGGATGCAGTGGATGGGGTGAGTCGAGCGGGCGTTGGAGTTGGATCCATCTTTCGCGAAGATGCTGTTGTTCGGCGAAATGCGAATCCAGCCAGGGAGGATAGTCCGTCAGGGCTTCCTTGTGGCCCGTCAACCGACGCCATCGCGCGCGAAAGCCGCCGCGCAAAGGAGGCACGCGACGGTGCTTTAGCATGTAGCCGCCGAAAGCTGTTGTGATGGTGCCAAGACGCAAATGGCGAAGAAGATAGGTCAGATACGGCCAAGCTTGCCCGGTAAGGACGTCATCGCCGCCGTATCCTGACAGCGCGACGCGCGCGTAAGCTTGGACCTGCTGATACTGGCGTTGGTTCACGAGGAGAAAAGGATCGTGGCACGGCTCCGGCATCCGCAACCGCGGATCGTCCCAGCCTTCGTAGGGGAGGCAGGAGGCGCCTGAGAGAATCTCGATGGGCATGCCAAGGTATTGCGCGACGAGGGATGCAAGGCGGCCTTCTTGATCGTCGAAGAGCGGCTGGCAGTCAATTGTGTAGGCGCATAACAAGCCGGGTGTGGGCGCGATCTTGGTGGCCACTGCCGCGATGCTGGTGGAATCGAGGCCGCCGCTGAGGAAGATAGCTGACGTAGCGTTGGGCACGCGGTCACGAATCGCTTGCTCGAACACGAACTGAAAGTGCTCGACGTATTCCTCGGAGTGCTTTAGCCAGAGCGGCTCCTCAATCGGCAGGGTTGTGTAGCGGCGGAGGCGTGGTTCGCCGCCTGCATATTCCAATAGATGGCCGGGCGGCAGGCGGCTGATCTCCCGATAGACCGTGTTTCCTGGGACCGAACTGTACTCCTGCAACAGAAAATCACCAATAAATTCGGGATTGAGTGTCGCAGATATGCCTGGCAGTAGGAGCAGCGCGTCGAGCGTGTTGCTGAAGCAAAGACGCCCGCCGGCTTGGGCGTAATAAAAAGGCCGAGCGCCGATCAGATCTCGGACGCACCAGAGGTGGCGTGCTTCGGCGTCCCAGAGGGTGAATGAGAAATCGCCGACGAGCTCGGGGAAGGATTTCTCGCCCGACATGCGCCAAGCGTGAAGGACCAGTTCCTCGTCGGTGACGCCTGGCAGGATGGTTGTGCCGTGCTGTTCGAGTTTGCGTTGCAGGTCGGTGCGTGCGTCGAGGCGGACGTCGCCGAGAAGCCAGACGCGGCCATCGAGAGAGCAAGGCTGAGCGGAGGTTTGGGGGGCGGGTCCGGTGCGGAGGAGGGTGAAACAGAATCCGGCACCGGGCCGCGTGGAAATATGAGTGCCGTCTGGGCCGCGGAACGCGAGGTGTGCGGCGATCCGTTCGAGCAGGCTCGAGTCGGGAGGCGCTCCGTCGGTGGAGACGATGCCTGCGAAGCCGCTCACCGTATGGCCCGAGGTGTCGCGCGTGGCGCCGAGGATTCGACGGGCTTGTTGCGGCGCGGATCTTCCGATGGATGGAGCGTAGAGCCTCCGAACGATGCGCGTGCGGGTACAAATCTATCATCAACCCGCGAGTTTCGAGGGATGTGGGAAGGAGGAGCGCAGATGTGGAATGTGGGCCTAAAGACCCGCCACTACGGGCCTGCCAGCACGACCCGCCACTACTTTGGGGCGCGCCGGACCAGCGTGTTCTCGAGGAACAGGAACTCGATGCCTGTGCCGAGGAAAGTGTCGATCGCTTCGCGCGGCGTGTTTACGATTGGCTGACCCTTTACGTTGAAGCTGGTGTTCAGGACCATCTCGCGGCCGGTGGTTTTTCCCACGGCCTCGAGTAAGGCGTGGAATTCGCTGTTGTCCTTTTGCGAAACGGTTTGCACGCGGGCGGAGCCGTTGACGTGAGTGATCGCCGGAAGCGTCGCGCGGTGCCGCTGGCGGACGTCGGCGGTCATGATCATGTACGGCAATTCAAAGCCTTTGGGAACCTCGAACCAGTCCTGCACTTGTTCGAGAGAGACGGCGGGAGCGAAGGGGCGGAAGGCTTCGCGCATTTTCACCATGGCGTTGATACGATCGCGCATCTCCGGATGGCCCGGATCCGCGAGAATGCTGCGATGTCCGAGCGCGCGAGGGCCGAACTCCATGCGGCCGCGGTACCAACCCAGCACGCGTCCCGCTTTGATCAGCTTGGCGGCTTCGGCACAGGTTTCCGCGAGACTCGCGAAGCGAACCACTTCGATGCGGTTTCCCGTGTCTGCAAGGGCTTTGTCGATGTCCGCCTGGGATGCTTCGGGTCCGAAGAAGGGAACGGGGAACCTGATATTGCGGACCCCACCATTGCGCGACCCCCGCCACAAGGCGGCGCCGAGAGCCGAACCGTCGTCTCCAGCCGCTGGCTGTACGTAGATGTCATCGAAGATGCCGGATTGCAGGAGGCGGCCGTTTGCCGTGCAGTTGAGCGCGACACCGCCCGCCATGGCCAGGCGCCGCAGACCGGTCTTGCGGCCGAAGTGCCCGCAAACGTGCAGCATGACCTTGTCCAAGCACTCTTGGAGAGACGCGGCGACGTCGCGATGGTCGTCGGTGGTTTCGGCGTCGGGCGTGCGATGCGGGATCAGATGCTCTTCAAGGTAGCGGCGGGTGGCTCCGTACGTTTCGCGATCTTCGCGGTCATTGTTCATGCGCAGGATGGGAATCTTGATCGTGCCATTGTCGAGTAGCTCGACGGCCTGCTCGAAGAAGTGGCGATAGCGCGCCGGATTTCCGTAGGGCGCCAATCCCATGATCTTGTATTCGTCGGAATTGAAATCGAAGCCGAGGTGCAAGGTAATGATGGAATACAGGATGCCGATGGAATCCTTGGCGGTGATCTCCTGCAACTTGTCGAGCTTGTTGTCATGGGCATGATAGGCGGTCGCGCTGGTCGTCTCGCCCATGCCGTCAATCACAATCACCAGGCATTCGTCCCAGCCCGAGGTGTAGTACGCGCTGGCGGCGTGAGACAGGTGATGGTTCACCTGATGGACGCGATCGGCTGGGAATCCGGGCAGGTGCCGGTTTACTTGCGAGAGCAGCTTCTCTCTCGAGAAAACCTGATTGTATTGCTCGGCGGTAGTGGGGTCGAGCAAGAAGGCAGCGCGGTACGGCGTGTAGTCGAAACCGTGAGCGATCTCGTCGATGTCACTGGGTTTGAGTCCCGCTGCTTCAAGGCAATAGTGAATCGCGCCGATCGGAAAATCTCCGGTGTGCTTCTTGCGGCTAAAGCGTTCCTCGGCGGCCCCGGCCACGAGTTTGCCATCCACGAGCAGCACGGCCGCGGAGTCGTGTCCCTGGGAAATACGGTACTCGCGCTCCTCCAAGCCTGGCCAGTGGGCCTTCTTGAATGGGATCGAGTTCTCAAATCCACTGATGCCCACAACGTTCGACATGATCCGATGTCTCCCTTACTGAAGTATTTGCGCCGCCAGCAAGGGAGTCCCCATCTCGCTCTGCCGACAGTCAAGGTTGATTCGTTGCAATTTCGATACCTACTATTCTGGAGCATTCTGCAAGCTTTGGGTCGAATTCCGTGCGGCGTTGTATCGTTTCTGTATCGTTCCCGTGCAGGCAAGCTTTCGCGAATCGGGTGATTGACTTTCGGCGGATGGCGGGGATAGTGCTGAGGCCTACAAAGACGCCGCGTAGACGGTACACAATCTACTGTATTGCCGAAATGGGGAGATACATCCTAAATGGTTAGAACAATTGCCCGGAAGCAAGAATTTCTGACCGAATTCCCGCCATTTCGGTCGAGAAAATCCGCTGAAGTCTTTCCACGATTCGGCGAACGCAAGCCACCCAGCTGGCTAAGAAGACGCAGTCTCGTGGATCAAGAAGCATCTCTTAGTGGCAAGGTGACTTATCAATGGCAGCACCTCCGAATTTGCACAATTCAGGAAGGGAAGTGTCCTTAGCTGGAGACGTGAGAATGAGGTCTAAAGACTCCTCAAACGAGCTTGTTCGTAAGCGCTTGATTATAAATGGTCTTATTCTTGGCGGCCATCTGGGGGTTTTTGGCACCGAACATGCTCTACTCCCCTGTGTACCGCTACGGAGCGACGGGTGAGACGGGAAGTGCTAAGGAAGCCAGCCCGCTACTCAAGTTGCGATTCTTAGGTCTGGACTTTGAGATCGGTGCATTGAGGTCTTACTGATTATGAAGCAGCCGGCACAGAACGAAAATCTGCATGGAGTAGACCGCACAAGCGTACTGATTTCCGAAGCGAGCAAGATGTATTGCGACCTTTTGAGCATGGCGTTTCTGGCCGTTCCGGAACGCTTTGAGGTTGTTGCCTCCGCGTCGAACACCACTGAAATCCTGGCGCTGGTTCAGGAACATCGGCCGAAAGTAGCTATCGTTAGCGACAACTTGGAAGATGGGCCGCTAGCAGGCCTCCGCATTCTCCCTGAAATACGGCGCACCAACCCGGAGACGCGCATCCTGGTGGCTATGGGGTCCGCGGACAGAGAACTTGTGATTGAGGCATTCCGATTCGGCGCTGACGGCGTGTTCTGCAGGAATAGCCCGTTCGAGTTGCTGTGCAAGTCGGTGGACGCGCTCGCGCAAGGGCAGATTTGGGCGAATGCGACCGAGCTGCGCTACGTTATGGACGAATTCACGAAGGCCCCGAAGCAACGGAAAGTAGACCCGGCGGTGGAAAACCGCATGACCAAGCGGGAAACCGATGTGGTCCGCCTGGCCGTCGAGGGCTTGTCGAATCGCGAGATTGCTCGTGAGCTGGGCCTGACCGAGCACACCGTGAAGAACTATCTTTTCCGGGTTTTTGACAAGCTAGGAGTGTCAAACCGAGTGGAACTCGTACTGTCGTGCCTGCGACAAGAAGAGACCGCTCGCGAAGAAGCGACGGTGGAATCCTAGAAAGCCCAAGCGGAACCGCACCGCCTGGAGCTCGAAACTAGTCAACCGAAATCACTCAACCACAGGAAAACACAAACCGATGACTCAAGATCAATTTCTGGAAGTGCTGACCAACTGGGTGCGGTCCAACAAGCAAACGCCGGAGTCGTTCAAGATTACCCCGGATACAGAACTCTTGGGATCGGGGCTATTGGACTCGTTCGATTTTCTGGACTTGATCGTACACATCGAAGGCCAGACAGGGCGCAAGATTGACCTTGCTGTCGCTGACCCCAACGAGTTCTCGGTAGTGCGCGGGCTATGGAATCTCGCGCATAGCAACGGCGGGCCGGAGTCGGATCAAAACGAAAACAAGCTCAAGAGCGAACTCCCTGCGGGAATAACGCGTTGAATCGGCGAGACCTTCCAGCCGAAGCGTAGAGCCGAAGCAGTCATTCCAAGAAACAAACCTCTAGTCTGCCGCGCGGCACGCTGCGCGCACCAAGTTCAAATCAGCATTCGTTTCGGTTTGGCGCAGGATTTTCACGCGCGCTGTGGCGTGCATGACGGCTTCCGATAGCCCGTTCTTAAACTCTTCTGCAAGAAGGTCCCAAGTCAAGCGCACATCCTCGCTGGGCGGCATCCGGAAAAGAGAAGCGTACCCCAGCGTTGGGTGAGATTTGTCGAGCAGCTCGAACTGGTATTCCCACGGCAAATCATCGGTCTTGCGCTCGGACCAATCGAGAAACCACTTCCCGTCCGAGTCATAGTGCAAGGAATGAAGCAAGGCCATCGGGTAGCCATCCTTGCCCAGGTTCTTGATGCGGATGGCGTCCAAACCTACCGGCTGCAAAGTCTCCTGCAAAGCCTGGAAAATGGAACGAAAGTCGGAGCAAGAGCCAAGCGCCTCAGCAGCTCGACGGACGTTGGCTTGCCCAGTCACGATTTGGCGATGCCGAGCCACGGGATGCAAGAACTCCGAAAACTCCGCGTACCGCAGTTGCTGCACACCTAGGGAAATCCCGATTCCAACCACAAAGAGCACGGGCAAAAGAAGGGCTCCATCCTTGAGAACGACGAGGCTGGCCAGCACAAAGGCCAAGGTCGCGGCATACAGGGTGACGACCGTCTGAGCATGAGAAAAGCCGCGCCGCAAAAGTTTGTGATGGATGTGGTCCGTGTCTCCCCGGAACAACTGGTTGCCACGGAGAAGCCGGCGAGATACCGCGAGCGTCACGTCGAGTATCGGAAGGCCAAAGGCCAGGACCGGGACTGCGATATCTGTCAGAGAAGTCTTACTGGAAGTCGCCGCCATCGCAAGGGCGCTCAAGAGGAATCCGATAAAGAGACTACCGGAATCACCCATAAAAATGGTCGCAGGATAGCGGTTAAAGGGCCAAAATCCGAGAATTGCACCCACAAGCACGATCACCAGAAAGGTGACAAAGGTGTTGTGGGTCGACACGGCCGCCGCGAACACGACGATCGCCGAGATCATCGCCGAGCCCGCCGCCAGCCCGTCCAGGCCATCGATCAGGTTAAACGCATTTGTAATCAATAAGACCCAAACGATGGTCACCGAAACGTCGGCGGCTTCGGCGAGGAAGTGCCCGCCGAAAACGGACTCGAAGTAGTGAATTCCCAGCCCCCCGACGTACAACAGAATCGCGGCACCCGCCTGCACGGCGATTTTCACCTTCGGCTTCAAAGGCCTTAGGTCGTCGTAGGCTCCCATCAGGAAAATGAGCACCACCGAAACCAGGATTCCAAGATACGCGCGAATCGAGAAACTCAGGTGCATGAGCCTGGAAAACGGAAGATAGGCAAGGGCACCAGGTAGAAACGTAAGAAAGATAGCCACACCGCCTAGGCGAGGAAGCGGGTGAGTATGGGTATGCCGCCCATAGACCGGTGTGGCCTTCAGGCCTCGTGCCACCGCGGCGTTGCGCACCGAGTACGTCAAGAACGCCGACACGCCGATGGCCAGGACGAATATGTATGCGTAAGGTAACATTTCGAAGGTTGTCTGGTTGCTGCTTGTCTCCAGAAACGTACGCTTCCAGTCACTACTGAGACGATTCGGACAGGTCTGACGGACTCAACGATCTCCACTAGCGGGACTCTAAGTCTAACCCCAATCAGGCCTTAGAAGTTGCCTGGTTCAGCGGCTGGGTCGAGTCTCCCGGTGTACCGTCCCCACTAGAAGTACTAGCACTTTTGGGTCCAGATTGTCCGAGTTCGTTCTGGAGAAAGCGCTCTTTTAGGCGCGGCCGGTCAATCTTGCCGTTGGCATTTTTGGGCAGGGCATCGTAGGGCATCCATCGCACGGGAAACATGTAGTTCGGGACGAGATTCTTGAGGTGCTCCCGGAGGCTGTTAGGGGTAGCTTCGACCCCTTCACGACCTACGTAGGCGCAGCAGATCATCCAGCCTCCGAAGTTGTCGTTCTGGACAGCCACGACAGCACACTCCTGCAGGGTGCCGACCGAATTGAGGGCAGTCTCGATTTCTCCCAGCTCGATGCGGAAGCCGCGAACCTTGATTTGGGTGTCGGCGCGGCCTACAAAGTAGACCAAGCCGTCTTCACCCAGCCAAGCGAGGTCGCCGGTACGATACAGGCGGCCGGAGTGCCCGCCGCGTGGGTCTGGCAGGAACGCACCGGCCGTCTTCTGCGGGTCGCGCCAATAGCCAGGACTCAAACCGGCGCCCGCGATATATAGGTCGCCAATTTCCCGGACCGGGAGCGGCTGGAGCTTTTCATCGAGGACCAAGAGTTCCTCGCCGTCACATGGCTTCCCAATGGGGATCGCTGTTTTCGGGTCCACTGGGCAAGCGGGGACGTCGTAGTAACTGCTGGCGATCGTTGCCTCGGTCGGGCCATACAGGTTCGTAAACGGGATGTGCGGCAGGTGCTCCATCCAGTAGATGAGCGCGGGCGTTGGCAACACCTCGCCACACCACAGCACACGCCGGAGTGAAGGGAACTCCTGGCCCTTAAGAGCGTCGAACTTGGCCAGATAGTTCAAGACAGAGGGTACCGAGAACCACTGGGTCAGCTCGGACTTGCGAATGAATTCCACGAGTTTCGGTGGAAGGAGAGCGGCGTCCGGAGGCACGAGGTGCAGCTGTGCGCCGGCGGTAAGTGTGCCAAAGATGTCGAAGGTGGAAAGATCGAAATGGAAAGGGGTGTGTCCGGAGAAACGGTCGGTGTGATCGATTCCAAAGTGCTTTAGCGCCCAGCCGACAAAGGCGATCACGTTGGAGTGGGTAATGACCACGCCCTTGGGCACTCCGGTGGAGCCCGAAGTAAACAGAATATGCGATCCATCCTCGGCCGCGCATTGTTGCGGTAAGGCGCTTGCCGATGCGGCTTCGAGATCGGCACGGGAGAACGCCGGTTGAAAATTCTTCGCCGCCGGAACCTGTGTGTCCAGCCAGCCCACTGAAATTCGCGCGCGCAACTGATCATCTGACATGAGTTCGTCGAGGAGGGGAGCGACGGTACCCGCGGCAAGGATCCAACGGTTTTCGCAGGAATCCAGGATCTGCCGGATGCGCGCCGCGGGGCTTGAAGAATCGATCGGTACATGCATGCCGCCGGCTTTCAAAATTCCGATCATGCTGAGAATGGCGGCAGCGGATTTCGGCATCAAGATACAGACGCGATCTCCCTTTTTGCAGCCGGCATCCTGCAGCATGTGGGCAAGCTGGTTGCTCGACCGTTCCAATTGGCCATACGAAAGTTTCTCGCTGCCATAGACAATGGCATTGGTATCTGGTCGCGTTTCCGCTTGTTGGGTTACCCAACTCTGCAGCAATCGGTCCATGAAGTCATTCCTCGCAAGGATCTTACGTCCAGGTGCTCAGCGGTGATTCTGGAAGAAGGTGCGGCGTTGTCCAAAGAGTTTGGACTTGCCGGGAGTTCTGTCACCAAGGATTACTTGGGCCGGTTTAGCAGACTCGACTCGATGTCCCAAGCCGCAGGATGGTAGCCCGCGCCGCCGTTTTTCTCGCCGGCTTGCAGTTCGCGGATGGCGAGCTTCGTCAGATGCGTTTCATCGGGCTGATAAACTTCCGCCATGGGCAAGTCGGCGTCTCGAACGACGTATCCACCCAACTCCATCGCGCGCCCTGAATCCGAGACGAGTGGGCTCCCCGAGGGTGAAATGCGAACGCGAAATTGTCCGGTGCCGGGCTCGTAGTTTGAGTACGCGAAGCACTTTCCAATGCAGGCGCGATCGACGAAGTGACGAAAATTGATGCGATCATCCTCCCCGAGATAAATCGTATAGCTCACTCGCCAGCCGTACGGCAGCCCACCGACCAGGATCTCGACCTGTTGCTCCATCCCGCTTAAGACGCCGGTGTCTCGGTACTGCAGACCGAAGAAGATCGCGGCCCATACAGCGAGCCCTATAAGAATCCAGCTGCGGGGCCGAACGGAGCCGAGAACACACAAGCCAACGACGGCGGTGACCGAGGTCAGCCTGGTGCTCATCGAACTGACCGGGGCAACGTATTGGGGAAGCCAAATCGCCGCGGGCAAGATCACCGCCGTCATTAGCAGTAACGCCCACAGCGTCAGCGGCGTCCACAGTTTCCGCAACGATGCAAGTTCCTTGGCGTCTTGGACGGCCGCAATGCAAAAGCAGAGGCTGCCGAACCCGAGCACCACTTCCGCTATCAGTTTGTAATGCGCGCCGAATACCAAAAGCTGGTCCGCGCCAGTCATCAGCAGGCCGCGATATCCGAGGCCAGCCTGGGTCTTGAATCTGGATAGACAGAAATGCAATGCGACTAGAGCCAGCAGTCCCAGAGCAAAGAGAAGCCAGCGCCGCCATGCCAAGGGCGTCTCGGCCAGCCGAATGTACGCGGCCATGGCAAGCAGGACACCGAATCCCATGGGGTGCGCGACGTACGTCAGCATCGCGAGGATGGCAGCAACGACCCAGTCTGTTCGCGTCCCCCGCCAGAACAGTGCTGCGGCTGCGAACGCCAAGCCCAGAGACAAATAGTAGTTCATCAAGCCGGCGTAAAAGGTGTAACCGTACGAAACGATCGCGATTGCCGGCACCAGGAACCATGGGGCGCGTAACGTGGATGCGGCGATGAACGAAAAAGATCCCCAGAAAAAGCACAACACGCACGCCGAGACTACGATCCGCTCGGCTGTGATGAATCCCATCCGCCTGCCGAGCCACGTCAGAGCTAGATCGACCAGCACGTTGTTCCACTGCTGGGAGGTATAGAGTCCCGGTGCCTGGCCTTGGGCAACGAGCAGAGCCAGCCAGGCATTGTAGGTATGACTGCCGAGGTCGCCGGCTTCAATCCTGCGGTGCCAGAAGCAGGGCGTAAGTAGCAGCACGGAAAGAAGCAAGATCAAGACCCATCGTGATCTCGCGAATTGAAGCGCGTGAGCTGTCGCGCCCAGCTTTCTGACTTCTTGTGTGCCTCGAGTGTCGTGTTCGTCGGTCAAAGAATTCAAGAAGCCACGCCACGCAGCGCGCAGTCGAAAACCGCTTGCGTGTGGTGCAACTCTTCTCCGTTTGGCGGGATATCCAGAATAAAAGACTTGAAACCCCCGCGCATGTATCGGGACACTTCATCGGCAACTTCCTCGTAGCTGCCCACCAAGTAGGGGCAGAAGGTCTGATAATTTTGAAATGGCCACATCCAGTACACGCCTTGTACTTCGCCGACTTCCTTGATCATTTGCGACAGTTGTTGGTGCCAGTGCGAATCGGAAACCTTCATCGCCAATTGGTGCGCCAACTGGCCTTTCCGGTCACCCGGAAACCTTTCGTTAGCGATGCTCCAGGCATCTACACTCTTTGGTCGCGCGATGATTCCGACTCGGACGCCCGATTTCTCGCCTTCGGGAACCGGGTTTGCCTCAAAGTCCTTGGCTGGCTTGGGATACTGCACAGCAGTTGCGCCCACAGCCCTGGCGGCGGCCAATCCGGCGTCGGAAGAGCCTGACATCAAGATACCAGGGAACAGTTCTGGCGCAAGCGGCGGCGTCATCTTCAGGTTTTCTACTTTGTAGAACTTGCCCTCAAAGTTGACCGGCGCAGGACTCGACAGCAGCAGCTTGATGATCGTCGTGTATTCGATCAGCCTTGTGTAGCGCTCGTCGTGAGGCGTTGTGTCGTTCAGAGCGATTAGATCGTTCTTGAATCCGCCGGCCACCATGTTCAAGTACAGGCGCCTGCCGTACAGGTGACCAAAGCTGGCGACCATCTTGGCGACAGAGTAGGGGTGCATGTAGACCGGTTGAATCGCAACCAAAGGGCACAGCTTCTTCGTGTTCTGGAGAATCAGGTGCGACACCAACCATGGGTCGACGATGGAGTTGTCCGTATAGACCAGAATGGCGGTGCATCCGGCCTGCTCGCTCCACGAGGCCACGTGGATCACTTGTTGGACGTAGGTCTCACGCGGAAAATCCTTCGACTGAGGAGTCGTGGAAAAGATTTCAATTTGCGATCGATCCATACTCATCGTTCCTGTCTCCTCACGCGCGTTGGAATTTGGAATCGAGTTGCCGACTCCTTGAAACATGCGCCAAGCTTCCGATCAGCAAGGCGAATTCTTCGTTTCCCGACTGTTTGTGCACACCTAACGACGACATTTTATCCAGCTTACGACGTTCACAGCGCAGCCGAGTACTAGACCCTCGGGACAGAAGTCGTACAGGTAAACGTACCAGTACTCCTAGCTATCCCTTACGCTTCGGAATACCCGTCCCTAATCTGGACGACCCGCCAGTTGTTGCTTTATTCCCCTAGTACTTACGATGCTTTTGCCTGGCGGCCCTCCCTCCAGGTGGCCCGTAGAACATTAGAAAAATTGAACTTGGACACAAGGGGAGATTCACTGAGATGAGCTTGCTGACGAAGAACCAAGTTCTAGTACTAGCCTTAATCGCCTCTCTTTCGGCGATTCTTTGGACCTCTGGTTGCGCTGGTTTCGCCGAGCCGCTGCCGTCCCTCTCGATCACTCCTAATGTCTTGTCTGTCAGCGCGAAGGTCGGTACGGCCAGTTCGCAGGCTGTGAGCGTGACGAATATCGGCACTACGCCTGTAAGCGTCAGCCAGGCCATCGTCGCTGGAAACGGGTTCAGCGTGAGCGGCCTGACCACGCCGCTGACACTGTCCGTGGGGCAAACTCAGAGCTTCCTGGTGAAATTTTCGTCAGCCACCGTGGGCAGCGTCAACGGCAGCCTGACGATCATGACGGATGTTCGGCACCGGCCGGTCGTGCTATCGCTGCACGGAACGGCAGCCACGACGAGCCCGAGCGTGGCATCGGTCGCAGTCGCCCCGGTAGCCGCCTCAGCCGTGCCTGGTGGCAAGGTGCAGTTCACGGCGACGATCCAGGGCACCACGACGAACGATTCGGTGATGTGGACAACGTCGATGGGGACGATCACTCCAGCGGGCGTCTATACCGCTCCGGCGCGAGCGGCAGCCGGTACCGTAACCGCTACCAGCGTTGCCGACCCGACCAAGTCGGCGTCGGCTGTCGTTACGATTGCCTCAGAGTCAACCCCGGCACCCAACCCGCCACCCACGGGTCCAGCCGTGACCGCCGTCTCCATCTCTCCGGCGGCGACCTCCACTACCGCGGGCGGCACGATTTCTTTCACAGCAACGGTTGTAGGCTCAACGACGGACAAAGCGGTGACGTGGCATGCGTCCTCGGGGAGCATTAGCTCCACGGGAGTCTATACGGCGCCGTCGGCCGCTGGTACATCGATTGTGACCGCGGTAAGCGAAGCCGATCCGAGCAAAGTTGCCGCCGCCACGATTACCGTGACCGCCGCACCTACACCACCGAATAATCCGTCCGTTACCTCGGTCACCGTTTCGCCCAGGAGCACCTCAACCAATACAGGCGGCACGATTTCGTTTGCCGCGACGGTCGCAGGCTCAGCGTCGAACAAGGCCGTGACCTGGACGACCTCGTCGGGCACAATCAACTCCGCAGGCGTCTATACAGCGCCATCGACCGCGGGAACTTCCATTGTAACCGCTACGAGCCTAGCTGATCCCGCCAAGGTCGGTACCGCTACGGTCACCGTGACCGGTGCACCTGCGACGCAATCGGTGACCTCTGTCAGCGTTTCTCCGGCGACAAAGTCCGTTGAAACTGACGCCACGATTTCGTTCAGCGCCACGGTCGCGGGCTCGGCGACGAACAAAGCAGTGACGTGGCACGCGTCATCGGGCAGCATTACCATCGCAGGTGTCTACACGGCGCCATCGATTGCAGAAACGTCGATTGTGACCGCAACGAGCATCGCCGATCCCACCAAAGTTGGTACCGCGACCGTGACGGTGACTGCTCCGCCGGTGCCACAGTCGGTGACGTCGGTCAGCGTTTCTCCGGCCACCACGTCCGTTAAAACGGACGCCACGATCTCGTTCACCGCGACGGTTGCGGGTTCAGCGTCGAACAAGGCAGTGACGTGGCATGCGTCTTCGGGCACCATCACGACCGGTGGCGTCTACACCGCGCCTGCGACGGCAGGAACTTCCATCGTGACTGCGACCAGCGTTTTCGATACGACCAAGGTTGGCACGGCCACAATCACGGTGACTGCCGCGACGCCCGTATCGGCGACACCGACGGTGACCTCCGTAACGGTTTCTCCGGCCACAGCTGCGTCGCTAACGAGCGGCACGTTGTCCTTTGCAGCTACGGTTCAGGGGACGGCTACCAACAAAGCAGTGACGTGGCACGCCTCGCTGGGGAGCATCACTGCGTCTGGGGCGTATACCGCACCAGCAACGGCCGGGACCGACACAGTGACGGCAACCAGCGTTGCGGATCCGACGAAGTCCGGTTCGGCGACGGTTAAGGTTACCGCGCCTCCGCCGCCTCCGGTCGTGAACTCGGTGACGATCTCACCGGCGTCGACGTCCACAACAACGGGTGGCGCAATTCAATTCAGCGCGACCGTCAACGGTACCGTCTCTGACAAGTCGGTTTCTTGGACGGCCACGTTGGGTAGTATTAGCTCTTCCGGCGCGTACACCGCTCCGGGGAAAGCTGGCACCGACAAGGTCACTGCGACGAGCAATGCCGACAACAGCAAATCCGCCTCGGCGACCGTGACCGTTAGCGCGCCAACGCCACCCCCACCCCCGCCGACGCAAACCACATCGTGCGGTGGTTCCGATTGCCCGGCGTTTCCGGGCGCGGAAGGCGGCGGCGCAGCTTCTGCAGGCGGACGCAGTGGGCAAGTCATCGAAGTGACGAACCTGAATGACGGGGGTTCCGGTTCTTTGCGCGCTTGCGTTGAAGCTTCCGGGCCGCGGACTTGCGTCTTCCGCGTCAGCGGCTTGATCACGTCCCATTCCCGCTTGCAGGTGGGCAATCCCTATCTGACCATCGCCGGACAGACCGCGCCGGGCGGCGGAATCGTGCTCGGCGGACCGGATCAGCAAGGCGAGCAGATCTTCATCTCCACGCATGACGTGGTCATCCGTTATGTGACCTATGACGGCAACAATCCCAACACGCCGACTGGGCCGGACACCGGCACGGTGGGCTTCGAAATGGCGAGCGGCAACGTCTACAACGTGGTCTTCGACCACACTTCATCGCGCTGGGTTGGCAACAAGGTGTTTCCGATTCTTTCCAACGATGCCGGAAACGTTCACAACGTCACGCTACAGTGGAACTTGAACTACGAACCGAACTCCACGCACCCCGTGGGGATAGGCTCAGATGCCACGGGCGGTTCGGCGATGGCCACCACGGACCTGGACTTCCACCACAACATGTTCGTGAACATCGACCATCGCATTCCGTTGCTCCAGGGGGCGAACCACGTTCGCTGGGTCAACAATCTGGTGTACAACTGGAACCAGTTTGCTTCGCTGACGATGGGCGGCCTACACGTCGACTTCATCGGGAACAAATACGTCGACGGCAACCTGTCGGCGGATTCCCAGCACGTGTTCACCGGCAACGGGAACGGGGCGGATCCGACGGACCCGACCGACAATTGTTCTGGAGGCGACCCGTGCGACAACGCTGGACCGCCGACGTGGTACCTGCTCAATAACACCGGGCGCACCGGCAACCAGCCGCATAGCGCGATGGTGACGCCAAGCAATGATCCCAATGACGCGGGACAAGTTTCCATGACCCACGAAGGATCGGAGGGTGGCGATACCTGGGACTCTAACTCCGCCGGCCCGACGCCTGATTCATGGTTCCGCAGTTCGCCGCTGCCAGGGGAGCAGTTCCCGATTGACGCTGACCCGGTGACGAACCTTGACAACGTCTTGGTGGCCACGGTCGGCAACTCGCAACGGCTGGATTGCAGCGGAAACTGGGTTAGCCACCGCGATCCAGAGGATACCCGCGTCGTCAACCAATACCAAAACCGAGCATCGGGAGATACTTTCCACGGCCAGTTCTCGGCCCCGTCCATTCCTGGAGGCACAGCGTGCACGGAATCGCTGCACGACGGTATTCCGGACCAGTGGAAGACCGCGAACGGCCTGAGCACAACGGATTCGGGCCTCTACAAGAGAACCGCACCCAACGGCTATACGTACCTGGAGAACTATCTCAACGGCGTTAGCCCGAACTAGCTGGAGGATGCCGATTCGCATACTTCGGAGAGTTAGCGGGCGGACATAGCTCGGTCCTGAACTCAACATGGGGGCGGCACGACGACGTGCTGCCTCACTTCTGTTTTGGATCCTCTGCAGCGGCGATTGCCGTCCCGCTTGGCCGGCTCTCCTACCGGTCAATGGGGCCTACAGACCCAGCGAGATTTCCACATGCGCTGCAGCAAAAAATGTGTCGTTCCCCCGTATTGCCAAGGGACATCTCAGGGCATATTATAGCCAGCCCTAGTCATTCTGTTGAGAGAAAGGTGTCCTCCGAGTGGAGCGAAGTGCGCCCGCGAAGATTTCGATGCCAACGACCCGTTTGATCGAATGCACGCTGCGTTACAACAAGAGTGCGCATTTGCAACAGCTCTATGCGGGATTCGTCCGTCTGCAAGCTGCAGGCGTTATAGATCTGCAGATCGATACGCAGGTATCGAGAAGCGAGCTGTCGCACCTACCCATCCTGTACGCAACAATCAATGGCAGCGTGGCAGTGGTCTATGACGCCCTGGACGGACTCAACTGGGTGCCCGGCACAATTGAAGACAACCTGCGTTTCTTTCAAACAACAGTTAAGGCCGACTACTACTTTAAGCGGAGCTTCAATCAACAGGTTGCGACGATGGGTCCGCCTGGGTGCAAAGTCTTGCCGCTAGGCTTCAATTACCACGTGAGGCCCCATTGTGCTCTAGTACGGCCGTCGCCAACGGAGCGTCTCCGGGACATTGTCAGAAGAAATGAGCTTGCATCCAACCTTCTGCGGTCAAACAACGATGATATGGCGCTGCCAGCCGAGGACTACGAGCACCACCCGATTCTCGACAAAGATGCCAAGATCCTGCTTTTGACAAGACTATGGAATCCCGCCGACTTCGATCGTGGTGAAACCAAGGCGCACATCGAAGCGCTCAACGAGTCCAGGATTTCCGCGGTGACAGTCTGCCGCAAAGAGTTTGGCGAACGATTCTGTGGCGGACTCTCCGATAGTCATTTCTCGAGGAAGCTCGCGAAGTCCTTAGTTGCACCTCTATCGCTAACGAACAAGAAACGCTATTTGAAGCTAGTGAAGTCGCATGCAATTTGTATTGGCACGAATGGGCTGCATGGCTCCGTTGGATGGAAGTTCGGCGAATATGTCGCGGCTTCACGGGCGATTGTCAGCGAGCCTCTACTGTACGAAGTGCCTGGGGACTTCCGGAAAGAACAAAACTATTCGGAATTCACGAATGTGGACGGGTTGATCGCCGGAATAAGCGCTCTTCTTCGAGACAGATCGGCTCTTTTGGCGATGATGCAACAAAACTATCGCTACTATAATAGTTTCTTGAAGCCGGAGAGCCTGGTGCTGAATACGTTGCTCAAAGCCACTGAAGGCAAGGAGCGATATCGTGTAGCTGCCGGCGGAGCCGCAAGATAAACCCCTAAAGGACGGAGTGGTGAGGAAAGCATTCCTGTGGCTTTGTGTCGCTCTACAGGCCGGATGCGGCGGGCACGCTTCCAGCCCAATGAAGATTGAGGAAGTAAGCGTTTCAGGCGTCACTCCTTTTCAAGCAACGATCCGTTGGTCGACGAACAATCCCTCCGATTCGGTCGTTGGTATCGCTACAAGCCCATCGACAGCCTACTCGTTTACGGCTTGTTGTGGAGCAAATCAAACGACAGCACACTCGGTTTCCGTGACCGGTTTGTCCGCGGCGACGACGTACAATTTCGTCGTGCAATCGTGGGACGGCACTACGCGTGCCGAATCGAGTCCGGATCGTTTCACCACCACCGCCTCCGCGGCCAGCGAGCGTGGTGGCGATCGCATTCCGCTTCCCGCCGGGCCAGTACATGCTTTTCCGGAGGCCCAAGGTGGTGGCGCGGCGTCGGCCGGTGGAAGCGGGCGAGCCGGTGGCGCTCCCCAAGTCTATGAAGTCGTCAATCTGGATGACCAGGGTGGTTCTTGCTCTGACCGTAAGTGCGCCGGCTCGCTGCGATTTTGCCTGGAGGCTTCGGGGCCACGAACCTGCGTGTTTCGCGTGTCTGGACTGATTAGCCCCCAATCACGCTTGGCCGTTTACAATCCGTATGTAACGGTCGCAGGTCAAACCGCGCCGGGCGGCGGAATCGTGCTCGGCGGCCCGAATCAGCACGGGGAAGTCATCTTCATCTCCACTCACGATGTGATCATGCGCTATTTAACTTACGACGGGAACAATCCGAACACGCCAACTGGTCCAAACACGGGCACGGTCGGTTTCGAGATAGCCAGCGGACAGGGCTACAACATCGTTCTGGATCATATCTCCGCTCGCTGGTGGGGCAACAAAACGTTTGCACAGCTGTCCAACGATGCTGGAAACGACCACAACCTCACCTATCAGTGGATTCTGGCGTATGAACCAAATGTCGGGCATCCGGTCGGTGTAGGGACGGACGCAACCTCAGGTTCTTCTCTACAGACCACGGACATTGACTGGCATCACAGCATGTTCGTGAACATCAGCCATCGCCTGCCGATGATAAATACGCACTCGGTGCGTTGGGTAAACAATCTTATTTACAACTGGAACCGGTTTGGAGCGCTCTCCTGGGGCGGGGCGCAGGTGGATTACATCGGCAACAAATATGTCGACGGCAATCTCTCTCAGGAGAGGGTCCACCCTTTCAACGCCAACGGTTTGCAGAATGATCCGTCGGACCAGTCTGACAATTGTCCTCCGCCTCTTCCGTGCGACAACCCGGGACCTCCGGGCTTGTATTTGCTGAACAACGTCGGCCGCTCAACACCAAAGCCTGGAAGCCAACCTATAGGTGCGACAAACGTGGTGAACGACGCAGGGCAGATAGCGATGACCCATCAAGGCTGGGAGGGGGGCGATAGACTAGGTCCTATGCCGAGCAACTGGTTCCGCAATATGCCGTTACCCGCCGAAGAGTTCCCCATTGTGGCCGACTCGGTGGATCGCCTCGACGACGTACTGCTCTCCACGATTGGCAATTCACAGCATCTTGATTGCGACGGTCACTGGGTCGCGAATCGTGACGCGATGGATGCCCGTATCATCGATCAATATCAGAGTCGTAGCAGGGGAGGATACTTTACCGGGCAGTTCTCGCCGCCACCTATTGCCAAGGGTACAGCGTGCTTGTCATCGCAACATGATGGAATCCCCGACGCTTGGAAGACGGCTCATCACCATAAATTGTCCGATGGCGAACTGTGGTCGCGCAAGGCGCCCAACGGTTATACGTATTTGGAAAACTATCTCAACGGGACCGATCCGGCGCAATAGGATCATCCCACCGTAGTCATTTGCGCCGCTGGAACAGGAGCTCTTTCATCGTTTGTCCCGCGCCGCGGAGCCGCCGTCGAGCCGGTGTACTTATTCCGACGAACAGCGATGACCAAGGCCACGGGAATCAGCACAAACAGCACCGCGGTGTACCGCTGGTCTCCATTCGGGTACAGCATGTACGACAGTACGCGCGCCGCCAGAACTGCCCCAATCATGCGAGAGTACGATGACGAGCGATTCAGCCAGACCGCCAGCCCTCCCAGCAACAGGTAAAGGGCAAAGCTTCCTTCGATGAGCCAAACAAACACTCCGCGAACAATTTGGTGAACGTAAGCGAAACGCGACAGGTGGATCACCGTTTCACCGGGAGCCATTAGCCCACCCATGAACGAGTTGTAAAACAGCGCCGGCCAGCTGTAGCTGCCTGCGAAATGGTTAATCGTGAAATAGCTTGCCAGAGCGAGTGAAGAAAGTGACGCAAACTGCGCGACGTCAAGTTTGCGAGACAACACCAGAACAGCGAATACCACGCCCGCCAGGACGAGCGCGTCAGTCCGTATCCAGACATCGATCAGGAGAAGGGAAGATCCCCAGAAGTAGGCTTTTCGCTCGAGAACAAGGTACAGCGCTAGCGATGCAACAAGGGTAGCCAGGCAATCCGGCGTGGTCCACCTGGACAACGCGAGAACGTTTGGCGACAGCATGATCAGCGTGCTGGAGGCAGCCAACGACCAGCCGCTCAGATAGACTGAAAGCCACTGCCAGAGAAGGACCGCCAGCAGAAAGTTGGACACTGCCGAGATCACGGCCGCCGACTTCTCAAAAGGTATACCTGCGCGGTGCAGTATTTTGATGAGTTCTACATAAACGGGTTTGATGGAGTAGAACGGTAACTGTTCCGCGAAATGGTATGGATTTGCCGTCACGTCGGCACGGTACGAGTTGTCGGCACGAATGCCCTCATCGGAGGGAGCGTTCCGGATCGCAGCGAAAGCTGCCCCCTGAATTTCCTTCGCGTTGGTGCTATCGACCGCGCAACCAACATACCCGAGCAAATCCCAAGTGTAATGCGGCTGCCGGACGGCCCACACGGAAAGCAGCAAGAAGAAAAGTAAATAAGGGACTTGCAGGTATTGAAATGGTCTAGACATTATGAAGCGACCCTGGCATCACGCACATTTTCACTGCGCTTTCAGACTCCGTCTGACGGCTAAGTTCTTTAGATTCATCATGGGCGGTAGTCTTGATGCTTGAGCCGCTCAAGCATCGTGCCAACTTCCGCTGGTGGCGCTCAATGGCCCTGAGGTGGAATTTTGAAGACGTGCAAGGAGTGATCCAGCATTTCCTTCTCGGGAAACTCTAAAGTCCAGCGATAAGAAGTTGGGTCGTCGAGCAGCTGGCCAGTGAGGTGAGTTGCACTGACGACCACGGTTCCGGAAACCTTCTGATGGGGCTCGAGAGGCACGTAGCGGATGCCGTAAAGGCTCGGATCCATGGTTCCGAAGTAAGCCAGATGGATGGTTTCGTCGGGATGCTGTTGCTGATATTTCCGGAGCGCGAGCAGGCCTTGGCCCCAGTCCACGTTGCTGTCGCTCAATAGCTTGTAGCTGGTCGCCGGTTTGACGAAGGGCGTGAAGTACGACAGGTAGTCTGGTGCGTACCGCAGCGTGTCTGCCGCGTTTACGACAACAAGCGCAACGAGAAGAAGCATAATTGCGCGGCGCTGTTGCGTGAACTGCCAGAGTCCAGCGATACACAACAGCGCGAACGGGTACACCAGCAGAATGTGGCGCTCACCCAGATCGACCTTCGAAAAGATCGCTACCAGGAAGTAAAACGCCGGGAAAATCATCAGCACCGCGAAGTCCGGAGGCAACTTTATCTTCCCGAGAGCGATGAGGCCCACGGACGTCAAGAAGAGTCCCAGAACAACGATGGGCCATTTCAGCGCGACAACGATGGGGAAATAGGATTTCCAGCCACCCGACAGCCTGACCTCTCCCAGAAGGTAGCTGGGATGCCCGAGCTTCAAGTGGTTTGCTACGCGGCCCATGCCCTCGAGATATTCGCCGGCGGGGACGTAGAAAGTCACGTTAAACGGCACGTGCAATGCGCCGGTGGCCACTTTGGTGCGATTCGGCGAACTCGCGGTCACCATGTTGTTCTTCACGGTTACCTTCGTCGAATGGAAGAAGAAGACTCCCCAAACGAACACGAAGGAGATGGCCAGGATCACGAACGCCTGCCGCCAATTCCAATTCCGGGGCTTCAACGAAATGCTGTCCGGCTTCAGCACCAGAACGAGGGCCAGTGCGAGCACGAAAAGAACGGGCGTGCTGAACTTCGTGGCGACTAACGCACCCAAGACCACTGCGAGGGCGATCGTGCGCCCCCAATTCGGTTTCCGTCTCCAGTAGGCAAGTTGCAGCGCGGTCGCGAAGGTGACCAGCGCTACGGCGCCGTCGTTGCAAACGATTGAGAAGTTCGCGATCAGCGATGGAGAGAGTGCGTACAGTGCGAGAGCGAAATTCGCCGCGCCTTCGGAGAAGCGCCGCCTGGCGGCCATCCACAACAGCATGCCCAGCAGAACTCCCAGGAGCACGTTGACCGACCGCGCGGGCCACGCCACCGCTTCCGGACTCGGCCGGATTCCATCGGTGAACCGTGCTTCAGGCTGAATAGTGATCTCCCCGTGGTTCACCAGTAAGGGGAGCGTGTCCAACAAGAAAACCAAGGGCGGATGGTCGTTCCAGCGCTCGAAGCGATGAAGCCGCCACGCATCCAGGCCCGCGATGATGTGCAGCGGCTCATCATTGGAGAGCGACTGGGTGTTCATGAACCAAACGCATTGCCCAACGAACAGCAGGCAGAGCAACGTGGGGATGATCCAGCGGGTCTTCGGCCGGGTGTCGCCAGTTTGCGCGCCTCCGCCTCCCGAGGCAGGACGGGTCGTCGAACTCATCCTCACATCTTGTGGGGTGACGGTCGAGGGGGCTTGGGGCATGGTAGTTGGCAAGAGTTCCGTTCCTTGTACGGTATAATTTTTAGCTATGCCGTCAGCCTTCGCGCCGCTAAGTTCGATCGCTCCATCTGCGTTGATCGAGTACTTAGGCAGGGAAGGCAACTCTGCGGAAATCGTTCAGTGGAAGTACTTCGATTCCCGGTTCAATCGCAGCCGCGAGCGCGGCTATGCCTGGATGAAGGATGGAAAGATCGGCGGATTCATTGGCTTGATTCCGTTCCAGGTCGCGATCGGCGGGCGCGTTGCGGAAGCGGCATGGACGTGCGACTGGTCGGTGCAAGATCAGACCGGGCGTGGAACCGGCATCCTGCTCATTCGACAAGCCCAGGAAAACTACGAATTTCTGACCCAGCTGGGCGGGAACGAAGCGACGCAACGCATCATTTCACGGTTGGCTTCGAAGACCGTGAATGATGCAGGCGTGATGTTCTTTCTGCCGCTTCGCCTCGGAGCAATTCTCCGATTGGGGCGCCGCCGGCTGCCCCAGGTGCCGATGGACGCCGTAGGACTGATCAACCGGCTGCCCTTGCGGTGGCCGAAAAAACCGGGGTCGAAGGACTCAGCAACCTTTGAGCCCGGCGTTTCCCGCGTACTTGGTCCCTTGCTGGAGCCCGAACGGCACGGCGACATCTACTCCGTTTACGACCTCGAATACATGCGGTGGCAGACCGAAGGTTGCCCTGGTCTATCCGCGGAGACCTGTTACGTTGGCGAAGCGTCAGCGCCGCGAGCCGCGGCTCTGATTTGGTGGCAGACCGCGTCGCCGGAGTTCTGGCGTATGGCAGTGTGGTGCCGGCGAGGCGCCGAAAACGACTTAAACGCTCTGCTGTCTCACGTCGTCAGACACGTCTACGACCGCAAGGGATTCCTGCTTTCTATCGTAGTGTCGCGGCTCGAGACACCGATCATCGACGTGCTGCGAAGCAGACAATTTCTTGCTGCTCCGCGCCGCAGACCGCTGCACATCATCCACAGCAAACGAACAGGCGAGCCCGTACCTGAGTTATGGCCTTTGAGCTATCTCGATACGGACTTCGCCTATCGCTTCTGAGTTCCGCTTCCTAGCCTGGCTTGTTCAGTCCGCACCGACCTCTTTGGTAAGGGCAATCGTTTCGGTGTGGCCGTTCGGCTTGTTGAGCACAATCGTCTCGGACGGGGCCTTGGGCGCGCTTGCAAAAGCGGCCATCAAGTGCTCATCCAAGCTGGCCTTGCGCGACGGGCTGCCGGCAAGTTTGAGGAATTTCTGGTTGTAGTAGCGGTTGTCGGTGTAATCCACGATTTCCTTGTCCTCGAAGGCTTGGCGAAGCTGACGCATGCCGTCTTCGAGCTGCCAGGAGGACGTGAAGCCCAGTTGGCTGTGGATTTTTTCAAACGAGACGCGGTAGTTGCGCCGGTCGGTGTCCTCAATGTGCTGCACGCGCGTGTCCGGGAACATCTTTAGAATCATCTGCGAGACCTGCGTGAGCGTGTAGTTGAGGCGTGTGTCGCCCAGGTTGAAGATTTGCCCGCTGACGATCGGTAGCGGCGCGTTGAGCGTTCGAATGATGCCCGCGGCCACGTCATGAACGTGGATGAACGGGCGCCATTGCTCACCATTGAAAATGGTGATCACGCCTTCGTTGAACGCCTTGGCCATCAGAAGATTCACTACCAAGTCGAAGCGCGGACGGTACGAAAGGCCGAATACCGTCGCGAGACGCAGGATCGTCGGATGGAAGGTCTCCGAGCGAGCGTGCAAGAGAGCGTGCTCGGAGTCCAACTTCGTCTGCCCATAGAGAGAGATGGGCTTAACGGCGGAGTTCTCGTCCATCATCACGTCGGTGGCGCCATATACGCTGCAACTGGACGCGAAGATGAACCTCTGAATGCCGTGTCCCTTGGCTACTTCAATGAGCATGCGTGTGGCGGCGTAGTTAATCTCCAACGCCGTCTGTTTATCCTGTTCGCATGCCGGGTCGCCCACGATCGCGGCCAGGTCGATGACGGAATCGACGCCACGAACGGCGGCAACCATGTCTTGAATGTTGCGGCAATCGCCGACGCGCATTTCCAGATTGGGATGGCCGAAGACGCCGCGAAGCGGCTCATCGCCGTATACCAAGCTGTCCACGACACGTACTTTGCGTCCAGATTCCAAAAGTTTCCGCACGAGGCTGGATCCGATGTAGCCGGCCCCGCCGAGAACCAGGACTGTGCCTTCCGCGCCAGTACTATCTTTTGGCCGGATTTCGTAGCGTTCCGTGACCATCGCCTTGGCGAGCCTGGTCAGTGCCAGCACCGCGATCGTCAGCACTGCAAAGAAGAGCAGCGCCAAGCGAGGAACGAGGTTTTGCCGAAAGAAGAGGTAGTTGACGGCCAGGAGCGACAAAATACCCAAGCCCGCTCCGCGCATCACGACGACCATCTTGTAGCGGCCGGCGTAGGCTCGTGAACGGGTATAGAAACCATTCAAGAGGAACACCAGCGGAAACACCAGCGACGTGCAGAGGAAATAGGGCACGTAGTAGGCCAGCGCTTCCTCGAGCCGCTGCGTGGCGGCAGCCGACTGCCCGCGGGTCAACAGGAACAGCACAGGAATTCCCAACGCTACAATCATGCACACCTGGACCAACGCGAAGTCGGCCAGCATGCGCGGCAGCGCCTGCGATGTTCTGAAGTTACGAACGGACGTTAACATGTTGCCTCCCGGAGAGAGATGCTTCTTTGCGCGCGGCGGCGTGGTGAGCCAGCCGGTGAATAGCCTGGGCTACCGTTTCGATGGTGGAGTCCGGCAGCGACTCGTAGATCGGTAGACTGAGAATTCCGCCGGTGACTTCCTCGGTTTGTTTCAGATCGTTCTTAGCCGAGTTGTGGAATTGGCGATACAGCGTCTGCAGGTGCATCGGCGGGTAGAAGTACTTTTTGGTCTCGATGTTTTCCGCCAGCAAGCCCGCCGCGAGTTCATCGCGGTTCATGCCGAACTGTTCCGGCGTCACGTGAATCGAGTAATCCTTGAAGGTGTTCACGTCCTGCGGGTGAACCTTCTGGAATCGGAGGCCGGGCAGCGGCTTCAGCAGGTTGTCGTACATCTGCGCGATTTGATTGCGGCGGCGGACACGGTCGTCCACTTCGGAGATACCCGCCAAACCCAGAGCGGCGTTGAACTCCGACATACGGGCATTCATTCCGAGCCATTCCGGGTCGTACGCGCCGGTGTCGCCGTAGTTGCGCATTCCTCGAACGGCCTTTGCCAGCGTGTCGTCGTTGGTGCAGACAAGTCCGCCTTCTCCGGCAACCAACAGCTTCGTCGGAGAGAAAGAGAAGACTTCCGCATCGCCGAACTGGCCGACCGGGCGTCCGCGATACTGGCTGCCGAAAGCGTGGGCGCCGTCGAAGATGAGCTTGAGCTTGTGGCGCTTTGCGATCTGCGTCAGTGCATCAACGTTCGCCGGATTGCCGTACAGGTGCACGATCAGGAGAGCCGACGTGCGGTCGGTGATTCTGCGCTCTACATCCGCAACATCGACGTTCCAGGTGTCCGGTTCGCAGTCGGCGAAGACCGGTGTCAAGCCATTCCAGCGCGCCGAGTGTCCGGTGGCGAAGAAGGTGAAGCTGGGAATAATGATTTCGCCGGTGAGCCCGAACGCGCGCTCGACCATCATCAAGCCGCTCGTGCAGCTGGAAACCGCCACGACGTTCTTGACTTGAAGTCGCTCCGCGACCGCGGCCTCGAACTTTCCGACCAGCTCTGCATTGGTAATCACACCGTTCTCGTAAACGGTGCGGTAGTTCCCCAGTACGTTTTCCAGAGACGGAAGCGTGGGCCGGATAAAACGGAAGCGCTGAGAGAAGAGAGGACGGCCTCCGTGAATTGCGGGCAGGGCATTCTCTCTCAGTGTTTCACTCGATGACATGAGTTCTCCTTTTGGATGCAACCGCAGAAGCGTCGCGGGTGGGGACTTCCCACGATGTTCGTGCTGATCGTTTGGTTCTGAATTTGCGAAACCGAAACTACTCCGAACTACAGGGTAGGAAGCTGGGAAGTCATTTTGTACCGGCGAACCTTGCCATAGGGCTGCAGCTCGCGTGGGGTCCAATCCTCAAAAAGCAACTTGCAAAACGTGTGAAAGAGAATCTTGATGTCGGCGGTCAGCGATTGATTGCGCGCGTAGAAAAGCTGAAGCGCAAGCTTCGTCGGGCGGATCAGCTCTTCGTAGGTCTTTTCCGGGTCGGTACTGCCTTCCAGGACGGCCGCCTCGTTCGAATTCCAAATCGAAGCCCAGTCGGTGATACCCGGCCGAAGGTCGAGAATGGCCTTCTCTTCATCCGTATACATGTCCACGTACTTCTTCACTTCGGGGCGCGGGCCCGACCAGGCTCATGTCGCCGACCAGGACATTCATGAACTGTGGAAACTCGTCCAATTTGTTCCGGCGGATGAACCGGCCGATCGGCGTGATGCGCGGATCGTCTTCGGCTGTTGCCGAGCCACCGAGCTTCTCGGCGTTAATCACCATCGTTCGAAACTTAAAGATGCGAAAAGGCACACCGTGTCGGCCGATCCGCACGCCGCGGTAGAAAACAGGTCCCTCCGAACCGAGCTTGATGATCAAGGCGAGGATCAGCAATACCGGGGACACCATCAACAGCGCTACCAGCGCGACCAGAAAGTCGAAGCTACGCTTGATTGCCTCGTACACGCGACTCGGTTGCCGGCTCATCGAGCTCTTTGCTCCTGAAAATTCAGTTCGCGAGAATCGTTGGCTGCCGCGGTAAGCAATTCCCGATACACTCCGAGAGTTTCGCTCACCACGCGCTCCACGGAGAATTCCTCGACGACGATTTCTCTACCCTTTGCGCCCATGCTCGCCCGGAGTGCTGCGTTTTCGATCAGCAGCCGCAGCGCCTCTGCTAAGGCCCGGCTATCCCGCACCGGCACCAGCAGTCCATTCTCACCGGAGCGTACGATCTCCCGGCAGCCCGGAGCGTCGGTCGTCACGATCGCTCGGCCACAGGATGCCGCCTCGATCAACACCTTTGGTACGCCTTCGCGCAACGACGGCAAGCACACGATGTGAGATTGCGCCAGGACGTCTTGCATCTTGGTGCGCTGGCCCCACCATTCGATGTCGCCAGCATCCGCCCACTGGCGAAGCTGCTCGATGCTGATGGCCGTGGGGTTTCCGGGATCGGTTTCGCCAACCAGGACGAAGCGCGCCTGCACGCCTGCCTTGCGAAGGCTCTGTGCGGCCTCGACGAATTCGACTACGCCTTTGTCACGCAACATGCGGGCCGCCAGCAGCACGACCGGAACGCCGTCCGGCTCTGGTGTCGGCGCGTAGGTCTTGACGTCAACGCCAGAACCCTTGATGAGCACGGTCTTGTGCGCCGGCAAAATCTGGTTCTCGACGAAGACGAAGCGATCGTCCGGATTCTGGAAAATGACGCGCTGATTGCCGCGGCGAAACGCCAGTTTGCAGCTCAGCGTCACCAGCTTCCGCAGAATGGAAGCCTTGCCCGTTTCGGCGATGAATACGTAGCCCAGTCCGGTGAGTAAGCCCACAACTGCGGGCACACGCGCCGCGGACGCGGCCAATCCGCCGTACAACACGGGCTTCAAGCGGAGGTGATGTACCAGATCCGGCCGCAGCTTCCGATATAGCTTGAACAACGCCACGATCGTTCCGATTTCTTTCCACGGCTTCAGGCCGCTGCGCGTCATCGGAATCGGGTGGAAGGTGAAGCCTTCCTTCAAAAGAATCTCCATCGCTTTGCCCGGAGGGCACGCGATGTGAACGTCGAACCCGTTATCCCGAGTGGCTCGCGCCATCTCGATGCGATACGAGTAGAACGAGTTCACGTCGTTGTCGACGAACAAGACTCTGGCTTGAGGTTTCAAAGGATTGCTTGGCACCATATGGAATTTCATCCCACCAAGGAGGCTAGGCTCGAACGCCGCGCTGGCGCGGCTCCCGACAGAGCCAAAACTTCCCGGTAAAGCTCTTGATAACGCTCCACGACGGCGCCCACCGCGAATCGTTGCTCGATGCGGTTGCGCGCGGCCTGTCCCATTTGCTTCCGCGCTGCGGCTCCGCTTGCAAGAAGCGATTGCCACGCGTCCGCCAGAGCCTGAGGGTCTTCGGCTGGAACCACCTTGCCGGTATCGCCCACAATCATCGCGGAATCGCCGACGTTTGTTACGACGCACGGCGTCCCACAAGCCATGGCTTCCCCCACGGCCATCGGGAAAGCCTCACTCAGAGAAGAAGAGGTAGCGATGTCGAGCGCCGCGAAAAATCGCGGCATATCGCGTCGACTCCCGAGAAGATGGAACACGTCTCGAAGACTTGCGCCACCCTGCTCGATCCACGCCTTCAGCTCCGCGTTGTTCGCGTCGACGCCTTTCCCGCAAAGTACAAAGTGCGCGTCCGGCACGCGAGCGTGCAATCGGCGGGCTGCCTCCACAAAATTCCGTTGGCCTTTTTGCACGTGAAAGCGCGCCGCCATCCCGATCAACGGGGTTTCCTCCGCGATCCGAAGTTCGCGGCGCAACGAGCTGCGTGCTTCCGCATCCGGATGAAACTCCTGCAGGTCGAAGCCGTTGGGAATGACCTCCATCTTTTGCTCGGCATAACCGAACTGCACGTGTGCTTGCCGCGAAACCTCTGAGCAGCAGACGACGCGCTTCGGTATCCTGCGCGAGAGCCACGCACACATGCGGGCGGTCCAAATCGTGAGCCGCTTGTTCTGGCCGGGCTCCAGATTCGTGTGGTGAATTCCCCAAACGACCACTGGCCTCCCAGCCATGCCAGCCGCGATTCCACCGATCAAGTCGGCGTGGTACATCCAGGTCTGGACCACACTCGGTTGCGATTCCCTGAGCCACTGCGAAAGCCGCAACAGGTGCAGTGGATTCGGAACTCCGCGCCGCATGCCCAGCGCGCGGACGCGCACGCCGGAGGCCTCGAGTCGTTCTGCCATAGGGCCCAAGCCGGTGAGTGAGATCACTTCATTCTCGAAACGATTCCGATCCATCCGCGAGGTCAGCGTGTGCAACACAGTTTCCGCACCGTCCGCATCCAGCCCGGCGATGATGTGCACGACCTTGATCACAGCACTTGCTCCCACGCGGTGGTCGAGGCTACGCACTGCTCAGCGGCGCGCTCATCTTTGCGAACCAGGTCCGCGACTCCGGCCATCGAGAGTGACTGCATTCCGTGTTTCTCTCGGCAGGCCGAAAAGACCTCCAGCACGCTTCGGAGGAATTGCAGGTTTTGTTCCATGTGGGCTCCGAAATTATGCGGATGCCACCACAGGTGAAAGATGCCGCGCTGCTCGGCGGCCGCCTGAATGCCACCAGCGATGCGGCGAAGGCGCGCAGGCTCCAAACTCTTCCGCTGTGACGAATACGGCCGAAGAAACATGCTCGAGCGCACATTGCACAAGCCATTCGGCTGCAGGATTTCGTCCCACCGCACTACTTTTGGCCCGGAAAGCGAAACGTAGTGGTCGAGCAGGCGCGGAGCGCGCACCGCCAGGGTTTCCTGGCCTCGGGGTCGTGGCCGGTACATCCAATTCGGCTCGTTTCCGCGAAAACAAACGATGCCTGCTTCTTGCAACAATTCCTCATATCCGGGGCGAAACTGATTGCGCGGAAACACGATGGATCGCACATCAATGCCGTGGCGCTGCGCGATGGCGACGGCGCTGCGCAGGTCGGCGGCGAAGGCCTCGCGAGTCTCTCCAGGCTCCAGGCAGTAGTAGTGAGAGAACGTGTGCGTGGCGATTTCTTGTCTTGCTCTGCTCCGAACCTGTTCAATCAAGCTGAGCGCGTAGTGCAGCGGATCGTCGCCCTCGCTTTCGCCAATCGGTTCAGCGTAAGCATCCAGGCGCGAGTCGGTATATTGCGGACGAGCCGTTGGCGAGAACTCCTCGCGCTCGTGTCGCGACTTGGCGAACAGAAATCCCACCGTAGCCCAAGTGGCGGCAACATCGAATTCCTCGAATAAGTCCAGGATTCGCGGGATCGCCTTACGCGCTCCCAGCAGGTTCTCGCGGTACGGACCGTCCGGAGCGCACTTGTCGCGCACACCCCAGTGCAGCTCGAAATCGAGCGAGATCACCAAAGCGCCAAAGTCCGGATTGTGGTTAACCAAGGTCATCTTGAAATGGTTCCAGCCCGCCTATTCGCGTCACGGTTGCAACTACCGAGCAGCCTTCAGTCCTTCGTTGGCGCCAGAATCAACTTCGACCGCGGCGGCCGTGACTCGGTTGCGCGCGCGCCGCGCTGCCAGCTTCGCTTTAGAGTGGATCGCGAAACTCCACAATCCTGCGAACGCGCTGTCCGCCAGGCTATGTTTTCTGTTGGCGTAGGCTGCTACCATGGCCGGAAAGTTCGTGATCGCGCCTTTGTATTCACGAATGCAATGCCGGAAGAATTCGGAGTTGGACCACAAATCGTCCTTCGGGTGGATGCAGATGGTCCAGACACCGAACGGCGCCTTCCGGAATCTCCACAATTGCTGCGGCACCCAGAACACGTTCTGAGAGTCCCGGTGCGGATAGAGGGACATTCCATCACTGATCGTCCGTATGCCTAGGCTGACCAATGCTTGGATCGTGTTGGCATCAAACGAATGCGCTGGCGCGATCCAAACATCCGCGCGCACTTTCTCTCGTGCAAAGATCTCGAGTCCCTTTTGCAACTTGGTGCGCTGCTCGTCCAGCGGCAAGCCAGCAAACTCGCTGTAGTTGTTCAGCCCGATGATGCCGGACTCCTTGCTGACGTACCGATGCTGATAGCCGTGCAGGCCAATCGTCCACCCGCGTGCTTGCCAACTGCGCACGCGATCCCAGAACTGCCCGTCGGCCTCGCCTTCATGCAGCGTTTGATCTTGGTTGTCGGGAATCACCGACAGAATCGGGCGGACATCCTCCTCGACCATGATAGTTTCGAGCTTTTGCCAGACGTCCCAGTCGAGCGTGGGGCACATGTCGTCGAAGCGAACCAAGAATCGGGCACTCATGGGTAAGGCTGCCTCCTCCGCACAGACTCGGAGCAAAAATCGATTGCGGGAGACTAAACTTTCAGGTTCAGGCTCTAGTTACGAGGTCTTCAATCTCCGACCCATTGCCCAAACGCTGCACGACCTGAAATTCATAATTTGCGGTTAACCGGAAAAGCGTTCCGTTGTTGACGCCGTCGTCGGTCGTTCTGCAAACAATCAAAAAGCCGTTCTTCTTCAATCGTTCCTGTAACTTCCTGACCGTCTGTTTCAGAACCTCGTCGGAAAAATAGGCGCGATTCAAAATATTTGCAGCCCGTATAACGTGAAAAACGTCTTTGAACTCAGACCGATTGGCGTTCAGCAAATCATCCTCAATGACGCGCAGACCGTTGTGCTGCACCAGCTTCTTGGTCAGAAGTGTTATCGGTTCGCACTTTAGCAGCCACCCCGCGGCGGCCGAGCGGGTTTGACCGTTTAGCGGGGGCAAGTTGCCATTAAGCATCATCGCCGTGCGAAAAACCGTTCGAACTAGAGTAGCGAAAACGCCTTGCAGGCCCCTTGCGCTTGGCGGCGCACCTCGTCCGAATATGTCGAGGTGCAGAATGTTTCGATCTCGATCGACAAGAACTCCGAAGCCGGAAGAAAGACTGACCAGCGACGCGTACACCGTAAGATCCGTTGCTGTAACCTGGCAATCCACGCCTTGGTTTGAGAGCGATTCGTACCACTCCAAGGTGCTGACTCCGGACGATATGCCCACGTCCATGATTTGGAGCGGCCTTTCGGCCAAGCTCGTAAGAAACGGGAATACGGTCGCGTTGAGATCATCCAGCCGATTGGCGTTGGTCGTCTTAACCGTGCCATTGGGCATGACGACCCGGCCAAAAAACGCGCACTCCAGCGCGTCCTGATCGGCGCTCGTCGTTTCTGAAAACACGTTGCGCGTGGTAGGCCGGCTCTTCGAGATGGCTTGATGCAGACCCAAGAATCCCACCGCTCCGCTCATGAATTCGCTGCTCATTTGCGTGTGATTGCCCCGTCGAAACCTGACAAGATTTAGCTCGACACCGAAGCGTCTCCCGAAACATGGGCCTTTTCGGCGCGCCTCAATGCCGGGGATGCTTGCTCGCGACCATCTGCGCGCGGCACAAAGTGCTTCCAGAGCGCTTGTTCGGTCTTGTCGCCCAGGTGAGCTACCGTGAAGTTGCCCAGAATGCGCTGCCTCGCTCGGAGGTTCATGGTATCGCCCGCGTCGAGCTTCTGTAGCAGCCCCTCCGCGAGTGCCGCAACCTTGTCGGATGGAACGACGACCCCTGTGTCGCCGACGACCAAGCCGGAATCGCCGACGTCGGTGACCACGCAGTGCCGCCCGCAGGCCATCGCTTCCCCAATCACGTTGGGAAAGCCCTCGCTGAAAGAAGCGGAACAAAAGACATCCAGAGCGTTGTACACCGCCCTCACGTCCGGTCGTGCCTGCAGCCACTGAACCCGGTTCTCGATTCCCAGGTTGCGTGTCAGATCTTTCAGGCCCTTTACGTACGTATCCTTGCCGTGGCCAATGCACACAAAGCGTACGTCGGGGCGCTTGGCGGCAATTTGTCCCGCCGCCTTCAGAAACAACGTGTGATTCTTGATCGGGTCGAACCGCGCCACGTAACCGACTACCTTTTCGGAGTCGCCTACACCCCACTCGTCGCGCACTCGTTTGCCTTCCGTCGGGTCCGGATAGAACGCACTGGTGTCGATTCCGTTAGGGATGAATTCCATCTTTGCGCGAGCGATGCCGCCGGCGACAGCGTGTTCGAGTCCGGCCATGGAATTTACAACTACACAGTCGGCGAAACCCGACAGCCGTGATTGCAACCACACCACGAAGAGCTCGACCCGGTCGAGCACCATCTCCAAATTGGAGCTGCGCACGCACCAGAACAGTTTGGTCTCAGGAAAAAAGATCCGAGCCAGCGTAGCTGCCACGTTTTGCGTGTGCATCCAGCCGTGCAGAACGTCGGGCCGCTCCTGCCGAATTACGCGCACTACTTTCACGTACAAAGAAAACAAGTCCCAACGCGAGCGTTTCCCTAGAGAGATCAGGCGAACCCGACTGGAATCGAGTTTGGCGGAAAGCGCGCCACCCGGGTAGTACGAGGCAATGACCACTTCATGCCCGCGGGCAGCCAACTCGTTGGCCAGAATGACCAACTGGCGCTCTGCCCCTCCGATGTTCAGTTGTCGTGCAAGGAACAGAATCTTCAAGCTGGCACCCTTACGCTCTCGGCGGGCGTCAGACGGCCCGCGTTCTTAAGCACGAACCGAAGCAGCACAATTTCCCCAACGAAGAGCACGGACGAGGTGATAATCACCGCGTAGGCCGCGCCCAGAAGTCCGTGGGTAGGAACCAGAATCTTGCTGGCGATCCAAGCACTCGCAACCGATAACGCCAGCAGCGGGATCTGGCGGCCGAAGCAACGCGCCGAAGTCACCGCGGAACCCATCAAACCCGCCACGTAGGTCATCGCCCCGGCAACCATCATCGCGATCAACAGATCCGTGTGTTCGGCGTACTCCGGACGGTAGAGCAACGTCAGCAGCGTTTTTCCGAACAGTACCGCGACGCCGATGCCGCCCAACCCCAGCGCCGCTCCGATGCCTAATAGCTTGAAGAGGAGAGAGTTGAACCCACGGACATCGCCCGCCGCAAAGTGCCGCGCCAGCCGGACAAACGCCGATTGCCCCAGCGCAGTAACGATCATGTTGCCCGCCGACACCAAAAACGCTGTCGCCGTGAAAATACCGAGAGCCCGCTCGCCCATCGAGCCGACAAGGGCATAGCGCGGAATGTTCGGCAGCAGCGACACAAGCATGGCAATTACGCCTAGTGTCAGCGAGGTGCGCAGCAGCTCCGCTTGCGCCTTCGAATTCCACCTTGGGCGCAGTGAATCGTTTTCCGCCGCCAGGATTTGCGCGATTTCCGCAGGCTGAGAAATATCGCGAGGCAAAACATGCGTACGTTTCCGAATATCGTAGAACACAACCACCAGCGCCCGCCCCAGCATCAGTCCGGTCACGCCCCAGATCACGCTGCCGGTCAGGTACACAAGCGCGCCCATCGCCGACAGCCCAAGCACTCCACGGAGCATCATCGACTTTGCGATCCTGTCCATGTGCTCGTTGAACTGCATCCGCGCGTAGTAGAGGTCGCTGAGAGCCTCTAACCCCTGCGCAACGCCCATTATTAGAATCACCCACCTGGACTGCCAGGAATAGTGCGCGGTCACCACGATACCGGTGATCACCAGCATGGATAACGCCGTCGTCAGCAGCCGGAATCCCAGATATTCGCCAAAATGGATTCGCTCCTTCACGTCGGTCGTGAGCATTGCCCTGAGCTGCAGGTTCGAGAATGCGAAGACCGGAGTTGCGATCGCGATCGCCAGCCCGTACTCTCCGACCATCGCCGGATTACCGAGCTTGGCCAGCAGTACGAGCATTCCCCATTGGCACGCGGAATAGACTCCGTTGCCAAAAAACGTCCAACTGAAGTTCCATCGAAGCGAGGCGGCTTTCGGAGACTTCCGTTCGGGTATTGAAACCGCCGATCCCAGTCCGCCTGATTTTTGGCCTGTTGGTAAGCCCATTCCGTCCTTCTCGCTTGGGATATCCGCCGGAATGCGAGAAATCTGACCGGCCGAGTCGGGCATCGATGAGGCCGTAGGCGTCGAACTCATCGCGGCCCTCTTAGGTTGCCGATCTTTTGCTTAGGCGCTCCGGGGCCTGGGTGGAATTCACTAAAATTCGTGTTCCAGAAGTCTTTGAGGCGTGTTGGCAACTGGTCGTGGACTGGTTGAATCATCCGTTGCGGTTGCGCACTCCGTCGTGCGGCGTATCGCGGTAATCGCGACTGGAGCGCTCCCGCCTGGGCTGCGACCATCGCAAAAAGAAACCAAGTCGGTTTGTAACCCTCCCACGTCATGGCAGACACGCCGATCGCCCAGGTGAACAACATCACTAGCCACAGACTACGTTCCAGAGATGGCATTCCCAGGACGCTATACCCCAGCGTCATCAGCAACAGTAGAAAAAAGCCAAAGCCGATGATGCCTTGTTCGACCAACACCGATAGAAATGTATTGTGGGCTGCCCAGGCGGTAACCACGCGCTGTTCCACCGCCGTTCCAAACGCGCCCGTGCCTACGCCGAGGAACGGGTGATCGTAAAAAACTTCCATGCCGGCGTGCCAGATAACTGTTCGGGCGTCCATCGTGCCCGTTGTCATTTCCTTCCCAGTGCCACCAACGCGTTGCCATGCGGCCTTTGGAACCAGCGCCACCGCCGTCACCGCGGCGACTAGCACCACCAGACCCATCGCCATCTTGGTTCGCAGCGTCCACTTCCGGAAAACTAGTGGAAGCATGAGCAGGCTTACTAAGAACGCGACGAACGCGCCGCGCGACGCGGTAAAGAACAGCGCGCTCACCACCACGACCATTTGAAGCCGGTAGAGCAATACTCGCAAGGTACTCTTGTCCACTGCTCCCAGATAAAGCGCAATCGGAACGCTCATCACCAGCCGCAACCCGATGTCATTCGGGTTCATGTTGAACGAGCCCTGGCGCAATCCAACCGCAGAGCCCGTGTTTTGCAAAATGGTTGCGATCGCCGAAATGCCGGTGCCGAACAAATACGCCTGCATTAAACGCACTTGCTGGTGCTTCTGCGGAGCCAGCTGCCAGATCAACCACGCCATGAAGAGCAGTTGGACGTAGCTGACGGTCTGTTCAACGCTCACGTCCTGCGCCATGCTCCAGAAATACGTGAGCGACGCCCAGCTGACGTACGCCGCCATGATCAGGTGCACCAGCGTCGGTGGCCGTAGCTGCCCCTCTTCCAATAGCGACAGCAAGCCGAACACAAACGCCGCTAGTCCCAGGATCCGTCCACCGGTTCCGATACCGGGAACGATGATGGAGTTCTCCAACGGTAGGGAAAAAACAAACAAGTACAGCAGGCCGAACGCCAGCGAAGTGAACAAATGCCCGTGAACCAGAGGCTTGCCGGCACGTTGCCGTGCCGCCACAGGCTCTCCCATTTCCGGACTCAGTCTACGTGAAGAGATCATGAAGGTTTTTGCTTCTGTGTTTAGCTCTGAATTAGGAGACGCCAGCTCTGAATTGGATCAAGGTGAGTCGCGGCCATCGCGCGCCGCACGCTCAAGTAAGTGTCTAGGCACTCGGCGGATGCGGACGCTTCACGTCCGAACTCTGGCCGTATCCATAGCCGTACCCATAGCCGTATCCATAGCCATAAGTGCGACCCGGGGTCTTGCGCGGATCCCAGCTATTTAACACGGTACCCAAGATTCGCGTGCCGTCTTCCGACAGCCGCTGGCTTGCCACTAATGCGGCCTCACGCATGGTGTGACCCGCTCGCACGACCAGAACAACTCCGTCAGAGAGGCCGCCTAACAGACGGGCGTCCGCCAAATGCATCATGGGCGGCGCGTCGATGATCACCATGTCAAACTCGTTGCGCATGCGTGCCAACAGCGCTTCCACGCGTGTCGAGTGCAGCAATTGGGAAATGTTCGTCGCTCGCGTACCACTCGGCAGTAACGAAACGCCGGCGATGCGCGTCTCTACTACCAACTCTGTCAGCGGCATCGAGTCCAGCGGCTCTTCCGCCAGCAACACGTCGCTAACCCCGCGAGTGTTGGCGACGCCAAAGATCTTGTGCAGTTTCGGTTGGCGCAGGTCACCGTCCACCAGCAACACGCGTTTTCCCATCTCGGCTATGGCGATACTCAAGTTGCTTGCTACCGTCGTCTTGCCTTCCGCGGGGCCAGGGCTCGTCACCACAAGCACTTGCGGTCCGTCGCCGTTCTGACCGGGAAGTAGAATGGATGTCAACATTGCGCGGAACGACTCGGCTACCGCCGATGGTTTGTGTCTCCACGTCACCAGTTCCAGGCAATCGTTGGGATCCCCCGGATTAAGAGCTGGTCTTTGGCTCCGCACCGCGGCCGTGTCGCACACTTCCGCCATGGGGATAACGCCCAGTTCCGGCAGGTTGAGGTACACCTGCATATCACCCGGGGCTTGAATGCTGCGGTCAAACCTCGTTCGGAACACCACGAAGCCGAATCCTAGAAAGATGCCGCAGAACAGCCCGATCGCCGCATTCACAGGCACGTTAGGCTTGGCAGGGAAGAACGGAGCCTTGGCCGGGTCCACGACCAGCACGTTGCTGGCACGCATCGCGGAAGCCAAACCCGCCTGCTTGACCCTTTGCAGCAGTGCTTCATACAACTGCCGGCTCGAATCCACTTCGCGCTTCATCGTGTCATAGTGGATGGTTTTCTCGGACTGGTTCGCCACCGTCCGCTGCTGCTCTTCATAAGATTGCGACAGCAGTTTTTCACGACGGCTCGCCGCTGCATACTCATTACCAACACGGTGCAGAACGTTGTTACGTTCTTTCTCTATCGCGGATTGCAGTTCGGCAATTTGCGCCTTTACCTTCAGCACTTTAGGGTGCTCCGGCGTTAGCGTCGCGCTCAATTCCGATTCTTGCCGCTGTAGGTCCGTCAGTTTGACACGGTACTCGCGCAGCGTTGGGTCATCGATCGTTTCCGGCAGTGACTCTGCCGGTTTGCTTCGTGCTTCTTCGAATTTGGCTTGCTTGTCCACGCGATCCGCTTGCGCCTTGTCGAGTTCGTCTTGCAGTTGCTTCAGGCGCGTATCTGCGACGTTCTCTTTCTCGTCGGTGATCGTCAGCCCGACGGAACGCGCATAGGCCTGGAGTTGTGTCTCGGACTGCTCCAGCTCCGTCTTCATCTCGCGCAAGTGGCCGGTCAACCATTCTCCGGTCCGCTGGCTGGACTTCCAGCGCATCTCCTGGCTCTGCTCCATGAACTCGGTGACCAGTGTGTTGGCGAAATCCGCTGCAAATTTCGGATCCGTCGAGTCGTAAATTACCTCCACAATCCGAGTCTCGCCCGATGCACGCACGATCAGATTACTCTTCGCCTGGCCGACAAATGCATCCTTGTTCGGCTGCCGGCTGGCCTCAGAGAAACCGAGCATTCGCTGAACGCGCGACGCAAAAGCGCCCCAACCGCTGGCGGGCCGCTCGACTTGCAGGTCCATCTTGTCGGCTACGCGCTCGATTAGGGAATCGCTCTGCAGTATCTTGATCTGTGTCTGGAAATACGAGTCTGCCGTATTGACCGAGCCGGAAGTCGTCGGGTCCACGCTCTTCAAATCCATGAAGTCGGAATTGAAGTCCTGGATTTCCAGCGAAGTCCTCGCCCGATAGATCGGAGTCTCCACCAAACTGATCATGATGGCTACCGCCAGCCCCGCCAGCGCAAAGCACAACAACGTCGTTTTGTGACGCACGAGGATGTGCCAATAGCCCAGCAAGCTGTCGTAGCCTTGCGGCCCGTCGCTCTCCACCTGCATCTGAGGCGGCGGCTCCTGCGTTCTATAAACCGTTGGCCGAGTCTCCGCCCACGTGGTGAGCGCCGCTGGCCTTACCCGGTTATTCACTCGATCGAAGTGCTTAGACATTAGTACCTGCCATTCCGCTGTGGGCTGTAATCGACAGCTCCCAACACTGCAATTCTGCTACCCCGAAGTTCTTCTTGTGCTTCTTATGGATGATAAATCGCCAGGCCGGTTCCCGTTTGAATTGCCGCTTCCATGATTCGCAAGGCCACTCTCTTGCCGGTGTTGTCAGGCACGAACAGAATGTCTTTGCCCCGCATCGTAACGTCGTTGGCCTTACCTTGTAGGATGCTCTTGAGATCGACCGGGATCTCCGTCCGCTGGTCGCCGTTCATTCTCACGATCTTAGCGTGCTTCGTATCTGGCGCCGGCCCCAGCCCCTCGGCCAGCGAGACCGCTTGCAGAACCGACATCGACTGGTTCTCACCGAGAACAAAGCCACCCGATTTCTTCACCGCGCCAGTCACGTAAATCAATTCCGCCTTCGGCACCGAGATCACGTCGTGAGGAAAGATCTGAATGTTTTCTTCAGGCGCTTTCGCTTCTTCAATGTCTCGCAAGTTCACTTGAGCGACGCTAAAGCGGCCCGAAGGATCCGTCGTCGCACCCGGCAAGGGAATGCATCCCCACTCGATGTTCCGCGTGATGCGGATACTGTACCCGGCGTCCGCGCGGGTCCCGCCTGCCAGCGAAATCATCTCCAACAGCGTCTTGTGTCCTTCCACTTGATGGACGCCCGGCGTACCCACAGCGCCCATGACCGATGCTGGCTGGCTGCGCAACTCCTTTACGTCGATAGCCACCTGCGGTTGCTTGATGTAGGTCGTCAGATGCTTATCGAGCTCCTGCTCGGCTTGCTGCACCGTCAGCCCAGCCACGTGAATACGTCCTACCAACGGGACTTGAATATCGCCTTCGCCATCGACGCGGGCGGTCTTGTTTGCCAACTCCTCCAGCTCCGGGCCCGAAATCTGCAACTCATCTTCGGGTCCCAGCAGGTAAGTGGAGCGTACCTGGCTGCTGCAATTTGCCTGCGGCGCAGCAGGTGTCGCGGCCGTGGTTGCTGGCGCTGGTGTTTGTGCGCCGGCATTCAAGGCCGTAAACAAAACTACCAGGCCGATCGACTTCCATTTCGTGTTATCCATCGGCCCTCCCATCCACTCTCTCGTACGTTTGTTGCAAGTATTCCTGCTCACGTTCGCGCCTCAGATCTGTGTATCGCTTTTGGTCCCGGTCAGGACGCTTTCGCTTTGCGGCGCAGCGCCCGCTCCATCCGATGCGGCGCCGGCAGCTCCCTCAACCGCCCGAATCCACTCCGGAGCCACTTCCACCGAAATCGATCGCTTCAGCAGTGTCACCGACACATACATGCGATGCTGATTCGCGATCTTCGTCAGAACCCCCACCAGACCGCGCAAGGGCCCATGCTTCAATTGTACCGCCTGCCCGACCATCAGAGACGGCCAGGGCGTCACCGGAAGCCCGGAACGCAATACCGATTGTATAGCCTGGATCTCGCTCTCATCCACCGGTTCCGGATTCTTGCCGACTCCCACGATGTACAGAAAACCCGGCGTAGTGATTAGCGGCATGCGCTCTTCCAAATTCAGCCGGCAGAACAGATAACCGGGGAAGAGTGGCAAATCCATCATCTTCACGCGGTCAGACCATTGTCGGCGGCTTCGGAACAGAGGCAAAAACTCCTCGAGCCCTTTGCCGCGAAGCGCTACGGAAACGGGCTTTTCGTAGTTGGGTTTAACCCGGAGCGCAAACCAGGGTTGCTTGCCGGTCCCCACTTGCACGCCCCCGTCCGGCAGTCTCAGTTCCGCCGGTTCAACCACTGCCTCAGTGTCGCCCTCAAGCTTGCGTTCCATCATAAGTTCCACAAGATGCTCGTTTGGGTAAGCTACCGCCCTTTGACTCCCAAAACGCTCCTCAAACTCAGTTAACTTCAAGCCCTTCAAAGCGTTCCGAAACGCTCATGCTCTCGATTGCTTAACACACGGGTTACGTCGCCCACACCTACACCCCGCAGCACGGTGCGCTTCACGCCATAAGATTGCCAGTTTCTACCCCCTCGACCAATGGGCTGGGCGGCCCAAATGCGCAGTACCAATGTACTTAGTGACGACCGCAGTACATCGCTACCATTCCGGTAGACCCGAGGTACCATTGACGCCCACATCCCTTGCCCGTGAAATAGTAGAGTTCGCATTTCGTGTCGTTTTCCGTTAGTCCCCGGTTGCCCGCCCACCGTCCTCGGGAGCGCCTTCCAGACCGAGCTCATTCAGGGTCGAATCCTGTTGGTCCGTCTTCTGACCGCGGGTTTCCCGGAGCAGCGTCGTATGGTTCATCGCCGCAAACCCACAACCCTTTGGCGCAGATCCATTGCGCTCCGAGCGTACAACCCGCCCGATTGCATGGATTTCCGAGGGTCGCGCGGAGTGCTCGGGCCGCGGCAAGAAGACGTTCATTTCCACGGACGCTCCCAGCGGGGGTACAACCTCCGTCTGGACGTAGATACCCCGACTGCCGAGATCCCGGCTATATCCGTCGCAACCTTGGACACGCCCGTTCTCGTCCTGCCAGGAGCACACCACAGGGAGTCGCAGCGGATAGCGCAGCGCCGTACGTCGTTCTGCCACCCGGCTCGTTGGAGTTGAACGCAAAAGCATCGAAGTCCTCCCGGCTTCGTACGGGCCGAACTTGTTAACTTGCAACACCCGTACGCATGTTTCGAATCTACGCGCAGGTCAAGGGAAGTAAAGAGGTCGAGAGTGAGCCTTGTGAGGGGTCCTCGGGCCTCGCGAAAGACACTATGTGGCCTGGGGCCAAACAGCCCTAGTTATAGAGTCGACAGTCTCTCATCAATGGAGTCATAAGACCCTATCGTTGGAGCGTCTCCACAGGATTCGACATCTCAGCTTGCGAGACGAAGCTGGCTGATCTTGGTATTCTGGAACTATCTCCCGATGAAGGAAGCCGCCATGACGCCGTCGTCTGGTCTGAGTTGGGGTAAGACTCCTTGGACAATCGACTTCCGCCCCGAGTCGTGCTCCGTCCCGGAAGAAGTCGACTTTGCGGTGATCGGCGGCGGCTTTACTGGTCTTTCGGCTGCCGGGTGGCTCCGCCGGCTCGCCCCCAACAAGCAAGTTGCCGTGTTCGAGGCGGGAACCCTCGGCGCGGGCTCGAGTGGCCATACCGGCGGCCTGAGCCTCGCAGAAACCGCGGCTGGCGACCTTCCCGGGCTGGGTGACGTCCTGGCTGGCTTCTCGAACATTCTCAGCGATCTCGACGTAGCCTGCGACCTCACTTTGCCCGGGGCTTCGGAGTTGAATCGAACCAGCGCCTCGGCCGATTCGCCGATTTCTTGGAACGATTCCGGGAACCTGCGTGTCGCTCGGGAAGTTCCCGGCGGCACGATCGACCCAGGCAAGCTCGTTGCCGGCCTGGCCCGCTCCGCTTCCCGGCAGGGCGCACTTCTCTTCGAGAATGCGCGCGTCGAAGACCTGCAATTCGGCGAATCGACCATTCTTTATGTTCGAGGGAAGCAAGTGCGCGCACGCGATGTTCTCATTGCCACCAATGCAGCATCGCTCGAGCTAAGTGGTCTCGCGGGTCGTGCGCAGCCAAAATTTACTCTCGCGCTGGCCACGGAACCGCTAACCGACGCGCAGCTCAAGGACCTCGGCCTCGCCTCCGGCAAGCCTTTTTACACCATTGACCTCCCATATCTCTGGGGGCGCCTCCTGCACGGCAACAGAATCATTTTTGGAAGCGGCTTGGTGCACTTGGAGGACTGGCGAGAGTTGCAGACGCTGAACGTTGCATCTGGGGAAGCGGCTGACCTGCTAGGCAGCCTCGAGCGGCGAGTCCGCGGGCTGCGCCCCGCACTTCGCGACGCGAAGATCGCCAACCGGTGGGGCGGCCCGATCTTGATCGCGGAAGAGTGGCGGCCCGTATTCGCGCGTCACCCTCGCAGCCCACGCGCCGTCGTCCTCGGAGCCTACAGCGGCCACGGGGTAGCGCTCTCCGTTTATCTAGGCTCCTGGGCCGCTGAGGCAATGCTGCAGCGAAGAAGCCTGCCGCCCTGGGATTCTGAGCTACCGGACTCTAGCTAGCCGACGGCTGCGTTTTCCTCCAAACCAGATAGCACAACGTGATAAAAGCCAGCCAAGGCGGCCCGGCCAGTAGTGTGACGTGGAAGCTGGGCACCCACCAAGTCGAGACCAGTACGCCAAGTAGCGCCACTAAGCCAAACAGCGAGCTCCACGGCCCGGGCGGCGCGAACCGTACAATTTGCTTCCCCGCACGCGATGTGGCGCGGCGAAACGCAAGGTGCGTCGCCAGGATCATGATCCAAATAAATGGCCCGCCGAAGAACGCCACCCCGATCATGAACACGAACGCGGTGTTCTTGAAAAGTTGCGAGAGAATCAGCGCGGCAACCATGCCCACGCTCGACACGAGCACCGCTGCCACCGGCATGCCGCGTTTGTTGAGCTTCCCGAGTGGCGCCGGCGCGTACCCTCCCCGCGAGAGAGAAAAGAGCAGCCGCGAAGTGAAATACACATTGCACGTTGCCGCCGACAGCGCCGCGCTCAGCACCACAAAATTCATGATGTGTCCCGCGGCGGGAATGCCGACGGTTTCAAACACTCGCACGAATGGGCTTTTGCCCAGCTCGATCTGATTCCATGGCACGATGCCCACAACAATACCCAGCCCTCCGAGGTAGAAGACGACCAGCGTAAGCAAGGTGCGGCGCAGCGCGCGAGGCACGGCAGTTTGCGGATCGGCGGCTTCGCCAGCGGTGGTCCCCACGATCTCCAATCCCAGGTAGCTGAAGATAGCCATGGTGACGCCAAGTCCGACGCCAGACCAACCCGCGGGGAAAAAGCCGCCGTAGGCCGTATAGTTTGCGGTCCCGATGCGCGGAAAGCCGAAGCCCAGAAGAAGCGCCGCGCCCAACACCAGAAAAACAACGATGGTGACTACCTTGATCATCGCGAACCAGTACTCGATCGTGCCGAAACTCTCGATGGTGAGGGTGTTGACGTAGATCATTGCGAGGGAAAAGCCCGCGATCCACAACCACGCGGGAACATTCGGGAACCAATACTGGCAATAGATCGCCGCGGCTACCACCTCGCTGCCAATGATCACCACCAGGCAGAGCCAGTAGGTGTAGCGAATCGCGAAGCCCGCCCACGGATGCAGGTACATCTCCGCATGGAGGCCGAAAGCGCCGGCCGTCGGATGCTCCACCGACATCTCGGCGAGCGCCCACATGACTGTTAGAGCAACAAACGCCCCGCCGACAAAGCTCAACAGCACCGCAGGTCCCGCCAGCTTAACCGCGATCGCGCTGCCCAGAAACAACCCGGTGCCAATCGTGCAACCGAGCCCGATCATCGCCACTTGTCGCGCGCTAAGCTTGCGGTGAAGTCCCGATTCTCGTTCGACAACAACTGCAGGTTTCCCGGGAAGTGTCGCGGCGTCGTGAGCTTGATGGTCAGTCATGAGGCCGCATTTGTAGCAGACTTTGCCTTCTCGTGCTCGCACGCGACTATAGGCGGCGCAGGAGGCCGGTCAATAATCCAAAAGCAGTACTGCGGTGATCGATTTGTGTTGCGAGGTCGGAAAGGGAAGGCGGGAACGGACTGGCTTCATTCCTCTTCTTCGTCGTCCCCGTGCTTCTCGTTCGCAGGCACGTCAGCCTTCGCATCATGTGCCGCCCGCATCAGAAAGCTGATCAGATCGTTCAACTCACCGGCACTGAGGGTCGACCCGTAGTCCGCGGGCATCAGCGATTCCGGCCGGCGTGCGAAGCTCTCGAGTTCGGGCTTCAAGAAAAGATGAAACTGGCCGTCCAAAGTTTGCACCTGAATGGAAAAATTGTCTTCGTTGCGCGCCACGCCGGCATAGTGTTGGCCGTCACGGGTAGTTACAATCACCTTGCCGCCGAGTCGGCCTGCCGCGCCTGGTTTGGTTATCGCGCTCCGTATTTCCGCCGCGCCGCGCGTCCCCCCATACTTTGATAAATCCGTCGCGATGAACCCGCCGGTGCCGGCAACCATGTGGCACTCCGCGCAGCGCGCTTTCCCGTAAAAAAGAGCGTGACCCTTCCGTGCGTCGCCGGGTAGCTTCGCCGGTCCGGTCCTTCCCTGAAGCGCACGCAGGTACGCAACCACGTTTGCAACGTCCGCATCCCCCATCTGTCCAAACGCAGGCATCCCCGTTCCCGAAACCCCGTTTACGATGATTCGAGATAGCTCGTCGTCGCCACGCCCTTGTGTTTTTGCGCTTGTTGCGATGTCGGGAGCGCGTTCTCCGCCCCGCCCATCCAGACCGTGGCATCCGGCGCATCGCGATTCAAACGACGGCTTGCCGTCGGTAGCAGACCCATCGCTGTGACCTGCTTTTTTCGTTGTATCTGCGGATTTTTGTTCTTGCGACGCGACTGTGGCCACGAGCGCCGCGGCGCACAACAGAGCTACGGGCGCGACGACCAGCCGGGCAACACCAAGAGTTTGTCTTTGGTAGGTCATAGAGCGTGACGCAAGATGTTAAACGCTTCGCCGCGAATTTCCAGATTTTTATTTGCCGTCCGGGAATCCCGCCGCGAGCTTACCAAATATTTGCTATTGAATCGAATTAACTTGCATTCCACGTCTGGTGTCATCCTCGAAGAAGTGTTACAGTCCCGCCATTCTCGCTTCAGGAGAACGCCGATGATCCCGCAGTCGCGCTTCCGCCATTTTCGGCGGACAACTCAAGTCATGATTCTTGCTTTCATCGCCGTGGCGGGCGTCGCGGCCTTCGCTTGGCCGCCCTCAGCGAGTCCGCATCAAGGCGAAACGCAAAATACCGACGAGGCTTCCTTACTCGATGGCTTCCGCCACGTCGAAGCTGCCTCCGTTTCCGATGCCCTCGAGCAGATCACCGGCAAGAAAATGTACATGTCTCATCACATGAGGCCGATCTTCCCCACCAAATTTGCCGGCTTCGCCGTAACCGTCCTCCTGAAGAAGGAACCCAACCATGATCCCAATGCTCTCAGCGGTATGCTGGCGGCCATCGATAGTGGTGGCCCGAACTCCGTTTACGTGATGGTCGTCGAAGACGGCGCCGACATCGCCGGAATGGGTGGCTTGATGGGCACTGCGATGTCCGCGCGAAACTTTTCCGGCGCGGTGATCGATGGCGGCGTCCGCGACGTCGCGTATCTCCACAAAATCGGCTTTCCGGTTTACTCTCTAGGGGTTGTGCCCTCCACTTCCGTCAGCCATTACCGTTTTGCAGGCGCCAATGTGCCCGTCGTTTGTGATGGCGTCTCCGTGAGCGCTGCCGACATCATTGTGGCCGACGCCGATGGCGTGGTGGTCGTTCCCCGATCCAGTGCCGCGCAGACCCTCAAGCTTGCTCAGGAAATGGATTTTAAGGAACACTCGATGTATGCCTACATCGAAAAATTGAAGTCGATTGAAGAAGCTGTGAAAAAGTTCGGCCGTCTCTAGGAGCCTTCGCCAAGTGATCCGGGTCCCGTTCAACATTAGTTTCAGAACCATCGCACTCATCGCGATCCTTTCGAGTTGCTCTGCGCTGCTCGTTGCGCAGCAACCCACCGCGGCAATTTCCACTTCGATCGACGTGCACGCTGAGGATCTTCTCGTCCAGCCGCCAGCCGCCAATTGGATCTCCTACAATGGCGATTACACCGGCCGCCGCTTCAGCGATCTCGCCGAAATCACTGCGGCGAACGTCGCCAATCTCCGCGCTCAGTGGGTTTTTCACGCGCGCGGTGCCGACAGCCTGGAGGTCACGCCCGTCGTCGTCAACGGCATCATGTTCGTCACCTCCGCAAACGATGCATACGCTCTCGATGCTCGCACCGGCCGTGCCATCTGGCATTACTCGCGTCCGGTCACTGAAGGCCTGATTGACGACGCTTCCCAGCATCACAATCGCGGTGTCGCTGTCTGGCACTCCAAAATCTTCATGGAAACGGACAATGCCCACCTTCTGTGTCTTGACGCTCGTTCCGGCAATCTCCTCTGGGATGTCGCGTACGCAGAGGGAAACAAGAACTACGGCGCTACTAGCGCTCCTCTCGTCGTGAAGAACAAAGTCCTCGTCGGAACTTCCGGCGGAGACGACGGCGTCCGCGGTTTCATCGCTGCCTTTGACCCTGAGACCGGCAAGGAAGCCTGGCGTCACTGGACAATTCCCGGCCCTGGCGAACCCGGCTCCGACAGTTGGCCGGGCGACGCGTATCTTCACGGCGGCGCCACCACCTGGATGCCCGGCACCTACGATCCCGAACTCAACACGATCTATCTGGGGCACTAGCAATCCAGCCCCCGATTTTGACGGCGCTCCGCGTCCAGGCGACGATCTCTACACCGCTTGCGTTCTCGCTCTTGATCCCGACACCGGCAAGATGAAATGGTATTTTCAGTTTACGCCTCACGATCTTTGGGACTACGACGCTACCGAAACGCCGGTGCTCGTGGATGCCGTGTATCAAGGCCAGCCGCGGAAATTGATGGTGCAAGCGAATCGCAACGGCTTTTTGTACGTCCTCGATCGCACGAACGGAAAGTTTCTTTCCGCCCTTCCTTTTGTCGAGCATTTGAATTGGGCGAAATCGATCGACGCGCAGGGTCGACCGGTCCGCACCGGCCTCGAGCCTTCCGCCGAAGGCACCGAAATGTGTCCCAGCATGATCGGCGCAACCAATTGGTTTTCCCCTTCGTACAATCCGGCGACGCACCTTTTCTATTTCATGGCTCTCGAGGAGTGCGGCATTTTTCACCGCAAACCGGAGAAATTCGCCGAAGGCCGCGGTTACTACGCGACCGGAGTACGCCGGGCCCCTGGCGGCGTGCGTGAAAAAATCCTGATCGCCTACAACCTGGACACCAACAAGTTCGAATGGCGATATCCGCAAACCGGCGATGGCGGTTCTGCTGCGGGCACCATGACCACCGCCGGTGGCCTGGTCTTCTTCGGCGACGACTCGGAATCGTTCGAAGCCGTGGAAGCGAAGACGGGCAAGCCGCTGTGGCACTTCAACACTGGGCAGAGATTTCACGCTTCTCCGATGAGTTATGCCGTTCTTGGAAAGCAATACGTCGCGGTCGCGTCGGGAGGCGATGTTTTCAGTTTTGCGTTGCCTTAGTGACGACGATTAGTTAGAAGATTGATACGAAGATCGCCCAAATTCACAACGAGGAGAGAAAACATGTTTTCCAATCTGTTCACCCGCAGGGCTTTTGCCGGTCGTATCGCTTCACTCCTTCCCAGCCTGGGTCTCGCTGCGGCCGCGCTGCCTTCACCCGCGAACGCTCAGGGCGACGGCGGAGTGAAGAAGCTCGACGCCGAAGGCAAGCCCGCGGATAAAGGTTTCATCACCCCGCTTATCGTCCACAACGGCGTCATTTACATCGCGGGGATCGGCGCGCATTCCCACAATAAGGCCGAATTTCCCAAGGACATCACAAATCACACCAAGAGCGTCATGGAGCAAGTCAAATCGGTGATTGAAGCCGGCGGCGGCGCCATGGACTCCATCATGCAACTCACGGTCTTCCTGGCCAGCATCAACGACTACGACGGCATGAACAACGTCTTCAAGACGTATTTTCCGAATGGCGGCCCGGCGCGTACAACGGTAGCGGTTGCCAATCTCCCCGGCGATTCGCTGGTTGAAATCAACTGCACTGCGGCGGTCGTTCGCAAGTAACGTCGCTAGCAACCTATAAAGAAAAAATGAGAGGGAGCGAGGAACTATGCCGTTGAACCTCAAATCAACCCGGCGCAGTTTCATGAGCAGCCTCGGCATCATGGCCGGAGCACTCACCGGCGCGGTGACCAATGCCAGGAGCCTCTTCGCGGCTGCGCCAGTGCCGGCCGCGAAAGGCTCGGCAAAAATCACTGGTTTCGGCGCCACCGGCAATGTCTACGAGGAACTCGGCGTCACCACGGTGATCAATGGGCAGGGAACTATGACCGTTCTCGGCGGCTCTTTGGCGCGACCCGAAGTCGAAGCCGTAATGGCTCTCGCGGGCCAGCATTTCTGTAGCATTCCCGACCTCGAAGTCGCCGCCGGGAATCGCATCGCACAAATGCTCAAGCTCCCCGACGGCTACACCGCTCTGGTGACCGCCGGCGCCGCTGCTGCCATGCAGGCAGGCCTCGCTGGTATTCTCACCGGCGACAATCCCAAGTTCATCCAGCAGCTTCCCGATCTCACCGGCATGAAGTCGGAAGTCATCATCCAGAAAACGCATCGCAACGGATTCGATCACCAGCTCCGCGCCACTGGCGTCAAGCTCGTCGAGATCGAATCGGTCGATGAACTCCGGAAAGCCGTGAATCCGCAGACCGCCATGCTGCACTTCAGCAATTTCGCCAACGCCGCCGGGCAAATCAAAGTCGATGAATGGGTAAAGCTAGGCAAGGAACTAAACATTCCCACGTTCATTGACGCTGCCGCCGACACGCCTCCCGTTTCGCATTTGTGGGATTACGCCAACATGGGCTACGACCTCTGCGCCTTCAGTGGCGGAAAAGCCATCCGTGGACCGCAGTGTGCCGGCCTCCTGATCGGAAAAAAAGAAATCGTCGCCAACGCGCTCCTAAACAACAGCCCGCACGAAGACACTCTTGGTCGCTGCGCGAAAGTCGGCAAAGAAGAAATTATGGGCATGATCAAAGGTCTTGAGCTTTATCTGAAAGAAGACCACGAAGAGCTCAACAAAGAATGGCAGCGCCGTCTGGAATCCATCTCCGCCCAAATCACTCGCGTCGCAGGCGTCACGACTGCGTATTCCGTTCCAGACATCGCCAATCACGTCCCGCACATGAGCATCACGTGGGATCAAAGCAAGGTGAAGCTCGGCCCGAAGGACGCTTTCAAGGAATTGCGCGGGGGCAAACCATCGATCGTCCTCGAGAGCGAGCACGACGGTCTCAGTATGAACTCGTTCATGCTCCAACCCGGCGAAGAAAAAATCATCGCCGAGCACCTGGTCAAACTCTTCCGCGCGCACTCTGCATGATCGTTTGCTCTGTCTCGTAAGGGCGCGGCATGCTGCGCCCTTACCGGGCAGGGTTGATCCAAATGACTTCTCAATCGCCAACCAGAATTCGCTGGCTCCTGATCGGCTGGCTCTTTGTGTTGAGCGCGGTCGCGTTTCTCGATCGCGTCAATCTCTCCGTCGCCGGCACTCGCCTGGCGGCGGACTATCAGCTCAGCGACGTCCAATTCGGTCTGCTCTCGAGTTTTTTTCTACTCGGCTATGCACTCCTGCAAACTCCTGCCGGTTGGCTCGCCGATCGTTGGGGCCCGCGCAGCGTGCTCGCTGGAGGCGTGGTGTGGTGGGGAATTTTCACCGCCCTTACGGCGGCCGTGCCCACCACCTTGCGAAGTCCGATTCTTTTCCTGCTCTTGGCGCGCTTCCTTCTTGGCGCCGGCGAAGCCGTCATGTATCCGTGCTCGAATCAGTTCGTGGCCCGCTGGATTCCCACTCAGGAGCGAGGTCTCGCCAACGGGTTGATCTTCGCTGGGGTGGGCGTGGGCTCCGCCGTATCGCCGTCGTTGGTCACCTACATCATGCTGCACCACGGCTGGCGCTCTTCGTTCTGGATTTGCGCCATCATTGGCCTGGCTGCGGGATTGATCTGGTTCCTCATTTCTCGTGATAGCCCCGAGCAGCACCCGTTGGTTTCTGCCGCGGAGCTGACGCTCATCCGTAGCGGACTGACGCTTGGGGACAAGCAACCCAGCAGCGACACGGGAACCACGTCGGCGCAAAACGTCACGCGCAGGCGGGTTCCCTGGGGCAAAATCCTGCGCCATCGCGAAGTCTGGCTCATCACTCTTAGTTATTTTGCTTACGTTTATGTCGCATGGATTTTCTTCGCATGGTTTTTCATCTATCTGGCGCGCGTACGCGGGATGAACCTGAAGACCAGCGCCTTCTACGCCACATTGCCGTTCATCGCGATGGCCCTCGGCTGCCCCCTCGGCGGCCTGGTCGGCGACTTTTTAACTAAGCGTATAAGCCGCAGAGCCGGACGATGCGGGGTCGCCGTCTTTGGAATCGCCCTAACCGCGGTCTTTCTGGCATTCGGCTCCACCGTCAACAGCGCGCCCTTAGCGGCGGTTATGCTTGCCGGCGGCGCCGGCGCGCTCTACCTCTCGCAAAGCTCCTTTTGGGCGATCAGCGCGGACATCGGCGGACCTTTTTCCGGTTCCGTCTCCGGCTTTATGAACATGGGTGGCCAATTCGGCGGCGCTGTCACAGCGTCACTCACTCCGTTCATCGCTTCTCGCTATGGCTGGACGGCCTCTTTCCTCGTCGCCGCCGGTCTCTCCTTCCTCGGCTCCCTGGCCTGGCTCTTCGTCGACCCCAACCGCACCCTAGCCTCCGAAGGCTCCCCAGCTATTCCGGCGCACCGCTAGTAACAGTTATCCGCCCTACAGATGCAGCCACTTGCAAGGTCAATCTCACACGACAGCCGCACGAATAATCCCTGTAGTTTCAATGGTTTACTTCACAGTTTCCATCACACCCCCTGGGGGTGGGGGTAGGTAGCAAAAGCGAAGCGAAAGCGTGCCTGGGGGACCCCCCGCTATTGGGCAACCTGCGCCGAACTCGACGAAGACCCCGTCTGCCACGCAGAACGGTGATCGACGCGGGCGGCAGGGTGAAGGTGCTGGTCAAACCGCTTTGGATGGTGGACGTGGCTGGAGGGCCGTCCGGATCGGCGTAGCCCTGTTTGCGGGCGGAGTGCCACTTATATTGGTTCTTCCCGAACGTGATCATGGTGACCGGCCCTTTGAACGCGTCGTCGGTATTTTCCTCAGCGTCATGGAAGGCGATCCGCACCGCGTGGGGGTTGTCGTAGTCCTTGTTCACTAGCAGCAACGACCATTGATTGTCGGGGCGCAGGACCGGGTACACGGTCACAAGCACATGTCCTTCCGCGTCCTTGATGTCGCTCGCTGCGCTGAATAGCAGGTGCTCGGCATCCTGTGGCTGTACCCACTCCTGGGTGATCATCTGCGCGGCAAAGTATTGCGAGATCTTCTGTTTGATCTTGTAATTCGCGTCGACCATGAACATGTGATACGTGCCCCAACTATTCGGGCACGCCGGATGAGCGGGCGAGTACGGCAAGTCGTGATAGTAGAACGTACCCTTGCCGCCGGCGGTGAGAAACCCCGCGAAGGAATCCGCCAGCCACAGCGCGCCGAACACATCCACCGAGGCTTCGCCACCGTGAGCGTTGGTCTCTGTGTCGAACATGGGGATGTCGGGCGGCAAGCCGTCGCTTCGCCAAACGTCCATGATGTGGCTGATGAGTTGCGGCTCCTGATAAAGATTTTTCCACGGCGTCTCGCAGCCGTCGTAGGGATAGTGCTCGAAGGACATGAAGGCGAAGTCCGCGATCCGGTCGTGCCTTTTCAGATAGTCGAGGAAGCGGCCGAACCAAGAGTCGCGTCCCTGAGCGTCGCGCCAGACTTTGATGTCCTCGGTGACGCCTTGAAACGCGGGGCCCCCGAGTTTGAGTTTTGGATCGACGCGATGGAGCGCGGTGGCCCATTGCAAATACAAAGCGCCATAGTCTTCGGGGGTCATGTACTGTCCGTCGGCTTCTTCACCCATCTCGATGTAGGAGATGGGGTAGCCGCGCTTTTCCAGATAGGCGATCTGGGCGGCGGAATCCTCGGGTGTGCCGTAGAGCAATGCGATGGGCACGATCGCGGGCAATCCGCGGGTGATGCCGCTGGTATAGAAGAGATCGAATCCCGGTTGATCGCCGGATTCCATTTTGTCCGGGGCGACGAAGAGATCGGATGGCTCGTGCCAGGGATCGACAGAAGAACAGTACGTGGCGGTTTGTTTCTGGTCCGGCGAGTGGCGAACTAAGTCTTTGAAATTGTCCTTTTCGTCGAGGGTACCCCAATAAAGCTCCCTGATGGCGTAGCCAACGCAATTGCGGCGGTCGGCGGCGCCGTGCGTGTCGCACGTGTTCGAAGATTGCGTCATCAGCACGCGCACAAAGCGCGCTCCGACAAACGAAGCGTCAAGGCGACAGCGTCAAGCTGCCTCCTTTGCCGTTGGTCACCGATCCGGAAGTGAACGTCTTCCATTCGCCCGAGGCTTGCTCGTCCATGGCGTCGCCAGTGCCTGTCCAATACTGCACCTCGTAGGCGGTGGCATAGGGTTCGCCCCAATCGATGCGGATGGCGTTGACGTTTTGCTTGGCTTCCAGGTCGATCACAACCCACTGCGGGTGCAGGGCGTCGTCTTCGCCGGTGAAGAGTTTGGTTAGGTACGGATTGCTCTTCCAGTAGGTTTTGCCGTCGCCGTCGTTCAGGCGCGAAAAGCCGACGTCTTCGGTGCCGCCGTTGCGAGTGAAGCCGCGATGCTGCAACGAGTAGCCGTAGGAGTGGCGAATCATTTCCGTCGGGATTGGAATCGCCAGTGAAGTAGCCTTTGCCGGCAGGATCGCTCCAGGTGCCTTTCGGATTCCAGTGCCACGCTTGCACGAACAACTCCGTGTTTTGCCGATAGCTGATGGCGCCCCATCCTGCGGAAAGAATCTCTTTGATGGCAGCAGGCGCAAAAAATGCGTCGGTGGCGTTGCTGGGCACGCGATCGACGGTTGAACCCAGTGCGTAGAGTGGACTGAACGAGTTGACGACGCGGCTGGGCGTGGCGTCGACCCGAACGGTTTGCGCCGGGGACAAAGGCGGAAGGAAAGTGGTGCTCAGAAGCGCCAGGGCCACGCTCAATAAAATGCGCCCTGGCGGAATTGTGGTTAATTTATTTCGATGCACCATACCGGCTCCTGAGAGGTTACAATTCCGGCTCGCCCAATGAAGTCGTGGTGGCGGCACGAGACGGAGTCGCAGTCGGAACGAAAAAGCGAACCGCACGCGGCTGGTATAGTAGCAAGGGTCGAGGCAAAGTGGCGTGTTGAAACGGTTTAAACAGGTGAGTTGTGCTTTGAGGGTATCGCGACGGGGGAGAGCGACATGATCTTGAGAGTATTCGAGGAGAAGTATTCGCTTGCGAAAGCCGCGGCGGCGCACGCAGCGACGGTGATACAGCGTACGATCGCGGATCGCGGGCGGGCAAGGGTGGTGGCGGCAAGCGCAGCGTCGCAGATTGAGTTCCTGGAAGCGCTGACGGCGATACCGGATATCGACTGGAAACGGGTGGAACTGTTCCACCTGGACGAATACATCGGTCTGCCGATGACGCATCCGGCGAGTTTCGCTTTGTATATGCGAGAACACCTGATCAGCAAAACGGGAATTACGATGCATTGCCTGCTGGATGGCGAGGAAGATCCGGCAGAAATGATCCGCCGGGCGAACAAAGCGATCACCGCCGCCCCGATCGACATCGCCTTTGTAGGCATCGGGGAAAACGGACATCTGGCATTCAACGATCCGCCGGCGGACTTTGAGATCGAGGAGCCTTTTATCGTGGTGACCCTGGATGAAGCGTGCCGGCAGCAGCAAGTCGGCGAAGGCTGGTTTGCGAATTTGGAGGCGGTGCCGAAGCAGGCGATGTCGATGTCGGTACAGCAAGTTCTGAAGGCCAGGGAAATAATCGCGGTGGTTGGGGGCAAGAGGAAAGCGGCGGCGATGAAGGCGTGTTTCGATGGCCCAATCGGCCCGCTGGCGCCGGCGTCGATTTTGCGGACGCATTCGAACGCGACGATTTATCTGGACACGGAATCGGCGGCTTTGCTGAGTCCGGCGACGTTGTCGGCGCTTGCTGCATCGGCCTGAGCAACCGCCGGCGTTTCCTACATGCACATCGCCGCGCAAATGGACTCGACGCATCCCAGTGCCGGCGGCCGGCGCGCCATTCCCTCGCTGCGATGGTGGATTGGCGGGATTTTATTTGCTTCAACGGTTATCAACTACGTCGACCGGCAGACGCTATCCCTCCTCGCTCCGTACCTCAAGCAGGACTATCACTGGACGAACACCGACTACGCCAACATCGTAGTGGCTTTTCGCGTGGCGTATTGCATAGGCATGACCCTTTGCGGGAGGTTGATGGATCGCGTGGGAACGAAACGCGGCCTGACGATCACTGTGCTGTGGTACTCGAGTGTTTCGATTCTGACGCCTTTGGCGCGAGGGTTTTATAGCTTTCTGGGATTCCGGTTTTTTCTCGGCGCAGGCGAGTCGGGGAACTGGCCCGGCGCGACCAAGGCGGTTTCGGAGTGGTTTCCCAAGCAGGAGCGCGGGCTGGCGACCGCGTTTTTCGACAGTGGGTCGTCGATCGGCGGCGCCATGGCGCCGTTCATTGTCCTGCCTCTTTATTTTCGTTGGGGATTCAGGGCCGCGTTTGTGATTCCAGGCTTACTTGGGCTTCTTTGGCTGGTTGTTTGGCGGCGGTTCTACTACACGCCTGCGGAACATCCGCGCATCAGCGATGCCGAACGCCGAATGATCTTGTCGGACACCCGGGAAGAGGGCGCGCCCACAAAAGCGCGTCCCCGTTTTCGCGATTTGCTAAAGCTTCCGCAGACGTGGGGAACGATCATCTCGCGGACGTTTACCGACCCCGTTTGGTTTTTCATCGCCGATTGGTTCCCGATCTATTTGGTAGCGAAGGGCATTTCTCTAAAGAGCGGCTTGATCGCGGTGTGGGTACCGTTCATCGCGGCCGATCTCGGCAATTTCTTCGGCGGGGGCGTGTCAGGCTACTTGATCAAGAGGGGCTGGTCGCTAGGAAATGCACGCAAGGCGGTGGTTGTGTTTGGAGGCATCGGCGTGATGCTTTTGATTCCCACCATCTTCACCGTGAATCTTTACGTGCTTACGCTGCTCTTCGGGCTGGCAACATTTTGCTTACGCATCGTTTACGACCATTGCTAACGTGCTGCCTTCGGATTTGTTCACTAGCGAGTCTGTGGCTACAGTGAGCGGCATGAGTGGAACCGGCGCGGCGATCGGAACGATTATCGTATTTGAGCTGGCCGGGCATCTCTCCGATGCGCGGGTCGCCACGGGCACGCATTTGTTCGATCCGTTGATGATTCTCGCTGGAGTGATTCCGTTCACGGGGATGATTCTGGTGTTGCTACTGGTTCGCAATACGCGGGCCACGGAACAAGGCTTGGTGCGGAAGATCTGAAGGGTTGCGACGAGACGCGTGCCTTCGAGCACGGCGAAATTCGATTCGATGTGACCGGTGTCACACTCCGTTGACTAACTCTAAGCTATTCTATGGCGTTAGCGTGGCGCAGAGTTCCGTTCTGTTGTGCAAGGAGTGGAAAGATGGCCGGGCCGGTAAGTCGAGAGCAACTCGAGAAGATGCACGCGTACTGGTGCGCGGCTAACTACCTGTCCGTTGGGCAAATCTATCTTAAAGACAATCCGCTTTTAGAGCGCGCGCTTTCCATCGAAGACATCAAGCCTCGGTTGCTGGGCCACTGGGGCACCACGTCAGGTCTCAATTTCATTTACACGCACTTGAACCGGCTGATCACCGAGCACGACCTGAACATGATTTATGTGATCGGACCAGGCCACGGCGGCCCGGGCATTGTGGCGCACACGTATCTCGAAGGGTCGTATCAGCGAGATTTATCCGCACATTGAGCAAAACCGCGACGGCATGAAGAGGCTGTTTCGGCAGTTTTCCTGGCCCTACGGCATTCCAAGCCACGTCGCGCCGGAAACGCCCGGGTCCATCCACGAAGGCGGGGAGTTGGGATACTCGCTGCTGCATGCGTATGGCGCGGCGTTCGACAATCCTGACCTGATCGTGACTTGCATCGTCGGTGACGGCGAAGCGGAGACCGGTCCGTGCGCCACAAGCTGGCACTCGAACAAGTTTGTGGATCCCGGTGCACGACGGCGCGGTGCTGCCGATCCTGCATCTGAACGGCTACAAAATCGCGAATCCGACGGTGCTGGCGCGCATCTCGCAGGAAGAGCTGGAATCGCTGTTCCGTGGATACGGGTACACGCCGCATTACCTCGAAGGCGACGATCCGGTGTCCATGCACCAACGCATGGCGGCGACGCTTGAAGTGATGCTCGCCGAGATTCGCGCCATACAGAAGCGGGCGCGCGAAGAAGGGCTATACCGAACGTCCCCGCTGGCCGATGCTGATCCTGCGCACGCCCAAGGGTTGGACTGGGCCGAAAGTGGTGGATGGCAAGCCTGTTGAAGGCACTTGGCGTTCGCACCAGGTGCCGTGTCGCGGAACTGCGCGAAAAACCGGAGCATTTGAAGATTCTGGAAGACTGGATGAAGAGCTATCGGCCGGAAGAGCTTTTCGATCGTGACGGGAAGTTTAAGCCGGAACTCGCGGCGCTGGCTCCTAAGGGCGCGCGCCGCATGGGGATGAATCCGCATGCCAACGGCGGCTTGTTGCTGGAGCCGTTGCGGCTTCCGCAATTCCGCAGCTACGCCGTGGAGGTGAAGCGCCTGGCACACCCAGACACGGAAGCGACGCGCATTTTGGGCGGGTATTTGCGCGACGTGATGAAGCTCAACCTGGAGAAGCGCAATTTCCGCGTATTTGGCCCGGACGAGACGGCCTCCAATCGGCTCGAAGCGCATAATGGAGGTCACCGGCAAAACGTGGGAGGCGGCCACATTGCCCGTCGATGAGCACTTGGCGACGGATGGCCGCGTGATGGAAGTTCTCAGCGAGCACATGTGCGAAGGCTGGCTAGAGGGCTACCTCCTCACCGGGCGGCATGGGTGGTTCTCTTGCTACGAAGCGTTCATTCACATCATCGATTCCATGTTCAATCAGCATGCGAAATGGCTGAAGACGACGCGCACGATTCCGTGGCGCAAGCCGATTGCTTCACTCAACTATTTGCTGACCTCCCACGTGTGGCGGCAGGATCACAATGGGTTCTCGCACCAGGATCCCGGGTTCATCGATCACGTTGCGAACAAGAAAGCCGATGTGGTGCGGATTTATCTGCCGCCGGACACCAACACGCTGCTTTCGGTGGCAGATCATTGCCTGCGGAGCCGGCATTACGTGAACCTGATCGTCGCGGGCAAGCAGCCGGCACCGAATTGGCTGGACATGGATTCGGCGGTGCACCATTGCACCGCGGGTCTGGGGATTTGGGACTGGGCCAGCAACGACGGGGGCTCGCCGGATGTGGTGATGGCATGTGCGGGTGATGTTCCCACCCTGGAAATACTCGCCGCGGTTTCTTTACTGCGCGAGCATGTGCCCGATTTGCGTATTCGCGTGGTGAACGTTATGGACCTGATGGCGCTGCAGCCGGTATCGGAACATCCGCACGGCCTTGCCGACGAGGACTTCGACGCGCTGTTCACGACGGACAAGCCGGTGATCTTCGCGTTCCACGGGTATCCCACGTTGATTCATCGGCTCACGTATCGCCGGCGAAATCATCACAACATCCACGTGCGCGGCTATGTGGAAGAGGGCACGACGACGACGCCGTTCGATATGGTGGTGCTCAATCGTATGGACCGCTTCCGGCTGGCGCTCGATGTCGTGCTGCGCGTTCCGCGTCTCGCCGCGATGGCCGAGCAAGCCTCGCAGCAATTCAGCGAAACGATGCAAAGGCATAAGCTGTACGTTTCCGAACACGGCGAGGATCTTCCCGAAGTAAGGAATTGGAAGTGGACGCTGAGTTGAATCGGCTATGCCCGAAATAGCTCTCCTTGCGCTGAACAGCGGTTCCTCGTCTCTGAAGTTCGGTCTGTTCGCTCGCAGAATCCGGCGAAGTCCGTCTGGCGTATCGCGGTGCTGTGGAGGGAATTGGTACCGGCCAGGGCAAGCTGTGGATGCGCTCCGCTACGGGAAAGGAGTTGACACACGACGACCATGCGATCTCGGAACAAGCGGACGCTATTGGTGTGGTCGCGGACAAACTTCGCGACCTCCCGTCGCCTGCTGTTGCAGGAATCGGGCACCGTGTAGTGCACGGCGGACCAGCGTTGCGAGAGCATCAGCGGATCACTCCGGCGGTATTGGAGCAACTCGAAGCCGCGACTCCGTTTGCGCCGCTGCACGTGCCGATTGCTCTCCGTGTGATTCGAGCTGCACAACAGCGCTTTCCCGGCGTGCCGGAGTTTGCGTGCTTCGACACCGCGTTCCACCGCACCCTGCCCGAAATTGCCGCGCGATTCCCCCTGCCGGAAAGGTTTTGGGAAGCTGGCGTGCGCCGTTATGGATTCCACGGGCTGTCGTGCGAATCCGTTCTGCACGCGCTCGGCGCGGAGGTGGGGCGGCGCACGATCGTTGCGCATCTGGGGAGCGGGGCGAGCATCACGGCGATCGCCGACGGCGTTTCCGTTGACACGACGATGGGACTTACGCCGACCGGAGGCATCGTGATGGGCACGCGCAGCGGCGATCTCGATCCGGGTGTTTTGCTGCACATCCTCCGAACCAGCGGCAGCGGTGTCGACGAGTTGGAAAAGCTGCTCGACAAGGAATCGGGTCTGTTGGGAATCTCGGGCTTGTCGAGTGATATGCGGCGATTGCACGAAGCCGGAGACAATGCTCAGGCGAAGCTGGCCATCGACTTATTTTCACGAAGCGCGAAAAAAGCCATCGCGGGGTTCATCGCAATTCTCGAAGGCTTAGATCTACTGATTTTTACAGGTGGCATCGGCGAACACGACGCGGTGGTTCGCGAGAAAATCTGCCGGAGTCTCGAGCCGCTCGGGATTGTGCTGGATGGGTCAGCCAATGCGGGCAACCGCGAGAGCATCAGCGCGAAGGAAAGCTCTGTGCGAGTGAAGATTGTCCCGGCTGAAGAAGAAGCCCAGATCGCGCGGCATACCTATCGATTGCTCCAAGCCGGCGGCCTGCACTCATAAAGAACGCACCGGATTTCTTTGATGGGAGTTCCCGCGTCGCACACCAGTTTTTTTGAAGCGCCGTGAGTTTTTGCTTTCGGCTCCGAGCCCTGTGCTCACTGCGACGAAATACAGCTAAAATGAGCGCACAAGTGCTGGCGGCATGCACTGGGTGACTCCGGAGAGCTCATGTCTACAATGTTTGGTTCAACGATGCTTAGCCGACGCCGGTTTCTGCAGTCCAGCGGCGCGCTTGCCCTGGCGGGTGTATCCCCGTCCTTCGGGTCTTTGGGTGACGATTCGCCGAGGATTGAGCACCACTTTCCGCCGAACATCCTCAATAGATACGACTCTTACGTTGAGGAGACTCCCGTACCCGAGTATCGCTGGGCGCCGGATAGCTCTTACGAGGCGTTCCGAGACATGAAGTTCGGTGTCCGCCTTCACTGGGGCCTCTATTCCATCTGGCACCGAGGCGACGAATCCTGGCCCTTCCTGAAGATGTCCTTCGATGACCGTCAGGGGTACAACGACCTGTACAAGACGTGGAATCCGGCAGGCTTCGATGCCGATGCATGGACGGACCTCTTCGCAGAGAGCGGAATGAAGATGTTTGCCTTCACCAGCAAGCACCACGAAGGCTTTTCCATGTTCGATACGAAGACCCGGGTGAAACGACGCACGAACTGGATCGCGGAAGGCGGGCCGAAGGTCGAGTCGTGTGACCTGGCGTACAGCATCATGGAGACGCCTTTCCGCCGCGATGTCGTCAAGGAGCTGTGCGCCGCGGCGAACAAGCGGAACATCAAGATCGATCTCTATTTTTCCCACCCGGACTGGTACGACGCAGACTTTCGGCCGTACGTCACACATCCGCTTCAGGTGCCGTCTTCGGTGCAGCTGACGAGCGAAGGTCAATTCGCCAAGGCCAAGAGCTTGTTCGGCGACCGCCTGGTCATCGTGCCTGATCCTAGCCCCGAAGAGGTGGAGCGCATGATGGCACGCCATCGCGCGCAGTTGACTGAGCTGCTTACCAACTACGGCACCATCGACATGTTGTGTCTAGACATGTATTTAGGCCCGGCAGTCTGGCCGGAACTGCGCAAGACCATTCTCTACCTGCGGACTCTGCAACCCCATGTGATGCTGCGGCACCGTGGCATTGGAAACTACGGCGACTACTACACACCAGAGCGAGCCGTACCCGAGAGCAATCGGGGATCGAACGTGCCATGGTTCGTCATCTATCCGTTGGGCACGGATTTTTCTTACGAGCCGGACGCCGCCAAACACAAGGGCACGGAATGGATCGTTCGCAATATCGTGGACTGCGCGGCGAAAGGCGGTGGTTTCATGGTGGGTGTGGGCCCGAGCGCCCTGGGAGAGTTCCATCCTGAAGCGGCGCGACAGATGCGTGGCGCGGGAGCCTGGCTCAAAGTCAATGGCGAGGGAATCTACGCGACCAGATCGCGCGAGGGCGACGCTTGGTCGGAGGGCGACAACATTCGTTATACGCGCAGCAAGGACGGCCGCACCGTGTATGCCTTCGCGCTGGGCTGGCCCGGACGAACGCTGGACCTTGCTTTGGTGCGGCCGCGTGCGGGCTCAGTGATTCGCCTTCTCGGGTATCCCGAGGCGCTGCAGTGGACGCTTGATTCCTCGCGGGGTCTGCGTATCGCAATTCCCGAGAACTTGCAGGACCAATCGCACCGCCCGAGTGCCTTCGCCTGGGGCTTCCGCATCGAGACTGAACACGCCTAGAAAAGCCCACGCAAACGGGGATACTCAAACCGTCTTCGATAAGAACTCAACGAGGAGTCTCGCGGCGCGACGGAGACATAGGGAAGCAACTGGATGCGATTCGTGAGACGTTCCGGTGCGACCGCTAGGCTGAGGGATCTTGCTTTGGGTCTAAAGGGGATTTTCCGTCATCGCGCCTTGGCAGCTGCCGATTCGGGATCGAACAGCAGGGGAAAGAACTGTCCGCCCATCTTGTCTCCGCGAGGAATGGTCGGGACGCCGGTAAGGAGTGGTTCATCCGCATTCGACATTACGCCATCGCGAAAGACGTTGATCACGGTGGCGCGACGCGGTGCAGGCGTATCGTTCGCGCGCGAACCGTGCATGGTTCGCGCGTGGTGAAAGGAGCTTTCACCCTTCTTCAACTCAACAGCGACAGGCGCGAATTTCTTCTTCAGATCTTCGGGCAAACTGTCGCGGATGCCATCCATTTCCCCGGTGAGAACAGGTTTGGGCAAGTCGGGCCATTTATGGCTTCCTGGAATGTAATTCAAGCAACCGTTCTCGCGGGTTGAATCGTCTAGGCCAATCCAGCAAGTGAGGTGCGCCAAAGGCGTGGTTCTTGTCCAGTACGAATAATCCTGGTGCCAAGCCACGACGCCGCCATGCTTTGCCGGTTTGCAGAAAAGCTGGTCGTGCCAGAACCTCACCGGACCGTCCAATAGCTGAGATGCTGGCACCAGGAATGCGGGGTTCCAGAGGAGATCGTGAAAGCCGGGCATCACGCGCCAAGCGCCCAGTGCGTGAAAAACGACGCGGTTCGGGTCCGTCGATTCGTTGGAATGGTATTCGTGAAATAAATGCCGGCCGGCGTGCGCCGGATTCATCAGTTGCTCCAATTCCGCGCGCAGAACTTCCACCTGGTCGTCGGTCAGAATGCGAACGCCCTTCAGGTAGCCATTTTCGTGGAAAACTTCGAGCTGCTCCTCGCTCAAGCGGTACTTCTCCCAGTCGGCGGAGCCGTAGGACTGGGCAAACAGCGTGCTGACCGGTTGATGATATCGGGATAAGTCTTCGATCATGGTGGCGCTCAGGGAGACGAGAAAGTTCTGCGTCGAAAGCCGGACTATCAACAAACTCCAGGGCTGTCGCGCACACGAATCTTAATATAAAACGCGCTTCATTGCAGCGAGCCGAGGGAACGTCTCGAAAGGTTGCATATCCACAGCAAGGAAGGGTTGGCCCGACTTCTTCGGCTTAGAGCCGCGTGCAAAAGAAAAAGGCCGGATGGAGCGTCCGGCCCTTCGTGAACAACGATTCAATTGGTTGCGGGGGTCAGATTTGAACTGACGACCTTCGGGTTATGAGCCCGACGAGCTACCAGGCTGCTCCACCCCGCACCACGACTATAGCGGACGCGGAGTGCGGCGTCAAATTGCAGGCGCTCGTAGCGCGAGGGTAGGGAAGGATTGAGAGGTGTGGAGCGAAAGGGAATTGCCAGTTGAGCTACCAAGTATTGTACTGGGTGCCCTCGCTCGGAGAGGTCTGGCTCGAATTTGAGTGCACGTCGACGATGCCATTATTTACTTGATCCGGGCTCATAACCGTATCCCCGAAATCGACGTGCCAATCCTTCTGCCGGGTCATCGGGTCGATGGGAACTTCGCGGAGGTACGGTGCCTGCGGGTTCGCGAGATCGTCAAGCGATTGCGGCGCACTTTCTTTGTCGAGCGTGTAGTTGTCGATCGCTTGGCGCATGACTTGGAGATCGCTCTTCAAGGTTGCTTCCTTGGCGCGTTGCACGGAACGGTCGTAGCGAGCCGCGGCCATGCCAATCAGGATAAAAATAATGGTGATGACAATCATCAACTCGATCAGCGTGAAGCCGCGTGCGAGCACGGATCCGCGGCGCTTGCGGGTTGCCATCGAGCGCGAGGATAAGCATAGTCGGTGCATTCTGGTTCCTTATTTCGATAAAGGTTTCAACAGCGCTTGCAGTTTCCACTACCAGTAGGTCGAGTCGGAATAGCGCGTCTCGTCGCTGGCAGTCCCCTGTGATTTCGAGTATACGTCGAACACGTTCTTTCCACCCCAGCTGGTTGAATCCGCGTCGTCCTGAATGGAACGCAGCCCCCATTCGGCCCGGCCCGTCATCGGATCTATCGGGATGCGCCGCAGGAACCGTACTTTGCGGTCGTCGCCAGCGCCGAGTTGCACGCCCTTCACAAGAGTCTCCAGATCGGGCGGGTAGCCCTCGCTTCCGACTTCCACGCGGATGAGGTTGCGATCGGCCAGATCTTTATAACGATCGATGGCGTCTCGCATCTGCCGCAGGTCGTAGCGCAGCAACTCTTCCTTCTTGTGAATGATGGAATAGCGCGCGATCGGCAGGGCGGCGGACGACAAGATCATGAGGATCGAGCAGGCCAAGATAAGCTCGAGAAGCGTCATGCCCGCGGCCATCGAGATTTGACGGTGGCGGATGCGATTCTTGTGAGGCATGTGGTTCCCTAGTTTCGACGCCCCGTTGCTCACTTAGGGTTGCACTTGCAGCGTGGCCTCGTTGGTGACCAGCGGGATCGGCTTCTGCTGCGAGTCCTTGGCGTTGACCTGTACGATCGACAGGTTTGACGAGCCGGGGCCGATCGCCTTCACGACAATGCCCATGATTGTGCCCGTGCCGCTGACGCCTACCGTGTTTGGCTGGCGCGTCGCGGAGATGATGGCTTGGCCGCGTTCTTTATCGACGCGTTGGGCGATCGCGATCTCTTGATTTCCCCCCTGCAGGAAGCCTCCATGTTGCACTTCCTCGACGCTAATCACGGCCGGGTTGTACTGCAGCAAGAAGGGAATCGAGAAAAGATCGTTCACGTTGTCGACGACCACACCGATCGTAGCTGTCTGACCCGTTTTCAGAGTCAGGTTGCGGGGCTCGAATCGGAGCTGTGCAGACTGTCCGCTCTGATTTGCCGCACCCGGTGCAGCCGCGATCGGCGCAGTCGGTGCCGGTGTCTCTTGAGTTGGCGTCCCCGCCGCAGGCGCCGTCGTCGGCGTCCGGACATCGCTCTCGCGCCGAACCTCGACGTTCGTTTCCGAGCCAGAGTACAAAGGCCGCAGATTCGCGCGGGTCCACTCCGGAAGCCGAACGATGTGCGGAGTCAGAATGATCATGATCTCGTCGTCTTCGTAATTCTTGGTGTCTTCCGAGAACAGATACCGCAAGAGTGGAACGTGCGCCAATCCGGGCCAGCCGGATAAGCTCTTGGAGTCCGTTTTGGTGAGCAACCCGCCCAGGATGCTGGCTTCGCCCTCTTTGAGGCGAATCTCGTGGTCGATCGTGCGCTGGCTGATAATGGGTTGCTGAATGCCACCGATGTTCGATTGCCCGGTTACCGACGATACCTCTACTTTCACCTTCAGGCTTACTTCGTGATTCGGATGCACTCGAGGAGTCACGTCCACGTTGACGCCGACTTCTTGGTACTGGAATTGAGTATTCACCAAGGGATTCACGAAGCCCGCCCCAGCCGTCGAACCGACTCCGACTCCAGCCTGGAAGCTGCCGGTGGCGATGGGAACTTTGTCGCCGATACGCAGCTTGGCGGCCTGACCATCCACCGAACGAATCTCGGGATTTTGGATGATTTTCGTCGTGGAATCATTCAAGAGGGCGTTCGCAGTGAACGACGGCAGGGTGATGCTGTAAGCGGAGCCATTCAGATGCGCAAGGTTTTGCAGCGTCAGGATATTCGTGGTAGAGGTCGTCGACGTACCAGTCGTATTCGTGCCTGTGTTATTCGTCGTGGTCGTCGTTCCCGGTGGGACCACGGATATCGACGCGGTCGTGCCCGGCGATATGCCGAGATTGCGGATCTTGTCGAGCCTCGCCTCCAAGACTTGCACCTGGATCACGACTTCCGGCTTAGCTTTGTCGATATCGTCGATCATCTTTTTGGCGAGGGCTAGCTTGTCTGGCGTGTCGCGCACAATGATCGCGTTTTGCGAGTTGACCTGCTGGATGCGCTTCAAGTCCAGCAACTGGCGGAGCCCGGTGACGATTTCGGTCAGATCCTGTGCCTGGACGGTATTCGAGAGGTAGAACGTGCGCACGACCTGTTCCTCGTAGTCGCGGCGCTTCTGAGGCTGGTCGGGAATGACGAAGATGATGTTCTCGGTCACCGGCTTCCAGAAGGCTTTGCTCTCCAGCGAGACCAAGTCGAGGGCTTGTCTCAGCGTCAAGTTGCTCATCTCCACCGAGATGCGCCGGGCCGGGAAGTCGGGATCGAAGATGACCGTTAGACCGGCCAGCTTGGCGATAGTGTTGAACACGATCTTGGCGTCGTTCACCATCGTGAAGGTGATCGGAGAGGTCAATAGGGGCTTGATCTCCGGCGGCAAGGAAGCGAGAGGCTGCTCGCTGGAATCGGCAGGCGGTTCGGCGGCGGCCGCATTGCTGCGATCTTTCTCGGCAATCATCTCCGCGGTCTTGCGCAGCTCTTGTTCGGCGATCGGGCTCGAGGGATCGATGGCCGCGGCGTGCTGAAACTCCCCTGCTGCTCCCGGGAGGTCGCCGCGTTCGCGCATTTTCAGACCCTGTTTGACGTGGTAGGAACCCGCCTCGAAGCGGGCTTGGGCGAACCTGACCTGATATTCGGCGTTATCGGGCTCGTTTTTCAGCGCTTTCTGGTAAAAATCGTAGGCGGCGTCATAGTCCTGAAGACTCTCCGCTTTGCGCCCTTGTTGGTAGTCAGGCTTGCCCTTCGGGCAGCCGGCTGCCAGGACCCCAACACCCACACATACAATGAGCTTGCTCCATCCTCGCATGTACTCTCCAGGGCTTGGGCACAAATTCTGTCGAAGTCTAGCATCGGGTTAGAGGCTGGGCAAGCAACGGAAGGTTGGCTGTCTTGCATGCGTTACCCCCGTCTAGGTAGCATTTAACCGTGCAGTCACATAGGATCAAAGTGCGTGGCTAAAGACTCGAAGAAGACCGAAAAACCGAAGGAGCTGGTAGTGGCGCAGAACCGCGCTGCCTCCTACAACTATCATCTCTTGGAGAAGATGGAGGCGGGGCTGGTCCTCCACGGCACAGAAGTGAAGGCTCTGCGCGAAGGAAAGGCGAATATTCGGGACGCCTTCGTCGATTTCAAGGCCAATGGCGCGTGGCTGGTCAACGCGCACATCGCCCAATATATGCCCGGGGGCCCATGGAACCACGAGCCGTTGGGCTCGCGAAAGCTGCTGCTGCACAAAAACGAGATTTACAAGTTGGCAGGCCGCGTTGAGTCCAAGGGTTTAACTGTCATTCCTCTGCGGATATACTTTCGCGACGGGGTCGCGAAGTGCGAGATTGCCCTGGCGCAAGGCAAGAAGACGTGGGACCGCCGCCAGGACGAGCGTACCAAAGAGGCGCGCAGAGAAGCCGAAGAAGCTATGTATCGCAACCGGAGGCGATGAAAGGGACTATGCAGATCACGCTGGAAACAAAGCCGTATGCAGGACTGACGACCGATGCCTTGGTCACCTACGTTTTTGAGGAACCCGACCCGGTTCAGGGCCGCATCGCGGAGATCGATAAATCTGCCAGCGGGCTGTTGGCAAGGTTAGCGAAGAGCGGTGAATTGACCGGCAAACCGCTGGAGATGACCCTGGTGCATGCCCCTGCGGGACTCGCGGCGGCGAGGCTGCTTTTGGTTGGAGCGGGGAAGCGAGAGAGATTCGACGGCGCGACCTTGCGGAAGATTGCTGGGGCGGCGTTCCGCTATCTGAAATCGCGTGGCGTCAAGCAGATTGCGTTCGTGGTGCGAGAAAGCGACGTGACGGAAGACGCGGCTCAGACGGTCGCCGAGGGAGCACTTGCGGCGGATTTTGAGACCGACAAATACAAGACGGACAAGAAAAACGACAAGGGCGTCGATACCCTGTTGCTGGCGGGGTATTCGGACAAGGAGCGCGCCGCGGCGGAAAAGGGAGTGTCGCGGGGCCGGGTGATTGCGGAGGCTCAGAATTTCGCGCGGGACCTGGTGAATGAGCCTTCCAACAAACTGACGCCAAAGATTTTAGCGGACAAAGCCGAGGCCATGGCGAAGGAGGCCGGGCTGGCTGTGGACATTCTCGACGAGAACAAGATCGCCAGCCTGAAGATGGGTGCGCTGCTCAGCGTGGCGCGGGGCAGCGTCGAGCCGCCGCGGATGATTGTCGTCACGTATACGCCCGTGAATGTGAAGCCTGGTGCGCCGGTGATTGGATTGGTGGGAAAAGCGGTGACGTTCGACACCGGCGGTATTTCGATTAAGCCCGCCGACGGCATGGAAAAAATGAAGTACGACATGGCCGGCGGGGCGACCATGCTGGGCGCTATGCGCGCCTTGGCGGCGCTCAAGCCCAACGTCAAGGTGATTTGCGTGGTGCCCAGCACGGAGAATATGCCCGGCGGCAAGGCGCAGAAGCCCGGCGACATCCAGACCGCCATGTCTGGCAAAACCATTGAGGTGCTGAACACCGACGCGGAGGGCCGGCTGATCCTTGCTGACGCCGTCCACTACGCGAAGCAACTCGGCGCTACACATCTGGTCGATGCGGCGACGTTGACCGGCGCGATTGTCGTTGCTTTGGCTAATGTAAATGTCGGCGTCTTCGGCTCCGACCAGCCCTGGACGGACAAGCTTCTGGCCTCGGCCAAGGCAGCCGGCGAAAAAATGTGGCAGATGCCAATGGACGACGAATACCGGGAATTCATCAAAGGCAGCTTCGCCGACATTCAGAACATCGGCAGCGGCAAAGGAGGCGGTTCGATCACCGGCGCATGGTTCATCCGCGAATTCGCCGGCGATACGCCATGGATTCACCTCGACATCGCAGGGACGGCCTGGAACGACGACGCCAAGCCATGGCTCGCGAAAGGCCCGACGGGCATCGCGGTGCGCACGCTGGTCAATCTCGTCATGTCGTACTAAGTTGCCTGGCCCGGAGGCCTTGCGCCTGCTGGTGGGGGTTCACATTTTTTCGGGGGCGCTAATGCCGAGAAGGCCGAGCGCTCGTACCAACTGCGCTTCCACCAATTCTGTCAGCGCCAGCAAGAACGCGCGCTTCTGCTCGTCGGCTTCCGACAGGATGTGGTGCTTGTGATAGAAATTGTTGAAGGCCTGCGCCAATTGGAACGCGAACTTGGCCAGAAACGCCGGCTCTTGCGCGCCAATCGTCGCGTCGACTGCGTAATCGAGAGATCCTGCCGCTAGCAGCAGCTCCCAAAGGCCGTTCCCCTCGCTTCCCGTCAGCAGCGCGCTGATGGTTTCATTGGTTAACGCAGCGTTGACAGCGCCGGTTTCGGCGCCTTTGCGGCGAATGCCACGGATGCGCACGACGGCGTATTGGCAATACGGTCCCGTTTCACCTTCAAAACTTAGGGCGTCCTTGAAATCGAACGCGATAATGGACGTGCGCGTGAACTTCAAGAGGAAAAATCGGAGCGCGCCCACCGCAATCGCGTGGGCTGTGCTTTTCTGCTCAGCAGCCCTCATGTCCGGATGGCGTTCCTGCACCTCGGCCAGCGCGGCCACTGCCAGCTTGTCGATCAGGTCGTCGGCTTTGACGCCGAGGCCTTTGCGACCGCTGACCTCCACGTATGGTTTCTTGGCGTCTTCGGGTGACGACTCGTATCCCATTTCGGTGGCGCATCGCGGCGTTAGCGCCACGATCTCGTACGACAAGTGAATCGAGTGGTCGGCCTCCGCGGCATGCCCCAAAGCGCGCAGACCTGCGGCAACGACCTGCTGCAAGTACGCCTGGCGAGCATCGATTACGTTGTAGACCATCGCCGCCGGCGCGCCGAAGTTCGGTGCGTCGGGATCGTTCGGCTTGCTAGTTGTGGCCCAGACAACTTCTCCCTCGGGAGTGTTCGGCCACTTGGTGTAGTGAAAGTCTTTGCCCAGCAACCCGAACTTCCACAACTGATAGGCAATATCCTTGCCAACGTACGTCACCGTGCCGTTGGACCGCACGATAATCTTGTCCTGCGTGTTTTCTTCTTCCGCCCCACCGGTCCGTTCCCTTACCTCCTTTACTTCCTTTCCGTCCTCAACTTCCTCTTTCCACGGCATGATCCAGCAGCCTGCCATCTTTCCGCTGTTGGCGTACTGAATGGCGTTTGACTCTCGCAATTTCGCGAACGCCGCGTCCCAAAAATGCAAGTGCAGAATTTCGCTTTCGCGCGCCAGCAGTTCATACCGAATGTCGAGGCGAGCCATGGTCCGCAAGTGGCATCCGACGATGGCGTCCGCCACAACTTGCGCGACCTCCGCTTCTTCGCCGCGGCCTTCCTCGATTGCCTTGAGGGTGTCGCCGCGCAATTTCGCGGCACGCTGTTTGTCTTCCTCGAAGAATTGAGTGGCCTTGGCGTACAGGTCCCAGCAGTGGTAATCGAACTGCGGTTCCAGCGCCATCATTTTCACGCTAATGGGCGTGCGCTTTTCCATGTCCAGAAAGCCGATCACCACATCGGCCACCTGCACGCCGGTATTGTCGATATAGTTTTGCACTTGCACGTTGTAGCCGGCGTGCCGCAGCGTGCGTGCCATGGTGTCGCCAAGAACCGCATTGCGGACATGCCCAATATGGGCCGCCTTGTTCGGGTTGATGCTGGTGTGCTCGACGATGATCTTTCCCTGTGTGACGGCGTGCGAAGGCTCCGCTGCCGCTTGACTCCGCGCGCGTTCCCAAAAACTGGCGCGATCGAAAAACGCGTTCAAATATCCGGCGCCGGCAACTTCGATGCGTGCAATCCCTTCTACCGGAGCAAGCTGCGCCGCAATTTCCTGCGCGATCTGGCGGGGGGCACGCTTCAGCCGCTTGGCCAATTCAAAACATACCGGTGAAGCGGCTTCGCCCATTTCCAGCTTGGGCGGACGTTCCAGCACGATCGCTAGCTCAACGCCGTACTTTTCCCGGATATGCCGCGCGAGCCCCTCGCGCAATCGATTCATCAGTGTGAGAAACACGCGTCCTCAGTTCTTTCAGCTAGAACAAGTCGAGTGAGTATAAAGGCTTGTCGTGAGATCGGTCAAAAGGCAGCGCTTCCGCAGTTTAGAGCTATCATGGCAAGGTGCTTTGGGCACATCCAGTGGAGAATTCGTGAGTCTTTCGGGGAGGAACCGTTCGATGCGCTATCGGAGTAAATTTGAGTCGGCGGGCAGCCTGTTGCGTATATTGGTGCTACTCGGGGTCTTTCCAGCGGGTTCCGCGTTCGCCGCGGAGAAGTCGAATGCAACCCAGCTCATTGAACTCGCGAAGAGCTCGGGTCCCGGTTTGCGGGACGCGATCGCCTCCAGCTTTGAAGCCAAAGATCTGAAAGAGGGAACTGCCTGGGCGGGCCGCGGCCCGGATTTCTTCTTTGCCGTCCAAGCCCCGACCAAACCCGAGCTGTTGATCGACGGCGCTCCCGGGCCGCAGATGCAGCCGCTAACAGGCTCGGACATTTGGTACAGCGCCGCTCGCATAGAACAGGTTGGCAAACTCCATTCTTTCTACTACCTCATCAATGGCGCGAAATTCGGCGGGAAACTCGACGTACCGGCATTCGGACCGTTGTCTTACCTTCAGCCGGGCGTTCCGTCAGGGACGCTCTCCGAGAAAATCACGCACACTAGCAAGATCTATGACGGCATGAAGAGCGAATATTGGATATATGTGCCAGCGCAATACAAGCCGGACACGCCCGCAGCTCTGATGGTTTTCCAGGACGGCGGCTTTTACACGGATCGGAACAGCAACCTCCCCGTGCTTAACGCCATCGACAACCTGATCGCGCAGGAGAAGATTCCGGTGATGATCTGCGTTTTCATCAACCCGGGCGACGTCAGCGACTCACCCGGCACGCCCACCTTCAACTTCGTGAAGGCGTATTCAGAGAAGTGGAAGCGAACGCTGAAGGACTCCATGCGCAGCACGCTGTACGACACGGTTAGCGATCGCTATGTCCGCTTTCTGCGCGACGAAGTGCTCTCCGACGTAGCGGCCAAGTACAACATTCGTAAGGACTCGTACAGCCGTGCGATCACGGGACTCTCGTCAGGCGGAATCTGCGCGTTCAACGCGGCATGGCAGATGCCGGATCAGTTCAGCCGTGTAATCTCCTGGATTGGCAGCTTCTCGAGCATCCAGTGGAAAGAAGACCCCGCCGTGCCGGACGGCGGACAAGACTATCCGGACAAGGTTCTCCGCGAAGCCAAACGCAACATCCGCGTGTGGCTGCAAGACGGCTCCGAGGATCTTGACCTTCGCTATGGCAACTGGCCGCTGGCGAACTTGCGCATGGCCAATGCCTTGAAGGCCATGGAATACGATTTCCATTTTAGCTTTGGCAAGGGCACACACAACTCCGGGCACGGTGCAGCCGAATTTCCGGCGGAAATGATCTGGCTGTGGCGTGACTACGATCTCAGTAAAACCGCGCAGACATTTGAGATAGAACCAGCCGAGAAGTCGAAGCCCGTGTTTCGAGTGTCAATCACCAATCGAGAGGTTGAGTAGCGACCGCTACACCGTCGCAGAGGCCCAAAGCTGCGACTTCACGCTGATTTGACAGGGTATAGCACCGCCGATAGACTCGAAACAGACTTGCGACACAAGAGAATCGGCCTGCTTCGGTTCGTGTAAGCCTATGAAATTAGCGTACTTCGATTGTTTTTCGGGGATCAGCGGAGATATGACTCTCGGCGCGCTCGTCGATGCTGGTTGCGACCTCGAGCATCTTCGCACGGAGCTCCGCGGTTTGCAGGTTTCCGGCTGGGAACTGTCCGCGACGAAAGTTTGGAAGAACGGCATGGCGGCGACTCACGTCCAAGTGAAGACCGAGGACCAGCAGAAGCACCGTTCATTGAGCGCGATTCTGGATATTTTGGGTGGCTCGCAACTTTCGCCGCAGGTTCGTGAGCGTGCCGCTGCCATCTTCCAGAAGCTGGGCGAAGCCGAAGCGCGGGTTCACGATGTTCCGCTCGAGAAAATTCATTTTCACGAGGTCGGCGCAGTCGACGCCATCGTGGACATCGTGGGCGTATGCATCGGATTCAGCGCGCTGGGCATTGAGAAATTCGCCTGTTCGCCTCTCAATGTTGGCGGAGGCACGGTCAAGATGGCACACGGGGTTTTGCCGGTACCCGCGCCGGCAACGGCGAATCTTCTTCAGGGCAAGCCAACCTACTCCAACGGAGTCCAGCGCGAACTGGTGACACCGACCGGTGCGGTGATCGTCGCGACGCTTTGCGATTCGTTCGGCCCACAGCCGCCGATGACCGTTGGCGCCATTGGGTACGGCGCGGGCACTGCCGATCTCGAAGGCCAGCCCAACGTGCTGCGCATCATGATTGGTGATGCGGCGGAGAAGGTGGTTGCGGGCTACGACGAAGAGATTGCACTGATCGAAGCGAATCTGGACGACATGAACCCGCAAATCTACGGCTATTTTCTGGAGAAGGCTCTGGCCGCGGGCGCGCTGGATGTCTACACCACACCGGTGCAGATGAAAAAGAACCGGCCGGGAACGCTGCTGACGGTTCTGTGCAAGCCGCAAGACACGAACGCGCTGATGTCGCTGATTTTTGCGGAGACCACCACGTTTGGCGCGCGCACCTATCGCGCCCAGCGCCGCGCTTTGCCGCGCGAGTCCGTCAACGTAACCACGAGTTACGGCGACGTCCGCATAAAGCTTTCTCGGGTGAACGGCCGAATTTTGCACGTCGCACCCGAATACGACGACTGCCGCAAGCTGGCGGTCGAGAAAAACGTGCCGTTGCAGCAGGTGATTGCTGAGGCGCTGCGGCGTTACGAGTCGAAGACACCGGGAAATTGACAACCAGAAAAGGGAAAATGGCCCAGGGAAAACCCAAGTTTTATCTCACCACGCCGATTTACTACACGAATGGCCTGCCGCACATCGGCCACACGTACTCGACGATCGTGTGTGACGCCATCCGGCGCTACAAGCGCATGCTGGGCTACGAAGTAATACTTACGACTGGCACCGACGAACACGGTGTCAACGTGGAGCGCTCGGCGAAAAAGGCCGGGCTCCCCGAATCGGAATTCGTAGCCAAGATGGCCGCGGAATGGAAAGCCATTTGGGACGAGTTCGGCATCCAGGGCGACGAGTTCATTCGCACCACCGAAGTTCGCCACGCGCGCACGGTCCAATGGTTGTTCCGCTTGTGCCGCGAAAGCGGGTACATCTATCCGGGCAGCTACACCGGGCAGTACTGCGTATTCGACAACGCCTATGTTCCGGACTCCAAGGCCGGCGATCCGTGTCCCGACTGCGGCCGCCCGCTGGAAACCGTTACCGAGCAAAACTATTTCTTCAAGCTCTCGGCCTTTCAGAAGCCGCTGCTGGACTGGTACGCCAAGCATCCGGAATTTATCCAGCCGGAGACGCGGCGCAATGAAGTACTCAGTTTCGTCGAGGGTGGACTGAAGGATCTCAGTATTACGCGTACTTCGATTCGCTGGGGCATTCCGGTCCCCGGCGAAGAGCCGCACGTCTTCTACGTGTGGTTTGACGCCCTCACCGCGTATCTGAGCGCCGTCGGCGGCCCCGAATACGAGCGGCGTGGTTTTTGGCCCGCGGACATTCACCTGGTAGGGAAGGAGATCATTCGCTTCCATGCGGTTTATTGGCCCGCGTTTCTGATGGCCGCTGGACTTCCTCTGCCGAAACAGATTTGGGCGCACGGCTGGTTGCTCATGGACAGCGCCAAAATGAGCAAGTCGCTGGGCAACGTGGTTCGTCCGCGACCGATCGTGCACGTCCTCGGGCTCGATGCGCTTCGCTACTATCTGTTGCGCGAAACGGTCTTCGGTCAAGACGGTAACTTCAGTTACGACGCGCTTGTGCAGCGCTACAACAGCGACCTCGCCAATGGTCTGGGCAATCTGGCCAGCCGCACCGCGGCGATGATCGAGAAGAATTGCGGCGGGAAAATCCCGAAACCCGCTGCGCTTAAACCCCAAGACACGGCTCTCGCGAAGGCAGCCCAAGAAGTCATCGGCGAGGTCATGGAGCAATACAACACTCTCGGTTTTTCGCGAGCGCTGGAATTCATTTGGTCGTTGATCGCCGCTGCGGACAAGTATCTGACGTCCGAACAGCCTTGGGCGCTGGGTGACTCGGAATCGGACGAGCAGCGGCGCGCCACGGTTTTGTGGATGACCGCCGAGGTTCTTCGCATCGTGACCGTGCTGGCGCATCCGGTTTTGCCGGACAGCACCGCGAAGGTCTGGGCGCTGCTAGGTCAATCTCAACTGGGCTCATTTGAGCTGGACGGATTGCGTTGGGGGCAGCTCGCTCCCGGCACCCCGCTCGGCAAATCGCAAACACTTTTCCCGAGAATCGAGAAAGCGGAAGCCGTAGAGAGGATGGAATCCATGGAGAGCGAAGCACAAAAGCAACCACCGCCAACCGCGGCAAGCGCACCAACCAGCACACCGGCGGCAACCGGCGCCGGCGCCACCAGTACAGCGACCGCTGCTGCACCCGCGGGAGCGGAGAAGATCGCCATCGAAGACTTCGCCAAGGTCGAGATGCGCGTCGGCCAGGTGAAAACCGCGGAGCGCATCGTCGGCGCCGACAAGCTGTTGAAACTTACCGTCGATATCGGCAGCGAAGTCCGCCAGATTTGCGCCGGCATCGCGCAATACTACGAACCGGAATCGCTGGTCGGCCGAAAAGTCGTCGTCGTCGTCAACCTCGCGCCTCGCAAACTTCGCGGCGTCGAATCGAACGGCATGATCGTGGCCGCCTCGGTCGGTCCCGAAGGCCGCCCCGTTCTCGCCGGCTTCGCCGAAGACGTGGAAGTCGGGGCTCGTCTGAAGTAGCACAGACACTCCTGTCTGTGCCCGCTGCCGACGTGCCCAGACGTGAGCGCATAGCGAGACGTCTGTGCGATAGAAACCCATGGAACTGATCGACTCACACGCGCACATCGATTTCCCGCAGTTCAACGAGGACCGCGATGCCATGCTGGCTCGCGCTCAAGCCGCGGGCGTCTCGACGCTGCTCGCCATCGGCTCGGGCCCCGGTCCGGAAAAACTGGACTGCGCGATTCCTTTCGCCGAGCAGCACGACTGGATTTACGCCACCATCGGCACGCACCCACACGAAGCAAAGGAGTTGACGCCGCAGCATCTCGACCGGCTGGCGGAGTTGGCCAAGCACCCGAAAGTGATTGCTTGGGGCGAGATCGGCCTCGACTACTTCTACGACCATTCGCCTGGTGAGATTCAAGACCGCGTGTTCCGCGATCAGCTCGCGCTCGCGCACCAGGCCAAGCTGCCGATCGTTATTCATTGCCGCGACGCCTGGGCGGACTGCCTCGCTGTCCTCGACGAGGTCTGGCGGCCAACCGGTCTTGGCGGCATCCTCCATTGTTTTACCAGCACGCTGGAGGACGCGCGCCGCGGCCTGGATATGGGCTTCCTGGTTTCATTTGCAGGCAATTCGACGTATCCGAAAGCTTCAAGCATTCGCGACGTTGCGAAAGCTGTGCCGCTGGAAACTCTTTTGATTGAGACGGATTCTCCGTTCCTGGCGCCGCAAGGCTATCGCGGCAAACGAAATGAGCCGGCCTACGTTGGCGAAGTAGCGAAGACCATCGCGAGTGTGAGAAACTTACGCGCAGAAGAAGTGGCGTCGGCCAGCGCAGCCAACTTCCGGCGCTTCTTCGGCCTGGACGGAGGCCGTGCATAACCGAACGGTCCGGCGGCTGTCGGATTCAAGCGAGCCAGCCGCACCACGGTGGCACTCGTGCTTGACCCCTGTCCGGTCAAACAACATACTGACCGCTTCGAGGTTCCACGAATTTGATGCAGGCCAGGAGGAAAGCTATCGCGCTGCTCACCGCCAGGGAAATCTTTGATCTTGTTAGGGATGACCTCGTTCTGGTCGAAGAGGAACTGACGAGACAGAGTAGTGCGGCCTTTCCCCCTGTTTCCGAAATTACCAGCTATCTCTTGGGTGGGGGAGGCAAGCGTCTCCGGCCGGCGCTGCTGCTGCTTTCCGCTCGTTATGCCGGCCACAGCGGCCCGGGTGCGATTCGCATGGCCGCGGTCGTCGAACTCCTGCACAGCGCAACGCTAATTCATGACGACGTGATCGACAGCGCCGATACGCGCCGTGGACGCCCGTCGGCGAATTCGCGCTGGGGCAATCATCGCAGCGTGTTGACCGGCGACTGGCTATACATGCAGTCCTTCCAGATGGCTTTGGAAGAACGTAACTTCCGGGTTCTCGACATCCTCATCGACCTGACGCAGAAAATGGTCGAAGGTGAACTGATTCAGCTCGCGAAAATCGGCCGCATCGACGTAACCGAAGAAGATGCACTGCGCCTCGCCACGCACAAAACCGCGTGCTTGTTCAGCGGATGCGCGCGGTTAGGCGCGGTTCTTGGCGGGTTGGAAGGCGCCGACGAAATGGCGTTGGCGGAATATGGCCGCTACGCCGGGCTGGCCTTTCAGCTCGTCGATGATTTGCTGGATTTTACGGCGTCCGCCGAGCAGTTGGGCAAGCCAGTGCTGAGCGATCTGAAAGAGGGCAAGGTCACGCTGCCCCTGATCTATGCCATGGAGAACGGCCATCGCGACGCACGGGAGCTAGTCGCGCGCGTGCTAAAGGAAAAGGAATTTGACTCCGTTCGCCCGGAAACGCTGGTGGCGCTCGTTCATGAGTCCGGCGCTTTGGACCGCGCGCGCAATCTGGCGCACGACTACGCGCACCGCGCGAAGGAATGCCTGAATGGCAAGGCTGATTCGGAGTATGGCCGCGCGCTCCGCACTTTGCCGGACTTCATCCTCGAACGCGAGAATTAGCGACTCTGCACGTCATGCTGCCGTTCAAGCTCGTCTACCACGACCACTACGATCTAAATATCGGCGCCCACGTGTTTCCGTCGCAAAAGTTTCGTTTGATCGCGGATGCGCTGGTTCACGAAGGCGTCGCCGCGAAGGAAGATTTTCTGCGGCCCGACCCGGCGACCGATGAAGACATTTTGCGCGTACACACTCCGGATTGGGTGCGCAAGCTAAAGACTGGCACATTGACGGCGAGCGATGTGATGAAACTCGAGGTGCCGTACTCGCCGGAACTCGTCGAGGCAGTTTGGCTCGCTGCTGCTGGGACCATCCTCGCGGGGCAATCCGCTTTGCGCGACGGATTTGGCGCGAATCTCGGCGGCGGGTTCCATCACGCCTATCCGGGACACGGCGAGGGCTTCTGCGCCGTCCACGATGTCGCCGTCGCGATTCGCCGGCTCCAGGCCGACGACGCCATCCGGCGAGCAATGGTCGTTGATACTGACGTACACCACGGCAACGGGACCGCCGCGATTTTCCGCGATGATCCTTCCGTCTTCACCATTTCTATTCATCAGGAAAATAACTACCCGGCGCACAAGCCGCCATCCAGCATCGATCTCAATATGTTGGACCGCGCCGACGACGAGGAGTATCTCGGCGCACTAATCCCCGCCGTGCAAAAATCCCTCGACGAATTTCGCCCGGACATCGTGTTTTACGTGGGTGGCGCGGATCCCTTTTGCGAGGATCAGCTCGGCGGATTGTCGCTCACGAAGAAAGGATTGCTAGCGCGCGACCACAAAGTCTTTGAAGAAGCGCGGCGTCGCGGCATCCCCGTGGCCACCACGTTAGCTGGCGGATACGCACGGCGTGTCGAAGACACCGTACGCATTCACGTAAATACCATTCTCGCGGCGCGGGACGTTGCGCTTGCGTTTCCCTCCGCCACCGCCGCCTCCAGGTAGCACAGACACTCCTGTCTGTGTCCGTCGCAGTACAGGCGAGAATCAGCCGACGTGGCAACTTCTCGTCGCCGGAGGTGGTATTTCACAATCTAATGATTCGAAGACGCCGCGCCAGTCGGTGCCTCCGTCGAAAGCGCCTCGCGAATCGCCGCACTCAGCGCTCCCTCAAACGTATCCTCTCCATAGCCTTCGGCTCGATAGGCGATTTTCCCCGCGCGATCGATGACCACAACCGTGGGAAAAGAATTCACCGCAAACGCGTTTTCCAACCCGTCGGCAAAGACCACCGTCGTGCGCGGCTTGGTCTCTTGCAAGTAAGCCGGTACCAGGGTTTCGTCCTCGTCGCAGTCCGCGGCAAGAAACAACACTTCAGGACTTCGCTCAAACTCTGCGGCCACGCGCTCAAATACGGGTTCCAGTGCCCGGCACGGTCCGCACCAGGTAGCCCAAAAATTCACCACCAGGATCTTCCCTCGCTGCCCCGCGAGCGGAAGCGGAGCGCCTCCCGGAACCCGCCGCAGAATAAAGTCGTAAGGATCTTTGGCGCCCGCATTCCTCTTGGCGTGTGGATTGCCCGGCGCCAGAGTGATTTCATCGTATGTATGGAGAATGTATTCTCCCAGGCCATCGTCGGAGCCGTGCGCGAGCCGCCAGACGTTGCCGAGTTTCTGGCGAATTTCGCGGCGGTCGGGACTGGTCTTTCCATTGTCGGCCAGCGCAAAGGCCCGAGCATACTCCTGAATCGCTTGCAGCAAATTCTTGTTGAGTTCGGCAATTTCGCCCAGCTTCTCCGCGGCCCCGGCACTGGGAACAAGCGCGTAGCTGTCCTGGAAGTCCTTTTGGGCCTTCGCCGTTTCGTGCTGCTTCAGATAGAGACGCCCTCGAAGCAGCAGCAGGGTCATGCGGTCGCGGTTCTTATCGGCTTGCCAGTCTGCTTCTGAGATTTTTGGTGATTTTTCCGCGCCGCCGCGGTCGATGAACTCCAGCACTCGCGAGGAGTAGTTAGTCGCGCGGCGGAGTCCCGCTTCGTCGCCCCCGCGCTCGAGCAATTGAATCGCCAGCAGGGTCATCGACATGTCGTCGGGAGCAAGCGCGACAATGCGCTCGGCATATTCCGTAGCCCGTGGCGTATCGCGCAATTGCAAACAGGCCTCCACCAGCGCCCGGTAGATTCGGACCCTCTGTTGCGCCTCCGGATATTTCTTCAGGAAAGCTTCGAGATTGCGCACCAGGGCCGCGCGATCGTTGCCCGCGTTGTCGATCGCTTGCTGGAGTTCCTCGTCGGGTGAAGGTGGTTTTGGCTCAGCGGCCTGTTGGGAAGCGGCTTTAGACGGCGGAGTAGTCTTATTCTCGTCTTGTGGAAGCGAGGCGCTACTGGTAGCGCTGGCAAGGAGCAGCCCGGCAAAGACGCAGAACACCGCGCCGTTTGTGCGTGAAAGCATCAATCCCTATTTTATTCACAATTGAGCGGAAACGCCGCACTTTCGTGTGCGCAAGCTTTGTAAGCGGTTGATCTACGTGCCGCTGACGTGGATTTCACCGGAGATGGTGTGGACTTCGACGCGGCCGCCGCCGTTGCCTACTCGAGCGCGCAGGGAATGCTTGCCCTGCTCTTCAATGACGATGGGAACATCGGCCTTGATCTGCCCGGACACGGCTTCCGCGGACAAATGAAAATTCGCGTTGGTCGGAACGCCGAGTTGCACGACGCCGGAAACGGTCTTCAAATCCCAGTAGCTGGTCGCGCTGGGATTACCTTGGACGTCCACGCGCCCGGAAGCGGCATGAGCCTTTACGTCGCGGGTTGCGCCGTGCACTTCCACCGAGCCGCTGGCGGTATCCGCATCGACGCGTCCGCCGGGCTTGCTGATCTGCGTGCTCCCCGAGAGCGCGCTGATTCTGACGTCGCCCTTGATATTGGAGACCACGACGCTTCCGGAAGCGCTCGACGCGCGAATGTCGTCGCCGATATCGGAGGCTTCGATCGAACCGCTGATCGTGGTGAGCTGTGTCTGTCGCTCGATATGATCTACGTGGATTGAACCGGAGGCGGCTTCCGCTCTTACTGGGCCCCGGACGTCCTTGATCCCTTGCGATCCCGAAGCGACAGTGGTGCTGATTTCGGTGTCGTGGGGAACCTCAATCACGTAGGAAATGGAAATGTTCCGGATTCGGCTCAAGTCCTTGCCGATGCGAATGGTGTCGCCTTTTTGCTCGATGGGAGGATTGTTGACGATTTCATCCAGCCGTTCCTTCGGGCTACCGAAGCCCATTCCGTAAGAGCGCAGGTCCGCATGTACGTGAACTTTTCCGTCGGCGCTGCCGGTGATCGAGACGTCGCCGGAAGCGTTGGCTAGCTCCAAGCGAATCGGTGCCGTGACGCTGAGGGTGCGGTCGAAACTGCCGCTAACGGAAGGTCCCACGGCGCAACCCGCGCCGGCCGCAGCGGCGAGTGCCAACACAAGCGAGCCGATTGGGGCGCCAAGTGTTGTTCGCATCATCCGTCCTCCGTCACAAATCTCAAGCGCGTGCTGCGCGCGCTCACCAATAGATACGCAAACGCAGCGGAATATGTTCCGGCGGCGAGCCTCTCTCTTGTGGCACAGCCATTCCTGGCTGTGCGGCAACCACGTTCGCCTAAGACGGCCCATTGCGCGGAAGGCCCTCATTCAGAGATCCTTGCCGGTAGCCTTCCAAGTCCAGCGCAACATAGGTGAAACCCGCGCTCTTCAAATGGCTGGAGATAGCGGCCGCCATCTCTGGTGCCAGGGCGCGCTGCATCTCGTCCGGGGCAATCTCCACGCGTGCGAGTTTGTCGTGCAGTCGCACCCGAAATTGGTGGAAGCCCAACTGTCGCAAAGCCGCCTCACCGCGCTCCACCAGGCCAAGGCGTTCGGGGGTGACTTCGGTTCCGTACGGCACGCGGGACGCAAGGCACGCTGACGCCGGGCGATCCCACGTCGGCAGCCCGGCGCGTTGAGACAACCAGCGAATCTCGCTTTTGCGCAAGTCAACGTCCAGCAACGGTGCCAGGACGCGATGCTCTTTTGCGGCGCGATGGCCGGGCCGAAAATCCAGCGTGTCGTCGGCGTTCACGCCATACGCGGTGGCGGTGAATCCGCGCTGCTGCGCCATCCCATCCAAGACCGTGAAAAGCTCGTCCTTGCAAAAGAAACACCGGTCTGCGGCGTTTGCGCGATAGTCGGGATTCTCCATCTCATGCGTTTCGACGAATTCGTGACGGAGGCCTGCAGAGCGAACAAACTCTTCGACAACATTTCGGTCGTGCGCGGAAAAGCTCGGCGAAAGAGCCGTCACGGACAGCGCACGTTCTCCAAGAGCGCGTCGCGCGACCCAAGCCAAATACGCCGAGTCGGCGCCTCCCGAGAGCGCGACGATCACCGAGGGAATCTCGGACAGGCGCGCCAACAGCAAGCGTTCTTTTTCCTCAGAACAAGCGGCGGGGAGCTGGGCAGAGCGAATTGGAACAAATGCGGTCATCGCTGGCTCTGAGTATAGCGCAGAAGAACACACGCGGAGCCTGCTTCGAGGATCCTTACTTGAAGTCGAGGAGGACATCAACCGTGCCGGTCGAGGCATCTGGCCGCAACCAATGGCCGACGTTGTCGTAGTGTACGGGTAACTCCCTGAAGATTTCGCCCGGGCGCGATTCCAGCTTCGTCAGAAACTCCTCGAAAATGTTTTTGTCGAAAAGTTCGTTTTGCGGAATCGACCACGCGTCGCGCAAGCGCTTTTCGGCGGCGACGGATAATCCCGTGATCACCAGCGCGCTAAATCGATAGGACTTTCCTTCGTCGATACGCATCGCGTAGGCGAGCGTGTGAGTCTGGTCGTCAAACGTGGCCACGGGATCGATTTTCGCGTCGAGGTAGCCGATGTGTCCGTACTCCTCGCGCACACGATCCAGCCCCGCTTCCAACGCCATACCATCCGCGACCTCGCCCGCGGTCATCCCAAGATCGCCCGTCAAGGTGATCGACGACAAAATCGAATTGCCGCTCCACTGCACCCCTTTCCAGCGATACACCGAACCGGGCGCGATCGGAACGAAAACGGGAATCTGTTCCGGCAGCTTCTGATTCGGATTTCCCGTCAAGCGCACTTCCGGAGGGCCCAGCTTGGCCCGCAGATAACCCTCCTTCTGGTAGATGGGGCGGACTTGTTCGGTCAAAAAGAGGTCGATGGCCATCCGGGAATACGGCTTGCCCTTAAGCTCGGCGAGAGTCTGCTGAATCGTTTTCGATGAATTGAGAGACGCTTCGCTAAACTCGAGTTGCGAGATCTTCAGGGAAGCGCCTTCGATGTGGAATTGTTGAATGGTGCCGTCGCCATTCGGATTGGCGAGGACTTGGTGCTCGATGGCGGCTTGCAGTCCGTGAGCGGCCACGAAGGCGCCAACGGCATCGGCCGCTTGATCGACCACACTGCCCGCATTCGGCAGCGTCCCGTCGTAGAAGGGGATCTTGCTCCGAATCGCGTCGTTCAGCTCTCCATCGGTGAACCACGGTAGGTTGTCGAAGTAGGCCGCGCTACGCTGGGCTTCTTCGACGTGGAACGTCACCACCAAGCCGTCCACGCGGGTCTGAAAATTGTATTTAACTTTGGCGAACAGGCCGGTTTCGAGCAGCTTGTCGGCCGCCGCTTGCAGTTCGTCGCGGCCAGCCTGCGCGCCAGACTGCAGTCCACTCAGGGACGCAACCTGCGCTTCCGTCAGGGATTTCAAGCCGTCGGAGCGAATCTCGCGAAGCGTGGCGGTGCCGCCGGCCGCCGGAGCAATCTGGGCCTGCGCGAGACAAACGGCAATGGTCGACGACACGGCGAATGCGGCGAGGCTAGCGCGCGGTACCTGGAGCATGCGCTCAGTTTACCGGAAAGTGCTCGCGAGGGTAACGCGAACGCGTCGGGCAGCGGCCAGTGCGGAATTATTCGACAGTGACGGACTTGGCCAAGTTGCGGGGCTGATCCACATCGCAGCCGCGGCGCACGGCGATGTGATATGCCAGCAGTTGCAGAGGAATGATCTCCAGCAGTGGCGAGAGCAGTTCAGGTGCCGGCGGCACCTCGAGGACGTGGTCCGAGGACTTCCGAGCGAGATGATCGCCGGAGGTCACGACGGAAATCACAATTCCGTCTCGAGCCTTCACTTCCTGGATGTTCGAGACGCTCTTTTCGTAGCGCGTCACCGAGTCGGGATCGGACTCGTCGTGTGTTGCCAGCACAACCACCGGCAGGTTCTCGTCGATCAGCGCGTTGGGTCCGTGCTTCATCTCACCCGCGGGATAGCCTTCGGCGTGGATGTAAGAGATTTCTTTCAGCTTCAACGCGCCTTCGAGAGCGATCGGGTAGTGAATGCCGCGGCCCAGATAGAGAAAATCGGTGTGCCGGAAGAATTGGCGGGCGAGATTCTCGAAGATGCCGGATTCTTCTTGTTGCAAGACCATTTCGATCTTGTGCGGGATGCGCGTGAATTCCTGCATCAGGGTCCTGGAGGCATCAGGAGTAAGCTTTTCGCGCGATTGCCCCAGATGGATCGCCAAGAGCAGCAGCGCGGTCAATTGCGAAGTAAAGGCTTTGGTCGAGGCCACGCCAATTTCGGGTCCCGCGTGCGTCAGAATGGTTCCTGCCGCTTCCCGCGTGACCATCGAGCCCATCACGTTGCAGATGGCCAGCGTCGGCGAACCTTTTTGCTTGGCTTCGCGCTGTCCGGCCAGCGTATCGGCGGTTTCTCCGGACTGGCTGATGCAAACCGTAAGTGTTTTCGAGTCGAGAATGGGGTCGCGATAACGGAACTCGCTGCCGTAGTCAACCTCCACGGGCAAACGCGCCAGCCGTTCGATCATGAACTTTCCAGCAAGTCCCGCGTGCCAGCTCGTGCCGCAAGCGACGATGCGCAGGTGTTGGAACTCGCGGAATTGCTTTTCCGTGATTTGCATCTCGTCCAGGAAGATCTTGCCGGTGTCCTGCGAGATGCGGCCGAGAAGCGTGTCGCGCACGGCGCGCGGCTGCTCGAAAATTTCTTTCTGCATGAAGTGCTTGAACCCGCCCTTTTCCGCCATGATCGGGTCCCATGCCACGTGCTGTGCAGGGCGATTGACGGGCTGGCCGTCGTGGTCCATCACCGACACGCCCTTCGGCGTCAAAACGGCGATGTCTCCGTCCGCAAGGAAAAAAATCTGCCGCGTGTGTTCGAGCAAGGCGGGAATATCACTGGCAACGAAGTACTCGCCATCACCGAGGCCGATGACGGACGGCGGCCCCAACCGTGCCGCGACGATTTTTTGCGGTTCCTTCGCGGACAGAAACACCAGCGAGTAGATGCCGCGCAACTGTTTCAGCGATTGCCGCACGGCTTCTTCCAGGCACACGCCGCCTTGCGTGTTCTTCTCGACGAGGTGGGCCACGATTTCCGTGTCGGTTTCCGTGACGAATTTATGGCCTTCTCGCTGCAGCTGTTCCTTCAATTCGAGGTAGTTTTCGATGATGCCGTTGTGCACCACCACGATTTGTCCGCTGCAATCTCGGTGGGGATGGGCGTTTTCTTCAGTCGGCCGTCCGTGCGTAGCCCAGCGGGTATGTCCAATGCCGTAGGTGCCTTCGATCGGCGATTTCTGCAGGACCTCTTCCAGATTGCGCAGTTTTCCAGGCGCGCGGCGAATCTCCAGTTTGCCTTCCTTGGTGACGACGGCAATCCCGGCGGAGTCATAGCCGCGGTATTCCAGTTTGCGCAGGCCCTCGATGATGACGGGAACGACTTTTTTCGATCCGATATAGCCGACAATTCCGCACATGCGCGGCGTCTCCTGGAGAGTCTATTCAAAAGCCTAGCACGGACTTTACTGCAGGCGAGGATGACGTTCGTACCATGTGCGAACTAGGCGACGGGTACTAGGGGCTGTCGGAAGGAACTCGGCGCGGCTGCCCGGCCTGCGAAGCAGTCGGATTACTCGACGATCTCGAAGCGGTATTCCTCGATGACGGGATTCGTCAGCACCTCTTTAGAGATGCGCTCGAGGTGCTTCTGGGCCTCGTCGCGGTTCCAGCCGTCCAGATTCAGTACAAAGAACTTCCCTTGGCGCACATCCTTCACGGCGGCGTAGCCCAGCCCAGAGAGGGCGTGCTGAATAGTTTGTCCCTGCGGATCAAGTACCGTGCGTTTCGGCATCACCCAGACGTGTGCTTTCATGCGCCAGATTATAACATTGCTGCAAAAGTGCGCCGCAGGGCGCCTTGTTCCGCCAGGCGCCTGCATTTGCGGGGCTACTTTGTGAGGGGAGCGAAGGCGTAGTCGAAGCTCATCTGGGCGAGGCTCGCCAATTCGATTTCCGATAGGCCCATGCGGCTTGCGTGACGGTACTCGTCGAGCAGGGAAGTGTGGAACATGGCCGGATCGTCAGTCGACAGGACCACCGGAATGCCGTGCCGGAACAACTTCGGCAACGGATGCTCCTCGATCGGCGCCGCGGGTTGCGAGAGTTGACGCGCCAGCGCGCCCGTTCGGACGTTGCTCTGCGGGCAAACCTCCAAGGGAATGCGCCGGTCGGCGAGCAAATCCATCAAGGCCGGATCGTGGATGGCAGCGATTCCGTGCCCGATACGTTCCGCGCCCAGTAGCTCGATGGCCTCGCGAATTTTCTCCGGCCCGCCTACTTCGCCTGCGTGCATTAGCCGGTGCAAGCCGATCGCACCGGCTTTATCGTAGACGGGCTGAAATTCCCTGGTGGCAATGCTGAGCTCATCTCCGCCGATGCCGAACGCGACAATCGACTTGCAAGCGCATCGCTCGGCTGCTTCGACCACACGCATTGCCGCCTCGGTGCCGAATTGGCGCACCGCATCGAAAACCCAATTCATCCGCAGCCCACGTCTTTCAAATAGCTCAGCCGCCGCCAGGATCGCCTCGAAGTTCGCTTCCACGCTCTGCTTTCGCAGCAGCATGATCCCAATGGAAAGAGTGATCTCCGCATAGACAACGCCCTGCGTCAGCAGGTGCTCGCCGAGGTCGCGAGTGATCAGCGCGTAGTCCTGCGGATCGCGCAGGAACGAGGTGACCCATTTGAAGGCTTCCAGGAAACCGTTGAAATCCTGGTAGGCGTAGCTCCGCCGCACTTCGTCTTGGGTAACCACGACTCCATGACGTCTGGTAAGCGCGCAGACGGTGGCTGGCTGCACCGATCCTTCCAGGTGCAGATGTAGCTCCGCTTTGGGGAGCGAGGCGATGGTTTGGGGAAACGAGGCCGGTGCCATCCGTAAATGTTAGCAGGAATCCCGGGAACGCCAGTCTCCAGATTGGCGCGTCCACCCATTCGGGTGCCTCGCCCGCGATTTTTTGAGGGTGGGTCTTCCGCCCCGAAAACACTCTTCAGTTCACTGTGACGCTGACGGTCGACATGGTGTTCCCGAAAGCGTTGATTGTATATAGCGTGTACGTAGTGGTCGCGGTCGGCGTCACCGACACGCTCGATCCCCGCACGGCTCCCACTTGCGGCGTGATCACCACCAAGGATGCGCCGGTAACTTGCCAGGAAAGCGTGACCGCCGTACCGGAACTCACCGAAGCGGCGCTGCTGGTGAACGAGCTGATTTGTGGCGCCGCGCCCGTTGGCACGCTGCTCTGCGTGTAAACCGGCGACATCTGGATGACTTCAAAGTCCGACGTTGTCACCTGGCCGAGATTGTGCAGGTCGTCGTTGCTCCAGCGATCGTCTGGGGCGCCGCTGATGTACATTGATGACCCGTTGTCGGCCATGATGATTCCGTATTTCTTGAAGGCATTCAAAATCACTTGGTTGGCGGCAGAGAATCCAGACACGTCAAAGCTGGATTTCAGGCGCAGCCGCATCCCCATCGGTGCGGCGAGCGCATCGCTGGAATTCGCCGCCCAGTGCGACGCCGGCGGGGTGAACGCCGCGCGGCTATTCTGAAGCGTGAAGCGAATGGCGTGAGAGATTTGCCCGGCGGCAACTTCGTCGTAGCGAACCAGCCCCTCGAAAATTGGCAGGCCAGCGGCGTCGGCGGAGGTCCACGTGTAGGGTCGCGTCTCGTTGCCCAGGAGATCCCAAATAGCCGCGGAGCCCGCGTTCCAAGTGCTCGTTTGCGGATACGAACTGTACAGCTCGTAAAGGAAGCAGTTGGAGTTGTCGAGGACGAGAACGTGGCGGTCGCCGCTGCCCGGATTCGGGTAACCCTCGATGGGATCGCTGAGCGCGATGGGCATCGGCCCCGGATCGCTCTCGCCAGGAGAGTCGGTGAAGTTGATTCCGACCAGTGGCTGCTGCGAATTCACGATCGTGTAAGGAATGCCGATCGTCGAGCCCTGATATTGTCCCGAACCGAAGTCCGCGTGCAGCCCGATCGACCCGCCAATGTAAGTAATGATGGCGCCTGAGTTAGGATCGACGGCGGCAGAAGAAATGTCTTGGTTCCAGAGACTCGCGGACGAGAAGGGGACAAAGCCGCCGAGGCTCGCGCCTTGGCCGAGGGACATCTGCGCACAACCCGACGCCTGCTGCGAGCCGCCGACTTGAAGATTGAGAGTGTTCGATGAACTGCTGCCAGGATCAGGATTGACGACGCTGATGCTGAAGACGCCCACTGTCGGAGCTGAACCCGTGGCAGTGAGCTGCGTCGACGACACAAAAGTTGTCGCGAGCGGGGTAGTCCCGAACAGAACCTGGGCGCCGGAGATGAATTTGGTGCCGGACACGGTCAGCGAGAAACTCCCAGTGCCGACGCTCGCCGGATTCGTGCCCACGAGCGTGGGTGTTGGATTCATGAGTGTGACCGCGGTCGAGGCCTTGGCCGACGTCGATGCAGCACTGGTTGCGCTGACCGTGACAGTGTTCGGGTTCGGGAGCGATGCCGGCGCACTGTAGCTGCCGGTGGAGGAAATCGTGCCGAGCGTTGCTGAACCCCCGACCGTGCCGTTCACAGCCCACGTGACCGCCGTGTTGGAGCTGCCAGATACGGTCGCGGTGAACGGGAACGAGTCACCCGCACGAATGTTCGCGGTCGTTGGCGAAACTACGACCGAGACGGATGCCGGTGTAGACGGAGTGGTGGAGTTGCCCGCGTTGGAGTTGGCGGAGCCGCCGCCACACCCGCACAAGATAGCCAGCGATGCGATTGCAGGGAGCGCTTTAGCAAGTGGACGCATAGCTGTGAGGCACACCTCGGACGCGTGCTACCTGGGAACATTGTCGGATGTTGGCACGCCGCCAAGCTACTGGCCCAAAGGGAAGAAGAAGGGCAGCGACCAGGCACCGGAAATAGTAGAATGCCGCGACGTAAACCCTTTATCACGAGACACATCGATTGCGCTCAGACACGCATGCCCCAGTGACAGACGGACAGGGAAGTGCCCTAGCCGCGGGCCTGAAGTTTCTTCGCGACAACAAGTGGCTGTTTTTGTGCGTGTCGGCGCTGGTAGTCGTTCCTTGTTTGTGGCACCGCCGCATTGAGGCAGGCGACCTGGGCAGCCACGTCTATAACGCGTGGCTCGCGCAATTAATTGGCAAAGGCCAGGCGCCCGGCCTTTATCTGGCATGGCAGTGGAACAATGTCCTATTCGACGTCACGCTGCTGCATGTGGCAAACGCGGCCGGTTTTGCCGCCGCTGAAAAAATCGTCGTTTCTCTCTGCGTCCTGATTTTCTTCTGGGGAGTGTTTGCGTTTATCTCCGTAGGGACTCATCGGTCGCCTTGGCTGCTCTCGCCGTGTATCGCGATGCTCGCCTACGGCTATTCCTTCAACATGGGCTTCTTGAACTATTACCTGTCGATTGGGCTGGGGTGCTTCTGTTTAGCGCTGGTGTGGCGCCAGCGGCGAGGAAGCTGGATCGTAGCGCTGGTACCAGCCGGCTTGGCCTATTTGGCGCACCCGATTGGGTTTCTGTGGGCCATGGGAACGATCGGCTATGTGACGATTCGGCGCGTGCTACCCGCCTGGTGGAAGGCGGTCTTGCCGGCGGGGGTTGCGGTACTGCTCGTGGGGGCCCGCGCGTACCTTCATACACGTCCAGATATGCAAGTGGACTGGACGCGCGCGCTGCCGATCTATCAATCCAATGGGGCGGACCAGCTGATGTTGTACGGCGATCGCTACGCCACCCTAACGTGGCTGGCCCTGATTTTTGGAATGATCTGTCTCGCGGTCGAGCTGCTAGGGCGACGAAAAGATCGCACTTCACTGGCCGCGTTTGTCTTGCCGGTCGAGTTGTATTTCGTGGCGTTCGCGGTGACTTCGCTGCTACCGGAAAATCTGCGCGTTTCCATGTACGCAGCTTGGGTTGGGCTGCTGGTGTCGAGGCTGACCGTAATTTCTGCGATTTTCGGGTTTTTCGCGTTAGGATGCGCGACTCCTCGAAAATGGGTGCTGGTCGGCTTCTCAGTGCTGGCGGCTGCGTACTTCTTGTTCTTGTATCAGGACACCGGCGCGTTGAACCGCATGGAGTCGGGCGCGGAGAGCCTGCTCTCTGCCGTCCCATCCGGAACGCGAATCATTCCCACCATCGCAGCCGATCTGGACTGGCGAATCGAGTTCATCGGACACTTGGCGGACCGCGCGTGCGTAGCGCACTGCTTCGTGTACTCGAACTACGAGCCGTCTTCGCGTCAATTCCGTGTCCGCGTCGCTCCGAGCGGCAGCTGGATCGTCACCAACTCCGCCGATGACGCAGAGGACATGCAGGGCGGCGGCTACGAAATCGATGCCGGCGACCTGCCTTTGAAGCAGTTATACCAGTGCGACCCCCACGATTGGACCAAGCTCTGCCTCCACGATTTGGCGGCAGGGGAGAGCACCGGCCGGTTCGGCCTTCACTCCGGCCAATAACGGTCCGAAGGTATTTCCGGTTAACATAATCTGGACTGTTCCAGGATTTCTCCCGCTGTAGCTCTTTTCCGTCGCTCCCGGCCTCACTTCCTGCGGGTCTGCTGCTTTTTAAGGGCAAAGACAAATTGGCTCTTGTAGCAGTCCAATATCGTGTAAAATTGGCTCAGGGTGAGAGACAATGCTTCCGGTACACCTCCAGCCTGAGAGCCATGTTCCTCTTTACGTTCAACTTCGCGATCAACTGCGCGCGCTGGTGCATGCGGGCGATCTGCGTCCCGGTGACCGCATTCCCGCCAGCCGGGAGCTAGCCACCATGCTGGGCGTCCACCGTACCACCGTCGCCAACGCCTACGCCGAATTGGAGTCCGAAGGCTTGATTCAGGGTCACGTCGGCCGCGGCACCTTCATCAAAGGCAACGGCAATGGTCTGAAAATCACGCCGCCCGCACCGCCGGTTTTGAACGGCGCGAACGGCATCCGCTGGGAGCTGCTCTTCGCGGACGAGCGTGGCGAAGAAGTCCTCAGCCGCTTGACGGCCAGCGTGCCCGAAAATGCGTTGTCCTTCGTCATGGCGCGCCCCGCCGAAGAGTATTTCCCTATCGAAGAGCTGCAGATCTGCGTCAACGCCGTCCTGCGCCGCGAAGGCACGGAGGTACTGAAGCTTGGGACCCTCGGACGGCTACCCCCCGTTGAAGGAAGCGCTCCTGGACCTGCTGCGACGCGAGGGATTAACGCTCAAGGACGAGAACCTTCTTATCACCGATGGCTGCCAACAGTCGCTGGATTTGATCAGCAAGTCATTCGTTCGGCCGGGCGACTCCGTGATTCTGGAAAATCCAACCTATCCCGGCGCGGTCTCGATCTTTAATGGCGCGCGGGCGCGATGCCTAGCCGTTCCGGTGCGCACGCACGCCGAGCCGGGCACGTCTCTGGGCGTGGACGTCGAGGCGCTGGAAGCGACGCTAGCGGCAAACCGCGTGAAACTGATCGTGTTGACGCCGGATTTTCAGAATCCGACGGGCACGTCAATGCCACTCGCTTCGCGCCGCAAGCTGCTCGATCTGGCCGCTCGCTATCAGGTACCCGTCGTCGAGGATCACATCTACGCGCGCCTGCATGCCCGCGAAGAGCGTGTGCCTTCGCTCAAGCATCTGGACCGCGCAAATCTGGTGATCCACATCGATAGCTTCGCCAAGGTGGCGTTTCCCGGGTTGCGTGTCGGATGGATCGTGGCGCCGCCGGCCGCCATCGAGCGCTTGCGGCAAGTCAAGCAGACTACCGACCTACACACCGACCAGTTGGCGCAAGCGGTGCTGGCGGAATTTCTCCGCCGCGGGTTGTTCACCAAGCACGTCGCAAAGATGCGCAAGGTGTATGCGTCGCGTCTTTCGGCGCTCGATGAAGCGCTCCGGAAGCACATGCCGGAAGAGACGCGGTGGACTCGCCCCGAGGGCGGGATGTGCTTGTGGCTGGAGCTTCCGCCGGGTTTCGATGCTAGCGAGCTGCTGATTCATGTGAAGGAGCGCGGCGTGATCTTCGCTCCCGGCCGCTACTTCTACGTGCAGGGTCCGCTGCCGAATACGCTGAGGCTAGGTTTCGCGGGCCTGGATGAAAAGCAGATCGCGCGGGGCGTGACTATTATGGCGGACTTGCTGCGAGTCGAAATGCGCAAACGGCAGCGGGGAGTCCGGCGGGCCGAGCGCAGCCGCGTGGCCTTGGTCTGAGGCGGAAAGAAGACACGGAAGGGGAGACTTTGAGCGATACGATCAGGCTGGAACCGAATCCTACGAACAGGTGCTTTGGGTGCGGTGGTGCCAATGACGGCGGGATGAAGCTGACGTTCGAGCAGGACAACGCGAAGCGCAGGATCGTCGGGCGGTTCGTGCTGGGTTCGCGGTATCAGGGCGGCGGCGGAATGGCGCACGGCGGGATCATTGCCGTCCTTTTGGACGAGGCGATGGGTAAAGTCTGCCGTTTTCGCGAAGTGCGAGCGGTCACCGCACAGATGACTGTCGACTATCTAAAGCCCATCGACGTAGAGAAGGAAATTATCGTGGAAGCATTCGAGGAGTTGCAGAGCGGCCGCAACTTGTTTCAGGTAGGCGAGATACGCAACGCGGCCGGAGATGTTTTAGCCAGAGGCAAGGCCAGATTTGTGATCGTTGAGCAGGGGGAAAAGAAAAGTTTGGCGGTTTAGGAACTTTGCGGGATCTTGAAAACAGGAGAACTGAGATGTCGAAGAAACCAAATGGAAGCGCAAACGGCAGCGGCGACGCTGCAAACGAATGGCGGGTGAAGGTCGGTCTCGCCGAGATGCTCAAGGGCGGCGTCATTATGGACGTGACCAACGCCGAGCAAGCCAAGATCGCCGAGAAAGCCGGAGCGTGCGCGGTGATGGCGCTCGAGCGCGTGCCTTCGGACATTCGCAAGGAAGGCGGCGTCGCGCGCATGGCCTCGATCAAGGTCATTCGCGAGATCATGGCCACGGTGACGATTCCGGTGATGGCCAAGGTGCGCATCGGTCATTTCGCCGAAGCCGAAGTGCTACAGGCTCTCGAGGTAGATTTCATCGACGAAAGCGAAGTGCTGACCCCGGCAGACGAAGAGAACCACATCTGGAAGCACGATTACCGTGTGCCGTTTGTGTGCGGCGCCCGCAACTTGGGCGAGGCCCTGCGTCGCATCGCCGAAGGCGCGGCGATGATTCGCACGAAAGGTGAGGCGGGCTCGGGAAATGTGGTCGAAGCGGTGCGGCACATGCGCACGATCGTCAGCCAGATGAAGCGGCTCACCACCATGCGCGACGATGAATTGATGCGCGAGGCCAAAGAGCTTGGGGCTCCCCTCGAGTTGATTCGGCAGGTGGCAAAGACCGGGAAGCTGCCGGTACCGAATTTCTCGGCGGGCGGAATTGCAACACCAGCGGACGCGGCGCTGGTTCGGCGGTTGGGAGCTGAGGCGGTATTCGTCGGGTCGGGGATTTTCAAGTCCAGCGATCCGGAGATGCGCGCCAAAGCGGTGGTGAAAGCCACGACCCACTTTGAGGATGCGAAGGCCGTGCTCGAGGCCAGCGAAGAGTTGGGTGAAGCGATGCCCGGAATCGACGTGCGCACGTTGGACCAAAAGGACATGTTGTCCACTCGCGGTTGGTAGCAGTTGTAGGGGCGCAGCATGCTGCGCCCCAGTTCCTTGCGATTGAAGCGAATTGAGTTGGAGCGCCATCGGTGAAGATCGGGATTCTAGCGGTCCAAGGAGATTTTGAAGCTCACGCGGAGATGCTTGCTGGCCTGAGCGTCGAGAGCGCGGAAGTCCGCACGCCTGAGGAGCTGGAAGGCTGCGATGGGTTGATCCTACCCGGCGGAGAAAGCACCACGCAGTTGCAGTTCTTGCGAGAAGAAGGCCTCGACGAAGGGATCCGAAGGTTTGCGGCCGCGGGCAAAGCGATCTTCGGCACTTGCGCTGGTGCAATTCTGCTGGCTTCAGAAGTGAAAAACCCGGAGCAAGATTCTTTGGCACTGCTCGATATGACCGTGTTGCGGAACGGCTACGGCCGCCAAGTTCACAGCGATGTCGTGCATGGACCTTCCACGCTGAAGCGCGAGCCGTTGGAGATGGTTTTCATTCGCGGCCCGGTGATTGAGCGCGTCGGCCCGAATGTGGAAGTACTTGCAGAATACGCTGGCAAACCGGCGCTAGTCCAAAAAGGTCGCATCATGGCCGCCACGTTTCATCCCGAGCTGACGGAGGACTCGACGGTGCATCGGCGCTTCCTCGACCTCGCCGGCGCCGCCACTCGGCTCGAACGCGTCGAAACGCGACGCTGAATTGGGACCGCCAACGCTAAGTCAGGTCTGATCCTGCGTCTCGCGTGTCATCACCACGATTCCGATAAAACCTAGGATCGCGAGGTTAGGCAGCAGCAGGGGCGCAAATGGCGGAGCGCCGCTGACGACATTTTCAAAGAAGCTTCCGGCGGGTCCATGCCAATCCGCCCAGGCGTGAAGCAGAAATCCAAGCGCGCCTACTATCATCTGCAAAGACAAAATTCCGGCGCAGAGCCGAACAAAAGAACGGCCGGTATCCAGCAGTAGCAGGGCGAGAAGAAAACCCACGGCGAATGCGCTGCTGACGACCGGAATCCATTCGGTCCAGTGGAAGAACCCATTGATCGCGTGATCGCTCAAGCTAAGCAAGAAATTGCCAGCGAAGCCGCCCAGCGCGAAAAACAGCACCCATTGCCGCCATTCCTTCGCGCGCGGTGGCACCATTCGGTTCATCAGCAAAAGACAGCCGATACCAACGTAGGCGAGCGGCGCGGCAAACGGGGCGGCATACGTCAGACTCTTGAGCGTTCTTTCCAAGAAAAACTGGCTATCCAGGTGATACACGACCCCGGCGGCGCCGACGGCGATGGATGCCCAACCGACGAGGTAGCCCAGATCGGTCCAAGCAGCATGCCAGTTGCGGCGCAATCGCGCGACGAGGCCTCCGGACAGCAAGATCGCGGCAGCGAGCGAGAACCACAGCGGCAAGTATTCGGCTCGCGCGCGGAAATGATTCTCCGAATGCGCGATCGCGATGTCACCCGTCAGACAGACGAAGTTGAAGAGGACAAACGCCTCCAGCCATAGATCATTGGAGCCGATCGAGTTCGTGCGGCCATGGCTCTTCGCTTCAATTTCCATGGCCGTGTCTGGCTCGAAGGTCTGCCGCCATACTTTCCAGTTGCACTTGCTTCTTGAGCAGTTCGTAGTTTCCGTGCCACTGGACGAAGTCTGCGCCGCCCATGAAAGCGCCATGCTTCGATGTCCGGCCATCATAGTGCCAAAGATCAAAGAGAACGAAGTCGATTGGCTTTTGATAAGGCTGCGGCCCGAGGACGCCGTCTTTGCGAAGACCGGCAACCAAATCCTGAGCCTTCTGTACTTTCTGGTTCGTAGAGACCAGCACCTGTTCCGCTTGCGTGTAGACGCGATCGATGAGTGGCTTCGCGTGGCACTGGTTACAGATTTGCTTCATGTTGGTCTGAGCCAGCAGGTAGTTCGGGCGCTGCTTCGAGATGGCGTCTGCCAGATAGTACGAAAGGCGTTCCCCCGGGTTGTGCGTCAATTTCAGGCCGTTGATGCCCGACATGTGGCACGTGGCGCAGGTCGGCACGAACATGTCGCGCGTCGTGAGAGACTTCGGGTCGGCATCGAGGCGCAGCAGCTTTTCCTGGGCGGCGAAAAGAATCCCATGCCGCGATTCCTCGTAGATTTCGATCTGCGAGTGATCGGGACCCATATGACACTGGCCACAGGTGCTCGGCCTCCTAGCGATGGCTACGGAACTCATGTGACGCGTGTGGCAGGCCGTGCAATTGCCGATTGTTCCGTCGGCATTCGGCTTGCCGACTGCGTGGCACTGTGCGCAGCCGCCGCCGATGGCAGGCGCGCCTTCCAGCAGGGCGAGCGCATTCGCAGGACGCTTCACATAGCCGGGGTTGAACTGCTCCGAGAAAGCGACTTGTTCCGGCGTGAGACCTTTCTCGCCCATCACCGCGGCCCAGGACGGCGCGGCATGACGGCTTCGCATAAACTCTTGATAGATCTGTTCGTGGCACGACCGGCAATTCCCCGCGGTCATTTGCGTGGTGATTACGAATCCGTTGTGCTCCTTCTTCTCCTGGGCTTGCGCCGGCTGATGGCAATCGAGGCAGCTTACTCCCTTGGTGGCGTGCTTGCTCATTTCGTATTCGTGAACGACGGAATATTGCTGGCGAGAATGGCATTCCGCGCACTTTCCCGTGGCGCGAACGAAGTCGGCGTTCGGCTGGTCAACTTCGATACGCGGCCGCGCGCGCTGCACAAGGAATGCACTGATAATCAGCGCGAACGCAATCACAATCGCCACAAAGACAGCGCGGAACGACATGTCTGCCCCCGAGAAAACACGAACTTGCAAAGCGACGGCGAATCACCTGGAAGGTAAAGAGAAACTATCACAGAGTGGCCCCAAAATGGTTGTGATGGCTGTCACGGACGGAGCATTTCCCCAAAAGCGTTGCCGCGAAGACCTCAAGTAAGGCATTGGGGTTGCGAGTACCACGCAACCCGGCTACGCTGAAACCTGCGGGCACGCCCCTGTGCCGCCCGTGGGGATTTGTTTGGGCGAGCGGCAAGGAGACTCATTGCGGCGAGAAAAGACCAGCGTATCGCAGGAAGATTATCTGAAGGCGATCTGGGAGATGCTCGAGGAAGACCAGACGCCGATCAGCGCGCGTCTTGCGGAAGAGCTCAACGTGACACCTCCGGCGGTGACCGCGGCGCTGAAGCGCATGACGCGCGACGGTCACGTGCGCGTGGACAGTGAAGGCCGGATTGACCTGACACGAAAAGGCCGGCAGGTGGCGGAGCGGCTCGCGCTGCGGCATCAGTTGGCGGAAATGCTGCTGACCGATGTAATCGGCCTTTCCTGGGCCAAGGCTCATGACGAAGCTGAGCGGCTTGAGCATGGGATTTCTCCCGAAGTCGAAGCGCTTTTGCTCAAACGGTTCGGTGACAAGCGTAGCTGCCCGCACGGCGTTCCGATGCGTGGTGGAATCGCCAAGCTACGGCGGCAAGGAGCCGTGTTGTTGGCCGATCTGCGCGCGAATGAAAAAGGCGAAATCCTCTGCGTTTACGAAAAAGACGGAAAATTCCTGGAATTCCTTGAAGATCTGGAGCTTCGGCCGGAAACCCAGGTCGAGGTCAAAAAGCGGGAATACGACGAGACCATGACGCTTCGCGCCGGGGGACGCACGATGCATTTAGGCAAGCCGGCAACGAGCCGGATTTGGGTGCGGCGGCTTGCGGGTTAGGCTTCTGCATCTCCGGAATTCGGCGCAGTGTTGAATTTGCTGCCCCTAGAGCGGCGCTCAGACAGGAGTGTCTGTGCCACTAAGTACGATCGTCGAGAAGCGATTTCAAGCGAGCGTAGCCGGTGCGGCTGACCGGCAGTCGCGTGCCGTCGGCGAGTATCGCCAGGCGGCTGTCCTTCCCGTAAGGCTCAATTCTTACCACCCGTTCAAAATTGACGATGTAGGAGCGATGGATGCGTACGAAACGTGCCGGATCCAGGCCCGCTTCGACGCTGGCGATGGTCTGTTGCTTCAGATGTTTGACGCCGTGACTTGCGAGCGCGACGTAGTCGTCCTGAGCTTCCACGTAGTCCAATTTCGCGACAGGGATCAGGGTGACGCGCGTTCCGTCTTTTACAACTAGACGTTCCAGGAATTGCGGCTGAGGGCGCGCTGCGGCGAGGAGTTGCTGTGATGGGGGCATCTTTTCGCCGATGCGTCCCTTGGCGCGTTCGAGCGCCGCTTCAAAGCGCTCCTGCCCGACGGGTTTTAACAGGTAGTCGACGGCGTGGACCTCAAAGGCCTTCATCGCATACTGGTCGTACGCGGTGACGAAAATAATCGCGACGTCTTGTTCGATCAGCTCCAAAACATCAAAGCCGCTGAGCTTCGGCATTTGCACGTCGAGCAGAATGATATCGGGTTTGCTTTCGGCAACGGCTTTGACGGCTTCAAATCCGTTCGCGCACTCGCCAAGAATTTGGATCTCGGGATGCCCTTGCAACAGCTCACGAAGAACCTGCCGCGCCAACTCTTCATCGTCAACGATCAGCGCGCCAATTTTTCGTTTGAGTTCCGAGGTCAACGCGGTACCTCCTGGGTTTCGGCCGGAAGCGACAAGGTGACTTGAAACTGATGCTCGTCCGCAGTGACCCGCATGCTGGCCTCGGCGGCGTAACGCGATTCGAGGCGCCGGCGGACGTTTTCGAGCCCCAGGCCCTTCCGGCGAGCCGGAGCGTTCTCGGCATCGAACGTGTTTTCCACGACGATGGACAGGCGCGCGTCTTGCGATCGAATCAACAAGCGGATGCACCCGCCTTCGGGCAGGTTGGCGATGCCGTGGGTTACGGCGTTCTCCAACAGGGGTTGCAACAGCAGCGGAGGCACGAGGATCGCCTTGCAATCGTCTTGAATTTCTTCGGTCATCTGGAGACGCGAGCCGAACCTGACTTTCTCGATGGCCAGAAATCGGTGGAGAAGGGAAAGCTCTTCGGCCAAGGGAATGCTGGCTTTTTCGCCGAGCCCCAGAGTCATGCGCAGAAACTCGGCGAGCAGGATGCACATTTCCCGAGCTTTTGTAGGGTCGCTGCTGGTGAGCGCGCTGATAGAATTCAAGCTGTTAAACAAGAAGTGTGGATTCACCTGGGCCTTCAGAGCCTTCAATTCCGCATCGCGGGCGAGAATGCTGGTTTCCAGGACACGCGCTTCGGCGGCGCGCGAAGCCTCCAGTGCAATCAGCACATAGAAGAAGCCGACGTTGACCAAGTAGAGCAGGACGCCGCTAATCACGAGGATCGCGGCGTGTGCGTCATAGCGGTCTCCCAAACCAGCTAAGGACGGTGAAGTGGACAGAGCGCGAGCGTAGAGGCGCCCGATTTGAACCCAAACGAAACTAAGAAGAAATGAGGCGAAGATGTGGGTGACGAATAGCCGCGTCATTCCCGCGGAGCGCAGCGGCGTGGCGCGGCAGGTATACCAGGTGGAGAGGCATGCCGCGGCGTACAGGATCGCCATCGGGAGCAGGAGAATCGTAGTTTCAAGAGTTCCGATTCTGCCGGACACCTTGATGAGGAAAATGAGCAGGCAAGCGAGGGGCAGCCACACCGCGAGGTAGGCGCCCAGGTAAGACCGGCGATTCAGCAGCGGGTGCATGATCGAGCTTAGTTCTTAACCTCGACGCCGCCGAACACCGTTGATCCCGTGAGAATCAGCGTTTTCGTCTTGGGAGCGTTCGGATTGCCGGCAGCGGGGCCATGCGTATTATCCGAGTACCCGCCGAAAAGGGTTTGCCCGCGAACCTCGACGCGCCAGTTCTCTGGGACGCGAATTTCCGCGCCGCCGAAGACGGCGTTCACTTCCAGTACCGCTTCGTCGCCTTCCATGTCTGCATCGTGAAAGTCCAGTTCGGCGCCGCCGAACACGGCACTGACCGTTCCGCCGCGGAAGTCGTGTGCGGTGATGCGGCGTTCGATGCCGCCGAAGATGGCGGCGACGTTCATCGTGTTCTGCGTGTCACCGGGAGAGGCGGCCCGGACGCGGCGCGACTCGATGGAGCCCCAAATCATCATGACGCCGGCGGCAATGATGGCGAGCGGCCACAAATCCACCCAGCGAAAGCGAATGAAGCCGAGGGAATCCAACTGGAAAAGCGCCCCGGCGACGATTAGAGCGCCGCCCCAAACGCGCCGTCCAGGCTGAACGAAACTGGCGACACCCGCGACAACCAGGATCAGCGGCCAAAAACGCCAGAGGCGGTCCGCCGAGACATAGCCCAAGTGATCGAGCAGCAGGATGACGCCGAATGCGCAAATGGCGGCGCCCCAGATGACTCCGTGGCCATGGGGGTCTCGGTTGCGCCAGGGCTTAGCCCCCATCCGATTCTTGATATCGGCATGGATGGAATCCCTTATGGAGTCCTTTATAGAGTCCTTGTCCCACTCGTTCATTGCGCTGCCTCCACTGTTCGCTTCCGCAGCAGCGTGAGTCCGGCCACGATGGCTACAAGCGCGGAGAATAATACCAGTATCGCGCATACAAACGAGAATATCGCAGCGTGGTTGAAGACGATGGTGTGGAGCAGTCGCAGCAGGGCTAGGCCCAGAGCCAGGTGGACACCAAGGGTGTCGATTCCGAGACTCGCAAGCAGGTGCGGTAGTTGCAGGGCGATCAGGCTTAGCTTAGCGGCCATCAACAACGAGCCCAGTGAAAGCAGCACAATCCCCATCTTCGCCCTCAGATTTCGGTTCGAGTTCTTGCGTCCGGCCATTGCCAACCTCCTCTGCAATCCTGCGTGACAAGGGCAGATTAGAGGTGGGGCGAAAAGGGCGCACGGCCAATTCGGGGAAAACGCCCGACTTACCGGCAAACGGCGGGTAGGAGCAGGCGAACGACGGCACGAAAAGAGAGTTCCAGGCGGCTTCCGGCGTGGCGCTTGCAAAAATTCTGGAATGGCACTAGGTTATGCGCAATCTCGGTGACTTGGCTGATCGAGGACGCCAGGTCTCGACGGAGGATTTGGGAATGACTGCGCGAGTGGTGGCTGCTGGTGCGAGTAGGGAACGATGGCGCTGGTTGCTGTATGTGGCTATGGCTGTGGCGGGGGCGCTGTTGACCTTTGTAGGCGCGAGAGCGCAGCAGCGCGCGTCGGACGATGCCAAGTTTCGTAAGCTGATTGACGATTATTGCGCGGCTTGGAGCACGGGGAATGCGGATGCGCCAGCTAAGTTCTATGCCAAGGACAACGGCCTGATCTTTTACGATCTTGCGCCGTTCTCGTATCACAGCTGGAAGGAATACCACGACGGAGTGCAGAAGGAATTCTTTGAGAATATGGCGAGCGGAAGCCTGACGGCAGGCAAAGACCTGCGAGTTACGCGGCGCGGCACGATTGCCTGGACGACAGTATCGATGCACTTTTCAGAAAAGACCAAGGACGGCAAGTCGAGCGAGACCGACGTGCGCTATACAGGCATATGGGAGAAGCGCGGCGCAAACTGGGTTCTGGTTCACGAGCACCTTTCGGCGCCACTGGCATAGGGCGGCACCCCTCGCTTAGGGCGAACCCGCTTGGTTAGGCAAGAATTGCGAGAAGCGCAGATTGGCGCTACTCTTCACATCGAATGCTGAAGATGTTGCGGTACTACTGGATGGCGGCGAAGGGCTACCGCCTGACTCCCTGGAGAAGCCCCTACCTTCGCTGGCGCTTTGAAACCTTCCTGGGGGCGGAAGCTGCGGGAATGGACGCCGGCAAGTTCTTCCACCTAGCTTGGAAATACCGGAACCAGATGGAGAGCTTCCTAGAGTGGGCGGATGAGCGCAGGCAGGCGCAGCGGCGGCGGCGCTAGCCGGATTTCTGACAACGATTGAGCTTGGAGCGAACCCCCTCCCCCGGTCTTTTTCATAAGTGTTCATTCTTAAAGGGAGTTAAAGGGGGATTGTTGCGTTGACAAAGTAAAGGGAGTACGGTCCCTCCTGCGGTGGACAGGGCAACGCGCAATCCCTCTTTAGGTTCTGCCCCGAAGTTAGGGGCCGAAAGAGAGGTGGTACCGATGAATGCAGGAGGCTATCAGTAGAGCCTCACTTCGGGCATATTGCCATGACCCGGAGGAGGTTCCGATGACTTTACAAGTAGCATTTGTGGGCACCGATGGGATCGTGTTGGCCAGTGATAAGAAAATGGGCCGTGCATTTACGAATCAATTTGAAAGTTCTCTTGTCAGCAAAACTGCCTCAACCCCGAGCGTGGGCTAATTGCAGCTTGGTCCGGTGATTGGCCAGCATGTAGAGAATTGGCTAACACGGCTATTGAGCTAAAAGATGAGGAATTGCAAGACCCGCATTTTCCTTTGCAAAAATTAGCTCAGACGGTATTCGAGAAACACGATTCGAATACCCCATGTCGAATGGAGAATTGATTTTTGATTATGAGCAGGGACGTAACTAAGATTCACCATGTAACGATCAAAGGCGAGAGTTACGCGCATATTGCGGATGAGGACAAAGCTATATCGGGATACCACACTAGCTCGGCGCTTTCCTTCGCTAACATGTTTTACGAAAAGCGTCCGATGGCAGATTTGATTCAGTTAGCAGCACACGTCATCACGACGGCTGAACGCTTTAATTCCACAGGGATCGAACACCTTGAGATTATCCGCTGCTCCAAAGTAGGAATTGATCGCCTTACGGAAAGCAGAATTGCTGATTTGAAAACGTGGTCTGGATCAGAATTCGAACGCTCCAAGCAATCCGTTTATCGTCAAGTTTGACTTGATTTTCCATTACGAGAAAAGTATTCTGGCCGCGCACTCGAAAAAAGAGTGTGCTAAGTAAGCATTTTCAGCTCGTAAAAAATCGGGGTCCGCGTCTTTTGGCGCGGTTGTAATTACCCTGCTTTTTTGCGGGCTTTTTGTTTTTCTGGAGGAAATCTATCGGTGACCAAACAAGAAAAAGCGACTAACAGCCTTGATGGGCAGGTAGTCGCTTTTTCTCTGCGGCCTTAGTTCAACGTAGAACCCCGAGGCGTCCACCTCGGTGATGCGGGTTCAAGTCCTGTAGGCCGCTCCAATTTGAACGTTCCGGCAAAGGAGACGCTCGACGTGTATCTTATCCACTGTCGCTCGCCAACATCAAGGGGAAAAATGAAGCCTTGGAAGAGTAGAGGGGAGTGGTGTGTCTGCTCCCCTCCCTAATGCGGGTGCGTGGCAGAGTGGTTTATTGCGCCGGACTTATAATCCGAGTGAGCCTGTTCGCGCAGGTTCCGTGGGTCCGAATCCCACCGCACCCGCCAATATGTTAGCATTGCGGAATGAAGAAGAAAATCACAGTGGAGAAAGGGAAGTTTGACGCTGTGCTATCACAGCTACTCAAGACTTCTCCTCTACCCATGAAGCAGATAAAAACTAGCGGCAAGCGGCGAAGCGGCCAGCTTATACAGAAGCGATCAGAGTCTTAAAGGGCAGCGCGGTTTCCTTCACTAGTCCCTTCAGCGTCGCGTCGAACAACTGCTTTTGCGAATCCCGCCGATTGAACCGGAACGAAAACTCTTCGCAGTAGCGGCCTAGGTGCTTTATCGAGACCTTGTGAAACGTGCCGTACACGCCGCGCTTGAGTAAAGAAAATGCGTTCTCAACGGTGTTGGTGTGAATGTCGCCGTACCCATAGCTAACGCTGTGATTGATCGTGCGATGCCGACCAGGAAAGCGCCGCTTGCCGATTATGTGATAGAGCGCGGACTCATCGGTTTGCAGCGTCGCATCCGGGTCAATGTTTTCCGCCATGATGGGTTCGATAGTTTCCATTTTGGCGTTGTCGATAGGAACTAGGCGAAGTTTCCCGCCGCGCTCGATCATGCCCAGCACGATGTCGCGCCTCTCTTCTTCACATAAGGCTTGCCCTTGCGCGGCTTTTTCGGAGTCAGATAGGTTTCGTCAACTTCCACGATCCCCGTCAACAGGCCGCCGTCTTTCATCGCCTTGCGGATTCGGTGGCAGAGATACCAGACCGTTTTGTAGCTCGACTCCATGTTGAGATGCCGCGCGACCTGCAACGCGCTGATACCTTCTTCACTCCACGATCAGACCGACCGCCATGAACCACTTAATCAGGCTCAGGTGAGAGTCGTGGAATACGGTGCCAGTGGTCGCGCTGAACTGGTAGCCGCAATCCTTGCACTGGTAGAGACGGCGGGAAGGAACGACAACCGTGCGCGTCTCCCCGGCCTTGTTCTTGCGAATGCGAGTCGTGGCGTTGGTCGTGAACTTGGAGATGCGCTCCATGATGCCGCACTTGAGGCAGCACAGCCCGTTAGGCCAGCGAACGGCCTCTAGGTAGTCCAGGCAATCGGCCTCGCTGCGGAACTTGGAAACCACTTCTATCAGGTTCATGGTAGCCTCAGTGCTGGAACAAGGACAGCGCATAGCCGATGCAAATTGCCAGGGCCAGTAGTTCCAGAAGTATTCGTGTTCGCTTGCTCACGAATACAGGCTAGCAGACACCTCTTACTTTGTCAAGGGAATAATCACCGTTAAAGTCCTTTATTTTGATACACTTTTACAAGTGTTGATTCTAAAGGGCGTTACGCGCTGTCCGTGTTGGCTAGTTGGTTATTAGAATCTGCCGGATCGGTTTGGACAGAGCTTGAAGATCTGGGACGGACGTGCCTTTACCCGGAGATACCGTACTACATGCATTACCTCCGGTCAAGCGGAAAGTATAAGGCTAGCCCGAGCACCTTGGCACTCGCGTCATCTCATATTCAGGTGCTGTGTGGACTCTCGTTTAGGTTTGCCTAGCCGGACGTCGATTCCAATCATAGGCCCGTACACATTAATGCCGTAGTTGCCGAATCGCGGCTCGGACAGATAAAGGTTGGATACATGCATCCAATTTACGCCTGCCGAAATAGCATACCGGGGACTGAAGTTGTACCGGAAACCGCTGCCCATCATGAGAGTAAAGGTGAAATCCTGGCCCTGCGCCCAGGGCACCCCTAAAGGGCCTTTCGCGTCGATATGCCCGAGGCCAAGGCGTCCGTCGAAGTAGGGCACAATTCTCCATCGACGCTGGACAAAATTACGTCGAATCCCCATGTCGTACGCTATGTATCGCGTTTCGGGTCCCCTTGGAATCACAGTGAAGGACCCACTGGCCGAAAAATCCCAATTGCCGCGCAGGATCCAAGGGCCTCGCACGTTGTCTGGTTGCCATCGGAGAGAAGCAACGATGGGTACCAGCGTGTACTTGAGCGGGGTTTCGTTATACCCATCGCCTAAGAGAAAGTCGAAGGGAAAGGGGATATTAACGGGGAGCCACCCCGTGTCCAAGGACAATTCGAGCTTGTTTTTGTAATAGATGCTGGCGTTGAAGTCAGGTTTCTTGTCCCCTAAAACTGCATCTGAAGGCTGGTTACTCGAACTTTGGCCAAGGGATAGTGAGGGGTAGGTGAGGCACGCCAGCATCAAGGTAAGCAACGCGGGGGTTCGTCTCTTCATTTTTGACAAAGATTGCCCAAGCCAAATGCTTGCGACCGAGACCTTTGTTTTAGTAACCCAGAACCTCCAGGAAAACCGCCCCCGATAAAACCCGGTTTTCTTTTCTGGGTTCCTAACGCGCGCATTTTACCGTTGTCCTGTTTTTAATACAACGAGAGTATTACCGGGGCGACACCAGAAAGATTGCAGACGTCGATGGCTCATCTTGTGCGACGCGCCCCGATCTGAGGCTCCGAGATCAGCTCCAATAGCACAGCTCTGGATTGAGACGGGAACAGGCTTCTGCGGGCGTATACTGCAGGAGTATGAAAGGAGGATCGCCGTGAGTGAGTTGAAGATCCTCCAGAAGACGGAAGCGCTTCACGAGGCTCGATGGTGGGAGCCGGAAGCCAATGGCCGGGCGCACTGCTACCTTTGTCCGCGGCATTGTCATATCAATCCGGGGCAGGCCGGGTTTTGCTTCATCCGAGTGAATCAGGGCGGTTCGCTTTATAGCCTTGGCTACGGTGCGCCCGCGGCCTTGCAAGTCGATCCCATTGAGAAGAAGCCCCTGAGTCATTTCCTGCCGGGGACGCGTGTGTTCAGCATGGGCACGGCGGGCTGCAACATGGGGTGTTTTTTCTGTCAGAACTGGGACATCTCGAAGTCGCGCCACGATCAAGTGCACTCGCAGCATGTGCCGCCGGAGGATGTTCCGCTGCTCGCGTTGGAGCACGGGTGCGATTCGATCGCATTTACCTACAACGAGCCGACCATATGGGGCGAGTACGTGATCGACATTTGCGAGGCGGCTAAGGTGCACGGACTGAAAACGGTGATGGTCTCGAACGGGTACATCACTCGCGAAGCGTTTCACGATATCTACGATCATATTGACGCGGCGAATATCGACCTGAAGGCGTTCACGGAGAATTTCTATGGCAAGACGACTCTGACGCACCTGGCGCCGGTGCTAGAAACGCTGCAATGGCTGAAGAACGAAACGAAGGTATGGTTCGAGATCACGAATTTGATGATACCGACGCTGAACGACGATCCTAGTGAAACGCGGCAGCTTGCGGAATGGATCTTGGCGCATCTTGGGCCGGACGTTCCGCTGCACTTTACGGCGTTTCATCCGGATTTCAAGCTGCGGGATAAGCCGCGGACGCCGCCGGAAACGTTGCATCGGGCGCGGCAGATTGCGCGGGAGGTGGGACTGCACTACGTCTATGAGGGGAACATTTACGGCGATGGGGCGAACACGCTGTGCCCGAAGTGTGGGGGCTTGTTGGTGCGGCGGTCTTGGCACGATGTTTTGGAGAATCGCGTGAAGGACGGGAAGTGCGGGGAGTGTGGATTTGAGATTGCGGGCGTTTGGGGGAGCGGGGCGCGTCAGGACGCGCGTGGTCGGGCGGGCGATTCGGCTAGATATCGGCACATTAATTTGTGAGCGCTGAGCGAGTCGAAGAAAGTCAAAACCCGCAGCCCTTGCAACCGGCAACGCTGCGGGCTACTTCATCGCGATACCCAGGAAGGTCTATCTCTTCATCAGCGTGCCTCAGGAGGAGCACCTGCCAAACCGTCTGTTGGGGTCCTATGCCTAGGCACTTGTCCGGTAATCTGACGAACCACGAGTTAGCGGGGTCCCAACACACAAATGTTCACTTAGGCTAGGCAGGGTGAAGTCTGGCATGGGGGGAAGAAACTGCTACTTGACACCCACTTTCCTGGTCTATAGACTCCGCGCGGATTTAGTCCCCGAAGTTTTGAACCAAGAAGTTTCCCGCGGCAGTACGTAATGAAGCTCTTCTCTCTTGCAAGACCGCTTACACGATAGCCCTGGAACAAACGGACACACGGTTTGGCGCAAAGGGCCGGGCGGGAATTCCTAGCTCGACGTCAGATGGGATTTAGCGAGCGACTGAGAAAGCTTCTTACTTTGGTTGCGGCGAGTCGTAAGGATCAAACATACCCCAGCTAGGAAGGCTCAAGAATCGGACTTAACAAGACGGGAGGAACTATCCATGAGGCTCATTTCCCGGGTTCTTGCGAGCGGTATCGTTCTTGCGGTGGCGAGTATCGGCGCCCACGCCCAAGGTCTTTGTGGCGCCAGAACGCCTTCCGGCCCGATCCAATACGTCAGCGACGCTGAGTTCGACCAGATGGTTGGAGGAGGAACGTTACTTCCGGTTACCCCTCAGATTTGTGCAGAAGTGGAAATAGGCGGCCTGCTTGAGTACATATTGGATGAGGCGTACGTTGGGGAGTATCTCCGCCAACACCCTGAGCAGACGGATCTCGCCGCTCTGGTCGAGTCCAAGCCAAATCCAAACGATCCCAATGTCCGGCCGAACCCGAATGGGACCTACGACGTAACCATCTTCAATTCCGCGGGCTCCTTTTTCCAGGGTATCTATTTGCCGGACGGAACTCCCCCGGTCCCCATCGGAACGGTAAAAAACTATGGCGCCAGAACGAAGATGAAACAATTGGCCGCGTCGATCCGTTCCGCTACCGATCCGGCCCTGCAGCTAAGAAACTACACCGCTCTGTATAACCAGCTTCCGGCAAGTTTTATCAATGGCGTGAATATAGCGGCGGGTGTGGCGTATACCCAGCCCATTCCGCCGGCACAGCTTCAAGGCGCGTCGCTGGACACGATTCTAGATGCCACGGACCTGCTTACCTCGCAGTGGCGCAGTATCCTCCCGCTAGTGCCACCATCGCCGGTCATCAGCGCGGTGTCCTGCAGCGCGGAAGTGGGCGTGAATTCATTGGTAAGTTCACCGGAAGGCGAGGTCAACTACGGTGACGAGACACCCCAAGCGAGCGGTTGCCGCGCGCCCGAAGCCTTCGGCCTTTACAAAAATTTCAACTTCCTGAATAAGAACGCGGCCAGTTGCGTGAAAAACCAGGGCAATCGCGGAACCTGCGGCGTTTTTGCAGCGACTTCCGCCGTCGAAGAGCTGATTACGCTCAACACGGGAAATCACGCGAACCTTTCCGAGGAAGACTTCTGGGAGAACCTAACGCTGAACTGGACGAGCCCGCCGCAGTACTTTTCCGATGGATACGACGCGGGATTGGCCCTCAGCTTGGCCCTCGTTAACAATTACGAGTTCGCCTATGAGAATCAGTGGGATTACAATCCGTCGAACTCTCAGCCTGTGGGGCCTCCTCTGCCTGCCCCGCAGCCTTATGAATATGTGAACACCTGTGAGAACTATCCATATCCGTCGCTCGAACCGGCTTGTTCGAACAGTGCCCCGCAGGCGGTGGAGACCTGCACGAACTCGGGTGCGCCTCATATCGAAAGATGCGGATTCAAGACCACGATTCTTCCCTCCCGTTCGCCCTATACGATAGGTCCGGGATCGTTTTTTGCAACCGACCAGGCGATGGCAAGCAGTACAAGCTCCGTAGTAGGTTCGATAACGGATATCTGGATTGCGTCGGGAGTCCCACCTGCGCCCTGTCCAGGCTGCCCGCCCGCCTATGGAACGGGCCCGCATCCGAACATCACGGTGAATTCCATGATCCTGGCGCTGGCGCTGAATAACTCGGTCATCCTGGGGTTCGAGGAAACGGCTGGTTTTGGGATGTACTATTACACTCCTTGCTGCGACTCTAGCCCGGGAGGGGACCTAAAAACGGATGTCGGCGGGCACAATATTCATGTTATCGGTTATATCGATAACGCGGACGTGGCTGCGACAATGCCGGCACCCCCTGTGGGCCCCGGTCTCGCACTGGGGTCCGGGTACTTCATCCTCAAGAATAGTTGGGGAGCATGCTCGGGAGACGGCGGCTACAATTACATGGACACCGACTACGTGAAGAAGCGGGCGCAGGCCGTGTACGTTGTTACTCCCGGTAGTTGAGCATTTCGTCCTTGCTTGAAAACAGCTTTCCTGAGTTGTCGTTGGTCGAGGTTTCACGGGAAGTGCCTGATTAACGCGGTGGTCGGGCAAGTGCAGTTATGGTACGGCACCTGTCCAGTTCGTCGGATCCCTTCAGGACGACAATGTTTTCGCTTGACCCCTAGATTCACCAGGTAACTAGGCGTTGGGCGAAGGAATAGTAGCCAGGGCCTACGCGCATGCCGTGGTGCCACGCGACGGGGAATGCCCACCAGACGAGACCTCCTAAGATTGCTTGCCCAAAAGTGAGCGGAAGAATGTTGCGCTCGCGCGCGAAGAGGAGGCACATGCCGAATCCGCCGATGAGCGTGACGGGGATGAGAACCGGGTTGGGCCAGTGCAGGGCGGCGAAGATTGTGCTGGAGAGCACGGCAGCGATCAGCGGCCTTTCGACTACCGAAAGGAATCGGTTCATTAGGTAGGAATTGACGGCGATTTGCTGCAGGAGACAGAAGGAAAAGTAGCCCAGAAAGCGGCGACGATCGAGCAGGTGTTCGGGGACGCGGTGAATCGCTCCGAGAGCGAGTCCGGCCGCGCACACCGCGGCTATGAAGACTCCGAACATAACTAACCCCTTGCGTGTTGCCGGCCAGAGATTGTCCGCGCGCCAGCCGAGCGTCTTTGGAGTGTCGCGGTGCAGCAGGAAGCTGGCTGCCAGCCAAACGGGGAAAATGATCCAGGATTGCGGATACGCAGCTTGCCATCGCCAGATGAACAAGGCGACTAAGATCGAGAAGGTCAGGGCTTCGAGGGAGATCAGAACTCGATTTGGGGATGCCATTTAGTGAATCGCTTCGGTGGATCCTTCGCCGGAGTCGTCCACGTCGATCAAACGCAATGCGCTCTGGAACAACATTTCGATGTCGCGCTCGCTGACGAGCTTGGGAGTGAGCAGGTCGTCGAGATCGAAATCGGGAAAACCGCGGTTGGTTACACGGGCCGGAAGAGATTGAAGCAAACGTTTCGCGTCGATTGCGCCCAAGGCGCGAATTTCTTCGAATAGGACGCGCTGCAAAGGCTCGACGAATTTGGCCGGATCGACCAGGCGGCACAACTCGACGCGGGTGACCGGTTTGACCAGGACCGAGCAGAGTAGCCGGAGCAAGTCGCGTTCGGCGGCGATGTGGTCGGCAGGGTTCGAGACAGTCATTGCTTGATTGTGGGCGTAGCGGCCACGGCCGCGGGCAATTGATGGCGAATGAGATCTTCAACCCGCTGCCAGACGTGCTCGTCACATTCAATTTCGATGTGGCTGCGCATGAAAACGCGGGTATACCACGGATACTGCGGGCAGGAGATCGGGTTGGCGGTGTAGTCGATGCGGAAGTTGCCTAGAATCTGGGTACGAGATGCGTCGGCAGCTTGGATTTTTTGTTGGCCGCGGACAAACCCCTTGTCCTGGTAGAAATTCGCGGCGTAGCTCACATTTTCTGGAATGATGGCATCGTTTTGGCCGGACTTCGCTACGCTATCGACTTGAATGGTGAGAAGGACAGGGATTCCATCAGCCTTGAGGTTGCGTGCGAGCGCAACGACCGTGCTGGCTCCCCAACTGTGGCCGTAAAGGATGACGCGCGCGGATCGCTTCTGCTCGTCGGTAGGATCGCCTTTGCGACCCGGGGCGAGAAGACGCAAAATCAGATCGTGGGCATCCGACATGCGGCGATTTTCGAACGTTTCGACATGAACGGCGGCAGAATAATCCTTTCGCAGGCTTTGGGCGATCTGTACTGTGCTATGAACCGCGTCGTCGTGACGAACGAAGCCGCCGAGGAAACCGATGACGATGGGGGGCGCGGGGGCAGCGGGAACGGGCTCGGACTCCACCGCGTTCGGCGAAGAGGCGCCGGGCTTGGAGCTGGCGCTGTCGGCGCAGGCGCAGAGAACTGGAAATAAACACAACAGAGCCATGGCCAGCGGGCGGAACTGCAGCACCAGTTTACGCTGGCGGCGAATCAAACTTAAGAGCGCCATAGCAAATAAGATGACAGGACGGACGGCGAGGTTACTCCGGAAGGGGCGTTGACGATGGCACAACGGCATCGCGTTTTGATATTGGGAGGCGGGTTCGCCGGATTGAACGCCGCGCAAAAGCTCAAACGCGCTCCGGTTGACGTGACACTGATCGATCGACGTAATTTTCATTTATTTCAGCCGCTCATGTATCAAGTGGCGACCGGGTCGCTCTCGCCGGGCGAGATCGCGGCGCCGTTGCGGGGCGTGTTAAGCCGGCAGAAAAACGCGCGAGTGCTGCTGGGCGAAGCAGTGGACATTGATCCGGACGCGAAACGCGTCATTCTGCGGGATGGCGCGGCTTTTGACTACGATTCCCTCATTGTAGCAACTGGCTCGAAAACTTCCTACTACGGAAATGAGGCCTGGCGGCAGTGGGCGCCGAGCCTGAAGACCGTCGAAGAAGCTACCGCAATTCGGCACAAAATTCTATACGCGTTTGAGTGGGCGGAGCGCGCGGCCACCGAGGAGGAGGCGCGGGCCTGGCTTACGTTTGTGATTGTGGGGGCGGGCGCCACGGGCATGGAGCTGGCTGGGGCTCTGGGCGAGATCGCCAACGAGACGCTGAAGAATGACTTCCGGAAGATCAATCCGACGGAGGCTCGAATCATTTTGATGGAGGGCGGGAATCGTGTACTACCTGCCTATCCCGAGGACCTATCGGCGAAAGCGGAAGGGCTAGTGAAGCGGCTTGGCGTGGAGGTCATGAAAAACGTGATGGTGACCGACATCAACGCGGAGGGGGTCACTTACAAGAGCGGCCAGGAGGTGAAGAAACTTGCGGCGAAAACGGTGCTGTGGGCCGGCGGCGTGGTGATGACGGAATTCGGGAAGAAGCTGGCGGCGCGAAGCCGGTCGGAAACCGATCGCAGCGGACGCATTAAGGTGAATCCGGACCTGACAATGGTGAATTATCCGGATATTTTCATCACCGGCGATTTGGCGCTGGTTGTCGGAGAAAAAGGGAAGCCGCTGCCCGGGGTGGCGCAAGTGGCGATTCAGGGAGGCGCGTACGCTGCTAAGACGATTCGGACGCGTGTCGCCGGCGGCAAGGCGCCTGCCGCGTTTCGATATTTTGACAAAGGTGACATGGCGGTGATTGGCCGCGCGGCGGCAGTGGCGAATATTTTTGGGTTGCACGTTTCCGGTTTGCCGGCCTGGCTCATTTGGCTCTTTGTCCACTTAATGTACATTGTGGAGTTTCAGAATCGAGTGATCGTGTTTATGCAATGGGGATTTGAGTACCTGACGTTTAGCCGCGGGGCGCGGCTGATTACCGGCGCGGCCGAGACGGATGTGGACAAGCAGCCAAAGGCGGTTGACAGCTCCGCCGGCCGTCCGTAGCGCGTGGTGTCAGGCCCAGACGCCAAGCGCGGTTGCGGGTTAGAATGCGGGTGTTTGTTCGGGGCGGAACCTCACGTCAGATTCCGCGCGAGGAGGGGGTCTTGTTCCAGCGGAGGATACTGCACGCAATTCTCATGATCTGTGCCATCGCGCTAGCTGCACCGTATTGCGTCCGAGCGCAGGAAAGTTATGCCGTAATCACCCAGAACGGCGTCGCGATGAGAACGCGTGACGGCGTGACGCTGTATTCGGACATTTACCGCCCGAGAGCTGAGGGAAAATTTCCGGTCATTATGATGCGCACACCTTACGACAAGAGTGCGAGCTGGGCTTCTGGCCCTGGCTATCAGCTTGCCACGCACGGCTACGTTGTCGTGGTGCAAGATGTTCGTGGGCGCTACACGTCGGAAGGGGAGTGGTACACGTTCCGTCACGAGTCCGCCGACGGCTACGACGCGGTGGAATGGGCTGCCGCGCTGCCATACGCAAACGGCAAAGTCGGGATGATGGGCGGTTCGTACGTCGGCGCAACACAGATGCTGGCTGCGATTGCTCATCCTCCGCATCTTGCGGGAATCTGCCCGGTGGTCACGGCAAGCAACTATCACGACGGCTGGACGTATCAGAGCGGAGCGCTGGAACAGTGGTTCGACCAAAATTGGGCGACGCAACTCGCCACGAACACACTGTGGCGATTGATTGCGAAAAACACGGACGCGCTGCTGGGCGCGCCCGTTCTACCGCTCACCCACTATCCGGCATTCAATTACACCTCGCTTCCGGCGGGTGCCGATGCCACGGCGCAACTTGCGCCGTATTATCTTGATTGGCTGGCGCATCCCGACTATGACGCGTATTGGAAACAGTGGTCCATCGAGGAGCATTTTTCGGATATTCAAGTACCCGCCCTTCACATCGGCGGCTGGTATGACATTTTTCTAGGCGGCACGCTGCGGAACTACATGGGAATCAAGGCGCACGGTGGTACGGACGCCGCGCGCAACGGCCAGCGCCTGCTGATACAGATCGGTGGGCACGCCGGCTTTGGGCGCCGCATCGGCGATGTCGAATTCGGCGATGAAGCCGTCAAATTTCCTTCCATTGAGGTTGTGCTTGCCTGGTACGACTACCTTTTCAAGGGCACGCAGAACGATTTTGCCGACGCCGGCAAGCCCGTTCGAGTATTTGTGATGGGCGAGAATGCGTATCACCGGGAGTCGGATTGGCCTCCGCCGGAAGGCAAGCTCACTCGATACTTCCTGCACTCGAGCAGTTCGGCCAATTCGCTGCGTGGAGATGGCAGTCTCTCCATCACGCCACCAAAAAAAGAAACGGCTGACAAATTCACGTACGATCCGGCAAATCCTGTGCCCACTATCGGCGGTTCGCTGTGCTGCGATGCCGAGCACTACGAGCCGGGTCCGCGCGATCAGCGTGCGGCGGAAAATCGCAACGACGTGCTTGTTTACTCCACGAAGCCGCTTGCCGAGGATATGGAAGTCACTGGGCCGGTGACGCTTGAGCTGTGGGCCAAATCTTCCGCGGTGGACACCGATTTCACGGCCAAGCTTGTGGACGTTTCACCCAGCGGCTTCGCCACGGACCTCACCGACGGAATTCTGCGCATGCGCTATCGCGATTCGCAGGAGAAGCCGGAGATGATGAATCCGGACCAGGTTTACAAGATCTCGGTGGACTTGTGGGCTACGAGCAACGTGTTTAAGAAGGGCCACATCCTTCGCCTGGAAGTTTCCAGCAGCAATTTCCCGCGCTTCGATCGCAACTTGAACACCGGCGCGGAGCAGGCGACGAGCCGCGACTTTATCTCGGCTACTAACACAATCCTGCACGACGCGGAGCATCCCTCGGCACTGTTGCTCCCGGTGCTTTCGGCCGCGCAATGAGTAGATCGATTTCTTCGAAGAGGGGCCTGGCAGGTACGGGTGGTGCCGGGGGCCAGAATCGAACTGGCTACGCCCGCCTTTTCAGGGCGGCGCTCTACCAGTGAGCTACCCCGGCACGGTTCGAGCTTGTCAATTTTAGGGGCGGGCGGATTTTGTGTCAAATCGAAGAATTGGTACGTCTCGCCTGTGACGAGCCTAGACTAGAGAAGTGGCACCAGAGCTCAAGAGTCGAGCGCGTCAGAAGCGACCGAAGCTAACAATACTGACGATCGGTCATTCGACGCACCCGTTCGATGAGTTTGTGTCGATCTTAAAGGCGCACGATGTTGCGCAGATTGTGGACGTGCGTACCATCCCCAAGTCTCGCCGGGTGCCGCAGTTCAACTCCGAATCGCTGGCCTCGGAGTTGTCGGCCCGCGGAATCACGTACGTACACCTGAAGAGCCTAGGCGGGTTGCGTCACGCTACGAAGGCATCGATCAACGCTGGTTGGCGGAATGCTTCGTTTCGAGGCTATGCCGACTACATGGGTACGGAGGAGTTCGGCCATGGCATTGCGCGATTGCTAGAGTTGGCGGTTGAGAAGCGGACCGCGATTATGTGTGCGGAGGCGGTGCCGTGGCGATGTCACAGATCGTTGATCGGGGATGCTCTGCTGGTGCGTGGCGTGCAGGTCGAAGACATCATGAACGCGAAGATACTTCGCGAGCATGCCCTGACGCCGTTCGCCAAGGTTCGAGGACTCGAAATCACGTATCCGGCGGATGAAACGATGGAGCTGTTCGCTCAGCCGGACGAGAGCGCTAGAGGATGAAGTAAAGAGGGGTTGCTCTGGCCCGACCCTGTGGGGTGGCTGAAGTTGAGATCCTTCAGCTATCCTCGCCTGATAGCTGAAGGAGGGCAATCACGAGAACGACTCATGGGACGACGACTCGTGCTTCAAGACTGCTGGGACTCGTCGAACTCGCGCATCCAGTTGCGCCCTTTGAGGAGTTCGCGGGGCCGCGTGCCGTCCGGCGGACCGACGATGCCGTCTTTTTCCATCAGATCGATCAAGTGAGCGGCACGGCCGTAGCCGATGCGGAGGCGGCGCTGGAGTGTCGAGGTGGACGCGCGTCCCATTTCGCATACCACGCGCACGGCGTCTTGATACAGGTCGTCATCCGGTTCGCTGCCCGGCGCCTCGCCGCCCTGACCAACTTCCGGATTGCCATTTTCATCCTTGGGTGCTTCCAGAAGCTGCTCGTTGTATTTCGCTTGTGCTTGCTCGCGCCAAAAATCGCAAACCGCGGTGATCTCGTCTTCGGTGACCAGCGGCCCGTGGATGCGGTGCAAGCGCGCCGAGCCCGCAGGCAGATACAACATGTCGCCCTTGCCGAGCAGCGATTCCGAGCCATTGGAATCCAGAATCGTTCGCGAATCGACTTTGCTGGCCACGCGGAAGGATATGCGAGCAGGGAAGTTAGCCTTAATTAGGCCGGTGATCACGTCCACGGACGGCCGCTGGGTGGCCAAGATCAAATGAATGCCGACGGCGCGCGCCATTTGCGCCAAACGGGTGATGGATTCCTCGACATTGTTGGTATCGACCATCATGAGGTCGGCCAGTTCGTCGATCACGATAACCAGGTAGGGAAGCGGTTTGTGCTCGCTCTCTTCGACATTGTCGAACAGAGAGAGCGACTGGCTTTTTTGGAAGGTGCGGTTGTACTGGTCGATGTTGCGCACGCCGCGCTGTGCCAGCAATTTCAGACGGTTCTCCATCTCCTTGGTGGCGTTGCGGAGAACGTTGGAGGCGATCTTCGGATCGGTGACGACCGGCGCGATGAGGTGAGGAATGTTCTCGTAAAGATTCAGCTCGAGGCGCTTGGGATCGACGAGAACCATTTTCACATCGTCCGGGCTGGCCTTATAGAGGATCGACATCATCAGAGAGTTGATGAAGACGCTCTTGCCGGTGCCCGTCGAACCTGCGATCAGCAAGTGAGGCATCGCTGCGAGGTCAGTGATGCGAATGCGGCCATGCAGGTCGCGGCCCATCGCGAGCGTTAGCTTGCTCGGCGAATTGACAAATTCCTGGGCTTCAACGATCTCGCGCAGGGCAATCGTTTGCCGATTGATATTTGGCACTTCGATTCCGATGGTGGACTTGCCCGGGATGCGCTCGATCAGAATCGATTCGGCTTGCAGCGCCAGGCAGAGGTCTTCGGTTAGCCCGATGATGCGGCTGTACTTGATGCCCGCTTCGGGCTTGAACTCAAAGGTGGTGACGACCGGGCCGGGGTTGATCTGCGTTACGCGGCCTTGCACGTCGAACTCAAGGCATTTGTCCTCGATGGCCCGGGCGCGAATCTTCAACTCATCTTCGTCCAGCTTCTGGCTGCGTTCGCCTTCGCGAAGCAGCGAAACCGAGGGCAATCTGTAGTTCGTGCTGCCTTTCGCGATCTTGGGCTCAGCAGCTTTCTTCGCCGGCACCTTCTCGGTTTTTTCCCGATCCATGACAAAGATGGGAGCTTTGTGCGGATCGCGTTCGCGAGGCTCTTCGGGCTCGTCTTTTTCTTTTTTGCTTCTGGCGCGACCAAAGACGTCGGTCGGGTCCTCAAGATGAATGGTTTGGTCGGGTTCCGGCGGAACTCCGTCATCCTCTATCACCTTCCCGGTCGCCTGATTTACAGGCTTGCGCCCGGAGATGCGAGTTTCTTGCAAGCGGCGGCGCATTCGATCGTCTTCGCGTGCATCGCGCCACGCATGCCAGCGGGCTTGCGCTTTCTGCAGGATGCCGAGCTTCTCGACAGCTCCCATCGGGCCTTTAGAACTGCTAGCCCAAGCATGAGCACCGGAGAACGAGAATCGCGTAGTCATGAAGACCGCCACAACTAACAGGGCAAAGTCGACTAGATAAGCGCCTCGATTTAGACTGGTCAGCAAGCCGGATGAAATCAGCGAGCCCAGCAACCCTCCAGCCGGCACGGTTCCGCGAACATCGGGGAAATGCAGCAACGAAAACATCGAGGGCAGCGACAGCAGGAGCAGCGCGTAACCCACCAGCGTGGCCCACTGCGAATCGATAGCGCGGCTGCGGAACCATCGCCAGCCCAGAACCGCCAGCGCGACAGGAAGAAGGAACGCCGCGAAGCCCAGGACCTGGAACAGGAGATCGGCTCCGTAGGCGCCCACCGGGCCGATCCAGTTGCGCGCCAGGGCGCCTTCAACGTTGGGCCCGCTGACGTTGAGCGCCACGTCGTGCGGCGAATAGGAAATCAGCGCTATGGCCATCAGCGCCGCGAAAATCATGCATAGGAAGCCAATCAGCTCATTGAGCCGTTTGTTATCGGTAGGGGTCAGAAAGCGCACAGAATTCTCCTCAGCATTTGGGGAAGGCTGAGTGTGGCGACGGACCCGTTGGCGCTATCGCGGGCCCGCTTGAAGGAACGCCAAAACCAAAATGATGATACCAAACACCAAGCGGTAGACAATAAATACTTTCAGCGTGCGTGTTTGCAAATACTTGAGAAAAAAGGCGATCACGAAGTAGCCAGCAATGCCGGAGACGGCGATGCTGATCGCCAGGGTCGAGACCGGAAGGTCTAGCGCGCCGGCCTTGTGCAGCTTGATCAGCGCTGGTAGCTTGGCCGCGACGGCGCCTGCGATCAGGGGGGCCGATAGCAAAAACGAAAATCGCGTGGCGGCCTCGCGCGTGAAATTGCGGAATAGCCCGGCCGTGATGGTGATACCTGACCGGGAAACGCCAGGCCAGAGAGCAACGGCCTGCGCCGCTCCAATGGCGATGGCGTCGCCCATGTTCGATTGCTCGAGTCTTCGGCTTTGCCTCGCCTTCGAGTCCGCCCACCACATCACCAGCGCGATCCCGACCATCGAAACACCGATGATTCCCGGCAAGCGCAAATGCTCCTCAATCTGCTTGTCGAATAGCTTGCCGAGGATTGCGCCCGGAATGGTACCGACGATCATGTACCAGAACAGGCGTTTGTGCTGCGCGACCTCTTTGGCAGGGGCGTTAACGGGGTATTTGCCACCAAGGCCGCAGATGATCAGCGTCAGCCAATCCTTGAAGAAATAAAGAGCCACGGCTAGCAGGGTGCCGGCGTGCAGCGCGACGTCAAAAGCCTCGCCTGGGTCAGGCCAGTGCAGGAGCCAGGGAAAGAGAACAAGGTGCGCTGTGCTGCTCACGGGAAGAAATTCAGTGAGGGCCTGCACGAGGGCGAGGATAATCGCCTGGAACAAGGGCATAGGACTATGGTCTTCCTTTTACGCCGGTTTCGATTGGGCGGTTGCCGGCAAGATTTTGCGCATCTCGTAGGCGTCGAGCCGGCCTAGATAGTAGCGCTTCAGGACTGCTTCGATACGATAGCCGTGGCGCTGCCAGAAGGCAACCGCGGCTTCGTTTTCGATGGATGTTTCAAGAAGTACATGGCGGACACCGCGAAAGGCGAAGTTTCTCTCGCTTTCCATCAACAGAGAGGAGCCGATTCCGTGCCGCCTTTGCGTACTGTCGACATCGAGCGTGATTACGTGGGCGAGGGGCGGATGCTCCTCGGACAGAATAAATCCGACAATGCTCTTGCCGTCGACGGCGACGATGCAATCGGCTGAAGACTGCATGAGAAAATAGTGCAGCGTCGTTCGCGAGTAGGCGATGCCCTGAGGGAAGCAGGACTGGTCGAGCCGGTGGAGGGCGGCGAAGTCGTGCGGATCGTAGGCGCGTTGGATCAGGGACATCTCGGCTCACGTGGTTGCCAGAGATTGTTTACTGCCGGCCCAACGAAAGTAAAGCGACTCAGACTTCCAAGATTACAGGGAGGATCAGCGGACGCTTGGAAGTGTGCTTGTTGATGTAGCGCTTCAAGTCGACTCGAATCTTTTCCTTCATGACGCTCCAATCCATCTTCTCTTCGGCATTGGATTGCTCGACGGTCTTGAGCACTACGTCACGAGCGCCGGCCATAAGTTCCTGGCCGTTGTCGCTGAACATGCCGCGGGTGACGATCTCCGGCTGAGACTCCATGCGGCCGGTGTGTTTGTCGATGGCAATGATGGGAACGACGACGCCGTCCTCGGAGAGGTGCTTACGGTCGCGAATGACAACATCTTCAATTTCTTCGAGCGAGCCGGAATCAACGCACACGCGCCCGGCGGTGACCTTTTCGCGGCGGTAAGCGCCGTCCTCGGTGAATTCGACGGACTGTCCATCCTCAATCAACAAGATTTCGCCCGACACACACCCCAATTGGTGCGCCAGCGCGGCGTGCCTGAAAAGATGGCGGTATTCGCCATGAACGGGAATGAAATAGCGGGGCTTGACGAGTTGCAAGACAAGCTTCTGTTCTTCCTGGCTGGCGTGGCCGGAGACGTGGATCGTTCCTGCGGAATTGTCGTAGTAAACCAGCGCGCGGCGGCGAAACATGTGGTCGAGCATCCGAAAAATGGCTTTTTCGTTGCCGGGAATGATGCGCGCGGAAAGGATGACACTGTCGTTCTCATCGACCGAGACGAACCGGTGGTTGTCCACCGCGATGCGCGACAACGACGACATAGGCTCCGCCTGGCTGCCGCTGGCCAGGATGATCAAGCGCTTGGGATCGAATCCGCGAATATCTTGAGGGCGAACCACCATTCCGTCGGGAATCCGCAGATAGCTCAGGGAGTGCGCAATCTCGACGTTGTCGACCATGCTCCGGCCGACGAACGCGACTTTGCGGCCAACACGTGCCGCGATGTCGATCACCTGCTGGATGCGGTGAATGGAGGACGCAAAGCACGATAAGATGACGCGCCGCGGCGCCGACCGGCAAAGCTCCTCGATGCGAGGAACGACCGCCCGCTCGGTGGGGGTGAATCCCGGCCGCTCGACGTTCGTCGAGTCGCTGAACAGCGCGAGCACGCCTTCGTTGCCGTAACGCGCGAACGCATGCAAATCGAAGGGCGCGCCGTCCACGGGGGTCTGATCGATCTTGAAATCGCCGGTGTGAATGATCACGCCGAGCGGCGTGCGCACGGCCAGCGCAACACAATCGATGGTGCTGTGCGTAACTGGTATGAATTCGATCTCGAAGGGGCCGATTTCGACGAGGCGGCCGGGCACAACCTCACGCAACGTCGTCGAGCCGAGAAGCCCCGCCTCGTCCAGGCGTTTTTTGACTAGCGCCAGAGTGAAGCGAGTTCCATACACCGGAACGTTCAGATCCCGCAGGATGTAGGGTAGGGCTCCGATGTGGTCTTCGTGCCCGTGGGTCAGTACGATAGCGCGGACGTGCGAGCGGTTCTGCTTAAGATAGGTGGTGTCGGGGATGACCAGATCGACGCCCAGGAGTTCGGACTCTGGGAACATCATTCCGGCGTCGATGACGAGGATGTCGTCGCCTAGCCGCAACACCATCATGTTCATTCCGAATTCGCCGAGGCCGCCTAAGGGAATGGCGGTGAGGGACTGCGTAGATTTGCTCAAAGAGAGATGTTCTCCATTATGCGAGGTTAAATCGTATCATACGGAGCGAGCACGGGGCGTGTGGGGAGCGACTACACAGCGGAGCCGGGCGGAGAGTCCACATTCAACAGCGTGGTGCTGAGAGGAGAGAAATGAGCGAAGAGTCCGGAGAGTTCACGCGAAGGAAATTCCTGGGAGCGGGGTCCGCGGCGATATTGGCAGCGGCGGCGTCGAGCGTGGCAGGAGCGCAGGAAGCCGGGAAGACGCCGAGGTCGCCCGATCACCACTTGCCGAATGAAACGAATCCCGGGCCGAAGAATGCGGCGCTGGAGGCGCAAAACCCAAGCGCGGCGTGGGGTGTAGCGACCGATGCGGGGACGGTGCCGCCGTTCAAGTATCCTTTCGCGATGGCGCGGAAGAGAATCGAGAACGGGGGATGGACGCGGCAGGTGACGGCGCGGGAGTTGCCAATCTCAAAGTCGATCGCCGGCGTGGAAATGCGGCTGACCGCGGGCGGGGTGCGCGAGTTGCATTGGCACGTGTCCGCCGAGTGGGCGATTATGCTCTACGGGAACGCGCGGATCACCGCGGTGGATGCGCATGGGAAGAGTTTTGTTTCCGACGTGAGCGATGGCGATTTGTGGCTTTTTCCTCCTGGGGTGCCGCACTCGATCCAAGGATTGGGACCGGATGGCTGCAGGTTTCTGCTGGTATTCGACGATGGAAACTTCAATGAGTTCGAGACGTTCTTGCTGACAGATTGGCTGAAGCACACACCGCCCGAGGTTCTGGCGAAAAATTTCGGTGTAACGGAGGCGACGTTCGCAAACGTGCCCAAGGAAGAACTGTTTATTTTCCAAACGGAGCTGCCGGGGGACTTGAAGCAAGAACAGGCCCAAGCGGCGGAAGGAACCGGCAGCACGTCACAGCGGTTGGATTTCAGGACCAGCCAGATGAAACCAACGAAGGTGACACGGGGCGGGGAAGTGAAAATTATCGATTCGAGGAATTTTCCGGTGACGCCGATCAGCGCGGCGATCGTACGGCTGAAGCCCGGCGGTCTGCGAGAACTGCACTGGCACCCGAACGCTGATGAATGGCAATACTACATGGGCGGAAAAGGGCGGATGACGGTGTTCGTGGCGGGAGGGCACGCGCGCACGATGGACGTCGAAGAGGGCGACGTGGGTTACGTCCTGCGATCGAATCCGCACTACATCGAGAACACCGGCGACTCCGACCTGGTATTTTTGGAAATGTTCAAGACCGAACGCTATGAGGATATTTCGCTGGCGGAATGGCTGGCGCACACGCCGGCTCTATTGGTGGATCAGCACCTGAAGGTCGGTCAGCAAATGCTGAAAGCCATTCCCAAGGAAGAAGTCGTGAACGTGCCGCTATAGACGCCGCGGCCTAACGCGGACCGCCCGTGAAGAGGTGCACGATTGACACGAGGATCACCGCGCCGAGGGTGGCGGCTGCGAGGCTGTACAGAAATCCGCCGCCGAAGATGCCGAGCTTCATGAAGAGCCAGCCGCCGAGGACGGAGCCAACGAGACCAAGGATGATGTCGGTGATGCAGCCGTAACCTTGGCCGCGCGCGATTTTGCCTGCTAGCCATCCTGCGAGCAGGCCGATGACGATCCACCCAAGCAGCCCGCGCTGCCACTGAACTACGACGACCCGATCTTGGAAAAATGCAAGGGAGAGTGTCTCGAGCATGTGGCCTCCTGCCGGGAATCGAAAACCATCATCGGACTAGATGCTGCATTCTAGCGTCGCGGGCGCGAAATACCAACCAGGAGCAGCCCGCAAAATCTGTCTCGCAGCGACGGTCTGCGCTGCGGCTTATTGATTCCCCGGCTGCTGTTGCGTCATGCAATGGAGCGTGCCAAGTCCCAGCACCAGATCGCGACACGCAATGCCCACGACCTCGCGGCCGGGGAACAGACCGGCCAGCGTGTTGAGGGCGGCGCGATCGTTTGCATCGTTGAACGTGGGTACGATCACCAAGTGATTCGCAATATAAAAATTCGCGTAGCTGGCGGGTAGCCGCTGTCCGTCGAAATAAATGGGTGCGGGCATCGGGAGAGTCTCAACGCGGAAGGCTCGGCCGTCAATGTCCTTCATGGACTTGAGGAGCGCGAGGTTTTCGCGTAGCGCAGCATAGTTTGCGTCGGACGGGTCCTGTTCGACGACGGAGACGATGGTGGTGGGGTTGACGAAGCGTGCGAGATCGTCGACGTGGCCGTGAGTGTCATCGCCCGCAATGCCGTTGCGGAGCCAGAGGATCTGTGTGGCACCGAGATAGTTGCGGAAGACTTGCGCGTAATCGTCGCGGGTGAAGCCGGGATTTCGTTCCTGTGTGGCGCTTAGCAAGCATTCTTCGGTTGTGAGCAGTGTGCCGCGCCCATTGACGTCGATGCTGCCGCCTTCGAGCACGACGCGCCGCCCTTTGTGCATCGGCTCCCAGACGCGATGCTTAAGCTTGTTGTTCACGCGGGCAGCGGCGACGGCGTCCTTCTTGTAATTGTTGTACTTGGCCCATCCATTGAACTGCCAGTGTGTGAAGGCGACTTCGCGGGAGGAGTTTTTTACGCAGATGGGCCCGGAATCGCGCATCCAGCCACGGTCCGTCGCGACGCAGAAGAAATCGATGGCATCGAGGTTGGCTCCGGATTTTTTCAGAATCGCGCGGACCTTTGCTTGTGCCTGGCGATTTTCCACGAGGAGATAAACGCGCTCAACGTGTGATAGGTGCCGTGCAATCTCGGCGTAGGCCCAGGGGATTGCCGGGAACTTTCCAGGCCAGTCCGTCACCTCGTGCGGCCAGCCGAGCCAAGTAGCTTCGTGATGCTCCCACTCGGCGGGCATCCAGAAACCACGTTCAAATGGGGTCGCATCAGCGGCGGGGCGCGGCATGCGGATTATTCGCCCAACCAGCGATTCAAAATTGGTCCGTAAGCGTCGATGCGGCGGTCGCGCAAAAATGGCCAGTTGCGGCGCGTCTCTTCGCTCTTCGCGGGATCGCACTCAACTACTAGAATCTCTTCCTTGTCGCTCGAGGCTTCCGACACGACTTGCCCGAACGGGTCCGCGACGAAAGAATTGCCCCAGAATTCCAAGCCGGCATCGCCATCGGCGGGCTTGCCCTCAAAGCCCACGCGGTTCACCACGGCGACGTAAACGCCATTGGCAATGGCATGCGCGCGCTGGATGGTGCGCCACGCATCCAGCTGTGCCGCGCCGAACTCTTTTTTTTCATGCGGGTGCCAGCCGATACTTGTGGGGTAGAAGATCACCTGGGCGCCGCTCAAAGCAGTCACGCGGGATCCCTCGGGATACCACTGGTCCCAGCAGATCTGCACGCCGATTTTCCCGTACTTGGTGTCGAAGTTTGGGAAACCGAGATCGCCCGGCGTGAAATAGAATTTTTCGTAGTACAGAGGATCGTCCGGAATGTGCATTTTCCGGTATTTGCCCAGGAAGCTGCCGTCCGCGTCCAGGATCGCGCAGGTGTTGTGATAGACGCCGGCCGCGCGCCGCTCGAACAACGAAACTACGAGCGCGACCTTTTTTTCTTTTGCGATTTTGGCGAGCGCTTCAGTGGCTGGGCCAGGAACGGGCTCGGCGAGATCAAAAAGAACAGCATCTTCTTTCCGGCAAAAGTATTCGCTCCGAAAAAGCTCGTGCAACGAAATGATCTGTGCTCCGCGCGACGCCGCTTCGCGAATCTTTTCGATCGCGCACGTGAGATTCTCCTCGGCGTTTTTCGTGCATTTCATCTGCACGAGGCCAATTACAAATTTGTTCGCCATAGCGTTTTAGTTTAACATGAGCGCAAATGGTGCTCGTTCACGTGATTTTTTCTTTCCTTCGACTCAAGTTTGTATTATCAATTTCCATGAACTGCAAGCTTGGCCGCGCCGAAGACGAACACCACGGATAGCCGCAATCAGTTCGCGGCGCAAAGGTTTTCTCGATCTATCAGGAGAGGCAATGCCAAAGCAGAAGAAGACGGTTACCGGGCGTGTGCTCCACGATCCCGTAAAGGATAAACTCCGGCCGATCTTTCCTCTGGACTTATCGAAATGTTGCACCATCGACGAACTCGTGCGTGCGATGGGAGACACGGCGTACACCGGAAGGCAGATCGGCGACGCCGCGGATGTGCTGGAGGCGATGGCTCGCGACAAAGACTGTTTCGTGGTTATGACGCTGGCCGGCGCGCTAACGGTCGGCAAAATGGGTTTGGTTTTTTGCGACTTGATCGAGAGCGGCATTGTCAAAGCCATCGTGTCCACGGGCGCGCTGATGGCTCACGGTCTCGTCGAAGCGACCGGGTTGTCGCATTTCCGGTACGATCCGTCGAAGATGGACGACAGGGAGCTCTTTGCGGCTGGGTACAACCGCGTTTACGACTCGCTCGAGCCGGAAACGAATTTGGACCACGTCGAGGAAGTTGTTGACCACATTCTTGATGAGTGGGACGCGGATGAAGTCGTTTGCAGTTGGAAGCTGCATCGCAGAATCGGCGAATATCTGAAGAAGCAGTCCGGCGGGAGGGGAATCCTGAAGTCCGCTTACGAGCATAACGTACCCGTGTTCGTGCCGGCGTTTTCGGATTCCGAGCTAGGCATCGACTTTGCGCTGCACAAGATCGCGAGGCAACGATCCAAGCGGCCTCTGCTGCGGTTCGATCCCTTCGAAGATTTCGAGACATTCGCGGACACGATGATGGCGACCAAGCGCATGGGCATCTTCACCGTGGGCGGCGGCGTGCCGCGCAACTGGTCGCAGCAATTCGGAGTATATGCGGAGTTGATGGCGCGCCGCGGGTACAAAAAGCTCCCGCTCAAACGCTACAACTACGGCTTGCGAATCTGCCCGGAACCCGTCCATTGGGGCGGCCTGAGCGGCAGCACCTACACCGAGGCGGTGTCGTGGGGGAAGTTCGTTCCGCCGGAAGAGGGTGGGCGTTTCGCGGAAGTCTTCGAGGACGCAACGGTTGCGCTGCCCCTAGTGGTTGGCGCGGTTCTTCAGCGCATCGGCTACTTCAATCGTTGAAGAATCCCGACGAGCCGATTGTCGCGAGGCCAAGGAAGGTCTGGGCCGTTCGAAGTGGCTGATTGGCATCCCAATCCCGCAAGGGCTGAAAAAGAGAGAGCTCTATGGCAAGAATTAGCGCAGCAAAGAGTCAATCTCCATACGATGTGCACCCAGGGGTTGCGATGGTGCAAAAGTGGGTGTTTGAGCTGAAGGCAAAGACCGGCCGCTCGCTCGACGAGTGGATCGCCTTCGTCAAAAAGGAAGGACCGAAAGGCGAACACGAACGGCGCGCATGGTTAAAGACCAAACACAAGCTCGGAACGAACAGTGCGTGGTGGATCGCGGAGCGGGTTGATGGAAAGGGTGGGGAAGAAGATACCCCGGAGGCGTACCTGAGGGCCGCCGTGTGTTACGTGGAGGACCAATATGCCGGGCCGAAGGAGAAGCTGCGGCCGATTTACGACGAGTTGCTAGAGTTGGGGAAATCGTTAGGCTCGGACGTGAAAGCTTGCCCGGGCAAGACGATCGTTCCGTTGTATCGAAAACACGTTTTCGCGCAGATTAAACCAGCGACAAACTCACGGGTCGACCTAGGCTTTGCGCTCGCCGCGTATAAGGGAAAATTTCCGAAACGCATCGTCGATACAGGTGGGTTGGCGAAAAAAGACCGTATTACACACCGCATCGAGCTTAGATCGGCAGATGAAATCGACGGCGAAGTGACAAAATGGCTGAAGACGGCCTATGAGCTAGATGCGTGAAGAGGGAAACGGTAAAGCTCAGTCGTCTTCGCCGATCAAAATCGCGGCGCCGAGAACGGTGGTCCACAATCCGCGCTTGTCGCCCACCGCGGATTGCGTGACGTTCATCGTTCGCACGATCTTATTCGAGATGCGGTAGACCTCTTTTTTCTCGTCCCAAGAGAGATCCGGATCAAATTCGACGTTCAGCGTGGTCGCCAGCATTTCCGCGGCAAGCTCTTCGGCGTATTCGCCGGCCACTTCTTCGGTTTCGCCGAAAGAGTGATGCTCGGAAAGGTAACCGTACATCGATTTATCGCCCGGCAGCGCCAGACCGATGCTGGCGGCAATTAGCCGGTGTGCTTCTTTGGTGGAATTCTCGCTAATCACCGTGAACGCCACTTGTCCCGGCTTGATGTACTTCAAACCTTCGCTGCGCGAGATCAATTTGCAATTTGGCGGGAAGATGGACGAAACACGCACGATGTTGCACGCCGCAATTCCAGCGTTTCTGAGGGCGAGCTCGAAGCTCGATAACCTTTCCCGATGTTTTCCGACGCCTTTGGTGAGAAATATTTTCTTTGCGACGAACGCCATGGTGCCGGTGTGCGGTGCCTCCGTGAGTGGTCTCGATCTGGCGGCGAAAATTTTCCTGCTGTGGAAAAGTAACAAGAAGGTTTTGCAGTGTCAACGCAATTCCACGCTTCGTTCGCGTGAAGATGCGCGCCCCTCGACGAGAATTCGGGTCAGAAGGTAACGTTGCAGAAACCTCTGTGCAATGTTGAGTGGAAAGGCCAGCCGCCTATTCGCTGGCGACATGCTGTAGCAGTTTGCCGAGCGGTTTGCACAGCGCCAGGACCTTCCCGAGGTCTCCCGGCGTGAAGTCCGGGCCCACGGTCTTCCCGCTGGCGCCTTTGCGGCTGATCTGGATGATGCCGATCACCTTATCGCCCGCGAGAATGGGGGCGCTGATGATTTTCTGAATCACTTCGGCGGAATTCCCTGCCGTCTTCACACCTTCAAACACAGTCGCGTGCTTCACGGCAGGGAAATTATTGTTAATTTCCGGCCGGCTCTCTCGGGCGGTGCGGGCGGCCAGCGCGGAATTGCTCGTTAGCGGAATAAAGCCGACATTTTTCAACGCTTCCGGCGCCAAGAAATACAAATGCCTCCACTTTCCCGACAATCCTAGAATTCCGACTTCGTCGACTCGTACGCCGAGACTCTTCGCGATGCGTTCCGCCACTGAGGGCCAGGAAATCGGGCTCGCCCCTTCGGCTTCACCGCCCAGACCATCCGCAAGACGTTCGAGTTCTGCTACCAGGCTCATTGTTCCTATCCAGAGATACGCTAGTGCGTTTGCAAACCAGGGAGAGGCACCCGGCAGATTATCAAACTACAGCAAAGAATATCATTCTTCGCAGGAACAATTGTAAAAACGGGTGTCTCGACGTAACTAATACGAGATAAAATTGTCCCGCCAATTTCCTTTGCTTTCGTTGCCCCGCAACTTGCATCGCGCATATCAACTCCCTATACTGAATTTGCCGCGGTCGAGCGCCGCCAACAAGCACGACGCGGCGGAGAGGGCATGTCCGCTACGGCAACCCGGCCTGATACCAGTTATCTCCTCCGCAAACTTCATTCTTTGACCGGCATAGTTCCCGTCGGCGCTTTTCTCGCAGAGCATTTTTGGTCTAACAGCGCGGCGCTGGTCGGTGCGCGTCAATACGACGATACTTCGCAAGCGCTTCAAACCATCCCGTTCCGCATTTTTGTCGAGTGGGCTTTCATTTTTCTTCCGATTCTGTATCACGGTGCCTACGGCATTTATATTTGGCTGCATGGGCGAGCTAATGTTTCGGAATATTCGTGGGTCAAAAACTGGCTTTTCACGCTGCAGCGCTATACCGGGTTGATCGCTTTCGCTTACATCGGGTGGCATTTGTACACCGAGCGCTGGGTCACTCACGGCAGATCGACTTACGCTACGGTTGCCAGCGATCTAGCAAGTCCTTGGTATCTCGCATTTTTTTTGATTGGCGTTCTTGCTTCCTCGTTTCATCTGGGCGTTGGAATCTGGAATTTTCTGTGCAAATGGGGGTTTGCCGCCACTGCGCGCGCCCAACGGACCGCCGGCCAACTTGGCGTTCTCGTCGGCGTCACATTCAGTGTCGTCGGCGTGCTGATTATCTTGAGCTTTCGGTTGAACTGGCACCCATTCGCTTCGTACGTCACCACAAAATGAAACAACCGAAGATCATCGTCGTAGGCGGAGGACTTGCCGGCCTGATGGCCACGATTCGCGTGGCGGAAGCCGGCGTCCCGGTGGAGTTGTTTTCGATCGTTCCGGTGAAGCGTTCTCATTCCGTATGCGCCCAAGGCGGCATCAACGCCGCGAAGAACCAGAAAGGCGAAGGCGACACAACCCAGAAGCATTTCGACGACACGATTTACGGCGGCGATTTTCTGGCCAATCAGCCGCTTGTGAAGCGCATGTGCGAGGCCGCTCCCGGCATCGTCGATCTGCTTGACCGCATGGGCGTAATGTTCAATCGCACGCCCGAGGGTTTGCTCGACTACCGCCGCTTTGGCGGCACGCTTTACCACCGCACCGCCTTTGCTGGAGCAACCACCGGCCAGCAACTGCTCTACGCGCTCGACGAGCAGGTTCGCCGCCACGAATCCGAAAACAGAGTAACGAAGCGCGAGGGCTGGACATTTCTATCCGCCGTAATCGACGGTGCCGGCGTCTGCCGCGGCATCTGCGCGATGGACCTTCGCTCCATGGAAGTGAAAACCTTCCCCGCCGACGCGGTCATTTTCTGCACGGGCGGCATCGGCGCGATTTTCGGACGGTCGACGAACTCTGTCGTGTGCACCGGCTCGGCGCAATCCGCCCTCCTTCAGCAAGGCGTTGACTACGCCAACGGTGAATTCATTCAGGTCCATCCTACGGCAATTCCGGGCGAAGACAAGCTACGCCTGATGAGCGAATCGGCTCGCGGCGAGGGCGGCCGCGTCTGGGTACCCAGAAATCCTACCGACAAGCGCGCGCCGAAAACGATTCCGGACGCGGAGCGATTTTATTTTCTCGAAGAGTGGTACCCAAAATACGGCAACCTGGTCCCGCGCGACATCGCTACGCGCGCGATTCATCGCATCGTGTATCAAGAAAAGCTCGGCATCAACGGTCAGGCCGCCGTCTATCTCGACGTGACGCACATTCCGCGCGAGACCCTCGATCGCAAGCTCGAAGGCATCCTCGAAATCTATGAAAAGTTCCTGGGCGTCGATCCACGCGACGAACCCATGAAAGTTTTCCCGGCAATGCACTACACGATGGGTGGAATCTGGGTGAACGGTGAAGACCAGGCGACGAATATTGCCGGTATCTATGCTGCCGGCGAGTGTGAGTATCAATATCATGGCGCGAACCGCTTGGGCGCGAACTCGCTCGTATCCTGCATCTTCGGCGGAGGCATCGCCGGACCCGCGGCGGTGAAGTACGCGCGCAATTTCGCCAAAGGCTCGGAGTCGACCGACTCCAGCGTTTTCTCGCGCGAACAGACACGGCAGGAAGCCAAGAATCAGGCGCTGATCGCGCAGGATGGCGCGGAGAACCCCATCACTATTTGGAAAGAGCTCGGCGAGATCATGACCGAACACGTCACGGTGACGCGCATCAATAAGAACCTGGAAGGCACATACGCCAAGCTTGGCGATTTGCAGGCGCGCTACAAGAAAATCAATCTGAGTGATCGCACTCGATGGTCCAACCAAACCTTGAGTTTCGCCCGCGAATTGGAAAACATGCTTATCCTGGCGCGGGTCGTGACCATCGGCGCCCTCAATCGCAACGAGTCCCGCGGCGCCCACTACAAGCCCGAATTTCCAGACCGCGACGACGCCAACTGGCTGAAGACGACGCGTGCGAAATGGGTGAATAACGACATCCAGCTGACGTACGAACCGGTGGACATTTCGCAGATTCCGCCGAGGGCGCGGCGCTACGACGCGGCGAAATAGAGGAGTTTGCGCGCTTGCCGTAGGCAACGCGAGGTAGAAATGGCCGAAAAGAAAGAAGTCATCCTCCGAATCAAGCGCCAAGCCAGCCCGAAGGATGCGGTCCGCTGGGAGGAGTTTGCGCTGCCGTGGCGTCCTTCGATGAACGTCATCATTTGTCTACGCGACATCGCCGAAAATCCCGTGACCCGCGAAGGCAAGAAGACCACGCCGGTCAGCTACGATTCCAACTGTCTCGAAGAAGTCTGCGGCTCCTGCGCCATGCTGATCAATGGCAAAGCCCGCATGGCGTGTTCCGCGCTGGTCGATCAGCTTGCGCAACCGATCCGCATCGAGCCCATGTCCAAGTTCCCCGTCGTGCGCGACCTCGCCGTCGATCGCCAATTCATGTTTGAGAGCCTGAAACGCGTTAAGGCTTGGATTCCCATCGACGGCAGCTACAACCTTGGTGAAGGTCCGCGCATTGCGCCGGAAGTGCAAGAAAAAGCCTATCCGTTGTCTCGCTGCATCAGTTGCGGCAACTGCCTCGAGGTTTGCCCGCAGGTCAACGCCCATAGCGAATTCATGGGTGCCGCGATTTTCAGCCAGGTCCGCCTCTTTAACATGCACCCGACCGGCGCGATGCACGCTAAAGAGCGATTGCAAGCCGTCATGGGCCACGGCGGCATTGAAGACTGCGCGAACGCCCAAAATTGTGTCAAAGCCTGCCCTAAAGAAATTCCTTTGACGGAATCACTCGCCGAAATCAATCGCCAAGCGTGGAAACAAGCTCTTCTCGGCTGGCTGTTGGGGTAAACTCTCACCGCTCGTCGCATGCATCTGAGGGAGGAAGAATGGGTCGCGTCCGTGTCGTCGTTTTATGCGCCGTATGCTGTTTGATCGTAACCATAGTCGCGACTCGCGTTGCGCCGGCCGACAGTATTTCCGATCGCGCTCATAAGCTGCATTTCTCCTCGATCGTGCTCGACACTCACGACGACACCACGCAGCGTTTCTTCTCGAAAGACTACGATATCGGCAAACGCAACTCTGACGGCCACGTCGACATTCCGCGGATGCGCGAAGGCGGCATGAACGCCATTTTCTTCTCGATATGGATCGACGGGCGCATCACGGGCCCACCCGCCGTGCAAAAGGCTCTCGATCAGATTGATGCGGTCCGAGAAAACGTCAAAGCACACTCGAGCGACATGGTGCTCGCGCGCACCGCGGAGGACGTGCGTCACGCCCACGCACAGGGCAAGATCGCCGCGCTCATGGGCGTCGAAGGCGGCCACATGATCGGCAACGACATCCGCGTCCTGCGCATCTTCGCCGATCTCGGCGTCCGCTATATGACACTCTCCCACTTCTACAATGACGAGTGGGCGGACTCTTCCACCGACAAGCCCGCTCATAATGGGCTAACCGACTTCGGCAAAGATGTCGTCCGTGAAATGAATCGCCAGGGAATCCTGGTCGACATCTCTCACGTCAGCGATAAGACGTTTTACGACGCGCTCGAAGTCAGCAAGGCTCCGCTGATCGCCTCGCACTCTTCGTGCCGCGCCCTCTGCGATCACGTGCGCGACATGAGCGACGACATGATCAAGGCGCTGGCGGCCAAGGGTGGCGTTATCCAGATCAACTACGAGAAGAGTTTCATCGACCAGGCATACAAAGATGCCTACGACAAAGAGACCGGCGGCGTCGTCCAACATCTCAGTGAACTCACCAAGAACTGCAACAACGACGAGGCCTGCATCTCGCGCGAAATGACGAAGCTGCAGGAAAAGCTGACGGCCGAAGGGAAGCTGCCTCACGTCAGTTGGGAAAGAATCATCGATCACATCGATCACGCCGTAAAATTGGTCGGGGCTGATCATGTCGGCCTCGGCTCCGACTTCGATGGGGCGGACATGCCCGATGGCATGGAAGATTGCTCGAAGCTGCCGAAAATCACAGAGGCCTTGCTGCGCAAGGGCTATTCGGAAAGCGACATCCGGAAAATACTCGGCGAGAATACCCTGCGCATCCTGGAACAAGCCGAACAGGTCAGCAGGGAGCTGCAATCGCGACGCTAAACCTCAAGCGGCCGGCAGTCAGTCGAGGAGCCAGTCAAGGAGAACGATGCGGAGTGGAATTCTGCGAGCCATCCTTGCTTTATGCCTCTGTCCATTCACGGCCGCACTCCTGGAGCCAAGCGTGAGTAGTGACGGCATCGCGGCTCCCGCCCGCAAGCTCCACTTTTCCTCGATCGTCGTGGATACCCACGACGACACCACGCAACGTCTTCTTGATGGCGATTTCGATCTCGCTCGCCGCGATACCAGGGGCAGCGTCGACATCCCACGCATGAAGGAAGGCGGCCTCGGCGCGATCTTTTTTTCGATTTGGATGCCGAGCAAGATCACTGGACCCGAAGCTGTCAAGCGCGCTCTCCATCAAATCGACGCCGTCCGCGAGCAAGTCCGCGAACATTTCAACGATCTGGCGCTCGCTACCACAGCCTCAGAAATCCGCGAAATCCACAAGCAAGGCAAAATCGCCGTGCTGATGGGCGTCGAGGGCGGTCACATGATCGGCAACGATCTGGAAGTGCTTCGCAACTACGCCTCGCTCGGTGTGCGCTACATGACGCTGACCCACACGGGAAACACCGAATGGGCCGACTCCTCCAACGACAAGCCGGTCCACAACGGCCTGACCGGCTTTGGCAAGGACGTAATCCGCGAGATGAATCGCCTCGGCATGATGGTGGATGTTTCGCACGTGAGTGACAAGACGTTCCGCGACGTTCTGGAAATCAGCAAAGCCCCGGTGATCGCTTCGCATTCCTCCTGCCGCGCCATCTGCGATGCTCCGCGCAACATGACCGACGACATGATGCGCGCGCTAGCAGCCAAGAACGGCGTCATCCAGATCAACTATCACGTTGCTTTCCTGAGCCAGGAATTCCGCAACGCCGAGAAGGTCGATCCAGCGATCAACGACGCGATCGCCTTGGAAGTGCACAAGCGCTGCGGAGACAAAGAAGGCTGCCAGTTGATCGAGGGCGACAAGATCACTCGCGAGTACGTCGAGCAAGGCAAGTTACCCCGCGTCGATTGGACCAAGATCATCGAGCACATCGACCACGCCGTGACAGTCGCGGGCGTCGATCACGTCGGCCTAGGGTCCGATTTCGACGGCGCCAACATGCCTTTCGGCATGGAAGACGTTTCCAAGCTCCCCAAAATCACCGAGGTCCTGTTACAAAAAGGATACGCCGAGGGTGACGTGAAGAAGATTCTCGGCGAAAATACGTTGCGGCTAATGGCGGACGTCGAGCGCGTCAGCCGCGAACTGAATGGAAGCAAGTAGCTTTCGATCGAGAAGCACAGGTCTTACAAGAACTTCTGACGGAGAGTGTTTGTGATGAACGCAAGATTCGCAAGCAAGATCGCAGCAACAAAAATACTTGTCGACGTGACTCTCGTTTCGCTACTCGTGGCATTGCTGGTCATTGCGGTACACGCGGCCGGTGGGCCGTCGAGCCAAGGCACAGCTACCAAGAGCACAGCGAGCCAGAGTACCACTGCGAAGAAAGCTCCCGCGGCCGCTCGCCCGGCCTACGATCGAACTCTTCTCCATCCAGCTTTGCTGAAAGAGAAAGCGCCTGACGTGTACAAGGTCAAATTCAGCACAACGCGCGGGGACTTCGCCGTCACCGTCACACGTGCGTGGGCGCCGCTTGGCGCCGACCGCTTCTGGAATCTCGTAAAGCATCACTTCTACGACAATGCCAGCGTTTTCCGCGTCGCTCCGGGCTTTGTGGCGCAGTTTGGAATCAGCTCTTATCCAGCGGTTAGCGCGGCTTGGCAGAAAACTGATATTAAGGACGACCCGGTGACCCAATCGAACAAGAAGGGATACTTCGTCTTCGCCACCGCGGGCCCCAATACCCGGACCACGCAGGTGTTCATCAATCTCAAGGACAACGCGTTTCTCGACACCACCGGATTCGCACCCTTCGGCGTGGTCGATCCTCCGGGAATGAATGTCGTCGAAATGTTTTACGATCAATACGGCGATAACGCAGGAATTGATCAGGATCAGATCACAAAGCAGGGCAAAGCCTATCTGGACAAGAATTTCCCCAAGCTCGATACCATCAAGACCGTGGTAATTACCGAGCCCGCGCCTACAGCGACGCCTGCTGCCGCCTCCAAGCCAGCAGCGTCCACTGCCGCTAAGCTGGCCACAACCACCAAGAAGCCCCAGTAGGCCAGGCGACGATCGACTTTCGGCTGCAGTCGCAAGGGGATAGAGCTATCAGCTATTTCGATGGAGTGGATTCGTTTCTTGATGGCATACCCAAATTGACATCCCAAGCGTCTAAACGTATGCTACCGCTTCGATGAGATCTCTCTGCCAGACCGTGTGTTGTACGTGCGCATGCAACGCTGCGTGTCGCCGCACGCCAAGCTCTGGCCAGGAGAGTTTCCGGACTTAAGTCGTAAAGTAAGCGAAAGTTCCGAAGCCCACGTGCCAGAGGTTCAGGCGACGTGGGTTTTTTGTTTTTTGGGGTACGTATTTTTGGCGGCGCGACGTCCGTGCCGCCCAGCCAGGTGGGGCTAGAGATGACGGAAGTCAAAGAAACCAAGGCACAACGCGTCGAGCGCCTGAAGCGCGAAAAGAACGCTTGGGATCATTTCGACGAGATCCGCGCGTTCGCCCGTCAAGGTCACGCCTCCATCCCTCCCGAGTGGCTGGGCACGTACTTTCGCTCCTGGGGCATTTACACCCAGGGCGACGGCGTCGGCGTGGTTGGCGGGAAAAACGGTGAGGGCAAAGCCACGCCATTCTTCATGGTGCGCATCCGCATACCCAACGGCCTCCTGACCAGCGCGCAAACCCGCACGATTGCCTATCTCGCAGAGCGCCACGCGCGCGGCGTCGCCGACATTACCGTCCGCCAAAACGTGCAGTTGCACTGGGTTACGATCGAATCTGTTCCTGACGTGCTGGAGTCTCTTTGGAGCACGGGCCTCACCACCATCGGCGCGTGCGGCGACGTCGCTCGCAACATCACCGGCTGCCCTCTCGCTGGTCTCGATGCGCACGAATTCTGCGATGCCTCGCCCCTAGCCCTCGAGATCAACCGAGCCCTGGGTGGCAACGCCGAGTTCTACAATCTGCCTCGCAAGTTCAAAATCTCCATCACCGGCTGCCGCTCTTGGTGCAACTATCCGGAAATTAACGACATCGGCTTCACTCCGGTCGTCAGAAGGCGTTCGACCGGCCTGGAAACCGGCTTCTCCGTCCGTGTGGCCGGAGGTCTCTCCACCGATCCTCACCTCGCGGTCCGCCTCAACGCCTTCGTCCAGTGGAATCAGGTCGTTCCCGTCGCCCGCGGCATTGCCGAGGTCTTCCGCGCATCCGAAGTCCTGCGCGAGAATCGCGAACGCGCTCGCCTCAAGTTTCTCTTCCTCCAGCACGGCTGGACCCCAGATAGCTTTCTCGCCGCTCTTCAGGAGCGCGTCGGATTCACGCTCGATCCTGCCGAGCAGGAAGAAGTTCCCTCCGACATCCAGCGTGACCACGTCGGCATCCACCCGCAGAAGCAAGCTGGCCTTTCCTACGTCGGCGCCAATGTTCTTAGCGGCCGAATCACTCCTGAGCAGTTGCGCGTCGCCGCAAATCTTTCCGACCGCTACGCTGACGGTCACATCCGCAACACCGTCATGCAAAATCTCCTGGTCGTGAATGTGCCGAGCGAACACGCCTCAAGAGTAGCCGGCGAACTGAACGCCGCAGGCCTGCCGGTTCAAGCTTCAGCGTTCGCCCGTGGCACGGTCGCCTGCACGGGTTCCGAATTCTGCAAACTTGCCCTCACGGAAACAAAAGGTTTCGCGCGCTGGCTCGCCGAAGAGCTCGACACTCGCCTTCCCGGCTTCCAGGAACAAGTTCGCCTGCACGTCACCGGCTGCCCCAATAGTTGCGGCCAGCACTGGATCGCCGACATCGGCATCGAAGGCAAGAAAACCAAGGTCGACGGCAAAATGGTCGACGCCTACTATTTCTGCATTGGCGGGAGCGTGGGACAGTTCGCGTCGATCGCGCGGCCTGTTGGCTACCGTTGCGCCGCCGCGGAAGTCCCGGACGCCATCGAACGCCTCCTCGGCGAGTTCAACGATCGGCGCGCTCCGGGCGAAAACCTCCGCCAGTTTTTCGCGCGTCATTCCAATGACGATATCCGCAGCTTGCTGGCCGGTGGCTTCGCATCGTCGGTGGAACGCGATACCGTGCAAGGCTCCGTCCCCCTGGGAGTCGAGGGCTAATGGGCAAGGTCTACCTCATCGGTGCAGGCCCCGGTGATCCCGAGCTTCTTACGGTTCGGGCGGCGAAGTTGCTGGCACGCGCTACGATCGTTCTTCACGATTCGCTCGTCAGCCGCCAGGTGTTGGACTTGATCCCGCGACATGCCGAGATCATTGACGTTGGCAAGCGCTGCGGCCAAAAGTTGCTGACGCAGGACGAAATCAACGCCCTGCTCGTCTCCCACGCAGCGAACCACGCGGTCGTCATCCGTTTGAAAGGCGGAGATCCCCTGATCTTTGGCCGCGCCGGAGAAGAGATCGAGGCCCTGCGCCACGCGGGCGTCGAATTTGAGATTGTCCCGGGCATCACCGCCGCTCTCGGCGCTGCTGCAGCGGCAGGGATCTCGCTGACCGACCGGCGCGCTGCCTCGCAGGTGGTCATCGCCACATTTTCCCGTGGCTCAGACAACTCCCCCCTGAATTGGGCCGCAGTCACGAGCAATACGACTCTCGTCCTCTACATGCCCGGTGCGGACTATGCCGAGGTTGCGCAGCGCATGCGCGAAGCCGGACTGCCCAATGACTTGCCGTGCGCCATCGTCTCCAACGCGACCACCGCGCAACAACAAATCCGCCGCACGAGTGCCGCCGGCCTTTCCGAGGAAGAAAGGCTGCCCGCGCCTGCCCTGCTAATCGTAGGCCGCGTCGCAGCTCACAGAATCCAAGAAATCACCGTGGCATACTCAATCGGAGAATTGCACCAGAAGCAGTCACGGCACACGATGATAAGTTAAATGCTGTAGCCGCCCTCTTCAGAGGGTGGGGTTTAGACGCAGATGGTACCTATGCCCGCGAACTCGGTCGATCCGAGCAGCGAGAAGGACACCAAGGAGAAACAGATGAGTGCGGATGGAACAAACGCAAAAACTACAGGCACAAACAAGAATCGGCTCCTGTCACTCGACGGTTGGGCCGTCCTAGCGGCTTTTGTCGCCGCCCTGCTGATTCGCGCCGGCGTCTTCAAGCACGTCCCCTGGTAACTCGGGGAATTGTCATCCTGAGGCTATCCGATGAGGATAGCCGAAGGACCTCAACGTTGGCTTCAAGCACAAAACTGTGGCTCGTGATGGTTGTCGTATCAAGACTTTAGCACAACACACGGAGGTCGCAACAAGATCATGGCTGGATCGGTCGCACTACCCCAAATCCAAACGCAGCAACCCGCCCTGCAATTCCTGCGCGTTATCCCTGGCGTTCTGCTCCTCGCCGCCGTGGGCTATGCGGGCAAACTCCTCGAGAAAAACGTCGGCGCTTACGCCAAAGCGCATCACTGGACATTCCCGAACATTGAATACGTCCTCTGGGCCATTCTGATCGGCCTGGCGATCTCCAACACCGTCGGCGTGCCACAACTCTTCCGCGCCGGCGTCGCTACCTACGAATTCTGGCTGAAGGCAGGCATCGTTCTCCTCGGCGCGCGTTTTCTCCTCGGCGATGTCCTAAAGCTCGGCGGCGTCAGCCTCATCTTGGTCGCCATCGAGATTGCCGGAGCCACCGCGTTCATGATCTTCCTCGGCCGCGCCTTCGGCTTACGTCCCAAGCTCACGTCGCTCCTCGCCGTAGGCTCCGCTGTCTGCGGCGTCAGCGCCATCATCGCCACGCAAGGCGCCATCGACGCCGATGAAGAAGACTCCTCCTTCGCCATCGCCGCGATCCTCGCGCTCGGCGCTCTCTCGCTCTTCACCTTCCCGCTGATCGGCCACTGGTTGCACCTAAGCGATCACGCGTACGGTCTGTGGGCTGGCTTGGCGGTTGACAACACCGCCGAAGCCACCGCCGCGGGCGCGCTCTATTCCGACGCCGCCGGCAAGCTCGCTGTGCTTGCCAAGACCACCCGCAATGCCATGATCGGCTTCGTCGTCCTCGCCTACGCCATCTATTGGGCCAGCCAAGGCCAAGCCAAGACCGTAAAGAACAAAGCTGCCTTTCTTTGGCAAAAGTTCCCGAAATTCGTCCTCGGCTTCCTGCTGATCTCCGTCCTCGCCACGTATCAGTTCTTCAACAAAGAGCAGGTCACCGCCCTGGCCAATCTTTCCCGCTGGGCGTTCCTCCTCACCTTCGCCGGAGTCGGCCTGCGCACGAACTTTCGCGAAATGCGCAGACAAGGCCTTCGCCCGTTTGCGGTGGGCGCTATCGGCGAAGTCGTGATCGCCGTTTTCACATTAGCCTTAGTAGCCGGAGCAGGCAAACTCTTCGGCTTCTAGAAATACCTTGATCGAAACAAGACGGCGGGTCGAGACAGTATTAAGGCTCGCGGCAAACTTCGATTACGTTGCCTTCCAAGTCCCGGAAGCGAAAGAACCGATTTCCGCCAGAATCGGACTGGATTGGCTCTACGTTTATGCCTTTCGATGAAAAGTCTTCGTAAGCGGACTCAACTCTTTTTGTGAAAAGAATCGGATGCCCTTCAACGTTCGCCTTTGTCTCTCCGGGTGGGATGACAACGAGCGCGAGGCCGATTTCGTCTTTTTTCGCGAACGACAGGAACGCGTCGAAATCCTCCGACTTCAGTGGAGTTAGTTTCAAGCCTAGTTTGTCTTGATACCAGACAATCGCCTGGTCGAGGTCTTTCACCCCGACCGAGATGTTGTCTCCGAAATAGAAATTGTTCCTGCCCCACATATCGGGATTGGCTAGATACCCAAAACAGTCACAAGTTCTTTCACCGATGCGGCCGACTTTTGCAGCGCAGCATTCTCTTCCGCTGTCAGCTTGATCTGAATGATTTCCTCCGCGCCCTTTGCCCCGAGCTTCACGGGTACGCCGACGCACAATCCCTTGATCCCGTACTCGCCATCCAGATACACGGCGCAGGGCAGAATCTTTTTCTTGTCCTTCAGGATCGCCTCGACCATCTCCACCGCCGCAGCCGAAGGCGCGTAGTACGCCGACCCGGTCTTCAGCAAGTTCACGATCTCCGCCCCACCTTTGCGCGTGCGCTCCACAATTGCGTCGATCCGTTCTTTCGGCAGCAGATCGGGCAGCGGAATCCCCGCCACTGTCGAATACCTCGGCAGCGGCACCATATCGTCCCCATGCCCGCCTAACACAAACGAGTGCACATTCTCCACGCTAACCTTGCACTCCATCGCCACAAACGAGCTCATCCGCGCCGAGTCCAGCACGCCCGCCATACCCAGCACGCGGTTCTTGGGGAACCCGCTCACCTTGAACGCCGCCTGCACCATCGCATCCAGCGGATTCGTCACCACGATGATGATGCAGTTCGGCGAGTGCTTCACGATCTGCTCGACCACCGCCTTCACCACGTCGTAGTTCGCCTTCAGCAGATCGTCGCGGCTCATGCCCGGTTTCCGCGGAAATCCCGCGGTAATCACCACCACGTCGCTGCCCAGCAGTAGCGCTGTAATCGCCAGTCGCGGTTGAAATCCCCGTAGCGAACGAATCCGTTCTCGTGATGGGTCCCGACTCCACCATATCTAGCGCTTTCCCCGCAGGTGGTCCATCCAAAATATCTGTCAACACCACGTCGGCCAGTTCAAGATCAACAATCCGCTGCGCCGTCGTCGACCCCACAAACCCGCCGCCAACCACCGTCACTTTCTTCCGCATCCCGTTTCTCTCCTCAGTCTGACACGCTTCTCTGTGATCTCTGTGCGCCGCCCTCTGTGCACTCTGTGTTAGTTCTTGTCCTACCGCGCCACGGCTTTCCCCTGCATATTCTCGATGATCGCGCTCGCAAATGCCGAAGTCCCCACCTTCGTCGCCCCGGGCATCAAGCGTTCCAAATCATACGTCACTCGTTTTTGCTGGATCGTCCGCGCGATCCCATCCTCGATAAGCTGCGACGCTTCCTTCCATCCCAAGAACTCGAACATCATCGCGCCCGAAAGCATCACCGAACTTGGATTGATCACATCCTTGTCCGCATATTTCGGCGCGGTCCCGTGCGTCGCCTCGAACACTCCGAACCCATCTCCAATGTTTGACCCCGGCGCCATCCCCAATCCTCCGACCTGCGCCGCGCAAGCGTCCGACAAATAGTCGCCATTCAAGTTCGACGTAGCCAGCACGCTGTATTCATCCGCGCGCATCAGCACCTGCTGAAACACTGAATCCGCAATCCGGTCGTTGATCATCAACTTCTTCTTCCACTGGCCTTTCCCGTGCGTCGAGTAAATCGCATCCAGCGTCTTCTTCACTTCCTCGTACACGGTCTTCTTGAACGCATCCGTCGCCTGTTCCAGGCCCGGCTCGATCATCGCCGCGTTCTGCTCCACCGATAAACCAGCGTTCTTATCCAGATTGTCGATGATCCAGCTCTCCCGCTCCGTGATCGTCTCCGCGCGAAACTCCTCCTGCGCCAGTTCGTAGCCCCAGTCGCGAAACCCACCTTCCGTGAATTTCTGGATGTTTCCCTTGTGCACCAGCGTCACGCTCTTGCGCTTGTTCGCCAGCGCATACTTGATCGCGCGCCGCACTAGACGCTTCGTTCCCGTTGGCGAAATCGGCTTGATTCCCACGCCGGAATCCCAGCGGATCTTCTTCTTACTATCCTTCAGCATGTCGTTGTTCAGGAATTCCAGCAGCTTCTTTGCTTCCGGCGAGCCCGATTTCCACTCGATTCCGATGTACACATCCTCGGTATTCTCGCGGAAGATAAACACATCCATTTTTTCCGGCTCGCGCACCGGCGAGGGAACTCCTTGAAAATACCGCACCGGCCGCTCGCAGGAATACAGATCCAGGAGTTGCCGCAGCGCCACGTTCAACGACCGGATTCCGCCGCCCACCGGCGTCGTCAGTGGCCCCTTGATAGCCACGCGAAAATCCCGAATTGCGTCCACGGTCTCGTCTGGCAACCACTCCTTGAACGTATTGAAAGCTTTCTCGCCCGCGAAAACCTCGAACCACGCGATCTTTCGCTTTCCGCCGTACGCGTGCTCCACCGCCGCGTCAAATACCCGCCGCGATGCCTTCCAGATGTCCCGCCCCGTCCCGTCGCCCTCGATAAATGGAATAATCGGCGTATCGGGTACCTGCAATTCGCCGCCGCTATACCCAATGCCCTTACCGCCAGCAGGAACTGCCTGACCGTTGTAAGTACTCTTCATGGATCCGAATCCTCCGGGAATGTCCTGCGTTCGCACTCTGCCGCGATTCTTAGCGCGTCCTAATCTTTTCCGACCAGCCACGCGAACCTGGAAACATACCACAAGCCCACGAGAACTCCGAAATCACCCAGCGAACCCACCCCAAACCTGTCATTCTGAAGGCATCCGACAAGGATGCCTGAAGAATCTCAGCGTCAGCCCCGGCTACCAAGGGCGACCCAGAGACATTCTCCGCCAAACCGTCTAACTCGCAAGCGGGCGGCCAATCTCCCAGTGATGCCCGTACGGGTCAACCACGCGCCCCACTCGCCAGCCATGTCCTTCGCTGACCGGCCAAACTTCCGACGCACCGGCCTGGATAGCCCGGGCGAACACCGCATCTGGATCGGCGACCGTAAAGATCAGTCGCACAGAACCGCCGCCGAGAGAGTCCGGGCTGAAATTCTTGTGCTCCGGCGATTCCTCAGCCACCCAGAACTCCGCGCCATCCACGGAAAGCCTTGAAATGACGCTTCCGCCGCCGTCCAGGTGATAGACCTCTTTCGCGCCGAATGCGGTTTTATAGAACTCAACGGCCTGCGCGCTCGCGCCTTCCCGAACCGACAGCCACGGCACCACCGAAGTCTGCAACGGACCGCGTAGAGATGAATCGGCTCCCATAGGTGCTCCTCGATGAATCGCCGCAGGCGCAAGCCGCTCAGGCGGAGGGTTCCGCGTGTCCGGCCCGAGTAGGGCGAGACACACACTAACAGAAGAGCGTGGATGACCGGCATGATGAATCCCGGGAGGCGAGAGATATTAGGCGCAACCCGGACTCAGTTGGGCGCAACGCCGCGCAGTGGCTAAAATACGTTCCACAAAAACTGGTTGTACACCTCGTGGTGATACTGCACTTCAGGCGCCTTCACGAACGTCCCGAGCGCGCGCGGGCAGCGATCCGCTGCCGCCTCTTTCAAGTCGGCATAGCGAGCCTTCACATCTGCACCGAGCAGCTTCGTCGTCCACTCCGCCTTCTTGAAATTGTCCAGTGCCGTATAGATATTGTCCGGCAAATACCGCTGCGCCTGCCGCAAGTTCTTGATCTTCGCGGTGTCGCCTTCCAGGCCGGTCTTGAAAATCGAGTACATCACCAGATACGGATTCGCATCCGGCGCCACCGACCGAACTTCCACGCGCATGCTCCGTTCGTTGCCAATCGGGATGCGAATCATCGAGCCGCGGTCTACGGCCGACGCTTTCAACTGGTTGGGCGCCTCAAAGTGCGGGTCCAGCCGCCGGTACGCGTTCACGCTCGCGTTCAGCAACAAGCAGATGTCGTTGCCGTGCGTCAGGATGCGATCGACAAATGCCCAGCCTTCCTTGCTGAGTTTTTCCTCACCCTTGGGATCCCAGAACAAATTCTTGCCGCCCTTGCTCACCGAAACGTTGGTGTGCATGCCGTTGCCGTTTACGCCTACGACCGGCTTGGGCAAAAAGCACGCGGTAAGTCCCATGCTGGTCGCTACCTGTCGACAGATCAGCTTGTAAAGCTGGATCTGGTCGGCCGCCGCCACCACTTCGCCGTATCCGTAGTTGATCTCGAATTGCGATGGCGCCACTTCCGGGTGGTCCTTCTCGTTCTGGAAGCCCATCGCGCGTTGCACTTCCGCGGTCGTGTCGATGAACGTCCGCAGCAGATCGCCAGGCAGCGAGTGGTAGTAACCGCCGGTGTTCACGTACTCAAATTTGTGTGTCTCATGATAGTGGCGCTCGGCATCGGGTCCTTTGAATAGAAATCCTTCGATTTCATTCGCTGCGTTCAGGGTGTAACCCTTGTCCTTGTGCAGTTCGTCCGCAAAGCCCTTCAGTTCGCCGCGAATGTCCGCGCTGTACGGCGAACCGTCCTTGTCGATCACCTGACCGAACACCATTACTTTGCCGTTGCCGAAGTAATCGGCCGGGCCCCAATAGAACGCGCCCCAATCCATCGTCAGACGCAGATCGCTTTCCCGCTGCGCGGTGAAGCCGCGGATCGAAGAGCCGTCAAACGTCAGGTTATCCCAGCTCTTGATCAAGAACTTTTTGTCGTAGTCCAGCATGTGCAAGCGGCCTTCGAGGTCGCTGAACAGCACCGTCACTGCCTTGATCCGCTTTTCGTCCGTCAGGTACTTGATCCGCTCTTCCTGAATCTTGTGCGGCGCAACGCGGTCCATCCGTTGCTTTTTCGCTTTCAGGTTCAGTTCCTCGAGCTCCTCGTAAGAAAGGGTCAGGAAATTACGCAGTTCGTTCGACATGAGTCTCCTCAAAGTGGGTTGTGGGTGAATTCGGCGGCGAAACTAAGTGCGCAGAAGGACAAGCCATAAACACGGTAGGGTACCGCGCCATTCTTCCAGCGGTCAAACCCAAAACGCTCGTTCCATCATGCAGAAAATCAATTCCTCAAATCACGAAAACAAATCCACGGGTCAAAGCCAACGCGGGTGCCGCACCCTTCGATTCTAAGGGTGCGGATTTAGAGTCCACTTCATCCCACATCGCGCCAATTCCACCACAACGCCCGCTTAGCGCGCTAACCCTAGTCGTAATATTCCTGCCCCAAATGCGTGATCAAATCCTCGCCCATCAGCCAGCGCAACGTATTCTTCAGCTTCATCAATTGAATGAACAGGTCATGCTCCGGGTACAGCTTCGGTGCGGTCATCGGCGACTTGAAATAAAAGCTCAGCCATTCCTGAATTCCACGCAAACCAGCCCGTTGCGCCAAATCCAGAAACAGCACCAAATCCAGAACGATCGGCGCCGCCAGAATCGAGTCGCGGCATAGAAAGTCCACTTTGATCTGCATCGGATAGCCCAGCCATCCGAAAATGTCGATGTTGTCCCAACCTTCTTTGTTGTCTCCGCGCGGCGGGTAGTAGTTGATGCGGACCTTGTGGAACATCTTCCCGTAAAGCTGCGGGTAAAGCTCCGGCTGCAAGATATATTCCAGCGCGCCGAGCTTCGATTCTTCCTTCGTCTTGAACGAGCCCGGATCTTCCAAAACCTCTCCGTCGCGATTGCCCAAAATATTCGTCGAAAACCATCCGCTCAATCCCAGCATGCGCGCCTTGAACGCCGGTGCCAGCACGGTCTTCATCAGCGTCTGCCCGGTCTTGAAATCCTTGCCGCAAATCGCCACGTTATGTTCCAGGGCAAGCTGCTGCATGGCAGGGAAGTCCACCGTTAGATTTGGCGCGCCGTTGGCGAACGGCACTCCACTCGTTATCGAAGCCCATGCGTACAGCATTGACGGCGCAATCGCCGGATGATTCGCTTTCATTGCCTCGACAAATTTCTCGGGTGTCGAGTGCACGTCCTCCGCCTTCAGAAAAATCTCCGTCGACCCGCACCAGCAGGTCACCAGCCGCGACACTTTGCTGGCTTTTCGGAAATTCGCAATGTCTTCTTTGATCTGCAGCGCCAGTTCGTACTTGTTTTTGCCTTTCTTGACGTTCGGGCCGTCCAGCTTCTTCACATACTCGTGATCGAACGCCGCCTTCATCGGTTTGATCCCCGAAAGGAACGGCTTTACCTTTTCCAAGTCTTGAAGGCTCAACACGCCAGCATTCGACGCCGACTGGAACGCGTTGTCCTTGTAAATGTCCCACCCGCCGAACACCAAATCGTTGAGCCCTCCGAGTGGCACGAACTCCTTGATCTGCGGCGAACGCCCGTCGGTCCGCTTTCCAAGCCGGATTGTGCCCATCTGCGTCAGCGAGCCCACCGGTTGCGACGCGCCCTTGCGCACAAGCTCGACGCCCGCCATGAACGTCGTGCTCACCGCCCCCATCCCGGGCAGCAGCACCCCCAATTTTCCTTTCGCTGGCGCTATCTTCGCTGGCTTTTCCATGCATCTCCCTCAACAAGATCGGTGCTATCACGCTCAAACAAACCAGTAATGATGCGCGATCAAGCGGCGATTTGCAAACACCATTGGAGGTCATGGCTGTGGGGCTACATCAACGCGTAGACGTTGCCGTCGGCGCTGCCGACGTAGATCACGCCATCGGCGACGACGGGTGACGACAGGATCGCTCCGACGGATAGCGTTTTCTGAACTCCTGCGACCATATCGTCGTAGAAAAAGTCGGAAAACACCGCTTCGTAGTTCGGCGTGCCGTCCGGTTTCGTGTACATCGGCCCATTTTTCTTCGAGGCCTCCGTCTCAAATGTCCACGCGGTTTTCTGCGCCTTCAGATCAATGGCGAAGAGCTTGCCTTGATGCGACCCGATGTACAACATGCCACCGGCGAGCGCGGGGGAAGAGAAGAGCGGCCACTGCTTGTAGTCGAGCGAAAAAATGGCTGCGCCGGTCTTGGCGTCGACGGCATGGAACAGCGCCGAGTCGGAGGTCGCAAAATACAACTTGCCATCGCTGACGGCGGGCGACCCAATCACCCAAGAGCCCTTGTTGTTGAAAGCCCAGCGTTGTTTGCCGCTAGCGGCGTCCACGGCATAAAGATTTGAGTCCCGGCATCCGAAGTACACCACGCCATCCGCGACCGCCGCGGAGGACTGGATACCGACCTGATTATGGATATCGGCGTCTTCGCCGGTCTTGAAGCGCCACTTTTCCTTTCCGCCGGCCGCATCCAGCGCGTAGAAATAGCTGTCCCAACTGCCAACAAACAGGACACCGTCAGAAATGGCCGGCGAGGCGTGGACGACATCGCCGGTCTTGAATTTCCACTTCAGCGCTCCCGATGCAGCATCGAGCGCATAGATGTTCGTGTCTCCGCTCCCAAAATAGACGGTACCGCTCCAGACGACGGGTGACGACAGGTAAAAGTCGAACGGGTCCGGCATGGTTTCGCTGACCGGCGACGCACCATGCAGATGCTTGGCGGCAAAGCGGCGTTCGCCGTCCGTCTGGAACTTCCATTTCAATTGCCCGGTTGCGCCATCCACGGCATAAAACGTGCCGTCAAAGCTTCCAAAGTAGACCACGCCCTCGGAAACAGCGGGCGAGGACGTGATGCGGCTCTCGGTCTTGAATTTCCATTTCAGGGTTCCGGCGGCGCGGTCCAGCGCGTAAAGCTGGTGATCGCTACTGCCGACGTAAACAGTGTCCCCGGCGACGGCAGGGGAGGACAACACCTGGCCGTCCGTGTGGAATTGCCACCGAACTTTTGTAAATTTAGAAATTTCCGCGCTGCTGTATACGCCGGTGTGCTCCGGATTGCCGCGAAACATAGCGTCCTGCGCGAAGGCGGGCGAACACACTGCCAGAAAGAAAACGAGATGGAAACGCTTCATGGGCACACTCCCGATGTCCCGATAGACGCTGCGGCCCGAAAAACGTTTCTTTGCGCTGAGCCTGTTTTCTCCGGTACACTCTGGCTCACTATGTCCACCGTATCGCGACGTGATCTGATAAAAACCGTAGCCTCGGGAGTCGCCATGGCTTCTCTTCCATCCGCGTCTTGGTCGCAACAAAACACGCCGACTCCGCGCAAAGGCAATATCAAACAGTCGGTCTCGCGCTGGTGCTATCAAAAAATTCCACTCGACACATTGTGTGAGGCCTCGGCGCAGATGGGCTGCAAGGCCATCGACCTGCTCGAGGTCAGCGAGTGGGAAGTCCCCCGGCGCTACGGGCTGATCTGCGCCATGGGCTACGGCGGCGGCGGCGATATCGCCGAATCGATGAACCGCGTCGAGAATCACGCGAAGATTGAAGAGGCCTTTCGCAAAAGCATTCCGCTGGCCTCCAAGGCCGGCGTGCCCAACGTCATCACGTTTTCCGGCAACCGCAAAGGTATGTCCGATGCCGAAGGCGCAAAGAACACCATCGCCGGACTCAACCGCGTGAAGAAAATCGGCGAAGACAACGGCGTCAACATCTGCATCGAGCTGCTCAACAGCAAGATCGACCATCATGACTACATGTGCGACCACACGGCGTGGGGCCTGGAGGTCGTGCAAGCGGTGAACTCGCCCCGGGTGAAGCTCCTCTACGACATTTACCACATGCAGATCATGGAAGGGGACCTAGTCCGCACGATTCAGAAAAACATCGATTGGATCGCCCACTTCCATACCGGCGGCGTTCCGGGCCGCCATGAGCTCGACGGCACGCAAGAAGTGCAATGGGACGGCGTGATGCGCGGCATCGCGGCGACCACCTATAAGGGTTACGTGGCCCATGAGTTTGTGCCCACGCACGATCCGCTCACGTCGCTGCGGCAAGCCGTCGATCTGTGCGACGTTTAAAGCTTGTCCGCTAACACGACCTGGCTCTCCATGAAAACCTCGACTCGCCTTCTGCTGCTGAGTTCGTTCGCTGCGTTCTTGTCGTCTGCGCTGCCGGCGCAGGAGCAAAAGTTCGCCACCCTTGGTGAGTTCAAGCTGGTGAGCGGGGAAGTGATTCACGACTGCAAGATCGGCTACCGCACCTTCGGCAAACTGAATGCCAGCGCGTCCAATGCGATCTTGTTTCCCACTTGGGCGGGCGGTACGACGGAGGAATTGCAGTCCGACGTCGGCCCGAAGGGGCTGATCAGCGATGCCGACTACTTTGTGATCCTGATCGACGCCTTCTCGAACGGCGTTTCCTCGTCGCCCTCGAACGGCACCTCGCAACCGCGCATGAAGTTCCCGAAGATCACCGTGCTCGACATGGTCAACAGCCAGTATCAGGTGCTGACCGGCACGCTGGGCATCAAACACCTGAAGGCCGTGATGGGCGTGTCCATGGGCGGCATGCAAACGTTTCAATGGATGGTGTCGTACCCCACGTTCATGGACAAAGCGATTCCCATCGTGGGCTCGCCGCACGTGGCGCCGTACGACGTTATGCTCTGGCGGATCAATATCGATGCGATCGAGACGAATCCCGCCTGGAACCACGGCGACTACACCGAGAATCCCGCGAAGCTGGTGGAGTTTGAGGTCGGCGAGCTGCTGCTGAACACGCCCACGCAGTACAACCGGACGCACACGCGCGAGCAGGCCCTGGAGTCGCTGGCCAAGGCGCAGAGTGAGCCGGGGAAAGACGCCAACAATAAGATCCGGCAGTCCGAGGCCATGATGGCGCTGGACGTAGCGGACCAGTTTGGCGGGTCGATGGAACGAGCCGCGGCGGCGGTGAAGGCCAAAGTGTTCGTGATCGTGGCGAAGTACGATCATGTGGTCACACCGCAACCCGCGATCGATTTCGCGGCACTGCTGCATGCCCCGGTTCTCGAGCTGGAATCCGACTGCGGCCACCTGGCGCCGTCCTGCGAAGGCTCGCGCGTCGCCGCCGCCCTCGCTGAATTCCTTCAGAAATAGTTCCGAAAAAAGCAAGAGGCCGCGACAGTCCGCGGCCTCGGTGTTCGAAAACGGGGACTCGCGCCGAAGGCTACTTCAGCGTTACTTCTCGCGCCAGCTTGCTTGCGACAACCTCGGCGGCTTCGCTGCGTTTCTTGGCGGCTTCCTGCGCGGCTTCACGCGTACCGTAGTGCTGAACGGTGATGGTGGCGGCCTTGGCGGCGACTTGGTCGAGCGCCGCGTAGTTTGGGTACAGGATCCCGAAGGCGACATCCCAATCATTCGGCGAGTCGGAGGTAGCGTTGGTCCAGAACTTGTAGTCGGAGATCAGGCCCTGCTTCTTCTGTTCGTCGAAGATGGGCTTCAAGTTCTGGCGTACGTCGTTCCAAAAAACATCTGCCTGACCCGCCTTGACGTGAAAGTAGACCACGCGCCAGACGGGACCGCTGTTGTAGAACGGGCTTTGCGCGTGCGCGCCTGCGGCGCTCATGAGCAGGGCAACGAAAACTGCGAGAAACAAACTTTTCCTCATAGATTCTCCTTGGTGTGTTGAAGTCGATCGTGTTTGGAAGGGGCCGACCGAAAGCGCGGCGACTTTAGCATCGGCCAGTTGCACGGTCAACCTTGTCGCCTGGCGTCACGCCGCCGAACACCTACGGCAAAGCGATAATCCGTGATCAACTGAGCAAGCCATCTGACGGAGCCGTTGTAACCGGCTCCGCCAGCTTTATCCTAGAGACATTGGAGTTACCATGAAACGCCATTTCCTTAGCGTGGGTTTGCTCTTCCTCGGCTCGGCACTGGTGTGCGCTGCGCAGTCGTCTACTTCGTCGTCCGGTTCTTCGGGCGGCTCTTCCGGGCAGCAGGATTCCGTGAAGGCGCAGGCAGCCCCGCAAGCGTCCAGCAAACCCGCGGACCAATCCACCGACGAGACAAAGAAAAAGCCGAAGAAGGTTTGGACTAACGAGGAGATGGATTCGGTGAAAGGGGAAGTGTCTGTGGTGGGCGATCCGCCGAGCGTCTCGCAAAGTCCGTGTTCGCCAGCTTCACCCCGCTCGGGTTGTTCTGCGACAACCTCGGCCAAATCTTCCTCGTCCTACGATCGCCTTGTCGACTCCTATCTCCGACGGCTCGCGCCGCTCCGCTCCAACCTTGCCGACATTGATCGCAAGATCCAAAAAGCGAAAGAGGCGAAGGGCAACTCGAGTGAGGACACCGCGGCGTATCTGCGTGTTTACGCCGACAAGCGCGGAGACGTGCAGGCGAAGATTGACGTGATTCTGGAGGATGCGCGGCAACACGGGGTAGCTCCCGGCGACCTGCGCTAAGAGACGCCGACCCGATGTCCCAGAAACTTGAGTGCTTACCGTTGGTTGTTACTGCTGAGCTTCTTCTTCTGTAAGCGGGGCCGCGATTTCGGGACCGCTTTGGCCGGATTCTTTGAGGGCGATTTTCTCGATTTTTCGTTGCGCGCGCTTTTCTTCCTTCATCTTCCGCTTTTCGTTGCGCTTCATTTCTTTTTGCCGCTTTTGAAAGGTCGTAGGCATCGGATCTCCTTAGCAAGGTTGCGGACCGCCAAAGCTGGCCCGTACCGCGGGTTCATCATCTACGAGCGGGAAGAGACGCCCCGCGAAAATTCAGTTACCAGCGTGGTTCGCGCGGTTGCCGCGCGGATTCGCGGTAGTCCTCGTTCGAGAAGCGGTCTCGGCCGCCGCCCTTGCCACGTCCACCGCCGCCGCTGGGTCCGCCAAAGTTGCGGGGCCCGCGTGGTGGTCCGCTCTCGCCCTTGGGGCGGGCTTCGTTGACCTTGAGATTGCGGCCGCCGGCTTCTTTGCCGTCGAGTCCAGCAATGGCCTTCGCGGCTTCTTCGTCGTTGGGCATCTCGATGAAGGCAAAGCCGCGTGCCCGGCCGGTTTCGCGGTCCATCGCAAGATGGACGCGGGTAACTTGGCCGAACGGCTCAAACAGCGCGCGCAGTTCGCTTTCGGTGGTCTGGAAGCTCATGTTTCCAACAAAAAGGCTTTTCATGTTTCTTTTCCTGGTTCTTGCGAAGTGCCGCCGGAGAGAAACCGGCACGCGGTCCTCGCAGTCAATGGCAATAACTTGGAATCGGCTGAAGTCGGTGGAGGGAGGGCCGCAAAGCGCGCCCTTCAAGGAGTCTCAGGCAATCCAACTGCGTACATCTAAGGCATGTTCACAATATCACAGATTTGCTGGGAATGGCGTGCGTCAAGGGGGGTTGCGGGAGCCCGGCCATGTTCCAGCCGCCGGTCGAAGCGTTGATCGCTGGCACGGTCAATTTCTTACAATACGAACGGTTGTGGATTGAGCCAGAATGGGCCTCGGCGCAGAAATACCGTCTGGGCGCTCACAGAGAGCCACGAGGAGACCACGCATGACGAGCAAGCCGCAAACGGCTGGAGCGAGCCAGGAAACATCCGGGGCGAAACACGGCCGCGCGGCGTTCGCCTTCATCTTCGTGACCGTGTTGCTGGACATGTTGGCTCTCGGGATCATCGTGCCGGTGCTGCCGAAGTTGATCATCCGGTTCGAGCACGGAGATATGGCCATGGCGGCGACGCAGACGGGCGTGTTTGCCTTTGTGTGGGCGGCGATGCAGTTCGTATTTGCGCCGGTGATGGGAGCGCTGTCGGATCGCTTCGGGCGGCGGCCGGTGGTGCTGCTGTCGAATTTTGGACTTGGCTGCGACTACCTCTTGATGGCGGTCGCGCCATCTCTGGGCTGGTTGTTCCTTGGTCGCGCCATCTCGGGAATTACCTCAGCAAGCTTTCCCACCGCGAATGCCTACATTGCCGATGTCACTCCGGAAGATAAGCGGGCGGCGAAGTTCGGAATGCTGGGGGCGGCGTTTGGGCTGGGCTTCATCGTGGGACCCGCGCTGGGCGGAATGTTGGGCGGAATGGGGCTGCGGTATCCGTTCTGGGCCGCGGCGGGGTTGAGCCTGGCGAATGCGCTGTATGGATTTTTCATTTTGCCGGAGTCGCTGCCGAAGGACCGTCGATCCGCGTTCAGTCTGCGCAAAGCCAACCCGCTCGGGTCGCTGAAATTGCTGCGGTCGCACCCTGAACTTTTCGGATTGGCGACGGCGATGTTTCTGTACTACAACGCGCACGAAGCGCTGCCAAGCATGTTCGTGCTCTACACGGATTACCGGTATCACTGGGGAGCTGGGTTGACCGGGTGGGTGCTCGCCGGAGTGGGAGTGGGCTCGACGATTGTGTCCGCGGCGTTGATCTCGCTCGCTATCAAGAGGCTGGGCGAAGTGCGTACGCTGTTCACCGGCCTGCTTTGCGGGATCGCTGGATTCGCGATTTTTGCCAGCGCGCCTGGCACCGCGGTCTTTATTGTCGGTGTGCCGCTGCTGTCGTTGTGGGGACTCGCCAGCCCCGCGATGCAGGCGCTGACGAGCCGGCGGGTTCAAGCGAATGAACAAGGGCAGTTGCAAGGAGCGCTGATGAGTTTGTTCGGAGTGGCCGGGATGATCGCTCCGCTGGTGTTTACACAGGTATTTGCCCTGGCGATCTCGCCGGCGCGCGCGGTGCAGTTACCGGGAGCGCCGTATTGGCTGGCGTCGGCGCTGCTGGGGGGAAGCTTGCTCTTGGCTTGGAACGTGACGCGACGCGGGGAGGCCACCGTTGTGGCGACGGAGATACAGGCCGCGAAGCAGTGATGTAACGATCGCGGCTGAAGGTAGGTGGTTACTGGATGCGGAGCCCGAGGACCCGGGTCAATGTTTGTTGCAGCTTTAGGAGCTCCCGTTCTCGTTCGTGTTCCGTCTCGGTGCGGTCAGTCAGAGCTTCCTTCAACAGGATCAAGTTGCGGCGGAACTCCAGTTGGGCAAGAACCAGGCGGCTCAACGCCTCCAGCGCTTCCTTTTGATCCGGACCAAATTCACGCGGTTTCTGATCCACCACGCACAACGTCCCCAGGGCATAGCCTTCCTCGGTGATCAGCGGCGCGCCCGCATAGAAGCGAATCCGCGGTTCGGCCACGACGAACGGATTGTTGCAAAACCTGTCGTCCTTGAGCGTGTCGGGCACCACCATCACGTCGGATTGTTGAATGGCGATGGAACAGAACGCCACTTCGCGAGGCGTCTCGGAAATGGATATTCCTACCTTGGATTTGAACCATTGGCGATCTTCATCGATCAGGGAGATCATCGCGATCGGTGTTTTGCAGACGTACGAGGCCAAGAGGGTAAGGTCGTCGAAGGCTTGTTCCGGCTCCGTGTCCAGGATTGCGTATCTCTCCAGTGCGGCAACACGTTCCGCATCGGGGACGGGCATCAGTCTTGGCGAACTCATCGTTGTCCTCCCGCGGATCTTGGGATTGCCCAGTGGAGGGGACTTGACTCCGGGCATCATACTCCTTCTCGCGCCAGTGGGAAGAAAGTTTAGAGGCGGCCGAGTTTCCGGTTATAAGCGCTCGACATTGGCACGAAGAATCCTTAGCATTCCCTAGCTTGTCGAGGCGTATTCTCGCGTTCGCGACGGACCGTGCGGACGAATACGAACTACCCGTGAGGGCCGGCCATCGGAACGCAAGCTCATCCCCCTGACTCGTCCATCACGGTTTCCGCACTTCGCTCCGAAATGAGCCGAGAGTCCGTTCAAGTAACCGGAACAGCCTTCCTGGTGCTCTTCAGCGTGGTAGGTCTCGCTCTTTGGGGACTTCCTTTTTATTACGACTTCATGGTTCAGCAGTTCGGCTGGACGCGCGCGCAGGTCACCTCCGGCAATGCTTTGAGCAAGCTAGTGGTTGGCCCGCTATTTGGTTTTGTCGCTGGTTATCTGGTGGACCGCTTCGGACCTCGCCGGTTGATGCTCGGCGGCATTCTGATGGCAGGGGCCGCGTTAGTGGGGTTGGGTGGCATATCGACTCTCGGGATGTTTTACTTTTTCTACTTCTTCAACGCCTTGGGCTACGTTTGTGGTGGTCCCTTGCCGAATCAGGTCTTGCTGACGCGCTGGTTCGACAAATCGCGCGGCAAGGCGATGGGGATTGCGTATTTGGGCATCGGGTTGGGCGGGGCGGCAGTTCCTTGGATCTCCCATATCCTCGTCGAGCATTTCGGCTGGCAGGCAGCCCTGAGAGGATTGGGATTTCTTGTCATTGCGATCGCCTTCCCAGTGGCGTTTCTGGTGAAGGAGCCGCCGGCATCTCGCCATCCGGCCTCAGCAATGGCGCGAACAAAGGATCGCTCGTCGAGCAGTCCCTTCAAGAGCGTTCCTTTCTACTTGCTCATGGTTGGCAGCATGTGCTCGATAGCGGCCGTCAGCGGAACGCAGCAAAATCTGAAACTCTTTCTCACGCTTGATTTGCGATTCGCGCAAGGACAAGCTGCCCGTATACTGTCGCTGGTGCTAGCGTCCAGCATGGCAGGACGCTTGCTGATGGGCTGGCTGGCGGATCGCCTTCCGAAGAAGTACGTCATGCTGCTGATTTACCTGCTCGTCGCGACCGCAATTCCGTTCCTGTTCGTAACTTCGTCGCCGGGGCTGTTGTATGCGTTTGCGATTCTGTTTGGGGTGGGCTTGGGCGGCGACTATATGATCATCCCTCTGATGACCGCGGAGATTTTCGGTGTGCAATTGCTAGGCAGACTCCTGGGCGTCATCTTGACTGCGGATGGCATTGCGGAAGCCGTCGCTCCCTGGATTGTCGGCCGTCTGCGGGACGTCACCGGTACCTATTCGCAGGGGTTTCTGCTCTTGATCGGCATGGCGCTGCTGGGGGCGACGGCGGTGGCGGCGTTGCCCAAACGAGGCGCACTGCCATGAGCGCAATTCCAATTCTGCGCCTAGGCGCCGTCAAAGACGTTGAGCGTTTTCAGGAGCACCTACATGCCATCGGCGTGACACTTCCGTGCGACCGCGACTTGCTCCATGGGCCGGAGTCCCCTTTGCGATGGCCGCTCGCCCGCGGCGGCATGGACATTGGCAACCGCATCGCGGTCCAACCTATGGAAGGCTGGGACGGGCATCCGGACGGCAACCCAAGCGAAAATACCCTGCGCCGATGGCAGAGGTTCGGCGCCAGCGGCGCGAAGCTCATCTGGGGCAGCGAGGCCGTTGCGGTCTCTCACGAAGGCCGGGCAAATTCGCATCAACTGGTAATCGCTCCGCATACGCATGCAGGCCTGGCAAAACTGCGGACAGCGTTGCTTGAGGCCCATGCGGAGACCACCGGATCGGGTCGCGCGCCGCTTGTCGGACTCCAACTGACGCATTCGGGCCGCTACTGCCGTCCCAACGTCCACGACCGGCCTGAGCCAAAGATTCTCTATCACCACCCCATCCTCGACCGCAAATTAGGCCTGTCGGACGATTCACCTCTCCTGACCGATGCGCAGATCGCTGCGATCATCGAGGATTTTCATCGCGCGGCCCGCGCCGCGTCGGATCTAGGCTTTGACTTCGTTGACATAAAACACTGTCACGGCTACCTAGGCCATGAATTCCTCAGTGCGCACACTCGGGAAGGGAAATACGGAGGATCGTTCGAGAATCGCACTCGCTTCTTGCGTGAGGTTGTGGAAGGCATCCGTTCCGGCGCACCTCAGCTGCGCATTGCCGTGCGTCTCTCCGCGTTCGACACTGTGCCGTTTCGGCCGGATCCCGACCTATCCTCGCCCGGCAAGATGGGACCTGGAATTTCCGAGCCCCATGGCCATCTGATCCCCTATCGCTGGGGTTTCGGTGTGAATCCGCTTCGCCCCACGGAGTCCGACCTCACCGAAACGAAACAGTTCTTGTCTTTGCTCGAGAAGCTGGAGATTTCGCTCGTGAACCTCACCGCCGGAAGTCCCTACTATAATCCGCACATCCAGCGCCCAGCCTTATACCCACCTTCGGACGGCTATCAGCCACCCGAAGATCCGCTGATCGGCGTGGCTCGGCAGATGGACGCGACGCGGCAACTGAAATTGCAATTTCCGAATTTGATCATCATGGGAACCGGCTATAGCTATCTGCAAGACTTTCTTCCACACGTGGCGCAAGGGGCTGTCCGCGAAGGATGGGTCGACCTTGTCGGGTTGGGCCGTATGATTCTGTCGTATCCCGCAATGCTGCTGGACGCATCCGAAGGCAGAACCATTCAGCACAAGCTAGTCTGCCGAACCTTCAGCGACTGCACCACTGCTCCGCGTATGGGACTTCCGTCTGGTTGCTACCCGTTGGACAGCCATTACAAAGTCTCGGAGCTAGCCGGAAAACTGAAAGCGGCGAAAGCGAGGCGGCCATGAGCACGGCTTCGCCATTCGATCGACCCAGGACGCATCGCAAGATACAAGGAATGGCCGCTGCCCTCCTTCCGTTTGAGAGAGATGGTCGCGTCGCCGTCGCCGCATTTCAGCAACATTTGCTGGCCACGCATCGCGCGGGCCTGACGAATGCGGTCAACATGGACACGGGTTACGTGAATTTCCTTACCGAAGCGGAAAAGCTCAGCGTCTTGCAATGGACCCGCGAAGCACTGGGAAAGGACGCGCTCGGAAAAGTTGTGCCGTTTGTCGCCGGTGCGTACATCGAAGGCCAGACCGGTCCGGTGGTCGAACTTTACCGGCGCCAAATCGATGCGATCGTCAAATTCGGCGGCACGCCCATCTTGTTTCAAACCGGCCAGCTTCATGGAAAGTCAGCGAAAGAAAAAGCGGCCGTGTATCAAGAAGTTTGCCGCGGATGTCAGGGTGTCTTGGCTTTTGAGCTGGGACGGATGTTCGCTCCCAACGGCGAGATCTTTGACGCCGAGACGATCCAGCGGTTGATGGATATTCCGGAAATCACAGGAATGAAGCACTCCTCTCTCGATCGGCTGATCGAGCTCGAGCGCCTGGCGCTTCGCGACGCGCGCCGGCCAAACTTCCGCATCTATACGGGAAATGATCTGGGCATCAACATGATCGAATACGGTTCCGACTACTTGCTCGGCCTTGCGACCTTCGCACCCGAAAAATTCGCCGACCGCGACCGCCTCTGGGAAACCGCCGATCCCGCGTATTTCGCACTCTCGGACTCGCTACAACATCTGGGCAACGTTGCGTTTCGCGAACCTGTGCCCGCGTACAAACACTCGGCCGCCATCTTCCAGCATTTGACTAAAAGAATCCCGACCGATCGAACCCATCCGAGCAGCCCGCAGCGTCCGACCTGGGAGGCAGACCTGCTGCGCGACTGTGTGCGGCGTTTAGGCGTGTAACGGGCGGCTAGGTTGCACGCCGGAGGGTGTCCGGTTCCGCGACAGTACGTCCCACAAGCGCACGTTCGCAGTAGATGGCTCGACCACCGCATAGCCGTAACGCGCTAATAAGAATAGGAATAGCGCGCGCGATGATCGGGATGCGGGTTGCATATTGATCTCCGCATTGTTACGTCGTAGCTGAGAGGTAATGCGATGAGAAGCTTTTGGCAGGACATTCGGTACGCCGTACGCTCGCTGCGGAACTCTCCCAGCTTCACGATCATCGCCGTGGTAACGCTGGGCTTGGGGATCGCCGTCAACACCACCGTCTTCAGCGTGATCAACGGGCTGTTGCTGCGTTCCATGCCGGTGCCGCACCCCGAACAAATCACGGTGTTAGCCATGAAGCAACCGGGCGCGGAGGGCTTCCAGCCGTTCTCGTACCTCGATTACCAGGATCTTCGCAGCCAAGCCGAATCGGTAGGCGAGGTCTTCGGCTACCGCACCACGCTCGTGAGCGTGATCGCGGACGGAAAAGGCGAGCACGGCGTGCTCAGCCGCGTAACCGGCAATTATTTTTCGGCGCTCGGCATTAAGCCGGCGTTGGGGCGGCTGATTCTTCCAACCGAGAGTCAGGTTCCCGGTGCGGATCCGGTCTTGGTGCTGGGTTACGCATACTGGCAGAAGCGGTTCGCTGGCGACAAGAACGTGATTGGGAAACAAGTCCAGCTGGACAATCACCCGGTAACCATCATCGGGGTCACACCCAAGGATTTCCAGGGCACTTACGCGTTCTTGAATATGGACGGCTATATCCCGGTAAGCGCCGTAGCGGGCCTGGGCGGCAACGAACCCGTCGAAGAAATGTGGACGCATCGCGAACGGCGCTCTCTCTCCTTGATGGCAAGGCTCAAGCCCGGCAAGGATCTGAAGCAGGCGCGGGCCTCACTGGATGTGATTGCGAAACGCATCGGCGAACAGCATCCGGATACCGACAAGGGAGTCACGTTCGAGATTTTCCCAGAGAAATTGGCGCGCCCCGAGCCCGACCCCGACAATACGATCCCGAATGTATCCCTGGCGTTCACGGTTCTTGCCGCGCTGGTGCTGCTGGTGGCGTGTTTCAACATCGCCAACGTGTTGCTGGTGCGTGCCACCGTGCGGCAGCGTGAGATGGCCATTCGCGCCGCGATTGGCGCAGGACGCGCCCGCCTGGTAAGGCAACATCTTACCGAGAGCCTGGTCCTGGCGCTTCTCGGCGGCGGCGCGGGCCTGATGATGGGCTGGTGGGCATCTGGGTTTCTCAGTTCTCTGTCGCTCGGCACGGACTTACCGATCTCGTTCAATTTTCAGCCGGACCTCACCGTCTATCTCTTTACGCTTGCGGCGGTCGTGGTGACCGGCGCGGTCGTGGGAATCATGCCAGCGATGCGCGTTGCCCGAACCGATGTCAACTCCATGTTGCGCGAGGGTGGGCGCGGCTCGTCGGAAGGCCCCCGGCGATATCTCGTGCGGAATACCCTGGTGGTGGCGCAAGTCGCCGGTTCGCTGCTGCTACTCATCGTCGCTGGATTGTTCATTCGGAGCCTCGGCAAAGCGCGGCAAATCTATCTTGGCTTCAATCCCGATCATGTCGTCGATATGACGATCGACGTGCAGCCAGGCGGTCTTAACGAACAGCAGGGAAGGGAGTTTTATCGTTCACTCGAAGAGCGAATCCGGGCTCTGCCAGGCGTAGTCTCGGTGAGCCAAGCATTCTCTGTTCCTATGGGACTCATCACCGCGAGCGAGCGTCCCCAGATTGAAAACCGTCCCCTGGAACCCGGCCAGCCGGAGCCGGTCTTGTTCTACAACATGGTGAGCCCCGGCTATTTCGAGACGCTGCAGATTCCACTGCTTCGCGGGCGGGCGTTCACGAAGGCAGACACGGAGAAGGCGGCGCCCGTTGCGATTGTGAACGAAACGATGGCTAAGAAGTTTTGGCCCAATGAGGACGTTCTCGGAAAGCGCTTCAAACTTGCCGGATCCAAAGCACCCTTCATGGAGGTCGTTGGTGTAGTTCGCGGCGGTAGCTACAAGAGCCTCATCGAAGATCCCATGCCGTACTTCTACGTGCCGCTCGAACAGAATTATATGCCTTTGCGAACCATTCAGGTTCGGACGTCGGTGCCGCCCGAGAGCCTGGAGCTGCAAATTGCGGCGCAAGTCCAAGAGCTGGCGCCCACGCTGTCCTCCTCCGGTGTGCGAACCCTGCAGCAAGACCTCGAAGGGCTCAACGGGTACTTGTTCTTCCATCTCGGGGCGCAATTGACGACGGCCATGGGCATCCTCGGGCTGATCTTGGCGGTGGTGGGCGTCTACAGCGTCGTTTCCTACGCGGCGGCGCAGCGCACCCACGAAATCGGGATTCGCATGGCGCTTGGCGCGGAACCTCGGGACATTCTGAAAATGGTCCTGGGACAGAGTGTCATCGTCATCGGGCTTGGGATCGTGATCGGACTGGGCGCAGCTTTCGCAGGAACTCGAGCGCTTGCCAGCCTACTCGTTGGCGTAAGCGCCAGCGATCCCGCGACGTTCTGCGTTGTGGTGACGGTGCTGGCACTGGTCGCCCTGCTCGCCTGCTGGCTGCCGGCGCGAAGGGCGACGCGCGTGAATCCATTGGTCGCTCTGCGGTACGAGTGACGAGCCGCAGTCGGTAGTGCTCCATTTAGTGTTGCTGGTAGGGGCGTCGCTTCAGCGCGACCCCCACCGTCGCGTCTTGCCTCCCCGAAACGCGCCAGCGACGCGGACGCCGCGATCTTGCCACACTTACACAGACTTAGAGCAGCGCCGCCGCAGTCACCTATCTTGGGTTTGCACAGCTAAAAAGAGGCGGAATTACCCGTAGCTAGTGAGCGAAAAAAGAAGACCGTGGTACTTGGTCGGTCTAGGAGCGGCGGCGAACGGTTGTAGCGATGGAGCCCGTCAGGGTAACCGCGAACAAAGCGAGAATTGCGAACGTCATGATGAAGATGATCATGCTAGCTCCCTATGTTCCGCCATTACTAGTGGCATGTCCGGGGCCAAACGAGGGGCCTTAGGATTCATACACTTAGCCGCTCGTTACAAGATACTCTGTAGAGAAAATTAGGACACTTTGGAGTCAGAAGCGGACAAATCTTCCGGTACTGGTACCTAAGGGTAATGACCCACTAGGACCCGCGTCGTGGCCCCCTGGGACAGGTGCCAGTCCGCTCGGTCACCGGGAATTTTGGGCCTCCGAGGGGATAACCTGGCGACTAGCTCTTGCTGAGGCGGATCGAGCCGTCGCCGGTATGAACGGTGAGCGTTTGGCCGCCGCCGTTCATCTTGCCGCGCAACTCCGAGTTCTTAAACGTGCCTTCGACGGTCACCGGAATCCCTAGACTGATATGTCCGTCGTTAGTGCTGGCGTCAATGTTGGCCTGCAGGTCGGCTGGCAGGACGAGATCGACGCTGCCGTCGCCCGTGTGGATGGTCCAACTCGAGACTACTTTGGAGCCCGGCTGTAGACGCGCGTCAATACTTCCATCTCCCGTCTTGACGTTCAAAGAATCGAGCCGCCCGTCGATCTTGATGTGGCCGTCGCCGGACGCCGCATCGACGCTGCCGTCGAGGTTCCGGGCATCGATATGACCATCGCCGGTGCGGAGGCGAATGTCGCCCTTTGCACCATCTAACGTCACGCTGCCGTCGCCGGTGTCGATATCCACGCTTCCGCTAACGGCCTGGGAGCGCACCGAGCCATCGCCGGTGTGAATCTTGAGTCGGCCGTTGATTGCTTGAGTCTCGACAGAGCCGTCTCCCGTGTCGATCTGTAAATCGGCGTTCTGGGGCATACGCACTTCGATTTCGATGCGGTGTCCCTTGCCCCAGGAAAAACCCCAATGGCCGCTGACTCGGGCGTTGATCTGCACGCTGTCGCCATCCTGACGAGTGTCGATGTGGAGATTCTTGTTCAGCTCGAAGCCCTCGTACATCACGCGAAAGGCAACTTCCTTGGTGTCGCTGGTCATGATGCGGACGGCACCGTCATTGGTGTCCACGCGAACCTGCGCTCGCCCGGTGACCGGGAAGGACTTGGTCCAGTCCTCGGCCTGGGCGCGAGGCACGAATGCGGCCGCAGCGATCATGGTGACAATTGCGATCCCCAGTCTGATGCTGGGGCGTTGGGGGGCGAGTCTCATGGTTGTGCCTCCGTATATGGACGTTCTAGAGGAAGATACGCGAAGTGCCGGAAAAAGGTTCCATTCCATAAGAGAGGAACGTCCGTGCGCTATTGGGAGCCCCCTTGGAGTGCGGCGGCTCGCCGCCGCCTTTGCGCTGCCTCCATAACCACCCAAGTCTCCAGTGATACCCAGCCCTAGCGATTCCCCTTGGCGGCGTGCTTCCTACTGGCCGCGCCGGGCTTCGGGCGCAGGGCGGCAAGGAATTGGTCAATGGGCAACGTATTGACGACATTGGCCTTCTCGAGCCAACCTCGCCGCGCCATCGTTACCCCATAGCGGATGTAAGGCAGATGCAGGGTGTTGTGGGAGTCGGTGGAGATCACTACCTTGACGCCGCGCTCCTTGCACATGCGCAAGTACACTTCCTTTAGGTCCAGGCGTTCTGGGTAGGAGTTGCACTCCATGGCGACCCCGTGTTTCGCGCAGGCGTCCAAGACCTTCTCCATGTCGTAGTCGAAGGAATCCCGCACCAGCAGGCGGCGTCCTGTCGGATGCCCGATGATCTGCGCATAAGGATTTTCGATGCATTTCAGCATGCGGTCGGTCATCTCCGCGCGGTCAAGCTGCATATAGGAATGGATCGAGCAAACCACAACGTCCAGCTGCGACAGGATTTCTGTGGAGTAGTCGAGCGAGCCGTCCTTCAAGATGTCCACTTCGGAGCCTGCCAGGACGCGAATCCCGAGCCCCTTGGCGTCGGCGGCATGCAGCTTCTTGATGTGGGCGGCCATGCGCCTTTCGTCCAGGCCGTTGGCGATGGTCACCGACTGGGAGTGGTCGGTGATGGCGATGTATTCGTGGCCCAGCTTGCGCGCGGCTTCCGCCATCTCCTCGATGGAATGTTTTCCATCGCTTGCCGTGGTGTGCATCTGCAGATCGCCCTTCATGTCTGCAAGCTCGATCAAATGAGGGAGTTTGTGTGCTTCGGCGGCCTGGATTTCGCCGGTATTTTCGCGGATTTCCGGTGGGATGAAGTCCAGCTTGAGCTTGGCGTAAATCTCTTCTTCCGTCCGGCCGGCGACCCGCTTTTCGGCCTTGAGCGTGGCCAGCGCGTATTCGTTGAGCGTGTAGCCCATATCGTTAGCGCGGCCGCGCAGCGTGACGTTGTGCTCCCGCGATCCCGTGAAATAGAGCAGGGCAGCGCCAAAGCTGTTTTTCTCCAGCAGCCGGACGTCAACCTGCAAGCCGTTGTCGAGCGTAAAGCTCACCTTGTTCTCACCATGGGCCAAGACCTGGTCGATGCGCGGATACTTCAGAATGTGCTCGGCCAGCGCGTCGATGCTCTTTTGCGACGTGTGACCGTCCGCCAGGGTCAGCAGCAGATCGAGGTCCCCAACGGTTTCCTTGCCCCGGCGCAACGAGCCTGCGGGAGTAACGGAACCCACGGCCTTCGGGAACTTCTTGATGTGCTCGATAATCGACTCGGCGGCAGCCTCAGCCGTGTCCAGCCGGAATCTTCCCGTAGAGCGCTTGTGCGTTTCCACGGCCTTCAGGATGTTTTGTTCACTTTTTTCGCCGAAGCCCGGCAGGTCGCGCAGTTTGCCTTCGCGCGCCAGCTTTTCGACGTCCGCTACGGTGGCAGCCTTAAAGTTGGACCACAGAAACGCCACTTTCTTGGGGCCCAGCGATTGGAGGTTCAGGATCTCCAGCAAAGTGACGGGAAATTTCTTGAGCAGCTTCTGGCGCAGGCTGTAGTCGCCTTTGGCGATGATCTCTTGGATGTGCTCGGCCATGCGTTCGCCGATTCCCGGCAGCTCTTGGAGCTTCGCAGGGTCTTTGGCGAGCTGCTCGATCGATTCGTGCATGCCGGCGATCAGCTCCGCCGATTTTTCGTAGCTGCGATAGCGGCCGATGATGGCGCCGTCGATTTCCAGGAGCTGCGCGGTTTCGCGAAGGATGCGGGCGATGGTTTTGTTGTCCATGCGCGGATTATACGCCGGAAATAAAGAAGGCCGGCAGAGGGGGTGTCCCTGCCGGCCGTATGATAGCGTATGGATGTTTAGCTTGCTTTTTGTACGTTCGCTGCTTGTGGACCCTTGGGGCCTTGGACGATCTCAAACTCGACCAGATCTCCTTCTTGCAAAGTACGGTAGCCGTCGCCAACGATTGCGGAATAGTGGACAAAGACGTCCGGACCGTCGTCGCGCCCGATGAAGCCGTAGCCCTTGGAATTGTTAAACCACTTGATAGTTCCTCGCACAGCGATTGCCCTCCCTGCTTGCTGCTGAGATTTGCCGACCACGGCCATAGGTTGAATACACCTGTAGCCGCCACACAAACTGAAATTCCGCGGAGTGTAGCAGAAGGAAACGTCGAGTCAATAGAACAAAGAATCCGGTTGGAAAGCCAAGCAAGGCCACAACTGGCTCTTCTAAATCGATTTAAACAGAGTGGCGCGCAAACCCGGAAACGCAATATTGACAAAATGTTGCAGAAAAATGACATGAAGCACTGCACGGGAACGAAAAATCGTCCTCTCGCGGGACGCCGTGCTTGGTTGGAATCACTTCTCGTGAAAGCTCACCGGGCGCAGGATTTGAAACAGGTTGTTGTGGTCATCGGTCCAGAGTTGCAGGTGCGCCGGCACGGTAATGGCATCGAGCATCACGGAGGTATCGAGTTCGCTGACGAAATTGGCGTCACGCGTTACCAGAACCCAGTCAGAGGAGTCGATCAATTTCCGACTATCGTCCCCGTTGCTAATCAACCGCGCCGGATAGCCCGCATCGTCGGCCAGCAGTTGCACGACCGGATCGAGGTCCAAATACGTGTTCGAGGTGTGAATCGCCAAAATTCCGTCCGGCTTCAGGTGGCGAAGGTAAAGAACGAACGCTTCCTTGGTGAGGAGATGGACAGGAATGGCGTCGCCGGAAAAGGCATCTACCGCGAGGACATCGAACTGCTGAGGCATTTCGGCCGCCAGCGAAAGGCGCGCGTCGCCGATCACGATGTCGGTTCGCGCGGGCGTGTCGCGAAGATAGCTGAAGGACTTGTTGGCGATATTCAGTACCAAGGGATTGATTTCGTAGAAGCGGAAGAAATCACCGGCTTTGCCATAAGCCGCCAGAGTGCCTGCGCCGAGGCCAATCACGCCTACGCGCTTCGGCGAGCCGGACCGGCGATTCAGGGCCTTTCCTACGCCGGAATCCGGCCCGTAGTAGGTGGTGGGCTGCAGACTCTTCGGGGGATCTAGGAATTGCGCGCCGTGCTCGATCTTGCCGTGATAGAGCGTGTGGTAGGGCTGCTTCAGCCAGTCTTGGTTTTCCTTCACGCGGAGAGCGCCGTAGAAATTGCGCACCGTCAGAACCGTGTTCTTTTTGTACTCGTGCACATAGCGAACGAGAATCAACGCCATGGCGATCGTTGCAGCGGTCCAAAACGGGCGCTCCAGCACGCCGTGCGGCCAGAGGACAACGGTCGCTAGCGCCGCGGTCAGTACGAGCGCGAGCGGGAATTCGTAGATCGCGGAGAAAATGTGCGGCGCAAGCAGCCCCACGAAAATGGCGCCAACCGCGCCGCCCAACGAAATCATTAGGTAAAACGACGTGAGATGGTTCGCTGCTGGCCGGCGCTTGGCCAATTCGCCGTGGCAGAACAAGCAGCAGACGAAAAGCCCCACGCAGAACAGCGGCACACTCACCTGCAGCGATTCTGTGAACGAAGGATCGTAAATCGCGTACCCAAGGCTCCCGAGCGTGACCGCGAGCAGCCGCACCATCAGCCACCGGGAATACAGGCTGCGGCGGTTGAAGGCCAACGTGAACGTCAGCAGATACAACGCCAGCGGCAGCACCCACAACAGCGGAATGGGCGCGACGTTTTCCGTCAAATGATTGGTGATCGCCAGCAGCAGCATCGAGCCGCACGCGGAAAGTGCGAGCCACAGGAGCTTCTCGCGAAGTGCGGGCGCGGTGGATGGGTCGGCGGAATCGGCTGCGGGCGATGTAGCAGCAACCGGAGGGCTGCGCCGCGCTAGCCATGCCGCGATCGAACAAAGCCCGGCAAAAATCCCGAACAGCATGGACCACAGCACGGCTTGCCGGTGCGAGGGGATGCGCGGTTCGATCAAGAAAGGAAAACTCAGCAGCGCCAGCAGAGACGCGAGATTGGACAACGCAAACAAATGGTAGGGCTCAGAGTTTGAACGCGCGCGCGCGTACCACGTTTGCACCAGAGGGCTGGTGGCGCTGAGCAGAACGAACGGGAGGCCTATCGAAACGGTCAGCAGGCCGAGGATCTTCCATGCGGGATCGGCGCCGAGCTGCGGGCGCCAACTCGCGTTCGGTGCGATGGGCAGAAAGGCGAGGCTCACGAGGAGGAGCGCGATGTGGAAGGCCGACTGCCGAGAGGGTGTCAGCCGCCGGGTGGTGACGTCGGCATACAGATAGCCGAGCAGCAGCGCGGATTGAAAAAACACCAGGCACGTCGCCCACACCGCGGCAGACCCTCCGAACCAAGGAAGTATCAGCTTGGCAAACAGTGGCTCGATCAGGAAGAGCAGGGAAGCGCCAAGAAAGATCGTGACCGGCAAGAGAAACAGCAACAAACGCGTAGCGCCGCTTTCGGCTGCGCGCGACGCGCCTTGTGCAGTGGCCAGATCGGGTTGGGCGTTGGAGGCGACGGCGGCTCTTTCTTCTCTGAACTCTGTGCTCTCTGCGTTCTTCCGTGTTCTCTGTGTTAATTCTTGATTTTTCTTCCGCGACGAAACTCAGGCCAGAAACCGGAAGTAGTACAGGAGGCCGGCGATGGATTTCGCGTCGCGCAGCTTTCCGCGGCGAATCATGTTTTCCAACTCCTGGCGCGTGAAAGCCTTCGCGGTAATTTTCTCATCCTCTTCGGGCTCGGCTTGGCCAAGTTTGAGACCTTCGGCGAGCAGGATGTACATGCGCTCCTCAAGAAAGCCCGGTGTAGGAAAGACGTCAAGGAACACCCGAAAACGCTTCGCGCGATAGCCGGTTTCTTCAATGAGCTCGCGGGCCGCAGCCTTGCGAGGATTCTCGCCGTGGTCGATCCGGCCGGCCACCAGCTCCCACAAAAATTGCCGCGTGGCGTGGCGGTATTGCCGTATCAAGACAATTCGCCCGTCCGGAAGCACCGGCAGCACCACCACGGAGCCGGGATGCGTGATGACTTCGCGCGTCGCGCGCAAACCGCTGGGTTCCAGGACCTCATCGCGGCGCACGCCGAAGATCGGTCCTTTGTAAATGATCTTGCTGCGCAGGATTTTGCCGGTGGTACGCATGTTTTTCTTCGGCGCCATAATTTCGTCTTCGATGTCTCCGCCGCCATCTTATCAGGGCCACCCCCTTCATCAAAAAGTGCCCGCATATATGGAGTGCGGCGGCTCGCCTCGGCTTTTGCGATCGCCCCGCAAACAGGCCCGTGGACGAAGGTCGCGACCGTGCCACGCAGCCACTCCCTCGACCGATCGCCGGGGTATTACGCGCTGACGGTGCTTTGCTATACCGGACGCTTGGCGAGCAGTGACGAGTGCAAAAGGGGCTTGTTGCCACTTGTCCGGTTACCGCGTTAATCATCCAAGTCCCGCGACGGTTTGCTTTAATTACTTCCTCGAACGCGGTTGCAGGATAACCACCGTGTAGTCGACCAACTGCACAGAGCGGCTGCGCACGCAATTCCCCTGTCAAGGCGTTCTGATGACAACTAGAACTTTCGCAGGTCACGCTGGACCGAGGCTCTTCGACTGTTCGTGATCGTCTACCGCGTTTCGCGCTTCGCCAATATAATATTGAGGAACGAGGCCGCGCCCGTCGCGACTTGGAGATCACCGCCATGACTGACCTCGCCAGTTCCGCCTTCCGTTCGCGCTGTCACATCGTTGCTTACTGGGTCACCACCGCTCTGGTCGTCTTCGAACTGGCTTTGGGAGGCGTGTGGGATATCCTACGAGTGCCCCAGGTTCGCGGCCTCATCGAACGGTTGGGCTATCCTTTATATTTTCTGGTCATCCTCGGGATCTGGAAACTGCTCGGCGCTGTCGCGTTGGTCATTCCGCGGTTTCCCCGACTCAAGGAGTGGGCCTACGCCGGTGTGTTCTTCGACTTGACGGGCGCTGTTTCATCGCAATTGGCCTCGGGGTTGATTGATGCAGGTACTATGGCATACCCGATCGTAATGACGGGCGTTGCCGTTGCGTCCTGGGCGCTCCGTCCGCCATCCCGCCGCCTTGGTCCCGGTTGAGTTGCCCTAGAATGCGCTAGCGCTCCGAGATCGCAAGGCAGAGTTCTCGGAACCTGGTGCCTTGCAATTCCCGGATTGCTCCTGTGTCACGGCGCACCCGGAAGTTATTCCGGCTCAGAAGGCTGGTTGTGGGAAGTCGCGAACTCTCAGTCCACTTGCCTGTGTAGTCGTAAGCTGGACATTGAGACCACTTCTCGGATAAGCGCGTTTATCGGGAGTTGTCGTGAAACTCAAACAGAATCTTGCTCTCGCGGCTTCTGATTGCTTCTAAAATAAGCCGTAGAATTCAAAACGCAGGAAGAAGTTGTCTTCATTCGAGGTCATATAGCTTATGACAGACTGGTTCGCACGCCCCGTCCTACACGTGACGGACGTTGAGGCCTCGCTCCACTTTTACATTGACCGGCTCGGCTTCACGAGCCCTTGGCGCTACGAGGAGGACGGCAGAGCGCACGTTGCACAGGTTGATCGGCAGGGTTGCGCGCTCATCCTGGCCGACACGTGGCCGGAGAAGATTGGCAAGGGGCTGATGTTCATTTCCCTGAACGTCGAGCCGGAGGCCCAGATCGCCGCGTTGGACGCGCTGCGCGCGGAACTCGAGGCCAAGGGCGTTTCGGTCAAGGAAGGTTCGTGGGGCTACCGCCTCCTGGTGGTTGATGATCCCGACGGCAATCAGCTCTTCTTCAACTACCCGAGCGAGACTGCATCCAACAAAATTGTTTAGTCAGGCGTAACCGGGCAAGTGGCAACAAGCCCATGACACTCGACGCCCGCTCACCCGCGCCCACGGTGTAGCAAAATGCCCCCAGCGCGTAATGCCCCCTAGACCGATTGCCCGCACGCTCCCAGGTGCCTATACTCGACAGCAGCCTCTCCGTATTGCAATGGAAGATGCTGGGCTGAAGCCTGGCGCTACATGAACCTGGAAAATGGCGATTAACACCATCATTGTCGATGACGAGAAGCCGGCGCGCGATGAGCTGGCCTTCCTGCTGAAGGGCTTCCCCGAGATCAACGTGATCGGGCAGGGGAAGAACGGCGTCGAAGCTGTCGCGCTGATCAAAGAGCACGCGCCGGACCTGGTCTTTCTCGACGTGCAGATGCCCGGCCTCGATGGCTTCGGCGTGCTGAAAAAGCTTGTCGAGCGCAAGGTCAAGGTGCCGCACGTCGTCTTCGCGACGGCTTTCGATCACTACGCGGTGCAAGCCTTCGATGTAAACGCCGTCGATTATGTCCTGAAGCCGTTCGACAAGGCACGCATCGCCAAGGCCATTCAGCGCGCGCGCAAAGTGATGGAGACGCAAACCACGGCAACCGAACGCCTCGAGCAGCTCGTGAGCCAGCTCGGCGCGTCAAAGCAAGCCGCGCAACCGGTCAAGGTGTTGGTCAAGTCGCAGCAGCGGCTACTGCTCGTGGATGCCGAAGACTTGGTATGTGCGTCGATCGATGGCGGCATGATCACGGTCGTGGCCCGCGACGCCGAAGGCACCTCGAACTACCGCACGCTCGAAGAACTCCACGCCGCGTTGGATTCGGACACCTTCTGGCGGCCGCACCGCTCGCACCTGGTGAACATTCATCACATCAAAGAAGTCGTTCCCTGGTTCAAGTCCAGCTACATGCTGAAGATGAGCGATAAGAAGCAAACAGAAATCCCCGTAAGCCGCGTGCAGACCAAGCGCCTCCGCGAGCTGTTCAAGCTGTAGAACCAGACAGGTCGTGGGTCAGCCAAGAAAATTCCGCTGCCCACGGTCCACGGCCATGAGGTAGGCCACCAACTTGCGCGCCAGCGCCAGCGTGGCGCGATCGGCACTGCTCCTTTTCTTCTCCTTGTCAAGTGGGGGAACCGCTCCACAACCTCAATGGTGGTGTAGGGAGTCGGGCTGCCATGACGTTCTCGGCGCCGCTTTGCTCACGAATCCGCTTTGTCCGCTTCGAGACGAAGTTTTGCGGCGCGCGCAGTTTCCCGCAACAGTGGGTCTGCGTGGCTTAAACAGCTCTCCAGTTCTCCCGCCATGGATTTGATCTGGAAGGATCCAATCGCATATGCGCCGCACGTTTTCAGCCACGGGTCTTCATTGGAAACCAGTTCCTTGATCGCTTGCTCGCGGCTCTCTAACTTCGTGTGCACAAACTGGTTCGCCAGCCGTGCGCGCTCTTTCGGGGTTACCTGCCCATCCAGCAGCGGCATCAGCGTGGTGCGCAACGCCGACTTAAAAACGTTTTCCAGGAACTCCAGCGAGTTGTCATGCACGGCTTTGTCCTTGGATTGCAGTCCAAGATAAACCGCCTTCAAATCAAGCCGGGGATACAACAGGCCCAGCAGCCGGAAGATTCTCTCCAATTCCTGCTCAAGCGAACTTTGCAGCGCCCCCCCCACCAAGTCTTCGGTGCTTCCCGGAGTCGAGATGGCCTCCAAGATCTGATAGGTACGGTAGTGTCCCACTATCTCCCCCGCCAACACGGTCTCCAACAACTGAAAGTCGAGCGGAATCTCCGGGAAGTCGCGGTGGAGCCTGTTCAACGCGCTGATGACCATGAATCGCAAGGTCGCGTCACCTTCCATCACGTTCTCCAACAAGGCTTGCGCAGCAGCGGGTGTTCCGATGCCCGCCAAAACATCGGGAATTTCTTTGCGTTCCTCCGCCGCCGCGCCGTGATCTCCCAGGCGGTCGCTCAAAAGTCCGACGACGGGATCTCCAAATGCCACGAGTGCCTGTGTCGCATTTTCGTGAAGAGCAGGGTCACGAAAATGCTTCAACAATTGCGGAGCCAAACCCTCTTTTCGCAGCAGGCCCACGGAGCAAATCGCTTCCCGCACCACCTCACTTGAGGAATCGTCCAGCAAGCGTGAAAGCAACGGATCGAAAGAATCGGGGAGCTTCCCCAGAAGCCGGGCGGCTTCCCGTCGCGTTCTTGGTCCGGCTTGTCCTTCTTCCCCAGCCATCTCCTCCAATATTTTTCCCGCGGCCTCCAAATTCTGCGCTTCACCCGGACGAGCCAAATACGCGGCCACCGCCGAGCGAACCGAATAATCCTCAAATTTACTCAATTCCTCAAGAAGCACTAATGGATCGACATGGGCGTGATGCACCAAATAAAGCATCGCCTCCGTGCGCACCGCGATCTCCGGATCCTTCAGCATTTCTTCTACCTTTGGCAAGATGGAGGTGTCCCCGGAATCCGAGAGAATGGAAAGCGCCTTCTGCCGCACCTCGCCGGAGGGGTGTTGGAGGAGACCCTGGATCACCGGATGTGCCGCTCTTCGCTGTTCCAGTTCAAACAGGGATAGCGCGTAAAGAATGGCCTTGGAATCGGATCCGGAAAGATTGGTGGCCAGAACGTCCGTAGTCGACCGGTCCAGTATTAGCGCGCTTTCTTGTTCCGCATCCAGGCGATGCTGGCTAATGCTTTCCCTCAGGGTAGCCACGTATTGTCGCCGCGCGACAGAAACCGCCACGAGCCAGCCGCTGGCCAGCAGCAGCACGATCCAGCTCATTTGACGAGGCGAAAAGTGCAGGAAGGTGGCAAAAATGAGGACGAGTAGGCCGGACAGACCATCACCCATGCGCCAGATCACCGTATCAATGAACCATTTTACTCGTAACTTCACACTGGCAGGGATCGGCAGGTACAGCAACTCGGCCGTAGACTTGTCCACCGAATAACGCAGCACCTGGTCGCCGCCCTTCAGCGCCACTACGGAAGCCAGCGTGCCAAGAACTAGCAGACCGGCCGAACCCATAAATACCGTGACGGGAAGAACGAACAGCGCAGTGCCGATGCCGAATCGGCGCAGAAATCTTGCGGTGAACAGCAACTGAAACAACAGCCCCAGCACTCCCGCGTAAAAATAAAAGTTACCAAAAAAAGCAGCCATTACGTCTTTCTTTACCAAGAACTGCTTACCAATCGCCAGGAACTGCCAGTCCGTTAATGTAGTTACCAGCGACGAAATGCAGATTACCGCCGCGATGGCCCGCAAATAAGGCGAGGAGAACAACAGCCGCAAGCTAGCGGACACGTTTCGTTGGGCCGTCTCGGTGGGTCCTCCGGCTGTCCGCCGCGCGTCACCCACCAGCATTCGCCCGCTGCGCCAGACCAAGATCACCAGCCCGGAGCAGATCAAAACGAACAGCGTCATGGCCAGTAGCAGGCTTTCCGTTCCGAACCGCTTGGCCATGGTGTTGGAAATGAAACCCGCAAAAATCCCTCCCGCAATGCCGCCGGCACCCACCATCCCAAAAACGCGCTTGGCCTCGCGCGTCGTCAGCACGTAATTCGCCAGCGTCCAGATCTGTGTAGCCCCCAGTACGCCGAAGATTTTTACCCAAACGTAAAAGGCAGGAAAAACCCAAATCAGGTGGGAGTAGTAATGGGCCAGCCACCAAAACACCGCGCAAGTAGCGGAGAAAAATAGCATGCTGGCGACGAGCAGATCGCGGAAAACAACACGCCGCGCAATAATCACGTACCCCGCTATGACCACCGCCACCAGCACAGAACTGGCAATTTGCGCGTAGGCCAGCTGACTCGCCTGGAAACGCGACAGGAATAACGCAGCCCCCGCCACGCCGCCGATTTTATAGCTGCCGATGACCAAAAACAGGCAGGCGCACAGAAGGGAGCCACGCCCCAGATCTTCGGGGCGAACGTTCAAAGCACGTTCGATCCACGCTTTCATCCGCAGAGCCCTCTTTCCTACGCGAGCGAACCTACACCAAATGGCATCTGTCTTTCCACCCCTGACACTGCCGGCCTGAGGAGAATTATTGACAGACTATTAGAATCTGGTACACTATTTCGTGAGCGAGAGTGCGACTGCACATCTCGCCTTTTTCTTTTGGTGGGCGGGACCTTACTTCGCACCAAGCCTTCTCCGCGAAGCGCTCTCGCGTAAGCCGCCCGTTCCGAGCCCGTTGCGACTTGGGTTCCAGCCCTGAAACCCGTCGCAGCTCTTCATCGCGGCTCCTCCGCTCGTCAACAAAAATCTGAAAAGAGGCCCTGGCAGTCTTCGGCGGCTCGACCACTTCGCCACGGTGTGTGCGCGATCCCGGGCCTACCGCCGCAAATTGCCGCCTCACTGGATCTCAGCCATGAAAAAGAAAGAATTGAAGGCCGCACAAGTCTGGAAAGACTTCGAGGACCTTCTCGTGCCGCGGCTACGCCTCTCCGTCATCGACCGCGCTATCTATTCTCATCTCCTGCGGCATAGCCGCCTCGAAGGCAAGCTCCGCCTCCAGTTTTCCATTCTGTGGCTCGCACGCGCGATCCATGTTACTGGCGGGCCGACGCGGGAGGCCGTGCGCCGGCTCGTCGGCCATGGCGTTCTGCGTCTGGTCGAACGCAGCAAAGCGGGACACGTCGTGGAAGTAAGGCTGCCCGACGAGATTCGAGCCGTGAGGCTCAATCGAAGTGAGGGCCGGGACGCCAGGGAAGGCGGTGCGGGCGGCTGTGCGACGGTTAGCCTCGAGGAGGCGGACTTTCTACAAGACCGAGCGCTGCGAGAGGCTATCCACGCGCGCGAGGGCGGCCAATGCTTCTATTGCTTGCGCCGGACTACGCCGACGGTGAAGTGTCTGGACCACGTCGTGCCGCGGGCGAAGTTGGGACGCAATTCCTACCGCAATCTGGTCTCGAGCTGCCTGGAGTGCAACTCGCAGAAAGGGGAGCGCCCCGCCGGGGATTTTCTCCGCAGGCTCTACCGCGAGGGCCGCTTGACCGCTGCCGAGCTCACCGTCCGCCTCCGCGCCCTCGACGCCCTCGCCTCCGGCAAGCTCCGCCCGCCCCTCCCCGGCGCCACGAACCCGCTGTCACATCGAGGCCGTCCCAAGCTTCAGTCAACGCCCCGTGCTACCAACGCCACGCGGCGGCCAGCCTGACAGTTCCATGATACTGTGACATATAGTAGAATTGTGACAGTACGGCGCTGAGCTGACATGACACTGAAAACTCGCATGCGCGTCAACGAAAATGGCCGTGTGGTCATTCCCGCCGCCTTCCGTAAGCGACTCGGAATCCGCGCGGGAGACGAGGTCGAATTGCGCATTGAAGAGGACGAACTCCGCATCAGCACCTTGCGGCGAAACATCCAGCGTGCTCAGCGCCTGGTCCGCAAGCACGTCAAGCAGGGCGCCTCACTGGTAAACGAATTGATCGCCGAACGCCGGCAAACGGCCCGTGACGAATCTCCATGACTGGCATTGTGCTGGATGCCTCCGCAGTATTAGCCCTGCTCAACCAAGAGCGAGGGGCTGAACGGCTGACGCCCGAGCTCCTGCGTGGTGCAGTCATCAGCGCCGTGAATCTCGCCGAGGTACAAAGCAAGCTTGTCAGCAGGGGAGTAAGTCCGCATGATGCTTGGGAGGCGGCCTTAAGTATCATCGGGGAAGTTGTGCCTTTCGGAAACGAGCACGCCAGGCTCGCTGGTGATCTCGTGCTCCAGACACGGACCCTCGGCTTGGCTTTGGGTGACCGCGCTTGCCTGGCTCTCGGCCTTTCTTTGCGTGCTCCGGTCTACACCGCCGATGCTTCTTGGGCCCGACTGAAGATGCCCCTCCGTATCCACGTCATTCGATAAATCGTCATTCGCACTCTCGAGCGCCGTCTCGATGTCTGGCAACGGGAGTTGCGGCGGGAACGCGTCACTACCGAGAAAAAGAAAGTGTGGAAGTACTCCGATCCTTAGCCAGACGCCTGCGGAGTGAGTTAGCGCCGCTGCGCACGGCAGCGACAGGCGTGGCGACAGGGGGCCGCAAATCAAGTGAATTAGCCGCGTCGAGGTATTGCCCTTTCGACTTATCTGTGATGGCCTGAAGAAGTTATAGCGGGGGCCACCTGTCCCAGGAGAGTGACGCCCAGGGGAGGGTTCGATGTCGTCAAAGCCAGACAGCGAAATAAAAGCAATGCAAGTAACGTTGGAAGTATTGGGTGCACTTGATTCGGAAGGGCAGCGAAGGGTATTTACTTGGCTTGCCAACAAGCTAAACCTGGGAAATGGTTGGACATTGCCTGCTGGAAGCGCCCCGCAGTCTTCGGCATCAAGCCCAGCCGCGGTCTCGAGGCCAGCAGGGGAGCCTACACCAAAAGCGTTCTTCGTCGAAAAGCGACCCACAACGGACGTCGAGCGCGTGACCTGCTTGGCCTACTATCTGTCGCATTACCGGGGCGCTTCGCAGTACAAGACAAAGGACCTCACGGAGCTCAACAGGGAAGCGGCGCAACCAAACTTCTCCAACACCGCCGTTGCCGTACGCAACGCAACTGCACAAAACCAGTTTCTCTCACAAGCTGGCGGGGGAAAGAAGCAAATCACTGCGCGAGGCGAAGCCCTCGTCGAAGCCCTTCCAGACCAAGAGAAGGTCAAGGCGGCGCTCCAGGCAATCCCAGTGCGCGGATATCGTAAGTCGAAACCAACGAAGGTAGTCAAAACCAAGAGGTCGACGTGATTCAGGTAGTTCGCAAAGGCCTCGCTCAATTCTACGAGCCAAAGCTGGTTGACGAACTGATCCAAGCATACCTTGACACAAAACGGAATTTCTATCTCGGAAATCTGCGGCCGGCTGAGGTGGAGGGCGGACGCTTCTGCGAGGCTGCGTTCCGCCTTCTGGAGCAGCACGCGAAGGGAAAATACACGCCACTGGGAAAGCAGCTCAGTACCGAAACGATCCGCACTGAACTAGAGAATGCTGTCGGAAAGCCAGATTCAGTTCGTTTCCACATACCCCGTTCGCTGAGGGTCGTCTACGACGTACGGAATAAGCGCGACGCGGCTCACCTGGGGGACGGTATCGATCCCAATCTGCAAGATTCAATCCTGGTGGTTTCAATCATAGACTGGGTGCTGGCAGAATTCGTGAGACTTCACCACGGTGTCTCCGCAAATGAGGCGCAAAGAATTGTCGACTCACTTGTGACGCGTCGAGCCCCGGTGATCGAGGACTTTGCCGGCTTTCTCAAAGTCTTGAACCCGAAACTCCCTTCGAGCGACCACCAGCTTGTCCTGTTGTATCATCGCGCTGGAGAAGGGGCCAAATACGAAGAATTACATCGATGGGCGCGCCCGCCCATGCGGGGAAACCTCAGGAGGACACTAGAACAGCTGTCGAACAAACGCGCCTTTCTGCACTTCGACGGTGCGAAGTATTACATCACCGCCACAGGCATGTATGAAGTCGAGACAAGAAAGATCTACCAAATGCCAGAGTAGCCTGGACTGGGCTGCACCGTCGCCAAACCGGTCTCTGGAGCAACAACCGGAAACCCCACTCACGCCGCGCGTACACTCGACACGATGGATTTTTCGCTTAACGACCATCAAAAACTGATTCGCGACCCCGCCACGGCGGAGCGAATCCCGCGTGGCCTCGGATGCAAAGATCTAGATAATTCGTGTAGCTTACGGAGCAATTGCTCGAGCGAGTGCCACCAAATCGCCGTTGCTCCAATCGTCCCGCGGCTGCGCCGCCGCGCGAGCGAACGTCCACAGCCGGACGCGTTCGTGATCGACGCCAAGGAGGTCCGCAAAGCTTCGGATCATTCCGTCGGGGTCCGAACGCAGTCTCGCAGAACAATTGAACAGGTGCTGCGTCGCGTCGTAGGCAGGATCTCCGACGAAGGGCTTTGGGTCGATGACGAGCCATGGCTGGCGCTCCGCCCGGAGGATGTTGCCTGCGTGCAAGTCGGTAGCCAGCACGAACTCTGTGGGTTCGGTGCGCGGCAACTCCTTAAAGAGACGCAAACCTTCGCGGACCAGTCCCGTATCGGGCCACTGCTCGATGTGCGCTAGCGTCTCTTCACTCCAATACTCTGCCAAAGCAGACAAAGGGCGAAAGGGATATTGTGCTGATGGCGCGCGCCACAGACGACGCAGCAAACCTGAAATCACCACGTCCTGCTCGCGCTCCGGCCGCGTGCGCAGCACCGTCCCTGGCTCGCAACGCTCCAAGAGCATGGCACCCAGATCATCGTCGGCCATGAGTAGTCGCACAGTCGGGTCTCCGTCCCAGAAGCGCAGCCCGTGAATTTCGTGTTCTCCCTCGAAATGCGGCATGCCGATCTTCAGTACCGCGGGTGTTCCGTCTGCGCGTACGACTGCAGCCACGTACGAGCAACTCACCTCGTCGCCATCGAACGGGGCCTCGAGCGTCAGCGACCATCTGTGCTCCAAGTTTCGGAGCGCGTCGGGCAGGCGTTCGAGCCATGCCGCACGCAGTGGGGTCTTGTGGCAGCTAGCCGCGAGCCCACTTGGGATTCTCAGCGCCATGGCTTTCATTGTAGCCGCTTCACCAGCTGCGCTGGCGACATCTCGGAGATGGCGCTCGCCCCCGGTGGCGCGTTGTTAGCGGATGACGGGCTAACTGGAAGTAACGTGCTGTCGGTCACGATTTGCCGAAGCCGCGCAACCCGCGGTCGCTTTCTGCTTCCCAACGCGACGTGATAGCATCGTATGTACTTCGCGACCTAACGAGACGATGGATTTTTCGCTCAACGACCACCAAAAACTGATTCGCGACACCGTCCGCCAATTCATGGAGAGTGAAGTGCGGCCGGGCGTGCGGCAGCGCGACCGCGAGGGGCGTTTTCCCACGCAGGAAATCGCCAAGCTGGCGGAACTCGGCTGCTGCGGCATGCTGGTTCCCGAAGAGTGGGGCGGGCCGGGACTCGATACCGTTTCCTACGTATTAATGCTGGAAGAAGTGGCGCGCGTTGATGCGGCCATGGCCACTTCGCTGGGCGTCACCAATTCCGCGGTGCAAGTTCCGCTCCTGGGTTTCGGCACCGAGGCGCAGAAGAAGAAATATCTGCGCCGCCTGGCAAGCGGCGAGATTCTCGGCGCGTTTTGCCTGACCGAGCCGCAAGCCGGCTCCGACGCGGCCGGCCTTCAGACGCGCGCGGTGCGAGCGCCGAGCCCGCATGTAGCCGCCGGGCTTCAGCCCGGCGTCGCAGCCGACGGTGTCTACCGGCTGAATGGTACAAAGACCTGGGTCTCGAACGGCAGCGTAGCCGGTGTGTTCCTGGTTTTTGCGAAGACGGACCCCAACGCCGGCGGAAAGGGCATCACTGCTTTTTTGGTTGAGCCAACGTTCAAAGGTTTTCGCGTCGGACGCCACGAAGAGAAGATGGGGCAGCATTCTTCTCCGTCGGTCGAGATCGTGCTGAACGATTGCGAAGTCCCCGCAGAGAATCGCCTAGGCGAAGAAGGCCAAGGACTGAAGATCGCGCTCAGCGCCCTCGACGGCGGCCGCATCGGCATCGGTGCGCTGGCCGTGGGACTCGCGCAAGGCGCGCTCGAAGAATCCGTGAAGTACGCCAAGCAGCGCCGCGCCTTCGGCAAAACCATCGGCGAGTTCCAGGCGATCCAGTGGATGATCGCCGACATGCAGACGGAGATCGAAGCCGGCCGCGCGCTGGTGCACTACGCGGCTTGGCTGAAGGACTCCGGCGGCCGCATGGGTGCCGCAGCGTCCAAGGCCAAGCTGTACGCCAGCGAGATGGCGAACCGGGTGGTCGCCAAGGCCGTGCAGATCCATGGAAGCGTCGGCTATTCGCGCGAGACCGATGTCGAGCGCATGTACCGCGACGCCCGGGTCATCACGATTTACGAGGGGACGAGCGAGGTCCAGCGCATGATCATCGCGCGGGATTTAGGCTTGTAGGGGCGGGCCCAGTGGCACAGGCACTCCTGCCTGTGCGCGGTGTAAGGATTCGCCTCGGTTGAAGCGTTCAAGCCGAGCTGCAGTGGCCGGCCTTCAGACCGGTGTTTTTTGGTTTTTCTGTTTTGTAGGCGCTGGGCTTCAGCCCGGCGAACGCGACCTTGTAGCGGTAGCGGCGGGCTTCAGCCCGCCATCTTCGATGTAAGCAGATCGCCGAACTTAGGTGCGGAGACGCAAAGTTCGCGGAGAAGAGGGATACCGGATTGGGGACCACGGCTGAGGGGAAGAAGAAGCGCGTAGTAAGCGGCATGCGGCCGACGGGCAAGCTGCACATCGGCCACTATTTCGGCGCGCTGCAAAACTGGGTCCGCCTCCAAAACGATCCCGAATACGACTGCTTCTACTTCATCGCCGACTGGCACGCGCTGACTAGTGATTACGCCGACACCTCGCAGGTCGCGCAGAACACTATCGAAATTGTCACCGACTACCTGGCGGCTGGGCTTGACCCTGCGAAGTCAGTGATTTTCCAGCAGTCGCTAGTTCCCGAGCATGCCGAGCTGCATCTGCTGCTATCGATGGTGACGCCGCTAGGATGGCTGGAGCGTGTCCCCACCTACAAAGAGGCTCTGGACAACGTTAGGGACAAGGATCTTCACACTTACGGCTTCCTGGGCTACCCCTGTTTGCAAACTGCGGACATCGTCATCTACAGCGAAGCAGGGGTATCCCTGTTTGTTCCCGTGGGTGAAGATCAAGTTTCGCATGTTGAACTTTCGCGAGAAATTGTTCGAAAATTTAATCTCCACAACGTCGTGCTCGATGTTGATGCACTTATGAAAAGCGAGAACGCAATGGCGGTTGTCGTTCTTAACGCCACTTTTGCTCATGAATTTGGATTCGGGCAGGTGCCCGATCAGTACTCTGCCGAAGCAATCTACCAGCTACAGCATTTGGTCAGAACGCGCATCGCCCAAGTTGGGTTCAACAATTACTTAGAGCAGATGCAGAAGGCGTTCAAGGAAAAACAAGAATCAGCAATTTACAGGGAGCAACTTCAACGCTTCGCAGAATTCACGGAGGCACACACGGTATTTCGGAAATTTCTCAAGGAAATACTCACCGAGCCGGAGGTGATGCTGACCCAGACGCCGCGAATACCCGGGCTCGACGGTCGCAAGATGTCGAAGAGTTATGGCAACGGGATCACACTGAGTGAATCCGATGCCGATATTCGCGCGAAGACCAAGGTGATGGTCACCGACCCGGCGCGGAAGCGGCGGACGGATCCCGGAAATCCGGACGTGTGTCCAGTCTACGACTGGCATAAACTGTTCTCGCCGCGCGAGACACTGGACTGGGCCGCACAGGGGTGCCGCACGGCGGGCATCGGGTGCATCGAGTGTAAGGCGAAGATGGCCGATCATTTGATCACCTGGATCGCGCCGATTCGCGAGCGGCGGCTGTTCTATCAGGGCAAGGAGAAGTTGGTACGGAAAATCATTCAAGATGGCTCAGTCACGGCGCGGAAGGCAGCGCGGGAAACAATGGTGCGAGTACGAGACGCTGTCTTTGGCCGAGATCGAATTAGGAGGCGCAACCTCCCGATGTTAAAAAAACGAGGACGATAGTCAAACGGAATAATGGCCACACCGTACAAAATCACGATCCCGATGTATGAAGGTCCTCTGGACCTGCTGCTTGACTTGATCAAGAAGCAGGAGATGAATATCCACGACATTCAGATTGCGAAGATCACGTCGCAATATCTCGATTACCTGCACAAGCTGGAAGAATTGAATGTGGATGTTTCGGCGGACTTTATCTACATGGCGGCGACGTTGATTTACATCAAGTCGAAGATGCTGTTGCCACCCGATCCGTTTGCTTCACCGGAAGAGCAGGGCGCCGATCCGCGGGCGGAATTGGTGCAGCGCTTGGTAGAGCACGAAAAATTCAAGAACGCCGCGCAGCTTTTGTACCAGAAACAACACATCGAAGAGAACGTGTGGTCGAGGCCGGACAAGTCGCTGTACAACGACGAGGGAACGGAAAGCGACCTGGTCGTATCGCTTGTGGATTTGGTGAAGGTGTTCCAGCAAGTGCTGGAGCGGCGCAAGGAAGTATCGCGAATCGAGCTGCAGCACGAGCAGTTCACGGTGGCGCAGATGATGGCGCAGTTGCGGGCGCAGATTTTGGCGAGCGACGACAATACGGTGAGCCTGATCCGGTTCTTTGAGGCTTGCCCATCGCGGCACGCTATGATCGTGGCGTTTTTGGCGGTGCTGGAGATGGTGAAGATGCAGGCGGTGGCGTTGTCGCAGGAAAAGCAGTTCGGCGAAATCGTGGTGAAGAAGGGCAAAGGGTTCGACGCGGTGTTCGACGAAAACGGCACGATCCGGCAGATCGATGAGGAGTATAGGTAGAGTTGACAGCCGACAGTTGAACGTCGAAAGTGGAAAGCAGAAAGCAGAAGGCAGAAGGCAGAAAGCACGAAAGACTTAGGACAAGGCACACAGAGAGCGGACGCAGAGGTTACGGAGAAGAGCGGTCACGCAAACTATGACCAACGAAGAACGAAGAGCGGCATTGGAAGCGATCATCTATGCGGCGGACGAGCCGGCGACGGTGGAGCAGCTTGCTGACGCGCTGGGCGAGGAGAAGCTGGCGGTGCAGGCGTCGCTGGATGAATTGGTGGCCAGCTACGCGGCGGAAGATCGCGGCGTGGAAGTGCGTCACGTGGCCGGCGGATACAAGATGTACACGAAGCCGCAGCACCACGACATGGTGCGACGGTTCATCAAGAGCCTGCGGCCGCCGCTGCGCTTGACGATGCCCGCGCTGGAGACGCTGGCGGTGATCGCCTACAAGCAACCGGTGACGGCGCCGGAGATTCAAGAGATTCGCGGGGTGAATACCTCGGGCGTGCTGAAAACGCTGCTGGACAAGCGGTTGATCAGCACCGCGGGCCGCAAGGAAGTGATCGGCCGGCCAATTCTCTACAGGACGTCGAAAGATTTCCTGATGCGCTTTGGGCTGAGCGATTTGGAAGAACTACCGAGCCTGAAAGAATTTGAGGCACTGGCGCGCGAAGCGCTGGGCAGCGACGAAGGGCTCGCGCCGTCGAATGCGGGAGACGAGAGCGTGCTGGACGCGCCTCGCGAGAACGTGGCCGTTAGTGAAACGTTCGAGGTGGCCATCGAGGCACAACCCGCTGCGAACGGCGAAGCATACGCGACCGAGGCGCCGACCGAGGCAGATCAACCGCAAGAAGAAGCGGGCAATACTCAGGCGCACAAAGCGGTGGCCGGCGAGTAGACGGCACTCGTCAATCAGAGCCGTCGGGGTGCCGACCGAGGCGACGCGCCGCTGAAAGAAAATCCAGAACATGCAGGAACGCTTACAAAAAATTATCGCGCGCGCGGGGATTGCTTCGCGGAGGCACGCCGAGCAACTGATCTTGAGCGGGCAAGTGCGCGTGAATGGCCAGGTGGTGACGGAGCTGGGCACCAAAGCGGACGCGGCGAGCGACCACATCGAAGCCGCGGGCCGCGTGGTGAAGGAGAGCGAGCGCGCCGTTTACCTGGCGCTGAACAAGCCGCCAGAGGTGGTGGCGGCCATGGCCGATCCTGAGGGGCGCAGGACACTGCAGAATTGCCTTCGCGGTTTTCCGGTGCGCGTCTACCCGGTCGGCAATCTCGAATACGCGGCGTCTGGGTTGATTTTGCTCACCAACGACGGCGACCTGGCGGCCGAGCTGCTGAAAAGCTGGGAGCGCCTGGAGCAGACGTATCACGTGAAAGTAAAGGGCATGCTTACGCTCCACGACCTCGACCGCCTGGGCAAAGAAGCCGGCATTCACATGAAAACGCTTCGGCAGCCGAGCGCGACGCGCGGCCGCGCGGCGAACTATTGGTACGAGATTCGCATGCGCGACACCCGGAAGGAAGCGTTGCGGCGCGTTCTGTTCAAGGAACATCATCCCATCGAAAAGTGGGTTCGCGTCGCGCTGGGTCCGCTGTCGCTGGAAGGAATTCCACGGGGCCGCTACCGCCCGGTTGAGAAATCGGAAATCGAGGCGATCCGCAAATCGTTGCGGCCGCTGGGGAAGGGCAGAGTGCCTAAGGGATCGTCCTGAGCGCACTGCAAGCTGCGCATCCATGCCTCTCGAGAGATTACAAAAACTTATCGCGGCCGCGGGCGTGGCGTCACGCCGCAAGGCCGAAGAACTCATCATCGCGCGTCGAGTCACTCTCAACGGAGTGGTGGTCGACGAACTCGGTACCAAGGCCGATCCCGACAACGACAAGATTTGTGTTGATGGCACGCCGCTGCGCCGCGAGGACCTTCTTTATTTTCTCTTGTACAAGCCGAAGGGTTACGTGACCACCGTCAGCGACCCCGAAGGCCGTCCGACGGTGATGGATCTAGTGCGTGACATTCCTGGACGCGTCTATCCGGTCGGGAGGCTCGACTTCGCAAGCGAAGGGTTGTTGTTGATGACCAACGACGGGGCACTAGCACAGAAGCTTACTTATGCCGGCTCGCATGTGCCAAAGACCTATCTGGTGAAGATCAGCGGCAAGCCCAGCGAAGATGTGCTCGCTCGCTTGCGCGCCGGAGTCAAGATCGCGCTGGACGATGGGCGCAAAGTGAAAACGTCGCCGGCAAAGATTCGGCTCGCGGAGGACGGCGACAATCCTTGGTATGAAGTTGTCCTGATCGAAGGCCGCAACCGGCAAATCCGGCGCATGTTCGACCACGTGGGCTTCCACGTGGAGAAAATCAAGCGGACTAGGCTCGGCTCCCTGGCGCTCGACGTTCCGCCCGGCGAGTTTCGCCCGCTTACGCGCGAGGAAGTGGAACAGCTCAAGGCGCTATGACCCGCGGCTGCCTACGGCTACGACGCAGCCGCGAAGCGCACCAGCTTTACTGATCCGGAAAGCGGCGGACGTCCCCGCAAAACCGCGATGGTCCCTGATGCTGGTCAAAGTGCTAACTTTTGAGCGGTGATTGCAGCCCGAGGTTTGCACGCCGCAAGAATGGAAAACGTCCCGTCTGTCCCCGATTCCCCTGCCCGGCGCCCGTCAAAGTGCAACTCAGCCGAAGTACGCCGTAACCATTTTCATCCAGGCCGAAGTCTGCACAGCGAGGTAGCTGAGCTGGAACGCGGCGATAACAACCAGCGCGCCGATCGCGAGCACGGGGTGGAGACGACGGTGCCGAAGGGTGTCGACCGTCACGCACAGCAAAAAGCATGCATAAAAAGCGAGGAATTGCGGGAGTGGCTTATGCGTGAAGAGCAGCACAATCCTCGCAACCGCCGGAGCTAAAAGAGTTACGGCGGCGAGCACCATCAGGCGCTTGTGCACGTCGGGTTTCCTTCGAAACGCAATTCCCAGGCCGACCAGAACCGCAAAGAGCAAAAGATTGACCGAGTTGATCCCCAACAGATAATGAAACTTACCGATCTGATGAAGCCCGCCTTCTCTTGCGACGCCGTTGAGGGTCAGAATCTCGCCAAGCAGCACGACGATTGCGGCAAGAGCGGCCATAAATATGCCCAGGCGCTGGTGTAACCGGACGCGGCGGGCCTCGATTAGCCACGTCTGAACAATAAATCCGATCCACCATAGCGTCATGATCGCGCCGTGAATCTGCACAAGTGGTGGGAGATGGGGCGTATGAAATATAAATCGCAGATAGTAGGTGCGCGCGAATCCCGCGACTGCGATGACAGCCGCGGCGATGGCAAGCCATCGGTACTCGCTCCGCGTCAGTTCGTGTTCTATCACCATATGCGCGGGCAGAAGCATATCTCGCGTAGAGCATGTTAGGGTACGCTGCATCGTTGTCCAAGGTCTTCTTTTTGTCGATCGCGCGGGTGGATGGCGGGGTGCCCCAGACGCGGGTGTTGCGTCTGGGGATTTTGACTTGTCGTTGACTCGGCATCAGATTCCAAGACGCCGTTTTCCCATCCATCGGGTCAATCCCGATCAGTACGTGTTGGCCCGTCTTGTAAAACGAAAAACTCCTCCAGATCCGACGGTAGCAACTGAATGTGATGAAGTGCAGATCGCCGCGCCCATATCGCTTCAGACCCCTTCGGCGTGGAGAACACCAAAATCTCCATGTGCAAATCCGGCGCATGGGGCGGCCGCTGCTTCGGTGCCGACGTGTCATCGCTGGCTGGTGAGATCACCAAGGCTAAAGCCGTTCTCGGAGGAGGCGATCGTTCGCGGCGCTTGAAAGCGCCGCTCCCCTGACTAAAGTCAGGGGCTTCCACGTCAAGGGTTGCAACGTCGAGCCTTCCGCGGCTCAGGGTAAACCGAGGCAGAACCCCGCCGGGCGGGGGTTTTCTTTTGGGCTCGTGTTCGCGAAGTGCGATAGTATCGGCCCGAGATTATGACCGCTCTACCCTACGAGCCGCCTGAACCTCCAGAATCCAAAAACAGCGCTCGACATATCGGCATTCCGGGGATCGCCTACAAGATCGTAGGCGTCGTCCTTGTTGCGCTCCTCATCTATTGGGTGTGGAAGCTGTACACGCGTCTTCCGCCGCCGCATCCTATCCAGTATCCCGCGGATTACATCCCTACACGTTCGCTCGATCGTTTCTACGTCTAAGATTTTGCGACGGCCGCGGGCCGTAGCACCGCTTCAGACCCTTTGGCATGGAGAACACCAAAATCCCCATGCGCAAATCCGGCGCATGGGGCGGCCGCTGCTCTTTTTTTCACTATAAAATGATCGATCTGTGCACGCGATGCCGGCGTCCCCGTCGTCTGCTCGTGGGTCGGTATTCGGTAGGCCTACACATGCACGGATCCGGAGAGATCATGGCGGAATTCTCGACACTCGTCAGCGGCTTGTCGTTTACTGAGTGCCCACGATGGCGTGACGGAAGGCTCCACGTGTCGGACCGCTATACGCGCCGCGTGCTGGCCTTGGCGGTGGACGGCACGGCAGAAACGTTCGCTCGGACATCCGAGCTCCCCTGCGGGCTAGGATTCCTTCCAGACGGGCGGATGTTGATCACGTCCATGCTCGACCGCAAGATTCTGCGGCGGGAACCTGATGGCTCCTTGGTGGAACATGCGGACTTGTCCGCATTGGCACCGTGGCAGTTGAACGACATGCTGGTTGATCATGAGGGCCGAGCATGGGTGGGCAACTTCGGGTTCGACCTGATGGGTGGCGCACCAGCCCGCACCACCGCCCTCATCTGTGTTATGCCGGACGGAACGGCCAGGGTCGCGTCCGACCAACTCGGCTTCCCCAACGGCATGGTGCTTACGCCGGACCGCCGCACGCTCATCGTGGCCGAAACCATGATGAACCGTCTAAGCGCATTCAACGTCACGGGCGACTTGTTGAGCGAGCGCAGGACATGGGCCGCATTCGGCGAACCTCCGCGATCGACCGCCGTTGCCGAGATTCTGGAGCAAGCGGCAGTCGTGCCTGATGGAATCTGTCTCGACGCGGAAGGTGCGGTGTGGGTCGCCGACGTCTTCAACAACCGCCTGATCCGTGTTATCGAGGGCGGTACCATCGTGGAGGAGCGCAAGACCGATGGAGTAAGCGCATTCGCTTGCATGCTAGGAGGCGAAGATGGCCGCACACTCTTCGCATGTGTGGCGCCTACCTTCAACGAGGCAGAAGCATCTTTGAACCATCGAGCCTCTATTCTAATGACGAAAGTCCGCGTGCCTCACGCCGGACTCCCCTGATGTCACAACTAGGAGGTGCTCCTAATACTGTCCCTTTGCCACTTGTCCGGTTTCTGCTGCCGGCTCAGATGGTCGACGCAACACTGGCTTGCAGTTTACTCGCAGGAGTTTCGAAGCCTAGGGTTTTTCTGGGGCGTTGATTCAGGCGCAGCGCGACCTGGTCGAGCTGCACTTGCGAATGGACAGACAGGTCAGTGCCTCGCGGGAAGTATTGCCGCAACAGGAGATTCGTGTTTTCGTTGGTGCCGCGTTGCCAGGGACTTTGCGGATCACAGAAGTAGACCTTCACATCCGTGGCTACCGTGAAGTCTTTGTGCTTGGCCATCTCTAGTCCGCGATCCCAGGTCAGCGAGCGTCGCAGGGTAGCGGGCAGTTTGCGAACATGTTGACTCCATGCGGCAACGACCACTTCCGTGTTTTTGCTGGGCACCTTGATCAGCATGGCGAAGCGCGAATGGCGCTCCACCAGAGTCGCAATGTAGGTGTTCTTGGCCCCGGCCAGCAGATCCCCTTCCCAGTGGCCGGGAACCGCTCGGTCTTCCACATCCGCAGGTCTTTCGCGGATGGAGATGGCATCGACGATCTGTCCTCGTGACTGTCCGCTAGCACTGGCATGGCGCGAGCGGCGCATGCGCCGCTTCGACCGCAGCTGGTCCAGCAGCTCTTTTTTCAGCACTCCACGGGCCTGAATGAACAGGCTACGGTAGATGGTTTCGTGGGACACGCGCAGGCCCTCGTCATCGGGATACTGGGTCTCCAGCCATCCGGAAATCTGCTCGGGCGACCAGTCCAGAATCAGTTTACTCGCAACGATGTCCCGCAACTTGCGGTTGAGGGCCAGCAGACACCTCTTCGGTCGCAAGGCCGAGTCCCAGGCATGGTCATCCGCATCATGGGTGCGATAGGCCGGACGGCCACCGTGGCGAGAAATCTCCCGGCTCACTGTGGAGGCCGCTCGATCCAGTCGTCGGGCAATCTCACGAAGCGGTGAATCGGAAGCGATTCCTCGTGAGATGTCCTCTCGCTCCGCTAGCGTGAGCGCCAGCCGCGAACGGCGACGAGCGGCGGGAGGGATGCCGCCGCGAGGCAACAACACCGAGCGAATGCAGCTATGTGGCTTGTCAAAGGCGCGCCCAATCTCATGCAGCGACTGTCCCGCCTTCCACCGGTTCCAAACGTCACGCTTCTCGATCGCAGAAAACCCAAATCGTTGTCCTGGCCTCATGCCAACACCACCTTTACACAGCAGACTTACATCAGATGGTGTTGCATCGACCTGTCGAATGCACCGCGTTAATCAGGCGCTTTGAAGAAAAATTAGCGGAACAACCAAGGTCCATATGGACGTTTCTTTACTGGTTCTCGCGCCTCAGCCTCTATGCGTGCGTTCTCCGCAGCCATGGCTGCTTCACCCTCAAAGACCCCGAGTTACCTCCCGTCTGGCCCCGAGTTACCCAAGCTTTCTTCGACTATCTCGAAGGCGGAGAGACACCCGTAGACTTTCTCGGGGGGTTTCCCTCTGTCTCGCGTGAAGCTGTTGTCGCCGCTCTCGAGGAAGCAAAGCATCTTCTACTCGCGCGTTGCTAAAACCAGGGCTAAAGTCCCTTTTCGTCATGGCGCTCGTTTCAGCGGGCCTTGAAGGCCCGCTTCCCCGGACTGGAAGTCCGGGGCTTCCACCTTGCCCCGGGGCTTCCACCCTGCCGCGGGGCTTCGATGAGAGTGCGCATTTTTCTCTTGACTCATGATAACGTCGCGGTTATATGTATTCTATAGTTACTAATGCACCCTGCCCCACAATCTGTGCGAACCTTCTTCGTCACCTCCGTAACCTGGGGCCGCCGCGCAGTCCTGCAATCCGAGCGCATGGCCGCTTTATTGATGGATTGCTTAACGGATAACCGACAAAAGGGCCGCTTCCAACTCCACGAATTCGTCGTCATGCCGAATCATTTTCACTTGCTTGTCACGCCGGCGGAGCAAATCCCATTGGAAAAGGCCCTGCAGTTCATCAAAGGCGGCTTCTCCTATCGGGCGAAAAAGGAGCTGCAATTCAACGCTGAGATCTGGCAGCCGGGTTTTACGAGTCATCGCATTCGCGACTGGCGCGATTACGAGGAGCATCGCTCCTACATTCACCGAAATCCCGTTGAGGAGAAACTGGCCGAGCGCCCGGAATTGTTTGCGTATTCCTCCGCCGGCCCGCGAATCGAGCTCGACCCGCCGCCCCCATGGCTGAAGCCAGAGTCGCAGGCCATTGCGCTACGCCGCGGCGCTTGAAAGCGCCGCTCCCCTGACTCAAAGTCAGGGGCTTCCACCGCACCCTGTGACACCAGCACCCGGGTCACGCTAAAACGGCAGCACCTACAGCCGTGGGTTTCGACCCGAGCGAAGCGGAGAAAGTCCGTTTTCCCTGCTAATGCGAGCTCTGATCACGGCGGGACCGCTTTGGCCCAGCGCGGTGGGAGTCGGACCGAAAGGCGAACCATTCGATTTTGCGTCAGCGAACAGGGCGTCCACATGCCCTGGGGGATTGCCACAGAAGAGCGTGCAATAGGCCGGTGGTTGCTTTGGCGCGCGTGATCTGATTACGATGGCTGCACTTTTATGGGACCACGAACCGGGTTCAAGAAAGGACGTCTGCTCGCTGTCATAGGCCTGGTGATCGTGTGTGCCCTTCCCGCGTTCTCTGGGCCGCCTTGTGCTCGGTGTCACCCAAGTGAAGTGAAAGGTTTCCTGGCGACGCCGATGGCCAATTCTCTGGGACCGCCTGGACGTGGACCGTCCGGCACGTTCTACCACAGCGTTTCCGGCACTCGCTTCAGCGTTCGTTCATCGCCAGGTCACATGACCCAGCGGATGGAGCGTGGGAGTCTCACTTCGGAGTACTCCATTGCCTATTCGGTCGGCTCCGGGGCGCATGCCATCTCTTATCTCATCGACGTCGGCAACCACCTGTTTGAGTCGCCGGCGAGCTACTACGCGCGGTTCGGATGGGGCATATCCCCCTCGTATGAGAACTTGAAGGCCCCGGATTTCTACCGGGCGGTCCGGCCGCAGTGCCTTTTTTGTCATGTCGGCGAGGCACTTGCAATACCCGGCACATTAAACGCGTACCGCAACCCCGCGTTTGCAGCGGAAGGGATCACCTGTGAGCGATGCCACGGGCCAACGGCGGAGCACCTCCGCAACCCCGTGCCAGGATCGATCATCAATCCTGCAAGGCTCGCGCCGCGCGCCCGCGACAGCGTTTGCGAGCAGTGCCACTTGGGCGGGGAAGTGCCCGTTCCGAATCCTGGCAAAGAGCTGACCGACTTTCATGCTGGTGAGAATCTCGAAGACGTCTTCACGGTTTACGTTTATCAGTCGTCGCGAGTCCCTACGCAGCCGAACGCTCTCACGATCATCAGCCAGTCGCAGCAACTCGCGTTGAGTCAATGTGCGCGGAGCAGCGGGGAAAAGCTCTGGTGCGGCACCTGCCACGATCCGCATGCGCTCCCGAAGGACCCGGTCGCCTATTTTCGCGCCCGCTGCCTGAACTGCCACGTCGAGGCGCTTTTGACATCGCATCCCAAGCCCAACCAGAACTGCCTCGGCTGCCACATGCCGCGCCTGCCAGCAGGACAGGGCGGACACACCATCTTCACCGACCATCGCATCGCCATTTATACGCCGCAAGAACTGGCCAGACTGCGTGCCGCGCCCTCGGTGAACGGCAGCACGCCGGCAAGCAGTGAAGATGAGCTGGTACCGTGGCACGATCCCCCGCCCCAGTTCGCGGAACGCAACTTGGGCCTTGCCTATGCTCGGATCGGCAGCCAATTGGAGTGGCTTCCGTTCACTCGCCGTGGCTACCAACTGTTGGTTTCTGCATGGAATGATTTTCCGAACGATCCGGTTTTGTTGAGGGCGATGGGGCAGATTATAAGTGGGACAAAGCAAGAGGCAGACGCGGAGGCGCTCTTCGACAAAGCGCTTGCCGTCGAACCCAACTCAACTTTGCTTTATTATGACAAGGCTCTTGCCGCGGAACAGGCCGGGGATGGTAACAACGCGATCAACTATTTTGAGAAGACATTGCAGCTCGACCCTTGGCTCGTAGATCCTTACCAGCATCTCGCGCGACTTTACGCCGCCAATGCCCAATTAGAGCTCGCGAAGCAAACTTACGTACGCTTTCTTAAGGTTTTCCCCGAGAGTATCGAAGCCAAACGAGGCGTATTTCGCAGCTCCGGCCACTCAACGCCCAATAAAAAGTAACCTTGGTTTCGTTGAGGTCGAAGAAGTCCTTGGTGAAAGGCATTCCTCATCGAGGATAGAGACTGGCACAGTCCTTCGGTTATTCCAGGTTCATCATCACGTTGGCGGAAATCGGCAGTTTGTACATACTGCTTGCTGCTGGAACGAACGTCTCGCCGCACAACCTGCAAATCGTAAATTACAAAGCATGGATGCGAACTGTGCTCGTACTCTGGTGGATCGCACTGGCGTTGGGAATTGCAACCTAGATTCGGTGGCATGTCCCACTCTAAGTTCTCGGCCGTTACTGTAACGGACACGTTCGTACCGAAGCCCACTGCTCCGGTAACGGCGCTCACCAGGAGGGGCGCCGGGAGCGCACATGCACCGGCACTAAGTCCCGATTAGTTCTATAAAGGTAGAAGTCAAGAAAAAACACATCTCCATCGGCCGGAATTCTTCTTGCTTCTCAGCCCACTTGATCGAGCGAGATCTGTTCTGCTCTTCCGTACCATGTACTCGGTTGCGGGGCGCTCTTGCCCAGCGGTTTGGGTTTTCTCTACCAGCGGTTTTCATGGCTTCTTGGCGACGAAGCCTGTCAGTTCCGAAACCAGCAAAGCAGAACGGCGGTCAAATTTGGCGACCATAGTTCTATCGGGGACTCGTGGCCCATAGCTTTTTCTGGTTGTCCGAGAGGGCCTAGGGTCGTGCTGAGACTAGGTGCCCGAAGCACGCAGCGCCTAACTAATCGGCTGAGACTCGCTCTCGAACCAGAGTGCCTCGAGAACTCCACGGCCACCGCCAGAGAAATCCCCAGAGATGGAGCGGACTCGGTCAGAGACACTCAAGCTGCTTGTGGTTTCAGATGTTGGGCGTCGAAGCACGCTCCTCTCTTCCACACGATCAACACGATGGTGGCAATCTTCCTGGCCAAGGTTAGACGCGCCATCTCCGGCCGAATGCCCTTAGTCAGCAAAGCGGTGTAGAACTCTTGAAACGGACCGGGTTTGCTCGAGGCCACGATCGCCGCGCCCTTAAACAGATTCTTCAGATCGTGATTGCAGTTTCGGTTCAATCCGCGGATGGAGCTCTGTTTCTTCGCTCGTTCGAGCTGCCCGTCGACACGACGGTGATCGGCGCTGCTTTGTGTCTCGATGCCAAAACCGCTGTAAGTCCATAGCTGCCGCTTGGTGCGGAAACGGTGCGGGGTCTGCAGAATGCCAAGCAGTACGGCGGACCGGATCGGACCGATCGAAGGAATCTGGCAGAGCCGTTTCCAGGTCTTGTGTTTCTTGCCCTCCGCCAACAGCTCCCGCCGCACTTCCCGACGTACCGTCCGCAGCGCATCGAGCTGTTGGTAGTAAAACTCTGCCCGTCGGCGAACCCCCGGTTCCGTGATCTTCGCGAGCCACTCGGCCCGATGCCGAGGGGCATAAACCTGCTTGCCGGTGCAGGGAATGGCCCAACTGCGATAGATGGCCTTCACCCGCGACATGACCCGTCCGAGATCTTTGGTGATGGTGAGATAACTGCGTACCAGTTCCTTCAGACTTCGCAGCCCGTGTTCACCGTGATAGACGGGGCTGAGATGATTGAGACGCAGCAGCTCGGCCAACCGGCGGGCGTCGATCTTGTCATTCTGGTTGCCTTCCCTCATGGAGGCATTCTTTCGCGGATCGCACACCAGCAGTTTCGTCACGTGCGGTTTCAGCAAGTCGTACAACCAAGCGGCCGAGGTTCCTTCTTCGAACGTGACCTGCAAGTCTCCGCGCAGCCCATCGACAAACTGCAGAATCATGCTGGCTTTTGTCTCGATCACGCACTCCATCACGATCTTTCCCACACCATTCATCACCGCAATCGAAATGCTTTCCTTGTGGACATCCATACCGATATACTTTTTGCTATCCATTGAGGGCGTTCCTTTCTGTAGGGATTGAGGCAAGCACCCAAACCCTACTCCAAAAGGGGCGCCCTTTTATATTGCGTCGGATAATCGGAAACTGACCCACGGCCGAAGAATTTGGTGTATAGAGAGCGGCTTGGAATTGCGGCATTGGCCACCACCGCCGCCCCGCAAATTGCCGCCGCGCGATGAGCGACGTAGACTAGAGGTGATGACACGCACGATCGAAGAGCTGATCCCGGAATATATTCGCGGCCTACCCGTTTATGTTCCCGGAAGACCCATCGAAGAAGTTGAGCGGGAACTGAGAATTCACGCCATTAAACTGGCGTCGAATGAAAACTCGCTCGGGCCTTCGCCGAAGGCGATGGAAGCCGCAAAAAGCGCGTTGGCGGAGTCGCATCGTTATCCGGATGGTGGCACGCACCGCCTGCGAGAAAGATTGGCGAGCATCCATGAGGTCGCGCTGGAGGAAGTGTTCGTCGGGCTGGGGTCGAGCGAGATCATCGACCTGGCCGCGCGGATTACGCTGACGCCGGGAAGAACCGGAGTGACCTCGGCGGGAAGCTACGCGCCATTTTCGGTAGCCATTCGAGCCAGCGGCGCGCAGTTGGTCCGCGTGCCGATGCACGACTTCGCTTTTGACTTGCCGGCAATCGCTGCCGCGGTGACGCGTGAAACGCGCATCATCTATCTTGCCAATCCGAACAATCCGACGGGCACGGCATTCAATGGAGCGGACCTCGAGAGGTTTCTCGAATCCGTGCCCAGCGATGTCCTTGTGGTGCTGGACGAGGCCTACATTCACTATGCAGAGCGCGCCGACATGCCGCGTTCGGTGGAGCTGTTTCGCCGCCGCGACAATCTGCTGATCCTGCGGACGTTCTCGAAGATTTTCGGGCTCGCGGGGCTTCGCATCGGCTACGCGATTGGGCGGGCTGGCTTGCTGGCGGCGATGAACAAGCTGCGTACACCGTTTAACACTTCCGGCGTGAGCCAAGCGGCGGCGCTGGCTGCGCTGGACGATGCCGAGCACGTTGCGCGTTGTCTTGCGGCGAATGCCACGGAGCGTTCGCGGCTGTTTGACGAGCTCTCGAAGCTCGGACTGCGCGCGGTGCGAAGTCACTCGAACTTTATTTTCATCGATGTTGGTCCGGGCGCATCCGGCTTGTATGACGAGCTGCTGCGAGAAGGGGTGATCGTGCGCCCGCTCGCGTGGATGGGATTTCCGTACGCGGTCCGTATTTCGGTGGGCACGCGAGAAGAAAATGACAAGCTGCTCGCGGCGATGAGCCACTGCCTGCACGCGGTCCAAGAAAAACTCCGATGATGCGCCCATGAAAGTGCTGTTGCCCGATGGCGCTGAGCCCGGAGGCGATCCTGTCGCTGAGATTTTAAAAAGATACAAAACCATCGCCGTGGTCGGGTTGTCGTCGAACCCGATGCGCCCGAGCCATGGCGTTGCCAGCTACCTGCAAGACGTGGGCTATCGAATTATTCCGGTCAATCCAAACGAGCGCGAGGTTTTGGGCGAGAAGAGTTACGCGCGCCTGGAGGACGTGCCGGAGAAGGTTGAGATCGTGGACGTCTTCCGCCGAGCTGAGGATGTGCCTCCGGTGGTGGATGGAGCAATCCGCGCCGGGGTGAAAGTTGTGTGGATGCAGCTCGGTATCATCAACGAGGCAGCCGCAGAAAGGGCGCGTGTTGCGGGCATCACGGTGGTCATGGACGCTTGCATTTTAATCGAGCACAAGAAGCGGAAACGCGATTTATCTTGGTGAGTTGTGGTGCCGGGCCAAGTCCAGCGAGGCGCTAGCGCATTGGTAGCGGGAAGATCGAAAGATTGCGCCGGCCGACGGCGATGACGGCGAGGCGGCCGTCGGGGGAAATGGCGAAATCGCGAAACGTGAGGCCGTGAAAAATGGAGATGAGCGTCGGCTGGATCACCGGGGGCGGTTCTTTGCTGGCCGGGGATTGTGCGGTGAGCGGCGGTATGTCGATCCACACCAAGTCTCCGGATTTTTTCTCGATCGAGCGCTTTAGAAGAATGCGAGTCTCATCGGGCGCCCAGTGGAAGACACCTAGCCCAATGCGTAGACGCGTCGTTTGGGTTACGTCGGTCAGACTGCGAATTTCCAGAACTTCCTTGTCGATGTAATAGGCGATCTTTTTTCCGCTGGGAGACAGTGACAGGCCGCCTTCGTAGCCGTCTAGGGTAGCCAGTTCGTGATCGTCCTGCGCGAGGAGTTCCAGGCGCTGGAGGCGCGGCGGGCCGCTCATATTGCGATCGCGTTCCACGGCGATCGCGACGTTGCTGCCGGGAACAGGAACGGAGTCCAGAAACGTGCGCCCTTCAAAGACGGCGCCGCTGGGACCGGCGCGCGTGTTGAGATAGCGAAAAGAGAAGAGAACGCGCGGTTTGATAACTTCGGTGAGATAGATGACGGTGGAATTGTCCTGTAGCCACGAGGCATCGCCGGCGTCCTGGATGGCGTTTTCGTTTCCGCCGACTTTCACTTCCTTTCCGGAGTCCTCGAGGATAAGGGTCATCGCGGAATCCTGGGTCTTGCCGGTTTCGTCGACGCTCGCGGTAAACAGCTCGGCGAGAATCAAGCGGCCGTTCGGTGACCAGCGGAAGGAATTCACGTTGTAGGTAAACGGCGTGTTGCCGCGGAGAAACTTTTCCCCGACGAAAATGCGCCGGCGCTTGCCGCCCGCGTCCTGAATCCAGATGTCGTCGTGTTCGAGGTCGTACTGCTTGGTCTTGAAGCCACGGTTGACGGCGTAGACGATGCGGCCGTCGGGCGCGAAGGCGAACGCGGTGATGTCTTCGTCGATGTTTTGCAGCGGCTTCTCGAGGCCTTGGCCGCAGGCCGTCAACGCAGAGAAGCCTGCGAGCGCGAATAGTGTCCAGCAGATGCACGGACACAAGAGCAGTCGCTTCTGCGGGCGGGCGCGCGTCATGTTCATGGGACCCGGCAGCTTCATGGGACGGGATGCGCCGCCTCGTAGGGATGGCAGCACGGCTTCTGCGACGGCGTGAACTCCATGACCTCGACGCGCGTGGCGTCGGGGTCGTAAGCATCGAGGCTGTTTTTTCCGTCGCGGCCGATCTCGGGTCCGTCGAATGTTTGCAAGCCATTCTTTCGCAATTGAGCCGCGGACACCTGGGCATCTTTCACGCCAAGCGAGAAATGATTTTGCACGCCGAGCTCTTTGTGATCGGCGTTCGCAGGAATGTTCAGCATGTACTCGATCCAGTTGTCGCCGTCGGGCACCTGGATTTCGTACCAGTCCACCTCGCTGTCCTTGAAGCCGCCATGCCAGTAGAGCCGAAAGCCGAGGATATCGAGATAGAAGTGGTTTTCCTTGGCCATGTCTTTCACCACAAATCCGGCATGCAGCATGCGGCTGCTGACTTGGTCGGAAGCAATTTTGTAGTCGGCGGCAGGCGCTTTCCTCTCGACAAAGGCGATGGGATTACCCTCGGGGTCGCGCAATTCGAAATGCGGCGGTCCGCCTCCATCTCTAGAGATTGCTCCCACAGCCACACCATGCGCCAGCAAGTAACGGCGCATGCTCGCCACGTCATCAGTGGCGAAGGCAATCTGGGCCAGCCAATTGTGGGGTGCGGGCGAGGGCACAGGCTCCAACTCAACCTGCTGATACCAATTGATCGGGAAGCACGCGCGAGTGACGCCGGAGCAACCGCCTCCTGACGCGGGCAAGCGCAGAACGCTGGTGTAAAAGGCGCGCGATTTGTCGATGCTGGTGACGTAGAGGCGGACGTGGTCGATGCCGGTGATTTTCGGGCGGGCGAGCTGGTCAGTCGCCGCGCCAGCTAGCGATAGAAACGCGGCCGCCAACGTAACGAGGAGACGTGTCATTTTTGCGGGCCGGGGTTGGGGCCTGTTATTTCGCTGCAGCACGGCCGTTCTTTTGGCGCGAACTCCATGAACTCAGTGCGCGTCTCGTCCGGATCGTAAAGGTTGAGCTGCCATTTGCCGTCGCGCCCGACTTTGGGTTCTTCGGTCGGTTTCCAGCCATCAGCGATGAGCCGCTTCTCGGTTGCGTGAATGTCGGTGATGCCCAGCGCCATGTGATTCATCACTCCGAGGGTATGTTTGCTGGCGGTCGGCGAAATATTCAGCATGTATTCGATCCAGTCGGTGCCATCGGGGACTTGCATGGCCACCCAATCGTCCTTGTCGTCTTTCATGCCGCCGTGCCAATACAAGTGAAAGCCGAGAATGTCTTTGTAGAAGCGATCTTCAGCGGCGCGATCGTTTACCACAAATCCAGCGTGGATCAGGCGCAGCGCGTCCGTGTTTGAGGGCGACCAGCCTTTCTCCACCTGAACGAAACCGATGCGATGACCCTCGGGATCTAAAACGCTGAAATCCGCAAAGGTGGCCGCCGCAGCGATCGTCGGATCCGAAGGAGAATCGGGATGAGTGCGAGGGGAGGGAACGCCTGGGTCCGGACCCTTTTCGATTTTGATCTTCTGCGCCTTCAGATACGCCCGCATTGCGTCGGCGTCATCCGTCGCGAAAACAACTTCGGCCAAAAGGTTCGACGGCGTGGGCCCTGCCGGAGCAGAGAAAGTCACGACTTGCTGGGAAGGAAGGCGAATGACGAGAGCATCAAAGGCGTGTTCCTCGCACATCGTGCAGCTGAGGTCCTTGGCAAAAATAATGGAATAGAACTTGCGAGCGCCTGGATTGTCTGTCGTGTAGAAGTGCGCGCTGGCGATGCCGAGAATCTTCGGGCGCGGATGTTCTTTGCCGACGATCGTCGCTACGCAGAGAGATAAAGCCAGGAATGCCAAAGCCAATCGCTTCATCGATTCACCTCAAGTGAAGGGTCATCTCAAGGATTGTGTGCCGACCGGGATTTTATCTTACGAATATCGTCCATGCGCTGGCGAAGGCGTTGCTCGAAGCCCTGGTCTGTGGGCTTGTAGTAGTTACGGCCGGCCAGATTGCCGGGAAGGCACGTCATGTCCGTGACCTTTTCTTCGAATTCGTGCGCGTATTTGTAGCCTTGGCCGTAGCCCACATTCTTCATCAAGCCTGTGGGGGCGTTGCGAAGATGCAGCGGCACGGGATCGGCCTCCGTTTTTTGCACGTCTTCCATCACGTCGCCGTACGCGGTGTATAGGGCATTGGATTTTGGCGCCAGCGAAAGATACACAGCCGCTTGCGCGAGCGCAAGATAGCCCTCCGGCGGGCCGATGAAGTCGAAAGCTTCCTTGGCCGCGAGCGTGACGGCGAGAGCGCCGGGCTCGGCGAGTCCGATATCTTCACTGGCCATGCGCACCATGCGGCGGGCCAGATAGAGCGCGTCTTCGCCGGATTCGAGCATGCGCGCGAGCCAATAGAGCGCGGCGTCGGGATCGGAGTTGCGCACCGATTTATGCAGCGCCGAGATCAGATTGTAGTGTTCTTCGCCGGCTTTGTCGTAGCGAAGAAGTTTTCGTTGGAGGACGTCTTCGAGAAGTGCGGAGGTCAGATGGTGCACGCCTGCGTTGTCCGGTTTTGCTCCGCGAACGGCGAGCTCCAGCGTGTTGTACGCGGCGCGCGCATCTCCATTGGCGTAAGACGCGATGCGGAACAGCACGTCATCGCCGGCCTCGACTGCTTCGTTTCCGAGGCCATGCTCTTTGTCGGCGAGCGCGCGGCGCAAAAGCTCGGCGATGAGTGGCGTTGCGAGCGGATCGAGAATGTAGACTTTGGTGCGCGAGAGAAGTGGGGAAATCACCTCGAACGAAGGATTCTCGGTGGTCGCGCCAACGAAGGTGATGTGTCCGGCCTCGACGTGGGGCAAAAACGCGTCTTGCTGCGCCTTGTTGAAGCGATGGACTTCGTCGACGAATACGATGGTGCGCTGCCCTGAACGCGCTTTGCGCTCGGCTGCAGCCATCACTTCTTTGATTTCCTTGATGCCGGCGAGCACGGCGCTGAAGGCAATGAATTCCGAACGCGTCAAACGTGCGATCAGCCGCGCCAGCGTGGTCTTGCCGCAGCCCGGTGGTCCCCAGAAGAGCATCGAGCCAAGATCGTCGTTTTCGATTTGCACACGCAGCGGCTTGCCCGGGCCGAGGAGTTTTTCCTGGCCAATGAATTCGTCGAGCGTCCGCGGGCGCATCCGCTCCGCCAGCGGCTGATGCGCAAGGGGCACATCGGGCTCTTCCGGTTGCGGCAGCTTGGAGAAAAGGCTCACGGCTGGGGTTCGCTCGGGTTCGCGATTGATTTTCGCTGGCGCGCCGCTTCGTAGAAGAGCACCGCGGCGGCAGCGGCGGCGTTCAAGGATTCGATGCCGCTGGCCATCGGGATACGGATGCGCGCATCGGCGCTGCGCTCAATCTCTTCGGGTAAGCCCGCGCCTTCGTTGCCCACGAGCAAGGCGACCGGTTCGCACCAATTAACGTCCCACGGCGCAAGAAGGGCAGCGTCGCCCTCGCGGGGTTCGTGCACGCTGGAAGCCAGGGTACGCACACCTTCGACACGCAATTGCGCCAGCAAGATGGGCAGCGACATCCCCGCCAAAATGGGGAGGTGCAGCGCAGCTCCTGCGGAAGCACGAAGCGCCTTCGGCGAAAAGGGGCTCGCGGTGCCGCTCTGACCCGAAGCCGCGGTAACACCGCCAGTAGCGCCAAACGCGGACGCAGTGCGCAGGATCGTGCCGACGTTGCCGGGATCCTGAACGCCGGCCAATACGACGAGAAGGGCCGAGCACGCCTGACCTGGCACGCGCAGGATGTCGTCCAGAGAAGCGGAGCGCGGCTCGACCAGTGCGGCGACGCCCTGCGGATGCTCGGTATCGGCGATGCCTTCAAACAAGCGGTCGGTGGTGCGCAGGACGGGAAACGCGATCTCCGGGCGATCGACGAACGGCGCCAGGCGCGTGCGATGGCGCTCCCCGGACTCGCTGAACAGGACCGCTTGGATGCGGCAGCCGGAGCGCAGGGCTTCTTCGACGAGGCGCACGCCTTCGACGCCGACGCTGCCGGATGCGGTGGGCAGACCGCCGCGCAAGGCGAGGCGGAACTCCTTCAGCCAGCGATTGTCGCGGCTGCTGATTGAGGCCGAGGCGCTCGCCGCGCCCGCATTCCTAGCGGCTTTTACAGGCGTAGCCATCACCCGGAGGGTAACAAATATCCGCGCAAACAGGCTAATTCCGAATTTCCCGCCATTCGAGTCTTGGTAAGGCTCGCCCCTTAACATCCGGGTGACCAGTAATCCGTCCAGGATCGATGCCAAGGGCGGAGAGCACTTCCTGCAAGCTGACTTCCCATTGCTAATCGCGGTAAGCCAGCATCAGATCACTTCCGGTTAGCCGACAATTCACCCGCAGTTGAAATGCAGGCAGCGCTAATCAGGGCCGCAGGCAGAAAGATCGAACATTGAGGACCTAAACAGCGTACCTATCCGCTGAGGACAGGAAACTTATGCTGCGCTGGGCTTATCTGTGCAGTCCAATTCTGTTGGTTTCGCTCCTTGCCCCGCTTTACTCGCAGTCCGCGCTTTGGCGGGACCCATCCCCGCACACGGCACAATTGGTGTCCGTGGATAAAGATGTCCGCCTGGAAGTGCTCGATTGGGGCGGTTCGGGCAGACCTGTGATCCTCCTCGCTGGCGGCGGGAACACGGCGCACGTCTTCGACGAGTTCGCACCCAAGCTGGCGGGCACCTACCATGTGTATGGCATTACGCGGCGCGGCTTCGGCGCGTCAAGTTACTCGCCTTTGGAGAACGGAGCCGATCGCCTCGGAGAAGACGTTCTGGCGGTAATTCGCACTCTGAAACTCAAAAAACCCGTCTTGGTGGGACACTCGATTGCCGGCGTGGAATTGAGCTCAGTTGCGACAATACGCCCAGACAGCATTGCCGGTGCCGTCTACCTGGAAGCTGCCTACCCATACGCGTTCGACAACGGCAACGGACCGACGATGAAGGAATTTTCCGAGATACCAGGGCCGGGGCAAGCTCCGGCTCCGAGTGAGTCTGACTTGGCGAGCTTCGGGGCACTACAGAAGTGGGATGCAGAAGTGTATGGATTTCGCCTTCCGGAGTCGGAATTTCACCAGACGTGGGATTCCACTTCTGGGGGTCGAGTGACAAAACAGCGGGACTTCCCAGGATCGCAGATGTTTATGACCATCATGACCAGCTCCAAAAAGTACGCGAACGTTCCAGTCCCTGCATTGGCCATCTTTGCCATTCCCAACGTGCCAGAGACCTGGATGACCAAGAATGCAGATCCCGCCATCCAAAATGCTGCCGATACCTATTTTGCAAGGCTAAATCTCCTCAAAGAAAAGCAGGCGAAGGTGTTTGAAGACGGTGTTCCCGGCGCGCGCGTAACCAGGGTCAGGGGAACGCACTACATATTCTTGTCAAATGAATCGGACGTTCTGCGTGAAGTGCGTGCCTTTCTTGGCGGCCTAAAGTGGTAGGTGTGGACGCCCAGCTCGTATTTGCAGCGACGGCCTTACAGGTGATTGCACTCTCGACGTAGAGTTATTCCCAAGGGCGATCGCCACCTGCCGAGTAGCGAAATTGCTGTGGGATTCTTCCCGGTTTGCTCAACCATTGCACCGGCAGCGCGCTGTGTGGTAGCGTCGCCCAAATAATGGCAGCGCGGCGGAGCGCTGCTAGGTGGGTTATACGACTTCGCCAAAGGCCAAAAAGTTGCCGGCAGAACTGTTGCGCGTCAGCGCGCAAACCCCAGAGGCAGATGTGCTGCGATATGCGGCGCACTTTCTCGTCCGGGGCTGTGTGATCGGAATCCCCACCGATACGTTCTACGGACTGGCCGCCGATCCCTTCAATCTCTCGGCCGTGGACGAACTCTACAGGGTTAAAGGCCGGCCGGAAACGCGGGCGTTGCCGATCCTGGTGAATTCCCTGGACCAGGCTTTGGTGTTGATGCGCGAGCGTGTCTACGAAGGCACGACGATGGAGCATCCGCCGGAGCGCTTTCTGCGGCTGGCGGAAGCCTTCTGGCCCGGCGGGCTGACCTTGGTGATGGAGGCTTCGCATCGAGTTCCGCTGAAAGTGACGGCGAACACTGGCAAGGTGGCGCTGCGCTGGCCGAAGAGTCCGGTTGTCGAGCAGTTGATCGATGAGTTTGGCGGGCCGATCACGGGGACAAGCGCCAACATTTCGGGATTCCCCGCGTGCGCGAATACCGAGCAATTGATGAAGCAACTTGGGTTACGGCTGCCGCTGGTTCTCGACGCCGGAGAGACCGGCATGGGGTTGCCGTCGACCATCGTGGGGCTGCGGGACACGCAATGGGAAATCCTGCGCGAGGGTGCCATCCCGGTAGTGGAGATCGAGCGAGTGCTGAATAGCTAGATAGGCGTTTCTCGCGCCGCGGATAGAAGGTAACTACCGACTTAGTGGGCTGACGGCGCAAGAGTGGTGAGAAAGTCGAAGTCACCGGTAGGGGATAGCGGCAGATCGCCCAGGGCCTTGCGGTGTACCGAGACGGCGTCGGTGAACCACAGCGGCAGGTAGGGAAGATCGTCGGCCAGGATTTTTTGCGCTTCGCTGCAGAGCGCCTTCCTTTTTTCGCGATCCATTTCCGTACGAATCTGGTCGGTCAGCGTGTCGAAGCGCGGGTTGGAGTAGTGTCCGCGATTGGCGCCATCGGGAGGAAAGCGCTTCGAAGAGAAGGCGAACTCGAAGAAGTCCGGATCGTTGTTGGCGCCGATCCAGCGCAGGTAGGTGAGCTGGAAATTGCCTTTGGAGATGTCGGAGAAAAGCGTGGCCACTTCCAGCGGGCGAATCTCCAGTTCCACGCCGACCCTGCGCCACTGGTCTTGGAGTGCGGCTCCAATCAGCCGGGCACGTTCTTCGGTCGAAACCTTCAGCGCGATGTGAAAACGCACGCCATTGCCTTGGCGAGGAAATCCTGCCGCGTCGAGGAGTTGTTCCGCGCGCGCAGTGTTGCACGCGTATTGCGTCACATTCCCTTCGTACGCCCAGTGATTGGGCGCGAGAACGCCAGTGGCGACGCGAGCTTGGCCATGGATGAGAAAGCGGATCAGGGTGTCGCGATCTGTGGCGAAGGCGAGGGCTTGACGCACCTCGCGATGCGAGAGAATCGGGTCGATGAGATTGAAGCCGAGGTAGTCGAGATTTGTGCCGGGGCGTTCGGAGACGGCTAAGGCAGGCTGGCGCGCGAGTACGGGAACAATGTCCGGCGAGAGAGACGTCAACTCCAGATCGGCGGAGCCCTTGCGAAGTTCCAGCGCGCGCACGATGGCGTCGGGAACGACGCGAAAGCGGACGCGCGAGAGTTGCGGCGCGCCGCGGAAATAATCCGGGTTGCGCTCCACGATGACTTCGTCGTCTTGGGACTGGCTGACGAAGCGGAACGGACCAGAGCCGACTGGATGGAGGCCGAAATCGGCCGCAGCATTCGCCGGGACGATGCCTGTGGCGCCGCGCACGAGGCTGGTGGTGAACGACGCATACGGTTCCTTGAGGTGAAAGATGACGGTGGCGGCGTCCGGCGCTTCGATGGAGTTCACCATGCGGAAGGCGCCGCGCTTGGGAGAGCGATTGGCGGCGTTCATGATGAAGTCGAAGGTGGATTTCACGTCGGCCGATGTCAGAGCGCGGCCGTCCTGGAAACGCACGTCGCGGCGGAGGTGGAAAACATAGGTGAGGGCATCGGGCTGGTCCCAGGATTCGGCCAGGTCACCGTGAAGATTCATTTGCGCGTCGCGCTGAAGAAGGCTGCTGAAGAGGAGACCGTCGATTCGTGCGGATTGCGCGTCGGTGGAGAAACGCGGATCGAGATTGGTGGGGTTGGATTCGATGAGGAAAGTCAGGGTGGAAGGATCGGCGTTCGTGCGTGAGCAGCCTGCCAAGGAGAGCGACGAGAGGATCAGTAGAAAAGTGGCGAGTGACGAGTGGCGAGTGGCGAGCGAAGAAGAGCTAGCGCGGCTTGGCATAGGAGATTTTACCTAGGATTGCTGGGCCGCGAGCGCCGGTCGCGGAGGAGAGATTGGACGGGCGTTGATGGAAGGTTTCGTAGGCGAGGAGAGCGAAGGCGAAGGCTTCCTTCGCGTCGCTTGGGACGCCGAGTTGATCGGAGGGAATGACCTCGATTTTGCCCAGCGCGGCGGTTAGTTGGGCGACGATGAGCGGGTTGCGAGCGCCGCCGCCGGAGACGATGAGTTGGTGGATTTTGTGTTTGGGCAGGACGAAGCGGTTGAGGGCGTCGACGACCGAGAGCGCGGTGAAGATCGTGACGGCGCGGATCAGGTCGGCGGGCTTGGCGCGATGACGGCGGCCGAGCGCGAGGACTTTTTGGATATACGCGCGTCCGTAGTATTCGCGGCCGGTGCTCTTGGGCGGCGCTAGTTTCAGGTATGGGTCGCGCATAAGCTCATTCAGGAGCGCTGGGATGGAGCGTCCGGTTTGGGCGATGGCGGCATTTTTGTCGTAGCGCTGGCGGCCGTGGGTGAAGTGAGAGACGAGAGCATCGATGAGCATGTTGGCGGGGCCGGTGTCGAAGGCGAAGACCTGGGAAGGCTTGCACCCAGCGGGGAGCACGGTGACGTTGGCGATGCCGCCGAGATTCAGGGAGACGCGGCCGAGTTTGGCGTGACGGTAGAGGAGATAGTCTGCGTAGGGGACGAGCGGTGCACCTTGGCCATGGAGGGCGATGTCGGCGGGGCGGAAGTCGGCGACCGTGGTGATGCCGGTGCGGGTGGCGATGATCGATGGCTCACCGATTTGTAGCGTCGAGGCCGTTGGGCGGCCTAGGTACGGGACTGGCTGGCCTTGGTGGAAGATCGTTTGGCCATGGCTGCCGATCAGCGCGATTCTTCTTGTCGGGATGCGGAAACGCTTGCAGGCGGTTAGCCCGGCTTCCGCGAACACTTCTCCCAAACAAAAATTGAGTTGGCTGAGCTGACCGGCGGAAATGGGTTGCTGCTCGGCTACGCGGAGGATTTCTTTTCGCAGGGCTGGCGGAAAGTCTATGGTCGTGTGATCAAGGAGTTTGGCGTTGAGTTGCGGCGGAACGCCAGAGATGCGGGCGAGGGCGACGTCGATGCCGTCGGCGGAGGTGCCGGACATGAGGCCGAGGACGAGGAGCGGTTTCGATTTCATTTGGGGCGCAAGAAGATTTCACCACAGAGGGCACAGAGAGCACAGAGAAGAAACAACACCAGAGTCGAAAAGACAACGGAACTCAGGAGATTTGCTTCTTCAGTTCTGCGAGGAGGTTGAGGGCATCGAGGGGCTTGAGCTGATCTAGGTCGGCGGTGCGGAGTTTTTCGAGGACGGCGCGGTCGAGCGGGGTGAAGAGGACGGCCTGAGAGCCATTTCCGTTAGCGGCGGCTTCGGCGGCACCGGGGGAGAGTTTTTCGCTCAATTGGTGCTCGCTTTGTTCGTGTTTCTTTAGGACTTCGCGGGCGCGTTCGATGACGCTGCGGGGTAGGCCCGCAAGGCGGGCGACTTCGATGCCGTAGCTTTTGTTGGCACTGCCGGGCTCGACGTGGCGGAGGAAGATGATTTCGTTGGGCGTTTCTTTCACCGAGACGTGGACGTTTTTGACGCCGGGCAATAGATCAGCGAGCTCGGTTAGTTCGTGGTAGTGGGTGGCGAAAAGAGTGCGGGCGCGGGTGTGCTTCTGGAGGTGCTCGACGACGGCCCAGGCGATGGACAGGCCGTCGAAGGTGGCGGTGCCGCGGCCGACTTCGTCGAGCAGGACGAGGCTCGCGGGCGTGGCGTGATTGAGGATGCTCGCGACTTCGCTCATCTCGACGAGGAATGTGGAGCGACCGCGGGCTAGATTGTCGCTGGCACCGATGCGCGTAAAGATGCGGTCGATGATCGGCAGCTTGGCCTGGCGCGCTGGGACGAACGAGCCGATCTGGGCCATCAGAACAATGAGCGCGGATTGGCGGAGATAGGTGGACTTGCCGCCCATGTTGGGGCCGGTGATGAGAAGAAGTTGCTGGCGCGCAGGCTCTAAGTAGAGATCGTTGGGAACGAAACGCTCGCCGCGTTGGCGGAGAAGCTCTTCGATGACCGGATGGCGTCCGCCGATGATGAGAAGCTCGCCGCTGGAATTGAACTCGGGCCGGACGTAACCGCGGTCGGCGGCGAGCTTTGCGAAGCTAGTGAGCACGTCCATCTGCGCGATGGCCGAGGCGGTCTTGCGCAGGCGGGCAGCGTTGGCGGCTACGCCAGAGCGCACGTCGACGAAAAGCTGGCGCTCGATTTCGAGGATGCGCTCGTCGGCCGCGAGGATTTTGCGCTCGTATTCTTTCAGCTCGGGAGAGGTGAAGCGCTCGGCGTTGACCAGGGTTTGCTTGCGCTCGTAGTCGTCGGGCGCGAGATGGAGATTGGGTTTGGAGATCTCGATGTAATAGCCAAAGACCTGGTTAAAGCGGATCTTCAGGGAGTTGATGCCGGTGCGTTTGCGTTCGCGCTCTTCCATCGAGGCGATGATCTGCTTGCTGTGCTGGCTGAGGTTGCGCAGTTCGTCGAGTTCACCGTGATAGCCGGTACGAATGATGCCAGGATCGGTGGCGAGCGCGGGAGGTTCGTCGGCGATGGCGCGTTCGAGGCGTTCGCGAACGTCCGTGAGCTCGTCGATCTGCTCGTGTAGAGCGCGCAAGAGGTCGCTGCCGCCTTTCGGCGGAGCGGTGAGGAAGTTTTTCAGCGTCGGGAGCTGCGACAAGGACCGGCGCAGGGCGACGAGCTCGCGCGGAGTAGCCAGACCCAGGGTGATGCGACTGGTCAGGCGCTCGAGGTCGAGAATGCCGCGAAGCTCCTTGCGAATTTCGCCACGAACGACAGTTTGCTGGACGAGATGGGCCACGGCGCTGAGGCGAGCTTCGATGGCGTCACGGTCGATCAGGGGGCGCAGAATCCAGGAGCGCAGCAGGCGCGCACCCATGCCTGTCACGGTGACGTCGAGGGCGGCGATCAGCGTGGTTGGGCCGGTGCGGCCGGCTTCTTCGGTGAAGATCGGATTGATGAGCTCGAGATTGCGGACTGAGACAGGATCGAGGACCAGGGCATCGTGCTGCTCGTAGTAGCGAACGCGGTCGAGGTGGCCGAGAGCGTCGATGCACGCCGAGACGTCCATGGCAGGAGCAACGGCGGCTGCGGCCGCGGAGTGGGACGCTTGCGTCGCAGTCGATGATCGTTGACCGGGGGCAGGGCTGCGCGCGGCGTTTTCGCGCAAGTAGTGGATGATGGCACCGGCGGCGGCCAGCGACTGATGATGATTGTCCAGGCCGAAGCCGGTAAGCTCGGCGACACCAAATTGCTCGCGCAAGATGCGGGAGGCGTAGTCGTACTGAAAAATCCAATCTTCGAGACGCGACTCGACGCCGCCCGTGCCTTCGAGCAGGGAATTCTTTGCGGTGTCGAAGAGTTGCTGGGGGCGCGGAAGAAGAGTCTCGCGAGGGTGCAGGAGTTGGAGTTCGTCACGGAGATCTTCGTCGGCGCGCGGGCCGGAAAACTCGGTGGCCTGAAATTCTCCCGTGGATAGATCGACGAAAGCCAAGCCGACAGGCGAGCCCGAAGGATGCTTGGCGACGGCGGCGAGAAAATTGTTTTCGCGGGCGTCGAGCACGGCGCCATCGGTGGCAGTGCCGGGAGTAATGACGCGGACGACTTCTCGGCGGACAATTTTTTTGCCGGGGCCGGGCTGCTCCATTTGGTCGCAGATGGCGATTTTGAAGCCGGCGCGGATAAGGCGGGCAACGTAGCCGTCGGCGGCATGATACGGAACGCCGCACATGGGGATGGGCTGGCCCTTTTCGCGATTGCGGGATGTCAGAGTGATTTGCAGCTCGCGCGAGGCGAGAATCGCATCTTCGTAGAAAAGCTCGTAGAAATCGCCGAGACGGAAGAGCAATAGCGCGTGCGGGTAGCGGGCCTTAATGGCCTGGTACTGCTGCATGAGCGGTGTGGATGGCTCGGTCATCGAGGAAAAATGGGTGATCAGCTGCTCCGGGGACGGGTTTGCCTTGGCGAAAGATTAGTCGGATGCGGGCGATTTGGCAAACGGTTGAGCGCTGGTTCGGGGAATAAGCCCCGAGCAAAGGAACCCAGCGCCGGTCGAGCATTCGCCGGGACGAGGCTGACATCGAGGCAGGGTCGCGCGTGAAGCGCGCCCCTACGTGAGTGCTGCTCGGGATGAAGACCGCGTTGGGCCGCGGGTTACGAGCGCATGCCGAGTTGGGTTAGGAGGAAGGCGTAGTTCAGGGCGATTTCGCGCAGGTAGTCGTAGCGGCCGGAGGCGCCGCCGTGGCCCGCGCCCATATTGGTTTTCAGGAGCAGCGGGTTTGCGTCGATCTTGAGGGTGCGAAGCTTGGCGACATATTTCGCGGGCTCCCAGTACATGACCTGACTGTCGTTGAGCGACGTCTTCACGAGCATGGTGGGATAGCCCTTGCGCTCGAGATTGGTGTAGGGGCAGTAGCTCTTCATGTAGAAATAGTCCGCGGCGATTTGCGGGTTGCCCCACTCTTCGTACTCGCCGACGGTAAGTGGCAGCGAAGCGTCGAGCATGCTATTCAGCACATCGACGAAAGGCACGTGGCTGATGACGATGCGGAAAAGGTCGGGGCGCATGTTGGTGACCGCGCCCATCAGTAAGCCGCCGGCACTGCCGCCCTCGATGATGAGGCGGCCGGGAGAGGTGAATTTCGCAGAGATCAGATACTCGGCGGCGGAGATAAAGTCTGTGAAGGTGTTCAGCTTATTGTGCATGCGGCCGGCGTCGTGCCACGGCTTGCCCAATTCACCGCCGCCGCGAATGTGCGCGATCGCGAAAATCACCCCGCGGTCCAGAAGGCTGAGGCGATTGGAGCTGAAAGCGACCGGCATCGAGATTCCGTAACTGCCATAACCGTAGAGGAGCAGCGGAGCGCTCGCGTTGCGGGGCGTGTCGCGGCGGTACACGACGGAAATGGGAACTTGAGTGCCGTCGGGAGAGGCGGCGTGGAGGCGTTCGGTGGCGTATTGTGCCGAGTCGTAGCCGCCGAGAACCGGTTGCTGTTTGCCGAGGACCCGCTCGCGGGTTGCGAGGTTGTAGTCGAAGATCGAGCGCGGGGTGATGAAGGATTCGTACTGAAAGCGGACACGATCGGTGACGAATTCCGGGTTCGCGCCGACGGACGCGTTGTAAGCGGGCTCGGCGAATTCGATGCGGTGCGAAGCGGCCAGCGCATCGCCCTTCGCGTTTACATTGACGGTGGCCAGCGCGAGGTCGACGACGCGAAGATAGGGCAGGCCGTCTTCGCGCTCGAACAAGACGAGATGCGACTGAAAGACGTCGGCATCGGCGAGCATGACGCCGGGGCGGTTGGGAATGAACTCGCGCCAGAACTTTCGGCGAGGGTCTGTGGGAGAAACGGTCATCAAGCGGAAGGTGCGTCCCCCGGAGTTGGTGCGCACGTAGAAAATTCCGCCTGACCGGCCGCCTTCGGGACCGGGATGGTGATCAACGTAGTATTCGTGCGTGTCTTCGCGGTGGGCGATCAAGCGAAATTCTCCGGTGGGCTGGTCAGCGGGAAGAAAGCGGACCTCGCTAGTGGTGTGACTAGCTATGGTGAGCAGGAGGAAGGCATCGCTGCGGGTGCGTGCGATCTCGATGCGAAAGCGTTCGTCGGCCTCTTCATAGACAAGCGCGTCGGCCCCGGTGGTTCCGAGGGCGCCGCGATAGAGACGGTGGGAACGCTTCGTGGTTTCGTCTTCCACGGTATAGAAGAGCGTGCGGTTGTCGGCGGCCCAGGCCGCGCTGGTTACGCGCTCAATCGCCCGCGGCAGGGTTTCCCCGGTGCGAAGGTCCTTGATGCGGAGCGTAAACTGGCGAAATCCGGTGGTGTCGGTGGAATAAGCCAACAGCTGGTTGTCGTCACTGACGGCGAACGCGCCGAGTCCAAGAAAGGAGTGACCCTTAGCCAGAACGTTTAGGTCAAGAAGGAGTTCCTCGGGAGCAGCCTGTGTGTTCTTCCTGCGGCAATGGATGGGATACTGTTGGCCCTCCGCAGTGCGTGTGAAATATTGATAGCCGCGGAGCCGATAGGGCACCGAAAGATCGGTCTGCAGGATTCGCCCCAGCATCTCGTTGTAAAGCTGTTCCTGAAAGCCCTTGGTGTCTTGCAGGGCCGCGTCGGCGTACTCATTCTCCGCGTTTAGGTAAGCAATGACCTCGGGGTTTTCCTTCTCGCGCAGCCAGGCGTAGTCATCCACCCTGCGGTCTCCATGAAGGACCTGCTCGACCGGTTTGCGGCGGGCGACGGGAGGCTGCGGGCCACCAGTTTGCGGGAGGTCTTGCGAAGGGCTGGGCGTAGCGATATTGGTGTCCGGCTTCATGGGTCTCTCGGTCGTGCGCGCGGCGGGAGTAGGGGTGCCGGGCAAAGTAAATCGCGTGCCTCCGCTATACTACAACGGAAGCGAGCGGCATGAGAAAGCGGCTCGAACCCACGTCCCTGGAAGGCCGATGCCCCACGAGATCGAAATCAAGCTGCACGTCAAGGATCTGAATGCGCTCCGGCGAGCGCTGAAGGGGCTGGGCGCGCGATCGGTTTCCGGCGGTACGGGACGCGTGCACGAATGGAACGTGGTTTTCGACACGCCGCGAAGGGAACTCGCTGGGCGGGGGGAACTGCTGCGGATTCGGACGGAGACGCCGGAGCCTTCCAACTTGAAACGCCTCCGGCGCAGAGCGGAACGCGTGCTACTTACGTTCAAGCGCCCGATTCGCGGGAAGCAGCCCGGTGTCAGTGGGCGGCCTCCGCGGCACAAAGTTCGGGAGGAGATTGAACTCGAGGTTGCGAACGGGCGCGCCTTGACGAAGATCTTCGAGGGACTGGGGTTTTGTGGCTGGTTTCGCTACGAGAAATTCCGGACGACGTTCCGGCTGCCAGCAGCGCACGGGTGGGCCAAAGGCTTGTTGATCGAGCTGGACGAAACGCCGATCGGCACATTTGCCGAACTGGAGGGACCACCGAAAGCCATCGATCGCGCCGCGAAACAGCTCGGTTTTGCGAAACAGGACTACATCGTGACGAACTATTTGTCTCTCTATCTCGCCGAATGCCGGCGAAGCGGAGAAAAACCTGGGGACATGGTGTTCAAGAATCGAAAATGGATGAGGAAATAGTAACAAGAGCGAAAAAATCCACGCAAACGCCATTCTTTTCTTGACAATGCAATGCACGAAGCTTATCAATTCTCCTGTGATTGCTTCGCAACCACAGGAGTAATTTCTCTGCCGATGTGCGCATCTAGCGAACTTGAGCCTGGCCCTAGTTGCTTGCGACTAGAGTGCGGCTGGAGGATGTTGCAACCGTTGGGTGTTCGGAGGGCGTCGCGCGAAAGGGGTTCCATCGCGCAGGCGAACGGGCGGGAAGGGTTCACCGGCGGCTAAAGGTAAGTCCATTTGTTTGAGGTGCTTGCCCGCCGCCGGAGCTCTACGGTGCGCGGGTTTTTTTGTTATACGGAAGAGGTAGCTTATGCAGCTTTACGCGACAGAATTGATGGGCGCGGAAACCTACGACGATCAGGGTAACTTCGTCGGGCGGGTCCGCGAATTTTTTATCGAGCCGGCCGACCAGCCCAACCGCGTGTCGCGGTTTCTGCTATCGCGTGGACGCTTTCAACCATTGCTGGCGCGGCACGACCAGGTCGCGGCGATCGCCCCGGGAACTTTGCGCTTGAACTGCAGCGAGCGTGCCCTGGAGCTTTATCAGCCGAATGAGGCTTGGCTGGCGGTTCGCAAGGACTTGCTGGACCAGCAGATCATCGACACGAAGGGGCGCAAGGTGGTGCGCGTTAACGACGTGGATCTGGCCGAGCACCGTACCAACGGCAGCGTCGAGTTGCGGCTCACACAAGTGGACGTGGGGCTGCCCGGCGCGGTGCGGCGGCTTTTGCAGGGGCTGATGTCGCCGGCCTTCGTGCGCAAGCTGCAGACCGGCCTTCCGCAACGGGCAATTCGATGGGAATTCGTGAATCTGATCGAGCCGGACCCGCTGCGCCGCGTGAAACTGCGCATCACCCACGAAAAGCTCGAAGACCTGCACCCCGCGGACCTGGCCGAAATCATGGAGGCGCTCTCGCCGCCGAGCGGCAGGCCATCATCGCTTCGCTGGACGAGGAGACCGCGGCGTAGGTTCTGGCAGAGCTGGATGCGCGCCTGACGTCGCAGATCGTCGAAAAGATGGACCCCGAGCGAGCCGCCGACATCATGGAGGAGATGGCGCCGGACGCCGCTGCGGATTTGCTGGCCGACTTGCCGAAGGAAACTTCGGACGAGTTGCTCGAGGAGATGCCGGGCAGGAAGCCGCGGGAAGTGCGCGAACTGCTGTCGTTCGACCCTCGACCGGCGGGCGGAATGATGAACACCGACTTCGTGTTCGTCGGCGAAAGCTCGACGCGGGACGAAGTGCTGCAATGGATGCGGTCGCAAGGACCTGAACTTCGATCAACTGGACACGGTCTTGCTGATCGATGACCTTGGCGCAAGTTTTCGGGCACGGTTCCGGTGGCAAGACTGCTGCTGGCTTCTGCGGAGCAGGCGCTCGGCGAACTGAAGACCGAGCCGCTGCTCAGTGTCACTTCGGATGCCGATGAAAAGGAAGTGTTCGAGCTGTTCGACAAATACAATCTGCGGATGCTGACGGTGGTGGACGAGCACGGGCGGCCCATGGGCGCGATCACCGTGGATGACGTAGTGTCGCGTTTACGTGCAGAAATAGGCTAAGGAGATACCGGAAGCGGCGATGGACTGGACGGCCCTATCGACGAGCGATGGAAGGTCTGCGGACGCGCGGCACGCGACTTGCAGAAGCGCCGCCGCAGCGCTTGCGGCGCCGCCTGGCGCTGCTGCTGGCGGTGCTGGGCCCGGGGCTGATCACCTCGAACGTGGACAACGATGCCGGGGGAATTTCGACCTATTCGCTGGCCGGGGCGCAGTACGGCTACGCGCTGTTGTGGTCGCTGATCCCCATGACCATCGCGCTGTACGTCACCGAAGAGATGTGCGCGCGCATGGCCGTGGTGACGGGCAAGGGGCTTTCCGACCTGATTCGCGAGGAGTTCGGATTTCGGCCGACGTTCTTCGTGATGGTAGCGGGTTTTTTTGTGGATTTGGCGAACGTGGTGGCGGAGTTCGCCGGCGTGGCCGCGGCGATGCAGATCTTTCGGCGTCAGCAAGTACATCGCGGTGCCCATCGCGGCGTTCTGGTGTGGGTCTTGGTGTTGCGCGGAACGTACCGGCAGGTGGAAGAAGATCTTCCTGGCGGCTGTGCGACGTTTTATCTGGCCTACGTGTTTTCGGCAATTTTGGCGAAGCCCGGACTGGCTGGAGGCGGCGCGGCATACGGTGATTCCGAATCTGCAGTTCAACTCGCGGCTATCTGCTCATGCTGACGGCGCTGGTCGGCACGACGATCGCGCCGTGGCAATTCTTCTACCTGCAGGCGGGGTTCGTGGAAAAGAAGCGTGTCGGCCGCGGCAGTATCCGCAGGCGCGCTGCCGACGTGATCGATCGGCAGCGTGAGCTGCATGGTGATCGTCTTCTTCATCATCGTGTGCACGGCGGCGACGCTCTACGCTTCCGGCCATCGCAACATCGCCGACGCGGCGGAAGCGGCGCGGGCGCTGGTGCCGCTGGCGGGGAAGTGGGCGGGCGCTGCTGTTTGCGTTCGGGCTGTTGAACGCGTCGCTTTTCGCGGCGTCGATTCTGCCGCTTTCGACGGCGCACGTGATTTGCGAGGGGCTGGGATTCGAGGCGGGCATCGACACAAGTTCCGCGAGGCGCCGATTTTCTACTGGCTGTATACCGTGCTGATCGTGGTGGGTGCGGGAATCGATTCTGCTGCCGAATGCGCCGCTGTGGAGGATCCTGATGTTTTCGCAGGTGGGCAACGGCATCTGGCTGCCGGTCGTGGTGATTTTCATATGCTGCTGATCAACCGGCGAGATTTGATGGGCGAGTACGTCAACACGCCTGACGTTCAACGTGGTGGCCTGGGTGACCAGCGATTGCCATGATCGGCTTGACGCTGGTGTTGTCCTACACCGCGATTTTCCAGAGCAGCTCGCCGTCGCCCTGACGCACGGGACGATGCCAGACTGGACACTACGGGATTGCGCCGCGCACGAACCGTATGTTAACTTTGCGGCGTAAAGGGGATTCCCTCAGGATCACCGCTTTGCCGATGAAATCTCATACCACGCTGCAAGTTGCTACGCCGGGAGCGCTAGGCTCGGTAACCGCGGAAGAAGCCGATCTGCTGGCAAAGCTGGATCTGGCGCGGCTCCCGCGGCATGTCGCCGTGATCATGGATGGTAACGGGCGCTGGGCCCAGCGCAAGCACCTGCCCCGGGTGGCGGGTCACCGCGTCGGCACTCAAACCGCTCGCACGACCATTGAGACGTGCGCGCGGCTGAAGATCGAAGCCCTGACCCTGTATGCCTTTTCGGCGGAGAACTGGCGGCGTCCAAAGACCGAAACCGACTTTTTGATGCAGCTCTTGCGAGAGTACTTGCGTACGGAAATGCCGCTGATTCAGCGCAACGACATCCGGATGCGATTCCTGGGGCGATCGCGAGAACTGCCCGCCGGCGTGCAGCAAGACATGCAGAACGCGGAGGAGAAGACCGCTGGGAATGGCGGCATGGTACTGTGCTTGGCCTTGAATTATGGCGGGCGGGCCGAGATTGTGGATGCGACCAACGCGGTCCTGGCCGAGCGGAGCGCGCAGGGAAGCGGCGCACCGATCACCGAAGAAGAGCTTTCGCGTCGCCTGTATACGACGGGGTTACCCGATCCGGACCTGATGATTCGGACGAGCGGTGAAATGCGGGTAAGCAACTTCCTGTTGTGGCAGATCGCATACGCCGAGATTTTCGTCACGGAAACGTTGTGGCCGGACTTCAACCGCGCCCGGCTGCTCGAATCTTTCGTGGAATTTCAAAAGCGCGAGCGGCGCTACGGCGGCATCGGCGAGGGTGGCGAATTGCCTGCACGTGTGGCCGGAGAATGAGTGCCGGATTCCTTGCTTGACCCTGTCTCCTGCGACCTTTCGTGATTTCTTTCCCCCGATATGATGAGATGGAGCTAGCCGTGTGCCGGGGGACCTCTCTCTTATGACGTGGAAGCGGGTGGCAACAGCCGCAGTGCTGATTCCGTTTGTGGTTGGCTTGGTGATGTGGGCATCGACGGCGGGAGTAGCACTGGCCGTGGCGCTGGTTACGGTGCTGGCGCTGTTTGAATATTTCTCACTGGGCGATGCGATCGGGCACCGCGCCTATCGCTATTGGACGGCCACGTGTGCGTTGGTGCTGATTTATGTGCAGTGGATTGCGGCGATCGAGCCCACGTACCAATTGGCTGGCGGGTTAGCCTTGCACCGCGAGATCGGGCGATTTGCCAGCGGGCTTGCTGGCGTCCAGGGCGTATTTTTTCTTTTCGTGCTCGGCATCACGGCGCTGACGTTGTGGACCAAAAGGCCGCTGGTGGAAGCCTTGCCCGCTGCGGGTATCAGCGCCAGTGGGTTGCTTCTCGTTGCGTTTCCCTTGAGCTTTTCCGTACGCCTCCACGGATTGGGCGAGGAAGGGCCGTGGCTGCTGCTTTTCGCGCTGGTGATTACTTGGGTCGGCGACACGGTCGCGTATTTTGTCGGCCGCGCGATCGGGAAGCATCCTCTGGCGCCGCATCTGAGCCCCAAGAAAACGTGGGAAGGTACCGTGGCGAGTTTTGCAGGAACACTGCTGGTAGGAGTACTGCTCACGCGATGGATCAACGTGCCGCTCGTGCACCTGGCAGGCATGGCCGGCGCCGCGAACATCGCGGGACAGGCTGGCGATTTGCTGGAATCCGCGTACAAGCGCAGTGCTGGAGTGAAAGACTCGGGTGGCCTGCTGCCGGGGCACGGTGGCGTCTTGGACCGCATCGACGCGCTGATTTTGGCGATCCCGGTTGTCTGGTATTATTGGACGTTAGTTTACTCGCCTGGAAATTGACCCGGTGCATCTCTCTGTTGTGAGAAAACCAGAAAGAACGGCTGCGTGACGCGTTCCTTCACCAAACTAGCCATTTTGGGCTCGACGGGCTCGATTGGCAGGCAATGCCTGTCGGTCGTCGAGGCGTTTCCGGAACGCTTTGCCGTCGTGGCGCTGGCCGCGGGCTCCAACTTGGACGAACTAGAAGGCCAAATCGAGCGGCATCGGCCGGAAGTCGTGTCGGTGGGCGACGCGGCGAAAGCGGACGAACTCGCCGGACGGCTGAAGTCGAAGGGTATCTCACCGATGCCTGCGATTCATCATGGACGCGAGGGCATGCTAGCCGTGGGGACGCATGCAGCAGCGGACATCGTTGTTTCGGCGGCCGTAGGCGTGGTGGGACTAGAAGCGACGTACGAAGCCGTCAAGCTGGGCAAAAGCGTGGCGCTGTCGAACAAAGAGGTGCTGGTCGCGGCCGGAGAACTGGTGATGGCTGCCGCGGTGAAATCGGGCCGCGAATTGCTTCCAGTCGATAGCGAGCACAACGCGGTCCATCAGTGTATGCGGGGTGGCGAGCGTGGCGAGGTGCGACGCCTGGTGCTGACGGCGTCCGGCGGGCCGTTTCGCAAGACTCCGCTGGTGGCAATGAAGAGCGTCACGCCAGAGCAAGCCCTGGCGCACCCGAACTGGCGCATGGGCAACCGCATCACCATCGATTCGGCGACGATGATGAACAAGGGTTTTGAAGTAATCGAAGCGCGCTGGCTCTTCGGAATGCGGCCTGATCAGATCGACGTAGTGATTCACCCGCAGTCGACGATTCACTCGATGGTCGAATTTGTAGATGGTTCTGTTTTGGCACAACTCGGGCCAACTGACATGCGCATGCCCATCCAATATGCGTTAACCTATCCCGAGCGCGTGGCATCCAACCAGGTAGCCCTGGATTGGACGAAGCTCCGCCGCCTGGACTTTGCCAGGGTTTCCACGAGGCGGTTTCCGTGTTTACGGCTGGCAAGAGAAGCGATGAAGAAGGGTGGCGCGTTGCCTTGTGCCTTGAACGCCGCGGACGAAGTGGCAGTTGCGGCATTTCTAGAGCGGCGGCTGCCGTTCTCGGGGATTGCGGAAGTAATTGAGAGAGTGCTGGGACGCACGCCGCGTATGCGCTTTGAGAAAATGGACGACGTGCTCACAGCGGACGCGGAAGCGCGTCGAATGGCAAGGGAAGAAGTGGACAGGATGGCGATGACCGCCGCGGCGGCGTCGTAAAAATCGTCACGTAGGATCCCGGAGAAACCGGGATCGACACAGAAGGGAAGCTCGAATCGTATGGCTTTGGATTTGTTATTCGGCGTTGCTCTTGTACTCGGTGTGCTGATTTTGGTGCACGAGTGGGGGCACTTCATCGTGGCGCGGCTGTTTGCCGTGCGCGTGGATGTGTTCTCGATCGGTTTTGGACCCCGCTTGTTTGGCTGGAAGAGCGGCGCGACCGACTATCGAGTGAGCGCGCTGCCGCTGGGCGGCTACGTGCGCATGGCAGGGCAGGATCCAACGGAGATTGATTCCTCGAAAGTCGCATCTGAGCCGACGGGCGCGCCGGATGAGTTGATGAGCAAGCCGCGTTGGCAGCGGGCTCTTATCTCGCTGGCGGGTCCAGTCGTGAATCTGATTTTCCCGGTGCTCTTGCTGACGGGATTCTATGCCATAAAAGGCGAGCCGTATCCCCCGTATCTCGATCTGCCCGTGCAGGTCGTTGCGTTGCCGGCGAACGCCCCGGCCGGACCCGATGCTCTGCAAGTTGGCGACAAGCTTGCGTCGATCGGCGGAGCGCAAAACCCGACCTGGGAGCAAGCGGAAAAAGTCCTTCGAACTGCGGCACCCGGAGCCTCGATTCCATTGGAAGTAGAAAACAACGGCGCCCGACGCAAGCTAAATTTGACGGCGCCTGCAAAAGACAGCGAACAAGCCGCACAAATCCTCGGGTATGCGCCGATTCCGCCGATCATTGATGACGTCAGCACCGGAGCGCCGGCAGAGCGAGCGGGCTTGACTGCGGGTGACAAGGTTCTCGCCGTGAATGGCCAAGATGTCCAGTGGTGGGGGCAGTTCGTGACCAAGATGCGGGCAACAAACGGAAGCCCGGTCACGCTCAAGATCGCCCGGCAAAACCAGGTCATTCAAATCAACGTCACCCCGGAAAAGACGACGCTCCCGCAAGGCGAGACCGTCTACCTGATCGGCGTCGGCCCCAAGGAAACGTATCGCCCGATGCCTTTCACGCAGTCGGTCGTTTTGGCGAGCGAAAAGACCTATGAAACGGTGGAAGACACCCTCGGCGTCGTGGGCAGGCTTTTCAGCGGGCGGGTCTCGGTGAGGCAGTTGCAGAGCGTCGTGGGAATATCGCGCGCCGCAGGTCAAGCGGTGCACAAGGGCCCATCGGCAGTGCTTTCGTTGATGGTGCTCATCAGCGTGAACCTGGGAATTCTAAATCTCTTGCCGATTCCGATTCTGGACGGCGGCAACATTCTGCTGCTGGCGATCGAAGGCGGTTTGCGCCGGGACCTCAGCATGGCGTTCAAAGAGCGCTTCGTCCAGGTTGGGCTCGTGTTCCTCTTGGTGCTCTTCGCCATCGTTATGTACAATGACGTCGTGCGGTTGTTGCCAACTCACTCCTAGCTCGCTGCGCGCCGCACGTTCGGAGAGCGAAGTATGGCTGCGTCATCACACCGGGTTTCCACCGGCGAGCGCCTAAATACCGCGGAAACTACAGGCAGGTTGCAGCAGACGCTTGGCGCCAAGGGCATCCGCCTGACCAGGCAGCGACGCGTGATCTTGCAGGTGATGGACGACGCCGAGCAGCACCTGGACGTCGATCAGATCCTGGAGCGCGCACAGAAGATCGACTCGGACGTGCATCTGGTTACCGTATATCGCACCATCGACCTGCTGAAGAAGCACGGCCTGATTGACGAGTTGGATTTGCTACACCTGCGCGGCGACCGCCACTACTACGAAACACACGGCCCGCGCGACCATATTCACGTTGCCTGCCTTCGCTGTGGCAAAGTCCGCGAGTTCGAGAGCCGCCTCTATGAGCAGTTGAAAGAGCAGATCGCGCGGGACTTTCACATGAAGGTGACGGTGTCGCGCACCGAAGTCGGCGGCTATTGCGCCGAATGCCTCGCTAAGGCCGCGGAATAGTTCTCGCTCGCGATCATCGACAGTCGAGTGGAGTGACGGGTTGCCGTGCCGCCAGTGGCTGGCGTTTTCTTCAGGCGGGCTGGCGGACCGAACGGAACCGCCGCAGGCGCGAGAAGAATCGGTTCGCACTGCGAATGTCTCGAGCGATTTGTGCGCGCAGTTCGTCGGCGCCGCTGAATTTCTTCTCTTCGCGCAGGCGCTTCCAGAATTGTACTTCGACGCGCTGCGGCGCGATTTCTCCGGAAAAATCGAGCAAATGCGTTTCGACGATAAGCGCCGCTCCGCTGAAGGTCGGGCGCATGCCAACGTTAGTGACCGAGCGGCGGCTCTTCGTTTCGCCCTCAAGCAGGGTTCGTGTCACATACACACCGCGCGCGGGAAGAAGTTCCTGCTCGGGAGCCAAATTCAGCGTTGGAAACGTGAAGCGCCGGCCCGTGCCCGTTCCGCTGACAACTTCGCCTGTGAGGGCGAACGGGCGTCCGAGGAGTAACGAAGCATGCGTTACCTCGCCAGCCGTAATTTCGCGCCGAATCGCAGTGCTGGAGACGATCTCTCCCCGGTAGAACACCGGAGGAGTGATCACCACTTCAAAGCCGAGCCGCATGCCGAGCTCGCGCAGGAGTTTTACGTCGCCCGCCCCACGGTGACCGAAATGGAAGTTTTCTCCCACCAGTACCGCGCGCACGCGAAGCCCTCGCACCAGAATCTCGACGACGAAATCTTCGGGCGAGAGGCGCGCGAGGTCCATCGTGAAAGGCAACACCACCGCGCTTTCAATGCCCAAGGCTCCGAATCGCTCCACACGCTGCGCATTCGTCGACAGCCGGGGTGGCGCAGTCTCTGGCCGCAGGACCTTGAGCGGCGGCGGGTCGAATGTAAGCGCGGTCGCTACATCCTTGGTCTCCTGTGCACGGCGCGCGGCGGCGCGCAAGATCGCCTGGTGTCCCAGGTGGATACCGTCGAAGTTACCGATGGCCAAGACGCTGCCTCGATCAGTTTGTGCGTAGTGCGAAGCCCATGCTTCCGCGGTCGTGAACACTGAGACAGCGCCAGCTTGGTTCGCGCTGCGCGCCGAGGCGCCAAAAGACCGGGGGACCGGTGCACCTTGGTGGGCATCAACGTGCACATCCAGCTCCAGTCCATCGTAGGCCAAAGCGACATGATGTAGGCCGAGCTTCCGCAGACGCTCGGTCGTATCCGCGTGAGGCAAATCATGCGCGATGTGCGTGAACCACGCGCGCCGCGGCTTCAGCCGGTCAATTAATGCCAGAGCCTGCTCGACGGTCTGGTGCATCGGATGCGGAATGTCCCGGAGCGCGTCGATGATCAGTTCGTCCAGCCCTTCGAGCAAGGGAACCGATGATTCAGGCAGCTCACTGAAGTCCGTCAGATACGCGGCACGGCCAAAGCGATAGCCCAGCACCTCGAGTTCCCCATGAAGCAGTGGAACCGGCACGAACGGCACGCCCATCAGCTCGAACGGACCCTTTATCACGTTTAGGGTGACGCTCGGAATAGTGCTTAATGTTGGTCTTTCGTCGAAAACATACGAGAACGCGCGGCGGATGATCTCGAATGTTTCTTGATTGCCATACACCGGCAGCGCGGTCTTCTGGCGCAGATTGAAGGGGCGAATATCGTCGAAGCCGAGAATATGATCCGCGTGGCCGTGGGTAAGCAGAATGGCGTCCAGACGGTCGAGGCCCACGCGCAGCGCCTGTTGGCGAAAATCCGGCGTCGTGTCGATAACGACCTGCTGGCCCTCACGGGAAAGAAGCAAGGAAGGCCGCAAGCGATTGTCGTGGGGGTCTTTGGAGCTGCACACGCTGCAGTGGCAGCCGAGAGAAGGCACGCCCATCGACGTGCCGGAGCCGAGAACCGTAACCTTGATAGGAGCCAAAGGCATGATGCAATCGAATCGTGCAGGTGTCGCGCGGGAGCCGCACGGAACGCGCAGACCTAGTTACGGCCGCGTCTTCGCTTTGGCCTGAGTGGCTTGCGCTGCGACCGCCTGGTTGATCTCTAGATACGTCATCTTCAGCTTGCCCAGGAGATCGAGAAGCAGGCTGTCCTCTTCGGGCGCGAGGTTTCCGAGGGTCTTCTCGCGCAGCGCGTCGAGCATGTCGATGAATTCGCGCGCCGCCTCTGGATCGATCACCGGTTGGCCCGTGCGCGGATCGGCATACGCGCCCAAAACCATCGCCGCATTGCTGCCGAGCATACGCACCAAATTTTCAAACGCCGGCAATCGCTCGGGCGCGTCCTCGGCAGGCTCTGGCACGCTGGTCGCCGCTTCGGCGGCCGGCGGAGTTGGCGGGCGAGCGGCCGCTTCGCGCCTAGCCTCGCGTTCCTCTTCTTCGACCACGTCTTTGCGCAACTCGCCCTCGGCCGTAAACGGGCGGCGGTCAATTACGCGAAAGCTTTCTTCCTGCTTATGTTCGGGCTGCTTGTGATCGGGCAAGTTACAATCCTCGATAATTTGTGTTCTCCTGAAGTCTAGCATCGCCTCTCATCTTTGGGTAGCGCAGCGGTTTGTTATAGGGACGCTGGACGGATGTGCTTGTCAAACAAGCATGTGCGCCGTAAAGTGATGCGTTTTGTTAGACTCGCTCTCGACGTTTTTGTGGAAGGGAAATGGCTTCGCGCAAAAAACCACACGGAAAATCCAAACGCCGCCCTGCATCCGCACGAAGAGCCGCCAAGCAAGCTCCCGTATCCGCCGGCGACTGGTTCGAGAAACTCGTGGCTTTGCAAGCGCGTCTGCGCGCTCCCAACGGCTGTCCCTGGGATCGCGAACAGACTCACGCGACGCTCCGGACGTATCTGATTGAAGAGGCCTACGAAGTCCTGGATGCGCTCGAAAGTGGCGACGACGGCAGGTTCGCCGAAGAGATGGGCGATCTTCTGCTCCAGGTGGTGTTTCATTCTCAGATCGCTGCCGAGGAAGGCCGCTTCAGCGTCGCCGACGTCATCCGCGAAGTGCACGAAAAGATGGTTCGCCGCCACCCGCACGTTTTCGGAAACGAACGCGCCAAAGACGCTGCCGAAGTGCTGAAGAATTGGCATCAGATCAAAGCTCAAGAACGCCAATCGAAGAGTCCGGACGGCGTGTCTCCGGTCGAGAACAAGACGCCGGAGTCTGCACTGGACGGAGTTCCTCGCACGTTGCCAGCGACCCTCGAAGGTCTGCAGCTAACGAAAAAGGCCGCGCGCACCGGCTTTGACTGGGACAATGCCGCGGGAATCCTCGACAAGATGCGCGAAGAGGTCGCCGAACTTGAGGGCGCGCTCGACGGGAAAGTGGATGCGAAAGTCGAAGAAGAGCTTGGCGATCTGTTCTTTGCCGCCGTGAACCTGGCGCGCTTTCTGCATATCGCTCCCGAGATCGCGCTAAAGAGCGCCAACGCGAAATTTGTGCGCCGATTCCACGAGATGGAACGCCTCGCCCAGGCGACCGGGCGCAAGTTCGAGGATGTACCGCGAGCAGAGAAGGAGTCGCTCTGGGACTCCGCGAAGAGGGGTGAGCAATCCCTCGCGACACGAAAAGCAGGGCGCGCCCGATGAGCGAACACGCTGTCGCGCCTTCCCTCGTCGTAAGAGAGTGCACCACGCTAGCGGAATTTCACGCTTGTGTAGCGCTACAGCGCGAGATCTGGGCGGAGACCGACCTGGAGATCGAGCCGCCAAGTATGTTTGTGGTGGCTGCGAACACCGGCGGCCAAGTCTTGGGCGCATTCGACGGCCACAAACTCGTCGGATATATTTTGGCGGTAGTGGGACTGCACCACAGTACGCCTTACCTGCATTCGCACCACGCCGGCGTCCATGCCGATTACCGCGATCGCGGCGTCGGCCGTATGCTCAAATTATTTCAGCGCGAAGAGGCTTTGGCCCGCGGAATTCGTTTAATTGAATGGACCTTCGATCCGCTCGAATTGCGCAACGCACACTTCAATCTAAACCGGCTGGGCGTAATTTGTAGGCAATACCGGCCCGATCATTACGGTGTGACCACCAGCCCGCTTCACCGGGGGCTGGCAACGGATCGTCTCGTGGCGGAGTGGCACTTGGAAACGCGGCGCGTGGTTGCCGCGATCGGCGGCTTGATCAAGGAGCCTCCTCCAGCGCCGGCGTCCATCGAATTGCCGGACGAACTGGAGCAATGGAAGCTGGGCGACATGGAACAAGTTCGCCGCGTCCAGCGACGCGTACGTGAAGAGTTCACGAACTACTTTGCCCGTGGCTACGCGGCAATCGGTACGCGCAAGACGCCCGCGGGAACCGCGTATCTGCTGGCGCCGTGGAGCGACTTCTAGGACCGGTTCCAGGCCAAGAGAAGAGCTAAAGGGAGATTCCAGCGCATGCGCATTCGGAGCATCACTCTGCGGGAACTGCAGATGAGATTGGTCACGCCTTTCCAGATCAGCGTGGGCCGCACCGACGTCCGGCGCATCATCATCGTGGAAGCGGATGTAGACGGCGTCGTCGGGTGGGGCGAATGCGTTGCTGGCGAGAATCCGTTCTACAGCCCGGAGACGACCGACACCGCTTGGCATATTCTGCGCGATCACCTCTGGCCTGCGATGAAAGGGCAGGAGTTTGAGACCGCATCGCAGGTGTGGGGCCTGCTTGGGCTTGTTCGCGGCCACAACATGGCCAAGGGCGCGCTGGAAGCCGCGGTTTGGGACGCGGAAGCCCGTCAGAAAAACATTCCCCTGTGGAAGTTGCTCGGCGGAACGCGCGACGAGATTTCTTCCGGTGTCTCTATCGGAATCAAGGACTCGATCGACGAATTGGTAGCTGCCGTAAAGACCGAACTTGCGGCTGGCTACCAGCGCATCAAAATCAAGATCAAGCCCGGCAAGGATTTGGAGCCCGTAAAGCGCCTCCGCCAAGATTTTCCGAAGATCAAACTGATGGTCGATGCCAACTCCGTCTACCATCTCGACGATTGGCCCCTGCTCAAGCAACTCGAGGGCTTCTACTTGATGATGATCGAACAACCGCTCGGCTGGGACGATCTGTACAGCCACGTCGAGCTGCAAAAGAAGCTCGACACGCCTATCTGTCTTGACGAGTGCATTCACACGTTCGAGCAAGCGCAAGCCGCGATCGCCCTGCGCGCCTGCAAAATCATCAACATCAAGCTCGGCCGCGTAGGCGGTTATACCGTAGCGCGGCGGATTCACGATGTGTGCCAACAGAATGGCATGCCCGTTTGGTGCGGAGGCATGCTGGAGTCCGGAATCGGCCGCGCGCACAACATCGCCCTCTCGACCTTGCCCAATTTCACCTTGCCCGGCGACGTTGCCGCCAGCCGACGCTACTGGCACCTGGACATTATCGAACCCGAAGTAACCGTGTCGCCGCAAGGCACCATCCGCGTTCCCAACGGACCCGGCATCGGCTACGAACCTCAGCGCGACCGCATCGAAGAGTTCGCGGTGCGAACAGAACGGCTGGCCTGATTCGGTGCACGCGGAAGCACCCGCAGAACACGCACCGGGCCGCATCGTCGTAGCTCTATCCGTGGCGATCGTCGTCGCGCTCTGGTCCATTAACTTCATTGCTGCAAAGATCGCCATCCGGCATCTGCCGGGCATCACCGTGGCTTCCTTCCGGGTTGTACTGGGAGGTCTGGCGATGGTGCCCGCCTATTTTCTATGCTCGCGGATACCCCCGTTTGCGGCCGCGGTGGAGCTGCGGCGGAGGGGTTTTTCACGCGGCGATCTGTGGACATTTCTCTACCTTGGCTTTTTCGGCGTCGTCATCAACCAGATGTGCTTCACGACGAGCTTGGGCTACACGTCGGTGAGTCACGCCGCCGTGATTGTTGGCATGGGCCCCATCTACACGCTGGCGTTGGCGGTCCTATTCCGGCTAGAAAAGGCCACTTGGCGCAAGGCGACGGGAATGGGAATCGCCTTTGCTGGCGTGGCGGTGCTCGCCTCCGAAAACGGGATATCGCTGCATTCGCCGTCGCTGTTCGGAGACGCGATTGCCATGACCGGCGCGGTCGGCTTTGCGACATATGTGGTGCTCGGCAAGCGTGTCGCCCTGAAGTACGACGCGCTCACCATGATCGCCTTCAATCATTTCGCGGGCGCGGTTATCATCTTGCCCGTTGCAATTCACGAGATCAGGATGCTTCAGCTTCTCGCCCGGTGGCGCGAGATACCTTGGCCAACCTGGGCCGCGGTGCTTTACATGGTGATTTTTAGCTCGGTGGTCGGCTACCTCTTCTATTTTTGGCTGCTGCGGTATCTCGAGGCGTCGCAGTTGAGCGCGTTCACCTATTTGTTGCCGGTGGTAGCGACCATTCTGGGGATTATTTTGCTTGGGGAACGCGGCTCACCCGTGCAGATTTTGGGTGGCGTCTTGGCGCTCGCTGGCGTGTATTGGGTCGAGTCCGGACGAGGTTAATAGAGTCGCGCGTGCCTGTGCTAACGTAGTCGCGCGGAAGGAGGCAAGTCCCGTGCCGAACAAGCCGTTGCGCGTTGGAGGTCTTGCGGCCCGCATTGCCGTGATTCCGGGTGACGGGATCGGCAAGGAAGTTACGCCTGAGGCGGTGCGCGTGCTGCGAGCCGTCACTGCCCGAACCGGCCGCAACATTGAGTTCGTCGAGTTCGATTGGGGCGCCGACAAGTACCTCCGGGAAGGCGTCACATTGCCCGCTGGCGCTGTGGAGATCCTTCGCGATGAGTTCGACGCCATCCTCTTCGGCGCTCTGGGCGACCCGCGCGTGCCAAGCAACCAGCACGCCGCTGACATTCTGTTGGGCCTGCGCTTCAAGCTCGATCTCTACGTCAACGCCCGCCCGGTGGAGCTGCTCCACGATCGTTTGACCCCTCTCCGCGACCGCACCGAACGCGACATCCGCCTGATCGTCTTTCGCGAGAATACCGAGGGGCTCTACGTCGGCGTCGGCGGTTTCTTCAAGAAGGGCACTGCCGACGAGATCGCCGTTCAGGAAGACGTCAACTCGCGCAAGGGTGTCGAGCGAATCATTCGCTACGCCTTCGACTACGCCCAGCGGAACAGCCTGAAGCGGGTCTGCATGAGTGACAAGTCCAACGCCATGACCTTCGCTCACGACCTCTGGCAGCGCGTCTTCAAGGAAGTTCGCCAGGAGTATCCCGCCATCGAGTCCCGCCACCTCTATATCGACGCCCTGGCTATGGAGATCGTCCGCGATCCGTCCCAGTTCGACGTCATCGTCACCTGCAACCTCTTCGGGGACATCATCAGCGATCTCGGTGCGCAGCTCGCAGGCGGTCTAGGGCTGGCGCCTTCCGGCAATATCCATCCCGGCCGGACGTCACTCTTCGAGCCGGTGCATGGCTCGGCGCCAAACATCGCCGGCAGGGGCATCGCGAATCCACTTGGCTCGGTTCTTACCTCCGCGATGCTCCTCGATTTCCTGGGTTGGAGCCACGAGGCCGCAAGTACGCGAGCCGCTGTGAAGGCGGCATTGTTCAAGAACTACTTGACGTCAGACCTCGGTGGGAACAAGACGACGAAAGAGGTCGGCGAATGGCTGACGGAGTTCGTGACGCAGCATTCCTCAACATAAAGTGTTACTTTACCTTCGACTACCGACCCGCTCAACAGATCTAGCGCCGCTTCGCCAGCGTCGCTATCAGCATACCGAGCAAGAATCCTCCGACGTGCGCCCACCACGCGACTCCGCCGGACGTTGTGGTGCCGAGCGTCCCGATCGCGGACAAGAACTGCATCACGAACCAACCGCCTAGAATGAACACCGCCGGGATTGGCAGCAGGAAGATGAATACCAGGGTGAGGATCTGCGAGCGGGGGAACAGCACCAGGTACGCCCCCATCACGCCAGAAATAGCTCCACTGGCCCCCAGTGCCGGAAGCGTGGAATGTAAGTTAAAAAAGATGTGGAGCAATCCGGAGCCGATTCCACAGACTAAATAGAAGAACAAATAGGTCGCGTGCCCGAAGAAGTCCTCCACGTTGTCGCCAAAAATCCACAGGAACAGCATGTTGCCGAGGATGTGCGCAATGCCAGCGTGCAGGAACATGCTCGTCAGCAGCGGCAGGAAGGCAGCCTCAAAGGGGGCATGGCCGGCGAACCACGCAGGGAAGCGCGCCGGAACCGTGGCGTTCACAGTCATGAAGACCTTGAAGGCCTGCGGCGATAGCGTGAACTGATAGATGAACACGGCGAAGTTCGCGAGAATCAGGCCCGTGTTGACGATGGGGTAGGTGCGCCTGGGGTTGAGGTCCTTGAGGGGAATGAACATGAATAAAGGCCGCTGCGCAGAGTAGCGAAAACGAAGAGAATTGAAAAGACGGCTCTCGTATGGCCCGGTGTCCCATAATCTTTATCTGCGAAGGGCGTTGGTTAACAGGATAATTAGGCGCATCCGAAAGCCCCGTTTTCCCTGCGGAAACGGCGCGAATGGCTCGGACTGTGCGCGGGTGGTGCGGCGCTTGAAGTTTCTCTTTAGTTTCTGTGAACGGCCCTCGTTGCGCCTGATCCAGAGATGGAGCGAGTAGTCCGATTGCTCAAATGCGGGAATCCTGGCCGAAGGGGGCGGCCTTGACGCAAGCTTTTTTCTCCGCTCCTGCGCTTTTTTGACGGAATGATTTGCGCCGCGGCACCGCGTGTGGTAATTAAATTAGTTCTGCGTGCGCGTGCGATTCGGACGGTTTCTTGTACTGTGTTCGACGCCGCGTCGGCGCGCCGACAACGAATGCCCGCCCGGGAAACGGAAGCCATCATCCTTAAGACTTTTCCTCTGGGCGAGGCGGACCGCCTGGTCAGCTTTCTTGGCCGCACGTCGGGGCGGATGCGCGGCGTCGCCGGCGGGGCGCGGCGGCTCAAAAACCGGTACGGCTCCACGCTGGAAGTGCTCTCTCACGTGCAAATTTGGTACGTCGAGAAGGAGACGCGCGATCTGGTGCGCATTCAGCAGTGTGATCTGCTGGAATCGTTCCACAAGGCGCAGAGCGACTACGGACTGAGTACCGGACTAGCTGTGGTCAGCGAAGTCTCCGAGCTCGTTTTGCCCGAGCACGAAGCAGCGGAGCCGATGTTTCGCTTGATCTTGCTGACCGTTCGCGAGATCGACCGGCGCGGCGACTGGGCGCTGCCGCTCAGCTACTTCGCCTTCTGGACGGTCCGCTTGGGTGGCTGGCTTCCGCGGTTCGACCGCTGTTCGCAGTGCGACATAGCCTTCGGGTCGCAAGCGGCGTATCACGCAGCCTGGGAGCCGGGACTGTTTTGCGAGAAGTGCAAGCGTCCGGGCATGCGGCCGTTGCACCTGGCTGGCAGGCAGCTGGCTGAGAGCTTTGCCGGGCAGCGCCTGGACCGTATCGAGGATGCGGAGCTACTGAAGGTCGCTGCGCAAGAGTTGCGTGAGGCCGCGCTCAATTGGATCGAGCACCACACGGAGCGAAAGCTGGGAACACGCGCGCTGCTGGAGATGACTTGAAAGCTAAAGTAAAACCTGAACCACGCACTTCCGGCCTCACATTTCAGGATCTGATCTTGAAGCTCTCTCAGTTCTGGGTGCGGCAGGGATGTGTCCTGCAACAGCCGTACGATGTGGAAGTGGGCGCGGGGACCATGCACCCGGAGACCTTCTTGCGGGTGCTCGGGCCTTCGCCCTACCGTGTCGCGTACGTGCAGCCGAGTCGTCGGCCCGCCGACGGACGCTACGGCGAAAATCCGAACCGGCTCTACAAGCACTTACAATTTCAAGTGATTCTTAAGCCCACGCCCGTGGATGTCCAAGACGTCTACTTGAGGAGTCTTGGCGCCATCGGCATCGAGCTAAAGGAGCACGACATCCGTTTCGAGGAAGACAATTGGGAATCGCCGACTCTCGGTGCCTGGGGAATCGGCTGGCAAGTTCTCTTGGACGGCCTCGAGATTACCCAGTTCACGTACTTCCAGCAGAGCGGCGGCATCGACCTCGATCCGGTCTCGGTTGAACTCACCTACGGGCTCGAGCGCATCTGTGCTTTCCTTCAAAACGTCGAGAGCGTCTACGACCTCCGCTGGTCCAACGACAAAACCTACGGCGACATCCGTCTCGCCGAGGAGCAGCAACTCTCCGAATACAGTTTCAACCGAAGCGACGCCGTAGCGATCCGTGCGGAGTTCGATTCGCACGAGAAGCAAGCTAAAGAGTTACTTGAAGGCTTCGCAGGTACGGAAGGGAAGAATCGCTTGAGGTATCCGTTGCTTGCTGCCTACGACCATTGCTTGAAGTGTTCCCATCTCTTCAACTTGATGGACGCTCGCGGAGTCATCTCGACCACCGAGCGTGCCGCCCTCATGGCGCGAGTCCGCACCGTCGCGTGCCGCACCGCCGCTTCGTACCTCGATCAGATCGGCGGAGTCACGTCCCGCCCTGAGGCTCGCCGATGAAGACGAGCCCACGTAAGCCCGCCAGCGTTCCGGCAGAGAAACGTTCTGAACTACTCTTCGAGATCGGTAGCGAAGAGATTCCGGCCGGGATGCTCCCCAAGGCCGAAGAAGAACTTAAAGCAAACCTCGAGAAATTGCTGATTGCCGAGAGCCTGGGCGAAGGCATAACGGTGGAGACTTTCGGTGGCCCACGGCGTCTGACAGCATGGGTGAGTGGCTTTCCCGCCAAGCAGTCCGACGTGGTGAACGAGATCACCGGTCCGCCAAAGTCGGTGGCCTACGATGCCGTCGGCGAGCCGACACGTGCCGCCGTCAGCTTCGCCGAAAAGCAAGGCGTCCGCCTGGTCGACCTCTACCTGTTAGCCACCCCCAAGGGCGAATATGTCGCCGTCAAGCAGACCAGGCGGGGCCGTACAGCGGAACAGATTCTGACCGGGATCCTGCCCCGTGCCATCCATGATCTGTCGTGGCCGCGCTCCATGACCTGGACCGGCCTCGAAGGCGCCCGCTTCATTCGACCCATCCGCTGGATCGTGGCACTCCTCGATGGCAAACCTCTCAAGTTCTCTTTCGGGGGCGTCGAGGCAGGAGGCACGACTCGTGGCCATCGGTTCCTTGGCGCTGCGGAGATACCCGTCCGCTTCTTCGCCGACTACGAAAAGAAACTGCATGCCAACGGCGTCATCGTCCGCCCGGCCCAGCGCCGCGAAAAGATCGAGCGCGAGCTAGCCGTTCACACCAAGCGAGGCGGGTACAAACTCCACGAGGATGCCCATCTCCTAAACCTCGTGTGTTACTTGAACGAGTATCCGACTGTAATCGAGGGTGCCTTCGACCCCGAATTTCTCAGCCTCCCCGACGAGATCCTGATCACCGTGATGCGGGATCACCAAAAATACTTCGCGCTGGAGAAACGCAACGGCGATCTGGCGCCTCATTTCCTTGCGGTGATCAACCTCGCCAAAGATTCCAAGGGACTCGTCAGGGCCGGGCACGAGCGCGTCCTGCGCGCCCGCTTTGCCGACGCCCAGTTCTTCTGGGCCTCTGACTTGAAGTGTCGGCTCGCCGACTACATGCCGAAGCTCGCCAAGATTACCTATGAATCGCGCCTTGGGAGCTATCGCGACAAGACTGAACGCATTCGCGCCATCGCCCGCTGGCTCACCGAGCAGTGGTTTAACCGCGGCATCCTCCAGGCTCACGTCGCCGATGCCGACCGCGCCGCCGAACTGGCCAAGTGCGATCTCGCCGCGGAAATGGTCCGCGAGTTCACCGAACTCCAGGGCGTCGTTGGCGGACTCTACGCCCGCGCCCAAGGCGAACCGGACGACGTCGCCGACGCCATCTACGATCACTACCGCCCGGTGGGTCTTGACGATCCTATCCCGCGCAATCTGATCGGCTGTGCCGTTGCGCTGTCCGACAAAGTCGACTCGATCGTTGGCTGTTTCGCTGTCGGCGTCGTGCCCACGGGTTCAAGTGATCCTTTCGCTTTGCGACGCGCTGCTCTGGGAGTAGTGAAGATCATCCTGGACAAGAAGCTGCCTGTGTCGTTGTCGCTCACTGTCGGCGCGGCGACAAAGGCGCTTCTCGCCCATGCCCCAAAGCGCGCTGTAACGCCTGCCCAAGAAGCGCAAATTCTCGAATTCATTCTCGACCGCGCCAAGTTCGTCTTTCGCGAGCGAGAGGGGTTTGCCTACGACGAAGTCAACGCCGTGTTCCGTGCCGGCGCCGACGATTTGGTGGACGCTCAGAAGCGCCTGGGTGCCTTGCGCGCAATCCGCAAGTCCAAGAATTTTGAGCCGCTCGCCGTTTCGTTTAAGCGCATCCGCAAGATTCTCGAAAAGTCCAACGTGAAGGACGGCAACGCCGGCAGCGTGCAAACCGATCTCTTCGAGAGCGATGCCGAGCGCGAACTCTTCGCCGCCGGGCGTGAGGCCGCTTCCAAGGTCCAAGCCGAGAAGAGGGCGGGGCACTACGAGCAAGCTTTGGAGCGCATCGCCGGATTGCGCAAAGCAGTAGACCGGTTCTTCGAGGAAGTCATGATTAACGCCGAGAACGAAGCAGTGCGCAAGAACCGTCTGGCGTTGCTCTCGGAGCTTCTCCGCGAGTTCACCACCGTGGCGGACTTTTCAGAAATCGGTGCTGACGAGCGGCGCTAGATAGTTCAACCGTTGGTTTAACAGTGAAACTGAGTAGAATATTTCGTGCAGCACTTGAAAAGTCGGCACGTCGACGACACAAATAGGACGACGATCGACGCAACAGGATTCGTATCAACACAATTCAAATACGAGGGATAAAGTGACTAAATGGGTTTATTTCTTTGGTGCAGGTAAAGCGGAAGGTGATGGCGATTGGCGCGACGTTCTAGGCGGGAAAGGCGCTGGCTTGGCCGAGATGACCAAGATCGGGTTGCCAGTGCCTGCTGGCTTCACGATTTCCACCGAGGCCTGCGACTATTTCTACAAGAACGGCAAGAAATATCCTGCGGAGTTGAAGAAGCAGGTCCTAGACAACGTCGCCAAGCTTGAAAAGACCACCAAGAAGAGGCTCGGTGATCCCAAGAATCCTCTTCTCGTCAGCGTGCGCTCGGGTTCCGCGCGATCGATGCCCGGCATGATGGAAACCATCTTGAACCTCGGCCTCAACGATCGCTCCGTGCAAGGGTTGGCCTCCAGCACCAAGAACGAGCGCTTCGCGTACGACGCTTATCGCCGCTTCGTGCAGATGTATTCCAGCGTCGTCATGGAGCTGCCGAAGGAAGACTTGGAGCATCGCCTCCGCGCCATGAAAGAGAAGCTTGGCGTTAAGGAAGACACGGCGGTCTCCGCCAACGGCTGGAAGGAACTCGTCGCCGAGTACAAAGCGCACTTCCGCCAGAAGACAGGCAAAGATTTCCCCGAGGATCCTATCGATCAGTTGTGGGGTGCCATCGGTGCCGTATTCGGCTCCTGGATGGCGGAAAAGGCGGTAACCTACCGCCGCGTCGAGAAAATCACCGGTCTCCTTGGCACGGCCGTCAACGTCGTGCAAATGGTCTTCGGCAACACCGGCGACACCTCTGGCACCGGCGTCTGCTTCACGCGTAATCCCAGCACGGGCGAAAAAGTGTTCTACGGCGACTACCTCGTTAACGCGCAAGGCGAAGACGTCGTCGCCGGAATACGCACCCCGATGCACCTGACCGAAATGAAGAAGATCATGCCCAAGGTCTACGGGCAGCTCGAAAAAGTTCGAGAAAAACTTGAGAAACACTATCGCGACATGCAAGACATGGAGTTCACCGTCGAAGAGGGCACGCTCTACATGTTGCAAACGCGAACGGGGAAGCGCACTCCCGCCGCCGCCTTCAGCATGGCCGTGGACATGGCCAACGAGAAACTGATCGGCAAGGAAGACGCGGTAATGCGGATCAAGCCAGAAGACATCGAACGCCTCTTCTATCCCGTTATTGACAGCAAGGTGGACAGAAAGACCCTCGCCTCCAAAATCCTCGGCCACGGCATCAATGCTGTTCCCGGCGCGGCTGTCGGCCGGGTCGTTTTCTCAGCGCACGACGCCGAGGAGTGGGCCAAGAAGGGCGAGAAGGTCATTCTCGTTCGCCGCGAAACCAGCCCCGAAGACGTCGGCGGCATGGCCGTCGCCCAAGGCATTCTCACTGCCACGGGCGGTAAGACCAGCCACGCCGCGGTTGTTGCGCGCGGCTGGGGTAAGTGCTGCATCGTGGGAGCCGAAAAGTTCAACATTGACTATAAGTCTGGGTCGATGAATGTCGGCGGCAAGACAATTAAAGAAGGAGATTGGATTACGCTCGACGGCGGCGAAGGCATCGTCTACAGCGACAAAATGGGCCTCGTCACTCCCGAACTGCCTCCGTCCTACCACACCCTGATGAAGTGGGCCGATGGTTTGCGGCGCCTTGGTATCCGCACCAATGCCGATACGCCGCAGGACGCGCGCAAAGCTCGCGAGTTCGGTGCGGAAGGCATCGGACTTTGCCGCACCGAGCACATGTTCTTCACCGATTTCGAGCAGCCCGAAAAAGGGCAGGAGCGCCAGCGGGCCATCCAGGAAATGATTCTTGCGGATACTCCCGAAGCGCGAGTTAAAGCTTTAGATAAGCTCTTGCCGTTCCAGCGCCGCGATTTCATCGGCATCTTCAAGGCCATGGATGGCTTCCCGGTCACCATTCGACTGATCGATCCGCCCCTTCACGAGTTCGTTCCTCACGAGCGGGCCAAACAGGAAGAGCTCGCTAAGCAGTTGGGCATCAGCGCCGACAAGGTTGCGCAACGTGTCGACCAACTTCACGAAGCGAATCCGATGCTTGGCCATCGTGGGTGCCGGCTGGCGATCACTTATCCAGAGATTCTTGAGATGCAGGTGCGCGCCATCATCGAGGCGGGCATCGAATGCAAGAAGAGTGGAGTTAAAGTCTTACCTGAGATCATGATTCCGCTAGTCCTCGATAGAAAAGAGCTCTGGATTCTTGAGCAGGCCACTTGCCGCGTCGCCGACGAGATCATCAAGAAGTCTGGAATAAAGCTCGACTACTTGGTCGGCACCATGATCGAGCTCCCCCGCGCCGCATTGCTTGCCGACGAGATCGCTGAGGTCGCAGAGTTCTTCTCCTTCGGCACCAACGACCTCACCCAAACAACCATGGGACTCTCCCGCGACGACGCCGGGCGCTTTCTCCCCGATTACGTCGACGAAAAGAAGGCAGGCGTCTTCGCTGCCGATCCGTTCCAGTCCCTCGATGTCAAAGGCGTCGGCATGCTGATGCGGTGGGGAATCGAGCGCGGCCGCAAGACTCGCCCGAAACTCAAAATCGGGATTTGCGGCGAGCACGGCGGAGATCTGGACAGCGTGAAGTTCTGCCACACTGTTGGCATGGACTACGTCAGCGCGTCACCCTTCCGCGTTCCAATCTCGCGCCTAGGTGCAGCCCAAGCCGTCGTTGAAGAAAAGAAAGGCGGAAGCAAGAAGCGCAAGTAGTTCATCAGTGCGCGCGCTGCGAATCGACGGAGATTCCGTCCCGTCGGCGCGCCCACATCTAAACTTTCACGTGAGCTGTCGGCACGGCGACAAAATCACCATGCCGACATTCACACAGTGATCGCCCTTATTCGACACGAAAATGAAGGGGCGCAGCATGCTGCGCCCCGTTTCAGCAACCGGTCCAGATTTATCGACTCGCATTCCCGACGCGGCCTCTCGCTTCTACGCAACGCGATGTCTTGCTTAAGTAGCGGCCGCCGACCGTGGCGGGCGCTTCTGCCGCAATCGCGGCACGCTTGGACCAACCCACGCCCATTTGTAGGGGAGCGGCTCGCCCCTCCCGGCCTACAACTCAGACGCATCGTGTCCTGCCGAGGTGCCCATCCCCAAATTAGTGCGCCGGCCACCCTAAGTCGGCATCTTAAAAAAGAAATACAAACCCAAGAAAAAAAACACGATATCCGGCGACCATCCCGCCAGCAGCGGTGGCAATTGCCCCACGCCGCCCATCGCCGCCAGCAACTCCGCGCCAAGCCAATACAGAATTCCGATACCTACACCGATCGCCACTCCGCCAAGCGCCCCGCGCGTGCCAACCAAAAATGCAAACGGGAACGCCAGCAACATGCTGATGGGAGCAATCAGAGGAAACGCCAACTTTCGGTGCCACTGAACCGTGAGCGCCGACACATCAAAACCCGCGCGGTGCAACCCATCGATGTAGCGGCGCAACTCACCCCAGTTCATCTGGAACGCCTGCCGAACTTCGCGGTGGAAATAAGTCGGCGGTTCCGTGAGTTCAGGTAAATCTTTAACATTGAAGCGCTCGTAGCGCGCGATCCTGCCGTCCGAGAAATCCCGCACCCAGCCCGATTCCAGCACCCAAAGATTCTGCGCATCCGACCACTGCGCCCGCGAAGCGTAGACCCTCCGTCGAACTTGAAACGTGGCGGGATCGATCTCCAAGACGCTAAGCCCTCCGAAGAGGTTTTGCTGCGAGTCGAACAGGTCGTAGTTATAGATCTTCGAGTTTTCCCCGAAGATCCAGCGCTGCGGCTGGGTGTAGGTCTGCGCCGGGCGGCCCTTGATTTGGTTGCGCAGCGCGTCCTGGCGCTGGTTGGCGTAGGGCAAGTACGTGTCGTCGAGGATGATCATCGTGGCGGCCAGCGCCACGCCGGCAAACAGCAGCGGCACGGCGATCCGGTAGAGGCTCGTGCCGCTCGCCTTGCAGGCGACGATCTCATTGTTCTTGCTCATCACGCCAATCGTCACTAGGATGGCCACGAGCGCGCCGAGCGGTGAAAGTTGATACAACAGATACGGAGTGAGATAAACGAAGTATTCCAGAACGATGAAAAAGGGAATTCGATTGGTTGCAATGTTGTCCAGCAGCTCGAAGAATGTGAACGCCTCAAAGAGAAAGACGAACGCCGCCATCAGCATCACGAAGTAAAGAAAGAAGCGCCGCAGTAAATAAAGGTCCATCAATCGGGGGAAGCTCCCGCTCGACGGCGCCGCTACTTCGAGTTGCGCCCTTACGCCGTTGGTCACCCGGGCGACGGCTGCGCGCGCGCGAGCCCTGCGGAGCCGCACCAGCCGGAGCCACGTTCGAAAGCGGCTCCACTGCGGAAGCCAGCGAATTTCGCTGTGAAATTGCTCCATGCGCGGAAGCAGCGCGAGTCCCGCCATCACCAGCAGGATGTCCGGCATCCACAAGCCGACCGCCGGCGGAAGAACGCCTTGACGCGCCATGCCGCTGCCGGTAATCAGGAGCAAGTAGTAGCCCGCGATCAGGAACACCGCGATCAACGATCCAGCCGCTCGCCCGCCGCGTCGAGGTTGCGCGCCGATCGGAACGGCTATCAATGCGAACGCGAAACACGCCGCGGGAAATGCCAAGCGGCGATGAAATTCCACGCGAGCTTCGCGCCAGTTTGGTCCCGTATCGGAGGCCAATTCGACCAGGGAGCGCTCGTCGTTCTTCACTTGCCGCGTTTGCGTGCGCGCCAGGTCCGTAACCTCGATCGGCAAATCGCTCCGTCCGAAGGCGGTCACCGAATAATGATCCGGATCGGCACGGTCGAAATCGTGCGTCGAGCCTCCTTGCAAGTGCAGCTCTAGCTTGCCCTGGTTCGGCGCTGCGACTACAATTGCGTTCTCCGCGAGGGTCAGGCGCGAGCCGTTTTCCCCGGCGGCCTCCGCCAAAAACACGCCGCGCCATTGCGTGCCGCTGGCTGAAATATCGCTTACGTAAAGCACCATGCGCGGGAAGCGCTCGTCGAAGACGCGCGGTTGAACTTGAAAATCAGGAAGCGATGTCAGCAGCTCCGCTTCGAGACTTCGCAACGTGCGAAGCGCGTACGGGCCGAGCCATAGGGTCATCGCCAGTGTAACTGCTGTGCCGGTTGCCGCCAGCACGCCAACTGGCAGCAGAATTCGCCGGCGGCCGATGCCCAGCGCCGTCAGCGCGATGATTTCGCTGTCGGCCGACATGCGCCCCAGGCCCAGGAGCACGCCTATCAGAATCGCCATCGGAATCGTGAACGCAAAGACGCCGGGAAAGATGCACAGGAATAGTTCAGCGATTTGCGAGCCCGACCCAGTGTGTCTGACAAACAACGCCGTCAACCGCACCAATTGCGGCACGAAGAAAACAAAGGTAAAAACAATCAGGCCAAGGAACGCATGACGAAAAACTTCGCGGACAATGTAGCGGTCCAGGATGCGCATGACGAGAACGCTGAGTGTAACACGAGCGCGCTCTCGACGCGGTCGAGGCGCCGCCGATGAATCGCATCCATTTGGTTGTGTTGTGGCACATGCACCAGCCCCAGTATCGCGATCCTGAAGCGGGACGCTACGTACTGCCGTGGACCCGGCTCCATGCGGTGAAAGATTACTGGGGCATGGTGAAGGTGCTCCAGGAAACGCCTGAATTTCATGCCACGTTCAACGTCGTCCCGTCACTCGGCATGCAGCTCGAGGAATATGCCAGCGGGAAATTTGATGAGCCGTGGTTCGCGCTTGCCTTCAAGAAAACCGATGATCTAACGCGCGAGGACAAAGTCGAGATTTTGGCGCGGGCCTTTCAGCTCAATCACGAGCGGCTGATGTCGCGCTGGCCCCGCTTCGTCGAGCTCCACGAGTGGTCGCGGCCCGCCGGCGGCGCGCAGGCGCTCGTAACCTTCACCTCGCGCGATTGGCGCGACCTGCAAGTTCTTTCTCAGCTCGCTTGGATGGACGAAGTCTGGCTCGAGAAAGACGATGTCGTCAGCCGCCTCGCGGACAAAGGCAAAGACTACACGGAGCGCGAAAAGAAACGCTGCGCGCCAAGCAACTCGAACTGCTCGCCTTGGTTCTTCCCGTTTATCGCGAGGCGGCGCAGACGGGACAGATCGAGCTCAGCACCACGCCCTTCTACCATCCCATTCTTCCGTTGCTATGTGACTCCGACATCGCGCGCGTTGCGAATCCCGGAACACCTCTGCCGCGGCGCGCTTATCGCCACCCAGAGGATGCGCGCGAACAGTTGCGGCGCGCACGGGCATATCACGAGCGTGTGTTCGGCGCGAAGCCTGCCGGGCTGTGGCCTTCCGAAGGATCGGTTTCCGATCAAACGCTATCGATTGCGATCGAGGAAGGCTTCCAGTGGTTCGGTACCGACGAAGGGGTTCTCGGACGAACGCTCAACGTTGGTTTCTTCCGCGATACCACGGGCGTCCCGGCAAATGCCGAGCGTTTGTACAAACCGTGGCGCGTGCAAATCGCGGGCAATGCGATCACCGGACTCTTTCGCGATCATCAGCTCTCCGATTTGATCGGCTTCGTCTACAGCCGGATGGACTCGAAAGCCGCCGCGCAAGATTTGCACGAAAAGCTGCGCTATCTCGGTGAACGCGCGCAGAGCGCGGATCCCCTCACGATCTGTCTTTTTCTGGATGGCGAGAACGCCTGGGAATATTACCCGGGCAACGGTCGCGAATTCCTGCGTGAATTTTACGGGCGCATCGCGAGCGATCAGGACTTCCGCGCGCTCACCGCAACCGAAGCCATCGCTGCGGCGAAGAACGTGCCCACGAACGGCGGCATTTTCCCCGGATCCTGGATCAACGCGAATTTCGACGTGTGGATCGGAGACGCCGAAGACGTCGCCGCGTGGGAGCTCCTCTGGGATGCGCGGCAAGCGTATGGCCGGGCTGCCGAAGCGCGGAAACAGGGCCGCAGCGATGCGCCAACCGAAGCCGCACTTGCTCACGGCGTTCGAATCTCTCCTGGCCGCGGAGGGTAGCGATTGGTGCTGGTGGTACGGCCCGGAGCACAGCACCGCGAATGACGCCGAATTTGACGCGCTGTACCGCAAGCACCTAACCGGCATCTATCTCGCGCTCGGGCAAGTGGCTCCCGCCGATCTGGCGAAGCCTATCAAGCGCAGGCCCGAGCACGCTTTGCAAATGGCGCCGGCCGGCCTGCTGAAGATCACGGTGGATGGCCGGGACACTTCGTACTTCGAGTGGCTGGGCGCAGGGTTGTATCTCTCCCGAGCGGCGCGGCGGCACGATGCATGGACGCGTCTTCTATCTGCGCGAGTTGCGCTACGGATTCGAGGAAGAGCGGTTCAGCGTGCGCGTCGATCCATTTATCCGATGCGCTGGGCGAGATGGAAGACCCGGAATTTCGCATCACGATCGGCGGCGCGGAAGAATTGACGGTGGTCGTGCAGATCGAGCGCGGGCGCCTGCAAGGGTTCGCCGTCGAAAAAGAGCGCGTATGTTTGCTGAATCCGACGAGTGTTGCGAGTGTGGCATTCGATCGCATTCTCGAGGTTTCCGTGCAGCGCAGCGAGATCAACCTCATGGGGCAGAAAACGTTGCGGCTTGGCGTTGCGCTCTGGCACGGCGGGTTGCCGGTGGACGTGTTGCCGGCCGAGGGCGCACTAGACATCGCGCTGGGCGATGAGCAAGCCTCCTGGCCTATCGAAACCGACAAGCCGTAAGCGCAGCTCGGGTCGCTCTGTTTTTTTCTTTACTTCGTTACTTCGGTTTTTTCAGAACAACTTCACCGCTAAGTCCTGCGGCCGCTCTCCCACCGGGATCATCGTCAACAAACTTTGGTTGTCCATGCGCGCGCGAATGACGGCCAGGTCGCCGGAATCGTGGTTCACCACCAGCAGCAAGTTTTCGGCAGGATCGAAGCGCACGGCAGCGGGACCTTGCCCCACGGAGATCAACAGCTCGCGGCCGTTTCCAGTGCGAATCAAGCGGCGATTGTTGATATCGACGGCAGTGACGCGGCCTGCCGAAGCATCCGTGATGTACAGCAGGCTGGCGTCCGCGCTCAGAATTCCGCGCGTAGGCGAATAGCCCAGAAGGACATAGTCGCCGACCTCGTGCGTCCAGGTGTTGATCGCCTGCAGGCCGTGAGAATCGGGAGAGATGACATACAGCTCGCCGCCGTCAGGCTTCAGCAGCATGTCCGAGGGCTTTCCCGCGAGCTGTAGATTCGCCAGCAAAACACCGCGACGCAGATCGACAACCGATAGGCGCGGCTCACTGCGGCTCAGAACGAACGCCACAGAGCTATCGGGCATAACGGTGACCGCTTCGGGCTGCGGCACTACCTGCACGATGCTGCGTTGTGCGAGCGTCGTGGCGTCATGGATTCCCAGCGAAGCGTCCAGGCGATTGAGAACCACAATGGTTTTGCCATCCGGCGTCAAACGCGCCAGGACGGGTTCGCGTCCCGTATGCGCCCGAGCGACGAACGCGTGCGTCTGGCAGTCGATCGCCATCACCGTGTCGCTTCCAGAGGACGTCGTATACGCGCGGCTGCCGTCCGCGGAAAAATCCAGCGCGTAGGGAAGTGGGCCGACCGAAATACGCCCACTCAGTTGATTGGTGCGCGCGTCGAGAATCCATACGTAGCCATCCTCCGAACTCACGCCCCAGACTTCCGCGCGCGTGGGGTGTTCGCGCATGCCCGACAGGCCTGGCCCAATAGGGATGCGCGAGATGGCGCGAAGCCGTACGAGGTCCACGACTGTTAGGTTGCCGTTGCTGCTGCTGACGTATGCGTTCAGGCGCAGGCCAGGACGCAGGAACGAGGGACGATGTTCGCGCGCGAGCAGCACGATGGCGCAAACGAGAAGAACGACGCCGACGAAGAGGATGCGAAAATTGGTGCGACGGCCCCTCATGGCTTGAGGTCCATCCAGGTGGCACAGACACTCCTGTCTGTGCGGTCTTGCACCGAACCGAGGTGCACACCGCTGGGCGATTGGGTATCGCATCGGCAGACGAGTCGGGCGGCTTGCGTTTCGGTTGCGCCCAAGCTGGCACAGACAAGAGTGTCTGTGCTACTCGGACTACGGGGAGCGAAGATGCGGCTAGTTGACATGGCGATGCAGGACGGTGGCGATCTGGCGGACTTCTTCGGTGAGCTCGGCGAACTCTTCCGGGAGGATCGATTGCATTCCGTCGGAGAGGGCTTTGTCCGGCTCGTGGTGAACTTCGACGAGCAGACCGTCGGCGCCGACCGCGATCGCGGCGCGAGAGAGCGGCAGGACCTTGTGCCGCTTGCCAGTGCCGTGGGAGGGATCGACGAGAATCGGAAGGTGGCTGCGTTTCTTGACCGCGGGCACTACGGCAAGATCTAAAGTGTTTCTTGAGAAGTCCGAGAAGGTCCGAACACCGCGCTCGCAGAGCATCACGTTGTAGTTGCCTTCGGACAGGATATATTCGGCGGCCATCAGAAATTCGTCGAGGGTGGCGGACATGCCGCGCTTGAGAAGCACGGGCTTCTTGGCGCGGCCCGCGCGCTTGAGCAACGAGAAATTCTGCATGTTGCGCGCGCCGATCTGGATCACGTCGGCGTATTCCTCCACCAAGTCGAGGCTCTCGTTGTCGATGGCTTCGGTGATGATGCCGAAGCCGTGCGTCTCGCGGACCTTGGCGAGGATCTTCAGGCCCGCCTCGCCCAGCCCTTGAAAGCTATATGGGGAAGTGCGCGGCTTGTACGCCCCTCCGCGGAACAGTCGGCAGCCGGCCTTGGCGACGCGCTCGGCGATGGCCATGCATTGCTCTTCAGTCTCCACCGCGCAGGGACCAGCGACCATGGCGACATGATCGCCGCCCACAAGGACGTCGCCCCGGGGCGTCGGGATGCGCAGCACGGTGTCTTCGGCCTTAGCGTCCCGGCTGACCAGCTTGTAGGGCTTGCTGACCGGGATGCACTCCACCACCCCAGGCAGCGATTCCAGCACGCCCAGGTCGACGGCACCCTCATTTCCGGTGATGCCGATCGCCGTACGAATCGCCCCGGGAATGGGATGCGCCTTGAAGCCAAGGCTCTCGATGCGCTTGCAGACAGCGCGAACTTGTTCCTCAGTGGCGTGCGACTGCATCACAACTAACATGGCGGGTTCCCCTGACCGGTAGCGAGAACGCGAGTGTACTGCATCCCCACGGACCGGACAAATCGCAGCAGGTAGTGAGCTGCCGGGCGATGAACCGATTTCCTGAGGACATGGCTTCGCAGGCTGCGGAAAACGTCCAGTGCTCAGGGGCCGGACTCCCGGGAACGCCAATCTCCCGATTGGCGTCCAGCGATAAACCCCGCGCCTTCGATCGGATTCAGAATCTGTGTGGCCGGGTGCCCAGACGCCGGTTTTGCGTCTGGGCCCATCCTGCGAATGCAGTCAGTCGAAACGATAGCGGAGCACTTCCGCGATCGCTCTATACCCAATGCGGCGATAGATGGAGTTCGACGTCGGATTGCCTAGGTCGGTGTAAAGCATGCAGCGGTGGCCGCTCTGGCGGATCGAGGTCGAGAGCTCCAGCACGCAAGCGGCGGCGTAGCCTTGTCGCCGGTGTTCTGGGGGCGTGTAAACACCGCTCACCCGGACCACGCCTTCGACCGGCGCGCGGCCAACGGCCATCGAGATCGGCTGGCCGTTATCCCAGAGCCACACTTGTCCTGCAGAGATCAACCTGCCAACGACGGCATCGGGATCGCTCAGCGGTTCATGCACTTCCTCGTGAAACGCGCGCGCCCACCGAGCCACTAAAGCGTGGTCCTCGGCACCTGCTTTCCGAAACTGGCCATCGATGGCGGACCCTTTTGGGGGATCGAGGAATTCGTACAGACGCTGTCCGTGCGTGGGGACAGCCGCCGACTTATGTCGCTCGGTCCACTGACCCGCAAAGGTCGCGGCGGTCGCTGCTTCGCCGTTTACCCCCGGCAGGGCGACTCCCGCATCGGCAATCGCGTTTACCATCGCAACCGTCACGTCTGGTTCCATCGGAGTAAGTGTGGCGGCAAAGGTGAGCGGCGATTGGAAAACGACGCCGGCAATCTTCTCGCCGTCAATCTTATCGCGGTGGACAACCCAGTACCGCCCCGGCTCGCTCCGCGCCACACGAGCGTGCAGGAGCGAAAGAACCAAGTTGTGAAGGACCGGCTGCGAGGCAAGGAATCCTCCGGCAATGGTCAGGACCCGTGCCGGATCGTCACTAAAGGTTACCCGGATGTCCATCGCGAGACTTTTACCATGCGCTGTCTTCTACGCTGCGACCACACCAAATCGGATAAACACGAACAAGACAAAAGCCTTAGCACAAAAAAGGGGCAAAAAACCAGAGCACTGAAAAATCGCTCGCGCCATTCCTGGGATCTGCCCCCGGGAGCCGGACGGCTAGGCTTTCTTCTTGGAAATGAATTGGTCCAGGCGGCGGTGTTGCGCGGAGGTGGCGACTAGGGATTGGAGGCGGCGTTGGCGGGTTTGTTCTTGTTTGGCGCTGACGACCCAGAAAGTGGCTACGCGTTTGTAGTAGGGAGGTTGGGATTGGAAGAAGGCCCAGGCTTTGGCGTTGGACTGGAATTGTTTGGTGTCGGCGGGTTTGAGTTTGGCGGCTTCGCGCTCGAAGGAATAGCGCTTGGCGGTGGCTTGGTCGCGGGCTCCGAAGACTTTTGCGCCGGGAGGCTGCATCAGGCCTCGTTTGATCAGTTCGTTGGCGCGGTTGGTGTTGATTTTGCTCCAGTAGCTTTTTGCTTTGCGCGGGGTGAAGCGGACCATGTAGCTGCTGGCGTTTACGGATTTGCGGACGCCGTCTATCCAGCCGAAGCAGAGGGCCTGGTCGAGTGCTTCGTGGTAGGTGATGGACGGCTTGCCCGAATCTTTTTTGTGAAAGCCGACGAAGAGTTCGGTTTGTTGGGCGTGGTTTTCAGTGAGCCAAGCGCGGAAGTCGGCAGGGGTTGGGAAGTGCATGGGCTTCATGAGATCGCAGTTTACCGTCGAGAGTTTAGAGTTGAAAGTCCCGAAGCCAGAGTGAAGCGCCGGGCTGAAGCCCAGCGCCTACGTAAGAGGGCGACGACGTCGAGTGGGTAAAGGGCGGCGGCCCTTCGAGGCTCAGGGTAAACAACAGCGCCGCACTCCAAGGTTATTCGTAGCGGAGGGCTTCCATGGGATCGACGCGCATGGCGCGGTGAGCGGGGATGTAACACGCCACGAAGGCCGCCAGGATCAGAAGGAATGCGACCGCGGCGAAGGTGAGCGGGTCATACGACGTGACGCCGACAAGGAGGCTAGAGAGAAGCTTGGTGACGCCCAGGGCGGCGAGGAGGCCGATCGCGATGCCCGAGCTGACGAGAATGGCGGCCTGGCGAAGCACGAGACCAAAGACGCTGCCCGGCTGCGCGCCGAGCGCCATGCGAATGCCGATTTCGTGGGTTCGGCGGGTTGCGCCGTAGGACACGACGCCATAAACACCGACGACGGCAAGGAGTAGCCCCAGCGCGCCAAGCGTGCCGGCAAAGGCAGCGCCCATCTTGTAAAGAAAGAAGCCATTGGCGCCAGTCAAGGATTTCTCCATGGTCATGACGTCGAAAAGCGGAAGGTTCTGATCGAACTCGCGGACCAGCGCCTCGACCGGAAGAATCAGGGTTTCGGGAGGAACGGAAGTACGAAGCTGCAGAACGTGGGTGGCGTTGTACTCCTGCGTGATGGGCACATAGAAAAACAAGCCGGGCGTGTCGATGAGGTCGTTGTTTTTGGCGTTGCGAGCGACGCCGACGATGGTGACGAGCGCGTCTTTTTTCTTCTCACCGTCATAACTGAACCTGTGGCCGATGGGATCCTGGTTGGGCCAGAGGTGGCGCGCCATGGTCTCGTTGACGACGGCGACGAGCGGTGACGATTGCGCGTCCGCTTCCGTGAAGCCGCGGCCGGACAAGATGGGAGTTCGCATGGTAGCGAAGTACTCGGGGCCGACGATATTGCGTTGTCCGCCGGGAGCGCGTTCGTCGCGGCCTAGAACCTGACCCTCGGCGTGGATGGCGCCGCCGGTGGAGTAATAGCTCAGCGGCACAGAATAGGCGAACGTGGCGGACTCGACGCCGGGCATCGTTTTGGCGCGGCGCAGCAATTCGCGATAGAAAGCCTCAGCGCGGGGACGGTCGTAGTTCTGGAGCGCGGGGTTGATGCCGACGTTCAGGACGTTGTGTGGATCGTAGCCGAGATCGACGGATTCGGCATTGGTGAGGCTGCGCACGAACAGTCCCGCAGCGACCAGGACGATGATCGATCCCGCGACTTGAGCGATGACGAGCGAGTTGCGCAGGATGTGGCGGCGGCCACCTTCGCCGATCAAGCCACGGCCGCCTTCGCGCAGAGTTTCGTTGAGATTCGTGCGAGAAGTGCGCAATGCCGGAGCGAGGCCGGCCAGGATGCCGGAAGCCGCTGCGACGCCGGCGACGTAACCGAAGACACGCCAGTCAAACGAAAAGCCGAAGCGAAGAGGGAAATCGCCGAGAGGACGGAGTCTCTCGAGGGCACTGCAAACCCACATGCCGAGCACCGCGCCGGCAGCGCCGCCGGCAACCGCGAGAAGGATACTCTCAGTGAGCATTTGCCGGATCAACCGAAAGCGAGTGGCGCCCATGGAGGCCCGAATGGCGATCTCCCTCTGGCGCGCGGAAGCGCGGGCGAGGAGCAGATTGGCGACGTTGATGCACGCGACCATTAGAACCAAGGCGACCAGGGCGAGAAAAACGGTAGCGACGAGTGGCAGAGACGCGGCAGAGCCGGTCTCCGGGCGAGCGATGCGCTCGGGGAACACGCGAACGACCTGGCCGTGATTGGTTTGGGGAAATTGGTCGGAAAGGCGAGTAGCGATGACCTGAAGGGCGACTTCCGCCTGGCTAGTGGTGACGCCGGGCTTGAGCGTGGCGAGGATGTGAAGCTCGCGTTGGGAGCGGTCGGTGAAGAAGCCTGCGTCGCTGGTGGAGATGTCGTGCATGCCGATGGGAGCGTAGGCGTCCATTTCGACTATGGCATACGGGCCGTGGAATTTCTTCTCGGCGACTCCGATGACGGTCACGTCGTGGCCGTCAAAGCTGATGCTGCGGCCGACGACGTTGGGGTTGCCGGCGAAGCGCCTTTGCCAATAGCTGTAACCAAGGACGACTACGTTGCCGGCCTTGGGCTGATCGCCCTCACCGGGAACGATGAGGCGTCCGATGGCGGGGCGAATTCCAAACATCGTAAAGAAATTGCTGGGGACCTCGGCGACGATGGTGCGGTCGGCGCGCCCGTCAGCGCCAATGCCGACGAGGTCGAGCACGAAGGCAGTCATGTCGGTGAACACTGGGGCTTGCTTGTAATCGAGGAAATCGAGATAGGAGGCCTGGTAGGGTTCGGAGGTGGGGGAGCTTTGCACGCCGATGGCGACGAGGCGGTCGGCGTCTTTGACGGGGAGGGGGCGGAAGAGGAAGACATTGGCAATGCTGAAGATCGCAGTGTTCGCGCCGATGCCCAGGGCGAGGGTGAGAATGGCGATGGCGGTGAAGGCAGGGCTCTTGAGGAGCATGCGGATGCTGAAACGGATGTCTTGCCAGAGCGTTTGCATCGTTCCTCCAACGTGTTGCGGTGAGCCGACCGTGAGTGAAGCTGTAGGAGAAACGCAGATGGGGAGGGTTTTGTTTCAATGAATAAAGGTGAAGACGGGAGGGCACAGAGGCACAGGTTGTAAGGCGAAGAGTGCCGAGCTCAAGCCCGGCGCTACATTTAAGTCTGGGAGCTGCTGCGTGGGCCGCAGCCACCGCTGTCCGAAGAGAGTTTTGCGCGTGTGGTAGAATGGATGGTTTAAGAAGGAGTTGAAATTGTCATTGGGAATGCCTGAACAGCCTCTCATACACGCCACCGCTTTCGATCCGGAAGATGAATATCGCCCCGAGCCTGAGCCGGAACCCACGCCGCCTGGGTGGATGGACGGACGACTGCGCATCGGGATTCACACATCGATCGCAGGGAATTATCTGAACGCGCTGGAATCGGCACACAAGCTGGGTTGCAACGCGCTGCAGATTTTTTCGGCGAGCCCGCGAATGTGGGCGGGCGGGTCGGGGTCTGGATCGGGATCCGGGCGAATCGCCGGGGTGGATGCGGCGGCGTTTCGTGAGCGGCGCGAAGAGCTCGGGCTGGGGCCGCTGGTGATTCATGCGAACTACTTAATCAATTTGGCAGCGCCGCAGCCGATGTTGCGAACGCGGTCGATCCAGGGATTTCATGATGAACTGCTGCGCGGCTTGGCGCTGGGGGCGGATTTTGTGGTGGTTCACCCAGGAGCGCGTGGGGACTCGCGGCCAGAGCAGGCTGTGGCAATGGCGATTGAGTCCATCAGACAGGCGGCGAAGCGGCTGCCGCCGAGCGGGATGAGGATTTTGGTCGAGAATACTGCGGGGATGGGTACGGCAATTGGTTCGCGATTAGAAGAAGTGGGAGCCATCGTGAACGGGCTGAGCAGTTTTCACGTGGGTGCGTGCTTGGATACGGCGCATCTGTTTGCCTCGGGATATGACATTCGCAGCGCGAGCGGGCTGGAGTCGACGCTGGAAGTGATCGACAGCACTATTGGGTTAGAGCACGTGCTGGTTTTCCATGTGAATGACTCGAAAATTCCGCTGGGCGGTCGAGTAGATCGTCACGAACATATCGGGAAGGGCAAGATCGGCGAGCAAGCGTTTCGGAGAATCCTGACGCATCCGAGGTTGGGGGCAGCGCTGCCGGAAGGTCTGCCGGGACGCGCGTTCTTGGCGGAGACGCCGATTGATGATCCCGGGGATGACCGGCGAAATGTGGCTATGTTGTGGGAGCTGGCGGGGTTGAAGGAGCAGGCGCCGGAGGCGGTGAAGGGATTTTCGATGCTGACGGCGGCGGCCAAGAAGAAGGCTGCTGCGACGCAAAAGGCGGCGAATAAGGCTAAGAAGAAAAGATAACGCCGAGACGCAGAGTTCGCTGAGGAACGCAGAGGCAAGCAAGCGGGGAATCAGAGGGGATTGCGGGGCGTGGCGGAAAACGACTCACAGGGGGCGGGATCGCCGGGCGGGGGATCGGGATATGATCCGCAGGCGATTGAAGCCAAGTGGCAAAAACGCTGGGCCGACGCACGCGTGTTTGAGAGCGAGGCCGATCCCAGCAAACCCAAGTATTACGTGCTGGAGATGCTGCCGTATCCTTCGGGCACGCTGCACATGGGGCATATGCGCAACTACACCATTGGGGATGTGGTGGCGCGCGTAAAGCGGATGCGCGGGTTCAACGTGATTCATCCAATGGGATGGGACGCGTTTGGCCTGCCCGCGGAAAATGCCGCCATCAAGAACAACACCCACCCGCGGACGTGGACCAACAACAACATTGCGGAATTTCAACGAGTGCTGCGGCGCTTTGGGTTCAGCTACGACTGGCGGCGAGAAATTTCGACGTGTGAGCCGGAATATTACCGGTGGAACCAGTGGTTTTTTCTGCGGATGCTGGAGCGCGGACTGGCGTACCGGAAAAAGAGCCGGGTGAACTGGTGTCCGAAATGTTGCACGGTGCTGGCGAATGAGCAGGTGGTGAACGGATATTGCTGGCGGCACGAAGACACGCTGGTGGAGTCGCGTGAGATCGAGCAGTGGTTCCTGAAGACGACCGCGTATGCGGATCAGTTGCTGGACGATTTGAAGCAACTGGAAGGCGGCTGGCCCGAGCGCGTCATCACCATGCAGCGGAATTGGATCGGAAAGTCGCAGGGCGCGCGGGTGAAGTTTGCGGTGGCGGATGTGGCGGGCGTCGAGCCCATCGAGATTTTCACGACGCGGATCGACACGATTTTTGGAGCGACGGCACTGATTTTGGCACCGGCGCATCCCACGGTGGGGAAGTTGCTTGAGGGATCGCCGACGCGAGTCGAGGCCGAGGCGAAGCTTGCGGGAATGCGGCAGATTTCCGTGAAGGCCGAGGATTTGGCGACAGCAGAGAAGGTAGGTGTTTTCACTGGGCGATATGTGGTGAACCCCTTCAGTGGGGAGGAGATTCCGGTCTGGGTCGGCAATTTTGTGCTGATGGAGTACGGAACCGGCGCGATCATGGCAGTTCCGGCGCACGACGAGCGGGACTTCGAGTTTTGCCGGAAGTACGGTTTGCCGGTGCGCGTGGTGGTGCAACCAGTAGACGGCGAGCCGCTGGTCGAAGAGAAGATGACCGCGGCGTTCGACGAGCATTCGAACGGTAAGCTGGTGAATTCGGGAGCGTACAACGGACTGGCGCCGGGCGAAGCGATTGTGAAGATGACCGCGGACGCGGAGAAAAAGGGAATTGGTCGCGGAGAGACCATTTTCCGGCTGAAAGATTGGGGCGTTTCGCGGCAGAGATATTGGGGCACCCCGATTCCGGCGGTGTATTGCGCGAACGACGGCATGGTGCCGGTGCCAGACAAGGATCTGCCGGTGGTGCTGCCGCCGAATCCAAAGCTGACGGGGATGGGCGAATCGCCGCTGGCGGCAACCCCAGAGTTTGTGAACACGACGTGCCCGAAGTGCGGCGGGCCGGCGCGGCGAGAGACGGACACGATGGACACGTTCGTGGATTCGTCCTGGTATTTCTACCGGTATTGCGATCCGCACAACGACAAGGCGCCGTTTGATTCGGCGAAGGTGGGGTATTGGTTTCCCATCGACCAGTACATCGGCGGAATCACGCATGCGATCCTGCACCTGCTGTACTCGAGGTTTTGGTGCAAAGTGATGCGGGATTTGGGATTGATCACGCATAGCGAGCCGGCGGCGCGGTTGTTTACGCAGGGCATGGTGTTGAAGGGCGGCGTGGCCATGTCGAAGTCCCGCGGAAACGTAGTCGGAGCAGAAGAAATGGCTCAGAAGTATGGCGCGGACACGGGACGGCTCTATACGCTGTTTGCGGCGCCGCCAGAGAAGGATTTGGAGTGGAGCGAAGAGAGCATCGAAGGCCCGTGGAGATTTGTGAACAAGGTGTACCGTTTAGTGGAGCGGCATGCGCATGCGGTCCGGAGTGTTACGGCTGGAAAGGTTGATGCGAGCACGGCCACGGAAAAAGAGAAAAGCTTGCTGCGAGGAGCGCACCAGACGTTGCGGCGTGTGGGTCAGGACTTTGAGACCAGGTGGCATTTCAATTCCGCCATTGCGCTGATCATGCAGTTACTGAATGAAATTCAGGCGCGCGAACCGCTGGTAGACGGAGTGCGGCCCGAGGTGCGCAAGGAGCTGCTGGAGCTATTGACGCTGATGCTCGCGCCAATGACGCCGCATTTGGCAGAGGAGTTGTGGGAGATGCTGGGGCATTCCGGCGGGCTGTGGACCGTGGGATGGCCGGCATTCGATGCGAATTTGGCGCGGGATGAAGAGGTTGAAGTGGTCGTGCAAGTGAATGGACGCGTGCGGGGGAAGTTGACGGTGGCCGCTGGGCTGGGCGAAGCGGAGTTGATACCGAGGGCGCTGGCGGACCCTGGCGTGGCGCAACATATAAACGGCAAGCGGGTGGTGAAGTGGATCGTGGTGCCGGACAAACTTGTGAATTTAGTGGTGCAGTGAGGTAGTGAGCAGAGAGCGGTGCGTAGCGAGTGGCGTCGGCGCGGCGATCGGACCTGGTGCTTGAAGTTGGCGTTGAGGCCCTTCGGCTATCCTGGTCGGATAGCCTCAGGATGACAGCCTGGCTCTAGGTTTGGTGAGGGGACTGGCATCGAGGGAGAGTAATGTGACGAGCGGAGTCAAGATGCGGGAAGAACAGCCAAGACCGAACTCGGAGCGCGGCGGAGTGGTGGTGCTCGATTTCGGAGGGCAGTACACGCAACTGATCGCACGGCGTATTCGCGAGCAGCAAGTGTTCTCTTCGGTCCTGCCGTGCACATCCTCGGTTGAGGAGATTCGGAAGCTCGAGCCTGCCGGGCTAGTTCTTTCCGGCGGGCCTAATTCGGTGTACCGAGAGGACGCACCGAAATGCGATCCGGCGCTGCTGGCTCTAGGATTGCCGGTGCTGGGGATTTGCTACGGGATGCACTGGATCACACACACGCTGGGCGGCAAGGTGGTGCCTGCGGAGCGACGGGAGTACGGAAGCGCGTCGCTGAACCTTACAGGTGGTCAGGGAGAATCGGAACTGTTCGCAGGGCTGCCGAGCTCTTTGCGGATCTGGAACAGTCACGGGGATCATGTGGTGGCGCTGCCAGCCGGGTTTCACGCGACGGGGCACACAGCAAACGCGGTAGCAGCCTCCGAAGATCCGAAGCGGAAAATCTACGCGGTGGAGTTTCATCCGGAAGTGCGGCATACGGACCAAGGAACGGAGATTCTTAGGAATTTCTTATTTCGCGTGTGCAAGGCGGAAGCGAAGTGGAGCGGAGCGGCGTTCATTGAGGAGACGACAGAAGCCATCCGCGAGAGGGTTGGAACGAGTCGAGCGATCTGCGCGCTGAGCGGAGGAGTGGACTCGACGGTTGCCGCAGTGCTGGTACACCGCGCAATCGGCGACCGGCTGACCAATATTTTTGTGAACACCGGCATGTTGCGGAAGAACGAGTTCGCGCAGACGCTAGAGATGTTGAGGGACCGATTGGGGCTTCGCGTTATCGGCGTGGATGCGACGGATCGTTTCCTGGGTCAATTGAAGGGCGTTTCTGATCCCGAGAAGAAGCGGAAGATCATTGGCAACGAGTTCATCTCCGTGTTCGCGGAAGAGGCGCTGAAGCTGCAGCATGACGATGCGCAGAGCGGGATCGGGTACCTCGTTCAGGGGACGCTGTATCCAGATGTGATTGAATCGGTGTCGGTGAAGGGGCCTTCGGCAACGATTAAGTCTCACCACAATGTCGGAGGGTTGCCAGAGAACATGCCGTTTGCGCTGATCGAACCGCTGCGTGACTTGTTTAAGGACGAGGTGCGGCGTATCGGCAGGGACCTGGGCCTGCCACACGAGCTACTTGTGAAACATCCGTTTCCAGGGCCAGGACTGGCGGTCCGATTGTTGGGAGAGATTACCCGTGAGCACTTGCTGACGCTGCGGGAAGCCGATGCGGTGGTAGTGGAAGAGATCCGGCGCGCAGGGCTGTATGAGAAGGTGTGGCAGGCGTTTGCCGTGCTGCTGCCGGTACGCAGTGTGGGGGTAATGGGCGACGGCCGCACTTATGGGCTAACCGTGGCGGTGCGGGTGGTGGAATCCGAAGACGCGATGACCGCGGACTGGGTGCGTTTACCAGGGGAAGTGCTGGAGCGAATCTCGACGAGGATTGTGAACGAAGTCCCGGGAGTGACGCGAGTGGTCTACGATATCAGCTCGAAACCGCCGAGTACGATTGAATGGGAATAAAGGCTTTGCTCTGAGGGATTTTCGGGGGCCTATGCGGGCAAGCGACGGTGAGGGGAGCAGAGATACAACAGCTGGCGTCGAAAACGAGCCGCGCAGCGGGGCTAGCGCGGCCCGTTCGATGAGTGACTGCTTTCTGGCAAGTCCGGCAGAGACGAATCGCGAGCTAGCGGTTGGCCATCTTCTGGGCCATGTACAGAATCAGCTTGCGATCTTCCTCGTCGGCCTTGCTCAACAAGCGGCGAAGTTTATTGAGGAAGCGCGCCTCTTTGCCGCTGCTGCCCCAGGCAATGTCGTCAGACGACTTGCGCTTGGGCAGGTTTGGCAACTGGGGCGGCTCTTCGCCGTCGTAGAAGAGTTGATAGAGTGGGCACTCGAGAGCGCGAGCCAGCTTTTCCAACGTCTCGATAGCCGGAACAGTATGGCCATTCTCAACGCGGGAGATGTAGCAACGAAGCAGACCCGTACGCTTTTCGATATCACCCTGGGAGAGTTTCTTTTCCTCACGCAAAGCGCGGAGGCGGTCACCAATAATCATGGAGGTATTATGGCATGTAGGTAAGATGCTAGCAAGTACAAAGTTTGAGGACGTGCAAGTGAAACACATGCTGCAGACACGGGCAACCGGAGAAACCCAGGCGTAACCGAAAGGCCATGGCGCGCGTCACAAAAGCAGGGTCCCCAGCGGCAGCAGCCCCGGCAGCGGAGAAAGCGCCTGCGGGGAGAGCCAGTGGAGCTGCGGACGACCGGGAACTAGTACGCCGCGCGCAGGGCGACGACAAAGAGGCGTTTGAAGAGCTCGTCCGGCGCCATCAGCATCGAGTTTTCGCGGTCGCCGGGGGAATTCTCCGGCGGCGTGAGGATGTGGAGGATATCGCGCAACAGGTTTTTGTGAAAGCGTATTTTTCGCTGAAGAGGTTCGATCAGCGGGCGGCTTTCAGCACCTGGCTGTACAAGATTACGGTGAATGAATGCTGGGACCTGTTGCGAAAAAAGAAAGCCCGGCCACTGGTCTATGAATCCGACCTGAGCGAAGATCAGGCGCGGCAATTCGAAGCCATCGGGGAACGGCAGGTGACGGAACCCGATATCAGCGAGAAGCTGGAGGCGAGACAAAGAGTGGAGCGGCTGCTGGAGGGATTGGATCAACGCGATAGGTTGATGCTGGTTCTAAAAGAGGTAGAGGGTTTTGCCGTGGAAGAGATTGCGCAGATATTGGATTTGAACGCCAACACGGTGAAGGTTCGGTTGTTTCGGGCGCGACGGCGAATCGTGAGCCAAGCCCGGAAGCACGGTGGCTGACAAGCGAGACCCCGGAGAGTCTTAGATTTAGGCGATGCAGATTTTGGATTGCAGAGGCGGTAGAGACAGCTAGCGAACCATGGAGGCGAGTATGTGGGACTTGCTGAAAAGGAATGGGGCCGAGTGTGGCCGGTTTCTGGAGTCGCTGGAAGGGATGAGAAGTGCAGATGCGCTCTCACCCGCGTTGGCCGAGCATGCAGCTTCTTGCCAAGAATGCCGGACTGCCATCGACGAGCTGTTTGCAAGCCGTGCTTTGCTGGAAGCGCTGCCGCGCCACCCAGAAAAGGCCGGAGCGTGGTTCGCGCCGCGCGTGATGGCCGCGATTGCCGCGCGCGAATCGGAATTGCGGCGGTCCGTCGAGGCTTGGGTGGTTTTGCCGAAACTGGCCGCGAAACTCACGTGGGTTTCGGCGCTGGCGCTGGTTCTGACGACTACGTGGCTGGTTGGCCGGCCGGCATCCACGCCGGCGAGGCCGGTGCTTACCGACTTGACTGGGGAGCCAGTGATCGAGAGCACGCCAGCACCTGTGAATAACGATGAAGTGCTCGTAAGCCTGACGGAGAAGGCGCGATGAACGAGACGTCCGCCAAGCGAAAGGCGGCGCTGTGGGTTGCCGCGGTGTTCCTGCTCGGAGCAGCACTTGGCGGCGTACTGGGCTACATTTTTGCGCACCACTCGGTCTTCGCGAACGCTCCTCTCACCGAGCAGCAGAGGCGCGCGCATCGCGTGGAGCAGATGACGAAGGATCTGGGCCTAACACCGGACCAGCAGCACCAGCTCGACACGATCCTTTCGCAGATTCACGGAGAATACAAAGCGCTGCACGAGCAAAGCGACGCGCAGATGGATCAGGCACGGCAGAAAGGGAGGAATCAGATTCGCGGGATTCTGACTCCAGATCAAATTCCGAAGTTTGAAGAATTCTTGAAACGTATGGACGAAGAACGGAAGCGGAATCCTCCTCCCGGTCCTCCGGGCGGAAGATAGCAGCTTCGCGAGCACGCGACGGTCAGAGTTTTACGATGAGTTTGCCGATGTTGCCGCCGGTAAACAACGTGTTGATTGCTTGCGGTGCTTTTTCGAGACCCTGGACAAGGGTTTCGCGATCTTTCAATTTCCCGAACATCTTCCACTTGCCAAGCTGCATGGCGGCCTCGGTGAATCTCGAGGCGTAGTCGGTGACGATGAAGCCCTGCACCCGCAGGCGTTTGATGAGGACAGTGGAGAAACTGGCAAGCGCCGGGTCTTCCTTGGTATAGCCGGAGATGAGACCGCAAAGAACTACGCGGCCGTGGAGATTCATGCGGTTCAAGACGGTGTGCATGATCTCGCCGCCTACGTTCTCGAAATTAATGTCGATGCCTTTGGGTGTGGCCGCAGTGAGCTCTTCTTTCCAGTCGGGGTGCTTGTAGTTGACGGCGGCGTCGAATCCTAGATCGCCAGTGAGCCACTTGCATTTGTCCTCGCCGCCAGCAATACCGACGACGCGGCAGCCATGAATCTTTCCAACTTGCCCGGCGATGCTGCCGGTGGCACCCGCAGCGGCGGAGACGACCAGGGTCTCGCCTTTCTGAGGCTTGGCGATTTCCATCATGCCGAAATAGGCCGTCAAGCCGGTGATGCCCAGCACGCCGAGGAATGTAGTGTCCGAGACGAACGGGACCGCCGGGATCTTCTGGAACGCGTGCTTCTCCCCGCCATCGATCAGGACGTAGTCCTGCAGGCCGGTCAGGCCAACGATCTTGTCGCCCTTTTTGTATTGGGGATTGCGCGATTCGACGACTTCGGCGAATCCGAAGGCGCGCATGACCTCGCCGATGGCGACCGGAGGCATGTACTGCGCGATGTCGGCCATCCAGATACGCATGGTCGGGTCAACTGAGAGGTAACGGACTTGGGCGAGAGCTTGGCCGTCTCGCAGTTCTGGTAGCGGGGACTCGACAAGTTGGAGGTCGCCCGGCGCCAACATGGCTTTGGGACGCTCTGCGAGGCGCAGCTGACGATTAACGTTGGGCATGGGATGCACGCCCGGAGCTAGAAGGGGATGTCCTCGTCAGAGATTTCGGGGCCGGCGGGGGCATGGCCGCCTCCACCGCCATAAGTGTCTTCCGCCGGTGCGGCTTGGCTATCGAAATCATCACCACCGCCGCCGCTACCGCGCGAGGTCCCTCCGCCTGCTCCGGCTGCGGCAGCGCCCTCGGCGCGTCCACCTAACATGCGAAAGTTGCTGGCGACGATCTCGAAGCTGGTGCGCTTCTGGCCTTCTTTGTCCTGCCATTCGCGGGACTGAATGCGGCCCTCGATGAAGATCAACGAGCCCTTCTTGAGGTACTGCTGGGCAATCTCCGCTTGCTTGCCCCAGACGACGATCTTGTGCCACTCAGTGCGCTTTTGGCGCTCGCCGTTGCGGTCTTTGTAGGTTTCATCCGTGGCGACAGAAAAGTTGGCGACGGCCTGGCCACCGCCGGTGTAACGGGTCTCAGGATCGCGGCCCAAACGGCCGACGAGAATCACTTTGTTTACAGACATGAGTAAAAACCCCCTTGCGGCGAGGACGATAACATGCGGGGAAACAAAAGGGAAATGACCGAGGCGGAGATGGGAAGCGCGAGAGCCTGCGGGGTTCGCTTGGGAATGAGGAGAAAGCGGCTAGCCGGCGGCGGTGATGCCGACGCCGAGTTCCTTCAGCTTAGCGCGCGCGCGGCGTTCTTCTTCTGTGCCAGGATAGCGCTTGACGACTTCGCGAAGCTCGCGGATGCCGCCGTTCTTTTGTCCCAGCTCGATCAGCGCCATGCCCTTCTTCAGGTGCGCAGGAGCGAGTTTGAAGCTCTTGGGGTAGTTGGTGAGCACGCGATCGTATTCGGTAACGGCCTGGTCATAGCTGCGCTGGGAATAGGCGATCTCTCCGAGATAGAACTGCGCGTTGGAGGCGAGGTCGGTGTCGCCGTAATACTTCAGGTAGTCCTGAAATTCTTGGCGGGCGAGGTCATATTTCCCGCTGGTGATGTCGCGCAGGCCGTTGGAATACAGAGTGTCGGCTGATGGCGCCGGACCGGAGACCGCGCCGGAGGCAGGGGCAAAGCCCGAGGATGGGGAAGAGGAGGCCATGCCGGGATTCGTGGTGGACCCGGTGGATGCCGGGGCGCCGCCAGAGATCTTGGCGTCGAGGCTCTGCACGGTGTTCTGCAAGTCAACGAGTTGCTGGTTCAGCTTTGCCGAGGCGAGATTTGATTTCCTCGAGATTGTCGGAGAGTCCTTGCACCTGGGTGGACATGGTGTCGAGGCGCGCGCCGGAATTGGCCTGCACGTCCTGGACAGACTTTTGGAGCGAGCTCATGGTGGCGTTGAGCTTGCCGACGTTGTCGCCAGACTGCTCGACCAGGGTCTTCATGACGGTATGGTCCTGCGTCATTTGGCTTGAGAGATCCTTCTGGCCCTGGAGCAGAGTGGTGACGTCGCGCTGAAGCTCGATCATTTCGCGGGCCACGGCCTCGGCGGGCCGCGGGCCCATCAGACTTCCGCCGAGGGCACCGGCCAGAACGGCGGCGCTGAAGATGGCGACGTTGCGGATACGCATGCAAATCCTCCTACGAGCTTCGGAAAAGCTCCATTGAACTGAAACTCGCTGGGTGAGAAAGCCATTATAGGCGACCGCAAAGCGGTTCGTCTCACTTTAACGACAGAGCCGCGTGCGAGCAAGTGCTGGCTCGTCGCGCGGCTCTTTTTGATTTCGATAGCGGCAACGGTCTGCCGGCAAGGTTATTGCTTTGACCTGACAAAATGGCCACGGCGATTCTGCTGATAGCAGTCTTCGGTGGTCTGCATGCAGAAAGGCTTCTCTTTGCCGAAGCTGACGGTATTGAGACGGTCCGCGGAGATACCCAGGGAGACCAGGTATTGCTTGACGGCGCTGGCGCGGCGATCGCCGAGGGCCAGGTTGTACTCCGTCGAGCCACGCTCGTCGCAGTGACCTTCGATGGTGACGCGCTCGCGCGGGATAGTTGCGCAAGAAATCGGCGGTCTTGGCGAGTGCGTCGCGGGCATCGGAGCGAATGTCGGCTTTGTTGAAGTCGAAGTAGGCGTCCCGGACTTCTTTGGCGAAGAGTTGGTCCATGCGTGAGTTCGGCTGCGGGAGGTGCGGCAGTGGCGACGGTGACTCTGGCAGCTGGCACTGGCGGAACCGCCGGGGCCGCTGGCGGTGATGGTGTAGGTCGTCGAAGCGGAAGGCGTGACCTTCGTGGAGCCTTGCGCGGTGACGGTGCCGACATCCGGTGCAATGGTGAGCTGCGTGGCGTCGGTGGACGACCAGCTCAGGGTGGACGGATCGCCTTTTTCGACAGTGGTCGGGTCTGCTTGCAGAGTGACCGGTAGGTTGAGCCGGCGGCGGTGCACGTTGTGAGCGGTCGGCGGGGTTGACGCCACGGGCTTCTTGTTGCATCCAAACGTAAAGACAGTAGCGGCGAGCACTAGGAACAGACCTGCGCGGTACAGTGATCGGGAGACCTCGATCATTCGTATCCTCCTCCAGAAGTGGAATCCCCGTGTTCGTCCCACGACAGCCAGACATCGTAGCATCGAGGGCTGGGTTCCGGAGATATCTCGTATCACGATATATTATACATCGGTGCACAAATACTTTACACGCAAAAAGTCAACGTGGCGACCAATTAGGCGACTCGTTGTGGCCTTGGCGTGGTCAGCTGATGGGCTTGCGTGCCGTCGGCCAGCATGGTCCAGATCTGGCGCGTGCCGCCGCGCGTGGATTCGAAGACGATGTGGCGGCCGTCGGGCGCCCAACTGGGACGCTCGTTGCGGCCGGAGTCGCGGGTGATTTCGACGATCTGGCTGGTGGCCGCGTCCATCAGGTAAATGTCGTAGTTGCCTTCGGGGCGGCGCCAACTGAAGGCCAGCAGCTGGCCGTTGGGCGCCCAGGCGGGATCGATCACGTAGCCCTTGTCGGGCACGTCGATCTCGGTGGAGTTGGTGCCGTCGGCGTTCATCATGTAGAGCTTGGGGATGCCGCCGCGGTCGCTGACGAAGACGACGGTCTGGCCGGTCTTGGGATTCCATGCGGGCGAGGTGCTGGCGCCGTTCGAAAACGTCAGGCGCTTGGGGCTGGCCGCCGTTGGCATCGGTGACGAAGAGTTCGGGATTGCCGAGCATCGACGAAGAGAACATGAGATGCGAGCCGTCGGGCGACCAAGCAGGGGAGCTGTTGGTGCCGCGGAAGCGCGGGAAGGAGATGACTTTGCTGGCGTCCATGGAATACATGCAGATCTGCGGGCTGACGATGCCGTGAGATGGCGCGAAACAGGTGAAGGCGATGCGGGAAGCGTCGGGCGACCAGCGCGGGCGTGAGCGAGATGGTGTGCAGGGAGGTGAGAGGATGCTGGTTGGCGCCGTCGTAGTCCATGACCCAGATTTCCTTGGTGCCGGTGCGCGAGCTGACGAAGGCGATTTGCGTGGAGGCGATGCCGGGCAAGCCGCCGGAGAGCCTGCTGATAATTTCGTCGGCGAACTGGTGGGCGAATTTGCGGACTTGCGCGTCGGTGGGAGCGCCGCGATAGACTTTGCCGATCATGGCTTGGCCGGAAGAGCTGTGGACGTCGAACAGCCAGGCCTGAATCTCGACTTCGGTCGCGGATTCGGTGAGGTTGCCGAAGGCGACGAGGTTGGCGTTGATCGGTGGATCGGTCCAGGCGAGGTTTTTGAGTTCGGCCAGGGACACTGGGGACTTGCGCAGGGTAGAAACTGGGGCTGACGAGATCGAGGATGCCGCTGAATTGCGAGGTCGTCGCGGACGACTTGGGTGAAAAGCGGCGGAGTGGTTTTTCGTGGCGTCATTGCGCGGGGCAAAGTCGGCGACGGCGATGCGGGGTTTCTCCATGCCGAGACCGGTGCCGGTATGGACCCAGTCCTGCGCAGAGCGTGATGTTGCCGAGCACAGAGATGCACGACGAGCACGAGCAGCAAACGATTGAATTATGAACGACGCAGGTCACTTTTGCCTCCCAAATCGTTTTGTTTGCGCGAAGACGGATGGCATTTTTCTTCGCAGACTGAGTGCCCGGCGGCAGAAAATCGAAAGTCACGGTCACATACGAGCCGTTGTAGTCGGCTGGCAAGCGGGCATGGGGTTCGAGTCGTACAAGAGCGCGCAAGCCGGAATTGTCGAAGGAAGAGTTGCGACTTGGATCAGCGATGCGGATGTCTTTCACGCGTGCCGTCGCGCATGATGGTGAAGTGGCGGTGGCGCGGACGTTGCGCGAGGCGCGTGCCGCTGGGTCGATGCTGGACTGGTTCCAGTTCTGCGAGATTTTGCGAATCATGGCCGCGACGTATGCCGGGTAGCGGCCCGCGAAATCGCCACCACCTTGGCCTTGGACCTGCGACGCCGCTGGCGGCACCGGATTGGGCGTTGGCGAGTAGCCCGTAGGCAGATTGGGCTGGCCGCCGTGCTGGGGCAACGGTGTATCGGAGGCGGGGATTCTTGTTGTCGAAGACTTTGGATTTGTGCTCGATCGGCTTGGGAGGTTTTTCCTTTCGAATTTTGGGAATCTTCTCGACGTCCTTGGGAATTTCGGGGGGTTTGGGTTGCGGCTGTTCCTTATATAGGCTGTTGGTCGGGTCGAAAGTCTTGCTGTCGTCGATGACCGGCGGCTTGGGCATGGGTAGGCCGGCCATGCTGCGAGTTGCTGCTGAGGTTGACGTTGACTGCGCCGTCCGTCGCCGGCGCCCACGTTACCCAGCGCGCGCCTGTGAGATGAAAGACGATCGAGGCGACGATGGCGCCTGCCAGCAGGGCATGAGGATGAGCGGAATAGACAAAAAATTTACCAAGGCCGATAATCGTCCGGGTTGGCGACAGCAGTGGTCATCTTCAGCGGGTACGGGCGCGATCGGTGATGGGCTCCGTGACGATGCTGATGTTATTGATGCCGGATTGCCGGATGGTGTCGACGACCGACGGCGAAAATGCCGAAGGGAACGGTCTCGTCGCAACGGAGGAAAACGCCCTCGCTGCGGCTTCTTAAGCTGGGCGTGGATCTTGGCGCCGAGATCGTGGACGTTGACGGCATCGTTGCCGAGATAGACCAGTTGCTTCTTGTCGATGCTGACGACCAGCTTCTGTTCGGTGATTTCCTTGACCGTCGTGCGTCTTCGGAACGTCGAGTTCGATGCCCGACTGCAGAATCGGCGCGGTGATCATGAAAATAATCAGCAGCACGAGAACGACGTCGATGAACGGGACCATGTTGATCTCGGACAGCGAGGATTGCGTCGATTTGGATATTTGCGGCATAGCTTTTGTTCGCGGCCAGGCTGGAAGGGCCGCGGAGCGATCAGGTAAATGTCTTTTCGATTTGCGCGGCGACTTCCAGCGCAAAGGTGTCAAGCCGCTGCGCAAGGTTGCGAATATTCTGCAAAAATTGATTATAGAAAATTACCGCCGGGATGGCGACAAAAAGGCCCGCGGCAGTGGTCAGCAAGGCTTCCGAGATGCCCGGCGCGACGGCGCGCAAGACTGGCGGCGCCGGCGTTCGCCCAGGCCGGAGAATGCGTCGATGATGCCCCAAACCGTTCCGAAAAGTCCGATGAACGGTGAGACCGAGCCGGTGGTGGCCAGCCAGGACATTCCTTTTTCCGCGCGACGAACTTCTTCGGCGGATGCAACCTGCATATTTGCGGTGACGGCTTGCAAGCTCTTGAGTTTCGGCGGGTGCGGATTGCCGGGTCCCGAGCCCACCTGGCTCTGCAGTTCGCGATAGCCGGCGGCGTAGACGGAGGCGAACGGCGAACCCGCCGAGGCCAATGCTTGCGGATTGGCGACGCCCCGCGTGGCGCGGAAGATGCGAAGAAATTGGTCGCTTTCGCGGCGGATGCGCCCGAATAGGCCGAGCTTCTGAAGGATCATGCCCCACGAGATGACGGAAAACAGCAGAAGAAGCGCGATGACTCCGCGCGCGACCCAATCCGGTATTCTCGAGAATGCTGCCAAGGTCGATCAGAACAACTGTGGTGAACAAAAAAATGACGATACCCCTCAGTAGGAACGAAATTTTTCCGACTTCAGAACCGTAGCACACGCTCCAAGTGGAAGCAACGAAACCTCACGCCAAAGTGTCGCTTTTTCCATACGCGCAATGGCCCAGTCCAGCGAGGGTTTTTCGCAGGAATCGCGCCCCAAGAAGGCCGAGGAACTTGTGCTAAACTGCGACTTGGCGATGGCTCAAGCATTCGATATTAGCTTGGACTCACTTAGGGCGCGTTCGGTTGCAAACCCGGACGCCGCCGACGTTGTTGCATCCGTCTCTGCTGCAGCGCACGCGGCGGAACGTTCTTCCTCGAAACCTTTGGCTGCCAGATGAATGAGCACGACTCGGAAAAGGTCGCGGGCGTGCTGCTTTCGCGCGGCTACCGGCAAGTGGAAACGCCGACGCGGCTTCGCTGATCCTCTACAACACGTGCAGCATCCGGGAAAAGGCGGCGCAGAAGTTATTTTCGCGGCTTGGCGAATATCGCGGACACGGCAAGACGAGGGCAGCACCATCGGCGTGCTTGGGTGTGTGGCTCAGCAAGAGGGCGAGAAAATTTTCCAGCGCGCCCCGTGGGTGAGCCTGGTGTGCGGTTCGGCGAGTTACCGCAAGCTGCCGGAGATTTTGGCGCAGCTCGAGGCAGGGAACCGGCGCGTGACCGGCCTCGATAGCGATACCGACGAAACATTTGAGACCGAAATCACGCGGCGGGACAATCCCTGGCGGGCTTATCTGACCATCATCGAGGGTTGCGACAAAGCTTGCGCCTACTGCGTGGTGCCGCATACGCGGGGGCCAGAGCGCAGTCGCGCCAGCGGTTCCGTGTTGAGAGAAGTTCGCGAGCTTGCGGCCCTTGGCTATTCCGAAGTGCAATTGCTCGGTCAAACGGTAAATTCGTACGCCGATCCGTCGGCGCGCAAAATGCGCTTCTCGGAATTGTTGCTGGAGGTCGCGGACGTGCCGGGAATCCGGCGCGTGCGCTTCACGACCTCGCACCCGCGGGATTTCACGCCGGACATCGTCGCGGCGATCGAGTCGGAGCCCAAGCTGTGCAATCACGTGCATCTGCCGGTGCAGTCGGGCTCGACGAAGGTGTTGCAGCGCCATGCAGCGCACTTATACGCCGCGCTGAGTATCTGGAAAAGATCGCCATGATTCGCGAGGCGAGCCGGCCCATCAGCATCACGACGGATATCATCGTGGGTTTCCCGGGCGAGACCGACAGCCGATTTTCAAGAAACGCTCAGCTTGCTTGACGAGGTGCGGTATGAAGGGATCTTTTCCTTCAAATACTCGCCGCGGCCGAACACAGCGGCGTTGTCGATGAGCGATCCGATTCCGGACGAGGAAAAGAGCCGGCGGCTGGGTGCACTGCAGGAAAAGCAGCGTCAGATCCAGAGCGCTCAGCAACGAAACGTTCGTCGGAGGCACGTTTGAGGTCATGGTGAGCGGAAAGTCGCGCCGCGAGAACCATTGGTCGGGGCATACGTCGTGCAATCGGGTGCTAAATTTCACTTCCCAAGCGAAAGAGCTTCTGGGAACCTACGTGCGGGTCCGCGTGACCGGCGTAGGCCCCAACAGTCTGGTAGGTGAGTACGGTACCTAAGTCCAGGGAGGCCCGATGGAAGTAGAGATGAAGATCCGTGGCCTGATGATGGATCCCGTCACCAACATGCCCATCGTGGTCCTGAAGGATGTGCAGGGCCAAGCCATCCTCCCAATCTGGGTCGGCGTGTACGAAGCCAACGCCATCGCCCTGGAGATCGAGAAAGTGCAGACCCCGCGGCCGATGACTCACGACCTACTGAAGAATGTCCTGCTTGGGCTCGAAGTGCGCGTGCAGAAGGTGGTCGTGAACGATCTGAAAGACGATACGTTTTACGCGCTGATCTGGGTGGAGCGGGACGGCCAGATGATGACGATCGACTCGCGTCCGAGCGATGCCTTGGCTTTGGCCTTGCGCGTGGATTGCCCAATCTTCGTCGACGAGCAGGTCTTGAAGAACTCGAAAGTCTCCAGCGCTATTTCTGAGCGCACCACCAACGAGCAGTTGCGTTCCTGGCTCGAGGGTCTTTCCGACGACGATCTCGGGCGCTATAAGATGTAGCGGTTGCGATCCGCCCGCCGTTCGAATTCCACCTACGACGATTTGGTTACCTCTTGCTTCTTGAGGCAAGGGCGTCTCTGCTGGCGTGATGCATTTCGCCTCAGGGATGAGAGCCTTTCCGTATGCAAGAAGGAAGCGAAACGCTTGTCTGCGTTCCGGACGAGGAGTCTGCCCCTGAGGCCCGTGCCGAGAATACATCTTCCGGCAGGACATCGGGCGGAAGAGGTGTCGTCTATGGATGGGCTATTTTCCTCGGTGCCTTCCTTCTCTTTCAAGTTGAGCTGATCCTGGGAAAACTTGTCCTTCCGTGGTTTGGAGGTACGCCCGCGGTTTGGACCGCGTGTCTATTGGTGTTTCAAATTTTGCTGCTGGCGGGCTATGCCTATGCTCGGCTTTTTGCGGCGCGGCTTTCCGCCAGGAGGCAAGGTTCAAGCCACCTAGTGGTGCTTGGCAGTTCGCTGGTGCTGCTGATTTTTCTGGCGTTCGTTTGGCCCGCACCGATCACGCCCAGCGCGAGCTGGCGGCCTCACGGTGTGGAGAGCCCCACTTGGTTCATCGTGCGCTTCCTCTTGGCAGGCATCGGGCTTCCATTCCTGGTCCTCGCGACCACTGGTCCGCTTTTGCAACATTGGTTCGCTCAGCAATATCCGGGGCGCTCGCCGTACCGGCTTTATTCGCTGTCGAATCTGGGATCCCTTCTGGGGTTACTCGCCTATCCCTTCTTGCTCGAGCCGTTCTTACGCCTGCACACACAAGCTTGGATTTGGACCGCGCTGTACGCAATTTTCCTTGGATTCTGTAGCGTTTGCGCTTTTCGAGTGGCGCAACTCAAAGGGAAAGACGAGAGACCGCTCTCCGTGCCATCGCTTGAACAGCAGAGTCCCGCTCCAACGATCTCGCGACGCCTGCTCTGGACGGGGCTGGCTGCCTGCGCCTCCGTGTTCCTTCTTGCCACGACGAACATGATTTGCCAGGAAGTGGCGGTCATCCCGTTTCTGTGGGTGCTTCCTCTTTCTCTCTACCTCATATCTTTTATCCTTTGTTTCGAGAGCGAGCGCTGGTACCGGCCGAATATTTTTCACGCGCTGTTCATTCTGACGGCGTGTTTTGCCGGCGCATATCGCATGCCGGGAATGGGCGCCGCACATATCGCGGCGGTGCTGCTTTCGTACTCGACACTGTTGTTCGCCGGATGCATGGTTTGCCACGGTGAAGTCGCAAGACTCAAGCCGGCGCCCAAACATCTGACGTCTTTCTACCTGTCCATTGCCCTCGGCGGAGCCCTCGGTGGAGTCTTTGTCAGCGTCATCGCGCCGCGGATCTTCTCGGACTACTGGGAATTGCTGCTAGCGGTGCTCGCTTGCTGCGTGCTGCTGCTGGGCGCCGCGGTGAGCGATGGGGAGTCGTGGTGGCATCAGGGACGGCGCTGGATGGGATTCGCTGCGCTCACGGTGTTGATCCTCAGCCTTCCGATGGGCCTGCGCGTGCTCAACATGAGCTGGCTTTCGATTCCGGACGCGAACCGCTATGCCGCAGCGGGAGTAATTGCGGTTGTCGCGATTCTTGTGTACTTCGCGGACCGATCGCGGGCGAGCGAGAAGGGGGACATCGCGTGGGTGCGCGCGGTGGCGCTGGCTCTGCTTGCGCTGGTCAGCATTGGCTGGGTATCGCCGCTGCTGCATCGGAGTCTGGATATCGCCCAACGCCGGAACTTTTACGGAGTACTCCACGTTCGGGAAATTCAGCCGGACAACTTGCTGAGACTTGCGCACGGGCAAACGATTCACGGCTACCAGTCGCTGGACCCCGCGCTGCGCAAGATACCCCTGGCGTATTACGGTCTGCAAAGCGGAGTCGGCATTCTGATGCGCAACCTCCCCGCGGGGCCCCACCGCGTGGGTCTGATCGGGCTGGGAACGGGATCGCTAGCTGCGTATGGACGTCCCGGAGACCAGTTCCGCTTCTACGAGATCAATCCGGCCGAGATTCCTTGGTCGGCGGGCGAGCACCCGTATTTCACCTATATTCACGATTCCGCCGCGAAGGTGGACGTGTTGCTTGGCGACGCGCGGCTTTCCCTTGAGGCCGAGGCCGGCGCCGGTGATCTCCAGCACTTTGACGTGCTTGTTCTCGACGCCTTTAGTGGCGACGCGATTCCCACGCATCTCTTGACGCGTGAAGCGTTTGAGATTTATCTGCAGCACCTGAACGGCCCGCAGTCGGTCGTCGCGGTACACATCAGCAACCGGGTTCTGAACCTGGCACCAGTGCTAGCTAATGTTGCGCAGTCATTGGGATTGCAGGGAGTTCATATTTATCGCCCGCGGATGGCAGATGCCTCCGCGCAGGCCGATTGGGTGCTGATCTCGCGCGACCCCGAGCTATTCTCGGTGCCCGAAATCGTGCAGGCGGGCACTCCCTTGCTGGCGGACAACTCTTTGCCGCTGTGGACGGATGACTACAGCAACCTGCTACGGGTGCTGCGCTAAAGCTGAAAATTTTGCTTTTCTAGCTAACTCGTGCCGCGAGCTTCCGGACGACCTTACGCCAAGTCCACAGCAGAACGATCCCGATCAGGATCAAAGCAAGGCTCAGACCCGACCAAAGGCCGAACGCGCCCCATCCGCGGCGAAAGCATAGCCACGCGCCCAGAGGCAAGCCGATCAACCAATACGCCGCGAAGTGGCAGAGCATCGGTGTGCGAGTATCGCCGGCCCCACGAAGGGCGCCCGTGGCGACGGTTTGTATTCCGTCGAAGAGTTGAAATGCCGCGCCGGCGGCGAGCAAAGCGATGGTGCTGTGAATCACGGTTTCGTCTGGCGTGTACATGCGCGCGATCCAGCGCGGAAAAACGAGCAGGGCCACGCTGGCACAGGTCATGAATCCGGCGCCGAGGACGATGGCCGTGCCGCCAGCGTCGCCGGCGCCGGAAAAATCTTTGCGGCCGATCGCTTGCCCAACACGCACCGCCGCGGCGGAAGCTATTCCCAGCGGAACCATGTAGGTGAAGGCGACCGTGTTGAGGGCAATCTGATGGCTCGCCAGTGGCACTGCGCCGAGGCGCGCGATCAGCGCCGTAACCAGGGCAAAAATCCCGCTCTCGAGTGTGAACTGCATTGCCGCGGGCAGACCCAGCATGATCAGGCGGCGAATTCGCGGCAGATCGACATCGACAGGCGTCTTTAGCAGGTCTGTGCGATGCCGATGGTCGTACCAAAGAAGATACCCGACGAGGACGGCGGCCATATATGTTCGGGCGATGGCCGTCGACCAGCCTGACCCAACGGTGCCCATCGCAGGAAAGCCCCATTTCCCGTAGATCAGCACCCAATTGCCGACCGCGTTAACCAAATTTGCCGTCACCAGCGCGAAGGCTACCGGCTTTACCATGACCATCGCTTGCAGGCAGCGGCGCACGGCGAAGTACAACAGCAGCGGAAAAAGGCCGACGACGAGCGCTCTCATGTACGGCACTGCCTGGTCAAGAATCACGGGATCCACTTGCATCGAGCTGAGAATTGGCCGCAGCAGCCACGCGGGAGCCGCCAATATTGGCGTGAGAGCGATGCTCAAATAGATTCCGTTGAGCAACGAGCGATGGCAGTCCTCGCGCTGCCCAGCGCCAAAGGCCTGCGAGACGAGTGTGTCCAGGCCGAGCAGCAGTCCTCCCCCGAAGAGCGCGAGGACAATGAAGAGATTCGAGCTGAGACTAACCGCGGCCATGGCCGTGGCACTACCGGGCAAGTGGCCGACCATGACGGTGTCGACGATCGCCATGCTCATCCAACCCAATTCCGCGAGGACCAGCGGCAGGGCAAGGCGGACCGTGGGTGCAAGTTCAGCGCGAAGTGTTTTCAGCGAAATCATCGGCGTGTGGGTGAGTCCGAAGAGTGTACGGGGGACTTGAAAATGGCGCAAATTCCGCAAGCCAAGACATCGGTCTAGCACTCGCGGCGAGGGGTAACTCCTCGGTAGTACGGGACCTGAAGTCCCATTGACCCGCAGGATTCGGCCTCGTAACCTGTGGATACTACGAGCTTTCCGCGCGATGGTGAGTTCAATTTCCCACGCTTGCCGGATTTGCAAACGAGAACTAGGCCCGAGGAGACGATTGTGGCGATTGCCAGCGAATTTGAACAACGGATGAAGCACATCCGCGCCGGGATTCGCCTGAATTCACGGGTGGCGGTTGCGATTGAATGGAAGGAAGCTGGCCGCACGTTGCGCGCGGAGGGCTTCACGGTCGATATCAGTCCGAAGGGCTGCCTGGCGATCTTCCCGCAGGGCTTCACGGTTGGCCAAAAGTTGCGGCTCATCAATCTAACGAATCAAAGCGAATGCGACTCGGTGCTGGTGTGGCGTGGACATGAGGGCCGCAGCGGTTGGGAATTGGGACTCGAACTCCAGAAGATGCCAGCGGATTTCTGGGGACTCGACTTTTAGAACGGCGACGCACATCCCCTTCAAGAAACTCCCCGAAAGCGTCCTGCGAGAATTTTCCACTGGCGGTTTGCAGAAACTTCACTTTTCCCTTGCCTTGCAACCTGCGGCAAACGTAGAGTTGGGGCTAGGCCTAGGGGGTTTCTGACGGGAGGCACCCATATATAGGAACTCGTTTGCCGGAGCGCGGCGGAATTATGTTGGTCGCACGGGAGGAGGCAGAACCGCATGACTGCCATCATCACGATTGCGAATCAAAAAGGCGGCGTCGGCAAGACAACGACGGCGATTAACTTGTCCGCTGGCATTGCAAGTCGCGGCAAGCGCACTTTACTCATCGATCTCGATCCACAGGCAAACTCCACCATTGCGTTCTACGATTCCGGCGAAATTCCCGCTTCGATGTTCGATGTGCTTAGCGAAGCCCGCGCGCCCATGGCCAACGTGGTCAAGGCTACAAAAGATCCGATGCTCTTTCTCGGACCTGGCCGGTTGGCTCTTGCGAAGCTCGAACAGGTTCTCGCAGGCCAGTTCGACGCGCCCTACCGGCTGAAAGACGCGCTCGCGCCGGTTTTGAAGGAATACGACTACATCATCTTGGATACGCCGCCGTCGCTGGGAATTCTGACCGTAAATGCGCTGGTTGCTTCCACGCATCTGGTGGTTCCGATTCAGGCGGCCTATTTCGCCATCGAAGGCACCGACGACCTGCTCGAGACTTACGAACGGATTCGCTCGCGACCCAATCCAGGCCTAAAGATGCTTGGCGTCGTGATCACGCTTTTCGATAAACGCACCAACATTGCGCGAGACACCCACGGGCAGATTCGCACGGTGTTCGGCGAAATGCTGTTCAAGACGAAGATCAGCAAGAATGTGCGCCTCGAAGAAAGTCCAGCTTACAAAGAAACAATTTTGACGTTTGCGCCGAAATCACCCGGCGCCATCGAATATAAAAAGCTTGCAGGGGAGGTTATCCAACGTGTCGAAGAGGATCGGGTTACCCGTCACGCTGAAGATGCGGCATGACGCGCACTACGTCGAATCACTGACGAGCTACAGCGGGGCGGCCATCGGACGCATGATTCCGGTGGACCAGATTCGGCCAAATCCGGATCAACCGCGCAAATCCATCGGCGACTTGCGGGAGCTGACCGACTCGATCCGCGAGAAGGGTGTGCTCGAGCCGCTGCTGGTGCGGTTTGTCCCGCGCGAGGACTGCTACTACATCATCTCGGGCGAGCGGCGGTATCACGCATCCCGAGCCGCGGGCTTGAACGAAGTCCCTTGCATCGAAAAGATGGCCGACGACGCGGAAACGCTGGAGATCGGCCTCATCGAAAACATCCAGCGCAAAGACCTCACGCCGTTTGAAGAAGCGGATGGCTTGTACCGTCTGGCGACGCAGTTCGAGTACACCCACGAAGATGTGGCCAGGAAGATCGGCCGCGCGCGCTCCTCGGTGACCGAGACGCTTTCGCTACGCAACATCCCGGAGCCGCTGCGGCGAAAGTGTATGGAGCAGGGGATCAACTCGAAATCGCTGCTGCTGCAGATCGCACGCCAGCCCACCGAGAAAAAGATGATGGAGATGTTGCACCGCATCCTCCAGGGCGGACTGACGCGAGATGAAGCGCGCCGGGAGCGCCGCGAGGAACAAACCGGTCCGCAAAGACCTCAGCCGTTTATCTTTCAGTTCGAGCCGGAGAACGAGACCTTCCGGTTCCGGATCCAATTCAAGAAGAGCCACGTGTCGCGCGACGAGCTAATCACTACGCTGCGCGGAATCTTGGCGCAACTCGAAGGCGGGTCGTCAGAAGCGGATTCGACTGCGGCCTAGGCCATCTCGCGATCTTGGATCTGTGCAGCGCGCCTTGTTCCCGCCTGTCAATTCCATGTTGGAACTTACGCCTCAGCAGATGGCGGTGCTTGAGCGGGTCTTCGCCGCTGGGTTTCGTCCCATCGCCATTTCACCCTACGAAAATGCCTTGTGCATGCGACGCGGTGAGTGTGCGGCCGTGCTTACACCGGCATCGAATGGCGGCCTGCGCCTGTTGGCTCCGCCGAGCTACCTTGTTGATGGCAACCTCAGCGTGAAGCTCCGGCGGGGCGCAGGCGAGGTTTTTGTCTGGAAGAAGAAAGAAATCGAAGCCACGCCTGGGCGCCTGAACGAACTAGCTAAATTTCGCCGGGAGCTTGCGGAAATTCTGGAAGAAGCGCCCGCCCAATAATTTCCGTCAATTTGCAATTCCGCAGGACTCCCGGCAAACTGAAATTCCCATGGAAACCTACGACATTATCTGCATCGGCGCGGGACCTACAGGTCTCGCGTGCGCTATCGAAGCGCGACGAGCCGGCATGCGCCCGCTGGTCATCGACAAGGGTTGCCTGTGCAACTCCATCTACCACTACCCGGTGAATATGGTTTTCTTTACCACGCCGGAGCTTCTGGAGATCGGCGATCTGCCGCTGGTGTGTGCCGCCGAGAAGCCTACGCGAGTGGAAGCGCTGAAGTATTACCGCAGAGCTGCAGAGCACTACGAGTTGGAGTTGCGTCTTTTCGAGCGCGTGCTCCGTGTGGAAGGCAGTGACGGGGATTTTTCGGTGGTTTACGCGCACGGAGAAGGGAATCGACCAGCGCTACCAAGGAAAGAAAATCGCGGTGGCGAGCGGCTACTACGATCTGCCGAATGAAATGAATATCCCGGGCGAGAACCTGCCACACGTTTCGCACTACTACACCGAGCCGCATGAGTACTGGAATCAGGACGTGGTGGTGATTGGCGGAAAGAACTCGGCAGCCGAAGCCGCGCTCGATCTATACCGGAACGGCGCGAAGGTCACGATGGTGCACCGCAACGCGCAGCTCGGCGCCACCATTAAGTATTGGGTGCGGCCGGACATCGAGAATCGCATCAAGGCGGGGCAAGTCCATGCTCTGTTCGAGACGCGTGTGAAGCAGATCACGAAGGACGAGGTGATCGTTGAAAACGGAGCTGGTGAGAAACGGCTGCCGGCGAAGCGAGTATTTGCTCTAACGGGCTACCATCCGGACTTCGAGTTCATCGAGAGTCTTGGAGTGCGTTTGGATCCCGAGACTCGCAAGCCTGACCTCGATCCGAACTCCTTGGAGAGCAACGTTCCGGGGATCCATCTCGCCGGCGTGGTGATTGGCGGCCGGCACACCAGCGAGATTTTCATTGAAAACGGACGGTTTCACGGCAAACAGATCATTGAGGCTCTGGCCGGTCGAGCGTAGCAGCCTTGTGATAATCCATATTCTACAAGGTGCGGTACATCACGAAGGCATCGACGAAGCCCTGCTTAGGGTGTTCGAATGCGCCCGGCAAGCGTCCGACGATCTCAAATCCAGAACTCTGCCATAAGCGAACCGCTCGTTCATTGGTGCCAACCACGAAATTGTACTGCATGGCTTTGAAACCCCTAGCTCGCGCTCGATCGAGTGAGTGAGCGCACATCGCGCGGCCGATCCCGCGGCCTTCGGCGCCTGGGGCGGTGATGTAACCGCAGTTGGCGACGTGTGAGCCGCCGCCTCGCTGATTGGCGCACAAGAAGTAGGTGCCGAAGACTGCACCGCCATCTTCCGCGACGAACACTTCGTGTCCCGGCGAGGTCCAATACGCGAGCGCTTCATCGCGGGGCATGTCTGAAGGTAGCGTGTATGTTTCGCCGCTTCGAATGGTGGGCTCAAGGATGGCCCAGATTGCATCAGCGTCACTCGGCACGGCGGCGCGGATGTTCATGTCCTACTGTCGCAACGTCGCGCCCACGGAGTCAATCCTGCCGAAAGTATCGTCCTGGAACGACTCCGTTTGCCGCTTTTCGCGCGGTTTGTTAGACTTCTGGGCATGCCATCCATCATCCGCGAAGTTGCCGAGACGTTCTCCACCCTCGCGCAAGGATTCAGCGTGACCTTCCGCAATATGTTCCGGAAGACGGTGACCGAGAACTATCCGTACGAGCCGGTGCACTTCCAATCCCGCTATCGCGGCATTCACGTTCTTCATCGCGACGAGAGCGGCTTGGAAAAGTGCGTGGGATGCTTCTTGTGCGCCGCGGCGTGTCCGGCGAATTGCATTTACATCGAAGCAGCGGAAAACACCGACGCAAACCGCATCTCCGCGGGAGAGCGCTACGCCAGCGTGTACAACATCGACTACTCGCGGTGCATTTTCTGCGGCTATTGCGTGGAAGCGTGCCCCACCGACGCAATCACCCACGGGCATGGATTCGAGCTAGCTACCTACGACATCAACTCTCTGATCTATCGCAAGGAACAACTCCTCGAGAAGACTCCCACTGCCGAAGCAGCGGCTCGGTAATCTCCGGTAACGAGCTCAGAATTTAGCGCTGACAATACGAGTGTGTCTGCTGAATCGCATCGGGCGGAATCCCGTCCGAGTGAATCCAGGTTGTCCCCTGAACATTAGAGTCTCCTAACGGATATTATGTTAACTACGAAATCGGTCTGCAGAACTGGCTGTGTTCCAGGCCTCGGCGCACTTGCCGCCTGGCTCCCACCGCTCCCCTCCCTTATTTCTTGTCTGTGTTTTTCGACGACGTCTGAGCGAGCTCGTATTGGATGTACTGCTCGAGGGCACGCGCATCGGCGCCTACCAGGCGTCGGCCATTCACGAAGATTGTCGGCGTGCTGTTGACCTCAAGCTGCTGGCCGTTCTTCAGGCTGGCGTCCACTGCGGCCGCGGCCTCGGGGCTGCTCATGCAAGCCCGAAACGCGTCGGCATTGAGGCCCGCTTGGGCGGCGTAGTCGCCCATCTTTACGTACGCGTTTTCCGCGGAGATGATCTCTTGGTTGTCGTAGATCGAGTCATAGATCTTCCAGAAGGCGGCGGAATTCAACTGGTAAGCGCAGCGGCCGGCTACGGCTGCGGTGCGCGCCCACGGATGAAGCTGTTCCAGCGGAAAGTCCTTAAAGACTACGCGGACCTTAGGATAGTTGGGCAACATATTGCGTAGAGCGTCATGCAAGCTGCGGCAGACCGGGCACTCGAAGTCGGAAAACTCGACCAGCGTCACGGGCGCGGCAGGGTTTCCCAGTGACGGCGAGTCTTTCATCTGGATCAGCGCCCGATTCTCGGCCAGAGGATCCTTGCCCAAATCGGAAACTTCCCCGCGGACCAAATATTTCCCGTCCTTGCTCACATAGAATTTCGCTTTTTCGGTGTTCTCCCCGATCTTGACGTCAACGGTGGTCTCCTGCAGCCCAGGAATCGGGGTGTCTTTGGGAGCGGATACGCCAATCTGCACGTCCGGCCCAAAGGCGTACAGATGCCGCAAATACGCTTCGATGGTTTTCTGAATCGGCGTCTGCGAGCCTGCGGTCGCAGTGTTCTGGGAAGCCGGTGCTGGCTGAGCTTGCGCCGCTTGCCCGCGTGCTGCCGGCGAGGATAGACACACGGTAAGAATGGTGATGGCACTCACAGAAGTTTTCACGCGAACCTCTTCCTTTTACGGAATAAATCGCTGCGCGATCGGGAACGGCCGGCCAAAACCAAACGCGCGCGACGTAATCTTCAGTCCCGGCGCAGCCTGTTTGCGCTTGTATTCGTTGCGATCCACCAGCAGCGCGATATCCTGCACCAGCTTGAGGTCGAATCCGTACTTATCCGCGATGTCCTGGGGGCTCTTCAGATCCTCGATATAGGCCTTCAGGATCCGGTCCAGCACATCATAGGGCGGCAGGCTGTCTTCATCTTTTTGATCGGGCCGGAGTTCCGCGGAAGGCGGCTTCTCAATGGTCGGCAGGGGAATCAGTTCCCTCTCGCGATTGATCCAGCGCGCCAGCTCATACACCATGAGCTTCGGCACGTCGGAGATGACCGCCAGACCTCCAGCCATATCTCCGTAGAGCGTGCAATACCCGACGGCCAACTCCGATTTGTTCCCGGTGCTGAGCAGCATCGAACCAAACTTGTTCGACAGCGCCATCAAATAGTTGCCGCGAATGCGTGCCTGAATATTTTCTTCGGTCACGTCGGCGGGCCGATCTCCGAACGCCGGCGCAAGCGCCTTGCGATACGCATCGAAGACGTCGCCGATCGGAACCGTAATCAGCTTGATGCCAAGGCTTTTCGCCAGCGCCACCGCGTCGGTCCTGCTGCCCTCCGACGAATACGGCCCCGGCATGGATACGCCCTGCACATTGTCGGCGCCCAGAGCGTCCACGGCGATGGCCGCCACCACCGCGGAGTCAATACCGCCGCTCAGCCCCACCAGCACTTTCTTGAAGCCGCATTTGGAGACGTAATCGCGCGTTCCAATCACCAGCGCGCGATAGGCGTACTCGATCTCCTGGCGCGGCTGCGGATGAATCTCGCCTTGGCCCGTCTCCGTGTCGAAGAGGACGAGATCTTCTTCAAACGCTAGCGCCTGCGCCGCCACCTTGCCGTCCGCATTCAGCGCCAGGCTCGCGCCGTCGAAGATCAAGCTGTCGTTCCCGCCCACTTGGTTTACGTAGACCACGGCGCGGTGATGGGTTTTGGCGATGGACTTGAGCATGTCAAAACGCAAAGCCCGCTTGTCGATGGTGTAAGGAGAAGCGGAAATATTCAGAAACAGGGTAGTTCCCTGCCCAATAAGCTCGGTCACGGGATCGCGATCGTAGAGCACGTTGGGCCAAAAATTCTTGTCGTTCCAAACGTCTTCGCAAACCGTGATACCCAGGTGCTCGTTCCCGAAATCGTAGGTGGTTTGGCGTTCCGCGGGCTGGAAGTAGCGAGACTCGTCGAACACATCGTAGGTCGGCAGCAGCATCTTGCTCTGCTCAAACACGATGCGCCCGCCGCACAGCAGCGCGGCTTTGTTGCCGATGGCCTTGCCTCTTCCCCGCTTCACCCGTCCGGCATAGCCCACGATCGCGGGCAGCGGCAACTTCTTCGCCAACTCTTTCAATTGCTTGAGATTCCGGTCGATAAAGGCAGGGCGCTCCAGCAAATCTTGCGGAGGATAGCCGCAAAGGCAAAGCTCGGAAAAAACCGCGAGATGCGCGCCGCGTTGCTGGGCTTGCACCGCCAGACTCAAAATGCGAGCCGAGTTCCCTGCCAGGTCGCCAATCGTGGGATTAAACTGCGCGAGGGCTATTTTCATGCCGGCACTTTAGAATACGGTCGCAACCGGGAGATTGCAAATGCCCGGAACGGGTCAGTTTCCGATGATCCGACTTACTGGGGCTTATGCGATTCGAGGAACGGCGCAAGTAGACGTTCCCTGTAGTGGAGTGGTGACAAAGGGATGAATTCTCAGGTACTCGGAGAAGATTGATTATCGACCCGAGGGTAGCCGCTCGCTGGCATCCTTAAAAGGATATCCACAGCGGCAAAGAGTGCCACTAGCTCGGCGAGGGCTTTTACGTGATCCATGGCGGCAGCCGCATACGCTGAAACTAGAACTTGGACTAAACCGAGGGAGATAACCGTAAACCCGCCAACTACCAAAACGCGCTCTTTGCCTTGGGCAATGCGGTAAAGCACAACCCCACCCCAGAATAGGTATGCGTAGAACCCCAGATTAACTCCCGCTACGACCGAGGCTGGCAGCGTAAAATGGAGGAAATACTGGTAAACGAGCGGATTTAAGTCAAGGAGCCAATGGTGTTTGCGTTGGGAATGCGAGAGGACATCCCGAAAACCCAAGGCGGAGAGATAGAGTGTAACGCACAGTGTAATTACAGCCCCGCGCCTGGTGTGAATGAGCCGAGGCTTAGATTCTGATTCCCCCATTGAGCGGATTATACTATGACGAAGTTCTATTACCTATTGATGGAACTATTCGCGATCGAATTTCCTGGTATCCACGACGCCTCCAGAGCCTCACTAACGCGCTTATCGGAAACTGACGCGCTACCGATCGACCAGAGTGCACTCTTCATTTCAGCGACCACTTGGCAGCAACAGCTTTTCGGCGATCAAGCTGGCGATTCCCTTCCCAGCGCGCAGCTCGCGGTAAAACAGCAGCCGCAGCGAAGGAAACGCGCTTCGTAGCTCACCGTTGACCAGCAAATACTCGGGGTTCTTGGGACCGCCTGCAAATTCAAGCTGCGCGCGCGTGAACGTTTCAAACAGCAGCATTCCACCGGGGACGAGCGCCCGCTCGATCTGCGCGAAGAGCGAGCGCTGCAAATAATGCACGCACAGGATCAGCGCGAAGGAATTAGCCGGCAAGGTGGTCTGTTCGAGGTCGGCATGGACAAGCTCGATCCCAGGCCGAGCGGTATTGGCGCGTCGCAAGCTCTCGGTGCGCGTCACCGGTTGGTTCGCCGCACGCGCCCGCTCCTCGATCACGTCGAGCGCAACGGCCGAACTATCGACAGCGGTCACGTGCTGGCGGCGTCCAGCGAGCAATAGAGTGTGCCGCCCGGTCCCGCAAGCGAGATCGAGCGCTGGCCCCAGCGGCAGCAAAGGCAGCAACTCCAGGACGAAACTGGCAGGCTCAGCGGGCGCGTCGCTGCTCGCGGCGCGGTGTCTTGCATCCCACTCGGATAGGTTAGTCGCGGACATGAAAAAGGCTCCTGGGCAAGTACCCAGGAGCCTGAAAAACCTCAGCCGGAGCGGACATCGCTCGCGACCCGAAAACTTAAACGCTGAACGAGCTGCCGCAGCCGCAGGTGCTCTTCACGTTCGGGTTGTTGAACTTGAATCCCGCGCCCTCGACCGTCTCGATGTAGTCGATCTCCACGCCTTCCAGGTACATCGAGCTCATCTGGTCCACGGCGACCTTCAGGCCGTTGAAGTCCAGCAGTTCGTCGGTGTCGTTGGTCTGATTCTCAAAAGCCATGTGGTACTGGAAACCAGAGCAGCCTCCGCCGACCACGGCCACGCGCAGGGCCACCGGCACGGGGTTCTGCATCTGCATGATTTCTTTGACCTTGGTGCTAGCAACCGGCGTTAAATTGATCATAGTTCCCTTCGCCTCCGCTCGCGGGCGAGCTACTTACAAGGCTAGTATAGCAAAACCCGCAAGCAACTGCACATCGTCGAGTTCCCTTTCCGGCAACCCTGCCGCCGCCCGCTTTCGACAAGCATCGGACCTTCGCATACAATACGATGCAGCCATGAGACACAAAGTCACTTTGATCCCCGGAGAAGGCATCGGGCCTGAGGTCGCGTCCGCGGTCCGGCGCATTCTGGAAGCCGTCGGCGTGCAAATCGACTGGGAAGAGCTCGAAGCGCGCACCGACAAAGCTACGGAAGCAGGCCAACTCGTCAATCAGGCGGCGGTCGAATCCGTGCGCCGCAATCACGTCGCGCTAAAAGGACCCACGGGCACGGCGATCGCCGGTGGCGCGCCCAGCGTCAACGTCGCACTGCGCAAGACGCTCGATCTCTACGCCAATCTTCGGCCGGTCAAGAATTTGCCCGGGGTGAAATCGCGCTTTGAAGACGTCGACATCGTGCTGGTGCGCGAAAACACCGAGGATCTGTACTCAGGCCTCGAGCACGAGGTCGTCCCTGGAGTCGTCGAGAGCTTGAAGATCATCACTGAGCGTGCTTCCACGCGAATTGCGAAATTTGCGTTCGAGTATGCCAAGCGCAACGCCCGCAAAAAAATTCACGCCATCCACAAAGCCAACATCATGAAGCTGTCCGACGGGCTGTTCCTAAAATCCATCCGCACGGTGGCGGCTCAGTATCCGGAAATTGAGTACAAAGAGATGATCGTAGACAACGCCTGCATGCAGATGGTGCTCGATCCGGGTCAATTCGACATGCTGCTGCTGCCGAATCTTTACGGCGACGTGATGAGCGACCTGGCCGCGGGTTTGGTCGGCGGGCTAGGCGTCGTGCCCAGCGGAAACATCGGCGACGAATGCGCCATGTTCGAGGCCGTACACGGCACCGCGCCAGACATCGCAGGCAAAGGCCTGGCCAATCCGACTGCCCTGCTGATGAGCAGCATCATGATGCTCAAGCACTTAGGCGAGCGTCCCGCCGCACAAAGAATCGAAGCCGCCGTCGAAAAAGTCTACCGCGAAGCCAAGCACGTAACCCGCGACCTCGGTGGCAAAGCAGGCACGAATGAGTTTACCGACGCAGTCATCGGCGCGATGGCGCCCATCGCCGCGCACCTGTAGCCGCCATCAACACTTCCCTGCCGCCTGCAACAAGGTGAGGTCCACTTGTCCGGCAAGCACGCTAATCGTCCAACTTGAAGTCGAGATCTCCGAATGCCCGACGGCGCGCACTTGGTTGGTAAACGTTGCTCAGTCTAAACTGTCCAGCATGAAACGCTCGTGGTTCCTGGTTTGTGCCCTGGCCGCAGTTGCCGTCTCATCCTCTGCGGTTGCTGGATTTTCGCCCCAACACTCAGCCAGTCCTGACTCTTCCGAAGACGGCGTTGTACTTACCAAGCTGTCGAATCCAGTTTATCCGCCATTGGCGCGACAAACGCGTGTCGCTGGTGACGTAGTCTTGCTGCTTGGCATCCGGCCCGATGGCACCATTGAATCGGCGGTCGTAGACAGTGGTCATCCCCTACTGAAACAGGCTGCGCTGGACAGTGCACAGCAATCGCAGTTTGAGTGCCGGAAGTGTGACGGTCCGGTGACATCCTTCCGATTGGTGTACACCTTTCAACTGGTCGGAGCCGCAGATTGCTGCAAAGTGACGGCAGGCAGTGCTAACGATAACCAAGCGGACCAACTTATCCCAAGGGTGATTCAATTGCAGAACCAAGTGAAGGTACTTGACCGGCCAGCATGTATTTGCGACCCAGCAGCGGACGTCGTGAAGGTTCGTTCTTTGAAATGCCTGTACCTGTGGAGATGTAGCCGTCGCTACTGGCTCTAACTACGTGGTGTTTCGCGCGGCTGGCGATTATTACTCGCGGAGACCGACGCTTTGCATAGTTCTGCGTTGTTATTCGCCAAATCAGCTGCCTGGGCTGCCGTAAATCTGGTAGACCATCAGGTAGACGATCACGCCGGTAACGCACACATAAAACCATAGCGGTAGCGTCCACCGGGCAATGATGCGGTGCTTGTCGAATTGCTCGAGCCAGGCGCGGCGCAGAGTGACCAGAATCATCGGCACGATGACGATGGCCAGTAGCGCGTGCGAAGTGAGCAGCACAAAATAAACAGGCCGAATCCATCCCTGCCCCTGAAAAACGACGTGCCCGACGCGGTAATGATAAAGCAGATAGGAAGCCAGAAATATCGAGGACACCACAAAGGCCGCGATCATGAAGGCTTTGTGGATGGCGACCTTACCGTTGCGAATCGCCGTGTAGCCGCACGCTAGCAGCACGGCGCTGGTACCGTTTAGAGACGCATTGAGCGCGGCATGGGAAAACATCCCTCGTGTTCTTCCTCGTTAGCTCTTCTGGCTTTCCGCTGGTACTTGCGCAGCACTGATGCACACTACTGCACGCGCAAACCCTGCGCAATCATGGGTTTATTTCACAACACCCACGATACCCGGGGTGTACTCCCCTCAGCGCGGAATCTTGTCGTAGACCATCAGTCCCAGCAGCAGCGGAATATGCAGCACGGTCGCATGCATCAGCCACTTGGCGCGAACGTTGGTCTTGGCCGACGCCGCCCACAAGCACACTTGGAGCAACGCCACACTCACAACCAGCGCGCCAAAAAAGTACAAAACGCCCGCCAGCCCCACGATCGCCGGCAATAAGCTGAAGCCGACCAAGGCCGCCGCTGTGAGAATGATTTGACGAAAGGTGCGAGTTCCCTGCTTGTCCACCACAGGCAACATCAGGATGCCCGCGCGCGCGTAGTCCTCGCGATACATCCAGGCGATGGCGTGAAAATGCGGGAATTGCCAGAAGAACAGAATCGCGAACAGCAGCCAAGCGCCGCGGTCGAGCGAACCGGTGGCGGCAACCCATCCGATCATCGGCGGAATCGCCCCGGGAAAAGCTCCGACAAACGTTGCCCAAACCGTGCGCTTCTTCAGCGGTGTGTAGGCCAGCAGGTAGCTGAGGCACGTCGCAACGCCGAGTCCAGCCGCCAAAGCTCCGGCGGTAAAATACAGGTAAAGCGCACCGGCGACGCATAAAGCAATCCCGAACCACAACGCTTCGCCAGGTTGCAACACCCCGCTTGGCAGAGGCCGCGAGGCCGTTCGCCGCATGTGGCGATCCGATTCGCGTTCGGCGTAGTGATTCAGCGCGGCCGTGCCTGCAGCAATCAGCATCGTGGCGAAAACTGTGTGAATCAGGTGAAGCCAACCGACCGGCCCGCGCGCTCCCATGTAATAGCCCGCCGCGGTGGTCATCAGGACCAGAAACGAAACGTCGGGCTTGGTAAGCGATACGTAGGCGTTCGCGCGCGCCATCAACGCCAGCTCGGTGGTGCGCGCCGAACTCATCAGGCGGTCACCCGGCGGTGACTCGCAGCGGCGGCTTCCCGGGCGCGCGGAACGATTCGATAGCACAGGAGCACGATCAAAACGGAAAAGGCAAACAGCAGCGCACCCACTACGGTGTGGATCACTGTCAGGGTCACCGTCACGGGCATAGGTTGCGGCGCATTCGCCGTGGTCAATCGCGACCAGTAAGCGCCGAATCCCAGCAGGAACTGCGTGCCGAAGATGGCATGGAGCAGAATCCGCGCCCGCGACAACTCCGGCGACGTGCCAAAGCGCTTGCGAAGCACGACCGCGGTCCAAATCACCATGCCAAGTACCACGAACGCGCCCGCGATGTGTGGCCAGACCGGAATGTCTTGATGCCGGAAGCCCGCTCCGAGCACCACTTGGCAAAAGATCACGGCAGCGTTAGAGATCGCTACAGCATGAATCGAAGGCGTCCCGGTTTCCTCAAGCTGCGGTTGTTCCGACACCCACCACCGGCTAGTGAACACCGCGATACTCAAGACCGCGGCGAAGACGATCTGCGCAAAACACGCATGCATCACCGGCAGCCAGTAGTGGAGCAACTGCCTCACCACTTCTCCGCCCAAGATCGCTTGCACCACGACGCCGGCCACCGCGATCACCCCAAACCAGCGCAGCCAGCGGCGGTTGTCTTTCACCCAGATCAGAATTGCCAGCGCGATCGTCAGAATGCCCAGCCCGCCTGCAATCAGCCGGTGCGAGTGCTCGTAGCGGATGCCGCCGACCATCGGAGGCGTCAGCGTTCCGTAGGAAAGAGGCCAGTCGGGAACGGAAAGCGCAGCTTCGTTGGAAGTTACCAGCGCGCCTGCAATCAGCAGAAGAATCGTCCAAATCACGACGAAGACGGCGAATCGGTGAACGCTTGGATTGTAATTCGTTGTCATAACGTGGCCCCGAGGCCTTCGGACGCGAATTATACCCTAGTGAGGACTTTCGCGCCGACCAGCGCGGGCGTTGTAGCGGCCGCCTTCCGAGGCGGGCGCTTTTGGAGTGCGGCAGCTTGCTGCCGCTTTTTCGGCCGCAGCCACGCTCACCGACCAACCGCTGAGCGAGCTGTTATACCGTTCCCGAGGACGTTTGGAAGACGGGCGTTTCGGGCTCGATTCCCACAGCCTGCAAAACCAAATCCTTGAGCGCTGCGATAAATAGCGGCGAGTCCCCCACCGCAGGCATCATGCGAAACTTCTCGATGCCGAGTTTTGTGGCTTCCTCGCGCGCCTCGATGTTAATTTCGTGCAGGGTTTCGATGTGTTCCGTGACAAACGAGATCGGCACGACCAGCATTTCCTTCACGCCCTCGTGAGCCAGCCGCTCGATCGTTCCTGTCAATGGCGGCTGCAGCCATTTCGCCGGCCCAACGCGGCTCTGGTAGCACAGCACGTGCGTGCGCGGCCATCCTGAGTATTGCTGCGCCCCGGCTTCGCAGACTAACTGCACGGTTGTCTCGATCTGCTTCGGGTACGGGTCGCCCTTTTTCGACCAAGCTCATCGGCAACCCGTGCGCGCTGAACACCAGATGGATGCGCGAGCTGTCCGCGAACTGCCTCAGGATTGACCCGATGCGTTTCACCACGGCCTGAATATAGAGCGGGTGATTGTAAAACTGTCCGATGGTGCGCTCTTTCGGGCCGCCGTTTGCGGCGCCCCCCATCTGGCTAGAGACGCGGCGCCATTCTTTCAAGCTGCTCAGCGTCGTGGCGTACGAAAAATGCGGATACAGCGGAAGGAGCACGATTTCGTCCAGCGGCCCGGCCTGCCGCAGCGCGTCGGTTGCCTCGGACGTGAGAGGATGCCAATAGCGCATCGCAATCACCGCGACCGGATCGATGTACGGGGAAACCGCCTCCACCAGCCGCACCCTCTGGCGTTCCGTCAGCAACCCGATCGGCGACCGCCGCCCGATCTCCGCGTACTTCCCCGCCACCGGAATGGACCGCCGCGACGAAATCAATTTCGCCAGCGGCCGCCGCAGAAAACCGAGCGGCCCCATGGGGATAATGTCCGGATCGAGAAACAGGTTGAGCAAGAACGGCTCGACGGCTTGCAGCGAGTCCGGCCCGCCAAGCTGGAACAGCACGATCCCGACGCGCTTCTTCTCTGCCACGCTACTTGCCTCGATGGACGGAATTCTTCAGGCGCTCGATGTCGTCGCGCAGAGTGGAGGTGCGCCGCGCGATCGTTACGTAGAACACAAAGAATATGCTCCAGCCAATCATGTATGCCGCGAACACGCTGTCGAGATTCTTCATGCCGCCTCCAATTCACGCTGAATAACCTCGAGATCACCGCGCATGGCCTCCAGCCGGTAGCGCTGAACAAGCAGAAGCGTCATCAATCCCAGCATCGCAAGCCACGAAAACAACAGCACCTTGAGCATCACCGGGTCCAGGCCGGATCCAGGCTCGCCCATGATGATCGGTTGCGGATGCTGCGTCCGCCACCAGCGAATTGAGCCAAAGACCAGAGGAACATCGATGAACGCGAATATTCCAAAAAGCGCGCTAAGCAACGCACGGCGATCGGGTTCTTCGATCAACGTTCGCAACAGCAGGTAGGCGACGTAAAGCAGCCACAGCACGAAGGTGGAGGTAAGGCGTGCATCCCAGGTCCACCAGATTCCCCATACCGGATGGGCCCAGATCGGGCCGGTGACGAGCACCACGGTGGTGAAGGCCAGACCAGTTTCGGCGGCCGAAACGCCCAGCCAATCCCACTTTGGCTGGCGGCGCCAGACGTAAAGCAAATTCGCGACGAAGCCCAGGAAGAACGAAGTCAGGCCGGTCCACGCGCTCGCCACGTGAAGGTAAAGAATTCGGTAGATCAGGCCCTGCTTCACGTCCGTCGGCGCGACGAAAAAGGCCGCGTACGCCGCCGCACCGAGGAGCGTCACCACCACAACGCCAGCTAGAACGTTCTTCACGGGGTTCACTCCTCCAGAAGATATTCTCCGAACAGCCATAGAGTCGTCAAAAAAACCACATCGAAGACCGCGAGAAATCCAATGCCCTTCCACTGCACGTACGGCGAACGATCCAGAAGCGCGATCGTCACCTCCGTACTCGCGATGAGAATAGGCGTCAGCAGCGGCAGCAGCAACAGCGGCAAAAGGAGCTCGCGCATGCGAGCCTGCGCTGAAATGGCGGAGAGCGCCGTGCCCGCGATGGAAACTCCCAAGCTGCCCAGAAAAAATGTCAAGACCAGCCAATGAAGCACCGGCAGCGCTTTCACGTTGTACATGATCGCGAAGACTGGCAGCAGCAGAAGTTCCGTGAGAAGCAAGAAAAGTGTGTTGGCCGCGAGCTTGGCAAGAAAAATGGCGAAAGGATCGGCTACCGAGAGGCGCAGGGCGCCGAGCGTGTCGTTGGTCTGTTCGCGCAGAAAACAAGGCTGCAACATCAAGGACGCTGCGAATAGAAATGCCAGCCAAAGCAGGCCGGGACCAAAGCGGCGCGATTCGTCCGCCGACGGGTCGAAAGTGAAGCTGAACAGCACCAGAACGATCAGAATGAAGACGATCGTGGTCGTCAGCAGCTCGCGTGAACGAAACTCCGTGCGCAGCTCCTTGCCGAGCAGAACCGTCGTGTTGGAGAACAAACTCATCAGCTCTTCAGTCCCCTTGGAGTGCGGGAGCTTGCTCCCGCCTTTGGAGCGTGCGCAATGCCCTCGCTAGCGCCTTTCGCAACAGACGTTCGCAATCGCTCGACCGTGAAAGCGGCGGCCCTTCGTAGGTCAGGGTAAACAAGGCCGCCGCACTCCAAAACTACGCATCCGCAAACGTGAGAATCGACCGAAAGCTAGCCCCGGTGCGCGTATCCGCGACCACCGCGCCGCTGTCCAGCCGAATGGCACGCGAGGCCAGGGCTGAGAGCTCGGTTTCCCCGTGCAGGCTCATCAGAATCGTGCAGCGGGCGTCGCGCATCCGCCGCAAAGTCTCAGTCAGCCAAGAAGCGCCCTGCGGGTCTAAACCCGTGGCAGGCTCATCCAGAAGTAAAACCGACGGCGCATGCAGCAGCGCTCGCGCTATCGCCACACGCTGGCGCATGCCGCGAGAAAACGTGCGCACCAGCGAATCGCGGCGCTCGAACAGCCCTACTTCCTGGAGGAGTTCCTCCACGCGCTTCGCTGCTTGTGCGACTCCCAGCAGCCGCGCGAAAAGCAAGAGGTTCTCTTCCGCCGTTAGCTCGTCGTAAGCCATGATCGCGTGCGCGACAAATCCCGTGTTCCTCGCAACGGAACTGCTGTCACTCGTTGCGCCGGGAAAACTTAGCTGTCCTGACGATGGCTTAACCAACCGTGCAGCGATGCGCAGAAGGGTGGTCTTGCCGGATCCGTTTCTCCCGGCTAAGACAACACATTCACCCGGGCCAACCTCGAACGAAACGCGGCGCAGAGCGTAGAGCCCGCCATAGCGTTTCTCGATGTTGTCAAAGCGGATGCCTGTGGGCGAAATCTCGGGCAGGGTTACCAAAGGCCCTCGCAGAGAGCTTGCGCCGATCGCGGAGTCACCGTCTCAGCCTCGAACGAGATCGCGGAGCACCTTCTCCGCACGGGCGCGTTCTCGCAGGTACTCGTCTTCGGAAATGGTGCCGGCCTGGCGGCGTAGTTCGAGGCGAAAGATCTGGTCCTTCAGCGAATCAAGGCTCATGCCCACGGCGGCGTCCACTTCGGCCATCGCCGGAGCGGCGGGCTCGGTGGCGGATGACGCGCGCGGTGGCGATTTCCTTGACTGCGTGCCTGGCGCACCCGCGATCTCAGCCGAGCCGCCACCAGCTACAGCTACGACGGGTTTACGAGCCAGCAAAATTGCCAGCAGCGCGAAAACGCCGATAAATCCCCCGATCAAGGGCCACTTCAGTACGTCGAGCCGCCCGGGAATCTGCGTCACAGTCACCTGCCCCGGGGTCACACCGTCTTCACTATCTCGCCCCGATGGAGCCGAGTCCGCGCCGGCGTTCGCGCTAGCTGGCGGCGCAGTTCCGGAAATGTTGATCGCAAGAACCGTGCTCGCAGGAACTCCTGCGCGCCCGTAAATATTCATTCCCTGCTCTTGCCCGCCCGGCTCAAGACCTTCACCGCTGATCTGCATTGTTGGCGGCGCCAGCACGAGCAGCCGCGCGCCGGGATAAACTGTTGGCAACTTCAAGGTCGTTGCGTTCCCGGCGTAGGGCAATTCGTAGGAGTAGCGCATTCCGCTCTCGCCTGGACGAAATGCAAAGGCGATCGCGTAGTGGTTCTTGGTCTTGTCGATCGTCGCTTGCACGACCGGCATTCCCGACGGTCCCCAAGCCGCCGCTTGCTGGATCTGTGCGCGCTCGGGCAACGCAAACTCGAAGTTCCCATCGGCTCTAAAGTAGGCTTTCGGTGGATTCGAGGTGTTCTGTATCGAATACTCTTCACCGACGACCAGGTTCGACCCGTTCGGCTGCACAATCACGATGTGTGAAGGTATGCCGATCGTCTTTGCGTCTTGTGTCGGTTCGAAGACTTCGACTTGTATTTCGCTCTTCCCGGGAGGCACTGGCTGGTGAAAATTTACGCCGTGAAACACGGCGCGCACCAACATCGGCTGCGCGCCCAGCGAGGGATTGTCGAACGAGAAGGCTCCCTGGCTATCAGTCTTGGAGTTGGCAACCGGCTGCATCCCACCCTGGAGCTGGATCAGGATCACTTCGATTCCCGGAGCCACTTTGCCGGTGGTGCCGTTCTTGACGGTGCCGTGAACGGTGCCCGCTTGCGCAGCGAGGAACGGTACGAAAACTAGAGCCACCAGCGCGATGAATGAGTACCGCTTTCGCGTCATCGCCCGCCCCGTTCGGCTTCGGCCGGGTGCGCGCGCGGACGGCGCACTTGCGATTCGGTCACGCGATCGATCTCCGCGAGTACCACCGCCGCTTCGTTCTCGAGAGTGGTCTTCATCGCTTCGTAGTCGCCCTCGGCATACTTGCCGGAGCGAAACTCGAACCTGAGATCGCGCAAATTGTCGTAGATCGTATCGCGCTGCTCCAACAGTTGGTCCAGCTTCGAACGGTGAGGAGCCATATCAGAGGCATCCGGCTGAATGTAGAAGATGAAGAGAATCGTCGCCGCCGCCAGCGCAAGGCACGCGCCGAGGACCGCGCCATCCGCGGAACTGATGAAGAGCATAGCCGTTAGAGATGACACAGCGCCGACCATCAATCCTCTGTCTCCCGGGCAACGCGTTGCCGTGCGCGCTCGAGGTTGTCCGGAGTGATTCCCGCCGGAACGCCTGCGGCGGACGGATGCAGCCCGGATCGCGCGCGCCAGCGGAAGACAATAAAGACGACGAGCACGGTTCCCGCCAAGAGGTAGAAGCTAGGCAAACCCCAAGCCACTAAGCTCAGTCCCGACTTCGGCGGCTCGGCATAAACCGTCGTCCCGAATTCCTGCACGAACGCCTGTGTGATCGTGCTTTCAGAATCGCCACGCGCCACATGCTGATCGAGCTCTTTGAGCATGCTGGTCGACACAGTGCAGCCAACGTGGTTGCACTGCGTCAAGACCTGGCTGCAGCTGCACATGCACATGAACTTGCCGCCGATTTGCTTGGCGCGGTCGGTCTGCGCGCGCAGAGGCACGGCGAACACTGCCGCCGAAGCGCCAGCGATGCCAAGGAGAAGCGCCACTAACCTGCGCGAAGACTTAGTCATGTCCCTCTCGAAGGGTAACGGATGGCGCCAGCGACTGCGCCAGAGGATGTGCCGTCGCGGCGGGTTGTTGCACGGCAGACAGCGCCAGCACCGCCCTGCGGTTGGGTAGTAGCGTAACGATCGTGCCCAGCACCACCACGACGCCGCCCAGCCAGATCCATTTCACCAGCGGGTTCAGGTACGCGTGGATCACGGGCACTTCATTTTCCGGGCTCTGACCCGCGTAGACCACGTAGAGGTCCTCACGCAGCGTCGAGTAGATCGCGACCATCGTGCCCGATTCCTTGTTGGCTGGAAAAAACCGCCGCTCCGGATACAGCATCATCAGCGACTTGCCGTCGCGCATCACTTCCACGATCATGCGCTGTGCGGTGTAGTTCTTTTCCGGCTTGGAATCCATGCTCTGTAGCACCAGATTGTACCGGCCGATTTGCATGGACGAGCCGATCTGCATTTCCTTCTGCACATCGCGGTTGAACGCCGTGCCTGCAAGGCCAACGAAAATCAGCACCATGCCGATATGTACGATGTAGCCGCCGTAGCGCCGGGTGTTGCGCATCGTCAGGTCTACTGCCGAGGCGAGCAACGACGCGCCGGACCGCGCGCGAATAACCTTCGCTCCCCGGAAGAACTCCATTCCGATGGTCGAGGTCACGAAAACACACAGGATGAAGCACAAAAGCGAATAGAACTCTCGAACGCCAAGCGCAAACAGAACCACGCCTGCTGCCAATCCACTTAGCAGCGGCCAGCCAAAATTGCGCTTCAAGCTCTCGACGGAGGTCTTTCGCCACGCCAACAACGGTCCGACGCCGGTCAAGAACAGCAGAATAAGCCCCAAAGGAATATTAACCTTGTCAAAGAAGGGCTTGCCGACGCTGATCCGCGAGCCGGAAAACCACTCCGAGAAAACCGGAAACAGCGTGCCGGACAGAACCGCGACACAAGAGACCAGCAGAATCAGATTGTTGAACAAGAAGCTGGATTCACGAGAAATCATCGAGTCCAACTGATTCTCGCTCTTCAGATAATCGCGATTCTTCAAGTAGGCCGAGAAACACACGGCAAAAATGACCACCAAGAAGCCCAGGAACCAGTTGCCAATACTGGATTGCGCGAACGCGTGAACGGAACTAACGACGCCGCTGCGCGTCAACATGGTGCCCGTAATGCACAACATGAACGTAATAAACACGAGCCAGACGTTCCACACCTTCATCATGCCGCGCTTTTCTTGCATCATCACGGAGTGGAGGAACGCCGTGCCCGTCAGCCAGGGAAGCAAGGATGCGTTCTCGACCGGGTCCCAGCCCCAGTAGCCGCCCCAGCCCAAAACCGCGTAGGCCCAATGTGCACCGAGGAGGATCCCCACCGTCTGGAAGCACCAGGCGATCATCGTCCACTTGCGCGTCAAGTGAATCCACTTCTCTCCGGGATATCGTGCTAGCAACGCACCCAGCGCAAACGCGAACGGGATCGTAAACCCCGTGTATCCCGAATAGAGATTCGGCGGATGGATCACCATCTCCGGATATTGCAGGAGCGGATTCAGACCAGCGCCGTCGGCCCGCGTGAAAATATCCAGCGCACCGTTGGCGCCAGGTGTGGCCAGCACTTTGAACGGGCTGGCAACGAAGTTATTCAGCGTGAGGAAGAAGATTTGTACACCAGCAAGCACCACTCCGACGTACGGCATCAACTCGCCGTTCTTATTTCGGTACGCAATCAAAACCGAACAGACGTAGATCGCCAGCAGGAAGCTCCAGAAAAGAAGCGAGCCTTCCTGGCCGGACCACAGCGCGGCCACTTTGTAAAAGGTTGAAAGATCGCGGTTACTGTGCGCTACGACGTACGCTACCCAATAGCTGTCACTGAAGAAGAGGTAGACCAAACTGCCGGTGGCGACAAAAATCAGCCCGCAGGTCGCGATTCCTGCCTGCCGTGCGCTCTTGATCAGGAGCGGGTGACGCGTCAGAATCGCCGCGATGCCCCCGACTAACGCATAGACGGCGCACAGGAAAGCCAGCAGCAGCGCAAACGAACCGAATACATCCACGTAGACCACCTTCCCCCGGTAACGCTGGGCGCGCTACCGCACTACATTGTGCTGCGCTGGGCCGAACTTGGTGTTGTGTTCGCCGTACCCGACGGAGGTCCCGCGGTCGGCGCCGCTTCGTACTTGGAAGCGCACTTGGCCTGCACCTGCTCCGCGACGAAGCTGCCGTTGCTCGCGAGGCTGCCTTCTACTAACGCCTGCGACTTGTCGACAAACGTATCCGGCAAGGGATCGCTGCCCACGTAACTCACCGGCAGCGACTTCCCTTCTCCCTGTAGGACGAAATCGACCCGCCCGGACAGCCTTCGTATGCTGCCTGGCTCAACGGTGCCGCCGACGCGCAGACGATGACTGCGCGCCGCGCCCTGCAAAGTCGGCAACTCCGCAATGGTGTGGTAATAAGTCTTGCTTTCCCCGTAGCCTAGCCACGCTAAAGCGGCCATCGCCACGACGATGACGCCTATGCCAATCCCGAATTTAGCTTGCTTCTGCACCGGTACGCTCCTCAGGCAGGATGGCTGGTGTGTAGCTCCAGATAGTACCATAGCGCAAACGGTGGTCTAGGGGCCACAAGGGCAGATACAGGTCAGCACCGCAGGACAGGGTTCGCGGTTCTTCGGGGGTGGTCAGCGGGCCGCACTTCCCTCAGGTGTCAGCGTTTGACGCAGGCGTCCGATCGCCGTAGCGACACCATCTTCAGCGCCTTCGTCTAACGCGAACGGTTTGTTCCCGTCGAGCACAATAGGGCAACCCAGGCCGAGGGTCTCCAGATTCCCCAGCAAAGGTTCCAGCAACCGTGAGATCGGCGCTAGCCTCTTCGGTCTCAAGGAGCGCCGGACGCGTGCGGCCAAAGCCGGAAGCCGCGCCGAGAGCAACGCCTGAATCGCCGCCGGCTCGCTGACGGCTTGTTCAAGCGGGCAGTCCAGAACGTAAGTTAGTAGCAACCCACCTCGCTGAAATTCCGCGAGCACGGCTTCGCGAGACTTCCCGTCGTAAGACACACCAGTGGCAGCCAGCAAGTGCCGCCCTTGCCCCGCAAACTCTCCGCTTGGTGCGTAGAGGAACTCGCTGTCCTTACTTGGCGCCACGGACCCGAGAAGCAACGTGCCGATGTGAACAGGGCGATACCGGGTCGTCCATTCCAAACGCTCCAGGCGCTTGGCGATGTGTTCAGGCGATGCCGGCTGTCCGCAACCGTCGCAATGCAAAATATTTGAGTTCGTCATTTTGGCTGGAGGAAATCGTAGTTGAGGCGGCGATGAAGTGCAAACTCATCTGGCGGCAGCGCGAGCAGCAGCGTAGCGCCACAGAAAGCAAACTCGGGGCGGTTGGGCGCCGGGGTGGAAAAAGGGTTCTGACGTCGCTCAACCGCCGCCGACCGATCATACTTCTTGTATGTAACCCTGCAAGGCAGGAAAAGTCGTGATAAAACTCGCCTCGAAAGGAGGTAAGTCTTAGAGGCTACTGAGAAACCGGGGCATCCGACGGCAGCTTGGCGCGCAAGCACCACTTCAGTTCTTGGCTCAATTCGGTAATTTCCATCCCCGCCATGACAATAAACTTACAGCTCAGCATCTCGCGCGACTCGTCGTCATCCGGCAATTGGCAGGACACCCGGCAATATTGGCATTCCTGGTTCCAGCAGAACCGCCCGTACGGAATGGTCTCCGGGCTGATGAATTGGAAGCAGCGCAGCAGCGAATTACGCTCCGGGACCTGAAATTTCTTCCCGTAGATCGTGATCTCCACCAGCTTTTCATACGGACGGAAAGGTTCCGACATAATGAGTGCTGCTCTCCCTGCACCGGCCGCTGCGTCGCAGCAATTCCCCTGGACCCGTGCACGTTGAATGATTGCCTCTCCAGAGTAGACCCGGCCCGCAATGCCGACAACGGCGGCTCTGGGGAGCGTTGCCAATGTGCCAAGGGGTGAAAACAGGAGGAGATTGAGAGCTGCCTGCAACGATAGGGGCAGCTGTTTTGCCGCCGGCGGTTCAGCCGCCGAGGTCGAAAAACTGCCCCATATTGCGAAATTTCTCGTAACGCGCTTCGAGCAGGTCCTTTGTCGATTGATTCGTGAGGGCCACTAGCTGGCGGTCGAGAACTGTGTCGAGCAGTTTAGCGGTTGCTTCGTAGTCGGTGTGTGCGCCGCCTTCGGGCTCGGTGACAATCTCGTCCACAATTCCCAGGTCTTTCAGATCGTTCGCGGTAATTTTCAGGGCAACGGCTGCGGTCTCGGCTTTCGTCGAATCACGCCACATGATGGCCGCGCAGCCCTCCGGCGAAATCACCGAGTAAAAGCTGTTTTCGAGAATATTCACTCGGTCCCCGACAGCGATCGCCAGCGCCCCGCCGGAGCCACCCTCACCCGTCACCGTGACAATGATCGGGACAGGAAGCCGCGCCATCTCGCGCAAGTTCCTGGCAATTGCTTCCGCCTGCCCGCGCTCCTCGGCATCAATTCCGGGATACGCTCCCTGCGTATCAATGAACGTGAAAATGGGCTTGCCGAACTTGGCCGCCAGCTCCATCACGCGCAGGGCCTTGCGATAACCCTCGGGCTTGGGCTGTCCGAAATTCCGAACCAGGCGCTGCTTGGTGTCCCGGCCCTTTTGGTGACCGATCACCGCGATGGGGCGGCCGTGGAACTTCGCAAGACCCGCCACGATGGCCTTGTCGTCGCCGTACCCACGATCTCCGTGCAATTCGATGAAGTCCGTAAACAACAGCCCAATGAAGTCCAGCGTGTATGGCCGCTGGGCGTGACGCGCGATCTGCGCCCGCTGCCACGCACCGAGGTGCGCGTAGAACTCGTGACGCAGCTCGGCTACTTGTTGCCGGATTCGCTCTAGTTCGGCGTCGGCATCGACGCTGCCTGCCAGGTGGCGCAGCTCTTCGACGTCCTTTTCGAGCCGGTCGATCTCGCGTTCCCGCGCACCGGAGCCTGGCGCCCTTTTTCTATCATCTCTTGGCGTCATCACATCACCAGATCAATCGATTCAGCACCGCATAATCCGCGAATCGCGGTCACAAGGTCGCTGGAACGCTGTACCCGCTCCCGAAGTTCGAGTGTTGCGACGGTGCCGTCAGGAGCGCAGAGCCCGAACACTACAGGATTCCTTCCCGGATACGAAGCGAGAATCTCTTGCAGGCGATCGAGCAGGTCCTCGGTCAGGTCTTCGACCCTCATGCGGATGCACACGCTAGACGCCGGCTGTGACTCCGAAATCTGTTCGAGGCCGCGCGCCTCTTGCAGCGACAGGCGAGTTCCAGATTCTTCCACTTGCACGCGCACCTTCAAGAGCAGGGGCGTTCGCGGCTTCAGAGTATTTTCCAGCTTTGCAAAGCTCTCGGGAAACGCGAGGAGCTCTTGGATGCCGGTCATATCCTGAATCGTGTAAATCGCCCAGCGCGCGCCTTTTCTCGAACGCATCGGCCGCACGCCGACAATCAAGACGCCCACCGTAATCTCTTTGCCGTTGCGTTGGCCCTCCACCTCGCCTAAAGAGACGGTCTTCAACTCTTGGAGGCGCGATGCGTACTTGGCGAGTGGATGGCCCGACACATAGAAGCCGAGCATCGCATATTCGCTTGCGAGCCGTTCTTCTTCGCTCCACGGGGTTGCTTCCTGCAGCTCAAATGCCACCGGCGCGGGTGCCGCAGCGGTTCCGAACAGTCCGTGCTGCCCCGATTCTCTTATGCGCGCCGCCCGTTGTAACGACGTCAACGCATCGTCCACCGAAGCGAGCATGCTTTCGCGCGCGCCGAGAAAATCCACCGCGCCCGATTTGATCAAACTCTCGAAGACGCGCTTATTCAGAAAGCGCGGCTCGATGCGTTCGCAGAAGTCGTATAACGAACGGAACTCACCCTGACTCAACCGTGACTCCCGGACGGCCTTCGCCGTGTTTTCCCCCACGTTCTTGATGGCCGCAAGTCCGAAACGTATGGCTTCCCCGACGGGCGTGAAGTATAGGTCACTTTCATTCACATCCGGCGGCAGAATCGAAATGCTCATTCCACGCGCCTCGTTGATGTACTTCACTTGCTTTTCGGCGTTGCCCGTTTCCGACGTAAGCAGCGCGGCCATGAACTCAACCGGGTAGTGTGTCTTCAAGTATGCCGTCTGGTAAGCAAGCAGAGCGTAGGCGCAGGAGTGAGACTTGTTGAACCCGTACCCCGCGAACTCCTCCATCAAGTTAAAGATGCGATCGGCCTTTTTCTCGGGAATCTTGTTCGTCGCGCAGCCGCTCATGAACTTTGCGCGCTGCGCCGCCATTTCCTCTTTCTTCTTCTTGCCCATGGCACGGCGCAGAATATCCGCTTCGCCCAGCGAGAAACTCGCGAGCCGGTTGGCGATCTGCATCACTTGTTCCTGATACAGGATCACGCCGTAAGTTTCTTCCAGGATATCCTTCAGCTGAGGAAGTTCGTAGCTGACTTTCGTTTTTCCATGCTTGCGGTTGATGAAGTCGTCGATCATGCCGCCCTGGATGGGGCCTGGGCGGTACAGCGCGTTGAGAGCGGTTAGATCCTCGATGCGCGTCGGTTGATAGCGGCGCAGGATGTCGCGCATCCCGTGCGACTCAAACTGGAAGATGGCTGTCGTGTCGCCCCGAGTAAAGAGCTTGTACGTATCTGCATCGTCCAGCGTGAGCGTGTCGAGATCAATCTTGACGCCACGGTTCTGAGTGACCATGCGCACCGTGTCATGCAGTACGGTCAACGTCGTCAGCCCGAGGAAATCCATCTTCAGCAGACCGATGCGTTCCAGCGCATTCATGTCGTACTGCGTCGTAATTTCGTCGCGGTTCGTCTTGTATATGGGCACAACGTCGGTAAGCGGGCGCGGCGAGATGACCACACCAGCGGCATGCGTCGACGCATGCCTCGCCAGCCCTTCGAGCCGCAGCGCTACGGCCATCAAGTCTTTAAGACGCTCATCGCTGTTGACTGCCGATTTCAGCTGCGGCGACTGCGTCAGTGCGTCCTCCAGCTCGATTCCCAGTGTGGTCGGCACCAATTTCGCTAGACGATCCACCTCTCCGTAGGGGATGTCCATCGCCCGGCCAACATCCTTGATCGCCGCTTTCGCCGCCATCGTGCCAAAGGTGATGATCTGTGCGACGTTTTCGCGTCCATACTTCTGGGTGACGTATTCAATCAATTCGCCGCGGCGCCGCACGCAAAAGTCGATATCAATATCAGGCATCGAGACGCGCTCTGGATTCAAGAAACGCTCGAAGAGCAAGTTGTACTGTAGCGGGTCAACGTCCGTGATGCGAAGCGCGTAGCTCACCAGGCTTCCCGCCGCCGAGCCACGCCCGGGGCCGACAGGAACCTCTTGCGTCCGTGCATAGTGAATGAAATCCCACACAATCAGGAAGTAGCCTTCATACCGCATCTTCTGGATCATCTCGATCTCAGAAGTCAGCCGCCGCTCGTACTCCGAGAGCGGATTGTGCAGCGCTCCCTGCTGCGCCAACTTCTCAAGAATTGGCACGCGCGATGCAAACCCTTCCCGAACCACCTTTTCAAAATAGCTGCCCGCCGTGTGACCTGCCGGCACCTTGAATTCCGGAAAAGGGTTTGGAATGCGTTCCACTTTTACGTTGCAACGATGCGCGATGTCCACGGTACGGCTGAGCGCATCGGGCAGCTCGTGAAAGACCTGTGCCATCTCCGCGGCGGTCTTGAAATAAAACTGGTCCGTCGCGAACTTCATGCGATGCGTGTCGCTCATGGTCTTGCCGGTTTGAATGCAGAGCAGCACTTCTTGGGCATGCGCATCGTCGTGGTGGAGGTAATGGCAATCGTTGGTAGCCACCAGCGGAATGCCGGTCTCTTTGGAAAGGCGGACAAGCTCGCGGTTTACGCCTTTTTCGATCTCCAGGCCCTGGTCTTGGACTTCGAGAAAGAAATTGCCCTTGCCGAACACATCGCGGAGGCGGTAGGCGTTCTCGCGCGCCTGATCGTACTTCTCTTCGACGACTGCTTCGGTCACGGGTCCGCGCAAACACGCTGATAGCGCGATTAGCCCCCGGCTGTGTTTCGAGAGGAGGTCGTAGTCGATTCTCGGCTTGTAGTAAAAGCCTTCCAGGAAGCCGGCGGAAACCAGCTTGATCAGGTTGTGATAACCCTCCAGCGATTCGCACAGCAGCACCAAGTGATTGCTGCCGCGCGTGCCGGGTTCGGCTTCGCCGCGCTCTTGTCCGTTGCCGGTGCTTCCCTTTTCGCCGCGGTCATGGCGGCTGCCTTTCGCGACGTAGACCTCGCAACCGATGATGGCCTTAACGTCGCGCTTGCTTGCTTCATCGAAGAAATTTGCCGCGGCGAATAGGTTCCCGTGGTCTGTGATGGCCACGGCGGGCATTTTCTGCCGCGACGCCTCATCGAGAAGCTCCGATGTTTCGCAGGCGCCGTCGAGCAGGCTGTAATCGGTGTGAACGTGAAGATGAACGAACTGCGGTTGACCCATGGAACTCAATTCTAAAACTCTCGCGAGAGAATTGCGACACGCTTTCTGAGGTTTCCCACAGGCGCCGAAAACTCGGCTCTTCGATCAGTCGTCATCCACTACTTCCGGCCACCGCTCTTTTTCGACGCGACGTGCTTTCCGTGGCTCGCCGGTGCACTGGGCTTGCCAGCGTGCTTACCGGCAGCGGCTCGGTCCTTGTGTTGAGCCTTGAACGCTTCTCTTCCAGCCGCACTCCCGTGGGTGTGTTTCGCAGCGGAAGCTGCCTCCGCATGCGCGTGCTGCTTATCCCCGGTTTTCGCGGGCTTCTTCTCTTTCTCTTTTTTCTTCGGCGGCTCTTTGATTCCCGACAACTTTCGCAGGATCTTCTCGCGCTCCTCGGGAGTCTTGCCGCGGCCCGTAAGTTGAGCGGCAAAGACCTGCTCCACGATGTCATCGAACTTCGTGCCGCGCGGCATGCCGAGCGCTTGTAGCTCGTTTGCTACCACGGGCAGGCCGATGCGAACCGGCCGCCACTTGTGCAAATAGGCACGGATCTTCGACAGCGCACCAGAGTTGTTGGACTCCGCCAGCAGGTACGCCGTTCGATCGAGGGCCATCTCTTCCAGGAAGCGATAAGCGTCGATCGGCGCGTTCATTTTGCGTCCGATCAATTCCTTCTGCGCGTCCAAGGCCTCCTCTTCAAAACCGAGAACCTTGTCCGCTTCCGCCGAACGATAGCCCGCTTTAGAAAGCACGCCGCTCTGCTCGCGATCTTTCAGGCGCCCGAGAATCGCCAAGAGCATCGGCGCGGCAAGTCGCGGCCGGAATCCAGCCGTGAACATATCTTCACGGACCTTCATCAAGCGAGTGATAGCGTCGTAGTCCGGATGGCGCTTGGCGAGATTCGCATTCACCGCCTCCAGCAAATCATGCTGCTCCCAGGCCTTCAGGACCACTGCCGGGCGCTCCTCTCGCGCCACCGCCCGCAATTCCCCGCCCGCATCTTCCGGCGTGATGGTGTGATGGAGATCGCGTTCGATTGCCAGGTCAAACCATTCCTGCGTGCGCGCCTCCAGCTTGAACCCCATGCGCGCGGAAAACCGCAGTACGCGCAGCAACCGAACCGGCTGGTTCGTAAAGCTGTGAATCGTCAACGCTCGAACTTCGCCGCGCTCGATGTCGGACAAGCCGTTGGTGGGATCAAGTAGCAGGCCGCGGGAAGCTGGATTTAACGAAATCGCGATGGCGTTCAGCGAAAAGTCGCGCCGGCGCAGATCTTCCATGATGGTGGACCAGCGAAGCTCTGGTCGCGTCCCCGGTCTCACGTAGTGATCGTCGCGCGCTGCGGATATACTGCCCTCGACATCCCCGGCGAACAGAACCTCGATGTGCCGAAGCCGCTCATCCTCCACCAGAATCTTTGCGCCGCCCTTTTCGAGCTCACGCGCGATCTTCGACGGATTTCCCTCGACGGTGAAGTCCAGATCGCGCAGCGAAGCTCCGGTGATAAGATCCCGGACCGTGCCCCCCGTCAGATACAAATTAAATCCCAGCGCCGCGGAGAGTTCCTGGACGCGCAACATCACCGCGCGCTGCTCCGGCGACAACCGGCTTTCCAGCAAGAACATATAGTCTGGCATTTCGTTTCCTTCGCCTTCCGGGCGTCAGCGCACTACTGCGCGCCGCCGCCACTCTGTATTCCCGGGGTCCGACCCGCTATGCCCGCGGGTGGTGTGCTTTGTAAACTTGCTTCAACCGCTCCTCGACAACATGGGTATAAATCTGCGTTGTGGAAATATCGGCGTGGCCCAACATCAGCTGCACCGATCGCAAATCCGCTCCGCGTTCCAACAGGTGTGTCGCGAAGCTGTGCCGCAACATGTGCGGTGTCAACGCCACGCGTAAACCTGCCCGGCGTCCATACGCCGACAGAATCTTCCAAACGCCCACGCGGCTCAAAGAAACACCCCGCCGGTTTACGAACAGCGCTGGGCCGTTGACCGCTTTCGCCTGCCGGAGCAACTCCGGGCGCGCTTCTCGCAGATATTTGTCGACCATGCTCAAAGCCTTGCGGCCGACGGGCACGATCCGCTCCTTGTCCCCTTTGCCGATGCAGCGCACGCACCCGGTCTTTCCGTCGAGGTCGCTCACGCGCAAACTTACAAGCTCCGACACGCGCAGGCCCGTCGAATACAGCACCTCCAACATGGCTCGGTCCCGCATTCCCAGCGCAGTCTTTGCGTCAGGCTGGCTTAGCAAGTGTTCTACTTCTTCCAATCTCAGGTATCCAGGCAAAGAGCGCCGGATTTTCGGCGATTCGAGGTTGATCGAAGGGTCGGACGAAATCGACTCTTGGATCTGCGCGAACCGGAAAAAGTTCCGTAGCGTCACCAAATGCCGCGCCACTGTCCGGCTCTCGAGCTTCTCCCGGTACAGGCTGGCCAGGAAATCCACTAAGTCGTCCCGGCTGACCGTCTCCAGCGCAAGCTTCCGTTTTTTGGCAAAGCTCTCAAACTTCACGAGATCCCGGCGGTAAGCAGAGACCGTATTCACCGACAATCCCTTCTCCACCTTCACGTGCATCACGAACGACGAGATGGCGGCCGAGATCTCCATCAAGCCTCCGCGTACGTTTCCCCGCTGCGGTTCTTGCGGGTGGCGATGCCATAGATCTCTTCAATTTCATGACAGCGGAAAATCCAGGCGAGCGCCATGTACAGAATGGTCGCGCCTCCGAGCAAGCCCGCAAAAACCGACAGTTGTACGAAAAACCGCGAATGCATCGTGAACTGCGTGTAGTGCCCGCCAAGCCAGCAAGCCACGCCCATGATCGCCGAGCACAAGGAAATTCGCCCGAACGATCCCAAAATCTCGCGAATGCCCAGGGCTCCATAGCGCAGCCGGAAAATCAGGAACAGCGCGAAAAAGTCGAAATAGCATGCCAGGCCCGTCGCCAGCGCCGGCCCGCCGTTTTGCACTCTTGCGAAGAGCCAGGTATTCAAGAACAGAATGTTCAGGACGAGGTTAATGACCAGGGATATCGCGGCGACGATCACTGGCGTTTTCGTGTCCTTCGTCGAATAGAACGCCGGAACGATCAGTTTGACGCTAGCCAACCCAGGCAGCGCAATCGCGTAGTACAGCAGCGCTCGAGCCGTCAATCGCGTGGACGCCGCCAAGAATTGCCCGTGCTGGAACAGCACTCGGATGATCGGCTCTCGAAGAATCATCAGCCCCAACATCGCGGGCACGGTGATGAACGCCACGATGCGCACGGAAAACGCGAGCGTCTTCTTCAGGGCGGTAAAATCCTGCGCGGCAGCCTGGTGCGACATCATCGGCAGGATCGCCGTGGCTACCGCAATCGCGTAGCCCCCGAGCACTAGTTCCATCACTCGATCGGCAAGATACAGTGCGGCCAGGCTCCCTCCGGGCATGCGGCTCGCCGTCGCAAAGCGCGTATCGACCAGAAGGTTGATCTGTCCGATACCGATTCCAAACAGCCGTGGAATCATCAGCCGCGCCACGTTCCTGATGCCAGGGTGTGAGAACGAGATCCCGAACTTGAAATTCATTCCGCGGCTTACCAGCGATGGCACCTGGATCAGAAATTGCAGCACGCCCCCGACAAGTACGCCGACCACAATAGAAGTAGCCGGATCCTTGAAGTACCGCCAGACAGCTCCGATCGAAAATAGGATTGTCGCCACATTCAGCACGACGGGCGTTGCTGCGGGCAGTCCGAACATGTGAAAACAGTTCAAGATACCCATCGCGAGCGCGGCCATCGCGACGAAGAATAGGTACGGAAACACGATTCGGTTCAACTCCACCGCTTGATCGCGGGCAGCGGTGTTCCCTGCGAACAAGTGAACCACCGTGGGAGAAAAAACCATTCCCAAAATAGTGATGACGGCAACGACCAGGGCCAGCGTCCAGAAGAGTTTGTTCGCGAAATCCCAAACTTCCTCTTTGGACTTCTCTCGCATGTAACCCGTGAAGACGGGAATAAACGACGCCGTCATCGACCCCTCAGCGACCATGCGCCGGAACAAATTGGGGATTCGATAGGCCAGAACGTAGGCATCGGCGGCGAACGACGTCCCCAAGAGCAAAGCTATCCGTTGGTCTCGAACGTAACCGAGAATACGGCTGGCAATCGTGACTAGGGAGATGATCGAGGCCGACTTGAGGATCTGCTTTTTTTCAGTCAAAGGGCGGCGCTCCGGGGGCCTAACCCTAATGAAAACAATGAGTTGACAGGAAAACGAGCTTAACATAACATACATTGAGAAAATTGGCAAATCGGCGCGTTTTAGGCGTACTGCACCCTTGAAAAATCGAGCCCCAGCCTCTACCCACAAGAAGGTTGTCGTCGTGTTGGCCGACAAAAAACCGGTGCGCGGCTATCTGAACCCCGGGCGCTTAGGTCAAGCGGAGCCCATTGACCTGCTCACGCCGAATGGCGAGCACGAGCAAATCCCTCTGGCGAAGGTTCGCTCCATCTATTTCGTCCGCGAGTTCTCCGACGACTTCGAGCCCGAGCGTAAGGCTTTCCTCAGCCGCCCGAAGCTCGATGGTCTGTGGGTGCGCCTGCGGTATGCCGACAACGAAACCATGGAAGGCGTCGTCCCCAACGATCTCCTCTCCCTGCTCGACAACGGCCTCCAGATCACACCGCCGGACCTGAACTCGACCACGGACCGCATCTTCGTTCCGCGCTCCGCCCTTGCCGAGGTCACGGTGCTGGGCGTCGTCGGCATAGCCCGCCGCAAACCCGCCGCCGCGGCCGCAGCAGCGCAGCCCCGCCTCTTCACCGAGTGACTTAGGAGTCGCATGACACCCTTCCGGTATCCCGAGTGCTTGGCGGCGAGAGTTGATCAGTAGGTTTCGTCAGCAAACGGCTCAGCAACCATCTGATATTCATCTTCGTAAACTACATAGCCCGGACGGTCAGTTTTCAACGTCCGCACTGAAATCCCGTGGTTCTGGAGAATGGCAACCAAGTCTCGAACGTGAGTTAGGTGATCTTTTGCAGTGTCCTTGAACCAAGATATGGCCTTGTTCTGTTTTCTGTAGAACGGAGGTTTTGATGCCGTGAACCGCGTTGGTTTCTCTAAATTCTCGTTGAACCATTGGCGAGTTACATCGTGGAGTTCTTCTTCGTGCTGAAGGAGTTTTCCATCTTCTCGTAGCCGCAGGGCAGCCTGAAAGACACCGACTTCCTTCCCCGAGTCTTCGTCGATATCAGCAACAACGAATCGCAAGTAGGTAGGCACCGAGGTTAGCCTCACACAATTCACTGATTTCCGGCAAACACTGGATCAACCCGTTCACTGGAGTCTGACCCCTCCTGTACTTCCCTCTTCGCGCTGTGCGAGACTCGCACCGAGCACATCAGGAGCATCCTTCCATGAAACTCGCTGAAGTCGCACAAAAACTCGGTTGCCGCCTCGAGGGCGCGCCGGACACCGAAGTTCAGGGTATCGCCGGAATCGAGAACGCTGCGCCGGGACACATCACTTTTCTCGCGAATCGCCGCTACTTCCCTCTTCTCAAGACCACTCGTGCCTCCGCAGTCCTGATCGAAGAGGGTATCGAGCTCCACCGTGACCCCGGCATGCCCCCAATCGCCGCCCTGCGCACACCGAACCCCTATCTCGCATTTGCACATGCCATCGAGCTTTTCTACCAGCCTCCGCGCTACGAACCTGGAGTTCATTCCACCGCGGTCATCGCAAGAAGCGCCCGCGTGGCCGAAGACGCCCACATCGGACCCTATTGCTTCATCGACGAAGGTGCTGAGATCGGCCGCGGTGCCGTCTTACACAGCTTCGTGACCATCTACCGCGACGCGCACATCGGCGACAACTTCTTCGCCCACGCCCACTCCATCGTCCGAGAAGGCTGCCGCATCGGTAACCGCGTCATCCTCCAGAACGGCGCGGTCATCGGTGGCGACGGCCTCGGTTTCGCCAAACAAAAAGACGGGACGTGGTACAAGATGCAGCAGTCCGGCCCCGCCGTGCTCGAAGACGATGTAGAAGTGCAGTCCAATGCCTGCGTCGATCGCGCTACCGTCGGGGAAACCCGCATCGGCCGCGGCACAAAACTCGACGACCTGGTCCTCGTCGGCCACGCCTCGCAGGTCGGCGCAAACACCATGCTCTGCGGCCAGGTGGGTCTCGCAGGCTCCACGAAAGTCGGCAGCGGGTGCATCCTCGCCGGACAAGTCGGCACCGCAGGCCATCTCTCCATCGGTGACGGCGCCGTGATCACAGCCAAGAGCGGCATCCCGGGGGATGTGCCACCCCGCGCTCTTTATTCCGGCTATCCCGCCACCGACAATCGCCAGTGGCTTAAGACCGTCGCCGCCCTCAATCGCCTCCCCGAACTTCAAAAACGCGTCCGCGAACTCGAAGCCCAGCTCAAGAGGTTCGACGCTTCCTAGAGGGCCTGTCGTGTTGTAAATCGCCGTAAAGCCCGAATAAGAGCTAGAATGACGCGGTCAACGACGAATCCCCTTGGAGTGCGGGAGCTAGCTCCCGCCTTTGCAGTGTGAGCCACATCGATGAGCTGTTAAGGGAGGCATCGTGAAGAGCCCACTTCGGTCCGCCCGCCTTGAAGCCTCAATATCCCGGCGCAAGTTTCTAAAGCAAACTGCCGCAGCCACGATTGGCCTTTCGATCGTTCCCCGCCGGGTTTTGGGCGGCGCAGGGTATATTCCGCCGAGCGATAAGGTCAACATCGCCTTCATCGGCGTCGGCTCCCAGGGTCTGCGCGTCATGCTCCGCTTTTTGAAGCAACCCGACGTCCAGGGCGTGGCCGTCGGCGACCCTAACAAAATCAGCGCTGGCTACCCGCAGTGGGACACGCATGAGTTCTGCAATTCCGTCCGCAAGCTGCTCGGTGTGGATAGCGGGTGGGATTGGCTCAGTCCCGACGAACCCATTCAATTGACCCATTCTCTGCGCGCGACAAACGGCGTCTCTGGCCGCGAACCGTGTCAGAAAATCGTGGACGCGTACTATGCCACTCAGCAGCGATCTGGCGAATATCACGGCTGCGCGGCCTACAGCGACTTCCGTGAACTTCTCGAAAAGCAGAAAGATCTCGACGCCGTGGTCGTCTGCACTACGGATAATTTGCACGCCACCGTATCCGCTGCGGCCATGAAAAAGCACAAACACGTTTTTTGCCAGAAGCCTCTGACGCACACCATCTACGAAGCGCGGCGCATCGCCGAAATTGCCCGGCAGACCGGTGTGGCAACGCAAATCGCCGTTGCCAACCAGGCATCCGAAGACACGCGCCTGCTCTGCGAATGGATTTGGTCCGGCGCGATTGGGCCAGTGCGCGAAGTAATGAACTGGTCCAGCCGCCCCTTCTGGCCGCAAGCCATCGAACGCCCTAAAGTCGCCGAACCCGTGCCCGAAGGCTTGGACTGGGATTTATGGCTCGGCCCGGCGCCGGAACGTGCGTTTAATCGCGCGTATCTGCCCTTTGTGTGGCGCGGGTGGACCGACTTCGGTTGTGGCGCTCTCGGCGACATGGGATCCTACAGTTTCGACACAATTTTTCGCGTCTTGAAACTCGACGCCCCCGGGAGCGTCGAAGCGAGTTCCACAGATCGCTACGACGAGACATACCCGCTGGCTTCGATCATCCGTTACGAGTTCCAGGCCCGTGGTGACATGCCCCCGGTGAAGTTCACCTGGTATGACGGCGGCCTAAAACCGCCACGGCCGGTGGAGCTGGAAGAAAACCGCCCCTTCAAGGGCGAGGGCGAAGACGACGAAGGACTTCTGTTTGTCGGCGACGCCGGCAAGATTCTTTGCGGCTTCAGCGGCGCGCATCCAAAGCTCATTCCTCAAGCAAAAATGGATGCGTATCAACAGCCGCCGAAAACCCTTCCAAGATCGCCTGGCAACGAGCGCGAATGGCTCGACGCTTGCAAAGGTGGCAGCGTCAAGCCCGGTGGCAATTTTGAGTTTGCGGGCATGGTCACCGAGACGTTGCTTCTCGGCAATGTCGCCGCTCGTTCCGGACAAAAGCTGAACTGGGATCGCGCGAATCTCAAAATCCTTAACTCCGATTCAGCCCAAAAGTTCGTAATCCCAGACCGCCGCCGCACCTGGGAAATCTAGCGTGTACCTCCGAAACTCAACATCGGTTACTATTGCGCCGTCTTTGGGGCCCTGTAGCCGCCCTCTTCAGAGGGCGGGGTTTAGATGACACGCAGCCACAGGAAATGTGTACAACCAGGCGGTCACGGCTTCAGGGGCAGCGGAAAGTGAGGCAATGCAAATGTCTGCAATTTCAAGGAGAAAATTCGTCAAGGATGCCGCCACAACCGCCGCGGCGGCCGGCCTCCTCTCCGCAGGTGCCATGGAACTGAGTGCCAATCCCCTGGGCATGCCCATCGGCTGCCAGACCTGGCCGGTACGCGACATGATCGCCAAAGACTTTCCCGGCACCCTAAAACAGCTCTCCGCCGCAGGATTTCAGTCCATCGAACTCTGCTCTCCGGTAGGCTACGCCGACTCCGGCTTCGCAGGCCTCGCCAAGTACAAGGGAGCCGAACTCCGGAAAATCATTGGCGACGCAGGTCTCACCTGCGTGAGTTCTCACTTCGGCATCAAAGAACTCCGTGACAGTCAGGAAGACCGAATCGCCTGGGCCAAAGATCTCGGCCTGTCGCAAATGCTTGTGTCCACCCTGGAAGGTCCCAAGAATCCGACCATGGATGACGTGAAGCGAGCCGCCGACGAATACAACAAAATGGGCGAGCGATCGGCCAAGGCAGGTATTCAGCAGGGACTTCACAACGAAGAGTTTGAGCTAACAATGGTGAACGGTAAGCGCACCTATGATTGGTTGCTCGACCTGCTCGATCCCAAACTCGTCAAATTCCAGTTCCAGGTCTCCACAGTCAGCCGCGGTTACGACGCCGCGGAGTATTTCACCAAGTACCCTGGCCGGTTCGTTTCCATGCACGTCCAAGGCTGGTCCGCGGAAGCCAAGAAAATCATGGCCGTCGGGCAAGATAGCCTGGACTGGAAGAAAATCTTCACCGCGGCGAAAACAGGCGGCATAAAGAATTATTTCGTAGAGATGAACCTGGAAATGATGCGTGCCAGCGTCCCCTACCTTCAGAGTCTGCAAGTCTAACGAAACCTGCTTACCGCAAGTCTCGCTGCGCTCAGGAGGCTGCAGAGGCTCCGGGGAAGCCGATTGGCCGTTGGTCGGACGGTAGGCCGGCAGCCATGGCGTCGTGCACCCGCATATTCAGCTTGTCGCGCTCTTCAAAGGAGTATGCCGAAGCGTCGATGGGGTCGAGAAACTCCACCAGGATTTCTCCGGCGTTGATCTTCAAAGATCGCTTCGCCATCACCCGATGCGCTCCGGAGCAGGCCATCGGCACGATCGGGACGCCGGCCTTGATCGCCATCACCACCGCGCCCTTCTTGAACTCCTGTAGCCGCCCGTCCGGACTGCGCGTTCCCTCGGGATAGACCAAAAACGACTGGCCGGCCCGCAGCGATTCGATCGCCTTGTCCAAACTTTCCAGCGCGGCGTCTCTCTCCTTGCGGTTGACGGGAATGAATCGCGCCAACAGGAACGCTTGCCCGACGATTGGCCACTTGAAAAGCGATTCTTTCAGCAAGATCGCGATCCGCCGCGGAATCGCTCCCACGACCGCCGGCGCGTCCGCGGAGCTCGTATGGTTTGCGACAAACAAGCACACGCCCGCGGGAATTCTCTCTTTGCCCTTCACGCGCACCCGCACGCCCACCGCCGTCACAAAAAACATTACGCCCTTGATCCCCGCCCAATAAAGTGGATTGGGATTCCGGGAAATGAGCGTGTACACAAGCAGCGGCGGTCCAACCAGCAGGATATAAACGGAGAGGAATACGCCGATGAAAGCGGTGCGCAACATGAAATGTAAGCTCTCGTGGTCGTCTAGATTTCATCCAGCAACGATCGTCTGGATTCGATCGGGAACGATACGTCTCAGGGAATGGAAACCGTCACCGGCTGCGTCACGCCCCGCAGAATTCCTTCCCGAATGTGCCGCGCCCTGTCGCTTGCTTGGGTATCTTCCACCACTCGGTACGAAGTCTCCGTCGCTTCGCCGAGCCGGATTTCCAGAGTCGATGTCTTTTCGTCCCTGCGAATAGTCAGGCGCAAAGCATCTCCCTTCTTTTGCGTGTACGCCCAGCGTTCCGGTTCGGCTGGTGGCTCCGCTCGATTCCAATTCAGGATCATGTCGTTGACGCGCAGCCCGGCCTGCGCCGCACTACTGTCAGGATCGACGCTCTGCACGATAAGCGCTCCCGAGCTATCTCGCCTCGCCTCGAAACCCAAAGTCGTGTGCCGATGCTCCTCCGCCTTTAGCGCAAGACCTGCAAACGCCAGAGTCTGTTGGTACGGCAGCGGCTCCGCACCAGCAACGTACTTTTGGAAGAACTCCTCAAACGAACCGCCGGCCACTTTCTCGGCGGTTAGACGCACGTCCAAGGTGTCCCGATAGGTCTTGTCTTGTTTTGCGAACTCCTCATTCATCGACCGCATCACGTCGTCGAGGCTCTTTTCATTGTCCGTCCGGTCCCGAATCAGGATGTCGAGCAACACTCCGAGTATTTGGCCCTTCGTATAGTACGAGACGCTGTTCTGCGGCCGGTTGTAAAGCGGATACCCTTCCAGCCACGCATCCAAGCTGGACTCCTCCGCGCTCTGCCACTGGTTCGCTGGTCGCGCCTCCAGATCGCTGATTTGGTCGCCAAGATCTTCGTAGAAGAGTCCTTTGCTCCAAAGCCCGGTCCGCACCAGCGTGTACGACGCATAGGTGCTCGTCACGCCTTCGGCAAACCACAGCGCCCGCGTGTACTGCTCCTTCGTGTAATCGACCGGATCCAGCGAGGCCGGGCGAATGCGCTTCACGTTCCACAGGTGAAAAAATTCGTGCGCGGCCACGTTCAGGAATTCTTCTTCCAGCCGTGACGAAATGGCCGTCGAGTTGGAGTGCTCCATTCCCCCTCCGCCCGCATTCTTCCCCAGGTGGATCAAAAACGTGTAGTCCTCGTAGGGCGCGCCTTCCATCAATTTGAGCTCATAGGCGCAAATGCGCCGTAGTTCGTCCTGGACGCGTTTCTTGTCCCACTTGTCGCCATGCACCACCGCACGCACTGGCGGCTCGATCCCCGGCACCTCGAATTCCGCAGCCTTGCCGATCTCAATCGGGGCATCCGCGATTAAGTCATACGTCGATTTGTTCGCCGAGCAGAACTGCTTGCCAAAAACGGGTGCGCAGTTCAGCTTCAGCGCGCTCTCAGCGTGCCAGCCGTCGGGAAAATCACCGATCGAGAGCAGCGCCTTATCTTCAGTTCGCCCCGGAACGTACAGGAGAATCATCGCCGGATTAATGAACGCGTGCTCGCTATTCAATTGCGTGGCGAAAGGTCCGGCCTCGTCCCAGTAGGTCACATAGTCGATTCGGACCGTTCCGCTGCCGCGAATGCGCCAGGTTTGTTTGTCGAGCTTCTCGATCGGTGCCTTTTCGGTCCCCACGTGTGCTTCCACCTGCTGCACGTGGCTGCTGAAGTCCCGGATCTGGTACAGCGCGTTCCACGCGGGCATCCGCACGGTTACTTCCCCGGAGACGTCCGGCACTTTCATCAGCACGTGAAACAAGTGTCTTTCCGGATGAGCCACCGAAATTTCGTACTGTATGGGTGCAACACTCGTATCTGTAGGAGCGGGAACGGGACTTCCCCAAAGAGATGACACTGCGAAGAGCAATGCGTATGTGTTGAGCGCGAGCCGTAGCCTCACCGCCTGCCCGCCTCGGCAGGTTGGGGAACGGTTTGGGCAAGCTTCTTTAGCAACTTCTCGCATAATCCATCGAAGCTGCCGTTGGACATAATGAGGAAAAGATCGTTGGGCCTGGCTTCGCTAGATAGATACTCGGCGATCGCTTCGGCTCCTTCAAACGCGCGGGCATCCTTACCAAGCTCGCGCACGCTCTGGGCCACGGAATCCGGCGCTAGCCGGTTTTCATCGCCCAATTGCTGCGCACGGAAGACCCCTCCGAGAACCACACGATCAGCGAGAGCTAGCGCCTTCGGCAGCGATTCTTGAAACACCTTGCGCCGCATCGAGTTGGATCGCGGCTCAAGAATCGCCCACAAACGCCGCGTGGGCCAGCGGTTGCGAGCCGCCTCGATGGTCGCGCGCACCGCCGTCGGATGATGCGCGAAATCATCCACTACCAGGACGCCGCCCTGCTCGCCCTTGACGTCCATGCGCCGCTTTACGCTGCGAAATGTCGACAGCGCCTCGGCCAAAGTCTCGGCGCTTATGCCGCGTCCGTTGGCGACCGCAATCGCCGACATGGCATTCAACACGTTGTGACGACCCGACGCTGCGAGGGCAAACTCGCCGAACGGCTTACCGCGGTACGTCACGCGAAATCGCATCGTCTGGCCGTCGGCAGCGACTTCGCTGGCAATCCAATCGTTTTGTACGGAGAAACCGTAGGTCTCGACCGGGCAAAGGGCTTTCTCCGCCGCGTGACGCAACGCGGGGCCGGAATCTTCTGTGTCGCCCCAGATCACCACGCGCCCTCTTCGCGGCACCAGGTTCACGAGCCGGCGGAACGCCAGTTGGTAAGCTTCGAAGTCCGCGTAGATGTCCGCGTGGTCGTATTCCAGCGAAGTGATGATCAGGTCGTCCGGATGGTAATGGAAAAATTTCGGCCCGCGATCCCAGATCGCGGTCTCGTACTCGTCGCCCTCGAGGATGAATTCCGCTCCGCCTTCGAGCCCGTAGCTTTTTCCAAAATTCTCCGCCACTCCGCCAACAAGAAAATTGGGTTGCTTGCCGGCAGTGTGGAAAATCCAAGCCAGCATTGCTGTGGTGGTGGTCTTGCCGTGGGTGCCGCTAACCACGATCGAGTGCTTCCCTGGCAGAAAGACCTCTTCCAACATTTCCGGCAGCGAGCGATACGGAATTTTGCGGTCGAGCACTTCCTCCAATTCCGGATTTCCTCGCGCGATGATATTGCCGACCACGACCAAGTCCGGAGTCGGACTCAGGTGCGCGGCATCAAAGGTGTGAAAAAAAGAAATGCCCATGCTGTCGAGGAAGGTCGACGCCGGAGGATACACGCCGGAATCCGACCCGGTCACGCGAAATCCCTGCTCCCGCAGCATCCCTGCCAGCGGCGACATCGCCGACCCACCAATTCCAATCACGTGCACGTGTTTTCCGTTCGTCATTCCACCACCGCCGGTTCCAGGATTTCCAGCAAGCCGCTGCCCGTGGCGCGAACTTGCGCCCGGACACCCAGCGGAATCGTCAACATGGGTTTCAGCGTGTGCCCAATCGGTGCTCCGAACACCACCGGAACCCCCAGCGGCTTCAGAATCCGCAAACACACATCACGCACCGTTGGACTACCCTCGATCGGAGCTTTACAATCGGGAAAATCGCCCAGCACGATTCCGCGAACTCCCTCAAACTTCCCTGCTTGCCGCAGATGCATTAGCGCGCGGTCTACCTGCCATGGCTTCATTCCGCGGTCTTCGAGCACGAGGATCGCATCGCGAGTGTCCAGCTCCCACGGCGTTCCAAGCGTGGTTTCCACCAACGTCATACACCCGCCGAGCAATCTCCCATCGGCTTGCCCGGCTGCCAGTGGTTCCGCGTCGAGGGCAATCTGCCACCCTCCCTTCGTGCTTCCAACCGCGTTCAGAAACGACGATTGGTCGTATCCTTTCTCGCAGCCGGCTCCTGCCGCTAATCCGGCCCCGACCATGGGCCCATAAATCGATGTCCAGCCGGATCGCTGCCACAAGAAAATCTGGAGCGAAGTGAGATCGCTAAAGCCGATCAGGCATTTCGGCTCACCAATCTCCGTGTCCAACCGCTCATCCAGCAAGTAGTTCGAGCCGTAGCCGCCGCGCAAGGCGATTACGCCGTCGATTCGGTCGTCGGTGAGCGCGCTGACAAGTTCGGCGTGGCGTTCCTGGGTCGATGCCGCAAAATAGCCCTCCGACATTGCTTCCGGCCGGTGCTCGACGGAAAAGCCAAGCCGCTTCAATTCCGCCAATCCCCGTTCCGTCTCCGCTTCGTCGCCGGGCGACGCAGGCGAAATGACGCTCAAGCGCGAGCCAGCCCGAAGCGCTTTCGGCTTTCGTGTTGACACGCCTGTTTGCGGCGAACTTGCCGACAGCGTCCGGCTCATCCGCTCTGCCTCTCCACTGGAAACATTTCGCACGTGACGCCGGGGCGCGTCAGCGCCTTCAGAATGCTTTCTTGTTGTCGATGGCTCACGTCCGCGTCGAACTGAATCAAGTTCTTCTCCCCGGCCATCGACACTTGAAAATTATCGAGCTTGATGTCGAGCTTCGAGAAAATCTGGTGTACCTCGGAAACCAACTCCCCCGCTGCGCTCGTCGAAACCCGAAACAGCATGTAACGTGGCTTCAAATTGAATAGGTCTTCGACGTATACCAGCAGCACCAGAGCGACAAGGACTAACAGAGCGCCTGATCCGGAAGCCAAATAGAATCCTCCGCCGGCTCCCATTCCGATGGCCGCCTCCGCAAAAATCGCCGCCGCCGTTGTCAGCCCAACGACACTCCCATGTTCCCGCAGGATCACTCCCCCACCCAGAAAGCCGATTCCCTGCACGATGTTGGAAGCGATCCGGGTCGTGCTGCTATCGCCCGTCGCACGGGCGATCTCCACCGACAGGATCGTGAACAGCGCCGAAGCCACGGTCACGCACATGCTCGTGCGCATACCGGCGGGCCGCCGTCGCACGCTGCGCTCGATGCCAATCACCGATCCAAGCAACCCTGCCCACAGCAACCGGTAGCAAATCGTATGAAGTGGAAGCATTTTGTCAGGCGCTAACGCCCTGTGATGGCCCGATTTTTACACGTTACAAGGTGAACTGCGTCAATTTCGCGAAATGCCGTGCTCTAGCGTGTATCTCGCTCCGCTTCAGGGTCCGCAGGCGGTCCAGGCCGAATTTCTCCACCGTGAAGCTGCCCATCACCGAGCCATAGACCATGGCGCGCCGCAACGCTGCGTCGCTCTTGCTGCCCGCTCCGGCGAGGTAGCCCATGAATCCGCCAGCGAAACTGTCTCCCGCTCCGGTCGGGTCGTGCGGCTCTTCCAGCGGAAACGCCGGCACGCAGAATACGCCGCGCTTGTCCACCAGCATCGCTCCGTACTCTCCACGCTTCACAACCAGGGTCGACGGCCCCATCTTGAAGATGTGCTTGGCCGCGCGCAGCAAGTTGTGCTCGCTCGAAAGCTGCCGCGTCTCCGCATCGTTGATCATCAGAATGTCCACGTGCCGGAGCGTCTCTTTCAGGTCGTCGTTGGTCCGCTCGATCCAGTAGTTCATGGTGTCCAGCGCGGCGATCTTCGGCCTCTTTTTCACCTGGTGCAGCACGTCGCGCTGCAGGTCCGGTGCAATGTTCGCCAAGAAAACATACTTTGACGCCCGATATCGTTCAGGCAAGCGCGGCTTGAAGTCCGCAAAAACGTTCAACTCCGTGGTCAGCGTCACACGCTCGTTCAAATTCTCCGAATAGCGCCCAGCCCAAAAGAACGTTTTCCCCGTCGCGCGCTCCAAGCCTTCGCAATCAATGTGCCGGCCGCGAAAGACCGCCGCATCCTTTTCCGTGAAGTCGTCGCCGACGATGGCAACCAAGTGCACGGGGGTGAAAAAACTGGCCGCGACCGCGAAATACGTAGCGGCCCCTCCGAGCGTCCGGTCTACCTTCCCGTATGGACTCTCCAACCCATCGAACGCCACCGAACCCACCACGAGTAAGGACACTAGGGTCTCCTAAGAAGCGTATTTGGCAATGATGACGCCCAGGCGTTTTTTTGTCGCCACGGGCACTAGTTTCAAGTCTGTGATCAGGGCATGCGCCAATGCTGTTCCGCACTTGCAGGTTCGATCCGCAGGCATGGCGCGGACCGCTTCGCGCAAGACGCGCTGCGCGTTGTCGGCGTTTTGGCTCAGGGTCGCCATGATCTGCGCTCCGGTCACCGATTCGTGCTCGGGATGCCAGCAGTCGTAATCCGTGATCATCGCGATCGTCGCGTAGCATAGCTCCGCCTCGCGTGCGAGTTTCGCCTCGGTGACGTTGGTCATCCCAACTACTTCAAAGCGAAGCTGCCGGTGAACGTGCGCTTCTGCTAGCGTCGAAAACTGCGGTCCCTCGATGCACACGTAGGTTCCACGCCGGTGGACCTTCACTGCGCAGTGCACGCTCGCGTCGGCCAGGACACCGGAGACCTGCCCGCAGGTTGGTTTGTCGAATCCTACGTGCGCCACTAGCCCATCCCCAAAAAACGTGGAAATCCGCAGCTTGGTGCGATCGAAAAACTGATCGGGTACGAGAAACTCGCCCGGCCGCAGATCCTCTTGCAGCGAGCCGACAGCGCTCACGGAAATGACCCGCTCCGCTCCCAATTCTTTCAGCGCGTAAATATTGGCGCGAAAGTTGATCTCGCTCGGCAAAATCCGGTGCCCGCGGCCATGCCGGGCAAGAAAGGCCACCCGCTTCCCTTCGAGCGTTCCCGTCACGATCGCATCGGAAGGATCGCCAAACGGCGTCTTCACGCGAATTTCACGTGTGTCGGTGAGGCCGGACATCGAATAGAGACCGCTTCCACCGATGATGCCGATGGTGATTGCGGGATTGGACCTTTCTTTGCCAGGCTTCTGCTTTTTGGCTTTCGCCGCCATTCTTAGCTCCATCGATCGTTTCTGCGCTGATATTTTCGCACGACGGTTACGTTGAGGTCCTTCGGCTATCCTTATCGGATAGCCGAAGGATGACAACGCTTCAGCTTGGGCCATCAACTTGCGACGATGACAATGCCTTGCCGTGCGTCATTCACTTGCGAGTCCGCTTGCTGCCAAAATCTCGCTCACCGCCGTGAACGGGTCTTTCTTTCTCTCCGCTACTTCCGATGCCAGCCGCGCCAGCTGCTCCTCGCCTTTCGCCCCGCCCAACGCGCGCTGTAACAATCGCGATTCCAGCAAGTCAATCAAGCGCACCTTCCAATGCTCTACATGCTTCCGCTGCCGCTCGCCGCTCGATTCAAAGTGCTTGCGAAATTCCGCAATCTTCGCGGCCAGCACGTCGATCCCCTTGCTCTCCGACGCCACCGTCCGCACCACCGGCGGATGCCATCCGTCCCGCGGCATCACCAGAGAAAGCATGGCGTGCAGCTCTTGCTCCAAGCGATCCGCACCTTCCCGGTCCGATTTATTGAGCACGAAGATGTCGCCGATCTCCATCAGCCCGGCCTTCATATTCTGAATGTCATCGCCGAGCCCGGGCACCAGCATCACCACAACGCAGTCCGCCAAGCGCACGATATCAATTTCGTCCTGCCCAACGCCAACCGTCTCGATCAATACTTGCTGTTTGCCGGCGGCATCGAGGAGTAGCGCCACTTCCGCCGTCGTCCGCGCCAGGCCTCCGAGAAATCCACGGGTCGCCATCGAGCGGATAAACATTCCGGCATCGCCTGCGTGCCCCTGCATCCGGATCCGGTCGCCGAGAATCGCGCCGCCGGTGTACGGGCTGGTCGGATCCACGGCAATCACGCCGACTTGCTCTTTTCGCGCGCGATAGTAAGCCGCCAGCCGATCGACCAGTGTGCTCTTCCCGGTTCCCGGCGCTCCAGTAACGCCCGTCAGGTAAGCCTTGCCGGTGCGCGGGAACACGCGCCGCAGCAACTCCTCGGCTTCCGGCTGATGATTCTCGATCGCGGTGATCGCGCGCGAGATCGCAAGGGTCTCCCCGGAACACACCCGCTCCGCCCAATTCTCAATCGGCTGCGGCATAACCTTCCTGTGGAGTTTTCTGCGACGCCAGATGCATCGCCCTATTATTTCTTGCCCAGTAGCTGCCGGGCAATCACCAACTTCTGAATTTCGCTGGTGCCTTCCCCTATCGTGCATAACTTCACGTCCCGGTAATACTTTTCCGCGGGATAGTCTTTGATGAAACCATAGCCGCCGTGAATCTGGACGCACTCGTTGGCCACGCGCACGGCCACTTCGCTGGCGAACAGCTTTGCCATGCTCGATTCCTTCGTGAACCGCACGTCTTTCTTGTCCGCAAGCCAAGCCGCCTGATATACCAGCAGGCGAGCCGCCTCCACCTGCGTCGCCATATCGGCGAGTTTGAATTGGATGGCCTGAAATTCGCTGATGGCCTGCCCGAACTGCTTGCGCTGTTTTGCGTATTTTGTCGCCGCTTCCAGCGCGCCCTGCGCCATGCCTAGCCCCAGCGCCGCGATCGAAATCCTTCCGCCGTCCAGGATCTTGAGGCTGCCAACGAATCCTTCGCCTTCGGCACCTAGCAAATTCTCGGCCGGAACGCGGCAATCCGAGAAAATGACTTCCGAGGTGTCGCTGGCTCGCAGTCCAAGCTTGTTCTCCTTCTTCCCTGGTTTAAAGCCGGGCGTTCCTTTTTCCAGAATGAATGCGCTGATCCCGTGCGAGTTCTTGGAGCGGTCGGTGACCGCCATCGCCACGCAGACGTCCGCGTAATGCCCATTCGTCGTAAATGTCTTCGCTCCGTTCAATACCCAGTGCTTACCGTCGCGTACCGCCGTCGTCCGCGTGCCGCCCGCATCCGAGCCTGCTTCGGGCTCCGTTAGGGACCACGCGCCGATCTTCTTTCCCTGCGCCAGCGGCGTAAGATACTTCTTCTTCTGCTCGTCGTTCCCGAATTTGAAGATGTGATTGCCGCAGAGTGAATTGTGCGCCGCGACGATGATTCCCACAGACCCGTCGACCCGCGAAAGCTCCTCGATCGCAATCACGTACTCGATGTAGCCCAGGCCTGCGCCGCCGTATTCCTCGGGGAAAATCACGCCCAGCAAGCCCATTTCTCCGAGCTTCGGCATGATTTCCATCGGGAAATGCGACGCCTCGTCCCACTCCATCACGTGCGGCGCGATTTCGCCCTCGGCGAACTCCCGCACGCTGCGCCGCAACTGCTGTTGTTCGTCGCTAAACGTAAAGTCCACGGGCTCCTCGATTACGCATAGATTCCATAGGCACCGCCTATCTTCGCCAAAACTTTATCTTATCAGCAAAGGTCGCCCGGTCAGCCAATTCCGAGAATGGCGTTTACGCCCGGGAAACGGGAAGCGCTTCCCTCGCAACCATGTCCCTTGCCCGTTCCGATCTTTGCTACACTCCCGGCGATGCGCCGCCGCCATTTCCTAACCCTCTCCGCCGCCAGCCTCGGAGGCGTGCTCGTTTTTTCTCTCGATCGCCATCCGGCGCTGGTTTCCGCGCAAGACAAGCGCCTGCGGATCCCGCTCCGCTTTTTCGACGAGGCCGAAGCTCTGATCGTCGCGGCGGCTACAGCGCGCATCTTTCCGCGCGACGACTCCGGCCCGGGTGCACGCGAAGCCGGCGTCGCCATCTACATCGACCGTCAGCTTGCCGGCCCCTACGGACGCGACCGCTTTCGTTACACGCAAGGTCCCTTTGAAGATGCTCCATGGGAACTCGGCTATCAGGGCAAATCCATGCCACGCGAGATTTATCGTGATGGATTGAAGAACCTGAAAGGCTTTGATCGTCTCTATCCAGAACACCAGGACCAGATGCTCCGGCAAATCGAATCGTCCCTGTTCTTCGAACTCCTGCGGCAGCACACGATCGAGGGCATGTTCTCCGACCCGATCCATGGCGGCAACGTCGATATGGTCGGCTGGCAGCTCATCGGTTTCCCCGGGCCGCGCATGAGCAACTACGACGACATCGATAAGCATTTCGGCGAAGCCTTCCGCCCCAAGCCCGCGAGCCTTAGCCAGGTAACCGGCTCCAAGATCCATCCCAGCGAGGACCAGGAATGAAGACCCTGCCCTCGGCAGACGTCGTCATCGTCGGCGGTGGTTGGAGTGGTTTGCTTCTTGCCAAAGAACTCGGCTCGCGTACTGCGCTGTCGGTGGTTGTCCTGGAGCGCGGTGCAGCCCGTAAAACGGATGACTACGCGGACGCGATGGACGAGCTCGACTACGCCGTCCGCATGCGCATGATGCAGGACCTTTCTCGGGAAACGGTCACGCTGCGGCACTCTGCAAAGCAAGGCGCGCTTCCCTTGCGGCAGCACGGCTCGTTTCTGCAAGGCTCTGGCACCGGCGGAGGGGGAGAGCACTGGAACGGCACGGTGCCGAGATTCCAGCCCGACGTTTTTGAGTTGCGTTCCCGCACCATCGAGAAATACGGCGAGTCCCGTTTGCCGGAAGATCACGCGGTTCAGGATTGGGGCATCACCTACGACGAGATCGAGCCCTACTACACGCGCGCGGACCTACTGATTGGCTCTTGTGGCAAAGCCGGCAATCTTCGCGGCGAACGCATGGAAGGCGGCAACATCTTCGAGGGCCAGCGCAGCGCCGAGTACCCAAATCCACCGCTCAAGATTCCCTATTTCTCCGCTCTCTTTCGCGACGCCGCGAAGTCCCTTGGTTATCATCCCTATCCCAACCCTGCGGCCACGCTTAGCCGGGCGTACACGAATCCAGATGGTGTGGCGCGCGCGGCCTGCTCGTATTGCGGCTTCTGCGAGCGATTTGGTTGCATGATCGGCGCCAAGGCGCAGCCGACCAACACGCTCCTGCCGGTCATCGAGAAGCATAAGAACGTTTCGATCTGCAACGGAGCTTGGGTTCGTCGAATCGTTCACGACACTTCGCATGATACCTCGCAAGATTGGGGCAAAGCCCGCGGTGTGACGTACATCGACTCGACGGGGCAAGAGGTCTTCCAACCGGCTGACCTTGTTTTGCTCTGCTCCTGGACGCTCAACAACACAAAACTTCTTTTGTTGTCCGGAGTCGGCGAGCCTTATGATCCGACTACGGGCAAGGGCACGCTTGGCAGCAACTTGACCCATCAGTTGCAAACGGCTGGTGCCACCGTCTTTATGGACAAGCCACTGAATCGTTTCATGGGCTCTGGCTCAGCCGCCATCCACATCAGCGATTTCGATGGAGACGTTTTTGACCACAGCAAACTTCCGTTTCTGCGCGGAGGAAGTCTGTACGCGAACAGCTTTGGCCACAGGCCCATCGCAAACTTCGGCGGCGTGCCTTCCTCTGTGAAAGCCGGCTGGGGTTCGGAATGGAAAAAAGCTGCGCTCGACTACTACGACCGAACCGGCCGCATCAATTCTTCCGGCGAGCACTTGGCGTACAAAGGGAACAGCATGGATTTGGACCCGACCTACAAAGACCACGCTGGCGATCCGCTTCTGCGGCTCACGTTGGACTGGCACGAGAACGAGCGCAAGATCGTTGAATTCGCTACGCAGAAGGCAGTTGAGCTAGCGCGCGCGATGGGGGCGAAGGAGATGAACCCTTCTCCGCCGCTAGGACACTATGACGCGACGCGCTATCAATCGAGCCATGTCCAGGGCGGCGCGATCATGGGAGGGTCTCCGGAACGCTCCGTGGTCAACCCTTATCTTCAGCACTGGCAGGTGGAAAATTTGTTCGTGGTTGGTGCTTCGGCGTTTCCGCAGAATGGATCTGCAAACCCTACACTGACCGTACTCGCCTTAACGTTTCGCACCGCCGACGCGATAGTCGAGCGCTATCTGAAGGCTCCTGGGCCGCTGGCGTAGTTGACGGTAGGTACCAGAGCTACCAGCCGACCGGATAGTTGTGCGCTTTGTTTTGCTCGTCGAGCCACACTTTCAGTGGCGCAAAGTAGTCCGCAATCGCCGTCGCGTCCATCTGCTTCTCGCCGGTGAGCGTCTCGAGCGCTTCTTGCCAAGGCTTGCTCGCCCCCAAAGCCAGCATCTCGTTCAACCTTTTGCCGGCTACCTTGTTCCCGTAAACCGAGCAGCGGTGCAGCGGCCCTTGATAGCCCGCCTCGCGGCAAAGCGCGCGCTGAAATTGAAACTGCAATATCCGCGCCAGGAAATACCGCATGTAGGGCACGTTGCCCGGCACGTGATACTTTGCGCCCGGGTCAAAATCAGCCTCCGTCCGTGCCACTGGAGGAGCCACGCCCTGATACTTGGTCCGCAACTCCCACCACGCCTTGTTGTAATTCTCCGGCTTGACCTGACCTGCGAACACTTCCCAGCGCCATTTGTCGATCGTCAAGCCAAATGGCAAAAACGCGATCTTCTCCAGCGCCTGCTGCAGCAAATAATCGATGTCTCCCGACGCCGGCGGCACAACATCGAGCAACCCGATTTGCTTCAAATATTCCGGCGTCACCGAAAGTGCGATCGTGTCGCCCACCGCCTCGTGAAAGCCGTCGTTGGCGCTGCCCTGAAACAGTGGCGGCTGCGTGTTATACGCGCGCTGATAAAAATTGTGCCCCAGCTCATGATGAATGGTCGTAAAGTCTTCCGCCGTAATCTGAATGCACATCTTCACGCGCAGGTCGTCCTTCGAGTCCACGTCCCAGGCGCTGGCGTGACACACCACGTCGCGGTCCACCGGCTTCGTAAACAGGGATCGCTCCCAAAATGTCTTCGGCAGCGGCGCAAATCCCAACGATGTAAAGAACGCCTCTCCGTACCGCACCATCCCTCGCGCATCCGTGTGCCGGTCCTCCAAAATCTTGGTCAGGTCGTAACTTTGCGCGGGCTTTGGCGAATCCATGAGCGAATAAACGTTGTTCCACTCCTGCGCCCAAATATTTCCCAGCAAGTGCGCCGGAATCGGCCCATTCGCCGGCACGGCGTCGTTCCCATATTTCTTCGCGAGTTGCCCGCGCACGTATGCATGCAGGGACAAATACAGCGGCCGCAACTGCTCCCACAGCCGGTCCACTTCCTTTTCGAAATCATCCGCAGGCATATCGTAGTTCGAGCGCCACAACGCCCCAGCGTCCGCATACCCGAGTTCGCGCGAGCCTTTATCGCCCAATTCCACCATTCGCGCATATCTTTCTCGCATCGGTGCGCCAACCGCGTGCCACCCGATCCACGCACGCTTCAACTCGTCCGCGTCGCGGCTGGTCGCCATCAATTTCCCCACGGCGGTCACGTCCAGGCACTTGCCGCTCGCGCCGTCCGGGCACCACTTCCCCTTCCCGTAGTCTCCATCGAGGGACGCCGATACCTGCGCCAATTCCTTCTGTGCCGCGGGATCGTTGGGAGCCGGAAACCCCGCCGCCAACTTCAAAAGCACCATCTTGCGCGCCATTTCCGGCGGCAGCGTCAAGCTGTCAAAGCGATGCGCTTTCTTCGCCAGGTCGACGCTCAGCGTGTTCGCCTCTTGGCCCGCATCCGCCGCGATCTGCTCCGTGTCGTCGGTGATGAAGTTTTCCTGCACCCAGGCTGCTCGTTGCGCCTTCACGCCGAGATCGAAGAGCCGCGCCTCCGCATCGGCAAGAAACGCTCGCGCCTCGTCCACCGTCGGGGCCGGCCCGCTGCGGTTCACCTTCCGCAGAGTGTTCTTTTCGGCCGGGGTCTGCGACGAAGCCGTCTGCTGACCAACCGCGCCTGCTGCGCACAAACAAGTCAAGACTGCGCCAATCCACCAACGACTCGTCCTCATGCCCCCGCCCTCTGCGGCTTGGCCGCTACTTCTTGCAGCACCGTCAAGGCCCGCTCGATTCCCGCCTCGTCCACGTCACAATGCGTCACCAGCCGCACCGAATACACCGCCGTGTCCTGCGCCCAGACGCCGCGCTTGTACAGCATCTCACACCACTCCACCGCCGTCTTTCCCGTCTTCGCGCAATCAAAAATCACGATATTGGTCCGCACCTTCGCTGGATCCATCACAAAACCTGGAATCTTCGCCACACCCTCTGCCAGCCGCTTTGCATTTTTATGATCGATATGCAGTCGCTCCGGCGATTTCTCTAGGGCCACCAAACCTGCGGCTGCGATCACGCCCGCCTGCCGCATTCCTCCGCCAAACATCTTCCGATAAATGCGCGCCTTCTCGATAAATTCCCGCGACCCCGCCACCATCGACCCCACCGGCGCGCCCAATCCTTTCGACAAACAAAACATTACGGAGTCCACCTTCCGCGCCATGTCCGCAACCTTCTCGGCCAGGGCCGTCGCCGCATTGAAAATCCGCGCTCCATCCAGGTGCACCTTCAACCCAACCTCGTGCGCCCGGTCGCAAATCTCCGCAACCTGCGCCGTCGGGTACACGGTGCCGCCCGCCATGTTGCTCGTGTTCTCCAGGCAAACCAGCGCCGTCTGCGAGTCGTAGTAAATCCTCGGCCGGATCACCGCCTCGATCTGCTTCCAAGTCAAGATGCCACCGTCTTCAGCCCGCGCAATCCGCGGCATGCACCCGGCAATCGCCGACATCGATGCCAACTCATACAAATTCACATGGCTGCGCTCTTCGCAGATCACTTCATCGCCATGATGCGTCCAGATCTTGATGGCTATCAGGTTGCCCATGCACCCCGTGGGCACAAACAGCGCGGCCTCTTTGCCGAAAATCTCCGCGGCGCGTGTCTCCAATTGGTTGACGCTGGGATCCTCCCCATAAACGTCGTCGCCAACCTCCGCCTCCGCCATCGCCCGCCGCATCTCTGCGGTGGGTCGCGTGACGGTATCGCTCCGCAAGTCCACGACGTCCGAATTCGCACCACTTCCCGCTTTTGCCTTGTCAGGATCCACACCCGCCTCCGCCTTCTCGCGTTGTTCTTATCTCATCAGCTCTACAAAAACTTCATTCGACACGCTCAACCTCGCGGGCGCAAGCCGCACCATGTTTCCGTCTCGTTCCACCAATCCCGCTGACGCCAGCGGATCAAACCGCGACGCCAACATCACTCCGTACTCCAGCTCGATGCGCTTGAGGTCGATCCCATCCAACTGCCGCAAACCCAGAAACAACTCCTCCTCCAGTGCTCCATCGCGGGTCAATACCTCATGCTGCTCCATCGGCAATTTCCCGCCAGCCAGGGCCTGAACGTACGCCGCCGCATCATGTGCATTGGCCCACCGCTCCGTTCCAGAAAACGAATGCGCTCCGGCCCCAAATCCCGAGTAAGGCTCCCGCCTCCAATACTTCAAGTTGTGCCGCGACTCCAACCCCGGCTTCCCCCAATTGGAAATCTCGTAGTGGTGATAACCAGCGTCGCGCAAAAATTCGCACGCTGTTTCATAGAACTCCGCCATCTCATCTTCCGACGGCAATTCCCCAGCGCTGTAGCGCCTCCCGCCCCGCAAAACCTCTCCACCCAGATGGCTGCCTTCATCGATCTCCAGCAGATACACCGAGACATGCTCCGGCGCTAACGCCGCCAATTCCTCGAGCGAACCCCGCCAGCTTTCCCGCGTCTGGTACGGCAGGCCGGCAATCAAGTCAAAACTGATATTCCGGATGCCCGCATTCCGCAAGATCTCCGACGCTCGATAGATATCCGCTCGCCGGTGCATCCGCCCGGTGCCTTCCAGCTCCCGGTCTGAAAACGACTGCACGCCAAAACTAACCCGATTGATTCCCGCCCGAACCCAAGCCCCAGCCTTCTCCGCCTCAACCGTCTCCGGATCGGCCTCCAGCGTGACCTCCGCCAACTCCGTCGCGAATGCACTCCGGACAGCATCCAGCATGCGTTGCAAAAGCCCAGGATCGAGCAGACTAGGTGTACCCCCACCCACGTACACGGTATCTACGACCGCATCCGTCAGCGACGTGGGCAGGGCTACACCCGCGCCTTCATACAGCGCGGCATGATTCCCAATTTCCCGGCACACGGCGTCCACATAAGGCCCAAACCGTGCCGAGGACACCACTCCCGTATGGAAGTTGCAATACGTACATTTCGTCTGGCAAAACGGAACTTGGATGTAGATTCCGAGGCGCGCCATCACCGCAAAACTCTAGCACATCCTGCCGCCGCCGCCGTTCGCTACCCTGAGCATCGAATGGATGCGGACCCTGTGGTCTTACCTCTCTCCGCCGACAACTTTCACCCACATCTTCCTCTCCCTCGGTCCATCGAACTCGCAAAAGAACACTCCCTGCCAAGTCCCCAACGCCAATTTCCCGTTTTCCACCAAAATCGTTTGACTTGCCCCTACTATCACCGCCTTCGCGTGAGAATCCGTGTTCCCTTCCGCGTGCCGGTACGGCCCCCTGTGGGGCACCAACCGATCGAAGACTCCTTCCAGGTCCGTAGCTACATCCGGATCGGCGTGCTCGTTGATCATCACGGCTGCCGTAGTATGCGGCACAAATACATAACACACGCCCGCCGCCACTCCCGACTCGGCCACCACGCGCGCAACCTCCGCCGTCACATCCACCAACTGCGTCCGCCTGCCCGTCTTCACCCGCACAACTTCCATTTGCACACTCCTTCTCACGGGAACCATCAGTCTACCCGTCATGTGATCCGCCGCATCAAATGTTCCATGATTCCGTTTTCGATTCTCGACCTCTCGCCTATCATCGAAGGCGCCACCCCTGCCGATGCCCTCCGCAACACTCTCGACCTCGCGCAGCACGCTGAAAAATGGGGCTATCGACGGTTCTGGCTTGCCGAACATCACAACATGCCGGGTATCGCCAGCGCCGCGACCTCGATCGTCATCGCCCACGTCGCCGGAGGCACCAGCACTATCCGGGTAGGCTCCGGCGGGATCATGCTCCCGAATCACGCGCCTCTGGTCATCGCCGAACAATTCGGCACGCTGGCTTCCCTCTTTCCCGGCCGCATCGATCTGGGCCTGGGTCGCGCCCCTGGCACCGACACGCTCACCATGCTCGCCCTCCGCCGTGACGCCGCCACTGCCGCGGAGAGTTTCCCCCGCGACGTGCAAGAGCTTCAGTATTATTTCCAGCCCGCCGAGCCTGGACAAAAAGTCCGCGCCGTCCCTGGAGCCGGCCTCGATGTCCCCATCTGGCTCCTCGGCTCCAGCCTCTTCTCCGCGCAGCTCGCGGCCCTCCTCGGCCTTCCCTTCGCCTTCGCGTCCCATTTCGCTCCGGCCGACCTCATGGAAGCTCTCGAGGTCTACCGCGAGCTTTTCAAGCCTTCCAAGCAGCTTGACCGGCCCTATGCCATGGTTGCGGCCAACGTGGTGGCCGCCGCCACTGACGCCGAAGCCCGCCGCCATTTCACCTCTGTCCAGCAGAGCTTCCTCAATCTGCGCCGCGGCATGCCCGGCCAACTTCCTCCACCGATCGACGACATCGACTCGTACGCCTCGCCGATTGAGCGCGCTTCCCTGAATCACACGCTCTCCTGCTCGTTCATCGGCTCGCCGGAAACCGTCGCCCGTGGCCTCCAGTCGTTCCTCGAGTCCACCCAAGCCGACGAGCTCATCCTCACATGCCACATCCACAGCCACACCGCCCGTCTCCGCTCCTTCGAACTGGTCTCCCAACTCCGCACCACGCTAATCCCGCCCAAGCGAGAAGCGTCCGTAGCCGCGGGTGTGACGCCGACGGACTAAGAGAAGCTCGCGCCGAGCTTGACAACGTTCGACTTCGAAGGGACGTTCGGCAGAAATGGGTGGGCGGGAGCACAGCCAAACCAAGAGAGAGGGGATAAGGACGGATCACTCATCCCCCCGGGCCAACTGTTGGATTGCCAGCATCTTAGGTTTCATCGCATAAGGAAGTTGTTAAGAAGATTGCCCTTTTTTCTCGCCTGTTTACACGCAGGCGCTTGCTGCGCTAATGTGCGCCAATCGTTTGGCCGGAGGTGGCGATGTCCCATTATGTGATCCACGGCGGAGCCGCCGGTAGCAAGCGCATGGAAACGGTGGCCCGCGCGTATTGGCCCACCACTCTTCCGCTGCTTCAACGCTCGGGAATTCGCGAAGGGCTGCGCTGCCTGGACCTCGGCTGCGGCGCCGGCGAAGTCACGTTTGAAATCGCTCGCCTGGTCGGCCCAAGCGGCAGCGTCGTTGGTATGGACATGGATTCGGTCAAACTCGACATCGCCCGCCAGCGCGCCGTGCGAGAAGGCGTTACTAATCTCGACTTCCGCCAGGGCAATGTCTTCGAGTGGGCCGACGACTCTCTTTACGACCTAATCTACTTGCGGTTTTTGCTGACCCACTTGCCTGGCGCCGCGGCGGTTGTTCCGAAGCTGCTGCTTGCGCTGCGTCCCGGCGCTATTCTCGTCGTGGAAGACATAGAGATTTCAGGCTTCGTCTCACACCCCGTGAACTCTGCGGAAGATCGTTTCATCACTCTTTATCGGGACGTTGTGCGGCGACGCGGTGGCGATGCGGATATCGGCCCCAAGCTGCTGGCGATGCTCCACGAGGCTGGCGCTCAGGACCTCAACCTATCCATCGTATACCCAGAGCATAAGGTCGGCTCGGGGAAGGACATCAGCTTTTTGACTTTGATTGGTATTTCCGAAGCGCTGTTGCAGGAAAAACTGATCGAAGAATCTGAGATTCAGGCGCTACTTGCCGAAATCGAGCGCCACACCAACGATCCGCTCTCGATTCTCTGCGGTCCCCGTGTCTTCCAGGTCTGGGGCCGACGTCCGGCGTAGGGGCCGGTCTTCAGACCGCTTCCTGCTCAATGTTACGAACTTCAACCGCCCCGATACAGGGCCAGGCGCACCGCAATCGCTCGCGCCATGCGCTTGTGCCACCACCAGGACAAGATTGCTTTCATTTCTTCAACCCGCCCACATCCCACACCCGTATTTAGCACACGCCAACTCCCGCAAAATTCCATTCTCTGATATGGTGCTCAAATAGTACCGGCAGGAACGCGGGTTAAACACTCCCTAGCAAGTGGAATCCGTCTTGCCACGGGGAGATCCGGTGCTGGGGCACCCTTCGCTTCTCGCTACCAACTATCCATTACCCACTGATTTTTTTAGGGAATCCGTACGATGCGGTGTTCTTTGAGGTTCACCATGCCGGCAAGATCCTTCAGTTCCTTCAGGCCGTCCGGTCCCCATTGCGCTAGGAACGGCAGAAAACACAGCTCGCGCGATTGCAGCGCCTTGTTGGGGTACACCAGGTTCTCCAGAAACTCCAGGTGCTCCGCAATCAATCCGGCGCGCTCGTCCAGCGCCCTACCGGTCTTCTCGCGCAGCTTCTCGAGTTGGAACGTCATCTTCTCTTTGGCGGTCACCACCGCTCCCGCCAGCGTGGCGTCCAGCTTCTGGACGTCGTCGCCAAGTTGCGTCAGCGTGCTCTCGATCAACGCCTTCTTCTGGTCGAAGTCTTCGGCAAGCTTCTTCGGCAGCGACACCGCTTCCATTTGCCGCCGCAACTCCTGGGGACCCGCCCAGATGTTCTCGATGCACAACTGGTAGCGCTGCAGCAGTTTGTCCGCTTTCGCGTCCAACACCGTGAAGTCCGCCCGCGGCAGCAGCACCGGCATGCGCCCAAGAATATGGCGGTAGATCACCTCCGACTGCGCCAGGTACGAAATCTCCGCCGACCCCGCGCAGAAGGCCACAGTGGGCAGCAGGAAGTCTTGCACCACGGGCCGCAACAGCGCATTGGGACTGAACGCTCCGGGTTCCGTCTCCGCAAGTCGCAAAGCCTCGTCGCGCGTCCAGGAAGCCGCTCCCGATTTGAACCCCCCATTGCCGGCAACGATCGGCTGCCGCAAGCCGTCCTGGAGGTGGAACAACAGCGTGCTGCTCGCCGCTACCTTCACTTGCGGATCGAAGCCTGCTTTCTCAAGCTCCTTGCCGCGCTCCAGCAGCTTTTGGCTAAGCTCGTTGCGGTCGCGCAGCGCCGTGGCATACACCGGCGCCGCAACCCGATGCAGCCGTGCGTCCAGCGGATCGAGCAAAATCAAACCCTGCTCGGCGAACGCTCGAGCGAACAGCTTCCCGAATGCGCTGCCGTAGGTCTCTTCCGCACGGTAGCTCTCTTGCAGAAATTGCGCGACCGCCATGCTCCCGGGTCCGCTGAGAAGTTCTGCAGCGTTCTTCGTGAACTCCTCGATGGCGGCGCCCAGTTTCACTCGGCCTACCGGCTGGCCAGGTGTTCCGTCCGCCGCAAGCTCAAACTTCATCAGCTTCCCAGCCTTGAACCAAGACACATGGCGCACTTCGTCGAGGTCGTGGTCCTCGGTCGCCATCCAGAACACCGGCACGGCCGGAATCCCGGCCTCACTCAACTCTTCCGCAATGCGAATGGCGCTCAGGGCTTTGTAGAATGCAAACGCAGGCCCGCCAAACAATCCTACTTGCTGGCCGCTCACAACGGCGACCGCCCCGCTCTCTAACCGCTGCAAATTCCGTTGCGTCGCTTCGCCAGTTCCCAGGGTTGCATTGATATCGCGCAGCGCCGCGACAACCTGTTTCCGTCGATCGTTCGGAAAGTCTAGAGATTTTGCCGCCTGTTTTATCGCTTCCAGAGTCGGAGGATGCGCGTAGAAATCCGACACGCCGGAAAAATCATCCAAAAATCGGAGGAATAGCTTTGGCTGGTGAGGCAGGCGCCGGAACGGTATCGAGACACAGCCCATCGAGGTTTAGATGATACTCAGGGTCAATTGTCACAGCAAATCAGGGCCAGGATCGCCACCCTGGCGGAGCTTCTGATCTATCGAGCATCGCACCTACCCTGTCTTGGACGACGATCGGCCGCGAAGGGTAGCCGCCGGGGCAAGGTGCTACACCCGGGCGGCGGCTGGCTCGAGCGTCGCCAACATCTCCAGCATGCGGCGTTTCGAGGCTTCCGAAGGTGGAACCAGCGGCAGCCGGGGAATCCCACCGCGATAACCGCGCTGGTCCATCACAAATTTGATGCCCGCGATGCCCGCTTCCGAAGTGATCGCGGCTGAAGCCTTCAGCAACGCGGTCTGCACCTCTCGCGCTTTCTCCAACTGCCGCTGGCGCACCAGGTCGTACAGCGTGACACACATCTCGGGAAGTGCAGACGCCAAGGCCAGGATGGCTCCGCGCGCGCCCACTGTCAGCGAAGCAAGCACGGTCGGCGCCGAGCCCACCAGAATCTGGAAATCGGGGGGCACTGCCGCAACGGTCTCGCCGATCCTCAGCACGTGGCCCGAGCTGTCTTTGATTCCGACGATGTTCGGATGCTGCGCCAAAACCGCGATTTCCGGCGCCTCCAGCGTCACGCCCGTAAACGCCGGCACCGAATACAACAGGACTGGAATCGGCGACGCATCCGCTACGCGGCGATAGTGCCCGATGAACACGTCGGGTTTGTAGGCCGGCTTGTAGTAGTGCGGAGTCTTTACCAATGCTGCGTGATAGCCAAGCTCGGCGGCGCGCTTCGTCCGCTCGATCGTTTCCGCGGTGGATTCCGCACCCGTGCCCGCGATCAGCCGCATTCCCGGGCCCGCCGCCTCTTTCACCACCATCAGGACGCTCTCCCACTCATCCGAGGCGAGCAGCACGGATTCGCCCGTGGATCCCATCGCGACGTAACCCGTCAAGCCTGTGGAGTTGTAGCGCTCGATGTTGTGCTTGATGCCGGCTATCGACACCGATCCATCCGGCGCAAACGGCGTGGTCAGCGCGGGATAAACTCCAGAGAAATCCATCGCCTAATCTCCTTTGGAGATGCTGCCTGATGCCGGAACACGGCCGCGGTGCAAATCTTGCAGCGCCGCCACTTCGATTTTCTGGTCGAGCAGGGCGCGAATTCCGAGCGCCGCGGCTTGCGCTGCCGCAAGGGTTGTGATGCACGGAATATTATGTCGAATCGCCGCACGGCGGATGGATTTTTCGTCGTAGAACGATTCTCGTCCCAGCGGCGTGTTGATAATCAAATCGATCTTGCGCGTCTTCACCAAGTCGACGATGTTCGGGCGGCCTTCGTTGACCTTGAAAACCGGTTCAGCCTCGATCCCCGCTGCTTCCAGGGCAGCAGCGGTGCCGCGCGTAGCGAGGAGGCGGAAGCCCAACGCCTGCAAATCCTTGCCGAGCGGACCGACTTGCCGCTTGTCGCGATCATTCACGCTAAGGAAGATTGTGCCCTTCTGCGGCAGTCGCTGCCCGGCGGCAAGCTGCGCTTTCGCGAAGGCCTGTCCATACGAAGTGGACACGCCCATGACTTCGCCCGTCGAGCGCATTTCCGGGCCGAGAATGGTGTCGACACCGCGGAATTTGTTGAACGGGAATACCGGCGACTTCACGGCGTAAAAGTCGTGGACGGCGATCTCGGAAACGCCATTGTGCTTCACCACCGGCAGCTTCATGTCCGCCAACCGCTTGCCAGCCATCAAACGAGCCGCGATTTTGGCCAGCGGGACGCCGGTGGCTTTGCTCACATAAGGCACCGTGCGCGAGGCGCGGGGGTTCACTTCCAGCACGTACACGGTGTCGCGCTGAATGGCGTACTGCACGTTCATCAGCCCCACGACCTTCAACGCCAGCGCGAGGCGCTTGGTGTAGTCGCGGATGGTGTCGAGAATCTTCGGCGACAAACTCACTGGCGGCAGTACGCAGGACGAGTCGCCGGAGTGCACACCGGCCTCCTCGATGTGCTCCATGATCCCGCCGATGACAACGTCGGTCGCCGTCCGCGAGCGCGTCCACGTCTACTTCGGTCGCCTCTTCCAGGAACTGATCGATCAGTACCGGCCGCGCCGGGCCCATGAGCGCTGCCTGCGCGACATATTCCTGCACAGTGTTCACGTCATAGGCGATCACCATGGCGCGGCCACCCAGCACGTAACTAGGCCGCACCAGCACCGGCAGACCAATTTCGGCGGCAACGCGCGCCGCCTCTTCGGGCACCAACGCGGTCGCGTTTCTCGGCTGAGGGATTCGCAATTCCTCCAGCAAGCGGCCGAAGCGCCGCCGATCTTCGGCCAAGTCGATCGATTCCGGAGTCGTGCCGATGATGGGCACGCCGTTGCGCTTCAACTCCAGCGCCAGGTTCAGCGGCGTCTGCCCGCCGAACTGCACGATCACGCCCTGGGGCTTCTCGCGCTCGACAATCGCCAGCACGTCCTCCAATGTGAGCGGCTCGAAGTACAAACGATCGGAGGTGTCGTAGTCGGTGGAGACCGTCTCCGGATTGCAATTCACCATGATCGTTTCGTAGCCGTCTTCGCGCAGCGCAAACGACGCGTGGCAGCAGCAGTAGTCGAACTCGATGCCCTGAGCGATACGATTGGGGCCGCTGCCGAGAATCATGATCTTCGGGCGCGCTTGCACGTCGGACTCGTCTTCTTCTTCGTACGTCGAATACATGTACGGCGTGAAGGACTCGAACTCCGCCGCGCAAGTATCGACGCGCTTGAAAACCGGTGCGACGCCGTAACGCGCGCGCTGCAATCGCACAGCCGCCGGGGTGGTCTTCCAAATCTGCGCGAGGTATTCGTCGCTGGTGCCGTGGCGCTTGACTTCGCGCAGCAGGTCGCGAGAAGCGGTTTCGACGGTCACACTGGCCGCGCGCCGGTTCATGGCGTTGATTTCTTCGAGCTGCTGGATAAACCACGGATCGATTTTCGTCAGCTCGCAAATCTCAGTGGCCGGCAACCCGCGCTCAACCGCCGTCAGCAGCCAATGAATGCGGTCCGGCCGCGGCGTTGCCAGCTTCTCCCGCAGCAAGTGACTCGGGTGTTTCCGCGGGCGCCCGCCAGGGAGTGTGTGGCTCCAGCGAGCGAATCCCCTTCTGCAGCGCCTCTTTGAAGGTCCGCCCGATGGCCATGACTTCGCCGACCGATTTCATCTGCGTGCCGAGAGTAGTGTCCGCGCCGGGAAACTTCTCGAATTGCCATTTGGGAATTTTTACGACCACGTAGTCAATCGACGGCTCAAAACACGCGGGAGTCTTCTTGGTGATGTCGTTGGGAATCTCATCGAGCGACATCCCGACGGCCAGACGTGCAGCAATTTTGGCGATCGGGAAGCCGGTAGCCTTGCTGGCCAGCGCCGAGCTGCGCGACACGCGCGGGTTCATTTCGATCACGATCATGCGCCCGTTTTCTGGGTTGATGGCAAACTGCATGTTCGATCCGCCGGTTTCGACGCCGACTTCGCGGATGATCGCTGCGGCGGCATCGCGCATGCGCTGGTATTCCTTGTCGGTGAGCGTCTGTGCGGGAGCGACGGTGATGGAGTCGCCGGTGTGCACGCCCATGGGATCGAAGTTCTCGATCGTGCAGATCACCACGAAGTTGTCGCGATAGTCGCGCATCACTTCGAGTTCGTATTCCTTCCATCCGAGCACTGACTCTTCCACCAGAGCTTCGTGGACCGGGCTCATGTCCAAGCGCGTGAGCAATGGCCTCGCCGAATTCTTCGCGGTTGTAGGCGATCGATCCGCCCGTGCCGCCCAGCGTGAACGAAGGCCGGATCACCAGCGGAATATCCGAGTTGATCGCATAGGCGCAGGGCATCTTGCGCGTTGTTCACCAGCGCGGACGCCGGAACCTCGAGGCCGATCTTGCGGCAGGCGTCTTTGAACCATAGGCGATCTTCGGCGACTTTGATCGCTCGCAGCGACGCGCCGATCATTTCCACTTCGTACTTTTCGAGAATACCGCCCTCGGCGAGCTCGACGGCGAGATTCAGCGCGGTCTGGCCGCCCACGGTAGGCAAAAGCGCGTCGGGCTTCTCTCGCGCGATGATTTCCTCGAGATATTCCTTAGTCAGCGGCTCGATGTAAGTGCGGTGCGGCCAGTTCCGGATCGGTCATGATCGTGGCCGGATTGGAATTCACCAGCACGACTTCATAGCCTTCCGTGCGCAGGGCCTTGCAGGCTTGCGTGCCGGAATAGTCGAACTCGCAGGCTTGGCCGATCACGATCGGCCCCGAGCCGATGATCAGAATTTTCTTGATGTCTGTGCGTTTTGGCATTTAGCCTTAGCGTCTTCCCTTTGCATTCGCCTTGTCGCGACGCGCGAAATTCATAAGCAGGCGTGTCATCGGCGAGAACTCCCCGGTGTCGCGAACTCTTTCATCAAGTCAGTGAACTGGCGGAACAGGTAGTGCGAGTCGTGCGGACCCGGCGATGCTTCCGGATGATATTGCACGCTAAAGAGCGGCAGCGAGCGGTGGCGCAGGCCTTCGTTGGTGTCGTCGTTAAGATTGAGGTGGGTGATCTCGACGTCGCTCGACGGCAGCGATTCCGGATCGACGCAGAAACCGTGATTCTGCGCGGTGATTTCCACTTGCTCGGTGAGCAGATTCTTCACCGGATGATTCGATCCGTGGTGGCCGAATTTCAGCTTGAAGGTCTTGCCGCCGAGCGCGAGACCGCACAGTTGGTGCCCCAGGCAGATGCCGAAAACCGGCACGCGGCCGAGCAGCTTGCGAATCGCTTCGATAGCGTAGGTGGCGGGCTCCGGATCGCCGGGGCCGTTCGAAAGAAACACGCCATCTGGTTCCAGCGCGAGCACTTCATCGGCCGAGGTCTGCGCAGGGACGACGGTGACTTCGCAGTGGTGATCCACCAGCAGGCGCAAGATGTTCTGCTTGATGCCGAAGTCGTAGGCGACCACACGAAACTTGCGGGCTTCGCTGGTGTTCCCGGCTTCACCCATGTGTTCGGTCCACGGCGAAGTTGCTAACTCGATCGAGCCGGTGTCCCACTTGTAGGTCTTGTTGCAGGTCACGCGGCTGGCCAGCTCTTGTCCGGCCATGCTAGGAAGCTGTTTCGCTTCGGGAATCAATTGGTCCGCCGGAGTGCCGTCGGTGGCCACCATGCCGCGCAGCGCGCCCACGTTGCGCATGTGCCGCACCAGCGCGCGCGTATCGATGTCCCAGATCACGGGAATCTTGTGCCGATTCAGATAGAGCTGTGCGGTTTCCGCCGACCGCCAGTTCGACGCAATGTTCGAAAACTCGCGCACGATGAGCGACTCGATATACGGCTTGCCGGACTCTTCGTCATCGAGGTTGGCACCGACGTTTCCGATGTGCGGATACGTGAGGCACACGATCTGCCCGGCGTAACTCGGGTCGGTGAAAACTTCCTGATATCCGGTGAGGCTGGTATTGAAAACGACTTCGCCGCCGCGGCGCGTGATCGCGCCGGCCGCACGGCCGTTAAAGATGCGCCCGTCTTCCAGCGCGAGTGTGGCAGGTCGGTGCTGAACTTCGTCAGTGGGTCCTCCGTCGAAAGTCATTTCGTTTTGGCTTCCGTGGTCGAGAGCGAGCCGAAATGGTCCACGGGCCAGTAGGCGAAGACGGCGCTTCCGTAGATATAGCGGCTGGCACGGGGCCGAACATGCGCGAATCATTGGAGCTGATGCGGTGATCGCCCATGACAAAATAAGAGTCGCGGGGTACGCGAATCGGGCCAAAGTCGCTGAGATCCTCGTATTGCGGCGGCACGTACGGCTCGGCGAGTGTGGCACCGTTAACGTAGACCATGCCCTGCCGAATCTCGACCGTTTCCCCCGGCAAGCCCACTACGCGCTTGATGAAGGACTTCGAGCGATCCAGCGGGTACCAAAAAACCACGACGTCGCCGCGATCGATAGGCTCGAAGCGATACACAAACTTGTTGATGAAAATGCGTTCCTGGTCGGAGAGCAGCGGAGCCATGCTGGTGCCTTCGACCTTCACCGGCTGATAGAGGAACACGATGATGACTAGCGCGAGGCCGATGGCAATGAGGAGGTCGCGAGTCCAAACGCGAATTTCATTCCGTAAGGAATGTCCCGTGGTCGACGGCTCAGAGGTCGCGCCCGGGGACGATGCAGGCACCGAAGCTTCCGGGACCGCGGTGGTCGGGGGATGTTTCTCGTCCGTGCTTAGCATTTTTTCGCTGCCTTGTATTTATAACACGGGCGTCGCGCGCCGCGCCAGATTTTGATTTCCAGCATCCCGCATGCAGCCGCCATCGGTCGATTTTTCTATCTTACTGCATAAGATTCGCGCGGGCTTCAGGCCGTTGCTTGGGGGATGTCGCCGATGTAACGAGGTACGAATAGGGTGTCATCCCAACGCGAACTGGATCGAGGCGAGCCCGGCAATGACCGCGGTCTCCGTGCGCAGGATCAACGTGCCCAGGGAAGCTTCCTGAAAACCGGCTTGGCGCGCGACTTCGAGTTCGCGGTCGGTCCAGCCGCCCTCGGGCCCGATGGCCAGGGCCGCGGCCGTCTGGGCTTGGCCGGAAAGAACGGAGCGTAGCGACGGTGCGTCGGGACGCTCGGAGAGCAAGAGACGATGGCCCGATCGCGCGGCGGATAAAGCATCTTCGGGTGGTTGCACTTTCTCAAGGATGGGAACTCGCACGCGGCGCGATTGCTGGGAGGCCTCGACCAATAGCTTTTTCCACCGCTCGGCGCGCTTCCCTGCGGCGGAAAGCAATGCCTTCTCGCTACGCGCTGCAGCGAGCGGGACGATGGTGGTGACGCCAAGCTCGGTAGCCTTTTCAATGGCCCACTCGAAGGCATCGAATTTAACTACAGAGAGGAGTAGCGTGATTTCTACCGTGGGTGGACGGGCAGGAAGTTCTTCGACGAAAGCAAATTCGACGCGATCACGGCTGACGCCCTCGATACGGCCTAGCCAGACTCGTTCACCGTCGCTCAGTTCGTAAAGTTGCCCTTGCTGGGCGCGCAGGACGCGGCTCAGGTGGCGAGCGGTGTCGCCTTCGATGACCGCGCTGTGGCCCGTAAATTGTTCAACGAAGAAACGCCTGCGCACAGGCTCGATTCTATCTTAGTCGCGAGCCAAGCCGCTTACGGCGCTAGCCGAAGATGTCTTTCACCTTGTCGAAGATTGAGGAGTTGCGCTCGGCCGGCTTGTTTTCCACTTTTAGCGATGCGCCCAGGTCTTCGATCAGCTTGCGTTGCTCGCGGGTCAACTTGGTGGGCGTAAGCACGCGCACGTGATAGTACAAATCGCCCTTGCCGCCGCCGCGCGGGTCGGCCAAGCCTTTCCCCTTCAGGCGGAAGACCGCCCCGCTCTGAGTGCCTTCGGGAATCTTGAGCCGCTCCTCGCCGTTCAAGCCAGGAACCTGAAGATCGGTGCCGAGCGTCGCCTGCGGGATGCTGAGCGGAATCGTGCAGTACAGGTCCGCGCCGCGGCGCTCGAAGAACGCGTGTTCCTTCACTTCGAGCACAACGTAAAGGTCTCCGGCCTGGCCGCCGTTGGGTCCAGGCTCGCCTTCGCCGGCCACGCGAAGGCGCGTTCCGGTATCGACGCCGGGAGGAATGCGCAGTTCGATCACTTTTTCGCGCTCGATACGGCCCTGTCCGCGGCATTCTGTGCAGCGCTCGCGAATGATCTGCCCAGCGCCCTGGCAAGCGGGACACGTACGCGTAATGGTGAAAAATCCCTGTTGATAGGCGAGTTGTCCGCGCCCTTTGCAGCTTTGGCAAGCGACAACGCCGGTTCCCTTTTTCGCTCCGGTGCCGTTGCACGCCTCGCAGTATTCCTGACGCGGCAGCTTGACCTTGGTCGCAACGCCGGCTGAGGCTTCTTCAAACGTCAGCGTCATGTCGTAGCGCAGGTCCGCGCCGCGCTGGTTACGTCCGCGGCCGCGCCGTCCGCTGCTGCTGCCCCCGAACATGTCCTCGAAACCAAAGAAATCCCCGAAGATGTCGTGGAAGTCCTGGAAGATCGTGCCGCTGAAGTCCACGCCGGCGCCCGCGCCGGAGAGTCCCGCGTGGCCATAGGTGTCATAGACCTGGCGCTTCTGCTGATCGCTGAGAACGCTGTAGGCTTCAGTGCTCTCGCGAAACTTCACCTCGGCTTCCTGCTTGTTCTCGGGGTTGCGGTCGGGATGCCACTTCAGCGCCGCTTTGCGGTAGGACGCCTTGATCTCTTCCACGGAGGCGGTGCGCGAAACGCCAAGCACCTCGTAATAGTCCCGCTGGTTACCCTTGGGCATGCGAATCCCTTCTCCTTTTTAATTCACGCTTCTCTTCGATGCGGGGCTCGGGTTCACCGCTACACGCACCAAGGCAGGCCGCAGAACGCGTCCGTGAAACACATAGCCGGGCTGAAAAACTTGCACGATGGTGCCGTCTTCGTGCTCCGAGGTTTCGCTGCGGTCCATGGCCTGGTGGAGATGCGGATCAAACAGCTTTCCGGTCGGATCGACCCGTTCGACGCCCAGCTTGGTAATGTTGTCGAGCAGTTGCTTGTAGATCAGCTCAAAACCCTTGCGGTAGTTCTCATATTCCTTCTCGCGGTGAGCCGCCAAGGCTTGCTCGAAGCCGTCGATAATCGGGATCAGCGCTTCGACGACGCGCGCGGTCGTGCGTTTGGAATCATCGCCGCGCTCCTTCTCGACGCGCTTGCGGTAGTTTTCGAAATCGGCCTGCCGGCGCAAGAGCGTTTGACGCAAATCCTCCATATCGGCGGCGAGCTTGGCCATTTCGGCGTCGGCGCTTGCGGAATCCGCGGCCATGGCTTTTTCTTCGGCGGTAGGATCCGTGGCCCCTCCCGCTTCATCGCGATCCATATTTATCTTGAAGTCCTTGTCCGGCACCTTCTTGCCTCTCCTCTGAAAAAAGTCTTTCAAATCTTGCTCAGTGTTTCGCTGAATAGTTGCGCCACGTAGGCTACCGCGGTAATCGCGCGCTCGTAGTGCATGCGCGTCGGGCCCAGCACGCCGAGGGAACCCTGGACGAGGTCATTCCTCGTGTAGGGTGCGCTGATGAGCGCCAAATTCTCGCCCGAGTCTGAGATTTCCTTTACGCCGATCTGGACGTGCACGGCTTCCGGTCCTTCGATGCACGCGTTCAATACCGTTACCAGGCGGTGCTTCTCCTCGATCGCGGAAAGCAGATCGCGCAATTGAGTCTGATCCGAAAATTCGCCGGTACCCACCATCTGCGCGGCGCCTTCGACGTGTACCTGGCTCGCGGTATCCTCACCCAGGATCGCCGGATCGCACAGCGTCAGCGCGCTTTGCACGATTCCTTCATAGCGTTCGCGTTCATTCGCCAGCTTCTGGAGCAGGTCGCCGCGAATGGCTTCCAGCGTCCAACCGGAGTAGTGCCGGTTCAAGAATTCCGCGGTGGCGTCGAGTTCAATCTGGGTGAACCGCCGTCCGGGGCGCAGGATTTTGTCTCGCGTGTTACCGCCCGGAGAAATCAGCACCACGACGACGCGGCCGTCCGGCAGCAGCCACATGCGAGCGTGCTCGATGACGGTCCTGCCCATCGGTGGCGAAACGATGATGCCCAGCCCGTTGGACACTTCGGCAAGTACATGGCCTGCGCGCTCGGTGACTTCCGCAGCGTTGGTAGCCGCGCCGAGTTCTCGCCGGATCCACTCCTTGTCCACGACGCTGAGCGTCGCCTGCGTCGCGATTTCTTGGGCGAAGAAGCGGTAAGCCGCCGCCGTGGGCACGCGCCCGGCGGACGTGTGTGGCTGATACAGGAAGCCGCCTTCTTCCATGTCGGCCATAATGTTGCGAATCGTCGCCGTACTTAGGCTCGGCTCGAAACGTGCGGAAATCGCGCGCGAAGACACCGGCTCGCCCGTTTCGATGTACGTTCGGACGATGTCCGCCAGAATCTGGCGGTTGCGGCGCTCTTGGAGCAAAGAAGTCCTCATAGCTGAGTGTACGCTAGTGGTCAACTACCATTGTAGAAATGCGGAGAACGCTCGTCAACGCGCTGCCTTGCGATGGGTTCCCAGGGGAACGTTGCTGGAATGGTGCCGCCGGCATCGTTCTGCGAGGATTGCAGATTTCTGCGGCGCGGTGCATTCTGCCTTCATGGAACGACTGATTCCCGTCTTTGGCGCCAGAAACGAATCGCTGCCGCAGAAAACGCGTCCGTGCGCCTACGCGGTGGTCACAAACGCGCAAGGTTTGGTAGCGGGCGTCCGGGAGTCCTCCGGAAGGCTGTTTCTGCCGGGAGGCGGCATCGAGCCACCCGAAACGCCGGTCGAAGCGGTCCACCGGGAGGTTCGCGAGGAGCTAGGGCGTGGGGTTCACTTGGCAGATCGCATCGGCCAATCGCTCCAGTATTTCGTCTCTGACGGCATCTGCCAGGCACTCTACGCCTCGTTTTACGCGGGTGAACTGGGCGAACTCATCGCAGCAACGCACGAGCTTGAGTTGGAATGGGCCGCACCAGAGCAGTTTTTTCACGCGCATCACAGGTGGGCCGCTCAGAAGCACCTTGCCGCCAAGGTGGACCTCCAGGTCCGTACCTGAGTTCGCTGCTCGTACCCACACTCCAACAAATCTTCAGTTGTTGTCGATTTGCGCACGCTGCAGCTTGTCTGAATAGTCGATGTACAGCGTTTTCCATTCGGTGTAGAAATCGATGGCCGCGATCGCGGCTTCGCGGTGGCCGTTGCCGGTCTGCTTGGTGCCGCCAAACGGGAGGTGCGTCTCGGCGCCGATCGTCGGAGCGTTGACGTAGACGATCCCGGTATACAGGTCGCGAATCGCCTGAAAGGCGCGGTTCACATCGCGCGTGTAGATCGACGCGGAGAGACCGTAGGGCACACCGTTCGCCACGTCGATGGCTTCCTCGAAACCGCCGACGGGAATCACGGAAACCACCGGCCCGAAAATCTCTTCCTGCGCGATGCGCATCTTCGGGCCACAATCGCCGAACACCGTTGGCGCGTGGAACCAGCCTTTCGCGTGAGCGCCGGAGTCCAACCGGTCTCCGCCAGTCAGCAGCTTCGCGCCCTCGTTCTTCCCGATCTCCACATATTCCATCACCGTCTTCAACTGCTGCTCGTTGATGCACGGACCCATTTCCGTCGACGAATCCAGCCCATCGCCCACTTTCAACGCCTTGGCGCGTTCGACGAATCGCGACACAAACTCTTTGTACACAGACTTGTGCACCGCGATGCGGCTGGCCGCGGTGCAACGCTGCCCGGTCGTGCCAAAGCCGCCCCACACCGCGCCATCCACCGCCAGATCCAGGTTGGCATCCTCCATCACGATGATAATGTTCTTACCGCCCATCTCCAGGCTGCAATGCTTGAAGCCCGGCGCGCACGCTTGCGCGATGATGCGTCCCACCGCGGTTGATCCCGTAAAGCTCACCACCGGCACATCGGAGTGCTGGGACAGCGGGGCACCCGCGTTTGGACCGTCGCCGCTCACCAGGTTCACCACTCCAGCCGGCAAACCCGCTTCCGTCAAAATCTGCACCAGGTGGTACGACGATAGAGGCGTGTCCTCCGCCGGCTTTAGCACCACCGTGTTGCCGCTCACCAGCGCCGGCATCATCTTCCACGACGGAATCGCCATCGGAAAATTCCACGGCGTGATCATTCCGCAGACGCCGATCGACTGCCGCACGCTCATCGCAAACTTGTTCGGCAGCTCCGACGGCGTGGTCTGGCCAAATAGCCGGCGGCCTTCGCCGGCCATGTAGTACGTCATGTCGATGGCTTCCTGGACGTCGCCGCGCGTCTCGGCCAGCACCTTGCCCATCTCGCGCGTCATGTCCTGCGAGAACTCTTCTTTGCGTTGCAGTAGCAACTCCGCAGCGCGATAGAGAATCTCCGCGCGCTTCGGCGCCGGCACCAGCCGCCATTTCTTGTACGCTGCCTGGGCCGCGTCCACCGCCGCATCCACATCCTCATTGGTGGACGACACGAACATGCCCACGAGCTCCCCAGTGTTGGCGGGATTGCGGTTCTCGTATGCGTTTCCGCCTCGCGAATCCACCCATTCGCCGTTGATGAAGTTCTTGTAGACGCGCGGTGCAACTGCCGTAGCCATAGGTCCTCCCAAAATAGCCGAGCTAATGGATGCTCCAAGTGCGGCTTTTGATTCTTCGCGGGTTCAAGCGCGGGCACTACCGCTGGAGTAGAAATTCTACCGTTGCTTCCAACCGCCGTCAAACCACACCGCTTCACGTACCGCTCTCGGTCCGTAATTTGCTTTTAGAGTGTCCCCTGATTCTGTGAGGCGCGGCATCTCGGCTGTGCTACAAAGGACGGCCATGACAACGGACAACACAACGCGAAGCGCCGAAGCCGGCTCTGGCCCCAGCGAAGTTAATTTCAGTTATTACGGCTGGCGTGTGGTGCTGGCGGCGTGCTTTGGAGTGATGGCCGGATTCGGCTCGCTATTCGTTTACACCTTCGCGGTTTTTGTGAAGCCTTTGAGTGCGGAATTCGGCTGGAACCGCGAAGCCATTTCGCTCGGCTTCGGACTTGCAGCCATGACGGTGGGGTTGTGCTCGCCAATGTTAGGCCGGCTGATCGATCGCTTTGGTCCTCGGCGCATCATTCTTCCCTGCATGACGGTGTTTGGTTGCGCGATCGCTTCGCTGGCGCTGCTGCATTCCGGAATATGGCAGTTCTACGCGACTTGCGTCGCTATTGGCGTGGTGGGGAACGGCGCGGCTCACCTGGCCTATGCGCGATCCATTTCCACCTGGTTTCATCGGCGTTTGGGGACGGCCCTCGCCTTCGTCATGGTGGGAGCGGGACTCGGCGCCACGATCCTGCCGGTCATCGCACAGGCGATCGTCAGCCGCTCGGGTTGGCGGGCCGCTTACGTTTCCCTCGGCTTGCTTGCGTTGCTGCTCGGGCTGCCTCTCAGTTGGCGCTACATCGTCGAACGTGGACCAACACACCAACAATCCGCTCCTGTGGCTCATTCTGGACTCACGTGGCAGCAAGGCATGCGCTCTTATGCCTTCTGGATTGTTGTCGCTGTTCTCTTCGTCAGTTCGATAAGCATGAATGGCGCGATCACTCACCTGTCCGCTTTTGCTGACGGATCGGGGAATCACGCCCGGGGATGCGGCGTTATACGCCTCCATACTGGGTGCTTCGAGTGTGCTCGGTAGGATCGGCGTCGGCTGGCTGCTGGACAGGTTTTTCGCGGCCCGTGTCTCTTTTGTAGTGAACCTGACTACGGCGGCGGGCATTTTTCTGCTTGCCCGGGCTCATAGTTTTGCCGCGGGTTCCTTTGCCGCGGCGCTGATTGGCATCGGGGCCGGAGGCGAAGCTGCGATCACTCCTTACTTGCTGACTCGTTATTTTGGGCTGCGTGCTTTTTCCACGCTTTATGGCCTCACGTGGACGTTCTATGCCGCCGCAGGAGCTACTGGCCCAGTCATCCTAGGCCGCGCATTCGACGCGACCGGCTCTTATGCCTCTTTGCTGGTCACCCTCGCAGTGGCGCTATCGTTTGCGGCTGCCATGAACCTTTTGCTTCCAAAGTACTCAACCTCACCTACAAGCGATCTCCCCTAAGCGAAATCTCAGGCACGGTTTGGAGGAGCTATTGCGTCGTCTATTCAGAACCTGACCCACTGTCCGGGCGACAGCATGGTACAGCTTGCCAAGACCGGAAGGCCTTCCCGGCCCAAGCCAGCACCGTTTCACGCCAAACTTGCAGTTTTTACTCCGTTTTTACATTTCAGAGGCAAATGTCGTTCGGATTCTCTTTACACTCGCTCAATTGAGTGATTCTCCTTGGGCACAATGGGCCGGAAGTTGCGCCCGCAACTTTCGGCCTTGCTTTTTCTACGGTGGGTTTCGATACGAGCTCGATCGAGAGTCAGCCTACTTGCGCTCATCCACCACGACGGAGCCTTCTTTCATTACCCACTTCACGTGATTCAAGGTGACACCGACGTCCGCTAGCGGATCGCCCTCTACAGCCACCATATCGGCAAAATATCCAGACGCCACCGCTCCCAATTCGTTCTCTTTGCCCAACAGTGCCGCAGCGTTCACGGTCGCGGTTCGCAGCGCTTGTTCCGGCGTCATCCCCGCCTTCACGAACCAGCCTAGCTCCCGCGTGTTCTGCCCAAACATCGTGTAGATCGCATCCGATCCCATCGCGATCTTTACGCCGGCACGGAACGCTTTGCGCGCCGTTTCCAAATTGCGCGGGATAAACGCCTGCAGCCGCTCCTTGTAACCCGGCGCGTAACCGATCTTATCGCCGTTATCGATGTAATAGCGGTTGTGGTCGATCGTTGGCACGTAATACGTCCCGCGCTTCACCATCTCTTGAATCGTGGTGTCGTCCATGTCGGTCGCGTGCTCCACGGAATCTGCTCCGGCTCGCACGGCATCCCGTGCGCCCTCCGGCCCATACGAGTGGATGGCAATCTTCTTCCCGAACTGGTGTGCGGTGTCGACCGCAGCTTTCATCTCCTCGAACGTGTACGTCTGAAACCCGGTCACATCGTCGTCGGTTCCCGTCGAGCCATACAACTTGATCACATCCACGCCCGCGGCAATCTGCTGCCGCACCGCCCTCAGCACTTCGGGTACGCCATCCGCGATCCCGCCAGCCGGCGGCGTGCCTTCTTTCTTGAACGGCGTCGTGGTGATGTAGAGACCGTAGCCGACCACAAACATGCGTGGCCCGATCATTTCGCCGCGGTTGATCAGGTCGCGCATGGCGATGTCCATGTACTGGTCCGCGCCCAGATCGCGCACCGTCGTAACTCCCGCTTCGAGCGTGCGCATAGCGCCCTTGCGCGCCAGAAATACCTCAACCGCCGGTACGGGGTTCGCCATCTGCTTGAGCATCGGTACGCCCGGAGTCTCGTCCGTGTACATCGTCATGTGCGTATGCACGTCGATCAGCCCCGGCAACCCGGTGTACCGCGAAAGATCGATCACCTCGGCCCCAACTGGAATCGCCGAGGCATCCGTCGTAACCGCGCGTACCTTGTCCCCATCCACGATCACGATCGCGCCGGACCACACCTTGCCCTTGGCGTCCCACAATTTGCCAAAGCGCACCGCCTTGATCGATTTCGCCACCGACGGCCCCTGCGCCGGAAGACTCGCCGACCCAACAAGGCCAAGCAACACCCCAAACACAATCCGAGCAATACGCATGACACCCTTCCCCGAGCGCAAACCTGCCTGTGGTCCAGATGCGACTTCTAATTCAGTTGTGTGCGGAATGCAATCCAGAAACGCAAGAGGCGCCACTACTGGCGGGTCGGCTGAACGGAGGAGCTAACAAGTCTCGAAGTGGAATTGGGTGGCGGGGTCGGCGCGGCAACACCTGCGGTCTGTGAGCCAAGCCCCAGCTTTTGGAGCGTCCGCGCGTCCAGCTTCCCCGAAGGATTCAAGCCATGCGTGGTCTGAAAACCCTTCATGGCCTCGACGGTGTTATTGTCCCATTTGCCGTTTGACGTGCCCCGGAACGATCCGTCCTTGGCCAGTGCTTGTTGGATCTCGGCAATCCGGTCGGGAGTGGGGGCGGTCTGCCCCCGCTCCTTCCGGTGAGACTTCTTCGACGTTTTATGCGATTTGCTGCTGGCTGAAGACGCGGACGGCTTGGAAGTAGTCGCACCTTCCGTTGCGGCGCTCGCGCACACGCCGGCCGCCGCCGTCAGTAGCAGCGCCACACCCGCGTGCATAGCCTTTCGCAGATACATCAAGCCTCAGTTTCCGTTGCAGGACCTTGAACTAAGGTCCGCGTTACGCCTTACTGTTTGCTGTCGGCTGGCACGATGCCCGGCAGGAACACCGTCAAGGTGCGGTCATTGTCTCCGCGCCGGAGAACCTTGAAGACTACGTTCTCTCCGGGCTTGAGCTTCGCAACCGCCTTCTTGTAGTCATCGATGGAAGTAACCGCTTCACGGTTGACTTCCGTGATGACGTCTCCGCGGCCGAATCCAAGGTCATCGGCAAAGCTGGCCGGCTCGATGTCGGTCACCAACACGCCGCGCTGGCCTTCCATGCCCACACGAGAGGCACGCTCGGGGGTCAGGCTATCGACGCGTAGGCCAAATTCGGCTGGTGCCGATTCCCCGGGCTGATCGCCTACACGCCCGGCTTGCGTCGGAAATACGCGTGTACGATCCTCGACAACCGCGGTTGTTTCCTTGGCCGAGCGGTCGCGAACATAGTTCAGCTTGACCTTGCTCCCGATCGGAGCTTGCGCGATCGGATTCACCAGGTCGTTGCCCGTCTTGATGGTCTTGCCGTTCACCGCGGTGATGACATCTCCGCCCTTGAGTCCGGCCTTTTCCGCTGGGCTGCCGGGTTCGACGCCCATAATCACGACGCCGTTTTGCGCTCCCAACTCCTTCAGGGTGATCGAGTTGGTCCCCAACTCCTCCTGGAAGCTCACGCCGATCGATCCGCGCGTTACGCGGCCTTGCGAGATGATCTGGTTATAGACGCTAATCGCGGTAGTCGACGGTAGCGCAAAGCCTACACCCTCGTACCCGCGGCTTCCCGTGATGATCGCCGTATTGATGCCGATCACTTCCCCGGCCAGGTCCACCAGGGGTCCGCCAGAATTGCCGGGGTTGATGGCTGCGTCAGTCTGCAAGAACCTCTGAAATTGATGCCCGGCTCCGCCGATGCCGCTGCGATCCTTCGCACTGATAATTCCTGCGGTGACCGTCGCTTGCAATCCGAAGGGGCTGCCAATGGCCAGAACCCAATCGCCAACCTGCACGCCGTCGGAATTTCCCAGCTTAGCGGTGGGCAGTTCCTTGCTGGCTTCGATCTTGATTACGGCCAAATCCGTGTCTTCGTCCACGCCAATCACTTTTGCCGTGTACTTGTTCGGATCGCCGTCCAGCTGCACTTGGATCTTCGTGGCCTGTTCCACCACGTGGTTGTTGGTCAGCACGTAGCCGCGCTTGTCCACAATCACGCCGGAACCGAGGCTGCGCTCGGCCTGCGGCGGAGCATCCTGACGTCCGTCGAAGAATCGGTCGAAAAAGTCCTGCATCGGATCGTCTTGATCGCCCTGGCCTTGGCCCTGCTGCGGAGAGCGGCGCTTCCTCGTGGAGGACTTGCGCTCGAGAACTTGCGTGGTGGCAATGTTCACCACCGCGGGTTCTACGCGGTTTACAATTCCAGAAAACGAGCTTGCGGACGGAATCGGGTCCGGCACCGCGAGGGCAGTCGCATTGGTCCCCGCGAACGATGTTTTCATCGCCGAGACCCTTCCGGAAACCACCGAGCCGATCAAAATACCCACGCCGAGCGTCAGGACCACAAAAAAAGACGCCAAGATCTTCCGGCGCCGAGCCCAATCAAACAATTCTTTGACTTGCTGACCCATAATTACTTGCTCCTCTTGTCCTCAGAAGACGTCACGCCCGCCAGCAAAGTATAACACCGCACTTCGCACCGAGTTGCTCGGTCGAAGCCATGGACCCAAACTGCACACTGGCCGAAAGGCCGGGTGTCGATCTGGCAGGCTGCATCCAGCCGGGAATGTTACTCCTAACGCCTCTTCTTTAGCTTTCCCCTTCTTATTGGACGCAGCAAACCCCGGATATGTTGTTAAGGATCGATATCCCGTTTGCTTGCAACACGATTTTGCCCCCTTGACATCTTTTCCGTTCTCAAGCATAAAGAATATAGCTGCGGTTGCGGCGAGTCGACCGTTGGTAGGTCGCATTTAACGTGGCGATTTAGGGCAACTTGCTCCACGTAAAAAACTGCTAAAGAGCTTTTAGAGTTTCCCAGAAGATTTTCTGAGAGCCCTCCAAGCACTCTTTGGCACGGAGGGTTTTTTCATTTCTCCCCTCCCTGCTGCCCTAACAAATCGCCGCGTGGCGGCCAACTTTGCCAGCCCATGTAGCGGCCGCCGACTTTGCGGGCGCTGTTGTGCAGCAAGGCCCAGGCGTGGCGAATTTGGCAATTTGCCCTAGCGAAAGGTCATCATGTCCGATCTATACGAACTGCGGTGTAAAGAGTGCGGCAAGACCTGGGGAAATTCCCCACGCTCCTTCTGTGAGGATTGCTTCTCCCCCCTCGAAGTCTCCTTCGACTACGACTCCCTCAAGAAAAGGGTCCGCCGCGAGGATCTCGCCTCACGCTCGTTCAACATGTGGCGCTATTCTGAATTCCTCCCGCTGCCCGAAAAGTTCCAGGCCCCTAGCGCCGTCGGAGGCACTCCGCTCGTCCCCGCAGCCAAGCTGGCTTCGCACTGGGGCGTGAAGAACGTCTTTCTCAAGAACGATGCCGTCTGCTTCCCTTCTCTTTCTTTCAAAGACCGCGTCGTGGCCACCGCGCTCGTAGCCGCCCGAAGGTTCGGCTTTGAGACGGTGGGCTGCTCCTCCACCGGCAATCTCGCAAACGCCGTCGCAGCACAAGCCGCGCAGCAAGGCTTCGACGCCTGCGTCTTCATCCCGGCCGATCTCGAGCCCGCTAAGGTCCTGAATACCGCGGTGTACGGCGCGCGCATCGTGCGCATCAACGGCAACTACGACCACGTCAACCGCCTCTGTGCGCAGATCGCCGATCGCTTCAAGTGGGGCTTGGTCAACGTCAATCTTCGCCCCTACTACTCCGAGGGCTCCAAAACGCATGGCTTTGAGATCGCCGAGCAGCTTGGCTGGCGCTTGCCGGACAACGTTGTCGTCCCCATGGCCGGCGGCTCGCTGATCGGAAAGATCGCCAAGGCGTTCCGCGAATTGGTGACCCTGGGCTGGGTCGAGCCGAAGCAAGTAAAATTCTTCGGCGCCCAAGCCACCGGCTGCTCGCCCATCTCCGATGCGGTCAAGCGCGGCCTCAGCCGCTTCGAGCCGCAGAAGCCGGTCACGATCGCGCGATCCCTGGCCATCGGCAATCCCGCCGACGGCAACTATGCCGCCAAGCAAATTCTCGAGAGCGGGGGCTGGGCCGAAGACGTCTCCGACCCCGAAATCGTGGCCGCCATCAAACTCGTCGCGGAGACGCAAGGCGTATTCACTGAAACCGCCGGCGGCGTCACCGCGGGCGTCACAGAGAAGCTCATTCACCAGGGCCGCATCGCGCCCAACGAGATTACGGTCGTTTGCATCACCGGCAATGGCCTCAAGACCACCGACGCCATCGCCTCGGAATTTCCCGTCACCGAAGCCATCGCTCCACGCCTCGATGCCTTCGAGGCCTATCTCGACAACCAGATCGGCGCCCACGCCGCCGCAGGAAAGTAAGGAGACGCACACCACATGCCCGTCACCATCGAAATCCCCACTGCGTTCCGCCGCTTCACCGACGGCGCGCCCAAAGTGGACTGTAGCGCCGCTACTATCGCCGAAGCGCTCAACGAGCTAACCTCCCGCTTCCCCGACCTCTCGCGTCACGTCCGCGACGACAGCGGCCAAATCCGCCAATTCCTCAACGTCTACCTCAACGAAGAAGACATCCGCTTCCTCGGGGGCGAATCCTGCACCCTAAAGGAAGGCGACCGCGTCCTCCTCGTTCCTTCCATCGCAGGCGGTTCTGAAATTTAGCGTCTCAGGGAGACCACCATGCCCTACTTCGCGCTCTGCTACGACTTCGTCGAAGATTTCATGACCCGCCGCACGCCCCATCGCGAGGAGCATCTGCGCCTCGCCCGCGAATCCCGCGCCCGGGGCGAACTCGTCCTAGCTGGCGCCCTCACCGATGCTCCCGCGGGCGCCCTGCTCGTCTTCAATTGCGCCGATGCAACCCCGGTCGAGAACTTCGCCCGCAACGATCCCTATGTGAAGAACGGCGTGGCAAAGACATGGAAAGCCCGCCCTTGGACTGTCGTCGTAGGCAACGAACCATGATCGCGCGCCTCTGGTCGGCCAGGACCACCCCAGAACGCTCCGCTTCTTACCTCGACTATTTTCGCCAGAACGTTCAACCCGAGCTGCGCAAAGTCCATGGATTCGCCGGTGCCACCGTCCTCACCCGCTCCACACCCGCCGCTACGGAGATTCTCGTAACGACGTACTGGCAATCCTCCGAAGCCATCGACGCTTTCGCCAGCCCCGACCGTGAAGCGGCCGTCGTTGCTCCCGAGGCCGCGGCCCTCCTCACTGATTTTGATCGTCGCGTCCGCCACTACGAGCTTGCCGTTGCCGACTTTCCCATTGGCCTGTAGTCCCCGCGGGGCATCCAAGCCCCCACTTCGACGCAACAAACAAGACCGATACTCCGTATCTGTCGTCTAACGCAAGAGCGCAAAGTCCATCAGGCAGGAGATAGCATGCGAAACCTCTGGCGGGACCTCCAATTCGGTTTGCGCCTCCTCTGGAAGACTCCCGGCTTCACCTTCGTCGCGGTTCTGGCCCTCGCCCTCGGCATTGGTGCCAACACCGCCATCTTCAGCATCGTCTACGCTACTTTGCTCGCCCCGCTTCCGTACCGCCAGCCGGACCGCATCGTCATGGTCTGGTCCTTCGTCGTCGGCCGTCGCAATGGAATCGCTGCCGGCGATTTTCTCGACTGGAAGCGCCAGAACTCCACGTTCGAGTCCATCGCCGCATGGACCGGTCGGCAGATGAGCTTGTCCATCTCCAACCATCCTGAGCAGGTGCAAGCTGAGCCGGCTACGCCGGGCTTCCTGGGCGTCCTGGGACAGCCCGTCCTGCTTGGCCGCGATTTTCTGCCCGAAGAAGGCGAGCTTGGCAAAGATCACGAAGTCATCTTCACGTATCGCCTCTGGAAGAACCGTTTCGGCGGCGATCACGACATCCTCGGCAAGCAGGTCCGCATGGACGGCGAGGAGTACACCGTCGTGGGCGTCCTCGCCCCCGGAGCCACCGATCGGGTGCAAAGTGAACTCTATATTCCCCTGGCGTTCCGGCCCAATCAGATCAACCACGAATTTCACTGGTTGCTGGCGATGGCTCGCCTGAAGCCGGGTGTCACGGTGGCCCAGGCCAACGCCGACATGCAGTCCGTCACCAAGCACATCGCCGAGGAGTTCCCCAAGTCAAACCAGGGCTGGAGTGCCAGCGTCGAGCCCCTCCAGAACGATTTCCTGAATCGCGATACGATTCGCGCTCTCTGGATTCTCCTGGGCGCGGTCGGCTTTGTCCTGCTAATTGCCTGCGCCAACGTGGCTAACCTGCTGATGGCACGCGGCACCGCACGCCAGCGCGAGGTCGCCGTTCGTGGCGCTCTGGGTGCCACGCGCGGCCAGCTTTTTAGTCAATTTCTGACGGAAAGTCTTGCCCTCGCCAGCATTGGTGGCGCGCTCGGCGTCGGGCTTGCCTGGGCATTTCTCAAGGCCATTCTCGCGCTCATGCCTCCGTTCACGCTCCCCTCGGAGGCGGACGTCACTCTAAATATCCCGGTCCTGCTGTTCACCTTGAGCGCCACCATGCTTGCCGGAGTTCTCTTCGGATGCGCCCCTGCGATTCAAGCCATGCACCTCAACCTCAATGACACGCTCAAGGAAGGCGGGCGCGGCGGGGTCGGCGCCGCGAAACATCGTGTCCGCCACGCGCTCGTTCTTGCAGAATTTTCCCTCGCCCTTACGCTACTCGCGGCAGCGGGCCTCGCCGTTCACAGTTTCTGGAATCTCACGCACGTCGACATGGGCTTCCGCACCGATCACATTCTCACCTTTGGTTTGCCGATGCCCACCGACCGCCGGCCCCAGCCCCAGCAGATGCTCACCTTCTATCAACAAATGATCGAGCGCGTGCAAGCCCTTCCCGGTGTAACCAGCGCTTCCATCTCCACCGGCATGCCAGTCCAGGGCACCAACTTCGGTATGCCCTTCGATATCGTCGGCAAAGAAGTCGCCGATCGTTCGCAGCGACCCGGTGCAGGCTTCAACATGGTCACGCCCGGCTATTTTCCGACTTTCGGCGTGCGCATCACGCGGGGCCGCGCCTTCACCGAAGCCGACAGCGCCGGCGGCATGGCTGTCGCCATCGTCAGCTCCGACCTGGTCAAAAAATACTTCCCCAATGTAGACCCGCTCACACAGCGTCTCTCCGTCGAGCAATTGATCCCTGGCGTCGCTAATCTCGGCCCGCCCATTGCCTGGCAGATCGTCGGCGTCTATGAAAACGTCCGCAATGGCGGACCCAAGGATGGTGGATTTCCGGAGATTGACGTCCCCTTCGCGCAGAGCCCCTGGCCCGGAGTGCAAATGGCTGTGCGCACCGTCGGCGATCCCGCCAACATGAGCAAGAGCATCGCCGCCGTCATCAACTCGCTCGATCCCGATCTCCCCATGGCGGACGTAAAGACCATGGATCAGCTCTTGGAAGATTCGATGGGTGGCGACCGCTTTGGCGCCGTTCTGTTCGGCACGTTTGCTGTCATCGCGCTGCTCCTGGCGGCATTCGGAATTTACGGTGTGATGTCGTTCGGTGTTGCCCAGCGGACCCACGAAATCGGACTGCGCATGGCGTTAGGCGCGGACTCTTCACAGGTTCTGGGTATGATTTTGAAGGAAGGCATGACCCTAGGCGCGATCGGCTTAGTGATCGGGCTCCTGGCTTCCTGGGGTGTCGCCCGGCTGATGCGCAACCTCCTCTTCGGCGTCGGCACAATCGACTACGGCGCCCTCAGCGTGGTTGCCGCAATCCTGATGTTGTCGGCATTTCTCGCTTGCTACGTGCCCGCGCGCCGCGCCACGCAAGTCGACCCCATGGCCGCCTTGCGCCAGGACTAGCCCCCTGTGGCACAAACACTCTTGTCTGTGCTCACCACAAGCAAGCATCGGCCCCGATGGCCGACCTTTTAGGCCGGCCTCTCTCGTATTTCTGCCTTTCCACCTCAATCGGTACCCGAAAGAGCCGTTCTCAGGAAACATTTCGCCCGTCAATTACGTTTCTTCCTCCAGACGAAAGAGGTATCTCCATGCGTCCTGTGCTCGCCCTGTTCGCTTCTCTCACGCTGCTCGCCCCCGCTGGTCTCCCCGACGCAAAGGTCGAAGTCCGCGACCTGCAGAACCATCCTTTCACCGTGGATTTTGCCGCGGGTCACCGCGTGCGGATGCATTTGCGTTCAGGCTCGTTCCGCATCATCGGCCGGGACGACGACAAGATCACCGTCCGTATGGAAGGCCGAAACTCCGACAAAGCCCAGGACCTAACCGTCCGCTTCAAGAGTTTTGCCGACAACGCCGACCTCGAAGTTTTCGGCGGCCCCAGGAATGAACTCGAGGTCACCATTGAGATTCCGAAGACCTCGGGCCTCTTCGTCCGCATGCCGTTCGGTGAGCTATCGCTCGAAGGCGTCACCGGCGACAAAGACGTCGAACTCCACGCCGGCGACTTGGCCATCAACGTTGGCGACGCTGCCGACTACGCTCACGTCGACGCCTCCGTCCTTTCCGGCGACCTCGAGGCCCAACCCTTCGGCGAATCGCACGGCGGCCTGTTCCGCTCCTTCGAGAAAAGCGGCAACGGCAAATTCAAGCTCCACGCCCATCTAGGCGCCGGCGACCTCACCCTTCGCTGACGCTCAGGGTCTACACTCAGACTGGATGCAGCGCCAGTTATGTAGGCGCTGGGCTTTAGCCCGGCGTTCGCGCATTCGTCGGTTTGCCTTGCTCTTACCGACCGCGTATAACCCTTGCCATGCTTCCCTGGCCGCTGGTCCTAGATCAGTCATTCACGGTAACGGTGGACCGATCGCACCTACGCTGGGAAGTGCTTAAGGTCGCAGTCGCGATCGTTCTTCTCGTCGCCGGCTGGTCCGCAATCGCCCTGTTCTGCTTTCGCCGTAAGACCCGCGACCTGACGCTCGTCTATTTTGGACTTTCCTCCCTTCTGTACGGCGCCCGGCTGCTCGCACTTCAGGGCGTTTTCCAGGCGCTCTTCGACGTTGCGCCGAGGTTTTGGATCCTCTTCAACTGGCTTATAACCTGCACTTTAAATGTGCCGGTGGGTCTTTTTCTCTACCAAGTGGCGAGTGAAGATTTGCGGAAGCTGTTTCGCTGGTTGATGGCAATCCAAGCCCTATTCGCGGTATTCGGCATTTTCGCGGTTTTCGCGGGCGTCGCGGTAGACAAATTACAGGCGGCAAATAACGTCCTGGTTCTCGGAACCGTCGTCGCGTTTCTGCTCACCTTGTTTATTCGCCGCCACACGTTCCGGGGCAAGTCGATCTCCCAGGACGTTCGCGTCCTGCTCGCCGGCTTTTTCATCTGGATGCTCTTCGTCCTGCACGCCAACCTGTTCTCGCTCCAGATCTTGCCCGGACCGGACGTCGAGTTCCTCGCGTTTTTGTTCTGTGTCGGATGCCTCGGCTACGTCTCCGCGCATCGCACCTTGGCTAACGAAGAGCGCCTCCTCGCTATCGGCAAAGAGCTCGAAATCGCCGCTCAAATCCAATCCTCCATTCTCCCTCGCGAAGTGCCGCGCATCTTCGGCCTTGAGATAGCTGCCCGCTACGTTCCGATGAGCGCCGTCGCCGGCGATTTCTACGATTTCCTCTCCGTAGCCGAAAAGCACCTCGGTATCCTGATCGCCGACGTCACCGGCCACGGTGTACCCGCAGCTCTCATCGCCTCGATGCTCAAGGTCGCTTTCGTCGCGCAGTCGCCGTATGCCGACGATCCCGCCCGCGTCCTCACCGGCTTGAATCGCGCCCTCTGCGGCAAATTCGACGACCACTTCGTCACCGCCGCCTACGTTTTCCTCGACGTCGAGAACGGCGTCATGCGCTATGCAGGCGCAGGCCATCCGCCCCTCATGCTCCTATCTCGCGCCACTGGAAAAGCACGGCAAATCGAACAGAACGGCCTCATGCTTGGCCTGTTCCCCGAAGCTGTCTACTCCGCCACGGAAGTTCATCTCTGCGACGGTGACCGCTGCCTCCTCTACACCGATGGCGTTGTGGAAGCCTCGAATGCCGCCAGCGAAGAATTCGGCAAAGCGCGTCTCGAACAATTTCTCGAAAAGCATACGGATCTTCCTGCGGACCGGTTCGCCGGCGTGTTTCTCGACGAACTTTCTCGTTGGTCCGGCCACTCCAACGGCCGTCGCCAAGAAGACGACGTTACGCTTGTGGTGCTCGATCTCCAGGATTCGGCAGCGCCCGGCTAAGATTGACTCTGCTTCCCACAACACATACCATCCCGCCACCACGATTCCTCTAGCGAGAGGCCTCATGTCCAAATTCTTTGCACCCACGCGCCGGGAGTTTCTCGGTTCGCTCGCCGCCGTCGCGATGTTCCCTCCGCTCGAGTCCGAAAAGCCCGACCTCATCCTCCATAACGGAAACTTTTTCACCGTCGATGACGCGCAACCCCACGCGCAGGCCATCGCCATCTCGAACGGCCATTTCATCGCGGTTGGAAGCAACAGCGAGGTTCTGAATCTCGCCGCACCCGGCGTTCGCAAGATCGATCTGGGCGGCAAAACAGTCCTCCCTGGCTTCATCGACGCCCACTGCCATCCTGGCTCCTCCGGCGTCGACATGGTCATCTCCGTGAATTGCGATCTCCCGTCGATCGCCGCAATCCAGGCCGGTCTCCGCGAGCGCGCCGCGAAAACTCCGCCGGGCCAATGGGTCTACGGTTCCAAGTACGACGACACCAAAGGTTCCGAAGGCCGCATGCTCACGCGTGCCGACCTCGATGCGGCGGTCCCCGATCATCCCGTCGCCGTGATGCATCGCGGTGGTCACACCACGTTCTACAATTCCGCCGCCTTCCGCTTGGCAGGCGTCGACGAGAAGACGTCCGACCCTCCCGGTGGCAAGTTCGATCGCGACCCCGTCACCGGCAAGTTCACCGGCCGTGTCGCCGATCAAGCCCGCGAACTCCTGGAGAAAAATGCCCCGGATCCCACCACGCGTGAGAATCGCGAGGAAGGCATCAAGCTCTTATCCAAGGCCATGGCCCGCTCGGGCATCACGTCCGTTGGCGACGCGGGAGGGTCGCCCGAAGACCTCCGCGCTTATCAGGACGCCCGCGACGCCGGCGATCTTTTCTTTCGCGTCTACTGCCTGATCGTCTACCCACAGCTCGACAAGATGCTCGCCGCCGGGCTCCACACCGGACTCGGCGACGAATTCGTTCGCATCGGCGCGTGTAAGCAATTCGCCGATGGCTCGATTTCCGAACGCACAGCGCGTCTCTCCAAACCCTACGAGGGCAGCCCAGACTATTTCGGCCTGCTCATGATGACGGAAGACGAACAATACGAGCGTTCCCGCAAAGCGCACCTCGCCGGCTGGCAACTCGCCACCCACGCTAACGGCGACGTCGCGATCGATCAAACCCTGCGCGTTTACGAGCGCCTCCAGCGTGAATCTCCGCGCCGCGACCCGCGCTTCCGCATCGAGCACTGCACCATGCTCAACGACGGCCTGATCGCCCGCATGAAGGCGCTCGGCGCGATTCCCACGCCGTTCTCCAGCTATGTCTACTATCACGGCGAAAAAATGCACTTCTACGGCGCCGAGCGCCTCAAAAACATGTTCGCGCTCCGCAGCCTCATTGACGCGGGCATTCGCCCAACGCAAGCCTCCGACTACACTGCTAGCCCGTACGAGCCGATGATGGCCTTGCAATCCGAAGTCACCCGCACCGACACCAAGGGCAACACCTGGGGCGGGAACCAACGCATCACCATCGAAGAAGCCATTCACGTCGGCACCCTGAACGGCGCATACGCCTCCTACGAAGAAAAAAGCAAAGGATCGATCGCCGCAGGCAAACTCGCCGATCTCGTAGTTCTCGGCCGTGATCCGCTCCGCGAGCCGCCTTCTACGCTGGTTACCATTCCCGTTGAGCGCACCATGCTGGGCGGCCGCTGGTCGTTCGAGTCTTAGGGCCCCGGCAGTCTCCCCTTCCATGAGCAGCCTCTCGCCGCCCCTAACCGAACGCCCGAAGCTGTCCTTCGATCTCGCGCGCGTCGCCGTGCTGCTTTCCGTCTCCGTCTTGATCAACTACGTCGACCGCGGAACGCTTTCCATCGCGGCGCCTGTTCTCCAGGAGGATCTAAATCTTTCCTCCTCACAGCTTGGCATTCTGCTCGCCTCTTTTTTTTTGACGTATGCACCGTTTCAGATCGTCTCCGGCTGGCTACTGGATTACGTCGAGGTCAATTGGCTTCTCGCGGCGGGCGTGCTCCTGTGGTCCGCCGCCACGGTCAGCACCGGCCTGGTCCACGGATTCGCTTTGCTTTTGACTGCCCGCCTCGTCCTCGGCATCGGCGAGTCGGTTGCGTATCCGTCCTACAACAAGATCGTCGCCAAACATTTCCATGCATCGCTGCGTGGCCGCGCCAACGGGCTGATCTCCGCCGGTTGGGCGGGAGGTCCCGCTCTTGGCACGCTCGTCGGAGGTTTGCTGATAGCCCATGTGGGCTGGCGCTCGTTCTTTGTGATCCTGGGATTCGCCAGTTTGCTCTGGTTGTTCCCGTGGGTGAAGTGGATGCCGAAAGGCCCAGGCCTTGTCTCTTCGACGGCGACGAAACCCGCCAGCATCCTCGAGATCCTGAAGCAACGCTCCGCGTGGGGCACGTTCGGAGGCTTGTTCGGCTTCAACTATCTCTGGTATTTTCTGATCACCTGGCTGCCGTTCTACTTGGTGCGCCAGCGCAAATTCTCGCTGCAAACGATGTCCCTCGTCGGCGGTGCTGCTTTCTTCGCTCTTGCGCTTTCCGTCCTCGCATCCGGCTGGGCGGTCGACCGCTGGATCGCCTGCTGGCGGCAGCCCGACGATCGCCCTAAAAACGTTTTGCGGGGCCGGCTTGGGCATCGCATCGCTCAGCTTCGTGCTTGTTTTCCTGGTCGCCGATCACACTATCGCCATGGCCATCTTGATCTTCTCTTGCATGGCGCTAGGCATGTGCTCGGCCAATCTTTGGACCATGACGCAAATCCTCGCCGGTCCCCAAACCGCCGGCAAATGGGCCGGGCTGGAAAATTTCTGCGGCAACTTGGCGGGCATCATTGCCCCCATCGTGGTGGGTTTCGTCTTGCAACGCACCGGCCAATTTTTCTGGGCTTTCGCCATCACCAGCACAATCACCATGCTCGGCGCCGCCTCGTACATTTTCCTAGTCGGCCCGGTCGAGCCAGTGCCTGGCAAGAAGACCGAGGGCCCGATGTCGATCCTCAGCTGTTCGCGTTACGCTTTCTCCCACCTCTTGACTCCCCGATCTGAAACACCGCCTCGATCACCGCCATATTCGCCATCGCGTCCTCGATCGGCACGGGCACCTCGCCCTCGCCACGCACCGCACGCGAAAACGCATCCCCCTGAATCGTGTACTGATCGCAAACCGGAAACGTCTCCGTCGTCACTCCGCCGCCAAACACATCGCGCCCATCGTCGATGAAGATCCGTGTCGCGCGATCCGGCGGCGCATTAAACGGAATCTCGATCTCGATCCGCCCCTTCGTGCCCAAAAATTGCATTCGCTGGTACGCCACCATCTGCGTGCTGCACGTAAACGTCGCCTGCCCGGAAGGGAAATCCAGCATCGCCGACGCCAGGCGGTCCGTCTTGAAGTCCGGGTCGCGCTCGACCAGCCCGACCACGCGCGTCGGCTCTTCCGCAAACACAAATCGCGAGGTCGTGATCGGGTAGCAACCGATATCCATCATCCCGCCGCCACCCCACTCCGGGATATTTCGCACGTTCGCCGCGTCGCGATTGAAATAGCTGAACGTCCCCGTAATCGCGCGCAACTCTCCGATCTGCCCGGACCGAACGAGCGCTCGCGTGCGCAGCCACTGCGGATGGGTGTTCACCATGAAGGCCTCGCCGATCTTCACGCCCGCGCGATCCCGCGCCGCCAGCAACGTCTTTGCTTCGGCCACCGTCAAGCTCACCGGCTTCTCGCACAACACGTGCTTCCCGGCCTCTGCCGCCTTGATCGACCACGGCACATGCAAGTGGTTCGGCAAAGGGTTGTAGATGGCCTCGATCGTAGGATCGGCCAACAACGCCTCGTACGATCCATACGCCTTCGCAATTCCGAGTTCCTTCGCAGCCCGCTCCGCCTTGCGCAAATCGCGCGAAGCAATCGCCGCAATCTCGCACAGCTCGCCGGCTTGCATCCCCGGAATCACTTTCTTCACCGCAATGTTCGCCACTCCCAAAACTCCCCACTTCACTTTGCGCTGCGTGCTCATCATTAGCCCCCGAGGCGCAACATCATCCGTCAAGCACCCCTCGCGATGCAATTTTCCTGAATCGGCTGAGCAAAAACGCAGTATCCTTGGCCCGCCCGAAGCCGGCTAAATTAACCCAAACTTGTTGCCCCAAACGGAGAAAACCTCGATGCTTTCTTATTCGCGCACGCTCTTGCTCGCTGGGTTGCGTCTTGTGCTGCTAAACCTCGCAGCGTTGCCACTTGTCGCCGCGCCCCCATCAGCGAACGCGCCGCAATTCTCCGTCTCATTTCCAAAAGAGCGCAGCGCGCAGCCCCTCGACGGCCGGCTCCTCCTGCTCCTCTCCAATGACTCCAGCGCCGAGCCCCGCATGCAAATCGGCCTCTCCTCCAAAACACAAATGGTCTTCGGTGTTGACGTCGATCAACTCCAGCCCGGCCAGCCCACCGTCATCGACGACTCCGCCTACGGCTATCCCATCCGCTATCTTCACGACGTGCCCTCCGGCGACTATTTCGTCCAAGTCGTCCTGCACCGCTACGAAACATTTCACCGCTCCGACGGCTACACCGTAAAGCTCCCCATGGATCGCGGCGAAGGCCAACACTGGAATCTCGCGCCGGGCAATCTCTACAGCAAGCCGCAAAAAATCACTCTCGGCCCCAACTCGCAAGCCGTTTCGATCACCCTCGATCAAGAAATTGCGCCCATCGATCCGCCCAAGGACACGAAGTACATCCGCCACCTGCGCATCCAGAGCCAGCTCCTCACCAAGTTCTGGGGACGCCCGATGTTTCTCAGCGCCAACATTCTCGTCCCCGAAGGCTTCGACTCCCATCCCAACGCGCACTACCCGCTGGCCATCTCGGAAGACCACTTCAATCACGATTTCGAGGGATTCCGCACCGAGCCGCCCGATCCCAATCTCAAGCCCGATTACAGCGATCGCTTCCACATCCCCGGTTACAATCGCATCCAGCAGCAGGAAGAGTACAAGCTCTATCAACAATGGATCGCGCCGACTTTTCCGCGCATCCTCGTCGCGGAAATTAATCACGCCAACCCCTACTACGACGATTCCTACGCTGTGAATTCCGCCAACCTCGGACCCTACGGCGACGCGATCGAAACCGAACTCCTTCCCGCCCTCGAGAAACAGTTCCGCGCCATCGGCCAGGGCTGGGCGCGCTTCGTCTACGGCGGCTCGACAGGCGGATGGGAATCCATTGCGGTCCAAATGTTTTACCCCGATCATTACAACGGCGCCTTCGTCGCCTGCCCCGACCCCGTCGACTTCCGCGCGTACACCAACATCAATCTCTACCAGGATAAGAACGCTTTCTTCATCCAGGGCCCGCATACGCAGGTCGCACAACCCGGCTTCCGCGACTATCTCGGCCACACCATCGCCACCACCAAGAGCGTGAATCAATATGAACTCGCGCTCGGCTCTCACAGCCGCTCCGGCGAGCAGTACGACATCTGGCAAGCCGTCTACGGCCCCGTCGGCAAAGACGGCTATCCGCAGCCCATTTTTGACAAGGAAACCGGCGACATCGACCCCACCGTCGCCGCCTACTGGAAGGAACACTACGATCTAAGCGCCATTCTTCAGCGCGACTGGCCCACGCTCGGCCCCAAGCTCCGCGGAAAGCTCCGCATCTACGTGGGCAGCGCCGACAACTACATGCTCAACGACGCCGTCTACCTGATCGACGATTTCCTCAAGACCACCACGAATCCGCCCTACGAGGGCGAAGTAAAATACGGCGAGCGCGCCGAACACTGCTGGAATGGAGATCCCAATCTCCCCAACTATCTCTCGCGCCTCCACTACAACACCATGTATCTACCGGTCATCCTCGACCGCATCACGAAAACCGCGCCCCCAGGCGCCGACCTAACCTCCTGGCGCTACTAGTTTAGCGGGTGCAGTCTACTGCGTTACTTCGACGTAGCCTTGGTCCTTGGTCGGGTGCCGCACCCTTGCGGTTTTCAAGGGTGCGGTTCTTGCGGTGCGTCTTGACGAACGATCACGCCTGGCAAGGCACCCACCATGCGATACCCGCTTTTTCCTCACCCCACCTTCAACGTGTGAAATTCCATGCGAATAAACTGCTTCACTCCCTCTCTCCCGGTAATCCGCAACGACAACGGCCCGTTCTCCCTCTCCGCCTCAATCGCCAAATCAAAAAACGGACAGCACACCCGTTCCGTCGCCACCCAATCCGCCACTTCCGCAAACGACACCGCCTCCGGCCGGAACCGGAACAGGTACCCATCCGCCAGCTCTTTCGTTTCGATGCGCGCGCTTTCCATCTTCATAGAAAGCTCCTTCTTGTGTTCTCGCTGCTCTTTCGTCAGCGATTTTTCCAGACTGCAAGCAAATGGCGTTTCGTGTTTGCTCGCCTGATGCCCAGTCACAGTGATCCCCCCACCGTCTTGTCCCGTGCGCGCGAAAACCCCTGAAGCGCCCAGCCACAATCCCAAACACGCTCCGAAGCACCGCATTCCTGCGCTCACCCCTTTGCGTACCCCTGCATGACTTCGGTCATTCAACATAACTTCCTCCTCGCAGCCGCTTGTTTGGCTGCGAGGTCCATGCTAGAAGTTGAAGTTGACTTTAAGTCAAGCAAAGTATTTGTAAAACGTAGCGCCGCTCTTTACAGGTGCATCTTCGCTGGAACGCCAAGGGCGCGATCCCCCGAAAGCCGCCTGGTTCTGACGTAAATGTAGCGCCGCCCTTAAGGGCGGCATCTTCGATTGAAAAGCACAACGCGGCCGACCCGCCGTGCCGCCATAGCCTCCAGGAGAACCCATGACCATCGGCCAACTCGCCGCCCTCAGCAACCTAAAACCTTCCGCGATACGTTTCTACGAAAAAGCGGGCCTGCTCCCCGCCCCCATGCGCAAAAACGGCCGCCGCATCTATTCCAGCGAGGCCGCCGACCGCCTATTCCTCGTTTGCTTCGCCAAAGACACGGGCTTCTCGCTTCCAGAGATCAAGCTCCTCCTCCACGGTTTCCCTCAGACCATGCCCGCCGGCGACCGCTGGCGCAAACTAGCCACCGCCAAGATCCAGCAGCTGGAAGCCAGCATCGCCAAGGCCCGCGCCATGGAGCAGATGCTTCGCTCCATCATGAAGTGCCGCTGCGCCACCATGGAGCAGTGTGCCCGCGGCCTGTCAACGTGCGTGAACAAAGCTGCAGCTCGCTGTACTCAGCGCCGCAACCCGCAGTCACCTCGTTGACGCCAGATTTTTGGAGGAAAGTCTAAACCGCTCGCCGCAGTGCGTGGTACACCACCAAAACCACCACCGCCCCCACCACCGCAACCAAAATACTGTACAAATTCAACCCCGTAACGCCCGCCGCGCCAAACCTCGTAAACAACCACCCGCCTACGACGGCTCCAACGATTCCCAAGATAATATCCAGGAAGATGCCTTCGCCGCTCTTATTCACGAGCTTGCTTCCCACAAACCCCGCGATCAATCCCAAAACGATCCAAGCTAGAATCGACATTTGCGTTCTCCTTGACCTACCCGATAAACGATGTGCCCGATGAACGATGTACCCGATGAGTCCCAAGCTGATGGCCAATGTACAGGGCCCGAGGACGGCCCACCGTTGGCCGTACTTATAGCAGAAAACCTCGCCAGAATCCCCTGGTCTGTCCGCCCGCCGGCGACCCAGTGGCCTGTTAGGCGGCCTCCCAGAACTTGATCGGTTCGGTAGTACTCAGGAGCAAAAGCGCTAATCGTGAAGGATCACGCGAAGGAGCGAATCGTTGACGTGCAGCCCGCCGTTGTATTTGATGAATCCTAGCTTGCGAAACTTATTCATGAAGAAACTTACCCGGCTTCGCGTGGTACCGACCATCTCTGCCAACGTTCCTTGCGAGACCTGGGCGGCGATTTTCAGCGGTTTTTCGCTATTGCCATAGCGGGCGATTAACAACAGGGCGCGAGCCAGGCGTTTCTCGCTGGAATTGAAGAGTTGATCGACCAGGTCCTCTTCGACGCGGACGTTGCGTTTGAGCATGTGAGCGACGAAGAGGTCGGAGAATTCATGCTCTTCATGAATCACCCGAATCATTTCCTTTTTCTCAATCTCCAGTACCCAGACAGGACCCATCGCGATGGCCGTCGAGACTCGCAACGGCTGACCCGCTATCCCTCCCTCACCGAAGAAATCGCCGGGCTGTAAAAGTGCGACCACCGCTTCCTTGCCGCTGGAAGAATTGACGGTAATCTTCACCCCACCCTGTTGCAGGTAGAAAACCGAACCGGACGCATCGCCCTGACAGAAAATAACCTGGCCCTTGCGGCACTCGACAATCTTTCTCTTCAAACCAGCCGTGTCCAGATACTTGGCGAGGTCAAATGCCCGGCTCACCTTGGATTTCTTCTTGGCCAACGGAGCTTCTCCCTGAAGGTTTGCTGATCTTATCAACGACGTCCAGGCCCTGCAAGCCGCCCGGCCTGCAAATCGGGAGCTATGGTCAAAAGTGACCAGACATCCCGAAGCCAGTCTTCTAGACTCCCCCACGAACTGAGCCGAGCGGCTCAGGTGCCGCTCGAAAAGGGAGTTGTTTGCGATGCCACTGAAATACCCCGAATGGCAGCAACCCTATAAATCTGCCCTGCTCGAGTTTGATCCGCAGAAACTCGCCAGACTCGTTGCCGACACTGAAACGGCAATGTCTTGCCGTCTGCAAACGCTATCCTCGAGTCCTAACGGACAGGATGAGCGGCAAGCAATCGCCGACGCGGCAAACGCCCTGCTCATGCTCAAGCGGGATATCCTCCAATGCCCCGAGCTCGATCTGATCTAACTGAAGGCATCCCAAGCAGCATCTCAGCTTGACTCACGAGATCTGCCCCGCCCTGAGGATCTGAGAATCCTATTTCGTGGTTGAGCTAGGCCGGGATTTGCGAGCCCTTGCGCGATCCGCATAGGCCTTCTCTCGCGCAGACTTGGTGATTCGCGGCATATTCATTTCTTTCTTGATGCCGTCAAGCCTATGGGTATCAGCTTTTTTGTTTGGCTTGTTATTCCCCATTTACGCACGGTAAACCCTGCTTCCCCGAAAGACTGGTCAATTTGGGACAGCTGGCGCAGTACCGCGTCAACGTCGGCTTGGCGATGGTGGGTCGCAGGAACGGTCGAACTATTCGTCTTGAGTACGGTGTGAGTCACGGCTGTGCAGCCTCGTGGCCACGAGCACGGCCAACAGGGTGGCAGTGGTGCGAACGCTGCCCGCAATAGTCAAGAGTTCGGCGGTCACGCGCGAGTGTTCGTCCGCTAGTCCTTCCAGACGCGTGCTGACACCATGGAGATGCTCCACTTCATCGAGAAGCAGTTGAAAAGCCATTTGCTGTGCCCCCTTCCATTGGGGCTAAGCGGAGAGAGATTCCAGATGATCTGCTTAGTTCAGAGGACCTGAATTGAGGAGAAGGTGAAACCGCCTCGCCAGAAGTGTATCACGCGCATTCTTTGGCCATCGCCCGATAGCTGACCCTGCTCCACACCTTGGAGAAGATCCTATGGGCGACCCTGCCTCAGGCCACTTTTCCCCTCCTTCTCGCGTCACAGTATCCAGTAAACTCTGCTTCTAGGGACTCATTTCCATGCCGAAAAGGCTGTTCGTCCTGCTGCTGGCCGCTGCCCCGCTGTTCGCTACCGCTTCGTTCTTCGCGCAGACGCCATCCGCGCAAGCGCCAACATCAGCGCCCTCGCAAGATCAGCCGGCACCCCTGGTTCCTCGCCCGAGCGACGCGCAAACCAAAATTCGCGTGAACTCCGAACTTGTCGTCCTGCCCGTCACCGTCAAAGACCAATTCGGCGAACTCGTCGCCGATCTCCAGCAAACCGACTTCCGCATTTTCGACAACAACGTCGAACAGTCCGTCGACGTCTTCACCGTCGAAGCCTTCCCCCTCTCCCTGGTCGTTTTGATTGACGACGACCTCAAATCCAAAGACGCCGCGCAGATGACTCCTACCCTCCGCGCCATCACCGCAGGCATCAGCGCCAGCGACGAAGCCCTCATCGCTCGCTTCGATCTTTCCTTTTATCCCGGCACCGCGTTCACCAGTGATCTAGACACCCTATGGGCTGAGCTGGAGCGGGCCCAGAAATACAGCGCCCCTTCCACCGCCGGGCCTGTTCCCTTCGTCAGTGGTCCCTTTGAGGGTTGTGCTTGTCCTGTGCAAGCAGCGCCTACCAAATCCAACCATCGCCCAACCAAGGCTCTCGACGACGCCATCCACTCCGCTGCGGAGTTGCTCCACGATCGCGGTACCGGTCGGCGCAAAATGGTTTTGGTCGTCTCTGACGGCGCGAACGGCCCTCAATTCAACCAGCACAACTACGCCGACACCCTCGAAGCCCTGCTTCGCGACAACATCTCCGTCTACAGTCTCGCCGTTGGCAGCAGCCTCTCCAAAAGCAAGTTCTCCCGCCTGGCCAGCTATGCCGACAACTCCGGCGGCGACATCTATTACGCTTCCACCAGCCCCATCATGGAAAAGCTCTATTCCCAAATCACCGAAGAAGCCCGCCACGAATACACGCTAGCCTACGTCCCTCGCGGCGCCAATTCCCCTTCCGCTTACCACAGGGTAGAAGTCCGCGTGAACCGCCCCGGCGTCAGCGTAAAGACCCGCCAAGGCTATTACACCGGCCCGCCGCCAACCCCACCCACCGGCACCACCGATCGTCGCTAACCTGTAGGCGCCGGGCTTCAGCCCGGCGTTTCAGCATCACTTCCCTCTTTCAGTTACACTCAAGGCCCGAAATTCATCTCACATTTTTGAAGGAGACTTCCATGCCCGAAGCCGCGACCTCTGGCGCCGATTTCAAAAAGCAGCTCCGCGATGGCCACCCGAAACTCGGCCTCTTCCTAAACTCCCACAGTCCCACCGTCGCTGAGCAGCTGGCTCATTCTGGCTACGACTGGCTCCTCGTCGACACCCAGCACGGCCCCATGGGCTACGAAAAACTCTCCGCCATGCTCACCTCCATCGCTCATGGCGGCGCAAAATCCATGGTCCGCGTCGGCGGCTACAGCGACCGCCCCGGCATCCAGCAAGCCCTCGACCTCGGCGCCGACGGCGTCTTGATTCCTTACATCAACACCGCTGAAGAAGCCCGTCAGGCCGTAAGCTGTACCAAGTACCCGACGGTCGGCACGCGCAGCGTCTATTTCCCGCAGCGCAGCATGAACAAGGCCGGCCTGCTCGGTTACGCCGGCAACGCCAACGACAACCTAATCGTTGCGCTCCAGGTCGAGACCGCCGACTGCATCAAAAACATCGCCGAAATCGCTGCCGTTCCCGGCGTCGACATCCTGTTTCTGGGCCAAAACGATCTCTGCATGTCCATGGGTCTCTACGAGAAATACAAATTCCCCGACATGTACACGTCTCCTGAGCTGGGCGCCGCCACCGACAAACTCGTCGCTGAAGCGCGGAAGAACAAGGTCATCCTCGGCCTCTTCCTCTTCGGCACCGCCCGCGTCGGCGAGTTCCTCGACAAAGGTTTCACCTTCATCAGCCTCGGCAACGACCTGCACCACGTCCTAACCCAAGCCGGCACGTACATGAAGGACGTAACCTCCACCGCCAAGGAAAAAAGCAAACGCTGGCAACCCCGTGCCAGCGCTTTACTCTAGTAATCGCTCTTGTGCCGCCGGCTCATTTTCCAACGCCGCCGGACCGCACCCCCGGCGGCGTCTTTGGTTCCTTCTCGTATGCTCCGCCCGACATCAGGTCAGCCACGGGCACGGCCGGGTGCCGCACCCTTGCGGGCTTCAAGGGTGCGGATTTTGACGTTTCCTCAAGCGACTTCGCTGCAACAATGACAGTACGGTGCACACGCCAACAATCGAACCCCAAAAAAAACGATGGCCGCTTGTTCGGCGGCCATTCGCTTTTACATCTGCTTTTTTTTCAGACTCGCAGCGCCGCTGCGAGTGTCGGCTAGACCCTGACTACCACCGCCGGTAATACCGCGGTCCCCAGTAGCCGCCGTAGAATCCTACGTAGGGATACGGATAACCGTAGTACGCCGAGCCCGGATACGCATAGCACGGCGCGTACGGGCCGCAACTGTTGTAAGCCGACCCGCCGTACGGATAACCTGCCACCATGCGCCGCGGTCCGCGCTGCGGGCCGCCCGTGTTGTAATCCTGCTGCGACACCGGCACGAACGCTTGCGCGCTTTGCGTGGTATCAATCGTCACCGGCTCGGTCAGCCGAAACGTCAGCAGTGCTTCCGGTGCGATGACTGTTGGCCGCCCGCGCGTCAACAGGACCGCCCCGATGCCTGCCGCAGCTCCGGCGCCCGCGCCGATCGCTGCTCCGGTGCCCCAGTCGGCCGCGGCGCCAATCGCCGCGCCCAACGCCGTCGTGCCGCCAATCGTCGCGGCGTCCGCCCCATGGGTCGTCCCGCCGCTCGCCTTCCACAACTCGGTCAGAATCGGCTTCTGTGCTCCGTCCACAATGGTCACGTCGGTCAGCTCAAGCCCAAGCTGCGAAGTTCCCTTCACACGCCCGGCCTTCACCGCCGCTTCCACTTGCCCGCTGATCAGTTGACCGCGCCGCGCCACCACCCAGCCATTCACGATGATCGGTGAATCCAGCGCCGCCGTGAAGCGGTCGCCAACTTGGTTCTTGTCGCTCGACAGAAAGTCATTCACGCGAACCTGCAGAACCGTACCCGCCGGAATCGTCAGCGTCGACGGCACCGGACCTTGCGGTGCTGCATAGTTCGAACTCGGCGCTGGCGCAGTCTGTGGTGCGCCATTCTGCGCCGTATCTTGCTCCGGTGAATACTGCCAGGGTGGCGGTGCGTGCCGACCCGGCGCAGTCTGCGCGGGGTGATCGTTCGAATACGGTGGCCGGTTCGCGTCCTGCGGGTAGTACTTCGGCCCGCTCTGCGCATCTGGCGCAGGTGCCTGTTGCTGCGGCTGCTGCTGATCCGGCGGCTGACTCTGCGGCTGCGGTTGGTCTTGCTGTTGCGGATCCTGCGCCGGCTGCTCCTGCCGTGCCTGCGCTCCTACGCCGAGGCAAAGCCCCAGCGTCAGCGCACACGCGCCGCGCAACGCTAAACCGCACTTATTCCAATTCCTTTGATGCACCATGAGTTCGCTCCTCGACCTGGGAGCCGCACTGGAAGCCTTTCGGCTCCCTCCCTACATTGGATGACGCCTACTTCGCGCCAGGATGCCCGTACGTAGTGGAGCTGCGGCTACGCCCTCGGCCAACTTATAGAACCCGGAAATCCACCATAAAGTTGCGCATAGGCATACAATGCCCGGCAAGAAGCCGGGGGAGGTATAGATGCGGATGCAAAGCCCGCCACGGTCTCCAAGCCTTGCTGTTTACATTCTCCTCGTTTGGGCCAGTGCCTCGCTCCTATTTTCCACGGCGGCGCTCGCTGAGCCCGGGCAGTCGCGGGCCTCCACCGATAACGCATTACCCAGCGGACTGGTCGTAGTTATCGAGAACAAGCCACAGCAGGATCACTTAGATCTGCAAACATTGGATAATCCCTTCATCAGTGGCGTCGCGTTGCAGATTCGGTGGCGCGACCTTGAGCCGGTCCAAGGAAAACCCGATTGGTCGAAGTTGGATCAACTGTTCGCGGCTGCACAATCGTCAAAGAAATGGGTACAGCTCCTTCTCTTCCCCGGCTTCTTTTCTCCTGCGTGGGCCCTCGAAGGCGCACAGACCGCAGTGTTCCCTCTCCAGTACGGACCCGGCAAAGGAACGCTGGAGAAGCTTCCGATGCCTTGGGACCGCGTGTACCTCAACCATTGGTTCGATTTCCTGAAACTAGTGAGCGACAGATATGGAAAGTCACCTGCTTTTAGGCTGATCGCAGCGGACGGGCCAACCTCGGTCTCCGCGGAATTCACGCTGCCGGGCAAGCCAGAGGCTGTTGAGACGTGGCTCAAATCCGGGTATACCCCACGCAAATATCTAGACTCATGGCAAAAGACCTTCCAAGTTTTTGCCGCCGACTTTCCCAATCAATACGTTTCTCTGTCCCTCGGGACTGGTCTCAACATCAATGACCGGGGCAAACGCGATGGGAGGCAGCGGAAGATCACGAAGCAAGCCGTTATCGACGAAGGAATAAGCGTCTTGGGACGCCGATTTGTATTTCAGTCCAGCAATCTCGATGGCAATGCCGTTCAGACGGTGGGTGCTCCCGGTGGCACCGCACTGGTGATTAGTTATAACGGACGCATTGTGACCGGCTTTCAATTGCGCACTTCTTGCGAACGAAACAGCGGAGACATGGGCGCAGAGGGAGATCCCCCATTGGCCTTGAGACGATCCATCGATAAAGGGATGGCGCCGAACAGTTCCGGCCGGCACATCAACTATCTGGAGATCTACGCCCCTGATGTGCTTGCCGACGATATGCAGCCAACCCTTCGTTATGGCGCGTCGCTATTCGGGCAATAGAAATCCGCCCTTGGGTCCCGCATAGGCATACAATGCCCCTACAGAGCGTTCAGGAGAAAACCATGCAGGCTGATCGAGTGGAAGTTTCATGGGATCCCGGCAAGTCCAAGTGGCTGCTCCGCATTCAAAGTGGTGAAGAGGTGATTCGCCGCCATCTTGATGCGTCGAAGAATGCGGACGATCAAGCACTTCGCGCCACCGCCGACAAAACCGTGCAAGAAGAAGGCTACCAAGTGCTCGCCGCTAACCTAGTGATTCGCCGCGAGCAGGCCGCAGCTAAAACCTAGCGCGCTGCTCGCCATCTGAGTTGGTGCCCGCCAATCACTCCTAGGGGCGCTGCACTGCTACGCTCAATCGCGCCCAGGCGCAAGATTCGCAGCGATCTCTCCTACCATGTTAACGGTTTGTTTTATGCAGCGGAGAAGTGCAGCGCCGTCGCTAGCGCGGTCATTTCCAAAGGCTCGCTGGCGACGACGAATTCCAGGCCGAGCCCAAATCTTCCGTCCGGCAGCGCTTCGCAATACGCCACTCGCGCCGCGGCCGTAAATCGAAATCCGGGGATGGCGATCAGAATGGTTTCGCCCAGTGGCCATGGGCTGGCGGAGATGACGCGTGCGCCGCGCGAACTAACGTCGTCGGTGAGTCCCGTTTCGACGCCCAACTTATCCTGTTTGCCTACCAGCAGCGCCGTGACCTTCATGTCGATGCGGTCTTCGGACCGCTGCATCGCATACTTCTGTTGTCGCATTCGGTTGGCCTCCGGAACACACTTCCCAAGGTGGCAACCGCGGCCGCAGCCCGCTGGGACAAGCCGCCGCGCTCGTTTTTTCCATCATATCCATGAAGGCGGGAGACAACTGAGGAACCGCAGGTCATGCTGTCGAAAACGTCATCATGGATCCGGTAGGTTGTTGAAGAAGAACTACCAGGCGGGCGATTTTTTTTGCCGCAACTTGCCGGGCGCGATTCAGTCGTCCAGATCTTTTTCCGGTCCGCGCTTGCCCCGAAAGAAATACGCCGCCGCACCAATCACGATCGAGAAAAATCCCACAACGCCGGCTAGAAGCGTAAACCCGCCCCAATCCACCCGCGCCCCTGGCACGCCCGCAAACTTGGCCGACCAGACCGGCGCGTAACCCAGGTCCACGTGTGTGTAGGCGCTGCCTGCCGGAGTGGGTGTCCACGGCGCATAGAAGCACACAATCACCATCCCCAGCACGAAAAAGAACAGGGTAACGTTATAGAAGGTCTTCATATGTACTCAGCGGATCGACGAATCCTTCCCTCGGTCAATCATGGAACGATATCTAGCCCGTAGGACGGTTGACTGAACGTCCCATCGATCTTGATGGGCACGATTTCTCCAGCCTTCTTTTTCTTCAGAAATGGTTCCGCAATCTTCAAAAACGCCGCCTTCATCCCCGTCTCGCCCTTGGAAAGTTTGTTATCGACGCGCAGGTTTCCGTGGAGATCGATCTTTTCCGTCAAGATGCCGTAGGTGCCGTGCACGTGCGCCAGCGCTCCCGGAACACCGAAGTACAAATCCGCGAAGGTTGCGATCGCGTTTTGCATCTCCACGTGCCCCTTCATGTTTTCGGCGACCGGAGCAGGGGCGTCGTTCTGCTTCTGGCCCAGCGCCACCTGACTCAGGTTGTTTACCGCTTTCTGTGTGTCCGGCGCGGTGAAGTCCGCCACGCCGATCACGAAGTCCCCCTGCAAGTTCAGGCGGTGGATAAAATCGCGCTCCCCGGCAGGCACTTGCACTTGTGCGCGGAACGTCATCACACCAGTCATTGCCGGATGGTCGGCCTTGGCGAACAACCGCAACCAGTCCTGGATCGTGCCTTGCTCCTCGCTTCCCGTCACCGAAACCGTCTTGCCGTTCGAGTTCGCCTTGCCCGCTACCTCTCCGTGCGCTACCAGTGTCGTGTGGCCGAACTGCGCGCTCACCGATCGCAATGCGACGTCCCCATTCATCCCGTTCACCATGGCCTGGAATTTCGTCTGCAAGTGCACCGTGTGGGCGCTGGTCGTCACATTGAAATCCGGCACATCCGTGCTGCCTGGGACTTCCATATCTTCCAGGACGCCGCCGAACTTGCCGGTCGACGATAGTGTGCCCCCAATGCCGGGAAATACGCCCAAGTCCGCATGATCGAACACATAAGACCCGGAGGCGGCGGTCTGCCCAGGGTTATCGCGCTGCAACGGACCGAATTGCCCGTCAGTGCGTATCTCTCCGGGAGGCGTTGGAATTCGCAGAGCGGCATGGAAGGACATGGAGCGGTCGTCGGACACGTTGTTCAGCGTCAACTTGTGAATGTCGAACTTCAGCGCCTCCGCGCCGGGCTCGCCCGAGGAGAACTCCAGGATCGCGCCGTCCGCAACCATCTCGCTGACGACCACCTTCACCTGGTCGGCAGCGGGTCGCGGTTCGTTTCCGGCGCGTTCGCTCTGCGGTGACGCGAACACATGCAGCCCTTCGATCGTGACCCGCGGGATACGCTTGGGAAACATAAAAAATCCCGCGTAACTTCCCTGGACGGTCAGCTTTGCGATGGTAGCGACCGGTGGAGTGCCGGGATCCGCGTTGCGCCGGAACGTAACTCCCTCGGCCACGCATCCCGCCGGAAAATACGTCGCGCGAAAGGTCTTGAATTCCACCGTGCTGCCGTAATTTTGCTCCAGCGACAGGATGACTTTGCTTCGCGTAAAGGGCCAGTGCGTAGCCACCACAACACCGGCGCCGCAGACTGCCGCTACAACCAGGACGATTCCTATTTTGATCCAGCGGGTCAAGCCTTGCGCTCCTTCAGCATCACTCCCTGTCAACGGCGGCAATTTCCCAGGTGCTGACGCTTTGATGCTCCAAGTGGCCAAATAGACTTGGCCCTCCGCATAACTGCGTCGCAAAACTCTGCAGCCTCAAACGCAATGACTCATTGCTCTCATCGTGGGTGGCTCTCGATTGGCAACGTGCGGGAGGGTTGCTATACAAGGAGTCACGACGGGGGCATGTGCATGAATCTCGACGCCGCAACGATCGGCTCGATCAACCGCTGGATCGGCATGATCGGTCTGGTCGTTGGCCTAGCCATTCTTTTCGTCGGCGGCTCTTGGATCCATCGTCACGCCCTTGACCGATTTCTGCTGCACGCGGCTGTGGCGGACGGCCAGGTGGTCGAGAACCAGCGCGTCGACTATTACCTGCACGGAAAATGGACCCCTGCTTCGTATCGCGCCATCGTAAAATTCACCGACCGCAACGGCCAGAGCGTCACGCTCCCCGATTGGATCGCCTTTAAGCCTCCGGTTTACTTCGTGGGGCAGCGCGTAAACGTATTTTACGATCCGCAAAGCTCGCAATCCGCGATGATCGACCGCGGCGCGAAGAACTACTTCCTCCTCGTTCTGTGCGGCGGCTTCGGAGGACTCATGGTCCTCGGAAGTGTGCAGCGCCTAGCCAGGTCGCGGTCCTAGAAAGCCAGAGCCCCTTCGAGGCTCTGGGTAAACAAAGGGCAGGTTATCCGTCGTTTGACAGCGCACCTCTTCGACGCTATCGTCACGCCACGTATTTACCTTCCTTCAGAGGAGATCGACCCGTGACATACCTACGTTCGTGGGGATTCTTTGCGTGCCCGCTCGCCGCGGCCCTGGTTCTGGTTTCGTGCAACGCCGCGCCGCCTGCCGCTCCGCCCGATACTCGCGCCGCGGACGAAGCCGCCATCCGCGCGGCCGACGCCGCTTGGTCAGCGGCCGCGGGAGCCAAAGACGCCGCCGCGACTGTTGCCTTCTACGCCGACAACGCCGTGCTGATGGCGCCTGGCGCACCGGTCACGACAGGCAAGGACGCCATCCTGAAAGCATTCACGGGCATGATGGCCGACAAGAATTTCGCGCTCTCGTTTGCCCCCACCAAGGTCGAAGTCTCGAAATCCGGCGATCTCGCCTACGACCTCGGCGACTACTCGCTTAGCATCAGCGACCCTAAAGGCAAGGCTCAAACGGCAAAGGGGAAATATGTGGTCGTGTGGGGCAAGCAAGGCGACGGCAGTTGGAAAGCGCTTGTCGACGCGCCGAACACCACCACGAACTAAGCGGGTGCCCCGGGTTCGCCGTTTGAACCTGGGTCGGCTGGCCTTTCTCCTAGCGGCGAACAGCGGACCCACCCTTGCGAATACCGCAAGGGTAGCCACGCGTCATGTTCAGATTTCTATTTAGAGTTCGCGGAAAATGCTGTCCGAGACGATCGTGCGTATTGCGGCCAGGCTCTTGATCCAGGCTTGGTAGTCCTTGTCGGCGTGAGTTTTGGCGTCGGCATCGGCTAGCGCCGCCAGGCTGGAATATTCGATGGTCACAACAACCGTTCCCGCTTCGGGTCCGGCGAATGTCGCCTGATAGACGTGGGTTTCCGAAGTGATCCCCAGCTTCTTCATGATTTCCTTGCCGGTTTCGATGGATTGCGCATACCCCGCCGCGTTGTCGGTCTTGACGATCACCACGCGAACGACCTTCTTTTGCGCAAAGGCGGCAGTGGACAAGCCAAGCATCAAAACCATGGCTACGAACGCAAACGCAGTTTTTTTGAGCACGGTGAAACCTCTTTCTCTCGATTTAGTTTGAACGGCACGGACCTAGGGCACCGGGGCCGAATCACACCACTCAGAAACGAAAACGAACGAACTGCCAGGCCGACCGCCTTGCAGAGATGCGATTGCGTGCGACTATATCGCCTTCGGCGTAGGAGTCAAGCAGCCTTGCCCAGCCGCCGAAGGATCTCGGCGTCTAACTTTCTGTGGCAACGCTCGGCAATTTCTTCCCCCAATACGCCTACGCACTCATTCGAATAGCCAACCGGTAAACATTCTCTTGACAGTAATCCCAGCCCGTGCTACCATAGCCTATGCTACTCGTCTTTCGTCATCTCCTGGCCGCCCAGTCGTTCCAACCCCTCGCCACGCCTGCTTCACCGTCTTGCCGCGACACCCATTCACTCGGCCCTGTCTTTTCAATCAGTTACACACTCCTTCACACACACTCGCGCCTGTTACCCCTTTTGTTTCAATCGTTTACTTCACAACTCCCGTCACACCCCCCGGGGTACCCCCTCAAAAGCGAAGATCCGGCGAAAGTCAACGCCAAAAACCCTGCCGCAAGTCCTCTCTAGCCGGCTCGCCACATCATTACGCGAGTGTTAAGATTCCCCTTGAGGACCGGCCATGTCGCCTAAGACGCTGTACGAAAAGATCTGGGACAACCACGTTGTCCACGAAACACAGGACGGCAGACCCGCCCTTATCTACATCGACCGGCACTTGGTTCACGAAGGCACTTCGCCGCAGGCGTTTGCGGGGTTGAAGGCCGAGGGGCGCAAGGTGCGGCGGCCCGATCTCACGTTTGCCGTGATGGACCACTCCGTGCCCACCATTACCGGCGAGCGCATCCTTCCTATCATCGATACCGACGCGCGGCTGCAATTTGAGGCGCTGGAGAAAAATTGCCGCGACTCCGGCGTCCGGCTGTTCGACATGAACAGCCAGAACCAGGGCATCGTGCACATCATCGGGCCCGAGCTGGGGATCACGCAGCCGGGGCAGACGATTGTGTGCGGCGATAGTCACACATCGACGCATGGCGCGTTTGGCACTTTGGCGTTCGGCATCGGCACCAGTGAAGTCGAGCACGTGCTCGCGACGCAGTGCCTGGTGCAGTCGCGCTCGAAGACCATGCACATCGTGGTCGACGGCAAGCGGCCCAAGGGCGTAACCGCGAAGGACATCATCCTGGCGATCATCGGGAAGATCGGGATCAGCGGCGGCACCGGGCATGTGGCCGAGTACGGCGGCGAAGCGATTCGCGGCTTGTCGATGGACGGGCGCATGACCGTCTGCAACATGACCATTGAAGGCGGGGCGCGCGCGGGCATGGTGGCGCCGGACGACACCACGTTCGAGTATCTGGAGGGCCGGCCGTTTGTGCCGCGCGGCAAGGCTTTCCATGAAGCGGTGGAGCGCTGGAAGCGGCTGAAGAGCGACGCGGACGCGAAGTTCGACATGACCGTGGAGCTGAACGCGAAGGATATCGCGCCGCAGGTTACCTGGGGCACGAATCCGGGCATGGTGAGCGGGGTGACGGCGCGGGTGCCGGAACCCAGTTCGTTTGCCGATCTGAACGATCAGAAAGCCACCGAGCGCGCGCTGGTATACATGGGACTCAAAGCCGGCACGCCGATCGTGGATATTCCCATCGACCGCGTGTTCATCGGATCGTGTACCAATTCGCGCATCGACGACTTGCGCGCGGCGGCGCATCTCGTGGCCGGCAAGCACGTGGCGCGCAGCGTGAAGCAGGCGCTGGTGGTGCCCGGTTCGCGCGGGATTAAGACCCAAGCCGAACTGGAAGGCTTGGACAAGATTTTTTTGGCGGCGGGATTCGAGTGGCGCGATGCCGGATGCAGCATGTGCATCGGCATGAACGCCGATGTGCTGCCACCGCACGAACGCAGCGCCAGCACGTCGAACCGCAACTTCGAGGGCCGGCAGGGCCGCGATTCGCGCACCCACCTGGTGAGTCCAGTGATGGCGGCAGCCGCGGCCATAGCGGGCCATTTTGTGGATGTGCGCGAGTTCGACGTCGCGAACGTGGAGTGATTGTGAATTTGGTTTTGTAGGCGCCGGGCTTCAGCCCGGCGATTCTGGCTTTTCACTTTGTAGCGGCGAGTTTACCTCGCCAGCTTTTTTGGGAATTCGCCGTACCACTGCGAGGAATCAGATGCAACCGTTTTCCAAACATACCGGCATGGTGATGCCGCTGGATCGCGTCAACGTGGACACCGACCAGATGGTGCCGAAGCAGTTTTTGAAGGCGCTGACGCGCGAAGGCTTCGGGCGGATTCTCTTCTACGACTGGCGCTACCTGGCCGGTGAAAAGCCCAATCCCAAGTTCGTGCTGAATTTCCCGCGCTATAAGGGCGCCTCGGTACTGCTGACGCGCGCGAATTTTGGCTGCGGGTCGAGCCGCGAGCATGCGCCTTGGGGCGTGAAGGACTACGGCTTTCGCGTAATTCTGTCGCCGAGCTACGCTGACATTTTCTACAACAACTGCTTCAAGAACGGGATTCTTCCCGCCGCGTTGACCGAAGCGGAAATCGAAGAATTATTTCAGCGCACGGAAAAAGAAGAAGGCTACTCGCTGACCGTCGATTTGCCGAGCCAGACAGTCAGCGACAACCACGGCCTGCTGTACAAATTCGAGATCGCGCCGTCGCGCAAAGAAGTTCTGCTGAAGGGCCTCGACGACATTGGCACCAGCTTGCAGCACGCCGCCGAAATCGACGCGTACGAGAAAGCGCACGCCGCCACGGCGACCATGTTCGAGGCCGTCGACGTGAAGAACTACTCCAACGGCCGCTGAGCCTGCACGCGATGAGTACGGCTTTGCTCACAGCGGATTGGGCCACTTGGCAAGTCGCGCTGGGGGTGATTTTTCTGGTGGCCGTTTTCTTAGCCCGGACCTTTCTGAGAGCAAAGAACTACCGAGACCGGCTCAAGAAGACCTCCAGCGTGGACGATTCACGGCCTTGACCTAAAGACGCCGCCACGGAACTTGTCACAGGCATGCGGTGAACTCGAAGATGTTGGTAAAGGCGCCTTCCATCTCTGCTGCGCTCGGTTTGCTGAGTCTTGGCGCGTATTTGTTGTGCGGAACTGTACGCGCGGAGCATTTTGATGATCGAGCGCAGAATCGCGCCGATGAGTGGACCGAAGTGCGTTCGGCGCATTTCGTGGTGGCGAGCAACGCCGGTGAGATCGAGGCGAAGCGCATTGCTGGGCAGTTCGAGCAGATCCGGTCGGTATTTCGCGGCGCATTTCCGAAGCTGCGCGTGGATCCGCCACAGGCGATCGTGATCGTTGCGGCGCGCGACGAAGCGACCATGAAAGTGCTGACTCCCGATGAGTGGGAGGGCGAGGGGCGCGTTCATCCCGCGGGGCTGTTTCATAGCGATGAGGAAAAAGACTACGTGGTGCTCCGGCTCGATGCGGAGGGTACGACCGCGTTTCACACCATTTTCCACGAGTACACGCACGCGCTGCTGCATTTGAACTTCAAGCAATTGCCCACGTGGCTGAGCGAAGGGTTGGCCGAGTTCTTTGGCAATTCGACGGTGGGCGACAAAGGCGTGCTGACCGGCACGGCGGACAAGACGCATTTGTACATTCTGAGCAAGAACGAATGGTTGCCGATGCAAACGCTGCTCGGCGTTGGCGAAAGTTCTCCGTATTACAATGAAAAGAATCCGGCGTCGATTTTCTACGCGGAGTCATGGGCCGCGGTGCACTATTTGCTGCTGGACCCGGCGGCGAGACGCGAACAACTTCTCAACAAGTTCTTCGTGGCGTGGGAGCAGTCCGGCGACCAGGTGGCGGCTGGGCGAGAGGCTTTCGGCGATCTCGAGCAGTTCGGCGCGATGGTGCAAAAGTATGTGCGGAATAGAGACTGGCGCGTGGGAGTTTCGCTGCCCGCGCAAGAAAGCGCGGCAGGAAGCTATGTGGCGCGCAACCTGACCCCGGGCGAGGTTCTGGCGCTGCGCGGAGATCTGTTGCTGCACCGCGGATTGCTCGCGCAAGCCGAGCCAATTGCGAGGCAGGCAGTAGAGTTGGAACCGAATCTGGCGGTGGCGCACGAGGCGCTCGGCTTTTTTTATTTTCGCGACAGCGATTTTGCGGCAGCCGATGAAGAAATGGGCAAAGCTATCGAGCTAGGCTCGACGGACTTTCTGGCATTTTATTGCCACGGGGTGCTGCTACTGCGCGACCTTTCGGCAGCGGAGGATACGACCCAGAGAGCGCGGGCGGCGCTGGAAAGCGCGGCGCGGCTGAATCCCGGGTATCCACCGACGTTTGAGGCATTGACGCAGGCGTATTCGCGATCAGCGGAGACACAAGCGAAGGCACTCGAAGCAGCGCAGACAGCGGTGCGGCTGGACCCGGATGCGCGCACCTACCGCTTTGGTCTTGCGTACGCACTGCTCAACAACGGTCGCGCGGCAGACGCCGGAGGGGTAGCGCAGAAGTTGCTCACCAGTTCCGCCACTGAGGAGGACAAGAGGGCCGCGCGTAGGCTGCTCGATACCGTTGAGGAAGAGCAGCAGTGGCAGAAGGAAAGCGAGGACCAAACGAGTGCGGGTGGGCCGCGGACGGATTCCGCAGCGAAAACCGGCACGACCGCGCCTGCCGATGCCATGTCGGCGCGTCCGGCAACTTCCAGACGGCAGCTCGGTCCACCGGAATGGATGGCGGTGGACGGCGCGATAGCAGCGATTGACTGCTCGCACAGTCCGGAGATTGCGATGACGCTAAATTTAGCGAAGGGACCGCTGAGCTTTCATGCTGGAGACTTTCGGCGTGTGGGCGTGAGCGGAGTGAGCGCGGAGACGACTCCCGCGCTGGAAACCTGCAGGCAGTGGGCGGGGCGGCATGTGAAAGTGTGGTTCCGCTTGGTGCAGGACCAGGATTATTTGGGAGAGATCAGCAAGATTTATTTTTACTAGAGTGATTGGACAAATGCTCTTGCGTTAAGGCGCACAGCCAGGAATGGCTGTGCCATAAGATTCTGCAGTCGCTACTGCGATTGGTAAACGGTGCGGCCGCCGACTACGGTGCGTAGGACGCGGGTCTTTACGTATTCGGAGGGCGGGACTTTGGTTAGATCGTTCGACAGGATGATGAAGTCGGCGTATTGACCGGTCTTGAGCTGGCCTTTTCTTCCCTCTTCAAATTGCGCGTAGGCAGACCCCGAGGTGTAGGCGCGAATGCAATCGTCGAGCGAGATTTTTTCTTGCGGTTGCCAGCCGCCTTCAGGGCCGCCTTCGGGAAGCTCGCGGGTGACGCAGGCGTAGAGGCCGCGGAAAGGGTTGATAGGCTCGACGTCGTAATCGGTGCCGAAGGCGAGGTGGACTCCATTCTTTAGCATGGTGGCCCAGGCGTAGGCGCCTTTGACGCGATCGGGTCCGATACGTTGCTCGGCCCAGCGCATGTCGGTGGTTTCGTGCGAGGGCTGCATGGAGGCGATGACGTTGAGCTTGGCGAAGCGGGCGAAGTCGTCGGGAGCAACGACTTGGGCATGCTCGATGCGATCGCGGCGATCGCGAGCGCCGTTGGCTTTGGCGACGGCTTCGAAAACGTCGAGAGCGACGTGATTGGCGCGGTCACCGATGGCGTGAAAGGCGAGCTGGAAGCCAGCTTTGTCGCGCTCGATAGCCATCTGGCGAAGCTTGTCCGGCTCGATGATCATGATTCCGCTGGTGGAGGGATCATCGGAGTACGGAGCGGTCATCGCGGCGGTGCGGGAGCCGAGCGCGCCGTCGGTGACCATCTTGAGCGCGCCGGTTTTCAGCCAGGGGTCGCCAGTGCTGCCTTCGCTGCGCATCACCTGCAAGTCGGCGAGGGCGGTCGTAAAGTGCAGCCATTCGGTGATGCGGGCGGTGAGTTTGTGCTCGTCTTTCAGATCGCGGTAGACGAGGAAATCCTCCCAGTCGGAATTGTCTTGTACGGAGGTGACGCCGTTCTTGGCGATATCGGCGAGCACCAGTTCGATGCCGCGGCGCCGCTGTTCGGGTGACGGCTCGGGAACGTACTGCTCGACCAAGCGGATCGCCGGGCCTTCTTTTAGCATTCCGGTTAGTTCACCGTCTTCGCCGCGCTCGAACTCACCGCCTTTGGGATTCGGTGTGTCCTTGGTCACTCCCGCGAGTTTCAACGCAAGGGAGTTGGCAACGGCGACGTGACCGGAAATGTGCGTGAGCAGCACGGGATTCTTCGGGGCGACGGCGTCGAGTTGCTGCTTGTTGGGGAATTTCTTGTCGGGCCAGAACGTGTGATCCCAGCCGCTGCCGGTGATCCATTCGCCCTCTTTGTGCGCCGCGACTGCATCAGCGACAAGCTTTTGCATTTCTTCGACTGATGCGGAGCCGTTCAAGCGGACGGCGAGCATGTCGGCTGCAGCGCTGCCGATGTGCACGTGGGCGTCGTTGAAGCCGGGCATGACGAAATGGCCACCAAGCTGGATGGTTTCGGCGGTTTCGTCGCCGCCGCCACACTCGAGCATGATTTGTTCGATCCCGCCGGCGCAGATGATTTTTCCTTCGCGAACAGCCATGGCGGATGTCCAGGGATGTTGCGGGTCGTTGGTGTAAATTCGCCCGTGCAGGAAGACGAGGGTACGAGGGCCGGCGGGTGGTGTGGGGGCTTGGGCTCTGAGACGGGTGGCGAGGCAACCAGCCAGCAGGGCCGCGGCGAAGAAGACCGCAAGAAAAATCCGGCGATGCGTAGGACTTGGCTTGGTTGCCCGGGCACGGCGTGCCGTGCCCCTACAAGAGCCACCGATGCGGTCGGTGAGATCGCGCCGCTTGAGGCTCATCGGGATTTTTCCTCGGCGATTCCGGAGATGCTTAGCAGCGTTAGAAGAGCGCGCTTTAGGCCCATTTCGCGGCCGGAGGGCTCGTACCATTCCTGGAGCGAATGTGCGCCGCCGCCGGTGCCGCCGGCGCCGATGGAGATGGCGTCGATGCCGTTGGACAGCGGGATGTTGGCATCCGTGGACGAACGCTCGACGCGCGATTGATTTCCGACGTAGGCATCGGCGGCGCGCAAGGCGGCGAGGAGAGGCGAATCGGCTGCCAGTTCCCCGCCCGGGCGGCTGCCGAGCAGGTCAACCTTCCATTCGAGCTTTCCCTTGGAGCGATCGCGAGGCGATTCCATTTCGTCGCGGACGCCCGCCGCGATGCAATCGCGTAGCGCGGACTCGAGCTTGGCGAGTTCCTCTTCGTTCTCGGAGCGAATGTCGACTTTCAACCGAGCGTCGTAGGGAACGGAATTGACGGATGTGCCGCCCTCGATCTGACCGAGATTGAACGTGGTGCGCGGACTCGCGGGGACGCGCGTATTGATGAAGCGGACGGAGCCGCGAACGAGCGCGTTGATGGGATTGGGCATGCCGAAATCGGACCAACTGTGGCCGCCGGGGCCGGTGATGAGCACTTCGAGGCGGCGGGAAGCGAGGGCTTTCGTGGTGACGTGGTCGGTGCCGGAGCCATCGAGCACAATCGCAGCTTTGAGCTTCGTGCGATAGGCGTCGACCAGCGCGCGCATGCCGCGAAGATTACCTTCGCCTTCTTCGCCGACATCGGCAACGAAAAGAATCGTGCGGCGCGGCTTGATGTTGGCTTCGTGCAGGCTGCGCGCAATGGCGACGAGCGCGGCCAAACCAGTCCCGTTGTCGGAGATGCCCGGCGCGCTCATGCGATCGGCTTCGCGATGAACTTTCACGTCGGTGCCCGGCGGAAAAACGGTGTCGAGATGCGCGGCCAGCATGACGATTTCTTTGTCGGTGACGCCGGGAAGCTCGCCGATCACATTGCCGGTCTTGTCGATCTGAACGTTGAGGCCGGACGAAGAGAGAAGCGTTCTTACGGCGGCGGCGCGTTGCGCTTCTTGGAACGGCGGAGCGGGAATTTCGGTGAGGCGCGCCTGCTGGTCGTTGATCCAACTTAAATTGCGCGAGAACCAGGAGAGAGCGGAGCGGACTTCGGCGTTGTCAACAAATTGCGATGCAGACGCGGGCCGATTGCCCTGGGGAGCACTGGGGGAGCGAACGGGCATGGCAGCAAGGATAACCCAAAGGAGGAGATGTTTCACCGAGGAGTTCGGCGTGCGTTGCGGCATCAATTGCGCGCCGCCTCCGAGCAAAGCGCCTGGATTTCAGCGTCGGTGAGTACGCGAGCGGACTGCTTGGCGGCGTCGAAGATGCGATTGACGAGGGCGTCGTCAGGAGAAATGCCGTGACGCTCAAGCCAGAAGAGCACGTTGGATTTTCCGCTCATGGGGCCGATCTCGATGATTTGATCGAGGCCGAAGAGGCTGGACGGCACGCCGCTATAGACGACATCGGCCAGGCGAGGATCTTTGCTGTGAAATGCCTTGATGATGGCGGCGGCGTGGACGCCGGTGGCGGTGCGAAAGGCGTCGCGTCCGACAACGGGATAATTTGGCGGAATGGTGGTGTGCGTAGCTTTCGCGACTTTTTCGCAATACTCCTTGAGGCGGGAAAGGTCGCGATCGATCAAGCCCATGAGGCGGAGATTGACGAGCATCAGCTCCATGGGAGTGTTGCCGACACGTTCGCCAAGGGAGTTGGCGGCGGCGTGGACACAGTCGGCGCCGGCAGCGACTGCGGCGAGGGAGTTAGCGATGGCGAGGCCGCGGTCGTTGTGGCCGTGCCAATCGACGCGGATCTTCTCGCCGGAGGGTTTTACAACTTCGTTGATCGCAAATTGGATGAGGTTGAACGCACCTTGCGGGTTGGCGTGGCCTACGGTGTCGCAAAGGACGATGGCGCGAGCGCCGCTACGGATCGCGGTGGAATACAGGCGCTTGACGGTGCCGGGATCGGTGCGAATAGTGTCTTCGGTGACGTACATTGACGGCAGGCCGTGGTCGACGGCGAACTTTACGGCTTTTTCGGTGGTGCGCTCCAGGTGGTCGACGGTCCAGTCTTCGACGAGGCGGCGGATGGGGCTGGAGCCGAGAAATGTGGCAGCTTCGATGGCGATTCCTACGCGCTGGGAAATTTCGACGATGGGGCGGATGTCGGCTTCGACAGTGCGCGCGGCGCAGTTGGGGCGAATCTTCATGCGGTTCGTGGCGATTTCGCGAGCGAGCGCTTCCGTGTGCTCGATGGCACGCGGGCCTGCGCCGGGGAGCCCGATATTCACCTGATCGATGCCGAGGGATTCCATGAGGTGGAGGATTTCGATTTTCTCTTCGATGCTGGGGTCGTAGACGGAGGGATTTTGCAGGCCGTCGCGGAGAGTTTCATCGTTCAGGAGGACGCGCGTGCCGGCTGGGATGGCTGGAGTGGAAGCTAGGTTCCAGTCGTGGATGTAGTCGTTGTGGGTGGGTTCGGCCATTCACTGCCCCGGTTTGCGATTAAAGCCTCGGCGATTCTTCGACGGCTCGGCACCATTTGCGTCTAAACCCCGCCCTCTGAAGAGGGCGGCTACAACAGAATCAGAAACCATGGTCGCGGAACATGGTCTTGAGAGCGCCGCGAGCGTTGCGGAGGCGCGCGGCCAACCCTCCTCCGTACTCGAACTGCAGGAAGGCATCGGCGGCCTGCTCCAGATCCGCTCCATAACAATACCACCAGGGTTTCTCGCGGCGCGGGAGACGATCCACGTCGATGTATTTCGTCTGAACCATCTCCATTAGGCCTGCTCGTCCGTGTGTGCGGCCCCAACCGCTGTGTCCGCAGCCTCCGTGCGGCGCTTCGGCGATGGCGAAGTAGCTGCTGGTGTCATTGACCATTACAGCGCCAGCGCGCAGTTCAGAGGCCATGGACATTCCGTGGGTCGCGTCACTGGTCCAAATGCTGGCGGCGAGGGCGAAGGGGGAATCATTGGCGCGAGCCTCGGCCTCTTTGGCGTCTTTCACGACCTGAATGGCGAGAATGGGGCCGAAGGTTTCTTCCTGAAAGAGGCGCATGCTGGAATCGACACCGACGGCGATCGTGGGCTCGAAAAAGCTGGGGCCAAGGTCGGGGCGGGCGTTGCCGCCGCAAAGAATTTTTGCGCCGCGCTGGACGGCGTCGTCGAGCAGATCGCGCATGCGCTGAACATGCTGTGGGCGGATGAGGGGGCCTACGTCGGTGGACGGGTCGGAGCCTGGGCCGAGGCGCAGCTTTTTTGTTTTGTCGACGCAGAGGGCGATGAATTTTTCCGCAGCGGATTCGACGACGAAGAGGCGCTCGACCGAAAGACAGACCTGGCCGCAATTCGTGTAGCTGCCCCAGACGGCGGCGCTGGAGGCGGCGTGGAGGTCGGCGTTAGCGAGAACGATCATGGCGTCTTTGCCGCCGAGCTCGAGGACGCTGGGAATCAAGTGTCGCGCGCAGGCTTCAGCGACACGGCGGCCAGTGGCGACGCTGCCGGTGAAGATTACTTTGTCAGGGCGCGCGTCGATGAGCGCTTGCCCGACTTCGCCGCCGCCCTGAACGATGGTGATCAAATCTTTCGGGAACCCGGCGTCGGTGAATAGTTGGCCGATCAGCGCGCCGCATTGCGGCGTGAAATCGCTAGTCTTGCAAACGACGGCGTTTCCGGCGGCGATCGCGGGGATGATTTGGCTCATGGGAATCGCCAGCGGATAGTTCCAGGAGCTAATGATGCCGATGACGCCCATCGGTTCGTAAACGAGGTATCCGCCCTTCGCTTTCGCGGGGGTGCTGTGATGAGGGACGCGGCGGGTGCGTAGGAGATTTTGCGCGTTGTCGGCTAGGTATTTTGCCGAGTCGAGCGCGACGAAAATGTCGGCGAAGAGGGCTTCGACTTTGGGCTTGCCGGATTCGCGGACCACCGCTTGGGCGAGGGCCTCTCGAATGGAGAGGATTTGCCTGCGGAGAGCATGCAGAAGAGTTGCGCGCGTTGCGACTGGGACGTTTCGCCAGCGGGCTTGTGCCGCATGAGCGCGTGAGAGAATGTCCGGCAAGAGAGACGGCGGAGTTTTTTCGTAGTAGCCGAGAGTCTCGCCCGTCGCGGGGTCGAGGGAAGGTAGGGCGTTGACAGGGATGGCTGTTGCAGCCATAGGCGGATTCTAACTGAAAATTGAACGGCGCGGGCTGGGCTGGTGCTAGATGGAAGATGCCGCCCTGAAGGGCGGTGCTACAGGGCTTCGTGGCAACTTCTTACTCGTCGGGCGTGACCGGGAGGACAACCGTGCTCACTGTCGAGGGATCGTCGCGTAGCTTGATGAATAGGCCGGCCTCGGTGGGATGCGGGACGCTCAGTGTGGAGTCGATGAAGCCCGTGGGTACCGGCGCAGTGTGGGCAAATTGGGAGTCGGAGGCGACGGAATCCAGCAAGAACAAATTTGTGCCGGTCAACTGGCACTGCTTGTCGGCGCTTTCCGGGCAACGAATCCCCTTGAGCTCGGGGACGCGCACCAAGGTGGCTAGCGACTGCCAATCGCCTTTGGTGCCGTCAGCTTCGACCGGGCGGAAGCGCAGCGGGCCAAAAGCGGAGGGGCCAAAGGCTTTTCGCGGATCGAACGTGGCCAGCAAGTTTTCGGCGTCGCGCAGGATGAGGGTGCCGTCCGCGATGCTGAGCGTGACGGTGAACTGCTCGTCGGACGTTGCGACTTCGATTCTTTCGGTGCGCGTCAGCTTGTCGGGTATTTCGGCGTGCACGAGGAACGAGATTTGCCCGTCGAGCGGGAGCTCTTCTTGGCTGCCTAGGTTGATTCCAGATGGCGTAGCACCGAGCTGAATGTTCTTGCTGACCAGGGTCATCTTCGGGCGAGGCGCTTCGATTGTGGTGGGCAGTTCCAGCACGCGGCCGTCTTTAAGAGCGACATGGGCCACCAGGCGCTCGTCGGGCCGCAAGGCGGCGGGACTTGTCTCCGCGGCAGAAAGATGCAACTCATCTTTTTCGTTGGCGCGCGTCAGTTTTGCGGGGACAAAGTGAATTCCGTTTAGCTCGAAGCGATCTACCTCGTCGAGGCGGGTGCCCTTCAGGATGCCCTGCTGATCACCGGCGTTGATGGTGAAGCCCTCCAGGTGAGCGGCTTCGGAATAGGCGTGGAGGGGCACCTCGTCCGGTTGACTTAGGCCGAACTGTTTCAGCTTCATGGTCATCGGGCCGGCTGGTTGGTCTTTCAGCGCGAATTTGATTTCGAGCTCGTCCGGCTTGGTGGGGCGCCAGGTGGTCTTGACGTCGCGGCCTTGAGCGTCTTTTACGGTGATGCCGTCGGCGCAAACAGCCATGTCGGACTGCAAATGCAGGACGTCTTCACGGCCGACGATGAGGGCACTTTGGTCGGCGGGAGGGATTGTCCAGTGCGACGAGTGCGAGGTCTTGAAATGAAAGTTTGGGCCCTCGTAGGCTTCAAATCCCCAAGATCCACGCAGCGTGCCGATCATCTCTGGCTCGAGTTTGGCCCCTTCGACGGCGTGCGTGTCGATCAGGAAGCCGCCGCTCGCTGCGTCGGCTCGTGCGGGAAGATTGATTCCGGGACCGCTCTTGCCCTGGACGTGAAGAACGAAATCGTGCGCGATGTCGCCAGAGAAGACCAGGGGCGCGCCCTCGACCTGCAAAACTAGAGAAGACCTCTGCAAACAGAAGACCTGGTCTGGATTGAGAGCGCGCAGCGGCGGCAACTGCGCGGCTTCGACAGCCGGCAAGCCAACAACAATGACCGACATGGGCTTGCGAAACGATGGAGGATTGTTGAGCTTAAGGTTCATCTGCTCGTTCTTGGGAAGGGCCAGGGCCGGGATGTAGACGTAGGAGGCGGTGTGCAGATTGCCGAGGACGCGCGCGAGGTCGACAACCGCGCCCACGTAGGCGCTGTAGAAGCCGCCGCCGGCTAGCGAAGTGGCGCTCACCGCGCCGATCAAATCGGAGTTCGGGCCCGAGGCAAGCGCCGTAACGACGGACTGGCTGTGGCCGTCGTCCAAGACGAGGTTGTCGGTGTTGCGCGTCAGGCAGAAGGCTTGCTCTTCGACAGGTTTGTCAAAACACTGTTGCTCCAGGCGGATCCCCAGCGTGCGCGCCAAAAGTATGGAGTGTTCATGCAGCGCCTTGGGATCGGCGTCGGAGATCGTTTTCACGTCGCCGAGATATTTCTCGAGGCGCGAGCGGTCCAGGCTGGCCTGGTTCAAATCTTGCGAGGCGCGCACAAAGACACCCGGTCTGCCACGCACCGCGCTGCGCAGCGTGCCGAAATCGCCGCCCGTCTCCGGAGCCAGGAACAATAGGGCCTGCTCCGCGCCCTGAGGAACGGTGACGACGATTCCCTCTTCGCGCACTTCCTTGGTCCAAGTCTCCGCTCGAGTGAACCAATTCTCCGGAGGAGGATTCGTGGAGCCGCGCAGGAAAGCGACGATCAACAAATAGCGCACCGATTGATCGGGAGGAAAATCGGGATGAATCCATAGCCGGTCGCCGGGTTGGAGATTGGCCACATCGGAGATCGGCAGGGGCTTGCCGTTGCGGGTCACCTTCATCTCGATGCGTGGGCCGACTAGATCGAAGGCGTTGCTTTCCGCCCGCGCGGACGCATGGCTGGCGAGCAGCGTCGCGAGAAGGCACGCGTAGCGAGTCACCTCGCGGGTGAAGGAATGCCTAGGGTTCCGAATAACCATTGCTCCTTGCGCCGGTTTGTTTGATGCGGCGCGTCTGCGGTGCGCCGCCAGCGGGTTGTTAAAACGGCAAGGCCGACAATCGCGATTGGGCAGGATGCGAAATGTCCGGCACCGCTCTCGAAGAACTAATGATAGTTCCCGCGCGTTGGTCCGCGCAACACTTCTCCGCGCGGCTTGTCTACGGGGCTACACCCGCGTTTACCCAGATGCCGCACGTCGACCTGTCAGAGCGCAAGGCTGAGCTCACTTGATGTCACTTTGCGGCGGCGGAGAGCTTGGCGGCGGCCGCGGACACGAGCGCAGCTTCGTCCTGAAGGGCGGCGGCTGCGCGGGCTATGGACTCCTCCGCTTGCTTCCACTGTTTCTGTTCCATGGCTTCGCGGACGGCGGGTATTGCCTTAGCTTCGTAGCCGGTATAGACGCCGGGGGCGTAAATCTGGTGCTTGTACCAGGAGCGGCCCGGCAATCCCGCGGGATTGGTCAGCTTGCGCTCGCTGTCGATCAGCATGCGGTTGACCTCTGCCACAGACGCGGAAGCCAGTGAGGCACCGCCGTTTCCGGCGGCTTGCGCCAGCGCCTTCTGATATTCCTCGGCACTGCGCGAGAGCGCATCGGCGCTGTTTTGAAGCGGAGCAAAATTCAAATGCGGCGGCACGACTTCCCTTTTCGGCGGAAGGTACGTTTGCTTGGGATCGGCGCTCGCCGCAAACACACCCTCTTCGATCTCCAGGTTGCGCTCGCGAATCTCGTTTTGTTGCTTGGTCGCGAAGGTTTGCAGCCCGTGGACGTACGTCTGCACAGTGTCGGCGAAGTCGGAAAAATCGAACGGCAGCAAGTCGGCGTCAGCGAGGCGCATCACCGACGTGCCTGCGACCTGAGCAAGTGCGCGGCCGTAGGCAAAATCGGTGTCGCTGAAGTGAGTGTACCAGTAGAAGTCATCGTAGATGGAGTGATAGATTCCACCGCCATCTTCGCCACCGAATCCGAAATTCAGCACGGCAACTCCAAGAAAGTTTTGAAAACCGGCATGATCGGAGCCACCGCCCGAAATGTCGATGCGCAGGTCGTGTCGCGAGCGCAGCTCTTGACGGACTTCGTCCGAATCGGCTGCATGAATGCTCGCAAGCTGCCAGCGCTTCCAAACGGAAAGTTTTGTTTCCGGGTCCTCAATGGTGCGGGCCACGTCGTTCGCCAGCCTCTCCAGCGTGTGCGAGCCATCGGCGCCCAAGAAGCCCCGCCCGTTCGTGTCGGAATTGATGTAGGCCACCGCGTTCTGGCGAAGTTCTTCCGCATGCGTTTCCAGCCACTCGACGGAGCCAAGCAAGCCGGGTTCTTCGCCGTCCCACGAGCAAAAGATAATCGTGCGCTTCGGCTTCCAGCCTGCCTTGACGAGCTGGCCGAAAGACCGCGCCTCCTCTAAAACCGCTACCTGGCCGGAGATGGGATCTTCCGCGCCGTTCACCCAGGCGTCGTGGTGATTGCCGCGAAGCACCCACTCGTCGGGAAACTGCGAACCGGGAATCTTGGCAATGACGTCATAGACCGGCTTGATATCCCAGTTTGAAAACATCTTCAGGTGCACTTTCGCGGGTCCCGGACCGAATCGATAGGTGAGAGGCAGGCCGCCTCGCCAGGCGCCCGGCACCACTGCGCCGGTGATAGCCGAGAGCAGCGGCTCGGCGTCGGCGTAAGAGATCGGCAGGACGGGAATTTTCGTCAGGGTGGGAGCGTTCTTGATGGGAAGACGCTTGGCATCAGCGGTGGCGCCGACGCTCGGCGTCAAAGGATCGCCCATGAATTCGGTCGAGTCTTGCACGCTGCCGCGCTGCACACCGTCTTTGGGACGCCAAGCACCCGCCGGAAAGGTTTGGCCAGGCGCAAAGCCGTCATCGCGTGGATCGGAGTAGATGATGCATCCGATCGCGCCATGCTCGGCGGCAACCATGGGTTTGATTCCCCGCCAGGCGTGGCCGTAGCGGGCGATCACGATGGCGCCTTTCACCGAAACGCCATGCCGGTCGAGAACTTCGTAGTCTTCGGGAATGCCGTAGTTTACGTACACGAGCGGGCCTGTGACGTCGCCGTCGGCAGAGTACGCGTTATACGTCGGCAACTGCTCGGACTGCTGGCTGGAGGTCGGGTCTTGCGGCAGGGCAGGCTCTTGCAGTTTGGCGACAAAGTGCGGGCCACCTGCGACCAGTTCGACGAGACGCTCCTTCGGCGTGGGAAAAAGCACGTTAAACGATTCGATGTGAGCGTCCAGACCAAACTCTTTGTACTTCGCCAGGATCCATTCGGCGTTGTCTTTGTCGTAGGGCGACCCGACGTGGTGCGGGTGCGCCGTCAAGCGCTGCATATATGCGCGAAGGTTCGCGGGATCGGGCGTCGCACGGAATTTCTCTTCCCATTGGCGCTCGACGCGCGAGGAGTCAGCCGAATACCCCGCGAGCGGGGCTTCGTCTGCGGTGAGGCGACCGCCGAACGGAGAGAGAGAGACGCCTGCGAAGCACAACGCTGCCACTGCGACGCGATGATTCATGGTTTTCCTCGGGAGAGCGCTCGTATTCTGCCTGAATTCTTGCGCGATGGGAAATTAGCCCTGGCCGATCCGGAAAGATTCCTCCAGCTCAACGGACACCATGCAAAGGCCCTGCGATGGGACCGTGGGTCCGGATTTCGAGCGGTCCTTCAGGTCGAACAAGCGATCGATGTCTTCAGGTTTGAGCTTGCCGCGGCCTACGTCCAGAAGGGTGCCCACCATCTTGCGCACCATGTAACGCAGAAACGAGCGGCCACGCACCGTAAAGACCAACTCTTCGTTGTCCGGTGAGCGGACCAACTCGGTCGCAAAGATCTCGCGTTGCATGTCGCGCTCTTTGTCGTCTTCCTCGGAGCCGGTGGAGGCGGCGAACGAGGTGAAATCGTGCATACCGACAAAACGAGCGGCGGCGGCGCGCATGGCGTCTTCGTCCAGCGGAAAGGGATATGGCAATACGTAGCGCCACACCATCGGCGGGACCACGCGACCTCGATACACGCGGTAACGGTAGACCTTCCCACGCGCGGACCAGCGCGCGTTGAAGTCCGGGCCAACCTCTTCCGCAGCGACTATGCGGATCGCAGGCGGCAACATCGCGTTCAGGGCGCGCTGAAAATCGCCGGCCGCGAGGATCGACTGGGTACGGAAGCTCCCGACCTGACCGAGCGCGTGGACGCCGGCATCGGTGCGTCCCGCGCCGTGGAGCGTCACATTTTCTTGCGTGATGCGCCGCAAGATGCCGACGATCTCGCCTTGAATAGTGGGCCTGTTGGCTTGGATCTGCCAGCCGTGGAAATCCGTGCCGTCGTAAGCAATGATGAGCTTGAAGTAGCGCATGCCAGCGAAGAGAGTATCCGTTGGGGCCGCGTGCTACAACGCGGAGCGCGCGAAGCGGCTGCCGGGCTTGACGGCGGCGCTGCCTTCGCGACAGAGCGGGCAATCCTCGGGCGTGTAGCTGGCGATGGGAAGATCGAGCAAAGCCTGGGCCTCGACGGGAAACTCGATCCGGCCACCGCTGCGATCGATCAAGGCGCCCGCGGCCACCACGCGTCCACCCGCTTCCTCCACTACCTGGATGGCTTCGAGAGTCGAACCGCCGGTGGTCCAAACGTCTTCGATCACCAGCACGTGCTGGTCGGGGCGTAGCGAGAAGCCGCGGCGCAGCGTCATCGTGCCGCTGGCATCGCGCTCTACGAAGAGCGCGGGAACCCCGCCGGCTATGCTCCCCTTGGTCTCGGGTAAAGCCCGGGCAACCTCTTGCCCAATGATCACGCCACCCATCGCGGGGGATACCACCACCTCGATCGTTGCGTCGGAGAAAAGAGCAGCAAGCGCATGACCCAATTTTTCGGCGAAGCGGGGATACTGCAGGACCTGCGCGCACTGAACGTAGGTGCCGCTATGCAGCCCGCTGGACAGCTCGAAATGTCCGTGGCGAATCGCGCCCGCGCCCTCAAACATGCGCAACAGTTCTTCGCGTGAAAGCACCGCTCCCCCGGTTGCCGCTCGGGCCTACAGCTAACCAAAATCCGCCCGTAAACGTCGAATCGTCAGCAGCCTAGCCGCCAGGTGTTGCGTTGTCAAGGAAACGAGCCCCTGCTAGACTGCCATTTCGCTTGTTTGGCAGTTTTTCTCGCTGCCCGCCGCCCTACTTTTGGCGATTTAGTGAAACAAAGTGCCTCTGGTGAACGTTGTACAGAGGTCAGGCATAGATGACCCGCATTCGGTGTAGGTAAAACTCAAGGGGTGAAAACGATCATGAGCTTGCTACGGTTGACCGCAGAGCGGTCAATGGCATCTACCCAGACATCGGCGACCCGGAAGCGATCCAAGACATTTGCGGCTGGGAGTTGGCTGGCGCGCTTCGCTAAGACGCTAACGGCTGCCGGGTTGGCGGGCCTGCTCGCGGGCGGGCCGATCTCGCCGGTCTTCGCGCAACAGGGAGCCCAGCCGGCGGCGCAGGAACCAGCACAGAATCCGCCCCAGACTCCGGCGCCAGCGACACCGGAAGGCGCGACCTCGACACCGCCAGCCCCACCAATTCCCGTATCGCTGGGAGTGTCCAAATATAATTATTCGCACGCGCCGCGGCCCTTTCCGAACCTACTGAATCCTTACAAGCCAATCCAGGTCGCGGAACTTGGCCTCTCCAACTCGCCGCGCATCGACCAGCTCATCCATGACAACAAGCTGGAGATCAGTCTGCAGGACGCGGTGGAGCTGGCCCTCGAGAACAGCATGGACATCGCCGTCGCTCGCTACAACCCGTGGTTCGCGGATACGGATATCATGGCGACGGAAGCCGGCTCACAGCCGTTCGGCATCAATGGCGCCGCGATCCGCCAGTCGTTCGCCAACATTCCGATTCTAAATCTCGATCCGACGCTAACGACTGGAATAGGCTTTGACGATCGTTCCACCGCGATTAATAACCCGTTCATCGCAGGCACAGGAACCGCCACTGCAACCGGCCTGATTTCGCATACCTCGACATTCAACAATCAGTTCAGCCAGGGATTCACGAGTGGCACGACGTTTACGGCGACGTGGGACAACTCGCGCTCTTCGTCAAGTTCGGCGTTCAACTTTTTCAATCCCTCGGTGCAGTCGTCGTTGACCCTTTCGTTCCAGCAGCAGCTTTTGAACGGGTTCGGTTTCTTCGCTAACCGGCGGAACATTATCATCGCGAAGAACAACCGGAAGCTGGCCGATTACGTGTTCGAACAGCAGGCCATCACCACGGTTACAAATACGATCATCGCCTATTGGGAGCTGGTCTACGCGCGGGAGAATGTGAAGGTCAATGAGCAGGCGCTAACTGTCTCCACCAAACTTTATAATGACACCCAGAAGCAGCTGGAAATTGGCACCCTGGCGCCGCTCGACGTAACCCGCACCGACTCCGAGCGCGCCACCGATCAGCAGAACCTGATCATCGCGCAAACGACCAAGCTACAGGATGAGCAGGTTCTGAAAAACGCCATCAGCAAGGACCCGCTGGCGACAAATCTCATCAATGTTGAAATTGTTCCCACGGAGCTGCCTACTATTCCCGGAGCGGTCGAAGCGGCTTCGTTTGAAGACGCCATCAAAGAAGCGTTTACCAAGCGCCCGGAACTGCTGGAGCAGGACATCAACATCAAGAACGCTGCGATTGACACGCACGCCACTCGGCTGGCGTTACTGCCGACGGCCACCTTGACCGCTCAGTACGCGAGCGCGGGCCTGGCCGGCAATTCGCCGATCATTACCGGCACGACCACAACGGCCGGGGCAAACGTCGTTGGCGCAAACGGACAGCCGGTGACCGTGCTGGACATGAATGGCGCGCCCGTAGAGGTGTTCGAGCCGAACACAACAACGACCACCAACGGGACCGTCCATCAAGGCTTCGGCACGGCACAGAGCCAGATATTCCACAACCAGTTCCCCGACTACCTGGTGTTCTTGAACCTGCAAATCCCGATCCGCAACCGTGCCGCGCAGGCAACCAATCAACACGCGATCCTGGCGCAGCGGCAGATCGAAGCACAAATGCAACAGCTCAAGAACGCCGCGCTGCTGGACGTCCGCACTACCTACATCGCGCTCCAGCAGGACCGCGCACAAGTGCAGGCCGCCAGCAAGGCCCGCGAACTGCAGCAGCAAACCTTCACTGCCGAGCAGAAGAGGTATCAGTTGGGCGCGTCGACAGTCTACAACGTCATTCTCACCCAGCGTGACTTGATCGCCGCGCAGGGCGCCGAGGTGCGCGCCTTGGCAAATCTCGTGGAGGCCAAGGCCAACTACGAGCGCGCCGTCGGCAGCACGCTGGAGGTAAACCGCGTGACCATCGCCGACGCCAAGCACGGCACCATCGAGCGCGAAACCCTCATCCCCGGCACGCTGAACGGCCAGGTGGTGGGAACGGACAAAATCTTCACGAACAGCGGCCAACGTTAAGCGTCATCCAGTGTTTTGAGGAGCGGGCACAGAGTTACCTCGTGTCCGCTTTTTCTTTGGCGCCACGAATCGCGGCACACCCGCCTGCTGCGACGCTTGCCCGCAGTACATCGTTTCGACTAGCATAAAGTGTAACGAATATGAGGTTGTTTCGCGCCGTCCCCGGGAGAGCGCTGCACCCATGAGCGAGCCGTCCAAGGGAACCACTCACACCGTCCTGCCGTCTGAAGGATCGACCAGCCGTAAGCCTTCCGCTCAAGAGGCGGCATGGGAAGAAAAGACTCTTGGCCCGACGCTGGAGAAAAGCCCCGAGCGCCAGGCAGAATTCACCACAATTTCCGGTTATCCGATTCGCCGGCTGTACACACCGGCTGATCTTGCGGATTGGAGTGCGGAGCGCGACCTCGGTCACCCCGGCGAGCCGCCTTACACCCGTGGAATTCATTCCACCATGCACCGCGGGCGGCTGTGGACCATGCGCCAGTTTGCGGGCTTTGGGACGGCGGAAGACACGAATCAGCGGTTCCGATACTTGCTGGCGCAGGGCCAGACCGGGCTTTCGACTGCGTTCGATTTGCCAACGTTGATGGGTTACGACTCCGACCATCCGCTTTCCGAAGGCGAAGTCGGCAAATGTGGCGTGGCGATCAGTTCCCTTGCCGACATGGAAGTGCTTTTCGACCAGATTCCGCTGAGCAACGTCACCACTTCCATGACCATCAATTCACCGGCAGCGGTGATTTGGGCAATGTACCTGGCGGTGGCCGAGCAGCAGGGCGCCGACTGGAAGAAAATCTCTGGCACGCTCCAGAACGACATCCTGAAGGAATACATCGCGCAGAAGGAATACATCTATCCACCTGAACCGTCCATGCGGCTGGTGATCGACACGTTTGAGTTCGGCGTCAAGAACACGCCGAAATTCAACACCATCTCCATCAGCGGATATCACATTCGCGAAGCAGGCTCGACGGCGATTCAGGAATTGGCGTTCACTCTGCGCGACGGGTTGGAGTACGTCGAATGGGGCATGCGGCGCGGCCTGGATGTCGATGAGTTCGTGCCGCAGCTGTCGTTTTTTTTCAACGCCCATAACGACTTCTTCGAGGAAATCGCCAAGTATCGCGCGGCCCGGAGGATCTGGCATGAGGCCATGATCAAGCGCTACAAGTCGAAGAATCCGCGCGCTTGGGCACTGCGCTTCCATACCCAGACGGCGGGATGCTCGCTGACCGCGCAGCAGCCGTATAACAACGTGGTGCGCACCGCGATTCAGGCGTTGGCCGCGGTGCTGGGCGGCACGCAATCGTTACACACTAATTCGCTGGACGAGGCTTGGGCGCTGCCGACCGAATTTGCAGCCACCATCGCGCTGCGCACCCAACAGATCATCGCGCATGAGACTGGCGTGACGAACACCGTTGATCCACTCGGCGGCTCCTATTTTGTCGAGACGTTGACGAACGAAGTCGAGCGCGGGGCATGGGACTACATCAACAAGATCGATGCGATCGGAGGAATGGTCGCGGCGATCGATCGAGGCTACCCGCAGCGCGAAATCGCCGAAGCGTCATACCGCTACCAAGTTGCGGTCGACAAGAAGGAGAAAATCATCGTAGGCGTGAACGATTTCGTGGCGAAGGAAAAACCGCTCGAAACTTTGCAGATTGATGAGACGGTGGCTCATCGTCAGGCCGAACGCTTGAGCAAACTGCGCGCGGATCGCTCGAAGGACGAGGTTGCGCGCCGCCTTACGGCCCTGCGCAAGGCCGCTCAAGGCAACGACAATTTAATGCCGTACATCTTCGACGCGGTGAAATCCTACGCCACCCTTGGCGAAATCTGCGACGCCATGCGCGACATCTTCGGCACCTACGAAGAAATCGCCATCACCTAGATTGGGATCAGAAACCTTGCGGAATACCCTCGAGACCTATGCCTGACAAAAAGATCCGCGTACTGATCGCGAAACCAGGGTTGGACGGCCACGACCGCGGGGCGAAGGTGATCGCTCGCGCGCTGCGCGATGCGGGAATGGAGGTCATCTACACCGGTTTGCGGCAAACGCCGGAGATGATTGCTTCCGCGGCGGTACAGGAAGACGTTGACGTCATCGGTCTGTCGATTCTGTCCGGCGCGCACAACACGCTTTGCCCGCAGCTCATGGCCCTGTTGCGCGAAAAAGGGATGACCGAAGTCGTGGTGCTTCTCGGCGGCATCATTCCCGAGGCCGATATCGCCGGGCTCAAACAGGCAGGTATAGCAGAGATCTTTCTACCCGGGACTTCAACGCAGGATATCGTTACCTTCATCCACAAACGGATCGCCACGCAATAGTCCCCGCGTCACACCGGCGTCAGTTCCCTCTCAAATTTCACTCGCGTATAAAGAACGGAAAAACCCTTGCGCATGACATTTCGCTGCGACGCGCTGCCGGGCTGCGCAAGGCACACCGCGAGATCGCACTCGGTCTCAGCCGCGCGCGCCAGGCGGACATCAAGCAGCGCCGTCTGCACTCCGCGATTGCGAAACTCAGGAAGCGTGCTGGCTCCGAATAGTCCGGCGACCCCCTCGCGAATTGCCAGCGTTGCACCGCCGGCGACGGCACCGTCCACGCGAGCCAGATAACACTCCACGGTAGCGCCGAACGCGAACATGCGCATGACGTCGAGAATTTCCTGCATCACTGGAAAATTCTCCGAGAAGCCTTGGGCCACCGTCAACGTCCAGAGATCGATCTGCTCCTTGCCGATTTTCTCGATGCTGACCCCGGCGGGCGGACCGAGCTTCGCTTGCGGCGAGTCAGTCGCCGGCAGGGGCAGCGCCATCACATTGGAAAATTCTGTGACTCGATACTTGCGCCGGCCAAAGTGTTCGATCAGGGAGATATGGGCGAGCGGGCACGTTTCCACGCGCACTGCTTCGCCGCGGTTCCGGTAAAACCCCTCCAGCCGCTCGAACTCCTCCTCGCTGACCGGCCCGTCGAGTCCAAGGCCCACGGCTTGGGTCACCGGAGAATTCGCGCCGCAATACACCGCGTAGCCTCCCGCTATTCGTTCGACAGCAGCCCCACTCCCCGGCCGCAACCGCTCGAAGGATTCGGCTCCGTCCACGGCTGCGCGAGCTTCCGCCAGTTCAATGCGCCTTGCTAAGGCCAAGTCGAGAACCAGCGCAGTCATCGCCGTCCTCCATCTTTGTCTCGCTGCCGGTACATTTGCCGGACGCCTCGCATGCTCACCTTGATGCGATCGTGCGCTTCTGCTCGAGCTTCGGGATCCATTTTGTGGCGCAGAAACTCTTGTTCGCGCTCTAATTTGCGCTGGTTTTCCAGGCGTGCTTCCTCCAGCGCGCCGGACTCTAACGCCGCCCGCACCGCACACCCGGGCTCTTGCACGTGCCGGCAATCGCGGAAGCGGCATTCTGCGGCAAGCGCATCGATGTCAGCAAACGCTTCCGAAACGCCATCCTCCGCGTCCCACAATTGCAGTTCGCGGAGCCCGGGCGTGTCGATCACCATCGCCCCGCAGGGCAAGAGCACGAGCTGGCGCGCGGTCGTCGTGTGCCGGCCTTTGCTGTCGCTCTCGCGAATCGGCTTAACGGACTGTAAATCCTGCCCTAGCAGAAGATTGACCAGCGTTGACTTGCCAACACCCGACGAACCCAGAAGGACGACGGTCTGACCAGCTGCCAGAAACGGAACGAGCGCATCGACGCCTACCTTAGTGTGAGCACTCAGCGGAAGCACTGGAACGCCCCCCGCAATACTTTCTGCCTGGGCAACTCGCAGCACGAGGTCGTCACACTGGTCCGCCTTGTTCAGCAAAATCACTGGCCGCGCTCCCGACTCCCAGCACTGTGCCAGATAACGCTCGAGCCGGCGAAGATTAAAATCGCCGTCGAGCGCCACTACGAGGAATGCCGTGTCCACGTTGGCGGCGATCACCTGCTGCTCCACACGTTTTCCCGCGGTTTTGCGGACGAACTGGCTGCGCCGCGGCAAAACGCCTTGAATCGTTGCGCGCTGGTTTCCGCCAGGGACTTCGGCGGCGATCCAGTCTCCGACCGCGGGCCAGTCCCCTTGCGTTTCGCTCGCGGCATGCATTTTGCCGGACGGCGCCGCCCAGCATTCGCCAAAAATGCGGGCACCGAAATCGCCAGCGATCCGCCAAAGCCCACGTTGCTGAGACACGACCCTTGCGGCGACCCAACCATCTTCTTTCTCGTGCGTCTGCCACATTGCCTCGAAATACCCATTCCATCCCAATTTCGTAAGTGACAGTGGAAAACCCTCCTGCTGCGCGCAGGCAGCATCGCGCGCGTTCGCCAAGTCTGACGCAGCGCGGCTACATGTCCGGGCGAACGAAGCACACAAAACCACGGACACAAATTCAACTATGCGAATCGGGAAAACTGCAGAGAGCGGGCCTACCTAGGGCAAGTAAACTTGCTGAAGGCACACCCACCCGTCAAAACTTTGACCAAGGTAGTCACAGGCACCTCCAGGGCGAAGAATTCGGCGCCATGGCGGCACCGACACGGAATACTTTACCGGCATCGGAACGCCTGGTCAATCGCCAAAAGTCGACGCGGAGCGGACCTCGCGCTATTCTGACAGAGGCCGTATACTGAGGCGCTTGGTGGGCTGCAATCGCGTCACCCGTTGTGCGACGCGCGTGATCAATCTTCGTGAGAGGTCTGTGAGTGCCGGCATCCGTTCTGAAAACCAGCGTCAACAAGAAATCACCCGATTTCGAGAGGAATACCCGCCGCATTATCGATCTCCTTACCCAGCTCAAGAACGAAGAAGAGCAGATTTACCAGGGCGGCGGCGCAAAAGCGATCGAATCGCAGCACAAAAAAGGCCGGCTCACCGCGCGCGAGCGCATCAAAAAGCTCATCGACCCCGGCTCTCACTTCTTCGAGCTAAGCATCTACGCGGCGTATGAGATGTACGAGGAATGGGGTGGAGCACCTTGCGCTGGAACGATCACGGGCCTCGCGCGGGTCTGCGGCCGCACCGTCATGCTGATCGCCAACGACGCCACCGTGAAGGCCGGCGCGTTTTTCCCGATGACCGCGAAAAAAGTCATCCGCGCACAGAACATCGCGATCGACAATCATATTCCCACGATTTATCTTGTGGACTCTGCAGGCGTGTTCCTCCCGCTGCAAGAGGATGTCTTCCCGGATACGGACGATTTCGGCCGCGTCTTCCGCAACAACGCGGTGATGAGCGCGATGGGCATTCCCCAGCTTGCCGCAATTATGGGCATGTGTGTGGCCGGCGGCGCGTACCTTCCGCTGATGTGCGATCACATCCTGATGACCGATGGCTCCGGCTTGTTCTTGGCGGGCCCCGCGCTCGTGCAGGCGGCGATTGGCCAGAAAACTTCCGCCGAAGACCTGGGCGGAGCCAAGATGCACGCGCAGATCAGCGGCACGGTGGATTTCCGGGAGCCCGACGATGATGCCTGCATCGCGCGCATCCGCGCGCTGGTCGACAAAATGGGCGCGCCGAACCTTTCGCCGTACAGTCATGTTGCTGCGCGTGAGCCGCTCTACCCTGGCGAAGAGATTTACGGCGTTTTTTCCGGCGATCCGGCGAAGCAATACGACATGCACGAGATCATCGCGCGCGTCGTCGATGCCAGCGAGTTCGAGGAGTATCGCGCCGAATATGGAGAAACGCTGCTGTGCGGCTACGCGCGCATCGGCGGTTGGGCCGTCGGCATCGTCGCGAATCAAAAGAAGCACGTGCGGACGCTGGCCCGCGGCTCCGACCAGAAACGCATGGAATTCGGCGGCGTGATTTATACCGAATCCGCCGAAAAGGCAGCGCGCTTCATTCTCGACTGCAACCAAAATCGCATTCCGTTGATTTTTCTGCACGACGTCAACGGCTTCATGGTTGGCAAGGACGCCGAGTGGAGCGGGATCATCCGCGCTGGCGCAAAGATGGTGAACGCGGTGTCTAACAGCGTAGTGCCTAAAATCGCTGTGATTTGCGGCGGCAGCTTTGGCGCCGGCCACTACGCCATGTGCGGGAAGGCCTATGACCCGCGCTTCATCTTTGCTTGGCCGACCGCGCGCTACGCCGTGATGAGCGGAGACGCTGCCGCCAGCACGCTCGTCGAGATCAAGCTGAAGCAACTCGAGCGTGAAGGCAAAAAGGTCGACGAGAAGCAGAAGAAAGAACTATACGAATCGGTGCGTGCGACGTACGAGCATCAAACCGACCCGCGCTACGCCGCCGCCCGACTATGGGTGGACGCCATCATTGACCCCGCCCACACGCGCGATGCGCTGATCTCCGCCCTCGAAGCCGCGGCCCTCAATCCTGAGATTCGCGAATTTAAGACCGGGGTACTGCAGACCTAACATGGAGACCGTGAAACTGATTGAGTGCCCGCGCGATGCGTGGCAGGGGTTGCCCGACCTGATTCCCACCGAATACAAGGCCGAGTATCTTCGTGAACTCGTACTTGCTGGATTCCAGCACATTGACGCGGTGAGCTTTGTTTCACCGAAGCATGTGAAGCAAATGGCGGATAGCGAAGACGTGATGGCGAGACTTGTCGCTTCCCTTCCCGACGAATCCGAGCGGCCGGAAATCATCGGGATCGTCGTAAATGAGAAAGGCCTTGAACGGGCGTTGGCGACACCGGGCGTAACGACGATTGGCTATCCGTACTCGATATCGGCATACTTCCGCCGGGCGAACGCGAATATGAGCCGCGACGAATCGCGTGCGCTCGTGGATAAACTGAAGAAGGCGACCGCGGAGGCCGATCGGGGACTCGTAATTTACATCTCCATGGCCTTCGGGAACCCGTATGATGAGCCTTGGGGACCTGAGATCGTGCACGAAACGCTGGAGTGGCTCAAGGATATTCGCGTGCGCACCGTCTCCCTAGCGGACACGGTCGGAACAGCGGAGCCGCAGGTTGTCGGCGATCTGTACCGCCAAGTGAAGGATCACGTCGCGGGAATCGAGCTGGGCGTGCACTTGCACAGCCGACCGGAGAATGCCGAAGAGAAAATTCTCGCGGCCTACGAAGCGGGATGCCGGCGCTTCGATAGCGCCCTCACCGGATTAGGCGGTTGCCCGTTCGCCGGAGACAATCTCGTTGGCAACATCGCCACTGAACAGGTTCTCGCAGCGTTGAAGAAGGCGGGTGCTGACCCCGGAATCGAACCTCAGCGGCTTGCCAAGGTTCTGGCGATGGCCAACGAAATTCGCGCCAAATACGCCCACGCTCCGCTTCTAAACTGAGGAGGTGTTTCCAAAATGTATTCGACACTTCTTCTCGAGTTCAACGGCGAAATCGCGACACTCACGCTGAACCGCCCGGACAAGCGGAATGCCGTGACCACGCCTATGATCGCGGAGATCCTCACCGCGCTCGACGTGATCGAGAAAAGCCACACCCGCGTGGTGATCCTCACCGGTGCTGGAAAGGCGTTTTGCGCCGGCATGGATCTCGAGATGCTCGCCGCCATCGCAAAACAATCTCCCGCGGAAAATCAAGAAGACTCTCGCCGCATCGCGAAGATGTTGCGGCGCATCTGGAGTTTCCCACGGCCGTTGATCGCCGCCGTCAACGGAGCGGCATACGCGGGCGGCTGCGGGATCGCGACACTTTGCGATTTCACGCTCGCCGCTCCGGAAGCCAAGTTTGGCTACACCGAAGTAAAGATCGGCTTCCTTCCCGCGATCGTTTCCGTTTTCCTGACCCGCCAGATCGGCGAAAAGCGCTCGCGCGACCTTCTTCTGACCGGGCGTATCATCGGCGCTGCCGAGGCCAAGGAGTTCGGCCTGGTAACCGAAGTCGTTCCCGCTGAGCGGCTTTTCGATCGCGCTCAGGAGCTCGCCAGCGAGTTGATCGCGGCAAGCCCCAACAGCCTGACGCGCGCGAAACACCTGCTGACTTCCGCCGCGGCACCGGGACTCGATCACGACCTCGAGCGGGCGATTCTGGAAAATGCCCGCATACGCTGCACGCCCGACTTCAAAGAAGGAGTCGCTTCGTTTCTCGAGAAGCGCAAGCCGGTCTGGCACGAACCGGAATAATCAGGCACATGCAAACGATCGAGTATCACGACACGACAGTACGGGTGCGCTACGCTGAAACGGATCAGATGGCCGTGGTGTATCACGCGAATTACTTCATCTGGTTTGAGGTAGGCCGCGTTGAACTGATGCGCGCGCTGGGCGTCGAGTACAAGAAAATGGAAATCGACGACGACTGCCACATCGTGGTGGCCGATGCGTATTGCCGGTACCAGCAATCGGCGCGCTACGACGAAGTGGTGCGCATCCGGACGCGCATCGCGGAATCGCGCAATCGGATCGTCAAGTTCGCGTACGAAGTGTTTCGTGACGCCGACGGAGAGCTGCTCGCCAGCGGCGACACGACTCATATCATTTGCGGCGCCAATGGCCGCCCGAAACTTTTGCCGCACAAATACCGCATTCTTCTTGCAGCGATGGGCGTGCCCAATCCTGACCGGAGAGAAGCATGACGATGGGCCTTGACTCAACTCACCCCGGCTCGATTGAACTCACGGGCAACGATCTGACGTTTGCGCAACTGTATGACGTCGCCCTTCGCGGCGCGAAGGTGACCCTGGCGCCTGCTGCGATCGAGCGCATGAAAGCCTCTCGCGCGGTCGTCGATCGAGTCGTTGCCTCGGGCCAGACCGCATACGGCATCAACACGGGATTCGGCAAGCTGGCCTCCGTGCGCATCTCTGTCGAGCAAGTCCGCCAATTGCAGGTGAATTTGGTTCGCTCGCACGCGTGCGGCGTCGGCGCGCCGCTTAGCGAAGCGGAGACGCGCGCGATGATGCTGCTCCGCGCCAACGCCCTGGCGAAAGGGCTGAGCGGGATTCGTCCGCAAACTGTAGAAACGCTGTGCGCGATGCTGAACGCGAAAGTGCACCCGGTGATTCCGTCGCAAGGCTCGGTGGGCGCTTCGGGAGACCTCGCTCCGCTCGCGCATCTTGCGCAAGTGGTGATCGGCGAAGGCCGCGCCTCGTATGGGGGGCAAATCGTGGACGGCGGCGACGCGATGCACCAAGCCGGCCTCACGCCCGTAGCGTTGGAGGCGAAAGAGGGTCTTTCGCTGCTCAACGGCACACAGGGGATGTTGGCGCTGTTGAGCTTGGCGTTGCATGAGGCCGATGTAATTGCTGATACCGCAGATGTCGCCGCCGCGCTGTCGCTGGATGCCCTGCGTGGAAGTCCGGGCGCCTTTGACGCGCGCATCATGCACGCGCGCGCGTATGCGGGCGCAGCCACAACCGCGCGCAATCTCGCGCATCTGAATGAAGGCAGCCAGATTCGCGAATCCCATCGCGCAGCCGAGAAAGATCCGCGAGTGCAGGATGCCTACAGCTTGCGCTGCACGCCGCAAGTGCACGGCGCGGTGCGCGACTCGCTGGCGCAGGCTCGTGAGATGGCCGCGGTGGAGCTCAATAGCGCGACCGACAATCCGCTAGTGTTCGCACGCGCCATCTCCGGCGAAGGGGCCGGCGACATCATCAGCGGTGGCAATTTTCACGGACAGCCGCTAGCGATGGCAGCGGATCAAGTGGCTATCGCGCTGGCGACGCTGGGCGGCATCTGCGAGCGGCGCGTCGAGCAGATGACCAATCCGCTGACCAGCATGTTGCCAGCATTTTTGACGCCCGAGCCGGGCCTGAACTCCGGCTTCATGATCGCGCAGGTGACCGCGGCGGCGCTGACGAGCGAGAACAAATCCCTGGCCACGCCTCATTCCGTGGACTCCATTTCCACCTCTGGCAATCAGGAAGACTACGTGTCGATGGGTATGAGCGGTGCGCGACGTCTCGAGCGTATGCTCGCGAACCTACGCAACATCGTCGCCATCGAATTGCTCTGCGCCTGCCAAGGGATCGACCTCCTGGCGCCGCTGCAAACTGGAACGCTCGCGAAAAAAGCGTACGGTGCCGTGCGCGGGAAGTCCGCGAAAGTCACCGACGACCGGCCGCTGGCGGCGGAGATCGAAGATGTGTCCGCGCTGGTGGCGAGCGGCGCGTTTTCGGCAATTCTGCCCTGAGGCTCAGCGTTCCTCAAGACGATATGTCCTCAGAGGTCCACGACTAGGTAACTAAAAAGAAAGATATTTGCTTTTCGAGGTTTCCGCCGTTTCGTATTCCGCTAGACTTAGCAGCAATTAACCGTTAGCGGCTTAGGGTTGAACTTGCGTATCGTCCACAGGCCTGAACGCCGGCCCGTGTCACAAGTCCATAGGATGGAGCGTACATATGAAACGAATTCCGTCTTGGGTGAGCAAGTTCACGCTCGCGGTCGCCGCCGTGGCGATCGTTGCATTCGTCGTGGTTCGCGTAGTCAGCGCGCAAGGTCCACACGCGCGGATCCCGATGATTTCCGATTGGAGCCACAAGCACATCGTTTTCTCACAGCCGACTTCTTGGGTCACGGCGTGGAGACTCCAGGGAGAACCACGCTATTGGCAACAAGCCATACGCCGCGCTCGTTTTGGAAATGAAGACCCGGAAATCGAACGGGAGCGTGGAAGAAGGCGCTTCGGCTGGTGGCCCCGCATCGAGCAGGAGGACGGATTCCAGAGCGACTGGGGCCAGTCGTTGGGCGCCGGCGGTTCCACCGGCGCTCCCATTAACGGCGTCAATTGGTGGCCGGTTTATCCCGCAAAATTTTCGTTTGACGTCAACGCGACTCCCGATTGTACCAACGACTTCGCGATCTTCCCGACGAATCTCGGAGGAGTAACAGGCGGGCAGGCCAGTATCATCGCTTTCAACAAACTCTACGCAGGGACCGGCACGCCGCTCTGCGGCGTTGCCAACCCCGCGGTCTATTGGTCGTACAACACAAATTTTAATACCGCAGGCGTGGCCACGAACGGAACCGTCGAAACGTCCCCTGTTTTGTCGATTGACGGCAGCAAAGTAGCCTTCGTCGAGACCAGGACCAATGCCAACGGCGGATCCATTCTCCATCTGCTGAAGTGGCACGCAGGCGACGGCGGCGCGATCAATACGGCTGCCGCCCCGACGGTCGCCACCGTCTGGACCGCGGATGGAGCCGCGGGACATTGCCCGGTCAACGGGGCCTGCATGATCAGCCTGGTGTTCAACGGCGCTCAGGCGGACACCGGATCTTCGCCCCTTTACGACTACGCTCGCGACGCCATGTACGTCGGGGATGACAATGGGGTTCTGCATAAGTTCATCAACGTTTTCGGTGCCAACGCGACGCCCAGCGAGGTTGTGACGGGCAACTGGCCGATCACGGTAGACACGGGCAGGATTCTGACTTCCCCAACGTTGGACCTCGTATCGGGCAATATCTTTATGGACGATACGATTGGGGTGTTGAGTTATGTGCGGGAGACCTTCAGCACTGCGGGGACATGTGCAGCCGGTTCAGTACCCTGCCTTGGCTCTACCACCATAGCTCCCGCTGCTCACGTCGTTCCCGACCCGCCGATTGTGGATTCAAGTACAGGGAAGGTGTTCGTATTTTTCGGCAACGTCGGGGCGAACGCGGCCGTGGTTCAGTCGGACATCACGTTGAGTGCCAGCGTTACGGTCAGCCTGGGCGCGGGTACCGCTCACCATCTTCATGCAGGTGACTTTGACAACGCTTATCTGACGGGCAACGGAAGCGCGGGGCGGCTCTACATGTGCGGATCGTCTGCGAGCAGCGCGCCTACGATCCAGCGCATCGGCTTCACCAACTCGGGCAGAGTGCCTGCCAGTCCATTTGCAAACCCAGTTGGCACCATGAACGCTGCTTTGGATGCGGCGACGCTAGCGGTTGCTACGGGCAGCGCGGAATGCTCTCCTGTGACGGAGTTCTTCAACGCCAACGCTCCAGCAGCCTCGCAAGACCAGATTTTTTTCGGCGTCCAAAACTTGGGCAGCGGAGCGAACTGCGGAGGCGCAGGCTGCGTAATGTCCATCAATGTAACCGGAACGCCGCCGGCCCTGAGCATCGCGCATTCGATCGCCGAAATCGGCGGCCCCAGCGGGATCATCGTGGACAACAACGCAAACTCTGCGCAAGCTTCGAGCCTCTATTTCTCAAATCAGGGCAACAGCACCGCGGCCAATCAGTGCAACGCAATCACCGGCGTGGGCTGCGCCGTCAAGGTAACTCAGTCCGGCTTGAATTGATCGAACGAGCATCGTCACCGGTTCCCTGCACCACGCCATCTGTTAATTCACGATTCGACCCGCCCATATGGGAAGCGCACGGCAGTCTACGTCAAGGCGGACCGAAGGAACGTGAGCATGCGGTACCCGGCGACGTGGCTGAACGGCGGCAGCTCCAGCGAGTAATGGCCGCAGTGGAGTTCCAGCGTGCGCAGGTTGGCGCCGTGGCGGCGCAGCGCGGTGAGCATTTGGGCAGTGAGCTCGGGGAGGAACGTAGGATCGTACTTCCCGTACACCATAAAGGCTTTCTTGCCAGCGCCCATGCCGCGCTCGACGTACGGCATCGGGCTTACCGGCGCCCAGTAATCGCGCAGTTCGTCTACCGTGACGTGGTGCCGTAGCGCCTCCCAGACATGGTTGGTGGTCATGCCCTGGCTCACAACGTCAGCGAAGTAAGTGGAAACGTGGAAGAAGCCGCCGGCGCTGAGGCCCTCGTCGTGTACCAGCGTGATGTAGCCAACCGAGGAGCCGATGCTGGTGCCCAGGATGCCCAAGCGCGAAAAACCCTGCTGCTCGAGCCAGCGGAGACAGCGTCGCGAATCCTGCACGGCCTGGCGGTTGGCTTGCAGCGTTAAGCCGATGTTGGGGCCGACGAGCTGGTCGGCGCGTTCGTGGCCCTTGGCCATGCGGCGGTCGTGGTACGGGAGGCTCAGTTTCAGCACCGCAATGCCGATGCGCTGGAGCCACTCGCAAAGGCCGCGCTGACCGTGCCACTTGGCATTCCAGTTGGGAAGAAGCAGCACGGCTGGGCCATTATTTCTTGTGGGAAAGAACTGGGCGTGAACGGTGTTGTTCTCGGGCCAGGGAGATTCGATCGAGCTGCTAAACGTCAGGACGTTTTCCCGGTCCACGCGGTAATCATTCGCGGCTTCCGTCGCGTACCACTCCCTGCTGTTTTCAATCGCCTGATGCGCGTAGTGCCGCACAAAATCCCCGGGATTCGCGTCGCTGGGGTCGCCGCCGATGTGCTCCAGGCCCCACTCGAAGGGCTGGACCCGACGATTATCGTCGGTCGTCCAGCGGCGATGCTCGTAGCGGCGTATGCGGCGTTCAAACCAGTGCATAAGGGCAGTCTACAGTTTACAGTTGAGAGTTTGCCCCAACAAAACAAGTCTTCGCACCTGATCCCGCGATTCTCCTCGGCGCTCCTCCGCGTTCTCAGCGTCTCTGCGCAAGGCTCTTCTTTCTTATTCTCCTCTCGCTAGGGGCAGAGGTCCAGAGCCACCTGTTAGGCATCCGACACGCCGCTGCGGGCGTTCCTTGAGGCACCTCTCGCTCCTGTGGCACATTCGAGATGTGGTCATCGCCTTCTTTTTTCTTCTCGGCATCGTCATTGGGAGCTTCCTCAACGTCTGCATAACGCGGATTCCGGAGGGAGTGTCCATCGTTACGCCCGGCTCGCGATGCCCGCGGTGCGAGACGCCGATCAAGCCCTACGACAATGTGCCTTTGTTTGCCTGGGTCTGGCTGCGGGGAAAATGCCGTTCGTGCAGCTATGCTATTTCGCCGACGTATCCGCTGGTCGAACTGTTGACGGGAGTCTTGTTCGTAGCGTGCTATCTCGATTTCGGTTTGACCCAGATGACCGTGAAGTGGCTGTTTTTCACTTGCTTGATCGTGATCTTGACGATCACCGATGTGCGCGTCCGGCTGCTTCCCGACGTGGTGAATTGGCCGGGGCTTGCCGCCGGTCTATTTTTTTCGACGCTCGTGCCCCCTGGTGATGGCTCCGCGTATTGGCTTAGCGAGATTCTGTCGGCTCATGCACAGCCGCCGCCGTATGTGCTGGGTTTGATCGACGCCGTGCTCGGCGCCGCGTTCGGCAGCTTGCTCCTTTGGGGAGCGGCAGCGCTGTACAAAGCGGTGCGGGGCCGCGACGGCATGGGAATGGGTGACGTAAAGATGATGGCGATGGCGGGGGCTTTTCTCGGCGTCCGTGCAACGTTTCTGACCATTCTCTTGGGGACGTTTCTGGGAAGTCTTGTCGGTATCGGAATTATTTTGACGCTCTATGCTTCCGGTTGGCAACGAGACCTGGCGGAACGCGCAAGCCGCCGCAATCTGGGCAGCGTGAAGGGGCTGCGCTGGATGATCGCCAGCCAGTATCAGCTCCCCTTGGGAACGTTTCTAGGAATCGCAGCGCTGGTCGTGGTGTATCTCGGTCCACAGATTGCCCGATATGCGCTCTCGAGGGTCGTGATTTGAGGATTCTCTGTGAACGAAAGCGCGAACTGATGGGCTGCGGAGTCCACGAATGATACTGGCCGCCGGACAAACCGAGGGCTTGACGAATGCGTGGCCGGTAGCGGTCGGAGTCGGCCTGGGCCTTCTGGCCGTCGTGTGGCTGGTGTTGTACTCCGTGCGGCGATTTTTCCACGACAATCGCGAGGCTCACAAGGAGAAGATTCTCGCCGCGGCTCCGGGAGTGGCAAATCCCGCGGCGTTCATGACCGCTTCGATGCAGGGCGTGATCCAGAAATTGCGGGAGCAGGAAAAGGAACTGGAGCGCCTACATCGCATCGAGAAAGAACGCGCCGAACACACCGAACGGCTGAGCGAGGAAGTAACGCGCAACATGCCCGCCGGCCTGCTGGTCGTGAATGCCACAGGAATCATTTCGAGCGCCAACCCTGCGGCGGAACAAGCGCTGGGGATACGCGGGCTAGGCTACCGGCGCTACAGCGAGGCTCTGGGCGAATCCTCGGAGCTGACCAAGTTGGTGGCCGACTGCCTCGCCAACGCAAGAATCTTCCGCCGCGAACAGGTTGATCACGCGGCTCCGGCAGGCGACACCAGGCGGCTGGGCGTCACGATTTCGCCTATCCGCCGCGGCAATGAGAAAGTAAGCGGCGCAATCTGCTTGCTCAGCGATCTGACCGAACTGGCGACGCTGCAGCAGCAGGTCGAACTGAAGAAGCATCTTGCCGCGCTGGGCGAGCTTTCGGCGGGAATCGCGCACGAATTCAAGAACGCCCTGGCGACAATTTCAGGTTACGCGCAGATGATTCGTGCGGAGGCGCCCGAAGGCGAAGTCTCCGACCACGCCGAACACATCCTGGAACAGACTCGCAGCATCACACACGTAGTGACCGAATTCTTGAAATACGCGCGGCCACTGGAAATCTCCGATGAATCGGTCGCCGTGCAGAGCTTGGTGGAGCGAGTGGCTTCTGAAATCGGCGAGGGCATGCCGAACGTGAGAGTGTCTTGCGAAGGAGAATTTAAGAGCGTGGCGGGGGATGAAGGCTTGCTCCGGCAAGCGCTGCTCAACCTTGCGCGAAACGCAGCCGAATCCTGCGGCTCAGCCAACGGCGGGCGCGTGACGCTGCGCGGCGAGATGCTGCGCAATGGCGACGCCGGATTCCAGCGCATTACGGTCTCCGACAACGGGCCGGGAATACCGGAAGCCGCGCTGCCAAAGCTGTTTCAGCCGTTTTTCACCACCAAGCCGCAGGGCACTGGCCTGGGGTTGGCCGTTGTGCAGAAGATCATCGTGCAGCACGGTGGGCAAGTCGAGGCGCGGAATCATGCGGAAGGCGGCGCCGCATTTATCGTTACGCTACCCGAATGGCGCGCCAGCCGGGAAGGCGTAGAATTGAAACAGGATATCGTGGAGATCTAGGGAGTTGCCGGCGCGGTCCAGCTTGGCGCCGGAGGAGGTATGTTGGTATGACTTCGATAACTTGGCGAAAGGCTGGCGTATATATTTTGGTGGCGTTGCCGGCGCTGGGCTTGGGCGGAATCGCGGTGATTGCACAGCAGCAGGATGCGTCGCAACAGCCGTCCACGGACCCTGTGGCCGACGCGGCCCGCAAGGCGCGTGAGCAGAAGAAGGAAGCACCGAAACCCAAGAAGGTGTACACGAACGAGGATTTGGGGTCTGGCGGCGGATCGACTGCCCCTGCTGCGGCACCCGCAGCGGCGGCGCCGAACACCGATGCCAACGCAAACGCGAAGGAAAATCCCGACGGTCAGGCGAACGGTGACAATGCGTTAACGGATAGCAAGGCTGGAGCGGGAAAGAGCGACGAAGAAAAGTGGCGAAAACGCTTCCAGGAAGCGCGCGCAAATCTAGCCGACGCGGAAAAGGAACTCGACATCCTGCAGCGCGAAGCGCAGAAAGCGCAAGTCCAATACTATTCGGATCCGACGAAAGCGATGAACGAGCAACTGACCCGCAAAGACGTCAATGAAAAGGACAGTCAGATCGCGGCGAAGAAGCAAGACATCGCGAAATTGAAGCAGAAGCTCAGCGATATGGAAGACGAACTGCGGAGATCGGGCGGCGAGATCGGCTGGGCTCGATGGTAGAGAGTCTTCATCTCTGCTTTGCACTAGACCCTAGAGGTTCACTCCGCAAGACGGCTCAGAGTTAACACACTCCTACTCGCTACTTCCCTTCACCGCACAGGCATCCTTCGTTCCCGCAAAGCCTCCCTGAATTCGTGATAAAAACGAATCACATGGAACCTCTTCTTCTTGTCGAAGATAAGAATGAGCTGCGCGCGATGCTGCGCAAAGCGATGGAGCGCGCCGGCTACGTTGTGGAGGAAGCGCCGGACGGGACGGCGGCCATCCAGAAAATCCGGTCGCGGCGGTACCTGCTCGTCATCACGGATCTGAAGCTGCCCGGCGCGTCCGGACTGGACGTGCTGCGTGCGAGCAAAGCCGCCGATGCCACGATTCCAGTGCTTTTGCTGACAGCGTTCGGATCCGTGGAAGAAGCGGTTACGGCGATGAAAGAGGGTGCTTTCGATTTCTTGCAGAAGCCCGTGGACTTGGATCATTTGAAACTTCTGGTACAGCGGGCGGCGCAGCAGCAGGAGCTTCTTCGGGAAAACTTGCTGCTCCGGGAGGAATACTCGGCGCGCTATGGGTTCCCGCGAATCGTCGGGGAGCACGCTTCGATTCGGGAGGTCAGCCAGCAAATTCAGCGCGTTGCAGGAACAGACTCGACGGTTTTGCTGCTCGGGGAGAGTGGAACCGGCAAGGAATTGTTTGCGCGAGCGGTGCATCACCTGTCGCCGCGGCGCGAGATGCCATTTGTGGCGCTGAATTGCGCGGCGATACCCGAAGGCTTGGTCGAGAACGAGCTTTTTGGTCATGAAAAAGGCGCGTTCACCGGCGCAGGGGCACGCAAGGTCGGAAAGATGGACTTGGCGCATCGCGGGACGCTGTTCCTGGACGAAATCGGCGAGCTGCCGCTGGCTATTCAGGCGAAGCTGTTGCGCGTGCTGGAAGAGCGCCGATTCGAGCGCGTTGGCGGAACGCAATCGATCGAAATCGATGTCCGGATCGTGGTGGCGACAAATCGCAATTTGCAGAAACTGATCGAAGAAAAACTCTTCCGCGAGGATTTGTACTTCCGCATTTCGGCAGTGCCGTTGACGATTCCGCCGCTCCGCGAACGCGGGGACGACGTGCTGCTGCTGGCGGAAAGCTTCCTGGAAAAGTTTAGCCGCGAGTTCTCGAAGCCGGGGCTGGAGCTTTCGGAAGAGGCGCGCGAAAGGCTTGCGGGCTACCGGTGGCCGGGCAACGTTCGCGAATTGCAAAATACGCTGGAGCGGGCGGTGATTCTCGCCGATGGACTCAGCATCACCGCGAATGAGTTGCGACTGCCGGCGACAAAGCCCGATGCCGAGACTTTGCCAGGCGGGATGCTGTCCGCAGAATTTCAGTTGGGAAGGCTCGCTGGAAGAGATCACTGGGCGGGCCGTAACGCATGTCGAGCGCGTGGTACTGGAGAGCGCGCTGCGCGAGTGTAAGTGGAACAAGACGCGCGCGGCGGAGAAGCTTGGCGTGTCGCCGAAGACTTTACTGGCCAAGTTGCGGGCGGTCGGGTTGGAAGAATAAGCCGAATACAACGATTGACAGTTCCACCATTTTCATTTTGCGCCTGCCAGCGGAGCGTGGGTACCATTCCCGTCTAACCCCGCCCCCCTAAAGAGGGGCGGCTACAACGGCTTGTTCGCTGTGTGGAGTGCTACCGTACCGAAGGTCCAGACTTCGAATTCTTCGGATTGGTAGCCCGTCGTGGTCATCAGTGCCGCGAGTTCGGCGGGGCGAAGGAAGCGGGACACGGAGTTGGGCAAGTACGTATACGCGGAGCGGTCGCCCGACAAAAGTCCGCCTATGCGTGGGAGAACTTTTCGGAAATACCAGCGATAGAGATCGCCAAGAAAACCAGGGGCCGGCTCTGTAAATTCAAGGATCGCCAGCGTTCCGCCTGGTTTCAAGACCCGCAGGATTTCCCGCAGCCCGGCTTCGTAGTTGGCGAGATTGCGGAAGCCAAAGGCCGTCGTGACGACATCAAAAGAGCACTTCGCGAATGGAAGATTCAGCGCGTCGGCTTCGACGAACTTGATGGGCCACAGTTGAGCCATGGTCTTGCTATGCACCGACGCGCTCTTTTGTCTCGCGCGGATGAGCATCGGATGTGCAAAATCCGCGCCCGTCATCTGCGTTCTGTAACGGCCGGCTAACGTAATCGCGAGATCGCCTGTCCCACAACATAGATCGAGAACACGCGTCTCCGAATGACCGAGAACATTGCTCAGGCGCTTTGCCACGCGGGCGCGCCACAAACGATCGAACTGCAGCGACAGGAGATGGTTCAACAAATCGTACCGCGGCGCGATTTGCGTAAACATTTCGCGGACCTGGCGACCCGCGTCCGCTTCCGTCTGCGCGCCTTCGGGGCGGGTCCCCTTTGCGGGGGCGGCAGCCTCAGGCATGGAACTTCGATTCCTTCGGGGCGAATTCGTTGAAAAAGTGTGGCGCGAAGCGCAGAACGCGATGCACGGCGTCGAGCGGAACGTCGTCGTACGATCCGGCTTTGCCGATACGCGGCGCCAGGACGAAGCGGATTTTCCCATGGCGCGCTTTTTTGTCGGAGCGCATGGCGGCGATCAGTGATTTCACAGGTACTCGCGGCCAGGCGGGCAGCGGGCCGATGCGGCGAATGAGGGTGACCATCCGGGATACGTCGTCCGCACGGGTCACGCCAATTTCGTGGCCGAGCAGCGCTGCGGCCATCATGCCCCAGGCGACCGCTTCGCCATGCTGGAATCGGCGGTACCGTGTTGAACTTTCGAGAGCGTGGGCGAAGGTGTGGCCGAAGTTGAGGATTTCGCGCAGACCGGACTCGCGCTCATCCCGCGTGACCACGCGAGCCTTGATTGCGACATTGCACGGAATCAGGTATTCCAGCGTCGCACGATCGCGGCGGAGCACTTTGGCGATATTTTTTTCGAGATACGCGAACATCCCCGCATCGGCGATGATGCTGTGCTTGATGACCTCGGCGAGGCCGCCACGAAACTCGCGATCGGGCAGCGAGCGCAAGACGCTGGGATCGGTGATGACCATCCTCGGCGGATAGAACGCGCCGACTAAATTCTTCCCTTCTGGCAGGTTCACTCCCGTCTTGCCGCCGATCGAGCTATCGACTTGGGCCACCAACGTGGTCGGCACCTGCACCAGAGCAACTCCGCGCAAATAGGAGGCCGCGGCAAAGCCAGCGACGTCTCCTACTACACCGCCGCCCACGGCCACGAGCAGAGAGTTCCGGTCGGCTCCCGAAGCGACTAGCGCGCGAGAAACACCTTCTACCGTCCGCAGATTCTTTCGTACTTCCGCGTCGTTCATCAGGTGCACGGCGGTCGTCTTGTGCGCGTTGAAGCCGCGCTGGATGCTCTTCCCGACAGCGCGCCAGACCTTCGGCGACGAAACCACATGGACGCTGGAGAATTTCCCGAGTTTCGCGATTTCATCCGCAGCGTGATGGAGCAAGCCGGCTCCGCAAAGGACGGAGTAGGCTCCGGCGGCGGACTTCACAGAAATGCGTTTTGTTTTCATCGAGCGGATATTGGAAATGTAGCACAGTGTCGATGGTTATCGAGGTTTCCGTGGCGTGCAGAGGCACTGCCGCGACACGCGGTTGAATCGTGCCCGCAAGAAAACTTTGGCGCTGGGGCAGATGGGTCAAAGGCTGCTGCGAGCCGCCGCATTCCATATTCTTCGTGCTACCATAACTCGGCAATCGGTCGATCGCCTCGTCATGAGCTCTCCCCACAAGTCCTATCGCGCGGATTACGTCGTCATCGGATCCGGAGTAGCTGGGCTGCGTGCGGCGATTGAGTTGAGCACCGCCGGCAGCGTGCTGGTGCTGGCGAAGTCGGACTTGAGCGATTCGGCGACATCTTGGGCCCAGGGGGGTATTGCCGTCGCCCTGAGCGACGAAGACGAGATCAGCCTGCACGAGCAGGACACGATCAAAGCCGGCGACGGGTTGTGCCGGGCGGAAGCGGTAGCGCTGCTAGTGGAAGAAGGCCCGAAATACATCACGCAACTCATCGAATGGGGCACCGAGTTTGACCGTGCGGGAACGAAGTTAGCCTTCACGCGCGAGGCCGCGCATAGCAGGTCGCGCATCCTGCACGCTCACGGCGACTCCACCGGACGCGAAATCAGCCGAGCGCTGCTGGCCCGTGCGCATACCATCCCTCATTTGCATCTTCGCGCGCACGCGTTCACCACCGAGCTGTTCGTTGAGGCCAAGCATGTGGCGGGAGTGCGCTTTCTCGATGAGATGGACGGATCGCACCACGAGGTCCACGCTGGAGCGATCTTGCTCGCAACGGGCGGCCTGGGGCGCATCTATCGAGAGACCACCAACCCGGATGTGGCCACCGGCGACGGCATGGCCATCGCGTACGATGCCGGAGCGGTGCTTTCGGATATGGAGTTCATGCAGTTCCACCCCACCGCGCTGGCCGTCAAGGGAGCGCCGCGGTTCCTTCTGTCGGAAGCCTTGCGCGGCGAGGGTGCCATCCTGCGCAATGTGAATCTCGAGCGGTTCATGAAGCGCTACAACGAAGCGCAAGAGCTCGCGCCGCGTGACATCGTTGCGCGCGCCATTGTTACCGAGATGCACCGCACCGCCGCCGGACACGTGTATCTCGACATGACCGCGAAGAGCGAAGAGTTTCTGAAGAAGCGCTTCCCGCGAATCTACGAGACCTGCATGAGCTACGGGCTGGATCTGGCGAGCGACCTCGCGCCGGTTTGCCCTGCGGCGCATTACATGATGGGCGGCGTAAAGACGGACCTGTGGGGCCGCACCTCGCTCCCAGGGTTATACGCTGCGGGCGAGACCGCGGATACCGGGGTCCATGGGGCGAACAGGCTGGCCAGTAATTCCCTGCTCGAGGGTTTGGTTTTTGGTGCGCGTAGCGGGCAAGCGATGATGAAAGATGCTCCCGTGGCGAAGCGCAACACCGTGGGGCTGCCAGGCAGCCCGGCGCCAAAACCTGGCAACGGACCAACAGTGCATACCGCAAAGCCCGCCGTGAAAAACGCATGCTCCGCCGTACTTGATAGGATTCGGGACATCATGTGGCGGCAGGTGGGAATCCTTCGCGACGGAAAGGACTTGGCCGCTGCGATCACGCAGCTCCAGGCCATTGATCTGCCAAAATGCGAGAAGCCGGGGCGTGCCGAGTTTGAGCTGCGCAACCTGCACTCGCTGGCACTGCTCATGGCACGGTCGGCGCTGGCGCGCGAAGAGAGCCGCGGCAGCCACTACCGCGCGGACTTTCCCTACCGCAATGATGACGAGCCGCCGAAGCACTCGTTGATCACCAAAGGGCACGACGTCACGTTCGAGAAGTAAGGCACGTCGGCGCCAATGCTAGCCAATCAAGTCACGGCAAGCTATTTTTGTTGAAGTTGGCGGAGGGATTCGAGGAAGGTGTGGCCGACGATGGCGAGGCTTTTGGCGCTGATCTTGTCGAGGGTATCTTGGGGGGTGTGCCAGTACGGAATCTCGAGGTCGATGACGTCCTCGACGGGGACGCCGCGTTTGGAAAAGGAGAGGTGATCGTCTTCGATCGGGGTGGCAGCACTCACAAAAATGTTTGCGTAGCCTAGCTTGGCCGCCGTTGCCCAGAACAGCTCGGTGAGGGCCTTGGTGGAATTCGACTCGCGCTTGAAGCGCAGGTTGCGGCTGCCAACGATGTCGGCGAGGAGGAACGCCTTTAGCTTTGGGAGGTCACCGCTCATCGCGAGCTTCGCGGCCATTTGACGGCTGCCGTAGCGGCTGTCGGTGTCGCTCCACTCCCCTACCGCCTCTTCTCCGTCGAAGAACGCGATCCACACTGGGTGCGGGCCGTGCTGCGCGCAGAGCAGGCGCGCGAGTTCGAGCATGACCCCCGTCGACGAACCGCCATCGTCGGCGCCGACAAAATTGTCCAGGCGCTTGGTGTCGTAGTGCGTTCCGAGCAGATAAATGCCCGGCTTGTCGCCGGGAACTTTCACGACGATGTTCTTCATGGTGATCTGGCCGGCAGGTGTTTGCGCGTTAAACCCGTCCGTTTCCACTTTGCAGCCATAACTGGACAGCTCCGACAGGATGTAGTCTTGCGTTTGCGCGATGGCTTGCGAGCCTGAAGGCCGGGGGCCGAAGCCAACCTGCTTGGCAACGTGCGCGTAGGCGCGCTTGCCGTCGAAGCCCCCGGTTTTCTCTGGGGGTGGCGCGTCGTCGGCTGCCATCTGTGGCGGAACTCCGGCTACAGCGCTCATGAATGGCGGGCTGGCGCCCTGCGCCTGGTCCGTCTTGGATTTGCATCCGGCAGCCGAAGCGGCGGAAATCAGCAGGCAAGCGCAGGCTGCTGTCTTAACGAATCTGCTTCCCATAAGGGTCATTTAACAGTTGCCCCCGCGGCTTCGGCAGCCAATCGCCGATCGCGCTTTCGCACGACGATCGCGGAGACCGCGATGCCCACGAAATAGAGCAACAGCATCGGGGCCATGAAGATGAGCATCGTTGTGGCGTCAGGCGTGGGCGTAATGATCGCCGCCACGATCGCGATGACGAGAATCGCGTAGCGGATGTTCTTCCAAAGAAATTGCGGCGTGACAATTCCGAACAACGATAGGAAGAAAACCAGAACCGGCAGCTCGAATACTAACCCGAGACCGAGAAGCACAATCAGCGTCAAGTCAAAGTACTCGGTGATGGTGATCATGGGCACGACGCCTGGAAGGCTGACCACCTGGAACTTGACGAGAAATCCCAGCATGTATGGGAGGGTGACGAAATAGCCGAACGCAATTCCTGCCAGAAACAGAAACACGGTGGAGAACAAGAACCCGGTGATGGCACTACGTTCGTGCTTATAAAGCGCGGGTGCGACAAACAGCCAGATCTGGTACAGGACAAAAGGTGAGGCCAGCACGATACCAATGTAGACGCCCAGCGTGATGATCAAATTGAACCCGCCGGCAGGATGCGTGTAGATCAGCTGGGGATTGAGGTGCGAATCCGCCAGCGCCTTTAGCATCGGGCGCGTGACGTAGCCGATTACGTACTTCGCAATATACACGCCGATGAATGCGCCGATCGCAATGGCGATCAGCGAATTGATGAGGCGTTTACGAAGCTCGACCAGGTGCTCGAAGAAGGTCATCTGCCCGCCTTCTTCCGTTTCCGGTATGGTGGCGGGAAGTTCAGGCTGGCTGCTGTTGGTCATGAGCGGGATCTAAGGGGTTCACAGCACTAGCGTCTTGCGGCTTTGCCTCTGTCGCTTCTGGCGCAGCCGGAGCTTCACTGGTTGCGAGTTCGGCCGGGTCGGTGGACCTTGCAACCGACTCTGGCACCGGCACGGCGGTAAGCGTACCAGCTTCGGTCGCCCCTACGACCTCTTCTGGGGCTGCTAACTCGGCAGGGGGCGGCTGCGTCTCAACACCTGAGGGCGTGCCGAGCGTGGCAGGTTGTGCCTGTGTAGCTGCGGAGGCTATCAGGGCGGCCTTTTTGCGTTCTACTTCACGGGCCTGGCGTTCGAGGTCGCGCATCTCTTCCTCGAAGGCGGACTTGAAGTCGGTGGAGGCCTTGCGGAACTCGGCCATGAGCTTACCGAGGCCGCGAGCGAGTTCCGGCAGCTTCTGGGGCCCAAATACGACCAGAACGATGACGAACACCACAATCATGTGGGGGATGCTCAGCATGGCTCCGGGTGACCCATTGGCGGCCTGTTGGCATCATAGAGAACGGCGTTCAGCGAAGTCAAACGACACTTTCCCCTATGCTATACTTAGTGTGCGAACGAATCTTGTGAGGTTAGGATGAAAGCAGAGCGTCGCGGCCTGTTTCTTGTCGTAGCGGTGTTGCTGGTATCTGCCGTGCTTGGCGGCATTTACGGACCAAACGTGCGGGCCACCACGGCCTCGGCGGATGACTATCAAACGGCGGTTCGCGACTTTACTCGCGTCTTGGACGTAGTGCAGGCGAACTATGCCGAGCCGGTGGACGTCGACAAGGCCGTCTACCAGGGCGCCATTCCGGGCATGCTCCGCATGCTCGATCCCCACTCGAATTTCTTTGATGCACGGCAATTTGCGCTGCTGCGGGAAGATCAGCGCGGCAAGTATTACGGCGTCGGGATGGTCGTAGCGCCGCGCGAGAATCATACCGTGGTGATGGCACCTTACGTAGGCGCGCCTGCGTACAATGCGGGCATTCGGCCGGGCGACGTGATCGTCAAAGTTGACGAGAAGTCCACCGACGGCCTGACCACCAGTGATGTCGCGGACATGCTGAAAGGCGCGAAGGGCACGATTGTCAAGATCACCGTGACCCGCGAAGGGTATGCCGATCCGCTGAACTTCACCGTGACCCGCGACGAGATTCCCCGCCACTCCGTAGATATCGCTTTCATGCTCAAGCTTGGCGTGGGCTACATCCGGCTGTCGGGATTCAATGAGACCACGGATCGCGAGATTGGCGATGCGCTAAAGAAGCTGAATGTTTCCTCGCTGGACGGATTGATCTTGGACATGCGCGGGAATCCCGGCGGGCTGCTGAACGAAGCTGTCGCCGTGGGAGACATGTTCCTCGAGAAGAACCAGTTAATCGTGTCGCATCATGGCCGCGCCTCTTCTGAGCGCAAGTATTTTGCGATCCGTGGGAACCAGGGCAACAACGTGCCGCTGGTAATTCTGGTCAACGGAAATTCGGCGTCGGCGACGGAGATTGTTTCCGGAGCGGTGCAGGATCACGACCGCGGGCTGATCGTCGGAGAAACGACGTTCGGCAAGGGGCTGGTGCAGACGGTGACACCGCTAAGCGAAAACACCGGACTGGCGTTGACCACGGCGCGCTACTACACGCCGAGCGGCAGGCTGATCCAGCGCGACTACAAGTCCATCTCGCTCTACGAGTATCACTACGAACGCAAGGTTCCGGAGCATCCGACGGAGGTCAAGCTGACCGACAGCGGCCGTCAAGTGACCGGAGGCGGAGGCATCACGCCGGACATCACCATTGCCGCGCCAAAGCTATCGAAATTCGAGGAGACGCTGATCCGCAGCGATGTGTTCTTCCCGTACGAGCAGGGCGTGGGCGGTTTCACGCGCTACTACCTGGGCACTCGCCCGAACATCACGAAGGATTTCCAGGTGGACGACGCGGTAATGAGGGATCTGCGGGAATATCTGGGCAAGCACACTGTGCACTACACCGAGCCCGAATTGTCCGAGAATCAGGATTGGATCAAGCGCAAGATCAAGCAGGAAGTGTTCCTGTCGGTCTTCGGCCAGCAAGAGGGCTTCAAGGTGGAACTTGAAGCCGATCCGCAGGTGCAGAAGGCAGTCGATGCCATTCCCCAGGCGCGGGCGCTGTATGAGAATGCGCGCAAGGTCGTGGCGCAGCGCATGGGCAATACTCCGGACCAGCCGTAAGCGGCTGCGGTTTTGATTCTTGTTTTGTTCGTTAAGGGCGCAGTGTTCTGCGCCCTTTCTTATTTGAGTGCGCTGCGCGTCAATCCGGGGTCAACTTGGTTGGCAAGCCTGTTAGCGTCTGCTAAAATTTCTCTGCTGCTCGTGGGCGAGTAGCTCAGCTGGGAGAGCGCCTCGTTCGCAACGAGGAGGCCGGGGGTTCGAATCCCCTCTCGTCCACCAATTCTTTGTTCAACTCTATGGCTGCGGACGCTCTAGAAAATCCCGGTTTCACGGCGGAAAGCTGGGGCTTTGAATCCCCTGTCGTCCACCCAATTCCCATTGAAAACGCGGTTTTGGGAGCGACCGAGCAGAGTTATACATGCCGGTGTGTCTCCGGTTTACCTGCGGTTTGAGCAGCGAACTTGACGGGGCCTCGCCAATATGAAATTAGAAGACGCAGCGGCCAATGCGTTTCAAATCTTTGACGAAGAGCGCCGCTACCCAACTGTTGGGTACTCACCGGTTCCGATGCCGATCAGTGATTCTGGAAGTGCTATACCTGAACTGCGAGACCTCCGCGAGATGCAACAGCGACTGAAGGCCGAAAGCGCGCTGGCAGAGAATCGGGCCGAAGACCCGCGCACAATCCTACAGGGAGCTCACCGCTTTCAACTTCTTAGCCGAAACTATAATTTACTTGTCGCCCTTCTTAGCCGCATTGAGGAAGGTGAGAGGCCCGCATTTTTACAGAAAGTTGCCGATCGGCTCAGATTTTTTCCCGGCTCTATGAGAAACAGAGCCGCAGGGTTCCCTTCTTGGAGTTCTCAAACGTCAGAGTTTCCGGTAGTGGCTGAGTTCCTGATCCGAAACGAAGGCAAGAGTTTGTTTTTCGAGATTCTAGGAAACTCCGAACCTTCTCCTGGGCTCGTGGTGTTACTACTACAGCTAGAGGATCTCATCGTGCTTAACCACCAAATCTTTTCAGAAGCTGACTACGAGAGACTCGCAGAGAGTGTTGAAAGCCTGAGCGCGACGACACAGAAGGTAAATCAACGGCTCCATGCTTTCGGTCATCATGCTGAATTCGAGCGATGGGATTCGTACGGCTTCAACGCAGCCTCAACCTTCAACACGATTGTAGGCTGTTGCAATAGGATTATCGAGCTATGTCGGAAGGCTAGATTTCTGCATCTCGAAAGGTCTCTTACGGAGAACATGAACCTTGAGATCAATCAAGATAAGTACGTTGTCGAAGACTTTCTCCGGAGGCTTGGGTTCAGCGGGCCTCTCGCTACAGCCCTAAATGAGGCAGAAAGACTTTACGTCCCTGGTGCCACGGAAGCTGAGCTCAAATCGAGCGTAGGACATTTGCGGAGCTTTTTGGAATATCTTCATGTGGAGGCGATAATCCGAGTACAGCAAAAGAAGCAAATCGGTCCGCCATCAGACCAGCGATGGGGAACCGTGCTCAACTATCTTCACGTCAACGGATTGCTGCTGAAAAAAGAGGAGGAATATGTTGCCGCGCTCTATACGGTGATAAGCGATGGCGGGGTCCATCCTCTGATCGCCAGGCGAGAGCACGCGCGGCTGTTTCGGAACGTGGTCATTGAATATGCGCTTCTCTTCCTTCGGAAGCTGGAACAGCTAGGGGTCGCCAAACAACCGCCTGCCGAATAGTTTCGCCAAAACTGGTCGAGAAGCCTAGGGGGCACTCCATAACGTTCAAACGGTTTTGAAGATCCAATCCTCTCGCAACAAAACTGTTCCTCCGCCTCGAGTGTGCAAGATCATTTCCGTCAAATACTTTTTTCCACTAAGGCTTTCATAGCGCGCCGTGAATCTATAGTCCCCTGCCGCCACGGTCGCAGGAGAAAATGGAGACTCAAAATCATCGATGGGACCGACGTAAGGAAATCTTCGCGCGTACGGATTCGGATTGCGCTTCGGGTCGGGATTCGAATCGATCGGCACGAAGTCGAAGGTCAAATTGAGGCACGGTCCAGTTCCGATATTTTTAATAATGAAATTGTTGTTGCGGGTGAGCGCGAGTTGGGCAGCCCGGGGGAACATGCTTTTGGGCAAGAAGCTCCATTCCCTCGTCCTGTCGGTCCGAACGCGGGATGCACTGCAGAACGATCACCGGCTTTTGCGAGGCTTCGGCCTGTTCTTGCGCTGCGCGCTCGATGCGCGCTGTAATAATCGTGTAGCGAATAAGGGCCGCGAGCGTGGCGGCCTGTACGAGCAGCGCTATAAGCGGCACCCAGTATCCAACCAGGTAAGTCACTTGAAGTTACCTTGAATCAAGAAAACGTAGTGAGCCATCATGAAATAGGAGATCGCTAACTCCAGTATGATGCAAAGAAGAAATCGATTGAACGATGTCCGAGAGACTTTCCAACCTCCCCAACTGCCCGCAGTTCTCAGGAGCAGCCACCCACCGATGGCGCTCAGATATCCAGTTTTCAGGAGAACAGGATACGCGGCAATTTCCGAGAATCCGATGAGCCAATTCAGCCAGAAATCCGCGTGCGCCTTGCTTGTGCTGTTACCTTTGAAGCATTCCCAGAAAGTACGCCTAACTGTCCATCCCTTTCCAGGCTCCGCCACCTTTCCAGCTTCCGCCTCGGCGTCAGGAAAATCGCCACGTCTTACCGCCATCGCTCGGAACCAACAAAAGACCACTCGGATCACTGTAGTCGCGAGCGCACACAGCAGTAGGTAACACGGTCCAGGAATGGATAGCGTCCAGTTCGGTAGCGAATAGGCTGTATCCGTAGGGGTCATAACGGACGGGGATCATATCATGCGGCAGAGCTACCCTGACGTGCACGTAAGCGCAAAGAAACGATACCGTGTACCAATTCTCTCCATCCACAAACTTGCAGCCAAATGCGCCGCGCACGGCAGCGGGCTACTGCAGTTTTTCTGATGATCTACAAGAAAAAACCGACGCCTTGGGCTACCTTAAGACATCTAAAGGACTGGCCGCCCCGTTGTAAGCCTGTCTGCTATCGATGTGCGTGATACAATCCGCGCGCGGTGGTTTTCCGTCCGGCCTTGGGGAGGCAGCATGAGAGTCCAGCGTTGCGGTTTTGCGATTGGACTTGCGGCCGTCCTCAGTTCCCTAACAGCATTTCTCTTCGTTGGCTGCGTAGGCCGGGTCAACGGCCCTGCTCCTACACCAACTGTCGCGCCGCCTCCGGCCATTTCGGTAAGCGTTTCGCCAACATCAGCGACGGTTCAGCTGGGTCAAGGGACGAGTTTTACGGCAACCGTCACCAACGACAGTCAGAGCAAAGGTGTCACCTGGGCGCTTTCGGGCGCGGGATGCAGCGGCGCGTCGTGTGGTGCGCTTTCGGCGAAGTCGAGCGCTTCTGGCGCAGCGATTAATTACACTGCGCCTGCTGGCCTGCCAGCGCCCGCAACCGTCACGCTGATGGCTACTTCCGCTGCCGACACTACCAAGTCAGCTGCTGCCACTATCACGCTCGCAGCCCCGCCCATTTCTGTGAGCGTCTCTCCGCCGTCGGCCACTGTACTAGCAAACGCCACGCAATCGTTCACCGCAACACTGCAGAATGATTTGCAGACTAAGGGTGTTGCTTGGACTCTGTCCGGTACCAGTTGCGCGGGCAACACCTGTGGCGTCGTCTCTCCGGCCTCAAGTCTGTCCGGCGCGTCGGTCATCTATACCGCGCCCGCGACCGCCCCGGCGGGAACCGTCAGCCTGACCGCTACCTCCATCGCCGACAACACAAAGTCCGCCAGCGCCACCATCACGGTAGCTGCTCCGCCGATCGTGGTGACGGTGTCACCGGCGACGGCCAGCGTAGCGTCTGGGGGCGCCACGCAGATGTTCACCGCCACGCTGCAAAACGATTTGCAGAACCAAGGTGTGACCTGGACGCTGTCTGGCGCGGGCTGCAGCGGCGCGACCTGTGGAAGTGTCTCCCCTGCATCGAGCGCCTCCGGCTCGGTGGTAACGTATGCTTCGCCAGCGACGGCGCCGAACCCAGCGACCGTCACCTTGACGGCGACGTCGGTTGCGAGCAGCGGAGTCGCGGCATCGGCGGCTATTACTGTGACGCCGCCGCCCACGCCAGTGCCCTCCGCCCCAGTCGTGTTAGGAAATGCGCTGATCGACCAGGGATATGGCGATCCCGTTGTGGCCAATGACGCAACCGGGAACGTTGACGTTGCCTGGGTGAATATCAATGGCGCGGCGTTCGTGCGATCCACCAACGGTGGCACCACGTTCTCCGCTCCCATAACGATTCCAAGCGACCTGTCGCTTACTCTGAATGCCGAAAACTACATCCAAATGAGTTTGGACGCGAACGGCAATATCAATCTCCTCTGGCGGTTGGATCCGACTGGTACAGACACGTCGCTGCAGAACGTTTTCAGCCGATCAACTGATGGAGGCGTAACATTTTCTACGCCGGTAAACGTCAGTACCACGCCTACACCGGCACAACTAGTGGTGCAGCCAAACGGGACGATCGTCGTTACCTGGTTCGATCAAACGACTTCTAACCTGATTGCTGCGAGTTCCACCGACGGCGTAACTTTCTCGAGTCCGATAACGGTCTGGACCGCCGTTGGCAACCCGATGGATCTGACGCCCGTTGTAGGACCTCAGGGGCAAATCTACATTTTTTGGACACAACTGCTAACGAACCAGAGTTGTTCCATTTTGTTTAGCCAATCTACTGATGCCATGACGTTCTCGACAGCCGCAAATATTTCTGGAAGCGCTGGCGCCTGCAACCAAACTCCGGCGGCTTTTGTAGACGGCAGCGGCGCCGTCGACGTTGCCTGGGATGCGGACGGTGCTTCTCTATTTTTCAGTCGCTCCACGGACTCCGGAGCTACCTTCTCACCGCCGACAAGTGTTCCCACCAGCGCGAAACCGAATTCTCAAGAAACCACTGTTGGAACTAACGGAACAATCTACATCCTCTGGCAGTCTCAGTCTGGGGTCGTTGTCTCCCATTCAGCAGATGGGGGCGCCACATTCTCCCCAGCGCCCACCGGACTAAGCCTCGGGGAAGATGGCAGCTCGTCAGTGATTGGAGTCGATGCCTGCAACAATATCAGCGTTATCGGAACAAACCCCGGGCTTACCATCCTGTTCCAACGCTCGACGGACGGCGGGGTTACATTTGCCGATCCAACAACGCTCGCTACCCTGCCCAACGATTACTACCCCGAATTGGCAGTCGACGCGAATGGCAATGTTAATGTGACCTGGGAGATCGATGGTCCTAAAGACATCGACTACGTCCGAATACCAACAACCTGCATGCTCCATTGAGATGCAGCGCGTCGTGTCAGGCTCTCGATAGCGGTCTCCCTAGCGGAGTCGACGTCGCTGACCCACATGCCGCTTACGGCAACGAAACACGCAAATCACGTTTGCGAAACAATCCCGTAATCTGCGGCGTCCGACACTGTCGCCATGCCTACAAACGCTGTCTTGGTGCAAGACTGCGAGAGCCTGGCGACATCCACCCCGTCGTTTCGGCTCTCCCTGGCGCAAACTATGGACGATCTGACGCAGTGCCAGCGCTTGCGCTATCTGGTCTTTAACTGCGAGTTGGGCGAGGGACTTACCGGTTCGGAAGATTGCGGGCTCGACCGTGACTCCTTCGACCTTATCTGCGATCACCTGATGGTGCACGACGCAGCCTCGGGCAGGCTGGTTGGCACCTATCGCATGCAGACTGGGTATCGCGCCAAAGGTAACCTGGGCTATTACAGCGAGCAACTCTTTGACTTGAGCCCGTTCGAGTGTCTGCGCGGTGAAATTCTCGAACTCGGGCGCGCCTGCGTGCACCAGGACTATCGCAATACCACCGCGCTCTTCATGCTCTGGAAAGGGATTGCATCGTACGCCGCCCTGTGCAATGCGCGGTACTTAATCGGCTGCAGCTCGATCACCTCACAGGACGAGAGCGAGGGAATGGCGCTCTATCGCCAGTTGCGCGGCAAGTATCTCGTTGGTCCATCGCTTCGCACCGAACCCAGGCCCAAGTTTCTATGTAAGGAAGTCGGGATACCGATCGCGCCGCCTGCACCGCCACGTCTGTTCCGCGCCTATCTCGATATCTCCGCCCGCCTCTGCGGTCCGCCAGCCATCGACCGCGACTTCCGCACCATCGACTTCCTGACTTTGGTCGACCTGCAATCCATCCCAGACCGCGTCCGATCGCGTTTCTTTTAGCCCGCCCACGCTGCACCTGACTTTCTCCTTGACCGGCGGGCTATATGTATGTTATAGTACCTTAAGGTAAGAGTACGTCAACCGCGACCCCATGCAGAGCCTGCAAATCTTAGTAACCAGCTTGATAACACCGGGCTCACGCAACCGCCTTTAGAATCAACACTTGTGGAAGTGTTGATTCTAAACGTACTTAAAGTTCTTTAGAATCCGCACTTACAAAAAAAACCCATAGAGGGGTGGGGAGCACACCGCCAGCAAGGAAATCGAACTGAAGCTGTCCGCGCAGCACCAATCCTAGGCTCGGGCGACGCCCGGGCGGCGCTTGCCGGCGTTTGTAGCCTGCTCAAACGCATAGCCCAACTGTAGAACCCCAAAATCATCATGGTGCCGGCCGACGATTTGCATCCCTATCGGCAAACCTTCCGTGGAAAACGCGCACGGAACAGAGATCGCAGGGTTTCCCACCGCGGAAATGTAGTAGGCGGACTTCATCCAGGCGATATAGCTCTCCATCTTTACGCCAGCAATTTCGGTCGGGTAATGCACGTTCACGTCGAAGGGCAGCACCTGGTTTACCGGCAGCACGAAGAATTCGTACTTCTCCATAAACTCGCGCACCCGCTGATACAGCGCTGTCCGCTTGACCTCGATGCGCGCCAGGTAGGGGCCCGTGAGCTTGCGCCCTTCCTCGACGTGCCAGTGGATGTATTCGTTCAGTTGGTCGCCCTTGGTCGCGATGATGTCGCCGAAGCTGAGTTCGACCGACCAGTGGCGCCACGCGTTGAAGCACTCGTTGGCGTCGCGGAAGTCGGGCTCGGCCCCCTCGACGATGCATCCCAACGACTCGAGCACCTTGCCTTGCCCGCGCACCGCAGCCCTCACCTGAGGGTCCCATGGCAGGCCAAGATCCTTGAACATGGCCACGCGGACTCCTTTAAAGCTGCGGTTCAGCGGCTGCCCGAACAGACTCCCCGGCTGATCAATAGCGATCGGAGACTGCCGGTCAGGGCCCGCGAGTACGCTCAGAAAAAAGGCGCAATCGGAAACGTTGCGCGCCACGCCGCCCGCGACGGACAGCGTCTGCCAGCCCAAGTGAGCGGGAGTGTTCGGAACGCGCCCGGGCGACGTCCGAAGGCCGACGACATTGCAAAAGTTGGGAGGGTTGCGCAGCGAGCCGCCCATATCGCTGCCGTCGGCGAGTGGCGCCATTCCGCACGCGACCGCGACGGCTCCTCCACCGGTGCTGCCGCCGCAGGTCTTGGTGATGTCGTAAGGATTGTGCGAGGGGCCAAACACGGGATTGAACGTCTGCGAGCCCAGGCCAAATTCCGGCACGTTGGTCTTGCCGAGAACGATGGCTCCGGCATTCTTTTCTCGTTGCACCAGCAGGCAATCGAAATCCGGCACGTGGTCGCGGAAAAGCGGCGATCCAAATGTGGTGCGAATTCCCTTAGTTTCATGGAGATCCTTGACCGCGACGGGAAGCCCGTGCAGCGGCCCCAGCCAGTTCCCTTTCGCGAGCGCCTCATCCGCCGCGAGAGCCTGCGCCATCAATTGATCTTCGGGAACCAGTGTCACCACCGCATTTACCTTGGGATTTACGCGCTTGATCTGCTTCAGGTGCGCTTCCATCACTTCGCGCGAGGACAATTTCTTCTCGCGAATCATCTCGACCATATCTACGGCGCGAAGGAAGCAAATGTCCTGGTCCGCCGCCGCCGACGTTGATCCTGCTGATGAGGGCGGTGCGGCCGTCGCGGTTCCATGCCGGTCGGCAGCGCCGTGTGACCGCGTGAACTCCCGAGCCAAAAGCGGCGTCACCGCAGCTGATACCGCCGCATTGGTTCCCAGCTTGAGTGCGTCGCGACGCGTGATCTTGCTTGTCATACCACTCCTATTTCACGTCACTACGTCAGCCACCGCTACGCTTTCGCAGCGAGTTCTCTAGAGAGGGCAATCGCCATTTCTGCCTTGGTCGCATCGCTCAGCCGCCCGCGCGCGAAGTCGCGCGTTCCTCCGCCCTTGCCTCCGAATTGTTGAAGGACCTGTTTGAGCAAGCCGTTCATATCTTTCCCAGCTGAGGGATGCTGCGCGAAAATCAAATGCCCGCACGGGAATCTCGCCAACAAGGCAATCGTCTTATCGGACTTGGCGAGTTGCGTCGCGAAGTGGTTCAGGTATTCGGCTTGCGCGTCCTCCTGGAATACACGAGCCATCAGCCGGATGCCGTCCTCTCCTGCCGGCGCGGCCTGCAATGTCAGCGTAGCCTCGGCTTGGGCAAGCCGCTCCAACGCTGCGCGGGCGCTCTTGAAGTGCGCATCGCGCTCGGCTGCCACTCGTTCCGCTGACGCAACCAGGTCGCCCGGCGCGCAACCCAATCGCTCCGCTGCGTGCCGTAGCAAGAGAAAATCCTGTCGCGCGGCGCGCTCCGCTCGCCCTCCGCAAACAAACTCGACGCGCCAATCCTGACGGATCTTGTTGCAGCGCCGCACCAGAATCATTCCGATCTGTGCCGTGCGCTTGACGTGCGTTCCGCCACAGGGCTGCAGGTCCGCACCTTCGATCTCAATCGCGCGCAGGATTCCGCTGCGCTCCACTTCCTTGCGAACCCCAAGCTCGGCAAACTCCTCGGCTGTACCATAGCGCACGGTGACCGACCGGTCCTCGAAAATCACCTGATTCGCAGCACGCTCCGCGCCCTCCAGAATCGCCTCCGAGGGTTCTTCGCCGCGCAGATCGATCGTGCAGATCTGGTCGCCCAAGTGAAACGAAATCGTCGGCCGTCCGAAGCGCTCCTGAAACATTGCCGAGAGCAAGTGCTGGCCGGTGTGCTGTTGCATGTGATCGAGACGCCGCGTCCAGTCAATGCATCCGTGGACGGTATCTATCTCAAGCTCTTGGTCGACAATGTGCACGATCTCCTCGCCTTCATCGCGCACATCCAGCACGCGCGCGTCGCCGAGCCGCCCGACGTCGTTGGGCTGCCCGCCGGAGGTCGGATAAAACGCCGTGCAGTCTAGCAGGACCTCCCAGGCCGCCATGCCGCTGTACACCACCGGCTCACAGCTCACCACACCTGCATCGAATTCGCGCTCGAAGGAATCATCGTAATAGAGTCTGCGCGTCGTCATGATCGTTAGGCTTGCAATGCCCGCTGCCACGCTTCCGCGTACTTGTATCCCGTCCCGGTATTGAACAGCACCACCGTTTCTTGCGGCTTGATCCAGCCCGAAGCGGCCAGTTTGCGCGCCGCGCTCACCGTTGCAGCCCCTTCCGGCGCGGCGAAGATTCCTTCCAGTGACGCCAGTTCCTTTCCCGCTTGGAGCATCTCATCGTCCGTGACCGTCAGCGAAGTGCCCTTCGTTTGTCGCAGCATGCGCAGAATCAATAAGTCGCCGAGCGGTCCAGGCACACGCAGGCCAGACGCGATGGTTGCCGCATGCGGGAAAAACTCAGCCGAAGTCCGCTGCGCTTCCCACGCCTTAGCGATGGGCGCGCACCCCTGCGCCTGTACCGCCACCATGCGCGGCCGTTCCTGGCCGATCCAGCCCATCTCCTGCATCTCATCAAACGCTTTGCACATGCCGATCAAACCGACTCCGCCGCCCGTGGGATACAGAATCACGTCCGGCAGCGTTCCGCCGAACTGCTCCCACAACTCATAGCCCATCGTTTTTTTGCCTTCGACGCGATACGGCTCTTTCAGCGTAGACACGTCGTACCAGCCTTCGCGATCTTTGTGCTCCGCCACATACTTGCCGCAATCGGAGATCAGGCCATCGAGGAGCACAACCTTTGCGCCGAACGCGCGGCACTCCATAACGTTGGCCACCGGCGTGTCCGCCGGCATCACGATCACCGACAGCAACCCAGCCGCCGCCGCGTACGCTGCCAGCGCGCCTCCTGCGTTCCCCGCCGTAGGCGCAGCTAGTATCTTGGCGCCGAGTTGCTTCGCGCGCGTCACCGCCGCGGTCATGCCACGCGCTTTGAACGAACCGGTCGGGTTCAGCCCTTCGTCCTTCACGTGCAGGCGTTCGAGCCCCATGGCCGCTCCCAGCCGCGGAGCAGCCAGCAGCGCCGTCATGCCTTCGCCAAGCGTCACCGGAGTGCCTTCCGGCAGCACTTCTGCGTAGCGCCAGAGCGTACGCGCGCGGGTCGATAGGCTCTTCAGACTGAGCGTCGCTGCAGCCTTCTTCAGGTCGTAGCGCGCAAACAGCGGCTTGCCGCACGTGCATAGATGCTGCTCCACTGCCGTGTCGAACTTCTTCCCGCACGCGGAGCACTCCAGCTCCAATACGTTGTTCGCCGTGGTCATGAACGAAAGAGTCTAGCACAGGCCTTTTTGGCTATTCTTTCGCGTCGCGGGAGTACGCCGCAGCCTGGCGGACACCTTGTTTCACGCTACAATAGACCGATGGCCGTACGCCTGATTGCGCTGGATATTGACGGCACACTGCTGGACAGCGAATGGAAGCTGCCCGAGGCGAACCGCTCCGCCATTGCGGAAGCTGCGCGACGCGGGATTGAAGTCGCCTTGGTGACCGGGCGGCGCTACGACTTTGCCATGCCCATCGCGCGCAAGATCGATTCCCCTCTGACCATGATCGTGAGCAACGGCGCGGTGGTCCGTACGCACGACGGCGAGACGCACTTGCGCCACCTCCTGCCCCGCGGAACCGCGGAGCGAGTTTTGCACGTCACGTTGCCCTGGCGCGAAGGCGCTGGCGTGGTTTTCGACCGGCCGCGCGAGAATCAGATGGTTCTTGAAGTGATCGACACCAACGACCCAATCCGTTCCGCTTACTACGAGCGCAACAAAGAGTTCATCGGCCAGGCCAAGCCGCTCGAGAGCTGCCTGACGGAAGATCCCATTCAGGTCATGCTGTCCGGAAAAGTTCAGCCGATGCGCGCCGCCGAAGCGGCCCTGCGCGCGGCGCCGTTCGCGGAAGAGTTCAGCGTTGCGGCGACGGTATATGAGAGCAGGGATTTCTCGATGATCGATATCTTGAATCCACGATGCTCGAAAGGCTCAAGTCTCGAAGAGTGGGCCGCCTTGCGGGGATTCGCGCGCGAAGAAGTGATGGCCATCGGCGACAATCACAACGATCTCGAGATGCTGTCCTATGCCGGGATTCCCATCGTGATGGGCAACGGCGTAGCAGAGCTGAAGAATTTCGGCTGGCACGAGACCGGCACGAACGATCAAAACGGCGTTGCCGCGGCGATCGAGCAGTTCGCGTTTCGAGAGGCTGCCCCGTGCGCCTGACGCGACTCGCGCTGTTCTTTACTTTTATCGCGCTGCTTACGGCATCCAGCGTGCGGGCCGAATACATCGTGTTGCGCAGTGGACAGCGCCTGTACGTCACCGGCTATCAGCTCGTAGGCGAGACATATCGATTGCAAATGAACGGCGGTTTCGTCGAGATGCCCGCCGCAAACGTGGTTGGCATCGAGCCAGAGGAAGTCTTCACGCCGGTGGCGGTCCCTGAGGTCGCAAAAACTCCATTTCACGGGCTAATCCTGGCGTCCGCTGCGCGATACAACGTCGACGCCGACTTGATCACCAGCGTGATCGCCACAGAGTCGAACTTCGATCCCAAAGCCGTCTCTCGCCGCAATGCGCGCGGACTCATGCAGCTTCTTCCGCAGACCGCTGCACATCTCGGCGTGCAAAACATTTTCGATCCTCAGGAAAATATCGACGCCGGCACGCACTACTTGCGTGACTTGCTACAGCGTTACCAAAACGACCTTGTCCTCGCTCTGGCGGCCTATAACGCGGGACCCGAGCGCGTCCAGCAGTACGGCCGAGTTCCGCCATTTGCCGAGACGCAGGCTTACGTCCGCCGCGTCAAGGGCGCCTACGACAAGCGTAAATCAGGCGTGCATGCCGCCGGCAAAACTCCGGCGCGACCTATTCCAGCGACTAGGACCACATCGCCTTCTTGACGTTGCGGTTGAAACGAATCGCGTAAGAGAGCACACGGCAAAGGAACTAGCCGGCGTTCTGGGGCGCCCCACAGTTATGCGAGGTATTCCTGCCCACGGGCGTTTATGACGTCAATTCCGACAAGGCCGGCACGCTGGGAACTCCACTGAGCGGGGTGGCCGTGTCTATGCCATCCACGAAATAGGAGTCTGCGTCTACGGTGGCGGGGCGTTGGGGGTGAGCGGCGGTTCCGACCCTGGACTGCCCATCGGTTGAGGAGATTGCGCCGGCTGGCCGGGCGCGCCCTGCTGGCCCTGCCCGAATCCTTGTCCGAAACCCTGGTTGCCCTGGTTGGGACCTTGCTGCCCCGGCGCGCCAGGCGTTCCAACTTGTGTCGTGCTCCCGCCGATCATCATCGCGTCCTTCGACGGATCCCAGATGAATTCAAATAAGTGGTAGTTCGTAGCCTTCTCGTAGACCTCGATCGAACTCTTGTCAACCTTGCTGCCGATTCCAATGATGTTGCCACCGACGAAGGTGGACGTGTCCACAGGAGCAGGTGCGAGTGCGCCGCCGTTGGGCGTCGTGCCGCTGTCTGTCGTCCCGGTGCCTGGGGCGCCCGGTTGGGTCGTGCCCGCGGTGCCCGTAGCGGTGCCACCAAACTGAGAGCCAAACGTTCCCTGCTGCGGATTGCCGCCTGCAGCAGGCGTCGAACCAAAACCCCCACCGAACCCGGATGTGGGTGCGCCAGCCGCCGTGCCCGGCTGCGTGCCGCCGCCCGGTCCCTGGAACTGGATATTCTGCGGAGGCTTCAAGCTTCCGATCAACTGCCCCGCGGGGCCGACAAAGATCAACCTCCACTTGCCGTCTTCCTTGTTCATTGGATCTTTGTATTCTTGCCGGAGAAAGCGCAGCGCTCCCATCTTGGGCTTAACCAGGTCATCGATGGTGGTGGGAAACCTGCCGTTCTTGCGGTAATACAGCTTGATCGCGCGGACGTACTGCTTGCCGCGCCAGATCATCGCTTCTTCTTTTTCGCGCTGCCGCTCCGTGCGGACCGACGGCGCTGCGCTGATGGTCGCCAGCAGCAGCAACGTCGTCAGAAACACAACCAGAAGAAGAGCGTAGCCGCCTTCGCTCCGGCTGTTTCTCCTCGATGCGCGGAACCGCGTTCTCATGAGGCTGGCGCCGCCGGCTCTTCAGAAAGCGCCGTCGAGCCTCGCCGGCCGCCGGGGATTTCTTCAAAGTCCAGGTTTGCGTTCCCGATTTTTACCACGCGGTATTTTCCGAGCAGCGTTTCGCCCTCACCCACAATGTAGACTTGCTCACCGTCGGTAAGGAACGCCAACCTCGCGCTTCCATTCGGCACCGTGCCGTAACCGAAAAATTTCACGTTCGCGGGAAGCGCCGGCGGAGGCGGCGGGGGCGGCTGCACCGGACCCATGTTGGCGTGGGCTACTTCAGTCCGCTTTTGAACCTCTTCCGGCGGAGGGGGAGCAATCTCGCTGAACAAATCGCGGCCTAAGCTCTTGTATTCGGTCTTGCGGCTCTTTTCTAGCTTCGCGCGCTGCAACTCAGGATTCTCCACTGCCAAAGGCCGGTATGGCGCCGTCGGGTCGGCCGAAGCGGTTCCCGGCGCTACCGGACCATTGCCGCTGAAATACCACACCATCACGGCAACCACGATCAGTCCGGCGAGCCATATGCCTTTGGTCTTGTCGCTCATCACGCAGTCCGGAAATACGTCTTGATGTGCATCGTTACGCGCACTTCGCCCCGGCCACCTTGCTGCGTGACCTCAGACTTCGCCGTCAAAGCTTCCATCGCATACACGTTGCCCGAGCGCTGCAATCCATTCAAGAAACGCACCACGCCAGCGTAGCTGCCGCTCACCACGGCCTCGATCTCCACGGCGGTGAGCGAACGGCCTTTCAGGGCCTCCTCCCGGAAGCCGCTGCTTTCGAGTTGCAAGCCCGACTTGCTGGCGATGGCGCCGAGTTCCGCGGTCACGGAAGAGTAGCCGGTGGTCGCCGGGTACAGCGATTGCTCAAACTGGTCACAGTCTTTTTGAATGGCGGGAATCTTTTGGCGGATGTCTTGCGCGCGGGTAATGTCGGCGCGAAGCAGGTCGCGGTTCCGCGTTAGAACGGCCAAATCCTGTTGCGCGCGCGGCCCCGACGAGAGGTTCCAACCATATACCGCCAGCGCCACATCGGCGGCCACCAGCAGCACCACACCCAACAAAATTGCGCGCCTCTCAAGTTTGAAATCGTGCCGCATTAGGTCCTCGAATACACCGCGCGCAGCTCTATTTCCATACGATCCGCGCCCGGCGTTCCTGGTGGAGTCATCCGCTGGCCGACCAGCTGCACTCCGGTGAAAGCCGGTGACGTTTCCAAAGCGTGCAAAAACTTCAGCTTGGCCTCATCGCTCATGGCGCCCACGACCAACTTTACTTCCACGCGCCCCTTGTCGTGCTTGGGCTCGATGCTCAACACGCGCACGCCCGCCGGCAGGATTTTCTCCAGATCCATGAACATCTGCGTCCAATTCAAACTCTGTTCGTCGATCAGCGTGTTCAGAAAGGCAGAGCGCTCGTGGAGTCTGGCATTCTCCGTCTGGGCGAAGAACTGCTCAAGGTCCTTCCGCTGCTGCTCCAATCCGATCATCTCGTGCCGGATACTAGCCACCTTCACGCGCAGCGTCTCGTCGGCCCTTCGTACCGAATAGACGTGCCACCCCAGCGCCAGGAAGAATATTCCCGCGATCACGCCGACCACACCGGCAGCGGCCAGAAACCTGCGATGCGTTTCCAACGGCCGGGTCGATAGATTTAACCGGACTTTCATTTTCGTCGCGTGCCGCGATTCCCTTTTCGTTCGTTACGCATGCTAACTGCGATGCAGCATCCAGCCCACGAGTCCCTCAATTTCGCGCTCCGCCAAAGGCTGCGCCTCTTCGGGAACGCGCCCTTCCGAAACGGCCGTGTGCAGCAGCGAGCGAACCTCGCACTTGAACTCATCCTCGAGCGGGCCCACAAACTCCGGAAGCCGGGAGCCCAATCCCGCCACGCGTACCGACTGGATTCCTTCGCGCCAGGTGTCCTGGTAATACGCAGCTACCGGGTAAATCTCCTCCAAGAGCATCTGCGGCGTAAGGTCGCCGCTCTGCGCCGGGAGTTCCGTGCAGCGATATCCGAACAACGCGCCTTCCCGCACAATCGCGGTGGTAAGAGCCAAGCCTGACACTCGAGCCAGCAGAGTAGGATGCCGGTCATCGAGCAGCGTGATGGCGGCCAAAGACGAGCTCAGCACGACGCCAGGATAGAGACCCGCGCCCTCCGCCAAAGCTTCATACTCACGAACAATCCGCAAGCGCGCCAAGGCGGTGACAACATCGACGCCATCTTCGCGCGGCGCCTGACGCATGTAGGAAATCATGGTCTCGTCGGCCTCGAAGGGCACGCTCTTCTTTAGCTTCCAGCGCAGCATCGGCTCGGCTTCCTGAGGCGACCTCGGGAACTGGTCGAAATGCTGCACGAAAACGCGAATGACCGGGTCGGGCACCAACAATGCCACTTCCTCGTCTTTGGCGCGCAAGCGGGACATCACACCCGCGATCGCGCTCTTTACGGCGATCGGATTGACGATATTCGTTTCCACCGCGGAGGGCAGCAAGGCGCCCTCGGGAAGGTCTTCAACGGCAAAACTGTCCAGCCCGCCCGTTCTCGTCCATCGGGCGGCAGCCACGCGGTCTTGGCAAATCTCCAGGGCCAGCGGAGGATGCGGCATGGCTTCCAGCCAGCGCGCTACTTTCCGCGCAAACTCGCTCTGGTAGATTCCCTGCCGAAACGTGGCGCTACTGCTCAACGAAGGTCACCTTGTTGATTTCCTTCACGCTAGTGATGCCTGCGCGAATCTTCGCCAAACCACTTTCACGCAACGTGGTCATGCCTTCTTCTCGTGCGATGCGCTTGATTTCCGAGGTTGGCCGGCGATCCACAATCATTTCGCGGATGCGGTCGGTCAGATCGAGTAACTCGCAGATCGCGGTGCGGCCGTGATAGCCGGTTCCACTGCACTCCAGGCATCCGGCCCCTTCGGCAAGCGGCAAGCCGGCAAAGGCTGCGGGATCGAGGCCTGCTTCTTGCAGTTCCGTCGCGGAATACCGCCTCCCCCGTTTGCAATTCTCGCAGACCACGCGCACCAGGCGTTGCGCCATGATGCAGTTGAGCGCGGACACAAAGTTGTAAGGCTCGACACCCATGTTGATGAAGCGGCCGATGACATCGGTCACGTTGTTGGCGTGCACGGTGGTGAACACCAGATGGCCGGTCAGAGCGCGGACTGGATGGCGATTTGCGCGGTTTCCTGGTCGCGAATTTCGCCGACCATGATCTTGTCCGGGTCGTGACGCAAAATCGACCGCAATCCGCGTGCGAATGTCAGGCCTTTTTTCTCATTCACCGGGATCTGCGTAATACCACGGAGCTGGTATTCGACGGGATCTTCGATCGTGATGATCTTGTCTTCGTCGCTCTTGATTTCGTTGATGGCGGCGTACAGCGTGGTGGTCTTGCCCGAGCCGGTCGGGCCGGTCACCAGCACCATGCCATAAGGCTCTCGAATATAACGCCGGAAGCGACGCATCTCTTCCGCCGAAAAGCCCACGACGTCCAGGCTCAAGCTCTGAAATTTCTCCGATAGCGTTTCTTTGTCGAGCACACGGAGCACGGCGTCTTCGCCATGACTCGCGGGCATGATCGACACGCGCAGGTCGATAAAGCGTCCCTTGTACTTCACACGGAAGCGGCCGTCTTGCGGGACGCGCCGTTCGGCGATGTCCAGATCGCTGAGCACCTTGATGCGCGAAATGACGGTGGAGTGCCATTCCTTGGCGATTGGCTGCATAGCGTGTTGCAGCACACCGTCGATGCGGTACTTCACGGCAACTTCGGTGTCGCGCGCTTCGATGTGAATGTCGCTGGCTCTGCGCTCGAGCGCGGTGAAGATAACAGTCTCGACCAAGCGAACGACGGGACTGACGGCGGTATCGCGGGTAAGGCGGTCGCCGGAGATGGTCTCGTCGCTTTCCTCTTCGTCCTTCGAGACTTGCAGCGTGAACGCTTCTGTGGCCTGTTCCAGAACGCGCTGCGACTGTTCGGTGCGCTTCAGCAGATCGCTGATCTGCCTAGGGGTAGCGACCTTAATCGCGAGTTTCTTGCCCAGCAGCAACGGCAGTTCGTCGCTCAGCAATACCTGACTGGGGTCCGCCACCGCGATCGACAACAAATTGTTCTGCACTTCCAGCGGCACGAAGTTGTAGCGGAACATCAAGTCCGCGGGGATCGTCCGAAACAGTTCCGGATCGATGCGCTGCTCTCGGAGGTCGATAAACCCGCAGCGGTACCTCTCCGCCAACTTCCTTGAGCTGTCTCGCTCGTGCTGCTCGTCTGCCGCCGACGTCAGCCCCGCGATTACATTCGATTGTTGGTCCGTTGTTGCCATGGTTCCCTTACTTGCTTATCCCCGTCGTCGAGAGTGAGAAGATCGGCAGATATAGCGAAATCAGAATAAACGCCACCAACAATCCCATGAAGATCAGCATGATCGGCTCGATCAGCGAAACCATCGCCCCGAGCCTCAGATTGACCTCGTCTTCATAAAACTCCGCAACGCTGGTGAGCATGGGCGCCAGCGCGCCGCTCGACTCTCCTACCTCGATCATATCCAAAGCCAGCACCGGCATGATGCCTTTCGAAGCCAGCGCACCGTGCAGCGACTCCCCTTCGCGAACCATCTGCGTGGCCTGCGCAACCGTGCCGCGCACCAACTTGCTGCTGATGGCGTCCGACGCTGTTTGCAGTCCGGCCACTAGGGGCGTGCCCCCTGTCAACAGCGTCGCCAACGTCCGAGAGAACTGCGCCACTTGAAACTTCAGTAGCGTCTCCCCGATGATCGGCAGGCGAAACTTGAGCCGGTCAAACGCCACGCCGCCGTCTTCCGTCCGCGACCAGGAGTATATCGCCACCGCCAGCAGTGCGAGGGCGGCAATCCCCCCCAGGAACACGTAACGGTAATCCACCGTCAGGGCGATCAGCACTTGCGTCGGCGCCGGCAACTCCACGTTTAAGTCGCGGTAGAGCAAGGCGAACTTGGGGATCACCTCGGTCACCAGATAGCTCACGATGATGGTCGCTACCGTAATCAGTAGGATTGGATATACGAGGGTTGCCAAGATTTTCTTGCGGACGCCTGTGCTGACCTTTTGGTACGCAATGTAGTAGTCCAACACGCCGGGGAGGTTGCCGCTCTTCTCGCCGGCCAGAATTGCCGTCGAGTAGACCTTCGAAAATACACCTGCCTCAGTGACCGCTTCCGAAAGTGACTTCCCTTCGCGCACGCGATCGCGAATCTGAGAGATGATCGGGCGAAGCCTGGGCGATGAAGCGCGATCGGCTAGCAGGTCCAGTGCGCGCAGGATGGGCAGCCCTGCTTTGATCAGGGTGTTGAATTGCTGGTTGAGGATCAGGAAGTCCGTACCACCGATCGTTCGCTCGTTACGCCGGCGCATCCCCGAAAGGAGTCCGCTTCGCGATTCGACCGAATAGACATACAGACCGCGATCCACCAGCTTCTGGCGTGCTTCGGCCAAAGTACCGGCAGCCTCGACGTGCGAAAAGACGCGCCCGTTGCCATCCGCAACGCGGCAGACAAACTCCCCCATAGGCCCTCAGTTTACCTCATCTAAGTGATATGCAGGGAAGCGCGGAAGGGTTGGCCGTTGCTTGTACGTAACAGCCCTCATTCCGGGAGTTTAGCGGGTGTTCCGGCCCTATTTTACGCGTGCGTCGCCCGCCGGTAATTCCCCGTTCACAATGGCCACACCGGCGGGTACCTCAAAACGAAACGCGGAATCCGCCACCGGCGGGTTCCTGCGCCAGTTCTCGAACTGGAATTCGACTTGTACTCCGCCACTCTGCAGCACGAGCAGGCGTGCCAGTTCGCCGGTTTCGCGAGCGATCTCAAAGAATACGGCATCGGCCTTGCCGCCACCCGGCGTCGCTTCAACGCTGGAGTCCGCGGCTGAGCGATCCGCTTCGGCGCCGCGCAGTTCGCACCGAAGCACGACGTTCTGCTCGCTCTCGGCTTTCTCTCGGCTGGCCAGCTGGACCCTGGCGCAAACCCGCGAGACCTTCATTTCGCCTGCCAGCAGTGCCAGCGGCGTCCGCCAATCCGTGCTTTGCTTCGCGGGAACTCGCATCACGGTGTGGTCCCCGGGCACGTAAAACCATGCCGTCTTTCCGTCTACCAGAAACAAGTCTCGTTCCGGCGACTCATATTCCCAGCGCATCTTTCCGGGGCGGCGGAAATACGCGGTGCCCGCTTCCGTTCGTACTACTTGCCCGTTCTCGGTGTAGCGCTCAAGAAACGTCGCTTGCAGCGTGTGCGCGGACCGGTATCGCGTCTCGAACAGCCCGACGAACCGCTTCGCTTGTGTATCTTGCGGTCCTGCCCCTTCCGCAACGAGGTGCACGATGACAAGACACAAACATCCCGCCGCAACTGCCGCGGCGAACCGCCGTGCTGGGTTGAAAAGCGCCAAGGGCAGCATCGTTTGAGGAGTCTTCCAGCATACTATGCATCGTAATGGGAGAAACTGGTGAATCGCCGGAGATATGAGGACGCGCGGGGAACTGCTGGACTGCGGCGGCGAGCCGTATCAGAAGAGCACCAGGCCGGGCCTGCAAGACAACGGAGCTACTAGAGCGGGGGACTCGCAGCCGTGGCGACACCGGCGACGTTGTATCGCAGAACTCCCGTCTCGTCGCAGAAGAAATTGCGCTGGCCCGAAACACCCGCAACTACGGGAGCTCCATGCATCGTGTAGTTCGTGTTTGTGACTCCGTCTCCAGACACGGGCAGGTAGGTGAATGTATATCCAGCCTTAGTTGGAGCCGCCGTACCGAGAATGGGGTCAACGATATTCGCGCCACCCGCGCAGGCGCCTCCGCCGGGCCCAAGATCCGCCAGGCTCGCCGGGTATCCAACCGCCGGGCACAGCGCCGAATACGTGACGTTCGCGCTGGTGTACGTTCGAATCGTGTTGACCGCGGAAGCTTCGTTCGCAGCCATCCTCGACTTGATCAAGTTCGGAATTGCAATCGCCGCGATGATCAGAATGATAGCCACGACGATTAGAAGCTCGATAAGAGAGAAACCCTTTTGTCGTTGGTGAACCGTCATGCGTTCCGCTCTCTGTTTTACTTCTAGCCCCGAATTCATCGGATCTCCCTCCCTTCTTTAAAAAGAAGGGGAAGTCGCTAGACTTCCCCTCCATGACATCGACAACTGTTCGACGTTGTTTCTTACAGAGCCGGGCTGGCAACCGTCGGAGCCACACCGGTCAGGGTGTAGCGGATGACGCCAGTCTGGTCGGAATAGAAACCACGCTGTCCGGTCGTACCAACGGTTGCAGGAACGCCCGTGATCGTATACGTGTCGTTCAAGCCGTCAGCACCCGCCACAGTGGCATACGCGAACGTATAGCCAGCCTTGGCGCCAAGACTAAGAACCGGGTCAATGATGCCCTTGCCGCCGGCGCAAGCGCCACCGGTGTTGAGCTCAACCAACGAGACCGAATACCCAACTGCCGGGCAAGACGCGGCGTAGTTCACTTCACCGGTATTGACCGTGCGAACCGAACCCACCGCCGATGCTTCGTTGGCGGCCATCTTGGACTTGATGAGGTTCGGGATCGCAATCGCCGCGATGATCAGAATGATCGCCACGACGATCAAAAGCTCGATAAGTGAAAAACCCTTCTGCTGCTTCTTCATGCACATCTCCTTGAGAGGTTGTTTAAGTGCCAGAGCACGCCATACACTAGGGCACGGCGGATGCCAATCTCCAAACCAGTGGTACCAGTGGGTTGACCCAGGGCAACGTACTGATAACAAGGCGGTTATGCGGATTCGAGGATGCTGAAATTCGTCTCCTGCGGCCAGGGGAGTGGCCACCCTTCCAAAAGTGACCTTTTTCGTCACCCCTCAGCGCCCAAATCCGTCAAAAACGACACTTCCGGGACCGAAACACGGCAAGCCCCCCAAAGAAGGCCTTCCGGCCCTATCTACCTATAGATTGTGCTTCTTGGCGTAGTGGCGGAACGACCTGTAGCTGATCTTGAGCAACTCTGCTGCCTGCGTGCGGACCCCATGAGTCTTTTCGAGGGCTACCTGCAAATAGCGGCGCTCGGCCTCGGCGATTTCCTTCTCGAAATCCACCCCTTCCGATGGGAAGGCCATCACCCCACCCTCAGACCCGGCCAGTGTCGATCCGCCGGAATACCCGGCGATCCGGTCGGGAAGCACCCGCAGGCTAACCTCGCCGGTGGATTCGAGGGCGACAGCGCGCTCCATGGTGTTTTCCAGCTCCCGGACGTTGCCCGGCCAGTCGTAGGACTCCAGCCTCCGCATGGCCTCCGGAGAGATGCTCTCCACGGGCTTTTCCATCACCTTTCGGAACGTTTCCAGGAAGTGGCGAGCCAACAGGGGAATGTCTTCGCGCCGCTCGCGCAAAGGGGGCAGTTGGATAGGGATGACGCTCAGCCGGTAGTAGAGGTCCTCGCGAAAGCGCCCTTCCGCTATTTCTTTCTCAAAGTCCTTGTTGGTGGCCGCGATGATGCGAACGTCCACATCACCTTCTTCGGTGCTGCCGATCGGCCGTACCTTGCCCTCTTGCAGAACGCGATACAGCTTCACCTGCATGGTTAAGCTCATATTGCCGATCTCGTCCATAAAGAGCGTGCCGCCGTGCGCCGCTTGGAAAAGTCCCTGGCGGTTTTCATTCGCGCCTGTAAACGAACCCTTCATGTATCCGAACAACTCCGATTCCAACAGGGTCTCTGGAAAAGCGCCGCAGTTAATGGTGATAAAGGGTGCCTGGGCTCGATTGCTGTTCTCATGGATGGCCCTGGCCACCAACTCTTTTCCCGTGCCGCTCTCGCCGGTGATCAATACCCGGCTCGTCTGCGGGGCCACCGTCTGGATCAACTCAAAGATCGCGCGCATCTTCGGACTTTGCCCGATGATGTTGTCGAGACCCGTGAGCCGCCGCAGCTCGCGGCGCAGATAGCCCGCCTCTTTCTTCCACTTCAGGCTTTCGGAGACCTCGCGAACCGCGCGGCGGAGCTGGTCGACGAGTTCGTGGTCCTTGATGACATAGCGGTCGGCGCCAGAGTTGATTGCGGCAATGGCGGTTTCCACCGTCGGAACACCCGTGATAAGAAGAAAAAAGCATTCCGGCGCGATTTCCTTGGTTAGCTTGAGCAGATCGACACCGCTCTCGCCCGGCATACGCACATCGGAGATCACGATGTCGAAGATCTGGGATTCCAGCTTGCGCTTCGCCGCTTCCACATTGTGAGCAACCTCGACACGATGGCCTTCCTTGCGGAAGGTGATCTCAAGCAGTTCGCAGATGGAACGCTCGTCGTCCACGACAAGGATATGCGCTACATCCTTGGCCTGGTCCTTCACTGCGGTCTTTGCAGCCTGCATAGCACCCTCAAGCCACTCGCGGCAGCTCCACGATAAATTCCGCTCCGCGGTCTTTTTGCGAAATCACACTAATCCGGCCACTGTGCGCCTGTACGATTTGATAGACGATGGACAACCCCAAACCGGTTCCACCCTGGAAGCCCGACTGCAGCGGCTCGAAAATTTTGGCGCGCTGCTTAGGATCGAGACCGATGCCGGTATCGCGAAACGCGATGCGCAGCCAGAACGGCCGTTCTTCGAGGCCCACCGTAAGCGTTCCGCCATCGGGCATCGCGCGCAGGGCGTTGTCGCACAAATTCCAGAAGACCTGCTTGATCTTGTTGGGATCTACCCGCGCGCGCAGTTCGTGCCCGTTCAACGATCGCGCGATTTGGTACTTGGTTCCGATTTCCGGTTTCTTCTCGATGAGCGTCAGCGTCTCGTTCAGCAGCGCGCGGACATCCGCATCCTGAAATTCGTAGGTCTTCTCGCGGGAATAGTTAAGGAAATCGGTGATGATGTGATTCAGGCGCTCAGATTCCCGGCTGACGATGCTAACCAGGTGGACTTGGTCTTCTTCAAGGGGCACTAGCCGGGCTAGCTCTTTCACCGCGCCAACCATGGCGGTCAGCGGCTGGCGGATTTCGTGCGCTATGGCCGCCGATAGCCGGCCGAGCGCTGCCATGCGCTCCTTGGTTGCCACTTCCTGCTCCAACCGGCGAAAATCAGTCAGGTCCTGAAAGTTGAAGACGTAGCCGCTGCGCTTGTTGTCTCGGGAGCGCAGCGGCGAAATGCTGATGCCCAGAAACCGTTGGGATCCATCCGCCGTCCGAAAATCGATTTCCCGCCGAAGCGATAGTTTGTCGTTCAAGTTCGGCAGACCGGGCAGCCAAAACGCTTCGCTGATCTGCGAAAGTTTTCGCCCGCGAATGTCCGCGAACCGGTAACCAAGAATGTCTTCACCGGTGCGGTTCAACAGGATGATCCGGCCATCCATATCAGTGGTAATCAAACCGCCGCGCATGGAGTGAATGATGTCTTCGGTGAAGTCTTGGAGGTCCAGCAGCTGTTCGCGTTTTTCCTCGAGCTCCAGCCCTTTGCGGCGCAAGGATTGCGCGAGCAGGCTGGCCAAATACGCGACGGCAAAGAAACCGAACAGATTGCTCAGGAACCAGAACCGCAGGCCTTGTGCGCTGGACACGCTGGTAAACGTCTTGGGAATTCTGCCGAGATACGCCAGCGCCGTCAGTCCGCCCAGAAACGTAATACAAACAACGGCAGTGGCATAGGCCACCCGCCGCGAAAACAGAATGCTGGATACGATGATCACCAGCAGATAGAGGGAAATGAAATAGCTGTCCTGCAGCCCGGTCGCATAGACCAGCGCCGAGACCATTACTACATCGCTGGTTACCTGCAGGCCGCCATGCCACGAGGCATCGGGAAGCCAGCGCAACAAAATGATGTGAATGGTGCCAAGCGTTATCCAGAAGACGATCAGTGGAAGGAAATAGTGACCCGTGCTTGGCGCCGGAACATACTGCGGCCACACTACGCCGACGGCGAGGATCAGCGCGATCAGCAACAGGCGGACCCGCGTCAGCCAATCCAGCCACTCGCGCGTGGTCAGGTTTTGGTCCATCGATCGCCCGTACCCTGCCCTGGCATGATCTTCAGGCATTTTACAATTGTGCGCCGGAAACATGCCGGGGCAGGAAGTTTCCTCCCTGCCCCGGCCAACAGATTAGTGTCCCGCTCGCGCGGTGATCACTTGCCGCTCAGTTTGCCAATCAGCGAGAACAGCGGCATGTACATCGAAATGACCACGCCGCCGACCACCAAGCCGAGGAACACGATCATGACCGGCTCGAGAGCCGTCAAAAGATCCTTTACCGCAGCGTCCACTTCCTCTTCGTAGAAGTCGGCGATCTTTTGGAGCATGGCGTCCATCGCGCCGGTTTGTTCGCCGACGCTGATCATCTGCGTCACCATGCCGGGGAACACTTCCGAGTCCTTCAACGGTTCGGTGAGCGTCTTGCCTTCTTCCAGCGACTTGCGGACCTTTTGCAGCGAGCGCTCGACGACCGCATTGCCGGCCGTTTTTGCGGTGATGTCCAGGCCCTCGAGGATCGGGACGCCGCTGGCGATCAGTGTGCCGAGCGTGCGGGTAAAGCGCGCCACGGCGATCTTTCTCATCAGGATGCCCAGAACGGGCAATTTCAGAATGACGGTATCGAGCGCGTAGCGCCCTTGCTCCGTGCCGTACCACACCTTCAGGCCAATGATGATGCCAACGAACCCCACGACCAGCAGGAGGCCAAAGATGCTGCCCACAAAGTTGCTCAACGCGATGACCACGCGAGTGGGTAGCGGCAGGTCTACGCCGAGTCCGGCGAACAACGTCGCGAAAATCGGCACGACCTTCCACAACAACAGGGTGATGACGGCGCCGGCAATCGTCAAAACGCCGATCGGGTAGATCAACGCGGATTTAACGGCACGCTTCAGCTTGACGTTCTTTTCAATGTAGGTAGAGAGGCGCTGCAAAATGGTGTCGAGAATACCGCCCGTCTCGCCGGCTTCCACCATGTTGACGTAGAGCGCGTCGAAGACCTTCGGATATTGGCGCATTGCCGCCGACAGCGTGGCGCCGCCCTCCACCGAGGCTCGCGTTCCCGCCAGCACCTTCTGAAAGGTCTTGTTCTCTTGCTGGCCGGCCAGAATTTCCAGGCACTGTACCAGCGGCAAGCCCGCGTCGATCATCACCGAGAACTGGCGCGTAAAAATCGCCAACTCTTTCGAGTTGACGCCCGCTCCAAACGTCGGCAGGTTGAATTCCTTGCCCTTCTCGGACATCTTGGTAGCGGTGATCTGCTGCCTGCGCAGCTGATTCGTCACGTCTGCCTTGCTGGCGGCGTTCATCTCGCCGCTGACGCTGGTTCCCGCTTTGTTCGTTCCCTTATACGTATATACCGGCATTTCCTTGTCCTCCTCGGTCTGAGCTGGATCAGCTCAACCGAAATCCTTAAGCTCTTAGCGTTTTCCCACGGGGGCTTTTCCGCCGCCCGGACTTGATACGCCGCGATTGATCATGTCCTGCAGTTCATCAGCGTTCGACGAACGCGACAGCGCCATCTCCAGCGTGATCGTCTTCGCGAAATATGCTCCCGCCAAGCCCTGGTTGAACGTCTGCATTCCCGTTTGTCCCGTACCCGTCTGCATCGCCGAATAGATCTGGTGAATCTTGTCTTCGCGCACTAGGTTGCGAATCGCCGGCGTCGGCACCAGCACTTCCATGATCATCGCCCGCCCGCGGCCGTCCGACCGCGGAAGCAGCGCTTGGCAAAGAATGCCCTCCAGCACCATCGACAGCTGCGCGCGTACTTGCGGCTGCTGGTGTGCCGGAAACACGTCGATAATACGGTTGATCGTGGATGCCGCCGAATTGGTATGCAGCGTCGCGAACGTCAAGTGGCCCGTTTCCGCGATGCGCAGGGCGGACTCAATCGTTTCCAAGTCGCGCATTTCGCCGATCAGCACCACGTCGGGGTCTTCGCGCAACGCCGCGCGGAGCGAGTTCGAGAACGAGTGCGTGTCCGCATGGACCTCGCGCTGGTTCACCAGGCATTTCTTGTGATTGTGGAGAAACTCGATGGGGTCCTCGATCGTGATCATGTGCTCTTCGCGCTCGCTGTTGATCTTGTCGAGCATCGCGGCCAGCGTCGTGGATTTTCCCGAACCCGTCGGTCCGGTCACCAAGACCAGTCCTCGCGGCTTGTCGCACATCCCCTTCACGACCGCCGGCAGGCCCAGGGCGTCAAACCCCTTGATCTCCCAAGGAATGGTCCTGAACACCGCGCCCACCGCGCCGCGCTGATTGAACACGTTGCCGCGGAACCTGGCCAGGTTCTTCAAGCCAAACGAAAAGTCCAGCTCCAGGTTTTCTTCGAAGCGGTGCTTCTGCGCGTCCGTCAGCACGCTGTACGCCAGAGACTTGGTATCCGCCGCCGTCAATGGCGGCATGTCCAGCGGACGCAGCCGCCCATGGACGCGTACCCGCGGTGCGCTGTTCGTCGTGATGTGCAGGTCGCTGCCGCCCATCTCGATCATTTTTTTCAGCAATTCGCTCAGCGTAATTCCAGCCATCACTCACCTTCTTCCTAAAGAACTGTTTCGCGCAAAACTTCTTCCATCGTGGTCTGTCCCAAGGCCACTTTGATCAGACCGCTGCGGCGCAGCGTGATCATGCCCATTTCGATGGCCTTCTTCTTCAATTCCAGGGCCGACGCGCCCACCAGGATCAGCTCCCGCATTTCGTCGTTGATTTCCATCACTTCGTACAAGCCGGTGCGCCCCTTGTACCCGCCCTTGTTGCAGATGGTACAACCCTTGCCGTGATAGATCTTGGTGGTCTTCAACTTCTTCGGGCGTGTATCCGGCGTCGATCAGCGCCTGCTCCGGCACTTCCAGTTCTTCCTTGCAATTGGCAGCAGATGCGCCGCACCAACCGCTGCGCGCAAATCAGGTTCACCGACGTTGCCACCAGGAACGGCTCGATGCCCATGTTCATCAAGCGGCTGATGGTCGACGGCGCGTCGTTCGTGTGCAGCGTTGATAACACCAAGTGTCCCGTCAGCGCCGCTTTTACCGCGATTTCCGCCGTCTCGAAGTCTCGAATTTCTCCGACCAAAATAATATTCGGGTCTTGCCGCAAAAATGCGCGCAACGCCGCCGCGAAGTTCAACCCGATCTGCTCTTTCATCTGCACCTGGTTGATCCCGGCCAGCTGAAACTCGACCGGGTCTTCCGCGGTCATAATGTTGGTATCCACCGTGTTCAGGCGCGCTACCGAGGAATACAGGGTGTTCGTCTTGCCCGAACCCGTCGGGCCGGTGACCAGCACCATGCCGTACGGCTTCAAAATGTTGCGCTCGAATTTCTTCAGCGACTCCTGCTCGAAGCCCAGCTTGGTCATATCCAGCCGCAGGTTCTCTTTGTCCAGCAACCGGATTACGACTTTTTCGCCGAACAGCGTCGGTACCGTGGAAACGCGAAAATCGAGTTCCTTCTTCTTCCCGTCCTGCTTGTACTTGATCATGATGCGGCCGTCTTGCGGCAATCGCTTTTCCGCGATGTCCAGCTTGGCCATGATCTTCAAGCGGCTGGTGATCGCATCCTTCAGCCGCAGTGGCGGGCTCATTACCGTTTGCAATACGCCGTCAACGCGGAACCTTACGCGCATCTCCAACTCGTACGGCTCGATGTGAATATCGCTCGCCCCTCGTTTCACTGAATCCGTCAGGATCAGGTTCACCAGCTTGATGATCGGCGCTTCTTCCGCTGCGCGTTCCAGGGTCGCGGTGTCGAGTTCCGTCTCTTCGGCCGCCAGCTCCAGTTCCTGGTCGTCCATGACCAGGTCTTTCATCATCTTGCTCAGCTCTTCGTGATTCGTCTCCGAGCCGCCGTAGAACCGCACGATCGCTTCGCCGATCGCAGACTCCGAAGCCACCACCGGCTCCACGTTGAAGCCGGTCATGAACTTGATGTCGTCCATCGCGAAGACGTTGGTCGGGTCGGTCATCGCGATCGTCAGCACCGACCCCACGCGCGATAGTGGGATCACTTGGTACCGCGTCGCCGTGTCCTGCGGGATCAGTTTGATGACCGTCGGATCGATTTCGTAATACTTCAGGTTGATGGAGGGGACGCCGTACTGCCGTGAAAGCACACCGGTAATGTCATCGTCCGTAATGAAGCCCATCTTGGTCAGGCAGCTTCCCAGCTTGCCGCCATTCGAGCGCTGAAACTCCAGCGCCTTCTGCAGCTGGTCCTGCGTGATCAGGCTCTCTTTGATCAGTATCTCGCCGAGCCGGACAGACATCCGCGCACTCCCGAAAGATCGAACTCATCGCTCACCTTAGCAAATGCCACCGCTAAGCATAGTCTTAAGTTGACACATCGTTCTGAAATGGCTAATACCTGCACCAAAGTACAGGTCGTAGTACTTTGGTTTTTCAAATTTCGCCACGCCCTCAATTTTTCTCGCCATTTTTTGTCGTCGCCTCTTCGTAGCGGACGCCGACCGTGGCGGGCGTTTTCTTCCGAGTAGCACAGACACTCTTGTCTGTGCCCCCCCGTCAGCCTAACCACAGCTCCCCACATCCTCCCGCCCCGGCTGTACCAGCCCGAAGAACCCGGACAGTCACGAAAATCGGCCAAGTCACCTCTGCGACTCCATTTCTTGACTTGCCTCCACTCCGTCGCTATCGTTCGAGGGAGATGTCCGCACTCCCTCCATTGCCACAATTTGAGCCTCGCCCGGTGTCGGCAACGCAAGCTGCCCATTTCGGCACGTCTAGCATGGCCACCCCCCAACCAGTCCTCCGCGTCTACTACGACGCACTCCTCGCCGCGCATGGCCCCCAACATTGGTGGCCCGGGCGCACGCCGTTTGAAGTCATCGTCGGCGCCATCCTCACGCAAAACACTTCCTGGACGAACGTCGAGCCCTGCATCGAAAACCTACGACGCGAGAAACTCCTGACTCCGCGCGCCATCGAGAACGTTCCCCTGGCGCGTCTCGCGCGGCTGATTCGCTCCTCTGGCTATTTCCGCCAGAAAGCGAAGAAGCTCAAGGCCTTCGTGCGCTTCCTCCGCCGGACCTATCAAGGCTCGCTGGCCAAGATGTTCGGCACACCCACACCCGTCCTGCGCGAACAGCTCCTCGGAGTTCACGGCATCGGCCCGGAAACCGCCGACTCGATTCTTCTCTATGCTGGCAACCATCGCGTCTTCGTCGTCGACGCCTACGCCCGCCGCATGCTTGAGCGTCACGGACTCGCCGACACCGAGCAGAGCTACGAAGAGATCCGCCGGCTCTTCGAGCGTAGCCTGCCTCGCAGCGTTGCGCTGTATAATCAATTTCACGCTCTCATCGTTCACACCGGGAAACACTATTGCCGCGCACGCAACCCGCGCTGCGGTGAGTGCGCGCTGAATTCCCTGCTGCCGGACCAGGCGTTAGAAAGGATCGCGGGCGCATCATGAGTTCGCTTCCACCAAAACAACGTTGGAGCTTGGCCCTCGGCGGTATTTTGCTCAGCCTGCTGCTAGGAGCGGTTTTCACTTTCGGCTCCCTCGACGTTCCTTTCGAGCCGGGGAACTGGCGCGCCGTCATGGCGCTCACCGCCGTTTCTAGCTTCATCATCGCGGCCCTCATTGTCTTCGGCTTGATCTTTTTCCGCACCCTCGTTCGCCTCTTGATCGAGCGCAGCAAGAAAACCCTGGGTGCGCGTTTCAAGACCAAGATGGTCATCGGCGCGATGGCTTTGTCGCTGCTGCCCGTCGTGTTCATGTTTTTCGTCAGCTATTCCCTTCTGAATCGCACTCTTGGCCGCTGGTTTCCTCGCCCCCTCGAGATCGCCTCGGAACAAACGCAGTCCCTGATGAACGACTTTGGGCGCACCACCCTACCACGCCTGCGCAACTTGGCGCGGCAAGCTCAACGAAGTTCGCCGCAATCTACTGACGAGCTCCTGAAACACGCCTTCGAGTCAGGCCTGGATGCGCTTTGGATTTTCGACAAGGATGGCAAGCCCCTTCGTGGAGGGGTCGTGTGCGACGACCAGCCGGAGGATCGCACCGGTCAAGGCTGCGAGCACATCGGCGTTTTCGGACATCCTGTCCGCACCCTCGCCAGTGGAGTGGAACTCTGGGAAGCACAAGGAAAGAACTATCTCGTGGCTCGCGTTCCCACCATCGAGAAGGGCCAGAACGCGGGATACGTGGCGGCGGGCTATCGCACCAGCCCGAACTTCTTGACCAGGATCACCGAGATTCAGAAGCAAACGAACGAATACGACAAGGAAAAGCAGAATCTGCGCGCGCTCAAGGGTCAGATGCTCCTCATCCTCGTTCTGTTCACGATGCTGTTGTTGTTTTCCGTTATGTGGATTGCGCTGTTTCTCGCCAAACAGGTCACCGTGCCGATTCAAGCCCTGGCCGAAGGCACCCGCGAAGTCTCTTCCGGCAATTTCGACTACCAGGTTCCAGAGCAGGCCCAGGATGAGCTGGGCGTCCTCATTCGCTCCTTCAATGTCATGGTCACGCAGTTGCGCGATAGCCGCGCCCAGATCGACCAGTTCACACGAAATCTCCAGCAAGCCGTTCAAGAGCTTGAGCGCCGTCGCCAGTTGATGGAGACGATTCTGGAAAACGTCCCCACCGGCGTAATTTCCTTGGACTCCGAGGGCGGCATCCTCCGAGAAAACACCGCCGTTACACGCATGTTCGGCGAAGCCGCTCGCGACATTCAATCGCTCGAGCAATTGCTGGGGCCTGAAGCCGCCCGCACCGTCCAACTGCTGATGCGGCGTTCGCTGCGCATGGGCGTGGTCTCCCGCGAAATCGAGACCGTCGTCGCCGGGCGCGTCCTGCACCTCGCCGTCACCGTCAGTTCGCTCGGTCCGCGCCGCGCCAATACCGGCTTTGTCCTGGTGCTCGACGATCTTACCGAAATGCTTCGCGCGCAGAAAACCGCCGCATGGCAGGAAGTCGCCCGGCGCATCGCCCACGAGATCAAGAACCCGCTCACGCCCATTCAATTGTCGTCGCAGCGCCTGTCGCGCTTCATGGAGCGCCGTGAGCCGGCCGACATCTCCGCACCGCGCGATCCCGAGCTTGCGCGGCTCGTCCAGGAGTGCTCCCGCCTGATCGAACGCGAGGTTTCTACTCTTGCCGCCCTGGTCAATGAATTTTCGCAATTCGTGCGCTTCCCTGTCGCCAAGCTCGCTCCCACCAGCGCCAATACCATCGTCCACGAAGCCGTCGAGGTGTTTTCCGGTCGACTCGATGGCATCACGCTGAAGACGTCGCTCGCCGAGAATCTGCCGCCCGTCCGCGCCGACGGCGGGCTCCTCCGCAGCGTGGTCGTCAACCTGATTGATAACGCCGCCGAAGCGCTCGAAACTGCGCCGGTCCGCGAGATCGTGGTTTCCACTTGTTCGCATGGCGATGCAGAGATCGTCGAAATCTGCGTGCAAGACACCGGCCACGGCATCTCTCCGGAGGACAAAGATCGTCTCTTTTTGCCGCACTTTTCGACCAAGGACCGCGGCACCGGCCTGGGCCTCGCCATCGCCGCGCGAATCGTCGCCGAACACGGCGGCACCATCTACGTGGAAGATAATTTCCCTGCCGGCTCGCGCTTCCTGGTCGAGCTTCCTGTAGCGGAGCCGGCTGCCGCTGTCGCTCCCGTCACCGATCGCAACGGGGTCGAAGCCTCCTGATGACTCCTCGCCCGCACCTGCTTGTCGTCGATGATGAAGCCGGTATTCGCGAATCGCTCTCTTCGATCCTCCTGGACGAGGGCTATCACGTCGAATCCGCCGCTTCCGCCGAAGAAGCCCTTGAACGCGCCGCCGCCGGCGACATAGAAGTCGTACTACTCGATGTATGGCTCCCCGGCATCGACGGCTTGGAAGCCCTGAGCCGACTCCAGGCTGCGCCCCGGCCTCCCGCGGTCATCATGATCTCCGGCCACGGGACAATTGAAACAGCCGTGCGCGCCACCAAGCTTGGCGCCTTTGACTTCATTGAGAAGCCGCTATCGCTTGAGAAAATAATCGTCCTCGTCCGCAACGCCATCCAGCAGCGGCGCCTTCAGGAAGAAAACCAGGTTCTCCGCACCGAGCTGGGTCATCGCTACCAAGTCATCGGAGAAAGCGTGCCGATGAAAGCTTTGCGGCAGCAGATCGCCGTCACCGCGCCCACCAACGGCCGGGTACTGATCTTTGGCGAAAGTGGCACCGGCAAAGAGCTTGTTGCTCGTTCGCTGCACGCCGCCAGCCTTCGCAGCAAGGGCCCGTTCGTCGAAGTAAATTGCGCCGCGATTCCGGAGGAGCTGATCGAGTCGGAACTTTTCGGTCACGTAAAAGGCAGCTTCACCGGCGCCGCGGAAGACAAGATCGGAAAATTCAAGAAGGCGGACGGCGGAACGCTCTTCCTCGACGAAGTCGGTGACATGAGCCTGCGCACGCAATCCAAAGTGTTGCGCGTTCTCGAGGAGCAGCGCTTTGAGCCGGTTGGCTCGAACCAAACGCTTACGGTGGACGTTCGCGTGCTCGCCGCTACCAACAAGAATCTTGAGCAAGAAATCGCCCGCGGCGCTTTCCGTCAAGATCTGTTCTACCGCCTCAACGTTATCCCGTTTTTCGTTCCGCCGCTCCGCGACCGCAAGGAAGATATCCCCATTCTCGCGCGCTACTTCCTGAACGAATTTAGTTCCGCTAACGGGAAGAGAACGCGCGAGCTCAGCGACACTGCCATGGAGATCCTGCTGCGCTATCCCTGGCCCGGCAACGTTCGCGAACTGCGCAACCTCGTCGAGCGGCTGGTGATCGTCTGCCCGCAAGCCCGCATCGAGCCGCACCATCTCCCGCCCGAGCTCTTCCGCGGCGTCGCGGAAAGCCCGCAACACCCATACAACACGCTGCACGAGGCGCGTAGCGCCTACGAGCGCGAATTTATCTTGCGGAAATTGCAGGAAAACCGTTGGAACATGACGCAAACCGCGTCAGCACTGGGCTTAGAGCGCAGCCACCTCTACCGCAAAATGAAGTCCCTGGGCATCGCTGCCCCGGACTAGTCCGCCTCGCCTTCCGGCTCGACTTCGTGTTCGTTTTCCTGCGTCTGGCTCAAACCTTCCAGCTGGAAATGCCAATCCAGCTCTCGCACCTTGTGTGGGTCCTCGCGCCAGCCGGGAACAACCTTCACGAACGTCTGTAAGTAGATCTTCGTGTCGAACAGGTCTTCCAATTCCTTGCGCGCTGCGGTGCCGATCTTCTTCAGCATCTCGCCTTTGTGCCCGATCAAGATTTTCTTTTGCGAATCGCGCTCGACGTTCAGCGTAGCCTCAATGCGCAGCAGCTTGGGCTTCTCCTCGAACTTGTCCACGAACACGGCGAGCGCGTATGGCACTTCGTGGTACATCACCTGAATCGCTTTCTCGCGGATAATTTCCGCCGCCAAGAATCGCTCCGGCTGGTCGGTTACCTGGTCTTCGGGAAAGTAAGGCTCGCTCTCGGGCAACTGCCGCAGGATTTCTTTCTGCAGCTCCTCGCAGCCGGTTCCTTTCAGCGCGGAGATCGGAACGACCGCCGAAAACTCGAACGCCTTCTGAAAGGCATCAATTAGCGGCAACAACTTTGGCTTCGGTAAGCGGTCGACCTTGTTCAGCGCCAGAATCGTCTTCCCGCGGAATCGCTGCGCCCGTTCGAGCAGCAGCGCATCGGCATGCGGATAGGCGCGGCTTGCATCGACCATGAGCAACAGCACATCGATCCCTTCCAGAGCCGCCGCGACTTCGTGCATCATCTGACGCCCCAGCGCCGAATCCGCCTCATGCAAGCCGGGCGTATCAATGAAAACGATTTGCCCTTCGGGCCGCGTAACGATGCCTTGGATTCGGTTCCGCGTGGTCTGCGGCTTCGCCGTCACGATGGCGACCTTCTGGCCCACCACGCGATTCAGCAACGTCGACTTCCCTGCATTCGGCCGTCCGACGATCGCCACGAAGCCGGCGCGACGCGCGGACTGCTTACCTGAAGTGTTTTCTTTGTTTTCGGTCAAACTCTACCCCATCTCTCTTTGCGGAACCTCAACGTGCAGGCGCCGGTGCAGCTGCCGGCCGCTTGCGGATGCGCAAGCGGAGCACTTTTCTCTGGTTCGCTTCCAGCACTTCGAAGCGATGCCCTTCTAGATCGATTTTGTCGCCAGGCGCTGGAACTTTTCCGGACACGTGGCTCAGGAGGCCCGCAATCGTGGTCACGGCTTCGTCAGACTTGTCCCCAAATTTCACTCCGAGAAGCTCCTCGACCTCATCGATGGACATGCTGCCGCGCATCACCAAGCCACCGTCCACCTCACGCACCACATCGGGAGCGGGTTGCCGGTCGTCGTGCCCGCTTTCACCGACAATTTCTTCGACCAAGTCTTCGACGGTCGCGAGGCCCGCCACCAATCCATGTTCATCGATGACCACCGCCATGGGCTGGTTCTTCTTGCGCATCTCACGTAAAAGCTCGGAGCCTGCCTTGGTCTCCGGCATGAACAGCGCCGGCCGCACCAGTTCACGGACTTTGCGCTTCGGCAAATCCTGGTCCGCGATGTGCAGCAAGTCTTGCGCATACACGACGCCGAAAATGTCGTCGAGTGATTTCTCGTATACCGGCATGCGTGCAAAACGCATCTCGATAAACTTCGCATGCAGCTCTTCGAGAGAAGCATCCGCGGCGATCGCCACGATGTCCGGACGCGGGGTCATCACTTCGCGCACGCGTTTGTCGCTAAACTCCACCACTTGTTCGATCAGATCGGCTTGCTCCGGCTCGATGATGCCTTCTTCCTCGGCTTGCTCGACCAGCGCTTCGATTCCCTCTTCAGTGCGCTGTTCTTCAGTTCTTTCCGGCTCGTGCTCGGCGATTCTCGCCAGCGATTCTGCGCCTTCCAGAAAAACGCGCACCGGCCAGACCAGCCCCATGCCCGCGCGAATCAACGGCAGCAACGGCAGCAGCCAGCGTCCCGTCGTGCGGTACAGCAACATGTCCGGAACGAAATGCATCAAAATGACGACTTCCAACGTCAGAAACACGCAGAACTCGACGAAGGATTCCAACGTGCCGGGAACGAAGTACACCACTCCGCGCGTCGTCTCGAGCACCAAGAACGCGAGCCAGAAGTGTCCCAAGATGCGGAACGTCCGGCCGCCGCTACGGCGGTTGATCTTGAGCTTCGGGCTCAATCTCAGCTTCGAAGATGTCGAGATGTTCATGCACGCGGCCCGTGGTCATACGACCGAGTTCGCGATAAATCAAAGTGAGGTAGGAAAAAATCGGCAAACTCAGCGCCAGAAGCACCGTGCCCAGCGTATATGCCCAGAAGTAGACTCTCACGCGAGTCCGAGCCTTCGCCGCAGCCGCTGTTCTATCCGGTTCATCTGGCCGCGATCGGTTTCGTGGTCGTAGCCGAGCAGATGCAGCACTCCATGGAGTATTAAGATTTGTAGTTCGCGAGACGATGGCCGCCCATATTTTTTCGCGTTACGGCGCGCCGTTGCCGGTGAGATCGCGATGTCACCAAGAAACCCTCCGCCCGAGACCGTGGATTTGCGGCGCGACCTCACTGGCGCCAACGGCACGGACACCGGCTTTCGCCGCATGACCGCAGGGAACGACAATACATCCGTTGGGCCTTTCTTCTTGCGGAAGGACTCGTTCATGCGGGCGATCTCCGCGTCGCTCACCAGGCAAACCGTTACGTGCGACCTACCGAGGCCGAGGCTTTGGCGCACCTTGCGCAGAAACGACTCCAGCTCTGGCCGCGCCACGCGCACCGTCCGCTGGCGGTTCAGAATCATCCTTGATGAATTTCTTTGGTCTGTTCTTTCCCGGACTCTGCCGCGCGCGGTTCGGACTTGCCGTTGGTAGCGTTGCCGCCGCGTTGCGGCTGCGTACCATCATACTCCTCATACGCGCGGATGATCTGCTGCACCAAGTTGTGCCGCACGACATCCTTCTCACTGAACTGGGCTACGCCGATGCCTTCGATCTTGCTGCACACTTCCAGCGCTTCGATGAGTCCCGATTTCTTCCCGGCCGGCAAATCGATTTGCGTCACGTCGCCGGTAATCACCGCCTTGGAGTTGAAGCCCAGACGCGTCAGGAACATCTTCATTTGTTCGCTGGTCGTATTTTGCGCTTCGTCCAGAATCACGAAGGAGTCGTTCAGCGTGCGGCCGCGCATGAAAGCGAGGGGCGCCACTTCGATAATTCCCTTCTCCAAGAAGCGGTCCAGTTTGTCGGCGTCCAGCATGTCGTACAGCGCATCGTAAAGCGGGCGCATGTACGGATCGATCTTTTGTTGCAGCGTCCCGGGCAAAAAGCCCAACCGCTCGCCCGCTTCCACCGCCGGACGCGCCAGAATGATACGGTTCACTTGCTTGGTGAGCAGCGCACTCACAGCCATGGCCACCGCGATGTAGGTCTTTCCCGTGCCGCCCGGCCCCACGGCGAACATCATGTCGTGCTTTTCGATCTCTTCCATGTAGCGGCGCTGGCCGGCGTTCTTCGGCGTGACGACTTTCTTGCCGAACGAGCGCGTTCGCCCGTGCTCGAACATTCCGCGCGGCGACTCGTGCGGCTCCTCGGTCGCGACGCTGATCAGGGACTTCACTTCGGTGCTGGAAAGCTTGCGGCCGTGGCGCGTGAGGTGGTTATACTCCTCAACGATTTTCACGCCTTGGTCGACGCTTTCCTGCTCGCCTTCGATGGTCAACCGCGTGTCGTGCAAATGTGTCCGCACGTGCAGCACGTCCTCGAGCAGGCGCACGTTCTCATCGAGCGTGCCGAAAAAGGGTTCAATTTGTCCGGAAATGTGAACGGTACGTCGCATCCAAGTGGGAGGTTTTGCTGATACAGGAACCGGCTGGCCGATGGCGAATTCCTCCTGCTGGTGCCGAGCCGCATCCGAGACCTGAATTTCGTGCGCGGCCAACTCTGGGAGAAACTTCTTACACCCTAGCGCAGCGGTGTCTCAGGGTCAAGTTAACGCCCGGCGACCTGAAAACGAAGCGTCACGGCGAAGTGACGACCGTGGCGCAGCAATTGAATTCTACGGATACGTCGGTGACTCGGGTCTTGTCGGCAGCCGGGTAGCGCCATTGTTTGACGGCCTTGGACACCGATTCGGCGAAGATTGCGCCGCCGCCAAGCACTTCAATCTCTTTGACGGAACCATCCGGAGCAACCGTCACCTTCACGCGGACCGTCCCGCTGAGTCCCATGCGCTTGAGCACGTCGGGATACGCGGGTATGACCTTCTTCAAAGGCTTTAGCTCGTTCTCCTGAGAGGAAACAGCGAGCGGGAGGCTGCAAGCAAGGACCGCGCAAAACGCTAGCCTCTGGACACTCGTTCGCCAATGTCGTGAATTCATGGTGGCCTTGCTTGTGGAGAGCGAGCGGAGCGTCGAACCTGTACTTGCGAGCAAGAAAGGCAGCGCTCCCAACTCCGATGTCGTGTCTCCGTTTTAGCACGGCGACAAGACCGGTCAAAAGGGGCAAAGCGGCGGTTGTTCTCAATCGGCTATTGAAATGCCCGCACAGAGCGGAGTCACTGACCGGAGCCAGGGCTAGGGGTGCTTCTTCAGAGCCGCCTGGATGGCTTGCTCGGCCAGCGGGGACATTACAGCGTAGCCCTTGGCATTTGGGTGAAGGCCGTCTTCGCTGAGGTCTTTCTTCAGCAGGCCCTGATCATCGACCGTGGCGGAGAAATAGTCGAGGTACACCAAACTCTTTGCCGCGGCATACTTCTTGATCCAAGCATTCAGCTCAAGGATTTTCTCCGGCTGACGCTTGATGCGCATGTCGATGGGATTGCCGTCGCGGTCATGGCCGTAGTTGCTCACCGGCAGGACGGAAGCCAGGACGACACGAATCTTGCCGGCACGGGCAAGCTCGGCCATCGAAGTCAAATTGTCTTCGATCTGGCTGACAGTCATCGGCCCGGTGTTTCCAGCCAGGTCGTTTGTCCCGGCCAGGATCACCACTACTTTGGCCCCCAAAGCGATAACGTCCGGGCGGAAGCGAATCAGCATCTGCGGCGTGGTCTGGCCGCTGATCCCGCGGTCAATATAAGGCTTGCCCGGAAAGAATCCGCCGAACTGCGGTTGCACCCACGCATCGGTGATCGAGTCGCCCATGAACACGACCCGATTCTCCTTGTTCGCTGGCGCAGCGATCTTAGTGTTGGCGTCGCCATACCGCGCGAGATTGGGCCAGTCTTGCAGCGTCTTCTGGGCGATCGCCAGCTTCGCGACAATGGCTGGAAGCTCCTGGCAGTCGGCGGGCGGTGGAGTATTCGGTTGAGCCTGTCCGTGGGCATTGCCGGGGATTAACAGGAACACGGATAGGGCACAGCCGCAGACAATGCCGACGTTCTTCATGAAGCTCCTCGCAAAGCGAATATATTCCGCATGATGGTCCTTTACTTTAGTTGGCGCGATTTGTCCATACGGTTGTGGATTCCCGCGCTGGGCGACGCCTTTGGGCGCCTGACCGGCCGTGCCCTGATGATTACTGGCCTCTGGTACTCGGGAGCTATAGGCACCGCCGGAGGCTAACGCGAAGATACGACTGGAACGCAAGATTAGAGAAATCACATGCAAGGCGCGAGGCAATCGAAATGACACGCCGATTCATGATCCTGGCCGCCACCATGGGTCTACTTCTGCCCGCTGCGTCGCGCGCGCAGGACGTGCTGAAGCCAGCGCCGGTAGCCGTGAGCCTTCCATGGCGGATCAATTGCCGTGAGCTTTCAAGCGTGCCGATGACAGCGGACGCCATGCAGCAGCTTCCCCTGAAGCTGGTGGCTACGCTGAACTGCGGAGACGGTATCGCGGTGCTGTCGGAGACCGAAGGCTACACGATGAGCGTACGCACGGCCGACGGCAAAACGGGATATGTGGCGTCGATGTATGTGATGAAGGCGCCGCCGGCAAGACCCGCCCCGCGCGTGGAGCCTACGTCGGCCTCAACGAACAACTACGGTGTGGCGCGATGGCGGCCGGGCGCTAAGGGCTGCGATCAATTCACTAAGGACGGCGCGGTGGTGAAATCGCTGACGATAAACGGCGTGACCGTGCAAGTATCGTTGCAGGATGCGGCCTCAAAGTTGCGCGCCAACGTGGCCATCGGGAACTTCAGCACATTGTACGTCTACGTCAATCCGATGGGCATCACCTTGGAAAGCGCAGGAGCGCACGCGAAGTCGCTCGCCAACCGCGATCCCGCGCAACTGGCAAGGGAAACACAACGAGCTGCCACCAGCGGCGGTACAGTAAGCGCCCAGTTCAAGGAATCTGACTTCTCTCCTGTCTTCGCGCCGGTTTACGCCGTGCAGCGCCAGTCGGTCGAGGACCTCACGCGGCCTGCCGTCAAGCAAACGGCCATCGTGCCGGACCAGTTCAGCGCGGCGGCTCTCAAGAAGGGTTCCGTGCGGCCCGATGGCAGAACCTGGGGCGCGGTATGGTTCGAGCGTGACACGGATCCCGGGCAATACTTGATGCGCGTTCCAATCGACAATCAGATGTTCGAGTTCCCGCTTTCCCTCGATCCGTCCCTTGCCTTGAATCAATAGTGAGCGCGCAGCATGCGTGCCGCACTCATCCAGCCAACACGAATTCCCTCGCCTCCACGATCGCAGCTACTCGCTTTCGCGTGATCTCCGTCGTGCACTGATTGCATCCATCCGGCGCAGTGGGTTCGTGTGATGTAGAATCGGCGGCTCATGCGCATTGCGATCGACACGGGGGGAACCTTCACGGACTGCGTGTTCGTGCGCGACGGGAAGCTGGAGATCGTGAAGGTCGTATCGCGACGAGCGGCGCCCGAAGAAGCGATTGCCGAGGCGGTTCGCGAAGTTCTACGGCGGCTTGGCTCGGCTCGCGAGGTAGGCCAACTTGATTTGGTGTGCGGCACGACCGTCGGAACCAATGCATTGCTCGAGCGGCGCGGCGGGCGTGTGGCACTGGTTACAACGGCTGGGTTTGAGGACGTGTTGGAGATTGGCCGACAGGCGCGGCCGAAGCTTTACGACTTCTTCGTCGAAAAGCCGGAGCCGCTGGTTCCGGCCCGGGCACGCATTGGCGCCAATGAGCGGCTTGCGTGGGATGGCGCGGTCCTTGAGCCACTAACCGACGCCGAGATTCGGCGTGTGTTGCGTGCCGTGCGCCGCGAGCGTCCTGACGCCGTCGCAGTGTGCTTCCTGTTTTGCTTCCGGAACGCGAATCACGAGAAGCGAGTCGCGGCGGCGCTGAGACGCCAAGGGTATTTGGTATCGGTCTCGCACGAAATTCTGCCGGAGTTTCGCGAATACGAGCGCACCTCCACTACGGTGATCAACGCGTATCTGGCACCGGTGATGAGCCGATATCTCAGCGGCGCCCAGGAGCACATACGCGCGGTTTGGTCCGCCAGGAATACGCCACGTAAGGCCGCAAGCGTCCGCGTGCACGTGATGCAGTCCAACGGTGGAATCATCTCGGCGGAGAAAGCGGCGCGCGCGCCGATGACGACGATATTGTCGGGGCCGGCGGGAGGCGTGACAGGCGCTGCGTACGCTGCGGAACTCGCCGGAATCGATAAGGTGATCACGTTCGACATGGGCGGAACGTCGACTGACGTAGCACTGCTTTCCGGGGAGTTGCGCACGACGAGCGAGTCCATCGTGGCGGGAATGCCAGTGGCTGTGCCAATGCTGGAGATTCACACCGTTGGCGCGGGAGGCGGCTCGATCGCGCGATTCGATCGCGGCGGAGCTCTTCGCGTCGGACCGGAGAGCGCAGGAGCCGTGCCGGGCCCGGTCTGTTATGGGCGCGGCGACAAGCCGACGGTGACGGACGCTCACGCGGTGCTGGGGCACTTCGGAGATAAGGGATTGCTCGGCGGAGGGTTCGCGCTCGACGTACCGCGTGCGCGCAGCGCAATTCGAGAAACTGCGCGGGAAGTTTCGCACCATGGAGGAGTTTGCCGGGGGAATTCTAGCCGTCGCGGACGCCGTCATGGAGAAAGCCATCCGCGTGATTTCGGTGGAGCGCGGCCACGACCCGCGCGAGTACACCTTGGTGGCGTTTGGTGGAGCAGGAGGCCTCCACGCGTGCGCGCTGGCGGCCGCGTTGGAGATGCGGGGTGTTCTGCTGCCCATGTTTCCCGGCGGATTGTCCGCGCTCGGGATTCTGCGGGCGGACGTGGTGAGAGAGTTTTCGCGCACGGTGCTGCTTGCGATCGACGCGGCCGGACATACCACTGAAACGCTCCGCAAGCTGTTCCGCCCGCTTGAGGAAGACGGAAAATGCGCGCTGCGAAAAGAGGACTTTCCAGCATCCAGGATTCGGATCGAGCACCGGCTGGACATGCGCTACTCGGGACAAGCGTATGAATTGAGCATCCCGGCAGTCGGGGATTTTGTGGCGGCGTTTCACCGGGCACACGAGCAGCGCTATGGGTATCACGATGCACGGCGTGCCGTGGAGATCGTGAATTTGCGTTGCCGAGCAACAGGGATCACGGACAAGCCCAGTCTGAAGAAGATTGCCCGAGCAGCAAAAGGCGCGCGAGCACCCAGAACCGTCTCCTTGCGCTGCGTATTCGACGGAAAAGCGCAGAACGCTCGCTTGATCGATCGAGAAGAATTGCGAGCCGGAGATCGCTTTTCAGGGCCGGCGGTTATCACCGAATACAGCGCGACGACCGTGGTGCCGGCGAGTTGGCATGGCCGCGTCGACGCCTACGGAAAGATTCTCTTGCGGCAAGCCAGGAAGGCAGGGCGCGATGCGCGAGGCTGATAAAGCGAACCGCGGGGTTGATCCCACACGGCTCGAGATCTTCAAGAACGTGTTTCACTCCGTCGCGGAGGAGATGGGGGCGGCGCTGCGGCGCTCGGCGTTTTCCCCGAACATCAAGGAGCGGCGGGACTACTCGTGCGCGGTATACGACGCGAACGGCCGCGTTCTCGCGATGGGCGATCACATGCCCGTGCATTTAGGCTCGATGCCGGCGTCGGTGACGGCGGCACGCGCGGCGCTCACTCTGGAAGCCGGAGACATCGCGCTGCTGAATGATCCCTTCGCAGGCGGCACGCATTTGCCGGACTTGACGATGGTCATGCCCGTGCATCTCGCGGGAAAGCGGCGAGCTTCGTTCTACGTCGCCAATCGCGCTCACCATGCAGACGTGGGAGGGGCGCTGGCCGGCTCGATGGGTCCGGCGCGCGAGATTTTCCAAGAAGGGCTGCGGATTCCGCCGGTGAAGATTTTCCGTCGGGGCGCGATGAGCCGTGATGTGATGGCCCTGCTGCTGGCGAATGTAAGGACACCCGCGGAGCGCGAGGGCGACTTAGCGGCTCAGATCGCGGCGTGCCAGATCGGCGATCGGCGGCTTACCGAAATTGTTGCCAAGTACGGGGAAGGCGAAGTGCAGCGTTACGGGCAGCACCTGCTCGACTACTCCGAAGCAATGATGCGGGCGGCGCTGAAGGAACTGCGATCGGGAACGTACACCGCTGAGGATTTTCTGGATGGCGACGGTGTCGACCGACGACCCGCTGCGTATCCGCGTCAAGGTACGCATTCGGGCGGGACTCGCCGAAGTGGACTACACAGGCTCATCGCCGCAATGCGCCGGTAACGTTAACGCCGTTGAAGCGATCGCGATCTCGGCGGTTTACTACGTTTTTCGATGTCTCCTGGCCGAGGACGTTCCCGCAACCTCGGGCTTGCTCGGACCGATTCGCGTGTTCGCTCCGCTCGGCACAATCGTCAATGCACGGCCGCCCGCAGCGGTAGCAGGCGGCAACGTGGAGACGTCGCAGCGCATGGTAGACACGCTGCTGCGGGCGCTGGCCAAGGCTGCGCCGACTCGCATCCCAGCCGCCAGCCAAGGGACGATGAACAATCTGACGCTGGGAGGAGCCGACCCGCGTCATGGCGGGCAGCCGTTTGCCTACTACGAGACGATTGCCGGCGGTATGGGCGCGCGTCCGGGTATGGACGGCGCCTCGGCCATTCACACGCACATGACGAATTCGTGGAACACGCCCTCGGAAGTGTTTGAGCAGGTCTACCCGGTGCGCCTGCGGAAATACGCCGTCCGCCGGGGATCCGGTGGCAGCGGGCGTTACAAGGGCGGTGATGGGATTGTGCGGGAGATCGAACTGCTCACCGCCGCCCAGGTGGGCTTGCTCAGCGACCGGCGGAAGCGCGGACCCTACGGCTTGGCGGGCGGAGAAGACGGACGCCCAGGGAAGACCGTTCTTCTGCGCGGAGGGAAGGCACAAGAGCTGCCTAGCAAGTGCGCGTTTTTTGCGGAGGCGGGAACGATCCTGCGAATCGAAACGCCGGGCGGCGGCGGCTGGGGTGCTCCAAATCGAGAGAGAAAGAAAAAGGCGGGCAACCCGAAGGCTGCCCGCCGAAGGAAGGGTTCTAACTAAGGCTACTCAAATTTTTCGGTCATGATCGGGAACGTCAGCTTGGCCTTGGCGAGGGATTTCACTACGACGGCTTCGGCGCTCTCCGCGGTGGTATTGCGCGCAGTGGCCATTTCACTGACCAGCAGGTACTTGGCGCGTTCGAGCATTTTCTTTTCGCGGAAGGAAAGCGGCTTGCTGCGGCTGAGGGAAACCAGGCTCTTGAGGACCACTGCGACTTCCAGGAGAGAACCGGTGCGCATGCGCTCCGAGTTTTCTTTGAAGCGGTGCTTCCAATCGTGATGGGAGTTCAGCTTGCCATGTTCCAGGAACCCCAACACTTTGGTGGCGTCGTTGGAGCGAATCACCGACCGAAGGCCGACTATATCGGCGTTTGACTGCGGCACCATAACGCGCAACCCGCTCGAAACGATACGAATCATGAAATAGCGTTCGGTTCTACCGTTTAAGACCCCGTAGCTAATCTGCTCTACAAGTCCTACACCGTGGTTCGGATAGACGACCTTGTCGCCGATTTTGTATTCCATATCTTTAGGTTGCCCCCCTAGGCATGCAGGATTTACTGTACGGCATTTGTGTTTGAAGAGTCAAGATATATGCAGTGGAATCAGGGGCTTAGGGAAGGACAGTTACTAATTTGGCAAGCAAATTGCTCTACGATTCTCGTCCACCACTACTGTGCGGTTATTGGCCGCTCCGTCCGCTCCTCGGCCTCTATGGAACCGTAAGCCTCGTTCCTCCCTGTGCTGGCAACCGTAATTGCTTGTATCGTTTACGCGGAATTACCGCGCTCTAGGGTAGAATCGGCGCGTGTTTCTCCTTGCTCTCGATACGTGCGACTCGCGAGGTAGCGTCGCGGTGTTGCGCGACGACCAGGCCCTTCACACGGTGGCCCACGATACCGCGCAGGATTATTCGTCCTGGCTGCTGCCTGCGGTCCAACGGGCGCTGCAAACGGCTGGAGTCGCGCTAAGCGATGTACATGCTTATGCGGTAGCTGCGGGGCCAGGTTCCTTCACCGGCGTGCGGGTGGGGCTGACGACCACAAAAGCCTGGGCGGAGGTCTACGGACGCGGCATCGCGGCAGTGTCGCGATTGGAAGCGTTGGCCGCGCAGGCAACCGGCGCGGAACCCTACGTGGCGGCGTTTGCGGATGCGCGGCGCGGTCAGGTGTTCGGGGCGATGTACCGCCGCGGTGGCACTCTGGAGCGCATTGGCGAGGAAATGCTGATCGCGCCGGAAAAGTTCATCGCATGGGTCGCCGAGAGCGTCGGTGCGGACCCAATTCAATGGATTTCCGCGGAGCCCACTCAGCTGACCGAAACGGAACCTTGGGCGGCCCGTCGAAGCAAGGGGGAAAGTGTGCAAGCGGCCTCTTCCCTATTAGCTCCGGTGATCGGGCGGCTGGGATATCGGCTTGCGATCGAGAATCGACTGACGGACGCTGTGGCTTTGGATGCGAACTACCTTCGGCGGTCGGATGCAGAAGCGTCTTGGACGGACAGCCCGAGGCGTGAGTCGAAGCAATAGGTTAGACCGATATGCCAAGCCGCTCGGCCGGACGGCTTCTGTGTGCCGCGCTCGTTAGGAGACTGCCTGTGATCGGACGACTTCTCGCGGTTCTACTGCTGGCGACCGCGTGCGTTGGACCGGCTTACGTCGCCGTCCGTGGCGGTGTGACCCATGCCGCCAAGCAAGACGCCGCAGCCAAGGGCCCCGTGTCCCCTACAGGTGCCGCAAACAAAGCCTGGATCGCCCGCAGCAACGAATTCGCGAAGTTGCTTGACGACATCAGCAACAAGCACACACCGGAAGGCGCGTCCGCAGATAACCTCCCTCAATACGACGAGCTGATTTCGATTGCCACGCACGAGGACGACGTCGCGGAAACCTCAGAGAACCGCGCCGCGCTGGCAACGCTTCGGGAACAGCTTCCGAACGAGCAAGACAAGTACGTCCGGCAAGACCTGGAAATCATGATTCAGGCCACGGACCTTGCTTTGAAGCGGCACGGCTTCCTTGAGGACCACTTTGTTCCCTTTCTTAATGCCAGTGGCGCCGTGTTTCAGGGGCTGCGGGTTCTGCTGGACGATCAGGTGGCGCCGAGGCGGCGTCCGGCGGCGGTGGTCCGATTGCGCAAGTACACCGGCCTCGAACCGGCGGGCTCTACGCCATTCACGGAGCAGTTCAAGACGCTGACGCAACGCCAATTGGCCAAGCCTAACATGATTTACCCATCAAAGGCCTCGGTCGAGACAGGGCTTTCCCGCAACCAGCTCTACGTCGACGGCATCGCCTCTCTCTTCAAACAGTACGGCTTACAGGGATGGGAAGAGCCCTACGCAAGGCTCAAGTCTCAGCTTGCGGACTATGACCAATGGGTGAGGACCGAAATCCTGCCGAAAGCCCGCGCGGACTTTCGCGAGCCGCCGGAGCTGTACGCGTTAAATCTAGCGGGCTACGGGATCGATATCCCTCCGGCTGAGCTCGCCACAATGGCGCACAAGGCGTTCACCGAATACCAGGCCGAGATGCAGACCATTGCGGCACAAATCGCGAAGCAACGTGGCTGGCCGAGCAGCGACTATCGCGACGTGATCAAAAAACTGAAAGAGAGCCAGCTTGTCGGCGACGCCATCCTCCCCTTCTATCAGCAGCGCTTGAAGGAGATCGAAGCAATCATTGCGAAGGAACACTTGGTGACCCTGCCGGACCGGCCCGCCCGCATTCGCATCGGCTCACCGGCAGAGAGCGCGCAGCAGCCCGCGCCGCACATGATTCCACCACCGCTCTTGAACAACACGGGGCAGCAAGGCGAGTTCGTGCTGCCGTTGAACATGCCTGCGGCCGCGGGCACCGCGAAGAGCGAAAAGGTGGATGACTATACGTTCGATGCCGCTTCGTGGACCCTGATCGCGCACGAGGCCCGCCCGGGTCACGAGTTGCAGTTCGACTCCATGGTCGAACTGGGCGTTTCGCTAGCCCGATCCCGCTACGCCTTCAACAGCACCAACGTCGAGGGATGGGGACTCTATTCCGAATACATCACGAAACCCTACATGCCGCTAGAAGGACAGCTCATTTCACTCCAGTTCCGCTTGCTCCGCGCCGCCAGGGCGTTTCTCGATCCTGAACTGCAAGCCGGCAAGGTGCAGCCCGTGGACGCGATGAAAGTCCTCACCCAGGACGCAGTCTTCTCGGTGCCCTTCGCGAACCAGGAGGTTGAGAGGTATACGTTCCGCTCGCCAGGCCAGGCAAATTCTTACTTCTACGGATACACAAAGCTCCTGCAGCTCCGGAAAGATACCCAGGCCACGCTGGGTCCGAAGTTCGACCAGCAGAAATTCCACGATTTCATTCTTTCTCAGGGACTGCTCTCTCCGGACCTGATGCGGAAAGCCGTCACGCAAGACTTCATCCCCTCGCAGCAGGGCGGTGGCCCATCCAAAACCAGCCGTTGAAGGTATGCAACAGACTCGGCCCAAACCGATGAAACCAGAGACTGCTGCTCCAAAAGGCTCGGTGCGAACGTTTGAACCGCGCGACGCGAAAGCCATCGAGCAGATCGTTGAAAAATGCCCAGAAGCAGCTGCCTGGCCGCCTGAGAGCTATCGAGATCTCGACCGGCGTGGCCAATCAGCTTGGGTCGTCGAGGTCGACGGCTCGGTTTGTGGATTCCTGGTGGCGCGCACCGTGACGGACCAGGGCGAGATCTTGAATCTCGCCGTCGATCCGGCCACTAGGCGCACGGGAAATGCCACCGGCTTGTTGCAGCGTGCCATCGCCGAATTTCAGCGGCGGGGTATCACGGACGTGTTCCTGGAAGTCCGCGAATCAAACTCCGCCGGCATCTCTTTCTACGAAAGCCGCGGCTTCGTGCGCACCGGCCAGCGGCCCGGCTACTACCAAAATCCCTCCGAGGCGGCAGTACTAATGATGGGAAAACTCACAGGCTAGGACTAAATTCATCTAAATCCCCCCTTGACGCCACTTCGCAGTGTGTTAACTTGCGTTTATGGAGTAGCCACACCACATTCATCGGTCGTGAGGAGGAACGCATGGCAACGTTGGCGCGGAGCCCTCGGGACATACTTCTCGATACAGACGCCGAGTATCAGCGTCTGGCCGAGCAGCACTCGAAATACGCAGCAGAACTTCAGAAACTCACCGCAGCGCCCTACCTTAGTTCGGAAGACCTCCTGGAAGAAATCAAGCTAAAGAAGATGAAGTTGTACTGCAAAGATGAGATGGAGCGGATTGCCGCGCGTATTCAACGCGCGCGCGCACCTTACACGCAATAGCGATTCGACCCGGCCCGGACATTCACCCAATATCTGACGCGACCAGCGAGTGCGCTGGCCGCACGAATGGTTTGTGTCTCTGCTGGCCGATGCTTGCCGTCGGCTTGGCCCTCAGTGCGTCGGGCGGCACTCGACGACTAAACGCGCCGACTGTTGCCTCCCGGTAGCTTGCACTTCCAGTCCGGCGGCGCGCGCCAGTTCGCGGAACTGCGACAGGCTTCGCTCTCGCCCTCCCACCAACACCATCATTAGCAACGATGGAGGCGGTTCGCCAGCCTCGTCGGGCGAGATCCCGCCGAGGACGACGACGCGGCCCGCCGGACGCGCGGCCTCCGCGCACCGTCGCAGAAGTGACGTGGCTTCCCTGTCGGGCCAGTCACCCAACACATTCTTGAGAAGATAGAGATCGGCGCCGGCCGGCAACCCCTCAAAGAAACTCTGGGCAATGGCGGTCACGCGGTCCGCCACGCCGGCGGTGCGAAAAGTCTCGCGGGATCGCGTAACCGTCGGGGGAAGATCAACGAGAATGCCCCGCAACCTTGGCTGGGCACGAAGTATTTCTGCAAGCAACCATCCCGTCCCTCCGCCAACATCAACCACGGTATGCACGGATTCCCAGTCGCCGTTGACAAGCACGTCAGCGTCGGGAGTGCCGTGCCCCGCAGGTCCCATCAGCGCATCGAAACTGGCGGCAACTTCCGGATTTGCGTGAAGGTCCTCCCAAAACGGACGTCCGAAGAGCTCATGGTAAGCGGGTGCGCCGGTGCGCACGGCACTCAGCAAGGTCCCCCAGGCGTAGGCCATGCGGCCGCCGATCCCAGAGAGGCCAAAAAATTCGCCGGACAAACCCAGAAGCACGCGGGCAGCTTCGTTCAGTGCGAACCGGCCGGGCGCAGGTTCCTCGAATAAGCCCTTGGCGACCAGCTGCCGCAGCACGCGGTGCAAGGAATCGCAGTCGGAGCTTGACGCTGCTGCCAGATCGTTGATCTGGACTATCCCCGCAGCGATGTGGTCGGCAATTCGCAACGTCGCAACTACGTGCACGCACCATGGCGTGCAAAGATCGGTCAGCGCCCAGATATCCGGTTGCGCTCGCTCGGACATATAAGCACCTCCACGGGTGACGTCACTCTGGATCGCGAAGATCACCCAGCCGCAAACTAACACACCCAGCCACATCCGCACAGAACTCTTGCTGGCCTATCTGCCCGGCCTCCGCGACCAACAGCGCTGTGGTATTGTCTAAGCAGCATGGTCAAAGAAGGCTACTACTTCGGACTGCCCCCGCTGGTCCTGGGCGGCGCCGCGTTTCTAGTGCACTGGACGATTGCCGCAATCCTGCTGGTTTGCCTCGCGGCGTTCGTTTTCTACTTCTTTCGCGATCCGAACCGCACCATCCCCTCCGAGCCCGGCGCGGTGGTATCGCCTGCGGACGGCCGCATCGTGGTGCTCACCGACGAAGAGAACGCCGGACGGCCGGGCACGCGGATCAGCATTTTTCTGGCTATCTGGAATGTGCATGTCAACCGTTCACCCGAGGCCGGCACCATAACGAAGATGGACTACCGCCCAGGCAAATTTCTGGCCGCCATGCGCGCTCGCGCCTCCCTCGAGAATGAGCAAAACGTTATTTCCCTTTCGACAGCATCCGGCGAAATGGTCTTCAAACAGATTGCCGGCCTGATCGCTCGCCGGGTAGTGTGTTGGAAGAAGCCAGGTGACACCGTCCAGCGCGGAGAGCGCATTGGGCTGGTTAGATTTGGCTCGCGCGTCGATCTTTGGGTTCCGCGCGATGTGCAGATTCTGGTGGCTTTTGGAGACAACGTGAAGGGTGGCTCAAGCGTTCTGGCGCGCTGGCCCGTTAAAGCGGACCTTGCTCGTGCCACCGGGCAGAAATCGGCAATCTCCGACGAAGACCTCACTTCGGCCGGGAAACGGGCGTAAACATGTCTGACTTTGAACAACCCGAGATCGGGACCCGCGCTGCCCGCATTCGGAACAACCCCAAGCTACGGCGTGGTATTTTCGTGATTCCCAGCTTGTTTACGGCGGGCAATTTGCTCTGCGGCTATTACGCCAGCGTCGCCACCGTCACGGGCACCATTCAACAGACGGACCCCTTCGATCATGCCGCCAAGGCCATTGGCTTGGCGATCCTGTTTGATTCCCTTGACGGGCGCGTTGCCCGCCTGACTGGCACCAATACTGAGTTCGGCGTGCAGTTCGATTCTCTGGCGGACGTGGTCAGCTTCGGCATCGCTCCCGCGCTTCTGGCTTATTCGTGGGGCGTGCGGAACCTGCCGGGGCTCGATTCCATCGTCGAGATTCAACAGATCGCCCATTTTGGCTGGTGGTTCTGCCTCGCTTTTGTGGTTTGTTGCGCCTGGCGTCTGGCTCGCTTCAACGTCCAAGGCATGGCTCCTGGCGGATCGAAATATTTCGTGGGGATGCCGACTCCGGCGGCCGCTGGGATGATCGCCGCGACGATCCATGCGTTCAAGGCACCCATTCAAGACCGTTGGTGGTCGCTGGGGTGGATCTTCCTGGTTCTGGTGCTCGCCGCCCTTATGACCAGCACCATCCGCTTCTACAGTTTCAAGGACTTGCCTTGGACGCGAAAACAGCCGTCGCTCGCCATCGTGTTTTTCGCCCTGTTAGGCGCGGCGATCTGGCGCTGGTCGGAGGAAGTGCTGTTCCTCATCGCCGGAGGCTACACCGCCATCGGCGTAACCTTGCACGTCGTCAGACTGCTGCGGCACCGCCTGGTTTCGCGGACCGCGTGATTTCATGCCATCGGAACGCGACTCCCACCGAATCGTAATTGCCGGTGCGTCTTCGCTGCTCGGCATCGAGCTTAAGTCGCTCCTCGAAGAAAGCCGCTTCGCCGCCGCGGATTTTCGCTTGCTTGACGAAGAGCTGGCCGCCGGCACGCTCACCGAAGCTGGCGGCGAGGCCGCGGTGATCCAGCCAGTCGAGGAAGGAAGCTTCAACCGCGCACGGTTTGTGTTTTTCACAGGCTCGGCCGATTTCACTCGAGCGAACGTGGCTGCGGCGCGGCAAGCCGGTGCCAAAATCATCGACCTGTCGGGCGCACTCACCGAACAAGCCGGAACGATCGCATGGTTCCCTGGGATCGACCCGCTGCGTGGAGAAGAATTCTCGAAGAGCGCCGAGATCTACGCGATTCCGTCGTCGGCAGCCGCAGCGGCCTCGTCCCTTTCGCTCGCGTTGTCATCGTTCGGAGTGCGGCGTCTCGTAGTCATCTGCTTTCAACCCGTGTCGGAAGCGGGACGTCTCGGAATCGAGGAATTGGAGAGCCAGACTTCGCAGTTACTCTCCTTTCAAGGTGTGGGAAAGCCGGTGTTTGATACCCAGGTCGCTTTCACTCTGCTCGATCGTTTTGGACCCGCGAGCTCCCATAAGCTCGCCGCAGTTCGCGAACGCGTTCGCGCCGAGACCCGGGCCTTGCTGGCGGGCAAGGCAGGGTTGCCGGCCGTGCAGCTTGTGCATGCTCCCGTTTTCTACGGCACCACATTTGCTGCCTGTGCGGACATGGCGCCGGAGACGGACCAGCCGAGCATCGCCAAAGCCTGTAAGAACGCCGGGTTCGCCATCACAGAAGAGGACGGTCCGAGCAGTGTGAGCGCGGCAGGGGAAAGCGTGATTCAATTGTCGGTGCCGGCCGCTGATCCGGCACAGCCCTGGACTTGGTGGTTCTGGGGCGCAGCGGATAATATTCGTTTGCCGGCGGCGAGTGCGGTAAAGCTCGCGGACAAGCTCGCGTCATGAGAATCGCAAATCTCAAAAACACCGAGGGTGCCCCGTCCTCGGTTTGTGAGGGTGAGTCTTCGGTTCTCCTGCGTCTCCGAGCTACTCGCGCCCGTGGCTTCTGGCTCGCGACCGTCCTCGTTCCGACGCTGGCCCTCACCGTAGTGGCCCTTGCACTGGGCGGATGCGGGTATCACGTCGCAGGTCACAACGACGCTTTGCCTCAGGGCATTCATGTGATCGCGGTCCCGGCATTGGAGAACACCACCAACAGCTACCGGCTCGAGCAACGATTTACGTCGGCGACGGTGCACGAGTTTCTGGCGAAGACCCAGTACAAAGTCGTCTCGAACGCCGCGGACGGAGATGCGGTGCTGCATGGGAAGATCGTGAGCGTGGAAGCGGTGCCGCTGCTGTTCGATACCACCAGCGGCCGGGCCACGACGATGCTGGTTACCGTCAAGTGTGAGGTCACGCTGACGCAGAGCGTCACCGAAAAGGTGCTCTACCATACCGACAATTTCGTCTTTCGCAGCGAATACGAGATTTCGACCGACGTGACCAGCTTCTTTGAGGAGCAGGATCCCGCGCTGGATCGCCTCGCGCGCGATTTTGCAACGCGCCTGGTGGCCGCGGTCACCGAGAATTACTAGCAGGAACGCCGCGCGGACAGAGGTGTGACAACGTCAGGGCACGACTTCCGTTCCTAAGAAAGGAAGCAGGCACGATCGTGCCGCAGGCGCTGCCCCTCATCGCTTCCTTTGGAGTGCGGCGGCTCGCCGCCGCCTTGACGGTGCCAGCCCCGCCCAACGTTCATGTGCGAGCGCGATCGCCCATGGCCCTGCTTCGGGCAAGCGCCCGCTTACCGTGCGCCGTCTCGTTCAGCCGTGCCATAATCGCATGCGCTCGATCTCGCAGGAGCGAACCAAAATGCCCCGAGTTTCACCGGAAGCGCTGCTCGCACGGCTGGAAAAAGGAAAGCTCATCCCCGCCCTGCTTCTATTGGGTGAGGAGCGCTACCTGCGTGACGCCTGCCGTGCGCAGTTGATCGAGCGATTCATCCCAGAGGCGGCTCGCACTTGGGCGGTATCGCGCTATTCGGCGGATCGCGGCGAAACTCGGAACGCCCTCGAGCAGGCACAGAGCCTGCCCATGCTTTCTTCCCAGCAAGTCGTCTTCCTGGAAGATGTCGAGAAGATCGAGAAGCTCGGCGAGAAAAACCGCGACGCAACCGTCGAGTATCTTGAGGCCTATCTCGAAGATCCCGCACCATTCACGGTGCTGGTGCTCGAGGCCACGGCGCTGGACCAGCGCATGAAGCTCTCCAAGCTGCTGGCCGAGAAAGCATTGGTCGTCGAGGTCGGCCTCGGCGATAACCCGGAAGCCAGGCAAACTGCCGCGATCGGTTATGCCCGCACCATCGCCAAGGAAAAAAACGTCGACTTCGAGAAAGGCGCCGCGGAAGATCTCGCCGAATTTGTCGCCGCGGATTTGCTGCGCCTGAAAACGGAAATCGAAAAGCTAGCCACCTATGCGGGCGAGCGACAAATCATCCGCCGCCAAGACGTCAGCGCCCTGGTGATCTCCGAGAAAACCACCACGGTCTGGGAACTCGCCGACATGCTCGCTTCTCGCCAGCAGAAGACCGCGATCGAGTTTCTCGATCGCCTCCTCCGCGACGGTGAAGAGCCGCTACCCATGCTCGGCGCCATCACCTGGATGTACCGCAAACTGATCGAAGCCAGTGAACTGAAAGGCGTTACCAACGGATATCAAGCCGCCCGTGCGCTGGCGATGAATCCCGACCGTGCTGAACTCGCTCTGCGAAACGCCCGCAAGATCTCCAAGCCCCGCCTGCTGGACGGCTTGCAAGCCCTGCAAGAAGCCGACGACTGCCTTAAAGGAGGCCGGGGCGACGTGCGCGCCATCCTCGAATTCCTGATCACCAGGCTCACGGGCCCCAGCCCTGCCGCCAAGTCCGCCACCCGCTGAGAGTTAGCTCTCTGCCTGCTACTCGAACTTTCTTCCATCCCGGGCTTCGCGGGACGCATGCTCGATCATTCCATTGACGTATCGGCGAAATTTGTCGTTTAGGTCTTTGTCATCGTCAGTGAACTTTACCCGTAGAGGCTCCACGTTGACGGCTTTCTGTATCTCCTCCACCGTAACCATGCCCTTTTGCACCGCCTGCGTCACTTGGCTAACCACTGACTCAAGAAGTTCCGTTTCCAAATTCAGAAAATCCTTGTCGTGCCACGCGGGACCGTGACCGGGAATGATCACATCCGCATCGAACTGGCCCAGCTTCCTGAGGTTTCTGGCTTCCTCGCCTACGGTCATGCTGAAGTACGGCACCGGATAAGACAGCATGTCCCCCGTCACCAGGATCTTTTCCTTCGGAAGATACAGAACGGTGGTGCCGTGCGCGTCGCCTACCATGCTCAGAAAACGAAACTCGCGCCCGCCGTGGTGTAGCGTGAGCTTGTCACTGTAGGTGAGGGTTGGGTACGTGCGCTTCACCTGCATGGCTTCGTCGGTGAACTCGCGCTCCAGGCGCACGTCGTCCTCGTCTAGGCGGCGCTGTTCGGCGCTCGGCACCGTTCCGTCGGAGTCCTTGCCGGTGCTCAGCTCTTTGTCGAGATCGGCCTGGTCTTTGCGGAGTTTTTCGGTAAAGGCCGCCGGCCACGCATTGGCGATATTCAGCATGAACTGCCGCGCTTCCTCCGTGGCGATGATCTCTAGATTGGGGAACGCCTCGGCGTAGACTTCGTTACCCGACCAGTGATCCGGATGGTGGTGGGAGTTCACTACGTAACGCACCGGCTTGTCGGTGATCTTACGGATCTCGGCAAGCACAGTGCGGGCGGTAGATGGGCGAGCAAAGGTATCGAATACCAGGACATCATTTTCGTTCACGATGACGACGGAGTTGCCGTTGGGCACGTATCCGTCCGGCGCGGTAATGAACTGGTAGATGCCGTCGGCAATCTGAACCCTCTGAACCGCAACGCCCGGGACAGGACCGCCTAAGACAACGCCGGCCGACCCCAACCATACCCCGAGCAACCCTAGGATGACCCGAACCACAATCGCGACTTTCATTTCGTCCTCCAGAAAGCAGTCCTCAGAACAAACGTCCGAGGCCCACGCGCCGCCCAGAAATAGACTCCTAAACGGAGAGAACGGTAGTCCTCATTCCCTGGATGTCGGTTGGAAGCGCAATCTTGCAGAAACAGAGGGAGGAAAACGCCAGGGCCTGCGACGACAGGGGATTCGTGAAGGAGCACGCGACCCGAAAAAAAGGGACAGGCACGAAGTGCCTGTCCCCGAAAGCAACGAAAGAAGCCTTTTTCTACGCTTTGGCGGTTTTGACGCCGTTAAAAGCCAACGTAAGCCTGGACTTATACCGGTTGCCGGTGTTCTCGTGCAGCACGCCCTTGGTGATCGCGCGATCGATCGCCGACATGGTCGGCTGCAGCAGGTTGCCCGCCGCGGTGGCGTCGCCCGCGGTAATCGCGGTGCGCAGCTTCCTCATCATGGTGCGGACCCGGGTGCGGTTGGCGCGGTTCACCTCGGCACGCTGACGAGATTGCTCCGCACGCTTTAAAACCGACTTCTTCCGCTTCTTAACTTTTGTAGCCTGTCCCTGGGCCATCTATTGCTCCTTTTGCATGTCGCTCAAACTTCTAACGTTAAACGACGCGTAAGGCTTTGTCAAACGAGCCGAAAGACGGGTAGTGGGCTACTTTGAATCTGGCTTCAGCAAAACGATCAACACTACAAATGCCACAGAACAGATAATTCCGAGCCACCACGGGCTGAAGGGAATCGGGAATAAAAGCACTACCACCCACCACCAAGGCCAATCTGCCTTCGCCCTATCTGTAGGCTCCATTCTCAATACCTAGGCAGCTAGTTTCGCCGCTTCTTCGGCTTCCCACAAGCCCACTAGATCGCTGGGTAGTGGGTCAGTTCCTGATTACAACTAACCAGGAGTTAAGAATTTTCCCCCGCAAATTACGATAAAACTGGTCCGGTTTCTAGATTATGCAGTCAATCGCTTTGCTCTGCCGGATTACGCCGCTTTCATCAGTGAGGGCTGCATACCAACACGTCTTGTCCGTTAGGTCTTGCAGCATTACATCGTAACCTTTGCCATCCGCGTGCACATTCAATCGTAGACTCCATCCGGGCAAGATTTCGGGCATGTCACCGAAGTGCCCAGTGCGGTCCTCCGAAGAAAATCGGACGAACCAACCATCGAAGTATTTCGGCTGATGTTCTAGCAAAGTCGGCCACGATGAGTAGGCGCCATACTTGGAAAGCTCACCTACTTCGGCTGTGTTAATCGTTCTCAGGAGGCCGACTGCAATACTGTGGCGTTCTTGGTCAGACTTTGTAGGGCCTGTGGAGGTATCCTGCGCGAATTGCGGCGTCTGAACTCCAAGGAGAAACACGAGCAAGACTGCGCTCAAAATGAGCAGACGTTTATTCATGGCTGACTATCCTTCCTGGTCACCAGACCGCTCCCAGTCTTAGCATAGTGATTCGCACTCTCCAACTCCTGATTAACGCGGTAATCGGAAAAGTAGCTCCCCACACCTGGGGGTTACAGTTCGTCATGCAGCTCAGGACCGTGCTAACACAAGGTGAGTGGTCTTGGCGGAAGAAACGCGCTCGACACAACGATAGCCGAGCGATGGCAGATCCAGGCCGGAGAACAAAGATTCTCCGGAGCCGAGCAGGACTGGCGACTGGGCGAGGTGCAATTCGTCAACCAAGCCAGCCCGCAGGTAGGCTCGAACCGTGGCGGCTCCGCCGCCGAGCCGTACGTCCTTGCCATTGGCTGCGGCCTTCGCGCGTCGCCATGCGGCTTCGATTCCATCGGTGACGAAATGGAACGTGGTGCCGCCTTCCATAGTGAGCGGCGCTCGGGCGTGATGCGTGAGCACAAACACATCGCAATGAAAGGGGGGATTGCCGCCCCACCAGCCCTTCCACTCCTCATCCGCCCATGCGCCGCGGACGGGGCCGAACATGTTGCGTCCGATGATCCAAGCGCCGACATTCTCAAACCCGCGAGCGGCGAAGTCGTTGTCAATTCCCGCTCCACCATTCTCCTGGCCGAACAGCTGCTCTGGAACATTGGCGAGTCCCACTGTGTCGCGGGACTCCGGATTGTGCATTCTCTGGAATGTGCGCGTGGGGAAGAACCATTCCATCAGTCCCGTGCCGCCGACTCCGAGGGGATGATCGAGGCTCTGGTTCGGGCCGGCGCTGTAGCCATCCAGCGAAATACCGAAGCTGAGGACTCTTAGTTTTTGGGCGGCCATGCCGCCTCCCTACGGACAGGCATTTTACGTTGACCCTTTTTCCGTTGTCTCTGTCAGGTCCTGGTAAACGCGGTTACCGCCAAAGTTCGTACTGGAACGAACCTTCTACTTCTCGGGCTCGAATCCTCGACTGACACGGAACACATGTCCATCGGGATGGCGAAGGTGCATCTCGCGGACGTTCCACGGCATATCGGTGGGCTGCAATGTGACTTCCAGCCCTGCGGCGACGCAGTGCCTGTGCATCTCGTCCACGTCCTCCACCCAGACTGACATCCAGACTCCCTTGTCGCCCTCTTCGTCTCCGTCCCGTTGAAACGTGGTGGTGTTCGCGCCGCGGCCTCGACCCCCCTGCGCCCCTTGACAAAGAAAGATGCAAGCGTCCTTCCCCGATCCGACTGCACCAAACGTGGGAGGAGTTCCCCAGTCCCACAATTTCTTCCATCCCCACTTTTCAAACCACGCGAACGTGCCAGCGATGTCGGACACGTTCAATATCGGAGTCAACCCTTTGGCTTCCATAGCGGGAGCAGGATAACACGCCGCCATTACGCTCACGATAGAGGCTATCGCCGCTCAGTGTTGTATCGGCGGCAAAGCGGAATCGACTCGCTAAAGTCCTGATTAACGCGGTAACCAGCCAAGTGTCCGCGACCTAGTACTTCACTTGTCCGGCAACGCAACACACCAGGAGTTTAGCTAAGTCTCCCTCTTGGGCTTTACGCGTGATCTGAAAGGCAGGCTCGCTGAATACGGAACACCTCGACCGGAATCGTTCTCTCAGTTAGAATTTCCCCCCCATGGCTGAATGCTCCACCGCCGTGTTCGATCTCGGCGGCGTTCTAATTGATTGGAACCCACGGTATTTGTACCGCAAGCTTTTTGATGGCGACACGGAAGCGATGGAGGAGTTTCTCGCCACGGTGTGTACGCAATCCTGGAACGAACAACAGGACGCTGGTCGTCCGTTTGCCGATGCCTGCTCTTCCCTGAAGCTAGTTCATCCGCATCAGGCGCCGTTGATCGATGCCTGGGTCCGACGGTATGACGAGATGCTAGCCGGGCCGATCTCTGGCACTGTTGACATTCTCACGAAACTAAATTCTCACAGAGTTCCCTTATATGCGCTGAGCAACTGGTCTGTTGAGACCTTCCCTGCCGCTCTGAAGCGGTTCGAGTTTTTGAAGTGGTTCAGGGGAGTTATGCTTTCTGGCGAAGTGAAACTGCTGAAACCTGATCCACGCATTTTCAAGCTTTTCCTGGAAACTTTTGCGATCGACCCTGCTTTAACTGTTTATATAGATGACCGCGAATCCAACGTGGAGGCTGCGATGGCCTGCGGTATGCATTGCATCCTATTTACAGACGCCGCCACGCTTCGGGCCGAACTGACAGGTCTTGGGCTGTTCCATTAACGCGTTATCGATCCAAGTGGAACAGGCGAACTCCGCTACTTGTCCGGTAATGCGTGCCAGCTCAGCCAGTCGATGCAACACCATCTAATCAGAAGATCCGACAATACTTCCCCTGGAGAAGCGCCGCTAATTAACGGCGCCGCTAACCGCCGCTCCTGCGGGAGGCGGGGTGATGATGCGCGGCGCGATCGGAACGATCTGAAGTGCCGTCGGGGGATTGTTGGAACTGGTATAGATGCCGACTACGTCCAATTGATTGGGGCTGGAGGCGGGGGGAACGACGATCACGACATAGCCCTCGATAAATCCCGGAGCCGCCGGTGCCGCGCTCCCGAGTAGATTACGGATTGTGTTACAAGTTATCACTTCGGCGTAATCGTTTGACAATGAGTCTTGCTTGAAGGCAGAGGGCGCCGTTGGAGTGATTCCCTCAGAGTGCGCCAAGACCGCTTTCTTGAGGAAGGAGATGGGGCTGTCGGAGGTGAAGAGATTCGGATTGTGGACGTTGATCGTGGTGTAGTAGTCCGCCGGCGCGATGGATGTCGACCCTGGGTTAATGACGCCGCAGGTAAAACTGGCGGCGTATTCCGTGTAGGTGGTGGTGCTTTGCGCAAAAAGAGGGGCTGCAACGAGCATTGCGACGGCAGCGATGGAAGCGACGCGCAACGCCGTTATTGACTTGCTCTTGAGGTTCTTAAGGGTTTTCCACATGTAGTTTCCTTTCCGACTTGTGGGTGCGAAGGGGACGCAGCGCGAAAGCTCAGGATGCTGCCACGGTCCCGTGCTTTTGTCACGCGAATATTTGTCGCCCGCTAGGGTTCGCGACTCCGGCCGCGCGCTCGAAAATATTTGAAAATCGAGCATCTTTGCGGGCGCTAAGAATTTTTGCTGCGGACTTCTGTCCACATTATTTGGAGGACGTAACGCCTTAATTCCCACGCGACCTCATCCGCGATTAGGCAAGAATTAGGCAAGCGGCCTTCGCCGCGTCGAGTATTTGGACCGCAAAACTCTGGGCAAGAGGCTGGGCTATCGCCAGGAGCCTTATGTTTCTCGTGATGTATTTCCGCCAATTCATCGTCACCGTGCAACCCTCGTAGGATCATCACTTGTTCGTGTCGTTTGTCGGAATTCTCAGCCTAAGTGTTTCGTGTGGCCGGATAAAGGTAGACGCTTCCCGTTCTGGGTCCGCTAACTCCTGAGAAACGCCGTTACCCTACAAGTGCCCAAAACAACTCTTTGTGGGCATGCAAAACTGCGAATTCAGAGTGCGCAGAATCAATCACCTGCGATTTGGCTAGAAGTGGGTTTTTGGGCAGCATCCAGTGAAGGCACTGCTGAATTTTGACATCAAGGACTTCTGTTGCCCGATGCGAAGTTGCTGGAGGTCTCCGGACTGCTGCCAGCGCTTGTATCAAAAGGTGGAATCTGAGTCGTAACTAGCTGCAATGTCGATCGTTCCGATGCCGGAATCTCGGCGTATCTCCTGTTCTCGGGAGATGCACACCTATGTGAAGGGGACCTCACACCGAACTCCTGTCTGTCTGGCTCTCATTTCTGTGAGTTGGTACCTCTAGGTATGGATATGCCTCCGATTGCGGATACAATCGATTACGTGGACATTTGGCCGCAAAAAATCCGGAGAATCACCCTTTCGTATCTGTGGTCCATCTTGATTTGGGTGGGCTTTGCACCTGTGTTGGCCGGGCAAGATAAGGTCAGCCTGTTGGAGAGGGGGCAATACACAGCGTACTGGGTTCTACTGCTCGTCAACGGCGCTTGGTGCTTGACGGCCGGGCTCCTGACGCCGCCGATTCTCTCTATCGTCCGCCGATACCCGATCACAAAAAATGCCCTATTCCGGCGGGTCGCTGGCTATCTCCTCGGGATTTTCCCATACGTGATTGCCGCTGCGTGCATCCGTTGGATCGTATTGCCGCCGTGGGATTCACCCGCTCAACGATTTGGCTCCCGGACTTTCACAGGGTTAATCCACAGCACTTACATTTTCGCGGATTTAATTTGGGACTATTTTGTGATTTTAGCTGCCGCTCATGCCTATGAGTACTTCACACGAGCCCGAAACCAGGAGGTCGAGCGGGCGGAACTGCAACAAGCCCTTGCAGCGAGCGAGCTGCAGGCGCTCAAGAGCCAGATGCAACCCCACTTTCTATTCAATACTCTCCACGGAATATCGACTCTGATCGAGGCGGATAAGGCACGCGCTAAAGCGATGGTTCTTAAGCTTTCGAACCTGCTGCGGACCGCTCTGCAGTATGGCAATTCTGATCTCATTACTCTCGATGAGGAGCTGAAGTTCGCCGAGAGCTATCTGGACATCGAAAAGATGCGCCTCAGCGGACGGCTTGAATTGCGTTGGAAAATTCAACCCAACACCCGTCAATTGCTGATTCCCCAGTTTATTCTGCAGCCTCTCGTGGAAAATGCGATCGTCCACGGCATTGCGTGTTCCAGAGAAGGAGGCTGGCTTGAAATTACATCTCGGCGCTCGGAGGGTCTGATCGAATTGAACATCCGCAACAGCATTCGAGGTAAAGACCAGTCCGGTCTTGGACTCGGTCTGCGGAACACGAAGGTGCGACTGAAGTATCTCTACTCCGACGAGGCGCTCTTCTCGTTTGTCGTCGGCGAAGACAGGGTTGCGACTGCAACGCTCCTCCTCCCGGTATTAGAAACACACAAACCAGAACTCGCAGAAAAAGCAGCTGGTGAACAGCTCAAAAGTATGTGATGACGATGCGCGTGTTGATTGTAGATGATGAACCGCTTGCTCGTAGCGCCCTGGAAAACATCCTGCGAGCTAGAAATGACATCGAAGGCGTTGACTCCGCGGTTGATGCTTTGCAGGCCCTGGATCTGTTGCAAAAACGAGCGTACGACGTCCTGCTGCTGGACATCCGCATGCCTGAACTTTCCGGAATTGAACTCGCTGACCGCTTGAAGAAGCGAAAACCGCCGCTGCCCTCCATCATTTTCGTCACCGCTCACGATCAGCATGCGCTCACGGCGTTTGAAAAACACGCCGTAGACTACGTGCTGAAACCTTTTTCGGACGAGAGGATTCACGATGCTCTGGACACAGCGGCTCGCCGCACGCAAACTGAGCGAGCCGCGCGACTCGCGGAGCTTCTGCCCCAGCTGGAGAGTCTAGCGAAAAAATCCTCCAGGATTGCGATCAAAACGAAAGGAAGCATTCTCTTCGTTGATCCCGCGGACGTAGCTGTTGTTGAAGCACAGGGCAACTACGTTTTGCTTCAACGCTTGTCCGGGTCCTATTTGCTACGCGAATCGATCTCCACCGTGGCGCAGAAACTAGAGCCATACGGATTTATCCGTATCCATCGCTCGGTCTTGGTCAACACTTCCTTTGTAGAAGAAATTCACCCTTGGACTACAGGCGAGTACGTGCTTCGTATCAAAGGAGGAGAATTTACCGTCTCGCGTACCTACAAGAAGAATCTAAAATCCATAGCCCAGTTTTGGGTCGGTACCAATGGCTTGATCGCCGAATGATGAAAGTTCCGAACACCAGCGCCCTAGGCTGAATCACGACCACCTACTTTGCGACTCCTAGCCGTATGGTCCAACGACAAGTTTCTAGAATGAGCATGGCCCGGCCTTCCAGTGATATAACGACAGAACCCTATCTCAGGAGAAACCAATGCAGCTAAACGTTCGCGGGACGAGCGCATTAACAAGACTTGTGCTGCTGGTCGTGGTCAGCGCGGCCTGGCAGGCGCCTGTACATGCTCAGAACGCCCAAGCACCCTATCCGAGTATGGCCCCGCTTGATCAATACCTGATGGAGCGAAATGCCGAGATAGCGTTGACCCGTAGCGCTGCCCCGAAATCCGTCTCACGAGATGCCGAAGTCCTGGTTCTCGGACGGCACGGTTACGAAAGCGCTGACAAGGGCACGAATGGCTTTCTCTGTATAGTCGAACGATCGTGGGCCGCCGCCACTGATGTTCCGGATTTCTGGAATCCCAAGGTGCGCGCCCCCAATTGCTTCAATCCGCCAGCCGCAAAAACATTTCTGCCCATCTTCCTGATGAAGACCAAACTGGTGCTGGCAGGAAAATCGAAGGCGGAGATCGTTCAGGCGGTCGCATCGGCGCTGGATAAGAAGGAACTGCCCGTGCTGCAGCCTGGAGCCATGTGCTACATGATGTCGAAGCAGCAGTACCTGGGCGACCGAGATAAGAGCTGGCAGCCTCATCTGATGTTTTTCGTTCCGGGTAACGCGGAGAAAAGCTGGGGAGCCAATCTGCCGGGCTCGCCAATCATGGCGGCCGATGACCCGGAAGAACGTGTGACCATTTTCCTGGTCGGGGTCGGCAAATGGTCCGACGCGACGCCAACTCCTGATTAACCCTTTTATCGGAAACTGACCCACTACCGGAAGACGGGTGGTGTCCTAATTTGACCCCTCGGCAGACTAGGCTAGTTTAAGGCTCGGATCGGCGTTCAAAGACGTATCCGCAAGCATCCCCGCTCGAAGCCGAAAATACGCCGCGGCGGCAATCATGGCGGCGTTGTCGGTCGATAACGCGCGACTTGGAAAGAAGACCTCAGTTCCTGCAGCTTTTGCGCGTTCCTCAAACGTTGCGCGCAGTTGGCTGTTCGCCGCGACTCCGCCGGAAACAAGCACGCTTTCGGACGACAGCTCTGAGGCCGCTGCCATGGTGCGATCGACGAGATCGCGGACGACCGCGTTTTGGAACTCCCGTACCAATCCCAGCGTTTGCGGGCTGCACAGCGGCAGCAACTGCTCAACTTTTCGTTCCCCCCGGTTCAAGGCTTGTTGTCTCGCCAGTATCTCACTGCCGTACTCGCAGTGTTCGCGAAGGTGATACAAAACCGCTGTTTTCAGCCCGCTAAAGCTAAAGTCCAGGGGATTGCCGCGCGTTTTGGTGGGTCCAAATTTTACCGGCGTCGGAGCGCCGTTAGCCGCGGCTGCCAAGCGATCGAGGATAGGCCCGCCGGGATAACCCAGCCCGAGCAGCTTGGCGACTTTGTCGTACGCTTCACCCGCCGCGTCGTCGCGGGTCTGCCCAATCTTGCGATAGTGAAACGTTCCAGCGTCGCCATCCGGGGTCACCTCATACAAGACGGTGTGCCCGCCGGAAACGATCAGGCATACGGCCGGCAGCTTCGGACTCTTCCCCGCCTTGTGCGCCTCCAGAAAAACTGCGTGGACGTGCCCCTCGAGGTGATTCACGGGGACCAACGGTTTTCCCAGCGCTTCCGCGAGCGTCTTGCCGTACGTGATTCCCACAAGCAGCGCGCCCACCAACCCCGGGCCGTAGGTGACGCCGATCGCATCTACGTCCGCGAGTCGCATCCCTGCCTGCGCCAGCGCCTCGCGCACCACCGGAACGATCTGCCGCAGATGCTCGCGCGACGCCAGCTCCGGCACCACACCGCCGTATTTCCGGTGTATGTCGATTTGCGAAGCCACCACGCTCGACAAGATGTCGCGGCCGTCGGCAACCACCGCAGCCGCCGTCTCATCGCACGACGATTCAATTCCGAGGATTCTGATGCTCATGACGCTCCGCAAACAATGCTAGCACGCCTAGTCCCCCGCTAAGGCACTGGCCGTAGCACGGGTATTTTGCTGTAGCCGCGGTCTTCAGACCGCGGGGTTTAGAGTCAGCTACAACCGCAGCCATCGCGCAGCTCTCGGATCGCTCGTGAAGTGGACCGTTGCTTCGGCCTGCTGCGCGTACCGGCGCGTCATCTAAACCCCGCCTTCTGAAGGGCGCGGCTACAACGCGTCGATTCCTCAACTACGTGGCTGATTCCCTGGGCGATCCTACAATTTTCGGGGTATTCCCAAAAATCTGCAATTTGACAAAGCTAGTGCGACACGGCTACTGTGCCGAAAGACAGCATGCACATCTTTCTTACGCCGAGATCAAACTAGAATCCTATGACTCCTAACGATTCTCCGTCTTCGCACAACTCTGTTCCCATACGCAAAGTACGCAAGGCTGTTCTGCCCGCGGCGGGCCTCGGCACGCGCTTTTTGCCGGCCACCAAGGCGCAGCCCAAGGAGATGCTGACCGTCGTCGACAAACCGCAAATTCAATATGTCGCAGAAGAATGCGTGGCTTCCGGGATCGAGCACATCATCATCGTCACCGGCAAAGGCAAGAACTCCATCGAAGACCACTTCGACTCTTCGCCGCTGCTGGAAAGTTTTCTCGAATCGAAGGGCAAGAAAGACCAAGCGGACATGGTCCGGGACATCAGCAACATGGTGCAGGTCAGCTACACCCGCCAGAAGGAGCCGCTCGGCCTGGGGCACGCCGTGCTCGTGGCTCGCGATCTCGTTGGCGACGAACCATTTGCCGTTCTGTTGGGTGACGTCCTGATCCCCGGACCGAATCCCGCCACCAAACAACTCATCGACGTCTACGAAGCCACCGGCGTCGGCGCCATCGCCGTCGAGGAAGTGCCCCGCGAGCGAACTTACCTCTACGGCATCGTCGCCGGAGAGCCCGCGCCGCTTCCGCCGTTCGGGCAGCGCTTGTTGCGCATTCGCGACCTCGTGGAAAAACCCAAGCCGGAGGATGCGCCTTCCAATCTCGCGATTACCGGGCGCTACGTTCTGCCGCCCGCCATTTTCGACTGCCTTGCGCGCACCAAGCCGGGCGCTGGAGGCGAAATCCAACTCACCGACGGGCTGCGGCTTCTCGCGCAAGAACAAGGGCTGTGGGCGCTAATCTACGAAGGCGTGTCTTACGATGCGGGGGATAAACTCGGTTTTCTGAAAGCCACCGTGGAAATTGCCCTGCAGAATACGGAATTTGGCGAGGAGTTTCGCGAGTACTTGAAAACTCTGAAGCTGTAACCGGCAATGCTGCGGCGCAACCTATTTCTTCTTTCCGCTTTTTTCCGTTTTTTCCGTTTTCTTCTCGCTCGTCGAGCTTTCTTTGGCTGCTGATTCCTTGGTAGTCGAATCCTTCGCTGGCGTATCTTTCTTCTCGGCTTTGTCCGCCGCGGCCTTTTCTTCCTTGTTGCCGGCTTCCCGCGCCGCGGATTTCCCGGCGTAGTCGGTCACGTACCACCCAGACCCCTTGAATTGAATCGCCGGCGCCGAAATCATCGCTTCGACCTTGCCGCCACAATGCGGGCATTTCTTCAAATGCGGGCCGGCGACGCTCTCGATCTTCTCGGTGCGCCGGCCGCATTTCAGGCATTTGTACTCGTACAGGGGCACTGCCACCCTCCTAGGTGTTCCCGAATCCGTCAGTATACCATGCCGTGTTTCGACCTCCGGCGCCCCGCCACCCGCCTGATGCCTCCGAAGGTGTAACTGTAGCGCCGCGCTTTAGCGCGGCATCTTCAAGGCACCCAACCCTGTTAGACTCTAGCTCATGAGCGGCAAGCACGGACCCAACGGCTCCCCGGAACCAACATCACACGACGCCATTGCCTCGCCCGCGTCAACGGGTTGTCTTTACCTCGTCGGCACGCCCATCGGCAACCTGGAAGACATTACCCTTCGCGCGCTGCGTATTCTGCGTGAGGCCGACCAAATCGCCGCCGAGGACACGCGCCACACGCAAAAGCTGCTGAGTCATTATGAAATCACGCGGCCGCTGGTCAGCTATCACGAACACAACGAGATGACCCGCGCGCCGGAGCTGCTCATCGCGCTCGAGCAAGGTGCGAAGATCGCGCTGGTCAGCGATGCCGGAATGCCGTTGGTGTCCGACCCGGGCTACCGCCTGGTCACGCTCTGCCTGCGCCACCAAATCCCGGTGGTGCCGATTCCTGGCCCTTCGGCGCTGCTGGCTTCCCTTTCCGCTTCCGGGCTGCCCAACGAAGAGTTTCTCTTCGTCGGATTCCTTCCCGCGCGCAGCGGCGAGCGCCGTCGCGCTCTGGAACATCTCCGCATCGAGGACCGCACCATCATCCTTTACGAAGCGCCGCATCGCATCGAGGAATGCGTCGCCGACGCGCGAGAAATTCTCGGTGACCGGCCTGCCTGCCTCGCACGTGAAGTCACCAAGCTGCACGAAGAATTTCGCCGCGGCAAATTGTCGGCTATTGCAGTGTCGCTGACGGAACGCCCCGCGCGAGGTGAGATCACGCTTTTGATCGGTCCGGAAGACCCATCCGAAGCACGCCCCCACGCGGACTCCGCACAAAGCCTCTCGGAGCGCGTCGAAGAACTCATCCGCCAAGCCAAACTGGACCGCAAAGAAGCGCTGAAGCTAGCCGCAAAAGAGCGAGGGATCACCCGGCGAGCAGCCTACGACCAGATGCTGGAGCAGCGAAACGAGCAGGAAAAAAACTAGACCCGCCGAAGGAAGATCGAAAACACAGAGAACAGCTGGCTCAGGCGGCCGATTCGGAATGGAACAACCGGCGAAAACGCGGCCCGGTAAACTGCACGCCCACCAGCCGTTCGCCATCGCTCTGCGCGTCGCGCACGTGCACCACACGGCCTTGCGTCGCAAAATCAGGCTCGTGCTTGCGTGCGCCGGTCTGCGAAAACGGAATCAATATCTCCAGATCGGAGCCAACCGCCACGTCGAAGCGCGTCACAAATGCGGCGCCGCCGCGGCACAGATTTTCGCTGGAAGTGGCTTCCTCGAAGCTGACGCCGCGTGTGTCGCGGCCCTTGACCATAAGCGGCAGGCGAACGGCGATCCTACGTTCCGCGCGCGGTCTCGAAGCAGAAGGGGTTGCTTGAATCATGCGCCGGATCCTCTCTGGTGACCCCCAAGCGGTCACCCGCAGCCTCGGCTCGGTGCTCGAAAAAGCGTTCCACGCTTTCCAGCACGTCCTTCTGAGTTTGGGCCGCGTGCACAGTTCGGCGAAGTTCGCTGCCGTTCCCCACGCCATGCGAAAACCAGCATGCGAACTGCTTCATTTTGCCAATACCATCGGGCAGGTTGGCAGCGGTAATTTCCTGGTAGTAGCCGGAGAGTAACCCGTGCCGGTCGGCGTCCGTGGGGGTGTCATAACGGCCGGTAGCGGCGTACTGGGCCATCTGCGCGAAGATCCAGGGATTGGTGGCGGCGGCCCGCCCGATCATCACCGCGTCGCAGCCAGTTTCGTGCACAATGCGCTCGGCGTCTCCGGGGACGTTGATGTCGCCATTGCCGATCACTGGAATCTTGACGGCCTGCTTCACCGCTGCGATCAAGCTCCAGTCCGCGCGGCCGCTGTAGCCTTGCTCGCGCGTGCGAGGATGCACCGCGAGGCCCTCGACGCCACAATCCTCGGCGAGTTTCGCCACTTCGACGGCCACGATCGAATTCTCGTCCCACCCGGCACGGAGCTTAATCGTCAGCGGGATACGCACCGCGGCACGCACCGAGCGGAAGATTTCGCCGAGGAGCGGCAAGTCTCGCAGCAAGCCTGACCCGCCGCATTTCACCACTTTTTTCGCGGGACAGCCGAGATTGATGTCCACGGCGTCGTAGCCGAGGTCCTCGACCATCTTGGCCGCGTCAGCCATCACCGCCGGATTTGCACCGAACAACTGCGCGGTGATGGGATGCTCATCCTCTTGAAAATAGAGATAGCGCAGCGTCTTTTTCGCGCTGCGCGTGATGCCTTCGGAGCTGGTGAACTCCGTCATCAGCAACCCGCAGCCGCCGAGGCCGCGAATGACGCGCCGGAACAGCGTGTCCGTAACGCCAGCCATTGGCGCCAGCACCGTAGCCGGCCGGATGGTCAAATCGCGTATTTTGTACGACGCCGGAATCATCTCCTCCAGTGTAGGCCCCTGGCGGCATCTGTCGCAACAATGCGAAAAGGCTGGTGGTGTCCTATTTTCGGGTGGTGGCTGAAAAAGGCTTGTTACGCAAGAGCAAGTAGGGGCTGCCTTGCGGTTTCGAGGTGCGATGGAGCTGCCGCACTCCAAGGCGTCTTGGGTTGGCGGCCCTGTGTTTTCGTTATTTCGTTACTTCCTTACTTCTTTACCTACTGAACCGCGGGCCGCAGCTTGCCCGAGGCCAGGGCTTCCAAAGCACGCAGCCGCTCGTTGAGTTCGGCAGCGGTCAAGCGGCGTTCGCGGTACAGCCAGCGGAGAAAATACTCAGCCGGCTTCTCGCCTTTCTGCGAATTGCATTCCAGGCAGCAGGACACCAGGTTGCGGTAGGAATTGCCTCCCGACTGCGCGCGTGGCACCACATGGTCCAGGCACCTCACCGTCGCCCCCTGCCGCCGCAAACAGTAAAAGCAGCGCCCGCCCTCGCGCGCGTGGATGGCCCGCCGGAGCGCCCTGGTCTGCATAAAATCGATCTCCGCAAGCCGGACTGCGCGCGGCGGTGGCGCCTGCTCATCCGCCAGGCGGGCAGCGTCGCTGATCCTGGCCGCAGCGAACCGCGTAGCGCGGATTTCCTCGGGCACCCGCACTTCTACCACGTGCCCCGCCTTGCTGCGCCGGATCAACCGAATTGCGCCTTGGGCCGCCAGCCGGCGCACCCCTTTGCGCACAGGGCCGAGGGACAAACTTATGGCGCGGCCGAGGGAGGCAATCGAGAAGCTATAGCGGACCTTCCCTTCCAGGCGGCTATGCCGCAGCAGATGATAGTAGACCACCCGCTCGCTCACCGAGAGGCGCAGCCGCGGGACGACCACGTCTTCCAATTGTTTCCACACCGTTTCTGCATTCGGTTTGTTTTTCATGTTTTCGTCCTGATTTGTAGGGGCACGGCACGCCGTGCCCGCCGCCGCCCCTCACGGCGGCCTTTTTCCGAGAAATGTAGACGCCGTCCTTCAGGGCGGCGGAATCCTGCATCTTGTCATCCCGACCCGCAGGATGCGCTCCGGCGCAGCATGCGGCTGAGGGATCTGCTTTTGTCGACGTATAACCACGAAGTAGGGGCCAACGGCGAACACGGAGCGCACCAAGGCGGCGCGCCTCTTCTTTGTGGGCGACGCTTCAGCGCGTCCCTCAGGCGTCTAAACTAAGGGAAGGACCCGCACAGCCCGCAAGCAAAAGGCCCTGAAAATGAAAAACGCTCCGACCTTGTGTCGGAGCGCAAAAAGGACCTCAAAAATCAAAAGCGTCCTCGGCTTCGCCGGGACGCCAGAAAGTGACGGAAACAAAAAAGACGTCCTCGGTGGAACCGGGACGCACTTTTCTACGCCTCTAATCCTACCTGGCCCAGCCATACCTTGTCAAGTCCACACTTAGGAATGAATTGGTCCAGCATTCTTCTAAATCCGCAGTCCTTGCACCTGTGTGGACGGGCTCTGTATTTGAATAGCAATAGATCGACCGCCTTCAATTAGTGTTTAGCGTGGACCACATGAACGCCAAGGTGTCCGGGCGCGAGGCCTTGAACGGCGCGGCCAAACCTAGACGCGATCTCCTGGAAATGGATGTCTTCGATGGCACAAAATCCGTGCGAGCGAAGAATCGCTGCAATGCCAGCTGCCTCGAAACGGCTGACCGAACGTTCGTCAATTTTCTTAAGCTGTTCGGTCCGCTCCTTTTCTAATTGCCTTAGCTCTTCTGAGAATGCCTCGGGAGGTTCCACGCAGTCGAACACCACCTCCGAGTTCTGGATTGACGACATGTAGTCCAGAGTGCGGCCGATAGCGTCCTGCGTCAGATAGGGCACAACCCCGAGCCAAGTGAAAAACGCGGGCGAGTTCTGCTGAAAGCCTGCGTCGACGAGCTTCTCTCCCACAGCGTCGCGCTCGAAATCGACGGGCACGAGAATAAGCCATGGCGGAAGTGCGATTTGAGCTTCAGCGAGGCGCTGGCGTTTCCCTGTCTGCGTCGCGGGGTGGTCCACCTCATAGATACGGATCTGTGCGCCATGGGGATTCCGGAGAGCGAAAGTGTCCAGTCCGGCGCCAAGAATGACGATCTGCCGAACCCCCCTTTCGACAGCTTTTGACAAAGCATCTTCCGCAATCCGGCTTCGCGCGGTGGTGAACAGACGCCCGATGCTGGCCAAGGAGTGTGCGTTCGCAAATTGCAGCACGTCCTTTTCGTCTTCACGCAGAATCTTCATGGCAAATGGGTCATGGAGGATTGCGCCATGATCGAGCACCTGATGAGCAGCTCGTTGCCGGGCGATCATCAGGGCGGTGCGGCTGGGTTCGTTAGGCTTCATGTTCGAGGTCTCCGTTCTCATCGATAGCTGATCGCACGAGTTGTCGTGTGCGCGGCTGGCGCCGTGCACGCCGATATCTTCCGCTCTACTGGGGTGCTCCACTTGCCGTGATACGATTCCTTTCATGGGAGTCATCCTCAAAGACCCCGATATTCTTGGCGGTACTCCTGTGTTCCGTGGAACGCGAGTCCCCATGCACATTCTCCCTCAGCGGCGTAAACACCTTCGGAGGTCCTGAATGCTCTGGTTCTACGAATCGTTCTTTCCCGTGATCTGGATCGCCTTCCTTCTCTACTGGCAGATCAAGGCCGCCAATACCAAATCCACCCAGCGCCTCGAGCCGGCTGCCTCGCGCATCCTGCGTGTCTTCATCTTCCTGATCGCGTTCGTCCTGCTCTTGACAACGCGCATCCCGCTGCCTTGGCTCTATCTTCAGCTCTGGCCGGTTGGCCTTTTGCCCTTCTGGCTGGGAGCCGCCGTCACCATCGCCGGCCTGCTGTTCGCCGTCTGGGCGCGCGCGCACCTCGGCCGCAACTGGAGCCGCTCGGTGACCATTAAGCAGGGCCACGAGCTGATCACCACGGGTCCCTATGCGGTGGTGCGTCACCCCATCTACACCGGCATTCTGACCGGTTTCCTTGGCATGGCGATTGCCATCTCCCAAGTGCGCGGGTTCATCGTTTTCGCCCTCATCTTCCTCGCGTTCTGGATCAAGTTCCGCATGGAGGAACAGTGGATGCGCTCCCAGTTTGGGGAGACGTATGCTACCTATGCCCGTCAGACCGCTGCCCTGGTGCCTTACCTGCTCTGATCGCTGCGTCACGATCTCAGCCCCATTAAGAGCGAGTTGAAGCAACCGGTATGTGCTCGGTCTAAACAAGAATTAGTCCGCAGAGGGGACCCCGATGAAGCGCACTTGGACGATCCTAGGGGTAGGCGATGTGCCTGGCAGCTTCAAATGGTACCAGACGCTGTTCGGTCAGCCGGCTACCCTTCCTGCCCACGATTACTTTGGGCAAATCCTCGATGCAGATGGAACCGTTTTGCTGTGCCTCCACGCGTGGGGCGCCCACGAGCATCCCTCCTTGATGAGCCCCGGTCGCGGGACACCCGGCAACGGGCTCCTATTGTTCTTCCGTGTCGATGATTTCGACCTGGCGCTGCAAAGGGCACGCTCTCTGGTCACGCGGCTCGAAGAGGAGCCACACGTGAATCCGAACACGCAAACCAAGGAGTTCTCGCTCCGAGATCCCGACGGATATTACGTTACGATCAGCGCGCTCTCTGCGCCCTGACAAGGGAAAGCCCCGCGGTAGGGTGGAAGCCCCGGACTTCCAGTCCGGGGAAGCGGGCCTTCAAGGCCCGCTGAAACGAGCGCCGCGACGACAAGTGGCTTTAGCCCTGGTTTCTCGTAACTCCTGTGAAAGCGCTGCTCCCCCGACTGAAAGTCGGGGGCTTTCCGCCAGCGAAACCCCCACCACGACTCGCGATCGAATCGCGAGGCTATAGACGGACCATTCGTCGTTTAATAGGCGTGGAGCAGTTCAATACTTACGCCACCGATTTTGTCTGTGTCCATATAGTGGTATTGGCCGGAGTGAGGCTTCCCGACATCCCCCCATGCCCCGGCCTGCCACACCGGGAAGCCCAGTTGTTCATATGTGGCAGCGGCTTTGGAGAGATCGTCTACGGGCATGCCTATGTGCTGGATGCCTTCGCCATGGCGCTGCAGAAAATCTTCATAAATATTGGCCGGGGTGGATGGCGGTTGAATCCACTCAAAACTGACAGAGCCGATCCGTTGAAAGCCCACTTCAAATGCCAGCGTCAGCGGCCGGCCGCGATAGCGGGAGTCCTCGCGTGGCGTGGCATGCTCCAGCGCAAAACCTGGGAAGCCAAGCTCCTGCCAGAACGCACCAGCCGCTGCCGCATCGCGAACAACCGGAGCGATGTGGGAGACGGTCTTCTGCTCCAGAGGCTTGGGCGCTCCGCCGGGCCAGTAAACAAGGCCAAGAACGTATTTGCCCCGTGGCTCCGTGTCGAAGTAGGTGTAGGTCACGGGCGTGCCGTCGATTTCAACCGTTACCCGCTGCAGCACGCTTACACCGAGGCTGGCCATGCGCCGGATCTCCGTACTCATCGCCTCGCTGCTGGGAACCTCATGAACGACAGAAAAAATGCCGTCCTTATGTTTTTCCAGAAAATCATTGTAAGAGTTCGACTGGCCATCGGCGGGCTGAAGGAAATCAACAGTCAGGTTGCCGAGGCGTCCGGTGACCAGCGTTGCATGGATGGTCGCGGGCTTGCCATGATCCGTGCCCACGACCTGGATGTTTGTGTACCTGTGCATATCGGTCATTCCAAGCGCAATCCAACTGGGCAGGATCGCGTCGATCTTCTGCGCGAGCCAGGTGACCCGGTTGACGGCTTGATCGTATTCCGGCAACTGGGCGTGGCAGGTCCGTTGCAGAAAGCATCCGTGCAGAAAGCACATCACAGCAACACAGCGCAGAAGCTTCATGTGCTTCTCCGCTCCTCAAAAATTGCCATGCGTGTCGGTCACAGAGGAGCAGATCTCAGGCTGATTCAGGTCCCTATCGGAAGATTATTCTTTATCGGTTAGGAACTTGCCAAGGCATTGGCTGTTGCTCCGGCCGGGACGCCGCCTGCTGTTCACCCGCAACTGCCTTTCCCGCAGCAGCTTGCGTCCCCGCGGCGGCGGGGTCTTTCGGTCCCGCAGTAGCGGGATCTGGCGGCTTCAGGAATTCGTCGAGCTTTAGGAATTTGCGGCCCAGCGCGTTGCTGTACGCCGACCATTCGTCATCGCCCGATGGAGTTGCCAGCGCGACGCGCACGGCGGCGAGCTTCGAGTCCAAATCATCGAGGTAGTGAAACACCATCGCTTCCCGAATCATCGGCAGCTTTGGCGACCCGAACTCGTATTGTCCGTGGTGGCTGATCAGTACGTGCTGCACGACGGTCTTGAGCGCCGGCGGAAATTCCTCGATTTTCTCGATGGCCCGCGTCACCGTCTCCAACTCCATCACGATGTGGCCGAGAAGCTGGCCCGGCGTCGTGTAGCCAATCGCGCGCTCGTAGCAAAGTTCTTCGAGCTTGCCAACGTCGTGCAAAATCGCCGCCGTCAGGAGCAGGTCCACGTTCAGCTCCGGGTAGTGCCCCGCGACAACCTTGGCCATCCCGCAAAGACCAACCACGTGCTCCAGCAGGCCGCCAAGATACGCGTGGTGCATTACTTTGGCCGCGGGCGCTCGCTTGTAACACTTCGCGACACCCGGATCGTCGATGACTATCGTCACCAGTTTCTTCAGCCAAGGATTCCCGATCGAGGCCGCATGCGCCAGCAACTGCGCCCACATCGCTTCGACATCGGCTGCGGTGTGCGGCAGGTAGTCCGCCAGATCGATCTCTTCCGGTTTGGCGAGCCGTACCTGCCCCAGCGAGAGCTGCGGCTTGTTCCGGTAAATCTCGACGCGCGCTTGCACTTTCACGAAATCATCGCGATGGATGTCTTTCGCGATCACCTCGAACTGCTCCCACATGCGCGCTTCAATCGTGCCGCTCTTGTCGCCCAGCTCGAGACGCAGGTACGAGCGCCCTTCGCGCGTGCTGCGCACTTCTTTTTCGTGTACGAGGAAAAAACTAGTGATGTTTTGCTCGGAGAGAAGATCGGTGACGAAAGACGTCTTCATGCGCCAGAAGCCGTCCCTGACCGCTTCCCAAACAGCAGGAATTTCTTATGGCCCTTCTTGGATTTGGTCACTTCCGGCGTGGCATTCACTTCCTGAATCTCGGAGTTGCCGCCGCCGGCCATGTCTTGATAGCCCGGTTTGATCACCACGTAGCTCTGCTCGCGCAGCGTCTTCAGATATTCGCGTAGCTTCGGCTCCAATTCTTTCTTGGTAGAGTTTCTCATTGATTTCGTTTTCCACTTTGGCCAGCGGCTGTTCGCCTTCATCGTAGTGCTCGAGCACCTGCAGGACCAGGTAGCCCTGCTTGGTGTCCATAATGTCGGTGAGCGCGTTCTTGTTCATCTTGAAGACAGTATCCTCGAGTTCTTTCGAAAGTTCGCCGCGCTTGTAGACACCCAGAAAGCCGCCCTGCTTCGCGGTGCTGCCGTCGGACAAGCGCTTGGCGATTTCGCCAAAGTCTTCGCCGTCTTTCACGCGCTTCAGGGCGGTTTCCGCCTTTTTCTTCAAGTCCGGAAGTTCGTCGTCCTTCTTCCCTTCCGTACTGACCACGATCTCGCGCAGCGCCACTTGTTCCGGCCGCACGTAGTCCTTCTTGTGGTCGTCGTAGTATTTCGCGATTTCTTCCTTGCCGATGTTGATGTGCGAGCCGACTTCTTGACTGATCACGCGCTGCGTCAGAATTCCTTTGCGAATATTGTCCTTGAAATCCTCCCAGTTGAGCCCCTGGTCGGAGACCGCTTTCTCCAGGTCTTCCATGCTGGCCAGTTTGTTGTTGATGCGAATTTGGTCGAGCCGTTTTGATGACTTCGGGCTCAACGCTGATGCCCATGTCTTTTCCGCGCTGCACGAGGAGGGACTGGTCGATCAAGTCGCGGAGGGCATTCTTCTGGCGGTCTTCGATGTCGGCTTTCAATTGCTCGGGCGTGCACTTTCCCTGGCACTCCTGGTTGGCATCTTCTTCGGCGGTGGCCCGCGCTTTGTCCAGTTCCGACCGCGTGATAATCTCGTTGTTTACGCGCGCGATGATCTCTTCCACCACCTTGGGTTCGCGCCTTCGGGCGGAGCCTTCTCCGCTTCCTTGGCCGGAGCCTTGGCTGCGGACTTCGCCGCCGCTTTCGGGGGCGGTTGTGCCGGCGGCTTCTCAGCCTCCGGCTCAGGAGCTGCCGTGCCGGGCTTCTCCAGTGTCGGAGTCTGTGGCTTGGCCTGATCCTGCGGCGTCGGAGCGTTCGGTGGATCCTGGGCCGCTAGCGGCAGGGCGGCACACAACGCCGCGATTGTAAGCATGCTTCGCATTACTGTCCTCATATCTAGAGTTTAGTCCCGCGCCCGAAGGCTGAGCAATACGTTTCTCACCGCCGCCGGCACGGGTTCTCCCTCGCGTCACTTCCATCCACAGCACACCGCTGGGGTCGAGTTTGATGCCCTTTCGCGAGCGTACCACCGTGACCAGGGCCGCGGGTTCGATCGGCGTCTCCGGGTGAAAGCGTATGGCGATTCGGCTGCCTTGGCGCTCCACTGCCGATATCCGCAGCCGCTCACAAATCGATTTGAGGACGGCATACTCCAAAAGGTTATCCACTGATGTCGGCAGCGCGCCGAAACGGTCTTCCAGCTCCTTGCGGACATCCTAGCTTCTCTTCGTCCGACGGCAATGGACGAAACCCGCTTGTAGGTGCGCAGGCGCAGGTTTTCGCTGGGGATGTAGTTTTGCGGGATGCGCACGTCCAAGCCCAGGCTGAGCGTGGTGCGCAGTTCGGGTGCGGACTCCTCGCCTTTCAGCTTGGATACCGCGCGCTCCAGCATCTGGCAGTACAGGTCGAAACCGATGGACTCGATGTGGCCGTGCTGCTGCCGGCCGAGCATGTTGCCGGCTCCGCGAAGTTCCAGGTCCAGCGCGGCAATGCGAAAACCAGCGCCGAGCTCGCTGAATTCTTTCATCGCGGAAAGGCGCTTTCGCGCGATATCGGAAAGCGTGCCCTCCGGCGGCACCAATAGATACGCATAGGCACGCTGATGCGACCGCCCCACGCGCCCTCGCAACTGGTACAGCTCGGCGAGGCCCAGGCGGTCGGCACGGTTGATCAGGATGGTGTTGGCGCGAGGGATGTCGAGCCCATTTTCCACAATCGTGGTGGAGACGAGCACATCCGCTTCATCGCGGATGAACTTCAGCATCACGCTCTCGAGTTCCTTTTCCGCCATCTGCCCATGGCCGACGACCACGCGCGCCTTCGGCACCAGCTTGGTAACCAGCGTCGCCGAGCGAGTAGATCGATTCGACGCGGTTGTGAATGAAGTAGACCTGGCCTTCGCGTGCGATTTCATTTTCGATCGCGCGGCGGATCAGGTCTTCTTGGAACGGCGCGACCACGGTCTGGATGGCCAGGCGGTCTCGCGGCGGCGTCTCGATCAACGACATATCGCGCAGCCCGACGAGCGACATGTGCAGCGTGCGCGGGATCGGCGTGGCGGAGAGCGCCAGGGCGTCCACGTTCTTGCGCATTTCCTTCAGACGCTCCTTGTGAGCCACGCCGAAGCGCTGCTCCTCGTCGACGACGAGCAGTCCTAAATCGTGAAACTTTACGTCCTTGGAGAGCAGGCGATGCGTGCCGATGACTACGTCAACCTTGCCGGCTTCCAGCGCGGCTAGCGTTTCCTTCTGCTGCGAAGCAGTGCGGAATCGGCTGAGCATTTCGATGCGCGCCGGAAACGCTGCAAATCGGCGCTTGAAAGTCTCGAAGTGCTGAAATGCGAGAACCGTCGTCGGTGCGAGAACCGCCACCTGCTTGGAGTCCGCCACCGCCTTGAACGCCGCCCGCATCGCCACTTCGGTTTTTCCGTAGCCGACATCTCCGCACAACAGGCGGTCCATCGGCGTGGCGCTCTGCATATCCCGTTTGATGTCGGCGATGGCGGTGTTCTGATCGGGAGTTTCCTCGAACTCAAATGCGTCTTCAAACTCGTGCTGGAAGTTGCCGTCCGGGGAAAAGGCAAACCCTGGAGCTGTTTTCCGCTCCGCATACAGCGCCAGAAGCTGGTCCGCCATGTCTTCGAGCGATTTGCGGACGCGCGTCTTGCGGGTGTTCCATCCGGTGCCGCCGAGTCTGTCTAGAGTCGGATGGGCGCCTTCCACGACGCGGTAGCTTTGCACCAGGTCCATGCGCTCAAGCGGAACGTATAGGCGCGAGTCTTCGGCGTACCGCAGCAGCATGAACTCGCCGCGATGTCCGTCGGATTCGATCTGCCGCAGCCCCTCGAACTGCCCGATTCCGTGGTCGATGTGAACGACAAAGTCGCTGGGCTTGAGTTCCGCGAAGTCGCTGAAGAAACCCGAAGTGCGAATTTTCCGGCTAGGGCGCTCGAGCGAAGGCGTGACCTCGAACAAGTCGGAACTACCGAACAAGGTGAGTTTCGCGTCGGGAAAGGCCACGCCGTCCGCGAACGGCGCCCGAATCAGCAGCAGCGCCGCGGATTCCTGAGCGCCTTCCGCCGTGAAACCAGCGGCGGCGTTCTCCGACTCGCCAAGAACGTATGGCGCCTCGTATTCGCGGCAAATATCCGCAAGGCGCTCGAGTTCGCCGGTGCTGGCAGCGGTGAGAAAAACCGTTCCGCCCGCTTCCAGTTGGGCCTTCACTTCCTTCATGCAGGCGACCACGTCGCCGTGGAACCGCGGGCTCGGCCGCGAGGGCAGCTCGAACTGCGGAGTTGAGCCGATGGTCAGCGCGAGTTGCTCGAGGTTGACCTGGGACGCTTTCTCTAGAGCAGCGGCAAATTGTGCTTCCGTCCAGAAATAGTGGTCTGCGGTGGGGGCATTCGCATGGCCCTGGCGCTCGTAGTTCTCGACCGCTTGCGCGAGGTGCTTGGCCGCCGCTTCGCGAAGCGCCGCCGGCTCATCCAGAAAGACGATTGGCCGCAACGAGCTTTCCGAAAGCTCGAACAACGCGCTCTGACCGGGATCGCGGGGCGGCCCAAAGAAAGACGGGTTCTCCCACGCCGCCGCATCCTCGGAAGGTGCCTCCGGCGCTTTCACAGCCCACTCCGTCAGAGGCAGCAGCGTCGTACGCACGACCGGCGCGATGGAGCGCTGCGTGCGCGGATCAAATTCGCGCACCGACTCCACCGTGTCGCCCAGCAGCTCGATGCGGACAGGACGCGGAGATTCCGGCGAGAAAGCGTCCACGATCCCGCCGCGCACCGCAAATTGCCCCGGCAGCTCGACCATCTCCGTGCGCGTGTAGCCCACCGAGCTGAGATGCGTAATGAACTCTTCTAGCGGCACTTCCGTATCGCGCGCCAGCGTTCGCGCCAAGGAGAGATACAGATAGGGATCTTGATAACGCCACAGGGCCGCGGCCACCGGTGCAATGACCAGCGAAATCTGCCCGTCGGCAAGGCGAAAGAGCGTCGCGGCGCGCCGCTCGAGTATGTCCGCATGAGGGCTCTGCGATTGCCAGGGCAGGGTGTCGAACGCCGGCAGCGTGGCCACACCTCCCATCGCGCCCGGGAAAATCGTCGAGAAAAATCGCAGCGTCTCTGCGAGCGATTCCGCGCCGCGATTCGATTCGGTTACGAAGTAGGCGGGCCGCCGCAGCTCGTGCGCTAAGTATGCCGTCGCCAGTGCTTTGGCAATATCGTGCAGGCCGGAAACCGAAATGTGCTGTCGGCCCGCACGCAATGCCGCGAGCCCGCCCTCCATCGAAGGGTGGCGCAGCAATCGCTCTAATCTTTCGCGGACTGCGGGAAGAATCATTCGCGGAGTATCAGGAATCCACGCGAGAAGCGGGTGCGCCCTCGCGGATCTTTCGGAGAATTTCGGTGGTGGAGTATCCGGGTACGACCAGCGCGGAGACCACGCGTCCGCCCGCGGCTTCGACCTCTTCTCGGCCGACGATCTGATCCCCAGCCCAGTCGCCGCCTTTCACCAAGACATCGGGTAGCAGCCGCGCGATGACTGTCTGTGGTGTGAGCTCGTCGAAGAGGATCACTGCGTCCACGCACTCCAGCGCGGCGAGAATCTCAGCGCGCTCGCGCTCGGGAAGCACCGGCCGGCCCGCTCCTTTCAGTTGCCTCACGCTGACATCGCTATTGAGCCCGACGACCAGCGCGTCGCCCATCTCGCGCGCCTGCTCCAAACATCGAATATGCCCGGGATGCAGAAGATCGAAGCATCCGTTGGTAAACGCGACGCGGCGCCCGTTGCGTTTCTCGCGGCCAAACCGCAGAATCGCTTCGTCTAACGTGAGAATTGCCGGGTTCAAAGGGTCTCCATGCAGGCACAGCAACGGATGAGGCTTTCGCTCCCCAGAACTTTAGTTTATCACGCGCGCCAATGGCACGGCGGAAGAGCACGGAGAAGCAGGAAAGAAGAAGAAAGCAAGAAAGATTAGCCACAGAGGCACAGAGACACAGAGAAAAGAGAGAAGGACAGAGAGAGCGGATTTGAACACCGAGCGCGCGGGGGAACACGGAGAAGAAAGAAAAAGAGTGAGAGGGGGACCAGGGCTAAAGCCCGATTTCTTCCCTCGCGATTTATTCGCGGCGCTTGAAAGCGCCGCTCCCCTGACTGAAGTCGGGGGCTTCCTCCGTGAAGAAAGGCGCCAATGGCAGAGCGGAAGAGCACGGAGAAGCGGGAAAGAAAGAAGAAAGCAAGAAAGATTAGCCACAGAGGCACAGAGAAAAGCGAGAAGGACGGAGAGAGCGGATTTGAACACCGAGCGCGCGGGGGAACACGGAGAAGAAAGAAAAAGAGTGAGAGGGGGACCAGGGCTAAAGCCCGATTTCTTCCCTCGCGATTTATTCGCGGCGCTTGAAAGCGCCGCTCCCCTGACTGAAGTCAGGGGCTTCCTCCATGAAGAGAGGGGCTTCTCCCATGAAGAACGGGCGCAGCCCGCCTGCGGCAGGCAGGCATGCTGTGCCCCTACGTGGCGTGGATTGAAGTTGGTCTAAAACCGGCGCCCCTATGAGGAACGATGGCGGCCGGGGCGGGGACGGAGTAAGAAGAGGGATTGGCTCCAGAGATACAACGATGAAGACTCCTCGCGCGATTCGCGCCATCCTGGGAATTCTGCTGTGCGTCTCCGGATTTGTCCTGGCGCGAACTACGCCGGTTCGTCAGACCACGGTGATCGTCGATGCAGGCGGCTGCCGCATGGTCACCGACGTCCTGGACGCAGGCGACGGCATGACCCAAGGATCGGTCGTCCTGCTGCACGGCCTTGCCGCCAACAAAAAAATCATGTCTTACCTGGCGCAGGCCTTCGCGCTGCAAAATCTCCGCGTCTTCGTTCCCGATCTTCCCGGCCATGGCCGCACACAGGGCCCGTTCTCCTTCGCGCGTTCCGAGGCCTGCACGGAATCTTTCATGCGCCAGCTCATCGCGCGCGGCGCTGTCGATCCCGCACGCACAATCCTGGCGGGGCACTCGATGGGCGGCGCGATCATTGTCTTGGTCGGCGCGCGCATTCGCGTCGCGGGACTAATCGCCATCTCCCCGGCACCGATGAGCCCAGCGCGAGGCATTCCGGCGTTCATGCTGCCCCTCGACAGCTCGCCCCCTACACCGCCGAACACTCTCGCCATCAGCGCTGCCTGGGAGCCGGGGGCAATTCGCGAGACGGCGCAAGACCTAGTTGCGGGAGATGCCGCGGCCACCGGGAAATATCTGTTGGTCCCTCGTGCCACTCACGTCAGCGTGCTCTTCGATCGCCGTGTAGCGCGCGCTTCTCAAGAGTGGGCTGCGCAAACCCTGCATCTGACTCCAGGCTCGGGTTTGCCCTCGTCGCGGGCGCTGGCCGGTGCGCTGGCAGGCTTCGTCGGGCTTCTCCTCCTCGCTGGCCCATTCATCCGAGAAACCCTCGGCATAAATACGCGCCAGCAAGATTCTTCACCAGAGGCAGCCGATGCGTCCGCTACGCCTCGCCTGCTTCGTCCGTTGACCGAGATAGCGCTCTCATCGTTTTTTGCGGTCGCTCTGCTTTACTTCGGGAATCCGCTGCGCGTGACCCACGTCTTTGAAGGAGACTACCTAGCCGCTTTTCTCCTTCTAGTGGGAGTGATTCTGCTCGCACTTCACTATCGTCAGCTCACCAGCGCCGTGCGCGTGAGCGCGGCCTGGCTGCTGGCGGCCGGGTTCGCCGCGCTCGCCCTGCACTTGCTAATCGTCGGGTGGCTCGACCTAACTATTAGCGAAGCATGGCTGACAGCGACGCGGTGGATACGCTTCCCCGCGCTAATTGCCGCAGCGCTCCCCTACCACGCCGCCGAGGAGTTGTTGCTCGGGCCGCCCGCGGCGCGACCGGCCAAAGCGCGTTTCTGCTTGGCCCTGGCATTCCGGTTGACGGCATGGTCCGCGCTCCTCGCCGGAATTTTCCTCCTCGACAGCAATGAAATCCTCCTGGTGCTGCTCGCGCCATATTTCGCGCTGTTCTGCGTGCTTCAGCGCGCCGGTATGACAGTTGTCCGAAAGGGTACGGGGTCGCCCGTGGCGGCGGCTCTCTTCGGTGCTATACTCCTCGCGGGTTTTTGCCTGGTTGTTTTTCCGATCACTTGAACGGCCCAGGACGCTAGGGCCGACCGGCTAACGGGTTCCGCATCCCGGCGACGGAATTCGAGGCTGTCAGCGAGACACGAACATGGCAGATATTGCGATCGTCGGCGGCGGACCATCCGGCGCGATGTGCGGTGAACAGCTTGCGCGCGCGGGCCACACGGTAGATATTTTTGACGAGCACCTGGCATGGGAGAAGCCCTGCGGCGGCGGCCTCACCCACAAGGCCATCCAGTGCTTCCCTTTCCTGCTCGACAATCCCTATCCGAAGAAATTGGTGCACTCCGTCGAGCTGATCAGCAGCAATGACCAGCGCGCCACACTCGACATGACTCATCCGATCGTGATCTATTCCCGCACGGTCCTGAACGGCATGCTGCTGAATCGCGCCGCGGAAGCAGGCTGCTCGGTTCAGCGCTCGCATGTAATCGCCGTGGACACCGCCTCCCCCAAGCCGCGCTATTGCGTCGAAGGCGAGTGGAAGACCGCGGATTTCCTGGTGCTGGCCGCGGGCGCCCGCAATCAGTTGCTGCCGGAAACGCGGCCCCTCCAGCGCGACGAACTGGAAATGACGCAGGGATATTTCGTCCCGCAAACAGCGGATGCGATCACGGTCAAGTTTCTGCGCAACTTCGAAGGCTACATCTGGTCGTTTCCGCGATGCGACCATCTCTCGGTGGGCATTTGCGGCAGCATGTCGGCGCACACCAGCGCGGAGTTGCGAACGCATCTGCACCAATTCGTCGAGAAGCAGAATATCTCTGACCGAAGGGGCGCAGTTCTACAGCCACGTCCTGCCGTCTCCGCAGGAGCGCACGCTTTCCGAGCGCACCGTGCTGGGCAAGAATTGGGCGCTGATCGGCGATGCCGCCGCCTGGGTCGATCCGCTTACCGGCGAAGGACTGTTTTACGCGATGAAGTCCGGCGAGTTGCTGGGCAAGTCCCTGGCGGAAGGCTGCCCGGAGAAATATCCGGCGTGGGTCAAAGCGGCGTTCTCGGCGGAATTGGAGTTTGCCGCGCGCATCGTCCGCCGCTTCTATCGTGGCTCGTTCCTGGGCACTGCGGTGACCACCCATATGGTGCAGTTCCTGCGCCGCAGCCCCGTATTTCGTCAATTGATGGGCGATGTCTTCAGCGGCACGCAGGACTACACCAGCTTGAAGCGCCGACTCTGGGGCCACCTGGGGATCACTTTGAGCGACTTCGTCGCTAGCGTGCTCAATATTGAGCGACCCACGCCGGCCCACGCACCGCGTGGGAGTGCCGGCGCCGACTAGTCAGACCGTTCCTAACAGGTCAAGACAAACCGGCTGCGCACTAGCCATTTGGCTAGGGACTCCGAATGTATCTGCACTAGAATGGCGGCATCAAACTTTCTACCATGCCCCAAGGCCTCCCGCGATCAACGTCTACAACCGTCACCCGATCCGACTTGCGATCGAGAGGATCCGACGCGAGCGACCCCACAGGGAAGAAAAAATCTGCGTGGAAATCGCTGCCCGAAGTCTGGGCGCTGATCCACCCACGCCGCGGTCTGCTCGCTTTAGGCTTCGTGCTGATGGCCGTCAATCGCGTTGCGGGCTTGGTCCTGCCGGCTTCCACGAAATATTTTCTGGACGGCGTGATTGGCAAACGCCAGGTACATCTGCTTACGCCCATCGTCCTGAGCATCCTTGCCGCAACCGTGATCCAGGGCCTCACCTCCTTCACGCTGACGCAACTCCTCTCCAAGTCGGCGCAGCGCATGATCACCGACCTGCGCCGCCAGGTGCAGGCGCACATCGGACGCCTCCCGGTCTCGTTCTACGACGCCAACAAAACCGGCGTGCTGGTTTCCCGGATCATGAGCGACGTCGAAGGCGTGCGTAATCTGATCGGCACGGGGCTCGTCGAATTCGTCGGCGGGGTGATGACCGCGGTCTTCGCGCTCGTGTACCTGCTTCACGCGAGCGCCATGATGACCGGCATCGCGTTCTCCATCATTTTGGTCTTCGGCCTGTTCATCAGCAGAGCATTCAAGACGATTCGGCCGATCTTTCGAGCGCGGCCAAAGATCACCGCCGAGGTCACGGGCCGGCTGACGGAGTCCCTCGGAGGGGTTCGCGTCGTTAAGGGGTATCACGCCGAAGACCGTGAAGAAAAAATCTTTGCGTCGGGCGTGCAACGCCTGCTCGATAACGTTCTGAAAACACTCACCGCGACTTCGTTGATGAGTCTTTCCGGCGCCACATTGATGGGGATCGTTGGCGCTCTCATGTACGAGTTCGGAGGACACGCCATCCTTGCCGGAAAGATGTCACCGGGCGACTGGTTCGCCTTCAACGCATTTCTAGTGCTGCTGGTTGCTCCCGTCTTCCAGATCGTCGCCATCGGCACGCAAATCACCGAGGCCATCACCGGCCTGGAACGCACGCGCGAAATCTTGAACGAAACGAAAGAAGACGAAGCTGCCGGCCGCACCATCACGCTGCCCCGCATCAACGGCCAAGTGGTGATGGATAACGTGAGTTTTGCGTACGACACGCGCAAGGAAGTCCTGCAAGACGTGAGCTTTCAATCCGAGCCGGGCACCGTGACGGCGTTGGTGGGCCCGTCGGGTGCAGGGAAATCGACCATCATCGGCTTGATCGCCGCATTCTATGTGCCCTCGCAAGGGCGCGTGCTGGTGGATGGGGTGGACTTGGCCGCCGTGAAGCTGAATTCCTACCGCACGCAGCTCGGCGTCGTGCTGCAAGAAACGTTTCTCTTCGATGGCAGCATTCGCGAAAACGTAGCGTTCGCCCGGCCCAACGCCACGGAAGACGAAGTCCTCGCCGCCTGCCGCATCGCTCGCGTCGATGAGTTCGCCGAGTCCTTCGAGCACCGTTACGACACCGTCGTCGGCGAGCGCGGCGTCAAGCTCTCCGGCGGCCAGAAGCAGCGCGTATCCATCGCCCGTGCGATTCTTGCCGATCCACGCATCCTCATTCTCGATGAGGCTACCTCCAGCCTCGATTCCGAGTCCGAGGCGCTCATTCAAGAGGGTCTTCGCTACCTGATGCGCGGCCGCACCACGTTCGTGATCGCCCATCGCCTTTCGACGATTCGCCGCGCCGAGCAAATTTTGGTCGTCGAAGCCGGCCGCATCATCGAGCGCGGCACCCACGAATCGCTCTACGCCGCTGGCGGCCGCTACTACGACCTCTACACCAAGCAGCACGCCGTGGAAGCGAACCTGTTTCTCGCTCCCGGCGAAGGCGACACCGTTTCCGGCGACACCAATGGTGCGCAGTCGTCTGGCGCGGCGGGTCGCAGCGACACTACCGACGCGATTCGCATGCTTCGCGGCGAGACCCGCTAGACCGAGCCCCCTGCTAGGTGTTGTGAGTTAAACGGTGGGTCGCCGTACGAGAGGCTTCTTCGACGTTGGCGGCGGGATGAGGCTGGCCATCTTGCGAATCATCGCCAGCACCAGCCGCTTATCGCCCTCGGAAAGGGTCGTGCTGAATCTCTTGATCTCCGCCAGGAAGCGAATTTCGTCTTGCGAAAGCTCGCCTAGCATCTTCTGCGACTCGCGATCGCGCGGCGTCTCTGTACCGGGGAAAAAGTCCGCCAGGGAAATATCCATGGCTTCCGCGATCTTGGCGAGCGTTTCCAGCGACGGCACGGTGTGACCGTTCTCCACGCGGGAGAGATAGCACCGCAAAAGCCCGGTGCGGCGCTCGATGTCGCCCTGCGACAGTCCGCGCTGGCTGCGATAGGTTTTGATGACTTCCCCGATGTTTACGCGAGGCTTTTCTTTCGGCACGTTAGTCTCCCAATCTACACGGGGGTAGCTTAGTCACTAACAGTAAAAGGCGCAAGACCGAACTTGGGGGGAATGCGGCGAAGTCGGCAACAACCCTCCGACCCTGTAAAAATGCGAAAAGGCGGGCTATTGCCCGCCTTTCACACGGATTCTATGATGGGAAACCCGCGCCTTTCCGTCAGCTCTGCGCGGTAATGGTGACCGGCTGCTGCAGCCGGAACTCCAGCAACGTCTCGCTCGGCACCTTCACCTGCTGCCCGCGCGTGAAGACTTGCACCGCACCACCTGCACCGGCACCCACGCCTGCGCCAATCGCCGCTCCCCGTCCACCTCCGGCAATTGCACCGATGATCGCGCCGACCGCCGCTCCGCCGCCGACCTTCTCCGCCGTATTCGCGCCGCGGCCCTTCCCCTTCAGGCTGTAGTCGCTGCTCACCACGGGATAATCTTGGCCGTTGACCACCATCCGGGTCAGCTCGAGCTGCAGCTCCGCGCTGCCTGCCATGTGCCCGGCTTCCTTCGCCTGCGCCAAACGCCCGTAGACGTCCGTGCCCTTGCGCGCCACCAGCCCCCCGTTGACCACCAAATCGGTCTCCAGACTGGCGTGAAAAATATCGCCAACGTGATTTTTGGACGAGTCCACTCCGTCGATCATGCGAACCAGCATCGCTTGCCCTGCGGGAACGGTGACTGCGCCACCTGCGGGCACGGGTGCCGGTGCAGGGGCTAATGCCTCCTGCGCAACCGGAGCCGGCGCAGTTGCCGCGGCGCCATAGTTGCTGGTGAACGTCAGCGCCACGATTTCCGTCACGTTGAACGTCTGCACCTCGCCGTTCACCGAAAATCGTACCAGAGCCTGTGTGCCACCTAGGAACCTGCCCTGCACCACGCGGCCATCCTTCAGCTCCAGCGTGTCTGCGGCGGCCGCGCCCACGAACAGCAAGCCCAGGGCGGCTGCGGCAATAAAACGTGTGAAACGCGTCATGGTAATTCCCTCCCGACGAGCAGTCCGCGAAAAGCGCGCGAGTTACAAAGCCTTGTCTCGCCTCCCAGATTGTAATCCGGGACAACCGCTCGCGCACCTCGCAAATCAATCCTGTTGTCTTGGATGTGCGACCGTCAGAGTTGGATGTATTTGTGGCGCCGCTTGCCGGCGCAACGCTGACCAGGAGATTCTGAGCTTGTGATCAATTCCCAGTCGAGGCCGTGGACGTGCCCACCTGCACGCTACCCGCTGGCAGGTTGTAGCCGTCTACTTCCAACACCGGTTCCTGGCCGTCTAAGCTTGACACTTCGTAACGGGCGGCCACCGTGCCCTTCTCGCCGGGCAGTAGCGAGAAGTAGTTGTCGTTCCAAAAGATCGGCGTGACATCCTCGCCGCCTTTGCCGCGAGTAACTCGCACATGCACCATAAAGGCGATCCCCTTCCCCTGGTTCTCCACGTTGACCGTCATCCAGTTCGTTCGCCCTTCCGTCGCGATCGATGTCGTGACCGCCACTTTCGCCGGCGGCAAATCATTCAAGCCCGTCAAATCGCCAAATTCCGCTTGCGGCGTGTACACCGTGTCGTGCTTGTGCTTCCAGTCCAGCACGTCCGCTTTCGTGGACAACCAATAGAAATTTTCACTCAGCAGCATTCCTTCGGCATCGTGCAATTGCAAACGCAGGAAGTAGGTCTTCGTCAGATCGGGGACCTTCGGTAGATCGAACGCCTTGGTACTGCTGTCCGGCGCAAGGTCCAGCGTCGCCTCGCGTGAGCCTTTCTCCGTGGCGTCGAGGTTGTACAGCTTCGCGCTCACTTTTGCGCCCTTCACCGGCCCATACGCGCTGTTCACCACCGCCACCGAATTGTCGTCATACGAATACTGCACGTGCACCGGTTCCGTGGCCTTCTTGGTTCCGAAGTATCCGCCCGCGGGTACAAGGTAATAGTCGTAGAGGTGCCAGATCAACGACGGCCAAGCGTTGTTCTGCATCCACTGAATCACGCCGGTAGCCGTATATTTGTTCCGGCCATAGGCCTCGAACATCGCGCGCTGCCCGTCATAGGTCATCGCTTGAGCCTTGCGCTCGTAGTCATCCAGCGACGTTGCCGTTCCGTAGCGCCGGTTCAATCCATCGGTGAATACATTCACCGTCGTAAATCGCTCCCCGCCCGAGTGGTAGTTCCACACCGCGTCGATCGGCCACAGATGATCCTTAGGAATGAATCGCTCCAGCGATTCGCGCGGCGGAATCGCCGGTCCCGGACTCGTCTCCGTGTTGTAGCCGTACGCACCGCCGGCCTTCGTGTCCGCCAACCAATACACCGGCGGCACGTATTCGTAGGGGCCGGTCATCTTCACGCCGGACTTTCCCGTCACCGTCGTTGGTGTTTCCGACGCCGAAGAGATTGAGGGATTCGGCCACTCGAGATCCTTCAATATTCCCAGATACATGTTCTCAACGTTGGCCGGCGGCGGCCCGTCGCTGCCGTACAACCACACAAATACGCTCGGATGATTTCGCAGAATTCGGATCTGGCTCCGCAACGACTCGCCCGCGATCTTGGGTTGATCTTCTTTCCAGTGCTTCCATTGCTCCCACGCGTCGCAGCACGTCCATCCCGGCATCACCAAAATGCCCAGCCTGTCGGCCTTTTCGAAGAATTCCTCGTGATCGATGCGCCCCTCGAGCCGGATCGTGTTCAGCCCCATGTCGCGGACATAGTTCAGGTCCGCATCCAGCCGCTTCGCATCCCACCGCAGGAACATATCCGGCGCCCACGCGGCTCCCCGGATCAGCACCTTGCGCCCATTAATTTTGAACAGCCGGTAGCCCTTGTCGGTCAATTCCGACGTAACTTCCCGGATCCCGAACGTCACCTTCGCCGAATCCGAAACCTGCCCGCCGATCTCGAAGTCCAGCTTCGCGCGGTAGAGGCTGGGATCGCCCATCTGGTACGGCCACCACACCCGCGGATTCGCAATCTTCAGTTCCGAAAATTGCTCCGGCGCAAAGTGCACCGTCTTAGATTCTCCGGCGGCCAGGGTCACCGGCTGGCTCAACTGCTCCCCATCGATCTCCGCTCGAAGGACACCATTCACACTGTGATCTGAGGCATTCCGCAGATCGGCACTTACGGTAAGCGCCGCCGCCTTCAAATCCGCATCCAACTTGCTCGACACAAACGGATTGCGCAGAGTCACATCCTTGCTCGCCGTCAGATACACTTCCTTCCAGATCCCCATGTCCTTGTCCGCAGGCGTCGGATTCCAGTCCACCCACGTGATTCCCAGGTCGTATTTGGCAGGCGCGAAAATCTCCAGCGCCAGCGCATTTTTCCCTGCGCGCAATAACTTGCTCACGCCAAAGTCAAATGTCACAAACGTCCCCGCAACATCTTTTGCGTCCGCGATTTTCTGCCCGTTGATCCATACATTCGCCCGGTAGTTGATTCCCAGCAGGTGCAACCAGGTCGTCTTTTGCACCAACTCCTCTGGCACCGAAAACTCCGTCCGGAACCACCACGAGCACTTAAACGGACTGTCAGCCGGCATGTCCTGCAGCGCAAAAAACGTTTTTGACGAATAGTCCATCCCCGGCAGCGCTTTCAGGTTCGTTCCATAGAACGGCTCGGAGTAAGTCTTGTCATTGACCAGCGCGCCCACCACGGTGCTCGGCAAATCGGTGTGATGCCACCCGCTCGCGTCAAACCCCGCCGCCGACACCTGCTCGCCCGCCGCCTTAACTTCGCACGAAGACTGCAACGACCAGTTGTTGTGCAGATAAATCTTCTCCCCGGGCTCCGCAAAGGCCGGTACGGCCACCCAGCCGGCAAAACCCACCAACAGTCCGACCATCGCCAATGCAAACCGAGCGCAGCACAAACGTGGCATAAGGCTCCTCACGACAAGAGGTGGCGACAGAATCGCGCCACAAACGGGCCCAAGTGAACTCGGGCGAGTCATATTAAACCGATTCAATACAGTTTGCCGATTTTTTTCCATCCATCGCCGGCGCTCCTGCAAATGCCTGTCGAAAGCCCAGGAAATCGGCCAGTATCTACTTCTTTGTCGGCAGGATATTGCCGAGTACTGCAGCGACCTGAGCAGCAAGGCGGCCGCTCCGGACCACAGCTTCTAACTGTTTGTAAATATCTTCCGCATCGCCCCGCTTGCGAGGACCGACTGCGCAGACAGCAACGGTTCGGTGTTCAGCGTAGATGCGGTAGATCACCCGGTGCGTTGCGAATTCGTGCTTCCAGTAATTTGCCAGCAGCCCCCGGAGCGGCAGCCCGTAGCCTTCGGGATCGACGGCTAACTTCTTCTCCAGGACCTTTCTAAGCTTTTTCCGAACGCTTCCGTCTAAGTCCTTGATATCGCGAGACGCATCTAGGGTGTATCTGAGTTCGAATGCCGACTGGAGTTCAGACCCATCGCCACCGACTTCAGCGACGCGAGGTCGAGCTGGAGGCTGGTTTCGCTCCTTGCTCATTCCCCGAAAACATCCGCGGTCGTGAGCAGTCGGCCTGCGGCAACATCGTCATCGATGGTCTTGGAAAGATTCAGCAAACGATCCATAAGCCCACGATCGGACATGATTTCCAACGTCGCAGCGATGGATTCACGTTCTCTTACGAGGGTATCTAAGAAATCTTTATCCACTAGGTATTTCGCGGGTTGGCGGCGGTTCTCTACCAAGACAACCCTGTTTGCCCTGGCGGCTTTCATATGGGTCTTGAGGCGGTCCCGCAAGTCGGTAGCCGTTATCCTCTTAACGTCGAGACGCGCGGTAGCCATATCTCCTCCGATCCGTAACGTACGATTCCATCTTCTAATTGTACGTATGATTCCATACTGCGTCAAACGAAAAGTCGCATGGAAGCCCGGCGCGCTGGCCCTAACTCCACAACCGGTCCCAAGACCGCTCCTGGTCCCACTGCGACGTCGGCTCAAAATACCCCGTTCCCGGCGCCAGATGTTGCCGCACCACATCTTCGTTCAAAGTCACGCCCAGCCCCGGCCGGTCCGGCACCTCAATGAAACCCCGATTGACGACCGGCGTCTTCGTTCCTTCTTGGATCAACGACGACCACCACGGCACGTCCAGCGAGTGATTCTCCAGCGCCAGAAAATTCTCCGTCGCTGCCGCGCAATGCACGTTCGCCATGCAACTGACCGGCGTCCCCGCGAAATGCATAGCCATCGGCACGCCGTATTCCTCGGCCATGTCGCCGATCTTGTGCGTCTCCAAAATCCCGCCCGAGGTCATCAAGTCAGGATGGATTTTGCTCACCGCGTGTTTCTCGCACAGCACTCGAAAATCTTCCTTCAGATAGATATCCTCTCCCGTCAGAATCGGCGTCGGGCTCTCGTCCGAAATTTGCTTCAGCAAGTCCGTGTACATCCACGGAATCACATCTTCCATCCAAGACAAGTTGTATTTCTCGTAGGCCTTTCCCAGCCGAATGATCGACTTCACGCCCAGGTGCCCCAAGTGATCCATCGAGAGCGGTATTTCCATTCCCACCGCGTCACGCACCGCAGCCACATACTGCTCCAGCATCGCGATTCCCTTGTCGGTGACCTCCATCGCCAGCAGCGGATGCGGCAACTGATTCGCCCTCCATTGCTGGATGTCCACCGGATTCGTCACCGTCCCGGGCGTGTCCGCCACCATCTCTATCCCCAGATCCATCTTCAGCCAGGTGATCCCCATTCCTTCTTTGCGTTCCTTCATGCGCTGTGCGTAAACTTTCGGATCTTTCGATTCTTCCGTATCCGCATAAATCCGAATCTTGTCGCGAAACTTTCCCCCGCCAACCATCGCGTACACCGGCGCGTCGTAGACCTTGCCCGCGATGTCCCACAGCGCCATTTCCACAGCGCACACGCCGCCCCCCTGCCGCGCGTGCCCGCCAAACTGCTTGATCTTGCGAAAGAGTCGATCCAGTTGCAGCGGATCTTCGCCGGCCAGCCGGCTCTTCAGAAACAGCGCATACGTGGGACTCGCTCCATCGCGAACCTCGCCCAACCCATACACGCCTTGATCGGTATCGATTCGAATGATCGGGCAGGGACTCGGCCCCGGCTTCACCACCGTCGCCACGCGCAGGTCGGTGATCTTCAGTTTCGACGGTCGCGAGTTGGTATTCACATTTTTCGGATACGCCTCCAGCGGCTCCCCCACCAACAACCCGCCGCCCATCATCAGCGCGGACGCTTTCAACATTTCCCGCCGATCCCAGGCCTGCCTACCATTCTTGCTCATTGCAAACCCTCGTTGAACTCGTGAAAACCTCTGGCGATATTGCTAACCTCAAGCGCCCTGAGCTTCTCAAAGATGCCAGCTCCAAACAAGATCACGTTTGACAAATGACGGCCCATCTGAGAGTTTCGGGCGCGAAACATTCGGAGGCCAGCGATGAGCCCGCAAGCGCTCTGCAATTTTGTCCGATTCACGATCACCGCCGCCGCCCTCTGCGCCATTACGCTGCTCGCTCCCAATCCGCTCCGCGCCCAGCTCAACACCTTCTCCAAGCAGGACCTCACCGACTACACCGCGCAAAATCCCTTCGACCGTTTCCCCGACGGCCGCCCAAAAGTGCCCGACGCCTTGCTGCAACAAGCCCGAGAGCTCTCCTCCGAAGAAGTCTGGGCCGTCCTCCAGGAAAAAAAGTACGACAATCAGTACGCCGACGGATTCCGCATCCTGCACCCCGACAAGCCCATGGTCGGCCGCGCCTTCACCGTCCAATTCATGCCCATGAGGCAAGATGTCGACCAAGTCGCCGAAGCCAAAGCCAAGGAGCGCGGCCTCCCACACCTGAGCAATCAAACCGCCATCGACATGCTGCAACCTGGCGACGTCCTGATCGTCGACATCTTCGGCAAGAAAGTCGGCGGCACCGTCGTGGGCGACAATCTTTTCTACTACACGATGAAAGCCACCCAAAGCGGCGGCCTGGTCGTTGACGGAAGCATTCGCGATCTCAACGGCATCTCCGAAATCGACATGCCCGCCTACTTCAAGGACGTCGATCCCACCCCCATTGGCAACGTCATGCTCACCGGCATCAACGTTCCCGTGCGCATCGGCGGCGTCACCGTGATGCCCGGCGACCTCGTCGTCGGCGATCGCGAGGGCGTCTATTTCATCCCACCGCAGTTCGTCAAAGAAGTCCTCGACCGCGCCGACGAAATCCGCATTCACGACGAGTGGACCAAAAAGAAGTTCGACGAGGGCAAGTACAAATCCAGCGAGATCTACTCCTCACCGAAGGACCCCAAGCTCAAGCAGGAATATCAGGACTATCTGAAGAAACGCCTGGAAGAAATCCGCAAACAACGCGGCCAGCAGTAACCACGGGCTCGCCCCTACCCACCACCTGTCATTCTAAGGCCTAAGGCCATCCGATAAGGATGGGCGAAGAACCTCTGCGCCAACCCCGACGCCCAAAGCTTCGTTCTGGTGCCCCCAAACTCGCGCACAAAAACATTGAGGGCGCACCAGCCGTTAAGCTGTTGCGCCCTCTCTGAATTGTGCCGCAAAGTTTTTAAGGCTTCCCGGCTCAATCTGGCGTCAAGATAATCGCAGCCCGCAAACGCGTCAATCGAATTCTCTCCGCTCTCCTGTGCATTTCTGTGGACGCATGTGCAAAACTTCAGACCCTGCCGCCCGAATCACTACTTCCTCTCCGCCTCCGAATAAATCTTGATCCAATGCGTCCGGAACCTCGGCCGCACCGTCTTCCCATCTACATCTAAGGCCACCACCGCCGACTCCAGCTCCGGCATGTGGCAATCGACGCAATTGTTCGCTATCCCCGCTCCCACCTTTGCGTGCGTGGCGCTGGGCTCGACGGTGTGGCAACTCAAGCAGTGCTGCGACATCGCCGCCAGGTCTGGCTCCTTCTTGTGCACTTCGTGGCATGTCGAGCAGTCCATCTTCGCCGATTCCCGATAGCACCGGCTCTTCCTCAGCAGCCTTCCTTGCTTGCCGTGAACATCCGCGTCGATCGCGGCATCCGCGGGTGGCAACTCAATGTATTTTTCCAGCGCCTGCCCGGGAACGTAGGAAAACGCCGGAAGAATCTCGCGCGCGCCGGGACCGTCGTGACATTGCGCGCACACGTCCGACCGCCGGGCTGGCGATAGCTTCGCGGGATTGATGATTGTTGCCGCCGCACTGGTCGGCGTCCGGCCCGTTGCCTTCGCGCCATAACTCTCCATGTGCCCGCGTCCCGGACCGTGGCACCTCTCGCAAGAAATCCCCAAAACAAAATTCTTCATATCATACACATTCGAGTCCGTGCCGGAAAACACAGACTCAAAGTACGTCGCATGACACTCTAGACACCGCGGCACGATCGGCCTCTCGAAATTTGCCGTCCCATCCCGGTAGCCAGGCCCATTGATCCAGTGCTGCAACACCGTCGAGTAGCCCACCGGCAGTTGGTACAACTCCTCCTGCTTCCAATACAAATACGTCTGCCCCTTCCCTCCCGATCCAATCACCATATCCAGCCGCTCGGTGCGGCTCCGCGTCCCAGCTCCGGTCGAACCCGACGCCCCTGTGTTCGCGCCTGCCGCATCGCTCGAAGCCGCGCTCGGCAGGCCCCAAATCGCCGTCTGGAAGAATTCATCTCTCTTCGCATCCATCCGGAACGACAAACTCGGATTCCCCGTCGTCATCGTGTTTCCGCCGCTATGGAAGTTCCCGACGATCGTGTCCGCACTAGCCACTGCCGAGGTCACATGGTGAGCTGTCTTGTCGTACGCGGCCACCATGTCTTGATGACACGCCGCGCAAGCCGCATCGCCGACATACTCACTACGCGAAATCGCCTTCAGCTTCGCCGCACCGCCGCGACCCGCCGCTGGCGCGGCCGCTTTCACGTTGGGTGCTTGCTGCGGCTGCTGCTCGCCCCGCGCTCCGCCGCTCGCCGCCAACCCGGCGGCGGCGACCCAAACGCACGCCGCCAGAATCCCAGCGGCGCCAGCAAACGCAATTCTCCTCGTTACACGTGGCATAGGGTCTTCACAGGACTGGCTTGCGCTCCGTCCAAACTATAAATCGGAACGTCTCGGCATCACACGCGCAATGTTTTCGTGAATCTGAGAAACGACGAAGGAAGGAGGAATCGTCCCAGCAACCAAGGCTTGAACGGCCCCAGAAAATAACGAGGGCGCAGCAACCTCTCGGTTGCTGCGCCCCCTGTCAATTGAGCTGCGAAGTTTTTAAGGCTTCCCGGCTCAATCTGGCGTGAAGATAATCGCAGCCCGCAAACTCGTCAATCGAATTCTCTCCGCTCGTCTGTGCATTTCTGTGCACGCGTGTGCAAAACCACTCCTCATCACACGAAACGTAGCACAGACACTCGTGTTTACGCTGAGGCACGAAGGGTCTGCGCCGACCTAAGCGCAGGTAAAACCCGTCATCAACGCTTGGAGTTTAACCAGGTCCGATAGGAACGAAAAGAACCGTGGTCCCGGAGGAGGGAGTATAAGCCATATGGCACAGAAAGGCACGCCTGCTTGCTTAACCGACATGCTGCAACATTTGCGTTGACAGTTGCGTAACGGTTCTGTACAATGGGTTCATTGTGGCTACCGCCCAAGAGGCCGTTAGACTCTATACCACCGAACAACTGAGCATGGAGAAGGTTGCTGCACGCCTTGGCATTGACCGCACGACCGTCTGCCGCTATCTACGCCTTGCTGGGGTTAAAGCAAGACCGCGCAGCATAGCGAACCGCAAGACTCAACCCAACGAGATACGCCACAACAGCGACGGCATCACGACGATAATCCTCGACTACAAAGGCCAGCCGCTTGAATGCAGCATTGACACGGCTGACTTCCCACTGGTGTCGAGACACACCTGGAGTCCGGAGAAGGCACGCAAAACGTTTTACGCAAAGTACTCGTATCGACAGAATGGCAAGCCAGTCGTAGTCCGAATGCACGCCGTATTACTTCCCACGAGCCTAGAAGTTGACCACGCTGACCGCAATGGTTTGAATAACCGTCGCTTGAACCTCCGTCCTGCGACCCGAACTCAGCAGGGACAAAACCAGAAGATAGCAGGGCGTAAATTTCGTGGTGTTAGCTTCGAGTCCGCAAGTCAGCGTTGGATGTCATTTATTCGAATCAACGGCAAACAGACTTTTCTTGGACGCCACGACTCGCCCGAGGCGGCTGCGAGGGCATACGATGCCGCTGCGAAAGAGCATCACGGCGAGTTTGCCGCCTTGAACTTCCCAGAGGAGGTGTTGGCATGAGCAAAGCGAAGGTCGTTCTTTGCGCCCGTATCAACGACGGCACCAGAGCATTCCCGTTCGTCAACGTCGAGATTCGACGCAACGCTATCCGGCTTCCGATAGAGCACGACGGAAAAGTGTATGACGCCGACTCCCTCATGGGTTTCTACGCTCGCTATCCCCATGTCGTGGGCAACTGCCTCTTTCCCGGCTGCACTGGCGGCGTCCAGCGGCACGTTGAATCTCTGGGCAAGGATCACACCGAGGCGTACACGAAATACCAGAAAATCGAGCGCGATTTCACCCGCGTGCGCGAAGGCAAGTTACCTGTCGAGCCTGCTAAGCCTCAGACGAAGGGCCGTAGTCTGGAAGAACTCATTGCGAACTTTGAGCAAGAGTGCAAAGCCAAACAGCGGAAACCTCGCACGATTGAGAGCTATGTGAAGTCGCTCGAACAGTTCTCGAAGTTCTGCGCATCTGCGGGAATCAAGACCATCGAACAAATCAATAAGGGCGCAATGCTTCGCTTCGTCGGATGGCTTGAGAAGAACCTAGAGACCCGCACAGGGGGTCATCCGAATAACACTTACCGCAACAAGCTGAAAGACGTTCGTGTGTTTTTGATCGACGCGGGTGTGGGGATGCCGTTGAAGCCGAAAGATTGGCCGAAGGAAGTGCGGGCGAGGAAAGAGAAATACTCAGTGGATGCTGTGAAGGGGATGCTGGCGGCGACCTCGATGAAGCGGCACGATAACAGCGCTTGGGACCCGGACGACGACAAGGACCTCGTTCACTTCTTGCTCAAAACCGGGTTCCGCGATGACGAGATTGCCCACGCTCAATACAGCGACATCAATTTCAAGAATGGCACGGTGAACGTGACGGCGAAGCCTCGCGGTTCATTCCCTGGCCATCCGGAACTATCGTGGACTCCGAAGAACAACTCGGCGCGTGAGAAGGACATCGTGATTGACGAGGCGCTCTTGAAGCGATTGGAAAAGCGCAAGACCCGCTACTTTGCGAAGTCAAGCAGCTTGATCTTTCCAAACGCCAAGGGCAAGCCAAACAATCACCTCATCCGAGTAATTCAACGACTAGCGAAGGAAGCTGGTGTGGAGGGACGCATCGGCATGCATAAGTTCAGGAAGACCTTTGCAACGCTAATCGCCCTAGAAGAAGGGATTGAAACAGCCCGAGTGCTACTAGGTCACGAAGACATCGTAACGACCCAGCGCTATCTTGCCGCCGACGAGATCGCACCGGAACAAGACCGCAAACGGGTGAAGAAACGCTACGAAGACTTTGGAGATTAAGCCGCTGCGACCGTGCGCTTGTCCAAGTACTCATTGAGCCACGACAAGCGGAAGCGCAAACCCTCACGAACACGAGTAAAAGTCAGTTGCTTGTTTTTCATCAACTCATGCACTGTGCGGCGACTGACGCGAAGGTATCGAGCAGCCTCAACGATGTTGAGGTACAAACGGGGGGTCTCCAGCACGATAACGAGGGACGGCTTTTGTGGTTTGACGGACTTCTTGGAAATAACGGGCATGGACACACCAGATTTCGTGTGCCCTAAGTGCGGCCCGCCCTAATCTAGAAGCGGGTTTCAACTGTCTCAGGAGAGACGAGCAGCAGCGTTAGACGCTGGAGATTTAACGTTCTAAGTATGGGCTTAGGTATTTCGACCGCACTGCTATACGGTCGGCACCATCCTAGACGGGAACACCGTTACGTGATACGCGCCGTGTCCTGCGCTTCAAACATTGTCCCATGAAAGTCGCGGCTTGTCAAGTGTTATTCTCGCCAACGGACTAGTACCCGTTGCTGAGTGCGTTAGACTCCTAACACCGCACGAAGGCTTGAAATCAACTCTTTTGCGAGCGGTAGCGGCACTGCCTTGCACCGCTGAACGGTCTCTATGTCGTCCAAATCGACGCACTGAATCTCGGCACACATAATAAAAGATTCCTGTCCAGCAACTATGTGCGAAACGTGCGTCGCCGTGTTCTCTGGCTCGTCACCTTCTTTGAGCGACGTTGTCGGAGCAATAAGAAGATTCCTAGATTGCGGCCTTTTACTCAACCAATCGGCTTGAACAACGAACCACGGTCGCCCGTGACGATGTGGGTCTAACGGACGCAATCGGTCGGATACGGGCGGTTTCAACCAGACGATCATTCCTCGCCGAGGAGGGCGAACGGCGAAATCTGGTTTCTCTTGTCGTGAGCAATCCGGACGCAAAGTTTCCTCAATTCATCTTGCGGTCAAATTCCTTACCGTTCAAATAATCTCGCAAAGCCTGACGCACCACTTCTGTGCGATTGGACTTTTGCAATTTGGTCTCCCGGTCTAACCGCTTTAACAATTCCGCCGGAAGTCTCAAGATAAAACCCTTAGTCGTTCTCATGCTTCCTCTCTTAGATATCTTTAGCAGGATATCCACATGGATATCCAAACACTTTTATTTTAGTCATCGAATACACAAGCCACATAACGACAGCCATTCAAGTAGCCTTCTTCGGCGACGTAAGGAGATATTTGCGAGTAGCCGCATCAGCGGTGTTTTGTTTTTTAGGCTGCCTTCGCGGATTCGGGCGTGGCTTACGTTGCCGGAGCATCAAGCTGCCCTCAGTCGTTCATAACGCTTGACGAATTCTGTAACAATTCGACCGCCTCGAATATTGTCCGAGGGTGGAAATCGCCTCATGTATTGTTTGACGAGCCGCTCTGCCCGTTTATTGCGTTTGCGCACATGCTTGCGAAGCTCTTTAGGAGCGACGGTCCAGACTTCGCCGTGCAAAGCCTCTTGGTCCGCTTGATGAACCGCCCGTAAAACTTTGGGGCTCGGAGCGGGAACCTCCAAGGCTTCCAAGATGCGAAGTTGTATCTGTCGCTCTGTCGTTCGGAATTGGTCAGTCTTGAATGGACTCGGAACGTCCGAAACGGCTATCTCGCTAGCATCGTGAAGAAGTGCACAAAGACGAGCTTCCTCTAGCTTTACTAAATCTGAGACGACCAAGCTATGAATCAAGACGGTATAGAAGAGCCCGTTTCCCGCGAAACGTACAATCTTGCCGAGAGCTTGGGCGACGCTGCGGGGATCGGTGTGAGCACGCAGCGGACTGACAATGCCTCCGCGAGTCACCATGAAATGAAGGTCTTTCACTTCTCCTCTCTTCGCGCCTTATGACGCGATATAAATTGCTTGTGGTTTCGGCCTGCTTTTCAATAAGGGCTAAAACCTTGGAAACACTCAAAAGGTCATCTATTAGTTGTAGTAGCGACTTGACCGGCTTGAAGTATTCAGAATTTCGTCTGAGGCGGTATTTCGCGAAAGCTCGATGAACTTTCCTTTCGATGTTCCCACGATATAAGACAAGCAACGCGAGGCGATCCACGCTGCCTGTTTGCAGATTTCTCAATCGTTGCTGAACTTGACCGTGTGCAACCGACCCGACCTTGATTGCCTTGAGCTTTCCGTTTTTGGAGTAAGCCCCGATGAAGTAGGTATCTCTACGATCAACTTTGGGGATTTCTACGATCTTCTCTTTACTGCGTCTCATCCTTTCCTCGGGCCGCCCACTCTCGACGAATTGTCTCCGCTATCTCATTTCTTTTTCGAATTGTCGCGGCCCAATCTAATTTCGCAGCGCCCGGAGTATTTCTCCAAATTGACACTTTGTTTTGTTCGAAGAAAATAGCCTCGGCCAATGAACCGGGTTCAAGTTGTTCCGCAAATTTAGGAACTCTCATCGGCTTCCTTTCGCGGCGCTTCAATGAAGCGCTTAAACGTGCAAACACTGTTTGGAAATCGCGGTGGGCCGCCGAATGTCGCTTCCGTGGCGGGAATATACTCACCATACATCTTCACATATCGGTTACCGTCGTCAGTGACGTACACGTCGTGGCCGGCCCCGGTATTTTTAGTCCACAGGGAGAGTTAGTTTTCGGCAGAATCTAGACCTGAAAGAAGGGGGATTTTGCCGTGAAGCAGAAGCGATTTAGTGTGGAACAGATCGTAGCAGTCCTGAAGCAAGCCGAAGCGGGAGTACCACTGGCGGAGCTGCTTCGCAGAGTCGGTGTGTCCGAGCAGACCTTCTATCGATGGAAGAAACAGTATGTGGGGCTGGAAGCGGATCAAGTTCGACAGCTCAAACAACTTCAAGAAGAAAACACCCGATTGAAACAGGTGGTGGCCGACCTGACACTCGACAAAGCGATGTTGCAGGATGTGCTTTCAAAAAAATTCTGAAGCCCTCGCGGCGTCGGCAGGTGGTCGAGTACCTGCACGACAACTACCGGGTAAGCGAGAGGCGGGCCTGTAGAGTTGCCCGGATACATCGAGCGACCTTCCGCTACCGCAGCTACAGGGATCCACGGACCGAGCTGCGGATGCGCATTCGGGAGATAGCGCAAACGAGAGTGCGCTACGGATACCGGAAGATTCGTGTGCTGCTGAATCGCGAGGGTTGGAAAGTGGGGAAATACCTGGTGGAACGGATCTACCGGGAAGAAGGATTAACGCTGCAGCAGCGGCGGAAACGACGCCGACGAGTAGCGGAACACCGGCGAGAGCGGTTTCCATCCTACGAGGCCGAACCATGTGTGGTCGATGGACTTTGTGGCGGATCAGTTGGCGGACGGAAGAAGATTTCGGTCGTTGACGGTGGTGGATATTTACACGCGGGAATGCCTGGCGATTGAATCGGAGCAGCGGCTGAAGGGCGAGGATGTGGTGCGGGTACTGAACCGGATCAAAAACATCCGTGGAGTTCCGAAGATGATGCACTGTGACAATGGCAGCGAATTTTCCAGTCAAGTGATGGATCTATGGGCTTATCAGAACGGAGTACGCATGGCGTTCTCCCGCCCTGGGAAACCAACTGATAACGCCTTCGTGGAATCGTTCAACGGCACGTTTCGAGCGGAATGCCTGAATGCACATTGGTTTACGTCCTTGACGGAAGCTCAGCAGATCGTAGAGACTTGGCGAGGCGAATACAATGAGAGTCGTCCTCACCGATCTCTGGGGGAGAAGACGCCCAACGAATTCGCCAAGGAAATCGCGGCTAGCCGCGATTTCCTTGGGATGCAAACTGCCGAAAACTCACCCTAGGGTTGGTCTGAAAAAGCCGGGCCGATCAGTGATGTAGACTCTCTCATTCGCCGTGGTACAAAAACTCGGTCTGGTCAGATGGCTGGCCGGAAAAGGGACGAATTGTTCTGCATTTTCCGCAGGATAGATTCACGCCGGGATAACCTCGAAAGTTCGAAGCTAGTACAAGACACGAATTCCGATAAGAGGATATAGGGCGTCAGGCGCGAACAGCCTAAGATATAGGAAATAAAGTCGTTTGCTGCCGCGTTCTTGCCTCTGGCGTGGCTATCTTTCCAAAACCATTCGCCACCGACAGTTCCAGGAACTTCGCTATCGTCGCAGGGCCGTGGCCCTGAAAATGATTGTTCGCGTATGCGTAGATCAGAACGCCTCGCTTCATGATCTGGTAGCAATAATCTACCCAACTGGTGAGTTCCGTAGTGCGGTCAACGACGGTCTTGCCCCACGTAGTCGTCAGTTTCTCGATTTCCTTGCGATCACCAAGCCAACGAATGTAGGTCCAGCCCGCCGTAATCGGATCGAATGTCAATTAGCTGCTGGGCTAGGCATGTACGAAAGGTCTTGAAGAACCAGAGCAATCTTGTGCTCTCGTAAAACGTCGGCGAACTCTGCGTCAAGCCATTTCTTGTTTCGAATCTCAATCGCGAATTTGTAGTCAGCGGGGAGCTTCTTCACGAACGGAATAAGTCTATCGGTGAAGGCGTGGCGGTCCTTGATTTTCCATTTGTCGAAAAATGGAAACTGAAACACCACCGGCCCGAGCTTGTCGCCAAGGATTCCCATCGTATCTAGAAACTCTTTTAGCTCGTCATCACAATCCACCAAGGCTTTTTCATGTGTAATGGTCTGCGGAACTTTAACTGAGAACACGAAGCCAGCAGGCGTTCGAGCATTCCAGTTTTCAACGGTGCGAGCGGTGGGACATGACGTAGAAAGTCGAGTCAACTTCGACTGTATGAAAGTGTTCCGCGTAGAAGGCCAGGTAGTCAGCAGGCCGCATTCCCTTCGGATAGAACGATCCCTGCCAGCCTGTGGCTGTGAACGATGAGGTCCCGAGGAGGATCGGTGGACTGTCCACGGCGGAGAGTATACCGAATGCTCCTCGCTGTCGCGCCATGCTGCGGGGGCGTGGCCCAAAGCTCGCGTGCGGGAGAGCCGCTAGTGTCATTTAGGGTGCCAAAAGTCCGATGGATGTTGCACACACATCAAGTAGCTGGAACATTAAGGCGAGACTCAGCTTCAGTTGGAGGAGCCCACCATGCTCAAGTCCCGACCTTTCTCGATTGCAGGGTTCTGTTTGGTATTCGCCTTGGCTTGCGCCTTCGCTGCTTCGACTCTACACTCAGCGACATGCACAGGTTCCGACCCGTGCAACGCTTGCAAGAATTGTAAGTACTGCCGACATTGCGCCAAGGAAGGGGGCAAATGCGGGGTGTGCAAGTAAGACCGGCTTTGTCGCAAGCCTGGCCGCTGTATCGCGCCCGCTGAGCTGCTCGCACCACCTGTCCTCAGCTTCCGCAACTGGCGGTTGCTCGCCGCGGAAAGCATTTGTCCGGTAACCCGACTTACCGGGACTTGACTCTCTCGCGCCACGAAAAACTGCATCCCGCGAACTTCATACCTTCGTGTTCTAGAGTAGTTGAGGAACCACCATGACCAGTGTGAAAGTCTACCTGTACGCTGGAATAATTCTCATGGGTTGTTCCGCTGCCCTTCATTACTTTTTGTACCTGAGCCTCAGAGAAGCAGGCCGGAACTACATCGCCTTTAATTGGTTCTGGCCGGTTCTTTCTGACTACTTGAAGCTACGGTCGAAGCACGGATGGCCTCGTTGGCCAGCGTACTTGGTGGTCCTGACACTGGTGTTGGGACTGATCCTGTTTCTCTTCGGAGTAGACAAGTTGTCGCGCGTTTGAAAAAACGAACGGATGGTGAGGTTGGTCCCGATACGGCGCTTGTCCGGTAATCCGACGTATCTGGCACGACCGGGCGGCACCGACAATCCGCAGCCTCATCAGGACGGTCGGCGTTTCGCACTGAATTTCGCGATGAGTCTTCCTAACTGCCACAAACCCCAGCCCACCACCGCATAAATGAGTACATTCAAGCCCAGAGACATTGTCCAGAACCCAATGGAGTCTCGTATGTCGCCTTCGGTTGCAGGCAGGAGGACGAAGGACGAGGGCCAAACGTACGGAATGACGGACCAGAGCAAATGGTCCCAATAGTTATAGCTCCTGGGTGCAGGACCTACATAGGAAACAAACCGGTAGAACGCAATAGGAACCACGCCGCCTAACCCTGCAAACACACCAACGACAGTGTTCCTTGCTCGGCGGGTAGCGCCTGGTTCCGAAGGTTGGTGTCTCATGTCCGATAATCCGATCTATCGGGGAGTGAGGCGAGAGTCAGCGCGTCCCCAAGATATTCAGAATGAGAAATACAAATAGAAAGAATAGGCCGAGAAAAGTCATAAAGCCGTAAGCAGCTTTGAACCAACTCGGGTCCTTCTGATACGTCACCAGTCCGCCTCGCGTGGGAATCGGTGTTCTCCTTTTGTAATTGTCGCCAAGCACATAGAAATATGCGGCGACCCAAACGATTCCGCCCGCGACGACAGAATTTTATGGCGACGAAAAAGCCACAATAAGAAGCACAATCCGCCCACGACAAATAGCAATAGAGGAACAGAAGGCTTCGACTTAAGTTCCATTCCAAAAGTATATGGCGAGTTGCGCCACGGGCTTTCTGATTACACGAGTGAAGTAACTGCCTGATTAACGCGGTAACCGGACAAGTGGTTTCAAGGATCGATCCGCCACGCGGACTTATGCCCGCTGAAGAAAGTGGATCAAGCGTTGCACCTTTGCAGCGCATATTTTAACGTCCAATTCATTTCTTCGACTCTGTCCTGTTCGACGCCAAACAAGTGGATCATCTCGATGGTAGATTCGACGGATTCTTGAGACCCGGTCAGACGACTGACAATTGAACCGACGACCTGATGAAGGAGATCGTTGTAAGCGCGTAGTGTTTGAGGGTCGAGAACATTTTCTGTTCCGATTTATAAGCGTTCGCGCACAGATAGTCAGAGTGTGTGCGACACGAGCCAAGTACGCGGTCTTCGCGTCATCTGAAAGTGATTCTAGATTTAGAGGCATCGCATTCTTCCTCGTGTCTGCGACATGATTCAGTGTGAATAGGGTTTCGCCCGAAACAAGTTAATTCCTTGTTACAAAGCCGACCGAGTCGCGGACGGCAGCCTCCTCCGCTGAGAATTAGTCCTTGCATCCAAGTCCCTTGGGTGTAGGCTCAAGAGATCAATACACAATCTCCCGCCAAGCCCAAACAGGGCCACGGCACCTTGTGCATAAGATGCTCACGCCAAGGGGCCGGAAAACCGCATTTCTATTTTTCATCTCACAGCGTGGACAATGAAACCGCTCCGAAGAGGGTGTTGCCCATCGGTCCGGGTTGGCTGGCCGAGAAGGAAACACAATGAGCGATTTAGTTCTGAAATATCCGAACTGGCAGGAATCTTATCGAGCAGCGGTATTAGAAACAAATCCTAAACTGCTCAAACAGAAAGTAGCAGCAGCGGAGCGAGCCATCGAATTGCGATTCAACGAACTGGAACACAGCCCAGATCACCATGATGAACGGATAGCACTAACAAATGCGCTGACGGCATTGAAAATACTCGGAGAATCAGACTGAGCAGAGAGATATCACGCCCCTTGAAAGAAGGTCCCATGAACAACGCGATTTATTCGTGGCAGACGGCCTACAGGTCTGCGGTTTTAGAGACAAGTCCTACGCAATTGTCCATCCGTATTGATGAGGCACGAAGGGCTATCAACGAGAGGCTTCACAGGCCGATCCTAATCGCCAGTCCTGAACATAATGCGATTGAAGATGCCAGGCGCGGGCTTGATGAGCTTGAAGCTGAACGAGTTGAGAGGAACGTTCCCCCGTCATAGCTCCTAGGCGATTCCAGAGGAATAGGATTTACTGCGTTTTGTTCGGCTCAATGACGTTCAACAATTGAGCCCACAAGGAGGCATCAGGATGGTTATCAGCGACCGACTACGAGAGTCTGCGCGAAAGCAAAAAGCTATCTCAAGGAGACATTGAAAAGAGAACAGGTTTGTTGCGCTGTCTACATATCGCGTGTTGAGAACGGCCACACAGTTCCGTCCATCGAAACTTTGGAAAAGTTGGCGCGGGCGTTGGAAGTGCCGCTCTATCAACTGTTTTACGATGGCGACAAGCCGCCGAAGCTCCCGAATCTCCTGAAGCGAAAGACCTCGGACGATATTGTTTGGGGAAGCTCAGGCAAAAACGCTGTGTATCTTCACAAACTGAGAAGGTGCCTCGGCAAGGCAGCGGAGCGGGATCGTAAACTTCTGCTGGCATTCGCTCAGAAAGTTGCTGGGGGTCGCAGTTGCGTCGCGCAATCCTCTCGCGCCTAGCAGACGATTAGAGGATCGTCCTAGGAATTCCAGTGCTAATTTGCCCTCACGGCGCTGCGGCTACTGTTGCGGTGGAGGAGGATTGTCTCGCTCAGCTTTCTCCTTCGCTTCCTGAACAGCCTTTGCGATTCGTGCTTGACGCGCGGCTTCGGCAACGCTGACTTCTGACGTGGGAGTCGTTGCTACGCTGGCCGCCGGTTGCGGAACGTTAACGCTTTGTACAGGCTGCGTAGCGACCGCTGCTTGTGGCGTTGTGATCGGCGCTGATTGCGCCTGAGCCTGCGGCAGTGCGGCTGAAGCAACGGCGTTCGCCTTATTGGCTGACAGGGCCTCGCAGGGCTTGCCCTTCCATTCTCGGACCGTACAGATCGCTGTGACGTGAGCAATCTCGTCCGAACAGCCCTGTTTTTCTCCATTGCCCGTGGTCACTATGCCATTCGGGTTTTGCTGGCAGTACACGACATTAACCGTGATTCGCTCCTCCTCTGGGTTTGGCGTCTGGGCCGATGCGGGGGGAAGCTTCGCCACGTCTTTGCAAATGGGCTGTTTGGCGTTAACTGAGCAATATGCGACTACGTTTTTCTGAAGGGTAGCGCACGGCATCGGGGCCTTGTTGGGGAATGTCCAGGTCCCATAAGGATATGGCGGCAAAATGTGACCGCTGTCAGGTCGCCTTTCTCTTGCGCGTGCTGGGCACGTTTCATCGCGATAATCGATCCAAGCGCGGCTCCCGTTTTGGCGGCATTCTCGTTCATTTCCCTTTGCTGCTCCACTTGCGCTGCTGTCGGCCCAGTCTGCGTGGTTGTGCTAGTGGAGGTGCAGTCGATGGAACTGCCATAGGCATTGCAGTTCGTGTTTGTGTTCGTTTGCGATTGTGCCGAGGCTGCGGACGCCGAAACGAGTCCGAACGTCAAGATCAGAGCCGCTTTGCCGATTTTCACTAACATCTCGTTTCTCCTCGCAGGTCTCTTCCTGCTGTCTATAGTTAACTGTCTAACATTCTTTTGTCGTTCGTCAGTAGAACTGTTCGGTGACAGTTACTTGTCCTTTAGTCCAGGGTTGCGTTCGTCAACAGTGATACAGCTCCCGACCAAAGGAGCTTTACGCGATTGACGCCCGTCAAGGAAGCGCTCGATTGCACGGCGTGGTTTAGTGGATGGAGCATGAGGCAGGGGTAGGATATAATGACGATGTATCGTGAAGCGGCAACCGTGCCGCTACCAACCGCAACCCCTGAAATGAGATATCGGATCAAGACTGATGCCTTGGGTCTCCCCGTTACATGGGTGGAACCTTGGACGGCGACCCAGTCTGGGTTAGCCGGGAAATGGCGTGGTGCTTCGACGCGCAATCGGCCTTCGATATTCTTCCACTCATGCAAGAAGCAACCCTGGAAGCGGAGTCACCCACAGAGCCCAATTTCGCAGCGTTAAGAGTGGCGCTTTGGGCGGACTGAGCACGGCAGCGGTAGAGACTCCTCCATTTTCCAACTAGATCGCACACCCGAGGCCGTTGAACGAGTCGGCTGGCTGGAAGATCGAGATTGTCTACGGCAGTGTGGGCTCGTAGCTATGTCCGAGCACCCGGTGAACGCTCAATCTCGTGCGCGATGTTTTCGGCAAAGGCGTTGTCCTGAACCCTTCGGACGGAGAAAGTCACTCGCTGGCCCAGCGCGAGCACCTTGCGGCTGAGAATATCGATGAAGAGGAAAGGGACCTTCGAGCCGTCGTCCCCTTGGATAATTCCATGGCCTGTTGGGTCAAGGCTTTTGATGGTTCCCGTCACGCGCGTTCTCCAGCCCGGAGCATAGCTGGGTTACCACAGCATAGGTAGGAAATCGGGGCTTATGCCGCCAACTTCTAATCGGGTATCTCCGCGAGAAATCGAGGGTCCGGCCCGTATAGACCCGCACCAGGGTCGGAATTAAATATCAACGCTGCTCCCCGCTGGAGGCGATATGTTTCTTGTTTTTGCGCCGTTAAACGGGCTTGGGGTCAGCTTTGTCTATTCGTATTTCTCAAGTTTCTGCGAAGCCCGCGCATGTAGTTTAGGGATTATCCAGCCAACTTCCGTAGTGGTGCGGGGTGCGGGGTGTGAGATGAACACGAATGAACAGCGGTTTGAAGAACTGTGCAAGCAGGCTACAGTCGAGCAGGACGCCCAGAAGCTAGCAGCCTTGGTCGCGGAAATAATCCGTTTGTTGGCGGCTAGAGACCCAAATATGTCTAGTTGCCCGCAAGAAGCGTCGTAAGCGAACAAATTGAGCAGGCAAAGTGGGGAATGACCCGGACGGGCATCGCACGGAACGAATTTCAGAACTGCGACGTTAATTTTCAGTCCCGCTGGGACTAAAGCTAACATCTAGGACTGTATATAAGGTCGGTGCGGCGATATGCGCTCTTCTGTCCACAATTAGGACACGTGTGTAGTGCTCCCCTCTAAAACTGGACACCTCATCTAGGTAGAATCAGGGCCTCCCAACAGGAGGCAACATGGGCAGGAAACCACGCGTTGATCGATCCCCGGAAGAGAAGTGGCAGATCGTGCAGGAAGGCATCAAGAGCGGGAACGTTTCGGAGACGTGTCGGCTTGACGGGATCGCTGCGAATCTGTTCTATCGCTGGAAGGATGAAGCGGAACAGGGAGCGAAGGCAACGTGGGGGGAGAAGCGCTGCCGCGGCGGAAACCGAGAAGGACCATCGCATCCGGCAGTTGGAACGAACGCTGGGGCGGAAGTCGCTGGAGATCGAAATCCTAAAAAACGTCGTGGGGGAGTGAGCTGTGGTGCGGTTCATTCCCAGGCACGAGAGATGGTGACGCAGGGCTTCACGGCCACGCTGGTGGCGGTAACGTTGGCCATCAGCCGGTCGAGTCTGTACTACCGGACGCGGCCACGAGGCAGTCGGGCTGACCGAACCTACGATGAGCAGATGGTGATGGCCTGCGGAGAGAAGCTAGCATACGGCTATCGGCGAGTGGCGTGGTGGCTGCAGCGGAAGAAAGGGCTGCCCGTGAATCGCAAGCGGGTGCTGCGGGTGATGCGAGAACGTGGGTTGCTGGTGCGCTCGCGTCGTCTGCGCGCACGAAGGAAGAAAGAGTGGGGCCGCGTGGAAGCGGCCGAGCCGAATGAGATCTGGCAGTCGGACATGACGAAGATCTGGGCGGGTCCTGCCGTGGGTTGGGCGTACCTGGTGTGCGTGATCGACTGCTGTACGCGGGAGATCGTGGGATGGCATCTCTCGCATCGCTGTCGGACCGAAGACGCGCTCGCAGCAGTGGAGCAGGCTGTGCTCGAACGGCTGCCCGAGGGTAGCCGCGAAAAGAACTTGACGCTGACGACGGACAACGGGACGCAGTTCACTTCTTCGCGCTTCTTGGAGACGTTGGGGCGGCTGGCATCACGCATCGGCGGACGGCGTATCATCACCCCGAAGGCAACAGTTACATTGAACGGTTCCATCGCAGCTTAAAAGAGGAGGAAGTCTGGACGGCGGAAAATCGAAGCTTAGAAGAAGCGCGAGCATCGATCGCTCGTTGGATCGAGGAGTACAATCACGACCGGCCTCACCGCGGAGTCCAAAATCGCACTCCGCACGAGGCCTTCCTGGCTTTCGCAGGTGTACTAAAAAATGAGGCCCTGACTGTCTAAATTAGAGGGGAGCACTACACGTGCATTCGATCCCGCTTGGCGGAAAATCGGGTTTAGGAAGCAAGAAGATGTTCGACATAGGAACATCGCCAATTTGTGAGTGCTCAAATTCAGATTTGCAAGCAACGCATCGAAGAACCCATACAGGCATGGCCCACCTAATCTCCGCTGGGTAAACCATTTTAGATTCTCGGCCAATCCCGGTGCTGGTCAATCTTGACCACTTTCGGAAACTTATGACCCACAAAACACCCGGTTCAATCGAGTGTTCCAAATTGAACAGCTTCAAGGTTTCTTTTGTGGAAATCTTGTCCGATGAGGATGAGGGACGTAACTCAAAAACAGTTCTCTTCTGTGCCTTGTCCTACCTGCGGCGTCGCTCCCGGCCAACGTTGTTTATTGTCTTCGGGCGGCCTACGCTCAGAACCGCACGTAGACCGGAAGCTCGCTGCCATGGAGGCGCTTGAGCAGCAAAAACTTGCCCGTACTCGTGCTACGGGTAGTAGGTCAGTTTGAATTTCGAGGGTGTTGACTCGCATGGCTGCTCCCACATAGCAAAGCCGCCAGCTAAATCAGTTTTGAAATAAATTAGCTGCCTGGGTATACAAGGCCGCTCTTGGGCTATTCAGATGGGTATGGGAACTACTCTCCAGACTCTACGACTAGCCCTACTGGCAATGCTGTTCCTTTTTGAACACCCGGTCAGTTTGAAATTTAGGGCTTTTCGGTCGGGGTTTTGTAGTCCAAACGGTCCTGTTTGATCGCAAGGAGACGGTTTATCTCTTTGGTGAGTGCTATCAGTTTCTCGGGGCTGCTTGACCGAAGCCTGTCTACACAGTTCTTTCCAGCGTTCTTCGTCTGCGCTTACAGCTCCTCGGTTTTATTCCAGAAATAACACAAAAAGCTAGTCATGTCTGTTCAAAAGGCGGTTCCGAGTTCGAATGTCCGAATTGCGGCACAAAGCTACTTACCAGCGCATGGAGCTGAGGTATCAAGCCTAGTTCTAGAAACTCAGGCTCTTAAGCTCTCTCCGCTTTGAGGACTTCTAGTGCTTTTCGGGCATTTTCAATCGCCTGGAATTCGGGATCGTATGTCTCGATCTCTGCAAGTCTGTCTTGGAGGGCTTTCTGTGCTGCGTCGATACGGGCGGGCACTTGGCGGGATCGGTTTCCAAGACTGCTTCACGATATGCTGAGTGCCATCCATAGCGAACTGTTTTCCTCGAAGTTAGCCCCTTTACCGAACAAATTCCTGGCATTGTACGCCAGCCTGTTTAGAGGTCAAGGGCAAGCTCACTCCGTTCCCCTAGAGTCCGGCTGGGCGTTCCCCCGGGTGCCCCGGCCAAACGCAAAGAGACTCCCTAAAGGCTCGGAGTCCCTAGGCCCCGACCAAGCCAATCGACCGGACATCTGCCGTACCATTACCCTACTTGATGTCCGGTTAATCAGGCATTGGACAACTCGCAGGAGATGAAGTCCCTTGGCAAACAAGCATCCTTTCATTGTTGAAACACAGGTACCGATGCAAGAATATTGGCTGACCTGCTGTTAGACACTGGTGGATAGTTGAGATCTCGTCTTAATTGCCGCGTTATACTTATTCTTGAGCAGCTTCTCGGTTTGTGATAGCGCAATCAGAGAGTTGCTCGATGAACCAGAAGCAAATCCCGGTCGTCCCACCGTTTCGACTCCGGCGACACTGACGCCCGTGGGTATCTTCAGTTTGAAACAGGCTTTATGCCTGCATATCGATTCGCCTGAGTTTTCCTCTCGCTACAGCCTCAACGAAGTCGTAAAACTTGCCGTCGCAGTCGCGCTTGGAACTTCTGGTGCATGGCTGAGCCGATAGCGCACTTCACAGCGGAAGGGACCACAGCGAACCGCGTTGGCGACATTTTCGTGGGCGCGCAAGGCGTTCTTTACCATGGGGAAGGCGCGAAGCCGACACTGGCGGTGAGTTATTTCCATCGTGCGTATGATGGCGGCGCTGCTGAGTTTGACTACGGAAGTCCGACCAACTCATTTCTGGTTCTTAGCGAGCGCAGATGTGAAGGGATTTCACTATGACGCAAACGCCTTTTTTACCGAATTGGAGCAAGAGCCTGTCCGTCGTGGTCAGTTTGGCCAGTCATTGACGATTTCGCATCCTTTCTTGCATCGTTTCACGCTGTCTGGCGAAATATGGCACTTCACGCAGCCGTTCCTGAAGAGCAATGCTGTCGGAATCTTTGGGCCGTTAGCTATGCGGCGCGGAAAGACTTTGGTTTTTGATGCAGGGCTTCAATCACGGGCTGACTGGAACATCAACAAGTTGGGAGGCGTTCGTCGGTTTCACCTATTTGCTGCCGCATCGACTTTGGAAAGCTCAATAACCGCCCAACTCCCGATTAGTCGCATTGCCGGACAACCGGTTTCCAGATACAGGGCAAGCTCACGGCGGCTACGGTGGATGGGGGGGGGCTGTCCGAAGATCGAGACGTGATATCCTGCCCTCCCGTTTCCTCCGAGGACACATGAGCATTCAAGCCACGCCGGAAACCGTCGAGCAAATCCGCGAACGACTGCGCAAGATGAGCGATCTAGAATTGCGTCAAGTATGGCCGATCCGCCAGAGGTGATGTCCGATCCTACGAAACACTTCGGAGAGCCAAATCCGGCGTTCGCTATTCAGTTACAAGAAGCCCGTGCCGAATGGCGCAGGCGGCATCCGCCCAACCGAACCTAAATCCGATGAAGAAGTGTTGGGCTGTAAGCCTCGGCGACTGCTCGGACAAGATTTCCGGTGAGCATATCCTCACGGCGGGGATGTTTCCGGGCGACACAGTGCACGTTCGGGGGTTGTCATGGTGTCCTGACAAGCCCAAGGAAATCGGCCTCGCTAGTCTTGTGAAGAATGTTCTATGCACGGCGCACAACAGCCGCCTGTCGCCTGTGGACGAAGCTGGAATTCACACGTTCGATACGATTCGTGAGTTCATTCGCTTGGGTCAAGCTCGCAGCAATGTAGCGTTGCGTCGTTGGCGGACTTCCAAGTTTGACGTGGACGGTATCAATTTCGAACGATGGTGTTTGAAGACGCTAATAACCCTAAGTGTCGGTGGCCCTGCACGAGTCGGTCCTAATTCCGAGCTAGACAATCCGCACGAGGACCTCGTTCGAATTTGCTTCGGTAAAAGTGAACTCCGATCACCAACAGGCATGTATGTTTCTTGGGGTCAGGGCGATACGATCAATCTAGACGAGAAAGTGACGATCATCACATTCTACGGCGACGATCCGACTTGTCTATTGGGTGTTACGTTCTATCTCTGCGGATTTCGATTTCACTTGTACATCGGAGATCGCGATTTCCAGCCAGGACCGATTCAATTTAACCGCAAGGACGGAACGGTTGATCGCCAACACCCGCCTAGGTACCGAACCAAAGCCCTGAACTTCAATATCGGCAAACATCTGTCGCACGTCATCCGCTTTCATTGGTAATCCCCGCGCTTCTCGCATCCTCGCCTTGGTTTTGGTAGAATATCGACGTTCGAGCCGACTTAAGGCCGGGAACTAATTCCGGTCTTCACTGGTCCGAACGCTCTCGGGCCGAGGTGGAAAACGGCCTCGGTCTCATATGTCCGAGAGCGGCGACAGAATTTTCGCAAACCTCTATCAGGTGAGGTCCTCGGAGCGAAAAGTCGCCAAACAGCACCCGCTGTCTAAAACAAGGAAAGCATTTCGCATGGTTTCCCGCCGCAATCCGAGGAGCGGCCCAGGAGCCGTGTGCAAATGCCGCACCTCGAATCGCTTCGCGAACTGATTCACAGCATTTCGTCCATCCTCACTGATCTACATCATACCGTCATTGAATTGGGTGCGCTCGCATTCACGATCATGTTCATCGTTCGAGTTTTCTTGCATGAAATTCGGCGCAAGTAGGAATCGAAATAGCGAAACTGCCCGATCCGGCAAGGTGAAACGGCGACTTCGAGCCCTGAAAAATCGTGGTATGCTTTGATCTAAGCCGGGCTGGCGGAACTGGCAGACGCGCCGGACTCAAAATCCGGTGGGGGCAACCCCGTGTAGGTTCGATTCCTATGCCCGGCACCATTGTTACAGTGTATACGGTAGACCCCCGAAAACCTCATTTTCGCTTCACAAGGCTGCATAGGTCTGCACAACCGAATCATCAAAAACCCATATAAATCGCGCTTTCCTTGTGTTTTCGGTTAATTCGAGGACGGTCGGGGTAGGAGGAGGGAGTCGAACCCACACGGGACAATGTCCCGGCAGATTTTGAGTCTGCTGCGTCTGCCAGTTCCGCCACTCCGGGCTGTCATCGAAAATAGCACGCCCAGCACTCGCACTCAAGTTCGCCCTTAGCCTCGAAGGGTTTACTCTGTTTGCCCTGAGGCACGAGCGGGGCCCTGGACGGGCACTCAAACGCCTTCGCCGATCGCTGACTTAGTTCGTAGCACAGCCATTCCTGGCTGTGCTGCTGTAGCCACATCGCGAGGTTTGCATGTTGACGGGGTCGGATGTACGTTGTCGGCAGCACCGCGACCTCAAGATTCAAGTTCCGGCATGTTGGGAGGAGCCATGGTCTCTCTGTTCTCCAGAAGGATGAGCCATTTCGTAGAACTCTTGGCCGGTGCGATGGTCCTATTCCCGGCTGCGCCACTAGTAGCGTCCGGGTCGCCGCATGCTTCCCCGGACGACTTTCGGCCGAGTGGGCTCGTTGTCGTTCGACGTGTGAACAACACGCCGAAACAGGATCAGGACTTGTATCTAAAAGCATTGAAAAATCCCTTTATCAGTGGCGTCGCGATGCAAATCCATTGGAGCGACATCGAGCCGATCCAAGGAAAACCGGATTGGTCGAAGCTGGATGAACTATTCACCGCTGCCGAATCAGCTAAAAAATGGGTTGAACTCCAAATCTACCCCGGCTTTTTTGCTCCTGCTTGGGCGCTGCAAGGCGTTCAAACCGAACAGTTCTCCGCGCAATATGGGCCTGGCAAAGGCACAGTTCTGAGGCTCCCGATGCCGTGGGACCGCGTCTACCTCGGCCGTTGGTTCGCATTCCTCAAACAACTGAGCGATCGCTATGGGAAATCGCCTGCTTTCAAAGTCATCACGGCGAGCGGACCAACATCGGTTTCCGAAGAGATGACCTTGCCACGGACGCCGGAGGATATGGCGAAGTGGCGAAATGCCTCGTATACTTCGCGGAAGTATATCGACGCATGGCGGGAGGTCTTCCAGGTTCTTGCCACCGGCTTCCCGGATCAGTGTATCTCTCTGGTGGTGGGAAACGCTCTTAGCCTTAACGACCAGGGAAAAATGCAACCTCAAGAAGGCCAGCGCACCCGGCAGGTGATTATCGATGAGGCGATGCGCCTTTTAGGGCGCCGGTTCTTCCTTGAAAACCACGACCTGCATGCCGGCCCGAATCGGCAACCCGCCACCAGTTTTGTGATCGGTTACAGCGGGCGTGTCATCACCGGCCTTGAAATGCGTTGCGCTGCCGAGGTCGGTACCTGCAGCGCAGGCATGGGCGCTGCGGGCGATCCACCCCAGGGTTTGAAAAAATCAATCAATTTGGGAATGGAGCCGAACCGCGCCGGTCAGCGTGTCAATTTCCTGGAAATTTATGAACCGGATGTACTCGCAGACGAAATGCAGCCGGTACTGCAATATGGGGCGTCGCTATTTAAATAATTTCCGGCCCCGCCCCAAGCGTCCATCCAACCATCGAATCGGAAACCGCACCGCCCCCAACCCTTGCCCCATCCCTCGTCTCGCGGCTACACTCGGCGAGCGCGTGGGCACCCCTCCTGAAAACGCCGGCACCGCTCGCTTCGCCGCCCCCTCCGCCCCGGCCGGACTCGGCGGGTTCTGGGCACTCATCGCCGTGCAATTTCAAAACGCCTTCAGCGACAACGCACTCAAGTGGCTGGTAAGTTTCCTCGTCCTCGAAACCGCCCTCACCAAACAACAGCGCGACCTCTGGTTCATCCTCGTCGTTCCCCTGCTCTTCGCCGTCCCTTTTCTTCTCTTCTCGATTCCCGGCGGCTACTTCGCCGACAAATACAGCAAGCGCAACGTCACCCTCGGTACCAAGTTCCTCGAACTCGTGGTCATGAGCTTGGCTACGGTTGGCTTCGCCCGCAATCGCATCGACATCGCCGGCATCGCCCTCTTCCTCGCCTGTACCCAAGGCGCGCTCTTCGGTCCCACTAAATACGCCCTGCTCCCCGAACTCCTGCCCGAGTCCAGACTCAGTTGGGGCAACGGCATCATCGAATTCACCACGCTGCTCTCAGCAATCTTCGCTGCTCTCGCCGGAGGATTCCTAGCCACTCATTTTCGGGGCCGCCAAGTCTGGTCCGGCGTCTTCTTCCTCGCGCTCACCGTCACCGGGCTGCTTATCAGTCTCCGCATTCCCCGCCTGGCTCCCGGCGATCCCACGCGCCGCTTCGACTGGAACGTTCCCCGCGAGTTCTTCGCCGAGTTTCGCCGTATCCGGCGCGACACCATCCTCGCGGTCGCCGTCCTCGCCAACACATTCTTCTGGTTCCTCGGTTCCCTGCTGCTCCTCAACATCGTTCTCTACGCCACCGACATTCTCCGCGTCGACGAAGCTCATAGCAGCTACCTGCTTGCCGCTCTCAGCCTCGGGATCGGCATCGGCAGCTTCATCGCGGGCTACGCCTCCGGCCACAAGATCGAGCACGGCATGGTGCTTCCCGGCATGATCGGGATCACCGCGATGGCCGCGTTGCTCTCGCGCCCCGGACTGAGTTTCACCGCTGTCGCCGTGCTGCTCTCGTTCCTCGGTATTGCGGGCGGCTTCTTCGTCGTGCCCGTTAACGCGCTCATCCAACGCCGCCCCGCTCCGGAAGAGAAGGGCCGGACCATCGCCGTCGCCAACCTGCTCTCCTTCGTTGGCGTGGCCCTCCAGCCGCTCGCCCAATACGCCATGCTTCGCCTCGGCCATCCCGACCCCTCGCGCGTCTTTCTGCTCTCCGCCGTGATGACCCTCCTGATGGGCCTTATCCTCATCCGCATGATGCCCGACCTTGGGCCCCGGGCCCTCCACTGGACGCGGCTGCGCCCAAGGGCTACCCTATAGCCCCCGTTCGGACAGGGGCTGCTCCTCGTCGGGCAGCACCGAACGGCGTCGAGGACTTCATGGCTACCGTAACCTCCCTACCCGGGCCTCAGCCCGAGCACCGTGGTCTCTCCCATTGGATGGACCGGGTCGTCAAAGAGCTTGAGCACGTGCGAAAAGACCCCGCCACGGGTACCGTCCATGATCTCCGCGTGGCCATCCGCCGCTGCCGCTCCGTTGCCGCGGTGATGCAAGAGGTCGATCCGGATCCCGCCTGGCGTCAAATGCGCAGCGTGCCGAGGAAACTCTTTCGCAAGCTCGGTGAGCTGCGGGACGCCCAAGTAATGGACGAATGGGTGAAGGCACTCGCCCCTAGCGACGATCCCCTTCGCGCCCAACTGCACGCTGGGTTCGATAGCAACGAGTCCGAGTTGCGTCAGCGCGCGCTGCGGGCCGCCGAGAAGTTTGACGACAAAGCTTGGAGCCGCCTCGACCGAAAGCTTCGCAAGCGCGCACGATTCGTGGCCGCCGGCAGCCTAGCGGCCGAATGCCTTGCGGTGGAACGCTTCGAAGAAGCCAAAGAACTGCACAATAGGGCGCAACGCACTGACAAAGCTAAAGCCTGGCATCAACTCCGGATCGGCCTCAAGCGGCTGCGCTACACCGTGGAGAATCTCCTGCCGGAACAGTACGCCCTCTGGAGCGACAACCTGAAGCGCTTGCAAGATCTGCTGGGCGAAGTCCACGACCTGGATGTCCTCGCCGAGACGGTCAAAGACACCACGCCGGCTGGCGCCCTGGATTCCCGGAACGCGTGGGAAGAGACCATTCGCCGCGAACGCTCTCAGCGCATCGAGACGTATCGTCAACTCACGCTTGGTAAGACCAGCATCTGGAATGATTGGCGCGCAGGCCTGCCCCAAGGAAAGCGCCTTGCGATGGCTTCAATGGCGCGCCTTCGCGCCACCGCGCGCGCCACGGACACGCGTCCTCGCCGATCCGCGCAAATTTCCCGCATCGCCGCCGCTGTTTTCGACGCCCTGCGACGCGCCCACGCCGCTCCGGCGTTCGGGGAACGCCCGATGCGTCGCGTCTTGCGCGCCGCATCGCGTTTGCATCGAGTCGCGGGGCCCCGGCAAACGGGCTCCCCGCAAAAAGCCGCGCTGCGTTTCTTGCGCGGGCTTCCCATGCCTCCGAGCTGGACCTTTGAAGAATGGGAGCTTCTGGCGTGGACCGTCCGCTATCACCGCGGAGTGGAACCCAGCGCCGACCGCGGGTCGTTCACAAAACTTTCCGAAGACGAACAAAAAAATGTGCGCGCGCTGGCCGGCGTGCTGCGCTTCGCTCGTACCCTTAGAAAATGCGGCGTCGATAGCTGTACTGGAATGCGCGCGGAAAAGTCACTCGACGCCGTGGTATTGCACGTGCCGGACCTGACCGACTCGGTCGAGAACGCCGCCCGCCTCGCCGCCGGAAAGCATTTCCTCGAGACCTATCTCGGCAAAGCGCTCGTCCTCAAACCTGCCCCCAAAGCCGACAAAGTCGTAGCCCTGTTGGCCCAGTTCCGCGAGCACCATCAACTCGCCGCTGCGGCTACCGCCTCCGACTGAAGCGCGGGCCGGATTCATTTCTGGCTCAGAAGTTCTGAATTTCAGATGATCAGCGTTCGGCGACTACGAGAGGTTACTCAGGGAATCCGATCCGGCGGACCAAATCTTGGAAGCGGGGGTCCGACCGCAGGGAGTCGAATATGGGATCGCCTTTGAGGAATGCCATCCAGAAATCGTGCTGCTGGTAGCCCTTCTCGAGCCAGGCGAAGGCTTGGTCCTTATCCCCGAGGCCAATGTAAACTTTCGCGAAGTTGGTTGGCGCCACATAGCCTTTCTTCGACTGCTCCTGCAAATCCGCAATCACCTTGCGTGCGTCCGCGGCACGGCCCATTCGGCCGTACACGTTGCCGATCGTCGCGTAGGGTTCTGCCGTGAAGTCTCCCGCTTTTCTCAACTCCTCGACGGCCTCCGGAAATTGACCCTGCTCGGACAGCGTCTTGCCGAGATAAAGATGTGCGGGCCAGAATCGCGGCTCGATATCCAAGGTCTTGCGCAATTGGGAGACTGCCTCGTCGTAGCGCCGCGCCTCATACAGGGCCTGCGCCAAGAGAAAAGTTCCCGGCGCGGACACAGGGTCGAGTTCGACTCCTCGCCGGCCTTCGCGAATCGATTCCTCGATCTTGCCCTCTTGGCGGAGGAAGTGTGCATGTGAAGAATGCGTGAACGCAGAGTTTGGGTTTAGACCCAGCGCGGTTTGAAATTCTCTCTCGCCTCCCGCCCAATCCCATTCGTAGTCCGCTCGGTCGGCAGCCAAGGAGGCATGGGCTTCGGCAAGTTGATCGTCGATCTCAAGGGCCCGCTTTGCGGCAGCCTCGGATTGAGGAAGAACGTCGGCCGGGGCGGAGTTGCTGTTGTACATGAGCGCGCGATAGGAATCCGCCAAGTAAGCGTATGCCACCGCGTAAGCTGGATCCTTCTTGATGGCGGCCTGAAACAGCTGTATGGCTTTAAGTTCGGCAGGGCCGTTACGCAGATTCAGGTAGAAGAGGCCGCGAAGATAGTCTTCGTGGGCTTCGGGATCGATGACGTCGTTCCGGGCAAAGTGGGCCTGTTCCTGCGGAGTGAGTTTCAACTGGACTTCATCGACGATGGCCCGCGCGACTTCGTCCTGGAGGCGGAGGGAATCGCGGAAATCGCGTTCGTAACCCTTGGCCCAGAGGTGCGCATCGGTGGGACCTTGAACCAATTGCGCGGTGATGCGCACGCGGTCACCTTCGCGTTCCACCGAGCCCTCAACCACGGCGTCCACATTCAGCTCTCGTGCAATCTCCGGGACCGACTTCTGCGTTCCCTTATATCGCATCGCCGAGGTGCGCGAGACGACTCGCAACGAGCTGACCTGGGACAACTCGGTGGTTAGTTCTTCGGTCATGCCATCGGCGAAGTATTGCTGTTGAGGGTCGCCGGAGAGATTCTCGAGGGGCAACACGGCGAGAGAATGGATACCGGGAGCCAGAGCGCGATGGAATACCGTCTCACGCAGGCCGCCGACGTTAGCGGCGAATAGAACGGCGGCAAAGACCGCCACAGCAACGACACTGCGAGTCCACAGATTACGCTTGGCGGAACTCGCCGGCGAGACGGAAGAAGGAACGCCGGAGGAAGAAGTTCCCGAGTGGGTTTGAACGGCTTCTAGGGCGGCGCGGACTTCTCCGGCCCGCTGGTAGCGGTGACCGGGTTCTTTCTCGAGACATCCCTCGATAACCGCCCGGAGCCCCGAAGGAACCTGGATCGGGAGCGGCGGTGCCGGCTCCCGAAGGATTCCCGAAGTCAGCTCGAAGCTCGTCTGGCCGCGGAAGGGGCGATTGCCTGACGACATTTCGTAGAGGGTGACGCCGAGAGACCAGATATCGCTGCGCTCGCCAGCGACTTCGCCACGCAGAATCTCAGGTGCGATGTATGGGAGGGTTCCCGCAATTGCCGCGCCATCGATCGCTGATTCGGTAGAGTGCGCCGGGTCGGCAAACTCGAGGTCGCCAGAAAGCTTGGCAAGGCCAAAGTCCAGAACTTTGACCTGGCCGGACGGGTTGATGACAACGTTGGCGGGCTTGATGTCACGATGGATGATGCCGCGATCGTGTGCATGTGCCAGCGCGGCGGCGATCTGCGCGCCATATCGTGCGACGAGTTCTGGGCGCAAGCCTTCAGGCGGGATCAGCAGATTGAGCGGCGTGCCTTCGACGAGCTCCATCGCGATGAAATGTTGGCCGCCGGCCTCGCCCACTTCGTAGATAACGCAGATGTGCGGATCATTTAACGCGGAGGCGGAGCGTGCTTCGCTGAGGAGCTTTTTCTTCGCCTCGCCGATACCTTGAGAGTCCGGCGGGAGGATTTTGAACGCGACATCGCGTCTCAAGTGTTCGTCGTGCGCCCGATAGACCTCGCCCATGCCACCCGCGCCGAGCTTTTCTACGATACGGTAGTGCGAGATGTTCTGGCCGATTAGAGACGAGGAGTCCGGCATTCAGCGATGATCTTAGGTTCAGTCGGAAGGCAAGTCAACGAAGACGCACACCATCCTCCAGTGAACTTCCAACCCGGCCACTAAGGCGCGGTCCGCCTTTCAGGCACTTTTCCGAGTAGACCTTTTCGCCGCTTGCCTCGGGGAATTCACGGAAGACACTCGCGCCCGTTGATAAGATTCAAGAATATCTGCTGTTGTCATTTTGCTGGTGGCGCTCAGAAGAGACGAGTATCGGTGACGGTCGGCGATGGCGCAGCCGAAACTCGCGCGGAGTTTGGTACGTCACTTATTCAGCCGAGTACGCGAGGGTGCACGGTCAAGAGAAAGTAACAAGGTGAACGGGATCGCAGAACCATGTGCGCAGCCAGCCCAAGTCGCGCAGTTCTCGATCGCAGCAGCCATGCTGCGGTTGTGAGGCAGAAGCCAATCTTTGGCGACGACTTCGGTGTGTCGCGAGTGGGGCAGACATGGCTCCGGTTCTGATGTGGCTCATTCTGCTGCTCTGCCTGCTGATTTCGATCGTCAAGTACACGCTCGCGCTGATCCTGAAATGGTCGGCTCCAGGAGCGGTGGTCAAGAAAGACTACACCTACCAACCCACGGTGAGCGTCCTGATGCCCTGCTTCAACGAGGGCAAGACGGTCTACGAAACTATCGAGAGCATCAGCAAGAGCAACTATCCAAACGACAAGTTCGAAGTGATCGCGCAAGACGACTGCTCGGTGGACGACAGTTACGAGTGGATGCTCAAGGCGCAGCGCGACTTCACCAACATAAAAGTGAGCGTGGGACGGAATGCCGTGAACAGCGGCAAGGCCCGCAGCGTGTGCAACGCTTTGCAGCATTCCACGGCCGAACTCGTGATTTCGATTGACTCCGATTGCATTTTTCATCCGGATGCGATCCAGGAGCTAGCGGCGTGCTTCTCGGAGCCGAAGATCGGGTCCGTGGGCGGCAGAGTCGGTGTAAGAAATCCCAACGAAAGCACAATCACCGCGATCCAGACGTTTATCTACTACGCCGCGTTCCAGGTCTATAAGGTTCCCGAAAACTGGACGCGCAGCGTGGGTTGCATCAGCGGATGCCTATTCGCGATCCGGCGCGAGTTGCTGCTTGAGATCGAGCCCAAGATTCGCAGCCGTCACTGGTTCGGCATTCCGGTCAACCAGGGCGAAGATCGGTTCCTCACCCATCAGACGTTGCTGCGGGGATATGGGACTTACATCAACAACGATGCGCTGTGCTGGACCACGGTGCCCACCACGCTGTCTGCCCTATTCAAGCAGCAGCTTCGCTGGAGGCGCAGCATCGTGCGCGACCTTTTCTACACGCTGAGGACGCTTCCCCAGCACGTCTGGACGCTGCACCCCAATACCGTGCTTACGCTGGTGTTGACGCCGCTAGGGGCTCTCCTTGGATTGTTGGTGGTCATCACCATGCTCACCGGCAATCCGATGGAGTGGGCCGGTCCAGCGCCCCTGATGTTGTACCTGAGCATTGCGGCGGTGCTGAGTTGGGTGATCCGAAAATACAGCGCACGGGAAGCGATCAACAACCCGCTCGCCTTTGGCGCCTATCTGGCCTGGTCGCTGGTCAGCAGCTTATTCATCACGACTCTGGCTCTGTGCACTCTGGATTCCAAGGATTGGGGCACGCGTACCAAAGAACAGGAGGCCGCCGATGGGGACGTTCGTCAAGAAAGCGCCTTCTGAGGCGAAGACTTCCGTGATCCAGCCACTGCTGTACAAGTCGGTGGTGACGATTTACCGAATCTTTGCGATCGTAACGTTGTACACGGTGCTCGCCGGCGTACTGGCGTACGGCTTTGTGATGGGGTTCTATGCGTTGAATACCTCCTGGGCTGCGCCCGTGATTCTTTCTCCCACCGATGACAAGAGCCTGGATTTCACCGAAAAGCTGGTGACCAGCCGGCAGACGCTCGAAGAGCTGAACGTAGACAAGAAGCGCATGGAGGGCGGCATCGATGAGATGAACCGGCACCGGGCGGCGCTCGTGGCCCTTCAGCCCGAACTTCGGGCCGCCATCGTCCGCGAAAAGAAACACAACCAGGCCACCGGCCCGCGGCTCTTGGAACTCGACAAGCAGAAGCAAGCCGACAATGTGAAAACACAGGCGGTGATGGCGCAAGTCAAGGAAGTGGAATCCGCCATCGACAAAGATCTGGCTGCCGGGCTGATCACCAAGGGGGATGCGGCTACCCAGCGAGCGGCGCTGAATCAGGCCGAGAGTTCGTCTACGGACAGCAAAATCAGCGAAGTCTTGCTGACCGACACCGTTCTGGAGAAGACCACGACTGATACCAAATCCCTGGACGTGCTCGACAAGCAGGCCGAGCTGATATCGGAGATCGCGCAGCTGGACATCGCGATCGGCGTGGCACAAAAGCAGGTCCACGAAGAGACGCAACAGATCGACCGACTGAAGCAAGCGCTCACCACGGCAAAACTGACGCCCTACTACCTCACCGTATCCGGAGATAGCACCGTGTACTTCGCTTTTGTGCCCTACGACAACCGGAGCAACGTTTCCGTCGGCACTGGGGTGTACGACTGTCTCCTGAACATGGCGGTGTGCAAAAAGGTTGGCACCGTGAAGGGGATTTTCACAGGCGAAGAACATGCCATCCATCCGATCTTCCGAACTGACATCCGCGGCTTCCTGATCCAGATGCAGCTGAGCCATCCGGAATCCGCAAAATCGAAGACTCTGTTTCTGAATCGCAAACCGCTCTTCTTCTGAGGAGACGCAAGATGCCTTCGTCCAAAGCAAAGCCCAAAGGATTCAAAGGGAAGGCCCGTGCAGGCTTCCTGATTGCGATGCTGTTGCTGCCGGGTGTTTTGGTGGCCGACGAGGATCAACAAGCCTATTGCAAATACGTGGCTCAAGAGGCGGAAGCGCAGCGGGACTTACTACTGACGCCGAATGCCGTAGGGGGCATAACCCAACCCAACACCGGCTTGCCGTTGCAGTTGGTGTGGGGGCTATCCGGCAGCCTTTCCAATATGCGGAAAGCCGGACTGACGATCGATGCGGCGCGCAAAAACTGCGAGCGCTACAGCGCGACTTCTTCAGCCCAGCAAGTTATCCAATATGCCCTGCCGAACCTGGAGAACCAGGCGCTGCAAAACAGATTGGCACTGATACAAAAGGCGACGGAAAGGCTCGACGCGCTTCTGGCCGAGACCACAAAAATGCTGGAAGCGCACAACATGACCCGACCGATGGCCTTCGCGTTGCAAACCACCAAGATCAAGCTGGAAGCAGATCGCGCCGATACGCAGTCGAAGATTGCCGCCAACTACGTCCCGCAACTGAATGCCAAGCCGGTGAAGGAACTGGTCGCCGAAAAACAGAGCAGCGAGGTAAACGAGCGACACGCGCTGTATAAACTCAATCGCCAGAATGACTGGGACGTGGCGCTTTCGGTGGGCGCGCATCAACAGATCAATCCGTTGATCGGCAACCCGGGAGCTTACGGCGAGGTGACGGTGAGCTACAACCTCGCAAGCCGGGCGATCAACAAGCACTTGGACCAGGCCGCGGGCGCCTACGACGATTGGAAGAAAGTGCAAGAAGGCGATGTCATCCGCAATGCCGAAATTCTTAAGCAGCAGGTAGTGAGCGGCATTTCCGTTCAGGACAGCCGCCTCAAGTCTCTTCAGCAGGAGCAGAAGCAGATTGAAAGCAACCTGCAAGTCTTGGGCGGCGCAGAAACCACTGCGGCCCTGGATTTCCGCAACCAGTTGACCACGGCGCAATTGCTACTGGAAATCGAGATCGGCGACGCTAGCTTTCGGCTCGATCAACTGAGCGAGTTTCTGGCAGCGAATTTCTAGTCAATCCAAGCCGACGTTCACCGGACTAGCGAAATCCTCTTCAGCCGTCGAAACCTTTACGGAATAAACGAACCATCTCCGCGAATGCAAGGTCGGTCGCTTCGGGATCGAATCGCGGGCCTTCATCGCGCGTGAAAGCGTGGTCAGCTGGATACAAGAGCGTGTTATAGCGGGCACCGGATTTCTGCAGCGCCCGATCGATCGTCTCGCGTCCGGCGTCGGGAACTTGCGGGTCCTTGGTCCCGAAGATCATCAGAAGTTCGCCGCGGATTTCTTTTGCGCGAGCCAATGATCCGGCGTCCGCGTCCTGGCCGAGCTTGCCGTCGTGGATGCCCGTTCCGTAGTAACAGACCGTTGCGCGAACATCAGGCTGGAACGCCGCTCGAAAGGCGAGGTGGCCGCCGATGCAGAAACCCACGACGCCGATTTTCCCTGGCGCGACCTTTGGATGTTTAGAAAGCCAGTCCAAGCCAGCGCGGCAATCGGCGTCGAAATGTGCGACCGGAGTCTTCGCGGCGTCCTGTTGGCCGCGGGTACGTCCCGCGTCATCGAACGGAATCAACGTTCCGGGCGGTTCGATGCGGCGGTAGATTTCCGGGGCCGCGGCGACAAATCCATACCCAGCTAGGCGTGCGCAGAACCGCAACAGCGGTGGCGTAAGTTGAAAAATGTCGGAATAGCACCAGATGCCGGGATATTGACCTTCGGCCTTAGGAGCAGACACGAAGGTTCGCATCGGGGAACCTGAGAGAGGAATATCGGCGTATTCGGTAATGACGATCACTGTTTTGCGCGCAGGAAATTCTGTCGGAGAGGTGCGCGCCAGTCAACTGCTGAATTGACGCGCGAGTCACGCATGCGCAATCCACGCGGTCATTGACAGCAGGCCCTCGAGTACGTACCTTGGCGTCACTCGCAGCCCGCAACTATCGGAGCACCCATGACCTTACGCGTGACCCGCCGCGACGCACTTATCTCGACTTTCGGAGCGGCTGCCACCGCTTCCCTGCCCGGCATCAAAGCGCAGGAGCAGCAGCCGTCCACAACACAAGCGAGTGCGGTAGCGCCCGCGACTGCCGCGCAACTCGCCGGCCCGCCGGTTTGCCTTGCCGACTACGAGGTGCTGGCGCACGAAAAACTCTCGCACGTTGCTTGGGAGTACTACAACAGCGCCGCTGCAGATGAAAACACGGTCCGCTGGAACCGCGAGGCTCTCGCCAAAGTTCGACTGAAGCCGCGCGTCCTGATCGATGTCAGCCAAATCGACACACGCACAAAATTGCTTGGCGAGGAAATGCCGCATCCCATTCTTCTCGCGCCGACGTCCTCGCATATGCTGGCGCATCCCGAAGGCGAGGTCGCGACGGCTCGTGGTGCCGGTGCCGCCGGCGCGATCATGGTGGCGAGTACCGTCTCGAATCGCAGTATCGAAGACGTAGTTCACGCCGCTACGCGCCCGGTATGGTTCCAGCTTTACGTTGCGGACGATCGCGGCGTGACAAAAGCACTGATCCAGCGGGCTGAGGCTGCCGGCACCCGGGCCCTTTGCATCACCGTGGACAATACGGCGCACTACGCCCGCAATCGCGAGGAGCGGATCCAAGCAGGCGCACCGCAATTTCCGTTTCCCAACATCAATGTTGCCTCCGCGGGTCCCGGGGGCCGAGGAGGAAGGGCTCCGGGCGGCCGCAAATTCACCTGGAAAGACCTCGAGTGGGTGCAGTCGTTCGCGAAAACACCCATCTTGCTGAAGGGCGTGGTCAACCCGGACGACGCGAACCACGCCGCGAAAGCGGGCGTCGCCGGCATTGTCGTGTCGAATCACGGCGGACGTGCGCTCGATGGGGTACCTGCCACGATTGAGGCATTGCCTGTCGTTGCGGATAAGGTTTCCGGGCGCATTCCGATTCTTATGGATGGCGGCATCCGGCGCGGCGGCGACGTCCTGAAAGCGCTCGCCAACGGGGCTTCCGCCGTTCTCGTTGGCCGCCCGTATCTTTATGGGCTGGGCGTGGCGGGGTCGGACGGCGTTCGTCACGTCATCGAGATCCTGCGCACCGAATTTGAGGCAGCGATGGCGCTCACCGGTCGCACTTCGATCGGCGCTATTGACCGCTCCGTGCTCTGGCCAGCGCAACAGGTATGATCGGCTCGGTTTGACTGTCGGCGGAGGCATTCCGATGAACCTCGTACGAATTGTCCTGGGTTTTGTGGTCAGCGCGATGATGATCGCGAGCAGTCTGTTGCATTCGGTTGTTGGATGGAAAGTGCTCAGCGGGAAGATCGAGAAAGCGGAAGTTCCTGCGGCCCTAGTCCGCAGCCTGGCGCTGGGCTGGCACTGGGGCGGCGCAGCGATGTTCGGGTTCGGGTGTCTCGTGCTCTTCCTCTTCGCGCAATTCCTGAAGGATCGCTCGACTTCGTTGCGCCCCGCGCTTGTTATCGCAGTCCTCTATATTGCGTTCGGCGTTTGGGCGATCGCTACGAGTCACGATCCTTTCTTCCTCGTGTTTGTTGTTCCGGGTTTGCTGCTCCTCGTTGCCTCTGCTGGCCCAAAGACTTCTTAGAGAACGGTTCCTTATCATCGGAAGTCCCTACCCTCAAAACTCGAGCGGATTCTTTAGGCTTGGTTCGTCGGATCGGTGTCGGTGGAAGTCAACTCTAAACCCGCACCCTTTCAAAACCGGAAAGGGTGCGGCACCCGACGATGACGCCCGAGGCGGCAGCAGCGGGCCACGCGCCTAAGATTCGCTGAAGTCGATGATCACGGGCGCTGCGCGGAAGAATCGTGTCTTGCTGGCCAGGTAGATCAACCCAATTGCAAACCAGATTCCCCCGGCGGTCTTGGCCAGCGGGTTCAGGTTCCACCAGATGACGGCGCAGAAAACGAAACCCACCAGCGGAAGCACAATGTCCGCAAGAATGCGGCGCTTTCTTCCCGGCTTAGTCAGCACGCCAAACTGCCAGAACGCAGCTAGATTCACTCCCATGAACGAGAGGAACGCGCCGAAGTTGAGTAGCTCGCCTGCTTGCTGGTACGCGCTGCCAAACCAATTCAGCAACTCCGCTCCCGCAAAACTCAATAGCCCGATCAAGATAATGTTGTAGGTCGGTGTGGTGGTTCCCGGCGTCACATAGCCAAAGAACTTGCGCGGCAGCACGTTATCCCGCCCCATGCCGAAGAGCAGCTTCGCCGCACCCAAGCCTCCTCCCAGACCGCTGCCAAATGCAGCCACGATCAAGACGCCACCCATAGCGTTGAAGAGCATCGGCCCGCCGACGCGGCCGCAGACATCCATGAAGGCAGTCTCCAGAGACGTGAAGGTTTGCCATTGCGGCCAGACACGCTGCCCGAGATACACTTCGAGCCCGCCGAACAGCCCGGTGAAGATGCAAACGAAAACCGTTGCGAGCAACACGTTGCGCTTAGGGTTTTCCACGTCCTCGGTGAGCGTGGTGACACCGTCAAACCCGATATAGGTGAGCGCGGCAAACGACGTCGCGCCCAGAATTCTGCGTACATCGAATGTGGCGGGATCGTAGAACGGTTCCGTGGAAAAAAGGCCGTGCCACCCTTGCCCGATGAGCAGGAAGCGCGTCGCCAGCACGATAAAGAATCCGATGACGATGAACATCCCGAAGAGAAGAATCTTGTTGGTCCGCGCCGACGAGCGAATGCCGCGGAGGTTGAGCAGCGTGATGATTCCGGCGACGATCGCGGCCCAGACTACAAAAGGAATCTTCGGCGTATAAACATTGTGCATGGCCGCGGAGATCCAGACGGTGTTGATGAGTGGCAGGAGCAGATAATCGAGAAACATCGCCCAGCCCGCGAGAAATCCCAGGTGCGGGTTGATGCCTTTTCCGACGTAGGTATAAGCCGACCCTGCCGACGGAAAAAGTGCGGCCATCCGCCCGTAACTTATCGCGGTAAGGGTCATCGCAAACATCGCGGCCAGGATGATTGCCGTGAAGTAGCCGTTCGAAAGTTTTTGCGCCACGCCGAACAGCGGCACGGGGGCGATCGGCTGAATGAGAACGATGCCGAAGAAAATCAGGTCCCACAGCGTCAGAAGGCGTTTCGCTCGACCTGCCGCGGTGCCAGCCATTGGAGATTCACTCATCGCGCTGTTTCTATTCTACTTTCCGGCCTTGCGCAATAGCTTAGGTGTGGCCAGCCATAGCAACTGACCGCTGGGTGGCGACACGCGCTTTAGCTCGACCAGGGCTACGCCAGCCTTTTTCAGCGACGTGATGTGATGCTTGAGGCCGATTCCGGAGGCGAGCAGGTCGTCGAGCTGGGGCGCGTGGCCAAAACAAAAAACCGTGGTGGCTTGCTTATCTTTCGCCAACTCGCGGTAAAAGAGCGAAGCCTCGGTGCCCGGCAGGAGCAGGTCGGTGCGCCGGATCTTCGGCTTCGGGTATTCGAGCGCGTCCGCGAAAATCTCGGCCGTTTGCATGGCCCGGACGTACGGGCTGCTGATCAGCAAGTCCGCCGTCGCGCCGAGAGCGACGATGCCCTTCGCAACTTGTTTCGTTCTCTCGATGCCCTCCTCGGTCAGGTAGCGGTCAGCTTCGGGTGGGCACTTCGGATCCTCGCGATCGATGGCGATGCCGTGGCGGACAATGTAAAGCTGCATCGGAAATATTCTCCTCGCCTAATGTTACGTCACGTGCCGGACTGTCGAAAATAAACGCGCACGTGAAATTCCTTCTCGAAAAGCTCCGCGCTGCGATTGGCGTCGAGCAGATCCTCGGCCGCGTCACCCCGCGCCGAGATTTGCAAGCCGACGGCGCCGCGCCGAAACGATGCATCCAGATTCGCGACGCGCTGGCGGTGGGAATGATCGAGCGCTTCGGCGATGCGCAGAATGGCAGCGAGCCTGCGCGCAATGCGCTGATCGTTGCTGGTCAGCGACGAATATGCCGTGTGGTGCCGGGCCGGCACCGACTTGCGATTGTGGTAGCGCACGAGGGCCGCCACAACAGCGCGATCCCGGGCCTCAAGGCCAACGATATCGCCATTCAGCGCAAGATATTCGCCATGCTTGTGGTGTCCACGATGGCTCACCATATGCCCCACGTCGTGAAGCAGAGCGCCAGCCTCGAGCAGCACCCGCGATTGCGCCGGCAAATGATGCACTGGCTGGAGCTGATCGAAGAGCATGATGCTCAATTCGCGGACATGCTCGGCGTGGCGCTGGTCGTATTCGAGACGCCGTGCGAAGCTGCGCGTGCCGACGATGAGCTGCCGCGACGCAGCATTGTAACGATGCGGCTCTTTCCGCGAAAACGCCTCGCGCGCGATTTCTTGCAGCAGGGCTTCGCGAATGCCGACGCCCGGAATCGAGAGGGTGCGCAAATTGAGGTAGCGGCCGAGAGTGATAAAGGTTAGCGCGGCAATGCCCATGACGTCGGCGCGATCGCGGCGCACGGCATAGCTCTTCATGCGTTCGCGAACATCCCGTTCGAGGATGCCCGTCAGACGCTCGCGCAGCAGAGCGAGCTGCAGAGTGGGCACGCCGTGCTCGCGGGGCCCTGGTGCGACCGCCGCAAGCGTTTCCGCATTGCCGCCGAGCGCTACCGCCACGCTCTCGCCCAGATTCGGGCGTGACGGCAAGCGCGATTCCAGCAGCGCGCGGACGTAGCGGCGAACCTGCTCGGCCTGCGCAGGGCGAATCGCGCCGGGGATGTTCAGCGTGGTCATCAGCCGCACGCTGCCGACCGGCAATTGCGCACTGTGCTCGACCGAATGGTCGCGAAGAACGCTGATCTCCAGGCTTCCGCCGCCGAGATCGATGATGCACCGCGGAGGTGCTTCCGGCCCCAGCGCGGCGAGCGCGGCTTCGCGACCGAGGCGGGACTCCTCCGCGCTGCTGATGACCTCGAGCGCGATGCCGGATCTCTGTTTGATCCGCCGGGTGAACAATTTGCGGTTGCGCGCTTCGCGAGAGGCGCTGGTGGCTACGGCGCGATAGCGTGTCACGCCAAACTCCTCCATCACTTCCCTAAAATGGCGAAATGCCTTCACGCCCTTCTTGAAGATGTCTTCGCTGAAGCGATGACGCAGAAAAACACTTTCGCCCAAACGCAGGGAGTAGCGCTCGGTGTGCAGCGGTTCGATGTCCAGTGCGGAATAGGCGCGCGCCACGGAAAGGCGCACGGCGTTGGAGCCGGCGTCGATGGCGGCGATATGAACCGGCTCAGACATTTCGGAGTCTACCGCCAGAGGTGGGCCAGCGCGGCGGACGGCGTGTATTTCGTCGCGCGAATTCCCAGCTGTTCGCCGATGCGCAGCCGCAACTGCTTGTTCACGGTGGACACGCTGGCTTCGCCGTCGAGTTCGATGAAGCCGTGCCGCTTGGCCATGACCTCAAATTCGCGCTTGATCATGGTCTGGTAGCGGATGAACGACCAGTAGAGGTCGTGCGACAACGACATGTCGCGGCCAGCTTCCCAGTAGCTGATGGCCTGGGCTTTCTTGAATTCGCGGCCGAATGCGGTTTCGGGACGGACGTTCAGCCAGAAGGTCAAGTGCGGGCGAAGCGCCATCGCGTAGAGCCCGCTGATGTAGTCGCGATTGATCCCGCGTACCACGCCGCGCGCGATGAGCGTAAAGATGAAACGGTCGGCAAGGACCACGGTGCCGGCACGCAGCGCGGGCAAAATCCGATGCTCCACTTGGTCGAAAAAATCGGTCGCGTACATGAGCGAAAGGGTCAGGCGGGTCACCGCGTTTTTCGCCAGCAATTGATCGATGTCTTGTCCCACAAGGTTCGACCTGCGCAGGCCGCTGGTCTGCACAGCGAATCCCTCAGACTCCAGCCATTCCTGCAACAACGCAATTTGTGTGGAGCGTCCCGAGCCGTCCATTCCCTCGATCACGATCAAGCTGCCGGTGATTTCGCTGGGATCGAAACCCACCAGCGGTTCGCCGTAAAAATGTTGCGCGGTTTCTTCCTCGGTCGGCGCGGGAGCCTTGGCCGCCGTGGCCGAGACCGGCGCCGACGTTGGATCGGTAGCGGTTGCCGGAGGTGGCGCGGCGGCTTTGTCTTTTTCCTGGTCAGGCATGCTTACTCCGAATCCGCAACGCGCGGAGCGAATCGCTTCAGATCGATTTTCGAAGCGACAATGTCGCGCATCTGTTTCTGCAATTTGTTGACCGGAAGGGTGCCGTCGAGCACCACGAAATTATCGGAGTCCACCATCTTGTCGTATTCCTCGAGGATGCGCGCTTGAAACAAGCGAAAGCTCTCGGCGCGATCGTAGGTCAAGCCCAAGTCCATGCCAGCTTCGTAGTATTTCAACTTCGGGCGTCCGCTGAGAATGCGATTCACGGCCACGTCGAGCGGCGCGCGGAAATAAAAGGTGATGTCGGGAACCGGCGCAAAGCGGTAGAGATTTCGCAGCCACCGGGGCGGGCAACCGCGGGCAGCGTCTCGCGCAAAGGCGGTGTAGACGTAGCGATCGGCTAGCACCAGGTAGTCGCCCTGTAACAGCGGCATGATCTGCCGCTCGCAACGATCGGCAAAGTCGGCGGCATGGAGCAAGGAAAACGTCGTCGGCGTCAGCAGACGCCGCTGTTTGCCGCGCCGCGTGGCCGATTTCACCAGCGGCGACGAGTTCCACTCGGTAAAGTGCAGCCGGTAGCCGCCGATCTCGAGCCACCGTTTCAAAAGATAAAGTTGTGTGCTCTTGCCGGAACCGTCGGTTCCTTCCACGACGATCAGCGCGCCGGGATACGCGCGGCTGGGAACTGGGCGCCCTGGTTGCGGTAGAGTAGATTTGGCCGCCTCGGTGCGAGGCGCTTTTTGCGGCGATTCTTGATTTTCCATCGACCCTGTAGGCACGAACGTCTGCGTCAGTGGAGACTATCCTGCGCGTGTTACACCAGCATTACAACATAGCGGGGGCTTCTCCCGCAAAGCGCCAGCCACGAATCGCGGCCCGCCCCGAGCGCAAACACGTCAGAAAATGGTGATCTTGAAATTTAGGAACTTTTTCGGATTCTGGCGAAAATCGCCAATCAAGAGACGCAGATCACCGGTCAGGCCGGTCAGATTATCGTAGAGTTGCGGGTCGGAAAAGAGTTTCCCGGCGGTCGTTGTGTTGTCGTTCAGCTTCGCGGTGGCGTTCGCCAGGTTGGTGCTGGTGTCGCGCAGCTTGTCGTAAAGGACGTCGTCGGTGGCTAGCTTGCCGAGGCTTCCTTTGCCCGCTCGAACGTCGCCGATCATCGAGTTGGCGTTGGTGACGGCCGCTTTCGCCTGCTCGTACAGTTCCGGATCGTAGACCAGCTTGCCAATCGTTCCCTTTTGCGCCCGCACGTCCGCCATGATCGTGTTGACGTTGTCCACCGCCGTGCCCACCTTGTTGTACATCTCATCGGAGACGACCAGCTTGCCGACGGTGCCCTGCCCAGCCTGAATATTTGTCAACAGCTCGTTGCCTTTCGCCAAAAGCGTATTGAGATTGTTGTAGGCCTTCTCATCGGTAACCAGTTTGCCTAAGTTTCCTTTGCCCTGCTTTATGCTTGCGACGAGTTCTTGTATGTCCGAAGTAACGGCTTGAAGATTGCCAAGAAGGTCCGAACTGCGCTCGACGACTTCCATCATGGCTTTTTCTTCCACTCCCTGGACTTCCTTGCCTTCCGCCAGCGGCACTCCGGTGATGCCGCGCGTGATGTTGAGATAGCGATTGCCGAGAAGCCCTTCGGTCACCAGGCTCGCGACCGAATCGGTAAGAATGTAGGCCTGAAAGCGCTTGTCGATGCGCATCACGACTTCAATATTTCTGTTCTTGTCGGGCGCCGCGCCCTGCGTGCGCGGTACCAGTCGGATAGACTCCACGTTCCCGACATCGACGCCATCTACGCGGACCGGAGCGCCGCTAGCAAGACCCGAAACGGTGGGCAGGAAAGTGACGAGGCGGTACTTGGGTCCCAAGAATTGCGAGCCGGTGACGTAGAAAATGCCGACGCACAGCACGAACAAGCCAACCAGCACGAACAAGCCGACGCGTAGTTCGGTCCACGTCAATTGTTTCCGCTGCGCCATGGATGCTTCCTCCCTGCCCTGCAGCTCAACAACTCGGCTAGCGCGTACAACAGACTACAGCAAATTCACACCAGAAAGCGTTGGAGATAGGCGTCTTTCGAAGACGCCAACTCCTCGGGGGCGCCTTCAAAGTAGACGCGCCCTTCGCGATAAACAAGAAACTTGGTCGCCGGCTCGACCGAGGGGCGCGGACCGCGCGCGGCCGCGGCGTCACGCACGACGCGTTTCGTTTGCGGATCGAAGCGAAAATTGGCCAACGCAAAACCGTCTTGCAGGCGGTGCGTGGCCAGCAGCGCCGTGACGCCGTACACGTCACGCAGACGCAGAATCAACGTGATGATGGTTTGCGATGTGACCGGGTCCAGGCCGGCGGTCGGCGAATCGTACAACACGATTTGTGGGCGGTTGACGAGAGCGCGGGCGATCGAAACACGCCGCCGCATTCCGCCGGACAGCTCGGGGGGAAACTGGTCGAAGGTCTGCTCGAGCTCAACGAAGCGCAGAATCTCCAGAACGCGCGGCTCAATTTCGTCTTCAGCGACGCGGTCCTCGCGGAGGCGGTAGGCAACGTTGTCCCCGACGGTCATGGAGTCAAATAGCGCGCCCTCCTGAAAGACGAAGCCAATCTGCCGGCGGAATGCGAGAAGTTCGTTTTCGGACATGCCCGACAATTCGTGGCCAAGAACGCGCACGCTGCCCTGGGAGGGTTGGAGCAAACCCGCGGCGAGCTTGAGGGTGAGTGTTTTGCCGGTGCCGGTCTCGCCGAGCAACACTAGCGTCTCTCGCGAAAGAACGCGAAACGAGACACCGCGAAGAATGTCGCCTTCGTCGAACCCGATGCGCACATTCTCGAAGCTAACGGGAGCTGGCTGAACCGCTGGAGTGGCTGGTGAACTCATCGGGCTAAGCCGCGATTCGCGCGGGCGTACTGGTTTGCCGGGGTAAACAGATAGCGCAAGCTCGTCGGTAAACGCATCGTCTGCGTCAAAAAAGCTTGTCTCCCAGATAGAGTGAGAATTTTGTGAGGAACACGTCGGCGGCAATAATCAAAACATTGGAAACCACCACAGCCTGGGTGGTGGCGCGCCCAACCCCCTGGGTTCCACCGCGCACCGTCAGGCCTTTGTAGCAGCCGATGGTGGCGAGGATGAAACCGTACACCAAGGGTTTCATCATGCCCTGCATGATATCGGGAAAATCCAAGGCATCGATCGCGCGAGTCCAGAATTCTACCGCGCCCAGGCGGAGGGAAAACACAGACGCTACGCAGCCGCCGAGCAGACCGACAAAATCGTACAGCGCGGTCAGCAACGGCAGGACCAGAATCGTGGCCACCACGCGCGGCGTGACCAGCTTGCGGCTGGGATCGGTACCCATGGCGCGCATGGCGTCCACTTGCTCAGTCACCAACATGGACCCAAGCTCGGACGCAATGCCCGAGGCGCAGCGGCCGGCCACGAGAATTCCCGTCAACGTCGGCCCCAGCTCGCGAACCAGGGCCAGAGAAACGATATCGCCGGTCAATGCCGTTTGGCCAAAGCGCACGAACTGCGAGCCGGTCTGCAACACCATGACCGCGCCGATGAAGAAGCCCGACACCAGCACGATGGGCAGCGAACCCACGCCGATGTCGTTCATCTGGTCTATGAGGTCTTGGATATACCGCGGGCCAGACGCCACGTTGGCCAGCGAGCGCATGGCCATCAGGTAGTAGTCCTGAATGTCGGCGAGAAGGCGCTTGAAGGCGTCCGTCAGCACCAGGACCATGGAAATCTGTTCCACGGGCTTGGCGTCGCTGCCGGCAACCTGGAAGTGGGTGTCTGCCACAGATCCCTATCGCAAGCGCGATTCGACGACAACCTCTTGCGAAAGAAATACTTCCCGGAAAGCGTAACCGCGTACCGGGAACACGTCAAGCGCCGCAAAACGGAGGTACCCGATCGAACACCGGAAAGTGCCTTAGCGGGCCACAGCCAGCGCTTTCTCATTTGCATGTTGCATGTGCAACACTTCTGTGTTGTACTAGCAACATGGAGGTGCGGTATGCATCAGACCCTAGAAACAATCTTTCAACGAAGAGCGATCAAGGTGTTCGATTCCGTCGAAATTCCCGAGGACGTGCGCGATCAGATTCTGGATGCCGCGCGCGTCGCTCCGTCAAGCTTCAATTCGCAACCGTATAAGCTCTATTGGGTGGAATCGCCCGCGCGCCGAAGGACCGTCGCGCAGCTTTGTCTGGGCCAGCGCCCGGCGGAGACGGCGTCAGCTTTGGTGGTAGCAGTGGCCGACATCGGGTCCTGGCAAGAGACCGCGGAGAAACAGTTGGAATGGATGCGCAAGAGCGGATTCAGCAGCGAGAAAGTTTCCGAGTACGAACGCCGGACTAAACTCGGTAAATGGATCCTCATGCGGGGATGGTTCGGCGTGCTCGGCGCTTTGAAGTGGTTCTTGCTTCGCGTGCTGCATTTTTGGAAGGCGATTGGGATGCCGCCGGTATCGCGCCAAGGATGGTTTAAGTGGGCAACCAGGAGCACGTCCCTGGCGTGCGAGAACCTTATGATCGCTGCGGAAGCGCTGGGTCTCAACACCTGCCCGATGGAGGGCTTCGACGGAGCCAGATTGTCCAAATTCTTGGGACTTTACTCGCGTGAACATGAGATCGTGATGGTGATTGCCATCGGCAAGAAGTCCGCGCGCCACGAGGATCAGCCGCAGTGGCGCAGGCCGCTGGAGTCCACGGTGAAGGTTCTATGATCGTCGTCGAAAAGAAACTGATTCCAGAAGAAATCCTGAAGGATTCGATCCTGGTGCATCTTGCCGCGGCTTACTTTTCGATCGGGAAGAGGCTCGAGCAAAAGACGCAGTGCCCGCAAACGCGCGGCTTCGTTATGTCCACACTGCGCGGCGGCGCGGCCCTCAACCAGAATCAGATTGCTACGCTTCTCGGGATCGAACGGACGGTAGTGCACCGGTCCATCAAAGCAATGGTGCGGGAGGGACTAGCGTCGGAGAAGAAAGCGGACTCTGGAAGAGCGATTCTGGTTCGGCTGACCGCGAAGGGCAATAAGTATCGGGAGAAATTGATTCAGGAACGGCGAGCCGCGGAGGGGAAACTCCGGAAGGAATTGACGCCCGAGGAGATCGCCGTGTTTCTACGACTCCTGAAAGTAGCTGCCGATCTGGAGGTCTGAACCGGCCTCGGACGGAACAACGCCTCAGCCGCCAACTAGGGTTTCACGGTTGTCGGCTTGTTGATGACGTACGTGGAAGGCTGCGTCAGCTTCGGCGGCGCTTTCTTCTTAGGCTTCTTGACTTCGCGTCTTCGTGCGTCTTTGTTTCCCATATTAAATAGCTTGCCACAGCTCGCTGACGAAGGCCAGGGGCCAGCAGCGGCCGGCTCACGCACCCGCTAAAATGCGAAGGCCCCTGCACTGGACGCGAGGCGGCGTGGCCATTACACTGTTGGTTTCCACCGACGCAATTTAAGCGTGCGTGAGGGTTTGGGCGGGGATGCTACGTTTCTACACTGCTGGTGAATCGCACGGACAGGCGCTGCTGGCGTTCCTTTCCGGGTTGCCCGCTTCCCTGCCCGTCAGCGTCGATTTCGTCAATCACGAATTGCACCGGCGGCAGCTTGGATATGGCCGCGGCGGGCGGCAGAAGATCGAGAAGGATCGCGCAGAGATTTTTGCCGGCGTGCGCCACGGTCAGACCATCGGAGCGCCGATCGCGTTGCGCATCGAGAATCGCGACTGGGCGAATTGGGAGAAGGTTCTGCCGGTGGAGGGGCAACCAGACGCAGCGTCGAACGAGAAGAGACTCGTTGCTCCGCGCCCGGGCCATGCCGATCTGGCGGGTTCGCAAAAATTCAATTTTCACGACGCGCGTTACATTTTGGAGCGGGCCTCGGCGCGAGAGACGGCTGCCCGCGTGGCGGTGGGCGCGATTGCGAAGCAACTGCTGCGCGAACTGGGTACGGAGATCGCCAGCCACACAGTTCAGGTGGGGCACGTGAAGCTCGATCGCCCTGTCGCCTGGGACGAGATTCGCGCGGTTGCCGCGGACATCGACTCCCCGCTGCGGTGCGTCGATGCGTCCGTGCAAGAAAAGATGAAGGCGGAAGTGGATGCCGCTAACAAAGCGGGCGATACCGTCGGCGGGATCTTTGAGGTCGTGGCCCACAACGTTCCGGTAGGTCTCGGAAGCCACGCGCAGTGGGACGAAAAATTAGACGGCAGACTGGCGCAAGCGATGATGAGCATACAGGCTGTGAAAGGCGTGGAGATTGGCGCGGGGGTCGCGGCCGCGGGCTCCTACGGAAGCGAAGTGCAGGACGAGATTTCGTATGAAAAGGCGGCGAAGAAATTCCGCCGGTCGTCGAACCGCGCCGGCGGACTCGAGGGCGGCATCACCAACGGCGAAGACGTGATTGTGCGAGGATATCTGAAGCCGATTTCGACGCTACGGCGAGCGCTGGGCACCGCGGATATGGTCACCAAGGAGCCGGTTCAGGCAGCCTACGAGCGGTCCGACTGGTGCGTGGTCCCAGCCGCGGGCGTGGCAGGCGAGGCCATGGTGGCACTTGTCTTGGCCGACGCTTTTCTGCAAAAATTTGGAGGAGATTCCCTCACCGAGATGCGGCGGAATTTCGATAACTATGGCCGACAAATCGACGAGTTCTAAGGCAACGGCTCGGGCGGAATCGGAGCCGCGAGAAGCGCAAGCAACGGCCGCGGCGGAAGCTCCTGTCACGCCGAGGAAGATCTATCCGATCATCAAGTACGGCGACCCCATCCTGGAAAAATCCACCCCAGCGGTGAAGAAATTTGACGCGGAGCTCGAATCACTTGCCGAGGACATGTTCGCGTCGATGTACGCTGCTTCTGGCGTAGGGCTGGCAGCGCCGCAGATCGGCATGAGCCTGCGGATGGCGGTCGTGGATGTGACCGGCGGAAAAAATCCCGAAGCGAAGATTGTCCTGGTGAATCCGGAGGTCGTCCACTACGAGGGCGAAAAACGGGAAGAAGAAGGCTGCTTGTCCATTCCTGGGTTCCGCGGCTACGTGCTGCGGCCCCACTTTGTGACCGTGCGCGCGCAAAACGCAAAGGGTGAAATCTTCGATATTCGCGGCGAGGATCTGCTCGCGCGGGCGTTTTGCCATGAGATCGATCATCTGAACGGCATCCTGTTCATCCAGCACCTCAGCATGCTAAAACGCGATTTGATCAAGCGGAAGATCAAGAAGCTCCGAAAACTAGGCGAGTGGTAGGCTCGGGAGCGGATGAAAGTCGTATTCTGCGGCACACCTCAGTTCGCGGTTCCCACCCTGAAAGTTCTGCTCGCGCAGCCGGAGTTTGAGATTGTAGCGGTGCTTACGCAGCCGGACAGGCCCAGCGGGCGCGGGATGCAAGTCTCATTTTCTCCGGTGAAGGAAGCGGCGCTGGCCGCGGGCGTGCCCGTGCACCAACCAGAAAAGGTGCGCGCACCGGAACCGCGGGAACTGCTGGAGCGGCTCGCGCCGGATTGCATCGTGATCATCGCGTACGGGCAGATCATTCCCGCGGCGTTGCTGCCGATCCCTAAACATGGCTGGATCAACCTGCATGCTTCCCTGCTGCCGAAATATCGCGGGGCGGCTCCGATCCAGTGGGCGATCGCGAACGGCGAGACAAAGACGGGCCTGACCACCATGCGCATCGACGCGGGGATGGATACCGGCGACATGCTGCTGCAACGAGAAATGCAGATTCGGTCCGAAGCGAGACGACGCCGGAACTAGCGGCGCGCATTGGCCGAAGCAGGTGCGCCGCTGATGGTGGAGACGCTTCGCGGGATCGCGGCGGGGACGTTGGACGCCTCGGCCACAGCGGCACACCGACGCGACCTACGCGCCGCTGCTCAAAAAGGAAGACGGCAGGATCGAGTGGAACCGTCCGGCGCAGGAGATTTACAACCGCATGCGCGCGTTCACGCCGTGGCCGGGAGCGTATACGACTTTTCGCGGGCGCGTCTGCCACATTGTGGCGCAGCCGGCGTCTAAAGAAATGGGTGCGGCTGCTGCGCCCGGAGACAGCAGTGCGGCGCGAAAAGCCGCGCCGGGAACGATTCGTTTGACGAAGGTGGGCATGCTTGTGGCCTGTGGCGGAGCAACCGAATTGCATGTCTTGTCCGTCAAAGTAGGGGGCGGTAGGAGTGTCGACGCACTCGAGTACGCCGCTGCAGCACAGTTGACCGAAGGAGAACGCTTCGGTGACGCGTAGTTTGCGCACGGAGAAACGCTAAGGCATACTCGTTTTTTGGGTAACTCACAGTCGAAAATATCACGACGGCCGCACAGGATGCGCCTCTCCCAGTAGAGCGCAAGGCATTTGCGCCCGCAAGCGACTGGGACAGAAGTACCGGGAGATCTTACTTTCATGAATATCGCTGGATCGTTGGATTTGCGGAGGAACCTGCTTCTCCGCGCCAAAGAACTTACGCGCGCAGCAGCATGCTGCGCGATGGCCGCACAGCTAGCCATGACTCCGTTCACGATGGCTGCTACGCCGCCCGAGGGCCACGGCACTTCTTCTGCTGCTTCCGGCGCCAAGACGGTCAGCGATCCGACTCTTCAGGTGATGCAAGCGGAATTGCTACGCGCCACCACGGACCTCGCCAAGAGCGATCCCGCGCCCTACTTCACGAGCTATACCGTCAATGAGCAAGACATCGTGGTGCTGATCGGGTCGTACGGAAGCTTGCTGACCGACGCGGCCTTACAGCGGCGCCAGGCCGACGTGACCATGCGCGTGGGTTCACCCGCGCTCGACAACACGCACGGGCAAAGCCGCTCGAGCGGCATGACTTCGGGAACGTTGCCCCTTGGCGACGATCCGGACGCCATCGGCTCGCGTGCTCTGGGAGTTGACCGACCGCGAGTACAAGCGCGCAGCTCCCGCCTACTTGAACGTGAAAACGAATACAGCGGTGCGTGCGGAAGAAGAAGACAAATCGCCGGACTTCTCCAAAGAAGCGCCGCAAACGCACACCGGAGAGCCGCTGGTCGTGCCTGGATTTGACCGCGCTGCGTGGGAAGGCGAAATCCGCCGCTTGTCCGGAAACTTCCGCAAATACTCCGATGTGTTTTTTGCTTCCGTGACGCTGCAAGTGCAAAACGGGAAATCGCGATTGGTTTCGAGCGAAGGAGCAGCCATCGCGACGCCGAGCGCTTCGACGCGCCTGGTGATGGAAGCGCAAACGCGCGCCGACGACGGCATGGAGTTGCTGCGCGTGGAAACATTTCAGGCGCCGTCGGCCGCCGGGTTGCCGTCCGAGGCGGAGCTGAACGCGAAGATCGACAAAATGGCCGAAGATTTGCGCGCGCTGCGAAAGGCGCCCGTGGCGGAACCTTACGATGGACCGGCGCTGCTGAGCGGCCGCGCCGCGGCGGTATTTTTCCACGAAGTCCTCGGACATCGCCTGGAAGGCCATCGGCAGCGCGATGAAGACGAAGGACAAACCTTCACGAAGAAAGTGAACCAGGAAGTACTGCCCAAGTTTTTGAGCGTGGCCGATGATCCAACGATCCACGAGGTCGGCGGCGTCAAGCTGGCGGGCACGTACGAATACGACAACGAAGGATCGCCGGCGCAGCGCGTCGAAGTGATTCAGGACGGCATCTTGAAGAATTTCCTCATGTCGCGGATGCCCATCAAGGACTTCAGCGTGTCCAACGGCCACGGGCGAAATCAGCCTGGGCTAATGCCTACGGGACGACAGGGAAATTTGATCGTCACGTCCACGCAATCGGTCTCCGAAGCGCAGCTCCGGCAGAAGCTGATCGACGAAGTGAAGAAGCAAGGGAAGCCGTACGGGCTGTACTTCGACGACATTCAAGGCGGATTCACGCTAACGACCAGATCGCTTCCCCAAGCGTTCCAGGTGCTTCCAGTGATCGTCTACCGCGTGTATGCGGACGGGCGGCCGGACGAATTGGTGCGTGGCGTGGACATTGTCGGTACGCCGCTGGCGGCGCTTACGCGGATTGTCACCACCGGAGATCAGCAGCACGTCTTCAACGGAGTTTGCGGAGCAGAGAGCGGGAGCGTTCCCGTGGCGGCCGTAGCGCCGGCGATGCTCTTCTCCGAAATGGAAGTGCAGAAGCGCGCGCACTCGCACGAACGGCCCCCCATTTTGCCGCCGCCGGGATTTGAGGCCTCGACCACCACCGCGCAAGACGCGCAGGGTAAGCAGGCGGTGAAGCCATGAAGAGCGCTCGCGTGACCTCCCTGGGTACGATGACGGTTTTGCTGGCAGCTGGCCTGGTTTCGCTGCACGCGGCGAAAGCCGCTGCCGCGCCAGGCGATGATGCCCCGAAAACGAGTTTGCTCGGCGTAGGCGCAGCCGCGCATGCCGCTGCCAGCGGCGATGCCCTACTCGAAGCTCTTCTGACGGAACTGGACCGTTCCAAGGCGCAACTCAAGATGGATCAGGTCGCTGCGCCGTACTACATCGAATATCGAGTGAACGACGTAGACGACTACGCCGCCGAAGCTGCTTTCGGCGCGGTGCGCGAAAATCAGCGGGTGAGGTACCGGGTGCTGCGGGTTGTCGTGCGCATCGGCGACTACAAGCAAGATAGCTACTACGGTCAGGGCATGGGTGAGACGGATATATTGCCGCTTGACGATGATCCCATCGCGCTGCGTCACCAGATCTGGCTGGCTACCGACGAAGCTTACAAGGCGGCGGGAGAGGCGCTGACCGAAAAACAGGCGGCGCTGAAACAGTTCAGCGCCGACACCAATCCGGTGGACGATTTCGCAAAGGCGCCGGTGGTCACCGAGTTGGAACCGACGGTCACGCTGAACGTGGACGAACCGTCTTGGAGAAAGACGATCGAGGACGCGACGCGCCTGTACCGGCAATATCCGGACGTGCAGACGGTCACGGCGTCGCTGCGCTTCTCCGCGGTCAACGAATACCTCGTCAATTCGGAAGGCACGGTAACGCGCGCCGGGAAGAAAACGTACAGCGTGCAGCTCAACAGCACGGCGCAGGCAACGGATGGCATGCGCCTGAGCCGCAATCCCTTCTGGATGGTGGCGAAGGCGGAAGAGCTGCCGGCACACGACAAGCTGATGGCCGAATCGAAAAAGATGCTCGATACGCTGGTCGCGTTGCGGCAAGCGCCGATCGTCGAGGAAGAATATCGCGGCCCGGTGCTGTTTGCGCCCGATGCCGCAGACGACGTGGTCGCATCGCTGGTCGGCTCCAACGTACTGGGGCGAAAGCCGCAACTAGGCCGCCCGAATCGCACGACCGGCGCATTCGCCACCAGCTTCAAGACGCGCGTGCTGCCGAACTTCCTGACCGTGATCGATGATCCCACGCTGAAAGATTTCCAGGGCAAGAGCCTGGTCGGCAACTACGACGTCGACGACGACGGCGTCAAGGCCCAGCCGGTAACCCTCGTGGACAACGGAACCTTGGTTAGCTATCTGGTGGGACGCCAGCCGATCCGCGACTTTCCTTCGTCCAACGGCCACGGGCGCGCCGGCGCCGGCACGTTTCCTGCGCCGAATCTCGGCGTGCTGGTGGTGAAGAGTTCAGACGCGCAGTCACCCGAGGCATTGAAGCAGCGCGTGATTCAGATGGTCACCGACCAGGGCAAACCGTACGCGTACCGCGTCGAGACCATGGGGCCGGGCAACACGCCCAGGCTGCTCTACCGCGTCTACCCCGACGGGCACGAAGAATTGGTACGCGGCGCGGTGTTCAACGAGCTGGACGTGCGCGCGCTGCGCAGCGATTTGATGGCCGTGGGCAACGATCCGCTGGTCAGCAATCGCGCCGGCGGCATCGCCACCACTGTCATCAGCCCCTCCCTGTTGTTCGACGAACTGGAAGTGAAGCGCGCCGACACCAGCAAGGACAAGCTGCCGGACTACCCACCGCCGCCGCTGGCGCCTCCGCCGGCAAAGAAGTGAGCCGGTGATTCATGGCACTCGATTTTGAACCGCCGGCACCGGACTACGAACTCCCCGCGCCCACCAACCGTTTTCGCCAAAAGCTCGAAACGCTGGGCCAGACGGCCTTGCTGGTGTTCATTCTGGCGTCGGCTGCGTTTCTCAGCGCGATCACCGCGATGCGCATCGCTATTCACGGCCGCGAAGTGACCATGCCAAACCTGGTCGGCAAGAATGTCGGCGAAGCGAATGGCATGCTGCGCTCGCGCGGTTTGGTCCTGCGCGTGGCGGATCGCGTGTACAGCGACGTGCCCATCAATGTCGTCGTGCGGCAAACGCCGCCGGCCGGTCTGCTGATGAAGGTTTCTCAGCAAGCGCATGTGGTCTTGAGCCTGGGGCAGCGCCAGCTCGAGATTCCCCTGCTGGAAGGCAGTTCTCTGCGCGTCTCGCGAATCGAGCTGCTGCGTGCGGGCTTGCAAGTCGGCGAGGTTTCCGCCGTAACGATGCCGGACGAACCGGTCGATACCGTCGTGCTGCAAACGCCACGCCCCGGAGCCGGAGCGGCAACCCCTCGCGTTGACGTTCTGATTTCGCAGGGGCCCCGCGACACGGCTTACGTCATGCCACACCTGGTGGGCCTAAACGAAATCGACGCGCAACACCGCCTGGATGTGGCCGGTTTGCGGCGCAAGGTGAACTACGTGGCAGCGCCGCAATGGCCGCACGGCACGGTTGTCGATCAGGCCCCGCTCGCCGGTGCGCGCCTCTCCGTTTCCGGCACGATCGACCTCACCGTCGCGAACTAATTCTCCCGCCGCTCTTGCCTTACCTAAGATCTCGCCCCAGATAGTCCGCGAGACCGTCTAGGCAGCCGCGCCATCCGTAGGCGTGCTGATCGCGCAACGCTTCGTTCGCAATGTGCTCGTGGGTTATCACCACTTCGGTGGCGGAGCCGCGCGGCTCAAAGCGAACCGTGACGCGCTCAAACGCGCCGGTCGTTCCTTCGAGTCGCCACGTGTACCTAAGTTGATGCGGCGGGTCGACGGCCTCAAACTCACCCGCGATCCAGAGCATCTTTCCGTCCGGAAGCCGATTGCCGATGCGGTAGCGGCCGCCCACACGCAGATCGACTTCGGGATCGACGCAGGCGACGCCTTCGGGCCCCCACCACTCCAGAAGCTGCGCGGGATCGGTCCACGCTTTGAACAAGCGTTCGGGCGTGGCGTGAATCGTCTTGCGCACAACGAGGGTCACCATTTCGGATGGCGCACCGGCGCCGGATTCGTGATCGGTCACGTCTGATCTCCTCGGATTCAGCGGTGTTTCTTCTTCTCGTCGCCTTCGACGTAGCGAGCCAAAGCGTCCAGCTTCCCTTCCCAGAAACTCCGGTAGTGGTGCAGCCACACTTCCACGGTCTTCAGCGGGGCAAGGTCCAGGGAGCAGTGGTGAACCCGGCCATCAACATTGCGCACCACCAGATGGGCGCGCTCGAGAACCCGGATATGCCTCGATACTGCCGGAAGGGACATCTCAAAAGGCTCGGCAAGTTCGGTGATCATGGCCGGCTTGTCCGCCAGGCGGGCGAGCAGTGCTCGCCGGGTGCGGTCGCCCAGAGCGCGAAAGAGCAGATCGAGCTGCACCTCCATCTGGTCCGCGGCGGCTTTGCTTTTAGTCCTTGACGGCATGGGAGAAGTTCGATACAAAGACGATATTAAACATTATTGTTTACTATTGCAAGCGGCCCGACACAACCGATTTCACTTCGTTCGACAGAAAGAGGAACAGCTCATGACTACGCAACTCTTTACCCGCCGAGACTTCTCCCTGCGCCTGGCTTCCCTGCTTCCAGTGCTTGGCGGCGCCGGAAGCGTCTTCGGCTCGGCCGCCGCGGCGGCAAAGGGTGTCCCCGCCGAGGAGATTTCTCACACCGCGGAATCCATCCATCAAGAGATCGTCATCAAAGCGAGCCGCCAGCGCGTATACGAAGCGCTTACGGACGGCAGCCAATTCACCAAGCTCACCGATTTCACCGATATGAAGGGCTCCGCTCCAGCGAACATCAGCCGCGAAGTGGGTGGCTCGTTTTCGTGTTTCGGCGGCCACATCGTGGGACGCCACGTCGAGCTGCTCCCAAACCAGCGAATCGTCCAGGCATGGCGCGTGGTCGTGTGGAAAGACGGCGTGTATTCGATCGCGAAATTCGACCTCAAGGAAGAAGGCGCGGATACGAGAGTCGTCTTCGACCACACTGGTTTCCCCACGGGCCAAGGCGAGCACCTGGCCGGAGGATGGAAAGAACACTATTGGGAGCCGCTGGCGAAATACCTGGCTTAACGCGATTTGACCAAACCACCGTCCGAGCCCTTCGCCACTACCCACTGTCCGGTCTTCAGAGTATGCTTCGGTGCGACTTTCTGAGGGAGGGCGACACCGATGAAACATCTGGGATGGACAGTAGCGGTTGCAGGAATGGCTTTGCTTGCGGGCGCAGCGCTCGCCCAACAGGACTCGGCAGCGCCCGTAGCGAATCCGGTCAGCTCCACCGTAAAGGCGCAGTTGGCGCGCTTCGCCAAGAATATGGTTGCGGCTGCGGATGCCATGCCGGCCGAGAAATACGCGTTTAAGCCAATGCCGGAGATGAGCACCTACAGCCACCTGATTCTTCACATCACGCTTAGCAACAATTTGTTGTGCTCGAAGATTTCGGGCGTGGCGGCGCCGGAAGCGGGCGCCGACACCGATCCGAAGGATAAGTTGGTGGCGGGACTCAAGGCTTCGTTCGATTTCTGCGAGAAGTCGCTCGCGAGTGTGGACGATTCCAAATTGAGCGAGCCGATGATGCTGTTCGGCAACCGGCCGTCGTCACGCGCCGGCGCTCTAATCGGGTTGAGCGATGGGTGGTACGACCATTACGGCACGCAGGCTATCTATCTGCGACTTAATGGAATTCTGCCGCCGACCGCGCAGCCGCCGGCCGCCGCGCCGCCAGCAAAGCAGTAGTCAGAACTCCGTCGGAAAAAACGTCTGCTGCTGCAGGACGGCATTGACCGCCGACACTAGGCTTTGCCCGGCTTCGGCTTTCACGACATACCCGTGGACACCGATCTTCTGCGCTTCTTCCATGAGCTGCTTGCTCTTGTGCATGGTGAGAATCAGAATCGGTGTGTCCGGAGAGAACTGCCTGATCTTGCGAGCCGCGTCCAACCCATTCATCACTGGCATAGTGATATCGAGAATGATCAGATCCGGACGAGATTCCTGCGCCAACTCCACGGCTTCTGCCCCGTTGGACGCCTCTTCGCACGCTTCCAAGGCAATCCGAGCGGCCAGCGTCAAACAGACCCGCTTCCTGATACCCGGTTGATCGTCCGCGATTAAGACTCGCACTAGGCCCCTAACAAGTCCTCTTCGAACACTTGCGAGCGCGGGGAGCCTCGCGATGACTCCTAATACTACTGCAAAAACGCAGATTCACGACGCCGCTGCTGCGGCGGCCAAAGGAACCGTGACTTTGACGCGAGTTCCCTTTTCGTCGGATGCAATTTCGAGTTCCCCGCGGAAATCCTTGATTCGTTCGCGCATGCCCCGCAATCCCACGCCCGGAGCCGCAGCCGCCGACTGCTTCTGCGGAGAGATGCCTTTACCTTTATCCTCGACTTCCAGAACGAGGCTGCCGGAGGACTCGTAGATCCGAATCGCGGCGGTGGGGCTTTCGGAATGCCGATGGATGTTGGTGAGGCATTCCTGAATCACCCTGAAGATTGCAGTCTCCAATTCAGGGCAGAGCCTTCCGAAATCGCTGACCAACTCCAGGCTCACCTGCACACCGCTTCTTTGCGAAAATCCTTCCACATACCAGCGCAACGCCGAGACCAGACCCATTTCATCCAGCAACGGAGGGTGCAAGAGGTAGGAAATCGTCCGAATTTCCCCGGATACCTGCTTCACGATGTGGATGTTTTCGGCGATGCCTTTGGCAAGCTCGGGACTCGTTTTCTCGGCTTCCATCTCTAAGGAATACAGGTTCATGCCAAGAAGCGCGACGATCTGGCCGGTGCTGTCGTGCAAGTCCCGGGCGATGCGCCTCCGCTCGTCATCTTGAACGCGCAACAAGCGCGCGGAAAGTTGACGCAAGCTCTGATTGGCGGACTCCACAGCCTCAGCCTGCTGAAGAATCTGGCTGTTCTTTTGTTGCAGCTCGATGGTGCGCTCCAGGACGCGCCGTTCCAATTCGTCATGGGCTACCCGAAGCTCCTGCTCGACGCGCTTCCGCTCCGCAATCTCGTTCTCCAATGACTGGGCGCGCTGTTGCAAGTGCGTGATGTTACGCAAGCGGGCTTCATCGGTGGCCAAGGCTGCGTAGCTCTCGCCCGGAATCACGGCGGAGTGTTCTGCGCAGATCTTCTGGAACAAGTCACCGTGGTCCTCGCGATAAAAGTCCTTCATCGGATAGCCACAGTGCAGGTCGAAGGAGTGGACACGCGCCAAGTTGTTCCAGAGCTGCTCCAGATGCAGGGCGGCCTCCAGCTTTCCTTGGGTCCACAACAGGGAGACCATTTCCCCAAAAACGGCAAGACGCTGTTCCTTGCCCCCGGACTTGGTTTTGGTTCGTTCCACCAAGCTGCCGATCACCTGCGCAAAAAGATCGGCGTCCGGCCAGCCGTCCACCAGGAACTTCGACAGCGTCTCGGCAGCGTCCAAAGCGACATAGCGGCCCTGTTCAGCGATTTTGGCCATATTCAGGCCATGGCGTCTCAGATTGCGGTCGAGGGTCTCGCGGTGTTCGGGGGTGGCAACAATCATCGCGGAATCGCCAGCGCCAAGGGCGGTCCCGATGAATCGACTCAGGGTTTTGAGAAGGAAGGCGTCGTCTGTGTAGAACTGAGCTACGTGGCCCCTATGGTCGTGGTTGCGCCAATCGGGGGGCGGGATGTGCGATTCATCTAACGATCCTAGGGACTTTGTCGCGCTCATCCAGGTACCCCCGTCTAGCCTAATTCTCACCATAGACTTTCGGTTCCACAATACAGGGAAACATGTACGGACACGCAAGCAGCAAGCTCCCGCTGTCATAGCGATTCTCGTTTTACCCTCCGCCCCAAGAGGAGCTGTTCGCCAAGATTCACCGCAACCTCTCCTCTTGACAATCTAGAGTAGAGCTGCCATCTTCCTCTTGACAGTCGAGGGGAGGACACCCTATGGCGGACAAACCGAGCGGCTTGGTGCAAGGCACGCTCGACATGCTCATCCTGAAAACTCTTCAGCTGGAGCCGATGCACGGATATGGAATTGCCCTTCGCATCGAGCAGATCAGCAAACACGTGTTCCAGGTGAATCCGGGGTCGCTGTTCCCCGCGTTCCGGCGGCTCGAGCGAGCGGGCCTGCTCGCGAGCGAGTGGCGCGAAACCGAGAACAGCCGCCGCGCGAAGTATTACGCGTTGACGGCGGACGGTCGAAAGAAATTGAAGACCGAGACGCGCGAGTGGCAGAGACAGTCAGGCGCGATTTCGCGAATTCTCGAAGCCGAGTCGTAGGAGGTTTTCCATGGCGCTGCTGCGAACTCTCTTGGATGGACTGCGTGGATTGTTCCGCAAGGAACAAGTCGAGCGCGAGATGGATGAAGAACTGCGCGAGTATCTGGACGCGGCGGTACGCGAGAAGATGCGCCGCGGCATGAGCCGCGCGGATGCGCTGCGGGCCGCACGAATCGAAATGGGCGGTGTGGAAGATGTGAAAGAGAAAGTGCGGGACGTAAGCTGGGAAACCTTTGTCGAGGGACTGTGGCAGGACCTGCGGTTTGGCGCGCGGCTACTGGCCTCCAGCCCCATGTTCACCGCGGCAGCGATCTTATCCCTGGCATTAGGCATTGGCGCGAACACCGCGATCTTTCAATTGCTCGACGCCATCCGGTTGCGGGCCTTGCCCGTAAGCAATGCGAGCGAAATGGCTTCCGTCCAGATCGATCACCGCGACGGCGCCACAGGAAATTTCACCAGCCGGTATTCGGACCTCACCAATCCGATGTGGGAGCAGATTCGAGCACAGCAACGAGGATTCTCGGGCGTCTTCGCTTGGGGACCGTCAACCTTCAACATTTCTCCTGGTGGCGAAGTCCATGTCATTCAGGGGTTGTGGGTGAGCGGCGAGTTTTTTGACGTGTTGGGCGTTCAACCGGAACGAGGGCGCGTGCTCTCGCCCGCCGATGACCGGCCCGGCTGCGCATCGACTGGTGTTGTTGTGAGTCATTCCTTCTGGCAGCGCGAGTATGGAGGATTGGAATCCGTCGTCGGTCAAACGCTGCTTCTGGAGAAACATCCTTACAAAATTATTGGAATCACACCGCCAGGCTTTTTTGGTGTGGAAATGGGACGCGACTTCGACGTGGCCGTGCCCTTGTGCGCAGAACCTGTCGTTCGCGGTGAAGATAGCGTGCTAAACCGGCGAGACGGCTGGTGGTTGACCGTGATGGGCCGCCTGAAACCTGGTTGGACGTTAGACAAAGCTTCGGCTCAGTTGCGCGCAGTGTCGCCGGGAATCTTCGAAGCTACGGTGCCGAGCGACTTCGACGCGGAAGGAACAAAACACTTTCTCGGATACAAACTAGGGGCATTCTCGGGCGAGACTGGCCTGTCAAACCTGCGCGAAACATACGAGAGCCCTCTTTGGCTGCTCCTAGGCCTAGCCGGCTTGGTGCTACTGATCGCGGCAGCGAATCTGGCGAACTTAATGCTGGCGCGGGCGAGCGCGCGCGAACGCGAAATGGCCATGCGAATCGCGGTCGGCGCGACCCGCGGCCGATTGATCCGGCAGTTGCTGGCGGAGAGTTTCCTGCTCGCCGGAATCGGCGCGCTCGGTGGCATCGCGGTGGCGCGGGGCCTCACGCAATTGCTGGTGTCGTGGCTCAGCACGCAGCAGGATCCTTTGTTCCTCGACTTGGCCACGGATTGGCGAATGCTTGGATTCACGATAGGCGTCACATTGCTTGCCTGCGTTTTGTTCGGGCTGGCGCCGGCGCTACGCGCCACGCGCGTTGCACCGGGAATCGCATTGAAGTCCAGCGGGCTCAATGCGACGAGCGGGCGCACGCGATTTGGGCTTCGCCGGGCTTTGGTCGTCTCACAGATCGCGCTGTCGTTGATGCTGGTCGTTGGGGCGATTCTGTTCGCGCGGAGCCTGCGGCGCTTGGCAACCCTAGATGCTGGATTTAGTCAGGACGGAATCCTAGAGACTAACCTGGATCTGACGCAACTAAAGTTGCCGGTGGAGCGGCGCGTCGAATTCAAACACGGAATCCTGGAACAGATTCGCGGAATTCCCGGAGTGGACGCAGCAGCAGAGGCTGGAATTGTGCCGCTCAGCGGCGACGGAATGAACCGGCAGGTGCTTGTCGAGCGGTCGGGACAAGTGACGCAAGGCAAGGCGAACCTGAACATCGTGAGTTCCGAATATTTCACGACGCTGCGCACCGCGCTTCTTGCCGGCCGCGATTTCAACGAGCGGGACACGCTCTCGTCCCCGCCCGTCCTCATCGTCAATCAAGCGTTCGCGCAGAAATTCTTTGCTGGGCAAAACCCAGTTGGGTCCCTGTTCCGGATCAAGTCCTATCGCGACGTAGGCCCTCCCTGCGAAATCGTCGGCTACGTGAAGGACGCGAAGTACCACGACTTGCGCGAAGACTTCTGGCCCACGATGTATACGCCGGTGACCCAACAAACGAAGCCCGATCTCGGCCAGACCATCCTCGTGCACTCCAGCGCCTCCCTCTTCACCCTGACCTCAGGAATCAAGGACGTCGTGCAACGAGTGAATCCTGAGATCGATTTGACCTTCACGCCATTCCGAACACTGGTGGAAGAGTCGCTGCTGCGCGACCGGTTGATGGCGCGGCTGTCCGGATTTTTCGGACTATTGGCAGCGTTGCTCGCGACGATCGGCTTATACGGCGTGATTTCCTACATGGTGGCACAACGCAAAAATGAGATCGGCATCCGCATGGCGTTGGGAGCCGACCGCGAAAACATCGTGAGATTGGTGATGCGAGAAGCGGCGCTGCTGGTCGGAATTGGGCTATTGATTGGCACGGCGCTGGCATTGGCCGGCGGCCGAACGGCGGCCACGTTGCTGTTCGGACTTAAGCCATGGGATGTGACGACCTTCGCGTTGGCGCTTTCCGGATTGTCGTTGGTGGCGGTGGCGGCGACGTTGTTGCCCGCGCTGCGTGCGTCGCGATTGGATCCGATGGTGGCCTTGCGGGACGAGTAGCGGTGCCGCCGACATTGCGACAGCGCGGTGTTTTTTTGGTGTGGGTTGCATCGAAGATGCCGCCCTTAAGGGCGGCGCTACATTAAAACCTCTGCGCGGTGAGGGGACGAGCCGCCGGACTTCAAATCGCGGCGGCTCGTCGTGATGTGCGCTACTTTGTAGCTTGCTTCTTGTGCAGGTCCGTGCAGACGGACATGGCGGTGTTCGGATCGACCGCGCTGTCGCCTTCCTCGATGTGCTGGATCACGCCGTTCTTGTCGATGACGATGTTGGCTCGCTGCGCCCACTGATAGGTCTGGTTCTCGACGTCGTAACCTTTCAGCACGCCGTATGCGGTCAACATTTTCTTGTTCATATCGCTCAACAAGGGGAACTTAATGCTGATCTGCTTCGCGAAGGCGGCGTTAGCGGCGGGACTATCCATGCTTACGCCGAAGATTTCTGTGTCGGAGGGGTCGATCTTACCTGCGGTTATTCCAGACTGGACCGCCTGGAGTTGTTTCGTTCAACCACCGGTGAAGGCCAGAACGTAAATCGCCAGCAAGACGTTCTTCTTGCCGCGATAGTCGCTGAGTTTGACGGTCTTCCACCGATCGCTCAGCAGGGCGAAATCGGGTGCGACATCGCCAACCTTGAGCGAGACTTTAGCAACTTCCGGCTTTTGCGTTTGCGCCGGCGTGAGCGTTAATGCAGAGCTCATGCAGAGCAGCAAGGCAGCAGCGAGCACACGTTTCATCGTTTCTCCTTTGCGGTAGGGTTACGACTGAGAACCGCTACGATCATACGAACCTCGCAATCCTCTGAACAGCACATAGTTGTCACTTTTTCGTTCGGTGGAACTCGCGCGATCGCAGTAGCCTTGCAAAGCGATCGTTGAGGGGAAGGGGCCCGGAACTGAGCGAGCACAGCCATAAGACCTCCGGTTCCTTGAAAGAATGCTTGAGCCGCTCAAGCATCCGGAAATCCCGGTATTTTCCGAAGTTATAGTAAATAAGGGCTTTACGTCTTGATACTCCATAACGCGAGGAAAAAATCGCTCGCCGCTGCACAACCGCAAAGGCCAACGGTAACCGTAAATGAACGTTTTGCGTGCGAAGACCGAATAGACAGGTAGCGATGGAGAACGGAATTGCCTGACGACCGCGAGGTCTGGGAGCAGATCTGCCGGGGAGGCGCTGCTGCGTACAGAGTCGTTCAGGCACGTCTGATTGTTGACATTGCGGTATTTCCCGCAGTATAAGCCTCGCAAGACCAACCAGAGGTATTCCCCGTAAGACCGCAAGAAACGAACCGTTCGGCGTTCCAACAGCTGTAAATGGGCCCATCGACAAGCTGATGAGGAGGAGACACCGTGGGCGCGATGACACATGGACGGAGCGTGCTCGGGCTGAGGAGCCGCCGGCAGCTGACGTTTGCCGAGAGCGCGGCGTTGTTGCAGGTGCAAGCCTTTTTGCGGGTGGGAGGGGTCCTGGCCGCCACGCTGGCGATGGTGGCATCGACAGTCGGCTGCGGCGGTGGAAGTGCGGCTCCGCCGCCACCGGCGATCGTAGTTACCGCGACGGCAGCGGCAAATACGGTGGAGGCCGGGGAGACGGTAGCCATAACCAGCACGGTGACCAATGATCCGGCTAATAAAGGCGTGACGTTCGCGATCTCGCCGTCTGGAGCAGGAACACTAAGTAACGTCACCAGCACATCGGTGAAGTACAACGCGCCGAAGACTCCTCCGGCCAGCGACCTGAGCGTGACCATCACTGCAACTTCGGTGAGCGACAGCACGAAGGGTGCATCCGTGAGCATTACGGTGCCAGCGATCACGGTTTCCGTAGGGCAGGATACCGGCTCGGTGGAGGCGGGCGGCGTGGCGAACCTCACCGCCACCGTAAACAACGACAACACGAACAAGGGCGTTACGTGGACGCTTTCGCCTGCGACGGGCGCGGGGACGCTGAGCAATGCAACCAGCACATCGGTGACGTACACGGCACCTGCGACGGTGCCGCCTGCGGACGTGATTGTGACGATCACGGCGACGTCGGTGACCGACACGACGAAGTCGGGCGCGGCGACGGTGGACTACGCCGCGATTTCGGTGAGCGGGGAGCCGACACGAACACCGCGGGGGCAGGAACGGTGGCAAATCTAACTGCCACCGTGAACAACGACCCCGCCAATCAGGGTGTCACGTGGAGCCTCTCGCCGGTAACGGGAGAGGGAACACTGAGCAACCCTACGGCCACGACGGTGACGTATGACGCGCCGGCGAGCGCGCCAGTCAGTGATGAGACGGTGACGGTCACGGCGACGTCGATCAGCGATCCGACAAAGTCCGCTTCGGCGAGCATCACCGTGCCGGCGATTGTGGTGAAGGTAACGCCGCTTTCGGCGCTGGTTCCCCTGAACGCGAGTTTGCAATTCACCGCGACGGTGTCCAATGATCCTGCGAATCAGGGAACCAATTGGGATGTGGACCAGAGCGGGACGTCTTGCGTGCCGGGGTGCGGAGCGTTCTCGCCGACAAGCACCGCGAACGGCACGCCGAGCACCTATACGGCTCCGGCAAGCCTGCCTGCGACTCCGGGCGTGACACCGACGGCGACTTCAATTTCGGATGGCACGAAGTCCGCAACAGCAACCGTGACGTTGACGGCAGGCAGCGTCGAGCTTGTGCCGACTGCGCTGGACTTCGGCAACGTGAAGACGAACTCAAAACGCGTGCTGCCTATAAACCTGACCAATACGGGCACCGCGGCGCTGACAATAACGGCGATACCCTTCTCCGGAGTGGGCGTGGCCGCGTATTCCGAAACAGACAACTGTGTACCGAGCGTGGCCGCAGGCGCGTCTTGCATCATCAACGTGACGTATCATCCGGTGCCTCCCGGGATGTCTAACGTTCTCATGAGCATCCACGACAGCAGCTCCGACAGCCCACAGATGGTTAGCCTAACCGGAAAGGCTTTTAACGCTCGGGGGCCGGAGGTGGCAGCGGCCTTGAGCACAAGCTCAGTGAATGAGGTGCCGCGCTCGAGCGGAGCAAGCGCGGTCGGAACGCGCGTCGTCGATCTCGTGGACGCGACACGCGAAGATCCCTACACGGCGAACGGAGCCAAGCGAGAGTTGCTGGTAAGGCTCTGGTATCCGGCGGCGAGCGGCCAAGTTTGCAGGCGAGCCCCGTACACGTCGGACAGGGTCTGGAGCTACTTCTCGCGGCTGGTGGGCGTGCCGCTGGCACAAATCAGCACGAATAGCTGCGCGGATGCCGTGGTCGCCGAGGGCGGGCATCCGGTGGTGGTGTTCTCGCACGGCTATACGGCGACGTTTACCGACTACACGTTCCTGTTCGAGGATTTGGCCAGCCGAGGCTACGTGGTGGCGTCGATCGATCACACACGCGAAGCAACGGCGGTCGAGTTTCCGGACGGAAGGTTCGTCGCGTCGGCGGTGGGCAGCCATCTAGGAGGCCCCCTGCGGGCGGAGCGCGCGGACCTGGACTTTGCGCTAGCAGTGCGGCTAGGCGACGTCAAGTTCGTCGGCGATGAACTCGGGCGTCTGAACGGCGAGTCGGGCGGCGCATTCGCGGGGAAGCTGGACTTGTCGAAGATGGCGCTCGCCGGCCATTCGCTGGGAGGATGGACGGCGATTGAAAGCGTGAGCAGCGCCTCCGTCTTTAAGGTGGGCGTGGCTATCGACGCGAGTATCCCGACGGGAGCGGCGATCTCAACGGAAAAACCAATGCTGCTGCTGGGCATGGGCCGCGAACTGTGGAGCGACGACGAAAAACAGGTCTGGTCTGGGCTGCACGGGCCGCGCTTCGCGCTGAATCTGCCGGGGGCGGAACACAGGGCCCCGTCGGACGCGGTGTGGCTGGCAAGGTACGCGATCAACACTGGCTCGCTGAGTCCGGAACAAACGATCGCGATGGTGCGCGAATACGTGGCGGCATTTCTCGATGCGAACCTACGTGAACAGGACGCCAGCCCGCTGCTGAAGGGTCCTTCGCAGCGGTATCGCGATGTTGTGGTGACGACGCAAAAGGAGTCGCTGCGCAGCAAGAATTAGGATTGTTTCGACGCAGCCTGAAGCGAGCCTATCTCGCAAGCTCAGGACAGACAGCCGGAGCCGGCGATGCCGGACTCCGGCTGATTTCTTCGGCGATTTTGTGCCTGTGAACGTCAGATCCCTTTGAACATTAACGGGCGGGGTAGCCTTCCACAGCATTTGGACGTAAGCTGCCTGCCCTCACTTTGCGGGTGGTCCATCCGCGGGCGGAGCGAGCATGAGTTCCGGCGACAGCGTGGCGCATTTCCCTAGTACGCGCGAACACGAAGTCAATCCCTGGCTGATTGCGGTGGTGGTGTCGCTGGCGGCGTTCATGGAGGTGCTGGACACCAGCATCGCCAACGTGGCGCTGCCGCACATGGCGGGCGACTTGGGGGCCAGCAACGACGAGAGCACGTGGGTGCTGACCTCGTACCTGGTATCGAATGCGATTGTGCTGCCAATCAGCGGATGGTTCGTGGGGATTCTGGGGCGCAAACGGTTCTTCATGATTTGCATCCTGGTGTTCACGGCGAGTTCCCTGCTTTGCGGGGTAGCCTGGAGCCTGGGGTTTCTACTTCTTGCGCGGATCATCCAGGGAGCGGGCGGCGGCGGCTTGCAGCCGATGGCGCAGGCCATTCTGGCGGACAGCTTTCCGCCGGAGAAGCGCGGCCTGGCATTCTCCGTGTATGGTTTCACGGCGATCGTGGCGCCCTCGATTGGACCAACACTGGGCGGGTGGATCACCGATAACTATTCGTGGCGGTGGATTTTCTACATCAATTTGCCGGTCGGACTGGTGGCGTTGTATCTGGTCTACAAGCTGATCGAGGACCCAGCGTATATCTCGCGCAACATCGGAAGATCGCTGAAGGTGGACTACATCGGCTTCAGCCTGCTGGCGCTGGGTGTGGGCGCGCTGCAAATCCTGCTGGATAAAGGACAAGAAGACGATTGGTTCGGGTCGCGCTTCATTACCTCACTGGCCATCACCGCGACCGTCTGCCTCGTGACCTTGGTGATTTACGAATGGTTTCAGAAGGACCCGATCGTGGACGTACGTCTGTTCAAGAATGTGAATTTCTGCGTCACCAGCTTGGTGATGTTCATGGTGGGGGCGATTTCGTTCGCATCCACGGTGCTGATGCCGCAGTACCTGCAAACACTAATGGGCTACACGGCGGAAACGGCGGGGATCGTGATGTCCGCGGCTGCGGTGGTGTTGCTGTTCGAACTTCCCATCGTGGGCCAACTGACCACGCGGATTCAGGGGCGCTACCTGATCGCGTTTGGATGGCTGACGCTGTGTATTGGGATGTTCTACTCGACAAAGCGAATCGACCTGCTGATCAGCATGGGCTCGGCGACGCGGTTGCGAATCCTGCAGTACGCGCCGCTGGGATTTATTTTCATACCGGCGACGACGGCGGCGTATATCGGGATCGCGGCGGAAAAGAGCAACGCGGTCGCAGGACTAGTCAACTTCATGAGGAATATCGGGAGCAGCGTGGGGACGTCGCTGGTGACGACAATCATCGCGCGGCGATCACAATACCATCAGAGCGTCCTGGGGACGCAAGCTTCGAGCGTGAATCCGAATTTTCTCGGCGCCATTCAGGGAACGGCGCGGCAGCTGGCGCGCGGGGGACTCAGCTTGTTTGATGGGCAGCAGCAGGCCACGGCGCGGTTCTACGCAGAGCTGCGGGCGCAAGCGGCGACGCTGGCTTACATCGACACGTACTGGATCTTGGGAGCTGCCGCGATGGTGATGTTTGCGGTGTCGTTTTTGCTGCGGAAGAACAGGCCGGGTGGCGGAGGCACGGTAGCGATGCACTAAGCGATCAGCGCAAGTAGCCCCAGTTGTGGAGTTTGTCGGAATCTTCTGCCCAGCGGTCGCCGATGTCGGTGCGGTAGTACATGTTGGGGATGAGGATGTTTTTGATGCGGGCGTAGACCTGCGCTTGGGCTTGCTTCATGGTTTGGCCGGTGCCGACGACGGCAAGGACCACGCCGGACGTCCCCGCGATAAGCCATTGACCGTTGACCTGCTTTACGTCCTCGATGTGGACCTGTTCGGGAGTGCCGCGCTTGAAGACGATGGCGTTATTTTTTGAGAAGGACTCGAAGGTGGCTTCGTCGTCGAAGGGAAACGGGGGGACGACGATGCGGACGCCAATCTGGAAGCCGCTGCGCGTACGCCACTTGGGGTCGACACCGGTGGCAAGCTCCCACAAGAATTCGCTGATGGGCGTGAGAATGCCTTCCTGCTGGATGAAGATCGACGGATAGCCGAAGCGCGACGTGAACTCGAGCGGGTAGATGCCGTTGTTGTTGACGATGCAATTCAGATCGATGTAGCCGACATAGCCCTCGAGGGAAAGTTTCGGCTCCATCTTAAGAAGGGTGCGGTAGAAGAGCGCGTTGGGCTCGCTCCAAAACATGGCCGTGCCCATCTCGCCGGTGGGCGGACCAACCTCGCCGGGAAACAATTTCTTGTGCTCGAAGTTGATGTTGACCGGCGTGATGAATCTCTTACCGTTGAAGAAAGCGCCGACCGCGACCTCGACGCCGTTGATGCGGCGCTGTAACTGGAAGACTTTGATCTCGTCAGCGAAGGCCTTCTTGTAGGCTTCCAGCATGCGGATCACGTCTTCGCCGTCTTCTTCTTCGCCGACAAATAGCCGGCGCTTGACGTTCTGCGCTTCGCCGCTGGGCTTGATCACGTAGCGGTCGGGGTTTTTCTTCACGAATTCGATGGCGGGATCGAAGGAGTCGAAGTCCTCGTAGGGAATGATGTTGACGCCCGCTTTTTTCAGCTCTTCCTGGCCGAAGGAGCGGTCGTCCTCCAGGCGGTCGGTGTATTCCGTGCCGCCGATGACCGGCTTGCCTTGCGCGCGCAGCGCCTGGGCCCTGGCGCCCTGCCCCAGGGTGTCGTCGAACACGATGATGTCCGCCCATTTCGCGTCCTTTTCCCAATCGGTGGATTTGGGAACGAAGCCGTCGGCGATGTCGCGCTCTTTCTGGTTGTCGATGTAATAGCGGACGTCGTGGTCTTCCTTGGCCACCTGCCAAGCAATGTCACCGATCAAACCCGAGAGCGATACGAAGAGGAATTTTCGCTTGTCCATTGTCGAATGGCGCCGGCCCCTGGTGGCGAGCGTCCATGCATTTTAGTCGCAGGGAGGCAGCGGATTGTAACAGTTTGTTAAAAATCTTCAGGACGGGCTCGCCCCGCCACGCGTCCGCGTAGGGGCACGATACATCGTGCCCTGCCGCGCGCCCCTTGGAGTGCGGCGGCTCGACGCCGCCTTCACGGTGTAACGCGCCCCTACACCCGCCCTCCGTATTCGAGGTCCGCTCCTCTACGGCGTCTTGGCAGGTGAAGCGGTCTTATATATCTCTTGGACTCCTTCTTTCTGGTTACGTGACGGTGCCCCTCCATATTTCTGCCAAAGCACAAAATTTGCGAAACTGAGAACACAACAAAGAAATCCCAGTATCAACGCGGACCGGCCAACTCGTCTCCACAAAGCCATGCCGATGATGCCGGCCATTCCGAAAATTGGCATCGATATCAGGTTAACCACAGAAAAGAGTGCGATAAAGATGTAAGCCCCGGCTCCATAACTCTTCTGCAGGCTGTCGAGGGTTTGCCTATAACCGTTGGCGTTGAACCGGTAGACCCAGGCTGTCATGACCAGAACAAGAAACGCACAAACCGTTACCGCCTGGAGCACCCGCAACTTGGTCATTACGCCCCCTGAACTCCAGCGTATCATTCGTTTTTCTCGCGAACCATTTTCGCCGCGCAAAAGTAACGCCGCCCTGGCCGCCGCACCCTTCATGCAGCGGCCGCCGACCGTGGCGGGCCCTCCCCTTTTTCGTAGCGCCGCCTCGGAGTGCGGCAGCTCGACGCCGCCTTTACGGTGTAACCCGCCGCCACGCCCGCCTCCGTATTCGAGACCCTGGGCGGGTGGCCTTTCGGTTTTTGAAAGGGTGGGCAACTCTTCTCTTCAGAACCCTGAGGGAACCCTGAGGACAGACGGGACGTTCCCATAAGGATGTCCCTAAAAAGGAAACGTTCCGACTGTCCCCGTTTTCACCCGTTTTCAAGCCACGTCATGGAACCATCCGCCGGAGTTCCTCTTCTGCGTCGGCAACCGAGATTCGCTGCCCGTTGTAGGTTACGTATTCGAACGCGGAGACGACAGTAACAAGACTCTGTGTTTCTAGAAGTTTGCTCGCGATGCCAGCGGCGATGTCAGCTGCCTGTACAGGGTAAGAGAAGGCAGAATCCAGCTGAGTGTAAGGCTTTGTTTCACCCGGGCGTTCTGGCATATAAGGATCTCGTAGGTTCTTGAGAATATTGGAGCGGGCACTCTCTAGCAGTTCCAAATGGCCCTGATCACCTCTATCGAACGCATGCGTTTTCAGGATTCTTGATTTCATTCGCCTTCTGACGATTTCATTCGGGAAGTATCGCACTTCTTCATCGAAGCCAAGAAAGCAATCCAGTGCCTCGTGAAATGTAGCGGCAGACTTCGCCGCCCATATGCTGACCTTCCTGACGAGCGGTTTTACCTCGTTGCCAAAATCACGCAGAGTCAAAATCTGGTCTTCAACAGCATCGCCCTCCTCCGCGTCCAGCGGAACTATCCCGTCGTTTAGGATGATCTTGCTCAGGCTGTGCACACGCGCTCCAATAGAATCACTAAGAATTCTCTCGGCTGTGAAGATTTGAGCCCTGTTCGAAAGCCAAATGCCAACTGGGTGACCCGCCGCCAATAGCTGTTGAAGGAATTTCGCAGGATCACTTGCTGGAAGTATTGTTCGAAGGATTTGGTCATACGACTTTCTGTATGGCCGAGGATCAACAATGTGAATCCGCACTTTGGAAAGGCCATCCCAGATGCGAGCCTTGCTTTCTGCACTGAGTCCCTGAAACCGCAGCCAGACTTCGGCGGATTTTAGTTCTCCTGGAATCGATTCGCAGACCTGCAGGATTCGATAAAACCAATCTAGTGAATTCTCGGGTATCACCTGAGCATTGACGGATAGCTTTTGGAACGATGTCAGGCGCGTGTCGGGTGAGCTGTCATCGTTGAACGAGGCAGTGTCGGAGGCGCCGCTATTTATAATTCCTGTCATAAAACGAATGTACGAATTAGCTGAAGTTTGGAAGTGGGGCTCGGCACCAGCCTTGTTATTCCCTACCAAGGATTGAAATCATGAGAACTAGCTTTCTGATTACAGCTATTCACAATAATACGAAATATGATACGAATTATGGGGGAACCCCGGAACCCCGGGGACAGACGGGACGTTCCCGGCGCGTCAGCTCGTGTCACGTCCTTGCCCGTCTCGCCGCGCCCCGCCTTCAGGCAACCCATCCAGCCCACACCCGGCATCTCACTGAGCGGCCGGAGGCTTAGCTCGGCGTGTGCCGAGGGGATTTCCCGTCGACCTGGCCGAATGGACAGATTTTTGGGGCTAGCCTGTCCTTTCGTTCAGGTATACTGAATTGTTCGGAGCCTAGCCCAGCAGAAATGGCCCAGACCCGGTGAGATTGCAGCCCCGGGGGCCGAGATTTACTAGGAGAGGTGACGTTTGCATCTAGCTTCCTTGCTTGAAATTTCGGGGGCCACCCCGAAACGGCTGACAACTCTTATTCTGGCGGGCGGGCTGGCGTTTTTGAGCGTCAGTCAGTGCGACGCCCAAATCCTGCACAGGAAAAAGAAGGTCAACAAGGCCACCACCGCCGATAACACGGCCGAACCCGACAAGGTGTTGTACGACCGGGCGATCGAAGACATCAAGCACGGACGCCAAGAAGTGGGCCGGTTGAGCTTGCAGACGTTGATCAACACCTACCCGGATAGCGAATACCTCGCCAAAGCAAAGCTGGCGATTGCCGACTCGTACTACAAAGAGGGCGGCACAGCGAACATGGCGCAAGCGATCCAAGGCTATAAGGACTTCGAGATCTTCTTCCCGTTCCTGCCGGAAGCGTCCTACGCGCAATTGCAGGTAGCGAACACGCACTATCAACAGATCGCCAAGCCGGATCGCGACCGCACCGAGGCGAAGGCCGCCGAGGACGAGTACCAAACATTTCTGCAAAAATACCCCAAGGACCCGCTGGCAGCAAAAGCCGAGCAGCGGCTGCGCAACGTTCAGGAGATCATCGCGGAAGGCGATTACCGCATCGGCTACTTTTACTATGTGAAGGGCGACAAGCGCGCAGCGGCAGCGCGGCTGCTGGTAATGACCAAGCGCTATCCGCTGTTCAGCAAATCCGACCGCGCGCTGTGGATGCTTGGCGACATTTTCGAGAAGAGCGAGCACAAAGAAATTGCGTCGATCTACTACGGGCAGATCATACGGAATTATCCGCTGTCTCCCCTGGTGCCGGACGCGAAGAGCAGACTGACGGCTTTTAAAGTGCCCGTGCCCCAAGCCGATCCGAAGGCAGTCGCCTGGATGACGGCGGAACAGAACACGCCGCGGCAGCACGACAGTCTGGTCAAGAAGCCCCTGGCGCTGGTGCGCACGGGGCCGCACGACGAGTTCATCACCGCCGCCCGAACCGGGGCGCCGAATCTTCAGCCGGAGTCAGACACGACTTCGGCGACGGACATTTTGAAGCCCGGGAACCGCTCGCAATTGGGTGCCGGCGGCTCGGGAGGCACCGGGGCAGTGGTCGAGATCGTCACGCCGGGGACCAGCGATACGACCTCAGGGACGACGGAAGGCACCGCGACAGGCACTGCGACGGACGGAACCACAACGGAGACTCCGAGCGCGCAGCCTCCGGCGGAAACAAATCCGGCAAACCCTGGGGGCGATCCAAGCGCAGTGCCACCCACGGGCACGCAGCCGGCGACGCCAAACGATGCCGGTGCAAACCCGGTGAACACCACGACGACGACGGGAACGCCGCCGGCTGCCACCGACGGCAAAGGCGATGCGGCAACAGCCACAACGCCGCAAAACGCCGACGGGACCGCCAAAACGGACGATTCGCAAAACGGGACCAGTACGACCACCCAGAAGGAATCCAGCAGCAAGAAGAAGAAGGGCCTGCGCAAGATCGTGCCCTGGTAGAAACCGCGTCATGGCGGCTATGATTCGGGAAGAGCGCGGCTGACCGCCGCGCTCTTTTCCATTTTCGGGCACGTTCAGGCGCGCGATGACGCGGCATAAAGTTGCCGAAAACTCTAGTATCTATTTCCGACACACCTGTCCGGGATGGCGTTGACGCACTCAAGGCGGAGTGCTCCAATACTGAGAAGTCCCCCTTTGCCAGCGGGCTGTAGCCGCTAGCGGGGAGGACCGGGCGGCCACCACGAGTGGCAGCCACACAACGTTTTGCATCTCGAACGTGGGTGTGTTCCCGGAGGACGTTCGGTGGCCAAGATCCTGGTTGCGGACGACAACAGCAATATCCAGAAGATGGTGGGTCTTGCGCTGAAAGACCACGGCATTGAAGTCGTGGCTGTCGGAAACGGCGAAGCGGCGGTGCGAAAAATCGCCGACATACGCCCCGATCTGGTATTGGCAGACGTGTTCATGCCGGTGCGAAACGGCTACGAAGTCTGCAAGTTCGTAAAAGACGACAAATCGTTGGCGCACATCCCGGTGATTCTGCTGGTCGGAGCGTTTGACCCGCTGGACGAGCAGGAAGCGCAACGAGCAGGCGCAGACGGCGTCCTGAAGAAGCCTTTCGTTCCCCCCGATCCCCTTATTTCCATGGTGAAGTCAGCGTTGGTTCGCGCCGGCGTTGCGCATGCCGGGTTTACTCCGAAACCCGCCGCTGAGCCCGAACCGACCCCAGAAGTTGCCGCCGTGCCGCAGGCCAGCATTCCAAAGTTGCAAGCGGCGCCACAGCCGTTTGAGGTGCCCGCTGAAACGGAGTCTTTTGTCGATGAAGTGCCGGTGCGCCCCGCAGCAGTGAAGATTGCTTCCGGGGAGCAACCGGTGGCGTTCGGCAGCTTACTGGAAACGGGATCGACGGAAGAACCAGCGGACGTATCAACGGCGCCTCCGGTGATCGAACACGATTGGCGCTCTTCTAAGCCGGAGGAAGAAGACGAGGAAGAGGAAGACACCAGCGCCAAAGGATCATGGCGGCGCGATGCGGGCGATGAAGAGGCCGTGGAGGAGGAAGCGGTAACTTCACGAGACTTCCGGAGCCGCGGTCACAAAACTTGGTCGCCGACTCGCGAGAAAGAAGATTTGGCAGCTGCGGAATCGCCGGAAAGCGTTACCGCGGCGGTAGCGGAGATTGTGCACGACCGGCAGCCGCCCGCGCCGTTTGCGGGTGATGCATGGGCAGCAGCGATCCACACGGAATCGGAGAGCAAGACTGCAGTCGCCGAGGCCGAAAAACCGGTAGCGCCGGCGGCGCAGCCAGAGTCGTTTGTGGAGCACACAGCGGTGCAGGAGTCTGTCGCTCCTGCGCTTGAGAGCACGCCGGAGGTATCGCCTTCGGTTCTCGCGGCGGATCACGCGGTAGTGGAAGCGCTGAAGTCGGAGAAGGCGAGTTCCTGGTTTTCCACGCCGCCGAACCCCTGGGAAGCGGAAGCGCAAAAGGCCAGCCAGCTTGCTTCAACGTGGGATGCCACGGCTAGCGCGCCCGTCAGCGAAACGGCTGCGCGGGGGGACGTTTCCTTCGAGGCGGCGAGTGCACCGGACGAAATCGAGGTGGTATCCGGAAACACGGTGATCTCAGAAATGCCGTCCGAGACGGTTGAAACGGTTCGCGAAGAAGCGGCACAAGCTGTGGAGCAAGCCGAACAAGAAGCGCAGCAAGCGGGGATATCATCGGACGTGAGAGAAACAGTGCACGATGCCGCGGCCCATTTGGATATGGACGCCGTCGTAGCGAAGGTACTGGCCAGACTGAGCCCCGGCCTGCTGAACGACGCGACCCGAGAGCTGCTGAAGCCCGTGGTGGAAGCGGTAATCCGCGAGGAATTGAACAAGAAATTGTAGTTCCCTCCCCTCTACGGCCACTTTCTACATGGATTCTCGCCGTTGTGCTACCCGCGATAGAATGGCTGTGTGACCGTTGAATTGACGGCGCTGCTTTCGCCCTCGTATAGTCGGAGATTGTTTTGAGCACGAAGAGCCGCGTGTGCGCGTGGCGCCGTGCAAACCTGTAGGAGCGTTGCGCCGGATGGCTCGCGAAATCGCCAAAGCTTACGAACCGCAGCAGATCGAACCCCGCTGGGCGGAGTTCTGGGTTGCGGAAGCCCTGTACCGCGCGGATGCGAATGCGCCGGGACCCGTGTTTTCGATCGTGATTCCTCCTCCGAATGTCACCGGCTCCCTGCATATCGGCCACATGTTGGACCACACCGAGATCGACATCCTGACGCGCTGGCACCGCATGCGCGGCTACAACACCCTGTACCTGCCGGGAATGGACCACGCGGGTATCTCGACGCAGCGCGTGGTGGTGAAACTGCTGGCCGAGCAGGGCATCGACTATCGAAAGCTGGGACGCGAAGAATTCCTGCGGCGCGTGTGGCAATGGAAGGAAGAGAGCGGCGGAACGATCACGCAGCAGATGCGGCAAATCGGGGAGAGCTGCGACTGGTCGCGGGAGAAATTCACGCTGTCGCCGGAACTGTCGGCGGTGGTACGCGAAGTATTCGCGCGCTTGTACAACGAGGGCCTGATCTATCGTGGCAAGCGGATGACCAACTGGTGTCCGGTGTGCCTGACGGTGCTGAGTGATCTGGAAGTGCTGCACGAGGAGCGCGCGGGACACCTGTGGCATATCAAGTACCCGGTGGCCGGCAGCCTGGAGTACCTGGTGGTGGCGACGACACGGCCAGAGACCATGCTGGGCGATACCGCCGTGGCGGTGCACCCGGAAGATGAACGGTACAAGCACCTAGTGGGAAAGAGCGCGATCGTGCCGCTGATCAACCGAGAAATAGCGATCATCGCGGACGATATGGTGGATCGCGAGTTTGGGACCGGTGCCGTGAAAATCACTCCGGCGCACGATCCGAACGACTTCGAGGCCGGACGGCGGCATGGCCTGCCGGAGATCGACGTGATGACCGACGATGGGCACATGAGCGCAGCGGCGGGCGCCTATGCCGGGATGGAGCGCTTCGCCGCGCGGAAGAAGATTGTCGAGGATTTGCAGGCACAGGGCCTGCTGGAAAAGGTCACGGAGCACACCCACGCGATCGGAATCTGCGAACGGAGCAGGACGATCGTGGAGCCACGGGCTTCGACACAGTGGTTCTGCAAGATGAAGCCGCTGGCAGAGCCAGCTATCGCGGCCGTGGAGCGAGGCGAGATTCAGATCGTTCCCGACAACCGGCGCGAAGAGTATTTCAACTGGATGAGAAACATCCGCGATTGGACGTTGTCGCGGCAGCTCTGGTGGGGACATCGCATTCCGGCGTGGTACTGCAAGGAAAACAGCCACGTGACGGTGGCGACAAAGGCGCCGGAAAAGTGTGCCGCGTGCGGGTCGAAAAACCTGGAGCAGGATCCCGATGTGCTGGATACATGGTTCAGCTCGGGGCTATGGCCGTTTTCGACACTGGGGTGGCCCGCGGACACGCAGGACTTCAAGACTTACTATCCGACCAGCCTTTTGATCACCGGCTACGACATCCTGTTTTTTTGGGTGGCCCGGATGATCATGCTGGGCATTCATTTCACGGGGAAAGTTCCCTTTCGCGCGGTGTATCTGCACTCGCTGGTGCGCACGGCGGGCGGCGAGAAGATGTCGAAATCCAAGGGCACGGGGCTCGATCCGGTGGCATTGAACCAGAAGTATGGAACGGATGCGATGCGTTTTTGCCTGGCGTCGATGGCGGCTCCAGGAACGGACATCGTTTTGTCCGATGACCGGCTGGCCGGAGCGCGGAATTTTGCAAATAAGATCTGGAACGCGGCGCGCTTCATCTTCGTGAACCTGGACAAGTTCGAGCAGGGTGGAACGACGCTGGAGGATTTGGCCGCGCCGGAGGTTCGCGAGAAGGCTCCGTATGCATTCAACGGAAGCGTGCCACTGGTGGATGAATGGCTGTTTGAAAGGCTTGCCGCAACGACAAGTACCGTGAACACTGCCCTGGCGAACTATCGTTTCCACGAGGCGGCACAGGTCGTCTACCAGTTTTTCTGGGGCGATTTTTGCGACTGGTACATCGAGTGGGTGAAGCCCGAACTGCAAACCGCCGACCGCGAGCGGGCGGTGGTGGCGTGGAAAAACCTATTTGCGGCGTTTGACCGCGCGTTGCGCCTATTGCATCCGCTGATGCCCTTCCTTACCGAAGAGTTGTGGCACCAGTTGCCGCAGCGGGCGGGCGACAGATCGATTTCCTTGAAGGCGTTCGCGGACGAACGGCCGGCATCGAGCGAACAGCCTCGAACGAACGAATTCGCGCTGCTACAAGAGGTCATCGCGGAAGTGCGGAACATCCGGGCGGAGATGAAGCTCGATCCGAAGAAGAAGGTTGCGGCGGAGTTTTTCAGCTCGTACGAATACATCCGAGCGACGATCCAGCGAAACCTCGACGGGATTTTGCGGCTGGCGATCTTGTCGGACTTGAACATCTCCACGAACCGGCTGACGCAGGCGGGAGGCGCGATGCGTTCGACGGCGCAATTCGATCTGCGGATCGCGTATTCGGACACGGTGGATATTGCGGCCGAACTCGCGCGCGTGCGGAAGGAGATCGAGCGGCTCCAAAACGATATTAGGTCGAAAGAACGGCAACTGGCGGACGAGACTTTTCGCAGCCGCGCACCAGAGAAAATTATCCACGGAATGGAAACGACGCTGGAAGAGCGACGCGTGGAGATCAAGAAGCTGCAGGAACGTCTGCGGCAATTGGAGCGCGGCGCTTAGGACCTGGCCGAGAATCATATTTTCCACGCATTTGACGGTAGACAGCGACAAAAGATGAACTGGGACTCCGCGGCCGTACATAGTGTTATCCGGCAAGCGCTCGAAGAAGACATTGGGCCGGGTGACGCCACTTCCCTGGCCACCGTCCCAGCGATGGCGACGGCTCATGCGCGGATTATTGCGCGGGCTCCCTTGGTGTGCGCGGGACTGCCTGTCGTAGAGAGCGTCTTTCGAGAGTTGGACATGGCCATGAGCATCGAGCTGCTAGCCAGGGATGGCGACACCGTCGAAAAACGGCGGGACCTGGTGAGGTGCCGGGGCCGCGCGCGGGCGATTCTTACGGGAGAGAGAACGGCGCTGAACTTTCTGGCGCATTTGAGTGGCATCGCCACGATGACGCAACGCTTCGTAGAACAGCTTGCCGGGACCAAAGCCAGGATTCGCGACACACGAAAGACAACACCGGGATTGCGAATGCTGGAGAAATACGCGGTACGCATGGGCGGCGGCACGAACCACCGGTTTGGGCTCTACGACGCAATCTTGTTGAAAGAGAATCACATCGCGCTGGCCGGCGGGGTGAAGGCGGCGCTCGACAAGGCGCATGCATATTCGTCGTCTCAGATGGTGACCCGTGAGATGAGCGCGTACGAAGCGTCAGGCGGTCCGCGGCAAGGAAGCGGGGGCGCTGCGCTGCCGATTCAGATTGAAGTACGCGATGAACGGGAGCTGCGCGAGGCGCTGGCGGCAGGCACGGAGGCAGTGCTGCTCGACAATATGACGCCGGGTGAAGCGAAGCAATGCGTCGAACTGGCGCGGAGTTTGCGAGCAGACTGTGTCGTGGAGATTTCTGGCGGGATAACGCTGGAAAATGCGCGCGCTTACGCTGAGACGGGAGCGGACTTCCTTTCTTCGGGTGCACTGACCCATTCGGCACCGGCAGCGAACCTGAGCCTCCTTGTAGACAGCATCGAGGAAAAGTAAGCTTACGACGCTGTAGGGTGGGTACGCTGGCCATGCGATGAGCCGGGCCGGCGCTCGAGTTGAGATCGGTCGTGATAGGAAGGTGCGTCTGGCGGCTCCTAGCCGTTCGCGCATCGGCGAAAGCGCACATATGGCACGACGCACGAAGGCACAATCCGAGACGCTTCCCGGCACAACCGACCGGCGGCTGGCGGCGCTGCTGACGCTGCTGGCGGAAAACGCGACGATCGTGGTGAGCGGCGCGCGAATCGCGCGTGAGATCGGCGTGTCGCGCTCGACGGTGTGGCGGTGGGTGAACCGGCTGCGCGAACTGGGCGTGCGCGCGAAGGGCCAGCAACACACCGGGTATTTCCTGGAGAAGGTGCCGGACATCCTTACGCCCGACATGCTGCGGCAACGGCTGAAAGGCAGTTTGTTCGGAAAGCGTATCTATCACTTCTTCAAGGTGGACTCGACCAATCGTGTGGCGTTGGATCTCGGGCACGCGGGAGAGCCGGAAGGCGCCGTAGTTCTGGCAGAAGAGCAGACGGCGGGGCGCGGGCGGGCCGGCCACTCGTGGCATTCGGAGCGGGCCGCGGGAATCTACGTAACCCTGCTGCTGCGGCCACACTTGGCGCCCGTCCAGGCTCCGCTGCTAACCATGATGGCGGGCCTTTCGGCGCACGCGGCGATTCAAGCACTGACGGGGCTCACGGTGGACTTGAAGTGGCCCAACGATCTGTTGATCGGTGGAAAGAAAGTTGGCGGAATCCTGACGGAGATGCACGCCGAACCCGGGCAAATACGTTTTGTGATTGTCGGAATCGGGCTGAACGTAAATCAGGAGAAGTTCCCCGGTGAACTGGGCTCCATCGCGACGTCGCTGTGCGCGGAAACCGGACGCGCACAATCGCGGCCGGAATTGCTGGTGCGGTTGCTGCGGGAATTCGAGAACGACTACAATCGATTTCTGGCGAACGGCGCAGCCAGCGTGATCGAGCGGTTCACGGCAATCTCAAGCTATGCGCTAGGTAAGCGCGTGCGAGTGACCAACGGCGCGGAGAGTTTCACCGGCGTGACGCACGGGCTGGGTCCGGAAGGACTCTTGCTGGTGAAGCGGGAGAGCGGGCAAGTGGTGAGCGTGATTGCAGGCGAAGTGGCGGAGGCACGCTAGATGCTGCTGACCATCGATGTCGGCAATACGAACACGGTGCTGGGCGTGTTTCGCGGCGAAGAGCTGATCGCCAACTGGCGGCTTACTACGGCCCGGCTTCAGACCGTGGACGAATACGGCGTGCTCACGCGCAATTTGTTCACGCTGGCTGGGCTGGACGTGTCCGCGATTGGAGGCGTGATCATCAGCTCCGTCGTTCCGCCAATGAATTGGACGCTCGCCGAAATGTCGCGCATTTATTTTGGCAAGAAGGCGCTGTTCGTGGAGATGGGAGTAAGAACCGGGATGGCGGTGCTCGTCGATAACCCGCTGGAAGTTGGGGCGGACCGGATCGTGAATGGCGTGGCGGCTTTTCACAAGTTTGGCGGGCCGTGCATCGTGGTGGACTTCGGAACAGCGATCACGTTCGATGTGATCTCTGCGCGAGGCGAATATCTCGGCGGGGTGATTGCGCCGGGGTTAGGCATAGCCTCGGAAGCGCTCTTTGCGCGCGCGGCAAGGCTTCCGCGCGTGGAGATCAAAGACCCCGGCAAGGTGATCGGGACCAATACCGTCACGCACATGCAGGCGGGCCTCTACTATGGCGCGATTGACATGGTCGATGGCATGTTGACGCGCATGAAGACCGAGCTCGGCACACAGGCAACCGTCGTGGCCACGGGCGGACAAGCCCCGTTGGTGGCGCGCGGGTCCAAGCAGATCCAACACACGGACGAGTTTTTGACGCTCACGGGGTTGCGGCTGATTTGGGAGAAGAATCAAGCCCTGGCAGAAACTGGCCGAGCACCATCCGAGCCTCGCGTTTCCGCTTCGCGCTCCGCGGGGCCGGCCAAGAAAGCCCAGAGATAGGCCGCGGCGCCCGCGCATGGACGGCTGGAACTACTTCAATTACTTCACCGAGATTGAAGAATACTTTTGGAAGAAGCGGGGCGCGCACCTGCTGGTGTCGCCGCTGGACTGGGCCATCATGGAGACTTGGCAAAAGGCGGGAGTGCCGCTGGAAGCGGTCCTGAAAGGAATCGATCGAGCGTTTGAGAGCTACGGCAGGTCGCGGCGAGGCGCCGGCAAGCCGTTGAAGAGCCTGGCGTATTGCACGGACGCGGTGCTGGACGCTGCGGAAGAGAGTCAGGAGGCCGCGGCCGGGAGTGCGCCAAAAAATGGCCGCGCGACAACGGAGCCTTTTTCGCGCGACGAGCTGCGGGCCTATTTCGCGAAGAACGTGGCGCAAGTTGCCAAAGCGGCCGAAGCGAACAGGGGAGCGCACCGGGCGCTGGTGGAGCGGCTCGCGGAAATTGTGCAATCGTTGGAATCGAGCTTGGTCTTGCTCGATGCTCCAGGTACGCTGGACTTGGAAGACCTCGAGCGGCGCCTCACGGTACTGGACGAAAAGATGCAAGCCGCTCTGACCAATCACGCGAGCGACGACGTCATGCTCCGCATCCGCCGCGAGGTGGACGGGCAACTTGCCGCATACCGCCGTAAGATGAAAACAGAGCAACTGGCGCTGGTCGAACGACAGTACATGCAGAAGCGGCTGCTGGACGAGTTTGGATTGCCGCGCCTGAGCCTTTACTATTTTTCCTGAAACACGCACCTTTTCTTTCCACACGAATCATCGACAAGTGGGGGCCGAAATGGGCAGAATGGAATCGCATATATATGTCTGATGAGTTAAGATTATCGATCGAGAAGCTTGTGTATGGTGGTGACGGCTTGGCCCACGCCGATGGAAATACCGTTTTCGTGCCTTACGTTCTGCCGGGTGAAGAGGTGCGCGCGGCGGCGAAGTCCAAGAAGAAGAAAATGGTCTGGACGCAACTGCTCGAGGTAACGTCCAGCGCCACGGAGCGGATAAAAGCGAAGTGTCCTCACTTTCAGACCTGCGGCGGATGCCATTACCAGCACATCCCGGCGACAGAACAACTCCGCTTGAAGAAGGAGATCCTTCGGGAGACGCTGTCTCGGCTGGGCGGAATCTCCTGGGACGGGCCCATTCAGGAGCACTCCGCGGAGCCGTACGGCTATCGCAACCGGGCACAATGGGCGCTGCGTGACGCCAAGCCGCGGGCCATCGGATATTTCCTGCCGGAAAGCTCGGTGATCGTGCCGATCGACGAGTGCCCGGTGCTCTCTCCGGCGCTGGCGAGGACGTTTGAGCAGCTTCAGAACATGACGCGCTCAGGCGTTTTGCCGGAGAAAATTCTGGAAATCGAGGCGTTCGCGGACTCGACGGACACGAAGATTGCCTTGAACGTCGCTTTTTCGAAATTTCCCGGCCCCGCCAAGGATCTGGCCACCGCGCTGCAACAGGCGATGCCGCAAATCGACAGCCTTCTCTTGCTGGATGAGAGCAAGAACAGATTTGAATTGACGGGCCCCGGGTACTTGTTTCACGAGGCAGGGGGATTCCGCTTCCGGGTGAGCCACCTTTCTTTTTTTCAGGTCAACCGGTTCTTGATCGGCGACTTGTTGCAGACGATGACAGCAGGCGCAAAGGGCGACGTAGCGCTCGATTTGTACGCAGGTGTAGGTTTTTTCACCCTGCCGCTGGCGCGAACGTTCAGAAAGGTCGTGAGCGTAGACGCCAACCTTGCGGCGACGCGCGATCTGTATGCGAATGCGGAGAGCGCCGGCGTGACGATCACCTCGCACAACGAACACGCTGAAGAGTTTCTTCGTAAGACGGACGAAAAGCCGGACTTTGTGTCGCTCGATCCTCCGCGAGCAGGGCTTGGCGTGGAGACGGCGGCAAAGTTGGCGGCGCTTGGCGCGCCAGAGATCGCTTACCTCTCGTGCGATCCATCGACGTTGGCGCGGGATCTAGCTGTGCTCACGGGTTCGTCAAAGAAGGCGACGGCGGAAAGCGGGAATGCCATTCGCTATGAGATTTCGGAAATGCACCTGTTCGACCTTTTCCCGCAGACCTTCCATATCGAAACACTCGTACGGTTGAGACGCGCTCCATGAAGCTTCCGGCCGTCGCGATCGCCGCAGCGTTTGCCTGCGGCATTTTGGCTGGCCTGTATCCACCCGTCGCGAAGAGCGCGACCGCTCCCGCCTTACTCGCATGGGGTTTTGCGCTGGCAACCTGCCTCGTCATTGCCGGCATTCTGCTAGCGCTGCGGCAGCAGCCTAAGCTTGGCGCCGCTGCTTCGATCTTGTCCTGGATCTTATTGGGCATCCTCAGCGCGGGCATCGCCCAGCAGCCTCTTTCTCCGAACCACGTCCTCACTTTGTTGGATGGAGATCGCCTCAATCTGCATTCACCGTTGCGCTGGCAGGGCCGCTTGCGAGACGAGCCTGCGAAACTGCCATGGGATTACGGCTATGAAATCGAATTGGCTGGCGTCGAGTATCAAAATGCGCTCCTGCCCGTACAAGGAGGATTGCGGCTGGGCTTCACGCCGCGCGCTGGCGAAGCGGGAGTTCCCGATCTTCACGCGGGAGACGAGATCGCGGTTTTGACGCAGGCGAAACGTCCGCAAGTGTTTCGAGACGACGGCGCATTTGATCGCCGCGCGTATCTCGCGACGCAAAACATCGATCTCATCGCGACGCTTCGTGCGCCGGAGCTGATCGAACGAGTCTCCACGCCGCCCCCGACCGCGGGCACTCTCTTGGCTCACGTGCGGCGGCGTTTGCGGGATGAGATCGACCGCTTATTCGGCGGAGCAGGGCAAGTCGCTGGAGTGCTTCGCGCGATGCTGCTGGGCGACCGCAACTTCGTCGATCGGGACGAAGCGACGGATTTTCAGAAGACCGGCGTCTTCCACGTGCTCGTTGTCGCGGGGCTACACGTCGGCGCCCTCGCGGCAGTTTTATTTTGGGCGGGCCGCAAACTGCGTCTCTCACCAGTGTGGACAATACTTTTTACTCTGACACTGCTGGCGGCGTATGTCGCGGTCGTCGAGCAGCGGCCGCCCGTGCTGCGCGCGGCCCTGATGGCCGCGGCGGTGGTGGTCGGAGCATTTTTCTATCGGCGCCTAGATCTGCTGAACTCTGCAGCGCTAGCCGCGTTGCTGCTTTTGGTGGCCCGCCCGCTGGCGATACGCGACTCCAGTTTTCAACTTACGTTTGTCGCGATTGGCTGCATTGCAGGATTGGCGCTGCCATGGCTGGCGCAGACTGTGCAGCCCTATGCAAGAGCGATACGGGGATGGCGAGACGTGACGCGCGATGCAGCGCACGAGCCGCGCGCGGCCCAGTTCCGCATCGACGTACGCGCCACCGCCCGGTGGATCTCCGCTCGCGTGCCGATGCGGCTGGCGAACTCGGCCGAGAGCGCGCTGGCAGGGGGGCTCGCGTTCTCGTTTCGAGTGTGGGAGCTGTTCGTGCTCACCGTCGTGTTGCAGGTCGGGATGCTCCCACTGATGGCGCGCGACTTCCATCGCATCACACTGGCGGCGCCGCTGGCGAACTTGTTCGCGGTGCCGTTGACAAGCATTGTCGTGCCCTTGGGCTTTCTCACGTTGGGGAGTGGGCTGCTGTTCCCCACAGTGGGACAAATCCTGGCGCGCCCACTTACGTGGCTAGCGTGGTTGCTGCTGCACGTGGTGCAGTGGTTTGCGCACTTTCCGCAGTGGACCTATCGAATTCCCGCCCCGCCCGCGTGGCTCGTGACTGTCTTTTTCCTCGTTGCGGTCCTGCTTACGGCCGCGATTCGCTTTGAACCGCCCTGGCGACGGCGAGTCTGTATTGCACTTTGCGTCGCCTTCGCGACGTGCGCGCTGCTCATTGCGGTCTTCCCTTTTCCCGCGAAGTGGTCGGCAGGAAAGCTCGAGGTGACCATCCTGGATGTCGGTCAAGGAGACTCGATCTTCGTCGTCTCCCCGCGCGGACGTACCCTGCTGATCGACGGAGGAGGCGCATTCGGAGGCTTCCCAGGCCACGAGGAGCACAACGGAACTGATCCGGGCGAAGAAGCCGTGTCGCCGTATCTATGGTCGCGCGGATATCAGAAGCTCGATGTAGTTGCCCTAACGCACGCCCATCAGGATCACCTGGGAGGTCTGACCGCGATCCTCAACAATTTTCGTGTAGGCAAGCTCTGGATCGGGCGTGAAGTGGCTTCGCAGGCGCTCTTGAAGCTGGAAGAATTGGCGCGCGCAAAGAAGATTTTGATCGAGTATGAAATTCGGGGCCAAAGTTTTGCCTGGGATGGCGCCGAGGGCGAGTTTTTCTGGCCCGCGACTCCTCCGTCCGAAGTCGCGCCCTCGGCGAAAAACAATGACTCTCTCGTGCTGCGACTACACTACGGCAACCGAACCGTGTTGCTACCGGGTGACGCGGAAAAAGACGCCGAGCGCTCGATTCTCGCCGAACACGAGGAAACGGATTTGCAGGCGGACATCCTGAAGGTCGGGCATCACGGCAGCAAGAATTCGACGATGCCTGCTTTTTTGGCGGCGGTGCGGCCCCAAACGGCGATCATTTCCGCTGGAGAAGAAAATCCTTATGGGCATCCCAGCCCGGCATTACTCGAGCGGCTGGAAGGAGCCGGGATACGCATCCTGCGGACCGACCGCAACGGAGCGGTGCATGTGCTAACGGACGGCGAGCGGGTGGAAATTACGTGCTTCGTCGCATGCGCGGAACCCGCCGCGAGCGAAGCGTCACGGCAAGCGGAAGCGCCAAATCACGACAAGAAGAACGAGCAGCAGTAAAAATCCGATGGCAGCGCGATACTCGCGGTTTTTCTTGTACTGCGCAAACGAGAACGACCCGGCCGCGCCCGAAGCCAGCTTTGCCGCCGTCAAACGGGGAAAGAAGAGCGGCACGGCCCGCGCGTAGTCGTCAAACGCGTCGCGATGCTGATGATGTAGCTCCTGCTCCTCGCGCCGCATGACAATCGAATAGAAGAGAGCAAAATAAGCGCACAGCACCGCCGCCGAAATCCACGACCACGTGGCGACCGCAACGCCGAGAGTAAGGATGGCGCTGCCGAAATAAAGCGGATTGCGCGTGTGAGCGTAAGGACCCGTCACCGTAAGCACTTCCTGCTTGTGCAGGTGGCCGGCCGCCAGCGCGCGCACCAGGAGTCCAACTGCGCCGGTCAGAGCGCCGGCCAGAATGCTGCGCGGCGTTGGCCGAGCAAGCGCCATAACAACAATGGCGAGGGGATAGCCCAGGCGTACGCGCCAGCGTGTAAAAAACGGCGTCGTCTTCACGCGGTGGCACCGATGCGACTGCGGAGGGCCTCGAAGACCGAGGGTACGTCAATCGCGAGCATAGATGGGTCGGTCCGATCGTTGCGCGTGTGCGTCGTCACGGTATTGGCGGCGCGTAAGACAATATCATCGCCGGCCGGACTGGCGGCCCGGCTATCTCCCCCACCGCTGGCGCGCCGAATCACGTGATAGGGCCCGTTGCGCGCCGGATCCGTCGGCCCGAAAAGAGCGACGGCAGGCGTGCCAAGACCTATCGCGAGGTGCAGCGGTCCGGTGTCGCCGCCCACGATGCACGCGGCGCGGCGCAGCAAAGCCATCAGCGGGCCCAGTTCACCGTTGTAAAGCAAGGGATCCGCATTGCCACTAGCGGCGCGGACCGCAGTTGCCAAATCGTCTTCGCCGGGGCCGTAGTTTACGACGCAGCGCAGCCCCAAGGAGTTGCGCACCTGCAAGCAAAGTGCGCCGAACCGCTCGGCGGGCCAGCACTTCGAGCGCCAGCCTCCGCCCGGGCTCAAAACGATGTAGCGACCGATGCCGGAGCTCTGCAGTTGACCCCGGACGGCTGCTTCATCGTTCGCCAAAACACGCAGGCAAAACGGCGCCGTGATTCCCCGCGCTTCCGCGCGTTGAGACAGTTCTCCGTTCTGGTCCGCGATGTGAATCGTGGCGGCCTTCACACGCTCTGTGTAGAGCAACGGCACACCCGTCTCGCGAATCGTGTGCGAAGAGAATCCGATTCGTCTTTTCACACCGCCAAAGAAAGGCAACGCTGCGGACTTCCACAGCCCCTGATAGTCGATGGCAGCGTCCCAGCGCGCCTGCCGCACCCCGCGGATAGCTTCACGCAGCGAAGGCAGCGAGCGCGTCTCGATGTTGCGCACTTCCGACGCGAGACCGCAGCTTTCCACCAGAAATCGCCAGCGCGGGTGGGTAAGCCATACGATTTCAGCCGCAGGAAACGTTTCGCGCAGAACCGCCACCGCGGGAAAGGTGTGCACGATGTCGCCAAGAGAGCCCAGTCGTAGAACCAGGAAGCGCGGCTCAGGCATGCGGCGCCTTGCGAACCGACGCGATGAAATCGCGCGTCGAGTGGTCCTTCGGATCGCCGACGATGGCCACGCGAATGCCGAGACGCGCAGCCGTAGCGCGCTCCGGCACGGTCTCCGCGGTGTAGTCCGTGCCTTTGGCGTGCACGTCGGGGCGCAGAAATTCCAGCAACGCCTCGACGTTGGGCTCGCTGAATAACACCACGCGATCGACCGGGCGAAGAGCGGCAACGAGTTCCGCACGCGCGAGTTCCGGAAGGATGGGCCGGCCAGGACCCTTCAACGCGCAGACGCTTGAGTCCGTGTTGACGGCGACTATCAGGATGTCGCCCTCGCGGCGCGCCCCTTCCAGATACCGGACGTGGCCGACGTGCAGCGTGTCAAAGCAACCATTCGCGAAGACTACGCGCTCTCCACGCCGCTTATGTTCGGAGATGAGCTCGCGCAGACGCTCGCGGGAAACGATCTTGGATGCGGAGCGGCGCATGCGGTCAGGAGCCCGTACCGGCAGCCTCACGGCGAATGCCTTCGAGGAGTTCCTCGCGCGAAACAGTGGCGGTGCCCCGCTTCATCACGACGAGGCCGCCCGCGATATTCGCGATGTGCGTCGCCTCCAGAGGTGACGCACCCGACGCCAGCGCCAGCGTGTACGCCGCAAGCACCGTATCTCCGGCTCCGGTGACGTCCACCGCCTGGTTGCTGCCGTGGATGGGAATGCGCAATAACCGGCCCCCCGGCTCGAAGAGCGCCATGCCGTCGCGGCCCCGAGTGACGAGCAGCGAGCGCAGCTTCATCGCCGAAAGCGTCTCACGGCCGCAGCGCTCGAGCTCTTCCAGGTTTTGGCCAATCGATGTGTGATGAAGCGCTTCCAGCTCGGCTTCGTTGGGCGTCGCCGACGTGATGCCTGCCTTCGCGTATGCCGCCAGTTGGTAGCGCGCATCGAGGGTGACCGGCAACGTCCTTCGCTTCATGGTCGTCTGACGGACTAGTTCCGGCGTGGCAATCCCGAAGCCGTAGTCAGAAACCGCAAGCGCATCCGCGGAGCGCAACTTCGCGTGCAGCAGCTTCTCGATTTTCTTGCGAACCGCTGGCGCGAGCGGCGCTTGAGGTTCGCGGTCAACCCGAAGGACTTGCTGCCCGACGGTGTGCGCCCAGCCCGCAAGAAAGCGCGTCTTCGTGGGCGTGGTCCACTCCTTGACGCGGATGACCCCCGAAACATCGACGTGCTTCTCTTTGAAATGAGCGATCAGCGCATCACCCGCAGGGTCGTGGCCCACGGCGGTGATCGGAAGCACCCGCGCCCCCAGGGCGGCGAGATTGTTCGCGGCATTCGCGCCGCCGCCGGGAACCAATTGCGTTTCTCGATGCCGCAGGATCAAGACCGGCGCCTCGCGAGAAACCCGCGAGATCTCGCCAAACTGAAACTCATCGGCGACAAAGTCGCCGAGAAGCGCGACCGTCTTCGTCGAGAACTGCTCGACGTACTCGGCAAGCGCGAGAAGGTCGACGGAGCTCGATCCTTCCGCCTTCTGCGCGCGCGAACCCTTCATTTGCTCTCCCTCAGAATCCAGTCGACGGCCGCCGCAAGATCATCGGCGACAAAGTCCGGCGGCACGGGCCATCCTGCCGCGTGCGAAGCAATCTCACCCGCGCCATATCCGGTGCGAACGAGGATACCGCGCGAGCCAACTCCGTGCGCTAGTTCCACGTCTCTATAGCGATCCCCAACAACGAACGAGCGGCCTAGCTCGAGGCCATGCTCGCGGGCCGCACGTTGCAGCAATCCGGGCTTCGGCTTCCTGCACTCGCACTCATCCTCGGAGGTGTGCGGGCAGTAGTAAATGCCATCGACATGCGCACCAGCTGCGGCGAGTTGCTGTGTCATCAACTCGTGAACGGTATGCACCAACGATTCCGGGAAGATTCCCCGGCCGACCCCCGACTGATTGGTCACGACGACAACCGGCAGCCGGACGTCGTTGAGTCGTCGAATGGCAGCCGCGGCAGACGCAAACATACGAAAACGGCTGGCATCATTCAAGTAGCCGACTTCTTCGCAGATGGTCCCGTCGCGGTCGAGAAAAACCGCGGAGCGCAGGGGCGTCGAGTTAGGCAGGCCGCACCTCCACCGCAGCCAGCCACGAACGCGCCGCGGCCTCCACCGCGTCCGGGGCGACCCGCGTCATACACCGGTGATCGGTGGGACACCGGCGCAGAAAACATGGGCTGCAGTACGGCTTCTCCTGCACGATCGTGCAGCGCGGAGTGACCGGCGCTGTGCCAAAAGGATCGGTAGGACCGAAAACGGCGACCACCGGCAACCCGACCGCAGCCGCAACGTGCATAGCGCCAGAATCGTTGCCCAGGAACAACTGGCACTGCGAAAGCAACGCCGGCAGATCGGCAATGGAGGTCGTACCCGTAAGGTCGATCGCTCGCCGCCGCATTGCCTCGGTAATGGCGGACGACACCGCCTTTTCCGCCGCCGTGCCGAACAAGATCACGTCGGCATCGAATTCGTCGATCAACCGGTCGGCAACCGCTGCGAAGCGCTCGGGTGGCCAGCATTTCGCCGAGCCGTAAGATGCCCCGGCGCCGACCGCAACGCGCAATGCTTTCGGCCGTGACCCAGCAGCCAGCAGGCACTCCGCGGCTCGCTGCTTGGATTGCGACGGGAGTTTCAGTGAAATCGAGCTTTCTCCGTTCAGAGTGTCGAGCCATCCAGCCCGCCGCAACAACTCCAAGTAATAAAACTGCTCGTGCTCCGGTATTTCCCCCGCTCTCGGAACGCGCACAGCCTTCGTCAGCAACACGCTTCGCCCATCGCGGGCATAGCCGATCCGCTGCGGAATGCCCGCACGCCAAGCCAGCCACGCCGCATCAAACGCATTCTGCAAGAGTAGCGCAGCATCAAACTTCTGCGCGCGAAGCTCGCCGGCAAGACGTTCGCGGCCAGCGAAGCCCGCGTGTTCGCCGCGCGGATCATAGGCAATCAGCCGATCGCAAATATCCTGTTCGCGATAAATGTCCGCGACATACGGCCGGGCGAGCACCGCGATCTCCGCGTCAGCAAACCGTTCGCGAACCGCGCGCAACGCAGGCAGCGCCATGATGGCATCCCCGACCCAGTTCGTCGCCCGCACCAGAATCTTCACGTGGCTGCTCCACGACGACTCTGCAGTATGCGATCGATGGCTGCCACCAATTCAGTCTCGGCAGTAAACACGAAGTCGATTACCGCGACCCAGACCGGCATCCGGACCGCCGACACTGGCAAATTCTGCGCATCCTTCTCCGTAGCAACGAACCCGTTCGCACCGCAGCGCGCGGCCTCGCGCTGGAGCCGCTCCATATCTCTTAAGGAATATTTGTGATGATCCGGAAAGGCGCTACGTTGGACGACGGGGACATGCCAGCGATCCAGGTCAGCGAAAAATGCGTCCGGATTGCCGATGCCGCAGAAAGCGTAGAAGGGTCCTCGACCGATTTCACTTAGATATACGGGGGCGGCATTCGAGCCAAATCGGCGAAAGCCGAGGAGGCGGGTCTGTGCATAGAAAGTGGGACACTTATCACTGTTACCAGCTTCGATCGGTAGGCACTCGAACTTTCGCGACACGATCAAGATGTCAGCGCGCCGGCAGGCAGCGACCGGCTCGCGGAGCAATCCAGCAGGCAACAGCCATTCATCCTTCAGGTTACGAGAGCCGTCGAGCATCACTATATCCAGGTCGCGGGCAAGCTGAAGATGCTGAAATCCGTCGTCCAAAAGGAAAACATCGACGGGCGCCTGAGCTTCGAGAATCTGGCCTGATGCGAAACGATCTCGGCCAACCCCGAATCTCACACGTTCACCGAGCCGATGCCTCAGCAGCTCCACTTCATCGCTCGTTCCATGCGAGCCATGATAGCCGCGGCTGAGAATGCCGACCTCCTTGCCTTCCGCTAGAAACTTCTCCGCCAGCCACAGCACCATGGGCGTCTTGCCAGTTCCTCCCACGGTGAGATTTCCCACGCTGATTACCGCAGCTTTGAGGCGCTTTTGTTTGAGCCATTTCCTTGCGTATAGAGATTTCCGAAAGCTAACACAACGACCATAGACCGTGGAAAGCGGATAGAGCACCGCCCGGATCGCATATGGCACCTTCATCCACGCCCTCTAGGCGCTGCGCTGAGCTGCTTGGCGATTTCGGCGACGGCCCGCCCCGTGGCGCCACGGCTAGCATCCACAAGCCGCTTCGCACTTTCCCCCATCCGCGCGCTACGCTCCGGGTTACGCAGCTGCTCGATCCACGCGACGCCCGCATCCTCCGGACTTTCTACTTGCACCGCAGCGCCGGAGGCGACAAAGCGCGACGCAATCTCGGCGAAATTTTCCATCGACGGCCCGAACACTGCAATCTTGCCGAACGCCGCGGGTTCCAGGATATTGTGTCCACCAGAAGGCACGAGCGAGCCGCCGACGAAAACTCCATCCGCGAGCCCGTATAGCGAAGCTAGTTCGCCGATGCTATCGATCAGCAGCACCGTAACATCGTCACCGATCGACCCGACTGATGCTTCACCGCCTGCAGCCGACGCCTGCCCCGCTGCCGGAACGTCCAACTGCGACCGTCGAAGGAATTGGCGCTGCGATTCGTGGATGAACTCCGCCGCCGCTTCAAATCGTTCCGGCTTACGCGGCGCGAGCACCAGAAGTGCCCTCGGGAACTCTCCCTGCAGCGTGCCAAATGCGATCAGCGCAAGCGGCTCTTCCGTGGCTACTACACTTCCCGCGACGATAATCGGAGAGCGGCCACGCCGGCGCGCCTCCGCTCCCAGCCAATTTGCCAGCGGCGTGGGCTGCGGCAGCTCCTGGTCGTACTTCAGATTTCCACTTACACAAACGTGATCGCTTGGCGCCCCCAAATCGCGGATACGCTGCGCGTCGGTTTCACTCTGCATCAAGAATGCTCGCGCATTCACAAGAGCAGTCCGCAGAAATGGCCGCAGGAAAAACCCGGCCCTCCCGAAATACTTTTGATATCTCGCAAAAGATCTATCGGAAATCCGACCGCTAACGAACACGACCGGTATTTCGCGCCGCCCGGCTTCCCGCAGAAAGTTGGGCCAGATCTCCGTTTCGAGAACCACGACAATCGCCGGCTGAACCGCGCGCAAGGCACGCCGCGCGCAGAAAGCCCAGTCCAACGGGAAATAGATGACCGCGTCGGCAAACGGCAAGCGCTCGCGGGCCAGTGCTTGTCCCGTGATCGTAGTGGTCGACACAATCAGCGGCCGGTCCGGGTAAGCCTCCTTCAATCGCCGCGCAAGCGTAATGCTGGAAAGCGCCTCGCCAACGGACACCGCATGAATCCAAATCGCCCCCTGCCGCTGCGCCGGCAGCTTCTCCAACGAAGGAAACGAAAAACCCAGCCGCTCGCCAAGATTGGAAAGATATTTCCCCTGACGCAGTCCCTGAACAAGCCAGTAGGGCAAGAGCAGAAGGGCCGCAAGGCCCATGAGCAGGCTATAGATGAAATACACTAACTGTGGCTCCGGTCCGACCCGGCTCCCCCGGCACGCAAGATCGTGCGCGGCGCAGGGCAACCCTGAACGTCCCCCAGGAATCGAAGGCGTCGAGATGAGAAACGTTTATTATAACCCGATGCGAAACCCGGCCATCGTACTTCCCTTCTTCGCCGCCTGTACGCTCGCCTTCACACCTTTAGCCGGGCAACCGCAGACCTCGCTAAAGACGGCCTCCCTCGAATCCCACGAAGGCCTGACCATCTCCGCGTTGCCATGGATGGACGCGACCCTGTACAAAGGGAAATTCCCGAAGAAATCCCCTTTTTCCGCCGGGGTTCTGGCGGTGCAAGTCGTACTTCGCAACGATTCAGACGAAAGCATGCGCGTAAGTCTACGGCGCATCCGCCTCACGGTGCTTCTCGATAGTGACAACCGGCAAGAAGTGGAAGCCCTCACCGCCGACCAAGTCGCGGATGCGGTATTCAAACCCAGCGCCAAAGATCCCACAAAGCGGCAGAGATTACCGATACCGGTGCCGACCTCGGGCGGCGGCGGCCGGGACAAACACTGGACCGAATTGCAAACGCAAGCGCAGAACGCGGGAGTCCCGACCAGCGTCATCGCCGCCCACAGCACCGTTCAGGGTCTCCTCTATTTCGACTTGCAGAACCAGTTCGATCTGTTGCAAAGCGCGCATCTCTATATCCCTGAAATTACGCTAATGCAACAAAATCGCGCGCTCACCTACTTCGATATCGACTTGAGCCGTCGCGCGAGCCAGTGATTTTGCCCTGCAAAACAGCGTAAATTTGCGCGCGCCTCCGCCGTCAGCTACCATTACAAAGCAACGTTTCTCATCCAACGGACAAATGCTCACTCTTCTCGACGAACTGAACCCGGAACAACGGCGCGCTGTGGAAACGACGGAAGGGCCGGTGCTGATTCTCGCCGGCGCGGGAACCGGCAAGACTCGCGCAATCACCTTTCGCATGGCGAACCTGATCGCCAGCGGCGTTCCCGCCGAGTCTATTTTGGCCGTAACCTTCACGAACAAAGCCGCCGAAGAGATGCGCAACCGCGTTTCCGCGCTGCTCCTCCGCGCAGGCGTGCCTCCAGCGCAGCCCTGGCTCTCAACGTTTCATTCTCTTTGCGCGCGCCTCCTTCGCCGGGAAGCGCCCAGCGCCGGACTTCCGCGCGATTTCGCCATCTACGACGACGACGATCAGCTCGCCGCCGTCAAGCTGGCGATGGGCAAGCTGGCCATCGATGACGACGCCCTAACGCCCCGCAACATCTTGAGCCGCATCAGCTACGCAAAGAACCACGCGCAGACGCCAGAAAAGCTCCGCAGCGAAGCATTCTCGCAAGACGAGCGCCGCGTCGCTGACCTCTACGCCGAATACGAAAAGCTGCTGCATCAGAGCAAAGCCCTCGATTTCGACGACTTGTTGCTGCGATCCGCGCGCCTCCTTCGCGAATCCACGGCCGTCCGCGAGAAATGGCAAGCGCGCTTTCAGTACATCCACGTGGACGAATATCAGGATACCAACCGCGTGCAGTACGAGTTGATGCGCTCGCTCACCAACCCCAAACAAAACGTTTGCGTCGTTGGCGATGAAGACCAATCCATCTACCGCTGGCGCGGCGCCGACGTCTCCATCCTGATGAGCTTTTCCCGCGACTTCCCCGCCGCCAAGGTCATCAAGCTGGAGCGCAACTATCGTTCCACGCAGAACATTCTCGATGCCGCCGGCGCGGTGGTCGCCAACAATCCAGATCGCCTGGGCAAGTCTCTCAGCGCCGAAGTCGGCGCGGGAACCAATTTGAAGTATTTCGAAGGCCGTGATGCTTTTGCCGAAGCCGAATTTGTCGCCGGTGAATTGGATCGCATCCTTGGCGACGATTCGTCGCAGACCTGTGCCGTCGAATATCGCACCAACTTTCAATCGCGCGCGTTCGAGGAAGTCTTCCGCCGCCGAGGCTTGCGCTACAAACTGGTCGGCGGCTTCAGCTTCTACAATCGCGCCGAGGTCAAAGATGCTCTCGCGTACGTCCGTCTGGCGATGCACCCAGAGGACGATATCTCGCTCTTGCGGGTCTTGAACGTGCCACCTCGCGGCATCGGCAAGACCAGCGTCGACGCTCTCCGGGACGCCGCGCGAATCGACAGCTTTTCGCTGTGGGACGCCATCACGAAATTTGTCTCCGCTCCCTCATCCGGACGCGCGGTCACGCCGCTCCGCGGTTTCCAGGAATTGATCGCGAAGTTGCAGGAGAATCTCGCCAAGTTGGCGCCGGCTGACTTCCTGCGCAGTGTCCTGGACGACAGCGGCTACCTGGAAACCCTGCGCGACCGCAACGCACCGGAAGACGTCGCCCGCATCGAAAACCTCGAGGAATTGGTCCGCGCCGTCGCCGATAGCGCCGAAGCCGGCGAGGAATTCAGCGACTTTCTCGACGCTGCCGCACTGGTCAGCGACGCCGATTCCTTCGAGGGCAAGCCCGGCGTAACGCTGATCACGCTGCACAGCACCAAGGGCCTGGAGTTCGACCACGTCTTTCTCACCGGCATGGAGGAAGGCATCTGCCCGCACGGCCGCTCTTTAAACGAGGAAAAAGGCATCGAGGAGGAGCGCCGCCTGGTCTACGTGGGCATGACGCGCGCGCGGCGCTCGCTCACACTGACCCGCGCGGTCTACCGCCGCGTCTTCGGAAACGAGCAGCAACTCCGCGCCTCTCTGCCGTCGCGCTTCTTGGCTGAAATCCCCAGCCAGCTAGTTGACACCGTGCGCGGCTCGATGGCCGAGATCGGCGAAACCCGGCGGTACGAGCCTGATCCCGAGTACTCCTACTCGCCGGAAGAGTTTCTGCGCCGCGTCCGCGGTAAGCCGACTCCTACCGTCGCTGCCCCAAGGCGCTCCAGCACTGCAAGCTCCTTTGGCCGGCCCGCCATGAAACGCGCCGCGAACGCAGACCCCCTGCTCGGGCAAAAAGTTAGGCATCCCCAATATGGCGTTGGCACCGTCGTAGGCGTTGAGGGCGACGACGAAGACCGCCGTTTATCCGTCAGTTTTCCAGGCCGCGGCACAAAAAAGTTTGTCGAGCGCTACGCCCAGCTCACCCAAATGTAGCGGCGCCGCAGCATCCCTGGGACCGCCAATCTCCCGATTGGCGCCGACCAGCCTAACGTAGGGGCGCAGCATGCTGCGCCCCTACTTGGCAACCAACTCAACGTCTAGCTCCGCCAACCCAGGCGATCTCTACCAGCCTGCCGATCGCAGCCAGTCGATCCTAACTCTCTTGGGACCCAATCTCCCAATTGGTGGTTACTCGGGCAGCGGGTCAGTTTCCGATTACCGCGTTTACTAAGACTTAGGCGATAAACTGGTTGATGTTACGCTTGGCGTGAGGAGACGACTGCCTGTGAACGAGTATCGCGTCACCAAATACAACCCAGCATTTCGCGACCGGTCGGGCGCTTACACCAAGGTCGAGTGGATCTCCTTCAAGCAAATCGGGCAAACATTCTCGGGCGTACCGCTCACGTCCGACGAATACAAGCGTGTCGAGGAGGCATACGTCCAGGCGGCGTTGAGCTTTCTCCGTGAGAGTTGCCTGTTCTCGATGAGGGTCGCGGGGCTTGAAAATCCTCGAACGCAGCCACTCGATTTTCAAAACGACAGTATGCTGCCGTTGGACCGTATTGGTGAAATCATTCGTCGAATTTTGCGAGAGGAGTTTTGGTGTCGATTGGAAAGAAGCGAGGGCTTCATTCATTTCGGTTGGGACTACTACATGTATATCGGCGTGCCGCATCCTTGCCCCACAGCAGAGGGGCGGGCGGTGGAACTCGGTTTATATGTTGAGGAATTTGCATCTCCCGTTCGCGAATCCGTTCGCGAGGCTGGGGCTGAATCCTAGTAAGTCGCAAACTGACCCGGCAGCGTCACTTGGCCACGGTTGCGCCCCAGCCACTCTCAAGGTACATTGAGGCGCGCTTTCATCCCCTTACGGCTGCGTGCGATCGGAGAATCCGAGTGGGTTCACAGCTCTTCAACTGTAAGAGTATCGATCAGCTTCTGTCGGACTCCGAAAACGCCGAAGTAAAACTCAAGAAATCTCTCGGCTGGCTCAGCCTGACCTCCCTCGGCATCGGCGCGGTCATCGGCTCCGGCATCTTCACCATTGTGGGCACCGCCATTGCCGGGCAGCAGTTGCAAGTCAAATCCATCCTGAACGCCCCGCTTCTCGAATACCTGATTTACCATTCCGCATCGTTCGGCCGCCCGGGAGCGGGCCCCGCGATCGCGCTTTCTTTCGTCCTGGTGGCCATTGTCTGTGGATTTGCCTCCGTCTGTTATGCGGAACTCGCCGCGATGATCCCCATTGCCGGAAGCGCCTATACCTACACGTACGCCACCATGGGCGAGCTGATCGCCTGGATCATCGGCTGGGACCTGATCCTCGAATACGCGGTAAGCAACATGGCCGTCAGCGTGGGCTTCTCCGCGCACATCGTCGGCTTGCTCGATTGGTTCGGTGTGCATCCCAACCTGCGCTGGATTACCCCGGCTTATCTTCCGGGAGGATTGACGGACCTGCAGGGAAACACGCTATACGGGCCGGGCTGGCATTTCGGCTTCAACTGGCCTGCTTTCATCATCGTAATGTTGTTGACGCTCCTCCTAGTTCGCGGCATTCGCGAATCTGCCGACACCAACAACATCATGGTCCTGCTGAAAATTGTGGCTATCCTCGTTTTCGTCGGCTTTGCCGCACGCTTCATTCACCCTGCCAACTGGCATCCCTTCGCGCCGAACGGCTGGCCGGGAATTCTCACCGGCGGCTCGATCGTATTCTTCACCTACATCGGCTTCGATTCCGTTTCCACCGCTGCCGAGGAATGCAAAAACCCCCAGCGCGATTTGCCCATCGGCATTATCGCCACTCTAGTTGTCTGCACGCTCCTATACATCGCAGTCGTTGTTGTGCTGACCGGCCTAGTGCCCTGGCAAACCCTCGTGGACGATGCCGCTCCCGTCGTAAACACCCTCAAGAAACTGCACTTCACCGGCGTCCGTCTAGTCGTCCTCCTCGGCGCGCTCATGGGCATGATTTCGTCCCTGCTGGTCTTCCAGCTCGGACAAGCGCGCGTTTGGTTTGCGATGTCGCGTGACGGCCTGCTCCCGCGGATCTTCAGCCGCGTTCATCCGCGCTATTGCACGCCGGACTTCTCCACCTGGATGGCTGGATTCCTCGTCGGCATCCCCGCGGGGCTGTTGGACATCGGAACGCTCGCTGACCTCGCTAATATCGGAACGCTCTTCGCGTTCGCTCTCGTCGCCGGAGGCGTCCTGATCCTGCGCTATCGCGAACCCAACCGGCACCGCGCTTTTCGCGCGCCAGGGGGCCCACTTGCGCCCATTGTCACGATCTTGACCTGCCTCTTGCTGATGGCGGGTCTGCCGATCACGAACTGGATTCGTTTCTTTGTATGGCTCGCCATCGGACTCGTGATTTACTACAACTACGGCCGCAAGCGCAGTACGCTGCGGGCGGCAAACCAGGCATAAGGGAATCCTGAAATGGGGGACAGGCTCTCCAACCGATCGCGGAACCTGAGTATCGTTGCGCTGGTCTGCCTCGCCGCGCTTGCGTCATTTCCCCGCCATGCCTTCGCGTGGGGCAGCAACGCGCACAAGCTCGTTGTCAACAAGGCCATCGACACACTGCCGCCCGACATTCGCAGCTTTTTCGAAGCCAACCGCTCCGACCTCCTCCAGCACGTCACCGACCCGCTTGACGCCGAGACCAAGACTCCCGCGGAGCGCCACAATCATTTTCTATATCTCGACAAGTATGGCCGCTTCCCTTTCATCACGCTGCCCAGAAACTACAAAGCCGCGGTTTCGAAGTTTGGCAAGTCAAAGCTGGAATCCACCGGCCTTCTTCCCTGGCAAATCGGCGTCTACAGCCAGAAACTCACCGAGGCCATGAAGTTGGGGCGTTGGGACGAGGCTAGGCTGGACGCCGCAATCTTGGCGGACTATGTCGCGGAGGCCCACGACCCGTTCAACACCACCGAAAATTTCGACGGCCGCTTCACCAATCAAACCGGCGTCAACGAGCGTTTCGGAACCGTGCTGATCGACCGCTTCTCTTCTTTCTTTCCGTTGCGCCCCAACGATGCGGCCTTCATTAGCGACCCCACCGACCACGCTTTCGAATCCTGCATCAGCGCGCACGCCTGGGTCGAAATCGTGCTCCTGGCCGATCGCAACGCCCGCATGAGCAGCAAGTCCTACGACGACGAATACTTCGACCGCCTCTACAACCAAGCTGCTGCAACATTGATCCGCCAACTTTCCGACGCCGCCACCGACGTCGGCTCCTACTGGCTGACCGCGTGGATCAACGCCGGCCGCCCCCAGCTCCCGCACTAGAATTAGCCGCAAGGCGCGCGCCAACGGTTGTAGGGGCGCAGCATCGCTGCGCCTCAGCTCGGCAACCAATTCAGAATGTTTGTGATTTCTCTGCGGAAAGAAACTATCGACCAGGCGACAACTGGCTCTCACCCAACCTCTTAAGCCGGTCCCGCAAACGCCGCTGCAACACCGTCGGCGTATTGGGATTGAAGGCCACTAGATACCAAAGCGGCTGGCTGCGATCTCTGCTCAACCACGTCAATGTGCTCGCATCCGCATTCGGATGCCGGGCCACATTCTCCCGGATCGCCCCGTAAGGATGTTTCGCCAACTTGTTCAAAGTCTTCGCGTTAGCTCGGGGGTGCTCGCTGATCAATCGCAACAAATAGAAATCTTCGGGCGGCGCCTGCTTCGATAGCTTCTCAAGCATCTCCGGCTTGGCATCCGCGCTCAGAACCAGCCCGATCTTTTCATCCCACGCCGTGTTGATCTGGTTCAGTTCGCGGGTCCGCGCATGAATCAGCTCTTCCAGAATGCGCCGCTCCTGCTGCATGCGCGCAATCGGCAGTTCCGTGCCTTCCAGCGAGTCCAAGACGCGCAGCAAATGCTGCCGCTCGCCGAATACAATCTGCGAGGTGCGCGTCGTCGCGCCTTTCTCTTTTTCCTTGTGCTGTACCAAATCGGAACGTCGCATGTTTGGCTGCTCCGGCTCGTTCCCTTCCCAAGCGTCCAGGGACCAAGCCTGTACCTCTACGGCTGTCTTTACGTTGAACCAGCGATGGGAAACGCTTCGATGGCCACTGCAAATTATGTTATGCGCTGCGTGTGGGGTAAAGTTACGTGCGTGCTCGGTGTGCCCGATGTGCAACCGTCGCCTTGCGGCCTGCTAATCCGCTGGCCGCCGCGCTCGGACAAGGACCACAGCCTATGCCTCAACCCATCTCCGCCTTCGACGAACACAAAGATGAGCTCGATCACTACGAGCAGATGTTCGGCCGGGACCGCGGCCGCCTGGCCGTCTCCCTCGATCGCATCACCAACGCTCTCGTCCTCGTCGGCCAGCACGGCGTCTACTGCACCAGCACGCGGAATCCGAGCGTTCCCGCCATGGACTTGCGCATCATCACGCAAGAATTGGCCCACGCCAAAGAACTGCTGCAATCCGTAATGGAAGATTTACGCCGCGCGAAGGAATCTTGAACGCTCATCGAGGGTCTGGGCCGAAATTGGCATGAATCTTTTTCAAATCTCTCAGGTATATCGAGAAATTGAAGGTGGTTCCGGCAGCGTACAGAAAGGCACATAGTAGACACCCAGCCGGCAGCAACAATTTCCTTCCAACGCTATCCCAATAGTTGTGGAGCGGATTGCCGTAGAGAAACGGGATGATGGAGACAAGGCTGCCGCCAAGTGTGACACCGAGCCAAGTCGTGCGACGCTTCCACGCGCGAACGCGCTGCTCGATAAGTTTTTCAGTTGCTTGATCTTGCTTCTCCTCTTCTGCGGCGACGTCTCGACGAGGCCTTTCCGCATGTTTGTGATTGATTTGTGGTAAATCGTTCTTCACGTTCGGCCCACCGCGGCTGGCTTAGAGCTTACTTCTTCAAAAATGGATTCGACTGACGCTCTTCGCCGATTGTTGTGCGCGGGCCGTGCCCCGGGTGGACCACCGTGTCATCCGGCAGTTGCATCACCTTGCCGCGCAGCGACTCCATGAGCTGCTCCATCGAGCCGCCCCAAAGATCCGTCCGCCCTACGCTCCCAGCGAAGAGAGTGTCTCCGGCGAACAGCTGCGGCGCGGCCACCGCAACTTTGCCCGCATCGGTGGGCACGTAGAGCGACACGCTGCCTGGCGAATGCCCTGGCGTGTGCATCACTTGCGCCGCCAGCGAGCCCCACTGCAAGACGTCGCCGTCGGTCAGGAGTTGGTCGATCTCGCCGACTTCTGGCGGCGCGACGCCGAGGAACGCCGCTTGAATATCCATTCCTTGGTAGAGAGGAACATCGTCGCGATGCATCATCACCGGCGCGCCGGTGTACTGATGCAGTTTGCACAGTCCGCCCACGTGATCGATGTGCGCGTGGGTGCTGACGATGGCCTTCACCTTCAGCTTGTGGCGGCCCAGCAGCTCCAGGATGCGGCTGACTTCGTCGCCGGGATCGATCACCAGCGCCTCATGAGTCACCGGATCGCCGATGATCGTGCAGTTGCACTGCAGCATGCCTACGGGAATGGTGATTTGAAGGAATGGCTCGCGAGGATCGTTTACTGCGGGCTTGGAATCAGCCATGGGCGCAGTATACCACTCGCGCGCAACCGGCAGCTGGAGACGCGGCAGCAACACACAGCACCTGCTCTGCTAAACTGGTGACGCTAACCTGGGGACATTCGGCTGGGGACGCTACGCAGCTTAGCCGAACCCTGGCGCGCTCGCAAGATATGGAAGCCACGGGAACTCAACCTATTCTCGACACGCCGCTTGCCGATCTTCATCGCGCGGCGGGAGCCAAACTCGGCGGATGGTTCGGCTGCGCGCTGCCCGACGATTTCGGCGATTGGCGCCGCGAGTATTTCTTCGCCAAGCAGAGCGTCGCGCTGATCGACAAGAACTACCGCGCCTATCTGTCTTTCACAGGTCCCGATCGCGTCCGCTACCTCAACGCGATTCTCACCAACAACATCAAGGACCTCGCGACCTCGCGCGGCACGATTTCGCTGCTCCTGAATCCGCAGGGCCGCATCCTCGCCGAAATCGAGACCTACGCGCTACCAGACAAACTCTTCTGCGTTTCCTACGCGATGATTCGAGACCGCCTGATCGAAACGCTCGACAAATTCATCATCATGGACGACGTCACGCTGACCGACGACACGCAGCAGTTTGGCACGCTTGCGTTGGAAGGTCCTGCGGCGGCCAAGATCGTTTTCGAGCTCACTGGCGTCGATCTGAACGCGCTCCCTGAATTAGGCATGCAAGAGTCTCGCGTCGGCTCGCTACCTTGCACAGTGATACGCAGGTCGCTCGGAAAGTTCGTGAGCGCCGAATTTCTGATCGATCGCCAGCATTTGCCGGAACTTTGGAACTTGCTTCTCGAAAAAACACGTGCCGCGGGCGGCGTTCCGATGGGCTACACCGCGCTGAGCGCCACGCGACTCGAGCAAGGCATTCCGTGGTTCAGCTACGACTTCGGCGAAAAGCAGATTCCGCACGAAGCGGGACTCCAAGACTCGCACATCAGCTACACCAAGGGCTGCTACACCGGCCAGGAGATCGTCGAGCGCGTCCGTTCTCGCGGGCAAGTGAATCGCCGACGCGTCGACCTGGTTTTCGACGGTCCCACCGCGCCGCCCGCGGGCGAGATTCTCACCGTTACCGGAAAAGAAGCCGGCTATGTCACCCGCGCCGCGACCATCCCTGCAAACCCGCCATCGCGCGAGTTCGCCATCGGCATGGGTTACGCCCGCAAAGAAGCCAACGCTCCGGGAACTCGCTTGGATTGGACCGGCGGAACCGCTACAGTATCGAAGTTTCCCGACGAGGCTTTGTGAAACTCTCTCCATTTCTCTGTACCTGTGCCATTCTGCTTCCGCTGATGACTATGGCTTCTCGCGCGCAAGATCAAGTGGCTACTGATCCCGGCATCGCTAAGGTCGAATTCGAGAACGAGCAGGTTCGCGTCCTGCGCGTCTCCTACGCTGGGCATCAAAAAAGCCAGATGCACAGTCATCCCAGCCGCATCGTCGTCACGCTCACCAAGAGTGAGAGCCACGCTTCTTTTCCCGACGGCAAATCGCAGAATTCGCAACGTGGCGCGGGCGAGCTTTTCTGGAGCGAGCCGGTCACGCACCAGATCGAAAACCTTTCTGCCGATCCGATCACGAACATCGAGATCGAACTGAAACAGTCCAAAGGCCACGGCGCGGAAGTAAAATCCGCCGCGACGCCTGCGACAGCACAAGGAACGGAAAGCGATCCCATCCCCGTCGAGGAAGAGCCCCATCACCACGTCATCTTCGAGAATCAATACGTGCGCGTCCTCGACGTGGTCGTGAAGCCCGGCGAGACCACGCTCTTCCACAAGCATTCGCTCGACAACGTCGCCGTCATTCTTACCGGCACGGAACTGAGGAACCAAATCCCCGGCAAGGATTGGACCCAGCGAACGGCCAACGACGGCTCCGTAGGATTTGCCGCCGGCACCGCAAAGCCTTACGTGCATCGCATCAGCAATGCCGGCTCGACCGTCTTCCACGTCCTCGACATCCAGATTCTTCCCTGACGGGACTGGACGCTCACTCGTAGCGCAACGCTTCCAGGGGATCGACCTTGGCGGCGCGGCGGACTGGGACCCAGCAGGCCAGCAGCGCGACGGCGACGAACAGCAGGCCGACGACGATCAGCGTTGCGGGATCATCGGGCCGCACGCCAAAGAGAAAAGACCTTAGGACGCGCGACAGGATGACGGCCAGGACGACACCTGCCAACACGCCTGCGGCGATCAGGCGGAATCCCTCAGCGAAGATCAGGTTGCGGATGTCCCTCTGCCCTGCGCCGATGGCGGTGCGGATGGCTAGCTCGCGGCGGCGGGAGGCTACCGAGAGCGAAAGCACGCCGTAGATGCCGACGAGCGTCAGAGCGCTTCCCACGACGGAAAATCCGACCAGCAACTGCATCGCGAAGGTACGGGAAGCCAGCGAATCGCCGCGAATCTGCTCGAGGGTCTTGAGGTTTTCGATGGCGGCGGTGGGATCGACGGCGTGCAGCTCTCGCTGGACCGCGACGATCACGGACTGTGGGTCTGCGGCGGTGCGGATCACCAGATGTTTGGAGAACGCATGCGCCTCCCAAAGAGATAGATAGATCTCGGGCGACGCGGCCTGGGTGAGGTCGTCGGTGCGGCCGTTGGCAACCTCGCCGACGATCAGCGCAGGGGGTTTCTGCCGCCCGTCGAACCAGAGCTTGCGTCCGGTCGGATTGGCGCCGGGAAAGTAGCGGTCCACAAATGCCCGGTTGACGATGGCAACGTCGACGTCCTTGTGGTCATCGGTGTCGCGAAATTCGCGCCCGTCGACCATCGCCACACCCATCAGCTTGAAGTAGTCCGGCGTGACCGCGCGCAGAGGCAGAGCGATCTTGTCGCTTTCCTTGGCCGCTTCGGGCTGGCCCTCGACGTCCAGAGCCCCCGGCCAATTGTTGCCGGTCAACGGCACGCCCCAGGCAAAGGCAGCATATTGAACGCCGGGAAGGGCGGACACGCGTTGCAAGGCTTGCTTGTGAAAGTTGGCCCAGTCTCCCTGGACGGCCGTAACACTCATGGTGAGAATGCGTCCGGTGTTGTATCCGGATGGCACGTTCGCGATGTTCATCATGGTGCGAATCAGGAGGCCGGCGCCGACCAGCAGCGCCAGGGTCAGCGCGGTTTGCACCAGGGTGACTCCGCGCAGCAGGCGGCGCTCGCCGAGGCCGGTGCTGCTTTTCGATCCGCCGCCTTTGAGCACTTCCATGGGGTCCAGCCCGGAGGCGCGCAGAGCCGGGAGAAGCGCGGCGAGCATGGCTGCGAGAACCGCCGAGCCCAGTCCGCAGGCGAGCACCGCCCAGCCGGTGGTGACACTATCAAGGCGCGGAATGGCGTGCACGGCAACCAGCTTGAACAGCCTGACCACCCCGAAAGCCAGCCCGACACCGAGTCCGCCCCCCAACAGAGCGAGCAGCAAACTCTCGGCCGCAACCTGGCGGAAAAGAGCAATGCGGCGCATCCCCAAAGCGCTGCGCACAGCGTATTCCTGCTGGCGTTGCAGCCCGCGCACCAGCAACAAGGCGGCAGCGTTCCCGCAGCCGATCAAGAGGACCAGCGCGGCCGCGCCCAGCAGGGGCAGCAGGATGCGCCGGCCGTCGCGATTCATTTCGTCGGTAACCGATTTAAGCTGGGGAGCGATGCCTTGAAAGTCGGGATCGGATTGTCCTTGCCTGGCGACGATGAGCGAGAGTTCCCCTTGCGCCTTCTGGATCGGAGTGGCGTCGCGCAATCGCGCCACGATGTCCCACTCCGGGTCCTTCAAGTGCTTTGCGTCAGGCGTAACCGGAATGAAGAAATCCACGGTGGCGTTGACGTTGTAGTTCGGCTCCTTCGAGGCCCCCGGCGTGGGAAGAAAACGGACGCCGGGCGGCATGATGCCGATTACGGTGGGCGGCGCGTCCCAGCGGCTGATGCGCACGGTTTTACCGATGATTTGCGGGTCGGCGTTGAAGCGGCGCTGCCAAAACTCGTAGCCGAGGAGGATCACCGGCGGCGGTCCAGCTGCAGTTTCGGACTCGACGAAAGTGCGGCCCGTTACCGGCTGGAGTCCCGTAACCTGGAAATAGTCTTTGGTGACGACCATGCCCTCAATGGATTCGCTGCCGTCGTTGCGGACGAGGAAGTTGAAGGTCCAGGCATAAGCGGCGATGCCTGCGAAGGATTTCGCTTCTTTTTGCCATTCCATCCATTGCTGGGCGGGCCAAGCGTGAGGGTTTTCTTGCTGTTGGCCATCGGTGCGGGCGGATGGAATCAGGACGAGCTGCTGCGGCTGCCGGTAGGGCGGCAGCGTCAGGAGAACGCCTTGGATCAGGCTGAAAACCGCCGAGGTTGCGCCAATCCCCAGGGCCAGCGTGAGCACCGCGATCAGGCTGAAGCCGGGTTGTTTCAGCAACATCCGAATGGCAAAACGCAGGTCTCGAAGCATCGGAGCTCCTCTGGCCTTGTCGATGAGCTTATGCCGGGAACAACGAGGATGCTAGTCGTTTTGTTCCCGGGATAGTCGCTCGCTTTGACGAATAGGATCGGGGAGGGTTAGGGCGGCGGCGCGAGTAGCGGGTCAGACGAACTCCACCCATAACCTCGTGTTTGTGGCTAGTTTAGAGGCGCACAGACAAGAGTGTCTGTGCTACGCACGGCTATTGTTGGTCCACGCGCTTCCAGGTTGGGTCGGGATCGTACTCGGTCATGGCGCCGGCGATCTTCGCGGTGTTTGCGCCTAGGTTTTTCTCGTAGACGCGGCCTTGCTGGTTCACGGTGAAGGTCATTACGCCGGAGCTGCCCCATTTGTCGGGGTAGGCTACCAGTGCGTAGCCCGCGATCATGTTGCCGTTGATGATGTAGTTGTACTTGCCGCCCGCCGCGTGAGCTCCCTGCTTCATCAGGATCTTGAAGTAATATCCGTGAAATGGCGCGTGCTCCAGCGTGAGGCCTTCGGCTTCCGCGCCGCCGCCCTCCCCTGCCGCCGCGTCTTCCTTTGGACCGTAGCCTGCCGCGCGCGCCGCCGCGACCAGTTGACCCAGCGGGCTCGGCTTCTCGCTCTCCGCGGTCTCCCAATACAGCCCGTCGTGTTTCCCCGGCGAGCTGACTAAGTGCTGCGCGTACTCCGCAACGCCATCGTGATCCCAATCGGCTTCGGTGAAGTACTCCCACTGCGCCACGGCGTAGGCGCGGCAGGTTTCGATGGCGGCGAGTTCATTTTCACCGACATGGCGGTTCAGAATTTCGTCCATGCCCGCCTTGGTGTCGAAGCTCCATTTGCCGTCTTTCTGCACGACCGGGATGGGCGTCGGCCAATTGTCTTGTCCCACCAGCACGGTGTACTTCGCGTCGTTCTCTTTCCGCAAGGTTGCGGATTCTCCGACTGCGGCCGAAAAGTCCTTCAGATCCTTATCGTCCTCCACGGCATCACCGGACAGCAGCTTGGCGTAGTCCGAGCCGAAAATCTTTGCTCAGCTCGGTGCGGTCCTTGGCCTTGGCAGCGGACACCAGCGCCTGCAGCGCGTCTTCCGGTGCGGAAAACGCCTGCTGGGCGCGCAAAGCTCCTGCGCAGAACGCCATCGCAAAAAGAAAACCGATGGCCGCGGCGATATGGCGCCTCCGCCCAATCGCCGTCACTCTAGAGTTGATCGCTGTGCTCATCGGAGTCCTCCTGTCGCCATTCGCGCTCATTGGTGCCTCCCGCCGCCGCCGCTCGGACGGCCTCCGCCGCCAGAAGGACGACCGCCGCCACCGCCGCCATGTGATGCCGGAGTGTAGGTGCGCACTGGCTGCGACATCTGCGTGCGGCTGGACTGGCCGCGCTGGCTGGAAACGTTGGCGTTGAAATTTCCCTCCGAGTGTCCGAAGGTGTGCACGTTGTTTTGCACCTGCGTCGGATGGTTGTTTTGATTGATGCTGGTATTCCCTCGGAACTGGTTCACGCGCGAGTTGTTCACGTCGATGTTTCGGTTCAGCACTTTGTTGTTTATGCTGTTATTTCCGGTCGACCCGCGATTGTTCTGCACGTTGCTATTCACGTTGTTCTGAATGTTGTTCACGCGCGTATTGTTGTTCACGCGGACATTGTTGTTCACCGTCACGTTCCCACGCCCGGCGTTGTAGTTGGCGACTCGCGTGTTGTTCACATGCACGTTGTTGTAGTTCACGTTGTTGTGGATGTAGTTGTAGTGGTTGATGTTGTTCACGTTCACGGTGCGATTGATCACCGTGCGATTCACGTTGATGTTCGTATAGCGGTTATTGATGTAGACGTTGTTCCCACGGACGAACGGCCGCCCGCGATTGATCCATCCACCATTCCATCCGCCCCACGGCCGCCATCCGGTATAAAACACGCCGCCCCACCCGCCGCCGAAGCCCCAGTGAAAGTCCAGATTCAGCCACCCGCCGATCGGATAGCCGACGCCAAAGGCAATCGCCGGCCCCCAATACGGACGCCGGTAGTAGCAGATCGCCGGATCGTAAACGGGCACGTAGATGTATTGCGGCTGAATGGGATCGATGGCGATGTAGCCTCCATTTTCGAGGACCTCTTGTTGCGGCGTGGTCACCAAATTCCCAACGTTGCGCGCCATGTGCCGCAGGCGCTGCACCGCTGTCGAGACATCGGTTGACTGGTTCACATATGCCTGGCCCACCGAAGTGGTCCAATCGATCTTGTCGGCCATCATCTCGACGACCGACGGATAGTGCGCGACGGCCTTTACGCTGACGTCCCAATTCTGATCGTCGATTCCCGCTTGCCCGTTTCCGCGCACCCAACGCGCCGCTTCCTCTACTTGATCGGGGAACGTCGCCGCGATGAGCACCTGCGCCAGCAGCGGATCGGGATACAGCGCGACTGGCGACAAAAGATTGTCGAGTTGATCGGGCGAATACGGCTGGTAGTCGGCATTCGGCGCCTGCCCCGGACTCGGGGCTTGATTCTGATCTTGATTCGGATCTTGATTCGGATCTTGATTCTGGTTCGCGTCCTGATTCTGGTTCTGATCCTGCTCTTGCAAAGATGCAGGTGCTACCGATGGAATCGAGCCCGCTTTCACGACAGGGAAACCAACCAGAAACAACACGAGCAGAAAAGCGGCAGCTCTATACATGAGCGGATTTCTCCTTCCGATGCGGGTAGACGGTCGATACTTCGTTCATGAATGTTCCAGAGAAACTACGGTTACAGTCGCGCGACTCGCGGCCGCGACCACGCCAGGGAGGGTGTCCCATCTTACCAGTTGCCGCAAGGCCACAAACAACAGATTGCGTGCGGTGCAAGAGCTGAGCAATGCCGGCGCTTTCAGTCGAACTCGCGCCGCGGGGCGGACTGCTCGGCGCCGCATCGCCCGGCCGCTATGTCCGCTACGAAATAATTCTCGCCGCGGATCTGCACACCGGCTAGCCGCCGCAGCATCGCAATTTGTCCGATGTGCGTCAGCGCATCCGCAATGGGAGCTTGAAACAGCTTTTCGATGGGAGCGTGCAAAGGCTCGGTCGAAGCGAGATAGTCGTCGAATTTCTTCACCGCGGCGAAAAAGCGCTCCACTTCGGCGTTCCACGCAAGCGGCTCCGAATCGTGCCACGAGGCCTTGCCCTGCGCCATGGAAAGCGCCCAATCGAACAAATCACCGATGTGCGCCAAGATTTTTGCCGGCGTGCGCGTCGAATCGCCGCTGCGAAATACGGCAAACGTTTCCGGCGCGCCGCGCAACGCTTTTCCGCCGCGATAGGCCACGGTCGCAAGGGTATGCCGCAAGAATTGCCGAGCGGGATCCGGCGAAGCGCTCATGGAAAACGATCAGGAGAGATTGAGGGCGCGTTTGAACGAACCCTTTTCACTGTCGATCTTTTTTTGCAATTGCAGGATGGAATAGAGCAAAGCCTCCGGCCGCGGAGGGCAGCCAGGAACGTACACGTCCACGGGAATCACTTGGTTGCATCCCTGGATGATGGCGTAATTATTGAAGACGCCGCCCGACGTGGCGCACGCGCCCATCGAGATAACCCACTTGGGCTCCGGCATTTGATCGTAAAGCTGCTTGATCACAGGCGCCATTTTTTGCGACAAACGGCCGGCAACGATCATCAAGTCGGCCTGCCGCGGCGACGGGCGAAACACTTCCGCGCCAAAGCGCGCAACGTCGAAACGCGCCGCGGCCATCGACATCATCTCGATCGCGCAGCACGCCAGGCCGAATCCCAGCGGCCAAATCGAGCTCTTGCGAGCCCAGTTAACGGCCTTGTCCAGCGTGGTGAAGATGATGCCTTCATCCTCGAGGAGCTTGCCAAAGTCGTCGGGCTTATTCAGGGTGACGTGTTTGCCGAGTGAGGTGCTCATGATGCCTCGCTTTTGTTAATTCTCGCATACGTATGCCGCGGATACAAACGAGGAGCTACAATGTGCGTGTCCATGAACCTTTCCGGCATCTCGAAGGACACCTTCTTCGGCAAGCTGCTGCGAAGTCCCTTGAGACTGATTCCGCCGACGACGGTAGTTCCGATCCTGCAAGGTCCGCTGCGCGGAAAGAAGTGGATCGCCGGGTCCAGCACACACGGCTGTTGGGTGGGCAGCTTTGAGTATGAGAAGCAGCACGCCTTTCGGCGCGAGGTCACGCCCGGCGATGTGGTGTACGACCTCGGCGCGAACGTGGGATTCTACAGCCTGCTGGCGAGCGTGCTCACCGGCGACAAGGGCCACGTGTATTGCTTCGAGCCGCTGGCCGCGAACATTGCGCTGCTGAAGCGGCATGTCGAAATGAACCGCATCCAGAACTGCACCATTGTGGAGGCGGCGGCCACAGCGGTGGATGGCTTTGCGCGTTTCGATCCGTCGGCGGACCCATCCATGGCACATTTGTCGGAGCACGGTGAGAAAACGGTGCGAACCGTGCGAATCGATAGCTTGGTCGCGAGCGGAGAGGTCCGCCCTCCCGACGTGATGAAGATCGACATCGAAGGCGCCGAGGTTGCAGCTCTTCAGGGCGCAGCGCAAGTCATCGATAAGCACCGGCCGACCATTTTGCTGGCGACCCACGGTCCGGACGCACATCAGGGTTGCCTGCAATTCCTGCGCGAGCGCGGCTACCACCTAGCATCGCTAACGTCTCAGCCGATCGAGTCGACCGCTGAACTCATCGCACGCGCCGATGTCGAAGTGCCGGCGACCATGGGCTAGTCCACATTGTCATCTGCTCCCTAAGGCAAACTTGGGACCGGGCTCGGCCGTTCCCGAGATGCTCGGTGGGTCTCGAATGCGATGTCCCGATACACGATGCCCGACCTTGCTCAACTGGGAGAGTTCGCCAAACGCTACACTGCGGCGTGGTGCAGCCACGATGCCGCGAGCGTCGCTGCGCACTACGCACCGGACGGCTCGCTTACCATCAATGACGGCGTTCCATCGGTCGGTCGGACCGCCATCACAGAGGCTGCGCAGACGTTCATGACCGCCTTTCCAAATATGCAGGTGCTGATGGACGACGTCCTCATGCAGGGTGACCGTGCCGAATATCACTGGACGCTCATCGGCACGAACACCGGGCCGGGCGGCACCGGACACCGCGTTCGCATCAGCGGTTTCGAGGTGTGGGAGATCGGAGAAGACGGACTCATTGCCGAGTCGCAGGGCCACTTCAATAGCACCACCTACCAACGCCAGCTTGAACATGGTGTCGAGGACTCCTCGTAACACACCCGGATTAGTTCGCTTTTCTCCGAAAGCCCGTCGTGCGGCCGAGCTGACGATTTGCGGCGGACCGGACGACTCCAAGCGCGAACCGGTTTTTCCGGGTTGCAGAGGATCAAAAAAGTGCTTGACACATGCCCATATGGGCATGTATTGTGCACCCATGGCCCGCGCCGCTACCACTTCCGATGCCTTCAACGCGGTCGCTGAGCCCCGGCGACGCGACATCCTGAACTATCTGGCGCTGCAGGAGCGTCCCGTCGGGGATATCGTGGCGCGCCTGGGCTTGGAGCAGCCTTCGGTGTCGAAGCATCTGCGTGTCCTGCGCAACGTTGGCTTGGTTAGCGCGCGGCGCGACGGCCGTCAGATGCTCTATCGCATCAACGCGGAGGCGATCCGGCCACTACACGAGTGGACCAGCACGTTCGAGCGGTTTTGGCGGCACCAACTGCTTCGCGTGAAAGAGCGCGCGGAGGCGAAACAGAACCCGTGAGTGGAGCGTTATAGTTTTTAGCAAGGATCGAGACGACTTCTGGCTTGAGGAGGAAAGATGAGCGCAGCAGCACCGAAGGTCACCCGGACAATTGAAGATCTGACACTGACTGTGACGCAAGAGATTCACGTGCGCGCATCGCTGGACGTGACGTTCGCGGCGCTGCTTGAGCAACTCGGGCCAGGGAGTGGCATGCCGGACGGAAAACCGATGCCGATGAAGATCGAGCCGTGGCCCGGGGGCCGATGGTTCCGCGATTTGGGCGACAACAACGGTCATTTTTGGGCGCATGTGCAAGCGATCAAGCGGCCAACACTGCTGGAATTCAGCGGACCGCTATTCATGTCGTTCCCGGTAGTCTCGAACGTGCAATACCGGCTGAGCGAAGTGGACGGAGGAACGCTGATCAAGTTCCAGCACACCGCGATGGGATTGATATCGGATGAGCATCGCACCGGAGTCGTCGGGGGCTGGAAACACATCCACGAGAGCGTTCGCCAACGGGCCGAAGCGCCGCGTTTGCAGTGAGCGGGGCCGCTGCCGGAGGAGAGACTTATGTGTCCAGCGTGCATGGCTAGCGCGGCGTTGCTGGTCGCCGGAGTGATATCTAGCGGCGGGCTGACCGCACTCGCTGCAAGGCTGCTTGGTACCAGGAGCAGAACGAAAAGGATTTGGTCGAAAGCACCTACAGAAAAGGAGAAGTAATCATGGCTACGGCTGCGAGCAAGGGAGAAGGTCCAAAGGTCGTTTCGCAAGCAGAATGGCTTGCGGCGCGAAAGGAACTATTGCTTAAGGAGAAGGAGTTTACGCGGCTGCGCGACGAACTGAGCCGTCAGCGCCGCGAATTGCCTTGGGAGAAGGTAGAAAAGCAATACACTTTCGATGGGCCGAAAGGCAAAGAGACGCTGGCCGATCTTTTCGGCGGCAAAAGCCAACTGATCGTCTATCACTTCATGTTCGGCCCTGGATGGAAAGAAGGCTGCCCAAGCTGCTCGTACATTTCGGACCACATCGACGGCAGCGTGCCGCACCTCGCGGCGCGCGACGTCCGACTAGCTGTGGTTTCGCGGGCGCCCTTGGCAGAGATCGAAGCGTTCAAGAAGCGTATGGGCTGGAGGTTTCATTGGGTGTCGTCGAACGGCAGCAATTTCAACTTCGACTATCAAGTGTCGATGAAGAAAGAAGACGTGGGCAAGGGCCCGGTCTACTACAACTATACAATGCAGGAATTTCCGAGCGAGGAACGCCCGGGCACCAGCGTTTTCTACAAAGACGCGGCCGGCAACGTCTTCCATACCTATTCGAGCTACGGCCGCGGGCTGGATATCCTCGTCGGGGCCTACAACTGGCTGGATATTGCCCCGAAGGGCCGTGACGAGGAGGGCCTCAAGCATTCGATGGCATGGGTGCGCCACCACGACAAGTACATCGAAGGCGAGTTGGTCGATCCAAAGGCCTTGTACACGCAACCTAAGAAAGCCGAATAACTCGGCTTGTTCCAAGAACAAGGTATAGCGGGGAGACCAACAAATGGTTCCAATGCTTGCACCAATGGTGAGTGAAATCCAGCAGGAGGCGGTCATCACCAAACGCGTCTTGGAACGCGTTCCAGCGGACAAGCTGGGGTGGAAACCTCATCCGAAATCGATGTCGCTGGGCCAACTGGCACTTCACATCGCCACGATTCCGGGCAACCTCGCGAAGCTTGCTCAAGCCGACGCGCTAGATGTCGCCCAGGCTAATTTCGATCCTCCTGCAGCACGCGACACGAAAGAGATTCTCACCGCCCACGATGCGAGCATCAAAGCCGCGGAAGAATATCTCGGCAGCGTCAGCGAATCAGCGGCCATGGGAAATTGGCGTCTCACATCGAAGGGGAAAGAAGTGTTCGCCATCCCGCGTGTTGCGATGCTCCGCACGATCATGTTCAACCACTTGTACCATCACCGCGGCCAACTGTCGGTGTACCTGCGATTGCTGGACGTTCCGGTTCCGGTGATCTATGGCCGTAGCGCGGATGAGAACCCGTTTGCCTGATAGCGAAGTCTTCGCAGAGAGACTGGCGATAAGTTTTCGCTAAACGTGAAGGACCACTTTGCCGAATTGCCGCCCGGCTTCGAGGTAGGCGTGCGCGGCGGCAGCTTCCTCCAGGGGAAAGACGCGATCGACGACCGGTTTCAGCCGCCCCGCCGCGACCAGCTTCATCACTGTTTGCAGCTCATCCTTCGTCCCCATGTACGAGCCAAGCAGCGAAAGCTGGCGGCTAAACAGAAAGCGCAGATCGATCTTGGCGTCGTAGCCCGTGGTCGCGCCGCAGGTAACCAGTCGGCCGGCAGGCGCTAGACTGGCGAGACTCTCGTCCCAAGTCGCCGTGCCAACGTGCTCGACAACAACATCCACGCCGCGTTTGTTGGTGATGCGCCGCACTTCCTCGCGAATTTTCTGCGCCTTGTGGTTGATCGTGTGGTCGGCGCCGAGTTGCCGCGCTTTTTCTAACTTTTCCGCGGTGCCGGCGGTGGCGATCACGCTCGCGCCAAGAAACTTCGCCACTTGAATCGCCGCGGAGCCCACGCCGCTGCCTGCGCCAAGCACGAGCACATCCTCTCCGGCCTGTAGCTCCGCGCGGCTCAAGAGCATGTGCCAGGCAGTCTGGAAAACGAGTGGCACCGCAGCAGCTTCCTCGAACGAAAGATTTTCCGGAAACGGCAGGCAATTCACTTCGGGCGCGCGGACGAATTCAGCGCAACCTCCGTCAATCATGTAGCCAAGATTGGTGAATTGGCGGCAGCGGTTGTCGCGGCCAGCGAGGCAGGCCGGGCATTTGCCGCAGGTGACGCCGGGCGCAAGCACCACCTTCTGGCCCACCCGGACCATCGTGACATCGGCGCCGATTTGCGCGATCTCGCCCGCCACATCGCTGCCGGGAATATGCGGCAGCGGTATAGGCACGTTTGGCAATCCGCCGCGAACCCACAAATCAAGGTGATTAAGCGCGCAAGCCCGCACCCGAACCAACACCTCGTTGGCACGAATCGCCGGCTCTGGTGCTTCGGTGTATTTGAGGACTTCGGGCCCACCATGCTGGTGGAAAACGACCGCCTTCACGTACGGCTCCCGGTTTTCTTTCCGGTGAGCAAACCAACCAGCACCGCGGCAGCCAAAAGCGCGCACCAAATCCAGGGTAGGTTGACGTAGAACTTGCCGAGCCGGGGCTCGAGGTAGAACGTAGCGCCATGTTCGTGCACGACGAAGGAATGCGCGGCATCCGGCGTCCAGGTGGAGAAATGATGTATGCGCGCGGTGAGGATAGGCCAAACGCACGCCGCAACAATAAAGAGCGCCAACAGGAGGAAAAACACGGCCTCAGAGGCGGACACCAGTGGCTCTGGCTTAGGCGAAGAGGGGACAGATTCCATGAGTGCAGTCTAACGAGAGGACAGGCAGGCTGTCTAGACAGCCAGAATTGACGCGCCAATCCGCGAAGGGTAGCGTAAAATATGAACATAGATGGACATCTTTGAAGAAATCGTGAAGATGCGCCGGATCGGGCAGCGAGGTGCGCTGGCTACGATCGTGCACACCAACGGCTCGATTCCCAGCTTCGAAAGCTCTCGGATGCTGGTGCGCGAAGATGGGTCGCTGGTAGGGACCATCGGCGGCGGCTGCGTGGAAGCGGAAGTGTGGGCCGCCGCGAAAGAAGTGATGCAAAACGAAGCGCCGCGGAAAATGGTCTTCAACCTGAACAACGAAGCCACCTACGACAATGGCTTGATTTGCGGCGGCACAGTGGAGATTTTCGTCGAACCGATTCTGCCGCAGCCGATGCTGTACGTGTTCGGCGGCGGACACGTGTCGATGGCACTGGCGAAGGCCGCAAGCGCCGCGGGATTCGCGGTGGGCGTGGTCGACGATCGCGACACCTTCGCGAATTTGCAGCGCTTCCCGATGGCGCAGGAAATCTTCACCAGCTACGACGAAGCATTTAATGCCCTTCACCCCAGCGCCGCGACGTACCTGGTGATCGTGACCCGCGGGCACAAAGAAGACATGCGCGTGCTGGCATGGGCGGTGCGGACCGAAGCTCGCTACATCGGCATGATCGGAAGCAAACGCAAAGTTTTGTCGGTGTACAAGGCGCTCGAGAACGAAGGCTACCGCCCGGAAGAGTTCGAGCGCGTCTATGCACCGACGGGTCTAGAGATTGGCGCTTTATCGCCGGAAGAAATTGCGATCAGCATCGTGGCGGAGCTGGTCGCTGTGCGACGCAACGCGGAGAGTGCCGCGCACAAAAAAGTAAAGATCGAATCGCGGCCAGCCCTCGGCGCACGGTAAGGCATCATGTTAGCCGCAGTCATCCTTTCGGGTGGCGCGTCCCAGCGGATGGGCTCGCCCAAGGCGCTGCTTCCCTACCAGGGACGCCCGTTCCTGGAGCATCTACTGGACGTCACCCTGCACCCAAAAATCGGCGCGCGCCGCGTAGTTCTGGGCCCGCACGCCGAACCGATCGCCAGCGCGGTGCACCTTGCCGCGGACGAAATCGTGATCAACAAGGAGTGGGAAAAGGGTCAGCTCAGTTCGATTCACGCCGCCGTACGCGGTCTACCTGCGGGAACCGACGGATTGCTCTTGTGCTTGATCGACCATCCGCTGATCAGCGCGGCGCTAGTCAACGATTTGATCGAACAGTTCTACGCATCGCAAGCGGCCGGGCAGGTGAAGATTGTGATGCCTGTGTTTCGCGGGCAGCGCGGGCATCCGGTGATTTTCTCAGCCGCGCTATACGACGAATTGCTTGCCGCGCCGCTGGACAAGGGCGCGCGCGCCGTAGTCTGGGCACACGCGGGAGAAGTCCGCGAAGTGCCCACCACGGAACAGGGATGCGTGCTGAACTTGAATGATCCGGAGACGCTGGCGCGCGCGACCGGCTGATTGGCCTACTTCGGTATGCCGCCTAGAGCTTTCCAAGAAGCGCTCGCAAAGCATCGCTTGCAAGCTGTGCACCGTGAAACGTCGCGGCCGGAAGCACCCCAAGAGCCTCCGATAGCGATTCAGAAGTGATCACGCCACATTCGGCGAGTGTTCGGCCGTGCAACTGTTCCGTGAGCAGCGACGCGCAGGCGATCGCGGTAGTGCAACCGCGGCAAAGGAAGCGCGCTTCCGCGATGCGGCCGCCGTTCATGCGCGCCGCAAGCCGTAGGATATCGCCGCAAACGGGATTGCTGACTTCAATGCTGGCGTCGGCCGAAGGAAGTTGCCCGGCATTGCGCGGATTGCGGAAGTGATCGAGGACGGCGTCGCTGAACATTGTGTACTTTTTGGGCCTACTTTTTGGGCGGCAGGAATTTCTTCTCTATGGACGCCACTACTACGTAGTTGGGGTCCACCATCTCCGTCAGATGGATCTTACCTACCTTGGACAGCAATTCGTAAGCGTCCAGCTCGGAAAGGCCGTACTCGGCGTGAATCCACGCGACCAACTCGGTGAAGGCGATGCGGAGAGCATCGTCGACGGGACGGTAAATCCCGGCGGCCATAATCTCTTTTTCGTTCTCAAATCGCGGCCAGCCCGTCCTCTTCCCCTTCACGACATCCACTTGCAGGCGCGAGCGCATAGGCACTTCGATGGCTGTGCCTGCGATTTCGCCGTCGCCCATCGCCGCGTGCCCATCCCCGAAGTACAGCAACGCACCGGAAACGTTCACAGGAAAATAAATCGTGTTGCCCGCGGAGGCTTCGGGTGCGTCCATGTTGCCACCGAACTCGGCCGGCACGACGGAGCTGCGAGCTTCGCCGCCCGCGGGAGCGACGCCGATGCACCCAAGAAACGGATGCAGCGGGATTTTCACTTTGTAGTTCGAGTCGAGCGCCTGAAACGTGGCGGTATTATCCGCGTGGTCGATGGGATAGAACCAAATCTTTTCCGGCAGCGGAGGATGCAACATCGGCGTGTAGTTGGTTTCGTTGAGCGCGCCGAAACCCGGAGCGAACGCGCCAAGTCCCTGATCGCCATCAACTTGAAGATCGAGAATCCGGACCACCAGCGTGTCCCCGGGTTCCGCGCCATCGATGAAAAAGGGACCGGTGAGCGGATTGTCGCCTTTGCTCATTGCAATCGTGTCGCCGGGCTTCTTGATGGCGTTGCCAAAGCAATCGAGCGAATTGGCTTCGAGAATGTTTCCGGCGTGAAGGTGCGCGACCGGCGGCGCAACGCCGTAAACGTATTTCACCGTGTCGATCGTGGCGTGGTAGCGCACCGTTTGCGGGTCTGAGCCCTGGGCAAATATGGCCGGCGCAACGCAGGTTGCTGAAATCACCAGAATCGAAGCGGCCAGTGCGGGCCGGAGTCGCATGTTGCTCACCTCACCAAAGGATAGTGGCGAGTGCAACATAGCGGCATAGGGAAGTCAATCGGCGGAGACCGTTGCCAGTCGAAAACCGATCCCCCCTCAGTTCTGCGCGATGGCAGCGTGGTCCTTGTGCTCCGGGAAGAGCGCCCGCGCGGGCGTTTTCGCGTCGAAGACCAGGTTGAAGAAGCCGACCATCATTTCGTCCCAGCTCTGCTGCCCCCAGATGACGGTTTTGGTGGGGTCGGGGTTTTCAGGATTGTTCGCGGAATTGTCGAAATGCGCCGTGCACTCGATCTTGGTGCCCTTGGGCAGAGCGATCGGCTCGGCCAGGTTGTACCAAAGCTGCCAGCTGCCAGTTGTAATGCGGCACGCGAAGAAGCGTTTCGCGTCTCGCCATTCGGAAACACGATCCGATACTCGAAATCCTTGCCCCGCGTGTGCATGTGCGGATGGAGCGACGCCAGCGTCAAGTCCGTAAGCACTTCAAAGGACGCATCCACGCGATAGTCCGGATCACCCGGCGGGATCTTGAACGTGCCGTTGACAGCCGACAGCGTCAAGACGCGCTGCTTCGGCGGCGTCTTTGGCAAAGACCAGCCCAACGCTGCGCCTGGTCGGTGGTGGCCATTCCCATTCGCCATGTAATGCACTTCCAGCACGAGGTCGGAGCCCGCTTTGATCAGCTTGGCTTGGCCCGGCTGCAGGATTTCCGCCGGCTGCCCGGGCGCGTAGCCGACCAGGAAATCGCTGGGCAGCGCGCTGGTGTCAGCTTTTTCATCTTCCTTCGATGGCGGCGCCACAAAAAATTCGCCCGGCTTCTGGTCCTTGAAGTAGCTCGACCCCGGCTCGCGCACGTAGGCGATGATGTGATGCACCATCGGGCGATTTGTCGGCCGCGCCTCGGCCATCTGCACCCACTTGTCTTCCGTAAAGCCCGTGGGAACGATCACGTACTGATACTCGATCGTGCCGGTCGCGGGAATCTGGAACGGCTTGCGGCAGCTGGAAAATCACATCGGGCTTGGGAATTCCCCAGCCCTCCACCAAATTGATCGGTGGCGGCAGGTCTTTCTTGATCGCCTTCGGGCGCGCCGGCGTTTGCCCACGCGACCAGCGTGGCAATTTCTTTTTCCGAGAGCGACCGCTCGTTTGAGAAATGGCCAAACTTGGGATCGGCAAACCACGGCGGCATGATTTTCTGCGAGACCACGCGCTTGATGCTGAAGGCCATGGGCCGCGCATCGTCGTACGTCAGCAGCGAAAACGGTCCACCTTCGCCCGGCCTGTGGCACGTCTGGCAATTTTTTTGCAAGATGGGTGCGACATCTTTGCTGAAGGTCGGCGGCGGTGCCATCGCAGTGGATTGCGCCAGCACGCAGCCACCCAATGCGATCTGCAGGACGAACGTCAAAGCGAGCCGTTGCACGATCCTTGATGCCATGGGTTGTCGTTCCCCTTTGGACAAATGCTCTGCGCGGTCAAATATGCACGCCTAAAACGGTTTAATCCCCCACGCCTTAAATGCAAGGTAGCATGAGGCGAGCGTCGCGTCCAGACTCTGTAGCCGCCCTCTTCAGAGGGCGGGGTTTAAATGACAAACAGGCTGTACCGCGCGCATGACAGCAACTGTGGAGGATTCTTGCAACAATACCGTAGCAAGGCTCTGGTATTCTCGCCGGTGCCAATGAGAAAGGGCAACAAAGAGCTTGCTAGCGAGCGTCCTGCCAAGGGTGCGACGAACCCACCGTTGCGCATCGTTTCCCTTGCGCCAAGCGCGACGTCGATTTTGTGCGCGATCGGTGCGCGGCGCGCCTTGGTCGGCGTGACCAAGTGGTGCGCCGACGTGGCGGAAGTCGCGGGTTGCCGAGCTCGGCGATTGCTGGCGCATGGAGAGCGTCGACGAAATCCTGGCGCTGCGGCCGACGCTGGTGATCGGGTCGGTCCCCTACAAGCAGGAAACCGTCGCGAAGTTGCTCGAGCAGCCGTTGAATTTCCTGGCCAAGAATCCGCGCAGCCTCGCCGACATCGAGCGCGACATTCTGCTGCTGCGGGCGAATTGCAGGCCGCATTTCCGCGGCTCCAAGCGACTCGTGGCCAGGATGCGCAGCGAATTCGCATTCGCTCCGCCGCAAAACCGCGAAGCTGAAGCCGCGCCCGCGCGTCTATTGCGAAGCGTGGCCGAATCCGCGGATCAGTTCCCCGCCCTGGGTTTCGGAAATTGGTGGAGATCGCGGGCGGAGAGATGGTCGTTTCCGCCGGCGAAAAAGTGAGCGATGAACAAGTGGCCGAGGCGCAGCCCGACGTGATCGTCTTGGCCTGGGCGGCGACCGGAGCGAAATCGAAGGCGCGAAAAGCATATGAGCGTAGCGGCGTGGAAAGACGTGCCGGCGATTCGCGATCGGCGAGTGCATGTGATCTCCGACGAACTGTTGAACACGCCGGGTCCGCCGCTGGTCGAGGCGTCCGCGAGCTCTTCCGTATCCTGCACCCTGCCAAGCCATCGCGAGGACGCCCGTGAGGCTCGTGGTAGCGGCGGTGATCGAACGCGAAGACCGGCGATTGCTGATCGGGCAGCGGCGAAGGCACGACTACTTCTCCGCTGAAATGGGAATTTCCTGGCGGCAAAGTGAAAGAAGGCGAAGAACCCGAAGCTGCACTAGCGCGGGAGCTGCGCGAAGAACTTGGCGTGACGCTGCGGAAATGCGCGGAGATCGCTCGCGTAAGCACAGATACGCCGACACCGCCGACGATCTCGAAATCTGTTTCTATGCAGCCGCGATCGCCGAGAATTCGGTCACCCCGAAAGCCTTCGAGCAAATCGCTTGGGTCCTGCCAAAGGAACTTGCGGCGTACGATTTTTTGGCTGCCAACGCACGGCTCGTCGCCGATCTTGCGACCGGCCGGATCAAGCCTGGTGAAATGCTTTCCGCGCAGGTCTAGCCTGTCTCAATTGGACATTCGGCCGGCCCATTCACACCTATTTCCGAGATACTCCGTCATCCTTGTTACAGCTATCCTCGGAGCCTTGGATGTCCCATCTCCTAATCTGGACGGGCTACGCGGCCTGGTTTTTCTGCGGACTCTGGGTTGTCGTGCTTGCGTGGCAACGAGGAATTCTATGGGGTATCGGGTGTTTGTTCATGCCGGTGGTGTGGTTTATCTACGTGGGACTCCATTGGCGAGAAACCAAGAAGCCCTTCTTTTTCATGATCGGTGGCGTGGCCTTGGTCAGTCTTGGGCGACCTGATGCGCCAATGACCAAACCGAAGGATATCCTGCCAGCACCGAAAAGCGATTTAAGAGGTGACCGGGTTGGGTTTCTCGGGGTTGATGCCGAGATCCTTGATGGCCTTGTCGAGCACGCTGCGCTCGAGTTTGCCGTCCAGGTGCAACTCGTAGAGCGTCGCTAGGGCGATCGAGCGAGCGTCGACTTCGAAGAAGTCGCGCAGGGCCTGGCGGCCTTCGCTGCGGCCGAAGCCGTCGGTGCCGAGCGAGGCGAGGCGGCGCGGCATCCATTGACTGACCATGTTCGGCAGCGTCTTGAGATAGTCGGAAGCGGCGACGAGAACGCCGGGAGCGTCGGCCAAGCACTTGGTCACGTACGGCACCCGCGGCTGCTTTACGCCAGGATGCAGGCGATTCCAGCGTTCGGCTTCGATGCCGTCGGTGTACAACGCCTTGTAGCTGGTGATGCTCCAGACGTCGGCGGCGACGCCGTATTTTTGCTCGAGAATGTCCTGCGCCTGCAACGCTTCGCGCAAGATCGATCCGCTGCCAAAAAGTTGCGCACGCAGCTTCGCCTTCTTATTCTCCGACGCGCGGAAGCGGTACATGCCCTTGAGGATGCCGTCCTTCACGTCGCCGGGCATCGCCGGCATCGCGTACGGCTCGTTCATCAGCGTGATGTAATAGAAGATGTCTTCGCCGTCTTTGTACATGCGGCGGATGCCGTCTTGGATGATCACCGCGATTTCGTAGGCGAAAGCGGGATCGTACGCGCGCAGATTCGGAACGGAGAGCGCAAGGACGTGACTGTTGCCGTCCTGGTGCTGCAACCCTTCGCCGGAGAGCGTGGTGCGGCCTGCAGTACCCCCGAGCAGGAAACCTTTGGTGCGCATGTCGGCCGCGGCCCAGATAAAGTCCGCGATCCGCTGGAAGCCAAACATCGAGTAGTAGATGAAAAACGGAATCGTGTTGATGCCGTGAGTGGCGTACGCGGAGCCGGCGGCAATGAATGACGCCATCGACCCGGCCTCGGTGATGCCCTCTTCCAAAATCTGCCCGTCCTGTGCTTCTTTGTAATACAGCAGCGTATTCACATCGACCGGCTGGTAGCGCTGGCCGACGCTCGAGTAAATGCCGACAGTGCGGAACAGCGACTCCATGCCGAACGTGCGCGCTTCGTCAGGAACGATGGGAACGATCAGTTTTCCGATTTCCGGGTCGCGCAGCATTTTGCGGAGCATCCCGACGTACGCCATCGTCGTCGACACTTCCCTGCCCTCGCTGCCGGTGAGAAATTCACGGAAGAGTTCGTCGTGGTCACATACCAAAGGCTTCGAGCGCACTTTGCGGGCGGGGGTGTAGCCGCCCAGAGCCTCGCGGCGGGCGCGCAGGTATTGGATCTCGACGCTATCTTCCGCGGGGCGATAGAACGGCACTTCGGCAATGTCTCCGTCATTCAGAGGGATACCGAAGCGCGAGCGAAATTCGCGCAGTTCCTCTTCGTTGAGCTTTTTCTGCTGGTGCGTGACGTTCTTGCCTTCGCCCGCCTCGCCGAGGCCGTAGCCCTTGATCGTGCGCGCCAGAATGACGGTCGGTCCGCCCTTGTGGTCAACGGCGGCTTTGTACGCAGCGTAAACCTTGCGCGGATCGTGGCCGCCGAGACGCAAGCGGCGCAAAGCCTCGTCAGGAAGCGGCTCGACCAGTTGCAGCAAGCGCGGGTCGCTGCCAAAGAAATGCTGACGCACGTACTCGCCTGACGAAACCACGAGCTTTTGGTATTCGCCGTCAACAAGTTCGCCCATGCGCTTGACGAGCAAACCCTCGGTGTCGCGCTCCAGGATGGGATCCCACTCGGTGCCCCACAGAACCTTGATGACGTTCCATCGTGCGCCGCGGAACGCGGATTCCAACTCTTGGATAATTTGCCCGTTGCCGCGCACCGGGCCGTCGAGACGCTGCAGGTTGCAGTTGACGACGAAAATCAGGTTGTCGAGCTTCTCACGCGATGCGAGCGTGATCGCACCCAGCGACTCCGGCTCGTCGGTTTCGCCGTCTCCGAGAAACGCCCAGACTTTGGCGTCGGTGGCGGGCTTGAGACCCCGGTTTTCGAGATAGCGCGAGTAGCGCGCCTGATAAATGGCCATCAGGGGGCTGAGGCCCATCGAGACCGTGGGATACTCCCAGAAATCGGGCATCAGCCAGGGATGTGGATAGGACGAGAGTCCTCCACCCGGCTTCAGTTCGCGGCGAAAATTCTCCAGCTTTTGCGCGGAGAGGCGGCCTTCTAGGAACGCGCGGGCGTACATGCCCGGAGCGGCGTGTCCTTGGAAATAGATGGTGTCGCCTTCGAATTGCTCGGTACGAGCGCGAAAGAAATGGTTGAAGCCGACTTCGTAGAGCGTGGCCGCCGAAGCGTAGGTAGAGATGTGCCCGCCGATATTGTGTTCGACGCGGTTGGCGCGGACCACCATGGCCAGCGCGTTCCAGCGGATCAAGCTCTTGATCCGGCGCTCGAGTTCTTGGTCGCCGGGAAACAGCGGCTCGAGGCGCGCTGGAATCGTATTGGCGTAAGGCGTATTCGCGGTGAACGGCAAGTCAATGCCGGAGACGGTCGCGTGCGCGCGCAGGCGCTCGAGAATTTCGGTGGCGACTTCTGGACCGCTGGATTCGAGCACCGAGTCCAGAGACTCAAGCCACTCCTGCACTTCGAATTCATCCATGTTGTGCGGCTTCGTGTACGTCTCGTTGTCCATGACTTTCGGTTGGCCCTCTTCGTTCGTTAAGTAAGATCAGGCGCGGTGGGACAAACCCGCAGAACTTATTTTCGCTATAAGCATAATAGAATACACCTGAGCGCAAATCTCTGCACGCGCGGATTGCGCAAATCCGACCGGAAAGTGCGCATGAGGAAAGGTGCTCGGAGGGCCGGTTGGCTATAGGGTGCGGCCACCGTCAACCACAAGAACTTGGCCCGTCACGAATTTCGCGCTAGCTAAATAGGAAACCGCGGCGGTGATGTCGTCGGGCGTCCCGCTACGATGCAGGGGCGCGAGCCGGATGAAGTCACTTTCCCATTCGGGCGGATCGCCCGGCATGGTGATTGTTCCTGGAGCGATGGCGTTGACGCGTACATCGGGAGCGAGTTCCTTCGCGAGAGCGCGCGTCAGCATGATCACGCCCGCCTTCGAGACCGAGTGCGGGATGAAGCCGGGCCAGCCCAGGATTCCGCCGATGTCGGCAAAGTTGACGATCGCGCCATTCGTTTTTTTGAGCATCGGCGCGGCGGCCTGCGAGCAAAAGAAGGTCGCCTTCAAGTTTGTGTCCAGGGAAGCGTCCCACAGCTTCTCCGTCGTCGACGCGAAGTCGCTCTGGAGAAAATTGGCGGCACTGTTCACCAGGATGTCCAGCCGTCCAAAGTGCGCATCCACTTTCTGGAAAACCTGCGGAATCTCAGAGACGTTGGCGAGATCAGCCGGCAGCGCGATGGCCCGCCGGGCCAATTTTTCAATCTCGGTGACCACGTGGCGCGCTTCGGCCTCCGAAGAGCGGTAGTGAATGACGATGTCCGCGCCTTCTTGGGCTAGCCGCAGGGCGACGGCACGGCCCAGGCGTTTGGCAGAGCCGGTGACCAGAGCGACGTGATTCAACAGCGGGGCGGCCATGATAGTTGAAACCCTAGCACAAAACTTGCGTATCATTTGTAGGCTGGGGCGGCACGGGCTCCGGTGCATCCACCTGAGGGAGTGAAGCACATGGCAAGCAGCATGGCAGTTGGCCTCTGTTCCGCAGCAAACCACGGGAATTCCCTGGTACGTCTGGGCCTCGGCCGTCGCTGTGACGGCCACCTCCGTCGGGCTTGTATTGGGACATCTCCTGGCACATGTCCATCGGCCGCGACACGTTTTGGACGCCGGCGCACCTGGGCATTCACTTTGGCGCGATCGTGGCCGGGATTTCGAGCACGTTCCTTGATTTTGTCGACGACGTTCAGCGCGAAGCAGAACCAGCGCGGCGCGGCTGTGAAAATGTGGGGATTCTACGGCCCGCTCGGAGCGTTCGTGTCTCTGTGGGGTGGGTTGGCGATGCTCACCTCCGCGCCGTTCGACGACTGGTGGCACAACGCCTTCGGATTGGACGTACAAATCATGAGCCCGCCGCACGTGGTGTTGATCTTGGGCATCTTCACGCTCGGCCTCGGCGGACTGTTTTTGATCGTTTCAGAGATGAATCGCGCCGACGCCGAGACGCGCGCCAAGCTGAATCGCGTGTTCCTGTACGCAGGCTGCATGCTCACCATTCTTCTGCTGATTCTGATCACCGAGTACACCGACTACACACTCACACATAGCGCGATTTACTATCGTGCGCTGGCGCTGGCGATGCCACCCGTACTCGTGGGGATCGCGCGCGCATCGGGTTACCGCTGGGCCGCCACCAAAGTCTCGATGGTTTATTTCTGCTTATGGCTGCTGGCGCTGTGGCTCGTGCCCTTGGTGCCGGCGCAGGCCAAGCTGGGCCCGGTGTACACCAAGATTTCTCACCTGGTCCCGATGGAGTTTCCGGTTTTGCTGTTTGCGGGGGCGGCAGCGCTGGATTTTCTGCTCGACCGCATGGCGCAGCGTAACAAATGGCTGCAAGCGGCAGTGGCGGGGATCGGCTTCGTGCTCGTAATGATCGCGGTGCAGTGGCCGATGGGCAGCTTTCTCGTGTCCCCGCTGGCGGAAAACCGCATCTTCGGCACGGACCACTATGCCTACATGATGCGGCCCAGCGATTATCACTATGCCCACGAATTTGATTTCTATGAAAAGACGCGCGGCGAATTCTGGCTCGGGATGTTCTTCGCGTTTGGCGCGGCGATCCTGACGACCCGCGTAGGTTTGGCATGGGGCGACTGGATGCGGCGGGTCCGACGCTAGAAGCCGCTCGCGTTTTGGCTGCTTTCCACCAAGAAGCCGGCGGGGTGCCGCACCCTTGCGGTTTTCAAGGGTGCGGGTTTTGACTTTACGTTTTTGCCTTTGTCTTGGCTCAAGCTTTTCGGTTCGAGTCGCGGCTTCCGTTCCGACACCTGATTTTCGTCATGGAATTTCTCGTTTGCGACAGAGACGAACGAATATGAACAAAATATCCCGCGCATGGATCCCGCTCTTCGCCTGTTACCTGCTGCTCTGCCCTGCCGCATGGCCGCACGTCGGCAGCCCTGACGTCTACTACGAAGGCATGGCCGGAGCGTACCGCCTCTTCGTGACCGTGCGTATGCCGCAGATGATTCCCGGCGTCGCACAAGTAGAAGCGCAAGTTCTGGACGGCAAGGTGAGCGATATCCGCATCGTGCCGATGCGCGTTATTGGCGAGGGCTCAGAAACCGCGCCGCCGGCCGACCGCATGGAGCAAGCGGCCGCGGACCCGCAGTCCTTCAGCGGAAAGCTTTGGCTGATGGAATCCGGTTCGTTCCAGGTGCGCATGACGCTTGATGGCGCGCAGGGCAAAGCGGAGTTAGCCGTCCCTGTGGCGGCATTCGCGCAACGAACTCTGCGCATGCAGAAGACGACCGGGAGCATCCTTGCGTTGCTCATGACCCTGCTGGTGCTGAGTTTGATCGGCATTCTTGGCGCAGCGGTGCGAGAGAGCCAAGTGGAACCCGGTCAAGAGGTGCCGCAGGCGAAGCGAACAGGGGGCCGTGTCGCGATGTTGGTCACGGCGGCGGCTGTTTTCGGAATTCTTTTCCTCGGGAATTTGTGGTGGACCTCCGTAGCCGACGCGAACGCCCGAGACATGGTCTACAAAGCGCCGCCGATACAGGTTTCCGTGTCAGGCGATCAACTGAAGCTGCAAATGGGATCCTCGTATTGGCACGACCGCCGCAAGGAAATGCAGGTCAACAAAATCATTCCCGATCACGGCCACTTGATGCATCTATTCCTGGTCCGCATGCCAGAGATGGACGAGTTTTATCACTTGCACCCAGACGAAACCGGCGCCGGGACGTTTACCGAAGGGCTGCCAAGCGTAGCCGGCGGCTCGTACGCGGTGTTCGCCGACATCGTGCGCGAGTCGGGCTTCCCCGACACCATGACGTCGAAGATCGATCTGCAGGCGGCAACCCAAGCCAGGCCCCTTACCGGTGATGATTCCAGCACGGCAGCTCCGAAGCTCTCGACGGTACAAGCTGGCACGACTATCGTGCCGCTGGGTGCGGACGCGCACGTCGAGTGGGTGCTCAGTGCCAAAACGCAGCGAGCCCAGCAGCCCACACTGTTGCGATTCCATGTGACCGGCAAGAACGGCGCACCGGCCACGGACCTGCAACCCTACATGGGCATGGCCGGACACCTGGTGATTCTCAAGCGCGACTTGAGCGTCTTTGCGCACATTCATCCAGAGGGATCGGTGCCCATGGCGGCATTGATGCTGCTTCAGAAGCCCGCAGTGGCAGTGGACGATGGAAGCTCCATGTCCTCCATGTCAATGATAGCCATGCGCCACGAAGCCGTGCCGGCGGAGATTACCTTCCCTTACGGATTCCCCCAGCCCGGGCAGTATCGGCTCTTTCTGCAGGTGAAGCGTGCGGGTCACGTCGAGACGGCTGTCTTCGATGCACAGGTGTTGCCTTAGGCGGTTCCCGCAAGCCGGGTGCCGCACCCTTGCGGTTTTCAAGGGTGCGGGTTTTGACTTTTCTATCATTCTTGTTCTCGCTTACCATCACCCCTCCGCTACCTCATACCGACGTTTGCATCTCAATTCCGCCCGTTCGCTGCAAAGTGCTTAACCAAACTCATATTGCCGTGCTAGGCTGCACGTGGAATTGAAGCGGTCTTGCCGCTTTGCACTAGGCAGCCAAGGTTTGGTTTCCCACTTGTCCCAAAGGGTGCACCTCTTCCCTCCCCGCGTGCCCGTCCCCGAGCGCTCCCCGTAACCAACTTGCAAACAGATTTCGCACACTCGCGCCCGCAAACGACGTCCTGTCAGTGGTTTACTTCACAACTCGCTGTACACCCGGGGGTGGGGGGATCAGCCCAAAGAATTCGGGTCATCGCGCCAGTTGTAGTCAAAAGTGAAGGGAAAAGACGACAGCCGTTCAGGGAAATCGGCGTCCGCCGGCGTGCGTCCGATTCTTTGCCTCCTTGTCTCTTTGCCTCCTTGCCGGCTTATGTCACTCGTGTTGCTGCTAGAATCGACGCCGGAGACGAAACCAACGATGAAACTCGACCTGCTGGCGATTGCGGCGCACCCCGATGACGTGGAGCTCACGTGCGGGGGCACGCTGATCAAGATGGCGAAGCGCGGGTACAAGACGGGCGTTCTGGATCTGACGGCGGGTGAGATGGGGACGCGAGGGACGCCGGAGACCCGGGCAAAGGAAGCGGCGAGGGCCGCCAAGCTCATGGGAGTGAAGTGGCGCGGGTCACTGGGCGTGCCGGATTCGGACGTGCAAGCCAGCCGGCAGCACAAATTAAGGCTCGCGGAGGTCATACGGGAGCTGCGCCCTAAGACCGTGATTTTGCCGTATTGGGAGGCGCGGCATCCGGACCATTACAACGCGTCGAAACTGGGATATGAAGGGTGCTTCCTGGCGGGCCTGAAGCAATTGCCGATCGCCGGTGAGGCCTACCGGCCGTTCAAGATCTTGTACTCGACGGCGTTTTCCGAGGCCGCGCGGCCGACCCTGGTGGTGGATATCACCGAGCACTACGAGCAGCGGCGGAAGGCGATCCTGGCGTACGGGTCGCAATTCCGGCCGAGGAAGGGCGAGAGAAAGGGCAAGGTCTACCTGGGGCTGGAGCAGTTGGAAGACGAGATGAACCGCCTAGCGCGGCAGTATGGACACATGATCGGGGTCAAGTACGGGGAGCCGTTCTTGTCGAAGGAATTGATGAAGGTCGACGATGTGGTGGAGATGGAGGTTCGATCGATCTAGCGAGCACCGCACGAGTTACGGGCGCGCCGGATGGCGGGTGGGCTCAGAAGCGCTCGTCTTCTTGGGCGGGAGAGAAACCTGGAATGCTCTGACCTGTGGGAGTCCGCTCCAGGCGCACGCGGACCAGGGGCTCGTTTTCGGCTCCAGATTTACGCAGAACCACCATGGTGCTTAGGGCTTCGGTGTACACGCGGGTGACAAGGTAGGTGTCCCCGGTGCCGTCCTTTTTCCAAAGCTGGCCAATCTGGATCTTCGAGACGCCCATTTGTAATCCTCGACTCTAGAGGGGCTAAGGAAGGGTGTCAACAACTGTTCACGAAGGGCAACAACTGTTAGTGGGTTCCAGCTCGGGTTAACAATCGGTGATGCGCTGCAGAAAGACAGGAAACCTTCGCGACGTAACCTACATCGTAGCCTTTGAGGGATTGTAGGGGCCGTCGGGCGCTTGGGGTGTATACTCGGAACTGGGCCCGATAGGCGGAGGTACAGCTTATGCAAGAAATTCTCCGGCAAGCCAGCAGATTGACACTGCTGGGCGCGTTCGCAGTAAGTACGGCGCTAGCGCAGAGTCCGCCGCCGACACAAGATCCCGCCAAGGTACAGCCGCCATCGGAACAGAGCCAGAAGAGCCAGCAGCAGCCGGTCCAGCAGCAAGACAACGTAAGCCCGAAGAACTCCAAAGAAGATGTTGATGCCATCGGCAACCGCAGCGTCGGCAAGGGCGTCAATTTCTATTCCCTGGAGAAAGAAATTGCGCTTGGGAAAGGGCTGGCGCAAGAAGTTGAGCGCTCGTCGAAGCTGATCGATGATCCGGTCGTCACCGAATACGTCAACCGCGTGGGACAAAACCTGGTGCGCAATTCCGATGCGCGCGTGCCATTCACGATCAAGGTGATTGATTCCGACGAGGTGAACGCGTTCGCGCTGCCCGGCGGATTCTTCTACGTGAACAGCGGATTGATTCTGCGCGCGCAGGAAGAGTCAGAGCTTGCCGGCGTGATGGCCCACGAAATCTCGCACGTTACCGCGCGGCACGGCACCAAGAACGCGACGAAGGGCGAGATGATGCAGCTGGCGACGATTCCGCTGATTCTGCTGGGTCCGGCGGGCTGGGCCGGATACGGGCTTTACGAAGGATTGAATATCGCGATTCCGCTGACCTACCTGAAATTTACCCGCGACGCCGAGCGCGAAGCGGACTTCCTCGGCCTGCAGTACATGTACAAGGCCGGCTACGACCCGAACGCGTTCGTAACCTTCTTCGAGCGTATCCAGGCGGACGAAAAGCGCCAGCCGGGAACGATTCCGAAGGTTTTCTCAACGCATCCGCCAACACCCGACCGCATCGAGAGCGCGCAGAAGGAAATTGCGCGGATTCTGCCGAATAAGCCGGAATACATCGTCACGACTTCGGAGTTCGACAGCGTGAAGGCGCGGCTGCGGAACATCATGTTCGCGCGCAAGGTGCAAGACAACGCTCCCGGAAAGCCGAGCCTGCGCACGCGCACCGAGCAACAGCAAAAGGGACAAACGCAGGGACAAGACCCCAACAGTACCGATGATGACCGGCCAACGCTGAAGCGCCGGCCGGACCAGTTGACGGCGCCGACGAATTAGTTCGAGCAGAATCAAATGAAAAGAGGGCGGCCGCTTTGGCCGCCCTCTTTGTTTTTCTGAGTTTGAAATTCCGGCTAGCGAGACGCGGCGCTTGGGCGGCGGTCGTCAGGAGCGGCGGCGATGCCCATGCGACGAAGTTCGTCGGCATAATACTTGCGGTAAAGAACGTCCCACTCTTCGCTGCCCTCAAGGATTTCTTTCTTCTGGGAAGTGATGCGCTTGCGAACTTCGGCGTCGGCTTTCTCCTCTTCGCGAAGCGTGGCGGTGAGAATCTGGACGACTTGCTGGCGGATGGTGTCGCGGTCTTCGATAAATTCGACGTCGTCGCTGGAGACGAGAACATCGGTAATTTGGTGAGATAGGCGGATGATTTTTTCGCGGCTGAGTCGCATTTCGGTAGTGTGCCCCGGGGTCAGCGCAAAACGAGCTTGCGGTCGCGGGCGAGCTGGCCTTTCACCTTTTTGTACATTTCTTGATAGGAGACGCCGGTGCGGCGCATTTCGTCCTGGTGCTGCGTCAGGATCTCGCGCACTTCATCATTGAGGCGATCTTCGACGGTCAATTCCTCGACCATGTGCTGGCGCACGCGTTGCGTGACGGCGGCCGGCGCTTTGGTTTCGATGAGTTCGCCCTCGACGAGGCGCTTGACGACTTCCGACGCCATGTGACTGACATAATCGCGGGCGAGAAGCATTCCGAGCGAGTCCTTTCCTCAAAGCAAAGAGCATCAGTGTACTGGCAGCGTTGACAGAGTGCAAGGTGAGCCGGATGATGGGCTTGCAATTGCGAAGATCGAGAATTTCGAGCGCTTTTCGGCGCGTTGACGCTTCGCGCCGCTTCCTGTACGATGAATTGAGTAGGGCGGTTAGCTCAGCGGTTAGAGCGTTCGGTTTACACCCGAAAGGTCGTCCGTTCAAATCGGACACTGCCCACCACCAGTGACAGCAACTTCCCGCGGGGACGTAGTTCAGTTGGTTAGAACGCTGCCCTGTCACGGCAGAGGTCGCGAGTTCGAGTCTCGTCGTCCCCGCCATTCCTTTCAACCACTTGCAGATTTTCTTGACTCCATCCGTTGCACATCCGTTGCACACAGCACCAGGCCAAAATCACTGGACTAGGCCGGAAAACGCATCATTCACCGCCCGCCGCACGTCAGGAAGGACGGTCTTCGGTTTGACGTAGTGTTTGTCGGCGACTGCTTTCGAGTTGCCCAAAGCCTTCGACGTGGTTTCAAGATTCGACTCCGCGCGAACTGCTGTGCCATGGAATCGACGCAAGGAATACCACTCAGGCCAAGCTAGATTCGCCTTTTCCTCCGCATTCATCTTTTCGAGTCGCGGACGGATAGTGCGCTTCGCCAAGTTGTCGAGGTTCACTGGCCTGCCACTCGGGCCGGCCAGGATGAACCCAGCGATCGGCGAGCCCTGCGCTGTCCAAAGGGTAAGCAGCATTTCCCGCAACTCGCTCGTGACTGTCACGAAGCGAACGCTTTGGGGTGTCTTCGTATCTCCCACGATGCCATGCCACACTCCGCGATTCACTGCGATGTGGTCATGTTCCCGATTCCATTCTTCCCAACGCAAACCTCTTGCCTCCGAGGGGCGAACGCCAGTCAGAGCAATTAGCCCGACCGCCGCGCGTTCCAGGGGCATTTTTTTCAGTGCTGCGAGGAGCGCCTGCACATCCTCAAACGTAGCGGCGGCAGTAGGCGTTGCCTTGATAGCTGTTTCAGGAATGCGGGCCCGCGATGCTGGGTTATCGGCAGCCGAGCGCGCGGGGAAATGGCCCTCGCTCATCGCGTAAGTAAAGATTCCACTTAGCACCGAGCGAATCTTTGTGACCGTGTCTCGATTCAGCTTATGCATGGCGGCAATGTCCTTGAGCAGGCCGGCCACGACGGCGACGGTGAAATCCCGCAACGCGTGCTCCTCCGTCCGAGGCGCGACATACCGTTCAAAATAGGCTTTATATCCTGCGTGCGTGCTGGGCGCCATCGTGCGCAGGACAAACGGCAAATATACATCTCGGACATAATCATTGAAGAGGTCCGAAGAGTGCGGGCACTTCGACGCTTGGCGAACGGCGGACATCTTTTCCGCCACCAGCTCATCAAGGTCAGATTCACACCTGTAGCGGTCGCTGTAGTCCGCAAGCTTCACGCATTTTTGTTTGCGAACGATCTTTCCGCCTTCGCTGAAGTTGTCCCGGTAGCGCAAAAACCACTCTAGCAGATGTGATGCTGTTCCGGGGAATTCCGGAAAGATCAGCGCCGCGACCACTCCCACCAACGTCCCATGCAGTATGAAATGGCATTCAACCCGCCGACATACCCAGAGCGTTCCTAGGAAGCACATGAGGAAGGAACCGGGCGGAGCAGCGTAGTGCAGGAAATTGTCGCCGAGCCGCAGGCCAAGAGGAACAATTGCGAGAATGAGAGCTAGTTCCGCGAGCAGCCCACCGAGCAAAATTCGTCCCCAGTGGATTGTTGTGCTACTCATTTTCCTACTCCCGCGCGTCACGGAGAACGATCCGCGATTGTAGCAACTATAGATGAATCCAAGCCAGTCGATGAGACTCCTCGTTTTTCCTGGCAAGTAATTCCTCAAGCGATTCAATTCCACGTGCCTGGTAAGTCGGAAAACCGGACAAGTCCAGTCCCGGTACTTCAAGTTTCCGATTACGGCTGCCAGCTCAACCGGTCGATGCAACACCATCTAATCAGTTGATCCGACAATACTTCCCCTGGAGAACCGATCTGTTTGGCTGTACTCGGTCAAAACCTAGCCAGGGTAGCGTTCCGGCTGATCTAACCTAGCGAGCGATTTTAGCCTTTGTTTTCAATGCAAGGTGGGTTCGAGCTGAGTGTTGCGTCGACCCATTGAGACCACCGCGTTAATCAGGAGTTATGTCGTCCCGCGCAGAGTTCGCCCAAAGTTCCGCGTACGAGAATATTTATTGCTTCCACCATAAGTACGAGATGTACGCCAAACTGACTGCGGCCGCAATCGTGAGAATAACAAGGCAGCCACCGAAAAGAGCGTGCCAGTAGGTTCCAATCGCGATTCCTAAAGTTAACATTTTAGGACAACTTACAACGACGCGGGGGATGCCGAACGCAGCGTAATTCTCTATCAGCCCACCCAGATTGTGAGTTGTAAAAAGCAGGGGCCGAGGCCCTAGGTGCATTCGAATGGCGGCGTTGTTGTGTAGGCATCGACCCTCGCTAAACCCAGAGTAAAACTGGCTTGATCGGGAACGACAGCTCGGTTGAGTTATTGAAGCTTCCCGCGAATCACGGTGATCGACCCAGCTGGGAGGGTGTATATGCCGTCGGGCGTGGCGGCGATCGTGATGTTCTTGTCCTCGGCCGGGGTGTTGCAATACTGCACAAGAGCGACAGATCCGACGAATGAATGACTGACGCGCTTGGCATCGTCGATGACGAGGTGGATGGGGTGGGCCGCATTCAAATCGTGGTTAATCAGCATTAACGACCAGTTCCCGTCGGGACGTTCGACGGCGTATGAGGTAACCACGGTCCGCCCGGCAGCGTCCTTAAGATCGGCCGATGCGGGGAAAATCTTGTTTGCTCCCCGCCGTGCTGCAGCCATTCGAAGTTGATCAGGTGTGCGGAAGAATACGGGAGTATATGCCGGCGTGCCATATGCCCCACCGCCATCAGGGCCGCCGTTGGCGCCGAGATTCCCGCGACCACCGGCACCATTATTGATCGCCGGCCGATAGAACGCCGTGCCGCCCTGTTCAAAGAACGTGCCAAACGCGTCGCATTCCCAGATGGCGCGGCCGGTCACGCCCAGGTAGCCCTGGTCCGCTTCGCCCCGCTGTGATTCCACTCTCGGAAATGATCAGCGGCACATCCGTCGGGACGCCGTCCTCACGCCACATGTGCAGAACGTGCTTCATGATTCCCGGTTCCATGTAAAGAGTCGTCCCAGTCGTTCGGTGGACTGAATCCATTGATCATGAATGGGTAGTGTTCGAACGACATGAATGAGAGATCCCTGAGATGTCCGTGCGCCTTCAGATAATCGACGAATCGCCCATCCAGGAAGTGCGTCCCTGATCGTCCGCCCAGAGGGTGATGTCTTTATCGACGCCTTCGAAAATCGGACCGCCCAACCTGGCGCCGGGCGTTAGCTTGTGGATCGCGTCCGCCCATTGAGCAGTAGATGGCGCCGTAGTCTTCCGGCATCATGTGCTTGCCGTCGCACTCCTCCCCGATCTCAATTCCCACCACTGGATAACCACGCTTGTAAATGTAGGAAACCTCATTGGCGCAATCTTCGGGAGTGTCATAAATCGCCGCACATGCAACCAGCGCCGGATGGCCCATGGTCAGTCCACTGGTAAAGAAATTGTCCATGCCGTTATATTGATCGTGGCCGCCGGTGATCAGATTGTCAGCTTGGTGCCAGGGGTCGATGGAAGAAGCGAAAAAGGATCCGGCCGTGTCCGCCGCCGAACCGGCGAACACTTCTCTGTTCACCAGCCGCCCTCCAGGCGTGGCGGCGCCCCGAGGTCCCGGCTCTACGCCGTTAGCCGGATAAACAACTGCATACCTTCCCGCGACTATCGATCGTACCGACGGACAGCGTCTGCAGGGCGTAGCCGACGCAGTTACGAATATCCTGCGCCCCATGCGTATCGCAGGTTCCGGAGGATTTCGACATCAAAACGCGGACGAAGCGGGCGGTGACCGGCACATCGGAAAGCTTGAGATGGACATCCCCGCCCGTGCCGTTAAGCACCGCGCCCGATGGGAAAGGCTTCCAGACGCCATTCGGGCCCATGTCCCAGTCCATCGCGTTGTTGTCGCCGATCCAATACTGCACAACATAAACGACAGCATAGGGATTCACCCATTGAATATGGATAGCATTGACGGCGCGGGCAGTGCCCATATCGATCACCACCCATTGCGGGTGCAGCGCATCGCTCTCGCCCGTGAAATGGCTGGTCAGGTAAGGATTGCTCTTCCAGTAGCTTTGAAAACCAGCCACCAAAGGTGGATCGCCGCTGGTCATAAAGTCGCGATGGGGCAACGAATACGAATAGCCGTAGTGGATCGGTTCGCCCAGGTCGGCGCTACCGGCGTAATAGCCGCTCTTTGTCGCTGGATCGCTCCATGTGCCGTTTTCGTTCCAGTGCCATGCCGCAAGGCGCAACTCGCTGTTGTTGCGCATGGTGATGGAACCCCAGCCCAAGTTTTTGACTCCCTGAATCGTCTCAGGCTTGCTCAAGTTGTCCACCTGCGCCTTACTCAGATCATCCATCCACGCGCCGGTCGCAGTGTCGGGATAGATCGTATTCAGAACGTGCTCCGGCGTCACGTCAACGTGGACCGTGGCAACCGAATCGACCGCGCCCACCTTGGCGACCGAATCCGCCGGGAGCTCCTGCCGAGCCCGCCGTGGCTGGGCTGTTTGCGCATGGGCGCGCAAAGGAAACAGCATGGACGCAGCCACCAGCCAGAGCGTCGTAAGTGCGGTACACAGCCGAATGTGGGACGAGACCCATCGATAAGATCCAACAATCATGATGTCAAATTCCTCCAAACAAGCGCGCCTCGCCCTGAATATGCTTCCTACAAGAGCAGGTTTTTGCGCAAGCCTGAGTCGAGGCGCGAACAACAACGCGAAGGTGAAACCAAAGGTAGACGCAAGGCGACGATTCATTTGCTTCAATCCTCCGGAGCATCCGCATTCTAGCCCAGACATGCGACTTCGTCATAGTTAAATCGATTCAAACGCAAAACCGTTGCGCTATTATGTGCACTCGGAGCGATGTCCAACCCATCTGTCATCTTCGGCTGCCCGGTGTGTAAGGCACAAATCACGCTGCCACTGACGCCTCTTCCTGCCGGGCAATCGGTTTGCCTAGACGACGGCGAGCCCGCCGTCCCTCGGGGTTTGTTCCTGGACGACAAAGATAACGACATAACTGGGTGGGAAAAGCGGGTGCTAGTGAATCTCGCTGATCTTGTCGGGACAAAACATCATACGGATGCCCACCGGCTCAACGGATGTTGTGGGCACGATGGGCTCGACGGTCCGAATGTAACGTGCGAACAAGGTCATGAAGTGGCGACCGAGAAGTCAGACTGCTGGATGCCCCACTGTGCTCTCTTGCTTCCGAACGTAAGCCGCAGTGCGGTTAGGTGAACTATCACTGCTGTCCAAACGCAGCCAAGGGTGGGGGGAACCGGATACCCGTACCAGGACTCCACTTTTCCGAGTACCGCGTTAATCAGGACCTGCGCCGTCAATTGATGGCGCATGCCGAAGTCCTACTGTCGATGTCGGCCAAGATGTTCTGACCTTGGAGAACTCGACGCGTTCATTAGATTTCCGTTAAACTGAATTGTCACCCGGAGCCAACGCCGATGCGCATCGCGAGCATAGGTCACGCTGTCTTCGCGGTCACGATGATCGGACTCGGCGCCGTGGGTCTGCTCTATCCTGATTTTGTGCCAATGTGGAGTCCTGTTCCCGCCCGTGTCCCCGCGCATGAACTATTCGTCTACCTAGGGCCCCTCATCTCCATAGCAGCCGGCATAGGTCTGCTTGTTCCACGCATGGCGGCCATCGCGTCGCGCTTGCTATTGGCTGCTCTCTTACTTTGGTTGCTACTATTCCGGTTACCAAACTTTTTCCTTGTAGGCGCTTTCGAGGCTTGCTGGTCCGTGGTTCCGCTCATGGTCATGATTTCCGGCGCTTGGGTACTGTATGTGTGGTTTGCCTCTGCCTGGGACCATCAACACCTCAGCTTTATCAGCGGCAATAACGGGTTGCGCATCGCGCGTGTCCTTTTCGGCCTCTCCCTAATCTTCTTTGGCGCGGCTCATTTCATCGACGTAGAAGACACGGTTTCGCTCATCCCCCGTTGGCTGCCAGTTCACCTATTCTGGGCATATTTCACGGGCTGTGCCTTCATCGCAGCAGGCCTCGCGACGCTCGTCGGGTTCAGGGCAAGGCTGGCAGTCGTGCTGTCGACCATTCAAATCGGATTGTTTCTGTTCTTGGTGTGGATACCCATCGTGGCTACAGGCTCCAAAATCCCGTTCCAGTGGAGTGAGACCATCCTTAATGCCGCGCTCTTGGCGGGCGCCTGGATGGTTTCTGATTCTTACGGCAGCATCCCGGGGGCTGCTCTCAACCAACCATAGTATTTGGCCGACGCAGGACGGCGGCGCTTGCGCGCAAAGCGAACGTCATTTGGCCGAACTGGAACGGTTTGCTCGTCACCACGAGCGACAGGCGAAGAAGATCCCGCCAACTCCTGATAAGTCGGGTGGTCTCAATGGGTCGACGCAACACTCTGCTCGAACCCACCTTGCATTGAAAACAAAGGCCAAATCCGTTCGCTAGGTTAGATCAGCCGGAACGCTACCCTGGCTAGGTTTTGACCGAGTACAGCCAAACAGATCGGTTCTCCAGTGGAAGTAGCGTCGGATCAACTGATTAGATGGTGTTGCGTCGACCGTCTGAGCCGGCACGGGTTACCGGACAATGAGGCCCTTCTCCGGTTTGCGCGTTAATCAAGCGTGTGGATCTGCGCGGGACGAAGCGTTATGCCCATAAAGTGTTTCGGAACGCCATTTTCAGCGGGGGTCTTTTCCAGAAACGCCCTAGCAGAAGTGTCGCGTTTCAGGTAGGCATCCAGAAACTTCAGAGTATAGAGCGCAACCCAGCCGTAACTCGTGTTGGCGTCATCCCGTCCGTAGTCGGCTACCTGATTTTCCGCAAAGCGCTGCGCACTCTCCCTGCGTTGGAACATGGAACTGAACTCCGGGTGTGCCATGCCCAGCATATTCACGGTGAGGAGATCACCATGTATCCAAGCGTTGAGGACGTTTGGACCATCTTTGTCCGCGGCAGGAACTCCGTCGTTGTCCAGATCCTCAAGGCTCACATTTCGCGTAAAGCAAAGCAGCGGAATAGTCATTCGATCGGGATGAACGTCCCCGGCTTTTTTCACGAGGCCGGGGTAATAGCGCATACTGCCGTCTAGCTCTATCAGGGCATCGATGCGGGAGTCTCTTGCTGAGGCAAATAGGCTTGAGATCCCTCCCCAGCTCCAGCTCACCACGGCAACCTTAGATAAATCCACATCGGAAAGCGACTTGGCATAGGTAATGAGAAACGAGATGTCGCGAGCCTGTGCGTTGATTCCGTCCAGATCATCTGTCATATCGCGCGTCGCCGCGCCCATCGACGGACTAGAAAGCACGACGTAGCCATGACTGGCGAGATACTCGCAGAGATCCGCGTTCTCCCACGAAACGGAAGAATCGCTGGGAGCGTAGATAAGGACGGGAAAACGCCCATTTCCCGGCGTCGCATTCCGCACCGACCATAGCGGAATATCGAAAGATGTCTTCAGCAGCGAACGCCACCGATTCTTTTTCTCATCCGGCGCGTTGAAGTGGATCTCGGTGTCAGCCATTTGCACATAGTCACCAACCGTCATCGCTTCGGCTGCGCTTTGCACCGATGGATACCAGAGCAGGGTTTGCAGGGGGCGGGCGTCATCGTCGGCGGAGGGTGTTGACGAACCCAGCGAGGCAGAACGGAAAGAACGCCAGCGGTCATATTGGTGGACGACCTTTAGACCCACCGGGTACGGTCCTGGCCTGTGGGGGAACTTAAACTCGGCCGTTCGTGGCGTTGCCAATGCTGAGCAAAAGCACACGCACAATGCGAAAAAAGCAGCTAGGATTCCTGGCTTCACTCTAGCGTTTCCTCGTCGTTCCATGATATTGCACTACTTCCAAGCTTCGATGCCAAGGCTCCACTGCAAGGTGCTCGCACGTACAGCGTCACTCAAGCCCTCGCTTTGGCGTTCTGTACGCTGCTTCCCTTAAAGGGTTCACCTGCGCTAAGTTTTAAGGCGAAGCACTCGGCCCGTCGGAATATTCGACCAGCGAGCTAAAAAATTCTGTGACGGCCCAACGAAACGATCCTGGTAAGTCGGGCGACCGGACAAGTGGTTTTGGGCGGAATCCACTTGGACGGTTAGCGCGTTTATCAGGACTTGCCCGTCGGGCTATACTCACCCTCGGTCCTGAGACAAACCCAAATGAGATTCAAAGTCGTTGCGGATTCGAATCGGCCCATCCTTCGGCTGATAACAGCAGTGCTCAGTGGATTCTGCTCTTTTACCGTCGCCGAAATCATTTGGGGCTTGCTGACTCCGGGAGACTATTTTGCGAACGGCAACCCGCTTCTGATTCCTACAGTAATAGTGGTAGTCACTGTTGGAATCTATTTGGGATTCCGAGCAACCGGACGAGGAAGAATGTGGATATTTGCGCTTAGCGTTGCGTGCATGTGTTACTGGGCTTTCGTTCCGTTCGGTTGGTGGGCCAAGGCACCTCCTGGTGCACACCGGGGACCAAGGTGAACATGGCCAACTCCCGATTAGTCGGGTGGTCTCAACCGGTCGATGCAACACCATCTGATATAAGTCTGCTCTCTAAAGGTGGTGTTATATGAGGCCAGGGAAACGGTTTGGACTTTCTGCGATCGAGAAGAACGAAATCTGGCGTCGTTGGAAGGCCGGGCAGACGCTGCATGAGATCGGGCGCGCTTTTGACAAGCCACCTAGTTCCATTCGCTGTTTGTTGTTGCCTCGTGGAGGGATTCCTCCCAAAGCGCGCCGACGCTCCCGGCTAGCCCTCACACGGGCCGAGCGCGAGGACATCTCGCGCGGGATTGCTTCCGGCTCGTCGATTCGCGAGATAGCTAGACACCTGGATCGAGCGGCTTCGACGGTGGGCCGGGAGGTCACACGCCATGGTGGCCGTCCCGCCTATCGGGCGCATGAGGCGGATGACCACGCCTGGGAGTCGGCTTTGCGGCCCAAGAAGTGCCTTCTGGCCCTGCACCCGCGGTTGCGAGAGGTGGTTACGAGTAAACTGATCTTGGACTGGTCGCCCAAGCAGATTTCCGGATGGCTGAAGACGGAGTATCCCAAGGGCGAGGGGATGCGCGTGTCCCACGAGACCATTTACCGTAGCCTGTTCATCCAAGCGCGCGGAGTGCTGAAAAAAGAGCTGATGGACCACCTGCGAACCAAGCGGCGCATGCGTCGCTCGCAGCACTCTGGTATCTTCAAGGACTCGCGCGGTCAAATCCCAGATGCCATCTCGATCCGGGAAAGACCCGCTGAAGTTGCGGACCGCGCGGTCCCTGGTCATTGGGAGGGCGATCTGCTAAGCGGCTCACGGAACAGTCACATCGTGACGTTAGTGGAGCGTCATTCACGCTTTGCCATGCTGATCAAGGTGCCCAGCAAAGACACCGCAGTGGTGGTGACGGCACTGAGTCGGCATATTCGTAAACTCCCTGCTACCCTGCGGCGCTCGCTGACGTGGGATCGCGGACTGGAGATGGCGAGACACCAGGACTTTACGGTAGCTACGGATGTGCAGGTCTATTTCTGCGATCCGCAAAGTCCCTGGCAGCGCGGCACGAACGAAAACACCAACCTCCTTTTAAGGCAATACTTCCCGCGAGGAACCGACCTATCTGTCTACTCTCAAGCACAGCTCGACCGGGTCGCACTGCGCTTGAATCAACGCCCTAGACAGACTTTAGGTTTTCAGACTCCGGCGAGTAAACTTCATACAAGTGTTGCGTCGACCGTCTGAGCTGGCACGGGTTACCGGACAAGTGGAACGTCGGTAGAAACTGGGAGATACTTTGCGAGCGGAACCGAGAGCGAACCGATGTTGCCATTCGAAGGGTCGCGGAGAACGACGCAGAGTTGCGCGGCACCGGGGAGAATGCGGATGTGTTTCGTATTCTTGAGTCCGTCGTTTAAGGCTTGTTCATATACATTTTGGGGCAGAGTCAGCTCAAGCGATTCGTCTAGGACTTGGATAATCTCGCCGCGGCTGTTTAGCTGAAGAAAAACTGCCTGGAACGAGCCACTCCAAGCGCCATTGTTTTGTTCCAGGTGGATGTCGTGCAGATCGATGTGGAGATCGACATTTAGAGGTTGCTTGCCGGCGGCATCGGCTGGCTGAACGTGAACCCGCATGCCGATTCCGGCGGATTCGAGCTGACTGATAGCCGTTTGCGAAATGATCGCCTGCACGGACTTGGGTGTCGTCTGCGCCGAATCCGGAAGCGCGAAGTAGCCTGTTCGGGCGCGCACTTCTGCACCCGGACTTTTCACTCTTACCTTGACGCTGTGAAAACTACCATCCCACTTCGCGCCGGCGGGGTAGAAGCCAAGCGTGTAGGTCACGCGAGAGTCATCGATGGCTCGGCGGATGGCGTCGGAGAGATTGTTCGAGCCGTAGAAGGCCTTGCCGCCCGTGCGTTCCGCCAAAACCTTCATAGTCTCGAGGTTTCCGGGAGCTATGCGGGTGGGAAGATGTTCATTGCCTTCGCCAGAAAACTCGGGAGTAGGTGGATCGGAATAGTCCCCGGCGGCGGTGACGCCGTTGCCCATCAGGCCGCGTGCGTCGACGGGATAAACGGCGATGTCAGCGTCGGTCAACGCCTGGGCAGCCCTCTCGATTTGGTCGGAAAAGCTGACGCCGGTGTCATTGGCCCAGTTGAGATCAAACTTTTCGTTTCCAAGATCAAACGGAAAGCTTCCGGACACCCAGACTAGATTTTTGCGGCCCTTCAAGGCGCCGATGTGATGCGCGATGGCTATCAGAGCGGCTACGGTAAGGCGTACCCGGTCCTTGGTCGATTCATTGGCAACCCGCTGATCAAAGGCCGATCTAAAGGCCGCGCGACTCGAGGCTTGGCCTGCCGGAACTCCTGCCGGAAGTGAAGGGTTGGGGCTGTTTGTACTGAGAAAATCCACGTCGGATTCCGCAAGGCCGCGGTTCGACTCTCCTTTGGAGCGCCCCAGAGCTGCACGAAGGCTTGACACGTCCGTGGTGAAATCGTTCAGCACGTAAAGATTGTTGCCAAGCCAGTAGAGTGCGACGCGGTCCTGCGGCCGAAGCTGCTCGAGGAACTTCAAAACCTGCTTTCGAGTGAGGGCTTGGTCTGCGAACTCCGTGTTCAGGGCGTCGAGCAGTATGACTGTAACGCTGGCCGGGACGCTGGCGTGCTCAGAGAGCCGGTTTGTGAAGGTGTCGAGCGGAAGTGGCGCGGGAGGCTGATCCCTGGGCAAATTCGTCTCGACGGAGAAGAGCTGAATCTCCTGGGGATGCCTATTGTCGAGCAAGACGAAATCGTCCTTGGTGAGTCCAGTGAGGGGATTGCCGTGCTTATTGTTGACGATGACGTTGACCTGCACGAGGCGTGCGGTCACGCGTAGGGGAGCAGGGAGACCACCATTCTGCGCGGTTGTAGTTTTGGCTTTCGAAGATTCCTGCGGCGATACCGCTTGCGCGGAGGTAGAAGCAGATTGCCTAGCCGGCGCGGCTCGTGTGACTACCGAGGCGAGCGAAAGCAATAGCCCGGCGGAAGACAGGGTTGAACACAGAAATGTCGCGATCAAACAATGCCGAAGCAAGACGGCCTACCTTATTCGCGCGAATCGTGATGAGCGTCCGTGTGCGACGCCTGACACGGGAAGATAGTATGCCTTGAGCTTCTTCTCAGAAAGGAGAAACGGGACCTACGATCCGGCGCGACCACAAGCGCGGGGCATTACTCATGGCGTTCTCTGCAAGCGTTACGAAACACCTAGTCGCCCTGACAGAAACGGGTCAACTCCTGATAAGTCCTGCCGGCTCAGACGGTCGACGCAACACCATCCAATCAGTTGATCCGACAATACTTCCCCTGGAGAACCGAGCTATTTGGCTGTACTCGGTCAAAACCTAACCAGGGTAGCGTTCCGGCTGATCTAACCTAGCGAGCGAATTAGCCTTTGTTTTCAATGCAAGGTGGGTTGGAGCAGAGTGTTGCGTCGACCCATTGAGACCACCCCGATAATCGGACAAGTGGTTCTTAACCCATTCGGATGCGGCGGAGATGCCATCGCGCCCGGCACCGGCCAGCAAATCCCTCACGTGTTTCGCGGGCGGTCATCCAAACCTCCCGTAGCTTCTCTGACGTCCCACTCCTCGTGCGTAGTCGGCGCGAGAGACACCCCTGGTGGGTACGCCGCCGCTCTGCCATCCGCAATTCCCGCAGCGGATCTGGCCGCTCACTTTTTGCGGAAGGAAATTCCCGCAGCACGAACCGACCGCTTTCGGCAATTCCGCGCCATCCACGCGATGGCATTGTCGGCAGAAAATATGCAAGTCGCCGCGTGCGTCAGGCATGAGCGAAGTGCTTGGGTTCTGGCAGCTCGGATGTGGACACGGCGGTGCTTTCCCGTCCGCCACCCATTTCTGCCAATTCTCAACCGTGACGGTGACCGGCTTGGCCCCTGCGACCGCGATTCTCTCCGGAACCGAGCGCGGCAGGTTCCTCTTTCCGCTTAAGAAATCTTTGAAGATATCGAGCAGGCCTAGGACGCCGCTAGAGTCGCGCATCCGGTTCAACGCCTGGCTGATCGCATCCACACAATCATCGTGCAGACCGCCCGGGAAGCTGGCCAGTTCATCTTCCAGATCGGCGAGCCACGCTGCACCCTCGGGGAAAAATACTTTCCCTGCCTCGTAGTAGCCAGTCGTCGCCGACGCGCGTGTCTCTTTGTCTCGATCGATCTTGACGGGAATCACGGGGTAGCTCGTCGCCAGCTTCAATTCCTGAAGCAAACTTTGCCCGGATGCTTTGTCCTCCACGTAGATTTCGGACGGTTTCCAGAAATCCGCCTGCTGCCCCACTTGTCTCTTCAACTCGGGAAATTCCATCTTGGCCCGGTAGAGTGAGAGCAGGTAGAAACCGTTTTGGGTTTGCCCAAACGTTGCGCACACGCTGTAATCGTTCGTCGCACCGGTCTTGAACGCCGTGTCCCAGCTTTGAATAATGCGCGAGAAGCTCTCGGGAGGTTGCTGATAGTGCCGGAACCAATCGCGCTTGAAGATCGTTCCTTGGCTGGCGGCGACGTTGCCCTGGTACAAGCATTGAAAAACGCGTCTGCCAACGTCGGCACGGATTTGCTCGAGAGCTTCGACGGGATAGTGTGAAGGCCACAGAGCTTCGCCAATCTCGCGCCTTAAAGGATCGTCGGCTTTCTCCGCGATCGCCGGCAGATGCAGCACCGTCCATCCATGCTGCGCAAGGATCCAGCCCATCGGATCGCGCTCGCTCCACCTGGTGGCGATCGCCAACACGCGCCCTTTGGGAGTCAGCCGCGTAAAGCACACGTGCTGCAGCCACTCAATAATCCCGCGGCACACCGTATCGGAGTTAGCTTCCGAGCTGTCCTTAATCAGATCGTCCAGGACAAGCAAACTCGCGCCGCGGCCGGTGATGGGCCCGCCTCTTCCGGTTGCCGAATATTCACCACCTGCCGTTGTGCCGAACCTATACGCAGCGGCGGAATCGGGGCTGAGCACACAGCCAGGGAAGATTTGATGGAAGGCCGGATCGCTCAAAATGTTTCGCACACGCCGGCCGAATCCTTCAGACAGTTCGCTCCCGTAGGAAACGGTGATGACCGTCTCGGTGGGATTCCGTCCCAGCGCAAACGCCGGTGCGATTACGTTTCCAAGCGTGCTTTTTCCATGGCGCGGCGGGGTAATAATTGCAAGTTTCTGGATCTTCCCGGTGAGCAGGTATTCCAGATTCTCGATGATGAGCGCGTGGCACGGATCGATTTCATACGATGGCATGACCGCCGTAGCAAAGCGGCCGAGCGACCGGCGGGTCAATGACAGCCGAAGCGTGTCGGAGAGATTCACGCCTCCAACTATCGGAAAAAAAATCTCCACATGGAACAGCTAAATTGACGTTCTATCGACCCTAGGCCGGTCGTTGCACAAAACGTTGCACAAAAAGCTCCAATGCATCCCGATGAATGCCGATGGAAGGCGGCGGAGGCGGGTCTAAGTTATTGATTCCGATAGACCCAGCGGTTGACTTCCCGCCTGTCACGGCAGAGGTCGCGAGTTCGAGTCTCGTCGTCCCCGCCATTTCTTTTGAATGGTTTACAGTGATTCTCCTGCAGCTTCCTGATCCACAATCAATCCACAGAACCTATCCTGCGCACTGATTTTGTTGTCATTGTCCCCTCGCGTGGTTTCGGCGGTTCGCATCTCCCGTTCGCTGATCGTAGCTTCGCCCACGCTCGCGGGCTGGGGTAGAATGCCACCCGACTGGCTTGCATCGCTGCTCAGTGGATGGAATTTGTCGTATCCCTACGTGAACGAAACGGGGGGCGGTCACCTTGATGGACGAGATGACAATCCGCGTGGCGATCCGAACGACTGCGCGAATCTCGTTTGTCCTATTCCTTGGTGCTTTTCTCGGTAATGCCGTTTACAGCCTTTTGCCTGCTGCTAGTACGCGCTGGCTAAAGGCAAACAAAGATGGGTTTGTTTTGGGTTTTGCGGCATCGCACACGGTACACCTTGCGTGCATTCTTACTCTAGTGGTTGCAATCGGACGAGAGCAGGCTTTCAAAGGAACCATGGTCGTCGCGTTCACGACCGGGTTCCTGTTCATTTATGGTCTCGCTGCTGATGTTCTGTTTCGCCATCGCACGTTCCTATCATCACGTTTTGAGGCGCTGGCGCACTACTATCTGATGGCTCTTTTCGCGGTCTCCTTCACACGACACGCGATAGCGAGACCCCTCTTCTACACGCCGCTTGCTCTTGTCGCTTCTTTGGCGATTGGGTTGAGAATCGCCGCTGCTGTGCGGTCGAGAAGAGCGCAAGTCCTAGGGGCAAACGCATAAGGTGAACCGCCCGCGCAATTCGAGATTGCCTGTTTATAACCGGGAGTTGCTGTTGCACGGCTCCAAACGCAATGAAGTGCTGAGCCTTGCGGAAATTGAGCAGTACGGACTCGACAGCTTCAGCAATGCCGACTACGTCAGCATCTACGGAATGGCACCGAGAGCATGGTACGGCTGCGGAATACGTCTGCTCGGTCGGACAGCAGTGGAGTGTACTCGTGACGCGCTGGGTGAACGCATTGGTCGCGATGTTGCCTCGGTCGCCAGACGCATGCCATCAGATCATTTCACAGTAATCGACCCGTTCGCAGGTTCCTGCAATACACTGTTTTGGATTCTTCGGCATTTGCCAAATTCAGAGGGCATCGCGTTCGAGTCTGACCCGCAGGTGTTTGATCTTACCCATCGCAACCTCGTGATGCTCGGTCAGAGGATCGAACTCCTCAAGGGTGATTATGCAGGACTTCTTTCAGAGTGCCGAGTGCCGGAGGGTCGAGGTGTCGTAGCTTTCATCGCACCTCCGTGGGGCACTGCCCTAGATAAAGTAAAGGGCTTAGACCTTTGTCGCACTGCACCCCCAATCAGCGAAGTTATCGAGCAGGTTATGCGCCGATTCTCGAACCACAAGATGGTCTTCGCGATACAGGTTTATGAGAGGGTCAGCGCCCCATCATTGAATCAGATTCGAACCCGGCTCGACTGGACTGAACTGCGCATCTACGACATTAACGAAAAAGGCAGGAACCACGGCATTCTTCTGGGAACGAAAGGTTGGGCGTGAGCGGGCGTCGGCAGGCAATGCGTATCGCAGTCTGGAACGATACCGACCCGATCTCCTCATTTTGAAGCAAGCCAAAACCGAGTACGCGAGGCTGCAATAGAAGCATTCTGGTCGAGAAATTCTTACCCACAAACTTACCCACAACGAACGGTTCCTACAGTCCTTTTCAGCGACTTGGCAGCCCCCGCGAGAATGTAAGTCGCTGATAAGACGTGTATGCCTAGACTGTTACGGCAGAGGTCGCGAGTTCGAGTCTCGTCGTCTTCGCCATTTCTTCCAAACACCTTTCGGCGTAGTGACCTGAGCCTAGCTGCGCGTGTGTGTCAGTTCACCTTCGATTTGCTCCAGGGACTTCCCTTTCGTTTCGGGCACACGCGCCAACACGAAGACAAAGCCCGCCAGACAGACCGCGCCGTAGATCCAGAACGTGCCGGCGGTGCCGAGCCGGCGGTTCAGAATCGGAAATGTGAACGTCAGAAGAAAGGAAGCCAGCCAAAGAGCGGACACGGAAATCGAGACGCCAAGTCCGCGGATGCGGTTGGGGAAGATCTCCGAGATCAGCACCCAGGTCACAGGCGCCAGGGAAAGGGCATAGCAGGCGATGGTGCACAACGTGATCAGCAGAATCGGGAGACCTTTAGTGCCAGCTCGATAGGTGACCCCAAGCACTGCGTGGGACAGGGCAATTCCCGCGCAGCCGAAAAGCATCAAGGCGCGACGTCCAAACCAATCCACCAGGAAGAGCGCGACGATCGTAAAAACAAGATTGATCGTTCCGGTAATCACGATATTGAAAAGCGTACCGCTCACTCCATAGCCGGCGCTGCGGTAGACCTCTTCCGCGTAGTTGAAAATGATATTGATGCCGCTCCACTGCTGAAGCGCGGCGAGGGTCACGCCAATTAACAAGATCTTTAGAATGCCCGGCGAAAACACCTCACGCCATGGCACGCCGGCTCGTTGCTCTGCTCCTAGCGCGCTTTGAATTTCGCTGAGCGCTTCGTCGCCGTACTGCTGTCCACCGATGCGCGCGAGGATGCGGCGGGCCTCGTCGACGAATCCCGCTTTGGCGAGCCAGCGCGGGCTCTCTGGAATGAATATTGCGCTGAGAAAGAACACAACGGCGGGAAAGACGACCGCGGTGAACATCCAGCGCCAGCCACGTTGTCCGTTCCAGGAGATGCGGATCAGCGCTTGGGTGACGGCCTCGGTTGCGCCTTCCGGAACTTTGTCCGCAATGAGCCAATTGATGATTTGCGCGGCCAGAATGCCGACAACAATGGTCAATTGGTTGAGCGTGACGAGCCGCCCTCGCAATGCCGCTGGACTGACTTCCGCGATGTACGTTGGCGAGACGTTCGAGGCAATGCCGATAGCTACGCCACCGATGATCCGCCACGCTATGAATGAGTTGAACGTGCTGGCCCAGCCGGTGAGGAAGGACGAGAGCGCAAAGAGCACGGCCGCAAGGAGCAGTAGTTTCTTGCGGCCAAACCGATCACTCGTCCAACCGGTAACGATCGAGCCAACGAGACAACCGATCAACGCACAGCTATTGGCCCATCCAACCTGCTCCGCGGAATTCAGTTGAAAGTAGCTCTCGTAAAACGGCTTGGCGCCTCCGATTACCACCCAATCGTAGCCAAACAACAGCCCGCCCAACGCGGCGACTGAGGAAATCACCCACACATAGCCGGCGTTGTAGCGCCCCGAGGTTTCTGTGGGAGCGTCGTGGGCAGGCGCAGAAATATCGATGAAGCACCTCGGTTCTAGCTGGAAGCAGGAATGGTTTCGAGTTCCTTCACGAAGCCTGTGGCGAGGGCGTGATTCGGATCAAGCCGCAGCACGCGGCGAAGCATCTCCAATGCTGTGTGGGTCTCTCCAAGCCCCAAGTAAGCCTGTGCCTGAAGAAAGGTTGCCGTGACGGTGTTGCGCTTTTGTAGATCGTCCTCAAACAGCAGCATCGCGGGGAGCGACGTGGCAAAGTAATCGATATCCACAGGCTGCTCCGCAAGGGCGTTGACGTACCGCAGCAGACCGCGCAGAAGCTTCGCCGCATCGGCGCTTTTCCCCAGGCGTTTGAGGGCGAGCGCGCTGTAGTAGGTCATCTCGGAAAACGACTTCACGCTCATCTGTTGAAAGTCGCTCTGGTGCTTCGCAGCGCGCTCCCACCATTCCCGTGCCGACACGCGGTAACCCGCTGCGTCGGTAACCACACCCAGCCAGTAGAAGACTTCGCTCCGATTGGCTAGCGGGTGGGTGGCTTCGCCGAGGTTTTCGGGGCAGCGCAGCGCGGCTTCAAAAAATAGCAGTGCCTCGAGCGTGTTCCCAGCGGCGAGTTCGCGCTGGCCCAATGCTAGATGCGCTCGGACGTGCTGTCCGAGCACTAAGCCTTCGCCGCCTTCCCACGGTTGGAACTTGCGTGACTCGAGCAGCGCGAGAGTTTTCTCATGTTGTCCCGTCTGGTTGTACAGGCTGGCTAATTCCACGGAAAGGTCATCGCGGCGGCGGACGAGATCGGCAAACTTCTCAAACTCCGCCAGGCGTGTCTCGGGAGTTTCGTCGACTCGCTTCCACAGCTGATCGCGTTCGTAGAACACTCGCGCATCCTCCGGGCCGACCCGAAGGGCTTTGTCGAACGCGTTTCGCGCCTTATCTGCGTCGCCGAGCACGTTGAAATAGCCGATTCCAAGATTGCGCCACACTACGGAGAAGGACGGATCCAAACTCGCGCTCCGCTCCCACAGCGCGATCGCTTCCCGATGCCGGCGGCGGTCATACAACAGGTTGCCCAAGTAATACGGCGCTCGCGCATCGGACGGATTGGCGGCCGTCGCCGCCTGCAGAATCAGCAATTCTTCGAGTCGGCTGGGGAAACAGTAGTCGGGTGAGGCCGCGGCCGCTTCAGCGTACGCGGCACTTGCCGCGGCGGCATCCCCTAGGAGCGAGTGGAAGTAACCCAGCGCGCACAAAATGATCGGCAGCGAGCCATCGTGAGCGCCTTTGCCCGCATGCCCGAGAACCTCGACTGTTTCGGAATAAAGGCCCGCTTGGGCGTAATCCAAAGCCAGATCAAGAAGCATCTGGTTGTCGCGTGGCAGTAAATTACTCGCCAGATGGTGAGTCCAGGAGTCCATCGGATCGAGCGCGGAGGTTCCGCTTAGCAGGCCATCCGCTTCTGTCTTCTTGCCGATCTTTCGCAAGACGGTTGCCATGAGATTGCGGGCGTTGAGATGGTCGGTGTTCATCCGCAAACAGGATCTCAGGTGATCGAGCGCGGTCTTCCAATCGCCTCGCTTTGCGTCAAGCTCCGCCAATGCGAAATAGGCAGCCGAGTGCCAGGCCTGGTTCCAGGTGGACTTGTAGAATGCGGAATAGGCTTCTTCGTCGCGTCCCAGATACCGCAGGGTAAGGCCCAAGTTGTAGTGTGGCTCGCCGTCGTACGGGTTGGCGTTGCGGCTGGTCAGCCGGTTGATCGCACCACGGAAATGCTGCTCCGCTTCTTGGAACTCACCTCGGCGCAGATGCCAGCGGCCCATGGCATTGTTGCAGCGGCTGTCGCCGGGATCGCGTCGCAGCGCCTCGCGCCAATACGTCTCCGGGTAGCGCGTGGCGTGGCGGTATTGTTCGAGGTGAAGGCCGATCACGAAGAGCTCGTCGTTGCTTGAAACCTGCTCGGGCTGGAGAGGCTCCGTAGCTGGCGCGGGCGCCGGCGACTCTCCCGCCGGCGGTGTCGCGTAGCGGACTAGCTCGCGTGCGTCACTAGTCGTGATCACCACCTCCAAATCTGATAGGCTGACACCAGAAGGCAATTCGATGCTCTCGACAAGGGGCGCGCCGGGCGCCAGATCTCGCATCCAGCCGGCTAGACTCTCGCCGTGCGCTTCCAAACGAACGCTAGCGCCGGGGAACGCTTGGGTCACACAGGCGCCTACGCGCACGGTGCCTTCTGAGGCCATTACATTCAGGGCCGCGTCCATGTTCGCTTTTTGAGCCGGGCCGATTTCACGAATCGGATACCAATAGTGGCTGAATATTCTTGTTTCGCCGGGCGCCAAAAACGAGAAGTCGGGCTGATTGTCCGTGTAAACGCCGGCCATGAGTTCGATGTAAGGCCCATCCTCGTCTGTCAAGTTACGGTCCCAGGCGTATCCGAAAGGATCGTTGCCCCAAGTCCACTGTTTCTTGCCGGGAGCAATATGATGGTCGGCGATCAAAACCAACCCAGCTGCGCGCCGATGATCGTAACCTCCGTGAAAGTCCTCGCTCGAACCCATCGCCATGTAGCTGGTCGGGACTGGAATGTTGGCGTACCAACTCAGATCGTTCGGCGGATACGTGCCGGGAGGAACGAAATTCGGCGGCTGTTCTTCCACGGGCACGCCAGTGACTCCGCGCTGCCCATAGTTCACCCCGTAGTACTGCCCGTCGCACAATGGAAACCTGCTCATGGCACGTCTGGCATGGTCGGCTACCCAGTGAACGTCAGGTGGAAAGAACGACTGATACAGTTCGTGGACGTGAGTTCCGATGTTGGCCCACCATAAAAATGTCTGCGGAAAGGGTGTGCGGTTGTAGAGCCGCACCTTTACTTCGATGTAGGCCTTTCCTGGGTGCAGACAGACTCCGTGCATTCCCTTCAGCCGGTTCATCGGATCGTGATCGCTGCACCAAATCGTTTGCGAACCGTCGGCGTGTTGCTCGATCTGGAAATCCACGGGCATGAACGTCGCTGGACGGTGATGCTGGGGCCAGTTAAACTCCACCCCGCCTGAAATCCACGGTCCCGCTAGACCTACCAGAGCAGGCTTGATGACGTTTTGGCGGTAGAAAAAATCGTAGCCGTTCGTTTTGTCCAGGCCAACGTGGATCCGCCCGCCGATCTCCGGCAAAACCATGACGCGGATAAATTCGTTTTCCAGATGAACCGCTTGCCAGCGATGCTCCTGCGCCTCCGTCGAAATCCGATCCGTGAATGGCAATGGATACACACGCCCGCTGCTGCCCTGATAGACACGCTTCTCCAGAAACATGGGGTTCTTGTCGGGCGGCAGGGGGAGATACGTAGGAATTGCGACCGGCGCGGACCAAGCTTTCACGGCACCGGTTTGGTCCTCAGGTGCTTTCGGCAGCTCGAAGGGCGTCATCGATTTGCACTCGTCACGCTGACGGGAATACAGCTCCCAGCCCGCGCAAGATGGTGAAATGCAAAACCGACTTTAGCACAACGTCAGCCCAGTGCCTCACACCGAGCGCTTCGCGGGAAAAAGCATCAGAACCGGGTTCGTTTTCTGCGACAATCGGGCCCTTGGAGGGCGACGTGACTTTTCTTCGACCACACCGAACTACGTTACCTGCGTTCTTGGCGGTCATCCTGGCTCTTCTACCCTTCGCGAGGACGGGCCACACAGCCGACGAAAAGAACATTCCCACGCAACTTCTGGGACGCAACGCGATCCTCATGGGAACGGACTGGTACCCCGAGCAGTGGCCCGAATCGCGATGGGAGACGGAAGTCCAGATGATGGAGGATGCCCACCTCAACGTCGTACGGCTCACGGAATTCGGGTGGAGCGCGATGGAGCCGAGCGAGGGTCATTTTGAATTCGCGTGGCTGGACCGCGCTATTCGCCTCCTGGAAAAACATCACATCGTCGCAGTGCTGGGCACGCCGACTGGCGGCCCGCCCGCGTGGCTCACACACAACTACCCGGAAACGCTTCGCGTTGACCCCGACGGGATACGCGTAACGCACGGCAACCGCGCGCATGGCTCGCCAACGTCCATGAAGTACCGGGAGTTTTGCCGCAGCATTGCGGAGGCAATGGCAAAGCGCTACGCCGGCGATCCGAATGTTGTTGGATGGCAGATCGACAACGAGTACGGCTACGCCCTGATGTCTTACGACGATGACACGAAAAAGCAGTTTCAGGATTGGCTGCGCGACAAGTACAAGAATCTGGACTCGCTGAACAAGCATTGGGCTACGGCGTATTGGAGCCAAACGTACGACGACTGGAGCGAAATCCCCATCCCCACGGTGCCTCACAATCCGGCTCTGATGCTGGAGTGGAAGCGCTTCGTCACGTATGCGTGGAATTCTTATCAGCAGAATCAGCTGGAGGTGATTCGGAAGTACGCGACCCCGCGGCAATTCATCACCGGAAACTTTATGGGGCTCGGATGGGATGGGGTGGATCAGTACACAATCACCAATCAACTGACCTTCGCATCCTGGGACGACTACGTCGGCACGGGACACCTCGACCCGGACAAGAACGGGATGAGTCACGATGGGATGCGCGGCTTAAAGAGAGAGAATTTCTGGGTCATCGAAACACAGCCAGGCGCCGTGAATTGGAGCGACCTTAACAATTACCTAAACAAGGGCGAAACACGCGCGATGGCGTGGCATGCCATTGCCCACGGCGCGGATGACGTGAGTTATTGGCAATGGCGCAGTGCGCCGAACGGCCAGGAAGAGATGCACGGCACGCTTGTGGGAGCCGACGGCACGCCGGTACCGCTGCTTGAGGAGGTCACACAGACCGCCAAGGAGTTCGATCGAACGCAAAGCGCTTTCCGCGGGACGCGTGTAGTCTCGGAAGTCGCACTGCTGAACGACTACGAGAGCCGGTGGGCCATCGACTGGCAAAAACATACGCGCCAATATAACACCTACGCCATCTTGCAGATGTACTACAAAGCCCTGCGGAAGATCTCGCAGTCGATGGACGTCGTCAGCCCGTATGCGCCGCTCGACGAATACAAACTGGTGGTCGCACCGGACTTGAATCTCATTCCGGAACCGCTCGCCAAGCACTTGCTGGACTACGTGAAGGGCGGCGGCCACCTTGTGCTTGGCCCACGAGCCGGATTAAAGGATGAGTACAACGCGCTGCTGCCACAACGGCAGCCGGGTTTTCTGGCGGAGGCACTCGGCGCGCGAGTGGAGCAGTTCTACGCGCTGGACAGAAATGTACCTCTCTACGGGGCGATCGGAAGCGGCAACGGATCGGTCTGGGCGGAGCAGTTGAAGACGACGGACTCAACCACACAGGTGTTGCTGCGTTACGGAACTAGCAATGGCTGGCTCGACGGCCAGCCCGCAGTGGTCACGCACGCTGCAGGGAAAGGAAGCATCACGTATGTCGGCGCGGTACTCGACGACACGCTCGTCACCAACCTCGCGGAACGCATGTCGAGAGAGAGCGGCGTAAAGCCAGTGTTCGGGCCAATTCCCGAAGGCGTGGAGGTCAGCCGGCGGGTCGGAGTGAACAAAGAGATTTTCGTGTTCATCAATTTTTCGCAGCAGCCACAGACGATTGCGCTCCCGCACGCAATGAAGTCGCTGCTCGAGGACAAACCCACCGACACGTTCGAGCTTCCGCCCTATGGCGTGGGTCTCGCCCTGGACCAGAAGTGACTTGGCTACTGCGGCTCACTTGCCGGGACGTGATTGCCAGAATCCCTTGAGAGTTGCTCCATCTGGCTTTGGGCGGCATCATTCATGAGCGTTTGTGCTCGCGCCATCTCTGCGCGAGCCTCTTGGCCGCGTCCCGCCTTCAAGTAGGCACGCCCCAATTGATAGTGATAGCTGCTGTTTTTCGAGTCCAGCGCAATCGCGCGCCGGAGATCCTGGATCGCCCGCTCGGCATTGGGAACTTGGAGGTAAGCTTTTCCAAGAGCGGCGAGTAAATCGGGTGTGTCGGGGTTACGCGCGATTCCCTTTTCGAGAATTGCCATCGCACCGCGCAAGTCTGCCTGATCCAGTTTGATCGCTGAAAGATCCTTGTACGCCCAGGGGTTATCCGGAGCGACCTCAATTTCCTTCGTAAATTCGGCCGCCGCCGAATCGGTGTTGCCCAATTGCTTGTACAAAACACCCAAGTAGTAGTGCGCATAAGGCAGAGGCTCGCCAACGATGGCACGTTCGAGCTCTGATTTCGCTTTTTCCTGCTGGCCAAGCGCCATGTAGGCTTTGCCGAGCAGCAGGTGCAAATGAGGTGTGTCTCCTCCCGCCTCCACCAGATGCTCGAAGACTTGCCGCGAATCGTCGGTGCGTTTCAGCATTCCGTAACTGATGCCCAGCATGAACAAGTACTCAAGGTCGTCGCGCTCACGATCCACAATCGGCGCGAGGGCGTCGACAGCAGCCGCGAAATCGTCGGTCATGAAATCGGACATTCCCTTCAGATAACGAGCCTGCGTGTTTCCGGGATCAGCCGAGATCACTTCCTTGAAATCCGGGGCTGCCTTCTTGAATTCATGCTGCTTGAAATAGACAAGCCCGAGGTCCAAATCAATTCCGGGAACTCCTGGAGCGAGTTTCTTCGCTCGATCCAGGGCTCGAATCGCGGCGTCCGGCCTGTTTGTGCGCATGTATACGACGCCGAGGTTCGCATACGTCTCGGCCGACCGCACGCCCATACGAAGCAGTTGATCGAAATCTTGCTCTGCTGCCGAATATCGTCCTTCGGTAAGCGCCTTCTGGCCGCGCTCGAAAATTGCTTTGGGATCGCGAGACTCGCTGCCCTGCGCAAAGACCGGAGAAGAGCATAGAAAAATTGAAATGAGCGGAAAGATAAATCTTCTGATGAAGACCCAGGCCATAGCAAAACGCATGCTAGCACAGGACGATTCGGCCGAAATGCCGTTGTGCCAGATTCAAGCAGGATGGATTTTGCAACAAAGAAAAAGCGGATATCGATAGATTCCCCTCCGTCGCCGCCGTACGCTGCCCAAAATTCGGGGTGATATCGTCTTATGCCTCCGTGTGTAGCGTGACGGAGGGAGGGGGTACCGCAATGAAACTAGCAGTTGCGATCGCGGTGGGCTTGTTATTCCTGGCGCCCTTTGGGACCCACGCGCAGGACCTCGCCAACATCGTCGGGTCGGTCACGGACTCGTCGGGCGCGGTAGTGGCTGGCGCGCAGGTAACCGTTTCCAACGCCGACGGCGGCTTCGAGCGCAAGGTCATGTCCGACTCCACCGGCGCGTACTCGGTGGCCCGCGTTCCGATCGGAAGGTACACCATCAACGCCGAGAAGTCCGGGTTCGAAAAGTTGGTACGGACCAACATCTCACTGGAGGTCGGACAAACGTTGCGTATCGACCTTCAGTTGAAGGTCGGATCGGTGGCTGAAGAGGTGGTCGTTTCCACCAACGCCGTAACGGTGGAAACCGAAACCGGCGCCGTCTCTCACGTGGTTACGAGCTCCCAGGTGAGCGAGTTGAACCTGGAAGCTAGGAATTTTGCCAATTTGGCCACGCTCGTTCCCGGTGCCGCCACCCTGTCGACCGGGTTTGATCCTTCTTCCGTCGGCGTTCTCGCGAATGCCACCATTTCCTTCAACGGCGTTCCCGGCAATTTCAACAACTGGGAGATCGATAGCACGAACAATGTCGACCAAGGCTCCGGCAGCAACTCCTTGATGATTTACCCCAGCGTCGATTCGATCGCGGAGTTTCGCATCTCGACGTCCAACTACAGCGCGGAATATGGCAAATCCGGTGGCGCCAATATCGAAGTCGTGACGAAATCGGGAACGAAAGATTTTCACGGCGACCTGTTCGAGTACATTCGCAACGACGCTTTCGACGCCAATAACTGGTTTCTGAATCAGGCCGCCCAGCCCAGAGAGCCGCTCAAGCGCAACAACTGGGGATTCACCGTCGGTGGCCCGGTCTACATTCCCAAGCACTACAACACCAGCCGGAACAAGACTTTCTTTTTCGTGTCCGAGGAATGACGCTCGAACCGCGAAGGCACCGTGATCGACCAGCCGGTGCCATCCATGAGGGAGCGCCAGGGCGATTTCAGTGAGTGCGACCCGGCTTCCCCGAATTTCAACGCCGTCGTCGCCTCGGGTTGCGCGATACCGATCAATCCCGCCACAGGAAATCCGTTCCCGGGTGACATCGTCCCGATCGATGCAACGGCGCAAGCGCTTCTTGGTGGCCTGATTCCCCTGCCAAACAACGGCGTCGCGCGATACACCGCAGCGCCCAGTCTGCCGACGAACTTTCGCGAAGACATGTTCAAGATCGATCAGAACTTCGGCGACAAAGTCCGTGTCTTTTTCCGTTACACTCAGGACGCCTACGAACAGGACTTCGTCCCCACGCTGTGGTCCCAGGCGAACTATGGCACCGTGAAGTCCCGTTGGACCAGCCCCGCCAAATCGGCCGTCTTCCACCTGACAGAGACCATCAAGCCCGAACTAGTGAACGAGTTCATCTTCAGCTTCTCGGCCGACGTCAACACTGTCAGCAATTTCACCGGCTTTGATTCCCCGGCGGGATCGATCGACAAACCCACGGGATTCGCGGCGAACACCATCTTCCCCGGAAATCAGAGCCAGCCGAAGCTTCCTGGAATCGGCTTCGGTGGAGGTGTGCCCTTCGCGCTCGCAGGTGAGTCCACGGGCTTCGAGTTCTTCTTCTGGGATCCGCAGACGGCCTTCAAGGACAACCTGATCTGGTCAAAAGGCCACCACACCTTCAAGACGGGATTCTTTCTGGTCGACAATCACATCAACACCACCACCAACATCGGCGCCAACACGCAAGGTTTCTTTAATTTCAGCGACTCTTCTAACCTCAGCACCGGAAACTCGCTCGCGGACATGTACCTGGGACGCATCGCCAGCTACCAGGAATACGGAAAGGTCGTGAACGGCGTGCCAGTCGGTGGTCCAGGCCTGGGCCACTGGCGGCAATGGGATTTCGAGCCCTATTTCCAGGACGATTGGCGCGTCACACCTCACCTCACGCTCAATCTGGGGGTGCGCTACTACTACCTGACCTCTTTCTACGACATAGTGAAGCCCACCAACGACTCCATCTTCGTGCCCAGTTTGTACAGTGCTGCCGCGCAGGCCCAACTCGATAGCGGCGGCAATTTGATTCCCGGCACCGGCGCAACGTACTTGAACTACGGCAACGGCCTAATTGAGTGCGGCACCAACGGCATACCCGTAGGTTGTTCCAAGCCGTCGCACAACACCATCTCTCCGCGCTTTGGCTTTTCCTGGGACCCCTTCAAGAACGGCAAGACGGCGATCCGTGGCGGATACGCTCTCAACTGGGATTCCAGCAATCCCCTTCACGCCGGGGCCGGATTCAACGGCAATCCACCCACGACCGCTACTCTCAATGCTTTCAACGTGCTCGGCTTCGGCAATATTGGGCCCGGGCCCCTTGGCACCGTTGGTTTCTCCGATGTGCCCACCGTCCGCAAGTGGCCTGAGGTCGACCAGTACAGCCTCGGTGTGCAACACGAATTCCTCGGCAACAACCTGCTAAGCGTCAGCTATGTGGGAACTCTCGGACGTCACCTTCAGCAAACGCTGAATATCGATGCGGTTCCGGTCGGCTCGACGACGCAGAACGTTCCCGCGCTCGCCGGAACGCCGGGCTGCGACGCTGCCGGCAACTGCGACGTGCAGTCGGTTTTGATCAGCACGGCACAGCCTTCGCTCTTCTTTGCGCCGTACCGCGGATACAATTACATCGGCATGCGCGAGCCAACTGGCAACTCGAACTACAACTCCTTGCAGGTGAGCTTGCGGCATAACACCGGCCATGGCCTCACTTTCGAGGCCGCGTACACGTGGTCGCACACGTTGGACAACATCGTCACCAACGGCGTGGACGATGCCAACATCGCGCGCTGGTACGGAACCTCCAGCCTCAATCAGGCGCAGGTGTTCACGATCAATTGGGTTTACCAGTTGCCGTTCTTCCGAAGCTCCGAGAATCCTTTTGCCCGGCACTTGCTTGGCGGTTGGCAGGTCAGCGGCATCGCCAATTTCATGACCGGTCCGCCGATCGATCTCGCGTGCGGCATCGGCGGCATGGCTTCGGGCATAGGCGGACCGGTCGTCTGCGATCGGTTGGGAAGCTTGAAGGTGAAGAAAGGCACCGTGGACGATCCCACGTTTGGACCGGTGCCCACCTGGTTCGATCCCGGCACCATTGGGCAAGTCACCGTGGACCAACTGAGCGCCAACAATCAACCAGGCATGTTCGGCAACCTGGACAAGAACCCGCTCACAGGACCCGGCCGAAATAACTGGGATCTCGCGGTGATGAGGAATTTCAAGCTACCTTGGTTCCACAACGAGAGCAGCTCCCTGCAATTCCGGGTGGAGAGCTTCAACACCTTCAATCATCCGCAATGGAGCGGCGTCAACATCTTCTGCAGCGATCAGACCGCTCCCGGCGCGCCTTGCAATGGCGCCGACAACATCGGCAACGGAGAGGTGAGTTCCGCCTTCCCGGCAAGAATTCTTCAGCTCGGCTTGAAATTTGCATTCTGAACATCAAAAGAGAAGCCTTGCCCGGGGTTCGCCGAGCGGCGTATGATTCCCGCACTGGATCTCGCCGGCATGTTAGGAAACGGCAAACTAAAGTGGGAGCGCGCCGATTCGTTCGTCGATCGGCAAATCAACCCTGAGAAATTCCATGTTTGGCCGTTCCGCAATTCCTATCCCGTTGATGTCCGCTTTCTGATCTTAGACCGGCGTCGTGATATCCCCCTGCATCGCCCAGATCACCTCGAGGTAGTCATTTTTGAGTCGGGCGAGCTTGCTTACGAAGTCGAAGACAGCACCTGCACGGTCGCCAAGAAGGACATCATCGTCGTAGGCGACCGTCTACGCCACCGATGCCTGCCCTTGCGGACAGCGCAGCCGGAAGCGCGAGTCGTGGTGCTTTCTTTTTTGCCGCAGACAGTGCACTGCGGCACTCCTCTCGGCGATGACATCCAGTATTTGATGCCCTTCAGCCTTAAGGGCCCCTCGGTCCCCAACGTGATCCCCGGCAAGACCGGCCTTTCGCGGGAAATCTTCGATCTGGTTGAGCGGATACACGGCGAACTGCCTGGCACGTCCGAATTGTCGCGGTTGGCGATCCGAACCTACTTGAAGATGATCCTCCTGGCGCTTGTGAACTATTGCTCGGAGACGGAAAAGTCACGAGAAGTCTTCGATCGCCAGAGGGGTATTGCTGGACGCCTGGCTCCGATCTTCGAGCACCTCCACCAACACTACAACGAGCCGATTCGCGTCAACGACGCGGCTCGCCTTTGCGCTGCAAGTTCCTGTTGTTTCATGAACCTCTTCAAGGAAGTTACTGGACAGTCGTTCGTGGCCTATCTCAACCGATATCGCGTCGCAAAGGCTCAGAATCTACTGAAGGGCACGAACAAAGGCATAGCGGAAATCAGCTTGGAAACGGGATTCTGCAACCAGAGCTACTTTGGCGTGGTGTTCCGGCGCGTCACTGGAATGACACCACTGGCCTACCGGTTGCACCGCGACATAAGCTCGCTCTCCGCCAGTTTCACACGGCAGTGAGGCCGCCATCGACGGTAACAATAGCGACTTTGCCGCGCAATCGCATGCCCGCCTCAAGATCCGTGTTCGATCGAGAAGACCCGCTCGACTTCGCCGTTGCGAATCCCAAACATCCGGTGGTGCAGATGGATGGTTCCGTCGTGATACTGGACGGCGATCTCGATCTTGTCTCCGACTTCTACGTTCACTCCGGGTTCAGTGATCTCGATGGGCGCGTGTTCGGCGTGTAGCGCTTTCAGTTTTAGGCCCGCGACACCCTTTACCGACGGCAGCCCGCGCTCACCGCTCAGCGCCTTTACACCGGCGTCCACCACGATGCGTTCGCCAGGAGTCTTGCTGATTACCGTCGCGAGGACGCTAAGCGCAACCTTGAAATCCGGAGCGAAGGGAGCGTACCAGGTATCCATAAGCAAGTAAGAGCCGGCCTGGTTCTCGGTAACGGCAGGATACGCGCCGGCAATCGAATAATCGCCCGAGCCACCGCAACTGACGATCTCGATGGCGATTCCAGCGGCTTCGATCTGTTTGCCAGTGTCGACGAGCGCCTTCATTGCTTGGCGGACAACGCTCTGCTTCTCGGGGCCCGGCAATAGGGGTTGCAGGTGCCCTTCGTAGCCCATGATCCCCCTGAACGCCAATCCGTGTTCGACAACAGTCCGAGCCAGCGCGACCGCCGATGCTCCTGGCTGCACTCCGCATCGCTTCAGTCCTAAATCGACGTCGACCAGCACATTCAGTTCGACCTTATGATCTCGCGCCAGTCGAGCCATATCCTTCACCACACCGGCGTTGTCCACCGCAATCAGAACGGGGGCTTCACGGGAGAGTTCAACGTAGCGCTGCAGTGGCGACTCGCCGGCAATCTCGTTCGCAATCAAGACGTTGCGAATGCCAACGTTGACGAGCCGTTCCGCTTGCCAAAGCCGGGCGCAAGTGATGCCGATCGCACCGTGCTTGATCTGGCGCGCGGCCAGCTCCGGTACGCGGTGATTCTTGAAGTGCGGGCGAAGCTTGGCGGATTGGCTGCAGAAGAACTTCGCCATGGTCTGCAGGTTCTGCTCCATCGCGTCCAAGTCCACGAGCAGAGCAGGTGTCTCAACGTCGATGACTGGAAGCCTGGTCGAATCAGGCACGCGTCTTCTCCGAGCGTCGTCTAGCCCCCGACGTTTGCCGGGACCTGAACTGTAGCCTTCTTGCGCTGTTGATCCACTTCTTTCTGGATGAAGGCCACGACGTCGTCGGAAATCTCGAGCATACGGTCGAAATCGGCCTGCGGGGTGGTCAGTGGGGGTTTGAATTTGTAAACGTTGCTGCCAAAACCGCCAAACTGCGTGATCAAGCCTTGGTCCATCGCGTAGCCCCAGGCCTTGCGGCAAGCTGCGGTTGCAGGCGTTTTCGTTTGGCGATTCTCGACAAAATCGACCCCGATGAACAGGCCAGGCCCTCGTACGTCGCCGATCACGTCGTAACGTCGAGCCAGATCGCGGAACCTGGCGGTCGCCTCGGCACCTAGCTTTCCGGCGCGCTCCGCGAGTTTCTTCTTGTCCAAGATATCCAGGACGGCTAGCCCGGCTGCCGCTGCCAGCGGTTGATTCATAAAGGTAAGCATGTGCCAGGCTTCCGACTCGAGGCCCTTCGGTATCAGATCCTTGCGCGTGATGAACGCGCCGATTGGGACCCCTCCACCGAGCGCCTTGCCGATCACCAAGATGTCCGGGCGGACATCGAACAGATCGCAGGCCCACATCGTTCCGCAGCGGCACAAGCCGGTCTGAATCTCGTCGACAATCAGCAGCACACCGCGCTCGCGGCAGACCCGCTCGATGCTGCGGTAGTACTCTGGAACGAACACGCTGTGACCGTTGGGACCCTGGACAATCTCAATCAGAAGCGCCGCCACTTGTCCAGAGCTGGCGCTATCGAGATCTGCCTCCAGTGCGTGAACCGCAGCACGGAAGTTATTGGGATCGTCGCCCAGCAGCGGCCGATATGCGTCCGCCGAAGGAATCTGGCGAAAGTTCGGCCATCGCAAGGAGCCTGGGAGCCACTTCCGCAAAGCTGGCATGCCGCCGAGGCCCATCGTGGCCAGTGATTGGCCGTGATACGCTCCGGTCAGGGAAAGTACTTCGCTGCGCCCGGTAACGCGAATCGCGAATTTGAGAGCCGCTTCAATCGCTTCTCCACCCCCGGCAACCAAGAAGGTTTTCGTCAGCCCCGGAGGTGCGATCTTGGCCATCCGGGCGCAGAACTCGATCACGGTCGTACTGTCGTGCAGGAGATTTACGGTAGGCATTTTCGCCATCTGGCGCGCCACCGCCTCGGCAACGGCGGGATTGCTGTGACCTACCATCGCAGGGCCCGCAGATCCCGACATCGTGTCAAGATACATTTTGCCCTTGACGTCCCACATCCGGGAGCCTTCCGCCCGCTCCATGATCCGCGACCCGTCCCGCCTGAGCGCATTCAAGACAAAGTCATTGGATAACGCTTCGTAGTCCATCGATCCTTTCCGGGCCAAGCGCAGCCTTCGGGACATATTTCTAGCTTGGCGGGCCGAGACAATCTATCAAGAAACCACAAATCTATGTCATAAGTCCGCGATCCCCGAGGCAGTTCCGCGGCTTCTGCTTGCCCGCCGGCGTGCGTATTTTTGTGACAAAAACCGATTGAAAGCTTATATACCTGGGCCGGACCCCGCGGTATCTATCATGATTAAACCAATGACCAAAACTCATCGTTTGGCCTTGCTTGGAATACTCGCGTGCGCGGCGCTCGCGTTCTTCGCTTTCGGCGCTAGCGCCAATCCTGGAGCTGCGCGTTACCCGCTGCGCGTGCACCCAGATCACCGTCATCTCATGGACCAAAGCGGCGCTCCTTTTTTGGTGCAAGGCGATGCCGCGTGGTCTCTCATCTCTGGCCTCACCAAAGATGAAGCCGAAGTCTACCTTGAGGGGCGGCGCCGCCAGGGATTTAACTCCGTCATCGTCAATCTCATCGAGCACAAGTTTCGCGGCCCAGTCAACCGCTACGACCAGGGACCTTTCACGAAATCCGGAGACTTCTCGACGCCCAACGAAAAATATTTCGAGCACGCCGATTGGGTTATCCGCAAAGCCGCTGAGAAGGGTATTACGGTCTTCCTGGCGCCGATCTATCTCGGATATATCGGGACCGAAGAGGGTTGGGTTGAGGAAGCTCTCGCAAACGGACCGGAAAAATCGCGCAATTGGGGTCGCTACGTTGGTAAGCGCTATCGCGATTTCGACAACATCGTTTGGCTGATTGGCGGCGATCGCAATCCGGAAAAGGCCCGCGAAGACGTGGACGCCATCGTGAGCGGCATCAAGGAATTCGATACCCGCCACATTTTTACCGCGCACTGCCATCCCGAAAACTCCGCAGTCGACCAATACAAAGACGACGGTTGGCTGGACTTCAACACCACCTACACCTACAACATCGTCCACGGCATGCTTCTTCGCGACTACAATCGCAAGCCGGCTATACCGTTTGTCCTGATCGAGTCGACCTACGAAGGCGAGCATAACGCCTCCGCCGTCCAAGTCAGGCGCCAAGCGTACTGGGCGATCCTTTGCGGCGCCACTGGTCAGTTCCTGGGCAACCGCCCTATATGGCTTTTCGATCCAGGTTGGGAAGCCGCCGTTGACTCTCCCGGCGCCAAAGACATGACCCGGCTCCAGTTACTCTTCACTTCGCGGCCTTGGCAAGACTTGGTTCCGGACGAAAAGCATGAAGTCGTCGTTGACGGCCTTGGCGAATTCCACGGCATGGACTATCTGGCCGCCGCGCGTACTCACGACGGTGGAACCGTGATTGCCTACCTGCCAAACGCTCGGCCGTTTACCGTGGATATGACCAAGATCTCAGGAAAGAGCGCCGTGGCACGGTGGTTTAACCCCCGCACCGGACAATCGGACCCGGCAGGTGAGTTCCCGACCAGCGGCAAGAAGCAATTCACTCCGCCAGGGGACGGCGATTGGGTTTTGGTACTAGACGACGCCGCCCGTGCCTTGCCCGATCCTGGGAAACTCTGATCACGGCTATGACGACGGTTTTCGCGAACGGCTTGAGCGCTCCCGAAGGCCCGGTTGCCCTGCCTGACGGCACCTGGCTGATCGTAGAAGGTGGCGCCGAGCGCGGCTGCGTGACTCACATCAGCAAAGACGGCAAGACCAAGCACATCATCAAGAAAACCGGCCGCCCGAATGGCCTGGCCGTGGACTCCGAGGGAGCCATCTGGGTTGCGGAGTCGAAGAATCCCTCCCTGCTGCGATTGACTATGGAGGGAAAATCGGAAGTCGTTGCAACCGCATGCGACGGTGAGCCCTTTCTCTTCCCCAATGACCTCTGCTTCGGGCCTGACGGCGCACTCTACCTGACCGATTCGGGGGTATTGATCGACGAGTTCGCGCCCGGCAATCAAATCCGCCCGGACTATATGACGGTCAGATACGACGGCAGGGTTTACCGAGTCGACGTCAAGACCGGCCACGTAAAGAAGTTGGACACAGGCATCAAGTTCACGAACGGAATTGCCTTCGGCCCGGATCATCACCTCTACGCAAACGAAACGCTCACCGGGAATATCTATCGTTATGAGTCGCGCGGTGGCGCAATCACCGGTCCGCGCGCCCTCTTCGGAAACGTTATCCGCCCCGATGCGCCGCCAGGCTGGAAAGGCCCGGACGGCATGGCGTTCTCGACGGATGGCCGGCTCTACGTGGCGGTCTTTGGCCAGCGCGACGTGACCGTGCTCGGAAAAGATGGCGCAGTTGTCGAGCGCATTCCGACCGCTGGCAAACTGCCCACCAACGTCGCCTTTGCTCTGCCCGGCAAGAAGCGAATGCACATCACCGAGTACGAACTTGGCCAGGTAGAGGCCGTGGAAGTCCTCACGGACGGCCTGCCCCTTTGGACCGGTGTTCGGGCGCAGTAATAGACGAAGCACGGTAGTCGAGGATCGGAATCGCATGCGAATGAAGAAGTTCATCAACCGCACTGAAGATATCGTGCCGGAGCTGCTCGAGGGCTTAGCGCTCTCTCATCCGAACCAAGTCCGGCTCGTCGGCAGCAACTTGGTTGCGCGCGCCACCCCCAAAGCTCCCGGCAAGGTAGGAGTCGTCACCCTGGGCGGCAGCGGGCACGAGCCCGGCCTGAGCGGCTTCGTGGGCTACGGGATGCTCGACGTCAGTGTCGCCGGTGAGATTTTTGCTGCACCCGGCGCACCGCGCTGCCTGGAGGCCCTTCGTCTGGCCGACCGCGGCGCAGGTGTCCTGTTCGTCGTCCTCAACCACGCCGGCGACGTCTTGTCCTCGAACATCACCATGCAGATGGCGCAGCGCGAACGGCTGAACGTCAAGATGATCCTCACCCATGAGGACATCGCCGGTGGACCGAACCCTGAGGATCGGCGCGGGCTGGTCGGATTCCTGCCGGTTTACAAGGTGGCAGGCGCTGCTGCGGAGCAGGGCCTGCCGCTCGAGAAATGCCTCGAAGTCGCGGAACGCATGGAACGTAACTCACGAACTCTTTCCGTTGCCGTGCGCACCGCCACGCATCCCGCCACTGGCCAGCCGATTTTTGAGCTCGGCGACGATGAGATGGAAGTCGGCATGGGACAACATGGCGAAGCCGGTACCGGCCGCATGAAGCTGAAGACCGCCGATGAAACGGCCACGCTCATGCTCGAAAAGCTTCTGGACGACCTGCAAGTCAAGCAAGATGAAGAACTGCTCGTCATCGTCAACGGCGCGGGCGCCACGACTCTGATGGAACTGTTGATTTTGTTCCGCCGCGTGCATCAGCTCCTCGCGGAAAAACGCATCAAGTTGGTGCGCGCGAAGGTCGGAGAGTTCATCACCACGCAGGAGCAGGCCGGCTTCCAACTCATGATCGCTCGCATGGATCCCGAGTTGATCCGTCTCTGGGATGCCCCGTGCGATGCGCCCTATTTTACGGTGCGATGACCGACCGCATCAGCAGGGTCGAGCTTTCGCGGATGATCGCGGGTGCGGCAGCGCGGATCCGGGAGCAGCACGCATGGCTCTCCGAACTCGATTCAGCCGCGGGCGATGGTGATCACGGCACGGCGATGCTGCGCAGCGTGGATCGCCTGGAGAAAGCCTTCGCGTCTGGTCCACCGGCATGTTTCAAGACTTGTTTCAGCGAAGTCGGCTGGAGCGTTCTAGGTGCGGACGGTGGAGCATCCAGTTCCCTGCTCGGTACTTTCTTTCTGGGGATGGCGGATGGGATCGCGTCGAACGTCGCATCGTTGGATTGCCGCGAGCTAGCCGCAGCGTTTGAGTCAGGTTTACGCGCCGTGCGCGCGCAAACGAAGGCGCAGCCTGGCGACAAAACAATGATGGACGCGCTTATACCGGCCATTCAAACGCTGTCGGCAGCCGCGCAAGCGGGCAAAGAAGTCTCAACGAGTTTTGAAGAAGCAGCTCGTGCGGCGAAGGCTGGCGCGGAAGCGACAAAGAATCTGACGGCCAGCTATGGCCGCGCCAAGTTTCTCGGTGAAAAGACTCGCGGGCACCAGGATCCCGGCGCCGCCTCGATTGCACTCTTGTTTGAAGGTTTTCACCGCGGTCTAGTTGAACTCAAAGGAGAAGCCGGCAATGGCTGATATCGAGGAGATGCAAGACGGTAAGAACTACCACATCGGCGTTCCCATGCTAGCCATCCCGTTCTTTCTCAAAGGAAGCAATTCCCTAGACTGGGGCATGAAGAACCGCCTCGCGCGCATCTTCAACTCTGCGACCGGAAAAACTGTCATGCTCGCAGTCGACCACGGCTATTTCCAAGGCCCGACCACCGGTCTCGAGCGCATCGATCTGTCCATCGTGCCTCTAGTGCCCTACGCCGACGCGCTGATGATTACGCGCGGCGCGCTTCGCACGTCGATTCCTCCCGAGATCACGAAACCCGTTGTGCTGCGCGCAAGCGGAGGCCAAAGCATCTTGAAGGAACTCTCCAACGAGCTTGTCGCCGTCGACATCGAAGACGTTGCGCGCATCAACGCCTCGGCGATGGCCGTGCAGGTTTACATCGGCGGCGAGAACGAGCACAAGTCCATCGGCAATTTGGTCAAGATCGTCGACGCGGGAAACAAATACGGCGTTCCGACCCTCGCAGTCACCGGAGTTGGGAAAGAACTCGTCCGCGATGCAAAATATCTCGGCCTGGCCGCGCGAATCTGTGCCGAGATGGGCGCGCATTTCGTCAAAACCTATTATTGCGAGAAGGATTTCGCGCGAGTGGCTGCCGCCTGCCCTGTTCCTGTTCTCATCGCCGGCGGCAAGAAACTCCCGGAGCTAGACGCGTTGAAGATGGCCTACAACGCGATCGACCAAGGAGCCGCCGGAGTTGACATGGGTCGCAACGTCTTCCAGTGTGCAGATCCGGTAGCAATGATTCAGGCCGTCCGCACGGTGGTGCATGAACGGGAGAAACCCGAGAAAGCCTTTGACCTCTACCAATCGCTCAAAAACGACACCCCGCGCGCCGTTTCCCAAAGGAGCTGACCGTGGCCAATAAAAACACCACTCAAGTCGTATGCGTTGCCGACTTTTACGCGAAAAAAGGCAAGACCGACGCCCTCGTCCAAGCCTTACACATCCTCATGAAGCCCACGCACGCCGAGCCGGGATGCATCCGCTATGAGCTCAATCAGCGCGAAGACGACCCTCGTTGGATCACATTCATCGAAAAATGGAAGGACCAGCAAACCTTCGACAGGCATTGCGCCATGCCCTACATCACGCACTATTTCAATGACGTGCGCCCCGGCCTGGTGGAGACTTTCGAGGTGAAGCTGTACCGCGAGATATTGCCGTAGCTCATGCGCCTGGCCGGCAAAATAGCAGTCATCACCGGAGCCGCCTCGGGCATTGGCCGCGCCACCGCGCTGCGTTTCTGCGAAGAAGGCGCTTCCGTCGCCATCTTCGACCGCGATTCGCATCGCGGCGACGAAGTCGTCCAGCAAATTCGCAAACGAGGGCAGCCCGCGATTTTTCTTCCCGTCGACGTTTCCATCGAGACGCAAGTCAAAGAGGCCATCGCAAGAACGATAGTGGAGCTTGGCGGCCTCCACATCTTGGTGAACAACGCGGCCGCTTTCGTCTTTGGCTCACTCGAAGTCCCGGAAGCTGATTGGGACAAAGTTCTCTCCGTCAACGTCAAAGGCGCGATGTTTTGCGCGAAATACGCCGGCGAAGCCATGATCCGCACGGGCGGCGGCGCCATCGTCAACGTGAATTCCATCAGCGGCTTCATCGCGCAGGATCGCAGCTTGCCTTACAACACCAGCAAAGCCGCCCTGCTAGGACTCAACCGCTGCTTGGCGATGGATCTAGCGCGCCACAAGATCAGAGTCAACGCCGTCGCACCCGGCTGCATCGACACGCCGCAACTCCGCGCCGACGCCGAGCGCGCCGGAATGACCTACGAGCAGAACGTCGCCCTCGAGGGCCCGCTCCATCTCTTGAATCGCTTCGGAACGCCCGAGGAAGTCGCCAACGCGATTCTGTTTCTCGCTTCGGACGAAGCTTCCTTCATCACCGGAACTTGCCTGATGGTCGATGGTGGCTACACAGCGAAATAGTACGAGCCAACTCGAACTTCACGCACGCAACCTAGTGTTCGCCACTCATCGCCAGATTCACGCCGCCGCGCCGAATCAACAGAAACAGATAGGCAACGCCCGCCAAGCTCCACACCGCGCCCACCTTCATCGCCAGTGGCGACACGCTCAACCAGATCCACAAGCAAACCAGAAACCCGATCGTCGGCGACGCCACAAACTTCCAGATGCCTGCGCCGCCATACTCACGTCGACGAACAGCATAAAGTCCGATCACCGACAAGTTCACCACCATGAACCCCGCGCAAGCGCCAAAATTAACCAACTCGGCGGCCTTATCCAGATCCAGTAACAACCCAGCCACCATCGCGATCGCCCCCATCAAGACCATGCTATAGGTCGGCGTTCGCAATTTTGGATGGAGATAGCCGAACACTGCGTGTGGCAGCTTTCCGTCTCGCGCCATTCCGTACAGCAAACGCGACGCGCTGGCCTGACTCGCGATTCCGCTGGCCCAGGCCTGCGCCACCACCAGCAGCGCAATAAGATACGCAAGACCCGCTCCGCCGATCTTCCTTCCAATATCGCTGAACGCTGTTTCCACCGGAGAAAACGTAGTGTAGTCGGGCCAAATCAGTTGCCCCAAATACGTCTGCAAAATAAAGAGCGTCCCTGCAATGAAGCAGACCAAGATGGTCGCGCGAGCGACATTCTTCTCCGGGTCCTTGGCATCCTCCGCCAAAGTGGAAATGCCGTCGAAGCCAAGAAAAGACAGCACGGCCACTGGCGTCGCGCCCATCACCAACCGCCAAGAAAAGCTCCCCGGTGCATAAAACGGTTCCGCCGAAACCAGGGTGCCGCGCCCCACGCCATGCGTCAGCGCCCACACCGCCGCAACCAGAAACCACACAATCGAAACCGCCAGAATCGCGTTGAAAATGGTCGTAGCACGTGAGGTCATCTCAATGCCGCGCAAATTGATCGCGGTGATCGCAAACGAAGTCACAATCACCCACGCGCTGTAAGGAATCGCGGGCACCAGCTTGTGCGACGTGGCACCCACAATAATCACGCAGAGCATCGGCATCAGGATGTAGTCGAGGATCATGACCCATCCCGCAAGGTAACCCATCACCGGATGGATCGCTTTGGAAGCATAAGCGTACGTCGATCCTGCTTCAGGAAACGCCGCGGCCATTTTCCCGTAGCTTGCCGCAGTGAAGCTCACCGCGATCATCGCAACGAGGTACACCATCGCGAAGTGCCCGTGCGACTCGGCGGCGCCCACACCAAAAAATGTATAGGGTGCCGTCGGCCCCACGAACGCAAGCCCGAACAACACCAAAGCCCACAAGGAGAGCACCGGCCTCAGACCAGACTCGGATTTGCCGGCGCCGCCAGCGACGGATGTTCCGGTGCCGGCAGAGCGACTTTCCGGAGGCGATTGCGACTGGTTCATTTGTGTGAGAGCAAACGATTCGGGCCCTCATTCTAGTCGGCAGGCCCATCGAATCTATAAGGTTTTAACGATTCTTTGTCGCAATGCTATCGCATACAGGCTGTGGTGCGGCAGAACCCCTTGGAGTGCGGCGGCTAGCCGCCGCCTTTGCGCAGTAAACGCCCAGCTCTACACAACGACGTAGTGCAATTGGTCTCGAAGCAATGCGCGCTTCGACAAGCCCACGCTACGCCTCAAGCCCGTGAATAAGGAACCCACACCTGCATAGGCGTAGCTTGGCGATTCGCCCACACGTAATACGGTATCAACGTGAGGCTCTGCGGCCGAGTCTTTGGCGCATTCGGACTTGCTGGCAAGTAGAGCGCTTCTTTGCCTGATGAAACCTCTAGTGCAGCGCCGTTGTGATGCAGCACCATCACGCCATCCAAAAGATCGGACTTGTATTCTGCCTGAAACGCGCGCGCAGCCGGTTGACTACTGACGATGGCCACATCCGCCATCGCGGGCGCATTCGGCTGATCCAGTTGCTCCATGCAGTAGACGACCGGGCCGCGCTGCACCGCAACCCGCCCTCGATTTTCGGAAACGCGTGGATTCGAGGCCAGGACTTCGGGAGCCATCGAGAAATTGAGACTCACGGTGTCGCCCGGCGACCACCTCCGTCGAATCGGCAGATACTGCCCCGCCTCTGCGCCTTCTACGCTTTTTCCATTCACCGCGACCTTGGCGTTCTTCACCCACCCGGGGATTCTCACAAACAGCGTGAAGTCCGACGGCTGCGATGGCGCCACCATAAGTTGCACGTCCCCATCCCACGGATACTTGGTCTTCTGCCGAATCTTCAGGGGCGTGCCATTCTCCAACCGCCAATCCAGTTCCGAGTTGTCATACAAATGCACGTACACGCCGTCCTTGCTCGTGCTGTAGAAATATCCCGGCAGCGAAGCAAACGTGCGTTCCAGATTCGGCGGGCAGCAGGTCGTGTCGTACCACGGATTCCGGATGGTTTCGCCCGACGCAGGATCGAACGCCAGCGGATTGCGATAACAATATGTCGTTCCGTCGAGCGACATGCCGGAGTTGATGCCGTTATACAGAGCGCGCTCGATCACGTCGGCAAATCGCGCTTCCCCGCTGGCCGCTAGCATGCGCCAATTCCACATCATGTTTCCGATCGCTGCGCAGCTCTCGCCATAGGCTTGCGCATTCGGCAACTCGTAGGCATCGCCAAAAGCCTCGCCTTGGCCGCGTGCGCCCACCCCACCGGTGATGTACATCTGTCGGCCCGAGAGGTCATCCCAGAGCAAGTTGAGTGTCTTCCAGTAGGACTCGTCGCCGGTCTCAAGGTAGTAGTCCGTCGCCCCGCAGCACGCATACATCGCGCGCACCGCATGGCCTTCCAACTTCGTCCGCGACGTGAACGGCGTCCCGCTGTACATATAGATCGTCCGCCGCGGATCCAACTGCATGCGATCGTCGCCGCGCAAAATGTACCCGGCCAAATCGACGTACCGGCGATTGCCGGTGGTGCGGTACAGCTCGATCAGCGACATCTCAATCTCTGGATGCCCGGCAACGATGGGTTTCTTGTCCGGCCCGGGGCCGTAATCCGGAATCAGGAAGCCATCAACGAACTTGGCGCCGGCATCCATCAGCGTCGAATCTCCGGTCGCCCGGTAATATGCAATCGCACCCTGTAGCATGTGCCCCAAGTTATAGAGCTCGTGGCCTACTTCCTGGCTCCGAGGCAACATTCTTTGCGAAGCGCGATCGGCAACGTAGTACGTGTTCAAATAGCCGCTAGGTTCCTGGACCGCGACGATTTCCTTAATCATGCTACTGGTGACATTGCGCAGCTCCGGGATGTCGCCCGATTGCAGCGCGAATCCCGCTGCTTCGGCCCACTTATAGATGTCGGAGTCCGAATAGTACGGCCCCTTCTGCGGCTCTGAGCTCTTTCCCACCAGGCGCCGGTAATTGTCCATGCGGCCGTGCTTCTCCAGCTGTTCGCGCATCGTGGGAATGCTGCGCTCCACGTTAATCTTGCGCCGTTTCGACCAGAAACCCTCTTCAATGGTGATCGCGCGCACCGGCACGCTGTGCAGCTTCGCGTAGGGAGAATTGGCGAGGTTCAGCACGCCCTGGTCGCGCCAAGGCACTTGCGCCGCGTCCACGCGGCCTGCATTTGCTCCGCCTAGCGCGAACGCCAACCCCGGATGCCCAAAATACGAAACCGCGGCCGACGTCGCCGCGGTTGAGAGAAATTCCCGTCGCGAAACGTTCTTAGTGGAACTCATGGCGGATCACCTTCCTTTTGGCCCCGAAGCCCGATGCAAACGGACTCCCAATTTTTGCCCCTCGTTCCCCGAGCGTCAAGTCAGCGCAAAAGCTTTTCAGATTCGGCGAGCCGAGGGGGTGAGTTTCGGCTCGCCGTCACATCTGCCGGATTTAGAAGTAAATCCGGGTACTCGGTAAGGCGCCAGGAGACTCCGACACACGGTGAAGGCCCACGCACCAAGAAAAGCAAACCCGCTTGTTACTTGACCTAAAGATAACGCTTGTGGTATATTCTTCCCGAGTAAGCGTGCGTGAATTCCGGCCCCTTGGTTGCGGGAATCTAGTAACCAATTAGCGAACAACGCTGTTTCCTAACCCCCTTCAGAATCAACACTTGCAAAAGTGTGTCAAAACAAAGGACTTTAACTTCCTTTAGAATGAACACTTATGAAAAACAGGGGAGGGGGGTGGGGTCCCTCCCGAGCCATTTTTCAGATATTAACCGCTGGACTAGAACGTGAGCTTTCCCCCTATTTGCCAGAATCTGGGAAGCGTTTGCGCCGTCGCAAGTCCAAAGTTTCCAGCCGACAGATCGCCTTGGATGTTCTGGAAATTGGGGTGGTTGAACAGGTTGTAGAACTCAAACCGGAGTTGGAAATTGAGCCTCTCGGTGATGTGTGTGTTCTTGTAGAGGTTCACGTTGGATTGCACGAAAGGCGCATTCCGGAAGCGATTTGCCTTCTCGTTGCCCTCGGTGCCCGGTGTCGGCGCACTGAATTGCCCAGGAGCGAATATGCCGGAGACGTAAGAGGTCGTCTGGTGGTAGCTGGAGACGTTCGGGAAATCATTGTTGTCTCCATCGGCATTATAGTCCCCGCCACCCGTGAACGATGCCGATGTGAAGACGCTGAATGGATAGCCACTCTGGTAAATGCTTGTTCCTCCGAGTCCCCACCCTCCGGTCAACTTCCCTACTGCTCCCTCGCCGTTATTCAGGCCAGGTAGGTCGTAGTTGAAGGTAGCGGAGAAGCGGTTGGGGGTGTCCCACGGAGAAGGACCATAGTATTGATAGGGGTTCAGCGCGGTCGGATATATGCCCGCATCATCCTGAGAACGGGAGCGCATGTACCACGCGTCAAAGAAGCCACGCTTGACTCTCGCTCTCAGGTCAAAAGTCACGCCGTCGTAATTTGCGACGCGATCATTCTGCGTGTAGTTGATTTGACCAAAGCTCGGATTGAGTCGCGTGGGAGCAGAGTTGGGCGGTTTCCCGATCAAGTCACCTGGCAGGGCGTTGATGTCGGAGCCATACGAGACTTGTCCCCCTTCATTGCCTCCCCCTACGAGATTTGCTGTGTGGGACCCGCTGTAAAGCACGCTGGCCACAAGGTATCTGCCAATCCTATGCTCAAGCGTGCCCGCAAATATGTACGCGGTAGGAGATACGATATTCGGATTGATTCCGCCAATCGTCAATCCCGCACCCGGAATTCCACCCGCCGCGTCCAAACAAGGCGCTGCAGGGCACAAGGTTGTCCCAGCGAGTTGCGGGAATACGAATCCAAATGGGGGTTTGGCGCTTGTGCCTTGGACGAAAACGGGTCGGTTGGCCGGCGCATTTCCGGAGAAAAAGGTAGGCAGGATCAGACCCGGTGGATTGCCACGGAATTCCTCTTGGATGTTGGCGGGTGTCAGCCAATTGGAATACATGCCGAATCCACCGCGGACCACCCAGTCTCCCTTGCCAGTGATATCCCACGCTACGCCGATGCGCGGAGTGTAGGACTTAGGCGCCTGATTTACCGCGGATTTCGAGGGTACGGCAACCCCACTCGCGACTTGATCTTGGAAGGTTGCGCCGGTGCCAAGGTGGAAGTTGCCAAAGACCGTGGCATCGGACCGCGAGTAGGGATTTCCTTGATTGTCAAAACGGAAACCCAGCGTTAAGGTGAGATTGCGCCGCGCTTTCCACGTGTCCTCGGCAAACAGTCCCCACGTCTTGGAAGCAGCGTTCCAGTTCCAAAGTTGCTGCTGACCGGTGATGGGGTTGTACATCACTCCGCCCTCTTGGGTCGGCGCATCTTGCGCTAGCTGCAACAAGTTATTGAAGTTGAACGAGGGATGCGACCATGGTCCCTCGAACGGTTCCACATCGTCTCCAAACCAGCCCTCGTAACCTACCTTCAAGGCGTGCGCGCCACGCACCTTGGTGAGGACGTCGCGCCAGTGATAGTTATGCTGAATGAAGTCGCCCTGGGCGAAGCCCACGCCGTATCCGACGGATTGCCCCGTAACGGCAATGCCAGGAATGGTGAAATCCCCGGTCTCGCCCAAAAAGCCCTCGATCCGATTTTGGGCAAAGACGGCGTCATTCAGGAGCGTCGGACTGAAGTCGTGTGTCCAGTTCACTTGAAAGGCGCGCTCTACGGTATGTTGCGTGGTCGAAAATTGGGGGATCACGTTGGGTCCGTTCTGGTGGGACAGCGTGCGGAAGAAGCTCCCGTAAATGCGGTCCTTGTTGAAGTACTTGTCCACGCGAATGAAGTACTGATCGCCGTTTCGGAATCCCGTCGAATTGAATATCCCGTTGTCAATCATCGGGGTCGAACAAGGCAAATCATTCGTGGCCGCGGTTCCACAAGTACCCGGGAAGATATCGTTGGCCGTTTTCGATACGCCGCTAATCGTCGCGCCAGACGGCGTATAGGTATTTAATATCTTGGTTCCGAACGTGTTCGGATAGTTCGCTTGGGCCCACGTCGCAAACGCCGCATCGGGAAAGGTGATCGCCGCGTTGCCTGTGGAAGCAGAGGAACGTGACGGTTCCGCGGCAAACATGAAGAAAAATTGATGGTGCGGAATGATCGGACCACTGACCGTGGCCGGAGAAGTTGTTGCTGTGGAACGGCGAGTACGCGTGGTCTGAACCTGGCAACGAGTACTTCGCATACATCGGCTGATAGCTGAAGTAATCGCTAGCCAATCCATGAAATTGATCCGAACCAGACTTTGTCGTCTGCGTGACCTGCAGGCCGCTCCCTCGGCCGTATTCGACAGAAAATGTGTTGACCTGAATCGTCATTTCCTGAATGGCGTCGGGGTTGGGGGTGAGATTCAAGACGCCTTGTCGAATCGCGCTCGTGACGTCGAGCCCGTCCACCACCCACATGTTGGCAACGGTTCCCTGTCCGTTGACACTGACGTCGATGGCCTCTTCCGTCGAGTAGTTGTCCACGCCTGAGCCCGGTGTACCAGAAGCCACGCCCGGACCGCCGCTCAATCCGAGTCCCGAGACGCCGGGGGCCAGGCTGATCAACGAGAGCATATTTCGGCCTGCGAGCGGCAAGTCTGATACCTCTTTGGTTTCGAGGGTCATTTGGTTTCGCGTCTCGGAAGTGTTCAAAAGCGGAGCCTCGCCGGTCACCATCACCGCTTCCGTCGCCGCGCCCACCTTCAGGGCAATTGGCACGTTGAGAGTTTGATTGGTCTCTAGGGTGATCGCTGCTTCCGTCGTCGCGAACCCTGACGATTCAACTCGAACTTTGTAGTTTCCTGGAGCCAAGCTCAAAAAGCGATAGCTCCCCGTTGCATCGGACGTGGTCGTAGCACTCACCTGGGTCGCAACGTTGACCACCACGATCTTTGCGGACGCAACCGTGCCCCCTGACGGGTCGGTGATAACGCCCTCAATATTTCCGGAGTATTGAGCCTTACTGGAAGCCGCCAGCAGCAGCAAGCCGGCGCACAGCGATACAAAACGCAGAGCTACAAATCGAGCTTTCATTCTCTAATCCTCCCCCAAGCAGCACTGAACGTATAACGTATGCAGGACCTCGCCCCACAACGTTGTGGCTACGAATCCAGGTTCAAGTAAACGTTTGCCGCACCCCGTTGCGAGTTTATAGCCCCGCTGGAACGCGACTGTCAAGTATTTTTCTTCCGGCGTGACGACTTGGAGAAAACGTGTCCCCAGACACCCGATGCCGGACGTCGATTTCGGAATGTCACCAGCCGTGGGGCCCAATACCTTTTGCTCGAAGACCTCGGAGCCCTAGAAATGGACCTAAGGATGGGCGGGCGTGTCTGGCGGGGTGTCCCCTTCAATCAGCTTGTAGCGGTAGCGTTCCCGGTCTTCCCTCGTAGCTTGTTCGCGAAGAACGGCAAGGCGCTTCAGCAAATCGGGAATCTCGGTGTTGTTCCCCGTTTTCCGCAGAGCCTGGATCAGGCGATACAACGCCGTTTGGTTCTTAGGATCGCTTTCCAGAGCCTTCCGGCACTGCTCCACGGCCTCCGGGTATTGCCCCGTCTGCATATACAGTTTCGCCAGCACGCTGCGAGCGTCGGCGAGCGTGGGTTGCAGCGAAACTGCCTTCTTTGCCGAGCGCAAAGCCTTTTGAAATTCGGGTGAGCCGGGGGCCGCGCCTTGCTGGCTAAGAATGTCCGCCTGCAGGTAGAGCAGAAGTGCATCGTTTGGCGAGCGTGCGAGTTTCGTCTGAACGGTGGAAAGAGCGTGATCGAGATCGTTCGCCTGCACGGCTGCCATTCCTTGCGCGGCGACGCTGAGAGACTGGCTGGGATCCAATTCGTGCGCTTTCTCAAAGTCGGTCTCGGCTTTGCCATAGTCGGCCAACTGCACGTAGAGAACACCTCGTGCGAAATACAGCGGCGCCGCTGCCGGCTGCAGATCGATGCCCTCACTTACAACATCGACGCCGACCTGAGACGATTCGTGTGCATAGCAGATGTTGGCGAAATCCAGATAGAGATTGGTGTTCCGCGGGTCGAGAAGAATGGCGTGACGGAGCGTGTCGACCGCTTGCGGCGTGTCGTGGGCATCTTCGTAGGCGGCCGAGGCCAACTGCAAAGTCTCGGCATCGGGACTGCTAGCCGCGAGCATCGGCTCCAACGTCGCGATCGCGTCTTGAGGCTTGTGCGCCATCACTTGAATGGCTGCCAACAGGTGACGCTCTTGCCGGTCATCGGGTTGCAGAGCAACGGCACGCTGGAAAACCTGTGCCGCGGCATCAAGCTTGCGGAGCCGCACTAGGCAGATGGCGTAGGCGTGAAGGGCGGCCGGCTGGGAATCCAACAGTTCTCCCGCTTTCTCAAAATGGGTAACCGCACCGGCGCAATCTCCGCGGCGATAGCGCAGCACGCCCAGCATCGCGTGAGCCGTCGGATCGCCCGGCCGTTGTAGCAGGAGACGATTGAGCAGTGGCGCGGCATCCGAACTGTTCGCTTGAAATTGCAATTGTGCGGCGCCTTGCAGGGCCATGACGTAGTTCGGCAAGAGTCTCAGGGCCTGCTGAAATGCCGCCAGAGCTTTGGCGTCATCGCCCTGGCTCGCGAGCGCTACACCCTGCAAGGCCCACAGATGCGGATCGTTTGGAAATTCCTTCAAAGCCGCTCGGCTTAGTTCCGCCGCTTTGCTGAAATCATTGTCGCGCAACGCGGAAGTGATGGGGTCGATTCGAAGTTGGGGAGTCTGTGGGAATACACAGGGATGGCAAATCGCCGACACGAAAAGCAGTAGAGCGATCCTTCTCAGTAGGTTCATTGCGTTGCTATCGCCGTGCCGGCGCATTCTGGGGCGCCGCTTTAGACCAACCTTGGCCGGGAACGATTCCGGTCCCTTCCTTTACCACTATCAGTTGGTCGGCCGCGACCGTTTTCAATTCCTCGTGCGCACCGCTGGGCCAGCGGATCGTAATGTCCGCGGTCTTTTCTGCGCCTAGACCGAAATGCAATCTTGAATCGTTGACGGAATAAAAGCTCGACTGGCTCAACAGTTCCTGCGCCTGCCTTATTTTCCCGTAGTGGGCGACGACCCTGGTCCCGATGGCGCTGCGATTGGACTTGGTTCCCACCAGCTTTATTTTGAGCCAATGATTTGTACCACGCATGTCGTTGCGCAAGAGAGAAGGTGGCTCATTCATGTTCACGATCAAGATGTCCAGATCCCCATCGTTATCGAAATCACCGAACGCGCATCCCCGGCTGGAATGCTCGGCGGACACGCCCGGGCCGCCTTCGCTCATTAGCTCTTCAAAAACTCCATTGCCAAGGTTGCGAAAAATCATGCGTGGACATTTATTCGGATACTGGGGAAGCGATCGTTCGATGTTGGGATAGACGTTGCCGGCAACCACGAAAATATCGGGATGGCCGTCGTTGTCCAGATCGACGATGCCGGCTCCCCAACAGATGTAACGAGTTTCGACGCCGATTCGCGCAACCCGCGTTACGTCTTCAAAATTTGCTTTGCCATCGTTGTGATACAGACCGTTGGTATCTTCCGTGAAATGCGTCTTGAACAAATCCAGATGGCCATCGAGATCGTAATCCCCTACCCCGATTCCCATCCCTGCCTGCTCCTGGCCATCTTCACTGAGAGCCACGCCGCGGATCACGCCCTCTTCACGGAAAGTTCCATCTTTGTTGTTCATGAAGAGCAGACTGGGAGTCGAGTCACATGCGACATAAATATCGGGCCAGCCATCCTCGTCGAGATCGGCGGCCACGACGGTCATTCCATAGCTCCCGTGCTGCGCAGCGACACCACTTTTCACACTGACATCGGTGAACGTTCCATCTCCGTTGTTGTGGTACAAGGAGTGAAATCCGCGAGGCAGTCCGCGCGGCCCGCACTCGACGGGAACGCCCTTCCAGTTGCAATTGCTGTTGGCACCAGGCTTCGGAATGCGCTGGAGATCGAACTGCAAATAATTGGAAACAAATAGATCGAGATGGCCGTCGCGGTTGTAGTCTACAAAAGTGCAGCCGGCGCCCCAGCGCGGCGCGTCGTTCCACAGGCGGGCAGTCTTGGTGACGTCAGTGAACGTACCGTCGCCGTTGTTGCGGTAGAGTTTGTTCTGACCATAGTAGGTGCAGAACAAGTCCTCGAAGCCGTCGTTGTTGTAGTCGCCGACGCAGATAGCGGAGGCCCAGCCAACATCGCGCAGACCGGCTTTGTCGGTCACATCGGAGAACGTGCCGTCGCGATTGTTCTTGTACAGGCGGTTGGTTGCTCCCTCGGGAGCTCCTTCCATGCGCGTGCCAGAGAGCACAAAAATGTCCATCCAGCCGTCGTTGTCGTAATCGAGGAAAGCGCAACCGCAGCCGACCGCTTCGATGATGTAGTCCTTATTCTCGACGCCACCGTAAACGACCGGCGCGAGCAAGCCAGCTTCTTTCGCAATGTCGGTGAAATGAGCGTTGAACGGGCGACCGGAAGGCTTCGCTTTGGGTTGCGCCTTGGCGACGTGGGTAGCTACACCCTGGCCCAAGAGGCGAATGGCAGAGGCTCCGAGGGAAAAGCCGAGGGAGAGATTGCAGAAAACGCGGCGGCTGACCTTCATGAAGACGAGTCTGGCATAACCGGTGTCCCACTTACGTCAAAAAAACGGCGTCTTTCCTTGACACATCCCACCGGTGCCAGTATAAAACCAACGTAAAACGTTTACCAAACTAATTCGAACCTCGCCAAGATTTGGAAACTTACTGTGCGTAATGCCGCTTCGATAGCCGACGACTAGTGGCCATTTTTGCTAAAGTTTGTGGGCCGTGCAGTCTGAACCCGTAGTCTGGAGACAACCATGTTGAGACTCAGAGCAATCGATCCCGGAATCGCAGCCGCGCTGCTTCTTTTCGTTACAATGACGGCAATGCCCTACCGAATCGCAGAGGCTGACTCGAAGATAGAGAAGAAAGAATTCGGGAAGTTGCCGGACGGGCAGTCCGCGGATTTGTATGTTCTGACGAACAAGCACGGAATGGAAGCAGCGATCACGAACTACGGAGCGACGTTGGTGTCGTTGAAGGTTCCCGACAAGGGCGGCAAAGCGGGAGACGTCGTGCTTGGCTATGACAACGTGGGTGACTACGCGAGCGGCAAATCATTCTTCGGCGCCACAGTTGGCCGGTACGGGAACCGCATAGGTCACGCGACGTTCAAGCTGGACGGCGTTACCTATTCCTTGCCAAAGAACGATGGTGACAACCATTTGCATGGCGTTTTCAACAAGGTGATGTGGACAGCCAAGGATGTCTCTACCGCCGCGGGGCAATCGCTCGAGCTCACTTATCTGAGCAAAGATGGCGAAGAGGGCTATCCCGGAAATCTTTCCGTAAGAGTGATTTTCACGGTGCCGTCCGGCGAAAACGCTTTGAAGATCGACTATACGGCGACCACCGACAAGGACACGGTGCTCAACCTGACGCATCATTCCTATTTCAATCTGTCCGGTCAGGGCAACGGCGACATCCTGAAAGATGAACTGACGCTTCACGCCAGCAAGTTCACGCCGGTGGATGCAACGTTGATTCCCACGGGCGAGCTTCGCCCCGTCAAGGGGACACCGTTTGATTTCTTGAAAGCGACGGCCATCGGCGCGCGCATTGACAAGGATGACGAACAACTGAAATTCGGCAAGGGCTACGACCACAATTGGGTGCTGGACCGTAAAGCCGCGACCGGATTGAGCTTGGCCGCAGAGGTCTATGATCCGCAGACCGGGCGCGTGATGAGCGTATCGACCACCGAGCCGGGCATACAGTTCTACACCGGCAATTTTCTGGATGGAACCGTCAAGGGCAAGGACGGCAAGACCTACGCTCACCGAGGAGCGATTTGCCTGGAGACCCAGCACTATCCGGATTCGCCGAACCATCCAGACTTCCCTACTACCGAATTGAAGCCGGGACAGCGATACCACACCACCACTATCTACAAGTTCTCCACCAGGTAATGCGCGCGGCTGGTCAGGTTGCGGTGGCGTCGATCGTGCTGTCGCTCGCGGTTTTGGCGTCGCACGCTCAAGAGCAGGTCAGGCAAAGCGTAAGCATTCACGTACAAGCCGATCAGCCTGACGGCGCAATTCGACCCATCTGGAATTATTTCGGCTACGACGAACCCAACTACACGTACGCGCCGAACGGCAAGAAGCTGCTCGGCGAACTGGCGGCGCTAAGTCCCGTGCCGGTGTATATCCGTACGCACAATCTTTTCACCACCGGCGATGGCTCTGCCTCCTTGAAATGGGGCTCGACGAATGTATACACCGAGGACGCGTCGGGAAAGCCCGTCTACAACTGGGTGATCGTGGATCGCATCTTCGACACGTTTCACGCAATCGGCGTCAAGCCATTGGTTGAAATCGGCTTTATGCCGGAGGCACTCTCCACGCGTCCGGAGCCCTATCGGCATACATTTCCGAAGGGCTCGATCTACACAGGGTGGACTTATCCGCCGAAAGACTATGCGAAATGGGCGGAACTGGTGTTTCAGTTCACCCGGCATTTGCGTGAACGCTACGGCGATGCCGATGTGAAGACCTGGATGTGGGAGGTCTGGAACGAGCCGGACATCGACTATTGGAAAGGAACGCGCGAAGAATTTTTCAAGCTGTACGACTTCACGGTGGATGCGGTTCTGCGTGCGCTACCGGAAGCGCGGGTAGGAGGCCCCGACAGCACGGGACCAGGTTCTCCCCGATCGATCGAGTTCTTGCGCGTGTTCCTCGAGCATTGCGCGCATCAGCAAAACTATGCGACCGGGAAGACCGGTTCGCACCTGGATTTCATCAGCTTTCATCCCAAGGGTTCGCCGAAGTGGCTGAGCGATCATGTGCAGATGGGATTGTCACGCCAACTTGCCGCGATCGATCAAGGATTCAAAATCGTGGCATCGTTTCCGGAGTGGGCGCAGACGCCCATTGTGCTGGGAGAATCGGACCCGGAAGGGTGCGCGGCTTGCTCGGCGCAAGAAAATCCGCAGAACGGATATCGAAACGGGCCGCTGTACGCATCTTATACTGCAGAGACCCTTTCGAATATTTATGTGCTGGCGAATCGCGAGCGCGTGAATTTTCTCGGCGAGGTGAACTGGTCGTTTGAATTCGAAGACCAGCCATATTTTGCGGGCTTTCGAGAGATGGCGTCCAACGGACTCGATAAGCCGGTCTTGAATACGTTTCGCGCGTTTGGGATGCTGGGAAGCAAACGAATCAAAGTGACAAGCACGGGGGCACTGTCGACGGACGAAGTGATGCAGACGGGAGTGCGCGGGCGACCGGACGTCAATGCGATTGCCACGCGCAAAGAAAACGAGATCGAGGTCGTGCTCTGGAACTATCACGACGATGACCTTCCGGCACCCGCCGCGCCCATCGATCTGACCGTCGATGGCCTGCCTTCCACGGCGACCCGCGGCTTGCAAGAGCACTTCCGAATCGATGCAAGCCACAGCAATGCCTTCGCCGCGTGGAAAAAGATGGGTTCGCCGCAAAATCCCTCGCCCGCGCAATATCAACAGTTGGAAAATGCGGGGCAATTGCAATTGCTGAGTTCGCCGGCATGGATACCGATTGAGCGAGGCTCCACTCATTTGCGATTTGCATTGCCAAGACAAGGTGTCTCGCTGTTGCGCATCGCATGGTAGCCGGTTGTATCACTCGGCGCGGGGCCGCATCCCTGTTTCTCGCTTTGGCCGCCGCAATCGCGGGCGCAGCGCAAGCTGTTCCGGGGGCGGACAATAGCGGCTCGATTGAATCGGCATTACGAGCGCGTGACTTTCGCCAAGCTCTGCAACTCGCTCAGGCTCATCTCAAACAATCGCCCAAGGACGCACGGATCTGGACGCTGGAAGGAATAGCTCTCACAGGCCTCGGCGAAGACCAGAAAGCTTTGGTCGCGTACGGCAAGGCCTTGGACCTCTCACCGAACTTTCTTGCGGCACTCGAGGGCGCGGCCGAATTGGAATACAAAGCGGGAAGCGATGGCGCGATCCCGCTGCTGAATCGCGTTCTTAAGCTGCGGCCCGACGAGCCTACGAGCCATGCGATGCTCGCCGCACTCTACGCCAAGAAGCACGACTGTACTACTGCGCTGAAACACTTCCGCCAGAGCGGCCCAGTTCTTTCGTCGCAGCCGCTGGCGCTCGAAGCATACGGCGCTTGCCTGATGGATCAAGAGCAACCGGATGCTGCGCTGCCGGTGTTCCAGCAAGCCATGGCGATGCGGCCCGACGATCCCCATGCACGGTACAACCTCGCGGTAGTGCAACTCGCCGGGCAGCACAGTAAAGACGCGATCGATACGCTTCAGCCGTTGCTGGAACAAACAGAGCCGGATACTGATGCCTTGGATCTGGCATCAGCTGCTTATGAAGATATCGGCGACACGCCGCGTGCGGTGAGCTTGCTTCGGCAAGCCATCGTGGCGAATCCGCGAAAGGTGAAGTACTACGTCGATTTCGCCACGCTGTCCTTCAAACACGAGTCCTACCAGGTGGGAATCGACGTTATCAACGCGGGGATCACGCAGCTTCCTAAAGCCGCGCCGCTCTATATCGCTCGCGGCATTTTATACATCCAGATGGGACAGTTTGAGAGCGGGCAGTCCGACTTCGAGACTGCAAATAAGCTCGACCCCAGCCAAGCATCCGCCTCGGTCGCGGAAGGACTGGCGCAACTGCAACAAGCCAATCTAGATGCCGCCCTAGAAACGGTGCGGGCGCGGTTGAAGAGCCACCCAAACGATCCCTTCCTTCACTACCTGAAGGCGGAGATCATTACGCAAAAGGGCGCCGCTGCAGGCACTCCGGAATTTGGTGAGGCGTTGCAAGCGGCTGCCGAAGCCGTGAGGTTGAAGCCGGACTTTGTGTTAGCCCGAGACGTGCTCGGCAACCTCTATCTCAAGTCGGGACAAATTGCGAAGGCCACGGAACAGTGCCGCCTAGCATTGCAGGAAAACCCGTCCGACCAGGTGGCTCTATATCACTTGCTCCAAGCCTTGCGTAAGGGCAACGATCCGCGGGGTGAAATCCCGGCGTTGGTGAAGCGCTTGGCCGCTCTGCGCGAGGAGTCGCAAAAGCGAGAGGGTTCCACCATCAAGTACAAGTTGTATGAGCCCGGGTCGCCGGACTCGACCCTTAAGAAAGATCCCCAACCGCGCTAGGCCTAAATCAGCGCTGGAATGGCGGCTTGACAAGTTTCGGGCGCGAGCAGTATAAATCATGAGTAAACGCTTACCGATGCTCTGGGTCGATTGACCGACAGTCCGGGGTAGTCGCAAGTCCGCGGAAGGGGAGCCATGAATACAACGTCGAGGCGACAATTCCTGAAGACCACCGCGGTGGCGACCGGCGGCGCGCTGGCGGCTCGTTCCCTTCCCGCTTGGGGCCGTCCGCCGGCTCAGATGGTCGTCGTTCCTCAGCTTTCCGTGTTCGGATATTCGCAGGTGCAGCTGCTCGATGGGCCTTTCCGGCGACAATTTGATCAGAACCACGACGTATTTCTACATCTGGACGAAGATGCATTGCTGAAACCCTTCCGGCAACGCGCGGGCATGCCGGCTCCGGGCCCTGACATGGGCGGGTGGTATGACAACGCCTCAGATTTTACTCCGATGGAAAATTTCCACGGTTTCATTGCCGGCCACACGTTTGGGCAATATGTTTCAGGGCTTGCACGCGCTTATGCAATAACCGGATCGAAGCCGACGCAAGAGAAAGTGCATCGACTGGTACGCGCGTATGCGCAGACCGTGGATCCGGCTGGCAAGTTTTACGTGGACTATCGTCTTCCGGCGTACACGTTCGATAAGACCTGCTGTGGCTTGATCGATGCACACGAGTTTGCCAGCGATCCTGACGCCCTAAGCGTTCTTTGGCGCAGCACACAGGCGGCAATGCCACACCTGCCGGAGAAAGCGCTCAGCCGCGCGGAACAGCGTGCGCGCCCTCACAAAACCATTTCCTACACGTGGGATGAAACCTACACGCTACCGGAGAATCTGTTTTTGGCATATCAGCGCAGCGGAGATTCGCGCTACAAGGATTTCGCGGTTCGCTTTATCGAAAAAGAATACTTCGAGCCCCTCGCCGAAGGACATAACGTCCTGCCTGGCGAACACGCTTACAGCCACGTCAATGCCCTCAGCTCGGCGATGCAATCGTATCTGGTGCTGGGCGATGAGAAATATCTTCGCGCGGCGACCAACGGATTCAAGATGGTCCAAGATCAAAGCTACGCTACAGGCGGCTGGGGGCCTGATGAGGCGTTTGTGGTGCCGGGTACGGGCGGGATGGAGTCGAGCCTGTGGAGCTCGCATTCGAGCTTCGAGACACCTTGCGGAGCTTACGGCCACTTCAAGATTACACGTTACCTGCTGCGCGTCACCCGCGATTCGCGGTACGGAGACAGCATGGAGCGCGTGCTCTACAACACCATTGGGGGAGCTTGGCCGATTCTGCCGGACGGCACTACGTTCTACTACTCGGACTACAACAACACGGCAAAGAAGGTTCATTACAAGGATAAATGGCCGTGCTGCTCGGGCACGTTTCCGCAATTGGCGGCGGACTACGGCATCAGCTCGTACTACAAGGCGCAAGATGGAATCTACGTGAATTTGTTCCTGCCTTCGCGACTCTCGTGGTCGCAGGGCAGCGCGCAGGCGAGCCTGACGCAGACCACGGACTATCCGCGGGCGAACACGTCCCAGTTTGACTTCAAGCTGGCCACACCAGAAACGTTCACCGTGTATGTGCGGATTCCGGCGTGGGCGGGGGCAAAGACTGCGATCTCAGTGAACGGCAAGCGCGTCGAGGGTGAACCGACTCCAGGGAAATTCATGGCCGTGCAGCGGACCTGGAAAGACGGCGATCGCATGGAGCTGGAACTGCACATGCCGTTCCATCTGGAAGCGATTGACACCGAAAACCCCAATACCGTGGCACTGATGTACGGCCCTCTCGCGCTGTTCGCAGTGGGAGACTTGCCGTCGCGCATCACTCGGGCGCAGTTGCTGGCCGCCACACAATCATCGGAAGATTTCGTAGTCCAGGCGGACAGTACGAGCTTCGCGCTTCGTCCTTTTTCGGCAATCATGGACGAGACGTACCGCTTGTATCAGCAGGTTGCGGGCTGAGCGGCGCCGTCTCGTTCGGTTAGGCGCGCTTAGCGTATACACGGATCTCCAAGGCTGCGTCGACCTTGCGGCGTGGACTTATCAGGAAAGCGTAATCTATAGTATCTGCCGTCTGGTCCCCGGCAGGCTCATACGACTTCATGGATATTCGCGAAATTGCAAGACGTGCGAAGGTTTCCACCGCGACGGTGTCGAGGACGATCAACCGCGTCCCTAGCGTTGACCCGCAACTCGCCAAACGCGTTTGGAAGGTGGTCGAGGAGCTTGGCTACTACCCCAACACGCAAGCCCGTGCACTCGTTTCCGGAAAGAGCAGAATCTTCGGCTTGATCGTCTCGGAAATCACGAATCCGTTCTTCCCGGAAATTGTCCAATCCTTCGAGGACATTGCCGTACAGCACAACTACGAGATTCTGCTCACTTCGACGGTGCATGATCCCAAGCGCATGGAGTTGGCGGTGCGTCGAATGATCGAGCGCAGAGTGGACGGCGTCGCCATCTTGACGTTCGGCATGGAGGACTCGCTGATCGAGGACCTACGCTTCCGCAAGCTGCCGCTGGTGTTCGTGGACGTCGGCCCCCACGTGCCGGGCGTCAGCAATATTCGTATCAACTATCAGCACGGTATTCGCCAGGCGGTTCAACACCTTGCGGCCCTCCGGCATGTGCGAATCGCGTTTGTGACCGGACCCTCACACCTGAAGTCGGCGCTAGCTCGAAAGGCTGCCTTTGAGGGCTCCATGCAGGAAATCGGACTGGCGGTTCCTGCCGAAATGCTCGTGGAAGGTGACCACAAAATGGAGGGCGGAATGAAAGCCCTCGTGCAGTTGATGGCCTTGCCAAACCGCCCGACGGCTATCCTCTGCTCCAACGACATGACCGCGATCGGAGTGATGCGCGAAGCCTACGAGTACGGGATCGTGATTCCGCGGGACCTGTCAGTAGTCGGATTTGACGACGTACGCCTCTCGCAGTTCACCACGCCGCCGTTGTCGACCGTTCAGATGTCGCAGACTCTTCTTGCCGAATACGCGTTCAAGGCACTGCGCAGCGAAGTGGAGCGGCAATCGACTTCGCCCGCGGGGCAGCGAGTACGAGCTGGTTACCAACCTCATTCTACGAGGTTCCACGGCGCTTGCTCCTTCTGGCACTATCACAGGGAAACCTTCGAAACTGGGCGTCCCTCGCCGGACCGCCGGGAACTCGGGCACGGATGGCTAGCCGGGCGTCATCCATAGCAGCGGATTGACAAAACAGGCACAGTTCTCTACTTTCTCTGGTGCCAGTAAACGATTACTGGCACTATTACCGCTATCCTCCGGACGCCCTGACTATGCTGCTGCCCGACTTACGCGAGCAAGTCCTGCACGCCAACCTCGAATTGGTGCGCCGCGGCTTGGTTCTATACACCTTCGGAAACGCTAGCGGGATTTCTCGTGAGCAGAATCTCGTGGCCATCAAGCCGAGCGGTGTGCCTTACGAAGAGCTGAAGCCCGAGGACTTGGTGATCACCGATCTCGACGGCAACATTGTGGAGGGCAAGCTGCGGCCCTCTTCCGATTTGTTCACGCATCTTGTACTCTACAAAGCGTTTCCAGAGATCGGCGCTGTCGTTCATACGCACTCCGAATACGCGACTGCATGGGCGCAAGCACGGCGAGCCGATTCCCTGTTTTGGAACAACGCATGCCGACTACTTTCATGGACCAATCCCGGTCACTGAAGTGATGACCAAGGAAGAGATCTCTTCCGAATACGAGAAAAATACGGGTCACGCGATTGTGCGGGCCTTCAAGGGCATTGACTATTCGGCCGTTCCGGCGGTGCTGGTAGCGAATCACGCCTCTTTCGTGTGGGGACGCGATGCGGAGACCGCGGCACACAACGCCGTTGTCTTAGAAGCGGTCGCCCGAATGGCGTATTTCACGGTGGGCATCAACGCGGATGCAGAGCAGATTGGGCGCGCCCTGCACGACAAGCATCACCTGCGGAAACATGGCAGTGCGGCGTACTACGGGCAGCCCAAGGGAGATAAATGATGCCGACCGCGGCCATGGCGACGTTCGCCGAATCCAGACTGGTGCACCTGGCTCGGCGTCGACATTGCCATCATCGTTTTCTATTTCGCGCTAGTACTGACGATCGGGTTCTACCTTCGTGGGCGAGCAAATACCGGCGAAGATTTCTTCATGGCGGGCCGCGAGATGACCGCCTGGGTGGCAGGTCTTAGCTTTCTGTCTGCCAATCTCGGCGCGCTGGAGTTGATGGGCTGGGCGGGCTCGGCCTATCAATACGGCATTCTCGCCACGCATTGGTACTGGATCGGCGCCATCCCGGCGATGCTGTTCCTCGCGCTGGTCATGATGCCCTTCTACTACATTTCCAAGACGCACTCGGTGCCGGGATACTTGAAATTGCGTTTTGGGGAACCAAGCCGCGCGCTCTCCGCAGTCTCTTTCGCGTTTATGACCGTGCTCATGAGCGGCGTCAACATGTTCGCGATGGCCAAGGTCATGCAGATCGTGCTGGGATGGGACATCAATTTCAGCATTTGGGTTTCGTCGCTGACGGTGGGCGTGTACGTCGCGCTGGGCGGGTTAAGGTCCGCCATCTTTAATGAAGTGCTGCAATTCTTCCTCATCTGGGCCGGCGCGCTGCTCATTCCAATTCTCGGCCTCTACGAAGCGGGCGGCTGGGCCAACTTGAAATTGCAAATTGCCGCGCGCGCCTCCGAGCAATACGTTCATCTCTGGTCCGGACTTGGTTCCTTCAGCACCAACCCAATGGGAATCCACTGGACTGGAATCGTCTTTGGTCTCGGCGCCGTCATTTCGATGGGCTACTGGACGACGGATTTCCTTGTTGTCCAACGCATTCTGGCCGCCAAAGACATTCGAAGCGCGGAGATGGCGCCGATCATCGGTGCGGGACTCAAGATGATGGTGCCGCTCATAGTGATTCTCCCCGGCCTTCTCGGCCTCGCGGTGCTTCCGATGAAACTCACGGGCGAATCAACGGCTGCGGCCATGGGCCTCCACAGTTACAACGACGTTCTTCCCTTGATGCTCGCTCGCTACTGCGGCCCAGGGCTGCTTGGACTCGGAATCACCGCGCTGATCGCGGGTTTCATGTCCGGCATGGCCGGCAACGTAAGCGCATTCACCACCGTTTGGACCTACGACATCTACCGCCCACTTATCAACAGTAAGGGTAGCGATCATCATTACGTGAACATGGGCCGCTGGACCACGGTGATCGGCGTGTTGATTAGCATCGGCACGGCTTACCTGGTGATGCAGTTCGCCAGCATCATGGATTACGTGCAGGCGCTGTTCAGCTTTTTCATCGCACCGTTGTTCGGCACGGTTGTCCTCGGAATGCTCTGGAAGCGAGCAACTGGACCTGCCGGATTTTGGGGATTACTGTGCGGAACGGCCTCGTCCATCAGCATGTGGGCATGGGTCAAGATCGATCCTTCTGCCCTGCGTTACGTGGCTCTTTCACCTAACGCGAAGGCGCTTGCGCAGGATATGTACCAGGCGCTTTGGTCTTTTCTTGTCTGCGTGACCGTTACGGTAGTGGTGAGTCTGGTGACGAAACCCAAGACAGATGCCGAATTGACCGGCTTGGTCTACGGACTGACCCCCGTTCCGTCGGTGGGAGATATTCCGTTCTATGAGAAGCCGGTCTTCTGGGCTGGCGTGGTTGGGGCTGTTTTCGTCGTGCTGAACATTATTTTCTGGTAGCGGGAGGTTGGAAGCATGGTGTCGATCTGGTTTTTCATCGGAATTTCGCTTTTGGTCAACGGCGCGCTGATTTTAGCGGCAGGAATCTACCAGCTCGTGAACCCTCCGGAGAACCCCGGCGTGGTTCTCTTCAACTTGCATGCGGGAGTGTGGTGGGGTGCGATCTTGTTTGTGCTCGGCGCGTTCTACACGGTTCACTTTCGCCCGCGGCAGAAGCAAGCGTGATGGCAACGGCGTCTTGAAATCTAGGTAACCAGGGGTCTTATGTCTGCAAGAAAGATGACGATGGGGCTGATCGTGGGGAACCGTGGGTTCTTTCCCGATCACCTGGCCAAGAGCGGCCGTGAAGAAATGCTCCGTGTGTTGAAGGCGGCGGCAATGGAAGTGGTGGCGCTAAGCCCCGAGGAGAGCAAGCACGGCGCGGTGGAGACGCGCGAAGAATCGCGGCGCTGCGCGGAGTTGTTCAAGCGCAACCGCGAACGCATCGACGGGGTGATCGTGACGCTGCCCAACTTTGGGGAAGAGCGCGCCATTGCCGACACCTTGCGACTGGCCGATCTGCGCGTGCCGGTGCTGATCCAGGCGACACCCGACGATCCGAAGAAGATGACCATCGCGCACCGCCGCGATTCGTTTTGCGGGAAGATGTCGGCCTGCAACAATCTGCGGCAGTACGGTATTCCCTACTCGATCACAACACTGCACACCGAGAGTCCGGACTCGCCGGAGTTCGCCGAAGACTTGGAATGGTTCGCCGCGGTCTGCCGCGTGGTGAACGGGTTCCGCAACTTACGCGTCGGCGCCATCGGAGCGCGGCCGGCGGCCTTCAACACCGTGCGCTACAGCGAAAAGATCTTGGAGTCGCAAGGCATTTCGATCGAGACGCTGGATCTCTCCGAAGTGCTGGGACGCATCGAGCGGATGAAAGACAATGACGATACGGCACAGGCCAAGTTGGCATCGATCAAGAAATACGTGGACTCTAGCAGTGTGCCAGCAGCGGCGCTGATGAAGATGGCCAAGCTCGGCGCGGTGGTCGATCACTGGATGGCGGCAACCGAAGTGACCATCAGCGCGGTGCAGTGCTGGACCTCGATCGAGGAGAACCTTGGCGTGGTTCCCTGCACGATCATGAGCATGATGAGCGAGAGTTTGCTGTCGAGCGCGTGCGAAGTGGACATTTGCGGGGTGCTGGGGATGCACGCCTTGCAATTGGCTTCGGGAACGCCTTCAGCACTGCTGGACTGGAACAACAACTACGGCGCTGATCCTGACAAGGCGGTATGCTTCCATTGCTCGAACCTGCCGAAACATTTCTTTCGGTCGGTGAAAATGGATTTTCAGGAAATTATTGCCGGCACGGTTGGCAAGGAGAATACCTTCGGCACCTGCGTGGGATTGATCAAGCCCGGTGCCATGAGCTTCGCGCGCTTTTCCACCGACGACACCGCGGGCACGATGCGTGGCTACGTCGGCGAGGGCCGATTCACCGACGACGCCCTTAACACATTTGGCGGCGCCGGCGTGGTCGAAATCCCACACATGCAGAAACTGCTGCGTTACATTTGCGAACGCGGCTTCGAACATCACGTCGCTGCCAACCTTTCCAGCGTGGCTTCCGCCGTCCAGGAAGCCACCACGCGTTACCTCGGCTGGAACATGTACGCCCACAACCAATAGCGGAGATTCTGATGGCCATTGTGGCAGGAGTCGATTTCGGAACCCTGAGCGTCCGCGTTTCCATTGTGGATAGCGAACGGGGACTGCTCGAGTCCGCCATTTCCGAATATCCCCTGCACCGCAAACGCGAAGACCCCGAGTACGCCACACAATCGCACGACGATCACATGGGCGCCCTGAGCACGGCAACGCGAGAGGCGCTGCGCAAAGCCGGCATTCCTGGCGACCGCATCGAAGCGATTGCGCTCGACACCACGGGTTCGTCCGTGATTCCGGTCGACAAAAACATGCGGCCGCTCGGCGAGTATTACTTGTGGTGCGATCACCGCGCCAAAGGTGAAGCCGCGGAAATCACCGCAGCCGCACACCGCGAAGGACTCGAGGCCATCCGGTGGTGCGGCGGCGTGTACTCCTCCGAATGGGGATTCTCCAAGCTGCTTCACTGGCTGCGCCACAACCCGACAAAGCGTTCGGAATTTGCTTCGGCGTTCGAGCACTGCGACATGGTCGCCGCCACGCTGTGCGGCATCACGGATCCTAAGGGAGTCAAGCGCAGTATTTGTGCGATGGGCCACAAGTGGCTTTGGAACGCCGACCTCGGCGGTTTGCCGCCGGAAGAGTTTCTGGTCAAGGTGGATCCGCTGCTGGCGGGTGTTCGCGACAAATTGGATGGTGAGTTTGCGACCTCCGACAAGATTGCCGGCAAACTGTCGGCGCATTGGGCCAGCGAACTGGGATTGAAACCCGGAATTCCTATTCCCGTCGGCGCATTCGACGCGCATTGGGATGCGATCGGAGCGGGTTGCGGCACGGACGACGTAGTCAATGTCATCGGCACGTCAACCTGCATCATCGGGATTACGCCGTCGGTCAACTTGGTCCCCGGCGTTTGCGGCGTGGTTCACGGCAGCGTGCATCCGCAACGCACCGGGATCGAAGCAGGCCTGTCGGCGGTCGGCGACATCTTTAACGCCATTGCCACGCGCGCCGGTACCGACGTGCAAACTCTCAGCAGCGGCTTGGAAAACTATCGCGCCGGCCAGACGGGGCTACTGCGTATGACCTGGGACAATGGCGACCGCACGGTTTTGGTGAACCCAAATCTGCGTGGCGTCACTCTGGGCTGGAACCTGCAAACGACCGCGCAAGACGAACTGTTTGCCGCCATCGAGGGCACGGCCTTCCATACGCAGGTGATTCTCGACCGCATGGCGGAACACGGAGTGCACATCAAGCGGGTGATCAACGGCGGTGGTATCCCGCAGAAGAACGACGTTCTGAACCAGGTGTACGCGAATGTGCTCGGGCTGCCGGTGCTCGTTCCCAGCAAGAGCGTGGTTAGCCTGGGATCGGCCATCTTCGCTTTCCTGGCCGCTGGTGCGTTCAGGACCGTGGAAGAAGCGCAGAAGAAAATCTGCCCGCCCCACAAAGTGTACGAGCCCGACCGGTCCGAACGTCTCGCCTACAGCGACCTATACCCGCTCTACCGCAAACTGTACTTTGCGCTGGGAGAGCCGGGCAAAGGCGCGCTCGGAGATGTGCTGCCCACACTGATTCGGACCGCTGAAACAGTGAACAAGGTTCACTGAGGCGCGGAGGCCGCCGAGTTTCTTCGCGGACTTCGCTCAATTGCTTGCGGGGCTGAAGCCCGGCGCCCACAAAACCGCCTCTTATAAATCGATTTAAATGTGACTTTCGCACACGCTTGGCGCTAAAATGCGCCTCGCCAAGTGGAGGATCACTATGATTCATCGTGGAGTTCTGCTGACCACGCTGCTACTTCTCGCAACCATCTCGGTAAACGCGCAAACAAAGTTATCCACCAAGTGGGAAGAGCTGACCGCGGCGGATTTCCGTCAAGGGATACAGCAGGCAAAGGGTACTTGCCTGCTGCCGTTCGGTATTTTGGAAAAGCACGGTCCGCATCTGCCCCTCGGAACGGACCTGCTGAACGTGCGCTACGCGTCGCTGCACGCGGCGGACCAAGAATATGCGGTGGTCTTCCCTGAGTATTACTTCGGACAGATTTTCGAGGCTAAGCATGAGCCGGGCACGGTCGCGTATAGCATGGAACTGCAGCTTCGCCTGCTGCAAGAAACCACCGACGAGATGGCGCGGAACGGTTGCAAAAAAGTGATCATCGTCAACGGGCACGGCGGAAACGAACACCTGCTGCCTTTCTTCGCGCAAGGTCAGCTCGACAATCCTCACGATTACGTCGTGTACGTTCTCGATGGCGAGCGGAGCCGCCCGGGTGGGCCGGCGAAGAAATCCACGGGCGTCGACTATCATGCCGGCGAAAACGAAACCTCGAACGTAATCGTTTCGCACCCTGACCTGGTGCACCTCGACCGCGCTACGAGCGAATCGGGCGCGGACCAGAAGCGTGTGAACTTGCCAGAGAATCTGTACACCGGAATTTGGTGGTACGCGCGATTTCCAAATCACTATTCCGGCGATGGCTCCGTCGCCACCAAGGAACTCGGCGAGTGGAACATGAAGGGCTGGATCGATTACGTGGTCGAGTGCATTCGCGCCGTCAAGGCCGACGACAACAGCCTGAAAATCCAGAATGAATTCTACGAAAAGAGCAAGCATCCTTTGGACACTCGGCCGTGATCCAGCAGTGCCAATGTCGATGAGCAAGAAACCCGGCGAGCGCGCTCTCGGAATGAATGCGCAAATCACGCGGCGCGATTTTCTTGGCTCGACGCTGCTCGCCTCCGGTGCAGTGCTGCTCGAAGGTCTCACCCCGTCGCAACTGCTTGCGCAAAAGCAAGACGATGACTGGTCCGGCTACGGAGGCGTCGGCGAGTACAGCCACTCCAACGGGAACACGTGGGAAGTCCTGCAAGCGGGTCACAAGATGCGCGACGGAGCGTACAGCGCCTCGCCGCCCGACGTGATTGACACCGGCGAAACCTACGATTGCGTAATCGTTGGCGGTGGAATCAGCGGCCTTGCGGCGGCGCTATTTTTCCAGCGTTTGGCAGGCCCGGGAAAATCCTGTCTGATTCTCGAAAACCATCCAATCTTCGGGGGCGAAGCGAAGCAGAATGAGTTTTTGGTCGACGGCAAGCGGCTGATCGCGCACCAGGGCTCAGCCATCTATCAGATTCCCTATCCGCACAGCTTCTTCGCCCGATTCTACGACTCGATCGGGCTGCACACGCCAAAACTGGAGTATCAAAAGTGGGGCGGCTCCCAGCCGGCGATGGCGGTCAGCCGGACGCCTTATGAATCCGCGGGACTCGGACACGGACAATATGGTTTCTGGTTCGGCGCGAAGTTTGGCCAAAAGCAGGGCATGTGGCTGATCGATCCCGCCGGGAAAGAGATGCTTGGCGCGCCGGTCGCCGATTCGATGCGCAAAGAGTTGCATCGCTGGTTCTCCGGCAAAGCCGCGGCAGAGGCAAAATTCGAGCCTTCGAAATACGAGGGCGACGCGATTTCGCGCTATCTGGATTCGATTTCGCTCGAACAGCACTTCATGGAGCGCTTCGGCCTGAGCCAGGAAATGATCCGGACATTCTTGTCGCCGGTCGAAGGTGGCGGATCTGGACTGGGACCGGACGCGCTTTCGGCGTACTCCGAGTACGCGTTTGAAGTCCTGCATCCCTATGACGACGGCTCGGGCGACGAGACGCAGATGTTTCCCGGTGGGAATGCCACTATCGCACGCTTGCTCGCCAAGGCGCTGATTCCGTCGTCCATCGATGGGCCGGAGACCGTCGATGCGGTGAGCCGCAATCCGGTGAGGTTCGGCGCACTGGACGCAGCGGGTCAGCTCGCGCGGATTCGTTTGTCCGCAACCGTTTTCTCGGTTCGGCACAACGGCGAGAATGAGAAGAGCGATTCCCTTTTGATTGCCTACGCCAAAGGCGGCAAGGTCTATCGCCTCAAGGCGCGATCGGCGGTGATGGCCGGGGGAAGCTGGACCAGCAAGCACATCATCGGCGACTTGCCCTCGGAGCATCGGAATGCGTACTCGCAGTTTTACCGGTCGCCGTGCATGATGGCGAACGTCGCGATCCGAAACTGGCGCTTCCTGCAAAAAATGGGGATTACCGGCTGCCGTTGGTTTGAAGGAGTCGGCAACTATTTTGATGTGCGGCGGCAGGCGCTTGTCGGTATCGACGACGCTACGATCAGCCCCGATTCACCCATCGTGCTAACGCTGAAGGTGCTGTACTCGTACCCAGGATTATCGACCGAAGAGCAAGGGCATCGCGGCCGCGGTGAGATGCTCGGCACCTCGTTTCGCGACTACGAACAGCATATCCGCGAGCAGTTTACCGCCATGTTTGCCGCAGCGGGTTTTGACGCTGGCCGCGACATCGCTGGAATCGTCCTGAATCGCTGGGGTCATGCGTACTTGAATCCGCAGCCCGGTTTCTTTTTCGGCAAGGACGGCAAGCTGGCACCGCGAGAGACGTTGCGCAGCGCGCCCTTTGGCCGCATCGCCTTCGCGAACACGGATCTCGCCGGCGCCATGGATCACCGCTATTCCATCCTGGAAGCGCAGCGGGCGGTAAACCAACTCCTCGACCAAGTCTTGACCTCTTAGTCTTCGGCTTTTTTAACGCCGCCGCTCTTTCCTTTACGATCGCCGCCATAGTGCGTAATCTTGCCATCCGCCACCACAGCCAGATATTGTCCGCCCGACAGGAATTGCATCACCTTCGCACCCTTGCGCGCCATCTGGGCCCACCGGGACGCGGTTTGCGGATTCTGCTCGAGACCACGCAGCCGCTCACCCGTAAATTCGAAGTCCACTTGAGCGAGTCCATGCCTCGGGGTTTTGCGAACAGGATAGGTCTCGCCGTCCAGAACCACGCTCTTCGCCCCGTCAACAAGAGCCTGGCACCAAACGGTGAGCAAGGTGGCATTGAATTCGGGCGAACGAGAAGACACAGACATAAGTCCGATGATAGCGCTCGACCGCGGATAAGGGTATTCGAGGGCAGCGATGCGGGAAAGCTTTAGCGGCTTCGGCGAACCTGATCAATCCAGCGGGAAAGAAGCTCGTGCGAGGGGGAATCCACGTCAATGAACTCGACCCCCATCCCTATGCGCGGCTTGAGGATTCGAACGACCGCCAGCGCCTGGACGGCCTGCCCTCTACGCGACAAGGTGATACGCATACGCGTCCCGATCGACAGTGGCTTGCTGGTGCACACAAAGCACCCGCCGAGTGACAGATCGGAAGTAACCCCCTCGACGCGGGAGCCCGATTCCATGTCAATCAGTTCGACGTCGGCGGCAAAAGGATAACGAATGGCGTAGCGGCGGTCGCGGACGCCAGTCTTGTTTGACTGGCCCTTGGCGATTCGGTCGTCCATAGAGATCACGTTGTTCAAAGGCGTCACAATGCGGGATCACACGGACAGACGAGAGCAAACGGACAGACCCCGCTTCTTAAGTGTGCCGGAAAATGGGCTGCGAGAACCGATTTCTGCGCCGGACACAGCCAAAAGAGCAACAGTATTGGGCGCCATCAGCGGGGGGATTCTGTTATTAGTGGGAACGACAAAGGCGAACGTTGCTGATCATGTTGGCCGAGTGTCGCCGTGCTACCCTGCCTTTGCAGCTATCCCAAGCGAAATGAGTTCCATGCGCCCCGAAGGACTTCGGCAAAGTGACCGCGTCAGCTTCCGCATACCCGTCGAGGCATCGTGGTTTACCACTGGGGGCGTCGAGGTAAGGAAACCCGCCGAAACCCTCCTGGTCAGCCGTAATGGCGGTGTCTTGCGCCTTGCGGAAAAGCTCTTTCCCGGCCAGGAGGTCACCATTCGTCGGCAGCGCGAAGGCGATACCTGGAAAATCGCGCGAGCAAGGATCGTGGCTGAGATCGATCACGAGCCTGAGGGCTTTCTCTACGCCATCGCCATAGTTGAGCCCCGCGCCGACTTCTGGGATATTGACTTCCCATCTCCGCAGCAAGGTCAGGAGGCGCTGGCCCGGCTCCTGATGGAATGCAGCTTTTGCCAGCGCCGCGAGGTTGTCTACCTGAACGAGCCCGATCTGAAGTCTTTTGAGGTACGGAAGTGCATTGCGCGGGTTTGCTCGCATTGCGATTCTCCGTCCATCTGGATTGAGGCGCAACCAGAAGTTCCGCAAGACGCATCTCCGGTCGTGCCGCCTCAAGATGACCGCGTGGTTCCCCGCCGCAACCGGACCCGCGTAAAGGCTCGGGTTCTGGCGTGCATCCGGCGTCGTGGCTTTCAGGAAGAAGTCGCTGTGTGTGAGGATTTATCCAAGGGTGGAATTAGTTTTCGCAGCCGGAATCAGTATCCGGCGGGCACGCGCCTGGAAGTGGCCGTCCCCTTCACGCCCGGGAGCGCCGCAATCTTTGTCCCCATCCGTATCGTTTTCTCGCAGGCGATTCCCGCCGCCGGGCTGTTCCGCCACGGCGCGGCATACGTTCGCCCTCCAGGAGAGGGTGGGGCCTAGGCAAGTGCTCTAGTCGAGAACGGCCTCTCGTTCGCGGCGGCGGCGATGAAGGTACTGCATCGCTATGTTCAGGTAGACCTCACCGCACGGCGTTTCGATGCAAAGCACCATCGCTTCCGTGTCGGCAGTCCCGGCGATGCCCTGGTCATTCACGTGAATTTCCGGCGGAAATACCTTGAAGCGGAAGCCCTGATCATTGAGCAACGTGACCGAGTTTCCGATGACCATGTTCGCCAGCTCGCATACCGTCTCGCGAGCAAGCTGTTCACTCTCTTGCACACCGCCTCCGGCGAGATGGCCGGCAATCTTGAACGCCACTTCGGGAGCTAGATCCAGAATCACGCGTCCTTCGATGTCGCCTTTGATGAGAATGAGCGCGGCGATGCCCTTGCGCCGGTACGTCTCTTCGTCCATCGACAAGTCGACTATGTTCGTGGGCCCCTGCAGGGACTCCGCAAAAACAGCGTCGGCGGCGTTAATAAACGGCTGAATGAGTTCCATTCTCATGCGCGGTGTTCTCCTGCCAACGCAACCGGGGCACCGGCGGCGTTAGGATCGTCGCTAAGGACGTAACGCAAAATCTCGTACAGCACTTCGGCCTTCACAGGCTTCTGCACAAAATGCTTCGCACCTTTCTGCAGCGCCGCCAGGATATTCTCCTGGTAGCCGACCGAGCTCACCATAACGATGCGTGCGTCGCTGTGCTGGCGGACGATACGCTCGACGGCCTCGATCCCTTCCATCTGCGGCATGGTGATATCCATGAGCACGATGTCCGGCTTGGTGCGATTGAACTCCGCGATGGCGGTCAGGCCGTCGCCGGCTTCACCGGCCACTTCCCCGCCGAACATCTCGATCATTTTGATGAGATTCTTGCGGGCGAATACCGAGTCGTCCACCACTAGGTAGCGGACGGATTGATTGTCTTTGCGAAACAAAGGGGCGAATTGTTGCATGACCTTCTCCTTCCGCCCATCGCACGGTGTTATGTGCGGTGGGAAGAAACGGGTGTCCTTTCGTTCTTGTCGTTCTTCTCAATTTTTTCTGGCCGGTCACTTTTTTCGGTTCGATCCGATTTGTCCGCAGCCGCGCGCTCCCCGCCGTACTGGCTCAGAAGGAAAGCGCCCATGCTGTCGAGCGGGACAATCTTGTTGGCATGGCCTTTCAGAATCGCAGCGCGGGGCATTCCGCTGACGACGCAGGTGTCTTCGCTCTGTGCGATGGTCATACCACCGGCGGCCTTGATCGCTCCCAGGCCTTCGGCGCCATCTTCGCCCATTCCGGTCATGAGCACGCCCACGGCCGTAAGGCCGAATTCCTGCGCTACCGAATGGAACAAGACATCGACGGAGGGACGATGACCGTTTACGGGGGCCCCGTCCGTAAGGGCCGCCATGTCGCCGCGCGGCATGCGCCGCACCATCATGTGACGGTTACCCGGGCAAATGAGCACGCGGCCGGCCACCAACAGGTCGCCTGACTTCGCTTCCTGCACGTCCACCGCGCAGCATTCATCCAAACGCCGTGCAAACATCTCCGTAAAACCTTCGGGCATGTGCTGTACAACGAGGATGCTCGCTGGAAAATCGCTCGGAATCTGCGAAAGAACAAATTGCAACGCGTTCGGGCCGCCGGTCGAGATTCCGATCGCGATAATGCGATTGGGGGGCAGCGGGCTCCGTGTTCCCTTCTTCAAATCAGGCGGATCGATCGCCACTACTGCAGGCGGCAGCTTGCGGCCCACAGCGCGCTTTGCCACCTTGATCTTTTCGATCAGCTGATCCGCAATCGTTTCGAGATGCCCACCTGCCGCGTCCGTCGGCTTGGCGATAAAGTCTACCGCGCCGAGCGCCAAGGCTTTCAGAGTCGAGTAAGCACCTTCCTTGGAATGCGTGCTAAACAAAATGACCGGCAAAGGCGCTCGCCGCATGATCAAGCGCAGCGTTTCCATGCCATCCATGCGAGGCATTTCCAGGTCGAGCGTGACCACGTCGGGCCGGAGCTCCTCGATCTTCTTCAGTGCGAAGGCGCCATCCATCGCCGTTCCAACCACTTCGATGGAAGGATCACGCGCCAGAATGGCGGGGATCAGCTTCCGCATCAGCGCGGAATCATCGACGACGAGGACGCGGACGGTTTCGCTCATGCGATGGCTCCGAGCGGAGTGGCGCGCGAAAGTCTGGCAAGCACGGCGGGGACGTTCAGAATCAGAACCACCGTGCCGTCGCCAAGGATGGAAGCGCCGCTGACCAAATCACTCGAGATAATTTCCGAGGGCAGCGCCTTGATGACCAGTTCCTCTTCGCCCACAAGATTGTCGACGACCAAACCGAAACGTTTCTCCGCGGCGCCGATGACGATCACGAAGTTTCTTTTCTTTTTGCCTTCGGGCTGTGGTTCCAATGCGTGAATTTGGCTGAGACTGTTAAGACGCACGAGTGTCAAAACCTGTTCGCGCAAGCGAAGCACCTCGCGGCGATCGACTTGATGAATCTCGCCGTCGCTGATGCGGGTGATCTCGACGACCGACGAGATGGGTACGGCAAACAAACGTCCCCCGACTCTGAAGAGCAACGTCTGAATGCTCGCCAGCGTGAGCGGAACACGCAATTGAATCGTGGTCCCACGGCCCTTGCCTGAGGAGATATGAACGGTGCCCTTCAAGCGGTCAAGCACGGTGCGGACTACGTCCATGCCAACACCGCGTCCCGATACTTCGGTGACTTCAGCGGCAGTGCTGAAGCCGGGCTCAAAGACCAGGTTCAACGCATCGGAATCAGAGAGGCGTTGCGCTTCCTCCGCTTTGAGAATCCCTTTTTCCACCGCGTGCAAGCGAATTTGCGCCAGGTCAATACCTCGCCCGTCGTCACGCACTTCGATCACCACCTGCGTTCCTTGATGGTAAGCGTTGAGATAGAGCGTGCCGCGCGCGGGCTTGCCCGCCGTAATGCGTTCCTCAGCATGCTCAATGCCGTGATCGACCGCATTCCGCACTAGATGCATCAGCGGCTCGGCAAGCGCATCCAGGATTCCCTTGTCGAGATCGGTATTCTGGCCCGACACTTCCAACGCAACGTCTTTGCCGCACTGCTTTGCAACGTCACGCACCAGTCTGGGGAACCTGCGGAACAATTGCTCCACCGGGACCATTCGAATCTTCAATACACACTTGTGCAGCTCATCCAGCACTCGCGACTGAAACGCTAGCGCATCGGAAAGTTTGGAGCGAACAGGATCGCGAGCGTGACGCTGGTCGAACTCCGTCAGCGTCCGGTTCAACATCGACTTCCCAATGATCAATTCGCCGACAAGGTTCATGATGGCGTCGATGCGCGCGGCATCAACGCGAAGCGTGCTTTCCGCCACCGCGGCTGCGGCAGAACCCACTGCGGTTCCCTTGGACGCATCGCCATTTCCGCCGTTGTCGCCGGTCTTTGCGGTGACGTCCGCAGCCTGCGCCTCCAGGATTTCTCCCAGCAGTTCGTGCTCGGGAGCATCCAGCGCCGCAGCCGCCTCTTCCACGCGCAGATCCGAGACGATGGAAGGAACACGGCAGCGCTGCGCGATACGATCTTTTGGCTGGCGGCTGGCGAGCGCGGCCTCGACGACTTCGACGGTCGCGGCAGCGGAATTGTCCTCGGGGCGGAGGGCGATTACGGTGCCGCAGCCATGCAAAACGTTACGAACGAGCTGGAACGCCGCAGCTCGCATGACGCTGTTGGGATCGATGCGCAGCGCGATGTTGTACACCACCTCGCCGCGATGGATCGCCTCCGCGATCATCAATTGTTCGTATTCGGTCCAGTCAAACCGAGCTGCTATCTGCGGACTCGCCGGTGCGTTTTCCTTTGGAACCGGAGCCGAGAGCAGCGCCCGAATAACGCCTCGCAGCGGATCGGCCGAGGGAGGTTCGACGCCACGCTGATACGCAGCGAGCATGGCCTCGAAGGTATCGGCTGCCTCGAGAACGACTTCCGCCAGCTTCGGGCCACGGGCTAGCGCGAGTTGCGGGGACAATACATCTTCAAGTTCGTGGGCTAGCTCGCTGAGTTTGTAGAAACCACACGCCGCGGAATCCCCTTTGAGCGTGTGGACCGCGCGCCGCACCCGCCGGATTACCTCTTCGTCCGCAGGACGCAACTCTAGCTCGAGGCCCGCCTCGTTAAGAGCTTGCAAGAGCTCGCTCGCACTCTCGAAAAAGAGTGCTCGGAGCTCTGAACTGCGGTCCTCAGGAGGATGGCTCATGGAGCTGCCTCAAGTCGCTGATAGGCGGTGCCGTTGTTCTCGTGCACCATGCGGAATTTCTGCGTCAGGCCAAACAAGCTTTCCGCGTGGCCCACGAAGAGATACCCGCCGGGGTTCAAACAATGCCAGAACTTCTCGATCAAGCGCTTCTGCTCGGCTTCGTCAAAATAAATCATCACGTTGCGGCACAGAATCATGTCGTTGCGCCGGGGCAAAAATTCCGTCTTCAGATTGTGAAAGTCGAACTGAACCAGCTCTTTCAGCTGCGGCTTGATCGCGTACTTGGCGCCGACTTTCTCGAAATACCGCAGCCGGCAGGTGTAATCGACTGGCTCCATTTGCTGCTCGGTGTAAAGCCCCTCCTGCCCGGCGCGAAGACTCGCGTAGCTTATGTCCGACGCGACAATCTCCAACTTCCAGGGCGGCGGAATCAATGGCTTAGGCGAGGGCATTTCAAACGGCAGTGGATTTCGCAAGTAGTAGTAGGCCAGGGCGTCGCAAATCAGGATGGCAACCGAGAAAGCCTCCTGCCCGGAGGAGCAACCCGCGCTCCACACGCGAAGTGTCCAGTCGCGGCGCTCCTGTTTCTTGCGCAGAATTTCTTCGAGCACGCCTTTTTGCAAGAGGTCCAGTTGCGGACGGTTGCGGAAGAAGCTCGTTTCGTTGACGGTCAGGTTCTCGAGCAGCAGCGCCAGCTCATTCTTTCCCTCGCGGCTGGTCAGCAGGCGGTAGTAGTTGTAGAAGGAGTCCATCTGGCAGGCCTTGAGCCGCCGCAACAGGCGATCCTTCAAAAAGTGTGAGCGCCGCTCGTCAAAAAACATCCCGCATTCCTGATAGACGAGCGTCTGCAGCAGCTTGAGCTCTGCGTCGGTAAGCTGAATCTGTGCGGTTATCGTTCCCATTGTGGACGCGTGCGGCAGTCCGCCAGTTTGGCTGCGGTTCCGGCAACGCCGGACCCCGAGCTACTTGGCGGTACCAACGGTTTCCGCGGCCTCCTCGAGTCTTTTAATTTCCTGTTGGTGCAAGAGTTTGCTGACGTCCAACAAAATAATCAGCCGTCCTTTGAGCTTTCCCACTCCGGTGACGTAGCTGGACTCGCCCTCCGCAAAAACCGTGCCGGGCGCTTCGATGTCCGACGGTGGAATCTTCAACACTTCCGAAGCGGCGTTGACGATCAGCCCCACCAGCTTGTTGTCCAACTCCACCACCAAAATCCGATTCTTCTTGTCCGGCTGGATGTCCACGTGACCAAACCGTTTGCGCAAGTCCATCACGGGAATGATTTTCCCGCGTAAGTTGATCACTCCTTCTACTGTTTCCGGTGCGCTGGGAACGGCCGTGATTTCCGGCACGCGAACGATCTCGCGCACGGATGCGATCCGCACGCCGAACGTCTCGTTGCCGATGCGAAATCCGACGACCTGAAGGTCCTTTTCCATCGATGGGTCTCCGCCGCCTTACGAACGTGCGAGTTCGGCGTACTCCGCCTGTTCTTCTCGGTGCGAATCTGGCCGCCGCCGCGGGCTCGGCTGCTCGCGCCGCGTCCTGGTCTGCGAAGTGCTGTCGAGCACGAAGCGATCCATGCTATCCAGCAAGTTGCGGGAAAGCTTCAGCATCTGTTCGGCCGCTGCGGACAATTCGGTGGAACTGGAAGCCGACTGCTGCACCAGTTCGCGCATCTTGTCCATGGCGCGCACGACTGCCTGAGCGCCCGACGCCTGCTCTTCCACAGCAGAGTTAATCTCCTGCGTGATCTCCGTCAGCCGCCCGGTGGCCTTCGCAATCTGTGACGACCCAACCGACTGCTCATTGGTGGCCGCGCCAATTTCCTGCGAGAACTTGTAGACTTCGGTGACGACGTTGGAAATTTTATGCAGCGCCGAACCGAGATCGTTGCCGAGGCTCAACCCCTCTTCCACGATGCGCGTGCTGCGTTCCATGTTTTCAACGGCTTGCCGCGCTTCTCGCTGGATGCTTTGAATTAAGTCCGCGATTTCCTTGGTCGACTGCGTGGACTTCTCGGCCAGCTTCCGAACCTCATCGGCAACCACGGCAAATCCCAGCCCGTGCTCGCCAGCACGCGCGGCTTCGATCGCTGCGTTCAGCGCCAGCAGGTTGGTTTGCTCCGCAAGGTCGTCGATCACTTCGATAATCTTGCCGATGTCGTCGGCACGATGGCCTAAGACGTTGATGATCTCTGCCGAAGACTGAATCGCGTGATTCGTTCGGTTCAGGCCGTCGGTGGCCTTTTCCATCGTGGCGATTCCGCTGCCGACTTCTTCGCGGGAACGATTGGCGATGTCCAACAATACTTTCGCGGTGTCTGCGACTCGCTGGATCGAGGTGACCATCTGATCGATCGATGCGGATGTCTCGGCTACGCTCGACGCCTGCACCTGGGTGTTCTTCACAACGTTTTGCACGTTGATGCTCATCTCGTGCATCGTACTGGTCACTTCTTCAATCGCGGAAGACGCCTGGACGCTTACCTTTGCCGACTCGTCCGCTGCTCCAGCAACCTGGTTCGAGCCCGCGGAAACCTGTCCCGCAGAGTCCCGGGTCGTGCGCACAAGGTCTTGCAGACCATGAGACATGCGCAAGAAAGCATTGCCCAGCGTGTCGCGCTTGGAGCGAGGCATCACCTCTACAGCAAGATCACCTTCCGCAACTGCCATCGCAACGCCTGCCATCTCTTTCAAATACGCCACCATGTTGTTGAACGTCGTGGCCAACGCTCCAATCTCGTCGTTCCGATGAATGTCGATGTTTTGATCCAAATCCCCTGAATCGCCGATTTCCCGGGCGACCGTAATCAGGTGCGTAAGCGGCTCGGTGATGGACTTGGCGGTGTAAAACGCGACGACAAACCAACCAGAACGGCCAGCAAGGTCCCCCCCGTCGTGAGACTCGTGCTAAAGGTGCTGGCGCTCTGCGCCGAGCTGGAAGTTTCGTCCAGAGATCTGGTGATTGCGAGTTAGTCTGATCCAGAACGCTCGACGATTTCGTCAGCCAGGAAGCGGGATCCTTCTGCAAATAAAAGATTTGTAGGTCGGAAACGGTAGCGTCTCCGGAATCCACTTGGTGACGCTTGGCCAGCAGAGGCTTTGCGAAGTTGTCGCCCCAGCTAGCTTCGGTGCTCTCCACCTGAATCAGTGCCGTGCGCAGAACGTCGCTCCCCGCGTCCGACTCACCGCGCTTGATCAATTCCGTGATGTCGGTGAGTCCGTGGTTTACCTTTTCTTCGTCGCGAGGATCGCCGCTCAATAGAAAGTTGTTGAGGTTGTTGCGATTGAGCATGATCTGGTAGCGCACCGCCTCAATCGTTCGCACGCTCCTCAGCGCCATCGAGGCGTCTGCGCGAGCGGACCGCTCCTTCAGGCCGGCGACGATGTTCACCACGAACAGGAGCACCAGAATGGCTAGAATCGAACCGAATCCCACGTATAACTTCTTGCCGATCATCATGTGCGAAAATCCTCCCCTACTAAGGCCGCGCTATGGCAAAACCCTGCATCTGGCAGGTCCCGCCGCAAGCTGGCGTATCCTTCGTCGTTCTAGCTGGCTCCCGCGCCGGTAAAGTCGAATTCGACCACTTGCGTGGATTCTTCCGGTGCGGCCATGAACTTCCATTCCTTCACCGCGTCCTGGCACGCCTGCACCAGCAGCGGGTGACCGCCTATCGCTCGGGTGCTTTTAACGTGCCCATCCGGCGAGATGATGACTTCAATCTTGACCTTCCCAGTTACGTTCATGCGCTTCGCGAGCTCCGGGTAGACAGGCGTCACCTTGCTCTTTACCTTCCGCTTGCCTTCGTCCGTCGAGCCCGATTGCGCGAATCCTGACGCCCCTAACAGCAGCGTCGCCCCGGCGCTTGCTAGCACTATCCGTGTCCACCTGGATCTCATCGACACCATCCTCCTCTGAATGGGACAACCCCCGGCTTGGAAAGGCACGTGGAGGGCCAGCTTGGGAAACTCCGCAGGGGGACCATCGTTCGCGCACAATCGCTCCTCAACCTCAACGCAACAGTGCACTTAGTGGCAGATTGGGACTCGCCTGGAATCTGTCCGTATTTCGTTCAGCGTCTCAGGCACAGCGGTTTTCTGCTTGCGGGGTCTCACGCTGAGACGTTGAGCCTCATCAGCGGCGGACGTGGGTAGACCATTGAACAACACCCAGACCTTCGGGATTGACTCACATTGAGATGGCTAGGTAGCTTAGGTGTGCGTGGAAAGTCATCAAATTGAGACGCGAGCGACGCGTCTCGATCAACATGCCTAGAGCGACGCCCAAATCCTCCAACTCTTTCTCCCGCCCCCGCGGAACCAAGGCATTCCCGCGCCCAGTAGGGCAAGCCGACGAACTGATGGAACTCGCGGTTGACGCCGCCGAGTCTCGCCACCTTCCTGAATTCCTGGAACGCTTTGCAAAACGTGCTGCTCGCATGCTCGACGCCATGTGGGGTGGCGTCACCGTCTTTCGCGGCCGTGAAACCGATCTTTACCAGACCGCTAGCGGTACAGTTCCCCTGGAAGCCGCGCACCAAAGCGCCATCATTCGTTGGGCCCGCGAAAATCGGCGCGAAACCCAGGTTCGACCGCTACTCGACCAGCCGGCGCTATCCGGTCTGCCTGACGCTGCGGCTACCGTGGTAGTCCTGGTCCCTATCACCGCGAGTGACCACGAAACTCTGGGCTGCCTCTGCCTCCTTCGCAGCCGGAAGACTCTGGACGATGTCGAGCGACGCCTGCTTCAGGCCCTGGCGAGCCACGCGGCTCTGTCGCTCGAGAATTTCCGCCGCTTCTCGCAGCTCGAGCGCTCCAAGCGGCAGTGGGTTGAGGACATCGACGCGATCAGCGACTACATTGTGGTCCATGATCGCGGTTGGAGGATCGTTCGGACGAATCGCTCCTTGGCCTCTCACCTGGGCGTGCCGCCGGTCGCTTTGGTCGGGGAAGCCATGAGCAGCCTCCGCCAAATCGCCGAAACGGGTAGCGAGCTGCCCTGCCCCTTTTGCCGCGACACCCAGCAGGCGCGCGAAGAGTATGTCGTAACCTCTCCTGAGCGGATCTTCCTGGTCTCCACCTCCAGGACACCCGGCCTTTCCGATGACGACACTCGTACCATCCACGTTCTAAAGGACATGACCGATCGCCGCGAAGCGGAGCGCCGCTATCGCGAGCTGTTCGACAGCATTCAAGAGGGGCTGTTCTTTGCCACCCCGGACGGGCGCTTTCTCGACGTCAACGACGCCATGGTGCGCATGCTCGGGTACAAATCCCGTGAAGAACTGCTCCGCGCCGACGTCGGTACCCACTTGTATCCCGTGCCGGCCGCCCGCGATCGCTTCTTGCGCGCACTGGCCGAACGCGGCGTTCTTCGGAACTACGAGGAGACCTTGCGCCGCAAGGATGGCACCCTCCTTCACACCTTGCAGAACATCACGGCTGTGCGGGACGCTGCCGGAAAGATTGCCCAGATTCGCGGCCTGATGCTGGACGTCACGGAACAGAAGACCTTTCAGTCGCAACTGCAGCGCGAGCGCGACTTCAACCAAAAGATTCTGAATACTACGCAAAGCATGATCCTGGTGCTCGATACCGCCGGGCTGATCAGCTATGCCAACCGCCGCTGCTTTGAATCCGGCTATCGCGAAGACGAGCTCATCGGCCATCGTCTCGTGGACTGGGTGGAAGCGTCGCATCGTGAGAATTTCGAGGCGGCTCTCGAAACCACCGCCCACGGGCACCAAGTTGAGAACCTCGAACCCCGAGTCCGCCGCAGCGACGGCTCCATGGGACATTTTTCCATCAGCCTATCCCCGATGCGCGACGAGCAGAATGTCGTCAACAGCGTCGTCGTCGTCATGACCGACATCACCGACGCCACGCTCCTCCAAGCCAAGCTGGCCCATTCCGAGAGAATGGCCACCATCGGCCTCCTAGTGTCCGGAGTGGCCCACGAGGTCAACAATCCCCTCGCCGCGATCCTGGGTTTCACTGACCTGTTGCTCGAGAATCCGGCGATACCCGAAGCGGCGCGCGAAGACCTGCAGATCATCCTGCATGAGACCCAGCGCACCAAGGATATCGTCCAGGACCTTCTGAGCTTCGCCCGCCAGCGCCCCGTGCAACGCGAACTTGTCCAGGTCAACGCCGTTCTCCGGCAAACCATAAAGCTTCGCAGCTACGACTTCGCGAGCCACGGCGTGGAAGTCTCCGAAGACTTTGACGAGAGCCTGGCACCTGCCCTCGGAGATGCGCAGCAGCTGCAGCAGGTCTTTCTGAACATCCTCAATAACGCCTACGACGCGGTCCAGGAAGCCGGGCAGCGTGGCCGCATTGCCATCCGCACGCAGCGCCGCGGCGATTTGATCGAAGTCGCAGTCACCGACAATGGCAGCGGAGCTTCTGATCCCGAACGTGTGTTTGATCCCTTCTACACCACCAAGCAAGCCGCCAAGGGTACTGGCCTCGGCCTGAGTATTTGCTACGGCATTGTGCGCGCGCATGGCGGCGAAATTCTCTGCTGCAACAACGAAGACGGACGGGGGTGCACATTCATGGTGCGAATTCCCGTTGCCAACGAAGCAGCGGTGGCGTCGATCGCCAAGGAAGCGGGCCGATGAGCTTGCAATCTCAGCTGCGCGTGGATTCGCCCATTCTTCTCATCGAGGACGAGCCGTCGGTCACCGCCTTTCTCCGCGCTGCCCTCGAGCGCCGCGGATACGCGGTCGTCAACGCCGCCTCTGGTGCCGAGGGCCTCGAGAGGCTTACCGACGGCCAATATTCAGGGGTGATCTCCGACATTCGCATGCCCGGGTCGGTCAATGGCGCTGAAGTTCACGCGTGGATTCAGCAAAACCGGCCGGAGCTCTGTACGCGCATCATTCTCATCAGCGGAGACACCGCAAATAGCGATACCCAAGCCCTGTTGGCGCAGAGCGGCACGCCGTGCATCGAAAAGCCGTTCCGAGTGCATCAATTACTGACCGTCGTGGAGAAAACTTTCGGGAAACCATGAGCACTGAGCTAAAAATCCGTTTACTGGTGGTGGACGACGAACAAAGCATCCGCCGCCTGTGCATGACCATCGGAACCTCTCTGGGCTTCGCTTGTGCCGAGGCCGAGAGCGCCGAGGCCGCTGTTTCACGGCTCGATGCCGAAGCTCCGGATCTGGTCTTGACTGACCTTAAACTTCCCACGCAATCCGGCGTGGAGCTCTTGAAGCAAATCAAGGCCCTGCTACCCCGCACTGAAGTAGCGATCATGACCGGGCACGGATCGATCGAATCCGCCGTCGATGCCATGAAACTCGGCGCCTACGACTATATCGAGAAGCCCTTCCGCGTCGAGAAGATGCGACTATTGCTTCAGCGCATGGCCGAGAAAATCCGGCTCGTTACCGAAAACGCCTTTCTGAGGGAGCGCGTCAGCACCGAAGAGAATCTCGACGGCATCATCGGCACATCCGCGAACATTCAAGACGTTTTGCGCATGATTTCGCGCCTCAAGGACACCCGGACGCCGGTGCTTATCTCTGGGGAGAGCGGTACTGGCAAGGAACTGGCAGCCCGCGCGATTCACTTCCGCGGGTCCATGGCCCAGACGCCCTTCGTCGCCGTCGATTGCGGATCCCTTGTCCCTACGCTCATGGAGAGCGAGCTCTTCGGCTATGAAAAGGGCGCGTTCACCGGCGCCTCCCGATCTAAGGCCGGACTGTTCCAAGCCGCCAACGGCGGCACCATCTTCCTCGACGAAATTGGCGAGTTGCCGCTCGAGATGCAGGCCAAACTCTTACGTGTCCTGCAGGAAAAGGAAGTTCGCCCCGTCGGCAGCAATGACAAGGTTAACGTCGATGTCCGCGTCATCGCGGCCACTAACCGTGACCTCGAAGCCGCCTACCGGGGCGGCACCTTCCGCAAGGACCTCTATTTTCGTCTCAACGTCGTCACTGTGCATCTCCCAGCTCTTCGGGACCGCCGTTCCGATATCCCCATGCTCGTACACCACTTCCTCGACCGCTACGCTCGCGGCGAGAACCTGCAGGTGACTGCCGCCGCGATGAAGAGCCTCCTGCAATACGACTGGCCCGGCAACATCCGCGAGCTTGAAAATTGCGTCGCGCGGGCCGTCGCCCTTGGGGACCACCGCACAATGGACGTCGGCGATCTTCCTCCCGCAATTCGGACCGACCAGCTCTCCTCTCTACCGGCTGCGCCCGAGGACACGGCGTCTCTTTCCACCACCGCCCTCGCGGAGATGGAGCGCATGACGATCTTGAGGGTCTTTGAGCAAGCCAACGGTGACAAGGCACTCGCCGGCAAAATGCTGGGCATCAGCCGCGCAACGTTGTACCGCAAGCTCAAGCGCTACAACATTCCCATGAAATCCGAATCGGCCCGAGACGACGCTGAGGCCCAGGCCGCCTCCAACTGAGCCACAAAGCGTCTCAAGATTTCACCCCTCGCTGCCTTGGAACTCGTCGAAGGCTGAGACGCTCGCGTTTCACGGTGAGACGCGTGAGCCGCCTACGCCTACCGGGAAATCCTTAAGCCTCGCCGTTTCACCAGTTTCACCCAATCGGCTCTTCCTCTCCCTTTGGCGTCACACGTGCATCCTTCCCACTGGGACTCTGTCTGTCTCGGTGCGCTATCTGTGTATTGCCCCAGTTGCTGAACGAAGGCAGTCAGGTTTTGTGCGCCGGTTAAATCGAGAGGCGACGTGAAACGGTCAACTGGGGTGGCACTTCCGGAGAACGCACAGGGCTGCGCGGAGCAGTTGGCACGTTTTTTTCCGCAAGTCGTCGCTGTTCGCGTCCCTGTACAGGTGACCGCATTGCGTGGAGGAAGTATGAAGCTGCGCGAAGCTACCGTCTTGGAGTTCGGGGCGCCCGACTTCGCCATCTTTCTTTCTACCCTTCCTCTCGAGTTCGATGACCGTGTGCGCCTCGAACGGGACCCGAAGAGACGCGCGGCCGATGCTACTGTCATCGCCGTGCAGTATCACGAAGGCCGTAAGGCCGTGGCCGTTAGGTTTGCACAAGGCCCGTGCGAGTGGGTGACACAACCGTGAACAAAATGATTACAACGCTAAATCTCTCCGCCCCGGCGCGGCCTTCGGGCCCCCGGCAGGAGCAATGGGACGAGACGCGCTCGCTCTTTCCTATCTACCTCGCGCTCGCGAAGCAGCTCACCATTGAGATCCCATTCCCTCAGGACAAGCGCAACCTGTCGGAAAAACCTGACCTCGAGCTCTTTTCCAAGATCCAGACCTGGCTCGACGCCATGGATCAGCAGGTTCTCGTCTACCAACTCCGCCATCTGCTCCAGATGACCACCCTGAACGCCAGCGAAGCCGGGCTTCGCGGTCTCATTCAGCGCCATCTTCGTAAACCGGCGAAGACCAACATGGATCGCGACAAAATCGACTTTCTGCTGGTGCAGTATTTTGCGCTCTGCGCTCCCGCAAAGATCTACCACAAGCAAATCGAGCTGGAAGACGCCGCGCAGGTGATGAAGCCCGTGCTCGGTGACGTCAACACCGCGCCCATCGCTTGGTGCGAGCCACTCGAAAAAATGATTCTTTCTCTCCGCGGCTTCCGCAGCCTTCGCGACATGCTCAAGACCAATTTCATCGAGCAGGGCCGCAAGGTAAAAGAAACCGCCGGAAAAATGTTTTACGAAGCCTCTTCACTCTTGGCCTTTATCCGTTTCAATTTCCTCCTTCGGCGCACTCTGATCGAGCTGATGCATGCCGATCTAATCGCTATCCGCTCCGGCTTAGGGCAGCTCGACGCTTCCGGCGTGCGCATCATCGATTGCCAGAACTTCGGCCTATCGATCGCGGAGCCCGTCGCTAAAGTTCGCCAGCTCGCCGACGAGTGGAAACAGCCTTTCCAGCAGGAATATACCGAACGTTCCGTCAATGAAACGTTCGAGAAGCTCTTGGCCCTGCGATCTGACATCGAGCGCGCCCTGGAGCGCCTTGCCCCGAAGGCAGCCGTAGGCACGGCGCCTGTCGCATCCGAAGCTTCCCATCGCGACGCTCTCCTCCGTGAGGCTCCTGAAGAGGCGCCTGCCCGCCACGCGCCACAGGAGCCCGCCCGCAAGGTTGAAGCTCCAGCCACTCTCGATTTCGAATCCTGCCTGGAACAAATCTGGGAGCAGCTCATTGCCACGCCACCGACCCGCGGCCGCTCGATGACCACGGTCCGGATTGGCAGCGCGCGCATCCTTATGTCGTCTTGGGAAGTCACGGCATTCGTCAGCGAAGACGGCCCCTCCGCCGAGGACCTACGGCGCGCCGTGGTCGCGCGCGCTCTGGTAACCGCGGCGACGGAAGCCGCCAAGCAGACTGGCAACGCTACTTCTCTCGATCGCGCGCTCTCGGTCGCCCGCATTGAAGTCTCTCGCTTGCAGGAACGTGTCGACGTCGCGAAACAAGCCAAAGACACGGAAGGGGCGGTGAACTTGGGCATCAGCACGAAACGTTTGCTTTCCGCCCTGGACGAAGCAGAAAAGCTGTAGCGAAATTCAAGAGCCTCTGACGAGGCCGAAGAACATTATTGGGAGCGGTTCCCTTTTGCCAAATTCCAACGTATTGATCCTCACGGATGAAACAGAATTTGCCCGGCTGTTGACGGCGTGCTGGCAAGCCGAGCGCCAAGCCCCGGGAATCACCGTGCTCGGCGGTGATATCTGGAAAGAACGCAAAGAAGCGGCGCACGATCTCGTCGTGGTCGGCCCTCTGCGTGACGCCAAAGTTTCCGAGGTTCTCGGCTCCTTGGAGCCGGCCAGCGCCGTAATTCTTTGCGCTCCCGCGGATTCCCGTGAGCTCGGCCAATTGCGCTCTCGATATCCTCGCCTCGTACACATCCCGCTGCGTGAAGATTGGACGCAAACGCTCTTACTCGTCGCCGGCGAATCTCTTCGCCGCACGGAGGCCTTGCGCCTCGCGCGTATCGCCGAAAACAAGGCCGCGCGCAACGAGCAATACGCGACTCTTGGCCGCTACATGACAGACATGAAGCACAGCGTCAACAACGCGCTGACCTCGATGCTCGGAAACGCCGAGCTGCTGCTCCTCGAGCCCGGCCAGCTATCCCAGCAGTCTCTCGCGCAGATCAAGACCATCCACAGCATGGCCCTGCGTATCAACGAAATCATGCAGCGATTCTCATCGCTGGCAAGCGAGATGCGGGAAGCTGAGAATGCATCTCAAGCTGAGACGCAAGGCGCTGCTCCGTCAACATTTCCACGTCGCTAGGCGAGCCCTCCACTCCCGCAAGTGATTCCAATTCAATGCCTTATACCAAACCGACATCGCCCCGCTTCCCGGCCTCATCCTGGCCGCTGACGTGCACCTCCCTGCTATGGAGAACTGTTCGGAGAACTCCGTCGTGCTGAAAAAAGTCTTAATCGTCGACGATTCGCCAGCGCAAGTCCGCCTCATCCAGGGGCTGCTTGAACACGAGGGGTATGACCCCATCGGTTTGAACGATCCCAGGCGGATCGAAGAAGCGATTACCCGCGAGGTTCCGAACATCATTCTCCTCGACGTGGTCATGCCGGAGCGCAATGGCTTTCAGGTTTGCCGGGAGTTGAAGAGCAACGCCAAGTTCAGCACCATCCCGGTAATTCTTGTGACCTCGAAAGACACTCCGAGCGATCGGTATTGGGGCGAACAGCAGGGCGCGGATGGCTACGTAACCAAGCCATTCACGAGAGAAGAGCTTCTGCGCGCGGTTCGCCGCTTCGTATAAGGAACATATGTTTGATGACTTCCATCTGACTCCGCTGGCCGCCAACGCAGATCCCGCCGATCTGCTCGAAGCCCTCGGCCCGCTCGAAGAGAGCCCGGCGGAATCGCAGTACTGCGTCTTCCGCAGCGGCCGCGAACGCTTTTGCCTGCCGGTGCTCGACGTTGAGGAAGTGCTGGACTGGCCGCTGCTCACCAAACTGCCTCTTGCGCCTGCATACCTTCTGGGCATTTTCAATTTGCGCGGCGTGATCGTTCCGCTGATCGACATCGCGTTGACGGAAGGCCGCCGGCCTGGACTTTTGCCGAAACACGTGGTGGTCGCTTCACTGCGTGGTGAAGGCCACCACGATGATCTCCGCGTTGGCATCGCCGCGGACGAAGTGATTGGCACGTACGCCGTGAATACTGACGATCTCCTCGAGCAGGCGCCGGAAAACGTGCCTCACTGCGTTGGCATGCTGCGACACGACGACCGGCTCGCTCTGGTGATCGATTTACGAAGGTTGCTTGAAGTATTTCCGGGACCCAGCATCTGAAGAATTTGCGCCGGTCTGCCGCTGAGCGGCGGATTGGCAAGGGAAAATTTGGAGGAAGCATGAAATCGCGATTGAGTTCCACAATTTGGATGCTGGTCCTGACGAACGGCGTAATGCTGTTCATCGTTCTCGGCCTCGGCTTCAGCGCCGGCAAGAAAGCGGGCGACGCGTCGCTGTTCGACTTCGCCGCACCTTCGGGCGGCACCGTCCTGCTGGCCGGCGTGCTCGCGCTCTTCACCGCGATGCTGCTGGCTTGGCGGTTCGGCGGTTTGCTTGCCCCGGTGCACGAGCTCGCGCAGTTCTCCGAGCGGTTCGCGGCCGGCGACGGCAAAGCCCGCGCTGAGGTTAGCTCCAGCGACGAGCTTGGCTACATCGCGGAAAACCTCAATCGCGCGGTCGCCAAGGTCTCCAAGGCCACCAGCAACCAGGAAGCCAACGAGAACCTGCAGCGTAGCATCACCGAACTTCTGACCGTCATTAACCAGGTCGCCCGTGGCGATTTGGCCCTGCGCGGGAAAGTCACCAACGATGCCCTCGGCAACGTCGCCGACTCCATCAACTACATGCTCGACAACTTCACCAAGGTTCTCGAGCGCGTTCGCAAGGCCGCCATGGAAGTCACCGCCTGCTCCAACAACATTCTTGTTGCCGCCGACGAAATGCAAGCCGGCGCAACCCAGCAGGATCAGGAAATCACCAACACGTCGAGCGCCGTCGAAGAGCTCACGGTCTCGATGAAGCAAGTTTCCAACAACGCCGAAGCCAGCGCTGAAGCCGCTCGCCGCGCGCTGGACGCCGCCGAACAGGGCAACCGTGCCGTTCGCGACACCCTCGAGGGCATGCAGCGCATTCGCGCATCCGTGCAAGCCACCGCCAAAAAGATCAAGTCTCTCGGCGATCGCTCACTGGAAATTTCGGAAATCATCAACGTCATCAATGACATCACCGAGCAGACCAACCTCCTCGCTCTCAACGCCGCCATCGAAGCGGCCCGCGCGGGAGAAGCTGGCCGCGGTTTCGCGGTTGTCGCCGACGAAGTTCGCAAGCTCGCCGAGCACTCCCGCAGCGCCACCAAGGACATTGCCGCGCTCATCAAGGCTATTCAAGCCGAGACGAACGAAGCGGTTGTCGTCATGGAAGAAGGCACCAAGGAAGTCGAAAGCGGCGCAACGCTTGCCGACCAGGCTGGCCGCGCTCTCGACGCCATTTCCAGTGTCGTTCGCCAATCAGCCGAGCTCGTCCAGGAAATTTCCCTGGCATCGAAACAGCAAGTACGTGGTACCGAAGGCGTTGCCCACGCGATGCAGATCATTTCCAGCATCACGCGCCAGACTTCGCAGGGCACTCGCGGCACCGTCGCAACCGTCAGCCAGCTCGTCAAGCTTTCGGACCAGCTCAACGAAGCGCTGGCCCAATTCCGCGCCGGAAAGCAAGGCGGCGTTGTGGAAGAGTCCGAGCGGCCCGTCCCAGCAGGCGCAGCGCGTTAAGCACTGATTCCCTGCTCCCTCGTTGACCGCTTGGCGGTCGCGGCTGGAGCGGAAACGTGACCACGATGAGCGAACGCCAGGGACCTGCGGCCCGTTTGACCGAACATGAATTGAGCGAGATCCGCATGTTGATTGAAGAGCGGACGGGAATTTGCTTCGATGAGTCGCGCGAGCGCTTCTTCTCGACGCGCGTTCGGGAACATTTGGCCGCCGAGAAACTGGCCAGCGGCACTGAGCTTCTCCGCGCCGTTCGCAAGACCAACATCGAGTACGAAGCCTTTCTTGAGCGCCTGTTGACCCAGGAAACTTCGTTCTTCCGGTATCCCGGCGTCTACGAGGCTTTCGAGAAGCGCGTGCTGCCCGAATTGCACGCCAAGAAGTTCTGGAAGGATCCGCGCACGCTGCGCGTCTGGAGTGCCGGTTGTTCCACCGGCGAGGAGCCGTATTCGATTGCCATCACCATCGCCGATGCGCTGTCCTTCGCGGACGCTTGGAAGCTCGAAATCCTGGCCACCGACGTCAGCAGGAACGCGCTGAAACGTGCGGAACGCGGTATCTACAGCGGCCGTAGTTTAGCGAGCGTTAGCGAAAAGCAGCTCGCTGCGCACTTCGCCAAGGTCAAGGAGGGTCAGCAAGTTAAGCCGCGCCTCCGCAAGATGGTCACTTTTGCCCAAATGAACCTGGCCGCCGCCGTCTACGTTGGCCGTATGGACTTGATCTTCTGTATGAACGTGATGATTTATTTCTCGGAAGAGCGTCGCCGGACCTTGGTGCAGCGGTTCTACGATTCGCTGGAACCCGGCGGATATCTCTTTCTCGGCCACTCCGAGTCTATTTCCAAGATGCCGGTGAAGTTTCAAGCCATCGTTTTGAACGATTGCATCCTGTACCGCAAGCCGACCGCCGAAGAGCTTCAGAAGCCGGAACTCGTCATGGAGGGACTCGCGTGAGCATGCCCGATCGCGAATCCGTGGAGCTTTTCCTCCAAGAGGCATCGGAGCATCTCCAATATCTCCGCGAGTACGTCAGCGTCCTCCAGGAAGTCGCGCCTCGCCGCGAAGATCTCGAGCGTCTCTACATTGCCGCCCATACGTTGAGCGGCACGTCGGCCAGCTACGGATTCCCGCGCTTTTCCGAAATCGCGGGCAAGCTCGCGCACATTTTCCAGTATTCCTTGAATGCCACGCTCGGCGACGATTTGCACGGCCCGCTCACCGAATTTCTCTCCGATGGCATCTCCGTGCTCGAAACCGACCTGCTCGAAATCAGCGACACCGGGCAGGAAAACGTCGAGGACATCACGGCCTTTAAAGAGCGTTATCGCTTTGCCTTCCCGGCCGAACCGGCTCCCCTGAACTATCCCGCACGTGAATCCAAAGCTCAGGCGCAGGTCGAAGAAGTTCCGCAAGCTGCTACCGGCTCGTACTTTGACGCCTTGCCCTCCGATGACGAAGTCGGCGACGAAATCCTGGAATTTTTCCAGCCGGAAGCCGAAGAGCATCTCCAGGTCGTCAGCGACTGCTTGATCTCGCTCGAAGGCAACAACAATCCCGAAGAGATCAACCGCCTTTTCCGCGCGATTCACACCGTCAAGGGTTCCGCCGCTCAGGTGGGCCTCAAGCGCCTGGGCGCCATCGCCCACCGCGTCGAAGATATGATCGGCCGACTCCGCGACGGCGAAATCGAGCCCTCCCCCGCGGTGGTCGATATCTGCCTCGAATCCGTCGACGTTCTCAAGAAGACGCTTCACAAGCAGTGGGCTGACGAATCCGAAATGCGCGCCGGAGTGGATTCTTTGCTCGGCCGTATCGCCGAATTTGCGCCCGTCGAAGTAGAAGAGGATGCCGCGCTGGACCAAGCATCGACAAACGGCGACGCTCAGTCCTCCAGCAGTACAGCGCCGTCGGCAGCCCCCGCGCGAAAGGCTGTCAAGCAGCCCGCTGGACCTGCCGCGGCCACAAAATCCGTCCGCATTGCCCTCGAGCGTCTCGACCGCATGATGAACACTGTCGGCGAGCTCGTGATCAACCGCACCCGCATGGTCGGTCGCGTATCCGAACTGGAAAAGCTTGTGGACACGCTGAGCTTCTCCAAGGAACGCTTGCAGGGTAAGGTCAACGAATTTCAGGAAAAGTACGAGTTCAACCGCATCAGCTCGTCACGCTCCGCCGCATCTTGGAATCAGGCCACCACTCCTCAGCGCCTCACCAGCGCTGCTGCCGGCGACTCCTTCTTCGACGAGTTCAGCGAACTCGAAATGGATCGCTACGACGACTTCAATATCCTTTCGCGCTCCATGGCGGAAATCTCCGCCGACGTCAACGAGGTCTTGACGCAACTCGAAGGCTACATCAACCGCGTCGAAGGCGACATCGACGAATTCACGAAACTCGCGCATCACCTTCAAGATGAATTCACCGCCGCGCGCATGGTACCCATTGGCACTCTGTATTCCCGGCTGTCTCGCGCCGTCCGCGACGCCGCGCAATCTGCGGGCAAACAAGTCGACTTGGACTTTGTGGGCAATGAAACCGAGCTCGACAACAACATCATTCAGCAGATTTCCGATCCTCTCGTTCACTTGGTCCGCAATTCGGTCGCTCACGGCATCGAGCGCTCCGAAGCGCGCCTGTCGGCCGGCAAGCCGGCAGCTGGCAAGGTTTCCTTGCGCGCCTATCATCGCGGGAATCATATCTATATCGAAGTCGAAGACGACGGCGGCGGCATCGATTACGAGCGCGTGAAGCAAAGCGCCGTCGAGCGCGCTCTCGTTTCTTCCGAGACCGCGGATCGCCTCACCGAACGCGACCTTCGCGAAATGCTTTTCCACCCCGGATTCTCTACCGCTCCGTCCAAGACTGAGCTTGCCGGCCGCGGCGTGGGTCTCGACGTCGTTCGCGCAAACCTCAACGCCCTCAACGGCGAAGTCGAAATCCAGAGCACCAGCGGCCAAGGCACGAAGTTCACTCTGAAGGTGCCTCTGACCCTGATCATCTCTCCCGCACTATTTGTTCGCTGCGGTGGCTCCAGCTTTGCTCTTCCGCTTGGCGTCGTTGAAGAAATTCGCCGCCTCCGCGCCGATGAAATCGAAGACGTCGGCGGAAAGCTCCTGACAAAAGTTCGCGACGTCGTCACCGAAGTCGTTCGCCTTGACACCTATCTCGGCTTGCCGCCGCTCGAGCCCATCAACGGCTATTTCCGCATGGTTGTCGCCAACACCGGAAATCGCCAGATCGGTCTCGTCGTCGAGGAAGTTCTCGGCAAGGATGAAATCGTCATCAAGAATTTGGGCGAATATCTCCGCCGCGTGAAGCTATTCCCTGGAACGACCATCGCTCCCGACGGCAGCTTGATTCTTCTCATCGACCTCAATCGCATGGTCGCCAGCGAGCCGAACGAGCGCCGCACACTGCAAGCTAGCGCCAGCGCGGCTCGCGTGTTTGCTCCAGGCTCCGAAGCCGTGGCCCGCGGCACGATTCCTACCGACGCCATCGACCGCGTCGAACACGAACGCGTCATCGTTGTCGCCGACGACTCCATCAGCGTCCGCAAGTTTGTCGGCCGCATGCTCGAAAAGAACGGCTATCGCGTGAAGCTTGCCGCCGACGGCCTCGAAGCCGCCGAACTCGTGGCCCAGCACGGCTGCCACCTGGTGATCACCGACCTCGAAATGCCGCGCATGACCGGCTACGAGCTCATGGTTCAGTTGCGCCAGAGCCCCGCCACGCGCCGCATTCCCGTTATGGTCGTCACCTCGCGCGCCGGCGCGAAGCATCGCGATCGCGCCATCAAGGAAGGTGCTGCATCCTTCCTCACCAAGCCCGTCCAGGAAGATCAATTGATCGCGGCCGTTGAACAACTCATTGGAACGGAGGCGACGCGACCCGCTGTACCGGTCGCGTAGAAGCGCAAATGGCTGCCATCGCCACCAAAAAGTTTCGCGTCTTGATCGTTGACGACTCGGCCTTCATGCGCAAGGTCCTCGAGACCATTCTCAACGCCGACGCCCAGCTGCAAGTCGTCGGCCAGGCAAAAGACGGGCGGGAAGCAGTCACCCTCGCCGAATCGCTCAAGCCCGATGTCATCACCATGGATATCAACATGCCTCATGTTGACGGGCTGCAGGCCACCGCTCAGATCATGACCAGCAATCCGCGCCCGATCGTGATCGTCAGCTCCGAGTCGCGCGAAGGCGCCGCGAGCACGCTGAAAGCCCTCGAGCTGGGCGCCATCGAATTCGTCGCCAAGCCTTCGAGCGGCATCGACCTCGACATGCAAAGCGTCAAGGAAGAGCTCGTCCGTAAAGTTCGCATGGCCGCCAAAGTGCGCGTCGTGCGCACCGCGTCGCGCTTGGCATCCGCGGTTCAGGGCATTAAAGATGGCGTTGCGCCCGCCGCATCTAGAGTCGCGCCACGCGCCCAGCAGAATCCGCCGCTCGATCAGCGCTTTCCTATCGTCGTCCTTGGCGCCTCCACTGGAGGTCCCGCCACCGTTATGCGCCTCGCGCCTGGCTTCACGCGCGATTTCCCTGCTGCGGTCTTCCTGGTGCAGCACATGCCCGCGACCTTCACCACGCAGTACGCAGCGCAACTCGCGGAGTTCACCAGCATCCGGGTGAAAGAAGCCGAACCTAACGAGCCGGTCCAGCCCGGCACTTTCTACATCTGTCCTGGCGCGCAACACTTGCGTATCACGCCCACAGGCCGCATTCAGCTCGACGGCACTTCGGGCCGCATCAACGGATACCTGCCCAATATCGACGTCACCATGGAAACCGCCGCGGCCTACGCAGGCGCAATGACCATCGGCGTGGTCCTCACCGGCATGGGCAACGACGGCGCAGCTGGCGCCAAAGCCATTCAGTCCGCTGGCGGCCTCGTGATCGCACAGGACGAGGCTAGTTGCGTCATTTTTGGGATGCCTGCCGAAGCCATTAAAGCCGCTAACGTCGAGCACGTGCTCGCTCTCGACGACATCTACGCCGCCATCGAGAAGCGTGTCATCGGCATCTGCCGCGCGACGCCCGTGGGAGTTAAGTAATGCGCCTCCCCGCTCCCGCCAAGCCGCAATCCGTCCGCACCGAGCAGATCATTCTGTTTCGCATCAGTGGGCAGCTCCTTGCCGTTTCTTCCGCCTCCGTCCAGGAAGTTCGCAGCGTCGATACCCTCGCGGGCGCGGCAAAGGAAATCGCGCAGGCTGGATTGCGCAAGGTTCGGCACATCGTTCAGCGCGGAGAGCATTCGCTCTACGTCGTGAACGGCGCGATGCACTTCGGTTTGCCCGCCTCGCCTGCCGCGCTCGTTTTTGTCCTGCGGCGCACCCGCACCGCGCTACTCGTGGACGGCATCGAGAAAATGACGACCATGACGCGCCTGCAAGCGCTCCCGCAAGCGTTCTGTAACGAAGAGCGTGCGTGGTACCGGGGCCTCACGGCGCTTGATCAAACCGTCGTTCCCGTCGTCAAGCCAGAAGGTTTTCTGACGCCGGACGAGCTCTTGTTGCTGGATTCCGCGCTGCTGCCTGACGGCCCCGCGGCATCGGCCGGTGCCGAAGACGAGAGCCTCGCCCAATGAGCCCCAGCGCCGAATCCGAGTCCTTCGTTCTCCTCCGTCTGGGAGAGCGCCGCTTTGCCGTCGCCGCCGGCGTCATTGCCGAACTCGTCGCGCCGAGCCGTATCTTCCGCTTCCCTCACCACACCAAGGAAATCGAAGGTGTGATCCTGCGTCGCGGCCGCATTGTTCCCGTTTGCGACGTCGCGGAAAAGCTCATCGGTAAGAGCCTCAAGTCACGCCGTTTCTATCTCATTGCCCAGCGCCGCTATGCCTCGCAGTCCGAATGGGTCGCTCTTCCCGTCACTGGAGACTGCGAGCTGATATCTGCCGAAATGATTCCGGCCAGCGAAGCCGATATGCCCCACGTCGCCGGGTGGCTTTCTCACGACGGCGACGTAATCGAAGTGCTCAATCTGGCTGCGCTGACGCCTGGCCCTGCCGCCGCGACTCCTCCCCTCGCGGCGGCTCTGGTGGCGCAAGAGGCGCTCCCATGATCGCCGCGGGTCGCCCTGCAAAAATTCTGCTCATCGACAGCAACGTCTATTTCGCCAAGCGCCTAGGTGACGCGCTGAAAAAGGAGGGCTTCGAGGTGCTTTCCAGCACCCAGCCCGCCTTCGCCCTTACCACTCTCGAATACGACACGCCCACCGCCGTCGTCTGCGCCACCAATATGCGCGAAATGGGTGCTCTTGAAATCGCCAAAATCATTCATGCCGATCCCAAAAACGCCACGCTGCCCGTCATCGCTCTCGGTGACGGCAGCCAACGCGCTCTCATGGAAGCCTTCCAGGCCGGCTGCGAAGACTACATTGACCGCCAACGCCCGCCCGCGGTAATCGCTGCCCACATCCGCAACATCGTTATCAGCAAGGCCGAAGGCTTTCAGCCGACGCAGATGCTCGCACAAGCCGACACCAGCCTCAGCGGCAGCCTGACGCACCACGATCTTCCGGGCGTTCTCCAGATGCTCGGCCACGCGCATCAGACCGGCGCGCTCCACATCAACGCCGGCGCCACCGACGCGCTTCTTTTTTTCGACGCCGGCAATATCACTCACGCCGAATGCGGCAGCCTCTTCGGCGACGAGGCCGTCATCCACATCATCAAGAGCTGCGTGGAGGGCGCGGGTGTCTACAAATTCGTGTACGGAACGGCCACCACGAAGCACACCGTGCTCCGTTCTGCCACGGACCTCATGCTCGACGCCATGCGCGAGTTCGACGAATCAGCGCACGGTTCCACTGGCCAGGATTCTCCGCTAGGCGCGCTGGATTTAAACTCCGCGCCCGCAGCCTCCGCACCAGAGGATGCTTCCGTTCCCGATTCGCCTGAGCGTTTCTCCACAACTCGCGTCGCAACTACGCCCACGGACGGCTTTAACGTGACGGAGCGCATCCTCTCGGATCTGCGGTCACGCACGGACAGCCCCATCGACCGCGCCCTGGCGAATCTCCTCTCCAACACTCGCGCCGCAGACAATGACAACGACGATCCCGATGATCGTGCCCAACCCGTGGATGACGAATCCGATCGACATTCCGCAGGCCAGCATTCTCAAGACTCGTCCGCTACCGAACCCGAGACCGCGGACCACACCACCGACAAGGAGCTCCCATGAGCGAAGCCATGATCGTTCCGCCTTTCACCGACGGCCCGGCTAAGCGCACGCCCACGGTCTACTTCATCGACGACTCCGCAACCATGCGCGAAGTCATCAAGATCGCTTTCCGCCGCGAGAACTTCAACGTCATCGCTTGCGCTGATGCCGCGTCCGCTCTCGCGCAATTCGAACAGAATCCGCCAGACGTCGTCATCACCGACGTCATCATGCCCGACCAGGATGGCTATTCTGTCTGCACGCAAGTCAAGCAGCACAGCCAATTCGGCCACATCCCCGTTGTGCTGATGTCCGGCGTCGTTAACAAAACCGTCGCCGACAAAGCCGTTTCCGTAAAAGCCGACGAGCTGATCCGCAAGCCATTTCAGCCGCAAGAACTCATCGGCCGCGTGAAAAGCCTGCTCACTCCGAAATCGCCAGCCGCTTCTTACTCCGATCGTCACAGCACGCACAGTGCGCCGAACGCGCCAAACGCCCTCACCAGCCTCTTTGCGCCTCCTCCAACGCTGGTGCAATCGCTGCCGCCGAATTCTTTGCCGCCCGCACCCCCCGAGCAGCGCGCCGCCGACTCCGCTTGGCCCCGCGCATTGGCGGAAGCCTTCACCCCGCATCCCGGTTCCCCGGTGTCAGGCCTTCAGCCCGGCCAATCAAGCCACGCTGGCCAACCCGGCCACGGAGCGCAACCCCCTTCGCAAGCGCCAAATCGCCAAGTCCCCAGCGCCGACGCACTGAAGCTCCGCGCCGAAATCGCGCGCCTCGAGCTCCTCGTGAAAAAACTGCAAACCGAACTTCAAATCGAGCGCCAATACAACCAAGCCCTCGAACTCCAAATCCACACCCTAACCCACACCGAATAGCCGCTGCACACCAAGCGCGCAGCAAAAAATTGAGTCCGCACGTTTTTCTCTTGTAGGGGCGCAGCATGCTGCGCCCCATCTCGGCAGGATCACCAAAACTTGCCGCCCATCGGAGCAAGCTCATTCGAACTTGCCACCTCAGCGGGTGCCGCACCCTTCGGTTTCAAGGGTGCGGGTCTTGACGTTCACTTCATCTCAATCCCTAATTCGCTCGGATCTTCCCGCTGGCCGTCAACCGCTCCAACCACTTCCGCGCCGTCGCCGCTTCCGCGCGATCGCCATGGTTCTTCAAGAACTCCCGCAACGTCGTCGCCGAATCTTCATACCGCCCCACCGCCGTTAGCGACTGCGCCACCAGCAGCTCGATCCCCGGCGCCTTGCCATTCGACTCCGTCAGCGCCGCCTGCGACGTCTTCAACGCATCCTCATACTGTTCGTGCTGGTAATACGCTTTCGCCAGCGTCCAGTGCGTTTCCCATCCGCACGCGGCATCCAGTTGCAGCGATTTCTCCAGTGGCGCGATCGCCTCGCCATATTTCCCTTGGTCCGCCAGTGCCATGCCCAGCGCCGCAAATGCCCGCGCGTGACTCGGATCGATCTGCGTGGCCTTTTCCAGCGCGCCCTGCGCCTCCGTAAAGTTGTGCCGCTTCAGGTCGACAACTCCTTGCAGGTACAACACGTCCGGGTGCCCCGGCGCGAGCCGCATCGCTTCGCCCGCTTGCTTCTCCGCCTCTCCCAGCTTGTCCGCGCCTAACGCTTGCAATCCCTTCTCGAACGCTTCTTTCGCTTTCGGTGCGAGCACCGGCCTCCCAGGCACTCCGCTGATGCCTTCCGAACCCGAAACCCGCCGCAGCACGACATCCACCTGGGCTGTCTCCGCCTCCGGCACCGAAACTTCTTTTCGTTCGCTCCGATATCCCGCCGCGTCCACCACCACCGTAAAGTCCCCCAGCGTCGTCACGACGAACGACAGCCGCCCGCGCGTCGTCACTCCTTCCCCGCTTGGAATCCCGCCTCCTCGCAACACCCTGATCGACACCGGTGACGAGATCGGCTCCCCCGAACCATCGAGCACCGTCACCACGATCTCCGCTCCGTTGTTCTGAAAAATTTTCCCTTGGCTTCCGACATCCTGGCAGCGCGCCGCCGCAGGCCACAATCCAGCGCAAAGCAGCATCGGCAATAGCAATCGCTCGATGCGCAACCGCACGTCTGCGCTGCCGCGCTTGGCGGCCAGCTCCGTAGCAAGTTGTGTGGCCCGTGGAGTGAAGTGTCGCACGAGGGCCCTCGACGAATTGGCGCGAGCCTAATCCTCCTCCACAACCACGTCAAGCAAAACGTTTTTGCTCGTCAAACATACCAACTCCTGTGGCACAGCCATTCCTGGCTGTCTCCCCGATCAAGATACCGCGTGACGTCCAGTCCCATCCCCGCATCGAACTGACCAGCCAGCCCACCCGGGCCGACACACCACAAAAAGTGAGGCGACCACGATGTCATCCTACGGCGGCAAAGAACTAGCCAGCGCATTTCGCACGGTACGCAAGAACACCATTCAGGTTGCCGAAGACATTCCGGAATCCAAGTACGACTTCGTCGCCGCAGCCGACATTCGCTCCGTCGCGCGAATGTTGACCCACGTTGCCATTTCCACGCGCATCTGGGAGGAGATTCATAAAACCAAGCGCCTGACCACGCTCGTCGGCTTCGACTTCTTTGGCGTGCTCGACCGCTTCGCCGCAGAGGAAGCCAAGCCCCGAACCAAGGCCGAGATCATCAACCTTCTCCGCACCGAGGGCGACCAATTCGCCGCCTGGCTGGACACCCTGACGCACGAATTCCTCGCCGAAGAGGTCACCGAGCCGGACGGCAAATCCGCCAAGACCCGCTTCGAGCGCCTTCTCGGCGTCAAGGAGCACGAGATGCATCACCGCGCGCAGCTCATGCTCATCGAGCGCCAAATCGGCATCGTTCCTCACATCACGCGCCAATTCAACGAGCGCATCGCCCAAATGCGCGCTGCCAAAGCGTAAGCACGTCGGCTGTAGGGGAGGGGCTTGCCCCTCCCGGCCGTCGCGCTTTGGCACGTTGTCCGCGGTGCCCCGCCTCCCGTGGTCTGGCACCCCCCTCCCACTGGTGTGAACCTCTCCTATCTTCGTTGCCGACCGTGACGCATACGCGCCATACGATCCAGCTCGCCAATCCTTCACCAACGATCCGCGCTAGCATGCCCTCGTGCGCCCTTCCCCAGAAAAGGCGACACTTATGCCGCGAGTCGAACGCCGCCGCGAACCCCGTGTTCCATTTACCGCAAGCGCTGAAATCTTTGACGAGCAAGCCGATTCCCGCACCCAGTCACGCGTGCGGGACCTCAGCTCGGGCGGATGTTTCGTCGAAATGACCGATCCCTTTCCTCCAGGCAAGAGCCTCCAGATTGAGATTTACACCGACACCGACTTCCTCGAAACCCACGCCACCGTCGCTTTTCTCGTTCCCAGCCAAGGTATGGGTCTCACCTTTAGCGTAATGCAGCCGTATTTCACCGCGGTCCTCAACAAATGGCTCGCCGAAGCCACCCTCGGCAAGCCGAACTGAGGCGCCGCCGCCCGAGCACCGAGACGGTCTCGCCTACTCCGGTTTTGCGTGCGGGGATTTCGACCTTCCCAAAGCGCTCCGCCAGCGCTTTCTTGGGAGATTCTGTAACAGAAGTGCGATGGGTTGGAGTTCCGGTGGCGTGGTCGGCGGAAATCAGAGTCGAAAGGCTCCAATCGCAGCGGCGGCGCCTAGAGTCCCCAGCACCGTTGACTTGGCGGCCCATCCGGTGTCAAATTCAGGTAGTCCCTGCCACATCGGAGCCGACTTATGAGAAACCTACTGACGCGATTGTGGAAGGAAGAGGAAGCGCAAGACCTCACAGAGTACGCATTGCTGCTGGTGTTGCTCTCACTCGCGGCAATCGGATCGCTGACCACGATCGCGACCGCGATCAACGGTGTCTTCGCGAATGCCGCTGCAAACCTGAACACCTAGAGGTTTGGCGTCGTCTGTAACCTTCTCTGCCACTCTCCGACTTACTCCTCAGGATGTCGGCGCTTCCCTGCCCTGAGGCAGGAAGGGAGTCCCGCCGTCGACGTGTCGGCGTATTGGGCTTTAGCCCCTGAAGCCTCGCAAATCCGGCAAACGCACCGACTTCGACCTACTAAGAGTTGACATCTGAGAGTCTGGGTTCCGCAGTTGTGCCCGCAGGTGGAGACTCGAAATGGCACGGGGTCAGTGACACTTCCCGGCACTATGCGGGTGACCTAACTTGGCTACGAGCTCTTTCCTTTTCGCCCTTGCTTCAGTGCGAGCCGCCATCCGTGCAAGTTAAGCCTCTTGTACTCTGCTGTTTAGTCGTTTGTCAGATTTTACTAATCCTTAAAAATAACGCATTTATCATAGGGCCACTGACATGCACATTCTCTTGAATAGAGGTCATGGACATACAATGAAGAAGCAGAAGGGTTTCTCTCTTATCGAGCTTTTGATCGTCGTGGCGATCATTCTGATCATCGCGGCGATTGCCATTCCGAACCTCATCAAGTCGAAGATGGCCGCCAACGAAGCATCGGCGGTGGGTTCGGTTCGCACGGTCAACACCGGTGAAGTGAACTACGCCGCGTCTTGCCCGGCAGTTGGGTACTCGGTCTCGTTGGTTGAGCTCAACACCGGCGGCGCTTGCGCCGGCGGCAAGGGCATCATTGACCCGGTTCTCAGTCTCGGTGCCAAGGCTGGCTATACGTTCGCGTATGCCACGGTGGCAGGCGGCGACGGCTTGAACGATAGCTATACGGTCACGGGTATTCCTGCAACCGTTGGCACAACCGGACAGCGCGGTTTCTACTCCGACCAGACTGGCGTCATCCGCTACACCCTGACCGGTGTGGCTCCGACGGTTGCCAGCCCGGCTCTGTAAGAAACACGTCCGATACCTGGACGTGCTCAAGGGACAACGGTCGCGAATCTGTGTCGTGCTCCCGGCATCGTTCCTCATCGAGCAGCCTGTCAGATTCAAGGGCCGTGTCGCCACCAAGCAGTCTTCCCGCAATTGCAGTCGAGTCAACTCCCGCTTAACGCGGTTACCGGACAAGCGAAGCATCACTTCAAATGTCCGGTATCCGACTTCCGGGAGTTGACCCATTTGCGTCCAACTTTGCCTAGCAGCCTCTTCCGCAAGATACTCACTAAGACAAAACAATCTCATCTGATAGCGGCATCGTTCTTCTCGCCGGTGTAGGCTGGTTTGGATAAAGCAATACCGGCATAAAGCTGGAGGAGATGTCTTGAACAAAGCGCTACGCGGGCTGACGGTTCTGTCCGCCATATTCGCTGTAGTCCTTACCGCACGACTTGTGCGGGCGCAGGACGCCGGCAAACTGCAAATAGGTTTCTCCATAGAAGCGATGAAGGGAGAGCGTTGGCAGACGGACCTGAATTCCTTTGAAGTGCGGGCTAAGCAGTTAGGGGCGGAGGTGATCTCCAGCGACGCCAACGGAGACGATGATCGTCAGTTCCAGCAAGTGAAGGACATGATCAGAGCAGGTATCAAGGTGCTGGTTTTACTGCCCCACGACACCACAAAAGCCAGCCGGATGGTGGACGCCGCAAAATCGGCCAACGTTAAGGTCATCAGCTACGATCGCCTGGTCCTGAACAGCGATGTCGATCTCTACGTGAGTTTTGACCGTATTGAGATTGGCAGGATGCAAGCGGAATATCTGCTAAAACATGCCCCCAGAGGGAATTATGTATTGATCGCGGGTTCTCCAAATGACGAAGGCGCCAAAGCTCTGCATGACGCGCAGATGAACGTTCTGCAGTCTTATGTTGACCGCGGCGACATCAAGGTGATCGCTGATGGGTACACCAAAGAGTGGCTGCCTTCCGAGGCCTACCTTTTTATGCTGAAGGCGATTGATTCCGCCCAAGGCAGCATCGCTGCGGTCCTCGCCTCCAATGACGGACTGGCCGGAGGTGCGATTCAGGCCCTCCGCGAACATAATCTAGCCGGCAAAGTGCCGGTTTCCGGACAAGATGCGGATTTGGCGGCTGTTATATGCATCGCCCAGGGCACGCAGACGATGACCGTCTACAAGCCCGTCACCCAGGAAGCGGTAAGAGCCGCAGAGGAAGCAGTTCGTCTGGCGAAGGGCGAAAAGGCACACGCGGATGGGACCATCAGCAATGGCAAGGTCAAGGTGCCTACTATAATGCTGAAACCCGTGGTCGTGACCAAGGACAATATCAAGACAACCGTGGTCAAAGATGGATTCCAGACATTGAAGAGCATTAATCAGGCACTATCTGAAGATCAGCAGATCAAATAGAGCATTTTCCATTGGGCAGCCAGCACGCGCACCTTTATTGTTCCTCCCGTTGATTGATAATCTCTGTCGTTGATAATTCCTCTGACCCGCACCATGCCTAGCGCAAATCATCGCCCCTGGTCCGCCATCGTTCTTGCCCTGTGTGGCGTGGCGCTGATCGCCGGCGCCGCGATCCGCATGAAAAAAAACCCCAGCCGTTACAGCAGCACCAGGCTCTGGCGGAAGGATCCCGCTTCTATGTCAGCCGACTGTTTTGGAGTGGCGTGTCTCTTCCTGGCTGCATGGCTCGCCCGCAGCGAGAAATCTCTCGACGACACCAACGAACCCCGCTGACGATCCCATCGCCCGTCTTGACGAAAGCGATCCCGTCCCCCGCCCACCCGACCCCGCCAAGCCCACCGATTCAGCTTAGCTGCTATCTCATAAACTACTATCGGGAAGGCACGGCTTCAGCCGTGCCGAAAATGTTGGTTCGTCTCGCACCTGCCACATTTCGGCATGATCCAAGCTTCCACTGCGGTTCACTCTCGCCTCCATGTTTAACTCCTTTCCTTTCTTCAAGTTTAGTATCACTGAGTAAAGTACTTGACATATTATCAGAACCGTGCTACCATAGCCTGTGATAGATCGCCTCCATCCCCGCCAACCGATTCCTTTCCGTCCTTTACCTCCTCTACTTCCCTTAACTCCTTTTTTCCCTGTCGCTTCCGCACTCTTTTCCACCACGGCGCCAAACTATCACTCGCACTTTCAAGCACTTACGCACTCTTTTTATCGCAACGGAGGGTGTACCCTTCCCTCCCAAAAAAATCGAGGACCAAAATGAAACTACAAACGAGCAAGTCCGCCTCGGCGGACCAACCACGCTGTAAGCACTTTACCGCAAACGGCCGCCGCTGCCGCCTTCGCTCCCTGGATTCCGGCTCCGGCCTCTGTTTCCGTCATGCCTCGCTCCAAAACGCCAAGTCCGACGCTATCGACCTCACCTCCGCCTTCGGCGACTCCCTCACGGACTTCAAATCCGCCGTTCAGATCAATGAGTTCCTCGCCAAGCTCGCACTCCTCCTCGTCCAGAACCGCATCTCCTGCCGCCGCGCGGCAGTCCTCGCCTTCATCTCCAATCTCACGCTCCGCACCCTTCCCGCCATCGACTTCGAGCTCAACGACGACCGAGACCAGATCCCGCGGATCAGCTTCGATCTCCCGTGCCACAACGCCTCCAGCACCGACACCAGCGACACCCTGCGGCAACTTGGCGTCGTCACACCTGTCCGCACGCCTAGTTGACGCTCGTGCGAGGATTCAGTAGCCTCCTGTGCGCACTAAACGAGGTGCCATGAGCGAAGCCAGTAAGCCCACGACGACGTCCCTGCCCGCAGCAGCAGGGAGCCGGACGCCTGCCACCATCACGACGTCGGGGCTCTCGAGGACGCTGGACAAGTATTTCTACTTCCTGATGTCGTTGCTGGTGGCCGGGACCGTCGTCTACGGCTTCAGCTTCACGGTTGGCAACAGATTGATCCATCCCTCGTCGCCGCGTCCCACGATCCTTTATTTTCACGCTGCCCTGTTCACCGGCTGGCTGGTCTTCTTCATCGTGCAGTCCGCACTGGTTCGCACGCGAAACGTAAAGATCCACCGCAAACTCGGCTGGTTCGGTCTGGGCCTCGGCATTGCGATTCCCATTGTCGGCATCACCACCGCCATCGTAATGACGCGATTCCGAATCAAAGAGGGCATCATCACCGATGCCGCTCAATTCATGATCGTTCCGTTTTTCGATATGTTGGCGTTTACCGTGGCCTTCGGACTCGCGTTCTACTGGCGCAAGAAGCCGGAGTTCCATCGCCGCCTCATTTTGATCGCGGGATGTGGGCTGACCGCAGCGGCCTTCGGCCGCTTTCCGAGCGCCGCCATGGCCAACCAGTGGTTTTACGCCGGCGTGGATGGACTGATCCTTCTCGGCGTGTTGCGCGATCTCATTGTGATGAAGCGCATCCATCCGGTGTATCTCTATGGCCTGCCTCTACTTATGCTCGGCCAGACGGCCGTCGTATATACGTCTCTGACTGCTTCACCGGTGTGGATGAAGATCGCACATGCCATCCTGGGCTAGGTTTTGATGTAGCGCCAGACTTCAGCCCGGCACTCGAGGGACATGAGCAAAGACCGAAAAGCGCCTCCAGAATCGCCGCACCCGCCGACGGCTTCGCCGTCGGCGGACGACACGGCAGCCGCTCCGCGTCCGCCGCGAAACGGCATCTCTCGGCGCGAGTTTGCGCGCCGCGCGGCTATAGTCTCCGCCGTAGCCTCGTGGGCACCAGTAAATGCGGCGGCCTCTTCCCTACCCGGCGCGACGCAGGCGCAGCAGCCTCCGCCGCCGGCACCGAAGCTCGCGCCCGAGGGCCAGGCCGAGGTCGAGGCGCGCGTTCAGGCCATCTTGAGTCAATACGGCGAGCGTTTTTCCGACGAGCAAAAGACCGACATTCGCCGCCTTTGCATCGCCGTGCAGCCGCCGCTCGATCGATTGCGGGCGTACGCCCTCGAAAACGGCGACGGCCCGGCGCTGTATCTGAAGCCGCTCGTCGAGCGTGAAAAGAAGCCGCCGGCCCCGGCGAAACTGGCTTCGCCAACCGCAGCCTCGCCCGCCGCAAAATCGCCGGCGGCCGCCAAAGCTCCTGACGCGGCGAAGAAGCCTTAAGGACACTCGATGCCCGGCGAAGAGATCTACTATCTTTCTGTCACCGAACTGGCGAAACGCATCGAGACAAAAAAACTCTCGCCCGTCGAGCTGACGCAGGCCTATCTCGCGCGCGCTGAAAAATTCGGCCCGCGCCTCAACGCCTACGCGCGGCTGACTCCTGAGCTTGCGCTCGCGCAAGCTCAGGCGGCGGAAAAGGAAATTCATCGCGGCCATTACCGCGGCCCGCTGCACGGAATGCCCTACGCTGCCAAGGATTTGCTCGCGGTGAAAGGCGTGCCGTGCACTTGGGGCGCAAAGCCCTACGCCAATCAAGTCTTCGACTACGATGCCACTGCGATCGACCACCTGAACCGCGCGGGCGCGGTGCTCCTAGGGAAAGCATCGATGATCGAACTCGCCGGCGGAATGAACTATCGTTTCGCGTCAGCCTCCCTGCAAGGCGAAGCGAAAAACCCCTGGAACACCGCTTGCTGGACGTGCGGATCGTCTTCCGGCTCCGGCGCCATCGTGGCTGCGGGACTCGCGGCCTTCGCTATCGGCACGGAAACCTGGGGATCGATCGTCTGCCCCTCAGCATTCTGCGGCGTTAGCGGGCTTCGGCCGACGTACGGGCGCGTCAGCCGGTACGGCGCGATGGCGCTGGCGCCTTCGATGGACAAGATTGGACCGATGGCCCGCTCCGCCGAGGATTGTGCGCGCATCTTCGCGGTGCTCGCGGGGCACGATCCCAAGGATCGCAGCACCCTTCCCGTCGACAAAGCCGCTTTCACGTATTCACCCTCGATGGAGCTGAAAGCGCGTGCGCTGCGCGTTGGCTGGCTGACCAACGCATGGAAATCAATGGAACCGAGCGTGGCCAAGGCCTTGGATGCCGCCGAGAAGACGCTTCGCAAATATTTTCCGAGCGTGCGCCACACTTCGCTGCCGCAAGGACCGTTCGAGGAAGCGGCCGCCTTCATCATGGGAATCGAAGGCGCGGCTTCCTTTCGCTCTCTGATTCGCTCCGGAAAAGTAAGTGAATTGGCCGACCCGCTCGGACAAATCAACGGTTACGTCAATGAGCAGCTTTCGGGCGCGGATTACATCCAGGCGCAGCGCGTTCGCGATATTTTGCAGAAAAAGATGGCGGACCTGTTCGATTCGTTCGATGTGCTGGCGACGGCGGCGCAGCCTGTTCCCGCCACTCCGCTTGACCTGAACCTGGAAACCGGGCTGGCCTTTCCCGATCCGCTTGGCGGCATCGGGAATTTGTGCGGGCTCCCCGCTTTGGCGGTTCCCTGCGGGTTCACGGACAAGCATCTTCCGGTGGGGCTACAGTTCGTCGGCCGCGCGGGCGACGATTTCGCGGTGATTCAAGCGGCGCGGATGTTTCAGGCGCACACGGATTGGCATCACAAGCATCCGCGACTGGTGTAGAACGCCAGTGCGGAGAAGCCAGCGGTTGCGCTAGCGTTGAGATCCTTCAGCGATCCTTGTCGGATCGCTTCGGGATGACACGGTGCTGGTTGGGTCGGAGAAACTAGTTGCCACGGGGAACGCCGAGGACTTCGCGGACGGCGCGCAGGATCGCGTTGCGACTGAACGGCTTGGTCAAGAGTCGCGCGTGCAGGGCCGACTGCGCCGATTCCGTGGCGGCGTGCTCGCTGTAGCCCGACATATAGATGACCGCAAGCTGCCCTCGCTGCTGTTGCAGGCGGGCGGCAAGTTGTTGGCCGGTCATGCCGGGCATCACCAGGTCGGTGACTAAGAGATCGATACTGCCGGAGTGTTGCGCCGCGATTTGAAGCGCGTCCTTGCCGTTGCTTGCTTCGATCACTTTGTATCCGCCAGACTCGAGAAATTCGCGCGCGAGTTCGCGAACATCTTGCTCGTCTTCGGCGAGCAAAACAGTTTCCGTCCCGCGCGGCGCTTCGGCGAGAGGCAGCGGCGTGCCGCCTTTTTCGACCGCTTGATCGACGCGTGGCAAATAAATTTTGAACGAAGTTCCCTTGCCTACTTCGCTGTAAACCCAGATGAAGCCGCCGCTCTGCTTGACCACGCCGTAGACGGTCGAAAGTCCGAGGCCGGTGCCTTTGCCTTGCTCCTTGGTGGTGAAAAATGGTTCGAAAATGCGCGCCTGTGTTTCCTGGTCCATTCCGACGCCGGTGTCGCTGACGGCCAAAAGAACGTAGCGGCCCGGCTCCACAATCGGCCGCGCGTTGCTGTAGTTGCGATCCAGCTCGGCGTTTGCGGTTTCGATGACGAGGCGGCCGCCATCCGGCATCGCATCGCGCGCGTTCACGGCCAGATTCATGATGATCTGCTCCATCTGGCTGGCGTCGGCGCGGACAGCGCCAAGGCTGGGAGCGGTTCGAAGGACGAGCTCGATGTCTTCGCCAATCAAGCGAGGAATCAGGCGGCCCATGTCCTCGACCACTTCGTTGATGTTCATTACGCGCGGTTGCAACACCTGCATGCGGCTAAAGGCCAGGAGCTGGCGCGTAAGCGTGGCGGCACGATCCGCGGCGCGATCGATTTGCTCGATCTTGCGCGTGACATGATCCGCGGGCGGCAGAGCATTGATCAAGAGTTCGGTGTGCCCCTTTATGACCATCAGAAGATTGTTGAAGTCATGCGCGACGCCACCGGCGAGGCGCCCGACCGCTTCCATTTTTTGCGCTTGGCGAAGCTGCTCCTCGAGTTGATGTCGCTCACCGATGTCCTGCGCGACCACCAGGTGGACGGCGCGACCGGCATATTCCAACTGGTGCGCGATGATTTCGGTGTCGACGACCTTCGCGTCTTTGCAGACGTGCTTCCAGCGCGCCTGGTATTGCCGCTCGGTTTTGTGTTTGCGAAGGTGCTCGAGGAAATTGGCGCGGGCGTCCTCGGGACGAATGTCGAGGACCGTCATGGTTTCGAACTCTTCGCGCGAATACCCGTATTGGCGCACGGCCGCGTCATTCACCTGCAGGAAGCGCAACGTTTCGCTGTCGAAGACCCAGGTAGGAAGCGGGTTGTGGGCGAAAAGCAGGCGGAACATCGATTCGCTCTTGAGGAGCGCGTCTTCCGAGCGGCGGCGATCGATGGCAAGCGCGATGTGGCCGCCGACGGAGTCGAGAAACTCCAAATCCCGCATGTCGTAAGCGTTTTCATTCTGGTAATGCTGCACGACAAGAACGCCGATCGTGGCCGTTGGGGTTTTGAGGGGAACGCCAAGCCATGCAGGACACGGCGAGCCGACAAGCTCGACTTCGCCCTGCGCTGCGAGGCGATCAAATTCCGATTGCGGAATGAGCATGGCGCGTCCGCTTCGAAACACGAGGTCCGAGCAGGTGCGACCTAGATTCTGTGGAGCCGGCGGCGGGTCAAACTGGTCGGCATGAAAAGGAAAGTGAAAGGCACCGGTTTCCGAATCGTGCAGTGCGACGAAGCAGTTCTCGGCATACAAAACCTTTTTCAGGGCCTGATGGATGCCGGCAAGCAATTGATCGAGGTTGGCCGATTGATTGAGCGCGTGGACGACGTCGGAGATGACTTGACGCTCGGCCTCCATGCGGTGCAATTCGCTGATGTCGAGGAAGCTGACGACGATCGCTTCCGCTCCGGGGTCGTGCAAATGATTGTGGGCAATCGCTTCGAACCAGCGCCATGAACCGTCTTTGCCTTGCAGGCGGCAGCGTGTCTTTACCGATGAGCCCATCGAAGCGCTGAGATCTTGAAATTGGCGGCGCGCCGCGGCCGCTTCGGCGGGATGAAACAGACCGTAAATCGATGTGCCGGTAAGTTGGTCGGCAGAGTAGCCGAGAACGTGGTTGAAACGTTCGTTGGCGTAGAAGATGGAGCCGTCCGCACCGAGGAGCGCGAGGAGCTCTCGCGTAGAGTTCAGCAACGTGGAGAGTTGCTCGAGGCCCGGACCGATCGCCTGTTCTGAGAATCGCTGTGACATGTGTCGCTGCGTGCGAAACCAGCCTGCGAGAACGAACAGCGCGGGCGGTTGTGAAACCGGCAGCCTCCGCTGGAAATTCGGGTTCTACAACGACCTCATCGAACGGGCCGAGGAAAGCGTGAGGTTTTAGGATAAGTTAAATCGGTTGAATGGGAAGGCCGCTCGAACAGGTGTGCAGCGAAAACATGACTGTACCAAAGGACAGGTGGCGGGGATTGGGAGCGCGACTTCGCGACCGGCTGGCCGGCGTGCTACGCTCCCGCACGCCACATGGATATCGTATTCACTGACGACTGAATTTCTGCTTAGGAAACCCTGAGGAGGTGATTTCGCCATGCATGACATTTGGAAGGATATGTTCGTTATGGGCTTGCCCATTCTGGAAAAAATCCTTCGACCCATTATCGTGTATGCGTTTCTGATCGTGGGCCTACGGCTGTCGGGCAAGCGCGAGCTGGTGCAGATGAACCCATTCGATCTGGTGGTTCTGCTGACGCTTTCGAATACGGTGCAGAACGCCATCATCGGGGATGACAACAGCGTGAGCGGAGGCATCATCGGGGCGACCTCGCTGCTGGTGGTCAACTACCTGGTGGTGCGCTTTCTCTATGACCATCGGAAGCTGGACCGTTTGGTGGAAGGCGAGGCCGACGTATTGATCGAGAGCGGCTCCGTCCGGACGGAGCGCCTGAAGCACGAGCTGATCACGATGGAACAGCTCTCGGCGGCAGCACGGAAGCAAGGCTTCGAATCGCTGGCGGAGGTGCAACAGTGCATTTTGGAGGCGGGAGGAACGCTCACGTTTGTCGGGAAGAAACCGGGGACGGATGATATGCGGCATCAGGAGCTGTTGAAGCACTTGGGAACGTTGCGGGAAGAGTTGGCTCAGTTGCGCGGCGGGCGGCCGCCGGCGACGGCCTAGGGTTGGCTGAGCGAAGCATTTGCTTTGGGGACTCACGACCGAACGAACAATGACGGAGCCTCGAAGTTGGCGGAGCGGCTTTCCTGAGTTAAGTCTAAACCCCGCCCTCTGAAGAGGGCGGCTACAGGCCGGAACGCCGGGCTGAAAGCCCGGCGCCTACATAGAACCTTTGCGACCTACTGCAACGGAGAGAGGCTCGATGAAAACGTTGGAAGGGAAAGTGGCGATTGTGACGGGCGGGAGTTCGGGACTGGGGGCGGCGGCGGCGCTGCAGTTTGCGCGTGAAGGCGCGAAGGTGGTGATTGCCGCTCGCCGAAAGGAGCAGGGCGAGGCGGTGGTGCGCCAGATTGAGGCGCTCGGCAGCGAAGGGTTGTTCATCCACACAGACGTGGGCAGACGTACGGATATTGAAGGGCTGATAGACGGAACGCTCGCTCGATTCGGAAGGCTGGATGTTGCGTTCAACAATGCTGGGATCACCGGCCCGGTGAACGTGCCAGTGGCGGAGATTGAGGAGCAAGGGTGGGATGAGGTGATGAACGTCAATTTAAAGGCGGTGTGGATGTGCATGAAGTACGAGATCCCGGCAATGCTGAGGCAACGCAAGGGCGCGATTGTGAACAACTCTTCGATTTACGGATTCAAACCCAGCGATGCAGGCGGCGCGGCGTACTGCACGAGCAAGTTCGGGGTGATTGGTCTTTCAAAGACAGCAGCGATTGACTATGGGCAGCAAGGCATTCGCGTGAACGTGGTCAGCCCAGGCTTTGCACACTCGGAGATGGTGGACCCGTTTGTCGACAGCGCTCCCGAGCTGATCAAAGCGCTGGTCAGCCGGCACTCGGCGATGAACCGGCTTGGCGAGAGCGAAGAGATTGCCGAGGTGGTGACGTGGTTGTGTTCGGATGCCGCGAGGTTTGTGAATGGAGCGGTGGTGCCGGTGGACGGCGGGGACGCAACGAGATTGTATTGAGCGATGGTTTCGGTCGGCGCTGGGAATTCGATTGGGCAAAGGCCCTTCGTCGCCGGCAACGCGTTTGTGTTGACGCCGGGAGGGCAAGCCCCCCCTACAAAGGGATCGGCGCTGCGTTAGTGGAGGAGGAAGCCGGTGACGGCGGTGACGACGCCCGCAGAGCCGAAGAGGATGCCGGTTACCCAGAAGAAGCGGCGCTTGGTCAAGAGGGTGATGGAGCAGATGACCAGGCCGACTTCGAGGAGGACTTCGCCGCCGTCAAAACGGTCGGCGCGACGGCTGACGAGATCCCGCTCGCCTTCGAATTCTTTGGCTTTGTCGCTGATGTCGTCCTTGTCGGTGTCGTAGCGCTCAACCTCTTTGACATATCTTTCGTGAACAGCCGCGGTTTTTTCTTTGTCTTGCGGGGCGAGCGCGCCGAGCATGTCCGCGACGGCCTGCATTTCGTGCAGACGAATATTCTTAGCTTGATAGAAAGCCCACTGATCGGTGGCCTTGGCCTGGAGAAGTAGCTCCTCGGTGTGCGCGCGGTGGCCAAGTAGCGTGACCATGGCGCCAACCACGGCGAGGATGGCCATAGTCACCGAGACTGGAATCGTGAGCGGGTGATGGTCGTGCTCTTCGTGTTCGGGCAGTTCGATATCTTCGGGCATGGGCCTGGGCATCCTTTCTAGGATCAGGTATTGGTGTCGGCGGCGATGGCTTCGAGCGATTCCGAGGCAGCGGCTACCGTGCGATCGATGTCTTCCGGCGTGTGCGCGGTAGAAACGAAAGCGGCTTCGAACTGCGACGGAGCGAGGAAAATGCCGCGGTCGAGCATTTCTCGAAAGAATCGCGCGTAGAGCTTAGTTTCGGAACGCTTCGCGCCGACGTAGTCTTGAACGGGTTCAGCGGCGAAAAAGAGAGTGCTCAGCGAGCCAGTGGAATTGACCTGCCCTGAAATTTTGGTGGCGACGAGGGCCTGGCGCAGACCGCTGGCGAGGCGGTCGGCCTGAAGGGCGATGGCGTGATACAGCGCGGGCGCGGTCAATTGTTTGAGCGTGGCGATTCCGGCGCGCATCGCGAGGGGATTGCCGGCGAGCGTTCCCGCTTGATAGACCGGGCCGAGCGGTGCGACGTGGTTCATCAGTTCGGCGCGGCCGCCGTACGCGGCGACGGGCAGGCCTCCTCCGATGATTTTGCCCAAGGTGGTGAGATCGGCTTCGATGCCGAGAAATTGTTGCACCGCGCCATTGTGGATGCGAAAGCCGGTGATCACTTCATCGACGATGAGCAGGACGCCATGTTTGCGGGTGATTTCGCGCAGGCCGGTGAGGAAACCAGGCTCGGGCAGGACGACTCCCATGTTGGCAGCGATGGGCTCGACGATGACAGCGGCAATCTCGTTTTTGTGCTCGGCGAATACGTGTTCGACGGCGTTGAGGTCGTTGTAGGGAACGTTTACGGTGAGCTGGGCGAGTGCTTGGGGAACGCCGGGAGTCTCGGAGATGCCTAGCGTGGCGAGGCCGGAGCCGGCTTCGGAGAGAAAACTGTCGGCGTGGCCGTGGTAGCAGCCGCGGAATTTCACGATGTAGTCGCGCTTGGTGACGCCGCGGGCCAGGCGCGCGGCGCTCATGGTGGCTTCGGTGCCGCTGGAGACGAAACGAATTTTCTCGAGGAACGGAATGGCGCGGTTGATGAGTGTGGCAAGCTCGACTTCTAGCTCGGTGGTGACGCCAAAGCTGGTGCCGCGCTGGGCCTGCTCAATGATTGCGGAGGTGACTGCGGGATTTGCGTGACCGAGAAGCATTGCGCCCCACGAACAGACGTAGTCGAGAAGTTTGTTGCCGTCGGCGTCGTAGAGGTATTGGCCTTCGCCGCGCTCGATGATCAGCGGCTCGCAGCCGACCGAACGAAAGGCGCGGACGGGGCTGTTGACGCCGCCGACGAGGAGTTTTTCGGCGCGCTCGAAGATTTGGCGGGAGCGGCGGCGGTCGCGCTTCATTTTGGTTTGCGATGCACTCATGCGCTTGCGTCTCAACGGGATAGGAAAGCCGCCTCAGGTGCTAAGGCCCAAGCTCCTTGTTCACTGTGCCATCTAAATTATCATGGCCGGAGCCAGCGCGCGACGTCCTTGGCGTGGTAGGTCAGGATGATGTCGGCGCCGGCGCGTTGGATGCCGGTGAGGATCTCGAGGACGACGCGGCGCTCGTCGAGCCAGCCCTTCTGCGCGGCGGCTTTCACCATCGCGTATTCGCCGCTGACATTGTAAGCGCCGACGGGGACGTCGAAGGCGTCGCGCACGCGGCGAATGACGTCGAGATACGGCAACGCGGGCTTAACCATGACGATGTCGGCGCCCTCTTCGAGGTCGAGTGCGACTTCTTTGAGGGCTTCGCGGACGTTGGCGGGATCCATCTGATAGCTGCGGCGGTCGCCGAATTGGGGCGCGGACTGAGCCGCTTCGCGAAATGGACCGTAAAAGCCAGAGCAGTATTTCGCAGCATACGCGAGGATCGCGATGTTCTGGAATTTGTGCGCGTCGAGATGCTTACGAATGGCGGCGACGCGGCCGTCCATCATGTCCGAGGGCGCGACGATGTCGGCGCCGGCGCGCGCGTGCGAAAGGGCTTGCTCGGCGAGAATCGGCAAGGTTGCATCGTTCGCGACCTCGCCATTTTCGATCACGCCGCAGTGGCCGTGATCGGTGTATTCGCAGAGGCAAACGTCGGTGATCACTGCCAGCTTCAAATTCGCTTTGCGGATGGCTTCGATGGCGCGCTGGACGACGCCGTCCGCCTCGAGGGAGCTCTCGCCTCGAGGGTCCTTGGATTCAGGTAAGCCGAAGAGAATGACGCCGGGAATGCCGAGGCCTTCGACTTCGCGGCACTCTTCGAGAATTTGGTCGACGGATTGTTGAAAAACGCCCGGCATGGAGCCGACTTCTTGACGGACTTTCGTGCCAGGGCAGACGAACATCGGGTAGATCATGTTCGCAGTCGTCAGGCGGGTTTCTTGCACGAGGCCGCGCAACGCTTCTGTACGCCGCAAACGGCGAGGGCGATGTATTGGAAAACTCATCCGTGCTTTGCTCCTGCGGTGGATCCCTTGGTAGAGTCCGCGAAATGCGCTTCCAGCGCGGCCACGATAGCGGCGGGCGTGGTGTCCGCGGACACGACGATCCGCTGAACGCCTGCTTCGCGTAAGGCTGCGGCGGTGACCGGTCCGACTGCGGCCATCGCTACTCTTTCCTGGAGAGCACTCAACCGTTGACCGCCAACCAGGTCAACGAAATTGTAAACTGCGCTTGGACTAAAGAATAGGACCGCGTCGGCTTCGCCCGCAACGATCTGCGCGACACGGTCTCGATCTACCTCGCTGGGGGCCAGCGTACGATACGCGACAACGTCCGTCAGTTTCGCTCCAAGAAGCCGCAACGCTTGGGGCAAATCGGGATTGGCGCGGTCGCTCCGAGGCAGAAAGACACGCTTTTCGCGCAATTGCTGGCCCAACTCCTCGGCAAGAGCCACGCCAAGATGAGTTTTCGCAACGTAGGTGACAGAAAACCCGGCTTTCTTAGCTTCTTTCTCCGTCGTAGGCCCGACAACAGCTATCTTGCAGGGTCTGCCAGCCAGATTTAGGTTAAGACCCAACGTGCTGCTACGTGCGATCAAAGCTTGAACTGCATTCGCACTTGTGAATAGGACCCAATCAAATGTTTCCAGCTCTCGCAAGGCTGAATCTAGCGGACGGTAATCGGATGGAACCGCGAACGACACTAAGGGAAGCGAAGCGGGAATCGAGCCGCGTTCGCGCAATCTCTCGAAAAGCTCGGAGCTTTGCAGGGCGGCGCGGGTGATGACGACGCGCTTCCCTGCTAGGGGCGATGAGGTGGCGTCAGCCACGTTGGCGGCTCACTTCTTCGAGAATGCTTTGCGCGCCCGCGTTGATGAGGAGGTGCGCCATTTGCTCACCGAGCGTTCGGGCATGCTCTGGCGGAGCGGTGGCGCGCTGCTTGACGTAGTGCACACCATCGACGGAGCAGACGCACGCCTCCAGAACGAGTTCGTCTCGCTCGAGCCTGGCCCACGCGCCCAACGGGACCTGGCAGCCGCCCTGCAGCACGGATAGGAGGGTGCGCTCCGCGATGATCGCAGTGCGCGTTTCGGGGTGATCCAACTTCTCGAGCACCTGTGCGGCGTCCGTATCGCCTGCTCGACACTCGACGCCAATGGCTCCCTGTCCCACCGCGGGCATGCAAACTTCCGGAGAGAGTATTTCGCTGATGCGGTGTGCGCAGGCGAGCCGATCGAGGCCAGCTTTGGCGAGCAAGACCGCGTCGTACTCACCGCTTTCCACTTTGCGAAGACGAGTGTCGACATTGCCGCGAAGATCGCGGACGTCGAGATCCGGACGAATATGGCGAAGCTGCGCTTGGCGGCGCAGACTGCCGGTGCCGACCCTTGCCCCCTGGCGGAGATTGGCGAGCGTCGCGCCATTATTTGAGACCAGACAGTCGCGGACGTCATCGCGGCGGCAGATCGCTGGAAAGGACAGCCCGGGCTGCATTTCGGTGGGAATATCCTTCACGCTATGGACCGCGATGTCGATGGATTCCTCAAGGAGTGCATCTTCTAGTTCCTTGATGAAAATTCCTTTGCCGCCGATTTGCGAGAGGGCGGATTGCTGCAATTTGTCGCCGGAAGTTTTGATGATGATGATCTCAGTTTCGACGCCGGCAGCCTGAAAGATTTGCTTGCGCACGAACTCGGCTTGCCATTTCGCCAGCAGGCTGCCGCGTGTGCCGATGCGAAGGGCCTTCACGGCTTCTCCCGGCCGGAAAGAAACAGGTCCCGCAAGGCCTCGACGTTTTGTATTTTGCGGCGGAGTTGCCGCTCGCCGCGGAGGCGTTCGGCCGGCTCGACCAGGAGCTTTTCGAGCAATTCGTCCATCAACGCTTCCATGCGCGCGCGGTCCTCTTCGCTCAAATGGCTCATGGAGGCGAGACGCGCGCGAAGAAACGCGGCGCGTTCTTCACGCAAACGAGCGCGCAGAGCTTCGACAAGGCCTACAAGCTCGACGCCAGCCTGCCACGAAAGGAATTTGCCGACGTGGTCTTCGACGATCGACTCGGCACGGGGCACTTCACTCTCGCGGGCGTGCCGGTTTTGCTGGACGATTTCGCTAAGGTCGTCCATGTTGTAGACGTACACGTTGTACAGATCCGCGGCCGCGGCTTCGATGTTACGCGGCATGCCCAAATCCATCAGAAAGAGCGCGCGATTGCCGCGGGCGCTCATGGCTGCTTCGAGGACTTGCTTTTGCAACACCGGTTCTTCCGAGCCAACCGACGACACAATCACATCGGGCTTCAACAAGGCGGTATCCCACTCACCCCACGGCAGCACTCGCCCGCCGAACTGCTGGGCTAGGGCGTCGGCGCGCTCACGCGAGCGGTTCATGACGAAGAGATGGGCGATGCCGCGATCGCGCAGCGTCGACAAAACTTGTTCGCCGATCGTGCCGGCGCCCAGAACGAGAGCGCTGCGCTCGGCGAGCTTGCCGAAAATTCGCTCGGCAAGTTTTACACCAGCGGCGGCGACCGACATAGGGCGGGTGCCAAGTTCGGTTTCGGTTCTGACGCGCTTCCCTACTTCCAGGGCGCCTTGGAACAAACGATTGAGCACGGGCCCGGTGGCGCCTTGCTCGTGCGCGAAACGGTAGGCCTCGCGCACCTGGCCGAGGATTTCCGCTTCGCCTAGCAGCATCGAATCGAGGCCGGCCGAGACGCGGAAAAGGTGACGCACAGCCTCGCGATCGTAGTGGTGATACAGCGAGCCGCTCAGAACGTCGGGGCGGACGGAATGGAATTCGCTGAGGAAGGAAGAAAGTCCCGGCGCACAGTCATGGAGCGATTCGGGGGGGACGCCGTAGACTTCGCTGCGATTACAGGTGGACAAGACGAGGGTTTCTTCGAGAATGCCGCGGGCGCGCAACTCATCCGCCGCGCGACGCGCTTGTTCCGCGGTGAACGACACACGCTCGCGCACCTCTACGGGCGCTGTGCGGTGGTTCAAGCCGACGAGAACGATTTCCATTGCGTTGACTGCGCGCTCCTAAAAAAAACGGTGACTGTGAGACAGATAGAGATTGACGACCGTGAAACTCAGTACGACCACAAAAAAATTGAAAATGCAGAACCTCGAGGCGCGCGCTCCTCGCCAAGAGGCCGACCGGGCGAGCGTGAGGTAGGCTGCGTACAACAAGAGTACGACGATGGTGATTACGTACTTCGGGTCGTAATACCAATACTGGCCGGTGAGCCGATCGACCCAGATGAAGCCGAGAACAGTGCCGATGGCGATGGAGACGAGGCCGACGAGCACACTGGAGCGGCTCATCCGCTCGAGAAGTTCCAGCGCAGGCAGGCGCCATACGACGTTGTTAAGAGTGCGGTTACGCAGAAGGCGGTTCTCGACCAAGAAAATCAGACTCAGCACGAAGGAAAGCGCGAAGGCGGCATAAGCCAGGATGCTAAGAGTCACGTGAAACGCGAACACCACTCCGTGCGCCGGCGTGGGAGACAGGCGGTCGGCCGGGGCCAGATTCGCAGCGAGAAAGAACGCCAGGACCCACGGGAGAACGAACGCGCCTACGGAACGCTGGCGGTGGTAGAACTCCAGGCTCAGGTAGGTGACCGCGAGGAGCCAGCCGAAAAGCGACATGGAACCGTAGAGATCGCGATACGGAACAGTGTGCAGGCCTCTAGAGCGCTCCAAAAGGGCAAAATAATGGGCCACGAGGCCGAGGCCCAGCAATATGGTGCCGAGGCGACCCGCCAATTCCCGGCCCGAATACAAGAATCGGACGTATGACGCGAAGCTCAGGGCATAGGCGAGCACCGTCAGATATAGGAATAGATGAGACATCGGCTGTCCGCGCTCAATCCACGCAGCGCCGACCAGCGCTTGCCAGGATTGCGTGAGATGGTGAGCCCCTAGAGTATAGCCCACTCATGCGGCGTCGCCAGCGTCACGACCGTGAAGTGATGTTGACGTCAATTCTTCCCCGCCTGGCCATTCGGACAGGCCGCCAGCACCCACACTCAGGATTTGCTATGCTTTCCGCAGACTGAGTATGAGCTCGCAAAACGCATCCCTGAACCAGAGAGATTTGTTTCTGCGCGCATGCCGCGGCGAAGTGGTGCCGCGCGTGCCGGTGTGGATGATGCGGCAGGCGGGCCGGTATCTGCCGGAGTATCGCGAGATTCGCGCAAAGCATGCGTTCTTGGAAGTTTGCAAGACGCCGGAGCTGGCGGTGGAGGTCTCGCTGCAGCCGTTTCGGCGGCTGGGCGTCGATGCCGTGATCGTTTTCTCCGACATATTGATCCCGGCGGAAGCGATGGGGCTGAAGCTGGAGCTTGGCGACGCGGGACCGAACCTGCCGGAACCGGTGCGCTCGAAGGCCGACGTGGATAGGCTGCGAGGCTTCGATCCGGAGTCGGACACGGGATTCTTGATGGAAGCGATTCGTCGGCTGGTGCGCGAGGTCGGACCGGATGTTCCCGTTCTCGGTTTTGCGGCCGCGCCGTGGACGCTGGCGTGTTACATGGTGGAGGGGCGAACGAAAGAAGGCTTCGCGACGGTAAAAAGTTTTCTGTATCACGAGCCGGAGACCTTCCGGGCGCTGTTGTCGAAGATTGCGGACGCGACGGTGTCTTACCTAAAGGCGCAGATCGCCGCGGGGGCGGCTGCAGTGCAGCTCTTCGACACTTGGTGCGGTGAGCTTGGCTTGGCGGACTACGAGGACTTTGCGCTGCCCGCGGTGAAAGACGTCATTGCAAGAGTCGGACGCGAAGTGCCAGTCATTTATTACACGAAGGCGTCGCAGCACCTGATGGCGGCGGTGGCGCGCTCCGGAGCAACCGTGTTGAGTGTGGATTGGCGTGCGAATTTGCGGGAACTGCGGGAGAGGCTGGGACCGCGTATCGCTTTGCAGGGAAACGTCGATCCTGCGGTATTGTTCGGGCCACCGGAAGCAATACGCCGCGCGACCTTGGACGCCGTCGCCGCGTTGGGCGGTACCGGCCACATCCTGAATCTGGGGCACGGAATCTTGCAGAACACGCCGGTGGAGAACGCCAAGCTATTTATTGAGACCGGCCAGCAGGCGGAAATGGCGGAGGCCAAGCCTGCGGTTCGGTCTCATTGAGGTTTTCATACTGTGACTCTCGCCAACCTATCCTTGCAGCAGATGCGCGAGGAACTCCACGTGAGCGAAGAGTTTCTGGCCAGGTACAACCGGCCCGGCCCGCGCTATACGAGCTATCCAACTGCGCCGGTTTGGAACGACGCGTTCGGACCGGATGACCTGGAAAAAGTGCACGAAGAAGCGGATCGCGCTCGGACGCCGGTTTCTCTGTACATGCATATTCCCTTCTGCGAAAGCCTGTGTCTGTTTTGCGCCTGCAACGTGATCATTCAGAAAGATAAGCAGGTCGCCCCGCCTTATCTCGGCGTGTTGAAGCGCGAACTGGAGCGTGTGAGCGGCAGCGTTTCGCGCAAACGCGAGGTCGTGCAGTTTCATTGGGGCGGCGGCACGCCGACCTATTTGACGCCGGCGCAGATCGAAGATTTGTTTGGAGCGGCGAGGGAGCGCTTTACATTCGCGCCTGACGCGGAAGTAGGGATTGAAGTTGACCCGCGCGTGACGTCCCGCGCGCACCTAGAAACGCTGCGGCGACTGGGATTCAACCGCTTGAGCATGGGCATCCAGGATTTTCATCCCGACGTCCAGAAGGCCATCAATCGCATCCAGCCATTCGAGCTGACCCGCGATCTGATTTCAGCTGCGCGCGAACTGGGCTTCGACAGCATCAACGTGGATTTGATTTACGGCTTGCCGTACCAGACTCCCGAGCGCTTCGGCCATACCGTGGACCAGATTCTTGGAGCTTGCACCGGATCGTGTGGCGCTTTTCAGCTACGCGCACGTGCCGTGGCTGAAGAAGCAGCAGGGCGCCTTTGCGGCGTTCCTTCCGGAAGGCATGCAAAAGTTCGAGATCTTTCGCACCGGGATGCTGAAGTTCCTAGAAGCGGGCTATCTTTATATCGGCATGGATCACTTCGCTAAGCCGGGCGACGAACTGGCGATCTCGCAGCAGAATCGCACGCTACATCGCAACTTTCAGGGGTATACCACCAAAGCAGGGGCCGATCTTTATGGGATGGGCGTGACCGCCATTAGCGGGATTCAAAATGCCTATGCGCAGAATCATCGCGATCTCACTTCTTGGGAAAAAGCGGTAGCCGACCGCGGGATCGCCACCATGCGCGGCTATCACCTCTCCGCGGACGACCGCTTGCGGCGAGCGGTCATCAGCCGGCTGCTGTGCCACACTGTGGTGATCAAGGATGAGATTTCGCGTGAGTTCGCCATCGATTTCGATTCCTACTTCGCTGATGAGCTGCGGCACCTTGAATCTTCGCGCGACGACGGTCTGGTCCTGCTTGAATCCAACGAAATTCGCACTACGTGGCTCGGCCGCATTTTTATTCGCAACCTCGCAATGGTTTTCGATCCCTACCTGGAAAGACAGCAGCTCGCTGCCAAACCCCTGTTCTCGAAAACGCTCTGACATGGCGAGCCGCCGCACCACGCCGTGACATCTCACATTCCAGCCGTCATCGTCGGTGGAGGCATTTCGGGGCTGGTTTGCGCCTACGCACTGCGCAAAGCGGGCGTTGACGCGCACCTCTTTGAAGCGTCGCCGCGCCTCGGCGGTGTGATTCGTTCCGAGCGCCGCGAGGGCTATCTGATCGAGCTCGGGCCGCAAAGCTTCAGCGGTACGCCGCAGCTTCGAACTCTTTGCGCGGAGATTGGCATCCAAAACGACTTGGTTGCGGCACCAGCGCGGGCACCGCGTTACGTTTTGGTCGAAGGCGCGTTGCAGCCTGTTCCGCTGGACCCACCGGCGCTGCTCATATCCTCCCTTCTCAGCGCGGCGACAAAGGCGAGTATTGCGCGCGATCTATTTGGAAAGAGCCAACCTCCAGAGCAGGATGAATCGGTGGCGAGTTTCGTTCGGCGGAAGTTTTCCGCGGAGCTTCTGGACCGACTGGTTGGTCCGTTCATTTCGGGCATCTACGCCGGGGACCCCGAGCGGTTGAGCCTACGAAGCACCTTCCCGCAGGTGTATGAAGCCGAGAAATCGGCCGGCAGCGTGATTCGAGGACTGAAACGCGCAGGCAAGAGCCGCAAGGAACCGAAGGAACGCCCTACGCTGTTCAGCTTTCGCGAAGGCAATGAAACGCTCATTCGGGCGCTTCAGGTGAAATTGGGCCCGGCGGCTCGTGTGGGCACGGAAGTCGTCGTGCTCCGTCGCGATGCGGGAGCAGGCACGTTCGAGCTGATGATTCGTGGATCGGGCCAAGAGGAAACACTGACGACGGACAATGTCATCCTTGCAACTCCCACCGATGTCGCAGGAAGACTCCTGGGAGAAACGGCGGCGGACTTCGACCGACTGCTGGGTGCGATCGAATACGCGCCCGTTGCGATCGTATCGTTTGGCTATCCGAAGGGCTTTGCAAACCCGTTGAATGGGTTCGGATTCCTGGTGCCGCGGTCCGCGGGATACCGGATATTGGGCACAATATGGAATTCGTCGCTGTTCCCAGACCGCGCTCCCGAAGGACACGTCTTGCTCACCAGCTTCGTCGGCGGAGCCACGGACCCGCAGACCGTCTCGCAGCCCGCACCCGAGGTGGCCAAGATCGTTCTTGGCGAGCTGGCAGCGATACTGGCGATCCCACACGCTCCGACCTTTGCGAACGTCGAAATCTACCCGCGGGCCTTGCCGCAGTACAATTTGGGGCATTCGGAGCGGCTTGCGGCCATTGATAAACTGCGCCAAGCTACGCCAGGCGTGTGGCTAGCGGGCAACTACCTGCGAGGGCCCGCGATCGGGGCCTGCGTAGAGCAATCTCAAGCGGTTGCCGAGCAGGTGCGCTCGCGCTTGAAGCGTTAGTGCTGTAAAGTCATCCGGTTGCGCGGCTGTACCGTATATTCTTCAGGGAGAGAAGAAGCCTAACCCGTGTTCCTGGCGGTCTTGACACCCAAGGATAGCAACGACGTGTCGCCCGACGCGGCGCTGGTCCATCGGCTTCTGCAGAGGGACGTGCGAGCTTTCGAGCAGCTCTACGATCGTCACTCAAGGATTGTGTACGGCCTAGTGCTGCGAATTCTGCAGCAGGCGTCCACGGCCGAAGAAGTGGTCCAGGACGTTTTCCTGCAGCTTTGGCGCAACGCCGGGCAGTACCAGGCGGGCCGCGGCCCTTTTGTGCCCTGGCTGCTAACGCTCGCGCGCAACCGCGCGTTGGACAACCTGCGTCTCAAAAGTGAGCGGCAGCGGCGGCGAGAAGATCAGACCGAAGAGCTGCCTTCTATCGCGCAAGCACCAGAGTATGAGAAGGCCCTGGACGAGAAGCGCCGAGCGGAGGTGGTTCGCTCCCTGATGGGATCGCTCAGCGCGCCGCAAAAGAAGGCCATCGAGATGGCCTACTTTGAAGGCCTGAGCCACAGCGAAATCGCAGCGGCCCTGCACGAGCCCCTAGGCACAGTGAAAAGTTGGATTCGCAACGGATTGTTGCGTCTGAAGGAAGGAATGCAAGCAGCTTCGTGAACGAACACGACCAATTCCGGGAACTGATCGAGGGATACGCCCTCGGTTCGCTCGACGAGCAGGAGCGCGCGACACTCGACGCGCACCTTGCGTCCGGCTGCGCGGAGTGTGCGAAGGCGCTCGAAGAGGCGCGCTGGCTAGTGACGCAACTTGTGTACCTGGCGCCGCCCGCGGAGCCTTCCGACATGTTACGGGCGAGATTGCTGCAAAAAGTGCGAGCGGAGGCTAGCACCGCCCGGACCACGACTCCGTCCAAATCAGGTGTGCCCTACTGGCTCTGGGCTGGAGTTGCGGCACTGCTGCTGGTGACTCTGTGCTCGACCTGGAACGCCCAGAGGATGCAGAAGGAAATTCAGGCTCTCAACGAGCGCGCCGCCACCGAACTGAAGCAGCGCGAGCAGTTACAACAAGAACTGACGGCCACAAAGCATGAAGCCCACATCCTGACGGATCCCAGCTCTAAGAAGTTCACGATTTGGCCGAACGACAAGCAAATGCCGACGCTCGAGGCCACCTGGCATCCGCAGATGGGAATTTATGTTACAGGCTGGAAAGTGCCAATGCCCGCGAGCAATCGTGTCCTGCAACTGTGGCTGATACCGAAGAACCCAGGCGGTAAACCCATGCCGTCGCGCACATTCTGGCCGGATGCCAAGGGCAAGGTCGATCTAATGGTGGACGATCCGCCGGAAGTGATGGCGCAGACGAAAGCGCTGGCCATCACCGAGGAGCCCGCGGGTGGAAGCGCGCAGCCCACGACCACACCAATGTGGGTCGGCGGAGTCAGCTAGCGCCTGATCTTCTTCCCATAACGAAGTTCGAGTCTGATCTTGCGGCGTTCCGCAGCCTCGCGGAACCGGCGCTTCTCGTCGGGTGTTCGTAGGATGAGCGGACGGACCACCTTCGGGCAACGCGTCTTTTCGTCGATGGCAACGAAGGTGACGTACGCAGTGGTGGTTTGTTTGCGCTCGCCGGTCAGAAAGTTCTCGGAAAAAACCTCTACGCCAACCTCCATCGAAGTGTGAAACACCCGGTTGACCTGCGACTTCAGCACCACGATCTCGCCTAAATTCACAGGATTGCGAAAGTCGATGTAGTCCACCGATGCCGTCACAACGTAGCTATTGGAGTGGCGGTGCGCGGCCATGGCTGCCGCAATGTCTACAAGGTGCATCACGTGGCCTCCGAGCAGCTTGCCCAGAGCGTTGGTCTGCGCCGGCAAAACAACCTCCGCCATCTCCGAACGTGACGCTCGCACGGGCTTCCCTGAAAGTGTGGCTTCCCTCGTTTGTGTCTTGGCCATTTCTCGCGACGCCTCCAACGGAGTCCCCTGCCGATTTTCACCTTATTCCCGCTGCCCATATAATACGAGACGCCATGACCGAACAAAAGAAAACCCGCCGCCAGATACTCGAAGAGTTCGTCGCCAACAAGCCGGACGACGCGTTTTCCCGCTATGGCCTGGCCATGGAGTGCATGAATGCCGGCGATACAGCGGCCGCGAACGGCCACTTTCGAGCTTTGCTGACGCGCAACGCCGACTACGTCCCCGCATACCTGATGTACGCACAGATGTTGACGCGCGAGTCGCGTAACGAAGAAGCGCGGCAGGTTCTGTCCACGGGGATGGCAGCGGCGGAGCGAAAAGGCGATCAGCACGCGCGCTCGGAGATGGAAACCTTGCTCGACGAGATCGGATAGAGCTATCGTGGCCGTACCCGTTCGGACTGCACCTCCTCCATCTCCTCTCCCCGTCTGGTATCATGAGCCATGGGACTGACGCGGCCCGAACAAATCCCGCTTTTCCCTCTGAACGTCGTTCTCCTGCCCGGCGCCGACCTGCCACTGCACATTTTCGAGCCTCGCTATCGCCTAATGGTGTCCAAGTGCGTCCGAGACAAAACGGAATTCGGCATGTTGCTATCGCTGCCAAAAGGTATCGTCCGCGTCGGGTGCACCGCCGAAATCCTTGAAGTCGTGAAGCAGTACGACGACGGAAGGATGGATATTCTCACCGTCGGACGCGCGCCATTCCGAATCCTGGAATTGCTTAACGCTGAGGCATTTACCGAGGAGGCATTACTCGAGGGCCATGTCGACTACCTTGACGATCGCGAACGGCCAGTCAACTCACGTGTCCACCGAGAGCTTGTCGAGCTCTACGAGGTTTGCCACACCATCGTGTTTGGGGACTACCCCAGAAGTATCCAGAGCGAAGTCCCGGAGGATTTGTCGTACGTGGTGGCTGGCACCTTGCCGATGGACTTGATGTGGAAGCAGCAAGTTTTGGAGCTGCGCTCGGAAGCGGACCGCCAGGAACGCCTGGTGACGTATCTTCGCGAGTGGGCGCCGCATCTACAGAAAGAAGAGAGCTTGCGCCAGCACGCCGACGGAAACGGGCACGGACTGAACTAGAAACTTGCGCGGCACCGCTGTGCCGCGCTGAATGGGGCCACAATGACCGCTAGCACCTCTCATCGCAAGCAGCGTTCGAGCCATTCCAAACCCCGCACGCTGGGTGAATTGCGCAGCATTCCGGACTTCGATGCGCGAACCACTTCCATTTCCGTCAAGAACGAACTTCGCCGCAATCTGTTGCGCGCCATCGAGAAAGACGAGCCGCTCTTTCCCGGCGTGCACGGATACGAAGATACAGTGATTCCGCAGATCGTCAACGCGCTGCTTTCCCGCCACAATTTCATTCTTGCTGGGCCTGCGCGGCCAGGCCAAGAGCCGCATTCTTGCGCGGGCTTGGCGCAATTGCTCGATGCCGGAGATTCCCGTCGTGGCGGGATGCGAAATCAACGACAACCCCCTGCAGCCGCATTTGCCGCGCCTGCCGCGAGAAGATCGCCGCCGAAGGCGACGACACGCCGATCGCGTGGATGCCCCGCGACCAGCGCTACGTGGAAAAACTGGCCACGCCGGACGTGACCATGGCCGACATCATCGGAGACGTCGATCCCATTCGCGCGGCGCGTGGCGGACGCGACCTTTCCGACGAGCTCACCATTCATTACGGCCTGTTGCCCCGCGCGAATCGCGGAATCTTCGCCATTAACGAGTTGCCGGATCTCGCCGGCAAGATTCAGGTTGGCTTGTTCAACATCATGCAAGAAGGCGACATCCAGATTAAGGGCTATCCCCTGCGGCTTCCGCTCGACGTGCTTCTCGTCTTCACCGCCAACCCGGAGGACTATACTGCCCGCGGCAAGATCATCACGCCACTGAAGGACCGCATCGGCGCAGAGATTCGGACGCATTACCCATCCACCGTCGCCGAAGGCATGACCGTAACGCGTCAAGAGGCTTGGATCGGCCGCGACGCCGCGCGAAAGGTCGACGTGCCCGAATACCTGCGCGAAGTGGTGGAAGAGATTGCGTTTCAAGCGCGCGAGGACAAGCGCGTTGATCGCCGCTCCGGCGTCAGCCAGCGGCTTCCTATCACCACGTTAGAAAGCGTGGTCAGCAACGCCGAGCAGCGCGCCGTGCGCACCGGAGATAAGGCCGGCGTCGCGCGCGTCGCGGACATTTACGCCGCGCTTCCCGCGATCACCGGAAAGCTCGAGCTCGAATACGAAGGCGAGCTCAAGGGCGCGGACACTATCGCACGCGAACTGATTCGCGCCGCCGTCGGCCGCGTCTTCAGCAAGCATTTCGGTGAGGTGAGCTTTCAGCCGGTGATTCAATGGTTTGAACTGGGCGGCGAACTGAAACTGCCAGAACTGGCTACGACTGCTGAGCGTTACGAGCAGCTCTCGAAGATCCAAGGGCTCCTGGAACATATCGGCCGTCTCGGCGTGACCGATCGCAAGGATGCCGGCGCCGCCGGAGCTGCCGCCGAAATGATCTTGGAAGGTTTGTGGGCGCACCGCCGCATCGGCCGCAGCGAAGAGCGCGGCTACTATGCCGAAAAACCGCGGCAGCCCGAAGCGCGCGAGCAAAACCCGAGCAGGCCGCGCCGGCAGTTCAATTGACGACCCGACGAAGGGTCGTCATCCCGAGGAGCATCGCGACGAGGGATCTCTTTCGATGTGAAAAGTTCCCTTGGAGAGATCTAAGTCGCAGAGAAATCATGAAATTTATTCGCTACGGAAAATATGTTGGCGAGCCGGCGGACGCCGTCGATCTGGAAGAACTGGTTCGGCGTCTGGGCGACTTCTTCCTGCAAAGCGGCTTCGAGTCGCAATTCTACGGCGTGTCGGAAATGGACCCCGAAAAGTCCATGGAAGCTCTTCGCGAAGCCATCTTGAAGGCGCTGCAGGAGGGCGACTTGCTGCCGCAAGATGCGATGAGCGATGAATTACGCGAAATGTTGCAGAGCCCGCAAGCCAAAGACAGCCAGGCGGTGCGCGAGCTGCTTGATAAACTGATGGAGCGCATGGCGCAAGAGGGCTACATCAATCCGCAACAGCCCCCGCAAATCACGCCGCCGCCGCAAACCAGCGCGCGTGGCCAACTGGGCCAGCCGCAGGACCGGCAAACCGAGGCGCGGTTTGAGATCACGGACAAGACGATCGATTTTCTCGGCTTCAAGACGCTGCAAGATCTGCTGGGCTCGCTGGGCCGCAGCAGCTTCGGACGCCACGATACCCGCGATCTCGCTACCGGGATTGAAGCCAGCGGCGTCTCTCGTCAATACGAGTTTGGCGACACGCTGAATCTGGACGTCAGCGAAACGCTGTTCAACGCGGTGCGCCGCGATGGCGCCAAAGTGCCCATCGAAATCACCTATCCGGACCTGATGGTGCATCAGTGCGAATACCACAGCTCCTGCGCCACGGTTGTGCTGCTCGACTGCAGCCACAGCATGATTCTTTACGGCGAAGATCGCTTCACGCCCGCGAAGCGCGTCGCCATGGCGCTGTCGCATCTGATTCGCACCCAGTATCCTGGGGATACGCTAAGCCTCGTCTTGTTTCATGACAGCGCGGAGGAAGTCCCGCTCGGCGAACTGGCGCGCGTGCAGGTCGGTCCCTATTACACCAACACGCGGGAGGGGTTGCGCCTCGCGCAACGCATCTTGCTCCGTCAGAAAAAAGATATGCGCCAGATCATCATGATCACCGACGGAAAGCCCTCGGCGCTCACGCTCGAAGACGGCCGCATTTACAAGAACGCGTTCGGACTTGGATCCCTTCGTCGTCGGCCAGACGTTGGAAGAAGTGAACAAGTGCAAGCGCGCCGGCATTATGATCAACACGTTCATGCTGGCCAGCGACTACAGCCTGGTGCATTTCGTACAGAAGATTACGGAGATGTGCCGAGGCAAAGCGTATTTCACGACGCCCTACACGCTGGGGCAGTACTTGCTGATGGACTACATGCAGCGCAAGACGCGGCAGATCCACTAGCCAGGCACATCGACTATATGTGCGCATTTCTCGCGATGGCGAGCCAAGCTACACTTATTCAATGTCGATCTGGCGCCGGATCTCGCGCTTACTCCGAACGGACGGTGAAATGACAAACATCAATGCCGGAAATGTTGCTCCTGATTTCACTCTCAAAGGTCTCGGCGGCAAGGAATATTCGCTGGCCGCATTGACACAGAAAGGTCCCGTCGTCGCTGCGTTCTTCAAGATCTCGTGCCCCGTCTGTCAGTTCACGTTTCCGTTCCTCGAGCGTATCCACAAGCGATATGGAGGAGACGGCGTCACGATTCTCGGGATCTCACAGGACGACGCGAAAGCCACAAGGGATTTCGCCAGAGAGTTTGGAGTGACCTTTCCGATGGCGCTGGACGAAAAGGGCTATCCGGCATCGAACGCCTACGGCCTAACCAACGTTCCCACAGTTTTCTTTATTGGCAGCGACGGCGCCGTGAAGGTGACCTGCATGGGCTTCGATAAGAAGGGGCTAGAAACGATTGCCGCTGAACTTGCCGAACGCCGCAAAATTGCCCCTGCCGCGCTTTTTCTCCCAGGCGAGTCCGTGCCCGCCCACAAACCTGGGTGAGGCTCGAAAAACTAGGTCCGGTCCGGACCTGAAATCGCCAAGAACGAAGTCTAAGTTTCTTCTTGGAGCCACTTCCCTTTGTGTTTCGCTGCCCGCTTGCGCTTGTCCGCGATCACCCGGGTGACCGCTGGCGCAATCCCCGACTCCCGCGCCCGCCGCCGCGCGACCTGCCCGACATCCAACACTTTTTTCTTTCGCTTCTTCATTCTAGGCTCTGCTCGTCACTTCGTTGACCGCCCGCCACGCCTGGTCGATCGCTTCATTGGTATACGCAAACGCGCCCGCGTCGGAATTCGCGATGTGGATGCGTCCAAACGCCGCTCGTCCAATCTCGCACGGAGCTTGCCCCGGGGGCCATTCCGGATCGTACAACGAGTTGTACTCGTAGGCGTAGCCATGCGGCCAGCGATTCACCGTGATCCCCTGAATATCTCGCGCGGGATCGAACCCTCCCGGACCCAGCGCCCGGCTCAACTGATCGCGGATGTTCCTCTCGAAGGTCTCGAACTTCGTCGTGAATAGCTGCGTTCGCCCAGCCCGCTGTTGCTCGCGCGCAGAAAGCCCCGGCGAGCAGGGAACATGCTGCATATGAATTACGCAAGGCTCGTCCGTCCCCGGATATTGATAGCCGCCAATGCTTACGGGAAAATCCAGCGACACGCTGGAGAAATAGCTCCCCGGGCAGGTCAGACCGTTTAGTTTCAACTTTTCAAACGCCGCGCGATTCCCAAGGTGCACGTTCGCATACACCAGCGGCACCTTCGTTCCGTACTCCAGCGCCTCCTTCTGCTTCGCGCTCATCTCCGGGCAAAGATACGGTATCACCATGTTCCAGCATGCCAGGACGCAGGCATCGCCGCGGACCGCCCGCGTCTGACCGCCTCGCACATAGGTGACACTCACTTCGCGCGCGGAAGCGGGATCGCCCACATTCTTCGCGTTGACCACAGTCGAGTTGAGTCGAATCCGTACCGGCGACTCCGCATCATCCAGCTTCGCGTAATTCATCTTCGCCAGTACGATATCCTCCATCGTGTTTCCCGGCGCCGAACCGGGAATCAGTTTGCGTACCAGGAGCCGCGCTACCGACGCGTTACCATCGGGAAAATGATAGATGTACGGCTCGTCATCCTGGCGCGTGACTTCCAACCCGATGCCTGGTCCCGGCGGACCGGACAGATCCATTCCCGCAAACCCGGGGTGCTCGCGTAGCCCCGCCAGATCTCCCGCCGGAACCGCATCGATCCCGACGCCATACAACCCATACGTCGATGACTGAAAGTAAGGAATGACGCCGGGATCGACGTTCACATCCTTCAGCAGAAAATCTTTGTAGCTGGTGCGCGCCAGATGCGTTTTCTTCTCCGCAGCGTTCTTATCTGGCAGATAGTCGACCTTCTCGGTGTAGAGGCGCGCGAGGTCCTTTTGTGCGGCGGGCGACAAGGGTGTCTTCGCCAAAAACTCTGGCCACGAGGGTTGGCCGACATTGCCGACAGTGCGATCCTCCCCAAACGTCTCCTTGTCAAAAAATATCCCGTAGCTCAGCCCGCGAGACGCGAAGTACTTCCGGTCGAAGTATTTCTCAAACCGGCGCACCTCAATGCCCAACTCGCTGAATAGCCCCTCCGCCTCTTTACTGTAAAGCTTCGGGCCTGCGATCGACTGCGTTCCGCCGTAGCCGATCAACAGCCGGCTACTGGAATGAAACTCATTGCGCTTGGCATGGCCACCGAAATCATCGTGATTGTCGAGAATTAGAACTCGGGCTTTCGATCCGACCTGTTTTCGATAGAAATACGCCGCCGCCAAACCGCTGATCCCGCCGCCCACCACGATCAAGTCGTAGGATTCATCGTCCGCCGTGGGATTGTCCCAGTGCTTTCCGTCGCGGAGCGAGTGCGCCACTTCCCACGAGCCGTCATGACTGCCTCGCAAGCCAGTCTTTGCGGGCGGGTAGTAACCCGGATCTTTTTCGGCGTCCACCGGGGAGACCGGTAAGCCGAACACCTCCGCCCACACGTTGCCCGACAGCGCCAACGATCCGCCCAACGCGAGGGCTGCGCCATTGAGGAAATCTCGCCGGGCGATCGGTCGATTCATTCCGAGTTCGCGATCGTGCTTCCCTTCGGCCACCAGGCGCTCCTCTGTATTTTCCCGCGGCGAGGTTTCTCCCGCGGGCACTGGGTAACTTCGGCCGACAGCTTAGCCCACGGCATGCCAAAATACGAAGTCCAACCTCAAAGAAGGAATGACAGATCATTCCTTCCCTGACGCGAACTGAAACAGTGGTGAGTGGAAGAACGGTATCTAGCTAGAAAGTGAAGGTCACCTGCAAATCGATGCGACGATTCGCAGTGTTCGAGTTGTAGGGTCCTGCCGCCAGCCCATTCGCTTCACCGAAGAGAGGTGAGCTGAGATTCCCGATCGGGATGGCGGTGTTCACATTGTTCAACACGTTTCGCGCGGAAACGGCAAACGTCAGGTTGTAGCGCCGATTGGACACCGCGTCAAAGCCGCCGCCAGGTCCACCGCCGCCGCGATAACCGCCGCCACGACCTCCACCGCCTCCCGGCCCGCGGCCAAAGGTACCGCCGCCTCCCGGTCCGCCGGGACCCGCGGTGTTCGTCGCTTCTTTCTTCTTTCCGAAACCGATCGTCTTGCTGAGACGCAAGTTCAAAACGAAGCGCGCTGGGCCCGCGGCGTCGTTGACCGGTATCAAGGCTTCGCCGGGCGTCGGAGCGACGTTGAAGCACCCGAACTTCGTCTGGACGATGTTCGGAGCCGCCGAGCAGCTCGCAGGAGCAGGTCTAGCGTTGAACTCCGCATCGCCGAACACGTCTTGTCCCGTAGTGATATTAAACGGAGGCCCGGAACTCGCGATGAGGAATGGACTCAGACGGAAATTCTTCGGCAGTCCGACGGTACCACCTAGGAACACGCGATTACGATAGTCAAAGGATGCCCGGCCGTAGTCTGCAGCAATGTTCAGCGGATTGGAAGGCATGTAGTTTGGCCCGGACGTGTCGCTGTTCGCGTAGTTCAGGACGTAGAATCCGAAGAGCGACAGTTTAGTGCCCATGCGAACGCTGCTGTTCACGATCAGCTGGTTCTGCTTGAAGACGCCGCCCGACTGGTACTGATACAAGATCGTGCTCGGTGGAAGCGCCAACGGCGCATTGGCGTTGATGAAGTCGGTGTAAAACGCGTGGACGCCTCGCGAATTGAGATACGTGACCGCAACGTTGGCAACTTTCGTGAGTTGTCGCTCGACGCTCACGCCCGTCTGCATCGTGTACGGCGTGCGAAGATTCGGATTCGGTTCGTAGATTGTTTGCGGGGCGGTCGCGGAGCTTCCGAGCCCGGAGGGTCCGACGGTCGTGTTCGGATCAAAGAAAGCCGGATTCTGCACGATGAATTGCTGCTGAATCAGGCCATTGTTGAGCTGCTGTTTCAGGACTTGATCGGAGGTAAAGCGATCGTAGAAGATGCCGAAACCTGCGCGAAGAACGGTTTTCGGGGCGGCGGTTCCCTTCGCGCCAATGCCCCACGCCAGCCCGAATCGCGGCGCGAAATCGGCGTGATCCCCAAGGTTGTTCTGGGTTTCGTAACGCAAGCCGGAACTGAGCGTAACGTTCGACCGGATGCGCCAGTCGTCCTGGACGAATACAGCTCCATCGAAATACGTGACGTTGGCATTGGCGCGGCCGATCGAATTTGTTGCCAGCGAATAAAAGCTGGCGCCTCCGCCCATCGCTTGAATCTGGGCGAACGGAAGACCTGCGGCTTGTCCTTGCAAGGTAATTTGGTACGCCTGTAGCGGCGTAATCTGGCAACTGTCCGCCGTCGTCGGCGTGCAGCCCTGCAGCAGCCTGCTACCAAAGGAATATTCGCCATTGAAAGTCTGGTTCGTCGAGTTGTCGTCGGTGGTCGCGCGGAACCTGCCGCCATACTTCAACGAGTGTTTGCCGAGCGTCATGTAGGTTTCGTTTTGAACTTCGTAGCGGTTCTGCGTGTCGTCGTTGATTCCGGTAGCGTTGCCGCCGGTATCGAACGCGCCTGTGACGCTGATCATCGGCGTGGTGCTCAAAGGATTCGAGTTGGCGACTTCATGGATGTACTGGAATCGGGTTTCATTGATAGTGCGCGGGCTAAGCGTCTGCGTGTCGCTCACCTGGAAGGTGCTTTCGGAGTCCGTTTGATTGGTCGCCTGCTGCGCCAGATTGAAGCCGCCGACGCTCTCATTGTCTTGGGTCTGGTGGTAGAACTGATACCGTACCGACAGGGTGTTTCCCGCGCTAACTTGATAGTCAAGCCGGGGACTCAGATTGATCCGCGTGTCCGGGTTGGGTACCGCCTGACTGAACGGCGTGATTGCAAACGTGGTCGGATCGACGATCGTGGCGCTGACGACGTTTAGGTTATTGATGTTTCGCTCTTCGTAGTTGAAGAAGATCGAGGCTTTCTTGCTCAGCGGGCCGCCGATGTTGCCGCTGAACTGCGTCGACTCATACCCTGGCGGCTCGGTACCGTCGGGCAAATGCTCGAAAGGATTGCGAGAATTGAATCCCGCCGTATTTCCCGTCAGGAACAGTTGTCCGTGCCACTGATCGGTGCCGGGCTTGGTTAGGATCTCAATCCTTCCGTAGCCCAGCTTGTCGTACTCCGACGAAAACGGATTCTGATTAATGCGAATTTCGCGAATGGAGGCTTTTGGCGGCAGTTGCCCAGCGGTGAAGCCGTCGATGTAAATCTGACCGCCGTTTGGACCCGCCGAGGGCCCCGCGAGGGCTTGTAGATCGGATTGCAGTTCGTCCGGGTCGTCTGAAAGGGCTTCAAGGTCTTTTCCCTGCAGGACGATTGCGCCGGCATTGCTCGCGGGATTCACGTCCAGGGCCGTGGCAGCTTGATCGGTTACCGTCACCTTCTGTTCTTGCGTCTCGATGCTGAGCTTTACGTCGAGTTTCAGGATTTGCCCGGCGGCAATCTGGACGGCGGAGCGATCGAACGAAGTGAATCCTGTAGCAATCACCTTCACGCTGTATTGGCCGGCCTCCAAACCTTTGACTTCGTAGATGCCGTCGGGGTTGGTGTTAGCCGTAATTGCGCCACCTGCGGGAGTCGTCAGGATCACGGTGGCTGTGCCGACGGCGCTACCGGACGGATCGGTGACTTGGCCGCGAAGCGATCCGGTGTTCGTCTGAGCGTTCAGGGAGTGCGGCAACAGACAGAGGAGCAAAATCGCCAAGCTGGCGAGAATACGTTTCGGCAATGGCCCAAAAATCATCGAGTCTCCTGAACGTGGCTGTGTCGTTTTGACGCTTTAGCCGGTTACTGCGTTGCTGCGTCGCCGCTAGGAGCGCCGTTCAAGCTCCAAGGCGTGAGAATGGACTGTCCGCCCGTGGGCGAGGCCTGCAGAATGGGCTCGACGCCAGCGAGAAGCGTTATGGCGGTGACGCCGTCGTTCTGCGCTCCGGCTGTGGCGACAATCATTACGGCATCGCCTTTTTGCAAATCCGCCAGCGACGCTGCGGGCATGCGGCCGATGGCTTGCTGAAGATCGGCTGTGCCGCCTTGTCCGCCGTTCGCGCCAGCTCCGGCGCCGGGTGTCCCGCCCTGTTCTCCGCGCCTGGCGCCCTCTCGACCGCTGGGTGGTGCACTTTGCGTTTGCGGTCCGGTCGCCGCGGAGCTCGAACCCGGCTGCGCGGCCGGCCTTTGTCCTGGTGCGCCGGAATCAGAATCCACCGAGTTCCCCTTCAGCCTTGCGCCGATTCTTTGCGCCATAGGCTGCGGCAACTTCTTCAACTGCGATGTGCCACTAACCTTGACGAGCACGGGCTTCTTGGTCGCGAGATCGTTCACGGTAATGGTGCTTGCGCCGGCGTCGATTGCGACGATCGTGCCAGCGATGTTGCGGAACGCGCCGGACACGATTTCGTCCGCGGCGAGCGCGCTGCCGTCCGCACTGCGAGTTCCGCGGGCGCGAAGCTGGTCCCCTACTTTGATTTGATCCAGGGGAGCGGGCGTTGCCTCGTCGAATTTCACAGAACCAGGCGCGTAGCGGCGCAGGATCGTAGTTTTGGCAACGTTGACGACGACGTTCTTGTTGGCGCCGAGCGCTGAAGTGTCAATCGTGATCGATCCCGCCGCCGAATCCACCGCAGTCACCAAGCCTCCGACTCCATGCCTCTGCCATTCCTCGCGCTCGTGTTTCTGCTTTTCCGCGATGTCCGCTTTCTTCATCGCGATCACCGATACCGCCAAAAGCGACTTGCCGCCATCGGCAGCCTGGCCTCGGACCAAAATGCGATCACCAGGCTGGAGATCCTCCAATTGCAAAGGAGCTGCGGTTTTGAGGTCGGTCTGACCAGGCTCTATCCGCAGGAGGCGTGCGCCGTCCTGCACGACGACGTTGACGTCGCCACCGTCTTCGGCCGCGAGAGTGATGCTCTTGCCGGAGACGGCCTTCACGGTACCAACGGATTTGGCGGCGGCCGCCTGCGCAGCGCCCGATGGCGAGGTCTGCGCCCGCATTGCAGGAACGGCCGCGGCGAACCCGAAAACAACGAGGATCGCCGTCCGCAAATACCGGCGCAACCTTGACGCGTGCCTCTGTTCCCCCATCGCTCTAGTAACTCCTCCACGCATGCTGCAAAAACAACCAGAAGGGCGATCCGCTGGTTCCGCGGGTGAATACACCTCCACGCCCCCAACTCTTAGACGCACCGAAGGGGCAAGAATGTTACATCCCCAGTCGCAGAACACCGATTATTTGCGGGCTGTAATGTGAACTCGGAAGGCAGTAACAGCTGGTAACAAAGGGCTAAACAAACCTCGCGGCTCCCTCATAATAGACTTTGCAGGTGTTCGGACGCCTCACGATGCGCTATTTCGCCCTCTTTATACTGTGCGCTACGCCCCTTTTTGCGCAGAGCAACTCTGGTGAGTTACGCATCAAGGTGACCGACCCCTCGGGTCTGGGCGTGAGAAGCTCGGTCGAGCTCGTTTGCGAAGCCAACCAATTCAGAAAGACTCTGACCACCGACGACGCGGGCGACGTAACGGTGAAGCGCCTGCCCTTCGGCGTCTATAACATTCAGATCGAACATCACGGTTTTGCGGAGTTTGCAGACTCGGTCGAGGTTCGCTCCGCCATCCCTGCGGAGTACACGGCCAAGCTCAGCATCGCCGCCGCAAATGCGTCCGTGCTCGTAAGCGACTCCGACACTTTGATCGATCCGCATCGTACGGGCGACATCAACCGGCTCGGCGCGGACGCGATCGAGAATCGAGTGAGTTCGCTGCCCGGGCGATCCTTGCAGGATCTCGTCAATTCCCAGCCAGGCTGGCTTTACGAAGGCAATGCCGTGCTCCACCCGCGCGGCTCGGAATATCAAACCCAAGTCGTCGTCGACGGCATGCCGCTGATGGACAACCGCTCTCCCAGCTTCGGTCCAGAAATCGAAGCCGATGATATTCAGTCGATGAGTGTCTACACCGCGAACTTCCCTGCTGAGTACGGCCGGAAAATGGGTGGTGTGATCGAGGTGAACACGGCGCGCGACGCGCGCGAGGGCTTTCACGGCCAAGTCGTGCTCTCCGGAGGCAGTTTCGATACCGCCGGCGCTTTTGCGATGGCGCAGTACGCCTGGGGAAAAAACACTCTTGGTGTGAGCGCCAGCGGCGACATGACTAGCCGGTATCTGAATCCGGTCGTGCCGCAGAACTTCACGAACCAAGCCACTACGGGCGACTACGCGGTGAGCTACGAGCGCGACCTGACGGACCGCGACCGGCTGAGCTTCAGCCTGCGTCACGAGCTTTCACGCTATGAGATTCCCAACGAGCAACTGCAGCAGGCGGCGGGCCAACTGCAGAACGGCGACAACTTCGAGACCATGGGCACGGTGGCGTATCAACACATCCTTTCCCCGAACGCCGTCATCGACCTGCGCGGCATGGTGCGAGACAACTCCAATGATTTGTTCTCCAATCCGCTTTCCACTCCGGTAATCGCGTTTCAGCACAACTATTTCCGCGAAGGCTACTTCAAGGGCAGCGTTTCCATCCATCACGGACGCCACGAATGGAAGGCCGGCGTCGAGTCCGACAACACGTTTTTGCATGAGCGCTTCAACGACGCGATCACCGATTTCACGCAGTTCGACCCGGACACGCCGGCGACGTTTGCCTTTGCATCGAGCAGGCCCGACCTGGAGCAATCGGCGTTCGTGCAAGACCAGATTCGCCTGGGCAAGTGGACCGTGAGCGCCGGCCTGCGCTGGGATCACTATCAATTGCTGGTCAATCAGAATGCAGTGAGCCCGCGATTGGGAGTGGCACGTTATTTCCCGAGCATCGACCTGGTGTTACACGCTTCCTACGACAGGGTTTTCCAAACGCCATCCTCGGAGAACCTGCTGATCTCCAGCTCTCCCCAAGTCGTGTCGCTGAGCGACCAGGTGTTGCGGCTGCCGGTGCAGCCCTCGCACGGAAACTACTACGAAGTTGGGCTGAGCAAAGGGATCTTCAGTCAATTGCGCCTGGATGTGAACGTCTTCGACCGGCGAGTCAACAACTACGCGGACGACGACCAACTACTGAGCACTGCGGTGAGCTTCCCAATCGCGTTCGACAAAGCGTACACTTACGGCGCCGAGGGCAAGATCGAGATCCCGCATTGGGGCCGGCTGAATGGCTTCGTGAGCTATTCTTACATTGTGGGCTCCGCGTATCTCCCGGTAACCGGTGGATTGTTTTTGGGCGACGACGCGACCAACGCGTTGAGTAACCTCACCGGGCGCTTCTGGGATTCGCAGGATCAGCGCAACACCGTGCGAACGCGCTTCCGCTATCAGTTCACAAACCGCTTTTGGGCCGGCGTAGGCGCCGAGTATGGCACCGGCTTGCCATTCGAGTTCACTGGGACGGAAGCCGACGCCTTGGCAACCTACAGCCAGCAGGTCGTGGACCGCGTGAACTTCGACAAGGGCCGTGTCCGGCCGTCCTTCGCTGTCAGTGCGTCAGCCGCCGCGACGCTCTGGAAGACGGAGCGATACGATGTACGGCTGCAAGTCGATGGAGAAAACCTAAACAACCGGCTGAACGTGATCGACTTCGGCGGGCTATTCTCCGGCAACGCTATCGGGCCCCCGCGCAGCTATGCCCTGCGGTTGACCACGAGCTTTTAGTCGTGCTCCAGATCGATTCTTCCTCACAAAATCCTTAGGAACGATTCATCACTTCCTAAGGATTCCTCTCCCATCCTTCTTGTGCAATTGGACTTCGTCGTGCTCGACGATCAGCGGAACGCGCGCGGCCGCAACAGTTCTCGCAGCCGCAAACGGAAGCTTCGAGCACCAGCTCGTTTTCGGAGGGAGCATCTCGTGGCGGACATTGTTTTCACCCTAGTGACCGTGGCGTTCTTTGCCGCCGCCATTTTCTATCTTCGTGGCTGCGAGCGGCTCAGGTAGATTGCCGGACCACTTATGATCGAGAACATTGCCCTCATCTTTGTTTGCGCGCTTCTGTTCGGCTACCTGCTGATGGCCCTGCTTCGACCGGAAAAGTTCTGACCTATGACCGCAAACGGTTGGCTCCAGATTGGTTTTTTCCTGCTGGTGATCCTAGCGATCACCAAGCCTCTTGGCGTGTTCATGGCGAAAGTGTTTAACCGGGAGAAGACCTTTCTCGATTTCGCGCTGCGACCCGTGGAACGCTTGCTGTACCGGCTGGCCGGCGTACGCGAAGAGCACGAAATGCATTGGACCGAGTACGGCACAGCGATGTTGTTGTTCAGCGCCGTGTCCATGTTTTTGCTGTACATCATCGAGAGGTCGCAGCACTGGCTGGGCTTCAATCCGCAGAAGCTGGCCAATGTAGCGCCCGATCTGGCCTGGAATACCGCCGCGTCGTTCACGACGAATACCAACTGGCAAGCCTACGTACCAGAAACGACGATGAGCTATCTGACGCAGATGGCCGGGCTGGCGTATCACAACTTCGCTTCGGCGGCGGTCGGCATCGCGCTGGCGATCGCGATGATTCGCGGCGTGTCGCGGCGCGAATCCAAGACCATCGGCAACTTTTGGGTGGACCTGACGCGATGTTTTCTGTGGCTGCTCCTGCCTGTGTGCCTAATCGTCTCGCTGATCTTCGTTTCGCAGGGTGTCGTGCAGAATTTGAAGCCCTACGCCAGCGCGGAACTGATCGATCCGCAAACCGTGCAGGCGCCGGGGCTAGACGGCAAGAGCGTGCCGCAGACGGTAACGCAGCAACCGATCGCGCTGGGGCCGGTGGCGTCCCAAGAAGCGATCAAGATGTTCGGCACGAACGGCGGAGGATTTTTCGCCGCCAACAGCGCGCACCCGTTTGAAAATCCCACGCCGTTTTCCAATTTTCTGCAAATCGTCCTGATCTTCGCGATCCCTTCGGGTTTGACATACACATTGGGACGGATGACGGGCTCTCCCCGGCATGGCTGGGCCGTTTGGGGCGCGATGGCGTTTCTGTTTCTAGTCGGCGTGACTGCTGCGTATTGGGCGGAGGCGGGAGGAAATCCCCAGTTTGCCGGCGTGGATCAAACGCCGAGCGCGTTGCACTCCGGTGGAAACATGGAAGGAAAAGAGGTGCGTTTCGGGATCGCCAACTCGGCGCTGTTCGCCACCGTTACGACCGATGCTAGCTGTGGCGCGGTCAACGGCATGCACGATTCGTTCACGCCTTTGGGCGGGATGATTCCGCTACTGAACATCATGCTAGGCGAGATTATTTTTGGCGGCGTGGGCTCGGGGCTCTACGGCATGCTGGTGTTTGTGATTCTTGCGGTGTTCATCGCGGGACTGATGGTGGGCCGGACACCAGAATATCTGGGGAAGAAAATCGAGACGTTTGACGTCAAGATGGCGATGCTTTCGGTGCTGGCGTCGTCGATGACAATTCTGCTGTTCGCGGCGGTTGCGGTGGTAACAAAGGCGGGAGTGGCGGGCATCACGAATCCCGGGCCGCACGGGCTCTCGCAAATTCTATACGCGTACACTTCGTCGGTCGGGAATAACGGGTCGGCGTTCGGCGGGATCAACGCGAATACGTTGTGGTTCAATGCCACGACTGGACTCGCAACCCTGCTGGGGAGATTCTTCGTGGTCATCCCCATTCTCGCGATTGCGGGCAACCTGGCAACCAAGAAGACGTCTCCCGCTTCCCTGGGAACGTTCCCGGTCACGGGACCCCTGTTCACCACACTGCTGGTCTCTACCATCCTGATCGTCGGGGCGCTTACCTTCTTCCCCGCATTGAGCCTGGGACCCATTCTCGAGCACCTGTTGATGCTTGCTCGAAAGGCTTTCTAAGGATCCATGGAACAAACCGCACAAGTGAAAGTGCAGCCGCTGCTGGACAAGAAGATTGTTTCCCGCGCCGTGGTGGACTCGTTCGTCAAACTACATCCGCGGACGATGATCAAGAATCCGGTGATGTTCGTCGTCGAGGTCGGCGCGGTCCTGACGACCATCGAACTGATCGCAGACACGGTGCGACATGCCGGACAATTCGGCTTTGGACTGCAGATTACGCTGTGGTTGTGGTTCACGGTACTGTTTGCCAATTTCGCCGAAGCGATGGCCGAGGGCCGGGGCAAGGCGCAGGCGGACACGCTGCGCAAGGCTCGGGCGGACACCCAGGCGCAGCGGTGCTGCAGTGACGGTTCGATTGAGACGGTGGCCAGCTCGAAGCTGCGGACTGGAGATGTCGTCGTGGTGGTCGCGGGAGAGTTCATTCCCGGCGATGGCGAGGTCATCGAAGGCGTGGCGTCGGTGGATGAGTCGGCGATTACTGGCGAGTCCGCGCCGGTGATTCGCGAGTCGGGGGCGACCGCTCGGCGGTGACCGGCGGGACGCGCGTGCTTTCGGACGAAATCAAGGTGCGGATCACATCAAATCCGGGTGAAACGTTTCTGGATCGCATGATTCGACTGGTCGAGGGCGCGTCGCGGCAAAAGACGCCGAATGAGATCGCGCTGAATATCCTGCTGGCGGGGCTTACGATCATCTTCCTGCTTGCGGTAGTAACGCTGCAACCGTTTGCGATTTACTCCGGAGCGCCGCAGAGCATCTTCGTCCTGGTTTCCCTGCTAGTCTGCCTGATTCCCACGACCATCGGCGGATTGCTCTCGGCAATCGGCATTGCCGGCATGGACCGCATGATTCAAAGAAATGTGATCGCGATGTCGGGCCGGGCCGTGGAGGCGTCTGGGGACGTGGACGTGTTGCTACTCGACAAAACAGGGACGATCACGCTCGGCAACCGTCAGGCAACGATGCTGCACCCTTGTCCGCAAGTGAATGAAGCGGACCTGGCGAACGCCGCGCAACTCGCCTCGCTGGCCGACGAAACGCCGGAAGGACGCTCGATTGTAGTGCTAGTGAAAGAGAAATATGGCCTCCGGGGCCGCGAACTCAGCCAGCTCAATCCGACATTTATTCCCTTTTCGGCGCAGACGCGGATGTCAGGTGTTGATCTCGACGGCGTGCAGATTCGCAAGGGCGCGCCGGAGGCCATCGCGAAGTACGTCGCCGAACGCGGCAACAAAGTACCACCGGAAACCCAGCAGAACGTCACGGACATCGCGAACGGAGGCGGAACGCCTTTGTTGGTGGCGGAAAATGGCCGCGTCATGGGCGTCGTTGCGCTAACCGACGTCGTAAAGGGCGGAATGCGCGAGCGCTTCGATCATCTTCGCGCGATGGGCATCCGCACCATGATGATTACCGGCGACAACCCGTTGACAGCGGCGGCCATCGCCCGGCAAGCAGGCGTGGATGATTTTCTCGCGGAAGCCAAACCCGAAGACAAAATGGCGCTGATCAAGCGCGAGCAGGCGAAGGGAAAACTCGTCGCCATGACCGGCGATGGCACCAACGATGCGCCCGCGCTGGCGCAGGCTGACGTCGGCGTGGCCATGAACACCGGCACGCAGGCGGCGAAGGAAGCCGGAAACATGGTGGACCTCGACTCCAACCCGACCAAGCTCATCGAGATCGTGGAGATCGGCAAGCAATTGCTGATTACTCGCGGCGCGCTAACGACGTTTTCCGTCGCGAATGACGTGGCGAAGTATTTCGCGATCATTCCGGCCATGTTTGCGGGCGCGTTTCCGCAATTGAACGTGCTCAACGTGATGCACCTGGCTACGCCGCAGTCGGCGATTCTCTCGGCCGTCATCTTCAACGCACTGATCATCATCGCGCTGATTCCCTTGGCGCTTCGCGGCGTGCGGTACCGGCCGGTGGGCGCCGCGGCGCTGCTGCGGCAGAATTTGATGATCTATGGCGTCGGCGGCGTCGTTGTTCCCTTCATCGGGATCAAGCTGATCGATCTGTTGATCACCTATCTGCATTTTGCGTGAGGGCTTTCGATGAAAGAAAATCTGCGGATTGCGATCCTTTTCACGCTGGTGACTACGGTGGTGTTCGGGCTGATTTATCCCTTGGCGGTGACCGGTTTGGCGCAGCTTCTCTTCCCTGCACAGGCTAATGGCAGCCTGATTCAGCGGAACGGCCAGGTTGTCGGCTCACAGCTCCTCGGTCAAACATTTTCTGCGCCAGGCTATTTTCGTTCGCGGCCGTCTGACGCCGGAACCGGATACGACGCATCGCAGTCCGCCAGCTTCAACTACGGACCGACCAATCACCAACTTATGGACCGCGTGAAGGGCGACGTGGAGAAGTTGCGCGCGGAAAATCCCGGCGCCGCGATTCCCGTCGACCTCGTCACCGCGTCGGGCTCAGGACTGGACCCCGAGATTTCCCCCGCGGCGGCGGAATTTCAGGTGCCCCGCGTGGCGCTGGAACGCGAAATCAGCGAAGCGGCGGTGCGAACCCTCGTCAGCCAACACACGCTGGCAAGGCAATTTGGCTTTCTAGGCGAGCCGCGCGTCCGCGTCCTAGCGCTCAATCTCGACCTCGACGCGACCTACCCAAAGAAATGATGCTACGGTTTCCGTGAAGGCGTTTTCGACGTGTTTGCTCGCCGTGGCTGAAACCTGTAGCCGATCCAGGGCTCGGTCAGAATGAATTTGGGGTGTGCGGGGTCTGTCTCGATCTTCTTGCGCAACTGATTGATGACCACGCGCAGATTCTCCGTCTCTTCGCCATAATCCGGACCCCAAACCGACTGCAGGAGCCGGCGATGCGTCAGCGGCTTCCCTTGATTGGCGACCAAATGCTTGAGGACATCAAATTCCTTTGGAGTAAGGTGCACAGCGCGGCCGCGCACGGTCACCTCGCGGCTCTCGAAGTCGATGGTTACCTCCTTCGAGACAAATGGCGGGACCGCGTCACCCGGTGAGTAGCGCCGCAGTGCAGCGCGGATGCGCGCCAGGAGTTCCTCGATACCGAACGGCTTAACCACATAGTCGTCCGCCCCTGCGTCCAGCGCGAGCACCTTGTCCCGCTCGGCATTTCGCACCGTAAGCATGATGATGGGAGCGTCGGACGAGCGGCGAATTTCCCGACAAGCCTCCAGACCGCCGATGCCCGGCATGTTGACGTCGAGCAGTACCAGGTCCGGGCGATTCTTGCGGACAGACTCGATCGCGTCTTCGCCGTTGCTGGCCTCGGTGATGACGTAGCCGTGGATCGACAGCGTGCTGCGCATGACGCGCCGGATCTGCGGCTCGTCATCGACTACCAGGATGGTCGCTTCGCTCACCGCGCCTCCCTCTGGCTGCGGTCCACCGGCAGCGTGAACGAGAAAACGGAACCGTGGCCCAATTGGCTGGTGACGCCGATGGTGCCGTTATGCGCGGCAATGATGGCCTTGGCAATGGGGAGTCCCATACCGGTGCCGCGCACGAGGTATCGTTGGTCTTTTCCGCGATAAAATTTGTCGAAGATCATGGTTTGGTCGAAGTCGTCGATACCCGGGCCGTGGTCCGCCACACTGGTGGTAACGCAATCACCCGTGAGCTCTGCGGTGATCGTAATCGGAAGGTCCTTGGGCGAATAAAGATTGGCGTTGTCGATCAATTGCACCATCGCTTCTTTCGCGCGCTCAAGGTCGGCACGCACAGGCGGAAGGTTCGGATTGATCTGCACGTTGACCGGCCGCCCTGCCAGCGCTGTCTTGCAGTGCGCCAGCGACGCCTGAATGATCTCCTCAATCGGGGTTGGCTCGAGTTGCAACTCCAGTTCACCGGCCTCGAGTTTCGCCATCTCTCCCGCTTCTTCCACCAGGCGGTTCAGGCGGTCGCACTCCTCATCAACGATGGTCAGCAGTTCGCGAGTGTGGGTGGGTTCCGGATTGCCAGAAGCCAGCAAGCTGCTTACGGCGGCTTTCATGGAAGTCAGCGGCGTGCGGAAGTCATGGGTAATCGAATCGAGCAGCGCCGACTTCAACCGCTCGCCTTGCCGCTCGGCTTCGGTTTGCCCAAGTTGTTCGACGGCGCGGGCGCGTTCGATGGCGATGGCCACCAGCGTACTGACGGCCTCGACGGATTGCCGCGAGAGCTCCGAACCGGAAATCCCAAGGCTGCCGATGGGGCGCACGCCCAGCCGCACCGGAATGTAATACACGCCGTGATGAGGCTCCATGGTGATTTCATCGTGGAGGAAAGCCGTCTTCATGCGTTCCACATCCAATTGTGACGCACCGAATCCCGAGCGATAAAATTTGTCCTTCTGCGGCAGAAACAGTTCGGCGGCTCCCGCCTCAAAGCTGTCCACGATGTAGTCTGGAATGGCGTTCATCAGCTGGATGACGTTGCCCTCGCCCAGCAGCTTCCGGCTGAAGCGGTAAAGCCGTTCAATCTCGCGCCTGCGATGGTGAGCCTCGTCGGCTTCTTTGCGGATTCGCGACGAGAGTTGGCTGCCCATGATCGACGTAACGAGAAACGCAAACAGCGCCACCCAATTCTGCGGGTCCGCGATGGTAAACGTCCCGACCGGCGGCAAGAACAAATAGTTGAAGATCAGCATGGCCGCCAGCGACATGAACACGGAAACGGCCATTCCCCAGACCGCTGAAACTGCTAGAATTGCCAGCAGAAACGACAGCGCAACGGTAGTCTGGTTGACGTGCAGAACGTTGCGATACAAGAAGGTTATGCCGGCGATGATGGTGACCGCGACACCAAACCCCATCGTCCGACCGGCCAGGAATCTCTGCATCCGCTTATTCTAGCGCACGCCACGAGCGTCGCGTGGAGAAGATGAACCCTTGCCGAAGAAGCCTGAAGAATGGCTGGAAGTCGCATCGCCTCCCCAGAAATCTCGCGGAATCTTCAAATTGTTCTTGGGCTACGCGCCTGGCGTCGGCAAGACGTTCAGCATGCTGAGCGAAGCGCAGCGGCGCCGCAGCCGCGGCGAGGATGTCGTCATCGGCGTGGTGGAGTCGCACGGCCGCAAGGGCATCGAAGAGCTCTTCGCGACGATGGAGTTCGTTCCAAGAAAGAAGCTGGAATATAAGGGCACGGTTTTCGAAGAGATGGACGTCGACGCGATTCTGGCGCGCCATCCGCAAGTCGTCCTGGTGGACGAACTCGCGCACACCAACATCCCCGGCAGCAAGCACCGCAAGCGCTATGAAGACGTCCAGGAGCTGCTCGCGGCCAAGATCGACGTCGTCGCGACCCTGAACATCCAGCACATCGAGAGCCTCGCGCCGGTCGTGCGATCGATTACGGGGATCATCGTGCGCGAAACGGTTCCGGACTGGGTCCCGCTGACGGCGTCGGAAACCGTCATGGTCGACCTGACCCCCGAAGCACTGCAAAACCGCATGAAGCGCGGCGACGTTTACAGCACCGAAAAAGTCGAGCGCTCGCTGAAAAACTTCTTCCGTCGCGGGAACTTGATCGCTCTCCGCGAACTGGCGCTGCGCCAGGTCGCCGAGCAGGTCGATCGCAGCCTGGAAACCTACATGGAGGCGCAGGACATTCGCAAGAATTGGGGCGTTCGCGAGCGCATGGCCGTCTGCATCTCCACGAACCCGGCGGGCCAATATCTGATCGCCCGCGGCGCAAGAATGGCGCGGCGCATGGACGCCGAGCTATACGTCGTTCACGTCGACCGGGAGTTCGGGCCGAAAGAGCCGAATCAGGGCGCCCTGGCGGCGAATCTGAAGTTCGCCGAAAACCTCGGCGCAAAAGTGATTCGTCTGAAGGCGCGCAGCGTAGCCGACGCGGTCGCGGAGTTCGTCCGCTCAAAGCACATCACCCAGGTGATTTTTGGGCGCGCGCCCGTGCATGATTGGCGGAAATATCTGTATCTTTCTGCGGTGCACAGATTTCTTCGCGAATCGCCGCCGGTCGACGTTCATATCGTCACGCAGGAGCCCGAAGACTAACGCGAGGAGTTGGTCGTCAGTGCGTCTTGGAATCCTGCACAGTGCCGGTCATTTGCAGATCAATGTCTACAGTAGGATCCGTCTTCAGCAAAAAGTTGCTCGGATTCTTGAGCCCCCAATCAATATAAGGTATCCGGAACTTCGCCGTGCCTTTCCAGCGTTCGCCGGTCAGCTCCGCCTGCACCGGCACCGTGAGTTCATGCTCCGAGCCATGCAGCAGAAACGTGCCATGAATTTGCACGCTGACGGGGCCTGACGCCGGCACCTTGCCTTCCACCTGGTCCGGGCGAAAAACCACCTCTGCGTAGCGCGAGGTCTCGAGAATCTCCTTGTGCATTCTCTTATCTCGCGAGTCGTTGCCGCTCTGGCCGCTGGTCGCATCCGCGACGATCTCTCCGCTGGCCTTGCCGGTCTCGGGATCGATCCGCACGGTCCCGCGCTTCACCGCGAACGTTCCGTGAACAGTGTGCAGCGTGGTTCCCAGTGTCCAATGTACCTTGCTCTGCGCAGGTTCAAGCGCCAGCACGATTTCATTCGCGCCCGTTTGACTTCGCGGTCGTAGTGGCCGATGCGCGGCACTCGCCGACAACAACAGTCCGGCCGTAAGCAAAATGGCGGCGAGGAAGAGCTGCCGTCGGATTTGAGTGGAGTTCATCCGCGTCGTTCTATTTTAGGTCGTAACGAGACGCCAGCCGAGAAACGCCCCAGTTGTAGCGAGACACATGGGCGAGTCCGCGCCCACGTGGACCGCCAGCAGCCGCGCGAAAATCCCGGCATCCGACGCGAGCGCGCGCATCGTGCGTTCGCGAAGCCGCTCGTGGCGAGCCAGCAGGAGAATCAGGCGCCCCATCATCGCAGGGCGGCGGGCCAAGCGCCGGTGCGCCTCCTGGTACTGGCGGAGCTTGCCCGCTTCAAGAGCATCGGCCAGCGCCGTGGCCTGATGAAAACTGAGACTCAGACCTTCACCCGTTACGGCGTCGACGCTTCCGGAGGCGTCCCCGATGAGCGCGACCCGCCCTCGATATACGTGGTCGAGTTGCCGCACTACAGTTATTGCACCACGCTCCGCGCCTGCTGCCGGACCCAAGCGCTCGGCGAGCTCGGGAAATTCCGCGCGCAACGAAGCGAAGCGCTGCCCCGGCAGCCGAGAGATCAATACCGCGCACACTTCCTGCTTCCCGACGGCCGTGACGTAGGCCTGTGTATGCCGGCCCCAATAAATCTCCAGGTGCTCCGACCATGGCCGGACACGGTAATGCCGCCGAAACGCGAATCGGATTCCCTTGTGCGCTGGCGTATCGAGTGCAGCCCATTTGCGCACTTGCGACCGAATGCCGTCGGCACCGACAATCCATTTTGCGGTGATGACGTTCCCGCCGACCACCACTCCTTCCGGACACAGTCCCGTGATCGGAGTTTGCCAGAGGAACGATACACCGGCCTTACGGGCCTGCTCCACCATCTTCTGGTGCAATACCCATCGGCGAAGTCCAATGCCCTGCCCCGTTGGAAAGTTCGCGTCAACCGCAGAGCCCTCTTGCAGAAAGCGCACCCCGCGGAACGCAAAGCCTTCGGAAGCATCGACGGAAACGCCCAGCCCTCGAAGGGCACAAAGCCCATCGGGCATCAGCCCTTCCCCGCACGCCTTGTCGATGGGTGGGCGCGCTCCGTCCGCAACAACGACCTTGAATCCTTTCTTTCGAGCCGCAAGCGCGGCGGCAAGCCCGGCCGGGCCGCCGCCAATTACAAACACGTCCGTACCTTGAACCATTCTGTCCTTTCCGCTGAGTCCTTCCATCAAGAGAATGCTTAGCGCCGAGCCGGGTGGCATCGCGCCCTAGATGTTGATCGCCCGCCGCGCCAGCCCCAGCGCCTCCATCCAGAACGACGGAGAGGAGTGCATGAGTTCCACAATGTCACGGACGGCAGCAACAAACTCTTCCAGTTGTTCCGTAGTTGCGACCAGAGGTGGCGCTACCTTCAGCACCATGAAATTGTTGCCGCAAATCTGAGTAAGCATTCCCTTGTCGCGAAACAAGCGCATCACCAAAATTTGCCCAAACATGGCCGGATGAATCTTCATGAAAGCCTCGAAAGGCACTTTGAGGCTGAGCTTCGCTGGCGATTGGAATTCGATACCAGAAAGCAGCCCTAACCCGCGGACTTCCTTGACCATCTCGAACGCGGCAAGCTCTTCGCGTAGCCGATGCCGTATCGCTTCGCCTGATTTCGTCGCCTGTTCACCGAGAGACTCATCCTGGAGCACGTCCAGGGCAGCAAGTCCGGCTCGCATAGACAGACTGTTCTCACTAAAGGTCGATGTGTGAACAATCGCGCGGCGTAACGATGAATAAACGCTCTGATAGACCGTGTCGGTCATCAGCGTGGCGCTGACCGGCACGAGTCCGCCGCTAAGGGCCTTTGCGAGCACAACGATGTCGGGCTTTACACCAAAGTGGTGAGAGGCCAGAAATGACCCGGTCCGGAACATCCCGGTCTGCACCTCGTCCAAGACGAAGAGTGTTCCGGTGCTTCGGCAAAGCGCTTCCGCGGAGCGCAGGTAATCCTGCGGTGGAAGAATGATGCCTGCTTCGGACTGAATCGGCTCGACGATAAACGCCGCGAACCGTTTGGTGCGAAGCTGTTGTTCAAGTGCCGCCAACTCACCGAACGGAACCGCAGCCGCGTCTTGCAGCAACGGCCCAAATCCCCCGCGCCAAAACGGGTCGGTCATCAAAGACAAGGCACCAGCGGTTAAACCGTGAAAAGCACTCGCCGCGCAAAGCAACCCGTCGCGGCCGGTCGCGGCCCGTGCAAATTTGATCGCTGCCTCGACGCCTTCGCTGCCGCTGCTGCCGAAGAACGCTTTGCTCAGTCCGCCGCCGGCAAGACTGCACAATCTGCGCGCGAGCTCGCCGGCAAGCTCGGGAACGTGGCTCTGCAGCATGGCGGGCCCGCATTGATCCAGCTCATTCTTTAACGCCTGAATTATGTACGGATGGTTGTGCCCGACGTTATGAACGCAGTACCCGGAGAGGAAGTCGAGAATGCGCCGGCCGTCTTTGGCGAAAAGTTCGGTCCCAAGGCAGCGGTCGTAGGAAACGTTCATCTCCAAGACGTTGAGCAGTGCTACCCACTGCGGGTTCACGTGGCTTGCGTATGCAGACTCTGAAGCAACCGCGACCGACCTTGTGGTCATCACTATGACTCCTAGAGATGCGCATCTCTTTTGTGGGGATGCCCGCCCGCGAGGTAAACCATATATCACGTTCCGCAACGAGAGCAGACGTCGTCGGCCGCCGTGCCAGATGCCTTCGACGTGAGTTTCTTCGGCATAAGCAGGAGTTATTCTGTCTCGCATTAGTATTAATTTGACTGATTGACTTCCTTTGCCCGATGCTGGTACCTTCGATGGCGGTCGTATGTTCCGCATCGCCATCACGCACGGACGAACGCTCCCGTCCATTTGCATGGGACACGAGTGCTACGTCGTTGTACGAATTAGCCCCGTAATCGTACCGGGGCGTGCGTAAGGATGATGGCGGCCTAGCCAAGCACCACCACAGAGTTTCGGGCCATCATCCAAACCAGGGTGATGGCCCTAAGTTTTTTTGGACGCGAGTTTGGCCACGCGATCGTAGCGCACGGTAGGTCTGGGGGAACAAGAACGTGACTGACACTTTGCCAACACCGCGAAGCCGCCCATTGATCGAGGGTGCGAATCGTGCCGGTGCCCGCGCCATGCTGCGCGCCTGCGGACTTCGCGACGCGGATTTCGCCAAGCCGCTCGTCGGTGTCGCCAACACCTGGATCGAAATCGGCCCTTGCAACTATCACCTGCGCGAACTTGCCGTGGATGTGAAGGCTGGCATCCGCGCCGCCGGCGGCACACCGCTCGAGTTCAACACCGTTTCCATCTCCGACGGCATCACCATGGGCACCGAGGGGATGCGCACCTCGCTCGTGAGCCGCGAGGTGATCGCGGACTCCATCGAGTTGGTGTCGCGCGGAAATATGTTTGACGCCCTGATCGTGCTGGTCGGCTGCGACAAAACCATTCCCGGCGGAATTATGGCCGTGGCGCGGCTGAATATTCCTTCGCTGGTGCTGTATGGGGGCTCCATCGCGGCGGGCCAGTTCGAGGGCCACGCCGTAACCCTTCAAGACGTGTACGAAGCGATTGGCGCGCACGCGCGCGGGGGTATGTCGGACGCACGCCTCAACGCGCTGGAAAGCGCGGCTTGCCCGGGCGCAGGCGCCTGCGGTGGCCAATTCACCGCCAACACGATGGCACTGGTCAGCGAATTTCTCGGCATCGCTCCGATGGGACTCTCCAGCGTACCAGCCACGAATCCGGCTAAACACAACGCGGGGCATCGCGCGGGCGAACTGGTGATGGAACTTCTGCGCCGCGATGTAACGCCATCGAAAATCATTACCAAGGCGGCGATCGAGAATGCCATTGCGGGTGTTGCAGCGACGGGCGGCTCGACGAACTCGGTTCTGCATCTCCTGGCGATTGCCAACGAGGCGGGGATCCCGCTCTCCATCGATGACTTCGACCGCATCAGCTCCCGCGTACCGATTCTCGCGGACTTGAAACCCGGCGGGCGCTTCGTGGCCACCGATCTGTTCGCTGCGGGCGGCACGGCACTGGTCGCGCAACGACTGCTCCAGGCAAAACTGTTACATGGGGAATGCATCACCGTCACCGGCCGTACCCTCGCCGAGGAAGCCGCCACCGCGAAGGAAGCTCCCAAACAAGAAGTGGTCCGCCAGCTCGACAAACCACTTAAGCCCACCGGCGGCTTGGTGATTTTGAAAGGCAATCTCGCTCCCGAAGGCTGCGTAATCAAGGTGGCGGGGCACAATATGCAGAACTTTCACGGCCCCGCGAGAGTGTTTGACGCTGAAGAAGCCGCATTCGCTGCGGTTGGAAACGGAACGATCAAAGCCGGCGACGTGGTAGTGATTCGCTACGAAGGCCCGAAGGGCGGCCCAGGGATGCGAGAGATGCTCTCGGTTACCGGCGCATTGGTCGGTGCGGGTCTCGGCGATTCCGTTGCGCTTCTCACCGACGGCCGTTTCTCCGGCGCCACACACGGCTTCATGGCGGGCCACGTTGCCCCCGAAGCGGTGAACGGCGGGCCCATCGCTGCCGTCGCCAATGGCGACATCATCGAGTTCGACATTCCGAAACGAACGTTGAGCGTCGCTCTCACCGATGCGGAAATTCAGCACCGCATGTCTACTTGGAGGGCACCAGCGCCGCGCTTCATCACGGGCGTGATGGCCAAATATGCTCTGATGGTTTCCTCTGCATCGCAAGGCGCGGTGACGACGCCGTCGTTGGTTGCAGGCCGTTCTACTCCAGAAGTTGTGCACGCGAGGACTCTATGAAGCTTACTGGCGCCGAAATACTTTGCGAGACGCTCACGCATCTGGGCGTTCGCCACATCTTTGGGTACCCCGGCGGCGCGATTCTCCCTGTTTACGACGCGCTCGGTAAATCCAAGCTCCATCACATTCTCGTGCGTCACGAACAAGGCGCCACGCACATGGCCGATGGTTATGCGCGCGCCAGCGGCGGCATCGGTGTGGCCATGGCAACCTCGGGCCCCGGAGCCACGAACATGGTTACCGGTATCGCTACCGCCATGCTCGATTCTTCTCCCGTCGTGTGCATCACTGGACAGGTGAGCAGCAAGCTCCTCGGCTCGGATGCCTTTCAAGAAATCGACATCACCGGCATCACCATGCCCATCACCAAGCACAACGTGGTGGTGTCGCGCGCGGAAGATATCGCACGTACGGTGCGCGAAGCGTTTGTGATTGCCAATTCCGGCCGGCCTGGTCCCGTTCTCGTCGACATCACCAAGGACGCCCAGCAGGCTTCCTGCGATTTCAATTTTGACGCCACCGCGCCGAAGCTTCCCCTCAAGCGGCAGCGAGTTAACTACGAGAAAGCGGACTTTGACCGCGCCGTCGAGCTGTTGAACTCCGCCAAGCGTCCACTCATCCTGGCTGGACACGGCATCATGGTTTCCGGCGCTATGCGCGCCTTCGAGCAATTCGTTCGCAGCGGCAACTTCCCCGTGGCCATGACCTTGCTCGGCATCGGATGCTTCCCTGCTGGCGATCCCATGAACCTCGGCATGATGGGCATGCACGGCGAAGCGTGGGTCAATCACGCGATTCAGGAAGCCGATCTCTTGATCGCTGTGGGTATGCGCTTCGACGACCGTGTCACCGGCGACCTCCGCACCTACGCACGCGATGCGCGCAAGATTCACATCGAGATCGATCGCTCTGAGATCAATAAGAACGTCAAGGTGGACGCCGCCCTGGTTGGCGATGCCCGCGAAGTGCTCGAGCAGCTGCTCCCCGCCGTCCAGCACCGCGAACGTGCCGACTGGCTCGCTCACATTCGCGAGCTCAAAGGCGACGCTGCCGTCCGCGACATCCAGGGTCTGCCGGACAACGGCCACTTGTACGCCGCGCACGTGATCAATGACTTGTGGAAAGAAACCCGCGGCGAAGCCATTGTCGTCACCGACGTCGGCCAGCACCAAATGTGGGAGGCGCAGTACTACCACCATAACAAGCCGCGTACCCTGATTACCTCGGGAGGCCTGGGAACGATGGGCTTCGCGCTACCTGCGGCCATCGGTGCGAAATTCGCAAAACCTGAGGCTGATGTTTGGGTCGTGGTGGGCGACGGTGGCTTTCAAATGACCATGAGCGAGCTCGCCACCATCGTGCAAGAAAAGATCAAGGTCAACATCGCCATCATCAACAACGGCTTTCTGGGCATGGTCCGCCAGTGGCAGGAGTTCTTCTACGACAAGCGCTACGTGGCCACGCCGCTGGTGGCGCCGGATTTCGCTGCCCTGGCCAACGCCTTCGGTATTCGCGGTGAACGAATCACCTCCCGCGCCGACGTTACGCCAACGATTCGCTCGGCTCGTGAGAGCAAAGAATCTGTGCTGATCGACTTCCGGGTCGAGCAGGAAGATTCCGTGTACCCCATGGTGCCCGCGGGCGGAGCGTTGCACGAAATGATTCGCCGTCCAAACAACCCGCTGGTGGAAACGGCAACGGAGCCGTGATCCAGCGGCCGAGCTAGGGTAAGTGCAATCGAATGATATCCTTGCACCGCAGCCCGAGGTAACTCTCATGGAATCACATCCTTACGCAAAAACATGGGGATGGGGTCATGGAGCGGGGTCAAGCAGTAGGATGCCGTTCCAAATTGGAACTGCATACAACAAGAGGAAGCCATGCAGACACTCGTAGCGTACGTCGAAAATAAACCCGGTGTTCTCAATCGCGTTTCGTCCTTGGCGCGGCGCTTGGCCATCAATATTGATTCCCTGACGGTCGGCCCTACCGAAAACGAGGAGATCGCTCGCATGACCATCGTGGCGCATACCGACGAGCGGGGCGCACACCGTTTGGAGGCCAGCCTCGAGAAACTCGTCGATGTGTTGCTAGCGGAAAATGTCTCGGAACGCTCGCTGCTGGAGCGTGATCTGGCGCTCATCAAGGTAACTGCGGATCAGAAGTCCCGCCCGCACCTGATGGAATTGATCAAGGTCTTTCGCGCGCGAGTCATTGACGTTGCGCCGGAATCCTTGATCCTGGAAGTTTCGGGTACCGTGGATAAGATCGACGGCTTGCTGGAAGTGCTTCGCCCGTTCGGCGTGCTGGAAATGGCGCGCTCCGGCCGGATTGCAATGACTCGCGGCGGCGATTTACTTCGCCCGCCGACCGCTCCGGAACAGACGGCAGAGCGGGAAGCTTTGGCTCAAAAGTAAGCGACGCCGGACGTACGCAGCGCACAAAGAATAATCCAACAACAGAAGGAAATCGAGGACACGAATGGCAAATCTTTACTACGACAATTCCGCGGACCTGGCTCTCATCCAAGGGAAAAAGGTCGCGATCATCGGTTACGGCTCGCAGGGACACGCGCACTCCTTGAATCTTCGCGACAGCGGAGTTTCCGTTCGCGTTGGACTGCAACCCGGCAGCGGATCGCTTGCCAAAGCGCAAAAGGAAGGCCTCACCGTCAACACGCCCGCCGAAGCGGCGGAGTGGGCCGACGTGATCATGATTCTCGCGCCGGATACGAAACAGCCAAAGCTCTATCGCGATTCCATCGCGCCGCATCTTTCCGCGGGCAAAACTTTAATGTTCGCGCACGGCTTCAATATCCGCTTCGGCACCATCAAACCGCCCGCCAACGTGGACGTCTCGATGATTGCTCCCAAAGCTCCCGGCCATCGCGTCCGCGAAGTCTTCACCGAGGGCGGCGGCACCCCCGCGCTGCTCGCCGTCGAGCAAGACGCCAGCGGCCATGCCAAGGCGCTCGCGCTCTCCTACGCAAAAGGCCTGGGCTGCACGCGCGCAGGAGTTCTGGAAACCACTTTTACCGAAGAAACCGAGACCGACCTCTTCGGCGAACAGGCCGTTCTTTGCGGCGGCGTCAGCGAATTGATCAAGGCGGGCTTCGACACCCTTGTCGAAGCAGGCTATCAGCCCGAAGTTGCCTACTTCGAGTGCATGCACGAGCTCAAACTGATCGTCGATCTGATTTATCGCGGCGGGCTCAGCTACATGCGCTACTCCGTCAGCGACACCGCCGAGCAAGGCGATTACTCCGCCGGTCCAAGAATCATCACCAAGCAAACCCGCGAAGAGATGCGCAAGATTCTCGCGGAAATCGTCGATGGCAGCTTCGCGAAGAAATGGGTCGAAGAAAACGAAAAGGGCTGCCCGAATTTCCTGGCCACCCGGCATCGCGAGCAATCGCATCCCATCGAGCAACTAGGACCCAAGCTGCGCGCCATGATGCCCTTCCTACAGCCGATTACCGCCCCTGGCCTCGCCAACAAAGCGGCGACTTCGGACAAGTAGCGGGAAGCGAGCACAGCCCGCGAGAAATGAATTGTCAAAACTTACGCGAGGCGATTGACTTGTCCATGGATTTGAGCAATTCTCTCGCGCCATGAAACGTAAAGCGCCCCGGGCTCCGGTGCCAACCCCCAATCTCCCGGAACGCATCGAGCAACTCAGCGTAAAGCGTCAAGAAATTATCCGTCCCATCCTGGAGCATCCGCGCGAATACGTGCTCTTAAGCGTTCGCTCGATGGCTCAGCGGCTGAAGACCGACCCGGCCACCGTCGTTCGTATCGTCCGCGGGCTCGGCTTCGCCAGCTATCGCGAGTTCCAGCATCACTTGCACGAACTTTCTCTCGCCTTCGCGTCTCCGGTCGACACGATGCAAACCGTCGGCCGCGATTCCAGCATGCAAGCGTTCGTGCGGGAATCTCTCGCGCAGAACCTGAAGAATTTGCAGGGACTCAAGAATAGCCTCGATGGCCAACGCTTGACGGACCTTGCCAAGCGTTTCTACGGCGCGCGGCGCATCGTGATCTTTGCCGGAGACATCGCGGCGACTCTAGCGGAATACCTGGAATATCAAATCAACGTGCTGGGCCTGCCGATCTTCGCGGCGACCTCAGCTGGCGCGATCACGCATTTGGCGCGTGTCGTGAGCAAACGCGACTTGGTCATCGCCATCAGCTTTCGGCGCGGTCTGCGGCAAACGATTGAGGGCGCGCAGCAAGCTCGCGCTCACGGCGCGTACTGCGTCGGCATTTCCGATACCTATCTTTCGCCGCTGGCGCGCGAATGCAACGAAATGTTCCTGGCGTCGGTGGAATCGACGTCTTTCGGAATTTCGTATGCGGCACCGATTTCCTTGCTCGATGCGATCATTGCCGCGTGCGGGCAATATCGGCGTCCCCTCACGCTTGCAGTTGCACGAGAGATAGCCGAAGAACAACGCAAAGGTTTCCGCTGGTACAACCCCTAGCCACTCGCTTGCCTGCGACGTCACATTCGCGCAGCGTCAAAGCTTGCAGCCGCCGAGACTCGGTTATGATCTTCGGCAGGACTTGAGGATCGCACCTTGCCCAGAGATGAACGCGCTTATTTCCTCCCATGCTTGGTGATGTTTGCGTTCCTTGCACCTTGCATGGCGCGATCGACGCGCGCGCAAACTCAGGACACCTTGTCCGCGCGCATCGAGAGAGTGATGGCCCGCCCCGAATTTATCCACGCGAATTTCGGCATTGAGTTCTATTCGCTCGACAGCGGCAAAGTGATCTATGCGCTCAACGCGGGCAAGCTGTTTGTCCCGGCGTCGACGACGAAACTGCTCACGGAAGGATCGGCGCTCGCGAAACTGGGCCCATATGATTGCAAAGAAAGTTCATCCAGCCCTGTCGGCCCTCCCCTCCTCCGGACCAAGTACTTTGCAACGCTCGTTTGGCCCATCGATGCCGAGCTTGAGCAGTTCACCACGGACGCGGGGCGCACCCCAGAGCGGGTTGGCCAGGCTCATATCACCGGATCCACTTACGGAATTCAAGCGGGACGCTAAGTCTCCCGAGACGTTCTCGACCACTGCTGCTACGCCTGGAACCGCCTCATCGATCAGCCCTGGCACATAACCTCCATCGGCTTGCGTGAGTGGGCCCATCGGTCATGATCGGAGAAGTCTTGGTATTAGCCAGCCTCGCGCACCAGCCACGCCGGTAGGCTTGCGAACAGCTCTGGGTTGGGTCCGCCTTCCCGATATCCTTCGGCGCTGGTGCATACGACACCGACTGCGCTGCCATCCGGCAGGACGATCGGCGAGCCGGACATGCCTGACCGGATCGGCTGCGCTGCATCTTCGATCCAGAGCCCGCGACCCCGATCAGATCCGGCACGCGAACCACTCGCCGTCGAGCGATAGCATCAGCGCTTCACTGACCGCCTTGCGCGGGCCCGAAAACATCTGGCCATCGGGCAGACGGTGCCGCGGGCGATGGAACCGCAGCTTGCCGAGCGCGAACGGCGTGGCCGCTTCGGTCAGGCGGTCATAAGCATCGGCTTGTTCGGAGAGTTCTGGATTGTCCGGCGGGCAGAACACCGCGAGATCAGCCACCGGATCAACGAACACGCATTCGGCCCAGACATCGCATGGGCCGCCGAGGAGACCGAGGAAGTCAGCGCAGGTGCGCTCCTCGGTGTAGGCTGCTGGATGGGCTGGCGGCAGCTTCGGCAGACAATGCGCGGCCGTGACGACAAAGCGCGCTTCTTCGGTAGCGATGATGAAGCCTCTGCCACCGTCGGTAACCCGGATCACCGTTCCTGCCATTTCACACGCTCCACCAGGATGTTTGACCGAAGGTCGCCAGCCGGGCGATGGCCACATCGCGACCGAAGAACAGATCCGCGCCGTCCGGCCCGAAGTAAGCCAGCCCCGGATACGGGCAGGGCGCAATCGGTTCGGCGCCGGTGACGGCCGGCGCCTCAACGGTGCGGTTGTAGATGGTGAAGTTCTCGATGACAAGCTTACCGGCGCCAGCGACGCCCTGGATCTGGCCGCCGGTGATGTTCGCTTCAATCTTGTGGTCCATCATAGGACCTCCCGGGCGGACTACCCCTTGGGCGGCGCACCAATGTTTATCGAGCCGATTTGCGCGTTCTCGGCGCCTGCAACTCCCTGTACGACGCCGCCGTTCATGTTAAACTGGATTTTCGCCACCGTCTCCCCGCGGATGCCATGCATCTTCATTTGCTCGACCAATTGGCGTAGCGCCTGTACACCTTGGCATCCTCTGTCGCCCCGACGGCACTGACCTTTTCTTCGAGCACGGCCAACTGGGCCTTGGATTTTGGGGTCCTCCTCCATCGCGGAGATCGCCTTGCTAATTGGGCTGGTATCGCCCCACTTCCGACGAATCACCGCCTTCAGGCCCTCATATGCGTCCTTGACGGTGGACTTGACCATGTCGGACGCCAAGGCAGGCAGATCTGCGGGGATCGCGGCGGTGATCGGGTCCATGACAGCTCCTCATTGTTGAGGGCTCGGAATTGTCGCTACAAAACAGGAGAAGAAATTTTATATCAATGGCTATCAGCCGACCATTGTTGTGCCCGTACAATTAGCATTTTGCCCCTTCTGCCAGCGCGACGGCGTTGGTTCTAGCGTCTGCCAGGCTTTCACCCAGTCAAAGTGTGAACTCGCCCGCCGGCGGACATCGTCCGCCAGAATTCTGAATCGGTCCCAAGTTGACCGAGTTGGCTCGTCTCAAATGTGCGATGTGTGGACGTATATGGACCCCGCTCGATTGCAAGGAATTGCGACAAATTCAGGATCGAAGGTCACAACTGCTGACGTATATCCGGCTTCCTAAATCTAGTGGAAGAACATGACAAGAGGTGCCCGCCCACGGCGAAGCCGCCCTTGGGCCCTTCTTCGATTCCCGCGACGATTGCGGCACCTGACTTCGCCAATCCTCAGCGCACGGCCCGATTGACGCCGCCGTCGACCATGATGTTCTGGCCCGTCGTTCCTGACGAATTTGAGGACAGGAGGAATGCCACAGTACCAATCAGCTCGGACATGCGCGTGGCGCGACCCGTCGGGATTGTTCGGCGAACTTCCTCGCTGAGGGGCCAGTTTTCCACGAATCCGGGCAGGATATTGTTCATGCGGATCCCGTCCCGCGCATGGCGGTCGGCGTAGAGCTTCGTATAGCTGGCCAGCGCCATGCGAATCGTGCCCGAAACGGGGAAGATCAGCCGCGGCTCCAGCGCCGCGAAGGTCGAGATGTTGACGATCGAGCCACCGCCAGCGCGCTGAAATACCGGGGTGACGAACCGCGCCATCCGGACGACATTGAGGAAGTACAGCTGGAAGCCAAAAATCCAGGCTTCGTCGGCAACCGCCGTCAGGGAACGGTCCAAGTCCGGATCGTAAGGGGGGCCCGAGACCTCCCAGGATTCCGGATCGCGGCCGGTATTGTTCACGACCCCGTCGATGCGCCCGTACTTTTCAAGGGCAAGCTCGACCAGCTTGCCCAAGTCAGCGGGTTCCGTCACCGATCCTCTAAGTCCGGCCCCGCCCAACTCCGCCGCCAGCCTTTCGGCGGCCTCGGAACGCGACATCAGCACCACGCTGAAGCCGCGTTCCGCAAGTCCGCGGGCGCAAGCCGCACCTATGCCCTGTCCTGCTGCCGTCACGATCGCTACCGGCATGTCGTGAGTCCTCTATGGGTGGCGAGTGCGTCGATGCCGCGGGGCCCTAGGCATTGCGTGCCCGGGCGTGGCTGCGGTCGTCCTGCCAGCGCTTGGCCTTGTACTCGCTGCGCGCCAGGGAGCCCGGTGTCAGGATCTCGACGTCGAATCTGATTCCAATCCGCTTGTTGAGGCTCTCGACCAAATGCCGCTGCCAATTCCCCGCATCCTCTGTCGTGAGCGTCTGCTTGGGCATCACTCGGACCCTGGCCACGTCGGCATCGAGGGCGTCGGAGGCGAGAAGCACCTGGTACTCGTCGACCAACGCTTCGGCGAACAGCACATCATCGACGGCCTGCGGCCAGATGTTGATACCCTTCACCTTTTTCATGTCGTCCATGCGACTGATCGATGCGACCTCGATACCCCCGAAGGCGCGTCCGCAACTGCAGTAACCGGGCTCATGCCACACCCCCCGATCGCGAGTCCGGCAGCGGATCAGCGGCGTATCGGTGTGATAGAGGCTCGTCACGACGATCTCCCCCGCCTCGCCGTCGCGCACATGCTTGCCGTTTTCCGGGTCGATCACTTCGAGAAGAACCATGGGATCGATATTGTGCAGCATGCCCGGCCGGCCGGCATTTCCAATCCCCGCCTCGCAGCAGAACATGTGATCGTTGCCTGTCTGGGTCGAGCCGTAGCGGTCGTAGATCTTTGCTCGCCAAACCTCCTCCAGGCGGTCCAGCCAGGCAAAGCCAGAGCCCTCACCGCCCGTAAGCAGTGCCCGCAGCCCGAGAGTCGGGGCCTTCTCCCCGGCCACCGCGGCCAGATGGCCGAAATACGACGTGGTCCCGAACAACGCCGCCGGCCGGTAACGGGCCATGAGCTCGAGCTTTCTTGCGGCATCGTAGTTCCCGACCGGATACACGGTAAGGCCGTAGGCCGTGGCCCCCTGGAATTCGCAGCGACCCCCGGACATCAGCGTGATGGGTAGCGTGAGAAATATGCCGTCTGCTTTTTGCAAGCCCGACCAACACATGTGGAAGCCGTAGATATGCCCGGTGCCAGCGAACTCCTCGGCGGTCTGGGCATGGATCTCGACCCCCTGACCGGACGTGCCGGAGGTGTTGCTCACGACCAGCGGAAAGCGGCGCCTTAGTGCGTGCTGATGGCGCAATCCGAAGGGAGGGCAGGCCTTCTGATCCTCCACGAAGTCCCGCTTTTCGATCGTGGGGATCAGCGCGGAGAATTTCTCGAGCGTGGCGATGGAATCGACGGAAACGCCAGCGGTGCTCCATCGGGCGCGGTGACCCAGCCGATGGTGTTCACGAGGCCTTCGACCGGCCCCAGGCGGGATTCGATCTTCGCGACCGTGTCGCGAGTCTGCCGCTCATCGGTCTGATCGCACGGCGCCCTCGCGGAGCGGCTTCTCCCGGGGCGCTCGGCTTGTCAGGTGTCGCCCGGCATGGTATTGATTTTCATCATGTGAGTACGTCATATGATCACTTTGCACTGCCCAAGCATGCTGGCCGAGGAGCGGAGAGGCGGCAACTCCGGACCGGACCGCAGGATGGCCGCGGTAGAGCCGCCACCACATAGGCATGCCCAACAAAGCGTTCTGCGCCCAAAGCGCAGTGAAGATCCCCCAAAGCAGTGGAGGCTAGTCATGAGAAACGGCGTTTCCATACTCGCTGTCTTCGCCCGCCGAGCCATGGCCCTGTTGGGTGCTTTGGCCGTGCTTTCCACTGGTTACATGTTCTCGGCCGACCGGTCGCTGGCAGACCAGGCCTTCGCGCCCGGAACCTATAAGCTCCTCTCGTTCTTTCCGCAGGACAACTATGACAAATGGCTCCGGGGCCAGATCGCGGCGTTCCAGGCCTCGCATCAAGGCGTGACAATCCAGGTCCAGTACACGGACCCCACCAACATCATACAGATGATCAAGACCGGGGTGGCCAGCGGCCAGGCACCGGACGTGGCGACCCAGCTTCCGGGCTCGGCACAACTGCAGCTCTGGCAGGCGGGGCAGCTGCTCGACTACAAGTCCTTTATCGACGCCGACGCGGAATGGAAGGGATGGGTCAAGGGCTGGAGCAAGGTGCCCAACAGCCAGTATCGGGACGGGGATCATATCTTCGCTGCCAATGTAAGCCTGGGCCCGATGCTGGTCTGGTACTGGAAAGACATGCTGGCTAAGGTCGGATACGACCACCTGCCAACCGACATAAAGGGGTTGATCCAGCTGGCGGCGGCCCTGAAGAAGGCGGATCTGCCCAGCATGGCCAATGGGCTCAACTCCCAGGCGCTCTTCAACTTCGACTATACCTTTTACACCCTCGAGGCTAATTGGGACCCCGACGGCTCCAAGGCCCGCATGGCCGACGCCGGCAAATATCCATGGACCTCTCCGGAATTCAAGAAGGCATCCGACCTCTTCAAGCAGCTCTATGACGCCGGGGTATTCTACGAGGGCGCGCTGGAGAAGAATTACGATCCGGATTCGAAAGTCGATTTCGGGGCCCGAAAGGCCTCGATGGCCTGGCCTTTCGGCCCCTGGATGGACGGCGCCTTTCCGGTCAAGGAGGTTCCCAACGTCGGCGTTGCGCTCTTCCCGCGGATGGACGCTTCCGGTCCCGCCGTGCTCACCAGCTCTAACGATCTGGAATTCATCATCCCGATCGTCTCGGATGCGCAGAAGGATGCTGCGCACCGCAACACCATGGTTGCATTCGTGAAACAGCTCAACAGCCCGCAATCCCAGAAGAGTCTGCTGGAACAGGGCATCTTCCCGATCATGACCGATGTCGCGCCCTCGACCGTCGACCCGAATTCCTGGCAAGCGGTGCTCAAGGCGCAAATCGACGTCAGCAACGCGACGCAATATGCCGTCGACGAGAATACCTATAGCCCTAATACCGATACAGCGCTGACTAACGGCCTGCAGGCCGTGCTGCTCGGCAAGAAAACCGTTGACGACATGCTTGCCGACGTGCAGGCCGCCAACAAGAAGGACCACGCCTGCGCGCCGACCTGCCAGTAGCAGAGAGGCATGGCGCAGAGGGGCTGAGATGGCGGGAGACCGCGGGGGGAGGAGCCAGGCCAATCGGCTAACTTGGCCCGATTCCTTCGCGGGCTATGCCTTCGTGGCGCCGGCCATGGCGATGTTTCTCCTGTTTCTCGCATTTCCTATCGGCTTCTCAGTCTGGCTCTCGTTTCATGAATGGAACGGCTTCACGCCGATTGCCCGGGCGGCCTTTGTCGGCCTCGACAATTTCTGGGCGCTCGTCGACGATGCCATTTTCGGCAAGGCATTGCGCAATACCGCATTGTTCGCCATAGCCTCCACCGCCATTCAGATGGTGGTCGCCTTCCTGCTGGCCTATACGCTTTGGTACTACAAGCTACGCTTCAGCACCTTCTTCCGGGCTCTTTTCTTCTTTCCCACCGTCATTTCAATGGTGTTCGTCGGCCTGACCTGGCAGCAGCTGCTGGCCGTGGGCGGCCCGGTCGACGGCCTGATCGCCATATTCGGCATAAGTCACATCTCGTGGCTCGCCGATCCCGATCTCGTTCTCTGGGTGGTGATCTGGGTTTCGAGCTGGCAATGGTCGGGCTGGACGATGGTTCTATTCCTGGCCGGCATGATCGGGCAGGACCGTGAGCTGGTCGAAGCGGCGCATCTTGACGGCGCCGGAAGCTTCACGATCGCTACACGGATCGTCGTTCCGGCCCAGCGTCACGTCATTGCGCTGGCGCTTCTCCTCAACATCGTCGGCGGATTTCAGGTCTTCGACACCATCTATGTCCTCACCGGTGGCGGGCCGGATCACGCGTCGGAGGCGCTGGGCACCTATACCTATTGGATCGCATTTTCGGCCTACGGACCCGGCGAGCTTGGCTACGCCTCCGCGGTATCGGTGGTCATGATCGCTGTGCTCTTCGTCTTCGCCTATTTCCGCGTGCGGATGAGCCGCCTTGTCTAGCGCCGCGCATCTCCGATCGGCTATCGGTCGCGGACGTCCGGCGGCATTCGACGTGTTCTGCTATGTCTTCACCTATGCCTGGGCCCTCATTCTACTCTACCCGGTCCTGTTCATCGTCTCCCTCTCGTTGCGTCGTCGGGAAGAGCTGACGGACGCCGTTTTTGGACTGATTCCCCTTCATATCCAATGGGCCAATTACATTGACGCCTTCTCGCTCATGGCGCGCTATGTCGTACCCATTCCGATCTTGATGATGAACAGCGCGATCGTCACCGCCGCCGCCGTCTTTGGCGCGCTGACGATCGCGGTCCTGGCGGCCTATGCCTTTGCCGCCATGGAGTTTCGGGGTAAACGGATCCTCTTCTACATAATCCTCCTGGGTCTGATCGTGCCGATCCCGATGATGCTGATCCCGGAATTCATTACCGTGAAGACCTATGGGCTCATCGGATCCCGCCTGTCGCTGATCCTGCCTTACACGGCCTTCGGCCTGCCGCTCCCTATCCTGATCCTTACGACCTATTTCAAGGCTATCCCGAAGGAGCTGTTCGAGGCCGCGCAGATGGATGGCGCGTCGCACCTGCGCGTCCTTCGCTCGGTGGTCCTGCCGATATCGCGTCCCGCGCTGGCGACCTGCGCGATCTTCCTCGGCCTCACCTTCTGGAACGAATTTCCGCTCGCGCTCGTAATCATCCACGACCCCGATCTCGTCACCGTCCCCGTCGGGCTGGCCAGCGTCAAGGGCAAGGGCACCTCGCCATGGGAAATCATCGCGGCGGTCATGCTGATCACCAGCGTGCCGGTCATTGCGCTCTTTACGGCGTTTCAGCGCCAATTCATCGAGGGCCTCGTCCGCGGCTCGCTCAAGGGCTGATTCCGGCGGCTCCGTAGAACTGGAAGGGTGTTGCAGATGAGCCGACAGTGCAAGGAGGAACACTCCCCGGGACCGTACCGCACAAGCGGCGAAATGGACGGTTTCGAGGTCACCAAGGTCGATGCCGCCCTGCTTCGCGTGCCGCTGGCGCGGCCGATCGCAGGCGCCTCGGCCCGTCCAGGCGTCACTCCGAAGCCCTTCACGACCTGGGACGTCATCAGCGTGACGGTGTCAACGCGCAACGGCCTCTCCGGCTGGGGGCTGACCTATGAACTGCGGGCCGGCGGAGAGGCGGTCTTGGCCGGTCTGCGCCACGATCTGATACCGCTGCTCATCGGCGTCGACTGCTTCGCAACCGAGCGCCTCTGGCATCGCCTCTACTGGGCGACCTACAATGCCGGCCGGCGCGGGCCGTTTATCCATGCGATGTCGGCCCTCGACATTGCCTTCTGGGACATCAAGGCCAAGGCCGCTGGCGTGACGTTGGCGCGGCTGCTCGGCGCCGATCGACAGTCCGTGCCGATCTACGAGAGTGACCAGGGCTGGCTCAACCTCTCCGCCGCCGAACTGGCGCGAAGGAACGCCGCCGCCGTGGAGGCCGGCATGCAGGGGGTCAAGGTGTTCGTCGGCTTACCGGACATGCGGGACGACGAGCATCGCCTGGCGGCCGTGCGCAAGGCCATCGGCGACAGGCCTGCGCTCATGGTGGATGCAGGCCAGAAGTGGGACTACCGGACCGCGCTGGAGCGGATTCGCCGTCTGGAGGACTACGACATCCATTGGGTCGAGGAGCCGCTCTCTTGCGACGACATCGAGGGTCACGTCCGTCTTTCCCGCCAGATCGACTGCCGGGTCGCGACGGGCCAGACGGTGACGACGCGCTTCGAGATCCAGCCGCTTCTGGAACGCCGGGCCGTCGATGTCGTTCAGACCGATGTCGCGCGCATCGGCGGAGTCAGTGAATGGTGGCGGATCGCACATCTAGCCGAGGCGGCGGGCGCATCGCTCGCGCCGCATTTCCTGGCGGAGCTCCATGTCAGCCTCGTGGCTGCCTCGCCGGTGGGGAACTGGGTGGAGAATACGCCCTGGCTCTCCGCGATCCTGGCCGATCCGCCGCAAATCAAGGACGGCCGGCTCTTCGTACCGGCGGCGCCGGGGCATGGCCTCTCCCTTCGACCCGACGCGGACAAATGGCGCATCGCCTAATGAACACTATGGGCGGCGCGCGAGACCTAAGGCGAGGAACGGGAAGATGAAGATGAAAATGCGATTGCCGGCGCGATACTACTGCCGATACCCCTATGAGGCGCCGCGCGGTACGGTCGACACGGTGGAGGAGATCGACCTCGATCGGACGGCGTTCTTGGTGGTCGACGTCTACGGCCTCGGGCACGATCCGGGATCACCGATTCCGGAGATGCCGCCGCTGTTCCTGACGGAGCTCCACCGGCTCCAGGGCGAGATCATTCGAGACCGGATAAGGCCAACGCTCGATTTAGCGCGAGAGCATGGTCTGCCGGTCGTCTATACGGAGAACATGTGGCGGCGGTCGGCCTGGGGCCAGTCCGAGTTCGGCCAGCTTGTCGAGCGCACGGAATCGGGCAATGCTGGCAGCTTCGATTCCATCTACGTGAACGAGGAGTACAATCGCTACTCGGCCCTCATCGAGCCCAAGGCGACGGATTTCGTCGTCCAGAAGACGATGTATGACAGTTTTTTCGAGACCACGCTTGACACGGTACTGCGCAATCTTGACGCAAAATATCTCGTTTGCGCAGGATTCGCGGCCGATATTTGCCTCCTCAATACCGTTATCGGCGCGATGTATCGCAACTATCGCGTCTTCGTGCTGCGTGACTGCGTCATCGGTTCCGAATTCGCCGATACGCTCGCCGACAGATCGATGACACGCTGGGCGATCCGCTACTACGAAGCCATGGTCGGGTTCACCTGCACCTCGGAGCAGTTCACCACGGCCCTGAGCTTGGCGGGTCGGTGATGCGGCCCAGCGGCGAAGTTCCGGCTTATCCTCATCTCGCGGGCACCTTCGCGCCGCGAGGACACCCGTCAACGGGGGAGGCAAGCATGAACACCTACGTCGTCGCGCAGCCGGATCGGAACCGATTCAAGGCGGCGCTGCGGGCACACCAGCGCCAGATCGGGCTGCGGAGCAGCCTCTGCAGCAATATCGTCGCCGAGGTGATCGCCGGGGCGGGCTTCTCCTGGATCGTGCTCGACGCTGAGCACGCCCCCAACGAGCTGAGTGGCATTCTCCAGCAACTCCAGGCGATGAACGCGGGCACGGCCGAGGCCGTGGTCCGGCCGCCTGCCGGCGATCCCGTCATGATCAAGCGGCTGCTGGACATCGGAGCGCGCAGCCTCCTCATCCCCCAGTGCGGACGGCCGAGGAGGTGCGGTTGATGGTGGAAGCCACGCGCTATCCACCGCATGGCCGTCGAGAGATATCCGTGTCCCAGCGTGCCAACCGCTTCAGCCGCACCAGGGACTATCTGGCGCGTGCGGACGAACAGATCTGCCTGCTGATCCAGATCGAGACCGAGGAGGCCCTGAGCGAGGTCGATTCGATCGCCCGGATCGACGGCTTGTTCGTCGGTCCCTCGGATCTCGCCGCCAGGCTGGGACATCTGGGAGACCCCGGCCACGCCGCGGTGCAAAAGGCCTTCGACAAGGTGCTCGATGCATCGAAGAGGAATAGCAAGCCTGCCGAGATCCTGGCGCCGGTCGAGGCCGATGCCGAACGCTATATTGGGAACGGCTTTTCCTTCGTCGCAGTCGGCAGCGATCCCTGCCTGCTCGTCAATGGATGCGATGCTTTACTCAGGCGATTTTTCGGGAGCTAGGCGGGGGTCCCATGTGAAAGGCAGAGGGATGATCGGAATTGGCATGATCGGCCACGGCATGATGGGTCGGTGGCACAGCGAGGCGCTGAAGTCCCGTGACGATTGCCACCTCCGGCACTTGATAGGAAGGCGCCCGGAGCCAACGGAGAAATTCGCGCGGGAGTTCGGCTATGACGAATGGTCGACGAAGCTGGAGGACCTGCTCGGCGACCCTGCGGTCGATGTCGCGATCGTCGCCAGCCCCAGTGAGGATCACGCGACGATGGCCATCAAGGCCCTCGAGAACGGCAAGCATGCCCTCGTCGAGATTCCGATCGGCATGAGTCAGGCCGAGGCAGCTGCTGTGGTCGAGGTAGCCGACAGAGGAGGTCGTAAGCTCGGGCTCGTCTATCCGATGCGCATGATGGCAGATATGGAAGCCTGCGCGAACGGATCGCCGGGGGGAAAGGAGACGCTCCGTCTGGTGGAAAGTCGCTTCATCATCGAGCGGTGGGAGAATGTCGGCGCGACCGGCTATCGGCGAAGCTGGACGGACAATCTGCTCTGGCACCATCTCAGCCATCTGGTGGTTTCGCCACCTGGCTCGCCGCCTCAAAGCCGCGATCCATATCCGCTGTTTTCCCGCTCCCGATCGAAGGACTGGGACGCCGATGGACGCCTTCGTCGGCGTCGGGACCGATCGGGACCAATCGCTGATCTTTCTCTGCTCCTATGCGGGGCGCGCGGCCGATCTGCGACAGCCTTGTACTGACCGACCGCGATTGCTATCAGCTAGACGCCATCCGCAGTTCGCTTACGACCGCCGCCGGCACCACCAACTGCCTAGCGAACAGATGGATTGCGTGACGGCGCTGTACGACTTCCTCGACGCCGTCCGGTATGATCGCGCGCCGGCTATTACTGGGGACAGCACGCTCCCGCGATGCGGATCCTGCAGTCGGTGCAGGACGGCTGGGACGCCGAGCACGGCGTCGAATCCATACCCGGCCGCGGAAGCTCGCGGAAATGAGGAAAACCGGTCTGTTCCAGGCCCGCTTTGACTTCGCAGGCCGGCAAGGCAAGATGATGAAAACATGTGACCTGATGAGTTGAATACAGTGGGTCAGCGCCGAGCACAGACGAGAACCCTCGACGTCGGACTGCTGCGCGCGCAGCGGAGTACGACGGAGGAACTGGCGGAGCGGATCGCCAACCAGATCCTCAGCGGAGAGCTTCAATCCAGCAACCGTCTGCCGACGGTGCAGGAGATGGCGCTGCGATTTGGAGTTAGCCGGACCGTCATCCGGGAGACGATCGCACTCCT
>CAVXTQ010000008.1:0-466755 GCA_963764675.1 uncultured Acidobacteriota bacterium
ATATCGGCGCGTCTGGCCTCGACCACCGGCAATACGCTGTCGATAAAAGCCGGCACCTCGGCCTTGGCACTCTGCTCCGTCCAGTAGTCGAATTCGGCCTTGCCGAAGATATAGCGCGCGTTCGGAAAAGTCGGCACCCAGCGGCCGCCTTCGAGCCGCGTATTCCAGCCGACGTGGTCGACGTGCAAATGCGTGCACATCACGAAATCGATCTCATCGACCGAAATCCCCTGCGCTCGCCAGCGCGCGCATATAGGTATCGTCGGTCTTCATGTTCCATTTCGGCCGCGTGGGCCGCGGCTTGTCGTTGCCGATGCAACTGTCGATCAGGATGGTGTGATGTGGCGTCTTCACGATATAGGACTGAAAGCACAGGATCAAAACATCTTGCGCATCGAGCGCGCCTGCCTGTCGCATCCATTGCCTGTTCTGCGCGAGGATGTCCGGCGTCAATCCGGGTAGCAGCTCCGTTGCGGGCAGGAACGTGGTTTCCTGCTCGATGATGCGATGGATGGCGAGATCGCCGACGGCGAGCTTGAGGCCCATGGTTCACTCCCTTGGAATTCCAAACCTCAGGCTGGCGGCGGTACGGAAATCTTGACCGAAGGTCGGCTCAGCATCCTCTCGTGGAACGCATCGAGATTGGGATAGGCTTTGCGCCAGCCGCAATCGGCGAAGCGGAAATCGGCATAGCCGAGCACGCAAGCGAGCGCGATCTGCACGATGTCGAGGGGACGCGACAACACGTCCGCCTGCCTGTCGAAGCGCGCCATGCCGCTCCAGGCGCGGTTCCAGTGATCGTCGGACCATGCCTGCCACTGCAGCCCCTGCGGCCGCACCATTTTCTCGTAGCGGCAGAGCAGCATGGAATTGAGCATGCCTTGCAGCATCGAATGATCGCTCTTGACCTTCCAGCGGTCGGGTCCGGATGCCGGGATCAATTTCCCGCCGCCGGCAAGCTCGTCGAGATATTCGACGATGACATAGGAATCGACGATGACGTTGCCATTATCGAGGATCAATGCCGGCAGCTTCTTCAGCGGATTGATGCGCGCATATTCGGCGTTGGCCTGGCCGGGCACCACTGTTGCCGGCGTGAATTCGATCCTGTCGATGAGGCCGAGTTCGATCGCCGCAATGCGAACCTTGCGCGCGAATGGCGAGGCCGGGGAGAATGTGAGTTTCATGCGTGTTTCCCGAATATCGAATGGATTTTCCCGTCATTGCGAGGAGCGATAGCTCCGAAGCAATCCAGTCTTCTGTCTTGCTTGGGCTCTGGATTGCTTCGCTTGCGCTCGCAATGACGGACAGTGAGGATGCACAGCCCTCACGCCGCGATGATCTCCTGCCGCTGTTGGCCCAGCCCCTCGATGCCTAGCGTGACGACGTCACCGACGTTGAGGAATTTCGGCGGCTTCATTCCCATGCCGACCCCGGGCGGCGTGCCCGTCGCGATGACGTTGCCCGGCATCAGCGTCAGGATTTCCGAGAGGTAGGAAACGATCTTCTTCACACCGAAAATCATGGTCGCGGTCGAGCCGGTCTGGCAGCGCTTGCCGTTGACGTTGGCCCACATCGGCAGCTTCTGCACGTCCGCGATCTCGTCCCTGGTCACGAGCCATGGACCGAGCGGACCAAACGTGTCGTGCGATTTGCCCTTGGTCCATTGCCCCAGCCGTTCAATCTGGAAGTAACGTTCGGACACGTCGTTGCAGACGCTGTAGCCGGCCACGTAATTGAGAGCGTCGGCCTCGGAGACGTATTTGGCGCGGGTGCCGATAATGATCGCCAGTTCGACTTCCCAATCGAGCTTGGTCGATCCGCGCGGCTTTTCCACGGGGTCGTTGGGCCCGCACAGGCTGTTGTTGGCCTTCATGAAGACGATGGGTTCGCTCGGAAGGGCCATCCCGACCTCGGCGGCGTGGTCGGAATAGTTGAGGCCGATGGCGATGAATTTGGGCAGGCCGCCAACCGGTGAACCGATCCGTGGGCCGCCCGAGACGGCAGGAAGCCTGGCCGGGTCGAGGGCGGCGAGTTTGGCAAGCGACGCCGGCGAAAAGGCGTCTCCGACGAAGTCCTGGATATGCCCCGACAGGTCGCGCAATTGGCCGGATTTGTCGATCAGGCCGGGCTTTTCCTTGCCGATTTCCCCGTAACGAACAAGCTTCATCTGCTGTCACTCCCTGGGTTCTTCAGTTGGTTGGATGCTTCATGGAACAGCGCGCCGCCAAATTCAACTGCTGACTGGCCGTCGGCGAGGAATCCGCCCTTTCAAACCTCAGCGCTGGACGACGAATTTGAAGGCGTCGCCCTCGCGCCTGATATGGCCGGCCCTGAAATGGCCGCCGATGACCAGCACGGGACGGTCGGCAAAGCGAGAGAAAAAATCTCGCCGCGTCGCGGTCGATTGCGCCGGGTCGGAATTGGCTGTCGAGCACCAATCGAGGTGCGCCATCTGGCAGGGGTGGTGGGCGACATCGCCGGTGAGCAGGCCTTCCTCGCCGGCAGAACGAATGTGGACGCTCATGTGTCCGGGACTGTGGCCGGGTGTCGGAATCAGTGCGATTTCATCGCAAACCGCAGCGTCGCTCGCGACCAGCTCGGCTCTGCCGGCATCCATGATTGGCTTCACGGAGTTGTGAAAGACGGCCGCCTTTTCGGGCTCCACGCCATGATCGCGCCAGTACTCGAACTCGGTCTTGCCGAACAGATAGCGCGCCTTCTCAAAAGTCGGCACCCATCGGCCACCGTCAAGCCGCGTGTTCCAGCCGACATGGTCGACGTGCAGGTGGGTGCAGAGCACGGTATCGATGCTGTCGGGTGGAAAACCGGCCGCGGTCATGTCCTCAAGAAATGGCGTTTTGCGGTTGTTCCAGGTCGGCACGGTGCGACCTTCCTTGTCGTTGCCAAGTCCGGTGTCGACGACGATCCGGCGCGTGGGCGTCTCGACCACGAGCGCGTGGATCGACATTTTCAGCCGGCCTTCCTCGGTCGCGAAGTGAGGAACGAGCCAGGGCAACGCCCGGATTTCTTCCTTCGTGGCCTGAGGAAGAATGAATTGCGTGTGGCCTGTCGTCTCAAGTTCGACGATTTTGGTGATTTTGACCTTGCCCACGTTCCAATGCATGCGAGCTCCCTCGGCGCTGGTCCGTCAGGCGTCGATCTAAAGCGTGCCGGGAAATGCGCCGCCGTCGAGCAGGATGTTCTGACCCGTGATGAAGCCGGCCTTGGCGCCGCATAGAAATGCGCAGGCATAGCCGAATTCGTCCGGTTCGCCGAAGCGGCCGGCCGGATTGAGCTTGGCCCGTTCGGCCAGCATCGCATCTATGGTGACGCCGCGCTTTTCGGCCTCCGCTTTTGCGACAGCGCCGCGCAAGCGGTCGGTATTGAAGGGCCCGGGCAGCAGCGCATTGATGGTGACGTTGTTGATGACGGTCTTGCGCGAAATGCCCGCGACAAAGCCGGTGAGGCCGGCGCGCGCGCCGTTGGACAATCCCAGTACCTCGATCGGCGCCTTCACCGCGGCGGAGGTGATGTTGACGATGCGGCCGAATTTGCGTGCCATCATGCCGTCGACTGTCGCCTTGATCAGTTCAATGGGGGTGAGCATGTTGGCATCGATCGCCTTGATCCAGTCGTCCCGCGTCCAGTTGCGGAAATCGCCGGGCGGCGGGCCGCCGGCGTTGTTGATCAGGATGTCCGGGTCGGGACAGGCTTTCAGCACGGCCTCGCGCCCCGCAGGCGTGGCGATATCGCCGGGCACTTCGGTCACGCTCACGCCGGGATTTGACTTGCGTATTTCGGCGGCGGTCTTTGCCAGCGCTTCCGCGCCGCGCGCGGTCACCGTGACATGCACGCCCTCGGCGGCCAACGCCATGGCGCAGGCGCGTCCCAGGCCCTTGCTGGATGCGCACACGATGGCGCGGCGGCCTTTGATCCCAAGATCCACTGTCTCACTCCCTCAAGCTTCGGATGGCTTTTGTAAACCCGTCCGGTCACATTAGCCAACCAGAGCGATCCTGATAAGAGACCGGCTACGGCCCAAATGCATATCAGAAGGGTGCCCGGGCTCAGATCCGCCGGTTCTGTTTGAGGCGATCGATGAAGGCCACAACGTCGCTCGGCAGGGAATTGAAACTCTTCTGCCCGGCTGCCGAGAGCAGCGGCCGCAGCTGCGAGGCTGTGAGGTATGCGGGCTGCCGGCCGGATGGCACGAGCTGATCGAAACTCACAACAAACGTGATTGCGACAAGGCCGGCGCGCACCACGCCCAGTGACGCGCCGGCGAGACGGTCGGCAATGCCGGCTTCAGCGCCAATGGCGTCATCGACGGCCATCCGCATGAATTTCGAGAGCATGATGCCGGTGATCAGGAAAGTCCCGAACAGCAGCGGCGAACTCTGCCCGGCCAGTGACTCGCGTCCGTTTGTCGAAGCCAGCGACATCAGGAAGACCGCCGTCGGCATGGCGATCAGATAGGCGAGGATCGTCACCGCGCTGCGAAGCAATCCGGCCTTGAAGCCGGCGGCGGCGGCGGCAACCACCGCGAGACAAACGACGGTATCGAAGGAGTTCATGGCTGACGATTCTCTCTGCCGGTCTATTGCGATATGGTCAACAAAACGGATTTGCGATCGTTAAAATCGCCGGTATCGATCCTCAGTATCAGTCCGACGGCCGCGTACTCGCTGGAGTTGTGTCATGAACGGTCTATTCGACGTTAGTAAAGAAATCATTTTGATCACCGGCGCCTCGCAGGGCTGGGCCGCCAGTTCGCTCGCGTTTTGACCGCGCATGGTGCTGCGGTTGCGCTTGCAGCACGCCAGACCGCGAAACTGAAAAACACTCGCGATGACGGCGACAGGCCGATCAACTCGCCCGCAGCTCGGCCTTGATCATGTCGGCTGCCTTCTCGCCGATCATGATGGTCGGCGCGTTGGTGTTGCCGCCGATCAAGGTCGGCATGATCGACGCATCGACCACCCGCAGGCCTTGCAGGCCATAAACCCTGAGCTTGGGATCGACCACCGCAAGCGGATCGTTGACGCCCATCTTGCAGGTGCCGACGGGGTGATAGACGGTGTCGGCGTTGTCGCGCAGAACCTTTCTGATCTGATCGTCGGTCTCGACGCCTTCGGTGACGGCGTCGGCTTTTTGAAGGGCTTTCAGCGCAGGCGCCTCGAGCAGCCGCCTGGTCGTTTTGAAGCCCGCGACCATGGTGTCGAGGTCGGATTCCTCGCCGAAAAAATTCGGATCGATCGCAGGAGCGGCAAACGGATCGGCGCTTTGCAGCCAGACGCTGCCGCGGCTCTTCGGGCGCAGCAGGCAGACATGGCAGGAGAAGCCGGCGCCCCAGCGTAGCTTGCGGCCGTGATCGGCCACCATCGCCGTGCAGAAATGCAGCTGGATGTCGGGCAGGTCGAGGTCGGGCCGGGTTTTGAGGAATCCGCCGCATTCAGCGACGTTGGATGTCATCGGCCCGCGCCGCTCACGCCGGTATTGTGCGATCCCCTTGAAGATTCGCCCGATGCCACCGAGCGACAGGCCGGTGAAATAAGGGGCATCCGAAGTAAAGCCGAAGACGAAATCCGGATGATCCTGCAGGTTTTGTCCGACGCCGGGCAAATGGTGCGTTGTTGCGATCCCGTGCCTGGAAAGTTTGGCACTGTCGCCAACGCCGGAGAGCATCAGCAGTTGCGGGCTCTGGAAGGCGCCGGAGGAAAGGATTACTTCGCGGCGGGCGCCAATTTGCCTGGTCTCGTTGCCCTGACGGTATTCGACCCCGACCGCGCGCTTTCCCTCGAACATGATGCGCGTGGCGTGCACGTTGGTCTCGACGCGCAAATTGGGGCGCGTGTTCATGAAGGGATGAATGTAGCCGCGCGCCGCGCTCCAGCGCTCGCCGTTCATCTGCGTCACCTGGTAGGAGCCGAGACCTTCCTGCTCCTCGGCGTTGAAATCCTCGCGGATACGGAATTGCGCCTCGCGCGCCGCTTGCAGGTAGATGTCGCGGACCGGATTGTCGGTCCTAAGTCCGGTGACGTGAAGCGGACCGCCCTTGCCGTGATACGCGCCATCGAGTTCGGAATTATCTTCCGAGCGTTTGAAATAGGGCAGCACGTCGGAATAGGACCAACCGGTGTTGCCGAGCGAAGCCCACTGATCGTAGTCGGCCTTGTTGCCTCGGATATAGACCATCGCGTTGATCGCGGACGAGCCGCCAAGACCCTTGCCGCGCGGCTGATAGCCGATGCGGCCGTTGAGGCCCTTCTGCGGTACCGTGTCGAACGCCCAGTTGTTGACTTTGCCGGCGATCATCAAGATCAGCGCGCCTGGCGTCGTCACCACCCAATTGTCGTCCTTGCCGCCGGCTTCCAGCAGCGCCACCGACGTGGAGGGATCTTCGGACAATCGGCTGGCGACCGCGCAGCCCCCGGAGCCGCCTCCCACCACGACGAAATCGAAGCTCTCCATGTCATTCCCCCTCTTTGTTCGGCTTTTGGCCTCAAGGCTGGGCCTTTATGGAACCGCTGGCAAGAGCACCGGGGCGGCTGCGTCTGCCCTTGAAAGGCGCGATCCGGTCAATTTTTGCTGTCATAAAAAACGCAAAAGTCGCTGCGCGGCCCTTTCCAAAGCAGGCGCACGTTGGTACATAACCGCCGACCCCAGCGGCCCTGTGCCAGGGGGTTGCCTTCTCAGGAAGCCTCGGTTTGGAAACGGCGCCCTCGGGCGTTGAGCCAAGCCGTTTCGGCAATCGATTTTTGACAAGGCACGCAAAGGTTTATCGCGGGGTGGAGCAGCCCGGTAGCTCGTCAGGCTCATAACCTGAAGGTCATAGGTTCAAATCCTATCCCCGCAACCAAATTAATCCCGTTAACTCAATGAGTTAGCGGGATTTTTCTTTTCGGACTTTGACCTCTAAAAAAGTATAAACAGGTATAAACTTTTCCGGGAGCGGGCTTGTGCCTCATGAAATTTGGTTGTTCGCCATTGGATTGCCGGTGGTCATTTACCCTGCAGCCTGCCGTGGGACTGAACTGGGGAGGTTATCTACAAGAAAGCTACCCGAGAAGACCTATAAGGGTTGAAAAAAGCCAGCTTATGGCTTGACAAGTCCAGTATATAGCCCTGTATACGGCTTATGGCCGCATTAACCCAAAAGGTTCCAAATCAGGAATTAGTGAGCGCAGGACTGGAATTAATGCGCCAAAACGGCATGCCGCTTGAAAAAATTCAAAGTGGCGGAAGGTCTATGATTTATCGACGACCTGACGGCCAAACAGTCAGGGTCCGCACCTGCAACGATCATGTACTCGTCGTTTTAGCGGACAGACCGGACGAGCCGGCCAAACTGAATATAGAAAACACCGACCATATTCTGATCGTGATGCCGGAGACCCCTCGCATGCGAGGGAGGGTTCACGCTTACCTCGTGCCCACTGATGACGCTGTGCAGGCAGTCAGAACGGCCCACGCACAATGGCTCGCAGCGAACCCTTCTACAAAAGGACAGAATTGAACGTGGAACATTTGGTTCGATGACGTTGGCCCAGCGCAGGCAAACGGCTTCGCACGTCAATGGGCCAACTATCGATTGGAAGAAAAGCTTTTGCCACAAACCGCAACAACTTCGAATCCAACAAGCGAACGCTTAGGCGACGTTATTGCTGACTCCCGACGGCGAATTGCGGCCGCTGCAGGTGTACCCGAGACTTCAGTCAAGATCACAATAGATTTGTCGTGAGAGTAGAAATGGTCGATGTCGCTGATTTAATTCGCACAGAGCGGGACCTTATTCTGGTCTCTCCCAAAGCTTCTGACCAATATTCTGATATCGCACTGACGTTCTCTCACGGCCTACAGCCTTTTCTGGCTGCATGAGTGGAGCATACGTCGGACAATCGAGGCTATTGCAATTTTGAATTGGCGGCTGTTTCCAACCAAATTCGCAATGGTTGGCTTCCCAGAATATCCTGATGCATTCCGTACAAATCGCTCGCTGCTTCAAATGCAGCCCAAATACCGAAACCTGCTAACCGGCGCCGCTTCAAAAGGATTTAGCCTAAACGAAAATGGAATGAACATGGCTAAACAACTCACCGCAAAACTGAATCCTCCCACTCTAGGAACCGGTGAATTGCTGGGCGGTCCTATTCGAAACTATGCCCCGACAAAGAAAGCAAGCCAGGCACGCACCATCGAGCCAGAACGTGAGATAGAGCGTCTTCGAAAAAGCAAACTCTTTGAGAAGTGGAAGAGCGGGACGATGGGTGACCGTGATCTAATTCACGTGCACGCATTACTTCAAATATTCGATCACACCCCATCATCGATGAGGAAAAAGGCGATGAAAGAACTTGAAGCAAGTGCAAAAAAACTCATGGATGACGAAGCTCAAGCCTTCTTAAGTGAAGTGAAGCTAAGTTTTCCGAAGGCGCTAGGATAGGTCATGGCAAAGACAATAGCGATTGCCGGCCGTGAGATGCGCCGCCTTGTCGGCGCAGCCGTCGGAAAGGACTTCCTCAAGACCCTGACCGAGCCGATAACGAACTCAGACTCTAATCTAAAGAAGCAGGCTGGCGTTCCCCATGCTGCCGGCTTAATCGATGCCTGCTTAAAGTTGGAGGTAGGTGATTCTCTCAATTCATTTGATCTGAAGCGTCATATCCCCAAGCGAAAACATTTGCGCAGGATTAACCTCGAAATTTCTACAGCGGGCAAAAACAATCGTCTGTGTAGGGTGATCGACACAGGCACCGGCATGACAAAAGAGGAGCTCGAGAGGAACTTTGGAAAATATGCTTCGGCGAAAGCGCACGGTGAGAAAACACGAAGTCTTTTCGGACGAGGTGCTCTTGATGTTCTCTTGTATCACGATCTGGGAACCATCTATTCTATCAAAGGGGGTCTTCTCACTCAGTGCAAATTTTCATGGGACAAAAACAACGACCCGCAGATAGAAGTAACATGCGAGGGGGCGGCCACTAAGAGGCTCCTGACCTCTCACGGTATCCCGCTTGATTTGTTGGATCATGGGACCGTGGTTCAGTTTAAGGTGCGGGAGGGCACTCACATACCCCTCGAAGACCAGATAGTCGCAAAGATTAGTAGTTTTTACATGCTTCGACTAATCGCATCTGACCCGAATTCCGAAGTCGTCGTTGCCCGAAAAAGGGCAAGCGGTGAGCATGTCGAAACTCTAAAATATGACTTTCCAGTAGGCATTGTTGTTTTGAAAGCAACCGAAGAGCTTGACCTAGGCAAGTTTGGAAAACTACCGATCGATATTTTGCTGGCACGATCTGATGTGCCTCTTCAAATGGACGCAATGAATTGTGGCAGACGAGAAAATGGTTTACTTTTCGTGGATGATAACGATGCAGTACTCGATCTGACGCTCCTGCCCGAATACGACAAAAATCCCTACCTCAAGCATCTGTATGGGGTCGTGCGGGTAGGTAAACTTCGGAATGTACTTGAGGCAAGACTAGATGATGCGGAGGCTGAGGCCGTTCTCACGACCACCCGAGATGGCTTCGATTTAAAAAGCGAAATCACAAGCAAACTCTTTGCTGTTGTTGAACGCCATGTGAAACCATTCTACGAGGCTGAAGAAAAGAGCCAGAAAAAGGGTGCATCCAACCGCTCAGAGAAATTGGGTGAAAGGGTCAGCGAAGCGCTGAAGGCCATCAATCAATTCAACGCTGATGAAACTGAAGAGAAGGGTGACGCTGTCGGTCCAAAACCGCTTAGCAATGAGGCGATATTCTTTGGAGTTGAGAGCATAAGGCTAATTACTGGCGTTAGCCGCAAAATTTCAGCTTACGTGAACTTGAGCAAGGTAAAATCCGGAGAATTGGTCCTTTTTGAAAGTGATAGGACAGCGATCAAGGTTTTGCCCGATTTAGCCGAGGTAAAGGGTCGAAAGAATCAGACGCATTGCGAGTTTGAACTGAATGTCACTTGCGACATTAAGGGTGAAAAAGGAACAATCACCGCAATCACCTTAGACAATACGGGCAAGGAAGTTACCGCCACGCTCAGAGTGCTGGGCGTTGATGACAAACCAGTGTTTGTGCCACCGGAGGACATCGAATTTTCCGCTTTTCGAATGTCAGGCGATCCCAATCGGGATAATAACGCTACGCTGTTAGTCAATCTCGAAGCGTTCAAGAAAATGCCTGAGGTTATATTCCGCCTCGATGAGATTGTAGGAAATGTGACCTTGGCTGAAGGCAAAACCAAGCTGGCCCTTCAGGTCGATGAAGGCCATGTTACAAAAACGCCGAAAATAGCAAAGCTGGTTGTGCCTTTCAACGCAACCGGTTGGGGCCAACAGGCGGTGTTGAAAGCCCAAGCAATACGAGGAGATGGCAAGGTCGCTGAGGCAAAATGTACCTTGAAATTCGAACACCCTGAGGGTGGTCAGAAGTTCAGTGACTTCGTATATGAGGATTTGGGAAGGAATGTCCTTGGAGATGTCGCAGGCAACAAGCTGTATGTGAACTCAGGTTATTCGCTTCACCGGCAAATCTTCGGAAATGACGAGGGCGAGTTTAATCGTCGTCTCGAGTCCGATCCTGCAGCCCAACAGAGAGCAGCTGCGGTCCTGGTCGAAACTGCAGTCTTTCACACTGCAACAACCAAGCACCAAGCTGGTGGCAAAAAGGGGCTTCATATCAACCCTGATGATCCGATCGGAAATCTGCGTCCGTACCTCGATGAAAGCAAAATGAAGCTGGAACCGAAGGTCTACAAAGCACTCGTAATCAGCCCTTTGGAGCCTGATCAGGCGTGATGGGAGTTGTTTATTCGCCGGAAGTGGGCGGGAAGTGTTGTTAGTTTTGTGTTCGGTCGAGGTGCGTAGACAGACATTCCAGGTGGGCGAAAACGGAGAAGCCCAGCGGCAGCTTGCTTCACTCGCTGTCTAGCAATTCTCACGTAGGTGCCGACCAGATCGGCGCCTGCAACCCTTCTCCTTGTTAACACAGCGGCTGCCGCTGTCGAACCCACTCCAACAAATGGATCTACAATTAGGTCTCCCCGCTTAGTGAGGGCCTTTATCATCCGCATCGGGAGCTCTATTGGGAACTGGCAGGGATGTGAAGTTTTTTCAATGTGATTGCCTTTCACATTTGGGAGTACCCATAGGTCACCGGGATTTTTGCCACGTGGATTGCCAGAGTATTCCCCCTTGTTGGGCCCTCTATACGATTTCTTGCCAGGGTACTTCTGAGGGACTCGAACTGCGTCTAGATTGAACGCATAACGATCGCCCTTAGTGTACCAAAGCATTGTCTCGTAGCGGCCTGAAAACCGAGTCTGACAATGTAATCCGTGTTCAAAATGCCAGACTATCCGATTCCGGAGACGCAGCTTGTTTGCGTGCTCAGCGAACAATGGAAAAAACACAATGTCTAGCGGCAGAATTTGTCCCTGGCTATCAACATGATTTCCGACCTGCCAACAGATGCTGCCGCCCGTTCTCAGAATACGAACACACTCAGCAATTACCAGCCTGTGAAATTCGATGTACTTGTCTAGCTCCCTGTTCTTCCTCTCATAGACCTTGTTCATGTTGTAGGGAGGCGACGTAATTATCAGCTTGACGCTACGGTCAGGAATTTCCTTGAGGAGCTTGAGACAATTCCCCGTAATGAGCGTTACATCGTTTCGCTCCGAGTATCGAGACTTTACTCGAAGGTTCGCTTGTCGTGTTTTTTTCTTCATAGGTCCTAGCTAGCACACTTCAACTATTAGATCTAGTTATTGTGTTAAGGCAGAGCAAGCAAACTACAACTGTCACGCCAACTTCGCCAAATTCCGCATCATCTCATCGTTCAAGACGTTGCAGGTTGGTGTCGTGTGCTGATGTGATTTTACCAACGCAAAAACCTTGTTTGAACTTTTCTGAAATAGGATTGTGTTCTCATATCCTCGATCACTCCATGGAGGATACAACGGCTTTTCTGAAATCACTGACATTCACGACCATACCGCCGTCGATCGGATAAATACCTCGCACCACGACTCAATCAACTCATCTCAGCAGCGAGGAGAACAACAATGCCAATCCAAACATCAAGCCAAACCCCGCCACAACCAATTCACCGAATTATGTCGTTCAAACAGTTCATCGCAAAGTCAGTTGCTGATGGTGCGAGGGTACGAAGCCGAAGGGAGATGCTCCGAGGGCGAAAAGTATCGAAAAGGGCCCTTCGGCAGGGTTTTGGGAGAAAACCTACCAAGACACAACCTTGAAGAGTATTTCGCACTAGTATTGAATACAGCCGGACAGATCGGGCTCTCTCGAGGCAAGTATTCTCGGATCAACCGATTAGATGGTGTTGCATCGACCGGTTGAGCTGGCACGGCTAACCAGGCACAACCACAATCAGTGGGAACATGTTCGCTAGCGACTACTGCAATTTCGCGTACTCGGATTTTGCGGCGATGAAAATGGGAATGTCGGAGTCGGCGTCCTTCCAGAGGGCGAGAAAATCCTGGTAGGCGGCGCGGGCTTTGGGCGAGTTGCCTTGGAGCGCGGAGGCGCGTGCTAGACCCAGGCGCGCCAGCGCGGCGAGCGGCGAGTTGGCGACGATGGTGCGATGGTCAATGAACTCTTGAAATTCAGATGCAGCTTCCTTGCCCTGCCGGAGAGCCAGATAAGCTTGCCCGCGAATAAACGAAGGATAGAGAAGTCCACCCTCGCTGAACTGCGGCAGGGGGAAGGCCAAATCATAGGGAGCCGCATCTTCCAGGTATTTGAGAGTCTGCGCGGGGTGGCCAGCGCGAGGTTCTGAGTATCCTCGCACGACGGGGAGTCGTGCAGATGTTGGGGGCAGAAATTTCAGCGCCACAAAACGGCCCAGCGAAGTGTCCTCCGCCTTGTAGACGATGCCCATGCCTCCCCCGCCGAGTTTTTCGAGGATGCGGTAATGGGAAACCGTCTGCCCGATGAGTGACTGAGAGTCCGCCATTTTCGTGGTCATCTTAGGTTGCAGCAGGATGTAAGTCAACGAAGCGACATGGCCGACGGACAAGCGCCATACCACCGAGTGCGGTACTATCCAGAGACTAGAGAGGTACACGGATTTATGGAAAATATGACGCATCGATGGATGACCACGTGGGCTACGACTTTGTTGTGCGGCTTCTTTATCCTTGCAGGGGTACAGCTAAAAGCGCAGGGTTCACCAGCGCAGGCTTCGAAAAACTCCAGCGCGGAACTAGTCGGACAATTGACCAAGGGACTTTCCGTCACGCGCACACAGGCTCGCGGCGGCGCGGGCGCCCTGTTCGCATTGGCCAAGAGCCGCTTGAGCGGGGAGGAATTCGGCAAAGTGTCAGCTGCCGTGCCTGGGATGAGTGGCCTGCTGAAGACAGCCCCCGCCCTGACCGACAACTCCGAGCTGTCCAGCTTGGAAAGCGCCCTGCCTGGTGGCATGGGCCGCATGGCCGAAGTTGCGGAAGCTTTCCACAAACTGGGCCTGTCCCCAGATATGGCGAGCAAATTCGTGCCGGTGATGACCAAGTTTGTGGAATCGAAAGGCGGCGCGAGCACTGCATCTTTGCTGGAAAAAGCATTGAAGTAGAGCAGGTTCTGCTGTTCCGACGCGTTTCGATACGCGACGATACTGGACGGGCGACATCGTCGCGAACTGCATGTCTGGTAACCAGACTTACGAGGAGTAGAGCGGGTGGTCAAACACCTTGGCGGGCAGCCTCAGGCAGATTGCCTTGTCCGCGTGCTTGCGACTTGCGAGTAAGGTTTAAACTAAAACCGAAGCGTTTCTAGTTGGTTTTGCTAGTCGCTTTGCTCAGAACGAGCACGAGTATGCGTCCATCGGAGTGAAACTCCCCGCCCGTCGCGGTCTTGGCAGTGGTCAGCGGATCGGCTGGCGTAACATGATCCCGTTGGATCACAAGGCCGGTTCCCGAAAGCGTGCCATTCACGTATTCGCGTTCGCCATCGATCGCCGGGTCGATTTTGTGGGTCAGCCCGTTATTTCGCTGATCTCGCTCGAATCCAATATCGTGTGTCGCGGCGATGCACCACAGCGGCCGTCCGTCGACCTCGATATGGCGATTTCCAGACGCGCAGATGATTCCGAGACATAGCGACTCTCACCGGCTCGGCGTGCGCGAATCCATAGTCCTGCGGCCGGTTGAAGAGAAAGAGAGTACTCATCGGCATCGTCAGATAGTCTTTCTTCTCTAACGAATCCATGACGGCATTCAGCGCCGTATTTTCGACGGTCTTATCCACCTGCACCCATTCCGCTGTGGTGAATACTTGAACCAGTTGATCCTGCGTCCCTACAATCAGGACGTTGACCATATCGCCGGGTTTTCCGGCGGGATCGGAAACGCGGCGCGGAATTTTGCTCAGCAGATCCGGAGTGATGCCGGGCACTCGGGTTTCAACCGGCCCCCCAGCATTTGCGGCATCCCGTCGAACCTTCGTCCAGAATCTCGATCTTAACGTGGAAGCTTCCGTCGGCGGTGGATGCGTCCTTCATACTCTGATTGATCCCCAGAAGTAATCTCCCCGCCACGGGTACCTCGGTATTCCTTGCTGGCGCCGACCAGAAACGCCTGTGCATACGACTCAGAACCAATGCGTCCGATCAGCGCGCCATGGCCTGCATCATTCACCGCGTATTGGTGGAGCAAGTCAGCAAATCCCCGCGAGAGCCCGTCCGGACCGAACGTTCCCGAGGTCCGCGATTTTCCGCTGTACGAGTCGTCAGGCGGGTACGTGATTTTTCCCGGTGGCAGTGAAGCGCAGCTTTGCTCCCCCGTGCAGGTCGATCTTCGTGTCCACCCATTCATTTTTCGCAGATACATCGATCTCGTACGACTTGTTCGTGTCTGCGTTCGCCGCACTCGCACATGTAAGTATGGCCGGGAAGACTATGGCCATGGATACATACGAGAATGAAGCAATGAAAAGCAAGAATTTACGAACCATGTGAGACTTCTCTCCTTGAGAAGGTGGAACGAATGAGTTTCTGGCCGGCAAGACCCGATGACGTGAGGTTACACCATTTCGGGCATTGGAGGCGAAAACCCACTACCGCCGCTAGGCTCCCATGTGTCCTTCGGGCTTGACGGTGCACCCGGAAATCATCCAGGTGGCTGATAAACGCGGGAACCTAGAAGTGATTCGGCCCACAGTTCATTCGGCGCGGTGCTGGCGGCGCCCGGACGAGCCTACGGAGATTGACAACTCGCGCAATTGCAATTAGATTCGGCGCAACCTGGCGGAGTGGAGGACTAGCGATGGCAAGACCACTCCGTTGGCATGCAACTGCTTCCCTGCGAGTTTTCCGGACAGTCTTTCTTGGCGGTGTACTTTTCGTGTGCGCGCTTTCGGCCGCTGGCGCGCAGACTCAGCCTTCGCCTCCGCAAGCTCCACAAACTCAACCATCTTCACAATCTCCGGAGGGGGCGGCGGCGCCACGGAGCACGCAGGAACCGGGCGCGAAGGCACCCACGGAAGAAATCGTTTCGCACGATTCTCCTGCCACGTTTAAGGTGCGCGTCAATCTAGTCCTGGTGCGCGTGGTCGCGCGCGATGGTAGCGGCAAAGTGGTGGCGAACCTGAAAAAGGAAGATTTTCAGCTCACTGACGAGCGCAAGCTACAAACGATCTCCAGTTTTTCCGTGGAAACTCCTGCTTCCCAGGTACCTACGGTGAAGATGGATGCGGAGGAAGCAACGTCGGAAGGAACACCGGTGAAAGCGGCGGAGTTGCCGCAAAGGTTTGTGGCGCTGTTCTTCGACGATCTTCACCTTTCGGCACAGGATGCCCTGCTTTCGCGGCAAGCGGCTACGAAGTTGTTCGCGGCCATGGCGGCCGGCGATCGCTTTGCGATCTTCACCACGTCTGGCCAGGTGGAACAGGACTTTACGGCGGACCGAGACAAACTTGAGAACGCGCTGCAGGGTATCGTGCCACGCTCACGCTCGGTGAATACTTCCGGTGACTGCCCGCCGATGAGTTTTTACGAAGCCTACGAGATCACAAGCGCAAACGATCCAACGGCAATACAGGTGGCGGTCCAGGACGTCCTGAATTGCACGGGAATAGGGGCGACCCAGAAGACGCCGCAGGCAGAAGCGCAGGCAGTGGCCTCGGCCACAAACCTGGCGCAGGGAGCAGCCCAGCGGGTATTGGACGCGGAGGAATCACAGTTACAAGTCACGTATCAAAATCTGGAGGCTTTGATTCGACGGATGAGCGCGCTGCCCGGGCAGCGCGTGATCGTGATGATGTCGCCGGGATTTTTCGTGACGCCCACAATGCTGTGGACCGGTGAAGTGATCGACCGGGCGACCAAGGCGAACGTTGTGATCAACGCTATTGACGCTCGCGGCCTGTATGTCTCCGTGGCTTATGACGCCTCCAATGAGGGCACTACCAATCCTTTGAAGCAGCGATTCATAACGACCGAAGAGTTCTTGCAGGCTGATGTGCTTGGGGACCTGGCAGCTGGCACCGGCGGGACCTTTTTTCACAACCGGAATGACATCGATCAAGGCCTGCTGCAGGCCGCGGCGGAGCCGGAGGTGTCTTATGTGCTGGGATTTACGCCGCAAAATTTGAAGCTGGATGGGAAGTATCACCATCTGAAAGTGACGCTGGTGAGCAAGCCAAAATTTGCGCTCCAAGCGCGTCACGGGTATTTCGCCCCGCGAGGGCAATCCGACCCTGAGGCGACGGCGAAGGAGGAGATCCAGCAGGCGATCTTCTCGCAGGAGGAAATGCGCGAGCTGCCGATCGAATGCCAGACGCAATTCTTCAAGACCGAGAACGGCGTGCGCCTGTCTGTGGTTACGCATCTGGAGACCAAGGGGCTGAAATTCCGCAAGGCCGAAGACCGGAACGACGACAATTTGACGATTTCGACTGCCATCTTTGACGAAAACGGACACTTGGTTACCGGCCAGCAGAAGATCATCGACCTGAAGTTGAAGGATGCCACGCTGGAGCGCATCAATAGGGCGGGCATCAGCGTCAAGTCCAGCTTCGACCTGCAACCGGGGAGTTTTCTGGTGCGCATCGTGGTCCGCGATTCTGAAGGGGCCCAGATGGCGGCCATGAATCGGGGACTGGTAATTCCCTGAGGATACGGGTTCGTCCCTCAGTCGAGAATGGCAATACTCACAAAATGTAGACGTAAGTAGTGGCTAGATCTGCGGCAGCAATCGGTTTGGGGCGAAGACGTTGTGTGGGTCGAAAGCGGATTTGAGGCGGCGCATGAGGTGGAGAGCGGCGGGACTGGGGGCTTGGACCGAGAGCACGTTCCGGAGTGCGGGCGGCGCCCAGAGGAAGGTGGCGTCGCCTTTGCGGCTGCGGCCTAGGGTGAAGACTTCTTGTACGAGCAGGGTGAGGTTCTCGAGCCAGGCATCGTCTATGGATTCGGACATGGATTCGGGGATGGATTTGGGGAGGAGTGCGACGTAGAGCGTGCCGGTGGCGCGGGCGACGAGGGCAAGCGGCAATTTGGCGGCGCGGGCGACGGCGTCGAGCACAGTGATGGCTTCGGCGTGATGAGAAGGAAGGATGCTGAGCCGCAGGATGGTTGCGGCCGGCGAGGACTCGCGGAACAGCGGGAGAGCTTCGCGCAAGCGGCCCCATACCGAGGGGCGAGTGGTGTCGTCGAGAATGGAGAGGGAATTGGCGTGGGAGTATTCGGCAAAGCGGGTCACGTCGCGCGCGCAGCGATCCAACACTTCGGGATTGCCGGCAAATGCAGCGCAGACCTGCCATTCGTTTGACCGGAACCATTCTCCAGGAAGAGGTAGAGCAGCTTGCGCGGTGTCTCGGTTTTCGCCCGCGAAGACGGGGACTTCCTTCATTCCCGGCGTACGCGTAGCAAAAATTTGAGCGGCGGTGGGATTCAAGACGTCGAGCGTGAGCGGAGCGGTCTGGGACTCGGCGATTTTGCGACGAAATGCCAGCGCGGCTTGACAGGTGGTAAAGGATGCGACCACGCCGCGACTCCCGGCGAGGGGAGCGGGAAATGTTCGGAAGTTGAGGCGCGCGATGACGGCGAGAGTGCCGAGAGAGCCGATAAGGAGTTTGTGAAGATCGTAGCCCGTGACATTTTTGACGACGCGGCCGCCGCTCTTGACGAGCGCGCCCGTGCCGTCGATGAATTCTGCACCGAGGAGGAAGTCGCGAGCGCTGCCGTAAAACTGGCGCAGCGGCGAATCCAGGCCGGCGGCGATCGTGCCACCGACCGTGCTTGTGGAGTAGTACGGCGTGAGAAGGGGAAGAAATTGTTTGTGCTCGAACAGCGTGGCGTTCAATACCGCGAGCGGCATACCGGCATCGACGCCGAGCGTGAGGTCGGCGGGATCATAGTGGGCGATTTGGCGGAGGCCGGTCATGTCGAGCGCGATGTCGTAGCGCGAGGGTGGCGCGCCGAGGGAGAGCTTGGTGCAGGCGCCGCAGGGGATAACCGCGAGCTTTCCGGCGGCGGCGAAGCGGATCACTTCGGCGGCTTCTTCCGCGGAGGCGGGTTTTGCTACGGCGGCAGGAGTCAGGTTGTCGATGGCATAGGTTGCGAGTGTGGACGGGTCCACGGAGGTGCGCGAGGAGTCGATGACGGATTGCAGGGCGTTGGCGGGAGTGCCGGAGGACGGAGTCATGGGGCGAGCCACGGAGCGGCGGGCGAAGAGCACAGCCAGGAATGGCTGTGCCACACGTGGTTGCGCAGGGACGGATTGGGGCGAGGGGTCATGCGGAACTCGCCGGAGTTGCAGGAATTGTGGATTGAGGGCGGATGCGCGTTTCGCCACAGCCCTTATTGAGAGGGAAAACTTTTCCGGGATTCAAGAGGCAGCCGGGATTGAAGGCGTCGTGGACGCGGCGCATGAAGGCAAAATCGGCGTCGGAGAAGAGGAGAGACATAAGCTCGTTCTTTTCCATGCCGACGCCATGCTCGCCGGTGAGACTGCCACCGACTTCAACGCAATAGCGGATGATTTCGGCGGCGGCCTTCATGGCGCGCTGGAATTGCTGGGCGCCGCGCGGATCGAAAAGGACGATGGGGTGAAGGTTGCCGTCGCCGGCGTGAAAGATGTTGCCGATCTGGAAGCCGTGTTGCTGGCCGATTTCTTGGATGCGGCGGAGAGTTTGCGGAAGCTTGGAGCGAGGAATGACGCCGTCGAGAACGTAGTTGCTGGGAGCAATGCGGCCGAGGGCGCCGAAAGCGTTTTTGCGGCCCTTCCATAGCAGGTCGCGCTCTTTGGCGTCGCGCGCGACGCGGACTTCGCGGGCGTGATGCTCGCGGCAGACTTCGTCGATTGCGGTGGCTTGCGCGGAGACGGCTTCGGTGAGTCCTTCGACTTCGATGAGCAGGACGGCGCCACTGTCGAGAGGAAAACCGGCATGGACGTATTCCTCGACGGCGCGCAAGGTCCAGCCGTCCATCATTTCGCAGGCGGCCGGAGTGATGCCGCGCGCAGTGATGTCGGCGACGGTTTCGGAGGCGTCATCGACGGTTTCAAAAATGGCGAGGAGCGTTTTCACGGCTTCGGGCTTGCGCGAGAGCTTGACGGTGATCTCAGTGACGAGAGCCAGAGTGCCCTCGGAGCCGACGAAGAGGCCGGCGAGGTCGTAGCCGGAGGAGTCGCCCTGCGCCGTGCCGACGTGGAAGATCTCGCCATCTGGAAGGACCAGCTCGAGAGCGGTGACGTGATTGGTGGTGACGCCGTAGGCGAGTGTGTGTGGTCCGCCGGCGTTTTCGGCGACGTTGCCGCCGATAGTGCACGATTTTTGGCTGGAAGGATCGGGGGCGAAGTAGAGGCCGGCGTGCTCGACGGCGCGGGTCAAGCCCAAATTGATGACTCCGGGCTGAACGATTGCCCGTTGATTTTCGATGTCGAGTTCGAGGATGCGGTTCATCCGCGCAAAGGCGATCATGATGCCGCCGCTGCGGGCCAGCGCGCCGCCCGAGAGGCCGGTGCCAGCGCCGCGCCCGACGATCGGAATGTTATGAAGGGCGGCGAGTTTAACGACATGGGAGACTTCTTCGGTGGAGGAAGGAAAAACAACGGCGTCAGGGCGGCCTTTTTCCACCGAGCCGTCGTACTCGTAGAGAAGGAGGTCCTCGGGGCGATGGAGCACCGCGCCGGGGCCCAAAAGTTTTTTGAGCTCGCGAATCGGAACAGCCGTCATCTGTGCCAGACCTGGAAAAGCGTTACGTTCACTATAGAGAGAGAAGCGTGCCCCGCGCAACGTTCCGGTTTCCATGGCATGTTACTGGCGCGTGTCACCGGCGAAGCACCTGTGCTAGTGTAAGCCCCGGTTATTCAGGAGAGGAGCACGATGGCGAAACCTCGAGTGCTGGCGACACGGCCTTTGTTTCCGGCAGCGCAGCAGATCTTGAACGCGACCTGCGACGTGGAGTACTGGACGCAGCCGGAGCGAATTTCCAAGGAAGAATTGTTTCGCCGAATCAAGGACAAGGAAGCTCTGGTGTGCCTGCTGACGGAGAGGGTGGACGACGAACTGCTGCGGGCGGCTCCGAAGCTGCGCATTGCGGCGAACGTTGCGGTCGGGTTTGACAATGTGGATGTACCGGCCTGCACGAAGCGCGGCGTGGTGGCGACCAATACGCCGGGAGTACTGGACGAAACGACGGCGGACTTTGCGTGGACGCTGCTGATGGCCGTGGCGCGGCGGCTGGGTGAGGGCGAACAGCTAGCGCGGTCCGGAAACTGGAAGGGCTGGGACCTGGATCAGCTCGTCGGAACCGATGTGTGGGGGAAGACGCTGGGATTGGTTGGATTTGGGCGTATCGGGCGCGCGGTGGCCAGGCGAGCGGCAGGATTTCAGATGAAAGTAATTTATACCGACGCGATTCGTGCGCCGTTGGACATCGAGAAAGAACTCAAGGCGGAGTATAAGGACTTCAATACACTGCTGGCGGAGGCGGATTTTGTCAGCGTGCACGTGCCGTTGCTGCCTGAGACGCGCGGGCTGTTCGACGCGCCAAAGTTTTTCCGGATGAAGCCGACGGCGTTCGTGATCAATACGTCGCGCGGTGCGGTGGTGGACGAGGCCGCGTTGGTCCACGCGCTGGAAAGCGGGAAGATTGCCGGGGCCGCTCTCGACGTGTACGAGAACGAACCGTTCATTCTGCCCGGGTTGAAGCGGGCCAACGTGGTGCTCGCGCCGCACATTGCGTCGGGTTCGCTGGAAACGCGGACGAAGATGGCGTGCATCGCGGCGGAAAACGTGGTGGCGTTGTTCAAAGGGCAGCGGCCGCCGAACATGGTGAATCCAGAAGTGCTAGAGGCGAAGTGAGGCGCAGAGCGGTAAACCCTCCATGGCGGATCTGAAGCAACTTGCCCGCCGGATTTTCCTCCAAACACTAGGGGCGATCGATATTCCCTCGGCGATGCAGCGGAAGCTGCTCCGTATGGGGTCGCAGGTGCAGTGCGGGGCCGCGGTGGTCGATCTGCGCGCGTTTGAGCGAGTGCGCGTAATCGCGATCGGTAAAGCGGCGCATGCGATGGTGGAGGGGCTTGCCGCGGTGTTGGGGCCGGACGCGGCGTTTGACGGCATCGCGGCCGCGCCTACCGCGCCCGTGACGTCGCTAAGCGGCATGCGGTATTTCGCCGCGGGCCATCCCCTGCCGAACGAGCAGAGTTGGAAAGCGGGGGAAGAAACTCTTGCGCTGCTGAAGACTTGCGAGGCGCGGACATTGGTTTTCTTCTTGTTGTCGGGAGGAGGATCGGCGCTCGTGGAGCTGCCTTTGGATTCGCAGCAAACGCTTGAGGATGTGCGGCAGTTGTACCGCGCACTGATTACGTGCGGGGCTCCGATCGGAGACATTGGGACGGTCCGAAGACACATTTCGGCGGTGAAGGGCGGAAGGCTCGCCGTGGCGGCGGGGCGAGCCACGAAAATCACGCTGGCGGTGAGCGATGTTCCGGGTGGGCAGGAATCGGCGCTGGCCTCGGGGCCGACGATTCCCGATCCGACGACGATTCAGGATGTCGGGGATGTTCTGCAGAAGTATGCGTTGGCTGAGCAACTGCCGGCGACGCTGCGGCAATGGATCCGGGAGGGAAAAATGCCGGAGACGCCGAAACATGGGGATCCGGCGTTCACGAACGCGCATTTTTCGCTGCTGCTGGGGATGGACGATTTGTTTCATCCCGCGCACCACGCCGCGGAGGCCGGGAGTTGCGTGACGTGTTGCGACAACACGACCGACGATTGGCCGGTGGAGAAAGCGGCGGAATACCTGTTGGCGCAACTGGAGGAGTTGCGTGCGGCGAATCGCGGTCAGCGGGTGGCGTTGATTGCGGATGGCGAGGTCAGCTCGCCGGTCACCGGGGATGGCGTTGGCGGTCGGAATTCAGCGTTTGTGCTGGCGTGCGTGGAGAAGATTGCTGGGAGACAACTGGCGGTGTTCAGTGCCGGGACGGACGGGATTGATGGGAATAGTCCGGGGGCGGGCGCGGTGGCGGATGGAGAGACTCTGGAGCGAGCGCGGGCACTGGGAATGGAGCCGCAAGACGCGTTTCGGCGGAGTGACGCGCATACCTTTTTTGCGCGCTTGGGGGATGCGGTCGTGACCGGGCCTACGGGCACAAATCTGCGGGATCTTCGGATTTTGATCGCGGAACCCGCAGAACAGAAAAGATAACGCAGAGACGCGGAGTTCGCCGAGGATCGCGGATAGGAGATGCTATTCGTGGTCCTGTTTTTTCGGAGGCGGAAGGCGGGACTCGATGGATTTGAGATGCTCGTTCATTTCCTGGACTAGGTGTTCGAGCTTGTCGAGGCGTTGCGCAACGCCCGATTGATCGCTCGCTGGGCCGTCCTTGGCTGAATCCGCATCGTCCGCGTCGTCGTCGTGCGAGATTGGTTTGCTCGCCTTGCGTCCCTGCAGCTTGGCGATTTGGTCTTTGATCATTGGAACCATCTCGATGCTCAGGTCATCCACTTTCAGCAACGACTCGAGCGCAGGAATCGCCGAAGAGTCGCCGCGATTGCCCAGCGCATAGATGGCCGCCTCGCGAACCGGGAAGCGCGGCTCAGTGAGAAAAGCGGCGATCTCTTTGGTGATTTCCTTGTTGTCTTTGTCCAGTCTGGCAAGGCTAGCGAGGGCGGCAATACGCGAGCCAGTTGATTTGCCGACTGACGACCACTCGCGGAGAATCGGCACGGCCTTGTCGCTACCCAAAAAACCGAATCCGCGCAGAGCCGCTTCGCGCAGGAAGCCGTCGGGCGAATCACCGGCCACCGCGGCCTCGAGGGTGTTGAAGGCGTTGGGTGCCTTCAACCTGCCCAGCGCTTGCAGGGCACTGGCGCGCGCTCGATAGGAATGATCATCGCGCGCAATGGATTCGAGCTTGGCGGTAACGTTGGCGTCATCCTTGAAATAGCCCAACGCGGAGACGATGTGGCTGCGAGCGCCGGGATCATTGTTGGTTTGGAGCGCGGCTAGCAACAGCTTCAGCGCAGTGGTGCCTCCGATCCTGCCCAGCGCGTCAGCGGAGATTCCCCGAATACCCGCCGCTTGGTCAGTGTTGAGGGCGCTGCCTAGAGCCGCGACAACCTCTTCATCGCTGCCAATTTTACCGAGCGCGATCACGGCGTCGGCGCGATCGTACACTTCGCGAGCATTCTTCAGTTGATACAACCACTCTTTTTTCTCTTTGTGGAAATCGGCGGTCTTGAGAATCGAGCCGCCTTTGTCAAACAGGACCATTAAGGGGGTGGAATCGGATGGAAGAGTGAAGGTCTCTGCGTCTTTGGAAACATTAACCATATAGAGCTTTGGCCCTGATGGCGTGGTGATCTCAACGTCTACGGGAACATGGAAAAGGCCGACGTGGCCTTCAACCTTTTGCGTTTGCTTGACCTTCAAAGCAACTTGATGCTTGGCGTCTTCGTAGGCGTAGGTTAAGTTAAATTTCGGGGCTCCTGCGCCGTAGATCCACTCCTGAAAGAAACGGTCCACATCGATATGGTTGGCTTCCTCAATGGCCTTGATCAGATCGGCGGTGACCACGTTCTTGTCGCGGTTCACCTCCAGGTAGTGCTTCAAACCCTTCCAAAAGGCCTCCTCGCCGATTTGATGGCGAAGCATGTAGAGAACCCAGCCGGCCTTGTTGTAGACGTTTTCGTCGAATTCGTCTGACTCACCAAAGTCAAAGCGGACGATGGGATTTGCCCATAGATCGGGGTTCCAAAACCACTCGCGGGCCGACATCCAGCGGTCGTAGTCGGTCTGCTCCTTGGAAAAGTGGGACTCGCTCCACACGGTCTCAAAGAAACTAGCAAAGCCTTCATTCAGCCAGACGTCGCCCCAATCTTTGCAGGTCACTAGATCACCGAACCATTGGTGCGCAAGTTCGTGCGAGATCAGCGGATCTTCGTTGGTGGGGAATTCCGGGACGAGCTTGGGATCTCGGAGCGATTTTGCGGTGTTCGTAGTGGCGCTCGAGTTTTCCATGCCGCCGGCGACGAAGTCATCGACCATGACTTGCGCGTATTTTTCCCACGGATATTCGACGCCTATTTTCCTGTTGAACGCTTCGATCATGTCAGGTGTGCGTCCGTAGTTGGCGGCGATCCGATCGCCGCGACCCTTCGGTGCGTAGTAAATCAGCGGGAGGCCGTGGAACGACTCCTTCACCTCGTCAAATTCGCCTGCGACTACGGTGATCAGGTAGGTGGAGCTGAGAACCGATTCGCGCCACGTCCAGGTCTTCATGCCGTTGCCTGCGTCCGTGGTGCTGATGAGTCTGCCGTTGGCGACGGTGATCCAGGATGCGGGAACGGTGAGAATGGTCTCGGTGGTCAGCCGGTCGTTGGGGTAGTCGTATGTTGGCAGGTAGTAGCGCGTGTCTTCGGATTCGCCCTGAGTCCAAATCTGTTTGGGCCGGTCGGGATAGTCTCTGTCGGGAAGAATGAAATACATGCCCTTGGCGGGTGTGCCTTCGTAACGGATTTCGATCTCGAACTTTTCTCCAGGATGCGAAGCGGCGGGAAGGGGCACAATGAGTTTTGCGGGCGTCGTCTCGAACCTCGCGGGAGACTTGTTCACCGCCACGCTCTGGATGGTGAGGCCCACGGAGTCGAAGGCGATCTTCGCCGTGCCGTCGCGAAGAATCGAGACGCTATGGATCACGTCGCCCAGCACTTTCTTTTTCTCGATGTCAAATCGCAGCGCGATCTTGGAATGCTGGAGGTCGTAGTCTCGCGAGCGCGCGTACGGTTCGTCGGATCGGAGCTGGGTGGGGGAGAACAGGAGCGCAGTGAAGCCGGCGGCAGTAAGAATGGTCCGGCTAATTCGATTGGCTGCGCGATGCGATGGGTCGATCATCCAGCGGACTCTCCAGAACGCGAAAGCGTCAGAATATGAAATTCAACTTCGCAAAAACGTGCGGCCCGTTCGTTCGAACGAGGATGGCCTGGCTGCGGCCGCAGTGCGTCCACGAGCAGATGCTTCCCAATAGAATGGGAGGTAATGAATACCTATTTTCGCATCGTCGAGGGGCGAGACGATCGCGGGTAGCGCACCGATTTCCGAGAATGCAAATAGTCCGTGGACTCTAACGGCTCCTGGGAAGGGCGCTCTCCGGAATGGTCGACGGCGCACCAGTTTGCGGGCTTGGTGGCTCCACCCAATTTAGACGGGCGCCGCCGGAATTGGTTACCTGGTGCTGCACAGCGCAAAGCCGTTCATTTTCCCACTTCACCCCAATCCCCCATGTTCTCGTGGATCAAGGCTGCGGTCAAATCCAGGATTCTGGGCTCGACGGTAGGACTCCCGGCCCTCGTCCGGATTTTGTTTGCCTAGCAGGCCCGGCGGCACTAAGATGCCTGCAATTTACGGGTTCTGCGTCACCGTCGATCGGTGAACTTTTCCTTTGGAGGCATCTATGTGGCGAGACAAGGTGCTCGTTGGGGCGCTCCTTCTTTTCGTGTGGTTCGTTGCGGGATCTGCGGCGCCGGCTTACGCGCAAATTGGAAAGTACGTGCCCATTCCGGCAGGGTCCGATGCGGATCACGCGCTGAACGAAATCAACGCTGCGACCGATCCGGCGCAGAAGCTCGCGTTGATCGACAAATTCGCCACGGATGTGGCCCAGGGAGACCTGGCCATCGTGGCGAACGATCTGTACGTGAACTACTACATTGCGGCGAAGAACTACGACAAGGCATTCGAATACGGCGACAAGTTATTCGCGCTGGATCCGGACAACTTTAACAACGGCGTAAACATGGTGCACGCCGCGGCAGAAAAGGGTGACACGGAGAAGGAGTTTTCGTATGGCGACAAAGTAGCCGCCATTTTGAAGCGCTACAAAGAATCGCCCGCCCCGGACGGGAAGGACGCTGGGTCTTGGGACGACCAGAAGAAACGGACGCTCGAAAGCGTTCACGACAGCGAGACGTACGTTGAGCAGTTGCTCTTTAACGGGGCCTACCAAACCAAGGACGCGAACAAGCGTGCCGGCTATTTGGTGCGGTTCGCGCAAATGTGCCCGGACTCTCAGTACGCGGACCAGGCGATGGGAGTTGCGGCGGCCTCATACCAGCAGGCCCAGAACGCCCCGAAAATGCTGGAAACGGCCAACTCGCTGCTGACGAAAGACCCGAACAACCTGGGGATGCTGATCCTGTTGGCGGACTACTACAGCGAGAAAGGGGAACAGCTCGACAAGGCCGATGCAGATGCGAAGAAAGCGATTTCCGTACTGGCGGCGGCCAAGAAGCCGGAAGGCGTGACCGACGAACAGTGGGCGCAGCAGACCGCGCTCCAGAAAGGCCTGGCGCTGAGCGCGCTGGGCCAAGTGAGTCTTGAGAGAAAGAACAATGCAGGCGCCGTCGAGAACTTGAAGGCGGCCGCTCCCTTGCTGAAGGTTGATGCGAACAGTTACGCGCGCAACGAGTACCGGCTGGGATACGCATACCTGAACCTGAAAAGGATACCCGACGCGAAGGCGGCGTTGACAGAGGCGGCCTCGGTGAACAGCCCGTACAAGGCGTTGGCGCAGGATAAGTTAAAAGCGATGGCCGCCAGCGCCGGCGCGGCGCATGCGAAGCAATAGGTTCGCCCGCGGAATCGAGGACGCCTGGAGGCGCATCCAATGCGATGTGCGTGCAGCGGCAAATTGCGGGATAATCTGCGGGAGGGCGGGAGAACTTCATGAACGAGATCGCAACATTTGGAGCGGGATGCTTTTGGGGAATTGAAGCGGCGTTCCGGCGTTTGCCAGGAGTCGTGGACGCCGTGTCGGGCTACAGTGGCGGGCACATGGCGAACCCTACCTACAAAGACGTGTGCACGGATGAAACGGGACACGCGGAAGTCGTGCAGGTGACTTTCGATCCGGCGAAGCTGAGCTACGCGCAGCTACTGGATACCTTTTGGCAGATTCACGATCCGACGCAGATGAACCGGCAAGGGCCCGACTTCGGCTCGCAATATCGCAGCGCGATTTTCTTCCATTCGCCGGAGCAGGAGGCGGTGGCGAAGAAGTCCAAAGTGGCGCTGGACGCCAGCGGAAAAGTCCGGCGGCCAATTGCCACGGAGATCACCGCGGCGGGAACGTTTTATCGCGCCGAAGAATACCACCAGAAGTATCTGGAGAAGCGCGGCGCGGCGTCCTGCCACATTTAACTGGCATCCGACGCTTGTTTGGAGCGCGAGCAGCCGTCCTTACGGCCGCTTGTAAGCGGGGGTTGTCTGCGGCGTGTAGTCCTGTCCGTACTTATTCTTGTGGGTCAGCTTGAAGTCACCGCTATCGATTACCTGTACCGTTTCCAGAGAACGCGATGAATCGGAGATCGTAATCACGCGTTCTAGAGTCTTTAGGTCCTCGGTCGAGCTTCGTTCGTACCAGACATGCATCAAGTAGCGCCCGTCAGGCACATTGGCGAACACGACGCGGCCAGTGTGATCCGACACCGCAAAGTAGGGAGTGTCGACCACCACGACGATGGCGCTCATCTCCGGATGAATATTGCAAAACAGGAAGCTCACACCCGGCCGGTCAAAGCGCGCGGAATTGCTCGAGCCCCCCTCATACAAGCCCAGGTCGAAACGCTTGCCGTCGAACAGCGAGAAAACGTTGTGGAAGAAAGGGTCCTTGTTCGGAAACTGCACCGTAGAGCCCGTTTGAATCACCAGAACGTGCGGATCGAAGCTCTTGTTCCGCTGAACGAGCTGCAGGCTCTGGTGTGTTGCCAGCGCGCGGGTCGACGCTGAAACGGTATCGTAGGTCCCGTTGGAATCATCGAGCGGCGTGAGCCAAACTGCGACATTCGAATAATCCTGCGCGCCAGCCGCGGGCGGTGCCTTTGCTGCGTTGTGCCGCACCACCTCGACTTTTGCGATGACGGGAGCTGGTTGCGCGGGGGCCGCTGCGCGAACCGCGATCAGGCACAACACGCCGAGCCGCGCGCAGAAAAAGAGGAACCGAGTTGTGTGTAGCGCTCTCATCTAGAAAAGGTAACCCAGGCTGAGATTCACCTGGTTTGCGGTGTCGGCCCCCCCGTCACTCCCGAAGGTGCGCAAGCGGCGAAACTCGATCGACAACAACACGTCGGAGCGCGGCTGGTAGATAAAATTCGTGAACCAGGTCTGATTTCGCGCGAACAACTCATCGTAGTAGGCCGGGTTTCCAGCGAAGCGCGCGACTTGATTGCCGAAAGGATTGTCGTGACCAAAGGCGCCGTTCACCTCGAACTTGGGCCGCGGCTTGAATTTCAGTTGCGCCCAGCCGCCCATGGAATTGAGCCCCTGCACGATCGACAGGGGGTCGGCAAGCGTTCCACTCGTCAGCACGGTCTGATCGATGCCGCCGCCGATTCCCCCCACGGCACGGCCGCGATAAAACTCTCCACTGAACTCGAACATCCGGCCCAGCGGAACGGTCAAATCGGTCGTGCCGGCCCAGCTGTCTACATCGCGGCCGAATTGCCAGTTTTGGCGCCCGTAGTATCCGCCGACTCCGGCGGTCATCTCCTGGCCGAACAAGTGATAACTCCAGGCGACACGCGTCGCGTAAGCGGGCTGGCCGGATGATTCACCCGCGCCGGGCGTTCGGTAGTATTCGCTCTCAGGAGATTCGCCCGAGAAGGAATCCAGAATGCCGCCCTGGAAAAGCAAGGTTGAGGATTCAGAAACATGCACTCTGTGCTCGACGCGAACCTGCGGCGTCCAGCTCCACAGATTGCCGGCATAGGCGAGCGCTGGAACTGCAAGCGAAGCCAGCGATGTCGGCGCCAGCGGCGCAAAGAACAAGTGGTCCTGCCCGGCGATCAGCGAGGTATTCGCCCAGTCCAGCCGCACCGTGCCGGTGCGCAGCCGCACGATCCCCGTGGCTACGCCGTTCGGCGTGTCCGGAAAACCACCGGCAAAATCAAAATTCAGGTCCGCGCTGGTGTGCGCTCCCGCGATGTCGGGGCCAAATGCCTGAATTCCGATTTGCGATTGACGAAGCGATGCTCCGAACGTTCCCGCGGGATCATCAGCCTCGCGCTCCAGAGCCAGGCCGGGGAAGTCTTGATTGTCCACCACCCCGCGGTTGGAGAACATGTTGAACAGTACAATGCCGGAAAGCCGCAGCTTGTACTTCGATGCGCTTTCGACCTTGGTTTGGTACTGGTCGTTGAGTTTCCCTTCGTCGAGTTGCTGATCTTCTTCGAGTTTGCCAATGCGGTCGGTCGTGGCTTGCTCCTGACCCGCTCCGGCTGATGCGTTCTGGCTGGGTGGTACCGCAGAGACGGTGTCCGGCGTCACGGAACGGCCGGGAGTTCCGTATCCTGCGCTGGCGACCGAGGGTGATTGCCCTTGTGCGAGGCGCAGCTCGCGGCGAAGATTGCGCGCTTCCTCGTGAGCTTGCTGTTCTTCGGCGCGCAGTTGGCTCATCTGCGCGTGTAAGACCTGCACTTGTCCCTGAAGCTCGCGGACTGCTTGCGCAAGTGCCTGCACATCAGCCGTCGCTTCAGCGGACGGCGGGCTCGCGGGCGCAGGCTTCGACGCCTCTTGCGCCTGCCCAAAGGCAGGGATCAGGAGCAACAAACTCGCAGTCGCCGAGAGCTTGAGAATCAGCTTCCGGCATTCATTAGTGCGCACAACAACCTCCTTCACGAACACTCCGTCGCATCACACGCCCCTCAGCGTGCTGGCTTGCTCTACCGTATTACCCGACAGGGCCTCGCGAATTTTCTCGAGCAGCGAAGCCCGCGAGAAAGGCTTCGGAAGCATCAAAGCGGGAGAAATGTTTGGGTCCCTAGGCCCGTTGAAATATTCGGAATAGCCGGACATGAGCACGACTTTCGTATCCGGGCGGATCGTGCGCAGCCGCTCCGCCAACTCCCTGCCGCCCATCTTGGGCATCACCACATCGCTCAACACCAAGTGAATCGTGCCGGAATGCCGGGCAAGCACTTCGACGGCCTCAAGACCGTTGCGCGCCTCAAGCACCGAGTAGCCGCTGACCTTTAGGAATTCGCAGGCCAGGTCGCGCACGTCGGGCTCATCTTCGACAACGAGAATCGTTTCGCTTCCCCGAAAAATTGTCGAGGGAGTGGCTTCCACGTCGGCTTTCGACAACGTTTCGGTGGCTCGCGGCAGATAAATCTCAAACGTCGCGCCATTTCCAGGCGTGCTCTCTACCCAAACGAAGCCTCCGCTTTGCTTCACTACGCCGTAAACCGTGGCCAAGCCGAGACCCGTGCCTTTGCCTACCTCCTTCGTAGTGAAGAAGGGCTCGAAAATGTGGGCCTTTGTCTCTGCACTCATCCCTATTCCGGTGTCGGCCACCGAGAGCAACACGTAGTGGCCCGCCGTCATCGGCGGGTGGCTGCGGGCCTCCGCCTCGTCCATAAGAACGTTGCGCGTGCGAACCGTGATTGTGCCGACGGTGGGCATGGCGTCGCGCGAGTTGACGACCAGGTTCATGATCACCTGTTCAAGCTGCCCAGGATCGGCCTTCACCGCCCCCAACTTCGGCTCCGGTAAGAACACGTATTCAATATGTTCGCCGATCAGCCGAGGGAGCATCTTGCCCAAATCAGAGACCACTGCGTTCAGGTCCAAGACGCGCGGTTGCAGTACCTGCATTCGGCTGAAGGCAAGTAGTTGCCGTGTCATGGAAACCGCTTTCCCCGACGCCTTTTGAATCTGATCGAGGCTGTGGCGCTGAGAGTCGTCCATGTCGGGCCGATCGAGGAGCAAATCCCCGTGGCCGCGGATGATCGTCAGCAAATTGTTGAAGTCGTGCGCGACGCCTCCCGCAAGCCTGCCCACCGCTTCCATTTTGTGCGCCTGACGAAGGCGCTCCTCGAGCTGCCGTTGTCCCAGCAAAGATTCCCGCAAGCTGGTGCGCATTCGATCGAATGCCGCTGTCACTTCGGCAACTTCGTCCCCGCTGGTGCTCTCCAGCGCGTAACCGAAGTCGCCTTGTTCGAGAGCGTGGACTCCTCCCACAAGGTTCGCGAGAGGCCGTGTAAACGTATCGGAGATGAGGAAGACGAGCGCGCTTCCCGCCAAGACGCTGAGAAGCCCGAGCCCGAGCAGCACGCGGTTCAGATCGTTAAGGAACGATGTGGCCCGATCGAGCGACTTCAAGATCGTCAACGACACCGCCGGTCCGCCCTCCGTAGAAAGTCCAACGGAGGTCATCAGGAACCGTTCGCTGCCTAGCTGAATCTCTTGGGGAACGCGCGCCGCACCGGCGGCGGCGTCACGAGGAGGCGGTGCCAAGCCGCTCTGCTGGCTCGCATTCAAGGTGCTCGCCACCAAAACGTCGCCGTAGTGAAAGGCGATATCGCTGGAAACGATGCTGCTGAAATCCTGGGCCGCGCGTGCCTGAATCTCATGGCCCACCGCCAGAAAGCCCAGCGTCGCCCCTTCAGACGACGCCCCGAAATAGATAGGCTGCACCCAAACCTCGAAGAGATGCCCTCCGCTGAACCACCAGTCCCGTGCTTCGCCCTTCTCCAGCGAGTGGTGCATCAATGCCTGCGCTTTGTCGCGCGCAAAGCCGGTGGCGTCGGTGCGCAGCGCCAGCAGATTTCCGGAGCGGTCCGCCATCACCAGCAAGTCACTTCCGCTCAAGCGCCAGACATCGGCAGAACCGTCCTGAATGGTGTTTGCATCCCGCGTGGTCATTAGCGCGCGAACATTAGGAAGGTTTGCGAGGAGTTGCGCGGAACGCGTCAAGGTCTCCTGGCGTTGCCGGTCGAAGCTCTCGTAGGTGTTGACCGAATTTCGAAGGTCCTCGAGGATGCCTCTCGCACTCGCTTCTGAACGTTGTAGCCGACGATAAAGAGCGTAGCGGCAGTGAGTCCGGCCGAAATGGCTAGAAGCGAGAGAAGAAACTTCGTTCGCAGACGGATCTTGCGCACGCCGAACGCCACCTTTGAGGTTGTGAGAAGGATGGACGAATGCCTACCCTAGGCAAACTTACCCATGAATAGAATCTAGCAGCATGGTCGACTGGGAGATGTAAAGCGGCGGGCGCTGGTGTCGAAAGAAACAGAGGACACCCCTACTGGCCGGAAGTACAGGTATATCAATCACTTCGCGAGCCAGCCTGGCAACCTGATTCGCATGGTAAAGGGCTTATGCGGGCCACTCTCAGAACACGTTTTCTGGTTCGTAGTAGGATGTTCGCTATGTCGCCGCTCCCGCGCTTACTCCTAAGTTGTGCAGCTTTGTTTTTCGCCCTGATGCCTTCGTCGCGGGCAGAGACGCTCTCCTCTCCCGACGGCCGCCTGGTCCTTGTTATCGAGACCCAAACCGCCGCAAACGCTGGCAGTCCTCCGGCAGCAGCAGCTTGTCTATCGCGTGACCTTCCGCGGGAAGCCGCTCGTGGACCAATCGGCCCTCCGGCTAGAGCTGGAGGGGCAGAGCCCGCTGGGGACCGACGTCCGCATTGTCAGTGCCACGCCCTCGAGCTTCGACGAGACCTATCACTTGCTGACCGGGAAGGCCAGCGAAGTGCGCAACCACTACAACGCCCTGCGGGTCGACTTGGAAGAGACCACCGAGCTGCACCGGAAGCTGACCATCGAAGCGCGCGCCTACGACGACGCCGTTGCATTCCGCTATGTGATTCCCGAGCAGACCCCGATCCGGTCCTTCCGCCTGACGAAAGAGGGCACCGAGTTTCGCATCGCCAAGGACGCCACAACCTATTCGCTGATTCTGCCCAACTTTCATTCCATGTATGAAAGCGAATTCGTGAAACTGCCGATCAGCGCATTCTCGAATCAGGGCGGCGTCGCCAGCAAGGTGTTGATCGGGCTGCCGACGCTGATGGAAGTGCCGGGCGTGGCCTGGATGGCTATCACCGAAGCGGATCTGCGCGGCAACAGCTCGATGTATCTCGACGAATCCTTCGGCAAGCTGGCAGGGTCACTGGTTGAGTCGGTGATTAGCGCCTTCGGAAGAGGATCCCATGTGATCATCAAGGGAACACTGCCGCACCACTCAGCGTGGCGTGTTCTGCTGGTCGGCGACGAGCCCGGCAGATTGGTGGAATCAAACGTAATCACCAGTTTGAATCCCGAGAGCGAAATAGCGGACACATCGTGGATTCACGCCGGGCGCGCTTCTTGGGATTGGTGGAATGGCACCCTCGGCGCGGACGGTAAGTCCGCCTACACAACCGAGACGATGAAGTATTACGTGGATTTCGCCGCGCAGTCAGGTTTCGAGTACATGTTGGTGGATGCGGGCTGGTCCGGCCGGGACATCACCAAGATGAACGGCAAGGTGGACATTCCGGAGCTGGTTCGTTACGCGTCCAACGAAAACGTGAAAGTGTGGATTTGGCTCTACTACGGCGAGCGTGGACGCGCAAATCGAGGAGGCTTTTCCGCTCTACGAAAAATGGGGCGTCGCCGGAATGAAAATTGATTTCATCGAGCGCGACGATCAGCGTGGCGTCGACTTCTACTACCGCGTCGCAAAGCTCGCCGCGGAGCATCACTTGATGGTCGACTTTCACGGCGCCACGAAGCCGAGTGGTATCGAGCGCACCTTCCCCAACATCTTGGGATACGAAGGCGTGCTCGGCATGGAACAATCAAAAGCTGGCAGCCGCGACAATCCCGATCATCACACCACGCTGCCCTTTACGCGCATGCTCGCGGGACCCATGGACTACACACCAGGATCGTTCCACAACGTAACCCGCGAAGAGTTTGCGCCACGAATGGAATCTCCGGTAACGATGGGCACCCGAGTACATCAGTTGGCGATGTACGCGGTCTACCAGGCGGCTTTCCAGATGGTTGCGGATTCACCACAATCCTACCAAGGCGAGCCTGCCTTCGAGTTCATCCGCAACGCGCCGGCTACCTGGGATGAGACGCGCGCAGTGAATGGCAGGCCTGGAGAATTTGTCACCATCGCGAGGCGTCACGGAAAAGAGTGGTTCTTAGGAAGCCTCACCAACTGGAGCGCCCGACAACTAGACTTGCCGCTCGATTTTCTGGCCGCAGGCGACTACACCGCTACGATCTACTCGGACGCGCCGGACGCGGAACAGCATCCGAAAAATGTTCAAATCGAAAGCAAGCGAGTGAGTCGCACGTCGCGCCTGGCAGCAAAGCTCGCTCCCGGCGGCGGCTACGCCGTGCGATTTGTTCCGGTGAAGTAGTTACGTTCCGGCAGGCGCGGAGAGTTGAACGTTATTCTCAGAGGGGGCACCGTTTCGATGCGATTGCGTTCGTTTGTTCTGGCGTCACTGGCGTTCCTAACCCTTGCAACTATCTGCGCCGCGCAGTCTCCGCCGCAGCCCGACACCTTCTTCAGCGTTCCTCCTGCGGACGCGCCCGAGCTTGCACCGCGTGGCGCGTTCCAAGTAGGCGTGCGCACCGTCGAGCTCAAGAATCGCGGGCAGGTCGACATTCTTAATTTCGACAAGACCACCGGGAGAGCGCCCCTTTACAATCGGCCGCTGACGGTAGAAGTCTGGTACCCCGCGGTAATCCCGGACGGCACGCCGGAGCGCACCGTATACGAAATAGGTTTCCCCGGGACCTCGCCAGCCACGGCTGGAAAGACCTTCCAAGTCCTGGGCAAGGCGCTACGCAACGCTCAGCCGGTCAAGGGACAGACATTCCCTTTGGTGGTTGTCTCTCACGGCTACCCCGGTTCGCGTTTTTTCTTGACCTATCTCACCGAGAATTTGGCTTCGAAAGGATACGTTGTCGCGGCGATTGACCACACCGATTCCGTCATGGGCGCAGTGAAGCCCTTTCCCAGTACGCTGCTCAACCGCTCGAGCGATCAGCTATTCACGGTTGGAGCGATCGAAGAGATGTCGCGCCATCCCGGTGATTTCTTGAACGGTCTCGTCGATGCTTCACGCGTCGCCATCGTCGGCTATTCGATGGGCGGCTACGGTGCTCTCGCCAGTGGCGGCGCGGGCTACAGCAAGAAAGGCTTGCCGGCCACTCTCGTGCCCGGCGGCTATTTTGACGATTGGACCGCCGGCAGCGCCAGGTATCAAGCGCACCTTCGCAAGGAAGTTAAGGCGATCGTCGCGATTGCGCCGTGGGGCGCGCAACCTCCCTTCAACAATTGGGACGCCAATGGATTGGCCGGAATCCGGATGCCGCTGCTGATGATCGCCGGCGACCAGGATGACGTCTCCGATTTTCCGAACGGCATCAACCCGGCATTCCAGAAAATCGTCAATTCCGACCGTTGCATGCTCGTCTATGAGAACGCCCAGCACAACGTCGGTGGAGATCCTCCCACTCTGGAAATGTTGGGGTCGTTTGTGACCCGCGAGTTTTTCGATGAACCGGTCTGGCGCAAGGATCGCATCACCGCGATCAATCAACACTTCGTGACCGCATTCTTGGATCTCAACCTCAAGGGTGACGTGAGCCGCGGCGCCTATCTTCACCTCGTCACGGAAAAATCCAACGACGGCAAATGGCCCTTGCGACAAGGTGAATCGGCCGGCGCAAAGTTCAGCGATGGCGCAACCTATTGGAAGGGCTTCCAACGCCGCTGGGCCGTCGGCCTAGAGATGCATTGCTCCCCCGCGGCGAAGTAGAGAAAAGTCGCCAAAGGTAGGATGGCGGCACGCGAACGATCAACGAGGCAGCAAACAACGAAAACTGGCGGAGAGGGTGGGATTTGAACCCACGGTACGGTTTCCCGTACGCTCGCTTTCGAGGCGAGTACTTTCAACCGCTCAGTCACCTCTCCGCGGTCTTTTGTATCGTAGCAGACCCCTCGAAGCTTCAGCAACGAACACGCCTGTCAGCGTCGCGCGGCGAAAAACGACTGGATAACGCCGGCGCACTCCGCGGCCAAAATTCCGGGCGTGACGTCCACGCGGTGGTTCAGCCGCGCATCGGAAAGAATCTCGAAGCAGGAGCGCACCGCTCCGCCCTTCGCATCGTCGCAACCGTACACTAGACGGGGAACGCGCGCCTGGATGATTGCTCCCGCGCACATGCTGCACGGCTCGATGGTGACGTAGAGCGCCGTGCCGGCCAGTCGATAGTTCCCCAAAACGCGTGCGGCTTCCCGCAACACCACCATTTCCGCGTGAGCCGTCGGATCGGTGTCGCGAATCGTGCGATTGCCCGAACGCGCGACGATTTTCCCATCGCGCACCAGCACCGCCCCGACCGGAACCTCGCCGGCGAGCGCGGCCGCGCGCGCTTCTTCCAGCGCCTGTTGCATGAATTCGATGTCGGCGTCCATCGCCCGCGAGAATAGCATGCGCGGAAACGAAGTAAAAATTCGCCAGCCGCAAAAGCGCGCCTGCTGGCGTCGCTTGACAATTGCGGTGACGCGAAACAAACTACTCCGCATGGTCGAGGCTTCGGTAGCGCAGTTGCCGTTTAATCTCCAAAATATTTCCACATCGCTGCGTCGTCTCCCCTGAAGAATTCCGCATGGAAATTCGACGAGATCCCATCACGCAGAGTTGGGTTGTCCTGGGGCAAAGGGAGCATCTGGATGAGCCGTCCCAGACCTGCCCCTTCGATGCCGCTGCGGTAGAGAAGCAGCCCTCCATCCTTACCTGGCCTGCCGAGGGACCCTGGCAAGTGCGCGTGTTGCCGCATCCAGATCCCCTCTATCACATCGAAGGTGAGCCGGGACGCTTGGCGGAAGGCATGTACGACAAAATGGGTGCCCTTGGCGCTCATGAAGTAGTCGTCGAGACCCCGCAGCACGACAAAAAGATGTCGCAGTTCAGTGATGAAGAGATTGAGCGGGTACTGTGGGTCTGGGCGGCCCGCATCGCTGATCTGAAAAAGGACGCGCGCTTCAAATACGTCACCGTCTTCAAGAACCAAGGCGCTCAAGCAGGCGACGAGTGGTCGCACGCCCACTCGCAAATCACCGCCACCATTTTTGTTCCCAGGCGCATCAAGTACGAGCTCAGTTCCGCCAGCGAGTGGTATCGCGAACGAGAGCGCTGCATCTTCTGCGATGTGGTGCGCCAAGAGGAAAAGCAAGGCAAGCGCATCGTCGACGTCCAGGGAGACTATTACGCGCTCTGCCCCTATTCTTCGCGAGTGCCATACGAGACCTGGCTCCTGCATCGCCGCCACAATCACCTGTTTGAGCAGCCCAGGCCCGGCTCGAATCGGAGGCAGTTGGCCGCCCTGCTAGGCCGCGTCCTGCGCCGTTTGGAAAAAGTGGCCCCGGCATTCCATCTGGTGGTGCACACGGCGCCGAATACGCGAAACAAAAAAGGCGAACTGGCCGGCTATTGGAAGACCCTGGCGGAAGATTTTCATTGGCACATCGAAATTCTCCCGATTCTCGAGAAGCGCAGTAAGTCGTACAGCATCAAAGAGGTCTACTTCAATTCGTTGCTCCCCGAACAGGCTGCCGAGCAGTTGCGCGCTCTGGATCCCAATTCATGAAGCCGCGTGCTTTGCGGCCCCTGAACAGACGGTCAAGGGTCAAGCCGTCAAGCTGGCGAGCACAAAGCGGCGGCATCATCTCGTCGCTGATCTCCCTGCTCTTCGTCCTGGTGTTGTGTCTGGTGGTTTACTTGGCGCGGCGCCCGCTGCTGCGATTCGCCGCCGAAACCTGGGTGATCGAAGATCCGCTCGAGCGCGCCGACGCCATCATCGTCCTCAGCGACGATAACTTCTACGCCGACCGGTCAACACACGCCGCGGATCTGTTCCGGCATGGTATGGCGCCGGTCGTCGTGGCCAGCGGGCGAAGGTTGCGGCCCTACGCCGGCATCGCCGAGCTGATGGAACACGACCTGGTCGAGCGCGGCGTACCCAAAGACAAGATTCTGCGCATCGCCCACGACGCCGAGAACACCAGGGAAGAAGCAGAAGCGCTCGAGCCCCAGGCCGTGCAGCGCAAATGGCACAGCGTGATCGTTGTCACCTCGAACTATCACACGCGCCGCGCGCGCTACATTTTTACTCACGTCTTTCCTGCAGACATCCAAGTGCGCGTGACCGGTGCCAAAGACGGAGACTTCGACCCCGAGACGTGGTGGCAAAAGCGTATATCACTCAAAGAGTTAACCCGCGAAATGGCTGGCATGGTGGTGGCCATCTGGGAGCTGCGAGGCGAACACCAGGGGAAGGGCAAAACACCAGCGGTTGTAGGACTGAACGGACTAAAGCCACAACCCGTGGTGTAGCGAGTCACGTAACACCCCAGATTTGCTACCGGCCATTTTCCTTTACACCCACTAAACCCTGTACTATCTTCGCTTTTCTGAGTCGCCGCGCCCTCACAGCCGACGAAAAGCGACTTCGAAGCTGCTAAATCTTCGCTGAGGTGTCCCAAAATGTGGAAGAAAGAAGATTCGAAGCCTCAAGGAGTTCCAGAGATTTCCACAGGGGCTGGATCAAGCATGTCGACCCCCGCCCAGTCTCGCGACGCGTCCCCATCTCTCGCTCCTTCTGGGCGTGCCGTGGCTTGCATCAGCCAGGGCATTCGCATTAAGGGTGAGATCACCGGCAGCGAAGATCTTTTCGTTGACGGCCCGGTCGAGGGCAAGCTCCAGTTGACCAACGGCAGCTTGACCGTCGGGCCCAACGGCACCGTGAAGGCCGATGTTACCGCGCGCGAAGTAATCGTGCGTGGCCGCATCGAGGGCAAGATTTCTGGCCGCGACCGCGTTCAGCTCTGGAGCACTGGTCACGTCATCGGAGAAGTCCAGACTCAGCGCCTGGCCATCGAAGACGGCGCCGTCCTGCGCGGCAAAGTCGAGACCGGCAAACCCATCGACAAAAGCGACGACCGCGGTCCAGCGCCAACCTCCAGCAAGTCGGCCAGCAACGTATCCGTAGCCTCCGGAACAGCCGTCATCTAGGTTCATGAGTTTTCTCAACAAATTCGGCATCGGAGCGGGTGGCAGCCGCGAAGTGTCGCACCCGATCGCGCCCTCCGCTTCGAACGGCGGCAGGACGCGCACTGCGCCTGCAACGCCAGTGGCCGCAGTTGGGCCAAGCCGGCCTTCAGAAAACACCGGAGCCTCGCGGGTTTCCAACGGTTTGAAGGAATTGCTCTGGAATTTGGACGGCCTCGGGCGCGGCACGCTGCTCGACTTGGGATCGGTTTGGCAAACCACTCTAAGCTTCTTCATCGAACGGGGCTTCCGCGTTACCTCCGAAGATATTCTGCGCGCCTGGAAAGACTTCTTGCAGAAAGAAGAGGCTAGCCTGCGCGAAGCCGGCCGTACCCCCGATCCGTCCGTGGATATGACCCCTAACGGGCGAGCCGTCAGGTTCCTCGAATCGAATCTCAAGTATCCGGTCGCTTCGTTTGACGCTGTTCTACTGTGGGACTTGCTCGACTATTTCGAGCCGTCCATGGCGAATCGTACCGTCGCTTCCGTCACCGAGCTCCTGCGGCCGGGCGGCGTGGTTTTTGCGATGTTCCACAGCAAAAAGCCGGAAGGCTTCCAGCGCTATCGCGTGGTGGACTCCAACACCCTGCAAGTCATTTCTGCCCCGGTGCTTTGCCCCGCGCAGCGCGTCTATCAAAACCGCGAGATTCAGGACCTCTTCGGCCGCTATCGCACCATGAAGTCCTTCGTCGGTCGCGATCAGCTCCGCGAAACCCTCTTCATCAAGTAGCTCCTGTAGCCGCGGTCTCAGGCCGCGGGGTTTAGATGCAAGGGCCCATCAGCTTAAGATATCGACCAAGGCCGTTCACGCGCTCCGTCAAAACGTTCTCTCATTCTTCGCTTGCGCTCAACCAATCCGAGGAGTAAATGTGGGGCGTGAGCTCAACGAGCTCCGGGAGAGGACATGACTCCACCGGGCTTAGAGCTGAACGAAGGCTGAACACACCGCTCTTGCGGTGCGCGTCGCCCGAAAACACGCGCGTAGTCAGCGTCGCTTCCGAGACGACACAGCAAATTGGCAAAAGTGGGGAGCCTGACGGCTCCCCCTTTTGCGTAATGGCGTGATGGCTACTGCGTTCGAGATGTAACGTTGTGATGTGGCGCGCGATGATGCGTGGCCGCATGGCCGCGGCGCCCGTGATGATTGGACTTGTGGTGGTGACGCGGGTGACGCAGAGAGGCTGCGTAACTAGATTGCGTACCGCCGGCCAAAAACGCCAGCGCGGTTACCAATAAAACGGCCCTCAAGATATATTTCATGGTACATCTCCCAAAACGTAAACTTCACCCACACTATTGAATCACAACTACTGCGGAAAGTCGCGCCCGAAAAATGCTACATGCGGCGTGGACCTAACCTGCGCCTGAGCTGCCGGTTGGTCGCTCCATTAGCCGCCGAACTTCAGGTCTTGCAGCCACTTGATGTCGTCGCGCTGGTTGGCGATCACCTGCGCTTGCCAGATCAGGCCGATGCACATAATGCTCATCATCAGCACGCAAATGATCAGGACCAGGTTCTTCTGAGATTCCGACGCCGGATGCTGGAGCTTGAACTGGGAAGTAGCCATATCTGGTGGTCTCCTGGTACTCGGTTTCATGGACTCCCGACTATCCCAAGTCTGAACCGAGCCCTTTTTCGATCGCGGCATACGTTTGTACGACTAGGGAAAAGGCAATTCGAGGGCCAGTACTGGTCCAAAGTACAGGTGTTGTAACAGGCAGAAAACAAGTCACTTGACGATAAATCTACACCGGATGACCCGAACTCACGTCGCCACTGTGTGCACTCAGTCGGCTTTAAGAGACACTTTCTTTCCGGTCGTTCAGGATCGTGGACTAACCTCGGCGAGCACCCGCTCCCACAGGTCCGGCGCCGCCAGAGGCAGCTCCTTGGTTCCGGTGGGGCGTGCCAGGGCCCCTGCGTCATCGGTCGCAGGCCGTTTAGCAAGGAGCAGCCCACGGTCGCAGGCTGCAAACAGGTCGCTGGAGTCTTCCGGAGTGGCGATACCCACGATGGTTGGATGGTAGCGCAGGGCGCGATCGTAGAGTTTCGAGAGCTCGCCAATGCACTGGCGGAGATCGGCCCCGCTGGCCAGAGACCACAGCACGCCATGCTGGCGCAGGACCAGGTGGCGGCGAGCGGCTTCCGCTCGGAACCTCGCGATGTCTGGCTCCGAGGCTCCGGCAAAGAAAAAGGGCGCGTCGAAATCGCGCTGCCGCGCGAACTCCGCTTCACGTTCGGGCAGGCCCAGGTTCTGCGCGAGCTCGCGCGGGGAAAGCGACCGCAACGTAACCACCGCTACCCCGGTCTTTTCGGACAGCGATTCCAGAGCTTCGGCAGCCGCTGGCAGCCCTTCCGCGATAGGGATGCACGTAAAGCGGCCCAAACGCACGGTCTTCGCGGGACGCAGGTGGAAATAGCCCTCCGGGAGGTACACGCCGCTGCCGTCTTCCGCGATGAACGGGTGATGGTGGCCCAGCTTGCGGATGGGTTCGTCCATTTGCAAGCGTGAGCGGCTGGTTACCCACACCGCGGGGATGCCCGCGTGGTCGAGCGCCACGCTGAATTCGTCGAATCCTGGTTGGATTTTCCCGCGGACCGGGAGGAACGCGTCGATAGCACAGAAAATGATGGCGGATGTCTGGCGCAAGCAGGGCTCCGGAATCTAGACACCCATTCTAGCGGACATTCAAGGAGATCTCTGGCGGTAAAAGAAAAGGCGGGCAGATAATCTGCCCGCCCTTCGATGCTCCCGGCCAGCTTCTGCCGGGCTTTTTTCGTTGTCCTTACTTACCGGAGGTCGAGGTTGCCGCCGGCTGCGAGTTCGCCTTCGGGATGCTCACATAGCCGCCGATGGTATTCTTTCCGACCTTGTTGATCACCATTTCTTCAGGGAAACGCGCGCCCGAGGTGTAGAAGAAGACCGGCTCGTTCATCGCACGGTTCTTCTTTTCGAAGCGCTTGTCTTCCACGGTCATGACCACGCTGAAGCGGTTGTTCTTTTCGTTGACGCCCTTCAACTCAACGGTCACATTGCCAACCTTGGTCGGCTTGTTCTTGCCGTCAACGGTGAACTCGACGTACTCGCGCTCGCCGAGGCGGCGGAGCTGGTCGATTTCATCATGGTTGCGCGCGATTAGGGTGCCCATCTCGCTGCGCGCCATCTTCAGGTCTTCCTTAGTGCTGTTCAGATCGGTCTGCACGCCGCCAACCTTGGTGTCAACGGTCTTTACGTCATCCGTCGTGGCCTTGGTGGCGAGTTCCGTGTGGACCGTGGTATCCAGAGCCGTCAGCTTTTCGGTGGTCGCGTCGTTCAGCTTGGTGGCTTCCTCGCGAGCATTCTTCAGCTGACCTTGGGTAATCTTCAGTTTCTTGGTGACCACGTTCAGGTCGCCCTGCAAATCGGCATTGGCCTTTTCATCCTGCGCCAGGCGGTCCTTAACCGAGGACACGTCTTGCTGCATGGACTGCTCTGCGGTCTTCAATTGCGCAGTCATGGTCTGCTGGGTTACGTCAAGCTTCGAAGATGCGTTCCAACCGAACCACAAGCCACCGATCGCGATAAGCCCCAGCACGATCATCGCGGGAAGGTGCCAAGATGGTGATTCTCTTTCAATGATATGTTCATCGGACATATAGCGTTATTTCTCCTCACCCCTGATTGGGCGAAAATCTCTTTCTGACTAACCGGCCCGTGATCTAAAACGTGCATGCGTCGCACCAAATGCCAAACCGCCCGCCAAACGGGCAGCGCGCTGTAACTATCTAAAAATATTGCTTTTACTGGAAGCCACGAAAAGAGGGCGTTCTGCAAGCTCGGTACTAGTCCTAGGAAAGATTACTCGATCTTCTCGTTTTCGGCTTATACGCGCAGGAGCAACACCTCAAAGCGCCACGCCCAACTCCTCTAACCCTCGAACCAAACCCTCTGGGGACTGGTAATGGATCCCGGCCAAGCCCAGGCCCTTGGCCACCTCCACGTACGGAAGTACGTCGTCAATATAGACTGCCTCGTTCGCTTGTACCTTGCACGCCCGCAGCGCCTCCAAGTACACCAGCGGGCTGGGCTTGCTGGCACCCACGGTGCACGAGTAAACGCGCGCCGGGAAGAGCCGGAAGAACGAGTAATTGGCTTCCATGTGGGCCACGTGGATGGGATCGGTGTTGGACAGCAGGGCCAAACGATACGTCTTCGATAGCTTTTCCAGGAGCGCGTCGTCTTGCAGGGGCTTGGGATCCAAAGCCAGGTTCCAGACCGCGACGAACTGCTCGAAGGGGAGCGCCGTTCCGAGGCGTCGCGTCAAGTGCAGATGCCAATCGTGCGGCGACATTCGCCCTTCTTGCCAGTCGGGCCAGCGCGGATCATTTGTCAGCGCGCTCCACAACTCTTCCGGCGCCAGCGAAAGACCCGACGCAAGTCCGGTCATCGCCCGAGACACGTCAACGCCAACCAGAACACGCCCGATGTCAAAGATGACCGCGCGCAGCTTCCGAAACGCCATGACTACTCTTTCTGGGCCTGGGGTGTGGCTCCGCGCGAGCGGAGAATGCTAATCACGGCCGGGAGTATGGAAACCACCGCCACGATGACAATCACGTAGTGGATCTTCTGGCCGATGTTGGGAACCGAGCGCCCAAGGAAGAAGCCGCCGAGAATCATCGCGCCCACCCAAAAAATCCCGCCAAAAATGTCGAACAGCAAATAGCGGAAATACGGCATTTGCGCTGCCCCTGCCACCGGCGGACAAAACGTCCGCACAATCGGCACGAAGCGCGCCAGGATCACCGCTCGTCCACCATATTTCTCATAGAACTCGTGCGCACGTTGCAGGTGGCTGCGGCGAAAGAACAAGGAGTCTTCTCGCCGATACAGCGCCGGGCCGGCCGCGCGCCCGATCCAGTAGCCGATCTGATCGCCGACGATGGCGCAGGCCATCACCGGAAGCAGCAGCCAGCGAAGAGGAAGCACGTCGGCGGCGGCAAAAATGCCTGCGGTAATCAGCAGGGAATCGCCGGGAAGAAAAAAGCCCACGAAAAATCCGGTTTCGATGAAGACGATGAAGCAGATGAGCGGAGCGCCGCCGGAGCGGACTAGCTCCTTGAGTCCTTCAGGGTCGTAGAGCGCGCGGAGAAAGTGAAGGATGGATTCGAGCAAGCGTCAGTTTTCCTTGCAAAGGATTTCGTGACTACTTGGGATACGGGCGCGAGCTCAAGGGCCCGCGAATGGGCTGCCGTCAGTGCACCACATCCAATACGGTAACAGAAAAACGCGAAATCCTGTCCGCATTCATGCCACAGAAGTCCCATGGCGCGAAACATCCCTTTGAAAGATTCGAGACGCATCATCGGATCGCCTCCGCCAGCCGGAGAAAGGCCGGCACTTCCGTTTCGACGTCGTGAGCCCCCGCGGCCGTGCGTTCCAGATGCTTCTGGATGCGCGGCAAGGCCATGCGCGCGACGGCTGCGCCCGCTTCAATCGCTTCATCCGCGCGGTCAAAATCGTCCCACGCGAAAGACTGCACGTCCGGCCGGAGCACCAAGTCTGCGTGGCGTTCCCAGACCTCGAGCTGATGCTTCTGCGCGGCGCTGACCGCCCGGGTAACCACCTGGAAGATATTCGATGGCGCACCGCGGTGACCGTCTTGGATTCCGACCGATACGCCGAGCACGAATTCCGCGCCCAGCTCACGCGCCGCCCGGGTGGGTACCGGGGCCACCAGGCCACCGTCGGCCAGGCAGCGCGTGCCAATCTCGACGGGCTCGAACAGGCCCGGGAAAGCGCAGCTCGCGCGGATCGCGTCCACCAGGTTCCCATGGGTTAGGACGACCGGTTCGCCGCTGTTAAGGTCCGTGGCCACCACGGCCAGGGGAATCCGCAAGTCCTCAAACTGGCGTGAATCAAAGACCCGTTCGATCAGGTCGCCAAGCCGGTGATTGCTGGCCAAGCCCAGCCGCGAAACACGCCACCGCGCGATGTCGCGAAAGCGAAGGGTCCTGCAAGTAGCAATGATGCGCGCCAGGGGCGCTCCGCTGGCGTAGGCCGCGCCAAGGATGCTGCCAACGCTGGTTCCCGCGATGCACGAAATAGGGATGTGGTGCCGTTCCAGCACCTGCAAAACTCCCAGGTGCGCAAAGCCGCGCGCGAAGCCTCCGCCCAGGGCCAGGCCAATGCCTGGCAGAGGCGCTGGAACCGCGTTGCTGATTGGGCCGGATTGCTGTTCGCGCTTCACGGGACTATGGTCGCAATCCACCTTGTATTGACCAATGGGCCGCGCGTCCCGCGCAGGCAGTACGGTTGTACTTTTCCTCAGACGAGCGGCAAATTTTTGCCGGTGTCCCAAAACAGTACGTTCTTACTACCGCGCCACCCTCGCCGTACCATTGGCGCCCGCAGACCCATGCGCGATTCTGCTTGCGTCAGGACGGAGCACTTCGAGGGAGCGGAATGGACAGAGCGTACACAGCATGGATCGGCCTCCCGGTAGTGCTGCAAGTGGCCCTGGGAGACATCAAGGTGCCGCTCCGAGGCAAGCTCCTGAAGGACGGCGAAGACACCGTACGCATGAGAATTGGTGACGGCTGGGACGTGGATATCTACAAAGCGATGATCCTGGCAGTTGAGGAAGACGTCATGGGGCTGCTTCCCGCTTGAGGTGAAAACGACATGAATAACCAAGTGCCGAAATACGTGACCCGTGGACGCGCCGCACTCTTGCTGGGAATTCCGGAAGAGGAGCTGGGGCGCATCTCGATCGAATCCGGCCTCGGCCACACCGAGCGCGCGGGCGACCACAACGAGACGTTTTTCACCTACGAAGAACTACGGGAGATTTGCCTGATTTCAACGCACCAGGTTCACTAAGACCAAGCGCAACGCGCGCTAAAAATTAACGACTTTCCTCCGGCCCCCCTCACAGCAACCCCCCACCCCGGATCTCCTCCCCCCAGGAGATCCGGGGCTTCTCTTTTACAGGTCCGATCAACCGGAGTGTGACAAGTTCGGAGCGGATCATCCGGGGCACCTGGCCCGCCAACCTCATTTTACTTTTGGAAATTCTTGACACTCAACACCCGGGCCACCGTCCGATCGAACTTGGAAGTTGCGGATAAGATGGACCTTAACCTCTGCGACTTGCTTGGCGGCGGTCGATTTCGGTCATGCTGCATGCTTGAGCGGCTCAAGCATAGCTCCCAGAAACGCCCGCGAATCCAAGGAACCCACCCCCAGAAAACGAGGGACGGGCACCGGGCCCGCTAACGATCCGACGTCGTATCGTGGCGGCGACTCTGGTGAGGGCGGGGTAGAACCAAATCGAGAACGATGGTGACGAGCGCTACCTCGACGCCTCCAATCATCATGAACTAAAATGGCCGCAGGGAAAAATTACGCATTACCAGCGTGAAGGCTAGGAGGTGAAGGACTAGCAGGGCGGCTAGTGCTAACCAAAACGATGGTCGGCGCCAAAGATGCCTGTACTGTCGAGCCGGATACCAAAAGATGATAGGAGTGAATATGGCGAGCCAGACCCACCCACCAGACATTATTCTGGAAACCGAAGACGGGGAGTACCATGTTGTTATGCCAATCAGCACGGCAATGACGATGCCAATTGCCACGTATCCCAAGAACCGCAGCAGTCTCTGCGCCGTCGTCGCCTCTTTCAATGACATCTCCCTGTGCAGCGGACGATATGGCCGGTGGCTCGGGCCGAACGCGTTGGAATTGGTTGACACGAAAGACGCGGAGAGGATATCACTTCAACAATTCCCGCGAAAGTAGAGAGGCACGAAGGGTGCCCCAGGTTCTGTGTCTGAACCTGGGTCTTGGGGTGGCATTTCTCCGCTGGGAGTTCGCGATGCCAGTTGGTCTGAAGCGCTACTACGGCAAAGGGCATTTGCACTTTATTACCTTCAGTTGTTATCGGCGTCTGCCTTTCTTGAACAAAGTGCATGCGCGGGACATCTTCATCCAAGAGCTGGGAAGAGTTCGCGATGAGATGGGATTTCGCCTGATTGGGTATGTGGTCATGCCCGAGCATGTGCATCTGCTGATGAGCGAGCCGAAGCACGGAACGCCTTCGACGGTGTTGCAGAAATTGAAGCTGCGGGTGTCGCGGAAGCTGCGCAGGCCGAGGGCTGGGCAGTTGCCATTGCCGTTGGATGGCGGAAAGTTGCCGCGGGCGTTTTGGCAGGCGAGGTTTTATGATTTTAATGTGTACACCACGGGCAAGCAGAATGAGAAGTTGCACTACATGCATGCGAACCCCGTGATTCGAGGGTTGGTGAAACACCCCAAGGATTGGCCGTGGAGCAGTTGGTCGTTTTACATGAAGGATGAGCCCGGATTGGTGCGCATTGATGTAGAGGGGTGAGGAGAAAAGGCAACCCCAAGACCCAGGTTCAGAGAGCGAACCTGGGGCACCCTCCGCGTTGTTTTGATTTGTGAGTCATCAAGGAGTTTCCTCGTTCGATCGAGAGGAGTTTGAGCGGTCATGCGGGCCACCCGCCTGCCCGGCTGCTTACGGCCTTCCTTCGGCTCCAGCACTAGGGCAAGTTTCATCTAGGATTCCCGGCAGGTCTTCACCTGGGATTAATTCATATCCTAACCGATGAAAATAAGAAATTTTTCCATTTCTATTTTCAACAAGCCCGATTCTCTTACAGTGCGGACACTCGTCGGTATCGCCTTTTTTTGTTTTCGTTTTGGGTGGTAGTTGGGTGTAGTCCTCAACGATTATCTTTGGATTGGGCATCGTCTCTCCTATTTCTTGTTTATGTGGGCGGGTAGCCGGGGCTGAACGCGTTGGAATTTATTGACACGCGAGACGCGGAGAGGATATCACTTCAACAATTCCCGCGAAAGTAGAGAGGCGCGGAGGGTGCCCCGGGTTCGCTGTTTGAACCTGGGTCTTGGGGTCGCATTTCCGAGTCCGACGGCCAGGGTGGCGCATTCTTTGCGGTTCTCAACGGCAGGCCTTCCCGTTACAAAATCTCCCCAAAACGCATCATCCCGACCATACGTGTTGTTTTACTTGACAAGTCAATAATCCGTGCTATAATAGAAAAGTGGGCTCCCAATCCCATCCCGCCAGACCCGCTGTACCTCCCTCCGCCATTCCTCGGTCTTGCTCGTCCCTTCCTCCAACCGACACTCACTCCCGCATCTCCAGTGGGCTCTATCGCTTACTTCATAACTCGCTGTATACCCCGGGGGTATACCCCCCTCACCTGAATTGAGGACCAAAATGGAACAAACCCAAAGCCAATCCGCCGTCTCCCCTGATTCCGCAGAACCCTCGTCCAGAATCGCCCCAGGCCGCACCCGCTGCCGCGCCCGCAAGCGCGACGGCAAGCGCTGCCGCCTCCGCTCCGACCCCGCTACCGGCCTCTGCCCGCGCCACGCCGTCCAGTTCACGACCAAGGGCGCCCCCGAGGACCGCGATCTCTCCTCTTACTTCTCCTGCCCAACCAACGAATTCAACTCTGCCGTCCAGATTAACGACTTTCTTTCCACCGTGGCGGACCTGGTCGTCAAAAATGAAATCTCTGCCCGTCGCGCCGCGGTCCTGGCCTTCATCACCAGCCAGCTTCTGCGCACCCTTCCCGAGATCGACCGCGAGACCGGCGCCGACGTGCCTTACATCAACTTCGACCTCCCTCGCCCTAAGCGCGAGCCCGCAGACGACTCGCCCCCTGACGCCTCGCCGTCCAGCGATCCGCTGGACGCGTACCGAAGGTTGGCGACGTGATCGCCTCAGCGACCGCCGCAGCGCCAAACCCGGGCGCGCCACTCTCCCGAATGGCGTTTGACAGAATCATGGTTGCCGGGGAGACTTACCGCCGCCAACAAGTGGCAACCGGAGGCGTCGAATGCGTTGGATACAATTACTCGCGCCGCACTGCCGAATTTCGCGACGCAGGATCGTGCTCGGGGCGGCCGTTGGGGCAGTGCTGGCCCTGGCGGTCGTGGCGAAGGACGCCGCGCTGGTTGTCAGTGTAGCGGGGCGGGCTGCGCTCGCGGGCGCCGCCGATTCGAGCGGACCCTACGACGTGGTGATCGCGAATGGCCGCGTGATGGATCCGGAATCGGGCTTGGACGCGGTACGCAATGTCGGCATACGCGCCGGAAAAGTCGTCGCCGTCTCCGAGAAGCCGCTGACGGGGAAAACCACGATCGAGGCGAAAGGCTTGGTGGTCGCGCCGGGATTCATCGATCTGCACGAGCACGGGCAGGAGCCGCGGAACTACCAATTTCAGGCGCACGATGGTGTGACCACTTCGTTGGAGCTCGAAGTAGGCACTGGCGATGTCGAGCAATGGTACGCGGCGCGCGAAGGGAAGACGCTGATCAATTTCGGCGTGAGCGTCGGACACATACCCGTGCGCATGAAGGTGATGCACGATCCCGGCGGATTTCTGCCGACCGGAGATGCAGCGCACCGGGCGGCGACCGAGGAAGAGCTTGCTGCGATACGCGCCGGGATGGAAAAGGGCTTTCGCCAAGGCGCGCTTGCCGAAGGCATGGGTGTGAACTACACCGCAGCGGCGACGCACTCCGAAATCGTGGAAATGTTCCGCATTGCGGCGAAGTATGGCGCTTCGGTTCACGTACATTTGCGCTACTCGGGATTGAAGGAACCGACCACTGGACTCGCGGGACTCGAGGAAGTGGTGGCGGCAGCCGCGGAAACGGGCGCAGCGCTGCACATGGTGCACGTCACCAGCATGGGCCTGAAGTACACGCCGCAACTGATCGCGATGGTGGAAGGCGCGCGCCAGCATGGGTTGGACGTCACGACCGAATGCTATCCGTACACCGCGGGAAGCACGGAGCTACAGTCGGCCGTCTTCGATCCGGGTTGGCAGGAAGCGGCGGGAATTACCTATCACGATGTGCAGTGGACAGAAACCGGGGAGCGATTGACGGCGGAGACGTTTGAGAAATACCGCAAGCAGGGCGGAACTGTGGTGATTTTCGAGATTCCGGAGGAAGCCGCGCGCACGGCGGTGAGCAATCCAAACGTGATGATCGCGAGTGACGGCATGAGAATTACGGGAGCTCGAGTGCATCCGCGAGGGCAGGGGACGTTTTCGCGAGTGCTGGGTCACTACGTGCGGGAAGAAAAAGCGCTGGACTTAATGACCGCGTTGAAAAAGATGACGCTGATGCCGGCCCAGCGGTTGGAGAAGCGCGCGCCGGTGTTCAAGGGGAAGGGAAGAATTCGCGTCGGCTCGGACGCCGATATCACGGTGTTCGACGCCAATCGCGTGATCGACAAAGCAACGTATGAAGAGCCGCTGCAATACTCGGAAGGCATCGAGTTTGTGCTTGTGAATGGTGTGCCGGTCGTGAAAGACGGGCGGCTCGTAGAAGCCGTTTTTCCGGGCCGCGCCGCGCGCGCTCCAATTAGCGAATGAGAATGACCACCGCGAAGGAAAAGTCCGCTGCTCGCTACGCGGTGACCGCCGGTTTCCTCGGCTGGACGCTCGACGCGTTCGATTTCTTTGTGCTGGCGTTTGTGTTTGCGCCGGTGGCCAAGACGTTTGGCACCTCGATCAGCGCGATCGCGCTGTGCGTGACGGCGAGCCTGGCGACGCGGTGGATCGGCGCGATTGTTTTTGGGCTGCTGGCGGACCGCTACGGGCGGCGAATTCCGCTGATCGTCAACATTTTGTACTACTCGTTGATCGAGGTGCTCTCCGGACTGGCGCCTAACTACTCGACATTCCTGGTTTTGCGCATGTTGTACGGCATCGGCATGGGCGGCGAGTGGGGCGTGGGCGCGTCGTTGACCATGGAATCGGTGCCCGTGAAGTGGCGGGGGCTGCTCTCGGGTTTGTTGCAGGAAGGATATGCGCTGGGATTTCTGCTGGCGGCGGGCGCGTATCGTTTTGTTTACCCGCACTGGGGCTGGCGGCCGCTGTTTTTCGTGGGCGGCTTGCCGGCGCTGCTAACGCTGTTCATTCGCGCCAAGGTGACGGAGCCGGAGGCGTGGCACCGCTCGAAGACCGACTGGCCCGCGTACCGGCGCGCGATTTTTTCGAATTGGCGGCGGTTTGCCTACCTGGTGGTGCTGATGGCGGCAGTGAATTTCATCTCGCACGGCACGCAAGACATGTATCCCACCTACTTGCAGCAGCAGCGAGGATTCAGCCCGCACCGTACGTCGGACTTCACTGCATTTTCCATGCTAGGCGCGATCCTGGGCGGATTGACGTTCGGGCATCTCTCCGACCGATTCGGAAGGCGGCGGGCGATGGTGACCGCGTCTTTGCTGGCGGTGCTGCTGATTCCGTTATGGATGTTCGCGCCCAACCTGCCGCTGATTCTGGTGGGCGGATTTCTGATCCAGTTTATGGTGCAGGGAGCGTGGGGAGTGATTCCGGCGCATATCAACGAGCTTTCCCCGGATCAGTTGCGCGGATTCTTTCCGGGGCTTGCATATCAGCTGGGAGTGCTGGTGGCGGCGGGGAGTCCGTACGTGCAGGCACGGCTGGCGGGTCACATGACCTACGCGCAGGCCATGGGCGGCTTTGCCCTGGTGGCGTTTCTGGTGTGTGCCGCGGTGGTTGCGCTAGGCCCGGAAGCGCGAGGCGCGCAATTCGGGCGGGAAGGCGCAGGAAGCTAGACGACCGCGCGAGTCACTTGCTGACGGCAGTTTGCGGCGGGCGAAGAGCAGGGGAACGAAAACGATGTAGGAGGTTTCATTTGCGTTTTTCACGCAACGGAAAATCATTATACTGCGCGCCATGAGCCACCTAAAACGCTTCCTTAAAACGCACGGATTTATCGGTATCTTGGCCGCGAGTTCTCTCGTGCTGTTCGCTGGGCATTTTTACGTTTACGGGCAGGACCAATCGGAGTTCCCCGAGGGCTATGATGCCGTGCAAGCCGCGCCCAAGAGCCATAGAGTTGTTTTCGAAAACGAATTCGTACGCGTGCTTGAAGTCACCATACCGGCGCCGGGAGCGACCGAGCCGATGCATCACCACCGTTGGCCGAGTTTCTTTCTGGATTGGGATACCGGGGGCGGGTCGCCGCACATTCGTTATCACCGCCCGGACGGCAGTGTTCGGGACAATCCAAGCACAAAGGAGCCAGTGCATCCCGGCGCTTGGAGCGTGCACTGGATGAAGCCGGAACCAATGCACGCCATTGAGGTCGTGGAGGTGCCCAAAGGTGCCGCTACTCTCCCCGAGAGCCCGACCAGCCTCCGGATTGAAATTAAGTGTCATCCGTAGGAGCCGGGAGGCGTCGTAAGGGACGGATAGACGGTGTATTAGCTCAGCTACCAGGCGCTCTAGCCCCGATTCTTCGTCGAAATTTACGAGTGGAAATAGAACCCAGGAATGTATTACTTCCGTACTAGGCATAGGGAACTAGCCGAAATGGGCCGAAGGCTTCATGGTGCCCTGCGAGGCGTTTTCCTATGCTGCCTTCATGGAATGGAACGACATCTTTAGAGCCGCCTATCAAGTCCCCCTGTGCTTCTCGGCAGCATTCCTGATCGTGTCAGTCGTGTTTGTCTTGTGCGAAGACTTTTTTCAGTGGATGGTCGGCGTCGAATCGTAAAGACCTGTTCATCTGTTTAGGAACTAGCAACCGAGTATTGCGGCAACCGCCCCTGATACGTCGAGGCGACCTATACTCAGTTTGGTGCCAGCCGCATGGTAAAGATCGTTCCTACTGCTGTTGTTGCACTCCTTAGCATCCAATTCATGGTTCTTTCCGGGTGTTCCAGCGGCGGCGGTGGCACTTCTTTACCATCTGCAGTGAGCATCAGCACATCTTCACTGCCCAACGGTCAGGTCGGAACTGCCTACAGCGCGACTCTGGTTGCCACTGGTGGCACTGCCCCTTATCTCTGGTCGCTCACGAGCGGAACTTTGCCGGCCGGTTTGTCGCTCACTGCGGCCAGCGGAGCGATCGTTGGGACGCCAACGACCGTGGTAGCGAGCACGCCTCTCACCTTCCAGGTAGCTGACTCCAGCAACCCCGCGCAAACGAAATCGATAAACGTCACACTAACGATTACGAGCGCTTCCGGCATTGCCGTCTCGGTTTCCCCGAAACGCGCGGGCCTTACCGTCACCCAGGGTCTTCCGGTAACCGCAACCACCAACGACAGCGCTGGCGTGACCTGGACGGCAACGGGAGGCAGCTTTTCGTCCAGCACTAGCCTCACGGGAGTGGCTGTTACTTTCTCGGCTCCTGCTTCAGCCGGCTCCTATACCGTCACTGCTACCAGCGTCACCGACGTCACCCAGAGCAGCTCTACTAGCGTCTATGTCACCGACCTAGGCGGTGTTTACACCTACCATAACGACCTCGCGCGCGATGGCGCCAACATGAAGGAATACGCACTGACAACTTCAAACGTCAATACGACGACGTTTGGCAAGTTGTTTTCGTGTACGGTCGACGGCGCTGTTTACACACAGCCTCTTTGGGTTGCGAATTTGGCGGTCAACGGCGCGCAGCACAACGTCGTTTTGGTGGCTACGCAGCACGACAGCCTCTATGCCTTCGACGCGGACAACAATACTTCTCCGTGCACTCCGCTCTGGAAAGTGAGCCTGATCGACAGCAGTCATGGTGGAACTGGAGGCGAGACCTCGGTGCCCTCCGGGACGTCTGGCTTCCTGGTAGGGCAGGGTAATGGGAACATCAGTCCGGAAGTCGGCGTCACAGGAACTCCCGTAATTGATCCCTCCACAAGTACGCTCTATGTGGTTTCCAAATCCGTGAACAAAACCGGCCCGTCCTTCTATCAACGTTTGCACGCCGTCGACATCACGACCGGCAACGAGAAATTCGGTGGCCCTGCGAATATCACTGCCGCGAGCGTCACGTACCCAGGCACCGGCGACGGTGGTTCGACAGTCAGCTTCAACCCGCAGCCAGAGAACCAGCGCCCCGGCCTCGCTCTCGTCAACGGTGTCGTTTACGTCTCTTGGGCCTCCCATGAAGACACTCCGCCTTACTACGGCTGGGTGGTAGGCTTCGACGCGTCAACTCTGGCGGTTGCAAACATTCTAAATGTGACACCCAATGTCCAATATGGCGGCATCTGGATGAGTGGCGCCGCGCCCTCGGCCGATTCCAACAATAATCTCTATCTCATCACCGGCAACGGAATATTCGACGTGACTAACGGAAGCGCGCCAAACAACGACTTCGGAGATTCCTTCCTGCAACTGTCGAGTAGTTTGACCGTTTCTTCGTATTTCGCGCCGTCGGACGAGGCGAATGACAATTCCACTGACAATGACTTCGGGGCAGGCGGCGCGGCCGTGGTTCTGAACCTAACCTCGGGCGCCTTACAGCACCTGGTCATTGGCGGCGGCAAGGATGGGACTCTTTACCTGTTGAATGGCGACAATATGGGCGGACTCGGGGATGCCAATGCCCGGCAGTTTTTCAACATCGGTTACGGAATTTATGCTACGGGCGCGTTCTGGAACAACAGCTTCTATGTCGCTGGGGTCTCCGGCAGTTTGATGGCGTTTTCCTTCAACACGACCACAAACTTGTTCAGTACCGCGGCGTCGTCACAGTCTTCAGGGAGCTATGGGTTTCCTGGAACGACGCCGTCGGTCTCTTCTACTGGCCTAAGCCACGGCATCGCATGGGCGTTAGACACTAGCAACTACTGCACCCCGAGTTCCCCCGGTTGTGGACCAGCGGTCTTGCACGCTTACGATGCGACAAATCTCGGCAGCGAACTGTGGAACAGCAGCAAAGCTTCCGGCAATGCGGCGGGTAATGCGGTCAAGTTCGCTGTTCCCACGATTGCCAACGGCAAGGTGTACGTCGGAACCCGCGGCAACAATGCAGGTGGGGTTTTCGGCTCAACAACTGTTTCAGGTGAACTGGACGTTTACGGTCTGAAGCCAAACTGATCAGGCCTCCAAGTTGAATCCTTACAAGAGGTCCAGGCTTTCTCGTGTCCTCGTTCAAGCGGCTGCCGGCCACATCAGCTTGACCATCACACCGTATCGTTCGGCGTACTCCAAAGTGAACACATCTGAGCAGCGCTCGCAGAGCCAATAGTGCCTTACGCCGTGGATTCCGCGTGGCGAATCGACTGTTGAATCAGTCCCGATTGACGCGACCGGATTGGGCCGAAATCGAAAGAACTTACCGCCACCAGCCCAATAAAAGGGAGTCGCGCACGCTGGGTTCGCACATTTCGGATCCTGCGCCTGGTAGAGAGGAGTTGCCCGCAACGCTTCGCAGCTTGAGGTTGGCTGCTTGTAGGGATCTCTTCGGATGATCATTCGCTCCTCTTCCAAATGCTGAATAGTAGCCCGCAGCCAGTTCCCAACTGTTTCTTCAATCTCGTTTTGATCGCTCGACCCGTAGAGGGAATCCAGCGTCTCAGCGGATACGTTGAACGGAATGTGGCGGCAGGGAATCTCTTCGGAGCGGTGCTCGGGTGGTACTAAATGCATCAGAACGCAATCGCTGCAAGGAGCGCGATTCTCTTTGCAACCGTAGTTCATGCAAGTAAGAGAGTCTTCGAAGATATACTGAGGTCTCCAAGGCATCTTAGGCGAACGACCATAGCCCCCGTCTTCGAGGAATTCGAGCTCGAATTTCAGAACTTCCAAGAGGTCACGCTCATCCTTTTGCATCTAGACCTCCGACTGTGGTTAGTAAGCATTTCTCCGAAATGAATTACAGTAACCGACGTCACGTGACAGTGTGACGACAATCACAACGCTTAAAGAGCTGTGTTCCCCTTCCCGGAGATTCCTCCTCCAAAATTAGGTTGATTGGTGACGGCTGTCACATCGATCGGTGATACGTATCACTGCAAGTCAGACGAGCTACCAGTAACAATCCCGGACGTTGAAGCCGAGGCGTGAGTCTGGAAACTTGGCCCGGGTTCCAGGGGCAAGATTTGGAGGACAAGGGAATGAGGGGTCGCGTACTTAATAGCGGTATTGCCGGGAGTCTGAGTGCGTTCGTAATCGTTCTATCGGTGATGCTTACATCGGTGCCTAAGACCTCCGCTATCCCGGCGTTTTCGCGAAAGTACCAGACGTCGTGCACCACCTGCCACAACAACTATCCGGAACTGAACGACTTTGGCGAGGCTTTCAAGAAGAACGGCTTCAAGTTCCCGAAAGACGACGAGACTCTTTCGTGAAGGAAGCAGCTGTGATGCTGGGCGCGAAGGCGCAGAAGGAGGCGTTCCCGGAGGCCGTATATCCCGGCGAGATTCCCGGCAGCGTGCCCATTGCGTTCCGCTATTCCGGAATTTTCAATTTGAATCAGCAAACAACCCTGCCAGTTACCCAGGCGGCGGGTTTTGCTCCCGCGAACGGATCTTGTTCGCGCCCAATACATTCACGATAATCAGCGCAGGGAGTTTCGGCCAAAATCTGTCATTCTGGATCGATGACGATATATCGGCGGGAGGGTCTGGAGCGGCTGGCGGGCTGGGTGACGGTTACTTGCGATACAACGACCTGGGCCACGCGATAGGTTTACCGAAGAATGCGCTCAACGTCCGGTTTCGGACAATTTGAACTGGACTTGCCTTTCACTCAGGCTCGGACAATTTACCCCTCGGACTTACGACATTTACGACCACGGCGGATAGCGCCCTGCTGGCATACTGTTTGCAAACGACAAACAACCCGTTCGTCTTGGGAACGCCGCAGCGCGGCATCGAGTTCGGCGGCTACCCGAACAACGGAAATTTCACCTGGTCGGTGGCTGTTGTGAACGGCAACAATCGACTATGGCGCCGGTCCGCTCGCGCGGACTCGAAGGATGTCTACGTGCGCGTGTCCCAGAAATTCAATCTGGAGCGCGATCCGGAAAGCCGGAAATGCAGTTCAGGCGGCAGGACCGACCGGTCCGCGCGACCACACCTCGATTCGCGTCGGGTGCTTTCTACTACTACGGACGAAAACCAGTCTGAACATGGACGGAACTCAATTTGCCTTTGTTGGGGACGATTCACGAACCGTTCTATCGCGCGGGTGGGGACATTCGCTTCAAGTATCGAAACTGGAACTGTTTGGCCTAGGGATGGTGGGCCACGACAACAACCACTTCGTAGACACCGACAGCCAGACACCATTGTGAATGCGCGCGCCGGTGACTTACAGCGGAGGGTTCGCGGGCGCGAAATTACTGGCTCTTTCCGTGGTTGATTGGATACCATGCGCTATGACTTTGTGAATTCGCCGAGCCGATTTTCGAATGGCGTGTCTCGTACCGCACCCGCAATCGCTTCAGTCCAGGCTTCCAAGTGCTGGTTCGCGCCAACATCAAGGTCGTCGGCGGAATATCAGTATCACTGGGGACAGCCGTACACCGATCCGATCTACGGGCAATACATTGTTTTTCCGGCCAAACACGTTCGTGAGCGGGATCGACTACGTGTTCTAGACAGGCGAGATTGCGAAGGACTCGAAACGTCACTGCATCTCAAATACGAAAGGAACGTCATGAGTCTATTGAGGAATCGCAGCAAAGGCAGCGGTCGCAGCAAGTATCACGCTGATCTTGGCTGGGAGTAAGCTAGGGCAACGAAATCAAGGGCAAGGTCAGCGTGCAAGGAATCAAGTCCGCCGAGAACATCGCCGTGTACGTGGATGCGATTCCGGAGAAGAAATTTGATCCGCCGAAAGACCACGTCGTCATCGACCAACGGAAGATGTCGTTCATTCCGCATGTCGTCGCCGTGCAGCAGGGTGCTACGGTGGATTTTTTGAACAGCGACCCTGTTGGCCATAACGTGTATTGGCCGTCGATCAGCGGAAACAAGAAGCTCTCTCACAACCTGGGCACTTGGCCGAAAGGCGAGAAGAAACCGTTTCAATTCAATGATCTCGGTGTTGCCTCGCTACTGTGCAACGTGCACCCGGAAATGTCTGGCTATGTCGTCGTCGTGCCTACGCCCTATTTCGCGGTGACCGACAAGGACGGCAACTTCGAAATCAAGGATATTCCGCGCGGGCAAGTACACGCTGAAGACTTGGAGCGAGGACGGCAAACCGACCACGCAAGCCGTGGACGTGAGCGCCGCTAGCACTACCGTAGAACTGACCGTCAAGAAGTAACCGAGAAGAGCCCTGGACAAGACTCGTGACCAGCCGAACCAAACTCGTCGACCTCGAGTGGCTCGAATCGAACTTCCCCTGCATGCAGGCTTGTCCCGTCCACACGCAGGCCGGACGCTACGTCTCACTCATCGCGCAGGGGCGTTATGAGGAGGCCTACCGCTACGCACGGGTCCCTAACCCTTTCGCCTCCATCTGCGGCCGCGTGTGCGGGCATCCTTGCGAGTCCGCTTGCCGCCGTGGACAGTTTGACCTGCCGATCTCCATTCGCGCTCTAAAGCGCTTCGTTACCGAACGCCACGGGCCGGAGTCGCGCAATCCGATTGATGTTTTTCCTGAAACACCGCGCGCCTTTCGGCCTGAAAAAATCGCGATCATCGGCTCCGGCCCGGCGGGCATGTCCGCGGCGCACGATCTAGCCCTGCTTGGTTATCCGGTAACCGTTTTTGAAGCGGCGCCGGTGCCGGGTGGAATGATGCACCTCGGCATTCCGGAATATCGCCTGCCGCGCGATGTGTTGCAGGCTCAGATTCGCGAAATTCTCGAACTGGGCCTGGAACTCCGCTTAAACATGCGACTGGGCCGTGATTTTTCGCTGGAGGACCTGCGCTGCCAGGGTTACAAAGCGGTGTTGCTGGCGTTTGGCCTGCACCGAAGCCGCGACCTCAATCTTCCGGGACACGAGTTGGACGGCGTTGTGAAAGGCATCGATTTTCTCTTGAACGTAAACCTTGGCTATCGCTTCTCCATCGGCAAACAAGTGGTGGTCATCGGCGGAGGCAACGTCGCAATCGACGTGGCGCGCTCCGCCATGCGCGAGCAGCAGAAGCTCGCGAGCCGACGCCGAAAGCAGCGCCGGACTTCCCGACCAACTGACTTCCAGTGAGGCGGACGTCGCCATGAAAGAGTTCATGGACGTGTCCCGCCAGGCGCTGCGCATGGGCGCTCGCGAAGTGCACCTTGTTTGCCTGGAATCTCGCGAAGAGATGCCGGCCTCGGAAGAAGAGATTGAAGAGGGTATGGTCGAGGGAATCAAGTTCCATCCGTCGCTGGGCCCGAAGCAGTTCGTTGGACAGAATGGCAAAGTGACTGGCCTCGAAGTGGTCGGTGCACGTCTGTATTCGATGCACAGCGCCGGTTCAGCCCCACCTTCGCCCCGGGTACGGAAACGGTAATTCCTTGCGACACCGTAATTCTCGCCATTGGCCAGGCTTCCGATCTGTCTTTCCTTAAGCCCGCCGATGGCATTGAAAGCACCCGGCAAGGAACCTTGAAAATCGATCCCGAAACTCTGATGACCACGGCTCCAGGAATTTTTGCGGCCGGCGATATCGCCTTTGGTCCGCGCCTGATCATCAGTGCCGTTGCGGACGGCAAAAAGGCCGCGGAAGAAATCGACAAGTACATTCGGGGACCTGAGTGGAAACCCAAGCCCCAATACGTGCAAATCACGCTTCTCGATCATCACGAAATGGCCGAACAGTACGATGAATATTCCCGCCTGGCAGTCCCTGCCATCCCGCTCGAACGCCGAACAGGCATTGCCGAAGTCGAGATCGGGATTTACAGAAGAACAGGCTCGACGCGAGGCGTCGCGTTGCCTGCAGTGCTGGATCAACACCATTTTTGAAGGAACTGAAGTGAACGGCAGCGAATGCATCCTCTGCGGCGGCTGCGTCGATGTCTGCCCGGAAAACTGCCTGCAGCTGGTGCCGCTTAGCCAGTTCGAGTTTTCCGACGCGACCAGCTCAACAACTGAGCCGCCACATCTGATTCGCGGGCAGATGAACTTTTCCACCTCTCGCCCGCGAAATTTCCGTCGCTAGAGGTTCAGTGATGGTCAAAGGACGAGACCATTTGCATCCGTTGCGGGCTTTGCGCGGAGCGTTGCCCTGTTCACACCATCACGATGGAAGCTTTCGAGGTGTTCGATCAAGACCCGAATTTGGTTCAGATTGAGCAGACGGTTTTCCGGGCATGAGTGACGAACAAGTGGGAAAATGGAGATCACCCGGCGCGATTTTTTGAATGAAATCACGCTCGGCGCTCTCGGGATTGCCGGCCTCGGCTCTGTCGCGGTGACCTATCAGTACTTTTCACCCAATGTCCTGTTCGAACCGTCGACCACGTTCCGTGCCGGCAATCCTGACCTTTACCCTGTCCCTTCCGTGACGTTCCTCCAAGACCAGCAGGTGTATATCGTGCGGATGCCGGCAGGGTTCTATGCGGTGTCCGCCGTGTGCACGCATCTGGGTTGCGTCACTCAATGGAAGGCAGATGCCGACATGATTGCGTGCCCGTGCCACGGGAGCAAGTTCAAAGCGGATGGCGCAAAAATCGAAGGCCCCGCGCCGCGGCCGCTTCCGCATTTCGCGATCTCGCTGACGGCCGACGGCGAGCTGCTCGTCGACAAATTGCAAAACATCAAGCCCGAGCAAGTTCTGAGAGCCTGAGGGTGCCATGGCGACGACTCTTCATTCCGCACTTCAGAACCTTCGCGAAACGAAGGTCTGGAAATCCATCTTTCGGCGCGGCCCCGCGAACACCAACCGCACCCGCAGCCTGGCTGTCTTCGGCAATCTTTTCCTCCACTGGCTTCCAGTCAAGGTTCGGGAGAAGTCCCTCCGCGTGCGAGCCTCGTACTATCTGGGCTCGATCTCCTTCATCCTGTTTATTGTCCTCTGCGTCACCGGCATTTTGCTGATGTTCTACTACCATCCGGCCACGCCAAATGCCTACCGAGACATGAAGGATCTGCAATTCGTCGTTGCGAATGGTGTCTTTCTGCGAAACCTGCACCGGCTGGCGGCGCATTTAATGGTCTTCGCCGTCTTCTGGCACATGTTTCACGTGTTCTACCGCGGGGGCTACAAACCGCCGCATGAGTTCAACTGGGTCGTCGGTGTGGTGCTTCTTCTGGTCACGCTGTTCCTAAGCTACACCGGCTATCTGTTGCCGTGGGACCAGCTTGCCTTTTGGGCCGTGACGGTCGGTACCAACATCATTTCCGCAATGCCAGTAGTTGGCAGCAAGATTCGTTTCCTTCTGCTAGGTGGGAACATCGTCGGAGAAAACGCGTTACTGCGTTTCTACGTGCTTCATATCGTGATTCTCCCGCTCGTCGCATTCTTGCTCATCGGAATTCATTTCTGGCGCGTGCAAAAAGACGGTGGCCTGACCGTAAAGCGCAAGGATGACGATGGAAAAGAATAAAATCGAAACAGGCTTCAGCTCAGACGCGAAGAAAGAGCCGCGGCGCATTGTCTTCGTCACGAAGAAGACCTCCGCCAAGGTTGTGGGCGACCGTGGCTCACAGTTGATGACGTACCCCCATCTTCTGATCCGCGAGGCGATCGCATTTCAGGTGCTCGTAATTGCCATGGTGCTCGTCGCGGTTTTCTGGGACGCGCCGCTCGAACAGCTTGCGAATCCACTGCTTACCCCGAATCCTGCCAAGGCCCCCTGGTATTTTCTTGGCCTTCAAGAATTGCTGCACTTCTTCCCGCCATTCGTCGCCGGAATCCTGATTCCGACATTGGTGGTGGTCGCACTCGTCGTCATTCCTTATTTCAACGTGAATATCGAAGGCGAGGCGATCTGGGCTCGGCGGCCGTCGCAGAATCTGAAGGTTGCCGTCATCCTGGTCTTCGCTCTCCTTGCGTTTCTCTCCGTATTCCATGCTTGGACCATTTTTGTCCCGACGGCGCTGGTTGGATCTTTTTTGCTTTTTTCTTATGCGGTCAGACAGGGGCAAGGGGGGGCGCTGAATGCGCTCGCCACGAAGCCTCTCTCCTGGTGGGTGATGACGTGGTTCATAGCTGTCGCAGTCTGTTTGACAGTCGTGGGCACGTTTTTCCGGGGCCCGGGTTGGTCATGGATCTGGCCGTGGAGAACCCATGCCGGCTGAAGAGATGGGGAAAGTAACGAACCGCACGCGCCTGGTCTTTGCCGCTCTGAGTGTCGTGTTTTTGGCGGTCCTCGCGATATCGCCGTTCAAGGACTTTCGCCGCGAGTGGAAGCAATACAAGCGCTCTTACGTCCGATTTGCGCAAGGGCGTTCTGATACAAAAAGACTGCTGGCAGACTACCACCCAGATATCGATCAAATCTGGCTTCCCAGAATGAACGTCGTCGACCGATGCACAACGTGCCACCAAGGAATTACGGAGGCGAGTCTAACGGACAAAGCGGTGCCCCAGCCTTTCCGCGCACACCCGCCGATCCCACACAACGTTCGCGATTGGGGCTGCACCAATTGTCACCGGGGCCAAGGTCCCGCCACGGAAGTCGCTGAGGCTCACGAATCGACACTTGCCTGGGAACAGCCGATATTACCGACCCGCTTCATTCAGGCATCATGCGGTACGTGTCACCACGGCGACCTGCCCCAGGCACCGCAACTGACGCGCGGCCGACAGCTACTCGCCGAATTGAATTGTCAGGGATGCCATCGCTTGCCGGGAATAGATCGCCCAGCGATGCTCGGGCCCGATCTCACGAACATCGGTACGAAGGTCAGCCGGGAGTGGATTTACAAGTGGCTGAAGGAACCGCGCACGATTGTCGACAAAGACGGCAATATCACGGTGAATGGGTATGAGACGGAGGAAGAGCCGCGCATGCCGAAGTTCCGTCTGGCCGAAGCGGAGCTTCGCGGACTCTCCGCCTACCTCAGCGTTCAAAAGGCCAAGCCGATCGACGCGTACAAAATCGATGCCCGTGTCGTCTCCGCGTGGAGCAAGAATCCGGAATTAATTTCGCAGGGTGAACTGCGATTCCGCCAGATGTTCTGTTCCACATGTCACTCTCTCGCGGTTACCCGTGCCGGCGAAACCAAACTGATCGGCGGCGACATCGGTCCGGAGCTGACCAAAGTCGGCAGTAAGGTCAATCCCGACTGGCTCATCGCGTGGCTTCGCGACCCGCAAGGCTATCTGCCGCACACTCGCATGCCACGCTACGGCTGGTCGGACGAAGATCTCTACAAGGTCACGCAGTACATCACCACCAAACTCGCCGATTCCGACCTGCTCACAGGTGTCCCGCAGCTCGGGCAACCATCAGAGCAGGAGATTCAGCTTGGACATCGCCTATTTCTGGAAAAAGGGTGCGCTAGCTGCCATTCGATTGACGGTCTGAATCCACAAAAGGAGTTTGGGCCGGATTTAAGCGCACTCGGTGGCAAGAATGCTTCTGAGCTGGAATTTGGGACCGCGAAGATTCCGCACAATCTTGTGGCCTACGTTCAGGCCAAACTGCAGGACCCGACGTCCGTGAATCCTGCGGCGCGCATGCCGCAATACAACTGGAATCAACCTGATTTGGACGCCATTACCACGGCGCTGCTCAGCATGAAGGGCCCGCCTGCGACGAGCATATTGCAAAACCTGGTTGTGCCGCGCAAGGAAGTCGGTTTCCATCCGACGGGCTCGTTTGGTGAAGTGTACGAGCGCTATAAATGCTATGCCTGCCACAAATTCAACGGCTACGGCGGTGATCTGGCACCCGATCTGACCTACGAGGGTAGCCGCGCGCAGCGGCAGTGGATCGTGGACTTCTTGAAGAATCCGCAGACGCTACGCCCGACGCTTATCCTGCGCATGCCGCAATTCAACATGAGTGACAAGGACGCGGCGACCCTCGCAGACTACATGACCATGGTCTTACAGCATCCCGCAGCGAATCCCGCAACTGTCGACGCAAAGCAGTTCACGCCCGCCATGGTCGCTCTTGGGAAGCAACTCTACGAAGTGAAGTATCAATGCCAGTCGTGCCACACCATCGGCGGCACGGGCGGGTATGTTGGGCCCAACCTGAACAACGCGGGCGGCTGGTTGACGTCCGCATGGATCGAAGCTTGGCTGAGAAATCCGCAGGCGCTCATTCCGGAAACCCTCGAGCCGCGCCGAAACTTTACGGAAGATGAGGTCCGGGCTTTAACGGCGTACCTGATGACCTTGCGGCAGAGCAGCAAACCGGAAAAGACCGCGAGCATCACCGGATCGGGCTTCTCGAAGCGGGGGGCGGGCCGATGAACCCCCGTATTTGGGTGAGGGCTATCCTCTTGGTGACGCTTGCTGCTGTAGCCGCGTGCCGGCATCATCCCGAAGCCACCAAGGCCGATCCGCTTCTGGCAGCTTACGATACAGAAGCCGATTGGAGCGATGCACAGCACCTCATTCCTCTGAGCTATCAGCAAGCGCAAGGGAAACGCATTTTTTACCAACAGTGCGTGTGGTGCCACGCAGATGCGACGCCCGCAGGCCCTTCGAACCGCTCCAACCTGACGCCCGTCCCACCTTTGCTGAATGACGGGGCAGCGTTAAATGCAGAAAGCGACGAGTATCTACAGAACATAGTTACCCTCGGTGGTGCTGCCGTGGGCAAGTCGGCGATGATGCCAACATACGGGCGCATGCTTTCACAAGAGGAAATCCGCTCGGTGATCGCGTTCACGCGCGTGATCGCACAGCCGCCCTATCAGCCGCCGGCCCGAGCCGGATCGCACTACTCTGCCAAATAGGAGGTACTCTCGTGCGAAGTGGGATGCTCAGACTGTGTTGCGGACTCCGCCGCCGAACGGTTGTGCTGGCAATTGGAGTGTCGATGAATTTTTGGGCACGATCTTTGCCCGCGCAGGTGAGCCCGTCTGAAATCCTGAACCCCGATCTGAAAGCGCTCGAGCAGTCTTATTTGCCCCAGTTAAAGACTCTCAATCAATCGATCGCCAGGACCAAATTCCCGTTTCCCTTCTTTCTCAGCCGCTTCGTTGGACTCGATCCCGCGCAGCAGTTGGAGGCCGATTCGCGCGGCTTGGAATTTGTGCGTTTTCAGGATCGCGCGACTTTGAAGGTGACCGGCAACTACAATGCCGCCTATGACTCAACTCGTTTCACGCGCAACGAACGCGCTGCCGATTCTTTTCGCGCTGTAGTTCTTCCCATCCTCAACTTGATTACGGCTGCCCGGTCGGAAGATTTGCCTTGTGATGCCCTCGGTTTTGAAATCTCCTATCACGTTCGCACTCACGACCCTAGCTACGAATACGAGGGAAAAGAAACCCTCGTCATGGTATTCGACCGCGACGATGCTTGGGCTCTTTCTCATGCCTCCACGGATCCCCAACGCCAGGAAATTGTGAATCGTTCGAAGGTTTACGTCAGCGGAACGGAGTTCGGTCTTTCCCTTTCCGAGCGTGATCCCCTTAATGTTCAGGCACTGCCACGGTCCATTCCTGCTAAGCCCGATGCAACTTCCACGGCGCGTTCGTCGACCACCGCGGGGCACTCTTCCTTACTCAAATCGAGCTCTTACTCGGCATCCGTATCCCCGGTTGTTTTGAGCCCGACGGATGCCGTTTCCGCAAGCGGCAATCCAACGCTGCCACCACTTAAGGCCGCAGATCCACCTCCCGTTGATCATTCGCCGACACAAGCTGACGCCGACCGTCTGGACGAAAAGTATCAAGCGCAGTTGGGTGCTCTCGCCAAGAAGGGCGTCACGAAATTTCATTTTGTCGACTACGCCCCACCCACCTTCGTGGTGTTCCACGAGCAAGTGGCGCTCCAGGTGACGCTGCGAAATTCGATCGAGTTTGGAGCGGTCAAAGGCTCCATCTACAAAAGGGCCGCGCAGAGCTTTGACCTGTTCTTGGCGCCTCAACTCAGAGACTTATCCGATCAGATCCCACCGGACCTGGAATTCCTGCTGTTTGACTTTTCCGTCCTGAACAAGCTCTCTCCCGGCTCGAAAGGCACTTCTGAAGCCATTGAATTCATTTGTCCGCGCGCCGCCCTCAAGCAATTCGTGAACGCGGAGATCACAAACCAGCAACTCCTCGATCAGAGCGTGGTCTTGGTGAACGGTGTGCGGATCGCCTTGAACCTGCAACTCGTTGAATAGAGAATCTTGGATTTCGGAATTTCTGCGGACCTAGTCACTGACGAGTTCTAGCAACCCTTCGCTAAGATTTATCCACGAAAGATCGCTTCCCTTGCTGCATCGTCCCTGATCCCAAGGTCGTCAGGCCCTCCCGGCGCTCCTGTGATGCCGGTCACGGTTCTCGGTGCGCTGTATCACCGCAAGCCAAGACCCTTTGAGCGGAAGCTTTGCTGGAAGGCCGGAGGTCATCGAAATGACTACCGATCTGATCACCGAGACGCAGGTAGAGAAGCAACCAGCGCCCCAACAGATTCTTCCCAGAATCCAGCTAGTAAAGCAACCGCGAAGTGCCGGCTCCAACCCGGCGATTTTCATCGCAGCATCAGGCAGAAACGATTTGTTCTCGGAAGCCTTGCTGGTGAGTTCCACGCGTCCCCAGCGGCGCACAGCGGACCTGTTCATGTCGATTGTTCTTCACGCGCTCATTTTGCTTGCGCTGCTCCTGCCTCCGCTCTATTTCACGGAAACGATTGATCTGAAGGGGTTCGCGCAAACCTTTTTGATCGCGCCGCCACCACCGCCACCTCCTCCCCCAATGGCGCAAACTCTCGCGAAAGCAGTATCGGCTCCCCGGCGGTTGTTCACATCCGGAGGAAAGCTACTGGCTCCATCTTCCATTCCGCAAAGGATCGCAATCCTCAAAGAAGAACCGCTCCCGCCCGACATCGGTATCGGCGTAGCGGGGGGCGTTCCCGGTGGAGTTCCCGGCGGTCAGCTTGGCGCGGTCCTTGGGGGCATCATCTCCGGGGCATCCCGCACGTATGTTCCTGTGCCTGCTCCCGGCACCTCTGAGCCAAGAGCGCCCGTCCGGGTCGGCGGACGCGTAAAACCGCCGCGCGCGCTTATGCAACCTGCCCCCGTTTACCCAACCTTGGCCAAGCAGGCAAAGCTGGAAGGAACTGTATCGATTGACGCCGTTATTGATACCAAGGGCAACGTGGTGGAGATGCGGGTAGTCTCGGGCAGCCCGCTATTGATTTCGGCCGCCCTAGAAGCGGTGGGGCAATGGAAGTATGAGCCAACGTACTTGAACGATCAGCCGGTCGCAGTGCAACTGATCGTGACAGTGATGTTCAATCTCAATCGCTGATTCGTCCGCACTGCAGGAGGCACTTATGACACCCCTGAATTATTTTCTGATTGCCGCGGGATCCTTAGCGGCAATTTATGGGATTTTTCGGCTTGCCAGAGCGGTTCGCGTGTACCGGACGTTTCGCGGGAAGAGGCTCGTCTCCTGTCCGGAGAATCACCAGCCGGCCGCTGTACGCGTTGCGGCAGGAAAGGGGGCCTTGGAAGCCATGGCAGGAAACCAGCAGCTCAGCTTGAACGAGTGCTCACGTTGGCCTGAAAGGGAAGGCTGCGGTCAAGCATGCCTGGCGCAAATTGAAGAAGCGCCCAAGGCCTGCCTGGTTTGGACGATCATCAACCGCTGGTATCAGGGACGCGTGTGCGTGTATTGCCACAAGCCTTTCGGCGACATCCACTGGCACGATCATCCGCCCGCCTTGCTGAATACCGATGGCAAGACCATCCAATGGAACGAGATCCCGGCCGAAAATCTGCAGGACGCGCTGGGGACTCATCGGCCCGTCTGTTGGAGTTGCCATGTAGCCGAAACCTTTCGACGCGAACACGCGGAGATGGTTGTGGACCGGACCTCAAGTTCGCTGCGCATGAATCTTTACCACTGAGATGAGGGCACGCCCATGGCAACCGATGATCGCGATTTGTTGACGGTCTTAAGAGCGGAACTTGAGTTCTTGGAGAAAGGCGGATACCGGTTTTCTCCTAGTGCGCCGTGGAGGCCGCAATTCATCTTCGAGGACTCCCCTACCTGCCTGAATCATGGCCGAATAGAACACTTACGACCCTGCAGTGAATGTCTCTTGATGAATCTTGTTCCTGCAGACTGCCGCGACGAAAAGATTCCTTGCCGGCACATTCCCCTCAACGCCCAAGGATTTACGATCGATACCTACTATCGGTTGGGAACCCATGAAGAGATTGAGACAGCGCTGGCGGCCTGGCTTCGCAAGGCGATCAAGGAACTGGAGGCGAAGCGCGAGCAGACGACTCCAATTTCGGACGCCGTCCCACCTAACGGCTGTACTTCCCGCCACGAACGCCAGTGAGGTGTAGCGAAGTCACGAGCTAGCATGGTTGCGTCATTCATTGGCGCTGCCGCTGAACCTTAGATCGAGCACAGAGACGTCCGGCCGCCCTTGCAGTCGTGCTCTTGCCTCGCACTACGACTCCTTTTGCTGCAGAGATGCCAGGTAGTCGCTGAGATCCCTAATGCGCTTTCGTACGGCCATCTCGTCATAGTTGTCTAACGAGCCGAAGATCGGCCCCCATATGGGCATGTCGGACGAGCCATGCGAAACGATACGCGTGCCAAAGCGCAATACGTCGAAGACGTACTCGTACGGAAATCTATCGCCATGGCGTTTGGCAAGCGTGGTTAGATCGGGCGGAGGGGTCTTGAGCACAATCGCTGCAGGTCCATCGCCCCGAGCGTCGATACCGTGACATGAGGCGCAATACTGCATGTACGTTTGCTTGCCGGACGCCGCAATGGTCCGTGGCGCAAGCTTTTTGTCGATCGCCGGCTTATCTCGAGCGCCCAGAGCACCGACCGCCAGAATCAGAAGGCCACACAGAACAGCACGGCCCATAACCATGATCACCTCGCACTGACGCGTAAGACGGTTGTTGAGCATCACTATGCGCTTGCTTCTTCACCCCCATTAACGCAAGGCGGAGAGAAGATAGCTGTGACGGAAGTTACGGGAGTTGGTGATGTGAGCCACACGCCCGAGAGGGCGCGTGCTAGGCTAGCAGTACGGGTATTACTTCGCTGTATGCTACGCGTCGCTCCGCGAAATGCTTCCATCGAGATCGAGAGTAGCGACGAGGGAAGCGGGATCTTCATCCCGGTCAATGTTGAAATGAAAGCGTCTCGCCAACTTCAGCATTGCTTGGTTCTCCGAAAGGATGCGCGCGATAACGTGCTGGATTTTCTCTCGGCGAGCCACCTCGACCAGCCGACGAACCAACTCCGTCCCGAGACCCGACCCTTGGCAACGATCTGTAACGAGAACTCCCAGCTCGGCATCCGCCACCGAGTGTTGCCGAGTCAGCCGGCCAACCCCAAGAAGCTCGTGACTGCCGGTTTGTGGATCGGTGCGGTCGGCCACCAGTGCCATTTCTCGGTCGTAGTCGATGAAACATTTTCGGATCAGCCGGTCGTGTGCCACGCGGGAATCGAGCTTGTCCATGTGGAAGTAACGCAAATACACCGTGCTGTCTGAGAGCGTTCCGTGAAATTGAATCATCAACGGTTCATCTTCAGGGCGGATCGGCCGGATCATCACCTCGCTTCCGTCTTTCATTGCCCAGCGGGAAATGTACTGCGAGGGATATGGCCGGATAGCAGGCCGCGGGAGTGCTTCGTTTCTTACTTCGCTGCCAAAGAGGACCATGCGCGCATCCAGCGCAAGGAGTTGTTCGGGGGAGGCAAGAAGCGGATTGATGTCGATTTCGCGGATGCGTGGCTGCTCGACAACGAGCTCGCTGAAACGAACCAGCAGGGTCTCCAGCGCCGCCAGATCGACACTCGCTTGTCCGCGAATTCCCTTCAGAGCCTTATAGACTCGGGTCTGTTCCAGAAGTCGACGTGCCAACGTGGTGTTGAGTGGCGGAAGAGCGAGTGCTCGATCGCCATAAACCTCTACGAGCCGCCCGCCCGAACCGAACAGAATCACTGGACCGAATTGCAGGTCCACGCTGCTTCCGAGAATGAGTTCATAGCCCCCCGACCGAATCATGGGCTGAACGCTCACACCTAGAAAAGCATCTCGGCTTGCCTTCGCAATCACGGAAGACTCGATTGTCCTGTAGGCTGCGCGGACATCTTCCGTGCCCGCCAAGTTCAACTTCACCCCGTCCACCTCGGTCTTGTGTGTGATGGTCTCGGAATGGATCTTCAGAACCACCGGATAGCCGATCTCCCCAGCCCTTCGAACCGCATCTTCCTCACTTGTCGCAATCTGTGTCGGAACGACCGGAATTCCATAAAGCCCGAGGATTTCCTTGGATTCGACCTCTGTGAGCAAGGTCCTGTTAGCGGCGACAGCGCGCCCGATCAACGTACTGGCCTTCTCGCGCCTCGCATTGAGGCCGACCGGGTCGTCAGCTACGAAAGGTGTCTCGTAAAGACCACGAAGATTGTAGGAGTACTGCCACATTGTCTCGAATGCGCGAGCAGCGGTGTCGGGATAAGAAAATGTCGGAATTCCAGAAGCGTTGAGAGTTCCCACTCCCTGTGCGACGCCCCCTCCACCCATCCAGCTGGCCAGAAGCGGTTTTCCATGGCCCCTAGCATGGAGCGCTAATCGCTCCGCCACCTTTGCAGGGTCCGTCATTCCCTGGGGCGCAAGGATTGCGAGGAGACCGTCAGCGTTGGGATCTTGTATCGCGACTTCGAGAGCGCGTGCGTAACGCTCCGGGTCGGCGTCGCCCAGAATGTCAATGGGATTAGCATGACTCCAGTCGGCCGGGAGAAATGCATCGAGTGCTCGTTGCGAATCCACAGATAACGTTGCAAGTTCCCCGCCACTTGCTATCAAGGCGTCGGTGGCGAGAACTCCAGGCCCTCCCGCATTCGTGAGAATCATGAGCCGGCGCCCGCGGGGCCGTGGTTGCTTGCTAAGCACCTCGGCCATGTGAAAGATATCCGCAATGCGCTGCACGCGGAGCACGCCGCAGCGCCGAAAAGCTGCATCATAGACTTCGTCGCTCCCGGTCATGGCGCCAGTATGCGAAGCCGCTGCGCGCGATGCAGCCTCCGTGCGGCCAGCCTTGATAACGATGATCGGTTTGCTGAAGGCCACCTCGCGCGCGGCGGACAAAAACGCCCGCGCGTCGCCGATCGATTCCATGTACAAAAGAATGCTTTCCGTCTTCGAGTCTTCGCCGAAGAACGACAGCAGGTCGCCCCAACCCACATCTAGCATCGAGCCCGTGGACACGATCGCGCTGAAGCCCACCTGCTCCAACAAGCTCCAATCGAGGATCGCGGTCAGCAGCGCGCCACTCTGGCTGAGAAATGCAACATTGCCCGGGCGGGCGATATCCTTGGCGAATGTTGCGTTCAGCCCCATCCCGGGATTCATGAGGCCGAGGCAGTTCGGCCCTATCAGGCGGGTTGTGCCTCGACTCAACTCCGATTGGATTTGTCGCTCTAACGCGGCGCCTTCAGGTCCTTTTTCTTTGAACCCTGCGGAGATCACCACCACCGCCTTGGCGTTGGCCTTCACGCATTCGGCGACAACTCCCGGCACGGTGCGGGCGGGAGTTACAACGACGACGAGATCCACAGTTTCGGGCACCGCACCGATCGCTGCGTAACAACGGTGACCGAGCAATTCCGCCCGACGAGGGTTGACGGCATACACTCTGCCCTTATAAGTCCCCGCAAGTAGATTGCCCACGACCGTACGACCCACGCTACCTTCGCGGTCGGTTGCTCCTATGACGCACACCGAAGCTGGAGAAAAGAAATGCGCCAAGGGCGAGCGATCGCTCATTTGTACCTCCGAGATCATCCGCGTCTCCAACAAGCCGGCTGAAATCATCTCCTTTCGCCGTCGGAGACTCCAGCACACAGTCAAAACGAATTCGCGTTTCAGAAATCACGCAACGTCCCAAACGGAAGGGCCACTCGGACGGCGTTGAGGACCGCAACCAGGTCAATTACTTCTTGCGCGACGGCCCCACCGATGGGAGGCAAAACACCGTATGCCGCGAGCAGCATTCCCGCCGCGCTGAGCAGCATTCCACCGACGGCACTCTCTAGCGCAATCCTGCGCATCCGCCTGCCAATGTGCATCAATTCATCGACTTTCACGAAAGATCGCTCGAGAACAACAGCGTCCGCTGCCTCGGCCGTGATGTCACTCTCATGTCCGAACGCAACCCCAACCGTCGCCGCCTGCATGGCGGGGGCGTCGTTGATTCCGTCGCCGACGAAGACTGTTTTTTGTTTACTCGCTTCCGTACGGACCAACTCCACTTTGTCCTCCGGACTCATGGCTCCATAAGCTGCTTGTATTCCGATCTGTGCCGCCAGCGAACGAACCTCCGCTTCGCGGTCGCCGGATACGAGAATCACTTTCGTGACCCGGTGGCGCGGTGACAGATGGTCCACAAACACACGGCTGTCTCTCCGCGGGGAATCCTCAAAGCGAAACAGGCCAGCGAACGCTCCGTCCAAGAAGATCACACACTCCAGGCCGGCTTCGATGGGCGGCAACTGCAGACCCTTCGTGGAAACTTTGTTGCGACCAGTGATCCAAACTTGCCGGCCGTTCGTCGATCCATGCAAACCTTCGCCAGGCCGCTCGCTGACTCGGGAGGCTTCCGACAGCACGGAGCCGCGCTGCCGCGCCAACTCCAGAATCGCATTAGCCAAGGGGTGCTTCGAGTACCGCTCCAGGCTCGCGGCGGCGGCGAGCACATCCGCTTCTTTGTATCCGGGCGCACACACGATACCCGTCAGCGCGGGTTTGCCGTAGGTCAAGGTGCCTGTCTTGTCGAAAATGAATGTCCGGCAGGCGTCAATTTGTTCGAGAACTCCGGGATTCTTGATGATGATTCCACGCCGCGCGGCAAGGGAAATCGCTCCGATCACGGCCACCGGTATGGCAATAAGCAGGGGACATGGCGTTGCGACCACCAGAACCGCTAGGAACCGTTGTACCTGACCGCTCAACATCCACGCGACGATAGCAACGCCAATGGCCAGTGGCGTGTACCACGCGCCGAGCGTATCGCCCAACCGGCGTAACTGCGGCCGTCGTTGTTGCGTTTCCTCCATCACGCGCATGATGCGCGCATACCGGGAATCCGTCGGCAACTTTTCGGCTTGAATCGTCAATAGAGACTCTCCGTTCAGTGCGCCAGAAAGGACCAGCGCACCCGGCGTCTTGGCGACCTCGAACGGTTCACCGGTCAAATATGCCTCGTTCATTGATCCGTGGCCCTCGATCACGACTCCGTCCACCGGGCATATCTCGTGAGGCAGCACGACCAGAGTGTCACCCACTCGAATCTCCGGGAGCGCGACATCTGTTAGTTCTTGTTTCGATTTTCGATGAGCAATGTTGGGCATCCGCTTCGCTAATGCTTCCAGGACATGCGAAGCGCGTCGCGTGGCGAACTCCTCGAGCGCGGCCCCGCCCGACAGCATCAACACCACAATCGTGCCCACCAAGTATTCCTGGAGAAGCACGGCAGTAACGATGGAGACGCCCGCTAGGAAATCGGAACCCAACATCCCGGCCCACAGTTTTCTCGAAAGACTCACAACAAGGGGCGCGCCACCCAGTATCAACGCCACATATAGGGGGATTCCCGATACTGCCGCCCATCTGCTCCAGACAAATCGCAGCAACAAGTGAACGACGATTCCTGCCGCCGCCACTAACGCGATCCGGTTTGCCCAGCGGGGTGCAAGTTCGGAGGAGCTGGTGGTTGCCACAGACCGCTGCAGACTGCGTCTCGGTACGCCCACCGGAAACGCCCGGTCCGAATTGGGTACCGTGGTCATGCCGCCACACGAAGACCCTGTCCGCAAACCGTAACGCCCATATCGTGACCTCGCCTCAACGCCTTCGAGCCAGTCCGCCGTATTCAACGCCACAATCGCAGGAAGGCTTCGCTCTACCTTAGGTCTCCGACGGATCCGCGAATGTGAGCCGCGTCACTGCCTCCGGTGACGTGCGTTACAGCGCACCTCTCTGCTGTGAAGGAGAATCAGGTACAGGAGGAGCAAGCCATGAAAACCGCCACCGCGAGAACCGCCGTACGGTTCCGGAACATCCTATTTGCGACGGATTTCTCTCCGGCCGCCGCCCAAGCTATCCCTTACGTCAAAAACATTGCTAAGCACTATGACGCCGACCTCGTAACCCTGCACGTTCGGGCTCCAGTGGTGAACCCCATGACCCAGCCGGCCACGTGGCCGACCGATATTGAGGCAGCCAAGGTCCACGACGACAAGCACCGCGAAGAGCTTCTCGACACTTTCGCCGGAATCCGCACGCAAGTCCTAATCGAAGAAGGCGGCATCTTGTCTTGTTTGGAAGCGGCTATCGCGAAGAGTAACACGGACTTAGTCGTAATCGGCACCCGAGGACGCACCGGACTCAGCAAGCTTATCCTTGGCTCGGTGGCGGAAGAGACTTTCCGAACAGTCTCCTGCCCCGTACTCACCGTTGGACCGCGTTCCGGCTCCTCCCACAGAACAAGTGGCCAGTTCCGTGAAATTCTCTATGCGACGGACTTCAGTCCCGAGTCGCAGGGCGCAGCGGCCTACGCGTTGTCCCTGGCCCAAGAATTCCAGGCTCGGCTGATTCTTTTGCATGTTGTCCCGGAACGAAAGGCTGGTGACTTGGTCGCCGCCACCGACGTCACGGCTTCCTCGGAGAAGTTGCTGCGCAAGCTCGTCCCGCCGGAAGCGGAAGCCTGGTGCAAACCCGAGTACTTCGTGGAGCGTGGTGACCCGACAGATAAGATTCTGGAATTCGCTAACTTGCGGGAGACGGATCTTATCGTTCTTGGAGTGCGGCCAGAGAAGGGCGTTCCTGGTGCGGCAACCCATCTGCCGATAGCGACGGCCCATAAGATCGTGTCACACGCGACTTGCCCGGTGCTCACGGTTCGTCACTAGGCAGGCGGAGCCGGAACCAAGCACAGAAGTGTGTCGGTTAAGTGGGGTGTGCGTGAGAGCAGATCCGTGGGCGATTTTGCCTGGACTCGGAACGTGCACCCCCTCTTTCGCACCAAGAGTGCGATCTTGCAAACCGTTGTGATAGCCGAGAACGGGAAGGAGTTGTGGGTTTCCGGTTTTCACGAAGAATGGAAATCCTCAAAGAGTACAAGAGAGCCAGGGCCAGGGTGCGGAAAGAAGACAAGAGCGGTGGCTGCAGTAAGAGTGGATGGCAATCCAGATTTATGCACGCCGAAACGGGCAAATCTTAATGTCAGCGCTGATCCAATATCAGTGACCTGGCACGAATTTTGCCCTCACATGGGCCTGGGGATACTCGGCAGCCCTTGCGCTCTCCGTCCGCTCCCGCTCTAGCCGAGCGATCGTCGTCTTCAACCATTGTGAAAATGCCCCTTCGATCTCTTCCTGAGTGCTTGAGCGGTACAAGGAATCCAGAGTGTCACCCTTCTCGTTCAACGCGATATATCGGCAGGGAATTCTGCTCTCCTGCGAGCCTGCAGGCACCAGTGGCATCAACACGCAGTCGCTGCACGGCCTTGGATGCTGGGTCAGATCGAAGTTCAAACAGGACGGAGAATCCTCAAACAGGAACTGCGGGCGCCAAACCGCTCGCGACGGGTGGCCATAGCCGCCCTTCTCCACGAACTCTAATTCGGCCTTCAGTACGCCCACAAGATCTCGCTTGTCGTTTGCCATTGGGAGCTCCTTAACGCCTTCTAGGCTTGCGCGGAGGCGGTCGGCTTGCAGTGACGGACATCACTGTCCCCTGTGCCGATGGTCACGTTGGACCGGAGGGCATGCGCTTCCGCCGAGTGCGTAATGCGCTATAATCGCGGCGATTCCCGTCTTCTGAACCAATGTCGGCGCGCTACCGCCCCGCGACGACCAGATACCATTCCCCGCGATCCTGAGGAGCAGCAACTTGAGTGGAGCAGCGCCGAACAAAATGCCCCTTGTCGACACCGGCGGTTTGTTTGAGAGACTCTTCGAATTTGCGCCGGACGCGGTGCTCGTCGCGGACCAAACTGGATCCATTGCGCGGGTGAACGCTCAGGCCGAACGCATGTTCGGGTACGGACGTGAGGAACTTATCGGTCAACCCGTCGAAATTCTGGTCCCTGAGCGATTCCGTCAAATTCACCCTGGACACCGACGCGACTATGGCAATGAGCCGCGCGTTCGTCCCATGGGTGCTGGTTTAGACCTCTACGGCAGGCGGAAAGATGGCAGCGAATTTCCCGTCGACATCATGCTGGGCCCGGTAGAGACGACGGAAGGTCGAGTCGTCCTCAGCGTGATTCGGGACCTTACAGAGAAGAAAGAAGCAGAAGAAGCTCTACGACGAAGCGAACAACAGAAATCCTACCTCGAAGAGGAGCTAATCACGACGCATCAGTTCGAGGAGATCATAGGTGAGAGTTCTGGGCTGAAGCGCATATTGAAGCAAGTCGAGAACGTGGCGGCAACGGACGCAACGGTGCTTATCCTTGGAGAGACCGGAACGGGCAAGGAACTCATCGCGCGCGCCCTACACCGGCTGAGCCCGCGCAGGGGTCATGCCTTCGTCAAACTCAACTGCTCGGCCATCCCCACGGGGCTTCTCGAAAGCGAGCTGTTTGGGCACGAAAAGGGAGCCTTTACTGGAGCCATCGCCCAGAAGATCGGGCGGCTGGAGTTGGCCCATCAGGGTACATTTTTCCTGGATGAAGTCGGCGATCTGCCCTTGGAACTCCAGCCAAAAATCCTTCGCGCCCTGCAAGAAAAGGAATTCGAACGGGTGGGCGGTACGCGCACGATTCCCATAAACGTACGCCTCGTGGCGGCCACGAATCGCGACCTCGCCAAAATGGTCAGCGCGGGACAGTTCCGCAGCGACCTCTACTACCGGCTGCGGGTCTTTCCGATCACGATTCCTCCTCTGCGAGAACGCCGTGACGATATTCCTCTCCTCATTCGCTACTTTCTAAGCAGCCATTCGAAGCGCATGGCGCGGCACATCGAAACAATTCCTGCCCACACCATGCAAACGCTGGTCAAATGGCATTGGCCTGGCAATGTGCGTGAGTTGGAAAATTTCATTGAGAGATCCGTCATTCTTTCACCAGGACCCGTATTGCGCGCACCTCTTGCCGAACTCGAAGCTGTCGAAGAATCCCCGAGACCAGTGGATGCAAACCTTGAGGCAGCGGAACGGGAACACATTCTTAGAATCCTGCGGCAGTGCAAGGGAATGATCGGCGGCGCCAATGGCGCCGCTGAACGCCTCGGTTTGAAGCGAACCACGCTGAACTCAAAGATGAAAAAACTGGGCATCAAGCGGCGCGACTACATTTAGTCCCGAGACGAAATCTCGTCTCGTCACGTGGTGATCCGGCGCACAACAAGCCACAGCTATCCCACCGGATAAACAACTGTTTCTCAATAACATGCGGGCCGTTCTGTGAGAACGGTCACGTTTGGCGTGTGATTTGCACTACTCACGTCGTGACACAATTCAGCGCAGCAGGCTAAGGATGCTGAGAATCACGATTCATCAGAGTGAGAGAGGGCAAACGATCCAACTAGAAGGAAAGATCGTCGGGCCTTGGGTCGAAGAATTTGATCGTACTTGGCATTCCTTGGCAACTTCGCTTGGTTCAAAGGAATTGCTTATCGATCTACGCGGTGTGGCTTTCGTTGATGGCAAGGGAAGAGAGCTCTTGCGTGAGATCTATCAGAAGACGAAAGCTTGCTTTTTGACGGATTCACCTCTCATGCAGTATTTCGTGGATGACGCAATGCAGAAATCTCTGAAAAACGGAGAAAAAGGAGTCTAAGATGCGCGGTCCTTACGGATTTGAACCGAACGAGAACTGCCGGTCCTGCAACTTGCGCACGAATGGATTTTTCTGCCAGCTCAGCGCTCCGGCATTGAAGGACTTCAATGCCGTGAAGTCTCAGGCTACGTATCCGGCAGGCGCATTGCTGTTCCTCGAGAAACAAGACCCGCGCGGCGTTTTTGTGCTGTGTGCAGGACAGGTGAAATTGTCGATTAGTTCCAGCGCAGGCAAGACATTGATTCTGAGGATTGCCAATCCCGGCGAGATCCTCGGGCTCATGGCAACCATGTCCGGGAGCCCGTACGAAGTCACCGCCGAAACCCTGCATCCGTGCCAGGTGGCATTCATTCGTCGCGATGATTTCTTGCGCTTTGTCGCCGAACACCCGGAAGCATACCAAGGCGTTGTGCAGCAGCTCAGCATGCTCTACAGCGGAGCCTGCGAGCAATTGCGCACCGTGGGATTGTCGGCCTCCGCTCCGGAAAAGCTGGCTCGTCTCCTTCTGGACTGGTCTCCCGCCGCTAAGGGTGGCAATCAAGGAATCCCGGTGAAACTGCCGCTGACGCACGAAGAGATTGCTGCATTCATCGGCACAACTCGCGAGACCGTGACGCGCACGCTCAGTGAATTCAAGAGCCGGCAACTCGTGGCTCTGCAAGGGTCCACGCTCATGATCTCTGATCGCCCTGCTCTTGAGACCATCGGCGGAGCCTAGGTCGATGTCTTAGCTCGCGGAAAGGTAACCAGCAGAATGCCGGAAAGTAAGGGCGGCTGCATCGCCGGAAGTTTCGGAATGGCTCACACCAGGGGCGTGGCAGGCTGCTCAAAGATAATTTTCCTCCGTCAGCCAGTTGTGCCAGGTTCGTTTCTTCATCCTCCTCGGCACACGGTTCTCCGAACAAGCCAATCTTGGAGCGCTTGGTGCTTTGCGCTGGCTGAGGTTCTGTGGCCTCTTCCGGATACTTTTCCCGACAGCCGCGGTCGTTGAGCTTTTCATCTCTCACCTCGCGTACGTTCTCGTTTCTAGTCGCGTTATCCCTTGCGACTGCGCTTGAAGAACTCTACTTGGCGCAAACGCCTCTTCGCCAATTCGAGAGTCTTGTACGGGCCGCCTAGATTCTTGCTCTTGCTGGAAACGACTTGGTACCCGCCTCTCACCTTTTTGATCATGGCACCCTCCTGTCGTCCGAAAATCCTCGAATAAACAGGCCACCTCTTAGCCGCGCACCGTAAGGACTGGACACGGCGCTTGCGAGACCACGTCATAGGCGATGGCGCGCTGCATGCGTGTTGCTATCCCTGTCAACGCATCCATTCCACGGACGCCGAGGACAATCAGATCCGCGCCGCACTCGTTGGCCGCAGCCAAAATCTGCTCGGCAGGATTGCCGTGTTGCACCATGGCCTCCGGCCGGCACCAAAGTTCCGCCTCCTGTGGAACAAGTTCTTGCAGCCGGTGGATAACCTCGGCAATCGACAAGTCGCCGGATACGCTCGCTTTTCCCTGCCGAGGCTTCGGCAGTACGGAGAGAAGAACCAGATGGGCCTGATTTTCCTGCGCCAGAGAGACGGCATAAGCCGCAGCAACTTTTGAAACAGCGTTGAAGTCCGTCGCGAAGAGTGCACAGCGGAAGCGCCCCCCGTTGTGGGCACCGTTCTTTACCGCCGGTCCGATGGTCAACACCGGCACCCGTGACCGCCGAAATACTTCTTCGGCGGACGACCCGAGCAACAATTTCTGCACGCCGGTTCTCCCGTGGGTCCCTAGAACAATCAAGTCAATCTCGTGTTGCTTTAGAACTTCGGAGAGAACCGGCCAAACCGCACTTCCGCGTTCGATGATGGTTTCCCGAGGCAGCCCCATCAGCTCCGCTTCGACTCGCTGCATCTCCGCTCTCGCTCGATCTTCCTCGTCGTCCAGCAGCGTGGTCGCCACCTCCGGTGCCATGTAGGTGTATGCGGAAGGCAGGAGAACATGAAGCGCATGCACGACCGACCCATACGAGCGGGCAATCGCTGAAGCGAAAGGTAGGGCAGCTCCTGAAGGCTCGGAGAAATCTGTGAGAAATAGAATGTTTTTCAAGCTGATTCGCTTGTTTGCTTGCACCGTCTTCATAAACGCTCCCCGTGCCGCTTAGCATGCGGTGTGCGCCACACGAATTTCCGTGACCTGGCGCACTTCTTTTTGTGATCTTCGTCACTGCCCTTCCACGTGAACCTTGCCATGCTCGGTTGTAAGAAAGGGTAGTCATGAAAGTACTAGTTGCGATCGACTCTTCGCCGGCGTCAGCTCAGGTGCTCGAAGACGCTGCGGCACGCCCCTGGCCGGAAGGCACGATCTTTTCCGTCGTGCACGTTGTCGATCTGCAACGCTTCGCCAAGCTTCCCGTGCTCGTCGAAGATGCCAAACGGGAAGGGAACCGGATCGTCGACGCCGGCGTGAAGACGCTCTCCCGCACCGGGCACAAAGCGTTCTCTGAGGTCGTCATGGGGTCTCCGCGAAGGGCCATCTCCGAGTGTGCCAAGGCGTGGCACGCCGACCTGATCTTGGTTGGATCGCGTGGCCACAATGCGATCGGGCGCTTCTTGTTAGGCAGCGTCGCTCAGGGAATTCTCCGCACAGCTCCCTGCACCGTCGAGATCATCCGCAGGAGAGCAGGCGTGCCGCCGACCGCACGCCCTTTGAAGATCCTTCTGGCCAGCGACGGGAGCGACTGCTCCGTCGGAGCTGTGCATTCCGTCGCCAATCGGCCTTGGCCGCCGGGGACTGTCACCAGAATCCTGAGTGTTGAGGAATTGATGGTCATCGATAGACAGATGACCGCATCTTCTCTGTCCTCCGTCTACCCAGCCAGTTTGCTCGAAGAATTGATCAAAGATGCCCACGACCGCGCCAGCTCCGCAGTCGAAACAGCCAAGGAAATTCTTGTCCGTGCGGGAATGCATGTCGTGACTGATCATTCGACACCACTCGGTGAACCGCGCGGCGTCATCTTGGACACAGCTAGAACTTGGGGGGCGGACCTGATCGTCCTGGGCTCCCATGGGCACCGCGGCCTGGATCGCCTACTCCTGGGCAGCGTGTCGGAAAGCGTCGCGATTCACGCCGATTGTTCCGTCGAAGTCGCTCGGACCTAAGGGTCCACTCGAAGGAACGGTGCGCGAGTGGGCCTTCCCGCCGGATTCTTGAGTGGCCGGGTCCGTCACGAAAGGAAGATTTTCATGATACGCATTGACCAATTGCAAGAGATCGCGGCATTGTCCCCGCCGATCCTCTCGGCTTACTTGAATATCCAAGCAGAGAATGCGTCGCGTCACCCTCGGGTTCAGGCTTGCCTGACGTGGTTCAAGAAAGAAGCAATCTCGATGTCACCAGGCCTGCTGCCACGCGATGCGGAACGATTAGAGCGACAAGTCGAGCGAGTCGAGAAGTTCCTAGACCAGCGGCACCCGGCGGAGAAAGCACTGGCGATTTTCGCCGGCCGCGACAACTGGACAGTTCTTCCGATACAGGTCAGCGTCGAGAATGAACTCAGCTGGGGCAAGCCCGCCGTCGGGCAGCTATTTCTACTCCTCAGCGAACATCCGCCGAGCTGCATCGTTGTCGTGGATCATCATGCCGCGCGTTTCTTTGTTTATTCCCTGGGAGAACTAGTCCTACTTGACGAGAAGGCATTCGACGTCGACATTTCCCAATGGAAGAAGAAGGACCTCGGCCATTTCGCCGGTGAACGCATTCGGAAAACCCGCGGATCCCAACGCGATGTTTTTGAGCATCGCCTGGAAGCGCGTTACGGGCGGCTTTGTCGGGAAACGGCGGAGCGCGCTGCGGCTCTTTGCGAACACCACGGCCTCACCAGCATCTTCCTTGTGGGCGCTGACCGGCTGATAGGTCTCATGAAAATAGAAATTCCTCAGGCCCTGGCGGAATTCGTATTTCTTGTCCCTGAAGACTTGGGCAACTTTTCTCCCAAGGATGTTCTTCGCCGACTCGAACCGCTCATCGGCGATTGCAGGCACACACAACAAATGACAGCAGTGAAGCACCTGCTGGGTGCTGACCGGGGAGCTGTTACCGATGTGGACGAGACACTCACGCAGCTGCAGAACGGGGCAATTCGAACATTCGTCCTTGCCTGGGATCTCGATCTTGACCTGCACCAGTGCGTGAAATGCAGTTGGGTAAGTCGGACAGCCGATCCGGTTTGCGCAACTTGCGGAGCGCAACGTCGGAAGGTGGCTTTGTCCGAAATACTTCCAGCGCTGCTCGCAACCCACGACACCAAACTCGAAGTCGTGAGTGGCGACGCGGCGCGGATGTTGGCCCGTGCGGGAGGGATGGGCGGCTGGCTGCGCCAGGCGAGACGGACAGCGGCAGGATGATCGAGTTCAACTAAGTGAAGCACCAAGCGCGATAGGGTAGCCGGAGAGGTTCGGAATCTCCGACACCGCTACGCCAAGCTCAAGCCGCTTTTGGATGTTACGGTCGTCTGTGATCTAGCGGTATGCCAATCGACTTCATGCGCCCTCGGGAATGCTACTCGGACCTCAGCGCCTCGATCGGGTCTAGATAGGCAGCTCTCCTCGCAGGGTAGTATCCAAAACTGATTCCCACCAAAGCGGAAAAGAAGACCGCCAGCACGACCGCGGCCAGGCTCACCACTGTATTCCAGCTTGCCAAGCGCGAGATGATGGCGGACGCGGCAATCCCAAGTATCACTCCCGCGCATCCGCCGGCGACCGAGAGCGCTACGGCTTCGACCAGAAATTGCGTGAGAATGTCGCGCGTCTTCGCCCCTACAGCTTGTCGGAGCCCGATTTCCCGGGTCCGTTCGCGAACCGATACCAACATGATGTTCATGATGCCGATGCCGCCGACTATCAGAGAGACCGAAGCTACCGCTGCGAGCATGATAGACATAATGTGCGACGATGCCTCTTGCGCGGCAAAGATCTCTTCCATGTTGCGGATGGAGAAATCGTCATCCTCCGATGACGCCAGATGATGCCGCTGGCGGAGAAGTGCTTTTGCTTCATCCTGCGCTGCCTGGATCTGGTTTCCGCTCTTCGCTTCCATTGCTATGGAATCGACTGCATCGGCATTGGCGGACTTGATTCCGATCACTTTGCGTTTCGCTGTGGAAATGGGGAGCAGGATGACATCATCTTGATCTTGCCCCGTCGGCGACTGGCCTTTCGGATCGAGGACGCCCACCACCGTGAAGGGCACATTCTTGATCCGAATCGCCTGGCCAACCGGATCGACCTCGCCGAACAGATTAGTCACCACGGTCTTGCCCAATAATGCGACTTTGTTGGCTGAATCCACGTCTTGCTGGGAAAACGCGGCGCCTTCAGCCACGGTTAGCTCGCGCACCTCAAGAAAACCAGGGGTAGTGCCGTAGATCATGGTGGCCCAGTTGTTGTTTTCGTAAACGACTTGGGCCCCGCCGCGCACCACGGGCACGGCAAGCGCGATGTCGGGACACTGTACGGGAAGCTCATGCGCATCGGACTCGGACAGCGTTACCGCATTGCCGGTCCCCATCCGCAACCCGGAACTCGTCAGACTCCCCGGAAGGACGATGATGATGTTGCTGCCTATGCTGGCGATCTGCTGCTGAATGCGCTGTTTTGCTCCTGAACCGATAGCCGCAGTCGCGATCACCGCAGCAACGCCTATGACGATCCCCAACATCGTGAGCGCAGACCGGAGCTTATTCACCTGTAACGCGCGGAACGCGATGCGCATGGATGACAGGATGTGCTTCATTGGGAGACCTCGGCACGCGCATCAGAGCTCGCCGCAACGGCAACTGCGGCACAAGTCGATTTTGCGCTATCGCTGACGATCCGGCCGTCCCGGAAGGTAATGATTCTGTTCGCGAACCTGGCGACTTCATCGGAATGAGTCACTACCACGATGGTGATGCCATGCGTGCGATTCAGTTGCAGGAAAATTCCCATGATCTCGGCGCTGGTACGAGAATCGAGTTGTCCGGTGGGCTCATCAGCCAGCAGAATTTCCGGTTCGTTGATAAGCGCACGCGCAATCGCTATCCGTTGCTGCTGCCCCCCGGAGAGTTGGGTAGGCAGGCTTTGCTCTCTTCCCGCTAGACCCACCAACGCCAGCACACGGTACGCCCGCTCGTCAGCGTCCTTGGTGTCGCCGCTCTTGTATAACAAAGGCAGCTGCACGTTCTCCATGGCGCTCATGCGCGGCAGGAGATTGAAATTTTGGAACACGAATCCGATCTTCTGGTTCCGTATTTCGGCGAGTTGGTCGCGATCCAGTCCTTCCACCGGAGTTCCGTCGAGCCAATACCTGCCCGAAGTGGGCCGATCCAAACAACCCAGGAGATTCATCAATGTCGACTTACCGGAGCCCGACTCTCCCATGATGGCCACAAAGGAACCGCGCTCAATCGTTAGCGAAATCGCTTGCAATGCGTTCACAGTCACTTCGCCAAGCGTGTAGGTCTTCGTCAGGCCCCTCGTTTGGATGAGTTCGGGCATGGCGCTCGTCACATTCTTGGCGCCGTGGGGACGGAGGTGGTCGATGAAGCGCTCGCGGCACTCATCGTTGTCCTCACCACAACCTGTGTGCCGGATTGGAGTTGGTTCGAGCGAACAGCCGTATACCTGCCGTCGGAGAGCCCAAACTTAACAGGCACCGCCTTCAGTTGTCCTCCTGCAAGTGCATAAACCTGCTGTTTGTCTGCTTGCACCGGCGGCACGCCGGTCTTCTTCAGCACCGCCGCCGATGGCCTGAAGCGCAGGACAGAGTTCGGCACCTTCAGTGTGTCATCCAGCTTGGCAGCCAGGATCGTGACATTGGCGGTCATGCCGGGAAATAATTTGAGGTCGGAGTTATTCACCGTTATCACCACGTCGTAGGTGACCACGTTTTGACTGATGATGGGAGCCTTCCGGATGTCGGCCACTACACCCTGGAAAGTGGTGTCGGGATAGGAATCCACGATGAACGTTACCTTTTCACCTGTGGCGACCGAACCCACGTCCGACTCGTCCACATTCGTGTCCACCTGCATCTTCGTCAGGTCCTGCGCGATTTCAAAGATCGTCGGCGGGTTGAGCGTTGCGGCCACAGTTTGCCCAATATCCATGCGGCGCGCCACGACCGTGCCGTCGACCGGCGCTATGATTCGCGTGTGGTCAAGATTGATTTGCGCCTGCTGCAACGCCGCTTGCGTCTGGCGCTCTTGCGCCTGCGCAGTCGCCAATTGGCTCTGAGCTACTTGAATAGAAGCTTGCGCCGACTTGATGTTTTGTTTGGCGGCATCGATCTGAGCTTGGTCGGCCGTCACTTGCGCCTGGGAAGCGTCGTAAGTGGCCTTCGCCGTGTCGTAGTCCTGCTGCGCTATCACTTGGCCGCCAAGCAGCATCTCTGCCCTCTCCCATTGAGCTTTGGCATTCGTTTCATTCGCCAGGTCTTTCGCAGCAATAGCCTCGGCATTTTTTTCGCTCGCGTTCGCCGCGCTAAAGTCCGATTTCGTCTTTTCGAGCTGCGCTTGTGCCGTGATCGTGGCCGCGTGCGCGGAATGAAACGTGGCGCTGGCCTGATCCACCTGTGCTTGAAAGATTTCAGGGTCTATCAATGCAACGAGTTGCCCCTTTTTGACTTTGCTGTTCCAATCCGCATAAAGGGCCTTAATGTTCCCGGATACCTGGCTGCTCACGAGCACATCAACAACGGCGTTGAGATTGCCAGTCGCCGTTACTCTTGCCTGTATGGAGCCTCGTTCCACCGGAACGGTTTCGTAGATAATTGTGTTCTGCAGATGTGCCCGCCAGAGCAATGCACCTGCCGCAAGCAAAATCGCTAGACCGGCCACGACGACCCATTTGATCCATTTCCCTCGGCGATCTTCGGTTGTGTGCGGCGGCATAGCAAGTAAGCCTGGCCTGGTCGGAGCCGGCTCCGCCGGAATCTGGTGCGTCATCGTTGACATGCGGCCCCCTCTCCTTCACCACGGACTATTTGGCTACGCGACCGCCACTTGCGCTTTTTGCTGCGGCTTGGCTGGTTGTTTTCCCAGGAGAATCTCCAGGGAAGGACCGCTAAACTTGGCGGTCACATGGGAAGGATCAATCTCCATCGGAAGGTCAAGGACACGGAAGATCATTTCGCCGTCGGTGTGTGGCCCAGTGTGTTTCTGATGCCCGTCCACTCTGTCCGCACGCGGCTTGCCGCAAATTGTGATTCTTCGGGGTGCAAGCCAAACCTCAATCGTACCTTTTTCGAAGGCGGCGACTTCAGCGCCCACCCAAAGGTTATCCCCAACCAGCATTCGTCCACTGCAGAGCGGACTTACCAAATCGCGCTCCGCTTGACGCCAGTCCTCCAGTTCGTGCCAAGGCGCGGAGCCTCGGCTTTCAAAGATGGCGTAGGCGCGGCGGGCCACGGCTTGCTGCACTCTTCTTGTTTGTTCGTCGGCGCCTACGATCACCAACTTCACGGTATCGCCTGCTCTTGACTGTTTCCTGTCCCTTTCTACCCTCATGAGGTACCTCCTGCCTGTTCCCATTCCGGGTGACACCGACAATATGCTCTCTGGCGGCTCCGGCAGATGTACGACGGGTCACGTCCCCGTGTGACGCAGCGCACACATCAAGTACCCCAACGTGGAAGATCATTGGGCACGAGCGGTTGTTATCACCGAGAATAGGTCTTTATTTTCCGGTACTTACGTGGGGGGTAGTAGTCGCGTGCGGCGAGCTCCCCTCGTCAGGGCTAGCGATCCCTCATCGCCAAAGCTCGTTCCAGAGTCGCGTCGTGGCCGTAGATATCTTCGAAAAAGCGAACCTCTCCGTCTTCCATCACCACCGCTGTGCCGTACACGATGAGCACGGGAATGGGTTTGGTGAGCGCGACGCGGACCGTGTTCTCTCCATACATCGCACTTCGAATGTTCTCCGCCGTCCAGTCGGGCCTGTCGCGCAAGAGCCACTGAGCTAACGACGCAGGATCTTCAACCCGAATGCATCCGTGGCTAAAGTCACGCCGAGATTTGGAAAAGAGCTCCGTAGCGGGTGTTCCATGCATGTAGACATCGAATTGATTCGGGAAATCAAACTTGATTAGACCCAAAGCATTGTCGAGGCCGGGCCTCTGCCTTATGCCCAGACGCCCTGATCGTAGTCTTTCCAAGACTTCGTCTCTAGACGGATCTTCATCAACTACCTTCCCATCGCTATCTACGATGTCGTAAGCGTTCTCCGCCAGGTAGGCTGGGCTCTCTTCGATTTTCGGAATGAACTCCTCCCGTACTATTCCCACCGGTACATTCCAGTAGGGCCGAAAGATCACCGACCTAAGCTCGCTTGCAAACACCGGCGTCTCATGCCGGTACGCCTTGCCAACCACAACCTTCATCGAAAGAACCCAATGATACTGTTCGTCATCCGTATGCAGACGGAATTCCGGAACGTTCACAACGATCGGAGGGCGCACGAACTCATGTGGCGCCCACCGCCAACGCTCTAGCGTGAGTTCCAGTTGAGTGACTCGGCGAGACATCGGAGTGTTGAGCGCTTGGAATGTTTCTTCGTCGAGTAGTCCATCCGGTTCCAGGCCATGTCTTTCCTGAAAATGCTTCACGCCTTCGCAAAGGGCTCCCTGGTAGGCCGTCGCCGATGGCGCAATGCTCTCGTGGGAAAGATCTCCTAAGAGTTGCAGCAAACGAAACAGTCGCGGCACGCCAGCGTAAGAATCTCCGGGCTGAATCGTTTTTCCTGAAGCTGGAAGCGGCCCTCCGTCATCCCGGCGGACCAACTCGCGATACGTGCGCAGCGCGGTAAGCGTTCGGCGGTAGGCTGGGAAGGGCGGTTCCAAATCCCGCATTCCCGATGCAATGTCCGGCCCGCCGGCAAGTAATCCCTTCAGGAACTCAGATAGATCCATTCTCCGGTCATGAAGTTCCAACTCAAAGTGAAGTAGACGCGAATTCACTCGACCTATGTTCAAGTCCGAGACATACCTCATCGTCGTGACCGTAAGAGCCACATCGAAGCCAACGAGATCGGCTTCCGCCGCCGCTCTCGATTGATCCAACCGAGCCAGTCGGCCATCCCACAGCGAGCCGTCATAGTCGTCAGCATTCAGTCCTTTGTCATCTGCCACCTTCAGCAAATCGATTATCGCGCGCGCTTGGCCCGTAGGTTTGGAAACGGAAATCCACGCCAATGAATCTTTAAGCGAAGCGTAAAACTCCTTTACTTCAGGTTTGAGATCCTCGAAGGAAGGCCGATGCAGATTGGGCAGTCTACCCCCATCGACGATGGAGTCCAGCATAACCTTGCCTTCAGCGGTAAGCTGTCGTGCCTGCGGAGCGCTCGCTGCCTCGCGCGCCGGCGTGTTGGCCGCTCCACCGTTTCTGCCCCAACTGGCTGAAAAGCTCGCTACGCACGAAATCAGCAAAACCAGCCAAGCTACTCGACCCCAATTGAAAACAAACATTGCGCTCCAGTTTCCGCTTCCCACCGACGACAACCGTGCGCGGCTGTCTAAGATCGCCGTTTTCCGAACCGGCACACTAATTCGAGTTTGGCTGTGCGTCTTTCTCGGCGGAAACGGATTCTGGCGCTCCCACCTCGTGAGCCCCACGAAAAGGAAGGTCGAACTTGCGAGAGATCTCCGGCCAAAACTCCCGGAGCACATCAAAACCCATATCCTGGATGATCGAGTATGCGGCACGCCTTCCTGCGGGCCGCATACCGCGATTGTTGCCGGGATGATATGCGTTACTCAGCGTAACGGCACTCACCGTTCCCAGCCACTCGGGATAATTCGGCATGTGCGTGCCGTCCACGCGATACGCCACGAACACGTGCCCTACCGCATGCAGCAAACGCTTCCTTACCGTTCCGTGGACAAGCCGGTAATAGCGCGGGTCTTCGGAAAAGATCGCAGGATACGCAAAATCCTTCAAGAATTTCGATGATACCTGGTCGGCGAAGTTCGCTCCGAAGCGCTTGCCATAGCCCGCGGCGCCCTGTCCAAACGTTCGATCTTTGTCCGAGGCTTGGTCCATGCCCGCCCAGAAACCAGTACTCAGAAACGTCACCGAGTCGAGGGAGTCCTGTACAAACAGAACGAACTTGTCTTTCAATTCGAGCGAGCACAAGAATACGCCCGGCTTGTAATGGGGCGGGTGCACCGACTTGCGTTCCAGTGCCCGCGCGAAGACTACCACCGTCTTGTTCAATGGACCGTTGTAATCCTTCACACTAGGGAGTTGCGGTGGTTCCACGCAAGGCGCGGCCACGTTCGAACTCTTCTGCTCCAGAACCTGAGGTACGTGAGGTCGCGCTTGAAGGGTAGAGAATAATTCCTGCGCTCCTGCCAAGTCGCCCCAGGCAAGCCCGCCCCAGGCAATCCCAATAAGCAGCAGTCGGCACGAACAGAAGCGCGCCTGATGATACATGGCATTCCACTCGGAGACGGTTTCGCTCTCTCGTTGAACCATCGACCCGTCCCCACACTGACCCAGAGTCACTTGCCCGAGCTGGTTCCTGCATGAGATCGCTGCCCACCGCGCCCCCGAGAAGCACGCTCAAGCAGTTTAGTGACCTCCTCATCGGACACTTGCGAGAAATCCTGGTAGAACTGGCCCACCCCATAAAACGGCTCCGGTACTTCCACACAAACGAGTTCATCGACTTCGTGCCGGAGGCGGTCCAATGTTGCCTGCGGAGCCACAGGCACGGCGACCACGATGGCTGCAGGCTTCATCTGTCGCAGCGCGTGAACGCCGGCCGTCAAGCTCGATCCAGTGGCGATGCCATCATCCACCAGAATCACGGTCTTTCCCTGGACGTCCAGCGGCGGCCGCCCTTTCCTATACTTGCGCTCGCGACGCTCCAGCTCCATTCTCTCTGAGCGAGTCACCATCTCGATCTCCAGATCGGATATTCCTAAGCCCTGAGTGATCTGCTTGTCGAGGAAACGTACGTTGCCGCTGCCGATAGCCCCAAAGGCGAGTTCTTCCTGACCCGGAACGCCTAGCTTTCGCAACACAAACGCGTCCAATGGTACCTTGAGCGCCGTAGCCGCTTCGAAAGCCACCGGGGCGCCACCGCGCGGGACGCCCAGCACGAGGACGTCATCACGGTCGGCATATTTTGCGAGATACGATGCCAGCCTACGGCCGGCTTCTGCCCTATTTGTGAAGGTCATCGCGGAACCTCCCCCTTAACAAACAAGCCAGCGGGGCGAAGAGCAACCATGGTCTCGCCTTCGCGCAAAGATGCTCATGGTTTGCCTTTCTCCTCCCATCTCTTCTTCTCCATCGCGTCCGCGCTGACTTTATCTGCGCATGCACCGCAGATCACTTTGTCCGAAGGCTTGCCGCAAAGGATGCACAGCCGCTTTCTGTCCTCAGGCTGTTTCGTGTTGCTGTCTCTGGGCGGCGGACGGAGTTCACGCCGGAGCGTCGTTGGGTCTCCGGGATCGCGCACTCTTCCCAAAATAGCCATCGGGTGCTCCCGCCAAACGCCGTTTCGTATTTCAGCGTCTAGATATGCAGCAATAGCCATCCAGCCTGCAAAGGCCGATTCACTTCCTCCCGGCCGCGGGCCTCGAGGTTATGTCCGGTAGCCTCCGCGAAATCCATGCGCCAGAGAGGTTCACTCTCGGGAGTGCCGATTCGCAGATCGCCTTCCTTGTTGCTCCTCGCTCGTTTTCGATCGGTCATGCCGTCCTTGGTCAGACAGCTACGCCTTGCTTGGCTGCCATCTGCGGCAATTGCCTGACGTTGATCGCCTGAAAAGTCTTCACAACCTCTTCGCTGGATAGTTCCACAGCTTTGCCAAGACTCAGCGGCTCGGCTCGCACCAGCACGTCATCCATGGAAATCACGCCAACCAGCGCCCCATCTTTGGCAATGACCGGAAGACGCCGCACGTGCCCGTCTCGCATCGCCTTCAGCGCCGCATGAACGTCGTCCTCCGGTGAACACGAATACACGGTCTGCGACATGACGTCGCCCACCGTAACATCTCCGGCGAGCCGCCTTCTTGTTCCGAGCGCAACGCAAATGTCACGATCGGTGACGACTCCGATTACCTTTCCTTCTTTTCCGACTACCGGCAGAAATCCGCAGTTCCCCGTCCACATGAGCTCGGTTGCCGAAGCCAGATTGGTCTCGGGCTCACAGTGATACGGCGTTCCCATCATGATCTCTATGACTTTCATGGATGTGCTCCCTCCTTCGAAATCTTTGTCGATCTTCTATTCGGAGCCAAAGGCTCCCGAATGACTGCCACAAGCTTCTCGGACCGGATTCTCTACGGCTCTCTTCTTAGTCGTACGGCTCGTGGGCCGTTGCAGCTTTCTTTTTTTCTTCGGGTAATTCGGTCAACGTCGCTTCGGCCAGCAGCAGAACGCTGGCAACCGAGACCGCGTTCTCGAGTGCGATACGCACCACCTTGGTCGGGTCGATGATCCCGGCCTCGACAAGATCTACGTATTCGCAGCGCGCTGCATCAAAGCCGTAGTTTCCCTTGCCCGTCCTCATGCGATCCACCACCACGCCGCCATCGACTGCCGAGTTCTCCGCAATCTGGCGTGCCGGCGCCTCGAGAGCGCGGCGCAAGATCAGAAGTCCTGTGCGTTCGTCACCCAAACTATTCCGTTCCTCGGCGTCGATCGCGTCAATCACCCGCAACAGCGCCAGACCACCGCCGGGAACGATGCCCTCCGCCAGTGCGGCTTTTGTCGCGCTGATCGCGTCTTCCATCGCTTCTTTGCGGTTTTTCATTTCCGTTTCCGAAGGAGCGCCGATGCGAATCACCGCCACTCCGCCGGCCAGCTTGGCCAGCCGCTCTTGTAGTTTCTCCTTGTCATACTCGGAGGTGGTCTTTTCGATCTGCCTGCGCAACTCGCTGCAGCGACTCTGAATCGCGGACTTTTCTCCGCCCCCCTCGATGATCGTCGTCTTGTCTTTGTCGATGACCACACGTTTCGTACGCCCCAGTTCCTTCAGTGTGAGGTTTTCCATCTTCAATCCAAGTTCTTCAGCAATCAGCTGACCGCCTGTGAGGATCGCGATGTCCTGCAAGGTATCCTTTCGGCGGTCGCCGAACCCTGGGGCTTTCACGGCAGCCGAAGAAAGCGTACCGCGAACCTTGTTCACCACCAGCGTTGCCAATGCCTCCCCTTCCACATCTTCGGCGATGATCAACAAGGGCCGGCTCGATTTCGCCACCTGTTCGAGAAAGGGAAGCAACTCGGCCATGCTTGTGATCTTTTTTTCGTGCAACAAGATCACCGGATCTTCAAGAACCACTTCCAACTTCTCTGCATCGGTGATGAAGTACGGCGAAATGTATCCTCGATCGAATTGCATTCCCTCCACCACTTCCAGCGACGACTCCGTGGTCTTTGCTTCCTCGACGGTATGACCCCCTCGGCCCCCACCTTTTCATAGGCGTCCGCGACCATCTCTCCGGTGGCGGCGTCGTTATGCGCCGAGATCGCCGCGACCTGCGCCTTTTCCTTTCGGCTCGCCACCGGGCGGGAGATCCCCTGCAGAGCCTTCACCGCCACGTGAAGACCTCGGTCCAAACCTCGTTTCAGGTCCACGGCGCTGGCCCCCGCCGCGACATTGTGCAAGCCCTCCGCAAAGATCGCGTGGGCCAAGATCGCGGACGTACTGGTCCCGTCACCCACAGCCTCTCCCGTGCGCTCCGCCGCCTCTCGGATCATTTGCGCCCCAAGATTTGCTTCGGGATCTTCCAGCTCAACTTCTTTCGCAATGGTGATTCCGTCGTTGCAGACGATGGGCCGTCCCCACTTCTTCTGGATCAAGACGCACTTCGACTTCGGTCCAAGCGTGATCCGCACTGCATCCGCTAGGGCACTGGCGCCGCTCAGTATTTTTTCGCGCGCCGCCGATTTGAATAACAAGCGCTTCCCAGCCATTGCATTCTTCCTTTCGGGTCTTCCGTCGCTCGAATCCTCCGGCTCTCTCACAAGGCACGTATTGCGGACAGTGCTGCAAAATCGTCTGCTAACGAGCGAGCACCTCTTCCGCGCTCTGCACCAACGGTTCCAGCCTCACCGGACAGGCGAGCGTACGAGCGATCAGACAACCTTGTTCTGCTTTTTCCAGCAAGCGATCGCCGAGCTCGTAGTCTTCGTTTGCGATGACGGTGAGCGTAGGCCGCACCACCACCTCCGCAAAACCAAGTCTTCCGTTAACTTTTCTGAGCTTTCCCTCCACCGATACTTCAAGGCTCAGGAACTTCAGCTTTGACGCCTCAGCCATGGCGGCAAACGTCACCACGAAGCACGATCCGACCGCTGCAACCAGAAAATGCTCCGGTGTCCAGTGACCGCTTTCCCCTTTGAACTCGGCGGGCGCCGAAAAGCTGATCGTTGGTTCCACAACGCCTTCGGCTGAAATGAGCCCGTTACGGCCGCCTTTCCAAAATCCTTGCACTTGATATTTGCTCTCATTTTCCATTGCCGCCTCCTATTCCTGCCTTTGTGGCGCTCACCCGTTCGGGATCATTTCCCAGAAAAATCGGAGCAGTGTTCCGTAGTACACCGCGACGATGCCCAAACTCACCAGGAACGTGCTGCGGGCTTTCCCCAATCCCGAGTATTCTTTTTTCCAATGTCGGCCGCAGAATGTGATCATCAGCACCGCAAGCAACGCCGTCGTCAAGGCGACGCCACTCACCAGGCTTGCCTTCACGCCTGCGCTTCTTAGTTGGGTAAGCTGCCGCACGGCGCTGCCCAGTATTCCGGACTCATAGGCGAGCCCTAGCCACACGACCGAGGCCAGCATTCCGATCATGTACGCCCACCGATCCTCCATGTAGAACAACATCACCAAAATCGCGATATAGAGAATTGATTGATACAAATGAATCAGGAAAAAATTAGGTTCCAAATGGGTTAGCAGCAGAAAACAAACGATTTGCGCAGCCGCCAGCGTTGCAACATCTCGATACGGCCTCATAGAACCTCCTCTCTCTACTCCGCTTCCGGTATCCCAAATTGATTCTAGGACTCTCGCCGGGTCGCGTATGTGAGCGCTGTCACCTTCCCGGGTGTGCCCAGACACACGTTGCTCGCGCTTAGACTGGGCAAGTTCAATGGGTGGGAGCGTGAAGCGAGAATTCTTCTCTCGCTAACAGGGCGTGGCGGGATTCTCAGGCGAGCGCTATTTTTCCTGGAGTGACCCGATGTAAGCGACGACATCGTCGATGTGCTGTTGCCCGGTCGGGTCGCGAACCGGGTCGATCATCTTAAAGCGGGATCCCCACACCGGCATGTCTTCCGTTCCGTGCGCGGCGAGGCTCCTGCCAAACTTCAGAACCGCTCCGACATAGCCCGTCGGATACTTGCCTTCGTAGCGCTTGGACAGTGTTGTCAAATCTGAAGGTGGCGGCGTTAACGCGATGGCTGCCGGACCGCTTCCTTTGGCATTCTGTCCGTGGCAGGAAGCGCAGTGCTTTAGAAACGTCTCCTTACCTGATGCCGTGCTGGGTTGCCTCGCGGCCGGTTTTTGTTCGCGCTTTCCCTGCGCACGAACCACGCCGAGAGCCATTACAAGCGCCGTGCCCAAAAGAATCACCTGGAACCGGAACATCGTTACCTTCATGCGCTTCCCCGAAGTCCACCTGCGTCACCATCCGGGTGTCTGATGGGTCGAATACTATCACGATCGAAAACGACAACAACTGGTGCAACGCCCAGATTCCTTAAGCACAGCCGAATTTGTGAGTGAACTATTTCGTGGCTTTCTCGTTTGTGTCGTTGGTCTGCCTTGTGGCCACGCCATGCCAACGTCGGCCTGTGGCCGAAAGGGTTGGACCGAGGTACCCGTCGTCTGGCGACTCCCGTCCAAACCCTCGTTTTTCTTGGCAAAAAGTGGCGCGCCCAAGGGGACGATCTTAGAACTTTTCTGTCGGAATTCGCGTCAGTCTTGTCACAGGTCGAGATCCCTGCTGGCTTGTGGGCTCGCCTGTAGGTATTAATCTTGGGCTACGGTTGTATGGTGCCGAGGTAGGTGGCCAGGAACCACGTGTTGCCGAAGGGGTCGGTGATGGTGGCGGCGCGGTCGCCGTAAGGGGCGGTATATGGCGGTTTCACGCCTTTCGCACCAGCAGCGACGGCTCGGGCGTAGAGGGCGTCGGTATCGGGCACATAAACATGCAGATAGGACTGGTTGGGCTGAGATTCGCCGGGAGCTTCATCGATTTCGAGGGTGGCGTCCGCAATTTCTATGGTGGCGTGGCGAACAATGCCGTCGGGTGATTTGTGAACGCCGGTGGCTTTGGCGCCGAGAGCTGCTTCGATGAAAGGAATCATGTTGCTGGCGTTGCGAAGATGGAGATAGGGCTGAACGGTGAGGACGCCTTCAGGGCCAGCAACCCAACTCTTGCGAGTGGCGATGTACCAGGTGTTGCCGAAGGGATCTGTGGCAGCGCCCCAACGATCGCCTGAAGGATGATCTTCAGTGGGCGCGTAGATGGAGGCAGCACCGGCCTGGAGGGCACGGGCGAAGGTGGCGTCGGCGTCGGGCACATACAAGTGAGTGGTCATCGAACGCTGGGGATATTGTTCGTTGGCATCGCCCAGTTCGACGACGGAATTGCCGATGGCGACTTCGGCGTACATGATCGAGCCGTCGGGCCTTGGGACACGAATGCGCTCAGTACCTTCGAAGGCGGCGACGAGGAAGTCGATAAATCGCGGGCCACCGTCGACGAAGAAGCATGGCGCGATGTTGGGGAAGTTGGGACGTCGGAATTGAATGGCTCTTGGCGGCGCTGGGGACGGAACTGCTGCTTCCTTCATTGAGATTCTCCTTTGCAATTCGGATTTTAGAACGGCCTTGAATTCAGGGCGCGGCATAGCCCGCAGGGGACGCACAAGCGAAACGAGCGCCGCGATCCTTGGGTGCCAATTCGGATCAGGGAGCGGCCGCGCCGTTGAGAGGAGCGCGCTGATGGCTTGATCCAGTTGTTCGGTAGGAGAGCGCTTAGGCACGGCGACCCCCAATCTGCGCACGGAGATTCTGCAGCGCACGGAACTGAAGTTGTTTGATAGCCCCTTCGGTTTTGCTGAGGCGCCGAGCGATTTCGCGAATACTGCGTTCCTCGACGAAACGCTCGCAGACCACCCGGCGCTGAACCTCAGGAAGCTGCTCGACAATCCGAAGGAAATGAGCGTGACGCTCGATAAGGTCCAAATCAGTGGACGAGAGAGCGGGCTGGGTCGACGGATGTTCAAGCTCATCGGCTTGTTGTTCGCGATCGGAGCGCTTGAAATGGTCGACGATCGCGTTCGAGGCAATACGGAAAAGCCAGGCAGAGAACGGAGTCCCACGCCATTGGTAGTTGGGAAGATTGGCGAGGGCTTTATGGAACACTTCGGAGGTAAGGTCTTCGGCGATGGTACGGTCGTGGACGCGACTGACAATGAAGAAATAGATGCGATCGAAATGAAGCTCGTAGAGAACATCAAATTTCGAGAGATCGGCCTGAGCCGCCTCGACCAGCAAGCGCTCGTCGGCGGTTTGTGGCGTTGGCTCTTGTGCCGGACGTCGGGAGGCGACCATGGCTCTAGAGATAGTAACTGGCGACCGGTGGAAAAGTTACGGAAGCGAAGTCAAGTTTGAACTCATTGGCGAGGGTTCGCAGTTCGAAGGGGCAATCTTGTACCAACGGCACGCAGAAGTTCAAGGCGTCTACGCGCTCACCGGAACAAGTTCGAAACGCGATAAGGGTGAAGCCGGAAGTTATTGGAAAGAAATGGCCTAGGAAAGTGGCGCGCCCAAGGGGACGATTTTAGAACTTTTCTCGGTGATTTCGTGGCAGCCTTGCCACAGATCCAGTTTCCGGCGGGACTGAACCTGTAGCTCGTTCGTGAGCCCCCGAGGGCACTTGTCCGGTTATGCGACTAACCAGGTAAGTGAAATTCATCGGGGAAAAATGCAAGATGCACCACTGAAGGAAAACAAACGGCGCCCTGGGCCGGGGGATTTATGGTTCTGAACGTGTAAAGATTGTTTCGCGAATTACTTCTCGCATGGAATAAATAGGCGCAGTTCGCTCTTTTGTAACTCCCGGCAGGTTGCAAACCACTAGCGATGTTTCGGTTGATAGCCCGCACCGCGCACGGAACGGCCCGGGCGTTCATCGGTAATTGTTCCGTCCCACACCACGGGGCGTCCATTCACAAAGACGTACCTCACGCCCACGGAATAGTGCATGGGATCAGTGAAAGTAGCGGTGTCGCGAATGGTCTTGGGATCGAACACCGAGATGTCTGCGAACGCTCCCGGACGGAGAATGCCGCGATCCATCAATCCTACGCGGCTCGCAGCCAGAGACGTCATCTTGCGAACTGCTTCTTCCAGGCTCATCGTGTGCTTTTCGCGCGCATAAATCCCAATCACGCGCGGAAATGTTCCGAACGCGCGCGGATGCGCCTTGGTTTTGCTCAGAGGGCCGTCCTCCGCCTGGGCTGCGGAGTCCGATCCGTACGTGACGATCGGGTTAGAGACCGCCGTCCGCACGTCTGCTTCATCCATGATGGAAATGACCTGCTGTGTGGCCGGATCCGCCATGACTATTTCCATTGCCACGTCTTTTGGATCCTTGTTCTGCCGGCGGCCAATTTCTTGCAGCGTCATGCCTTCATACTTTGTGAGCGCGGGATTCATTAAGCCGATTACCATAATGCCAGAGCCGTCTCCGCCCGAACCGAGCCACTCGTTTTCCCAAGTAGTGCTGGGCTGATCCATTTCTTTCTTTATGCGCTCGCGCTGAACCGGGTCCTTGAAACGGGCAATCATCTGGTCGATTCCGCCTTCGGAAACCCACGGAGGAAAAGAAGAAGCCAATCCGTTGCTGGCGCGCGTGTAGGGATAAACGCTGGCCGCCACGTCGATGCCTTGTGCGCGAGCCTCCTGGATGCGGCGAAGCACCTCCGGCATCTTTCCAAAATTTTCGTGGTAGGCCGTCTTGAGGTGCCAGATCGTCGTAGAAATGTTGGCGCGCCGGGAGATCGCGAAGACCTCATCCAGGGAGCTGAAAATGGCGTCGGTTTCCGAGCGTTGATGCGTGAAATAGACGCCACCATATTGGCGGGCGACCTTGGCCAATTCCACAATTTCATCCGTTGACGCAAAAGTGTCCGGAACGTATTCGAGCGCTGTGCTGATTCCCATGGCGCCGTCCTGCATCGCCTGGGCGACGAGCTGGCGCATCTGCTCAAGTTCTGCCGGTGACGCGGGCCGATTGACCGTTCCGATCACATAATTGCGGACGCCGCCCGCTCCCACAAAGGTGCCAAGGTTAATGGCGGATTTTGTCCGTTCAAAATGTTGGAAGTATTCGTCGAGCGTCGACCAATCCACTGTTGCGCCATATTTCGTCGCGATGTCTGGGATCTCTTTCTTGAGGCGGTCGTTAATGGGAGCGATCGAGTTCCCCTCGCCTGTGATTTCGGTGGTCACGCCCTGTGTGATTTTGCTGGCCGCGCGATTGTCGACCAGTACATTGAATTCCGACTGCCCCTGCACATCGATAAATCCTGGCGAGACGACGAGCCCCCTTGCGTCCAGGCGTTTTCGAGCCGACGCTTTGCTCAGGTCGCCGATGGCGACTATGCGATCACCGGCAATGGCAATGTCCCCTGCGACCCAAGGGGCGCCAGTGCCGTCGACGATGTGCGCTCCGGAGATGATGAAGTCATAGTCCGGACGTTGCGCAGAGGCAAAGCTGGGAAGAATCAGAAAGAGCAAACAAAGGCACCGAGCACAATGATGGAATCTTCCGTTCATGGTGCACCTCAGTGAAACTGAGATGAGCATTGCGAACCGTTTCCGCGTAGCCCGCGCTATTCATTCAGTTGAGGTATAGTCGCACTATCGCGTCCCGATCACTAGCCCGAAACGGGGTTCTCCAACATGGGTAGAATGCGCTTAGTCCTGATTAACGCCCGGACAGGTGGAATCCCCAAAACCACTTGTCCGGTAACCCGACTTACCAGGAGCTGAGACCTGGGTGTAGAGTGGAACTCATGCCAGCCTGTTCAGCGATTTCGCGACATGTGGTTGGTCTGGCCATCGCGGCCCTTGTGCTGAGCGTAGCGAGGCCACAGATTGCACTTTCTCAGAATGTCACCCGACAGAACGAATGCGCTGTAAGTGAATCCTTAAAACCTACCAAGACGGTCGTTGGAACGTACACTGAAGAAGCGACAAGAAAGAATGCTGAAGGGATAGTAGTTCTGTGCGCCACGGTCGACGGACATGGAAACGTAACAGATGTCAGCCCCGTTAGCGGTCCACCGGAGCTTTTGCAGTTATCAATAGACGCCGCACGACAATGGCACTTTGAAACGCCTCCGAAGAGCCCCGCCTTCACCCAAATTCAGATGCAATACAGCCTGACAAGAGCATGCCCTGAGGGAAAAGGAAGTGACGCGGGTGAGGTCGTCACGACAATAGAACCCACTGACGAGAAGCCCCAGGCGATTTAAAGATTATTTGTAGGCTGCACCAACCTCAGCCTCCGTATCCAGAGGCGGCGAGGGCGGACCGGCGTCGGGGACAGCTCTACCTCTCCATCGTTGTGAATCCAGACGGAAGCGTGTCGGATGTCCAAATCACGAAATCACTCGACGGACTTCTCGACGAGCCAGCGGCGGAGACTATTCGCACGTGGAGATTCAAAGTTTCGCCCGGAGGTAAACCAGCCCGATTCTTTGTCACCTTGAGTTTCCGCATTCCATGCCTGGACCATTGACGACCATGCATTCGGGCGATTGGCCGTTGAGGCCTGATAAACGCGCTAACCAGACAAGCACTGAGGGCGATATTCGACCCATTTCGACTTGTCCGGTTAGGCGACTTATCAGGACCTAACCCCGAACGTGAGCAGATACTAGTTGTCTTTGTCTGGATTCTGGGGCGTGTCAACTTCGCGTTTCATGGCTCGGACGTAGTCTTTGAATTCCTGGAACTCTTTAGTGGATGTAATCGCCCCATCATGCCTTGGTAGGATTTGCGCAATCTCCTTTTGCAGGGCTTGCAGCCGTTGAGCCAGAGGAGGGTATTCGCGGAACGTGTCTGGGGCAGTCTTGTTCACGTCACCTGTTCGTGCAACGAAGTCTAAGAAGCATTTCGTGTCGTAGCCCGATTTGTAGAGATATTGCACACCGAAGTAATCTGCATCAAGTTCGGCTTCGCGTCTCCACCTTAACTCTATTAAGGGAACTGCGATGTTCGCCGTGCTACTGTTTCCCGGCGGCGCGAGCACTACAGTCGAAAGCTGCGCCATTTCGGCCTTTGTGGCTATCTTTGTACCGGAACGCAGCGCCGTATGCGCGACTCCCCGTGCAAGCGCACTCGCCAGCTCTCCCTCGCTGCCAATGTTGCGAAGAAGTCCCAAGGCGATGTATTGGTACCCACCTGGAAGCGTGAATGCTTTGACTTCCTCCGTCTCAATCACCTTAACTGTAATCGGAAAGTGTTTGTCCGAGTTTCGCTCGACATTCAGGGCCACGCGCTCCACGAATGCCGTAATCGTTGGGTCAGCTACGAACCGAGTCGATTTTTCGGTCGCCAGCGCCAATTTGTTCCCTAGTTCCTTCTCCTTTTCCGGCGTGTAAAGGTTCGTTCCCTGAGATAGGTTCCGATGCCCAATTGCACCAATATCCGCATCTGATTTGGAGCGTTTGGTTTGGCCAAGAACTAAAGCTGGGAGCAGAAAAATGCTGGCTAGCAAGATTCGGCGGATACCGCAGATTCGAGTAGTCAAAATAGGTTCCCAACAACCGTGTAAGCAAATCCTATGATGCCCGAAGACATCTCCTGCGGCCTAGAAATATTCATAAGTCCCGATAAACGCGGTGCATTCGACAGGTCGATGCAACACCATCTGATGTAAGTCTGCTGTGTAAAGGTGGTGTTGGCATGAGGCCAGGACAACGATTTGGGTTTTCTGCGATCGAGAAGCGTGACGTTTGGAACCGGTGGAAGGCGGGACAGTCGCTGCATGAGATTGGGCGCGCCTTTGACAAGCCACATAGCTGCATTCGCTCGGTGTTGTTGCCTCGCGGCGGCATCCCTCCCGCCGCTCGTCGCCGTTCGCGGCTGGCGCTCACGCTAGCGGAGCGAGAGGACATCTCACGAGGAATCGCTTCCGATTCACCGCTTCGTGAGATTGCCCGACGACTGGATCGAGCGGCCTCCACAGTGAGCCGGGAGATTTCTCGCCACGGTGGCCGTCCGGCCTATCGCGCCCATGATGCGGATGGACGATGCCTGGGACTCGGCCTTGCGACCGAAGAGGTGTCTGCTGGCCCTCAACCGCAAGTTGCGGGACATCGTTGCGAGTAAACTGATTCTGGACTGGTCGCCCGAGCAGATTTCCGGATGGCTGGAGACCCAGTATCCCGATGACGAGGGCCTGCGCGTGTCCCACGAAACCATCTACCGTAGCCTGTTCATTCAGGCCCGTGGAGTGCTGAAAAAAGAGCTGCTGGACCAGCTGCGGTCGAAGCGGCGCATGCGCCGCTCGCGCCATGCCAGTGCTAGCGGACAGTCACGAGGACAGATCGTCGATGCCATCTCCATCCGCGAAAGACCTGCGGATGTGGAAGACCGAGCGGTTCCCGGCCACTGGGAAGGGGATCTGCTGGCCGGGGCCAAGAACACCTACATTGCGACTCTGGTGGAGCGCCATTCGCGCTTCGCCATGCTGATCAAGGTGCCCAGCAAAAACACGGAAGTGGTCGTTGCCGCATGGAGTCAACATGTTCGCAAACTGCCCGCTACCCTGCGACGCTCGCTGACCTGGGATCGCGGACTAGAGATGGCCAAGCACAAAGACTTCACGGTAGCCACGGATGTGAAGGTCTACTTCTGTGATCCGCAAAGTCCCTGGCAACGCGGCACCAACGAAAACACGAATCTCCTGTTGCGGCAATACTTCCCGCGAGGCACCGACCTGTCTGTCCATTCGCAAGTGCAGCTCGACCAGGTCGCGCTGCGCCTGAATCAACGCCCCAGAAAAACCCTAGGCTTCGAAACTCCTGCGAGTAAACTGCAAGCCAGTGTTGCGTCGACCATCTGAGCCGGCAGCGGTTACCGGACAAGTGGAGTCCTGGTACGGCACTCGTCCGGCAATCCAACCAATCGGGATTTATCCCCCGCGCTTTCTGATAGCCGCTATGACTTGGAATGACAGAAACTTGTCGCGATATGATTGGGGCGCTATGCATTTTCGCTGGGGCCGAGTAGCAGATCATGATGTTAGAGCGGGAGAAAAAGATGACTCTTACTCCGGCAGTGGCTCGAAAAAGTTGGTGTCAGTTTGCCGGGGCTTGTCTCGGCACGGTTGTCTGCCTATCTATCGTGGCGCGTGGAGATGGTAGAACTTCGTCGTCGCCCGAACTGACGCCGGAGCAAGTAGCCAGCATCGATAAACACGTGACTGCCGAGATGGCACGCGAGCATATTCCTGGGACAGCCATTGGCGTCTATCGCCGCGGGCAAATACTGTTGGCAAAAGGCTACGGGCTGGCGGATGTAGAGCTAAACGTCCCGGTGAAACCAGAGACTCTTTTTCAGTCTGGTTCTGTAGGGAAGCAGTTTGTTTCGGCGGCGATGATGATGCTGGTAGAAGAAGGCAAGGTCGGGCTGGATGACAGCATTGTGAAATACTTTCCAAACGCGCCCGCTAGCTGGAAACCGATTCTCGTCAAGAACCTTCTCTCGCACACGTCGGGGTTGGCGGAATATGAAAGCGACGAACGCATAGGGCCAAAAGGTCCTTTCTATCTCCGTCTGGACTTCACCGAGGACGAGCTACTGGAGAAAACCGAGGCACTGCCGATTGAGTTTCAGCCGGGCGAGAAATGGGACTACCGCAATACGAACTACATGTTACTTGGGATCATGATCCACAGGGTGACTAGCAAGTTCTATGCTGATTACCTGAGAGAACGGATTTTCGCGCCACTGGGGATGAAGTCAACGCGGCTGATCAGCGACGCGGACATCATCCCGAACCGCTCGTCAGGCTACGAGTTGCATGACGAAAAACTCCAAAATCAGAGCTGGGTGTCACCTACTTTCAACTCGACGGCGGATGGCACGCTCTACTTCAACGTACTTGATCTGGCGAAATGGGACGAGGCACTGTACGGGACCAGACTACTGAAGCAGTCTAGCTTGGACCGGATCTGGACGGTGTTTCCGCTGAATGATGGCAAGCCGAATCCGGCTCACTATGGATTCGGTTGGGAAATAACTATGCTGAACGGGCATAAGGTCATCGAACACGGTGGCGCCTGGCAGGGTTTCACCTGCAACATCTCCCGATATGTGGACGACAACCTGACAGTCGTCGTGCTTACGAACTTGGACGCAGGACATGCTCGTCCCGCCGAGATGGCTCACATAATCGCAGGCCTAGTGAACCAGGCGTTGATGCCACCTCCTCCCAAAGAGCATAAGGAGATCACTGTCGATCCGAAGTTGTTCGATGGCTACGTCGGAAGGTACCAAGTGAATCCGGAAGTCATTATGATCATTACCCGAGAGGACGATCATTTATTCGTGCAGGCAGCCGGGCAGCAGAAGATTCAGATATTTCCAGAGAGCATTCGTGATTATTTTCTAAAGGTCATTGATGCTCAGATCACTTTTGTGACCGACAGCAAGGGCCGGGCGACGGAACTGATCCTGCATGACAGCGGCGAGGACCAGCACGCGAAACGGATCGAGTAAAATTCCCCGGTAAATCCCACTTACCGGAGAAGTGGATTTTTTGACCTGGGGCAGATGTCCGATTACGCGACTGATCGGCGGTTGAGACGGTTGGATGAGCAACCCGGTCCGAGGTATATTCCCCTACGGTTTGAGGCAACGCGTGGCAAATGCTAACCGCTAAATTGTTCGCTGGCTTGGCAAGCGTACTCTTTTTCTTTGCATTTCTTGCCAACCTGCATTCTTCACCTCCCGTTCGCGTGTATCTCCAACTCGTCATCGCGCTGGTTTGTGTGATTTCTGCTGCGACTCACTTCAGTGCGGCACAATGGATGCGGACTCCTCTCAACCGGACTTTAGGATTACTACAGTTTGGATTAATCAGCATTTCGGTGGGTGTGTTTTGTAGTGCTCCCCTCTAATTTAGACAGTCAGGGCCTCATTTTTTAGTACACCTGCGAAAGCCAGGAAGGCCTCGTGCGGAGTGCGATTTTGGACTCCGCGGTGAGGCCGGTCGTGATTGTACTCCTCGATCCAACGAGCGATCGATGCTCGCGCTTCTTCTAAGCTTCGATATTCCGCCGTCCAGACTTCCTCCTCTTTTAAGCTGCGATGGAACCGTTCAATGTAACTGTTGCCTTCGGGGTGATGATACGCCGTCCGCCGATGCGTGATGCCGAGCCGCCCCAACGTCTCCAAGAAGCGCGAAGAAGTGAACTGCGTCCCGTTGTCCGTCGTCAGCGTCAAGTTCTTTTCGCGGCTACCCTCGGGCAGCCGTTCGAGCACAGCCTGCTCCACTGCTGCGAGCGCGTCTTCGGTCCGACAGCGATGCGAGAGATGCCATCCCACGATCTCCCGCGTACAGCAGTCGATCACGCACACCAGGTACGCCCAACCCACGGCAGGACCCGCCCAGATCTTCGTCATGTCCGACTGCCAGATCTGATTCGGCTCGGCGGCTTCCACGCGGCCCCACTCTTTCTTCCTTCGTGCGCGCAGACGACGCGAGCGCACCAGCAACCCACGTTCTCGCATCACCCGCAGCACCCGCTTGCGATTCACGGGCAGCCCTTTCTTCCGCTGCAGCCACCACGCCACTCGCCGATAGCCGTATGCTAGCTTCTCTCCGCAGGCCATCACGATCTGCTCATCGTAGGTTCGGTCAGCCCGACTGCCTCGTGGCCGCGTCCGGTAGTACAGACTCGACCGGCTGATGGCCAACGTTACCGCCACCAGCGTGGCCGTGAAGCCCTGCGTCACCATCTCTCGTGCCTGGGAATGAACCGCACCACAGCTCACTCCCCCACGACGTTTTTTAGGATTTCGATCTCCAGCGACTTCCGCCCCAGCGTTCGTTCCAACTGCCGGATGCGATGGTCCTTCTCGGTTTCCGCCGCGGCAGCGCTTCTCCCCCCAAGCGCTGCCTTCGCTCCCTGTTCCGCTTCATCCTTCCAGCGATAGAACAGATTCGGAGCGATCCCGTGACGCCGACACGTCTCCGAAACGTTCCCGCTCTTGATGCCTTCCTGCACGATCTGCCACTTCTCTTCCGGGGATCGATCAACGCGTGGTTTCCTGCCCATGTTGCCTCCTGTTGGGAGGCCCTGATTCTACCTAGATGAGGTGTCCAGTTTTAGAGGGGAGCACTACAAGACCGACCGTCTTTACCGGAATTTCAGGGATTGCGTCACTTTGGAAGATTTGGACGTGGAAATCCATCTGCCAAAAGAAGGGCAGATCATCAGCAGGGAATCGAAATCGCAAGCTAAACTAATGCACGGGATACAGGTTGTAATGGCCCGCAATTACATCGAAAACGTAAAAGAAGAAGTAAAGAAGGGGATGCGCGAAAAGGCGGAGCAAGGAATTTACCCCAGCCGTCCACCCCTCGGCTATCAAAACAACAAGTTGGAGCACACGATCGAAGTCGATGAACGCAAAGCCCCGATTGCGCGGCGGATGTTTGAGCTCTATGCTTCCGGCCGTCATTCGGTAGCAAGTCTGCGGAAAGTAATCCTGGATGAATTCGGAATCAATCTGGCCAAGGGCTATTTGGACCGATTGCTCAAGAATCCGTTTTATAGGGGACAGTTCTGGTGGCAAGGGAGCCTATACACCGGCACTCATACTCCCCTTGTCTCGGTGGACTGCTTCGAACACGTCCAGTCGGTTTTCCGTGGCCACAATAGGCCCAAGTATGGCGCACGCAATTTTGCGTATCGTGGACTTTTGACGTGCGCTTATGACAATTGCAAGGTGACAGCGGAAATCAAGAAGGAACGCTATACCTATTACCGTTGTACGGGATTTCGAGGCAAGTGCGGCCTCCCCTATATTCGGGAGGAAGAGCTTGGGGACAGGTTGGGGCAAATCCTCAAGGACATCCACATCCCCGACAACGTCCTGTTTCAGCTGCAAGAGTCCTTGTTGGGCTATAAGAGCCGCGAGGAAGAGATTAGGAAGCAGCAGGGCGAACGATTGGCACAGCGCCGGAGCCAAGTGCAACGGAGGTTGGATCAGGCTTACCAGGACAAGCTGGATGGAAAGATCAGCGAAGAATTCTGGGTGCGAAAATCCGTGGAGTGGCAGGCTGAAGAAAACCAGATTCGAGCCTCAATCCAGGGATTAGGGGTGGCCCAACCGGAGCGATTGCTGGATGCGGCGAGGATTTTAGAACTCGCGAACAAGGCCTATTTTCTATACGTTAAGCAGAATCACGCGGAAAGAGCCAAACTCCTCAAAATGGTACTTTCGAACTGCGGGATTGATGCTGTAAGTACCTATCCTACCTACAGAAAGCCATTCGACTTGATCTTTCAAAAGGTGAAAACAGAAGAATGGCGCGCCTGGAGAGGTTCGAACTCCCGACCTTCTGGTTCGTAGCCAGACGCTCTATCCAGCTGAGCTACAGGCGCGCAGTTTGTAAATCTTAGCACAGCTTTCTGACGTTCCTCCACCAGTCACCGCGGTGGCTGAAGCGGCGTGCTCAGCACGGCGCCGATTTGTCGTTTGCAATCCGTCGCTAGCGGCACTAGCCTTGGCAGGCTTGCTTTTCATGGCACGGAGGGGTGCACATTCTATGGAAGTGAACCGGATACGATTGCTCTGCGCGATTGTTGGCTTCACATTTGGATTCGCGCCGATTGGCGCGAGGCCCTTGGCCGCGCAGACCGACTGCAAGGCCGTTTTCCAGGCGATGGACAAGATTCACACCACGCCAACTCACGGTTTCTCGACGTCCAGCGCTTCCGCCAATGCCAAGCCTCACACCGCCGAGACGATCTATTTCGACGGCACGATCTACGTCAACGTCAGCGGCAAATGGACTCGCAGCCGGATGACATCCGCGGACATGGCGCAGCAGGAAAAGGAAAATCGGCGAAACTCCAAGTCAACGTGCCGTTATTTGAAGGACGAATCCGTCAATGGCGAAGCCGCCGCGGTGTGGGAAGTGCGTTCGGAGAACGAGGACGCAAAGTCCAGCGGGCAGGTGTGGATCTCGAAGAGTAGAGGACTACCTCTGCGCAGCGAGACCGACGTCGAAATCGCTGGCGGAGGGCCCGACAAGGCTCACTACTCCGTACGCTACGAGTTTGCGAACGTCCAACCGCCGCCGCTTTGAGGCGAGGTCCGGCTGGCTTAGCGTTGGCCATTTTGCCGAGAGCCGGTCGTCTTGAGAGTTCGACAAACGAGCGCTCGCGGGCTGGACTAGCCGGGATACCAGACCACTCGCGAGTCGTCGGCTGCGCGGCGATAGGACCAGGCTTCGTCGATTAGGCGCTTGAAGTCGAAGTGGGGGCGCCAGCTCAGCAAGAACTTCGCTTTGGTGTTGTCCAGCCACGTGGACCAGTAAGGAGTTTGTACTGCGACCTCGGGAAGGCTCTGCGTTTGGCGCAGATAATCGGCAACCTGTCGGTAGTCTACTGGTTCATCCATGCAGATGTTGAAGGTTTGTTGCAGCGCTTTGGGATGATCGAGCGCGATAAGAATGGCGTCGACAAGATCGTTGACGTGCACGAAGTTCCGTTTGACCGGACGACCGTTGGGATCGAGCATCACTGGCACGGCGTCGGACTTGACGTACTCGGCGGCGCGCTCCGCGCCAACCAGGTCGCGCCAGCGTGGCCCTCCGAAAACGTCTTCGCCGAACGAGAGCGAATACTTGAAGTCGTCTTTCTCCATGATCCACGGTGCGCGCAGGCAGCAGCCGGGGAGAGCGTATTGAACGTAATACTGCTCGAGCATGACCTCTTCGAGGACTTTTGAGAGGGCGTAGCACCCAGGATACGCGGTGTGCTTCTGTTGTTCGGTAATGGGCAGCGCGTGCGGATAGAAAAAATGGCCGACCGCGCAGTCTCCCCCGATCAAAATAATCTGCTTGAAGCTCGGGCTCGCTCGGCATTCCTCCAGTAGCCAGAACAGACCCTTAACGGCGACGTCCATCGCGTCATCGGGCGTTTCCTTGCACGTGGCGCAGTGTAGAACGTGCGTGATTCCGGTCATCGCTTTGCGGACGAGAGAACGGTCGGAGATGGAGCCTTGGATGACTTCGAGGCGAGCTTGCGGTTCGAGCAGGCGATTGTGGCAGAGGGCGCGGATGCGGATGTCTTGATGCGCGTCGGACTCGAGGATGTGGTCGATGAAGTGGCGCCCAACCTTGCCGGTGGCTCCGGTGACGAGAATGCGTTTGAAAGAGGCTGAGGTTGTAGACGTTGTCATGCGAGGGGTGCTCCTTGGCGATGTTTGGGCGCACGTGGAAAGCTGCAAGCTCTTGAGGGTCGCACAGTTTTCGAGCAGATGCGCGTCGCAAATTTTGTCAAGACTGTCTTAAAGAACATGAAAATTCGGCGCTGGCGAGAGTGCGTTGCGACGCTGGCTGATTCTTGCCTGCGTTGTGGCTGGCACAGACAGGAGTGTCTGTGCTACTGGCGGCGAATCGGGTTTTGCTTTTGCTGCCGATCAGTGCACAATTCTCGTCGCGATCATACTCGAAGGAGAAACTATGAGCGATTCCTCGGCGAAAGAAATTACGCGGCGCGGCTTTCTTACTAAGGTAGGGCAGGGGCTTGCGGCAGCGAATGTAGCTGGGACGTTCGTCAGCGGCGCCGCGGCGCGGCAGCTTGTGGTGCCCGATCCCCCGGGGAAGAAACTTGGCTGGGCGGTTGTCGGGCTGGGAAGTCTTGCGATCCATCAGATTTTGCCGGCCTTCGACAAGTGCGAGAAGTCGAAGGTAACGGCGTTGGTGAGCGGCCATCCGGACAAAGCGAACAAGCTGGCGCTGCGTTATGGCGTGAATCCGAAAAGTATCTACAACTACCAGAACTACGATTCGATTAAAGACAACCCGGAGGTTGATGTCATTTACATCGTGCTGCCCAACGGCATGCATGCGGAATATACCGTGCGCGGGCTGCAGGCAGGGAAGCATGTGTTGAGCGAGAAGCCGATGGCGAGCACTCCGGCCGAGTGCCAGCAGATGATCGACGCGGGAAAGAAGGCCAACCGCAAATTGATGGTCGCGTATCGCTGCCGCTACGAGCCTTATAACCGCGAAGCGATTCGAATTGCGCGGTCCGGCGAGCTGGGGCCGACCAAGGTCATCACTGCCGATATGGGTTTTAACATCGGCGATCCGACGCAATGGCGATTGCACAAATCGCTTTCGGGTGGCGGATGCTTGATGGACATTGGGATCTACGGTTTGCAAGCGGCGCGGTATTTGACCGGCGAAGAGCCGGCCGAGCTGAAAGCGGTGAGTTACACCACGCCGAACGATCCGCGTTTTACCGAAGTGGAGGAGACCATCAATTTCCAACTACGCTTTCCGAGCGGCATTCTGGCGAACTGTTCGTCGAGCTATGGCTACTCCTCGCAGAACCGTTACCGGGTGGTGGGGACGAAGGGCTGGATGGAAATGGATCCTGCGACCATCTATGACGGCTTACGCATGCGGGTGGGCCACGGAAATGTGATCGAGGAACGCGAGCTCCCGGTGAAGGATCACTTTGCTCTGGAGATGGATCACATGTCCGGGTGTGTGATGGAAAACAAGGAGCCGCTCACGCCCGGCGAAGAGGGATTGCGCGATCTGAAGATCATGATGGCGATCTATGAGGCCGCGCGAACCGGACAGACGGTGAAATTGTAAATGCGCATGCCCGCCGGACGCTGCTATTCCGGAGAGGCGCGAAGTTCCACGTAATCGAGCGCGGCGTGCTCGTCGCGATCGGGAATTCCCTCGATGCGAATTTGGTCGCCGGTGCGGAGCACCAGTCCGATAACCCGTCGGCGCGTGGAGGAGTCGCCGCCGATCTTTGTCGCGGGCAAGCGATCGTTGGCCACCCACTCGTCCAACATTTGATCATTGACGAAAACGCGAAACTTCGAGTCGCCATTGTTCTGGTCGAAGTATTGAACGTCGAGGGTGTAACGGCCTGCACGGCCCGCGAACGGGAATGAGGCGGAGCAGCCTTGAGCCCGCGTGCATTCAATTGCTTTTCCTCCCGAAGCGTTCTCCCAGGGTTTTACGTCCACCGCGGCGTAATCCTGCAGTTGCATGCTTTCCGCTTCGATACGATCCGGGAAATGACCAGCACGGCCTTTTGTGTCCGCTATGCCTGACAGGCGCAAGAAGTAGTTGCAGATCGCGTCCCGCCACACGATGGCATGCCCCGCCTGGTATTCGAGTCTCGTCAATACGTCCTGAAACCGCTCGTTGTCGATATGACCTTGCAGGGACTTCCACTCGCGGATGAATTCTGCAACGTTTGCGGCGCCTTCGTAATGCGAATCGTAAATGTGTTGGATGACGGTTTTTCCCGAATGCAAGACGTAGGTGTACGGAACGTGATGAAAAAACAGCAGCAGCTCGTCCGGCGTTCTGGCGAGCGATTCGTAAATCCACGCCACCTGCGGGCTGTACTGTCCCGTATAGCCCGTACCAGTTGCGACCGTGCGGTCCATCCCGATGTCTTCCTTGTCGGCGCGGTGCCACTGGCCCCAGCCGTTTTCCTCGGATGATTCGATGTTCGGGCCGTAGTGGCTGCTGGTTATGTCAGTCAGCGTTTGTGTGCCAAGCGGTCCGGTGTAGCGTTCGTACGTCGGCCAGGAAGCCAATAGCATCGCGACGATCGTGTCCACAACCTGCGGCTCGTACCCGAAAGTGAGTCGCGTCCATTCTTCGGCGATGTCGTGCGGGTTCAGGTTCGGATTCCAGGCAAGGCGGCCGTATCCAAAGAGGTTCGCCATCGCCAGGGGATGTGCAAGCCAATTCGTGTCCAGGCCCGCGTTCACAATTCCGACAAACCCGCCGAGCGGGCGATGAAAAGTCTTGCCTGACACGAGATCCTTCACCGGTGTTCCATCTTCGCGACCGCCCGCGTGCATGTCGAAGTCGAGAACCTGCTTCCACATGGACGGAAGAAAACATAAGTGGCGTTGCTGACCGGTGTATTCCTGCGTGATTTGCAGTTCGATGGCTTCGTTTGTTTTTTCCAGCCCGCTGAAAAGCGGCGACACCGGCTCGCGCGCCTGAAAATCGATGGGGCCGTGTTTGATCTGGACGATGACGTTGTCGTCGAACTTGCCGTCGAGTGGATGGAAATTGTCGTATGCGGCTTTGGCGCGATCGTTTTTGGCGTCGCGCCAGTCGAGGTGATGGTTGTATACAAACGCGCGATAGAAAACGATCCCGCCGTGCGGCTTCAACGCGCGGGCGATTACGTTCGCGGCGTCGGCAGGCGTCCGGCTGTATGTCGATGGGCCGACGCGCCCTTCGGAGTCCGCCTTCACCACGAAACCGCCGAAGTCCGGAATCAGGCGATAGATCTCGTCGGTTTTCGCCCGCCACCAATCCGCGGTACGCGGATCGAGCGGATCGAATGTATCCAGGCCCCCGATCAGTTTGGGGCTGCTGAGGTCGACGGCAATCGAAAGGCGAATCCCCCAGGCGCGAAAGATATCGGCTACGCGCGCGAGTTGCGGCACGAACTCCGGCTCGAGCGCGCGGGGATTGGCGTTGACGTTGTTGATCGCGCATCCATTGATGCCCACCGACGCGAGCAACCGTGCGTAGTCTCGGACGCGCGTGAGGTCGGCTCGAATATTTCCATTCTCAAAAAAAATGGAACGGCCTGCGTAGCCACGTTCGATGCTGCCGTCGAGGTTGTCCCATTGGTTGGCCCAGCGGACCGGCGCGTAGGGCTGCTGGACTTCGTCGAGCGACGACAGGTCTCCAGAGCGAGCGATCTTGCTGAGCAAGGCGAAAACGCCGTACAACACGCCGCGATCACTGCCGCCGGCGACAATCAAACAATCAAACCCGTGGAGTTTCGCGGACTTTAGCCAGAATCCTTCCCCGGCTAATTCCTTGCCGGCGGGAAATTCGGGAGCTACGGCGCGAACGGACGCAAGCGTCCCCAAGATAATCGCGGGCCCGCTAAGCTGGCCCACAACAGGACGTAGGGTCGTGCCAAGCATTCCATGAATGCCGCGAGTCAATTCTTCCTGAGCGGACCGCAAAACGATGGAGTCGCCGGCGACGAGCACGTCTCGGGGCAGGGCTCTACGTGCCCAGGCGTCTTCTTTTCCGAATCGCGCATATCGCAACCAAGCTTCGTACCCGGTTTCACCGCGGCAGGCAGCCGCATTCGCAAGCGTGAAAAGTGCGATTCCGAGGGCTGCAATGAATAACCGAACTCTCATGGATTGGTTCGAAGCGCTCTTCATAGCGGGTTCGTGGGTTGCGCGGACGACAAAATCTAGCACGACTTTCGGCGAACGCTTGGCCGATTTCGATGAAGTTCGAGGAAATCCGTTTCCACGATGATGCTGTTGTGGCAATCTACTTCGCTTGACGTTGATTGCCACAGGAATCAGGGGATCGGAAGCATCACGATGAAAATAGTCGACGCGAAGGTGATTGTCTGTTGTCCGGGGCGAAACTTCACAACCCTGAAGATCGTGACGGAAGACGGTGTTTATGGCCTAGGCGACGCGACGGTCAACGGGCGCGAGCTCGCCGTGGCTTCCTACCTGACGGATCACGTGCTGCCGCTTCTGATCGGCCGCGACGCGCGGAGAATCGAAGACGTGTGGCAGTACTTGTACAAAGGAGCGTATTGGCGGCGCGGCCCGGTGACGATGGCGGCGATCGGGGCCGTGGACACCGCGCTGTGGGACATCAAAGCGAAAAGCCTCAACGTGCCGCTGTATCAGCTGTTGGGAGGTGCGTCGCGGGAGAGCGTTCTGGTTTACGGGCATGCCAGCGGCGGCGACATCGAAGAGACGGTGCAGGCTGTGGGGGAGTACGCCAAGAGCGGCTACAAGGCAATTCGCGCGCAGTCGGGGATTCCCGGGCTTGCCAGCACCTACGGCGTGGGCCGCGGGAGTCTTTATTATGAGCCTGCGGAGAAGGATGCGCCGCCGGAAAGTCGCTGGTCCTCGGAACAATATTTGAATTTCGTGCCGCAACTGTTCGCGCGATTACGGCGGGAGTTTGGGCCGGAGGTGCACCTGCTGCACGACGCCCATCACCGCCTGACGCCGATCGAAGCGGCGCGACTCGGAAAGGAGCTGGAGCCGTTCCATTTGTTTTGGCTGGAAGACGCCACGCCCGCGGAATTGCAGGAAAATTTTCGGCTGATCCGGCGGCACACGACCACGCCTTTGGCGGTCGGCGAGGTCTTCAACACTATTTTTGATTGCCAGCAACTCATTCAGGAACAGTTGATCGACTACATTCGCACCGCGGTCGTCCACGCGGGCGGCATCAGCCACCTGAGAAAAATTGCCAGCCTCGCGGAAATGCATCAAGTGCGGACGGGATGCCACGGCGCGACGGATTTAAGCCCGGTGTGCATGGCGGCGGCGCTGCACTTCGATCTGAGCGTGCACAATTTTGGAATTCAAGAGTACATGCACCACACCGCGGAAACCGACAAGGTGTTCCCGCATGCCTACTCGTACGAGGCTGGGTTGATGCATCCGGGCGACGCGCCGGGCCTTGGCGTCGACATCGACGAGACCTTGGCGGCGAAATATCCGTATCAGCGGGCGTATCTTCCGATCAACCGCAGGCTCGATGGAACCATGCACAGCTGGTGAGAGCACGTCGGCCGCACGACATGAGTGAGGCGATTGCGTTTCTGATGATGTTGAAATCCTTTCCGGCAGGAGCCGGAATCTGCGATCGGCGATCATCCTTGTCGGATCGCCTCAGGATGACGATTTTAGAGCGGGAGCGGCGGACTGTTCGTCAGCACGAGCAAGATCGAGTCCAAGGTACTGGCGGGCATTTTCAAAGCAAATATTCTTCACCGTCGCGCCCAAGAGCGTCTCATCGTTCGGCAATTCGCCATTCTCGACGTCACGTCCAAGCAAATCGCAAAGCACACGTCGAAAATATTCGTGGCGCGGGAACGACATGAACGAGCGCGAATCCGTAAGCATGCCGATAAATCGCGAAAAAAGTCCGGTGTTGGAAAGCGCGTTAAGCTGCCACTCGATAGCTTCTTTCTGATCGAGGAACCACCATCCGCTGCCGAACTGAATTTTCCCGGGCGTCACGCCATCCTGGAAACTTCCGATGGCGGTGGCGAAGACGTAGTTGTCCGCGGGATTCACGTTGTACAGGATCATTTTCGGCAGGGCATTTTCGCGATGCAACAAGTTCAGGTAGCCGTTCAGGGCTTCGGCCTGATTCCAGTCGCCGACGACGTCGTAGCCGGTGTCCGGACCCGTATCCCGCGCGCCGCGCGTGCTGACGTTGCGCAATGCTCCCAGATGTAGCTGCTTGGTCCAGCCGCGCTCGGCGTCCCATCGGCCGAAATAGAGCATTAAGAGAGAAGCGAAATGCTCGTGTTCTTCGGGTGTCGCGGCGCTGCCGCCGCGAGCTTTTGCGAAAATTGCTTCGGCGTGGCTGTCGCTGCAAGGCGTGGCATAGCAGCGAGGCAGGCCGTGATCGGAGAGCCTGCCCCCATTTTGGTGAAAAAAGTCGTGGCGCTGTTTCAACGCGTCCAGAAAATCGCGCAGCGACGAGATCGTCACATTGGCGGAGCGCTCCAATCGGCCAACCCAGGCGTTGAACGCCTCCGGCGCATTCACCAGCAGCGCTTTGTCCGGCCGGAACGTTGGAAATACGCGAAATCCTGGCGCCGCCGCCGTGATGGCCCGGTGTGCTGCCAAGTCGTCACAAGGATCGTCTGTCGTGCACGCCGCACGCACTTTGAATTTCCTCAAGATGCCTCGCGCCGTCAGTTCTTCGGTTTGCAGGAGCGAGTTGGCGCGATCCCAAACGGATTTGGCGTTGCTTTCATCCAAAAGCTCGCTAATGCCGAAATAACGCTTCAGCTCGAGATGGGTCCAGTGATACAGGGGATTGCGCAGCGTGAAGGGAGCGGTGCGCGCCCATGCCAGAAATTTTTCGTAGGGCTCCGCGTTTCCCGTGCAGTAGGACTCGGGCACACCGTTGGCGCGCATCGCCCGCCACTTGTAGTGATCGCCCTCCAGCCAAATCTCGAACAGATTGCCGAAGCGCCGGCCCGCAGCGATTTCTTGCGCCGGCAGATGCGAGTGATAGTCGAGAATCGGTTCTTGCGCGGCGTAGCCGTGATAAAGCTTCTGAGCTGTCTTGGAATGCAGCAGGAAATCGTCGTGGATGAAATCCATGAACGCCCCGTGGATGGATTCTGCTTCCGCTGGTCCCGCGCCCGCAAAGCTGAACCTCCGCAAGGGTCCGGGCGCTACAGTCTTGGAGCCAAGCTACATCTTACCCAATTGTTGTGGTCGGGGTCCTGTGGAGCGTTGTTTTCGCTCCACGCGAGAGCGCTCAACGCACTCCGGCGAGAATGTCCACCGTCAATTGGTCCAATCGCTCGTAGGGGAGGCGCTTCTTCATGATCGCGTCCTTGTCGAAATTGTGGGCCAGCAGCGTAGATGCGCTCTTTGAGGAATAGCAGCTGGTACACGGGAGGCCGTCAGCCGAACCGGCGATCTCCGTGAGAATCGCTTGAATCTCGTTGTCTGCGTTCCAGCGCGTTGCCTTTTCTTTGAAAATAAGATACGTGCGCATGCAGCCGCGCGCAAAATCCTTCACACCCTCGTAGTCCTCGGTGCGATAAGCGTGTGCGTCGAAATGCCGCGAGCCCTGATAGCCAACATCCTCCAAAAACTTCACCAGCCAGAACGCGCCTTTGAGGTTCACCGAGCCAAAGCGCAGGTCCTGGTCGTAGCGCCCGGGCATTTGATCGTTCAGGTCGATGTGGAAAAGCTTTCCGGCCTCCCAGGCCTGCGCGACGCCGTGCAGGAAGTTCAGCCCAGCCATCTGCTCGTGGGCCACCTCGGGATTGACGCCAACCATTTCCGGGTGGGTGAGCGTGGGAATGAAGCCCAGGTAGTGGCCGGTAGTCGCCATGTAGATGTCGCCACGCGGCTCGTTGGGTTTCGATTCCATTGCGAACTTGAAACCATATTTGCGGTCGATGTTGTATTCGCAGAGATAGTTGACGGCGTCGCGTAACCTCTTGACCGCCTCGTCGGGCCGGCGGCAGGCATCGGTCTCGACGCCCTCGCGTCCACCCCAGAGCACGAAAATCTTCGCGCCGAGCTCCGCTCCCAGGTCCATCGCGCGCATGGTTTTTTGCAAAGCGAAGGCACGCACCTCAGGATCGTTCGCGGTAAACGCCCCGTCGCGGAACACCGGATGAAAGAAAAGAGAAACCGTGGCCATCGGCACGACCAGACCGTGCTCTTGGCAAGCCTTCTTGAACTCTCGCACGATCGCGTCGCGCTCCGCCGGGGTTGCATCGATGGGCACGAGATCGTTGTCGTGCAGGTTGACGCCCCACGCTCCCACTTCCCCAAGCATGGCAACAATGTCTACCGGCGAAATTACCGGCCGCACAAAATCGCCGAAGGGATCGCGTCCTCGGTTTCCCACGGTCCACAGCCCGAACGTGAATTTGTGCTCTGGCTCCGGCTGGTACCGATCGTTGGTGGTCGTCATGGACACTCCCTCCGATTCCTTCGCTGCGGATTAAACGTACTACGCTAAGCCTTGAAAATGGATTTCATCGCCGGGTACACCCGCCGGTACGCCGCATACGCCGACTTCATCGCAGCGACATTTGCCGCGATGGGTTGAACGCGCTCTTTCACTCGCACGACAGAATCGCAAGCCGCATCCACCGAGGGCCAAATCTTCGCGCCCACGCCGGCGAGAATCGCGGCACCGTAGGCTGCGCCTTCTTCGGCCTCCACGATTTCCACTTCGTGTCCATAAATGTCCGCTTGGATCTGACGCCACAGGGGCGACCGTGCTCCTCCTCCCCCCAGGCGAATGCGCTTCACCGGCACATTCATCTCTTCGAAGATCGTGAACGTGTCTTTCAAGCTGAACGCCACGCCTTCGAGAATCGCGCGCACGACGTGCGCACGCGTGTGCGACACCGTCAAGCCCGCGAGAACTCCGCGCGCGTCCGGGTCCAGATGCGGCGTGCGCTCGCCCATCAGATACGGCGCCCAGAGCAGCCCATCCGCGCCCGGCGCAACGCCGGCAGCCTCCGCGGTGAGGACATCGTAGGGATCGCGTCCCGCCTGCGCCGGCACGCCGGCCAGTTGGTCGCGGAACCATCGCAGCGACAAGCCCGCCGCTTGCGTCACGCCCATCACGTGCCAGCGGCCGGGGACGGCGTGGCAAAAGGTGTGCAGCCGGCCTCGCGGATCGAGCCCCGGCCGATCCGTCGCGGCAAAAACTACTCCGGATGTCCCAATCGTTGCGCTTACGGCACCGGGTGTGACGATGCCCATGCCGGTGGCGCCCGCAGCTTGATCCCCCGCGCCCGCCACTACTGGAGTTCCCGCCGCCAACCCCGTCGCCGCTGCTCCCTCCGCGGAAACTTTTCCGCAAACATCCGGCGACTCATACAGCTTCGGCAAGAGCGCCTTGTCGATCTCCGCCGCCTGCAGCACTTCGTCCGACCACTTCCGCTGCGCCACGTCGAGCATCAGCGTCCCGGAAGCGTCGGCCACATCGATGGCGCGCTCCCCAGTCAGCTTGAAGCGAACGTAGTCCTTCGGCAGCATCACCGAGCGCACGCGCTTCCAGTTTTCCGGTTCGTTCTCGCGCACCCACAGAAATTTCGTCAGCGTAAAATTGGGGAGGGCAGGATTACAGGTGAGTTGAATCAGTTTGTCGGCGCCGATTCGCTGGTTCAGCTCTTGACATTGCTTTTCCGTGCGTACGTCGCACCAGATCAGCGCCGGCCGCACCACCGCGCCCGTTGCATCGAGCATCACCGCGCCGTGCATCTGGCCGGAGAAGCCCAGGCAAGCAATTTGCTCTCCGCGCAAATTGCCTTGCCCGAGCGCCTTGCGCACCGCCGCGCCCGTCGCATGCCACCAATCCTCGGGCCGCTGCTCGGCCCAGCCGATTTGCGGCGACGCGAACGGCTCGTGCTCTTCCGTCGCCGACGCTGCGATGCGCCCGTCGGCGCCCATCACAATGGCGCGTGTACCGCCGGTCCCAACGTCGATTCCGAGAACGTACATTTCCATACAGTTCAGGGCTTCATGGCCCGAGCGAATCCCTTGACGCCTTGCGACGACACAGTAAAGCCGTTGACGTTGTCCTAGTGGAGGATGCCGCGACGCGCGAATCGCTTGAGCGTAGGCCGCATAGAGTATGTCCTCGACAGAATCGGTAAAGTGCGAAACTCATCGCAAATCTTTACCGTGTACGTTAACGTTGATGTATAGTACCACGCGGTTTTCCGATTGCAAGCCACGTCTCGCCCGGAGGCCGCCCATGAAGCCGGTGTCTCGCGACTTTTCGCTCGCTCACAGACTGTTCGTTCTCGTTTTGCTTGCGGGTTGTGCCTCCGGCGCACTCGCTCAGGCCGTCCCGCCCTATCGCGATCCCAAGCTCCCTGTCGAGCAGCGCGTCGCCGACCTGCTCCGTCGCATGACGCTCGATGAAAAAGTCGCGCAAATGGAGAGCGCGTGGGAGAACAAAGACTTCTTCCCCGATCCCGCCAATCTTTTTGTCGACGACAAAGGCATTTTCCTTCCCGAGCGCGCCGCTGTCCTAATGAAGAACGGACTCGGCGAAATCTCGCGCCCCGGCGAAGGCCACGGCCCGCGAGCCAGCGCCGAATACACCAACGCAATCCAAAAATGGATAAAGGAAAACACGCGGCTCGGGATTCCAGTGTTGTTCCACGACGAGTGCCTTCACGGCCATGTCGCACCGAAAGCTACTTCCTTCCCGCAAGCCATCGCTCTTGCCTCCACCTGGGACCCGAATCTCATTCACGACGTCTTTACCGCGACTGCCGCTGAAGTTCGCGCCGCCGGCGCGCACCACTGCCTAGCTCCGGTTCTTGACCTCGCGCGCGATCCGCGCTGGGGCCGCACCGAAGAAACCTACGGCGAAGATCCCTACTTGGTCACAAAAATTGGCCTCGCTGCGATCAGCGGCTTTCAGGGAATCGGCCCCGCGATCGACAAGTCGCACGTGATGGCCACCGCCAAGCATTTTGCCGTGCATGGCCAGCCGGAAGGAGGCACGAACGTCGCGCCGGGAAATTATTCCGAGCGCGTGGTTCGCGAATACTTCTTCAAACCCTTCGAAGCGGCCGTCATCGAAGGGCACATAGACACCGTAATGCCTTCGTACAACGAAGTGGACGGCATTCCTTCGCACAGCAACAAACATTTGTTGGACGAAGTCCTGCGCCACGAATGGGGATTTCAAGGCGTGGTGGCTTCCGATTATTTTGGCATCACGGAGCTGCGCACCGTTCATCACATCGTCGCGAACAATGAAGTGGCTGCCAAATACGCGCTCGACGCGGGCGTCGACATCGAATTGCCTTTCGTCGCCGGCTATCCCAGCTTGCCCGAGCAGATCAAGCAGGGAAAAGTCTCCGAAGCGCAAGTCGATCGCGCCGTGGCGCGCATCCTGCGGCTGAAATTCCTCGCCGGCTTGTTCGAAGACCCGTATGTTGATCCGGCTTACGCAGAAAAAATCGCCAACAGTCCTGAGCACCAGCAGTTGGCTCTGAAAGCTGCGCGCGAAGCCGTCATTCTTCTGAAGAATCAAGACAACCTGCTTCCGCTGGCGAAAGGGAAGTACAAGAAGATCGCGGTCGTCGGCCCCAACGCCGCCGCCGTCCATCTGGGCGGTTACAGCAACGCCCCGGGGCGCGGGGTGAGCTTGTTGCAGGGAATTAAGGACAAAGTCGGATCGTCCGCCGAAGTTCTCTACGCCGAAGGCTGCAAGATCACCGAAACCGAGCCTGATTGGAATGCGGACAAAGTCGTGCTGGGCGATCCCGGGTTGAACGCCAAGCGCATTGAAGAAGCGGCGAAGGTCGCGGAGAAGGCCGACGTCGTGATTCTAGCTCTCGGCGGAAATGAGCAAACCTCGCGCGAAGCCTGGGCCGCCAACCACCCCGGCGACCGAGACAATCTGGATTTGCTTGGCAATCAAGACGATCTCGTGAGGGCGATTCTCGCCACCGGCAAGCCGACCATCGTATTTTTGCAGCACGGCCGCCCGAATTCGATCAATTATATTGCCGAGCACGTTCCGGCAATCCTGGACGGCTGGTATCTGGGGCAGGAAGGCGGCACGGCGGTAGCCGATGTCCTCTTCGGCGACTACAACCCAGCCGGTAAGCTGCCGATCACTGTGCCGCGCTCGGTGGGGCAACTCCCCGACTACTACTATCAGAAGCCATCTGCGAAGCGCGAATTCCTTGGCGCTTCCACGCTGCCGCTGTTCCCGTTCGGCTGGGGCCTGAGCTATTCCACATTTAAGTACGCCAACGTTCGCTTCGCACCAGACGCCATCGGTCCGCTGGGTCGCACCACGGTGAGCGTGGACGTCACGAACTCCGGCTCGGTGAAAGGCGATGAAGTCGCGCAACTCTACATCCGCCAGGACGTCAGCTCCGTCACGCGGCCAGTGAAAGAACTCCGCGGTTTCCGCCGCATTACGCTCGATCCCGGCGAAACAAAAACGGTCGACTTCACGCTCGGCCCCGACGAACTCTCCTACCTCAGTCGCGACATGAAGCGCGTCGTGGAACCCGGCACTTTCACCATCATGCTCGGCGGCAATTCGGTGGATTTGATCGAAGCGAAATTAACCGTGGCGGACAAGTAACCACTTCCGCGTTACAATGGCGTCGGCGCGCCGGGCGCCACCGTGTCCGCGGGAAGGGCTGAGCCCACCGATCATCAGCATTTCCACATTTCGAGGCGTATCTTCTTTCGGCCCGCCACGCGGACACCGGGCAATGACTCGAAAGGAGATCGTCATGTCCGGACCCGTTCCACATTTCTATCCAACGCGTCGGCTTCCCAAGCAGCCCAGTCTGGAGCAATTGCGCAAACAGGCTAAGGACCTGCTGGAGCAATATCGCGCCGGCGACCCGGCCGCGGTCGCGGAAGTTCAACGGTTCGAGCGCCGGCCCGATCCAGCTGCATTCGCCCTCAACGATGCCCAGCGCGTGCTGGCGCGCGCCTATGGTTACGAGAGTTGCCCAAAACTGAAGGCGTTCGTCGACGGAGCGAATGTCGCAAGACTCGCCGAAGCGGTTCAGGCCGGCGATGCGGCGCGGGTGCGCGTCTTGCTAAGTGCCCGCCCAGAACTGATCAGCATGGACATGGCTGACAACGACGAGCATCGCGTCCTGCACTATGCGGTGTTGCGCCGCGACGCAGCGATGGTGAGGTTGCTGATGGAAGCCGGTGCCGATGCGCGCAAGGGCATCTTCCCGCACCGCGATGCAACTTCCGCTTTAGCCATCGCCAAGGACCGCGAGTACAGCGACATCGTCGCGGTCATCGAGGAAGAAGAGCGGCTACGCCGCGCGGAAATGAGCTGCCCCAACGCCACGATCTCACCGGTACAAGACGAAATTAACCAGGCCATCTCGAAGGGCGACAATGCTGCAGCCATGCGTCTGCTCCAGGCGGACGGCTCGATGATTCAGGCTTGTGACCGTGAGCGGTGGGACGCCGCTGCACATTGCCGCGCAAGCGGCCAACGAAGAGATGGTAGCGTGGCTTCTGAACCGCCGCGCCCAAGTGCGTAAGCAGGACCTGGACGGTTTGACTCCGCTCGACCGCGCCGCGCTCGCCGCCGATCCGCGCAACGCGCGCGCGAAGCAGTTTCCGACGATCGCCAAATTGCTGCTGGAGCATGGCGCCGAGGTGACGATCCGCGCCGCAGTTGCCTTGGCCGACGCGAGCCGCATTCGCGAACTGGTCGGCAACAATCCCGCGGTGCTGCGCGAGATCCACTGGACAGGTGGCGGGCTGCTCAGTCTGGCGGTAAATCACGGGCACATCGAAATCGTTCGGCTCTTGCTCGACCTCGGAGCCGATGTGGACGAGCGGATCATGCTAGACGGACTGGAAGAGCCCACCCCCAGCTGGGGGACACCGCTGTGGTACGCGGCTCTAGCGGGGCAGCGCGATATCGTCGAGTTGCTGCTCGATCGCGGCGCCGACCCCAACGCCAATGTTTATGCGTCCGGTTGGCCACTCCGCAATGCCTGGGATCACAAGGACGACAGCGTCAAACGACTCCTGCTGGCACGCGGGGCGAAGCCGCAGCCTTATATGATCGTCGAGGCGCATGATGTCGAAGAGGCCAGACGGCTGCTGGAAGCCGATGCGAGCGAGGAACTTGCGAGCGAGTTGGTTTGCTTTGCGGCCGACCACGGATGCCCCGCAATCGTCGAACTGGCGCTAAAACGACTGAACTGGCGCGGCGACGATCCGAGGTGGCACTGGATCCTGATCCAGCCGATTCGCGGCGTGGGAACGAATCACACGGACCACGAAGGCCACTTCCGGTGCATGGCTGCGCTGCTGGGGCATGGAATCGACGCAAACGTTTCACGCTTCGGTCAAAGGGCCCTGCATTTCGCGGCTGCCTGGCACGGCGAGCTCAGCGCGGCGGAGCGGGTGCGTTTCGCTGGCATGTTGCTCGACCACGGGGCCCGGCTCGATCTGCGCGATGAGCTACTAAAGTCTACGCCGCTGGGCTGGGCATGCCGTTGGGGCCGCAAGGAACTGGTTGAGTTGCTGATCGCGCGCGGTGCGCCAGTCGACGAGCCGGACGCCGAACCATGGGCCACGCCAAGCGCCTGGGCGGAGAAAATGGGGCAAGAATCTGTCCTGGCGGTGCTGCAAGAGCACCGGCGATGAGCGCCTCTACCCACATCCGGCCTCACTGGTCCGCGTAGAGCTTCACCAGCCCGTAGAGAAACGCTCGCCCCTCATAAACGGACTGCACCCGGATGCGTTCGTTCAGACCGTGGATGTGCCCTTCATCAGGGTCGGTGAAAAGTCCCGTGATCCCGTAGGTCGGAATCCCTGCGGGATTCAAGAACTGCGCGTCCGATGCTCCGGGCTCAAGAGTGGGAACCACGGGGACTCCGGGCCACATCTCCTGCGCTAGTTTCTCGATGGGCTTCAGGATTTGCGGAGTCAACGGCGCAGGTTCCGCGATCGGTCCCCGGACTTCAGGAACGGTGACGGATACCGCGGGATCATCCACCATCTTCACCAGTTGAGCCAGGATGGCATCACGCGAAACACCCGGAAAGATCCGACAGTTTATGTTTGCCCGGGCGCGTTGCGGCAAGGCGTTGGTCGCGTGGCCCGCGGAAAGCATGGTCGCCACGCAGGTCGTGCGAAGCATGGCGTGCCAATTCGTGTCCTTATCGAGGATCGCGACCGATGCAGTATCCTGTGGATTCTTAACCACGGCCGTCATGGCCGCGCCAGCCTCGCCACCCACGATCTTTGCCATGCCAGTGAAATACGCCCGGTTTGCGTCATCTAGCTGAACTGGAAACTCGTAGCGGCTCACACGGTCGACGGCGCGCACCAGGTGATAGATGGCGTTGTCCGGCACTGGGCGCGAGCTATGTCCGCCAGCATTGGTCGCCTCGAATATAAAGTTTTGCGATGTCTTTTCCGCTGCCAGAACTTCCAGCGCGATTTTGCGGCCCTGCGCGTCAAGGTCGCCGTCGACTCCTTCGGTCAACGCAAACTCCGCATCAATCGCCTTGCGCTCGTTCTTGGCCAGCCAGCCGGCGCCGTTCAGCGCGCTGTTGGTTTCTTCCCCGCAGGTCAGAGCTATCTTGATCGTGCGCTTGGGCTTGTAGCCTTCTTCGCGGTAGCGAATTAGGTTATCGACCCAAATCGCAGCCTGGGCTTTCATATCGGCTGTTCCGCGGCCATAGAAGTATCCATCTTCCTCGATTAGGGCGAAGGGATCGCGCGTCCAGTCCTCCCGCTTTGCCTCCACGACATCCACGTGGGCAAGCATCAGAATTGCCTTGGTATTGGGGTCTGAGCCGTGGAGCACCGCCAGCAGGCCGCCCTCTCTTGGGTGCCCCTCGGGGATGAACACGCGCATATCCTCGTCTGGATAACCAGCGGCCTTCAGTCGCGCGGCCATACGCCTGGCAGCCAAGGTGCAGTCGCCTGCCGAAAGGGTCGTGTTGGTTTCCACGAGTTCCTTGTAGATCTCGCGAAACCTCTCCAGCCCTTTGTCAGGAGGTTCTGTCTTTCCCGCTCCGACCCCGATCAGCACCGCAAGAGCGGCTACCGCCAGCCTAGTAATCCGTTTCATCTTGTTTTTGCTCGCCTCGAATCGCGGTGAGAACGTAGCACAGGTGGCTCAACAACCGTGTCCATTTAACTGAGACTCCTAGCCGATACTCCGAATGTGAACCTTCAGTACGAGTGATAAGTGAGGAGTCAAAGTTAATCCGGAAGAGTGGCATCGCTGGTGATGGCGAATTCGGTCCGACTACCTGCGGTCTCCGGCAAACCGGAGCGCCCGCCGGGCTGACCTCCTCCGATCCACACGCTGACCGTGCCAGGGACGATGCGATGCTTCCCGGCTTCATCGACGATACTCAAATCGCGATCACGAAGGGAAAACGCCACCATCTTCTTTTGCCCACGATCCAGGTGCACGCGCTGAAATCCGCGCAGCGCGCGAAGCGGCGCGCCACCAATGCCTTTGTGTGTGAGGTAGAGCTGTACAACCTCGTCGCCCGCCAGCGCTCCGGTATTCACGACATCCACAGAAATACTCACCGCGTCTTTCGCGGAAACCTTCGCATGATTCACGCGCGGGTTCTTGTACGCAAACGACGTGTAGCTCAGCCCGTATCCGAAGGGATACAGTGGCTCACCTTCGAAGTAGCGATACGTCCGCTTCGCCATCGAGTAATCGTCGAAAGCAGGAAGCTGGTCGACCGACTTGTAGAACGTGACGGGCAAGCGGCCCGCCGGACTGAAGTCGCCCGCGAGCGCTTCAGCAACCGCCGTGCCGCCTTCTTCACCGGGATACCAAGCTTCCATGATCGCAGGCAGATTTTCATCCGCCCAGTTCACGGCAAGCGCGCTGCCGTTCGTCAGCACCAGCACGACAGGCTTTCCAGCCGCGTGAACGCGCTTCAACAATTCCTCCTGCGGACGCGGCAAGTCGATGAGCGTGCGGTCGCCACCGGCAAATCCTTCCGCATTCACCTTCATCTCCTCTCCCTCGATCCGAGGCGACAGGCCCAACACCACAACGACCAAGTCCGCTTTGCCAGCCGCATCCACCGCTTCCTGTGTTTGGCCTCCCGGCAGACTCCATACGAGACGCGCCTCGGCGCTGCGGATGGTTTGGTAATATTCGATCTTCACGGCATACGCGTGGTCCTTCTCGAGCTGCAATTTCTTGGTTCCCGTTGTCGCGGGATGATGCACGTTCCAATCTTCGCCGATCAAATTGCCGTCGAGCCAAATGCGATAGCCGTCTTGCCCAACAAATCCGACCGCATACTCACCGGTCGCAGGCGGAACGACGAAGCCGGTCCAGCGCACGGAATAGTTGTTCGGCAGCTCCGGTGAGATGCCGGTATCGCCCCAGGCAAAATCGACGGCGCTGTCAATGCGCGCCATCACCGGCGAGCCTTTTAATTCCAAATTGGAGAAGTACTCGCCCTTCAGTCCGCGTCCTTTCCGCGCTTCGTCGACGTAGAGCGCGTCCGCAGGAATCGCTTTGGTGATGGGGCCTGTCAGTCCCGTGCCCTCGACGTAAACCACGTTCGATTGCGCGAACCGTTTGCGAATACCGGCGAGAATAGTCACCGGCTTGGAAGGCGTGCCTGCGTAGTTGCCGATTAGTGCGTCGAGATTGTCGGCGTCGGGACCTATCACTGCGATGTTTGCCCGCGGCTGTTTGAGCGGCAGAAAATTATTCTTGTTCTTCAGCAGCACGATGGATTCGCGCGCGGTCGTCAGGGCGAGCTGGCGATGTGTTTCGGTATCGTTTTCCGCCGGGGTGATTCGCGAGTACGGCACCATCGATGCCGGATCGAACATCCCCAACCGGATGCGCGCGCTGAATAGCCGCCGCAAAGATTGATCGACAACGGATTCCGGCAGTAATCCCTGGTGCACCGCATTCAACAACGCGTCGCGCTCAGCCTGTACGCGCGTGCGCGGTGCTCCGCAGACCAGATCCATGCCAGTCTTAAAGGCCGCGGCCACGCCTTCTTCCAGCGTCTTCGTGAATTTGTGCCCGCCCGGAATATCCGTCACCGCGCCGCAATCGGAAACCACGTAGCCGTGAAAACCCCAGTCGGTCCGCAAATGCTCTTGCAGCAATACTGGATTGGCGCAGGCGGGCGGCCCGTTGACGGAGTTGTAGGCGCACATTACCGACTCAGCCTTACCTTCGATCACGGTGGCGCGAAACGCCGGCAGATAAGTGTCTTCCATGTCGTGGCGTGATGCAGGGACATCCACGCTGTGGCGGGTGGACTCCGGTCCGCTGTGAACGGCGAAGTGTTTCGCGGTGGCCACGGTTTTCAAATATTTCGAGTCGTTCCCCTGCAATCCTGTGATGAACGCGACGCCCATACGCGAAGTCAGATACGGATCTTCTCCATACGTTTCTTGTCCACGACCCCAGCGAGGGTCGCGGAAAATGTTGATATTCGGGGACCACACCGTCAGGCCGCGATACCAATCCGCGGATCCATCTGGACGCAGCGTCGCGTAGTACTTCGCGCGGAACTCCGTGCTGATGACGTCGGCGACTTGATGGATCAAGGGCTCGTCGAACGTCGCGGCCAAACCGATCGCTTGCGGAAACACGGTAGCATTTCCCGCGCGAGCCACACCGTGCAAGCCCTCGTTCCACCAGTTGTATTCTGGAATTCCCAGCCTCGGCACGGCATCGGCCGTGTGTCCGATTTGCGAGGCTTTTTCCTCCAGCGTCATGCGCGACACAAGATCGCTGGCGCGTTGTTCGACGTCGAGTTTCGGATCCTTGTACGCCGGCTCACTCGAAGCCGCCCCGCTCGGAGATTGTTGCGCCCGGGATGGCGGACATGCCGTCGCGCACAAGACCGCGAAGACTAGCGTGGCTGTTTTCTTGTCCATGTACCCTCACTATCGATATTTAATATCGAGATGGCGCCGCCTGACGCGTGTCGCCGCAGGCCCAGCACCAAGCCCCAACCGCGAACGGGCTTCCCGTCCCTAGTACGATTCGGATAGGATGAACTCATCGAGCACTAGCTAATCCGCGCGAAGCGCGAGAGTATAGCACCGTGAACGTACACGGCCTAAGCAGGGGTTCACGTTTATGTGTTTTCCGTGTACTGCACAGATGACGTAAAATACAGCCCTTACCGGTTACCAACTAGATTGGAACCTCGCAGCGGAGCTCTTGGTCTTTGGGAGCCAGCGGCGAACGAATACGGGCAGTTGCGCTCAACCGAGGATACGCGGGAGCTGAGTTAATGGGGAAGGAACGACGAGGAATCCATCTGATCGCCCAAATGGCGAATGTCTCCATTGGCACCGTAGACCGCGCTTTACACGGACGAGGAGGGATCAAAGAGGCGACCCGCCAGCAGATCCTGCAAATTGCGCGGCAGATCGGGTACACGCCAAATCTCGCGGCCCGCGCGCTGTCCGTTGCGAAAGCCAGCGCTCGCATCGGCGTGTGCATGCCGCGGGAAATTCACTTTTTCTACGATCAGCTTTGGAGCGGTGTCTTGGACGAAGGGCGCCGCGTGGCACAGCTCGGAATCGAATTTATCAACCGCCCCGTCAAGGTACTTGGAGAAGGAGACACGGAAGCCTTCAAGGAACTACTGCAGTGCAACGTAGACGGCATCATTCTCACCGCCGGAAATCCGAAAGACCTCAAACCGCTCATTGATGACGCCGAACAAAAAGGCATCCACGTGGTTTGCGTCTCCACCGATGCTCCCGAGAGCAAGCGCTCGAGTATCGTGTGCGTGGAACCAAGACTAAACGGAAGCATCGCCGGCGAGTTGATGGGCAAGTTCGTTCCGCCCGGTTCCAAGGTGGCGGTTGTCGCGGGCATGCTGACGGCCGAAGATCACCGCAAGAAAACGGATGGCTTTTCCGAGGCATTTCCGAAGCACTGCCCAGGTGGAAAGATCGTCGGTGTGATTGAAGGCCACGAAGACGAGGATGAGAGCTTCCAAAAGACCTTCGACCTTCTCCGCCGGGTACCAACCCTGGCCGGCCTTTACGTAAACACCGTCAACTGCCTTCCCGTCTGCCATGCGCTCGGGGCCCGAGGTCTGGCTGGAAAGGTAAAGCTGATCGCCACGGACCTTTTTGCCGAGATGTCTCCCTATTTTCAAAAGGGAACCATCGCGGCATCCATTTACCAGCAACCGCACCGGCAAGGGCAAATTGCTGTCCGGCTATTGGCCGACAATCTGACTAACAAAATAAACTTTCCGCCTGCTATCCATTTGAGCCCCGGAGTGGTGATGTCTTCCAATCTGCATCTTTTCCGCGAAATGCGGCAGAGCGACGCGAAGTTGAGCGATTCGATCGCGAAGAGCCGCGTTGTTCTGCCCGCGTAAAATAACGTTGTGCCGAAGTAAAATAACGTTGTGCTCGCGCGATATTGCGTCTCTTTTCGCTTTGAAATAACGTTCCGGCAAAATCGTTTCGGTAATCGCCCACGGCTCTCGAGAGGTTGGATCACCGAATCTTCGGACCGCCGAACCGCGACGGTAACGATTCGGAGCACACCCAGTCCGCGCCCTCGAAGCTGCGCGAAACGGGAGTAAGCTGCCGCGCTGCATTCCTATTCGTCGTAATACCTAAGTCTCGTATTATGTGTATTTTGTGGAGAGTTCAAGGAAGCGAGTCTTACGCCGGATGCGGAAGCCGTGGGCAATCAATTGTCAACACACTGAACTCTGAGTGCGCGTTCCGGTTCCGCGCCATGGCCCGCGACAACCCGGGCGGAGCACTAATCCAGTTTTGTTACATCAAAAAAAGTTCTTGACAACATGTCCCGGAAAGGTAGAAGCTCCGTGTACGTTAACGGTGATATCAAATCACCGGGGGTGGAGGTCTAGCGATGAATTTTGTTTCCTCTCTGTGTGTCCGTGCGGTTGCCCGCGTTAGAAATCAGTTCAGCATCTATCATCTGTTGGTCTGCTGTGTAGCTCTTCTCGGTTGTGCGTTCGTAGCATCAGCACAAAACGCAACGGTCATTGGCACGGTTACCGACCCATCGGGCTCGGTGATTGCGAATGTCAAGATCACCATCACAAACATAGAAACAGGCCTGACGCGAACGCTCACGACCAGCGACTCGGGTCAGTACGCAGTTCCTGAATTGGCCATCGGTCACTACGATGTGAAAGCGGAAGCGGCCGGCTTCAAGACTGCGGAGCAAAAGGGCATCGTGCTCCAGGTCGGCGACCGGACTCGTTTGGATTTCCAGATGCAACTCGGCGGCGCTCAGGAAACGATCACCGTCGAAGCCAATGCCGTGCGCGTGCAGACCGACTCCGGTGAGCAGAGCAACGTCATCACCGGCCAGCAGGTCTCGCAGCTCGCGGTGAACGGACGCAGCATTTACCAGCTTGCGGCCCTCACGCCCGGAGCTTCCAGCCAGATCACGGGTTTCGTCAACACCCCAGTCGGCGGAGACGCCGGCGTGGAATTCAACGGCATGCGTCAGAACCACAACATCTATTTGCTGGATGGTGGCGAAGATGATGACCGCGGCGGCGCGGGTGGCATGAGCATCGCGCCTTCGACCGACGCCATCGCCGAGTTCCGCGCTCTGACCTCGAACTACAGCGCCGACTATGGCTTGTCCTCGGGCGGGACCATGACCATGGTTCTCAAGTCCGGATCGAGCACCCTGCATGCGTCGGCGTGGGAGTTCAACCGCAACGACGCTTTTGACGCGCGCAATTTCTTCAACCCAGCCCCGCAAAAGGTGTCCGAGCTGAGACTCAACGTTTTCGGCTTCAACGTCGGCGGCCCGGTGACTTTCGGGAAGCTGTACAACCCGGACCGGAAGCGGACCTTCTTCTTCTACAACATGGAATGGCGGCGCCTGATTCAGGGCGGCCTAACCAACCAGCCGGTGCCTGATACCAGCGACATATGGCGGCAATTTCGGCAGCACGGCGATCAATGTCCCGACCGCGAGCCCAGGTTTCCGCCAGGCGTCCTCTGCGCAGAATTGCCCTGGCGGCGTTCTTCCTGCCGGCATCGTTCAGGGATCGCCTTTCCCGAACAACACGATTCCCGCTTGCATGATCGCTCCAAACTCGACGGCGCTGCTCACCGCGGGCATTTTCCCGGCGAACAACACCACTGATGCCAACGGCAAACCGATCTTCATCGGCGGCAACAATTCTCCGACGAACTTGAAGGAAGAAGTCGTTCGTATCGATCACAACTTCACCAGCAAGTTCTCGGTGTTCGGACACTTCATCGCCGAGCAGGTAACGCAGGGCTTACGGCATCAGCCAGTGGAGCGGCGCGAACGTTCCGACCGTCGGCGACACGTTCGGCAACCCCTCGTACAGCGCGGTTGTCCACGCGACGTACGCGATTAGCCCGAACCTGCTCAACGAGACGGCGTTCAACTACAACGGCAACCGCATCAACATCGTTCCGTTTGCGGGCTCCGGCTTGAGCAGCTTGGCGCTTCCGGCCGGCTACGACGCGACTAACTCGAGACTGTTCACCGGCCCCAACAACCGTCGACCGCATCCCGAACATCGACTTGAACGGCTCGACCGGCACGCACTTCGAAATCTCCAGCTGGCCGTGGCACAACAAGGCCGACGATTACCAGATCCGCGACGACGTTTCCTGGACCAAGGGCGCTCACCAATTGAAGATCGGCGGTAGCTGGGCGCTCTACAAGAAGGTGCAGGACCTGTTTGGTCAGACGCAAGGTGGATTCAATTTCGACGGCACGTTCACCGGAAACGACTTCGCCGACTTCCTGCTCGGCGACGCCAAGAGCTACAACGAACTCGCGGTGCAGGACCACGGCTTGTGGAACAACGTATCGTGGGCTGCCTACGTTCAGGACAACTGGCGCGTGAACCGGAAGCTGACCCTCAATCTCGGCTTGCGCTGGGACGGCGTACCGCACACCTACGAAGCGAACAACCGCATGGGCAACTTCTATCCTCAATCTCTACAACCCGGCCAATGCGGCGACTTCTCAACGCAGACGGCACGATCAATCCGGCTCAGCCCCGGGTCTGGGCACCAGCCCGAATCCGATTCTGGCAGGCGTTCCGCTCTACCTGAACGGCATCGGCATCCCTGGCCAGAGCGGCGTTCCGAAGGGCCTAGTGAACAATCACTGGGCAGCTTTCGGTCCGCGCGTTGGGCTTTGCGTATGACCTGACCGGCAGCGGCAAGACGGTTGTCCGCGGCGGGTTCGGCATCATGTACGAGCGCATTCAGGGCAACGACATGTACAACGCCGGCCCCAACATTCCGTTCAGCTTGCAGCGTCAACACGACAGCGGTCGAGCTTCGCGAACCCGAGCCTCTCGCTCGCGACCGGCACTGCCGCGCGCTCTGCCGATCAACCCGGCCAGCATCACCGGCCTGGCGATCGACGACTACAAGCAGCCCGCCAGCTATCAGTACAGCGTCGGCGTGCAGCAGCAACTCAATGCCAAGTCGGTTCTGTCCATCTCTTACGTCGGGAATCAGAACCGCCACCAGAACGACTACCGGGAAATCAACCTGCCGAACCAGAGCGCGCTTCCTGCCGCTCATCGGCGGCTGCGCAACTACAACACGGCGCCGGGCCTGCCGTATCCTGGCTTCCACTCCATCGACCTGTCGACCAACGAAGCGAACTCGCACTACAACGCGCTGCAGATCGACCTCAGCTCGCAAGTAGGCCGCGATCTCAGCTCTTCGCGCGTTCTACACGCTGTCGCGCACGATCGATCCGACCACCGGCGGCAACGGCGGCGGCGACCTGAGCGAACGTGTCGAATCCCTACCTGGGCTGGCAGTACGACGTCGGTCCGGGTGGATACGACCGCACGCACAACGCGGCGGTCAACTTCATCTATGACATCCCGTTCTTGCGGAACAGCTCCGAACCGGTTACTGAAATCGACCATCGGCGGCTGGGAGGTGTCGGGCATCGTGACCCTGACGTCTGGCTTGCCGATTAACCCGCAACTGACCGGCGGACAGAGTGGCAACGGCTTGCCCAATGCCACCAACCGCCCGATCAGGTCGGCTCGTGTCTCCTATCCGCATACCGTGGGCGAGTGGTTCAATACGGCGGCCTTCGCGGACCCGGCAGTCGGCGCCTTTGGCGATGCTGGACACAACTCACTGCGTGGCCCTGGCCGCGACAACTGGAACCTCTCGCTGTTCAAGAGCTTCGTCTTCAGCGAAACTCGCGGCAGCCGCTTCGAGCTTCGCGTGGAAACCTTCAATACGTGGAACCACACGGAGTTCCAGAACGGTTAGCAACGGCCTCGGCTCCAGCAACTTCGGCCAGGTCACTTCTGCTTTCGACCCGAGAATCTTCCAGCTCGGCGGGAAGCTGTACTTCTAAACCCGCAGGCTGCGGGGCAGCATTTAGCCCCCGCACTTGAGGCCCTGTTTTGTAGTGATGTTCAGTCGAGGACGCGGCGGGATGCTCTCCCGCCGCGTTTTTTTTGGAATGGCCGTGATGCATACATCCGAAGCAGGTACACTGCTTTCGTCACACGTCCGAGCCCTTTGTAGATTGCTGCAAGGATTGCCGGCCGAGTCAGTCAGGGTCAGATCTTGGGCTATACACGCTTAAAACTAGCCGCCGTATTCCTAGCGTTGTTCTCAGGCGTGCCTGCCGGGGCGCAAACGGCTAGCCCTAGCCCTTCTGACGCGCTGGCTCTGGAACAACAGGGAAAGCTCCCCGAAGCAGAGAAAGACTGGCGCTTGGTGGTGCAGCACAATCCGCGCGACGCTGCGGCCCAGGCGAGTCTCGGTATGGTGCTCTCCAGGCAGAAAAAGTATGCCGAGGCGGTCTCCGCCTATAAGAAAGCCCTGACGCTGAATCCGGAGCTGCCTGGGGTGCAGCTCAATCTGGGCTTGGCGGAGTTCAAGCAAGGGCACTTCCAGGCGGCTGTCGGTCCCTTTAGTGCTGCGTTGGCTGCTGACCCTGGCAATGCGCAGGCGCGTACGCTATTGGGCCTCAGCTGTTACGGCGCAGGGCGGTTTGCGGACGCTGCCAACTACCTGGCGCCGGCCGCAAAGCAGGACCCCGGCAATATCGAACTCGATCGAATCCTGGCCCAGAGCTGCCTTTCGGCGAAGAAATACGATTGCGCTTTGGAGGAGTTCCGCAATATTGAGCAGCACGATCCGGATTCCGCAGCAGCTCACATGTTGACGGGCGAAGCCTTGGACGGCATGGGAAGAACGCCGGAGGCGGTCGTAGAGTTCGAGGCCGCCGCGAAGATCTCTCCGCGCGAACCAGAGGTCAACTTTGGCCTGGGTTTCTTGCAATGGAAGTTGCTGCACTACGAGGAAGCACGGAGCGCGTTGCAGACCGAGCTGTCTATCGATCCGAACCACGCGCAGGCCTTGGCCTACCTAGGTGATATCGAGCTGAAAGCCAACAACGTGGATCAGGCGCTTCCCCTGCTCGAGAAGGCCGTGAAGGTGCGAAACGACGTGCGCATCGCCTACGTCGATCTGGGCGCCATCCTAATGCAGCAGAAGCACTACCAGGAGGCCCTGGCGGCGTTTCAGCATGCCGTGAAGCTGGACACCGGCGCAGCCGGACTCTCATTTCCGCCTCGGACGCTTATACCAGGCTATGGGCAACACGGCGGCAGCCCAGCAGGAGTTCACCAAGGTCCGCGAGCTCCACGAAAAGGCCAACGATGATGTCGCCTCCAAGCTCTCCGCTCCGCAACGTGCCGTGCCCCAGTAGGAATTCCTTGGAAAAACGTAGGCGGAAGCGAGGGCCGAGATGGGCGAGTGCACTAGGCGGAGTTCGCCAGACGTGGATCGCCTAGCTGTGGAATCAACCTCTATGCAGCTGCCTGTGACAGCTGGCACACAGTGTGATTAGGTTGTCCAACGCATCGTCGCCCAGCTCACTTCTCTTGATTTGATGATGTACTTGCAGGTCTTTCGACGAACCGCAATTTTGACACCGCCACCCATCTCGCTCGAGCACTCGGTCGCGAAGAGCGTCGTATTCCTTAGCGCTGAGCTTCAGTCGAGGTCGCTTCTGGCGAAGTTGCTGCATTGTCCTTCTAAGAGTCATCTTCTCGAACGTTTGCTCCGGCTAGAAAATCAGCGCAGATCATCTCCAGGCAATACCCCCGAGACTTGTCGCTTCCCAGCATAAGGGCGGCCGTCTCGATGGCTTTCTCGACGACGGGCAACTGACTCCTGTAGAGCTTGAAGTAGATAATCTCCCAGGGTTCCGTCTCTTTCCCCGTGAGGTGCCGTTCGACCTCACCCTTGAATCCCTCCTTGGGCATCTCCTTGGCCTTGTGCAACCAGGTTGCACAATCGAAGTTTTCTCCGTCCCTCCTCGCTACTTTGACCAGTTCCACCGCTTTGCTCCATCCCACCTCTCGAAGCTGGGGCTTGGGAATCCGTGTCAGATTTTCATGGATCGCCATCAGGTAATAGGCCTTTCGGCGCGATTCCGGAAACCTTCTCCCTAGGAATTCCTCGAACGAGCTCAGTTTCTCCAATCTCCAGTACTGCTTCGACCGCACCTCGCACAGATACTCCCCAAGCTCGACAAATTGCACGTCTCGTTCCTTCTCTTTGGCCATTTCCCAGGTCAAGATCTCATCGATCCTGCCTAGGACGAATCGGGCCCGCCGGGGGTCGAGTTCCGGTGACACGGCCGGTCGTCCGTTAATCCACAAGCTCGTCAAGCCAATCAAGGTCGCTCGCTCCTGCCTTGCGGATGAGGTTGGCTGCGATCAGCGGCTCGTTGTCCAGACAAAGCCCCAGATGGGAGCAACTCACGCAGCCATTCTGCGGAAACCGAATACCGCTGTGCGAATCAAAGTGACCCGACTCGATCTGGCTTATGGTTGTTTCCACCAGCCGGCCGAACTCCCGCCGTTGTTCTTCCGAAATCGAGGTCCTCAGGTATTGGATCTCCGGTGCATGCTTGCGCACGAACACGACCAACGCTACCTCGGAGATTCCGCTGATCCACGAATAGCAGATGAGCTGTGGGTCTAGCGAAAGCAAGCCATCGGGTCCCTCTGGGTAGCGACTCGCGGTGGTCTTCCAATCGATCAAGCAACGTATCCCGTCGATTTCACCGATGGCATCCAGGTACGCCACAAACTCGGCGCCTCCGGGAAGGGACCGCAAGATCTTGATCTGAAGACTCTTCTCAGGGTCGTGAATGCGAATGCGGTCGTCCTGGACAAACCTCTGGAGCAAATGGACGCCCTGGTGCACTAGGCGGTCCCAGGTGTCTCCTTTTTTGTACTCAAACGGAGCATCGCGATAAGCTTCCCACTCTTTGAACAGGGCCGCACCGCAGTCCTCTCCACGAAAGTACGCTCCAAGCGCGCTCTCAAAGCAGCGCCCGAAAGCCATGGCCGCGCGGGTTTCCTTTTCACGCCAGCCGTCAAGGTAACGATAGCGATAGCTGCGAGGGCAGCGGAGATACTGGCTGATTTGTGTGTAGCTATAGACCATCGGCGTCTCCCTGGCCATCGTCAGGACTGACAGGTGCGCAGGACACGGCTTCCCACTCGGCAGCAGGCGCGAATGCGTCGAGGTTCTGATAAGACCGCCCGTTCAGGGTGGTATGGGAGGTGCGGATGATCCCTTGCAGGTTCCGCAGGGCCTTTTCATCGACTTGGTCGCGGTTGAGCAGTTCGGTGTCGTAGCCGAAGTCGCGAAGAAACCAATTGAGTTTCCAAAGCGCCCGGTCGGTGCAGTACAGCCGTCCAGAGAAGGAGCGCGAAGCGACGGCTTTCGGTTCCAAAATCAGGAATCGCAGCTCTAGAAAGGGCTTCTGTCGATGCCACCGGTAAGCAGCTCTTTCCACGCGGACCAGGAACAACCCATCGAGATTGCTTTCAGGATCTTGCTGCCCCGAATGAAGACCCGGAATGTGTCGTCTCATGACCTGGCCTCCTGAGGCTGGGAATAGGAATTGAGCTTGCAGACCAAGGCGTCCCGGTTTTCCTTGGCGGACGCGGACAGATGAGAGATGAAGGACTCGACCAGATCGCGGCTGGCCCCGCTGAGGGTTTCCGTGCCGCAGAAGTCTGCGGCGTAAGCCTTAACGAGAGTCGGATCGAGGTTGTACTGGCGGATCAGCAGGCAGAGCTGATCCCGCAACCGGGGCTGACCATTCGTCGAACCGTTAGTGGGCTCCTGTTTTCCGAACTCCCGGTGACCATTCGAGGAATTCGGAGGCTCTGGAGAACCCTCCTAACTCTTCGACGGAGCACAGTCCGATGCCATAGGCCTTGCGCAAAGCTCGATTTACGGCCCGGGTCTCCGCGACGCGCATCTCAGCGCCGTGGACAAGCGAAGATACATTCGAAGGATCGGCATCGCCGTAGCCGACGAACCCTCGTCGAATCTCGAGGACTTGTAAACTGTTGCCCTGAAGACCCAGCGGCCCATCGACTGGTCGCAGGATTCGAGCACTTGCTGAACTTCAATACCGACACAGCGTCTGCGCGAAGCCAAACGCAAGAGTCCAGCGTGTGTGACATACCAACTGCCATCCAGATAGATGAAATCCCCCAAAGCCAGGGAGAATCCAAACCTCATCGTCATCTCGCGCAGACGGTCAAGCGCAACACGTCCCAACTGCCCCAGGTTCGAGCGCTTAGCTATCCTCACGTTTTTGCGAACCAAAACTGCCAGTCGACCATTCACTTGCGATCCGAGGGTGCATTACGAGGCTCCATTGTTCACCTATGTTGAACAATGGTGCCATTAACATGAGAACCTGTCAAGCGAAGAGTTTCCGAAGATCGGACCGGGTGCCATACAATGTGGTCTTCGCACCTATGACGAAAGAAGACAGAATCGGAGTCAGAGTTCCTGCAGAACTAAAAAGGGCGCTGATTCAAATCGCAAAAAACGAAGGCAGGAGCCTTGCGCAGGTCTGCGAGATTCTTCTAAGGGGTGGGGTTTGGTCGTACAAAGACGAAGGGCCTAAATATCTCCATCGTTTACTCTCTCGCCAGAAAAAAGAGTCACCCGAATAAACTTCGACTGAGGCCATCTTGCGGGGATACTGTAAGCGCCGCGTTGTGATTCGGCGTAATCACTTCCTGCAGGTTGCGTGCAGCGCAGGAACTCCTGAGTGCACACATTTCTGCTTGTCCACTCCGGAGAGTGAAGGTAATAATACTTCGAGGGAAAAATGGAAAAGGAAAAGAAACAAAGAAAGGGCCAGACCGCGAAAAACAGGGGACACTTATTGAGTTCTGGCGTTTCGCTGGCGCAGGGGCAGCCATGGAAGTGCATACGATGAGGCACGTGCAAGCGGGCAGAAACACAGCATCGCCGTCACGCAGCAAGCTGTTGAATCGGTAAGGCAGCTCGATCCGACGATGCCAATTTCGAGGACCGTTGTGAAGCGCATTCTGGCGAAATTTCGACCGAGGGACAGCGGAACAATATTTCGCTTCGAGCGCTCAACTCTGAGCGAGGAAGGGGCAGAGAAGCATAAATGGATCCGGAACACAGATAGCTGCTTTGCAGGGAAAGAAAAGCGTAGCGTCGCCGGCATTACTTTTCGAACGATAGCTCAGCTAAAGACCGTTACGACATTTAAAATCCGATTTGCTGAAAGACCGCAGTACCCCCGCCATAACCGTAAGATCCCGAAGGAATAACCCCTCTCTGCCGCCACTCTTCTCTGTTTAGCATTTTTTTGGACCCAAATATCGCTGGCACGGGGATAGAACGACGAGCCACCATATCCGAGTGAGCCGACGCGGCGATCTCCACCTCAATAAGAGCCGGGTGCTCCGCTGGGAGGTAACTTCTCGCGCGAGCTACATGGTGCTAGTTCTGGCTTGTAGGGTTGCTTCAATCAGCTGCGGTTGAGGAGATTCGGCGGAATGATTCAGCAAGCCAAATTGGACAGAGGGGGTATAACGTGACAACGGACGGACAAGATTAAAAGTATGGAAGGCACCGAGGGTACCAACGGTTCGGGCTCGGAGGACCGCCCACTGTATCCGCAGAGGCACCGGTCCGCGGACCCGGGAAGGTAAAGTAAAAAAGCAAACACAATGCTCTAAAGTACGGAATATTTTCCACGGTAGTTGTTCTGGAGGGTGAATCGCAGGCGGACTTTGACGCCTTGTTAATTGGACTGCGCAACTACCTTAAGCCGGATGGAGAGTTGGAAGATGTTCTGGTTGATAAAATTGCCACCCTCTTTTGGCGCTTGCGACGACTGCTCGCTGCTGAAGCGGACGCGGGAGGAAGGCTAACGGGAAGCCCTTTTCAACTTGACGAGGGCTCTCCGAAGTTGGACGTCTTGCTCAGGTACGAAACCACTCTGGATCGCGCCATTGATCGTGCCCTAACTCAGCTTGAGCGGTATCAGCGGATGCGCAGAGGCCAGCCGGTGCCGCCCCCAATCAGTCTGAATATATCGTCATAGGCTATCAAACTGCGCGAAGGGGAAATTACAAAACGAACTCCAGTAACTCCTTTAGACTCCATCTGTTGATTCAGAACGGGAGGTCTAGGAGTGCCCTGTTGCACCTTCGGCAGACACGGTCGAGAACGACGTGATCGTCTTCCCACGCGACGCTAATTTCCCCGTCTATATCCACCGGCACGGTGGCTAGCAATCCCTGCCATGAGGTTGGCGGAGCGCTGCTGTCTACATGGAAAGATTAGGTTCGCCGGACGCCTCCAAGCTAGCCACTCACCAACCCACCCAATCCAGCCCCGCAGTAGAGATCCCTGAAGCGCCGGGCTGCGGGAACGCTATAACTGACCAGTAGAGTACCCGCCCCTATACGCCCTACCCATATCTCGAACCCTGCCTTGCATTTATCCGGTGACAAACGATAATTGGAGGTATTCTGGTGCTCTAGGCACTAGCCCATGCAATGCCCTCTGTGCCAAGCCGATAACCCGCCCACCGCGGAAAACTGTACAAAGTGCAGTACTCCTTTGCCTTTGGCGGATGTAACTATTTCGCCCACGTCCGCGGGCGTAGGCGGCAACGTCGTCGGCCGGACCGAAGCATGGTCTGTCGCCGTCACGCCGCGTCCCTCCAGCGAAGCAGCCTCGAAGGGCCAGCTCGAGCCCGGCACGGTTCTCGCGGAACGCTTTGAAATTCTTCAGCTCCTCGGTCAAGGCGGAATGGGCGCGGTCTACAAGGGCCGCGACATGGAACTCGATCGCCTCGTGGCGTTAAAACTGATACGTCCCGACCTCGCGAGCCATCCCGAGATTCTGCGCCGCTTCAAACAAGAACTCATCCTGGCGCGCGAAGTCACCCACCGCAACGTCATTCGCATCTTCGATCTCGGCCAAGCGCAGGGCATCAAGTTCATCACCATGGAGTATGTCGAAGGCCGCGATCTGCGCACGCCTCATTCACGAAAAGCAGAAGATGCCTTCCGAGGAAGCCGTTCCCATCGTGTTGCAGATCTGTGCTGCGCTCGAAGCTGCGCACAACGCCGGCGTCGTCCATCGCGATTTGAAGCCGCAGAATGTCATGCTGGATAAAGACGGCCGCGTCTACGTCATGGACTTCGGTATTGCGCGCTCGCTGGAAACTCCCGGCATGACGCAAACCGGCGCGCTGATGGGCACTCCGGAGTACATGTCGCCGGAACAAGCCAAGGGCGAAAAGGTGGACGCCCGTTCGGATTTGTTCGCGCTGGGAATTATTTTCTACGAGATGCTCACCGGCATCTCGCCGTTCAAAGCCGACACGGCGATGGCCATGATGTTCAAGCGCACGCAGGAGCGCGCCGCTCCGCTCGCGCAGCTGAACCTCGGCATTCCGCCGGTGATCAGCGACATCGTGGCGAAATGCCTGGAGACCAAGGCCGACGAGCGCTATCAAACCGCGCGCGCCGTCATCGACGATCTGGAAATGTGGAAGGGCGGCGCGCCGCGCAATACGATCATGCCGGTGACGCGCCGCGTGCGCTATGCGCCAAGCTATCAGAAATATCTTGTGATCGGCGGCGCATCTCTGGTTGTGCTGCTGGGCGCCGGCTACGCTTTCCGCGGCAAGCTGATTCCGTCGCCGGCGGCGAAAAACGCTGTTGTGGCACAGCCGATTTCGCTGGCGATTTTGCCGTTCCGCAACGCATCGAACGATCCGTCACTCGACTACATCGGGTCCAGCCTGGCGGACGGCTTGAGCACCGACGTCGGCCAGTCGAAAGCGCTGCGCACGGTTTCTCCGGAGCGCATCTATCAAATCCTCAAGGATCTGCGCATTCCGCCGAACACGGAGTTCGATCCGGACATGCTGCGCAACATCGCCACGTTCGCCAACGCTGACATCCTGGTCTGGGGACGTTACGTCAAAGTGGGCGATCAGATTCGCATTGACGGCGCCTTGCAAGACTTGAAGCGCGACCAGCGCGCCCAGCTGAAAATCGAAGCGGCCAATGAGAAAGATCTTCACGGCACCGTGGATCAGCTCGCGGACCTGGTGCGCAGAAATCTTTCCATGTCCGCCGACGTGCTCAAGGAGCTGAAAGCGAGTTCCTTCCAGCCGTCTTCGACGTCCGTTCCCGCCCTCCGCGACTACAACCAGAGCTTGCAATTGCTCCGCGACGGCAAAAACCTGGAGGCCGTCAAAGCTTTGCAGGCCGCCATTAAGGAAGACTCGCAGTTTGCCCTTGCCTATTCGCGCCTGGCGGAAACCGATTCCGCGCTGGGCTATGACGCCGACGCCGAACGAAATTCGCGCAAGGCCGTCGAGCTGAGCCAGACCTTGCCGCAGGCCGAACGATATTTGATCGAAGCGAATCACGCGCGAGTGATGAAAGACAACGCCAAAGCCATCCAGGCGTACGAAAATCTCGACAAGATTTTCCCCGACAACGCCGATGTGCAATACGCGCTCGGCACTCTGTATCGCGAAACCGCGGCCTACGACAAGGCGCGCGCCGAGTTCGGCAACATCCTCAAGACCGATCCCAAAAACACCAAGGCGCTTTGGCAGATGGGCGTGGTTGAGATCATGCAGGATGACGCGGTGGGCGCCCTCAAGCCCCTAAACGAGGCTCTCAGCCAGGCCGTCCAGGTGGACAATCAGGAGCAGAAGTCGCTGATCCTTCTCGCTATGGGCGTTTCCTACCGCCTCCTCAACAAGCCCGACGAGGCCATGCGCAACTACCAGCAATCCATGGAGATTAGCAAGCGCCTGGGCCTCAAGCGCATTCTCGCCAACGGTTATTCCGAAATCGCGATGGTACAGAATACGCTCGGCAAGCCCAAGGATGCTCTGGCCAGCTTCACGCAGGCGCTGCAAATCCTGAAAGAAATCGGAATGAAGAAGGAGTACGGCGATACGCTGATCGGCCGCGGCGTCTTGTACGAAACCTGGAGCGATTACGACAAGGCCCTCCAGGATTTCAAGGAATCTCTCCAAATCCAGCGCGATGCCGATGATCAGAGCTATCAGGCGGTCTGCCTCAGTAATATCGGCGGCGCGTATCTCGCCAAAGGCGATACCGACAACGCGCTGATCTACTTGCAGCAATCCTTACAGTTGCGGCAGAAGCTCAACGATCCGGAATACATCGCCGAGACCCTCAGCGCGCTCGGCGACGTTTACAGCGCGACCGGAGAGTACGACAAGGCCCTTACCTCGGTGATGAGCGCGCTGGATGTGTCGCGCAAAGCGAACAACGTCAGGGGAGCGGCCGGAGAATCTCACCGCATCGGCTTGATCCTGCAATACCAGGGACGTCTGGGCGCCGCAGTCAGCGCTATTCAAGACGCGGTCAAAGGCTACCGCTCCGTCGACAACCGCAGCGGCGAAATGGCCGAGTCTCTGACCAACCTTGCGGCCACGCTCGTCCTCGCCGGCCGCGGCGACGAGGCAGGAAAGGTACTCGAAGAAGCGCAGGGCCTCGTCAATGACCTGAAGAGCGATACTCTGCAGAGCCAGCTCCTGAATGCGCAGGGCGATCTGCAGTTCTATAGGGGCGACCTCAAAGCGGCGCGGCCGCTCTACGAGCAAGCGTTGCGCGCGGCCACGAAGGGCGCCGAAAAGGAAAAAATCCTCGGTTCGAAATTGAATCTTGCTCAGTTGGTCGGTCGCCGAAGGCCGCTCGCAGTCCGCCGTGGCCGACTTGCAAGGCATTGTGAAGCAGGCCGACAGCCTGAACCTCAAATATCTGTCGCTGGTCAGCTCCATTGAAATCAGCCAAGCCACGATCAGCGCGAAAGATTACGCGCGAGCGCGGCAGGATTTGGAGCGCGACTTGAGCCGCAGCGAAAAGCTAGGCTCACGCCTGGAGAGCGCGAGGATTCACTATCTGTTGGGCGAAGCCATTCGCCTGGGCGGAAATTCGCGCGACGCCGTCTCTCAGTATGCGCAGGCGCTTCGCTTGTTCGACGAATTGAAAAAGGATCCCGGCGCCGAGCACCTGCTCGATCGCTCCGACCTGAAGGAAATGTACGCTGAGCTCCAATCGCTGGTTCTCCAACTCCGGCCACGTAGCCAATCGCTGGCTCCCCACTCTAGACTAATCGCGCTAACTATGCAGGGCACGGCAGCCTGCCCGATCGCACATCATGCACGACCAAAACAAGACGCGCCGTCTCTCATTGGGGGCGGGGCTGTTCTGTCGGAGCCCGGCTTCAACCTCGCTGCGCCCGCCAGGCCTTCCGGCCGCTGACGTCCATTCGCCCATCGAACGTCACAAACCCACCGAAACAAAAACGCGAGCAGCGCATCTCTGCACCGCTCGCGGCTCGTTACGGGTCTCGTAACTCGGCCTTGCGGGCCGTTTCGTCTTCCTAGTTTCGGACAGACGCTCGGTTTGGAGCAAACTCCGTAGTGGTCGAGTCTGTTGTCAGGGCTGTCGGATCGGTGTTGGCCGCCGATTCACCGTAGCCGTGTCTTTCAAGATGGTGCCCAGGAGTGCGTTGACGGAACATTCACCGGATCTTCACAAGCACGCCGGTGAAGTTCTTCAATCAAGCGGAACCGTCGGAACGTTGCAGGTCACCACGTTGCTACTGAAGGAGCAGGGCGTCCCCGGGTTTGGCGTGTCCGAGCAACCGGCAGCCGTGCAAGCAACGGTGCCGAAGGTTGCGCTCAGAAGGCTTATGCCCGCCGGCAGCTGATCCGTGACCACCACGTTATCCGCGATGGCAGGGCCGAAGATCGAGCAAGCCGATCGAGTAACATCAGGTTAGTTGCCCGCTTCACGGTTAAGGGGGTCAAGGTTCAGCAGCACCAAGTCCGACGACCCCACGACCTGGTAGTTCACCGTTGAAGTGGTCTGGTTGCCGGCATTGTCGGTGGCCGTTACCTTGAAAGGATAGGTTCCGGGAGCCAGGGTGGTGTTGATGACGCCGCCGCCTAGGACTCCGCCCGTGCCTGTGCATGGTGCTGCGAGTCCTGATAGCACGTCCGCGCAAGTGAAGTTAGCGTGCACGACCGCGCCGGCCGCGTAAATGTTGCCGGTCGAGGCTGGGCTGAACGTGATCGCGGAGATGGTGGGTGGCACCGAGTCGATCTTCACAGTCACGGTCTTGAACGATGCCCAGTTCTTGTTCGGAAGCACGCTCGGCGTAAACAGCAGTTCTTCCGTCCCTGCGCAATCGGTGGCGAAATAGTGGACGTTGTTGAAAATTCCGTCACCCCCGAAGTTGATCGTAGCGCTGTTGTTGAACGGATTGGAGGTGGTGCTGCTCGGGCACGTCCCGTTCGCGAACGTCGGGTCCCCGTTTGTCCCCGTGGTCGGATCGGGAAGGGGAGTTTCCGTGCCATAGGTGAAGCTGGCAATTGGCGCTGGCGTGAAGCCGTTGACTGCAGCATACGTCGCTGGGCTCGAGCTGAAGTTGATCGTTACATTGTGGCTAGGTGCGCTGACCCAGCCCGTTGCGTTGAACGGTGGCGGCGTTGTGGTAACCGTCGTCAATGGCAGCGGCACGTTCCAAACCGGTATGAACGTCGAGTTGACTCCGCGCGGGTTGCTGCCGCTGGTCGGGTCGGCCGCGCCTTTATATTCTGTCAGCGGGTTTTGCGGGCACAATTGGCCTGATTCTTGGCCGTCTCCGGCGGGGAACAAAGCGGGTGTGCCGGTACCGCACGGCGCCAAGGTCGGCGTGGTTGCCCAGTTGTCCGTGCCTTCCAACAGGCCGGGGCCGGTTCCAGCCGCGATTCCAGCTGCGATCGCCGCGTCGTCCGGACTGTCAAGTTTCGTTTCAAAGAACAATCTGTTGGCTGCTGCCAGCGCTGAACCCTGCGGGCAATTCGCTCCCGAGGAAATACCCGTAAGCGGATCCGTGCAGGTGATCGTGAACGCTTTGCAAAGGGTTGCGTCACCTTGTCCGCCGCGAGTTCTCCATTCAGCCGTATGCACTGCGCTGGCGCAACGGAGGTGCCCGTTACCATCGCTGGGAAAGCCGACTGCAGAATCCCCGTGTCGGCGGTATTCGGAGTCGTCACTCCATCGGGAAACGTGGTAGCGCTCAAGAAATTCGCTGTGAAGGTGATGTGGTTCCCCGGCGTGGTATTGAAAGGGAAGTCCTGAATGAGTGATGAGGGCACGTTGGGATCGAGCGGATTCCCCGTGATCGTCCCGCCGGTCTGGACGCCGGATGAAGTGCAATTTGTTTTCAGGAACAATGAGGAGCTCGCGACATAACCTCCGCCGTCCAGCATAGTGACCAGCGCCGAGGTCGTATTCGCCGTAAACTGGCTGCTTACATCGATTGGCGGAACGCCTCCAGCATTGGGACCGCCAATGGGACTCAATATCGCGTTCCCCATGTTGGTGAACGTATCCGGGTCTTGACCGTTCAGTTGGCCTGCTCCAGCTGGATTCTGGTACGCGTGCGTGAAGCAATCGGGCAGTATTGTCCGTCGGGTTGCCCAGATTGCCCGGACACACGTTCCCCTGAAGCCCGTTGCTGTTTATTGGCGGTGTCGGCGGGGGCGCGCCGGTCGTGTTCAAGGTCAAGAAATTGTCCACGAGTACGTTACCCACGCCGTCCGGAGAAGAGGAAAAAACTGCTGTCGGCGAACCAGGGCAACTCACGTTTATGGTTTCGCTCTTGAACGCAAACAAATTCGTCAGCGACGAGGTGGGGTTGGAAAGCTCGACGTTGATCGGATCAAAGAGCTTGATCGCCCCAGATGCGCCGGTTAGCCCGACTGACGGCGTACCGTCGGTAAAGCTGTTCGGGAAGCTGATACTCCCAGTCTCCAACGTACCCAGAGGCAACATGGTCGGCGTGAACGTCACGTTCACCGTGCATGCGCCTGGCGACGTTAGCGTGACTCCGGAACACGAATCTGTCGTAATGGCAAAGTCGGTGTTGGCGGGAGCGCCAACCGCCCCCAGCGTCACGGTCGCTGGTCCTGGTCCGTCGTTGCTGCCAGTGATGCTAAATGTGATCGTTTCAGCGGAGCTCGCCACACTTCCCGTAGGCACGCCAAATGTCAGCGGATTCGGTGACACGGTCACAACCACTTGAGCGCGAGCCGACGGGCTACCAACTCCGATCACACAGCCCACCACCGCCAAGAGCGCGACTACGCGCACAATCATCGCAAATGCCTTCATATGCTGCCTCCTTGAGGCGCAACAATAACAATGTTCCAGATAGTGTTACTCTGCGGGGCCTTAATCAATTTGTGTACGAGCCGTTTAGGGGACAGGGGACCTACGCCTTGCGCCGGCCAGTGCACCGATGTCGGGCGGAATTGTCGCTCCCGCGTCCCTAAGTTGTCAAGAACAAAGCCGTTCCAGGACTACTACCAAAGGACCCCGCAAAGGCAGTCCCGGTACTTGTAGTACCCCTTGGCGACCGGCTTTCCGAGTCTTTAGATTCTCTTTAGAAGTTCTCCTTTCCGAGGAAAGGCAGAGCTGCCACTCGCCCACGCCATCTGGTCAGTATCGCAAGCAACTCATTAGCTGCATTTCCAGCGCCGAACAACCCGGCCACTTATTGCGCCGCGTCTCACTCTGTGGAATCCCCGTCGAACCCTCTGATAACGAAGGAGATCAGGCACCCTCCGCCACCCGGCTCGATTCAAGGCGCGCCGATGGAAGGCCGCCAGATCCTATCCATTCCGTTAGTTTGTCTATCCGGTCGGATAGCGTTCATCGAATGCGTACAGGATGCTGCTATACTTGGAGGGTTATGCTGTCCATCAACAATGTCTCCATGCGCTTTGGTCCGCGTATCCTGTTCGAGGATGTGACCACCACCTTCATGTCCGGGCGCCGCTACGCGATTACCGGCCCCAACGGCGCCGGCAAGTCCACGCTGATGAAGATCCTCACCGGCGAGCTTGAGCCCACCAAAGGCTCGATTACCCGCCCCAAGCGCCTGGGCATCCTGCGCCAGGACCAGTTCGCTTTCGACGAATTTCGCGTCATCGACACCGTCATCATGGGCAACGCGGCGCTCTGGAAGGCCCTGCAAGAGCGCGACGCTCTTTACGCCAAGCCCCACGACGATCTCACCGACGCCGACGGCATGCGCCTGGGTGAGCTCGAAGGCATCGTCGGCGAAGAAGGTGGCTACTCCGCCGAAGCCGACGCCGGAATCTTGCTCGACGGCCTCGGCATCGAGAGCGAGTTTCACGAGCGCAAAATGGGTGAGCTCCAGGGCGGCCAAAAGGTCCGCGTGCTGCTCGCGCAAGCCCTGTTCGGCAACCCCACCGCGCTGCTGCTCGACGAGCCGACCAACAACCTGGACCTCGATTCCGTCCACTGGCTCCAGAAATATCTCACCGACTACGAAGGCGTCCTGATCGTCATCTCGCACGATCGCCATTTCCTCAACAGCGTTTGCACCCATACCGCGGACATCGACTACGAAACCGTCATCATGTACGTCGGCGGCTACGACGACATGGTCGTCGCCAAAACGCAAATTCGCTCGCGCATCGAGTCCGAAAACGCGCAGCGCGAAAAGAAAATCGCGCAGCTCAACGAATTCATCGCCCGTTTTTCCGCCGGCACGCGTTCCGCGCAAGCCACTTCCCGCAAAAAAGAAGTCGAGCGCCTGGCCACCTCCGAGCTGGCCCGCTCCAACATCCAGCGCCCCTACATCAAATTTGAAATGAAGCGCAATTCCGGCCGCCATCCGCTGGAAATCAAGAGCGTCGAGAAGGCCTACGACACGCTGAAAGTGATCCCGCGTTTCACCGCCAGCGTCACCCGCGGCGAAAAAATCGCGCTTATGGGCCGCAACGGCACCGGCAAAACCACCATGCTGAAGTCGCTCATCCGCAACGCCACCGGCTTCATCGACGATGCCGACAAGCAATTTCCCATCAACGGCGGCCAGGTCATCTGGGGCCACGAAGTCACCGTCGGCTACTTCGCCCAGGACCACACCGATTCCATCACCCGCGACAACACCACCTCCATCGATTGGCTCTGGCAATTCGATCCCAGCGCCAACCAGCAAGAGCTTCGCGGTCTGATGGGTCAAATGCTGTTCAGCGGCGACGACGCGCTCAAGCCCACTCGCGCACTATCCGGCGGCGAATCCGCGCGCTTGATTTTCTGCCGCCTCATGCTCCAGAAGCCCAATTTCCTCGTCCTCGACGAGCCCACCAATCACCTCGACCTCGAATCCATCAACGCCCTCAACATCTCGCTCCAGCGTTACGATGGCACCGTCTTACTCGTCACCCACGACCACGACGTCATCGACGAAGTCGCCACCCGCATCTGGCACTTCCGCGGCGGCAAAATCGACGACTTCAAAGGCCCCTACGAAGAATTCGTCGCCTACGCGCAAGAAAAAGCCTCTTAGCCTAAAAGGCAAGGAATGAAGCGTGCTTTGCGCGAAGAAGCACTCGCGCCGGGAAACGTGCGGATGAATCGCCCCATACGCATCGCGGTGCTCGGCCTGTGTCCACTTGTGGCGGCAATCCCGGGGAATGCACAAAACGCCGCGTCCTTGCGCACCGCGGACACGAACTTGCGCTTCGAGTCCACGCCGCAGGGTCCGCGACTTGTTGAGTTAAGAACAGCTGCCGCTGAGGTCTGGCGCAACCGCGCAAGCGAAACACTGCCGGATAGCGTTGAATCGGATGGCAAACAGCTTCCTGTTCACTGGATCTTCAACCAGGAAGCAAGCACCGCCGACGAACACCGAGTCGCCTACGTTTACGATTGTGCTTCTCCCAACCTGCGCCTGACTTGGGAATGGATCGCGCGCGCCGACTACGGCCCCATCGAACACCAGATACGAATCGAGAATCGCGATTCCAGGGAAATCTGGATCCCTTTCGTCGACAGCATCCGTCTGGATTGGCAGATCGATCCCTATTCTTCGCTGACACACGTCTTTGTCGAAAAGGGAGCCGGCGCTCCCTCGGCGGTGGGCACGCATCAACTCTCAATCGCGAACGGCTACAGTTGGAGAGGCACCTCCAGTACCTACGCCCATCCGGAGGAGGGCGAGCCGCGCGAGATCATTCCCTGGAGCTTTGTGGAGCGATCGGATGCGCAGCAAAGCGCCTGGTACGTGGGAATCGAATTCAGCGGCAGAACGCGAATCGCGCTCAGCCGCGGCGAGTCTTCACTTCGAGCTGACGCCGGACTCAATCCGGATCCCGCGCCCTTTACGTCCAGAGTAAAACCAGGGGAAAGTTTCGAGACTCCCGCGGTGTTTCTAGGAGGTGCGACCGGGGGCCTCGATGCTGCCGGAAATGTGTTACGCCGCTGGGTGCGCCAAGTTCTCACGAACGCCGAGGCCTGGAGAGATGCTAACTACCCGCTGCTCGTCAACAACAGTTGGGGAAGCGGCATGGCCATTGATGAAGCTCTCGCTGAAAAAATGCTGCACGATTCGGCGGACTTGCAGTTCGAGATGTTTCACATCGATGCCGGATGGTTCCGCGGCGTTGGAGACTGGTATCCGGATCCCAAGAAATTCCCACATGGCCTAGCGCCAATCGCCGACGAAGCGCACCGCCTGGGACTCAAGTTCGGTTTGTGGGTCGATTGGACGCAAGCGGCGTTGGACACCGAGCCGGGAGCTTTGAACGTCCGCGATCCCTTGGTCAACAATTGGGTCGTGGCGGACACTCCGGCGGATTGGAAGCCCGAGCCTTTCAAAGGGCAAACGATTGACCTGGGCGTCCCTAAAGCGCAGGACTGGGCCCAGGCGGAAGTCGATAGGATTGTGACCGACTATCATTTGGACATGTTGGAACACGACGGCTACCTTGTGGCCCAAGGTTGCGACAGAAAAGACCATCCCCACGCGCCGCCCGATCCCGCAAATCTGAGCATACGCAAGGCCGCCAGTTCCTACTGGGTAGACAGCGCCAACTCGACGGACGTCAGCTACCACGCGACGCGCGCCTACTATTCGATCTACTCCAAGTTGCGCAAGAAGCATCCGGGGCTGCTGCTGGAAATTTGCAACGACGGCGGCCGCATGGTCGATTTTGGCAGCGCGGCTCACGGCGACTATTTCTCCATCACCGACAGCTATGACCCGCTCTCCAATCGCCGCGCATTTTATGATGCGAGTCACGTCTTGCCGGCGGCGATGCTGGAAACCTACGTGGAAAAGTGGCCGGCCCCTCGCATGGAGAATTTTCTGTATATGTTGCGCAGCGGCATGATGGGCTGGCTGACCATCATGCTGGATACCACCGCGTGGACTCCCGAGCAGCACGAAGCTGCCAAGGCGGCGTTCGCGTTGTACAAGACCGCGCTTCGCCCGCTGATCCGTGATGCCGACCTCTATCATGTTTCCGACCGGCCTGACGGCGTCCATTGGGACGGACTCGAATATTTCGACCCGGCAAACGGCCGCGGCGTACTTTACGCGTTTCGCGGTTCAACGCCGACCGAGTCGGCTTACAGCTTCGGGCTGAAGGGCCTACGAGCCAGCAGCATCTATCAGCTTCACTTCCAGGATCACCCGGCCCTCGATCGAAATGTTGCGGGCAGGGAACTACTCGCTCGCGGAATCACCGTCCATCTTTCGTCGCCCCTCGCCTCCGAATTGATTTTTCTTCAAGAAGTGAAATAGCATCAAAAACGCGACGTTCAGCCCCTAGTACTTCCGGCTCTTGAACTTTCCCTCGCGAGACCGTACCTTTACCTGACACCGGGTCTATGCATACCTCCAAGAAGACCGTTGCGCTCCGCACCGTCGCCGTGTTCGAGGCCGCCAAGGGCCTGATCGTATTACTGCTCGGCCTTGGATTGCTCCGGCTGGTGCACAAGAACCTGGACGAATTCGCGGAGCAACTCATCCGCTTCCTGCACGCGAGTCCCGGAGGGCGGCTCTCCAATCTGTTCGTCACCGCGGCGGACCGCGCGACGGACAAAAGTTTGTGGGCCTTGGCAGCCGCCGCGCTGGTTTATGCCCTGGTTCGCTTTGCCGAAGCCTACGGCCTGTGGCTCGACCGAGAATGGGCGGAGTGGTTCGCCCTTCTTTCCGGCGGCATGTATTTGCCGTGGGAAATGTATTCGCTGGCGCGGCATCCACACCCGGTCAAGTGGGTGATCCTGACAGGGAACATCGCCATCGTCTTGTACATGCTGGTGCTCAGAATTCAAGCCGGTGCGCGCAAATCCGCCGCCCGCAGCACTGCCTGATCTAGGCTGCTGGAGCGAGGAAATTATTTCAGCAGTTCGTTTGCGTAACGCACCGGAACCGCGAGGTTAGAGCCGCCAAACCCTTTCAGCACGGCGAAGTTTACGCCGATCACCTTGCCGTTCCGATTGAACAGCGGGCCGCCGGAACCGCCGGACGTTGTCGCTGCGTCATAAACAATCTTGTCTTGTAACACGTCGCCGATGTGGCCTTGCGTTGTCGTCGGGCGAATGAGTTGCTGGGTGGCGAGCTGCGAGACGATGAGGCTCACGTTCTGCGTGTTCTGGGTGTCTTCGGTGATTTTCTGCGCCACGTCCGACCCCGCGCGCGCAAGGATTCCTTCGATGCCCGTGGGATATCCGATCAACACGACCGGCTCACCGGTGACCGAAGCGTCTTTGCGTTCGTCGAGCTCCAGCAGCGTGGCCTTTGACGGCACGGGACCCTCTAGCTGCAACGTCGCCACGTCAGCCTCGGAAGAAATTCGGCCGAGCTTAGCGGTGATTCCTGTATTGTCGCCGGGGAAGTACGCTTTGTAGGAAAGCACGTAGGCGGCAGCGCCGCGATCGAGTAGTTCCTTCAGTTCTTCATTCCGCCACCAAGGCTCGGCGACATGATGATTGGTGACGATTCTTCCGTCGCGCCGCACCAGGAAGCCGGTGCCAAAGACATCGATCTGCAGATGGGGTCCTACGCCGCCGGCGTCGAGCTGGACCATGCCCTGCTCGTCGACCTGCGGCTTGCCCAGGGAATCGACGGCGATCTGAATCGGCTTGCCGGAACTCTTGTCGAGGAATTCGACGACGACGTGCAGCAAGCAAACGCTGGGGCCGTAACTGTGAACGATGGTCTCGGCGATCTTGCCTTCGTTTTCCAGAAGCTTGAGGCGATTTTGCGTTTCCGTTAGCTGTTGTTTCAGAGCTGCCGGCGTCGGCGCCGCCAGCACCGCGGCTGCCATTTTCTTCCGCAAATCTTCGGATTGCGCTTTCAGAGAATCGCGGGTGGCGGAATCCGATTTCGTTTGCGCGTCGATCGAATCGCGCGCCTGCTGTGTGAGCCGGAACAATTCGCCCTGCTGCCCGAGGCCATGGTTCAGCCGCGCGATTTCCGCTTTTAGTTGGAGCGCGTCCTTGCGGCTGCTATGGTTCGAAACCAGCATGGTCAGCGACGCAATCAGCGCCGCAGCGGCCAGCGCGAAGATAGCGGGGATCAGCCAGAAGCGGCGTTTGGTGACCACATCGCTTTTTAGGGATTCGACGGCAAGGTCCGCGATGTTTTCGCGCTGGACCGCGAACTTCAACATAGTCTTGAGTTCTTCTTCGGGCTGCCTGGTCCGAAACTGGGTTCGTATGCGCGCGGCGAATTCCACGTCGTCAAAGGGAAACGAGATGACGTCGTCCGCGCCAAGATCCAGCGCGCGAGCCCGCTCCAAGGCTCCGCCTTGGACGATCATGACAATCTTCAGAGGGCGGTTGTCCCGGCGCGACTTGAGCGAGGTGATCAGGCCGCAGCAGGTCAAGTCGGACGGCGCCGCTTGGGTAACCAGCACTTCGGGCGAGAGTGCGAGGACTTGATCGACGTTGAGGTCGTTCTCGACGGTGACCTCATACCCCTGGCCGGACAATGCTTGATTTACCTGGGCAAGGGGATCGGCGGCCAGATTGAGAAGGAGAACGCGCATCTTCGGGAGTCTACCATTTGCCGATTTAGAATTCTTGGGAGGGAGCTAAGGGCCTCGGCATCCCACATTTCTAACGGATTGCCAATGGTCGGTGCGGAGGCATGACATGCGCAACGGATTGCCGGTTGCCAGGCGGGGGCGCAGCATGCTGCGCCCCTACAGGGAGGGCCGCGAGGAGTTTTCGAAAGGGCGTATCTTTTTTTATTTCTATAGATTATGCTCCCGTGCACATTTCATCCTGTCCCATAGACAAGAGAGCCCAATCTTGGAATGGCGGCCTAAGAGCCAGAGATACGCAGAGCCAACGTAGAAGAGGCCGAAACAATACGGCTAGCAGTGCGGGGACAGTGAAGGAAAATGGCCGGCTATGCTTGGTAGAGAAAGATTGGAGGAGGCGGAAATGGCAAGGGGTATAGGACGAGTTTTATGCGTTGGACTGTTGGTGATATTGAGTCCCTTTGTTCGCGCGGGCGGCGCACAGCAGCCTGCGGGGGCGGCAAAGGTCACGCAGGTCACCGGACTTATTGGGGTCAAAAACAAGACCAATGGGCGCCTTGGCGTGGAAGGCGGGAATCTCCATTTTAGCTACGAGCAGGCAAAGGTCGATGTGCCGACGAATTCGGTGGAGGACGTGATCACGGGGAACGACAGCCAGCGCATGATTCACGGATTTGTGGGAACACTCACGATGTTTGCGCCCTACGAATCGGGGCGGTTCCTGAGTTTGTTCCGCACCAAGCTGGACACCCTAACGATCAAGTACCGCGATGCGGACGGCGGCCTGCACGGAGCCGTATTTACGATGGGCGTGGGTAAGGCCGAGGAACTGAAGAAGGAGCTGTTGGCGCAGGGAGCGCACACAAGCGTTCCGACCGAAGAAGTTGCGGCTCCGGCTGCGAAGGAGCAAAAGCCATGACGGGAATTCCGGGACGACGGGTGACTATTCTCTTGGCCGCCGCAATAGCGCTTACCGCGCCGATCTTGCAGGCGCAGCAAAAGCCGCCGGTGAAAATGAAAGCCTCGGCGATCCGAGTCACCATGATTGAATCGAATGAGATCAAGCTGCCGGCGGAATTTCAGGTGTCGCTGTACGAAGACCTGATCCAGCAATTGCAAAACAAAGGCGGCTTCCACATTTACCGCGAGGGCGACCGCAATTCCGAAAATGCCGCGGACCTGGTGACCTTGCACACGACGGTGCGAGGATTCAAGCAGGGCAGCGAGGAGCTGCGGCAGGTAACGACGGTCGCCGGCGCCACATCCATCAAGCTTCACTGCGCGTTTACCGACAAAGACGGGAAGACCTTACTGGAGCAGGACATCACGGGTAGTGTGCGATTTTTTGGCGGGAACCTGAGAGCGACGTACGACTTTGCCAAGAAGACCGCGCAGGTAACCCGTGATAATTTTTCGCCCACCGCGGCGAAGTAGCGGCAGTACCTGATACCTGGGACGGACCGGGGATGAATCGAGATTGGTTGTTGAAACTTGAACTGCGCAGCGATCCGAGCATGCTTTGCGTGGTGCGCGCCGTGATGGAGCAATTGACGGAGGCGTTCGGATTTTCCGCGGCGGAGTGCAGGTCGGTGACGCGGGCCGTGGATGAAGCGCTAACCAATATCATGAGGCACGCCTACCGCGGCCAATTGGACCAGCCGATCGAGGTGTTTTGCGGGCGAGTGCCGCACCGTGGAGAGCGCGCCGAGGGGTTTGAGGTTCTGCTGAGCGATGAAGGGCCCGCCGTAGATCCGACGAAACTCCGCGGGCGCCGGTTGGATGAAATAAAGCCCGGCGGGTTGGGGCTGCATTTTATCCGCCAGAGCATGGACGTGGTGGAGTTCAAACGCGTTAAAGGCAAGAACCAGCTCAGGTTGATGAAGTATTTGCAGCCAGCAGCACAGGTTGGAACTGGCAAAAGGAGAGAAGACCTTGCAGATCTCGGCCCGGCGAATCGATAAGATCACGATCTTTGACGTGTCAGGGGATATCGATCTCGCGAACTCACCCGAAATACGGAAGGCGTTGTTGAAAGAGATCAAGGAAAGCCGCACGCCGCGCGTAGTGATGAACTTGCTCAAGGTGAGGTACATCGACAGCTCGGGCGTCGCGTCGCTGGTGGAAGGACTCAAAGCCTCGCGAGACGCAGGCACGCGATTCATTCTGTTTGGGTTGAGCCCGGCGGCGCGGGAAGTGCTGCAGTTGTCGCGATTGCTGAAGATCTTTGAGGTGTATGACACCGAAGAGCAATCGCTGGCGCCGTGATCCTTGGCAGAGCCGAATTTGAGACAGCCGGGCCCTCATCCAAACAGGCGGGTTCTCGCACGCTTACGACGGATGGGTTGAACCTGGATCTAGACCCGGCCCTGTAAACAGGGCGGCCACAGCGGTTGTGCCAGAGATGCTAGCGAGCCATTGGTCGATGAGCGAATTCACGTGACGGTTTGAGCTGATACGGGACATGGAACTGGTTTCTCAAATCGGCGAGTCGGTGACGAACGGCTTGGCTTACTTGGGTTCGCTGGCGACACTCGGAGGCCGCGCAGCGTATTACACCTTCGTAGGGCCATTTCAGGGCCGGCCGCTGCGCGTGCAGCGTGCGGTGTCGCAGGCCATGGACGTGGGTGTCCGCTGTTTGCCGATCCTTTCCCTGATCACGTTTTTCATCGGGTTGATTCTGGCGTTGCAGGCCGCGTACGAGCTGCGCAAATTTGGCGCGCTGGACCTGGTGGCGACGGGGGTAGCGATCTCCATGACCAGGGAACTGGGACCGCTGATCACCGCGATCGTGGTGATCGGGCGGTCGGGTTCGGCGTTCGCTGCGGAAATCGGGACCATGAAGGTTACCGAAGAGATCGACGCGCTGGAAACCATGGCGATCAGCCCGATTCATTTTCTGGTGACCCCGAAATTTCTGGCCATGATGGTGATGCTGCCGTGCCTGACCATCTGGGCGAATTCGATGGGCATTCTGGGTGGCGCATTGTTCGGCGTGGCGGAAGCCGATTTTACCTGGGGACGCTACATCCGGGCGTCCATCGATGCGCTGTTTCTGCGGGACATCATGACCGGCTTGATCAAGAGCGTGATGTTCGGTATTACGATCACGGCGGTGGGATGTTTGGAAGGCTTGAGTACCGGAGCGGGGGCCGAGCAGGTGGGGCGCTCCACGACGCGAGCGGTGGTGATGTCGATTTTTCTGGTTGTGGTGGTGGATTTGATTTTCACGGCTTTATTCTTCTTTGTGGGTGGAGGATAGAAAACGAAGTAAAGAAGTAAGGAAGTAGTGAGATGAGAAAAACAGGGGCGGTCGGCGGGGATTCTGTTGATGGATGTATCGAACATGGAATCGGCCGACACGGAGGCGATGCTTTCACTGCGCGATCTGCGCGTCTGCTACGGCGAGCGCGAGATCCTTCACGGAATCAATTTTGACGTGAAGCGCGGTGAGACGCTGGTGATCCTGGGCGGGTCGGGCTCCGGGAAGAGCACGCTTTTGCGGACGCTGGTGGGGCTGGAAAGACCGAGCTCGGGGCAGATTTGGATCAAGGGCCAGGACATCGCGACGATTTCGCAGGACGAGATGGACGACATTCGGAAACGAATTGGAATGTCGTTTCAGGGCGGAGCGTTATTCGGCTCGATGACGGTGGGCGAAAATGTGGCGCTGCCCCTGCGAGAGCATACGAAATTGGAAGAGTCCACGATCGAAATCATGCTGCGGCTGAAGTTGGAGCAAGTGGGGCTGGCAGGTTTTGAGTATTACATGCCGTCGCAGCTCAGTGGAGGGATGAAGAAAGCGGGCGGCGGTAGCGCGAGCGCTGGCGATGGACCCGGAAATCCTGTTTTTTGACGAGCCTTCGGCGGGATTGGATCCCATCATCGCCGCGGGAATCGACCAGTTGATTCTGGAGCTGAAGAGCGCGTTTCGCATGACCATCATCGTGGTGACGCACGAGCTGGCCAGCGCATTCTTGATTGCGGACCGGATGGTGCTGATCGATAAGGGCAACGTGGTGGCGATTGGGACGAAAGAGGAGATGCGCGTCAGCACGCAACCCCGGGTGCGGCAATTTCTGGACCGGATCGCCGAGCCTGAGGTGGCGCGCGAGCTGGATTACTTGCAGATGCTGACCGAAGACCACCGGCCCGGGTAGTGGGTTGAGGGAGAAGAGAGGAAGCTCATGAAAGCGAAAAACGAGCAGGCCCTCGTGGGGCTATTCGTCGTGGTCGCCGCAGGGGTGCTAATCGGAACAGTTTTTACGATGAGCGGAGCATTTGGGCGCTCGGTGAAAACATTTCATGCCTACTTTCCGTTCGCTGGAGGACTAGAGCCCGGTGCGACGGTGCGGTATTCGGGCGGACCGAAGGCGGGACGCGTGGACAAATTGCGCATCGATCCGCAAGATCCCTCGCGCATCGAGATCACCTTCAGCGTGCAGTCGGATTTGCCGGTGAAGACCGACAGCAAGGCCAAGATCATGAGCCTGAGCCCGCTAGGCGACAATCACCTGGAAATCGTGCCGGGCAGCGCGAAGGCGGGAATCGCCGCGAACGGAGCTTTGCTGCCATCGGAAACGTACGTGGATTTCAACGCGCTGACCAAGCAAATCAACGATATCGCGCCGGACGCGCGGCAATTGCTGCAGACGCTGAACGAACGGGCGACGGAACTGAAAGAGACGATCGTCCGCGTGAACGATCTGTTGAGCGCGCAGAATCGCGCGAACCTGGCGGCAACGTTGGCCAATACGCGGGGGATGATCGAGGAAGATCGTCCGCAGATCAAGTCCACGCTGGAGCACGTCAATACCGTGAGCGCGAAGCTCGAGCCGCTGCTCGACGATTTCCGGAAGACCACGGCGGAGGCGAACAAGACACTGGATCACATCGATTCGATGATTGGGGAGAACCGGGCGGACGTGCACCAGGCAGTGCTGGAACTGCGACGAACGCTGGTGAACACGACGGACCTGACGGCGACGTCTGGATCAGACGCTGGACGTAAACTCCGAGAATATCGACGAGCTACTCGATAACATGCGGCAAATCAGCGAGAATCTGAGGGAATTCACGGCCACGATCAAGGCGCGTCCTTATACCTTGATCCGCGCCACCAATCCTCCCGAGCACAAACCAGGTGAGCAGAAATGAGAAACCGTACAATCGTTTCTTCGGGTTTTTTTTGCGGTGTTTCTTGGGTGTTAGCGTTGTGCGCTGCGATCAGCAGCGGCTGCGGAGCCGCGCGGCCGAGCAAGTACTATGAGCTGACCGTGCCGGGCGAGATGGCGCCCGCGACCGACCCAAACGCGCTTCCCGTGGCCTTGCTGCTCGGGCCGCTGACGGCTTCCCATCTGTACCGGGAAGACAAGATCGTTTACAGCTCCGCCGGCCAGAACATGGGAACGTACGAGTCCCAACGCTGGGCGCAGCCACCCACGGAGATGATGCAAGAAGTGCTATTCCGGGAGCTACGCGCTTCGGGCCGGTATCGCAGCGTCAACCCGTTGCGTAGCGGCGGGCATGGGGACTACCTCTTGCGCGGACAGTTGTACGACTTCAAGGAAGTGTCCGGGAGTCCGCTGCTAGCGCGGGTGGCGGTGGAATATGAGCTGCGGGACACGAAAACCGGGACAACGGTGTGGTCGCACTATTATGCGCATGATGAGCCGGTGAGCGGAAAAGATGTGGGGGCCATCGTCGCGGCGCTGGATCGCAACGTGCAGAACATCATGGGGGAAGTGAAAGCGGGTCTGGAGCAGTATTTCTGCGGCGCATCCGGTAGCGGCGCCGACGCCGGCTCGAGTAACACAGAGAGATGAAGCCTCGTCGCTTAGGTGGAACGGCGCAGGGTCAGCAGGGTGATGTCGTCTTCGAGTTCGGTGCAGCCGCGGTATTGATGAATGCCATCGAGCAGGGCTTTGGAGAATTCAGGCAGCGGCGGCCGGATGAGGAAATTTCGCCAGCGTGCTCTCGGCGAATTGTTGGAAGCCGGCCGCGGTTAGCTGCTCGCCGCTGGGCGATTGCACTTCGGTTGCGCCGTCAGAAAACGCCAGAATCATGTCGCCGGGGCTGAGGCGCACGCTCTGCTCGCAGTATTGCTCTCCCGTAATGTAGCCCAAGGGAAAATTCTCCATGCCATCGCCGAGTTGGTGGAACTTCGCGTCGCAGGCGCGCCAAAGAAGCATGCGCGGATGCGCGGCGTAGGCGAAGTTGAACTCGCCGGAAGCGCCATCGAATGTGCCAGTGACAACGGTGGTCATGCGCAAGGGCCCGTCGGAGTCCTCCGCGTTGAGGGTGAATTCGTCGTTGAGCGAGGCAAGCAGGCCGGCGGTGTCGCGGACGTCTTGAAATTTGTGCAGCAGGCGATGAATGTGCCGGGCGACGCCACTGGCGACGTAGCCGTGACCAACACAATCGGCCAGAACGACTCTGGCGACATTGTCGCTGCACGAGAAGACGGCGGAGAGGTCGCCGCCGGTATCGCCGCCGGATGGGACGGCGATCACGTCAGCCTCAAGGCCCGCGAGTTCCAGGGAGCGATGAGCTTTCTCGTTTCCGGCCCAGAGCTCCATGCAGCCGAAAGGGCGAGCCACCGAAGTGGTGCATTGAATAGTTTCGGGGTCGATTTTCTTGAATTTCATCAACCGGCCTTATGCTAGCACGAGGAGAATCAGGCGCTGCTGGTCATGTCGCCGACCCTACTGTGATTAGATTCGCCAGAATGATTTTGGCTACACGGTGTGCTGTGCCGAACCGGAGGCAAGGTGGTGTCCGAAATCGGGACGGGTATTCCCGTATTTGTGCGGCACGCCCTTTTTGGAAACAACCCAGCCTCTGCAAGTTTTGGTAAACGAGTGGCTTATGCGAATAATAGCAGTGGACCGACACTTGCCATGACTCTTACGAACCCGGCGGAGCATACGCCGGCGCAAGGGAGGTCGCGAGTTATGGCTGCAGCGGCACCAGGAGTTTTTAGGCAAGTGGAAACCATGCAGGCCCGAATCCTTATCGCGGACGATCAACCCGACGTACTGGGCGCCTTGCACTTGCTTTTGAAAGCGCAAGGCTATGCAACGGAGACGGTAGCGTCACCAAGCGAGTTACTCGAGGCCGTCACTCACCGCGAATTCGATCTTCTTTTGATGGACTTGAATTACGCCCGGGATACGACTTCGGGGCGGGAGGGACTCGACCTATTGGCGCACCTGAAGACGATCGAAAGTGTGCCGCCGATTGTGGTGATGACCGGATGGGCGACAGTGAGCATCGCCGTGGAAGCTATGCAACGCGGTGTCAGCGATTTCGTGGAGAAGCCGTGGACAAACACGAAGCTGCTGGAGATTTTAAGCAAGCAGGTAGCCCTGGGACGCGAACGGCGCGAATCGGCACGCCGCGCGGCGCAAGAGAGCCAGGCGCACCGGAACATCGCTTCCTTGTTGAACGAGCAGAAGAACGAGATCGCGGAGGCGCGTTCGATTCAAGAGGGGTTTCTCCCGAAAGAGATTCCGCAAGTATCCGGGTACGAGATTGCCAGCGCGTGGCAGTCTGCGCGTATGGTGGGCGGAGATTATTTCGACGTGCTGTCGTTTGACGAGAGACACGCTGGGCTTGTGCATTGCGGACGTCGCGGGAAAGGGAATGCCGGCGGCACTGCTGATGTCGAATCTACAGGCGGCTGTGCGCGGGCTGGCTTCGGCGACTCTGCCGCCGAATGAACTCTGCGCGCGGCTGAACGCGCTCTTGTGCCGCAACATCGCAAGCGACCGGTTCATCACGTTTTTCTATGCGCAGCTCGATGGGCCGGGGCGCATTCTGCGATATGTGAATGCCGGGCACAACGCGCCGATCGTGGTGCATCAGCGATGGCTCGCATCATCGTTTGCAAGAAGGCGGCGGGGTGCTCGGCGTGTTTCCGAATCAAAGCTTCGTGCTTGGAACGGCGCGGCTGGAGCCTGGGGATCGCGTGGTGCTGTTCACCGACGGCGTGACCGAAGCGGGGAACCTGGACGGCGATGAATTTGGCGAGGAGCGTCTCGTGCGCCTGCTGGCGGAAAACCACGGCAGCGGGGCCAAAGAGATTCAGAAGACGATCCTCGCGGCCGCCGCGGAGTTCAGCCGAAACAATTGGCACGACGACGCCACCCTGCTGATTCTCGCGGTGTCCTAAGCGAGCTTCCTTATAAATTGTGAGATGGCTTCCAGCGTGGCTGTAGGCTGGTCGCGGTGGGGCGAGTGTCCACACTTTGCAAGCACCAGCGTCTCAGCATGTGGCACGCGGCGTTTGATGGCGTCAACCTGCGCCAGCGTGCCGTATTCGTCCTCCGCGCCCTGGATGACGAGAAGCGGACAGCGGATCGAGCTGAGCCGATCCTCGATGTTCCAGTCTCGAAACGCGGGATCGAGCCAGATATCGTTCCAGCCCCAAAATGTTTCGTCGGCGTGGTCGTGGTGGCGCGCGAGCTTTTGCGGCAGATCGGTCGTTTTGTAAACGTCGCGGATCTTGGCGATGCTCTGGACCGTCAAATCCTCAACGAATACGTGCGGCGCTTCCAGGATGAGAGCACGAGGACTCGCGGCAGAAGTTGCGGCGTAAATGAGGCAGATGGACCCGCCGTCGCTGTGGCCCAGCAGGATCGGCCGCGGAATGCCGAATTGCTCGAGCAGCGCGGGTAACGCGACTGTCGCCTCGTCATGCATGAATTCCACGGAGCGTGGTTCGCGCAGCCGGTCTGATTTTCCGTGGCCGTAGCGGGAGTACGCCAGCACACCGCAGCCGGTTTCCCGGGCGAGTTGCTTGGGGAAATCCTTCCACATGGAAACAGATCCGAGACCCTCATGCAGCATCACGATCGTCGCAGCGTCGCCGGTCGCAGAGTACGACAGCGTCTCGAGGCGCGTTCCGCCAACGATTACCTCGCCGCGATGTTCGCGCAACTCCAGCAAACGAAGCTCCCCCGGGGCCGCCCGCCTCTGGTATGGCTGGGGCACCGCACGAGAGTATAAGCGAACGTTCCCGGCAGAAGGCCATCCGTGAAAGCGCAGGACACCCTGCCGAAGTTTTAGTAAAGTGCCGCGAGTGCGCTCGTGACATCCTCCGGAGAAACGCCACACTTTGCCGATTCGATTTCGGCGCCACCCCTAGGGCCCGTTAATCGATCCAGCTTTTTTCAGCAGCAGGAACGCAATCGCGCCGCCACCTGGCGGCTTTCCGTCGTCTGCGTGTTTGCCGTGTTCTGTACCGGGATGGTTCTCAGCCTGATTCTTGCCCCGCCGCTGTTCGGTCTTGCCGTACTTGGATTATCCCTGGCGAAAAAATATGGAAGTGTGCCGCCCGAGCTGTGGCACGCGTTTCAGGCGGCGGGGAACACGTTCGTCGCCATTCTTCAGCATTTTTCAAATAACCGTACACCGCTTCCTCCGCTGAATATCGTCCTCTATACCGCCATCGGCATTCTCCTTCCCGGAATGATTGTGCAGCTTCTGCTCTGGCTGGGAATTCGCGGGATGTTTCTGCACGCTGGGGCGGGCGGGGTACTTCTGACGCTCGGAGCGCGCGAGCCTCGCCTGGAAGACTTGCAGGAAAAAAAGCTCGTCGACGTGGTCGAGGAGATGGCCATCGCGGGCGGCGTGCCCTCACCGAAGGTGAAATTGCTCGACTCCGCCGCCGGAAATGCAGCGATCGTAGGCGCGTCGCGGCAGGATGCCACGCTGGTGATCTCCCGGAGTTTGCTCGACGCGCTGGATCGCGACGAATTGCAGGCGGTCGTCGGGCATTTGATCGCCTCGGCGGGGAACGGCGATTTGCACATTGCCATGACCATGGTGTCCGTCTACCAAGCGTTTGGGCTCCTGGACAGTCTGATCAACGCACCCTTCGGCCCGCATGCTCGCCGGGCCCTGTGGCGGCTGCTGCGAATGGCGTTTCGCAAGGGCGGCCCAGCAGATGCGGACGAGGTTTCCGACTGGCTCACGCAAGGTTTGCGAAACTCCGGCGACGACGACGCAACCGCCCGCGCGGGCCGAACCAAAAACGGATGCCTTTCGACGCTCCTGCTCCCCGTGGTTTTCTTCAACGCATCCCTGAAGCTGACCATGGGGGTGCTCTCCGGGCTTCTATTTGAGCCCGCCGCGGCAATGCTGTGGCGCACACGCCGTTATCTGGCGGATGCCACGGCCGTCCAGCTCACGCGTAATCCCGATGCCTTAGCCAATGCACTCCAGATTTTGAAGGAATGCGGGGGGCTGATCCCGGGAGGGAAGTGGGCTTCCCATTTGTTTATCGTCGGACAAGAAGCACGCGGCATGCCCCCGGAGTTGGCCCGCCGAGTCGCAGAAATGCGAAAGAGCGGTGCCCAACCAACGCGGCAAGACATGATGAACATGGCGCTCGAAGCTATGGCGCAAGACAGAACGGCCACCAGGGCCGGTGCGCGAGCAGCACGCACAGAAACTCTCGAAGAAGCCACTGGCGGAGGTATGGTCTCGTTTCACCCTCCCTTGGAGAAGAGGCTCAAGCGTCTGCAGGCGCAAGGCGCGCATTATGCGGCCGGCGGGAGCACGCGAAAGAAGTCGTTGGTGGGGTTTGTCATCCTCTGGACATTCTTGACTCCCCTGGTGCTGATGAGCTTGGCTGCCGTCTTGGCAGCCGTTGCCGTGTGCGTCGCGCTCAATTTTCTCTTTGTAACGATAGCCTTTGCCGTCATTCTTGCGATCGTTCGACTGATTCCCTGAGGAGGACGGAAAGATGAACCTGTGGCTGTCGGTCGCGGTCGGCACCGTTCTAATCATTTACGTGATCGCGTCGTTCAATCGGCTGGTGACTCTGAGGTATCGCGTGCGCGACGCATGGGCCCAGATCGACGTGCAGCTCAAACGGCGCCACGATTTGATCCCGAATCTGGTCAACGCGGTGAAAGGGTACATGGAGCACGAACGAAGCGTTCTTGAGAATGTGACGCGCGCGCGGGAACAAGCCGTCTCCGCGGGTTCGGACATGAACGCGCGAGCCGCGGCGGAATCGGCGCTCTCCGCCGCAACCGGCAAATTTATGGCCGTCGTAGAAGCCTACCCGGCGCTTCGCGCCAGTGAAAATGTGTTGGCCCTTCAGGAAGAGCTGGCCTCAACGGAAAATCGAATTGCGTTCGCCCGCCAGTTCTACAATGATTCCGTGATGGAGTACAACGCGACTCGCGGAACGTTTCCGCGAAATCTGTTGGCCGCGCCCTTCGGATTTGCGGCGGCGGAGATGTTTGCTTTGGAAGACGCAGGGCAGAGAGTCGCTCCCCAGGTCCGCGTCTGAACGGAATCAGTGGAGGTGCCTTTTGCCGCGAGGAATCCTTCTGTGCGCCGCTTATTTTCTAATATTGGGAACCGGGCTAGCAGTGTCCACCAGCGGCCGCGCCGAGGAGCGAATGGTGCAGATCGGCCGTGCACATCTTTGCGTCACAGAAGGGTCCGTTGCCGAATTGTCCGGGCAGCGTCTCTCGGTGAGCGATCCTGCGATGCGCGCCTACGCGACCGTGCCCACTCTGCAGAACGTCACCGCGCATTTTACCTACCTGGGCGCCACTGATAAGGAATCGCGGCTCGGGTCGGGCCAGGTTCGCCGCCAGTTCGGTTTGAAGCTGCACGCGCAAGACCCGTGCAATCTGGTGTACGTGATGTGGCGGATCGAACCAGAGTCAAAGCTGGTTGTCTCGGTGAAGCGCAATCCCGGACAGCACACCAGCGCCGAATGCCACAACAACGGCTATCAAAATATCAAGCCGCGTCGCAGCTCGCCGGTTCCTAAGCTCCGCCCTGGATCAGCGCACACGCTCCACGCCGAAATGAACGGCGAGGACTTGAGAGTTCTTGCCGATGGCCATTCGGTTTGGGAAGGAGCGGTCGGGCGGGAGGCGCTCGCTTTCTCCGGCCCAGTGGGCATGCGTTCGGACAACGCTCGTCTGGAACTTGAGCTGCAAGCCGGCCGCTCCGGCGGCGCTCAGCCGCAATACCAGCTCGCCTGTCGCGCCGCCGAGTTGGAGTAACGCCGTGCGTCAGGATCGCTTCAGGCGCCTTTGGATTCGGTCATGCTGAACCAGTTGCCGGAGTCGTCCTTCATGATCGCTTCGGTGCCGTAGAACTGTTCCTTCGGCGGCGAGGGAAAAGAACAGCGAATTGCCGTAAACCCGTTCCGGGATGTCCGGCATTGGAGTATCCTCGGCAGTCGCACCAACGTTATTCCTGCGGGAAAGACGCGCGTTTGTGACGAGACGGCGGTATACTTCTTTGCGCGCAGTAAGCGTTTGCGGCGAGTCCGGATGTCCAGGGGGAACCATGCAGCGTCGTGAAGTCCTGAAATTGCTAGCCGGAGGAGCGGTCACCACCGCCTTTTCTCCGAGCCTGATGGCGCATTTTCGCGAGGCGCAAGCGCAAGTCGGCGCGGCTTACAAGCTGCGCACGCTGAGCGCACAGCAAAACACCCAAGTGGTGGCGATGATCGACCTAATCATTCCGGCGACGGACACACCGGGCGCGAAGGGCGCTCGCGTGAACGAATTTATCGACGTGATCCTGACCGAGTGGGCGAACGACAGCGAGCGGCAGGCTTTTCTGGGTGGCCTCGCGGATGTCGACAAACAGAGCAACACGCTCTTCGGCAAGAACTTCACCGACGCCGCGCCGGAGCAGCAGACAGCCTTGCTGCGCGAGATGGACAACATCGCGATGGCTAAGCACGGCGCCGCGCGCGCGCGTCACGGCAACACCATACCCGTGGATCGCGACAAACAATTGGACGGCAATTTCTGGGACGTCTTTAAGGGCATCACGATTCAGGGTTACTACACTTCTGAAATTGGTTTCACACAGGAGGAGAACCTGCAAATTATTCCGGGCGCTTACCACGGTTGCGTTCCGCTGACCGAGAGAAAGGCATAGGGAGGATCGCATGCCGGCGAATACATACGACGCAATCATTGTGGGCTCGGGAATCACTGGCGGTTGGGCGGCCAAGGAACTCACCGAAAAAGGACTGAACACTCTGGTTTTGGAAGCGGGGCGCACCATCGTTCCGGAGCAAGATTACGTCGAGCACGTTCCTATCTGGGAACTGAAGTATCGCAACTGGGACGATCGCGCCGACAGGAAGCGCACGCAGCCGGTTCAGCGCGAGGTCTATTACGCTTGCGACGAGTACTCGCACAAATTTTTCGTTAGCGATGTCGAGAACCCTTATTCGCTCACTCCGGGCTCGAAGTTTTCCTGGATCAGGGGCCGGCAGGTCGGCGGAAAATCGCTCACCTGGGGGCGGCAGAGTTATCGCTGGAGCGACCTCGACTTTGAAGCCAACGTGAAAGAGGGAATCGCGGTGGATTGGCCGATCCGTTATGCGGAAATCGCGCCTTGGTATGACTACGTAGAAGATTTCGCGGGCATTAGCGGTCAGCCGGAAGGGTTGCCGCAATTGCCGGACGGAAAATTCCTGCCACCGATGGAAATGAACTGCGCGGAAATGGTTTTCCGCGACGCGCTTGCCAAGAATTTCGACGACCGCATCATGACCATCGGGCGCTCGGCGGTGCTCACGCGGACGCACAAGGGGCGCGCGGCTTGCCACTATTGCGGCGTGTGTCACCGCGGGTGCATCACGGGGTCCTATTTCAGCAGCTTAAGTTCCACGCTGCCTGCGGCTCAGAAGACCGGCAAATTGACGATGCGTCCGTACAGTGTGGTGCACAGCTTGGTTTTCGATCCCCAGACGCGGAAGGTGAGCGGCGTGCGGGTAATAGACGCGCAAACGAAAAGCACGTCGGAATACAAGGCGCGTGTATTTTTCGTCTGCGCTTCGACGCTGGAATCGACGCGCATCCTGCTCAATTCCGCGACCACGGAATTTCCGAATGGTCTCGGGAACGCCAGCGGAGAGCTGGGCCACAATTTGATGGATCACCACATGGGCGCGGGCGCGAGCGGAGTGATACCCGGAAACGAAGACAAAGTGCCGTTCGGGAACCGGCCGAATGGCATTTACGTGCCGCGGTTCCGCAACGTGAAAACAAAACAGAAAGAGTTTGTGCGCGGCTACGGCTATCAGGGCGGCGGAAGCCGGGAAGGCTGGGGGCGTGGCGCCACCATGAGCGGCATCGGCGTGGATCTGAAGAACGCCCTGAAGAAGCCCGGTCCTTGGCGCATGGGCCTGGGCGGCTTCGGTGAGTGTCTGCCGAGTCATGACAACTACGTCGAGATTGACAAGGAAAAGGTGGATGCTTGGGGTATCCCGACGCTCAAGATCAATTTCCAATGGCGAGAGAACGAGCAGAGCATGTCGAAGGACATTGCCGTGCAGGCGGCGGAGATGCTGGCCGCCGCGGGCGCCAAGGAAATCGGCGTGTACCAGGAAATTTCGACCCCGGGTCTAGGCATTCATGAAATGGGAACGGCGCGCATGGGCCGCGATCCGAAAACTTCCGTCTTGAACGAGCACAATCAGGTGCACGAGGCGAAGAATTTGTTCATGACGGACGGCGCTTGCATGACCTCCGCGGCGTGCGTAAATCCGTCGCTCACGTACATGGCGCTCACGGCGCGCGCTTGCGACTTCGCCGTGAAGCAACTGCAGAAGAACGAACTGTAGCCCGCCTAGCTCGCGCACGACGTCTCGTTGTCGTTATAACCAAGGCTTCGCAAAATCTCGCTCGTGTGCTCGCCCAGCAGCGGCGGCGGCAGCCGGTAACTCACCGGAGTGTTCGAGAATCGGATGGGGTTCGCGATGCTGCGGACTTCGCCAAGAGACGGGTGCTCCAGTTGCACGATCAAGCCTCGCGCTTGCGTTTGCGCATCGTTCAACGCCTCAGCCACGCTGTTGATCGGAGCAGCGGGAATGCCCGCGCGTTTCAATTTCTCCAGCCATGCGGGCGCCGCTTCTTGATCGAAATGTTCCTGAAGTAGTGGAATCAATACCGCGCGATGTGCGATTCGCGAAGGGTTGCTCGCAAACCGCTCGTCTTGCCCCAGCGTTGACTGCGCGTTCAGCAGTTCGACGAACTTTGTCCACAGGATTTCGGTGCCAACTCCAACAACGAAATGCTTCCCGTCGTTGCCGCGAAATACTTGATACGGCACGATATTCGGATGCGCATTTCCCCAGCGCCCGGGCGTTGCGTTCGCATTCAAATAGCTGCTGCCTGCATTCACCAGCCACGTAAGCTGCGAATCAAAGAGTGCCATATCCAGAAACTGGCCGCACCCGGTGCGCTCTCGCGCATACAGTGCGCCAAGAATCCCCATGGCTGCGTACATTCCGCAGGTCATGTCCGCGATCGCGATTGGATAACGCATCGGGCCGCCACCTGGTTCGCCGGTGAAGCTCATCAGCCCGGACTCCGCTTGGGCGAGAATGTCGTACCCGGGCCGGCCTGCATTGGGTCCCGTGAATCCGTAGCCGGTGATACTGCAGTGAATCAGTCGCGGATGTTTGGCTTGCAGCGTTTGTGGATCGATCCCGCGCTTTCGCAGAGATTCAAGCGAAGGCTGATTGCTGATAAACACGTCCGCCGCCGCGACCAGGCGCTGTAGAATTTCCGTGCCTCTGGGATGATCGTAGTTAAGCGTAATCGAGCGCTTGTTGCGATTCGCGGCCAGGTAGTACGCGGATTCGCTGCCGACAAACGGAGGGCCCCAGCTGCGCGACTGGTCTCCCGTCTTCGGGCGCTCCACCTTGATGACGTCGGCCCCGAAATCGCCGAGGAGCATCGCGCAGTAAGGACCAGCAAGCGCCTCGCTGAGTTCAACCACGCGAATGGAATCGAGAACGCTCGTCACGCGCTAGATTATATGACGTTATGCGCTGGCCGTGGCCTCCCAGCCGCGAGGTCCCGCCGGACTGCTTCATTCCAGGCTATCGGCCAAAATCCGCGATTCAGAATCCCTGCGAGGCTTCGCCTACGGTGGGATACAAATCGATGAGTCGGTCCACGCTGGTTATCTTCAAGGTTTCCTCAACCATCCCGCTCACCCCGGCGATGCGCAGGCTGCCTCCCGCTTTCTTCATCTTCGCGTAGCACATGACCAAAATTCCTACGCCGGTGCTGTCCACCACGTCGACGCCGCTCAGGTCGAGAATCACCTTCTTCTGATTCTCCTTTAGCAACTCCGCCACGGTCCATTCCACGCGCATCGAGTCGCTTCCTGTCACGATCCGGCCCTTCATCTCGAGCAGGGCAACGTCCGGCTCGATGTGCTTGCGATCGATCGTCAGAATCATCCGGCCTCCACGCCAGCTGGGTGGCGCTCGAAACGCATCTCCCGGCAGCATTGCAAGGGATGCCCGCGCTAATTGGCGTGCGAATTCGAGACGGCCTGCGCATCTTAGGCTGCTGCCCTGCGATCCGTCAACGCCGTCAGGAGAAGACTACGGAATGGAATCTCCGCGCTACAAAGCGGAAAGCCCCCACTGCGTCAAGCAGTGAGGGCTTCGAGTCCGCAAGCTGCGTCAGGATGCGGCGGCTGCCGCGCGACTCATTGATAGTTGGTCTGGTTCAGCCACTGCACGGCCTTCACCGTGGTGGTGACCGAGGGATTACCGCCTCCCAGGGGAACCACGGCGGTCGACGGGAACCACGGCGGCGCGAACGCGCCGTTGGCGAAGCGCCGGTCGAACAGCACGTTACGCGTGGTGGAGTTGATGTTCTGAATGGTGTTCTGAATACGGCCACCGACGATCGTAAGCGTGTTGATGGCGCTTCCGGTGTTGACGATGCCGCCCGAACCGCCCTGCGAAAGAGTAGCGACGGAGGCGTCGATCTCCAGGTTTCCGTTGGACTGGGTATTGGCCAGGTTGACGTTGCCTGTTGCTGTGAAGATTCCGAGAACTTGCCCGGTGTTGTTCGCGGGGATCAGCGTGTCGATGGGCGTGCTGCCTGACGCTGCCAGCGTGACCGGCTCGGCCTTATAGAGAATGTCTCCCGTAACGGTGACGTTACTCGCCGCGGTTACCGTCACCGCGCTCCCGTTCTGGATCGCCGCTTGGCCCTGTCCAGGTCCGGAGAGTCCGGTGATGTTGCCATTCACGTACAACATCGTGGCGGGACCGTCCGAGACGCCATTCGCGCCGATCTGTTGAGGAACGCCGGTGATGGTCTGGGTAGTGCCGCCAGTGGTCATCACCGTGGAGTTAGCCACCGGATCAATGGTCACGGTTGTCGTCACGCCGCCCTGCACGATCGTGTAGACCTGCGCCGACGCGCCGCTCGGCGTGAGGGTAACCTTGGCATCGCCCTGTACGTAGATACCGCCGCCGGTGAAGGTCTTCACACCGGTTGAGGCATTGATGGAGTACGGCAGGTAGACGCCAGAGGCTGCTCCACCTACCGGATATGCTGTGCCGGAGGCGTTTTTCAGTGCGGCATTCAAGTTAGCGTTTGACGGCGACGTGGTGGAGTTGCCAATTCCGTCCAACACCGCCTGTTCCTGGTTGAAGGAGTCCGTCGGCAGCGCGACTGGAGTCTGGCCAACGTAGAAGCCGCTCTTAAACGTGGGGTTGACCCCGTTGAACGGGGCGGTTGCGGAACCCTTGCAAGTGCCGTTGTCAAACCCGGCTTGCGCGTTGGCTTGCCCAACGGCGTCTGTGAACGTGTAAGCTCCAGAACTGGAGAAGTTCCAAGAGCCGTTCGTGAACACCGGGCCGGTGATGGTGCCCGGAACAAGGTCACCTCCGCCGCAGAGCGCGTATTGATCGATGAACATGCCGTAGGCAGAGAAGGCCTGATTGACGGGTGCTAGGCCGGTGTTCGCGACCACTGTGATACTGCCCTTGTCCACTACCGTGGCCACTTCCGTTCCTCGCGATTCGCCCACCACCGAGAACTGGTAGGGAAACACATAGGTGTACGACTGAATGGGATTCGCGGCGTTCTGGGTTGGGTTAGCACACGTCGGAGAGACACCGCCGACCGTGAGGCCTCCGGAGACCGAACAAGTGGGGGCACCCACCTGCACGCCTTGGACCGAGAACTTCTCGTTCCAGGAGCCCGCCGTATTGATCGACGTGAAGGGGCCGTAGGTGGTACCCAAGCTCGTTCCGGCGGTGGTGTTCTCGCCTCCCGGCATGGGTGCCGCCGCTGGGGCAAAGCCGGCAGGGACGGCGTTATTGAGAGTGGTCACCAAGGCCTGACGAGCGATGCTGACGCCCGAATCGGCTGCATAGAAAGCCGCGCGGTAGCTGCCATAGTATCCGTTGATCAGCGACTCGGAGCTGACCGCCATCACCATGGTGAGGGACATCCCGGTCAGCAGCAACAACAACAGCAGCGTGGTAACCAGGGTAATGCCGCGTTGATCCCGCTTTGGGGACGTGCGCACTGCCCGAGAAGGATAGTTACGGTGTCTCATTTGTGCTCCTCAATCGTTCATGCTGAGATTTCGCGGATTGACGATGATCGAAAGCGATTCAATCTTGTAAGGCTGGTTGTCAAAATTGTTCAGGAAAGTGCTGCTCGTGTACTGCTTCGGCGGCGTGCGGCCGATCAGCGAAATGCGCACCGAGCGGATGGTGTCCCACTGGTTCAGGTAGCCCGGCGGATTCGCGTTGGTGGCATTCGCGGAGTTGTAAGAGTAGCTGGGGTTGGCGGTAATGGGACCGCCGTTGGCGTTTACCGTAGCCGCGCCCACCTTGAAGCCGATAATCTGGCTGGCGATCGGATTGGGAACCCCGTTCTCAGTGCGAATCAACGTTGGGTTGGTGGCATCCGTGGCCGTATCCACGCTGTACGTGATGGGCGCGAGTTTCACTACCCAGTCGGTGGTCAGGCCATTCTGGGTGCAGAATTGGTCGGTGAGCGTCTGCGCCGTTAACGATGGGTCTACGTTTGTAGTCAGCCCAAACGCATCCGCGGCGCTCACTCCGACGTTGTTCGTTCCCGTATAGGTGATATTTACGTTGGCGCCCACCACCGTGGCGTTCGCCGCCATCTGCGACACGGTCATTAGCGTCCCAGCTGGAGTGGAGTGCATGAAAAGGATGTTCGCCCCGGCCGTGAAACCAGCAGCCAACTGCGCGGCGGTCGTGGGTGCCACCGGCGTCAGGGTCATCGCACCGGTAGTCGTCAGCGTGCACGAATTCGCAGGTCCGCCCACCATTCCCGGGGGAGAGTTCGGGTCGGGCACGATGATGTTCAGCGTGTCGAAGCAAGCGGCGTTGTAGGTCGAGGTTCCTGCCGCGTGGCAGGCTCCGCCACCCACGTTGTTAGTTATCGTAATGCCCACCGGCCAGCTGGAGATGTCGGCGGTGTTGTAGAACCCCGTCCCGGCGTTCACCACGTCCATTTCCATCTGCGATAGCGCGTTGCGCAGCGAGACGTTCAGCGCCACCTGATACTGCTGGTCGTTGAATAGCGACGCATGCGAGCGGAACAAGCTCAGCGCGGCTCCGCCGATGACTAAGAAAACGGCCATCGCGATCATGAGCTCGATAAGCGTGAAACCGGAAGGCTTCTTGCGTCCGGCGGTTTGCCGGAGCGTTTTGGCAGATTGCATCGCGTGGTTCCTCATGGGTGCACCATGCTGGTCTGAAACGTCACTTGCGGTTTCAAAGAAATGTTGTTGAGCGTTACCAATACCGTGATCTGCCGCACTCCCGCTACCGGAGTATTGGCGACCACCGTCCAGCGGCGATCGAACGTCAGCATGTCTGGCGTCGCCGCAGGCAGCGCCGCGCCGGCGTTGACGGTTACGTTGCCGGTAGGCTGCTGGGTGTACAGCGTGGATACGCCCGCCGCAGTGGTAACTTCGTTGATGGTGCCGTTGTTCGACGAGATCTGGACCTGGTCTGAATAACCCGCCTGATCGGCGCCCAGGCTGCCACCCGCTACTAGGTGCGGGTCGCTGCTGGGAAAGCGGTTCAGGTCTTCCAGTTTCTCCGATGCCAGCAGCGCGGCGGTGCTCACGTAGCGAGCATGAGCGCTCATGCTCACCGCTTGGGTGATCAGCGCGGCCACACCCACCAGGCCGATGGTCAAGATCATGATCGCGATCATCGTTTCAATCAGCGTGAAGCCGCGCTGACGGCGCACGTTACGGCGTGACTGTGACGTTTCCATAGTTGGATACCTTGATCGTTTCCGCGGGCAAGCCCGGATAAGTTAGAACCAGCTGAATGGGGTTTTGCGCTGGGTTGCTGGACACGCCGCCGCCAGGGCTAAAAGTCAGCGTCACGGTCTGATTCAGCGTGATGCCCTTGCCGGACAGGGGTACCAGTCCACCCACGTTGGCGAAGGCCGCCGAGCAGGCTTGCACGCCGACCGCTATCGGTGCTTCGCTCTGAATCTGGTAGTTATAAGCACCAGCGTTGAAGGTGATGTTGTACTTGCAACCGTGAAAGATTGCTTGATAGCGCGTCGACTGGATCGCTCCAGTCATCCCGGTCACTGAGGAACGCAGCGCATAAACGCGCAAGGTGTTCTGAATGATGGGGATCGCGATGGCGCTGATAATCCCAACGATCAAGACGACGACGACGAGCTCGATCAGCGTAAACCCGCGCTGTGACGAGGCGCCCCGCCGCTGCAAATGCTTGTTTGGGCGTTGCTTTGGCAAACCGCAGATCATTAACCGTCTCCGTAACTCTCGATATTCCTATGGACTTTGAGCCCGACTCAAAAACCTGCAGGTAAGGGATGCAGGTCGGGTGCCAAGGAGGCCATTGTCTAAGGTGCTACAAGCAAAGGGTTTAGTGGCGTGCCAAGGGAGGTGCGTTCATTCTGCCCGCCGCCATGGGTGAAAACGTTACAACTTGCGCGTTGCCGAACACCTCCTGGCACAGCCCAGCAGCATCCCCGGGCGCCCTGCTGGCTTCGCGATGGCCACCCCCTCCCGGATGGCAACCACTCCCCGTTCCTGGCTTGCTTGCCGGACCCTATTCCTCGAAAATAGGCTGTTTGCTTAGTTCGTTTATACGGTGCAGCGGGCCTTGGTTCGGCCGCCTGGTGTCGGGGGACAAGTTGACGCAGCTTCATTCGCCGAAACGTTTTGTTGCGTATTTTTCGATGGAGATCGCGCTGGAGAATGCCATGCCGAGCTACAGTGGCGGCTTGGGCGTTCTAGCGGGGGACACCATTCGGGCAGCGGCCGACCTTCGCCTGCCGATGGTCGCGGTGTCGCTGCTCTATCGAAAAGGCTACTTCTCCCAGCGGCTATCCGAGGACGGAACTCAGACGGAAGAGCCCGTCGATTGGCGGGTGGGTGACTTCCTGCAAGAGGAAGGCGCCCGGGTGAGCGTCCCGCTGGAGAATCGCCGCGTCGAACTCAGGTCCTGGCGCTACGACGTCAAAGGTGTGCGCGGCTTCGTCGTTCCGGTCTACTTCCTGGACGCCGACCTGCCTTCCAATCAAGATTCCGATCGCAACCTGACCGGCAGCCTCTACGGCGGGGACTCCTACTACCGTCTTTGCCAGGAAGTGTTGCTGGGAGTGGGGGGTGTGCGCATGCTTCGCGCGCTTGGCTATGACGAGCTGACCCGCTACCACATGAATGAAGGCCATGCGGCCCTGCTGTCCCTCGAACTCCTCGGCGAGGAGGCCGAGAAAGCCGGGCGGACATCGATCCAAGGCGAGGACATCGAAAGGGTCCGTAGCAAGTGCATATTTACCACTCACACGCCCGTGCCAGCCGGCCACGACCGGTTCCCGATGGAGTACCTTACCCGCGTCTTCCCGGACCAGAGCAGCTTCTTCAACCTGAAAGACGCCTCCTCCGCGGATTTGCTAAAGAGCGTGCTGCAAGCCGAGCAGGCTTTCCCTGATCTGCAGGAAGCGGCGCGCGCGGGGGCCTCTGTCAATATGACCTACCTGGCGCTGGGCCTGAGCACTTACGTCAACGGCGTAGCCAAGCTGCATGGCGAGACCTCGCGCAAGATGTTTCCCCAAGTGCCCATCGAAGCCATCACCAATGGGGTGCACGCGGTCACCTGGACTTCCCCCGCCTTCAAGGAGCTTTTCGATCGCTGCATCTCTTCGTGGCGGGAAGACAACTACAGCCTGCGAAGCGCTCTGGGGCTACCACCGGAGGAGGTCTGGGCGTCGCATTTGATCGCCAAGCACGAGCTTCTTGAAGCCGTGCGCATGAAGACCGGACTCACGCTCGATCCCGATACGTTTACCATCGGCTTCGCGCGGCGCGCCACCGGCTACAAGCGCGCGGACCTCATCCTTTCCGATCTCGACCGTCTGCGGCAAATCGCCAAGAGCGCGGGAAAATTCCAGATCGTCTACGCGGGCAAGGCCCATCCCCACGACACCGGAGGCAAAGACATCATCCGGCACATTTTTCAAGCCAAGAAAGCTCTCCGCAAGGCCGTGCCGGTGGTTTACCTGGACCAATACAACCTTGAGATGGGCGGCAAGATTACCTCCGGCGTGGACCTGTGGCTGAACACACCTCAGTTTCCGCTGGAAGCTTCCGGTACCAGCGGGATGAAAGCCGCGCTCAACGGTGTCCCCAGCCTGAGCGTTTTGGATGGCTGGTGGGTGGAAGGACATATCGAGGGCGTCACCGGTTGGTCCATCGGCGAGTCCCGCCTCAACGCGGGTGTTGCTACCACCACGGACAACGCGGGGGAAGCCCAAGCTCTTTACGCAAAACTGGAAAACGTGATTCTGCCGATGTTCTACAAAGAGCGAAGCCGCTATCTGGCGGTGATGCAGCACGCTATCGCCATCAACGGCTCCTTCTTCAACACCCAGCGCATGGTCCAGCAATACGTCACCGACGCCTATCTGCGCTAACCCAGGATCCCCCGTACGAGGTAGCCTTTCCCCTCGGCCTCAAGGAGTGCGCAGCAGCACCGTCAGGGCAGGACGGAAGCCGTGCCCTCGCTTTTTTACTGCTTTGTTTTTTCCTGGTTTTTTGCGGGTTTGTTTGCTAAGTCCTTTGTTTTGTGAGCGTTTATCCGGTTAGCGTGGTTGTACACAGCCTTCCGATGCTTGAGCGGCTCAAGCATTCTTGAGCACTGGAGAGAAACAGTGATACGAGAAGCAGATATCTTGCAGTTCGCATGGCCGTCGGGTATCCTGCCTTGCTCGCGGTCATCCTGTGTCAGCGCAGGCGATTTTTGTAGACTGCCATGCCGACGGCGGCGTCCATGCCGATTTTCTCCAGCGCCGAGATCTCGCGCCGCGTTTTGATACCGCCCGCGGCGATGATCGGATGCGATGTCGCGCTGCACAGCCGGCGAAACCAATCGAGATTGGCTCCGCTCATGGTCCCTTCGCGGTCCACGTCGGTGCACAAGAACCCCGTGCAGAAAGGCTCGAGTTCCGCCATCACGTCGGCAGGCCGGAGTTTCAGCGCGCGTCGCCATCCATGCGTAACCACTCGCCCTTTCTCCGTATCGAGCGCGATCACGATTTGCCGGGCGTTAACTTTCTTTTGTAGCTGCCGCAGAAAGCGCGTGTCCACCCTTCCGTTGCGAAACGCGGCGCTCCCAATGATGATCTGCTCGACGCTCCAATCCGCAACCTTGGCAGCGCGGGCGACCGTGCGGATTCCGCCGCCTACTCGCACCTTCACTCCATATTGCTTGCGTGCTTTCAAGCATAGCCGGCGAACTAGTTCGTCGTTTGCAGGTTTGCTCATCGCCGCATCGAGATCGATCACATGCAGCCAAGGATATTTCCGAAACTTCTGTAGCAAGCCAAACACGTCGGCCACCGCCAACTCCCGGCGCCTTCCGTGAACCAGCTGCACGGCTTGCCCGCCTTGCAGATCGATGCAAGGAATCAGCACGGCAGGCGCACCTCGACGCCCCTGGCCGCGAGAAACGTTTTCAGTTCGCGAATTGGCTGGACGCTGTCGTGAAAAATGGACGCCGCCAGCGCTGCGTCCGCAGCTCCGTCGGTGAAAATCTCAACGAAGTGCTCGGGCAGCTTGGCGCCGCCCGAAGCGATCACCGGCACGCTAACCGCGCGCGAGATGGCCGCGGTCAGCGGAATATCAAAACCTTTCTGCGTTCCGTCGCGATCGACCGAAGTGAGCAGGATCTCTCCCGCGCCAAGGGAAACGCCCCGTTTGGCCCAGGCAATCGCATCGAGGCCGGTCGAGTCGCGCCCGCCGCGAACCATCACATCCCAGCGGTCGCCGTCGCGCTTGGCGTCGATGGCCAAGACCACGGCTTGCGCGCCGAACTCACGCGACAACTCGGAAATCAGCGCCGGCCTCGCGACGGCCGCGGTGTTCACGGTGACTTTGTCCGCGCCCGCCCGCACGACTGCCCGCGCATCGTCCAGAGCGCGGATTCCCCCGCCGGCGGCCAAAGGGATCGCGAGTTGCGCGGCGACCCGGCGAATTGTTTCGAGGAACGTGGGACGCCGGTCGCGCGAAGCCGCAATATCGAGCACCACGAGTTCGTCCGCGCCCTCTGCGTTGTAGCGCTCGGCCAGCGCGACTGGATCGCCGGCGTCGCGAAGCCCGACGAAGTTGACGCCTTTCACGACACGCTCGCCGTCCGTGTCTAGGCAGGGAATAATGCGGCTCGCCAGGCTCATGCCGCGAGCCTCAGGAAATTCTGGAGCAGCCGCGCGCCTGCGGTTCCACTCTTTTCCGGATGGAACTGCACCGCGCAAAGGTTCTGTCTTTCGAGTATGGCGACAAATTCCGAGCCGTGCGTGCACGTAGCGACCGCGCCGGTATCCGCGTTCGCAGCCATAGCCGCGTAGGAATGCGCGAAATAGAAGTGAGCGCCAGGCTCGATGCCTTCGAGCAATCTAGAAGCGCGCGTGACCCGCACCTGGTTCCAGCCCATGTGCGGTAGCTTGACGTTCGCGGGAAGCGCCTGAATCTGTCCGGACACCCGCTGCAGCCCGCGAAGTTCCGGCGCTTCTTCGCTCGAATCGTAGAGCGCCTGAAGCCCGAGGCAAATTCCGAGAAAGGGAATGCCACGCTCTAAAGCTTCCAGCAAGGGCGCGCGCAGGCCGCGTTCATCCAGCGAGCGAATCAATGCGCCAAAGTGCCCGACGCCGGGAAGGAGGAGCGCCTCCGCGGTTTGGATACCGTCGGGAGACTCCGCGCGTTGCGAATCGGTGCCGAGCCGTTGCAGCGCGCGCTCCACCGAAGCGACGTTCCCCGCGCCGTAGTCGAGCAAGGTAATTTTCACAGAAGGCCTTTGGTGCTTGGCAGAACGCGGCGCAGCCGCTTGTCGCGCGACACCGCGAAACGCAGGGCCCGCGCAAAGGCCTTGAACATCGCTTCGATCTGGTGATGCGACGATCGCCCGTACAGAACCCGCAAGTGAACGTTGGCGCGGGCAGCCTGCGCGAATCCCTGAAAGAAATCCTCGGTCAACTCAGATTGGAAATCGCCAACGCGCTTGGCCGCAATCTTCGCGTTGACCACGCAATAGGGCCGTCCGCCAAGATCCACCGCAGCGGCAGCGAGCGTTTCGTCCATCGGCATTAGGAAGTAGCCAGCGCGCAGGATTCCGCGTTTCGGGCCAAGCGCTTTGACGACGGCCTCGCCGAGAGCGATCCCGGCATCTTCGACGGTGTGATGCTGGTCCACGTCGAGGTCGCCCTTAGCTTGGAGCATCAGGTCGAACGCGCCATGCCGCGCGACCAGCTCCAGCATGTGGTCCAGGAAGCGAATTCCGCTGCTGACACGCGAAGTTCCGCGCCCGTCGAGATTCAGCCGGACGCGGATGTCGGTTTCGTTGGTCTTTCGATGCAGCGTGGCTGTTCTTGGCATTTACGTTTTCCGGTACCGCTTGATTTTCCTCAGCAAGCGCTCCATCTCGGCCTGCGTTCCAATGGAAATGCGCGCAAAGCCCGCGCCGATGTCCTTCGAGCGGTCGCGCAACAAGATGCCGTCTGCGCAGGAGACGCTGAAACAGTTCCGGTCCGCCGGGACCAAAGTCGGTCAAAAGGAAGTTGCAGTTGCTCGGATACGTCTTGACGCCAAGCGACTGCAACTGTTTCTCGAACCACTCGCGCGTGCGAGCGATGTCGCGCAAGTAGCGCCGCATCGTTTTCTGATCGTTTACCGCTGCCACAGCGGCCACCAGCGCGGCAAGATTCACCGGGAAGGGAGCCGTCGCTCGGCGCAGGGTGGTCAGCGAATTGGCATCGCCGATCACCGCCCCGAGCCGCAAACTTGCGAGGCCCGCCACTTTAGAAAATGTGCGGGCCACGAATAGCTGCGGATATTTCCGAATCAGAGGGACGACGCTCACTTCCGCGAACTCCGCATACGCTTCGTCGATCACCACCGCGGTGTGCGTGGCCTCATCCAGAATTTTCCGGATCGCTTCGGCTGGGACCTCCGTACCGGTCGGATTATTCGGATTGCAGATAAAGATCACCTGCGGCCGTTCACGCACCGCTCGTACCGCGTCCGCAAGCGGAAACGTCATGTCGGTGCCATAGCGCAGCACGTCCATTTTCGCGCCGGCGACCTCTCCCCAGTACCGATACATCGGAAACGTAGGCTCGCAGATCACAATTCGTTCGCCGGAATTCACGAAGGCGTCGAGAAAAACTCGCAGCGCGTCGTCGCCGCCGTTGGTCAGCATCAATTCTTCGGGCTTCACTCCATAGTGGCGCGCCAGCCGCTTCGTCCCGCGCTCGTATTCCGGGTACATCGCCAGAGTCTTCGTCGAGAGTTTCCCTAGCGCGCGAGGCACGGCCGGCGAGCAGCCGGCAGTGTTCTCGTTGAAATCGAGACGCAGCTTGTTCGCGCGCCCTTCTCCGGGCGGCTCGTACGTGCGTCTGTCGAGAATTGCCTGGCGCACCGGCAACTGAACTTTCATCGGCGTACCTCCACCGCGTTTGCGTGGGCCGCCAGCCCTTCGGCGCGGGCCAGCGTTTGCACATCATCGGCCAGCCGTGCAAAACCTTGGCGGCCGATGGATTGTACGCTGATGCATTTCACGAAGTCCGCGGCGCTTAAGCCGCCGCGGCGTCGAGCCCATCCACCCGTCGGCAGAACGTGATTGCTGCCGCTGGCGTAATCGCCCAGAGGCTGCGCGGCCCACGGACCGAGGAACACGGTTCCCGCTGCGTGGCATTTCTTCAGCAGCGTTCCGGTGTTGTCGGGAAGGCTGAGATGTTCCGGCGCGAAGCGGTTGACGAACTCGCAGGCTGCTTGGAGCGACGCCGCAAGCAAGATCGCGCCGGCTCGTCGAATCGAGGTGTGCGCGGCGTTCGTTCGCGGTAGCTGCGGCAACTGCCGCGCGACTTCGGCTTGCACCCGCTGTGCCATGGTCTTCGAGGTGGTCACAAAAAAGCTCCCGGCGTCTGGCGCGTGCTCCGCTTGCGCCAGCAGGTCTGCGGCGATCCATTCCGGGTTGCCACGCGCAGCCAACACCACTGCTTCGGTCGGCCCGGCAGGCAGATCGATCGCGCAATCGCCGCTTACCAATTGCTTTGCCGCTGTAACGAAGCGATTGCCGGGCCCGAAAATCTTTTCCACGCGCGGGACGCTCTTGGTGCCGTACGCCAGCGCGGCAATCGCCTGCGCCCCACCGATCCGCGCGATCTCTGTCACGCCGAGCAGTTCGGCCGCGGCCAGCAGTTCTGCATTCGGTCGTGGGCACACAGCAATCACGCGTCGCACTCCGGCGACTCTTGCCGGGACCACCGTCATGACCAGTGTTGAAACCAGCGCGTGGCGCCCGCCAGGAATGTAGCAGCCGATGGCTTCGATTGGCCTCACGATGTGTCCCACACTCACGCCTGGCTCGACCTCGATTGTCCACCCTCGTGGCATTTGCTGCTTCGCCACCCGCTCGACGTTTCGCGCGGCATGTTTCACGGCCCGGAGAAAGTCTGCGGAGACTGAACTTGCCGCCGCACTCAGCTCGCGCCGCGAAATCCACACGTCCTCGCCGCGAAAATCCACGCCGTCCAGTTTCTTCGTCCACGCGAAGAGCGCCGCATCGCCACGCCGCCGCACATCGCCAATAATCCGCGCCGCCACGCGCTCCGCTTCCACGTCGCGCCGCTGCCGCGCGCGCAGAAGCTGTTTCTCCACCGCCGGTGTCAATCTCACGATGCGCATCACAGCACGATCTTGTTCAAGGGATATTCGACGATCCCTTGCGCATTCGCGGCTTTGAGTTTCGGCAGGATCTGCCGCACGACGGCTTCTTCGATGATCGTGTTCACGGCCACCCATTCCGGGTCGCTCAACGTCGAAATTGTCGGATTTTTCAGCGCTGGAAGAACTTCGAGCACGCCGCGGCAGATCATCGCGCCGCACGTTCAAGAGCAGGCCCACCTTGCTGGCCGCGGCGATCGCTCCTTGCAGCATCAGGATCAAGTTTTCAGCCTTCTCGCGCTTCCATTCGTCCGCGGCGGCGGCGCGGTTCATGATGAAGACGGTCGCGGATTCCAGCACGGTGTCCACGATGCGCAGGCGGTTCGCGCGCAGCGACGAACCTGTTTCGGTGACTTCCACGATGGCGTCCGCAAGCTGCGGAACTTTCACTTCGGTCGCTCCCCAGGAAAATTCCACGCGCGAGGTCACGCCGTGCCGCGCCAGATAGCTCTCGGTGATGCGCACGACTTCGGTGGCGATCACTTTTCCGGCCAGATCGCGCGGCTCGCGGATCGGCGAATCTTCCGGCACCGCCAGCACCCAGCGCACTCGGGCCAATCGCTGTTTCGCGTAAACCAGTTCAGCCAGTTCGTCGACAGCCGCGCCGGTTTCCACGACCCAGTCGTGGCCGGTGATGCCCGCGTCGAGCGCGCCGGTCGCGACGTAGCGCGCCATCTCCTGCGCGCGCACCAGCAGGCACTCGATCTCCTCATCGTCAATGGACGGCACGTAGCTCCGCGAGCTGACCGCGATTTTCCATCCCGCGCGCGCAAACAAATCCACGGTCGCGTCTTGCAGGCTGCCCTTGGGGATGCCCAGCTTCAAGCGGGTCATCGCTTCTTCTCCTGTCCGTAGACCTGCTCGGGAGCGAAGGTGCGTTCGGCGATCACCGCAGCGCTGCCGTCGTCTTCCAAGCGGCGGAAGAAACAACTCCGGTAACCTTCGTGGCATACGCCAGGTCCGACCGGCTCCACGCGCACGCAGAACGGCGTCCACGTCGCAATCCACCAGTACCTCTCGCACTTTCAGAACATGCCCGCTGGATTCGCCCTTCTTCCACAGCCGGTTCCGCGACCGGCTGTAAAAGACCACTCTCGCGCGTCCGGCGCGTTTCGGCCAGCGCCTCTTCGTTCATGAATCCAAGCATCAGCACGTCCCCGCTGCGGTCGTCCTGCACGATCGCGGGAACCAGCCCACCGGTCTTCGCGAATGCAATCTCCATGTTGTGCCTCTCCCGAAACGCGTCCTAAAAACAAAAAACCCGCTGGGCTTGTTGCGCCAGCGGGCTGATGAGTGCTTTGTTTAGCGAATCGCTATGCACACCTCAGCAGGCGCGGCGTGTGGCCGTGATGATGGTGGTGCCGATGCGCCTTGCTGATGATCGTGGTGTTCATAGTGAAAATAAAAGGTAACGGAATTCGATCCGCCTGTCAACGCGGGTTTGGAGACGCGGATTTTAGATGGATGCTTCGGGGGAGCGAATCTACGCGCGCGTGCGCGAGGTGCCTGGCGTGGACGCGCTGTAGTTCACGGACATTAGCAGGTGCACCGCAACGCCGAATTTGTTGTTGGGCAATTTTTCGACACGCACCACTTGCGCGACATACTCGCAGTTCATCGGATCATGCGGAGAGCTGAAGGGAAAGGTAACGAACACGCGCATCCCGGGATAGTAGGTTTCCCGGCGGGTCATGAAATAGATGCCTTCCTTCGAGGCGTTGATGCTGGTCGGCAGGTCTTCGAAGTGCTCGTCCCGGGGCTCGGAAGGGCGCACGCGCACGGTACGGGCAATCTTTGCCCGCCGGCTCTTTCGCTGTTCGGCGTATTCCTTTTTCGGTTCTTCAGGCATGCTGACTTTCGTAGTGGCACTTGCTACCTTCCACTATTGCTGGCATCCGCCTGCAACGTCAAGGCGGTGCGCTGAATCAGATATTGCACGGGTAGTGCCATACTGGAACAGCTCCGAGGTGAACGATGACGGAAAAAATCAGCAAGAAGGACGCCGAGTGGAAGAAGCAACTCACGCCGAATCAATATCATGTGACCCGTCAGAAGGGCACCGAGCCGCCATTCACCGGCGAGTATGAGGATGCCGAAACGCCGGGCACCTATAAGTGTGTGTGCTGCGGCCAGCCGTTGTTTCGTTCTGATACAAAGTACCACTCGGGCTCCGGGTGGCCGAGCTTCTACGCGCCTGCAAACAAGGAGGCAGTGGAGACCGAGACCGACGCCAGCCACGGGATGGCCCGCACCGAGGTTAAGTGCAGCCGCTGCGAGGCCCACCTGGGGCATGTGTTCGACGACGGCCCGAATCCGACCGGTTTGCGATATTGCATCAACTCCGCTGCGCTGAAATTCGACGAGGACTAAAAGCAAAACGCGCTGCGGAAATCCGCAGCGCGTGATGAAAGAAGTTTCGTCCGAGATAAGACGAATCAAGCCGCCGAGCAGGCGCAAGCCGCTAATTCCGCAGCGCGGTCTCGCTCCCATACACCCAGGAGCAGCACCTTCGTGCCGGTCGGATACTTGAAAATGTAGAATACGTTCGAATCGCCGTCCACTTCAAAAAAGCCCGGTCGCCGCGGGTCAGGGCGCGAAGGCGCACCAACACTCAAAAGCAGACGGAGTTCTGCAATCTGCTCCTGCGAATGGTCCCGGAGGTCTTCCAGAAGAGGCGGTTGTTTTTGTACTGGTATGGTCATCACGTTTCTCCGCCACATATAGCTTAGCTTTGTCCTCACCTATAAAGACGTAAGAATTCGGCAAAAGTTTCATGAGCCGCAACTTCTTGCGGCAAGAAGTTACTGGAGCCCAGCAACCCCGATTTCCGGTCAAATTGGCCGGGGTGCCAGGTCCTAGTTAGATGCAAGAGCAGGGGCGGACGAGTGTATCGATTGCGCGGAGAACTTCCTGCGCAGAGAGCGGTCATCCGACTGGCTGCTCCGCCTCCAGTCACGCGCGATTACCGCTTGATCCACAACATTGCCCATCCGCTTCGCCCGCACGGCGCGTGTAACCTCTCCAAATCTGCTGTGATTCCATGCCCGTCTCTTCGTGCGTTATGATAGAGTTCACGTGACTATCTCCTATGGTACTTGCGCAGGTTTCGTTTCCCTGCGATAGTGTTCGTATATTGACCTTCCAGTACAGGAATAATTACTGTGACCAAAACTGCTACGAAGAAAACTACCGGTAAAGAGAAGAGCTACTTTCGACAAGGATCGGCGACGCAAGCACCACCACTGGCTTGTGACGGTCTACTACGCCGACGGCGAGAAGTTCGGCCGTGTCTACACGGACCGGGACAAGGCCTCGCGGTTTGCCGAACGGCAGCGCAGGTCTCCGGTCGTCAAGTCGGCGCGCGTCAGCCAAGTTTCCTGAGAGCGGATTCCCGCGATCGTTACTGTTACGTCTGTGAACGGCGACTGTCAGGGAATGCTTGTCGCTGCTCGGGCGGGCGTGCTATAAAAAGAATTGTCGTTGAGCGGCCTTAGTATAGTGGTAGTACGGAACCTTGCCAAGGTTCAGGTGTCGGTTCGATTCCGATAGGCCGCTCCATTATTTTCAGATAGTTACGCCGCAGCCTCATTTTCCTTATTTTCCGATTCGACCATCCTGGGACTCTCGGAAAATGCTGCCTGTACCTGCTCCAATGGAATTTCTCCGCTGTAGAGTGCTGTCATACGCTCAGAGGTATGCCCCATCTGCTGGCGAATGACAGCTGGGTTGATTCCGGCAAGTTCCCATCTCCGGTTACATCCCCGTCGAAACCCGTGCAAGCCGCCTTTTGGCAGACCTAGTGCCTTCAGAGCCGGATACAGCCCCTGATTAAGCACTGTCGTTTGTAGGAGCGGCCCACCGCGCCTTGTACGGAAAATCAGCCCATCGGGCAGGGAGGTCCCCAAGAACAGCCTGAGCGCTTGCATAGCCTTCCTACCCTCGGGGTCGTGAAGTGCTACCGTCCGATAGGCTGCAACGTTCTTGCAAGGGCCTATCCTGCCTTTTGTCCGTTGGTCTGAGGACTCATCCACGCGAACTGTACCAGCCCCAAAGTCAGCATCGTTGACTTTCAGGGCTAAGAGTTCGCTGGACCGCAATCCCGCTGCAGCCGCCAGAAGGATCAGCGTCGCATATTGCTCTCGCCGGGTGCCGCCTAACCCGTCCAGATTTTGGACGTGCCTGGCGATTTGCTCCGCTTGCGCCCACGAGAACGACACTTTCTGACGACTGTTTATCTTCATTTGCAGCTTGTCCCGCTCCGGGATAGCCAGGCGGTCTTGGGAGAAAGGAGGCTCCTCGTCCTTTGAGAAGGCCGATAAGACCCGCTGCATGGTTCGCAGCGCATCCTTAATCGTCGGCCACGAGACACCCTCTTGTCTCTTCTTCCAAGCCCACTCATTAACCGAGTCAATCGTGATGTGTTCAATCGGAACGTCGCTCCAATCGGCTTCAAGGTGGTTCCTGAGGAGTCCGTCTGCCACTGAAAACGTGGAGACGCGAAGCATTCTTGGGGCGAATACTTCCCGATAGTGCCTTACGGCGTCTGCGAAGGTCGCCGAGGCAGGTATCCGGTAGTCATCCGAGTTAAGTTTCAAATTCGAGATGAAATCCAGTTTCTTGCGTTCGGCTTCGCTCTGCGTCATTTGGTTTGTAAGCCCGATAACAACTGTTATTCGCTTTCGTTCTTCCCGTCCTGGGACATCGATCCAGCACTGGAAGTAGTAATACTTGGTCCCGTCAGCACGCTTACCGACACGCACCTTCGGGTTTTGCCCTTTCCTGCGAGACATGTTCTTTCCTCTTCTCGCTGGAACTGGCGGCGAGAAGAGGATAGAGGCACGCACAAATCGAGGCAACTCAATGCTGTAGTGGCGTTCACCAAAAACACCCGCAGCGGCAAAACTAAGCTCACCGTTCAGAGCGTTCGTTCCACAGCGAGCACAAACAGGTCTCATCAAGTTGCGGGTCAAAATACCCCCTCAACTTAATTGAACGCGGTTGCTTCAAGAACGTGTAAGTCCCATAAAAACAGCACGTTAGGGACACCAATTGCGGAGGTATCGAAGTGCTGCGGTAGGCGAGAACGTCTCGATTTGAACTGTTGAATTTGAGCAACAGCCGTGCTCGTGCAGCTCCAACCCCATTCGCTGCACTAGCACACAGGGCCAAAAACCATGGCCCTGTGTGAAACCAAAATCCAAAACCTGATGCTTTGAATCACGCAGGTAGGGGAGAAATCCAGAAACTGCGAAGGGGACCGTGCAGCAAAAACTTCAGTTTGGCGGCATGCGCCTACTGCAAGCAGAAATCCCAATGTGACTTTGGAGAGAATAGAAATTGAAGATTTCGACCTGTCCAAAAGCGTAAAACCGCCCCTTATAAGAAAGAGGGGGGCGGTTTTACGATCTTCTTAGGCACGGGCTAGGTCTAATCTTGCTTCACAACGATAAAGCAAGGTTTTTCCGTGACCATGCTTTTCACGCAACAAACCACGATCTACAGCCAGCTTCAGCAGGCTTCGCAGCTTTTTTTCAGGAAAACCTGATTTCCCCACAAGCTGTTGTTGATTAAAGCCGGGATTTTCACGAACACAGGCTATTGCGGAGTCTATTTCGCATTGCTCCTCGTCCAACACACGGACCATAGGAGTTTCATCTTCGTCAACTCTGACGACCAATTGCTTGTCTTCGAGCATTCCGCTTTTTGATTCAATGTAGAGCCTGGAAACAGATGCTCTGCCCACCTGACGCTTACCTGTCAGATAAATCAAAACATCTGCCCAAGCAGTTAAGTTCACTGATCCAAGCGCCCTCGTTTGAATTTCGTGGGTTTCGCCCTTCTTGGCATGGTGCACGAGCACTATGGCACATCCGTAGTCGTCTCTGAGGGAGTCGAGAATCTCCAGGAACTCTGTGGTTTCCTTTGCATCCGCCACATTGCCTCGAAATAGGCGTCGAAAAACATCCAAAACAATTAGCTCGGGTCGGAATTGCTCGACCTCCCGCCTGAACGAGTCAAACGATTGAGGGTCCATCAAATTTAGAGCGCATCGCGGTAGGACCATCAGATTTCCGGTGATCTTTGAAGTGCGCCCAACTTGGTTAGCGTAGAGCGTGCGCATTCGCGTCTTCGTCATGTGCTCTGTGTCCTCGACCTGTACATAAAGTGTCTTTATGGCGCGCGGAACCTCGAAGAAACCCAGCGCTCTCGGGGTTCCCGCCGCCGCATCCATCGCAAACCCGATACCAGTCCAGCTTTTGAGTTCCTTGGGAAGGCCATACAAAAGCACGCTCCCATGTTTCGGGATGATCGGAAAGACGAGATATTCCTGAGCGGGATCGAAGTTCTCGTCCTCGTCAATGAAGTGATGCAGGTGTTGGAAGGGGAGTTTCGCCACGTGATTGGGAGTCGAGTGTTTTCTGTGAGCCTCCTGCAATCTCTTGGCTGCCCTCTCATAATTCTGGGCGTTTACGTCTTTTTCCGCTTCAATCAACGCGTCCCGGAAATCAGATTCTTTCGAGAATCGGCGTGCCACGTCCAGCAGGAATTTCTTGTCGGAAAGATCGCTCTTGAAAAGCTCATGAATTTCTCTCCGGTAGGGCTTCTTCATTTCCCCTCTCTCGAAAGGCTTGTATTTCTTGAGATAAGTCCAGACCATGGCCCACAAGCTAGTGCGGGTGAGCCTGTCTGCCTTGAGGTCCTTGCCCTCATAAGCTTCAGCAGCAATGCGGGCGATATCGACGTGAATGGGGTGTTTGAAATAGCTGGGTTTAATCAAACTGAGAGCGTCTTTAGGTCTACGGACAAGAAGGGCAAGCAGCTTTAGCTCCACATCAGAGGTGAAATCATATTCATTGATTCTCATTTTTCTTCTCCATGCAGGATTAGGCGTTTCAGCGGAACCGCGTCCTGCATGGAGCCACCTGCCGGCGGGGAGAGAGTTTCTCCGACGGCTCCGCTGGAACTGCCCTACTGAAAGGTACTTTTCGGATTCAACAGTTTGGTTTCGAGAAAAGAAAAACAGCGAAGTTCAGAACGAGATGGTATGCGGCATTCGATTGCTATCGCAGGCGGGGAAACCTCTTTGGCTCAAACTTCAATAACTCGCTCAATTCGCATCCCAGCGTCCGGCACAGTTTATCCAAGACCCTGCCGCTGTAGCGTGTGCTGCGGTTGTGGTATAGCGCATGTATTGTCGGAGAGCTGATCCCGGACTCTTTTTGAAGCCGATATCGTGACCAGCCCTTGCGATCGAGAATCTGCTTCAGGGCGCATGTAATCATGATGAGTACCAATCTTCCTTAGAATACGTCAACAATACCTAAAATGTCCTTTACATACAAGCTTGGCGCAGGGGATTTTGCATTTGAGTGCGGAGATTCTCAGCAATTCTGCTGCTGAGCCGGTTTTTGTGTGTACACACGGCTACCCCGGGTACTTGGTGGGTCCCTCTCCCTGAATCAATATTTTCAATACCTCACATTTCAGTTTCTGCCGCACAATTGAAGCCCAAAAGAGAAGTGAAATGCGGGCCAATACTGCCTGTATTGCAGTGAAATCATGATTGATTGTTGTTCATCGCTGTAGCCGCTGATCTTGAAGGTGTTTGGGCTGTTTACACTCATCAGACTACGGTCCCGAGCCTCCTCAAAACTCGCTGAAATCAGGTCATTTTTAGGGTTTACAGCACTGGAACGGCGTAGTATTCTTGTCTGTTTACCTATGAGTGATGTATATGACAATTTACGCTTGCAAGGCTGTTTGCTGGGCTTTCGAGGGTCGGTAGCCGGGGTAGGGCGAGAGAAGCCCGAAAAGCCTGTGTACGAGGCTGCAAACTGTAGCAAACCGCCCTTGTCAGTGCGGTTTCGGCGTCTCGGGTACCCGGAGACCGATGCTAGGGATTTCAAGGAGAGAAACGGATGAAAACAGCGATTTACGCCCGGGTCAGCACCGGAAAGGGTGCTCAGTCACCTGAAATGCAGTTGAGGGAAATTCGATCGTACGCCAGGCGCAGGGGATGGGCTGTAACACGCGAATACATCGACGAAGGCGTCAGCGGGATGAAGGAAAGCCGTCCAGAACTAAATCAACTCCTCAAAGATGCCCACCATAGACGCTTTGACGCCGTTTGCGTTTGGCGGTTCGATCGGTTTGCTAGGTCGGTATCGCATCTTTTGCGTGCATTGGAGACTTTCAAGTCGTTAGGGATCGAATTTGTGTCGCTTTCTGAGGCTGTGGACACCAGTACGCCTGCCGGCAAACTCGTTTTCACGGTTCTGGGTGCAGTTGCCGAACTGGAGCGTAGTTTGATCGCTGAGCGAGTAAGAGCAGGACTCAGGAATGCCCGGGCCAAAGGAAAAGTGTTGGGCAGGCCACGGAAGGTCGTCAACTCACAGGAGATCAAACGATTGCGCGGTGAAGGAGCGTCGTGGCGTGCGGTCGCGGCCACGCTCGGAGTAAGTCCGGCCACGGCTTTTTACGGTTCGGCTAGAACACCCGTGAAGAAGCTCACTGCCGAGAGAGCGCGGCAGTGAAAGCAACTCGAAAATCGCATCAGTTTCGCCCGATGCCAACCTCACGGGTGCAGATTCCATTCGACCGCACTTTTACCGATGGCGAGTTTCAACGCCTGCAGCTCGGATTGGTACCGGAGAGCATGGATGACCGGTGGTTCATTTTTCTCGAAGCTGGCTGGCTGTACTTCGTTCGTAGTTGGACTGGATATTGCATTTTTCAGGTTCGGCTCCAATTGGATGGGCCACACCAAGTCCTCGAAGCCTGGGCTAATCGGGATCGGCGTCAATATGGAAGTGAAGGCGAGGCGAAAGATGTGGAGCTGCTAACGACTTTGATAGACGAAATCCTCGCGCGGACCGGAAATTGAAAGCTTTCTTTGCCACGAAACGGCTGGCCTTCGGCAGCGGGATCACCAAGTGGCGACACGTCGAGGAGCTGCAGGCGTTAGGCATCACCCACGTCATCAACCTCCGCCGCAACGTTCACGACAGGAGAGTACGGCAATTCGAGTGCCTCTGGCTTCCGTTCAGAGATGACAAGCAGCCGCGCCCTCGCTGGTTCTACAATAATGCTCTCAAGTTCTACAAGAGAGCGATTAAGAATCGAAAAGCACGGCTGTTCGTGATGTGCCGTATGGGAATCTGCCGAAGCGCGTCGCTGACGTACTTTTTTCTTCGTGCATCGGGAAAAAGCGAGAAGGAAGCGCGCAGGCTAGTGATCAGTGCAAGGCCGTGGGCGGTAGTTGGTCGGGCCTATCGTGAATCGGGGGAAGAGTACCTAGCTCTGGAGACCACATGAAGCTCAAAGCGCCGCGGCAGTCCCCGCGTTCCACTATTTTTTCCTGAGAAAATGTCCGATCCCTAGCCAGAACATGATTGCCGCAAAGCCAAGAAACCACAAATGGCCCCACCACTTCGGAAGCTTTCTCTTGGCAGGGCGAATCATGCTAGGGAAATAGTCGCCAGCGATGAAAACAAACAAAATCGCTAGCAAACCGAAGAACACCATCGTCGCCGCTGAAGAATCCGTCATCGCAGTTACTTATGACTCTGAATCTCGGTACATGCCGTAAGGGCTTTTATTAGGCACTAGTTAGCGCCTCTGATGCCTATTCGTCCATCGCATGATCTCGGCGGACTTTCAGTCATTCATATGACTATTGATTTAAAGAGAAAACCACCTCCACAGTTGTGTCCACTTCGACAGGTCCGCCCTTTACTGTTGGAGGTTTGTATTTCCACTTGCGCACAGCATCGATAGTCGATTGGACGAATACGGAGGGACCGGAAATAAACTCAGCCTGTTTGACGCCTCCATCCACACCTATCACAACCTTGAGCTTGACCGTTCCTGCAACGCGCTCGTGCATCGCTTCGTAGGGATAGCTAGGATTCACTTTGTGAACGAGCATCTTTTTCATGGATTCGCCTTTTACCGTAATGCGGGGCGGGGTTGAGGTTTGAGGTGAAGCTTTCTCTTGGGCTCCTAGCTCCCCTTGGAATGGAGGAAGAGCCAGAAGCCAGACGAAGCAAAGTGCTGACGCGATAAGGAACTTCATCAACGACCTCCGCTGAATCAAATGATGGAGTCAATGTCTGTTGATGCTGTGGGTTGAAGTCTAGCCCAAACTTGGCCGTTTGAGAGAATAGTTGGGCCATTTCCCCGAAGGGCAGACCAACTCCTGGTAAGTCGGATTACTGGAGAAGTGACGCGGACCGCAAACGTTTCGGGAAGCCAATGGAGTGCGCTATGCGCGGTGAGCCTTCGGTAGAACTCTCCGCCGTGAACCATCCCCGATCCTCCTCGGGACTGATCATTTCGTCGTTCTTTGACTAGAATCGATCCATTCTCCGAAAACTACGGCATGCATTGGCTGATTCTTTCTTAGTACAGGCTGTCCCCGCGTACAGCTGTCCCCGCGTACTATTTACAGCCTTTCTGCTGGCTAGTATAAGATGCGCCACTTAAGGAGGTTATTTATGCGCGCAACGTTTCTTAGTGCTCTGCTTATGCTCTCGACTGTCCTATCCTCCAGCGCACAACAGATAAGTTCAGCCAGCCCGCAGGCGCTTCAGCTCCTGCACAGCGCCTTGACAGCGCTTACCGGCAGCACCCCTGCGACCGACGTCACGCTGTCAGGTACGGCCCACTACAGTGGCCGGCCCCGGTATTTTTAGTCCACAGGGAGAGTTAGTTTTCGGCAGAATCTAGACCTGAAAGAAGGGGGATTTTGCCGTGAAGCAGAAGCGATTTAGTGTGGAACAGATCGTAGCAGTCCTGAAGCAAGCCGAAGCGGGAGTACCACTGGCGGAGCTGCTTCGCAGAGTCGGTGTGTCCGAGCAGACCTTCTATCGATGGAAGAAACAGTATGTGGGGCTGGAAGCGGATCAAGTTCGACAGCTCAAACAACTTCAAGAAGAAAACACCCGATTGAAACAGGTGGTGGCCGACCTGACACTCGACAAAGCGATGTTGCAGGATGTGCTTTCAAAAAAATTCTGAAGCCCTCGCGGCGTCGGCAGGTGGTCGAGTACCTGCACGACAACTACCGGGTAAGCGAGAGGCGGGCCTGTAGAGTTGCCCGGATACATCGAGCGACCTTCCGCTACCGCAGCTACAGGGATCCACGGACCGAGCTGCGGATGCGCATTCGGGAGATAGCGCAAACGAGAGTGCGCTACGGATACCGGAAGATTCGTGTGCTGCTGAATCGCGAGGGTTGGAAAGTGGGGAAATACCTGGTGGAACGGATCTACCGGGAAGAAGGATTAACGCTGCAGCAGCGGCGGAAACGACGCCGACGAGTAGCGGAACACCGGCGAGAGCGTTTCCATCCTACGAGGCCGAACCATGTGTGGTCGATGGACTTTGTGGCGGATCAGTTGGCGGACGGAAGAAGATTTCGGTCGTTGACGGTGGTGGATATTTACACGCGGGAATGCCTGGCGATTGAATCGGAGCAGCGGCTGAAGGGCGAGGATGTGGTGCGGGTACTGAACCGGATCAAAAACATCCGTGGAGTTCCGAAGATGATGCACTGTGACAATGGCAGCGAATTTTCCAGTCAAGTGATGGATCTATGGGCTTATCAGAACGGAGTACGCATGGCGTTCTCCCGCCCTGGGAAACCAACTGATAACGCCTTCGTGGAATCGTTCAACGGCACGTTTCGAGCGGAATGCCTGAATGCACATTGGTTTACGTCCTTGACGGAAGCTCAGCAGATCGTAGAGACTTGGCGAGGCGAATACAATGAGAGTCGTCCTCACCGATCTCTGGGGGAGAAGACGCCCAACGAATTCGCCAAGGAAATCGCGGCTAGCCGCGATTTCCTTGGGATGCAAACTGCCGAAAACTCACCCTAGGGTTGGTCTGAAAAAGCCGGGCCGATCAGTGATGTAGACTCTCTCATTCGCCGTGGTACAAAAACTCGGTCTGGTCAGCACCTCGCAGACTCAGCTCACCTCCGATCCCCAAGGTACGGATTACACCGCCACGACCTACGATTCTCTTGGGCGAGTGGCCAATGTCTACAACCCCACCCGCTGCAATCCGCCAACGACGAATTGCGGCGGCGAGCCTACGTGGGGAAAGATCACGTATGGCTATGACGCTCTTAGTCGCCCTACCTCGGTCACCGATCAAGACAACAACGTCGTTAACGCCAGCTACACGAACAACGTGGCTACTGTTACGGACGAAACCGGAAAGAAGCGCTCGCTGCAGTCCGATGGGCTCGGGCGAATGTCGCAGGTTACGGAAGATCCCGGAGGGCTGGGCTACGTCACAGCCTACGGCTACGATCCCCTCGGAAACTTGACCAGTGTCGTGCAGAATGGCTCCCGCAACCGTTCTTACGCCTACGACTTTCTGTCTCGTTTGACGAGTTCCACGACACCCGAAGCCGGCACCTTCTGCTATGGAACCGTGTCCGGAGGATCGTGCCAAAAAAATGGCTACGACGCGAACGGCAACCTGGCCACCACAACCGATGCCCGCGGCATCGTTACAACCTACACTCACGACGCCCTCCACCGCGTCACGCAGAAGAGTTATTCCGACGGAACCGTTCCTGCCCTGTTTGGCTATGACCAGACGTCGGTCACTGTCGGAACCGACACATTCTCCATCGCCAACAGCAAGGGGCGTCTCAGTTGGTCTTGGTCGGGCACCTCAAGCCAGCCAATCGTCATGAAGGCTTACAGCTACGACTCCATGAGCCGTGTGGCGTTTATGAAGGAAGGCACTCCAGTCAGCGGCAATTCGGATTATCAGCTCAGTTTCGCCTATGATCTCGCCGGGAATCCGACTTCCATCACCTATCCCAGCGGCCGCGTCGTCACGCAACAGTACACCGCCGCGAATGGATTAAACCTGGTCAACTTCGCCAGCTTCGCCGGAACATCGGTTGGCTACAATTATCTCACCGGGGCCAGCTACGCCCCGAACGGCGCGCCGACGAGCATCTCGGTCGGGGATGGCCTGACCGAAACCCTCACCTATAACAGCCGTCTGCAACCCAGCAATGAGCAGGTGTCGAGCAGCATCTTGACAGCCTTTTACCGATCCCTTAGCTTTTACGATGCGAGCAGCCACAACAACGGCAGCCTCATGACCATCACCGACAATCTCAACGCCGGCCGCACGCAGAATTTCACCTACGACAGCCTGAATCGCCTTTCGACGGCAAAAACCACGGTGACTTCCGGGGCCGATTGCTGGGCGCAGCAGTTCGGCTACGACGCCTGGGGCAACCTGCTTACCGCGACGCCAACGCAATCGGGCTGCTCGATGACCGCCTTAAGCCAGGCGGTAAACACGAAAAACCAGATCACCAACACTGGTTTCTCCTACGACCTCTCGGGCAATACCCTCGCCGATGGTCTCAACTCTTACGTCTACGATGCGGAAAGCCGCGTCAAATCGCTCAACTCCGGCGCCGCCAGTTACAATTACGCCGCCGACGGTGAGCGCGCGGTCAAGACGGTAGGAACGGACACCACGGAATACATCGGCGCCGGAGGCGCGACTCTCGCCGAACGCAAGGGCAACGGCGACTGGACGGACTATATATATGCCAACGGGCGCCTGCTGGCGCGCGCCGATACGTACGAGGACCGCATTCATACCTACGGCACTCGCGCTGCTGGTGACGCCTTTACCGGGGCCGAGTTCGAGATGGCCAACAGCGGCGGCCTCGCTGGCTACGTGCTGCAATCGGGCGACAAATTCTATTGGCGTCAGTACCAAGGTTCGGGCGCGGTTGGCGGGGTAGCGATGTGGTTCTCTGACGGGTCGTACTACACCGGCTCGGTCGATCAGGACGGGCAGCCGGCCAACGCCGACACGACCGACCTTTCCTGGCACTACCGCCGGGTGGACCTAACGGCGTTCGCCGGCAAGACCATCGACCATTGGACCTTCGACACCAACACGGCGACCGCCGCCGGGTCGTGGGATATTTATTATCAGGACTTTGCGCTGGTCAGCACGGACGGCACGGTGCGGCCACTTTACAATCGGCAGAAGACCATCAGCCTCACGGTCAACGTGTACAACTCGAACATGACCGGCGTGGGCTACGAGGTGAACCACGTATCCGGTGACGGATTCGTTTGGCTCACCACCACGACCTACTACCACGGCGATCACCTGAGCTCGTCGCGGATAATCACGACAGTAAGCGGCTATCCGACATGGTCGGGGACCTTCCTCCCCTTCGGCCAGGAATGGAACCCCCAGATCACCGTCAACAACTACAAATTCACGGGCGACGAGCGCGACGCCGAGTCCCAGTTGGACCACACCCAGTTCCGCCAATACTCCTCCTCCCTCGGCCGCTGGTCTACTCCCGACCCCGCCGACTTCGCCGCTACTAAACCTATCAATCCCCAATCTTGGAACCGCTACGCCTACGTCACAAATGATCCGGTGGACTACTTCGACCCGTTCGGTTTGGATCCGCCAAAGCAATCCGGCGTAGCCTGCCGAAACCCGCAAGCCCACTGTCCAAATCAGCCCCCGGGCGTGTCAGACAACTATAACTTCGCTTACGGCGACATGCAGTTCGAGCTCATGTGGATAGGTGCAGAAAGCCAGGACGAACTCGTAGGGTGGAAGCCCGTGGGCGTTATCGATAACTCGCTGATTTCTCTTGGCGGTTGCGGCGACGACCCCAATTGCGTGATAAACGAGTTGGCCGTCTACGACACAGTTTGGAGTTTCCCCAGCATCGGGGTCCAACTAACCCTCGTGGTGACACCAGAGGAGAGCAACCGCACAGGTGGCAGCGTCCTGGATAACAGAGCGAACGCACTCGCGTCGGCGCTCAACAAGACCGGCGTGCAATCCCTCGGGAATCCCTGCACCCTCGCCCTTTGGTACGGAGCGTCAGCAGGCGGCGCGGTTGTGGTTAGCTCGACGCAAGCTGGAGGAGCGCTTTTCCCTGCGACCAAAGACGCAATCGACGCTTTTAAAGTGTGGTATTCTTTAGCTGATCCAGAAGTTCAGAAGGTAGTAAAGTTCGCGGCATCGGGCGCCGCAATCGCAATCGCAAAAGCGGGACAGGGCTGCGGTTCACTTCAATGATTCCGCTTCACGAGGGTAATCATATGCTGCACAGCTTCCGCCATGCGCTCGTAAGTCTATTCTTGTGGAGGAAGTCACAGCTCAACTGCGTGGTTTGCAGCACACCTGTGCCCCTCAAGGATTTCCGAGGCGACATCCACCTTCGGTGTGCCGCATGCGGGACCAATCTCGTCTTGAGGCTAGGGCATAATTGGTTGTACACGACAATCTGCCTTGCAGGTGGGTTCATCGCCGCCTACCTGCAAGGGCTGCAGAATCCATTACTTCCATTGTACGCCCTGATGTATTCCGGGGCACTGGTCATAATTGCTGCTCCGATTCTTGCGCCGTTCTTCCCTGTAAAGTTTAAGCGCGCCCCTGATGACTACGTTCAGACCCTCCGGCTCTCCGCAAAATGAGAGGCTGATTGGATGAAGGCGTCGGCTCCCTCGCGGCGGGCACAGTCTAAACGGTCCGTTTGGAAATCCTCGGCCATTTGGCGGCTCGTAAGTCGTTGATTCTACGACCCGGGAAAAACCTCCGCAGACGTTTGGAAACTATCCGTTTTCCGAACGGCCCCATACTAGCCCACAAATACCGCCTCAAACTCTGGGTGATGCTGACAGGACATTCGTGATTATTCGTCTACCCTGGCGCTAACTACCGAAATAGAAAAGGTATGGAGGTTTCAGTAGGGTTGACTAGGTTTCAGTAAGAACGCGCGGTCTTGATGGCGTTTTCATCGACGAACCTGACGTCGTTCACCTGCGAGACGTAGGGAATCTTTTCCGACGTAATCCCGAACCAAGAATAGATCAACTGCACGAGGAGAAACGCGATTGCGTGGGGTGCGGCGGCAAGGTCGCTCGTGGCAACGTCCCGGTGCTTGTGCATGGACTCTTCGGGCGCGTCGTGCCTCACCGTTACCAAGTCCAAGTTATGTGCCAGCGTATCATTGAGGGAAAGACCGTTTATACCACTTACGGGAGCGTGCCAATTGGCGTGGCACGCGCTGTCGCTGACGACAGGTTCGGAGCAATCGACGCCCGGCCTGGGTGGGCTACGCCTGCTCCCGCTGACGATTGGAAATCGGTCGAATGCTGGTAACATTCATTAAATGATAACGAAAGATTGATATCGTGAGCGCCGCCGACTCCAGCTTTGTCCTCAAGAGTGTAATCGAAGAGTCCCGCAAACGGGACTATCCTTCCTGGACTGCCGACAAATACTTTGAACTGTTTGCCGCGCAACAAGCACTCAAGATGCGCCGTTTCAATCTCGACCCAATTGAAATTGAATCCGGCATTATCGGCGGAAGCGATGACGGCGGTGTAGACGGATTCTACTTGTTTGTGAACCGGAAGTTCATCCGTGAAGACACCGATCCAGCAATCTTCAAGGACCAACAGGTTCACTGCGAGCTCGTAATCCTCCAAGCCAAGAATACGGCATCGTTCGATGAGGCAGTGCCGCAAAAGTTCAAGGACTTTGCCGAGACTTGCCTGCCGCTCAATGCCACTCTCGGGAAGACGCAAAAGACGCTCTACGGCGAACCACTTCTCACAGCTGTCAAAAAGTTCCACGACGTCTACCATCAAGGCTTGTTGAAGCAACCGAAACTTACCGTCACGTTTTGTCACGTTAGCCTGGGGGAAGAGATCAATCCAAAGGTGGAAGAGCGTGCCAAACTCGTGATGGAAAAAGCGCGGTCAATCTATCCCACTGTGGACTGCTCCTACGAATATATTACCGGCAGCAGACTACTAACACTCTTCAACCAGCACCCCGAAGAAACGCTACAACTTGTCACGCCGAAGTACTTTGACTCGCAGGCGTTCGGACGCACCGGCTATATATGCCTGACTAAGCTTCCTGACTTCTACAAATTCATCAGCAAAAACGATGTGTTGCAAGAGTATCTTTTCGACGCAAACGTCCGTGCTCATGCGCCAGACGTCAAGGTCAACAAAGGTATCAGCACTACTCTTGCGAATCCGGTAAGCGAAGACTTCTGGTGGCTTAACAACGGAATCACCATCCTCGCGTCTGCTGTCTCCTACGTCGGCGGTAAACTTCATATCACCGATCCGTTGATTGTGAACGGCCTACAAACCTCCTACGAGATTTTCAATCACTTCAATTCGGGCGCGAATCCTGTGGACGAGCGGACACTTCTTGTCCGCGTAATCGTAAACACCAACTCAGAAACCTCGGATAACATCATTACTGCGACCAACAGTCAGACGAAGATTGAACCGATCAATCTTCACGCGACGGAGCAAATCCAGCGCAACATTGAGACGGCACTGAAGGTCGTTGACCTCTACTACGACCGGCGAAAGAACTACTACCGGAATCAAGGGATTTCGACGCAGAAGATCGTCACGATTGGATTCTTGGCGCAAGCGGTCGCAGCCATCGTGCTCCAACAACCGGACAATGCAAGAGCGCGTCCGACGACCGTTGCCGATAAGAACTACGCTTCATTGTTCGCAGACAAATATCCGCTTGAGATGTACCAGAAGTGCGCTCTCATCATTAAGCGCGTAGATGCTTACCTGGAAGGTTTGTATCTAGAGCGTGGCGAAAAACTGAACCTACTGTTCTACGTCGCCATGTACGCCGTCTGTGTTGCGCTGAAGTCCATCAAACCAAAGCGAACAAAGATTGCCAGTCTGGACATGAAGACATTAACGGACGACGTACTGAACGACGCTTACGGGAGAGTGCTATTCCACTACAAGAACTTGGGTGGAGACGACAAAGTGGCGAAGGGCGCGCAGCTTGTTGGAGCTCTGAAAAGTAATCTGGTGACGCAGCTCGGTGGGCAGAAGAAGAAAGTCAAAGTGAAGCCTTAGTGTACCCCCAGGAGAATCTTTCGTGCACACGAACAAACCGCCTAGCGCCAAGTTTTCCACGCGGGAAACATGCTTTTGGGTCCCATTCATCCAGGCCACAAGCACTTGCTTTTGAACTTTGGACCTTGGATAGCGTCGGGCATTTTGTTCCCTGGTCACCGATGGCCCCCCGGCTACTACCTTATTCCAAGGGCCGAGATGGGAAAAGGCCGTTTAGACAAAATTGACGTATAGCGCAATTAAGAACCCAACTGCGTGAACGTGGTAGCGCTAGACAAGGCCCTGGCGAGCCGAAATTAAGGCCGGCACGGATAAGTCCTAGCAAACGTGCTGATCGGAAACTAGGCTCATTGTCCGGTAACGCGACGCAACTAGGAGTTACAGGCCGACCGGAGAGACTCCGAGTTCAAAAGGAATAAGTTTCGATGGTACGTAAAAGTAGTCGTCCATTTCGACCCGATGAACGAGGACCAGGATACGGACATGATTGCCAAGGGCGCTCCCACTGCCGCCTCCGCCGCATGCGCGCACTTCCACCTCTTTACCCGGTGCTAAGCCGTCCCATTGCCCACGGTGGGCCTCAAATCCCGTCCCTCCGCCACCGCTGGAGGTGGCTGCCACAACATCTATCCAAGCGCCCCGAATCCATTGGTCGCTTCGGTTGTGGATTTTCATCGTGCAGCGCAACTGCTCTGTTTCATGCTCGTTCGCTACAGTCAGAAATGAATCTTTGAAATCAATTGCTAGGATTTCTAGTGGCGAATCGGGCTGCGCCACAACATGGACTAGAGCGGTGATGTCTTCGGGTCCGGTAATCGCAGGCTTGACGGGCCGAGCCAGAAGTGGAAAAGCGAGACTGCTCATTGCGGTCGGATTGGCGCGGCAGTCGAGCGGGGCCCATGGCCAGCAACAGGACGCCCAAGCAAGGTACCAAGAATTTCATTGCGACCTCCGTGTCAAGGTGCGTGACAGTCGGGCCAGAAAAGCTCGTGGCCAGTTCGCTAGAGATTACGATACCGAAATATAACCCTCCTCCACGCTCGATGCAACGTTTCCAGTGCCTGATTGACGCGCAAACCCTGACCAGACCGAGTTTTTGTACCACGGCGAATGAGAGAGTCTACATCACTGATCGGCCCGGCTTTTTCAGACCAACCCTAGGGTGAGTTTTCGGCAGTTTGCATCCCAAGGAAATCGCGGCTAGCCGCGATTTCCTTGGCGAATTCGTTGGGCGTCTTCTCCCCCAGAGATCGGTGAGGACGACTCTCATTGTATTCGCCTCGCCAAGTCTCTACGATCTGCTGAGCTTCCGTCAAGGACGTAAACCAATGTGCATTCAGGCATTCCGCTCGAAACGTGCCGTTGAACGATTCCACGAAGGCGTTATCAGTTGGTTTCCCAGGGCGGGAGAACGCCATGCGTACTCCGTTCTGATAAGCCCATAGATCCATCACTTGACTGGAAAATTCGCTGCCATTGTCACAGTGCATCATCTTCGGAACTCCACGGATGTTTTTGATCCGGTTCAGTACCCGCACCACATCCTCGCCCTTCAGCCGCTGCTCCGATTCAATCGCCAGGCATTCCCGCGTGTAAATATCCACCACCGTCAACGACCGAAATCTTCTTCCGTCCGCCAACTGATCCGCCACAAAGTCCATCGACCACACATGGTTCGGCCTCGTAGGATGGAAACGCTCTCGCCGGTGTTCCGCTACTCGTCGGCGTCGTTTCCGCCGCTGCTGCAGCGTTAATCCTTCTTCCCGGTAGATCCGTTCCACCAGGTATTTCCCCACTTTCCAACCCTCGCGATTCAGCAGCACACGAATCTTCCGGTATCCGTAGCGCACTCTCGTTTGCGCTATCTCCCGAATGCGCATCCGCAGCTCGGTCCGTGGATCCCTGTAGCTGCGGTAGCGGAAGGTCGCTCGATGTATCCGGGCAACTCTACAGGCCCGCCTCTCGCTTACCCGGTAGTTGTCGTGCAGGTACTCGACCACCTGCCGACGCCGCGAGGGCTTCAGAATTTTTTTGAAAGCACATCCTGCAACATCGCTTTGTCGAGTGTCAGGTCGGCCACCACCTGTTTCAATCGGGTGTTTTCTTCTTGAAGTTGTTTGAGCTGTCGAACTTGATCCGCTTCCAGCCCCACATACTGTTTCTTCCATCGATAGAAGGTCTGCTCGGACACACCGACTCTGCGAAGCAGCTCCGCCAGTGGTACTCCCGCTTCGGCTTGCTTCAGGACTGCTACGATCTGTTCCACACTAAATCGCTTCTGCTTCACGGCAAAATCCCCCTTCTTTCAGGTCTAGATTCTGCCGAAAACTAACTCTCCCTGTGGACTAAAAATACCGGGGCCGGCCAGTTCTCTTTTCGCTTTCTTCATCGCGGATTCTGATGGCCGCAAGCATAACACTCGTTCGAGTTCTCCCCAGGCTTATGAATTCCGCGTGAGATATTTCCGAGGTACCGTTAGAATCTGAGCGTCAGTTTCGCGATTTTCAATCTCTATGGAAAAGATACTCATAGCCGTTGGCAGCACTCGGCGGCCCAAGCTCAATGCGGTGACCGAGGCGGCGGAGGCTTTTGCCTCGACACTGAGTCCCGGCGCCGCGTTCGAGGTCGTTGGCGTCGATGTCGAGAGCGGGGTCAGCCATACGCCGTCGTCGTGCGCGGAGTTGATGCGCGGCGCGCGGCAGCGTGCCGAGGCGCTCGTGCAAATTGCGCGCGCCAATGGCGAGCCGTGGCGCTACTTCGTGGGGCTGGAGGGCGGCTTGGACGTGGTGCAGGAGGATTCCGGCCGACGTGTCTTTCTTGAAGGCTGGGCTTACGTGAGCGACGGTGCCCGCGGACACTACGGGCGCTCCGGCGGCGTCGAGTTGCCGGAATCGCTGGCCCACGAAGTCCTCGATAAGGGTGTCGAGTTGTCGGTTGCCGTCGACCGGTTTGCGGGCGCCGTGGGTATTCGCGACGCGCAGGGCGCATGGGGCGTGCTTTCCAGTAATTTGATCACGCGCCAGGAAGCGTTTCGCGTGGCGGCGGTCGCCGCCTTTGCACCGTTTTACAACGCAAGGATGTATCGCTCGGCTGCCCTAGCGCGCTAGAGTGTACGTGTGGCCGGGTTTCCGCTGGCCGGCACTCCGAACGCTGCTGCCGGCAATCGGACGAGGAGGACGGACGTGGACATCGTCAAAGGCAATATGGGCTGGATCGAAGTTGTGGTCGGCCCGATGTTTTCCGGCAAGAGCGAAGAACTGATCCGCCGCTTGCGCCGCGCGGAGTTTGCCCGCCAGCGCGTACAAATCTTCAAGCCAGCCATTGACGAGCGCTACGCCGCCAACGAAATTATCTCGCATTCCGGCCTCGGCATTCCTTCCGACAACGTCACCAAGGCCTCGGAGATCATGGAGAAGGTGCAGGCGCGCACGGAAGTCATCGGCATCGACGAAGCGCAATTCCTCGGCGACGAGGTCGTCGACGTGTGCACCAAGCTCGCCAACCTCGGCAAGCGCGTGATCGTCACGGGCCTCGACACCGATTTTCGCGGCCGTCCCTTTGAGCCCATGCCGCGGCTCTTGGCGGTTGCGGAAGAGATCACCAAGCTGCTCGCCATCTGCGTACGCTGCGGAAATCCCGCGGTGCACACGCAACGCCTGGTCGAGAGCGAAGAGCTCGTCGTCGTGGGCGCCTCGGGAATGTATGAAGCCCGGTGCCGCCGCTGCTTCGAGCCGAATCCCGCTAACGCCAAAGAAAAGAAAGAGGCGCCTCTTCTGATCCGCAACCGCGCCGCCGGCGCCGGCAACTCCTGAGCCGTATGGCCGTCACCAGGTGCTGCGTCCGGGCGGTTTGACTAGCGCTGTTGTCTCTCTCTTCGCATCATTCTCCGTCGATGCTTGAGCTTGCTTAGTTCTTCCGTCACACTGGCCACGCTGGAACCTCGGCGACAAATTCAACCAACGGGTAACAATGCGAATCGAATCGAAAGCTCCGACGCGCGTCGATCTAGCTGGCGGCACACTGGATATTTGGCCGCTCTACCTGTTCCATCCGGGCGCAGTCACGGTCAATGCCGCGATCACGCGCTACGCCTCCTGCGTCATCGATCAGCATCCTCAAGGTGACGACCGCATCAAGCTGGTTTCCCGCGACACGCAGCGTGAAGAGAGCTTCGACTCGTTCGCCGCCCTCGTGAAAGGGAAGCGCTACCGCCTGCCGCTGCTCGCCGAGATCGCCAAATTCTTCCAGCCCGAAGGAGGGTTCACCCTCACCACCGACTCCGAGGCGCCGGCGGGCGCGGGGATCGGCGGCTCCAGTGCCATGGCCGTGGCGATTTGCGCGGCGCTCGATCGCTTCACGGGAGCAGGCAAGAGCAAGGCCGACTGGATCCACATCAGCCGCGATGCCGAAGCTATCGTCATTCGCGTTCCCACGGGCACCCAGGACCACTATCCTCCGGCCTTTGGCGGCGCCGCCGCCATCGAGTTACCGCCCGGCGGCGAGCATCGCACCGAGTTGCGCGTCGATCTCTCCGAACTCGAGCGCCGCCTCGTGCTTTGCTACACCGGCAAGCCGCGCAAATCCGCCATCAACAATTGGGACGTCTTCCAGAAACATATCAATGGAAACGCGAAAGTGCACCACAACCTGGCGCGCATCTCCGAGGTCGCTCAGCAGCTTCGCGGCGCTTTGGAGAAATCCAATTGGAGCGAAGCGGGCCGCTTGATGCGCGAAGAGTGGAGCTTCCGGAAGAAGAACCTTCCGACCATCTCCACGAAAACGATTGACCGCATCGTCGAAGGCGCCCGCCGCAAGGGTGCTCTGGCCGGAAAGGTCTGTGGCGCGGGCGGCGGAGGATGCGTGGTGCTGTTGATCGAGCCGGACGCCCGCGAGCGCGTCGAGGCCGCGGTGGTGGATGCCGGCGGCCAGCTCTTGCCAATGAAGATTGATCGGTCCGGGGTGCAGGTCAACGTCTCGTAAGTGTCCCCAGTGCGGCCGGGGTCCTCCAGGCTCGAAAACATTAGGTATCTGTTCAGGAGCCTCTAAGCATCATAGAATAGGGGCGGTCGGTCGCAGGGGCGGCTGGCTCCCTAAATCGATGTCGAACTGGCTCACGCTAACGCTTGCCGCTTTTCTGTTCGCCTTTGCGGATGTGCCCGGCGTCGAGCGCCTCCATCCTTCCACTGGTCCCACCGAGCCATTTCCTTCGGGAGAAGCCATTTCTGTTCTGCCGCCGATTGCTTCCGGCACGGATGCTCAGGAGCCGCAATCCGGCCAGCCAAGCACACCCAAGAGCGGCACGCTGCAAGACAAGTCGAAGCTCGACCTGATCCGCTACGTCTCCGGAGAATTCGCCAAGGCGACCAAACCGCTGCCCGCCGGTAAAGAAGGATTTCTCGTCTACGCGGGCAAGCCGTTCAGCCAGGAGTTGCTGGACCGCGCCGTGGCCACGCATGGCGCCGCTGTAAATACCGGCGACAACGTGCAAATCACGAAGCTGGATTTTCGCGCCCACACTATCGCCGTCGATGTGAACGGCGGGGGAAAGGGAAAGAAGAATTGGCGCGATCATATTCAGATGGGAATGGGTGGCGGGCCGACGATAGCCTCGCAGACCACGCAAGAAGGTGCCCCTCCGGGGATTCAGCCCGGCATGGGCAGCACGATTTTTCTGGAGTTCACCAAGAGCCTTCCGGATCTCACGCCCGAGGAATTGAAGCAATTGCTTTCGCCGTTTCTCGATTTTTCCAAGCAGCGCTCCGCGTCCGTGCACTGGACGGACACGCTTCCGCCGGAGACGAAGAAGGCCATTCAGGACCGGCGTCCCGCCGTCGGCATGGATCGCGAAGAAGTGGTTGCGGCCATCGGCAAGCCCGAGCACAAAGTCCGCGAGCGCGATTCCGAAGGCAACGAGATTGAGGACTGGATCTACGGCCAGCCACCTTCGAAAACGATCTTCGTGCGCTTCCAGGGCGAGCGCGTCACCAGCATCCGGCAGTACCCCCAGTAATTCCGACGGCCACGTCTAGCGGGAGGCACTCCCCGCGGACAGGCCGCCGTCCTTTCTTTCGCTCCAACATCTAAATTACCAGCCAGGTTGTGCCAGGTTATCTGCTGTGACTGACGTTGGGTCCCCGCAAGAGAAGTGCAACTCATTTTGGGAGTCAAAAGGAGAATTCACCACATGAGAATGCTGAGAAGTCGCGCCGCTCAACTTATTCTTGCGGCGATCGTGTTGGTTTCCGTCGGCGGCGCGGGCTGTGGCGTGTCGTATTACGACGAAACTCATCACGACTACCATCGCTGGAACAATCACGAAGTAGTGGTCTACCACTCCTACTGGGATGGGCGCCACGAACAGTACCGCGACTATTCCACGCTGAATAAAGACGAGCAGAACAATTACTGGAAGTGGCGTCACGAACACCACTAGACCTCGGCGCTGATCTCAATCGCGTCTGTGATGGTTCCTCTCTGGCACCGTGCCGCACATCGTGGCACGGTGCTTCCGTGATTCAGCACTTTCACGCACAAGTCTTGGGTTGACTCTTTCTTATGTGCCAAAGCAGTGGCTCTGCAATTCGCGGCGGCGGGTGGTAGTATAGGCTTGAGAGAGCTTCGCAACGGAGTGCCGAAAAACATGGCCCGCAAGAAGAAAACTGTGGAAAAAGTAGCGGAAGAACTTGCCGAGCTTGCTCTTGGACGGCTTTCGAGCCTGTCCGAAGAAGAACAGCAGCAGCGAATTCTCGCTGCCGAGAAGCGCTTGGCTACCGCTTCCCGCGTTGGTAGTCGTCGTACATCTTCAGCGACCCCTCATACTCGGCGGACCCGGGTGCCTGTCCGAGGTCGATAAGAACCTGCTGAAAGAGTCCTCTGTTTGCCTTCCGTAGCGCATCCGCCATCAGCGCTTTCAGCCGTCGACGTTTTTCCTTTTCGGATGTGTGTCCGGGCCTCCGCCCGCGTTGAGCCTCTTCCTCTCGGACGCGCGAAATGTCATTTTCGTCGGACACAGCGTTTACCCTCGTTGCTGCCTCGTGAATCTCGCTCCGCCACTCGCTGGAACCAGTGACGGGGCGCTTTCATTTTGTCTTCGACGTCTTTGGTAGTTCTCCAGGAACTATGTCCGCTATTCCTGCACTGCCTGGTGCAATGGTTCTTGCCTGGTCCTTGGCCCTTGCTTTCCTAACCAGGTCAACCAGCTTTTCCCTGGAAAATTTCCACGCATAAACAACATCGCCTTCTTTGCTAGTGGATGACGTAGCTTCCTTCGGCACCAATCGCTTCAAAACCGTGTGAATCGAAGCCATGATATTGCTCTGTGCAGAGGCACTGGGCTTCATTTGGAGAAGCCGCTCTTTTACCTCAAGAGGAGTAAGCGGTTTTTGGGACGAGCTAAGGATTTCTCGAATCGCATCGGTCATTCCCGCTTCTGCGAAACTGCGAGCCAAAATAGAAGTCACACCAACCATCGGACCTGCTTCTTCGGCAAGTGGCGCGAGTCCGACGATTGCCTGCTTAAGTCGGGAGATTTTCCGGTCAATTTCTTCGCGTTCCTCAGTCAGCTTTTCAAGGTCGGCGTGCGCTTGAGCGAAAGCCTTTTTGTAGTCGGTCAAATCCACGGTGGCGATATTAGACATTATGACTAAATCATTGTCAATGGAAAAGAGCACAGTTTTAGACATCACCAGGGTGTTGCGGCAGAGGCTATTCGCAATGCTGGGGTAAGACTGTCCAACTTCAGGGGTCGGGTTGGAATATTCAAAACGAGCAAGAGATTGAGTGCCGTACCGGGCAATTCAGAAGACAGACAGATTAAAGGCATCACCTAGGCGGCCGCTACGTTGACTTTTTTCCACGCAGCCCATAGCATTTCTAGTTCGCCATGTGGCCGAATTTCATTCTGGCCGGGCCGGACTTAGTTACATTCCATCGGAGGAAGAATGCCCATCAAGGTAGGCATCAACGGCTTCGGCCGCATCGGACGCAACATCATGCGCACCGCGCTGGATGACAAAGACATTCAGTTCGTCGCGGTCAACGATGTTACCGATGCCGGAACCCTGGCGCACTTGCTCAAGTACGACTCCATCCTCGGCAATCTCCACCACAAGGTGACCCACACCGACGATTCCATCGCCGTGGAAGGGAAGAGCTTCAAGGTTTTCAAGACGAAAGATCCCGCCGAAATCGATTGGGCCTCCGTGGGCGCTGATATCGTCGTGGAGTCCACCGGCCTGTTCACCAAGGGCGCCGACGCCAAGAAGCATCTGCGCGCGCCCGTGAAGAAGGTCATCATTTCCGCTCCCGCCGACGGCCCTGACGCCACGTTCGTTCTCGGCGTCAACGACAATACCTACGACCCGGCCAAGCACCACGTGGTCTCGAACGCTTCCTGCACAACGAATTGTCTCGCCCCGGTCGCCAAAGTTTTGCACGACACTTTCGGCATCATCGCTGGAACGATGACCACCATCCACTCGTACACCAACGATCAGAAGCTCCTCGATCTTCCGCACAAGGACCTTCGCCGCGCCCGCGCGGCCGCTCTCAACATGATCCCGAGTTCCACCGGCGCGGCAAAAGCGCTACACCTCGTCATTCCCGCACTGAAGGGTAAGCTGGATGGCTACGCCATGCGCGTTCCTACTCCGAACGTCAGCGTCGTGGACTTAACCGTCTTCGTCGAGAAACCCACCACCGTTGAAGCGGTCAACGCAGCATTGAAGGCCGCCGCCCACGGCCCGATGAAGGGCATCCTCGGCTACACCGAAGAAGAGCTGGTCTCCTCCGACTTCAAGGCCAACTCCAACTCTTCGATCGTAGACGCCGGATACACGAAAGTCGTTGCCGATAAGTGCGTCAAGGTGCTGTCCTGGTACGACAACGAGTGGGGCTATTCCTGCCGCTGCCGCGACCTGATCAAGCTCCTGGCGTCGAAGTTCTAGCTGTGAACAAGCTCACCATCAACGACCTCGATCTCCACGGCAAACGCGTCTTCATCCGCGTGGACTTCAACGTTCCCCTCAAGGACGGCGTGGTCACCGACGACACGCGCATCCGCGAGACTCTTCCCACCCTTCGCCTCGCGATCCAAAAGGGTGGACGCCTCGTCCTCGCGTCGCATTTGGGACGGCCCAAGGGTGGTCCGGAGCCCAAGTATTCCCTCGCGCCCGCCGGCAAAAAGCTCGAAGAGCTTCTGGAGCGCCCGGTCGCCTTCGCCGCTGATTGTGTGGGCACCGACGCGGAGGCGCAAAGTAGAGCGCTAGCCGACGGCGGCGTTCTCCTGCTCGAAAATGTTCGCTTCCATCCCGAAGAAGAGAAGAACGACGAAGCGTTCTCGAAGCAACTCGCCAAACTTTGCGACGGCTTGTTCGTTTGCGACGCCTTTGGCTCCGCTCATCGCGCCCACGCTTCGGTCGTCGGGATCACGCGTTTCGTCAAGCAATCCGCAGCAGGCCTGCTGATGGAAAAGGAGCTCGCCTACCTCGGCAAAGCGGTCACGAATCCAGCTCGACCGTTCGTGGCAATTCTCGGAGGCGCCAAAGTCAGCGACAAGATCGAAGTGGTCGAAAATCTGATGAAAATCGCCGACGCCATGCTCATCGGCGGCGGCATGGCCTATACCTTTGAGAAAGCTCAGGGCCTGCAGATCGGCAAATCGCTCGTCGAAAACGACAAGCTCGAGCTCGCCAAGCGCCTCCTCGAAGAAGCCAAGCAGAAAAACTTCAAGTTCCTGCTGCCTGTCGACCACGTCGTCGCCCCCGAGTTCAAGGCCGACGCCAAAGCCACGGTCTGCGACGTTTCCGCGACCCCCGCCGATCAAATGGGCCTCGACATCGGCCCCAAAACTTCCGCCGCATACGCCGCCGAAATCGCCAAAGCCAAAACCATCGTCTGGAACGGGCCCATGGGCGTTTTTGAGATGCCGGCCTTCGCCAAGGGCACGCTCGAAGTGGCTAAGGCTGTCGCCGCGGCCACCTCTGCTGGTGCCACCTCGATCGTTGGCGGCGGCGATTCCGTCGCCGCAGTCCACCAATCCGGCGTCTCCGGCAAAATCTCGCACATCTCCACCGGCGGCGGCGCCTCGCTCGAATTCCTCGGCGGCCGCAAGCTCCCAGGCGTGGACGCCCTCACCGACAAATGAACGCCTCTCTGCTCTGCGCAATCTCCGCGTCCTCAGCGTTGGCGCCTGCCCCGACAAGGTCGGGGCGTTGTCTTTATTTTTTCTCCGGGAGGTCCGCATGAGCCGCCGCCCCGTAATCGCCGGCAACTGGAAGATGTTCAAGACACTCGCGGACACACGCGCGTTTTTCTCCGCCTTCGCTCCGCTGGTCGCCCGCACAAGTCAGCGTGACATCGTCATCGCTCCGCCGTTCACCGCCATTCCCACCGCGGTGGAAGCCGCCAAGTCCACCAACATCGCTATCTCCGGCCAGAACGTCTCCTGGAGCAAAGAAGGTGCCTTCACGGGAGAAGTCTCGGCTCCCATGCTCGCCGAAGCCGGCTGCCGCTACGTGATTATCGGCCACTCCGAGCGGCGCCAAATCTTCCGTGAAACCGACGACAACGTGGCTAAGAAATCCTTGATGGCCCTGAGCGCCGGCCTCATTCCCATCGTTTGCGTGGGCGAAACTGACGAAGAGCGCTCTGCCGGCCTCGAAAAGGAAGTCCTCAAACGCCAGTTCAGCGGCGGCCCCGGCGCGTTGACCCCCACCGAATTCTCCCGTATTCTGTTGGCATACGAGCCGGTTTGGGCGATTGGCACGGGTAAGACGGCGACACCGGAAATTGCCGCCGCTGCCCACAAGTTCCTTCGCCAGTGCGCCGCGGAGCATTTCTCCGCCGAGCTGGCCTCCGCCCTGCGGATTCTGTACGGCGGCAGCGTTAAGCCCGACAACATTCAGGGTTTGATGGCTCAGGAAGAACTGGACGGCGCGCTCGTCGGCGGCGCAAGCCTCGAGCCGAAGTCGTTCGCCGCAATCGTCAATTTCGCCTGACGCCCGACGGCGCGTAAGGTTATGTAGGCGCCGGGCTTCAGCCCGGCGTTCACGCGGTGCTGAAGGCTGGCCCGCAACAAAATTTTCTAGCTGTAACGAGGTCTCGAAATGCAAGGAATGCCAGGTTGGATGAAATGGGCCGTCGCGCTACTGATCGGCTTCGCCCTTATCGTCCTCGGTTTCCGCTTTGCCGGATGGCTGCTCACCACATTTTTCATCATGAACTGCCTGGTCCTCATCATCGTCGTGCTGCTCCAGAGCGGCAAAGCCGCCGACCTCGCCGGCGCTTTCGGCGGCGCAGGCAGCCAGACCGCCTTCGGCCCTCGCGGCGCGGCTTCTCTCCTGTCTCAGGCCACCACCTGGTGCGCCATTATGTTCATGGTTTGTGCCATGGCGCTGGTCCTGCGCACCGATAAGGCGGTGGAGCAAGGCGGCTCGATCCTGCAGAAGTTCTCGAAACCGGCCGCCAAGCCCGTGCCGGTGACGCCAGCCAAGCCGCAATCCGCCGCGCCCGCCACGCAGACACCGGCACAGTCGGCTCCGGCAAGCACGCAACCTGCGCCCGCGCCAACCAAAAAGCCGTAGCTAACAATTTCTCTCAGGTAAGTTTCACTCCAGACAGAACTTCTCTGGAGCCGTGCGTTCATTCCCCAACACAAATCCCGCGACGCAGGAAACTATTCGTGCACTTTTATCAGGATGGTGCGGTCGAGAGGACTCGAACCTCCACGGTATTACTACCGCCAGCACCTCAAGCTGGTGCGTCTGCCAGTTCCGCCACGACCGCACATCGCCACCGATTATAAGCGATAACGGATTTTCTTGCGAGTCGCGCTTGCATGTATCATCTATCCCCGTGAACATTCATCTGACTCCCGCCGAGGCTCGCGTTCTCGGCTCGCTGGTCGAAAAAGAAATCACCACTCCCGAATACTACCCGCTATCTCTCAACGCCATCCTCAACGCCTGCAACCAAAAATCCAATCGCGACCCGGTCATGAGCCTCGACGAAGACGCCGTTCGCCACGCGCTCCAAGCGCTAAATCAGCACGGCCTGGCCCGCTCCGCTGCCACCGACAGCCGCGTGGCCAAATTCGAGCATCGCCTTTCGGACGCCTACAATTTTCATCGCCACGAAGTGGCTCTCCTCTGCGTCCTGCTTCTCCGCGGCGCGCAGACCCCGGGCGAGCTGCGCACCCGCACCGACCGCCTCTACCAGTTCGACGACCTCGCCGCTGTCCACTCGGCACTCAATCTCCTGATGCGCCGCGAGCCGCTGCTCGTCAAGGTTCTTCCTCGCCAGCCCGGCACCAAGGAAGCTCGCTACGTCCACCTTCTCTCCGGCGACGTGCACGAATCTGCTGCTTCACCCGCGTCGCCGGATCGCTCCGCTGCGCCCGACACGCCCGGTACTTCTCCTGAAGAGCGTCTCGCGCACCTCGAAGACGAAGTCGCCGCTCTTCGCACCGACCTCTCCGATCTCAAGCAGCAGCTCGCCGTCTTTCAAAAACAATTCCAATAGTTGCGACAGAAAATCCCTTCCAGTGCAAAAGATTGGCTGTGGAAAATCCGCGATTGCTATCCGCTATTCGTGGCTCGCTGCTCCGAACCCGCTGATCGTGCTCACCTTAGGTACCACGGACAAACCCTCCACCTAGTACGTCCAGCACCGATGGGCGATGGACCGCAACATGCTCACCTTAGTATTCTCCGCAGAGCGGTAGCAGTTCGGTGGGAAGCGAAGCGACGAGAAGAAAGCACTGCAGCACCGGGTACCCCGACCCGTCTTCACGTTTTGGGGCACCATGAAACTTACCCTCGGTCAGGCGTCACGCAGTTCGGTCCTCTTAAAAGCAAAGCAGTGGAAGCGGCGACGAAGCCTATGGTTCGACATGGGCTTGATCGTTCTCGTTGCCCTTTTGGTTGCCTCCGTCAATCAAGACTTCCTTCGCAAACATAACATCGTGAAGGCCAGCAACGCTGTCCCAGCGGGCGCGCCCGCGCTGCGTAACGAACTAGCGTCGAAATTCCAACCTATGGGCTCCGCCCCGATGATTTCGGCATCCTTCCGCCCCCTCAACTTCGCGCTCCTCCGCGGGGGCTTCACCTCCGTCGATGAGTTCTACGAGCGCGTCAATGAAGATCCCATCTTGCACTCCTTCTATGGAGACTGCGCGGACCGCGAAGCTTCCATGCGCCCGCTCGCCGAAGACGTCATGGTCTTCAGCACCTTCCGCAGAAACAACCAGATCAAGTGGGCCCAGAAGCCTTTGCTCGTTCACAAAGGCGAGTATGTGATGACCTTCTGCGGCAAGACCGTCCTGGCTCGCTGTGGCAATTTGGTGAGCATGGCCGCCATGCAGCCCAGCGAAGACGTGCCGCCGGCCGTCTTGGAGACGCCCACCGACGTTCTCGTGCCTCCGCTGAGCTACGCCGCCGCACCCACCGCCGCCGCGATCACGCCGGCAGCGATCGCACCAGCGGCCGTCACCCCGGTTGCCTCGTCGCACAACAAACTTTTTCCATTCGTACCGCCGTTTTACGTACCACCCGGCGGTTCGCACAGCGGCCCTCCGCCATCCATCGTTAAGCCGCCAGCTCCACCGGTCACACCGCCGACGGTCGCCCCGCCGCCATCCACTCCGCCGTCTACGCCCCCATCCACGCCGCCTCCAACAACGCCGCCACCAAACACGCCGCCATCCACTCCGCCACCGACTACTCCACCTCCAACCACGCCACCTCCAACTACGCCGCCACCAACCACGCCTCCTCCCACCACACCACCTCCAACCACGCCATCGCCTACGCCGCCAACTCCACCGCCGCCTACGCATATGTCCGGCGACGAGTTCTCCGGGCACCAGGCGCTTTTCACCCTGCTCTTCGGCTTGCTCACTATCGGGCTCATCAAGCTCTTCACCCGATGAAGGCAAGCGGTTACGTTCTCGGGCTGCTGCTCGCCCTGTTCATCACCGGCGTCCCCTACGCCATCCGCGTGAACTGGTCCACGCTCGGTCCTCACTGGGCGAAAGCGGCCGCATTATTCGTTCCCGATGCTCGCACCGAAGGCGATCACGTCATCACGCGCACCGCCGACGTCACCATCACCTCGCAATGTTCTGGCGCGGAAAACATCCAGATCTTCTCGATGCTCTTCGCCACCGTTTTCCTCATGAACTGGAAGCGCATGCAATCCTGGAAGTCCGTTTTGGTCTATCTTTCCGCGCTCGCCGTCCTAGCGCTCATCAATCTCGCGCGCATCATCACCATCGTCGTCCGCGCCAAAGAAACCCACTACGGCCTGACCAACACGCTAGCCCTGATCGTCCTGATCCTCCTAGTCTGGAAGGTAAAATGGCTACGCCCAGCGCAAGCGTAGCCACGTCGTCGTAGGGGAGGGGCTCAGCCCCTCCCGAGCCAGCGCGCCTTGCCACAAATCCCAATCCGTCGACCGAAGCAGGGTACCCACCCTTGGTCTTTGAAGGTGGGTCTTGCCTTCTCTCTCGCAAGCTCAAATTAACGTTTCCAAATAGGTGCTGTACGAGACATACAGCGCGAAAACAATCGTGCAGAGTCATGGTCACCTGGATTCTGAATTTTGGGAGTCTCGGGAACGGAGGACTACATCATGCGAATCATAAATCGATGCATCGGCTCACTATTCTTGGCCGCCGCCATTGTCGCACCAGCCCTAATCGTGGCCGAAGCCAGCGCTCAAGAGGCTAGCGTACAGGTCCGGGTCTACGATTCCCACCACGGTGACTATCACAACTGGGACGACCGCGAAGACCGCGCCTACCGCAGTTATCTAGGGGAACAGCACCGGGAGTATCGCGACTACAACCACCAAAACCACAAAGTGCAGCGAAACTACTGGAATTGGCGCCACAGTCACCCCGATCACGATTAGGAACAGGGGCGCCACAAGCGCGAGAGAACTCATTGGCCCAACGCTCGGTTGCGTCATCAGCAACCGTGCGTTGAGATCTTTCTCGGTCCCTTCCGCGACCATCCCTTAGCGCAGCCGCACGCTTGTGTAGGCGCCGGGCTTCAGCCCGGCGATTCTTCCCCGCGTAGGATTCGCGCCTCACGCATCATGCTCCCCCGCGCCACTGAAGGGGAGGGGCTTGCCTCTTCGCTTCTTCTCTCTTGAATTTCCGGTCGAAATGGGATGTATTGAGCACTGCGCTTGCTGGTCGACGTCTCGACCGGTCGGGTGCTCCCCGAAAACGGCCATGGTTACCCACGATAGCGGCGCCAACGCTCCAGAAGCACCGCACCGCGGCTTTCTGCGCCGCTACGTCTTCCGCACCAATCACAAAGCCATCGGCCTGCAATACCTTTGGCTGGCGCTGTTTAGCGTTTTCGTCGGCATGCTCATGTCGCTGGTGATGCGCATCCACCTGGTCTGGCCGGGAGCGCAACTCCCACTGTTCTCAGGTTTTGGAAGCACGCCGGAGCGGTACGCCGCGCTCACGCTGCTGCATGGCTCGCTGATGGTCTTCATGGTCTTGACCGCGGCGCCGCAAGCCGGCTTGGGAAGCTACTTGCTGCCCATGCAGATCGGCGCGCGAGACATGGCCTTCCCAACGCTGAACATGCTGGCGTTCTGGGCTACCGCCGTTTCACTGCTGGGTGTCACCGCGGCGTTCTTCATCCAGCCCCGGGCTGGAATCACGCTGTGGGCCGCGAGCGTCGCGCTCTTCTTCGCCGCGTCCCTCGCCAACTCCCTCAACTTCAGCGTCACTACCATCGACCTGCGCGCGATGGGCATGACCCTTCCGCGTCTGCCGATCACCGTGTGGGCCTGGTTTCTCAATGCCATTCTCGGCATGCTGATTTTCAGTATCCTGCTCGCCGCCTGCGTGTACCTGCTCGCCGATCGCGTCCTGGGCACGCACTTTTTCTCCGCGGCTGGTTTCCTCGCTAGCGTGCCGCTGTCCTCGCAACAAAGCGAATTCCTGGCCGTGTGGCACCGGCTGTTTTGGTTTTTCGCGCAGGCGCAAGTCTACGTCGCTATGCTTCCGTGCTTCGGAATCGCCACGCATCTTCTGTCTACGTTTTCGCGCAAACCCGTCTGGGCCCATCGCGCGGTTGTGCTAGCGCTATGTGGAGTCGGGCTGCTCGGCTTCTGCGTCTGGGGACAGCACATATTCGCCAGCGGCATGAATCCCTACTCGCCGCTCGTTTTCTCTCTCCTGGCGTCTTCGCTGGGCTTGCCCGCAGCAATTCTAGTGATGAGCTGGTTCGGCACTCTGTGGAACGCCAAGATCCGGCTAACCACCTCGATGCTGTTTGCCCTAGGTTTCGTGTCGCTGTTTCTTTCTGGCGGTCTTTCCGGATTGCTGGTCGTGCGGCACGACATAACCACGGCCGCGGCCAACGACGATTTCGTCACCGGCCATTTTCACTTGGTGATGGGAGTCGCCGCCACTTTCGCGATGCTCGGCGCTTTGTTTTTCTGGTTCCCCAAGATGTTTGGCCGTTGCCTTGATGAGCGTCTCGGCAAAATTCATTTCTGGCTTACCTTTGCCGGCGTCTACTGTGTCTTCATGCCGATGCACTGGTTGGGGCTGATCGCGCACTCCGGAGTCCTGCCGGAAAATCCTCACGCTGTTTTTACCGCGGTTCCTTTCCTGCAGTCGTTCGTCACCATTGCGATTCTCTTCACTACCGCCGTGCAAGTGTTCTTCGTCGCCAACTTCGTACGCAGCTTGCGCCGCGTCGCAGAACCCGTACTGGCGAATCCGTGGCGCGCCGCCACTCTGGAATGGTCGCTGCCGTCGCCGCCCGCGCTCGAGAATTTCACGGCTGGCGAACCTCTGGTGTATCGTGGAGCTTACGAGTTTGGGTTGTCACACTCTCGCGAAGACTTCGTGCCGCAGCACCTCCCGCCCACGGCCAACGAACTCCGCGCGAAGTCTCAAACGATACATGGCGCGTCCGTTCCGCCCACCACGCGACCCGCCGAGGCCGGATAACCACGAAAGAGGACCATGCCCGGGACCAGGGAAATCCAGGAAATCGAGATCATCATTGAAGATATCGGTGGAGGTGGTGGAAACCAGCCGCCCGCCGGCGGGGATGGCGGCGATGACGACCGCAACAAACGCCGCTGGCCCGAACCTCCCTCAGCGCGCCGCTACTACACCGCCATCGGCCTGGGTCTCGTTTCCATCTTTATGTTCTTTATGGCGCTGACTGCCGCTTTCCTCGTCCGCAAAGCCAGCACGGACTGGGTGCCTGTGCATCTGCCCGTGGTGATCTGGGTCAACACGGTGATTCTGCTCGCCAGCAGCGCCACGTTGGAGTTTGCTCGGAAGCGGCTAGCAAGTAACGACCTGGGCGGCTTCCGCATGTTGTGGCGCATCACTACGGTTCTTGGCATTTTGTTTCTGGCCGGACAGCTCGTCGCCTGGCGTCAACTTGTGGCGCAAGGCATCTACGTGGCAGTGAATCCTGCTAGCAGCTTCTTCTATATCTTCACCGCCGCGCACGGCTTGCATATCATTGGCGGCGTGGCGGCGCTCTTCTACGTGCTGTTCCGCGCGTTTGAAAAAACGAGCCTCTCGCGAACGCTCGCTGCCGAAATCACGTCCTACTACTGGCATTTCATGGATGGCCTGTGGATTTTCCTGCTCGCGCTTTTGTATGCCGGGAGTTAGGTGCGGTTCCTCGGGAAGACGCTCGGCCGATTGTGTAGGCCCTGAGTCAGCAGTGCAGAAAATCGGCGATCGTTCCGGTCACGCGAGCGATCTGTTCGGCGCGCAACTCGGGATACATCGGCAGCGAGAGCACTTCCTGCGCTGCGCGCTCGGCATGCGGAAAGTCGCCAGGTTTGTGTCCTAGAGATGCGTACAGCGGCTGCAAATGCAGCGGCACCGGATAGTAGACCGAACTCCCGATGTTCCGTTCGCTCAACGCGCGCTGTAGAGCGTCGCGCTTCTCGACGCGAATCGTGTATTGATGGAATGCGTGCTCGTAGCCTTCCGGTGCGACGGGCGGCATGACGCCTGGGATCTGCGAAAGCTGCCGCGTGTACTCCGCCGCATGAGATTGCCGCGCGCGCTGCCAGTCCGCGAGGTGCCGCAGCTTCACGCGCAGAATCGCGGCTTGTAGTTCGTCCAGGCGGCTGTTCAAGCCTGGTTCGCTGCTGACGTACTTTGCCGTTTGCCCATGATTCCGCAGCGTGCGCAAGCGAGCGGCGATTTCCGCGGAGTTCGTGACCACCATACCCGCATCGCCGTACGCCCCCAAGTTTTTCGTCGGATAAAAACTAAGACACGCGATGTCGCCGAGCGAGCCGGTGCGGCGGCCTTTGTAGGCTGCGCCAATGGCCTGCGCATTGTCTTCGATGACCGGAAAATTGCGCGTTCGCGCGAACGACATGATGGGATCCATGTCGGCAGACAGCCCGTAAAGATGGACAGCTACGATCGCGCGGGTTCGCGGAGTCACGCGGCGCTCGAGTTCGGCGGGGTGAATGTTGTAGGTGGTGGGATGAATGTCGGCGAAGACGGGTTTTGCGCCGAGCGCGCTCACCGCGCTTCCCGTCGCGACGAACGTGAAGGGCGGCAGGAGGACCTCGTCGCCAGAGCCTACGCCGCAGGCGCGGAGCGCCAGAATCAGTGCGTCGGTGCCAGAGGCGACGCCAACACCGTGCGCCACACCGCAGAGCTGGGCGATTTCTTGTTCGAATGCGGCGCCTTCGCGCCCCAGCACGAATTGTTGGGAAGCCAGGACCCGATCCACAGCTTCGCGGATTTCCCCCGCGATGGCCGCGTATTGCGAGGCCAGGTCGAGTTGCGGTACCGGTTCGTGTGCGGCTGCCGCGAGTGGATTCGCACCCATAGTGGCAGTGTAGCGCAAATTCCTGCGGGGTCTTCCTCGATTCGCCAAGTGATCTCAGGGAAACAATCCCAGGAAGCTGATCGCTCGCTTCATTCGGGATGACCATTTATCCACCGGACAGCGCGAAGCCGCCGAGGGCGAAACATTCAACGCGAAGGGCCGTTCAGCAGAACCGTGAATGAACTGGAGGGCGAGGGGCACGAATTCGGTGCATCAGCAGCGGAGACATGTAGGCCAGAAAATCTAAAATGCCTAAATTCGTTCTAAATGATCCTGAAAAACGTAGATAGCCACAGTTCGATTTGAAAAAACAGTAGATTGCGTTGCGGTGTTGCCAATCGACGAACCCGGACCGCCACGCAAACCCCGAAGGACTTGGGGTTTAACGGGATGGTTATCGGATACGCAACCCCAACGTTTGTGGGTATTTACGTGCAGTCGTTCTTCCCGCAAGGTTGTATTTTCCGGGGGAAGTTACGGCCGCAGACGGTTTCGATCGATTCGAAAATACCAGGGTTGCGAACAATGGAGGGGGCATGAAGGACTCTAGCGTGGGCATGGTGCGTTTGGGAGTTCAAGCTCGACCGGGGGAAGTGGACAGAGCGGTGCGAGATGGCGCATGGCGCGGAGTGGGGCGATGCCTGCGGGCCTTGATGGCGGTGGCCGTGCTCCTGGGGTGCCTCGCTGTGGGGGCGAAAGGGCAAGATGTCTCGTCAGTCACCGGGACGGTGGTAGACAAGACGGGCGGGGCGGTTTCCGACGCAGACGTGAAGTTGACGGACACGCGTACAGGTGCGGCGTACGAGTCCAAAACGGGGAGTTTTGGAGCCTACCTGTTCTCGAGGGTAACCGCGGGGCCGGGATACACCTTGTCGATCAGCAAGGCGGGTTTCAAGACGGTGACGATTTCGAACGTGACGCTGGCGGTGACGGAGACAGCGACGTACGACGTAACACTGGAACTCGGCGATGTCTCGCAGACCGTACAGGTGAATGCAAGCGGCGGAGCGACACTAAACACTACGGACGCGGCGATTGGAAACGATATCGATACGCGACAGATTGCGGAATTGCCGAGTTTGTTTCGAACCAGCGCGGCGGCGCTGCTAACGCTGGCGCCTGGTGTAATCGCCGCAGACGACGCGGGACACGAGGCCGACAGTCAACTGGGTTCGGTGACGGGCTCACGAGCCGACCAGGGGAATATTACGTTGGACGGTCTGGACGTGAACGACGAAACGATTGGCCAAGCGTTTACGGCTGTCGGCTCGGCGCCCATCGACGCGATCGATGAGGTGCATACAACGGTAGGGCAGCCGGGCGCGGCGTTTGGGAGGAGCAGTGGTGGCCAAATCAACCTGGTGACCAAGAGCGGTTCGAACAATTTTCACGGCTCGCTACACGAATACAACCGCAATACGATCTTTGCGGCCAACGATTTCTTCAACAACAAGGCGGGAATCGCGCGACAACCGGTGAACCGCAATCAGTTTGGCGGAAGCGTTGGCGGACCGGTTCTGAAGGACAAGCTGTTCTTCTTCTTCAACTATGAAGGGCGCCGAGACGCTATCGCCACGCAAGTGGAGCAAATCGTTCCAAACGCGACATTCCGTTCCGGGCAGCTGAACTACGTGGACGTGAACGGAAACATTAAGACGACGACAACTGCGCAATTGCAATCCATCGATCCGCAGGGAGTGGGAGCGGATGCGGCGTTTCTAGCATTTATTGATTCGCGCTATCCAGTGGGGAACGATCCGTCACTGGGCGACGGCCTGAACACGTCCGGATTCCTATTCAACACGCCCACGCACATCCGAGACAACATCTATACGGGGAGACTGGATTACACCCTGACTTCCAAGCACAAGTTATTTGCCCGATTGCAAAGAGACCGGTTTACGGACGATGACAGCACTAACGTGCTGCCGCAGTTTCCGTCGGACCCCCATCCGCAGATCACTGACATTGACCACGACCGTTCGTGGGTTATCGGGGAAACCTGGTTCGTCTCCAAGAACGTCGTGAACCAGGCCTATGCCGGGCTAACAAGGCAAGTGTTCGCCACGCCCGTAAATTTCGCTCCGACCGCGCCCAACTTTTTCTCGACGAGTCTGATCTCGAATCCTTACGCAGACATCCGCGGGCAAAGCCGCGACGTGGGAGTGCCGGAGATTCGCGATGACCTGACGTATCAGCATGGGAACCATTCCTTCACCTTTGGCACGGACATCAAGCCGATCCGCGTCAACTCGACAAACCAATCGGACGTGAATTTCGTAAGCATCGGAATCGATAACGGCAGCAGCCTAAATGCGCTGGATCCTTCGACGCGGCCCGTGGACATGTCCAGCGATCAGGCAGCGCAGGCGGAATGGGATCGAGCATTCACACTCCTGCTCGGAAGGTACAATCAAACGAATTCCCAGTTTGCCTACGACAAAACGGGCAACGTGCTGCCTCCCTATTCGTTGACCCACCGAGATTTTCATTACAACGAATATGAATTCTATGCCCAGGACAGTTGGAAAGTGCGGCGGGACCTGACGCTGACGTACGGCTTGCGCTGGCAATACCACAGCGTGCCGTTTGAAGCAAATGGGCTGGAGTCGGTAGCCACTGAGAATATCAGTGACATTTTTCCGGTGCGGGTTGCCGCAGCGGCCGCCGGGGTTGCCGGGAATGCCGCTGCCCCGCTGGTGAGCTACGAATTGGGCGGGCCTGCGAATAATGGGCCGGGCTACTACAAGCCTAGCTACAAGGATCTCGGGCCGAGGCTGGGAATTGCGTATTCACCTTCATTCACAACCGGGTTACTGGGGGCGATTTTTGGCGACCGGAAGACGACAGTCCGCGCAGGCGGGGCAATCGTCTACGACCGGGTTTTGAGCACCCTGAGCTTCGAATTGGACGAGCAGACATTCTTGTTCGATTCGAGTCCGGTTTTGAACTATGGAGGCAGCGATCCGACGACGGCGTTATTGACCAGCCCGAGATTCACCTCGCTGACCGCGCCACCGCCCGGCCCGGCGGTGCCGGCGGTTACACCGCGCCCCATCACGCCGAACGTAGACAGCACGGGAGCACCAGTTGGACTGGCTAATGGAGGATTCCCAAGCTTTCTGCAGTTTGACAAGAACTTTAAGACACCCTACTCGGATACGTTTTCGTTTGGCGTGCAACGGGAATTGCCGGGAAACCTGATCATTGAAGTGGATTATTTCGGCCGCCTGGGACGCAGGCTGTCCGCCGACGGTGACGCGGCCCAAACGCTAAACTTCAAGGATGCGGGCTCGGGGCAACTGCTTAAGGATGCATTCGGAAAGCTGCAAGCGCAGGTGCAGTCGGGAGCGCCGATTACGCCGCAGCCGTGGTTCGAGAATCAATTGCAGGCAGCAACCGGTGTGTCATGCCCGGCAATCAATGCCTTTTTTGGCGTTCCGGGCACAACGTGTACGCAGTTCGTCGGCGAAGGACTGTCTAACTTCGTTGGGGTTGGGGACCTTTCCAGCACGATTTTGGTGCTGAGTCAGATCGGGGTACTCAACCCAAACACGGCGCTGTACGCGCAGACCGGAGCGAATGGATACATCGGAAACTATTCCTCGTCTTCGTACAACGGGATGCTGTTGAGCCTGAAGAAGCGGTACTCGAACAACTTGATTCTGGATTTTGACTACACGTATTCACACTCGATCGACAACCAATCGAACATAACCAACGACCTAAATCAGTTCCCGGGAACGGGACAGGGGTTGATTTGCGACCTGACGAACCTGAGAACGTGCCGCGCGGATTCACTTTTCGATGTGCGGCACAACATCAGCGCGAACTATGTGTACGACCTGCCGGTAGGGCGCGGGCAGCGATTTCTGAGCAGCCCAAGTGGGTGGGTGAACGCGGTTCTGGGCGGATGGACGACCTCGGGAATCGTAAGATATCGAACTGGGTTTCCGTTCACCACGCATACTGGTACTTTCCCCATCAACTTTACGCAAGACGCGCCGGCAGTGTTCAACGGCGACCAGCAAGCCGTGAAGCAGGGAATTCACACCGATCCCACCACTGGGGCGATTCAGTTCTTCGCGAGCCAGACGGCGGCGCTGGGAGCATTCAGCTTCCCGTTCGGCGGAGGCACCGGCACTCGTAACCCGGTCCACGGGCCGGATTTTGTGAACGTAGACATCGCCGTGGCGAAGAATTTCAAGATGCCGTGGTCCGAACATCAAACACTGCAATTCCGGTGGGAGGCGTTCAACGTGTTCAATCATGTCGACTTCGCGGTTCCGGGAGATCCGACCTCACTGGATAACTCCAACAACATTCTGCTTAACCCAGCAGCATTCGGAGTCATTACGGCGACATCACATGATCCGCGGCAGATGCAGTTCTCGCTGCGGTACGACTTTTAGCCGCGGGCTTTACAACCACAGTTGATGGCGAAACCCCGGCGCGAGCCGGGGTTTTGTTTTTCTTGGGTAGCGAGACCAAATTCATCAGCGCGAGGTCTTGCAGGAAACGCCGGACTAAAATCCGGCGCCTAGATGACCCACAACACAGCTGAAGATCGGTACAGGCTAAAGGTTGCGGAGATGGGCTAGGCGGAAGGGTGAGCCTAGGTTTTCGCGGAGATCGAGCCAGTGTTGTTCTGGGATGGCCAAGAAAACCTCGACGACTTGAGGATCGAACTGCGTGCCCGAGCAACGGCGAATCTCTTCGCGGGCGTGCGGTAGAGGCAGAGCCTTGCGGTAGGGGCGGTCGCTGATCATGGCGTCGAGCGAGTCCGCGATGGTGAAAATGCGCGCGCCCAGCGGAATCTGCTCGCCCTTCAAGGCCCGCGGGTAGCCGGTGCCATCAAAAAACTCCTGGTGGGCGAGGACGATCTCAGCGGCATCGCGAAGAAAGGGGATGCGGATGAGCATGTTGTAGCCGACCTCGCAGTGGGTGCGCATGATCTGCTTTTCGTCGTCGGTGAGCGGCCCAGGTTTTCGGAGAATTCCGTCGGGAATGGCCATTTTGCCAATGTCGTGGAGAAAGGCGGCGCGCGCCAGGATCGGCAGGTAAAGGATGGGAACGTTCATGGCCCTGGCGATGGAGATACAAAAGGCGGTGACGCGCTGGCAATGGCCCTCGGTTTCGGCGTCCTTGAGGTCAAGCGCACTGCCTAGGGCTTCCAGGGTGTCATCGTAGGACTGCTCGAGCTGTGCGTGCTTGGCGGTTAGCTGGGCGGTGCGCTCTTCGACCAGTTGCTCCAGGCTGCGCTGGTAGGTGCGGTTTTCCATGACCAGGCGGCGATGCTGCAGGGCGCGGCCAACGCCGAGGAAGAGCTGGTCTTTCTCAAAGGGCTTGAGGATGTAGTCGTAAGCGCCGCGGCGGATGGCTTCTAGGGCCGTGGAGATGTCGTGAATGGCGGTGACCATGATCACGGGAACTTCGGGGTCGTACTGGCGGAGCCAGTCGAGAAGTTTGATGCCGTCCATTTCGGGCATGATCATGTCGCTGAGGACGAGGTCGGGTGTGAGGCGCTTGACCTGGTCCTGTGCGGCGCGGCCGTTGCTGACGGCCGTGCACTGGTAGCCCTTGGATTCGAGCATCGTCGAAACGACTTCGCGAATGGCCTCTTCGTCGTCGACGACCAATATGTTTTCGACGTCCACAGTGGTTGGCGCCCCCAGCAGTCATTATACGGGACGGCACAGGGGGAATGGGGCGTTCTTGCCCATTCAGAAAACAGCGTGTTAGCGTGATGGTAAGCAGGTCTCGCAGGCTTCTAGACAGTCTAGACGCGGCTCGCGGTGTGGGTTGCCGGGACCATGGCAGTACCAGACGGGAGGCAGCACCACGTGTTGGAGAACCAAGGCCTGCTCGCCATCGCTTTCTTCGAGGCAACCGCCCTCATCATCCTGCTGGTGTTGTTCCTGCTGTTTCGGCGCGATCACCCATCAAGCTACTTCCGATTGTGGCTGGCAGGGTGGGTCTGCCTGACGCTTTCTTCCTTGGCGGAACTAGTCTTGGTTGTCCGCGAAACTCCCGAGTGGTGGCTGGCAGTGCTGGTGGCGCGAGCGGCGGCCGTACTGGTGTTTCTGCTGTCGGTGATGCAGTACACGATGGGCACCGCCAGACGGCAGCGGCCGTTGATGCCGCTCATCGTCGTCATTCTCGCGACCGTGTACTACATCGAGCACACGTCCGCGGCGCAATATGGCTCGGTGCAATGGGAGACGGCCGAACTGGAATCCGTCGTGCTTTTGTGGACCGGGTGGATACTTTGGCGCGGCGCCGCGGCGCATAAAGGGCATGGCGCAAAGCTGCTGGCGGGAGCGTTTTTGGCTAGCGGGTTGCACGGAATCGACCGCCCAGAATGGCCCCATCATCCCTTCTTTCTGCTGCGCGTGGCGTCCGATCACCTGCTGGCCGTTGCCATCGGAGTGGCGATGGTGGTGATGGTGCTGGAGAGGGCGCGGGCGCGCAGCGACGAATTAAACGACAAAATGAGGCGGCTGACTCTCTTGACCGCAGCGAGCACGCAGACGCTCTCGGTGCGCGAAGTGATCGAGGAGGTGCTGGGTCACTTGGTGGAGAGCCTAGGCGCGACGCACGGTCTTGTCCGTCTGATCGAGGGAGAAGGCGCTGCGGCGCAGCTTGTGGTGCGTGCGTCGGTGGGATTCCGGCAGGCGTATCTGGAGCGGCACCGGCAAATGCCCGTGGTGGATCCCTACATCCAGAGTGTTTTCGAAAAGGACTTCGTGTTTCTTCGCGTGGATGAGGGCGACGGCCCAAACGGGCGGCGCCGAATGATGGAAAGCGGGTTGAACGAGCTCGTCGCGCTGAAGCTGCCGGGAAAGGAAGGTCCGCTTGGTGTGATCACCGTGGCATCCACACAGACGGTGAGGTTCCAACGCGACGAAATCTCGTATCTGGTGAACGTTGCGAATTTGTTGGGCTTGACGCTGCAGAATGTGCGGCTGTTCGAGCAAGTGGCGACTGTCCAACAGCAGTGGGCGTACACGTTTGATTCCATCGGAGATCCCATCCTGGTGCATGACCGGGAATTCCGGATCCTGCGGAGCAATCAACGGCTGGGCAATCTTCTCGGACGGGAAAACAGCGCTCTTGTGGGACGCGCGGTGACCGACCTCCTGGCGCGGAAGAACGCGAACTACGAGAAATGCCCCTACTGCGAAGGGATCGCGGGAGAGGGCGACGATCCTGATCCGTGGCTGCCTGGATATTTTCTGGCGTCGAATTCCACGTTTACCGATCCGCAGGGGCGTCAACTGGGAACCGTGCATGTGTTGAAAGATATTTCGGACCGCAAACGAGCCGAGGAAAAATACCGGACGTTGGTTTCCAATGTGCAGGAGGGTATATTCATCTCCACACCGGCGGGCAGGTTTCTCGATTTCAATGATGCGCTGATGCGAATCTTTGGATACGAGTATCGCGAGGAATTGCTGGCAATCGACATCGCGACGATCTACGTGACTCCCTCGGACCGCGAGCGACTGAAGAAGCTACTGCAAGAACACGGTACTGTGGCTGATTTCGAATTCGAGATCCGGCGCAAAGACGGAGAAGTACGAACGTTGATGGAGTCTTCGATCGCTGTGCGGGATGCCGCAGGAAGCATGACCGCGTTTCAAGGCTTTCTGCTGGACATCACGGACCGCAAACGCGCGGAGCAGGAAATCCGGCGGCGCAACCGTGAATTGTTGGTGCTGAATTCGATCGGGCAGACGCTGATGGAGTCGCTGGACCTGAGCGACTCGCTCCACCGGACGCTGCGGCAGATGGCCGAACTATTCGGCCTGGACGCGACGTCACTCTACCTATTCGACGAGCGGGGATCGATGCTGAAGCGAATCGCGGCTGTGGGGTATCGCTCGGAATATGCGAAGCACTTTCCCGTGGTGACCGTGCAGCCGGAATTGCTGCCGCACATCAAGTCCGTGCATGCGACATTCTTGTCTGCACAGGGATTGCCGCTTCCTCCGATCTTCCGCGACGCGCAGCAAAAGGAAGGGCTGGTATCGTCGTTCGTCGTGATCTTGTGGTCCAAGGACCGCGTTTTGGGCGCACTTGCCGTCGGAAGCCGCCAGCAGCGCGAGTTCTCGCCAGCCGACATTAATTTGCTGATCGCCGTGGGAAGCCAAATCTCAAACGCGATCGATCGTGCGGTGCTCTACGACGAGACCCGGCAGGCTTACGACAACCTGCGGCGGACCCAAGAGCAGCTGCTGCAGAGCGAGAAGATGGCGGCGGTGGGGCAGTTAATTTCGGGAGTGGCGCACGAATTGAACAATCCGCTCACGGCGATTCTGGGCTACAGCCAGCTATTGACGGCGAGCGGAGAGATCGGGCCGCAGGGAATCGAATACACAGACAAGTTGTACAAACAGGCGCAGCGGACGCATCGCATCGTACAAAACTTGTTGAGCTTTGCGCGCCAGCACAAGCCGGAGCGGGCGGCGGTGCAACTGAATCAGATTCTCGACGACACGCTGGCGCTGCGCGACTATGACTTGCGAATGAAAAATATCCGCGTGCACATGGAGCTTGCGCCGGATCTGCCGGTAACCTCGGCGGATCCACATCAGCTGCAGCAAGTATTTCTGAACATGGTGAACAACGCCGTCGACGCGGTACTCGAGGGCGCGAGCGAAGGCGATCTGTGGGTCCGCACGGGCGTGCGAGGTGACCGGCTGACGGTGGAATTCACGGATAGCGGACTGGGTGTGCGGGAACCCTCGCGCGTCTTCGATCCTTTCTACACGACGAAGCCGGTCGGGAAGGGAACGGGGTTGGGGCTGAGCATCTGCTACGGAATTGTGACGGAGCACGGCGGCACGATCAGCGTGCGCAATGTGCAGCCACATGGGGCGAAGTTCACGATCGAACTCCCGTTCCAGGCTGTGGCGTCGGACGCGAAAACACGGAAATCGGCGGCGGCTGAACGCGGGGGGCGGATCTTGCTGGTTGACGAGGACCAATCGGTGCTTGAAGGGGTGGGAGCCCTCCTGCGCGAGCGCAACCATAGCGTGCGGACGGCTAGCACGTTCGGCGAAGCGATGGTGGCGCTGGAAGAGCGGGAATTCGACGTGGTAGTGGCGGATATCCAGATGACGGGAAACGCGGAGTCGTCGGGGCTGCGGGCGTGGCTGGCCGCGAATCGGCCGGGATTGCTGCCGCGTTTGGTGCTGATGCGCGCATCAACGCCATCAGGACTGGCAAGTGAAGGATCACAAAGCGGGTTCCAGGTATTGCAGAAGCCCTTCAAGACTGGAGAGTTGTTGGCCGCGATAGAAGCGGTGCTAAGCGATATCCACGCTGCGCCCATCGAGAGGTGAGGCCGCCTTGGCCGCAAGGGCGGCGCGTTCACCGAGTTCCTTCAAAGCCATCTCCATGCGAGATGCGAGTTCGCTGACCATGTGGCTCAAAGCGTCGAGCCTTGGGAGTGACAAAAGTCCGGCGTACAGCCCTGCTCGGACCATTTGATACCGCAGCGAAAACTGCGCGCTGAGCCGCGCGCGCTCAAACTCCTGAGCTGCACCTACATCGGGCGATAGAAGAGCAACGACTTGGGCCAGACGCAAGAGCCGCTGAAAATCATCGTGAAGAGCGGCAAGATATGCCAGGGCGACGTGTCGCCGTTCTTTGCGGGCACGGCGTAGCAGCGCCGGCGACCCGTGAGACGCGAGAAAACCAAAATCCATTGGCGATAGAGCTTGGTGAATCAGCGGCAGGTAAGTTGCGTGGCGCCGCCCGGTCTGCTCAAGACATTCCAGATCAAGCTTTTGGTTTGAAGTTGGCTTCGGGCCGCGGAGAGCCCAGGTCAGCACTGCCAGCAGGGCGGCGATAATTGGAAAGAAGAGGATCAGCGTGAAATTCATGGCCGTGGCCGCTCGACTTTCCAGAATGCAGCGAGACGTTCGTTAAGCATATACAATCGCATATTGATCGCCGGCGAGAGTTCGCCATAAATGGACCCAGGGAGAAGTACCAGATCGATGACGCGCCTTGGGATGGCCTTGCGGAGTGCCCACGCCCACACGAGCAGGCAGGCCATAAACGCAACGATCGTCAGCAAATTCCAGACCGGATAATACCGCGCGAGCAATTGCTCAAAAATGCTGCTATTCACCACGGCCACAGAAGAATACAGACAAAAGCCGAGGACAAGCGCGCGGGACGTGGGCTCCGCGACAACCTGGTAGTGCCGCAGGAAAACAAAAAGAACGACAATGACGGCAACGACAGCCAGCTCCAGTGCGCGATTCAAACTGAAAATTGCATACGACCAATCGTGTCTCGACACTACCGCCGCATACAGGAGTACGAGCACCGCGGAGCTGAGCAGCACGCGCTTCGCGAGCGACCAAACCCCGCGATAGCCGGCAAGCAAGAGACGGCAGAGTTCGGCCACGGCAAGGCCGCGGGAAAAGGTGACCACAGCTTGTGACCCCCAAGCGATAGCGAAAGTGACAGGGGACGTCTCACCCAGAAATTTATAGGTGAATACAAGAAGCAAAGATTGCAAAAAGTTCATCGACAGGTACACGGAAAAGAATGGAAAGGAGCGGACGTTGTTTCGAAACAGAAGGAGGCAAAGGACCAAAAAGCGGAGCAGGATGCTCGAATCCCACAACGCCCGATTCGCCAGGTCCAGGTCAAGCATAAGTGGACGTAGCCTAACATAGCCGTAAATGCGCAGTAAATAGTTGTTATATCCGTAATGAAATCGGTCGACTTGTAAACAGGTCACGAGGGGAAAGGGGAAGGAACGTGAGTTCTTCCCCCCGGTTTAAACAAGAATGCGCGCGGACTGAAGAAACTCCTCACTTGTTAGGCGCTCGCCGTCAACTCAACAAAATGCGGCCCCGATGGGAGTGGGTTGGGCATCGGGTTGCCGTCGGCCACGAGGACGACGGCGTTGGCAGCGGGTGGAAGCGGGCTAGGCATTGGGTTGCCGTCGGCCACGAGGACGACGGCGTTGGCAGCGGGTGGAAGCGGGCTAGGCATTGGGTTGCCGTCGGCCATCAGCGTTGGAGCCGGCGTCACATAGTTACCGGCTGAACCGTTGACCGACCGAATAACCGGGAGTAGGATCAAGCACGCTAGGGTCGAAAGCGAAGCAAAGTGCATCAGGGACTTTTTCATGGATGTTGCCCTCCTGGGACCGACGGTGAGGGATCCCAGGGTCTGCGGAGCATCGCGGTGAGAAACGTTCTGTCTTCGGAACAGGGGGGCGCATGGGCACGCTGACGCAGTTCCAGCAGAACCGCCGCGTCATCCAGGACTTCACGTCGACGACTCTGGCGATGATTCCCAGCGCCTTTGCGCGGCTTACCTACATGGCGTCTTTACGGGATCTGTCAAGTGGACGCTACGAGCACGCTGGCCTGACGGCGTTGTACCCGCTGGAGGCGGTACAGCAAGCTCTCGAACAATGCCACGAAGAGATCTTTGAGAGGATCCTGGAATCTCCGCTTGAGGAGCAGGAACAGGACCTGCGGGCACACCTGGAAGGCGTCGAGTCCGGGTTGTGCGTTGCGGTGTCACATTGGCGGAAACTCGAGGCTTATCGCACGCTTTTGCCGGCGGAAGCGCCGGACTACCTCAAAGAGCTTTTTTGCTCGAATATCCGCTCGCTGCTGGAGATTCTCGATGAGGAATGCTGCAAGGCTCGTTCAAGCGGCTGACGATGCCGACGACGCGGCCGACCACCTCGGCCTCTTGTGGTAGGCACCAAGATTCCGGCAGGCAGCGCGAGAGCGGGTGGGGTTGCATGACCAAGCGCGATCCTTCCTGATGAAACCATCCGCAGCGGTAACCTCCCCTGATTTCAACGAAATACATCGGTCGGTCGTACTCCGTAGACCACTCCGTTTCTTCGATTTGGCGCACCGCAGGGTCTACCAGGACGATGCTCCCAGGCCGCAAGATGGGCATCATGCGCCGGTCGGTTAGTCCGATGTATCCGTAGCGATGCCGGCCGTTTTCACTCGTGAGAACCCCCTCGAACCTCCCCCACTGCTCGACCATGCGCGACAAAAATTCCGTGCGCCGGGGATCAAATGCCGGATCGAAGTGTACAGGAATCCGCAGAGTCACCGGCGGCGCCATCAGGTGGCTCTGCGGAGCGTGGAAGACCGCGGCGTCGCCAAAGAACTCGTCCACCGGCACTTCATACCAGCGGAAGAGATCGAGTGGATTGAGGTGATAGATGACCGCCAGGGTGTAAATCTTGTGCAGGCTCGGCACCACGCCGCGATTCTCGATATCCGCCAGACGGCTGATATGCAGGATAAACTCCGGGCGTCCGCGGTGGGCCGCCAACTCGAAGCTGGAACGTTCGACATCGCGATAAGTTAAACCAAGACGCTCGCGGACCTGCCGCAGACGAAGACCGGGGATCATAGTGTCCTCAGGGGAGGGAGCAACGCACCGAACTGGAAGAGTACAACAGAATTACCACTCTGTTAAAGATTCGGAACACGATACCCGTAAGTTCTGAGATCACCAGAGCTTATTGAGAACTTCACTTGTTTGGTCTCGAACAAACAATATCGCCGTTGGCTGATTGGCCGCGACCGACGGGCGCGCCAGGAATCTGTTATTCTGCGATGAGTATGGCTTCGAACCTCCAGATCCGTCGTTATCTTCGGACGCTGCTGCTGGCATGGGCCTGCATAACCGCTGCGCACCTCGCTGAGGCGCAGCAATCGACGGCTCCCGCGAAGCTGCCTCCTTCCGGCACCGTGACGAACAGCGATTTTGCCGCAGCGGCTGACGAAGTTTTGGGTCAGATGGGCGAAATCACCGGTCTAAAGCTGCGCACACCCCTGAAAAAGAGCCTACGTTCACGCGAGCAAATTCGCGCCTACGTGATTCAGGAAATGAACGAGGACAAGAATGCCGCGGAGCGCTACTCCGGCCAGCGAAGCGCCGAAGCTTTCGGGCTACTTCCCAAGGGATTCAACCTGGATGGCTTCATGGTCGATCTGCTCACCGAGCAGATAGCGGGTCTCTACGATCCGAAGGCGCACGAGTTCTACGTCGCAGACTGGATTCCGATCGCGGACCAGAAAATGGTGATGGCTCATGAGCTGACCCACGCGTTGGAGGACCAGCACTTCCAAATTGAGGCGTGGGTGAAGGCGGCACGGCCAAACGACGACGCGGAGTTGGCGCGCGAAGCGGTTTTGGAAGGCAGCGCCATGGCCGCCATGGTCGACTACTTGCTGCAAGGCACTGGGCGTTCTCTGCAAGATTTGCCGGACATCGATCCATCCATGCTGATCGGCGACATGGAAGGCACGCCCATGCTGCAAAAAGCGCCGCCGTTCTTGAAGGACGCGCTGATCTTTCCTTACTTGGACGGGCTAAATTTCTCCGCAGCAGCACTCCGGCCGGCGGGATGGACCGCTCTGCCTGGCGTGTTTGCAAAGCCACCTGTGTCCACGCAACAGATCCTGCATCCCGACCTCTACAAGTCGGGCAAGATGGCAACGCCGATTTCGCTGCCATCCATGGACAAGGCGCTGGGGCCAGAGTGGACCAAGCTGGAAGACAACATCATGGGAGAATTTGGCTGGAAGGAAGTGCTGAAGCAGTTTCTAGGAGACGCGAGGGCCACTGAGCGTTCCGCGGCTTGGGATGGCGACCGCTACGTTGTGTACGAACAGAAGCAGACAAAGCGGCTCGTGCTCATCACGCGAGAGCGCTTGGCAACGGATGAACAGGGCGGGCAATTCTTCTCCTCGTACTCGGAAGCGCTGAAGAAAAAGCATGCGCAGAGAACCAACGAGGTTTCGCTGCGGGGATTTCTGGCGTTCGATACGCCGGATGGCGGCGCGTTTTTTCGATGCGTTGCCCGTGAGTGCGTCACGCTGGAAGGCGCGGACCGCTCGCTCTTCGACAAGCTGACGAAGGAATTGAATTGGGAAGTGTTGACGGAGACCGCGGCGGCGCCGGTTGTGCACGCTGGCAGCCCCGCTGATTAGCTAGGCCACACGACGCGGACCGGTCAATGGTAAGGAAGGCCGCGAGCCGGCCATCGATCGAATCTTGGTTGCGATGCGCGCAATACGATTCAGGAGATTTTGTTCGAGGCGGGCGATGCCAGCCGCAGCGTAGGGATCTCGTGAAGCATTGCGGACGCGCCGCAGCTTTGCGAGCGCGAGCTGTGCGAACTCAGCGGCTTGCGCGAAGTCCTTCAAGCGGCGTTCACAATAAATAGCAAGCTGCTCACAGGCATGGATACCATCTTGCGGATTGCCCGACGACTCGGCAGCCAGTTCGCGCCATAGCAGAGCGGCACTCTCATAGTCACCGCGGCGCTTGGCGAGCAGCGCCAATTCCCGGCGGGCTTGCGGGCGGAACTCGGCGGGAAGACCCAGATCGAGCGCCTGTGCGCAGGCGGCGTGGGCGCGGCCCGAATCGCCGCGGCGTTGCAGGAAACGTGAAAGCCCAAAAAGATCCAGGCTATCCACTTCCCGGTCCCGGTAGTCTCCTACCGCAACAAGCTGGTCGATTTTGCCAACCAGGGCTGCCAAGCCTCGTAGATCCATTTGATTGTGGCGCACGACCGCGGCCAGCGGATCGACGGGGCCTCCACGAAGGTAATCGAAATAGTGCTGCGGAATCATGGCCGAGATGACGTCATCTTCGCGATGCCAACCTAGCCGGGGCGCATCCAGCACGTGGCGCTCGAGCTCGACCAAGCGCACCGAGCCGAGGCGCAGCTTCCACAACGCTCGGGCGGGATGTAGCAAGTCGAGATGCGCGGCGAGCCGCGGCGTGGAGATCGCGCGCGTCATCGTGAAGCGGTTTTCCAGGAGCGGCCAGTCAAAGGATTTGCCGTTGAAGGTGACCAGCACGGGCCGCTCGGCCAGGCGTGCGGCAAGCTCGTGAAGAATGGAGTGCTCTTCGGCGAAGTCGCGCATGAAGAGTTGCTCCATCTGCAATCCACCCGAATCCCACCAGGCCAAGCCAACGAGAAAAGCGTACGTTCCCGTGCCGCCCGCGAGGCCCGTCGTTTCCGTATCCAGGAAAAGCCATTTTGCGGGATCGGCGAGTGCGGCTTGCGTGCGCTTCGAGAGGGTGGCGTCGCGGGTTCGGGAGAGCAATTCCAGCGTTAGGTCGGCCGGTTCGGCAAATTCGGGTGAGGAAAACCAGTTTCGTACGGAAACATGCTCGCCGTAGTGATTTGTGGCGATGGCGGCGCCGAGAAGGCGTGCTAGAGAATCTTGTCCGTCCGGTGCACGGAGGGCTGCGGGGCGCGAAGCTGTTGCGCGAGTGGGTTTCAGCGCGGCCAGACGAGAGAATTTGTCGGACATTCCCGCCATCTAGCCACACAGCCGATCGAGGATGGCGAGGGCTGATTCCTTCGCCCGAGGCGCAAGGTCTCCTGCCGGGCCTACGCAGGAAGGACATCCTTGCTCGCAGCCACAGCCGGCGATTAATTCGCGGGTCTTTTGCACCAGCAACTCGTGCGCGCGAAAGAGCGGCTCGGAAAAACCGATGCCACCAGGGTAGGCATCAAAAAGGTAGAGATTCGGCTCGAAGAATTCCTTGGCGCTGGCGGAGACAGCATCCTCCATGCGCATGGGAACCAATTCATCGGACTCCGAACCCGGTGCCGGTGGGCGCTCGCCAATCGCGGTGCCTAGATCGCGGCGGTCGCACATGAGCAGCAACGTCGCCACGGACTCCAGCGCGTACAGCAGGCCAAACATGCCGCTTTGCCGCTCGCTGACGCTGTAGGGCAGCGATTCGAGCAGCGCGCGTTCCAGGGTGATCCAGTAGGACGTCGTGTGCATTTCATTCTCGGGGAGTTGCAACTCTCCCGCGCCGATGTTTTCATTCGTGAAGAACTTGATCTTCTTGAAGCCGACGACTTGCGAGCGAACCAGGACGTCGCCGTGCGATCGCGCCGCCGGAATCTCCGGGTGCGACTCACTGGCGCGAGCCTGCTCGGCGACCTCCAGCACACGAACCTGCGTGTAGCGAATCGCGTCGGTGTAATAGTCGGCGTCGACTTGCTTCACGTACGCTTTGCGTTCCTTGAAGTCGAGATGCTCCACTTGATATTGCTGCCCGCCGTGAAGGTAGATGGCTTTTTCGTGCACGGTGGTTAGCGCGCTGGGGTAGTCCACTTCGCCGATGACGTTGGGCTGACCGGTGATGTCCACGATCACGAAATTATCGCTGGTGACCGAGCGCAAACTTACGGTGTCGGCAGGGTATGCCTCGTGCGTCCAGTGATAGTGCTCGCCCGCGCGGTGCAGAAAACCCGCCTCAGCCAGTCGCGCGCACAAATCGGGGACGTCCACATCGCCGAAGCGCTCGTCGTTTGCCGCGATGGGCAATTCGAACGCCGCGCACTTCAAATGATTGATCAGAATTTCGAGGTTGTCGGGCTGAATGAACGCGTGCTCCGGCGTGCTGCCAAAGAAATAATCGGGGTGGCGCACCATGAACTGATCGAGCGGCGCGGAAGACGCGACCAGCACGGCACACGAGCTACCGCTGCGCCGCCCGGCGCGGCCCGCGCGTTGCCACGTTCCGGCGATGCTGCCTGGATAGCCGGCCATCACGACGGCGTCCAGCGACCCAACGTCTATGCCCAATTCCAGAGCGCTGGTGGATACCACGCCGCGAATGCGGCCATCGCGCAAACCGCGCTCGATTTCGCGGCGCTCGTTCGGAAGGTAACCGCCGCGATAGCCGCGTATTGTTTCTGGCTTTCCAGGTGGCTGCGGATTGGCCTGCTGAAGGTAGGTGAGCAGAAGCTCGGTGTGCAGCCGTGAATTGGCGAATACCATGGTTTGCAGATCGTGTTTCAGAAATTCCTGAGCAACGCGCGAGGACTCATTGATGATAACTGCGGCGGATGCCGAGCGCTCGATTCACTACCGGCGGATTGTAGAAGACGAACGTTTTCTCCGCTGCGGGTGCGCCGTTGGCGTTCAGCACCTCGACGTCCGCTTCGAGCAGGCGCGACGCGAGATCACCTGGATTCGCGATCGTGGCGGAGCAGCAGATGAATTGCGGCTCGCGGCCATAGAAGCGCGCGATGCGGCGGAGCCTTCGCAGCACGTTGCACAAATGGCTGCCGAAGACGCCGCGGTAGGTATGCAGCTCGTCGATCACGATGTAGCGCAGATTCTCGAACAAGCGCGTCCAGCGCGTGTGGTGCGGCAGGATGCCGGTATGCAGCATGTCCGGGTTGGTCAGCGCGATGTGCGCCTTCTCGCGAATGGCTTTGCGGGCGTCGCTGGGTGTGTCGCCGTCATAGGTGAAGACGCCGAAGCGATTTTCCAGGCGCTGGTTCAGATCGTAGAGTTCCGCTAGCTGGTCTTGCGCGAGAGCTTTGGTGGGGAAGAGATACAGTGCGCGGCTGTCGGGATTTTCGAGGATGGCGTTGAGGATCGGCAAGTTGTAGCAGAGCGTTTTGCCCGATGCTGTGGGCGTGACAATCACCACGTTTTTTCCCGCATGCACGGATTCGGCAGCGGCGGCTTGATGGCTGTAGGGTCGGCGAATACCTTTCGCGGCGTAGGCGGCCACCAACTCATCGTGTACCCAGGCAGGGAACTCGGCCCATCGCGGCTCGCGGGCGGGGAAATGTCGGATCGCGGTCAGGATTTCGCCGTTCGTGTCGTGCTGTGAGAAGGCGTCCACGACTTCGTGGACACGAGCCAAGGCAATACCAGCGGAACTCGCATTCTGCGCGGGTGAAGCTGCGGAAGCGTTCTCCGGGGCATCGTAGGCTGGGCGCACGGCGAGCGACTTGGGCATAAGGAAAATCTCCGGTAATTCGCTTTTTGTTCGCTCAGGCTAGCATGTGGCTCGCGCAGGTGCAACAGACTTCTGCGAGCGCATTTGTCGCAAAGGTAGCGCCCCGCGCGACAGGGCAATTTAATGGCGTAAGCGCAGGATCATCACGGCGCCCAGGAGGAAAAGCACCGCCGAAGTTGCAAATGCCGCCTGGACGGAGAAGGCGCTCCACAGGAATCCGACCATGAGGCTCGACACAAAATCGCCGCCAGCGTTTATCGCGGCGAGCGTGCCGAAGGCGATGCCGTGCTGCTCCTTGGGCACCAGTTCAGCAGCGACGGAGTCTTCCAGGGCCTCCTCCGTGCCAACATACAGGCCCGCGAGTGCGCAGATAAACGCCAGAAGCGGCAGCGAATGCGTCTCGGTGCACAGCAGGATCGCCGTCACGACTGCCAGCCCATAACCCGCAGCAAGAACGAACTTGCGCTGCGGGACATGATCGCTCAGCCAGCCGCTCAGATATGCTGACGCCGCATAGAAACCGTTGTGGAGCGTATAGAGCGCCACGGCGAGGCTCGCAGCGCGTGCCACTCCGTGCTCGGGAGCGAGCATGCGCGAAGCGTAGAGGATCAACATCGTGTGCGAGAAATCCCCAGCGCCAAAAACGCCCACGCCGGCGAGGAAACGCCGGAACGGTATCGGCAAAGCGCGGAGTCCGGTGACGAAAGAGTGTTTCGGGCGCGCAGAAATCGGCCGTTCGCGCACCAGCAGCCAGAACGACGCGACGGCAATCAGGCCGGGCACCAGCGTCCAGAGAAAAACTTTGCGGTAGGAGTGATGCGTCTGTTCCAACAGCCAGAGCGCGGTCAGCGGGCCCGCGATGGCGCCCACGGTGTCCATCAACCGCTCGAAACCGAAGGCCCGGCCATACGCGCCTGGAGGGACGTCTGCGGCAAGCAACGCTTTCTTGGCGGGTGAGCGCACGCCTCGGCCCAGCCAAGCCAGCACCCGGCCGAACAGGATGTGGTAGGCGTGCGTAGCGAATGCGAAGGATCCCGTCGCCAGCGCGGTAAACGCATAACCGAAGGTCGCCAACGGTTTGCGGCGAGCCAGGCGGTCTGTGTAGTGGCCCGCAGTGAGCTTGGTGAAACTCGAAAGGCCGTCGGCGATGCCTTCGATTGCACCGAGCCAGGCCGGCCCAGCGCCAATCGCCGCAAGAAACGCAGGCAGCACCGCCGTCGCCGTCTCGTGGCTCCAATCGCTGAACAAGCTGGTTAGTCCGACGCCAAGGACGGTTCGATTGAGCCAGGACTTGTTCTCTGTGCTTTCCGGCATTCTGGTCGTATGTTCGCCTTGGGAAGTTAAATGCGGGATTAGAGTACGTGTGCAGTCACTTTTTCGCAGCGCGATAGAGAATCACGCGCACTTTTTCAAGAGTGATCAGGCCGCCCTCAACCATCTCGTCGAGGCGTGGCAGAAGTTTCTCGATGCGTTCCGAGAACTCTACGATTTCCAGAATGATGGGCAAGTCCTGCGACAGCCGAAGCAGCTTGTCCGTGTGGTAGATGCTCGATCCGCCGTAGCCTGCCACGCCGCGCAGAACCGTCACACCCGAGAATCCTTCTTTCCGAAGCATTTCGACGATGGCTTCGTACAGCGGTTTGCCATGCCACTTGTCGGACTCGCCGATGTGGATGCGCATCAGGGTACGCTCGCCTTCAAATTTGTCGTGGGTCATACGTAGCTCCTAAAACCGATTGGCCAGGCGAATCCCGGCTACCGACAAAAGCAAGCCGGCCACGACGCTCGCAGAAACATACGCTGTGGCCGGTAACCATTCGCCGTCTTCGAGCATTTTCGCCGTCTCCCAGCCGAAACTGGAGAAGGTCGTGTACCCACCGAAGAAGCCGACCGCGATGGCCACGCGCCAATCGGGCGAAATGACCATTCGATTCAAAGTGAACTGGCCGATCAGTCCCAGCAGAAAGCAGCCAGACAGATTGATCAGCAGCGTACCGTAGGGAAATGTACCGCCGGTGCGCACTTGGACCAAGCCCTGAAGGCCATAGCGGGCTAGCGTTCCGATGGCTCCGAAAACCGCAATCAATGTCAGACGCAAGTTTGCTCCGATCCGCCATGCCTAGACACGCATTTGAGCGCGTCTCAAATCGGCGGTAAGAATTATTGTTGCCTGACCGCTAAACAAAAAACTCCTGGCGCCGCCCGGCAGCCAGGAGTCATCAGTCCCGAAGATTTCTCCGGAACGGTTATGGCGAACTCCATCGCCTTCCATTGGATATCGTCAAATAGTGTATCCGCGTCATTTCCTCCAAACAATAGAGGAGTGCGAGAGGATTGCGCCTTTCATACCGCGGGCTTCAGAAGTGGAAGCGGTAGCGCACTTGGACGAAGATTTCGCGCGGATTCAGATAATGCGTTCCGCCGAAGGTAAAGCTGTTGTCGAGCAGCACGCGCCGGTTCGCCACGTTGATACCCTGAACGCTGACGGAGAAGCTTTCGCCGAAGCTCTTGCCAAGCGAAAGGTCAAACGTCGTGTGCGGCTGCAGGTGGTCGTTGGGGTCCGGCGGCGAATTGCCGTTCGTGAAGCCGGAAGCATACGAAACATCCGTTGAGACGTAGGAACGCCAGGGCAGCGTGTACTGCCCTCCGAAGTGCAAGGTATTCCGTTGGTCGTGGTCCAGAAGGCCGAATCCGTTTCCGAAGGAGAAGTTCGTGAGGCCCCCGTTGATGTCGCCGAAGCCGAGCGCAAGCTGATTCGAATAGGTCAAGTACACCTGCGCGCGATTCTTGATGCGCGGCGAGCGCAGCGTCAGCTCCCAGCCGTTGATGCGCGCGCCCTGAATGGTGATCGGGAAAAACACGTCGGAATTATTCAGATTGTTATGATCGAAGAAGTTTTTCGCGCGCATGAGAAAGTTATCCGCGTCGATGATCCAGCCGCGGAAGGGAATCGTAACCCCGAACTGGTGCTCTTCGTCGCGCTCGCCGCGGAGAGGCACGAATCCGAGATTCTGATTGTTGACGAATTGCAGAAGCGGACCGGACACGGTGATCAGCGGCGGAGCTTGATAGAAGTGGCCGTAAAAGCCACGGAAAACCCAGTTCAGCTTGGGGATGCGGACGGAGGCGCCCACACGCGGGCTGGTCGCATTTTCCACCACGCCGCCGGAGAAATGCGTTTGGCGAATGCCCGCATTCAAAGTGAGCCACGACGTTGCCTTGAACTGGTCCTCGGCATAGACCGCCATCAGTCCGCCATCGGGATGCTCGATGTCGGGAGGATCGAGATTGGGCGCGCTGTGGTCGTTGTAAATCAGGCCGAAAAGTTGACGGTCTTGTTGCGCGAAACCGTAAAGGCCCGCACGAAAATTATTGTGGTCCTTCACCCAGGCAATGGTTGCTTGGCCGCCTTCGTACTTCGAAGAGCGGTCTTCGGTCGTCGAACTCGGAAGATCGAGCGGGCTGGCATGGTAGTCCGCACTGTTGAAGTGGAAGAACGGCGAGACGCTAAGCACCAGCCCCGGGCTGAACGTGCGCACCCAGGAGAAGGTCACGAACGAATCGTTCTCGCGGTTCGCGTCTTTCAAAAACTGGCCCTGCGTAGCAGGGTCGTTCGGATCGAAGGGGACCTGGTAGAAGTCGCGCCTGACCTGAGCCACGAAGCGCAGTTGGTCCGAAGAGTCCACGTTGTAGATCAGTGACGTAAATCCCCCGATCCCGTTCGCCGCGTCGTGAATCACCGCCGACGTCGGCGTCTCCAGCCCCAGGTTGGTGCGATTGCCGGTCAGGCTGGCGTAGTAGGCGAAACGGTTAGTGTGACCCCCGAAGTTGAGCTGGTCGTCGGTTTGGTAGAAATTGCCCATGCCGAGCACCAGTTCGGCCTCATTGTTGCGCTCGAAACCTGTCCGCGGTGCCACGTTGAATACGCCATAGGTCCGGTCGCCGTAGTCTGCCGAGTAGCTCCCGCGCTGCATTTCCACCGTATCGATGTCTTTGGGATCGATTTGTGGGCCCAGGTTGCTGGCGATGTTCGTGTTGGGGATGGGAACTCCGTCGATCAACCAGCTCACCTGGTGCCCCCCGCGGACGTGCAGTTGGTCGTGGGTGACGTACGATCCCGGGACATAGTTCGTGATCATCGCCTGGCTGTTCGCGCGCGCTGCGCCTGGCGTCTGCGCAATCTCGAGGCGATCCACCAGCGTGGTCGGCGTTACCGACTCGCCTTGCGCCGGGCCAGCTTCGGCCGAGACGGTGACGGATTGGTTTTGCGTGGCAAGCTGCAACTCGAAGTGCAGAATCGGCGCCGTGCCGGAAAGAACGGTGACGGCCTGCTGTCCTTCGGCAAAAGCCGCCTGCGATACGGTCACGGTGTATTCGCCGAGCGGAACCGTGTCGAAGCGGAATTGGCCTTCCGCGTCGGTTTGTATCGTTTGGTTGTAATCGGACGACGTCGCTTTCAGGATGACCTTTGCATCGGATACCGGACGATGCTGCGGGTCGTGTACGATTCCGCGTACGGTTCCGAAGATGGTCCCGAACGCGGCACTCCCCAAGAAAAGCAGAACGGCAAACAACTTCAACACGCGCTGCATGGAATCTTTTTCTCCTCGCGTGAAACGCGCGCGCGATATCGGATCGCGGCTAGGTTGAATTGCGGTGCTTTAGAGGAGAGGGCGGTCCTCAGAGGGCCGCGGCGGCAATGCGAGGAGGGGGCGACAAAGGCTCGGTGGAGCGAGGAATCTCAACGAAAGGCGGCGCATCATCGGCGCGGGTGACCAACATCGAAGTCGATGCAAAGACCACGTGCGGCAAAACAAACGCCACTGCTGTCACCACAGGCTTATCCGGGTCCTGGCAGCAAGACATCGAGCAGTTGCTCACGCCGCTCATCTCGTGCCCGCAGTCCATATCTCCCGACGTTTTGGAAGCCGGATGCTCTGCCGCCGTTTGATGATGGTGCCGGGGAATATTGCAGTGGTCGCCAGTGCAGCATGCCATCGCGTGGCTCGCCCAGGCCGCACCCGCAAGCGGCCCATAGATCAGCGCAGCGGCTAGCAAACACGCGTAGGCGGCGAAAAGTCGGCGGCGATCTCGGGTTGGACGATTCACTCAGTATCTCGGCTACCAGAAATGATAGCCCATCTTGGAGGGGCTCGGCGGGAAAAGATGTCGGCGATTTGTAATTTCTGACGCCAAATGCTGGCTGGTTGGCGCCCCCCCGGCGAGATCTCGCGGCGCCGAACTATGTCGCTATCTTTCTCTCTCGGCTTGACTTGCGGCCATGCCCATCGCAGACTCGCGGTATGGCTCACACTTATATGCTCTTTGATTTCGGTGCCGACGAGGACAAGGCGCAGCAAGCGCGCCACAAACTCGAAAGCTGGAAACAAGCTTTTCGTCTCGACAAGAAATTACAGTTCAAATTCGACCGCGGCGAAAGCCCCGCGCCTGAAGCAACGGACAAACTGGAGAAGCCGAAGTCCGAAGGGAAAAGCAAAAAGCGGCGACTCCCCGAGCGACAAGAACGGCGATGTGAAACTCCTGGTACGTCTGTACTTCTCGGGGCATGAGAAGCTATCCGAACAGCGATGGTTCAAGCGCATCCCTTCCGAAGAACCGTTCAAAGGGGCTGCGCCCAAGGTGATTCAAGAAGGCGAAGCCGAATTTCCTGAAGTTCTGGCGCAGTTCGATCGTTTGGATTAGGTTCCCGGGCGCATCAGGCGCCCACCTGAGGATACGGACAGAGCAATTCGCGGCACGGATTGACGCAGGCGGGCCATGTTTTAGTTATAATTGAGCTTCCACAAGGGTAGCTATCTCCACTCCTAAACGAGGGCAGACGGAATGGCGGTACAGACTCGCGTCAAAGTGGCCAAGCTCGATACTGCCAAGTTTCGCGGCCTTGACCGGGAAAGCCTGATCCGCCTTTACCGCGCGATGTTCCTTTCGCGCCGCCTGGACGACCGCGAAATCCAGCTCAAGCGCCAGAACAAGATTTATTTCCAGATCTCCAGCGCTGGTCACGAAGCCGTAACGGCCGCAATGGGGCTTCTTTTACGTCCCGGTATGGACTGGGTCTATCCCTACTACCGCGATCGCGCCCTTTGCCTCCTCCTCGGTGTCACGCCCCTAGAAATGCTGCTTCAGGCCGTCGGCGCCAAAGACGATCCCTCCTCCGGCGGCCGCCAGATGCCTTCACACTGGGGCCATCCCAAGTTGAACATCGTCAACAAATCCTCCTGCACCGGAACGCAGTTTGTGCAAGCCGTGGGTGCGGCAGAGGCAACCCTGTATTACGCTGGGCGTCCCAAGGCCCTGGCGCAGGCGAAGAGGGCGCCTCTTGGAAAGTACATTCGGCACGACCCCGACGAAATTGTCTATGTATCCGGCGGCGACGGCGCCACTAGCGAGGGCGAGTTCTGGGAGTCGCTTAACGTAGCCTGCGCAAAGAAACTCCCACTGCTGTACCTCATCGAAGACAACGGCTACGCCATTTCCGTTCCCGTCGAGGTGCAGACGGCCGGTGGTAGCATTTCGCGCCTGACGCGGAGTTTTCCCAACTTGCACGTCGCGGAGTGCGACGGCACCGATCCGCTGGAAAGCTACACGGTTTGCAAGGAAGCCTTCGAGTACTGCCGTCATCGACGTGGCCCGGCGCTGATCCACGCGCACGTGATTCGTCCTTACTCGCACTCGCTGTCCGACGACGAGAAACTCTACAAGACTCCCGAGGAGCGCGAAGGCGAAGCGCATCGCGATCCACTGTCAAAATTCGCCCTGTTCCTGGTGCGCGAGGGGTTATTGGATCAGAAAGAGATCGAAGCCCTGGAAGGCGAGGTCGACCGCGAAGTCCGCGAGGCCGGCGACCAAGCGCTCGCCGCCGAGCCTCCCTCGATCGACTCGATTCGCGTAAATATCTATTCGCCCGACGTCGATCCCACCTCCGCTCTGTTTCAGGCGCAGCCGCAACTCCACGGCGCGCCAAAGACCATGGTGGAAATGGTCGCCGCCACTCTTTCTGACGAAATGTCTCGCGACGAACGCATCACCGTGTTTGGCGAAGACGTCGCCGACGCCAGCCGTGAAGAAAACCTAAAGCACGTCAAGGGCAAAGGCGGCGTTTTTAAGGCCACTTCCGGCCTCCAGAGAAAGTACGGCGCCGATCGCGTCTTTAACACTCCGCTTGCCGAAGCCAGCATCGTCGGACGGGCTATCGGCATGGCCACCCGCGGTCTGAAGCCCGTCGCCGAAATTCAATTCTTCGACTATATCTGGCCCGCGATGATGCAAATCCGCGACGAGCTTTGTGTGCTCCGCTGGCGCTCCAATGGCGGCTTCAAAGCTCCCGCCGTCCTACGCGTAGCTATCGGAGGGTATCTCACCGGCGGCGGCATCTATCACAGCCAGAGCGGCGAATCGATTTTCGCGCATTGCCCCGGACTGCGGGTGGTCATGCCATCCACGGCCCTCGATGTGGCTGGGATGCTACGCACCGCGATCCGCTGCGACGATCCCGTGATGTTCCTCGAGCACAAGCATCTCTACCGTCAGCCGTACAACCGCTCGGAATATCCCGGCCCGGATTTCACCGTTCCCTTCGGCAAGGCGCGCATGGTGAAAGAGGGCACGGAGGTGAGCATCATTACCTACGGGGCGATTGTTCATCGTGCGGAGGTTGCCGCTGCGCAGCTCCAGCGCGAAGGCATTTCCGTCGAGATCATCGACCTGCGCTCGCTCTCACCGTACGATTGGGAAGCCATTGCCGCCACGGTCTGCAAGAATCATCGCGTGATCGTGGCGTATGAAGATATGCTGAGCTGGGGCTACGGCGCGGAGATCGCCGCGCGAATTGCCGAAGAATTATTTGAAGAGTTGGACGCTCCGGTCACGCGCGTCGCCGCCATGGACACGTTCTGCGCGTACCAGCCGAAGCTCGAGGACGTCATTTTGCCCCAAGTGGACAATTTGACGGCGGCGGTGAAGCAGCTTCTCGAGTACTGATACCGGGTGCCAACCCAAGGAAACTTTTTCGCCCTCTGGTCCGTATCCTTAAGTAGAAGGCTCGAAAGACCGCTCTGTGGAGGCTACCTATGGTTTGCACAAACTGTCACAAGCAAATCGCTGACTACTCGAATTTTTGCTACAACTGCGGCGCCAAGCAGACCGCCACCGCCGCGCCTGGCCCCGGCGTCGTCAACTGTAGCCACAAGAGGTTGACGCGTTCTGCAGACAAGAAGATCGCTGGCGTTTGTGGAGGCTTGGCGGACTACTTCGAGGTTGACGCAACGGTCGTCCGTTTGTGCTGGCTGTTGGCGGTCCTCTTCGCCGGCACGGGCTTCCTCGCCTACATCATCCTCTGGATCGTTTTGCCGATGGCGCCGCCCGAGCCAATCAATGCGACGTCCGTCAGTGTCGCTTCCTAGTTTGTCGGAAGCAGTGACCTTTTGCGGTTGTAGGGAAGGGCTCGCTCCTCCCGCTCGTCGCACCTTGCCCTCGACGCCCGTCTAGCCTTTCGGGCCCCGCGGCGCGCGAGCCTTTCCGCCCGCCTCAAACAGCGGATGGTCCAACGAAATCGTCCCCGCCCCAACAGTCGCCAGCACAAAACACGCCGCCGCCAAAGACAAAGGAAACTCATACTCGTGCACGGTCAAATAGCTGTGGCTATGAAATTTCCAAATGGCCACGCACATCTCCATCGCCAGCAGCAGCGCCGCTCCGCGCGCAAACAAGCCCAGCAGTAACAACAAACCTCCAAAGGTTTCGATAATTCCCGCCACGTACACGAAATAGGCCGGTAGACCATGCTCCACGAAAGCCCCCTGCATCCCCCCGCCCGCATGAGCCAGCTTTGGGTAGCCATGAAACAAAAAGATGATCCCCAGCGCCATCCGGAGAATCAGCAGAGCAAGCGGCCGCACGTTATTCAGGAATTTCAAGAGCGATCTCCGAGCGCGATGTACCGGGCAACTTCACGCGAGCAAATCTTAGCAGAATCGCTGGTCACCGCCTTCGCACGCGGCGTCAATCGCCAGGCAGCCCGGCCTTTGGGCCAGCTATCCGATTCGATAAAAACCTCACCGTCGCGGAAATCCCCGATCCCCGGCCATGGCATCCTAGGTAGGATCAATGTTCGACAAGATCACAGGACCACGGCCACACTCCATGGCGTACCCCACGGCAAATTCAACGGTCATAAGTAGATACGCAACTTGGTTCGCAGGGATAGCACTCGCCGTCTTCTTTTGCGGCCCTCCCGCTCTGGCTCAAGCTCCATCTCAGGAGCCTCCCTCCAGCCAACACGAACCCGATCAGTCCTTGCCGGGAAGCATCAACGGGAGAGTGGTTGATCAAAGCGGGGCCCCCATCGTCGGAGCCCGGGTGAGACTCATGCTGGGATGGCAATCCCCGGGTCAAGACGTGCTGGCCGGTGGTAACGCCGTGACCGATGACGATGGGCAATTCTCCTTCTCCAACGTGGCTCCGGGGGCGTTTCAGGTCGAGGTCGCGTTTGATGGCTTCGCCAGACAAATCTCGTCCGGCATCCTGTTTTCGGGAGAATCTCGCACGACGCCGCAGATCGCCTTGGTGGTTGCTGCCGCGGCGACGCAGTTGGTGGTGACACCTTCACTCCTGGAGATCGCGGAGGACCAGATCAAAGAGGAGGAAAAGCAGCGCATAATCGGCGTCTTTCCTAATTTCTACGTCACCTATGTCCGCGATGCGGCCCCCCTGAGTCCGAAGCAAAAGTTTGAGCTTGCTTGGAAGTCAACCCTGGACCCGGTCAACTTCGCAGTGACCGGGGTCGTAGCGGGATTCCAGCAGGCGCAAAACGATTTCGGCGGATACGGGCAAGGGGCTCAAGGTTACGCAAAACGCTACGGGGCTTCGTTCGGCGACTCTGTTACCAGCACGTTCATCGGAGGTGCCATCTTGCCCTCGCTCCTGAAGCAGGATCCGCGTTATTTTTACAAAGGAGAGGGTAGCGCGCGATCACGTGTGCTGTACGCGCTGGCCAACGCCGTCATCTGTAAAGGGGACAACGGACGCTGGCAGCCCAATTACTCCAGTATTCTCGGAAACCTAGCCGCTGGCGGCATCGCCAATCTCTATTATCCGGCGAAAGATCGCAACGGTCTGGGATTGACGGTGGAAACGGCGCTGATCGGGATCGGTGCAACCGCCGCCACCAATCTCCTCCAGGAATTCGTCATCCGTAGGTTCACACCCGGCGCTTCCAATCATCAAGGCACCAAAGTCCAGAGCGTGATCACGAAAATGTCGAGCATCCTGGCCCACGAAGGCGGTTAGGATAACCTGACTTCCGGCCAACGAGCTCACCGGAACGAGCCCCTACCGCCGCGCTCTCCCTTGTCAAAGAACCGGTAGAGAATCGGTTACAATCAGTAGCGAGAATAATCACGCATCGGGAACGCAACTTCAGCCGCACTCCCGCAAGTGACGCGCTCGCGCGGCCGCCGCGCCGCCGCTGAGCTCGGCAAACACAAGGAAGGATCGAGATCGTGCGATCGGCACGTGCTAAAGGTCAATTCTCCGGGGACGTTGCATGAAGCGGAAGCTTCTGGTAGCGGTGCCGATCCTCGCTGTGGTTGGTTTGATGGCCTGGGTCCTGCGGCCCAAGCGTGAATCACTCGGCGAAGAGTACATCAGCGAGCGCAGCGTCACGCTGTGGAGCAGTGTCGCGCAAGTGCGCGAGCCCGTCGACACGCTGCACTACGGCGAGCGCGTCGATATCATCGCGCGGCGCAACGACAACGTAAAAGTCCGGACCGTCTCTGGCGAGGTCGGCTGGATCGACGGCCGCCAGCTTCTCGAGCCGGCCATGTGGCAGCGCAGCATCAAGCTCCTCGCGCAGTCCCTGACCGTACCGGTACAGGCGCGCGGCCGCACCAAAGTGCAAACCAACCTCCGCGTCGAGCCGGGCCGCACCGCCGCCCGCTTGTATCAGTTCGGACGCGGAGTGCCCGTCGAGATCGTCGGGCGCGCTGCCGCCGACTGGGTCCAAGTCACCGACGAGAAAGAGCCCTCAGGTGAGCCGCAAGGCACCAAGAAAGAAGACTGGCTTCTGATCCGAGGCGTTGCCACGCGGCCCCCGGGCGAATCGGCGAGTCGTGCCGCGGAGACCAACACCACCACGCAGCCGGGCGATCAAAGCGCTCCAATCGCCGGCTGGGTAATAGCCCGCTTTATTGAGCTCGCTCTGCCCGACGCCGTCCGCGATGGGATCGCGTCCGCAAACGTCCGCCCGGTAGCTTGGTTTGAGCTGAACCGCGTGGCCAGCTCTTCGGGCGACAAGCCGCAATACTTGGTCGCCGCAACGCGCGGCCCGGAGGGCCAGCCTTGCGACTTCACCACCACGCGCGTTTACACTTGGAACGAAAGGAAGACGCGATACGAGACTGCGTTCATCGAAAACAATCTGTGCGGGCAGCTCCCCGTACGCCTTGCCAAAGGGCCAAAGGGTGAGCCGGAATTTCGTTTTCACGTCCTCGATGGCAACAAGGAAGAGCGGGTATACCGCCTGAACCAGACGGTCGTGCACCGCGTCCGCGAAGAGGGCGACACGTCCGGAAAAGCGGCACACGCCACGACTCCGAAGGCAACTCCTCGCTAAGAGACCGAATCTTTGCTGCGATGAGTAAATTCAATCTATTTCAACCAGGTGAGGTAACGGCTCCATGAAACGTGCGATAGCACTTTCGCTCCTCCTGACGATCGTATGTCTCCGTTGCACCTTGGCCAATTGGGCCAGCGAGAAAACCGAAGACCCATTTCCGATGTCCGAGGGAACCTCTTGGATTTACCGTGGGGTTGTCCGCTGGACTCACGAGAACTCCGACCAGGTCTCCGAGACTAAGGTCGAATGGAAAACTCGAATTCGCCGGTTGATTCGTCACGGAGAATATTCGGCCGCAGTCGTCAGTGGTTTCCCTTCCGATCTAAATTGGTCCAACGGCAAACCGCAGCCCGCCGACTCCTTGTTGATCCGATTCAGCGGCGACAAATTCTACTTGGTCAGTTCCGAGCGCGTCGAAGGAGACCTGAAGAGGTTGGAGAATTCCCAGGATTCCCTGGACGGCATATTAGACGAAGACGATCTGTTTCTTCAGCTTCCTCTCGCGAAGGGCAAGAAATTCTGCGATCCCGAAAACATGGCACGCGAGGATGGCGGTTATTGCTGGACCGTTGAGTCTGCCGCCTCGGTTTCCTTGAACTTCAAGGGTGTTCCGTCGAGGTCTCGAACCAGCCACACACTCCGGTATGCCACGAGCCCGGATGACATTGAATTTGACTTCCTACCCGGCGTGGGGATCGTCAGCTATGGCTACCATCACCACGGAACCGTCGCTGATACGGAGCTGACACTCTCAGAATTTCATCCCGCTTCGGGCGGGCAAGAGTGACCTGCACAGCGACAGGTATCGAACATTTCCATTCCTCGTGTTTTCAGGATCCCGATTACATCTGTAGAATGCAGGTTGCCTTCCGGAGCGTGACGCAATGACTTTGCACATTAGCGAAGCCGAAGTGCGAGCCCTGCTCACCATGCCGATGGCCGTCGACGCCGTCGAGGACATCTCGCGCAAGCAAGCGAATGGGGAAGTGGTCGTTCATCCACGCCGGCGATTCGAGCTTCCCGGCGGCAGGTTCTTTCACTATATGGCCGCGGCCGACTACACCGCCGGCTACCTTGCGATGAAGCAGTACACCTTTGTCAGGGGCCAACTCCGCTTTCTTGTTCCGCTTTACGAAATTGCGTCGGGCGAGCTCCTGGCGCTGATCGAAGGTGACTACATGGGACAGTTGCGCACGGGCGCTGCCTCTGGCGTCGCTACCAAGTACCTGGCGCGGCGCGACGCGCGTGTCGCTGCCGTCATCGGCACGGGCGGCCAGGCAAGGACCCAGCTTGAGGCTGTGGCTGTGGTCCGGCGCTTGGAATCCGTGCAGGTCTACGGCCGCGATCCGCAGCGTAGGGAAACTTTCGCAACGGAAATGACCGAACGCATTGGTGTCCCTGTTCGCCCAGCGGCATCCGCATCCGAAGCGGCGCGCGGTGCGGATATCGTTTGCACCGCGACAACAGCCTCGCAACCCGTACTGAGCGGCGGGGATCTCGCCGCCGGCATGCACATCAATGCCATCGGTGCGAATCACGCCCACAAGCGCGAGCTCGACAACGAGGCTGTCGCCGGTGCCGACGTCATCGTGGTCGATTCCATCGAGCAGTCGCGGCAGGAAGCCGGCGACCTGATCCTTGCTTTTCACGGAGACGAATCGTGCTGGACCGGCGTGAAGCGCCTGGCCGACGTGGTCGCGGGAAAAGCCAGCGGAAGAACCAGCGAAGGCGAAGTCACTTTGTTCAAATCGAACGGCATCGCTTCCTGGGATTTGGCGGTTGCGATGAAGGTCTACAGCCTAGCCCGAGAAAAAGGGCTAGGCAGAGAATTGCCACTCTGGGCGGACGCCGCACCGGCCTAGAACTCTTGTGAGGAACCTGTAGCAGGGTCTTCAGACCGCGGCGTTTAGATAACACAAGGCCACACGAAAGTGTGTACACCACGAACTCAATGCATTCGAATCCGATTACTGTTGTGGACTACGATCACCGCTGGCCTGATCTCTTTGCGTTCCTCCAGAAACGTGTCGCCGGCGCGTTAGGCGAACTCGCGGCTGCCATTGAGCATGTCGGCAGCACCGCCGTTCTACGTCTGTCCGCCCGCGAGCCTGGCATTTCGCAGACACGTAGCGTTCAGAAACTACCTTCGTTCGCACCCGGAAGAGGCCGAAGCCTATGGCGAGCTAAAGCGCGCTTTGGCACTGCGGTTCCGGCGCAACATCGAGGCGTATGTGGATGGGAAAACGGAGTTCGTGGCGGATGTGCTTCGTCGAGCGCTCGGCCATTCTCCGTAGGGGCGCAGCATGCTGCGCCCCAGCAAGCAAGATCGCTCTGATTCAGCTCTTCGCGTTTCGCATTTTCCGCTGCAGCGCTTCATGCAACCGCGCGTGCACTTCTTTAGGTAATTCTAGCGGCTTTGAATCGCAAAAGATGTCCACCGTCATCTTCGTTTGATCGACCACCAGCTTGCAATCTTCGCACTGGTCGAGATGTCTCTGGATCTCCTGCTTCGTCGCGGCGTCCAAGTCGCCGTCGATATAATTCGAAATCTCGCGAACCACGCCTTTGCAATTCAATTTGCCGCCTCAGTACGAAAATGCCGATGTAGTTTTTGCCGTAGCTTTAATCGCGCGCGCAATAGCCTGGACTTCACCGCCGCCACGGAAATTCCCATGGCATCAGCGGTCTCTTCTGTGGAAAGCTCTTCGATGTCGCGCAGAACGAAGGCCACCCGGTAATCGGGCTCGAGCTGGTCGATCACTTGATTCAAAATGTCGTGCATTTCGGCTTGCGCGTACCGCTGTTCCGGACTCGGTCCCCAGTCTTCCAACTCCCGCGGCATGATGTCATCATCGCCTTCAATCGGTTCATCCAGAGAGAACTGATTCGGACGCCGCTTGCGCAGCCGCATCAAGGCTTCGTTGGCGGCGATTCGCACCAGCCAAGTGTAGAAGCGCGAGTCTTCCTTAAACTTGCCAAGATGAGCGTACGCTTTCATGAACGCATCCTGCATCGCGTCTTCAGCATCTTCGTGGTTGCGCGTGATGTTCATCGTCAATCGAAAAATTTTCCGCTCGTAGTGATTCACGAGCTCTTCAAAAGCCGCCGCATCGCCGGACTTCGCGGCGGCAACCAGTTGAGACTCGTCCTCGCGGGCGATCGTCGAGGGAAGCCGGCGTGGGTTCGGTGCGCTCAATGCCGTGGTCTTCCAGAGGCGGACCAGCCGCCCAATCTCAAAGCTCTGGTTGATTACGGTAGCACAAAGCGCGGCATATCCCGTTTGTCTCCAGACCCCATTAACTCCAGTAACTTTGATGAAACTGCTATAGGGCGCGATTCAGGAAAGAAACCCGCGTTTCACTATGCACCAGCCAGCCCATTGTTGACGGTAAGGAGAGTGCGGGGTAGAGTGGGCTGGACTGATCGTTCGATTGATGGTCATGCCCGCTCGTTTTGCCATGCCGCAGCATTCTGACGCCACATCTCGCGCGAACATGCGCGCGCCCTCTTCCGGGTGGAGTGCCCTGGCGCTCATCTATCCAGCGCAGAATCAATGGCTTGCGCGTGTGTCATGCCGGCTACGAGTGAACGAGCGCGACATCGCGGCGCACAACGTCAAACGTATCTCTGCCGCCAAGGAGACTCAGCGGGTAAGCTATTCCCATGCGTACATTGCCTGATCATCTTCGAAAGGGTATGAAGCTGGTAATTGTCGGCTGCAATCCAACCGACTCTTCGGTCCGCGTCGGACACTACTACGCCGGCCGCGACAATCCCTTCTGGACGATTCTCTTCGAGAGCGGCGTGGTTCCCGAGCCCTTCGACTACCATGACGACAAGCGAGTCATCGAGTTCGGCATCGGCTTGACCGACCTCGTCAAGCGCCCCTCAAAGACCTCCGATGAACTTTCTCGCGAGGACTTTGCCGAAGGCCGCATCGTGCTCTCGCAAAAGCTCGAAGAATTTGGGCCGCGCGTAGTGGCCTTCAACGGAAAGCTGACCTTCGAGCAGTTTGCGCAGCGGAAGTGCAAGTTCGGTCTGCAGAAAGAGCATCTGTACGGCGCCCGCGTGTACGTTCTTCCTGCCACGCCCGGTCCGCTTGCCACGAACAAAAGCGAGAAAATGCAGCACTTCCGCAAGCTGGCCCAGCTCGTAAAGCGCGTCGAGAAAGAGCGCGACACCAGCACGCAGACTGGTCTGACACCGCCATGAGCGCTTCACCTTCGACCCAAGGAAGTCCCCTCCTCTTGGAAACGCACGACGCAGGAGTTGCCACCTTAGTATTGAATCGTCCCGAAAAACTGAACGCGCTCAATAAAGATTTGACGATTGCGCTGCACGACGCTTTGGCAAGGGTCGATGCCGATAAGGATGTGCTTGCGGTGGTGCTTACTGGAGCGGGGCGGGCTTTTTGTGCTGGCGGCGACCTCGCTGCAATCGTGAAGGGTCACGACGAAAACGACACGACGGAACTTGAACCGGTTCTGCGCACCGGAGTCCAACTGGTGTTAAAGATTCGCACCATGCGCCAGCCGGTGATCGCCGCGGTCAATGGCCCAGCCGCTGGCGCCGGCATGAACATCGCTCTGGCCGCCGATATTCGCATCGCGTCGGACTTGGCAACCTTCGGCCAGAACTTCGCTAAGGTCGGTTTATTCCCGGACTACGGCGGAACCTACTTCCTGCCCGAGCTCGTTGGTCCGTCCCGCGCAGCCGAGATGTTTTACACCGGAGAGATGATCGACGCGCAGACGGCGCTGCGGCTCGGCGTCGTGAATCACGTAGTGCCCGCGGCGCAGCTCGAGGCGGAAGCAAGGGTGCTGGCCCGCAAGATTGCGGAAGGCCCCCAGAAAGCCATTCGTTCCGTGAAGCAAGCGCTGTTCGGCGGCGCCAAGGCCAGGCTGATCAAGGCGCTGGACCACGAAGTCCAGGAACAGATGAAGTGTTTTCTGTCCAAGGATTGCGGCGAGGGTATCCGCGCTTTCATGGAAAAGCGCAAACCGAAATTCCAGGGCAAATGAGCGCCGCTTCAAGAACAATTCCATGAGCGATCTGGAGATCACTCCTGCCGAGATCAAGCAGCGGCTCGACCGCGGTGAGAAGCTGCTGCTCGTAGACGTGCGCGAGCCGTGGGAAGCCGAGATCTGCCGCATCGCGGGCGCAACACTCATCCCGATGAGCACAATTCCGGCGAATCTTCAGGCGCTCGACACCGACGATGACGTCATCTGCTACTGCCACCACGGAATGCGCAGCCTCGACGTGGCTGTGTGGTTACGTAGCCAGGGCGTTGAGCGCGCCAAATCGCTGGCGGGCGGCATCGAGCGCTGGTCGCAGGAGATCGATCCTCAAGTGCCCAGATACTAGTCGGCGAACTCGGACCAGAGAATGAAGATCAAATTCCTGCAAAAACCTACGTGTACAACTTGCCGCAAGGCCAAGGCTTTCCTGGAAAAACTGGGAGCGGACCTCGAGCTGCGCAACTTGGACACCCAGCGCCTGAGCGAGGCGGAACTTGACAGCTTGATCGGCGAGCGCGATTACAAGAAGTTTCTCAACTCTCGCAACGAGCTCTATCGTACACGGAACATGAAAGACAAACCTCCGGCCCGAGCCGACGCCATCAAGCTCATGGCCAAGCAGCCGAACTTGATCCGCCGTCCGGTGGTGATCTTCGGCGGCGAAATCGTTCTTGGCCACGACGAAGAGGCTTTCCGGAAACTAGCCAAGCAGAAAACGCGATAATGCCGCTGGAAAGAGCATGGATTTGAAGAGCGTCGCGGTGATCGGCGCGGGCCCGATGGGCCGGGGAATCGCCTATGCCGCCGCGCGGGCCGGCTACAAGACGATTCTCGAGGATGTTTCTCATACCAGACTGGAACAAGCCATTGTGTGGATTCGGCAAACTTTTGACCACGCTGTGGCCCAGGGGAAAATCGCGGCGATCGCTCGCGATGCCGCGTTGCAAAGTTTCTCGACGGCGACCATTGTCGAAGACGCAATCCGCGACGCGGAGCTGATCATCGAAACGCTGCCCGAAGAAATGGAAATGAAAATCGAGTTGTTCACCATTTTCGACAAGTTCGCCAAGCCCAACGCTATCTTTGCGAGCAGCAGCGCTTCGCTCTCGATTACAGAAATGTCCGAGGTCACTTTCTGTGCCGATCGCTGCATCGGCATGCGCTTCGCCGATCCGGTTCGGGATACAACCTTGCTCGAGTTGGTGAAGGGGCAGGAGACTTCGGAAGAAACGATGGTCGTCTGCGCGGAAGTAGGCCGGCGCATGGGGAAAGAAGTGGCTGTCGTCGCCGAGCCGGGGCGTAGCACCTTGGCCGGCGCTGCCGGCTAACTCTGCGAGAGCGAAATGAAGAAACCGATTCCCAAGGAAGTCGAACAAAAAATCGTCATCCAGCAGGGCGACCTGACCGAGATGCAGACCGACGCGATCGTGAACGCCGCGAACAACGACCTGATTCTGGGCGCGGGCGTCGCGGGCGCCATCCGCCGCAAGGGCGGAGAAGAAATCCAGCGCGAGTGCACCGCGATTGGCAGCATCCCGGTGGGCTACGCGGCCATCACCACGGGCGGAAACCTGCCGGCGAAGTACGTGATTCACGCGGCTAGCATGCAGCTCGGGCGCGCCACCACAGCGGACGCGCTGCGCCACTCGACAGCCCATGCCCTGCGCATCGCTGCGGAGCGTGGCCTGAAAACGATGGCGTTTCCCGCCGTCGGCACCGGCATCGCCGGGTTCCCCATGAAGGACTGCGCGGAAATCATGCTCCACGAAGCAGCCGCTCACCTGGGCGGCACAACGTCGCTCGAAACCGTGTATTTCGTGCTGTTCGACGAACAAGCCAGCGAAACCTTCAAGAAGGCGCTGAAACGCCTGCGGACGGAATCCGCGGGCGCCGGCGGAGCCTCCGGCAGCTGAGTCTCGCCTGGTGGGTCAGATTGGCAAATATGCTTGAGCCGCTCAAGCATCCGGCATAACAGAAATCACGCGCCGCCAACGAACGGCTATGCAGCTGGTGGAGCCTAAGATAATTAGTATCTGCGACTTACAAGCCACGCCAGCGACCTCATGGACGGATAGTCCGGGTAGGCGTGTTAATAAAAAAACACCAAATTGCGAGATCGCTACGGGGAATCGGGGCGGCGCTTTAGCACGGGGCGGTTGTCGGGTGCGGCTACTGGAGCGACCTGGCCGCCGGCAGGGCCGGTGCCGCCAGGGACGGCGGCGGAGACGGCGCCTTCGGTGTAGGCCTTCTTTAGAAGGGACTCGGCGACTTGCTGTGCGCCGCCGGTGTCGTCGTTGGTTTGCTTGGCTTTGCTGTATTCGTTGACGGCGCGCTCGCGCTGTCCGAGCAAATCGAAAATCTTGCCCAGATAGACGTGGCCCCACACTTCGGTCCACTTTTCCGACGGCTCGGGAACGGTCTGCAGCGCTTCGCGGAAAGCGTTGGCGGCGGCCTGGTAGTTTTTCTGGTAGAAGAACGCCTCGCCCATGCGGAAATTGGCCAGCGGGCGATTGGGCTGAATGGAAAGGGCACGCTGGTATTGGCCGACGGCATCGTAGTAGCGGCCTTGCTCGGCCAACTCTTCGCCGCGAGCGATGGCGGCGCGCGCGCGCAAAGAGTTGCTGCCCTTCAGAATGACGTTGTTGGGGTCAATCTTGATGCCGCCGGGTTTGGGACGGCCGAAGGTCTCGACGGTGAACTCGGATTCGGTGCCAACGACGTCGACGGTCTTGGTCTCCGGATTTCCCTCGGTGTCGATGCGGATTTCGACGGGCATGCTGAAGGTGTCGAGGGGTTGCTTGACCTTGCCGACCACCCGGAAACCTTGCTTGGTGCGATAGACGACGTATTCGAGAGTAAAGTCGGGCACGCCAGTGGAATTGAGCCACTGTGCAAAGAAGCCGCGCATCTGGGGAGGCGTTTCGCCTTTCTTGACGCTGGCGTCGGCATGCTGCTGCGCGAGAGCCTCGAAATCCTCGATGCGAGCGCTCTTCTCGGCGAAGCGGAAATAAAAGTCGTGAAGCAGCGACTTGAAGGCTACATCGCCCATCTGCGCGCGAATCATGTGAAACACCATCGCGCCCTTGTTCATGACGACAGAGCGGTAGTCGCTGGAGTACGGAGCAAGACGAGCAGCCTGGCCGATGGGAGCGGCGTCTTCGCCCATGAGCGCGCCCACGGCAAACTCATCGACGGCGCGGAGGCCGGCCTCGCGGCCGGCATTCTGCTCGGCGTAAAGAGCCTCGGAGTAGCGCGCGAGGCCGTCGCTGATCCAGACATCCCCAGGCGTGGCAGGCAAAACCGCGTTGCCCCACCATTGCGACGCGACCAGCCGCGCGATGGTGCGATCACTGCCCTTGGGGTCCCAGATGCGTTTGCTCAAGAGCAGCACACCCGGCCCAGCAAAATCGCGCAGCGTGCCGTCGGGAAGCTGGATGACGGAGAACTCGGGTCGCGGCAGTGGCCCGAACATATCGGAGAAAACAGTGACCGACCGCGCAACAGCGGCGGCAAAATCACCCGCGTTCGCGGAGGCAGACTTTGGCGCGTAAACGGCTACATTGATGCCTTCGGCCTCCTTGGGGGTGAGCTGCAGATCTCCGGCAACGAAGGTTCCGTGGGGCGCGGGAGTGTCGCACTGAAAGGTGTACAGCAGCCGGCCGCCCTCGACGCTATTTTTGCCCGGCATCGGCGTGGGAGCGGACGCCTTGCCAGTTCCCGCGACCGCGAAGTAGTCCGGAACATTCAGCCGAAACGTTGCGGTGTAGCGGTTCGAGGGAAAGTTCGTCAGCGGGAACCAGCGCGCTGGTAGGAGCAAATAAGCGCCTTCCTTGCTGATTACGGCAGTTTTCACGCCTGGCACGGGGCTGTTCTCTTCGTTCGCGAGCAAACCGGCATACGTGAAGGTCAAAACGACGTGCGCGCCCGTGGCGACCGGCGAAGGCAAGGTCACCATCAGGAAGAGGGGATCTTGCGAATCGCGCCCAAAGCCCAGCGATTTGCCGTCGGCCGTCTTCACGTCTTTCACATCGAGGTTCGGATGCAACTCAACACGAACGCCACCGGAAACTTCCGTCGCTTTGAAGTCGATCTTGGCCACCGCGGAGATGGATTGGCCGATGGGATCAAGCGTGGCGGAAATGTCGTAGTGCTCGGCCAGAAACGCCGGGGGGCGGATCGCTTGCGCCATAAGCGGCGAACCAGAGCAGACTGTCAGCAACAGCAATGCAGACGCGACCACAAACGCGGAGCTAACTTTTCGGCAGCGGGTCATGAGGATTAGGCAGCGAGTCACTCGCTTGGGACCCCTTTCACGCATTGTACCTTGGACCGTATACCTATATAGGATAGCAGACACCTCACTTAGCGTTGCCAGGAGGCGTCCCCACCAGGGCGAGAATAGCGTCTGCGGCGCGTTCAACGGCTCCGGGAGGGCCAAGCCGGCGTCGTACGTCGGTCAAGCCAGCGCGCATTGCGTCGCGCGCGCCTGGTTCGCGCAGCAGGCGCAGCACTTCGGCGGAAACTCGATCCGGCGTGAAATCGTGCTGCACCAATTCCGGAACCACGCGCCTCTCGGCGATTAGATTGACCATGCTGAAAAAGGGTGTGCGCACCAGCGGCTTGGCCAGAAGTGCGGTCAACGGCGTTACGCGGTAAACGACCACCATGGGCACGTCCAGAAGGGCGGCCTCCACGGTAGCCGTGCCGCTGGAGACGATCGCCGCGTCGGCGGCGCCTAACGCGTCGTAGGTGCGCCCTTCGACCACGCGCAACGGCAGTTCGGGCGCCCAACTCTCGCGCAACGCGGCCGCTGAGCAACCCGGGGCTGCGGCAACCACAAACTGCGCGCGCGTTTGGCGATGAATTCGCAAGCAGGCCTCGCGCAGAACCGGCAAATGCTGGCGAAGCTCGGCCGCGCGGCTCCCCGGCAGGACAGTGACGAGCGGCTGCTCCAAGCTGAGGCCCTGCTCGTGAAAGAAAGCTGTCCGATCTAGCGATGCGTGCACGGCGCCGACCAGCGGGTGGCCTATGAATTTCACCGGCACGCCCGCGTCGCCGTAGAACTTCTCTTCAAACGGAAAGATGCACAGCGCCTGCACGAAGCGCCGCCGCACAACGCGCACGCGCCACGGCCGCCAGGCCCAAAACTGCGGGCAAATGTAGTAAGCGTTTCTGATCCGGCGGGCCTTCAATTTTCTGGCGAGGCGGAGATGGAAGCCGGGGAAGTCGGTGAGGATGGCAAGCGCCGGCTTGCGCCTCTCGGCTTCCTGGACCAGCTTGCGCATCGCGCGCACGAGCGACGGCAGATGGCTGAGGATCTCCGTGATTCCGACGACGGAAACTTCGGAATAGTCGGTGACGGTCTCGACTCCCGCGGCGCGCATTTGCGGGCCGCCCATGCCAAACAGGTCGAAGTCTCCGCGCCGTTTCAGCGCCGCGGCCAGGCGGGCCGCGTACATGTCGCCACTGGCTTCACCGGCCGAGAGCAGAAGAGAGATGGGAGTCATGATAGAAAATCACGCTGAGAAGGGGCGCAGCCGTGATGCGCCCCAACAACAGCGGGCGGCGCGAGAGTGTTTGCGATGCTTAGAGGCATGCTGGAAAAGGCGCTCAGTCACTCGCGGGAAGGGGTAACGGCAGAGGCGAGCCCGGTTGTGGGCGCGCAGCGGCGGATGCATCCGGCAGGTGGAGTTCCTGCTCCTTGTACTGGAGCTGGTAGAGGCGGTAATAGATGCCGCGCTGTGCGAGCAGCTCTTGATGCGCGCCTTGCTCTCGCAGGCGGCCTTTGTGGAAGACCAGGATGCGGTCCGCGTGCTGAATGGTGCTGAGGCGATGCGCGATGACCAACGCTGTGCGGCCGCTGAGCAGGCGGTCGAGCGCTTCGCGAATTTGCAGTTCGGTCTTGGTGTCAACGCTGGACGTGGCTTCGTCCAGAATCAGGAAGCGCGGATTGTGCGCCAGCGCGCGCGCGAAATTGATCAGCTGGCGCTGGCCGACAGAGAGGGTCGAGCCACGTTCGTTGACCGTCGTCGCGATGCCTTCGGGCAGATTGCGGACGAAATCGTGAAGCCCGACCTCGTCGAGTGCGCCTTCGACGCTCGCGCGGTCGATGCCCGCCGTGCCGAGACACACGTTGGACTCGATCGTGCCGCTAAACAAAAATGGATCTTGCAGGACGATGCCGAAGAGGCGCCGCAAGTCTTGGATATTGACACGGCGAATGTCAACGCCGTCGAGAAGAATCTGGCCGCGCTGAATGTCGTAGAAGCGCAGCAAAAGGGAAATGAGAGTGGTTTTTCCAGCGCCGGTATGGCCCACAATGGCGATGGTTTGTCCCGGTGCGACGCGGAAGGAAACGTCGCGAAGCACCCAATCGTCCTCGGCCGGCTCGGGGACGTCGCGGTAGCTAAACCAGACGTTACGGAATTCGATCTCGCCCTGCGGAGCGGTGAGCCGAAGGGCATCGGGTGGCGAAGCGAGCGGGGCCGGCTCGTCGAGGAGTTTGAAGATGCGCTCGGAGGCAGCCATCGCGGACTGCAAGATGTTGAACTTTTCGCTGAGGTCTTGGATCGGCCGGAAGAAGCGCGTGGCATACATGGTGAACGCCGTCAGTACGCCAAGGCTCAGCGTGCCGTTGAGCACGCGATTGCCGCCCGCCCAGTAGATCAAGGCGATCGCAAAGACGCTCAGGATTTCGACGGCTGGATAGAACAACGCAAAGGCCAGGATGGCATCGCGCCAGGCGAGCATATTGTCGCGATTGCGGCGGCCAAACTCCGCGCGCGCTTTTTGCTCGCGGTTGAAGAGTTGGACCACGCTCATGCCGGAAATGTATTCCTGGAGGTAAGAGTTGATGCTGGCAACAGCGGTGCGAATGCGGCGATTGGCGTCGCGCACGAACTTGCGGAAGAAGTACGTGACGACGAGGATGCAGGGAAGAACGGCGAGGGCATCGAGGGCCAGGCGATGATCGATGGAAAAGAGCCACGCGGCGAGGACTGCGAGCAAGAAGAAATCGTTGATCATCGTGACGACGCCGGCGGCGAACAGGTCGTTCAGAGCGTCTACGTCGGTGGTGACGCGCGTGACCAAGCGGCCGACGGGGTTACGGTCGAAGTACGTCATCGGCAGGCGCTGAATGCGGGCGAAGATGGCGCCGCGCATGTCGTACATGGTTTGCTGGCCGACGCGTTGCATGATGCGGATCTGGACGTATTGCGCTAGAAAATCGAAGACGAGGACGCCCAAGAAAACGACGCTGATCAGCAGAATTCCGTGCCAGGCTTGGGCTTCGGTTAGGGTGTGGCGAACTCCGGGAACGAGAAACTTGTCGATTGCCAACTGAAACAGTTTGGGCGGGGCCAACTCGAGCGGCGTCACGATGGTCACGAGCGCGAGGGCAAGGACTACCCGCCAGCGATACGGGCGCAGATATTCCAGCAGGCGCCGCAAGAGATGCGCGTCGTAAGCTTTGCCGAGCGCTTCTTCTTCGTGAATGTTGCTCATGCGCGTTCGAGCTCTTCTTCCAGCAACTGCTTGCGATACAAATCCGCGTAATACCCTTCGCGCGAAAGAAGTTCATCGTGGGTGCCACGTTCGATGATGCGGCCGTCGCGCAAGACGACAATCTGGTCGGCATCCTGCACCGTGGAGGTGCGATGCGAGATCAAAATAGTGGTTCTGCGGTGCATGACGCCCTGCAGACGAGACAGGATGCGTTCCTCGGTCTGGGTGTCCACGGCGGAAAGGGAATCGTCGAGGATCAGGATTCGGGGATCGCGGACCACGGCGCGGGCAATGGCGCTGCGCTGTTTCTGTCCGCCAGATAACGTGACGCCGCGCTCGCCGACGACGGTGTCGTATTTGTTCGTGAAGTCCTGGACTTCGGCGTCGAGGCTCGCGACCTCCGCTGCGGCACGCACCTGGTCGATGCCGAACTGCGGGAGTCCGAACGCGACGTTCCCGCCTACGGTTTCGGTGAAGAGGTAGGTATCTTGCGGGACGTAGCCGATTGCGCGGCGCAAACTCTCGAGCGGCCATTCGCGAATAGGGTGGCCGTCGATCAAGAGCTGGCCGTCGGGCGCTTCCCAGAGGCGCGCGATGAGCGCAGCGAGAGTTGTTTTCCCGCTGCCCGTGGGTCCAACGATGGCGAGTGTGGACCCCGCGGGAATTTTCAGGTTGATATCGCGCAGAACCGGATTGGCGCCGCTGCCGTTGGACTTGGCGGGACTTGCGCCGTTGCCCGCCAGATTCGTGGGGTACGTGAACGTAAGGTTGCGAAATTCGATTTCACCTTGAACAGGCGTTTGCGGCGATACGCGAGCGGCGCGGTCGTCGATTTGCGGTGTCGCGCGAAGGATGTAGTTGAGACGGCCAGTGGAAGCGGCGCCGCGCTGGAAGATATTGGTGACCCAGCCGAGGGCGATCATGGGCCACACGAGGACGCCGAGATAGGTGTAAAACGCGATCAGCGCGCCAAGTGAAATTTGGCCGTTGAGGAGTTGATGGCCTCCCTGCCAGAGAACGATTAAGAACGAAGTCCCAATGAGCGCCTGGAGCGAGGGCATGAACATGCTCCAGGTGCGGATGAGCTTGATGTTGCGCGAGACGTATTCCCGGTTGGGCTCGTCGAAGCCGCGGATTTCGGCTTCTTCCTGAGCGTAAGCGCGAACCACACGGACGCCGGAGAGATTTTCTTGAACCTTGGCGGACAGCGAGGCAAGCGAAGCTTGAATTTTTTCGTAGAGGTCGTGGATGACTTTGCCGAAGTGGCGGACGGCGACGAACACGACGGGAACCGGCAGGAGAATCCAGAGCGTGAGGGAACCCGACAGGCGCGCCATGACCATCAAGGCGAGGATCATGGTGACCAGCGTTTGCCCGGTGTACATGATGCCGGGGCCAAGAACCATGCGGACGTTGTTCAGGTCGTTCGTTGCGCGAGACATCAGCTCGCCGGTGCGGTTGCGGACGTAGAACTCCGGCTCCATCAGCAGCAGGCGATTGAAGAGGTCGCTGCGGATGTCAAACTCGATATCGCGCGAGACGCCGATGAGGATCCAGCGGGTCGCGAAAGAGAAGGTGCCTTTCAACAGGACGCACAGTAGAAGTATTAGGCAATAGATGCCGAGCGCATGACGGCTGTGCGGCGCGTAAAAGGGAATCGCGTGACTCAGCCACGAGCCGGCCAGCAACTGTCCGTGCGAACTGGTTTCAAACGGCCTGTTGCTGCCGGCGATGACGTCGGTGATGACGCCAGTGCCCAGCGGGATTATGTTTCCGACGAGACTAGTCAAGACGAGGAAGAGCATACCCACGGCGATGCCGCCGGGATATCGCTTCAGATAGGGCAAGAGCCCCAGCAGATTCGCCCACGAGGAAGTGGGTTTCTTCGCAGCGGCGGTCGCCGCGCTCGTGCTCGCTGTTGTGGAGGTCGCGCTCATCGTAACGTTGAAGTCGGAGTGCCGCCCATGGTTGGCGATTCCAGCAGGAAGTGCTCGTAGGTGCGATCGAGCGACTGATAACGCTTCGTCGAAGGATTCCAGCGAACTCCGATGGGAAGGACGTGGGTATCCACTCCGCCCTGCAAGGGCGTTAGGTACAGCTGCAAGCCCCTGACGGGATCCTGTTCATATTGAATGCGCCAACCGGTGATCTGGGTCAGTGGCGTAAGGGCCAAGAAGCCCTTGGCATTTTTCAGGTGCTCGTCGCAACGAAAGATTTCCGCCCACTGGCCGTTGTCATTCTCACCGATGACGGCCCGGGTGATGATGGTGCCGACGACGTTGTCGTTCTTGGGTGTTTTCGGCACGACGTTGGCCGCCAAAAACTGCTGCTTGCCGTTTTTCGCCAAGTCCCCGAACAGCAGCACTTGGGTCTCCTTGCCTAGCAGCGATTGCGCGGCGCCCTGGATCTCTTCCGGCACGGCGGGCTCAGCGGGTTTCGCCTCGGATGCCGGGGCGGATGGCGGCGCTGGCGTGTCCGGTCCGCAACCAGCCAGGAAGCCAACGACACTCAGAGCGCTCACCAAGAATCGCAAAGGGATTCTGTCGATCGGCGAGGGTTTCCGCCCCGGGCGCTGCGTGCCACCCCACGAGGTAAAGGACGGCGTCGCGCCGTCCTCGTTAGCAGATGCAAGACAACAATCGCTTTGCGTTGATTTGTCCATCAGAGACTTGGCGCCGCCAGGGTGATTTCTACCACGCGCGCGGGCTTTTCCTCTTTTTCCGGCGTGCAAAGCACGGTCATGACCTGCGGGACCTCGGGTCCCGCCCAATCGAATGCATAATAGAACAATTCTAGCTGCTGCCCGCCTTTGGTGGAAGGACCCCGCGAACCTGGTTGCCCATAGAGTGCAAGGACGCGACCGCAAGAGTCTCCGACTACCAGGCCGTTGCCTGTAACCCAGCGGCCGGCGGCCGAGTTGCCGCATCCGCGCTTGGAATCGGCGCTGGTTTCAGCCACTCGGATCTCCAGAATCGTGCCGCTGGCGTCGCCGATGATCGAGAGGAGTTCGTGGCGGCAGTCGTCGCGCCATGTTCGGCTCGCGCCGCCGTCGCCGACGGCAGACGCCTTTGGAAAGACGCGCAGCGCCTTGGCCATTACATCGCGACCCGGACGCAGGCCCGCGAGCGTCAATTCGTCTTTGCGGTGCGGATCAACGGCGTCGACGGTCGCATGGTTCTTTGCTGACGCGTCGCGGAGTTGCCCTTGCGCAGACACGCACATCGGCAGCATGAGCAGCGCGCTAGCGCTGCGCCAGAATTGCATCCAGCCGCGCTTCAAAGTTTTCCTCTCCCTCAGACCACAGGTCGCTGCGCTCAACGGGCAGTGCGTGCTCAACGGCTTCCACCCAGCGGAACAACAGTTGGATGTTTTCGCGGGTCTTTGCGTGATATTCCTTCAGGTTCGCCGGCACGGTCATCCACTGACGGAACGTATGCTCCACCGGATGGTCCGAGGAAGCAAATGGATTTGAGGCCGCGCCGGGTGCCAGCAGCCCGCCGTGCCCGGTGAAGAAATGCTCGAACCCAAGGTCAGCGGAGAAGTGCCCGGCTGTTGTGGCTAGACCGTCATCGTAGCTCGGACCGTGGCACGTCAGCACGAGAGGCTGCGGTTCGTGCCTCCAGCTCAAAGTTTCTACATCGAAGCGCCAAAGGTCCCATTGGGCGGTGGCGATGTAGGCGGTGTCCGCGTTCAGGTTTTGCGCGGCCAACGCCGCTACTTCGGCTGGGCCGGCGCTCTGGCCGCTCAAGTCCCATTCGGCTACCGGGACTTCCGTGGCATCGACGGCCTGCACGATCAATTCTGTGAAGGCATTCTGCGATGCGGAAAGCGGAGCGGTGGTCAGGAACCGCGCGAACTGCGGGATCATCGTGGCTTCGGAAAAATCGCGTGTCCACACGCGCAGATAGGAATGGTTGGCCATAAATGGAAGAACCAATCATCCAGTATACCGGGGGGCGCAGTGTGGAAGCGAACCAGCGGTGAGCTCCTTAGCGCGACGGAGGACGGTGCATGCGGCGGGCCGTTTCGGCGACGAGAGCGCCGTTGCTGGAGGCGCTCGATCCGTCAGGAAGCGTCAAGATGTCCTCGAAGCCCACGCGCGTGTCGTACCCGCGAGCGGCAGCTACGTCGACCAGATCCCAGGCGGTCTCGTTCAGACCATGAAAGACGGTTGGCAGCTTTATGCCTGCTACATCGAGCACGGCCTCGACTTGCTCCAAAGTTTTCAGCGCTGCACCGGTGGACGATTCAAACGGTTCCAACAGTATTCTCAGGCACCGTGGCGCGAGGCCGCTCGACACGAACGCCTGTGTGCCACTCACATCGCTGAGTCCCACCTCGATGCTAATGCCCCGGGAGAGCAGCAGCTGCGCGAGAGGCAGGGCGCCCTGCTCCTTAAAATTTACGGAAGCGAAATCTGGCAGCACCGTCCAGTGCGAGATCGTTTCATGGCGCAGTTGCGCGTTCTGTAGAATCCAGGCTCCGGTACTTATGCCGACCGGCGTTCCAGGCACCGCGGACCGCACCGCGGCCAGCGCGCTCGCAACATCGCCAGGCTCGAGGCTCTCTCGACCGCCCGCTCCGCGAACGTGAAAATGAATCGCGCCTGCGCCGGCGGCTACGGATTCCTTCGCCGCTGCGGCAAGTTCTTCTGGGGTGATGGGAATGCCCGGATGCTCCGCGCGAGTACGGCCCCCGTTGAGTGCGGCCTTGATCACCGACTCAGGGTGTGGGGCCCTTGGCGGGCACGTTTAGGGTGGAAGCGATCTGCTGCAGGCGATCGCGTAGAGAGTCCCCTATGTCCGCGAAGACCTGGGTGCAGGTTTCGCGCAGCTTTTCTTCCGCGGTGACCGCGATCCTGGCAACCGCGTCGCGCGATTGGTGGTCGAGCGACGTCACCGTCGCGAGCATCCATTGGTTCGACACGTTGTCCAGGCGTTCGCGGTATTGGCCTGCGGCCTGTTCGCCCAGCCGCGTATAGATTTCATACATCTCGGTCTGGTGCGCTTCGGTCATCGACTTCCACGATCTCAGCAGTGGCTCGAACCCTGCTTGCACTTTTTCGTTGGCCTCCGCCACGCCCGCTTCCATCACGCCACCCATGGCGCCTTGGAAGCGCCGCAGGAAGTCTTCCTGCTCGCCGGTGACCTTCTGTGTCAGTTCAACGTGCGCCGCATCCAGTAGCATCCGCGCCTCCGCGCCGGACTTCCGGAGTTCCGATTCAAATCCCTCCAAATCCTGCCGCGCGTGCCGCTGGATCTCATCGACAAACGCCGCTGAGGTGGTTTCCGCGGCTTCGGCAAACAAACCGCGTGCCCGGTCGAAGGACTCGCTGACTACTTCCGCCATCTGCGTCTGCGCGTAGGTGATGAAGTTGCGGCTCGACTGATCCATCTCGCCGGAAAATTCGCTCAAGACCTCGTTGGCCTTCTCTCGCAGCTGACCGGCGGATTGCTCCCCGATCTTTTCTGCAACGCCCTGAATTTGCGTTTGCGCTCTTTTCTCGTACCACTCGGCGGACTTGATCAGGTCCTCGACCGTTTGGTGTTTCACCCTCTCGACTCTCGTTTCCATCTCAGACAGGTTGCGCGCCGTGACCGCTTCCGCGGATCCCTGCAACATTTCTTCCACGGCCCCGAGATTTCCCCGGAACTTCGCGAGCGCTTCCTCAAACGCTTCATCCGTAGTCGTCCGGATGCGATCCTGGTGCATCGTCACCGCCGCATCCAGCAGAGACCTGCCGCCGGCCAGACGGTGCATCGCTTCGTCGGTCCTCGCGATTTGCGGCTGCACCAGGGATTCCACCTGCTGCCCGAACTGAGCAACCGCTTGCTGGCTCGACTCCTCGAAGGCGCTGCGAATGCGCGCGGCGATTTCTTCGAAGATCGACTCCGACCTCCGGTGCAGTTCGTTGCGGTGCAAGCTCAGCACGTCGTCCACTTGCGATTGAAAGCTGGTCAGGGCCTGTTGTTGCACTGTTTCCAGCCGTGCCGAAAGGTTTTCCAGGCGCTCGGAAGCTTCGCCTGCCCGTGCCAAAGTTCCCTCCACTCGCTCGGTGTGCTCTCGAATCGATTCCTGGAGCCGGGCGACGTGCCGGTCGGACTGGTTCGACGCGTCGGCCGCCGCCCCGTGGAAGGCTTCGCTGAGCCGTTGAGTCTGCTTCTGAAATTCCGCGATGTGCGCGTTCGCCCGTTCGTTCAGCAAACCCGAAGCGCGTTCCTGCGCGCTCGCAAAAGAGCTGTCCACCACCGTCTGCCAGCGCATCTGCGCGGCTTCCACCTCGCCGGTCAGGTGCGCTTGCCAAGTTTCCTGCGCCGACGCAACCGACGAAGCAATCTGTTGTTGGGCATCGCTGGTTGCCTTTGCAAGAAACTCCCGTTGCGCGTCGGTGGTCTCCTCGCGTTGACGCGCCGCTTCTTCGATAGCTCGCTGCGCTTCCTCGGCGCGGGCCGCAATCCGTGCTTCGGATTCGTCCGCATGCGATCGCAGGCGTGCCGCGGTCTCTTGGGCTTGCTGGCAGGCTCCGCGAAGCGTTTCCGCTGCGCTGGCGAGTTGCTGCTCGTGCGTGGCGCGCTGCGCAACGCCCGCCTCGGATAGCTTAGCGGTCAGATTGCTGGTTAGCTCTTCGAGTTGTGGAGCTAACCGCTTCGGCATCTCCTCTTGCAGCGCCGAGGCGGCGGCTTCGTGCGCGGCGTGAGTTCGAGTATTTGTTTCTTCCTGAATCTTTTCGACCGCGCTCGCCAGCATCCGCGAGATCTCTTCGCGTCCTTCCGCGATCTTCTGCTCCCATTGTTCCGCGCTGATGCGCCGCTCCGCGGAGACCGCATGCGCAGCAGCTTCTCGCGCCGCCGCTTGAATTTGCTGCCGGGCCTCAGCCAAGAGCCGCGTGACATGCCGCGCCAATTGCAGCGACGCGTCTGTCGTGCTCGCCGGGGAAGGGAACACCCGTACGTTGTCGGGTCCTCCGCTCGTGGGAGGATCTGGTTCGGTCAGCGAAACGTGGAATTCTGTGTCCGACGTCGCGGCCTGCGCATGCTGTGCCGGGGCAGTTCCCGAAAAGGATTCTTGCGAGATAGCGGCCGCGGCGCTGGCCAGGGACTTATCCTGCTCCGCAAATCCGAACCAATCCTCCGGCGGAAACCCAATTCCCCAAACGTTTCCCGGAGTCTCGAGCTCCAGCGCCACTTGAAAAAGCTGCCGCACCGTCCGCGGCCGTTGGATCCACGCCACCCGGCCTCGCACCGTGCGCGGCGGCTGGTCAGTTTCCGGATGCGGAACCTCCAGCTTCACCCACATGTTTTTCAGCACGTAGTGCTTCGACTGGTATCGGCACCCGTGGCAATTCAAGATCAGCGACGAAGTCCGCTCCATGAACGGCCGGCCCAGCGCGTCCACACCCGTCACTTGCAGCGGAACCGCCTGCACGATCCGCGTGCTTCGCCGTTTTCTCAATTCGGAAGTCGTATTCACCACTGCTTCAGGCACCATTTCGGTTGCTTCGGGGGCAAGATTGCTGCCAAGTTCGTCCATGGGTAGGGCCGCCGTTTCTGGTTTGTTGTAGACAAATCCCGACTGTTAGGTTCGCTTCGTTTGCGCAGTGTCTGAAGCCCGAGGGGGGTGAGCTCCAGTCACGAACATCCATAGTTCCTTGGCAACCCAGATGGGCCCGACCAGCAAATAGATCGGCCCTTGGAAAAACGCCGGATGATTGCCTTCAATCTTGTGTCCCAGAAGCAAAAACACCCATCCGCCAACGAAAAGAACGGCGCCCCAAATCCACTTGGTCAAGATCAATAGGATGATGCCGGCAAAGATCATGGGAATGCCGACGCCGTGAAGCAACTTATTCCAGCCGGACGAGTGCTCGTGATCGTATCGCTCCATGTAGCTCGCAAGACCCGGCATTACGGAGCTCCTTGGGTGGGACACTTCCTGCGGAAGTACACTTTATAACGAAACGCCCGAAATGGCTAGGGGGTAGGGAACTCGCCAAGAGGCTCAAAAAGCAGCCATTTTTACAGGTCGCGGCGGCCTTCCAGAGCCTTCAGCATGGTGACTTCGTCGGCGTACTCCAGGTCCGCGCCTACCGGAATCCCCACACCGATGCGCGTAACGCGCACGCCCAGCGGTTTCAGCAATTTCGACATGTACATCGCGGTGGCCTCGCCTTCCGCGGTCGGGTTTGTGGCGATGATGATCTCTTCCACCGAGCCTTCCTTCAAGCGCTCGATCAGCGACTTGATCTTGAGCTGGTCCGGTCCTCGCCCCTGCAGCGGCGATAGCGATCCGCCGAGCACGTGATACATCCCGCTGTAGGTCCGCGTCTTCTCAATGGCCATAATGTTGTGAGCTTCTTCGACCACGCAAATCGTCTTGTGGCTTCGCGTCGGCCCCACGCAGTACAGGCACGGGTCGGTATCGGTAATGTTGTGGCACGCCGTGCACTCGCGGATTTTTTCCTTGGCATCGCGAATCGCGTCGGCCAGCGCCAGCGCATCCTCCGGCGCCGAACGCAACAGAAAGAACGCAAGCCTCTGCGCGGTTTTCTGTCCAATGCCGGGAAGATGTTTCAGTTCGTCGATCAGTCGTTCCACGGGAGCGGCAAAATCAGGCATGAGTGATGTGTAGCACAGCCGCGCATCGTCCGCGCAAACCGGCACCCGCGGCCGAAGCTGAGAAGCTGAAATCTGTGTTTGAGGAGGGAAAGCTTTACTTCGGAAACGATCTCTCGACTAGAAGAGGCCGGGAATTTTCAGGCCGGCGATGCCCGGTATTCCGCCCGAGAGGTTCTTCATTTGGTTGGCAAGCTCTTCGTCAACGCGGCGTGACGCTTCGTTCACGGCGGCGCGCACCAAGTCCTGCAGCATCTCTTGATCTTTACTGGCAAAAACGTCCGGCTCGATGCGTACATCTACAATCTGCTTCTGGCCGTTCATTTTCACGGCCACCATGCCGCCGCCCGCCGAGGCTTCCACCGTTACGGAATTCACTTGACGCTGCAAGTCCTCTTGCAGTTGCTTGAACCGGGAAAGCATCTGTTGGAGCGCGCTGACTTCCATCAGGATTCCTCTGGGTTTCGTTTCACTTCGGTGATTTTTCCTCCGAAGCGCTGCAGCATCGACCTCACCATCGGGTCGCGCTCGAACTGGGCGCGCAATTCCTGCGAGCCCGAACTATCGCGCGACGCCGAAGCCGCCGCCGCTGCAACTGTTTCGAGTTTAGCACAGACGCGCACCGCTCGTCCGAGCACCTTGCTCGAAACGCTACGCACCTTCTCGAGCGAGTCTCGCCCTTCCAGCATTTCGGCGAAAGCGCGATTCTGCGGGGAAAAATAAATCCGCAATTCCGCTCCGTCCAGCTCCCAACGGCTTCCTTGCTCGACAAGCTCACCCAAAAATTTCTGCTGCGCTTGAATCGCCGCTTTGATTTCTACCACTTGTTCGTTGCTCAGCCCGCTAGCCTGTGCCGGCGCGAGCTTTTGTTCCACGGCGGCAGGCGTTTCCACCGGTGTGGCCTGTGGACGCGGCGCCATCGAGACGCTCTCGGCCCGCTGCGGTGAGACTTCACGGTACACAGCAGGAGCCGCCGCCACGGCAGCTCGCGCCATCTGCGGCACGCCCGCAGACGCAACCACCGCCGATGCCCTCGTCTCGCTGCGCGGCCTAGCCGACGGACCGCGCGACGCGCCCGCACTCGCTCCCGTGGCCGAAACGCCGCCGCGAACCTCCGCCAGCAACTCTTCCAACGGCGCCAGCCGCGACGCGTTGATCAGCCGCAGCAACCCCATCTCCAGATGCACTCGCGGATCGGGCTTGCGTCGCAGATCGTCATCCGTCTGCAACAAGATCTGAAAGAATCGCGTCAGGTCTTCTTCGCTAAACTGCTCCGCCGCGCGGGCCAGTGCCGGCCGTTGGTCTGGCGTCGCGGCAATCAAGTCCGACTCCGCCCCGCACACACGTGCGATCAGCAAGTTCCGCATGTGCCGGATGGCTTCCCGGCAAAAGTGCTGCAGGTTGCGCCCTTCTTTTTGAAACGCGTGCACCAGCTCCAGCGCACGGTCCGCCGACCCAGCCGCGATCGCGCCCACCAATTCTTCAAGCGCGTCGTCAGGCACAACTCCCAGCAACTCGCGTACTTCTTTGTCGGCAATCGTATCGCCGCAATAGGCGCGCGCCTGTTCCAGCAGCGACAGTGCATCGCGCAGGCTGCCTTCGGCCATGCGCGCGATCACCGCCAGCGCACCTGCCTCGATCTTCAAATTTTCTTTTGCGGCGATCTCTTCCAGCCGTCCGGTGATTTCCGCGAAGGTCAGCGCGCGAAAATGGAAATGTTGCGACCTCGACCGGATGGTGTCGACCAAATTCTCCGGCTCGGTGGTGGCCATCACGAAGATCACGCGATCGGGAGGCTCCTCGAGAGTCTTCAGCAGGGCATTGGACGCCTCGCCCGTCAGCATGTGCGCTTCGTCCAGAATCACCACTTTGCTGCGCGAGGCCGCCGGCGCGTAGCGCACCATTTCCCGCAGCTCGCGAATCTGGTCGATGCCGCGATTGGAGGCCGCGTCGATTTCAATCACATCCAGCGACGTTCCGGCAGCGATCTCTTTGCAGGAGTCGCACTCCCCGCAAGGTTCCGGCGTCGGCCCGTTCACGCAATTCAACGCTTTTGCCAGGATGCGCGCCGCCGTAGTCTTCCCGACACCGCGCGCCCCGGAAAAAATATACGCGTGCGCCACGCGGTCATTCCTAATCGCGTTTGCAAGCGTTTCTGTGACGTGAGCTTGTCCGACAAGATCGCGGAAGGTTTGCGGCCGCCACTTCCTGGCTATCACTTGGTAGGTCATCGGTGGTGTTGAAGGATCGCGGGCCCTTCCGGTTCTGAGCCGTCACTACTCACTTCTTCAGTGCGAGGAACTTCGGGTGATCTGCGGCACCCGAGGCGTTCCCGATACCGTTGCTCCCTTCCGGGCCTGGCGGGGTTCGCGGGACCTCGTTGCACAGAGCCCGAAGCTCCACGCTCTGGCAGTCACACAACATCATGCGACTGCAATGTTAGTCTAGCACACAGAAGTTGCCGCGGTTTCAAGTGCGCGTCGCGATTCCGCGTCCTGTTTCCCTCACGAAGAGATTTCAGGACTCGCTTGGACGACTTTGTCAAAAACTACGGCTTTGCTGCGGGTGCGTCGGGTGGAATGACGTCCGCGGGATTCACAAAATTCACCTTGAAAGGTCCGGCGCCGTGAACTTGCACGATGGTCTCGCCCTTGCAGAGCGCAAAATGCCGCATTTCCTTCGGCACCGTCGTGAAATTTGCCACGTTCATCGTTGAGAGCTTGGTCTCGTCGAAGGTTTCGCCCATGCCCACAAGGAACGTTCCCTTGAGCACCGTTAGATTTTCGTCCGTGGGATGCCAGTGCGGTGGAACCTTGGTTCCATCGACGCATCGGATGCGCAACACGAACGGTCCATCTGCGTTCGGGTCGCCCGAAACCGGCGCAAGGTCGCAGCCCTTCATGATCGGCGTCCACTTCAAGTCCGCGAAACGCACGATCTTGTGCGATGTCGCAGTCTCCGCCTTTTCCTGACTATAAACGCGCGTGCCGAACGCCGTTACAGCGGCCAGCAGCGCGCAAACATAGACCACGCGATTGTGCATTGAGATTTCCTCCCTTGGAAAGCAACTTTGCGGGAACGATACTGCTCGGAACGCTCTGGAGCAAGGCCTCAGTGAAAATCTCGGCCTTCGCCTGGGATTCCGTCTAACCCCGCCACCACCTGACTCACTGGAAACACCCCGAAAAAAAGAATAGCCCGTTCTGCAAATGATGTACTCTAGGGGCCGGATGGAGTTCCTCCCCATCCACCCGCGTCTCCCACCAACCCAGGCGCGTGGTCCGCAGCGCCAGCGGAACGCACCGAGGCATCGCCTCAGTGTCGCCCCACGACAGGGGGTTCGCCCGCACTCACGGTGCAGGCAGGAGGAATCAATGAAAAAGTTGTTGTCTTCGCTTCTCGTTTTAGCGCTGATCGGCGCGGCAGCGCCCGTATCATTTGCCGAGCCACACCAAGTAATGCAGGGAACTCAGGTTCACCTTACTCTGTTGAACTCCGTGAGCACTTCGGCCTCCAGGGACGGCGATCCGTTCGTCGCTGTCGTCTCTGAGCCCGTCTACCTTGGCAATCAGCTTCTGATCCCTGCCGGCACCCGCGTTAACGGCACCGTCGGCACGGTTGCTTCTTCGCGCCGCTTCCCGCTTATCCGCGGAGAGGCGTACATGAACCTCACGTTTCATTCTCTCGAAGCGGACAGCCGCATCATTCCCGTGCAGATGAGCATCATCACCATTGAGCAGCCCGGCGGCGAAGCGGGTATGGAAAAACCGCGCAAGGATATGAAGGTGGAAGAAGGCGGGGTCGTCCAGGAAAAACACGATTACAAAGGTGACGTGCTCGCCGCGACCATTGGCACCGGCGGGGCCACGCTCGTCGGCGCCGTCTTCAGCCACGTAGTTCGCGGCTTCGGCATCGGCCTGGCGGGCAGCGCGGTCTATGTCATGGCGCGCAAGGGCAAAGAAGTCGCCATTCCCGCGCACTCCGGCATTCTCGTACGCATGGACAACAGCATCACCATGCCGTCAACGGTTGCCGCGAACGCAACCACGAACGCCGCGCCGACCGCGCCGGTAACTGTGCCGGGGACTGTTTTTCCGTCCGCGTACGCAACTCCGAACCAATAGCAGCTTCCAGAAATAACAATGCGCCGCCGGCTGCGAAGATTCGCAGCCAGCGGCGCGTCTTTGATCTCACTTCCGCCAACTTGTCATCCTGAGCGCACCGGATAAGGGTGCGCGAAGGATCTCAAGCCATCCCGCTATTGCTTCGGAAAGTTGGGGTCGGCCTTAACCTCGAGCATTTGCTTGGTGTGCCGCTCGCTGTGTGCGGCGATCAGTAGCACCCACTCGTATCCATCCATCTTTACTCCCATGGGGCTGTCCACAGCATGGCCGCGCAGATCCGGCGTAGTCTTCAGGAACTCCTCGGTCGTCGCACGGCTCTCGAGAAAGTGCTTTTCTGCCTCCGCGGGAGAGCCAAACCGGTTTGTCGGCTTCAGTTGTTCGGGTGCTTGGCGTTTTTGCGAACGGTCCGGCACCTGCGCCAGTACGCCGTCATCGATCTTCTTCACTTCGGCAGGATCCCGAGGAGCGATCGCCGGGCTCTTCATCACCTGCTCCTGCGTAAGCCCGCGCAGCATGTCTTCTGCCGCTGCGATATGCTCCATCACCTCAGCGATCGACCAGCGGTCCGGGGCCGCCTTGAAATTCCACTGCGCGTCCGAGAGTCCCTTCGTGGCTTCCACCACGCCCTTTTTCGTCGACTCCAGATACGCCAGCGCGCGGTCTTTCTCCGCCTGCGACACATCTTGCGCCTTCACCGTAACTGCGCTCACCCCTCCCAATAGCAAGGCCCCCAACATCAGGCCCAACGTACAGACCGAAGCTTTTCTCATGCGGATTTCACCTCTCCTATTTCGCTTAGTTTGTGCAACCAAGGACTGCATTCCCTAATACGCAAACATCCGGCCACTTCTTACTCACCGATTCTCCACTCCTCTGGTCGTAGCAATGTATCAGTGGTCCGAGGCCGCCGTATTGTAAAAAATTGACTGCGCCGGTTAACGCCTCCGCGAAGGAGCTGCCATTCGGTCACCCGCGAATCGGAACGTGATTCATGTGCGAGGTATGGTCGGCCAGATAGCTTGATGGATTGATCCCCGAGAACGCCCGAAAGTCGTGAATGAAATGCGCTTGATCGAAGTAGCCGCACGTCAACGCGATCTCCGCCCAATCCACCACCCGGCCGGCGGAGATGTGTCGCAGCACCTTTTGAAAGCGCCGCACCCGGCAGAACAGTTTCGGCGTCAGCCCCACTTCCCGGCGGAACACGTCGATGAACCGCCGGGCGCTGAGTCCCAGCCGATCGGTCACATCGGAAATCTTCTGCGTTTCCGGAGCAACGTGAAACTCATTGAGCGCGAACGCCACCGCGGGATGCCGCACGGGTGGTCGTCCCGCCTGGGCCAGCAGCGCCTCTTCCATCGCCTGGCACTTCGCCTGCGGTGTCTTCGACCCTAGCAATCGTTCCCGCATTTCGCCGGCCCGCGCGCCCCAAAGCGCGTCCAGTCCCACATGCAGATTGTGAATCTCCCCGCTCGGCAGCTTCAAAAACGGATACGCGCCGCCCGGCTTGAAATGGACCCCCGCCACATTCAGATGCGTCGTGGTATCGATCGCGAAAAACTGCGAGTGCGGCCCGCAAATCACGCTGCCTCGAAAGACCTGGCAGCGCTCGCCGTTCTCACCCTGGTACAGCGGAATCCGTTCTTCATGAAGGTTAACGACCAGCTCCGCCGAGCCATCGGGAAGCAAGCGCTCCCTGGGATGTGGCCGGGGGTCGCCTTCGGAAACCCAGATCACCTCCACGAAGCGGTCCAGGGGAGGCGGTGGCTTGTAAAGATAGTGCTCCATACGTTCGCTCAGTCTACTGCTTGGCTCCCGCCAACGGAACCGCTGTATTGGCGTTCCCGCGCCTCTGCAACGAATAATACGTATCGCCCGGCATTCCGCTTACAGCTGTGCTATACTGACCCTGCGCTTAATACAGCGGTTGTGTAGTGCGGCTGCTCTGGGATAAAGACCTCAAGAATACCCGCCTCCAGTTTCCTCCGTACGCATTCGGCGTAATCTAACTAAGACTGGCAACAGAAGTTGCCGCGTCGCACTGGTTTTTGTGTGCGCCCGCCAATCATTCCGCCAGCAAGAAAGCAATATCGAATGTTAAGTTTTTCAGAATCAATCATTTCCGCTTACACCAAGGAGCGTCTGTCGTCAGCTCGTTTCGCGACGCCCACTCCGGTGCAAGCTGCAGCCATTCCCCAGGCCCTCGAAGGCAAAGATGTTCTCGCCACTGCTCAAACCGGCACCGGCAAGACGCTTGCCTTCCTGATTCCGATCATGGACCGCCTGCTGCAACATCCGGCGCCCGGGATCAATGCCCTGGTGCTGGTTCCCACGCGCGAGCTCGCCATGCAGGTCGTCGACCAGTACAACGTGCTTCGCGGCAAGCAGTTACAGCCTGCGGCGCTCGTCGTCGGCGGCTTGGCCGAAGGCGCGCAGCTTAGCGCCATTCGCAAGGGCGCTCGCCTGGTCGTCGCCACTCCCGGACGCCTTGAGGATTTCCTCGATCGCAAGCTCTTCAATTTCCGCGAATTGAAAATTCTGGTTCTCGACGAAGCCGATCGCATGCTGGACATGGGATTTCTTCCCGCGATTCGCAGGATCGCATCGATCCTGCCGAAAGAGCGCCAGACCTTGTGCTTCTCCGCAACGCTGGAAGCCTCGGTCGTGCACCTGGTAAAGGACTACATGAGGAACCCTGTGCGCCTCGCGTTCGGGTCCGTCCTCAAGCCCTCCGAAAACGTTCGCATGCAGGCCTTCGAGGTTTCCGTCGATCGCAAGCATCAAGTACTGACCCGGCTGCTCGCCAAAGAAACCGGCCGCTGCCTGGTCTTCGCGCGCACCAAGCGCGGCACCGATCGCATCGCCAAGAACCTCAATCGCGACGGTTTCTCCGCCGCCATGATTCATGGTGACCGTTCGCAATCCCAGCGCACCGCCGCCCTCACCGGATTCCAGCAGGGCCGCTACCGCGTCTTGGTTGCTACGGACCTGGCTTCTCGCGGCATTCACGTCCAGGACATCGCCCACGTCATCAATTTCGATCTGCCGGAGGTCGCCGAGAATTTCATTCATCGCGTCGGCCGCACCGGACGCGCCGGCAAGCACGGTGTTGCCTCCACGCTCTTCGCCAGGGAGCAAAGCTCCGAGCTATTCCAGCTCGAGCGCACCTTGGGCATCCGCATGGAAAGGTTGCGCGCAGATGACTCTACGGCGCCGGTTGTGGCCGAGAGACCGATTCTCCGAAGGGACACTCCCGAGCTCAACGGCCGCGAGCGCAACAGCAACGAGCCAGCTCGCAAACCCCAAATGATCCGTCTCCCCGGCGAAGTTCTCCAAATCCAACTGGAAAACTAGCCGTCCAAGCCTTGTAGGGGCGCAGCACCGCTGCGCTCCATCTCGGCAAACTGTAAGACCCGACACCGACCCCTATTCCCCCATCGCAAAACCGTGTATTTTCTAGCTCGCCCCATCGAGGGACGGCATCGCTTTGGAACCCATCTCCCACTTCTTCTTCTCCGACCGCCTCAAGCTCCAATTCTGGGACTACGGCCACGACGCTAAGCCCTCGCTCGTCCTCGTCCACGGCGCTCTCGATCACGCTCGCAACTGGGACTGGGTTGCCCGCACGTTGTGCGAGCACTATCACGTCTACGCTCTCGACCTTCGCGGCCACGGAAACAGTGCCTGGGCACCCGGCGCGGCCTATTCTGTCGCCGAGCACATCCTCGATCTTTCCGCTCTTCTCGACGTCATCGGCGATTTTCCGATCCGCCTCGTCGGACACTCTTTGGGCGGTGGCATCGTCCTCGGCTACTCCGGTATATACTCCGATCGCGTCCACAAAGCCGTGTCCATCGAAGGCCTGGGCTTCCCGCAAGAACACCGTATGCACGGTCCGGCATCCCAACGCGTACGCCAGTGGATCGAAAACATTCGCGACCTCGAAAAGCGCCGCCCCAAGAGCTATCCCAACATTGACGCCGCCATCGCCCGCATGAAGGAAGCAAACCCTCGCCTCTCCGACGAAGTGGCCCGCCACCTCACCCTGCACGGCACCAATTGGGATTCCGACGGCTCGTTGCTGTGGAAGTTCGACACCTACGCGCGCGCCTTCCCTCCCTACGGTCACAATATCGAAGACGCCGTCGAGCTCTTCGGCCAGATCACCTGCCCCACGCTGTTCTTCTGGGGCCTCGATAGCTTTCTCCCCGTTCCCGACAACGATCCACGCTTCACCGCCGTCCGCGACCGCCGCATGATCAAAGTCCCCAATGCCGGCCACTGGGTCCACCACGACCAGCTCGACCTCTTCCTACGCGAAACCTTCGCCTTTCTCGCCGGCTGAACAGTCCGTGTAGCAGCGCACGCGGTAGCCGCGATCTTCAGACCGCGGGTTTTAGATTCCACTGCAGGCAACACTCTCACAGCTTCGCGAAGGTTTGAACTACAGGGTTGGCACAGCTGTGTAATTCGCTGTCAATGCCTTGACGGACAGGGAATCCACGTCAAAAAAATCGAGTGACGGGTGAACTAGCGGGACACGGCGGCGGACGGTGAGGTCGGCTTCTCCGGGTACATTCGCTCAAACTCCGGCTCGCCATGCAACAACGCCAGGTCCGGATCGCGCCGCGCCCACACCGAATCCTTCGAGCCCGCTTCCCAGGCCTTGCGCAATGCGTCCAGGGCCTCCACTTTTCGTTTCAGCAGGCAGTACACGCAAGCCACGTTGTAGAGAATCGACGCTTCGTTGGCGCGCAAAGTAACCGCCAGGTTGAGCTCGCGCAACGCGTCTTCCTCCCGCCCTAGTGTCGCGTAGTCCGCGCCCAACAGAATCCGTGCCCGCGCATCTTCGGGCACTTGTTTCAAGTGGTTCTCTAGCGCCAACGTTCTCCGTTGGGTCATGCTGTGCTTGGACTCGAGTCTTCCCAGGGTCCCGAGGGCGTTAACGATGGGCACGTAAACGTTGTAGTCCTCGCCGCTCGCCTCGATGGCCGCTTCGGCAACGTCCGCGACTTCCTGGTTGCGGTCGGCGGCGAACAGCGCGCGGCACAGCAGGTAGTAGGCGCCGTCGCAGTCGCGTTTGCGTTCGATGGCCTTTTTCACCATGCGCACCGCTTCATCATAGAGTCCGGCAGCGTAGAGAACCCATGCCTGGCTGACGTGCGTTTCCGGCAGGTCCCAGCGCAAGGCCACGGCTCTGCCAGAAGCTTCGCGCGCACGTTCCACCCACACTTGATCGCGGCTGAAGAAGGAGTAGTACATCGCGCAGGCGTTGGCGCAGGCGGCATAGGCCAGCGCAAAACTGGGGTCCAGCGCCACCGCATTCTCGAACATTTGCAGCGCGAACTCCACGTCCTGCCGCGTCAATCGCCGCGCGTAGCGTTTGCCGCGCAGGTACAGGTCGTAGGCTTGCAGGTTTTCCGTGGGCTTGTCCGCCAGCGCCTCCAGTTCCTGCGGAGAGAGCGTCACCCGCAGGGCCTCGGCGATCTTACGCGCCATTTCGTCCTGCACCTCGAAAACGTCCTTCATCTCCCGGTCGAAGCGTTCCGACCAAAGCGGAAAATCGGTGCGCGTGTCGATCAGCTGGGCGCTGATGCGCAGGCGTGCACCGGCTCGGCGCAACGTTCCGGTCAAGACAAAAGCCGCCCCGAGTTGCTGGCCAATTTGGGCCGGGGTCACCGGTTTGTCCCGGAAGGCCAGGACCGTCGGGCGCGAAAAAGTATTGAGCCCCCGGATCTTCGATAGCTCGGTGATCACGTCCTCGGTGATGCCGTCGCGCAGGTATTCGTCTTCCTTGGCGCCGCTCTGGTTCTCGAAGTACAGCACGGCCACCGACTTCTTCGCTGGCCCCGCGCCGGCTGCAGGGGCATGGGAGACCTCGGTCTTCTCCGCCGCCGGACGGCGGTTGGAATCAATGTCTCGCTTCAAGCGCCTCAGGTCGGCCCGCAGCTCGGCCGCCGTCTGGTAGCGCAGGTCGATATCTTTCTCCAACGCCTTCCCGAAAATATTTTCCAGCGCCAGGGGCAATCGCGAATTCAATTTCGTTGCCGGAGTCGCTTCCGAATGCAGAATGCCGTCGAAAATCAACGCCACCGTCGATCCGGGGAAGGGAACCATGCCCGTGGACATCTCATACAGCACAACGCCCAGCGAAAATAAATCCGAGCGCGCGTCCAAGTCTTCGCCCCGCGCTTGTTCCGGCGACATGTACGCCACCGTTCCGATCGAACTGCCGGGACTGGTGAGAAACGCATCGTTCACCATGCTCGCCTGAGTGCGCAACGACGTTTCGCCCACGGCTTCCTTCGCCAGCTGCCGCTGCGCGAGTTTCGCCAGGCCGAAGTCCAGTATCTTGGCTTGCCCCCGCTCGACCAGGAAAATGTTGGCGGGCTTGATGTCGCGGTGAACGATGCCTTTTGCATGCGCCGCTTCCAGTCCGTCGGCAATTTGTATGCTGACGTCCAGCAGCTCGTTTATCGCGATCGGCTTCGCGGCAATGCGATGTTTCAGCGTCTGGCCCTCGAGCAGCTCCATGGCGATGAACGGGCGCCCCTCGAACTCTCCGATGTCGTAAATGGTGCAGATGTTCGGGTGATTGAGCGAAGATGCCGCGCGCGCCTCGCGCCGGAACCGCTCGATCGCTTGAGGATCCTGGGAAATGTCATCAGGAAGGAACTTCAGCGCAACGTTCCGGCCAAGCCGCGTATCCTTGGCCTTGTAGACCACGCCCATCCCGCCGCCGCCGAGTTGTTCCAGCACGCTGTAATGGGAGATGGTACGGCCGGTCATCGAGGAAGTATCGGTCATCGGCCATGGAGTCTACCCTAGCGCATCAGTGCAGGCAAACGCCCGCCGGGATCGGGTAGTGGGTCAGTTTCATTCCATCCGGGCCACCGTCCGAATAACGGGCGTCCAGGGCGGTACTGCTAGGGCTCAAACTGACCCAATACTCGGGATCGAGGATAGGCGAGAGTAAAACTGCACTCCTCGCAAGTGACTAACCCCCCAGTCACGAGCTAACACCTAATAAGTCGGACTACGAGACAAGCGAAACCACATATCAAGTACGATGTTTCTACGTGATTCACATGTTTTTCATCGCGCTTCTCGGGCACTGAGAGTGGCAGTTGATTTAGACTGGCTCGCATGAACATCGAGTTGGACCATGTGTTCGTATGTGTCGGCCCAGGCGCTCCGGAGGCTGAGAAGCTTATCAGGTTCGGTCTGCACGAGGGTCTTCCCAACGAACACCCCGGACAAGGAACGGCGTGCCGGCGTTTTGGCTTTGCCAACGCCATGATTGAGCTGCTCTGGGTAAGCGATCCGCTAGAAGCCCAAAACGAAGGTACGCGACGCACTCTGCTTTGGGAGCGATGGTCCGCGCGGGGAAGTGGGGCGTCGCCGTTTGGCGTCTGCGTGCGTCCTACCAATCCTCCGGCCGAAGAGTCGCCGTTTCCCGCGTGGGTATATCGGCCAACTTACCTATCTGACCCGCTCGTGATGCATATCGCCGAAGCCGGAGTTGAGGAGCCGATGTGGGTCCACCTCGGCTTTCTGCGGCGAGCTGACCGCGAACGGTGGTTCGTCGATCATCCAGCCGGTATTCGTGAAATCACGGGGATGACTCTGATCGCTCCGGCACCACTTCGCTCTACCGCATCTCAGAGAATCATCGAGAACGAAATTCTCTCCAGTCGAAAAGGAGCGAAACCCCTCCTCGAAATTGAATTCGACAATCGGCGCAATCAGACCGTGGATTTTAGGCCGTGCCTGCCATTGATTTTTCGGTTCTAGTAGAGATGAGGGAGTCCGGTCGGGGCTGTTTGCGATAGTCTCCGAGTTGCCGACTCCCCGGAAGTATTATAGGTCGAGGAGTAGGGAGCCGTGACCACGCGTCAACACAAGGTTCACACTCAACAGCTTCACACACAACTGGGCCGGGCCGCAGTTCAGATCTTTGCCGCCAATGAACGCATGAACCAGATTCTTATCGAACATCTTGACCCTGCCGCCTGGAGAGCCAAACCGCCCGGCAAGTCCCGCACCATTGCGGCGATCTTCACGCACATGCACAATGTCCGCTCCAAGTGGGTCAGGCTTACCGCTCCGCACCTGAAGGTTCCACGACAGCTCGACCGGGCGCGCTGCACGCCGCGGCAGGCCCGCGCGGGATTGGCCGAGAGCGCCGCTCGCTGCGCGGAGATGCTCGCTGAAGCGCTCGGCGACGGTATTGGCCGCGTCGAGAAGTTTCGCAGAGACGGCTGGGCTAAGCCTTGGCCGGTTGGCCCAGAAATGCTGTGCTACATGCTTTCTCACGAAGCCCACCATCGCGGGCAGGTGTGCATGCTCGCGCATCAGCTCGGATTCCCGTTGCCGAACGACGGACGGCTCTGGAATTGGGAAAAGCTATGGAAAGAGTGTGGGTCGCCTGGCGGCCCCGGCTACGATTCTTAAGGAGTCGCCCAGGGGCCCGGGCCGCCCGCAGCCGATCGCCGTTACCGGATAATTTTCCAGAGGGCGCAGGTTATCCGGAACGTCTCAAAGAGATCACTTTAGATTGCGTTTTATTTCGGCCACAAGTGCCTGCAACTTGGCCTGATCCGTTGACTTGATGGAGATAGAAAAGACGATGCTTTCCTGCCTATAGGAGCCGCCAATCAGCCCACTGCCCACGGGTGGCGTAGCACCTCGCCTGTCGAGCATGGCGTCGGCTTGCGGCCCTGACGCCGTCTCCGTAAGGATCCTAAATTGTCCGCCCGAATGTGCCGGGCCTTGATAAGAACAAGACATCTGGGTGGATGCCGTTTTATCAATGGTCGCCATATAACCCATGATCTGGCTGAATTTTTCCGCCGTGAGTACTTTGCACGCCTCGTGGTTTGTAGGGGATGCAGGCGCTGCAAGAGCTACGAACGCCGCCGAAACGGCTGTCGCACCTAATACGAAAGCAAGTTTCCATAAGCGCACAATCAGGCCTCCTCAATTTTGATCTTTAGTGATACCGCAATGCACCACAGTCGAGCTGGCCGGTTTTCTGGTTCGGGTGCCTTCGAGAGAGCGTACTCAGATGCGGTCAAAAGCTGCCATCGGCGATCCAATCGGATTGGGACCTCGACCCGAAGTAGCTACGAAAGTTTGCTGTTCCGATTCGGCGGTTCCGGCAACGGAATGACCACCTTGGTCGTCGTGCCGCTCCCTTTGCAGAAAGTTTCATAGCTTTCACCGAGAGATGTGACACGGTCCCGCGTCCCTAGGGTAAGCATGACATCGATGGCGCAGCGTATATCCCGCCTTTCGCAATTGGCGTCTTTGTCCCGGGCCAGTTCCAAAAGACGCTCGAAGACTGCTTTTTCCGTGGCAGCCAATAACTTCACCACAATTTCGGGGTCTGACTCTAGCAGCGCCTCGGCATAAGGCTTATGCCACGCGGGAAAGCTGAGTTCGTGGTTCAGTGAGCGGCGATCCCGAGTAGGTAACATTGCGCGCGTGTGCCTTTGTCCAACGGACAGGCTGTACCCTCTCATTGAGCCAGGCTTCAGACCGGGTTCCCAATGGTGGACGCGGGATGCTTTTGCTTCTTGGTTTCCTTGCGCATCTGTACGGTTCAATCGACTTTGGGAGTTCGTCGGTTCTTGGGGCATGGGAAACCTCCACGCCGAATTTCTAACATGGGGCGGGCTCCGTAAACTGTCTCGTTCTGCTCATGCGCGGAAACGTCGTGCACTAGGGATGGCACAGGCGCGATTTGACGCGACCTGGCCGCTTTCTGCTCAACTTGGCCAGACCGTGCTGCGATTCATCCACCGCGCCATCGATCCGCCGCGGGGTTCGCTCGGCCCTGTTTTGAGACGTGTCCCATTTCGCACAGATTATTGGCCTCCTCTTTTGGTTCAATGGACAGGAAATCCCACAGCCCAGCTTCACCGCATGAGTGCAAAGCCTTCTGGTGCCGTTCAGGATGGACATGATCGGGAAAAATTTTCGAGTCGCACAGTCAGGCCAACGCACCAACATCGAGGGAAAGCACGTAAGCAACAGAGTACTGTTGGCAATGCCCGATAATGAATACGAGTTGATGCGTCCTGATTTGGCGTACATCGATCTCCCGCATCATTTGAGCCTTCATGAGCCGACCCAAGACATCAAGTTTGTCTATTTTCCGAACAACGGAATGGTTTCTCAGGTGGTAGTGACCAAAGACGGTCGAACCGTGGAAGTGGGTGTGGTGGGCAACGAGGGCTACGTGGGGGCAGGATTGGCAGTTGGCCTCAGCAGAAGTCCTGTGCGCGAAATAATCCAAATCGCGGGCGATGGCTTCCGAATGATGGGGAATGCCTTGGAACGCATTCTGCGATCGGCCCCGCAGTTACAGGTGATCTTGAACAGGCACTCGGGCCTTCAAGGAATGCAGGTCGCACAGACCGCGGCGTGCAATCGGCTCCACGACATACAGCAGCGTCTCGCGCGATGGCTGCTGATGACCCAGGATCGCGTAAATTTGGGAGTGATTCCGATCACCCACGATTTCATTGCCACCATGATGGGTACGGACCGGTCCACGGTGAGCTTGGCGGCGTCAGTCCTGCAAAAAAAAGGAATCATAGAATACATGCGAGGCGCAGTGAAGGTTGTGAACCGCAGGAAACTCGAAAAATCGGCTTGTGAGTGCTACGACGTCATCCAACAGTTCGAGGATGATCTCGGATTGCGATAACAATTCTTCTCAGTGTTGGATGTCCCACAGACAGCAGCCTCTTTCTATCGTTAGTGTTTGGCCCTCACGCATTCACTTCGGTTTTGGTGGGTGCTTTAAGAGTGGTGATTTGGGCAGAACCTCGCATAGGGTAATGAAAATTGCCTTTGTCGTGGGAGTGCCGTCGAAGACGAGTGCTACACCGTCTTTCAAGGAAGCATAACCGCGCCAAATCTCGAGGTGTGCCGTGGAGGCGATGCGCCGCAAACTGGTATGGGTCGAAAGACAGAATTTTCAGGGATGGGCTTGCACGGAATGCGCCTGGGTGTTCAACCCTGTAGGGCCGCCCGTCGGCGAATCCATTGAGGAGATGAAGAGGCACTACGAACGGCAGCGCGATAAGGAGTTCGCGTCTCACGTCTGCGCCAAGCACCCAAGAACCCCACACGATCCCCACTAGCCAAACCACGCGCAGGCTGAATTCTGCGTGACTCTTGTGTTCGTGCAGCAGCGTATCACTGCGGCGCGTAAGGATTTTCCGATGGCCGGAACACAAAGGAGCGGATCGCCACACGCAAAGAATGCCTAAAAAATATCGACTCTCGCCTTACTCAGTTCGCTCGATAGGTTGCAAAGAGGTGCCGCCGTGGAATCCCCCTTCGACATTCTGAAGAAGATAGACGCCCTGAATTTCGAATGGGTGGGAGCCGCCGCGGACTTGCAAACCGCCGAGGCCAGGATCAAAGACCTTCAAGCGCGTTCGCCCGGCGAATACGTCGTCTTTAGCCAGGACGCCCAACAGATTGTCGCCAGGTTCAATTCTCCGATAGCGGACGCGCCAGAGACTTGAACTTTTCGCCCGTACATCCCGCCGCGATATTTTCTCCTGCTTCTCCGGCGCCTATCTCTCCGCTTGCGGCCTGAGCGCCGCTTTGACTCGCTGCACGAGCAACGGGGCTATCTCGTCTCGGGGCGCAGCACCGCTGCGCCTCAATCGCCCAGGCGTCAGAATCAGAAGGTGGCGGCGATGAATCCAATTCACTCTGGGCACGTTCTCACCGTCGGAACAAGGCTCAGACCGCAACAACCGTAAGACTGTCATTCTGAGGGCATCCGATGAGGACGCCCGAAGAACCTCAACTGCAAATGCCCCAACTGCTCAAACGTTTTTGCCCCGGGGCGCCTGTATGAACTCCTGAGCTGTCGCAAATGTAAATGAAATCTAACCCGTTTCGTCGTAGCATTCCGCCATGACAAACTATCTTTCCCGCCGTTCGTTCCTGGCTCTATCCGCCGCGCTCCCGTTCGCTCTTCGCACTCGCGCGGCTTCGTCGATTCCCATGGGCCTCGAACTCTATTCCGTTCGCAACGCGCTGAAGCAGGATCTCGAAGGTACCGTGCGCGCCGTCGCGCAAATGGGATACCAGGGTGTCGAATTCTACGCGCCGTACTTCGACTGGACCGAAGCGCAAACCAAGCAAACGCGCAAGCTGCTGGACGACCTCGGTATCCGTTGCTTCTCGACCCACAACGACGCTTCCTGCCTTGGCAAGGACAAGATCGCTCGCGCCCGCGACATGAATCTGATTCTAGGCAGCAAGTATGTCGTCGTCGCCAGCGCCAAGCCTGATCCTGGGCCCGACGGCTGGAACGCCGTCGCTGATCTGCTGAATGCCGCCGCCGACGCGCTCGAACCCGCGGGCTTGAAGACCGGCTACCACAATCATGACCTGGAATTCACTCCCGCCGACGGCCATCGTCCCATCGAAACGATCGCCAAGAGGACCAAGCCATCCGTGATGCTGCAGCTCGACGTCGGCACCTGTATCGAGGCCGGCTCGGACCCCGTAGCCTGGATTCGGTCCAATCCGGGCCGCATTCATTCGCTGCATTGCAAAGAATGGTCGCCCGACCCGGGCAAGGGATACACGGTCTTGTTCGGAGAAGGCGTCGCGAAGTGGAAAGACATCTTCGCCGCCGCCGAATCCGTCGGTGGTGTCGAGTACTACCTCATGGAGCAGGAAGGCAGCCGCCTCTCCGAGCTAGACACCGCGCGCGAATGCCTCAAATCGTATCGCGCGCTCCGCTCCTAGGGTCCGCTTCCGAGAGCCATTAACTCTTTACTTCGTCAGTTCATTACTTCGTTCGTTTTTTGGGAGGAATGAGCGCCGCGCAACTGCCAGGGGACGATTACGCGGCGCTCAGGGGGTGTTGGCTGGTTGATCGGGGATTCGCTGGGGAACTACCGCTGGTGGGAGCCTGTTTGCGAACGGCGGGCACACACTCTTCGTGGCCGCACATCTTCGGCAATAATCCTTTCCATCGTTTCTCGCCTCATCTCAATTCACCGAGTTAGCTGCCCTTTATTCCGGCGCTGGACATCTTCGCTCCGGCTTTCCAGAACCTCGTGGCATCGGCTCACTTGCTAACTGCAGGGCGCGTGCCAAACTCCCGCAAGCTCAAGCTCTCCATTTTCTTCATCTTGCGAAAAATCGCCGCTGCTGCCACTGCTTCAACACGGGAATCTGTCCCTCACCGGAACAGTCTCACTGGAACAAACCCCGCTGAACACGCTGAGCCTGCTTAGTAAGAACCTAAAATCGCCGCCTGCATCAAGCCGCCGCGCCCGGCTTCTCTGCCGCTATACCGTCAACGCCGTCTCGCTTCAGATACCGGTACAAACTGGTCCGTCCGATCCCCAGAATCTGCGCCGCTCGCAATCGATTTCCTTGGCACATGTCCAGCACCTTCTGGATGTGCACTTTGCGCACCTCGTCCAGCGACAGCGGCCGCCACGCATCGTCTTGCACGGTGCGCTGCCCCCGGTGCTGCAGGTGCTCCGGCAGGTCCGCCAGGTCGATGAAGTCGCCCGTCGCGGTGATGCACGCGCTGGAGATCACGTTCTCGAGTTCCCGCACGTTCCCCGGCCACGGGTGCTGCAGCAGCGCCGCCTGTGCCCGCCTCGTCAATCCCGCAATCTTCTTCCCGTAGGCTTCGTTGTATTTCTTCAGCAGGAAATGCACCAGCAAGGGGATGTCTTCCAGGCGCTCGCCTAGCGACGGAATCCGGATCTGGATCGAGCTCAACCGGTAAAATAAGTCCTCGCGAAAACGCCCCGCCAAAACCTCCGCCCGCAGTTCGCGGTTCGTTGCCGCGATCAACCTCACGTTGATCTGCTTCACCTCCGGCGAGCCGACCCGCTGGATCTCGCGATTCTGAATCACGCGCAGGAGCTTGGCCTGCATCGCCAGCGACGTTTCGCCCACCTCGTCCAGAAACACCGTTCCACCGTTCGCATACTCGAACAACCCCGGACGCGTGTCTGTCGCCCCGGTGAACGCCCCCCGCACATGCCCGAACAATTGACTCTCCAGCAGCGTGTCCACCATTGCCGAGCAATTACACACCGCCAGACGCTGCGAGCTTACCGGGCTGATCTGGTGAATCGCCCGCGCCACCAGCTCCTTTCCCGTCCCCGTCGGCCCCACCACCAGCACGTTGCTGTAGTGCCGCGCCACCTTGCGCGCGAAGTCAAACACCTCCAGCATCGCCGGACTCTTGCCCACGATGCCGTGGAACTCCAGGTCCTTCAGCAGTTGCTCTTCGAGCGCCTTTACACGCCGGCGCTGATCGTACAAAGCCGCTACGTCGTCCAGGGTGCGCTTCAGTCGGTTGCGATCGATCGGTTTCGGCAGGAAATCGGTGGCACCCCGCCGGATGGCTTCCAGCGCCGAATCCAGTGTGTATTCCCGGGTCATGATGATCACGTGGACGCCCGGATCGCTGCGCAGCGCGCGGTCGAGAAACTCATAGCCATCGCTTCCCGAAGCGTGCACGTCCGCCAGCACCAGCCGGCAGCGCCCGTACCGTATGGCCTTCAGTGCTTCCTCGGGATCGGAGGTGGGCACCGGCTCGTAGCCCAGCTCCGCGATCAGCGACACCAGCGCTTCCAGCTCCACAGGGTCATCATCCAGGACGCAGGGGGTGAGGGAACTCTTCGGCGCAACAATCTCCACCGCCTTGGAATATGCATGGGCCACCCCCACGCTGTCGCAACCCGACCACCACTCCCGTCCACCCGGGGGGCATGCAAGTTTCCCGCCCAGCGATTTCTTCTAAAGTCTGGTGGATCAGGGAGCTAGCAGCAGGCGCGCGAAGAACCCGGCGCGGCGCAAACGCCTGCGAGGTCGCGGCGCGGGCAATCCGATTCGGACCGCAGTGTGCCGTTTCGATACGCCTCCGCAGCTCTACGAAGCGGCTGCGGCTCACAAATCTTCGACACTAAGTGCCTGATTGCTTGAGCCGTTCGCGAGGCTGATTGTCTCAATTGGTTGACGCGTTCCGCTCTACCGTGCGGGGTCGACCGGGTGCAGCCGGAATTCGTACCGGCCTTCCGGAGTCATCTCCACGAACTCGGTTTCATACGCCATCGGGTGGGATCGCTCCGTGCTCAGGCAGAACACCAGCCGCAGAAACACGACGGCTCCATCGGGAATCGCGTGACTCAGGGTGACTTGCTTGCCGCTGTCCTCGCTCCACTCCAGCTCGGATTTCTCGACGAAAAATGTTTGGTCCTTGTCCCACCCGGAGATCTCGACCCGGTACAGGCTCGTAATGCGATAGCGCGCGGACAGAATCATGTTCAACCTCTGCAGATGTACTTGCAGACCGAAGGCCACCCGTTCCATCGTTTACGTCCATGTAAACAAGGGCTTTATACGATCGGGACACGGAACGGCTGCGCGCGGATGAGACAGAGTAGCGATCCGTGTGCGGAATTGAACCATCGCTGGGGCGAAGTGTTGCCATCGAGGCGCTAGCCGTTGCCTAGGTTCAGATCGCCGTGCGCAGCGGAGGGGAAGAAGCACGCTCTTGATTGGGAATTTCTAACGGAGCAGCAGATTCGTTGCAAAACTCTCGATCGGTCCGTAGAAATACCGGAACGCCAGCAATCCCACCAGCAGTCCGAGCCTCGCGTAACTGCTCCCGCGCAGCCAGTCCAGATAGCGTTGCGCGCTGCTTTCCGTCATCAGCAGCAGGATCGCGGTGCTGCCGTCCAGCGGCGGCACCGGCAGCAAATTGAACGTGCCCAGCAGCAAGTTCAGGGAAAACATCACCAGCAGAGTTACGGTCACAAAATCCGGCCTGCCGAGGGCGTCGGAGTGAAGCCATCCCGCGGCGTTCGCGATGCGCAGCGCCACCACGGCGATCAGCATCAGCGTGTAGTTCGCAGCGGGGCCCGCCATGGCCATCAGCGCCGCACGTTTCGGATGCCGCCGCTCCCACGCCGGATCGAAGGGCGCGCTGGCCCATCCGATCATGCTGCCGTGCGCCAGCAGGACCATTGCGATGGGAACAATCACCATGCCCCACGGCTCGCGCCGTATGTGCGGCACTGGATTCAGCGTCACTTGTCCCGCCAACGCGGCGGTGCTGTCTCCGCCGAGCTTGGCCACCAGCGCGTGCGCAGCTTCATGACAGGTAGTGGAAAAAAGAAACACGACGTAGGAGATAAAGGCGTAGACGAGAAATTCCGGTGTCCAGTCGGGCATCGCCGTACGAGCCTAGAGGTTCCCGCTTTCATTTGCAAGCCAACGGAACTGCAGGTCGTGGGGCTCACGACCTTCAGGACGGGACTGTCGGCGCCGGCATAGTTTCCGAATCGCCGACCATTCCGTCTGAATGTGCAAGCCGCACATCAGACCTCTGGCACCCTCACGCCGTGATAGGATGTGACCATTCTTCAGCGCAAGGGCCATGACCTCCCAACGCTCGCGCCAGATCGAGGAACTCTACGAGGCGGCCCGCGATCCGACCACGCGCGCCAAAGTGCTCGCCGCCGCTGACCCGGAGCTGCGCGGCGAAGTCGAGTCCCTGTTGGCCAGGGATTCATCGCAGATGGGGATTCCGAACCAGCCTGATGGGGTTGGTGTGGCTAGGCTTGCTGGCCCGCATTCCGCAGCGATGGCGATCACACCAGGCACTCAAATAGGACCTTACAAGATTGAAGGACCCCTGGGCGCTGGCGGCATGGGTGAAGTGTTCCGCGCCGTCGATACCAAATTCAACCGGCCGGTGGCGATCAAGTTCCTGTCCGCGGGCCTGGCCGACGCCGCCGCCCGCCGTCGCTTCCAGCGAGAGGCACAAATGGCCTCCTCGCTCAACCACCCGCACATCCTGACTGTTTACGATGCAGGCGATTTCGAGGGACGGCAGTACCTAGTGACCGAGTTCGTGGACGGCGGGACACTCAAGACGTGGGCCAAACAGGAGAAGCGCACGTGGCGCCAGGTCGCGGAACTGCTGACCGGTGTGGCCGACGGACTGGCGACGGCCCACGCTGCCAAAATGCTGCACCGCGATATCAAGCCTGCCAACATCCTGGTTGCGAAGAACGGCTATGCGAAACTGGCCGACTTTGGTTTGGCGAAGCTTCAAGAGCAAGTCGACCAGGACGAAACTCGCACTCTCACCGAGGGACGAACAAGTCCCGGAATGCTGATGGGAACCATCCCCTACATGTCTCCGGAACAAGCTTCAGGAGGGTCCGTCGATTCGCGAAGCGACATCTTCTCGTTCGGAATCGTGCTGTACGAAACCCTCGGCGGTGAGCGGCCTTTCACTGGCAACACCAACCTCGAGGTGCTGCAAAACGTCATCCATTCCACACCCCGGCCCTTGCCACAAACCGTTCCTGCGGAGTTGCGGAGCATAGTGGAAAAGGCGCTGGAAAGCGACCCGGCGGACCGCTACCAGTCGATGCGGGAACTGGCAGTAGATCTGCGGAGGACGGTTCGGCAAAAAGTAGCAAATCAACCCGCTCCTGCGGTGGTTGTGACGAAGCGTTACGCCTGGTTACCATGGACGCTGCTGGTGTTGCTGGTGGCGGGATTCGGTGTGTGGACCGTCTCCCACCGCCCCGGGCCGACGGCCCAGAACCCTCTCTCCAACGCACAATTCACACGGCTCACCGACTTCGAAGGAGCCAAAACGAACCCTGCCATCTCCCCGGATGGGAAATTCGTCGCTTTCATTTCCGACCGGGGCGGCACGTTCGACATCTGGCTGATTCAAGCCAACGGGGGGAGTCTCGCGAACCTTACCCAGGGTCGGATTGGAGATGCGCGTGGGCCCCTTCGCGCGATCGGTTTCTCCGGCGATGGATCGGAGGTGTGGAGCGCCGGAGCAGAAGGCAGGAGGCTCAGGCTGTGGCCGCTGATAGGCGGAGCGCCGCACAATTTTTTGGACGAACGCGCTGCTGAGGTTGCTTGGTCACCTGATGGCACCCGGTTGGTTTACCACACCTGGGAACCGGGCGACCCCACTTTTGTGGCCGATCACAACGGCGCCAATCCGCGCCAGATCGTGAAAAACGAGCCTGGGTTGCACAATCACTATCAGTTCTGGTCGAAGGATGGGCGCTGGATCTACTTTGTGCGCGGTCGGCCAGCCACGCGTGAGATGGACCTGTGGCGCATTTCGCCGGACGGGGGAGAACCGGAACAACTCACCCATGTCAACACCGATGTCGCGTACCCGACTCCGATCGATGAGCGGACGGTTCTGTTCGTTGCCCACAACGAAAACGGGGCCGGACCGTGGTTGTGGGCGTTCGATGCGGACACGCGAACTTCGTGCCGCGTGAGTTTGGGTTTGGAACAATACACCGCTCTGGCAGCCCGGGCGGACGGCCGGGTTCTAGCCGCGAGCGTCGTGAACGCTCAGGTCGCCTTGTGGAGCGTTCCCATTACCAATCGCATCATCGAAGAAAATGACGTCGAGGCCTTTCCGCTACCCGCCGGGCGCGCCCTGACGCCGCGCTTCGGAGGCGGATCCTTGTTCTACTTATCCTCGCGGGACGGGGCTGACGGACTGTGGAGCTATCGCGATGGGCAAGCGTTGGAGATCTGGAAGGGTTCGGAGGGCTCGCTCCAGTCGCCTGCGGCCGTCTCGGCGGACGGCAGCAGGGTTGCGTTTGCGCTAAGGCGGGCCGGGAAGCATCAGATGCACGTAATGGCCGCGGATGGAACGCAACTCCACTCCCTTTCGAGCGACATCGATGTTCGGGGCACGGCTTCCTGGTCTCCCGACGGCAAATGGATTGTCGCGGCCGGCAGCGACCGCAATGGAGCGGGTTTGTTCAAAATACCCGCCGACGGCGGCTCGCCGGCTCGGATAGCAACAGGACCGTTCTTGGATCCGGTGTGGTCTCCGCGCGGGGACCTGATCGTGTATGGCGGCACGCAGGTGTTCACGCTCATGCCGCTCCTCGGAGTGCATCCGGACGGCACGCCCGCGAAGTTGCCCGAAATCAACGTGCAGCGCGATGGTGAGCGTGCGCGGTTCCTGCCCGATGGCACGGGCCTCGTTTACATGCTTGGAAGTACGATGGCCGGGCAGGATTTCTGGGTGCTCGACCTTAGCACGATGCGCTCACGGCGTTTGACCCGGCTGAGCAATCCCGCGGGAATGAGGACCTTTGATATCACTCCCGATGGCAGCCGGATTGTATTCGACCGGTTGCGGGAAAATTCGGACATCCTGCTCATTGATCTTGCGGCGAAACAAGCTCGGCCGTAATAGGTGGTAAAAAAGGAAACACGACGCAGGAGATAAACGCGTAGACGAGAAATTCCGGTGTCCAGCCGGGCATCGCCGTACGAACCTAGAGGTTCCCGCCTTCATTTGCAAGCCAACGAAACTGCAGCTGGTGGGTCAATTTCGGACAACATGACTAGACGTCCAACTGACTACTACCTTCAGAAAAGGACTGCGGGCGCCGGAATAGGTTCCGCATAGCCGACAAACCGGGAGTGATCGCATTGTGGCTCGAACTAAGAGGCTGAATTTGGCCACCCCCTTCGCCAAAGCCGCGCAATACTTCCAACTTGGATTAGTGGCCGCGGGTTGATTAACGGGCTTACCAGACAACCCTCAGACAACGCGGAGGAGTTTCAAGGTGCTTTGTTCGACGGCGTGTTGGCCGCGGCTGCAGCCTGGAACAAAACATACGCTTGAATCGCGCGCACTTGATCAGGTCTTAGCGCGTCATGGAAGGAGGGCATGCCGCGGGATTCGCGAGCGCCGCCCAGCACGATGGACTGAAATTGGTGATGTGTTTCCGCGGTGGCATAGCGCAGGTCAGGAATGCTGGAGCCTGAGACACCGCCCGCTCCATGGCAGAAGAAGCAGTAGCGCCGGAATAAAATGCTTCCTTCGCGGATCGCAGCGGGGGTGGCGTTCATGTGGATCGCGGGTGACGGAGGCCCGGTATGTCCGAACGGCGGAACTTCCAGCTTTGCATTGGCGCCAAGGGAAAAAGTAAGGACGCGGCCGAAGCCCCGCTTGACCGGACCACTGCCCGGGGGATTGGCTAGCCCAGCAGCGCCGCCCCAGCCAACCATAAGGGTCACGTACTGAACGTCGTCGAGAAGATAAGTGACCGGAGGAGCCATAATGCCAGTGCCGGCGTCGAACTCCCAAAGTTTCTTGCCATCGGTGGCGCGATAGGCGCAGAGGATCCCGTCGGAGCGACCCTGAAAGACCAAGTTGCCCGCGGTCGCGAGAACCCCGCCGCTTTCGACGAGAGGTAGATCGGCGCGCCATGCCTCACGTTGCTCGACAGGATTCCAGGCAATCAGATGGCCGGTCATGGGCGGAGCAGCGAGTGCTTTTTGCCTGACTGGTCCATCGTAGGCGGCATCCTCACCGCGATTCCAAAGCGTGGGGTTCGATTTCCAGTTTTTGTCCGGGGCACTGAGGAAGACCGAGTTTTCTCTTGCCGGGACGTAGACCAGGCCGATGGCGGGATGAAACGCCATGGGATACCAGTTATGTGCACCACCAGGCGCTGGGGAAACAAGAACGGCCTTCCAGCCGTCGTGGGCGCTCGGCGATTCCTGTGGGCGTCCAGTTTTAGGATCAACACCAGTGGCCCAAGTGACGCTGTGGATGAACGGTTTTGCGGAGATGAACTGGCCGGTCTGGCGATCGAGCACGTAGAAGAATCCGTTCTTCGAGGCTTGCATAATGACCTTGCGGGTAGCGCCGCCGATCGGCAAATCCGCGAGCATCAAAGGTTGCGTGGCGTCGTAGTCCCAGTTATCTCGGGGCGTTACCTGAAAGTGCCAAATCAGCTCACCGTCGGTTGCGCGGAGAGCCAAAATCGACGCGAGGTACAGGTTGTCGCCTCCGCCCGGGCTTCGCAGATCGCGGGACCACGCGATTCCGTTGCCCGTGCCGGTGTACACCAGATCAAGGTCGGGGTCGTAGACGATGGAGTCCCACGGCGTGCCTCCGCCGCCGGCAAGCCACCACTGGCCGTTCCAGGTTTTCGCGGCGGTTTCCAGTGCCTTGGACTCGAAACCGCGGACCGGATCACCCGGCACTGTGAATGTACGCCAGACAAGTTTTCCAGATTCGGCATCGTAGGCGGAAAGATAGCCCCGCACTCCAAACTCGGACCCCGCGTTGCCGATGAGAACTTTTCCTTTAGCAATGCGGGGAGCGCCAGTAATCGCATACGGCTTGGATTGGTCAACCGTGAGTACATCCCACACTGGTTTGCCGGTCTTGGTGTCTAGCGCGATGAGCCGGCCATCCAGCGTGCCGAGATAGACTTTGCCGTCGTAGAGGGCGACTCCTCGATTGACAACGTCGCAGCAGATCGTGCGAGCGCGTGCACGAGGAACCTTGGGATCAAAGGTCCATAGAATTTCGCCAGTTTTTGCGTCCAGTGCGTACGCAACGCTCCACTCACCCGTTGTGTAAATCACGCCATTCGAGACAAGTGGTGTTGCTTCCAGTCCTCGCGTCGTGCCGAGTTCGCGATCCCAAAGCAGGCCGAGTTGGCCGATGTCTTGTTCGTTGATCTGGTTCAAAGGACTGAATTGTTGCTCGTAACTAGTCCCTCCGTGCATTGTCCAAACGGCCCCAGCGCCGACGGCCGTTGTGGGAGGCGATTTCTTGCAGGCTCCTACGGAGAGGACCAGTGAGCCGACTAATAGCAGCGATACGCGAAAGGACATCTTCATGAGATCTCCCGAAAAGCTCGATTCACTTCTTCTTACTTTCACCTACTCTCGCTCGCGAAGAGAAATTTATATGATTGGAAATCTAGCTGAGTTGGCTATCACGGTGCGCGCCACGCGGCGGAATCTATGGCGCGATCGAGGGAAGTCTTTTCGGACGGGGTCAGGAGCCGCGTCGCGCCTTTGGCCAGATCGCCTAGCGCCAGCGGGCCGATGGCGACGCGGACCAGCCGCAGCACCTCGACGTTCAGCGCTTCCAGCATGCGGCGAATGTGGCGGTTCTTCCCTTCGTCGAGCACGATTTCCAGCCAGCTGTGGCGGTCTCCGCGGCGGAGGATCTCGGCGCGCTTGACGCGCAGTTCGTCGCTTTCGCTGCGAACGCCGGTTCGCAACGCGGCGAGCAGAGCATCATCCGCCAAGGCGGCGATCTGCACGTGATAGGTCTTGTCCAGGTGCGTCGCGGGGGCAGTGATGCGCGCCGCCCACTCCGAGTCGTTCGTCGCTAGCAGCAGGCCCTCGCTGGCTTTGTCGAGGCGTCCGACGGGCGCGAGCCAGTTCGCGTCTTTGTCCAGAGCGCCAGGGCGCCCATCCAAGTAGTCGTATACGGTTTGCCGGCCTTTTTCGTCCGAGGCGGTGGTGACGACGCCGCGCGGCTTGTTCAGCATCAGATAGACTTTCGCCGCCGCTGCGATCCGCTGGCCGTCAACATCGATCGGGTCGCTCGCCAGGTGCACCGACATCTCCGGGTCGCGGCGCACCGCGCCGTTTATCTTCACTCGCCCAGCGCGAATTAGTTCTTCGGCTTTCGAGCGGGAGCAGAAGCCCAGCTTCGACAGCGCGCGCGCCAGACCAACCTTTCTGCCCTCCTCGCGTCGTTCTTTCTTTGGTTTGTGACGCTGCAAAAGAGAATGCTCCTGCGCCAGCCGGCGCATACCGAGAGTATAAGCGCGACCGCGATCTCACGCGTCGGAGTCACCAAACCCGTAAACACTCTTGGATTGTCCTTCGAAGGTGGTTAGGAACGAATCAGGATGGACGACAAGGGGAGGAGGGAGCGGCGTGTCCCAGCCCTACCGCTTCTTTTCTCGAAGCGTATCACGCCGCCCCTTCACTCTCTGTGCGAACTTTGTAGCCCGCACCCGCATACTCCCAGATATCCGCCGGCGCTTCCATACATCGAATACGGTAAGTACGCGCACAAATTCGTGTAGTCCTTGTCACGAATTGCGGTGCGATCTTTATAGCGAGAATTGCGACAATCGGTGCGCTGCAAACTGCCGCGCTAGGCTGTCGCCGCCTTGGCGTACCCTTTTACCGCTCGCTCGATCCCCGGACCCGCGTCCGCCAGGTCTTGCGAATTCATCGCCGGCCGCACGGTAAGCTTGGCATTAAAGGCCAGGAACCACGGCTCCGCAATCGCGGGCAACTGCGAGGCTTCCTTCATGTCGAAGAAAATGTAGCCGGTTCGCTCGCCATTCTCTTCCGCGAAGTACGCCGCTTCAGGTTTTAGTTCATCCAAGATTCCCTTGATCGTACTGCCCAAGCGGCCGTCTCTTGCGGCCGCATTGCCAGCTTCCACGGGAATCGAGACTCTCAGCATCATACGCATGTTAGATACCCTCCTTCAGACGCCGCGGAGTATACACCCGCAGCTCGTTCGGCGTGTCGCGCGGCGACCTCGAGCGGACCATTTCAGAACTTTCCCTTGCGACAGCGGATTTGGATCGGCAGAATGACGCGGGAATTCACAATGGGGCGGCGGGGGGCTGCGCAGAGACATGAAAAACAAGGTCGTTCTGATCACCGGGGCAAAGGGTGGTTTGGGGTCGTTCGTCACACAGAGGTTTCTGGGTGAAGGCGCGACCGTGGCTGGCGTGTCTCTCCGTATTACCCAGCAAGATTTCCCTCAGCCCAATTTCACCGCACTTTCCGCGGACTTCACCAAGTCTGCGGCCGTTCGCGAGGCGGTGGAGTCGGTTGTCAAGCGCTTCGGCAATCTGGACGTGCTGGTGCACTTGCTGGGAGGCTTCGCGGGTGGCTCGACGGTTGCCGACACCGACGACGCCACCTGGGAGCAGATGCGGGACCTCAACCTGACTTCCGCGTTCTACGTTTTGCGCGCCGCGATACCACACCTTCGCAAGTCGACGGCGGGGCGCATTATCGTCATCGGCAGCCTGGCGGCTACGGAGGCGCACGCGGGACTCGGGGCTTATGTGACGTTCAAGAGCGCGCTGGCCATGCTGGTCCGGACGGTTGCGCTGGAAAACAAAGACACGGCGCTGACGGCGAACGTGATCCTTCCGGGAACCATGGACACTCCGGCGAATCGCAAGTCCATGCCCGATGCTGATTTTTCCAAGTGGCTGCAGCCCAACGACGTTGCGGAGTTGGCACTGTGGCTCGCCGACGACAAGGCAGCGCAAATCACGGGAGCGGTGCTGCCCATCGACGGCCACTCCCTGTGAGGTTCCGTTCACCGCCGGTGAAATAAGAGGATGTCGGCTCAGCGCGTCGCGGCTGTGCTTCGCTGGACGAATGCGGTATCGGCCGCTATGCCGAAGCCTTCCAACAGGTGGGTTTGCGTTTGCTCGGAGAGCGCGTTGATCTCGTCCACGCCGAGGTTTGTGGGGCTGACGCGATACCGCAACTTCCTTTGCCCGGCGGGAGCTTCGACGATGCGCAGTACGGCGTCGGCGACATCCTGCGCATTTCCAGCCGCTGCCGTGAGCCGATCATTGATCTTGGCCAGTATCTGATTCGCGGCGCCGTACGTTTCCGTGCGGGCTTCGTCGGCAGCCGTTACCAGGTTGCCGAAAACGGCGGTCTGATAGGTGCCCGGCTCAACGATCAACGATTCAATTCCCTGAGCGGCCAGTTCGTAGTGATAGGCTTCCGCGAGCGCCTCCAGCGCGAATTTGCTGGCACAGTAGAAGCCGAAGGATGGGATGACCAGTCGGCCGGCGCCGCTGCTGATGTGCAGGAGCAGGCCGCTCCGCTGGCGTCGCATATACGGGAGCACAGCACGGTTGACGCGAACGGAGCCGAAAAAATTCGTGTCCATAAGCTTTTGCGCTTGTTCCATGGTGACGGCTTCCGCCAAACCGAGCAGGCCGTAGCCAGCGTTGTTGATGGCCACGTCGATGCGGCCCGCTTGCTGCACCGCGGAGTGCATGGCCTGCTCCACGGACGCGTCACTGGTGACATCCAGCGCCAAGACATGCAGAGGGAGCGATTCCTTTTTGGCGAGGGCGCGAATCTCCGAGGCGTTTGCGGCGTTGCGTCCGTTGGGATCGCGCATGGTGGCAAAGGCGGTATGACCGTGGCGCGCCAGGGTCTCGGCGAACAACCTGCCGAACCCAGTGCTCGCTCCCGTGATGAGAACCACTTGTTTGGAATCCATGACGCCCCCTTGAGGAACAGCAATGCGACTTAACGCGAATCAGGACGGGGATAGGTCCGTATTGAACATGTCGAACAACACCTTCCACGAACCGTCCGTCTGCCTTTTCCACACGGTTAAATACTTTCCCTTGTCGGAGACAGGTTTTCCCGATGCGTCCTTGAAAGTCCATACGTATGTGCCGCTCGTGTAGCCCAGGTCGCCGGAACGAGCTACGCCGACTTTCTCCGGTTGCCATGCGAGCTTGAAGTCCGGGATCGCGAACGCGCTCGCAGTCAATTTCGTAATTGCTTCCTTTCCAGTCGCAACAGGAGCATTGGGCCATAGCATGGAGCCTTGCTCGTCGCAGAACGCCACTGCCTTGCTGACATCTTTCGCCTCATACGTCTTCAGCCATCCCGCGTCAGCAGCGCGAATGTCATCGATTGCCTTGCCAGTTTGTGCGCGTGCTGCGCCTGCGCTTATAACCAGGAAAATCAACACTGCAACGATCCATTGGGCTGGCCTCATCCAGACTTCTCCGCTCGCGACGGCATTCCTACGTCGACGCGGGAGTCTATCACTTCTCGTTCCCTTCGCGTCTCGCTTCAGGTGAAAAGTGCCAGGCCACGAAATCAGAACCAGATGTGCCCTCCGGCACGGAGCCAGTGCCTGATAAGCGACTTATCGAGGAGTTGGCGAACTTTCGGATCAGACCGCAAGCCGGTCCTGGGCCAGGACCGACTCCTCCGACACACTAGACCTACTGAGCCTGACTCTTGATGATGAGAATTGGCTCGTTTCCAATCGCAACCTGATGGTTTGCGATGGAATGTGCGGTGGTGTTCGCGAGAGTCTCGTAGGTGGCGAACGCCGAGCTGACGGCAATTGTCTTGGAGGTGGTGGAGTTCCAGACGATTTCCGCCGGGTAGCCAGTAGAGAGCGTCAGGGTGCAGGTCCAGGTGCTGTCCGAGGCTTCGCTGCATGGATTTGGCGAGTGCGTCGACCCAACCAGCCAGCTATACAGCACTCCGTAAGCGACTCCCGAAGAATCTACGCCACCGTCGGAAGTCCACATCGTGCCCCAGTTATTGCTGCTGTCCCAGGCGAACCAGTAGAAACGTCCCACGTCGCGCGACCACAGCATCGTGTACATCTGGCCTACGGCGGCCACCCGTTGGGCGGTTGTAAGCGACAGGTTTCCAAAGCCGCCCTCGGTGGACCAGATCGGTTCATCTCCGATGCCGTTGCTGCTCATCATCGAGCGCAGGTCGTCCACTCGAGCGGCAAGGGCAGGACCGTCGGTGATGTAGGAGTGCAGAGCAACGATGTCTTGGGCATGTAGAGCGCCGGCCGCGTAATAGCTCGCCAACCATAAAACGGTATTCGATCCTGTGGGAGGCGGTCCGACGACCAAGGCGTTGGGATCGAGCGAGTGGATAATCGCATAAGCATCCGTGGCCATGGTCGCCAACTGCGCGGGAGTTCCCGACCAATACTGCGAGTCGTTCGGTTCGTTCCAAACCTGATAGTACTTAATGTGGCCGGTGGAAGATGCCAAAGAGTGCTTGACCACCGCCGTGACAAAGGCCTTGAAACTGGCGTCCCCGGAGTCGACATCCGAAGGCGGCGCCGCGCAACCGATGTTGCCGTGGGTACACGATTCCGACGGCCTCATGGAAATCCACTGAGGCGTACGTCCAAAGGTGTAGAGAACGTCCTTATCCTCGCCGGCGGCAACCGCAAGCCACGCGTCCAATTCGGACCATGTAAACGTGTTGCGGCTCGTTTCGATCTCCGCCCAGGTTGTTTGCGTATCCCAAAGCCGGAAGCTTCCAAAGGGAACCGATGGAAAATGGGAAGCACTCACCCAAGTAATGGTCTGACCAAAAAAGGTTGCCGGGAGTCCCAACGTACCGGCTGCAGTCGCGAGCCGCGCGGTCGAGTTCGACAAGGCGGCCTCACCCGAGGGCGTAGCACCAACTTGGGCGGAGTTGGAGCTCTCTCCAACCGTACCTTCCGCCGAGACTACGTAGAAATAGGTCCTGCCATTTTCAAGACCAGAATCGGTGTGGCCGGTGGAGACCGGAGCAGCAATTTGCACATAGGGCCCACCAGTGCCGGTGGCTCGCTTCAGGCGATAGCTCGCAGCGCCCGGCACTTCAGACCACGTCAGGCTGACCCAAGAATTTCCCGGCGTGGCAGTGAGCCCAATTGGGGTGGACAGAACTTGAGCAGCCGTCGAGGCAGCCGGCCTGACGCTGACCTCGGTCGAATTGGCGCTCTCTCCGGCCGAGTTCACGGCGGAGATGACGTAGAAATAGGTAGTGCCCACTGCTAGACCCGAATCGGTGTGAAACGTGGAGACGGGAGCGGCAATCTGCACATAGGGCCCGCCACTCTTGGTGGCCCGCTTTAGGTGGTAGCTCGTGGCGCCCGCAGAGGGCGACCACGTAAAGCTGACCCAGGAATTGCCTGCTGTGGTTTTGAGCCCTACCGGTGTGCCTAGAGCGGGCTGTGGCGGTTTGGCGCTTAATCCGCCTACAGTCGAAAACAAACCGGTCACCAGCAACAACAGACTTGTCTTGACTCGAAACATGACCCGCATCATCTGGCCCCTGCAAGCCGCTCCAGCAGAGTGACTGGCTGAGATAGGTTAGGAGACGATGAGGTTAGAAGACGATGAGGAAGCAAACAAGCTGTCCTGAGGGACAGTATCCAGTATTTGGTTATCGTTTCGGTTTCAGGGCGACCAGCTAGCTACAGCAGGGTAGCGAAACAATTACAATTTCGGGAGCGGCAAGCAATGCGATTGTCGCACTCCAGTAGCTCGGCTTAGCCTTCGAGTGAAGTATTGCTTCTCATGCCCGGTAACCCGCCTCATCAGGAGTCGGCCGTGTGGCCGAATCGTATCGCACGCGTTTGCCCGCACTGATGCGCTGGGGTAAACTCCATGGCCGATGATCGATACCTCCTCCATTGCCGGCCGCACCATCTCCCACTACAGCGTCCAGGAAAAACTGGGCGGCGGCGGAATGGGCGTAGTCTACAAGGCCAAGGACACACGGCTCGGCCGTAGTGTTGCGCTAAAGTTTCTTCCCGACGACATTTCCCAAGACCTTCAAGCGATCGAGCGATTCCGCCGCGAAGCGCGCGCCGCATCCTCTCTCAATCATGCGAATATCTGCACCATTTACGATATCGGAGAATTCGAAGGTAGGCCATTCATCGCCATGGAACTCCTCGAGGGCCAGACCCTCAAGCACCGTATCGACGGCAAGCCTATCGAAGTATCCGAACTCCTGGAGATCGGCATTCAGATCGCTAACGGGCTCGATGCGGCGCACTCCAAGGGCATCGTGCACCGCGATATCAAGCCTGCGAATATCTTCCTCGTGGAACGCGGTCAGGCCAAAATTCTGGACTTTGGTCTGGCGAAGCTATCACCAACAATCCTGCAGGCCCCCGAATCGGCAAGCGGCACGTCGATGAATGCACTGACGCAAATGCCTTATGAAGAGCAGCTGACGAACCCGGGCAGCTCGATGGGCACGGTCGCCTACATGTCGCCGGAACAAGCGCGCGGCGCAGAGTTGGACGCTCGTTCGGATTTGTTTTCGCTCGGTGTCGTCCTTTACCAGATGGCTACCGGTTCGGTTCCGTTTCCCGGCACTACCGCAGCGGTCATTTTCGACGGGATTCTCCACTCCACACCCGTTCCCGCCAAAGAGCTGAACTCTCGCTTACCTCTGGCGATGGAAAGCATTATCGGTAAGGCACTGGAGAAAGACACCGACCTGCGGTGCCAGACTGCCGCTGAGCTTCGCGCCGACATGAAGCGTCTCAGCCGCGATATCGAATCAAGTCGCCGGCCAGCTACTGAGAAAGGTATTACCGCTTCCGGGGCTCAGCCGGCGCAGGCCAAGCAAAAATCCGTCGCTGTGCTCTATTTCGAAAATCAGAGTGGCGCGAAAGAGGACGAATACTTCCGCGACGGGATCACCGAAGACATCGTCACGGAACTCTCGAAAATCGCCCAATTGGAAATCTTCCCTCGTTCGGAGATGCTCGCCTTCCGCGATAAATCGGTCACCGCCCTTCAGGTAGGCCAGCAGCTCGACGCTGGTTACGTCCTCGAAGGTTCCATCCGCCGCGCTGGCAATCGCGTGCGAATCACGGCCCAGCTGGTGGAAGTTTCCACAAGACATTCCATCTGGGCCGAACGTTACGACCGGCAACTGGAAGACGTTTTCGCCATCCAAGAGGAAATCGCACGGAGCATCGCCCAGGCCCTTCGCATCACGCTGACACCGCAAGAAGAAAAAACTATCGCGCGAAGACCTACGGAAAACCCGCAGGCATATGATTTTTATCTGCGCGGTAGGAGCTATGCGCGCCGCGAGAATTTGGACTATGGCCTGCAGATGTTTGAACAAGCCATCCAGCTGGATCCTAATTTTGCTCTTGCCCACGCCGGGATTGCCCACCTGTGTGGTCTTGTTTATGAGATTCGCCAGCAGAATCCTAAATGGATCGAACGCGGGCTGGCTGCTTGCGACCGGGCGACTGCACTCGCGCCCGACCTGCCCGAAGTTCTGGTAGCGCGCGCCCGCATCTGCTACGCGCAAAAGAAATACGAGGAAGCCGCTCTGCTGAGCTGGCGCGCAATCGAACGCAAACCCGACTGTGAAGGAGCCTGGAACATGCTCGGCCGCGCTTATTTCGCTTCCGATCGAAATGAAGAGGCCGCAGCGCTCACGGAGCGCGCCCTGGAAGCCAACGGCGACGACTACAATACTTATATCCCATTTAGCCGGGCGCTGGAGCGCCTGGGACGCGCAAAAGAAGCCGAGCAAGTTCGCAACCGCATGGCCAAAGTCCTTCGGCAACAACTGGAGTTGGTGCCGGAAGACGTGCGTGCCCGCATTTTGCTCGCTACCACCCTTGCCAGCTCCCGGCGTGACGATGATGAGAGCATCCGGCACCTCCAAACCGCTGTCGCCTTGCGGCCCGGCGATCCCAACACCCTCTACAATGCTGCCTGTACCTACGGCGTCCTTGGGAAAAAGGCGGAGGCCCTGGAGACCTTCAAGAGGGCCGTTGAAGCCGGATATAGCAACCTCAATTGGGCGCTTAAAGACACCGATCTCGATTGCCTGCACGACAACCCGGAGTTCCAGAAACTGGTCGGCCTCGGTGAAAGCCCCGCGCTCTAGGAGATATTTCTTCCCTCACGCTTGGAGATGCCATCCCCTAGAGTGACCCTTGATTTATCGGAGATAATCAACTTGGACCTATAACGCGCCTACCGGCCGACTGAATGCTCGATTTCTGGCTCTCCGTGCGACCTGAAGCTTGAGTTCGAAACAGAGGGGAGGATGCCAACAGAAGTTCTTTAAATAAACGGCCAGGGAAGTGGCGCGCCCGGAGAGACTTGAACTCCCAACCCTCTGGTTCGAAGCCAGATGCTCTATCCAATTGAGCTACGGGCGCGTGGCTACATTGTCCGCTAGTCTGCGCTCGGACGACAAGTGCCTGCACCGTGCGACGCCAGGCATTCCCTCGCGATTTCTAAACCGTTTCTGGCGCAGCCGTTGCGATTTCGAATCGCACTTGCTGCTTGCCCAGCCACGGATGGGTCGCCGTGAGCGTTACGGTGCCCGGTTGTTCTTTCGCGCGAATCCAGATCGCGCCGGTGCCGCCGATCACCGAGAACGGATTGTCGCCGATGATTTCCGCGGGACCTTCGAGGTCAAATTTGATGGCGTCATTTGCAAATGGGCGGATTGCGCCGTATTCATCGGTGACTCGCAGCACCACGCGAGTCGAGTCGGCGCCATCGGCGTTGAGCTTCGTATCGTCGGGCAATAGCGCGAACTTTTGATCGACACCGCGGCCGGAAAGCGTCTTCGAGATCACCTGCTTCTCTTTGATGTATCCTTCGATCCGCAGGTCTCCCCACTGGAACACCGCCTGGCTTAGGTCCGCCACGAAAGGCGCATAGCGCAGGTGGGCAAACTCCGTTCGGTTTGGATCGACCTCCGCCACCAACCGGTCTCCGATGTAAAACTTCAAGTGATCGCAGTTCGAACAAACCCAGGCCTTGGTGAATCCAATCGATTCGTCGCCGCGTGCCCAGTGAAACGCGGGCTCAAGGACCACTTCTTCCGCGGGATCGCACTGCGATTTGTAGAATCCGGCAGCAGGCTTGGGCTCGCGAAACATGTCGGTGACGCCGTGATAACAGATGCGATCGCCGGTGCCGAAGTCGGCGTGCGTGTTGTAGTCGAACGCGCACCAGCCGATGCCGCCGGCGTATTGGGGATTCGAGGCCAGTTGATCGTGGATGCGCGCGTGGCGCAGGGTGTGTTCGGTCAAGCGCTCCACCTGATCGATTGTTTTCGTCGGATAGGTGTGGCCCACGAATTCCGTGTTCAGATAGCGTGGGTGGTTCGGCGGCTTCAGCGGGAAACCGAAATCGTTCATGGTGAAGACGTCTTCCAGAAATTCGGACGACTGGAAGTAGCGAATGCCGCCGGTTTGCCGCGTGGGGTCGAGTTTGTGCGCCACGGCGTTCGTGCGCGTGTAGAAATCGTGGTCGTCTTTTGACTCGTTGATGCGCACGCCCCAGAGAATGATGCTGGGGTGATTCCAGTCGCGGCGAATCATGCGGGCCACGTTGTCGATGGAGATCAGCTTCCAGGGCTCGTCACCGATGTGCTGCCAGCCGGGAATTTCTTCGAGAACGAGGAGGCCGATCTCATCGCAGGCGTCCAAGAAATGCCGCGATTGGGGATAGTGCGAAGTGCGCACGATGTTGCAATGCAGGTTCTTACGCAGGATGCGCGCATCGCTGCGCTGGCAGCGGCCCGCCATCGCTTGTCCGACGAACGGGAACGTTTGATGGCGGTCCAGGCCGCGCAGCTTGATCACTTTGCCGTTCAACTCGAAGCCGTGATCGGTGAACTCCGCTTTGCGAAAGCCGACGGTACGGTAGTCTTGATCAACCAACTGCGTGCCCCGAAGCAGGCGGACGTGAACTGAATAAAGATTCGGATGCTCGAGATCCCAGAGCTTGATCGCGCCCAGGTTGTCGAGGTGCACCGTGTGGGTCACGGCCTCCCGTACGGCATCTGTCGCGGGAACGCGCTGCGTGGCCTTCGCCACGGAACGTTCACCGTCGCGCAGTTCCACTTCGATCGTCAGTGGCTCGCGCGATGCCTCCACATGTTGTAGGGAGCAGTCCACTTCCAGCGTGGGCTTTCCGCTAAGCACATCCTGCGGCTTGGCAAAGATATTCTCGATGTACGTTCCTGGCATCACCCGCAGCCACACTTCGCGGTAGATCCCGCCGAACGTCAAATAGTCGATCTGGTTGCCAAAGGGCGGGATATCCGCCCGCTCGGTCGAGTCCACATCCACCGCCAGAACGTTGTCACCGTCAAAGTCGATATGCGGAGTGAGGTAAAAGGAAAATGGAGTGTAGCCGCCCTTGTAGTCGCCGACCTTCACGCCGTTGATCCAAACGGTGGAAGCGGTCATCACGCCTTCAAAATGGACGAACACGTGGCGCCCCTTGGCTTCCGGCGGCAGCTTGAAGTGCCGGCGGTAGATCGACACGAACTCATATTGTTTGTCGTCGAAGCTGTGCCACGGCAGCCGGGCATTGGTGTGCGGCACAACAACGCGCTCGAATCCGGAATCGTCGAAGTCACGTCCGTGCGCTCCGTCCACGAACGCGCGGTTGTACCGCCAGTTCCGGTTGATCGGAAAAACCATCCGCCCTTCGCCTGCAGCGGCGCCCGGCAGGGCCGAACTTCCGGCGAGCGCGCCAGAGGCCAGCGTCGCGCCGGCAAGCACCGTACCCGTGGTTTTGATGAAGTCGCGTCGGTCCATGATTTTCCTTTTCACGCAAAGTTGCAGGAACAAATGTAAGCGATTGCCCCGCGCATCTTAGCAAATTCGCCGCGCTCCGGCACGCCTGCACTCGCGTTCTTTTGACAGATCGTTACCGGAAGAGCGTGGCAAGGAACGATGTTCGGCCCTAAGCGGCGGTCACCCGTCGCCGAACGATCATCGCTCACATCGGGATGGGCTTTTGACTGTTGCGCTGCAGATACCAGCAGGGACTGTTGCCCATGTGGGGAAACAGCGAGTGCACGCACGGCGTCGTCACTTCCGGCTGCTGCGCGTCGAACTCGTAGTCAATTTTTCCATTCTTCTGCGGGATTGCGTAGAGGCGTTCCATCTGCACCGTACCGAAGGCATCGCCGTTTTTCGGAAACGTCATCCTGTAGCGCACGAAAAGATAGTCGCCGGCGTAAACCAGCCCCGCCAGGAGTAACGCGCCTGCGACGGTCCTTTTGGCAATTGTAACGGTTCGGCTCACGCGCTTGTCTTCCTGGTTTCCTGGCCACTTCCATGGCCCATCTATGGCCGCGAGCTTTGCCGCTCGGCCACCGCCAGTTGGCGTAGAACTCTTTCCGCTTCTGCGACGACCGGGTCGCGCTTCTGCTGAAGGTCGTCCACCGTCGGAACGACGGCTTCATCCGGCACGATGCCGCTGCCCTCCAGTTTTCGTCCCTTCGGCGAGAACCACAACACTTCGCTCATCTCCAGCACGCCTCCGCCCTTCATCACCCGGGGCTTAGCGATTCCCAGGACGCATCCGCATGTGGGGGTCCCGACGATTTTCGCGCGCTGCGTGTCCTGCATTCCTGCCGCAAAAACCTCCGACGAGCTTGCCGAACGCGCGTCCACCAAAATCACGACGGGTCCCGCATAAATCTGGTCGCCGGGCTTTCCGACATAGAGTTGCAGCGGCAAGCGAAAGACTCCTGCAAATTCCGAAAGCGGCCTTCCTGTTCTGGTGGAATCCTTCGCAAACAGAGTTTTCTTGTCGAAGAAATAGCTCGCGATGGGCAGCAGCACGGACAGATCACCACCGCCGTTCTTGCGCAAGTCGATCACAAGTCCCGGCGAGTTTCGAAATCTTTCAAGGGCCCGCCGGAATTCCTTGACGATTGGCGGCTGAAATCCGTCAAAGCGAATGTACGCGCTGCCCGACGGTAGTACATCGGTGGAGACTTCGGCCGCGCTCGAGTAGACCTGGCGCTTTATTTCCGTGTCGAAATGGGTTCCATCTGCGCGTTGCAGGCCGACCTTTAACGTGCTGTCCGGCGGACCACTGAGCAGCCTGCCGTAAATAAGCATCTGGGTTGCCCGATCGGACGACGACGCTGCGAGGTTCCTTTCGAGTTCCGCGATACTGTCCTCGATCGGTTTTCCGTCGATGCTGAGAACCACCATGCCGGGCGCAACGCCGGCGCGCGCCGCATTCGAGTCGTGTCTGACGCTGGTGACCACCGTTTTTCCGTCCACGTCATCGATGCCGAAGCCCACGGTGACGCCTTGCTGCTTCTTGTAGCTTTTCCAGCGCTCCGGCGAACTGAAGCGGGTGTGCGCATCGTGCAACTCGCTGGTCATCGCGCTCATCGACGCGTAAAACTCCGCGTCGCTTTTCGTCGCCTGCACCAGCGGAAGATATCGCGTGTGGACTTCGTCCCAATTCACTCCATTGAACGCGGGGTCGTAGTAAGAGTCGTGAATTTCCTGCCAGACGCGTTCGAATACTTGCTTCCGCGTCTTTGCCGACAACTGTTTTCCTGCCGGCGGAACGGCGTCACGAGCGTCGGAAACTATGCGAGTCTGCGCCGGCGTCGCGCTCCCCCACGCTACGAGGCAAAGCGCGAGAGCAAGCACGCAGCAGAGAGTGCGGATGGGGCAGGGCCGAGTGGGTCCGGTCATTGCGCTTGGGCTCTTCTCCCGTGGGACTCGGATTATACGGAGGCGAACACGTTCCCGCATCCTTTAGTTGTGGCCTGTGGTTAGTTGCCGCTCGTTGTGGACGATGCGGGTTTCCACGCAACGCGTTGCCTACGGGGTTGCGTCCGATGGTTCATTCGAGAAGAGTCGCGCGAGCTCGGCATGCTCGATCACCACGGCGGGATCGCGCTGGATGGCGGCGAAATAGAGTTTCTGAAACGCGTCGCCCGATTCGGAGGGCGCGAACATCTTGCGGGCGATCATGATGGCGCCGTGCGTGTCGTTGGGAGTGACCGGGGCTTCGGCGGCGAGGGCTTCGTCGAGGCGCACCACGAACTCGGAAATGTTGTGCAGCCAGGCGAACTGCTCGTGATCGATCACCAGGCGGAACAGTTCGCCGGTGGAAACGTGGCCGTTGACGCGTTCGTACTCGCGGCGCTCCATATCCAGCAGCGTTTTGTGCAAGCGGAGAAGCGCGAGACGCAGCGCGACCAGCTTCTGGCGTGCAGGGTTTTGCGGGCCGCCGTTGTCGGCGGAATAGGGATCAGGCGCGCGCATGGTTGCCGCGACGTGTGGCGCGACAACTTTATTGTCCGACAGGACGCGTATGATTTCCAGATCAACAGCGAAAGGATTTCACACATAGGACACTAAGACCGCAGAGGGCACGGCGGCAAGAAATGCCGGAAAATCTAGTCGTGATAGCGCTTCTCACCGACGGGTAAGGGAATTGCGAGGCGATTCTGCAGCGGGGGTAGCGGGCACGTAGCGTATGGCGTGTAGGCGCATGGGGGATTTTCCAGGTGATTGAAATCGAGGACCAGCTCGCCCGGTTTGTCGAGTCCATTGGAGGGAAAGGCGGTGTAGAGAAAGCGGCAGGCGCCGTAAGTGGTGGAAGTGCTCGTGGCGTCGCGAAGGATGAAGAAAAGCTTTGCGACGGCGGGATCTTCGAGAACGGGCAGGAGTTGATAGCTCTTGCCGGCGAGGGTGAACTCGGCGGCGCCGGGAACTGGTTGGGAATAGCTGGTTCCGATGAGCGTCGCGAGGGTGACCGATTTGGGCGGAGTGTAAGGAATCCAGCGAGCCGTTACGCGAAAGGCGGCATCCGGCGCGTACCACGTCAGGCCATGGAAGCCGACGAGCGTGGGAGACTTGGCGTCCTTGATGCGCAGCGCGAACCGCTGGCCGCGATGAACGACATAGACGTTGAGCGAGCCGATGGTCATGCGCGGATTGTGTTTGTCGGTGTCGGGGTCGGTGTGCAGCTCCTGGGATTGCGCGGGTTTTCCCTCGACGAGGAAGCCTTGCGGGAATCCGCCCGGCGGGGGATTCAGCGTGACGGTTGTCTCCTCCAGATGGAGGACGCCGAGATGCTCGGGGCTACTGGCGGGCAGGTGAATTTTGTTGTCGGCAGCCGAGCCGAAAGAGTTATCGCCGGGATCGAACCACTCGAGTCCGGCGAGTGAGAGCCAGCCGTCAGGTTTCTGCAAGTCGGCGGCATGTTGCGCACGCCAGGCGGCCAAATCGCGTTGCCACGAGGGATCCTGGGCTCGGCTTGCCACGGCGAGAACCGCGCAGAGGATGGGCAGGCAGGCGATGGGTATGAAGAAAAAGGGACGGGGGCGCATCGCGAAAGTATAGCGTGAGTGGGGTGCGGTTTAATTGGTTGGGGTTTTTCTCTGTGGCACATGGTTGCGATAAAGTTGACTCTAAACCCGCACACGCGAGGCCGGTGTACGGCACCCAATTCGTCTTCGTAATCAACGCCGGGGTCTACCCGGCCGCGTATTTGCGGCGCCACAGGACAGAGAGGATGGGGAGAAGTGAAAGCTGCCGTCTTTACTGCGGGGGATAAAGCGACTCGACCGTTCTTTGAAATAAAGGACGTTCCCCTTCCACAGCTTCAGGCCGGGCACGTTTTGCTTCGTGTACTAGCTTGCGGAGTTTGCCGCACGGACCTGCACATCGTTGAAGGTGATCTGCCGCCGGTTCGATCGCAACTCATTCCTGGCCATCAAATCGTCGGGGAAGTGGTGGAAGGGGCGACTGCGGAGTTGCCGGTGGGATCGCATGTTGGGGTTTCCTGGATGGGTGGTGTAGATGGTGATTGCTGGTACTGCCGTCACGGAATGGAGAACCTGTGCGACAAGCCTACGTTTACCGGATACACGGTGGATGGAGGCTATGCCGAATACGCCCTTGCGCGCACGGACTTCACCTACTCGTTGCCTGCGGGATTGGATGACGTGCATGTCGCGCCGTTGCTGTGTGCGGGCATCATCGGCTTTCGCAGCTTACGTGTCGCGGGCGTTGAGCCGGGTGAGCGAGTGGGGCTTTTTGGATTTGGGAGCTCTGCAAGTTTGGCGATTCGCGTTCTGCAGTCCTGGAAATGCGAAGTCTACGTAGTGACCAGAGGCGAAACGCATCGAAACTTGGCGGCTTCCCTGGGCGCGACGTGGGTTGGCAAAGAAGACGAGCGGCCGCCCGTTGAGCTGGACCGTGCGGTCACGTTTGCCCCTAGTGGAAAAGTGGTAGTAAGCGCCCTCGCTAGTTTGCGTAAAGGCGGGGTGGTGGCGATCAATGCCATTCATCTTGACCAGATGCCGGCCTTTGACTACGACAAACTGCTTTGGGGCGAACGCCAGATACGCAGCGTGGCCAATATGACTCGACAGGACGCTCGCGACTTCCTCGAGATTGCCTGGGAGCTGAGTATTCGCCCACGAGTTGCGGTATTTCGACTTGAAGATGCAAACGAGGCTCTTCTAGCTGTCAAAGAAGAAACTGAGCATGGATCGGCGGTGATTGTCCCTTGAAGTAATCTTCGCGGCTCTCCTCTAAGGCTAAGGCGCACAGCCAGGAATGGCTGTGCCACGGGATTCGGCGGCGTTCGAGAATCGGCTGTGCGGGTGCGGCGACGGGGCTCTAGGGGACTAGCGAGCCAGGGTCAGGAGCTGGGCGTTCAATTCCATGAGGTCGACCTCGAAGCGGTAGTAGCCGGCGCGCCAATCGGCATCGGCCTCGTCTGGGCTGACGCTGAGGACGGCGAAATCGGCGGACGTAGCCTGCCCGTCGCCGACGCTTGGGAACCGCTCGCCGACATAGGTGGCCGAGCTCGGGGCCACCAGGTGGCGACAGTCTTCGAGCGAGATGACCGCCCGCAGCATTCCTTGGTTTTGCGCGTGCGGCTGACAGAAATAGAGGTTTGGCATGACGGACCTATCATCGGCATCGGGGCCAAAAACTTTAATGGTACGGAAGTCCCAGCGGGCGCGTGATAGTTACCCTTCGGCAAAGCTGCTTGGAATAGCAACCAGCCGGAGGTGGGGCTACGCATGGTGGAAAAGCGCCCAAATCCGGGCACGGCAGGCGCTATTCTCAGCTTATAAGATTAGAGAAAACCGAGATTTTCGGGCCAAACCTTACAGAACGGGCTGTTTGGACTTCTTGGTGCCAGAGCCGTTGTGGTGCTCGGCCTGTCCGTGGCCGTGGTGAAACTGGGCGGCTTCGGTGGACCCGGCAAGCGCCGTAGTGGAGGAATTGCCGCCGGAAATGACCTGGGCGATTTCGTCGAAATAGCCGGTACCGACGAAGCGCTGGTGGGTGACGGCGCGGTAGCCGAGTTCCTGGGCGGCGAACTCTTCTTGCTGGAGCTTGGAGTAAGCGGTCATGCCGGACTGCGCGTAGCCGCGGGCGAGATGGAACATGCTCATGTTGAGCGCGTGGAAACCAGCGAGGGTGACGAACTGGAATTTGTAGCCCATCTTGCCAAGTTCGCACTGGAAATTGGCGATGGTAGTGTCGTCGAGCTTCTTCTTCCAATTGAACGAGGGCGAGCAGTTGTAAGCGAGAAGCTTGCCGGGGAACCGTGCGTGGATGGCATCGGCGAATTTCCTGGCTTCGGTGAGATCGGGCGTGGAGGTTTCGCACCAGAGCATGTCGGCGTAAGGAGCATAGGCCAGGCCGCGGGCGATGGCGGCATCAATGCCGCCGCGGAACTGGTAGAAGCCTTCGGGAGTGCGATCGCCGTAAATGAATTCGCGATCGCGGGGATCGGCGTCGGAAAGCAGCAAGCCGGCGGAGTTGGCGTCGGTGCGAGCGATGAGGATCGTGGGCACACCGCAAACGTCGGCGGCCAGGCGCGCGGCGGTGAGCTTTTCGATAAATTCGCGAATCGGGACGACCACTTTGCCGCCCAGGTGGCCGCATTTTTTCGCCGAAGAGAGCTGGTCCTCAAAGTGGACGCCGGCAGCGCCGGCTTCGATCATGGCTTTCATCAGCTCGTAGGCGTTCAGCGAGCCGCCGAAGCCTGCTTCTGCGTCGGCGACGATGGGAGCGAACCAGTACGTGCCGGTCTTCTTGCTTTCGGCTGACTCGATTTGGTCGGCGCGGAGCAGGGCGCGATTGATGCGCTTGACTAGGGCCGGCGCGGAATCGCACGGATAGAGGCTCTGATCGGGATAGACGTCGCCGGCGGTGTTGGCGTCGGCTGCGACTTGCCAGCCGCTGCCGTAAATGGTTTTCAGACCGGCTTGCACCATTTCGATGGCTTGGTTGCCGGTGAGCGCGCCGAGGGCCGCGACATGCGGCTCGGTGTGCATCAAGTTCCACAGACGCTCGGCGCCGAGACGCGCGAGCGTGTGTTCGATCTGGATGGTGCCGCGCAAGCGGAGCACGTCTTCGTAAGAATAAGGGCGGGTGACTCCGGACCAGCGCGGGTTCGTGGCCCAATCGGCGTGGGAGTCGCCGTTTTTGCTGTGGCCGTTGCCGTTGTGGCTGTTTGTGCCGTTGGTGGACATTTGCGTCTCTCCTTGCAAGCCATCGAAACTCAAAAAGCTGCCTATACCGGGTTGAACTCCCCGCGGTGAATCATCTCTTCGCTGATACGACGGGCTTCGCGCAGTGTGTTGGGGGCACTTGCATCAGTGCTTTTTGCAGATTCTGCGAGCAGTCGGTTCAGCTCTTCGTCAAAAAGGGCGCGAATTAATTCCGGCGTGTGAGGGACTGCGCGGCCGTCCTCGCCCAGGACTTCAATCTTGCTTGAGTGTTTGAGGCGCTGCGCGATCATCAGCCGGTAAATGCGATCGGTGGCCAAATCTTCCATGTAGCCGTCCAGAAGGCTTGCGCCGCGTCCGTTCAGGACGCCGTTGCGATAGCGGATGACGGTGCGAATGGCGGCGCGCGTTCCGGCGAGAGTGTGCTTGCCAACGCCGGCCGGAAGCGGGCGCAGATCGGGATGCGTGTTGGAATTCTCCGGGCGCGCTTGGAGTTGATTCGGGGCAGGGAACTGCGTGACCGCGATTTCGTTTTGGTCTGGATGCCCGGTCCACGCCCCGTCCATAAGGCAAGACGCTTCGTTCTTTTTGTCTTCGGCGAGCACGGCGAGGGCGCGCGCGTTGAGCGCGGCATCTTCGCGGCTGGGGAAGAGCGCGGTCATGCCGCCGATCGCGAGCATGCCGTGCTTGTGGCAGATCTCGGGCATCAGATTGCGTAGGTTCTGGAAAAAGGACACGTTGTGCGGAATGGTGTTGCGATCGGGCAGAACCCATTCCGGGTTTTCGAGATTGAAGTGAATGAGACTCGCCATGTAGTCCCAGCGGCCGAGGTTCAAGCCGAGGATGTGATCGCGAAGGTTCCAGGCGAACTCTTCCATCTGGTATGCCAGCGGATGGGATTCGACCAGCGCCATGCACTTAATGGCGTCGGCAGGCAAGCCCTTCGCTTGAGCGATCATTTGGAGCAGATCGCGCCACCAGAGCGCTTCGTCGCTGGACTCGGATTTGGGGATGTAGAAACAGAGCGGGTGCTTCAGCGCCGATACGTCGACCTGATAGGCGATCATCGCGACGTCGAACAGCGAGGCGGGGAGCAACTCGCCGGGAAGCACGCCTGCTTGATGGAGATGCAGGCCGCGAGGACGCGTGAAGATGACGGTCTTGCTGGGCTGGATGGCGACGGTACGGTCACGTTTGCGATCGAAATAGCTCAGGCGGCCGGCGAGCGCTTCCAAGACGTTGTGGATGCCGCGAGTGAGATGCTCCCACGTGTTCGCGTTGGAGTCCTCGAGATCGAGCATCACGCCGGGCGCGCCGGAGTTGAGCATCTTGACGACGAGATCGGCATCGTCGGCGGGACCGGTCATTTGATTGCGTTGGTCGGAGCACCACTCGGGCAGCTCGATTCGCCACGCGTTCATGGTGGCGACCGACTTCGGCAGGTAGCTGGGGAGCTTGCCGGAATGCGCTTCGATCAGCGTGGCTTCGCGGCGGGCGACCAGTCCACGCTGGCGCAGCGTGAGCGCGGCGTGTAGCGGAGCGAGAAATTCCAGGAACCCGGCCGGGAGATCGCGGGCGGCGTCAAAATCCGGCGGCGTGGTGTTGACGGGAGCGAGCCGGTTGGCCAAGGAGTTACCCGATGAATGCTGCGCGCTGGATAGGTAGGCTTTGGGGGATGTCGATGCCATAGGTCCTCTCTGAGGCCGACAGAAGTAAGAGGCAATCTGGAGGCCATTGTCGCGGGTATCTGTTTCTATAAAGCCTGTCGATTCTATATGATACGAATGGGAGCGAGAGCCGGAGTTCCCCGCGCCGGCTGCTTGTGGCAGGGAAGCGAGAAATACTCTCCACGAGAGGCGAGGAATTTCCCAGCGCCGGCTTGACCGTTCAATATGCCGAATACATGTTCATCATGCCGACTTCTACATTTTGCTCACGCTGGAGGCTGTCCGGCGTAGGTTTGGAAGGACGAGCACAGAGGCCCGGGAGACGCACCAGACCCCTGGGTTCGCACCAGGAAACTACTTCTTCGAATCCCCAGGTACCACGAGATTGTTCGTTACCGAGAAGACGCCGGAGACGCCGTTGGCGCGCAGGCCGGCCATGTTCTTGTCGGCTTCGTTGTCGGCCACGCCTTCGAGCGTTACGTTACCGTTCTTTACGATGATGTGGATCGACGGTACTGCTTGAATGCTGTAGCGTGACAGCGCGGCATTACCATAAATGGCGCGATAGAGAGTTCGGCGCAACCGGTCGTCATTCGGGGAATTCGGCAGGACTTCGATGTCGTTCTGAACGCTGGAAACGCCCTCGATGCTCTTAACGGCAGCTTCAGCATCGGATTTGAGCGTGGGGCGGACGGTTTGCCCGATCAACGTGACTTTGCTGCCCTCGATTTTGTAGGCAAGGTTGTCGAACACCGAGTAGTACGGCAAAAGAACGAGCTGATGACGCACTTCCTTGATGAGATCTTTTGCCTTGGGTTCCTGGTTTTGTGGCCGCGCGGCAGCGAGGGTTGACGCTGCGAGCAGCGCGATCAAGATGAAGGACGTGACGAACCGGGCCTGGCGATGGTTCCTCATGGTGGTCTCCTCAGAAAAGTTAGACGTGTTGCTGCAGGTTAGACTCACGACGCAGAAAAGATGGCTGCAGCGGTGGCACGTGCAGCCGGATGCTAGCATAGTCTCCGGTCATAGTGTATGAAGAGTACGATCCGCCAATGAACGCGAGAGAGAAAAAAGCATGCTGGTGATCGCGCACCGCGGCGCTTCGGGCCACGCGCCCGAGAACACCCTCGCGGCATTCAAGCGCGCCATCGCGATGGGGGCTACGTTCATCGAGACCGACCTGCAGCTTTCGCGCGACGCTCGGTTTGTGGCCATCCACGATGACACTGTAAACCGCACCACCAACGGACAGGGCAAAGTGCACGACTTGTCGCTAGCGGATCTCCGCCGCTTGGATGCGGGATCGTGGTTTGGCAGTGAATTTACCGGTGAGCGGATTCCGACGCTGGAGGAGATTCTGGAGTTTTCGAAGAAACACGACGTGGTGTTCTATCTGGAATTGAAGCCCAGCGGCTCGTGGGGTGGGGAGCACGCACTAATTGGAGCGCTGCGGAACTCGGAGGAGATCGCGCGAACCGTGGTGATCTCGTTCGATGCTGGAATCCTTGAGGCCCTACGCAGAATCGAGCCGACGGTGATGACCGGACTCCTTTTCGACGGACAAATCGATCGGCCGCTCGAGCGGGCGGTAGAAGTGGGCGCGCGACAGTTGGCGGTGCGCGGGGACTTGGTGACGCCGGCGCTGCTAGCGGAGGCGCGAAAGAAGGATTTGCAGGTGGTGTGCTGGACAGTGAATCAACCCGCGCACATGAGATTGCTGATCGAAGCCGGAGTCGACGGCATTATGAGCGACTATCCCGACCGGCTGGTAGCCGCCGGAGCGAAAGAAAAAAACACTTCGCAATAAGTCTGCAGAAAACGTGCTAGTGCAAGGCGGGTAGCAGCGGGTCGATCCAGGTTGTGCCGCTAGGACTTGAGCCGCTCGTATAAAGCCACGAAAACGGGCACGGAAAGCTGTTCGGCGCGAGAGTCGGGGCGCAACTTTAGCGCAGCCAGGGCTTCGCGAATCGTGTCGCGCGGCGCAGCGGACCGCAGACTATTCACTAGGGTCTTGCGCTTCTGCGAGAAACACGATTTTACGAAATCGAGGAACTGCGCTTCCTCTCCCGCGCGGAGTTTGGTGCGTTCTCCGGGAAGCCGGAGGGTGACGAGCGAGGAGCCTACATCCGGCGGTGGAAGAAATGCTCCCCGGGGAATACGAAAGACGAATTCGGGTCGCGCGTAAAGCTGCGTGGCAACGGAGAGATAGCCGTAGAGTTTGCTCTCGGGTTCCGCGGTGAGCCGCTGCGCGACTTCCGTCTGAATGACGATATGCATTTCGTCGATGATGGCGGCAAAGCCGAAAAGGTGATGCAGGATCGGCGAAGTAATGTAGTACGGGAGGTTGCCGTAGATACGAACACGGTGGTCGCCGGCGAGTTTGGCGATATCCGTTTTCAGCACGTCGCCCGAAACAATCGTTAGATTCGAGAATCGCTCGGTGAGGTCTTGAAGGCGGTGGGCGAACGATGAATCGAGCTCGATGGCGTGGACTGGCGCGCCCGTGGCGGCCAGATGCGAAGTCATTTCACCGTGTCCGGCGCCGATTTCAATCCAACAGCAATTGCTATTTTGTGCCGATGACGGTGCCAGCGATTGTGGTGAGACGCGAATTGCGCGCGCGATCTGTTCGCGCCACGCGGGATCACCCAGGAAGTGTTGGCCGAGGCGTTGGCGAGCCATCTGGAAACAGTGTAACAAGACCGGGGACTTGCCAGAGTCCGATGGCGCGAAACACATACGACGCAACGCCAGAAGCGCTCATGCAAACGAAATAGGTAACGAAACCCACCAGCCACAGCGTAGGCGACAAGACGAACAGAGCGACCAGGATGTTCTCCGCCTGTGCCGGCGAAGCTCGCTGGCCGCTCTTGTCCGTAGGGATGAGTTTAGTTGCCACGCTTGAAGAAACCCGGCAGGCACGAGAAAGTTGCGGCTCGGCACCTCTTTTTGTCGCGCGCGGCTCGGTGATGCAATCTAGCCACCCGGTTGGTGCTTGACGGGCTCCCGACGGTTGGATAGCGTAAAATGATTCTCGAACCTGTGATGCCATCGCTATGAGAATCCTGTTTGTCGCATCGGAAGGGCTGCCGTTCTCGAAGACCGGCGGCCTCGCGGACGTGATCGAAGGGCTGCCGAAAGCTCTGGTGAGCCATGGCCACGAGGTGGCGGTGGTGTTGCCGCGCTATCGCGGGACGAAAGCCGCGGTCACCGTAGTGCCGAGCGTGACCATCCCGATGGGCACGCGGCTGCGTTTTCCCGCCGTCGCGGACGGCACGACGCTGTCCGGCGTGCGCTATTTCTTCGTGGACGATCCCGCCTATTTCGATCGAGAAGGGCTGTACGGCGGCCGCGGCGGCGACTATCCCGACAATGCCGAGCGCTACAGCGAATTCTGCCGGACCGCGATCGAGATCGTGAAACATGTTTGGCCCGCGGACGTACTGCATTGCCACGATTGGCAGACGGCGCTGGTCCCGTTGCTGCTGCGAACTTCGTACGGCAACGATCCCGCGGTGAAAGACATCCCCGTCGTCTTCACGATTCACAACATGGGCTATCACGGGCAGTTTGGCCGAGAGGTGCTGGAGCGCGCGGGAATTCCTCCGGCGACATTTAACCCCGGCGGAATCGAATTCTATGGAAACGTGAACTTGCTGAAAGGTGGGCTCGTCTACTCCGACTATTTGACGACGGTGAGCCACAAATACGCCCAAGAGATTCAGACGCCGGAGTTCGGGTACGGACTCGACGGCGTAGTGCGCGGACGCGCGGACCGCATGGTCGGAATTCTCAATGGCGTCGACTACACGCTGTGGAGTCCGGAAAGAGACAAGCTGATCGCGATGAAGTATTCGGCGAAAGACTTGAGCGGCAAACAAGCGTGTAAGCAGGATCTGCTGGCATCGTTGGAGCTGCCGCCGGAGCATCTGTCCCGCCCGGTGATCGGAATCGTGGCGCGCTTTGCGGATCAGAAGGGATTCGATCTGATCGCCGAGCGCGCTCACGAGTTGATGCAAGAAGACCTGGTCTTCGTTGTGTTGGGAACAGGTGATCGGAGATACGAAGATTTATTCCGTGCGTTGGCAAAGGCGTATCCGGGACGCGTGGGCGTGAAGATCGCCTACGATGAAGGCATCGCGCACAAGATTGAAGCAGGCGCGGACATGTTCCTGATGCCGTCGCGCTACGAGCCGTGCGGCTTGAACCAGATCTATAGTCTGAAGTATGGTACGGTGCCGATTGTGAGGGCGACCGGCGGCCTGGATGATACGATTGAGACATTCGATCTGCAGCATGGCACCGGCACGGGTTTCAAGTTCGTCGAGTATTCAGGGGCGGCCCTGGTGCAATGCGTGCGCCAGGCTTTGCAGTTCTTCACCGACGAACGGATCTGGAAACGCATACAGTTGAATGGCATGGCCAAGGATTTTTCATGGAAGGTGTCGGCGGCGGAGTACGTCAAGCTGTATGCAGCCGCGTGCGCCCTTCGCGGCTCGGGGCTGGTAGCGTCACGAAACCAAAAGCCTGTTGCAACATCTAATTAAACTGTCGAAGGAGAGATGAAACGGCAGCCCTCGGGCAAACCGTTGAGGACAAAAGACATGGCTGACAACAACAGTATTCTGGCGATCACGGACGGAAACTTTGAAGCCGAAGTGCTTACGGCGAGCAACACGCAGCCGGTGCTGGTCGATTTCTGGGCCGAGTGGTGCCGACCGTGCCACATGCTCGCGCCCACCGTGGCCGAGATTGCTCACGACTATGCGGGCAAGTTGAAAGTGACCAAACTGAACGTCGATGAAGCGATGAATTCCGCGGGGCGCTATAACATTCGCGGCATTCCCACGCTGCTCGTGTTTAAGAATGGGCAAGTCGTCGAGCAGATCGTCGGCGCCGTGCCGAAAGAGCAGATCACCAAAGCGCTCGAGCGCCACGTAGGGTAAGCGGAACACATCGCTCGCGCAAAGAGATGGAACAACGGCAGGGCGTGTCGTAGAGTGGAACGCGACGCGCCCTGTTTTTGTGTTCGAGGTTTGTGCGTCCTATAGCAAGCAATTGTCATCCTGAGGCGATCCGGCGAGGATGGCTGAAGATTAAAGTTCAACCGCCCAAACCAAACTAGGACAAAAACTTGGGTACTGCGACCACAACTACTTCCCGCACCGTAAAACCCGCAGACCATCCGCCGCTCCTGGCCGGAGACCGCGGGCCGATCGCCATGTCACGGCCGGGCTTGCACGAAACCGTGCTGAAAATCCTGAAGCCGCTTCCGCGTGGCGTGATCTTGGATTGTCCGGCGGGCGAAGGCGCGCTCGCACAGGATTTGCTGGCCGAGGGTTTTCAAGTGCGCTGCTGCGATCTGTATTCGGAGCTGTTCCGCCTGGATGGCGTGGAGATTAAGCGCGGCGACCTGGCCGGAACGCTGCCGTACTCTTCGGCGTCGTTCGACTACATCACGTCGCTCGATGGTCTCGAACATATCGATTCGCCCCCGCAGGCATTTCGCGAGTACAAGCGCCTGCTGAAGCCCGGCGGGCACTTGATCATCAGCGTGCCCAACATTATGAATGTCGAGGAGCGGCTGAAGTGGCTGCTTTTCGGCTACACGTCGCATTTCAAGCCGCTATCTATCCAGTCGAAGGCCAAGATTCACTACGATTGCGCGGGGATGGACGAGATCGCGGTGCACGCCAACCCGATCGGCTACAACGAGCTTCGCTATTACCTCGAGAAAAACGGCTTCACGATTCAAGGCGTTTATCGCGATCGCAAAAAAGGCAATCAGTGGCTGTACTGGCCTATCGTGGCGTTCATCCGCCTGCTCGCGAAGCTGACGCCGGCGGAGCGACGCAAAGACCGCTGGACCGATGAGCTGGCGTCCGATCCTGTGCTCCTCGGCGGCAACACCATCATCATCCATTCGATCCGGCAATAAAATTGTCCCAGCACGGTCTATTTAGAGCGCAGCAAACCCCAGAACCGATAGATAAACACGATGATGGCTAGGGCGAAAATGCTCACCGCGCACCATAGGGTCAACCGGTAAAGAATGCTTTGTGGATAGTAGAATCTGTATTCCCTTGCGAGTCTGTCTCGGTCTCCCAAGCTAAGGGAGTGCGGAATCCTGTCATCTGGCGGGAGATGCCTGTTCACCCTGTATATCATGAAGTGATACAAGAACATGGCGGGCACGTAGAAGGCCGCGAATAGCGATAAGAAGAGCGTTAGGGGCGAAGGACGCATCGACGCTTTGAGTTTGCCCTATCCGGTTGCGAGACCACCTCAGCAACCTCAGTATACTATTGAGTTCTAATATGGCTGACCAACTGACACGCTGTCATTGGGCAAGCAACGAGTTCAACATTCCCTACCACGACGAAGAATGGGGCGTCCCCGTCCACGACGAGCACACCTGGTTCGAATTTCTAACCCTCGAAGGCGCACAGGCTGGGCTGAGCTGGGACACGGTCCTGCGCAAGCGCGCCCGCTACCGCGAAGTCTTTGACAATTTCGATCCCGAAAAGGTCGCACGCTATGACGCAAGGAAGAAGAAGACCCTCCTGGCCGACACCGGCATCATCCGCAACCGTCTGAAAATCGACTCGACCATCACCAATGCTCGTGCTTTCCTCAAGGTCCAGCAAGAATTCGGCTCTTTCGACGCCTACATCTGGCGCTTCGTCAACGGCAAGCCGAAACACAATGCTTGGAAAGCGCACAAGAAAGTTCCAGCACGCACGCCGGAATCCGATGTCCTCAGCAAAGACCTGCAAAAACGCGGCTTCCGCTTCGTTGGCTCCACGATCGGCTACGCACTCATGCAAGCCACCGGCCTGGTCAACGATCACGTCACGCAGTGCTTCCGCTACAAAGATCTACTTAGCGCTGGCAAGTAACTGGCCAGCTCTTGGGTCCCGTCGACGAAAACGCTCAGGCGGACAAAGCGCTCGGAAATCGCGTCTGAAAGTCGAGCAAACCCACCCACTCCGGAGAGACCGTGATTCGCACCATGCCGGGAATCATGCCGCAAAGCTGGGTTACCCACGCTTTCCCTTGTTCGGCTCCGAAATAGCGTTCCGCAGCGGCAGCGTATTCGGGTACGACTCCATCCACGCTCTGGAGTCGCGCGGTGCCGCGCACCAGAAGCACCTTATGGGGAAAGTTGTTGTCGTCGATCGTGAGTGCCACCTTGGGGTTTTTCGCCAAGGCCTTCAGCTTCGGAGCTTTCGGCGGCGAGGCCATCACGAATGCCCGTCCGGTCCAGTGAAACCAGATTGGGACTACTCTGGGAGTTCCATCGGTCCACACATACGCAAGGCGCGCAGGAATTCTTGAGGCCAGGAGTTCTTTCGACGCAGGCTGCTCCAGCAGTGCAAGGTCTCCCTGTTTGACGGGCATGGCTCGCTCCTTTTTTGGGTACGGGCGCCTGGGTTTAGCGGCGCGCCTAGTTCGCGCTGGATTCTGCGCTTTGCTCGTTGCTCGCGTCAACCGACTATCTGACGAAGGGCCCTCGAAGCGAATGCGAGTGTCTTGCGTTGGAAACGTGGCAAGCTTACGATAGGAAGTCTGCTCGTAGTTGCGATTCCCAACAGTAAGAGCTTGCGGCGAATTTGGGCGGACTAGTGCGGTCTTGGAGACTTCGCGAATGAAATCGGTGGTGGTTGTCGGCGCGCAATGGGGTGACGAAGGTAAAGGCAAGGTGGTGGACTATCTAGCCGGGTCATTCGACTACATCGCGCGTGTCGCCGGCGGCCACAATGCGGGCCACACCGTCATCATCGGAAAAAACAAGTACGTCCTGCAACTCATTCCTTGCGGCATCTTGCGGCCCAAGCAGCACGCTGTGATTGGCACTGGCGTCGTCATTGATCCAGGTGCGCTGGTCGCGGAGATCGAAACGCTGGCGAAGGCGGGCATCGACGTGAAGGGCCGCTTGCACATCAGCAATCGCGCGCATTTGATTTTTCCGTATCACCGCGAGCTGGACAAAGCCGCGGAAACGGCGCGCGGCGCCAACAAAATCGGCACGACCTCGCGCGGCATCGGCCCAGCGTACGAAGACAAGATGGCCCGCCGCGGCCTGCGCACCTGCGACCTGCTTGATCCCGCGCTCTTTCGCGAGAAAGCCGCGCGCGTGGTAGCGGAAAAGAATCGCCTAGCCAAGGGTGCGTACGGCGCGGACATCGACTTCTCGCATGAAGTGGAAGAAACGCTGCGCCAGGGCGAAAAGATTCGCGAATACATCTGCGACACGGCGGAACTTGTCAATCACGCGCTCGACGAAGGCAAGTCCGTACTGTTTGAAGGCGCGCAGGGCACCATGCTGGACATCGATCACGGCACCTATCCCTATGTGACCTCTTCGAGCGCCACCTCCGGTGGCGCCACAATGGGCGTTGGTGTTCCGCCGACAAAGATCAAAAACGTGCTGGGAATCTCGAAGGCGTACACCACTCGCGTCGGCAGCGGCCCGTTTCCCACGGAGATGCCGGACCTGGATGCGCAGGAAGTTCGTGAACGCGGCAAAGAGTTCGGCGCGGTGACCGGCCGCCCCCGGCGTTGCGGCTGGCTGGACCTCGCCATGCTCCGCTACTCGAAGATGATCAACGGCATCGATTCGCTGGTGGTTACCAAGCTCGACGTGTTCGACACCCAGCGCGAAATTCAAGTCTGCGTCGGGTACAAGTACAAGGGCCGAACGCTGCAGGAAATGCCCGCGCTCTCCGAAGAGTACGACCACGTGACGCCCGAATACAAAACGCTGCCGGGCTGGTGCCAGTCCACGTATGGAGCGAAGGATGCCGGCAAACTCCCGAAAGCCGCACTCGATTATCTGCGCTTCATCAGCGAGTTCTTGCAATTGGAGATTGGTATGATCTCGACTGGTCCCGAGCGCGACGCCACGATCGTTCCGGAAGGCACGCTGCTGGCTCGCTGGCTGTAGGTTTGTATCTTGTAGGGGCGCAGCACTGCTGCGCCCCAAGTCCGCAAGATGTGCAATGTCATCTAACACTCGACCGGCTCCCGCTACGCCACCAATGCTCACCTACGAGCAAGCCCGCCGCACCGTGATCGATCAGGTGAAGAAGAGGCCGAGCCCACGCGCCACCGCAAATATCAGCCTTTGGGACGCTCTGGGCTACGTCCTCGCGCAAGAAATCAGCGCCGATCGCGACTACCCTCCGTTCGATCGCTCCACGCGCGATGGCTACGCGGTCCGGGCGGCAGACGCCGCTGGTGGCGCACAACTCTCTTGCACCGGCGAAATCAAGGCCGGAGACACAGTAACGGTACCGCTCGCGCCCGGAACGTGCATTGAGATCATGACCGGCGCCGCGGTTCCGTTCGGCGCAGACGCCGTGGTGATGATCGAGCATGCCCAGCGTAGCGGCAACGACGTACGCTTCGATCGCGGCGCATGCTCCGGGCAAAACATCGTGCTGCGCGGCAGCGAAGCGAAGTCCGGCCAGACTATCCTGAAGCCCGGCATGCGCCTCGGCTACGCCGAGCTTGCCTCGGCCGCCCAAGTGGGCCAGACTGAGCTGCGCTGCGGCGCCAAGCCGCGCGTCGCCATCCTTTCTACCGGGGACGAAGTTGTTCTCGTCGACGAACTGCCCGGCCCATTCCAGATTCGCAACAGCAACGGCGTCTCTCTGGCGGCTCAGGTCCGGCTCGCAGGCGGCGAGCCGGTGCTGCTGGGCAATGCCAGCGACCGCGTGGAAGACTTGCGCGCGAAAATCGAGCGTGGGCTGAAGGAAGATGTGCTGGTGCTGTCCGGCGGCGTCTCGATGGGGAAATACGATCTTGTCGAAACCGTGCTAAAGGATTTGGGCGCCGAGTTTTATTTTGATGCCGTAGCGATTCGCCCGGGCAAGCCGGCGGTATTCGCGCGCTGTGGCGAGGCGTTTGTGTTTGGGCTGCCGGGGAATCCGGTATCGACGATGGTTACGTTTGAGTTGTTCGTCGCGCCCGCGCTGGATTTGTTGAGCGGCGCGGAAGCACGAAGTCTGCCGCTGCTCGAAGCGCGCCTGGGAGTGGCCTTGCACGAGAAGCCCGGCATGACCCATTTTCTGCCCGCGCGCGTGGAATGGCACGGCACGACGCCGGAGGTCAAGGCCCTGCCGTGGCAAGGATCGGGCGACATCGCTACCCTCGCCCAAGCCAATTGCTTCCTGGTCATACCGCCGGATCGAGACAATATTGCCGCAGGCGAATCTGTCAGCGTGTTTCTTCGCAAGGATGTGGTGTGAACCCGTTTCTCCGCGATCTTTGTGCTCTCCGTGTTCTTACCTTTGTGACCTCTTTGTTAAATCCTGCCGTTCTCTTGCGGTAGAGTAACAGCGTGCCCAAGCTATCCCACTACGGGAAGAAAGGCGAAGTCAGGATGGTAGACGTGTCGGCGAAACAAGTGACGACACGTACGGCGGTTGCTCAAGCCTTCGTAAAAATGAAGCCCCGGGTCGTGAGCGCCGTCCGCCGCCTAAAGAACCCCAAAGGAAGCCCGCTGGAGGTCGCCCGCATCGCAGGAATTGCCGCCGCAAAACGCACCGCCGAGTGGATACCTCTTTGTCATCCGCTCCCGCTGACGCACATTGATGTGACCGCGCGCCTATGCAAGAATGGCGTTGAACTTCGCTCCAACGTAATGGCCACCGCCCAGACAGGCGTTGAGATGGAAGCCTTGGTCGCCGTTACTGCTGCAGCCCTCACGGTCTACGACATGTGCAAAGCCCTCGACAAAGGGATGGAAATTACGGATGTCTGCCTGCTGGAAAAAACAGGCGGCAAGAGCGGCGACTTCTACCGCGATAAGCGTCGAAATGTGTCCGCGCGGGGCAATAGACGATGAGCGCTGCGGCCGCGGGTAAATCGGTCAAGGTCCTGCTGGTGGAAGACAATCCGCTGGTGCGCGATCTCGTCAGCAAGGGCCTCGAGCCCATCTGTGAGGTGTTGATCGCCGACGACGGAGCCGATGCGCTGCTGAAAGTTGTGGACGATCCTCCCGACGCGATTCTTTGCGATTACAAGATGCCCGGGCTCGACGGGCGGCAACTGTTTGAGAAGCTGCGCGGGCGCGAAAAGACCCGCCACATTCCATTTTTGTTCATGGCCGGCCGCGCGGACATCGAAGAGCGGCTGCGGCCGCTGGTGGATGGCGTCGAAGAGTTCATCACCAAGCCCTTTCTGGTGAAGGATTTGGTGCGCATTACGAAGAAGGTCGTGGACCGGCTGCACCTCGAAAAGCTGCAGAAGAGCGCATCGCGCCCCGGCGTGATCCAGGGCCGACTCGAAGAGATGAGCATGACGGACCTGCTCCAGTCGCTCGAAATGGGGCAGAAGTCGTGCCGGCTAATGGTGCGAAAGGGAAGCGAGCAGGGCGAGCTGTATTTCTCCGGAGGGCAATGCCGCGATGCCAAGTCCGGCAAAATCGACGGTGACGACGCCGTCTACAAAGTGATTCTGTGGACCGAAGGCGAGTTCGAGATTGATTTCAACGCGGCCAATGCCTCCACGCGCACCACGACGACGAAAACAACCACCGGCCTCTTGATGGAAGCGATGCGGCTGATGGACGAAGCCAGCCGCGACGCTGTCGAAACGCAATAACCTTCCCGATGCGAGTGGCAGTCCTCACGATCAGCGATTCGGTATCGAAGGGCGAGCGCGAGGATCTTTCAGGTCCCGCAGTGATCGCTTTCTGCCGCGGCTTGGGCTGGGAAGTTACCTCTGGCCTGCGCCTTCCGGATGATCCGGGAGTGATCCGCGAGAATCTGCGTGAGCTTGCGGATTCGGGCCGGGTGGATCTGGTGTTGACCACCGGCGGCACGGGAATCGGTCCGCGTGACAACACGCCGGAGGCGACGCAGGCCGTGGCAGACCGGGTGATTCCAGGAATCGCGGAAGAGATGCGGCGCAAGGGCGTCGAGAAGACACCCACCGCCGTACTTTCACGCGGCATAGCCGCAACGCGCCACAAGACGTTGATCGTAAACCTGCCAGGCAGCCCCAAAGGCGCAGTCGAATCGCTGGAAGCGGTGGCACACCTTCTTCCGCACGCGGTCCAGGTGTTGCGCGGTGCCCGCCACGATTAGTCTCCCCGTAGCACAGACACTCTTGTCTGTGCAGCTGCAAGCTCCTTCACGACGTCAACCACACTATCGGTTTGCGCCGCGACCTTGCTTCGAGGATGACGCGTGCTGCTTTTTCACGCTGGGCACAGGCAGGAGTGCCTGTGCTACTAGGGAGTTGACCCATTTCGCGAACCCGTCAACAATGCTTGCACCATGGCACACAAACTATCCGACAAGAAATTAGCGGTCTTGGGCACCGGGAAGCTCGGTGGAATTTTGCTGCGAGCCTACCTGAAGCAAGGCCTGTTTGCGCCGAAACACGTAACCGCGACGGTGAAGCATGCCGAGAAGGCGGCTGCTCTTGCGAAAGAGCTTGGCGCGTCGGTGACGACTGACAATCGCAAGGCAGTGCACGGGGCAGACATCGTGCTGCTCGGCGTGAAGCCGCAAGTCGTCGGTGATGTGTTAAAGGAAATTGCACCGGAACTCAGCGCGAAGACGCTGGTGATTTCGGTGGCCGCCTCCGTGCCGACCAGCTACATCGAACAACACGCCGGCGCGAAAGTGCCCGTGATCCGGGCGATGCCGAACACGCCCTCCGCGGTGGGTTGCGGGATGACCGGGATTTGTCCTGGCTCGCACGCCGGGGCGGAGCATCTTCAGATTGCGCAGAGCATGTTTGACGCTGTGGGCCGCACCGTGATTGTGGACGAGAAGAACATGGATGCGGTGACCGGCCTCTCGGCCAGCGGCCCGGCGTTTGTGTACATCATTCTGGAATCGCTGGCGGAGGCCGGAGTCAAAGTGGGCCTGCCGCGCGACGTCTCGACATTGCTGGCCGCGCAGACCATGAAGGGCGCGGCGAGCGTGGTGCTGGAGACCGGCGATCACCCCGCGCTGCTGAAGGATGCGGTGACCACGCCTGCCGGCTGCACCATCGACGGCATCCTCGAGCTGGAAGAGGGGAAGCTGCGCGTCACGCTGATCAAAGCGGTGGTGAAAGCCACGCATCGCGCCGGCGAATTGCTCTTCGAGAAGTAGGACAAGGCAGAAACTAGAAACCAGAAACTAGAAGTCCGAAATTCGAGGCTGGAACTCGAAAGAATATTGTGGATGAGCAGCCCAACGATTCAAAGTCGACGCCGCCGGGCACGCGATTGGTGAGCCGATTCAGATACTCCGCCCAGATGGCCGCGGCGATGGAAGTGCCGTTTACGATCGTTGGCGCGACCATTTTTGGCGGTTTCCTGGGCTACTTGCTGGATAAGTGGTTGCATACCGGCCCGTGGTTGATGGCGGTCTTCGGCGCAATCGGCTTTGTGGGTGGCACTCGTGAAGTCATCCGAAGGCTGTCCCCGCGAGGGAGCGGATCCGCCGGTGGAAACAAGCCCAACTGAAGGAGCGGACGGCCGAGTCGTGGGCGGCAGCACGGTGCGGCGCATTGGGTGGCTGACGCTGGTTATCGGCTTCACGGCAGCGCTCGGGACCGAACTTGCCTCGCGACAGTGGCGCTGGGCCGCTGGGCTGGCTATCGGAACTCTCTTGGGATGGCTGAATTTTCGGCTTTTGCGGCGCGGCGCGGAGATTCTGCTGAGGACCGGCCAAACGCCGGAACCAGGCAAAAAGCCGCGCATGCCTGTTTTGGGAGCAATCCTGCGCTACAGCTTGATAGGCCTCAGCGTGTATGTTAGTTTTGAATATCTGCACGTTCCCCTCGTAAGCTTGATGACGGGGCTGTGCGCGTTCGGACTGGCAACCATCGCGGCAAGTATTTGGGCGACCCTAAATCCTGAAGAATAGGTGACTTGCGGACGCGATCCGCGCCAAACCAGCGGAAAAGGATCAATGGGAGAACAGGTAAGCATCCTCACGGAACTGGCGAACCGCTTTCTCGGACACTACGCGCTGGCATTGCTGGCGTCGCTGCACATCAAATCGGAGAATCCGGAACTCCCGATTCCTCAGCACGTTGTGATGGGCTTCATCCTGCTTGTTTTGGCGACTTTGTTCTGTCTGATTCTCAGGCCGCGGCTGTCCGTGGAAAAACCGGGCACGATGCAACAAGTCGCGGAATTGCTGATCAGCAACCCGAAGCGATTTGGAATCCGGGACATCCTTGACGAAGCAGTGCGCCACGGCGGCCGCGCCTACATCTACATCATCGGCGCGATCGGCCTGTTTGTCCTGTTCGCGAATCTGATGAGCTTGTTTCCGTTGTTCACGGCTCCCACAGGACACGTGAGTGTGCCGCTGGCGTGCGCCTCCATCACGTTTGTTTACTTCAACTATCAGGGCATCAAGCACCAGGGCCTGATTGGCTATCTGAAGCATTTTGCCGGCCCGCTATGGTGGATCGCCTGGCTGATTTTCCCGGTGGAAATCATCAGCACGGCTGCGCGCCTGTTGTCGCTCACGGTTCGTTTGTTCGCGAACATTTTCTCGAGCGATTTGATCTACGGACTTTTCCTGGGGCTGTTGTCCCAGGCTTTTGTGTGGGGTTGGGCGAAGTCTCCAGCCATTGGCATAGGGCTGGGCATTTTCCCGGCGCTCGTTCCCTTGATTTTCATTGGACTGCATCTGCTTGTCGCTTTTGTGCAAGCGTTCATCTTTACGATTTTGCCGGCGGTGTACCTGAACATGGCTACGACCGCCGAGGAACACTAGAGAGTTCTTGCCGGCGCGATTCTGCGGCAGGTGGCCGTTCCAGTGTGAGCCCGGCTGCACGGTGTCCGGGAACCACCTCCTGGCGGCAATTCATAAGGAGGCAGTTCATGAAAAAGTGGAGCGTATTGTTAAGCGCGCTCGCGTTGGTGCTGTTGGTGGCGCCAGCGGCGTTCGCGCAAGGTGGTGCGGCTGCAGCAGAAAGCGGCAGCCAGGGCATGTTGTTCATCGCGGCCGCGTTCGGCATGGGCATCGCGGCATTTGGTTGCGGTTTGGGCCAGGGCAAGATCGGCGCGGCGGCTTTGGAAGGCATCGCGCGGAACCCGGGAGCGGCGAACGCAATGTTCACACCGCTCATTCTGAGCCTGGCGTTCGTCGAAACGCTGGTGCTCTTTACGTTTCTGATGATCTTCATCAAGGTGAAGTAAGAAAAGGTGAAGTAAGAACCAAGATGAAGGAGAGTCACGAAGATTGAGTTTGACGGCCCGGAAGCGCAAGCTTCCGGGCCATTTTCTTTGCCTCGCGCTGGGCGGCTAGGCCCAACCGGAGGATGAGTTTCGCCTTTGGTTCGCTTTTGAGAGGTACCCCCCCCACGTGTGATGGATCTTGTTACATAAGCCCATGATTCGAATAGACTTGCACGTGCTGCTCTGTGTTGAGCAGTGCGTAGGTCGTTGATTCTAAGGAGACGCTGAAATTGGAGTACAGACAAAAAAGGCGCCGGAGAGAACCGGCGCCTTTGGCATTTTTATCCAGCAAACATATTACCATCCGTTGATCTTCCCGTCAAGTAAATAAGTGTGGGAACCCGCAAATCGTCTTCAACCCTTCCGATGGTTACGGGTCGAGCTTCGCAGGCGAAGCGATGCTCCCCTCGCACGCAGCGAGGGGAGTCCGTTCAATCCATGCTACTTAGCAGGAGCTACTTGGCTGGCAGGTAGCTTAGGTCGGCGCGGAATCGCAAAATGTCCGAGCTGGTCTTTTCGACCGAGGCATCAATCTCCTTCAAGACTGCCTTCGCCTCGTCCGCGCCCAACGCGTCCGTCAGCATCGCCGGGAAGGGCTTCATGTCCGGCTTGTCCTCAAAATCCGCCCAGCTGGGGTGGGTTATGACGAGAACAAAGGTGCCGGTGTTCCCGCCGCGGCTCAGGACGTACCAGACGTAGCTGGCGGGCCACTTGGTTTTCTGGATTGCTCCGTTGACTTTCTTCAGGATGCCGCCGAATTCGTGCTCCTTTTCGTAGCGCACCTGGTAGGTGATGATTTCACTGAATTTGTCCGTGGGTTTGTTGTTACCGGGATTACTGACGTCCGGCAGCAGCTCATAGTAACGCGAGACGACCGATTGCACCGATGCGCCAATAACCTTGTTGAACTCGTCGAGGTCAGCTTGATCGGGGACCGACGGCTTGTCCATATCGGCCCAGTGCTGCCCGAGCCTGCCTACGATATAGGTTCCGGTCTGGTCGCCGGCCATGGTTTCCCAAACGTAGAGCGGCTCCGTATCCTTCTGCTGCTTGTGCCATGCCGCTTTCTGCTTGCGGCCCTCCTCGTATTGCTTGACCATGCCATTTTTCGGCGTCTGGAATTCCAGAGCGGCGATGTTGCCCGGCTTGTCCTGGGCCAGACCTGCGGCAGATGCCAGCAGGGTGATCCCAAGGGCCGACACGAACTTGTTCCTAATCATCGAAGATCTCTCCTTGTGAATATCGTGAAACCTAGACTTTTTGGGGAACCGACTTGGCCCGACCACACGTCGTAGGGCGGCGGGACGAACGAAGAATGAAAAGTGATCGACCGGTCTTCAGCGACGCATGGTGTTAGGTGCGACTATATGCTTTTGGGGGAATGAAGCAAGCGATTCGTGAAGTGCAGACTTTGGCGTGGCTCGCCGGGCTGAAGCCCGGCGCCTACATGAAAAGCATCAATGGCCGAGGAGGTTGGATTGGAGAACGAAATTGAGGACGCGGCTGGGGAACAGGCCGAAGTAGACGGTGCCGAGGGCGGTGACAGCCAGGACGACGTTGACGGCGATGGGGAAGCCGACGACAGCGGGCGCGGGGCCGGACTCCAAGTTGGGCTCGCGCATGTACATGACGACGATTAGCCGGAAGTAGTAGTAGGCGCCGATGATGCTGTTGACGGCCATCAGTACGGCGAGCCAGATGAGGTGTGAGTTGACGGCGGCTTTGAAGACGTAGAACTTGCCGAAGAAGCCGGCGGTGACCGGCAAGCCGAGCAGCGAGAGCAGGAACAGGCTGAGAGCCGCGGCAACGACGGGCTGCCGGCGGCCGAGGCCGGCGTAGTCGTCGAGCGAGAGATGCTTTTCGCCCGCGCCGCCGAGTTGGGAAACGATGGTGAAGGCGCCGAGCTTTACGAGGGCGTAGCTGAGCAAGTAGAAGAGCACGGCAGCGTAAGCGGGAGCTGCGCCGGTGTCGGTGCCCGCGAGATAGGTGACGGCGGCGAAGGCCACAAGGATGTAGCCCGCGTGAGCGATCGAACTATAGGCCAACAGGCGCTTGACGTTGGTCTGCACCAGCGCGCCGAGGTTCCCGACGAACATGGTGAGAACCGCGAGAATCCAGAAAGCCCAGAACCAGAAATGCGTAGCCGCGGGCACGGTGGCGAAGATGCGCAGCAGCAGCGCGAAGGCGGCGGCCTTCGGTCCGGCGGCGAAGAGCGCGGTGACCGGGGTGGGAGCGCCTTCGTAGACGTCCGGCGTCCATACCTGGAACGGGGCGGCGGCCACTTTGAAGCCCAGGCCGATCAGAATGAGCGCCAAACCTAGCTTGAGAAGCGTGCTCGAAGTATCCGCAGCGCCCATCAGCGCCAGATTGGTGGTGCCGGTGACGCCGTAAACGAGCGCGATGCCGTAAAGGAAGAACGCGGTGGCGAACGAGCCGAGCAGGAAATATTTCATGGCCGATTCGCTGGCCTTGAGGGAGTCGCGGCGGTAGCCGGCGAGCACATAGCTGGAGATGGAACTCATTTCGAGGCCGATGAAGGCGGTGAGCAGCTCCTGTGCAGAGGCCAGAACGCCCATGCCCGCGGTGGCGAAGAGAACGAGCGCGTAGAACTCGGCGGACTCGAGGCCTTCACGCTCGAGATAAGACTCGGCGGCGAGCACGACGAGAATGGCGACGCCGCCGACAAGCAAATGGAAGAAGACGGCGAAGGCGTCCATCTGGATGAGCCCGCCGAAAGCGGAGCCGGTGCCAACACTCGAGGTGGCGAACAACGTGGCGCTGGTGCCGAGCACGGTGCCGAGGATGGCGAAGAAGCTCAAGACGTGGCGATTCTTCGTGAAGGGTTGTAGCAACATCATCAGCACTCCGAAGACGCACCAGATGGTTTCCGGCAGGACGCGAATCAGGTCTTCGGGGCGGGGAATCATTTAGCGCGTTCCGGGCCTTTCGAGAGAGATGGCGGAGCTGGGCTGCGCTTCAGAACCGAGAAGCGGATTCCTCGCTGCGCTCGGAATGACAGGTGGAACGTACACTGCGACGCCAGCGGGCAATGCGGGTTTCGCGGGAGCCAGAGCGTCTTGAGGCAGCTGGCTGCCCATTTGGTCGAGGACGTTTTGGCAGGAGGCCGCAAAGCGCCGGGTAAAGAATGTCGAGCCTATGCCCATCCAGAGCGTTATGACGACCATAGTCATGAGGATCCACTGCTCTCGGGGCGAGACGTCGCCAAGCGCGCGATTTTTCTCTACCGTGACGTCGCCGAAGAAAACGCGTTGATAAGCCCAGAGCAGATAGCACGCGGAAAGAATCACGCCAAGCGCTGCCCACGAAGCCCAGTTAGCGTGCACGTGGAACGTCCCAAGAAGGATCAGGAACTCTCCGACGAAACCATTGAGCATCGGCAAGCCCATCGAGGCGAGCGCGATAAACAGGAAGAATGCGGCGAGGCGCGGCATCGGTGTTGCCAGGCCACCGTACTGAGAAATCTCGAAGGTGTGGCGGCGATCGTAAAGCATGCCGACCAGTAAGAAGAGCGCGCCGGTGGAGATGCCGTGGGCGAGCATCTGGTAGACGGCGCCCTGCATGGAAATATTGTGGAATGCGAAGATGCCCAGAACGACAAAACCGAGGTGGCTAACGCTGGAATAAGCGACGAGTTTCTTCAGGTTGGGCTGCACGAGCGAAACCAGCGCGCCGTAAATGATGCCGATGATGGCTAAAACCGCCACGTAGGGAGCGGCCTCGCGCGCAGCATGTGGAAACAGCGGCAGGCAGAAGCGAATCATGCCGTAGGTGCCCATTTTCAGCAGGACGCCGGCCAGCATCACCGAGCCCGCCGTGGGGGCTTCGACGTGCGCGTCGGGCAGCCAAGTGTGCAGTGGGAACAGCGGCACCTTGATGGCAAACGCGACGAAGAACGCCAGGAACAGAAGCATCTCGTTGTGGCGTACTAACTCCGCGGTGCTGCCGAGAAGTTCCGGGCGATTTTGAAGCGCTTGCTGAATCGCAGGCAGGTCAAAGGTTCCAGTGACGTTGTAGAGCCAGATGATGCCGACGAGCATGAGGATCGAGCCGGCCATGGTGTAGAGGACGAATTTGATGGCGGCATAAATGCGGCGCTCGTGGCCCCAGATGCCGATGAGGAATGCCATGGGGATCAGCATCACTTCCCAGAAGAGGAAGAAGAGGAAAAGGTCGAGCGAGAGGAACACACCGACGACGCCAACTTCCAGCATTAGGAGCATGATGAAGAATTCTTTGACGCGGTGCTCGATGCTCTTCCAAGAGGCCAGGATGGAGATTGGCGTAAGGAACGTGGTCAGGATCACCAGGAACAGGCTGATGCCGTCCACACCAAGGTGATAGTGAATCGGCGGGTCGCTGATCCAGCGATAGTTTTCGACGAGACTATAACCGGCGACGCCCGCGGGGACGCGCGGAATCAGCAGCAGCGAGAATATAAACTCGACGACGGAAATCGTCATGGCCAGACGGCGAATCCAGACGTGATCGTCGCCGCGCAGGAGGAGCAGCGCGAGCGCGCCTAGCGCCGGGAAAAAGATCAGGACGGAGAGCAAGCCGGGCATCAGCGCACCATCCCTAGTGCCGCCGGCTTAAGGTACGGCCAAAAGATGATGGCGATGATGACGATCGCGCCGATCACCACCCAGACGGCGTAGCTGCGCGTGTTGCCGGATTGCGTGTGGCGGACGTTGTCGCCGATCCCGGTGGTGCCGGAGGCCACGCCGTTGACGGCGCCGTCGATGACTTTGACGTCGACCGCCTGCCAAAGAACGTCGCGCGAAATCCAGAGTAGTGGCTTGACGACGACGGCGGCGTACAGTTCGTCGACGTAATACTTGTTGAGCAGCGTGGTGTAAACGCCTTTGAAGGATTTGGCAAGCTCGTCCGGCTTGCCAGGTTTCTTGAGGTAGAGCCAGAAGGCGGTGCCGAAACCGACTAGCGCTGTCGTCACCGCAATTGCCGCAAAGATCAGTTCCGAATTTGCGGCTGCTTCCGATGCGCCGGCGACGGCTTCTTTCGCGCCGAAAACGGGCGCGAGGAAGTTTGCGAAATAGTCCGGCCCGCCCCAGAACGCAGGAAGCGCGAACCAGCCGCCGAAAATGGAGAGTACTGCGAGGGCAACCAACGGTCCCAGCATGCTCCAGGGCGACTCGTGGACGTGAACGTGATGTTCGTCGTAGCGCTGCTTGCCAAAGAAAGTGAGGAAGATCAACCGGAACATGTAGAACGAGGTCAGCAGCGCGGTCAGCAATCCGAACGCATAGAGGGTGTGACCACCGTAGGGGCTCTGGAAGTCGGCATAGAGAATTTCGTCTTTGCTGAAGAAGCCCGCGAGCATCGGCGCGCCCGCAATGGCCAGTGTGCCGATCAGCATGGTGCGAAAGGTCCAGCGAATTTTCTTGCTGAGACCCCCCATGTGCCGCATGTCCTGCTCGCCGCCCATGGCATGAATCACGCTGCCGGCGGCAAGGAAGAGAAGCGCCTTGAAGAAGGCGTGAGTCATCAGGTGGAAGATGCCGGCGGAGAATGCGCCGACGCCGCACGCCAGAAACATGTAGCCGAGCTGGCTGACGGTGGAGTAAGCGAGAACGCGCTTGATGTCAGTCTGCACCAGGCCGATTGTGGCTGCGAACAATGCTGTGGCGCAGCCGATGATCGCGACGACAAGCATGGCGGTGGGCGCATGCGTGAAGAGAACGTGCGAACGGGCGACGACATACACCCCGGCCGTGACCATGGTGGCCGCGTGAATCAAGGCGCTAACGGGCGTGGGGCCTTCCATGGCGTCGGGCAGCCATACATACAGCGGAAGCTGCGCGGACTTGCCGGTGGCGCCTACGAAGAGGAGCAAGCACGCGACGGTAAGCGTGCCGAGCTGACCCATGGCGTCGGCCTGCATCGGCGCGGCCTTAGCGAAAAGCGGAGCGAAGTCCAGGGTGCCGAAGGTGCGGAAGAGCAAAAACATTCCGAGCATGAAGCCGAAGTCGCCAATGCGGTTGACGATGAACGCTTTTTTGCCGGCATCAGCTGCGGATTTCTTCAAAAAGTAAAAGCCAACGAGGAGATAGCTGCACAACCCGACGCCTTCCCAGCCGACGAACAGCAGCACGTAGTTCGCGGCCAGCACTAGGATCAGCATGAAAAACATGAACAGGTTGAGGTACGAGAAGAAGCGGTAGTAACCGCCCTCGTGCGCCATGTAGCCGGTGGAATAAATGTGGATGAGCCAGCCGACGCCGGTGACGACCAGCAGCATGACGACGGTGAGCTGATCGATTTGTAGGTCGAAGCCGGCGCGGAAATTGCCGGCGGCAATCCAAGTGAAATACTGCTTCACCCAGGGAATCTGTTCCGGCGAAAGCTGGAAGAATTCGCGCACCGCTTCGAGCGCGCAGAGAAACGATAAGCCCGTCGATCCGACGGCGACACCGTTGACGATCTTGTTTGGCCACTTTTTGCCGAACAAGCCGTTGGTCGCCGAGCCGAGCAGCGGCAGCAGCGGGATGATCCAAAGATTGTCGAGTATCGGCATCAAAGTTTGAGCAAGTCCACGCGCTCGACGTTGAGCGACTGCCGGTTGCGCGCAATGAGAATGATGATTCCGAGTCCGACGGCGGCTTCCGCGGCCGCAACCACGATTACAAAAAGGACGAAAACCTGCCCGTCCAAGCGGTTCCACGCCTGGCTGAAGGCCACAAAGGCGAGGTTCACGGCGTTGAGCATCAGCTCGATGGACATGAAGATGGTGATGATGTTGCGCCGAAACACGAACGCAACGACGCCGAGGCCGAACAGAATGGCGCTGAGGATCAGGTAGTAGTGCGTCGGGACCATGGTCAGATTTTCTCCCGCTGCGCAAGGACGATGGCGCCCAGAATCGCGACCAGGATCAGGAAAGAAGTCAGCTCGAACGGGTAAACGAAATCTTGGAAGAGCAAGTTGGCGAGCGCCTTCGTCGGCGCTACCGTGCCGGGCGTATAGGCTTGCACTCTGTCCGTGGAGCGAGCCACGGCGGCGGCGAGGAAGCCCATCAGCGCGATGGTCAGCGGCAGGCCCGCGAAACCCGCGAGCTTGGAAAAGTTGGTGCGCTCTTCAACGCCAGCGTTGAGAAGCATGATGACGAACACGAATAGCACCATGATCGCGCCACCGTACACGATGATTTGGACGGCGGCGACGAACTCCGCGCCCATCAGCAGGTACAAGCCCGCGAGCGCGATCATCACCACGATGAGCGAGAGCGCGCTGTGAATCGGATGGCGTTGGACGATCAGACTGATCGCTCCAATGATCGCCATCGCGGCAAGCACAAAGAAAACGATCAGAGGAGCGTTCATTAGCGGCTCCTCCACAGAAGGATCGCGGTCGCCGTGAACACGACGTTGGCTAGCGAAACGGGCAGCAGCAATTTCCAGCCGAAGGACATCAACTGGTCATAGCGGAAGCGGGGAAGTGTGCCGCGCATCCAGACGTACACAAAGAGGAAGACGAAAATCTTGGACAGGAGCCAGAAGGGGCCCTGAATGAATTCGTTGACCACCGGGAAGGTGATTAAGACGGCGCCGAGAACGGTGATAACCGTTCCGAGCCCGGGCAGGATGATGCGGCCGAAAATCGTTTCGTAGCGGATGCCGTCCCAGATAACCCACAGGCCGCACGGGATCAGGATCACGGACGGAAGATAGTGCGTGTAGGTCCAGGACGCCGGAAACGGAGACAGCCAGCCGCCGAAGAACATGATCGAGCAGAGGCACGAGACCGTGATCATGCTCGTGTATTCGGCGATGAAGAACATCGCGAACTTGAAGCTGGCGTATTCGGTGTGGAAGCCGGCGACCAGCTCCGATTCGGCTTCGGGTAAGTCGAAGGGCACGCGATTGGTCTCCGCGATCGCCGCGATGAAGAAGCACAGGAAGCCGAGAATTTGCGGAATAATGTTCCACCCGAGAATGCCGAGCTCGGGATGCTTCGCTTGTGCGTTGATGATGTCTCTCAGGCTGAAGCTGCCGGCCATCAGCAGCACGCCCACCACCGACATCGTGAGCGCCAACTCGTAGCTGACCATCTGCGCCGAGCTACGCAGCCCGCCCAGCAGAGGGTATTTGCTGTTGGAAGACCACCCGGCTAGGGCGACGCCATAAACGCTGAGCGCGGTGATGGCGAACAGCGCAAGAATGCCGATATTTAGATCGACGATGCCCAGGTAGATGTCGTGCCCAAAGAGGCGGATCGGGTCCGGGCCGAACGGAATGATGGCGATGGACGTAAGCGCGAGTGCCAAGGCCATGAGCGGCGCGAGAAAATACGTAAATTTGTCCACGCCGGCGGGCGTCGGATCTTCCTTTAAAAGAAATTTCGCGCCATCGGCGAGCGGCTGGAGCAGCCCGTGGGGTCCCACCCGATGCGGCCCCCAACGCGACTGGATATGCGCGACGACTTTGCGCTCGAACCAGGTGAGATACGCATTCACCGTCAGCACGATGAACAGCAGCAACGCTATTTTGACGAGCGAGATCAGGATGTCGGCGTGCTGGGCGAGAAAGTCGGTCACGGCTTGGCGTCCGCCTCCGGCAAAGAGTCCATCATGGTGCAGAAGCGGCCGAGCGTGCCGCTGGTGAAAAGCGTGTCCTGCGCGGAGCGGATCAGCCCGGCGGGAACGTCGTACGGCGCGTGACCGTTCCTGGTGACTTGCACGCGGGTCATCTCTGCGCCGCCGGTGAGCAGACCCGCGGGCTGCACGTTATAGCCGGGCACGGCTTTGCGAATTTCCTCAAAAACGGCCGCAGGCGTCTTGTAGTGAAACGCCTTCCCGATGCCGACCTTTTCCAACTGGTGCGAAAGAATGCGCAACAAATCGAAATCGCTGCGCGGGCCCATCACCTCGGAACCCTTGTGGAGGAGCTGTATTTCGCCGGACGTGTTGGTGACGGTGCCGTCCTTTTCATACGCGGACGCCGCCGGGAAAACAATGTCGGCGGGCCTCGACGTGTCCGTGGGGAACATTTCGTGAACGATCAGCAGCGGAAGATTGCCGCGCCCGAAACCCAGCGTGCCGAAGTGCGTGAGTGGATTCGCGCCGACAACATAAAGCGCCTTGAGCTTGCCGGTCTGTGCGGCCTCCACCATCTGCGGCGTGGTCATGCCGGCCTTCGACGGGATGACGCTGCCCCACAGCTTCTCGAACGCTTCGCGTGCGCCGGCGTTGTCGGCGTAGGCGTAGCCAGGCAAGCGGTCGGGCAAAACTCCCATGTCGGCGGCGCCGCGAGAATTGGCGTAATCGCCGAGCGCCATATAGCGGACCTTACCGGGGAGTTTCGAGCCGAACGCTACCAGCTGCGCGATGGCGGCGCCGGAAATTTCCGCGCCGAAGACGATAGCGACATCGGGCTCGGCCTCGAGCTGAGCCTTGAGCAGTACAAGCTGCTCGACAAGTTGCGTCGCGAGCTGACCTTCTTCGTTGGCCAGCCACCGAAGGGCCGCAACCTCTTGGCCTTCACCGACCTTGACGAACTGCTTGGCCACGCGCTGCAGCTTGATCTCTCGCGCGTTCAGGAGGAACAACTTCGTGCCGAAATGCCGGATGCCGGAGCGAATCTGCCACGCCACCAGAGGATTCTGATTTGTCGGATCGTTGCCGACGACGAGAACCGCCTTGGAGTGGTAAAGCTGCTCCATGGTCAACAGAGAGTCGGCCGTGCGATCGCCCAGCGCGGTGAACAAGCCCGCGTAGTCCACGGTGCGGTGATGATCGATGTTGTTGGTGCCGAAACTCCCGCGCGCCAAGCGCTGCAGCAAATAATTTTCTTCGTTCGAGGTGCGGTTGGAGCCGATGAAGCCGATTGAGTCCGGCCCATTGGCGTCGCGAATCTGCTTGAGTTTGGCGGCCGCGGCTTGCGTGGCTTCTTCCCAAGAGACCGGATAGAGCTTGTCGCCTTTGCGCATCAGCGGCTGCCGGAAGCGCTCCGCGTGCTTGGTGAAATCAAAGCCGAACCGGCCCTTGACGCAGAGAAAGTCTTTGTTGATGCCGGAAAGATCGCGGTTGTTCGATCGCAAAATCTCGTGATTGCGCACGCTCAGCGTGGTCTTGCAGCCGTTCGAGCAGTGCGTGCAGATCGTGGAAACGTACTGCATCTCCCAGGGGCGCGTCTTATAGCGGTACGTGCCGCTGGTGAGCGCTCCGACCGGGCAAATGTCGATGCACATGCCGCACTCTTCGCACTCCAAATGATCTTCGCGGTTGGGAATGATCACGCTGTTCGCGCCGCGCATGCCGACGCCGAGCGCCTTCACGTCCATGCCTTCATCGCACACGCGCACGCAGCGGAAGCACAGAATGCAGCGCGGAGCATCGTAGTAGACCAATTCCGACCATTTCTCTTCGGGGCGGTGAATCTTTTCTTCGACGAAGCGGCTGGTGTCCGCGCCGTAGCGGAAAACCATGTCCTGCAACTCGCACTCGCCGCCTTTGTCGCACACCGGGCAATCCAGCGGATGGTTGGTCAGCAGGAATTCCAGCATGTACTTGCGCGCCTGGCGCACCTGATCGCTGTTGGTGCGCACCACCATGCCCTCGGTGGCGACTAGCGTGCACGCCGTCTGCAGCTTGGGCATTTTCTCGACTTCTACCAAGCACATGCGGCAAGCCGCTTGCAGCGAAAGCCCCGGGTAATAGCAGAAGGACGGCACCTCGGTGCCAATGCGCCGCGTTGCCTCGATCACCAGCGTTCCCGGCGGGACCTGCAGGTCGCGGTCGTTAATCTTCAGCGTGATCAGCTTTTGATCGTTTGTTTGTTCTGGCATCTGTTCCGGCCTTAGGCCCTACCGCGATCCCACCAGCGCTTCAGAGGACTTGTACGGACAACGTCCCTTCAAATGATCCTCAAATTCATTACGCCACTTCCCGACGATACTGATGGTCGGCAGCGCCGCGGCGTCCCCAAGCGGGCAGAAGGTGCGGCCCAGCATGTTCTTGGCGAGGTCGCCGACCAAGTCGATGTCCTCGGGCCGGCCGTATCCCGCATGGAAGCGCTCCAGCATCTTGCGCAGCCAGCTCGTGCCTTCGCGGCAGGGAATGCACCAGCCGCAGGACTCGTGCGCGTAAAAATGCATGATGCGGCGAGCCATGTCCACCATGCAGGTGTCTTCATCCATGACCACCATGCCGCCAGAACCCAGCATGGAGCCGGCCTTGGCCACCGAGTCGTAATCCATGGGAATGTCGATTTCCTCGGCCTTCAGCAATGGGCATGAGCTGCCGCCCGGAATGACGGCTTTGAGTTTCTTGCCGTTCGGGATGCCGCCCGCGACTTCGTAGATGAACTTCTTCATGTTCATCCCCAGCGGGACTTCGTAGATGCCGGGCTTGTTCACGTGGCCTGCGACGCACAACATGCGCGTGCCACCGTTTTTCGGCGTGCCGCGGTTGGCGTAGGTTTCGCCTCCCTCCAACAGAATCGCGGGAACGGTGCTGAGCGTTTCGACGTTATTGATGATCGTCGGGCAGCCGTAAAGCCCAACCACGGCAGGGAAGGGAGGTTTGATGCGCGGGTAGCCGCGCTTGCCTTCGAGCGATTCCATCAGCGCCGATTCTTCGCCGCACTCGTAAGCGCCTGCTCCGGTGTGTACGACAAGGTCGAAATCAAAGCCGGATCCAAGGATATTCTTGCCGAGATAGCCGCGGGCATACGCTTCATCGAGCGCCGTTTGCACGATATCGAGCACGTAACGGTATTCGCCGCGAATGTAGATGAAGCCCATGTGCGCGCCGATGGCGCGTCCGGCGATGGTGATGCCCTCGATCATCTGATGAGGATCCATCTCCATCAGCGGCCGGTCTTTGCAGGTGCCCGGCTCGGACTCGTCGGCGTTACAAATGACGTATTTCGGCTTCGGCGAATCCTTCGGCACAAACGACCACTTCATACCAGTGGGGAAGCCCGCGCCGCCGCGTCCGCGCAGATTCGATTTCTTCACTTCGTCGATGATCGACGCCGGCGTCATTTCCTTCAGCGCCTTTTCCAGCGCGCGGTAGCCGTCGTGCTGTACGTAGACGTCGATCTTGTGCGAATCCTTGATGCCCCAACGCCGGCTGATCACCGGAGTTTCAGTGGGATCGCGCGGGTGCAGCGCGCCCGCAGTGACGGGTTCTGGGGTTGGCTTCCGTCCGGCGTCCAAATCTTCAATGATGCGATCAAATTTCAACTGCGTCAGGTTTTCGTAAAAGTCGTAGTTGACCTGCATCGCCGGCGCGCCGGTGCAGGCGCCGATGCATTCCACTTCTTCCAGGGAAAAGATGCCGTCGCTGGTCACTTCCTTATGGCCGATTTCCAAACGCTTCTTGGCTGACTCGAGCAGTTCGGCGCCGCCGCGCAGAAGGCAAGCCACGTTGGTGCAGATCTGTACGTGGTGCTTGCCCATGGGCTTGCGGTGCAACATCGAGTAGTACGCCAGCGTCTCTTCGACTGCCACGGTGCGGAGATCGAGCCGCTTGGCGATTTCCGCGATCATCTCGTCGCTGACCGAGCCATATTCATCCTGCGCGTACATCATCATAGGGATGAGCGCGCTGCGCTTGACGGGATAGCGGTTCTGCAGCGTTTCAAAGCGAGCCGCGAGTTGTGGCGTCAGTTCCATGATCCTCGACTCAAAAGCGTTTTCTCTAGCGGTCTACTTCACCAAGCACGATGTCGATCGTGCCGATGCAGGCGATTACGTCAGAAATCAATTGCCCCTCGATCAGCTTCGGCAGCGCTTGCAAGTTGATGTACGACGGCGAGCGGAAGTGCACCCGCAGCGGCTTCGGCGAGCCATCGCTAGCAACAAAGCAGCCCAGCTCCCCGCGCGGCGATTCCACGGTAACAAACGCGTCGCCCGGCGGTGGCGAAAAGCCTTCGGTGAAAATCTTGAAGTGGTAGATGAGCGCTTCCATCTCCGTCTTCATTTTTTCGCGGCCCGGAGGAACGATGCCCGGTGCGTCGGTGCGAATCGGCCCTTCCGCGGGAATTTTGTCGATCGCCTGGCGAACGATCTTCAGGCTTTCGCGCATTTCCGCCACCCGAATCATGTATCGCCCGAAGCAGTCCGAATCGGTCCTCGTCGGAACGTCGAACTCAAATTCCTCATAGCTCGAGTACGGAAACACCTTGCGGTTGTCGTAGGCCAGCCCCGCGGCGCGCAGCGTGGGCCCGGTCATGCTCAGCGCCACCGCGTCCTCGGCCGAGATGTACCCGATTCCCTGGGTGCGCCCCATCCAGATGCGATTTCCCGTGAGCAACGACTCGTAGTCGTCGATGCGGCCCGGCATCATCTTCAGGAATTTCTCGACGCGCTGGATCCAGCCGGTGGGCGGCTCCAGCGCGAGACCCCCGATGCGAATGTAGCTGGTCATCATGCGTTGACCAGCGACAAACTCAAAAATCTTCAGGATTTCTTCGCGCTCCCGGAAGCAATACAAGAAAACGGTCATCGCGCCCAGGTCGATCGCGTGCGTCCCGAGCCACACCAGGTGCGAAGAGATGCGCTGCAATTCCACCAGCAGGACGCGAATGTATTGCGCCCGCTTCGGAATTTCCAGGCCGAGCAGCTTCTCCACCGCCAGGCAGTAGACCAGGTTGTTGCCCAGCGGATTGAGGTAATCCATCCGGTCGGTGAGCGTAATCGCTTGCGAATAGGTCTTGTCTTCGCAGGATTTTTCAATGCCGGTGTGCAGATAGCCCAGGTCGGGAATCGCTTTGACCACGGTTTCGCCGTCGAGCTCCAGCAAAATGCGCAGCACGCCATGGGTAGACGGGTGCTGCGGCCCCATGTTCAGGACCATGGTCTTGGCCGAGCCGATGGCAGTTTCGACCGTGGTCATGGGCGGCCCCTGGTGTATTTCGTGGCGATCGAAGGGATGTCGCGGAAGCCTTCCACCGGAAAGTCTTTGCGCAGCGGGTAGCCTTCCCAATCGTCGGGCAGAAGAATGCGGCGGAGGTCTGGGTGTCCCGTGAACTGAATGCCGAAGAGATCGAAAATTTCGCGTTCCAGCCAGTTCGCGCCCGGCCACACGGATACGAGCGAATCCACCACGGGATCGTCGCCCGCCAAGCGGACGCGCAAGCGCACTTTGCGCCGAAGGGGAATTGAAACCAGGTGGTAGTTCAACTCGAAGCGCGGCTCCATCGGGAAGCGGTCGACGCAGGTAGCGTCGGTAAGCAGGTTGAATTGCAGGGCATTGTCTTCACGACAGCGCGCCGCGATGGTGCGTAGCACTTTGCGCGGAACGACGAGGGTGGTTTCGCCGCGAAACTCGATCACTTCCTCGATGGCGTTGGCGCTCCACGCGCGCAAGGCATCGACTACAACATTACTCACTTGGCTGGCGTTCTCCGTCACAGATTCCGAATCCCCACCGGCGGCGACTATTTATGCCAGTCGAACGCGCCCTTTTTCCACAGATAGATGTACCCAACGAAGAGGATGGCGATGTAGATGAGCATTTCTACGAAGCCGTAGACTCCAAGACTGTACTTCTGATTGAACATATCCTTATAAATGTAGGCCCAAGGGTATAAGAAGATGGCTTCCACGTCGAACAGAATGAACACCATCGCGACCAGGTAGAATTTAACGGAGAACGGCTGGCGAGCGTCGCCCGTGGGCTCCATGCCGCATTCGTAGGCTTGCTGCTTATGGCGGCTTGGACGCCGCCAGCCTACCGCTACTGAAAGCGTCGTCAAAATGCCAGCTAGCGCCACCGCGATGATCAGGTGTAAGAGAAGCGGAGCGAATGCATGTAGACCGGAACCACTCATGGGCTAGGCGGTATAATAACGACTCACCCGCCGCCGGGTCAAATGCGGCGTCTAAAATTTAGCGGCGCGCCGGTCGGCCGCCGCTTCCGATTGAGGCACCTCGAAATGTTGTTCGGCCACAATTCGAATGTTACGGTCAACGGAATGGTGATTCACGTTCAGACCGAAGATCGCGGAATGCACAGCGCGATGATCGATACGACCGTATATTACCGGGGGCGCGTTCTGCATCGCCGTACCCAGAGCTATTCCGATCTCTTGCCTCTGGATACGGACCGCGAGCAAGCGCTTAAGCTTCGTGTGGACGATCAGCACGCGACTGTGATGCAAGAGTTGCGCTCCGGCGCGTTGGCGGTTCCTGCGCCACCTCCTCCGGCGCCCCTTGCCGCACCCCCACCTCCTCCGCCCACACCGGCGAAGGTGCTCTCTGTCGATCTGTTGAACCCGCGAACGTGGCTCGAGGGGAAACACGCCACGCTCTATTTGGTCGTGCGCGACAAGCACGATGGCGTCGTCGCAACGGGTGCGCGGGTCACGGCGAGGGTCCACGGAGCCGCCGAGCACACCGAGGTTTCCGCAACTACGAACGCGGATGGCCACGTCCACCTGCAATTCGAGATGCCGCGCCTGGTAGCCGAAGATGCCGCGCTGGTGATCGAAGCGGTCGCGGGGGGAGCTCGCGGACAATTGCGCTTTCAACTGCGTGCGAAGCCGAAAGTGCCGGCGGCCGGATGAACTCCCCTACCAACGCCGCTATGAACTCAATGAACGCAGCGATGACGATCGTGGTGAACGGTGAAACCCGCGCCACGAAACCCGGCGCGACGGTGATCGATCTCTTGCGCGAGCTAGGCTTGGAGGTCGGGCGCGTGGCGGTCGAGCGCAACCTCGAAATTCTGCCGCGCCCGCAATGGGCCGACACGCAAGTCGAGTCCGGCGACCGCTACGAAATCGTGCAATTCGTCGGCGGCGGTTAGAGTTCGCTCATCGCTAAGAAAGAAAAACTGTCATTCTGAGGGCATCCGAGGAGGGTGCCCGAAGAATCTCGACGTCATACATCTCGCAACCGCGTCAGCGGCCATCCGCTTTTTGCCACTTTCGACTTTCAGCTGTCAACTGGATGGGACGCGGGTCTTGACTCACACGCCGTCGAGGATGTGGCCCATCTTTTTCTTCTTCGTTTGCAAATAGGAGCGCGAAATCTTCGAGACGCGCGGCTGGCAAGGCACGCGTTCGACAACGCGAATGCCCGCTTGTTCCAGTTGGCGAACTTTTTCCGGATTGTTGGAGAGCAGGCGAATCTTGGTGGCGCCCAGCTGCTTCAAGATCTGCGCGGAAAAATCATAGTCGCGCACGTCCGCGGCGAAGCCCAGCGTTTCGTTGGCCTCCACCGTGTCCATACCATCGTCTTGAAGCTGGTAGGCGCGCAGTTTATTCAGCAAGCCGATGCCGCGGCCCTCCTGCGGCAGATAAAGCAAAATCCCCGATGACGCCTGTCCAATCTTTTTCAACGATAGCTCGAGCTGCGCGCGGCAATCGCAGCGCAGCGACGCCAGCACATCTCCCGTCAGGCACTGCGAATGCACGCGCACGAGCGGCGCGGTTTTTCCGGCGACGTTGCCGCGCACCAGCGCGACCCCTTCCTCCTCCGGTCCGTGGCCCGCAAAGCCATAGATCGTGAAGCGGCCGTAGCGCGTTGGCAGCTCGGCATGCGCCACCGCCTGCAAAGAGTTGCGGCCTTTCTTAGTTGAGGACTTGCGCCGTGAGATCGCTCGCATCGGAGACAATGAGTGTAGCAGGTGTGCCATGGTTCCTGGACTATAGCCCAGCCAAGCCCTATTCGATGCGGAGTCGCCGCGTTTCGCCACACATTTTACGAACGCTTTACATCCTTCGCGGCGCTTTACATCGGGCGGGGGATTGGCTAGCGTTAGCGAAGCCCCGGCCAGTGAATCCCGAGCCGGCGAAGAGCAGGCCGACCGCACCATGATCGACGCCGCCATTTCCGTAAAAGACTTGCTGTTTACGCTGCTGCTGAAAGTGGGCGTGGCGGCTTCGTTTGCGGCCCTGCTGGCCCGCTGGAACACGTTTCGCCGCGTGCTGTTCACCGAAGAGCGCGACCCCGATCAGAAGCTGAAACTCATGCTGTTCATGACCCCGCCGCTAATCGTAGGCGTGGCGCTGCGGCTGGTCGGCTTCCCCTACCGCTTTGCCGACCTTTCCGTCGAGGGCGCGTTCTTGATGGGCTTGCTCGCCGGCCGCGTAGTAGGCCCGATCGGCGGCGCGATCATCACCATTCCCGCGTTGATGGCTCACGAGTGGCTGGGCATGCCGGCGGCCTCCACCGCGGGTTTGCTCGGCGGATTGATCCGCCAGGCCATCCCGAACAAAGAAGATTTGTGGAACTTCGGACCGTTCACCTTCTTGAACATTCCCAGAGATTTGCTGCGCCTGGTGCGCCACGCCAAGATGTCTTGGGAATTGCTGCCGCTGCTGGCGTGCATGGGTCTGGAATTTGGCCGGGTGGCGCTGGTCCTGGCCACCAAACCGAAGTGGCTGTTTGCCATCGACCCCCACTGGAATTGGTGGCTGGTGCTGTCCGTGCTGGCCACCGTGATGGCGGTGGCGGCGCCGCTGAAGATTTGGAACAACACCCGCATCGAGATGAACCTCGAGCGGCACCAGCAGTTGCTGCTCAAGGCCCGCATGGACGCGCTGTCCAGCCAGATCAACCCGCACTTTTTGTTCAATACGCTCAATACCGTGTCGTCGCTGATCCGCTTCGATCCGGACATGGCCAGGGGCGTGGTGCTGAAGCTGAGCAACATTTTGCGCCGCCTGCTGCGCAAGCACGAAACGTTTGTGCCGCTCAAGGAAGAGCTGGACTTCATCGACGACTACCTGGACATCGAGGTGGCGCGCTTCGGCCGCGACAACCTGGAGTTTGTGAAAGCCATCGACGACGAGGCTCTGGAAGCGTTCGTGCCGAGCATGCTGCTGCAACCGATGGTCGAGAACTGCCTGAAGCATGGCCTGGCGCCAAAGCTCGAGGGCGGCAGAATCCAACTGCGCGCCACCAACCGCGATGCGCGCCTGCACATCGAGATCGAAGACAACGGCGTCGGCATTTCCGAAGAGAAGATGCCGCACGTATACGTCGAAGGCATCGGGCTGAGCAACGTCCGCGAGCGCCTGCGCGTCCTGTACGGCGCCGACTTCCAGCTCTCGATCGAAAGCCGCCCCGGCGAAGGCACCGTAATCCGCATCGACATCCCAGAGCCGGTATCGACAATGCAGCCGGTGGGGTAGCGAAAGAACAAGTCAGAAAGAAGAGTCAGTTAGATCGAGCCGAAGTCAGGCATGAAAATCAGGGTCGCTGACCAGTTTCTGTTTCGACAGCAATCGCACCGCTCCGCCCGCATCGACGGTCCACTCTTCGCGCAACACTTGTGTTCCGTCTAGATCCTCGTACTCTGCGGAAAGGGTTGGCCCAGCAAACCTTAGATTCACGAATCCGTTGACACCGTACCCGTTTTTCGCGAGGCGATTGTCAAAAAAAACAGGAGCTGGGCCGTGTGCGGGAATTCCTCGGTCAACAGGCATTCCGCCGTGACCCATACACCGTCCAAAACTCTTCAGATCACTAGTCCCGTACAAGTCGTAACCCGCCAGACGATGTTCGTGTCCCCAGAACCAGAGGACAGGCCGCCGGATCCCGGCATCCCACATTTGTTGCGCGGGCTTCTTGTACTGGTTCTGGAATGCCGAGTAGTTCTGATGGTGGGAGATAATCATGAGACCCCGCTGGTCCTGAAGCGGCCTGACGACGGCCGTAATCCAATCAATCAATTCCTTCCTCAACTGGCAATTACCACCGATACCCGGGATGTCGTTAATTATCGGAATGTGCGACAGGATTGGTACGCCCATCGAATTGTAGCCAGTGTCGATCGCAACAATCCGCCAATACTGGTTTTGGAGGCAGAAAAAGCTTGTCTGCTGGCCCAACATTGTTCCACTTGCGTCGCGCAGCCCAAGTTCCGGAAGCAACACGTCGAAATAGCCGCCACCGTTGGCATACATTTCGTGATTACCGTTCAGGGCAAAACTTCCCTTGGATCCGATAGGCCAAGTTACCGGATCGTAGTTGTTATTGGGATTCCTAATTCCCAGGCAGTTCTCGTTGACCGCTTGCGGATCACCCACATAGTAGACGTCACCTATGTGAATGGTGAAATGCGGTTTGAACTGTGCCATACCGTTGGCCACCGATTCCGCCTCGCCGGTCCCGGTTCCCCAATCTCCGGCAATGCTGACCCTCACATTCTGCGGGCTGTTGTTCTCATCGAGGAGGTCATACATCGCCAAGCTGGGAGATGCGGTGAAGGGAGGAAAATCGTGTTTCTTGTGGAAGACATAAGCCAAATAATTCCGAATCCACTCCCATAGGGCGGAAGGAGAAAACATTGATTCTGGAGGGTAGTTGGGCGGGGCCGCCGACTCGGCGGCTCTGTACAATTGAGAAAGAGCTGCCGACCGCTGGTTCACTTCCAGGTCTTTGACAGATCGCCTGGTGCGTCGGTTCACTGCCGGATTCGGATTGGTGCTCATCGATCCCTGCGACCTGGCATAGAAGGGATCCTACTCAGCGGCGGTTCTGCGCCGCAGGAATCCTATCGCGTTGGGGCCGGGCCCTCCGACTGTTCAAACGGAACGATGGAGGACGGGACCCGCTTGGAAGCGCCGGCGGCAGCACGAATTAACGTATCGCTTTCCCAGTGAATTTCGGTTGTGCCGGTCGCTCTCAAGCCAGACATGATATGACGACCATGATAGTATATTCAAGAGTTATCGAGCCGTCCGACAAATAACGTGGGCTATTTCGTCTGAGGGGCGGACACCTTGCGTTGGCGGGTCTATCGTTCCACGGGGTGGTAATATCCCCTTCCAATATGACGGAGGGCCGGCCCACTTCTCCATACGCGCTTGGCGCCACTGACGCCGAGCATGAGCGCCTGATTCGCCAGGCGGCGCGTATCGCTCCTTTCACGGAACGGTTCTTCCGCGACGCAGGCATTGGCCCAGGCCAACGCGTCCTGGATATTGGTTCCGGTGTCGGGGACGTGGCCATGCTGGCCGCCCGAATCGTCGGTCCTTCCGGAGAAGTGGTGGGTGTAGAGCGCGACACGCGCGCGATCACGCGGGCCAGGGCTCGCGTGGCCGAGGCCGGCTTGCGAAACGTAAGCTTCACGCAATCGGATGTCTCCCAAGTCTCGAGCGAGAAGCCCTTCGACGCCGTGATAGGCCGTTTCATTCTGATGTTTCTTCCCGATCCTCTGGCTGTCGTGCGCTCCCTGGCTCAATTGGTTCGTCCGGGCGGAGTCGTCGCGTTCCACGAAGTATCTTGGGAGCCTTTTCTTCGGCTTGCGGCGCCGCTGCCACTTTGGTCCGCGGGCGTTTCTTTGATCCACGAGACTTTCCAACGGTCCGGGGCCAACACGGAAATGGGGCCTGCTCTGTATCGAATTTTCCAGGAAGCCGGCCTGCCACCACCAACCATGAGCCTGGAAATGCCACTTGGCAGTGATCCAGAGTTCACGCGATGGGCCTCCGATGTTATTTTGAGTTTGCGACCGCTCATCGAGCAGTTCCATCTTCCGCTCGAGAAGTTAGGCAACCTCGAAACGCTTCCGGACCGGCTGCAAGCCCAGGTGGCAACCGCGAATACATTTGTCAGTTGGATGGCGCTCGTCGGGGCTTGGTCCTGCAAGCCTGCGATTCCCGCGTCGCGCTAGCCGTCAGCGGCAAAATCCGTTGGAGTGCGCGGAAATTTGTGTGAGACTGTCGCGCACAACGGGAAATAACGATGCGAATCCTGAGTATATTGAGCGGAATTGCGGTCCTTTTCACCTCGATCGCTTTTTTAGACCTTCTGCACCATTATTACCTCGGCGCATCTCCTGAGAACCTTCACTCTCTTTGGTTTTGGGCGAGTTTCGTCTTTGGCGCAGCGGTGGAACTTCTGGCCTTCATCGGCGGGTGCTTGCTGGTGAAACGCGGCCGCTAGTTCGAGATCAAGCGTAAGGAGAAAACGTGGAAGTCGTCGCTGGAGTGGATCTTGGCGGAACTGCCGTCAACTATACGTTTCTGAATCGCGAAGAGAAGTTTCTGATCGAGGGACTGTGCGAGCATCCCGCGCTGGCGAGGCAGGGTCCGGACATTTGCCTGAAACAGATCGAAGACGGCCTCAAGATCGCGGCGGACAAGGCAGGCGTTCTAATCTCTGAGATCGTGGCGGTCGGACTGGACACGCCCGGTCCGGCGAGCGCGGCGGGGCAGCTCAGCGCAAAGGGCTCGACGAACTTCGTGCACCCGAAGTGGGGCGGATTCGATATCCGCGAAGGGCTGGCGCAGCGGCTCGGCAAGCCGGTGTGCTATCTGAACGACGGGAACGCGGGCGCGCTGTGGGGGCACTTCTCGATCTTTGGCGTCAACGGCAAGGAAACTTCGGTGTCGGTGGTGATCGGGACGGGGCTAGGCGGCGGCGTCATTCTGGACGGAAACGTCGTCAAAGGGAGAAAGGGATTCGGGGGAGAGTTGGGGCATGTGCTGATTCCGTATCAGAGCATTGCGGGGATCAGCGGGCTGAAGCCGCAGTGCAATTGCGGACGGATCGGGTGCCTGGAGTCGGTGTGCTCGCTGACGGCCATCGAGAAGTCCTTCCTGCCATTTTTCCTGCCGAAGTATCCCGGGCACAGTTTTGAAAAATTGGGAGACCTGCACCAGGCCGCCAAGCAGGTGCGCGGCCTGGCGGACAAAGGCGATCCACTGTGCAAGGAGATTTTCCGTGTTCAGGCCCATTCGCTGGGCCTGTTCTTTGATGAGATGGTGAATACCTTCGACCCGGATGTGCTGATCGTGGGTGGTGGCGCTTTGGAGACCAGCGCGGAGTTTCAGAAATGGTTTCTCAGCGAGATACGAGTGGCTATGCCTACCCAGCGCGAGGAGCAGGCGGACATTCCGATCTACGTGATGCCCAATGGCGATACCGCGGGCGCCCGCGGCGCGGCGATTGAGGCATTGAAGCTGGCCAGGCAGGGCGGTCTGGCGTAGGTTCGTCACGCAGACCGCAGAAAACAGACGGGATAACGGAGCCGCTAGCTTTCGCAGGTATTTCCGTTCAACTGCGAGTCTGGAATTGTCGATTTGGGAGTGCTCGTGCGTCGTTGGGATAGGAGGCAATACCTATGCAATTTCTACTGCTGATCTATGACGCGGAACAAGACCTTGTGAAGATGAGCGAGGCCGAAGTGGCGGCCATCTACCAGGAATATGGCCAGTTCACCAAGGAAATTACGGAGAAGGGCAATTTCGTCGCTGGCCAACAGTTGCAGCCGATTGCGACAGCCAAGACGGTGCGGGTGCGCAACGGCAAGCAGCTGACAACCGATGGACCGTTTGCCGAGACCAGGGAGCAGCTTGGCGGCTTCTACATGATCAACGCCAAGGATCATGCGGAAGCCGTGGCCATCGCAGCGCGCATCCCGAGCGCGAGGATTGGCTCGATCGAAGTGCGCCCGATCGTGGTGAGGGAGCAGGCGAGACCTGCTTGATCGCGTGACGGAACCAAGCGGCAGTGGGGAAGCGCGCGCGAAACAAGGCGCTTCCCTGCGAACGTCTAGAGATTGCCCGCCTTTAGCTCGGCAGCGATGAAGTCGGCTTGGCGGAGGGCTAGGGCCACGATTGTGAGCGTGGGGTTGGCGGCGCCGGACGTGGTTAGTGCGCTGCCGTCGGAGATGAAGAGATTTTTGATGTCGTGGGACTGGCCGTGAGCGTTGGTGACTCCGTCACGCGGATTGGCGCTCATGCGCGCGGTGCACATATTGTGGCTTGCGGGCGGAACGGGGCCGGGCACGGTGCGTTTTGCGCCGACGGCGTCGTACATTTTTGTCATTTGAGATTGCGCGTGCTTGCGCATCGCTTGGTCGTTGGCATGGTCGTCCACGTGAACGTTGGCGACCGGCAAGCCGTAAGCGTCTCTCACATTTGAATTGAGCGTGATGCGATTGTCGGAGCGAGGAAGATCCTCGCCGTTGATAAACATGCCCGCCATGTTTTGGTAGTTATCGATGATCGAAGCGAAGTCGCGACCCCACCCGTAAGGTAATCCCACCGAAACAAATGTTGGAAGGTCGAGGGAGAGGAGCTCGAGGCGGTAGCCCCCGACGAAGCCGCGCCGGGGATCGTTGATCGCTTCGTCTTCGACAACGCCGGCGAGCGTCGCGCCGCGCCAAGAGTAGACCGGCTTGTCGAAGAGGCCCCAAACGAAGCCGGTAATGTGGTGGCAGTAGTTGCGGCCGACCTGACCGGAGGAATTGGCGAGACCTTGAGGGAACTTCGAGGACTCGGAGAGCAACAGGAGTCGTGGGGTTTCGATAGCGTTGCCCGCGATGCAAACGATGCGCGCTTTCTGGCGTTGTTCGCGGCCTTGGGCGTCGCGATAGACGACGGCGTTGACGCGGCCGTCGGTGCCATGCTCGATGCGCGTTGCGCTGGACTCGACGCGAAGGTCGAGATTGCCAGTGGCCTCGGCGTGGGGGATTTCGGTGTAGAGCGTGCTCCACTTCGCGCCCATCTTGCAGCCCTGCACGCAGAAGCCTTGCTGGATGCAAAAGCCGCGGCCGTCGGCGGCGCGAGAATTGATCGCCATGTGGCCGGTATGAACCTGTCTGTAGCCGAGCTTTCTCGCGCCAGCGTACATCACCTTGAAATTGTTGGAGGCCGGCAGGCCAGGGACGCCGTTGCGGCGGGTGACGTTGAGTCGGCGCTCAGCGAGTTCGTAATAGCGCAAGAGTTCGTCGTACGCGACGGGCCAGTCGATTAAGGACGTGCCGGCAAGCTCGCCGTAGGTGGTTTTTGCGCGCAGCTCCCAGGGCTGGAGGCGGGGACACGACGCGGTCCAATGAACGGTAGTACCGCCAACGGTTTTGCAATGCCAGACGGGGAGAGTGGGGAAGTCGCGCGCGACGCCCCAAGTGCCCGATTGCGTGCGCGCGTCCAGCCAGGTGAGCTGCACGAAGGCTTCGCCGGGAACTTGCGAGAACGTTTCGGTGGACTGGCGCTTTCCAGCTTCGAGAAGAACAACTTTGATGCCGCGGCGTGTGAGTTCGTGGGCCAGAGTTCCGCCGCCCGCGCCGGAGCCGATGATCACCACCGCTGTTTCGTCTTTGAGATCGATGGGAGGCATGTTGAATGCTTCGCGAGTTACGCGCCTCCTGGTATTGAGCCGGAATCGTCCGCAGGAACTTCCGGCAGCCAGCGAAGATCGTTGAAGCCGCGGAACAGATAACCACCCTTGGAGAACGCTTCACCTTCGTAGCCGAAGTGAGCGTAGGCGATGGGAGAAGCGTATAGAGTTTGCACCGTCTTCAAGCGCATGAATTGGAAGAACTCGAACGACTCGAGTTTTTTCAGCGTGGCGACGCGATCGGTTTCGGAGTTGGACGCGAATGTTGGGCCAAGCGTAGCAAGCGCGTCCTTGATCATCTGGCGCGCGTGCTCGTCGGTGTGAGCTTGGTTGTCAGCGGCCTGGACGACGAGCGCGTAGGCGAGATCGTCGAGCTTGTCGTGCGGGCAAATCGTGCGAGTGATAGCAAGAAGCGTGGTGGCTTCCGAGCTGGTGAAGGTGGTCAGATCGACGGCCCATGCGCGGCCTTTAGCGATCATGGCCAGAGGAGTACCCGCGACGACCACACCCGTCAGTAGTCCGGTAGTGGCTTTCAGGAACTCGCGGCGGTCGAGAGTGACGAGCGGATCCATTGGCCCCTCGGTGAGGCGATGGCGGGGCCATTCTATATGAGATCGGTCCGCACGCGCGCAATCTTCCAAAGACATGCTTCAGGTGCAGGGCCACCGGGGTGCAGCTAGCGCGTACACGATCAGTCGGTGCGGAGGGCGCGCATCGGGTCGATGGATGCACCTCGGTGGGCGGGAATGAATCCGGCGAACAGGGCGCAGACGCCAAGCGCAATCACGGCGAGCGCAAGGATTGCAGGGTCGTAACCTTTGACTCCGTATAGCTGGGTGGCCATCAGGCGGCCGCCAATGAGCGCGGCGGGAATCCCGATGGCCAGGCCCAAGCCCAGTTGCACCAGCACCCCGCGCAGCACCAGGCCGACCACATTCCCGCGGTTGGCGCCGAGCGCCATTCGTATGCCGATTTCACTGGTGCGGCGAGCCACGGAATACGACGTGACGCCGTAGAGTCCGATGCAAGCCAGGGTCAGAGCAAGCAGGCCGAAGAGCTCGGTGAGCCGAGCGATCAGCCTGTCCTGATTGAAATTGCGCGTGAGTTGCTCGCTCAGGCTCATGAGCTCGAGCACCGTGAGATTCGGATCGATCTCGGCGAGCGCCTGTCGCACGGCAGGCTCCAGATTCTCCGGCCTGCCCGCAACGCGGAGTTCAATGTCACCCAAGTAGTGCGAGCCGATCAGGAAGGCGAGCTTGGGATCTTTGCTGACTTGCAAGAACGGAGCGAAGAAGGTTTCGTACGCGGGTTTCCGCGCGTCCTGATACTTCGCATCTTCGACGATACCTACGATCTCGAATTCACCGCTGTGAGATGGGTCTCCGAGGCCAAAGTGCTTGCCCATCGGATCTTCCTTGGGGAAGTATTTGCGGACGAACGCTTCATTGACGACGGCGACGAAGCGGGAAGTAGGAGTATCCTCGTCGCCGATAACACGCCCGCGCAGCAAGCGTGTGCCGATGGTCTCGAAGTAGCGCGGACCGACGCGATTGAAAGAGGCGCCGTTGTTGCGGTCCATCGGCGGGTGGCCTTCGATTTGAATGCCGAGGCCCCAATTGTCGCCTCGCATCGGGCTGTAAAGGGAATAGCTGGCGCTGATTACGCCGGGAATCTGGGGTAGGCGCTGCTGAAGGTGCTGGTAGAGACCATAAAGCGCTTCAGGTTTGTATCCAGCGAGAGCGGGATTCACGCGGACGACGAGGCGGCCCTGTGGTTCGAAACCAAAGCGCTGCTTCTCAAGATTGCGCAGAGTTTGCGTGAGCAAGCCAGCGCCGATCAAGAGGATGACGGAGAGCGCCACTTGAAGCACCACGAGGGATTTTCGCGGGAGAGAGGAGCGGTCTCGCGTCGAACGGCCCGCACCGCGCAGGGTCTCAGCAGGATTCGAGCGGGAAGTGAGCCATGCGGGCACGGTGCCGAATACGATTCCGGTAACGAGCGAGAGCAGAAAGGCGAAGCCCAGCACCGGGAGCGAAGGCGTGGCGCTGATGGGCACGTAACGCGCTCCGCGAAAGACGAGCAACAGAATCATGCGCGTGCCGGCAAACGCGACGCATAGTCCGAGCAAGCCGCCCAAGGTGGCAAGCAGGACGCTTTCGGTGATGATCTGGCGAATGAGGCGGAAACGAGGGGCGCCCAAAGCCACACGGATGGCGGTCTCGAAACTGCTGGACGCGGCGCGCGCGAGGAGCAGGTTGGCGAGGTTGGCGCAGGCGATCAGCAGGACCAGGCCGGAAATGATCATGAGCAGGCGAAGTCCTTCGGAGGTATCGCGCTGCATGCTGGCGACGCCGCCGCCTGCCGGTGCGAGGATGATGTGCTGCTTGCTGAGATCGGCGCGGTCGCGGGCGGAGAGGTTGGGCTGCGCCGTGATCCATTGCTGCAATTCCACGGTGACTTCGGACTGGATGCTTGCGGGCCGCGCGCCGGGTTTGATGCGCCCGATGATGTACAGCCAGTGCATGCCAGGGTTGCTGAGGATGGAATTCAGGCCGTCGAGGGCGGCCTCGCTGGCGAGAGGCAGCCAGAAATCGGGGGGGTCGGGGCGTAGTGTTTCGCCGAAGAAACCCGGAGGGGCGATTCCCGCGACGGTGTAAGGCATTTGATTGATGGTGAAGGTGGCGCCGATTACGGATGGGTCGAGCGCGAAATGCTGAAGCCAAGTCCGGTAGCTCATCACCGCGATGGGGGGCGCGCCGGCAGTGTCGTCCGCGGGAGTGATTGCGCGGCCAGCATAGGCGTTGAGACCCAACGTCGAGAAATAGTTGCCGGAGACGAACTCTCCGGCGTAAGGTTCGGCGGGGCCGGTTGCGCCGTTGCGGCGGACGCTCAGGTTAGACAAGGCGGCCTGGAAGGCGGTCATCTCGCCAAATTCCGGGGTGTGGTCGCGGAATTGTTGATAGAGAGAGTAGGAGTAAATTGCCCACTCGTCCTGATTTCCGCCAATCACGCAGCAATTGTTGTTGTTCCCCAGGCGGTAGAGTTGGCTTGGGTTCGTTACGGGGAGATTTTTGAGGATGACCGCGTTCACCAAAGTAAAAATCGCGGTATTGGCGCCGATTCCGAGGGCCAGGGTAATGACGCAGATGGCGGCGAAGCCCGGCGCCTGGCGCAAGCGGCGGAGTGCATAGCGAAGGTCCTGGAGTAGGGTGAACATGTTGGGTCTCGTGTCTAGGTACGAGAAGCGGGCCCCTCTTGTTTCCATAAGACGCTGGAGGAGGGGAAGTCGTCTCGGAGCGTATCGTAACCTGGTGCGAGGGCAGTGCGTTGACGGGGCTTGACGTAAAGCTGTTTATACGGTATATTCTGTAACAACAGAAATGAGCGAAATAACAACAACGGCGACACCCACGGAAAGGAAGCTGCGCATCGTTTTGCCCGGAGGCAGCGGGCACCTCGGCAGGATCCTGGCGCGTCATTTTCATTCCTCGGGGCACAACGTGACTGTGCTCACGCGGACGCCCGCGACCGCGCCTTGGCGGGTGCTCGCGTGGGACGGGATGCATCTCCATCGCTGGGCGAACGAGCTGGACGGCACAGACGTGGTTATCAATCTGGCCGGCCGCAGCGTGGACTGCCGCTATCACCGATGGAACCGGCGGGAAATTTTGGAATCGAGGATTCAGCCGACAAAGACTCTGGGTGAAGTAATCGGTAAGTTGGCTGCGCCGCCGCGTCTGTGGATGAACGCGAGCACCGCGACGATCTACCGGCATTCTCTGGACCAGCCGATGGATGAAGAGAACGGAGACATCGGCTGGAGCGAGCCGGATGCTCCCGAGTGGCGTTTCAGCGTGGATGTGGCGGCCCAGTGGGAAGAGAGCTTTTTTGAGGCGAAGACGCCCAGGACGCGGAAGATCGCGCTGCGCAGCGCTATGGTGATGAGCGCAGAGCGCGGCGGCGCATTTGAGAAGTTGCTGCGGCTGGTGCGGCTTGGATTGGGCGGCGCGGCGGGCTCCGGAGAACAGTTCGTGTCCTGGGTGCATGAGAGCGATTTTGTGCGCGCGATGGAGTACCTGATCGCTAGCGAGGACGTAGACGGGATAGTGAACGTTGCGGCTCCGTGTCCGCTACCCGAACAGAGATTTCATGCGCGCATTGCGGGAGGCTTGGGGAATTGGCTTTGGGCTCGAGGCGCGCGAATGGATGCTGGAATTTGGCGCAGCGTTTCTACGGACGGAGACGGAGCTAATCCTGAAGAGCCGCCAGGTGGTGCCCGGAAGGCTGCTGGAGCGCGGGTTTCCGTTCGAGTTTCCGGAGTGGCCGGCCGCCGCGCGAGACTTGGTGGATCGCTGGAGAGAAGGGCATGTGGGGAGATCGAGGAAAAAGACGGCGGAGTGGAAGACGGCGAATCCGTAGTCTTAAGGGGAAAAATGGGCGAGACGACGAAAAGCGGGCTGACGCCGGTGGCGCAGAAGTTCATTTTGCATTGGGGCGAGATGGGGACGCGGTGGGGGATTAACCGCACCGTGGCGCAAGTACACGCATTGTTGTTTCTGGCGCCGAAGCCCGTACCTGCCGATGAAATTGCTGCGACGCTAGCGGTAGCACGATCGAACGTGAGCACGAGTTTACGGGAGCTGCAGGGCTGGGGAATTGTTCGCGTCGTGCATGTTTTGGGAGACCGGCGGGATCATTTCGAGTCGATCAAGGATGTTTGGGAGATTTTCCGGATCGTGTCGGAAGAGCGAAAGCGCCGGGAGATCGATCCCACGTTGAAGGCGATTGCGGAATGCGTGGCGGAGTTGAAGGCGAATCCGCAGGGGGATGCGTATACGCGGGAACGGTTGGAGAGCATGCTGGAGTTTTTGACGGCAATGTCCGGATTGTTTGAAGAGGTTCTGCGGATGCCCACGGGTGCCTTGAAGAGCGTGGTGAAGCTGCGGGGGAAAGTGGTGACGCTGCTGGGAAAGAAGGCAGTCGCGGGCTAAAGCTAAGGGCGAGTTATGTAGACGCCGGGCTTCAGCCCGGCGAAACCATCCGCCGGCCCTGTAGCGCCGAGAAAGAAAAGATTTAACGCAGAGAGCAAAAGGGAAGAGCACAGAGGTCACAGAGAAAGAGCGCAGGATCATGATTTCACTGGCGTCGGAATTTACGGATGGGAAGGGGCGGCACGCGCGGGGCTGGCTGTTTTTTGACGCGGAGTGCGGCTTTTGCACGCGGATTGTGCGGTGGCTGGCACCGATTCTGCAGAGACGTGGGCTGGGGGTTGCGCCGTTGCAGGATCCGCGGGTGGGTCCGCTGCTGGGATTGTCGCACGCCGAGCTGATGTACGAGATGCAGTTCTTGCTCGCGGACGGGACGCGATTTGGCGGGGCGGACGCGGCAGTGGCTCTGGCGCGTGAGATATGGTGGGGCAGGCCGTTGGTTTGGGTGTCCAAGGTTCCGGGCGTGATGGGCTGGCTCCGCTCCGGGTACCGCTGGATTGCGGCGAAGAGAAAGTGCGCGGCGGAAACTTGCGAGGTACCGGGCAACGACGCAAGAAAGTAAGGCGCAAACCACCGCATGGGACAGCAAAACCACCGCAAACATGCTTGAGCGGCTCAAGCATCCCCCATTCCCTCCCCCATTCCAATAAAGTCCGTATTATCAATAGAATACGAATCTAGACCGGAAAATAGGAGAAAATCCATCTCCGAGAGTGAAAGAAAAGCGAACGACCACAACGAACTCTACGGCCTTGGCGATGCTCAGGTCGTCGCCGCGGAGGCTGAGGCGGCGTCGAGGACGCGCTGGTAGTACTGCTCGTAGCGGGGGATGACGTCGTTGGCGCAGAAGTTTTTCTTGGCGTTGAGGCGGGCGCGCTGGCCCATTTCGCGGCCGCGGTCGGCGCGCGACAAAATGTCGAGGGCATAGCGGCCGGCGTTCTTCACGTCGCCGGGCTCCACCAAAAAACCATCGATGCCGTGGCTGACGACTTCGGGAACGCCGCCAACGTTGGTGGCGATCACGGGGACTTCGCAGGCCATGGCTTCGAGCGCGGCGAGGCCGAAGGATTCCAACTGCGAGGGCAGCAGGAAAAGATCGGCGGAGGAGAGCTTTTCGTAGACGGCGTTTTGTTTGCCGAGGAAGAAGACGTCTTTTTGCAGGCGCTTCTTGCGGACCAGATATTCGGCGGCGCCGCGGTCGGGACCGTCGCCGATCAGCACGAGTTTCGCGGGCATTTTGGCGCGGACGATGGCGAAGATTTCCACGACGTCAGTGATGCGCTTGACCGGGCGGAAATTCGAGAGGTGCATCAGGATGGGTTCGCCGTTGGGAGCCCATTGGGCGCGCACGGCTTCGTTCGGAGTGCGCGTGTAAAGATCGCAGTTGACGAAGTTGGGGATGACCTCGATGGGGCGTTTGATGTCGAACTCTTTCAGAGTTTGCGTGAGCAGGTAGTTCGAGATGGCGGTGACGCCGTCGCTCTGCTCGATGGAAAAGCGCGTGATCGGGAGGTAGCTGAGGTTGCTGCCGACGAGGGTGATATCCGTGCCGTGCAGGGTGGTGACGAACGGCAGGCGGCGGGGCGCGGCCATGGAGCGCGCCAGGAGCGCGCTGACGGAGTGCGGAATGGCGTAGTGGACGTGGAGAAGGTCGAGGGATTCGGACTCGAACACCTCGAGCATTTTTGTGGCAAGGGCGAGAGTGTACGGCGGGTGGTCGAAGAGCGGGTAGGAAGCCACCTCGACCTCGTGGAAGTGGATGCGAGGGTCGTTCGGGTTCATGCGGATGGGCGGAGCGTAACTGATGAAATGGATGTCGTGGCCGCGGGCCGCGAGTTCCTGGCCGAGCTCGGTGGCGACGACGCCGGAGCCGCCGTAGGTGGGATAGCAGGTGATGCCGATGCGCATAGGGTCCTTAGCTGTCTATCGCGGGGATGATATAGTGCAACACTTTAGCGACAAATCGTGCAAATACGGCTCGTTGATTACTCGGGCCGATCTCGTACCTGAAGGCCCCGAGTGACAGCTCGAAGAGCACTCGGTTAGACGCGGGAGAAGAGGAAAACGTGACACGGTTGGCGGAGCGGGCTAGGGATAGGGTTCGTCCCGGCAGGGTGGTCCTGAGGGGCGGCTGTTGAGGGGATCGGCGGGGGACGATGGCGCGGAAATCATCGAAACACGTGAAAGGTCTGACGGCGATCGCGCGGCGAACGCTTAGGAAGAACCCCGCAACCAGTCTGTTGGGTTTCAAGTTGCAATCGATCGCGCTCGGGCGCGCAGTGTTGCACATGGATGTGCAGGCGCGGCACCGGCAGATGCAGGGAGTGGTGCATGGGGGAATCTTGGCGGCGCTGGTAGACACGGCGAGCGCGATCGCGGCGTACACCGCGGTGCCGCCAGGAACGAAAATCGCCACAGTCGAGCTGAAAATTAACTATTTGGAAGCGGTGGCGCGGGGAAGAATTAAAGCGGACGCGCGGGTGCTGCGAGCGGGGCGGAATTTTGTGGTTACGGAGTGCGAGATCTTCGATGGTGAGGGCTTGCTGGCGGCGAAGGCGCTGCTCACGTTTGGAGCGGCGAGCGGACACTCGATGCAGAAGTGATAGGCCTCAGAACCCCTTCAGACACGACTGTTTGCCGAGCTGGGGCGCAGCATACTGCGCCCCTACAAAGGACTATTCGTCGCCGCCTTCGGCGGATTCTTCGCCGTCTTTGTAGACGTACTTGATCACGCGCTTGAAGACTAAGAGGTTCGGGCTGCCCTGGCGCGTAAGCTTGATGCAGTCGCGGTCATACCACTCGACCGTTCCACGAAGGACTTCACCATTGTCCAAAACCACCGCCATAGCCGTGCGGGCTTGCATCTGCTTGACCCAATAAAAATTCTCGGCATGAGTCAATTCCGGCGGAGCGGGCTTCTTGCTAGGCGCGGGGCCATTGTTGCTGTGCTGGGGTCTGGGAGGGGCCTGTTCCTTAACGTCCGCGAAACCAGGACGGAACATCCTGCGGTTCACCATGACTGCTCCTTAAAGGTGGGGTTGATGGTCATTTCGTATGATGCGCCCGAAAGCTGCCGGGTTACAGTCAAGATTGACAAACTGTATGAAAGCGATTTCATGGTTGTTTTTGCAATCGTGAGGCAGAACCGTCCGGCGCACTGGGCGCGAGAGACGCGGCCAAGGCGTCGAGGCCGAGCTGACGATTGAGATTTCTGCGTGACCCAGCATGGAGTTCATCAAATCCCGCTATAGCGCGCATAACCCAAGAAGAATTGATTCCCTTGCTAAGGGCTTCTAGTTCCTGGGAAAGAGCGGCGTTCCGAAGCGCGGGTTGTTTCACTCCGGAAGTCAGCTCGAGAAGGTCACTCAATAGGCCGTAAAACACCTGGATTTGTTCCTCGAAGGAGGACTCCCGATCCTTGGCCAGCGCCGAGGTGGCGGCAAAGAGCTGGGCAAAGCCCTCACCGCGGGCGGCGCGCTCCAAAATGCGAAGGGCTTCGCGCCGCTGGTTGGCCGCTTGCTCGACGTTCATTTCGATGGCTAGGCCCGGACTGCCCTCGGCGAGTTGCGCGGCGGCTTTGCGATCGGCGGGCTTGCGGTCGGTCTTCTGGCACAGAATTTCTTCCACTTCGGACTGCGGCAGCGGTGCGAAGTGGAATTGCAGGCAGCGGGAAACGATGGTTGGCAGCAGCGCATAGGGTGACGGCGCGGTGAGGATCAGGGTAGCGGTGCCGGGCGGCTCCTCGAGGATTTTCAGGAACACATTGGCGACATCCCAGCGCATGGTCTCCGCGCCGTCAAGGATGAAAACGCGGCGGCGGCCCATCGGTTGAAAGTAGGCGGCGCGTTGCACGGCGCGAAGCTGGCCGACGCGGAGGGTAGGGCGGACGACGGGAGTCTTCAGGCGAACGGGATCGGGGACCAGCGCCCAGACGTCGGGATGGGATTGCAGAATTAGTGGCACGCGCTCGACGGTGGCGGCGTCGGCGCTTTCGCCGCGTTCGGCGATGCCTTGCTCGATGAGCTTTTGCGGGTCGGCAAGGAGCGCGATGCGCTTGCAGGTATGGCATTCACCGCAAAAGTCGTCGGTGAGGCGCTCGCAGTTGGCGGCTTGCGCAAACATGCGGGCCAGCGTGAACTTGCCGACGCCGCGCGGGCCCGTGAAGAGCAGGGCGTGGGGCACGCGCTGGCTGCGGAGAGCGCCGCGGAGGGCGGTTACGATGCGCTCATTGCCGAGAAATTCGGAGAAGCCCATCGGCTAGCCACCGCTCTTTCGGGATTGAGCGGCAACACGCGACGTTAGCAAGGGCTCGACGGCGGCGAGAACGTCCGTCGCAATCGCTTCCGGGGTGCGCATGGCGTGGCGCGAAGAATCGAAACACTCGACGGTGACCCAGGAAGCGCGGCGCGAAAGAAGATCGTACATCTGCGCGGCATCTTGGAGGTGGCGCAGGCTGGCCTCCAGAATGTCTTGCTTCGCGCTGGTGTAGCTGCGCGCGGATTTTTTGGCGACGAGCGCCTGAGCTTCGGCGGGCGGAAGACGCAAGTAGAGGACGAGGTTCTCGTGGGGAAGGTCGTAGATGTCGTATTCGAGGCGCTCGATCCATGCGACGAAGCCGGGGCGTTGATCGGGAGGAACACGGGCCGTCTGGTGGGCGAGGTTCGAGGCGATGTAACGGTCAGCGAGGACGATTTTGCCGTCTTCCAGAGCGGCGGTGAGGCGCGGTTTGGCCTCGAAGCGGTCTCCGGCATAAAGCAACGCGGTGAAGTGCGGGTCGACAGTTTCGAGGTCACCGAGGTCACCGTTGAGGAATCGGCCGACCATCTTGCCGAACCAGGAGTCGTATTGGGGGAAACCGGTGGAATAAATCCGATGGCCGCGCGCGGTGAGAGCCTTTTCCAGCAGTTCGAGTTGTGTGCGCTTGCCGCTGCCGTCGATGCCCTCGATGGCGATGAGTTTTCCTTGGGATGTCATTACGTGTAAGAGCCAGTTTAACCGTAGACGTGCGGTGCCGCAACGGCGCGCGTGTTATCGTGAGTGAAGCGAGGTTCGGTGGCAAGCGTGAGTCTGGTACGAGAAAACTTCCTTAAGGTGCAAGAGCGCATTGCCGTGGCTGCGCGAAAGGCTGGACGGCGGAGCGAAGAGGTCACGTTGATCGGGGTGTCGAAGACGCATCCGGCGGAGATGATTCGCGCGGCGTTCGAAGCGGGAATACGGCACTTTGGCGAGAACCGCGTGCAGGAGTGGGAAGGCAAGCGCGGCGGCGTACACGATCTTGCGGCGACGTGGCATCTAGTCGGGCACTTACAGAGCAACAAGGCAGCACGCGCGGCTGGGATGTTTCATTGCGTGGATTCCGTGGATGATTTTGCGTTGGCACAGAGGCTGGATAAGGCGCGGCATGATCTCGGCACCGCGGAACGCATGCGGGTGCTGATTGAAGTGCGTGTGGCAGCGGAAGAAACCAAAAGCGGGGTGAGCCCGGCGGAACTTGCGTCGCTGGCGGAAAAGGTGACGATGCTTCCGCGGTTGGAGTTGGCGGGGCTGATGTGCATACCGCCATTTGTAGAGAATCCGCAACAGGCGCGACCCTATTTTCGGCGCTTGCGGCAATTGCGGGATGAACTAGCGAAGCAAGTGGGGCGCGAGCTGCGGGTCCTATCGATGGGAATGTCTCACGATTTTGAGGTGGCAATCGAAGAAGGTGCCACGGAAGTCCGGGTGGGGACAGCGCTTTTCGGAACCCGCGACGTGAAATAACTTGCGCTAGAGGGCAGATGCTCGATTTTCAGGAACGCGACCAATGCGTGATTTTGCTGGTGCGGGTGCAGCCGCGCGCCAGAAAGGATGAAATTGCTGGAGTGATGGATGGCGCATTGAAAGTGCGTTTGCAGGCGCCTGCGTTGGAAGACCGCGCGAACGAGGCGCTCTGCGAATACTTGGCGCAGCTTTTGAAAAGGCCGAAGTCGGCTGTTAGAATCCTCAGCGGCGTCCGGAGCCGCATTAAACGCGTTGAAATTCGCGGCGTCACGGGGCAAGAGATTCGCGGGTTGTTGACGCAAGAGGCGTAGCAAGCGGTTGCGCTGGTTGGCGAATCGGGAAGGTCATCGACCACATGGGCATCGATATCCAGGAGATGCAGAAGGATTTGCGGGCCGCGAAGCTCGACGGCTGGCTTTTCTACGATTTTCGGGGGCGCGACCCTATCGCACAGGGAATTCTGAAACTGCCGGCGGGCATGCGCACGCGGCGGTGGTTCTATTTCGTTCCTGCAAAGGGTACGCCGAAAAAGCTGGTCCACCGGATCGAGACGGAGTCACTGGCCGCGGTTCCTGGAGAGACGTTGTATTACGCGGGGCAGGACGAGCTGCGGAAGAATCTTGCGAAGACGCTTGGGCGAGCCAGGAATGTGGCGATGCAGTATTCGCCGAAGAACCAGATTCCCTATGTGGCGATGGTGGACGCCGGCACGGTGGAACTGGTGCGCAGCGTGGGCGTGAAAGTGTTGAGCTCGGCAGACCTGGTGCAGAAATATGAAGCGTGCTGGAGCGCCGGAGCAGCTTGCAATCGCACCTCGACGCCGGAGTGGTGATCGATCGAGTGATCGGTGACGCGTTTCAACTCGCAGCGAAGAATGTTCGTGAGAAGAAAACGTTCACGGAATACGATCTCCAGCAGTGGATTCTAGGAGAGTTTGCGGCGGCGGGAATCGTGAGAGAAGAAGGGCCAGATGTCGCGGTTAATGCGAACGCGAGCGATCCGCACTACGGGCCCGCGGCTGGAAAGTCCTCGCCGATTCGCGAAGGAGATTTGCTGCTGCTGGATGTGTGGGGCAAAACGAAAATGCCAGGAAGCGTCTACTACGACGTGACCTGGATGGGCTACCTGGGTGCGAAAGTTCCGGACAAGTATGCGAAGGTTTTCGGGATCCTGCGTGAGGCGCGCGACAAGGCAGTGGAAATGATTCGCTCGCACGTCGCCGCCGGGACGCCGCTGCAAGGATGGCAGGTGGACAAGGCGGCGCGGACGGTGATCGAGAAAGCCGGCTACGGGAAATATTTCTTTCATCGGCTAGGGCACAGCATCGGAGAACGAGTGCACGGCAACGGCGCCAACATGGATGGCCTGGAGACGCGAGACGTGCGGCACCTGATCGCAGGGACATGCACTTCGATCGAGCCGGGGATTTATGTGAAAGAATTTGGGATGCGGACCGAGGTGAACGTGTACGTGGGGGAGCGCGAAGCGCGGGTGACCGGAGCAGTGCAAAAGGAAGTCTTGGCGCTCTTGGCCTAGGCCAAGCACAGCGGACGCGCAGACGGGATTACGGATGACAGAGGAAACGCAAACGGTAGCAACTCCGCGTGGGGACTCACGGCGCGAAACCGTGGCAATCGGAATCGGCGTGGCTGCGTGGATTCTGCCAGGGCTAGGACACGCGTTACAAAAGATGTGGGGACGAGCGCTGGCATGCTTCCTCACGGTCGCAGCCTTGGTGGTCATCGGCGCGGGGATGCGCGGAAATTTGTTCACCTCGGATGGCGGAGACGCTTTTGCGTCGCTCGGCTACCTCGCGGACTTAGGCACCGGAAGTTTTTATCTGGTGGCGAAATCGCTGGAGACGAAGGGGCCGGATGTTTCGCGCGCAGACGGCGACTACGGAACGCGATTCCTGGCGGCTGCCGGCGTGCTGAATCTACTGGCGGCCTTGCATGCCTATGAAGCGGCGCGCGGGCGGAAGGCCTGAGCGCGGCGATGTCTCTCCATTTGAGCCATTTTCAAGCGATGCTGCTGTTTGCGCTAGCGATCTCGGTGGCGTTTGGTTTTTTGAGCCGCAGACCCCCGCTGGAGCGCGTGAAATACATCATCTGGTCGCTGTTCTTATTCCTGCTGATAGGCGTCGGCATCGGCTGGGCGATGTATCCGTTTTCCCGGTGAAAGAACAGATGCTGCGCGGGTGAATTGACAGAAATTTTCCGCGGATGCTAAGGTTGTTTGTAAGCCGAGGTAGCTCAGTGGTAGAGCAGCCGATTCGTAATCGGCAGGTCGCGAGTTCAACTCTCGCTCTCGGCTCCAGTTTAACCATCGACACGCCCCGCCATTTGAACGAGGCAGTCCATTTCCTGGTTCGCTTTCTTCCGCGCTATACTTCCGCCGGGTCCTATCCAAATGTGCGCCATGAGGATTACGGAAGTTGCGAAGCAGGCGAGAGTCTCGACGGCTACCGTCTCGCGGACGATTAATCGCACGGGTACGGTGCGTCCCGACACGGCCGAAAGAGTGTGGCGCGTCGTTCGCAAGCTCGGGTATCACCCGGACACCAACGCGCGCGCCTTGGTTTCCGGACGCACGCACCTGCTAGGGCTGATCATCTCCGATATCGCCAACCCCTTTTTCCCCGAGCTAGTGAAGAGTTTTGAGGAGATCGCGCTCCGCAACGGCTTTGAAGTTCTGGTGGCCAACACGAGCTATGACACCGACCGCATGTCGCATAGCGTCCGCCGGATGCTCGAGCGCAAGGTGGACGGCGTGGCGGTCATCACGTCGGAAATGAAGCCAGAGTTGATCGCGCAGATGGAAGAGCGGAGTCTGCCGATGGTCTTCCTCGATACCGGCAAAATTCGGGACCGCATCAGCAACATCAAAGTTCACTACGCCACAGGAATCCGCGAAGCCGTCGAGCATTTGTTTCATTTGAAGCACGAACGCATCGCGTTTATCAGCGGTCCGCTTCACCTGCGATCGGCGATGACCCGGCGCTCCGCGTTTCTCAAGTGGCTCGGGCACTACGAGCTGCTCCGAGATGAACAGCTCATCGAGACCGGCAATCACAAAATTGATGGCGGAGAGTCCGCAATGGTGCGCCTTCTCTCTCTTTCTCAGAGGCCGACCGCAGTTCTCGCTTCCAACGATCTCACGGCCATCGGCGCGCTACGCGCAATCTACAATGCCAAGCTGCTCGTTCCCGACGACATCTCCGTCATCGGGTTTGACGACATCGACTTTAGCCAATACACGCAGCCTCCGCTTACCACGATCCGGCTTTCTCGGAGCAAACTTGCGGAGAAGGCGTTCGACGCCTTGATCACGGTGATTTCCGGCGGGTCCAAAAAGGGACGAGAATATGACGTCGAGACGCACCTTATCGTGCGCAGCTCGACCGGGCACAATCGTGAACACCGTGCCGCGCTGGTCCCGGGCGCTGTGTGAAATGCTCACCGTTGCATCGCATGGGCCGGCGGTAAAACACAAGGGAGCTCGATAGATTCGACCGCATGGGCGCCAACGAAACCTCCTCGCGTTGGATTCGCATCATTCCTGTTGCCTTCGTGATGTACACGATCGCGTTCATCGACCGCACCAACATTTCGCTGGCTCTGCCGCGCATCAGCCACGATTTGCATCTCGATCCGCAGCAAGCGGGCACGGCCGCGGGGATCTTTTACTGGGGTTATCTGGCGCTGCAGATTCCCGGCGGCCATTTGGCAAAGTGGTGGAGCCCCAAGAAATTCATCAGCGTCCTGCTGGTAGTGTGGGCGATCTGCGCCGTGGGCTGCGGCTTCGCGCGCACCTATCACGAGCTTCTGGTTCTGCGACTGCTTCTAGGCGTTGCAGAAAGCGGCGTTTTTCCAGCCACTCTGATCTTGCTGTCGCACTGGTTTTCTCGCGCGGAGCGCGCGCGCGCCAACGCGTTTTGGTTTCTCTGCTTGCCGGGAGCGGTGATTCTGTCTGCGCCGTTTTCCGGCTGGATGCTGGACCACTGGGGCTGGCGCACCATGCTTATCGCCGAAGGCGCTTTGCCATTCGCGTGGCTGGCTGTGTGGCTTGCCTTCATTCAGGACCACCCCGAGCAAGCGAAGTGGCTACCGCCGAGCGAGCGTGACGCCCTCGTCTCCACCTTGCGCCGAGAAGCTAGTGACCTCGAGGGCGGCGCGGCGGTGCCGTACTTGCGCGCTCTCGTTCGCCCGCAAGTGTTCGTTCTGTCGGCCGTTTATTTTTGTTTCGTCAGCGGCCAAATGGGGCTGCTGTTCTGGCTGCCCAGCGCCATGGGAAAGTTCACGGGGCTAAGCAGTCTCTCGACCGGGATTCTTTACACGCTTCCTTTTATTGTGGGCGCGGCGTCGCTCGTGGTGGTCGGGCGTCACTCCGACAAAATGCACGAACGCCGTTATCATGGCGCTGCGGCCATGCTGTTCGGAGGTTGCTGCATTCTTCTCGCGGTCGCAATGATTCCGTATTCTCAGTGGATGGCTTTTGCGCTGATTACGCTGAGTGGCGTCGGCGCCTACGGTCCGATGGGTCCCTTCTGGGCCATACCCACGGAAACCTTACCTGCAAAAATTGTTGGGTCGGTGATGGGCTTCGTGAACGCGCTCGGCAACTTGGGCGCCTACTTTGCTCCCTTGATCGTCGGTTATCTCAACAAGAGGACGGGAAACTTTCTGTCTGGCTTTACATATTTGGGCGCGATCACCGTGGCGGCCGCGGCGCTCTCTTTGCTGCTGAGTCCGGCTCCGGCCCGCCCGATCGTCCAAACTCTAGCGGAACAGGAATAGGCGGCCGGACGACATAGATGAAAACGTTCAACATTGCGGTGATCCCAGGGGACGGAATCGGCAAAGAAGTCGTGCCCGAAGGCCTTCGCGTCCTCGAAGCTGCCGGCAAGAGGTTTGGATTTCAGTTTGCCTGGCGCTCTTTTGACTGGAGCTGCGAAACTTACGTCGCCACTGGTCGCATGATGCCTGAAGACGGCATCCAGCAACTCCGCCCATTCGACGCCATTTTCCTCGGTGCCGTGGGGCATCCAAACGTGCCCGATCACATCTCGCTGTGGGGACTATTGATTCCCATTCGCCGCAGTTTTCGCCAGTACGTCAATTTGCGCCCCGTGCGCCTCTTGGAAGGCATCGAAACGCCGCTCAAACATTGGAAGCCGGGCGAAATCGATTTTCAAATCGTGCGCGAAAACAATGAGGGCGAATATTCCAACATCGGCGGGCGTCTTTACGAGGGCACCGAAGACGAAATGGCAGTCCAACAGACCATCTTCACGCGCCGCGGCGTCATGCGCGTCTTACGCTATGCCTTTGAGCTTGCGCGCAAGAGCAAAAAGCATCTGACATCGGCCACAAAATCCAACGGCATCATCTACACCATGCCGTTCTGGGACGAATGCTTCCGCGAAATGGCCGCCGAGTACCCCGATGTTCGCACCGACCAATATCACATCGACATTTTGACCGCGCACTTTGTACGGCATCCCGATTGGTTCGATGTGGTCGTCGGCTCGAACTTGTTTGGCGACATTCTCTCGGATCTAGGTCCCGCCGTCGTGGGATCGATCGGCATCGCGCCATCGGCCAACCTCAATCCCGAGAAGGAATTTCCGTCGATGTTCGAGCCGGTGCACGGTTCGGCGCCCGACATTGCAGGGAAGGGAATCGCGAACCCCATCGGCCAGATCTGGTCCGGCGCGATGATGTTGCGGCACCTCGGCGCTTCGGACGCCGCCGCCGCAGTCGACAGCGCGATCGCGCAGGTTCTCGCGAAATCCCAGGTTCGCACGCCCGACATTGGTGGCAGCGCGAGCACCAGGGACCTCGGCGAAGCCATCGCAGCTGCCGTTAGCCGCGCGAAGTAAACAAACTTCGCCAATCGCCTTCAATTCATCGTCGGGATTATTTTCAGGGAAGCGATAGAACGACTGTCTGGTTTTTCAACGCGTATTGCAGTTGCACCGCCGTGTTCTTCTTCATCTTGTCGGGCTTGGGGAAATACAGATACCCGGAAACTGGCGCCGAAGCCGAACCCTCGACCAGCCCGTGTTCCTCCAGCTCGATCTCGGCGTTGTCGCGGCTGCGATTGCTTGCGCCGGGCTGCGATCCGGCAGGAGCGCCCACAGCCACTCCCGCGCCCGCTTCCGTCGTGACGCCGTGCACTTTGGTAGGATTGCCGGTCACCGGATCGATGTAGGTCCCGGACTCGTAGCCCACTCCGACGTTGGTGGCCACGGCGACGTTCTTGTTTTGATCTCGCTCCGCTTTTTCTTGCAGCGTAGCGGCCACTGCGCGTGCGCTGAGAGGCCGCACAAGCGTGTCGGACCCTTCCGCCTTCATCGTCAAATCGTCTAGCGAAACGTCCAGCGGTTTGTCCTTCGAGGGATAAAAAGCCACCTCGAAGACCAGACAGCACTTGCTGACGTTGGCGGCAAAAGCCTTGTGAACCTGGTCGGAGGTGAGCAGCACCGCGCCTATGCCGACGCCATCTCTCTCGGCATGCGCGCGATACTCTTCCACGGAGGATTTGGGCACCGTGCCTCGGGGTCCCGCAGAGGCCACCGATGCTACGCCAATCACGACTGTAAAAGCCCAGAGCTTTCGGTTCATGGCGTCCTCCTAACTTCCCCGATACTGCTCTCCTGGTTTGGACGAGTCAAGAGCCCGGCGCGTTACCAGCACCACATTTGCCTGCCCGTCCCGGAATCCTATTGCGAAAGTGGCCCTCAGCATGTATGCTTTTTTCATGTTGTCTCACGCGCAAAAGACTCTGCAGATGTGCGGCTGCTGTCTGTGTTGTCCGTGTGTGTCTTCTGGCGCGGGGAGGCAGGGCGACTAGAGATTCGAGTTTAGCCTAAGGCTTCAGAACCCACCGCCAGAGATGATCCGGCAGGTGGGATTTTTATTTTGGACTGAGGATTCAACGCAAAAAACGAATAAGGAGATCGAGAATGGCCGACTATAAGCATCCCGAGGTTTTGGTTTCCACCGAGTGGGTAGCCGAGAACTTGAACGCCCCGAATACCCGGCTGGTGGAAGTGGACGTTGATACCAGCGCGTACGCTCAGGGTCACATCCCCGGCGCCGTCGGATGGAACTGGCAGACGCAGCTGCAGGACAACATTCGCCGCGACCTGATCGACCGCTCGGCGCTGGAGGCGCTGCTCGGAAAGTCCGGAATCACCAGCGACACGACCGTGCTTCTCTACGGCGACAACAACAACTGGTTCGCGGCCTACGCGTTTTGGCAGCTGAAATACTACGGGCACAAAGATGTGCGCCTGGTCAACGGCGGCCGCAAGAAGTGGCTGGAAGAGAAGCGCGCCACCACCACCGAGGCGGTCAACGTGACGCCCACCACCTACAAGGCCGGCGCCACCGACGAATCCATCCGCGCTCACCGCGAAGAAGTTCTTAGCGTCGTCGAAGGGAAGAATCGTGGGCAGCTCGTTGACGTTCGCTCCGTCGATGAGTTCACCGGCAAAATTATCGCGCCGCCGGGCATGACGGAAACCGCGCAGCGCGCCGGACACATTCCGGGCGCAGCGAATATTCCGTGGGCGCAAGCCGCTGCTGAGGATGGCTCGTTCAAGTCCGCTGATGCGCTTGCGGCTCTCTATCAAGCCAAAGGCGTCACCGGAACCGAGGAAGTGATCGCCTACTGCCGCATCGGCGAGCGCAGCTCGCACACCTGGTTCGTGCTGAAATATCTGCTCGGCTACAACAACGTGAAGAACTACGACGGTTCTTGGACCGAATGGGGCAACCTCATCGGTGCTCCAGTCGTCAACCAAACCGCCTCCGCGGCGCAAGCTTCTGCTGCGGGAGCGCACTAGGCCCGATCACAAGCATCCGTAAGGTATTGCCCAGAGGGAACAGCATCGCGGGTGTTGCAACTCCCGTCGTTCGTTTCCTCTGGATTCGGTGGCGCGGTCGCCAAGTGGTAAGGCAAAGGTCTGCAAAACCTTTATCGGCGGTTCGATTCCGCCTCGCGCCTCCAACCTCATCCCGTAATACTTTCAATCACTTAGTTGACGATTCGCGAGGCTCGTGGCGCTGGTCGTTGAAGGACTGGAACGCCTGCTGTGTTCCAGCGCGGCTCGTCCGTATAACCTGGTGACATGAGCAAGCACACTTTCAAACGGCTGGTGGCAAAGGCGCCGGACGCGCTGAGGATTCTCGCCGACGCCAGCCGACCTCTCACCCGGACCGAGCGCGAACGGCTGAGATGTCCTTGACTCTGTCCAGCAAGCTTCCGCTTTTTCGATTCCTTGTAGCCCGTCAACATTCACATGTGATATGCTCGGTACCGGATTGAGTTGGCAAGAGCCAACGCCTGGCGGAAGCTAGGACAATCGGGGTTCAATCCCGTCGCCTGTTGGCGATGATTCCTTATGTAACGCAGGAACGTAGAACTAAGGAGAAACTCATGCCACCCGTAGATCTCTCTCTAAATGAGAGAGTGCAAGCTTCATTCTCTCAACTCTCATCCGCCGCCCAAGACCTGAATAAAGCCTCAGATGAATTGAGTAGTTCAATCGTTTCCATCGACGCCATTCTCCATAAGCTAAATCTAGGTGTCCCCACGTGGGTTCATATCAGCGGCCACTCAGAGGAAACGGACTATTGGGTAAAGGAAGTGGGCTACGCAAAGGTCGGTAGTAGATGGGGCATAGCCCTTCGCACTCGTGAGGGCGACTTCAATTTTCCGCTCGACGAGAAGTGCGAGCAATGGCTTTTCAGTGATGGTCCGCGCTGGCTACGAGGCGAGGGTGTCGAAAAGATTCCCGACCTCCTCGACGAACTTGTTAAGAGCGCCGTGTCCATGACGCAAAAGATCAGATCCAAGATCGACAAAGCGCATCAAGTTGCTCTGGCTCTAGCAGAAGCTGCCGACGGGTCGAAACCAAAAAAGACCTTCGTCGGAGTGACACCGCGGACTGCCGAGAGTAAAGTTCCGCCTCCGCCGGCTCCGCCGAATGCCAAGGCCCTGAATGCTCTGAACAAAGAGGGGAGCAAGTGACATGCTCGACCCTGAGGCTGTTGTCATCACGGCTACCGTCGCACAAGCTTCGGTAGAGTTACAAATCGAGACCAGAGATGCACAATTCCGAGCGCGCCTCGTTTCAGGTCAAGACCATGAGCTAGGAGCAAAGAAAGGCTGCTCAGGGAAGGCTAGCCTTGCGGTCCGCAATGGCAAGGAAGTCGCCCCTCTCCACGAAGACCACATAGGCACACGCAATTGTGGCGATACGCTCAAGCAAACGGAATTCCTCTGTGGCAACTGTGCGATGAGCCGAGGTCTGATTTGGTAAATCGCAAGGGCATCACCTTCGAGCGCGACTATGGCGACGATGAACGCGATCCCATCTGGACCGCGTGTTTGGGGGGCATCGTGCGTCCCGCGGCATGAAAATCAGTCAGCGCCGGCTGAGGCGGAGAGGCTCGGGTCCAACCGATCATGGACCCGGGTCTTTTTGTTTTCAGGCAGACGCGTCTTTGCTGTTTCGATTCGCTCCCCAAGGGCATTCGTCATATCCGTGTCAAGCGTTTGTCAAAGTACGATTTGCTCTGCACGACGTTAGGTCCGTCCCATTAGTTCTTTGTTAGTCCTCTCCCCGGTTCCTTTTTGAACCTGCCTGTTCTTCTTGATCCGCCGATACTTGCGAACGGATTCCAGGAGAAGGGCATGGACAAGGTCATCCGCATACTCGTCGCGAATCGCCCCCGCCTCATGCGCGAGTTGCTTCTGGCTACCCTTGCGGACCGCCCGGACATCGAGATCGTGGGGGAAGTGTCCAACGAGGCGGAGATTCCCGCGTCGGTAAAGCGCACCGCGCCGGATTTGTTGGTGATCTCGCTGGACGACCTTGGGCAGCGTCCCCGTATTTGCGACACGGTGCTTCGCGCGCACCCGGACCTGAGAATCATCGCCGTCGCCACCGAGCACAACCGCAGCGTGTGCTACTGGGCCTCTCTCCAGCTCGACATTCATTCCAGTGACATCGAGCCGTCCGAGGAAGGCATTTTAAGCGTCATGCGAAACATCGCGGAAGGCGTAGGAGGTCAAGCGTGATTCACGAACTCTCTCGCACGCGCCGCCGTACTCTGCGGAGCGCCGTGCGCTTCACTGTGCCTGCGCTCCTTTTCGCTCTTGCGCTCTCTTCTACGGCGCATGCGCAAAACTCCGGCACGCCACTTGGCTCGCGTGATCCGTCGACGGCGCGGTCCGCCGATACTTCCGACCTCGCGAAGGAAAACTTCGACCGCGTTGCCGCGTCCGCCTCGCAAATCCGCGACGTCTTGATCAGCGACCCGGGAATGCTCGTGGAGCTGAAGCATTGGGTGGCCAAAGAGGCTACCGACAACGGGCAGGTGGTGGAAGACTCGGCTCTAACCGAACGTGGCATCTTCGAGCGCCTCGATCGTGACCTGAGCTTTCGCTCCATGGCCACTCGCCTGGTACAGCGCTATGGCTACCTGTTGCCCAGCGTCAACCCGAACTCCGATGCCGGGCGAGTGCAAGACCTGGTGGTGAAAGAGCGTGCTCGCCGTTTGATTCAAGTCGAAGCTCAGGAAGACGCAGAAGCGGCGCGCCTCAGCGCGGACGCGAGCAACCAGCAGAAGCTTGCGCGCGCAGTGTGCGACAACCAAGGGGAAGCCAGTTGCGCCGGTTCTCCGGCTGGCAACGCGCAACAAAAGTCATCGCCTCCATCTGCGCCCCAACCAAACCCGGCGCCGCAGACCACGCCTGACCTGCCTTCTTCCACCAGCCTTTCGCAAACGCTCCGCGCGGCGGGGCGTGACGATAACTCGATTCAGCTTCCTCTCGGCATCGAGTCGAGTCTGATGATGGCTTCCAATCCGAGAAAGCGTCCGGAGGATGGCACTGGCAACGGCATCGCTGCCTTGTTGGGAAACGAGCAGATGGCTGGCCAAGGGCGCAACCCGATTCTGGATAGTCTTTCCACTCCGATCGATCTCGATCCTATGCGCGCGACACCCGAGTCCGCGAAAGACGCGAACAGCATCGTGCGTCTAGCCGGCGGTGGTGCGGCTTCCAAGGATTTCTCGCCTGTCAGTATTGAACACAAGAGCAGCCCGTATTCGGACGTTCCCTCGCTTTACGACCTCTACGTCCAGGCTTCATGGAAGGAGCACGCGACCGAGCGCTTCGGGTTGGAGATGTTTCGCAACGGTACCCGGGACCGCAACGCCATCGCGATTGACATGCCCGTTGGTCCCGATTACGTCCTGGGACCTGGTGACGGCTTGGCCATCGACCTCTGGGGCGGCGTTTCTCAGCGGCTTACTCGCACGGTCGATCGCGAAGGCCGCATCATGTTGCCCGAAGTCGGTCCTTTGCTCGTCAGCGGACGCACGCTGGGCGATGTTCAGCAAGCCGTCCAGCTGGCGCTCCGAACGCAGTTTCAAGAAGTCTCCGCGGACGTTTCCTTGGCGAAGTTCCGCACCGTGCGCGTGTACTTGGTTGGAGAGGTTGCCGAGCCCGGCGCGTACGACATCAGCGCGCTATCCACTCCGCTGAACGCGCTGTTTGCCGCCGGAGGCGTCACGTCGCGCGGCTCGCTGCGCGCGTTGAAGCACTACCGCGGTTCACAGCTCATCGAGGAAGTGGACACCTACGATTTGCTGCTGCGTGGCGTGAGTTCCGACGCCAAGCGTCTGGAGAGTGGCGATTCTCTGCTGGTGCCGCCCGTCGGCGCGCAAGTAACTGTGAGCGGCATGGTCCGGCGTCCGGCTGTTTATGAACTGCACGGCGAAAAGACCCTCGCCGACGTCGTCGAACTCGCCGGCGGCGTCTTGCCCGCCGCCGCGCTCCAGCATATCGAGTTGCAGCGCCTCGAGGCGCACTCGAAGCGCACCATGCTCAGCCTGGAAATATCGCCCAACGGAGACGTCGATTCCGTCAAGAAGCAAATGAGCGCGGTCAGCGTCCAAGACGGCGACGAGATCCATATCTTCCCAATCGCGCCGTACAACGAGAGCTCGATCTACTTGCAAGGGCATGTCTTGCGTCCGGGCCGCTATTCCTATCGCGACGGTATGAAGCTGACCGATGTGATCGGCTCGTACGGCGATCTGCTGCCCGAGCCGGCAGGTCAATACGCCGAAATCGTGCGGCTCAACGCGCCGGATTTTCGCCCCAGCGTCGAGAGTTTTGACTTGGCAGCCGCTTTAGCGAATCCCTCAGCTGCTCCCAAGCTCCAGCCTTTGGATACCATCCGCGTTTTCAGCCGTTACGACTTCGAGCCCGCGCCTTCGGTCTCCGTCGCGGGAGAAGTTCGCTCACCCGGGAAGTACCGCACCTCCGGGCAGGCGCGCCTTCGCGACGCCATTTATCTCGCTGGAGGTGTTTCTTCGGACGCTTCTCTGGAAGGCGCGCAACTCTTCCGCACGCAGGCCGACGGCACGCTGAAGATTCTCAGCGTGAATCTACGCGGCGCGCTCGCGGGCAATCCGGGCGACAATTTGCTCCTCGAACCGCGCGACCGCCTTCTGATTCATCGCAGCTCCGCAAAGGTGGATCCTCCGACCGTCTACGTCAAAGGCGAAGTTGCCAAGCCCGGGCGCTATCCGCTTACCAGCAACATGCGCCTGGAAGACCTGATCGCCGCCGCCGGCGGTTTGAAGCGCACTGCCGACAAAGAAAGCGCCGATCTGACCAGCTACGCGGTTGGGAATGAGCCAAATTCTCCGACGGAAAGCCGCAGGATCGTGCTGTCGGCCGCGCTCGCCGGCGACGAACAGGAAAACGTGGCTCTTCGTGAGGGCGATGTCCTTACCATCCCGCAAAATCCCGGCTGGAACGACGTGGCTGCTTCCGCGACGGTAAAAGGCGAAGTCCAGCATCCCGGCTCCTTCGGCATTCGCCCCGGCGAACGACTCAGCTCGTTGCTCGCGCGCGCCGGCGGCTTCAACGCGCAGGCCTATCCCTACGGCGCCGTTCTGATGCGCACCGAAGTGCGCGATCTCGAGACGAAGTCCTACGAGGAACTCGTCCAGCGCGTGAAGCTCGAGCAAGTGCATCTGCGATCTTTGCCGGAGGACAACACCGACCAGCGCAACGCCAAACTTACCGCCATCGCGCAAACGGAAACCGCGATGAGCAGTTTGCAGGAAAATCAGCCTGTGGGCCGCGTAGTCATTCACATCCAGCCGGAGTTGAATAAGTGGCGAAACACGATCGCGGATGTGCCCGTGCGTGATGGCGACGTGCTGCTGATCCCGAAGAAAGCGACCTATGTCGCCGTCACCGGCCAGGTGTTCAATCCCACTGCAGTCTCTTTCCAGCCCGGCCGCAGCGCGAGTTGGTATCTAAGCCAAGCCGGCGGCATGACGCAGCTCGCCAACAAAAAAGCAGCCTTCGTCATCCGCGCCGACGGCTCGGTGATTTCCGCAAAAAACAATTCCGATCTCTGGAGCGGCGATCCGATGAGTGCGGTGCTGAGGCCCGGTGACTCCATCGTCGTGCCGGAGCGTGCGCCGAATGTCGGTGGCCGCAACTGGTCCAACGTCTTCCAGGCAGCCCAGGTGGCAGCATCCCTGGCCTTTGCCGTGGCCTACTTCAAACCGTGAGCGTCTGACGATGAGCGCAACCATGGAAGGACCACAGGCGCAGGGAAACGGTTTCTCACGCAAGACCGTTGTAAAGCCGGATTCCCACGCACGCGAGAAGCGTATCGAGCGAGTGCGCATCCTGTGGGAAAACCGCCGCACGCTGGTTCGTGCGTTTATCTGCGGCTTTGTGCTCAGCCTTCTCGTGGCCATCAGTTTGCCGAAGCAGTACGAGGCCACCGCGAAGCTGATGCCGCCGGAATCGTCTTCCGGCGGTGGCACGGCATTGCTGGCGGCGCTATCGACGCACGGCGCAGGCATGCTCGGAGGGCTCGCCGGCGAAATGCTGGGAGTGAAAGGCAACGGGCCGGTCTTCGTCGAGATTCTCGAAAGCCGCACGGTCGCCGATCGCCTGATCGATGAGTTCCAGCTCGCCAAGGGATACGGCACCACAAAAATCGAGTACACGCGCAAGCAGCTCGAGCTGCACACCAAAATCACCGAAGACCGCAAGAGTGACGTCATCACCATCACCGTTACGGACCGTACTCCCAGCCAGGCGGCCGCCATGGCGCAGGCCTACGTCAGTCAGCTGGACCATCTCGTCGCCGAGCTGAGTACCTCCTCGGCGCGTCGCGAACGCATCTTCCTGGACGAGCGCCTCAAAAGCGTCAAAAGCGATCTCGACAACGCGGCGACGCAATTCAGCGAATTCGCGAGTAAAAACACCGCGATCGACATTCCTGCTCAGGGCAAAGCCATGGTCGAAGCGGCAGCGGTCTTGCAGGGTCAGCTTATCGCCGCGGAGGCGGAAGCCAGTGGCCTCGAGAAAATCTACACCGTCAACAATGTCCGCGTGAAAGCGCTCAATGCCCGCATCGGCGAACTCCGCGAGCAGCTCCAAAAGCTTGGCGGCAGCAATTCTCCGGCGGACGTAAAAAACGACACATCACTCTATCCCTCGATCCGCAAACTCCCACTTCTCGGCGTCACCTATGCCGATCTTTATCGCCGCACCAGGATCGAAGAAACCGTCTACGAGCTTCTGACCCAACAGTACGAACTTGCGAAAGTGCAGGAGGCGAAGGAGATTCCCAGCGTCAAGGTGTTGGACATCCCCGTTGTGCCAACCGTCAAGACGTCTCCCCACCGCGTGTTGATCACCCTAATTGGGGCATTCCTTGTCGTCTGCGCAACGGCGTGGTGGATCATTTTGCGAAAACACTGGGGCGAAATCGATCCCGCCGATCCTGGACGCCTTCTAGCTGAAGAAATGGCGGCGTCGGCGCTCATCACCGCGCGGCGATTTGCGCCCGCGGCAGCCGCATTACGCGGCGCGGCAGCCCGCATCGGACGCGCGTTTCACAAGCCGCCCGACGATGCCGCAGAAAAAGCAGAGGCCACCAGCGATCCGGCAGGTGTGCCCCGCGTTTCTCAGGATACGCGCGCCGTCGCCGCCGGAGGCCGCCAGTAAGGCGCTGGAATCTTTACGATGAACGGAACCGCCACTCGCCGATCCCTCGCGCCGTCGATGCCTAAGCCGGCGTCGACGCTACACGTACATTCCGGGCGCGCAGCTATCGAGCTCCCTGCCATCAAGCGCATCGTGGATGTTCTTCTCGGAGCGCTTCTTCTTATTCTCGCGGTACCGATGATTGCCCTTGCGGCGTTGTGGATCGCCTTTGACTCCCCGGGCCCTGTCTTCTATTCCGCGCTGCGTGCGGGGAAAGAGGGCAAAAGTTTTCGCTGCTACAAACTACGCACCATGGTTGCTGATGCGGACCAACGAAAAAAGGGCTTGCGGCCGATGAACGAGCGCAGCGGCCCCTTTTTTAAGATGGAGAACGATCCGCGGATTACGCCTTCGGGCGCGTGGCTGCGGAAATTCAGCATTGATGAACTCCCGCAAGTCTTTAACGTAATCCGCGGTGACATGAGCCTGGTTGGCCCGCGCCCTCACCCGCTCGACGACGTTGAACTCTACAGTGCCGAAGATTTGCGGCGTCTCGACGTTAAGCCCGGCATCACTGGGCTCTGGCAAGTGACTGCGCGACGCGATCCTTCCTTCGAAACCAGCATGAAGATCGACCTCCGATATATCGAGAACTGGAGTCTCGCGCTCGATGCCACGATCTTGCTCAAAACATTGCCGGTGATTTTTCGCGGGGAAGGGAACTGAGACTTGCGATGAGCACAGCTCCCGCGCCGGCGTTGAATGAAGTTCGCGACGCATCTCCTTCCCTCGCCCTCTCCGGCGCGCCTAAAGGTTTCCTCACCGCCGAAAAACTTCGCGCCTGGGGCCCAAAGTCGGCGTATTCGCTCGTCGATCAGGCCCTCACGTCTCTTGCCGGCTTTTGCGTGAGCTTTCTTCTTGCTCGTTGGATGCCCGCGGAAGTTTATGGGGCCTTCGCGGTTGCGTTCACTGGATATGTGTTCGTCTGCGGCTTTTACAACGTGATCGTGCTCGAGCCGATGAGCGTAATGGGGCCCTCGCGTCACGCCGGCCGGCTCCGCGCCTACTTTCAAGAGCAAGCCATCGTTCACGCCGGGCTGGTTGGCATCCTGTCCGCGATCATCCTGGTCGCCGGATGGATCGTTTGGCGAATCGCGCCCCATACGCCGCTGGTTGGCGCGGTTGCGGGCAGCGGCCTGGCGTTGCCGTTCCTCTTGTTCCTCTGGTTGGTGCGCCGTTTGTGTTACGTCATGCATCGCCCTTCCGCCGCGATTCTCGGTAGCGCGGCGTATTTATCGCTCGTTGTTTCTGGTTTGTACCTTCTACGCGGCCTTGGAAAACTGAGTCCGTTCTCGGCTTTTGCGTTGACGGGTTCCGCCAGCTTTCTCGCAGCGGTCCTGGTGATCAGGCGCTTGCAATTCCCTTCGAGTTCCGCTCAGACGGTTGCACACGTCTCCTGGCGAACGGCGCTGCGAGAGAACTGGACCTATGGACGTTGGCTTCTAGGCGGCACGGTTCTCTATTCGGTCTCCGCTCAGACGCAGATGGTCCTGGCCGCTTCACTTCTTGGATTGGGCGCCGCCGGTGTCTTGCGCGCGATGCAGCTGCCCGCTTTGGTGATGACGCAAGTCGTTACGGCGGCGGGACTGCTCGTTCTTCCGGCATTGTCGCGCGATTTCGCGGATGGCTCGATCGAACGTATGCGACGCAAGGCGATGCTCGCCAGCGCGGGCCTCGCCGCCACCGCCATTTGCTTCGCTGGGTTGCTCATGCTGGTGGCCGGGCCGATTGAGCATTTGCTGTTTGGCGGCAAGTACGCCGCCTTTGCTTGGCTAATCCCGGTTCTCGCGCTGATGCCCGTAGCGGACGCCGGCGCAAGCGGATTTCTCATGGCGTTGCGCGCTTCCCAGAAACCGCAGTTCGACCTGATCGCCAACGCGGTTGCTGCTCCTGTCGGATTGCTCTCGGCGGTCTTCTTCATGCACTGGTGGGGACTCGCGGGCGCTGCCTTCAGCCTGGTTGCCGGATGCGCGGCTTCGGCGTTGGCGAATTTCTGCTCCTATCGCTATTTCACGGCGCGGGCCAGGAATGGCACCGGGGCGTCAACCGTAACGCAAGCAGCGCTCCTTTCAGGGAACCGTTCATGACCGGCCAGATTCAGAAGCAGTATTACGAAGAGTATTGGGATCGCGGCCTTTCCGATTGGTCTCCTGCTGGGGTCACGATTAGCCCTTTTGAGCAGCAACTTCTAACGCGCTTTATTCCTCGCAACTCGAGAGTCTTGGATTTCGGATGCGGTGACGGGTCGCACGCCGGCCCCTTCTTACTTTCCAACGACTGTTCTTATGTCGGAGCGGACATCTCAGCGACAGCCGTCGCTATGTGCCGCGAGAAGGGACTTGAGGCAGCCGGATATTCGCCGGAGGCTCCCCTGCCGTTCGAGGACGAGTCGTTCGGCAGTGTCGTGAGTTTCGAGGTCTTCGAGCACCTCTTCAGTCCGCACCAATCGCTCAAGGAAATTCACCGCGTCCTTCGCTCTGGAGGATGTCTCGTCGGGTCCGTCCCTAATTCGGTCCAGGTTGGCAATCGGCTCTTGATGGCCGCAGGTCATTTCTCGCCGGGCGGATCACCCGCCACGTCTCTGCGAGCGCCCTGGAGGGATCCGCACATCCGATTCTTCAGCAAGCAAACCTTGCTGTCCTTTCTTAATGATGCGGGTTTCAAACAGTGCGCGGTTATGGGCAGGGAATTTTCTTTCGTGGATCTTCCGGTTTTGTATCGATCGGTTCGGGCCACCAGACGGTTGCTGGTCGCGTGCAGCCGGCCGCTTGCCCCCCTCGGTCGATGGTGGCCAAGTTTTTGCAGTGCAACGTTGTATTTCGTGGCGCAGAAGTAGCAGACATGTTCGCCAGTCAACTACAAAGCGCGCCTCTTGGATTGCAGGGGAAAAAGCACTTGAAGATCGCGGTCTTCGATTACTTGATCGTACGAAACAACGCGATCGGCAGTTGCCACTTGCGCATGCTCAAAGCTCTTTGCTCCGAGCATGAATTTACTGTGTTTGCCGTTGAATTCCAGAATCCATGCCCGGAACGAATCCGTTGGGTGCGTGTTCCGGCAATCAAGCGGCCGCTCGCGCTTCTTTTCATCACGTTTCACCTGCTGGCGCCGTTCCTCTATTGGTGGCACTGTCTTCGCCACCGCGCGCGCTTCGACCACGTACAAATGGTCGAGAGCAATCTATTGTTCGGAGACATCTCTTATTCGCATTCCTGCCATCGTTTGTTTCTTGACCGCTATTGGAAAAACATCGGCGCCCAAGGTCCGCGGGGAGCGTTGCGATGGCTGGATCATTGGCTCCATGCGCAGATCGAGCCGTGGGTCTATCGCCGCGCGTCCCACATCGTCGTGCCATCGCGAGGATTCGCCCGTGAGCTGGCCGAGACCTATCCATTCGCAAGTTCCAAGATTCAGGTACTTGCCAACTCGGTTGATACCAAGGCACTGCGCCGCCCAGGGGATTTCGACCGCGATGGTTTCCGAAGAGTCGTGGGGCTAGCTCCGCGCGACATCGTGCTGGCTTTTGTCGCACTTGGCCATTACGAACTCAAGGGTTTGCCGCTCCTGCTGGAAGCGCTTGCTAGAAATGGCGACCCGCGCCTCCGGGTGATGGTCGTTGGCGGGTCCCACAGCCTGATCGCCGAGTACCGCAAGCGAGCGACCCGCATCGGGCTGAATGGGAACGTCACGTTTGTAGGTACCCAAAAAGATGTACGTCCGTATCTGTGGGCATCCGACGCGCTGGCGCATCCTTCACGCCACGAAGTCTTCCCCCTCGTTACCTTGGAGGCCGCGGCCGCGGGACTTCCTCTTTTGGTCACACCGTTGAACGGCGTCGAGGAATTTCTTCGCGAAGGCCAAAACGGAATGTTGATGCAGTGCAATGTCTCGGCGGTGTCCGAATGCATCGTTCGGTTTGCCCAAATGCCAGGGGAGGACCGCAACGCGATGGGGCAGCGGGCACAGGCTGACGTTCAAGGCTATAGCCCGTCGCAGTTTACCTCGGCGTGGGCGCAATTCTACCGGGAGCTGAGATGACCGCAGAGAACGCGCTCTTAGTCTCACAAGTGCTGTTCTGGATCGTTGCTGCCGGCGTGGCATTTCTGCCGATCCGGTGGGCGCTCTTCTGCTTCATCTTGGCCTCACACTTGGATATCACCACCGTGACTTTCGCGTCAGGGTCGACGGTCGGCTTTGAGAATACCGTCAGAATTATTGGCCTACCCGCGCTTCTGCTTTGGCGAACGGGTTTTTCGTTCAGAGATCTGACCTGGACACTCCCTCAGAAGCTGTGGCTTGGGCTCGTTGTCTACGCCGCGATTTCGGGGTTCTGGAGCGGTTTCTTCCTTTCGGCAATGAAGATGGTTGTGTATTTGGGGGTGTATCTCGCTCTGTTTGCGATTTTCTCCTCCGCGTGGGGCAATCGCTGGATCGACGTCGGTATGATGAGGCTGATCGCCTGGTGTGTGATCGCTCTGGCGATCCTGCAAACCTTTGTGTTGGGCAACGCCTTCGGGGGTATCGAAGAGCGCTTTACGTCGTTCTCTTCACCTCAATATTTTGCCGCGTGTCTCGTGGCGCTGCTCGCCATTCTTGTTTTCTCGCGCGAGCGGGGGCTGTTTCATTACGCCACCTGGGGTGCACTCATTCTCGCGATTGTGCTGTCCGGCAGCCGCTATGTCTTCGCCAGCGCCGTCGTATTGCTGATTATCGCTTCGTTCCAGGTCGTCCCTGGAAGGGAAGACTCCCTGCAATGGAAGCTTGATTTCAAAAAAATATTCCTCACGCTGGGCTTGGTGGCCGCTGCTGCGGCAGTGCTTTTCTCTTACGTGCCTTCCCTCCGTTTCGAGGAACTCTCTAACGTTGTCTCCGACGATGACGGCACCGTCCAAGACGTCGGCACCCTGGCTTGGCGCATCGGAATCTACCAGGACATCTTCACGCAACTCGAAAAAAGGTCCGGCGCTCAGCTCTTTTTCGGCTCTGGCACCAGCAGCGGCGCCGCCCTGATGCTGGATCGCGATCCGGACAAGTACGACAAAGAAGTCATCGACGGCAATCGTGCTCTCCACAGTGAATATCTGCGCGCCCTTTACGAATGGGGCATTTTGGGGTTGGGCCTGCTCCTTTTCTTTCTGGTAAGCACCGTCGTGGGGTTCGCAAGAAAAATGGGATCGGAAGGCGGCGGACCCGCGCTCGCTTTTCTTGGGGTTTTGCCTTCGATCGTCATCGGCCTCGCGATTGAGAACGTTTTGGCGGGCGCCGCGTCCGCCGCGGGCGTCGGCATTCTACTAGCTATGACGTTTGCCTGGCAGATGGAACCGTCGTGCTTGTCCGAATCTGTCGCCGATGAGGGCCTTAGCTCCGAGAGCCCGATGGTATCGGCGTGAAATTGAGATCTATGCGAATTCTCGTCGTGCACGAATCGTATCAGCAGCCTGGAGGGGAAGACGCGGTCGCCATCGCGGAAGCGGAGCAGCTCGAGGCACACGGACACACGGTCTTGCGCTATTCGCGGCACAACAACGAGTTCAAAGGTCAAGGCTCGCTGCGGATCCTAAGTGCCGGGATCGCGACCGTGTGGGCAAGGAAAGCCTTTCAGGACCTCGAGAAATTATTGGTCACCGGTAAACCCGAAATCGTGCACTTTCACAACACCCTTCCGCTTATTTCTCCCGCGGCGTACTACGCGTGCGCGCGCCACGGAATTCCCGTCGTGCAAACGCTACACAACTATCGCTTGGTATGTCCCGCGGCAACGTTTCTCCGCGACGGGAAACTCTGCGAGGAATGCTTGGGAAGTCCCGTAGCGTGGAGAGCGGTCGCCCACGGATGTTACCGAAACAGCCGCGCCGCATCCGCCGCAATCACCGCCATGCTCGCCACACACCGCGCCCTTCGAACGTGGCAAACGAAGATCGACGCGTACATCGCCCTCTCCGAGTTTGCCTGCAAGAAGCACATTGCGGGCGGCTTGCCGCCGCGACGCATGGTCGTGAAGCCCAACTTCGTTCATCCGGATCCGGGTTCCAGGGCCCGGCAAGAAGTGGGGAAGTACGCCTTGTTCGTCGGGCGTCTTTCCGCGGAGAAGGGTCTGCGAGGGCTGCTGGCGGCTTGGAAGCGGTTGGCCCAGCCTATTCCGTTGTTTCTGCTCGGTGATGGACCGATGCGCCAGGAGATCGCTCCACAAATGGGTACGGCGGGTTTGTCGGAAGCTGCGCTGCTCGGCAACATTCCCCGCGAGGAAGTATTTCAGTGGATGCGCGGCGCGCGGTTTCTCGTGTGTCCGAGCCACTGGTTCGAGGGCTGTCCACTGGTAATTGTCGAGGCGTTCGCGTGCGGCGTCCCTGTTATCGCCACCGGCCACGGGCCGACCTCGGAAATGGTCGATCACGGCCGGACGGGTTTGCACGTCGCGCCGGGTGATGAAGCGGACCTAGCCGCGAAAGTGGATTGGGCGTGGAGCCATCCTGAAGAGATGCAAGTGATGGGCGAAGCTGCCCGCCGGGAGTTCGAAGCGAAATATACCGCCCGGCAGAATTACAGCCAATTGATGGCGCTTTACGAACGCCTGGCAGAAGGCAAGACGGCGGCCTTGCAGCCAGTGGCTTGGGCGTCAACCTCGATGTCTTCCGGAGGCGTATCGTAAATGTTGCCTGTCGCTGATTCTCCGGCCGTAAATCCTTCAGCGCTGCGAAAGCAGACGCGGCAGGACCGCGGCATCCCTGTCAATACTGCGGCGAGGGAAACATTCTCCGCTCTCGGTGTGAAGGTAGACGCGGTGCAGATTCCTGAAGTGATCTGCCAGATGCGAGAGTGGATCGCGCGCCGCGATGCTTGCCACTACATCGCTGTGACCGAAATGCACGGAGTCACAGAAGCGCAACATGACCCGAATTTTAAACAAGTCCTGGCCGATGCTGATCTCGTGGTACCCGATGGCATGCCGCTCGTTTGGATCGGCCGTTGGCGCGGGAAGGTCCTTCGCCGCCGCGTCTATGGCCCCGAATTGATGCTGACCTTTTGCCGGGAGACCGCGTCGACGGAATACCGTCACTTTCTGTACGGTGGTGAACCAGGTGTGCCCGAGCGGCTCGCTCAAGCATTGAAAGAGGCATGTCCCGGAATATGTATTGCCGGCACCTATTCGCCTCCCTTCCGGCCCGTTACTCCGGAAGAAGACCAGGCCATCGTCGAAATGATTAATCAAGCCGCGCCAGACGTCCTGTGGGTCGGCCTGGGCGCCCCCAAACAAGAAACGTGGATGCACCAACACCGGGACAAGCTTCGCGCGCCCGTAATGACGGGTGTGGGAGCGGCATTCGACCTCCTATCGTTTCGCAAGAGGCAGGCGCCGGTGTGGATGCGGGAAAACGGATTGGAGTGGCTCTTCCGCTTGCTGCAGGAGCCTCGGCGGTTGTGGAGGCGGTACTTGGTGAACGGCTCCGAGTTTGTGTTTCTCGCCGCGCTGGATTTGCTCGGCTTGCGTGACTTTGAATGACGTTCGGATAACCAACGAGGTTGATCCCGCCAAGTCGATGAGACTGATGGTTACGACTATACGTTCGCGCCGAAACCACCTTCGCAGACCGTTTGTACCGCTGCGTAGCGGCTCTCGGCATTCAGTTGACGCATGATGCGATGAACGTGATTCTTTACCGTGAATTCCGAGAGATTCAGGTTGGCGGCAATCTCTTTGTTGGTCAGTCCTCGCGCGAGGAAGGAAACAAGTTGCTGCTGGCGCGGAGTCAGGCCGAGTTTCGCGCAGATGCGTTGATTCAGTACCAGCGAGCCTTTGCGCGCCTCTCGGGCAACGAATTGGAACAGGTGGAAGCATAGGCGCGCAGGGCACACTGCTTCGCCTCGCGCGACTTGGCGGATGGCCGCCAGCGTTTCTTCCGCACTCGCGTCACCCAGCAGATAGCCTCCGACGCCGGCGCGCACCGCTTGCAAGAAAATCTCGGGGTCTTCTTCCATTCCCAGAAGGACGATCTTCATGTCGGGCGCCAGGGAAATGCAATCGGGAAGCAGATTCGGAGGGAAGGTCGTTGCCGTAGCGTGGTCCGCTACGAGAATATCGCACTGAGATTCCACCACAGACTTCTCGACCGAAGGCGTGTAACGGTCCACACCGACGATGGAGAAGTCCGGCTGCTTCCGTACGATTCCAGCCAGTGCTTCGCGAAGCAGCCGGTTCTCGACGAGAAGGAAAAGCTTCAAGGCGACGGCCGTGCCGCAGTCTTTTGCCGGCTTCATGCAGCGCCAAAATCCAAATGGGAGGCCAAGACCTAGAACCTCAGATTCGTTCGCGAGTTGCTGGACTGCGGATGCCCGCGCGTTGTAGACCTTACGTCCGAGGTTCAGGCGGGTCAATCTACGGGATGTCAACAGCCTGTCATCTTTGTGTCGGATCGGCTTCGCGCGGCGGCGTGATGTAAAGTAGCGGACGCTGCGTCGTCTCTTGAAGGTTGTGCGGCGAGCGAAGAGATATTTGTTAGCGTAACTCATAGCGGAGAATCATTTTGCCGGAACGTGTAATTGTTGGAGCCATCGCGGAGAAAGTGTTCGAGGCCATCGAGCGCACCGAACATTTGGTCTCGCTCGTGCCGGTAGACCGTCTCGAGTGGCGACCGAATTTGCCAGCTCATTTGCCGGCGGCGAAGGATCTGGGTCACACGCTGGGTCACTTGCTCGACTGCCTGTCCGGATTCTGCGCCGTGTTCCATGTGGCGTTTCCCACCGAGCTGGCGGACTTCGCAATGCTGCGCTCGCTTCCCGTGAACCAGTTCTGTTCGGCCGAAGAAGCGGGACGAAGTATAAAAATGTACGCCGGGCACATCGAGCGGGGATTTCGCTGCTGCTCGGATGCGGATTTGGGGCGAAGGATACCGACGGTGTTCGTTCCCGAAGGCGAGACGTTGATGACGCTGCTGCTGGGGAATTTGGAACACTTGCTGAACCACAAGTATCAAATTTTTCTGTACTTGAAGCTGGCGGGCGTGGCGGTCGGCAGCCGGGATATTTATAGATTTCGCGGCGCTGCCGGGGATGAAGCAATGAGGTAAGGAAGTAAGGACGTGACGATCGGGATCGAGACATCGCGAATGGCGTCGTAGCGAGGGATTTCGCCTGGATGTTGGGAGGGGTCCCTTGAGGCTCGGGACGAACATGCTCCGGCACCGGAGTCTTTGTGGACTCCGCCGGAATCCAACGTGCGGACTTCGCCGGATGTTCGCTTTTGGGGGTACCCCAGGGGGTGTGATGGGAGTTGTGACGAATGTCCATGAAAACACAGGGGTTGCGGGTGCGAGTGTGCGCGCGCAGTTGGGGAAGTCATTGAAGGGAAAGGACTTGGATGGAGGGGTTCGGTGACGTTCGGTTCGTAATGTTTCGTATGAGTAAACAGGGCAGAGCGCGAAGGAACGGGATGAGCAAGCCGAGTGGGCGGCGCTGGGGACGGAATGAATGGAATTGGCGGCGACGGGGAAAAAGGCTAAAGATGCAGAGCGCGGAGAAGAAAGGTCCCGTCGGTCCCGCCCGTCGTCTACGCTTCAGTAACGCTCGTAAACTACAGTCTCTTTTTTCCGATTGACTAGACTTGAGACGAGCCGACCGCCATAGCTAAACGTGAGTACGACGTTCTCGACAGGGACTTTTGATATCGCCGCGACCATTTTCCCGCGGCGGTTGTAATATACATCCTCAGTGAATCCTCCTGCTATAACCGATTGCCAGATCCATCGAAATTCCTCCTCGGGACCTAGGCCTTTCAGGATAGCGGCACCGCGCGCAAATCCAGGAAACTCTCGCGCGGCGAATTTTCCAATGGTGAGCTCAAGGTCATTTTCAACAACGACCCCTTTGAAGGCGGCCGCCTTCGGATTTCGAGGACTGACCGCAAAGTACGGGTTCGGCCATTCTGGATGACCCGGAACGCGCTGGAGCGACAGTTCCGCAGCACCAGTGGGTAAATCTGCAACGAGCTGTTGAATCAGCGCCACAATCTTTGTTTCCAAGCCCGGAATCGGGCTTGGCGGGATTCGCTGGTTTTGCATCAGAAATACCATGATGGCGATAGGTATATGTGAGCACCGCCTATATTCATCCTGAAGAAATATTGTCCGGTCTCGCTAAAGTATTGCCATCCAATGCGAAAGTTATTGCCCGTGTTAAATAGGGGATAGTTGCCGTTGAACTTTGTGCCAAACATCTGTCCTTCCTCGACGGCACCTATGTCAGCTGCTACGGCGCCAACGGCCGCGGTTCCAAAGGATGCAGCGTAGAAACCGGCGATGTAGCGCGGATCGGCGGGTGGCCCGGAGGTGAAATTTGTTGACATGGTGATCGTTGGGAGAATATCACTGCGATACGTCTCGCGAAAGTATAGAGACGCGGAGGGTGCCCCAGGTTCGATTTTTGTGAACCTGGGTCTTGCGGTTGCCGTTTCTTCCTTGAGGGTTTGCGATGCCGGCGGGATTACAGCGAATCTACGGCCAAGGGCATCTGCATTTCGTTACGTTCAGTTGTTACCGGCGGCTGCCGTTGTTGAAGACGGCGCGAGCCCGTGACATTTTCGTCAAAGAGCTGGGAAGAGTGCGCGACGAGATGAAGTTTCCTTTGGTCGGTTATGTGGTGATGCCGGAGCACGTGCATCTGCTGCTAAGCGAACCGCAGCAGCGAACACCCTCGGTGGTGTTGCAGAAATTGAAGGTGCGCGTGGCACGGAAATTGCGAAAGCGCAGAAGAGCGGTGAGCGCGGGGCCATTGCGATTGCCGTTTGAAGAGCGGGGAGAATCGCTGCGGGCATTCTGGCAGGCAGGTTTTTACGATTTCAACGTGTACAGCAAAGGGAAGAAGAACGAGAAGTTGAACTATATGCACGCGAATCCGGTGATTCGGCGGTTGGTGCAGCATGCGAAGGATTGGCCGTGGAGTAGTTGGTCGGTTTATGAGAAGGGCGAGGCTGGGCTGATCCGCGTAGATGTAACGTCAAGACCCAGGTTCGAAAAACGCGAACCTGGGGCACCCTCCACGTTGTGGTGATCGCTGAAGAACAAAAAAGTGTCTCGTCCGATCGACGCTCGTGTTCAACGTGACGATTTTCTTCTCCGGGGCACCCGGCGTGAGAAGAAAAGTAAACGTCAAGACCCAGGTTCGAAAAAACCGAACCTGGGGCACCCTCCGCGTTGTCGTGATCGCTGAAGAACAAGAAACTGTCTCGTCCGATCGACGCTCGTGTTCAACGTGACGATTTTCTTCTCCGGGCCATCCGGCCGGACAAGACGGGGAGAAAATCAAAAGCCCCACACGTAAAACCGACGTGTGGGGCACCCAACTTCACCTTAAGTCGGCGTTGGGCCACCGGCCCGACAAATTCGCTAACCGTAGGCCACCCCAGAGGTTAGTGCGTTGACGCTGCACCACACTCCACGGCCAACGGCTGGGCACGCAAACAAATGCCGCCCTGAAGGGCGGCGCTACATTTACACCTACCCCTTTATGCCGAGCGGGCAGGGTTCTGCGGCCGAAAAGGCAGCGTTCAGGCGATGGTGGAGTCGGTGGGGGACGGGACGGGTTGCGGTGAGCGGGGCAAGGTGACCAGCATCACGGTGCCTTCCTCGGAGGTGCGCTCGAGGCTTACGGAGCCGCCGTGATCGTGGACGATCTTGCTGACGATGGCGAGGCCGAGGCCGGTGCCATTGGATTTGCCGGAGCTTACGAAGGGATCGAAGACGGTGTCGCGGATGTTGGAGGGAATGCCAGGGCCTTGGTCGGTCACGCGAACCTCGAAGGAATCGCCCTGGGTATGGACATCGACGAGAACCCGGCCCTCGCCGTTGGGAGTAGCCTCGCAAGCGTTCAGGACGAGATTGAAGAAGGCGCGTTCGAGCTTCTTGGGATCGAAAACGCCCTCAACTTCGTTTCCGGCAGTCAAGGTGATCGGGCGATAGCGAAACTCGGGCCTGATTTTGACGGCTTCGATTGCGCGGCGAAGGATCTGATCCAGGCTGGTGGGGACCGGTGAAATCGCTCTGCGCTGGTGCGCAAGTTCGCGGAGGGAGTCGATCAGATCGGTCATCTGATTCGAGGCAGTCTGGATTTCTTTGTAAATTTCACTTTTGTCGAGCTTGAGCTCGTCGGCTTCGTAAAGAAATTCCGCGTTGGCGACGACGGCAGCAAGGTAGTGGCGCAGGTCGTGTGAGAGGGAATTAGCGGCGCGGCCGATGGCGGCGACGCGTTCCGTTTCAATCTGCTGGCGCTGCGAGGCGAGCAAGTCACCGCGCATTTTTGCAAAGGCGGTGCTGAGCTCCGCCATTTCACTGGTGCCTTCGGGAACGATGGAGTAGGTGTAGTCCCCGCCGGCGAGGGCGCGGACACCGGAGACGAGGTTCTCGAGGGGCCGGGTGATGGTGCGGGAGACAAAGCCGAACAGAAGGGCGCCAAAGACAACAGCCGAGGCTCCTAGGACGTAGATGGTACGGTTAAGGCGCTGGAGGAAGCTATTCACCGGGGCCAACGGCATCAAGACATAACAGCGAACAGGCGATGGCAGCGCGCCATGCAAGAGTATCGAGGCAACCGCGTAGCTGTCTGAATCGAGGGCGATTTCGCGAGGCTCGGGACTGGCCTGGAGATTGTCTTGGACGATCTTGCGCTCCAACGCGGCTTCATCTTTGGGGGGCAGAGTAGAGGCGATGACATCGCTCCCGGTGGCGAGGGCAATTTGATTTCCGGAAACCAAAGCGAGCTGTTCTGCCAGACTCGAACTAACCTGATAGCCGATGGCGAGCCATCCGAGTTCCTGCGAGTCGCTGCCGGCGCCGGCGGTGATGCGGCGTAGGAAAACCTGATAGAGACGCCCGTTGTCGTACCACCAGGACGCGTCGTCACCTTGTTCGACAGATCGCTTGAGGTCGCGCTCGGCGGCTTCCGGTGGCCAGCCTGGATTGGTCATATGCAGCGCGACGATCTGGCCATCGGGTTTGGCGAGGGCGAAGAGATCGCTGTTGGCGAGCTTCCAGAATCCCGTGGAAGCATCCTGAATGGTGAGGGCGTGCTCGGTGGTCATCAGCGCCTTGAGATAGGGCATATCGGCAAGCATGGCGGCGGCGCTGGAAAGCTGCCGCTCGCGCTGGCGTTGCACGCCCTCAAAGGCACGGACGGAAGCTTCGGTGTCGTCCCGCACTTGATGATCGGTTTCGACGCTGACGGTGTGACGAATGATGAGAAGAATTCCTCCGGTCAGGCCGCAAATGATGAGCAGCGTGGCGATGAGCAGCTGTGTTCGGAGGCGGAAATGCGTCATGGCGTTTCCTGGAAAGGTCAGGGTTTCGCTCCGCTTGGTGCGCCGGGAACGAACTTGTAGCCCGCGCCGTGAATGGTAAGGAAATAGCGCGGGTTGGCGGAGTCCGGCTCGAGTTTCTGGCGGAGGCGGAGAATGTGGTTGTCCACGGTGCGCGTGGACGGATAGTTCTGGTAGCCCCAGACTTCATTGAGGAGCTCGTCGCGCGAAAGGACACGGCCGGGCGAAGAAGCAAAGAATTTCAGGAGCTTGAATTCCTGCGCGGTCAGGGTTACCGGCTTGCCCGCTTGTACGGCTTCCATGCTGGTGAAATCGATGCGAGCGTCTCCAAAGTTAAGCACTTCGTGACTCACGGTTTTTGCGGGAACGCTGGAAACCGGCTGGGGCTTGCCAGCGCCACGACGCATGGCCCGGCGGACCCTAGCGAGCAACTCCCTGGGGCTGAAAGGTTTGGTCACATAGTCATCGGCGCCGAGCTCCAGCAACAAGACTTTGTCTTCTACCTCCGCGTTGGCGCTCAAGACCACGATGGGCACGGATGAGGCGATGGTCTTGAACTCGCGGCAAAGCTCCTTGCCGGACAAGCCGGGGAGCTTCAGATCCAGCAGGACGGCGCTGGGCTGCTGTCTGCGGAAGCTTTCGAGACCAGCGATCCCGTCCGACGCAATCTGAACCTGGAGCGAGTCTGCTTCCAGGAGGCGCTGAAGCGTTCGCTGCATCGCGCGGCTATCTTCGACTACTAGAACAGTGTCCATTTTTGGATCCTTTGTAGATTCTTTCATATTCTCCGCATTTCGTCGGTGCCCGCTGGCGAAAGATCAGTGTTTCTTCAACCGCAAAAGCGGTAGCAAGCTACCGCATTCCAAAGGGCTATCCGCAATCCCTGCTGCTGAGGCAAAGTCTTCAGTAGTCTGTCTTCAGCGTATCGGGATCGTACTCCTGGCCGTACTTGTTCTTGTGCTCGGTCTGCATCTGCTTCACGACCGGAACTGCGATTGCCGACAGAACCCGATTGCCCCCTTCGATAACTACGGTGCGTTGCAACTCCTGGAGCGCTTCCGGCCGCGCGTTTTCGTACCACACATGGAGCAGATACTTTCCCGGCGGCACGCCCGCGATCGAGTAATGCCCGGCCTTATCGGATATGCCGAAAAACTCCGAATCGATCGCCAACACCACGCCTGTCATTTCCGGATGAATATTGCAAAAAAGGTAGGAAGGGCCAATGCGATCGAACTTTACTGAGCGCTGCGACCCCGCCTGGTAGAGACCCAGATCGAACCGCTTTCCGCGATACAGCGAAAACACATTGTGAAACCAGGGATCGGCGTTTGGAAAATCGACCACGCTCCCGACGGGAATGACCAACAGGCTGGGTTCGAAGCGCTTGTTACGCTGGACAAGCCTGAAATGGGCTTTTTCCGATGCGGTGCGAACTCTTTGCAAAGCATCGAGCGGGGCCAGCCACACAACTACTTGAGACGCATCGCCGATATGGCCGGACTTGCCTTGAACAAGACTTACCTCGCCGCTGACTTCGGCTGCGGGAGTGTCGGCGGCACTGGTGGATTGCGCCGGGCCCGAAGACACAAAGAGCGCGACACAAAACAAAGCGAGAACTGCGCGAGTGGTTCTCATACGCACCTAGAACAGAAATCCGATCGCCAGCCCTACTTGTCCCGCAGTGCTGGGAGCTCCGGTGAGCTCGTACGTTCGCAAGCGGCGATACTCGGCGGAAAACAACAGGTCGGATCGCGGCTTGAAGACGTAGTTGGCGAAAAGCATCTGGTTTCGCGCCGGGACGCTTGTCAGGAAAGAGTTGGTCGTTGCGTACTCACGCAACCCGGCCGAATTTCGGCCGCCAGTACCTGCAGCGACATTGAATTCATTGCGCGAGTCGACACGGACTTTGAATTGCGACCAGCCGCCTATCACGCCGATGCTCGCCAATTGTGGAGCGGTGGCCGTCACATATTGCAAGAGGTCTACCGGACGAAGCGTGCTCTGCGCCAGGCCGCCAAAGCCATCGAGACCCCGGCCAGTGAAGAACTCTCCGCTCAACTCGGTACGGGGGAGCAGAGGAAACTTCCAATCCATGGTGCCAGCCCATCCGGCAACCTCGTATCCATAGATGAATCGTTGGGGAGAGTAGACGCCGGAAAATCCGATCGAAGCCGGCCGGTCTTCGGACTTCGTGCTTGCCGATAGCCTGAGTGCGTAGGTTGGCTGGCGCGAGTTCTGTGTTGGAGAGACGATCCGCTCATTTGAGTTCGGTACGTAGTAAGGGGCGGAGGATGGGTCAAGGAAGCCGGCTTCGACTTTGAACGGAGAAAACACGCCATCGAAGCGCTGCTCGACGCGGACGGTCGGAGTCCAGGTCCACAGGTTCCCGGCGGAGGCGAAGCCTGGAACGACCACGGACATGTAGGTGGTCGGGAGATTCGGAGAGAAGAACGGGTAGTCGAGTCCGGAGACGACGGAAGTGTCCTTCCAATCGAAGCGGATGCGAGCCAGCCGAACTTCGGCGACGCCGGAACTTGTCGCGCCGTATCCGCTGGGAAGGCCGCCGAAGAAGTCCATTTGCACATCTGCGCTGGTTCGCGCGCCGAAGACCGTGGGGCCGATTCCGGTCAAGCCGATGATGGACTGCCGTACGGAAGCGCCCACGTTGCCGTCGGAATACCCCGCAAACTTCGGAACGGCGATGCTGGGCACATCCGCGTTATCGACCTGGCCGTATCCGGCGAAGGCGTTGAAGAGCGCGATTCCGGACAGCTTGAGACGGTATCTGGAGGCGCTCTCGACTTTGGTTTGCCGCTGTTCGTCTACCCTGGCGTTGAGAATGTCCCAATCATCCTGGGAGATTTGCGCGGGGCGAGTTTCGCCGGTTGGCGTCTGGGGAAGCGCGGCGCTGCTGGCCGCTTCTGGCGCGGAAACGGCGGCGGGGCCGGTGGCGAGGTTGTTCATCCTGTCGAGGACTTCTTGCAAGGTGACACGGAGCTGCTGAATCTCCGTTCTGGACTGCGCGAGCTCGACCTGGGTTTGCTCGAGGGACTTAGTCAATTGTTCGATCTTGCCGGCGAGTTCCGGACGGACGTCTGGCGTCGAAGATGCCGGGGCGGATTGCGCACGCGCAACGGAGCCGGACAGGAGTAGAGCTAACAGCAAGCGATTGCTAAGGGGGAGGCCGCGATGCAAATGGGACATCATTCCAACTACCTCCTTCAATCTCGGAAGCGCGCCACGCTCGCTAAAGTGTTGCCGGAGGTGGCGTCCGTGTGCCTGTTGTTATCGTCAGAGCGTGTGGACACCAATCCGCGTTGCCTCTCGACCGAGCGCACGGCGCGCCTCCATCGAATCGCTTCCACGGGGAGAGCTGCGAGTTCACGGGCGTGAAACATCACGCGCCGCATGGAATGGAGCCACTGTGATGCTCGTGCCTTGATTCTAGCCCCTGGGGCTGGTGTTGACACCCTGCCAATCGAAGACCGTCGGCCGAACGGGAAAATTCTGGTGGCCAGGTAGGAATGCCATGAACTTGGGTCGTCAAAGAAGTCCCGATGGACAAAAAGTGTCAGTTTATCGCCGTCGAGGTCCGAAGTAGCCCACCCGGGGCCGAATTCGCTGACCCAGGTTGCGATGCGGCTGGGCAAGGGTTGGAGGCACCATACGTCAAGACCACGGGGGATTGGACGCGGGAAAAGCGTTTGCGTAAGTGAAATGATGAGGCCGAACGCGTTGCGAAAGTTGGGGTTGTGGCCGGCGCGGGCGGTAACCGAGCGCCAGAGCTCCGCGTCGTCGTAGTGGAGGTCGAGGAAATGGCCGATCTCCACGAGCCAGGAGAGGCGAACCCAGGAGCCCAGCAAGTGCCTGAAGGCGTGCATCACTTGCAGGGTGAAGCGATCATCCAGCGAGAGGGCGGGGAAGGAGATTTGGTGCAGGTTCATGGATTGCGCCCGTTGGAGGCAGCCGGGTGGTGCGTCGATCGAGACGCCGTGCTCTTGCTGGCGAAGCGATAGGACGAGATCGACTTCACGATGGCGGGGACGCGCGTAGATGTCGTCCTGCGCGGACGGAATGTGGCGGAGCGGCGTGGCGAAGGTGACTTCGCCGGTGTCGCGAATTTCTTGTGGAGCGTAACCGCAGGACTTCAGGGCTTGTTTGGCGTTTTCCATCCATTCGGCGGCGATCAGGAAATCGAAGTCGGTCTGGTGGCGCAGATGCGGCGCAGGGCAGAAATCTGGAGTCAGCGTGAAACCCTTCAAGGCACAAAAGTGGACGCCGTGATCGTTGAACGAGGCGACGAGCCGGCGAAACTCGCCTTGCATGTCGAGAGTGCGCTCGCGATTGGCGATTAGCCGGTGCTCGAGGGCTTGCCGGAAATCGGCAGGCACGGCGTCGAGCGCTTCGTGTTGCTGCAACTGATGGAGCAGATAGAGCGCTAGACCGCTTTGATCCAGCCAGCGCAGCAGCTTACGCAGCTCTGTGCCGCTGCAGCGCTTCGTTAGCGGAAGCTTGGAAAAATCAGGATGGGGCCGAAGTGCAGCGATGCAGATGGCTTTGAGGTCGCGATCACGCATTGCAGGGGTCTCCGAGAGCGACCTCTGCGGGGCGAACTGGTTGCGGAGCTTCTTGCCGCATTACAAATTCAGTGAGGCGGCAAAGCGCGGGCAGGACTCCTTCCTGGAAAATGCGAGCATCCACCTCGATGCCGATGAAGGCTAGGACTTCCTTCCGTTCGCGATCAGCAGCGATCATGCAGGCGGGGCCCATGGAGTAAACGATCAAGCTGTCGGCCATGACGATGGATGCTTCGGCGAGTTTGACGCGCACATCGACGTCTCGGACGATTTTCCACAGACAGGGTTGCGACGACGGGGATATCGACGGAGTGAGAAGGGGCAGCGATGGAAAAAAACTGAGATCGTTTGTTTCCAGTAGAACATTCGCGAACTCAAGGTGGACCTGGGTCTTGAGCGGCGTGGGGACAAAGCGACGCAGCAAATCGAGTGGGTCGCGATAGGAGGCGATCTCGAGAGCAGGCACGTCAGTTCCTCTCGCAGAAGCGGCTGACGGCTTCCGCTGTCGCTTGTGGCGATTCGCCTGAGCGGACTCGCCAGGATTCGCAATTTGCAACGGCGCGGATCATTGCCGAGCGCGTTGCTGAGGCCTCGGGGAGTTCGTCGGGCAGACGCTCAGCGCTGCTCTCGAAGAACTGGCGGGCATCGGCGGCGCTGAACGGCGTAAAGTCGCAACCAGGCTGGGAAACGCGCTCGAGGAACATAAGCCAGCGCGGGCGCGAATCGGATTTCGACGGGGCTTGGCAAATTTCTTCGGGATCGAGCTCGAAAGCCAGTTCGCCGTTGAACCATTGCTTTGGAGCTCGCCCTTGCAGCTCGGGGAAATGTTGGATGGCGTCCGGAAGTAGCTTGACAGGGGCGGACATGCCATGAGCGATCAATTCATCCGCTTCTTGCGAGATGTACGTCCAGTCGTCGGAGATAAGCGAAAAGCCGCGGCGTGCGAGTGCCACCGATAGCGTCGACTTGCCCGCGCCCGATAACCCGGCGAGGAGCAAGCCCTGGCCGTCGCGCTCGAGGCAGGCGCTGTGAAGAGGCACGACGCCGACCGTTGTGCCCATCACGCCGACGGTAATGGGCAGCCAGTGGGAGTTCCAGAATTGCGGGTCACCTGCGGACGCCGCGGAGACGGCGCCGACCACGCGTCTGCGCAAGAGATCGAAAGCAAAAACTTCGTGGGCTCCGATGGTGGCAAACACCAGGTGATGGAGGCCGCGAAAAAGCGTTTGAGTTTTCACGTCGCGGTCGCAGGGCAGCGAGGGGTCGAGAAGGATGTCGAGGTCGAACGTGCGGCCGGAGCGAGGGCGATTGGAACAGCGCCAGCGCGAAACACCAGCAAGGATTTCTTCGGAATTGGTCGCCAAGGCGCAATGCGCACCCGCGATGAGAAGATCTGCGTGTAGCGGCAGCGCCGCCCGATTGATGAGGTGCAGTTTTGTCACGATAAAGTCACGACCGCGTTGACTCTAGCGCGAAAACAGCGCCTACGCGCATATCGAGGGAACAAATGACAGGTCCGTGACACGTTTGTGACAAACCACTGGGGTCCAAACCGTATTTTCGGGGGCGCGAGGGTCATGGACTGCCCGCATGTCGAAAAAAGTTGTCTTTTTCTTTCCTTCGTTTGCAAGTAGTGACGCGACCGCTCCCCTCGGCCTGCTAGCGGTCGCGACCCCACTGTTGCGCGCCGGATATTCGATACGACTGATTGACTCCACGATTACACCGAATTACAAGAAGCGAGTGCTGGAGGAAGTGCAGGACGCCTTGTGCCTGGGGATTTCCCTCGTTACGGGGCCGATGATCCGCGAGACGGTGGAAATCGCGCGAGCGGTGAAAGAATGGAATCCTGACTTCCCGGTGATTCTGGGAGGCTGGCATCCGTCGTTGCTTCCCAAGCAGACGTTGGAGGCGGATTACATCGACATCGTGGTGAAGGGGCAGGGCGAAGATTCGCTGCTCGATGTGGTGCGGCACCTGGAGAGCCGGTCGGCGCTCGATTTGGTTCCGGGAATCGGTTTCAAGCGCGACAAGAAATTGATTTTCACGAGCGAACGGCCTTTGCGGCCGATTGTGGATTCTCCGCCGAAGGCCTATCACATCGCGGATTTCGATGCGTACGAGCGCGTGTGCGGGCGGCGCTGGGCGATGTACATCTCGAGCCTCGCGTGTCCTTACAACTGCTCGTATTGCACGAACGCAGGAGTCTATGGGCGGAAATGGAACGCGCTTTCGGCAGAACAGTTTGTCGAAGAAACGGTTGACCTGACGCGCCGGTATGGCCTGGAGCTGCTGTGGGTGGTCGACGACAATTTTCTGGTAGACCTCGACCGGGCGCGGTTGATTGCCGATGGGCTCGTACGCGCGGGAGCCAGCTTTCGGTGGAGCATCCAGGCCACGACGAACCTCACCTCGCGGCTTAGCGTCGATGATCTGAAGCTCTTGCGGCGTGCCGGGCTACAGCAGATTTGCCACGGCGCGGAGTCCGGCTCGCAAAAAATGCTGAAGCTAATGAACAAAGGCTTCCAGAACTTCGACACCATCTACGAGACCGCAAGGAGATGCATCGCCGCCGATATTCGGCCGTCGTTCAACATCATTTTCGCGTATCCCGGCGAGGGGCCGAGCGAGCGGCGGCAAACCATCGATTTCATCATGGATATGTGCCGCCGGCATCCGGGCGCGGAATTCTGGACCAACATTTTCACTCCGTATCCCGGGGCACCGGTTATGGAGCATGCCGAAGAGTATGGAATCAACGTGCCATCATCTTTCGAGGGGTGGGCGGACTTTTTTCCGCGATACACGGTGCTGCCTTGGCTGAAGGGCGGCGAACACCGCCGCTTGCAGGTGATGCGCGACTATCTGAGACTGGCGTTCGACAGATTTCCTATCAGCGCGGACACGCGCAGCCGTGGCACGCGACTTATTCAGAAATCATTTTCGATTCCCGCGCGTTGGAGACTCGACCACGACGTGTACGCGCTGCCGGTTGAATTATGGGTCAACGAAAAGCTAAAGCGCAGGACGGCGGCGGCGAAACCCGCGGTGGATGCCAAGCGTTTGGAGCCAGCCACGTCAGGGGCCGCGTGCTAGCGAAGCCCAAAGTCGTCCTGTTCTATCCCGCCTACGACGGTCCGCCGCTCAGCGCGCCCCTTTGTCTGCTGAGCCTGGCCTCGCCGCTGCTGGAAGCAGGATTCGATGTGCGCATCATCGATGCGGCGATCGTTCCCGATTGGGAGTCGCGGCTGCTGCGTGAAGTTCAGGGTGCGCTTTGCCTAGGTATTTCCGTGCTGACTGGCCCGATGATTCGTGGCGCGATGCGCATGGCCAAGCTGGTCAAACATACGAGTCCCGAAGTTCCAGTGATTTTCGGAGGGTGGCATCCTAGCTTGCTGCCGGGCCAAACGCTGAGCGAGTACTACGTTGATGCCGTTGTGCGAGGACAGGGCGAACTCACGCTGCTGGAGATCGCGCAGCGCTTGGCCGAGAACAAGCCGTTCAACGACGTTCAGGGCGTTTCCTCCAAACCCTTCGGCTTGACGCAGCATTCGCCTGAGCGGCGTACCGCGTTGCTGGACGATCTGCCGATGGCCGCGTTCCATTTGATCGATTTCGACGCTTACGAACGCTCGTGCGGGGCGCGCAAACTCGCGTACGCGACGAGCGTAGGCTGTCCCTATGCCTGCAACTACTGCACCGACATGGTCTTCTACAAGCGCAAGTTCAACGCGCTGGCCGCGGATCGTGTCGTCAGCGAGGTTACCGGTCTCGTCGATAGATACCGAATTCAAGAAGTCGCCATGCTGGATTCCAATCTTCCCGTGGATTGGCGGCGGGCCGTCGAGATCGCGCAAGGTTTCCTCGATTCCGGACTCCATTTCAACTGGACTTTTCAGGCGTCCACCGATTTCCTTTGCCGCATGAGCGACGACGAAGTGCGGATGCTGGGGGCGAGTGGCGTCTCCCACATGGGTTTTGGCACGGAATCGACTTCGGCCGACGTCTTGAAGTTGATGAACAAGCGCCACCAGCACCTCAACGAGATGTATGACACCGCGCGGAAGGCCGCGCTTGGCGGAATTCACGTGACGTTCAACTTGATTTTTGGCTATCCGGGCGAGACGGAAGCCAACCGCGTGGAAACCCTTCGCACCATGAGCGATATCGCCCGCCAATTCTGGAACGTGAGTTTCTCGCCGAATGTTTTCACGCCGTATCCTGGGATTCCAATTTGGCCGCAACTCCGCGAAATGGGAATGCGGGAACCGCAGTCCTTGCGGGAGTGGGTCGAGCTTCCGCTCGGCAAGAGCGTTCTCCCCTGGTTGCAAGGCGAAGAGTTGGCACGGTTGCGCCGAATGCTGGAGTTCTTTTTGCTGAACAATCAGCTGCGCAAGGCGACGACGAATCACCCCGGGCTGCGCCAGGGTGTGCGCCGCGCGCTCGGCGCTCCGCTCCGGTGGCGGATTCGAGCCAACAAATACTCGTTTCCGTGGGAATTATGGGTGGCGCGTTCTTTCGAGCGCATCGTGACGCGCCGATCTCTGCTTACAGGGCAACCGCTGAGCACGGAGGTCAGCGAGGTTTGCTGAGCTTAGCGCCAACCCGGACGAAAGTTTCCGTAGGAAGATGCCGTGGCTGACGTTCTTCTAACGCATTCCTATCACTTGCCGTACGACCGCAAACAAGTGCGGAAGATGCAGCCGTACCCGCCGCTCGGCACTCTGTATGCGGCTGCGGTGCTGCGGCAGCACCAGATCTCGGTCGGTGTGTTCGACGCTATGTTGCAGGAGCCGGAGCCGGGCTTCCGCGAAGCGTTGCACGTGCATCGCCCCAAGATCGTGACGATCTATGAGGACGATTTCAACTTTCTGACGAAGATGTGCTTGACGCGAATGCGTGGGGTGGCGTTCCAGATGATTGACGACGCGCGTAGTGCGGGCGCGCACGTGATCGTGCATGGATCGGATGCCACGGACCACGCCGTCGAGTACCTGCGCCAGGGATGTGAGTTCGTATTGATCGGGGAAGCCGAGCAGGCGCTACTTCAAGTGGTGCGAGCGATCCGTGATGGCCGTGACGCGTCCAGCATCCCCGGAGTGGCCTGGCTAAGGCGCTCGAACTCCGCTGACGTTTTAGAGAAGCAACCGCCTGCCGCCACCAGTCCATTTGCGGGCTTTCCGCCTCCCGCCCGCGATTTGATCGACATGAAGCCTTACCGAGACGCGTGGCTCGCCGCGCATGGAACGTTTTCACTGAATTTGATCGCGAGCCGCGGATGCCCGTTCCGGTGCAACTGGTGCGCCAAGCCGATCTTTGGCGACAGCTTTCATGCGCGACCAGCGGATGAGGTCGCCGAAGAGATTCGCGATCTGCGGGAACGCTACGGCGCCGATCATCTTTGGTTTGCAGACGATATCTTCGCTTTGAACCGTCATTGGACACAGCAATTTGCGCGCGAAGTGAGGAAAAGGAATTGCCGGGTTCCGTTCAAGATTCAGGCACGAGCCGATCTGTTGACGGCGGATACCGTGCGTGCGCTGAGAGATGCGGGATGCGCCGAAGTGTGGATGGGCGTGGAATCCGGCTCGCAAAAGATTCTCGACGCGATGGACAAGGGGCTACTCGTTGAAGAAGTCGTTTCCGCGCGCGAGGAATTACAACGGGAAGGCATCCGGGCCTGTTACTTCCTCCAGTTCGGCTACCCTGGTGAGAATTGGCAGGACATTCAAAAAACCGTCGCGCTGGTCCGCGAGACACGGCCCGACGACGTCGGGGTCTCATTTTCTTACCCGTTGCCGAACACTCGGTTCTACGAGCGCGTGCGCCAGCAACTTGGCTCGAAGCAGAACTGGTCGGACAGCGACGATCTTTGCGTTATGTTCAAGGGCGCCTACACGGATACGTTTTATCGCGCCGTTCGTGACGCGTTGCACGCGGAAGTCGATTCGTGGAAGCCGGCCGCCGGCGCCGTGCAAGTGGAGCAGTTCGACGGCGAGCAAGTATGGACGCAGGTGGAGTTGCTCGAACCGGCCAGCCGCAACCCGGACGCAACCGAACTTCCTGAGCTGGAAACAGCTTCGGCCTATTCCGGGTCGCAGCCGCGCTCTACCTTCGTTTCGGTGCGCCGCCTGGCGGCTTCCGCTGGAGAGGCCTAAATGGCCGACCTCCTTCTAACCCACGGGTATTTCCTGTACGAAGACCCGAAAGAATTGAAGATCATGAAGCCCTACGTACCGCTGGGCATTCTTTACATCTGTTCACATTTGCGGAGCAAAGGCTTCGATGTGGACGTGTTTGATTCCACGTTTTCTAGCTTGCAGGAGCTGACCCGTCATTTGCAGAGCGAAACTCCCTCAGTGTTGGGCGTTTACGCTAATTTGATGACGCGCAAGCGGGTCGTCGAAATCGTACGGATCGCGCGCGACGCGGGTTGGAAGACGATCGTCGGCGGTCCGGAGCCAGGCGCTTACGTCCGCGAGTATTTGGACGCAGGGGCTGACGTCGTGGTCATCGGCGAAGGCGAGATCACCATCGAGGAGCTTCTTCCTGCGTTGCGCGAAAATTCCGAAGCCGCTCTTGCGAAAGTAGACGGGATTGCGTTCCTGGGTGAGAGCGGGCAGATCCATCAAACCACTCCCCGCGAACAAATCGCGGACCTGGACGCGCAGCCATGGCCGGCGCGCGACGCGATCGATGTGATGCGCTACGTGCGTACGTGGCGTGACGCCCACGGCCAGGGCTCGCTCTCGTTCATCACCGCGCGCGGATGTCCTTATAGGTGCCGATGGTGCAGTCATCAGGTATTTGGCATGACGCACCGGCGCCGCAAGCCTCACGCCGTCGTAGACGAAGTAGAGTGGCTTCTTTCCACCTATCAGCCGGACATGGTGTGGATTGCCGACGATGTGTTCACCATTCACCACGGCTGGCTGCGCCAATACACCGCGGAAATGCGGCGGCGCGGATTGCGGATTCCTTTTGAGTGTATTTCCCGCGCGGATCGCTTGAACGACGAAGTCGTTGATTTGCTGGCCGAACTCGGTTGCTTCCGCGTGTGGATCGGCTCTGAGAGCGGCTCGCAGCGAATCCTCAACGCCATGGAACGCGGCGTTACCGTTGAACAAGTGCAGTCCGCTGTGGCTACCTGCAAGACGCGCGGCATCCAGAGCGGGATGTTCCTGATGTGGGGGTATGACGGCGAAGAGTTGCAGGATATCGAAGCGACCATCGAGCATGTGAAGCGCTCCGATCCGGATATTTTCTTCACCACGATCGCATATCCCATCAAGGGGACGCCGTACTATCAGCGCGTGGCGGATTCGCTAGTGCAGCTGAAGCCGTGGGGCGAAACCTCCGACAGGGAAATCACGCTGCGCGGACGGCGCCCGGCGCGATTCTACGAGTTTGCGGACCGGCTGCTGCGCGACGAAGTGCAGCTCGCGCGGTTGCAGCGCGGCGTCGCGCAGGATTCCGCAGAACTAGAGTTGCGGATGCGGATTCAGGTCGCGCGGGAAGGCTTGTACTCCTCGGTTCAGGCGGTGGAGGCATGACGCAGGCCGCGGCATTCGAGGTGCCGCAAGCTTCGGTCGCATTCGACCGAATGGCAGGCTCGTATGATGCGGTGTTCACGGAGTCGGCGATCGGAAGAGCGCAGCGCGGCGTAGTGTGGGATGCGCTGAAGCGCGCATTTCGGTCCGGGGATCGCGTTTTGGAGCTGAATTGCGGCACCGGAGAGGACGCCCTGTTCCTGGCGAGCCGCGGAATCTCCGTGATGGCCTGCGATGCTTCCGCTGGAATGATCGAAGTTGCGGAGCGCCGCAAATCGATGCAATCTTTGGACCTTCCTCTCCAATTTCGAGTTCTGCGAAACGAGGATTTGGCGCTTCTCGCGGCCGCACCTTGTTTTGATGGTGCGCTTTCGGATTTCTCGGGTCTCAATTGCGTGGAAGATCCCCGGCAAGTCGCGCTGGATCTGGGAAGGCTTGTCAAAGCTGGGGGCTCGGCGCTGATCTGCATTTCTACACGAGTCTGTCTGTGGGAGATCGTTTGGTATGGCGCGCGAGGAAATTTCAAAAAAGCGTTCCGGCGCGTTCACGGCCGCACCATTGCTCGGCTCGATGGCATTTCTGTACCGGTGTGGTACCCGACGATCCGCCGCATGCGCCAAGTATTCTCGCCGTGGTTTCGGTTGCGCTCCGTTCGCGCGGTCGGCTTGTTCGTTCCGCCGTCTTATGTCGAATCGTGGGTCCGCAAACACAGGCGCGTTCTCGCCGCATTGGAAGCGATGGACCGAATCTTCGCGGCGTGGCCGCTTCTTCGTGGCACCGGCGATCACGTTCTACTGGAATTTACGCGGCTTTCGAGCCAGGGCAGTTGAGGTGAAGATGCGATGATCATTTTGTTCAATCCGCGCTCGACAAAACCGCGCAACCGGCGGTTGCCGCTGTCGGTTCTTGCGCTCGGCGCAGTCCTCGAAGGCCGTGAAGACTACGAAATCGTCGACGGCAATCTGGACGACAACCCCACGCAAACGATTCTGCGTTTGCTGCAGGAGCGCGAAGTAGAAATGCTGGGCGTCACCGTAATGCCGGGGCCGCAGATGGCCGCCGCGGTCGAGAGTTGCCAGGAAGTCCGCCGGCGGTATCCGAAGATTCCGATTGTCTGGGGCGGCTATTTTCCGTCTATCTACAGCGACGCGGCGCTGAACGCGCGCTACGTCGACTACGTCGTGCGCGGACAAGGCGAAGACACGCTGCTCCAGCTCCTGGAAGCGATGCGCGGCACAAGGAAACTTGAGAGCATCCAGGGTCTGTCTTACAAGGATGTCTTCGGCCTCCATCGGCACAATCCCGAACGGCTGATGAAAGGCCCGGACGCATTTCCGTGGACGCCGTTCCACAAGGTTCCCGTCGAGAAATATCTTCGTCCTTCTTTTTTTGGCAAACGCACGGTGGTGCACCACGCCAGCATTGGCTGCCCGTTCCGTTGCAGTTTCTGTGGAATCCATGCGGCCTACGGCAATCGCGAACGCATGGAGAGTCCGGCGCGCACCGAAGCCATTTTGCGGCATCTGGTGACGCAATACGGCGCCGATTCCGTGCAGTTTTACGACATGAACTTCTTCCTGCGCGAGGACCATGCCCGCGATCTGGCGGATCGCATGGCTCCGCTGAACCTACAGTGGTGGTGCGAGGCGCGGATCGACATCATCAACAAGTATTCTGACGCCACTCTTGCCGCCATTCGCCGCGCGGGCTGCACGATGGTCTTCTTCGGCGCGGAGTCCGGCTCGGACTGGGTACTGAAGGAGATGGAAAAGGACATTACCACCGAAGAGACCCTGAATGTCGCGCGGCGCATTCGGCAGTTCGACATCATCCCGGAGTTTTCGTTCGTGATCGGAAATCCCCGCGATCCAGAACGCGACACGCGGGAAACGCTGCAGTTTATCCGGACGATCAAGCGGATCAATCCCAAGTCGGAAATCATCATGTACCACTACACGCCCGTGCCGCAGAGAACGGCAATGTACGGCAACATCGATGGGCAGATCGCGTTTCCCACCACTCCCGACGAATGGGCTACCAAGCGCTGGATGGACTTCACGCTGCGCATCGACCCGAACACGCCTTGGCTCGCGCGTAAGACCAAGAACTTGATCGACAACTTCGAGGTCGTGGTCAGCTCGCGCTGGCCCACAGTGCAGGACATCCGGGCGCCTCGCTGGAGCCGTGCTCTACTGAAAACGCTCAGCGCATGGCGATACTCTGCGAAAATTTACGCATATCCAAAGGAACTTCGTTGGGCGCACCAATTCATCAATCTGCGCAAGCCAAAGGCGGAAAGCCTTTAGGCAGCGAGCAGATCGCGATGGCTAGTTCGGCGTCCGTGGGAGGTGTTTCTCCCAGGGATGGCTATCGATTGGCATCGCACGTTTATGATGCCGAGCCCAATCCGATGCTTTCGCTCGAGCAACGCTTTCTGGAGCGACTCCTGCCGCCGGTGGCTGGGCTCGACGCCGTCGATCTTGGTTGCGGCACGGGTCGTTGGACCGCGAAGCTTGCCTTGCAGGCTCCGCGCAGTCTGGTCGGAGTTGATTCCTCCGCTGAAATGCTGGCGCAGGCCAAGCGTAAGCTCGGGGATGCCGCAAAGTGGGTGATTGCCGATTGCGCTGACTTGCCGTTTCCGCGTTCCTCAGCCGACCTGATTATCTGCTCGTTTTTAGCGAGTTACGTACAGGATCTCGCGAAGTTCGCCGAACAAATCCGGCGCCTGTTGCGTCCCGGCGGGGTCGTTTTCATCAGCGATCTACACCCGGCGACTGCCTCCAAGCTAGGTTGGCGACGCGGATTCCACGTCGACGGATCATTCGTCGATATCGCGACGTACGCAAGGCCCATTCAGAAAATTCTCGCGCCGTTCGCGGATCTGGGAATCCACGCCGACGCGGCGCTGGAACCGCAATTTGGCGATCCGGAATTCGAATTGTTCCAGCGGGCGGGGAAAACCGAAGCGTTTCATGCTGCTGCCGGCCATTCAGCGATCTACATTCTTCAATTGAGCCTGAAGCGCCATCGTGCTTCGAAAGTGCGAAAGACAATCCCGGCGCGGGCGCTTAAATATCTCGCCGGCGCTCGCGTGGCCCTCGGTGCCAGCGAAAGCACGCACGCAGATATCGGTCTTGAAGACGGTCGAATCGCTCTTCTAGGCCGGCACGACGCGCCGATCGCGGACCGCGTGACGAACCGCAGGCGCTGGGTCGATCTGAGCGGCTTTTTGCTTCTCCCAGGCTTGGTGAACGCTCACGATCATCTCGAGTTTGCCTTGTTTCCTCGGCTCGGCCGGGGCGGTTACAGCAACTTCGTCGAGTGGGCGGACGATATTCATCGCCCAGGAAGTTCCCCGGTGCGCGAGCATCGCGCTGTTCCTAAGAACACGCGGCTCTGGTGGGGTGGAATCCGCAATCTGCTTGGTGGCGTCACCACGGTTTGTCATCACAATCCCTACGTCGCAGCAGTGTTCGATAGCGGATTTGCCGTCCGGGTATTGCGCGATTTCAGCTGGGCCCACTCGCTGCCGATGGACCACGATCTTGCCGCGAAGCAAAAAAGCGCCGGCCCCGATCAACCTTTTATCGTTCACTTGGCCGAAGGCGTGGACGCGCAAAGCGCCGAGGAGATTTTCCGTCTGGCGCGAGAGCAAGCGCTCGACGACCGGACCGTCATCGTGCATGGTTTAGGTCTCGACGAGCGCGGCTTCACTCTGCTGCGATCCGTAGGTGCGGCGCTGATCTGGTGTCCCACGTCGAACGCTTTCCTTTTTGGACGCACTCACGATCGCCACACGATCGAGGGTCTTCCCAAGGTGGCTCTAGGAAGCGATTCACCGCTTACGGCGCAGGGCGATCTCTTGGACGAAATTCGCTTTGCCCACGAAACCGCCGGGATGCCCGCCGAAGACTTGTATTCCCTGGTGACCACCCGTGCCGCGCAGGTGTTGAGGCTCCGGGACGGCAAGGGCTCGCTCCGCATTAGCGCACCCGCGGATTTCGTCGGCGTGCGCGACACCGGCCTTTCACCCGCTCAGAGGCTTGCAGGACTTTCCAGCCGCGACGTGGAATTGGTGATCATCGGCGGCTGCGTGCAACTCGCTTCCACCGACGTGCTCGCGCGGCTTCCCCGCCTTGTGACCACCGGGCTGCGCCCTCTCGAAGTCGACGGGGAAATCCGCTGGATTCGAGCACCGCTGGACCGCTTGTTCCGCGAAACGCAAAAGCATCTTCCCGGCGAGATCAACCTGGGAGGCAAGCGAGTGCGCCATGGCCTCCCTGCGTGAACTTGTGACCATAACTGGCGCAAGCGAGCTCGAGCGCCGGCGCATAACGAATCTCCCGGTCCTGGTCCTGCACGTTCACAGCTCGTGCAACTGCCGCTGCGTGATGTGCGACATCTGGAAGAGCAAAGAGTCGCGCACGCTTCGTCCCGCGGATTTGGAGCCGCATCTCGAATCCATCCGCCGACTGGGTGTGCACTGGGTCGTTTTCTCTGGTGGAGAACCCCTGCTTAACCAGGAATTGCCGCAGCTTTGCGCGATTCTCCGCCGCGAAAATATTCGGTTGACGCTCCTCACCACCGGACTGCTGCTCGAAAAACACGCTACGCAAGTGGCGGAATCTTTCGACGACGCCATCGTTTCCCTGGATGGGCCCGAACCGGTTCACAATGCCATTCGACGCGTCGACAAAGCTTTCGCGCTGATTCAGTCAGGCATAGCCGCTGTCAGAAAGCGTCGTCCTGAATTTCGGGTCACCGCCCGAACCACGATCCAGAAAGCCAATCATCGGTATCTCCGCGAGACGGTGGCCGCGGCAAAATTCCTGGATTTGGACGGCATCTCGTTTCTCGCCGCCGACCTGACGTCGGAAGCGTTCAATCGGCCGGAGGCGTGGTCTGCGGAGCGTCAAAGCGAGGTCGCGCTGTCTCGCGAGGAACTAAGCGCACTCGAAGCCGAAATTGACTCGCTCATCGGCGATAACGGCCCAGACATCCATAGCGGATACATCGCCGAGTCCCCCGACAAGCTCCGCCGCATCGCGCGTCACTTCCGGGCACACCTTGGCCTTGAGCGAGACGAATCGCCGCTTTGCAACGCTCCCTGGACTTCAGCGGTAATTGAAACGGACGGCACGGTCCGCCCGTGTTTCTTTCACCGGGCGGTCGGCAACCTCCGCCATATGAGTCTCGAAGAGGCGATCAACGGGGCGGACGCCATGGCATTCCGTTCGGCGCTGGATATTCCAAACAATTTCACGTGCAATCGCTGCGTTTGTTCGCTGAACTACCGGTCCGTCGACGCGCTCTGACGAGAAGAACCATTGGTCTCGCCCCTGTAGATGGCCGGCTCACCCAGACTACCCGCGGGCGGCAGATGGCGGATGTACAGCACCGTGGACCAGATCTCCTCGTCGGTCAGAATCCCTCGGGCGGCAGGCATTCCAGAAGGGAAGAGACCGTTCTCGATCACCCACTTCAGTTGTCCGTCCGTGTAGGACTGAACTTCCGGCGATGCCAGCGACGGCACTGGTGGCGCCATGTTCTGCGCGAACGGCACGCCCGTGTTCTGCCCGTCCAGGCCGTGGCAAGTCACGCAAAAATGAGAAAAGCTGTCCTTACCTGCTGCGATGTGATCGGGCGTGGACGCTAGCGGGTTCTTTGCTTCTCTGTTGCGGACGGAAACCCAGTGCTTCGTCTGAGTGACAACCGCGGCTTCCCATTTTGCTGGAGGTGTTGCCTTGCACCCTGCGACGAAGGCCATCGACAGAAGCAATGAAGTAGTGGTCCGGTGATTCCACCTGTTCATTCGACGACGTGTACCGTGAAAGTCATCGACCCGTGACCCTTGCCGCAGAAATGCGCGCACTGGCCTTGAAACGTCCCTGCTGTTTCCGGAGTCAGCGTCAGGTCTTCCGCCTGCCCCTTTTTCACTTCAGTGCGAATGCCCAACTGCTCGATCACCAGTCCGTGGGTTACATCCTCCGAATGGACGGTAAGTATCACGGGATCGCCCTTCTTCACTGTGATTTCGCTGGGCTCAAAGGAAAATCGGCGGGCTACGACATCAATGTGTTGTGGGCTTGTGGCCTGACGGCCAAGCACTGTTGCGGTCAGAGCTAGCGCGCTCAATGTGATTGTTACCATTTTCAAATTCAATTTCATCTCTTGCTACTCCATTTTCCGTCTCTATTAGACTAAGACGCCGGTATGCCATCGGAAGTTGCTCCCGCAGCCCGGCATTTGTGCGCAGCCAGCGCGGGCCGCCCTATTGCGATATCGTCTGGCCGGGCTCGCGCAATCTACGCACTACTAAATTTAGACCCTAGCTAACAGAAAAATGTCACCCGGAAGTTAAATGCGGGTCACGATTGCGAATTAGTTCTCGCAGAGCGCTCGTACCGGAAACAGCATTGGAGGTCTTTTCTCTTAGAGTTTTACAACGCACAGACATTTCAGTGACATTCGGACGAGAACTGCCTCGTAACGTTTCCGATATAGCCGTGCATTCCCTCCCGCAACTCTTGAGCGCTGCGCGCACTCCGAGCCGTTCCCGCGACCGCGTCGCTCTTGCCGCGGAACCCGCCGAACGCTACCAGTTTCAATATCTGCCGCAGTTGGATGGATTTCGTGGCGCGGCTATTCTTCTGGTCTTGTTTGCGCACACCGTCGAATCTTCGGCTGTGCCTTTGAAGTGGATGGTGCTGGCAGGCCCTTTGGGCGCTCTCGGCGTGTCGTTGTTTCTCGTTTTGAGTGGATTCTTGATTACCGGTCTTCTGTTTGCCGAACGTCAAGAAACCAGCAATATTTCTCTCCGAAACTTTTATTTGCGCCGCGTCTTGCGTCTGCTCCCCGCCCTGTTCGTTTTTCTTGCCGTAACGTGGGTGTTGGTCAAGTCGCACACGATTCCGTACATATCGAACTGGGAGTTCGCCGCGTGCCTGCTCTACGCGCGCAACTTTTACGGCCAGAGTATGGCGCTGGGACACATTTGGTCGCTCTCCCTCGAAGAACAGTTCTATCTTTGTTGGCCCGTTCTGCTTCTGGTGTTGCCCAGGAAGTGGCTTCTCCGCGTGGCAGTGGCCGCAACGTTTGCGATCGCCACCTTCCGTGCCTTCGCGATCCATTTTGATTGGTTTCACCTGCCAGAGTCGGTCTACTACATGCGGCCCTATTTCAGGTTCGACTCGCTGCTCATCGGTGCTTGCCTGGCCTTGGCCCTGGCTTCCTGGCCGAGCCTTCTGGAGCGGACTCGGTCCGTCACGCGCCGACTGCCCGTGGGTTTACTCTGGCTTCCGCTTCTGGCTTGGTCGATCTTTGGAATGCGCTTCAATCAGTGCTTCTACCAATCGATTCAGCTGGGCCTTGCCGTTGTGCTCCTCGCGCAATTGGTTGTAGGGGAAGGGCGTTGGCTGCAGCGGTTCTTTCGGCATCCCATTCTGCGTTACCTGGGTAAGATCTCTTATGCGCTCTATCTGTGGCAGGAACTTTTCTTGCTGGCGAGGCCCCCATCTTGGACCTTGTGGGACACTCTTCCCGTGTGGCTCTTGCCGCCCCTGATCCTGGCGATGCTCTCGTATCATTTCCTCGAATCGCCCGCGCTGCGCCTGAAGAAGCGCTTTGAGTACGCGCCGCTACGCCGAGAACTGAAACTCGGCGGCGAATCCACGGGCCTCGCTGTCCCTCGTCCGGTTTAATCAACGAACGAGACCATGCACTCTTCTATCGTCACCAAGCCAACGTCCCGGCGCCTGTGGCAGAGGCCCATGGCGTGGTTGATCCTCGCGAGCTTTGCCTTCCTTTACCTCCAGCTCTTCGTACCTCCGTTTACGCCCATTTGGACGGGTGGAGACGAGATCATTTTCCTCGCAGACGCCTCGAGAATGCTCGACGGACAAGTGCTCTACCGCGACTTTACGCAGATGACCTTCCCGGCTACCGACGTTCTCTACTTTGCGGCGTTCAAGGTCTTTGGCGCGCGCATGTGGATTCCCAACCTCATGCTTCTGCTCTTGGGAGTGAGCTTAACTTGCGTCGCATACTTCCTAGCGGACCGCATCAAGCTCGGCAAAGCCACGTTTCTTCCGCCGCTGCTCTTCCTCACGCTCGTGTATCGAGACCGGCTTGACGCGACTCACCATTGGTACAGCGTACTTGCCACATTGGCCGCGCTGGCGGTGCTCATCGATCGACGCACACACCGCCGCATAGCGGTCGCAGGTGCGCTGTGCGGCCTCGCCGCTTGCTTCACGCAGAGTTTGGGTCTGCTGACTCTTCTGGCCTTCATGGCCTTCCTGTATTGGGAAGCGAAAAAAACTTCGAACACGGACCGGGTGTGGGTGAAGAAGGAAGCATTGCTGGTCGCCTGTGTTGTTGCCGTCGTTTTGATGGGCACCGGTTACTTCATTCGTGCGGCAGGCTTCGACAAATTCATCGATTCCACGATCGTTTTCAGTCTCCGCTACTACCCGAGTTTTCAAGGCGCAAACACTTGGCAAGGCTACATGATCGGTTTGCCGGAATTCCTGCACTGGCAAAAGGCGCCAAGCCTCCTGGGGTTCTTGTCGATCCACGCCCTGCTTCCCCTTGCCTATATTCTGTTTTTTGTTCGATACCATCGTGATTCTCGCAAGTCGCCTGGCGAATTGTGGGACCCGCTGATGCTGATCAATCTCGTGGGTTTGTCTTCGCTGATAAGCGTGGCTGCCGCCCCCACCTGGGCCAGGCTGTACTACGTTTCTCTGCCCGCTCTGATCTTGTTCACGTGGATGCTTGAGTCCGAAGGACGAGTTGGCCGATTCTTGTGCAACGCGCTGTACGCAATCGCGGCAACGCTCATGATCGCCCTGCCAGTTGCCAAACAACTTCATCAGCGCACGTATCTGGATCTGCCCACGGGCCGAACCGCTTTCCTCAATCAAGACGCGTACGCCCGCTATCGCTGGGCAGCGTCCGAGACCCGGCCCGGGGACTTCTTCTTCGGCGGCTTGTTCCCGGATTTCTATTTCCTATTGAACCTGCGAAATCCTGGTCCCGTCCCCTTCATCACACCTTACGAATACACGCGCCCCGAAGAAGTGCAAGAGCTTCTGACCGGACTGGAAACAAAGCAGGTCAAGATTGTTCTGTGGACTTCGGCCCTCGACTTGCCCACGAATCCGCAGGGTGATCATTTGGGGCCGTTGCGCATTTACATCCGAAATCACTATCACCTCACGCGCAGTTTTCCGGAGTACGAAGTGTGGTCCCGCAATGATTGACCTTTCCCAGATGACTCGCTGACAACCCTACGCAATTCCGTGAGATCCCGTGCACAAACGTGACCCTCATTTGACCTCAGCGTTACAAGCGTCTTCGTCAAGGCCGTTACCATCAATTGTCCGGTTTGCGGTAGGGGACATTCCTCCTCTGACAGGAGCCGGCGCAGGGCGGTACTTATCCAGGCGGCCCGCCAAGACTTACGACGATTGAGGCCATGATGTTGCGAAGAAGTATTTGGGCGGCGGTGTTCCTGGTTGCAAGTGGAATCAGTTTGTCTGCCCAGTCGTCAACGCCCATCCTTTCCGGAGGCGTGCAGTACCTGAGCACGACGGAGGGAAAAGCGACTGTCTTCCAGCCCATCATCTCTCCAGTCGTTGCCGTTCCCCTCGGCGACCGTTGGCTCATCGAATCCCGCGGCACATTTGACGAGGTCATTTTTCGCGAGGACGGCGCCTCCGGCCCCTACCACGCGCTCACGTTTTCCAGCGTCGACTATCTCCAGTTGGACTTCGTCGCAAATTCGCATATGACGGTCACCGTGGGCGAATTCCTCACGCCTTTCAACATCTACAACGAGCGGCTGGCCCCCGTCTGGATCCACAATCTTGCCGACGCCCCGCTCATCGCCGGCATCGGCACGCGCACATCGGCGTCCAGTGACGGCGCCATGCTGAGGGGCGTAGCGGTCTCGAAGAAAGATTGGGAGCTGAACTATACCGCGTACTTTTCTGCTCTCGTCAATGCCCGCCAGTTTGGAGCGGGCAGATCGGCCGGCGGGCGCGTGGGCGTGTTCGTCCCGCGCACCCGTCTCGAAGTGGGAATGTCGTATCAGCGATTCCTGCAGAATCAGCATTTGAATTCGTGGGGCACATATCTCGTTTGGCAGCCGTACGCCGGGCCGCTCGAACTGAGAGCCGAATACGCGCACAGCCTCGGCGGCCAGGGCTACTGGGTGGAGGGGGCCTATCGCTTCTCGCGATTCCGCGGGTCAACGAACTGGCTGGGACGTCTCCAGGCCGTCGGCCGCATGCAACAGTTTTATCTCGGTACGCCAGCGCCCGACGACGCCAATCCCGGCGCCGACACGCAGAAAGTTGATTTCGGTTTGAACTACTTCCTTCCTCACAACCTCCGCGTGAACGCCAGCTACGGCCGGCAGTTCAGCGCTCTGGGCAACGCCAACATCTGGAATGTGCAGGTCACCTATAGATTCCTGTTTCCGCTTATCCCCGGGGAGTCCAAGTGAGTCCACCGTTTGCAGCACGCGTCGCCGTCGTGATTCTATTCCTCGCCGTGCTTGGCGCGGCGGCGCAGAACCCCGCTCCACGGCAACAACCTGCCAGGTCGAAGCTTCCTCCCGTTCAGGCTGCGACCAACGAAAGCGCCAAAGGCGAAAAGCGTTTCGAGACGCATTGCGGCCGGTGCCACGTGCCGCCGGAGGATTTGTCGCCTCGTGAAGCCAAGGCTGTCCTGCGTCAAATGCGAGTGCGGGCAGATTTAAGTGCGGAAGACGAGCGCCTTATCCTCAAGTATCTGGCGCCGTAACCGGTAGACCGCTAGAATCCACACGGCAATGCCGTCGAAACCAATTTCCGTAACGCTCAGCCTTGGAAACGGGCCGTACCAAAAAACTCTTCCAGAAGCCCTCTTGCTGTCCGGAATGCTGCGCCGCGTCTTGCGTTTCGGGCCAGACCTCGAGGTCCTCGAACCGAACGGCACCGGCTTTCTGAAAATCGTCCAACGTTACGACCTAAACTTCGCCAGGCAAGCGGTTTGGGGACTTTGGACGCGAGCACCGGGCATGAAGCACTCCCGCCTTCCGGTCATCGCGAGCGCTTGGATTGCCGATCGCCAGGCCCGCAAATGGGCCGCATCGGGCAATGTGTTTCACGGCTGGACCGCCACCTGCCTCGCCAGTCTGCAAGTAGCAAAGCAGGCCGGTGCGGCGACGCTCGTCGAGTTTCCAATGCTTCACCCGCGACGCTGGCAGCGCGAGGTGCTCGCGGAGTGCGAGCGTTTTAATGTCCGCCCGAGGGATTGCCCGTCCGTGCTCCCCGAGCGCCTAATACTGCGCATGGAGCGGGAGTTTGCCGAGTGCGACAAAATTGCGGTTCCTTCCTCGGTGGCATGCCGCAGCTTCGAAGACTCGCCATATGCTGGCAAGGCCGTTGTAGTCCGGCCTGGCATCGATCACCATTTTTTCACGCCGCCGCCGGATTCGCGGCGACCATCGTTGTTCCGGGTCTGCTACGTGGGACGCCTGGAGCTTGCCAAGGGTCTGGGTTATTTGCTGCAAGCCTGGAAGAAACTGGCGCTGCCCGATGCGCAGCTCGTCCTGATCGGCGAGTACCGGACCGAGTTAAACTCCTTGCTCGCAAAGCTGGCCGGCGCCAATGTGCGGCTCACCAACGTCTTGCCGCCGCAGGAAGTTGCTCGGTGGTATCGCGAATCCAGCGTCTTCGTCTTTCCTTCCGTAAATGAAGGCTTCGGAATGGTCCTGCTGGAGGCGATGGCTTCCGGACTTGCCGTGATCGCAACGGAAAGAACGGGCGCTGACGATTGCGTGATCCACGGCAAAGACGGCTTCATCGTCCCCGCTAGAAATGTAGACGCTCTAGCCGACGCCATCCTGTGGTGTTATCGGCATCCGGAAGAAACCAGATCGATCAGCAAAGCGGCGCGCGCCAAGGTCGCAGCGCAATTTACCCTTGAGCACTACAATCGCCGCATCATCCATCTCTATCAGTCGATGGTTAGCGCGGCGGACTAACTTCACTTCCGAAAGATCGTCAGCCGCTCTCACCGATTATCAATTCTTGCGCGATACAACGCCGGTAACCCGATCCCTCTTCCGCAATCGCTGGCAAAGATGACCGCTTTCGAATCCAATTCCCATGCGGGCGAAGAGCTGTTGCAGTTTCCTCCCGTTAGCGCCTCTTCTTTTCCGCTAACAACGTTTCGGACCCAAATCTGCTTCGGCCCAGCCCGCGCAGTCTCAAACGCAATCCATTTTCCGTCCGGCGACACGGCAGAATCCGTGGGCCCGGATGAATCGGGCAAGAGCCCCGGCGTCACCGTCCGCGTCATCGGGTCAAACACCATCGTGGTCGAGGTTCCGTGCGCTACCAGTTCGAAATAGATCGGTCCATCCGCCGTCGGTGCAACCGGATGGAATGCGTGCCCCTCAAACGCAAGCTCCTCGATTTTACCATCGTGCAGCCAGCGCAGGATGTACCGATCGTCCCCGATAGACTGGTAGAAGAGTCCCGCCGTCGACACCGCAGGCGAAGAGGAAAAGATCGCGTTCTTTTCCACGGCAATCCGCTCGAACCTCTGCCCAGGCTCTGCCGCATAGCTCACGGCGTGCCGCCGTGCATCCGCGCCGGCAAGCAGCGCCGCAACAACGACTGCCACGACCACGAGCCTCGGACTAAGCGAACGCAAGTAGTGGCGCCCGACCACAAAAAAGACAGCGAGCAAAACCCACAATTTCGGGAAAGCCGCACTCCACCCAGGCCGCATCGGAAAACACAACGCAAAGAACGCGGCCACTAGGAAAATTCTCTCGGCAACCTCCGCGTCAGCCAGCAGCAAGCTGACCGGCAGCAACAGCAGAATGAACGTATACGAAGCCGTGTTCGCGGACAGCAGCAGAATAGCGATCAGAAACCACGCGAAATCGCGCCGCTCAAATCCCGCTCGCTCTCCCAACAACCCAAGCAACGTGGCTGCGAGGATCAGTAATCCAACAAACGGCCGCAGAAAGAAGAACACCACTGGAGCATTCCACAGCGGGTGCGGATTTAATTCCGGCTCCAGGACAAACAGCCGCCGCAACAGCGTTGCCATCGTCCCGTTGCCGCTGTTGTATGGATCGATGATCTCGCCTTCCAGCGCCCGCGGCAGTATCTGTGTCGCGTAGAAATGTACGTCCTGCCAACCGAACACCGCGATGGCCACCGCGACTCCGCAAGCCGCCGCCACCACAAATCCTGCCACCGCCCTCCAGTTTTTCTTCACCGCAAAGTACAACAACAGAGGTCCGCCATACAATTTCAGCGCGAACGCCAGCCCGGAAATAAAACCACTCGCCGCCGCCTTCCCTTTATCCAGGGAGTGGAACGCCAGCGTCAGCAAGAACAGCAGAAACACGTAGTACTGCCCGTACAAGAAATTGCCGTACAGCGAGCCAAATCCTGAGAACGTCAGTAACACCATCTGTTCCGTGCGAAATCCCGTCACCCGCGCAAGCAGCCACACGGTTAGCCCTAGAAAGGCGAAATTGATCGCCAGCCAGATCCGTTTCGCCGTCTGTGGTGCAAACGACGCCAGTCCCACCAGCGGCAGCGCCGTCAGTGGCGTTTGTGGCTGATACCCTCCCAGCTGCCGCTCGATCCCCGCGTAGTTCATCCGTCGTTGGAACCATGTCCAGTCGTAATACTCGCGTACTGGAAGTCCTCTGCGCATCAACACAGCTGCCGTGTAGTAATTGGGAAAGTCGGTTTCCGCGCGCCGCCAACCGGAGCGAAACGCCGTCGCCAAGAAGAAAACGATCGCCGCGATTGCCGCCAAACGAGTGATCATGGAGGCCGCGCCGCCCGCAGCGCGTTCAGTTCTGCGTCAGACGCGGCAGCTCAAAGTATCGGCGCATTCGCGGTGTTTTGTCACCAAAACGTCAAGAACTGGTCACGATGACAACCGGGCCAATTCTCCACCGCGCCGCGAAATGATTGGGTTATTCTGCTGTCTTGAAGCGTGAAAACTCGAAAAGACGACCTGAGCAGGGAACAGCGTGACTGGAAATCAATCCCGGACCGCACAGAACTGAAGACCGCCAACCCCTGACTTATTTCAATCCGCCGGCTCGGTCACCACCTCCGCGTGCGTCCTGCGGCTCGGAACCAAGCCCTTCACCAGCACATACAAAACCGGAATAAATAGCAGGTTCAGCGTAGTCGCCGCGATCATTCCTCCAAACACCGTAGTCCCCACGGAAACGCGCCCCGCGCGTCCCGCGCCTTGCGCCACCACCAGCGGCACGACACCCAAAATAAACGCCAGCGAGGTCATCAGGATCGGCCGCAACCGAATCCGCGCCGCTTCCACCGCCGCCTCGACGACCGAGAGCCCCTGCTCGCGCAACTGCTCCGCAAATTCCACGATCAGAATTGCGTTCTTGCTGGAGAGACCTATCAGCATCACCAAACCGATCTGGCAGTACACATCGTTCTGCAATCCGCGCAGCGCCTGCGCGCCGATCGCACCCAGCAGCGCCACCGGCACCGCCAGCAGCACGATAAATGGCAGCACGAAGCTTTCGTACTGCGCCGCCAGCGTTAAATACACCACCACCAACCCCAAGCCAAACAGCAGCGCTGCCTTCCCGCCCGACTCCAATTCCTCCAGCGACAGCCCGCTCCACTCAAACGTCATTCCATTCGGCAGTGCTTTCTTCGCCAGCGCTTCCATATCGGCGATGCCTTGGCCCGAGCTTCGCCCCGGCGCGGCATTGCCGTTGATTTCCGCCGACCGGAACAAGTTGTAATGCACGATCACCTGAGGGTTGGCCGTTTGCTCGACCGTGACTAGGTTATCCAGCGGAATCATCTTGCCGGTGTCGGAGCGCAGGTAATACTGCCGAATATCCTTTGCCTGGGCACGAAACTGGCTGTCCGCCTGCACGTACACCCGATACGCTCGATTGTTGAAGTCGAAATCATTCACGTACACCGAGCCCATATACACTTGCAGTGCGTCCGTAATCTGCGTAAAGGGAACCTGCAAGCTCTTCGCTTTTTCGCGGTCGATGTGCACCAGATATTGCGGATCGTTGGCGGTGAAGCTGGTGAAGAGTCCTGTCAGCTCCTTGCTCGTATTTCCTTGAGCGACCAGCTGATTCGCCGCATTCGCGATCGCCTGCAACGAATTGCGCCCCAGGTCTTCCAGCTCAAACTGGAATCCGCCGAACTGCCCGAGCCCCATCACCGCCGGCGGATTGAACGGCACCACGATCGCCCCGGGTATGCCAAACAGCGGCCCTCGCAACTTCTGAATGATCGCCCCCGCCGTGTGCGCATCACCCTTGCGCTGCTCGAAGGGCTTCAAGTTGGCGTAAATGATGGCGCGGTTCGGCGCGTTTCCTGCTTGACTGAAGCCCGCCACCGTAAACGCCCCGTCGATCTCCGGGACGTGCGACAGAGTTTCTTCCACCTTCGCGCAAATGTCGCGCGTGTACGTCAGCGAAGCTCCCTGCGGCGCCTGCACGATAAAAATTATGTAACCCTGGTCGTCTTCTGGAATGAACCCCCGCGGAACAAGCTGGTAGACCCAATACGTCGCACCCAGCACCGCGAGAAAGAGCAGCAGCGTCGCGAACCGCCACCCGATGACAACAAGCACCGTATTCCGGTAAATATTCGTCCCGGCTTCGACAACCCGGTTGAAGCCGCGGAAGAACCACCCTTGCGCCCGCTCGCGATGGCGCCCCAGGAAAATCGCCGACAGCGCCGGCGTCAGCGTGAGCGCGTTAAACGCCGAAATCGAAACGGAAAACGCAATCGTCAGCGCAAACTGCCGGAACAAAATCCCCGTCGTCCCAGGAAACAGCGCCACCGGTACGAATACCGCCACCAGCACCAGCGACGTGGCAATCACCGCTCCGGCCACTTCCTTCATTGCCACCGACGCCGCGTTATGCGGTTCGGTGATGCCTTCGGTGATATGCCGCTCCACGTTTTCGATCACCACGATGGCGTCGTCCACCACCAAGCCCGTCGCGAGCGTGATTCCGAACAACGTCAACGTGTTGATCGAAAATCCGAACGCCTTCACGAAAACAAACGTCCCGATCAGCGACACCGGAATGGTAATCGCGGGTATGAGCGTGCTGCGCCAATCCTGCAAGAACAAATAAATTACGATCACCACCAGGCAAACGGCCTGGATCAGGGTCACGATCACGTCCTTGATCGACTCGCCCACCACCGTCGTGGTGTCGAACGCCACCGCATACTTCAATCCCGGCGGAAAGTTCTTCGACAGCCGCAATAGCTCTGCCTTCGCGGCTTTGTCCACATCCAACGCATTGGCTCCCGGCAGTTGCGTTACTGCAAGCCCCACCGCGTCGTGCCCGTTGAAGCGCAGCAGCGATGCATAATTTTCCGCGCCCAGCTCCGAATGCCCGACGTCTTTCAACCGCACCAGCGTGCCGTCGGTCCCCGATTTCAACACAATGTTGTCGAATTCTGTTGTTTCCGTCAGCCGCCCGATCGCCCGGACGCTGATCTGATAAGACTGCGCATCGTTCGACGGCGGTTCGCCAACCTCGCCCGCCGCGACCTGTACGTTCTGCTCGTTCAGCGCATTCAAGACGCCCGTGGCCGTCAAACCTCGTTCCGCCATCCGCGCGGGATCGAGCCACAACCGCATCGCGTACTTGCGCTCGCCGAAGATAATCGCATCACCCACGCCGGGAACGCGCTTGATCGCATCCTTCACATAGATGTCGAGATAGTTGCTCAGGAACAAGCTGTCGTACTGTCCGCCATCGGTATACACTCCGGCGCCGAAAACGAATCCTCCGATCTGCTTGGTGATGATCACGCCGGTGTTCTTGACGGTGTTGGGCAGCCGCCCTAGCGCCTGGTTCACGCGGTTCTGCACGTCCACCGCTGCCAGATCGACGTTGCGCGTCACGTCGAACGTCACCGTGACCTGGCTCGTTCCATCGTTTCCGCTGTTCGACGTGATGTACTTCATGCCCTGCACGCCGTTGATCGCCTGTTCCAGCGGAATCGTCACCGCGGACTCCACCGTCTGCGCGTTCGCCCCGATATAGGCGCTGCTCACGATGACTTGTGGAGGAGATAGATCCGGAAATTGCGCGATCGGCAGCGACGGAATCGAGATCGCCCCGCCGAGAATAATCAGCAGTGCGCACACCGTCGCAAACACCGGTCGCCGTATGAAGAAATCAACAAACAAGAGATCACCCTTTGGAGTGCGGCGGCTCGCCGTCGACTTTTCGGTTTACAGCTCCAAGCAGAATCCAAACGATGCGCCGCGGCGCTAATGTCCCGCAGCGCCGCCGTTGCCGTTCGCTCCCTGCACTTGCTCCATCACTGGAGCCCCGTCCTGCAAAAACTGCAATCCGGACGTAATGATGTGGTCCCCAGCCTTAATCCCACTCCACACCGCATAATCATTCCCTACCGTGTCGCCAATCTTCAACAATTTCTGGCGTGCCACCGCACCCTTCCCATCGTTAACCGCCAAAAACGCGAAAAACTCTCCATTGATCCGCGTCACGGCCAAGATCGGAATCACGGTGCCGTCATGCGAGCCCCAAACCACCTGCGCGCGCACCTGCTGGGCCACGCGCAGCCTTCCTTGCGCGTTTTCCACCGCCGACTTCGCCAATACCGTCTGCGTATCCGTGTCCACCCGCGATGAGACGAACGTGATCCGCGTCTCCGCCAGCGCATTCCCCGCGGTGTCCAGCAGGTGCACCGGCACGCCCAACCTCAGGTCCCTCGCGCGATCCGCAGGCACGTAGATGTATGCTTCCAGCGCCCCGGGCTCATCCACGGTCGTCAGCAGCGTCGTCACCTGAACGCGATCTCCAGGACGCACCGGAATATCGCCCACGATTCCGTCCATCGGTGCCGCCACCTTGTAGTAGTGCAGTTCCACCTGTTGCTGGTTCACTTGCTCTTCCAGCGACTTCAGTTGCGCGGCAGCGGCGTCGTAGGTGCTCTGCGCGTTGTCGAGTTCCTGCTTGGGCACCACGCCCGCCTCAAAGAGCTTCTTCTCGCGCTCCAACTGAACCTGCGCATACCGCAAACTTGCTTCCTGCGCCACGCGCGCCGCTTCCTGGCTGCTCACCGTGGCCTGCTGTTTCAACGGATCGATCTGCAGCAGCGGCGTCCCGGTCGTTACCCGGTCGCCGGACTTCACGAAGATCTTCGTGATCTGCCCTTCCACTTGCGGATTGATCGTCGCCGAATGCCGCGACTTCAAGATCGAAAGGTATTCCGTCGTATCCGGAATCTTCTGCGACTTCGCGATCATCACCTGCACCGGCATCGCGGGTGGCGCCCCACCAGCCGTGGCCGGATCGCCCGCCGCCGTTTTTCCACACCCTGCCGCCAAGGCTGCCAAGCCGAATACGGTCGCCGCCAGCGCCCTACGATTCCCTGGTTGTACTGTTTCTGGATGCCACATGCGCAAACACGTCTCCCTGGAGCTATCCTTCGATCCTACGCCAACTTACCGCACACACCAAGCACGCACAACCGTGACTGAATTAGACGCCAGGAAGGGAATTGCGTTACTTCTTACAGCCACTTTCGAGTGCGGTAGCTCGCTACCGCCTTTACGGCTGTTAGACCGGCACCCAGGTTCCGGCTGAGTGCCACATTGGCAAAAATTGTCATCCTGAGGCTATCCGACAAGGATAGCCGATCGCAGATCCGGCTCCTGCCGGAAAGGACCTCAACGCGGCTTTGCACCCTAGACTCGGCGTCCTCTAGCCGCACCGGCCGCAGCCACATCCGCTCTGTCTCCAGTTCGGGAATCATCGCCGCCTCACCGTCCTAGAGCTAAATACCCTGTTTCCAGCATCCTCGGCCACACGAAAAAACATTGAGCTGCTTGTCGATTCCCGCCCGGCCCGTTCGACGCGTAAGTGGAGACAGACCCCGCGCCCAGCGCCCCGTAACATTCGGTGCCCAGCGCAGTCCAACCTCATATATAAAAGTAGCGGCCCTGATACGGTGTCCGCTCAACGCTCAAGGAGAAGAAAATGCGCTTCATGATGATCATCTTTCCGAAAGACTACGTAAACGCAAAACCCGGCTGGGTACCCGACCTTAAAAGTATGGAGAAAATGGGCAACTACAACGAGCAACTAGGGAAAGCCGGCGTGCTGCTCGCGCTCGACGGCCTAACCCCGCCCGCGACGATGAGCGCGCGTGTCACCTTCAAGGCCGGCAAATCGAAAGTTACCGACGGCCCGTTTACCGAAGCGAAGGAAGTGGTCGGCGGCTACTGGATCATCGAGGTGAAGTCGCGCGAAGAGGCGCTCGAATGGGCCTCGCGCATCCCCGGAGAGGATAACGTAATGGTTGAAGTTCGCCGGATGTTTGACGTAACCGACTTCGATCCCGAGACCCAAAAGGAGATCCAAAAGAAGTTCGGCGACGCCGGCGCTGAGCTGGGCCAGCAATAGCTTTGTAACTCGCTGAGACTCACCTGCGAATACTTGGCGATGCGTGTCGATTTCAACGCGCGTCATTCGACGTACATGTAGAGAGAGCTTCCGGGCGTTTAGGGGCGACGCAAGCTCTCTCACTATTCGCAACAAATAGGAGAACCCCTTTATGGGTTACATGATGCTCGTTCGAAGCGTTGCTCCCGCAGGGCCCACGGAAGTCAAAGTCGATCTTGGATGCGGCGCGCAACATCATGCTTGAACTCGGCATCGCTCTTCTTTCATCGACCCGAGTGACGGACAAACCGGAAGTTTGAGACGCATGGACGTGGTGGAGCTACAATGACCTTGCCCCAAGGGGCGGATTACTCACTAACGGAAAGCACCCTCATTCCATTTCAGGCTGAACCAACACAGCCCCCCCTAATACAAATCCCGCGGATCAATCGGTTTCCCCGACAACCCCAACTGCAAAACCTCCATCTGCTCTGGACGATCGAACACCTTACCTGGGAAGAACCTCTTCGTGATCACCCGCACCCCACCAAACGCCACACCCATCACCACCGCCACGACCATGAAAAGCCCCGTACCGATGAAGATCTTGCCCAGCACCGTGGACCACGGCGGATCGGTCGCCGTCTGGCTCGGCTCATTCCAAGTCACTTGTGTCTCGTAATTCACCGCACTGCGCAATTTCTCGGCATACTCCGCCGAGGTAGGCGCCAGCACCATCGACAGCAGCGACCCCTTCCGCTCCACGCTCGCGTCCTGTTTTGCCGCCAACAATGCCCTCTGCAGATGCCGCAAATGCAATTCGGCCAACTGCGGCGTCGGATAGTCGATCAGCAGTAGCACCGCCTCGTTCGCCCCAGTCTTGTACCGCGCAAAGATGGCCTCCGCCCCGGACGAAAACCCCGCCTGATCCACCAGCGAAGCAAAATCGGCGCGGCCTTCCGCCCCGGCTGCCAGCCGAAAGGCCACAGGCCCCAAGGCGTAACGCTCGGCGCTCGGAACTCGCCCATCTTTGGGCAGAAATGTCTGGATCGGCGGGAACGGCGTTTTGTCGGCCGTCGCCATGATTCGGCGCAGCAAATCTTGCAGATCGCCCATCGAAACGTCGGATGCTGGGGCCAGCTCCACGAGCAGATTCCCCGCGGACAGCAGTGCGCGTTCTCGATCAAAAGCGGCCGTATGAGTCAGACTGACGTCGAACGTTGTCATGCCCGGTGAGCGCAGATACGTAAACGCCTCATAGGCGCCGCTCGAATCCTGAAACGCATACGCCGTGGCTTTGGTCGTGTTCCGTCCAAAGCTGTAGGTTGCGAAGGCCGTCTGCGAGACGCCCGCTTCGGAGAACAATGCACGCTTCTGCTCGTCGCTGGCGAAGTTCGGTGCAAGTCGCCGAACGGGACCCGTGGCCGTCCACTGACCGAACTTTGCGGGAAGGTCCGCCCGCGGATTCTGAGCCGAGGAGATCGAGGCTGCTAGGGCGAGAGCGGCAAATAAGAGAAACGAGCGCATTGATACGTTTCGGTTAGACACCAACAGACTACTGCGGGTTCCGGGTTTGTTCAACTGAAGCGGATGCCATAGATCGGCTGGGCGGTTTCAATGGTAGCTTCGGGAGGTTCACGGTAACGCTGTTCAGGCTTTGCAAATAACTCGCCACGCCCTGATACAAACCCTCGGCAACTCGTTGACGGTGCTCGGGTTTCTTCAAAAGCTGTTCGTCGGCGGGATTGCTCAAAAACGAAATCTCCGTCAGGATCGACGGCATATCCGCCCCGATCAGCACCACAAACGGCGCTTTACGCACCCCTCGATCCTTCACCGGTTTGTAGCTTTTCTGAATGCGTTTCGCCAGCGACTCCTGAATGTCTGCGGCAAATTCCCGAGACTCGTCGATCTTCTCGCTCCGCGCGATCTTCTTCACCAGGTCCTCGAGGTCGTGCACGCTTTCCTGCGCGGTAGCGTTCTCGCGCGACGCCACTTCCATCGCATCCGGCGAGCCCTTCAGGTTCAGGTAGTAGGTCTCAATCCCCCGGGCCCCGTGGTCGTGGCTCGAGTTCGCATGGATCGAGATAAACAGGTCGGCCTTCGCCTCATTCGCGATGCGCGTGCGCTCTTCCAGCGGAATGAAAGTGTCATCCGACCGCGTGTATACGACGTCCGCTCCCGGCAGGCGCTGCTGGATGATCTTGCCCAGGCGCAGCGCCACATCTAGGCACAAGTCCTTCTCCATCAAGCCCGTCGGGCCGATTGTGCCGGTGTCGTGCCCGCCATGTCCCGCGTCAACCACAATGCGGCCAATTTTCAGCCCCAGTGTACGCGTCAGCGTAGCCTGGCCGTCGCGCGTTGGTTGCGCTGTAGCCGCCGGCTGAATGAGATCGGGTTTCGTGCCGGTGGACTTAAGCGATTTCGACTTCATGTTTGCCGACGGCAAAGTCTGCACCGGTGCCGGCGCCGAATTCGCTGCCATCGAGCCGTCCATCGCGTTGGCAGCACCACGGGGCGTACCCGCGCTGCTGGCAGGCTGCCGCGACGACAAACCCGCTTCGCCCGTCGCAGCCTTCTCGGCAGGCTGCACAGCCGGCCGCGCCGCAGCGTCCATCGCGGTCGCTACTTCAACGCCCGAGCCATCACCCACTTGCGGCGGAGTGCGCTTGGACTTCGCAGTTCGCGGGGGCGCATTATCCGAGTACAGATCAATCATTAACTCCGGCGGATTACTCTGCAATGTCGAGGTGTAGTCGCGCACGCCGGTCACATCCAGCACCACGCGCACGATGCCGGAATGATTCTGTGCAACGCGCACCGCGGTCAGCAGCGCGCCTTCGATGCGAACGTTGCCCTTCGCCACTTCCGGCGCGAGCCGCGCGGTGTGCAAATCGAAGAATATCCGGTCGGGATTGCGAATTCGCGCCGATGAGTATTCCACGGCGTCTTCCAGGTCGATGGTCACGCGCGTCGATTCCGCCGACGCGCTGGCGCTGATGCGCCTCACCCGCGGCACACCACCGGAAGGCGCCGCCGCCGACGAGCCCGCATCGTCACGCGTCTCGCGAGCAGATTCCGCTGGCTCTTCCGTCTTCGACGCCGAAGGAGCCGCGCCTGGCGCGGCGTTCTTCACCGCGTTCTTCACCGCTGGGGGCGCGTCGGGGGCTTGCAACAACGCCAACTCCGCGCGCGCTTCCAGCACTTCGCGCCGGTGCGGCGAGCGCGGGTACTTCTTCAGGAACTCATCGTAGGTTTTCGACGCTGCCGCTGGATCGCTGAGCTGATCTTTCTCGAGTTCCGCGATGCGCAGCAAGGCATCCTGCGCGTGCCGGCTCGCCGGATAGTCATGAATCAGGAACCGATAGGAATCCACCGCCGATTGGTAATAGCCTCGACCGAAGCGGTCGCCCATCTCGGTATAAAGTTCCGCCACCACCAGCAACGCTTCGGGTACTTCGGACGCATGCGGCGTAATCAAATACACGCGCCGGTAGGTCGAGACAACTTGCTTGTATTCAGCGAGCGTGCGCTTATTGGCGGGCTTGGCGTTCAGAGTGTCGCGCTGGTCTTCGCCGCGGGCAAATTGCGCGGAGGCGGCTTGGCGCTTCACGTTAGTGGTTGTTGTTCCGGAAGCTGCCGCAGTGGCTGTGGAAAACGCGCAGAAGAGCGCCACGCCGAGCGCGGCAAAAACCGGTGAAACACGGGCGAACTCTGTGTGCAAAATTTTTCGGCCTGCGGACATGCGTGCCCTACGCCCTTACCTGGTCTGGCCCCGACCAGGTCGGGGTTCCATCATTCGTTGGTGAATATGATGCGGCCGGTGGGTTCCACGCTCTTGTGGATCGCTCGTGGATTGATCCACAAGCCATCGAGGCGTCCCGATCCTGGCCGGAAGTAGGCATTCTGAACTTTCTGTACGTAGTCCCTTGTTTCGCGAAACGCCGGTACGCCGTGAGCTCGATCCACAGCCCCCTCACCGGCATTGTACGCCGCCAGAGCCAAATCCAGGTTACCATCATACCGCTCCAGCAACACCTTCAGGTAGCGAACCCCAGCGTCCACATTCTGTTGCGGGCTGTAGGCGTCGTTTACACCAAACCGCTGTGCCGTCGTCGGAATCAACTGCATGAGTCCGACGGCACCCTTGCGGGAACGCGCCGTTGGATTCCAGTTCGACTCCGTTTCGATCACTGCGCGAACCAGCGCCGGGTCCACCCGGTGGCGGTCCGCCGCTTCCCGAACCAGTTGTTCGGCGCCGTCCCGGTCAATGCTCAGCGCCGGGCGTCCGCGGCCGGTAAACGAAGCCTCCGCGGGCATGTAGATCGCGGCATGCGCCTTCGCGGGTGCTAGCTTGGTCTGGACGGTCGGCTCGGAATTGACCCAAAAGTGGCGGCCGCTGGTGTCCACGACCTTCGCGATCTGGGCGTTGGCCGGTTTTGCACAGCAGGCCAGCACTGCCAGATAGGCGCAGGACGCGAGGAACGCGCGTTTAGACATCGTTGCGTGGGGAAGGCGCACAAGTCCTCGTTTAAGTAACACGCGGAATGCTACAGGCTGCGTCCGTGGTGAGTCGATAGGTCGATAGTACTAACGGAATGTGTCCACCGACGGACACGTTTCGGGCGCAGGCGGATCATAGCAAAGGCTCGACTAGGGAGGGAACGCTCTGAAGGGCAGTTTTTAGGCCAGTTGTGTCCTTTCCGCCAGCCTCGGCCAGATCGGGTCTTCCGCCGCCGGAGCCGCCCACCTGCTTGGCGAGGGCCTGGATTAGCTTGCCGGCATGGACTTTGGAGGTGAGGTCTTTGGTGACACCCGCGATGAGGGCCACTTTTCCGTTCTCGGGCATGCCCAGCGCGACCACACCGGAGCCTAGTTTTTGGCGCAGGGAATCGACTAGTTGGCGCAGGCCTTCGCGGTCCACATTTTGGACCTCTTCGGCGATCACTTTTACGCCCTTGATGGTGTGTGCACGGCCGATCAACTCGTCCAACTGGCCCAGGGCGCCTTTGCGCTTTTGCGCTTCCAGCTCTTTTTCGAGCTGCTTCACGGTTTGCGAGAGTTTTTCGACGGTAGCCAAAACGGAGTCTTCGCCGACGTTTAGCTGGCTGGCGACTTGCGTCAGGATTTGCGCCTGCTGCTGGTAGTGCTCCAGCGCGCCGATGCCGGTGACGGCCTCGATCCGGCGCACGCCCGCGGCTACGGACTGCTCGCCCACGATTTTCAGCACTCCGATGTCGCCGATGCGGTGCACGTGCGTGCCGCCGCAAAGCTCCTTGCTGTAAAAGCCGCGGGGAGCGCGCTCGTCTGGGATGGTAACCACGCGAACGTTGCTCTCCGGGTATTTATCGCCAAAGAACGCCAGTGCGCCCGAGGCTAGGGCATCATCGAGGGAACTGATGTTGGTTGTGATTTCAGTATTGTGGCGAATCTCGTCGTTGACTTGCTGCTCGATGTCGCGCAGCTCCTCGGGATCGACATGCGCAAAATGCGAAAAATCGAAGCGCAGCCGCTCAGGCGCATTGAGGGAGCCGGCCTGCTTGACATGGGTGCCAAGGATGTTGCGCAGCGCTGCGTGAACCAGATGCGTGCCCGAGTGATTGCGCATGATGCGGGCACGGCGGTCGGCATCGGCGACGACGGAGACGCGGTCGCCAACGCGCAGCGTTTCCTTGGCGTTGACCTTGTGCGCGACAAGCCCGGCCACGGGATAGTAGGCGCCGGTGACTTCGGCGAGCAGTTGCGAGCCGGATTTGTCATAGAACGCGCCAGTATCGGAGACCTGTCCGCCGGACTCGGCGTAGATGACGGTGCGGTCGAGAACGACGTCGCCGGATTCGCCTGGTCTTAGTTCGTTGACCGCGCCAGCTTTGGTGATGATCGCATCGATGCGAACGTCTTTCGCGTCAGTGCAGTGGTAGAAATCCTTCTCGGTCTTGTAGGTCTCGGCGATTTTGGCATACGCCGGATTCGCCGCCTCTTTGTGCCCGCCCTTCCACGACGCCCGCGCACGAGTGCGCTGCTCTTCCATCGCGCGTTGAAACCCAGGTTCGTCGAAGTCAATCTTTAAGTCTCTGCAGACTTGCTCTATGAAGTCGGGCGGTAGCCCAAAAGTGTCGTACATGCGGAACGCATTAGCGCCGGGATATAAGATCTTTCCGCGTCCAGGATCTGGTCTTCCCTCGAGCACTTCTACAAGTCTCCGCACGCGGTCGGCTGCTCGGAGTTGAGACAAGTCTGCCCGCAGTTGCTTCTCTCCTTCCTGTAGGTTCCCGATCTCCTTGAGCCAGATCTGCTTTTCGATATCAGCGTATACCTCCGAAAGACCCCGGCCGATCGTTCTAACAAAACGATCCTCTTCCGAGCCCAAGGTTCGACTCACAGCATCGATGGTGGTCGTTAACTCCGGATACGCTCCCTTCATCTCGTTAGCGACCGCGTGCGCCATCGCCTCCATGACTGGAATTGGTCGGTCCTCAAACAGAGAATCGGCGTGGCCAACGGCGCGCCTGATAATCTTTCTCAAAACATATCCACGACCTTCGTTGGATGGGGCCACTCCATCGCTCACGAGAAATGTCGCGGCGCGAGCATGATCGGCGATGACCCGAAGAGAGGCAGCGCCGCCCCGGCCCTCCTCAAGTTCTCCCTCTTTCTTGGCATCAACGCCGCAGAGTTCAGCGGCGCGCTTCAGAAGCGGGATGAATAAGTCGGTGTCGTAGTTGGAGATGACACCTTGGAGGACGGCGGCCGTGCGTTCGAGGCCCATGCCAGTGTCGACGCAAGGCTTGGGCAGCGGCGTCAGCGTGCCGCTGGCGTCGCGGTTGAATTGCATGAAGACTAGGTTCCAGATTTCTACGTAGCGGCCGCAGTCGCAGGGGAATTTACAGTCAGCGTGGCCCTCTTCGGAGGCTTCTGGGCCCATGTCGTAGAAGATTTCGCTGCACGGGCCGCAGGGCCCGGTGTCGCCCATGGCCCAGAAATTGTCCTTCAGGCCGGGAATGGGGACGACACGATCCGCGGGAACGTCTTGCGCGAGCCAGAAACCACGGGCTTCTTCATCGACGCCGAGCGTGGTGCCCGGCGCGACCTCCGCTCCGCCAAAAACCGTGGTGTAGAGCTTGGTCTTGTCGATGTTGAACCATTCGGGTGAGGTGATTAGCTCCCAGGCATAGGCAATCGCGTCTTTCTTGAAATAATCCCCAAAGGAAAAATTGCCCATCATTTCGAAGAAGGTATGGTGGCGCTTGGTGAAGCCGACGTTTTCGAGGTCGTTGTGCTTGCCGCCGGCGCGGACGCACTTTTGTGCAGTGGTGGCACGGTTGTAGTCGCGCTTTTCGAGGCCGAGGAAGACGTCCTTGAACTGGTTCATACCCGCGTTGGTGAAGAGCAGCGTGGGATCGCCGTGGGGTACGAGCGAGGAACTGCGGACGCGGCGGTGGCCCTTGCTCTCAAAGAAGCGGAGAAAAGCCTCGCGGATGTCGTTGCCGCTCCAGGTCTTTGTCGATGGCCTCTCCGTCACAGAATCCTCTCCCTCGCTATCCGTTCATCCTAACATGCAGGCATTGCAATCGACCTGACACCTTGCAGGCCGGGTACGGCTCTAAATCTGTGTTGGTGTGGCACGAGTGCGTCGCTCGCTTGGCTGGCGCGTTGCGGGGAGGCAAGACGCGACGGTGGAGGTCGCGCTGAAGCGACGCCCCTACACGCCCCTAACAGCACACTAAATTGGAGCACTACCGACGCTTTTAGCCCACTACCCGATCCGAAGGATCGATTGACATGTTCTTTGATTAGACGGAAAGTCATAGACCGGAGTGGCGGTAAGAACGGGGTCCCGGGCTTGCGTCGCAACCTTGCATTGTTTCCGCTAAAAACAGTATCCATTCTCGCCGGCGTTCTTTCGTTCGCGCCGTTCGGTGTTCTCCGGGCGCAACAAGGGATTACGCCACCCGCAGTCCTTGGGAAGACAACGCTTCCGATCATCGAAGGCCAAGTAGTCGTTCGCATTCAGGACGACAGTGGCTCGCCGTTCCTCAGCCCGCTGACCGTCACGCTCCGCTCGGTGGATATGAAAGTCGATCTGAAGGGCAGTTTCAACCAAGCCGGGCAGACTGCTTTTAAGGGCATCCCCTCAGGGCAATACTTACTCGAAGTTAGTTCTACGGGATATGGCACCGTGCGCGAGAACGTCTCGATCAATGCCAGCGGACAAGTCCAAGATCTGGTTGTCGCCATGATTCCGGAAAGCTCGGCCGGCCTATCGCGGACTGCCTCGGGTGCAGCCGTGCCCCCCAAGGCGATCAAGGAGACCGAGAAAGGTCTTCACGCCTTGCAGATCGCGAGGCTCGACGAAACTCAAACGCATTTGACGCGCGCGCTCGCCATTGCGCCGGATTTCGCCGACGGCAATTATTTGATGGGCGTGCTGCTGTTGCGGCGGAACGAGTCCGCCAAAGCGCTGACGTACCTGCAAAAGGCCGTGGACCTCGCGCCCAACCATGCGCCGGCATGGCTGGCGCTGGGCCAGGCCGCCTATCTTCAACGCGATTATGCGCGCGCCACCGCATCGCTCGAACAATCCCTCCGCGAACAACCGCAGTCTCCGCAGGCCGCGATCGCGCAAGATCTGATCGCACGCATGCATGAGTCGACGGTGTCCAACGGGGGCGCCGCGGCTGCAAGCGGTCCGCCCGCGGATCACGGGGGTCACGCTGCTTTCGCGAAAGCCGGCAATCCCGGCGCGGCCGCGCCGCCAGACCTGCCCGCGCTCACACCCGTTACCGAAACCAACTGGATACCGCCCGATATCGATCAGGAAAAGCTGGTTCTAGACTCCGGCGCCTCCTGCCAGCTCGCCGACGTACTGCAAGCTACCGGCGATCGCGTAAGGGAGCTGGTCGAAAATGTGGACCGATTTACCGCCACCGAAAAGGTCGAGCATTCCAGCCTGAGCCCTCTCGGCCTCGAAATCTCCAAAGAAACAAGGAAGTTTGAGTATATGGTGGAGATCCGGCAGTTCGGTGCTCACGATCTGGATGTACAGGAATATCGCAACGGATCTGTTTCCGCGCAGCAATTCCCTGGGCATATCGGTACCATCGGTCTTCCCACGCTGGCACTCGTTTTCCATCCTTATTACCAGGAGAAATATGAATTTTCCTGCGAGGGCCGCGGAGCGTGGCGCGGCAAGCCCGCTTGGCTGGTACATTTCCAGCAGCGAACCGACCGCAAAAGCGCCATGCTCATCTATCGCGTTTCCGGCAAATCCTATGCCGTCGGGTTGAAGGGGCGCGCGTGGATTGACACCGCGAGTTCGCAAATCCTGGCCATAGAAACAGACACGATGCGGCCGGTGCCCGAGATTGGACTGATGCGCGATCACCAACTCATCGAATATGGCCCGGTCGGCTTCCGAAATGACACCATGCACCTTTGGCTGCCGAGAAGTGCGGATTGGTACTGCTCACTTTCGGGGCGGCGCTATCACCGGCGTCACACCTTCAGCCAGTTCTTGCTGTTCTCCGTCGATGACCAGCAGAAGATCGACAAGCCCAAGGAACCCATCGAGCAGGCGCCCACGCGATAGATAACACGCCCCGAAAAGCAACACTAGATTGGAGCACTACCTGACACCTTGCAGGCGATAGCTGGCGGCGTGGCAAATGCACGCGCGGATGGCTTCGAGGCTCAGGGGCGGTGGCTCTACAAGCGCCGCGGGATGCCTCTTGCTGGGGGCGTGTTGCCGCAATTTACGGGAGTGGGTCAGTTTCCGGTTACCGCGTTTACCGGAACTTGCTTCAAAAGCTTAAGATAGGTGCATGCCCATCGAGGTAGCTATCCGGCGACCGCGACCCTACGAGTACGACGCAGTGCGAGAGCTCATAGAGATCGTAGCGACGGAGACGTTTAAGGACCTTTTCGCTCCGAATCGTGTCCCCTTGGAGTTCAAAGACGAGGACTGGCCGCTGGCATGGGTAGCAGCATCGTGATGCGAAGATTCTCGGGGTGATAATAACGCACCAGGAGTGGGTTGATGACCTTTGGGTGCTTCAGGAGTACCGGCGACAAGGCGTCGGAAGGAGACTGCTGGCACAAGGTGAATCCGAGATAGCTGCTCGCGGTTGCCAGCCGTGCCGTCTTCGCGTCGTTAAGTCGAATGTGGTCGCGGTACAGTTCTATTTTCGTCAAGGATGGCGGATTGCGCGAGAGTTCGCCCACGAAAAGTACCATCATCCCATGCTGGAGATGGCCAAGTCTTTTCCGTTCCCGCAGCAGGCTTAGTTTCTCCGTTGCCGGTAAGCGCTGCCAGCTCAGATGGTCGACGCAACACTTGCTGCAGTTTACTCGCAGGAGTTTCAGAAATTCCGGGTCGACCCAAACGGTATTTAGCGGTTTCGGTTGAAGCTCCACATTCCCATACCTTACCTATCGAGGCCTCGAACGCACTGCCGCGAAGAGAAGCGCACCGCCGATTTGCGCGCTTCAGGTACCCATGTGGGCTCTCGACTGCGCCCGCCGCGGAAGCGATCAGAAGGTGAAACGACCACCGACTGTCGGAGCAAAGTTGCTGTTGTAGTTATAGGGGACGCCCGGTTTATGAGGAATGGCGATGGCCAGACCGCCGCTCACGTAGGAATACGCAAATCCGGCAAAAGCGTCGAAACGCTTAGTGAAGTGATGATCCGCATAAAGGGACACCTCGTTGAGGGTGCCCGCGCAGGAAGCGCGGAAACCGGCTGCGGGCGAGCAGGTCGGCGGAATACGGAAGTCATTCTGGCGCTGTTGATACCAGGAGAAAGTGAAGTCGGTTTTGCTGCGGTAGGTGTACTTCACGCCCGTCCACCAGATCTGCACCAACTTTTCAGAATCAAGATTGTTGTCTTCGACGCCGCTCATGAAATAACCGCCCTGGTCCGAGGCGCCAACGCCCAAAGGGTTCAACGGGTTGTTCTGCCAGATGTATTCGTAGCCGGCAAAAAACTTGAAGGGGTCCCACGTATACTTGGCAGCGACCATAATGGCGTTGTTGTCGGTCACGATGCCATATACGGTGTTGTTTGTGTCGATCAGATTAACCCCGGTGATGGGGTTTGTATTGATGCTGTCGGTGGTGGACTGATATGACTGCGTCGGGCTCTGAGGCCCCAGCAAGGGGTTTAATACGCTGATGGCCTGGTTGTAATGTTGGAAGACGACGTCGGCCGAGAACTTGCCGTAGTTTCCGCCGAGATCGAATCCATAGGCGTTATTATGCACCAATTCCGGCGTACAGGCGGCGGCAGTCCAGGTGGCGGAGGCCGAGAAGCAGCCGGCAGAACCATTGGCAAATTTATACATCGCGCCGAAATGCACCGGGCCATAGGCGAGGCGATACTTTAAGGCGTCGTCCCAACGGGAGTCCTCGGTGTCGCCGCCGCCGGCCATCGTGCCGTTATATCCAATATAGGAAAAGGCATAGCCGCCGCCGACCGGATCATAAAGGAGCATCGCATCGGTGCCGAGGGCGCGCTGACGACCGAAGGTCAGCGTGCCGAAATGCGCGGACGATATACCGCCATAGTATTCGTCATTGAAGGGTTGGCCTGCACGCGCGCCGTCGATGGCTTCCGAGTAGCTGGCCCTGGGGAGGCCGTTGTTGGCGGTCATGGTGGCCGATGCGTTGGCGAGCAGGCCGGAATTCGGATTGATGCCAGTGGAAGCGTTGAACACCACGGACCAGCCAGGCAGAAACTCTTCCTTGCCCCTGACGCCTAGACCCGTCTGCTGCAGGTTGTTTGGTGCGACGAGGAATCGATGTTGAAAGCCGTTTCGGTTCACCAGAGATTCGCCTTCATAGTTATAGCCGTTTACCGGTAAGCCGTGGCTGACGTAGCCGATGCCAACGTCATACGCACCGTACAACGTGATGCCGTGCCAGGTCAGCGAGCAATCGGTGGTGGCGAACTCGTGGCTGCTCGCGCAGGCGTCTGGGGTGCTCGGCTGCATCTTGATGTCGACCGTGGCGTCCTGGCCAGCCGCCAAGCTGATCCCCGTGCGCGTTTCCTCGGCGAACCCGTGTTTTGCCGCTCGAATCTGGAAGCGCCCCGGAGGCAGGCCGGACGCCTGAAAGTGCCCCCCGCCGTCGGTTGCGATCGTGCGGGTTGCACCTGTATCGACGTTCTTGATTGTCACCGCGACATCGGGAAGGGCTGCGCCGGTTTGGTTCGTCACGACGCCGGAAAGGCTCGCTCCCGTTTGGGCCCACGCCGGGAACGCCCCCATCACAAGGCACAGAAGCAGCAGGAAGGGTTGGGCCAGCGGCAGTGAGGTAGCCGTTGGAACGTAGCCGGCGCGCGTCAAAGCTTTCCATCGTCTCCCGTACCGGAAGAGGATCTGCGAGCAGTCAGAGCGTTTCACGATGGATCCTCTTTCATAAAAAGCGAACGAGAAAATCGCAAAGTAGTCCCCCCGCCAGATCAATTAGAAATGGAAGCTAACGCCGGGCGACACTTTAGCTCGTATTGATACATTAGAGCAATGCGTTTTTATATGATTTGATCGACGTGTCCACCAGCTGTTTTCATCGTGCGAATCCTAGCGTCGAGAATCCAGCGTAGAGTAACTAACTCCGAGAGCTCGAGCAGCTTCTAGACACCTCTATCGCGGGGACATTACCATCGCGTTCGCGGCAAGATTGCGGCGCTCGCGTGGCTGGCGCGTTGCAAGGAGGCAAGACGCGGCGGTGGGGGTCGCGCTGAAGCGACGCCCCTACACGCCCCTAACAGCAACACTCTGCTCGAACCTACCTTGCATTGAAAACAAAGGCTAAACTCGCTGGCTAGGTTAGATCAGCCGGAACGCTATTCTGGCTAGGTGAAGAGAAGACTCTCGATCACGTTGTGCCGCAAGCGGAAGGGGTGGTAATTCGTATCGCAACCTGGTGTCCTGCTGCACGGACTGCAATTGCTCGAAAGCGCGACAGCCGGTAAGGGATTTTCTGCGCCACCTGTACCGGGAGGGAAGACTCACGGCGATGGAGCTTAGCGAGCGAATTCGAGCGCTGGATGCACTGGCGGCAGGCAAGCGTCCACGCATGGAGACTTCGGACGGTCCGGATACCGAGTGGGAAGCGGAGAAGCGAGAATCTAGTCCGGGTCGGTGTCGGTCTCGGGGAACTCCGTCGCGAGGGACTTGAGTTCGCGGCGGATGGCGTCGGAGGGGAAGCCGGCGGCGAGGAGGCTGCGGTAGAGGGAGGCAATTTTGCGATCCGAGATTTCGCCTCGAGTCAGCTTTAGCTTGCGATCGATGCGGTGGCGGATGGCGGCGCGCTCGGCGGCATCGTCGGTGGCGCTTTCGGCGGCAGCTTGGATGTTTGTGTCGGAAACGCCGCGGGCGCGGAGGTCGCGGGCAATTCGGAATTTACCCTGGCGGCGAATCTCGGTGCGCTGACGCGTGAATTGCTGTGCGTAGCGGGCGTCGTCGAGTTGACCGTTTTCTCGCAGCCGCGCCAGGACTACCTGGGCGAGAAGTTTGCTTGACGCACGGCGCTCGAGGAGCCGCTTCATTTCTTGTACGGAGTGCGGGCGGCGCATGAGGGCGCGGAGGGCGACGTCGTAGAGGTCGGATTCGGTGTCGAGCTTACGAGGCTTGAGAACACGGGGAAAGAATGAGGTAAGGAAGTAGTGAAGTAAAGAGGGTAAGGAATTAGGCGATCGAGCGCCTACGTTTGGCGCGCCGGCCTCGCATGCGCAAGTTGGGTGTGGGCAGCGTTCGCACAGACAAGAGTGTCTGTGCTACCCGGATTATTCGCCGGCGGGTTTGGCGCCGGGGAGGCGGCTTTTTAGGAATTTGATTTGGCCATCGTGGTTGGATTCGTGTTCGGCGACGTGGAACCACTTGGCATAATTGTTGGCCTTGAAGTCGGCTTCGGTCACCACCGTTGTCAGCCACTTGTCGTCGCGCTTGCGGAACTCGGCGAGATTTTTTTCGCGCGATTCGTGAAGGGTGTTCAGGTAGTAGTCGAGGCTATTGCCTTTAATGGCTTTGCGCGCGGGCTCGCCGAGGTTCATCGGAATGTCCCACTTTTTCTTTTCGTCGTCCGGCCACGAATCCCATTTCATACCGCCAAACGTGTTCAAGCCGTAGTAATGATCCGTCGCGGCGAGGTGCAAAAGCAGCGCGCCGATGGTGTTGGCTTTGGCGTCGAGGAGAGAGTCGAGATCGGCCTGCGACATGCCCTTGACGTTGTAGACGACTTGCTCGCGGGTGAAGGCGAGCATGGAGACCAGCGTGCCGATCTGCGGAGAGTAGCCCGGCTGAGGACCAACGATCCAGGCTTCTTCGTCTGCCGCGGCAGCGGGCGCGGGAGACAGCGCGAAGCTGGAAAGACCAGTGGCGAAGATTGCGCCGGCCTTGAGGAAGGTGCGGCGATTGGGTAGACATTCGGATGGGAGCATGGGCGTTCTCCGTTCGCAAAGCGATAAGCACGGGGATGATACTGCCGCGAGGCGGCGGAAGGGAAGTGCCTAGTGGCGAGCGAAGGCAAGAGGGACCAGCTACGTTAGGCTGCGGTTTATCCCCTGAACCGCGGTTCCAATGACCGCGTACAGTCCAGCGTTCGCCAAAGAGATGAAGAACCAAACTACCAGCGCTTCAACAACGCCCCCGTTTTGCAGCGCCATCGCAGCAATAGACGGCGGACACAAAACTAGAAAGAGAAGGTCGTTGCCATATATCAGGTGCGAGTTCATGTAAAACGCATAGCCGCACAGCGCGAGCCCTACACAGAATCCTGCGATTCCGAAACCCAAGGGTAAAGACTTTTTGAGTTTGATCAATGGTGCTTCAGTCTCACGCTTCCACGCTCACTTGCGGGCGAAGCGCTCGAAGTCGGCCATTTGGCGCTCCATTTCCTCGCGGGCGGAGTCGGAGGCGGAGCGGATGCCTTGGATGCGGAGTCGGAATTCGTCCGGATTGGAGGAGCGCGAGAGGGCTTCCTCGAGGGTGATGAGTTGCTTGGTGTAGAGATCGAAGAGCGATTGATCGAAGGTCTGCATGCCGTATTGGCTGGTGCCGGCAGCGATGGCGTCGTGAATCAGGCGGGTCTTGTCTGGATTGATGATGCAATCGCGGATGTACCCGGTGGCGATCATGATTTCGACGGCGGGAACGCGGCCCTGGTCGTCGGCGCGGCGCACGAGGCGCTGGGAGATGACCGCTTTGAGCGTGGCGGCCATTTGCAAGCGAATCTGTTTCTGCTCGGGAGGCGGAAAGACAGCGATGATACGTTGAATGGTTTCCGTGGCGTCGAGAGTGTGCAAAGTCGAGAAAACGAGGTGGCCGGTTTCCGCGGCGAGGAGCGCGGTGGAAATGGTTTCGAGGTCGCGCATTTCGCCGACCAGAATCACGTCGGGATCTTGACGGAGGGCAGCGCGCAAGGCGGTGGAGAAGTTTGCGGTGTCGACTTCGACTTCGCGCTGGTTGATGAAGCTCTTCTTGTCGCGGTGCAGGAACTCGATGGGGTCTTCGATGGTGATGAGATGGTCGGAGCGATTGGCGTTGATGCGGTCGATCATGGCGGCGAGCGTGGTGGACTTGCCGGAACCGGTGGTGCCGGTGACGAGGACCAGGCCGCGCTGCTCTTCGCAAATTCGGGTGATGACGGTGGGAAGATTGAGCTCTTCGGTAGTACGGATTTTGGTCGGGATCACGCGGAGGACCATGCCGACGTTGCCGCGCTGCTGAAAGACGTTGACGCGGAAGCGGCCGAGGCCGGCGACGCCATAGGCCATGTCGAGCTCGGCGGTCTCCTTGAATTTTTGCTTCTGGCGATTGGTCATCATGCTGAAAGCCATAGAGAGCATTTCTTCCGGCGTAATGCGGGCGACGTCGGTGAGAGGCGTCAGGAGGCCGTCAACGCGGAGATAGGGGTGGTTGCCGACTTTGAGGTGCAAGTCCGAAGCTTTGTTTTCGACGGCTCGGCGGAGCAGATCGTCAATATTCAGGGCCATGAACTGTGAGCTCCCGCGATGATGGCGCTATTTGGCGAAGTTAACATCCGAGGTGGTAGTGAGCAAGGAAAGCGCCGTTTGGAGTTGCGCGCGTAGTTACTGGCGTATTGGAGGAAGTAGAGGACGTGAAGGAAATACAGGAGGCAAAGGAGCGGGCGCTTCTTTGTGCAACGCTTTGGAGAGATTGACGTTGAGGTCCCTCGGCTACCCTTTCGGGTAACCGAGGGATGACAAGTTTACCTGGTGGGGCGGCCGCAGCTATGCCCGTGACGGGCTAGGGCTTTTTGAGGAAGAGGGAGTCGTAGAGGTAGCCGGCGAGGAAGCCGCCGGCTAGGGGGCCTACCCAGTAGACGCCCCAGTTGGCCCAGTGGGACGCGGCGAGGGCGGGGCCGAAGGAGCGGGCGGGGTTGAGGGCGGCACCGGTAAAGGGCCCGGCAACAAGGATGCCTAGCGTGATGGTCAGACCGATGCCGAAGCCTGCGATGGCGCGGAAGGTGCCTTTCTCGTCGACGGCAGTGGCGAAGACGACGAGGACGAGGAAGAACGTGGTGATGGCTTCGAGCACGATCGCGGACCAGACCGGGAAGTCGCGTACCAGCGACGGGGTGCCGAGTGCTACAGCGCGCCAAGTTTCTTCGGGCACGACAGCCTTGAGCAGGAATGCGGCGGCGGTGGCTCCAGCGAGTTGCGCAACCCAGTAGAGCACGGCGTCCAAGGTGGTGACACGCTTGGTGACCCAGAAGCCGATGGTGATGGCCGGGTTGAAATGGCCGCCGGAGATGTGCCCGAGCGACGACACCATGATGGCGATGGCGAGGCCGTGCGCGGCGGCGATGCCGAAAAGCCCAGGGCTTCCCGCGCCATGCAAGAACTGATCGGCGCAGATCGAGCCTGCGCCGAAGAAAATTAGCGCGAATGTTCCAATAAATTCGGCCGTGAGTTTTTGTGGAACGTTGTACATCGACGATCCTCCTCGCCGGGAAGGGGAACGTTCCCGGGGTTGAACGGAGGGGATTCTAACCGGGGAAGCGGGAAATGGAGAAGGACAATTGAGGGCCTTGGGACGCCGGTTGCGGAGGTTGAGGCTGAGGTCCTTCGGCCATCCTTATCGGATGGCCTCAGGATGACAGGTGTATGTCGGACCGGGGGCCGCCGTGAGGTGCGGGTCACGCTTCTAGTTTGTGCGACAACCGTGAAGGCGGCGGCGAGCCGCCGCACTCCATGTCAGCGAGACGAGGCGGCTACCGGGGCGCTGACTGGCGTGAGCCAGTTGTGGCGGTCGGGTTTGGTGCCGCTGGTGATGGCGAAAAATTCATCTTGCAGCCGGCGAGTGATTGGGCCGCAAACGCCCTTGCCGACCTGGATGTGATCGACGGAGCGGATCGGCGTGATCTCAACGGCGGTGCCGACGAAGAAGACTTCGTCGACGATGTAGAGCATCTCGCGAGGAATGACGCTTTCCTTGACCGTGAGCTTGAGGTCCTCCGCGAGTTTGACGACGGCGTCGCGTGTGATGCCGGGCAAAATGCTGGTAGCGAGCGGCGGAGTGTAGAGCGCGCCGTCATGCACGAGGAAGACGTTCATGCCGGAGCCTTCGCTGACGTGGCCGTCGGCGTCAAGGGCGATTCCTTCGGCGTAGCCGTTGAACGAGGCTTCCATGCGGATGAGCTGCGAGTTCATGTAGTTGGCGGCGGCCTTGGACATGGCGGGCAGCGTGTTTGGAGCGATGCGCGTCCAGGAGCTAACGCCGACGTCAACGCCCTTCGCGAGGGCTTCGGGGCCGAGATACGCGCCCCACGACCAACAAGCCATGTAGAGATCGATCGGGGAGCTGAGCGGATTGACGCCGACTTCGCCGTAGCCGCGCAGAGCGATTGGCTTGACGTAACAGGAGTTTAGCTTGTTGCGGCGGACGAGCTCGGTGGCGACGCCGGTGAATTGGTCGACGGAGTAGGGCAGCTCCATGCGGTAAATCTTCGCGGAGTTGATGAGGCGCTGCATGTGCTCGCGAAGGCGGAAAATGGCGGGGCCTTGCTTGGTTTCGTAGCAGCGGATGCCCTCGAATACCGCGGAGCCGTAGCTCACGACGTGGGAAAGGACGTGCAGGGTGGCGTCGTCCCAGCTGATCCAGTTTCCGTTGTGCCAGATGGTTTCGGTCTTTTGAATTGGCATAGCTGCTCCCTAGTGTGTTGCCACTCGAATTTGCAGAATACGGTAGAGGGGAGCGAGCGTCAATGCGGCCGGCGAATTGGAGTAGCGTGAGACAAAACCAAATTGGCGTGCGTATTTGGGCGCCGCTAGGGCTGATCGCGCGGTGGTTGCTCCTGCGATTTGGAGGGAGGAGATGGTTGATGGTCTTTGTTGGACCGATCCATGGAACGATAGGCCGCTTTCGATTGAAGGAGAATGGTCCCGGTGCGGTTCTCCCAGATTCCCAAAAGCAAGAAGGGCAGAGCCGTAGCCACGGCCCAGAGTTTTGCGTTGCGGGGAATCTTAGATTCGGGTTCCCAGCGAAAGAGCTGCGCGGCGACGAAGAAAGCGAGCATCGCCCAACCAAGGAGTGATAGGGACTCTTTCCAAAGATTCCAGATTGGCGCTGAATTGTAGATGGCGTCCTGCAAACCCCAGACGAGGTAGGTGGCGGGAAGAAACACACCAAACGCTTGCGCTGCTTTCGGGAGATCAGACAGGGGAACTGTGGCGCCGGAAAGAAAAATCAGAGCGAACCAGATGAGCTGATTGAGGACTTGAGTCTCCTGCATGGTGTTGGTGACACTGGCGATCACCAGCCCCATGGACCCGAAGGAAATCACGCCCACCGTGACCATGATGAACAGGGAAAACAGGTCGCCGAAGCCGGATACGTGAAAGATAAATTTAGAGAGGAGCAGTTCGATAAGGATGGTCGGGAGAATGAGGAGATAGTTGGCGACGATGCTGGACGCGAGCATGTCTGCGGAAGTGACCGGAGTCACGTGAAAGCGGCGCAAGATTCCTTGTTCACGAAAGGTCACCAGAGCGACGCTGAGTCCCCAGAAGGCGCCCATTACGGCCAGGGAGATCACCGGGCCGAGCAAAAAGCGAACCGCGTCAGGGTCGCCTTTAGCGAAAACGGCGGCGAAGAGGAAGAAAAAGCCGAAAGGCATAATCAAGCCGAAGAACAAGAAAGTCTTGTTGCGCAGCGTGAGGCGAATGCGCATGCGAGTGAGTGCGAGGAAGTGTTTCAATCGCGGAGTCTCCTTCCCGTAAGTTCGATGAAGACGTCTTCGAGCGAGGGCGAGGCGATTTCTAGGCTGACGAGTTCGTTGCCTTGCGCTTCCAGATGCTTGACCAGTGCAACGATGGCCTGGGGCGGGCGCTGGCAATGGAGGACGTAGGTGCCATTGAGGTTGCGGCAATCGGCGACGCCATCGAGTTTGCTGAGCACAGTTTCGGATTCGGGCTTGGCGAGGCGGACTTCGAGGCGGGTCTTGTCGCCGGAACGCTCTTTGAGCTCGCGAGGCGTACCCAGGGCGATGACCTTGCCGTGATCGACGATGGCGACGCGATCGCAGAGACGCTCAGCTTCCTCGATGTAGTGCGTGGTCATGAGGATGGTTTTTTTCTCGTGGCGCAGCTCGTCGATGATGTCGTAGATCTCGCGGCGGACCTGAGGATCGAGCCCCGCAGTGGGTTCGTCGAAGAAAAGCACGCGGGGATTGTTGACGAGCGCCATCGCGAGGGCGAGGCGTTGCTTTTGGCCTCCGGAGAGCTTGCTGTAGAAGGTGTCGCGCTTTTCTTCCAGGCCGAAACGTTTGAGCAGTTCCTCCGGATCGCGGCGGCGCGAGTAGAAGCCGGCGAAAAGCTGGAGGGCCTCGAAGGTTTTCAGTTTGTCCGGCAGGGAAGTTGACTGCAGCGCAGCGCCAATCTCGTTCTTAAGCTCGTTGGATTGGCGCTGCGGGTCGAGGCCGCAGACGGAGACTCTGCCGCTATCGAGGGTGCGGAGACCTTCCATGATTTCGACGGTGGTGGTTTTTCCGGCGCCGTTGGGGCCGAGCAGGCCGAACACTTCGCCTTCCTCCACGGAGAAACTGACGCCGCGAACAGCCTCGACGTCGCCGTAGCGCTTGACCAGATTTTCTACCTGTAGGACGGGTTGAGGCATTCGTTTGAGTTGCGGTTGAGTTTACCGCTGAGCGATTCGGTTGCCAAAAGAACGTATAGCATACAGCAGATGGGTGATTTCATCGTATGGGGCTGAGCTTCGGTCCGATGGTCTTGCCGGCGTTTCATCCCAACCCCGCCGTCTGAAGACGGCGGCTACAGGGCGGATGGGGCCTTACGATTACGTTTTGCGCGGGATTTTTCTTTCGCGGACTTCTTGCTGGTTTTGCCTGGCGGCGTCCAGAGGTGCTGCTTTAGGTCGACACGGGATTCGATGATTTTTACGCCCTCGCTTTCCAGGAGTTTTTTCTGCAGGGAGGCGTAGGGCTCGCGAATGAGGATCTTTCCGTTTTCGGCGACGACGCGATGCCAGGGAATGCCTTTTCCAGAGGGCGTGGCGGCCATGGCGCGGCCCGCGCTGCGCGCTCCGCCCGCGAGACGCAGACTGCGAGCGAGTGCCCCATAGGATAGAACCCGTCCGCGGGGAATTTGTTTCACCAGGCGGTAGACCGGATCCCAGGACATTTTCAATCACCTTGGTCGGCAAGCACTTGAGTTGGTTGCCAAGATGGGGCGCAGCATGCTGCGCCCCTACGAGCGGTGCGCCTTCGTAATAGTACACGCGAGCTCAAGCAAGACAAAAACGCGGTGCCCGGGTTTAACAAAGTGAGACCGTACCGTCGATGATAAAGAAATGACAGCGGCGCGACAAAGCGCAAACGAAGGAGCCAGCGAAGGAAGAAGCGGGCGGCATGGCCGAAGCATCCAATGGTGTAGCAGAAGAATTGCTCGAGGAAAGGAACGATACGCAAAGCAAATGGAACGGAGAAAAAAAACTGATGAAGCGTTACGACGCGGTGCATGTATTTTTTAGCGATAACGCATCGGAAACAATCACCGCGAATCGGCGTCAAATCTATGGAAGGGTGTAGTGGAAGCGCCGTACACTACAGATATACTGGCGGGTTGTTAAGGACTAAAGATATGGCTTTCGTTCGCCGAAAAGGCAACAATTTTTATCTGGTGCACAACGTGCGCCGCGGCGAAAAGGTGCGGCAAATTCACCTGGCCCGTTTGGGTGAGCGCGCGCGGATCACCGACCGGGTGGTGCGCGAAGTGTCCAAGAAGCATCCGTTCGTGGAGCTCAATTGGCGAGCTTTGCGCGAACAGATCAACAACCATCTGGACCTGGCGGACTCGAATTCGCCGACGGTACAAAAGCTGGTTGGTGATCTTCGAGACTTGAATCTAGAACTCGCGGATTTGTTTCCGCCGATTCTCCGGATTTCTGAGTCGCCCACCGTGGCGCGGGAGCTGCTTTTACAGTTGCGGCTCCTACAATCCACGCTTCAGGTCAAACTGTCTCAGTTTGACTATGGACGCGGGCGGCTTGGTACTGCGGCTCCGCAGTTGAGGAGACGCTAGGAGGCGGCCATGGCTGACTACATACTCCCACTCGACCCGAGTCAACGCAGCACGGATACGCTGGAATTTCAGACGGCGCTGCGGGCGAAGATCGTGGGTCAAGAAGAGGGCGTACAGGCGCTGGTGGATCTGTATCAGGTCTTCTGCGCCGGTCTGAACTCGCCAGGGCGGCCAGTAGGGAACTTGTTGTTCCTCGGCCCGACGGGCTCCGGCAAAACCCGGATCGTGGAGGCCGCCGCGGAAATTCTGTTTGGCGACGCGCGCGCGGTGATCAAGGTGGATTGCGCAGAGTTTCAGCATTCGCACGAGATCGCCAAGCTGATTGGCTCACCTCCGGGATACTTGGGTCACCGAGAGACTCATCCGCTGATTACCCAAGAAGAGCTGGCGAAGAGCCACTCCGACAAACTGAAGCTGTCATTTTTGTTGTTTGACGAGATCGAGAAGGCCTCCGACGCGCTGTGGCAGTTGCTGCTGGGGATGCTGGACAAGGCTACTCTGACGTTGGGCGACAACCGCCGGGTGGATTTGTCGCAAACGGTGATTTTTCTGACCTCGAACCTGGGCAGTGGAGAGATCACGGAATTGATGCAGGGCGGGATCGGCTTTGTGCAGCCTCTGGACAAGCCCATTGCCGGGCTGGACCAGAAGGTGGAGCGCACGGCGGTAGAAGCCGCGCGGAAGAAGTTTTCGCCGGAGTTCATGAACCGGTTGGACAAGATCGTGGTGTTCCATCCGCTGAGGCGCGAGCAATTGGAAGAAGTGCTGGAGATCGAGTTGGGGCAAGTGCAGCAGCGCGTTCTGGAAACGGCCAAGGGGCAGTTCCTTTTCCGGGTGACGAATGCCGGGCGCGACTTCCTGCTACAAGAGGGAACGGACCAGCGGTATGGCGCGCGTCACCTGAAGCGGGCGATCGAGCGGCATGTGGTCTATCCACTGGCGAATTTGCTGGCGACCGAACAAGTGCACCTGGGCGACCTGGTGTGCATCGACTGGGATCGGATACACAAGCAACTCACGTTCGTGCGCGAGGGTGAAGGCGCGCTCGTCAAGAATGAACCGCCGCAGACGGAGAAGATCGCGGCAGCGGCAGAGGCCAAGGACGGCAAGTCCGTGGACGCTCCGGCGGAAGCGGTGAGCGAGGGGAAGAAGCCGCGTGTGGCTTTACCGGCGACTGCACCTGCGGCTGCGCCTCAGGCACGGAAGAAGCCGGAACGCTCCTAGCCGAGAGCCATCGGCGAAGGTTCTGATTTAGCCGAACATTCTGTCTTCTGTGCTAACGGTTCAAACCGAGCCGATCATCAAGGTTCTTCGTACTGGTCTGTCCCGCAAAGCGAAGCCCCGCCCAAAAAGCTTATAATTGCTGTAGGTCTAATGAGCATCGAGCCACAAAACCTGTCATGCGGCCTGGAATGGGCGCATCCGCTCATTCGGGATTGGTTTGTGGGCCGCTTTGGGACGCCCACGGAGCCGCAAGAACTCGGCTGGCCGCATATTTTGCAGCGGAAGACTACGCTGATTTCCGCGCCGACCGGTTCCGGGAAAACGCTGGCGGCGTTCTTAGTGTGCATCGATCGACTCGTGAGGAAAGCGCTGCGCGGGGAGCTTTCCGACCGCACGGAAATCGTCTACGTCTCGCCGCTCAAGGCGCTTGGCAACGACATCCAGAAAAATCTTGAGATTCCACTGAGTGAAATCTTGCAACTTGCAGGCGACCGTGGACTGCTGATGCCGGAAATCCGCACTGCGGTACGCACCGGCGACACGCTAGCGCACGAGCGGCGCGCGATGCTGGTGCGGCCGCCGCACATCTTGGTGACCACGCCGGAGTCGCTGTACATCCTGCTGACGGCGGCGAAGAGCCGCGAAGTGTTGAAGACGGTCGAGACGGTGATCGTGGACGAAATCCACGCGGTGGCCGACGACAAGCGCGGCGCGCACCTGGCGCTTTCCCTGGAGCGGTTGGAACGTCTGGCCGGAAGACCGCTGGCGCGGATCGGTCTTTCCGCTACGCAGAAGCCTATTGAAATCGTGGCGGAATTTCTCACGGGCGGCGACCGGCCCGAGCCGATCGTAGTGAATGTGGGGCATCGCCGCGAATTGGATTTGTCGGTGGAGGTTCCGGGCAGCGAGCTAGGGCCGGTAGCGACGAACGAGATGTGGGGAGAAATCTACGATCGCATCGCGGAGTTGGCGAAGGAACATCGTTCGACGCTGATTTTTGTGAACACACGGCGGCTGGCGGAGCGTGTTTCTCACCACTTGGGAGAGCGCCTGGGGAATGACGCGGTGGCGGCGCATCATGGCAGCTTGTCGCGGAAACTGCGGCTGACGGCGGAGAAGAAACTAAAAGCGGGAGAAATTCGGGCGCTGGTGGCGACAGCTTCGCTGGAACTAGGGATCGACATCGGTAGCGTGGATCTGGTCTGTCAGATTGGGTCGCCGAGGGCGATTTCCGTGGCTTTGCAGCGCGTTGGGCGGGCGGGCCATTGGCGCGGAGCGATTCCGAAGGGACGTATTTTTGCGACCACGCGAGATGAATTGCTGGAGTGCGCGGCGCTGGTGCGGGCGATTCGTCAGGGCGAATTGGACCGACTGGAGATTCCGGACGCGCCGATGGACATTTTGGCGCAACAAATTGTGGCCATGTGCGCGGCGCAGGATTGGAGCGAAGACGAGCTATTCAAGGCGGTGCGACGGGCGTATCCGTATCGGAATCTGGCGCGCGCGGGTTTTGACGCGATCGTGGAGATGCTCTCGGAAGGCATTGCGGCGCGGCGCGGGCGCTACGGGGCGTATTTGCATCGGGATCGCGTGAACGGCGTGCTGCGCGCACGGCGGGGAGCGCGGCTGGCGGCGATCACGAGTGGCGGGGCGATTCCGGAGAACGCTTTGTACACCGTGGTAGCGATGCCGGAAGGCACCGTGGTGGGCACGATCCACGAGGATTTTGCTGTCGAGAGCTTGGCGGGAGACGTGTTTCTGCTGGGGAACACGTCGTGGCGAGTGCGCCGGGTGCAGCAGTCTGGAAGCGTGCTGGTGGAAGATGCGCAGGGAGCGGCGTCGAGCGTGCCGTTCTGGTTGGGGGAAGCGCCGGCGCGTACTGCGGAGCTTTCGGCAGAGGTGTCCGGGCTGCGGCAAGAGATTAGCTCGATGGTCGCGGGGGTTGCGCCGGGAGCGGATCGGAAGAACTCGCCGGAAGTAGCAGCGGCGGTGAATCGGCTGAAGGCGGAGTGCGGACTGGACGACGCAGGCGCTGAACAGATTGTGGAATATCTCATCGCGGGGCGCGCGGTGCTCGGTGCCGTGCCAACGCAGGAGACGATCATCGCGGAACGGTTTTTCGACGAAGGCGGCGGGATGCAGCTGGTGATTCACGCGCCCTTCGGAGGGCGCATCAACAAGGCGTGGGGATTGGCGTTGCGCAAGCGTTTCTGCAGGTCGTTCAATTTTGAGCTGCAAGCGGCGGCCACCGACAACGGGTTGAACATTTCTTTAGCGGAGCAGCACAGCTTTCCTTTGGGGGACGTTTTTCATTTTCTGCATCCGAATTCCGTGAGGCAAGTGCTGGAGCAGGCGGTGCTCGATTCGCCGCTGTTTACGACGCGGTGGCGCTGGGACGCGGGGCGCGCGCTGGCGCTGCTTCGCTTTCAGGGCGGGAAGAAAGTGGCGGCACCCATTCAGCGGATGCGAGCGGACGATCTGCTGGCGTCGGTCTTTCCCGAGGCGCAGGCGTGCCAGGAAAACATTGTTGGCGAAATCAAGATCCCCGAGCATCCGTTGATCGGTGAGGTGATGAAAGATGTTCTTACCGAGGCGATGGACGTTGAGGGGCTCGAGACCGTGCTGCGGGATATCGACGAGGGGCGCATCCGATGCCTGGCGGTGGACACACCGGTGCCGTCACAGTTTTCTCACGAGATTTTGAACGCCAACCCGTATGCGTATTTGGATGATGCGCCACTGGAGGAGCGGCGAGCGCGTGCGGTAGAGATGCGGCGGGTGCTGCCGGAGGCGGTTCTGTCCGAGGTTGGGCGGCTGGACCCTGCAGCGATCGCGCAGGTCCGCGCGGATGCTTGGCTGGATGTGCGGGATGCCGAGGAGTTGCACGATGCGCTGCTGACGCTGATCGCCTTGCCTGTGCCGTGGGGGGCAGCGGAGCTTGCGGTGACTGGCACATTGCGGGCGAATCTGCAGGAGTCGATCGGAGAGTGGAGTGAGAACTTCGAGCAGCTTGTCGCAGAACGCCGCGCCGGAGTTGCCGAAGTAGGAGGGGCGAGATATTGGGTGGCGGCGGAACGGGTAAAGGCTTTCGAGCAGATCTTTCCAATAGCGCGTTTTGAGACGGTGCTCCCGGAGGTGGCCACCGCGGAGACGGTTCGCGACGAGGCGGTGTTTGCCATGGCCACAGGTTGGCTCATGCACACCGGCCCGGTCACAGCGGGCGAACTCGCAGGCGAGTGGGGGCTTCCGCAGGGTGATGTCGATAAGGCGCTATTGCGCTTAGAGGCGAGCGGAGCGGTTTTGCGCGGACGGTTTACGGAATCAGCCGGGGCGGAAACAGAATGGTGCGAACGGCGGCTATTGGCATGCATTCACCGGCTGACGCTGGGGACGTTGAGGAAACAGATTGCTTCGGTGACTCCAGCCGAGTTCATGAGATGGCTGCTGCGCTGGCAGCACGTGGGTTCTAGCAGCCAGCTTCTGGGGGAGCGCGGAACGCTGGAGATCGTGCAGCAGATGCAGGGCTTTGAGGCGCCGGCAAATGCGTGGGAGCGGCAAATTCTCGCGCGCCGTGTCGCGGACTACGATCCGAAGGTACTGGATCAGCTGTGCCTTACGGGGGCGGTAGGCTGGGGCAGGGTGTCGCCGCATCCGGCGACGCTGGAATCGGCGACGATCGAGAGGCGGCGGGTGGTGCCAACAAGTGTGGCGCCCATCACGTTTTTCGTACGCGAGGATGCCGACTGGATGATTCCGCGTCGGGAGGCGGGGGCAGAAGAGACGCGGGGCCTCGGCCGGGATGCGAAAGAGGTGATGCAGTTTCTGCGACAGCGCGGCGCGTCGTTTTTCGCCGATATCGTGCGCGGAACGGGAAAGCTGAAATCGGAAGTGGAGACGGCACTGTGGGAACTCGTCGCGGGCGGTTTGCTGACCGCGGACGGATTTGACAACCTGCGAGCGTTGATCGATCCGAAACGGCGCTCGGGGCACGGGAGCGGGAAGACTAACCGGCCCCGGCACAGTTCCGGGCGGTGGTCGCTGCTCTATTCGGACGAGCTGGTGGACCGGACTCGGGCCCTAGAGGCGACCTGCTGGATGCTGCTGCGGCGCTACGGCATCGTGTTCCGGGAGGTGCTGACCCGCGAGACGATCCTGCCCAAGTGGCGCGAGGTGCTGATCACCCTGCGCCGCCTGGAGGATCGGGGAGAGGTGCGTGGCGGAAGATTCGTCAGCGGGTTCCTGGGGGAGCAATTCGCGCTGTCAATCGCGGTGGAGTCGCTTCGGGCGCAGCGCGGTCTGCCAGCGTCCGGGGAAACTGTGGCTGTTTCAGCAGCGGACCCGCTGAATCTCGTGGGAATTGTGGTGCCCGGCGAACGTGTGGCCGCGAATTCGGGCCGGTTCGTGGCCTTCCGCGACGGTGTGGCCGTGCCGCCGGAGGAACGACCCGGAGTTGTGGTGCTGACAGCCGGGTAAGCCAATCTAAAGTGACACTTTAATCTTCCCAGTGTTCGCAACTGGTACAATTTCCCAGAAAGCCCCTTTTTGTCGTTCGCGGACTGACACAAACTGTTTCACCCCTCTCACTTTGCGCCCGGTTGGCACAATGTCTCACCGATTGAGACAGTTTCCAGAAGTGCAACTCGCGCACGACATTGAGTTTATTGGACTTCCGGTGATGGTCTTCGACGAAAGAAGATTGGCATCTCCCATGCAATGACTCCCTCGCTAGGCTTTGTGAGACAAGGGTTGGGCCGGGAGAACGAAGATGAGAGCCGCCGTTCGACAACAGTTGGATCCCACCATCCGAAGCAACGACACTCGAGATTTTCACGGCTCGCTGCGGGCGAAGATCGTCGGCCAAGAAGAGGGCGTCCAAGCGCTTGTGGACATGTACCAGGTGTTCTGCGCAGGGTTGAACTCGCCGGGGCGGCCAGTTGGGAACCTGCTGTTCCTGGGTCCGACGGGTTCGGGCAAGACGCGGATTGTGGAAGCGGCCGCGGAGATTCTGTTTGGGGATGCGCGCTCGATTATCAAGGTGGATTGCGCGGAATTTCAGCATTCGCATGAGATCGCCAAGCTGATCGGGTCACCCCCAGGGTATTTGGGTCATCGCGAGACACATCCGCTGATTACCCAGGAAGAGTTGGCAAAGAGCCATACGGACAAGCTGAAACTGTCGTTCCTGCTGTTCGACGAGATTGAAAAGGCGTCTGACGCGCTGTGGCAGTTGCTCTTGGGCATGCTGGATAAGGCGACTCTAACCTTGGGCGACAATCGTCGGGTGGATTTGTCGCAGACGGTGATTTTCTTGACCTCGAACCTGGGTGGTGGCGAGATCTCGGAACTCATGAATGGCGGAATGGGCTTCATTCAGCCTAAGGATAAGCCGGCCGCTGGTATGGACCAAAAGGTCGAGCGGACGGCGGTGGAAGCGGCGCGGAGAAAGTTCTCGCCAGAGTTCATCAACCGGCTGGACAAAACGGTGGTGTTCCACCCGTTGCGGCGCGAGCAGTTGGAAGAGGTTCTCGATATCGAATTGGGACAAGTGCAACAGCGCGTTCTGGAAACGGCCAAGGGCCAGTTCCTATTCCGTGTAACGGTGCCGGGCAAGGATTTCTTGCTGCAAGAGGGGACGGACCAGCGGTATGGCGCGCGTCACCTGAAGCGGGCGATCGAGCGGCATGTGGTCTATCCTCTGGCGAATTTGCTGGCGACCGAACAAGTGCATCTCGGCGACCTGGTATGCATTGATTGGGACAAGAGCCAGGACCGCCTCACGTTCATACGTGAAGGTGAGAACCTGGCAATGCCAGCCCGCCGGCTGGAACCTGCCGTTGCGCCGAAACCCACGCAGGCGCGCAACGGCAAGACCGTGGAAGCGCCGACGGCCACTCTAGCACCCGAAGCAACGCCTCGTTTGGCTCGCTAGACTCGACTTCACTTCTCTCTCTAATCCCGCCCGGGTGGATACCATCCGGGCTTTTTCTTTTGCCCGCCCGCCGGTGTACAGTAAACCTGAGCCTCCGCCTGTTATCTGACCTTGTGCATACTGCTGTCCGCAAGCAAAAGAGTGAGCGCCTGTGAGGGTGGGCACATCTTGATTTTTTGTAGCCAGCGAAACGAAGGGAATCGACGGCCTTGTGGTGCCCATGCGGCACGCATCGCGGTCTTGTGTCTGGCGTGCCTGGTTCTCTGCGCATCTCCGCTGTTGGCGCAGCGTACTCAATTGAAGGCGCCCTGGAATGTTTACTCGCCGCAAGCAGACGTCCAAGTAGGGAAGCAGAACGCGACGTTGCTGGAGCAAAAGCTCCCCCTCTGCGATGATCCCAAGGTGGATGAGTACCTGACGAAGCTAGGTCTTCGCCTCGTTTCCAAGCTGCCCACCCGTGGCGTGCAATATCCCTGGGAGTTCCACTGCATCAACGACAAGGCGATCAACGCGTTCGCGCTGCCGGGCGGATACGTGTTCGTCAATCGCGGCGCGATCGAGGCAGCGGACAACGAGGCGCAGCTTGCCGCGGTGATGGGGCACGAGCTTTCGCACGTGGCCTTGCGGCACGGAACGGCTCAGGCGTCGAAGGCCCAGCTCGCGCAAGGCGCCGCCGGCATCTTTGGCGGTTTATTCGGCGGAAGCACGGGTGGCGCGCTGCTGACGCAAGGCGTGGCGCTGGGAGCAGGAAGCGTCCTGCTGCACTATTCCCGCGCCGACGAAACGCAGGCGGACGTGATGGGCACACAGGTGATCTATGACGCGGGTTACGACCCGCGCGCGATGGCGCAGTTTTTCGAGAAGTTGCAGGAAGAGACCAAAGGAAAGAATCCGCCGCAGTTTTTATCCGACCACCCGAACCCGGACCACCGCGTCGAACGCGTCGATGAGGAAATCGACAAACTGGGCGGGCCGCCGGCGAGTGGGAAACGAGATTCCGCGGAATTTGAGGCCATCAAGCGGGAAGTCCTGGCTTTGCCGGTAGCCAAGAAAGGCGTCCTGACGGCGGGCGGAGCGCCGCCGCCTGCGTCGGATCACTCTGCGGAGTATCAAAGCGCGGCTTATAGCCTCAAGTACCCCGACAACTGGGGAGAGACCGATGAGAATGGTGGTGCGTCGTTTGCGCCCATCCGCGGCGTGGTGCAGGGTAGCAGCGGCGATAGTGCGCTTGCGTACGGGATGATCGTAAGCTTCACGCCTGTAAACACCGATCCCAACGATTCGAGCGCGCTAGAAAATGCTACTCAGCAACTTATCCAAGACTTGCAAAAGTCGAATCCGAATCTGCATGTCGTTCGGCAGTCTGGGCCTGTGAAACTGAACGGCCAGCCAGGGCTCTCCACATACTTGAGCAATGATTCGCCGATCGGCGGGCAAGAAACCGATTGGCTGATCACCGTGATGCAGCCGCAGGGGCTGCTCTCGTTCCTGTGCGTTGCGCCACAGGCGGCGTACCCCGACTACGACAAGACGTTCAGCGCGATCCTCGACAGCGTTCGCCTCGGGAAATAAGGCCGCGCGCGACACTGGCAAATGAAGGGGGCGCTCCGGATTCACGGAGCGCCCCCTTCGCTTACGGTTATTGCTTATGGAGGATACGAGACGGGGTTACTTGTCGTCGCTATCGCCGTCGCCAAATAGGAAGGGCAGCACAGGCGTTTGTTCCCTCTGAACGGCCTGCAGTTCGTTGGGGTCGATTCCCAGAGCCTTCAGGATCGAGGGCGCCACCTGCTGGTTCGTCACCGGAGTCCGGATGTGCTTAAGGGCTAGGCTCGGGTTCGAGACCAAAAGTGCGACGTGATAGTCGTCTTCATTGAGTCCGCCGTGCTCGGCGATCTTGGAGCCGCCAGTGAAGATCACGCCGGTATTGACCTTAAGGATGATGTCGGGGGTGCGCGCATCGTCGGTGGGGCTGTCCCATTTGTTGCGCAGGGAAGGACCCGCGAAGATCTCTTGGATGCCAAGCGTCTGCTGGCTCTCCGGCGTGCTCAGTTGCTGAACCACGCCTGCGGTGAGACTCGGATCGATGAGCCAAATGAGCGAGCCGTCATCAGAAATATCAAACGCCTCAGATGAACCGATCAGGGCTTGAGGCTGGCCGCCGCCGATGGGAACTTTCTTCTGGACGTCAATCGGAGACTGGCCGTGTTTGGCGCCGATGATGATCAAAGTAGAGTCCAGATGGCCCTGCTTCTTGAGTTCGTTGACCATCAGGCCAAGCATTTGATCGACGAACTCGAGTTCGCCCAGGAGCCCGCCTCCATCGCCCGCCGCCGCGCCGGAAGGTCCTTCACCCGGAGTTCCCAAGACATCGGTGTAGCCGTTGCCCTTGAGTTTCTCGCCGACGCTAACAGACTGGAAATTCATCCCGAACACCGCTGGCACTTTCGTCTTCTGCAAGCCGTCGTGTGAGAGGCCGTCGATCTCGTTCAGAATGGCCTGCACTTTCAGGGCGTCGTAGCACTTGATGTCGCCGATCGTGTCGGTCCATGCGGAACCAGGGTCAGTTTCCACGTCTGGAATTGGATTGCAGGGCCAAATCTTGACCTGCGGTAGATTGACGGGTAGCGAGTTAATTTCCGGTGAGTAGAAGTCATCGAGACCCTTTCCGCTCGGGCCCTTGACCCACTCGTACGACGGATGCTTGTCGGACCACGCCGTGTAGCCGCCATTGGCCTTAACGACTTCGAAGATGGTGTTCACGCGGAGGTATTCGTGCGGAAAGATCGGATTGCAAGTGATGGGATCGCGGGGCAGCAGCCCGGGGTTAATGGGAGCGTCGGTCAGGCTAGTTTGCGCCCTGCCTCCGTCGAGTCGGCTGAGGTCCGCATCGATTTCTTCGTCGAGGCCAACCGGCGTGCCTACCGGACCCGGGCACGGCGTGGCGACCATCACGTAGCCCGCGGGCGCCGTGAGTTTCGGGCCGACTAGAGCGCGGTTGTACGTGACGTCGTACCAGAAACCAGTGGTTTGCGGTGAGCCGCCGGTAACCAGGGCGGCGAGACCCGGGAAGGAATCCGTGGGAAGCGAACTGGAAGCGTTGGTGTAGGTGAACCCGTGGCTGTTGAGTTGCGCTAAGGTGGATTGTTGGTGCGACGCTACGAAGTTAGTCAGATCCAAAGCGTGAAGGCCATCGACACTAATCAGCAGCACGTGTTTGATTTTGCCGGTGCGCAACTCATCGTTGTCCGCGTGGGCGGGCGACGTGCCGGTGAGCAGAGCTAGACTCAGAGCTACAGCGGAAATACCTTTGTTCACGGAGATCTCCTCAGAAAGGCCGGACTTAGAGGGATGCGCGAGAATCATCCCCAGCGTAGAAGAATAGGCGGGCGGTATTACAGAGTGGAGAACGCGGGTTATCCAGCGGGTGAATCAAATCTGAAAGACTTTCATCTTAGCTGGCGACACCCAAGGGCCTTCGGGACTTTGATAGGGGGAAGAGAGGGGTTGGCGTTCGGATTTAGGTTTTCGGAGCCGTCAGGACTGGCTCTTTGGGGTGATACCGGTGATACACATCAGCGGCGCGCTCGAGGGCACCGCTGATGCTTGGGCAAATGTTTTCGACGCCGACGTGGCGCTCGAACTCTGCTTGTTTCATGAGCTGCGCGGGTTGTTCGCGCGCACCGCAGAGAAGCAGAGTCCTGCCGGAGGCGTGAACTTGGTCGGCGAGGTCGCGGATTGCGCCGAGGCCGGTGGCGTCGATCGCGGTCATATTTCGCAGGCGGAGAATCAGGACCGGCGGAAGCGTGTTCAGGTCATCCAGAATTTCGGCGAATTTGTCGGTAGCGCCGAACAGGAACGGGCCGTGAATCCGGAACACGGTAGCGTAAGAGGGGATGTCTTTGCCCTGCAAAATGTGGACGCGGCTATCTTCCACGTAGTCCCGCGTCACACGCGCGACGGTGGTGGTTCGCGACACCTTGCGGATGAAGGTGAGTGCGGCGAGAACCATTCCGACCTCGACCGCGAAGGTGAGATCGGTCACCACGGTGAGCGTTAGCGTTAGCAGCCAGACGGCGATGTCCGCTCCGCTAAGCTTCAGAATCTCTGGTATTTCTCTCCATTCACCCATATTGTAAGCGACGATCATGAGGATGGCGGCGAGTGCGGCGAGCGGGACGTTTTTCACCAGCGGCGCGGCGAAGAGGACGATCGCCAGCAGCGTTAGCGCGTGGATCATTCCGGCCATCGGCGTCTTTGCGCCGGCGCGGACATTGGTGGCCGTGCGCGCGATAGCTCCCGTTGCCGGCAGGCCACCGAAAAGCGGCGAGACAATGTTAGCGACACCCTGGGCCATCAACTCCACATTCGGATTGTGCTTGTCCTTGCTCATACGATCGGACACTACGGCGGACATTAGAGACTCGATCGCGCCGAGCATCGCCACGGTGAATGCGGGAGATAGAAGCTGCCGCAGAACGTTGTAGTGGAGCTTGGGTATGGCGAGCGTGGGTAAGCCGCCGGGAATCCCGCCGAAGCGCGTTCCGATGGTTTCTACCGGCAGGTGCAGTAAGGCCACAGCAGCGGTGGCCCCAAACGTGACGATGATGGCGCCGGGAATGCGCTTGGCGTACTTCAGGCAGAGAATCATCACGGCGAGCGACGCTATTGAAAGGATCGTGGCCGGGCCGGAAACCGTACTCCATGCCTGACCGAAAGCGCCCATGCGGTGGAAGAAATCGCCGGGCACCTGATTCATGCGCAATCCAAACAAGTCGCGAATCTGGGTGCTGGCGATGAGAATGGCGATGCCGTTGGTGAAGCCAATGATGACCGGCCTGGGGAAATACTTTACGGCCGTACCCATGCCGGTCGCGCCGAGGAGCACGAGGAGGACGCCCGCCATCATGGTGCAGGTGAACAGACCCTCGATTCCGTACTTGGCAATGATTCCAGAAATGACGACAACGAAAGCGCCGGTGGGGCCGCCAATCTGGGTCTTTGAGCCGCCGAGAGCGGAAATCAGGAAGCCAGTCACGATGGCGCAATAGATTCCAGCTTGCGGCGTGACCCCGCTGGCAATCGCGAACGCCATTGCAAGCGGCAAAGCAACGAGGCCGACAGTGATGCCGGCGATCAAATCGGACAGGAATTTATGACGATCGTAGTCGCGCAACAGCAGAACGGATTTTGGGAGCCACGGAGTCAGCGCGGAGGTCATTCGAGTAGCACGGATGGAATCCGTTCCAGTGCAGCAAGTCTAGCAGAGGAGAGTAGTTGCCTACTCCATGGGGAGAAAAACTTGTGCCGTGAAGTGAATCGCCAAGTGAATCAGGCGGTCGGCACTACCGGAGTTGGCTCCTGGGACTTGGCGCGCTCGGCAGCGTGCTTCGATTGTTCCGCAGTGGGTTGGCGTGCGGGATCCCAGCAGAGGATCGGTTTGCGAGCTGCGCCGACTTCGTCAAGGCGGCTCACTCGAGTTGAGTGTGGAGCGGTTTTGACGAGTTCAGGCGTCGCGGCGGCTTCTTCGGCAATCGCGCGCATGGCGTCGATGAAGAGGTCGCACTCCTCTTTCGATTCCGATTCCGTCGGCTCGATCATCAGGGCGCCGGGTACGATCAGCGGAAAAGCCGTCGTATAGGGATGGAAGCCGTAGTCGATAAGGCGCTTGGCGATGTCCATGGTGTTCACGCCGTTCTTTTTCTGGATGGCGTCGCTGAAAACGACCTCGTGCATGGAGGGCAGGGAATAGGGCAGATCGTAAACGCTTTCCAGATGCTTGCGAATATAGTTCGCGTTGAGGACCGCGTCTTCGGTTGCCTGCCGGATGCCGGGGCCGTAAGCAAGAATGTATGCGAGGGCGCGTAGCAGCACGCCGAAATTGCCCGAGAACGCTTTCACCCTGCCGATGGAGTCTGGGCGAACCGGCTCCAGAGCGAGTCGGCCGCCTTCCTTTTCGACAAGGATCGGCACTGGGCGGAATGGCTCGAGAAGTTTTTTCATCGCCACCGGTCCGGCACCAGGGCCTCCGCCACCGTGCGGTGTCGAGAACGTCTTGTGCAAATTCAGGTGCATGACATCAACGCCAAGATCACCAGGGCGAGCGACACCTGCTAGCGCGTTCATGTTAGCGCCGTCCATGTAGAGCAGCGCGCCTTTGGCATGGAGGATCGCGGCGATTTCCGGGATGCGCTCTTCAAAAATACCGAGCGTCGATGGATTCGTGATCATCAAGGCCGCGATATCTTCGGTCACCAGTTCGCGAAGCTTGTCGACGTCGATTTGCCCGTGTGATTCGGACTTGATGTTTTCGACCTCGTAGCCCGCGATCACGGCGGTGGCGGGATTGGTGCCGTGGGCGGAGTCGGGGATCAAGACCTTCTTCCGCGCGTTGCCTTGTTTCTCGAGATAGGCGCGAATTCAGAAGAAGCCCAGTCAGTTCCCCTTGTGCGCCCGCGGCAGGCTGCAGGGTGATCGCATCCATGCCGGTGATTTCGAGCAGGCACTGCTCGAGCAAACGCATGATTTTCAGGCAGCCTTGCGAGAGTTCCTGGGGCTGCAGTGGGTGCTCGGTGGCGAGGCCGTCGAGCCTGGCCACGAATTCGTTGACGCGTGGGTTGTACTTCATCGTGCAGGAGCCCAGCGGGTACATGCCCAGGTCGATCGCGTAGTTCCAGGTGGAAAGCCGGGTGAAGTGGCGCAGGACTTCGATCTCGCTTACTTCCGGGAAGCCTGCAACGCCGTCGCTTCGATGGTTGTTGCCTAAAGCGCGAGCGGGGTCAACCGCGGGAACATCCAGCGGCGGCAATTCAAACCCGCGTTTACCCGGCGAGGACTTCTCGAAGATCAAGCCTTCGTTCAGGTTGGTGTGGCGAGACGCTTTTTTAATTCGCTTGTTCATGGTGTCATGTGCGGCCAGTGCCAAACGCCGGCCTAAACGGGCTGCTCCACGGCGCGCCGAATCGCGGCCGCTAGGCTTTCGATGTCACCGCGAGTCGTTGTTTCCGTTACGCACACCAGCGCATGCTTCGTTAGCTCCGGATACGAGGAGCCCAACGACAGAGGGCCAATGATTTTTTCGCGTAGCAGGTGGCTGTTGACGATCCGGGCCGAGCGGGGCAGCTCAATCGTAAATTCGTTGAAAAAAGGAGCGCTGAAGGTGCGGCGCACGCCAGGAATCTTCGTCAGCTCGGAGAGTGCGAACTGTGCTTTCGAGAGATTCTGCTCCGCCATCTCCCGCAGGCCCTCCTTGCCGAGCAACGTGAGGTGCACTGTCGCGGCCAGGGCGCAGAGCGCCTGATTGGTGCAAATGTTTGAAGTGGCTTTCTCGCGGCGGATGTGCTGTTCGCGAGTCGCGAGGGTTAGAACGAATCCCCTGCGGCCTTCGGTGTCGGTGGTTTGCCCGGCAAGACGCCCGGGCATCTGCCGCACGAATTTGTCACGAGAGGCGATCACGCCGACGAACGGTCCGCCATAGCTCGGAGCCAGGCCGAAGCTTTGTCCTTCCATCGCGACGATGTCGGCCTCGACGGGCGGCCTAACCAGTCCCAGCGATACGCCCTCCGTAATAGCAACGACGAGCAAAGCACCGGAAGGATGCGCGTCTCTCGCAAGAGACGGGACGGACTCGATCACGCCGAAGAAATTCGGCGATTGTACGACGACGGCAGCTACGTCGTCCTTGATCGATGATTGCAGCGCCTTCTGGTCCACCGTGCCGTCCGCACCGAAGGGGATTTCTTCCACGTGCAATCCGGAGTTCTTCGCGTAGGTCTTGAGCACGTCGCGATATTCGGGATGCAGGGAGCGGGCGACCAGGACGCGGCTGCGTCCGGTGACGCGCTCGGCCATCAGCACGGCTTCAGTAGTCGCGGTCGAGCCGTCCCACATGGAGGCGTTCGCAACTTGCTGCCCGGTCAGCTGGCACATCAGCGTCTGAAATTCGAAGATGGCCTGCAGGGTGCCTTGCGTGATCTCGGCCTGGTACGGCGTGTAGGAGGTGAGAAATTCGCCACGCTGAATAATCGCGTCGGTGACAACCGAACGCAGGTGATTGTAGACCCCGGCGCCCAAAAAGCTGGTGTAGCCGACGGAATTCTCCGTGGCCCGCTCTTTGAAGTACTTGATGATTTCGGCTTCGGAGAAAGGCCCGGGCAATTTCAGTGCGTCGCGCAGCCGGTAGCGCTCTGGAATGCTAGAGAAAAGTTCATCGATCGACCCCACGCCGATGGCGGCTAGCATCTGTTGGCGCTCGGTGGGGCTCTTCGGGAGATAGCGCATCAGGCCGAGGCTTCCTTGCCCTTGGCCACGTCCGCAATGAATGCTTCGTAGGCCGGCGCGTCCAACAACTCTTTGAGTTCCGCAGGGTTCGCGAGGCGCACTTTGACGAGCCAGGCCACTCCATGGGGGTCAGTGTTGATTTTCTCGGGCGCATCGTGCAGCTCGGCATTGGCCTGGATCACTTCACCCGTGACCGGCGAATAGATTTCGCTGACGGCCTTCACGGACTCCACGGTGCCAAGCGATTTTCCCGCAGTGACCTGTGTACCCTGCTTAGGCAATTCCACGAACACGACATCACCCAACTCCTGTTGAGCGTAGTCCGTGATGCCGATGGCGGCCAGGTCGCCTTGGACGTCGACCCACTCATGCTGCTTGGTGTAACGGTAGTTCGCCGGATAAGCCATGCGTTGACTCCTCGCCGATCCCGGGCTGCCGGGGTCGCTGAAAATTAAGCTCGCCTCAAATTGCCTTCGCTGATTGCGGTAGTCCTGCCTTCTTGGGCCGTTTGTAAAACGGAGTTGGAACCACTTGAGCCTTGCACTTCTGGCTGCGAATTTCGACGTATATCGGCGTCCCAATCTCCGTTAAGGCGGGAGGTACGTACGCCAACGCGATATTCTTGCACAGCGTTGGGGATGGCGAGCCGCTAGTGATCACCCCGATCGCTTCACCAGCTTCGTTGAAGCAGCGATATTCGTCGCGCGCGATGCCCCGTTCGATCATCTCGATTCCGACAAGCGTGCGCTTCAGTCCGGCAGCCTTGGCGCGCTCCAAGGCAGCCCGGCCGATGAAGTCGCCCTTCTCCATTTTGCAGTAGCGATCCAGGCCGGCTTCCCAAACGTTGATGGTATCGCTGATCTCGTGTCCGAACAGTGCCATCTTGGCTTCCAGCCGCAGCGTGTTGCGCGCGCCGAGGCCGCAGGCGAGGATGCCGAACTCGCTTCCGGCATCCATCACCTTGGTCCAGACCTCTTCGCTCGTCGCCCGATCCGATGGAACGTAAATCTCAAAGCCATCTTCACCCGTGTAGCCGGTCCGCGCAATCAGGATATCTTTCCGTCCGCACACCCTTCCGTGGGTGAACCAGTAGTTCTTCACGGTATCGAGGTTTGCGTCGCTGAGCTTTCGCAGCACAGACGCTGCCCGCGGGCCCTGAATCGCAAGCTGCGTGTACGCGTCACTCAGGTCTTCGACGATGCAGTCGAATCCGCTCGTGTTCTCGCGGACCCAGTTGATGTCTTTCTCTCGCGTGCCGGCGTTAATCACCAGGAGAAAGTCGTCCTCTCCCAGCCGATGAACGATTACGTCGTCGACGAACGTCCCTTGCGGGTGAAGCAGCGCCGAATACTGAGCTTGCCCAATGGCCAGCCGCGCCGCGTCATTCATGCTGATGTGCTGTACGGCAGCCAGCGCGCCGCCTGCCGAACGCCCGGTGTGAATCCGGATGTCGCCCATGTGGCTTACGTCGAAGACGCCTACGCTGCCGCGTACCGCTTTGTGCTCCGCCAGCAAGCCGCCCGTTGCCGGATACTCGACGGGCATGTCCCAGCCGCCGAAATTGACCATTTTTGCGCCCAGCCGCCGGTGCAGCGCGTTGAGTGGCGTGTTACGAAGTTCGGTAGTGACAGGCGAGTTGACCGATTCCATTCCGCATACTCAAGCAGAATCCGATACTAGCACGCGCCTCTATACGGGTCAAAGAAGCCCGCGGCGTGCAGAGAAATCGTGCTACTGGGTTCGCGAGAGAAATCCTGAGTAAACACTTGATTGCCGGTCCCCGACGTGCGCCTTGCCGCCCCACGCTTTTGTCAGGTACAGTTTTCTGGGAGGCCCGCCATGCCAGGTCCCATTGTGTGCGCCACGTGCGACAAGACGGAAGAGCAGTGCACCTGCGAAAAGTATTGCACCATCTGCAAAGGGCAGCACAAAGTCCGGCTCTGCGCCGACGGCCTCTACTATTGCCCTGACTGCCGAGAAGCTTGCGACGTCGCGCTCGCCAATAACCGTGGGGACTGAACCAAAAAGCATTTGTCTGCATATCGACGCCGACACCAGATTTGCAGCTGCGGCGGGCGGCGTCGCACGCTATATTGCGGACTGCGCGGGTTTGGAGGATAACGCGATCTCTCAGTTGCAGGAAGCAGTCATCGCCGCCTGCCAGGAGGTGTTCGAGTACCTTACCGACGACCACCCGCGCCTGGACGTGACATTCACCCGCCATTCCGATCGCATCGAGGTGGCCCTCTCTCACGAAGGGGAAACATCGCCGGCAGTGGGTCTGGACACGATCGCAGGTTTCGTGGCGCAAGGTGGGGGCGTGTCGGGCGGCTCGGCTGTTCTGGGCCGGGTCGACAGGGTTCAGTATGAGACGCAGGGCGGCGTCGCGGCGACAGCGGTGGTGCGGCTGCTCGATGGATCGCTGGTCGAGATGGGCGAGCGCGCTGATCTTTCGGTCTCGCGCGCATGGAAAGGCACGACCATTCATCTGGATGGCGGCCAGGTGATTGTGCAGGCCGCCAAACAGCATACTGGCCGCTTCTATGTTGCGACCGATGACGGCCTGGTCTCGGTGAAGGGAACAATTTTCTCCGTGAATCACGGGATCAAGGGCTCGCGCGTGGCCGTGATCGAAGGCGTCGTGCGGGTGGATTTCGGGGACAACACGACCGACTTGCGCGCCGGCGAGGAGGCGACTTCGAGCGCGAACTTGTCGAAAGTGCCGATCCAGAGACGAAATCGCGTGGAGCAGGAACTCTGCGAAGTATCTTGCCCTGCTGGGCGATTTCGCGATCCTGCAGAAGCAGTTCGCGGCGATTCCGGGGCCGGGATTGCGTTATAGCTCTGAACTGCTGCCATACGTTCCTGATCACACCGTGGTTTATGCGGCGATCCCGAATCTGGCGAATACTTTGGGGGAAGCCAACCGGCTGTTCCAGGATCGTCTGCAGCAGAGTCCGGCGCTCCAGAATTGGTGGAAGCAGCAGCAAAAAGGCAACGGACCCAAGCTTGAGGAAGTGCTCGACCAGGTGAAGACTTTCAGCAGTTATCTGGGCGATGAGATCGTTTTCGCGGTGGGAAAAGAAGGAACGAACTATACGGCGCCGGTCGTGATTGCGAAAGTACGGCAGGCGGACTTGAAGCGTTTCTACAACGAAGGCCGGAAGCTCAGTTCGAACCCGGATCAGGTTGCGCTGCAGACCGTCCACGATCCGTGGGCGGTGACACCGGCGCCCGGCCATCCGCTTCTGGTTTATGTGAGCAACGAGCTAATGGTCGCCAGTCCGGAAGTGGCGGAACTGCAGCGTGCGGTCGCTGGACCAAGCAGGGGAGCAGCAGCCAATTTGCCGGTACGCCGTTCTACGAACAGATCGCTCGTTCCTACCAGCAAGGGGCGGAGTGGCTTTTCTGCGCGGACATGGAACAAATTGTCGCGCACAACGTACAAGCTAGTGGCAGCAGCCACGAATTGCCCCCGGGATAGCGGACGTGAGATACCTGACGATGGAACACCGTGAAGTCGGCGGAAAGGCGGAAAGCCAGGCCGCCCTGATGTTCGCTCAACGAGCGGCATGGAGTGGCATCGTGGCTGGCTGCACCTGCTTCCATGGGGTCGCTGGATTTCGTATCTCCTGACGCCAGCATGGTGACCTCAGCGGTAGTCAAGAATCCGAGAAGCATCATGGAAGAGATCTTCAAGATGATCGGAAGCGGCGACGCGGACTTCACGCAGCATCTGGCGGAGTTCGAGGCAAAGACGGGCGTGAATGTGCTGAACGACATCACGGCGCCTCTTGGCGGCGAAGTCACAATGGCCTTCGATGGTCCGATGATCCCGACTCCGCGGTGGAAGCTGATCTTCGAAGTGTACGATCCGACAACCCTGCAATCGACGATCGCGAAACTCGTCGACAGCTTCAATCGAGAAGGAAATACTCAAGGACACTCGCTGCAGTTGTCGCAAAAGCAGGTCGGTTCCCGTACCTACTATGTGATTCGCGGCTCGAACGCGGAACGCAACCAAACTGCTCGAAGTCGACTACACCTTTGTCGACAACTATCTGATCGCGGCGCCGGACATGGGCACAATCTCGCGGGCGATTCAGTCCCGTGAGGCCGGATACACGCTGGCGCATTCAGCCGCGTTTCAGGCGCTGCTGCCGAGCGACGGTTACACAAATTTTTCGGCGATCTTCTATCACAACATCGGGCCGGTGGTGGGTCCACTCGCCGAGCAGTTGAAAGCCAGCGGCGCGCTGACATCGCAGCAGCAGCAGTCGATCGACGCGCTGACGGCAAATACCGCGCCGGGATTGATTTATGCCTATGGCGAACCTGACCGGATCGTGGTGGCGAGCAACACCGGGTTCATGGGCTTCGATCTGGGCACGCTGTTGACGATGGGCGATAATGGGCCGTTCCTGCCCCAGATGTTTCTGGGCGGAGCAATACAACATCCCACTGCACAAACTCAGTGAGTACGACGACACAAAGCGGAGCAGCAGACGGCGAGCTGAGCAGACGCCGCCTGCTGCTCCGCTGGTTCCAGTGATTGAACTGCAAGGTCTTTCGGTTCGGTTTGGCAATCGCGAGATTCTGCACGGTCTCACCGCCTCATTGCGCGGGCGTTCGATCGGACTGCTGGGTCCGAACGGCGCGGGCAAGTCCACACTCATCAATACACTCCTCGGGTTCTACAAGTCCTCGGCGGGTTCGGCACGGGTATTTGGATACGACATCGGGACAGCGACCAAGCAGATTCGTGGCCTGGTTGGCTACATGCCGGAGAATGACGCGTTCATCTCGAAGATGAGCGCGGTGTCATTCGTCCAAATGATGGGAGAGCTGTCGGGTCTGCCACCGGACGTGGCGCTCGAGCGAGCGCACGAGGCGCTGTTCTACGTTGGCCTGGCGGAGGCACGCTACCGCCAACTGGGGACGTATTCGCTAGGGATGAAACAGCTGGCGAAGCTGGCACAAGCGATTGTCCACGGGCCGAAGTTGCTGATCCTCGACGAGCCGACAAATGGCCTCGATCCTTCCGCGCGGCAGCGCATGATCCGCATGATTCAGGAAATTCGAGACGGCAAGGAAATGCGGATTGTGCTGTGCTCGCACCTGCTGCGCGACGTCGAGGATACATGCGACGAGGTTCTGATCCTGAAACAGGGGCGGATTGCTCACTACTCAAATCTGGACGAAGAGCGCCGAGCCAATAAACGATTTCTGGAATTGGAGACCTATGGCGCGAACGGCGATTTCACCGAAGCGATTGAAAAGCTTGGCTGCGAGTGCGCAGTGACGGCGAACCGCATGAAGATGGTTCTGGCGGATGGCGTTGAGACTCGCGACATCTTCAGGTTGGCCGCGGAGCGCAGGTACGCATCCGGCGGCTGAATTTCAGGCGGGACACGCTTGAGGACATTTTTCTGAAGGCCATGGAGAGCTGATGAGAGTTGAGATGACCGCTGAGATGCGAAGCTTAGCGCCATGGATGGAGAGCACCAATGGCTGTTTACCGGCGTAGCTACAAGCCATATTCGGGAGCGCTGACTCCAGCGTGGTCGCGGTGGCTTGTGCTCTTTCGTTATTCCAGGCGGAATCTGTTCCGTTCCAAGTTTCTGACGGCGTTGTTTGTGGTTTGCTTCTTTTTTCCAGTGGTATGCCTGATCATGATTTACCTCTCGCATAGCGCGAGCTTTCTGCAGGAAATGGGCGTACCCCGCCGGCGTGCTCGCGATCGACAACAAGTTCTTTTTCAATTTCATCAGCGTACAGGGTGTGTTTGCGTTTTTTTTGACGGCGTTTACGGGGCCGGGTTTGATTTCACCCGACCTGGCGAATGGCGCGCTTCCGTTGTATTTCTGCCGTCCTTTTTCACGAACCGAGTACGTGCTTGGCAAATCGTCGGTGCTGGCGATTCTGCTTTCGCAAATTACTTGGGTGCCGGGATTGATTCTCTTCATCATGCAGGCCAGCCTTGCGGGAGCGAGTTGGACGTGGAGTAACCTCTGGATCGCAGGCAGCCTGGTCCTTTCTTCTCTGATCTGGATTGCAATTCTGTCTCTGCTGGCGATGGCACTTTCGGCGTGGGTGAAGTGGAGAATCGTGGCAGGAGCGCTGTTGCTGGCCGTGATGTTCTTCGGCGCCGGCTTCGCGCAAGCGATCAATGCCGTTTTGCAAACCGATGTCGGCCACTTTTTCAACGTCGCCTACCTGATGGGAA
>CAVXTQ010000009.1:0-79737 GCA_963764675.1 uncultured Acidobacteriota bacterium
GCAGCGTACGCAGATGTCAATGTCCTCTTGCTTGGTGATGAAGGCAGAGACTTTGCCCTTACCTTCGGAACCATACTGACCACCAACAACAACCCAAAGACTCATAGCTGACCTTCTTTCCTGCGACTAAAAACAAATCCATCCACAGCCTCGTACAGATTTCGCAGAGGGCCGTGGTTTTGGATCAACGCGGTGGCATTTGTTCGAAGAGATTCAATGTGTTGCTCGACGGGGTGGTTATCCGCAGCTTCAAACGAGTTAGATCGGTATATTTCTTCAGCCTTCTTAGACGCTCGAATCTTTCTTTCCTATCCGTGTGCAGATACAAGAGTGTGAACGAAGTTGAGAAACAAGCGGTCAGCTTTTCATAGTCCAGCGTGTGTCGGAGTCCGTCCACGGCAACGTGTGCATCTGGCAGTATCTGCTCAACCAAGCGACGATTGAGTTCGGCTTGCGTGCCACCGACCATGACGTCCCATCCAACTTTCTGAAGTTGGGCCTTGCCCTCGGGATCCGTTCCCAGCCAATCCGCAAGCACTTCACTGTATCGCAGGTACTGGAATCCATACGTCGATTCCAAATACCTGCCAACGGTAGTCTTACCGGAGCCGATGCGGCCGGTGATACCGATTACGAGCCGCTCAGCTTGCGGCCGCTGCGGGCGGCCGGCCATGAGCGGGGAATTCTATCCTAGTGGGCCTATCCCGTACATCGTCGAGGCCGGTCGCGGAGAGGATCTGGGCCAGCTTCGAGTAATCGAATTTTACAGACCTCGGCACAATCAAATAATCCTCAGACGGAGTGCCGAGGGCGATGTACTCGTCCGCAAGATAAAATAGGCCCACCAACGCCGATGTAATGGCGTCTACTTCGTCGTGAGTGATGTGAGCAGTCAAAAAGTCGCCTGTAACTCCAGCCCGGGAGAGACCATGTTTTAGTTCGTCCAAGCTAGCTTTCTTTCGAGGGATGCCGAGGATATCCTGCGCCGCGCCTGGATAGCTTTCAATCACATTGCAACCAGCTTTGCGAAGTTCGTCGGCTAACTTGATTCCACGGCGAGTGAGCATCTGCATACTGGGAAGCAAACACCAAAAAACAGAGATACCCATTCTTTTGAGCGCGAGTTCGCACTTTCTATATATCGGCACACCTGGCGCGCCGTAACCGTAAGGAAGTGAGAGCGGAGAGTAATCGAGACGAGATCGGGCTTCGCTGCCAGCGTCTCGCTGATTAGTTCCTCGTCAGTCCGGATCGTTTTTGTCGTTGCGAAGGGGCCGTCCATTAGAGCCCAGCCAGTGGCACGCTTCTCGCTACCGGTGAGATCGATTCCCACGATGCGAGGCAACTTAGATTTCTCGGGGCACTTCGCCAAGAGTTGCAGTACCAAGTCGGTGGAATCGGATTGATAGGGAGACGCCTTAGCACTGCACGTTTGTTGGATTCAGGGGATTGCAGCCACACCCGTAAAGAATGGAGCAATCGTACTTTTTCTGAGGTTCGAAGTGCTCTTGGAGAGCCTGTCGTAGGCTATTTCCATGATGGCCTTCAGATGGACGACGTCCTCCGTGTTGTATTGAATCAATTGTTCGAGAGCGCTTTTTTCGCCCCTCAGATGTTTTGCCCAGAGCACTGTGGCGTCGAACCCTGTCAGGTCCTCGACTGAGGCAGCCCGCTTTAGTCCGAACTTCTCTTCAATGGACTTGGAGACCGCCTTTCATGCCCAGTTTGCGGGTGACCCACCGCAGGTCAATGTGGATGGGCGGAAACTTGATCTCGGGAAACGCCAACTTCAAAAAGCGTAGGTCAAAGCCCGCACCGTTGAAGGTGACCATGACGGAGTAATCGCGTAGGTGAGCAGGAAGTTCCTGAAGATTGTCGCCCTCAACAAAGACCTTGTATTTACGCCCGTCGTAGAGACCAACCATCGTGACCATGTCAAAGACGGACAATAGCCCAGTAGTTTCGATATCCAAATAAACGCACTCGTTCGCAAACTCAGGAAAATACGCCAAGCTTCGCCCATCGTCGACAGGCGTTCAAAGAAGGCCGCATCTTTCGTCGGACCGCTTCTTGCGAAAGTGGGATGTATTGTTCGAGCTTTTGGTGGAGGCGAGCGCCAACAGCACCGAAGCGTTTTTCAAAGCGAGCAGCATCATCCCAGTCTTGGACGCTGCGCTTCCACAACTCCAGTTCGGTCTGCTTCCCAACACCAGGGATGTGAATGAAGGTCTGATGGAGCACTGGACATCCTCTTCGGCCTACTAGGCCTGCCATGTTGTCAAATTGGAATGATAACGTAAAGAGTGTTGGACATCATGTATGACAAATGGGAAAACTGTCTCCAATTGCCTGTGATTATGTCAAAGACTATTGACATTGAATGGAAGCAAAAGCTAGCTGAACAAATCAAGCAGGCGCGCGAGTCCGCCAATTTAACTCAAGACGAGTTGGCCAAAATGCTAGGTATCAGCAGGCAGATGGTCATCAACTACGAGAAAAACAAAGGTGTTCCTGCAATTAACGTTCTTGCCCAGATTGCTGTTGAACTTGAAATAAGATTGAGAATTAAAGATCTGATTATTACCGCAGAGCGAGTCTCACCCCGACTCAGATCGGTACCGAAGCAAGCTTCGATTGGAGTTCGAGAAACCGCAAACGTTTTCAGGAGCGGTCATAAGCATTACGCCCAAAGAAGGGCAAATTCTTATCAGCGCAAGAATCCCCGCCTAGGTGTAAACAGTTCTTTACAGCCCCTGATCATCCATCACGCGGGTGTATCACTTTTCCCCGCCTTATAGCTTACCCCGTCGAAGAAAGCCGCGGGGTAGCTTACAGGGCGGGGAAAAGTGGTACACCTTACTCCGTTTGAGTTTTACTGGGTGGCCCGCCAAATTCCTGCGGGTGCGCGGTTAAGACTGACGGTTCGCTCCCCTCACAACTCGCCTGCTTTCGAAGAGGCTGCAACCACAAGAGGACGCATCGGCTACGAGAAGATCGAAGGCGCTCGCGTCGTGCCATTCCGTCCGCTGATGCGATTGCGCCCGTGCCGACTGCGAAACACTCGTCAGCAGGAACCATTGACCTGTGCCGAGAAGGGCGCGAAGGTGACAGTAAGGCTTTTTGTGTCTATAACTTGGGACTCAGACGATTGGCGACAGCGACCAAAGCCGGCAGGTATGAAATTCTCGACGAATTGGGCCGAGGTGGTACGGGTGTCGTTTACCGCGCCAAAGACCCGCTGATTGGGCGCATCGTTGCAACCAAGACGATCCGGCTCTCCGAAGAAGGTACGGGGATGTCCCACGCGCAGTTGGTCGAACATTTCCAGACCGAAGCGCGCGCCGCGGGACGTCTGACGCACCCCAACATTGTAGTGATCTACGATGTGGGCGAGTCCGAGGGCGCCTACTACATCACCATGGAATTGGTGAACGGTAAGAGCCTGCAATCGTTGCTCGACTCAGGAGAGAAATTTCCGCTTACGCGTCTGCTGCGAATCATGGAGCAGGTATGCTCCGCAATACAGTTCGCGCACGACCACAGTGTTGTGCACCGCGATATCAAGCCGGCCAACATCATGATCAACGGCGACGATTTCGTGAAAATCACTGATTTCGGAACCGCCAAGATCCTGGAATACGGCGCCTCGCAGCAGGGTTCCGCCATGGGCACTCCTGGCTACATGTCGCCCGAGCAGATCAAGGGCAAAGCCGTTGACGGCCGGACAGATATTTTTTCTCTCGGAGTGATGCTGTATGAAATGACGACGGGCCAGAAGCCGTTTCGCGGTGCAGACGTCGCTACAATTTTCTACAAAATTCTGAACGAAGAACCCGTGCCACCTCATCAGTTGAATCCCGGCATTCCACCGGGCGCTATGGGGCCCAATTCACTCTGGGAACTTACTGAAACTAAGCTAGCTGCGGGAACGTCTTGCATGTTGTCCCAAGCGCATTTTGAGAAGCTCAGTGGAGCTAGAGAATAAGCTCCCGTAAGAATCTAGAAACGCAAATTTGATTTGCAAATTCCACTTGTCCGATTGGTGCGTTATCAAGACTTGAGCGGTTTGGTGGTTCAATGTTCGCTACTATTTTCGGATAGCCGACTATAATTGCGGAGACCCGCTCACGATGGGCGGCAGTAGCCACGAAGGATCTGGTTAGATTGTAAGAAGTTGCGTAAGTCCAATATATGCGAACGAAAAAAGAAGTGAATCGAAGATTATTTCTGAAATGGGCAAACCTGGTTGGGCTGGCTGCCTGGTTTCCGGCGGCAGCGGAGTCGAGCCGGATCCCGATGCAAGACATCAATCCTGTGCATCCCGGAGACACTTCCCAAGCGAAGGAGTTGCCTTCACCAGAGACAATTCTCCTCAAAGACTACCGTCCGAAATCGATCTATAAAATTCCCGTCACGGAGATCGACAAGGCCAAATACCCCATCATCGACATGCACTCTCATCCGTACGCCAAGACTCCGCAGCAGATTGAGGAATGGATCAAGAACATGGATGAGGTTGGCGTTCAGAAAACCATCATCCTTACCATGGCTACCGGCACAGAGTTTGATGATATCTACCGTAAGTATTCGAAGTATCCGGACCGCTTTGAGATGTGGTGTGGTTTCGATCTGTCTGGCTACAACAAGCCGGGATTCGGCCCTGTCGCCGTCAAGGAACTGGAGCGCTGCCGGCAAGTGGGTGCGCGCGGCGTGGGTGAAATCCACGACAAGGGGGAAGGACTAATCTCAGGCAAGTCCAAAGCACCCGGAATGCATCCCGACGACGCGCGCATGGATGCGCTTTGGGAGAGATGCGCCGAACTTGGCATGCCTATCAGCCTCCATGTCGCCGACCCCATCTGGATGTACCAGAGGATGGACAAGACGAACGACGGCCTCATGAACGCCTACCACTGGCGACTCGACAATAAGCCGAACATCGTGAGCCTGTCCGGCATGATCGACATCTTTGACCGCACACTCGCGAGGCACCGACGGACGACGTTCATCGCGTGCCACTTCATGAACCTCGACTACGATTTGGCGCGGCTGGGCGAGATGTTCGAACGCAATCCCAATCTGTACGCTGACATTTCTGCTCGTTACGCTGAGACGGCGCCCATCCCGCGGTTCGCTTCGAAGTTTTACGAAAAGTATGCCGAACGACTCGTCTATGGGACCGATATGGGTTTTGACAAGCAGATGTACCGTGTCACGTTCAGAATCCTTGAATCGCTGGACGAGCACTTCTACGAAATCGAGCAGTTCGACTACCACTGGAGCCTAAATGGATTCGCGCTTAGCAGTGAGACGCTGAAACAGGTTTATCATGCCAACGCGACAAAGCTGCTTGCCGCGCGCACTGACCACGCCGGATAGAAACAAATAAGAGAAACTCACTTGGATGGTAAATCGAGTTACCACGCATGTCGCTAGCCCATCGACTTAACCAGACATCTAGGTAGTAGGCGACGAGACCAACATTCCGACTTCTCTTTCGCGGCGAGTTACTCCTCGTCTAACGTCACATGCACTTCCTTCATTTCCGTAATTTCCGTGATGACGATCGCGCGCGTCCCGTTGCGCTCAAATACGATCCCGTTCGCCCGCACATATTTCCCGACGAAGGGCATCAGCTTCTGCCGCTGATCGTAATCCGGCATTTTGTCAGAGATAGGGACGTACAGGTCGCCATCCTTGGTCAGAATAACGAGCGGCGAACCGGCCCTTACGCATCCCAGCACGCACTTCATGCTCAAGTGAGTTGCGTTTCCATCGAGGTTCTGAATGGGACATGCAATATCTCGAACCAAGCCCTCAATCGTGCCTTTTGACCTATTTGCCCGGGCGTCTTCCATCGACGTTTTCTGTGCAGGCTGGGGCGCTGCTCCGATCGACGCGACAATGATCGACGCAACACCGCAGCCGGCCAGCAGGCAAAGGCGCAGAAGTCGCTTCATCCGTTTCTCCTTGCCAATCACGTCAATCGCGGAGTTCGGCTCTAAGCCGCCGGCTAGGCGAGTGCCAGATTCAAATTCTCAATAGCCTCGTCGATCTCCGCAGTGTTCTTGTAGCCGACGGTTACGCAATCGACGCCGGCATTCTTGAATGCGAACCGCATCGCCGCTTGGCGGTCCTCACGGTTGAACGTACCCTCTCCCGCGAGTTTCATGCTGATTACGCCCATTCCATTTTTACGAACCTGCTGGACGTGCGTAACGACTTCGGGGATATTGCCTAGCCCTTCGGTGGCGTAATCTTCGGCATCCATTCGGACGCCCTTGTGGTTCACGCGGATCATGGCGACATCGAGCCACTTATTTTCGGGGACCTGGCGCAATGCCGGGAGCCCGTGAACCGACGCGCCGTGACTCACGATAGCCTTCTTCGATTGAGCTTCCAGAATCCCATCCTGCCACCTGCTCGTGTCTGCGGGCCACGTCGCGGTGTGCTGCCAGTGCAGCAGCATGATGTCGAAGTACTCGGTATTTGCGAGTTTGCGCAACTCGTCGAATTTCTCTTGCGGATCCACACCTTGCCGGGTGGTCACCTTCGACATGATCCGATAACTATCGCGCGGAATGCCTTTCAACGCGATTCCCAGCATCCTGTGCATCTCGCCGTAAGACTCAGCGGTCTCGAAGAAGCGAATGCCGCGGTCGTAGGCATGGCGCACCAGGCTTGTAAACCCATCTTGCCCCAAAGCGCGTTGTACCTGGCCGCTGAAGCTGCCGGTGCCAAACGCGAGGCGGGTCACCTTCACGCCTGATTTTCCTAGCGTTACCCAATCTGTCGCTGTCTGGCGCGCCGCCTTCAGCGGGAGGCTTCCGCTGATGGTGAGGGCGGTGGCGGCGAGTCCGGTTTTCAGGAATTCACGTCTGGTGTGTTGAGACAAGGATCACCTCGAATTGGGCGAATGGCACCACGAGCGAAACGGAGCGGGGATACCCTTCACTGGCCAGGAATCAGCCGGGTGCGCAAACGCCATGACCATGCCATCGTATTACGAAAGTCGAATATCAGGTAGGCCGGACGCGTTGACTACCCCGGGTGGTCGATCGCACCCTTCAGTGCGTAAACCTCCGCTGGCGGGAAAATGTCATAGGGGCTCTGCAACTGGAAGAGAAACGCTTCGGCGCGGCTGCAGCCTGCTTCGATCCCGCGGAAGCGGGCGACGTCATCCTGCAGAGCGTAGTAGCGGTCGGGTGTTTGGCTGGCGTGTGCGTAGCATGCTGCCTTTTTCGCGGCCTCCGTCTTGGTTATATCAACATAGCGGTTCGGTGAAAATTGCAGGGTGTCCTCCCCGTCGGAGACCTCGTAGTAGTACAACGCAAATTTCTGCTCCAGTTTGTGCCATGCGTTGTACGCCAACATCGTAATCGCGCGGTGATCGGCGTGATTGTCGATCGGCCATTGCGTGATGACCGCATCGGGTTTTTCCCCTTCGATCCTTTGTTGGAAATCGTCGTAGTGGGCGTTGTCCACAATCGCGTGACCATTGGTTTGGTCAGCGTACGCAGCCCGGGCCTTCAACAGTTCGCAAGCCCTCTTTGCTTCGGCTATGCGCGTGGCGGGCGATGTCGGCGGCCACCCGCCATCATTCAGATAAAGGAGAACGACTTCGTGTCCCAGTTGTGTCAGTTGCGCTATCGTTCCTCCGCATCCGTACTCGGGATCTCCCGGATGTCCGCCGCAAACGACAACCTTTATCTTTCTCGGAGTCGTGTGCGAGCTCAGTGCCTGAGCCGGGTCGTTTCCTGAAGCGCCCAACGCCAAACTTGATGCAAGTCTGCCAGTGGAAACGAGCCCGAGTGGAAACGATAAGGTCGCGTCGGGAAATTTTCATTGCATGTTTTCCTCAACAACCGTCCTTGCTCGCGTCGTAGGGCGTCGGCGAAGTTCGGCTTCTCAGCCTAGATCCTATTCCATCGATCGATCCGATTCCAGCAGCGCCCGATAGAAAGCCGCGCCTGCGATTCTGTCTCTCCTCTCTTGCGATCACCCCGTGATCGCATTACTGTTACACGCACACAATTGCATTCGAGAGGACCATTCAAAATGCTCCTGCGTTTCCGCAAGATCGCCGCGCTGTCCGCGTCGCTGCTTGTCTTCACCGCTAGCCGCTTGACCGCGCAAGAAAAACAAGACAGCCAGCAGCCGCACGAAACCACCGGCACAAAGAAAGACGTCGAGAAGCGTCTCAAAGCTCAAGAAACGCCCAAGCCTGCCACTTCTCTTGAAGGCGTCACAAAAACTCTCAACGCCGCACACCATTTCACGCAAACCGCAATTTCGCCAGACGGCGCCAAAGTCGCCTGGGTTGAGATTCTCACTGGCAAAGGCGGCGCGGAGTCCGACAACAAAGCGATTTATGTGAAGAGTCTCAACGGCAACGCTCCGCCACAACGTATTACTGCGGGCGACCCGGGTTCCGCGCACGCCGAAAGCAGCGTTGCCTGGTCTCCCGACAGCAAGCGCCTCGCCTTCCTCTCCGATGCGCTGAAAAAAGATCAGCCCCAGCTCTATGTTGCGAACGTTCTCGGCTCGCCCAAGGAACTGCTGCATGGATCGTTGAGCGTAACCGTCACACATGGCCCTAAGCGATATACCGACGTAAAAGGCTTCCTCGACTTACCCAGATGGTCCCCCGATGGAAAGACTATCGCCGTCCTCTTCACGCAGAACGCCGCTCGCGAGGCCGGCCCCCTCGTCGCCGAAACACCCGAAACCGGCGAGATTAAGGACGCCTTCGTCGAGCAACGCCTCGCCCTCGTCGACGTCGCTACCGGCAAGCTCCGCCAAATTTCTCCGGCAGATACCTACGTATACGAATACGACTGGTCGCCCGATGGCACACGCTTCGCTCTCACGGCCGCTCTGGGCAATGGCGACAATAACTGGTACATCGCCGAACTCTATGTCCTCGACGCCGCTACCGGCCTCATGAAATCCATCTACAAGCCCGCGCTCCAGATCGCCCGCCCTGCCTGGTCGCCCGATGGCCAGCGCGTCGCCTTCATCGAAGGACTCATGAGCGACGAGCCCTCCGTCGGCGGTGACATCTGTGTCATTCCAGTCGCTGGCGGCACACCCGTGAACCTGACGCCCGATCGAAAGTCCTCCGCAAGTTGGCTCGCTTGGACTCCCGATGCGAAAATTCTCTTTGCTGAGTTTGTCGAAGCCGACTCCGCCGTCGCATCACTCGATCCCTCCACCTCCACCGTCCTGACACTCTGGCGCGCCAGCGAAACCGCAGTTGCGGGTTTCTGGAATCCGAATATCTCCGTTTCTGCCGACGCGAAATCTTCCGCCGTCATTCGTAGTTCGTTTAGTGCACCGCCAGAAGTCTGGGCCGGCCCGACCGGCGAATGGAAACAAATCACCGACCGCAACAAGGGTTTGCAGCCCGCCTGGGGAGAAGCCAAGAGCATTCACTGGAAAAATGGCGGCTACGACGTGCAAGGCTGGCTCATCTATCCCCGCGATTTCGATCCCGCAAAGAAATATCCCTTGGTCGTAGAAGTTCACGGCGGCCCCGGCGCTGCGATTCAGTCCGAATGGCCTTCTGCTTGGAACTTCGCGCTGGCGCTTCCAAGCGCTGGCTATTTCGTTCTGATGCCGAATCCCCGCGGCAGCTTCGGCCAGGGCGAGGCTTTCACGCGCGCCAACGTAAGAGATTTCGGCTACGGCGATTTCAAAGATATTATGGCTGGCGTCGACGAAGCGCTGAAGGTTGCGCCCATCGATCCCGATCGCCTAGGCCTCACCGGTTGGAGCTACGGCGGCTACATGACCATGTGGGGTGTCACGCAAACCAATCGCTTCAAGGCCGCCATGGCCGGCGCAGGCATCGCCGATTGGCAGAGCTACTACGGCGAAAACCAGATCGATCAATGGATGATCCCATTCTTCGGCAAGTCTGTGTATGAAGATCCCGAGGTCTACGCCAAGAGCGCGCCGATCACCTTCATCAAGAACGTGAAGACGCCGACGCTCATTTTGGTTGGCGACAGCGACGGCGAATGCCCGACGCCACAGTCCTACGAATTTTGGCACGCGCTGAAAACCCTCGGCGTCGAAACCACCCTCGTCGTTTACGAGCACGAAGGGCACCACTTCGCCCAACCCGCTCACGAACGCGATCGCGTCGAGCGCACCCTCGCGTGGTTCGATGCGCACCTGCGCTGACGCGCAAATTCTTTAGCCTCTTCCATCGCAATATTCACAAAACAAATCGGCCCGGAGCCACATCGGCTCCGGGCCGTTCGTTTCCTACTCACCGCAACTTACGCTGCGATTTGCTTGATCAACGGCGTCGTCTTAATTTCAATCTTCCGCGGCAGTGCGGCTGCCGCCACCGGAGCCGTGATCTCCAACACGCCGTTCACATACTCGGCGTACAGTTTTTCGGCCACCACGCCCTCGGGCAGCGTGAAGGTCCTCTCGAACGTTCCGTACACAACTTCGCCTTCCAGAAGCTCGACTTCCTTCGTGCTGTGTGTCAGCTTCCTCTCCCCACGGATCGTCAGCAGATTCCCTTGTGCCTGGATCTGGACTTCCTTGGGCTCAACTCCCGGCAGCGAGATTCGGCACACATACTTCTTGGCCTCTTTGTCTACATACGTCTCCACTGCGGGCGCAAAGTTGAACGCCTTCCTGAAGGCTGGCAGCTCCCGCCCCCAGGGCTTGCTCGCCATCCGATTGAACATTTCATCGAAATCGCGACGAAAACCAAATAGATCCTCAAAGAACCGGTCATTGCCATACGGGTTTGTCATAACATCCCTCCGTGCTGAACGTGTGCCGCCTCACCAGAAGCGGCAGATTCCATCGGGAGGCAGCGGCAGGCGCCAAAGCATTCCCGGCCTGAAGGGCCGGTGCGTCGAAAAACTCCGGGCGCTTTACATGGACTTCGCGCCTGGCCGCCGCCATCGAATCAAAGGTCCAAAGGCTTCGCCACAGTCCAACCCCTTCGGCTTATCCTTACGCCTGGAGGGAGAGTGCAGGCCCGGCCGTTTTTTTCTTTTCCGGCAGCCTCGGCAGCTCGTTTCCCCTGGCAGCCTTTGTCCTTACGCCCCATGTTTAAACCCATTAGCTTCGAAAATCAGTGACCCGAGTCACGCATCGAGGTGAGCCTCGCCACAGCCTTCTTTCCGGAACAATCGCAATATGACTGCGGGTTCTGCTGGAGCACTCCTAAGCCCTTGAGGATCCTCCAGCTGGGCGCTCAAGCAAGATCGCTGGAAAGCATGGTCAAGGAGGTTGTCATGATCAAAACACAGGAAATTACAGAAATCGGGCGAACCCCACTTCCGGCAAACAAAGAGACGTTTTTCAAGAACATCCTGTTCGCAACGGATTTTTCGCTGGCCTCGGACCGCGCCCTGGAATTTGCGGCATCTTTCGCCAGGCGCTTCGGCTCGCGAATCTATCTGACGCACGTCATCGCGCAGGACAGCTTTCCGATGATGGCGCCGGAAATCGCGGTACGCTCGCTCCAGGGACTCCGAGCTGCCGCAGAGAAGAGCATGGAAACAGTGCTGCAATCCGGACGCTTGAATGCGGTGCCCAATCAAGTCCTGATTCAAGAAGGAAACCTCTGGCCCGTCATTGAAGAGGTCATCAAGCAGCACGAAATCGACCTCATCGTTATCGGGACACACGGGGCGGGTGCCCTGCGGAAAATGCTGCTCGGCTCCGGAGCGGAAGAAATCTTCCGGCACGCCAAGGTCCCCGTGCTGACCGTGGGCCCCTCCATACACAAGGAGCCCTTCTATGAAATGGAGTTTAAAAATATCTTGTTTGCCACGGCCTTCGGACGCGGCGCCGAGCGTGAAGCAGAGTACGCCTTTTCGCTCGCCCAGGAGCATCGGTCTAAGCTCCGGCTCCTGCATGTGTTTCCGTACCCGGACGCCTATGGCGAGCAGGTCCTGGCTGAGGAAATAAAGCGGATCCACTTCCAATTGCAGGAGTTGGTGCCGCACACAGCGGACCTGCACTGCAAGCTCGATTTCGACGTTGCTGTTGGCAAACCCGTCGTCAACCAGATTTTGCAAACCGCACAGGAGGCCGATGCCGATCTCATCGTGATGGGTGCCAAAGCGGGTGGCAGCCTCGCGGGGAACGTTCCATACACCACTGCATATCGAGTCGTATGCGGCGCGCAGTGCCCGGTACTGACCATCCGTTCATGACGGGTTATCTACGGTAAAGGGGGACGGTGGAGACACCCCTCCGCGTCCCCCAAAATCCAAGCAGTTGCGTTCTCTCAGGTTTCTACTAGTTGCGGTTCGCTGCGCCCGCGGCTTGCTTCAATTCCTTGTCCGCTTGATCCAGCAGATCCTTCGCCTTTTGTGCGTGGCCGCTCATATCCCATTCGTTCGCCTCTTGCGCGGCGATCACCTTTTGGTATGCGTTCGCGCACATACGCTGTGCCGCGGCGAGATTCGGATGCCGCTTGGGGCTGACGTTTTGTTTCGGCTGCTGAGCTAGAACTACGCCGCCGCACAGCAGAACCGCGGCGAGCACCCATGCGAACACAACATTGTGTTTCTTCATCACACTCTCCTTTGAGGGGAAACTGCTGCCGGGGGGACCAACCACCGGGGCGGGAGTATAGCGAACTCGCCCCCACTATGTCTCTCGCGAATCCCGGAACTCCCTTCCTCACACTCCGTGCACTCCCAGCTTTCACCCTGCTATCCTTGGTGGGCAACACCTGAGGCCTGAATACGCGCCATGTTTGAGAATCTGACGGAAAAGCTGCAACGCACATTCAAGAATCTCCGCGGCCAAGGCAAGCTCACCGAAGAGCACCTTGACGTGGCGCTCGCCGAAATCCGCGAAGCCCTTCTCGAAGGCGATGTGAACGTCGGTGTCGCCGACGAGCTGCTCGCCAACATTCGTCAGAAGGCCATCGGCAGCGAAGTCATGCTCCAGCTTTCGCCCGACCAGCAGGTCGTCAAGACCGTTCGCGATGAGCTGACCACCATGCTGGGCAAGCACGCCAAGCCGCTGTTCGCCTCACGCCCTCCATCGGTGTGGATGATCGTCGGCCTGCAAGGCTCTGGTAAGACCACCACCACCGGCAAGCTCAGCAAATGGCTCTCGAACCATGGCCATCGGCCGATTGTGGTTTCGACCGACGTGTACCGCCCGGCTGCGCGCGAACAGCTTGCGCAAGTCGCCAAAGCTGTCGGCACGCCGCTATGGCCGGGCAAAGGCACGGACAAGCCGCTGGAAATCGTGCGCGGCGCCATCAAGGAAGCGAAGCTATCCGCCAGCGACGTCATCCTGGTCGACACCGCCGGCCGCTTGCACATTGACGATGAATTGATGAAAGAGCTCACGACGCTGAAGAAAGAGCTGCAACCCAGCGAAATTTTGTTCATCGCCGATGCCATGCTTGGCCAAGATGCAGTTCGCTCCGCCGGGGAATTCCACAAGCAGCTCGGCCTCACCGGAGTGATTCTCACCAAGCTCGACGGTGATGCGCGCGGCGGCGCGGCGCTTTCCATCGGCAAGGTTACCGGAGCGCCGGTAAAGTTTGTCGGTCTAGGCGAAAAATACGACGCTTTGGAAGGTTTTTACCCCGAACGAATCGTTTCTCGTGTTCTCGGAATGGGCGACATCATGTCGCTGATTGAGCGCGCCGAAATAGCCGTCGACAAGAAAGCCGCCATCGAGCTTGAGCGCAAACTCCGCAAGGAAGACTTCACGCTCGAGGATTTCCGCGATCAGCTCAAACAAATTCGCAAGATGGGTCCGCTCGAACAGCTCGTCGACATGCTGCCCAAGGTCGGCCCGCTAGCTAATCTTCCCAAGGATGCAAAAGTCGATGAAGGCCGGCTGAAACAAGTCGAAGCCATCATCAACTCCATGACCAACCAGGAGCGCCGCGATCACAACGTGATCGACGGCAAACGCCGCAAGCGCATCGCCAAGGGCAGTGGCACGACAGTGCAGGACGTCAACCAAGTCCTCAAGCAATACATGCAAATGCGCACCATGATGAAGCAATACGGCGCCATGGCCGCCCGCACCAAAATGAAAGGCCTAGGCAAACTCGCCGGCCTGTCCTGATCTACACGATCAACAATGTCATTCCGAGCGGAGCGAGGAATCTGCTCTTGGCCTTTCCAGCCGATCTAAGGTGATTCCAGATACAAATCTGCGACTTTGCCAGCAAGCTCCTCCGGATTCAGATCGGTACGATTGCAAAGCACAATGATCGAGAGTTTGTCATCGACGAAGCGCTCGATGTAGGTATGAAAGCCCATGGTCTCGCCGTAATGCCACATGCGCGCGTGCCCGCGATAAGGATCGAGGAACCAGCCAAAGCCATATGCCACCGGCGTGCCCTCGGGCCGGTCCGAGTCCGCCGGCCACTTCGGCGGCGCACCACTGGCGAGTTTCACGGGCGCGAGAGCAGCCTGCATTTCGTTTTCGCTGAGCAGCGCGTGGCGCTCGAGAGCTTCGTCCCATTTCGCGAGGTCGTTAAGCGACGAATACACGCCGCCATCGCCCAACGTGGCGGACGTGGAACTCTGGTCCGTTTGTTTCCACGCGTTCGTTTCTTTGGAGTGGCCGAAGGCGCGATCGGAAATCTGATTCTTGCCTTTTTCATATGCGATCGTCTGGTCCATTTTCAGCGGCGCAAAGATCCGCTCGCGCAAAAACTGTCCAAAAGGTTTTGCCGAAACTTTTGCGACCACCAGTCCCAGAACGACGTAACCCGAATTGCTGTAGGCCCACTTGGTTCCAGGCGCAAAGTGTGTGGCGCTCTGTTGTTCGAGCAGCGCCAGAACGTCGGCGTCCTGGATTTGGTCTTGTTCGCTCCACAGGAGAGACGTGGCGCGCTCGCGCTGCTCCATCAGCGTTTCATAGTCCTGGAGTCCCGACGTCTGATTCAGCAGGTTGCGAATGGTAATCGTTTGGCCGTACGCGGGGAAATCGGGAAACACGTCGGTGAGTTTGTCTTCGTACCGGAGTTTGCCGTCGTGAACCAGGAGCATGATCGCCATGGCCGTGAATGGCTTGGTGCACGAGGCCAGCCGAAAGTTAGTGCGCGCAAAGTTAGTGCGCGCATCGATCTTGGCCAGCGTCCGCAGATCGCGCACACCGTAGCCGCGCTCGAAAACGATGCGGCCGTCCTTGCGCACCAGCACCGCCACGCCCGGCGATTTCGCATCGGCGACGGGCGAAAAGATAGCGTCGATCTTCGCGGTCATCGGCTCCTCAGCGGCCATCAGGTAGCCAGCAGCAAGCCCGGCGCAGACCAGCACTCCCAGGACTATGCCAAGCAGGATTGCTCGTGGCACGATGATCTCCGCCCGGCAGCATATCACCACACAAAGAGCATTCATCTTGCCGTAACAGAGGTACGCTATCTCTCTTCATCCCCGAGAACCTTATGAAACGCACTGCGCTCGACAACCCGCGGCACTATCTCAACCGGCACGTGCAGTGGCTGGAGTTCAACCGCCGCGTGCTGGAAGAGGCGCGCGATATCGGCAATCCGCTGCTGGAGCGCGTCAAGTTCCTGGCCATCACGGCGAACAACTTGGATGAGTTCGTGGAAGTCCGCGTATCGAGCTTCCTACAGCACGTCGAGCATGGATCGCGGGAAACCAGTCCCGACGGGCTGACCGCCGAGGAGGAGCTCGCCAAAGTTTCCGACGCGATGCACGATTTCGTTCGTGATCAGTACAAGGTCTGGAATGAAGAGATGCTTCCGGCGCTGGCGAAAGAGTCGATCCGCGTCTTGGCGGTGGGCGACCTTGACGCCAAGGCGGCGAAGGCCACGAAGACGTTTTACGACCGGCGCATAAATCCGATGCTGACGCCGGTCACGGTCGATCCGTCCCACCCGTTTCCCCACGTCTTGAACAAGGCCCTGTGCATCGCATTTCTCTTGCGGCGCCGCCGCGGTGGCAACGGCAAGCCGTATTTCGGAGTCGTCACCGTACCGCGCGCTCTTCCTCGGTTGCTGCGAGTGCCCGCAGACAAGCATGGCATTCACTACGTCTTTCTCCAGGACATTATTTCCACCTACGCGTCGAAGCTCTATCGCGGCTACGAGATTCTGGCCTCGGCTGCATTCCGAATTACACGCAACAGTAACTTGTACCTGGAAGAAGAAGAAACGCGCAGCTTGCTGGAGGCCATCGACTCGCAAGTCGCGCTGCGGCGCAAAGGCGTTGCAGTTCGGCTTGAGATTGAAGACGGGGCGCACCCGGACATCATCGAGCGCCTGGTATCCACCTTCGAGCTGGACGACAGCCTGGTGTTCCGCGTCCGCGGGCCCGTGAATCTTCAGCGGTTATTCCACGTGTATGAAGAGACCCCACGGCCGGACCTGAAGTATCCGCCCTTTGTACCGCGCCAAGTGCGCGTCGGGCATGACGCGGACTCGATGTTTGACGTCATCCGCCGTCAAGATGTCTTGCTGCACCACCCGTACGAGTCGTACGACACTGTCGTCAACTTTCTGCGGACCGCCAGCCACGATCCGCGCGTGCTTTCCATGAAGCAGACGCTGTATCGCACCAACGCCGATTCACCGGTTGCAGAGGCGCTACTCGAAGCGGCAGGCAAAAAGGAGGTAACGGTGGTGGTCGAGCTCAAGGCGAGCTTCGACGAGGCCACGAACATTCGCTGGGCGCGCAGCTTTGAAGACGCTGGAGTGCAGGTCTTCCATGGCGTCGTCGGATTGAAGACCCACGCGAAACTCTCGCTGGTGGTCCGCAACGATCCCGACGGGAAAATCCGCCGTTACGCGCATCTCGGCACCGGAAACTACAATCCATCGACGGCGCGCTTCTACAGCGACCTCAGCCTGCTGACCAGCGACGAAGCCATCACCTCGGCGGTCCATGACGTTTTCAATTACTTGACCGCCTATTCCGAGCAGGCGCACTATAAGCCGCTGCTGGTGGCGCCGCGCGAGCTGGCCAAAGGGTGCCTCGCGTTGATCGACCGCGAGGCCCGGCATGCGCGCCGTGGTCGGCCCGCGCGCATGATCATCAAGATGAATGCGGTGGTCGATCCGCCGATCATTCAGGCGCTTTATCGCGCTTCGCAGGCAGGCGTGGAGATCGATTTGATCGTGCGCGGCCAGTGCGCGCTGGTTCCCGGCGTCCGCGGCTTGAGCAGCCGGATTCGCGTGCGCAGCATCGTCGGGCGGTTCCTGGAGCACAGCCGGATGTATTACTTCGAAAATGGCGGCAAGCCTGAGATTTACCTGGGCAGCGCGGATTGGATGCAGCGCAACCTTTACGAACGCGTCGAGGTGTTGTTTCCTCTGAAGGATCCGCAGCTTTGCCAGCGGGTGTGCACGGAGATTCTGTCGGCGTACTTGGCCGATACGCGCAAGGCGCGAATCCTAGGGTCCGACGGGACTTATTCCCGCCCACGCGCAGTACGCAACAGTCGTAATGGGCACGGCTTTTCCGTGCAGGAGCATCTGATGCGCGTCGCCGCAGACAGCAGTAGCGATTATCCGCGCACTCCGGCACTGTCCACGCCGAGGGCCACACCGCTGGTCGCTTATACTGCTCGTGACGTGAAGGCCGGCCCCGTTATCCCCTCGGACGAATCTGACACGCAGGAATCCACAAATGCAGCCGTATGAGCTAGTCGTGATTGGTTCAGGTCCCGGCGGGCAGCGCGCCGCCATCCAGGCGGCGAAAACCGGGAAGCGTGTTGCCATAGTCGAAAAGGGGATGGCCGTCGGCGGCGTCTGCATCAATACCGGCACGATTCCCAGCAAGACCATGCGCGAGGCCGTCCTCCATCTGTCCGGGTTCTACGATCAGAAATTTTACGGATCGAACTATCACGGCAAAGACCAGGTCACCATGGGGGACCTCAATTTCCGCGTGCAACGGGTCATCGAAAACGAGGTTTCCGTCGTCCAGGACCAGCTCAAGCGCAATGGCGTCGATCTGGTTCAAGGCCTGGCCAAATTCATGGATCCGCATCACATTCGCGTGGAGAACAACACCGGCTTCAGCGAACTCGAAGCGGAATTCGTGATCCTGGCGACGGGCACGAAGCCTGCTGCCAATCCCAAAGTTCCGATCAACGGACGCAACATTATCAATAGCGATCAGATTCTGACCATGCCGACGGTTCCGAGGACCCTCATCGTCGTAGGTGGCGGGGTCATCGGCGTAGAGTACGCCTGCATGTTCGCCACGCTGGGCGTGCGTGTGATCATCGTGGAAAAGCGGCCGCGGCTGCTGGAATTTGCCGACACCGAAATGGTGGAAGCGCTCAGCTATCACATGCGCGACCGCCGCGCCACCATGCGCCTTAATGAAGAGGTCGAGAGCGTCGAGGAATTGCCCGATGGAAAAGTTGCGGCTAACCTCGTCAGCAAGAAACGCATCATCGCCGATGCTCTTCTCTATGCCGTCGGCCGCGCCGGCAACATCGACGCGTTGGACCTGCCCGCCGCGGGATTGCAAGCCGACGATCGCGGGCGCATCAAAGTGGACGCCGACTTCCGAACGTCGCAGTCCCACATCTTCGCCGTTGGGGACGTTATCGGTTTTCCGAGCCTGGCTTCCGTGTCAATGGAGCAGGGACGCGTCGCCGCCGCGCGCGCTTTCGGCTTGGATGTGCACAGCGATCCCGCCGGCTATCCCTACGGGATTTACACCATTCCGCAGATCTCGTTTATCGGGAAGACGGAAGAGCAGCTTACCGATGCCGATGTGCCCTACGAAGTGGGCGTGGCGTATTACCGGGAGATCGCTCGCGGGCAGATCAGCGGGCATACCGACGGCCGGCTCAAGCTCTTGTTTCACCGTGAAACCCTGGAGCTGCTCGGAGTGCACATTTTTGGCGAAGACGCCGCCGAACTGCTGCATATCGGCCAGGCGGTTTTGTTGCTCAAGGGCACAGTGAGCTACTTCAAGAACACCGTCTTCAATTATCCCACCCTTGCAGAATGCTATAAGACCGCTGCGTTCAACGGCCTGAACCGGCTCAGCTGAAATAATTCACCGCTCGCGGTCCTCGCGAATCATGTCCACCGAAGATGCGACCGATGCTGGCGAGGAGTTTTTTGTGAAATTTAGACTAAGGAGCTTGCGAGCGGCCTTCTTACGCGCTTTGAGCTCTTTCTCCGTGGGGATGTGGCTTTCGAGTAGAATCAAAACCTCGGCGGCAATGGAGCGGTGCTGGCTGCGGGCGCGTTTGCGGAGCGCTTCGTAACGATCGTCAGGAATGTTTTCGACGTAAAGTGTCGCCATAGGGAATTCCTAGGAAACGCATAGGACTTTCCTAGGCTGATAGCAAGGGCTGATACCACAGCAGCCTAGGGATGTTCTGTAGCCGCCCTCCCCAGAGGGCGGGGTTTAGACGCCAATGGTGCCCATCCCGTTCTACGAAGCTCCCGATCTCATCGGCGCGTAGCAGACACCATGCCGGGTTCCCGGGGGCCGGAGTCTTTCGTTGCTGGCAAAGGGGTGGACAGGCTAGAATGATGGGTCGGAGGACTGGCTTAGTGTTAATGATTCGTCTGTCTAGGATTGGCAAGAAGAAGAAACCGTTTTATCGCGTGGTAGTGATCGAAAAGACCCGGCCGCGGAACGGCCGCGTCGTCGAGTTGGTGGGGACGTACGACCCGCTAAAGAAGCCCGCGGAGATCAAGCTGGACGCCGAGCGCGTCAAGCATTGGCTCGGAGTTGGCGCGCAGCCCAGCGACACGGTGCGCAGCTTCATTCGCCTGCAAAAGATTGCTTAGCCGTAGCGTGCCCGCCCACTGATCTCGGTGTAACCGGGATCCGACGCGAGCGAGTTTCACCGCACCCTCTACCTGGCCAGGGGCGTCTTTTTCGGAGTCTGAGGCCTAAGGTATATGTGCTGGTTACCGAAAACTCGCGTTCGTCGAGGTACCCCATGAAAGAGCTGCCCCATGAAAGAACTGGTTGAATCCATCGCCAGGGCCCTCGTGGACCATCCCGATGACGTGCAGGTGAAGTCCATCGAGGGCGCGCAAGCGACCATCCTGGAGCTGCGCGTTCATCCCGAAGACCTCGGCAAAGTGATTGGGCGCCAGGGCCGCACCGCCAAGGCGGTGCGCACGCTGCTGGGCGCGGCGGGCGTGAAGGTCCACAAACGCTTTACGCTCGAGATCCTGGAAGATTGAGCCGCTCTACGGCTATGCTTGCGACGGACCCCCTGGGTCGCCTACACCATTGACTCTCGAACCTCAACGCTGGATCGCACTCGCGCATATCCTTCGTCCCCGCGGCAATAAAGGCGAGGTTGCCGTGGAGCTCCTCACCGATTACCCAGAACGCCTGTCGCGCATCCGCGAGGTCTTTCTGGGGGATGGCAGCGAAGGAGCTGAGCCGCGCCGCGTTACCATCAAGACCTTCTGGGTCAGCGAGAACCACCGTGGTCAGGGTGTGTTTCACTTCGAGGGTTGCTCGTCGATTTCAGAGGCCGAGAAATTCCGCGGGCTCCACGTCTTGTTGCCTTTCGAGCAGCGCGTTTCGCTGCCTACGGGTCACTACTTCGTTTCCGATCTCATTGGATGTTCCGTATTTGAAGCTCCGAAGGAAGCGTCAGCCTATTCTTCCTCGCCGTGTTCCCTCGCGACGGCTCCGGCACTACTCGGCGTCGTCAGCGACGTCCAGCTCACCGGGGAAAAGGTTTCCGGCACACCCTTCCTCGCCGTCGCCACACAAAACGGTGAATTGCTGATTCCCCTTGCCGAGGACATCTGCACCCGCATCGATACCACCGCGCGACGCATTGATGTGACCCTGCCCGAGGGTCTGCGCAATTTGAACGAATGAACCGCTCTTGGTGGGACAGGCATTCCCGCCTGTGGTACTAGGCGCTAGTGAATATCAAGCGTCGTAACGCTGAGCGCAGGCAGCGTGATGGTAAGGGACGCGCCGGAAGCAGGAAGGGTCCCCGCCGAAACGGGTTGGACTGGCGTTCCCCCGGTCACCTGAGATTGGGCGGAGGCTGCCGTCATTTGGTAAAGGTGAGCGGTTCCGGAGAGAGCTTGCCCGGTGATCGTGGTGACTTGTGCGGAAGTAGAGCGATTGATGGCCACGAACACGATCCGGCCAGCCGTGTTGCTGTCCGAGCTGGCGTAAACCACGACATTTTGTACATTGCTTGAGGTTGCTTGGAGTGAAGTGCCGCCGAAGCTGGCGGTGGCCCCGTCGAAACCCCGGAAGGCGCGGAAGCCCGCCAGAGAGTACGAATACGTACCGTTCGGGGGCCAGAAGCTGGCAGCGAAGACTCCCTGCGTGCCAAAGATGCCGAGGTTGTCAGCCTGGGCGATGGTTCCCGCGATGTGATTCTGCCCGCCGCTTTCGTATTCGCTGATGGAGATCTTCATGCCAGGATTTTCTGCGTTGATCTTGGCTTGCAGGCGGCCGAGGATGTTGATGGGCGTGCTGCCAAGCTCTTGATAAATCCACGGATTGCTGTTGCCCGCGTCCGTGAACGTGGGATCCCACAAGTTTCGCGGGCTCTGCACGATCAGCTGAACCTGCGCGTCGGTTAAGGTCGCGCCGGTAAGGTCGAGCACACGCGTTCCGTTCGAATCATAGTCCTCTGCATACCAATGGAAGTCGTAGATATCCACTAAGGGCTTCCCATATGTGGTCGACGCGGTCTTGATCGCTTGAAGATACTTGTCAGGGAACCAGTTCGAACCGCTAGGCGTAGCGCTTAGTTCTCCCTGCCAGTTGTAGATCCCTTGAAATCCGTAGTGCACCGGCCCAAAGATCAGCGCGTTGGGGAATTGATCCTTGATGGCCTTCGTCAGGTTGATGGTCTTGGTGATGTAGTTGTCTGACGTGACGGGAGTGGGTCCCTGAACCTCGAGGTGCGTGGAGTTCCAGAGTTCCGGCTCATTGTCGAGACTGAGGAACGTCGGGTGCGTGGGACTTGTGCCGAAAATTCCGGGAAGCTTTTGGTCGAGGGTCCAAACGAATTCGTCCATATAAACGTTGGCGTCGGTGGTGACCGGGGTGATGGTGAACGGAACTGCGGAAGCAGTGCTTTTCTTGTCGACCACCGTCTTGAAGCGCGTCAAGTCTGGAGGGCTGGCAACACTGACCGGGCCGCTCTCGTCGGCGGAAACCAGGCCTTGGAGTTGCACGGTCACGAGACTTGCCAGACCTGCGCTTTGATCGGCGGCGATGAAGCCGCGGACCGCTTCGGCCGGAACAGTGCTGCTGCTCAGGTAATCATCGCTTTCGTAGAGGTAATCGCTGCCGGCGTTCGAAGCGTCGGTCTCCCAGTTGTAGGCGGTCCAGCGATTGCCCCCATCGCGATCGAACGTGAGCAGCGGCGAAGGATCGGTGTTGCCAGAATAAAAATTAGTGCCGTAGATGTAGGGCGAGATCGCCTTGGTCTTGGTAGGATCGATGGTGATCGTGACATCGACGGGCGTGTTCGCCGGTGTGGCGCTGGCTTGCGCAGAATTCGCACTCTCACCAACGGAATTGAGCGCGGAGACAACGTAGAAATACGTCGTGCCGTTAGTGAGACCCGTATCGGTGAAACTTGCCGCGGTCGGCGCGGCGATTTGCGTGTACGGGCCGCCGGTAGTAGTGCTGTGTTTAACGTGATAGCTGGCCGCGCCGGACGTGGCGGTCCAGGTGAGAGCGATTTGCGCGTTGCCCGCCGTGGCCGTAAGGCCGCTAGGTGTCGCAGGGGGCTGCGTGGGAGCGGCAGGCGTGGCGCTGGTCTGCGTGGAGTTGGCGCTCTCTCCGGTGGAATTCACCGCGGAGACGACGTAGAAATACGTGATGCCATTGGCGAGGCCGGTGTCGATGAAGTTCGTTGCAGTTGGTGACGAGATTTTCGTGTACGGACCGCCGGATGTGGTGCTGCGCTTCACGTTGTAACTCGTTGCGGTCGCGCTGGCGCTCCAACTCAGGCTGACTTGCGCGTTGCCGGCGGTAGCCATGAGCGCAGTGGGCACGGCAGGGGCTTGTGCCGGGGCAGCGGGCTTGGCACTGGCTTCGGAAGAGTTGGCGCTTTCGCCTGCGGAGTTGACCGCGGAGACGACGTAGAAGTAGGTGGTGCCGATGGTGAGGCCGGTGTCGGCGAACGTGGCCGTGGTTGGTGCGGAGACTTGTGTGTAGGGACCGCCGGTCGTCGTTGCGCGCTTCACATGATAGCTGGTGGCGTTGGTGCTAGCGGTCCAGGCCAAGCTGACTTGGGCATTTCCGGCCGTCGCCACCAGGCCGCTGGGGATGGCAGGCGTCGTGGCACCGCTCGGATTCGATCCGCCTCCCGGGTTGGAACTGCCGCCGACGCCGGCGCCACCTGCGCAGCCTGCAAGACCAACACAAAAAAAACAGCAAAGCAGGAACACCAGGGTCTGTTTGGCCCGGAGCAAAGGCGTCATAGGACGAAGTCTCCGACTCGCAAAACCTTGACTATGTTCCAGTTAGAGTAGGGAGCGGGGCGACTTTAGACAAGCTGTTCAGAAGGACAGGATTGGTTCCAGGTACCTTTTTATGCTTGAGCGGCTCAAGCATGGAAGGCTCGTTTTGAGGGGCCTGATCCCGTGGATCCTCCGCAAAAAAGCTCTTTGGGACAAAGACGCGATGGCGGGGTCTACCCCGTTTGGCTACACTGGCTTGCGATGCGTTTTGACCTCATCACCATTTTTCCCGAGTTCTTCGTCGGGCCGCTGGATCATGGCATTGTGCGGCGTGCGCGGGAGACCGGGCTGATCGACGTGCACGTGCAGGATCTGAGGGTGTTCACCAAAGACCGGCACCGGACCGTGGATGACCGGCCGTTCGGGGGCGGCGAGGGGATGGTGCTGAAGCCCGAGCCGTTGTTCGAGGCGGTCGAATCGCTGGTGGGGCACGGGTTCGGAGACGCCACCCAGCAAGCTACACCTGATCCAAAGACGGTGATCGTTCTGACGTCGGCGGCTGGAAAACTATTTCGGCAAGAGACGGCGCGGCGTTATGCGGGATTGGAACGCGTGGTTTTGATTTGCGGGAGATATGAGGGCGTTGACGAGCGGGTCGCCGAGCATCTTGCGACCGAGGAAGTCTCCATTGGGGATTTCATCCTGAGCGGGGGCGAATTGCCGGCGGCGCTTATTTTGGATGCGGTTACGCGGCTGCTGCCGGGTGCGCTTGGGAATGAGGCTTCGGCGCAGAATGAGTCGTTTAGCGAATTCGCGGAGTTGGGGAAGCACGGAAACGCGCACGGCCGGGCGGAAAGCCCGGCCCCTACAAAGGCAACGCACACGAATGACAATGGTGGCTTGCTGCTGGATTTTCCGCATTACACGCGGCCTGCAGAGTTTCGTGGTTGGGGCGTACCAGAGGTACTGATCGGCGGGAATCACGCCCAGGTGACGAAATGGAGGCGTGAGGCGGCGGTGGAGAAGACGCGGCGGAATCGTCCCGATTTGCTTTTGCCACGAGTTAGTGGCGAGATATAATTGCTGTACGTTATACGGTGCCGCTCGTTAGGAGCGGCATTTTTCATTTTGGGGCGAATACTTGCGCGGCCGGGTTTCGACCGCGGGTGATCGCACGGGAGCGAGTGGATGAGTGGCGGGACGAATCGAGGCGCGAACGGAGAGGCGAAGCCGATCGCAATTTACTATGAGCAGCCGAACTGGTTTGTGCCGCTGTTTCAGCAGATGGATGCGCGGGGCGTGCCGTGGGTGAAGATGGACGCGCGGTATCACCAATATGACGCCGCCTCGGCGGAGCGCGAGTATTCGCTGCTGTTCAATCGCATGAGCCCGTCGGCGTGGCAGCGCGGCGTGGGCCACGGCATTTTCTATACGCTCAACTATCTGAAGCACCTGGAAGATAAAGGCGTTCGCGTGGTGAACGGGTATCGCGGGTTCACGACCGAGACCTCAAAGGCGCTGCAACTGTCGCTGCTGGAGAGGCTGGGGGTGCAGTATCCGAAGGCGCGGGTGATCAATCACCCTTCGCAGGCGGTGAGTGCCGGCGAGGAGATCGGATATCCGCTGATTTTGAAGCCGAACATCGGCGGCAGTGGAGCGGGGATCAAGAAATTTACGTCGCGCAACGAATTGAAGGCGGCGGTTGACGCGAACGAGCTGTACTTCGGCATCGACAACACCGCGCTGGTGCAGGAGTGCTTCACCCCGCGGGATGGCGTCATTTCACGTGTAGAGGTGCTGGGCGGGAAATATCTTTATGCGATCCAGATTCACATTACCGGCGAGACGTTCGATCTCTGCCCGGCCGACATTTGCAAAAACACGCGGGGAGAGGAACTGACGCGCATCGCGTGCCCCGTGGACGCGCCGAAAACCGGCATGACTGTCGAAGCCTTTGAGGCGCCGCGGCGGGTGATTGAAAATGTTGAGCGCATCATGGCGGAAGCAGGCATCGAGGTCGGCGGCATCGAGTATGTGATCGATGATCCTACGGGGCGGCTGCTGTACTACGACATCAACGCGCTATCGAATTTCGTCGCGGACCCGGAGCGCATCGTGGGTTTTAATCCGTATGCGCGGCTGGCAGATTTTCTGATTGCGGAGGCGGGGAAGCATTCGGCGAAGGCTAGGCCGCGGCTGGTGGCGAGCGGAGAAACGGTATGAGATACGGATATTGGCTTCCGGTGTTTGGCGGGTGGCTGCGCAATGTCGCGGACGAAAACATGGAAGCGAGCTGGGGGTACGTGAAGCGGCTGGCGCAGCGCAGCGAGCAGCTCGGGTTTGATGTGACGCTGATTGCGGAGCTGAACCTAAACGACATCAAGGGCGTGGAGGCGAATTCGCTGGATGCGTGGTCGACGGCAGCGGCGCTGGCGGCGGTTACGGAGCGCATCGAATTGATGGTGGCGGTGCGGCCGACGTTTCATCTGCCAGCGCTGCTGGCGAAGCAAGCGGCGAACATCGATCACATCAGCGGCGGGCGTTTGACCTTGAATGTGGTGTCTTCCTGGTGGGCCGATGAGGCGCGGAAGTATGGCGTGGCGTTCGAGCAGCACGACGATCGTTATGCGCGAACCGGGGAATGGCTGGATGTTTTGGACGGGGTATGGTCGCAGGACCATTTTTCATTTTCGGGGAAATATTATCGTGTTGAGGATAACGTGCTGGAGCCCAAGCCGGTTTCGAAGCCGCGCCCGTGCATCTACGCCGGAGGCGAATCGGCGGCGGCGAAGGATCTGATCGCGGAAAAGTGCGATGCGTACTTGATGCACGGCGATCCGCCGGAGCGCGTGAAGGAAAAGATTGCCGATTTGCGGGCGCGGCGAGCGAAGCATGCGGAGCTGGCGCCGCTGAAATTTGGGGTGGCGGGATACGCCATCGTGCGCGAGACGGAGCGGGAAGCGCAGGACGAGGTGCGGCGCATCACGGATGTGAAGCAGTCGGCGGCGGGTTATGCCAACTACCAGCAGTGGCTGGCGGGGACGCAGCTCGAGCAGCAGGTTTCGTTGGAAGACTATTCGGTGTCGAATCGCGGTCTGCGGTCGGGATTGGCCGGCACGGCGGAACAAGTCGCCGAACGCGTCGCGCAATTTGAGGCGGCGGGGGTGGATTTGGTTTTGTTGCAGTTCAGTCCGCAAATGGAAGAGATGGAGCGATTTGGAGCGGCGGTGATTGGGAGAGCAGGGTCATTGGCGGCGGGACGGAACTAGGGCGCGCTAGTCGTCCTCTCTGAGGTTGTTTGAGACTGCTTTAAGCCCGCTCCCTTGAAGACCGCAAGGACACGGATTATTTCGTTGCGATCCCTCGTGAAGTCTATCTTTACTATTGGTTTACCTTAGAACAGCGGATGCAGCGGTCTCGGGCACATGTCCGGTAACCCGACTCACCGGGACTTAGCGCAGAAGCCTAGCGGCAGTCTCACAGCTCGCCTTGCATCGCATGGGCTCTGCCAAGTTGGAGATGCGCGAGTGCTCCGATGGGTTCGTTGAGCACAATTCTGCGATGGTCGAGAATTCTTTGAAACTCAGCGGCGGCCTCGCTGCGGACATCCTCCAACTGAGCTCACCTGGGACCTGGGATGTGCCCAGCCGATACACATAACACTGCACGCTAAGCGGTGCGGTTACCTGACAGGGCCGAGATAATGGTCTAGCCAGTTGAGGGTGTCCTTCATCATTGGCAGGAGCGGCGGGGCATGCCCGGTATCGTAGAGAACATGGCTCTTGTCCTGGGCAGGCGAGCCGAGCGACCGGAATAGCGGCTCCTGACAGGTGTCCAGAGGAAACACAAAATCATAGCGGCCATTGATCAACAGCACGGGGATTTTGACGTGCGGGGCAAAGTTCATGGGGTCAGCTTCCGGCAGCACTGCATCGGGGTCACAGCCTCCCGCGGCAAAGACGGCGACTTTGAAGCGTTTTTCGAGCGAGGTCATGATGGGTCCCCTCTCGCTGCCCCAACTGATGGAGAAGTACGCCAGCCGCTCTCGATCGATGTCGTCGCGAGTTTCCAAGTAATCCACGGAACGGCGCAGGTCATCGGCCTGCTCAATGGTCTCATCGCGCTCCGCCACTGTCCCAGCGTCTGGAGGATTGCCGAGGCGCTCGTAGGTATCCTTGTAAATAGGGAACATCAAAGCGCGGCCGCTTTTCATGAGGAAGTCTATCAGGGCAGATTGCGATGGTTCGAGAGTATGGAACGATTGCGCGCCGCTGTGGGGAAAGTAGACGACGGTCTGGTAGGGCGCCGAAACGTTTTTAGGCAAGAAGAGATGGGCGATAACGCGCTCGTTGCCATATGCGGCATTGAAAGTAATCCGCTGCTCGCGCCAATAAGGTGAGCTGTCGTCTTCGCTCTCCATCTTCGCGTCGAGCGGCGAACGGTCATAAGCGTACATGCGTTCGTACATCTGAAAAACGGAATCAGGAACGGGCTTGAAACTGCGGTAGTCGGATTTTTGAAACGAGAGGGGAACAGTCAAACTCGCTGACAGAAGCTCCGGGCTGGCTGGCTTTATAAGTCGAAAGCCGTTTGTCGCAGAGCGATCGAAAGGCGGGTGCGCATCCGGCTCGCTGTACATATATGGCATATCGGTGGAAGCTCCGCCGAGGATAAATTTACGATCCCCTAAGGAATTCAGGCACCATTCCTTGACGTTGCCGGCCATATCGTAAGTCCCGAAAGGGCCCATGCCGGGATAAGTGCCGACTTTAGCGGGCCCTTTCCGGGAGAAGTTGCTAGCCTGCAAAATGTCGGAATAGATGCCCATATCAGCGGCGCGATACCAATGAAAAACAGTCGGGAGCATTTTCCCGATGAATTCGGCGTAGGCCTCGGCTTCGTACCAACTCACCCCGCTGACGGGGAAGTCGTCTTCACCGGAGGCAAAGGTGCCGAGTTCCCAGGTGGCGGGTCCGAGACGATCGGTCTTATCGCGGAAGAGCTGCATCGCCTCACGGAACGGTAGAGTGCGGCCGTCCTTCACAAACGGAATTTTCCAGTATTTAGGTTCTTGATAACCACCGGCATCGACGAATTTCTTATACTCCGCGTTAGTCACTTCAAACTTGTCGATTAAAAAATCATCCAGTTTGGTGGGGGCGTGCCCTGTGGGGTCGACTTCGCCCGCAGGCACGCGAACCATTTGAGCAGGCAGCCCTCCCACAGGGTCCAAAACGATTTGCGAAAGCCTGCCACCACCATTAGTGGCGAAGACAGCTTCATAGCCGCCCTTTGAGAGGCGGAAGGCGTAGAAGCCATGGGGCAATCGATTCTGATCGAGGGGAGTCTTGCCGAGGTAATACCATTCGCCCTGCGAGTCCGTATAGTCCCGCGCGTAGACGTCTGCATTCGATGGATTGGAGTGGACCGGTTCAGGCCATAAGGTCTCGGCTTTGATTTTGACCACGGCAGGATCATTGGGAGCGTAGCGTTCGGCTTGTTGCAAGACTTTGTAGGCGGCGAAGCCCTTACGCGCAAGGACGAGTTCACGAACTTGCGGCAGGGCGGTTTCGTGGACCCACCGGAGGCGTTGATTGCGGCGCACGACCCAGGCGGCAAGAAGAACAACAAGGAGCGCGAGGAGTACAGCGGGTACGAGAACTTTGGGTTTGCGGATCCTGCGCGCGATCGGAACCGGCCCGGTAGAAGCCTGGCGCAGGGATTTGAGAGCCTCGACGATTTCCTGAGCGAACTGGTAGCGCCTTTCCCGCTTTTTTTCGAGCGCGCGGTCGATGATCTTTTCAAGCTCAGAAGGTACGTCGGCGTTTTTTTGTGAAGCGCCGACAGGGTCCTTGTGGAGAATGCTATCGAAGATAGACGCCGTGCTCCCCCCGCCGAAGGGCAGAGTGCCGGTGGCCATTTCGTACAGCACCACGCCAAAGGAAAAAATATCCGTGCGCGCATCGAGCGGCTGGCCGAGGGCCTGTTCGGGAGACATGTAAGCAACAGTGCCGAGAGTGGTGCCAGGGCCGGTGAGATCGGTGTCGACAACCACTGTGGATTGGGAAGCCTTGCACTCGCCACCAAAGTTCTGGAGGAACGGACTCATCTTAGCGAGGCCGAAATCAAGAATTTTCACGTGACTCGGTGAGGTGACGAAAATATTGGCGGGCTTAATGTCGCGGTGAACGATGCCCTTGGCGTGAGCAGCTTCGAGACCATCCGCCAGTTGAATAGCGAAATCGAGCGTTTGATCGAGCGGCAGCGGTTTTCCGTCGATCACGTGCTTGAGGGTGTGGCCCTCGAGGTGCTCCATGGCCAGAAACGAACGGCCATCGGCGTTACCAATTTCGTAGATAGTGCAGATATTCGAATGATTTAGCGCCGAAGCAGCGCGGGCTTCGCGGCGGAAACGTTCGAGGGATTGTGGGTCTTTCTCAAGGTCTTCGGGAAGGAATTTCAGGGCAACGAAGCGGCCGAGCTCGATGTCCTCGGCTTTGTAGACCACACCCATGCCCCCGCCACCTAGCTTCTCCAAGATGCGGTAGTGGGAGACGGTCTGCCCGAGCAGTGACTGGGTGTCCGCCATTAGGCGCTCATCTTAGGTTGTGGCCTGGGCGAACCGCAAGCTCTTGTTATCGAATCCACCGTCTGATCGATCTCAAGCCCCGATCAACAGCGGTTACCGGACACTGGCCCTGATGTGGCTGTGGTTGTCTGGTACGAGCACATCTAAGCGCGTGTCAACTCTTACTGGAATACTCTCCGAAAAATCTAAGGACTTCTGCTCGGGCGGCGCGTATCGTTGAGGCAACTAAAGTTAATTTGGCGCGTGATGAAAAAACTCAAATTCCTGGTCTCTCTCCATACAAAGGATAACGATTTCCAAGTAGCGCAGGCCTCGGCCGCAGAAGAGGCCGCGCACAAATTTGGCGTCGATACGGAAATCACTTTCGCCGACAACAACGCCGTGGATCAAAGCACACAGCTTCTGAAGGCGATCCAGAATCGTCCGGAGTCCAGGCCGGACGCGATTGTGTTGGAACCGGTGAGCGGCACCGCACTGCCTCAGGTGGCCCGGGCCGCCAGCGCAGCCGGGATCGGCTGGGTGGTATTGAATCGAAATCCAGAATACATGCCGGAACTACACAGGGCGGCTACCGCGCCTACCTTTGCAGTTACCTCCGATCATGTTGAGATCGGGCGCATCCAGGGAAAGCAATTTGCCGCCCTCCTCCCGCAAGGTGGTTCGATCCTGTACCTGGAAGGGCCATCGCAAAGTTCTTCGGCGCAGAAACGTACGGTGGGGATGCTGGAGAGGAAGCCTGCGAACATACAGGTCGTTACCTTAAAGGGGCGATGGACGGAGGAGAGCGCGGAACAAGCTGTAGTTTCGTGGCTGAAGCTCGCCACGTCACAAAACAAAACAATTGAGCTTGTTGGTGCACAAGACGACGCCATGGCTATGGGTGCTCGTAAGGCTTTTGAGAAGGTTACCAACCAGGAGGAGCGCACCCGCTGGCTCAGCCTGCCATTCACCGGATGCGACGGCCAGCCAAAGACAGGCCAAACGTGGGTGCGCCAAGGGTGGCTGGCCGCGACGATTTATTTGCCACCACTTGCGGGAACGGCGATCGAAATTCTTGCAAAAGCCATGCGGGAGGGAACACGCCCGCCAGAACGCACCATGACGGAATCGTTCTCTATTCCGACTCTGGACACGCTTGCTCCACAAAAATCACAACCCACTTCTCTCCCCTTTCCAGTCCGGAAACCATTCACTCCCTCGAAGCCTTGATTACCGATCTATTCGAGATCGGGCGGAGTCACCTTGGCAATCCAGGAGTCGTAGTCGGAAGTGAAGCCCACTTTTTGCTGCAGGGCATGAACTTGGCGCTCCACCTTCGCCAATTGGTCGTCTGAAGGCGGTGGTATCGCTGCAATCTGGTTCCCAATCGCGTCCATGTCACTCGCAACTTGCTGTTCCGCACTGCTGGCCGCGCCAGCGTTTCCATCGTCGCCCTTCATGCAATCCACCACGCGCTTGGTCACTTTCTGGCTGTGCACTAGCGACACACGGATGTTCCCCTGTCCGGTGACGACGTTTCCGACGCCGAATACGCGGTCCACAGCGGTGTACCGCGGGATATCCTTGCCAGCGAATGTGTAGTATTCACCGCTCATGTTGATGCCAGAGAGTTTCTCCGGAACGGAGCCGATCGAAGAAACGACCAGCGGCGCGCGGAGTTCGTGCTCGGAGCCGGGGACCGGATCGGCTTTACGGCCTTCGACTTTCGTTTCCGCCACTTTCAGACCGACGAGCCGTCCATTTTCCACGACGATGCCGGTGGTCATGCGGCGATCCTGAACACGGAACAGGTACTTGCCCTGCGCCAGGCGCAGCATTTTCTGGCGGACCATTTCGGTTTTGGCGATCTGCTCCGGGGTGGCGTTGTCCGGTGGCTGGGCGAGCGGCATGTCCTGTTCGCGGCGGCGATAAATCAAGAGGCAGCCCTTTATGCCCAACTCTTCCGGCTTGATGCCGTGTGCTTTGCATACCTCCGGAATACCCTTGTCCAACTCATGCATGCTGGTGTGAACGCCGCGAGCTTTTAAAGCACGTTCGTAGTTTTCGAGCTGGAGCACCTTGACCACGTCAATGGACGCCAGCCCGCCGCCCACGACCACGGCTTCGTCGGGCGTTTCATAGCGCGGTCCGAGATAGTTCTTTTCGTTCTTGTGGTTGTACCAGTAGATAAAGGGATTTTGGTAAAGGAGGCCTTTGCCGACGTACTGCTCGGCTTCCGGTACGCCCAATTCCCGGTCGCGCCACGCGCCATTGGCGAGAATCACCGCCGAAAAGCCCCACTCGAAAAGCTGGGGGAGACTAAAATCCCGGCCCAGCTTGGCAGAGGGGATGAAATACACATTGGGCTTCTTCATGCGCGCGTCGATTCGGGCGTACTCCTGTTTGCGCTGTTCGACGTGCCAACGCGGCAGACCGTCTTCTATCTTGCCGTACGGCCGCGTGTTCTGGTCGAACACGGCGACGCGAACTCCGTGATCCGCCAGAATCTCCGCCGCCACCGAGCCTGAAATCGCACCGCCAATTACCGCCACGAAATGTTGCCCAGGATTCGTCATATATCTGCCACCCTTATCTGCTACCCCGCGCCTTGGAGCGCGATTGTACAACGCAAATCGAGAAAAGTGTCCCCAACCACCGAGGGTTCTATGACTGTTGCAAAACTGGCGCCTGGTAGACGCGTGAGCCAGCACACCTCACGTCATCGCTGGCGATGGTCATTGAGCCGATACTCGCCGAGGAGATCAGCGAGAATCCATGCCGCTCCGGCAATCTCGAAGGTCTCGGCTATTTCGCTCCAATTCGTATGATTGTGGGGAGCCGAAAGAAGTAAAGGCACCCACACGAGTAGCCCAAAGCTCACGACCATGATTGTCAGCAGGCGAGACGCGAGAAGTGCCAACCGATTGGCAAGAAGAGCCACAGCCGCGAGTGCGAACAAAATAGTCGTCGCGACCGCCCAAAACATCTGACTTGGCGGAATCCACTTCGGAACAAGATGGGCGGTAGCGTCAAAATAAACCGCCTGTTCCAGGGTAAAGGAAACAACACAGATGCCCAAAAGAATGCGGCCGATCCGACCAAGCGTTTGCGGTGACCATGCCGATGACCAGCGCGCGTAAACGATCGCCGCCCCGGTCAGGAGAGAGAACTGCTCGAAGAAGTTGCCCCAGCTATTGTAGATCCGCGGTGCGGCGACGATTGGTGGCAGGCACAGTATGGTGAAGACAAGACAAGCTGCACCAAGGACGGCTGCGCCCGTTTTCGCGGTCCGACGGAATTGAATCGCAGCGCCGCCGAAGATCAGAGCAGCGGCTGCGGCGTAGACAATGTAACGCAGCTGATGGAAGTCGTTGTAGTCGTGCCAGGACAGGGTGATGAGGCCAAAGGCCAAAGCCGCCACTCCAAACACATGACGGCCAAGGTCCGAACTAGGCGTTGAATCGGTCATTTGAATTGGTTAAGGGTATAGTGCCACAACGCTGGAAGATCCGATTTACCAGGACTTAATGCACCGGATCAACACCTATGCTAGTTTCTTTGCCCTTCACTGGCTGACGCGATCGAACTACGGCAAGCCGTGGCTCGAGGATCGATCTCCCGGCCGACCCGAGCCGCCACATGCGTAGCGTGATTCGCGACGGAATGGTGAAAGCCCAACAGTCATCCGACACAGCGAAGGAGGCAGCCGTGAGCACCAAGGCAGTCCGTATCAATGACCCTAGCAGCGAGGCGGGCGTCGCGAGAATCGCCATGAAGTTCGAGGTGGTAGTCATCCCGGTCTCGGATGTTGACCGCGCGAAGGAGTTCTACGGGAGGCTCGGGTGGCGGCTCGACGCCGACTACGACAGCGGTAAAGACTTCCGGGTGATCCAGTTCACGCCGCCGGGCTCGGGGTGCTCGATCATCTTCGGCAAGAACGTCACCCCGGCGGCACCCGGCTCCGCCCAGGGCCTGTATCTGATCGTTTCCGACATCCAGGCCGCCCGCAAAGAACTGCTCGATCGCGGCGTCGAGATCAGCGAAGTGTTCCACGACTCCGCCGGCGTGTACGCGGCACCCGACGAGCCCTACCTGTTTGGACGGGTCCGGGTTAGTGGTCCGGATGCCGAGCATCGCAGCTACCGGTCGTTCGCTTCGTTCCGCGATCCGGACGGCAACGGCTGGCTGTTCCAGGAAATCACGACGCGACTGCCGGGTCGCATCGACCCCGCGACGACGACCTTCGCGTCGGCGAACGATCTGGCGAGCGCGTTTCGGCGTGCGGCGGCCGCGCACGGGCAGCACGAGGCGCGGACGGGGAAAGCCGACCCGAATTGGCCGGACTGGTACGCCGAGTACATGGTGCGCGAGCAGGCCGGCGAAGAGCTGCCGCAATGAAGGAGTAGAACGTGATCGTCATCGGCGGCGGCGCGGACGTAGAGCGCGACTGGCGGGTTTGGGCTTGCTTGAAGTTGGCTCTAAACTCGCACCCTTGAAAGGCGCAAGGGTGCCGCACCCGCGTCGGACCGGCATCTATGAAACAACGCGAAAAAAAGGATTTGAGCTGGAGCGAGCGGCTGGTCCTAGCCGTCGTCGGGATTTTTTTTGTGGCCTATGGTTACGGTCAGTTGTTGCGTGGTCGGTGGATATATACGAACTGGCGAGGCCAGGATGTTACCGGAATGTTCGTGATGATTCTTGGCGGCTTGTGCGTGGCGGCTGCGGTTTTTCCTTGGGGGCGCCTCACTTTCCTTTGGGAAGGTGGTCGTTCGCGTCGAAAGCGGGATAACTAAAGTCGACTGCTGAGCATGAGGGGCTTGTCAAATTTCTAGGAGAATTGTGACAATTTGTCTATAATTGACGTTTGTCTTTGATGTGCTGGCCCCGCCCGAGTGGGTCTGCAGGGAATATTGACATGAATCCGGTAATAGCGAAATTACATGAGGCGCAACTGCGCAAAGGGCTTCCCGAGTTCCGTCCTGGCGACACCGTGCGCGTTAACGTACGGCTGAAGGAAGGCGAAGGCGAAAAGGAAAAAGAGCGCTTGCAGGCCTTCGAAGGGGTCGTGATCTCGAAGAAGGGCCGGGCGTCCGGCGCGACTTTCACGGTGCGGCGCGTCAGCTTTGGGGTGGGCATTGAGCGCATTTTTCCTTTGCACTCGCCTTCGATCAGCTCGATCGAGGTGGTGGGCAAGGGCAAGGTTCGGCGCGCGCGGTTGTACTACCTGCGCGAATTGAAGGGCAAGGCTGCGCGCATCAAGCGGGCGGGCCGAGAGGAACGCGAATCGCCGGTGGTGGCTGCGACCGCGGCTGCCGGGTCGGAGAGCAAGGCGTAGATCGCTCGAACGGGCAAATGTGCCCGCCACGGTCGGCGGCCGCTGCAACGGCAGAACAGGAAATATTGAACAGGCCCCGCGAGAGCGGGGCTTATCTTTTTCTACTTCAGGTATTGATCCATCCAGTCGACCCAGCGGCGGTCGACATCCATGACGCGGACCGGGTCGCCGGGGAAATGGCCGGGGACGGGATAGGCAAAGAACTTGACCGCCACGCCGTTATCTTTTAGCGCGTGGAATAGCGCATAGGACTGCGAGATGGTGACGCGCGCGTCGCCGGTGTCGTGCAGGATCAGCGTGGGCGTCTTGATGTGCGACGCGTAGGTGATCGGCGACTGCGCAATGTAGTCCTTCAGGTTGTCTCCTACAAATGGCGAGCCATTGAAGCTGTAGCGTCCCGTGACGTTGCCGTCCGAGAGGTTGTACTCGTCGTAAAGATCGGTGACGGGAGCGCCGGCCAGGGCCGCCTTCCACACGGAATAGTGGCCGATGAGCCATGAGGTCATGTAGCCGCCGTAAGACCATCCCGTGACGCCGATCTTGGTTTCGTCGATGAAGCCTTGCTTCTCGAGAGCGTCGATGCCTGCCATCACGTCGCGGCCTGGCCCATCGCCGGCGTCGTTAAAGATGGCACGCTGGTAGGCGTTGCCATCATTGTCGCTGCCGCGATAATTCGGCGAGAAGACGACGTATCCGTGTGACGCGAGAAGCTCCGAGAGAAAACTGAAAGCCGTGATCGAGGACGCCGTGGGTCCGCCATGAATGACCAGGACCAGCGGGTATTTTTTGTCCCTGGAGAAATCGGGGGGATACACGACGACGCCGTCTTCGTGGAAATTGTCCGGACCTTGCCACTCGAACCTTTCTATTTTGCCCTGGTTCAGCGCGGCGATGGCCTGGTTGAAGTTGGTGAGGCGTTTAGGGGTGTCGTTGGCGGAGGCCATGTAATAAAGCTCGGAGGGCTGCGTCGGCGTGCTGCCCGTGAAGGCGATCTCGCCTTTGCGGCCGACGAAGGCGTCGATCCAGAACGACCATGTAGGATTGACATCGCCGAGAGCGAGTTTTTTCGGCGCGCCATTGAGCGGCTGCAACCAGAGCGACGTCTGGGTGCCGTCGTGGCCGCCGACGAGTAGGGAGTTGCCGTCCGGCATCCAGATGACGCGAAAGAGATTGTGGTCGATCGCGTGCGTGGCGGACGCGCCGTCGCCGCCGGCGGTTTGGGTCACGAAGATTTCGTTTTCGTTGTTGGGGTCACCGTCGCGAGGATACCAATACGCGATGTGCGATCCGTCGGGAGAGAAAACGCCAAAGCTTTCGAGCGTTTGGTGCTGGGTGAGCTTGCGGATTTCTCCGGTGTCCACGGTGAGCACTTGGACGGAGGTGAGATCGTTGTCTCCGAAATGCGGATGCTCCTGGCGGGTGAAGAGCAGAAGCTTGCCGTCGGCCGACCAATTGATGGGCGAAGCCGGTGAACTGGGGGGCGCGCTCTTGGCCAGACTCCAGGCGCCCGAGGTCAGGCGCTTCGGCTTGCCGCCTTCCGCGATGGTGAGCCAGAGGTGCGAAGGCGTTATCGGGCCGGCGGCGAGATAGTCGTTGTCGCCGACTTCGAACGCGTCGTTGTGCTTTTCGATTTCTTTTTTGTTCTCCGGCTCGTCGGAAGCTACGTAGGCGATGTCTTGGCCGTTGGGGCGCCAGGCAAACTGCTCGATGCCCTCGGGCGCGTCGGTGATTTTCTTTGCTTCGCCGCCGGACATGGACATGACGAAAAGTTGCAGCTTCGGTTCTTTCGCGGCGGCGTCGACGGCCTCGAACGCGAGGCGGTCGCCTTCGGGCGACCAGCGCGGCGAGCCAACGCCTTTGCGGTCGTGGGTCATCACGTGGGGCGAGCCGGTGGCGATGTCGATGAGGATCAGCTCACGGTCGCTGCGGTCTTGCTCTAGGTTGACGTGCGAGACGATGCAAGCGACCGATTTGCCGTCGGGGGAGATTTGCGGGTCGGAAACGGAAGCAATCTTCGCGAAGTCGTCGAGTTGGATGGTGCGCGTTTGCGCCGGCGCGCCCGGCACTAGGAGGGTGGCGAAGAGAAGCGCGGCGGGGATGATTTTCGACGTCATGATTTTCTGAGCTCCCTGTGAAAGACGCTGGTTGATTTCGGAAAAGCCGCAGCTAAAAGGTGCGCGTATGCTGCCACGCCGCGCGAAGGCGCGTCAACCGGAGGACTGGGCGCCGCCACGGATTTTGACCTCGCGGTCGTGGGATCTGGCCGACGCGATCGATTGGGCACAGGCCCTTCGAGTCTCAGGGTGAACAAGAGTGCCTGTGCTACTTGGCGACCTGTTGACAATCAACAGGAAGGGGCATAGCCTCCTGTTGTCTATCAAAAGGAGTCTACGGATGGCGCCTCCTCGCGGCGAAGTGCTTCAGGGAACGCTGGACCTGATTGTATTGAAAACGCTGGAAGCGATGGGCCCGCTGCATGGCTACGGCATCGCGCAGCGCATCCAGCAGGTGTCGGAGGATTTGCTGAAGCTCAATCAGGGGACGCTGTATCCGGCGCTGCTGCGGCTGGAGCAGCGCGGCTGGATCAGCTCGAAGTGGGGCGTCTCGGACAACAACCGCAAGGCGAAGTATTACTCGCTTACGCGCGCCGGCCACAAGCAGCTCGCTACTGAAGAGGAGAGCTGGGAACGCATGGCCGCCGTGATTGCACGGCTGCTGGCGGGCGCCGAAGGGGTGTGATGTGAGCCGCTTGCGTTTGCTTGTTTCGCGGGTACGCGGATTTTTCGGCAAGCGAAACACCGAAGAGGAGCTCGACGCTGAAGTCAGGTCGCACCTGCTGCTGCTCACCGAACACCACATTCGCCGCGGGATGAGTCCGCAAGAAGCTCGCTATGCCGCGCGCCGTGAATTTGGCGGCGTCGAGCAAGCCAAGGAATCCTATCGAGAGCAGCGCGGGATACCCTTTTTTGATGCGCTCTTGCAGGACTTACGTTTTGGCTTGCGCACGCTGGCAAAGCAACCCGGATTTGCGGTAGTCGCGATTCTGACCTTGGCGCTCGGTATCGGCGCGACAACGGCGGTCTTCAGCGTTGTAGATCGCATCCTGTTCCGCAGCCTGCCCTACGCGCACGACGAGAGCCTGGTTTCCTTTGGCTTGCTGGCGCCGATCGAGCGCGATGAGTTCATGCTGGGGGCGAGCTACGTCGATTTCCGGAAACAGCCCGGGCCTTTCGAGGCGGTCACGGCGCAGGCGCCGGGCAGCTCCGATTGCGACGTCACGGAAGAAAATCCGGTACGGCTGAATTGCGCGCACGTCGAGCAGAATTTTCTTTCCACGCTTGGCATTCCGCCGATGCTTGGACGCAATTTCACATTGGAAGAAGACCGTCCGAAGGGCACGCGTGTTGCCCTGCTTTCGTATTCGCTTTGGCGAAGCCGATTTGCGGGTGCCCCCAGCGTCCTGGGCAAGACCGTTTCCCTTGACGGTAAGGCCACCCTGATCGTTGGCGTCCTTCCGCCGGATTTTGAGATGCCCACGTTGACTGCAGTCGATATTCTTCTTCCTCTGGCACTCGACGAAGGGCAGGAGCGCAAGTCCGATACGGGAAGCGTGCTGCGAACGTTCGCTCGCATGAAACCTGGATCCGGCGTTTCTCAGGCCATCGCGGGTCTGCAGCCTTTCTTTGAGCAGGCGCTGCGAGGCGCTCCTCCCGAGTTCCGCAAGGAAATTCACTTGTCGGTCCGCACGTTGCGCGACCGACAGGTGCAGGATGCGCGCGCAGCCTCTTGGATCTTGCTGGCCGCCGTGTTTGCGGTGCTCCTCGTGGCGTGCACGAATGTGGCAAACCTTTTGCTCGCTCGTGCCAGCGGCCGCGAACGCGAACTCGCCGTGCGTGAGGCGCTGGGCGCGAGCCGCGGGCGCCTCGTGCGGCAGGCGCTTACCGAGAGCTTGCTGCTAGGCTTACTCGGAAGTGCGGTGGGTTGTTGGGTGGCAGCGCTGCTTCTTCGCGTGTTTGTGTCCATCGCGCCCGAAGGCATTCCACATTTACAGCAAGCTGGACTTGATCTTCGCGTGGGGGTGTTTGCGTTGGGAGTCGCACTCGCCTCCGCTATGTTTTTTGGTGTGGCGCCGGCACTGCACCGGCCGAAGCCGGCGATGCTAAGCGGGAAGCAGGCAGATGTAAGGTCGCGGAGCCTGGTGCGGCAAGTCTTGGTGACCACGCAGATTGCCATTTCGGTTGTTCTTCTTGCGGGCGCAGGTTTGTTACTCCGCAGCCTGTGGAATCTGCAGAGCGCCTCCACGGGAATGCAGACGGAGAATGTTCTGACGGAAGCAATTTCGCTCGGCGACTACCGCTACCCCAAAGCCGCGCAGCAAAACGCTTTTTTCACGGAACTCGAGGCCCGGCTGAAGCGCTTGCCAGGTGTTACGTCACTGGCGTTGAGCGATTCCCTGCCGCCGTCAGGTCAAATGCGGTCAACGATATTCGCCGCCATCGAAGTTGCGGGACGTCCGCTCCTCTCCGAAGGCACCGGTGGCACGGTGGCCTGGCGGGCCGTGACGCCGGATTATTTTCCCGCGCTGGCGATTCCGGTCACGCGCGGCCGGGCATTCCAGCAAAGCGATCTGCTTTCGACCGAGAACACGATCATTCTGAGCGATACACTCTCTCGGCAGCTTTTCCCCAACGAGGATCCCATTGGCAAGCAGTTGCGATTGTTTCGCGAGCCACAGGGCCCATGGCGCACCGTCGTGGGCGTCGCGGGAGATGTGAAGAACAACGGCCTCACGGTAAGTGCCGATCCCGAATTTTACCTTCCTTGGAAAAACGAACCCGTAATATCTCTTCACGCCGCTCACGTTATCGTGCGGACCCGATGAACCCGACGGCTATGGCTGCCTGGATGCGCAGCGAAACCGTCGGCATGGATTCGACTCTCCCGGTAACGGTGGAGGCCATGAGGCAGCGGGTGGGCAAACTCGCGGATCGCCCGCGTTTCAACGCCGTGCTGCTGTCTCTATTTGCCGGGATGGGTGTCTTGCTTGCGGCGATCGGAATTTACAGCGTCGTGGGCTTCCTGGTGGCGCAACAAACGCGGGAGATCGGCGTGCGCATGGCTCTGGGCGCCACTCCGCAGGGAATCTTGAGAATGGTGCTCTCCAGCGTAGCGCGCTGGACGGTTGCGGGCGCAGCGTGGGGTCTGATCGGCGCTTGGTTTTGCGCGCGCCTTTTGGAGTCGCTTCTGTTTGAGGTGCGGGCGCATGACCCCGCGCCTCTCGCGTTGGCGCTGGTTGTCCTGCTTGCGGTGGCATTTCTTGCCGCTTGGATCCCTGCGCGGCGCGCTACGCGAGTTGATCCAATGGTCGCGCTTCGCTACGAATAGGAATTCTTCCTTGCGCCACGCCTCCGCTACGCCCACGCCGTGCTAAAATCGCGCGCGGTTGGCCACTGAGGGTCACACCCACGAATGAGCCGTCTCTGCTGTTCCCGTTTCGAGCGCGCGGCGCGAAAACTTGGTTGGACGCGCATCGCGGGCATCGATGAAGCCGGCCGCGGTGCGCTGTTTGGCCCGGTGGTTGCGGCCGCCGTCATTCTCAATCCCAAGCGGCGCATTGTAGGGCTCGACGACTCAAAGCAGCTTGCTCCCGATCGCCGCACGCAGCTCGCCGAACGCATTCGCGACCACGCCTTCGCCTGGGCGGTTGCCGAAGTGGACGCGCAGCGCATCGACGCCTGGAACATTTATCAAGCCAGCCGTCAGGCTATGACCGCCGCGCTGCAACAGTTGACCCTTACGCCGGACTACTTGCTGATCGACGCCATGCAACTCGACGTGCTCATCGAGCAGAAATCCCTCATTAAGGGAGACGCCCGCAGCGTGTCGATCGCCGCGGCCTCCATCCTGGCTAAGACCCACCGGGATACCCGAATGGAAGAGTGGGACGCCGTGTATCCGCAGTACGGTCTCGCCCGCCATAAAGGCTATGCCACCGCCGATCACCTGGAAGCCTTGCGGCAGCATGGACCTTCGCCACTTCATCGGTACTCCTTCGCGCCGGTCCGCGAAGCGGGCTGTTGGTCGGCTGGCGCCATCCAAATCGACCTGCTCCCGGACCCCATCCTGCCGTGAGTCTCACCGGCGCATGCCGCCACGCGGCTGACAAAAGTTGATATCTGAGGCACCGAACCAAGGTGCAGCCGTCCTTCGCCGTGGCTTCGCCGCCAGTTTCCTGATTCCAACGGGGATAACTGGCTGCTCACAATCCGTGCAGGGTTCATTGACTTGCGTTTTCCCCGCCTGCTAGCGTAGGCAAGTACTACTTCTGCCGGGCTTTGCCGGCTGGGTGTGGAAACGCGCCTACCAGCAGGCGACGGTAGCGCATTGTCTGAGTTCGCGAATGGCCTATAACAAAAGCAAGTTCGTCGAAGCCGCGCAAAAGCTGCTGAACCAGGGCAAGGTCGCCCAGGCCATCGCCGAATACCAGCAAATTCTGAAGCACGAGCCGCGCGATCAGGTCACCTTGATGACCATCGGCGAGCTGTACATCCGCCAGGGCGAGACGTTTCAAGCCATCGATTACTTTGAACGCCTGGCGCAGCTCTTTGTCGGTGATGGTTTCTTGACCAAAGCCATCGCGGTGTACAAGCGCATCGCCAAACTGGCTCCTGAAGAGATTCGCCCGCTCGAGAAACTTGCCGACCTGTACGTGCAGCAAGGCGTAATGAGCGAGGCACGGCCGCTGTTCCTACAACTTGCCGAAATCCACCTGAAGAATAACCGGCAGCCGGAAGCGGTGGCGCTCCTCAAGAAGCTTTTGATGGCCGAGCCCGACAATCTGCGGATTCAGATTCGCCTTGCCGATCTTTACCAGGCGATGGGGCAGACCAAAGAGGCGATCGACGCGTATATTTCCGCTGCGCAACGTGCTTTGGCGCGTGGAGACCAGGCGGAGTGTGAAAAGCTTGCCGATAAGACGCTTAAACTCGATCCGGCCAACATGCCCGCGATAATCGTCAAGGCGCGAGTTTATTCGACGCAGGGGAATTTCACCCAAGCGGCACAACTGCTCGAACAAGTTCCCAACCTGGAAAAAGGCGGCGAGCAAACCGAGCTGCTGCTCGATCTGTATCTCAAGAATGTGAAGTGGGACCAAGGCACGGACTTGGCGCTGCGCGTCTTCGATGCCGATCCCAAGAATTACGGCCCGGCGCAAAAACTTGTGGAGTCGTTGCTCGAGGGTGGTCAAGGCGACCGCGCCATGGCTGTTCTCGACCGCACGCGCATTCCCATGATCGATGCCGGCGAGCACGAGGTCGTCAGCAAACTGCTCAACGATTTGTCCGAGCGCCTGCCCGGCCGGATTGAGCCTCTGGAATGGCTCGTTGAAACCTACGGACGCACCAGCGACTCTTTCCGTCTACCGGACGCTCTCGCGCATCTCGGGGACGCTCTGGTCTCCGCCAATAAGCTGGAGCGTGCCAAGCAGGTTTTCGAGCAACTCGTCGATCGCGAGCCCGAGAGTGAACCGGCTAAGCGCAAACTCAATGACGTCCTTCGCAAGATGGGAAGTCTCGCTCCGGAAGAGCCAGCTGCCATCATCGAAGACGAAACGCCAGTGGAGCTCGTAAAGCCGCCAGCACCCAAGGTGAGGCCGGACATGGAGCCTCCTCCGCCGGAGGTAAACGCAAAGCCTGCGGCTCCCGCTACCGCGATGCCTGCAGCACCGATTGCAGGCCCGCCGGTGGAACCTCCGCTGGACGAAGACACCCAGAAATTCATCGCGCAATCGCTCACCGATGTCGATCTCTTTGCAAGCTATGGGCTTACGCAGAAAGCCATCGGCCTGCTCGAAGCCATCTTGCGGCGGGCTCCGCGGCACACACCCACACTGGAAAAGCTGCTGGACTTCGTTTTGGGCGCCGGCGACGACCGTCGCACTGCCGAACTCGCGGCGCAGCTCGAACGGATTCATAGCGAGCGCGGTGACCCCCGCGGCGCCGAACGCTTTGGCGAGTTGCGGCGCCGGTTCCAGCGCGCAGCAGGTCTCACGGACGAGGAATTGGCTGGACCGGCCGCGCACGCCAGCGCGCAACCTGCCGAGGTCGCGGCCGAGGTTACTGCCGACGACGAGACGTTGCCGGAAATTGCTGCCGAACCGGCCCTGGCCGAGTTCTCCATCGAGGAAGCGCCTGTGGAGCTGGCCGAGGTTAGCGCCCCCGAGGCGGCGTCTCCGCAAGGGGAGGAAGTCCACGAGGTCGATCTTTCCGACGAATGGGCCTCGATGCTGGAAAACCAACCGGCTGCGGTGTCGACGACGGCTCCCGCTTCGCCGGCGGCCGAAGCTGCTCCCGAATTTGAAGTTCCTGCCGAGGTTGCCTCGGAACCCCAGGGCACGGAAGAGTTCGCCATTTCGGAAGAGGCTGAGAGTGCGCCGGCGGTTGCAGAGTTCCACGTTCCTGCCGAAGCGCCCGCCGTTGAAGAAGAAGCGCCGGCGTTTGCCGACATTTCCGCGGACGTGTCCGGTTCAAGCCAACCGGCAAGCGAAGTGCACGAGGCAGCGTATGAGCTTCCGGAACTAGCCGCGGAGCCAGAAGCACCGCCCGCCGCCGAGAAGCCGGTCGTTCACGCCGCTGTTCCCACGCCGCCGGTCGCGCCAGCAAAACCTCCGGCCAAGGCACCCGAGGCCGCGCCAAAAACGCAGGAGCCGGAATTTGAACTCGATCAGGACTACGAGCTGGTTCTTGATCCTGAGCCCCTCGTCCCGGCCTACGATCAGAAACCGCCTGCGATCCCGGTTGTGCCTCTCGAGCCGGAGCATGTCGCACAGAACGCGGCCCCGTCCGCACCGGCCAGCGGTTTTGCGTCGGATCAATTTCTGTCGGACCTTGCCAATGAGATCGACCAGCTGGGAATCGGAGAGCTTTCGCCTGGATACTCGGAACCCGCTGCCCACGGCGCCGCGGACGGCAACGCCGTCAAAAAGGAAGAGAAAGCCGTTTCTCCGATCGAGGCCGGTCCACTCAAGGAAGTCTTCGATGAATTCCGCGCCGAGCTCGGCGAAATGGGCGCCGAAGACGAAGATCTCGAAACGCACTACAATTTGGGCATCGCCTTCCGCGAAATGGGTCTGCTCGAAGAAGCCATCAGCGAGTTCCAAAAAGTTGCCAAGGCCAGCGAGCGTGGCCGGCCCTTCCGCTATTCGATGCAATGCTACACGCTGCTGGGGCTCGCCTTTATGGACCGGGGACAGCCGTCGATCGCCGCAATGTGGTACGAACGCGCGCTGCTTCTTCCGGACATCGAGCCGGAAAGTACACTCGCCTTGCGGTATGATCTGGGCATGGCTCAGGAATCGGCGGGCGAGTTGGAAGCGGCACTGAAAAGTTTTTTCCAGGTCTACGCGGTCAACATTGACTACCGCGACGTGGGCGAGCGCATCGCTGCTCTTCAAAAGCCAGCGCGTTGATGGCCCAACCTCAATGAGCCTCGGGGCGGTCTCTCACCCATGAATCGAATCTTGAGCGCGCTGCTAGTCGTCATCTGCTGCCTCATGGGCGCGATTCTGTTCTACCTTCCGTGGACCGGCATCTGGGAACAGAATTACTTTCTCAGCCATTTTCCGTCGCTCATGCGCGTTTTGCTCCATCCTTCGTTCCGTGGCGCGGTCAGCGGCCTGGGCATCTTGGACATTTTCCTCGCCATACGCATGATCGGTCCCGAAACAAGCCCCTCGGCGCCCGCCCGTGTCCGCCCTCAGTAATTCGCTCGGTCCGTGGAAATCGCCCATTCTGTGCTACGTGACCGACCGGCGCAGCCTTCCGCACGCCAAGGGAAGCGCACTCATACAAAAAATCGACGCGATCCTGGCAGCGGGGGTCGATTGGGTGCAGATTCGTGAAAAGGATCTGTGCGCTCGGGAGCTGGCCGTGCTCACACGTGAAGCGCTGCTCCGAACCGCGGTCCATTCCCGTGGTAGGAACCAGGCTTGCCGCATCTTGGTGAACGATCGGGTCGATATCGCCCTTGCGGAGCGCGCGGACGGGGTTCACCTCGGCGAGGCCGGCCTGCCAGTCAACGAAGTGGCACGCCTCATCGCGACGCATATCTCACGCAAAGATTTTCTGGTGGGCGCTTCCTGCCACTCTCTCGAAGCCGCAAAATTGGCCGCGAGCGGTGGCGCCGGCTATCTCTTTTTCGGCCCGGTGTTTGCCACGCCGTCCAAGGCTGCCTTTGGCCCGTCGCAAGGCGTCGAGCGCCTCGCGGAGGTCTGCCGCGCAATTGCGATTCCTGTCCTTGCGATCGGCGGCATCACTCTGGAAAACGCCGGCGCGTGTTTAGCTGCTGGCGCCGCCGGGATTGCCGCGATTCGCCTCTTCCAAGATGCGCCCGACCCTTCCGCAACAGTTCGTTCTCTTCGCCAATGTTCAGGCGCTGCTCTTCCCTAAGCGTCGCAGCAGCCGTATCTGCCCGGCGTGGTAAATGTCGTGGAAGGCGATGCCATAGAGCTGCCTCAGCATCTTTCCTTCATGCGGCGTCCGCAGCACCTTTGCCACCGCCTCGCGCAGCGCTCGGTGCTCGCGTTCCAGTAAGGCCTTGTCCGCCTTCCACGCCGCTTCGTTCAATTTTCCCGGCTCTGGCCGCGCAAAGAAATTGCTGCCTTTCAGCACAAATGAGCCGCGCTTACCGCCTTCCATCCGTCGCCGGACCGCGTACTTCCAGTAGGCGGCGTGCAGCGTTACTTCCCAGATGTTGTGCCGCCCGGGCGCGGGACGCCTCGCCGCCTGCTTCGCGGTCACTCCGCGTATCGACTGTTTGAGGTTTGGTCCGTGCCAGGTGCGTTTTTCGTAGGCTTCATCGAGAAGGGTCAGGATCCAGTGGGGTTTCACAGGACTTCTCCCAAGGGGTTGGACGCGCAAGAGCGGAAAACTGCGCCAGAATGCCGCTTGCGCCCGGCTATGTCAACGAGCCTCGTTCCAGGGCGCTGTTGGGAGCGGAATTTTCAGTTGCAAATTACTTGCACTTAATATCGGACTAGATTAGTCTTATTTTGTTTTGCAAATCATTTGCAAGGAGACTTCGTGATTCCCCGTACTTTTTTCGGCCTTTTTGCCCTTTTGCTCGCTTCTCTTGTCGTTTCCTCTCCAGCGTTCGCTCAGGAGAGTCCCTATATCGTCGCCTATGACCACTACATGGAAGAGCCTGGCAGCCTGGAGGTCGAATACTTCTCCACCTTCGGCACCCAGCGCGGCGGCAACGACTTCCACGCCTTTTGGGTCGAATTCGAGTACGGCGCCACCGCATGGTGGACCACCGAGTTCTACCTCGACGGCCAGTCGGCCTTTAATGACAGCACCCTCTTCACCGGCTTTCGTTGGGAGAATCGCCTCCGTCCTCTGAAACACGAGCACTTCATCAATCCCGTCATCTACATCGAGTATGAAAACACTAGTGGCGCCGACAAGATTCTCAAGGAAGTCGAGGGTCACGACGTGGAGGCGGACTATGGCGAACCCAACTCCGCCGCGCGCCACGATCACGACCACGAGCTGGAGTTTAAGCTCCTGCTCTCCAGCACCTACAAGGGCTGGAACTTCGTCGAAAACACCATCGCGACCAAGAATCTATCCAACGATCCATGGGAGTTTGGCTATGCCATGGGCGCGAGCCGCCCGCTGAAGTTGAAAGCTTCGTCCAAGCGCTGCAATTTCTGCCGCGAAAACGTCATCGCCGGCGTCGAAATGTACGGCGGGCTTGGCGACCGCTACAGTTTCGGCCTCAAGGACACATCGCAGTATTTGGCTCCGGTGGTGGCTTGGAATCTTCCTTCCGACTGGACGCTGCGCCTCTCGACTGGTTTCGGTCTCAACGACAATAGCCATCGCTTCCTGTTGCGTTGGGGACTCTCCCGGGAATTCTCCGGCTTTGGGGACTTGGTAGGTCACTTCTTCGGAGGTCACCGATGAGAGCGCGGCTCCTATTCCCGTTCCTACCCATTTGTATGTGGGCGGCCCTGCTTGGGATAGCGATCGGCCAAGCGCAGCCAGGCAATGCTTCGCCGCCAAGGCCGGCGAAAAGCAAAACGGCGGAATACAAAGAGCTCGTCAATGCGCCGGAGAAAGCGCGTGCAAAATCCAATCCGCTGGAGAGCGATCCCGAAGCTGCCTTGGCCGGCAGAATTTTGTTCGGGCGGCACTGCGGAGAGTGTCACGGTGCCGCTGCCGAAGGTGGGCACCACGGCCCAAGTCTTCGCGTCGTGGAAGTTCAGAACGCGGCCCCGGGCGCTATCTTCTGGGTTTTGACCAACGGTGTCGTCCGGCACGGCATGCCCGTTTGGTCCAAACTTCCGGAGCCGCAGCGCTGGCAGCTCGTCTCTTTCATCAAATCACTCGGCGTCAAGCCAACCCCGGAGAACCTTCCGCTCCCCAAACCCTAGCCGCCAGCCACTCATGCGGCGCTCCTGTAGCGCCATCCCGTCAGGGCGGCATCTTGGATGTCGCCCACGCCGCGGCGTGAAGCTGCAAGGCACGGCCCGCAAACCACAAGGTGTGTTAGACGATTCAACGGAAGGAAGGAAACGCTCCGCGCAACTTTGCTCTTACGCGCTCAGCCAGCGTCCAATCGGCCGCCACGATTCGGTGTGGTCGCAAATCACCCGCAGCGATGCGGTGATCGGGATAGCCAGCAACAATCCCATGCCGCCCCACACCCAGCCCCAGAAGAGCAGGGCCACCGTGATGGCCACCGCGTTGAGCCGCACGCGGCGTCCTACCAATTGCGGCGCGATGAAATTCGCCGCTATGACGTGAATGGTAGTGAGCACCCCGGCGATCAGCACAAACGAGCTGATCGTTTTGATCTTCGCCAACGCGATGATGAAGGCCGGCATCCAGGCCATCACCGCGCCGATATACGGCACCATGTTCAATAGTCCCGAAGCGATGCCGGTCAGAATGGGATAGTCGAGGTCCATCATCCAGAAAAACAGGCTGCTGGCCGCAATCACCATCAGCGTGACGATGGTCATTCCGGCCAGATAGTCGCGCAGAACCTCACGCAGGTCTTCCAGTGTCTCCTTCACCTGCGTCCGCCGCGTCACCGGGAACAGTTGCAGCGTTCCGTGCCAGACTTCGCGTTTGCCCGCCATCATGAAGAAGACGAGAAACGGCACGAACGTGATTTCCAGAAATAGTGCGTAGAGGGATCCCATGCCACGCATCAAGAGCGTGCGTATGAAGCCCGGTTCAAGCTGACGGACATCTTGTGCGCCGCCGGCACCTGCTGCCCCGCCGGCCGCAACGCCGCCTCCAATGCCATTGATTTTTCCCTCAATCGTGTCCGCTGCGCCCCGCAGCACACTACTGTATTTCGGCCAGTTCTCCGCAAAGTTCGCGATTCTCGAACCCAGGCCGTAACCGACAGCCGCCAACACCAAAATCAAGATCAGTACCATTATCATCGCGCCTACGGTTCGCGGCACGCCGACTCTCTCCAGGAGCTCGACCGCCGGATCCAAAAAGTACGCGAGCAGGATCGACAGCAGCAGCGTGATCACCACGCCCTGCGCGTAGTAGCAAAAGAGCAAGATGATCGCCGCCGCGATCACCCGCATGCTGAAGTTGGACCCGCTGATCCGCACGATCGCAGGCCGTGTTTCTGTCGCGGACACAATGTACTCCGTGTTGTACACGGTAACACACTGATGCAAGCGCCATGCCAACTTGCGTGCCCGCGTTTCGTTAGAAGTAATTCATTCGTATTAACTGGACGGAACACGTCGAGCCCGCGCCCAATTGGCGCCATTTAACCCCGTGCTAGACTGGTCCGAGCCGTTCATCCCAGCATTGGATCTCTATCTTTTCGGGATCGCGAGTCAACTCATCTAAGGATCGTTCCGCGGTCATTGTGGAACTCGACCGCCTTTACGTCATGCCCAAAGCGCTCTTCGGTACCGACGGAATCCGCGGCGAACCCGGCAAACCGCCCCTTGACGATGCCACGCTTCATGCCGTCGGCCGCTCGCTTGGCGCCTATCTGAAACGCCAGCATCCCGCGGCACGCGTCCTCATTGGCATGGATACACGCGAATCTGGGCGGCACATTGCCGCTCTGCTGGGGGCTGGCCTCACAGCCGCCGGCGCTCCCGTCGAGTTTGCGGGAGTCATCACCACGCCGGGAGTCGCCTGCCTCGTGCGCCAAAAAGGGTTTCAGGCTGGTGTCGTCATATCGGCATCCCACAATCCATTTCACGACAATGGCGTGAAGCTCTTTTCGAGTGCCGGAATGAAATTTCCCGATTCCGTCGAGGAGATCCTGGAAGAGGACATCTTCAAGCATCGAGGCGATCCGGCGCCGAAAGATCCGCCCTTCCTTTCCTCCGATGACACCCTTGATGCCAAGTACCTGAGTTTTCTTCGTAGCCGCGTGATTCCCGGCGCCAAGCTGTCCGGCTTGCGCATCGTTCTCGACTGCGCCAATGGTGCCGCCTACAAGCTTGGCCCCGAGCTCTTCCGCTCGCTCGGCGCCGATGTCGTTGCCATGGGTGCCTCGCCCGACGGGCGGAACATCAATGCCGCTTGTGGCTCGCTGCACTTGGGAGGCCTGCAAGAACGTGTTCGCGAAGAGCATGCCGCGCTGGGCGTAGCCTTCGACGGCGATGCCGACCGCGCCCTTTTTGTGTGCGAAACCGGGAAAATCATAAATGGGGACGGTATCCTTCTCGCCGCTGCTCGTTTTCTGAACTCGCAGGGAAAACTCAAAGGTGCCCGCGTGGTCGCCACGTCCATGTCCAATTTGGGACTCGAGCGCGTGCTTTCTCGCGAAGGTATCGAACTCGCTCGGACCGCTGTCGGCGACCGCTACGTTCTCGAAGAAATGCTGCGCAGCGGCAACGTTATTGGCGGCGAACAATCCGGCCACATCATTTTTCTCGACGATTCTCCCGCCGGCGACGGCCTCCTGACCGCCGTCAAGATCGCTTCGCTCGTTGCCATGCATGGCCGCCTGGAATCGCTCGTCGAGGGCTTGAAGGATTACCCCCAGACCATCGTCAACGTTAAAGTTCGCTCCAAGCCTCCGCTCGAGTCCTTGCCCGAAGTTTCCCGCGCCCTCGCCGAAGCCCAATCCGTCCTCGGGGACAACGGCCGCGTGGTCCTTCGCTACTCCGGCACCGAGCAACTTGCCCGCGTCATGGTCGAAGCCGAACACGACGCCGACGTCCAGCGCTTCAGCCAATCTCTAGCCAACGCCCTCCGCTCCGCCATCGGCGCCTAGACCCGAGCCCGTGGCGCGGCCCTTTCCGCGGGGCATTTCACTCCCGGTAGCACTCTGTCTTCCTGCAAGAAATTACTGCCTCCCCGTTCTAACCCTGGAGGCGATTCCACAACCGCCATGAACGACACGATTGCGACGCCAATCAACACAATATCGACCGAGCACAGCACGAGCGCCACAAAGGCAGGCGTTAGCCCTGGGCAGCCGACTTGGCGGGGCTTCCTCGCAACCTTTGGTCGGCCTTCGTTGCAAGGCCTCATTGTCGCTATCCGCAAGACGCGTGGATTCTTCGGCCGGCACTGGATCCTGACGGCCTGCGCATGCTCGCTTGCTTTCTTGATCCTTGCGCCGGTTCTACGGCGTGCGAAGGAACAGCCCGCGTCCAGACCGTTTATCGACGCGGTGCCGCAAGCCCCGACTGCCCTTCCTGTGGCTAGGCGCAAAGGCTTCGCCAGCAGAGAGATCTCGGCTCCAGCGGCCAGTTCGGGGGCGAGTCCGATCGACACGCTTCAGGATTCCGCCGTCGTTGAAACTCAAGAGGCCGAGGAAGGGACTACCGGCTCAACGCCTGGCTTCCAGTGGTCCGTGCCGATGATCGCGCGAACCATCTCCATTGCTCTTGTGGCCAAGGACTTCTCCTCCTCGCGCGCTACTCTGGAGGCGATTCTCGCTCGCCATCACGGATACGCTGCCAGTCTCACGGCGAACACGCAGCAGAACGCTGCACGTTCGCTCCAAGCATCGCTCCGCATCCCCGCGCCGGAGGTGGGCGCTGCTCTAGCCGAACTCAAATCCCTGGGCCAAGTCCAGAACGAAACTCAAGGCGGAGAGGAAGTCACCCAGCAGCACGCCGACCTCGTGGCCCGCCTGAAGAATTCCAGGGAAACGGAGCGCCGCCTCCAGGCAATCCTTGAGCAGCGCACCGGCAAAATCACGGATGTTCTTGCCGTCGAACAGGAGATCGCACGCGTCCGCGGCGAAATCGAGCAGATGGAAGCCGAGCAGAAATCGCTCGAGCATCGGGTGGACTTTGCCACGGTCGATTTGAGCGTCCTCGAAGAGTACAAGGCCCAGATCGGCTCACCATCGCCCTCATTTTCAACTCGCCTCCACAACGCTCTCGTTGGTGGGTACCGCGACGCTCTCGAAACTCTTGCCGGCATCGTTCTTTTCTTTGCCGCGGATGGCCCTTCCATTTTTCTGTGGCTTGCTTTCCTCTTGCCGGTCATGTGGTTGCTTCGCCGGCGTTGGCTCCGCGAACATGCCGCCGTATCTCCTGCAGGAGTTTGATTTGCGGCGTTGGCAAATGGAGGCGAGCGTTAACGTTAACGGGGTCGATCACATCACCGCTCCTACTCTGTCCATCTCCCAAAGACTGGATGAAACCTGGTTCTCTCTGTGGAATTCAGTAGACTTTTGTATCTATAGCATCAGCACTTCTTCTCGATGTCGAACCTAACTCCCGTCCTTTCATACGCCTAATCGGATTTACAAAACGGGGACATTGCTGGCATCCCGTTTGCACTACTCCGGCTCAACAAAACAAAGATTGGCTTCCCGGGGTGGCCGGAACCCAACCTCGACTGGGATTCCGGTTTTGGGGGGTCAGTTCTAGAGAAAGGGGGCTTGCACCAGCCCCCTTTTTCATTTCCTCAGTGGTTAGAGTAACTTCCCGCGGGTGAGTCTGAGTTTTACAAGGCGCAGGGCTTCGGTCCTGCGCCGGTACGTCCTCCTGTCTCCAGAAACCACCTCAACTCAGACGGATGGCTCACGCCTTAAATTTTGATGGTAGTCGACTATGGAGGAATCCCTCGTGCGGGGCTTCAAATTTGGTCCGAAAAAGGTGAGCGGCCGGTGGGGGGACCGGCCGCTCGGGCGTGGGGAATGGAGGGTACCGTGGCCTGAAGTCAGCTCGCTTCTTCTTCGTCCCTAATTGGGCAGGGAGCAGGCCGTTCCGCTGCGCTCGCGAGCAGCAGTACGACGCACAGGAGCAAACACCCGATAACCATCCGAATGGCTCCAAGAATCGAACTTACTTCCGATCACTTTGGACATTCTGGGGTCCCCCGCTGTTTGCGTCGATAGTCCGCCGGGTTCATTTATTGCAGTACTTTCAGGCATTCAACGGGTAGTCCTTCCGGTACCTAAGTACTCGCCCGCGATTTCCAGACGAGGCCCGGATTCTACCGGGGCCTGTTTTTTCGCAAACGGTATTCCCGCGGGGAGCAGCCGAAGCTACGACGGAAGAGTCCACTGAAGGAAGAGATGCTCTCGAAGCCGACTTCCAGACAAATGTCGGTCACGCTCTGATCGCCGCGCTCCAGGAGCCGCTGGGCATTTGCCAGCCGCTTGCGTTGCAGGTACTGATTTGGAGTCTCGCGAAAGACCTCGCAAAAAAGCCGGTGAAAATGGTACGGCGAAAGACAAGCTTCACTGGCTACTTCGGCCAGATCGCACATGGGCTCCAAAGAAGGAGTCCATATAGTCTTTGCCTCGCAGCAGACGCCGGTAAAGTTCCCGGCGCGTCGAAGGCTTTTTCGCTGAAATTTTCGCGGCTTGCTTGTGCGCTTCGTCGCGAACTTGGTGCAGGCCCGCGGCGGCCTCGAGGAATTGATCCTCAAGCCAAGCCTGGGTTGCGGAACCCTCGGTGAGCCGTGCATACATTCTCTGAAGGACAGGGCTCACGATGGAATCGTGAGCGTGCAAGGCCTCATGGAATTCGACGGGCAGGTTCGCGCGGACGGGCTCCGTGCCATCGAGGGGATCGTCCAGCAGGAACGTGGGATTCGTGCTTTCCACCCGACAGGCGTCCTCGACGAGCCCGCGCCGGAAGAACAAACAAAACGTTTCCACGGTCTCGCGCGAATCAATTGTCAGCGAGTACGACCGGCCCGAGTTCAAGATCAGGTAGCTGCCGGTATCGACCAGCCGCTCGGCGTCGCTGGTGGCCCACGATGCGGAGCCGCGCACGACGGATTTGATCGACAGCGGTCCGGGAAAATCCGCGACGTGGTGCTGCTTCGCTTTGCCCCGCAGGATCGCGTTTCTGAGACCCAGAAAGGAAGCCGGCGGGTTAATGACCACGCCCAGGTCCGGTTTTCGTTGCGGCAAGTTCATCTGCGGACTCGATCTACCCGAAAAGCGGCGAAACAACGCCGAAGTCTAGCACGTCCATCGCTGCGCTGTTTCTCGGGTGCGCGTGCCGAGGTACACTCATGCCGCGACACGCTATTTAGAGCAGAAGCCTGCGAGTTACAGGAGGGTCGGATGCTAGGTTCCATGAAAATCGTCTCCTTTGTGCCCGTCAAAGACGCCAAGAAGGCCCGAGCGTTTTACGAGGGCGTATTGGGGCTGCGCTTCGTCAGTGAGGACCACTTCGCTCTGGTGCTCGACGCCAACGGCATAATGGTGCGCTTAACCAACGTCCCGAACTTCAAGCCCCAGGAGTTCACCATCGTTGGCTGGGAAGTCTCCGACATCGCAAAAACGGTTTCGGGCCTGCGCGAAAAAGGAGTGCAGTTCCAAAGCTACGGCTTGCCCGGACAAGACGCACAAGGAATATGGTCCGCGCCAAGCGGTGCCAAAGTGGCGTGGTTCAAAGACCCTGACGGCAACGTGCTTAGCCTTACCCAATTCGCCTAGAACTCTCCCGATCAATCGGCAACGTTTCGGCTACGGCGTCGCGTACATGCGAGAAGCTAGGGCAGCTCGCGGAGGCTGGGCGCCAGAGCCAGATCTCGCCTACAACGAGGGTAGCGATGCCCTACATTCGCGTTCGGGAGTGCGGTATCCTCATACGCTTATGCATGACTTGAACTATTTTCGCGAGCATTTGGATGTGTTTGCCGAGATGGCCGACGAAGCGGGGGGCGAAGCTCGACCTCGACGCGTTTCGCTCGCTCGACAAGGAACGGCGGGAGCTGATTACGGCGACCGAGCAGCTGAAGGCGCAGCGGAACAAGGCTAGCGAGGAGATTGCGCGGCTGAAGAAGGAAAAACAGAACGCGGATGCGTTGATCGCGGAGATGAAGCAGGTCGCAGAGCGAATCAAGCAGGGCGACGAACGAATCGCGCAACTGGATGCGACGCAGCGGGACTTATTGCTGACGATACCGAATGTGCCGCACTCGTCGGTGCCGGTGGGGCACAGCGCGGAGGAGAACGTCGAGGTGCGACGCTGGGGTACGCCGCCCAAGTTTGATTTTGCCGCGAAACCGCATTGGGAAGTCGGTGAGCGTGCCGGGATTCTCGATCTTGGTGCGGCGACGAAGATTACCGGCGCGCGCTTTGCGGTGTACAAGAGTTGGGGAGCGCGGCTGGAGCGGGCGCTGGCGAATTTTTTTCTGGATGTGCACACCCGCGAGCATGGGTACACGGAAATCCTGCCGCCGTTTCTGGTGAATACGGCGTCGCTGATGGCCGCGGGGCAATTGCCGAAGTTTGCGGCCGATCTTTTCAAGCTGGAGGGTACGGACTTCTGGCTCACGCCGACATCGGAAGTGGAGCTGCACAACCTGCATCGCGATGAGACCCTTCCCGAAGACCGCCTGCCCATCAAAGTCACCGCGTGGACAGCCTGCTTTCGCTCTGAGGCCGGAGCAGCTGGAAAAGATACGCGCGGCATTCTGCGGCAGCACCAGTTTCAAAAAGTTGAGCTGTTCAAGTTTACGCATCCCGAGAAGAGCTACGAAGAGCACGAAGCGCTGACGCGAAATGCCGAGATGATCGTGCAGAAGCTTGGGCTGCATTACCGCACGATGCTGCTCTGCAGCGGCGACATGGGATTTGCTTCCGCGAAAACCTATGACATTGAGGTGTGGCTGCCCTCGGGTAATGAGTTCCGCGAAATTTCTTCGTGCTCGAACTGCGAAGCGTTCCAGGCGCGTCGCGCGGGGATTCGCTTCAAGCCTAAGGGCGGAGGGAAGAGCGACTTCGTGCACACTTTGAACGGATCGGGCCTGGCTGTGGGGCGCACATGGATTGCCATTGTCGAAAATTATCAACAGGCAGACGGATCGATCGTGATCCCTGACGTTTTGCGTCCATATATGGGCATCGATAGAATCCCGGCGGGAGCCTAAAGAGTTGAAGCGGGAGAGGCTAACGCGCCCTTCGCGACTCAGGGTGAAGAGACGCTGAGGGCGCTGAGGTGCGCTCAGAAGAGAAGAGCGGAAAAGGCTTAACACAGAGGACACGAAGTCAGGAACACCCTTGGAGGCTCAGGGTAAACAGAGGGCGCGGGGGAAGAGACTTTGCGAGGTTTGGGAGCAGTACTAGTCCTGCGATTTGATTTTTCCCACAACACATTATAAACACGAGGGTTACCGGATTCCTCGGCCGATTCGATGGCAGAACGAAGACCTTTTAGGTCGCGCAAACTATTGAATTTGCACCTGTTTGCTTGACTCGCCCTTTTCGGGTTGCATACACTCGGCGTGCCGCTATTTGCGTTGTTTATAGTGTGCAGAGGCTACAAAGCTTCTGAGCCTGCGGCGAACGCCTTGACCCGATAGGGTAGGGTCACGATTGACGAAATTCGATGAGCTTTATTTCCCGCGTGTTGCGATTTCTGTTCTGGCTGCTGGTCTTGTCCTGGAGCGTGTCGCTCCTGCGTCGTGCAGTGGCGTGGATGTTGCGGGGTGCCGCGACGGCCCAGCCTCAGACGACGGATGCGGCAGTCGAGCCTGACGCGGCAGGAACGGGGCGGCGGCTGGTTCGCGACCCGGTCTGTGGAGTTCATGTGGCGGAGGTCTTGTCGATTCCGCTGCGTGATGGCACCGAGACTTTGCACTTTTGCTCCGTCGCCTGCAGGGACCAGTACGTAAACGGCGGAAAGAAGTTAGCGGCAAATGGTTAGAGGCAGCACCGCCGATTCCCCGGTGACCAAGTTTAGATTTTAGTTGTTGGGCCAAGTGATGTAAGAGAACCACACTCGAGCGAAGTTCGAGTGATGTTGCGTAGAGGAAAGGACCGAAAGCCCATGGCCACGGTCGCCAAGCCCACAATGCCCCCGATGATTCCGCGGATAGCGCCGCGCGAGGACCTGAATCCGTTCCGCATCGCGCAAATTCAATTCGATATGGCGGCGGAGTTTCTGAAACTCGATCCCGGCCTGCGGCAGATCTTGCGCACGCCCAAGCGCGTGCTCGAAGTGTCGATCCCGACGAAGATGGACAACGGCCAGGTGAAAGTGCTGACCGGGTACCGCGTGCAGCACAACGTGGCGCGTGGGCCGGGCAAAGGTGGCATCCGTTTTCATCCCAATGTGACGCTCGACGAGATCAAGGCGCTGGCCACGTGGATGACGTGGAAAACGGCGATGGTGAATTTGCCGCTGGGCGGGGCGAACGGCGGCATCATCTGCGACCCGAAGCGCATGTCCAAGAGCGAACTGGAACGCATGACGCGGCGGTATGCCAGCGAAATTCTGCCCATCATCGGGCCAGACCAGGATATTCCCGCGCCGGACGTGTACACCGATGCGCAGACGATGGCGTGGATCATGGACACGTACTCGATGACGGTGGGGCACTCGGTGCAGGGTGTGGTCACCGGCAAACCGCAATCGATCGGCGGAACGGTGGGACGCGACGAAGCGACCGCACGAGGGCTGGTCGCGATCGTGGAAGAGGCGTGCAAGCTGAAAAAGATTTCGCTGCGGGGAGCGACGGTTGCGATTCAGGGCTTTGGAAGCACCGGGGCCACGACGGCGCGCATTTTTGCGGAGAAGAAGGCGAAGATCGTGGCCATCAGCGACACGCGCGGAGGCGTGACGAATTCGCGCGGTATCGATCCGCTCAAAGCGATTCGTTACAAGGAACGCGCCGCGACCGTGGTGGGCATGCCGGGCGCCTCACGGATTTCGCACGATGAATTGATGACCATGAAGTGCGACATCTTGGTGCCGGCGGCTCTGGAGAGTGTCATCACGCTGCATAACGCGGAAGCGATCAAATCTCGCATTGTGGCGGAAGCGGCCAATGGCCCGACAACGCCGCACGCCGACGAAATTTTGGCGCGCCGCGGAATTACGGTGCTGCCGGATATTCTGGCGAACGCCGGGGGCGTCACCGCGAGTTACTTCGAGTGGGTGCAGAATCAGCAAGGTCTGATGTGGGACGCCGAAGAAGTGAGTGTGCGCTTGCAAAAGACGATGGTGCGCTCGTTCCACGAAATGGTGGACACGATGCGCAAGCATCACGTTCCGCCGCGCGCGGGCGCGATGATTCTCGCCGTCGGGCGCGTCGCCGAAGCCCTGCTCGTTCGAGGTCTCTTCCCGTAAACCACAGCGGCGGACGCGAGCCATTTGCGCCGCCCGCTTTCACCAAAGTTTTTCTTGCGCTGAAGAAAGAAAGGCGCGTACATTCGCAAGTGCCGGTACGTTCCGCTCGCGGGGCGTCACCGGCACTTTTCACTTGGTGCGGGCACCGAACACTTTTACTTCTACCGCGGCAGCAGGAGAGATCACTCGGGAGAAGAAGCGCGAAGTTTTTCGGACAAAAAGCAAGAAATCATGAGCAATCACAACAATCATACCAACGCGACGCCACCGATTCTGCTGACCATCGCGGGATTCGATCCGGGCTGCGGCGCTGGGACGGCTGCGGACCTTAAGACGTTTGCGGCCCACGGATGCTACGGCGTCGCGGCGATCACTTCGATCACCGTGCAGAACACGCAGGGCGTGGAAGATGTGCAAAATACGCCGAGCGCCACACTGCGCGCGCAACTCGAGGTGGTGGCGAAGGATTCGGAAATCGCTGCGGTGAAGATCGGCATGCTCGGGAACCGCGGGAACGCCGTGGTGGTGGCGGAATTTCTGGATGCGCACAAATTTGCGCACGTCGTTCACGATCCCGTGATGAAATCGTCAAGTGGGACTGAGTTGCTGGACGCGGCGGGCATCAAATACGTTGCTACCGAGCTTCTCAAGCGTTGCAGCGTGATCACGCCGAACGTTTCGGAAGCAGAAATTCTTACCGGGCTAACCATTAAGGATGTCGCGGACATGGAAGCGGCGGCGCGCAAGATTGTGGAGATGGGCGCGCACGCGGTGATCGTGAAGGGTGGACACATGGAGCGCCCTGTAGACATTGTGTTTGACGGCACCGAAATATTTGCGCTGACTGGGGAGCGCGTGAAGGAAGAGACGTTGCACGGCACGGGATGTGCGTTTGCAGCGGCTATCGCGGCGCAGTTAGCTTCCGGGCGGCCGCTGGTCGAAGCGGCCATGCTAGCAAAGGCGTACGTCACCAAAGCGATCGAAAAAAGCTACCCAACCGGTAAAGGCCGTTCGCCGCTCGATCATTTCTATCGGCACAAGATCGAGCCGCCCGCGCGCGGCATCCACGAAGTGCCACAACACGGCATGCATCCAGCTGCGGAGCCCACCGCGCACTGATTTTGCTGCGGTCGCAGGTCGGCGCGAATTATTCCGAGCGCAACGCGGTGAGGGGATCGACGGTTGCAGCGCGCCGCGCGGGTAAGTAACACGCCAGAATCGCAATACCGAGAAGAATGACCGAAGCGATCGCCAACGGCGCGGGCTCTACGCGGTGAACCTCGCTCAAAAAGCTTGTAAGGATGCGATTGAGCACTGCCGCGAGCAGCGAGCCTATCACCAGCCCCGCGCAGGCCAGCGTCAGGCCGCGGCGCAGAATCAACGATAGAATGTTTGTCGTGTCCGCACCCAGAGCGATGCGCACGCCGATCTCCCGGGTGCGCTGAGCGACCGCGAACGCCATTACGCCGTAAACTCCCAGAGCCGCGAGCAACAGGCCAAAGGCGCCGAAGAAACTCATCACACGGGCACCGAGCCGCTCGCGCTCGAGTGACTCTGAGTAGTATTGATCCATCGCGGAGATGTCGTAGACCGCGAGGGATGCGTCCACGCTCCACACGGCTTGCTTGATTGCCGGTACAACAGCCGCGGGATCGGCGGCGGTACGGATCATCAAGTACACCGAATCCGCCGCCGAGGTGGATGCTCCCTGCGCGTAAGGCAAATACCACGTCTCGATGGGGTCACCAGGATCGCCGGCGTCGTGGACATTACCGACGATGCCAACCACGGTCATCCATGGTGCGTTCGGTCGCGTCGTGCGAACGCGTTTGCCGAGAGCATCTTGATTCGGCCAGAAGCGTTTGGCCATTTCCTCGCTGACGATTGCGACCGGCTCGCTCCGTTCGGTGTCCAGGTTCGTGAAAGTCCGTCCGCGGAGCACGGGAATATTCATTGCGTGAAATAGCTCCGGGCTAATCAGGCGATGGTTGATGTTGAACGAGCTATTCGGATCGCCGGTGCCGACCCCCTCGATGAGAATCGACGCACCCCAAGATCCTCCCCCCAGGGGATTGACAGTGGTGGCGCCGGCGATGCTGACGCCGGGAGTGGCACTGACCTCGTTAAGAACGCGGCGAAGCAGTTCGGTGCGGCGCGGCCCGGGTGCGTAGTTCGCTTGCGGCGGGGTGAACTCCATCGTGAGCAATTGATGTGCCTGGAATCCGAGTTCGCGATGCTGCAGGCGGCGAAAATTCTCCATCATGAAGCCTGTTCCTGCTACGAGCACGAGCGCCAGAGCTGTTTCGACAACCACGAAGGCGCTCAACAATCGATTTGTGGAGCGGCCGTGGCCCGCGCCTGACCGTCCGCCCTCTTTCAACAGTTCCGGCGATTCACCTCCGTCTTGGGTCACGGTGGGCACAATGGCGGCTACCGCGCCCGACAACAACGATACGAGCAGTGCGAAACAAAGAACGCGCACGTCGAATTGCGAAGCGCTCATGCCAAGTTGCGCGCTGATGTTGGAGGGCAGAAGAGAGTCCGCGTAGCGATTCAACCAGGTTGCGAACAAAAGACCGCAAGCGCAGCCGAGAACGGCGAGCACCATGCTTTCCGTCAACATCTGTTGAAATTGACGCGCGCGGCTAGCGCCGAGCGCGGCTCGAATCGCGAACTCCTTGGCGCGAACCACCGATCGAGCCAGCAACAAGTTTGCGACGTTGATGCAAGCGAGCAGCAGCAAAAATCCAACGATGCAGAGTAACGCCAGCATCGTGCTGTCTTGATTGTCGGTTAAATTTTCACGCAAAGTAATCGAAGTGACGGCGTAAGCGGGTAACGTTTTGGGATATTTTTCCTTGATGCGCAAAGTAACTTCGTCGAGCGACTCGCGCGCTTGCTGCACGGTGATCCCGGGCTTGATATGCGCGAAAACCGCGAAGTCGCGGGCGCGATCGGCGGGATCCACCACAAATGGAACCCACACTTCTCCGTTGTACGGAAAATTGAAACCGCGCGGCATCACGCCGACGACTCGGAAAGTTCGGTTATCGATGCGGACCGAAGTGCCGAGCACGGAAGAGGCCGAGCCGAAATGGCGTTCCCACAAACCGAAGCTGATCAGCGCGACGCCGCTGCCGATGCCCTGCTTTTCTTCGTCGGCAGTGAATTCGCGCCCGAGAAACGGCTGCACCTTGAGTGTAGAGGACCAACCCTCGGAGCGATAAATCACCGAGACGCGTTCGGGCTCGTTTCCGCCGGTCAGCGTAAGATTCTCGCCACGCAGCGCCACCATACCGTCAAAGGCGCGACTGACTTCGCGAAGTGTAGCGACGTTTTCGCTGTGCATGCCAAATGTGCGCCTGTGGCCGTCAGGTCCGCGCAGTGAATCCAGAACGCGCAGGATGCGGTCCGGTTCAGGCAGCGGCAAAGGCCGGAAGAACGCCGTGTTCACCAAACTGAAAATCGCCGTGTTCCCGCCGATGCCCAAGGCAAGTGTGAGCACGACCACCGCCGTGAACGCCGGCGCCTTGCCCAACAATCGAATCGAGTAACGGAGATCCTGCCAAATGGACTGCATGGATTCGACCTCCGAGTCATGCGCGGCCGGCAACAGTCGAGGAGCGGCTGCCCTATGCAGTACTAGACGCGCGGGAGGGGTTTTTGTTTCCGTTGCAGAGTCTTGCAGCAGCGACTCTGTCAGCGCTTGAAGATCAAGCGGCCGGCGACAATGGTGGCCATTGGCGCGCCTTTGAACATGCGCTTGTCGAAAGGCGAGTTGCGCGACTTGCTCGGCGATTCGCCGACGTTGTACGTCCAGGAATGATCGGTGGAAAAAATCGTGACGTCGGCGGGCTGCCCCTTGGCAAGTTTGCGTTCGATGCCCAGGACACGCGCTGGACCCGTGGTAAACAGTTCGATCATTCGCATCAAAGAGATTCGCCCGGTGTGTACAAGTTGCTCGAGCGAGAGCGCGATCGCCGTCTCGAAGCCCAGAATGCCAAATGGTGCGCGGTCGAACTCGACATCCTTCAGCGCCGGTTCGTGCGGGGCGTGATCTGTAGCGATCGCGTCGACGGCTCCGTCGGCGAGTCCGGCCACCAACGCGTCGCGATCTTCGCGCGCGGCCAGCGGCGGATTCATTTTGTAGCGTGAGTCATATCGCACGTCTTCGTCGATCAGCGTGAAGTGATGCGGTGTAACCTCGCACGTGACGCGCAGGCCACGCTGCTTTGCCCAGCGAACTTGTTCGAGCGAAGCCTTCGCGGAAAGGTGCGCGATGTGAAGACGCGCTCCGGTCAATTCGGCGAGTTGCACGTCGCGCGCCACGCATACGGATTCTGCTGCGGCGGGCATCCCGGCGAGCCCAAGCCGCGTGGAGGTAACGCCCTCGCGCATCACGGCGCCCACGGCCAGGGAAACATCTTCGGCGTGTTCAATCACCGGTACATCGAGTGACCGACAATAGTCCATCACTTGCCGCGCGAGCTTTGCGGTGGCAATCGGCTTCCCATCGTCACTCACCGCGACGATGCCGGCCTGCTTCATCGCCGCGATTTCCGCGATAGCTTCGCCCTTGCTTCCGACGGAAGCGGCACCGATCGGCCAGACGCGAACGCTGGCCGCGGCTTTTGCGCGATCGAGAATGAAACGGGTGACGCTGGCATTGTCGTTGACGGGTTTCGTGTTCGGCATGCAGCAGACCGCAGTGAATCCACCGCGAGCTGCCGCGCGCGTTCCCGTTTCGATGTTCTCGGAATTTTCCTGCCCTGGCTCGCGCAAGTGCGCGTGGATGTCGATGAAGCCCGGCGCAAGAATTAATCCGGTCGCATCGAAAATCTTCGCGTCGCTTGCAGCAATCTTTCCTGCGCCCGCGACTTCCGCGATGCGCTCACCGTCGAGCAGCACGTCCATCACCGCGTCGGTCTTGCTTGCCGGATCGAGGACGCGGCCGTTCTTAACGAGAAGCATGCGATGGATCCTTTACATCGGTGGAGCGTCGATTCTTCGGCGCTTGCGCTTCGCTTGCCGGATGTGCGCCATCTTCGGAGGCGCCGGAAGTAAGCAAGAACAGAAGCGCCATCCGCACGGCGAGCCCATTGGTCACTTGTTCCAGCACGCAGGATTGCGCGCTGTCAGCCACTTCCGGCGTGATCTCGATGCCGCGATTCAGCGGACCCGGATGCAGCACGATGGCGTCGGTCTTGGCGTGACGCAGGCGTTCGGCGCTCAGTTGATAGAGTAAAATGTAGTCTTCGAGCGAGAGTGAAGGTTCGTGCAGGCGCTCGCTCTGCACCCGCAACGCGATCACGACATCCGCATCCTCGAGGGCTTCTTCGATACGGAAGGCGCGTCGAATGTGCGCTGTGGGTGGGCCGATTTTCTCCAGTTCACTAGGCACCCACATCGCGGGACCACAAAGTGTGAAGCGGCAGCCGAATTTGCCGAGCATGTGGATGTTCGAGCGCGCCACGCGGCTGTGCTTGATATCACCCAGAATCGTCACGTTCAAATTCTCAATCGTACCTTTGCGGTCGCGAATCGTCAGTGCGTCCAGCAATCCCTGCGAGGGATGTTCATGCGTGCCGTCGCCCGCATTGATCACTGGAATGTCGAGATGCCGCGCCACAAACTCCGGAGCGCCCGAAGCCGCGTGCCGCATCACCAGACAATCCGGCTTCATGGCGTTGAGTGTGTGTACGGTATCGAGCAGCGACTCCCCTTTTTTTAAGCTCGATGCTTCGGCTTGCAGGTTCATCGTGTCCGCGCCCAAGCGTGAAGCCGCGGTTCCGAAACTAATGCGCGTGCGCGTGGAAGTTTCAAAAAAAGCGAGCGCGATCGTTTTTCCGCGAAGCGTCGCTAGTTTTTTCAGGGGATGACGCTGGATTTCCTGGAACGGTTTACTTTGATCGAGAAGAAATGTGAGTTCGTCCGCGGGGAGCGGTTCCAGCGCCAGCAGGTCACGGGAGCGGTAGGTCACATTTTCACTCGTTGCTTGAACTCTTAGCTCCTAGGCCAGTCTTATTCTACACGGTCGACAAGCACGACGCGTTCTTCGTTGTCGATCTCGCGGAGCCGCACTTCGATGATTTCGGTCGGGCTGGTCTGCACCACGCGGCCAGTGAACTGCGACTCGATGGGCATTTCGCGATGGCCCCGGTCGATCAGCACACAAAGAGACACGCGCTTCGGCCGGCCAAGGTCGAACAGTCCGTTCATCGCGGCGCGAATCGTGCGGCCCGTGTAGAGAACGTCGTCCACCATTACCAGGTCCATGTTGTCCACGCCGAACGGGATATGGGAAGACTGCAGTACTGCGTGAGACGCCACTTTCGAGAGGTCGTCGCGATAGAGCGTGATGTCCAGCGTGCCGACGGGCACGTCCACGCCGTCGATCCCGCGCATAGCTTGCGCGATACGCTGCGCCAAGGGAACGCCTCGGCGGCGGATGCCGATCAGCGCCAAGTGCTTGGTTCCACCGCTCTTTTCGACGATTTCGTGGGCCAACCGCTGCAAAGTGCGGTCGATTTCGGACGCTGACATCAATTGTGCTTTCTCGACGATGCGCATGCCGAGCGTAATCCTAGCATAAGCGGGCCGCGGCACGCCCGTAGGGTATCCGCGGGCCTCGAAACGATGGATTCCTATCGCCGTGCTAAACTGCGCGCTTGCTTGGGGGGGTTGCAGTGGGCACAAACTTCGGAAAAATGAGTGGCCGGTCGCTGCTGAGGATTGGGACAGCAATCCTGCTCGCATTGGCAGCCATGTTAGCGCCGCCCAGTGGGGCGCAGACGGCCACACCAGAACATCACGCGGGGCCTAAGACACTCGACAGGCCAAAGCTGGTCGTCCTGCTGGTCGTGGATCAGATGCGCGGCGACTTCGTCGATAAGTTTCGCGGGCAGTGGACCGGCGGATTGAAGCGCCTGGTGCAGGAAGGAGCGTGGTTCCGCGATGCGGCGTATCCCTATGCCGCCACCGAAACGTGCGTCGGCCACGCCACGATCTCAACGGGAGCCTTTCCTGCCACCCACGGAATGGTTGCAAATGCCTGGTGGGATCGCGAAGCACAGAAAATGGTCACTTGCACTTCGGATCCCAACGTCAAAAATTCCGGGTATGCCGGTTTCACTGCGAAAGGCGGCGATAGCGCTTGGCGCATGCAGATTCCGGCCTTTGCCGAGGAGTTGAAATTCCAGACCGGCAATGCCACGCGCGTGGTCACGTTTTCCCTCAAGGCTCGCGCCTCCATCACCATGGCTGGGCACAAGGGCGACGCTGTTACGTGGTTCGATCATGGTGGCTGGGTGACCTCGAGCGTCTACGGCACCACGCCGTTTATCGATGAATACGTCAAAGCGCATCCGGTTACTGCAGATTACGGCAAGACCTGGACGTTATCTCTGCCGGAAAGCGCCTACTGGTATGACGAAAAGGCCACCGGTGCCGGTCCGCCCGCGGGGTGGGGGGCCAGTTTTCCGCATCCTCTGCGCGGAAAGGATGGCAGCGGGACGGATGCGGTCTTCTACGAACAGTGGGCTACCAGCTCATTCGCCGATGACTACCTGACAGAGCTGGCGAAGACCGCCGTCGATTCCTTGGGACTAGGCAAAGGCGGCGGCACGGATTTTCTCGGTGTCAGTTATTCGTCGATCGACTATGTGGGCCATTGCTTTGGTCCCCGCAGCCGCGAGATTCAAGAGATCCTTTTGGGCTTGGACAAGAACCTCGCTGATCTGTTCGCGCACCTGGATGAGAAGGTCGGTCGCGGGAACTATGTCGTAGCCCTAAGCGCCGATCACGGCGGGACGCCTATCCCGGAAGATATGCAGAAAATAGGCGTAGATGCGGGTCGCCTGAGCTTGGCCAATGTGCAAGAGCGAATCGAGGTGGCACTCCAACCCTTCCACTATCCGACACCGGCCATTGCTCGCGTCACGGGCAGCAGTATCTACTTTGCGCCAGGCGTCTATGACAAGCTCAAACAGGATCATGCAGCGATGCAGGCGGTTCTGGATGCGGCGATGGCGGAGCCAGGAGTGGCAGCGGTGTATCGTGCGGAAGAGGTGGAAGACCGCCCGGCGACCCAGAACCCTATGACTAAAGGTTTTTCTATCAGTTACTTACAAGGACGAAGCGGCGATTTATTTGTGCAACCCAGGCCCTACTGGCTGCTCGATGGATCGCCAGCTGGAAAGTCGCGTGAGAGTGGGACTGGTCACGGCGGCCCTTATTACTACGATCAACATGTCCCGATTCTACTGATGGGCTATGGCATCCAGCCCGGTGAATACTACGACGAAGTCACGCCGGCAGATATCGCCCCAACGCTCGCTTCGCTGTGCGGTATCACGCTGGCGTCCAGCGACGGGCATGTGTTGGCTCAATCGCTGGCAAAACCGACGACCCCCGTCGGCGTTGCCGGCCGACAGACCCAGAGTTCGGCCCACCCCTAACCCCGACCTGCCACGAGAGCCGAATTGTCGGCGTGCCCACTTTTCCGGTCTCCCATACCTCGTGTGTGATACCCTTTTGCCGCCGTGAATACAGCAGCTGCGGTCGACCTGAGCGTGCAGGTAGGCGCCCTGCGCCTGCGCAACCCCATTCTTGCGGCCAGCGGTACCTTCGGCTACGGCATTGAATTCGCCCACCTTGTTGATCTGAATCGTCTCGGGGGATTCGTTGTAAAAGGGCTCTCCCTGGAGCCCATCGAAGGCGCCCCGCCACCCCGGCTGGTCGAGACCCCTGCGGGTATGGTCAATGCCGTAGGGCTGCAAAACATCGGCGTCCGGGCCTTCGTGGCGGAAAAACTTCCTGTTCTAAGAAAATATGCGGTTCCAGTACTGGCCAACGTCTTCGGCTATACCATCGAAGACTACGTCGAAGTGATTCGGATCCTCGAAGATGCCGACGGGTTGGCCGGGTATGAGCTGAATATCTCTTGCCCCAACGTCAAAAAAGGTGGTATGCAGTTCGGCGCCGATTCCGGCTTGGTGGCGGAGGTCGTAGGTGCAGCCCGGAAAGCGGCGGCGAAGCGTCCGTTGTGGGTGAAGCTCTCGCCACTGATTACAGATATTGGACTTATTGCCCGGGTGGCCGAGGAAGCTGGGGCCGACGCGCTGACTGTCGCTAACACCTACCCGGCCATGGCGATCGACTTTCGGACTGGTAAATCGCGCCTGGGGAACCAAAGCGGGGGACTGTCGGGCCCGGCGATAAAGCCCATTACGCTTAAGCTGGTTTGGGAGGTGAGGAAATCTGTGGAAATCCCAATCATCGGCCTGGGCGGGGTCGAGACGGTGGAAGACGTGCTTGATTACCTGTCCGTGGGTGCAACTGCCGTACAGGTTGGAACGGCTAGCTTCTCCGATCCTAGGGCAACCGCAAGGCTAGTCGAGGCTCTGGGAACGATGATTGCAAAGACTAAAGCTTTTACTATCAATGAGATAGTGAAGTATTTTGCAGCAGAAAACAGTTGACAAGGTGAGGTTTTCTTGCTACACTTTTCTGGATGTTCGTAGCATAAAGAACACACTATGAGACATCGACTATTCTTTCTCTGGGCTGCAATCCGCTGGGTGCCACTGATGTTCCTCATCGCTCCAGCGATGGAAGCCCCGCTGGTCGCTCACTTGAGCGAGCCGGCCAAGCCGATTAAGACTTGGGTGGGCAATGCCAGTTGGTACGGGCCGGAATTCAATGGAAGGAAGACTGCAGACGGCGAGCGGTTCGATGCGGAGTCTTTGACCGCAGCGCACCCCAACCTCCCGTTTGGGTCGCTGGTGCGCATCGTAAACCCGCGCAACGGAAAGTTTGAAATAGTACGAATCAACGACCGAGGTCCCTATCAGGAGGGACGTGAAATTGATGTATCCTACCGTGTCGCCCGAAAGATTGGCCTGATTCACTCGGGCGTGAGCCAGGTCCGGCTCGAGTTGATGCAGTTACCTGAAAGGCGTTAGCCCCGGCGCCGGCGGCGGGGTCACCTAAGACCTTGACCTTCGATGCCCATCCACGCAGCAGCCTGATCGTCGCGCTCGATTTTGATTCTCTGACCTCCGCTCTTAAATTTGCGAAGCACGTTGCCGATCTTGTTGGAATGTTCAAGATCGGCAGCCAGCTCTTCACCGCGGCGGGTCCTGCGGCTGTGCGCGAAGTCGCCGCTTTGGGCCCGGGCATTTTTCTCGATCTAAAATTTCACGATATTCCGAACACCGTCGCCGGCGCAGTGCTGTCTTGCGCCGCGATGACCGGCGTGCAACTTGTGAACGTTCATGCACTCGGTGGCAGCGCCATGCTGCACGCGGCGGCGCAGGCAATCAGCGCAGGCCAGCCGATGGGCGCGGATAGGCCGCGTTTGCTGGCGGTAACGGTCCTCACAAGCATGGACCAAAAAGCGATCCGCGAAGTTGGAATCGGTGGGCCACCGAAAGATCGCGTCCTGAAACTGGCGAAACTCGCGAAGGCGGCCGGAGTGGACGGCGTCGTGGCTTCCGTGCAAGAGGCGCGCGCCATCCGCAAAGCGTGTGGCCGCGATTTTCTGATCGTGACACCTGGAGTACGGCCGAAGGACAAAGTACCTGGAGCGAAAGCCGACGATCAGGCGCGCACCGCTACACCTACCGAAGCGATTCGCGCGGGCGCCGATTTTCTCGTGGTAGGGCGTCCGATTCTAGCAGCCGAAGATCCGCGGGCAGCCGCGCAAGCAATCGTCGACGAAATCGCCGCCGCAAAGTAAGTTTTCGCGGGCGGTTCTCTTTCAGTTCCCGCCCCTGTTTGACCCTTCCTTCTATTCTCCAGTAGCATCGCACGCAGCTTGAGGGATCGCGCGCATTTCGATTTTCCATGCCCACTCAATCCAAAAGCGTCATCGTCGGCACGGCCGGGCACATTGACCACGGCAAATCTGCGCTGGTCGAGGCGTTGACCGGAACGCATCCGGACCGGCTTGAAGAAGAAAAACGCCGCGGCATCACCATCGACCTTGGCTTTGCGTTTCTCGAGGAAGACGGCGTGCGATTCGGTTTTGTCGACGTGCCCGGACACGAGCGTTTTGTGAGCAACATGCTGGCCGGAGCGGCGGGCGTCGATCTGGTGCTGCTGGTGATCGCGGCGGACGAATCGATCAAGCCGCAAACGCGGGAGCATTTTGATATTTGCCGGCTGCTGGGAGTGAAGCGTGGCGTCGTAGCGTTGACGAAGAGCGATCTGATCGATGTGGACTCGCTCGGTTTGGTGCGGCTCGAAGTCGAGGACTATCTCCGCGGATCGTTTCTCGAGGGCGCGCCTATCGTTCCTGTAAGCGCGAAGACTCGGACGGGCCTATTCGAGCTAAAGAAAGAGCTTCATCGCGTGGCGAGCGAAGTTCCCGGCAAAGATGCGGGCCAACGCTTCCGCTTGCCGATCGACCGCGCGTTTGCGATCAAAGGTTTTGGCGCGGTGGTTACCGGCACGCTGATTTCCGGCGATGTCAGCCCAGAGGACGAGGTGGAATTGTTTCCCCAGGGCAAACGGCTGCGCGTGCGCGGCGTGCAGTCGGGCGGCAAGACGGTGGAGCGCGCCCTGGCAGGCCAGCGCACGGCCGTGAATCTTGCGGGCATCGAGCACACGGCATTTAAACGAGGCATGGCACTGGCTGCCCCAAGAAAATTTCGCGCAACGCGGCGAATCGACGCGCGCCTCGAACTCTTGCCATCCGCCCCGAAGTTGAAACAGCGCAGCCGGGTGCATTTTCACACTGGAACATCGGAGACCATCGCCGAAGTATTTCTGCACGGCCGGCATGAACTGGCGCCGGGTCAGAGTGCTCTCGCGCACTTGCGACTCCAGGAGGATGTGCTGGTGCTGCCCGGCGATCGCTTCATCGTCAGGCAATTCTCGCCGGTGATTACGATCGGTGGCGGCGCGGTGTTGGACGCTCTCGCGCGAAGACCGATGGCGCGAGACGTGGGGCGCGTCGCGTTTCTCGAAACGTTGGAGCGCGGCGACAAGGCAGACATGCTCACGGCGATGACCGAGCGGGCCCCGTTGGGTTTGGCGTTCGACGAAATTGTGGCACGAAGTGGGTGGCTGGACGACGAGGTGCATGAGGTAGCAAGAAAAGTCGTGGCGTCGGGCCGAGTGAAGAGCGTTTCCCCCGAGCCGCTGTTTCTGGTTTCGGCGACAGTATTTGAAGAGGTGCGCCAAAAGCTCGCGGCGCGTGTGGAGAAGTTTCACCGAGAGAATCCACTGCTACCCGGTATGCCGCGCGAGGATTTGCGGTCCAGCCTCGGACGCCGCGCGCGAGCAGAAACCTTCCGGGCCGCGCTCGATGAGTTGGTGCAGCAGAAAAAACTCGAACTGCAAGGCGACCTGGTGAAGCGAACTGGCTCGACCATTACCCTGGAACCCGCCGAAGCGATCGCCAAGGAACAGATCGAAGCCGCCTTCGCCGGGGCCGGGTTGGCAGTGCCATCCGTAAAGGAAGTTCTCAGCAAGCTGCCGGTGGAGGCGAAGCGCGCCGAAAAGATCCTGCAGATTCTCTTGCGCGAGAAAAGTCTGGTACGGGTCACCGCGGACCTGATTTTTCATCGCGAAGCGCTCGCGCAACTTCGGGAACACCTTGCTATCTATAAGAAAGCGAAGGGCGAACGCATCTCCGTGCCGGTTTTCAAGGAGCTGACTGGGATCACGCGTAAGTACGCCATCCCCCTGCTGGAATACCTTGACCGCGAACGTGTGACGCGCCGGGCGGGCGACGAGCGTGTTATCCTATAACTCTGCCCCGGACCCCAGGCTTGCCGCGCGAAGCGTCCTGCGCTAGGGTGTGAATGTAAGCGCGCCAGAGGCAGGGCGCGTGGAGGCTGTTCATGGGTGAGTTTAGTATTTTTCACTGGCTTGTCGTTCTAGCCATCGTGCTGATTCTATTCGGCGGCCGCAAAATTCCCGAGGTGATGAAGGGTCTCGGCGAGGGCATCCGCAACTTCAAAGAGGGAATGTCGGGCGCGTCGCATACGCCGCCGCCACCGGCAGCTCCCCCAGCCGACAAGTCCGCGGAGGAAAAGAAGGCATAGCGGCGAGTTAACAGGCGACAGTTTAAATTTGCAGGTTTCCAGAGAGGCGCTCTTAGGAGCGCCTCTTGCTTTTGGCAGGACACGATCAGCCCTTGCGGATCGGCTTGGTCATTAAGTCGACAAAGAGTTTCTTGAAGCGATCGCGGTCGATTTCCTGTAGGACGTTGACCAGACCCGCAGAGGGCGGCGGCCCCAGATAAAACTGCCGAGGGTCCACAAAGACTCGCCGGTCTTCAGGAGTCGCAGGATATCTTCCTGTATCGGGGAAAGCTTCCCAATTTTTTGGCCAGAACATCGAATCGCCGTAGCGAGGACCCGGCGTGGAGCAAATGCTGACGTACATCTGTTGGGATTTCGTGAAAACGCCAGGATCGATCACTTGAGCGGCAGTCATTTCGTCCGCCATCCGGGAAAAGCGCTGGTTGGGATTGCGCCGCAGCGGATCAGTGGCATGAGTGGCATACCTTTGGAAAAGGTCGGAAATGGGGTTCTGAGCGCGGCTGGCGATTTCCTCGATCATCTTGCGGCCCGGCGCGAGTTCGTCGCCTTCGTGAACCTCTTCGGCAAGGTCCACAGAAACGATGTTCAATTTCGGCCACGGGGCACGCAGCACCTTCCGCGCGGCTTCGGGATCGAAAGCCATATTGAAGGTTTTGGTGAATGCGTGGAAGCCGGTTCCCATGACCACCAGTTCGGGGACTAAAGGCACGATGTCGGGCGCAAGAGCGATCGCGAGCGCCAAATTCGTGAGCGGTCCGCCAGCATAGATCGTCACCTGACTTGGATTTTCGCGGACGGTCTTAATGATGAAGCGCGCCGCATGATCCTGCTGCGCCTTAATGTTCGCGAAGCGATCGTATGGCGGCGGCAGTGGTTTTACATCGTCAGGCCCGGAATTGGTGCGATTGAAAGCACCGAGCGAAGGGTCCAGACGGTGGCCGCCGTAGAGTTGCAGCTGAAGCAGCCATTCTTCTTTCGTGTTCAGCATGGGGAACTCGGCGCCCGGGTATACCGGGATTTCCCCACGCCCCATCATTTCCAGCAAGCGCAATGTGAACGCCATCTCCTGCTTCATCCATGCGTCGCCGGTAACAAGCGTGATGCCAAGGAGATCGACGTTGTCGGCCTGCAACATCATCAGCGTTCCAAGGATGTTGCTGCCGAACGGACCAGAATTGTCCTGATCGTAAATTACTTTTCGCCGGCCGCCAGCTTGCGGCGGCGCAAGGTCCGCCTTCTGAGCCGCAGCATCAGGGGCAGCCTTTGCAGCCGGTTTGGGTGGAATCTGTGACGACGCAATGGCGGCGCCCACTGTCTTGATGAATTCACGACGCGTGGTGTTCATTGTTTTGCCTGTGCTGATCGACGGATCGGGCGCGTCATCAAATCAATAAAGAGCTCGCGAAAGCGCTTTTTGTCGAGCCCATTTAGCAACTGAACGCGGCCAGCTTTGCTCGAAGGATTGTTCTGACCTGAACATGCAGTCCCTTCGCCGATGTCCCTCCAATTGCCGTCCCAAAAGGAGGTGTCGCCGTAATGACCGTCGTTGTGCGTCACGATATCGATGTACATTTCATCGAAGCCGCCAAAAATCGAGGGATCGATAACATGGGCGGCCATCATTTCGTCCGGCATGCGGAAGGAGTGCCTGCGCGGATTAGCGCGCTGCGGCGCCTGCTCGAAATTGTGGAACAGGTCGGCGATCGGCGATTGCGCGTGATCCACGATGTAATCTACCTTGCCGTCATCCGCCATGTGGACTTCCTCGGCAAGGTCCGTAGTGACGAGAGTCAATTTCGGCCAGCCCGCGCGAAAACCGATCTTGGCGGCTTCGGCATCGAAATAAACGTTCACGGAACTGGTGGAGTGATGAATGCCTCCGCCCATGAAAATCACTTCCTTGGTGATGGGCACAATGTCCGGCGCGAGCATGGCCGCGAGCGCCAGGTTCGTCATGGGGCCACCGCAATAGACCGTCACGTCGTTTGGGTTGGCGCGAATCGTGCGGATGATGAAGTCGGCGGCAGGCTCGGGCTGGGCCTTGATCTCGGCAAACCGGCTGTAGGGTGGCGGCAGCGGCGTTAGTTCGTTGGGGCTTCCACCATCTTTAGCGAAACACCCCAGAAAGCCCTCGTTTCCGAGCATTCTCGAGCCAAACATCTGGTAGCGCATCTGCGCTTCGGCCTTGGTATTGACCAAGGGTTCCTCGGCGCCCATGTATATCGGCACCTCCGGACGACCCATGATTTCGAGCAGGCGCAGCGCATAGGCGGTTTCTTGCTTGACCCACATATCGCAAGTCACCGTACAAATGCCAAGCAGATCGATGTTGTCAGCCTGCAAAAGCATCAACGTCGCGACCGTATCCGTGGAAAGCGGGCCGCGGTGGTCCTGGTCATAGATTAGTTTTTTCTTGCCGCCTGGCCGGCGAAGGTGCTTGCGTAACTGGAGAAACCATGGCGCTGTGAGCGAGCCGACTGGATCCTGCGTGCATTTTGTTCCTCTTTTTCGATCAACCGTTCAAACAGCGCTAGTCGATCCAGATGCAATAGCCGTGATTGGCCTCACACACGCGGTGTCATCAGCCTAAACACCCGCTGAAATCCTGAGAGTCTAGTCTTCGGACCAGCCGAGTTCGCCTAGGGCTTGGCAGAGCCGGGACAAAGGAAGGCCCACAACGTTGAAGTAGCAGCCCTCGATACGCGGAATGTAGCGGCCCGCGCGGCCCTGGATGGCATAGGCGCCTGCCTTGTCGAAAGGCTCTTCGGTGGAGAGATAGCGGGTAAGTTCTTCGGGGGAGACTTGGGAGAAGTGCACCTGAGTGGTTTCGACAAAGCTGCGGCGTTCGGCGTCGGGAAGGCGGATTAGGGTGACTCCAGTCACCACCGAATGCGTGTGGCCAGCGAGCTTCTCGAGCATGTTGCGCGCGTCGTCGGTGGTGCGGGGCTTGCCGAGGGTGTGTCCTTCGAGGAGCACGACGGTATCCGCAGCAATGACGATGGCGGGACCCACGGCGCGAGCGGCGACGAGCTCGGCCTTCGCGTCGGCGAGCCGCTGCACAAGGTCGTGCGCGGGTTCGCCGGGGATAGGTGTTTCGTCAACGGCCGAAGACATCACGGTGAACGAGATGCCAGCATCGCGAAGGATCTCGGCGCGGCGCGCGGAGGCGGATGCGAGGATGAGCTTGGGGGCTGCCACGTCGGCGCCAGAATACTACACGTGAAGCGCAACGGCAGCCTGTGCTTAAGTGCAGGCTGTGAACGGCTGGTCGACGACGTGGCTTAGGAAAAGTCGCCGGGTAGGCGTACGTCCAGACGCTAGATGACGACGGACTCTCGGTATTCGCCGAAGATGCGGCGGAGCGTGTCGGAAATTTCGCCAACGGTTGCGTAGGCTTCGACGGCGGCCAGGATCGCGGGAAGGAGATTTTCCGTGGTGGAGGCGCGGCGGCCGAGTTCGGCAAGCGCCGCTTGGACGCGGGCGCCATCGCGCTTGGCGCGCAGTGCATGCAGGCGCTCGATTTGGGTCCGCTCGATTTGAGGATCGATGCGAAGGGTCGGAATCGCGCGCTCTTCTTCCGCCGTGAATTCATTTACGCCGACGACGATTTGGTCTTTTTTCTCGACGGAACGCTGGAACTCGTAAGCAGCCTTTTGGATTTCGCCCTGAACGAAACCACTCTCGATAGCCCGCAGCATGCCGCCCATCGCGTCGATTTTCTCGATGTAGGTGAGCGCGCCGGCTTCAATTTCGTTGGTGAGCGATTCGATGGCGTAGGAGCCTGCCACAGGATCGACAGTATTGGCCACTCCGGTTTCGTGGGCGATGATTTGCTGCGTGCGGAGGGCAATGAGCGCAGCGTCTTCGGTAGGCAGGGCGAGCGCTTCGTCAAGAGAGTTGGTGTGGAGAGACTGGCAGCCCCCGAGAATGGCGGCCAGCGCCTGAATCGCCACGCGGACGATATTATTTTCCGGCTGCTGGGCGGTCAGCGACGAGCCGGCGGTTTGCGCATGGAAGCGCAGTAGAAGGGACCGAGGATCGCGAGCGGCGAAACGATCCCGCATGATGCGGGCCCATAGACGGCGCGCCGCGCGGTACTTAGCGATTTCCTCCAGCAGGTCATTGTGCGCGTTGAAGAAAAACGACAACTGCGGTGCGAAAGTATCCACGCTGAGCCCGGCGTCGAGAGCCGCCTGGACGTAAGCGATGGCGTTCGCGAGCGTGAAGGCAACTTCCTGGATGGCGGTCGATCCAGCTTCGCGAATGTGATAGCCGGAGATGGAGATGGTGTTCCATTTGGGAAGCGACTCGCGGCACCACGCGAAGACGTCGGTAACGATGCGCATCGCGGGGCGGACAGGGTAAATATAGGTGCCGCGCGCGATGTATTCTTTGAGGATGTCGTTCTGCACGGTGCCTGAGAGTTTCGCCAGGGACGCGCCTTGCCTTTTCGCAACCGCCACATAGAGGCAGAGAAGAATGGCGGCGGTGGCATTGATGGTCATGGAAGTGGAAACCTTGTCGAGCGGAATCCCGTCGAACAGCGTTTCCATATCCTCGAGGGAATCGATCGCCACACCGACTTTGCCGACTTCACCGAGGGCGAGCAGATGGTCGGAGTCCATGCCAATTTGCGTGGGAAGATCGAATGCCACCGAAAGGCCGCTCTGGCCTTTGCCGAGGAGATAGCGATAGCGCTGGTTGGATTCAGCGGCCGAGCCGAAGCCCGCGTACTGCCGCATGGTCCACAAGCGGCCGCGGTACATCGAGGGGTAAATGCCGCGGGTGTAAGGAAATTCGCCGGGATAACCGACGGCGTCTTCGAAATTCCAGGCCGTCAGGTTTTCTTCTGTGTAGAGCCGCTCCACCGGCAGTCCGGAAAGCGTCGTGAAGTTCGGTTTGCGCTCTTTGTCCTCGGCGCCGGCCATTACAATTTCCTCGCCTTGCGAAACGAGGTCACGGCAAAAAACACGAATACGGCCACAACGGCGGCGGCAAGCGCGATCAGCCAATGAGCTACGTCTCGCGTCCACGCGCGCAATAACGCATTCAGCCAGGCCAGCGCCAAGACCGCAAATGCCGCACCGATTACCTCGTGAAAGAGCTGCTTAAGGGCGCGCCAAAGGCGGCGAAACCCATTCTGTTGCGGCACTTCGGTGGTGCGGACGGAGGTTGCCACGTAAGCATCTTAGCGCAGAATGTGAGGCCGGATGCACACCAACGGGGCATCCCAATCAGGAGCGGACCTGCACGAAAGGGCTGTGAACACTTTGGAGACAGGCACTTGACGCTCTCTTGTATCCGGCAGAACGTGAGCCTAAAATGATCGAGAGTAGGGGAGATCGACATTGCAACTTGACGATAACCTTAAAAACCTGCTTCGTGAATTGGGTCACGCCATCAACGATACGGTATCCGAGTCCGAGCGCATTACGGGAGCCATTGCCGGGGTGCGCGCACACGGGTATGACATCGTGCTCAAGTTGGATGCGACCATTGGGCTTGCAAAACGCGATGCCGCAGCCGGAGAAACTACCGCGCTGACCACCCAAGACCGGCGGTTTTTGGAGTCGTTGCGCATTCAGGTCGATCAGGAATCGTTCGAGCAGGATCAGGACCGCAAGCCGGTCGCGCGGCTGACCATGACGCCGCAGGATGTGCGTTTTCTAAAGTCGCTGAGGATCGCCACGGACGACATCGAATGAAAGTCTTCTGCAGAGCCGCCAAGCTGAGCGTGCCGACGATCGTGCTGGCGGGGCTCTGGTGTTCCCCCGTGCGCGCGCAAGATCCAGTCATCACTCCGATCGTTGTAGACACGGCAGTGCCGATTATCATCAACGCCGTCAAGCCCAAGCCCTCCGGCCTTGCGAAATTTGAAGGCACCGTGATGAGCGCAAACATCGCGCAAATCACCGTGCGCGCCAAGGGAAACGATATGGCGATTCAAACGTTCACCCTTTCCCAGCAAGCCTCCACGAAGATGCAGCAACTCGTCGACAAGGGCGGCTACCAGTACGGCGACAAGGTCACCGTGATGTACGATCCCAGCTCGCTGAAAGCTATCAAAGTAAAAGGCAAAGCTTCCCGGGCTTTGTGAGTTGCGGGCGCTGCTGTGCTCCGCCTGCCTGCCGTCGCTGGCCGCTTCTATCCTTCCAATCCTGCTGAACTAACTGCCGTCGTCCGTAAACACGTCCAGACCGAATCGGGTGCGGAACCGAGTCGCGTCAAAGCATGCCTTGTGCCCCACGCGGGCTACGTCTACTCCGGGCACGTGGCCGGAGCGGTGTTATCGCGAGTCGCCTTACCGCGAAAAATCTTGATTCTGGGCGTGCGCCACTCCCCGCGCGGCCAGCAGGTGGCGATCTTTTCCGCCGGAGCGTGGCGAACGCCGCTGGGCGACGCGCCTATAGACACACCACTGGCCGAAGCGCTGCGCGCCGCCTGCCCGCTGGTGCGCGAAGATAGCGTTGCGCACAGCACCGAGCACTCCCTTGAGGTGCAGTTGCCGTTCTTGCAGGTGCTGGCGCCGAAATTTGCCTTCGTGCCACTGGCGCTGGGCACGGTTCGCATCGAAGATTTGGTAACCGTCGGTGAGGCGGTAGGGAGGGTTCTTGCATCCTCGCAAGAAGAAGTGCTCTTGCTGACGACTTCGGACTTGAATCACTACGAGGACGACGCGACGACGCGAGCGAAGGATGCGAAGGCCGTCGAGCGGCTGCTGGCGCTCGACGCGCAAGGACTCTACGACACCTGCAGGAACGAGAAGATTTCGATGTGTGGCCTGGGGCCGGCGGTTGCTATGCTCATCGCGCTGCGCACGCTTGGCGCGAAACATGCCGAACTAGTCCGCTACGCGACGTCAGCCGATGTCTCTGGGGACACCAGCGCGGTAGTCGGATACGCCGGGATGATTTTCAAATAAAGTGCCGCGCAAGCTGCTCTGCTGGTGCAAACGGAAAAGCGAAACACAAACGAAGACGGCCCCGATGATCTCGGGGCCGTTTGAAGTTTTGAATTGTTGTGGAACGCGGCTAGTGGGGTCGTCCACCACTGGAGGCCGCCGCGGGTGCAGGCGCTGACGCATGCGAAGGCGCCGCCATGGAAGCAGCTGACGATCGCGACGCGTTCCCAAAGCCCTCTCCGCCACTGCCCCTGGCTGCACCGCCACCGCGCGAGCTTTCCGATCGTGGCGGCGGAGGCGGGGTGATCCTGCGAGTTGCAACTTCGGGCGTTCGAGTCGGACGAGGACATCCTCCCACAGTGACGCAGTTCACGTTGTCACGAATATCCGGCATCGAAGTGCGCCGCGCTCCGCCTACAGACGTGTTGGTCGCGCCGCTTTGCGTGCTTCCCGCGAGCGGTACCTGAGCCGTTTTTAGCTGAGCCGTCGCATTGCTGTTCACGAAGCGATGCTCGCGCGGGTCGTACGCGATCGAAGAGCCGTGATCCAGCGTGATCGGGCGCGTTCCAAGAGTACCGGCGGTAACCGTCCGCGAAGTGCGGGCTGGTGCTGTAGAAGTCACAACGCTCGTGCGAAAGGTGTTCGCCGGTACCGTCTTTACAACCTTCCATTCCTCGCTCGCGGTCACCGGAACGCTTGCCGCCACCGCGCCACCCGTCACCGGGAATACTCCCCGTGCAAGGTTCAGCGGAGCCTTGCCATGAACGTCGAGCGGATGCACCGGCACAATGCCCAGTAAGCCGGGCTTCGATCGCACGAAAACGCCGGTCGCCGGGCTCCAGCCTCCGCCATACCCGTTGAAACCCAGGGCTCCTGGAGTCCAGAGCCAGCCGAAGATCGGATCGAAAATCCATCCGCCAAAGTGATAGGGCAGCCAGCCCCACGGCTCGCCGCCAATAAACGACATTCCATACATGGGATCCATGAACCAGCCGCCACTCGCGAAGGGCGACCAACCCAAGCCCATACCGTAGGGCCGCCAGCCCGCTCCATAGCCCGCCACCGGGTACCACGAACCATAGGTGTAGAGATCGGCAGCTCCGTAGGTGTAGTTAGACGAGCCGATATATGGCTGCGCGGCGTTGGTGGCGTTCACAAAGCTATCGATGCGTGTAGAAACCCAACGGTCGAAATCGTCGCTCGCGGGCAAGCGGCTGGTGCTGACCGAATTGTCGTCCCCCGCATGCACCGAGAGAGACTCGCCCCTCGCAACGGAGGTCGGCTTGTCTTTCCGCAGCACGGAAACGTGGCCCTTGATGACATTGACGGTGCTGCCGTCATCGAAATTGTCCAGGCGGAAGGTGCTGCGTTCCGAAGCTTCAACGGTGAAATCGCCTCCGGTCACGCTGAAATAATCTCCGTTGTTGGGCGTGACGTAGAAAGAGGCGGTGCCCTGCCGCAGCACCAGACGCGTCGTCTTTACGCCATCCTCAAGCGAAAGGTCGTAAAACTCCAGAACGGTGTCGTCGCCGAGAAATGCCATCGCGCCATTCTCGAACTCCACCGCGGCGCGGCCCTTGTCCGTCGCCAGCACATAACCCTGGCGAACCGGCAAATTGGGCTCGGCGGCTTCCCACGTGGCGTTCCCGCTAGCCAAGGGATCACCCTTGACGTCGCGAGCGAAGCGCACGTCGCCCTGAACCACACTTAACCTGATGATCCGGGCATGGCTGGAATCTGCAAGGGCAGGATGTGCGCTGATGAAAAGCAAAGAGAGCAGGCTCAGCAAGGCCGAGCGTAGCAACATGCGTGAAATCATGATCACCCCCTAGGCGGGGACACGTCTGACAACTATAGGACGGTTCAGGGACGATACCGGTTGCAGATCGTGTTCTCGTCCATGATCCCCTCCGGGGGTGCCCCCGTCAAGCCCGCAAGCATGTCACCGTATT
>CAVXTQ010000010.1:0-445659 GCA_963764675.1 uncultured Acidobacteriota bacterium
GGCTTTGGCGGCATCTTCGACAGGCATACGACCTAGCGAAACTTTCGATGGCTGGATTGCTTGACATCCAGAAAGTGAAACGCTAGTTTCAAAATAGGGGTGGAGTCTAGCCGGCTCCCGCGTGCGGTCCTGAGGCTTTCGTCGTCTCATAGGCGTTTGTGACGGGCGGCAATGTGGTGCGCTCGCGAACGCGGCGGTGCAGTCCTTACGGTACATACTTTCGGCCGCAAAGGCGGTCGACAATCTAGGGGGAAGTATGAATCGCATTTCTAACTTAGTCCTGGCGGCGGTGTTCCTGGTCGCATCGTTTTGCGGAACGCGCGCCTACGGGCAAGGCGGCGCCACCGGCGCCATCAGCGGTTTGGTCATCGACACGAGCGGCGGCGCGGTGAGTGACGCCGAAGTGCAGATCATCGACGCGCGCACAGAAGCCCTGGCGCGGAGGATGAGGACAAATGCGGACGGCGCGTTTACGGTGCCGCTGCTTCCACCCAGCAGCTACCACGTCGTGGTGAACAAGTCCGGCTTCGCCGAGGCCAAGGTCGAGGGCATTGAAGTCCACGTCACGGAAACGGTCCGCGTCACCATTTCGCTCAAGCCGGGCGCGGTAACCGAAAGAGTGGAAATTTCGGCCCAGGTCACCAGCGTTGAGACCACCAACGCCACCACTGGCCAATCCATCGATACCTCCACTGTCCGCGAGCTTCCCTTAGCCACGCAGAACTACCAGCAACTCCTGACGCCTCTCCACCGGCGCTCAGAGCGAGTTGAACGCTTCGGCGCAGCTCGGGCGCGGCAATGCTGCGAGTGATCGTCAACGGCCAGCGCGAAGACAACAACAACTACTTGATCGAGGGAATCAGCGCCACCGATTACAACGTCGCGCAAGCCACCAACGTGCCGCTCCCGAATCCCGACATGATTCAGGAGTTCAAAGTGCAAACGTCGCTCTACGACGCCAGCCAGGGCCGCAACGGCGGAGGCAACGTCAACGCGATTCTCAAGTCCGGCACCAGGGATTGGCATGGCGATGCCTACGAGTATTTCCGCAACGACGTACTGAACGCCAACGAGTTCTTTTTGAATGCGCAGCGGACAACAAGCGCCCTCCTGTGAAGCAGAATATTTTCGGAGGCAGCTTCGGCGGCCCGGTCGTGAAGGAAAAGGTCGGCTTTTTTTTCGTCAACTACCAGGGAACGCGGCAGCGCAGCGCGCTTTCGCCAGGCACGGAAATCAACAACCCCGGCCTGCCGATCGTTCCGGACGATCGTTCCGCGGCAAACCTCGCGTCCGTTTTCAGCACTCCCGCCACGGCGCCGACGGCTGCAAACCCCGGCGGTTGCCCCGCCGTGCCGATCACCATCGATCCAGTAACCCAGGCACTATTGAATTTCAAGAGCAATCAGTTCGGCAACTCTGGCAGTGGTTCTCTCTATCCTTCTTTGCCCGGCACTCCTGGTGTGACCGTAAACCCTGACACTTGCTTCGTCAGCTTGAACACCGCTCCGTTCATCATCAGCCGTCCCGGGAAATACACGGATGACCAGTTCACCACGAACTGGGACCGTGAATTTCGCGGCGGCCAGGACAAAGTGTCGGCGCGATTCTTCTTCTCCAACGCGGAATCGGTTCTGCCTTTCGGCGCCGGCGGCTTGCAGGCATCCCTGGGTGGCACTCTCGCCAGCAGCATCAGCGCCACCGACTTGAACTTTCCCTATGACCTTCCGGTGACCGCGCGCTTTTTCAGTGTTGGCGAGACGCATCTGTTTTCTCCCGCCCTGGTGAACGAATTCCGCTTCGGCTACGTGCGCATCAACAACAGCCTGCTGAATATACGCTCCGGTAACCGCCGTCGGATCTAGGCATCGATCGGCCGACCAATAACGTCACCGATTCGATCTACAAATTCAGCTTGTTCGGCTCTGGATTCCAGCTCGGACCGACGCCGCCTGCCAACCAATTCCAGACCCAGAACAATTACAATTTTGTCGACACCGTCAGCTGGGTGCAGCGGCGCGCACATCTTCCGTTTCGGCGGCGAATATACCCGCGTCAATCTCGACAAGCTGTTTCCGCAAGTTTTCAACGGCCAGCTCTTTTTCTTCAACACCCAGGGTTCCCCGGGCGCCGGCGGCTTGACGGATTTCCAGAAATTTTGGAAGGTGCCCCAGACGGCAGCTTCGGTGGCGGCGGCGTCTTCAATCATCAATACCGCACCAACGACTTCGCATTCTTCGCTGCAAGACGATTGGAAAGTGCGTCACGATTTGACGCTGAATCTCGGCCTGCGTGTCGAAGAGCTTGGCGCGTTTCATGACAATCTCTGCCACATCGGCAACCTGGATCGAAAATCTCGCGAATACCGGCCAGTATCCGTTCATCTACGGAAGCTGCGTGAAGGGATTAAACCTGACTGGCCTGAACCCGACGGGAAGCAACACGCACCTTTAACAACAACTACACGACGGGATTGGTCCGCGCATCGGCTTGGCCTACGACGTTCTTGGTCATCACACCACAACCGTGCGCGCCGGCTACGGAATCTATTACGTGCGTGAAGACGTGGGCACCGCCGACCAGCTTTCCTTCCAGGCGCCGTTCTTCCGGTCGCGTTCGGCGGTGGACCTCCGGGATGCCTGGGCAGCTTTTTTTCGGCGACGCCTCTAGCGGGCTGCCCGAATCCGAATCCCAATGCATTGCCGCAAGCAGGCACGCTCGATCCGAATTTCGTGCCGTGCCTCGGCGCGTTCCAAGGCTTCCCAGGCGGAGACACGACCGGTTCTCCCAACGTACGCATGCAGCGGAACCGGACCTGGCGTTATTCCGTCGCAAGATATTTTTGGCTTAGTCGAGCCGCGCCAATTCGTCGCGCCGAACACCCAACAGTGGAACCTCACCCTCCAGCATGCCCTCGGCAGGCAATGGGTACTCGAAGTCGGGTACGTGGGAACGCACGCCGTCCACTTGCGCGAAACCCGCACGGATATCGAAGCCAGCCTGGCGACCGCTGCGCATCCAATTACCCTCACCGCCACCGACGGAACACCGTTTACACCATCACGGAAAGCACCACGTCGAACGGACCGGCGCGCTCCAACAACGCGGGCATCAACGGCTACAGCGGCATGCAGATTTTCGCCAATGACGCCTATTCGCACTACAACTCGCTCCAAACCACCGTCTCGCGACGCTGGAACGCGGGATATTTCCAGGCGGCATACACGTTCTCGCGGTCCACGGATGCCACGTCCAGCGGAAACACCGCGCTCGAACACCGCGTTCAACGACGAAAGCTCGCTTGCGAATTCGCGCGGACTCTCCGACTTCGACCGGACTCATCGGTTTGTCATCAGCTATCGCTACGATCTGCCGTTCTTCCAAGGAGCAACAGGAGCAAAGCGCGCACTCCTGACCGGCTGGGCGGTCAGCGGAATCTCCGTCTTCCAGTCGGGAACGCCGTTCTCCGTGCTGGATAGCTCGGCAGGCACAGCCTACATCGGCGGCGGCCTGCAATCCGGCACCGTCGGTGCGCAACTTGCTCCCGGAGGCTCCATCGCCGCGGGCCTGACAAGGGGAAGCATCTCGGACCGCGTAAATAACGGCTACCTGAACGCCAGCAACTTCACCACCGCGCCTCTTGCCGATCCGGCGGGTTGCGCGCTCGACCCCAACGCTTGCACTACCGCCTTCGGAAATCTCGGCCGTAACATTTATCGCGGGCCTTTCCAGCAAAACTGGGATTTCTCGTTGATCAAGAACTTCAAGTTCGGCGAGCGGCAGAGTCTGCGATTCACCACCGACTTCTTCAACATCTGGAACCATGCCAACTTCGCGAATCCTGCGGTTACCGACGTAGAAAATCCCAGCGCCTTTGGGAAGATTTTCTCGACGGTAGGCACACCGCGGCTGATTCAATTCTCACTGCGGTACGCTTTCTAAGCGGCCGCTTCCAATTTGGATCACCAGGGGCGCAGAAGCGGGCGCCCCTTCTTCTTTGTGAAGCACGTCCAATGAAATGATAGGATTCTTCCCGCCACTATGAGACGAATCGCATCCCGTGTTTCTCAGTTGAACGGCGAGGGCGCGCTGGCGGTCTTTTCGCGCGCCAAAGAGCTCGAGAAGTTGGGTCGCTCGATCATCCATCTGGAGCTCGGCGAGCCTGACTTTCATCCCGCCGCTCCCGTCGTCGATTCGATCCGGTCTGCGGTTGCTTCCGGACGCGATCGCTACGTCTCGCCCCGCGGCATACCGGCGCTCCGCGACGCCATCGCGAAATATCTCAAGCGCACGCGCCGCGTCGACACCACCGCGGAGCACGTGCTGGTTGCTCCCGGGTGCAAGATGGCACTCTCGCTCGCGATGATGGCGTTGATCGAGCCTGGCGACGAGGTCCTCTATCCCGATCCCGGCTTCCCCATCTATCCGTCGTTTACGCGGGGTCTCGGCGCCACGGCGGTGCCGTTCTTGCTGGAAGAGAAAAATAGGTTTCAGCCGGACGTTGCCGAAATCGCCGCGAAGATCTCTCCGCGCACCAGAGTGCTCATTTTCAATTCGCCTAACAATCCTACCGGCACCGTCTTCAGCGACGATACCCTGGCCCGCCTAGCGGAACTCGCCGTAAAGCACGACTTGTGGGTGATCTCCGACGAAATCTACGCGCGCATCTTGTTTTCTGGCGAATACAAATCCATCTGGTCGATGCCGGGCCTGGCGGAACGCACCATCATCATCGACGGATTCTCGAAAAGTTTCGCGATGACCGGCTGGCGGCTGGGTTACGCGGTGGCGCCTACCGAAATCATCGACGCCATGGACTTGCTGGTGCTCAACACCTACACCTGCGCCGCGGAATTTACGCAGGTCGCGGCAATCGAAGCGCTCGACGACTCGACCAACGCAGTCGCCGCGATGGTGGTGGAATACCGCAAGCGCCGCGATCTCTTCGTCAACGGTCTCAACGCCATCCCCGGATTCCGTTGCCAGTCACCCGACGGCGCCTTTTACGCTTGGGTGAATATCGAGGACACCGGGCTGCCGGCGGAAGACGTCGCAGGACTGCTTCTGGATGACGCCGGAGTAGCGGGAATCGCGGGCGCCGCATTTGGTCCCGCGGGGAAAAACTACTTGCGCTTCTCGCTGGTCAGCGCGCGCAACCTGCTCGAAGAAGCTCTTGCGCGCATCGAGCGCGTCTCGATGCGCTGGCGCGCCGCCGTCTCGCGCTGAGTTCCTCTTACGTATTTTTTACCTGTAGCCGCGGTCTTCAGACCGCGGGGTTTAGACGAACCGGTAGCAAAGCTTCTACGATGTGCAACCAACGCGCGTGAAGCACGGAGAAAACAAAAAATGAAACATTTGATTCACTTTGGCCTCGCGCTCCTCGCTGGACTCACGGCAGCCACAACCCTCGCCGCCCAAGCCCGCCCCTTCCCTGGTCCCGACCTCACCAAGATCTACGACCGCCTCCTCCCGCAAATCGAAAAAATTCCCCTCTACGACAACCACGCCCACCCCGGCTTCGGTGACGACACCGACGTCGACGCCATGTCTGCCGTCCCCGACGAAACGGACTTCCTCCGCACCCGCGCCGACAACCCGGAATTCATCACCGCCGCCAAGACCCTGCTCGGCTATCCCTACGACGACTTCAAGCCCGAACACGCCAAATGGCTCGTAGACCGCGCCAAAGCCGCCGAATCCGCCAACGACACCAAGTATTTCGACAACATCCTCGACAAGCTCAACACCGAAGTCTGCCTCGCCAATCGCGCCATGATGGCGCCCTATCTAGACCCCAAGCGCTTCCACTGGGTCTTCTTCGTCGATTCCTTCTTTTTCCCCTTCGACAACACCGAGCGAACCGCCAGCAATCCCGACATGGGCGTCTACATTCCCCTTCAGGAAAAAATGCTGTCCCGTTACAAAAAGATGCAAAAGGTCGAAGGCCTCCCCGCCGATCTCGCCGGCTATGAATCCTTCGTCCGCCAAACGCTCACCGACAACCAAACAAAGGGCGGCGGCGTGGCGATGAAGTTTGAAGCCGCTTATTTTCGCTCGCTCTATTTCACTGACCCGCCCCGCGACAAAGCCGAAGCCATCTACGCCAAATACCACGCCGGCGGCGTTCCCACTGCCGAAGAGTACAAGCTCTTCCAGGACTACATCTTCCGCGTTCTGCATCGATCAAGCCGGCAAGCTCAAGCTTCCCGTCCACATCCACAGTGCCGTCGGCATCGGCGACTACTTCAGCTTGCGCGGAGGCAACGTCCTCAACCTGGAAAATGTGCTGCGCGACCCGCGCTACCGCAGTGTCACCTTCGTTCTCCTCCACGGCGGCTGGCCCTACGAGCGCGAAGCGGCCCTCCTCACCGCCGTAAAAAATGTCTACCTGGACACTTCGTTCCAATCCGAATTTCTATATCCCTCGCAATTCAAAAACGTGATCAAACAGCTGATCACGATGTATCCCGAAAAAATGATGTACGCCTCCGACGCGTTTCCCTTCAACGACGCCCTCGGCGCCGAGGAAAGCTTCTGGCTCTCCGCCCGCTCGACGCGCACAGCACTCGCCGCTGCGCTCGCAGAGTTGGTTTCCGAAGGCGCATTCAACGAAACCAAGGCACTCGAGCTGGCCCACATGTATCTGCACGACAATGCCGCGCACCTTTATGGAGCAACCAAATGAGCACGCCCGCAACCTGCAAGTACATCCCATGGAACAAGGTCGAGCGCGAACATCTGAATCCGCTCATCGACCGTGAAATGGTGGTCGGCGAGCAGGTCATGCTCGCGCGCGTCATCATGAAGAAGGGCGCCCACGTCCCGCTGCACCATCATCACAACGAGCAGGTCACTTACATCCTGGAAGGCGCTCTGAAGTTTGCTATCGACGGCAAGGAAATCGTCGTCCACGCCGGCGAAGTCCTCTGCATCCCCCCGCACATGCCGCACGAAGCTTGGGCCCTCGAAGACACCGATCGACCTCGACGTCTTCAACCCGCCCCGGGAAGACTGGCTGAACAAGACCGACGACTACCTGCGCCACGGCCGCTAGCGCGACCTTTTCGCATCTATCGGGTTCAACGAAGATCCGGCCGTGATGCCGCTTCTGCAGCCGCAGTGTGAAAGAACGTAGACAAGGGCACCAACTGTTGTTTACCGTAGCGAAGTGGTTTGCGGATAGCCCTGAGAGGCAACCCTCCGAGGGTACATGATGAAGACGCTGCTGGCAGTTCCGTTGATCGTGCTGGGAATGGCGAGCGCCACGCGCGCCCAGGACCAGGCTTCCGCTCCGGCGGAAACGAACGCCAACGTCGCCATCGATTTCGCAAGGACATCCGCGGCCAGCACGCGCGTTCCGCAGTCCGCCGATTGGACGATTGCGTCTCTCACTGCGCCGGAAACGAGTCTCGCCGTCTTGTCTTTCGCGAATCCCACGGCCAGCCCGTCGCCTTCGCCAACACTTTCGCCGGTGTATTCCGCTGCGCTCGCGCCAGAGCCGTCGCCCGCTCCGCAAACCAACTACACCTACAAGGAGCGCGACTATGCCTGGGACCTTGGCGTTGGCTTCGCGCTGGTCAGGTTCCGCTCTTCGGTCTATTACGCCAGCGCACCTGGGTTCAATTCGAATCTGGCGTATTGGTTCAAGGATTGGCTCGCGATCGAAGGCAGCGCAACCACCGGGTATGCGCCCGAAATCTACCAAAACGAGCACATAAAGTATTTAGGCTATGGCGCGGGGCCCAAGTTTTCCCTCACCGGGCGCAGCCGCTTGGAGCCTTGGGCTCACGCGATTGTCGGCGGAGCGCACGTACTTCCGCAAACCGCCCTCAGCGGTAAGAATAGCTTCTTGGTGGAAGCCGGTGGCGGAGTCGACTACGGCCTGAATCCCCGCGTGTCCGCCAGGCTCGAAGTGGACTACCTGAGCACACATCTGTTCGGCGCGTGGCAAAACAGCGCTCAAGGCATCATCGGCATCGTGATCCACTTCTGACGCCGCAACTCCCCGCATCGCGCCGGGCCCGCCACCACTGGGCCCTGTAGCCGCGGTCTCTTGCCCTGAGCCTCGAAGGGTCAGACCGCGGGGTTTAGACCAGACACGATCACTTCGGAAATGTGTCGGCAATAGCGCGGCCCGCCCTTGGCTCCCTTCACGCCCGCTACCAAATCTTGCAAGCGTCCGCTCGCACCATGGGGTCGCCCTTCTTGCATCCAAACGCCTTCGCGAACTCGGCCATGTTCGACACCGATCCGTTCGCGCGGAATTTCGGCAGGGGATGCGGGTTGGTATTCGCTTGCAGCTTTGCCAGTTCCGGGCGGATATTGCTTTTCCACGCGTCCGCAAATCCCAGGAAAAATCGCTGCTCCGGCGTAAACCCGTTTGCGTCCTTTTCCGCGGGCTTGCTCTGCAGAGATTTTTCATAAGCCGCGTATGCGATAGTCAGGCCACCGAGATCGGCGATGCTCTCGCCTTCCACAAGTTTCCCGTTCATGTGCAAATCGCCTTCCACCACGTAGCCGTCAAACTGTTTTGCCACGCAGTCTCCACGCGACTCGAACTCCTTCAAGTCGTTCTCTGTCCACCAGTCCTTCATGTTTCCCTGCAGGTCGAACTTCGCACCCTGGTCATCGAACCCATGTGTGATTTCGTGCCCGATGATCGCGCCCATCGCTCCATAGTTGAACGCGGGGTCGCGCTTCGGATCGAAAAATGGCGGCTGCAGGATTCCGGCGGGAAACACGATTTCGTTCAATTGCGAGTTGTTGTAGGCATCCACGGTCGGAGGCGTCATTCCCCACTCGCTGCGGTCCACGGGCTTTCCGATCTTGTTCAGGTCCCGCGCCGTTTCGAATTGCGATGCCCGCAGCACGTTCAAGACGTACGCGCCGCGATCGATCTTCAGCACGGAGTAATCGCGCCACTTGTCCGGATAGCCGATCTTCACGTGGAACGCCTCTAATTTCGCCAGCGCCGCCTTTTTCGTTTCCGGGCTCATCCATGCCAGCGTCGGAATGTCGTCGTTCAAAGCCGCGATCAGGTTGTGGACCATATCCAGCACCTGCGCCTTCGCTTCCGGGGGAAAATACTTGGCCACGTACACTTGACCGAGCGCCTCGCCCAAATAGATATCGGTCGCCGCCGAGCACCGCTTCCACCGCGGCAGTTGTTCCTTTGACCCGGCCAGCGTTCGGCTGTTGAAATTGAAATTTTCCTCTACGAACGGCTCGGAAAGCGCCGCCGCGCTGCGATGAATCAGGTGCCACCGCAAGTATGTCTTCCAGTCGTCCAGCGAACGCGCAGCGATCTGCTTGTCCATCTCCTTGAAAAAGTCCGGCTGCCCGACGTTGATCTCCTTCAGCTCCGGGTGCCCGGCCGCGTCGAAATACTTCTCCCACGCAAAATGCGGATTCTGCGCATGGAGCTGCGCCACGGTCGTGATGTGGTACTGGATTGCGGGGTCGCGCAATTGCACGTTCGTCATCGACGCGGTCGCCAGCGAAGTCTCGATGGCCAGCACCACGTTCGCCTCCGCCGCGGACTTTTCCGGTGAATCGCCCAGCAGCGTGAACATCTTGGTCACGTGCGCCACGTATTGGTCGCGGAGTTTCTTCGAATCATCGTCGGTACGCGTGTAGTAGTCGCGGTCCGGCAATCCCAAGCCGCCTTGATCCGCCTCCCCGGTCACTTTCGTGCTGTCTTTCAGATCCTGCGTCGAAGCAAAGGCAAACAGCGCGCCCACGTTCTGCGAATGAAGGTGTGCGACCAGTGGAGCGAGGCCGCTCTTATCGCCAAGCTCCGAGATCCGCGCGAATTCCGCATCCAGTGCCTTCGCTCCGCCAGCGTCGATCGACGCGGTGTCCATGCAGCTCGCGTAGAAGTCCCCGATCTTGCGTTCGTTCGATCCGGGAGTCGCGGCCTCGTTTGCGGCGGCATTCTCCAGAATCTGCCGCAGTTGCTTCCGGTTATTGTCCACGACGATGATGCTGCTTCCCCAAAGCGGATACTCGGGAGGAATCGGATTGTTCTTCAGCCAGGTCCCATTCACGTATTGAAAGAAGTCGTCACAGGGCTTGCACGTCTTGTCCATGTGCGACACGTCGAATCCCGACGCGTCCGTGGCGTCGTCCGCAGCTCGGACGGTGCGGCTACCCGAGAAAGGCAGCGTCACCGCCAAAATTCCGATTCCGTAGCAAAGCAGCCCCGTCATCCATCTTCGTACCTTCACAAGTCACCTCTCCGTATTTCCTGTTGATCCCAACACAAGGCAGGCAACCCACCCACACACGTCCTTCGCTCGGTTGGACGAGCAAAAGGCCGAAAAGCGAGCCACAAGGGTCAGGCTTTTGTAGCGGCCGCCGACCGTGGCGGGCGCTTTTGGGCTTCGATCTAGGCCGAAGCTAGGCACCCCGCTACCAGATCTTGCAAGCCTGCCCGCGCACCATGGCCTCGCCCGTTTTGCATCCAAAGGCTTTTGCAAACTCCGCCATGTTCGACAGCGGCCCGTTCCCGCGGAACCTCGGCAGCGGGTGCGGGTCCGTGTTCGTCAGCAGCCGTGCATTCTCCAGCCGCATGTTCGCGCCCCACACCTGCGCCCAGCCGAGAAAGAACCGCTGCTCCGGCGTGAAGCCATCCTTATCCGGCGGACGAGGTTTCCCTTCTAGCGATTTTTCGTAGGCGGCGTACGAGATCGTCAATCCGCCCAGGTCCGCGATGCTCTCGCCCAGCACCAGTTTTCCGTTTTCGTGCAGGTCGCCATCCACCACGTAACCATCGAACTGATCCGAAACGCACTGCGACCTCTCTTTGAAATTCTTCAGGTCATCCGCCGTCCACCAATCCTTCAAGTTCCCCTTCGCGTCGAACTTGCTCCCCTGGTCGTCGAACCCGTGCGTGATCTCGTGGCCGATCACCGCGCCCATTCCGCCGTAGTTCACCGCATCGTCCGCCTTAGGATCGTAGAACGGCGGCTGCAAAATCCCGGCGGGAAACACAATCTCATTCATGCTGCTGCGGTTGTAGGCATTCACCGTTGGCGGAGTCATGCCCCACTCCGTGCGGTCCACCGGCTTGCCCACCTTATTCAGTTGCCGCTGAAACTCGAACTCCGCGCCGCGTAGTTCGTTCTGCATGTACGACGCCCGATCGATCTTCAGCGCCGAATAGTCGCGCCACTTGTCCGGATAACCCATCTTGACCCCGAAGGCTTCCAGCTTCGCCGTCGCTTGCGCTCGCGTCTCCGGGCCCATCCACGGCAGCGTTTGCAAATCGTCGTGCAGCGCCGCGATCAGGTTGTTCACCATCTCCAGCACGTGAGCCTTCGCCTCGGGCGGGAAATATTTCTGCACGTAAAGCTGGCCCAGCGCTTCGCCCAGGTTCCGGTCTGTCGCCTGCACGCACCGCTTCCAGCGCGGCAAGATTTCCTTTGCGCCTCGCAGCGTCTTTCCGTGGAACTCAAAATCCTCCGCCACGAATTTGTCGGAGAGTCCCGGCGCCGTCGCGTCCACCAAGTGCCAGCGCAAATATGTCTTCCAATCGTCCAGTTGCGTCGATGTAAGTTGTGCGTCCAGCGCCTTGAAAAAGTCCGGCTGCGCCACATTCGTTTCCGCAAGTTGCGGGTGCCCGGTCGCCCCGAAGTACGCCTCCCACGAAAAACTCGGCGTCAGCGCCCGCAATTTCGTCAGTTTCATCCGGTGATACGTCTTGTTGGGATCGCGCCGGTCCACATTGGACATCGATGCCTTGGCCATCGCAGTCTCAATCGTCATCACCGTGCCAGCTTCGGCAGCCGACTTTTCGCTCGGATCGCCCAGCAACTCGAACATCTTTGCCACGTGTTTCACGTAGTCGTCGCGCAATTTCTTCGACTTTTCGTCCTCGCGCAGGTAGTAGTCGCGGTCCGGCAGCCCCAGCCCTCCCTGATTCGCGGTGGCGATCACCTGCGTGCTGTCTTTCGCGTCCTGCCTCGAGCTGAACCGGAACATCGCATCGATGCCGTTCTCTTGCAGTTTCGCCATCTCCGCCTGCAAGTCCACGCCGTTCTTGATCTGCGCGATGTTCAGCAGCTCTACTTCGATCGGCTTCGCGCCGGCCGCATCGATCGCCGTCGTGTCCATGCAGCTCGCATAAAAGTCGCCGATCTTCCGCTCGTTCGAGCCTGCGGCCTTCGCCGCCGCCTCCAGAATCGTCCGCAACCCTTGCTGGTTCTTGTCCAGCAGCACCGTGAACGAGCCCCAAGTCGAGTACTCCGGCGGAACCGGGTTCGCCGCAATCCATCCGCCCATCGCAAACCGGTAAAAGTCATCGCAAGGCTTGCAAGTCTTATCCAGGTTCGCAGTATCGAACCCCCAAGAGTTCGCCGCATCCGCCGCGTCATCCCCAGCTGGCCGCCCCGCCAAAGCCACCACCGCCGCCCCAAAAAACAACGCAATCAACCCCGCCGTAGCAAATATCCGCCGCAAAATCACAATTCCCCCCCCGAAATAACCGTCGCGCCCGCCCACGGTAGCACAGACACTCCTGTCTGTGCCCGTCGTAGCGCAAGCAGGAATCAGTCGCTTGGCTTCAACTCCAACGAGTGCATTGAATGGAATTGCTGGAATGTTTTGCGATCGGACAACTTCAGGTGACTTCTTTGTCTCTTATAGCCGTTGGCTGACCGCCAGAATATTTCCTTCGGTATCTTTGAACCAGGCAGTCTTCGCGCCACGTCAGTGACGATGCTCTTTTTCATCGCTATGCCCGGTGTGTCGTACTCCTCGAATTAGATTTTCCTCTCCTGTTAACATCATCCGCGTGAAACGTTCCGAGTTGCTCGGCCAGACGATTTCTCCGGATGGCGCCGTCATGAAGCTGATTCGTCGGGGCGACGACTACATCATACTCGCGGATGGCGCGATCCTTATGTCAAGCCGCATGCACGGCTCAGAGGAGGAGCTGGCCACGCTCGCCTGCCACCGGGCGCGGACGCTGGAGCAGCCTAGCGTGCTTATTGGTGGTCTCGGAATGGGTTTCACGCTACGCGCGACGCTCGATCTCCTGTCACCGCGTGCGAAGGTTGTAGTCGCCGAGCTCGTGCCCGCAGTGTTGGAGTGGAATCGTGGCCCGCTCGGGCCGTTGGCGGGGCACCCGCTGAAGGATAAGCGCGTGCGGGTCGAGACACGGGATGTCGCCGCCATACTCGGTTCAAGTCCCGGTCAATTCGATGCTGTGCTGCTCGACGTGGACAACGGCCCGACCGCGTTTACCGCCTCGAACAACGCCGCACTGTATGACCACCGCGGAATAGCCTCCGCCCGCGCGGCTCTCAAGATGCAGGGGGTGCTGGCCGTTTGGGCGGCGCAGGATGATCGAAAATTCGAGCAGCGCTTGCGCCATGGCAGATTCGACGTCCAGGTACAGCGTGTGCGTGGCCGCCTGAAAAAGGGCGGTCCCCGCCACACTATCTTTCTGAGTCACAAATCATGAGGTGGGCTTTTGATCTGCGGGTACGGATAGCGTCCGCAAGAAACGCCTACCGGAGAAGTAGAGTTACGCGCTACTGCCCGTAGTCGCCCGGTATGTCTTAAGCTTTCGGCTCTTTTCCATCCGCCAGAGCGGCCTCCGCGATCTTCTTTATCTGTTCCCACGACTTTGGGCCAACAATTCCACCGTTCAGTTTTTCAAGCCTTTTCCAGCACTGGTCGAGCTTCGGGCCTCTGGCTTCACCTCGCCCGATGGCTTCATCTGCTCGACCGAGAATCTCTTCCGTCACCGTTCTGGTTACTTCGTTCATGTTTGCTCCCGCAAGCAGTTTGTCAGAAAAGACCAAAGCGCCGCAATCTGCAAGAACGGATTAACGCGGTGGTATTTCGGCTCGCCAGCTTTAGGTTGTCGATAAGGTCTAGGAGAGTTACCAACGTTTACGATCGAGCGAATTGGCTGTCGAAGAGGCTAACACGTTGAGTTGTTGTACCAACGCAGGACTCGGAGCGCGCGCAGTGTGTTCCAGCGGCTTGCGCTGCCGACAGTGGTCTCCATCTCCAATGGAATGTGTTCGGGATGAAGGAGGTTGAGCGGCCAACGCCCGTTCTGGTGGCGGCGCGCCATCACGATTTTGATGGCATCACTGACGCGGCTGTCGGGTTTGATTCCTGCATTCCGCAGATAGTCAAGTCCGCGCAAGACGTCGTAGTGCCAAAACGCGGGGAACGAGAAGCGCAGCCAGCGTTTGTCGATGACTTTGCCAGTGCGAAGCGAGCGGAACATGCGGCGCTCGAGCAGATACTTTTCGCCTCGCTTGCGGGCCTTAGTGACGCCCGCCGATTTGCCTCCTGCCCGTTCGTAGTCGAGCAGTCCTTCGAGCACGCAGATGGTGGTGTGGAACGAAGAGCGCCGGCTGGCAGGGCGTTTCGGCGACACGAAGGGCCATGCTTCGCAGTTCCAGCCGCCATCTTCGAGTTGCTCGCCCAGGAGTTGATTGGCCAGTGCGTCGTTCGGCTCCTTGAAATACGCACCGATGCCCAGGATTCTGCCGTTGATGCACGGCTCCGTTTCGCCGTGAAGATAAGGCCGGTTGTTGAGCGGCTTAAACACGAGCCGCTTGTCCACGCGGACGATCATTCGGCGAGCCTGCTTGCTGGCGGGGTCGAGACCCAGGTCCTTCAAGACGACGAGACTGTAGAGGGCAATAAGGTCCCACTTTGGCCCGCCTCCCCAGTGGCCGGCAACAGATTGGCGGGCGAGAAGTTGCGCTCCCCAGCCTTCCGTTGCGACGCGAGACCGCTCGGCTGCAATCGCTTCGGGGGCTTCACCGGTGAGGTCCCTCATGACCTGCCAACGGATTGCCGCGTCAGAATCGAGGAGCCATTTAATGTGCGCAGGCCGGGGTGCGTAATCGTGTAGGCGCATTGGCCTCTTATAGCACGTGGTGTGTAAGTTCTGACCCGTGCGCCGAGCGGCCGTTGACCTTGGCTCCCCTCGCAGAAGAGGGCAAGAAAGTTTCTGGGCCGATCGTCGGCAACCCCGAAGTAATCGCGAGATCAGGTCTCCTGGAATAACTTCGGCATAGCGGTCACTCGGGAACAATTGCTAAGGTGCCAGAAACGACCGCATCTAGGGTCTTGCCGAATGGCCGTGGCAAGGTAACATCGCCCAAGGATATGGCCGGCTACCACCATGACTAAAGATGATATTCAGCTACTCTACGAATACGACCGCTGGGCGAACAACAGGGTTTTGCAAGCGGCCTCTACCCTCAGCGCTGAGGAGTTTACGCGTGATCTGGGCGGCAGCTTCCGTTCTGTACGAGACACGCTCGTGCACATCGTCGGCGGCGAGTGGGGTTGGCTAACGTGTTGGAAGGAACCGTCCCTCAGCTCCGCCTTCGTCACAGATTTGTGGACGCGGCTCAACGCCGTATTCGATCCAAATGCGTTTCCTGACCTCGCTGCGGTGCAGTTAAAGTGGGCGGAAATCGAGAGAGAACAAGTCGAGTTTGTGAATCGCGTAACAAACGAATCCTTGCGAAGGATGCTTCCTGTTCGCGAAACACAAATCAGTCTGGCGCACCTCATGCAACACTTGGCGAACCATTCCACTTACCATCGGGGTCAAGTCGCGCTAATGATGCGGCAACTTGCCGCTAAGCCGCTCGCCACGGACTTCGCAATGTTTTTGATGGAGGGCCGCAGCGCGCGAGCCGGTGCACAGTAGTCTACTTAATGAAGATTTGACCGAGCCGAAAAAACTGGCGGGGTATCTCCGACCTTGCCCATAGCCGCGCTAGATATTTCGATTCGGGCCGCCATGAGATAAGTTCCGGATGGTCGGCAACCCGGAAACTATCCCAACACCTTGCGGTTCTCCTTCCGAAAGCTCCGGTCACTTGGCTGTCCAGGCCGCTAATCGGGAGCCGGCCACGACTGGCCTGAATCACTAAATCTCATGTTGACAAACCCATTACTATCGCGGTATTATTTCCTCGTTCTAAAGTGTTTCTCGCTTCCTGCGAGAAACTCTGCGTTTAAAAAATCCTCAAAATCTAACTTTTCTCATCTAGAGATCCCTATGTCTATCAATCGCTCCAAGGAGCGCACCTCTTTGTGTTCGTTCTCTTTCGCCGATGGCCGCCAGTGCCGCTCTCCGCGTTGCTCCAGCCATCCTCACCTCTGCGGGTTCCATGCCCGCAGGGAAGCCCAGGACCTCGCCGCTCTAAAAGTGGGCCGCGATATCTCCGACTGCTTTTCCGGGGGCTACATCTCCGCCTGCGACCTCAGCACCGCTCTGGGCCACCTGTTCTCCGCCGTCGCCCAGCGTCAAATCAAGCCCAGGGCCGCCACCACTCTCGCCTATCTCGGCCAAACTCTGCTGCAGTCTATCCACCTCGCCCAGCACGAATACATCAACGCCTTCGACACCGAAGCCTGGCGCCGCGTCGTCCGCTCCGGGTTCCAGCCGCCACCACCCGCGGAACCCCGCCCGAAACCAGAGCCTCTCCCCACTACCCGAGAAGCATTCAAAGAAGCTGTTTGCAAAGTCGCCAACACCCGCAGCCGTAACCCTCTTTAGAGTCAACACTTCCAAAAGTGTATCAAAACAAACCACTTTAACTCCCTTTAGAATGAACACTTACACAAAAACCCAGGGGGAGGGGCCAAGCCAGTCCCGGCAAAGCCAAGCAAACTCCTTGGAGTGCGGCGGCTCGCCGCCGCCTTTCGATCGTGTCGTCACGCTCCAACCTTCCCGCACCATTGCGCTGGTTACCACTTCACCCGTTATTGTGACGTTGTGTAAGATGATTTGGGGAGACACCGGTGCCATGGGTGACGAGAACACGAAGCGAGCCGCAGAGGAATACCTGGCCACGAAACTCGCCGAAGAAAGCCAGAGCCACGAAGACAAACTCAATCGGGAAGCCGCGGTCACGCTTGCTCCGCAGGTCTGGAAGAGGTCGGCGGCAACGGTTATCACCAAGTGCAACGACTGGAATGCCGTCACGAAAGAGCAGAGCCTTACCTGCAAGGAGACTGTGCTTGGAGATCTCCGCATCTCGTGCGCCGGCAGATCGCAACTCATGACCGTGCAATACGATTCCACCAAGCGGTTGATCACGATCAGGAACACCGCGCGTCTCCAACATGAAAAAGACGTGGTTCTTCGCGTGGAAGGATACGCAGCCGACTCCGGCCGGGACGCTCGCCTGGTGCGGAACGATGAGATCGTTAACTTCGATATGTTGATTGTGGGCGAACTTCGCGTGTTGGCCGGACTGAGCCGCAAAACGAACTAGGCACCCATACCGATTCCCGCGACTTACTTGGCGGGAACCGGAGTCGTCTGGTATTTGGAGATGTCCACCTGCTGCCATTCGCCGCGTTCGATGCCTTCGCGAATCTGCGCTCCGGTCTTCCCTTTACGCGATTGCTCGTACGAGTACAGCCCTTCGCGGATGCACACGCCGCACTCCGCCGCATGCTTGCTGGCAAAACAATCCAGCAAGCTGCCATGCCCCTGACTGCGGTCGCAGTGGCAGTAACACGGTTGCTGATACAAAACTCGTTTGACGCGGGCTGCCAGCGTATAGGCGTTCTGCACCAATACTCCCGAGAATTGCGCCGCATCCATTGTCGCCGGTAGCGGGCCCTTGGGCACTTCCGAATGAAACGCCGGCACCGCCTCGTCGTTCGGCGCCTGAGACGCGCGCGACGCAGCGTGCTGCGGGAGCGCAGCCAATCCCAGCGCCACACTCATCAAGAATACTCCGCAAACTGCCGCTCGTTTCCCCGTCATAATTCCCCGCTTGTTGGAGTTTTGTGATCTAAACCTGGAAACTCTCAAAGCCTGCGCGCTCAACCCCAAAATATCGGCCAAAAACTAAAGGAGCGTTACGCCGGTACCGTCCGCCCCGCCAGATGCCTCGCGCGCACGTTCCGCTGTACGCGGCGTCCCCACCCTCGCACAAAGGAAAAATTCAGCGCGCCACCGATCGCTGAACTCGCCAGCGGAATCAAGCGGCCGACCCACTTCTCCGCCGCCTCTTGACCGATCTTCGCCGCCAACTGCTTCGCAATCCTCGGCGCCAACTTTTCCAAAACTTGCTTCTCCGCTAAATCCTTGCCGTAGTCCACGCCGCTGGCCGCCGCCGCAGCCAGCCACAATTCCAGCCGCTCGTCGCGCCCGCGCGACTCGAATCCATAGAGCAGGCACAGCCGCTGGGTCAATCGCAGGGTGATCGCGGTGAGCAAGCTCGCGTCCGGAAGCAGCGTGATCATTCCGCCCAAGCCCAGCCCCGCACCTTCCGCCAGCGCTAGCCGCTCCGCATCGCGAATCAGCCTCTTGGCAATTTCATCCAGCCGCTCCAGGGGCACGTCGTGCATGCGGCCGAAGTTCGGCACCCACAGCCTGTGCTTGTTCGCCAGTTGCCGCCGGAAGTCCTCTGGATCGACCTCCACGGTGCGCAGTCCTCGCCGCACGCCGAAGCGCAACAGGCGCCTGCCGATCGACCCTTGCCCCGCTTTGTGTAACTTTGCCATGCCTTACAGCATCCTACGGCGGTTAGAATCGCCTGGCAACCCCGGCGTTGTATGGGCTTTCGAGCCCGCTCGGTGCCGCCAAGCGCTGTGCGGCCTGTGCCGAAAAGGGAGTTGCACGGCACGCGACACAAAGGGCGCGGTACTACTTGACGCGGAGACGCTTTTGGGTAAACTGCATTTTCCCTTTATGGGTACGATGGCACAATTCGTTCCCGTTGAAGTCGCCACAGACTTCGCTTTTCCCCAGCGCGAGGCGGCTTTTTTCTACGGCCTCTTTCTGCGCGGTCACTCTCCCGAGCAGCTCCGCCGCGATATCGAGGTGCCTCCCGCCGTCCTCGTCAAGTGGCACCGCGACGCCGAGCGCGATCCGGAATTGCGGGATATTTTCTTCCGGATGGTGGAATACCGCCGCCACGTTCTTGCGATCTTCGACACCCTGGTTGGGTGGGACGGTCAAAAGCAGCGAGTTCAGTAAGCTCTCCGAATCGGTCCAGAGCCGCTCCTCAGGTGCATCTCCGCGATACTCGACACGCGATGTACCTTGTCTCGCATCAATCTCGTATCAAATTTCGCTTCGTGACTTCCTGTACGTCGGTTCAGGTCAAAAATTGTCAGGCAACCCCTCTCCATTTCCGGGATTCTAAGCTTGATCGGGGGCAAGTGTCACAAAATGCAGGACATTCCAGGATTGACGGGCAAGTTGCCCCGGAGTAGAATCCGTACGTCCTAAGACGTTGAGGTGTACCTATGTCGTCACGGGTGGTCCGTACCGTCGTCGCGTCACTTTTTTCTCTCGCTATCTCGATTCCGCCAGTTCATGCGCAGCAACCACAGGCGCAAGACCCTACCGCGGCCCCGGTTCCGCAAAAGCTCAACAAGGAACAGAAGAAAAAGCTCAAGAAGACGCTGAAGGAACTCGACACCCCGTACAAGCAATGGCTGAGCGAGGACGTGGTCTACATTATTTCGCCGGAAGAGCGCCAGTCCTTCCTGCAACTGGAAACGAACGAAGAGCGCGAGCAAGCCATCGAGCAGTTCTGGCTGCGCCGCAGCAGCAATCCCGATCTGCCGGAAAACGACTTTAAAGAAGAGCACTATCGCCGCATCGCCTACGCCAACGAGCACTTTGCTTCGGGAATTCCGGGCTGGAAGACAGATCGCGGTCGCATGTACATCATGTGGGGCCCCGCCGACGAAGTGGAGGCGCACCCGACCGGCGGCACCTACGACCGCCCGATGGATGAAGGCGGCGGTTCGACGACCACGTATCCCTGGGAGACCTGGCGCTATCGCTATATGGAAGGCATCGGCGAGAACGTGATCTGGGAATTCGTGGATCCTTCGGGCTCCGGCGAATATCACCTGACCATGGATCCCGGCGAAAAAGACGCCCTTTTGCACGTGCCCGGCGCCGGCTTGAGCTTGCTGGAATCGATGGGCATGGCCTCGAAGACGGATCGCTTCACCCGGGCGGACGGCATGACCACGCCGACTACGCTCGGCGGAACGCCATCCAGCATGGATGAGTTCAATCGCCTTGAGCAGTATTCAAAGGCTTTCAAACCACCCGAAGTGAAGTACAAGGATTTGGAAGCGATCGTCACCGCCCGCATCGTTCGAGATCAGGTGCATTTTACGTGGCGCACCGATTACATGAAGGTAACCAACGACACCGTGCTCGTGCCTGTCACCGTGCAAGTTCCCAACAGTCAGCTTTCGTATGACATGAAGGAAGGCGTGCACTCGGCAACGCTCAACGTTTTCGGGCGCGTCAGCTCCTTAACAGGGCGCGTGGTGCAAACCTTTGAGGACCCCGTCAGCAGAGACTTCCCGGACAGCCTTTTCCAGCAATCGGTGAAGCTACAGTCCATCTATCAAAAAGCTATTCCTTTGCGCCCGGGCCTCTATCGTCTGGACATCGTGATCAAAGACGTAAAGAGCGGCAACGTAGGCGTCATCAACACGCGCTTGCAAGTTCCCCGATTTGAGGACGACAAGCTCGAAACGAGCTCCCTGATCGTCGCGGACGGCAGCAAGCTCGAGCATGTGCCCTCGAAGCAAATCGGAACCGGCCAGTTCGTGCTGGGTTCCACCAAAGTCGTGCCCCGCATCGACGGCGAATTCCAGAGCAGCGAGAAGCTCGGCATCTACATGCAGGTTTACAACCTGAAGCCCGACGAGAAGACGCACAAGTCCAACGCCAGTTTCGTGTACACCGTCAAGAAGGGCGATCAGCAGATCATGCAGTTCAAGGAAACGTCGGAAGAAATGAAGCAAACCGGCGAGCAAGTCACCATCGAGCGGCTGCTGCCTCTCGCGACCCTGACTCCTGGCAAGTACTCGCTAGAAGTCGTCGCCACCGATACCATTTCCACCAAGACCATTTCCAAGACCGCCGACTTCGTCGTCAAGCCGCCAGCCGATACCAAAACGGCCGCTAATTCCGGCAAAGCCGCGCCGGGGAGGTAAACCGAACGTGAACGAGATTCGTCTCCGCACACTGGGCGCTTTGGTCCTGGCGGGGGCGTGTCTGTCCGTTGGCGTGTATTCTTCGCCGGCCCAAGTAAAGCCAGCTCCTGGGAAGATTGCAGGTGTGGTCAACGACACCTCGGGCGTCCCGCAGTTGGGCGCGACCGTGCAAATCGTTCCGGAATCAGCGACCACCGCCGCGCTGGATTTTCTCACCAATACTCAGGGAGTTTTCCGCGGCGAGCACCTCGCGCCGGGCTTCTACACCGTTCGCGTGACGCTTGCGGGTTTCCTGCCGACGCTCGAGCAGCACGTCCGCATCACCGCTCACCTGACCACCGTGGTACGCATCCAGCTTGAATCCATGTTTGCTTCGCTCGATGAGTTGCGGCGGGCTCCATCAGCCACCACCATCGAAGCCGATGATTGGAAATGGGTGTTGCGCTCCGCCTCGGCCACGCGTCCGGTCCTGCAATGGGTGGAAGGCGACGATTCGACCACAGCCTCGAATGTTTCGGTCGATGTTCAGACCATGCAACCGAGGGCTCGCCTGGAATTCACCGACGGCGCCCGGCGCCCCGGCTCGACCTCGAATGTTCCTTCGGCCCCCGCAACGGCGTTCGCTTACGACCAGAAGATCGGTGGTCTCGGCCGGCTGCTGCTCGCCGGACAAATGAATTATCTCGACTCCGCGCCCGGCGGCGGCATCGCCACCGTTTGGCTGCCCACGCACGGCCTGGGGCCAAACCCGCATACGGCCTTGGTGCTTCGCGAAGCCAAGCTCGGACCGGCTGGCCAAACCTTCCGCGGCGTGCGCATGGAACAAGGCGGCTCGATTGGCCTGGGCGACCGCGCAAAGCTCCAGTACAGCGGCGAGTACGTGCTGGTCGGCCTGACGAAGGCGGCGACTTCGCTGCGTCCCCGTTTGGAGCTTGACGCTCGTATTTCCGACGATTGGCACGCGGCTTTGATTTTTGCCGAGGAGCCGGGCTCCGGTATGCCTCTGGAATCCGAAGACCTGGACTCCGGGAACGCCCTGGCAGCTACTTTGAACGAGCTCGATTCCTTTCCGGCCTTGCTTTGGCGAGATGGGCGTCCCGAGTTGGAGGGCGGCTGGCATGAAGAAATCGCCGCCGAGCGTAAACTGGGTTCGCGCGGCGGACTCCAGGTGGCCGCATTCCACGATGACAATCGCCACGTGGCGGTGTATGGCCGCGGCTCCGACTTGCCGGCTGCCGACTATCTCCCCGAATATTTCTCCAATGCGTTCGCCTACGATGGCGGCTCACTGAACAGTTGGGGCACACGCGTCGCCCTGCGCGAAAAACTCTCTGACGACGTGGAATTGACGGCCGTCTATGCGTTTGCAGGCGCCCTCAGCCCGTTCGATGTGGCCGACGGGGCGCTCCGCGAAATGCTGCGGACCTCGATGCACAACTCGCTCGGGGCCAATGTTTCCGTCAAGGTTCCTCGCACGGGCACCAAGGTGAACGCCGGCTATAAATGGGTGAGCGGAATCGCCGTGTCGCGTCTGGATGGCTTCGGAGAATCGCTCTACCAAATGGACCCTTACCTCCATGTCGGAATCCGCCAAACGCTCCCCAAATTTGCGCCTGGCCACTGGCAGGCGATGGCCGATTGCGACAATATTCTGGCGCAAGGTTACGTCTCGATGAGCACCCAGGATGGCCGCACTGTCCTGGTTCCGGCTTTCCGCACGTTTCGAGGCGGTCTAAGCGTTCAGTTCTGAAGCAAAATAGGCTTTGGAAAGCTGTATGGGTCCTTCCAAAAACTGGATATTCGTACGTCGGCTCCCGCGCGCCTTTCGTAACATATTGAGCAGATTGAGGTTCTCTGGGCGCGACTCTACAATACAGTGGACATTGATTTGCACCTATTCTTGTGAGCAAGGGTGTATCTGGTCTCGACCCCGTTGTGAAGCAGCGTTATGAAGCAGAACCTGAGAGTTAGTCTCGGCGCGGTGGTGCTGGCGCTAGCTACGCTGGCAGCGATGATCTACGCGTGGATTAACTTCCGCCAGCGCGAGACCTACGAAATCCCCGACGATGGCGTCGCTTGGCTGGACACCTCGCACGGCGCCCAAGCCTGGAAGTTGGCTCCCAATTCACCCGCCGCGCGAGCTGGCCTGCGTCCCGGCGATCTCCTCGTTTCCATCAACGGCCTTCGCGTAGATACGCAGGTGCAAGTCACCAAGCGGCTGTGGCGCGCCGGGCTGTGGACCCAAGTCCGCTACAAACTAGTTCGCAACGGCGAGGAATTTGAAACGCCGCTGGTCACCGCGCCCGCGGAAAAACCCGCTTCCATTGAGAATTACGAGCGCGTTGTAGGCCTGCTGTATCTGTTCATCGGCATGTTCATCTTTATCCGGCGATGGAACGCGCCGCGCGCCGTGCATTTCTTTGTCTTCTGTCTGGTTTCCTTCATTCTTTTCTCGTTCCACTACAGCGGCAAGCTGGACTCTTTCGACTACGAGATCTATTGGGCGCAAATCGCGTCGCTGATGCTCGCGCCGGCGTTACTGCTGCATTTCGCGCTGGTATTTCCAGAGCGCGCCGAAGCTACCGCTCGCTCCTTCTCGAAACTCGCCCTGGTCTACGGGCCGCCAGCCGCGCTGTTGCTTTTCCATATCAGCACTGCCCTGAACGCGCTTGGGTTCGTGCCGTGGCTTGGTTCGCGCATCTTGCTCGACAAGATCGAGTACAGCTATCTCGGCATCTATTTCCTCGCCGCCGCGATTGTGTTCTACAAGAGCTTCCGCGAAGCGCCCTCCGGAGTGCTGCGCCAGCAGTTGAAGTGGCTGACCGGCGGAACTCTGGCGGGCAGCTTGCCGTTCGCGCTGCTGTATGTGGTTCCCTTCGTCTTCGACGCCGTGCCACCCGCGTGGACGAAGTTTTCCGCGTTGAGCCTGGCGCTGATCCCGCTTTGTTTCGGCTACGCCATCATCCGCTACCGGCTGATGGACGTGGACATCATCTTCAAGCGCGGCTTGGCGTACACCGCGGCCACCGCGGCCGTGGCTTCCGTTTATTTCGCACTGATTGCGTTAATTGCCGAGATTTCTCACGCCCAGACCACCGGCCCCGTGGGCGGCATGATCGCCATCGTGATTGCCGCGTTTCTGTTTCAACCGTTCCGCGAATGGATTCAAACGCGACTCGACCGCTTCTTCTATCGCGATCGCCTGGACTATCGCCGCACGTTGATCGAATTCGGCCGCACGCTGACCAATGAGGTGCGCTTCGATCCCATGCTCGGCTCGGTGATGGATCGCGTATCCCAGACTTTGCTTGTCGACCGGCTTGCCATCTTTATGGAAGACCCGCTCCAGCCCGGACAAATGCGCCTGGCGCGCTCGATGGGCGTGCGTTTGTCCGAACCCATGGACCTGAGTTTCCTCGAGCCGGCCCGGCCCGAGTTCGCGCGGGGGGCGCTTTTTTTTGAGTCGCCCCGCGCGGCACGAGACGTCAGCGACTCCGTGCGGCAGACTCTCGAACAGCTCGATCTGAACTATTTCATTCCTTGCCGCATTCGCGAGCACACCGTTGCGGTACTTGGCCTGGGCAAGACCGTCGATGGCGATTTCCTGTCTAGCGATGACGTCGAGCTGGTGCAGACGATCGCAGGCTACGTGGCCGTCGCGCTGGACAACGCGCAGCTCTACACCTCACTCGAGCAGAAGGCGCTGGAAATCGCGCGGCTGAAAGACTTCAGCGAAAACATCGTGGAATCGCTCAACGTAGGCGTGCTCGCCGTCGATCTGGGCGGCATCGTGGAATCGTGGAACACCCGCATGGAGCAGCTCTTCGGCGTGAGCCGCCAAGACGCTGTGGGCCACCAATTGCGCGCGCTGCTGCCGGAAGAGCTAGCATCGGAAATCGCGTCGCGCCGCGACGAAGAGCAGATCACCGGCATCTACAAGCAGCGGCTCCATCATCAAGGGAAGCTTCTGACGTTGAACGTCTCGATCACTCCGCTGGTGAGCAAATCCGGCGATCGCATTGGCCGGCTGCTGCTTTTCGACGACGTCACCCAGCGCGAGCGGATGGAAGAGCAGATGTCGCAGACCGAGAAGCTCACATCGCTTGGGCTGCTGGCCGCGGGCGTGGCGCATGAAGTGAACACTCCGCTGGCCGTCATTTCCAATTACATCCAGATGCTTGCGAAGCAGATGCCGGAAGGCGACCCGCGGCAGGGCATCATCGAAAAGATCGTGAAGCAGACGTTCCGCGCGAGCGAGATCGTAAACAACTTGCTGAATTTCTCTCGCACTAGCGCCACCGAGCTGGCGGATATCGACGTCAATCGCGTGGTGGAAGAAACGTTGTCACTGGTCGCGCATCCGCTGAAGACCTCGCAAATTCAGGTCGTAAAGCAGTTGGGCGAAACGTTGCCGTCGGTTCGCGGTTCCGCCAACAAGCTGCAGCAGGTATTTCTGAATCTGTTCCTTAACGCTCGAGACGCCATGCCCGGCGGCGGCATGCTCGAGGTTCGCACCGCTGCGCATAACGGCAGCGTCGAGGTGGAAGTCGCGGACACCGGCGCAGGCATTCCGCGCGAGCACATCCATCGCATCTTCGATCCATTTTTCACTACCAAAGCGAACGGCCGCGGTACAGGTCTCGGTCTCTCCGTCAGCTACGGCATCATCAAAGAACATGCCGGGAAAATCGATGTCCGCTCCACTCCCGGCAAGGGCACGTCCTTCCACGTTGAGTTTCCTGCGGTCCGGAAAGCGGTCCATGTCTAAGGGTTCGATTCTTGTAGTCGACGATGAATCTGAAATTCGCGAGGGCCTTGAACTGCTGCTGAGCAGCGAAGGCTACGGTGTTTCCAGCGCCGGAACCGGAGAGTTGGGTCTCGCCAAGCTGGAGGAGCGCCCGTTCGATCTGCTGCTTCTGGATGTCAGCCTTCCCGATCGCAACGGTCTCGATCTGCTGCGTGAAATCCGGCGCCGCGATCCGCATTTGTCCGTCGTATTGATCACTGCATACGGCTCGATCGATATGGCCCGCCAGGCTTTCAAGAGCGGCGCGCTGGACTACATCACCAAGCCGTGGTCCAACGACGAACTGCTAGCTCAAGTAGCGCAGGCTGTGGAATCGCGCAGGTTACGCGAAGAAAACGTGCAGTTGAAGCGCGCTCTGAAGCAGCGCTTCAATTTCCCCAGCATCATTGGCAAGAGCGAGAAGATGCTGACGCTGCTGGATCTGGTCACGCAGGTCGCGCCGTCGCGCTCGACGGTGTTGATCAGCGGAGAAAGTGGCACCGGTAAGGAGCTCATCGCCAAGGCCATTCATTCGGCGTCCACGCGTGTGGACAAGGCTTTTGTGCCCGTCAACACGGGATCGATTCCGGTGGACTTGCTCGAATCCCAGCTCTTCGGGCACGTGAAGGGTGCGTTCACCAGCGCGGTCGCCTCCAAGAAAGGTTTGTTTGAGGTTGCCGATCAAGGCACGATTTTCTTCGACGAAATCGCCACGATCAGTCCCGAAACGCAGGCAAAGCTCTTGCGCGTGATTCAAGAGCGCGAATTTATGCGCCTGGGTGGCACCGAGCAAATCAAAGTCGATGTTCGCATCGTGGCCGCTTCCAACATCGACCTGCTCACGCTCGTCCGCGAAGGACGTTTCCGTGAAGATCTTTATCACCGCCTCAACGTCATCCATCTGCGGCTGCCGCCGCTGCGCGATCGCCGCGAAGACATTCCGGCTCTGCTGCTGCATTTTCTCGAGCGCTACTGCACGGAGAATACCAAGACGCCTCGGCAATTCACGCAGGCGGCACTGAAGCTGCTGATGGATTACGATTGGCCGGGCAACGTTCGCGAGCTGGAAAATGTCGTCGAGCGCGCTGTGGTGTTGTCTACGCAAGAGCGCGTTGACGTTGACCTATTGCCCGAAAATATCCGCAGTAAGGAAATTGTTCGCGGCGTGCGGCTCCAACTATCCGAGTTTTTGCCTCCGCTGCCCGGAGAACCTGGAGCGCGCTCCGGAGCCGATCATTCGCAGCCGTCGCTGTTCCAAATCATGGACGAGATCGAGCGCCGCATTATCATCGACATGCTGGAGCGCACCGGTTGGAACCAGACCGAAGCTTCCGAACGATTTATGATCCCGCTTTCCACGCTCAACCAAAAAATCAAGCGTCTAGGCATCGATGTCCGCCGCCGCGGCCGCAGCGACGATGGTTTCAGCGCTTCTGCCGGCAAGTAGCAGTTCCTCACCTCGCCTTTAACCCAACTGCCAACACGCGATTGAAATTCCTGTTTCGTTACTTTCGCCTTGCATCTCGAAATTGGTCTAGGCACAGTACCGGGGAATGATTTTGCGCTTGTCCAACGCCGGGCCACGCCTCGCTCTCGTGATCGTCGCCTTCGCCCTTGCCACCGCGCTTGCATACTCCAGCGTGCGCAATGCCGTCGCGGTGCACTATTCCGATCTCGGGACGCGCACGGGGTATGAGCGGGCAACACAACTCGAGCCAGGAAATCCGCTCAACTGGTTCCTTCTGGGCCATTACTGGCAATACAATCTCGAGGAGCCCGACAACCCGCGCGCCATTAAGTCCTATCGTCACCTCTCTCTCGCTCGATCCACGTTCCGCCAATACCTGGCTCGATCTTGCCACGGCGTATGAGTTGGAAGGCGACGTGCCGGCCGCTCGCAACGCATTCCTGCAAGCCAAGCGCGTGTATCCACTTTCTGCGGAAGTTTCCTGGCGTTACGGCAATTTTTTGTTGCGCCAAGGCGAACTTCCCACGGCTTTCGCGGAAATCCGCCATGCCGTGTCCGTCGATCCCAAGCGCGCGGCCGAAGCCTTTTCGCGCTGCTGGCGCGTGGATCGAGACATTCAAGCGATCCTCGACAACGTTTTGCCGCCTGACGGCGGTGTGTATCTGGATGCTATTCGCGAGCTCGACTCCGACGCGGAGATCGGCGCCGCTCTTATCGTTTGGTCTCGGCTGGTCTCCCTTCATCCTACTTTGCACTTGAACGATGTGATTGCCGTTCATGGAAATGCTCCTTTTCGCGCGACGTCCCGGTGATGCTCGCCGCGTCTGGGAAGAAGCCGTGGCTCTTTCGGACACCTCCCACTGGCGATCCCGCGGGATCCGTTTTGTGGGATGGCGGGTTCGAGTCGGGCGTCAACGGCGGAGGTTTTGCGTGGTACTTCGCGCCTCCGTCCAGCCGGTGTACAAGTCGCGATCGACCCGAAAGAAAGACACTCCGGTCGCCAATCCTTGCGATTGGGTTTCGACGGAAAGCAAAATGTCAATTTTTCCGACGTCTGCCATCTCGCCGTCGTTCAGCCCAACACGAGTCTACCGCTTTTCCGCTTGGGTGCGCACCGAGGCGCTGACGTCCGAACAGGGCATTCGATTCCGGTTGGATTGGCAGGAAGACGGTCGCGGCGCCTTCATCGAGACATCCGAGACACACGGAACCCAGCCCTGGACAAAGGTGGAAATGCCTTGGACGGCGACGGAAGGCGTGCAGCAGGTGCGCGTCTGCGTCTCCCGTAACCCGAGCGACATTTACGCCAGCCGTATCCACGGCACCGCCTGGGTGGATGATGTTGCGCTTGTGCCGGAGACTCCGGCAGGCAAGAAGCCATGAAACTCGTGCGCTTCGCGATCTGTGCGCTCGTGGTTTTTGGCGTGACTGCCCACGGCGCCGTCGAAGATTGGGCTCGCGCCGTGTTCGAGACCTCCGCCGGACTGATATTTCTTTTCTGGGCGGTGAGTTTCTATTTCAGCAATGAAACGAAGACAACGGAGATCGTTCTCACGCCCCTTCTTCCGCCGTTGGTTTTGCTGGCTTTCGTCGCGCTCGCTCAGCTTCTCTTTCGCACCACCGCCTCCACCTACAGCACCCGGATGGAGCTCAATCTGCTCGTCGCTGACTGCGTCATTCTCTTCCTTGCTGCTCAAGTCTTCCGAACCGCGAACGATTGGCGCACATTTGTCTGGTTCATCATGGGTTTTGGCTTCCTGGTAGCCATCTTCGGCATCCTCCAGCAACTCACCTTCAACGGAAAGTTGTACTGGTTTCGCGAGATGCGGTTCGGTGGAATCCCATTTGGCCCCTACGTCAACCGCAATCACTTTGCGGCCTTTGCGGAGCTGGTTATTCCGATCGCGCTCGTGCCGCTGGTTCTCGGCAAGGTCCGGAAAGAGCGCTGGTTCGTCGTCGGCATCTTTGCGCTCCTGCCCATCGGCGCGCTCTTTCTGTCCGCTTCGCGCGGGGGCATTGTCAGCTTTGGCGTGCAGTTGGGCGTCCTCGTCTTGATGATGATGCTGCGTCGAGTTGGTGGAAAGCATGTCCTGGCCGGCGGGCTGATTCTGCTCTTGGCGTTTCTGCTGGTTTCCTGGCTCGGAGTCCGGCAGATTCTGGACCGTTTCTCATCCCTGCAGTCTCTTGAAGTTACAACCGGGAAGCGCGCCTCCATGCGCCAGGACACATGGCGGATCTTCCTCGATCACCCGTGGACGGGCACAGGCCTAGGGACCATTGAAACCGTCTTCCCGGCCTACGAGACTCTCTACGATGGAAAGATCGTAAATCACTCCCACAACGACTACCTCGAGGCCATGGCCGAGACCGGAGTAGCTGGAGCCGCTTGCTGCGCCTGGTTTCTCGGCTTGCTGTTTTATCTTTCCCTCCGGCAGTTGCTTCAGCTGGACAAGCCCTTTGCCGCGGCTCTCCACCTTTCCGGGCTCGTGGCCTGTGTTGGTTTTCTAGTACACAGCCTAGTTGATTTCAATCTTCATATCCCCGCCAACGCCCTCCTCTTCCTGCTCATGGCCCACCTTGCCACCGGCGAAATCCGCCCATCTCCCCAAGAGAATCACCGCCCTCATCGTCCGGACGCGAAATCCTCATTGACTTCTGAGTGACAATGCGTTTTAACTGTATAATCAACACCTGGGGGTCACCTATTTCTATGCAGCCAGCCAGACTGGGTGCGGCGGTTCTTTGTTTGTCCATCCACGCACTGTTTTGCACACTGGTTCTGGCGTCCTCCCAGCAGCGCGCAGACGGTCGAAACATCGCAGCAAACCAACGATCGCATCCGTGCGCTTGCTGCGGCTTCGCACGCTCCTGCCTCCCACCGACTACGTAATCGGGAGCGGCGACCTGGTTTCCATTCAGGTATTTGACGTCCCAGAGCTGAGCCGCGACCTGCGGGTCAGTCAGACCGGCACGATTGGTATTCCCCTGATACCCGTGCGTTTACACGTTACCGGCCTCACGGAGATTCAGGCCGAACGCAAGATCGCAGAAGTCTTGGAGGCCAACGGCCTCGTCTCGCATCCCGAGGTAAGCGTCGTCGTCAGGGAAAAGAAGAGCAAACCCATCACCGTAGTCGGCGCGGTTGCGCATCCGACGGTCTATTCGGCGGACCGCCAGGTGACTCTGATCGAGGCTTTGGCGGAAGCCGGCGGGATCCTCGCTGACGCCGGAGACCAAGTGGTGATCACGCGTCCGGAAAGCGGACGCATCGGCCGATGCTTCTGAGCCTCCCGCGATCAGCCCAGAGGACGCCGCGCCAGCTCGCGGCCACGACACGACTCCGCCTGCGGATGCGCCGCCCACGTCTGCCCCGACTTCTTCGGTTGCGCCCGCCGGACCCGCGGAACCGGTTGGCAAGTCCGCCGCTGCGCCGAGCGCCGATGCACCGCAGCTCACGCCGCCGGCTTTGAGCAACACCATCACGATCAACCTGAATCAAATTCTCGAAGCCGGGGATATGTCGAACAACATCGTTCTGCAGCCCGGCGACGTGGTTACCGTTCCGCACGCGGGAATTATCTACGTTCTCGGGGCCGTCAGTCGGCCCGGCGGCTATACAGTTTCCAACGATCGAGCGCAGCTCACCACGCTGAAATTGCTTGCGGTGGCCGGAGGCTTGAATCGTACCGCCAAGTCCGATCGTGCCGTGATTGTCCGCAAAGACAGCACCGGCAAGCAGCATGAAGTGGAAGTCGATCTTAAGAAAGTAATGAGATTCCAAGAAGAAGACGTGCAGCTCCGTCCGTCCGACATCTTGTACGTTCCCAACAGCGCAGCCAAGCAAACGCTGGTAAAGGCAGGCGAGCTTGCTTTGGCGGTCGCCACCGGAGTCCTTATATACCGGCTCGTTCTTTAGCTTATGGCTGACGACTACAAAGTGGTTCGCGAAAACCCCTCCAACGGGGCCCTGGATATTCCGCACGCGCGACCCGTATGGGATCTGTCGCCGCGCGAGCCACACCTCTACGATTACCTGCTGATTCTCCGCAAGCATCAATGGCTGGTGGTCTCTTTCATGCTCGCGGTGGTCACCATCGTTTCCATTGCTACCTTCCGCATGCAACCCGTCTACATCGCCACCACGCGCATCGAGCTGGGCCGCGAGAACTCCAACATCCTGCCCTTCCAGGGCACCGATTCGTACGACTACATGATGGACGTCGAGAACTACATCGAGACGCAGTCCAAAATCCTCACCAGCGAAACTCTTGCTCTCCAGACCATCCGAAGCACTGCCTCCGGCGTCGATCTTTCGTCCGAGGCTATCGCCACCGGCAACCTCGCCAACCAGAAACGTCCGCCGGAGTTGGCCGCGTTTCTGGGCAGCCTAAGCGTCAAGCGCGTCCCCAACAGCCGGTTGATGGACATAACCTTCGAGGCTACCAAGCCCGAAGTGGCCGCGCAGACCGTCAACGCCCACATTAAGAATTATATCGACCAGAGTCGCCGCAGCCGCTACGACGCCACCACCGCGGCCACTTCCTGGCTCACCGACCAGCTCGATGAGCTGCGCGTCCGCATGAAGAATTCCGAGGATGCTCGCCTCGACTACGAGAGAAAAAATCAGATTTGGGAGCTCGACGACAAACAGAACATCACCACGCAACGTCTCGCTGAGATCAACCGCCAGTTGATCGATGCGCAAAGCGACCGCATGAAGAAGCAATCGCTCTTCGAATTCGCCAAGGCCGGCGACGCCGAGGCCATCCCTCAAGTCCGCGAGAGCCTGACCGTCCAGGACTTGCTTCGCAAGCGCGCTGATCTGTCGTCCCAACACGCCGATGCCCTCGCTCAGTACGGTCCCAACTTTCCCAAGGTCCTCAGGCTCCAGGCTCAACTCAAGGAATTGGATCAGAGTCTCGAAAGAGAAACGAAAGCCGTCATCGCGCGCCTCGAAAGTGATTACCACGAGGCGCAACAGCGTGAGGAGCTTCTGAACCGAACTCTCGATCAGCAAAAGATTGAAGCCAATCTGATGTCCGAGCGCATGGTGCAGTACAACATCCTCAAGCGCGACGCCGAAGCCAACAAAACGCTCTACGACGGGTTGCTCACAAAGCTGAAGGAAGCGGGAATTTCCTCCGCTTTGCAGTCCTCCAATATTCGCATCGTCGATCCGGCGATGATTCCCGCCTTTCCCTCGCGCCCGGCGAAGTCTCGCAACGTCGCGCATGGCTTTCCTGGTCGGCCTTGTGGGCGGCGTCGGTTTGGCGCTCTTGCGCGAATACATGGACAACACCGTAAAGACCCCCGACGATATCGAGACACTCGCTCGGTTGCCTTCGCTCGCCGTCGTTCCCATGTTTACGGATTCCAATGGCAACGGGCCGCGCAGCAGACTTCTCAGCGGCGTTACAGGCAATGGTCACGAAAAGCACATAGAGTTGGTCGCGCAGCATCAGCCCAAGTCACAAATGTCCGAGGCTTTTCGAGCCTTGCGCACCGCTCTCTTACTCTCGCAGGCCGGTCATCCGCCTCAGGTCATTCTTGTCACGAGCGCCTTGCCACGCGAAGGAAAAACCACGGCCGCGGCAAATCTCGCGGTTACTTTGGCCCAGCTTGGCGACCGCACCCTGCTCATCGACGCCGACCTCCGCAAGCCCGGCATCGGCCGTTTGCTCAATCTTGGCACTGGCAAGTACGCGGGTCTAAGTTCCTATCTCGCTGGTGTTTCGAGTCTCGATCTCGTCACCGTTCAGCATGCCGCCATTCCCAATCTTTCCGCCATTCCCACGGGGCCTCTCCCTCCGAATCCCGCGGATTTGCTCTCTTCCCACAAGCTCGCCGATGCCATTGCCGAGCTTCGCAGCAAGTTCAAGTTCATCGTCATCGATTCGCCGCCGATCATGGCCGCCACCGATGCAGTCATCTTGTCCGTGCAGGCCGACGGCGTGCTCCTGGTAGTACGCAGCGGCGAAACGCCAAAGGAAGCTTTCACCCGCACTCGCGATCTCCTTGTGAGCGTGAAGTGTAACCTTCTTGGCGTGGTATTGAATGCCGTGGATTCGAGTGCTCCGGACTACTACTATTCGTATCGCTACTACCCGTATTCGTATGGCTACGGCCCTCAGGAAACCGCCGACGCTTCGCTTTCGAGCGAGGAGGCGAGCCCTGTTTACAAGACCTCGGACCGCGATCGTCACGATCCAGGACGACCTGCAGGAACTGTGATGTACACTTCCGCAGTAGCGACCGGTCTTTAGACTGATCCGCTCAACGCTGTGAAGCTGTAACGACATTTTCGCCAGAGGAGGCTTCTTGCGCTTTCTAATCACCGGCGGAGCCGGTTTCATCGGATCCCATTTAGCGGAGCGTCTTCTCGATCGCGGCGATCGCGTCGTTCTCCTCGACAATCTTTCCACTGGCAGCATGGACAACATCCGCCACCTGAAAGCCTCGGACCGGATGGAATATCACCTGGACAACATCGAAAATCATCAGTTGGTGGCGGAGTTGGTGGACGACGCCGATGTCGTCGTGCACCTTGCCGCGGCGGTCGGCGTCAAGCTCATCGTAGAGAGCCCCGTCCGCACCATTGAAACCAATGTGAACGGTACGCAGCGAATTCTGGAAGCTGCTTGCAAGAAACGCAAACTCGTTCTCACCGCGTCGACTTCCGAAGTCTACGGCAAGAACACCAATGTCCCTTTCCACGAAGACGCCGATCTCGTCCTCGGCCCCACCACGAAAGGCCGCTGGAGCTATGCGGCGTCGAAGGCCCTCGACGAATTTCTTGCGCTCTCCTACTGGAAGGAAAAGAAACTCCCGGTGATCGTGGTGAGACTTTTCAACACGGTAGGCCCGCGCCAGACCGGCCGCTACGGCATGGTGCTGCCCAATTTTGTGAAGTCCGCGCTCGACAACTCCCCGATCAGCGTCTACGGCGACGGCAAACAGTCCCGCTGCTTCTGCGACGTTCGCGATACCGTCGAGGCCCTCGTCCGCCTGATCGATACCGAGCGCTCCGTGGGAGAAGTTGTCAACGTTGGCAACACCGAAGAGATTTCCATCGAAGGCCTAGCCCAACTCGTCAAGCAGCGCACCGCCAGCAGCTCCGCGATCGAGTTTGTCCCTTACGACCAAGCTTACGAGCCTGGCTTCGAAGACATGATGCGCCGCGTTCCGTGCGTCGATAAACTCCAAGCGCTGACCGGTTTCCGCCCCCAAACGCCTCTGACCGAGATCATCGACCGCGTCGCTGCCTTTTTCCAGCAGCGCTCCGCTGCGGCCGCGCCTCCGCCCCGAGCCGCGGCCAACTCCGCCGTTTAGTCGCGCGGTTGCCACGTGAAACTCGACGCGAGTAGACTGGTACTGTCCAGCCACGACCACTTGAACCGGTTGCTTCCCGACCTGCGCCATTTGGAGATAAGAGGATGGCGAATCCCATCGAGCTCGAAGTAAATGGAAAGCGATATCCGGTCCAATACGATCCGGATACGCCGTTCTTGTCCGTTCTCCGCGATGAACTCGGCCTCACCGGCGCGAAGTACGGCTGCGGCGAAGGACAGTGCGGCGCTTGCACGGTATTACTCGGCGGGGTGCCGCGTCGATCCTGTCAGGTTCCATTACGCGCGGCGTTGGCGCAGCCCATCACCACTATCGAAGGCCTCGAGAAAGACGGCCGCTTACATCCCGTACAACAGGCGTTTCTCGATGCCGGCGCCTTCCAATGCGCCTATTGCACCTCGGGAATGATCATGAGCGGCGTTGCTCTCCTGCAACAAATCCCAACCCGAGTACTGCAGAAATCATCAAGTCGCTGCAAGGCAATATCTGCCGATGCGGCACGCATCCCCGCGTGGTAGACGCGGTGGCTCACGCCGCAAAAGCCATGCAGCAGGAACGCCGCGATGAGCAACCCGCTCAATCAAGTTACTCTCGAGCCCGAGCGCTACGAGATCTTCGCCGGCGCCACTCACCATTTCGATTTGGCTCGCCGCGACTTTTTCAAACTCCTCGGCGCCGGAATCGCGGTGTTGCGCCGCAGCAAACAATGCCGGCGCGGCGCAAGAAACTCCGTCACCATCCCGCGGCTTCCATGGCGAAGAGCTCCCCAATGACATCACCGCATGGCTGCACGTCGGCGAAGATGGCAGCGTGACCGCCTTCACCGGCAAGGCTGAGATCGGCCAGAACATTCGAACGGAATTGGCTCAGACCGTCGCCGATGAGCTGCGCGTTCCCTTCGCCAGCGTCCGCATGGTCATGGCCGACACGGCTCTGACCCCGTTTGACGCTGGCACGTTTGGCAGCCGCACCACGCCGACCATGACGCCCCAGCTCCGCCGAGTCGCCAATGCCGCACGCGACCTTCTTGTTGCAGCAGCCGCGAAACAGTGGAACGTTTCTTCGGATCAGCTTGTCGCATCCGACGCCAAAGTTATCGATCCCGCCTCGGGCCGCTCTCTCCGTTATCTCGATCTCGCACGCGGCCAAACCCTGGCGCACAGCCTCCCGGCCGACGATCCGGTGACGCCGCCAGATCAATGGACCGTCGCCGGCAAATCCATTCCCAAGGTCGATGGTCGCGACTTCGTAACTGGACGTCACCAGTACACGCCGGATATGCAGCTCCCGGGGATGCTTTACGGCAAAGTGCTGCGTCCTCCTTCGTTCGGTGCGACGCTCGCGTCGTTCGACGACAGCGCTGCGAAAAAACTGCCTGGCGTGATCGTTGTTCGCGACGGAGACTTCGTCGCCGCGGCGGCGCCCACAGAACGGCACGCGCAGAAGGCTCTCGACGCCATTCGAGTTCAATGGAAGGAAGCGCCGGCGCAAGTCTCGAATCGCAATCTCTTTGCCAAAATCAAGCAAAACGCTCCTCGCAAGTCCGATGATCGATTTCGAAGAACAGAGGGCTCGGTCGACGAGGCTCTCGCCGCCGCGTCCCATCGGCTCGACGCTACCTACACCGTTGCCTTCATCGCGCATGCTCCGTTAGAGCCACGCGCCGCGCTAGCCGACTGGTCCAACAATAAGCTGACCGTGTGGACCGGCACGCAGCGCCCGTTCGCCGTCCGCGACGAGCTTGCCGCCACCTTCCGCGTTCCAGAAAGCGCCGTACGCGTGATCGTTCCCGACACGGGTTCCGCGTACGGAGGGAAGCATACCGGCGATGCTGCTGTGGAAGCTGCTCGTTTGGCTCGTGCCGCCGGCCATCCGGTGAAAGTCGTCTGGACGCGCGAGGAAGAGTTCACCTGGGCGTATTTCCGCCCGGCCGGTGTGATCGAAATCAAAAGCGGCACAGCCGCTGACGGCACGCTGACCGCGTGGGAATTTCATAACTATCATTCCGGAGCGTCGGGTATCGAGACGCCCTACGTTGTCCCCAACCAGCACACGGAATTTCACGCCCTTACCCCGATCTTGCGCAGTGGTTCATATCGAGGCTTGGCGGCAACCGCGAACCACTTTGCTCGCGAGACCCACATAGATGATTTGGCCCGCGCGGCGCAAATGGATCCGCTCGAGTTTCGCCGGAAGAATCTCTCCGATCCCCGGTTGCGCGGTGTCCTCGAGGCGGCGGCAAAGTCTTTTGCCTGGCCACCAAAGAAAACACGCGAAGGCCAGGGATTCGGCCTCGCCGTCGGAAACGAAAAGGGCGGCTACGTGGCCACCTGCGCCGAAGTGGCCGTCGATCGTGCTTCTGGCTCCGTCCGTGTCGTGCGGTTGGTCGAAGCCTTCGAGTGTGGCGCGATTGTCAATCCGGATGGTTTGCGAAACCAGGTGGTCGGCGCAATGATTCCAGGGACTCGGCGGCGCGTTGTTCGAATCCATGGAATTCGAAAATGGCCGCATCACCAATCCCCGCTTCTCGCGCTATCGTGTTCCGCGCTTCCTCGACGTTCCCGAAATCGAGGCCGTCCTGCTCGACCGCAAGGATATTCCCTCCGCAGGTGCGGGCGAAACGCCCATCATGGCCGTAGCGCCTGCCATCGGCAACGCCATCTTCGACGCCAGCGGCGTCCGTCTCCGCAGCCTTCCTCTCGTTCCCGCCGGCCTTAAAGCCTAGTGGCTTGCGAAAAAGTCCGGTGGCGCAGCTATTTCTGGTTGCGACGCCTCTCCTTGACAGTCTAGGAGAATCGGGTATACATTCCTAGACACTCTAGGAGAGATTGCCTCCGTGGACAAACAACTCGACCTCTTGCAAGGCACTCTGGACATGCTGATCCTCAAAGCCGTTTCGCTTGGCCCGCTTCACGGCTACGGCGTTCTCTTGCGCATTCAGCAGATTTCGAAAGATCGCCTGGAGATTCAGCAGGGTTCTCTCTATCCGGCGTTGTACCGCCTGGAACACCAGGGCTGGATCACCAGCGAATGGGGCGAGTCGGAGAACAAGCGCAAAGCCAAGTACTACCGTCTCACCGCGGCGGGTAAGCGTCGATTCCAAACGGAAACGGAAAAGTGGCATCGCATGGCCGACGTGATCGCAGGGATCTTGCGCACCACATCGGAGGAAGTATGACGCTTTGGGCGAGACTTCGGTCCTGGTTGAGCGCAACGTTGCAGCGTCCGCGCATGGAAAGCGAAATGGATGCAGAGCTGCGTTTCCACCTGGAGGCCTACGCTGAAGACTTGATCCACAGTGGCGTCTCTCGGCAAGAAGCGTTGCGGCGCGCCCGAGTGGAGTTCGGCGCCATCGAACGCGCCAAAGAAGAATGCCGCGAAGCGCGTGGCGTCAGCTTTCTTGAGACGCTGACCCACGATCTGCGCCATGGCGCTCGCCTACTGCGGAAGAATCCGGGCTTCACTACCGTCGCCGTATTGACTCTCGCCTTGGGTATCGGCGCAAACACGGCTATTTTCAGTGTGATCGATGCAGTTCTCTTCCGCCCTCTTTCTGTGAACGCGCCGCAGGAGCTGGTCGACCTCTACAACACTTCGCCCGGTGAGATGTTCGAATACGGTCCGCTGGCGTACCCCGATTACATCGACTTTCGTGACAACACCAAGACGCTCGCCGGACTACTCGGGTTCGCTCCCAATTTCCTCGCACTGGAACGCAACGGCGAAAGTGAGATGATTTCGGCGGAAGCCGTATCTGGAAACTATTTTGACGTGCTGGGCGTGAAGCCGGTCCTGGGCCGCACTTTTGACGCTGCCCAAGACATCGCTGCGGGCGGATATCCCTTTGTGGTGCTGAGTTACACCGCGTGGCAGCGAAAATTCAACGCCGATCCCGCGATCGTGGGCAAATCCGTCCGCCTGAACGGGAACATTCTCACGATCCTTGGCGTTGCTCCGCGCGATTTTTCCGGCCTGATGCGGGGCCTCTCCCCTGCGTTGTGGGTTCCCGTAACGATGGATTCCACTTTGCACATGGGAGATCCGTTGCAAGATCGCGGGAGCCAATGGCTCTTTGTCACCGGGCGCCTCAACCCAGGCGTCTCTGCGGCAAAGGCCGCAGCGGAATTGAAAACGGTTGCCGATCGATTGGCGCTCCAGTACCCGAAAACCAATCACGACCGTACCGCGGCGCTCCTGCCCGCCAGCCAGGTGAAGATCATGCCGGAGGTTGACGGCGCTTTGTACGCCGCATCGTACGTAGTCATCGGCTTCGTTGGATTAATCCTGCTGATTGCGTGCGCCAACCTCGCGGGAATGTTGTTGGCCCGGGCTTCCGTCCGGAGGAAGGAAATTGCGTTGCGCGTTGCACTCGGCGCCGGGCGGCTCCGGCTGATCCGGCAATTGCTCACGGAAAGCCTGCTGCTGGCCCTGTTGGGCGGGGCTCTCGGTTTGCTCTTGACCGTTTTCTTCGACTCAGCCGTGTCCCGCGCGCTTCAAGACATGCACCTGGGCGTGCCGATTCAGCTTGGACTTGAGTTGGGCTTGGACACTCGCGTGTTTATCTTCACGTTGATCGCAGTGACCGGTGCGACGGTGTTGTTCGGGCTTGTCCCGGCGTTCAAGGCGTCCAACGTGCCTGTGAGTGCAGGACTGAAGGAGGAAACCGTCGGGTCGGGCGGCAGCCGGTCAAAACATCGCACACTCAAGACCCTCGTCGTGGCACAGGTAGCGACCTCGTTGCTCTTACTCATTTGTGCAGGCCTGTCTCTGCGAAGCATGCGCAATGCGTTTCGAGTCGATCCGGGATTCAAGCCCGAAGGTGTGATCACCGCATCGTTCTATCCTTCGCTCGCGGGAATGAATGCTGCGCAGGCGGCCTCTTTTTACGAAGAGTTAACTGCTCGCGTCCGATCTCTGCCGGGAGTTCAATCCGTTGGGCTGACCGAGCGGCTCCCGCTGACATTTGTAATTCAAGTCTCACGCTGCGCCCCACAAGGTAAGGATACGGTCCCAATCGAACAGTGGTCGTATGTAGACCGTTCCGGCGCGGGGCCCGGCTATTTTAAGACCATGCAAGTGCCCATCTTGCGCGGGCGGGAATTCACGGAAGCAGACACCTCGTCGTCGCCACTGGTCGTCGTCGTGAATCAAGCCCTGGCAAATCTCTTCTGGCCGGGACAAGAAGCAATTGGCCGCAAGGTGCGATTCGGGAACAACGAGAAGTACGCTGAGGTCGTGGGCGTGGCGCGCGATGGGAAATACCGAACGCTCGGAGAGCAGGCGCGCCCATTCGTTTATCGGCCCGTCCAGCAACAGGGCAATCCGGATTTGATTTTGTTGGCGCGTGTCGCCGGCGACCCACAAGGCGCGTTCACACCGCTGCGGGAGACGCTTCGGGAGTTCGAACGCAAGGTTCCGGTTATGGAGCTCGAGTCGCTGGAGAACAGGATCAGCGTCTCGCTGCTTCTGCCGCGGGCCGGAGCTTCGCTGTTCGGATTGCTAGGCTTGCTGGGGTTGGTGCTCGCCTCCGTGGGTCTTTACGGCGTGACCTCTTACACTACGAGCCAACGCACCCATGAAATCGGTATTCGAATGACGCTGGGTGCGAAGCCGAACGAAATCCTGCACCTCGTTCTCCGTCAGGGGCTCGTGCTGGCAGCGGCGGGCATCGCCATAGGCCTTGCCGGCGCACTGGCAATGACGCGACTCTTGACCATCATGTTGTACGGAATCAGCGCGACCGACGCGATGACGTTCGCTGGGATCTCGCTGTTCCTGCTTGTAGTCTCGCTTTTGGCCAGCTTCATCCCGGCGCGACGAGCAATGCGCGTCGATCCCATGGTTGCGCTGAGGCACGAATGATCGCCGGCACTATCGCGGGGATCTTGCGCACCACATCCGAGGAAGTATGACGCTGTGGGCGCGAGATTCGGTCCTGGTTGAGCGCAACCTTGCAGCGTCCTCGCATGGAAAGCGAAATGGATGCAGAGCTCCGTTTCCATCTGGAAGCGTTTGCCGAAGACTTGATCCGCAGCGGCGTGCCTAGGCAAGAAGCCCTGCGTCGCGCCCGCATCGAATTTGGCGGCATCGAACGCGCCAAAGAAGAATGTCGCGAAGCGCGCGGCGCAAACCTCCTCGATTCCATCCACCAGGACGTTCGCTACGGTCTGCGCACACTGCGCAAATCCCCCGGCTTTACCGCCGTTGCCGTGCTCACCCTCGCGCTTGGCATCGGCGTAAACACGACCATCTTTACGGCATTTGATGCCCTTGTCTTACGTCCGAGGCCGGTGAAGGATCCCGATAGCCTGGCAGCCGTGTTTCGCACTACTCCCGACGAACCCCACGGCAGGTTTTCCTATCCCGACTACATCTACTACCGCGACCACGCCAAGTCATTCTCCGAATTTGCACTGTTCGCCTTCGGCATGGCAATCACTTCTTCCGATCTGCCTGCCACTGGTCAGGAAGCTGCACCCCGCGTCGCCAAAGCGGTCGGCTTCCAGCTTCCCCAATTACTTCAAGGCAGCGCTCAGCCCATGGTTTGTTTTTTTGCTTCCGGCAACTACTTTTCAATGTTGGGAGCAACTCCTCTCTTGGGCCGCATTCTCCTTCCGGCGGATGATCAGGCTAATTCCCCACCGGTCGTCATGATGAGCGGAAACTTCTGGCAGCGCAGTTTCACTCCGACCCCAAAGTAGTCGGTTCAGTCTTGCACCTGAACGGAGTGGCCTTCACCGTCGTCGGCATAACGCCACTGGACTATATCGGTACTGCTCCGGATGTGCCCGCTCTCTGGGCGCCGGTTGCCGCGAAAGTGTCTTTGGGCGGCCTTTCGGCGCAGGACCTGGAAAATCGCCTCGTGATTGCCGGCTTGCCTATGGGACGTCTAGGGCCGGGCGTTCCCTATCCGATGCGCAGGCGGAGCTCAAGGTCCTCGCCTCTCAGTTGCACGCTTCCCATCCGGAGGACGAGAGCAACGCCAGCGTGTCTGTTGCCCCTGGCCGGAATAACCTCGCTTCGCTTGAGCCCATGGATTGGGCCCTTATCACCGCCGCCATGTCTGCGGTCGCGTTGCTTTTGCTCATCGCTTGCGCAAATGTTGCGAGTCTGCTGCTCGCCCGTGCTGCGGTACGCCGCAAAGAAATTGCCGTGCGCTTGGCGCTCGGCGCTGGCCGTTGGCGGCTCTTGCGCCAGTTGCTCACGGAAAGTGTTTTGATCGCGCTTTTGGCTGGAGCGCTCGGCCTTCCTTTGTCCGGCTGGATGCTGCATCTCCTGATTGTCGAAATCGCTTCGGCCATCCCTTCGTTCTGGGGCACGGTTGCGCTTCAGATCAGCCCCGACGTCCGTATCTTCGCATACACCCTGCTCGTTTCCTGCGCGGCGGGAATCGTCTTCGGTCTCGCCCCGGCCCTCCAAGCTTCGAAGGCCGACGTGAACTCCGCCCTCAAGGAAGAGGGGGCCGACTTTCGGCCAGCGCCTGAGCCGCTCGCGGTTGCGAGGAATCCTCATCGCCGGCCAAATGGCTGCGTGTCTTGTCCTGCTGATTAGCTCCGCTCTACTGCTCCGCGGATCGCAAAGAGCCCTCACGTTGGATCCCGGCTATGAGACGCGACATGTGGCGTGCCTGGAAATGTACGATGCGGCGAACCTGCATTACCCTCAGTCGCGCCTTCTCCAACTCAATCGTGACCTCATCCAGAGGCTCGCAAGTCTTCCTGGTGTGCAGTCCGTCGCGCAGGCGTCGCGCGACCCAATTGGTGGCATCCGCTGGGTTGAGGTTTCTCCCGTTGAGACGACGCCTTCCACGTCTGGCGCCAGACGCAGGCGAGCCACCAGGTGCGGGCTACAGCTACGTCACGCCAAATTACTTCGACACTCTCGGCATTCCCATTGTTCACGGTCGTTCCTTCACTCCCGTTGAGGCCGAAGGACAGTCGCCAGTGGTCGTCATCAGCGAGGCCACCGCTCGCCGCTTCTGGCCCGGTGAAGATCCCATCGGCAAGCGCCTCAAGATCGGCTCCGAAAAAGGGAGCATGTCCTTCCCTGGCGAAAAAGATCCATTCATCGCCAGCAGCCAGGTAGTTGGCATTGCCCGCGATGTGCGCAGTATGGATTTGCGCAAAATCGATGAATCCTACCTATACCTGCCGCTCTCTCAGACCCGCCAGTGGACCAGGACTCTGCTCGTGCGCACCGAAGCCGATCCGACGCCGTTGCTCTCGGCAATCGGCCTGGAAGTTCGGCGCGTGGACGCCAATCTCCCCGTCATAGTCGCACCGGTGCACACGCTGGTCTCCATGGATCCCTACTTCGTGATCTCCCGCGTCGGTGGTGTTCTCGCGAGCATAGTCGGCGCGCTCGGGCTGCTTCTGGCATGCATGGGTGTGTACGGCATGGTCAGCTACAGCGTCGCGCAGAGAACGCGCGAAATCGGCATCCGCACGGCGCTCGGCGCGCAGGGTGGCCAGGTGATTAGGCTTGTGCTGGGCGAAGGATTTCAACCTATTCTCGCCGGTATGGCAATTGGCGTTGCGGCTTCAGCGGGTGCTTCTCGCCTGCTTGCAGCAACGCTTTTCGGCCTCAATCCCTTCGACGCGGTTTCGTTTTCCGGAGTCTCGCTTTTGTTGGGCGCAATCGCACTGATTGCCACGTATCTTCCCGCCCGCAGGGCCATGCGCGTCGATCCCATGGTCGCACTGCGCCATGAATGAGACCTGAGTCGATCCATGCTCAAAACAAAAAGGGCACGGCGAAAGCCGTGCCCTTTTTCGCAGACACTGCTTTGCTCGATTTACAGCGGGTTGCCGTTCGGATGAGACCCGTCGAAACGCAGCATCAGCCCCTGCTTTTCGAGGCACATCGACTGCGCCACGTAGCCGGTGCCGGCCGAGATCAGCTTCAACTGGTCTCGATCGCAACCCTCCTGCGACGCAGTCGCCAGAATGGCCGCAAACTGTGCCGACCCGCTCTCCGAGCGTACCGTGATCGCTACCGGACTTCCCACTGGCCGTAGCTGACTCAGCGGCTCCACCAAAAGCGTGTACTGCCCCGCGGGGAGAACGGTGCTGCCGAATCGCGCCTCCTCGGTGAGAGTGAACTTCGCCTTCACAAGCTCTTGCGCCGTCGTTCGGCCCGCAAATCCGCACACACCTGTCAAAGCCAACGCTGCCAGCATTCCAACTACAATCCATTTATTGTTCCGCATGTCTCTTTTCCTTCCTTTGCTTAGGTTTTTGGAGCAAACGCACACACTTCGCCCCCGTTCATTTCTGTCTTTTTTTCAGATCGCGAGACTGGAGGGAGCCGCTGCCAATCGTTGCAGCAGGCAACTGCAGAGACTTCCCGGTTCACGTCTCCACGTGCTGCGCGCAATCTGCATTTTAAATTTCGCAGAGCACTGCGCGCGTGTCTAACGCAAAGAACGAGACCCGACCATTTAACTATTTGATTAAAATCATCAAAATCCTATCTGTAAAACAACAGAAAAATTGGACGCCCTTTGGAGTGTGATTGTGAGACTGCTTACCAACTTGGGTGACTGAATGGGTGAGGCTCTGCGATCGCCCCGTCGAAACCTTTCTCCGCAACGCTCTACGATGAGACAATACCACCGGTGCATAGCCGCCGGGCGTCAACGCAGTCCGGGTCCTGCTCAACGCGTCGGCTGCTACAACCTGGGGAATTCGTTCCGCCATTTGCTTTCTGACACGGGTTGCAAGCGATTTGCAGTCCGGGTCTTTGTTCGGTGAGGCTTCGTTAGTGCAAGATCGCCCGGTGAATAGGTCCGACTCGCCAAGCGCGCGCAAATGGGAGCGCTGGCTGCTTCTCCTCTTCCTCGTCTCGCTTCCGCTGCTCAATCCGTGGATCCGCGGCGACGGCGTCGGCTACTACGCCTTCGCTCGCGCGCCACTGATCGAGCACAATCTCGATTTCCAGCATGACTATCAATCCGCCAACGCTAGTTTTCGCGACGCGCGTCTCGACGAGAACGGCTTGCCGAAAACCATCTTCCGCACGGCAACAGGTCACCTCGACAATCATTTCACCGTCGGCCCCGCTATTCTTTGGATGCCGTTTCTCCTGATCGCACATGCCGGCGTGTTGCTCGCGCGCGCGATGGGGTCGCAAGTTGCTGCGGACGGATTTTCCGCGCCCTATCGCATTGCCATGGCTTTCGGCACGGCGCTGTATGGTTTTCTCGGTGTGCTGCTGGCGGTCCGCATCGCGCGTCAATACGTCGATGAGCGTTGGGCGATCCTCGCCAGCCGTCTCCATCTGGTGGGCCAGTTCGCTTCCCGTATACATGTATTTCAACCCGTCGTGGTCGCACGCGCATTCCGCCTTCGCCGTGGCGCTGTTCCTCTGGTATTGGCATGAGACGCGCGGCTCGCGGACAACGCTCCAGTGGTGCTTGCTCGGTGCGATTGCAGGGTTGATGCTCAACGTGTACTACGCGAACGCGATGATGCTCGTCGTGCTGGCCGCCGAAGCGGTCCACGAATATCGTGCCGCGTTTCACGAGTCTGCACAAGCAGTCGCAATCTGCGCCTTCAACTGTTTGCGAGACATATTCTCTTCGCGGCGATCGTTACGTTGTGTTTACTGCCGACGTTTGTGACGCGCTACATCATTTATGGAAATCCGTTTGAATCGGGGTACATTCCACTTCGCGACTGGGCCTGGCGCTCACCGTATTTTCTGGCGGTGCTGTTCTCGTCGGATCACGGCCTATTCGTTTGGACGCCAGTGATTGCGCTGGCCGTCTTGGGGCTGTGCGTTTTTTGGTGGCGCACGCCTCGCGGTGGGCGCGGCGCTTCTCGCGGCGGCGCTGGCGTTTTACGTTTTCATCGCGTGCTATCCGGACTGGGCGGGCATTTCGTCCTACGGGAATCGATTTTTCGTTTCGCTCACGGCGTTGTTCATCATCGGCTTGAGCGTACTATTGGATCGAGCGGCGGCGCTGTTCCGCTCCACGCGTGCGGCGTTGGCAGTGGCCTCCACACTTCTTGGGTGTCTGATTCTGTGGAATATGGCATTTATATTTCAGTGGGGCACTCACCTAGTACCCGCGCGCGGGCCGATCTCGTGGGGCGAGATGATCCACAATCAGTTTTTTGTCGTGCCCGGCGAAATCTCCGCCAAGGTGCAAAACTACCTTTTCCATCGCGCCAACTTAATGCAGCAGATCGAAGAGCGCGACATCGAGCAAATGAGCAAGCCGCCCGATCCGTAGCGCATGCGGCGTAGGCGTTGATCTGCGCGCGCAACCACTTCGGGCAGCTCCTCTCCGTTACGAATGCATCTCTGGTACTCTACTCAGAGAATTTCCCAGCCGACGCAATAAAACGCGGACCGCTTGGCGGCCGCAACGAACTGAATGGCATCCGTCACCGCACCTCCACCGGCCGGCCGCGCTGCTGCGGCCAGCGATCCGGGCCCCCCGCTCGCGATTCCCGCGAGCGCGCCGCCTGTCGTGCGCATCGAACCTCCGCGCGGCTGGCTGGAACTGCGCGCTCCGCGAGCTTTGGGAATACCGCGAGCTGCTCTATTTCTTCGTCTGGCGCGACGTCAAGGTCCGCTACAAGCAAACGGTGATCGGCGTGGCCTGGGTGATCTTGCAGCCGCTGATGACCATGGGCGTTTTCACTATTTTTTTCGGGCGCCTGGCCAAGCTGCCTTCCGGAGGCTTGCCGTATCCCGTTTTTTATTTTGCGGCGCTGGTGCCGTGGACGTATTTCGCGCAGGCGCTGAACAACTGCACGACGATCGTGGTGGGCAACCAGCACGTGATCACTAAAGTTTATTTCCCGCGGCTGATTTTGCCTCTGGCCGCGGTCTGCTCCGGGCTGGTGGATTTTGCGATCGGCTTGGTGGTGATGATCGTTCTGACGTTGAGCTTCGGGATCCACCCGCCGGTGACGGTGTTGTTGCTGCCGGTGTTTCTGCTGCTGGCGGTGCTGACGGCGCTGGGGGTCGGGCTGTGGACGTCGGCGTTGAACGCGTTGTATCGCGATGTGGCGTCGATCATTCCGTTTGTGGTGCAGTTCTGGATGCTGGCGTCGCCGGTGGCGTATCCCAGTTCGCTGGTGCCGGCGCGGTGGCGATGGCTGTATGGATTGAATCCGATGGCCGGAGTGATTGACGGATTTCGCTGGGCGCTGACCGGGAGCGGGCAGCCGCCAGGGTCGCAGATGATAGCGTCCGGCGGGATGGTGGCGCTACTGGTGCTGGGCGGGCTACTTTTCTTCCAGCGCATGGAAGGGACGGTTGCGGATCGAGTGTAAGAGGGAATAAGGATGAGCACCGCGGTGATTAAGGCGCAGGGATTGGGAAAGCAGTACGGGCGGGGTGTGGCGGCTTCGCGCGGGATGCTGCGCGATTCGATCACGCGGTTTGCGCGGTCGCCGCTGGCGGCGTTTCGGCGGCCGAAACAAGAGACGTTCTGGGCGCTGAAGGATGTGTCGCTTGCGAAGTGAACGAAGGCGAAGTGCTGGGGCTGATCGGGCGGAACGGAGCGGGGAAGACGACGCTGCTGAAGATATTGTCGCGGATCACGCGGCCGACGACGGGCAGGCGGAGATTCGCGGGCATGTGCGCAGCTTGCTGGAAGTGGGCACGGGGTTTCACGGGGAGCTGACGGGGCGGGAGAACACGTATTTCAGCGGGGCGATTCTGGGGATGAAGAAGCGGGAGATCGACCGGAAGTTCGACGAGATCGTGGCGTTCGCGGAGATGGAGAAGTTCATCGACACGCCGGTGAAGCATTATTCGAGCGGGATGTACGTGCGGCTGGCGTTCGCGGTGGCGGCGCACCTGGAGCCGGAGATTTTGCTGGTGGATGAAGTGCTGGCGGTCGGGGACATCAATTTTCAGAAGAAATGCCTGGGCAAAATGGGCGACGTGGCGCGGCGGGGCGCACGGTGGTGCTGGTCAGCCATCAGATGAACCAGATTCGCCGCTTGTGCCATCGGGTGGCTTGGATCGACGGCTGGTCAGATTCGCAGGAGCGGGGACACACACGAAGTCGTCAGCGCCTATGAAAGCGCGATGACGCAGGGCGATCGTGACGGAGACCAGTCGAAAAGAGGGTTGTCAAACAAGGGGCGTTTTGTGCATTGGGAGATCGCTGAGACGCAGGGGGAGGATGCACACACTCTGAACCACACTGGATCAGTAACTATCGAACTCGGTGTGGAGCTTAGTGAACCCCTGCGGAGAGGCCATCACGGAATTGCGTTGCGAAATCACGAACAACAATTGATATGGGGATGGGCGGTTGACGACCTGAAATTGGAGCCGGGCGTCCACAAGTTTCGTCACACTTTCCCGACGCTGCCGGTGCGTCCTGGACCATATAGCTGGCACGTAAGTCTCTACAACGGTGACGGCCAGCAAATAGATGCGTGGGACTGCATGCCCTTGATGGTGGTGGCTGCAGAGAGCCATCAGCATAGGGACGACCGATGGAGTGGTACACTCAACCTTGCGTCTCGATTTGAAATCAAAGAGAGGCCCGACGCGTGACGAAAACGACGGATATGACGTCGTTTGACAATGAGACGGCCCGGGCCTACGTGAGCGTGCGGCAAGACTTCATTGCCGAGTTCTTGGACGCTATCCGTGGCCAAGTCCCTCTAAAATCCGCGATCGATCTAGGATGCGGTGTCGGCTATTTTTCCCAATTCCTTTCTGAGCGGGGCTTGCAGGTGTTGGCCGTGGACGGCCGGGAGGAAAACACGAATGAAGCCCAGCGCCGCTATCCTGGAATATCGTTTCTTACGCGAAATGTAGAAGATCCTGGACTCTCGGACCTCGGCGTCTTTGATTTAGCGCTATGTGTTGGCCTGCTTTACCACCTGGAGAATCCGTTCCGGGCGATTCGGAACCTCCACGCTTTGGCAGGTAAGGTTCTCATCGCCGAGTCCATATGCACGCCGGGAAAAGAGGCGCGGCTCTTGCTGCTTGTTGAAGGCCAGGAGAACAATCAGGGTCTGAACTACGTTGCGTTCTATCCTACCGAGACGTGCCTTATCAAAATGTTTGGCATTGCGGGCTTTCCGTTCGTCTATCGCTTCCGGCGACTTCCGCCGGACCGGCAATTCGCTGACACGCTTCTACAGAAGCGCTCACGAACGTTTCTGGTGGCTTCCAAAGTCGAACTAGCGGCAGAAAATCTAATTCCCGCCATCGAGCCGTTCCAACGGTTCTTGAATCCGTGGAATACAGTGCTATCAGGGTCCCGCGACTTCTGTTACAGGAAAATGGCCTCCGCGAGAAATCGTCTGGCGCGCATGATTGGGCCTTTTCGGAGAGCCGAAACCTCCGGGCGCCCTAAACGCGATTACTGAGAGAAGGCGCTATTCCAAGTCCGATTCAGACGACAGTGAAGTTTGGGAGGCGGGTCGCGAGATCGCTTGTCTTCCGAGCGCGGTACGGCCCTGAGAAGGCTCTGAGAGCGGTCGTGAATCTGACGAAGCGGAATGTACTTTTTCCGCTACGCAATAGGGTAGCGGGGAACAAGCCACTGAGCGTCGAAGCGGGTGGGCAAACGTTTCTGCTGGCGCCTGAAGGCGCCGTGCCCTACAGCGTTTGGTCAGAGCGCCCTTACGAAGGGAAATTCGAAGTTGAATTCATCCTGAGCGTGCTTCAGGCGGGGATGACGTTTGTGGATGTGGGCGCTAACGTCGGACTGTTCTCGATTCCCGCCGCAAAGAAACTGCAGAGCCACAACCTGTTCGCGTTCGAGCCGTGCCACTGGACGTATCAGCAATTGCTACAGAATGCGCGAATCAACAAGGTTGAAAATTTGCGTGCAGTGCATGCAGCTGTTGGCGATCGCGTTGGCGAAGCGGTTCTGCAGGTCAACGCTGCAGGTAAGGACGGGCTAAACACGATCGGTAAACCAACGCACCGAGACTCCGAAATTGTGGGGACCGAGATGGTGCCGATGACGACGCTAGATGATTTCGCGCGGCAAAACGGAATCTCGCAAGTGGACGTGATGAAGATTGATACCGAGGGCGCCGAGCGACTCGTGCTTCGCGGCGCTAGGGGCCTGCTGGAGAAGCCAAACGCGCCGCTAATCCTTTACGAAGGCGGCGTCCTGAGCCAAGGGTTCGGCTACCATCCGGTGGAATCGATGTGGCTGCTGCAAAAATACGGCTACAGTTTGTTCGTTATCAATCAGACTAACGGGCAGATCTCAGTGCCGGCGAACAGCCACGCGTATGACGCGATGGTGATCGCGGTGAAGCCAAGTCATCCCGCCTACGCCAAAGTGAAGGAACTCGCGCGTTGAGAACCGCCCTGGTCAAGCAAGTTCTGGACGTCTTTGGGCCCTGGGCGGGCGTTAAGTGGAAGGATACGTCTCCGGAGAAGTTGTTTGAGGTGTGGCCGGGCAAGGCGGTGTATTGGGAACTGACGTGCATGTTGGAGGGGGACTGGTACGTGATTCCGCAGGCTACGAGCGGGGACTACACTCGGGTGGCGATTGAGAACATGCCGGGGCGCGCGGACGCGATGCGGAAATATACGAAGAACGTGACGCCGGTGGAGAAGATTCCGTTTGAAGAGTACGACCTGGTGATCAGTTTTGACGCGATTCTCGATGTGCCGCGGAGGCATCCGGCGCTGTTTGCCTACTATGCACAGGAACACTGGGACCGGCTGTATGCAGAATCGCTGGTGCAGCCACGGAAAAACTACGATTTGTTTTTGGCGCACATGATGGATTCGAATCCAGACGTGGACGAGGTGCCGGGAGCGATCTCGTTTCCGTACCTGCATGATCCGAAAGTGATGCAGCGGATTTTTCCGTGCGAGAAGCGCGAGGCCGTGTGGGTGGAATGGCGTACGCTGATGACGCTGGCGTTGAAGGACAGCTCGGTGCCGTGGGGACCGGAGGGCGAGGCGGCGGGAAAGCGGCTGGCAGAACTGCTGGACCTGCCGATTTGCTATCGCGGCACTCTGGTCGCTCAGACATATGGGTTCGCTGATCCTCCGGCGTGGGGAGATGCAGCGACGTACCTGCGAGAATTGGGGGAGTGCAAATATTTTGTGTCCGTGGGTGGGCGCATCGGAGCGGGACAGGGCTTGGGAGAAGCGGCTGCGGCGGGATGCATCTGCATCGGGCAGGAGGACCGGGCATATCACAAGCTGATCTGCCATCCGGCGTGCCTTTGCGTGGACATAGGAGAAATGTACGAGAAGCTGATGGCGGTGGTGAGGTCACCGAACCTGCAGGCTGAGGTGGTTTCGCGGCAGGATCAAAACTTGGAGAGACACTTTCGCAACGGCCCGCTGGCGCTGCTCTCCAAAGCAATCGAACTCAAGAAAAAATCGTAGCTTGGCAGAAAGGATGTTTCGCGCTTAACGGGTGATGACCGGCCAGAATTTCTGTAGGGCTTCGGCGCTCGCCGCAGAGGCGAATCCCGCACGCATCGAGGGGGGGGTCCGGAGGCGAAGTGTTTCGTCTGGGTACGGGGTGCAAGGCAGAAGAGAGTCCCAGCAGTTACCACCTTGGGCGGGCACATAGATGGCGAGTCCAGAGAGCGTGTGGAAAACAACCAGGCCGGGTTTGGGATAGGGCGGTAATTCCTTGACAGCGAGAAGAGGGCGGTACGGCTCCTGCCAGCCGAAGGAGACGAGACACCATACCAGGGACACCAAGAGCAGCGCAACCGCCGTGCGGGCGTACACGGCGCGACCCCCGGAAGTGGCGGACACAATTCCCCAGGAGCCCAAGGTCGCGGCAGTGGTCCAGATGGCGAATTGGCCGAAGCGCAGGTCCGGGGAAGCCCAGAACCAAAAGATCGTACCAGCCAGAGAAGGAAGCAAGAGCCAGAGCGACCGATAAACAGGGCAGAGTTTGCTGCGAACGCGAAAAGCCAAGACCACGACCAAGCCCGTCACGGAAATCCCGAGCGGGATTTGAAACGAGGTCCTGTTTCGCAGCGCGTCAGGGAGCCACTCGCGGAGCCAGTCAAGGCCGCGAGTATCTTGAATCGTAGCGTCCGGGTTGCGGCCCCAAGATTGAATCGCAGTGGAATACCACTTCGCCGCAGAAAGCGGCAGCTTCCAGTCCACGGGAAAACCGAAAACGGCGGCAGGAAAAAATGGATAGCCGCTCAAGATGACGCCGCGGGCGCACCAGGGAAGCAGGATTAGCGTGGAAAGGGCTAGCACGGCGGCGAGGTAGGTGGTGCGCTTCGGCGCGGAATGGGAGAGCAACCAAATCTTGCGAAAGGCCAGACCCCACGCTAGTAGGCCGAAGACGCTCGTGGAAAGCTTGAAGCTGACGGCCAAGGAAAATAGAGTTGCGGCGACGATGAGCCGTGGAGCGCTCGAGCTTAGCTGGGATTCTTCGTTTGTTTGCGAGAAGTTCTCGCAGAGGATGCCTGCGGCAACCAGGCAGGCAATCGCGGCGGGCTCGTCGGTGAGCGTGCCGACGATTTTGGAGCGGGTGATCCAGACGATGACGGGAATCGCAAGAATGGCGTGAAACCAATCGGCTGGAGAGGGGGAAAATCTGGCGGCGACGCGGGCGCAGGCCGGCAGGATGGTCAGGCATAGTGCGGCCAACATGAACCCGGTGAAAAGATGAAACCCGAGATCGCGCCACACGCCTTGCTGGAGCACGGCGACGACAAGAAACACGGAACTGTTGAAGCCGAGGCGTCCATGGAGATTTGCGAGGCCGGGGACGACCGGATAGGTTTGAATCCAGCGGACGGCGGAGGCGCCGTATAGGCCGGTGTCGCCGTAATCGCAAGGACCGGCGGAGCGCAAAGCGATAAACAGGACGATGGCGAAGGCGAGCAGGATCAGCCTTGGAGATAATTGCTGTGTGGTTTGGACGCGATGGTAGAGGATGCAGCGGTTTGCCACGAGACCAAGCAGGCCGGCGCAGAGGAGCAGGATAGTTGTGGAAGAGGTAATGGGGAGCAGGAGATTCCAAATTCCGAGAAGCGCCACGGAGGCGGCAAGGCCCATCCAGAAGGCGTCGACGAGAGAGTATTCTTTGGCGAAGCGCGCGAGAACGAGGGAGCCGATACCGATGAGGGCCAGGGCGATGACGGCCCAAGCAAAAGAGATTTCTAGCGCGGACAGGAGAAGCACTATGGGCGGCCTTTCGGGGATGTTAAGGAATTTGGTCGGCGCATTTCCTCTCCGGCGCGAGTCATTTGGGTGAGACGTGCGAACTCTTTTTAGCACGGGGAACGCTTCCTGAGGGGAATTTCAGCCTTGCGAGAAGGCGAAACACCGAAGCAATCCGGGCCTTTCGAGGGGCGGCGGTATCCGATCCTGGATGCGTTGCGCTTTGTGCTGGCGCTGTGGGTGGCGATCGGGCACTACCAGAATTTTCCATTGTTCGCCTGGGCTAATACGGCGACTGCGTTCGGATCGTTTGTGAGGCGGGCGTGGCAGTCCGTGGTGTTCGGAACGCCGGCGGTGATCGTATTTTTCGTGATCTCGGGATTTTGCATCCACTTGCCATTTCGCGGAGACAAAAAGCTCGACGTAAGCCGGTATTATTTGCGCCGCTACACGCGGATTCTGATTCCCGTGGCGGGCGCGCTGTGCGTGTACCGGTTGAGTGGAGAGAAGCTGCGGTTCTGGGGCGAACACTCGATTTTGTGGGAATCGCCGCTGTGGAGTTTGGCCTGCGAGGAGATTTATTACGCGGCGTATCCGCTGCTGCGGGTCGCGCGAAAGCGCGTGGGCTGGAAGGTGATGCTGCCGGCGGCGTTTGTGGCGGGCGCGGGCGTGGCCGCAACGCACATGCACGCGGTGACGTGGCACGAGTTCGGCCCGTTCGGAACGTCGATGATCCTGCTGCCGGTGTGGCTGCTGGGCTGCCTGCTCGCGGAGCAAGCGGAAGCGCTATCGGCGATGAGTTCGGGCGGGCGAATCTGGCTGTGGCGATTTGCGATCTGGCTGGGCTGCTGGACGTCGGAGATGCTGCACTTCAAGGCAAAAGTCTCGTACACGCAGACGATGCTGTGGTTCGGGATCCTGGCGTATTTTTGGGTTAAGAACGAGATTGCGTACGGGAAACAAAGTTCGCCGAACCGGTACTTGGTGGCAGCGGGCGCCTGGAGCTATTCGCTGTACCTGGTGCATGCCCAGGGGATGGCATTGTTCTGGCGGTTGCCGGTGGCGAACCTGGGAACTGTGATCACGTGGCTTGGGACGATGTTGTCGAGCCTGGTTTTCGCGTATCTGTTCTACATCCTGGTGGAGCGGCCATCGCACGGTTTGGCACGGAGGATTAGCACGGCGCCGGCGCAACGCGCGGTAGTCCGCGAGGAACCGGCATAGGAGATTTGGGCACGTAAGTACTGAAGTAATATTTTGTTCGATTTACACCGCCTTGTGACAACGAGATCGCTTCGTTATCCTCGCATGGGGTCTGCTGGAGAGGTGAACGCCCAGCCGATAACTTTTCGCCGGCCCGGCGCTGTTCCTGTCATGCATTGTTGTGTTCGTCGAACGACTAAAGCAGGGTAATGCGGCCTTTCAAGGCTCAAGGTAATCGCGGAATGTTGACGGTATTTACGATTCCCAAGGCGTTCATTGGGCACGCGGGAGTGATCCAACGGAATGCGATCCGCAGTTGGACGCGTCTCGATCCGCGGCCCGAAATCCTGCTGATGGGAAATGAAGAAGGCACCGCGCAAGTAGCGCAAGAGCTGGGCGTTCGGCACATTCCTGAAATCACAACCAACGAACACGGGACGCCGCTGATGAGCGACCTGTTCCGGCGGGCGCGTGCGAATGCGACCGAGGGATTGTTGTGTTACGTCAACGCAGACATCCTGCTGCTAAGAGAGTTTGCGCAGGCGGTCGCACAGGTGCAGAAGAAAGTGCCCAAGTTCTTGATTGTGTCCAAGCGGATCAATGTCGATGTGGCAGTGGAGATCGGCTTCGAAAAGGGCTGGGAGAATTTGCTGAAAGGGCAGGCGGGGCGTAGCGGAACTCCCGGGCACTACACGGCGATCGACGTATTTGTGTTTCCCAAGGAGACGTACCGCGCTGTGCCGGATTTCGCCATTGGGCGTCTGTGGTTTGACCATTGGCTGATCAAGGCCGCGCGGCAGAGCGAGACTCCGGTGGTGGATGTGTCGCGCGTAGCACCGGTGCTGCACCAGAATCACGATTACAACCACGTGAGCGGCGGGGAAGATCAGGTTTGGCGCGGCCAGGAAGCGGCGAAGAATTTTCGCTTGTACGGAGGCGGACGGCGCGCGTACACACTGCTGAACGCCACGCATGAGCTGCGCGAAGACGGCGCGATCCGCAGAGTACGGCTGCGCAAGGCGGCTTTTGCTTTGAAGCAGGCGGTGTGGCATCTGTTCGTCAGGCCGACCGTGGATGTGCGGAATACGCTGCGGCTGCGCAGGAAGTTCTGGCAGACGAGCAAGAGCGTGCCGAACGCGCGCTAGCGTCGCGCGATGCAGGGGTTGTCATTGGCTTTTCGTGAGCTTGTAAATGTAGGGGCGGGCTTCAGCCCGTCCCTGTCTTTCTTGGGGTAACGCTTGAAAGCTGTCGGATTCGAAGGCGTCGAAATCGGCCGGGTGAAGGATTACTGGGATCAGCGTCCCTGCAACATTCGTCACTCGACGCAGCCTGTCGGAAGCCGCGCCTATTTTGATGAAGTGGAGGTGCGGAAGTATTTCGTCGAGCCGCACATTCCCGGATTCGCGGAATTCGAACGGTGGCGCGGGAAGAAAGTCCTAGAGATCGGCTGCGGAATCGGCACGGACACGGTGAACTTCGCGCGGCATGGGGCGCAAGTGACCAGCGTGGACTTGTCGGAAAAGTCGCTGGAGCTTGCCCGCCAGCGTGTCGGAGTTTACGGCTTTCGGGAGCAGGTCCAGTTTTACCGTGGCAATGCCGAAGAACTCAGCAGCCTCGTGCCGGTCGAGCCGTACGATTTAATTTACTCCTTTGGAGTGATTCATCACACGCCCCACCCGGAGCGCGTGCTCGAACAACTGCGGCAATATGCGCGACCGGGAACAACCGTGAAAGTGATGGTGTATCACCGCCGTTCGTGGAAGGTTTTGTGGATTTTGCTGGGTGAAGGCAAAGGGCAGTTCTGGAAGCTGCGCGAACTGGTGGCCAGAAATTCCGAAGCGCAAACCGGTTGCCCAATCACCTATACGTACACGCGCGAAGAGGGGCGGGAATTGCTGGAGCGGCATGGATTCCGCGCGCAAGAGATCGCGGTAGAGCACATTTTTCCGTATCGCATCAAAGACTACGTTCAATATCGCTACGTGAAGGAATTTTACTTTCGCTGGATGCCGGAGCCGCTGTTTCGCGCGCTCGAGAAGCGGCTGGGCTGGCACCTTTGCGTCACCGCGGAAGCTAAGGCTCCCCAGGTTCAGAGATGACGGTCGCTCCGCAAACAGAAGGCGAACGGTCGCACGCTTCTTCGGCGCCTCCGATCCTGGCACCCGCTTCGAATCCCATACTAGTTTGCCCGGCCTGCAACCACTCGGCGTCCGGCGTCGCCGTAGAGCGATTTGGCCGGTACGAGTGCTTTTCGTGCGGCGCATGTGATTTGCACTTTTGGACCCCCCGCGAAATGCCCGACGCCCGCTGGTACGAACGCGTGTACAGCGGCCGCGATCAAACTCTTTTGCCTCTTGAGCCTGGGCACAAATATTTCCTGTCCGACCCTCTCGCACCATGCAGGGGCGAACTTTTGGACGTCGGCTGCGGCACGGGAAATTTTCTTGTGGCTGCGCGCGCGTCGGGCTACCAGGTGAGCGGAACGGAGTTGGACGCAGACGCAGCACGATTTGCGCGAGAACAGGCCTGCCTGCCGCGTATTCTGCCGCTGAGCATCGTGGAATTTGCCCGGCAATGCCCTCGCGAGAAGTTCGACGTTCTAACATTTTTTGAAGTCCTGGAACACCAGGCCGCGCCGGTTGAATTTATGCGGGGCGTCAGATCCTGTTTGCGGCCTCGCGGGTATGTCGCGCTGAGCGTGCCCAATCGCGAGCGGTGGCTCACTGCCCCTGACGTTTTGGATTACCCGCCGAACCACTTCTTGCGATGGAACGTGCGCGCCCTCAAAGCCTTTCTGAGCGTACATGGATTTGAGATTCTATCCGTGCGAGAGCAAGCTGCGGGCATCGCGCATACGGCGCAAATGATCAATATGTCTCTACGAACCGGGCTGTCGCGGTCGGTTGACGGGCAAACTCCTGCGAGCTTTCGGGAGATCATCCAGATGCAGCCAGCTGAACTTTCCGCGACGCTGCAAACTAAGCCGAGTACAGGACGGCGCGCCTTGGAAATGCTCGCTCGCATCAAGTACGTGGCGTGCTTTCCGGCGGCTGTGGCGGCGTATCCGTACATTCGGATGCGCGGACGCAAGGGAACATATTTGTACTGTCTCGCGCGCCGCACGGATTAACAGTCGAGACACGCAACAAGCGACTCATCAGGGGGAACATGATCAAGTCGATTTCAGTGGTGGGGCTGGGAAATTGGGTTCGCCGCTGTCGGCGTGCTTTGCCGCGCGAGGTTTCCGCGTGACGGCGGTCGATATGGATGCGCAGAAGGTGGACGCGATCAACCGCGGCATCGCGCCGGTGCACGAGCCCGGGCTGCCAGAACTGATGCAGGAGTCCGAGGGGCGGCTGTCGGCGACTGCAGACACCGAAGCCGCGGTGCGGGGGTCGGAGGCCACATTTATCGTGGTGAATACGCCGAGCGAGGCTGGGCGGGGGATTCTCGCTGCGATACGTGCTCCCCGCCTTGGAGGCCATTGGGAAGACGCTGCGCACCAAGACCGGGATTTCACCTGGTGGTGCTGACCAGCACGGTGATGCCGGGATCGACGGGCGGCGAAGTGAAGGCGACGTTGGAGCGCGCAAGCGGGAAAGACTTGCGGCGAACATTTTGGCTTGTGCTATAGCCCGGAATTTATCGCGCTGGGCAGCGTGATTCGAGATTTTTATTTTCCCGATTTTCTGTTGATCGGGGAATCAGACCCGCAGTCCGGCGAGATCCTGTCTGATATTTACCAGCGGACCTGCAAAAACACGCCGTTCGTGGCGCGCATGAATTTCATCAATGCGGAGATCACGAAGCTGGCGGTGAATACCTACATCACTACGAAAATCAGCTACGCCAATATGATTGCGCGTTTGTGCGAGAGATTGCCGGAGGCAGATGCGAACGTGGTTACAAACGCGCTTGGGCTTGGACACGCGCATCGGGCCTCGTTATCTTAAGGGTGCGGTGAGTTACGGCGGCCCGTGTTTTCCGCGCGACAACCGGGCATTGGCGGCGTTGGCGGCGCGGGTAGGCGCCTCTTCGGGACTTGCCGAAGCTACCGATTTATTCAATCGCGCGCAGATCAAGTCGCTGGCGGAGCTGGTGAAGCAGTATCATTCGGGGGACAGCGCGATCGGAATTCTGGGGCTGACGTACAAGCCGGATACCGACGTGGTGGAAGAGGCGTTCGGCTTGTTGTTGGCGCAGGAGCTGTCCGCCGCGAATCTGCGCGTGGTGGTGTACGATCCTTCAGCGGATACGGCGCGTGCGCTGGGCGCAAACAAGGATGTGCGCTGTGCGAGCTCGGCGGCGGAATGCATCGCGAAATCCGGCGTGGTGGTGTTAGCCACGCCATGGCAAGAGTTTCGAGACGTTCCCGCGCAGGAGTGGGCCCGGAGTGAACCCGGCACCGAACGCACGGTGATCGACTGCTGGCGCGTGCTGAATCATTTGGATGGAGTGGACGGCGTTCGCTACGTGCGCCTGGGATTCGGGGGCGAGGCAGTGAGGAGCATGGAAGCGAGTTCGGCTGCGGATTGAAGGCAACGGTGCGAGTGACCGTCGAGATCCGTTTTCTCAACGGGCCCGTCCCGTGAGCGGCAGCTCTAGCCGACGACCTCCGATTGCGATTCTCATCGGCTATGAGGCGCGAAAATGGAGCAGCTTCACGCGAAATAGGATCACGACCTCCTGGGTTTTCCATTTTAGGCGCCGAAATTAGGGACCGTAACGCGGTGCGCTCATGTCAGGGGGGAATGGCCCCGCGTTTACAGTTCCGTGACCGAAAACTCATATACTCCAACCATGAGCAATCACTCTTGCCATTTCCGCAACTTCTGTTTTGTCTTGCTGTTCTACTCGGTGCCTTCTCTGGTAGCACAGGATGCGTCACACACCACGCAACTTCCGAACGGCAAGCTACTCGCGGGGCGTTCCCGGCAATCCCCGCCCAACCAATAATCTTCCTACCGCCATCGCACTCTCGCGCGATGGCCGCTTTGCCGTTCTCCTCCACAGCGGCTACGGCTCCTACACCTCTGGAGAGAAGCAATCTCTCTCCATCCTCGATCTCGAAACTGATGAACTCACCGACTTTCCGGACGATCGTCTTGGCAGTAAAGCTCGGCAAACGTATTTCCTCGGCCTAGTCTTCGGCCTCGACGGCAAACACCTTTTTGCCTCCATGGCTTCTCTCACCGACCCCCTGGGCAAGCAAAAGGGCAGCACCGGCAACGGCATAGCGGTTTACGCCTTCGAGAACGGACGCATCAATCCCGAAAGATTCATGCCTCTACCCCGCGTGACCAAATCCCCGGTCGAAAGGTCCGCCGCCCGGAATTCCGAGACGTTACCTATCCCGCTGGCCTCGCCATTGGTATGAGCGATGGCCGAGAGCGTCTGCTCATCGCTTGCAACAATTCAGATGAAGCCCTTCTCTTGAATACCGCCGACGGCAAGGTCATCCACCGCTTCGATCTCGGTCGCTTCCACTACATTCCGGGCTCTCTTCCGTATACGTCAGCAATGACAAGCGACGGCACGCATGGCTTCGTCTCTTTGTGGAACGCCTCCATGGTCGCGGAGCTCGATCTCTTGCAGGGACGTGTCCGCCGCTTCATTCCTCTTCGCAAGCCCGCTTCGCCGCTCGCTGGTGGGTCTCATCCGACCGCCCTTCTCCTCAATCGCGACAACTCCAGGCTTTTCGTGGCACTCACCGACCGCGACGAGATCGCGGTCCTCAACACCGTGACCGGCAAACCGCTGTCCTATCTTTCAACCAAGCTCCCCGGGCAGCAATACGGCGGCAGCGATCCGGAATATCTCGCGCTCTCCCCCGACGAGAAAACCCTGTTTTCCGCCAACGCCATTTCCGATTCCGTCGCAGTTTTCGATCTCAGCAAACTCAGCTCGGACCAGCCGCTCCAAGCCGTCGGCTTCGTTCCTACCCAGTGGTATCCCACCGTTGTCGCGGCTACCGGAAAAGATCTCCTGATTGCCAGCGCCAAGGGCCGCAGCTCCGGGCCCAATCCAAAAGCCATCGGCAAAACCGCGGACGGACGTCCCCGCTATCCTTACGGGCCGGCTCTCATCAACGGTTCACTCGCGCGCATCGCTCTTGCGGACTTGCCTGCAAATCTCTCTGCCTTCACGAAGCAGGTTTCCGAAGCCAACGCCGTGCGCGGCAACGCCGACCGCGTCTCCTTCGCCGCCGGTGACAACAAAATCCGGCACGTCATCTACATCATTAAAGAAAATCGCACCTACGACCAGGTCTTCGGCGATCTCAGCGGTGGCGATGGCGATCCATCCCTAGCGATGTACGGCGAAGACATCACGCCCAATCAGCACAAGCTCGCTCGTCAATTCGGCGTCCTCGATAATTTCTATGATAGCGGTGACGTTTCCGGGGACGGCCACGTGTGGTCCACCTCTGCCTCCATTTCCGACTACGTCGCCAAAACTTGGCCGATCGGCTACCGGGGCCAAGAACATACCTACGATTCCGAAGGCACTTTACTGGGCGGCATCTCTGCCGAGGATGAGCTTCCCGACGCCGGCGAGCCGACTGGTGGGTATCTCTGGAAGAATTTCGCCAGCCACGGAATCTCCTACCGGCACTACGGGGAATACATCGTTAGCCGTTGGTGCAACGCGGAGCACGACACAAATCCGCCTACCTCCGGACCGCCCAAACCAGCCAGCTTGTCCTGCTCACGCACCTCCATCAACAAAGGCGAGCCTCTGGAAAAGAATGTCGGCGACCCTCGCGGTGGCCCGAGCCCTTACCCCTGGGCCATTCCCGTTCTGGCCAAGAATGTGGCTGCCGAAGTTGAGCTCCGTGGCCATTTCGACCCGCTGTTTCCGGATTTCGAGGTTGCTTATCCCGACCAGCTTCGCGCCGATGAATTCCTGAACGAATTCAACAATTTCGTGGCCTCACGCAACGCTGGCAAGGACGCTATGCCGCAATTTATTCTTCTTCGCCTTCCGAACGACCACACTGCGGGAGGAACGAAGAACAAGCCCAAGCCCACCGCGTCCGTTGCCGACAATGACCTAGCCATCGGCCGAGTCGTTGAAGCCGTGTCTCACAGTCCTTATTGGGACGATACGGCGTTCCTCATTCTGGAAGACGACGCGCAGAATGGCCCCGACCACGTCGACTCACACCGCAGCATTGCCCTGGTCATCAGCAAGTATTCCCCTCAGCCTGCCGCGCAAGGCGATGGCGCGATTGTTCCCTTCGTCGATCACTCTTTCTATACCACCATTAACATGGTTCGCACGATCGAGTCGCTGCTTGGCGTTCCGCCGATGAATGCGAATGACTCGCGCGCCGCGGTCATGGCTCCGCTCTTCGGCGGGCCCGGTCAACAGCCCGCATTCACCGCGGACTATCGCAATCGCGACAATGGCCTGATCTATCAGATGAATACCGAGGAATGGAAGGAAGGTGAGAATCTCGATTTCGGCCATGCCGACGCGGTAGACACCGCGCTGCTCAACAAATTCCTTTGGAAGGACCGTAAGGGTGACACCCCTATGCCTGCGCCCGAACACAATGTCTTCCCACTGACCGATCTAGCCAAGCCGTCGTCGAATCAGCGCTAACCCTCATAAAATGAGTATTTTCACCAAGGACAAAGTTACCTTGCTCGCGGCCAGTGTTGGCGTCCCCTTGTTCGGGTTCTTGGCGACAGAACTCAGCCGTACGGGCCGCTCGGGCATTCTTCTCGCCGCGCCTTACGTTTTTTCAAGTAGGAGCGCAATATCGTGAATTGAAACGATTTAATACTTGACGTGCAGTGCTTCCTCCGAATAAGTTGCTGGATCAGCAGCGCCACTCGGTTGGTTCCTGAATTTAGGGAGAAGAATCATGACTGCGTCCAAACCGGTGCTTATACCGCATCTTACGGTCCCTTTCTATGGGCACGCCCGCCAGTATCGCAACATTAAGAGCGAGATTGACGAAGCCTTCCACGCCGTCATCGAAACCGAATCCTACGTAATGGGTCCGACGCTGGAGCGCTTCGAAAAGGAACTCGCCCACTATTTTGGGATGAAATACGCCGTTGGGGTGAACTCGGGTACGGACGCATTGTGGCTTGCGTTCATGGCGCTGGGCATCCGTCCCGGCGATGAAGTCATTACAACCGCGAACACCTTCTTTGCGACAACTGAAGCCATCTGGATCGCGGGGGGCAAAGTGGTCCTCGTGGATTCCGATCGGGCGACCAATAACATCGATACCACGAAGATTGAGGCCGCGATCACGCCGCACACCGTGGGCATCGTGCCTGTGCATCTTTACGGACATTGCGCGGACATGAGGGAGGTCAGTGCGATCGCAAGGAAGCACAAGCTATGGATTGTCGAGGACAACGCGCAGTCCATTGATGCGCATGGGGGCGGATTCAAACAGGGTGAATTGAGTGACGCAGTGTGCACGAGCTTCATCATCCAGAAGAACCTCGGGACCTATGGCGATGGCGGCGCATTCATCACCAACCGGCCGGAGATGGACAATATCGTGCGGCGGTTGCGCAACCACGGATCGATGAAGCGATCCGTGCATACATTTGGGTTCAATAGCCGGCTTGACGATCTCCACGCAGGATTCCTGAGCGTGAAGCTAAAGCATATTACGAAGTGGACCGACCAGCGACGAGCGTGGGCCAAACGCTATACCGAAGGACTTGCAGGCACGAGTCTGAAGATTCCGACGGAATTGCCGGGATATCGCCACGCGTATCACCTTTACGTTGTGGAGCACCCGAAGCGCGATCACCTCGCGCAATTCCTGGTTGCGGCGGGGATCGATGCGAAGATGCACTACCCTATTGCGATTCACAAACAAGAAGGCTATCCGTGGAACAAGCTGGCGGATCTGAAGCCGTATGTGCCAAACGCCGAGGCGAACGCAGCCCAATGCGTTTCTTTACCGATGTTCCCCGAGCTGACCGCTGAAGAAGTGGATTACACCATCGCCAAAGTCAAAGAATGGGATGCCCAGTTCGGAGAATAATTAGCTAACAGGAACCCTTTCGCGTGGGATCAAAACAAGTCTACAAAGTGCTCGTCGTAAGTGCGGGAAGCGCGGAAAGCATCACGCCATGAGGGACAATCTCAATCTGATTTGGGAAGCACAAGCCCCTTGATGGAGGTGTTCAACGTGTCAAACATCAGAAACCGAGTTCTTGCCGTCTCTCTACCAGCTTTACTTTGTATCGCGCACATAGCAAGCGCGCAGGATATTGTGGTGGACGCGGCACCGTCCCACGCAGTGAATTCGTTCAGTCCGATCCGGGCACTGGGTGGGGCGATTGACCGGTTGCGCGGTGGAAACGCTAAGGAGGAGATCGAGAAGCATACCGAGAGGGTGCTGACCGATCCCGTTCTTAAAGAGCTTTTGGGCGCGGGATGGCAGACCGTGACCTATCGCCAGAACACAGAATTGCAGATTGAGGCGTGGCACTGGAATGCACGCGGCACTTGGAGCAACGCAGCCAAGCAGGAGGGCTATTTCACGGGCAGTGCGGAACCAACCAACGAGAAGATCGTCCACTCCTGGGCATATCCGCTTCCCCATCGCGGCGCGACGCTGGGCGACGGAACCGGATGGTCTCGTTTGACCGACGGTGACCTGAAATCCTACTGGAAGAGCAATCCCTACCTGACCAAAACCTATACTGGCGAAGATGACTCGCTGCACCCGCAGTGGGTCATGATCGATTTGGGGGCCAAGGTGGAGATCAATGCCATCAAGATCGCCTGGGCGAACCCCTACGCCACGCGCTATTCCGTGCAGTTCTGGACTGGCGACCTGGAACCCTTCTACGCCGGAATCAATAAGGGCGTTTGGCAAACCTTCCCTATGGGCACCTTTACTGACGGCCAGGGCGGGGCTCCCGCGTTGAGGCTGGTGAACTGGAAGATTCCTGTGCGATACCTGCGCATTTGGATGACGGAATCGTCGAACACCTGCGACACGCATGGCGCCGAGGACAAGCGCAACTGTGTGGGGTATGCGATCAACGAACTCTACGTCGGAACCCTGTCGGCCGACGGCCAGTTCACCGACATCGTCAAGCACCTGCCGAGCCGGGAGCAAACCATCACCTGGCCTTCTTCGGTGGACCCATGGCACGCCGCTTCCGACCTGGACTACGGAAGAGGAGACCAGATCGGATTCGATTTCTTCTTCGATTCTGGGGTTACGCGAGGCCTCCCCACCATGATCCCGATTGCGATTCTTTACTCGACACCCGAGGACGCGGCCAATGAAATCGCATACCTCTACAAGAGAAAGTATCCAATCTCATGGATTGAAATGGGAGAGGAGCCAGACGGACAGCGCGTGCTCCCCGAGGACTATGCCACGCTGTACATCCAGTTCTCCAAGGCCATCCATAAGCTAGTGCCTAGCGCGCCCCTCGGAGGGCCGGCTTTCGAGGGGACTCCTGGCGACGTTGATTCCTGGGCGGACGCCAACGGAAGAGTTTCGTTCCTGGGGAGGTTCGTGGACTACCTCAAGACCAGAGGCCACCTGCAGGATTTTACGTTTTTTTCTTTCGAGCACTATCCCTGCATGCTTGGGCATTGCACAACCTGGAGTTCCCTGTACAACGAGCCAGACTACGTGAACCACGTAGTTCAAGCTTGGAAGGATAACGGTCTGCCGCCGAACATTCCCTTTTTCATGACCGAGGGGAACGGGAGTGGCGGGTCTGAGGACGTCAAGAGCGCCCTCTGGCTGGCCGACTATGTAGGTTCCATCATGACTGAAGGCGCTGGCGGCACTTACTATTTCCATTACATTGCGTCGGACGGTCGAGGCGGACGTGGCTTCCTGCCAATAGACCAAGATAACCACGTCACGAACTATTCTCCCCAGTATCTGGCGACGCAGATAATTACCAAGGAATGGGTACAGCCCGTCGATGCCATCCACAAGCTCTTCAAAGTCTCCAGCGATGTTAAGGACAAGGACGGGAACACTCTGGTCACGGCCTATGCTGTCGAACGGCCCGACAGGCAATGGTCCATTATGCTGGTCAACAAAGACCACGATAACGACCACTCGGTGAGAGTGATATTCGCCGATCCGGTCACCAGGGAAGATCGGTTCTTCTCTGGCACGGTGGACCGCGTGGTCTTCGGCTCGGCCGAATATCAGTGGCACCCCGATCCTGTGCCCATCGGCGCAGCGCCTGCCACCGGTGCGGCGCCTGGAGGCAATTCCCGCGGTCGGGGCGGCAGTGGTCACGCGGACCCCGACGGCCCGGTATCCAAGTCGACGATAACAACGGCCGATGGCGCGGATACGCTCTACCAGCTTCCCAACGCATCGATCATCGTGCTTCGCGGTAAGCTGGCGAGTAACTAAAATCTCATGACCAATTAGGCCGAATGTCGCAAGATTTGCTCGATTTTCACAATTTTGCGCCTGCGATTTATATGAGTTACATCCTGGATGCGCCGACGCAGAACTGTGCTCGAACTCAGTGATATTCAAAGGAAAAAACTCTTGCAATGGTCGACGTCTTTAGAGATAGCGCGAAGTCGCCACGCGCGCTAGAACTCACTCATTCTCGGTTGTGTCTCGGATGCGGAGTTTTCTCAAAGTCCTCTAGGTTGATCTCTTAAATTACCACAATTTAAATGTTAACTAGCTATGTACAAGCCGTGAAACGCTTCTCTCGCCGCTCTGAACACCGAAGCGCTTTGTAACAAATTATCCCCACCGCAAAAAACCGTCCAAAGATCCTGAAGGCTTACGCTTCGTAACTCATTGACTGTGTGTGGTTTACCTCTACGATCGGAGTGGAATAGCACGTGCAATCTATCTGAGCAACTTCTTCCTATTCCTATCCTGCCGCGTCGGTTCTCTCCGGAAGGGAAGAAAGGTATCTCTGGCGGACCTATGACTCGAACTCTTATGCACCCGAGGCGTACGCGTCGCATGGAATCTGGGTTCTCCATGACGGAATTGGCCGTCGTTGTGACCATTATTTTGATCGCCACCGCCGCAGCGGTGATAAATATGGTTCCGTCCCTCAAGACTTCAAAATCCAACTCGGCCATGGAACTCGTCATGGGCGAGTTGCGCCGTGCCCACGAGCGGGCGATCGATGAGCGCCGAATCTATCGCGTTACGTTTGTCGCCCCGCAGACGATTCAGCTCGACGTGGGACAAGTCGGAAACGTCGCCACCACGATCACCGGGAGTTCGCCCACATTCGTTCAGGCGCAAGGCCCGCTCCTGCTTCCCACTGGAATTCAGTTCACCGTCGTGCCAGGAATTCCCACCAGCGCAGCGGGCACGCCTGACGGTCTCGGCTCGGGAGGCAACGCTATCGATTTTGACATCGAGAATGGTGGGGCGGGGACACAAATCTATTTTCAACCGGATGGCAGAGCGCTAGACGGTGCTAACCGCTTGAACGATGGAGTCGTCTATATGGCCGAACCGAACAATCTCTTTTCCAGTAGAGCTGTTTCACTTCTTGGGTCCACGGGCCGCGTCAAGGGCTGGTACCTCACGTCGACGGGTGGCGTCAATGGGTGGAACCAATGAGCACGCCGCGCAGCAAAAAGATCCGGCTTCAGGCCTTGCAGACCGGGTTTGGACTGATCGAGGCGGCCATCTCGGCGGTGGTCCTGATGATCGGCCTCGTGGCGCTCGCTGGACTCTTCGGCCAGTCACTCGCGTCTCTCCAATACACTCGCGAAGATCTGATCGCAAAACAAAAAGCGCGCGAAAGTCTGGAAGCAGTCTACAGCGCTCGGAACGATGCCACTATCGGGTTCGCCGGCATCCAGAACGTAAGTAGTGGAGGAATCTTCCTCGACGGTTTCCAGCCGCTTTTCTTGGCCGGCCCCAACGGGATCGTCGGGACGCAGGGCCAATCGGGAATTCTTGACCGTCAGATCCTGCCGGGACCAGACGGCATCGTGGGGACGGCGGATGACGAAATCATTCCGCTAATCAACTTTCAGCGCCAGATCCTGATTACGCCGCTCATCGATTCCACGGGAAAAGTAAGTCCCGACATCCGGCAAATCAGCGTCACCGTGCAAGAAACATCGCCAGGCCGCGCCGCCGCACGCAATTACACGGTCACCGGATATATTTCGCGCTTTCAGTGAGGACACAAGAATGGCTCGTTGCCGCAACCACGCACAGCAAGGGTTCACTCTGGTCGAACTCCTTATCGCTACCGCTGTAACCGTCACTGTCATCGGTGCCGCCGTCCTCGTGTTTACGCGCTCGGTGCAGATTTCGAGCCTAAGCCTCAAGCGGTCGGAAGTGCAGACCGAAGCCCGGGCGGCTCTCAGTCAAATAACCCGCGATCTATCTCAGGCGGGCACCGCGGTGCCCTTGAACGGCATCGCTATTCCTTCGCTGGGAACAGGCGGCGCAAATCCTAATTTCGCCTGCGATTCCTCGCAGTGCTACACCGGCATCGACCCCGCCTACACGCAGGGACTTTTGTACAAAGTGACACCCGGCTACACCATCGGCCCCACGATTTCCGAGCCAAGTGACGCTATAAAAATTACCTACGTGGATCCAAACCTCGACTGGTCAGCATTTCAAGCGGCAACCATCGCCCCCAATGGCGGCAGCCTCACCATGCCTGCCGCAACGGTTCCCGCGGTCAACGATGCAGTAGTGGGCATCACGCCGGGCGACGTCATTCTTTTGCAAAACGTTTACGGCTCGGCCATAGGTGTCGCCACATCGGTGGGCGGCCAGACGATTACTTTCGGTGCGGATCCACTCAATATCAACCAGCCAGCCGCCGCTGCGGGAAACATCGTGGCACTCGCAACGCCGGGCTCCAATCCGGTGACGTATCCCGCAACTCAGGTTTCTCGTTTGATGATGGTCAGCTATTTCATTCAATCATTTGTTGGGCCTAATGGCCCAGATTCACGCTTGATGCGGCAAAACGGGTCCCATCCGCCGACGCCCGTGGCGGAACACATCGAAGATCTCAAATTCACGTACGACGTCATCGATCCCATCTCCAGTGCCTTAACTGCCAATTCGCCCGACGCGGTGTTAGGAAATCCCGCGGTTCCGCAGCCAAATCAGATCCGCAAAGTCAATATCAACGTCACCAGCAAGGCCGTTCGCGCGGACCTGAGCGCCGCCGCAACGACGCAGCGAGTCAATTTGACTACGTCCATCGGTCCCCGAAATCTCAGTTTCCGTGACCGCTACCAATAAAGGATTCAGGCGCGTGTGGAGCATCAGGAGCCAGTTCATGAACAACAGACAAACTCGCCGAGCGTTGCATCGGTCCGAGACCGGCGTAGCGCTGGTCACCACCCTTCTGCTGCTGACTCTCTTGTCGGCGATCGCGGTCGCGCTGGTCTATAAAGTCAACCACGAACAGCATCTGCAGGGTGCAGACTCCGGAAATACCGTGGCTTACTACGGCGCCGAAGCGGGCATGGAAAAAATGATGGCGGATCTGTCGCTTCTCTATACCCAGAAAGCCGCCCCCACCAATTGCGACATTGTAGCCCTCGAGGCTGCGCCGCCGAACCAAGCCGCGGTGGGTGCCACCTACCTCGAATACATTTTCAAGGTTCCCCCGCCCGCCGGGGGGGGATGCGCGGCTCCCGCCACGAACGTGCAGACGATCAGCAGTGGACCCAACAGCGGATTACAGGCAGAGATCGTTCGCATGAACCTGCAAGTCACTGCGGACAGCCCGTCTGGTGACGAAGCGCGCTTAATCCGAAACGTAGAGGTCGCCGAAATTCCTGTCTTTCAATTTGGCGTGTTCTCGCAAAGTGACCTGAGTTATTTTCCTGGTCCCAGTTTCGACTTCGCGGGCCGCGTCCAAACCAACGGAAACCTCTTCCTCGCAGAAGGCGGCGGCCAAACGCTCACCTTCCACAGCCCCATTCGCGCTGCTGGTGATGTCGTTCGCGATCAATTGGCGAACGGCGCCAGCACCACAGCCCAGGGACGCACCGGCCAGGCGTTGATTCCCACCGCTCCCAATGGATGCGACGGAGGACAGCCCGCCTGCCGAAATCTTCAGGTGAATCCGAACGAAGGCAGCTCCGTAGGGGGTCCCACACCCGCCTATTCGCCCACCGGAACCGGAACCGTAAATCCGCCGTGGGCCGCCTTGTCGACCTCCACCTATGCAGGCATGATCCTGAGCGGAACCACTGGAGCGCGCCAACTCACTCTCTCTTTCGTGCAGCCAGGCGTCGGCCCCATTGAAATCGTTCGCCGTCCGCTGCCCGGCGAAGACCCGACCTCGCTGGTGGGTGAATCTCGTCTTTACAATCAGGCGCAAATTCGCGTGTTGCTCAGCGACAACCCCGCCGAGTTACCGGGGGGGGCGTTTGACCCGCAAAACATCCGCCTGGCGAACGTCAAAACAAGTGCTGCGTCTCCCGATTACAGCAACGGCGTGCCAGTGGCGGGCCTCGTGGGTAAGACCTTTTTCGCCGAGGGCGTGACAGTAACCGATACGACGGGCGGAGTAACGACAACGAGAATTGGTCCTGGCGGTGAAACCAATTGGACTAACGTGCCAACTACTCCTCCGGCGGCTGAAGCCACACTCGTCCCCGTGACTGCCCCAGTGCTGACGCCCACCTCCACGACGACGGGAGCGACAACGACCACTACTCAGCCTTGGAATTTGTTGGACGGATATTTGCGCGTGGAAATCCGCCAAAACGATGGAAGTTATGTCGGCGTTACCACCGAGTGGCTGCAGTTGGGTTTCGCGCGCGGCGTTACTCCTCCAGGCGCTTTTTCCCCTAATACCGTGCATCCCAACGCCATCTTGGTGTTGCAGATGCAAGCTGACCGCAACGGCGATGGCACGGCTTCGGCCGCGGAGCTCGTGACCGACGCGGGTACCGCCAGCACGATCACCGGGCCTGCAACGCGCAACAATTGGTATCCCATCAACATGTATGAGGCTCGCGAAGGCGAATTCCGTGAGAACCAGCGCGTTACCGCGAACTGCAGCATCGGCGGCGTGTTGAACCTCGTCGAGATTGACGTGAATAACTTGAAGCGCTGGCTCGCGGGAAATATTGGAGCTTCCGGCGGCAACACAGAATTCGTCTCGCAAAACGGCTACGTTCTTTATCTTTCCGACCGGCGGGGCATGCTCCCGAGCCCGACGGCCGGCACGAAGAATGGCGAGTATGGCTACGAGGATGTGATTAATCCGGGAAGCGTAACGGGCGCTCCAGATGGCGTGCTGAATGCCGGAGAAGATGTAAATCAGAATGGCGTGCTCGATACCTATTCCGCTAATTTTCTCGGCCTCGGATTCGGTGTAGTCCAGCCTGGAAAGCTTCCCAATACCCCGGTCAGTTGCGTCAATGTTGCGCGTCCCAACTGGGTCTCGGGCCCGCGTCATGGTGTCCGGCTCGTGAATGGTGCGCTCGGCAATCTCCCGCTTCGTCCAGACAACGGGCAGGGGGGCTTTACCCTGGCAAGCGAGCAACCAGCTTATGTGTTGGGGAATTACAACGCGACCGCCGGAGGTTTCGGTGATCCGCATGCCGCCGCAGCGGTCATCGCGGATACTGCGACGCTCCTGTCGAATAATTGGACAGACACCAGTAGCTTCACCAGTCCCGCTTCCGTCGCCGGACGTGCCGCAGGCACCAGTTATTATCGCTTGGCCATCGCCTCAGGGAAAAATATCAATTTCCCTCAGCCGGCGTTCGCGGGTGTCCCACAGGATTACGGGACCGACGGCGGCGTCCACAATTTCTTGCGCTATCTGGAAAATTGGGGCGGCCAATCGCTCAACTACGAAGGTTCGATGGTTAGTTTGTTTTACTCCCAGTATGCGACGGGCGTATTCAAGTGCTGCGGCACCGTATATTCGCCTCCGACTCGCGCGTACGCGTTCGATACGGATTTCCTAGATTTGTCAAAACTGCCTCCGGGAACGCCGAAGTTCCGCGACATAGTGAACGTCGGCTTCCAGCAGGTGTACTAAGGCGGAGCTCTCACCGATGCACAGGGCCAGAATTCCTCCTGTGGACCCGCTCCAGCGGCCATGACTGCTGCGTTTGCGATACATGCTGGACACATATTTCCCTCCTCTGAACTTCTAAGCAGGGCACGAAGAAGACTATCCGGTGGATCACGGAAGAAGACGGCCAATCCCACGTTTGGCTCACCCAGCTTTGCGGCGCCGGCCCGGCAAATCCAATTGGCGCTGCGGCTGAATTTCTGAGGTGTTCGCGAAGTGTAAAGTCTCTAGCGTTGAGATCAGCAAAAACGTGACGACGTAATCGGCTCTGCGGTCGGTATATTAGGGCGGCCTTCTTTCATTTTGTGATTCATCTCCCGGCTAACGCCTGCCTCGGATTGCCTTAGCAGCTCTTTGCTAGGGCCGTTTTCTCTCCAGGGAAGCGTTGTCCGATCAACAGCCTAAATAATGTTGCATCGACCGGTTGAGTTGCACGCATTACCGGAGATGTATGGTCCGCCGCAGAGTTGCAAGCGAAAAATGAGCGATGACAGTTGGTCTGCGCCAATGTATTCGGCCTTGAGTGGAGTCGTTGACTCCGGGCCATGATGGATATCCGCTCGCTCTCGTCCTCATAAAGTGGACGGCCTCGAATCGACCTTCTCCGGTATCGGGTTTCGAGAGCGTGGGAGAGACCCATTGCCATCTCTATTTTCCGCCAGCAGACCTGGCAAGAACTCTTTTTCCTTAAAGCGAGATTTTATGCAGAAACAGCAAGAACGGGAGTGCGATAGCGTTGGTTCTTGCATAAGACCGCCCAGGCCATGCGAACCAACTTGTTGGCCAAAGCCACGACGACAACATTCTGATGAGTGCGCCCCAACAGTTGTGCTAACCAACTACTCAGACCGGGCGCTTGTTTGTGTCGCTGTTGCAGTACGCTGCGTGCGCCTTGAACGAAGAGTCTTCGTAAGTACTTATTGCCGCGTTTGCTGATCCCCAGTAACTTCTGTTTGCCGCCGGTGGAATACTCTCCCGGAACGATCCCCATCCAGGCCGCTAGATTTCGTCCCTTTTGAAAAGTGCTGCCATTGCCAACCGCACCGATCAGGGCTGTCGCGGTAACCGGACCTACTCCGGGAATCTCCGTGAGTCGTTGGCAGGCTTCATTCTCTTTCGCCATTTTCTGGATGACCCGATCCATCTCCTCAATGCGTGCTGCGAGTTGCTCCAGTTCCAATTGGAGCTGAGCCAGCAGAACACGGAATGAGCCGGACAGATTCAACTCCGCGTCTTCCAGGATTCGCGGCAGTTGCCCATCCAGGTGACGTCGGCCCTTAGGTAGAGTCAGCCCGCGTTCCAGAAGAAGACTGCGAATCTGGTTCACCACTGCGGTGCGCCGCATCACCCAGCGCTCGCGTACGCGATGCAGCGCTTGCAAATCGAGCTGCTCCTCCGTCTTGATCGGCACAAATCGCATTCTCGGCCGCTGCACCGCTTCCGCAATGGCTTCGGCATCCAGGTAATCGCTCTTGTTGGTCTGCACGTAGGGCTTCACGTATTGCGCCGGCATCAATCGCACTTCATGACCTTGTTCGCGCAACGCCCGCCCCAGAAAGTGCGCTCCACTACAGGCCTCCATCCCAATCAACTGCACTTCCAAGTTCGCGGTGAATGCCAACAGTTGCCTGCGAGAACATCGCTTGCGGATCACCGCCCTGCCAGTTGAATCCAGCCCAACCAAATGAAAGATCGTCTTACCCAAATCGATTCCGAGCGCGTGTAGTTTCATGAGACGCCTCCTTGCCCCGCACTCTACAACTTCTAGAGATATGCGGCGGACCATCCCATTAAGTGAAATTTGGCATTGGCGTCCGGCAGGGACGCACCAAGTCCTCAAATTCCTTGACACCAATAGTCACTTTGCATTACAAAGTACTACCGCGGTCCTCCATCTTGGACTTAGGTGAGACATCTGATGTCGGGCGCAGGTTGGATTCGAAAGATAGAAGTGAATTTGCTTTTCGGACCCGCCGCAGCGAATTGACTTCAGTTTTGTTACGGCCCGAGTCACCCGAAGCCATGGACGCGGTCTTGTGCGGATGCCGTCGGCGCCCAACCCAAGAGCGCCACACCCAGAAACAGCAAGCCCCTCAAAGCGATCCGTGGGTTCACCAAGAGTACCTCTTGCCCGGCCCTCAGGCGTGCGGATGCGACTTGTCGTAAATCTCCATCAGCTGGCGTATCGACGCATGCGTGTACTTCTGCGTGGTAGAAAGCGATTGATGCCCGAGTAGTTCTTGAATCGCCCGCAGGTCCGCGCCATCGGCCAGCAAGTGCGTCGCAAACGCATGCCGCAGCGAGTGCGGATGCAGGTCCCAGTTTACATTCGCCAGGCGCACATACTTTTTCACGATGCGTCCCACCGAACGCTGCGTCAGCCGCCGCCCCGCATAATTCAGGAAGGCCGCCTCGAAGTGCGGCCCGCCGCGTCGGCCTCCGCGTTCAACGTTCGGTTGCAGCAGCAGTTGCTCGCGCAGCGGCCAATACTTGTCCAGGGCATCTTGCGCTTTCGTTCCGTAAGGGACGATGCGCTCCTTGTTGCCCTTCCCGCGAACCCGCAACATCTTCTCTCTTTGGTCGATGTTAACCAAGTTGAGGCCAGTGAGCTCACTGACGCGGAGGCCCGAGGCGTAAAGCAATTCGAGCAACGCCCGGTCGCGCCGCAGGAGCAACCCGTCGTCCTTAACCTTGCCAGGTTTTCGAGATGGCGCGTTTTTTGGAAGCCGCGCACGTGTGCGTGACGTCCCGCTGTCGCCTCCGGGCGACGCCATCTCCGCAAGCTGATTCAAGAAGCCATTCATCTCTTCAGCGGAAAGCACGGACGGAACGCGCTTCGGCAGCTTCGGCGTAGGCACCAGCCGCGCCGGGCTGTCCTTGAGCACGCCCTCGCGCACGCAATACTTGAAAAACGATCGCAGCGCCGCCAGCTTCCGCGCGATCGAGCTCTTCTCCAAGCCTTGATCATGAAGATGACCGACGAATTCTCGAATGATCGTGTGCGTGATTCCGGTAAGCGCGGGAGGCTCCATCCCGGGTGGCGACAAGAACGCAACGAACTGCTCCAGGTCCTTGCCGTAATTCAGGATGGTATGCGGTGAAGAGTTCCTGACCGACCGCAGGTACTGCAGGAATTTGTCGATGGCTTGTTTCATCGCGCCGCCCTGCCCGCACTTTCTGCCCACACTAGTATAGATGCGCGCACGAGGCAGCGAATTTGGTGGGACAGGCATTTCCGGCAATGCGCCTTAGCCATGTGAAGATGTGCGTTTACGGTTTGGCGCCGACCGTTCCGACCATAGCCGCTCCCGTCACAATCGCAGCCATCGGTTTTATTCGGAATCTCATATCTCACTCCTCAATCAAATTTTATGCGTACGGCGGGTGAGTGTAAAGGGAAGATGATGAATTTGGTTCCCGATGGCACATCGCCTAAAATCGAGGACCGGGCGGGAAGCGAGGATCCCTCTAGTCGCAGCGATTAGGACGAGGAATCTTGACCTCCACGCCATAACGCCGCGCCTCTGCCTCATCGGCGTCAAACTTCGCATTGATCCTGTCACACATCATGTTCACCACAATCTTGTAATCGTTGGTATCGCTGTCCCTAATCGGGTACGTTTCTTGGCACCACATGCCGACCCCAAAAGCCTCTCAGACTGCGGACACGCGTGCCATGTGGCCGTGAAGGCGAAGGACTACATCTTCCACCCGTACCAGAAGCGTTGAACCACGCCTGCCCCGACGTCAAGTACGGCACGGAGCCCTACCTCTCTTCACCGCTGCCTTACCATGGTCTGAGTGAACTCAGCTCCCCTTCCACGACCGCACCATCACCCAGTGCATCCGCATAGCCGGACGAGTGCCCTGCCTAGGACTCCACATGTCCGGTAATGCGACTACACGTCCAAGTGACCGCCGCCAAGCGGGTCCAAGGATTACTTCCGGGTAGCCGACAATGCGGGAGCCAGGAATTTCAGTCTTGAACTTTCATAGACCTACTGTCGCCGCGAGTCCGGTGGCACCAGGTTGGTTATTTCTTCGAAATGTTCCCTCGAGGGAGCCGGAGCCCCCATCAAGTGCACGGTGTTCTACTTCCCACCATCTCCGGTACCGAGCTGTCCTGTCTCTCGCCCTTCGGTGGAAGCGCATTGACTTGTGCGAGGCACGCTCGAAGTCGCTGAAACCTTCTCCGACGATGAATTCGGCTTGCCAAAAACGCGTAGCAGTCATCACGTAATACCGATCAGCGTGGTTTTGCAGAAGGTATTTGAAGTTCCATCGCGCCGACAGACTTTCCTGTAAGCCGGACGACCTGGTCTTCGTGACACCGAAGGGAACCCCACTGAGCGCGAAGAATCTCTACAATCGGGAGCCGGCACCCGCATGTGACCGGATCAAACAGCCGCGCGTGTCGTGGCATTCGTTCGGTCATACGCGTGCGACATGGCTCACGGAAGTAGGGGAGTCAATCAAGACCGCACAGTCTCTGCTGGGCCACTGCGATCTTGGAACGACGCTCAACACCTATACACACGTCATACCGGACTCGCAACGCCGCGCTGTGGAGCTAGTCGCGGGAGTTTTGCTCTCAGATGTCCTCAAGTTGGAAGACAGCGCGAACGCCGGGAAAATCAACTGATTGTGAAATCAAGACTTACACGTTGGTTGGTGGATCCGCCAGGATTTAAACCTGGGACCAACGGTTGCTTTTAGACCCGCGTTGACTTGCCTCTGGGCACACCCTAACATGCCTCGTAAGAGCGGTTTCCAACAATGATCGGACAGACCATCTCGCATTACCACATCATCGAGAAGCTCGGTGGCGGCGGGATGGGAGTGGTTTACAAGGCGGAGGATACTCGCCTCCATCGATTCGTCGCGCTTAAGTTTCTGCCGACCGAGACGGCGCACGACCGAGCCGCACTTGAACGTTTCAGGCGTGAGGCGGAGGCTACGTCGGCGCTGAATCACCCAAACATTTGCACTATTTACGACATCGGCGAACAAAGCGGCCAGCATTTCATCGTCATGGAGTTTCTGGATGGGCAGACCCTCAAGCATTGCATTTCTGGCAAGCCGCTGCCGTTCGATCGAGTGCTCGCGTTGGCAATCGAGATCACTGATGCGCTCGCTATCGCGCACGCGAAAGGCATCATCCACCGCGACGTCAAGCCCGCCAACCTGCTCATAACGGAGCGGGGCCACGCCAAAGTGCTCGACTTCGGCTTAGCCAAACTTACCCCGGCCCGGGGTATCGAGGAGGGAGTGGGCGCTTCCGCGATGGCCACGGCGACAGCTGAAGAGCTGCTTACCACTCCTGGTGTTGCCGTCGGTACGGTCGCCTTCATGTCGCCGGAGCAAATCCGCGGCGAAGAGCTCGACGCGCGTACCGATCTATTCTCCTTCGGCTTGGTGCTTTACGAAATGGCTGCCGGACGCCCGGCATTTCCCGGCAACACCTCCGGCGTGATCATCGATGGGATTCTCAATCGTGCACCAGCTCCCTTGGTTCGTTTCAATCTCGAACTTCCACCGAAACTCGAAGAAATCATCAATAAAGCCATCGAGAAGGACCGCAAGCTGCGCTACCAGAATGCAGCCGACATTCGCACCGATTTGCAGCGGCTTAAACGTGACACGGATCCGGTGCCTTTGGCAGCGACGAGCGCGACAAGCAGGAGGGATCTCGGCATACGCGGGCCCGTTGGAAATCGCTGGAAGACACTTGTTGCTGCTACCTTAGCGATTGTGACGCTTGCGGCAGCGGCGTACATCTATTTCCACCGTGCGCCCAAACTCACTGATAAGGATTTAGTTGTCCTTGCAGATTTCACAAACACAACAGGTGACGCAGTATTTGACGGTGCCCTGCGGCAGGGACTGGCAGTGCAACTCGAACAGTCTCCCTTTCTCAACGTTGTGTCCGAAGCGCAAATGCAACAGACGCTGAAATTGATGGGCCAGCCCGGCGATGCGAAGCTCACGTCGGACGTAGCTCGGGAATTGTGCCAGAGAACGCAGAGCGCCGCCGTCCTCGACGGCTCCATTGCAAGCCTGGGAAGTAAATATGTTCTTGGAATTCAAGCAATGAACTGTCACACCGGCGACGTTCTGGCGGAGGAGCAGACCACTGCGGACAGCAAGGAGCAGGCGCTAAAAGCTCTCGACGGGGCAGCAACGAAATTGCGTGCCAAGCTGGGCGAATCACTGAGCTCAGTTCAGAAGTTTGATACCCCACTTCAGCAGGCCACCACATCCTCGCTCGAAGCGCTTCAGGCTTACAGCATGGGCCGTAAGACGATGGTGGGAAAGGGTGATTCCGCTGCTGCCGTCCCATTTTTCAGTCGCGCCATTCAGCTTGACCCGAAGTTCGCTATGGCATACGCCTCACTCGGAACCGCCTACTCGAATCTCGCCGAAATTGGTTTGGCAGCAGACAACACAAAGCAGGCCTATGAACTACGTGGGCGCGTCGGCGACCGGGAGAGGTTCTACATCGAATCACACTATTTTCAGCTTTGCACGGGCGATTTGGGCGGGGCGCGGCGTGTTTATGAAGTCTGGGCGCAGACGTACCCCAGAGAGGTTGGGCCGCGTACCAATCTAGCTACTATCTACACTCTTCTCGGAAATTACGACAAGAGCCTGGCGATGGCCACCGAGGCGGTCCGCATTTCTCCGCAAGACAGTCAGGGTTACGCCGACCTCGTCACCGCATATATTTATCTGAATCGCCTGGACCAAGCCCGCGCCACGGCGCTAGAGGCGCAGGCAAAGAACCTCGACTCCCCAGACCTGCGTCTATATCTTTACGTGGTTGCTTTCTTGCAAGACGACGCGGCTGGGATGCGGCAGCAAATAGCCTTGTCTACAGGTGAACCCGGTGTGGAAGATTCACTGCTGTCGAACGAGGCGGACACCTCAGCTTACTTTGGGCATCTTCGAACCGCTCGGGAGTTTTCTCGCCGCGCATCGGCCTCAGCCGAGCGTGCGGAAGAGAAGGAGACGGCGGCGAGCTATGAGGTGAATGCCGCCTTGCGGGAGGCTCTCTTTGGTAATTCAGGGGAGGCAAGAAAACGATCTCAGGCGGCACTAGCGCTTTCGACCGATCGCGATACTCAGTATGGAGCAGGGATGGCCTTAGGGTTCGCTGGCGATAGCCCACGCGCCGAGGCGCTGGCACATCACCTTGCGGAACAATTCTCGGCAGACACGGCCGTGCAGTACTGCTACTTGCCGACGATCCGCGCATTGATTGCACTCAACCGCAAGGATTCTTCCAAGGCCATTGAGTTGCTTCAGGTCGCGTCGCCCTATGAGTTAGGGACCGCGGGCGGTCTGTATCCCGTCTACGTGCGAGGAGAAGCATATTTAGTCGGCCGTCAGAGCAGCGAAGCAGCAACCGAGTTCCAAAAAATCCTCGACCATCGCGGCATTGTGCAGAACGAACCCATCGGCGCACTTGCGCACCTTGGCCTCGCTCGCGCCTATGCGATGTCGGTTGATACTACCAAAGCCCGTGCCGCGTATGAAAACTTCCTCGCGCTCTGGAAGGACGCTGACCCCGCCCTCCACATCCTGATGGAAGCCAAAGCAGAGTACGCGAAACTGCAGTAGCTGGAAAAACGATAGAAGTTACACCTAAGTTGCTGGCGCTTTCGATCAACCGATGCATCATGCTTGGATGTTGGAAAAGAGCGCTGAAGAAAGAATCGGAAGCGGTAGGGACCATCGCTGTGCCAGAGCTGTTTTTGCGAGTTGACCAGCGGCTTTTCTGAGTCGAAACGGTTGCATCTCCGCGCCCGCAGTGCGGTAAATGCGTCAGGGTTGCACGGGCGTGAGTTGATGAAAGCCGGGCCCTGGAGAGACGTTTGAATTTATCTTCGCGCCGGTTCCGTTGATGTAGTAGTTGGCTTTTGGCCCACTGTAGACCTGGAACTGGCTGCCCGTCATCGGGTCCGAGACACTTTGCACACCCGTGAGTATTTCGCCGAAGTTTGACACCTGCTGTGCCTGCGCGCTTTGACGCGCTTCAAAGCCGGCCACTTGCTGATTCATTGTGGCTGTGCGCTCCTGATGGTAGGCCTGCATCTGATGCATGAATTGCTGGAAGTTGGCCCTGACTTGATCCAAGCCGACTTGCGTCATCTGATTCTGGTACTGCACCCACCGTGGATTCTTCTCCCAAGTGTCAATCATGTGCTGGACCATGGTGTAAGCCAGGGCTGCTCGATCCGCAGTGACGAGGATGCTGATAGGAGAGGCAAACCAAACGCCGGTTCTAGGATTAAGCGTGGTATGCACATACACGCTAGCGATGCGCGGCCCGTCGGAAGTGTCGCAGTCGTAGGAGACGCTACCGTCGGTGCCTTCCGTGCCGGGATCGTCCCTCCAGGCAGGAGGCGTCGTAGGAACCCAATCCGGCCTGCGCGGTCTTACGTTCCTGCAAATGCGGGAAAAACGGTGTTTCGCGTAGAGCTCCGCATAGGATTGACCTGTCCGGTAACGGGCGATCATCATTTGAAGTTGCTGGGGCCTAGAGTATGGCGTGCCTTCGGGGCCGGTGCCCGGGCCGGGCAGACTATAACCCGGCACGTTCGCGTCTTGGATGCGTAAGATGACTTTCCCGTCGAGCGAGCGCACGTCCATCATCCAGCGGACGTCGAAATAGCCAAAACGATACATTCCGCCTTGCACCTGCCAGCCGACAGGAACCTCCATCGAAAACGCACCTTCGGCAGAATCGGTATAGCGCACCCAATTGAGCTCGTTTCCCGGATGCGGAACCTCACCGGAGCTGTCGGAGTTGACTAAGGAATTGTTGACGGAAGCCGGGACCGTGGCGTTGCCGCTGCAGGCTAGACTCACGAGCATGGCACCAAGAGTGGCAAGCACTTTCCGACTCATCGTAAGCCTCTAAGTTGCGAATGTTGCTCCCTTCTGCCATCGCAAGTCAACGGCCGTCCTCGAACCAACAACAACATGGTCATGCGCTCGGTTGATGGGTCAGATCAGGAATAGAATCGCCGACCTTAACCCTGCGAGACTGCATTCAAGCCAGCCTTGGCTCCGGGCGCAAGAATCCATTTTCATCCGCAGCGTTCCAACTGCACTGACAGAGCGATCAAAAATCAAACATGGCCCTCGCTGGAGGCGATGGAGTGGAGGATTCGATACGACGAGCTTGACAAACCTGGTCCACCAACCTTCAGCGTCACTTCTAGAAATGATGGATTATGCTAAGAGGCCGTCGAATCTGTAGAATATTGGGGAGTCCACTGGCCTTCCTGTACTCTTCGTATTAATTCTTCCTCACTCGTCTTAGGAGCGGCGCCAACCCGCTGTGCTTCGAAACCCACAGCAACGGCGATGGCAACGGCCACTTCACGGATATCTCGTAATGGAGGCAACAGCGGCGCGCTTGCGTCTCTCAGAGCAGGTGAATGCTCTCCAAGAGTCCGAGCTGCGACCTCCATCATGCCGTCGGTCACGCGGCGAGCCCGAGAAGCGACAACGCCAAGCCCGACCGCCGGGAAAATGTACACGTTGTTGCACTGAGCGACCGTGATTTGCCGACCGGCATACCTAACCGGAGCGAAAGGAGAGCCCGTCGCCAGCAGTGCTCGACCGTCGGTCCACCGGATCAGATCCTCTGCGTTCGCCTCGGACTTCTCCGTAGGATTTGAGAGCGGTAGAATGATTGGCCGTGGAACTTTTCGCGTCATTTCGCGGACGATCGGCTCGGTGAAAGACCCCGAAACGGTCGAGAGTCCGATGAGAATGCTAGCGTCGATCCGTGAAATCACGTCACCTAAAGCAATCTGCCCGTTGGACCTGCGGGGCCAATCGCCTAAGCGCTCCGAGGGTTGCGCGTACACCTTTTGCTCTTCCGTGAGGTCTGTACGATCGGTGTGCAAGAGACCGTGGCTATTCACAACCCAGAAGCGCTGACGCGCATCTCGCTCGGAAAGGCCCTCCGACACCAGTTCGCTGCGAAGGTAGTCAGCCACCCCGATGGCTGCCGATCCGGCCCCAAAGAAAACAATCTGCTGATCCTTGAGGCGCGTGCCGGTAGCTTTCACAGCACTTAGAATCGCCCCAAGCGTCACGGCGGCTGTGCCTTGAATGTCGTCGTTAAAGGTCAGAAGTTCGTCGCGGTAGCGTTCAAGGATGGGCCTCGCATGTATCCTCGCAAAGTCTTCCCACTGTAGACAGGTTTCCGGTAGCTCTTGTTTCACCGCCTCTACGAACTGGTTAACGAAGTCGAAATACGGCTGTCCGATGACCCTTTCATGCCGCCAGCCAAGATATTGAGGATCCTGCAAGCGTTCCGGATTGTTGGTTCCCACGTCCAGCACAATGGGCAGAGTTCGGGCGGGATGGATGCCGCCAATGAGCGTGTATAGAGAAAGCTTTCCGATGGGGATGCCCAGACCGCCAACGCCCTGATCGCCTACACCCAGAATCCGTTCTCCATCGGTGACCACGATGACATCGACCTTGTGATGGGGGCGATTTCGAAGAAGTGCTGGGATCGAATGACGTAACGGGTAAGAGATGAAGAGGCCCCGCGGGCGCCTATAGATCTGACTGAATTGCTGGCACCCCAACGCCACTACTGGGGTGTAGACAATCGGCGTCATCTCTTCGATGTGGTCGAGAAGGAGTCGGTAGAATAGAACTTCGTTCGTGTCCTCCAGGGCGCGGAGATAGATATGGCGTTCTAGATCGTCGCCTTTCCGCTTGTATGCTCCATAGGCGCGAATGACTTGTTCGTCAAGCGTCTCGATCTGAGGTGGCAGCAGCCCATGCAAACCTAGTCTGGCACGCTCCTCATCTGTGAAAGCCGTGCCCTTGTTCAGCGTTTGTCTGTTGAGCAGTTCCATACCCCGAACGCTTTGTTGCATCACTTTCTCCTGTTGGCTCGCATGGACTTCCCCGAGTGCCGATGGAATGCTGCGTATCTGAATGCTGCGTATCGTCAAAACTCCTAGGTCGTTAACAGCAGCAATTCCGCTGTCAGTTGAGAGGGATTTTAACTGACAATGAAGGGAACTTGCCGGGGAGAAGCGTCTTGATTCTACAGCTCTGCGAAGCCGTGTCAACGATCCGACGAGGGATTCTCACGGGCAACCAACCGGGTCTCATGAGACTTTCGGGACACCTTGTGGGGCCAAGTACATGGCAACGAGACGAACACGCTGGAAGCCGCGGGTTAATCATAATCGCGCCTGGGAAATCTGGACACCCTGGTCCATGTATCTCTCCCAATCATTTTGCGGTTGCGGTTACGAACAGGGTCTGGATAAGAGCCGCCGTCGCTCCTTTTGCACAAAGAAGGCTTTCGATTCTCCTTGACACCCGCGCTCTCGAAGAACAGTATCAGTTCGAGGTTTCGCTGTTTGAGGCGAGACTCCCGCTTCTCAGTCCATTCGCAGTTTCTTTAAAGGACAAGCTCCGCATCGAGCGCCAACAGGGCAGAACCTATCAGGTTCTTTTTTAATCCCTCGCGCGGGGCCCTACCTCCTGTTCGACGTACAGGTTTGCACACCCAAGACGCCAGCGGTTTCAGGCCACATCACTCAAGCCCCACTCGCCACATGCGAGCAGGAAATTCGTGTTTTTAAAAAGGAGATTCACCATGTCTGAACAAAACAAAACTAACGTCCGTCGGTTGTTCGAAGAAGTTTGGAACAAGGGCCATGTGCCTGTAGCAGACGAGCTCTTCGCCCCTACTTACACACACCACGACAGTTCGACGCCCGATGTTGGGCGAGGCCCCGAGAGCGAAAAGAAGAGAGTGACTCTTTACCGCAATGCCTTTCCCGACATTCGCTTGACGATCGAGGATCTCATTGCCGAAGGCGACACAGTAGTGGCTCGTTGGTCTTGCCGCGGTACCCATAAGGGCGATCTCAACGGGATTGCACCAACAGGGAAGCAATTCAACATCACTGGTGTTAGCATTGCCCGCTTTACGAACGGCAAAATGTTCGAAGGCTTTGTCAACTGGGACGCTTTGGGCCTCATGCAGCAGCTCGGCGTTGTCCCTGAGCTCGGCAAAGCCAAGGCCGTCGCCGCGTCCTCTAGGTAGCTGTCCCTGCTTCGTCGAAAAATCGGAAGGCCCGATCATACCTCGGGCCTTCTGTTCGACTTTCAGTGAATCTTGAATGTATGCCCGTCGTATCGGCGACCCATAATGGACAGACTACCCTTATCGAATGAACTAGCGGCAACGATGGGTGCGACGGAATCATGATGGAGTTTCAACTGGTCTAGTCTGATTTGAGTTAGAGGAGGAAATGCACATGAGCGAAAGGAAATTGTCAGCATCAGAACAAATTAAACAACGGGTATACCAGCTATACCTTGAACGCGGCGGCGAAGACGGTAACGATCTAGCGGATTGGCTTGCAGCCGAGAGAGAATTGGCAGAGTTTCCTGAGCAATCCAATTTCGGCGCGCCCAAACCGCGGGCCGCTGCTGCTAGCCTTCAGGCAACATCGCCAAAGGCTGGTAGGATCACCCAGGAAGTTCGCTAGTCATCCAAGACTGAGAGCACCTGCATATTCCATTTCTCGATGCATGACTAACACACGGACAGTATTTACCGATCTGGTTAGGTTCAACTGGCGGGGAAGAACTGTCATCAAGAAGGGACAAGCGAATTGGCATTTGACCACTATGTTGTCCGAAGGGTTGTGGATTCGGACCCTGAACTGTTCTTTCTTGCCTGGTCCACGGAAAAGCCAGGCGCGGTGTTCTTGAGGACAATTCAGGGGCGAACTCAAATAGAAATGCGAGTCGAACTGGCGCGCCGGGGAGTATCGGAGACAAGAGCAGATTCGCTGATTCAACAGGCGCGGAGGAGTTCGGAATAAACAGGGCACGCTGCACTCATCTCTCACCTACGCTGGTTCACGACTCTCCCGAGACTCTCCGATTTCTCTTACGAGCTCGACCGCCAACTCCTGCTATGTCAGATTACCGGATATCTGCCGTAGAAGCTGTGAAGAAACCTCATTGGGGAATGTGACTGCGAATTGAGTGTTTGTTTTTTTGGATTGGTGACTTGGGCGCGGGCGTTGGAAGTGCCGCTCTGACCAAGTTTTTTACGACGGCGACAAGCCTCCGAAGCTCCCGAATCTGCTGAAGCGGAAGACCTCGGACGATATGTGATCTGCGGCGTTGGGGATTAAAACTAGCCGAACGAGGAGGAAAGAATGCCAAGAAACGAGCCGTCATTGCGGTGGCGCGGAAGCTGGCCGTGTTGCTTCATAAGTTGTGGGTGAGCGGGGAAGTCTATGAGCCCTTGCGGAACAACCCCAAAGTGGTGAGCGCAGTAGCGTAAGGTTAGATCCGAAGAGCCGAGCTCAACCGCCGAGTTCAGGTGACTGCGCCTAGTGCCTGGCCCAGCCCCCGTCAGGAGCCGAGGTCGATTATCAGGTAGCAGCACCTGCTGAAATGAGGACGCCCAACTTGCACCGAGCGAAAATCGCTCAACAAAGAGTGCGGATGGAAGGATGGCGACAGAGGCGGCCGGCTCGAACTTTAGGGAACCCACAAGAAAGAAATCGAGAAAACCAATTTTACTTTCATAGTCTGCGCAGTTAGCAGTGAAACTATTCGTTGCCGATACCTGCAACGAAGAGATTGGACCTTGGAACTAAGTTGTGATCCAGCAGCGGGCCAGACAGATCTTGCGTTCATCGTGCTGAGCCTCTTCAGGGCTCAGTGGTTAGGTTAGGCTTCGCTCCCTGAGAACACATCTGGTCTACCGTACAGACTTGGGACAGGTCCTTGCGATCTAGCGCAGGTGAGAAACCTACCCAGGCCCATTGCGTGCCTTTGCTGTGTCGCGTGCAAAACGTAGGCGGAAGCGAGGGCCCAGATGGGCGAGTGCACTAGGCGGAGTTCGCCAGACGTGGATCGCCTAGCTGTGGAATCAGCCTCTATGCAGCTGCCTGTGACAGCTGGCACACAGTGTGATTAGGTTGTCCAATGCATCGTCGCCTAGCTTACTTCGCTTGTTTTGATGATGTACGTGCAGGTCTTTCGACGAACCGCAATTTTGACACCGCCACCCATCTCGCTCGAGCACTCGGTCGCGAAGAGCGTCATATTCCTTAGCGCTGAGCTTCAGTCGAGGTCGCTTCTGGCGGAGTTGCTGCATGCCCATTTTATGCATAGTCATCTATTATCAGAGATCCGGGTGCGTAATGAGGGTCGACCAGCCGGGATCTAAGGCTCGCCCTCTCGAACGTTTGCTCCGGCTAGAAAATCAGCGCAGATCATCTCCAGGCAATACCCCCGAGACTTGTCGCTTCCCAGCATAAGGGCGGCCGTCTCGATGGCTTTCTCGACGACGGGCAACTGACTCTTGTAGAGCTTGAAGTAGATAATCTCCCAGGGCTCCGTCTCTTTCCCCGTGAGGTGCCGTTCGACCTCACCCTTGAATCCCTCCTTGGGCATCTCCTTGGCCTTGTGCAACCAGGTTGCACAATCGAAGTTTTCTCCGTCCCTCCTCGCTACTTTCACCAGTTCCACCGCTTTGCTCCATCCCACCTCTCGAAGCTGAGGCTTGGGAATCCGTGTCAGATTTTCATGGATCGCCATCAGGTAATAAGCCTTTCGGCGCGATTCCGGAAACCGTCTCCCTAGGAATTCCTCGAACGAGCTCAGTTTCTCCAATCTCCAGTACTGCTTCGACCGCACCTCACACAGATACTCCCCAAGCTCAACAAATTGCACGTCTCGTTCCTTCTCTTTGGCCATTTCCCAGGTCAAGATCTCATCGATCCTGCCGAGGACGAATCGGGCCCGCCGGGGGTCGAGTTCCGGTGACACGGCCGGTCGTCCGTTAATCCACAAGCTCGTCAAGCCAATCAAGGTCGCTCGCTCCTGCCTTGCGGATGAGGTTGGCTGCGATCAGCGGCTCGTTGTCCAGACAAAGCCCTAGATGGGAGCAACTCACGCAGCCATTCTGCGGAAACCGAATACCACTGTGCGAATCAAAGTGACCCGACTCGATCTGGCTCATGGATGCTTCCACCAGCCGGCCGAACTCCCGCCGTTGTTCTTCCGAAATCGAGGTCCTCAGGTATTGGATCTCGGGTGCATGCTTGCGCACGAACACGACCAACGCTACCTCGGAGATTCCGCTGATCCATGAATAGCAGATGAGCTGTGGGTCTAGTGACAGCAACCCATCGGGCCCCTCTGGGTAGCGACTCGCGGTGGTCTTCCAGTCGATCAAGCAGCGGATCCCGCCGATTTCACCGATGGCATCGAGGTACGCCACAAACTCGGCGCCTCCGGGAAGGGATCGCAGGATCTTGATCTGAAGACTCTTCCCAGGGTCGTGGATGCGGATCCGGTCGTCCTGGACAAACTTCTGGAGCAAATGGACACCTTGGTGCACGAGACGGTCCCAGGTGTCTCCTTTTTTGTACTCAAACGGAGCATCGCGATAAGCTTCCCACTCTTTGAACAGGGCCGCACCGCAATCCTCTCCACGAAAGTACGCTCCCAGCGCGCTCTCAAAGCAGCGGCCGAAAGCCATGGCCGCGCGGGTTTCCTTTTCCCGCCAACCATCGAGATAACGATAGCGATAGCTGCGAGGGCAGCCCCGATCCCGTACGCCTTGCGCAGGGCTCGGTTGACGGCCCGCGTTTCGGCAACACGCATCTCAGCGCCGCGAACCATTAAAGAAACGTTCGTGGGATCAGCGTCACCGTAGCCGGCGAAGCCACGTGAGCATCGGGATTTGTAGACGGTGGCCTTGAAGACCCATCGACCCGCAACCGGATCGGACTGACGCTCTTGCAGAACGGTCCGGATTCCCGAGCAGCGGCGGCGAAGGGCTATTCGAAGAAGACCCGCGTGGGTCACGTACCACCGGTTCTCCAAGAATTGCAGATCTCCGGCGGCGACAGACACAGCAAACCTATTGGTCAGTTCTCTCAATGCGTCCAACGCCAACGGCGGCAGTTGACCCCAAATAGACCGCGCACGCCGAGCGTTAGCGCGCCAGAAAACGAGAGGCTTTCTCATGATGGGCTCCTATCAGCAATTATCAACTGCACTGCAATGCACTGCATTATAGTGCAGAGCACTGCATGTGTCAAGCCCCACCGGGCGCAGGAAGTTGTGCGATAGTCGTGGTAAAATCTGCCGCGAATGAAAAAAGACTCCCAGTTTACTTTCCGAATTCCGTTGGATCTGAAGAATCAGCTGGAAGAGATCGCTTCATGCGAAGGCCGCAGTGTGGCTCAAATCTGCGAAGCTTTCCTGCGAGCCGGAACTGAGGGTTACAGAAAAAAGGGCTTTAGCTTTCTACGACGCTTTCTCTCTCGACAAAAGAAGCAAGTCTCCGGCTAGGATCGCTCCACACGGGACTTCCGGGCGAATGCGCGTGGGAGCTTAGGATTCTTAGGATTGTGACCGGATCGGACATCCCCTTGACTGCGGTGTTGGTTACTATTTCTTTCCGCCTCATGGGGAAGACGAGGGCTAGTCGTTAGGAGAGTTTCTCGATCGAGAAATGGGCGCAGCTCTCTCTCAAGTTATATAGGGAGGATTCTTAAAGACGATGTCGCAAAGCGCGAATCGAAGCACGCACGAACCAAGGTTCCGTGGCCGCTCGCGATGACGCAGTGACGCGTCGCCTCGGGCTGCTGTGCAGATGGCTTCAGCAGTTCCCATACCCGGCCGCGACCAAGGTCGAAGGGTGCCAGACAAGAACTCGGCACTCGCCTGTACGCACCTACAGCAGGATCCCTCGAACGCGCGATCGATAGCCCTAATCGGGTTCCGATGGGAATCGCTGTGGGGGTGCTGTGAATGAACCATGGGAAGCATCCAGCACCCTGGGAGGAACAGGATCCTCGAAGGTTACATTGATCCGGACCTCTTCCGGGTTGATGATTTCTTGGCGCTGGCCGGTCTTGCCTTCCAGCGCTTCGCGTATCTCGCGCGCAGCATATGGGTTGCCCTCAAGGGCAGAATTAAACATGGCGAGCACGATCGCATCTCCATAGGTTGCGCCCTCAGATAGGCCATATTTGATTCGTTCCTTTTCGGGCAGCTCAAGCTCAGCCAGCTCCGCGTAGCGGTCGGAGATTGGCCGCTTCCTGGGCCGACCTCCGGGATTGCCAGATTGGCCCGGCTTAAAGCGGTGGGGCGCTCCCTTTTCCAGGTTCGTATTCATCACCTGTTCCTCCCCTGTTCTGAGGCGAGCGATCAATTGTGAACTGCTCGACCTCTCCAGAACAGGCTACCACTCCGTAGACACCACCGCCAGATTGAGTCAGATGTAAGGACGCAGATCAATGGGTGGACAAAACGAAGCCGTGGCGGAGATTGACACCCGTTGGTTTCAAGAGCATAGTCGCCTCATTCCCCGGAACGTTTTTTCCGCAAGGAGACCCACCATGCCATTCTTTTGCCATCAAGTCAGCTACACCAAGGAAGCTTGGGCCAAGTTGATGGAAAATCCCCAAGACCGGATCGAGGCCGTGCGCGCCCCTATCGAAAAGCTCGGCGGAAAGCTGCATACCTCGTTCTTTGCCTTTGGCGAGTACGATGTGATCGCGATTACCGATATGCCGGACAACATCGCGGCCGCCGCCATCGCCATTGCGTTTGCCGCCGGCGGAGCGGTGCAACACGTTAGCACTACGCCACTTATGACCGCGGCGCAGGCCGTCGAGGCGCTGCGGAAGGCCGGCACCTGCGGCTACAAGTCGGTCCTGGCAAGCGCGAGCGCAGCCACCGCTGGCGACTGAGTTTGGCCTTCGCAAGTACGTCGAAGCACGTCGAGTAGAGGCTAATCTGCGAGATGCATGCCGGCCGTGACTGCACACAGTGTGCGTCGGCCCTCCGGGTGGTAGACTTTGCCGTCTGGAGGTTCCGATGGTCCATTCGAGCCTGATACGCAGCGTTCTCGCGGCATTGTTCGCGCTAGGCCTGTTCGCGCCAGGCTTGCTAGCGCAGGACGCGCAGAAAGCGCCGCCGCACGAACCCACCGCCGCGGAGCTAAGTCACAACGAGACCGTAGGTTCCGCGATGATGCGCACCTTCGGCTTTCAGGAGTACGAGTTCCGATCGGCGGCCGAAGCGATGCCGGAAGAGAAATACGGCTTTCGCCCCGCCGTACAAGGAAAATTCACTGAGCCGGCGCAGTTTGGCCCGACCGAGTTGCGCACCTTCGCCGAACAGATCAAACACGTGGCCTGCTCGAATTTTGCCTTTGCCGCCGAGTTCGATGGGAAGAAGCCACCGGAAGCGTGCGACAAGGGAGGACCCAGCACAGCGAAAACGCGCGCCGAGCTGCTCATTTATCTCCGCGATTCGTTTGCAGCGATGAACAAATCGCTCGCCGCCATCACTAGCAAGAACATGTACGAACCCATCGAAGGCCCGTACGCCGGGCCCAACACGCGCTTGGGACTCGCAGGCATCGCGATTTGGCACGTCGCCGATCATTACGGCCAGGTCGCGCTGTATCTGCGGCTCAACGGTATCGTTCCGCCCGGGAGCCGCCCGAATCCGCCGGAGCTGAAGGACTATCCGGCGAAATGAGAACTGCTAGACTGACCTTGTGAATTCGCTGCCGGCAAAAGCGCGCCTGGCGAACATCCGCCTGCATCCAATCAAATCACTCGATCCGGTGTCGGTGACGGAGGCTCGCATTGGCCCAGCCGGCGGCCTCGAGTTCGATCGCGTTTGGGCGCTGTACACGCTCGACAACCGCTGGGTGAACGGCAAGCGTACTCCCGCGACGCTACGGATCCGCGCGGCCTTCGCGCCGGACCTCAGCGCGGTGACGCTTTCAGTTCCCGGCGACGCGCGCAATATCCCGTCGAGGGAGTTCGCGTTTCCGCAGGACGCAGAGTCTGCCGCCGAATGGTTCAGCGTCTACTTCGAGCAGCAGGTCATCGTGCGCCACTCGCGCAGCGGTTTTCCCGACGAGACCGACGCCCACGGGCCGACGATCGTCTCCACCGCGAGCCTGCAAGCCCTGTGCGACTGGTTCCCCGGGATCACCCTCGCCGAATCTCGCCGGCGCTTTCGCACCACACTGGAAGTGGAAGGCGTGCCCGCGTTCTGGGAGGACCAGCTCTTCGGTCCGAAGAATACCTATCCGGTAGCCTTCCGCATCGGTGAAGTGAATTTCGAGGGCAGCCATCCCTGCGCGCGCTGCAGCGTGCCGCCGCGCGATTCGCGCACTGGAGAAGACCTGGTTGGCTTCCAGAAACGCTTCAGCGACTTGCGCCGCGAGCATCTCCCACCGTGGGCGACCGCCGAGCACTTCGACCACTTCTATCGTCTCGCCACTAACACTCGCGTTGTCTCCTCGGAATCCGGCAAGGGTGTCCGAGTCGGTGACCAGCTTACTCTTCTCTAGGGGCGCAATTAATTGTCCTTGGAATTGTCAGTTGTAGCGTCTCCTCGCTATACGAATCACGATGGCCGAATGTCTCCGATGTAGCCGGGGCATCTCCACCTTTTGCCGCAAGCTATCCGCGACGACTGATCGAAGGTCAAGTCGCACTCCTTGCATTCGAGACATCTCCGTCTGCCGCTCGATAGCGATTAGCAAAACAGCGACGTATTGTTCAGTGACTTCGGCGGCGTCATGGGCGAAGCCATTCGTCGCGTCCCTCACGGACAAAATCGTCATCGTTCAGATGAGGGTAAGCGTCGTAGACCCGCTTGATCTCCTCTCGCTGTCCTGGACTGAGGGTCTCTTTGGGATCCAGGCACCAAATACCCTCAAATAGTCCTTGGCGTCGCAAGACTTCATGGAGGCCGGCGATGCAGCCTGCAAAATGATGCGCCGCGTCGAAGAAAGCCGCGTTGCAATCGGTAATCTGTGCGCTCTTCTGGATGAGACCTTTCGGAACGTTCTTCTCGTCGCAAGCCGCGGCATGACACTCCTGCAACAGTTCCGAGGCACGTCGCGTCCAGACAGCCCAGTGACCCAGAAGACCGCCCACGATGTAGCGCTGTTCCGTTCTCCGAGTGATTCGAAAAACCTGAGGCGTGACGAGATCCATCACAATGTTGTCATCGTTACCGGTATAGAGAGCGATGTCGCGTCCAGACTCCGCCACGGCCCGGACAACATCGAGCGTCTGATAGCGATTGAACGGTGCAATTTTGATGGCGACCACGTTCTCGATTTCCGCGAATTCCCTCCAAAAACGGTAGGACAACACACGGCCACCGACGGCTGGCTGCAAGTAAAAGCCAACCACAGGTAAGATCTCTGCCACGCGTCGACAGTGAGCTATGAGTCCATGATCGTCGGAGTCCTTCAACGCAGCCAAGCTCAACAGTCCGGCACTGTAGCGCAGATCTGCGAGCAACTCCGCCTCTTGAACGGCCTGGGGTGTCGCTCCACATATCCCGCCGATGCGAATCAACGGTTCAGCCCGTTCTCGATCTGCACGATCCATTTCTTCAGCAGCCAGTTTCAATACGGGCTCGAAGAGCCCGTTGCTTGAATCCCGAATTGCAAATTGTGTCGTGTGTACTCCTATTGCTAAGCCGCCCGCACCGGCAGCAATATAATAGCGAGTGAGAGCCCTTTGACGTCTCTCATCAAGGCGCCGGTTTGCTGTGAGCGCGAGCGGATGCGCCGGAATCACCGAGCCTCGTCGTAGGACATCGTGCACTTTGGAATCGAGTCGCCATGCCATCGGTTGTGTCGGTGACCTCGAACAGTCGCCGTCTCTTGTTAGAAACGCCCGGCGCGTTCCTCAAAGTGGGTTGGCATTGCCGAGACCGTCCCTCCTCGCGCAATCCAGTCGGCGATCCAGGTCATCAATTGTGCGGCGCTGACTCGAGGGTGGCCAAATAGTTCGAAAGCTCTTCCAGCATCGCTTAGAAGGGCGTCATCCGATTCCACACCTTCGAAACGCACCGGCTTCTGAAATAGTGCTCCGAATTCCTCAGCGATGCTACGAACGCTGAGCAGTTCCGGCCCCGCAATGTTGATGACGAAGGATGGTGTCGATGCGCGGCCGAGCGCTTGCAGGCTCATCGCGCTGGCGTCTCCCTGCCATATCGCGTTCAGGTATCCCATGGAAAGAGGAACCACCTGTCCTGCGTAGACCCGCTTCGCAACATCCGAGAGAACTCCATAGCGCATCTCGCTTGCGTAGTTGAGTCGAAGGATCGTTATGTTCATCTTGCCTGCGCGGCTAAAGTGTTCAAAGATCCGTTCTCGCCCGAGGCAGCTCATTGCATATTCGCCCAGGGGATTGAGCGGGTCGCTCTCTCGCGACCCTTTCTTGGAAACCGGGCAAAGTCCATACACGTTGCCAGTAGAAAATGCCGCAATCCTGCTGTGAGGATATCTTTCGCACACGAGACCCGGCACGAAACTGTTCATGGCCCAAGTCAGCGCCTCTTGTCCCGTGGAGCCGAACTTCATACCGGCCATGTAAATGACGTTGGCTGCTTCGGGGAGTTCAAAAAGGGATTTCCTTTTGAGCAGATCGCAGCGAATCGTCTCCACACCCCACGCTTGCAACTGGTGCTCGCATTCGTGCGTCGAGAATCGCGAAACTCCGATGACCCTGCGCCGGATCCCTGCTACCTCCGACGCCCTTTTCGCCATACGCGCGAGTGTCGGCCCAATCTTTCCGCCAACCCCCAAGATAAGGAGGTCGCCCTCAAGCGCCGCCAAGGCACGTATCGTTGCCTCCGTTGGCTCACTGAGGAGTTCGTCCAATTCCGCTACGTTACGAATCGATGTTTTCTGGCTTTCTATCGCCATGTATTTGGGTCTTCCCCGAGCAACCGCACCATGGTGACATCAGGACTATCGCACCCGATTGTACTTGAGGCCTTCCATTGTCGTCAGCACCGGCTGTGTGCTGTTCGCTTCGAACACTGATGAAGGTGACGTCTCCGATCTTGGCGTGATAGCGTCTAGCGGATCGATTTGCGTTTTTGTGTGGAGCCGCCCTTGATGCGCCTACGCGCCATGACGAAGGAGGACATTACTGACGCGCAGCGGCTAAAGCAGATTGCGGGTTGGAATCAGACCGAAATGGATTGGGGTAGATTCCTGGAAGCTGGTGAGGCAGGTTGCTTTGTCGCGGAGCTGGACGGCCAAGTATGCGGAACTGCGACGACCATTTCGTTCGAGAACCGGTTCGCGTGGATAGGTATGGTATTGGTGGACCCATCGTGCCGGGGCCGAGGCATAGGAACGAGGCTTCTCGAACAAACGATCGAATACCTCGACGCACTGCGAATTCCGTGCATCAAGCTCGACGCCACTCCACAAGGGAGACCGCTCTACGAGAAACTGGGGTTCTTACCCGAATACGAAATTGAGCGATGGACTCTGCGACGAGCTCCCATTCAAGTGGCTGAGCCATCTGAAGCCGGTCGTCTCGCAGGCTTTCCCCCAAGTCTCTTGGAAGACATCCTCGAAACTGATCGAGATCTGTTTGGAGCGAATCGCAGTTTTCTGCTGAAGTCTCTTCATCAACAAACGCCCGGTTTAACCGCGGGAATCACGTCGGAAGGGAAACTGCAGGGATACATGTTCGGGCGGAGGGGTTCTTTCGCAGATCATCTTGGTCCTTGGATGGCCAACGACACCCCTGCCGCCCGCACGCTGCTGGAGCGATTCCTCATCTGTTCTACTCGCGATGTCTTGATCGTAGATTGGTTGAAATCAAACAGCACTGCAGGACAGCTTTTGCGGTCCTTCGGATTTAGGTACACGCGTTCGCTGACCCGGATGTATCGCGGTGAAAATGCATATCCGGGACGCGTAGAACGGTTTTGCGCCATCTTAGGCCCGGAGTTCGGATGATGGGGATGGCACGAGAACAGCGTATCTTCTACGGCTGGTGGATTGTTGCTGCAGCATTCTTGAATCTTTTCTTTGCTGTTGGCGTCATCTTTTACGGATTTCCAGTATTTTATCCGGCGTTTGTGGAGTCTCTGGGATTCACGCGCGCTCAAGTCACGCAGGGGTTCCTCTTTGGATTTCTCTTTGCTGGCTTGCCCTTTGGCTTGCTGGCCGGAGCCGTGATCGACCACATCGGAGTGCGCTGGGTGATTCTCTCCGGCGTAAGTCTGACCGGCATCTCCCTATTTCTCATGGGATCGGTAACCAAGCTTTGGCAATACGAAATCCTTTGCATTATGGAAGTTCTGGGGTACGTGCTGGCGGGTCCGATATCGAACCAAGTCCTGATTACCCGCTGGTTCCGCCTGCGGCGCGGTCGCGCGATGGGCTACGCCTACCTTGGATTGGGCCTCGGTGGCGTGATCTCACCGCTCCTGGTCGATTTTCTGATTCGAACCATCGGTTGGCGCCACGCACTCCAAGGCATCGGCTCGCTGATATTAGCGGTGCTCGTTCCGGTCGGAATCTGGATTACGCGTTCAACTCCCGCCGATCTGGGCCTGTCTCCCGATGGAATCGATACCTTCAACGCTACTGGCATTGCCTTCGATGATCGTGTTTCGGCTTCGGCAGGAGTCGCCGCTGCGGTCCGCACGGCCAACTTTTGGCTCATTCTCGTAGCCGCAACGTTGGTGATCGGGGCCATTGGCGCTGTCATTCAGCATTTCATTCTCTTTCTCAAGGATCAGGGCTATTCGGGCAGCGCAGCTTCGCGTTTCTCCACGGTTTTGCTGGCCTCGAGCTTGGGTGGCCGCGTTTTGGTAGGTTACCTGGCGGAACGCTTCCTGAAGAAGAACCTCATGGCCCTTTTCTATCTGTTGATCGGCTCCTCCACCATGATGTTGGGTGCGGCTCACTCGTCGACGGCGATCTGGGCCTTTGCCCTGATCTTCGGATTTTCGATGGGCGCAGACTACATGCTCATTCCGCTGGTTACGGCGGAATGCTTCGGCACAACTTCTCTCGGCAAACTTCTAGCGCTGGTCGTCATGGGATATTCCCTGGGTCAGTGGGGCGCGCCCTGGATCGCTGGAAGAATTTTCGATTCGCGCCACAGCTACGAATTGGCGTGGAAAATCATGGCTCTTGCGGGTTTGTTTGGCTCCGCTGCCATTTATGCTGTGCGCCCGCTCCCGCGAGAGAACTCGTTGGGTCGGGTAGACCCTTGAGGGATGAAGATAGGGGAGCCGGTGTCACGACGAAACCGTAGGTTCCGTGCTAACGCGTACCTTCGGCGAACATCCGCCTGAATCCAATCAAGTCGCTCGATCCTGTGTTGATGACGGAGGCTCGCATTGGGCCGGCCAGCGGACTCGAGTTCGATCGTGTTTGGGCGCTGTATACGCTGGACAATCGCTGGGCGCGGAATGTTCAGTGTCTACTTCGAGGCGCAAGTGATCGCGCGCTACGCTCGCAACGGTTTTCCCGCCGCCGCCCATGGCCGACGATCGTCTCCACGGCGACCCTACAAGCCGTGTCCGACTGGTTTCCTGGGATCACTCTTGCCGAATCGCGCAGGCGCTTTCGCACGACGCTGGAAATCGACGGTGTGCCTAGCTTTTGGGAGGACCAGCTCTTCGGTCCGAAGAATACCTGCGAAGTGAATCTCGAGGGCAGTAATCCTTGCGCTCGCTGCAGCGTTCCGCCGCGCGATTCGCGCACCGGCGAAGACCTGGTCGGCTTCCAGAAACGCTTCAGTGACCTGCGACGCGAGCGTTTTGAACCGTGGGCGACCGCCGAGCATTTCGACCATTTCTATCGTCTCGCCACTAACACTCGAGTTGTCCCTTCGGAAACCGCCAAGTCCATTCGTGTCGGCGACCCACTTACTCTTCTCTAATTGATCGTGCTGGACTGTAGGACGACTGTTGGTTTGACGATTTCACACACAACCGGATAGAGTGCCGCGGACGTGCTTCACGATTCAGTTTGAAGAAGCGCAAACCGAAGTGCAGCGCCGCAACGGGGTCGCCAAGGATACTGATGACGCATGCGGGTGCTAGAAGGAGATTAAGTGCAATTCGTGAGTAGAACGGTACCCCCAGAATTCAATCTTGATCTCGTCAAGGGTTTCAACGAGTGGCTCGGCGTCCAGAACTACTCGTCAAGCACTCGGGTCAACTACTGCACGGACGTGCGGGGGTTCGCTTCCTTTATTCAGCAGGTCAACTTGCTCAACGTGAAGCACGGTCACATTGTAAAATATCTGCGGTACTTGCACGAGTATCGCCATCTTGCCCCGGCGAGCCTCGCTCGAATACAGTTCTCGCTTCGCAAATTCTATACCTTCCTAAACATGGGCAGCGTTGTTCGGGGCGGTCCTATAAGAACGGCTCCAACCCGCAAACTCCCTACGCGCTTACCTAACGCACTGAGCGAAAGTCAAATAGGACAACTGTTCGCGGCTGCCGACACTCCCCGCGACCTTGCGGTATTGGAGCTGTTCTACGCATCAGGAATTCGGCGTGCCGAACTATCGGCGCTCAACTGCGAGGACGTACATTTCGATGCCGACGGAAAGGGCGGCAGCGTCACTGTCCTTCATGGAAAAGGCGACAAGCAGCGATCGACGTTCATCGGCAGATTTGCGGTCGGCGCGCTCCGGGCTTACCTCAGAGGGCGTACTTCGGGCCCGCTGTTTCTAACCAATGGTCACTCACAGAAAGGGACGGTGGTCTTTCACTATTCTCGCAAGAAAACTTACTGGACCGGTTGGTGGTGGGAATGGAAACTGATGCCAAACGGCAAACGGACGCGCGCTACTCATAGCACGTATCTTGGCACTCATGAAGAATTTCCAACTAAGGCGTCCGCTAAGGATGCGCTGGTTCGATTCATTGACGGACAGCCCGCCACTAAGGCTTGCGGAAGCCCTCGTCGGCTGGGCGTAAGAGCTATTGAGCGAATCGTCAAAAAAGCTGCGAGAACGGCTGGGTTGGGCGATGTTCACCCGCACCAGCTCAGGCACAGTTTTGCTACCCATTTACGCAGCCGTGGCACGGACCTGCTCTACATTGCGCGCCTACTCGGGCACGCTTCGCTCGTCACGACGCAGAGATATTTGCACGTCGCCATTCCTGAATTGATAGAAATTCACCGGAACTTCCATCCGACTGGAGGTAACTATGCGTAAGCCTAAACGCAGGGTCGAACTATTGCCGCCGCATTCTAAAGAGAAACTTCCTATCGACCGATTGGCGGACATCGTCTTGCAAAGAATCGCCGCGAAGGAAGCAGTAGAAAGGCCTGAAACCGACGAGGAATTGTCGGAGGGCGTTCTCATGCAGCCATGGTGTCTTCCCCCGGCAGTGGCTCGCGCGATACGTAGGCTAATCCCCGTGTGGCACTGGCGCAAACACTCCTGGGTCTACGAGGACAACGGTTGTTTCAAATGCGAGCGCATAGATGTACCTCACCAGTCGCTTGGCATGTGTCAGGGCTGTTACGCAAAATATCTCAGTCGTGTGAAGGCTTCCATTGTGAAGCGCGCGGGCGGAGACAAGCCGAGCGTTAGAGGCATGAAGGGGGCATTGACCCTAAGGGTGGACAGCGCAAAAAGAATTCTTGCGGAGCTGGGAGTAGTCAGCATGGAGGTAACTTCCAACCCTCTCGCATCGGCAGTCCCGACGGCTTCGGCGGAGCTTCGGAATAAGAAATGAGAATCGCTCCAATTCGTAGCACTGTATAGGTTCCTACCCCAGTGAGAGCCCGCACATCTCGTCAGTTCACGAGGACTTGGCCGACGTGCCTTAGGTCGGACCCAGGGATTCCTCTAAAGCGCACAAGACGAAATTGCAAAACGAACTAGCGTAACCCTTTTAGATTCCGCCAATTAGTTGCGCCTCACTTCAGGGAGTTGCGACGACGGGCAGCTCGACGAAGCTGGCTTGTCCGGGCGCGTGGTAAATGTGCTGGGTTGCTTTGCGGTAGTCCGTGGGCTTGGCCCAGAAGATGTTGGGCACGAAGGTTTGCGGGTTGCGGTCGTAGAGCGGGAACCAGCTCGACTGGACTTGCACCATGATGCGATGACCGGGCAAGAAGACGTGATTCGCCGTCGGGCAGGTCGAACTTGTAGAGCAGCGGCTTGTCGGCGGCGATGGGCTTGGGCGTCTCGAAGCCCTCGCGGTAGCGGCCACGGAAAATGTCGGCAGAAATCATCAACTGGTAGCCACCCATCTCGGGTTGGCTGGCGACCTCGTCGGGATAGACGTCGATCAGTTTGACGACCCAGTCGGAATCGGTGCCGGAGGTGGAGGCGAGGAGGTTGGCGACCGGTTGGCCGCTGATCTTCACTGGAGAAGTGAGGACATCGGAGGTATAGACGAGCACGTCGGGGCGGCCGGACGCTTCGCGTTGATCGTCCACAAGCCACTCGGACCAAGTGAGGCGACCCGTGTAGCCCATGGGCTGGCTGGGGCGCGCGCGGTAGGGAACGGGTTTGGCGGGGTCGGAGACGTATTCATCGAACGGGGTGCCGGCGGCCGCAGACGCGGCAAAGCTCACCTTGAGGCCAGAATTGAGATAGAGCGGCGTCGGCTTGACGGTGCAGCCGCTGGAGCAGCCGGCGGGCCAAGATGGCAGGCGACGCCAAGTGTTGGTGCCGGTTTCATAGGCGGAAACGGGTGGAACGTCCGCCTTCGGCGCGTCGTCCTTTAGATATTGGGCGAGGAAGGGTCCCAGGATTTCGCGCTGGAACTGGAGCGAGGTGTCGGCATTGAATCTCAGCGCGCCAAGAGTGCTGCCGTCTTCGATTTCCTGGCCGTGATGCCACGGGCCCATGACGAGGAAGACTTTGTCGTTGTTGGTGTCTTTGGGCTTGATGGCTTTGTAGACGGTAATGGCACCGTAGATGTCCTCTTGATCCCAGAGGCTGTGGACGAGCATGACGGGCACTTTTAGAGGTTGCGCGGCGAGGATTCGATCCAGGGCCTGGTCGCGCCAGAAAGCATCGTAGCTGGGGTGTGCGAGGATTTTGGGCCAGAAGCCCATTTGCTCGAGGCCGTGGCGGCGGCCGAGTTCTCCCGCTGAACCCGCTTCCATGTAAACGTCATAGTCGTCAAAGTGGTTGGTCCACCATTTTGCGGTGTTGTCGCGGGTGCCCTCTTGCTCGTAGATGTAGGGCATATTTTGCTGGCGGAAGGCGCCGTTGTGGAACCAGTCGTCGCCCATCCAGCCGTCGACCATGGGGTTCATCGGGACGGAGACTTTGAGCGCGGGGTGCGGATTGACGAGCGCCATGAGCGGCAGGAAGCCGTCGTAGGAAATCCCGAGAATGCCGACCTTGCCGTTGCTTTCAGGGATATTTTTCACCAGCCAGTCGATGGTGTCGTAGGTGTCGGTGGAGTGATCGACCGGAGAGGGATTTTGCGGTCCGTGCAGCGGACGATTCATGACGTAGTCGCCCTCGGAATGGTATTTGCCGCGAACGTCCTGGACGACGCGGATGTAGCCGCCCTCGAGGATGACTTCGAGGGCGTTGTCGTAGCCGCTGAGGATGGGGCCGAGATGGGCGCTGGCGGCGTGGCCGGTGAGCTCGTTGGCGTTGTAGGGCGTTCGGGTGAGGAGGATCGGGGCGTCCTTTGCGCTTTTGGGAATAAGGATGACGGTGTAGAGCTTCACACCGTCGCGCATGGGGATCATCACCTCGCGCCGGGTATAGTCAAAGCTGCTGTCGGTGGGGGGCTGGAGCCTAGGCGGAGTTTCGTTCGCCAGGGTGCCTTGGGCAGCGGCCGGAGCGACGGAAAGAACAGCAGTGAGAATCGGTGCGAGCAGAGTGAGAATGAGAACGCGGTCGAAAAGCTTCATAAGTCTCTCAGGCATGCGAAGGATGAAGTTCTGGTGATTGAGCCGCGCGATTATAGCCCTGGCGTGCTGTCGCGCGCCAGTTTTGCACGTCCATAGGTATGAACCGTTCTCGAAGTGTTTCGCCGCTTCCCATGGTTGGCTGGTAGGAGTACTTTGGCGTCTTGCTGATACAGGGAGAGAGGGAACGCGCCCATCCCATTTGCTGCGCGGCGCATCGCATCCACGTGTAGAAGACTGGCGCCGACGCGGCGCGAGGAGCGTACAGCCCCATGCGAACCTGGCAATTCCTGGAAGTGTTGCGGCAAGACATTCGCTACGCAGGCCGAATGCTGCGGCGAAGCCCAGGCTTTACGGCGACGGCGATCGCGGCGCTGGCGCTGGGGATCGGCGCGAACACGGCGATCTTTACCGTGGTCAACACCGTGCTGTTGCAACCGCTGGCGTATCCGGAGCCCGACCGTATCGTGCAGTTGGAGCTGAGCTCGCCGCAGGGAAACGGAAACATCACGTCGATTCCGAAGTTCAACGTTTGGAAAGAACAGACGCAGGTATTTCAAGACATCGCGGCGTACGACCAGGGTGGGCCGGGTATCAATCTGACCGGTGGCGATCGCCCGGAACAATTAAAGGGGATTCACGTCTCGAGCAGTTTTTTCCAATTGTTCGGAGCGCGGGTGGTGGCGGGGCGGACGTTTTCGGCGGAAGAGGATCGTCCGGGAGGACCGCCTGTGGCGGTGCTGAGCGGCGGGCTATGGCGGCGGCGATTCGGCGGAGATCCGAACCTTGTGGGCAAGAGCATCGACCTGGGCGGCGAACCGTACACAGTCACGGGGATTCTGGATCAGAGATTCACCTCGGACCCGCCTGCGGAGATCTATCTGCCGCTGAAGGCCGACCCAACCAGCACCGACCAAGCGCACTTCTTGCAGGCTGCGGCGCGTCTGAAGGCCGGGGTGTCGCTAGAGCAGGGAAAAGCGGCGATGAATCTTGCGGCGGACGAATTCAAGCGCAAGTTCCCCGGCATGCTAGGCCCGCATGATGGTTTCACCGCGGAGCCGCTGCGGGACACCGTGGTCGGCGATGTGCGGAGATCGTTGCTCGTACTGCTCGGGGCCGTCAGCTTTGTGCTGCTGATCGCCTGCGCTAATGTGGCGAACCTGCTGCTGGCGAGAGCCACGACCCGCCGGAGAGAGATTGCCATCCGATCGGCAATCGGCGCCGGGCGCGGGCGCTTGATTCGGCAACTGCTGACGGAAAGCGTGATGTTGTCGCTAGCGGGAGGAGTGCTGGGCCTTGGGCTTGGCTATCTGGGAGTGCGCGGACTGCTGCAGATCAATCCCGGCAACATTCCGCGAGTCGGCGAATTCGGCGAGGGCGTGTCGCTCGATTGGCGGGTGCTGCTGTTCACGCTGGGCGTTTCGATATTGACCGGAGTCGTGTTTGGGCTGATTCCGGCGTTCAGCGCATCCCGCACTGATCTCAACTTGACGTTGAAGGAGAGCGGATCGCGATCGGGGAGTGGTATGCGCCAAAACAAGGCGCGGTCGATCCTGGTGGTGAGTGAAATGGCGCTGGCTCTAGTGCTGCTGGTCGGCGCGGCGCTGCTGATTCGGACGTTCAGCGTTTTACGAGGCGTCAACCCCGGATTTGACACGCACAACATTCTGACGATGGAGATGTCGCTTGCCGGATCGCGCTTCGAGAAGACCGCGGGAGTCGACCAACTTGTGCGCGAAGCGCAGCGGCGACTGGGGAGCTTGCCCGGAGTGGTGGCCATCGCGGAAACGTGTTGCTTGCCGCTGCAGGGAGGATTGGGGCTGCCGTTTATCATCGAAGGGCGGCCGCTGACGGAGGGAACCGCTCATGGTGGCGCGGCCTGGAAACCAGTCTCGCCGCGCTATTTTGACGTGTTCAAGATTCCACTGGTGCGCGGGCGGATGTTCACCGACCGTGACGACGGCGGCGCAGCGGGAGTGGTGCTAATTAACGAAGGACTGGCCAAGCAGTTCTGGCCAAAGAGCGATCCGGTGGGACAACGCATCATGATCGGCAAGGGCGTCGGACCGGAATTCGAGGAGCCGCCACGCGAGATTGTCGGAATTGTCGGCGACACGCGCGACGCAGGGCTCGATAACAATCCCAACCCGAGCATGTATGTTCCTGTTGCGCAGCTGAAGGACGGGGTGACCAAGCTGAATAACGGATTCATTCCGGCTTCGTGGGTGATTCGCACGAGCGTCGAACCTTTTTCGCTGAGCAAGGAGATTCAGGAGGAGTTGCGCACCGCGAGCGGAGGTTTGCCGGTGGCGCATATCCGGTCCATGCAGCAAGTGCGCGGGGAATCCACTTCGCGCAGCGACTTCAACATGACGCTGCTGGTGATTTTCGCCGGCGTCGCGCTGCTGCTGGCCGCGATCGGCATCTACGGACTGATGGCGTATTCCGTGCAACAGCAAACGCAAGAGATCGGCATCCGCATGGCGCTTGGCGCGAGCTCGCAGGATGTGCGCTCGATGGTCGTGAAACAGGGAATGGCGCTGGCATTGACCGGCGTTGTTCTCGGCGTGGCGGCGGCGCTCGGGTTGACGCGATTGATGGCCAGCCTCCTCTACGGCGTTACGCCGAGAGATCCAATCGCGATGACATCGGTGGCGGTTCTGCTGATCGGAGTCGCTTTGGCGGCGACGTACTTCCCGGCGCGCCGGGCCTCGCGAGTCGATCCGGTGGTGTCGCTGCGATACGAATAAAGACTCGGCGTTCTTTTCTTGCAGAAGATGCCATGGCGCCGGCGACGCGTGAAATGGTCCGCCCCGCAACGTAAACCCTCAGGGAACGAAACACTTCCATCTTGACAGGAGACAGGAGTGGGCAGAGTATTAAACCGTTTTAATAGAGGTGTATTTATGCAATCCGTTTCCTGCCGCCAGGCTCGTTTACAAAAGGTAGTTCGGGTTTGTGGAGCGATCGCGGCCTTGTGCCTGCTGATCCTGTTCACGGCTCCGGCTGGGCGAGCGGCGAACGCGTTCGTGCGAGTAAACCAGGTCGGCTACGAAGTTGGTGCCGAGAGCCGCGCTTATTTGATGGCTCCTGGTTCCGAGACCGGCGCGGTCTTTCACGTGATCAATGCAAAAGGCGTGAGCGTATTCTCTGGTGCCGTCGGCGCCAACCTGGGTGCCTGGGGAAAGTTCACGGTGTATGCGCTGGACTTTAGGATCAGTGATGGCGGTGTGTATACGATTGATGTGGACGGTCCGTCGAATGCAACTTCGCCTAGCTTCCCCGTCGGGGCGCCGGGGAAACTTTATTCGCAGGGCATCGCGAACGCGCTCAACTTTTATCAAAATGAGCGGGACGGCGAGCACTTTATCAAGACGCCCTTGCGTACCGCCGCCGGGCATCTGAACGACGCGCACGCCACGCTGTTCGCTTCGCCTCAATTCGACAGTGACGACAACATTCTCGGCACCTTGCAGCCGGTGGGAGGAGCAATCGACGCGTCCGGCGGCTGGTGGGATGCGGGCGACTACCTGAAGTTCGTCCAGACGCACAGCTATACCGTCGCTCTGATGCTCATCGGGATACGCGATTTTCCACGACAAATGGGAGGTGCAGCGGTCGGGTCGGATTTCACGGCCGAGGCGAAGTTCGGGCTTCAGTGGTTGCGAAAGATGTGGGACGACAAGAGTCAGACGCTGTACTACCAGGTGGGCATCGGAACGGATTTTGCCGACGACCCGAATCTGCTGAGTGACCACGATCTATGGCGCTTGCCGCAGGTGGACGACACGCTTGGCGGAACGGATCCCACTCTGGTCTACGTGCGCAACCGGCCGGTGTTCGTCGCTGGGCCCGCCGGGTCGAAGATCAGTCCGAATCTGGCGGGACGCTTGACGGCCGACTTTGCCGAATGCTTCCAGATTTTCCACGACACGCAACCAGGTTTTGCCAACGACTGCCTCGTTTCGGCCGAACACATTTTCGCTCTCGCCGATACCTCGCCGGCCGGCGACCTGATCACGACGGCGCCGTTTGATTTTTATGGCGAGACGGAATGGCGTGACGACATGGAACTGGGCGCCACGGAGCTCTATTTTGCGCTGGCAACCGTCGACGGGCCGCTGCCCTCCTCGCTTGCCCACACCGATCCGGGCTTCTACCTGCGCGCGGCCGCGCATTGGGCGCATGCCCACATCACCGGGCCGAATGATGCCGGGGACACCCTGAATCTCTACGACGTAAGCGGCCTGGCGCATTTTGAATTGTTTCGGGCCATCGCCGCGGCGGGCCATCCCAAAGGGCTGGAAGCGTCGCAGACCGACCTGGTAAATGATTTGCGCAAGGAACTACAAAACGCCATGACGCAGGGCGCTTCCGATCCGTTTGGCTTCGGATTTCCGTGGGATTCGTACGACACTACCACTCATGGCGCGGGACTTTCCGTGATGGCGCGCGAGTATGCGCTACTGACGCAATCGAAATCGTTCGACGAGCTTTCGCGCCGGTGGGCCGCCAACATCCTGGGAGCGAACGCCTGGGGCACTTCGCTCATCGTCGGGGACGGCGAGGTCTTTCCGAATTGTATGCAGCATCAGGTGGCCAATATCGTGGGCTCGCTCGACGGAACGCCTCCGATACTGAACGGTGCTCTGGTCGAAGGTCCCAATTCGTTTGCCGCGACGGGATTTTTGGACGGCATGCGCAAGTGCCCTCCCGGCGGCGGCAACGTATTCAAGAAGTTCAACGGGAACGGAGCGGTGTACAAAGACGACCAGCAGTCTTACAGCACCGTGGAGCCCGCCATTGATCTAACCGCGGCCTCGTTTCTGATGTTTTCGTGGAGAATCGCGGGAGCGCCCGCTCAGTTCCTCCCGACAGACGACATTTCTGCGGCGCTGGATGTGCAAGTTGCCTCCACGCCGAATCCCCAGTGGCCGCCGCGAAGAAATCGCGGGAAACGAAAAGACCGTCCGGCTCTTCAGCCCTGAAGAAGCAATAAGGGGAGGCAACCGAAGTAGCCGCTGCCCTCATCAACCAAAGAAACGCAAAGTGTGAGACGGGGAGATTTCAGGAGTTCGTTGCTTCGTGCAAAGGGACCTTTTGGGGTGTCTTTCGCCCTTTTCAGAACTAGCCATCCTCAGAATCACGGGACGCTTAGGCTTACGCCGAAGCGATCCCGCACCACGGAACCTTCTAACCTGGAGTTTCGCCCTACTCGCTTCACTAGCGGCCATCGGGGCGTCGCCGGTCTCTGCGAGCGCGCAAGCGGGTACCTTCCGGATTCCGCCAGTCAAAATTCCGCTCAACGTCAAGGATCAAAGCATCACGATTACAGCTTCGGCGCTTATGTCCGCGGTTTCGGCAGACCGGGACCTGACCATATTCAAGCTCGAGCTTACGGCGGACCTCGCGGCTCTCCAGGAGAACATCCCCGGCGTTCTAAGCTCGCAATTGGATAAGGACGACCGCTGCGGGGAGCGCATCGCGATCGAGCGCGCTACGTTGGCTCCTGCCGAGCCGGCCAGCGTCACGGTAGTGCAACTGCATTACGAACGCTGGGCCTGCGCTAAGGTGCTGGGGAAGCAGCAAACCAAGAGGCTGGTGGGGGGCAACGCGGTGATTCCAGTGAAGCTCACGCCGAGCGTCGAGAAAGAAAACACGGAACTGCGATTGGTGCCGGAGGTCGGTACGATCCAAGCAGACGGCTCGCTGGGCGAGTTGCTACGGTCGGGCACACTCGGCGAGATGATTCGCGAAAAGATCCGGACGGCAATTCTTTCTGCGATGCAAAAAGGCACGAATCTCAGCGCAACGCTTCCCCCGGTTGTGCAAGGATACGTTACGATTCAAAACGCGGAATTCAAGGATGCGGGTTCGGGACGCCTAGTCGTTGTTCTGGAAGGCGAGATTCGAATCACCAAAGAGCAGGTTCAGATCCTGTCCAAGCAGGTGAAGCAACGCATGGCGGCGCAGTAGGAATCTCCCGCGGCAAAGACTCTCAACATTGTTTTGAATGATTTCAATCGGAATTTCGATTTTGATCCCGCATTACCCCGCCTTAAGATGGTTCGGAGCTGTAATTAGCGCGCACTAGCACCAATGAGCTGGCCAAGCTGGACCGGGCGCAGACCGCGCCACGGAATTCGGGCCAAAACGAATCTACAAAGGAATGCAAAGCGTGAGCCAAACCGTATATGTGCGCGATGCCAGTTACGTCCTGACTCTGGAAGAAATCGGCAACCTTGCGAAAGAAGGCGGTAAGCCGGCCGAAACGCTAATGAACGTCGTGGCGCTGATTGCCGGCCGGTTCGAGACCGATGTTTGTTCCGTATATTTGCTGGAGCCGGACCGCGCGAACTTGGTGCTGGCGGCGACGTTGGGACTGCGCCCGGAATGCATCGGAACGCTGCGCATGGCGTTGCACGAAGGCCTTGCGGGGCTGGTTGCGGAGCAAGTGCGTCCGGTGGCGGTGGAGCAGGCGAAAAAGCATCCGCGCTTCAAGTATTTTCGCGAGGCGGGCGAAGATGCGTACCAGTCGTTTCTTGGGGTGCCGCTGATCGATCGAGGCGTGTTGCAAGGCGTTCTGGTGGTTCAGACGATCGAGGCGCGGGTATTTCGAGAGGATGAAGTCCGGATGCTGGTGGAGGCGGCCGCGCAGGTCGCGCCGGTGGTGAGCGAGGCGCGGACGCTGGATCGATTCATCGCGCCGGTGCAGGAACGGCTTTGGTCGCTGGCGCGCAATCTGTGGTGGAGCTGGGATCACGATTCGACGGGGCTGTTTCTGGATCTGGATCCGGTGCGCTGGAGGAGACTCAATCACAATCCCATTTCGCTGCTGAGCGAGATTCCGCTGGCCGGAATCGAGCGCCGCGCCGCAGAGCTGGTGCTGCACAGCCGGATCAACTACGCTTACCGCCGGCAGCGCGAATATCTGGAGGCGGACCGGACCTGGGGCGCGCGGCACGCGGGCGTTCTGCGGCCGCGGCCGGTGGCGTATTTCTCGGCGGAGTTTGGGCTGCACGAATCGATTCCGATTTATTCCGGAGGGCTGGGCATCCTGGCGGGCGATCACATCAAGAGCGCATCGGATCTTGGATATTCCGCTGGTGGGCATCGGGCTGTTTTACGGCCAGGGATATTTCCGGCAGCGACTGGATCGCAGACGGCTGGCAGCAGGAAGAATACATTCAGACCGATGTAAACCAATTGCCGATGGAACCGGCCATCGGGGCGAACGGCGAGCCAGTGACCGTGCAGATCGAAACGCGCAGCGGCTTCATTCGAGCGCAGAGTCTGGCGCGTGAAGGTGGGGCGCTGCGATCTGCTGCTGCTCGATTCGAACGTGGAGGGAAACGCTCCGGAAGATCGCGAACTTACGTCGCGGCTCTACGGCGGCGACGGCCGCGTCCGAATTCGCCAGGAGTTGCTGCTGGGCGTCGGCGGCTTCCGCGCGCTGAAGGCCATGGGAATCACGCCCGGCGTCCTGCACTTGAACGAAGGACACAGCGGATTTGCGGTGCTCGAAGCGATTCGCAATCGCATGCAGGAAGAAGGGCTGACGTTTGACGCCGCGGTGCCTGCGCGTTTCGCGGGAGGTGGTGTTCACCACCCACACGCCCGTGCCTGCGGGCCACGACCGGTTCAATGCCGATTTGATCGAGGAGCATCTTGGGCCGCTGCGCGAGCGATTGGGCCTTTCGCACGAAAGGCTGATGGGACTCGGGCGCGAGAATCCGGGCAACAAGGATGAGGATTTCTGCATGACGGTGCTGGGCTTGAGGCTCGCGCGGCGCGCAAACGCGGTTTCGGCGCTGCATGGCGAGGTTTCGCGCGCGATGTGGAAGGGACTTGACTCCGGGCAAAACGGAAGACAGCCGTGCCCATCGGCCACATCACCAACGGCGTGCACGTGCCGACGTGGCTGGCGCCGCAGATGTTTCGCCTGTACGACCGCCATTTGGGCACGCGGCTGGCACGAGCACAGCAGCGAGGCGCGCATCTGGGAAGGAATCGAGAACGTCGACGACGGCGAGCTGTGGGAAACGCACCTGAGCTTGAAATCGCGCTTGCTGGAATTCGTGCGGCGCCGTGCCGTGGAACAGGCCGAGCGTCGCGGCGAGCCGCCGGAGAACGTATGCAGCGCTTGGGCGGGTGCTCAGTCCGGACGCGCTGACGATCGGATTTGCGCGCCGCTTCGCCACGTACAAGCGGGCCAATCTGATTCTGGCCGACATCGAAAAACTGGCGTCGATGGTGAACGACCCGAAACGCCCGGTGCAATTCGTTTTCGCCGGCAAGGCTCATCCGCACGACGAGCCGGGCAAGCGAGTGTTGCAGCAGATCGCGCAGCTGATGCGCGACGCGCAATTCGCCGACAAGTTTGTTTTCGTCGAGGACTACGACATCAACGTCGGGCGGCATTTCGTGCAGGGCGTGGACGTTTGGCTGAACAACCCGCGGCGGCCGCTCGAGGCGTCCGGGCACCAGCGGACAGAAAGTGGTGTTGAACGGCGGGTTGAATCTTTCCGTGCTGGATGGCTGGTGGGCGGAGGCGTACGACGGGCTGAACGGCTTCGCGATCGGCACCGGCCGAACGCACTCCAACATGAACGTCCACGACACTCGCGACGGCGAGGACTTGTACCGCGTGCTGCGCGAAGAGGTGATTCCGCTGTACTACCAGCGCGACCGCGACGGCTTGCCGCGCGGCTGGATCAAGCGCATGAAGCGCACCATCCGCACGCTCGGCTGGCGCTTCAACGCCGATCGCATGGTGATGGACTACACGCTGAAATGCTACGTTCCCGCGGCTGGCGGCACCTCCAGCGACATGGGCGCGTAGCGGCGTTTTGCCGGTGCCTTCCCTTCAGTAAATTAGTTTCAGCGAGAGCTGGATTTGCCGCGACGTTCCCGCCGTCTTGCTAATGAGTCCAAAGCCGGTGCCGAGCACGGTGTTGGACGGCAGACCGAAATTCACGATATTGAACACGTTGAAGAATTCCGCACGAAACTCCAGGATACCTAGCTCATTTTTTCCGCGCCGGCCGAAGGACGTGTCCTTGATCAACGCCACGTCCAAGTTGTGAAAGGCGGGCCCGCGGAAAGTGTCGCGGCCCAGCGTACCGAAGCGGCCCTGGTTGGGGCCCGTTCCTCCCGGCACATTGATCGGAATCGAAAAGAGAGAGCTGTTGTTCGCGCCCAGGCCGAAATAATCCTCGCGCGTCGACCGGCTCGTGGAGAAATCGGGCATCGAGACTAGATCCGGGCGATCCGTGGCGCCCGCGCCAACACCGGTTTGCTGGATTCCGGAGTAGACACTAAATGGCGATCCGCTCGTCAGCGTGGTGATATTCAGTAATTGCCATCCGCTGGTCACATGCTTGTTCAAGCCTTGGAGAAAACCCACGCGGTCGAACGGCAGCGCTTGAATCACACTCAAAGTGAATACATGCCTCACGTCAAACGTGGAGGGCCCCTTGTCAGCCTCCGGGTCGAAAGGATTCTGGGGCAGTGTCTGCAAGATCGTGCCCGCATTTGCGGGTAGCCCGCCGAGCACCGCGCTGGTGTCGTCGATCGACTTGGAAAATGTATAGCTGGCTTGCAAGCTCAAGCCGATTCGGGCGTACGTGTCGCTGACGCTGGTTTGCAAAGCGTGATAGCTGGAATGAGAGCTGTTAGTCATGATCGCTTCCGGTCCAAAACCACCGATCGCGTGCCCTGCGGAATTGAACTGCGTAAAGTGAGCGAACTCCGGATCGGCGCCCGCATAACCGTTTGGTGAGAAAACGCTGGCCAGATGGACTCCCGCCGTGCCAACGTAGGAAATGTTCAACTTCACGCCGCCAAAATCCTGATCGACGCCCGCCGTATATGTCGCAATGTAGCCGTTGCGAAAATTTCGTGAGATCGACCCGGTGTTGAACAGTTGCACTTCATGCCCCGGCGTGATCGCAGCTAGATCGTCTTGAAATCGCTGCAAATCGACCTGTGTGTTCGCAGCCACTTGCGAACTGTCTCCTCCTGGGAACAGCGGTTGGCCCTGCGTGTTGTACACGGTGGGAAGAGTCACGGGAGCAATCGTGTTTTGAAACGGCACCGGAGCATCCTTCAACGCCGTGATCAGAGGCTGAAAAATCAAGGGAAACGAGCCAGTCACGAAATTGTCTTGCCACAGGTTGGGAAGAATCGTGGTGATCGCGCCGCCGGCATGGAGCGTAGTGTGCTTGGTCACGCCGTAATCCACCGAGACTCGCGGCCCCCAGCCGTTGCGATCCAGCGGATATACGGGCTGCGGATTGTAGAGGTAAATCTGGGTGGCGCCGGGAGTGAAGAACGAAGCGGGCTTGCCATCCGGGCCGATCGGTTCGATAACCGAGGTGCGATTCTTGGCTTCCTTGATGCGGGTATTCAAGTCGTAGCGCAAACCGTAGTTGATGCTCAGACGCGAGGTGGTTTTCCAGGTGTCTTGAAAATAAAAGTTGTACGCCTCGCGCCGAACCGCGGCCTCGTCAAATCGATTGCCGCCTGGCGTCGAACCCTCCAGAGCGCTCACGGTATATGAGTACGGCGTGGCCGTCAGCAAACCGGTAAGCGCATCGGGCAGCGGGTCACCAGGCTGAATGTTGTGCAGGCCGCTTGCCGAGGTGATCAGTACGGGTGAGTAGGCCGTTCCTCCGCCAAACGAATAGAGCCCGTTCGGGTTGGTGCCGAAAATCGTAGCATCTTTGTTCAGCCGAATTTCTGCTCCCCACTTAAAAGTGTGCGAGCTGTGCGAGTAGATCATGTCGTGCTTGAACTGATAGACATTGCCGAAGGATCCGAAGATCGAGCCGTCCGCGGTGTTGAAGCCTTCGAAAAGGCCGTCGCCGTAGGCCATCGCCGGGTCGGTGTGATTCGCCGCGGGGAAAGTCGGCGTGCTACGAATGTAGCCGAACGCGGTTGTGAAACTCAGGTGCGGTGAGATCGTGCGCGAATACTTGACCGCGGCGTTTCGCTGGTGATCGAAGAAGTTCACGCCAAACGTTGGATCGATCGCGGTCTGATCCGGGTTCGTCGTCGGACCGTTCACCTGATTCAGGCTGAAGCGCGTAAACAGTGTCGCCTTGTCCGAAATCTTGTGATCGATGCGCACTGAGAATTGATCGGTATTCGTCACCACCTTTGAGGAAGCGGCGTAGGTGCGGGGGCCGTAGGGCCCCTGCGGCTCGTTCGGCAGCGGATAGCGCGCCAGCAGCGGCGCGATCGCGGGGCTCACCGGAACAGTCAACGTGTCGCCGGGGAACGTAGTCGTGTCGATTCCTTGGCGCTCCGCGGCCGTCGGAACGGAGAAAACTTGTGTTGTGCCTAGGACCTGCCGGAAGCCCTGATACTCGCCGAAGTAAAACGTCTTGCCGCGGCCGTCGTAGAGTCCGGGGAGGACTACCGGGCCGCCGTTGGTCACGCCAAATTCGTTCCGCGCGAACGGCGGAATGCGCCGCGGGTCGATTTCGCTCGTGTGATCGAAAAAGTTGCGCGCGTCGAATGCGGCGTTGCGGACAAATTCAAAAGCGCTGCCGTGCACCTGATTGCTTCCGGATTTCGTGATCACATTCGTGAAACCAGCCGCGCCGTGACCAATCTCCGCGGGCATCACCCCGAAGCTGGATTGCACCTCTTGAATGGCGTCGACGTTGAAGTTGGCGAAGGTCGCGCCGCCCAATTCCGGGTCCGTGGTGTCCGCTCCGTCGATCGCAAAAACGGCCGCGACGCCGCGCTGTCCGTTCACCGCAAACTGCTGCGTAAAATTCGCGGCGCCATTGGTGTCCGTCATGGTGCCGGCGGCCAGCAGCAGCAGCTTGCTGAAGTCGCGCTCGTTCAGCGGCAGGCTCGACACTTCTTCACTCGAAAGATGCTCGCCGCCGCTTGCCTGTGACGCTCCGCCTTGCCCCGGCGTCAAGACGCGGACGATTTGCTCTTGCGCGGATAGCTCCAGCCCAGCGGTGAGTGCGGCATTCTCGCCGACGACGAAAGGCGCTGCGGCTTTCCACTCTTTGCCGCCGGCTCTGACGCTGAGCGTGTAGTTCCCTGCGGGAATTTCGGTAAACGTGAACTCCCCGCTCGCCGACGCTTTGGCGCTGCGCTCGCTCGCGTCACCCGCGGTGGAGCGCAGTGTAACGGTGACCTCGGCTACGGGATTTCCCGCCGCATCGCGCAACACACCTCTCCACGCGGAGCCCGGCGCGGTCCGGCCGAGAGGAGCCATAATCACGAGCGAAAGAAGACAAAGCGAGCGCGCCACAACACGGAGGCCTGCGGACATGGCATGAGATTATAGCTAGAAGCGCGGCGGACCTTCGCGTTTTCCGCTTCATCGCGTTACATACCCCAAAATCGCGGTTACGCCGTGCAATTGGTGGTCGCAAACGATTGCCGGACGGGTGATAATGTCGCCCGGCGCAAGGGAGATGCGGATGAGCGAGAAGAAAATGATTTCGCGGCGTGGTTTTCTCACCAACGTCGCTGCCACCGGTGTGGCACTTACAATCGTGCCGCGGCGCGTGCTAGGGCGAGGATTTATTCCTCCGAGCGACATGCTCAACATCGCGGGTGTCGGCGTCGGCGGCATGGGCCACTCCAACCTGATCAATCTCTCCAGCCAGAACATCGTCGCGCTGTGCGACGTCGATTGGGGCTACGCCGGAAAGTCTCTCGATCACCTCGATGACGACATCCAGCGCCTGAAAACGCGCCTCGATCAGCCCACGCCCGAACCGAAGCCTGGCGAGCCACCCATCGAATTCGATCGCGTCAGAGCGAAAGTGCGCCTCGACGGCATGATCCAGCTGCAAGGCAAATTGCCGACGGCGAAGCACTATCAGGACTATCGCGACATGCTTGAGCATCAGAAGGACATCGATGCCATTTTCGTTGCCACTCCGGATCATATGCACGCCACCATCGCGGCTGCCGCCATGGATCTCGGCAAACACGTCTACGTGCAAAAGCCGCTGACGTGGTCCGTCGAGGAAGCGCGCCGCCTCTCGCGCCGCGCCAAGGAAACCAAAGTCGCCACGCAAATGGGCAACCAAGGGCATTCTCTCGACGACGCGCGCCTTACCGTCGAGTACGTCCAAGCCGGCGCGATCGGCGAAGTGCGCGAAGTGCACATCTGGACCAACCGGCCGCTGGGCTATTGGCCGCAAGGCGTTCCTCGCCCCGAAGCGCCAAAGGACTCTGTCGATAGTCTCGGTTGGAGCGGCCGCAATGTGAACCAGCGTCTCGCCGCCGCGCTGGTGGGCTCGTATCCCGTTCCGGAAACACTTAAGTGGGATCTTTTTCTGGGTGTTGCGCCGGTTGTCGAGTATCACCCCATCTATCACCCATTCAATTGGCGCGGCTGGGTGGATTGGGGCATGGGCGCGCTCGGCGATATGGGCGCGCACCTGATCGACCATTCCATGTGGGCGCTCAACTTGGGATTTCCAACCACCGTCGAGACCGTGTCGACGCCGTTCAACGGCGCTTCCTATCCGCTCGCTACGCAAACGTTCTACGACTTTCCCGCGCGCGGCTCCATGCCTCCCGTGAAGCTCACCTGGTACGACGGCGGCCTGCTGCCGCCGAAGCCCGTTGAGCTCGGCGAAGAAGAGCTGAGCAAGGAGGGTGGCGCCCTGCTGATCGGCAGCAAGGGCAAGTTGCTGCACGAAACCTACGGTCTCCGTCCGCGCCTTCTGCCCAAGTCGCTCCACGAATCGTACGGCAAGCCGCCGCAGAAACTTCCGCGCATCGAAAAGCAAGACCACGAGATGAACTGGGTCGCCGCCGCCAAAGGCAAAGCCGAAGCCTCCTGCCCGTTCGAGTACGCTTCCCGCCTCACGGAGGTCATGCTCCTCGGCGTGGTGGCGCTGCGCGCCGGAAAGAAAATCGAATACGACGGCGTCAACATGCGCGTCACCAACGTCGCCGCAGCCAACGACTATCTAACCCGCCAGTACCGCCAAGGCTGGTAAGGCGGACGCTCATGCGGAGAGTCTCCTCTGCTATCATCCCCGCGCGGTACCGGACGGGGGCGCGATGAGTTTTGTCCAGAGGCTCGGCGAGATTCGCGAGGGCTTCGAGCGGCCCTTCTGGGTCGCCAACATCACGGAGATTTTCGAGCGCCTCTCCTACTACGGAGCTTTCTCCTCCCTTGCTGTCTATCTGCAGGAAAAGCTCAACTTTTCCACCGAGCAGACAGGCACGCTCACCGGAATATTCGGCGGCATGGTGTGGTTTCTCGCGATCTTTGGCGGTGCCATCGCCGACCGCTTGGGCTTCCGCCGCGCTCTCTCGCTCGCGTATTTGATCCTCGCCGGAGCATATTTCCTGATCGGCTCGATCGGCGCTTCGTGGCTCGCGCCGATTCGCAATGCGGTTCCGCTGGGTCTTTTCGTCGGCTGCATCTTGATTCTTCCGGCCCTCGGAGTTGCGCTCGTCAAGCCTTGCGTCGTGGGCACCACAGCGCGCGCCTCGAAAGAGAATGTCCGATCGATCGGCTATTCGATTTACTACACGATGGTGAACATCGGCAGCGCCGCGGGTCCCTATATCGCCGACTGGGCGCATCAGAAGCTGGGAATCGAGCGAGTCTTCTTCGTTTCGGCGCTGAGTGTGTTCGCCATGTTTTTTCTGGTGCTGCTGTTCTTTCGCGAGCCAAAGCGAGCCGCCGGCGAGCCCGCGCCCAGCATTTCCATAACGCTGCGCAATTTCCTGGTCGTCCTGGGAAATCCCAAGTTCATGCTGTTCTTGCTGATTTTCACCGGCTATTGGATCGTGTATTGGCAGCAGTTCATCACGTTGCCTGGCTACATTCATGCTTATATCGACCCCAACGCTCGTGTCGAGCGAATCCTGATCACCGACGCGGTCGCGGTCATAGCCTTGACGCTGCTGCTGAACTATCTGACGCTGAAGGTTCCCGCGTTTCGCGCCATCATCCTGGGGACTCTAATCAGCGCGGTGTCATGGTTGGTTTTGGCATTTCATCCGGCGGTGTGGACTTGCTACGTGGCAATCTTCGTGCTGGCCATCGGCGAAATCGTTCATCAGCCTCGCTACTACGAATATATTTCCCGGCTCGCTCCTCCGGGCCAGCAAGGCACATACATGGGCTTTGCATTTCTGCCGCTCGGGATCGGCTCGCTGGTCGGTGGCTGGTTTGGCGGACGTGTGATGCATCACTTCGGCGAGGTGGCGCACCATCCGGAACAAGCCTGGTGGGTGTTCACTGGGGTCGGAGTGCTGACGGCACTATTGTTATTGATCTACGATCGCACGGTTAAGCCGAGTTCCCCGGACTCGTCTCAGCAAGCAGTCTCGTAGATGTCTGCAAGATATCGGATCGACGTCAGGGTTTTTCAGACTGTCGACTGTAAGCCGCCGTCAATTCACCATGCGCCGCAGAGAGTCGAGGGTGTCGCGGGCGAGCGCGTAGCGCGGCTCGATCTCTAGCGCTTGCTGAAAGCATTCGATGGCGCGGGCGTACATCTCTTTGCCGAGATAAGCGCGGCCAAGATTGTAATGCGGGAAGTGGCGCGGCTCGTAGCGCTGCGCTTCAACGGCGCGCTCGAGCCAGGGGATCGCATCATCGAAGCGATTCATCTCGATCAGGTAGGCGCCAATGTCGTTGTAGGGATTCCCGAACTCGGGATCGATTTCGATGGCCAGCTTGCACTCGGCGATGGCCTGGTCGAGCTTCCCCTGAAAATGATACGTCCAGCCCAGAAAAGTGTGCGCTTCCGCAGTGGGATGTAAGTCCAGCGACGACCGGTAAAGCTCTACGGCACGGTCGTAGTCGCCCTCCATCTGTGCCTGATAGGCGTCCTGCAGCACTTCCCAAGCGCGCGACAACGTTTCCTGACTCATGATTTACGATTGTTAGCACACGGTTTCGCACGGGTCAAAAGTACGAAAGTCTAGTGGGTGCCCAGGGTGAACCTGTCCTTTGTGCCGGGTTGGGAGTGGAAATCTGGCTCCTAAACAGAGAGAATGGGAACAACCTTTTAAGGCAGTCCAGGGGGAACAGTGAACCATACTCTTATCGTTCTTGGTGTTGCAGGACTGGCTGTGGCGGGAGCGGTTTTCGCGCAAGATCCGCCGGCCAAGGCCCCGGCAAAGAAATCGGCGTCGTCCGCAGCCGCCTCGGCGACCCGCGGCAAGGAAGTGTTCGACAAGAAATGCGGTGTATGTCACTACGCGGACAGCGATGCGAAAAAGATCGGCCCCGGCTTGAAGGGACTGTATAAGCGCGGGACGTTCACGGTGAACAACAACGGCAAAGTGACCGACGAATCGGTGAAAGCCTTCATCGAAAACGGCGACACGCTCATGCCACCCTTCAAAGATGTGCTGGAACAACCTCAAATCAAAGACGTAGTCGCGTACGTTAAGACGCTTTAGACTTCACAGCCCTCCACAAATTCAAAAGCCCTCCGGTGACGCGATACATCACGCAACCGGAGGGCAAACTTGGCTGAGACACATCCCCAGGTACCTAGCGTTTTACGGAATTAGCGACACCCAATATTTCACCCCGCAGGCGGGCCAATTCTCGTGCGCTGTGTTAGGCCCCAATTCCTCGCAGCAGGGGGAATCTACTTGAGGACCGCATCCTTGAACGCCTTCGACGGGCGGAGGCGAACCACGGTCTTCGCTTTGATCTTGATCGCTTCACCAGTCTGTGGATTGCGACCCATGCGCGCCTTGCGGTGCGCCTTCACTGCGCGGCCGATTCCCGGAATCACGAACTTACCCGCGCTGCCTTTCGCTTCCTTTACGGCGAGCTTGAAGAGCTCTTCAAAGAAGAGCGCTGCGGTTTTCTTCGGCGTGCCGCACTTCTCGGCGATGTGCGACACGATCTTGGTCTTGCTCAGCGGCTTGGCCATCTATTTCTTATCCTCCTGATTTTTTAAGTGCACCCCGAGGTAATCGGGGCTAGCCGCGAGATTCTCCCCTCAAATTCAACGAAAAACTCGGGCCGTTCGGCACTATAGCCAAGGCATTCTGAGAACGCAAGGGGTAAGGCGTGAAAAAGGCCGAAAATACGCGCTATTTGTGAGCCTGGGCTGGAAAACGCCGCTAAAATTAGGGTTTTCCACACCTCCCAGCTAGCTCGGCTTCGATTTGACCGCGCTCAGAGCGCGTCCGGCGAGGGTGGCTGTTCGATATGGTATGCTCGGAAATTCTTTAGTAAACGAAGGAGCGATCGACATGGGCGGGGTTGCGAATTGGAACGACCTGGAGCAGCGCCTCGGAGCTGCAGTGAAACTTGCGAGGCGGCCGGTGGCGGTGACGTTTCTGGATTCCGCGCCGGCAGATGTATCCAAGTTTTCGGGCACCGAGCCTTCCGGATGCAGCTTCTGGCGGCTGGCCGCGGCCGGTCAAGTCTTCTATACCGTACCGGAGAACCATTTCAATTGCGCCGTGGGCGCGTACACGCACAACATCGCGTTGTCTTCGGAGCGTGAAAAGGAAACCGAGCAGACGCTGAAGATGATGTTCGACATTGGCTACGTCAAACCGGAAGAGATTCCGCAGATTCCGCGCTTGTCGAGGGCGCCCGCGGCGATTCTGTATGCGCCGCTGGGAGAATCGCCGGTTGCGCCGGACGTTGTTTTGTTTGCGTGCAAGCCGGCGGCGGCGATGCTGCTGAACGAGGCGGCCAATCGAGCCGGCGTTGCCAGCGGCGCTCCAACACTGGGTCGCCCGACGTGCATGGCGCTGCCGGCATCACTGCAACACGGAGCTATCCTGAGCCTCGGCTGCATGGGCAACCGCGTGTACACGGGCCTCGCCGAGGATGAGATGTACCTGGTGCTGCGCGGGAAAGATCTCGCTGCGGTGGCGGATGCGCTTGGGATCATCACCAGCGCAAACGCTGCGTTGAACGACTACGCTCGCGGGCGCCGCGAGCAACTAGCGACGATCTAAGTCGCGGACTATAGAGTGGCTAGGTCGGCGTAGAAGTGGGCTATGGCTTTGATGCCGCCGAAGTAATTTTCCAGGGCTAGGTGCTCGTCGGGCGCGTGGGCGTTTTCGTCGGGTAGGCCGAAGCCGATCAGGACGCAAGGCACCTTGAAGGTGTCGTGCATCTGGGTGACGAAGGGAATGGAGCCGCCTTCCCGGATGAAAACACCCTTCTTGCCGAAGCCCTTCTCGAGCGCGTTCTGCGCTTTCGCGAAAATCGGTGCTTGAAACGGCGCAGTCCACGGCTTGCCGGTGCTCAGAACCTCGAACTTACAAATCACCGTTTTCGGCAGCAGCTTGCGGATGTGTTTTTCAACGACCTTGGCGACCTTGTACGGGTCCTGGTTCGGCACCAAGCGCGTGGAGAATTTTGCATGGGCTCTCGATGGGATCACCGTTTTGGCGCCCTCGCCGCTGTAGCCGCCCCAGATCCCGTTGATTTCGAACGTCGGCCGCGTCCATAGCTGCTCGACGATCGTGAATCCCTTCTCGCCTGCATAGCCCGGTGCGCCGACAGCCTTCTCAAACTCTTTTTTCTTCCAGGGCAGCTTATTGAGCGCCTTGCGTTCAGCGGCGGGGATCTTCGCGACTCCGTCGTAAAAACCCGGGATCGTGACGCGAAAGTCTTTGTCGTGCAGCTTGGCAAACACCTCGGTCAAGATCGTGAGAGGGTTCGGCACCGCGCCACCGTAGACGCCGGAGTGCAAATCCCGGGCGGGTCCGGTCAGTTCGATTTGGTAGTAGTTCAATCCACGCAGGCCATAGGTGATGGAGGGCACACCTCTCGCCAGCATCGACGTGTCGGAGACGACCAACGCGTCGGCTTTGAGCTTCTCTTTATTTTTTTGCACGTAGTCCCAAAGGCTGACGCTGCCGACTTCCTCCTCGCCCTCGATCAGCACTTTCACGTTGATGGGCAGCTTGCCATCCACGCTTTTCAAAGACTCGAACGCTTTCAAGTGGATGTGCACTTGGCCTTTGTCGTCCGCAGTGCCCCGGCCAAACAGGTTGCCGTCGCGGACGGTTGGCTCAAACGCAGGGGAAGTCCAAAGGTCGAGCGGCTCCGCGGGCTGAACGTCGTAGTGACCGTAGAAGAGAACCGTCGGCTTGCCCGGCGCTTCCAGGGATTCCGCATAGACCAGTGGATGAAGATCCGTCGGAATCACTTGAACGGTTTTAAATCCGGCGGAACGCAGCTTTTCGGCCACCCAGCGCGCGGCTCGTTCGACGTCGGGCTTGTGCTCGCTCTTCGCGCTCACGCTCGGGATGCGCAAGAACTCGCAGAGCTCGGCGAGATGCTGGTCGCGGTGACCTTCGATGAATTCAGCAAGGTTCATAGGGGTCTCAGGGGTATGAGTCCTTCCCACTTATAAATTATAAGTACGTTCCGGTGATGCGAATGTTGCCGCTCGGAGATGAGTGCGGAACTCCCCGATGAAAGGCCCAAGCCACTAACATTATTCTAGGGCCGGGTGAGGTTTCGGCACAAGTTTCCACATGCTGGTAGGAATATGGAACGCCAGTCAAAACGTGTAGTCCGGCGGCTTGATGCCTTTTATCCGCAAGTAGACTTCGCACTGCGCCCGGTGATGCGCGGTGTGCACAAACATGTTGACGATCATGGCGCGGCCATCGGGATCGGTGTGCCCCTTCCAGGACGGAATGTGCCAAGTATGCTTGAGCTGCTCAAGCGTAATTTGCGGCAGAACGGCGATCACGTAGTCGAAGGACTGCTCCAACATCTTGGTGGCCGATTGCTTGTCTGAGGGCGGCAACTTAGACAAGTCGATCGCAAACGGCGTCTGGATGCCTGTTATCTGCTGGAAACGAAACGCATTACCGACGGCTATGTGCACCATCTGCTCGCCGAAGGTCATTTCGTCGGGGTTTGGCTTGAAGTCGTAGAATTCGGCGGGCATCGCGTTGGCAACCTCCAACGTAAACTGCTTGGAGATTTTCCAGTCGGCAACGAACTCCTGCATGTCCATGACCGAGCTGAGCTTGGCACTCTGCGCGGGCATACGTGAGGCAGTGAGTAACAGTACTGTTGCGGCCAAAGACCAACGTGGCCCATTCAACATAATTTCACCTCCCGAAAGACCTCTTGGCGGTATAACGGACCTCTCAGCAGTTCGTCTATACCGGTAGATGCTCGGAGTGTAGAAGGGGCCGGGAGGAAACCATGAAGAGGCGAGAATTCATCCGGCATGGCGCTTGCGGCGCGGGTGCAGCTTGGCTGGCTTCGAGGGCATTTGCGAAAAACGTTCTGGCCATGCCTTTGGCGCAGAAATTCAGCGCCTCCGATACCGTGACGCTCGGGAAGACCGGCATCCAGACGAGCCGGCTGGCGATGGGCACGGGCACTGTGGGTACGGGTCATCATTCTCATCAGACGGCTCTGGGCATCGGAGGGCTTTCCGCGCTGCTTCAGAACGGCTACGACAACGGCCTACGATTTTTCGACGCGGCGGACTCCTACGGCAGCCACCCGCACGTGGCAGACGCGCTTAAGCACGTTCCCCGCGACAAGGTCACGGTGCTGACCAAGACTTGGGCGCGCGATCCTGCAACGGCCCGCGCCGACCTGGACCGCTTCCGCAAGGAGCTTGGCACCGAATACCTGGACATTTGCCTGATGCACTGCGTCACCGAAGCCGATTGGACCGAGCAATTTAAAGGCGTGATGGACGCTCTGTCCGAGGCCAAGGAAAAGGGGATCATCCGCACTCACGGCTGCTCGTGCCATAGCATCGAGGCGCTGCGGGCGGCGGCCGAGTCTCCGTGGGTAGAGGTTGATCTGGTGCGCATGAATCCGATTGGATCGCACATGGATGCCGATCCCGACACGGTCGCGAGCGTGGTGAAAGAGATGAAGGCGGCGGGAAAGGGCATCATTGGCATGAAAATTCTGGGTCAGGGCGACATGCGGGACCGGCAGGACGACGGGCTGAAGTTCGCGTTGTCGCTGGGCTTGCTGGACGCGTTCACGATCGGAGCGGAGAGCAAAGCCGAGCAGGAAGACCTCATCAAGAGGATTGAGAAAGCTGCCTAGGTTGCTGAAAGCGATAAAATAACCAGGAACGAAGAAACAGAGAAAACGAGGATCGCTCTGCGATTCTACTTTGGACACACGCTGCGATTGCAGAACACCTGTACCGTCGGTCAGTTGACGCCCCCTTCAGCCCCGCTTGAAGATGGAGCCATGAGCCAAACCACTACTTTCACCGCGCCACGCCGCAGCGGGCGCGTGTTTCACAAGATGCGCGTGCAAGCCGCAGGACGCGGCCACGACGGCCGAAAGTTCCGCGAAGTCTGCCAAACCGTAGTCGTGAATTCGCACGGCGGCCTTCTCCTTCTGAAGCACGAAATCGATGAAGGAGAGATGCTGGTCCTGACCAATCCAGACACGGACGAGGAGCTGGAGTGCCGCGTGGTGTTTCTAGGCGATGCCGGAGACAAAGGTCAGCGTGTAGGTGTTGAATTCTTAAGTCCAGCGCCGAGATTTTGGGGTCTTGAGTTCGGGGAGAACTCGCCGAATTAGTGCAGCACGCCGCGAGGCTTCAGTCATTGCGGCTACACAACTGCAGCGTTAGGCCTTGGGCGCGGCGGTGAAGATCTCAATCAGGCGTTCCGCGATTATCTTGTCCTCGCCGTCCTTCAGTTGCCAGACAGCAAAGCCAAAGCTATGTGGGTCGCGCGGCTGGCGCCGACTTTCGGGGTGAGCGTCACCGGCAGGCGCGTCCGGATTGCGTCCGCGCATGCCACTGGCACCGGCGCCCATGCTGCCGATACCGATCGGACGACTGTCGGCCAGTTTCTGCATAACCTCCGGCCCAGTGATGTTGAGTTTCGACGGATCAATCTGCCAACTGTAACGCGGAGTGACATTGCCGAGAGCCTGCGGGTTGAACTGCCGAGGGAGCGCAGTGACCCCGAACTTCTTCACGGCATCGGTGATGACCTGTGCACGTTCGTCGTAGATTTTGAGCGTAGCGTCGAGGCCTTCATTGACGAACATCTCGAGGGCCTTGAGCAAGCCTAGAATGGTCTCTTTACCTACCTTACAGCAACGGCCGATGCGATCCTCCTGCGGGCTCATGTTCAGCAGCGAGTAGCGAATCAGCTCTTCCTTGCCGATCAACACGCCGGATGCCTGCGGTCCGCGGATGTCCTTGCCGCCGCTGAAAGTGACCATGTCGAAGCCGATTGCCGGATATTCCCAGAGCCGCTCTTTCGGCGGCACGTCGGCGGCGGCATCGTTGAACGTATAGATGTTGTGTTCCTTGGCGATGGCGACAGTTTCCGGGCCGCTGACCTTGCCCTTGTCGGACAGGATGTTGGCGAAGTGAATTGCCAACGTCTTCGGGTTGATGGCGGCAATCATCTCTTCGCGGGTCTCGACTTCGACCAGTTTCGCGCCGGTCTGGCGGATCTGGTGGTCGAACGGATACCGATGGCTCTTCTGGATGATGACTTCGTTTCTGGGAAAATTACTTACGTCGGGAATATCGCGCATGCGGGGCTCGAGATCCTCCGTCATCATTCCGGCGTAGCCGACGACCATGGCTGCGGCTGCGCCGGCCGTCACCAGACCGGTGTAGCCGGCGGGGGACTTGCACAGTTTCGCGATGAACTTGCCGGCAGCAATCTCGAGTTCGTCGATCAAAACGAAATGCTCGTTGCCTCTGCGGATCAACTCCATGACCTCCGGCTTCATCACCGACCCGCCGATGACGGTTACGGTGCCATTGATGTTGACGAGAGGCGTTACTCCAAGCTCGGCGTAGATGTCACCGGTAGAACCGAGGCCGGTTGTAATGGGTACGATAGGGCTGCCGTCGACATGGGAATTGCGTGTCTTGTGCTTTTTGCCGAAAACGCCAGCTGCGTTCAATCCGGACGGAGCGAACAGGCCGCCGCTGATGGCGCCGAGCGCGGCAAGAAACGAGCGACGACTCCAATCAAACGTCAGGTTCATGCGTGGCTCCTTTCAACTTCTATCGCGAGTGGATTAATCAGCAGGCGAGGTGGGCGGAGTTATGACCATTGCGCTGCCGACGACTTCAACCAGCGAATCACCGGGAATCCATTCGACAGCCATGCAAGCGCGGGATGGAGCTTTCCCCGGAGAGAAATAAGTTCCGTAGATCTTGTTCAACGCATCGTACTGCGCTTTATGCGCATCGAATCGTGCCTTACCGGTCGGCGTGGGCATGCTGTCGGCCAGCGGCAGACAAAGAAACACGTTCAGATGAATGATGCTGTCCATGTTGCTGCCTGCACGCTCGACGGACCTCTTAAGGGCATCCATCGTGCGGGTAACATGCTTCTCGAAAGGATCGGTTACGAGGACATGGTCGTCCTTACCGTAGCCGTCGTTGGAGCCCGTACCGGAGAAGTAGTAGATCCCATTGTGCGTATGGTTAACGCCGCCGGGGCGGCGAGGCGTGTCGCCGCTAGCTCCGCTCGCGGGTGCGCTACCTTGCGCAGGTGCGCCAGCCGAAGGAGCTTGCCGAGCGAAGAGTTTCGGTGTGCCGGTCACGAGGGCGGTCATCGCTGCGATCTTGCCAAGAAAGTTGCGTCGAGTGTCGATGTCCATGGGAATTCTCCTTCACTTGCCCAGTAATCTCACTTACTGCGGCGTTCGGCGATGAATCGCGAAGAATAGTACATCAGAAGTCCTGAGGATGACTCGCAGTTCGTCAAGTTTAAACCGTTTCAATTGCTTTGGATCCGCGGTCTGAACCGGCGAGCTGTGTGGAGAGGTGTCGCCGCTGCGATGAGGCACTCCGTCAGGGAGGCAAATTGAGTACAGGAATATGAATCCTGAACGCAACCGCTGCCTTTGGGAAGGTGTTGCAACTCCTTATTCCAGCGTAGAATACGTAACCGGAGGAGTGGGTGAGTGGTTGAAACCGGCGGTCTTGAAAACGTACCGGAAATAGTCGGGTTGAGTGTTCTCAATCGCTTACATAGGTGCCGACCGGGGCGAGTTGGCCTGATTTGGGCGGCGTCGGTACAAAATTGGGCAACGGTTTGGGCAACCGAAATGCCCGCCGAATTTGTCTACGGTTCGTACTCCTAAAAACGGCTGGGCGCAAAGCGGGGCGGCAGGCGTTGGGCAATCTCAGGCCACCGGAGAAACCACTTGTTGCACGCGTTAACCTCGTCGCGAGTGTCTTTGCTCCCTTTAGCCTTCGAAATCCACGTAGTTGCAATGTTGGATAGACATCTCCAAAGGCGTGGATGCGGTCCCCAACCCGAAAGTGGATGACGGTTCGATCTACCAAATATCATCCAGTGTCTTGGCCTGCTCAATGGTCTTGAACCGTTGACTTCAAATGTCCGGTTATGTGACTCATTCGGCGCTAGGACGGGCTTAATTCGACAGTCTCAGTCAATCAGATACCGACGTGGTATAGTCGCTTGGTTAGTCGCTTTCCGTTGAACAGGAACCGTGGCCATGAACCAGACCGTTGTGTTTAGCGCTTTGCTCCTGGTTGTCTTCACAGCCAGCGCTAGTGATAGGCCGGCCGCGAACAAGGCACCGACTGAAACGGCTGCGGTGGCGTCCGGTAAGCAGACATATGTGGAATATTGCGCCGTGTGTCATGGTCCTGACGGAAGGGGTATGGGCCCAGCCGCGTCTGCGCTTAAGACACCGCCCGCGGACCTCACCACGCTCGCCAAAAACCATAATGGCAAATTCCCTTACGAATATGTCGCCGGCGTCGTCCGTTTTGGTAAGCCGATCGTCGCTCACGGCTCTGCTGACATGCCCATCTGGGGTCCAATATTCGGCATGCGCGATAACGGTGATGAGGTCGCTCTGCGACGGCGTATCAAGAACCTTTGCGACTTTCTGGCGACTCTACAGGAAAAAGAATCGTAATTGAGTGTGACCCTACCGTGGTGGAGAGCCGCGTTAGGGCGGCAACATTTCAACCCTCTCGTAGGACCCTGCAATACGTCGGGAACGTACACTCGCGATATTCCCTATTTACCAGGGCTAAGCGACCTCAGGTAAGCCACGACTGCTCCCGCATCAGACTTTTTATTTTGCAACGCGGAAATTCAGACGGTTTCTTCACAGCTTCTACAGCAGATGTCCGGTAACCCGACTTGCCAGGAGTTGGCCCGTCGCTGCTAGAGCCGGTTACCGGTAAGGGAAACAATTTCAGCGATTCAAGACTGCGCCGCGCCTGCTTTCCAGGCGTTTCATGACTTTCTCCGCCTTGTCAGCCTTGACGCCCACTTCCTCCAGCGCCGCGCGAAAGTGCCTGAGAAAAGCATCGAAGTGAATGTCGTTCAGGCCCTGTTCCCTCGACTGCGCATGCGCAGCGGTAATATCTTTGCCTGTATATACGACCCGTCCGCCGAGGAGCATGGAGATAAACATACTCTGCCGCGCGCGCAGGTGCACCATATCGGTACTCTCGAAGAAGTGGCCGACACTTTCATCGGCCAAGACTCTTCGATAGAAGGACTCGGTGGCCGCCCAGACTGTTTGTCTTCCGCCGATGAGGTCAAAGAGGTCGTCGATCATTTGATACTCCTGAACGGAGAATGGAAACTGGTCCAGGTTCGAGATCAAGGGTTCGCTCGCAGACATTATTCCAGCTTTCTCGGTGGGTGTCATCGCCGGGTCAAACAGCAGCAGGGCTTGCCCTTGTTTGGCTCCCACCCTTGCCTCCGCCGGGCGTCCCAATGTGACCATCGGCACGAAAGGAAGTGACGTTCATCACAGTAAGGCTCCTCGCCGTGCGCAATTCTAGGAGCAAGGGGTTTCCCACATGACAAACGACAGGCGAAACGTCCTGGACGTGTTGAAGGCCGAATTGGAGTTCGTTGAAAATGCCGGTTATCACCACACCGCGCGAGCCGCTTGGCGCCCGCACTTTATGTTTCAGGATTCCCCGACCTGTTTGAATTTCGACCGCGCTCAGTTGGCAAAGCCATGCAGTGATTGTGTCCTGATGCAGCTTGTACCTGAAGATCTCCGGGACAAGAGGGTTCCGTGCCGTTACATTACCCTAAACGAGAATGGAGAAACGATCGATTCCTTCGACCGGACGGGCACGCAAGAGGAACAGGAGACCGCCGTAGCGTATTGGCTGAGAACCACGATCGCTCGGCTGGAGCGAGAGAGGTCGGAAGGCCGGAGGGATTCTCAACATTCTGAGGTCCACGTGCGGGCGAGGTTCGTTACTGGACGCTGACTTCTGTTCGGCAGCGGCATTGAAGGTTTCATATTTTCAGTCTGCGCAAACCCGGCTTGTCAGGCACTCTTTGACTACCGGCAGGGCCGATTTTTTTGTTTCCACAAGGATCGTCCGGATTAGATGTTGTTGCATTGACCGGTTGAGCTGGCACGACTTACCAGGAGTTATCGGCATTTCCGACGTATCGGTGATACAACATAACCTGAAGTGGTCCGTTATTGTGGGACGGGTCCCGCTGGAGGCGAGAATCCGAATGTCAAAAGGCAGGAGGCCACCATGCCTCGGGAACGAATGCTGAAGGTTGTGTTGGTCGTGGTCGGAGTGCTCTTTACGGCCGGGATTTATCCGCTAGCGATGCGTTTATTGCATCCACAGAAGTGCGAATACTCCGATGTGATGATGATGAGTCTCTATGTCACGCTCGGCATCTTCTTGCTTGTCGCGGTCCGGAGCCCATCGGCGTATCACAGCCTGATCGCCTTCGCCGCATGGTCGAGTCTCGCGCACGCCATTGTCATGGGCGTGCAGGCATTGCCGAATGCAAGCATGCGCGGAGACCTCTATGGCTCGGCTGCGCTCGTCATCATCGGTGTAGCCCTGCTCGTGCTGGCTCCGGCAAAGCAGTCCGCAGTCGTCGCCGCATAGGCTCGCGCTTATGACTGCAGCCGAACTGAAGGGCCGGGTTGCAGAAGCGTCGCCGCGTTCTAAGGCTAGGATGGCCGGTGCCTGTCAACTGCTCGAAGCCATTACGGCCACATTCTTCCAAGTGATCGTTCTCAACAAGCTTGCTGTCTCTGTAGGGCCTAATAGAATCTATCCTGCTCCGGTAGAATCGAGTGCTTCGCGTCATATTTTCCGGAAACCGTTGGATGGCACTCCGAAAGCGACTAAAGCAACCGCAAAAATAGATGCACCCCCAATGGGCGTCAAAACCTGCGTAACCAGGAGAATGGCGAGAATTAAGCAAGTGCCCGCGAAGAATATTCCAGCCTTTTTTCTGTTCATGGAAACACCTTTACCGACTCCTGAGAGGGGACGGATCTCATCCCCTCTCTTTGGAGCGGCGTTGAGACTTAGCGGGCTGCCACCGTGACGAACTTCTGGAACACTGGAAGGGTTGCATACTCCACTTCAAACGTCTTCACTATCGGCAAGCCCTCGACATACTTGTTCAGGATCTTGACGACTTCGGGATAGAACTCGCGGTTGTAAATTTCGGCGAATTCCTTGTTCTCCCACAGGCTGATGGCGACCAGTTCAGTCTTGTTGGGAGCCATCAGAATCAGTTCTTCGAGGAAACCCTTCTGCCTGCGGAGCAGGGGAAGAATTTCGTTTTCGATCACTTCTGGAAACTTCGGCAGTACGTTCTTCTTAATCTGCATCGTGATGTGTCGGCTATACATAAAGGCTCCTGTGAGGGCGCATGCGCGACGGCTTACTTCACCGTTCGTTTCGGCTTCGTCGGGTCGCGCTTTTCGTCGCCCTACGGCTTACTTATGTATGCGGTTCGGGTGGAGTTCGCTATGACAGGCGTCACGGAGCATCGTGACCGCGGATACAAACCTGGCCGACTCTATAGGTCGGAACCACCGGTTAAGTCCGGCATGGCCAGGAGTTCTTGCGCGGAGCAAACAGCGGGAGTAGCCTAAGTTTGAGGTTCTTATGTTTACAGCACTGTGTATCGGATGCTTGGCTGTTTTTGTTCTCGGTACTGCAATGCGATTCGGTATGTTGGCAGGCTTGTTGGGTAGATCAGGCATCTTGCCCGAAAACTGGCGGCGCTGGATGTACGACACAAAGAGTCAACCCAAGCGATGAATTACGCGTTCGCATCTTCATTTGGTACAGCAATCCTCTGTTCGATTTGCATCAACTCTCACAAACAACGTTTTGGTGTTTGCAAGCCCCTGTCAAAATCATGATGTGCGATGTGGTCTCCGGGTGCTCGGGCCTCCCAATATCCTGGGCTATTTTGCCTGGCGCGATCTTATGTAATTGATCAGGTCTCGAATGCTAGATTCGAAGTGAGTCTCATCTGACCGGTTCGTCGTGGCCCAAACGGGCATCTCCGCAGGTCCGTGCGCCGGCATGGTCACGCCGTTATGCAGCACCCTGGACACATATGCGTCGGGAAACTTCCCCCCATGACGTTTCGACAAGGTCGTGAGATCGGGAGGTGTTCTGTAGGGGCCCGGGAACCCCCCGGTCCCCTTTAAGTCGTCTCCATGGCAGAGGGCACAATGTTGTGTGTACAGTTCGGCACCAGCAGAAAGCGTTGAAGACGCGTCTGAGGGTTTCGGCGGTTGTTTCTCCTGCGCATTGCCGAGGGCATGAACCATAAGTGCAGACAGCACATAAAGCGGGAGCAGGTTGCGGAAAACTCTACTGACGATGCGTCCATTCATCTGGCGACCTCCAAGACCACATTGGTCCGGCGCCTAGCAATGGCAATAGCCAGAATGCAAGCCTTAAGGTCGGCTACCAACCCTCACGCCGCCACGTGTTGTTTGAGGAGTAGCTCGGGCCCCATAGGCAACGACCCCTTCCCAGAATCCGCTCGATCCTTCAGCTCATGCCCGGGAAAGGAAGTCCATTGTCCCGTTTCCAAGTCGAGAATGGCATACTCTGCGGGCCAAAACTCAAAGAGAGCGAAAATCTGGTCTCTGGCCGCTTCCAGCGTAGTGGCACTCCCGATGTAGTGCTCGCGGCCTTCTTCGATTTTGAGCATTTTGAACATACTTCATTCTTTCTTTCTTTGAAGAAGGTCGCAGTGACAGGCGTCACCGATTCGTGTGATGGAAGTCGCCCGAGCAGTGGCAAGTCAAGTGGCGCGAGGCACTTGTCCAGTAATCCGACTTCCAGGAACTTCCGCCACGTACTGCTGGCATCCAATCGCTTCCAGACCTGGGCGATTCGAGATCATGAGCGTGGAACCCTGCAGCGCCACAAGCTGCTGGTTCTTGAATTCACTGAGCGTGCGCGTCACCGTTTCCCGTGACGTTCCGATGAATTCGGCAATCTCTTCGTGGGTCAGCGATAGCTTGATCGGCATCCCTTGTTTTGTGTCCTGCGTGTTGGCGGACCAGTCCAGAAGGAGGCCAGCCAGCTTTTCAGGAGCGGTAGCCGACAGACCGACAGTTCGCAATTGCTCGCAGGCTCCGCTGTAGAGCGCGCCCAGTTGCTTCGCCACACTTTGGTATGCCTCGGGATGTTTGGTGACAAAGCGCAAGAAGTCGTGGCGATGAACGAAGGCCGCCTGGCAGGGATGGAGGGTTTCGGCTGCTTCCTCGTGGCGATATAGAAAGGTGGTCAAAATTGACCAGACTGCGGAGGCTCCCATTTTCTACAGTCGCTTGACATATTAGCGCCCACGTTCAGAGGCCATTCGTCTCGGGTGTACAGAGGTGACAGCCAATGGGACATCGTAGTGCGCTCAAGCTCGTCCAGAGTTGCTCGACCTCCTTTACGCGGAACGGGGAGCCGCTTTGTAACACTTTGGCCCGAAGTGTCAAAATGCTGGATACCATCATCCCTCCTGTGGCTTATCCCAAGGGCGCGGTGCTGTTCATGGAAGGCCAGACCGCGCGCGGCATCTTCGCAATCTACAGCGGGCAGGTGAAGCTCTTCACGTCCTCTTTCAGAGGGACGTCGATCATTCTGAAAATTGCTGGAGCGGGAGAGCTAATAGGGCTTCCAGCGATTCTGGCCGTTAAACCCTACGAAGTCACCGCCGAAGTTTCGGAGCAGGCGCGCGTTAATTTCATCCCTCGCGCCGCGTTTCTACGCTTCCTACAGGCGAACCCAGAAGCTGTTATCCAGGTAGCTCAACTCTTGACGGACAGCCATTACGCTGGTCACGAAGTGATTCGGTCGCTGGTGCTTTCGCGTTCTGCTTCCGAAAAACTGGCGCGGTTTTTCCTTGCCTGGTCTGTCGATCACGCCCAAGGTCAGGATCGCTTTCGGATCACGCTCACCCACGAGGAGATTGGAATGATAGTCGGCGTGACCCGCGAAACCGTAACCCGTCAGCTCTGTGTCTTTAAGAAGAAGAATTTGGTGGCGGTCAAGGGCAACAAGTTCAATATCTGCAATCGGCCCGCGCTTCAGGCTCTGGCGGGTGTGTAGCCCGGCGCAGACCCCTGCCCCTAAGGGGAGAATCGTAATGCTGACGCATCAACGAGCGGAGCATCAGTTCTCCAGGGCCACGTAAGGCTAGATAGGCGACCAATGGGTGGGAATCTAACGAACTAAAAGAAGGCGGTTGCCGATGATTACCTGTCAAAGTTGTAGACATCCCCTACAGGTTGACATCGCCACGGAAATCACTCCCGATTGGAACTATCGCACCCAATGCGAGTATTGCGGTCAGGAACAATATGGTGTCGTGTACTTCGGCACCTTCTATCCGACACCCCAGATCATCCCGAAGGGCGAGTCTGCACAACTGGTTGTCTGCTTGCCTGATTAACGCTGCCGGACAAGTCGAGCTCCAGTACGCCACAACATCCGAGCAAAGGGCCGGTGACAAACGGCAAGGCGAGCCCCGCCTCGACCGCTCACATAACATCTAATTTCTCGGCAATCGTTGGGGATTTCGGACTGAGGCAAACAAACGGCTTATCAGAAAGGCTAGGGGGCGAAAGTCGCAGGGGATTTTTCGACACTAATGCCGTTCCGTTCGTTTTTTTGCGCGCGGCATAGCCTTACCCGCACTTCGGGTTTCGACGAACGTAAGTTAGCCGCCAAGCCTTAGCTAAGCCTCGGACGTGGGTTCAATCCCGTCGCCCGCTCAAAACATTCACGTTGATTCGGTTGCTCTTACTCACCAGGCATCGCTCAATTTGCGTTCGCACGACTGGGTTTGCGCTAAGTATTTTGTCAGACGGCTCAAACGAACCGGCGATCATACTAGAGCTTGTCGCCCCATTCCTTCATCGCGATGGCCAAAGAGCGATCAAGAAGCCATCCCAGGAATGCGGCCTCCACTCTGTCAGGCTCGGTCGTCCATGTGATCACGAATGGTTCGAGGCAGGATGGAATGACATCGCTGCTTACGCGCTCTCCACGGATTAGGACATCCTCCTCCGCTTCGTCGAAAGTCTCCAACAAGAGAAATGCTGTCACCTCCATGACTCCCGTTACCTCCTTCCCGATGTGATGAAAAGACACGACGAATACCAGCCGAGTTTTGTCATACCGCACCGCCGCCTTAACAAAGTAGTGGCCTTCGCTGAAATTTATCCACTTCTTTAGAGTCAATGCGTCGTTGAGTCTAGTGACCTCAAACTTGTACCAGTGTGAATTCCCGCGATCTGGCCCACCCTCTTGTACCCGAACCTCCGGCCTTTCTTCTCGTAAAAAGACCTTGCGCGTCAGTTCCTGAAGACCTCGCTCGACAGATTCAGATGCAATTAAACGTAACCGTTCGGCGACGACGTTAACGCCAAGCAACTCCTGACGCCTAACCTGTCGACGCTTATTGAACTTCGCCTCTAGGCTATCGATTACTGCGGTCGTAAGAGACTTTTCGGCGAGCTGCTCCGCCTCCACGTCCAGGCTTAACGCCTGTAAAATCGCATTCTTCTGTAGAGCCGCAAATATGTTTAGCAGGCCCTGTAAATTCCCGCGATCTGCGGATTCTAAGGCGCCTATGTAGTCCATCCGCATACCACGGTCCACGACGAGAGGTAACAAACCAGCCTTAAGCAACACCATTGTTGTGAGGACTCGGGCGACACGGCCGTTCCCGTCCTGAAAGGGATGAATTTGAGTGAACCGATGATGTAACCACGCCGAAACAAGCAACGGATTTTCGTTGGCGTAGGACTCCAGCCACGTCAAAAGGCAGCGTCTAAACTATCTGACGACTCGATGTCATTCAAGGATTTGAACGACGTTAAGCGCAAGGTGGACGACCAGATTTCCACCTGGAAACATCAAGCTCCGGTAACCGATACCGTCAAGAAAGCCGAACAGGAAACCTTGCGAGGCGTTCGTGCTCGAATTCAGGACCTAGAGAGCAAAGCCGAACCTGCCGCAAAAACGGTCAACGGCAAAATCAGCACTCTAGTTCAGACTGTTGAAGCCCTGGAAAAGAAGTTCCCGAATTTGGATACAGCCGAGAAAGCGGCGGAAAGCTACGCAGCCGCCAGGGGACAGGAACTTAAGAACGTCGCCAAAGCGACCGCCAAGAGAGCATTGGTATACGGCGGGGGCTTGGGGCTTGGTGAGTTGGGAATCGAGGGGTTGAAGCATCTTCTCAGCGAGTAAATCTCAAACAAAACAATAATGAGGACGGGCGGCTCTGATTTTGAGTCGCCTTTTATTTTTGGAGAGCTTATGCGTCATACGTTCACGACGGAAACGGCACGCCAAGCAAGCCTCAATCAGCCTCGCGCGGGGAAGGTTCGTGGTGGGCAGAAAGCCGCCCGACTTCTTACTGAAAAGGGTAGAGAGTGGCTATCGGCACGTGGGGGCAAAGGCGGAAATGCAGGCGGGTCTAAAGGCGGAAACAGTCACCGCTGGCATTCCAGGGAACATGAGCAAGGCTGCTCATTTCCGATGGCACGTATACGGTCTCAAACCAAGTAAATCGTGCGAGCATTGCCGAACGGGAAAGCCGCCTGATTCATTCAAAACTGAAAGCGAAACGCTTGAGAAGCCGCAAAGCAGCGAGGGAGAAACGAATGCAAGCATTGAAAGAAGCACGAAGCCTTTGAAGCTAGCGCAGGAAGTTACAGTCACGGTAGAGGAGTCTGAGCCCAGGATCACAGCGAGAGATTACCTTGAGTCTTTGCCAAAAGAACAGAAAGATAAAGTATTGTCGTGCGGTCGTCACAGGAGCCCGATTTAGAAATACGGGTCAAACAACACCGCTTTTGCTTCAACGGCTTTTGCTCGAATCAGACTCTCAATGCTCTGCCCCGCTAGTTCCAATCTAATGATTCGAACAGCATCATCATGCAGTTTCACTAGGGTCATATCTACGTAGATACTTTCGAGCTTGGCTTCGTCGTAAAATTCACTGAAGTTCTTGAAGTCCGTTTCGTCACCGAGGATCGTCGCACCTTCAAGAACTTCCGCTGCGATTCCACCGACAAGATGGGCTTTTACCATTTCGAAAGCCCATTGACCCGTTGTGAGGCCCTTCAAAGCCGCCGGGTCCACATCGTAGCTCACCGACGCACCGTAACCGACATAATCAGACTTGCCATCATGGAAGATTTCGGGTTTGTTGAACTTGATATTCTTAGCCCGTGCTTGTTCGAAGTAGACTGCGTGTGCTGCCTCGTGGACGCAGATTTCACTCTGTTTCTTTGGTTTGGAAAGACCGTCAAGCATTTCCTTATATCGAGATTGGAACAGCGGGTCCCCCATCATTTCGGAAGTTATTTGTGCGAGGTTGATGGGGCCATCACTCGTTTTGCCAATCGTTTCACGAGCCACGGGTTGAGTCAGAAGTTCCGCCTTCCTTTTCCCGTTTTCCGCCTTCTGCCGGTTCTTCTTTTTAATCTTCGCTTGTCCCATGACCGCCTTTTCTTCCTACACCTGTCAGTATTATTAGACGGTATTAAACCCGGTGCGACTGTTAAACAGTTGACGACGTATTGTAGTCGGTATATACAATCGGGCGGAGGGCGGAATGACAATCCATCGGGAGGGCAGTTTAGTTCCTGAATCCGGAATCTACGAAGTCGTCCATCACAACGAGAAGCACGATGTTCAACGACACGAAGTAACCTGTCTAAAGGGCAAGAGATTTCCGCCGTGTCGGGAGTGTGGTAAAGACGTTGAGTTCCGTCCCGTGAGACTTGCCGCTCACATTGAAGACCATAGATTCTTCTCGTAACGCCACAGGCGAAATAGTCATACGTCTGTGGCGTCCGAAAGGCAGGACGAGATTTGTGTCCATTACGAGCTACTGACTGTCGTTCTGATTCGTCACAGCCGCCAATCGGTCAATCAGCGGCGGTATGGCGTCATTCGCCAGGTGGTCGAGGAATTGGCTCGTCGTATTGATTCTCTTCTTGCACGTCGGGCAGCCGGGCACAACGATACCCTTTCCGCCTTCCGCGATTGACGGAGGCTCATCTACGAAATGCGAGAAGTCGTGTCGGCGGATTTCCGGTTGTATGGCGCGAAGCAAGTCGGATTTTTGCATTGGCCTCTCCGAGTGGAGAGGAAACGGGACGGCAGGATATCACGTCTCGATTGGGACGGACCCCTTTGCGATTCTGGCTAGGGCCGTGGGGGGCCACATTTATTTTCAGGGTAGCCGCCGTGGGCGTGCCCTGCTTCTGGAAACCACTTGTCCGGTAACCCGACTTACCAGGAGTTAGCCAGGCTTTCCAGTCTTTCTGGGGCAATTTAGGCAGCTATTTCAACTTCTCGTATTCCGCTCTTGCAGCGATGAGAACGGGAATGTCCGGGTCCGCGTCTTTCCAGAGGTTGAGGAAATCCTGATACGCAGCGCGAACTTTCGCGCGAGCGGCGTCCGCATCTGCTCCTTGCGCCGACTGAGCTTCAAGCACGTATGCGCGGGCCATGCCTAAGTGCGCCAGTGAGGCGATTTGCTCATTCACGACGACGCTGGGGTGGTCGAGAATCTTTTGAAACTCCGCCGCGGCTGCACTGCCTTGTTGCGCTACCACATAAGCTTCGCCGCGCAGGTAGATGGGATAGAGAACGAAAGTAAAGGGCCAGCCGCAAGAACCAAGTTCGTACGGAGTAGCAGGGACAAGAGCTTCGATTGCCCTACTGGCGCTGCCCTCTTGCAGAGCAATGGCGGCGTGGATGGAGGGCAGATAATTAAACTGCACAATCGTGTCTTTTGGGAAGCGTCTAGCCAGGTCTGCTGCCAGCCGTTTGACTTGAGCGGCATCACCCGCCAGACCCAATGCGATGGCCGATATAGCCTCAGCATTTCTGCCGGTGGAGAGAGCCAGCGCGGCCTGCGCTTGCTGCTTTGCCAGGCTCATGTTGCCCACCAGCGCCTCGCGCACTGCAGCTTCACCCTCGTAACTTGCCGCCGTTTCTTTTTCGTCTGCGCGCTGGGCCGATTCGGAGGCGCGCCGTGTCAGCTCCCTTGCTTTGGAAAACTGTCCGGCATAGGCGGCGGTGTCGGATTCGGTATCGAGCATAGCGTCTTCGAATCCGGGCTTTCCCATCAGCTCAGCGGCCTCACGCTCCATTCCTGCCGCATCGTGTTGCAGGAAATCAATAAAGTAAAGGAAAGTATGATTTGTAGGATTATCCAGATTTTTGACTTGCGCTTCGTGCGCTGTCGCCCTGGCTTCATCCAGACGGTTAACGTCCAGATAGCCGCCGACAAGGTCCGAGTAGCTGGACCCGCTTTCGGGATTGAGCTTTAGGACCTCCTTGCTCGTGGCCAGAACCTTGTCGTAATCGCCCAAACCGCCATAGATGTTTTCCAGATTGGCGGTGTGCCCGCGGTCGCGCGGGTAGGTCTGCGCCCACAATTCATAAGTCTTGCGTGCAGCTTCCAGGTTTCCGGTAACGAAATGTTCATAGTGCGAGACGATGTAAAACTTCTCGCGCTCGCTTACCCGTTCGCGCAGTTCGTAGGCTTTGCTGATATTTTCGGTGGCACGGGTGGCCTCACCCAGGTTGCCGTAGTTCGTCCCCAGCCGCGCGTAGGCCATTGCAAAATTGAGGTCTAGGCCAACGGCCCGCTGGAACAGGGTAATGGCGGCAGCGTAATCCTGCTTCACCATCTGCGCCTGGTAGCCCCGGCTGTAAGCTTGCAACGCCTCAAGCGACGGCGTGGTCACGTTCTCCGGCGGCGCGTCATACTTTTGCACCGAAGCTAGCGATTCGCCCAGCTTCACGCGCATCTTCGTCGTGGCCTCCCCCAGCGACTTCAGCACCTCCTCTTTGCCGCCAGCCGTGACCTGCTCGTTCGCCAGTACATCGCCGGTGCGGCAGTTGACAGCCTTTAGCCCCACCACGTACTGGCTGCCTAGATTGGAAATTGAACCTTCGATGCTGGCAGCGCTTGCGGTGCGCTGGCAGACTTCGCGTGCCAACTCTCGCGTGAGCTGCGCGTCTTTGGGCTGCGCCATCAAGGCGAGCGTTTGCGCCACGCTTTCATCGGAGAGCAAGTTCAGAAACGGCGACTGCTCCAGTTGCGCCGACAATCCTTGCCGCAGCGTGCCGTCGAAAACCGTGTCTCCGGTCGTGTTCGTGAAGTCCGCGAGGACGATGGTGTCCGTGTCAGTAAGTTTTGGCGCGTGGTGGAAATAGAAATATTCGGCTGTGGCAAGCGCCACAATCGCAATAGCAGCAGGAACAACCACCCTCCACCGTATTCCGCCCTGTTTGCCTGCACTAACTGCTGCGCTTGTTGCTGCTGGGAGCTTTGCCGACTCCGTATCCCGCCTCAGCCTTTGAAGGTCTGCGCGGATTTCCGCAGCGCTCTGATAGCGGAGGTTCTTGTCCTTCTCCAGTGCCTTGTTGATGATGCGTTCCAACTCCCCTGGCAGGTCAGGATTCAGCCGCACAGCCGAAGTCGGCGTCCCATCCAAAATGGCTTTGAAGATTACGCCTGAGCTCTCGCCCCGAAATGGCATTTGTCCCGTCGCCATCTGATAGAGCACGGCTCCAAACGAAAACAGGTCAGTGCGAGCGTCCAGTAACTTTCCCTTCACCTGTTCCGGCGACATGTAGGCAACCGTGCCAATTGCCGTGCCCGGACTGGTCAGGTGCTCTTCCACATCGAGTGTCGCTGCGGTTGCCTCGGTTCCCGAAACTGGTTTGGAAGCGACCTTTGCCAAACCGAAGTCGAGTATCTTCGCGTGGCCACGCTTGGTTACAAAGATATTTGCTGGTTTGATGTCACGATGAATGATGCCTCCGGCATGCGCGGCGTCGAGAGCATCGGCGATTTCAATGCCGACCGAAAGTAGTGTATCCAGTTCCATTGGGCGGTCGCCGATGCGGTGCTTGAGCGTCTGCCCGTCGAGAAACTCCATTGCAATGAACGCCTGCTTATCCTGTTCGCCAATATCATAAATCGTGCAGATGTTCGGATGATTGAGCGCCGACGCGGCTTTCGCCTCACGGCGAAATCGTTCGAGCGCTTGCCGGTCAGGGGCAAGCTCTTCCGGCAAGAATTTCAGAGCAACGAAGCGGTCGAGTCGAGTGTCTTCGGCCTTGTAGACAACACCCATGCCCCCGCCACCGAGCTTTTCGATGATTCGGTAATGAGAGATAGTTTGGCCGATGAGCGGAGCCGAGTCCGGCATAAGGCGCTCATCTTAGGTTGGCGACAGAAGCCAAGTCAACGAACAGGAACAGGTTGCCGGTCAAGTCCTGATTAACGCGCTAACCGGACAAGTGGGGTCCTAGGACTAGACATGACGATATTTTTTGCCCGCTAGTTCGGCCTCAATCGCACTGAGGAGTTGATTCGCGCCGTCTTCCTTTCCAACGACCTGTCGAATGCCTACCATCTTTGCTGCCTCCTCCAGTTCACGAGTCTTATGCAACGTGTACATCACGATTGGGACATTGGGCATGGACAGGCCAATCTCACTACCCGCCTTGAGTCCGTCCGCCAGCGGCATTTTGAAATCCATGACGATTAGGTCGGGTTGTAGCTCCGCCGCTTTCGCCATGGCCTCATGGCCATCTTCTGCTTCACCGCAAACTTGCCAGTCTTTATGCATCCTAAATGACGCCCTGACTTCCATGCGTATTGATTTGCGGTCATCCGCAATTAGAATTCTTGCCATACAACACTCCAGTGAGGGCTAGTGGGCTGCCGATTCAGATTTTCGTCCTCTCAGGTTGCCTTGACCTGACCTTCTTTTCTGTGCTTCAACTGGAAATATCTCGTCGATACTTTCCATCAACTTCCAGCTTTCTGACTTGCGAATTATCTGGTTAATGCCTGCGTTACGAGCGGGGCCTTCCAAGCCCCACGGGTCTAACAGCGTAAACAGTATGAGCGGCACGGAGGGGTCGATAGCGTGCATCTGCCTACCAGCCTCAATGCCGTCAATATCAGGCATCGCGAGGTCCAACAAGACCAAGTCCGGCTTCAGTTCACGGAATCTCTTGACGGCGGAGCAGCCGTTTTCGGCTTCCCCGCACACCGTCCATCGAGAGCTAACCAACGCGGAGAGTACCCGTCGCGTGAGCTTGGAATCATCAACGATCAAGACTCTTAGTTGCATAAATCCACCTGTCTGACGTTTTTACCGGTTCCGCTTGTACTGGGATATACAGTTTTCTTGGTATCTTTCGCTGAAAGGTTTACGTTTCACGAACTGACAACCGATCCGCTGCAATCCAAGTCAGGAACGAAAGATCGTCGGTCGCAGGTAAATCCTACAAACCTTGGACGAAAGTGGGCACTATTTCGATACCGGCACTCGCATGCGGTAAGGCAACTGGTTCACCAAGCTATATAAAGTGCAGGGTTTAGTAACGATGGCACACAGAATGCAGTAACAACACGAGGTGGATTGCATGCACCTGCCGATGTTCCATCTTTTCAGTACGGATAATCGTGGAAATCCGGTGTGGCTTTGAAGCAGCAGCGGACCTTGGAACCGCGAACCTTCGCTTAAGCCAATTAGCCTCGGTCAGTCCCGGCGAATATTTTGTTTTCAACCTACGCACCCAACAGGTATCGACACGCCTGATAAGCACGATCGAGCCCGACAGACACTACCATGAGATCGCATCACTATGACATCGTAAGAAAAGAGGATAACAAATCGTCGATTTGGCTTGAGGCCGCTCACGACCTGAACCGCTGAAGCCAGGATCGACGAGGGAGAGTTTCAAAAAATGGATCAACAAAATCATCAGATCGTGGAAAGAATCATCGGCCCTTCCGACCGCAGCAAGGGTCATGATTCGTTGACTCTTTACAAGCAGGGTTGACATGCGCAAACGACAGATTTCCCTGACGCTACAGGGTGCTGAACTTTCTGATGAAGCTTGGCTGGACATGGACCGCAATGTTTCGGTTGAAGTCACATCCGAAGAAAAAGCGTGCCCAATCGAAGCTGCCCTCCTACCAGATGAAAATGAAAACCGTGGTTGGCGTGCAGCCAATCCAGGCACTCAAATAATCCGGCTTGTCTTCGATGAGCCTCAAACGCTCAGACGTATTTGGTTAATTTTCGAGGATACTGAAAACACCCGCACGCAAGAGTTCGTCCTACGATGGTCGCCGGGTACTGACCATTCTTTCCGAGAAATCGTGCGCCAACAGTGGAACTTCAGCCCGTCCGGTTCCATCCGGGAGATCGAGGACTACACTGTTGATCTGTCCGAAGTGGCCGTACTTGAGTTGATTATTGTGCCTGACAAGGCTGACCGTGAAGCTCGGGCGTCCTTGAGGAGTTTGCGTCTAGCGTGACACAAGCTGTCTAGAGCAGTACTTCTATTTGAGGGTGAAACAGCTTCCTGTTCCGTACGGTTTTGGAGGCAATATGTCCAAACTACTGATCTTCCGATCCAAGGTCGTCTACGTCGTTCACTTTTGTCTCCTCATCATGGTTGCAGTCTGCTCCGCACAGGAGAACAAGGTGATGGGAGAAGTTCGCTTTGAAGGCACAACAAAGGTAGCAAAAGACTCGGGCGTGTGGGTCGATGGCGACTATGTGGGATTCCTCAAAGAACTGCACGGAAACAAGAAAGTGATGCTGCTTCCGGGTGAGCATGAGATTTCCGTGCGTCAGTCCGGTTATGATGACTTCCTGAGAAAAATTGTGGTGGAACCCGGGCAAACACAAGTGGTCCAGGTGGCTATGCGCCTCAGCCCTCGCGCTGTGACTCCTGACGTTACCGCCGAGTTGAAACTGAACGTGGAACCCGGACGCGCAGCAGTGTTTCTCGATGATAAGTACATCGGGCATGCGAGCGAATTCGGCGGCCTCCGGTCCATGTTGATTAGCCCGGGAAAGCACCGCATCAAGGTTGGACTGCCGGGTTATCGAACGTTTGAAACGGAAGTCAATCTGCTGGTGGGACAGAAATCCGAGGTGAAAACCGAACTCGTCAAAGGCAGTATCCAGCAAGCAAGCCCGGAAATCAAACAACCGCAATAGTATCGAACCCTGCGTAAGCATCCGTCTGAAATGAATTTGAACTTGCTTAGCGGTACGCCTGTGGGTGTTCTCCCTCAAACCGGGGCTGGAGTCGCGAAAATCGCACGTCGATATACCGAGGGACCACGGTCAAACGATCCACCCTACCGTAATCACGGTATTGAATGTGACTGACGAGCAGCCCTAGATTGGAGTCTGCAGAGTCTGCTGGCAACTATGCGCGGTCTTCGAGCGTTGGCACTTACTTTGGAAAAACGATGCCAAAATCCATCCTGATCGTCGATGACAGCGATACCGTTCGGAGGGTCACTCGTCTTTTCGTGGACAGCCAAATAGACTTGAAAGTTTGCGGCGAAGCTGTGGATGGCGTGGATGCCATTGAAAAAGCAAAGGAACTGAAACCGGACCTAATTCTATTGGACTCGGCAATGCCTCGGATGAACGGCGTGGAAGCAGCATCGGTGCTTAAAAGCCTGATGCCATGGGTGCCGATAGTCCTGTTTACGCTGTATAAAGAATCGTTGGGCAACTCCCTTGCTTCAAAGATTGGCATCGACGCGGTGCTTTCTAAGCCTGACGGCGGGTGGAAGCTAGTTGAATGCGTTCGGAGCCTGCTTCAGGCCGCCTGATCCTAGCAAAGCTTCCTGGCCTAGACCGCTTTGGCCTTCTGACAGGGTCGTTCATCCTCTACGAATTTCCTGAATGCTGATTCTGCTTCCGTAGGGTCACTGTATTCGCCTCTTTCACATCGTTTTCTAATCTCTTCCAGAATTCGGTTGATAGCGCGGCGGCACGCAGGTGTCTTGTCGATCTTCAATTGATGAGCAAGCTGGTCGAGATATTCCGTGTCCATGATTTTGGACTTCGACCAGATTGGATGAGAGGAACGGCCAGAACGGGTGCATCAGTTCCGATGCCTATGAATTGTTCTTCTGAAGCCTAAGCGCGAGAGGCTTGCGCGAGGCGATTCCGACCTCCAGCTAGTTTCTGAGCGAACGAGAGCAGAAGTTTACGATCCCGCTCCGCTGACTTGCCCAGGCACCTTCTCAGTTTGTGAAGATAAAGCGCGTTCTTGCCCGAGCTTCCCCAAACAATATCGTCCGAGGTCTTCCGCTTCAGGAGATTCGGGAGCTGAGGGGGCTTGTGGCCATCGTAAAAAAGTTGATAGAGCGGCACTTCCAACGCCCGCGCCAACTTTTCCAACGTTTCGAAGGCAGGAACCGTATGGCCATTCTCGACGCGTGAGATGTAGGCGCGTAACAATCCTGTTCTCTTTTCGATGTCGCCTTGGGAGAGCTTCTTGCTCTCGCGCAACTCACGTAAGCGGTCGGAGATGACCATTGATGTCTCCTTCTGGGCAAAGTGCAGAACGTCATTGAGCCGAACAAAACGCAAGTAAATCCTATTCCTCTGGAATCGCCTAGGAGCTATGACGGGGGAACGTTCCTCTCAACTCGCTCAGCTTCAAGCTCATCAAGCCCGCGCCTGGCATCTTCAATCGCATTATGTTCAGGACTGGCCATTAGGATCGGCCTGTGAAGCCTCTCGTTGATAGCCCTTCGTGCCTCATCAATACGGATGGACAATTGCGTAGGACTTGTCTCTAAAACCGCAGACCTGTAGGCCGTCTGCCACGAATAAATCGCGTTGTTCATGGGACCTTCTTTCAAGGGGCGTGATATCTCACTCTGCTCAGTCTGGTTCTCCGAGTATTTTCAATGCCGTCAGCGCATTTGTTAGTGCTATCCGTTCATCATGGTGATCTGGGCTGTGTTCCAGTTCGTTGAATCGCAATTCGATGGCTTGCTCCGCTGCTGCTACTTTCTGTTTGAGCAGTTTAGGATTTGTTTCTAATACCGCTGCTCGATAAGATTCCTGCCAGTTCGGATATTTCAGAACTAAATCGCTCATTGTGTTTCCTTCTCGGCCAGCCAACCCGGACCGATGGGCAACACCCTCTTCGGAGCGGTTTCATTGTCCACGCTGTGAGATGAAAAATAGAAATGCGGTTTTCCGGCCCCTTGGCGTGAGCATCTTATGCACAAGGTGCCGTGGCCCTGCTTGGGCTTGGCGGGAGATTGTGTATTGATCTCTTGAGCCTACACCCAAGGGACTTGGATGCAAGGACTAATTCTCAGCGGAGGAGGCTGCCGTCCGCGACTCGGTCGGCCTTGTAACAAGGAATTAACTTGTTTCGGGCGAAACCCTATTCACACTGAATCATGTCGCAGACAAGAAAGGAAGAATGGGATGCCTCTAAATCTAGAATCACTTTCAGATGACGCGAAGACCGCGTACTTGGCTCGTGTCGCACACACTCTGACTATCTGTGCGCGAGACACTTATGAATTCGGAACAGAAAATGTTCTCGACCCTCAAACACTACGCGCTTACAACGAACTCCTTCATCAGGTCGTCGGTTCAATCGTCAGTCACCTGGCCGGGCCTCAAGAGCCCGTCCAATCTACCATCGAGATGATCCACTTGTTTGGCGTCAGGACAGATTCGAAGAAATCGATTGGGCCTTAAAATATGCGCTGCAAAGGTGCAACGCTTGATCCACTTTCTTCAGCGGGCATAAGCCCGCGTGGCGGATCGATCCTTGAAACCACTTGTCCGGTTAGCGCGTTTCCCAGGAGTTGACGAAGGTTCAAAATGCCTGTTCGCTCCGATTGTTTGTCATGTATTGCCAACCTAGATTTGCAAACCCAAAGCGACGAGCTTCCGCCGAACATCCGGGCGAATCGAGGACTTCAATAAACGAAATGAGACCGTCGACAACGTCACGCATGAGCATCCCCGGCGGTCCTGTGGCGAGAAGTAGCGTCTCGTGACCGGGGCCGTACGCCCCTTCGGCTTTGGCTGCGTGTAAAACGAAGCGCAGAAATCGTCGCCGCAGCAACAGCCTTGTACTATCTTTAGAACAGATACTTGTGGAGCCAACTCCGGTTTCTGAGCCTCCAAGAGCCATCGAAGCTCTTGGGCAGATTCTTGCAGAGTTTCGGTTAGTAGCATGTGCTTCGTCTCGCGGCGATTATCTCAAGAGTTGCGCGGCGGTGATCCCGCAGGTTGCTCTGTCACTGCCCTGGTAAGGCGTGCCGGACATCTGCGTTCCAGTACCCAGATGGACGGTCAGCCCGTTTATCGCGACGTTGGCTCTCGATTCGTTCAAATGAATATCAAGGAGAAACAGGATGATCCGGAATCGGTTATGTGCTCGTGCACTATTTGTAGCGCTGGCGACATTCACTTTGGCCGCATCGGCGCGCGCCGCTGATTCCTGCCAGCCGGTCTTTGACGCGATCCAGAAGTTGGTCACGACTCCCAGCCACAGCTATACGACCAGCACGTCGGCAAAGGGCGACCCGCCACTGACTGCCGAGACGATCATGACTCAGGGAAAGAAATACATCCGCGCCAATGGAAAGTGGATGGACCCTCGCGTCACCACGGCGGAAGTTCTGGAGCAGGAAAAGGAGAATGAGAAGAACGGCAAATCCAGTTGCCAGTTCGTGCGCAGCGACTCCGTCAATGGAGAAAGCGCATCGCTTTACCACATGCAAAGGGAAACCGAGAGTTTCAACGAGGATTCCCAGATATGGATATCGAAAACCACGGGGCTGCCTTTGCGAGAGGAGCAGGACATAGATTACGGAGAAAAGATCGGCAAGCGGCACAACTCGGGCCGCTTCGAATACAGCAATGTTCAACCGCCGATGTAGTGGACCCGCGCTCCTCCGAAGCGCGTCGGGAGAGCTTTTGCCCTCTTGACAGAGACCTATCATGGAAGTCGCATAATCGGACAAGTGGATTTTACGACCCACCTGTCCAGCCCGCGTCTCAAGCACCTGCGAACGTCCGCGCTCCCAACTTTTAACGATCCGGCCAAGTGCCGCGCCGACCTCGTGCCACGACTTGCCGATTGCTATGCCGCGCCCATACTCGGCTCACATGTTGCTGGCAGACAAAAGGTTCGTGTACCTCCGCTTGCGGAATCCGTTTGGTGATCTCTCGTCGCTGTCCAGCGCCAGATTTACCAGCATGGGTTTGCAGACGGGTCCTTCTAGAATACCAACACCTTAAGTGCTAGGATGCGTCGATGCCTGCGAATGAGAAGCGCGGCGGCATCCCCGTATTTCTCGTCCTCACTCTAAGTCTCAGTTCCATATTTTATTTCTTGATTGCCAAGTCAGGCCATGCTGGTGGCGGATGGGGGGCGTACATCGGATGCATGATGTGGTGTCCCGGTGTGGCGGCACTCCTTACGTGCAAATACCTAAAGCGTGATTTGTCGAGCCTTGGATGGAACTGGGGAGACTCCCGTTACCAGGTTGTTTGCTACTTCATTCCACTGGGCTACGCCGTAGTGACGTACGGGTTCGTCTGGTTAACGGGATTGGCCGGCTTTTACGACTCCAATTTTGTTAGGCGTGTTTCCGACGCCTTTGGACTTGGGCCTATGCGCCCTTGGATCACCATTACCCTTTATTTCCTTTTCACAGCAACAATCACTGTCATAAGAGACTGCGCGACGGTCCTAGGGGAAGAGATTGGCTGGCGAGGATTTCTAGTGCCCGAACTTGCAAAACGGCACAGCTTCGCAGCAACCGCTATCGTCACCGGGTTGATTTGGGCACTGTGGCACTATCCGATTTTTCTGTTCGCCGATGGATACAGCGGTGGCACGCCGATGTGGTACTACCTTCCACTGTTCACCGTGCTACTACCAGCCATCAGTTTCGTGTGGACGTGGATGAGGCTCAAGTCCGGCAGCATATGGCCGGGCGTTGTGCTGCACGCAGCGCACAACACCTTTTTTCAGGAATTCTTCGACCCACTCACGGTGGACAAGAGCAAGACGAGATACGTGGCAGGCGAGTTTGGGGCCGCGCTGCTGGTAGTCTCCATCTTGATGGCGGTGTATTTCTGGAGCCGACGCAAGGAAGTGGAATCTCCGCCATCTTAAAGCTTCTTGATGGAGCGCGGTTGCCGCTGCCAGAAGCCCGTTGTGCCAGAAATCCACTTGTCCGGTAACCGCGTTACCAGGCCCTGACGCCGGCATTGGGGCATAATCTTGGAAATGCAACCCTAGGTATATCGAAAAGGAAGAAAGATGATTCGACAACTCCTGGTGTTCGTTTTCATTTCCACCGCCTCGATCGGCGTTTCGTGTTCGGCTCGCACTGCGCCCTCATCGAAGCAAGAACCATGCTCCCAAGACCATCAAGTTTGGGTGACCCATGCATTGGAAAAAATGGAGACCATTAGGACGGGCATGACGCGAGAGGACCTACTGAAAGTCTTCACTACTGAAGGGGGTCTCTCGACGGGTTTGAGCCGCAGATTCGTAAGTCGAGAGTGTCCGTATTTCAAGGTGGACGTTGAATTTAAGGCGGTGGGTCGACCAGACCACGACGAAGAAGGTAGGGTGACCCTCGTGGAAGGAAGCGGGGACGTTATCACCAAAATCTCACGGCCATATTTGCAATTCGGTATTCAGAACTAGTCGCACGGCAGCCAACTCCCGGATAGTCGCGCAACCGGAAACTTACCGTACCAGGACTCCACATGGACGGTAACCGCGTTCTATAAAAGGGGATGTCAAGGGAAACACTTCGCCGTTGACTGGAAGGAAGGGTTTTGCCTTGACCTCCAGCCTTCGTAATGGAGCGAGGGGTTCGTGCTTTTCCGTCCGGCGAAGATTCATGCTCTTGGCGTGACGACGTTATCGGCCTTCGGAGGCAAACAAGCAGTGCGGTTGCATGGTGTCAACCATGGTTCTATCTGAGGCTCGAGGCCTATAGCTTTTTCTGGTTGTCCGAGGGGGCATATGGTTAATCCAGTGACTCGGTGCCGGAGCACCAGGCCCAACGCGGTTATGGATACTCACCCTCGAACCAGAGCATCGCAAGAACCGACAAACCACCGCCAGGAATGAGTCTAGAGATGGAAGAGTCCTCGAACGATGCTCAAGCTGCTTGTGGCTTCAGTTGGTCGGCGTCGAAACGCACTCCTTTCTTCCACACCAGCAAAGTGATGGCCGCGATCTTGCGCGCCAGCGTGAGCCGGGCCATCGGCGGTTTTATGCCTTTGGCCACCAGCGACGCGTAGAACTCCTGGAAAGGTCCGGCTACTGCGGCCGCCCGGATGGCCGCACCTTTGAAGATATTTTTCAGATCGTGGTTATGATTTTTGTTGAGGCCGCGAATGGCCAGAATTTTCTTGGAACGCCGGAGCTGGCCATGCACCATGCGGTATTCCGCGCTGTTGCGGGTTTCTAGCGCCAGGCCGCTGTAACTCCACAGCTGGCGTTTGGTGCGAAAGCGATGCGGCGTTTGGATGAGTGCCAGCAACAGGGCCGCACGAATCGGTCCGATCGAAGGGATCTGCCGCAGCAATTTGCTGGCCTGGTGCTTGCTGCTCTCGACTAGCAACTCGCGCCGTACTTGCTGGTGCAAGAGCAGCAGGGCGTCGAACTGTTGGTAGTAAAACTCGGCCCGGCGGCGCACCCCGGCTTCGGCGATTTTCCCGAGCCATTCGGCACGGTGGCGCGCCGCGTAAACTTGCTGGCCGGCGCAGGGAATGGCCCAGCTTCGGTACAGCGCTTTGATACGAACCATCACCCGCGTCAAATCTCTGGTGATCGTCATATAACTGCGCGCCAGTTCTTTCACCGTGCGGATGCCGTGGTCTTGGTGATACACCGAGCGCAGCAGATTCGAGCGCAACAACTCGGCCAGCTTGCGGGCATCGATACGATCACTTTTATTTCCGACCTTGAGCAGAGCATTTTTTCGTGGATCGCACACCAGCACTTGCCGGACATGAGGCTTAAGCAGATCGTGCAACCATGCCGCACAGGTGCCTTCTTCGAAGGTTACCTGCAAATCGCCGTGTAGACCGTGCATGAACTGCAGAATCGTTGCTGCTTTCGTTTCGAGGATGGACTCCATCACGAGTTTTCCAGCGGAATCCAGAACCGTCGCCGAGATCGTTGCCTGATGCACATCCAGCCCAATATACTTGGCGTCATTCATGAGGGCGCTCCTTGTAGGTGATGATGCGAACGATCAAAACCTACTCCAAAAGGGCGCCCTTTTATAATGCGTTTATCGGGACTTAGCGACCCGATGCTAAAATGTGCCCGTGCAAACTCTTCACATTACTTTAGCGATTTGCGCGATTGTGGCTGCCACCGCCTGCATCATCAGTGCCAATGTCACGCTCTATAAGATTGTGGACGAAGGGAACTCAAAGCTTCCGCCAGATCAGCGATATGGTTTTCTCTTCCTAAACCACCAATTCTTCGACATTGTGAATCAGCACACACAATTATTTCCAATGAGCCAAAGACGCAAGCAGATGTTCAGGTGGGCCGGAGTTGGTTTTGCTCCGCTTCTTGTGACCTTTCTTTCTGGGTTTTTATAGTGGCAAACCTCAATAGCCTTTGGCGGCGAGTCCGCAGCCTGGTCCCCACTTGTCCGATAAACGCTGCCGGCTCAGATGGTCGACGCAACACTGGCTTGCAGTTTACTCGCAGGAGTTTCGAAGCCTAGGGTTTTTCTGGGGCGTTGATTCAGGCGCAGCGCGACCTGGTCGAGCTGCACTTGCGAATGGACAGACAGGTCGGTGCCTCGCGGGAAGTATTGCCGCAACAGGAGATTCGTGTTTTCGTTGGTGCCGCGTTGCCAGGGACTTTGCGGATCACAGAAGTAGACCTTCACATCCGTGGCTACCGTGAAGTCTTTGTGCTTGGCCATCTCTAGTCCGCGATCCCAGGTCAGCGAGCGTCGCAGGGTAGCGGGCAGTTTGCGAACATGTTGACTCCATGCGGCAACGACCACTTCCGTGTTTTTGCTGGGCACCTTGATCAGCATGGCGAAGCGCGAATGGCGCTCCACCAGAGTCGCAATGTAGGTGTTCTTGGCCCCGGCCAGCAGATCCCCTTCCCAGTGGCCGGGAACCGCTCGGTCTTCCACATCCGCAGGTCTTTCGCGGATGGAGATGGCATCGACGATCTGTCCTCGTGACTGTCCGCTAGCACTGGCATGGCGCGAGCGGCGCATGCGCCGCTTCGACCGCAGCTGGTCCAGCAGCTCTTTTTTCAGCACTCCACGGGCCTGAATGAACAGGCTACGGTAGATGGTTTCGTGGGACACGCGCAGGCCCTCGTCATCGGGATACTGGGTCTCCAGCCATCCGGAAATCTGCTCGGGCGACCAGTCCAGAATCAGTGTGTGCTCCCAATGGCTGTCTCCCTGCGAAGCGGGATCAAAAGTTGTCAATCATCCAGACATTAGCATCCCAACTGCTGCCGACCATAGCCAGGTGGCGCCCGTCCGGAGAAAGCATGCCCCAAATCTGAGTGGATCGAGACTGCTGCCAAATGGGTCGCGCGGATCCGTCCAGGTTGATGCGCAGTAACATGGTGCCACCGGGCCCGGACGTGCTTACAAGCATGCTCTTCGAGTCGGGCGCCCAATCGAGGGATCGTAGATTGACGTAGCCCTGGACAGTGATCGTGTGAGTCCCGCCACCGCGAAGCTGAAAAAAGCGGATCTGACCTGTAGTCCACTCACTTTTCTCGATGGCAACCTCAGAGCCATCGGGAGAAAGCGCCCAATAGTATTCGGCTCCCGGTTCAACGGGAATCCTCAACAGTTCCTTGCCCTTGCCGCCAGTTAGTTCCAACGATTTGATGATCAGGTCTTTGCGCTCTGGCGCCACGAGCCCATAAACACACAGGTTGCCTGGTGGGTTTGTACAGTTGAAGTTATAAACCTCCTCTACCGTTTCAAATAGCAGCTGGGGAATGCCACCGCCGATACCAACTCGATAGATGCCCACCTTGTTCGAGCCGCGTGGACTACCTAATACAATCAACGAAACGCCGTCCGGAGCCAAGCGCGCCATGCCGAAGTCTAGGGCGGGCGCGTGCGTGATCAGTTGGGGAGGAGTGCTTCCATCGAGCGCCTGCTTATAAATCTGCTGTCCCTCTGTTCGCTCCGAAGTAAAAATTACCTGGCGAGAATCTGGCGTCCAAACAAACGGAAGGCTGCTATAGTCCTCCATCGTCAACCGGCGAGCCTTCACTAGGCCGCTTTTATTGTCCGCCAGCTCCCCGACGAAAACTGACTGGTGGTTAGTACCGCGCTGGAAGGCCAGATGCTTTCCGTCGGCGGTGGCGCTGAGGCCAGCAACCCAGAATCCCGACCAGTCCGTCAACCGGCGAGGTCTGCCTTGCGGCCTTCCGGTGCTCGATTCTACTTTCAAGTCCCATAGATTATTCGAGTTATCGTCGGTACTGCCCTCGGGCAATCGCGAATAGATTAACCGCCCCGGCGAAATCCACGCGAAATCCACTAGCAGCTCGTCGGAGAGGATCGTCGTCTTGTTTGTCCCGTCCAAGTTAGAACTCTCGACCGAGGAATTGGTCTTGCTTCCCTGCTGCCGCAAGTAGCCGTACGCAATCCGGTTTCCCGCCGGTGACCACACGATTCCTACGAAACCGCACTGTTCATCCGCAGTGAGTATCTTGTGTGGCGATTCTCCGTGGGCACCCATTAGCCAAATTTCCCGCCGACCAAAAGTGCTCGGCACTCTTGCAAACACAATCGAAGATCCATCGGGGGAAACCCTGGCATCGCCATGAAAGTCTTCGATCAGCTCCTGGGCTGCTCCTCCCAGAATCGGAACTGACCACAACGTGAAGGGCTTTCCAGGAACGGCGAGCACGGCGGTGAATCGCGTGGAGTCCGGAAACCAGGAGTCGAAATCCCAGGAAGACTGTTTTGTTTGGACACCAGGGGGTGGGGACACATTCTGCGTCTCACCTGTGGCCACGAGTTTCAGATGAAGGCCTTGCTGATCGCTATAGCCCAAGTATTTTCCATCGGGAGAAATAGCAGCAGAGTCTACCGGCAAGTCGGGAGGATTGGCGGTGAGTCTCCGCTGCTTGAATTGAAGCGGCGCCTCTGGACGACGGGCAAACCACCATGAACCTGCTATCGCGGCCGCCAGAACCACAAGGGCCGCCCAGACAATCACCGGTTGCCGGATCCCACGCGGAATGATCGCGGGAACGCGCGTGGCGCCGGAGGCCTGAATTTGGTCGGGTAGCTTTGCTACCGTCCCCGCCACGCCTGATCGCCCCGAAGTGGTATCGCGTCTGAGACGCTTCAAGTCTGCACAGACCTCCACGGCGCTTTGGTAGCGTAGTTCGCGATCCTTCTCCAGCCCCTTGTTGATAATCTCTTCGAGCTTGGGTGGAACTTCAGGATTGATTCGTACCGGTGGCACGGGTGGGCGCTCCAGAATGGCGTGGAAGATGATCCCCGATGTCTCGCCTCGGAACGGCAGCTGCCCGGTGGCCATCTGATACAGCACCGCACCGAAGGAAAACAGGTCGGTTCGCGCGTCCAATTCCTTGCCTTTAACCTGTTCCGGCGACATGTAAGCGACGGTGCCAAGAGCCGTACCGGGGCTGGTGAGATGTTCCTCTATGTCGAGGGTCGCGGCGGTTGCTTCCGTTCCCGTTACTGGTTCGGGAGAGAGTTTGGCCAGGCCGAAGTCCAGGATTTTGGCATGGCCACGATCCGTGACAAAGATGTTGGCGGGCTTAATGTCCCGATGAACGATTCCCTTGACGTGCGCGGCATCAAGCGCCTCGGCGATATCAATTCCAAGCGAGAGCAGAGTATCCAGATCCATGGGACGACTGGCGATTTGGTGCTTCAACGTAGCGCCTTCCAGAAACTCCATCGCAATGAACGCCAGTCCATCCTGTTCACCTATGTCATGGATCGTGCAGATATTGGGATGGTTCAGCGCAGAGGCGGCGCGAGCTTCGCGCTGAAAGCGGGCTAGCGCGTTGGGGTCTCGGGCGAGGTCGGGCGGGAGAAACTTGAGCGCAACGAAACGGTGGAGGCGAGTATCCTCAGCTTTGTAAACGACACCCATACCGCCACCGCCAAGCTTCTCGATTATCCGGTAGTGCGAAACGGTCTGCCCGAGGAGTGGGTGGGAGTCCGCCATTTGGCGCTCATCTTAGGTTGCGGTCTTGGGCAAGTCAACGTGGGCGTATTAGATGAATTTTTGCTTCGCACCTAATCCCCATGGGGAATGAGAGACGCCGTTGTGTTTACCGAATTCACCTTCATTTGCCCGATTTGTTAGACGCCCGTTCCCGCGCTGCTCTTGCCGCGCTTCCTTTTGCCGGGGCGCTCGTACCAGAGACTCCTCCGAGAATTCTACTGAGATATACTTCGCATCGAGAACCTGCAGCTCATGCTCGGGCTCGACGGAGCTGGCGCAATTCTATGTTACGTCTTGGGTGAATCGCCATGACGATGGACATTTTTCTAGTTCTTGCGATTGCGATTTTATCAGGGTTTACCACGGCGATTGGCTTTGAAATGGCGAATCACTCCCCAGAGGAAAATACTAACAAGCGTTGGTACTATCGGACCGCATTCTTCGTGGTCTTTGTGCTTACCGTTGCCACCGCATTTTGGCAAGCGACGAGAAGTGCAAGCAATGAAGCTGGCATTAAGGCCGAGGCTCTTAAGGACCGTACAACTCTAGAAGCTCAGCTAAACAGCATGAAGGGTCAACTAGTTGGAATAACCCAATTTGTGGAGCACCCTCCACCTAGTCTAAGTCGAGAGCAAGTAGCAGCAGTGGTCCGTTCAATGCTCAGGCTAGATTCGCTCGCGACCATAAGCAATTCGCAACTTCGCTCTAAGGCTTTCGAGATGGCCGAGAATCTAATGAAGCTGGCGGATGATTCACGAAAGAAAACGGATGAACTTGTCCAATTCTGGAGGGACGACAATCCGAACGGGCACGCCGGACGCAATCGCTTATCAGATTTCGACGCCCTCAGCGTCGCACTGCAGCAGGCGTTCCAATTGAAATACATGCAGAGCTATGTGGAGATTTTCCAAGAAATCATAAATCGTTTGCCCGATAAGGAAAACCCGAGCCCGGGTAGAGATGCATGGGCGTTCTTGTGGGCGGGAGGACTGTTCAACGGGCGTGTCGATCCAGAAGTCCTCGCATCACGACTCGAAGAGTTCGCTAAGAAGCTGAAACCATAGGTGTCGAGCACTTTGCGTCGAAACGATGCGCTGGCCGATTTGAAAAGGAAGAAAAGAATCGAAATTGAGCGTCATTTGGTTTGTCGCTTTGCTAACCCTTGCATCGCATTCGCGTTCGCGGCGGGCAGTGCTTTCACGTAGTAAGCCATCGTGACGACTACGCTCGAAGGCTTTCCGCTGAGCACACTTAAAAGGTCGATGGCTTGCCCCCGCACAGTTCTGCCGCACGTTTGAGCGCTTTCGCGAATCGCGGAGCAAACCAGTCGTTCGTGTTCACGGTATAGTCAGATGTGGGAATCTCTTTGGAGAAGCTGTTCGAAGTGTGGATTATCTTCTCGCGGTAGTTGGTCGTGTGAAACCTAACGGCAGATTGTCCTTCCAAAAGCTTTTTGAACTGGCCCTTGGCAAGATTCTCGACCTGGATATCGGCGGGGTCTATGTCCGCCAGTGAGAAGGAGATCCTAATCCAGAAGTCTGGACCCGCCCTAGCTCTGGTTTCTGTGACGGTTACGGCGCAGCCGTTCCCGCCGCTGCTCTCAAATGTGATATGCGTATTTCCATCGCTCGACTCTTTGTCGGAAGCCCCGGTCAACCATTCCAGTGTTTCGGCCAGAGTCGGCGACTTCGACCCGGTCTGACCGACCGCCGAGAGCGATACAAAGAGCATGAGAAATGCGAGCACCCTTGCGTGTGCCTTGGATGGCATAGCGTCACTCCTGTGGGCTCACTGTATCGCAGTTTGTTGGCATTGAGCGTCGACACCAAACAGGTGCATGTACGAAGGTACAGATATTTTCCCAATGGCGACAGCAGCCATCGCATCGATTTTGTCCGTTTCTTCCGATTCAGTTTTGTATTGCTTCGACGTTCGTCTCTGGGTTCTTCGCTTCAAAACGTCGCATGCATTTTTGCCACGTCGCGCCGTGCGCATCTTCTCCCGATGTCTCGACAGCAACGTGCGTCATAACGTGACAGCTTTCGTGTCGAAGGCTCTCCTGGATATCGGACTCCGTTGTGTTTGATTGCGAGTCGAGCACGATCCGTATGGAGCCGTCTACATACGTGTACGTCTTGGCCGTGGCATCTGTCAGGCTGCCCCATTGAATCCTGGCGTCCTCCAACTCACCAGCGAAGTACTTTCGGTTGATTTTTTGATAGGCCGCGTGCAAGTTAATATCGCGGACTTACTCCCGTGCCACGGCATAACGAATGCCGCCGAAGATTACGGCGAGACAGGCTGCTGACGCGGCTAGCTGAGATCGGTTACGCATGAGATTTTCGTGAACTCCGCCGTTTCTTTGGATTCAATTTCTGCATTGCTTCAATGTTCGCTTCCGGCGTTGCCTTGACGTAGTGCTTCATCGTCACTGACAACGAGCTGTGCCTCATTAGCGATTGGATGATTTTGTCCTGCACACCGGCTTCATGTAGCCGGGTCGCGAACCCACGACGTAGCGCGTGCCAGCCGTGCCAGTCAACGCCGCTTCCTTCAAGCGCAGATTTAATCCGCTTGCTTCCGAGCGTTGCTAGATCAAGCGGGCGCACAAGGGGCCCCTCGAATATCCAGGTCGTTCCGGGATTGTTCTCGCGATGCTCCTTGAGAGTGTTTCGCAGGATTGGAAGCAGTGGGACTGAATCCTTTCGCGCCTTCGTCTTTGGCTTGCCCTCGATGCCGTGCCAAACCGTTCGCTGAACATTTAACTGCTCTTCGGAAATATCCTGCCACTGCAAGCCCCGCAGCTCACCGAGCGAAAGCCCACTGTAGGCGGCCACGATGACGGCGACTCGGGGCGTGCCCTCCAGGACAGAGAGCATCTTGTCAATTTCGGCATTCGAGTAAGCGTGTGTTGGGTGACTCTCTTTGCCTTTGGGAACCTCGACGCCCTGCATCGGATTTCCACTATCAAGACTGCCCAAGCGCTTCGCTAGCGTGAACACGCCGCTGAGAAAACTCTTCACGTGAATCAGCGTCTGGTGCGAGAGGTCGTGGTCCGTAGCAACGCGATTTAACAGACTCTGTCCGTCCTTCGTGCGGAATCCGAATAGACGAACGCCTGCGACATGCGACCGAATGTACCGATTGTAGAGATTCCGGTATCCCTTGACCGTGCTAGGTCGCTTGTGCGCCTCGACGTGCGGAAAATAGACCAGGTCAATGAACTGTTGAACGGTTTGCGGGTCGGACGCAAAGCCTTGATTGACTGGCTGAAGGTGTCTTTCGGCCAGTGGACGCACGCTAGTCAGTGTGCGATATTGGTCGGAGTAGTCGGTCAGTTTGACCGAGACCTGTTTGCCGTTCGTTCTGTACCGAAGGTGCCAGGCTCCGTGACGCCGAAAGATTTGACCTTTCTGCATACGGATATTGTGCCAAATGTGCAACGGATGTGCAACAGGCTGTGCCGTAACTGACAACAAGTGCCGTAGAATCAATGCGGAGGAGTGGCAGAGTGGTTAAATGCGGCGGTCTTGAAAACCGTTAGACCCGAAAGGGTCTCGGGGGTTCGAATCCCTCCTCCTCCGCCAGTCAGTCTTGGCTTTTGTCTCTGTTCCGGAGATTGTTGGAGATACAACGACTTTCGGGCCTAATTGCGGCGATTGGGGGCCTTCCCTCGGGCTCTATTCGGCGGCCAGATTTGAGACCGCGGGAAAGCCCTACGAATTCTCCCGATCCAATCGGAAGGTGCCTTTTAGAGGGCTTCAGGGTTGGAATCCCCCCTGCTCGACGACGGAGCACTCAAAATCACGCCCTGTTGATCACGGCTTCACATTTGTTGGTAAGATCGTCGAGTTCTCAGAACCTTGGACCTTTTGGCTAGCTCCTGATAAGTCGTGCCGGCTCAGACGGTCGACGCAACACTATTTAAGCTGTTGATCGGACAATGCTTCCCTGAAGAGAACCGAAAAATCCGGCTGTATTCAATCACACCTATGCAGGATGGTGTTCCGCCTGAATCAGCGTTCGCGAACGATCGTTAGCTGCTGAAAGCCCCGCGTGTGGGCTCCGAGCAGGTGTTGCGTTGACCCATTGAGACCGCTGTTGTTTTTGGGCACTTATCCGGCAATGCGATTTATCAGGAGCTAGCCTGGCAAACATCTCTGTTTTATTTGGTAGTATGACAGTAAATGAAACTGGCTAAGCTGCAAGAAACCAAGTCAACGATTCGCTTCAGCGCCAAGTTGTTTCGGCTCCGGGCAAATGAAAAGACTGGATCGTGGATCCTAACTCTGCCCAAGAATGCGAGTGCGAAGCTTCCATCACGAGGCTTGACGATGGTGGAGGGAGCGATCAATGGCTCCCCTTTTCGAGCCGCTCTCGAACCAAACGGCAAAGGAAATCACTGGCTTAGGGCTAACAAAACCGTGCGCGATGCCGCAGGCGCAGATGCTGTGGACACAGTAACGGTGGAGATTACGCGGGCCGGAGAAGAACCGGAGATCAGGGTGCCAACGGATCTACGCAAAGTCCTTGCAGCCGCCCCGCTGGCGCAGGCGGGGTGGGAGGACATCACACCAATGGCGCGCCGGGACTGGATTTTCTCGATAAGCTCAGCCAAGCAACCGGAAACGCGCAGGCGCCGGATCGAGAAAGCGTGCGACATGCTTGCCTCTGGAAAGCGACGATTATGTTGTTTTCCCGGTATAAAGTGGCTTATGAAAAAAAACGCAAAATCATGCGGAATGTGGCTTCCGTTGCCGAACTCAAGAAATCGATCCTCCGGCGAGATCGACAAGTCCTGATTAACGCGGTGGTCTCAATGGGTCGACGCAACACTCTGCTCGAATCCACCTTGAATTGAAAGCAAAGGCTAGATTCGCTCGCTAGGTTAGATCAGCCGGAACGCTACCCTGGCTAGGTTTTGACCGAGTACAGCCAAACAGATCGGTTCTCCAGGAAAAGTATTGTAGGATCAACTGATTAGATGGTGTTGCATCGACCGGTTGAGCTGGCAGCTCTTTGTGGGCATCCCAAACGGGGAATTCACAGTGCGCAGAATCAGGCACTTGCGACTCGGGTAGAGTTGGGGGTTTTGGGCAGCCTCTGGTTAGGACACTGCGTAGTCTTGACGCGTCAAGCCCTTCTTTCTGACCCGTGCGATGCTGCTGGAGGCGCCACGACTCCCAATCGCTGTGATCTACCTTTCAGACTGCTGATACGAGCAAGGGCCGACATCACCCATTGTCTATCGTCATCGCAGGTAAGTTAACCCAACTTCAGCCCGGCCAATTGTTCCTTTGGCGTGTCTTACGCGGACAAGTGGAGGTCACTGACAGACAAGTAAGAATTTTCCTTTTTTTGTAGGGTGGCGACAGGGGACTGGGCTTGCACCAATCCAAGGGTTAATCGTACGGCTAACATTTGAGTCGTCCGTCATAGGGTGTGACAAGTGTGGGTACGCTCTCCCTTCGAATCAGCAAGCTCTGGAGGTCAACGATGAACCCAACCAAGAAGTTTGTGCTCCGCTTGACGGCCTCTTTGCTCTTACTCGCCAGCTGCGTTCTGGCGCAGACTTCGACCACTTCCTTGCAGGGTGCGGTGACGGATCCGAGCGCTGCCGCCGTCGCCAACGCGACGGTTGACTTGGTGGGTGGGCCGTCTTCGTAGGCGGGAGCGATGCTAGTGAGACATTTCCACCGTACTCGGCCTACGTGTTTATAGCTGATTGTATTTCAACACTTCGATGATCTGTTCAGGATTGACGGGCGCCATCATACTGCCGTACACAATCTGAGTCTTGCGACCAGCGGGCTGATTTGTGATGTAGCAATGAACGGAAGGGAAAAATATGAGACTGGTTTTCATGGCGATTTTTTTCATGTGTGGTTTCCCAGTCAGTTCCTGGGGAGAGCCTCAGAAGCACGTACCTAGTGTTGCCCAATGTCGATCCGATGCTGCCACATGGAACAAGGAAGAGAACGCGGGACCAAGGGACAAGGATGTAGGCTACCAACTGCCGTTCGGCGAACTATTGAAGCGCCAGCGGGAAATGATGGACTGCATCAAGTTGGACGCCCCGCACGGTCAAAACAGCGCAGTGATCGAAGTCAGAACGTCATACAGGACGATATATCACGTCTATACGACCGCTATGTATGCTCGCTACCAGCATTTCCTCGAACGCCATCAGTTGATGGAGAATTTCTTGGATGAGGATAGTAAGGGGTCGCGATGAATTGCCCTTGTTCGCACACGATTCGGGCATACACTAAATTCCCGAGTTGACTTTCTGCAACGGCAGGACCAGCTTTGTCTTATCCCGGCCAACGTTCAGTAAGGGAGGCTTTAATGTCGAAAGTCTTGAAATGCGGCGATGTCAATCCCGGATGTAATCACGAAATACGCGGCGACTCGGAGCATGACGTTTTGAGAAAAGCCGCTGAGCACGCGAAAACGGACCACCACATGGAGAACATTCCACCTGATGTTTTGTCGAAGGTGAAGAGCGCAATCCGCGATGAAGGTGAAGCGCGGGCGCAAAAAGCTGGCACGTCCAATTGACTCTTCGAAAGGGGCGGCTCTCTCGACCGGGTCGCCCCTTTTGATTTCCCGTTCAACGCTCGCGGGATTGGCGACGGAGCGGGCCTTGCTGGCGATCAGGTGCGGATGTACTCAGACCGCCTTGGCGTTCTGGCAGCATCGCCCATCGCCCACGAATTTCCGGAACCCTGACTCTGCTTCCGTGGGGTCACTGTATTCGCCGTTTTCACATCGTTTTCTGATCTCTTCCAGAATTCGGTTGATAGCGCGGCGACACGCGGGAGTTTTATCGATCTTCCATTGATGAGCAAGTTGGTCGAGATATTCCGTGTCCATGATTTTCGGGCTTCGACCAGATTGGATGAGAGCAACAGCTAGAAGAGGTGCATCAGTTCCGATGCCTATGAATTCTTCTTCTGAAGCCTAGGCGCGCGAAGCTTGCGCGACGCGATTTCGACCCGAAGCCACTTTTTGAGCAAACGCCAGCAGAATCTTGCGGTCGCGCTCTGCTGTCTTGCCGAGGCACCTTCTTAGTTTGTGGAGGTACACCGCGTGCTTGCCTGAGCTTCCCCAAATGTCGTCCGAAGCCTTCCGTTTCTGCAGATTCGGGGGCTGAGGAGGCTTGTCGCCATCGTAAAACAGTTGATAGAGCGGCACTTCCAACGCCCGCGCGAACTTTTCCAAGGTTTCAACGGCGGGGACCGTATGGCCATTCTCAACACGGGAGACGTAACAACGAAGCAGGCCCGTTCTCTTTTCAATGTCTCCTTGAGATAGCTTTTTGCTTTCGCGCAATTCTCGTAAGCGGTCACAGATCACCATTCTGGTGTCCTCCTTGTGGGCAAAATTGTTGAACGTCATTGTATATGACGCGGAGCGAAAGGCGAGCGCGCTTTTGGTGCGGCCTGAACTCGTCGCCCAGATCGAGTTTCTCGAATGGACCGACGCCGATTCGTCTCCGGCGTGCGAAGTTAGTCGGGTTTCGGGGCGAGAAAAATCCTCGGCAGGCCGAAAAAAAGCGCTGATTGTTAGCAGGTGAGCGAAACAAAATCAGTTATCCTGTGGGCTCTGTTTCTCCATTGCCTGCAATAGCCATTTTTGCAAAACAGGCGTGAAGGCAGGCTTGATGTCACGAAAGACTACTCCCATACCTAGGTTGGGATGTGTGTATATGACGGTCGCATTTGCCTCGAAATAGTCGTGCAGCCCAAAAATCTTGATCAGCGTTTGTGTTCTTGCGCTCAGCGGGACAGACGTGTCCAAGTAGCATCCATACAGACTAAGCTCCTTGACGCGGGCTAGCATCTTGGCTCCAGACTGGACGATCACTTCAGCAGGAGCGGCAAAGGAATATCTCGGAGTGCGGCGGCTCTCCTCCATTGGCACAGGAGTGTAGCACTCGACCATCCACTGTTAAATCGCATTAACACTGCAGTAAGTCGAATCGTACTCCTACAGCCAACGTTGTATTGGTGAGGGTACTACAATAAACACTCTGGCGATTTCCGCTGAATGTTTGTGGGAAATTGGAACAATCAAGTCTTTGCCGCTCTTTGTTAGCGCCACGACCCGCACCCTCCCGTCATCGGGGCTTTCCACCCGGCTCACTAACCCCTTTTCGAGCAGCCGATCGACCGCCACGCTGATGGAACCAGGCGTGAGGTGGACTTTCGGCCCTATGGTGTTCACAGGCAGCGGTCCTTTGTGCAGAAGCGCTTCCAGCACGCGGAAGTCTGTGTCAGAAATGCCCGTTTCCGCGATTCCTCTATACAGGTAATCGGAGGCCGCCTCATGGGCTTTCCTCCAAATGAGCCAGCAATGCACCGGGTCTGAGGACCTTTTCGCCATAGCCCTCTGATGCTGAGCCTTTTTCGATTAGTTTGAGTATGAAGATCACTTCTACAATCGCACGGTACTTGCTCGGTTTGATCTTTTTGACGTTCGGGCTAAACGGGTTTCTTCACTTTATTCCCATGCCGCCGCCCACGGGCGTTGCAGGGCAGTTCTTCGGGGCGCTTTTCGCGTCCCGGTTTTACGTGGTAATTTTTCTGTTGCAGATAGTGCCCGCGGTCCTGTTGCTTGCGAATCGGTACGTGCCTTTGGCACTGACCATTCTGGGGGCCGTGATTGTCAACATACTTTGCTTTCACATTTTTATGGCGCCTGCGGGTTTGCCGCTGGCTGTCTTCGTTACGGTTTTATGGTTTCTTACGACTTGGAGAGTGCGGTCCGCGTTTACGGGCATCCTTCAACGTTAAGTAAGTCGCGACGCGAATGCCAGAGGGAGAAAACATGTCCTACAGCACATCGACCTTGCTGATCCGCAATCTTCGTGATGTCTTCGGTGAAAACGATCCCGCTCGCCGGCGCGCCGCGATCGACGAGATTTACACTGAAGATTGCGTGTTCTACGACCCCAGCAAGGGAGTCTATCGTGGCCGTGACGAAATCGACCGCATCGCGGGCGCGATCAAAGCTACTCACCCTGAATTCCGCTATCAGCCGACTACCGAGCCCGCGGAATCGGGCAATGGCGGGCTGGTCCGCTGGGTATCGGGCCGCCCTGGTGAGGCGCCAGCTTACGCAGGGACCGATTTCATCATTGCCCGCGATGGCCGGATTGCCGCCGTTTATCTCTTTTTCGACAAGCTACCCTAAGCGACGGCGCAATCAGTACCGGTAAACGCGCTTGTGGTGATTAAAGGGGCCAACTCCCGGATAGTCGGCTACTCGGAAGTAATGGCCTGAGTCCCGATTAACGCGGTGCATTCGACAGGTCGATGCAACACCATCTGATGTAAGTCTGCTGTGTAAAGGTGGTGTTGGCATGAGGCCAGGACAACGATTTGGGTTTTCTGCGATCGAGAAGCGTGACGTTTGGAACCGGTGGAAGGCGGGACAGTCGCTGCATGAGATTGGGCGCGCCTTTGACAAGCCACATAGCTGCATTCGCTCGGTGTTGTTGCCTCGCGGCGGCATCCCTCCCGCCGCTCGTCGCCGTTCGCGGCTGGCGCTCACGCTAGCGGAGCGAGAGGACATCTCACGAGGAATCGCTTCCGATTCACCGCTTCGTGAGATTGCCCGACGACTGGATCGAGCGGCCTCCACAGTGAGCCGGGAGATTTCTCGCCACGGTGGCCGTCCGGCCTATCGCGCCCATGATGCGGAGGACCATGCCTGGGACTCGGCCTTGCGACCGAAGAGGTGTCTGCTGGCCCTCAACCGCAAGTTGCGGGACATCGTTGCGAGTAAACTGATCCTGGACTGGTCGCCCGAGCAGATTTCCGGATGGCTGGAGACCCAGTATCCCGATGACGAGGGCCTGCGCGTGTCCCACGAAACCATCTACCGTAGCCTGTTCATTCAGGCCCGTGGAGTGCTGAAAAAAGAGCTGCTGGACCAGCTGCGGTCGAAGCGGCGCATGCGCCGCTCGCGCCATGCCAGTGCTAGCGGACAGTCACGAGGACAGATCGTCGATGCCATCTCCATCCGCGAAAGACCTGCGGATGTGGAAGACCGAGCGGTTCCCGGCCACTGGGAAGGGGATCTGCTGGCCGGGGCCAAGAACACCTACATTGCGACTCTGGTGGAGCGCCATTCGCGCTTCGCCATGCTGATCAAGGTGCCCAGCAAAAACACGGAAGTGGTCGTTGCCGCATGGAGTCAACATGTTCGCAAACTGCCCGCTACCCTGCGACGCTCGCTGACCTGGGATCGCGGACTAGAGATGGCCAAGCACAAAGACTTCACGGTAGCCACGGATGTGAAGGTCTACTTCTGTGATCCGCAAAGTCCCTGGCAACGCGGCACCAACGAAAACACGAATCTCCTGTTGCGGCAATACTTCCCGCGAGGCACCGACCTGTCTGTCCATTCGCAAGTGCAGCTCGACCAGGTCGCGCTGCGCCTGAATCAACGCCCCAGAAAAACCCTAGGCTTCGAAACTCCTGCGAGTAAACTGCAAGCCAGTGTTGCGTCGACCATCTGAGCCGGCAGCGGTTACCGGACAAGTGCCGCAGAGCGATATTCGACCGATTTCCACTTGTCCGGTTACGCGACTTGTCGGGGGTTATTGCTGGCGCGAGCGTCTTTACGTCATGCGGGTTCGCTGCGCTTATTTCTTTGCTCTGCACGAACTGCAATGAAGCTGGAGTCGGTGGGGTCGGGATTGGCCCAGGTCGCCCGCGAGTTCAAGTGGTTCCCCAATGTGCTGAAAGAACACATCGCGCTTTTTCTGACCAGAAGTAGCCGATTGTGCCCCGAGGATTGACACAAATGACAGGTGCGCGCAGCACAAGACTACGACAGCAAGTCGTGTCATCGCGCAAACCCTGCCTGGAGCATACACAACGGAAAGCATCGTCTGATCACCTTCAAGGTAATAGAAGCGAAGTGTGGCGAAAGCGACTACATTCTCCGGCTTCACTTTCGGAAGAGCGATCCGTCGAGCGCGGTAAACACCGCGTTTGGCAGAACTGGCAGCCAGCTGCCGACCGAGCTCAATCGCCAGAACAACTTTCGGTTTGCATGTGAACTGGCCAGAATCGGGACTAGCCGATCCCGGTCGTGGGCGTTTCAACAGGTATCCTCTCCCTGTGCTCCGCCCGCGCGGAGATCGGTATATAATCGCGCGATCTTTCGGGCGGCGTGCTGTGCCCAACGAATCCAATCTTTGCAGAAAAGAAAATTGTCTGCCCCAGCCATAGTCGCCGATCCCGTTGCCCGCCGCGCCCGCCGTCGGATTGCCCTGCGTCTTCTGCCTTATGTGCTTCTGCTTTATGTAATTGCTTACCTCGATCGCAACAATCTTGCCACTGCGGCCTTGCAAATGCCGCACGATCTCGGCTTCGACGATCGCGTCTTCGGATTCGGGGCGGGCATCTTCGCTCTCGGCTACGTCATTTTGGAGATTCCCGGCACGCTCATCATCGAGCGATGGAGCGCACGGCGCTGGATTACGCGCATCATGATCTCTTGGGGGATCGTCACGATCGGGATGGCCTTTGTTCGTACGCCGCATCAGTTCTACACGGTACGGTTTTTGCTGGGATTGGCGGAAGCGGGATTTTTCCCCGGGATTATCGTGTATCTCACCCACTGGTTCGTCTATGAGGACCGCGCCAAGGCGGTAGCCGGCTTCATGGCTGCCATTCCCATAGCGTACGCGGTCGGTTCCCCCATCTCGGGATTGCTGCTGGGCGTCCACTGGGGCGGCCTGCATGGCTGGCAGTGGTTGTTCATTCTCGAAGGATTACCTGCACTGTTCTTTGGGGTTGTGACTTGGTTTTATCTGACCGATTGGCCGCGCCAGGCAAAATGGTTGCTCGCGGACGAGCGGGAGTTGGTTATCCATCAACTGGAGAGCGAGAAGCGGGCCAAAACTTCCGCTCACGCCTATACCGTCTGGCAGGCGATCCGGCATCGCGACGTTCTCATTCTGACGACGTTGCACTTCGTGCAGAATGGTTCGGCGTACGCTTTGGCCTTTTGGCTGCCCACCATGTTCAAGCGCTTGTCAGGACTGAGCGATTTCAAGGTAACTCTGCTGGTAGCCTTGCCTAACATTCTCGGTTTCGTTGCCATGCAGGTGAACGGTTGGCACTCCGACCATACCGGCGAACGGCGCTGGCACACCGCGATTCCGCTATGGATAACGGCGGCTGCGCTACTTGTGCTAAGCCGGGCAGATTGGGGAACCCTGCCTTCTCTTTTCTTATTTTCCATTGCCGCCGCCGGCCTGCTCGCTTTTTTGCCCAGCTTCTGGGCTATGCCGTCCGCATTCCTTAGCGATTCTGCGGCCGCGATGGCTACCGGCACGATCAACTGTGTCGCGGCGGGCCTCGGAGGCTTTCTGGGCCCGGCTTTGGTCGGCTATCAGGCCGCACGAACCCACTCGTTCCGGTCCGGCTTCGCGGCCCTGGTGGTCGCACTGGTGATTGCAGGTGTGTTGCCCCTTACCCTACGCGTTCGGGGCCACGTCGTAGCGCTTTCAGCCGGGCAGTGACCGCTTATCACGCTGCTGCAATCCGAAGTGTGGTTGTTGTTGAGGGCGTAACATCGCCATAGCTAGCACTTTTGGTGTCGGTAGTGGCGTCGGTTAGCTTTAGTATTCAGTGCGCGCCGCTGCTCGGTCGTGCTCGCCTAGAGGTGCGATGGTCCTGCACGCTGACTCGGTAGACTTCAACGAGAAAACCGGTGAGATTCAAGCCAGCGGCAACGTGCACGTGGCGCCCTATCCCAACCACCCTTCGAAGAGCCCGAAGTAGTACCCGCCACCACCGTATTTGCGTATCGACCTGGTACGGTAACTCCTGATAAACGCGCTAATCGGAGAAGTGGAGTCCTAGGGCGGGACTTGTCCGATTATGCGGGTGCATTCGACAGGTCGATGCAACACCATCTGATGTAAGTCTGCTGTGTAAAGGTGGTGTTGGCATGAGGCCAGGACAACGATTTGGGTTTTCTGCGATCGAGAAGCGTGACGTTTGGAACCGGTGGAAGGCGGGACAGTCGCTGCATGAGATTGGGCGCGCCTTTGACAAGCCACATAGCTGCATTCGCTCGGTGTTGTTGCCTCGCGGCGGCATCCCTCCCGCCGCTCGTCGCCGTTCGCGGCTGGCGCTCACGCTAGCGGAGCGAGAGGACATCTCACGAGGAATCGCTTCCGATTCACCGCTTCGTGAGATTGCCCGACGACTGGATCGAGCGGCCTCCACAGTGAGCCGGGAGATTTCTCGCCACGGTGGCCGTCCGGCCTATCGCGCCCATGATGCGGAGGACCATGCCTGGGACTCGGCCTTGCGACCGAAGAGGTGTCTGCTGGCCCTCAACCGCAAGTTGCGGGACATCGTTGCGAGTAAACTGATTCTGGACTGGTCGCCCGAGCAGATTTCCGGATGGCTGGAGACCCAGTATCCCGATGACGAGGGCCTGCGCGTGTCCCACGAAACCATCTACCGTAGCCTGTTCATTCAGGCCCGTGGAGTGCTGAAAAAAGAGCTGCTGGACCAGCTGCGGTCGAAGCGGCGCATGCGCCGCTCGCGCCATGCCAGTGCTAGCGGACAGTCACGAGGACAGATCGTCGATGCCATCTCCATCCGCGAAAGACCTGCGGATGTGGAAGACCGAGCGGTTCCCGGCCACTGGGAAGGGGATCTGCTGGCCGGGGCCAAGAACACCTACATTGCGACTCTGGTGGAGCGCCATTCGCGCTTCGCCATGCTGATCAAGGTGCCCAGCAAAAACACGGAAGTGGTCGTTGCCGCATGGAGTCAACATGTTCGCAAACTGCCCGCTACCCTGCGACGCTCGCTGACCTGGGATCGCGGACTAGAGATGGCCAAGCACAAAGACTTCACGGTAGCCACGGATGTGAAGGTCTACTTCTGTGATCCGCAAAGTCCCTGGCAACGCGGCACCAACGAAAACACGAATCTCCTGTTGCGGCAATACTTCCCGCGAGGCACCGACCTGTCTGTCCATTCGCAAGTGCAGCTCGACCAGGTCGCGCTGCGCCTGAATCAACGCCCCAGAAAAACCCTAGGCTTCGAAACTCCTGCGAGTAAACTGCAAGCCAGTGTTGCGTCGACCATCTGAGCCGGCACGACTTATCAGGAGTTCGCCGAATGAGGTACCAGCCTAGAAGCCGGAAGCTGGTTCAACCCGTCTAAGGCGAGTGTCTCGGACCGCAATCTCGTCATTGCCCGTTCCACTCTGCAGCACCACCAGGAGTCTCTTCGATGACTGCAGCACTGAATTTCGCGTGCCTCGCCGCGCTCTGGATTCTACTGGTCTCGCCGCACAATATTAGTCCCCAACCGCTGCCTTCCGCAGCGCCCACGTTCGTCGCTCAAGGGGCTTTCATCGCGCTGGTTGTGACCAACCTCGACGCAAGCCTGGACTGGTACAAGTGCAATCTCGACCTCCATCTAATCAAGCGCGGGAAATCGCCGCGCGTTGCAGCGGAAACAGCCGTCTTGGGTGGTCACAATGTCTTTGTCGAACTGATTCACTATACCGACCGCTCGCTCGCTAAACGAGAAGTAAACGACTCTGACCCTGTCGCTGGGCCCCTGAAATCCGGAGCCATCGTAGACTCCGTTGGCTTTGATTCGCTTGCTAAACATATCCAGAGCCAGGGGATCGAAGCTCGCGTCTTTGAAGATCAAGAAATGCGTTGCCGCACATTCATCGTACGAGATGGTGACGGCAACCTGATCCAGTTCTTTGCCAAGACTGACTAGGGACGTTCGGGTGTCCCGAATGGCACTTGTCCGGTGATGCGACTTATCAGGACTTGCTCTGGGTTGGTTGAAGCTATCGGTCTTTGACGTCTGTTCTGAGATAGAATCCGTCCACTCGGGAGGCTTCTATTGTAATGAACCAACATCGGCGCAGGTTTCTGCAAACCATTGGCGCTGGCGGTGTTGGGGCCGCTCTGGCAAGGGCCGAGGCTGCGACCGCGGCCTCGAACTCTGAAAAAGGCACCGGCGGTTTCCACTACATTCAAATTGACGTATTCACATCCAAGCGGTTGCAGGGCAATCCTCTTGTGGTGTTCCCTGATGCTCGCGGTTTAAGCGATGAAGAAATGCAGGACGTGGCCCGCGAGACAAATCTCCAGGAGACCACCTTTGTCTTTCCGCGAGACCCTGGAATCGAGCAAGAGCGCGGAATAAAAGTACGAATCTATGTTCCTAACGAGGAGATTCCATTTGGAGGACATCCGACGCTGGGGACCGCAATGGTGTTGCGCAACCTTCGCCGTGCAACCCAGCAATCAGGATCGGCAGCGAGTGATACTCCTGACAAGATTACCCTCGATCTTAGTGTCGGCCAGATTCCAGTCGATTTTCACAGAGAAGATTCCGGCAACATCTTTGGAGAAATGCACCAGGTCGATCCCGTTTTTGGTCCACTGCTCGAACGAGATACCATTGCTGCACTCCTGGATCTGCAGTCTAGCGACATCTCCGCAGACGCGCCGATCCAGTCTCTCTCTACCGGCCTACCCTTCATCATCGTACCAATCAAGAATCTGGCCACTCTTCAGCGTTTATCCGAAGCACCAAAAAAAGCTTACGACTATCTGAGACACCTGAACCTCCCGGCGATTGCCGACTACTATTACGTCACGCGCGACACGAGGGATACAGCCGTCGGCCTCCGCTCCAGGGGCATCTTTCTAGGAGCCGAAGACCCTGCCACGGGATCTGCCGCGGGATGCACTGCGGCCTGGATGGTGCGCTATGGCCTCGCCCAGCCCGAGCAAACCGTTCACATCCTTCAGGGCGTGGAGATCAAACGGCCGAGCCACATCTTCGTCCGCGCCAGCAAAGCGGGCGACCGAGTAAACAATGTCCGAGTAGGTGGGAACGCCGTTCCAATTATGGAAGGTACCCTCAATCTCTAAGTGGCGAGGAGACTCCTCCGAAGCGCGGCTAACGCGCTCATCGGGAGAGTGAAGTCCTGGTACGGGACTTGTCCGGTAACCCGACTAATCAGGACTTATCGCGGGTGTGCTTCTAACTTCGCAATGGCTGCTTTGGCGGATTCGGCAACTGTGCCGAGGCCGTCGAAGTGGATTTTGTGGTTATCGTCGAGCAAAGTGTGAAGTTCCGGCAGAGCTTCCTTCGCGTTGAGTTGAACAAGGGCGTCGATGGCTAGCACGCGCATGTCGGAAGTTTTGTTGCGCAGCGTCGCAACCAACGGTGGGATCGCTGACTCGTCACCAATCGCTCCCAACGACCAAGGGACTGCCCAATTGACGTCGTCGTCGCTCAATAGTGGAACAAGAACAGGCACCGCCCGTGGATCCTTCAATTCTCCGAGGAGGTGTACGGTGTAGTAGCGATCATCGCGGATCTGCAGTTCCGGCGACGCCTGGCCCGCGTCGTCAATCGCGCGCACAGTTCGTTTCGTGGAGCGGTCACTGAGAATATTCTTGATGGCCTGAAACCCGCGGTCATCTCCCAGCCTTCCAAAAATAAACGCTGCATTACCTCGCGCCTGCATGTCGTCGTTGCTCAACCAAGGGTCGAGCTCCGGAAGGACACTGTTGTCGTGAAGCGCCACAATTTTCTCGGCTATCTCGAACTGTCGCCAGGACATCGTCGCGCTGTTAAACTGCGCAATCAGGCTGCTCGCAGACTCGACCGGTTCGGCGGCGGGATGTCGGGAATCACGTAGCTACCGTCCGCCACACGCGAATATGAATGCGATCGACCTTGGGATCACCACGCTGTAGCGGCTTGGTTTCAGCGTGCCTTCAGGACCTTCTGGCCACACGATCACGCGGAAGCTTGGCTCGTGGTCTTCGGCCTGAGCAGGCGTTCTCGCGCGGGAGACAGAGTCCTCCTGGCACCAGGAGGGAACTAGTGCGCCGAGAATTAGAAGCAACGCTACGTAGTGAACTTGCAAACTGAGAACATCATGGACCTTGTGGCGTTACTTTTACAATCCTAGCCTTGCACAGCCACACAGTGCCTGATAAACGCTGCCAGCTCAGATGGTCGACGCAACACTTGCTTGCAGTTTACTCGCAGGAGTTTCGAATCCTAAGGTTTTTCTGGGGCGCTGATTCAGGCGCAGCGCGACCTGGTCGAGCTGCGCTTGCGAATGGCCAGACAGGTCGGTGCCTCGCGGGAAGTATTGCCGCAACAGGAGATTGGTGTTTTCGTTGGTGCCGCGTTGCCAGGGACTTTGCGGATCACAGAAGTAGACCTGCACATCCGTGGCTACCGTGAAGTCCTTGTGCTTGGCCATCTCTAGTCCGCGATCCCAGGTCAGCGAGCGTTTCAGGGTAGCGGGGAGTTTGCGAACATGTTGACTCAATGCGGCAACGACCACTTCCGTGTTTTTGCTGGGCACCTTGATCAGCATGGCGAAGCGCGAATGGCGTTCCACCAGAGTCGCAATGTAGGTGTTCTTGGCCCCGGCCAGCAGATCCCCTTCCCAGTGGCCGGGAACCGCTCGGTCTTCCACATCCGCAGGTCTTTCGCGGATGGAGATGGCATCGACGATCTGTCCTCGTGACTGTCCGCTAGCACTGGCATGGCGCGAGCGGCGCATGCGCCGCTTCGACCGCAGCTGGTCCAGCAGCTCTTTTTTCAGTACTCCACGGGCCTGAATGAACAGGCTACGGTAGATGGTTTCGTGGGACACGCGCAGGCTCTCGTCATCGGGATACTGGGTCTTCAGCCATCCGGAAATCTGCTCGGGCGACCAGTCCAGAATCAGTTTACTCGCAACGATGTCCCGCAACTTGCGGTTGAGGGCCAGCAGACACCTCTTCGGTCGCAAGGCCGAGTCCCAGGCATGGTCATCCGCATCATGGGCGCGATAGGCCGGACGGCCACCATGGCGAGAAATCTCCCGGCTCACTGTGGAGGCCGCTCGATCCAGTCCTCGGGCAATCTCACGAAGCGGTGAATCGGAAGCGATTCCTCGTGAGATGTCCTCTCGCTCCGCTAGCGTGAGCGCCAGCCGCGAACGGCGACGAGCGGCGGGAGGAATGCCGCCGCGAGGCAACAACACCGAGCGAATGCAGCTATGTGGCTTGTCAAAGGCGCGCCCAATCTCATGCAGCGACTGTCCCGCCTTCCACCGGCTCCAAACGTCACGCTTCTCGATCGCAGAAAGCCCAAACGTTATCCCTGGCCTCATGCCAACACCACCTTTACACAGCAGATTTACATCAGATGGTGTTGCATCGACCTGTCGAATGCACCGCGCTTACCGGACAAGTGGATTTCACGGCATTTGAACCAGAAGATGCTTTGGATCGCCGAAGCAGGTCACACGGCTGCGGGTTACTTCATTGCGACACCAAGGAAGATCTATCTTTTCATAGGCTTGCCTTAAAAGGCTGGATCCCGCGTTCATGGGCACTTGTCCGGTTACCGCGTTTATCAGGACCTAGGTGATTCGTTCCGGTTTGCCCGTGATCCGCCAACAATCGGCGGCACGCTCTGTCGGAGCTTTCCACATCCACTACGCGCTATCATCCTCTGATAAACAGGTTGCTAGTGGAGGGGTAGCATGATTAATCGAAGAGAGTTCGGTGCCGGGCTTCTGGGGATGGGGATTGCTGCCCGAGGCATCCCCAGGAACGACCTTGAGGCACCACCGCAAGAACCCCGGAAGAACGCTCTGATGCACGTGGGCGGCGACTACCACAGCATCTTCGGCGGTGACATCACCTCTAAACAAAACCTCGAATACAACCTTCGTCACGGTGTGAAGCACCTGACTGTGGAAATCTCCAAGAATCCACAAGGCGCTTGGGATTCGGACGACTTACAGCGGATGAAGGACAACTGCGACAAATACGGCGTTGTTTTTGAAGCAATTCGCATGAACTCTCATTACATCAATTTGCTTCGCAAGGGGCCCGAACGAGAGCGCGAGATTGACATCATTGTCGAAAATATCCGGAAGGCAGCCCAGATCGGCGTGAAAATCATCACCTACCACTGCGAGGTGATCCCGTATCGCCGGAACGGGAAGACCATAGGACGCGGAGGAATCTCCTGCGATTCTTTCAAGTTGGAAGAGGATTGGAAGAGTGTTCCGATGGGAGACGAAGGTCGAGTCACCCATGAGGAGTATTGGGAGCGAATTACCTATTTCTTGGAAAAGACTATTCCTGCCGCGAAAGAGAATGACGTAAGAATGGCATGTCACCCCGCCGATCCCCCGGGACTCCCGTTTGGGTACCAAGGAGTGGACCAATGGGATTCACCCGCGATTTTCGAAGCGATCAGGCGCTACGAATCAATCGTCGACAGTCCTTACAACGGTTTTCAGCTGGATCTGGGAAACGCCGCGGCGGGATTAAAGAATCCGGCCACCGAAGTGCTGCCGATCGTCGAATACCTTGGCCGTCGGGGGAAAATACATCAGATACACATGCGCAACATTCGCGGCAGTCTCAACAACTTCTACGAAGTCTTCCCCGATGAAGGCGAAGTGGATTTTTCCAAAGTGATGCGGATCTTGCGGGACACGCAGTTCTCAGGCTCGATCTGTCCGGACCACATGCCAACTCATTCGGACGATCCCGGCGGTTTCCAGGCATTCGCATTCAGTTATGGATACATCAAAGCCCTCATTCAAGCCGTCAACAGCGAGGCGTTAAGGTCTTATTGATTCTCACGCCGCGCGGCTCTTCCTGGATGGTCGGCTACTCGGAAGTCATCCTCGGACCACGCGACCAAGTCTTGGTCAGTCGGATTACTGGACAAATGCCGTACTGGGACTCCATTTGTCCGGTCAGCGTGTTAATAGCTTTAATGAGGAGTTAGGCGGTTACGGAAATCCGTAACTCGGGTCACCGGGTAAGTTGGGTACCAGGCCGGTAACCTCGTTAATCGGGCAGTCCGTTCAATTGGCGGTCATAAGTCCCCACCCAGCAAGGTTCTTTATTCGATCCGACAGTAACAGTAGAGAAATTGCTGCGTAGTTCCGAACGGGGTGCGATGCAGTTCCTCAGACGCGTCTACCAATCGGAAGTGCGCGCCAAATTTCTCGTGCAGCGATTCGGCGTCGTAGCGCATCACCGGGAGTCCGCTGCATCTGGCAGGGCCTCCTTTACCAAAGGTGCTGACGATTACGTGGCCGCCGGGTTTGACAGCGCGCGAGACTTGCCGAACATAGGCGACCCGCTCGTCCAACGTGGTTAAGAAATGAAAGACGGCCCGGTCGTGCCACACATCGTAGGTCTGTGTCCCAAGTTCCGCGCGGCTTAGATCAGCGGCAATCCACCGAATGGATTTTGCCGCCGGTCCTAGTCGTCTTTTCGTAACTTCGATGGCGGTCTCGGAAATATCAAGCACCGTAATGTTTCGATAGCCGCGCGTGAGCAGATCGTCCACTAAGGTGGACTCGCCACCCCCAACATCGATGATGGATGCAGCGCTCGCCCCTGCGGCTCGCTCGATGAGGGCGAGCGACGTTTCTAGGTGAGCGCGGTACCAGCTAACCGCTTCGGGTGCTTTGGTCGCGTAGACTCTTTCCCAGTGTGTTCTTGCATCCATGAAGGCATCGCCACTACCCGCAGTTTACAGCCAAAATCGTTTGTATACGCGCTACCGGCGCACAATTTCACTTGTCCTGTAAGCAACAAGCCAGGGCCAATCACCAGCCATAAAAGAATCAAGGGCGTAGACAGACTCGTCCACGCCCCTGCTCTCACTTATTTGCTCTTACTTGCAGCCGGAACACGAGGCACAGCAATCAGCGGAAGCGCAGCATCCAGCTTGCGCCGCCGTCGCTGCGCCCGCTGCTCCCAGCGCGATCACAGCCATCAACAACATTACTTTTAACGTCTTCATAGCTTTCTCCTTTAGAAGTGGAAAGAGTTGTAGGTGAGCGAACGAAGCCGTCCGCGCGACAAAATCCTTGCGGGTTCCCGGCTATTTCTAAATGCGGAGTACGTGCACTTGAAGAAGAGTGTCTCGCCCCGCGTGCCGAAGAAGGGAAAAGCTCGCGGTTGCAGTCGCAGAAACGAAATTGGAAGTATGAAAGTCCGGCAGCGCCAACGCCGCAACATAAAGATGGACCAGCGAAGACGGCATTACGTTTTGTTTTTGAATCAGCGCGGTTTCCGCTGGACAGCATGAAATCGTATGGTGCCCGTTCTTTTCCGAGCCGCCCGCCGGATTGTGTCCATGGTGGCAGCACGATTCCCCGACGTCGCCATCACGATCCGGGCACGGCGCTGCACTAAGTCCGGAGACTTGTGTTTCCGGCGCGGGAGCAGACGCAGTCGATACGTTCGCACAGCCTAAGACGCACGCCAGGATACCCAGCCATAACGAAAGCGCGGTCGCCGTCACAGGTCGCAAGCAGAATGCGTTCATGCCGGTTTCAGCTTACCAGTTTTGCCCGCGAAAAGTTTCACCACCAAGTGAACGATTAGTCGGATAACCGGACAAGTGCCCCAAAACATCTGTTTGTGGGCAGCGATATCCGCAAGTCTGACGCCAATAGAATCAGCTATTTGCGGGCAACGAGGAGGAAAGGTTTTTGGGCAACTCACCGCCGCAGACCAAAACTGGATTCCAATAGCTAAACTTCTGAGATCCCCGCTTGTGGGACGCGAGAGGCACTTGTCCGGTAAGCGCGGTGCATTCGACAGGTCGATGCAACACCATCTGATGTAAGTCTGCTGTGTAAAGGTGGTGTTGGCATGAGGCCAGGACAACGATTTGGGTTTTCTGCGATCGAGAAGCGTGACGTTTGGAACCGGTGGAAGGCGGGACAGTCGCTGCATGAGATTGGGCGCGCCTTTGACAAGCCACATAGCTGCATTCGCTCGGTGTTGTTGCCTCGCGGCGGCATCCCTCCCGCCGCTCGTCGCCGTTCGCGGCTGGCGCTCACGCTAGCGGAGCGAGAGGACATCTCACGAGGAATCGCTTCCGATTCACCGCTTCGTGAGATTGCCCGACGACTGGATCGAGCGGCCTCCACAGTGAGCCGGGAGATTTCTCGCCACGGTGGCCGTCCGGCCTATCGCGCCCATGATGCGGAGGACCATGCCTGGGACTCGGCCTTGCGACCGAAGAGGTGTCTGCTGGCCCTCAACCGCAAGTTGCGGGACATCGTTGCGAGTAAACTGATCCTGGACTGGTCGCCCGAGCAGATTTCCGGATGGCTGGAGACCCAGTATCCCGATGACGAGGGCCTGCGCGTGTCCCACGAAACCATCTACCGTAGCCTGTTCATTCAGGCCCGTGGAGTGCTGAAAAAAGAGCTGCTGGACCAGCTGCGGTCGAAGCGGCGCATGCGCCGCTCGCGCCATGCCAGTGCTAGCGGACAGTCACGAGGACAGATCGTCGATGCCATCTCCATCCGCGAAAGACCTGCGGATGTGGAAGACCGAGCGGTTCCCGGCCACTGGGAAGGGGATCTGCTGGCCGGGGCCAAGAACACCTACATTGCGACTCTGGTGGAGCGCCATTCGCGCTTCGCCATGCTGATCAAGGTGCCCAGCAAAAACACGGAAGTGGTCGTTGCCGCATGGAGTCAACATGTTCGCAAACTGCCCGCTACCCTGCGACGCTCGCTGACCTGGGATCGCGGACTAGAGATGGCCAAGCACAAAGACTTCACGGTAGCCACGGATGTGAAGGTCTACTTCTGTGATCCGCAAAGTCCCTGGCAACGCGGCACCAACGAAAACACGAATCTCCTGTTGCGGCAATACTTCCCGCGAGGCACCGACCTGTCTGTCCATTCGCAAGTGCAGCTCGACCAGGTCGCGCTGCGCCTGAATCAACGCCCCAGAAAAACCCTAGGCTTCGAAACTCCTGCGAGTAAACTGCAAGCCAGTGTTGCGTCGACCATCTGAGCCGGCAGCGTTTATCAGGCAAGTGAACTCGTCTCGCTTTGTTATCGACCCACCTTCTCCTTTATTGCTATAAATCAATAAGATAAATCAGGCCATTACATTTGAACCGAGAGTCGTAGGTTGACGCCTTTCACTGCTCTAGCCAATAGTCCGTAAGTCGGAGAGTGCTCTATGAATGTGACCGAGCAACGTCTTTCTCGGCGAGGTCTGCTGAAGATTTTGGCGGGAGCGAGTAGTGGAATCGCCGTCAACCGGTGGTTAGGACCGGACGTGACGATGGCCCAGGAGCCTGCTGCCGGAAAGGCGATGGAAACTTTCACCGGGCCGGGAGCAAATCCGCACTGGAATTCCGTTGGTCCCTATGTGCCCGAGCCCCAAAAGGTTCCTTTGATTCTGCTGACGGACCGGCCAGTCCAGCTCGAAACGCCACGCCATTACTTCCGCACGGCATTTACACCCAACGAAGCTTTTTATGTGCGCTGGCATCTCGAAGGTATCCCTAACGCGGTTGATCTGCAAAAGTGGAAGCTGCAGGTCGAGGGGAACGTCAACAGACCGCTTGCGCTGAGCCTTCCCGAACTGATGCAGAAGTTCAAGCCGGTCTCGGTCGCCGCGGTAAATCAGTGCTCGGGCAATAGCCGCAGCCGGCTGCAACCGCGCGTCCCTGGCGCTCAATGGGGCAATGGCGCGATGGGAAACGCGATGTGGACGGGAGTGCGGCTGCGCGAGCTTCTCGATATGGCCGGTGTAAAGAGTGGGTCTTTGCTGGTGCAGTTTCAGGGCCTTGAAACCGGACAGGGGCCCAAGGGTCTCGGCTCGAATCTTTTTCTCAAATCGCTCGATCTTGGGAATGCTGTCCTGGATGAATGCGTCGTCGCGTATCTGATGAACGGCGAGCCGCTTCCGATGCTCAACGGATTTCCGGTGCGGCTGGTGGTTCCCGGATATTTTGCGACCTACTGGACCAAATGCCTGACGTGGATCCGTGTTCTCGATGCGCCGGACGAAAACTTTTGGATGAAGACCGGATACCGTGTGCCGGATACGCCGCGCGGGAACACCACCCCCGAGGATGTGAAGGCAGGCAAGGTAAAGACAGTGCCGATCGAGCGGTTCCCGGTGCGATCTTTCCTCATCTCGCCTGACGGGTCTTCGAAGATTCTTGCGGGAATGAACGTGACTCTGCGGGGCATCGCTTTCAGTGGGTTGGGCGGCGTGAACCGCGTGGAAGTTTCGGATGACGGAAAAAACTGGATGGCGGCAAAACTTGGAGAGGACCATGGTGCGTACTCCTTTCGAACTTGGGAAGCGGCGTGGACCGCAAAGTCGCCAGGGCGCTATTCGCTGGCCGTTCGCGCGACCGATGAAAAAAACAACACCCAGCCCGACGAGCCAGTCTGGAATCCGGGAGGGTATCTCTGGAATCGGATCGAACGGCAGGAAATCGTCGTGGGAAATGCGAGTTAAAGAGGAGCCATTATGAGAAAAAGAGTCCGAGCGATTCTTCTTGCGATGTGCAGCCTCGTGGCGGCGGGGAGCGTCGTTTACGCCGACTTGAAAAAAGGCGAGTACTCTCCAGCGGAACTCGGAAGCGTGCGCCAGGCGGCGCCCGTCGAGCTTTCGCCGGATTCGAACTACCAGGCTTCGGCGTACCCGGTGCCTGCCGCGGATCTTGCTCCCGGGGATGGCCTCCAGGAGGTCCGGATTTACTGTAACACCTGTCACAGCCCACGATATATCACCATGCAGCCCCCGCTGCCTGCCGCGACATGGGAAGCAGAGGTGAACAAGATGAACAAAGCCTTCGGTGCAGGGATTCCTGAAGACGACACGCGGAAAATCATTTTGTACCTGCAAGGGCACTATACGGCCGAGAACCGCAAACAGTAGAGTTGAATGGGGCGCAACATGCTGCTCCCCTCGACTGAAATCCCTTCCAGCCAGACTTACGTCTTGGCCGCGGCGGGCCAGCTCCCGATTAGTTGGATTACCGGAAACTTGGCGTACTAGGACTCCACTTTTCCGATTACCGCGTTTATCGGGACTTAGACAGTTTCACAGAGACTTCAGGAACTCGACGATGGCCTCTTGGTCCTCCTTTTTCAGTTTTTCGAATTCCTTGGTTATATGGGCTGCTTCACCGCTATGCCGCAGGATGGCATCGCGAAACGTCAGGGATGCTCCGTCGTGCATCATTCGCGGACGCAAGCGGACTCCCCACAAAGGGGCAGTGCGTATTTTGTTCCGGCTGCTCTCGAAATCCTGTTTCGAAAGATATCCGGACATCATTTGAAAGACTTTGTTCCCGTAGTGCTCTCGGGTGGCCTGCAGGATTCCGTCGCCTGTACCGATGTCGTGCATCAAGAAATCACCGTAGGGATGAAAGGCGATGGATCCCAGCGCAGCTGGAATTGTGAACGTTCCCCCATCGATCTTGGTTCCGGCGGGAGCCGTGGTCAATGTTTCGACGTGGCACGTCACACAACCAGTCTTGTCAAACAGGCCGGAGCCCCTCTTTGCAACCGCGCTGTTCATGACCTGCGAATCACGCGCCGGCGCTTTCGTGGCGCGAACAAACCGAGCGAAGTGATCGATGTCGGAGAGGCCGTCCGGTCCCGGCTTATCATTCGGCTCCCCAACCGTGTTGCAAAGCTTGGTTACCTCATCCGGTTGCAGACGGTTTGTGATGCCCATCTCATTGAGGTAAGCGTCGCCGGCGAACGATAAGAGGCTTGCATGCTGGTCTTTCCAACCGAACCGGCCTACGCTCATCTGTCCCGGCGCTTCCACGATAGGGACCTCGAGGATCTGGCCGCAGATTTTCCGATGCGAAGATTTGCATTGTTGCTGGGCCAGGTCGATCAGAGTTTGATCGGCAACCGCCTCGACGAAACCATCGCCCAAAAGATTCAGAGAAAGTCGAAAGGTGCGGATCGTTTCTGTGTCCGGGACTCGTTCTTGAATCTCGTTGTTAGGAAAAGCACCGTTGGGGCAAATCGCGCGATCATTCACCAGCGACCGCCCAACGATCACTTCGGCTCCACGCGCAATCGGGATTTCCGGATTGCGGAAGTGTCTGTCCGGCCCAAAGTGGCCCACGCGTAATTCCGTGACCTGGGACGCGGCACCGGACACCGGATTCTGGTGGCATTCGCGGCAGGACTGCGCGTTATAAAGCGGTCCAAGACCATCGCTTAACTGCTCGACTTCCTCGAATGTGGTTTGATCGGCCTGATGCGTCGCATCATCCGTGACCCCGTTGCTCTTGTTGTCAAAACCGGTGGGTGCTTCCGTTAAATGCGGGGCTGAAATGGCCAGCATAAGGCCCAGAACGCCCAAACAGATCGAAAGTCGCATGGCTTGTTCCCTTCTTTAGGACAGCCTCGCGACACGGACTCTTGCACAGTCGGACTTGTCTCCGCTCGCTCAAAAATCAGCCCGGCCTATCTCCGTCGCAGACTTGTGAGCTCCGTCCGCGAGCCGAGAGGATGGACCATCCTCAGTCGTGAATACTCCCGTTGCGGATTCTCCCCAAAAGAAAGAACAAGTGCGGTGCCTAAAGCGTGACGTCCATGGGAGAGGCGCGTTACCGGACATCTACGGGGCCAGCGATTTCACTTGTCCGGTTTCCGCGTTTACCAGGCACTGTTCAGCCTGCTAAGAGTGAATCGACTTCCGAGGAACAGCTAGTTCGGCTTTTTGTGCAGTCCCCATGTTTTTACACTACCGTCGCCCTTGGTTTCTGACGATGCGTGAATTGCTTTTCCGTCGGGCGTAACCTCCAAACGCACCACGAATGCAATCTTTCCGTCGCGCTGATTAGTCATTTCCACCGTGTTGGCATTAATTCGTTTCACCGCGACCATCGTGTGCGCCGGGTCATCCTCCATGAGATAGAATTTACCGTCGAATTTCGCATCAAACTTTTCCCCAAGGGGAGTAGCAGCACTGAATCCTTGTGACGTGCATTTGTAAGTGATAATGGTGCTGTTCTCCGATCGGCTCTGCTTGAAGATTTGCCACGAGCCTGAAAGAACGTGAGCACCGGGTGGCGCGGGCGCAGTCCGCCTAAACCCACTCTCAAAAGTAACCGCCTCCGCTTCTGTCATGTCTTTCACCACTTGTGTCAAAGTGTCGCCGTCGGGAGAAACCGTGTCCGTTTCGGCGAACATCGGTTTTCCAGCCTTCTTGGACGTCACCTCGACCGTATGGTCGTCCACGATGCGAACGCTGACTGTATCCCAATAGCCCGTGACAGGAACCTTCTGGTCTTTGCCATCGGCCTTAAGTACCCGGTTGGGATCCCGAAAAATCCCATCGACGAGCGAAAGCGCGATCGGTTTTTCGGCCGCGAAGTTCCGATTTTTGTCGGTATCAATGACCCAAGTACCGTCGAACGGGCTTTGCGAACGGGACGTGCTGGGAAATAAGGCCACCAAAAGCAATGCAATGCATGCGAATTTCATGTGGGTACCTCCAGACTCATATGGGCGCTTCGACAGGACTTGTCGATCTGATGCAGGCTGGCACGTCGCTGGTGGCCCGACCGTTCCCAAGTCCTGATAAGTCGCGTTACCGGACAATGAGAATTCAGCGGCCGCGCTCGGAGGCACCGAAATAGGAGTCTGATATGGCTAGTCGTCGGGAGGCGGCTAACCATGAAACGGAAACTCAAGCACGGGCATACCCTATTCAAAACAAAGCTCGGCCTTCCCGATTTGGAGCATGCCAAGGTCGCCGTGATCGTAGGCTTGAGATCGTTCGAATCGCAACGCAGTTATCGACATTCGATCGATGAGTTTGTAGCTTGGTATTGCTCCGCTCCGCGACTGTCGTTCAACAAGGCGGTCGTCCTCCGTTACCGAATTTATCTCGAAGATCGTCACCTGGCTGCAGGCACCATCAACGTCAGGTTGGCAGCCGTACGACGGCTGGCATATGAAGCGGCAGATTCTGGATTGTTGAGCCCCGATCTCGCAGCTGGCATTCGCCGGGTAAAGGGCGCAAAGAAACTGGGGTACCGACTCGGGAATTGGCTAACTGCCGAGGAAGCTCGAACGCTATGGCAGCTCCCTGATCCTACCACTTTGAAGGGCACGCGGGATCGAGCGATTCTTGCTTTGCTGTTGGGTTGTGGCCTGCGGCGTCGCGAACTGACGGAACTCACGGTCGATCACCTCCAACGTCGCGAGGATCACTGGGCCATCGTTGATCTGATAGGAAAAGGCGGTCACGTTCGAACTGTGCCCGTGCCCTCGTGGGTTAAGCGGACCGTTGACGATTGGCTCGCCGCATCAAGCGTCGCCCACGGGTGGTTATTTCGGTGCGTCTGTAGGACGGGAACGATTTGGGGCACCGAAATGACCGAAAAGGTGGTCTGGCATGTCGTAAAGCAGTACGCAGGCCGGGTGGGAATCGTAAAACTCGCGCCGCATGACCTTCGAAGATCGTGTGCCCGCCTCTGCCACAACGCTGGGGGCGAACTAGAACAAATTCAATTTCTGCTGGGCCACGTCTCGGTGCAGACCACGGAAAAATATCTCGGTTGTAAACAGCGATTGCGAGAGGCCGTCAACGATAAAATCGGAATTGAACCTGTTTTCAGTGAAGCAAATGACTCTGAGCGTGGCTAAAGATTGCCCTCAAGCCAAAAAACTTGCTTCGCGTTTAATCTTGGCAATCTTCTCTGGTTGGAGACCGTGAAGGTCGCCCTCCCTTAGCCAACCATCTGATAGCAGTCTGCCGAAAACCCCTAAGAGCCGTGAATACCGGTAATCATAGAGTCCATCTACAATCTTTCTTTGCTCCGTGAGATATTCTTGAATTCGAAATATCTCAGAGGGAGCTGTCGTAGTTTCCAGCATTCGTCTCGCTTCTTGAGTGATCGCCGTGCACTGCCTCTCGAATGCGTTGTCAAAAGCGATCCTCGCCAACTTCTTTTCGGTTGGTGTCCACGTTTCGTCGCGTTTATATTGCGCAATTGATTCCATCGACGATCTGCCTTTCTGTCTCGGTTTCCGTGTCGAGAACAGCCCAATAATAATCTCCTGAAATTCGGACTTCAACGGAGCTAGTCAAATTCTTTGGGTTTGAGGAGAATACTTGTAGCCACTTGTCCGGTAATGCGACTTATCGAGACTTGGCCAACGGTGAAGTATTTTCGTAAACTCTATTCATGGTGTTCGCTAAACGACTTCGCGAGGGAGTACGTCGCGGAGAAATCACTTGCAGCGTGCGAATCTGGATGCATCCCCACGTTAGAGTAGGTGGGCGGTACCGTATGGGGGAAGGCGAGATTGAGGTCGATTCCATTCAGCGATAGGGTTTCCAGATATTACTCCTGAACTGGCGCGCGAGTCTGGATTCCTTGGCGTTTTGGACCTGCTCAAAGTCGCGAAACACGGTCGAGGTGAGAATATTTATCTAATCCGGTTCCACTACATACGACCGCGTGCCAAGCGAATAGGTCAGCGTAAGTCAAAAGCACTTGTAGTGCTCCCCTCTAAAACTGGACACCTCATCTAGGTAGAATCAGGGCCTCCCAACAGGAGGCAACATGGGCAGGAAACCACGCGTTGATCGATCCCCGGAAGAGAAGTGGCAGATCGTGCAGGAAGGCATCAAGAGCGGGAACGTTTCGGAGACGTGTCGGCGTCACGGGATCGCTGCGAATCTGTTCTATCGCTGGAAGGATGAAGCGGAACAGGGAGCGAAGGCAGCGCTTGGGGGGAGAAGCGCTGCCGCGGCGGAAACCGAGAAGGACCATCGCATCCGGCAGTTGGAACGAACGCTGGGGCGGAAGTCGCTGGAGATCGAAATCCTAAAAAACGTCGTGGGGGAGTGAGCTGTGGTGCGGTTCATTCCCAGGCACGAGAGATGGTGACGCAGGGCTTCACGGCCACGCTGGTGGCGGTAACGTTGGCCATCAGCCGGTCGAGTCTGTACTACCGGACGCGGCCACGAGGCAGTCGGGCTGACCGAACCTACGATGAGCAGATCGTGATGGCCTGCGGAGAGAAGCTAGCATACGGCTATCGGCGAGTGGCGTGGTGGCTGCAGCGGAAGAAAGGGCTGCCCGTGAATCGCAAGCGGGTGCTGCGGGTGATGCGAGAACGTGGGTTGCTGGTGCGCTCGCGTCGTCTGCGCGCACGAAGGAAGAAAGAGTGGGGCCGCGTGGAAGCCGCCGAGCCGAATCAGATCTGGCAGTCGGACATGACGAAGATCTGGGCGGGTCCTGCCGTGGGTTGGGCGTACCTGGTGTGCGTGATCGACTGCTGTACGCGGGAGATCGTGGGATGGCATCTCTCGCATCGCTGTCGGACCGAAGACGCGCTCGCAGCAGTGGAGCAGGCTGTGCTCGAACGGCTGCCCGAGGGTAGCCGCGAAAAGAACTTGACGCTGACGACGGACAACGGGACGCAGTTCACTTCTTCGCGCTTCTTGGAGACGTTGGGGCGGCTCGGCATCACGCATCGGCGGACGGCGTATCATCACCCCGAAGGCAACAGTTACATTGAACGGTTCCATCGCAGCTTAAAAGAGGAGGAAGTCTGGACGGCGGAATATCGAAGCTTAGAAGAAGCGCGAGCATCGATCGCTCGTTGGATCGAGGAGTACAATCACGACCGGCCTCACCGCGGAGTCCAAAATCGCACTCCGCACGAGGCCTTCCTGGCTTTCGCAGGTGTACTAAAAAATGAGGCCCTGACTGTCTAAATTAGAGGGGAGCACTACACGACTCTTACCAAATTCAGGCCGCTCTTGTTGAGTATCCATCGTTGGGGCGGACTTGTGGCGGCCTTGTTCTTCCTGGTTCTTGCTGGAACTGGATGCGTAATGGCATTTGAATCGGAAATTGACAGTTTCTTCCACCCTTCACTCTTCAAGGTCATTCCCCATGGCGGTGCTTTGTCACTGAGCGAGATTTTGCCGCGTGTCGCGGCTGAACTCCGGCCTCAAGAACATGTCCAAAACTGTGTTACCTCAGCAAAGCCTACGAGTTCCTATTCTTTTACGATTGTTGGTTCTAGCAGACTGCCACAACAGATTTTTGTTAATCAGTACACCGGACAACTTCTCGGCACCATGAGTGTCGTGAGATTCGTTCTGGTGATGCATGCCCTCCACGAGGCTAATGGGGCCCTGATGGGCTGCGCGGCGGTCTGTCTAATTCTCTCGGTCTTGAGTGGCCTTTACCTTTGGTGGCCGCTGAAGCGAATCAAAATAAGTGGACGTGGGTCGAGAACGCGCTTCTACTTTGACATCCACAATTCCGTTGGCTTCCTCACATCGCTTTTCTTGCTCGTTTTCGCCCTCACTGGGGCTTATATGGCGTTCGACTCATGGACAGTTCCTGCTACCTATAGGATTACTGGCACAAGCCTTCCGCAAGACGACCCTCCGTCAACACCTCTGGAACATTCCAGGCCCGTCACTCCGGACTACGCACTGGAAGTTGCCAAAAAAGCCTTGTCGCAAGCGATTCCGCTGTGGGTGGCTCTACCTCAGGAACGTGAGGCATCGTATCTGGTGAAGATGAAGTTTCCTGAAGACCATTCCTCAAACGGCACTAGCATCGTTTGGGTGGACCAGTATTCTGGCAAAGTCCTAACGGTCTGGGATTCGCGCAATGCCCCTCTTGCACGCAAGATACAAAATCTAAACCGCGTGTTCCACACGGGTGAGATTCTGGGTTACCCCGGCAAAACACTCGCTTGCGTCGTGTCATTTGCCTTAGCAGTTCAGACACTAACTGGGTTCTCCCTTTGGCGAAAGACTCGTAGCCAAAAGACTTCACTTGCTTCTCCCTCAGTGCCTGGTTAACGCGGTGGTCTCAATCGGTCGATGCAACACCATCTGATATAAGTCTGCTCTCTAAAGGTGGTGTTATATGAGGCCAGGGAAACGGTTTGGACTGTCTGCGATCGAGAAGAACGAAATCTGGCGTCGATGGAAGGCCGGGCGAGACGCTGCATGAGATCGGGCGCGCTTTTGACAAGCCACATACCTCCATTCGCTGTTTGTTGTTGCCTCGTGGAGGGATTCCTCCCAAAGTGCGCCGACGTTCCCGTCTAGCCCTGACGCGGGCGGAGCGAGAGAACATCTCGCGCGGGATCGCTTCCGGCTCATCGATTCGTGAGATAGCTAGACATCTGGATCGAGCAGCTTCGACGGTGGGCCGGGAGGTCACACGCCATGGTGGCCGTCCCGCCTATCGGGCGCATGAGGCGGATGACCACGCCTGGGAGTCGGCTTTGCGGCCCAAGAAGTGCCTTCTTGCCCTGCACCGCGGTTGCGAGAGGTCGTTACGAGTAAACTGATCTCTGGACTGGTCGCCCGAGCAGATTTCCGGGTGGCTGAAGACGGAGTATCCCAAGGACGAGGGGATGCGCGTGTCCCACGAGACCATTTACCGTAGCCTATTCATCCAAGCGCGCGGAGTACTGAAAAAAGAGCTGATGGACCACCTGCGAACCAAGCGGCGCATGCGCCGCTCGCAGCACTCTCGTATCTTCAAGGACTCGCGCGGTCAAATCGCAGATGCTATCTCGATCCGGGAAAGACCCGCTGAAGTTGCGGACCGCGCGGTCCCTGGTCATTGGGAGGGCGATCTGCTAAGCGGCTCACGGAACAGTCACATGGTGACCTTAGTGGAGCGGCATTCACGCTTTGCCATGCTGATCAAAGTGCCCAGCAAAGACACCGCAGTGGTGGTGACGGCATTGAGTCGGCATATTCGTAAACTCCCCGCTACCCTGCGGCGCTCGCTGACGTGGGATCGCGGACTGGAGATGGCGAAACACAAGGACTTTACGGTAGCTACGGATGTGCAGGTCTATTTCTGCGATCCGCAAAGTCCCTGGCAGCGCGGCACGAACGAAAACACCAACCTCCTTTTAAGGCAATACTTCCCGCGAGGAACCGACCTGTCTGGCTACTCTCAAGCCCAGCTCGACCAGGTCGCACTGCGCTTGAATCAACGCCCGAGAAAGACTTTAGGTTTTCAGACTCCGGCGAGTAAACTGCGAACAAGTGTTGCGTCGACCGTCTGAGCCGGCAGCGCTTACCGGAGAAGTGGAGTCCTGGTACGGCAAGTTTCCGGTAATGCGGTGAATTTGGTTTGGCGAATTGCTTCGTCGCGCAGTCAGCAGGCGCTGCACGGACGGCTCTTGCTATAGTTAGCAAATGGCTTCGAGTTCCAAGCTGTGACAAAGCAAGTCGAGGCTTGTTGTACCTCGCCTTCAGCGATGTGCTACTGGTTCATAGTCTCGCTGATTGCATGGGGAGTGCTGAGCCTGTTAGGAATCTATTGGCGTCCTCTCCATGCGTCGTCAGCGGCTGCGTGCCTTTTCGCCGTGGCCATCGGCTGCCTCGCCAACTGGCTTAAAAATCGCTCTTTTCACTGCGCTATCACTGGCCCACTATTTCTGATCGCTGGCGTCGCTTTCCTGCTCGCAGGAGTGGGCGTAATTCACGTCAACACGCTTTTGGTTTGGCAATTTGTTCTCATTGGAACCGGCATCGCGTTTCTGCTGGAATGGCGGTTTGCGAAACGTTCTACGTCCTAAATCGGCAATCTGAGGTAAGTCCTGATTAACTCGGTAATCGGACAAGTGACCGGCGGTACGTAACGTTCTTTCGTCGAATAGTTCATTCTAATTTTCGCGCAAACTGCCAGCCTACTCCCCTGCATTGTGAGCATTGCGCGTTGCGCTCAGCTCCGATCCCTTGGCTTTTGCCCGCTTGACGAAGACCTATCATGGAAGTCGCATTACCGGACAAGTGCTTTGGACTAGAGAGTCGCTTGTTGAACAGCAAAAAATACCGAAGACAGTGTATTGACGGCTTCGGGAACGGTAACAAGTTACTAGCAATCCAATCACACTTTGCTTCAAGCCCGTCCCAACCGACCGGACGGGCTTCTCCTTTCAAGGCCGTCTCCTCTATCTCGTGTCACCGGGTACTATTACGGAATCGTAGATTTTCTTCATTTCATCCTGGAAGAATCGCTATACAGGATTCCCCGGATAAGTTTCGTAGATCGCTGAAAACAAAAGAAAAGCTGCTGGTCATCTGCATGCCTTTATCCCCGTAAGTTGTGGGAAGGATATGAAATGATCATCTTCGTTCTGACCTATGCGGTCCTGGTTCTGTTGGTTCTTTTCTCAGTGGGTTCAGCGAGCACCGAAATTCGTAAAGAAGCGTAAGGCTTGCTCATGTTTCAAGCTGCCTCAACCCAGGAGATTTTCAAGTGTTTGACCAACAAAGTCACTAGATCATTGCGTAGGCCAATAGGGAACCAGCCCAGAAGGAGAGGCTACAATGAGCATTGTCGACCCGCTGTTCGATCCAGCTGAGAATAAGTGGCCGGTCTACCCGGCGGGGAGCACGGAACTACATGACAGGCGCAAATCCAAGGCGGTCTGGGTGGTTGTCGCGGTGTTGGTCGTTGCCCTGGGAGCGTCCGCTTACTACGGCTACCTCTCCTTGAAGAAGCACAACATCCAAGTCAGCCAACTTTTCGGGAGCCAAGCCGCGGTCAACGCCCTGACCCAACGAGCAGATGCTGCGGAAGGGAACTTACGTGAACTGACAGGGGGCTGGGAGAGCCTGGGGCAACGCGTAACGATTCTTGAAGATCTTGAAGGTAAGGTTGCGGATAACCTTAAGCAAACTCGCAAGTACGCTGAGGCATTGACGCAGCGGTTGCAACAACAACTAAGCGCCCAGCTAGAAGCCCGCAGTTCTGAGCTGGATGCCCGCATCCGCCAAGTTGAATCCGAACAAACGGCTCAGCGTTCCCAAATGGAGCGGGTCCAGGCTGAGCTCAAGGGGGATGTTGCCGCGGTCCGAGAGGAGACTAGCCGCGATCTTTCCGGCGTCCATCAACAGGAGGAAACAAATACTCGTGACCTCGGCGCCCTGTCCCAACGGCTCGACCGCGACCGCGTCGATTTTGAGCTCGCCAAAGGACAGACGCAGGAGATAGCCCCTGGTGTCTCGCTGCGAATCAGCGGAACGAACACCATGTATCAGCGCTTTCGGGGCTCGTTGTGGCTACTGCAAGACCACCGAACATTATGGTTGCGGGACCAAAGTGTCCACCAACCAGTCCGTTTCTTTCACAAAGAACCCGGAGAGCCGTATGAATTGGTGGTTACGGACGTGACCAAAAAGTTCGTGATTGGCTATTTGTTGGTTCCTGTCCAGCAGGAAGCTGCTGCTGTCGGCGCATTGCCTGATCAGAGAGCAGCAATCGCTACCTCGGGCCGCGAGTAATGCATCATTCCCCGAATGACCGTCGAAGGAGGAAAGATGAGGGCGGAATCAGCAGTTCAAGTGTGGTGCGATCAATACGAGAGGCTGCTCAAGGAATCTCAGGTTGCCTTGACCAATTGGAATCGGGGTCGCGCTGAAATCCACGACTCCGGGCGTCGAGGACGCGATGTGGACAGCGAACTGCGGACGCTCCAGGCGAATTTCGCCAGAGCTTGGGCGCTGCTGCAATATCACGAACACGACTGCGAAGTATGTCAAACAGTCGTGACTCTAGACGGTGAGGGTTCCGAAACTGAGAGATTCCATCAGCGTTGCCAATAAATTCGAGCCCAGCCACTGTGGTCTCTGAAGGGGCAACTTCAGAACGCTCGTCTGTAACTCAGAGAGAGTAGACACGAAGGACAAGATTAGAATCGCTTCCAGTTTGCTTGACCGGTGTTCTAGTTAGCCTTCCTGTCCAACGCAGGCCAGCGCACGAACGAGAACACCCACAGGCTGATCCAGGCGAGTATTGGTATGAAACAGGGCAGAGACCATCCCGGACTGCACCCAGCGCGTCGCAATATTCTTGCAGCCGGGAGAGGAATACTAATCACTGCCAATAGTAACAACCAATGGAATACGCTGAATTCTCCCAAACCGAGGGTTGGTTTAGATTGCTGGATTGGCTTGTCTTGCTGTTCCCGGGCCCAGTCCCCATATTTTTGTTCTAGTTGAGGGTTTCCAATCACCATGCGAACGATCTCTGCGTTAGGGTTGACTTCAAAGACTCAACTATTGCTGCGGGAACCGGGGCCTTCATCGTAGGTGCAGCCGACAAGTTGTGTTTGGTCGTCGATTTTCTTGGCATTCCAACCATACACCCGGAGAACACCCTTCTTGGCCTTGAGCCACTGCTTGATGCTGTCTTCGATCGGCGCGGTGCTTTCCGGTGGGACATACTTTCTCGCGAGGCTGATCGCACGATCTTCCGGGGCCTGTCGCCACAGCCGCGCGTAGTAACTTGAGTTTAGGTAGACAAGCAGGATGGCCGCCAAGAACGGGCAACGCCCACGGACAAAGTGATAACGCAAAGGTGCTTGGACATTGCGAACTTCGCGCATCACTTCTGGCCGCATGGCGATGCCATCGGCCAGCAAGTGGCCCTCGACACCGTACACGACGCCATGCCGGCAGCGCCGCGCTGGCGCACCATGCGCTCGACGTCGAGGGTCGCGACCAGATTTACTCGCCTCACGCGCAGCCGTTCTACGGCACTTTCGCTCCTCGCGATATGACGCTCGCCATCAGCGCTTCGCTCGACCCGGCGAGCATCACCAGCGCCATTCGTGAGCAGATCCTCGCGCTCGATAAAGACGTCACGCTGTATAACGTCGCCACCATGGAACAGCTCGTCTCGAACTCTGTGGCCCAGCCTCGGTTGAATCTTTCGCTCCTCGCGGCGTTCGCCGCGCTGGCGCTGGTCCTTGCCGCCGTCGGCATCTACGGCGTAATGGCCTTCGCGGTTGCAAAGCGTACGCAGGGAATCGGCATCCGCCTCGCACTCGGCGCGATGGCGCGCGACGCGTTCAAGCTCGCACTTGCCGAAGGAGGACGTCTCGTCCTTCTCAGCTTGGCCTTCGGCGTCGTTGCCACACTCGCGCTCACGCGCTTGATGGCCAGCTTGCTCTTCGGCGTCAGCGCCAGCGACCCGCTGACGCTCGTCGTGGCGGCGGGGCTTCTCGCATTGGTCGCGCTAGCAGCGTGCTACATCCCAGCCGACGCGCCACCGGTGTCGATCCCGTGGTCGCTTTGCGATATGAGTAATGCCTTGCGCAAGTCACGGCAACCTTCTTCGAAATCTGACTAGATCGCCGGGATTGCTCAAGGGCTGAATTTCGTCAAGGTGTCGGTCGCAGACGTGTGCGCCGAGCATGAGGTCCAGCTTCGGGATTTTACGAAGTGGCTGGAGAGGGCGGGCGGATCGCCGCGCGAGGTGAGCGACCGTCGGCGCATTCGATCGATTCTAGGGATGCCGGTCTCACGATCGCCGAAGCAACACCCAGAGGAGAACTGTAAGCCCGAGAAAAGCGATGGAGTATCCGACACAAGCTATGACATTTTCGAGTAGTATCGCTCTTAGGTCATTCACGGCAATCCTATTGGCTCACCTACTCCTCTCGATATTTCCTATAGTTCCGGCGCCACTCCCATTTGCTTTTCAGCACCAGCCAGATGGTAATCAGCCCCACTGATAGCAAGGCCGCACCGCCCAGGACCGTCAGAATCTGATTTGTATCCGGCTTGGAAACGCCGACATACAGAAGAGCAGCGCCGAGTAGGAGACAAATGGAAGCGAAAGTGATCCCGAGATTGTCCAACATAGATTCTCCGAATCAGGTTCTGAACAAACCCGACAAACAAGCCGACCCCCTAATTTCTCCTCGTCCGAATGTCCGCGAGGAATTCGGGATGGGTGTCCCAAGTCTTGAAGACGGGTTCCTTATACGACTTCTTCATCTCGGCTCCGCAACAGCATCTAGGATTGGTCTCGCCTTCCGCCGAGGTCTTAATCACTTCAATTTCGCAACGGCAGTCTGAATTTTGACAACGGTAACACTGGCCTACGTCCATGGTCATGGTCGGCCCCTAGTGGTACGTACACGATTGTGGACGCAAACACAATAATAATAGTTACACGAAGAAATGACGGTGGATTTCCTGTCGCCCCCAAGGCCTTCGCGGAAGCGCACGGCGCGAGATCACAACGTACAGGAACGCCTTTCCGTTGCACCCAAGCAGCTCCACAGGTCCAGTAACAGATGAAGGATAGTCAGCATCAGATACAATGACGTTCAACAATTTTGCCTACAAGGAGGCACCAGAATGGTGATAAGCGACCGGCTACGAGAATTGCGCGAAAGCAAGAAGCTCTCTCAAGGAGACATTGAAAAGAGAACGGGATTGCTGCGCTGCTACATCTCCCGTGTCGAGAATGGCCATACGGTCCCAGCCGTCGAGACCTTGGAAAAGCTGGCGCGCGCGTTGGAAGTGCCGCTCTACCAACTCTTTTACGATGGCGACAAGCCCCCTCAGCTCCCCAATCTGGTGAAGCGGAAGACCTCGGACGACATTGCTTGGGGAAGCTCAGGTAAAAACGCGGTGTACCTCCACAAACTAAGAAGGTGCCTCGGCAAGACAGCGGAGCGGGATCGTAAGATTCTGCTGGCGTTCGCTCAGAAAGTGGCCGCGGGACGGACTCGCCACCTACAGGCTTCGCGGGCTCAGGCTTGAGACTGGTAGTAATTCTTCTTTCAAACCCCGCTCGCAGATTCCTTGACCACGGTGCGCGGGTCAGATCCTCTCCGCCGTAGTAGCCGACGATGGTGGCGTCCAGCCCGTGAGGGCCTGAAGAGTGAAGCCGCCGATCACAAACTCCTGCTCTCGATTCAGTCGGTATTTAATCCAGGCCCGGCTCCGCCTTCCGGGCTCGTACCGGCTCTCCCCCTGTTTGCCGACAATTCCTTCGAGATGCTGTTCGCGGGCAACCGTCAGCAATCTCTCAGCCTCCGGCTTCGATGTAATCTGAAATCCGGATTCGGCCATTCGCGATCTCCAGGGAAGCGAGCAGTTTACGTCTTTCAATCAACGGAAGGTGCGTGAGGTCACGGTCCCGGTAGCAGAGAAGGTCAAATACGAAATATCGGACACGGCCGGCTTCCGCAGCGAAGTTTTGCAGCAGATTGAAACTAGGCCGGCCGGAATCGTCAAGCGCGACTACTCGCCATCGAGTACGGTACCCGTTGCGATTTCCTGTAAGGCGTGCACAATGTATGGGAATTTCTTGTCGAAACGCCTTTCCAGCGCGGGAATACAGGTGCGTGTCTCCCTCTCGCGAGGGAGCGGGATGCCCAATTGAGTGGACTGCGCTTTCGTGCGCGCGCCATGTCCGGTACCGAGCTTTCCCGCGTGTGAACTGAATTCCGGCCCCGTCTTCCCGAGCCTATCAACAAAGAGCCCACTGGAGTCGAGGGGGCCGACATTTGTTATGCAATCAAGTGGTTTTGCGGCGTCCTATGCTGAAATAGCGAAGCATCCCAGCCAGAATGGCGATTCGACTTTTTATTGACTCCGTTTTTCGAGGTAGAAGAGACTAGAGAATCAGCGATGGCTACTCTAAGGGTTTTTTTCACGGAACGTAATTGACTGCAAAAATGGACTGATTTTACAAGGATATTGCCCCCCCTCGATCAGGCCCCATTTTCAGCCGCATGCAGAGTTCCACTCACTTGGTACTATCGAGCTATTTCTTTGGGAAGCTTATTGGGTCAAACTGTTTGCAGAGGCTGAGGAATGATCTCCGCGCTCATTCTGGTGATCTCAATGGCGGCCTTTTGCCGCCTCGGTCTGTCCTACTGGCGAGCAACACTGCTGGCGGCGGCATTAGAGCCGGTTTCCGAAGAAATACGCGCCGCCGCCCGTCTAGAGAACGAGCATGTTACAGGCCGGGATTTCAAATCGTTGGCCAGCCTCAATTCGCTCACTCCTGAGGGAGTGGCTGGACTGGGGCTTATTGGCCTTTACTATCGTGTCCTGGAAGGGGTTGGCTACCTCGGTTCAACAGCGCCAGTTATCGCTGCGTGGACAGAGGACGAAATGGCTTTGTGTGCACAGTATTTGGCGGTGCAGATTGACCGGCGCCTGCGCACGAGCCTTGCTTTATCCGAATCCTTGGGTTCCTAGTAAGCCCGGATAGTTCCAGCCTTCGGCTACGAAGAAAGCCTCATCCTTCAGGAACTTGGCGGACACCCTCGGCCTAAGCTGTTGTTTCCGCTCGAATGGCCTCCCACGTGTCGTTCGATATATCTAGGAAGACGTCGGCGACTTGAGCGTCGTAGAGTGTCCCCGCGCCACGCTGGATTTGTTCGCGGGCTTCTTGAAATGGCCGGGCCGAGCGATATGGGCGGTCTGAGGTCATGGCATCGACAGTGTCGCAGACCGCAAAAATTCTCGCGCCTAAAGGAATGTCCTGTCCTCTTAGCCCAAGCGGATAACCGCTTCCGTCGCAACGCTCGTGATGCAACAGAACGATTTCCGCTGCTTCCGCAAGAAAAGGGATACGCTTTACCAGATCGTATCCGATTTGTGAATGACGCTGCATGATGCAACGCTCTTCCGGTGTGAGAAGCCCCGGCTTGAGAAGAATGGCGTCGGGTATCGCCAGCTTTCCTATGTCGTGCAACGAGGCTCCCATGGCAATACTTCGGAGTTGGTGTTCCGTCCCCCCGACGCCGGTGAAAATCTTGATTGAATATAATGACACGCGTCGTGAGTGCCCTGCAGTTTCGCTATCGCGGAGGTCTATCGCTTCGCCCAGCGCCTGCAAAGTCTCTTGGTAGCTCCGTTCGACTAGCTGGAGTGCTGTTTGGACCTCTTGCGTCCGTTCAGCAACCATCTCCTCGAGATGGCGCCGATAATTTTCCACCTCCAGTTCCAGACGCTTGCGGTGCACCGCGCGTTCTAGGCTAATCGTCACGGCATCCATTTGCAGCGGCTTGACGAGGTAGTCGTCTGCGCCTTGATGCATAGCTTGTATGCCTACCCGGATGTCATCGACTCCAGTGGCCATCAGGAAAGGCAGATGCGGATATCGCCGTCGAACCTGCGCCAGAAGATCCATCCCAGACATCCCGGGCATTTGCAGGTCGGAGATGACAGCATCGAAAGTCTCCCTTTGCAGGAATTTGAGAGCTTCTTCGCCGCTCGGGGCACTCTTATATGGAATGTCAGCTTGTTCCAACATCGCCGCCAAGACCCTCCGGACGGAGGCTTCATCATCAACGACTAAGACGCGCATGGCTGAAGGCGGGTTCGCGGCGACTGCAGCAATTCTGTTGTTCCGGCCTGGGCCTGAAGTCATCGGTTGGTCGAAAGGCTTCATCTAGAGATAGGTCCCCGCCTAATCCGCATAGTAAATCTCCACGGATATGGTATCCCCCGCTTTCAACGGGCGTAGGACAATCTGGTGATCATTCTTCATGAGTGTGGCGTTACCCGCAACGCGCAAGACGTTTCTCCGGAATTCGAACGTTAGACCTTCGACCGGCTCCTGCGTGATGACTGTCAAACGAATTCTCGAGCCTGTCGAAGCAGGCGTGGTCGACCATTTCAAACCCTGCCGAGCACGCCAAAAACGGGCAAAGCTGACCGCGTCGGTCGCGATGACGTCTGGCGGCAATTGATTGAGCAGGTCTTCTTCAGCCTTGAGCTTGTAGCGTGCTTCGTTTGAATGAATGAGTATCATACTGATGGCTTCATTCTCGGCATTGGCGCGAATCACTTCCAGCGCGCTTGCAATACGCTGATCTAAACGCGGAGCCTCTTCATCCTCAAACGTAAGAGGGAATTCGAGAATGCCGCTGTCTTCGTCGAAACCCAAGCCCATGGGTAAGGAATAGGGAAAGTTAGTCAGCACATCAAGGGCGGTGAATGAAGAATCAAATAAGTAGCCGCAGCGCTGAAGCGCCTCTGGCATCGTAGCGGGCACGCGCAGATGCCCGGCGCGAAAGAACACCGTTTGTTGACCGGATAATTCGCCGTCGAGAAGCTGTTTGCTCACGCGAATTTCACCAAAGACCGTTGCACCCGTTGCAGTGTCGAAGCCGGTACCGCGTGGCTTATATGTTGCGAGAGTCTCGGTGCCGGTTCCCAGCTCGAATTTGTTAAACCCTCGAGAGTGGATTACCGAATGACTGCCGATGGAAAAACCGAGCGAATACAGCTTTCTTAGATCTTCGAGGTCTTTGCCGAAGAAGAAGGAGACGCTGTTGGCATCGGTCACGTACTTCGTTTGAATGAAAAACGTGCTCTTGGTGTGATGACTTTCTTCCATGACTGCGAAATCCAGTGCCGGGGCAAACGAATTCTCCCAATCCACGTCATGAGAGAGCAATAACACCGAGTTTTTCCCGCCAGGGATAGTGCTGAGGCGTACTGCGTCTGGCTGCGATGATTCGTACCAAGCGCGCACCAGGAGCATCCAAACGTCAGAGCCCGGCTCAAATGCGTTTACATAGTGGCGCTCCGCGTCGTAGTCGCGATTCACTTGGTTACGTAGTACCACATCCTGAAGACTTAGACCGAAGACGTAGGCTGTTCCTCCACCAAGCTTCTTGCGTAGCACCGCCGCGGTCCCATCGTCGAAATGTGCCAGCACCTCGGACGTACCGTCCGAAGTGTAACCGTTCGTCCAAAAAATCTCGTTGTACTTGGAACTTCCCAATGGCACTTCTCGCTCGATGGGTCGATTTAGATACCGTTGAATAGGGTCGGAACTGATGGCGAAATTCACGCGGTGACGGCGGCGCGAGGGAACCACATCGCGAAACCCGAATAGCGGCCTGAGGGCGCCAGCTACGACATTGAACGATAAGAGGCTACCACCTTTTCCAACATGCAGATTCAATTTCCGGACTTCGCCTTCGTTGAATGTCCGCCCATCAGCCGACGGGTACACGATCACCAAGCGATGCCGCAGTGCCTGATCGAGGTCGCGGGTGACGAAGAAGGGAATTCCCATTTCGCCTAGCGAGTGCACCAGGCCAAGCATGCCTTCCTCAGCGCTCGATTGGAACACTGCTACTTGCAATGCGAATGCTTCGGGAAACGCGGTGGTTGGATCGGTCGATGTGTGAAGCAGAGGATAGACGGGCACGTCGGCTGCGTGAAGATGAGCAAACTGTTGTTCGTGGCTTCGACACGAAAGTGCCAAAATCGACACCGCGAACGCAACCGACGCCAGGAGGTACAAGTTCTTCTTCGGTTTCATGGATAGCAGAGTGTAGCTGTTCGGATAAGAAGATGACTATAGTGCTCGCAAATGAATAAACGAAAGAGATACTACAAAGTGATAATACTAACCTAGAATCGAAGTTCCGCGTTCTCATCGAGACTGGCGTTACAGTCTCATGTGAGACCCTAATTGCGTATCAATCTGATACGCAATTACCTGCGTGGTACTCGAACAGGCATTGCCCTTTGAGCCCGCTTGCATGCGACAGATTGTAAGGTACTTATTTGACCCCGAATTTGGGGAGCGGTAAGACTCGATGGCCCGTCTATTGCATCTATTCTTCGTTGGAATGGTCTGCACGCAACCCATTGGGAAGATGTGGTCTCCCGGCCAGAACTGTCGCTTTCACGGCCTTCGCCAGTCGCTCATTCTAGTCCTGGTCGGAGCCGCATTCTTCAGTTCTAACGCCCAGGCACAGGAACGTGAAGAGGGATGGCAAGCTCAGGTCCGAAAGGACGCCGAGGCTCAGGATTGGGCCGACGCCTTGCGCATCGTGGATCAAGAGATTGCCCGCTCTCCCGAGGACATGGATATCCGCGCCTGGCGCGCCCGAGTTCTGACTTGGGCTGGCAGGCTCACGGAGGCAGAGCACGAGTACAACGAAGTTCTGAAGGTCGAGAGAAACGATCCTGACAATTGGATGGGTTTGGCGACCGTGTACATGCGACAGAGGCATATGGACACGGCGCTCAAAGCTGCGGATCGTGCAGTCGAACTTGATCCCAAGCGGGCCGACCTGCGAGCGACGCGTGCGCAAATCTTGCGCGCGAGCGGAAATGTGAGCGACGCGCGTCTTGAATTCCAGAGGGCTCTGGTGCTCGACCCGGGCAGCACCGACGCGCGGTCCGGTCTATTCTCACTCCGCGACGCCGGAAAACACGAACTGCGCTTTGGTTTCGAGGACGATCTCCTTTCTTTTGCACCTGCTAACCACGATCAATGGGTGAGTCTTGTATCCAAATGGACTCCACGCTGGACAACCAGCGCCTCCGGGAGCCTTTACCAGCGAGCAGGTACCGACGCCGGGAGTTTCGTCGGCAGCGTGACTAGAAGCCAACCAAAGTGGGGCGCGCTCACAATTGGAGGAGCGACAGGTCACGACAACGGAGTCATACCAGAGACGGAAGTGTTCTTCGAACTCGACCACGGCTTCAAAATCAGCGAAGACCAACCCGTGCGAGGAATTGAAATGATCTACGGCCAGCACTGGTATTGGTACACGACTGCGAGAATTTTGACCGCGACGGAAACGGCGATCGTCTATCTTCCGCGGGATTGGAGCTGGTCTATCGGATTGACCGAAGCGCGCAGCCATTTTTCCGACACGCATATTGACTGGAGGCCCTCTGGCCTTACGCGGCTGAGTTTTCCGCTTGCGCATTGGTTTCAAAGAGAACTTTCGGGAAATGCTTTCTTCGCCGTTGGCACGGAAGATTTCGCGCAAGTGGATCAAATCGGTAGCTTTGCATCGCAAACGTACGGCGGTGGCTTTCGCTTGCGCTTTACCGCGCATCAAGACATAACCGGCTACGCTGCTTTCCAGCAGAGGACGCAGGACCGCGCGCAAACGAGCTTTGGGCTGAACTATGGCATCCGGTTTTGAAATCCTGCACAGGTTAGAGCCGTCCGCCTTTGTCTTTAAGGCGATCATCGGCGCTATCGCCGCCGACTTGGTGCTGCTGGCATTCATCCTGCTTCGCAGAGGCTACCGTAAGCATTACTTCAGGAAACGTGATGCTCGTGTTTTCGAGCTGCGACAGCAGTGGGACGCCTTGATTTCCGGCGAGATTCCTTACGAAACGTGGCGAACGAAGCCCTTCGATCGCCGCATCATCGAAGATATCGCGCTCGACGCTTTTGAAGCGGCACCTGCAGACCAGTCCGCGCGTCTGCTGCGCTTTCTGCGCACGAGCGGCTTGATCGAGAAAAGGATTTTTGAAGCGAGGAAGCTAAAAGGATGGCGGCGGCGGACTGCGCTTGTCGCTCTGGGGCGAACTAGAGCGCCCGAGGGTATTCCTGCGCTTTCCGAAGCCCTGCGGGACCGTGATCCGGAAGCTCGGAATGCGGCGCTGCGCGGACTCGGCAGGTTGGGGTCGCCGGAGGCCGCCGAAGAGATCCTGCAATGGGTGGCCGAGTCGGGATTGAACGTACCGGCCCTTCCGCTGCAAAACGCGCTGATCAACTGCTGCCGGGAGCGGCCCCAGATTTTGCTCTCTTATCTACACCACGCCGACCCGCCGTTGCGAGAAGTCCTTGGGCGCGTCCTCGGAGAGGTCGCTAGCTCTTCGCTAGGGGCGGAACTAATCGGCCTCGCGGATGACGAATTGCCCGAATTGCGCGCCGCCGCCGCACGTGCCCTGTCGAACGCTCAACCCGGCCACGCCGTGGAAGTTCTGGGTGAACTGTCACGCGACACCGTATGGTTCGTACGACTGAGGGCCGTCGTAGCGATGGGAAAGCTTTACGACACGAAGGCTTTGCCTCACCTGCTGACCGCTCTAACGGACTCGAATCGACTGGTGCGCATGCGCGCCGCGGAAGGGCTTGTCGATTTTAAATCGGAGCTAGTGCCCATCTTCGCGCAGGTTGTACAAACGCACGATCGTTACGGGCTGCATGCGTTCCTGGCAGCGCTGGAAAACGCGGACTTGCGAAATAGACTCAATGCAGAATTACAACAAGCGGTATCGCACACGAATGCCGAGATCGACGGACTTCTCGCCGTCTTGACCACGGGAAAGCTCCCGGAAGTCCAACCCACGACTCCGCTCGAGCCCGCCCAGACGGCTACAGATCGATGATTCACTTTTTGAATTTCGCGAACTATACGCTCTTCTTTTACTACCTAGTCGGCAATCTGGCCTATCTCACCGCGCTGCTCATCGCATTGAAAACCAGCGCCGCGCACCAGCGCCGGCTGGAAAGCTACCGGCTCCATTGGATCACCGAATCTCCGCTCGCGCCGCCAATCACACTACTGGCTCCCGCGCACAACGAAGAAAGGTCCATTCGCGTATCCATTCGGAATCTCTTGGAACTCGACTACCCGGAGCTCGAAGTCATTGTGATCAATGATGGCTCGAAGGACCGCACACTCGAAGAGTTGCAAGATGAATTCAAACTACGGCCCGTGCGTGTCGTCTACGTGAAGGAAGTGGCAAGCGCGGAGGTACGGGGACTCTACCGAAGCGACGTGGACCCGCGTCTTCTCGTGATTGACAAGGAAGCCGGTGGAAGCAAGGCGGACGCGGTGAACGCGGGCTTGAATGCAGCGACGTCTCCGTACGTGTGCATCGTGGACTCGGATTCCGTGCTGGAACGCGACGCTCTTCTTCGAATCATGATCCCGGTTCTTGCGGATCCCCAACATATTGTGGGAGTCGGTGGCATTATTCGCATCCTGAATGGATCTGAAATTCAAGGCGGCCAGCTCTTGCGTGTGCGGCTGCCTCGAAAGAGCATCGAAGTCGTTCAGGTGATCGAGTATTTGCGCGCATTTCTCATCGGACGAGAAGCGTGGGCGCAGGGCAATATGATGATGATCGTCTCTGGCGCGTTTGGGTTGTTTCGAACCAATCTTGTTCGAGCGGTTGGAGGTTATCGCGCAAAGGCGATCGGAGAAGACTTCGATCTGGTGGCGCGCCTGCATCGGCATCTTCTTAATAAAGGCGTGAAGTATCGGATTCAGTTCGTGCCAGATCCAGTTTGCTGGACAGAAGCACCGTCTGACCTGAAGTCGCTCGGGCGACAGCGCGCCCGATGGCAAAAAGGCCTTCTGGATACACTCTTGCCCAATGCCGATATGTTGTTCCGGCCGCGCTACGGCCGCATTGGAGCATTCGCGCTCCCCTACCTTTGGATATTCGAGCTGCTTGCCCCGGTTATAGAACTGGGTGGATTTATCACGATTCTTCTCGCAGCGGCCTTAGGTGCCCTGAGCACCGAATTTTTTATTCAGTTCATGATTTTCGGATATGCCTTCGCCACCGTGATCTCGATGGGCGCCGTCCTGCAGGAGGAACTTACCTACAAGCGGTATAACGATTGGCAGGACGTGGCGCGTCTAGTGACTTACTGTTTTCTCGAACACTTTCCGTATCGGCAACTTCATATGGTGTGGCGGTTGCAAGGGCTGTGGCAATATATGCGGGGCGACATGTCTTGGAAGCCTCTCGAGCGTAAGGGCCTTCAGTCAACAACTGCGCCTTAACCCTATTGCAAGACCCAATCCCCCGTCTTTTCGATAAAACGGCACCCGTACCGCGGATATTCAGTATCCTGAAACTCGGAGCGGATGATTCGCGCTTTGCCAACCGCTTGTTCGCGGGAACTGAGGAGAAAGACCTCCACCACGGAGTCGATCGCAAGATCCTCGACGCAGGCGCAAAGGAAGGCGCTGAGGCTCAGGTTTTCCGTCATCGTCATCGCTGAAAACGCTTTTTCGCTCGCGCTGGTTCCCTGCAGCTTGAGCGGCACTCTCAACCTCACGCGTACTTCGCGCCGCCGCTCTTTCCTTCGAGTCGCTAAGAATTCCTCGATGCGCCCCCGCAAGTCGTCAAAGTTGACCGGCTTTTCGAAATAGGCAGCCACACCCAGGTTGCGGCAGACGTCCTTCGTCTTCGAACCAGCTTCGCCACTGATGACGAAAACAGGAATCAGTTGCGTGGAACTAAAGGACGTGAACGTCTGGCAGAGTTCGAAGCCCGAATACTTGGGCATGCGCAAGTCCAGCAGAATGGCGTCCGGTTTGTGTTCTAGCGCCAAGGCCAGAGCTTGCTCGGGCTCTCCCGTGTCTACAATCTCGTAGGTATCACCGAGATTCAGCCGTACGAGCTTCCGCATGGCCTCTTCATCATCCACGACTAGTAGTCTTGCCACTCAACAGCCTCCCTCCGTCACGTTTTCTGCGACTCTCGCGCGTTGGCCGACGACAACTCCACCACACGTGACGTAGCGCCGCCCGGCTTAGCGTCTAGCACTTCGCGAATCTTGCGGATCAAGGCATCTTCTGTGAACGGCTTATGCAGCAAGTGTGTCCCATCCTCAAGAACTCCGTGACCGGCGATAAAGCTGTCGGTGTAGCCGGAAATGTACACGACTTTTAGTCGCGGCCACTTTGCAAGGAGTTGGTCCGCAAGAATTCGGCCGTTCATTCCGGGCATCACGACATCGGTAAGCAGCAAATGGATCGGGCCATCGTGGTTCCGCGCTACTTCCACTGCTTCCTCGCCATTCGATGCAGGGAGCACTTGGAAACCATGGTCCAGCAAGAAAGAGCGTGCCAGCTTTCGGAGGGCGTCCGCATCCTCGACTAACAGCACCGTCTCGCTGCCGTGCAGATTCTCTTCATGCGACGGGTCGGCAGAGATTGGAACCACGGTTTCCTCGACGCGAGGCAAGAAAATCTGAAATGAGGCGCCTTTACCCAACTGGCTATCAACCCAAACGTATCCGCCGCTCTGTTTTACGACGCCGTAGACGGTTGCAAGCCCGAGTCCCGTACCCTTGCCTACCTCTTTTGTTGTGAAAAATGGCTCGAAAATATGGGCAAGAGTCTCTGAGCTCATCCCCGTTCCAGAGTCCGTGACAGCTAAAAGCACACAGCGCCCGGGCTTGGCGCCCGGATGCTGGCGCGCATACGCTTGATCCAATTCCACATTTGCCGTTGCGATCACTAGCTTCCCCCCCCCGGCATTGCATCTCGGGCATTCACCGCCAAATTCATCACCACCTGTTCGATCTGCCCTTGATCTGCTTTCACTCTCCCTAGCTCCGGATCTAGCTTGATGCTCACCGCGATGTCTTCTCCCAGAAGCCGCGGGAGCATCTTCTCCATGTCGGAAACCAATGTATTGAGATCCAAAACCACCGGGGTCAAGATCTGCTGGCGGCTGAACGCAAGCAACTGTCTGGTCAACGCTACGGCGCGTTGCCCTGCCTTTTCGACCTCTTCCGCATGTTCGTATAAGGGATTGTCTGGTCCGAGTCGCCGCCGAAGCACTTGGCTATAGCCGATGATCACTCCGAGAAGGTTATTGAAGTCATGCGCGATGCCGCCCGACAAGCGCCCCACCGCCTCCATCTTTGCCGCCATACGCAACTGGCGCTCTAGCACGCGCCGGTCCGTCACGTCTTCGGCAAAAGCTTCAAAATAGGGAGCTCCGCCTTGACCTTCGGTGAGACGTCTGCCGCTGCACCTTACTGTAATGGGCGTGCCGTCTTTCCGTTTCCAATCGACTTCCACGTCCTTGAACTCTCCGACACTCCCCAACAATTCCACCAGCCGCTCAAAATCAACAGGATGCCGGAAGACGTCTAGCCCTAAGTTCGTATTCAGCAGCTCGTCCGACGTTTCGTAGCCTAGAATCTTTTGTAAAGCAGGATTCACTCGCAAGAACTCGCCGTCTTCACTCACGCGATAGATTCCATAGGGCGCTTCCTCCACCATGGATCGAAAGCTGATCTCCGATTGGCGCAAGGCCTCGACTGTTTTCTTTCGCTCTGTAATATCTCGATTGACGACTACCAGCCTCGTGGGCTCGCCTGTCCTGCTGAGAATCGCGCTGGAAGTAGATTCGAGCACACGCCAGGATCCGTCCTTGTGACGAATTCGATATTCGAGTGTTTTGCCCTCGCCAGTGCGGCGAGCTTCTGTCGCTGCTTCTTGGACCTTCGCGCGGTCATCCGGGTGAATCTGTTCGAACCCAGAAGACTTTTTCAGTTCTTCGGGCGAATACCCCAAGACCTTCTGATAAGCGAGGCTGTTGTAAATGCGCCGTCCCTCCATATCTACTACGGCGATCATGTCAGCTGCATTCTCACTGATCAGACGGAACAACTCCTCTCGTTCCAACAAGCGGCGCCGCATACGATGGATTTGGAGTTGCTGGTAGATGCTGTAGAGGTCAAAGAGGAGGACTAGGCCGACGAGCCCCCAAACCGCTTGCTGAAATGTGAACATTGCCTCCCAGCTCTCGCCGGAGTGCAAAAGCCGAGGTAGGAAGGACGCCAGTCCCGCGGTAAGCAGCAGTGTGACCGTTACTGTTGTCACCCACAGCGACCATTCTTGCCTTTCGATACGTCGGAGCCCGTAGCGGGACCCATCGCGTATCGTGTCATCGATCCCGCTGGAGCTTCGTACCTTTACGGTCATAGTGGTGATTTCCTGGCGCCGCGGACCTTACACTTGCGCGGGCCGTGCGCTTCTTGACTCATCCAAGAAGGCCCCCAAGACATCCAAGAAGCTCGAAACCAATTTGTCAGAATCCCGAACCCAGAGCGTGGCAATCACATCACGCGCTCCACGGTAGCTTGCATAGAGATGTCCCATCATTTACAGTAAAGCTATCTTATATTAGCTTGTAGTTTAATACTTCAACGTAGTCTTAATTGTATTGTGTAGCCAAAGGAATAACGCCTAAACTGATTGCGAGTCAGACCACCTCGCAAACAACAGCGCCCTTGCCGCTCCTTTTTACTTCGTACATCAATTCGTCGGCACGTTTGATCATGTCGTCGACAGACTCAAGCGGAGTCATGAATGTCACCACTCCGACGCTGAAGCTAACCGGCAAGCTGTGGCCCTTCACGGCCTGTTGAAGCAGAGCCCGCAACTTGGCCACCACTATCGCGGCGGCTTTGGAACCGGAATCAGGCAGGAGGAGAACAAATTCGTCGCCACCCAGCCGAGCGACTGTGTCGGTACTACGAATCGCCGTCTGGATTGTGCTGGCAACAAGCTTCAGCAGATCATCTCCGGCTGCATGGCCGCATATGTCGTTAACGGATTTAAAATTGTCCACGTCAATGTAGGCCAGCGTCATAGGCCGCCGATATCTGCGCGAGCGTTGACCTTCGGATTCAAGAGCCTCGTGGAAAGTCCGGCGGTTAGGAATGTTGGTTAGGAAATCGACACGAGAGTTGTTCTTTTCGACTTCCAGAGCGGCTTGCAGCTTGCCTTCGCTTGACTTCAACGTTTGTTCCGCAAGGATTTGCGCGGTAACATCATGCGCGTGTCCAAGTACGTAGCGGGTTGCTCCGGGATCTTGGATCACGCGATTTGAATAGGACCAGACGACCTCGCTGCCGTCTTTTGTGACAACTCGCATCAATCCGCTGTGGGCACCCCACTCGGATATTGCTTTTAGATACCAGTCGAACCTGTCTCGGAAACTAGGAGCAAGCAGTTCGCGCAGGTTCTTGCCTTTCAATTCTTCAGGTTTATAACCGAGAGTCTCCGCGGAGGCTTCGTTGACGGTGAGCAGCGTTCCTTCCATGTCATGCGTACAGATCAGCCCTCGACTCTTCTCGACGAGATTTCGATAGCGTTCTTCGCTGTCGCGAAGGGTCTGCTCCATTCGCTTTCGTTCCGTGATGTCTCGGAATAGAACTACCGCCCCACGGCTTTCGCCGTATTGGATCAGGGGCGAACAGGTATACTCAACGCTGACGAACGAACCATTTTTACGTAGGAAATGGCCATTAGAACAATGATATGAGGTCCCCGCCAAAGGAAAAGTAGCCAGCGGGCAGCCCTCAGACGTGCAAGAATTTTCGCTGCCGTCCTGCAAATGGACGAGTTCATGCATGGACTGGTCGAGAATCTCGTCTTTCTTGTAACCCAGCAACTTCTCGCCGGTCGGATTCAGGTACACGAGTTTTCCATTGCGGTCCACCTGATAGAGCCCCTCCCCCATGGTCTTGAGGATTGCTGAGAGGCGAAGATTTCCTTGAAGGACCTCAAGAGCCGATCGCGCACGATGCGCCGAATCGCGATATATGGCGACAAAAAGTAGACCGAGTAAAGCTAACTGTATCGCGACCGCGGTGGCAAAAAGACGGCCCCGCTGCACAATGGCTGCTTCGTATTGTTGCCCGCCGTGGTCCAGTGACTGAATCTCAAACTGCTGAAAAGAAGTCACGAGGGCTATAATTGAACCCACTTCCCGCTTACTTGCCCCAACAAGTATGGCAACGCGGGGCGCGCTAAGAGCCTGCTCGCGACGCAATTCAATTCCCAGGTACAGTTCTTTCATCTCTGCTTCGGTCCTCTTGCGCAACTCGGCCAGGGCGGATTGCCGCGATGGCTCATTCGCAAGAAGTGTCTCAACACGATTTAGGCGCACGTCGACTTGGGAGGTAGCGCGATTGTACGGTTCTAGGTACTCGTCGTCGCCGGTAAGCAGGTATCCTTGCTCTTCGGTCTCCGCATCCAGAGCACAGGACAGGAAACATTGTAGGGCATCCAACACATCCCTCGTTTTTTTGACTTGGACCCGGATAATTCCGAATTGGTGGGTACTTCGATAGAACAGAACTCCCGTGCTTATCAGGATAGTTATTGCTAGTAGTTCTCCTATCAGGAGTCGCCACTGGATGATCATTTTCACCACTGCGATATTAATATTATACTTTCTCAATGCCAGCAGAATTTAGTTCTTGGTTATTATTCCAAGCGATCCATGCCGCAACAGTGCGCAATCCACGGAAATATTAGATGACCAGGAGGTGCGTTCAGCATGCACCGGAACGGAAATGATTTGCGGTATGGAAGTCTGTCGAGCGCCACGTGTTACGATACGGTTGGAACGTCACGTGAGAGGGACAATAAGGTCAAAGCACAAGTGATGATATACCGGCGAATCGCGCTTAAAGTGTTGGTCGTTGTTTCGTCAGATATGGACGGGAAACGTGTCAATGAGGAAGTGCGTGACGATATTTGTAGATGCCCACTGCGCGCCTGCTGAATACCGTGGATACGACTATTCCCGGTGCCAATTTCTGGCCGATCGTTTTTCCACGGAGTAAATGGAGGCCTTCTGGACCGTCAACGTCGGTCTCTGTGTTCATCGGATTTCTGCCGTCTCTTCAGGCCCTATAACCTCGCTTCGCGAAGCGATCAGCTGCCTGGCCTGGGGCGAGCTTTCTGCGCCTGCAGCAGCCATCCCTTCAAGACTCTTAGGAAATATGGATGAATCTTCTGAAACGCAACTCCCATACCCAGACTTGGCTGAGAATAAATCACCAATCCTGCTGCCTCGAAGAAAACAAGGTCACTCACGATCTTGACTAGAATCGATGTGCCAGCGGGAAAGGGATTTATTGTGTCGAAGTAGCATCCGTACAAGCTCAACTCAGTGACACGTGTCGAGAGTTGCGTTTGCGATTTCGCATCAATTAGCTCGGCGACGGCGACGAAAGGGTACCTGGGAGTCCGACGTCGCTCTTGGTTCATAAGCCTACCTCGTAGACGAAAAGCCGGGCTTTGGGCAGCACCTTTGTCGTGCCTTACTAACGAAATCGCAGTGAACATACTTCTGATTAAGTATTATGTATTATGGTTCCCTTAAGTCGTAGAGGTAACTTATTAGAAATGAATAAACGATAACTTATAGTTGTACGTATTAGAACAGAGTAGGCTTACCGTGTGTTTGGGTTATCGATGGTTATCAACAATCAGCTGGTTGGACTCATGAAATAGATTCTCGCTCCAAGGAGCCGAAGCCCCGCCTGCTGGCATCAATCGTTACGGTGCGTTGGGATCTGAAACCAATTGTAGGGCGGTGAAGCAATCGTGACCCCTTTATGCCGAGCGTAGGAAATATGCAGGGGCGTGCGCGCACCGGATGCGGGTAGCTGCTGCGATCAATATGAACGGGTAGAGTCCATAGGTTTATTAGGACTGAATCGGGGCAGCGATCGCGTTCGCGAGTACGTCGAAGGTTTGCTCCTATGGAACAGCTCAAGGTATTGGTAGCCGACGACTCAGCAGTTTTCCGAAAGCTGGTTGATCAGGCCCTGTGCGAAAAGCCGCATGACTTGATCTTTGCGAAGAGTGGTCATGAGGCCATCGAGCTGTTTGAACGGCATAGTCCGGCCCTTGTCATCGTGGATTGGATTATGCCTGATCTCACCGGAATTGAGATTTGCCAACACATTCGTTCTGGAGTGCAGACGTCCTACACCTACATCATGATTTTGACCGGCAAGTCGGACACCGAGAATGTAGTCGCAGGCCTGGGGGCCGGTGCTGACGACTACCTTACTAAGCCTTTTCATGGTGACGAACTCAAGGCTCGTGTCGGCGTAGGCCTGCGGACCATAGAGCTCCATCGACAGATTGAATCAAAGAATCGTCTCTTAGAGGAGCTTGCCCTTACCGACGCCTTGACGGGCCTCCCTAACCGGCGCGCAGTTGAAGATTGGGCAGCACGGCAACTGAGCGGTGCCGCGAGATATGGATTCTCCTTCTGGGTCCTGCTGGCTGACTTGGATTTGTTTAAGGCTGTTAATGACACCTACGGCCACAATGCGGGCGACGCCGTCCTGAAGAAATTTGCGGAGATTCTGAGAGTTAACTCGCGACGGAGCGACATCTGTGGCCGCATGGGTGGAGAGGAATTCCTCATGATTCTAACCCACGCAACCAAGGAAGGGGTACGTACTCTAGCGGAGCGCATCCGCGCAGAGTTTGAAGCGACGAAATTCAATTTCGATGCACTCAGGCTCACCGTGACGACCAGCTTCACCGCAAGCTTCGGCCTTGCGGTGTTTGAAGGAGCCCGAGCTCCGGATTTCAGTGAGCTAGTCGCTCGCGCTGACGCGGCACTCTATTCAGCAAAACAGAGGGGGCGTAATCGAGTTGAAATGGCATCGACGGAGGTCGCGTAACAGGCCGGTCAGTAAGAGGTCGATGGCCGTGTATCGGCTGACGGCTTGTATTTGTTCAATCTTATGAAAGAGAGGAGAAGACGATGAAAACCCAGAAGGGTTTTTCTCTAATCGAGCTTTTGATCGTCGTGGCGATCATTCTGATCATCGCGGCGATTGCCATTCCGAACCTCATCAAGTCAAAAATGGCCGCCAACGAAGCGTCGGCGGTGGGTTCGGTTCGCACGGTCAACACCGGTGAAGTGAACTATGCCGCGTCTTGCCCGGCAGTTGGGTACTCGGTCTCATTGGTTGAGCTCAATACCGGTGGCGCTTGCGCCGGCGGCAAGGGCATCATTGACCCGGTTCTCAGTCTTGGCGCCAAGGCTGGCTATACGTTCGCGTATGCCACTGTCGCAGGCGGCGACGGCAAAAACGACACCTATACGATCACGGGCGTTCCTGCAACCGTTGGTACGACCGGACAGCGTGGTTTCTATTCCGACCAGACTGGCGTCATCCGCTACACCCTGACCGGTGTGGCTCCGACGGTTGCCAGCCCGGCTCTGTAAGAGGAGACTCACAGAACATTCTCATCTTGAAGCAGGCGAGGCGGAGTAGAGGGCTACCAATATCTCCCTGATATCAGGCAGCCGAAGTTAGCATGACTCGCCGAATCAGCGGGCTGCAACCGATGTTCGGTTGGCCTCCACTCACCTTCCAGCAAACAGTCTATCTTTTGAATGGTAGGTATAACGCTATACAGGAATCACCTTAGTACTAAACTACCCGGTCGTCTATTTACTTCATGGTAGCAACATCCTCGCCATAACTCCTGGCGCGTTTAGAGCTTGAGATACTAGCTGGTGGGACTGCATTTATTTGAATTTCCTGGCGACAGCTACGTGTAAGGAGGCGATGTGCCTACTTCCAAAGACCACGATGAAACCATCCTTATTGCCGATGACAACGAATCCAACCGCGAATTGCTCACTGCTTTGCTCAGCGTCGAGGGTTACCAGGTCGTGTGCGCAATGGATGGTCTGCAGGCGCTAAAGCACGTGAACAGCGACTCGATTGATCTCGCGTTGCTGGATGTAGTGATGCCTCGCCGAACCGGGTTCGAAGTTTGTCAAGCGATGAAGTCCAAGCCAGAAACTCGCTTGACCCCGGTCATACTGCTCACCAGTTTGAACAGCGAGGCCGATCGCATTCACGGCATCATGTGCGGTGCTGACGACTTCCTCAACAAGCCGGTGAACAAGCACGAGCTGCTGGCCCGCGTACATTCCCTGCTGCGCTTGAAGCAATTCACCGACGAGCTGGATAATGCCGAGACCGTACTGTTCAGCCTTGCGCTCAGCATCGAGGCGAAAGACCCCTATACCGAGGGGCATTGCGATCGCCTGTCGAAATATTCCGTCGCACTGGCGGAGAAGTTGGGGTTGTCCGAGGAACTGCGCGTGGCTCTGCGTCGAGGCGGTCTCATTCACGATATTGGCAAGCTGGCCGTCCCAGAAAGCATTTTGCTCAAACCCGGACCGCTGACTCCGGAAGAACGAAAGATCATGGAGCAGCACACCATTGCGGGTGAGCGAATTTGCGCACCTCTCCGATCCTTCCGTCACGTGCTGCCGATTATTCGCCACCACCACGAAAAACAAGATGGATCCGGGTACCCCGACGGGTTGAAAGGCGAACAAGTACCACTCACCGCGCGCATCCTTCAAATCACGGACATTTATGACGCGCTAATCACAGACCGGCCCTACCGCAAGGCTCTTCCTTTGGAGAAGGCCTTCGCCATCATGCAGGACGAGGTAAGACGGGGCTGGTGGGACGCTTCCATTCTGAACGAATTCGAAATGATGGTTCTCGGTGCCACTTTGCCCGCATAGAGGCAGCAAAAAATAGGTCCCTGGGAACAAGAGACAATGAAAGACCCCTACGCATCCTGTTCGACGCCTGATTTCCAGACTCTATTCCAATCGGCGCCGGGCTTGTATCTCGTCCTTACACCTGACTTCAAGATAGTTGCTGTCAGCGATGCCTATCTGCGTGCAACCATGACGAAGCGACAGGAAATTCTGGGTCGGGGAATCTTCGAAGTCTTCCCAGACAATCCTGACGATCCCTTAGCAACAGGCGTCCGCAACCTGCGAACCTCTCTTGAGCGAGTGCTGCAAGACAAGACGCCGAACACGATGGCAGTGCAGAAATACGACATCCGGAAGCCGGAATCGGAAGGAGGCGGGTTCGAACAAAGGTACTGGAGCCCGGTAAATTCGCCAGTTTTGGGACCGGACACGGGAATCTCCTACATCATCCATCGTGTTGAAGATGTGACGGAATTCGTTCGGCTAAAGCAACAAGGAATCGAGCAGCAAAAACTGACAGAAGAATTCCGCACTCACCTGGAGCAAATGGAAGCTGAAGTTTACTTGCGAGCGGTGGAATTACAAAGAGCGAACCGCCGCCTGGAGGCCATGAACCAAGAGCTGCTCCGCGAGTTATCAGAACGCAAGCGAGTGGAAGAAGCGCTAGCAAGAAGCGAAAAGTGGTTCTCGGCCACTCTCGCGAGCGTCGGTGACGCAGTAATTGCCACGGACATGAACGGCACGGTGATCTTCATGAATTCCGCCGCCGAGTCGCTCACCGGGTGGACTCAGGCAGAAGCCACTGGCAAGTCCATGGATTCTGTGTTTGACATTATAAACAAGGAGACTCGCCGCCCTGTTGAGAATCCCGTCAAAAAGGTGTTCCGTGAGGGGAACATAGTAGGTCTTGCTAACCACACAATTTTACTCTCCAAGGACGGGAGAGAGTTTGACATCGAAGACAGCGCGGCGCCCATTGTCACCAACACGGGTGAAGGGGTTGGGGTAGTGCTCGTGTTCCGGGACATCACGGAAAAGAAACGGACAGAAGACCAAACAAAACGGCAAGGAGATCTTCTGCAATTGATCGTGGAAAGTATCGCTGACGGGGTCGTTGTGGCCGATTCTAACGGGGAATTTCTCCTCTTTAATCCGGCCGCGGAGCAGGTGCTGGGCGTCGGTGCGACGGACACGACACCCGACCAGTGGTCTGATCGATATGGCAGCTATTTACCTGACGGCGTGACCCTGCATCCATCCAACGAGCTACCCTTGGTGCGGGCAATGCGGGGCGAGAGTGTTGACGCGGTAGAGGTCTTCATCCGCAACGCGAGAGTGCCGGACGGCCGCTTACTCAGTATTACGGGCAGACCTCTCCGAGGTGAGGACGACGTCCTGCGGGGCGGCGTTGTGGTTTTGCGCGACATCACCGAGCGCAAAAGAGCTGACGAAGCACTACGCCAATCCGAAGCGCGATACCATCTGCTTTTCGACAGTAATCCACATCCTGTGTGGGTCTATGACCTGCAAACTCTCGCCATCCTTGACGTGAATCAGTCTGCTGTCCGAAACTACGGCTACTCACACGAAGAATTTCTGTCGCTGACGATCAAAGACATCCGCCCGCCGGAAGACGTTCCCGCACTGCTCGAGAGCGCCGCGAAAGCGCCGCCGGATACCGAAATCTACGGCGTCTGGAAACATTGGAGGAAAAACGGGTCGGTGATCGACGTTGAGATTGTCTCGCATCCCCTGGTTTATGACGGCAGAAAGGCCCGTCTGGTCGTTGCCACAGACATCACCACGCGCAAGAAGGCTCAGGAGGCCCTTCGCCAAAGCGAAGAGCGGTTCCGTCTGCTGGTTTCGGAGGTGGAGGACTACGCGATCCTGATGTTGGATCCAGATGGAATCATTGTCAGTTGGAACGCGGGGGCCGAACGCATCAAGGGCTACCAGCCGTGGGAAATCATTGGCCAACACTTTTCTCGCTTCTACCCGACAGAGGATGTGGAACGAGGCAAGCCTGCCTATGAACTGAAAATTGCCAGAGAGCAAGGGCGATTCGAGGAAGAAGAAGGCTGGCGTGTCCGCAAAGACGGATCGCGATTCTGGGCCAACGTCGTGATTACCGCCTTACGCGACGAGGCGGGACGACTGCGCGGATTTGCAAAGGTCACACGAGACATCACCGAGCACAAGCGGACGGCTGAGCTCGTTATGCGCGCAAAGGAAGAAGCGGAACGAGCCAGCAAATTCAAAGATCAATTCCTCTCCACGATGAGCCACGAACTGCGTACCCCATTGAACGCCGTCCTTGGCTTTTCTGACCTGCTCGCCGACGAGCGATACGGCCCGCTGAACGATCGCCAGCAACGCTACGTCAGCCACATACACACCGGCGGGAAACACCTCCTCAGACTAATCAGCGATATTCTTGACCTTTCAAAGATTGAGGCGGGCAGAATGGAGCTTACCCGCGAAGATGTGACGCTCGCGTCCGCGTTTTCCGAGGTGATTAGCGCTCTTTATCCACTGGCGGAAAAGAAAACGCAGGCACTATTCCAGCATGTTAACCCTGATCTACATGTTAACGCCGATGCTGTGCGACTTAAACAAGCGCTTATGAACCTTGTTGGTAACGCCATCAAGTTCACTCCGGAAGGTGGCCGTATCGAGTTGACCGCTCGCCAGCTGGATCACCAAGTCAGGGTTGAAGTCCGCGACAATGGCCCGGGCATTCCGCCCGAACAACAACAGCGAATCTTCGAAGCCTTCGTCCGCCTGGCACAAACGGGCGGCGCCGAAGGCACAGGCTTAGGATTAGCGATTACAGCACGCCTCGTCGAGTTGCATGGCGGTGTATTGGGGATCGAAAGTCAGCCCGGCCATGGAAGTTGCTTCTATTTTTCTTTGCCTACTGTCACGGCCACCAGAGAACAACTTGTCCCCGCGAACATAGCCGCACCGAGGGCGGCCGGGGCTCCGCGGATTCTCATCGTTGAAGACAATGTGGCAACGGGACAACTTATCCAATCGCAATTAGCCTCTTCGGGCTACGAAACTTTGCGCTGTCATCAGCCGGAACGCGCGATAGATATGGCCGCTGAATTCCACCCGGATGCCATCACTTTGGATCTGCTAATGAAGCCGCTCCACGGGCTAGACGTTCTGCGCCAGTTGAAAGACGACTCCCGCACGTCAAAAATTCCCGTCATTGTCGTGACGATTGCGGACCGTCCGGCCGTTGGAAGCGCCCTCGGCGCCGACGAATATTTGCTCAAGCCAGTGGACAAAGCGACCTTGCTGGCTGCCGTCGAGCGTTGCCTTCATTCTCGTGCGGTTGCAACGCCTACGAGGGCTATTCTGGTAGTGGAAGACGATGTGTCCACCCGCGAGATGATCGTGGAGTTGCTCACGGTCCATGGCTATGTCGTGAACGTTGCGAGAGATGGCGCCGAAGCCCGCGCCAGTGTGGCCCAGTCTCTGCCCGAGCTGGTTATTCTTGATTTAGTGCTCCCTAAAATGAGCGGTTTTGATTTGCTCGCGGAATGGCGCGCCAATCCTCGTACAGCAGAGCTTTCCGTGTTTGTTCTGACCAGCAAGGAACTTAGCAAGGAGGAGGAGAAGTACGTCCGGGCGCACGCGGAATCACTCTTTCAGAAGCAAAATTCGTGGCGGGAACCGTTAATCAAACAATTGGAACGCGTGGTTACCTCCACGCCGACGCCGGTGGGGGATGTTTGAAACAACGTCGCATCCTGATCGTGGAAGATAACCTGCTTAACCGCGAGCTGCTTCGGGACTGGCTCGAGGTGGAAGGGTGCGAAGTCTGGCTTGCAGCAGACCTGACGACCAGTTACGAGGTTTTTGCCAAGCAGGTTCCCGATGCAGTCTTACTCGACATCAATCTCGGCAACGAAAATGGCCTCGATCTCGTGGCATGGATGCGTGAAAGACCAGATATGCGCGAGATCCCAGTGATCGCAGTCACCGCGCATGCTCTGGTCACCGAGAAGGAGGGAATCCTCCAGGCGGGCTGCAAAGCGTGCCTACCGAAACCAATCGACTTTTCTTTGTTGCGAAATGAATTGAATCACTGGCTGCAAGATCGCGCGATGTCGCGGTCCGATTCTTAGCTTGGGGCGCCGAGCGAGCAACAGCCCGGGGGTGTCATTTCGCTCGCGGACAGACGGGACATCACCGTCAAAGTCTCGAAGCCCTACTTGCGGACTAAATCTTCCCAGACAGCAATGGTGTCGAGTAAGCCCAAGCTGGCAGGGGGGACCGGCACTCTCCCAAGCGGCCGATCTCTTTCCGAAATCTGTTGCCCCCAGTCACCAACTATGCCCGGTAACGGATCTCTTTCAATCCAGTAAATACAGTACAAGCCCTACCCTGAGATGTAGGCGTCACTGTTCAACGTATGGGTTCGATCAGCTTAGCGGCGGGGGAAACCTCCACCAGTAGACGGCGGGATGCCGCCAGAGGTGACCCCTCATCCGGCGACGCGCTGTAGTAAGTGTAGTAGGTCCAGAGGGAGGAGGGCCCGTTGCAAGGCTGGCGCCTCCCTCCCTACGGTTACTACAGCTACTACAAGAAGCGCACAGTTGCCTGCCTTGGGCTGGCATGGAGTTAAACGCGGTCATCTGGCCTGATGTAGGATCGAGCCGAACCATTTCATACCGCCGTTGCGAGCCGACAACGTAAAGCCAATCGCCGTCGAGCGAGGGCAGCGGCGATGCGAAACTCAACGGCCCGGACGTGAGCTGAGATGGCTGGAACACCACCGCCGAGATCCTTTGGGGAGTATGGCTCCTCCCATTAGCGGTGCTTGTGTACAGGTCGCGCTTCCTGCCGCGGTTTCTGGGCGTCTGGTTCGCCATCAACGGCTTCGCCTATGTGATGATGAGTTCCACTCGAACGAAGAATCAACAACTTACCTAGAGCGCGACGAATTACGAGGTTAGGCACGGAATACAGCCGCCAGTAGCACTTGGTAGGGTTCGGTCGCGGGTACAGTCCGAGCGACATGTAGAAAGCGTTGCGTTGGTCTGGTACGGAGATATTGCCCTTCAGGAACACCCGGTCGCATATGAAGTTCTCGCGCGCCGTCACTCCGAGCTCAATTGAGACGGACGTAAGACGCCAATGGTTCCGCAAGGAGGAGAGCGTCTAGCGTCCCCGCTTGAGGTCGGCCGCCGCTGCTCCAGCAAGTACGACAGCAGTGCTCAAAAGACAACTAGCCGTACATGGACACGTGGGGATAGCGAGGTTAGCCTTGCAGCGAGGTCGCTCCACGACAAGTCATGCCGCCTTTGCTCAAAGTACTGGGGCTTCGGGTTGATTTCGTCGAATCCCCGCGAAAGCGCGTTCACGCGGTGAACGGTGCCAGTCTGAACATAGAACCTGGTGAAGTGCTAGGCGTCCTTGGGGAATCGGGCAGCGGCAAATCGACCATCGCCAAGGCGTCAATGCGATTGCTACCTAAACACGCCGAAATAACGGAGGGCGGGATCGAATTTGAGGGAAGGGATCTGTTCCATCTCAAAGAACGGGAGATGGAGGAACTCCGCGGTGCGCGGATCGCGATAGTTCCACAAGAGCCCGGACTCACCTTGAACCCGGTGATGAAAGCAGGGGACCAGATCGCAGAGGTGATTCGAGCACACCGCGATTGGAGCTGGAAACGCTGCCGTCAGGAAGTTGAGATTCTTCTCGAGCGAGTGCACCTACGCAGTTCTGACAGGCATATGTACGACACGTACCCGCACCAGCTCAGTGGAGGTCAACAGCAACGTGTGGCCATCGCTCAGGCATTGGCTTGTCAGCCTGCGCTGGTCATTGCCGACGAGCCGACCGCGTCGCTCGATTCCGAGACCGAGGAAGAGATTCTGAAATTGCTATGCGAACTAAGGGCCGAGCAGAAGATGTCGCTCCTGCTGATCACTCACGATCCAAAGATACTGACGGGCTTGGCGGACCGCGTCGCGGTGATGTATGGGGGCCGCGTTGTGGAAGAGGGCAGGCTCGATGAGGTTTTTCGTGAGCCGCGACACCCGTACACGAAGGCGCTGCTGGCTTGCGCTCCTCCCGCGCCCCGAGAATGCGCGAGCAGGCCTGGAATGCGGCTGGCGACGATTGAAGGCAGCGCGCCAGACCCTGAATTGGTCCCGGCCGGCTGCGTGTTTGCGCCACGGTGCGCCGCGCGCCTGAATCGTTGCGAATCGCACGCGCCTTCTTCGATTGCCCTCGAAGATGCGCGGCGAGTGGAGTGTTTTCTGTATGGTGGCTGAAGCCAGAAGCGTCGAAAGCGCCACCCAGCCACTCCTTTCGGTTCGTGGTTTGACACTACCGTACGCGCGTCGAAACTTGCTTGGGGCGAAGCGCACCCAAGTAATTGCCTTGCAAGATGTTTCGCTGGAAATGTTTACAGGCAAGACGCTGGCGCTTGTCGGGCCGTCGGGTTCGGGGAAGTCCAGCCTGGCGCGATGTCTCGTCCTGCTCGAACAGCCAAGTTCGGGGGAAATTCTATTCCAAGGTAAGAACCTCCTTGCGCTTACGCGTGAAGAGCTGAAAAGAGCACGACGGGAAATCCATCTGATTTTTCAGGATTCGGCGTTGGCCCTAAACCCTGGACTGACCGTAATTGAAATACTGGCCGAGCCCCTGGTAATCCACGAGCCCACCGCCAATGCGGCACAAAGGCGGACACGCCTCCGCGAGGTGATGGAACAGGTGGAACTGCCCGAAAAGTGGCTGGGGAGAAAACCACTCGAGCTGAGCGGTGGTCAGCGACAACGAGTGGCAATCGCAAGATCCCTCACCGTGCAGCCAAAGATGCTAATTCTTGATGAAGCGCTTTCTGCACTCGATCTTTCGACCCAGGGGCAGATCGCCAATCTGTTGATGGATTTGCAGGACCGCTATTCGCTGGCCTACCTCTACATAACACACGACTTAACGATGGCTAACGTCTTCGCGCACGAAGTCGCCCTGATGAACGCGGGCCGCGTCGTGCGGCGAGGTTCGCCTGCAGAACTGTTTACTGCCAATCTACAAGAGGCCCCCGAAGTGTTACCCGCCCGATAGCCTTCACGAGAGACTGTACACGCGTCCCTTATTTCTCCGGGCGAATGACTCATGCTCAAGGTTGCACGCCGTACCCTTCACGGATTGCTCCTGCTGGTGGGAGTCTCCGTCTTCGCGTTTGCGCTGCTCTCGGCAGCGCCGGGAAATTTCTTCGACGAATTGAAGCTGAATCCGCAGATCTCGCCGGCAACGGTCGCCGCGCTCAAGATTGAGTACGGAATGGACCGCCCCTTGCCGGTGCGCTACTTGCGCTGGTTAGCTTCGGTGGCGCGAGGTGAGTTTGGGTATTCGATGTCTTATCACTGCGCCGTCGCATCCTTGATCTGGGTGCGCGCGCGCAACACGCTGCTGTTGACCGGTTTGGCGACGCTGCTGGCTTGGACGTTCGCGCTCCCCTGGGGGATGGTGGAGGCGCTTCATCGGGGCGGCTGGGTAGACCGGACGGGAGGCGCCGTAACCGCTGCGTTGCTGGCGATACCGGACGTGCTCCTCGGATTACTTTTTCTGCTGTTCGCGGCGCGTACAGGATGGTTTCCGACGGGCGGGATGGCCTCTGTGGATGGGCTGCACGCGGGTTTTGCGGAAAGACTCCGCGACGTCGCAGTTCACCTGTTTCTGCCAGTCGTCGCGTTGGCCTTGGGGGCGGTCCCGGTGTTAGTGCGCCACGTGCGATCGGCAATGATCGTTGTGTTGGATGCGCCGTTTATCGCGGCGGCCCGCAGCCAGGGGATTCGAAAGCTGCGTCTGATCTATCGCCATGCATTGCCGGCAGCGATGAACTCACTCATTTCGCTGCTAGGATTCTCGATCGGCGCGCTATTGAGCATGTCTTTGTTGATGGAAGTGGTGCTCAGTTGGCCAGGACTCGGCCCGTTGGTGTTGGAAGCGATCCTTGCGCGCGATGTCTATGTGGTGATTGCGGCAGTCCTGTTGTCATCAATATTCTTGGTGGCGGGCAACTTGCTTGCGGACGTGCTCTTGTATTGGGCCGATCCACGCATTCGTACGGTTTAGCCATGAACAAACGCCGGCGGAACGTCCTTCTTATAACAGTCCTCGCCGCACTTCACCTGTTCGTGATTCTGCCCGGATTTTTTGCGCCGTATGACTACGCAGCGCAAGATCGCGAGCTGCCGTTCGTGCCGCCAAGCCACCTGCATTTCGTGGACTCCACCGGCAGCTTCCACGCGCGTCCATTTGTGTACGCCTGGAAAGACGCGCCGGAAGGTAGCGCTGCGTACGAGGAAGATCGAACGCAAGCGTATATGGTCCGCTTCTTTATCAAAGGCTCGCCGTACACCGTTATCGGCGGATGGACCAGCCGGCTGCATTTATTCGGTGTGAACGAGCCCGGACGAATCTTCTTGTTTGGCACCGACGATTTCGGCAGAGACGAATTCTCGCGCATGTTGTATGGAGGGCGAATTTCTTTGTTTGCAGGATTGTTCGGCGCGACGGTTGCCTTGCTCGCGGGCGGGCTTGTCGGCGTGCTCTCAGGGTACTACGGGACGTGGATCGACGCGGTGGCGATGCGGTTGGTGGAACTATTTCTGGCACTGCCGTGGCTCTATCTCCTGTTCGCGGTGCGCGCCGTGCTGCCGCTGCGGATCAAGACGGCGGACACATTTCTGCTGCTGGTTGGCGTTGTAGGACTGGTGGGCTGGGCGCGTCCAGCGCGCCTGATCCGGGGAATCGTACTCAGCGCCAAGGAGCGAAATTTTGTGCTGGCAGCCCGAGCAATGGGCGCATCGGATCTACACATTCTTCGCAAGCACGTGCTTCCGCAAACTTACGGCACCCTATTGACCATGGCAGCGCTGCTGGTACCGCAATTTATCCTGGCCGAAGTGACGTTGTCCTTTCTGGGATTAGGTGTAGGAGAGCCCATGCCAAGCTGGGGAAACTTACTTGCGGAGCTGCAAAAGTACAGCGTTCTGACCTCCTATTGGTGGATGTATCTGCCGGCGACAGCGTTGGTGGCGGTATTTCTGGCCTACCACTGGACGTCGGCGGCCTTGCAAGAGAAGGTCGCGGCAGTGAGCGTATGAGGAAGAATGCCGAGCGAAAAGTTAGCGTAAGGGCGCTGCTCTTGCTTTGTTTCGTGATGGCCGCAACGGCACGGCCAGCCTTGCCGCGTCCCCAAGACTATGCGATCGCGAAAGGCGAGCTTGGACAAGCGGGCGGACGACTCGTCGTCGCTTTGCGCTCAGAGCCAAAGACACTGAATCCAATTCTTTCCATCGACGCCACTTCTCGCGAAGTGATCGGCGCAATGAACGCGGATCTGGTTCACATCAATCACGAAACCCAACGCACGGTGCCGGCATTGGCAAAATCGTGGAGCGTCTCGCCCGATGGGCGGAAGTACACGCTCCAATTGCGGCGCGGCGTGAAGTTCTCAGACGGCGTGCCTTTCACCGCGGATGACGTCGTTTTTTCATTCCAACTGTATCTCGACGAAAATCTTCACTCCCCGCAGCGCGACCTGCTGATTGTGAGCGACAAGCCCATCGCGGTGAAGAAAATCGACGCCTACACCGTGGAATTCGAGTTGGCAAAACCGTACGGCCCGGCAGAGCGGATTTTTGACGGGCTTGCCATGATGCCAAAGCACCTGCTTGAGGAGCCGTACCGGCAGGGAAAACTTGCTCAGGTGTGGGCAACAAACGGCCGCCCGGAAGAGATGGCCGGGCTGGGCCCTTTTCGCCTAAAGGAATACGTGCCCGGTCAGCGGATGGTGCTGGAGCGCAACGCGAATTATTGGAAAACGGACTCGAGTGGAACGCGGCTACCCTATCTCACGGATCTTACGTTCCTGTTTGTGCCGACCGAAGATGCGCAGGTGATCAAGTTTCAAAGCGCGGAGACACAAGTGCTGGAGCGAGCTAGCGCCGACAATTTCAACTTGCTCCAGAAGGACGCGAAAGCAAGAGCGGAGTGCCTGTCCGACCTCGGCCCCGGGCTCGAGTTCGTGTTCTTGCTTTTCAACATGAACTCGTTAGAGGCCGCGAAGTCTGCCGACATCGTCGGCAAACAGGCATGGTTCCGCGAATTGAAGTTCCGCCAGGCGGTCTCCTTGGCGATGGACAGAAAAGGGATGGCACGACTGGTGTACAACGGGCGCGCCACACCTATCTGGGGAAATGTGAGCCCAGGGAACAAATTGTGGCTCAATACAAGTCTTCCGCATCCGGACCGATCTCTCGAACAAGCGAAGGCGCTTCTGCAAGCCGCAGGTTTCTCGTGGGATGCCGGCGGCGCACTTTTGGACGCGCAAAAGCACCGGGTCGCATTCACGATTTTGGTCAGTTCGTCCAACGCGCAGAGGACGAAGCTCGCCACGATCGCTCAAGACGATTTGAAGCAACTCGGCATGGACGTGCAAGTTGTGCCCTCCGAATTTCGCGCCCTGGTGGATCGTGTTCTGAACACCAAGGACTACGAAGCGGTGTTGATGAACCTGGTGAACGGCGACGTGGACCCGACGCCGGAGATGAACTTGTGGCTTTCAAACGGCGAGACGCATCTATGGGATTTGGGTGAGACCAGGCCGGCAACGCCATGGGAAGCTGAGTTGGACCAATTGATGGAAGCCCAGATGACGTCGCCCGATTATGCGGCGCGTAAGAAACTGTACGACCGCGTGCAGGAAATCGCGGCGCAAAATCTGCCGTTCATTTTTCTGCTGAGCCCCAACATCCTGGTCGGCGCGCAAGACTCCGTCGGCAACTTTCGCCCGGGAATCCTCGAGCCTTATGCGCTGTGGAACGTGGATCAGCTATTTGCTCGAAAGCCCGGCGGCGGAAAATGCCAGTGAAGGAGTCCGCTCGGGGAAAGAGTGCCGCGCCGGCAGCGGAACACAAGGCCAACCGGAAGTCCGACCGCGATCTGGTGCAAGGATGTTTGCAAGGACGCGATGAAGACTGGAACTTGCTGATCGACAAGTACAAGAATCTGATTTTCTCGATCCCCATCCGGTACGGTCTCTCGCGGGAGGAAGCCGCGGATATTTTCCAGTCGGTTTGCTTGGACTTGATTCAAGACTTGCCGAAGGTGAAGGACCCGAAAGCGCTTCCCAAATGGCTGATGCAGGTGACCTCGCACAAGTGTTTTCACTGGAAGCGGCAGCGTGCGCGAATCGTTTCGCAAGATGACGAAGAGGTCAAAATTCCAGAGGCGGCCGTGCAGGCGGACGCCGAGCTGAACCTTCGCGAAGTCGAGGAAGAGCAGATGCTACGCGAAGCGCGCGCTGGGCTGCCACCCCGATGCCAGGAACTGATTCGCATGCTCTTCTATGAGGAGCCCACGCGGCCATACCAACAGGTAGCAGCGAGCCTGGGCCTGGCGACCGGCTCGATTGGCCTTCTCCGGCAAAAGTGCCTGGATCGCTTGCGAAACGCGCTCGACGCCTTGGGTTTTTCGTGAGCGGCAAACCAGGAAAGCCGCAGATCTCCCCTAACGCCCTCGCTGCGTTGTCGTTGCTGAATGACGACAAGAAACGTGGCGCCTTCCTTCGGAAACACAAACTGCTGCGCGCGGAAGCGATCTTGGAGCTCAATGCCGCCACGCAACAGGAACTTCGCGTCAACACGAAGAATGCGCTGTCGTTGGCGGAGTCGGCCATCTTGGCCTCGCGCGGCATGCGCAAGAAGGAGTTGCTCGCGCAAAGTTACCGTATGAAAGCGAATGTGTTGGCCGCCAGCGGAGAGTACCAAGCCGCGGTGGAGCTTTACGACGCCGCCATCGCGCTTTTCCAAAAAGGGAAGGACCAGGAAGGGCTCGGTCGCACCCTGACTGCGGCGATTCAGCCGCATATCATGCTGGGCGCTTACGACCGTGCGTTCGACTTCGCAGAGCGCGCCCAGAAAATCTTTCGCAAGCTAAAGGACGCACGCAGGCTTGCGCGTCTCGAAAACAATATTGGCAACATCTATCATCGCCAGGATCGCTTTGAAGAGGCTCTGACGCACTACGAGCGCGCTTACCAGCAGTTGCTTCCGCATGCCGACACCGAAGAGCTGACGATTTCCCTGAACAATATGTCGATGTGCCTCATCAGCATGAATAACTTCGCGCAGGCCCTTTCTACCTACGAGCGCGCGAAAAAGCTGCTGCAAACCCGCGATCTGCCGCTGATCCGCCTCATCACGGATTACAACATCGCCTATCTCTATTACCTGCGCGGGGACTACCGGCGCGCAATAGAAATGCTGAAGAGCGCACGCATCGCCGGTGAGACGATCGGATACACCTATCTTGTGGCTCTCTGTTACCTGGATCTTTCGGACATTTATGTCGAGCTGAATCTCAGCGCCGAGGTGCAAGACGTCGCCGAAGAAGGCTACCTCTTGTTCCGCAAGCTGGAAATTGGCTATGAAGCGGCCAAGACTCTCGCGAACCAGGCCATCGCCTTCGGGCAGGATGGCAAGACGCGCCGGGCTCTTGAGTTGTTCGCGGAGGCCAAGCCGCTTTTCGTCAAAGAAAAGAACGAGGTGTGGCCCTGGCTGATCGACCTCTATCAGGCCATCGTGTTGTTTCGCGAGGGTCGGTACTATGAAGCGCGCCGCCTCGCCGTTGGGGCTGCCGCCTTCTTCGACGCGTCGTTCCTGAAAGACAAGGCCGTGTTGTGTCACTTCTTGCTCGCCCAGGTTGCCGTCCGCACTGGGAACACCGCGGAAGCGCGAGCGGAGTGCTCGCGGTCCCTTGAAGTGCTGCAGAACCTGGACGCCCCCATTCTGCGTTACCAGGGGCACTTTCTTCTCGGACAAATCGAGCACGCAGAAGGCAAGTTGCGGGCTGCCTACTCCGAATATCAGCAGGCGCGCGCCGAACTCGAAAGCCTGCGCAGCAATCTGGGCCGGGACGAGATGCGCATCTCCTTCATGAAGAACAAGACGGAACTCTACGAGCGGCTTGTGGAATTGTGCCTTAGTTCCGAACTGCCGGAAGCCTCGCTCGAGGAGGCCTTGCGGTACGTCGAGCTGGCAAAGTCGCGCAGTCTGACGGAACTGATGTTTCAACGCAGCCACACGCTCCCGGAAGCGAAACCAGGGCAGAGCGAGCTTGTACACCGGATTCGTGATCTGCGTGAAGAGCTGAATTGGTATCAGCACCGAATCGAATTGGAGCAGCTCCGGCCCGAGCAGAATGCGGCTGCAAGGATCGAAAAGCTGCGCACCGAAGCCCAAGGGCGGGAAAAAGCCCTGCTTACGGTGCTCGGTGAAATGGCCGAGACTGGCGTCGAATCGCCCTCCTTCCCCTCGCAGGGCGATTTCTCGCTCGAGAAAATACGGGCCCTTTTGCCTGCCGACGTGTCCTGCCTGGAATATTACTCGGCTGGCGAGCAGATTCTTGCGGTAGTCCTGACAAAGCGCACGCTGGATATTGTGCCGGTCACCACCGTTTCGCAGGTGTCCGAAGCGTTGCGCTTGTTGCGATTTCAATTGGGACGCCTCCAACTCAGTTCGGATCTCGCGCAAGCCTCTTCCGGGAACATGTATCGTGCCGCAGTGGCGCATCTAGGAGAGCTGTACAACGAGCTGGTCGCACCCGTGAGGGCGCAATTGGGTGCACGCCATCTCGTCGTGGTTCCGCACGGGCTACTGCACTACTTGCCCTTTCACGCTCTGCACGACGGTGGAAAGTTTCTGATAGATTCCTACACCGTTTCCTACGCGCCCAGTGCCGCGGTCTATGCACTGTGCCATCGGCCGAGTGGAACCTCCGACGGCGGGTCCCTAGTCCTAGGCCTACCCGACGCACAAGCACCTCTCATCCAGGAGGAAGTGGAGGCTGTTCATCGGATCTTGCCGCACTCCGAGCTGTTTGTGGGGAAGGAAGCGAATCACGATTTGCTATTTCGGAAGGCTCCCTCCAGCAAACTGATTCATATCGCCACGCACGGTAATTTTCGTCCTGACAACCCGATGTTTTCGGGAATCCGCCTGGGCGATGGTTACTTGCATCTGTACGAGCTCTACCAGATGCATCTCTCGGCGGACCTCCTAACCCTCAGCGGCTGCGCCACCGGCCTCAATGTCATTGCCGCTGGAGACGAACTCTTAGGCCTCATCCGCGGCGCCCTCTATGCTGGCGCGCGGTCCTTGCTGCTGACCCTGTGGGACGTCAACGACGGCAGCACCGCCCAGTTCATGATGTCGTTCTACGGACGCCTACAGCGCTCCGGGAATAAGGCGGCGGCCCTAGCGGATGCCGCGAAAGAGGTCCGGGAACGATACCCTCATCCGTACTACTGGGCTCCCTTTGTCCTTGTAGGTAAAGCACTTAGCGGTGACTTGGGCTCGGCGGCTTGAGGTCACCGATTTTCGCAATTTTTGGGTACGGTCAGTACCCCTATTAGCAGATGGAAAGATCGTCGGCTCGACGGCGGAGGGTGGGTAAAGAGGATGGCCGGTAGCAAGACGCATTTTGCAGCGGAAGAGTGGGTAGATTTCGTGAACGGACAATTGTCAACGGAGCGAAAGCAAAAGATGCAACGGCACCTCGATGCGGGCTGCGGGTCATGTGCGAAGGTCGTTGAGCTCTGGCAGTCTGTGCGCCAAACCGCCATGCGCGAGGCCCGTTACGAGGCTCCAGAATCCGCGGTGAAGCACGTGCGGAACGCATTCGTGATGGCTCAACCGCTGGGAAGGAAGCGCTCTTTCGAGATTCCGCGGCTGGTGTTTGACAGCCTTTGGCAGCCGGCCGCCGTGGGCGTTCGCTCCGCGCACAGTGCTCCGAGACGCCTGATTTACAAGGCACGCCAAATTACGATTGAGATGCAGATCGAGCCGGAACCGCATTCCGAGCGGCTAAACATCGCGGGACAGGTCTCCAATGCCGCACAGCAGGGCGAAGGTCTCGCGGAAATACGGGTAGCTGTTATTGGCCCTAAAGGAAAGATCGCGGAGGCGTCTACCAATCGGTTCGGAGAATTTCAACTTGGTTTTGTGCCGGAAACAGGCGCTCGAATCTCGTTCGCGGTCGTAGGGGATAATGAGCTCACAGTGCCGTTGGAGGGAAAGGGAGTGGCAATCTTCCATCGGAACTAGTTTTTTGACGATCCTCCCGCAACGCAGCAGGCTGGCGGAGGGTTGAGGCGGAGGGCGATCAGCCGGATTCTCGGCAGGTCGCCGAGGAGCAGGGGAAAGCTGGCGAAGGAGGAGAAAGGCAAGGGGGCAAACGAAGGTGCTGGTCGAACAAAACCCAGGTACCATTGCCGGATTTCGGCGTGAAAACCGAAACTAAGCGTGGAAACTTATGGGCGGAAGAAGCCAGTACCGTCGTTTGGAAGCGGCAGTAAGAACACTAGGGATGAGGCCCCCAACGATGAAACGCGCAATTATCTCAATTACGCTCCTACTGGCGCTGTTTGCTGCAAGACCCGCATCCGCAGCCGATACACAACTACTGGTCCAGGCCAATTTAAGCGCCCCTGCCATGAACCTGATCTGCCTGTTGAAGGGCTGCCAGGTGAAGCAGGTGATCAACGGCTCCCCCAGCAACTTCTTCGTGGTCTCTGTTTCGAGCTCGGTGAATACCCAGTTTCTAACCACCGTCCTTCAAAACATTCCGGGGATCGTAGAGGTCGCGGTTACGGGTGGGAGCAGCAACCCAGTCGGCAACCGATATATCGTTCGTACAACGGGCGGCCTCCTCAACCTGCGCGCCCTCTGCCTCTTGAATCTGTGCCAAATCCTTGAGCCCCTAGACGGCACAGCGAACCAGCTCTTCCTCATTGGCGGCTCCAGCGGTCAAGATCCCAACCTACTTCTTGCCCTTTTGCGTTCCATTCCGGGCGTGCTCAGCGCGGAGCTCGACCAGCTCGTCACCGTAGCCACCGGCGGTGCCACCGCCACCGCCCCGCCTCCCTCCCTGGTCGATACCACGCCGCTCAGCTATTACGGTTCGACCGTTTGGGAAGGCTACGTCGATCAGCCTGCGACGCAGATCATTAACCTGGCGCAAACCCAGCAGCGCTTCAAAGTGTCTGGTGGCGGAATTATCGCCGACATCGATACGGGAGTCGATCCGAACCATCCTGTCCTCCGCCCTGTCTTGCTTCCTGGCTACGACTTTACCCGCAATCAGGTCGGCGGCTCGGAAATGAGCGATCTGCCCGGCGGTGCGCCTACCACCGAGACACCCTGCGTAAACTGCACGCCCGGTCAGGTGAATCAGCATTCCATCGCCATGGTCGATCAGCACAGTATTGCCATGGTCGACGGTCCGAAATACGCGGACTTCGGCCACGGCACCATGGTTGCCGGCGTTCTCCACCTTGTGGCTCCGTCAGCGTCCATCATGCCCTTGAAGGCCTTTGGAGCGGACGGCACTGGCAATTTGTCCGACATACTTCGTGCGATCTATTACGCCGCACAAAACAAAGCCAACATCGTGAACATGAGCTTTGACCTGACGACGCCCTCTAACGAGCTTGCAACCAGCATCAGCTCCGCAGAGAAACAGGGCATCATCTTTGTCGCCTCCGCGGGCAACGACGGCAAGATGGAGATGGTCTATCCCGCGGGAATCACCAACGTAATGGGCGTAGCCTCGACAAATCCCCAGGACCAGAGATCATCCTTCTCCAACTATGGCAACCAGATCGTCTGGGTCGCCGCTCCCGGTGAGGCCATCATTACCACTTACCCGTTCGGGTCGTACGCTGCTGCGTGGGGCACCTCTTTCAGCGCCCCGATGGTTTCTGGTGGCGTAGACCTAATCGAAGCCGCGAAGCCTGGCCTCTCGCAGATGCAGGCTCATTTCGCCATAGCCCAAGCACAAGTATTACTCGCCGTCGGTATGGGCAATGGCCGCATAGACCTCAATCGCGCGGTTGGCAGCGCCGGCCACTAATAGGGCACTTCCCATGGCGCTCTGCACCCCCATCGATAGCACACTCAGCGTCTCTACACCGCAGCTCCGCAAATCGGAGCTGCGTGTGCGGGAGCTGGAAGGGCAAATGCGGGACCTGCGCAGCGCCTTGGTCTGTTCCTTCAATCAGCTGCTGGACCTGCGCGACCTCAACACTGGCGTCCACAGTACGCGCCTCGCGGAATGGGGTTTGCGCGTGGCGCGGGATCTTGGAGTTCCCGAACGCTGCTTGCCCGACTTGGAAATGGGCGCTTTACTCCATGACATTGGCAAGATCGGCGTGCCAGACAACATTCTAAATAAGCCGAGTCGCTTGACCCCTGAAGAGTATGAAATCGTAAAGCGCCATCCCGAATTCGGTTGGACGGTAATCCGCAGCCTGCCGGGTCTTGAACAGACGAGTCTCTACGTCTTGCATCACCACGAGAATTTCGACGGCAGCGGCTATCCGGCGCGCCTGAGGGACTCAGAGATCCCGATCGGCGCACGCATTGTATCGGTCATCGACGCGTTCGACGCCATGGTCTCCTCTCGCCCGTACCGGGCTGGCCTGCCGTTGGAAGAAGCGATCAAGCGCCTGCACCAATCCAGCGGGACGCAGTTCGACCCGGAAGTCGTGAAAAGCTTCGTGCGCTTCGCACCGTCTGAAATGGCCGCAGTATTGAACGCCGTTGGCGTGTCAGAATCCGATACATTCTAAGAGTACAATCGAAGGCTGGCTCGGACTGGACGCTGCGCCTGCCGATGTTCGCGCGACCCTACCCACTTAGCAGGTCAACCTGCAAATCAAGAATTATCCCGTACTCTCAGGTGCAAGTATTAGCGACGGCCTGCAATTAAACGGAGCCTTTACTACCCCTATTTGTTGAGCAGTACTGCGAGGGGGCAAGATGCGCACGTTGACGGCCTTGCCCTCTAATTCCTACGAACACGCCCCTCATGCAATTCCACATGATTTCAAAGAGCCATGTCCGATGCTGGATCAAGGCTTCCCGAACGTCCGGCGTGTCAATCAGGTTGAGTAGTTCGCCTGCCATGACAGAGATGCTTTGCAATCTGTGAACTGGAGGCGCAATTTTTTGGCCTGCTTCTTACCCCTATATTTGACAGCCTATGCGGAGGCGGGGGTTTTTCAGAGTGCGAGCTGTGTCGGACTTTGAGGGTCAGGGAGTCCGGGTGCTAAAGGTACTGAAGCTAGGTCCGGGCCGCGTGTCCCCACGTCATCGGACGGAGGGGGATTTCCTGTGAAACGCAATCGTCAGGTAGGGCAAGCGCTCGTGTTTGTGGCGCTGAGCCTGGTGGCGCTCACGGGTGTCGTCGGGTTGTCGATCGATCTGGGCTACCTGCGTTACACGAAGAGGCGATTGCAGACGGCCGCAGACAGCGCCGCCATTGCCGGCGCATCCGAGCTCAAGGACGGCAATTTCCAGACAGCCGCGTTCAACGACTCGAAGTCCAACGGATTTGAGGACGGCGTCAACGGCGTGACCGTGAACGCTTACCATCCGCCGAAAGACCCGCCCTTTGTGGGCAAGGTCAATGCGAACGAGTATGTGGAGGTCCAGGTCCACCAAGACACGCCAACATTTTTCATGCGCATCTTCGGAGTGAAGACGACGGCGTTGAGCGCCACTGCAGTAGCGCAACTCGGCAGCTCGAAAGGTTGCGTCTATGCGTTGGGTTTGCTTGGGGGAATCACGGTGAACGGCAACGTGAATGCGCCGGGTTGCGGCGTCGTCGACAACGCAATTCTGTCGATTGGAGGGGGCTGCATCACCGCGTCGTCGATCGGCGTCGTGCTGCAGTTGCTCGGAGGCGGCTGCACTAACCCGCCGCCGATTCTGGGCATTGCGCCGACAGCAGATCCACTGGCCTACTTGGTGCCGCCAGCGGTACCCCGTTGCACGTTCCCGAAGACCGTGGTCGTGAACAGCAGGACGGCGACAGTGTTGACTCCGGGCGTTTATTGTGGCGGCATCCGAGTTGCCAACACTAACACCGGGCCGGTGACATTTCAGCCCGGTGTCTACTACCTGACGGGCGGCACCGGACTTCAGATCGGTGGTTCAGGTGATGTGAGTGGCGCGGGAGTGGTTTTCTATGTTACGGGAGGGGCTCCAGTGAATATCGGCGACACCGGGAACGTCACGCTTACCGCACCGACGAATGCGCCGGCTCCCGGAATTCCCGGGGGAGTGTTGTTCTTCCAAGACCGAGATGACACACAAGCCGCGTCAATCAACGGCAACCTTTCTCTGACGGGAGCACTGTATTTCCCCAATGCAAGGCTTACCCTCGGCGGCACCGTCTCCAGCACGTATACGATCATCGTGGGGCAGATCATCCGGATCAACGGAAGCGTCGGCATCGGGTCTGATTACGCTTCGCTTCCCGAGGGGTCGCCGGTAAAGGCGGCGGTGCTGGTGCAATGATCCGGGAGGCTTCAACCCGGAAAGTTGAGGCTCGACGCAACACGCGCGGGAGCCTCCTGGCCCGGGGCCGAGCCGAATTCGAGATGCGCGGCCAGAGCGTCGCCGAAATCGCCTTGGTGACGCCGCTGTTGCTGCTCCTACTGATCGGAACAATTGAAATCGGCCGGTTCGCATATTACGCCATCGAGGCTGCCAACGCCGCTCGAGCCGGCGTGCAGTACGGCGCGCAGAGTCTCGCGGATTCCAAAGATCTTGCGGGCATCACGCTGGCGGCCCGGAACGATGCGCCAGAGATTTCGAGCTTGAGCGTGGCGTCGCAGGACCGCTGCGCGTGCTCCAACTCGCCTGCGGATTACGTCGGATGTCCGGCGAGGGCTTGTGCGCCGGGGCACGCGATCGTCTTCCTGGAAGTCGACACGACAGCGCAGATTCAACCATTGTTTCACTACCCGGGACTGCCTTCGACGTTCAATACCAGCGGGCAGGCGATCATGCGCGTAGCCCAATGAAGTCGCCGGTGAATGTTCGATGAAGTGGAGAGACAAACCGGGAGCACGTAAGCCGCAACGCACAAGGAAGTCCCAGGGAAATACGCTGACGGAATTTGTGCTGATTCTCCCGTTCCTTTTCGCAGGGATTTTCGGCGTTATCGAATTTGGGCGCGCGCTCTACACGTATCATTTCGTCTCCGATGGAGCGCGAGAGGCTTCGCGCTGGGCGAGCGTCCGAGGTAAGGACTGCAACGCGTGGGCGCAGGCCTGTCCGGCAAGAGCGGCGGACGTCCAGGACTACGTTGTAAGCATCGCTCCGCCGGGCATCAACACCAACCCTTCGAAGCTGTTGGTAAATACCTCGTGGGTGGCGCCTCCCGGTAAGGCCAACTTCTGCGCTACGTTTCCCAACAATCCCGGCTGTGCGGTTCAGGTGCAAGTCACGTATCAGTTCAAGTTTATCTTGCCCTTTCTTCCTACTTCTACGTATTCGATCAAGAGCACTTCAGAGATGGTCATCTCGCAGTAGAAGCCGAATGTTGGTGTGGGCAGCGATATCCCTAAGTCTGATGCCAATAGAATCAGCTATTTGCGGGCAACTTGCCGCCGCGGGTCAAACTGGATTCCAGTAGCTAGACTTCTGATCCGACTGTAAGGGCTGCACACATCGTCGAATTTCGGAGTGAGTCTTCACAGCAACCGGAGAAGTCTCTTTTCTTGTTCTCGCCAACTAAGCGGCATGCTGTGCAGAATTTCTTTCAAGGTGAGGGAGGGTGGGTGTTTGCCCTTTAGAAATGCCTCGGTGATCTGGGGCGATAGGTTTGCGCACTGTAAGATCCGCCTTATGTACCGTCGGGTCAGCCCCGACGTCCGCGCAAGATGATCGATGCTGTCAATCTCGCCAACAATTCGTTGGTACCAGTCCCTGGCACGTGCTACAGCGTTCACAAGCGACGGCACAAGAGTCCCTTCGAAGTATGAGTCACCATGCGGGCCAATTATTCGCAGTTCACCTCGTCGACGAAGAACCTGGAATACGCCGGTCAGTTTTAGAGTGTTTTGTTTTTCGGCGACCAATGTCGAAGAGGCTTCGGAGTTCTGCCCCAATAGGGTTGCGACCAGCTTGGTTTTATCGATCTCGATCCAAACTTTCGTCTGGCCAACCATCACGCGTCTCAGTATGTTCCTGATGAACTCATGCTGCTTCGAGATCTCAAGCTTTGGCCATGTCCTCGCCAGATCCTCGACTCGTTCTACAGCCGCACCTTTGCTTGGACTGCCTCTCATCCCGGCTATGCATTTGTTAGGCGTCTGGAGTAGGAGATGTATTTGCGATTTAACGAATTGTTCGAGCTCCTGAGCAGGAAACCGAGTAATTGTAGGTTTGAGTCCCGCGTACTGGACCACGGTTTGCGAAGTGTAGTAGCGATATCGCTTCGCGTCTTTCACGGCATGGGTTGGTGTGAACCGGACGCCGTTACTATCAAACAGCATGCCGCTAAGCAAACTGGGAGTGGAATGGGACTTCCCCACGCGGTGCGCCTGGTTGTTGCCTTGCAAGCGGGCCGCGACTTTGCCCCATAGCTCCCGCGGCACGATTGGTCGGTGTTGCCCTGGATAGGACTGGCCGCGGTGGACAATTTCTCCAATATAGATCCGGCTGTTGAGCAGATGATAGAGGGAGCCTCGAGAAAATCGTGCACCACCGTAGTTGTGCCTAGCGCCGCCCGCGCGAGCCTTGCTGCGGATTTGCTTCCGGTCCAGGAACTCTTTGAGTTTCCTGACGCATCCCAGGCGAAGGTAGCTGCGGAAAATCGTGCGTACGGCGCCTGCCTCGACCTGATTTACAACAAGTCGACGATCAACGCGGTCGTAGCCTAGAGCTACTGTACCGCCCATCCACATGCCTTTTTTCTTCGACGCTGCAATCTCGTCTCGAATCCGTTCCCCTGTGATTTCTCGTTCGAACTGGGCGAATGATAGCAACACGTTAAGGGTGAGCCGGCCCATCGAACTCGTGGTGTTGAACTGCTGAGTAACGGTAACAAAGCTAACTTTATGGGCGTCCAGGATTTCTATTATTTTGGCAAAGTCCGCGAGCACCGAGTGAGGCGATCTACTTTGTACACGACGATCGTATCTACCTTACCCGAACGGATATCATTCAGGAGCCGCTTCAGCGCAGGGCGCTCCATCGTGCCACCCGAGAAACCTCCGTCGTCATAGTGATTGGTCAGCACAGCCCAGCCTTCATGCTTTTGACTGAGGATGAAGGCGTAGCAAGCTTCCCGCTGGGCCTCAAGGGAGTTGAAGGATTGATCCAAGCCTTCTTCGGAAGACTTGCGCGTATAGATGGCGCAGCGGATACCTTGCTTAGTCATCGCGCTGACCCGAAGCAGGCTTCACATTTTTCAGCCCGAAGAAGGCGGGGCCGGACCATCGAGTGCCGGTAATCTTCCGAGCTATCTCCGAAAGACTCCGGAAGCCGACGCCACGGTATTCGTATCCAGACTGCTTCGCAATGACCTCATGCGTTTGCCCTCGCCACCCACGCAGAAGTCGAGTCCCTACCTTCATCTTCCGCTTAAGCGTAAGCCTGGTTGAACCTGGTGACTTTTCAAGACTTCGGGCGATCCGGCGTAACTCGGATAGCGCAGACGAACTCAGACCGCCGTAGGCTCGTTCTTGCATGCGGTAGGCAAGAAAAGGGATTAGCAATTCCCGGCGAATCCCGGAGGGAGCGTTCCGTTGATAGTGTTTCTGCCACATTTCCAGCAATTGCCGCCGGGGCAAAGTGCGCAGTTGCGTAAGCTGCTCCTCCATACTCGCGTCCATTTGGGCCTCCGTAGCTCTAGCACATGACTGCTTGCCGGGGGCCGACCAGTCAAGCGAAATCGACCCTTGCGGAGAGGTGTAAAATCGACGAAGCTAGGGAAAGCGAAGATGAAAACAATGGGCCGGCCTAGAAGAAATGGCAGGAAAAAACCAAAGCATTTTTTGCGCGCTTTGATGATCATCGACGCCTATTCGAAGGCGCGCGCGGAAGGCACGAAGCATAGTGTCGCCGTCAGGGAGACGGTTGAAGCGATTAAGAAGCTGGCTCCCGGGATGCCTATTTCGGAGACAGAGGTAAAGCGTGTTGTTGCCGAACTCTCGCCTCGTGGCGGCCCAATAGCACTGACCGTGGAGGCTTCGGTTTTGGAGGGCGAGGAAGCAGCGAGACTGCGTCGTTTTCATGCGGACATGTTGGAACAAACTGGAATCAAAGAGATTACGAACCAGCCCGATTCAGATCCGCAGAGGCCATTGAAGAGATTTGCCTTCGGCTTCGACACGAAACCTCGGTATCCTCGGCACAATGCCAAGACTCCCCAATCCTAAGATTCTCGTTCGCTAGGTCCCCCTTTCCCCACAACCGCCCGACTTTTTTGGACCCAAATCAACCTAGGTTCCGTAAATTACTCCGCTTATCGTGAGGTGTGTCAATTCCAAAAGGGAGGTTTTGCATGACTCAGACATCAAAGTGTTCTGGAGGGGCGGCTTCATCGCAACCCGGACCTTCGGTACGAACCCTCGTGATCGAATACCTTCTTGCGGCTTCTCTCTTGCTGGATCCAAGAAATCCTCGTTCGCACAGCGAGAAACAGGTCCAACAAATCGCGAGGAGTATCGCTGCCTTCGGCTTCAACGTTCCCGTCTTGGTCGATACCGATCTAAGGGTCATCGCCGGGCATGGGCGGGTACAGGCCAGTCAGTTGCTTGACATGTCCCACGTGCCCGTCATCCGTTTAGAACACTTGTCAGAACACCAGAGGCGAGCATCCATGATCGCGGATAATCGCCTCACGGAGAATTCCGCGTGGGACGACCGTTTGCTAGGCGAACAGTTGAAAATCCTGGCCGAGGCAGAACTGAGCTTTTCTCTCGAAGCAACGGGTTTCGAAATGGGCGAGATCGACATGTCGATTGAAAACCTGACGCCTGCAACTGAGGGCGAGTTTGATCCAGCCGACGCTCAACCTGAACCATCTACCGTCCAGGTAAGTCGGCCGGGTGATCTCTGGGAGCTAGGCAAACATCGTGTGCTTTGTGGGAACGCACTTTCGCGTGACGGTTACGCTCGCCTAATGAGCGATCAGAAAGCGAGCATGATGTTCGCCGATCCTCCCTACAATGTCCCCATTTCTGGGCATGTTGGCGGTAACGGCAAAGTCCGCCACCGCGAGTTTGTCATGGCGTCCGGAGAGATGAGCGAGGCGGAGTTCACTAAATTCTTGACGTGCGTCTTTATCCTGCTTGCCCAACATAGCTTAAAGGGAAGCCTCCACTACATCTGCATGGACTGGCGTCATATGCGAGAACTGCTCACGGCTGGCCACGCCGTTTATTCAGAACTCAAGAACCTATGCGTCTGGACCAAGGACAACGCGGGGATGGGATCGTTTTATCGTAGCCAGCACGAGCTTATTTTCGTTTTCGAACACAGCGCTGGCTCCTACCGCAACAATGTGCAGCTTGGGCGTTTTGGCCGGTCACGGAGCAACGTCTGGCAGTATCCCGGTGTTAATTCGTTCGCGCGCTCCACCGACGAAGGCGACCTGCTCGCCCTTCATCCCACAGTGAAGCCGGCTGCGCTAGTTGCAGACGCGATCCTAGACTGTTCGGCGCGCGGCGATCTGGTACTCGATCCCTTTCTAGGTAGTGGAACCACCATCATCTCGGCAGAGCGAACAGGTCGCCGCGGCTACGGAATAGAACTTGACCCCGCCTACGTCGACACTGTCGTGCGCAGATGGCAGAGGTTTACTGGCCTAGAGGCCGTGGACCAAGCTAGTGGCTTGACATTCGCCCGGCGCGAGGAGGACGTCAACGATGCCAGAAAATGATCCCGAAGCAACTTACGAGATCGGATTCGGTAAACCACCCAGAGACCATCGATTTCGGGAAGGCACTTCTGGCAATCCGAAAGGACGTCCGAAGGGCGCGCTCAACATGGGAACAGTACTCGCGCGAACGTTGCGCGAGAAGGTGGTAATTAACGAAAATGGAAGACGAAAAACCGTCACGAAACTTGAGGCTGCAATCAAGCAACTCGTGAACAAATCGGCCTCCGGCGAACTGAAAGCTCTCCAATTATTGGCGGCATTGGTGCGCTCACCTGAAGAACGCAATCAGGCTGAGCCGGTGACTCTCCATGTCGTCTATGACAAGGAACCGGGTCGAGACTAGAATCGGCGGGCGATGTTTCCGCCATGCCGGCTTGAGTCGGATTGATTGGACTCTGGCAGGAGGCAGGGGTGGGTTAGGGTGAGCAGCCACAACATCCATCGCTACAGTCTTCTACAGATGTAACCCATGTCAGTACGCTAAAATTCGCGTCCGCGCTAGGAATTAGGTTTTTTTTGCTATCGCCTCTTGCGTCCGGAGCCTCATAGATTTGAAACTTAGCCTTGTCCGCGCTTTCGAAGCGGACCTCTGCTCGTTTTGCCAAAGCAGGGCACTTAGCAGGTTTTCGGTCGAGCATCCTCGTGGAGACCCAAGACGGCGCGCCGCGATGGGTTTCCAGCCCGATCGGCCTTACCTGAATTCCCTGTTTTTCCCTGTTCGTGATGGACACCCTAAGGAAGCGATTGCCGATCCTCCGGGCTGTTTCCTCATTATTCCCGCGAGTCGCATTCTAGCCCTGTATTCGAAATATCTGCATTTCCCTGCATTGTTCGCTGTTAGCTCACCGGAGAATGGTTCGCATATGACTGCCTCCTCCGCCATCAGCGTGAAGCCACCTACGCAAGACCCCGCCTGTCGAAACCAAAGCTTCGTTAATTCTTAGGCCATCCGAAGACCGATCCGAAACCCCAATTGCCCGCTTCCCACCTAAACTGGAAAGAAGTACAAACATGTCGTCCCCCCGATCACTCTGGATATTTCTGTCTCTGTGGCTCTTGATCATTGCCACGTATACCGCCGCGTCTTTAGCGCTTCCGCGCGAGAGCTCATCTCTAGTCACCTTTGCGGACCTGGTGCAGTGCGTGGTTCCACTGATAGCCAACGCCGGTCTGCTGCTCAACGCAGGTACCCCACATTGGCGGCGCAACATCTTCTGGATGCTGCTGGCGCTAAGCTGCACCCTCTGGATGCTCGGTCAATTTGACTGGACCTACCACGAGATCTACGCGCATGAGTCCGTGCCCGTCATCTACGGAGGCGACATCGTTTTCTTTCTCAAGGGCATTCCCATGATGGCGGCCCTGGCGCTGCAGCCTCATCGCAAGCGCGGAGAGCTGCAGTTGCGCTTCGGCTATCTCGATTTCGTCCTGCTGCTGACCTGGTGGGCCTTCCTGTACGTCTTCGTGGTTTTCCCATGGATGTATGCGACGCCGTCGGACCCGCAGTACAACTTCAACTACACTATAGTCACCCACATACAGAACTTGGTCATCGTCGGTAGCTTGGGATTCTTGTGGCTGCGCTCGAAAGGGGCGTGGCGAAGCGTGTACGCCCATCTCTTCGGCGGCGCGACGATGTATATGCTCTCCTCGCTCACCATCAATGTGGCCATCGACCTGAAAAAATATTCCACGGGGTCGCTGTACGATCTGCCCCTGATCTCGTCGTTCTTGTGGTACGGATTCGCAGGAGTGGTCGCTTACCGGAGTCGCGCAGCCTTGGACGCGCCGTCTGAAAACGAGGACGAGGCCGATCAGGTCAAACCTGTTGGTGAGCGCACGTTGGCTTCGCGCTTGGCGATGGCGGCGGTAATCTCGCTGCCTGCCGTCGCGATCTACACGCTGCGATATTCCCACGAGTCTGGCGAGGTCCGCGATTACCGCCTGATGACGACGTTGATCGCCTCGGTGCCGGTCGCGCTGATCGTCTTTCTGCGCACTCATATCGCCGACAAAGATCGCGCACGGTTGCTTGAAAAATCCGAGCAATCGATCGAGAATCTGCAGCGCCTGCAGGCGCAGTTGGTGACGACGGAAAAGCTGGTATCTCTCGGACAGCTCGCGGCAGGCGCGGCCCACGAAATCAATAATCCCCTGGCCGCCATCCTCGGCTATTCTGATCTTCTCGCCGATGATGCGGCGCTGCCCGAGAAAGCGCGCGCCACCGCGGCGAAAATTCGCGACCAGGCCCGCCGCACCAAAACTCTCGTCGGCAATCTGCTAAGTTTCGCCCGCCAGGTGCCGCCGGAGCGCACCCTTCTCGATATCAATACCGTCGTCACCAACGCCATGCAGCTACGTTCGTTGGACCTGCGTTCCGCCAAGACTCGCGTCGAATTGCAATTGGAGTCCGTCCTCCCCGGAGTGCGCGGCGACGGAAATCAACTCATGCAAGTGTTCTTCAACATCATCAACAACGCCGTGGACGCGATGGAAGCGAACGAGGGCGGCGTGCTCACCATTAAGACGATTCGCGATCGCGGCAACGTCGTCGTGCTTTTCTCCGATACCGGACCCGGCATCAAGGAACCCCAACGCGTATTCGATCCGTTTTACACCACCAAACCCGTGGGCAAGGGCACCGGACTCGGCTTGAGCATCTGCTTCGGCATCATTCAGGAACACGCCGGTAAGATCCTGTGTTACAACGGGCAAAAAGGTGGCGCGGTATTCCGCGTCGAGCTCCCCGCCGTTCTGGCGGCATTGCCCGCGCGCGAACCCCACCTTGCCGGCGCTACGCCGCTTCCGCCACCGCCCAAATCTGCGCTCTGATATCTTGCTCGAATCCTGCCCATATCATCTTTGACCCTTGCGTGCCAAACGTCCGGCGAAGTCATGCTAGAGTCTTGCTGCAAACGTAAACTCTGAAAAAGGAAACGCGATGACCGGCCCAGCCATAGTCACCGAGAAACTCACCCGGCGCTTCGGCGGCCTGACGGCGGTGGACGGCATCGACTTGACGGTCACAGCGGGGCAATTCTTCGGCTTCCTCGGGCCCAACGGGGCCGGCAAATCCACCACTATAAAGATGCTTACCGGATTGCTCGCCGCGACTTCCGGCCGCATGCAGCTCCTCGGTTTGGATTTTTCTTCCAACACGATCGAGGTGAAACGCCAGATCGGTGTCGTGCCGGAAGGCATGGGCCTCTTCGACCGGTTGACCGGCTCCGAGTATTTGAACTTCGTCGGCCGCATGTATGGACTCGACCGCGCCACCACGCAGCAACGCTCTACCGAATTGCTCGAATTCATGCAGCTTGCCGACCGCCCCAAATCGGTGATCGCCGACTACTCACACGGCATGCAGAAAAAGCTGGCCCTGGCCGCCGCGGTAATTCACGGCCCGCGCATTCTGTTTCTCGACGAACCCTTTGAAGGTGTTGACGCGCTCGCGGCAGGCACGCTCAAGGCGCTCTTGGGGCGCATGACCGAGCGCGGCGTCACGATTTTTCTGACCTCGCACGTGCTCGAGATCGTTGAGCGTCTCTGCAGCCACGTCGCCATCATTCACAAAGGTCGCCTTGTCGCGCAGGGCTCGCTCGAAGAGCTGCGCGCGGGCGTCGCCGGCGACGAAGGGAGCAAGACCACACTGGAGCAAATCTTCCTGTCGATTGTGGGCCAGGGCGGAACGGACCGACCGCAAATGGAGGAGCTCTCGTGGCTGATGTAGCCGCCAAGTTGAACGTCGCCGAACAGGTCCGCTTGGTCGCCGGACTCCGCTGGCGAACCCTGCGCAACCAGATGCGTAAAAAGGGTAGCCGCCTCGATCTCATCGGCATGGTCTGGGCCGCAATCTTCGCGTCCTTACTGGTCTTCGGCTTGAGCTTTGCGTTCTATTGGGGCGCGTACAGTTCGGTTTCCACCGGGCACTTGGGTTGGATGACTCTGCTCTTCTGGGGCATTTTTCTTTTCTGGCAGATTATCCCCGTTTTCATAGCGGGATTTGGCGCGATTTTCGAGTTTCGCAACCTTCTACGCTTTCCTCTAAGCATGAGCGCGTTTTATTTGCTGGCGCTCGCGTACGGCTTGGCCGATTTTCCTCCGCTGGCTGGCGTTTGCTGGCTGCTGGCGATCACCGCCGGCGCCGCCGTCGCGGATCCTTCGATATTGCCGGCACTCCTTGCCATCGTCGTTCTCTTTCTGCTGATGAACCTCACACTCGAGCGGCTGCTGGGCTCGTGGTTCGCGCGGCTCCTTGCCCGGCGCCGCACGCGAGAGGTCATTTTCGGCCTCATCATTATGACCTCGGTTTCCGCTCAGTTCATTAGGCCCCTCGTGGAGCGCTATCAGCACGGAGCACCACCCTGGATGCTACAGGCCCTTCCGTATCTCTCGTTTTTGCCGCCAGGGATGGCCGGCCACGCCGTCGCGGCAGCGGCTGAGGATCAATGGGCCGGCGTTTTATTCGCCGCCGTCGGCCTAGTTCTCTACATCCTCCTCTTCGGTGGACTGTTGTGGCAGCGATTTGCGGCGCAGTATCACGGCGAGGAACTTAGTGAAGCCGCCGCCCCCAACCGCGCCTCACCGCAGGCGTTTTCGAAGCAAGGCGCGAAACCTGGTGCGCTCGACCTGCTGCCCCCACAAGTTGCCGCAGTTTTGCGCAAGGACTTCCGCTATCTCACCAGAAACGGGTTTGTCGCCGTCTCCATGCTGATGCCGCCGCTCCTGGTGCTGCTCTTCAGCTCGCAGTTTGCCGGCCGGCATCCATCTGTGGTCCACCGCGGTGTTTCGCCGGATTTGTTCTTTCCCGGAATGATGGGCTACTTGCTGCTGATGTTGATGATGCCCGCCTACAATTGCTTTGCCTACGAAGGCAAAGGCATCCAGACTTATTTCACCGCGCCGCTGCGCTTCGGCGATGTTCTTCTCGGCAAAAATTTGATGCATTCGGTCGTGCTGGTGCTCGAAGCAGCTCTTTCTATGTCCATCCTGGCGTGGCGAATCGGCCTCCCTTCCATTCCCGTCCTAATCGCTACTTTCGCCGGGGCAGCGTTTTCCGTTATCGGGCAATTCGCGATTGCCAACTGGACGTCTGTCAGCTTCCCGCGAAAGCTCGAATTCGGGTCGTTCCGCGGCCAGCGCAACTCCGGAGTCGCCGTGTGGGTCGGCTTTGGGGTCCAGCTTCTTCTCGCGAGCATTTGCTCGATCATTCTTCTGTTGGGTAAATGGACCGCCAGTCCCTGGCTTCCCGCAGGTGCCTTCGTGGGACTCGCTGCGGCGTCGCTGGCGGGCTACTTCGCGTCTCTCGACGCACTGACGCTACTCGCCGAGAAAAAGAAAGAAGTCCTGATCGAAGCTCTTTGCCGCTGATATGGAGTGCGCCTACTTGCCCAACGCCTCAACGTAGCGGGCCGCGATCGCTTCCCACGCAAAATACTTTGCGTGCGCCGTCCTGCTGCGCTCGGCCAGCGAGGCACGATAAACCTTGTCCGCCAACACGCGCACGAGCGTTTCTCCTAGCTCCATGTCTTTATCCGTCGACACCAGCACAACCCCGGCATCCGTCACCGGCGGCGCTGTTTGCCGTCCCCTGTACGCTATCACCGGCAACCCGCACGCAATTCCCGCAATCGCGCTGCCTCGCCGGCTAGAAATCGCCTCACGCACAAAAAGCATCACGTCCGCCGCGGACAATGCTTCAATCACTCGCTCCGGCGGCAGAACACCTTCAACCTGAACTTCCACTGGAACGTCCCGCAAGCCTTGACGCAGCTGAGATTCAAAATCACTCGCAATTCGCCCAAACGCGTGCAGCTGTAGCTTGCCGACTTTCTTCGCGGCAAAACGCATCGCGTCCACAATCCGGGCGGACTCCTCCCGGCCAGCCGCGCCTCCCGTGATTCCGAAGACGGCAACACACAATAAGATCTCTTCGCTGCCGGTGGATTTGCGCACGCTGGACGAGACTACGGGTAGATTTGCTCCGACGGGAATGAATACCGTCTTGGACGGCGGATCACCCAGCCACGAAATAGCGTTCAGCGCCACGGTGAAAACGCCGAGATCGGCGTAGTGCAGCGCCCGCTGCATCGTATGCAATTGCGACCGGCGCCGCATCGCATCCACCATGCGCCCGCCGCTGTACGGCTCCACATCGTGAAAAACCACTGCCACGCGCGCGCCGCCCTCGCGGAGCATCTTCACTACCCGGATAAACCGCAACGGAAATCCGCGCGCGGACCACGCCAGCGCCGTGTACTGCGCCAGAACCCATTTGCCGCGCCAGTTTCCGGCCTTTTGCCGAAGCTCACGCAAAGCGCTTGGCCATCCGCGTTCGGCCCACGGCACCCGCGCCAGTTCTGTCTCGAGACCCCGAGCGTGCAAGGCTTCGCCAAGAAACCGGCAGTATTCTTCGACGGCGTCGGTCGGGTCGTCTCGCCTCCCGAGCAGCGCGATCGCGCCGTCAGTCATTGCGGCAGCGCCAGAATGTGACCGCCGTCGAGGTCTTTGCAAACGCAGCCACTGTCACGCTATTTCTCCACCAAAAAGCTGCCAATCACCAACGCATCCATACCGGAGCTGAAAAAGGTTCGTATCGCATCCGTCGGTGTGTGCACGATCGCTTCACCGCGCAGATTGAACGATGTGTTCATTACCACGGGCACGCCGGTCCGTTTGCCGAATTCGTCGATCAGCCGCCAATACAGCGGGTTGACCTCTTTCTCCACGGTTTGCGGCCGCGCGCTGCCATCTACGTGCGTCACCGCCGGGATCACGCTGCGTTTTTCGGGCCGCACTTGCGCGGTGAGAGCCATGAACGGCGAGTCCGTAGCGCTCTCCAGAAACTGGCTGGCCGCTTCTTTCTTCAGCGAAGGCGCAAACGGTCTCCACCATTCGCGAAATTTCACCGCGTTATTGACCTTCGCGGTCATTTCCGGATCCCGCGGATCAGCCAGGATCGAGCGACTCCCCAGCGCACGCGGCCCGAACTCCATCCGCCCCTGAAACCAGCCAAGGATCTTTCCTTGCGACAACAACTCCGCGGCTTTCACGGCGGGATCATCCAGCCGCGAGTACTTCAGCTTGTAGGTCTTCAGCGTAGTCTCGATAGCCACGTCTTCGAACGCCGGACCAAAATATGCGTGACGCATCGCCTTGTTCTGCAGCCGCCCGCCATCATCCAGGTACGGCGCGAGCGCCGCGCCCACGGCAACGCCGTCATCGGCCGCAGCCGGCGGCACGAAAATCTTATCGACCAGCCCCGACGCCAAGATCTTTCCGTTTGCCTTGGAATTCAACGCCACGCCACCAGCAAGGCACAAGTTTCGGCATCGCGTCTTTTCAACCGCCATCCGCACCACGCTCATCATCGCAAGCTCGCAGTATTCCTGCACCGCGTGCGCGATGTTCTTGTGGCGGTCGTCGATCTCGCTTTCCGGCGCGCGCGCCTCTCCGAGCAGCGGCGTCATGTCCGGGAACGCGCCGGCGCCGTTTCTGTTCAGTCTTTTGGAGTGCACCCGGTACGGCGCGGCGTCCGGGTCGATGAACGCATCGAGCTTTACTCCAGGTTGGCCGTACGGCGCGAGGCCCATCACTTTCCATTCATCGCTATTTGGCGCGAAGCCTAGATAGTCGGTGAACGCGCCGTAGAATAGCCCCAAGGAATCCGGAAACGGGATCGTCAGCCCATGCTCGATCGCGCCCTTAAGGCCGCGCCATATAGATGTCGCCTCCCACGCCCCCCGGCCGTCCATCACCACGATCGCGGCCTCCTCGAACCCGGAATATCCATACGCGCTGATCGCGTGCGCCAGATGATGATCCACGAATCGCATGCGCGCTTTCGTGGGCCCAAATCTTCGCCCGAATACTGCAGCGCCGGATTTCTGGTGCCACATGCTCAGGTAATAGCGCGTTGAGTTTAGAAGGTCTAAATAGCGTAGCGGCCGTCGGCCCGTGGCGTAACATCGCAAATCGTGGCGAAACAAAGCCCCTGGCTTTTGCCAGCCGAAGCACACTTCATCAACCTCGGCCGCCTTCACGCCCGCAAAATCCAGGCACGCTTGAATAGCTAGATAAGGAAACACGGCATCGTGCTTCACCCGGCTGAGGCGTTCTTCCGTCACAGCGAACAGCAATTCGCCGTCGCGCACGATGCAAGCCGAGGAGTCATGCATCTGCGAGTAGTTGATTCCGATCGTCAGCATCGGCGGCTAATCCCGGCTCCCGGATGTCACGCCGCAGCACCAGGTCATCGGTGTGTTTTGTCCGCTGAGTTCGCGAACTTCGCCGCCCGCGGCGTTCACGCCATCTTTCATTCGCCGCGCCTCAATCGCCGCCCCGCGCCAACTCTTCCCGGCGGCGCAAGGATCGAAGCCAAACATCGCCGCCACTGCTCGGCTCGCGCCTCGCAGCCGCACCGACCACAGCGCATCCACGATGCCCCACGCTGTTCGGCCGCGCAGGTTCATCGTCGGCTCCAGGCCGCCGTTGAATTGAAACAAAAACACGCCACCGGGGCGTAGCACGCGCAGTAGCTCTTGAACGTAACGAAGCACCAGCGCTTCTTCGGGAACGTGCTGCAGCACCAGATAGCTGAAAACAAAATCCAGCGAACCGGACGCAATGCAAGAAAGGTCCGCGCCGTTGCCGAGCAGCCACAGAATATTCGATCGCTGCTTGTGAATCTCCCGTGCCCGCCGCAGCATTTCCGGAGAAAGATCGAACGCGTAGACGCGCTCGAACCGTTTCGCAAAACTGTGTGTCATGCGTCCGGCGCCGCAGCCAAGCTCGAGCATCGCCCGGCCCGAGGCCGGCAGCCCGCAACGCAGCAGAACAGGTGAAACCAGTCGCGCGAAGTCCTCCTCACCTGACGTGAGAAACGAATCAGCGTCCCATTCACGGCGCCACGACGCGATGTAGTGAAAGGCGTTCTTCCGGGCGCGCGCATCCCAGTCCCTCCTCATCGCTTTCGTCGCACTGCTCATTCCGCGGCCCGCCCTTCCGCGATGAGCACGCGCTTGAAAAGCGCTTCTAACATGCGTGCGGCCCGTTCCCAGGTAAATCGTTCCATCGTTTCGCGCGCCGCAATTCCGAGCCTCTGGCACAAATCCTCGCAGTTGGCCAACCGCAGTACCGCTTCTTCCAGTGCCCCGGCGTCCGCAGGCGGAATCAGCAATCCGTTAAAATTGTTCTCGATAATGTCCGTCATTCCGCACGTTTCGGTGGTGATTACGGGCATGCCGCTCGCCATCGCTTCCATCAAGACGTTGGGCAATCCTTCCACCAGCGAGGGGAACACAAAAATATCGTGCTCGGCGTACAGATTTTGCATGCGCTCCGCGGGAACCGAAGGCTGTACGATAATTCGCGAAGCGAGGTCGTCCCCAAAGAAACGAAGAATCTCTTCGTCCGGCACTCCTGGCCCCGCGAAAGTCATCCTCAGCCCGAGCAGTTGCGGCACGATCTTCCGCAGCGCGTCGCGCAGATAGAAAATCCCCCGCTGGTCGAGCCACGTCCCGGCATACAAAAGTCGCAACGGGCCGCGCTGCTCATAGTTCCTCGGCACAAAAAAGCGCCGCTCCACTCCGTTAGGAATATAAGCGATGCGCTCGGCATCCAAATTGTACTTGAGCTGCAAGATCGTCCAAACGTCTCGGCTGAACACGTGCGCCGCATCCGCGGTTCGAATTGACCGGCGAAATCTTGGGTAGTGATAAAAGCGATGCCACATCCGGTTCTTCCAGCCGAAGTTCCAGGGCCGGCCCTTCCTCGCTTCTCGGCTCATCGCATATACCCGTCTCTCTTCCAGGCCGTGAAGGGTCATCACATACGGCGGATAGTCGCGATGACGGCGCCGGCGCATTCCGTACAGAAAACCAGCCGGTGCGTGCAGATTCACCAAGGAAAACTTCGTGCGATTTTGCGCGATGTAATGCGCCAGTCGAAAAGAAAACGTCGTCTCGCTGAACCGCGACAAACCCGCACCCGGCACCATCAGATCGTCAAAGAAAATGTACGTTACCTGGTGCCCGAGCTTCTCCAGCTCGCCTCCCAGGTTATAGATGATGGTTGCCACGCCGCCTTCCCGGCGTTTGGGTACCCCCGAACCCATCAAAATGTTCATCGTGCCTTACGCCATTCCTTTTTTCTCTGCCACCACGAAGTAATGCAGCGCGAACGGACTCAGCAGCTTTCGCACTGTGCGGTTCGCTTCCAGTCCCCTCACTCGCACTGGAGCCCGCCCCGGAACGATGGGGAGCTGGTGAACGGTGCCGTCCGTGTGCAGGATCCTCCAGCCCGCACCGCGAACGTACCCGCGAATCTGCCAGAACCACTGCCGCCGGTCGTACGGTTGATCGTCTTTGCGGCCCACGTGGCGCACCCGCGCATAGATATCGTAGAGTCCCGTGAGATTGGCGTAGTTCGGTGTGGTCAAGAAAAGTTTGCCACCCGGCCGCGTTACGCGGTACATCTCTCGCATCGCCGCATGCACGTCCGGTACGTGCTCGATCGTCTCGCAGCAAACCAGCACATCAAACGAAGAGTCGGCGAACGGCAAGCTTTGTGCATCGCCTTGAATCAATGCCGCCGCCTGGCCGTCCGCGGTCGTGTGGAGTTTGGTGTTGGCCGCACGCAACGCGGAGAACGAAAAGTCACATCCGGTCACATGCGCTCCGGTCCTCGCCAGCTCCCGCACGAATCCGCCTCGGCCGCATGCCAGCTCCAGAACGTGCATCCCAGCCGTGCTGCCGATCTGCTCGCGCACCAGCTCGTACCACGGGCTCGACGCGTCCTCGTGTCCCGGGTCGGACTCGAAGACTCGCTGATGCCAAACGTCGTACTCGGTCCGCAGGCTCATGCTTTGAACTCGTCTGGGCCGGCAACGTGCGTGATTTTCGGCACAGGCAGGGCCTTTTCCCGGGCGCGGCGGTACCATCGGCGCGACCCCAGCCACTCACGCCCCGCATAAAACCAGCGTGGCGGCAGAAGCATCGCCGGAATCATCGCCGCTGCTCGAAACATCCGCTGCCCCACCGGCGCGTCTCCGTGCATGATTTCGTAAAGCTTGGTCTCGGTTCGCACCGTCTCCCACGGTGTGCCGCCGTCCAGCATCAGCCGCAACTGGTCGGCTTCCGCTGCCACGACTTCGACCACGCACTCCGCCACCGCGGGCGCAACACCGTTCGCAGCCAACGCGCCCCGCAGCGAAGTCGCCAGCACCGCCAGCACCTGCTGTTTTCGCCGCAGACCTGCCTTCCCCTGTCCCGCAGACATATACAGATTCCCACCGTGGATGCAGTAATACGTCAGCGCGTCCCGTAAAATCACGATTTCGCTCATCGCCGCCGCGACCGTAAACAAATACTCGTCCGCCTCGATTACCAGCCCTTGCGGCACCGGAAGAATCCGCCGCGCCAGATCTGCTCGCACCGTCATCCGGCTGGTTCCCAGGTAACTCTTCCTCAAGCGAAACACTCGAGCGGCCGCAACGGAATTCAGCCGCAGCCTCTCATCTTTTTCTGGGGCTGCGGTGCGCTGCGTTCCGTCTGAAAATACTTCCCGAATGCCGTGCCCCACCAAACCCACCGCCGCGTCCTCGCTCAGCACTTCCGCGACGCGCTTTAGCTTCCCGCTGGCCCACCGATCGTCGCCGTCCAGCAACGCGATAATCTCACCCTTACATTCCGGAATCCCCGCGTTGAACGCCGACGCTTGCCCGCCATTCGCTTTGCGCAGCATCCGCACCTGCGGCTCGAAGCGGCGAACGATCTCCGGCGTGCGGTCCGTCGAGCCGTCGTCCACCACGACGATCTCGCGCTCCGCCTCGGCAACGTCCTGCTCCAGCACGCTCACGATCGCCTGCTCGATGAAGCGCTCGTGGTTGTACGTGTCCACCAGTACGCTGATGAAAGGTCTCGCCATCAAAAATCATGCTCGCGCGGGTTGCATGCCCAAGTCTACGACATCTTCGCCGCACTTCGCTTTGATCGTGTGGCGAATTCCCCGCCTGCTTTCGACTTATCAACAGCTGTCGCCGGGAGCGTCGTTTCCACTGCGGGCAGCGTTAGGCGGATATTTTATCGTCCAGTGTCTTTCGTTGATCCGCGCCGCGAAGCGCGCCCGTGATCGCCTCGCGCCATTCGTCCAGCCGGTGAACGTGCTTGTAGCCCACCACCAGCGAGCCGGCTGCATTGAGGTACGTCACCGTGCGATGACGCCACGTAAGCTGCGGCCCGTAGTAACGCGCGTATTCCATCAGGTGACGTGAAATCGCAATCCGTCCCGGCGGTACCGCCGCAAACTCATCCTCTTCCTGCGCGAGATCCATCTGCTTGAACATGGCCCTCAAATCATGCCGCTGGAGGTCGTAGCCGCGCCCAGTCAGCCACCGTTTCATGCCCTCGATCAACACCCGCCGCGTCTTGATGCGCAGCGCGTTCCGGGGCTGGCTGATTTCCCCGCGATCGGCAAACAGATTGTGGCTATGCACTCGATACACCGCCAAACTTTCCGGAATTCCCACGATCGGCGCCAGAAAAATGATCAGTCCCGATAGATGTGCGTCAGCCTGGATGGTCAATGCTTTCGGAATCGGCAGCAAAAGTTCCAGCGCGCTTCGCCGGAACGCCAAGAAAGACGTCGGATACAGTACATAGCTCAACAGCTGTTTCGGGTTCGAAGGCAAGAACCCGGAAAGCAAGGGCAGGCCGCCCTCCTGGAAAACGCCTTGGTCAGAGTTCAACTGCCTAATCTTGTGATAGACCATCCCCGCGTCGGGATGCTTCTCAAACTCCTCGACGATCCGCCGCAGTTTTCCCGGCAACCAGTAATCGTCCGCGTCCAGGAACGCCACGATGTTTCCACTCGATCGTGATAGCCCAAAATTAAATGCCGACGCCTGTCCGCCGTTTGCTTTTGGCAAATAGGTGATGGCATCGCCGAATCTCCGCAAACGCTCCGCCGTATCGTCCGTCGATCCGTCATCCACCACCAGGATTTCCCGCTGTTCCGCCGGGAAATCCTGCGCCAGTACGCTTTCCACCGCTTCCTCGATGTAGTGGCCGTAGTTGTAGGTGTCGATCAGGATGGTAACGAGAGGGGGGCTCATCGTCGGTTTCCTGCGCAACTACGCGTTCTCGCGCGAGCGGCGATGAAATGCCTCCCGGCGAAGCCCTAGCACGCGGCGCAGTGGCCGCGTCATCCCCAAAACGAAAAATCGCAGCGGCTGCCACACATCGAAGCGCAGCGCGCGTTTGCCTTGTCTCGCATAGCGCTTCACTGCTGCCCAGTGGCGCCTTGAATTGGCCCTTAAGCCGCCGCCAACGCGTAAGACCTCAGTCGCGTCCGCGATCGTGCGCAGATGGCGCCAGCCTCCGGCCAGTTGGTGATTTCGTCCCGCCTCCGCGTCATGCCAAACGCCTTCTTTTCCTTGCGGGTGATAGCTGTAGTCATGGTTTTGGTGCACCGCGATGACGACGGGAGAGACATCCACCACCGGCTGCCCCGAATCCCGCGCCTTCCAGACCAGCCACTGGTCCCAATGCACCCGCCCAACGACGAGCGGCGGCACGCTCGAACCGTAGACCCCTCGCGTAAATACGAAGTAGTCGATCCACTCCGTTGTCCGCTGCCGGCCCTGCAGCAAAGCCCTCGCCTGAAGCCGGGCCTGCCAGTTCGCTCTCGTAAAGTCGTGGGGCTCGTAAACCTCCGTATCCCAGCGCCGCCCAACCATCAAGAATTGCGGGTGCGCGGCCCGGACCCGTTCGAGAGCCCTTCGAAAATCCTGCATCAGGAGGATGTCGCAATTGACGTAGCAGAGGGTTTCGTGCCGCGCGACCGTGCGCGCCGTGCTGAACAGGTAGTCGAGGCGCTTCGTTCCGTGCTCGTTGCGCTCGACGTGCGCCTCGTGGCGGATCTTCAGATCCCGCGCTGCCTCCGCCGCACCGTCATCGTCGCCAAACAAAATCACTTCGGCGTCCGGATGCAGCAGGGTCCAACTTTCCAGTGCGTTGCGCTGGATAATTCCGGCGTGGCCTCGAAAAGGATTGGCCGTGGTGAAAAAAGTGAGCACCGCGCCCTCCTTCCTGTATATACTAGTATGGTATCTAATATACATGGTATACAAGCAGGGCGGGCACTCTACCACGGCATGATTCTGATAGCTAGTACGTTATATTACTGTTATATTTAATGGTATTAGGCGGGTATCGGAACAGCGGACAGCTCAACGGGATTTGCGGATTCTCGGCGCTGCGCTAGCGTGCCACGGATCGCGACCGGTGCTGCATTGGTAGCATTTGTTGCCCTCGTGAAGACTGTTGAGATTGTTGAGACTGTTGCGACGCCACGATCTCCTCCACAATGGCTGCAACGCTGCGCGTAATCTTCCAGGTCGGATAGTGGCTCCTGAACTTGCCCATGTTCGAGATATAGCAGATGTGGTCGCCTTTGCGCGCTTCGTCAACGTAGTGCCAGTCCAGCTTGCGCTTTGTTAGTTCCTCGATCTGCGCAATCGCTTCCAGTATCGAAATGCTGTTTTGTCGGCCCCCGCCCAGGTTATAGACCTCGCCCGGCCGCGGGTTCGCCGCGAATTCCTCGATCGCACACACCACGTCGTAGCTATGAATGTTGTCGCGAACCTGCTTCCCCTTGTAGCCGAAAACCGAATAGGTCCCCCCGCTCAAGGTCACCTTCACCAGGTAGGACAGAAACCCGTGTAGCTCGACGCCGGAATGCGACGGTCCCGTCAAGCACCCGCCGCGAAACACACCCACCTTCATCCCGAAATAGCGCCTGTATTCCTGGGCCGCCAGGTCTGCGGCCGCCTTCGACGCTCCGAACAAAGAGTGCACCGTGCGGTCGATCCGGCACGTTTCATCGACGCCGTCGAAGTTCTCCGTCAGCGCGTAGTCGTAGCGCGTATCGAGCTCGATCAGTGGAATTTCGTTTGGTGCATCGCCGTACACCTTGTTTGTACTCAGGAACACAAACACGGCATCCGGGCAATGCTGCCGGGTGGCCTCCAACAGCTGGATGGTGCCGAGCGCGTTGACCTCAAAGTCCACCAGTGGAATCTCACGCGCCTTGTCATGAGAGGGTTGCGCCGCGCAGTGCACGACCAGCTCGAACCGGTGCGCGCGAAACAGCTCTTCGATCGCCGCGCGATCGCGAATGTCCAGGGCCACGTGCTTAAAACGTTTGGTCGCGCTCTTCAGGCGCTCCAGGTTCCAAAGCGTGTCCCCGGCCGCGCCAAAGAACACCCGCCGCATGTTGTTGTCCACGCCGACAACCTCATGTCCTTGGCGGTCGAAGTGCGCTACCGCCTCCGACCCGATCAGCCCGCTGCTTCCTGTTACCAAGATACTCACGTACCGTAACCCTATAGATAGAATGCCATAAACTGGCCCATTGCGTCTGCCTCTTTGTCGCCCGACCTGGCCTTGCACCGAAAATAGCAATGGCAAGCTTCTGCTGTGATAGTGGCGCCGCCGGTGAACGGCGAAGGCCGCGACATGCCGCGCGCGTTTCGTTAGAATGCGCGCCGCAGGCATCCGCGCCGCTTTGGGGGACTCATGCGATACGCCTTTTCGCTCGTTGCTTTGCTCTCGATCTTTTCCGGCATTGCTGGGGGGCAAACACCCGTCCTTCCCGCGAACGATGCCGTGGGGATCGCGGTGAAGCCGCCGCTGCTCCCGGAAAAAGACGTTGCGGCGCTCGCGCAAGAGCTTTCCGGCGAAACCGCTAAGCGCAACCTGGAAGGCATCGCACGCTTTCATCGCCAGCGCGGCTCGCAGGGTTTTCACTCCGCCGCGGAGCTCGTCGCCGAACGCGCACGCGCCTATGGTTTGAGCGACGTTGCGATTTTGCAGTTTCCGGCGGACGGAACGATTTTCTATGGCACGCAGCGCTCGCGCCCCGCGTGGGATGCCGACTTCGCTGAGCTTTGGGAGATGAAAGACGGAGGAGCAGCGCTGAAGATGGCAAGTTATGAAGCGGAACCCGTCGTGTTGGCGGAAGACAGCGAAAGCGCGGACGTGACGGCGGATTTGGTGGATGTTGCCGAGGGAACGAAAGAGAGCGACTACGCGGGGAAAGATGTGAAGGGAAAGATCGTGCTGGCGGGGGCGCAACCCGGCGCGATGCAGAATTTAGCCGTCGGCAAATTCGGTGCGGCGGGAATCGTCAGCTACGCCCAAAATCAGAAGACGGCGTGGTCGGGCGAAGATGAAAACCTGATTCGCTGGGGCCACCTCGAAACATTTTCAGCGAACAAGACGTTCGGCTTCATGGTGTCGCTGAAAACGGCACGTGCTTTGCGCGAGCGTCTGAGCAGGGGCGAGCAAATCAAATTGCACGCGGTGGTAAAAGCCGGGCAGCATGCCGGCAACTACGACGTGGTGACCGCGACGATTCCCGGCTCCGACCCGAAACTGAAAGACGAAGAGATCGCCTTCAGCTGCCATCTGGATCATCAGCGGCCCGGCGCGAACGACAACGCCAGCGGCTGCGTCACCATCCTCGAAGTTGCCCGCACGCTCCAAAAACTGATCGGTGAAGGAAAGCTCGCGCGCCCCGCGCGGACGATTCGTTTCATCTGGCCGCCGGAAATCGAAGGGACGATGGCGCTGCTCAACGGGAAGCCGGAATTTCCAGCGCGCATCAAAGCCGTGGTGCACATGGACATGGTCGGCGGCGGCCCAATGACCAAGGCGGTGTTTCACGTTACGCGCGGCCCGATGAGCCTGCCATCGTTCGTACACGACGTGGCCTGGGCGTTCGCGGACTTCGTCAACGAAGAGTCTTACAACTTCGCGGCAGGACTCAGCACCGAATATCCTTTCGTCGCGCCCGAAGGCGGCAAGGAGGCGCTACTGGCGCAGGACACCGCGTACACGATGGGCAGCGACCACGACGTGTACCAAGACAGCTCCTTCCAAATCCCGGCCATTTACTTGAACGACTGGCCCGACCGCTACATCCACACCAACTTCGATACCGCCGCCAACATCGACACCACCAAACTGAAGCGCGCGGCTTTCATCGGTGCCGCCAGCGGCTACTTTCTGGCAGGCCTGACCGGCCAGAACCCGCAGAGTCTGGCGGATGTCCGGTTCTTGATGATTCACGGATCCGAACTTCGGAACACAGCGATGTTTTCCCGGCTAAACAGTTTGTCGCACTTGGATTGGTCGTGCATCGAAGGATTCAAGAAGCAATACGATCAGGACCTGCAATTCGATCTAAGCCGATTCCTCGGCCTTTCGCACAAACGGCTGGATAAGGCGTACCTTGCCGAGCGTGTTGCGTGTGCGCTGGACCAACAAACAGCGAACGGCGGCGACTTGAAGTATCGAAGGAAACCGGAACCACGCGGTCCGGTCACCGTTTTTGGCTACGACTATGTGAACGATCACATCGCCGCTGCTGGCATCACGCCGCCCAAAATCCTGAGCTACGAAGGACTCTGGGGCGAAGGTGAGGAATACGCCTACGAGACTCTCAATTTTGTCGATAGCTCTCTAAACGCGCGGCAGATTCGCGACCGTGTTTCGATCGAGTACGGACCCGTGCCGCTGGAATTGGTCGTCGAATATTTGCGCACGCTCGAAAAAGCCGGGATCATCGAGCAAATGAAGTGAACGCTAACAGCGCGCGACGCAACAAATGAATTCCTCGACGCAAAGTATCTCCACGATTGCCGCGCGCATCGAGCGGTTGCCGCTGGGGAGTTTTCACCGGCGGTTCATCGCGCTCGTATCGCTGGGCGGGTGGTTCGACTTTTACGACATCTACATGATGGCGTATATCGGCGCGACGCTGCAGCAGTCTGGATTTCTTTCCCTGCACCAGTTCAGCGAAGTGATCGCGGCGGGATTTCTAGGGATGTTCGTCGGGACGATCTTCTTTGGCATGGGCAGCGACCGCATGGGACGCCGCAGCGCGTTTGTGGCCATGCTGCTGATTTATTCCGCATTCACACTGGCGGGTGCGTTTGCGCCGTCGCCGGAGTGGCTAATCGCGCTGAGATTTTGCGCGGGCATCGGCATCGGCGCGGAGCTCGTGGTGATCGACACGTACGTCTCGGAAATGGTGCCCAGCGGCGCGCGCGGCCGCTACGTGGCCATTTCGCAAATGTCGGGTTTCACGGCCGTGCCGATCGTTGCAATTCTGGTGCGTTTGCTAGCGCCTACGCATTTTCTGATGGAAGGCTGGCGCTGGGTGATGGTGATCGGTGCCGCAGGCGCGGTCCTGGCGTGGTATTTCCGGCGGCGGCTGCCGGAATCGCCGCGCTGGCTGGAGAGCCGCGGCCGGCACGCGGAGGCGGAACGTGTCGTCGAGGCCCTGGAAGCCGAATCGTTAGCCGGCGGCGCCCGCGCCGGGGTTGCGGCCCAGGCAACGGACGCGCAGGCTGCTGTAGTCGCTGAGCGAGCTTCGTTCGCGGAGTTGTGGCGGCCTCCGTACTTGCGGCGCACCGTGATGCTGGTGGTTTTTCACGCGCTGCAGACGATCGGGTATTACGGCTTCGCGAATTGGGCCCCGACGTTTTTGCTGCGCCGCGGCGTTTCGTTGCTGCATTCGCTGGAGTACACGCTGCTGATCGCGCTGGTGTCTCCGCTGGGCCCCGCGCTGGCGGTGCTGACTTCGGACAAGCTGGAACGCAAGTGGACGATCGTAGTCATGGCGCTGCTAATCGCAGCGCTGGGACTGGGCTTTGCGTTCTGGTCGCTGCCGGTGCTGATCGTCGCTAGCGGTGCGTTGATCACTCTGTGCAGCAACTGGTTTTCGGCATTGCTGCACGCGTATCAGTCCGAGATGTTTCCCACACGGATGCGCGCGACCGGTGTGGGATTCACCTATAGCTGGAGCCGGTTGAGTGCCGTATTTTCTTCGCTGCTGATCGGGGTGGTGCTGGCGCACGCTGGCGTCGGAGCGGTGTTCGCGCTGCTGGCCGCGGCAATGTGCGGTGTAGCGCTGGTCATCGGCGTCTTTGGCCCGCGAACGAACCGGATCGCGCTGGAAGAGCTGGCGCGCTGAGGCGATTTGGACCCAGGCGGTGACGCTCAGTGTTGCGGAAGCAGGCCGTACACATCCACTTCGTCTTTAGCGCCGAGATAAACCTTGCCGTTGACCACGGTGGGCATTGCGAAGCGTAGCGCGACGCCTGCGCGATCGCGCGCGCCCTTCTGTTCCGTGTTGTAGAGGAGGCGATTCACGTCGGTGGCATCGTAGGCGTAAAGGATCGCGGGCCTGCCGGGCGGCTCGTCCCAATTCTTTGAGGCCGCAGCCCACAGGATAGCGTTCTCCGTGCCGTTGGAGGAGATGACCGGGATTGCGCCGGAATCGAGGAAGCGGTTTGGCCCGGTGGCCTTCAACTTCAACTGCCCGCGGTTCACAGCAAAGTCTTGCACGCGGTTTTCGCTGCCGATGAAGAAGACGTGTTGGTTCCAATAGGCCATGGCCCCAAAGGCTCCGTGCGAAGCGGCAATGGTCTGCACGGCGTGAGGATCGTCGCCCGGTTGATATTTGCCCATATGATCCCGGTCGATCAGGTAGATCTTGCCCTCTTTGCCGGCAGTGACGAGCAGGTGCGGATGTGGGCCCGGTTGATCGGGAAGCAAGACCGGACCGCTGGAGCCTAAGTCATTGTCGCGGTCATTGAGCTGCACTTGATTCGAGGGCGTGAAGTAGTCGAGAAGTTTGAGGCTTTGCGCGCCGGAGCCTAGTTTCAGAACGCTGTCACCGTAGTCGCGGCCGTTGTTTGCGGCGTCAAACTCTCCGTTTCCGGTGACGACAAACACGTTGCCGTCTTTGTCGGCGGCAGGACCTGCGTCGCCCTGCCAGATGGAAGCGAGCGACTTGTCGGGCGACGTATTGAAGACTGCTTTCTGGGCGAGGGAACGTGCGTCGTAGGAAATCACCCAGCCATAATAGGGTGCCACGTCGCACGACGATCCCCAAGTGAGATAGACCATGTCGTTTGCGAGCAGCAGCGCGGCGCGGGGGTTTTCGCGCTGAGGATCGAAGTCAATTTGAGCGCTTGAGCCCGCGGCACCTCCTCTCTTCAGCGACGCGTTGATCTCGACCGGGCCGCCGACTTTTTCCGCTCCCGTGGTGATCGCCAAGGCGTGTAGGCGCTGCTTGTATTCATCGGCGCTAAGCATTCCTTTGCTCTCTTTGGTGCGCGCCAGCACGTACAGAGTGCCGGTCTTGCGATCGATCACCGGCGTGGACGTGATTCCGACTTTGGGCACGATGAAGAAGCAACTCGTGTCTCGCTCGGAAAGGGGCCGCGCGCCGTTCTTGGAACTGGCGAGACTCGCGTGCCATAGCGGATCGGTTGAGGCGCCATCGGCATCGAAGGCGTAGACACTGTCATTCTCGGTGGCGACGAAAAGAACGTTGTGCCTGCCTTTGCCCGGAACCTCGACGTCCGGGAGGTAAAGCGGCTGCGCGTAGACGTCGCCGTCCACTTTGAAAGTGAAGAGCTTGCCGAACTGCGCCGCGCTGACGTTTGCGGGCGTGAGGGTTTTTTCATTTAGATTTGCGCCGGTGCGCGCGTTGTCGTACTGAGCGGTCCACACTTGCGGCGCTTGCGAAGGCGGCTTTGCGCCGGCTACGAGTTGGGTGGCGAAAGGTGAATTCGGATCGGGTTCCAGGTCTTCGGTGACGTTGCCGTCGGCTGCAACTCCTGCGACCACGGCTTCTGCTTGCGAATTTCCCTCACCCCTGAACGCGTCAGAGGGATTTGCTTGCGGTGCGACGCGCACTCGCTTTTGTACGCGAGAGGAATCTGTCGAGGTGTGTCGCCGAGCGCGCAGGTTTGCCGGCCGCACCGTTTCCAGCGCAAAGGTAGAGAGCAGCGCGAAGAACGCGAGCGAAGCTACGCATCCCTGCAGCATTCTCGGAATCGGCAAAGATGTTTCCGGTGAGGCAATGCGTTCCCACGCGAACAGCTCGCCGCCCGACGCGCCGAGCGAGGGCGCGAGGGCCAGATCACCGATGAACAATTTTTCCAGAGCGCCGCGCACAACCCACTGCCGCGCCAGCGATACGAAGCCGTCGGCAAACAAGGGGAGCACGCTCTGGCACTCCGTGACTTCGTCGAAGATCCACAGCATGTCGTGCCCGAATCGCGAGCGGAAAGAGTGCGGGTGCAAGCGGAGAAGGCAGCGGTACAGAAAACGCGAGACGGTTCGATGCATCAGGCCCTCCCTGGTTTGAGAGGCTTGAAAGCCTTCAGATGGGTGCGCGCTTCGCGAAGCATGCCGTCGAGGCGTTGCACGTCCATCGCGAGTACGTCGCGTCCAAGCGTATTGAGGCGGTAGTAGCGGCGTCGCGGATCGTCCTCGGACGATGGGGCGCCCACTTCCTCGATGACGCCTTGAAGCATGAGCCGTTTCAGGTTGTCATAGAGCGTGCCTGGGCCGAGCTTGTACTGACCCTCGGACTGCCGCGTGACCTCTTGCATGATCCCGTAGCCGTGAAGGTCGTTGCCAGCCAGGGCGAGCAGGATGTGGAAGGCGGCCGGAGATAAAGGAAGAAGGCGGTTTGGTCGGGGTTTCATAGTCGGAGTCCGATATATCGGCATCCGAGTGATATGTCAAGGTCATTTTGTCGCTGACTGCAGCGTGCGCCAAGGGCCCCCCTCCCCCCAGTTTTTTTCATAAGTGTTCATTCTAGAGAGGGTTAAAGTCGCTTGTTTTCATACACTTTTGCAAGTGTTGATTCTACAGGGGGTTACGCAACACATTTGTTAGTTAGTTGGTTACTAGAATTGAAGACCTACCGGATACATCGGAAAGTTGTGGTGAACGCTTTTTTACTCCCTGGTACCATACCACATGCGTTACCTCGTGCCAAGCGAGAGGTTGGGTAGATAGGCATTTTCTGCCGAGTCACAGAACCAGCTCAAAATAGATTAGTGGGGATTTGCGGTACGTTACGCGGCCGACCTCGAGGAAGCCGCACTTGGCGTAGAACGCGCCAGCGCCGGCGTCCGCGTCGAAGGTATCGAGGCGGATCGCGTCGGCAGGCCAACCGCGGGTCTGTTTTGCTGCTTCCTCGAGCAGGCGTCGGCCAATTCCTTGGCGTTGCATGGCGGGAGCCACAGCCATACCTAACAGATAGAGCGCTTTACTCACCGGGGTGAAGTAGGAGACATCAATTGCCCAGGGCTTTTTGGTTTGCAAACGCAGCGTGCCGACGATGTTTTTGCCTTTGCGCGCGATGACGACCCGCGAGCGCCGCATGCCGAAAAGGACACCTTTTTCGGTCATCGCCGAGGACCACCCTCCGGGACCGTAACGGCGAGTGAGGTCTTCGGCGACGGCAGTGTGCACTGCGGCCAGCGCGGGTGCGTCGGATGGAACGGCGATGGAGAAAGAGAGTTTCATCTTGCGGGGGAGATGCTGCCAAGACGCAAAGATGCCGGGCTTAAGCCCGGCGCTACATTAAAACCTCATAGGCTACGAAGGAAGTCTAGGATGGCGGCGTTGACTTCATTGGGGCGTTCTTGCTGGGTCCAATGGCCGCAGCCGGGAAGCATGATAGTGCCGCGAAGCTGGGGCACGGAATGGGGGAGGCTAGCGAGGAGCAGTTCCATGCCGCGGAAGGCGACGACGAGGTCGCGGTCACCGGCAATGTAGAGGGCCGGGACGGCGATTTGTTTGCCTGCGAAGGGCGCGAAGAGCTCCCAACTGCGGTCGATGTTGCGATACCAGTTCAGGCCGCCACGGAATCCCGTGCGCGTAAATTCCTGCGCATAGAAATCGACGTCGGCATCGGTGAGCCATGGTGGAAGTGAGCCGGGGTTCACCATGCGCGAGAGGAAACCTCCTTGGCGGGGCACCATGCCAACTTGGGAGCCGGGCTTTCCGGCGTCGGGTGGGCGGGGCGCGTCGCCGGAAGCGGAATAGAGCAGGCTGCGGATGGTGACGCGAACGTCGCGTTCAAATTCAGCTTCGGCAACGCCGGGAGTCTGGAAATAGAGTTGATAGAAGATGGCTTGGTCGTTCTGACTCATCACGCTGGTCGGGCGAAACGGGAGGCGCGGCCAGAATGGCACGCTGAGGCCGATCACGGCGCGGAAGCGATCGGGGCGGAGGAGCGCGGAAGACCAGGCGACAGGCGCGCCCCAATCGTGGCCGGCGATGACGGCCTGCGAGGAGCCGAGTGCGTCGAGGAGACCGACCATGTCGCCGACTAGATGGAGAAGCGTGTACTGGTCGATGGCCTCGGGGCGATCGGTTTGGCCGTAACCGCGCATGTCCGGAGCGACGGCGTGGAAGCCTGCTTCGGCGAATGCGCTGAGTTGATGTCGCCAGGAATACCAAGATTCGGGGAAGCCGTGACACAGAAGGACGAGAGGGCCGCAGCCGCACTCGGCGATGTGCATGCGGATGCCGTTGGTGTCGATGGTGCGATGGGTGACGTCAGGCATGGGCAGCCATTGCGGCTTCTACGCGGCGAGCGAATGAGGGCTCGTTGTAAACACTTTGCGGTTTGAGCAGGTGCTGGACTTCGGTAATTAGCTTATGGACCGCAGGGTCATCGCTGGCGAGTTTGAAGAGAGCACCTGAGAATTTGAGGACGTTTTCGAGATCCGGCGGACGTTGGCCTTCGGTGTGGGAATCGAGGAAGTCGGGAATGGCGGCCGTCGCCCAAGGAGTCTCGAGAATGGCTTGAGCCTCACCCAGGAAGTTGGATGAAAGCGAGTCGAGGCCGTCGGTAGCCGTTATTTGCTCGCCGAGCAGATGGCGGAGGAGACAGGCCTCTTGCGCGGCAACGGTCATGCCCTGGCCGTAGACGGGATTGAAACGGCACATCGTATCGCCGAACGGGAGCAGCCCGACAGGAAAGGCGGGGACGCGATGGAAATGCCTGCGACGGCTGCCCTTGAAACCATACCGCACAAAATCGGTGATCCGTTTGGCGCCACGGATGGCATTCTGCGCCGTGGCAGTGCGGAGCTTGCCCAAGTGCTCGAAATAGCCGGCCTCGTTGTCCGGCGGTTTCTGGTCGTATCTGCCGCTGCCTGTAACGACCCAGCGATTGCCTTCCGCGGGAAAAACGAAGACGCCGCGACTGTCGCGCGTAGGATCGGGAACTGTGAACAAAGCTTTCCAATCGGACGGGGCGTCGGCGGGAATTTCGAAAAAGGCCGTCGAGTAGCCGATGTCGACGCCAATCGTAGTCTCTTCCAGCGGAAGGCCGATGGATTCAAGAAGGTTCAGCGTGAGGAGCCCGTGTCCGGAGGAGTCGATGACGAGATCGGCGGGCAAATCCTGGCTGGTTCCGTCGGCGTGCTCGCAGCGGACGGAAGTAACCCTCGAGCGATCCGAAGTGATTAGGAGTTGCTGCGCTTTGCAACACGCGTGGAACTCGATGTTGCGGGTTTCGGCTACGCGCTTTCGCACGGTGCATTCGATCAGCGGCCGGGAAGCACTAAATATGGAAATACCGAGGTCGCGCTGGGGAAACGGATCGTAGCCGGGACGCTCGAAGCGGAGATCGAGGCTAATGCGAAGCGGCACGGCACCGGCTTTCGCGAGATCATCTTCGAAGCCGGGAAGCAGCGAATTCAGCGCTTGTTGGCCGCCGGCGAGAAGCGCGTGGGCATGCTTGGCTTGCGGCGTGCCGGGACGAGGAGCTGGCTCGGACGGAAGAGAGTCATTTTCGAGGACGACGACGCGATCGAAATGGTCGGCGAGGGCGCGGGCGGCGGTGAGACCTCCCATACCTGCGCCGATGACGACTGCTTGTTTGCCGATGTGAGTGGACATGAAATCTCCGTTCTTGGCGGATCGGAGCCAAAGGCTCGGAGAGCTTAGCGTAAGGCGCACCCGGAGGAAAGAGGTGGGTGTGCTAGCATGGGATTCTCGCGCCTGCGAGTGAGTCTAGGCAGGCGCTTCCACGATGCCGACGACGATGAAAGCTTTGCGGAAGATGCAACCCGCGCGAGGGCTGTCGTTCGAGACTGCCACGGTTCCGAGCATTGGCCCGACCGACGTGCTGGTTAGGGTGCGTGCGGCGTCGATCTGCGGGACTGATCTGCACATTTATGGGTGGGACCGCTGGTCGCAAGGGCGCATCAAGCCGCCGGTGACGCTGGGGCACGAATTTTGCGGCGTGGTGGAGCGCACCGGTGACGAAGTCGCGGCGGTGAAGGCGGGAGATTTTGTCAGTGCGGAAATGCACGTGAATTGCGGGCACTGCCACCAGTGCCGGGTGGGCGAAGCGCACATTTGCCAAAATTTGCGGATCATCGGGATCGATCAGGACGGCGCGTTCGCGGAGTTTGTGAAGATTCCGGCGTCGAACATCATCAAGCTGGACGCGAGCATACCGGAACATTACGGAGCGATTCTGGATCCGCTTGGGAATGCGGTGCATACCGTGCTAGCAGGGCCGATCGCGGGGATGACCGCATTGGTGACCGGATGCGGGCCGATCGGGTTGATGGCGATCGCGGTGGCCAAAGCTTGCGGGAGCTCGACGGTGTTCGCGACGGAAACGAACGAGCAACGGCGTGCGATGGCGAAGAAAATGGGCGCGGACGTGGTGCTGAATCCGGCGGAAGGCGATGTGGTGGCGCGCATCAAGGCGGAGACCAGCGGCACCGGCGTGGATGTGCTGCTGGAGATGTCCGGGAATCCGACCGCGATTCAGAATGGCTTTCGGGCGCTGCGGGCGGGAGGCAGGGCGTCGCTGCTGGGGATTCCGACCGAGTCCGTGCCACTGGACTTGGTGAATGACGTGATTTTCAAAGGCGCGACCGTGCAGGGGATTTATGGGCGGCGGATGTATGGCACTTGGGTGCAGATGATGGCGCTGTTGAAGGCAGGACGGCTGAATTTGGATGCGTTGTTTGGGGAGCGTGCGCCGCTGGAGAAATTTGAGAGTGCGTTCGCGATGTTGCAGGGCGGGTTGGCGGGAAAGATTCTGCTTTACCCGGATGGCGTGCCGCGATGAAGTCGATTGGGGTAGCGCAAATACTCTCTGCCCAACCGAGAGCTCAATAAGGAGCTAACCATGTCGGAGACAGGAACGCAGATTACGAAACAGAATCCGCTGCAGTTTGTGGCGGACCAGCTTGGCGAATTGCGAAGCAAGGGTGTCGCCCCGAAATTGCGGGTGCTGGAGGGTGAGCAGAAGGCGGTTTGTACGTTTGACGGCAAGGAAGTGATCAATCTGGCGTCGAACAACTATTTGGGACTCACGACGCATAAAGCGTTGCGAAAAGCGGCGATCGAGGCAGTGCGAAAGTACGGCGCGGGTCCGGGGGCGGTACGGACCATTGCCGGGACGATGAAGCTGCACATGGAGCTCGAGGAGCAGATCGCGCGGTTCAAGAATGTCGAGGCTTGTGTGGTGTTTCAGTCGGGGTTCACGGCGAATGCTGGGACCGTTTCGGCGGTGCTGGGCAAGGAAGACTTGATCGTCTCGGACGAGCTGAATCATGCGTCGATCATCGATGGGGCACGATTGTCGAAGGCGACGATCAAAGTATTCAAGCATAAGGATGTGGCGGATTGCGAACGGATTTTGCAGGAGACCGCCGGCTGGAACGGGCACAAGCTGATTATCACGGACGGCGTGTTCTCAATGGACGGGGATATCGCGCCACTGCCAGCGTTGTGCGATCTGGCGGAGAAATACAACTGCATCATGATGGTGGATGACGCGCACGCTTCCGGTGTGCTGGGGCGCGGCGGCCGAGGGACCATCGACCATTTCAATTGTCATGGGCGCGTGCATATTCAGGTGGGAACGCTTAGCAAGGCAATCGGGGCCATGGGCGGGTATGTGTGCGGTTCGCGGGATCTAATCGACTTTCTTTACCTGCGGGCGCGGCCTTTCCTGTTTTCGACTTCTCATCCGCCCGCGACGGCGGCCGCTTGCCAGGCGGCGTTCACGCTGCTGGATTCGCCAGACGGGGAGCGGCTCGTGAAGAAGCTGTGGGCGAACACGAAGTTCTTTAAGCGGGAGCTGAAGAAGCGGGGCTTCCAGTTCAAGGTCAGCGAGACTCCGATCATCCCGATTCATGTAGGGGACGCAGCCAAGGCGTTTGAGTTCTCAAGGAAGTTGTTCGACGCTGGCGTGTTTGCCCCGGCGGTTGGCTACCCGACCGTGGCGGAGGGGAAGGCGCGACTGCGGGCGATCGTCAGCGCCGGACACAAGCGGGAAGACCTTTTGAAGGCGGCGGATACGTTGGCGGAGGTGGGGAAGTCGTTGGGGATTGTTTGACAGAACCACGCCTCCGTTCCAAGGGCTCGTTCCAGTACCTAGGTAGGGTATTTTTGTGGTACTGGAACGCAGTTTTGAACCGGCCGTGACCTGCCCATATCCTTTGTAACTAACACATAACAAGTGATTTACAGTTTGGTTCGTCTTGTGCATCTCTTGGCGCCATCGGCAGTAGTGTCTGTTTTTGCAGTTCCCCGGCCTTTGCGGTTTCCCGATGAAGGGAGGACGCGTCATGATGAAATTCGCAGTAAGTTTGGTTTTCGCAGGCACGCTCTTGGTTTTGGGGGCTAATGCACAGACTCCGCCCGATCTTCAAAAAAGCACAAAATTAGAGGCAAAGACCGGAGCGCCACCCGCGCCGGTAATCGCCCCGCTCGGGGTTGGAACGACGTTCAATGCCACATTGGACGAGACGCTGGATACCCACAAGAGTAAGGCTGGTGATCCGGTTACGGCAGAGACGGCCGAGGATGTCTCCTACGAGCGCTGCTTGATCTTTCCTAAGGGTACGAAGATTGTTGGACACATTGTGAGGGTAACGTCTGGAGGCCGGGGGAAAGCGGGTTCGGCAATATTCGTTCAGTTCGACAAGGCGATGATGAAGGATGGGCAGGAAGTGATCCTGAATGCGGGGATTCAGGCGCTGGCGATTGCCGGCGTGGCGCCGATGCCTTCAGATGCGGATGCTGCGTCGAAGAGTTTGGATGCGGCGACGCGCGAGGTTCCGGTCCAAGACAATTCGGTTGGCACGGCGGCGACGAGCGATGCGCTTGTGGTTTCCACGATTTACGAGGCACCGCACACAACGCTGCGTCCACCGCTTGCAGCGCCGTTGGTTGCGGAAGGCGAGTTCACATCAGACGGCCTTTTCACCCCGGAGAGCAAAGGCGCGTTTGGCCGGCCGGACCTGAAGGTGTACACGCCGACGTCGGAGGGCTCGCACGGCACAGTGTTGCTGTCGGGGAAGAAGAACTTGCATCTCGATGGCGGCACACACTTGCTGCTGGTTGTGCAGCCTCCGCCTACGGGTGGGGACCCCGACGCGGCAGGCCCTGTCGATTTGGATCCAAACCAGTAGTCCAGCCTAGACATCCGGCCTCCCAAGATTTGCATCCTCCCTCAGGAGGTGCCTGCTGATGAAAATCACCCGATTCAAGACGCCCGCGCTGGTGGCGATGGTTGCTGCCGGCTGCCTGGTACACACCGCCCGCGGTCAAGAGGCCGCTGGATCGGCCGGACAGACCCAGGCGTCGTTGGCCGGCGGGACGGGGATCTATGCCGAGTTGAATGGCGGCGTCGACTCGAAGAAGGCCAAAGTGGGCGACGCGATCAATCTCCATACCACGGAGCCGGTAAAATCGAACGACGACCGCATGATCTTGCCGAAGGGCACAAAGGTAGTCGGCCATATCACGGAATCACAGGCGCGGTCCAAGGGCGGTGATGTGTCTGCGCTGGGCGTAGTTTTTGACAAAGCCGTTTTGAAAGATGGCCGCGAGGTGCCCTTGAGTGTCGTCGTTCAGGCGATGGGGGCGCCGGTGGTGTTTTCCGACACAGGTGGGAGCCCGCCACCCGACCCGGCAGCCTCAGGCACGATGCGCACATCGCCGATGGGCGGCGGTGGACGCAACGCGCCAACGGCCTCGCAACCTCCGACCGCTGGAGTAGGCTCGGGAGCCACGCTGGAAGGAAATTCTTCGGCGCCGCTGGGTCCGAATAGCCGGGGCGTATTGGGCTTGCGAGGGCTGACGCTGAACACGGTGCCCACGAACAACGTGTTTGTGGCGATGCTGACGTCGGACGGTAAGAACGTGCATTTGGATAACGGAACTCGATTTCTGCTAGTGGCGCAGGCTTCGGAGGCGCCGGCGAAGTAGCTAGCTTAGGTTTCTGTGTGGGACAGGGCGCACTTTTGTGCGCCCTTTTTTTTGCAGCTGCCTAAAGACGAAGGCGTAGAAAAAGCTTAGTGCAGAGGACACAGAGGAAGAGCGCGGAGGGCACTGAGACGGCTAGCTAGCGGGTAAACGAAGCGGCAGCGGCGGCTTTGCTATACTCGCCGGGATGCCCGCCGCTCCTAAGAAACTGTTTCTGATTGATGCGATGGCGCACGTTTACCGCGCGTTTTACGCGCCGATGAACCGGATGAATGCGCCTTCGGGCATCCCGACCAAGGTTCCCTTTCTGTTCAACAACATCCTACGGCGATTGATCAAGGATTACGAGCCGCACTATGTGGGCATGGTGTTCGATACCTCGAAGCCGACCTTTCGCGACAAGCTCTTCGAGCAGTACAAGGCGCATCGGGCTCCAATGCCGGATGAATTGTCGCAGCAACTTCCTTACGTGCGGCGCCTGTGCGAGGCATTGCGATTGCCGATTCTCGAGTATGACGGTTACGAGGCGGACGATGTTCTGGGTGCGCTGGCGGAGCAGGCGGCGAAACAAAAGCTGGATGTGCTGCTGATCACCAACGACAAGGACATGATGCAGTTGGTAAGCGATGGCGTCCGAGTTCTGCGGGCAGGCACCGGCGGAATCAAGAACGACGTTATCGTCGATGCGGCCAAGGTGAAGGAGATTTTGGGAGTGACGCCCGAACAAGTCGTGGACTACATGGCGCTGTTCGGCGATAGCATCGACAACATTCCCGGTGCAAAAGGAATCGGCGAAAAAGGCGCGGCGGAGCTGATTCAAAAATATGGCAGCGTGGAAAACGCTTTGGACCACGCGGCAGAAGTGCCGAACAAGAGGTATCGCGAGGCGTTGCAGCAACAGCGCGAACAAGTGCTGATGTCGAAGCAGTTGGCGAAGATCGCCACGGATGTGCCGGTGGCGCTGGAATTGGACAAGCTGCAACGAAGCGAACCGGATGTGGCGGCGCTTTCGACGCTTTACCGGGAACTGGGATTCAATTCTCTGCTGAAAGAGTTGGGCTCGGAGGCGGTGGCGGCTGCCGCAGCGAGCGAGCAAGCGGCGGTCGATACGGACTATGCGCAGTTTGCGACGGTAGAAGAATTTCGCGGGTATCTAGCGAAGCTGAAGGCGAAGCAATCGTTGGCGATCTGGTTCAACTTAGAAACGGGTGAGCGCGAAGCCGAAGGGTTCGGGACACGGGTGGCGTCAATCGAAGTGTCGACGGGAGCGGGCGAAGGCCGGTCGGTATGGCTCGATGAGAAGGGCGAGGCGCTGAAAGCGCTGGCTCCGCTGCTTGCCGATGCCAAGCGGCCGAAGATCGTGCACGACCCGAAGATGTTCCAAATCCTGAGCGGGCGCGCGGCGAACATACAGCACGCGACGCAGATCTACTCGTACCTGCTGCGGCCGACGACGGGAAATCACAATTTCGCAGACGTGGTAATGCGGCAGTTCAACGTGATGCTGGGGAGCGGGCCGGGCGAACGCGCGGATTACCTTCACCGGCTCGCGCTGGTACTGCGCTCGGCGGTGGAAGAGCAAAAGCTGGAAAGCGTGTACGAAAAGATCGATCTGCCGGTGGCGGCGGTACTCGCGGAAGTGGAGCGCGTTGGCATCCGCGTTGATCCGCAAGCGCTCGAGGCGATGTCGCTGACGATGGAGAAAGAGGTGCGTCGGCTGGAGAAGGAGATTTGGCAGCTCGCCGGCGTGGAGTTCAACGTCAATTCACCGACGCAACTCGCGGAAATCTTGTTCGACAAGCTGAATTTGCAGCCGCCGGTGCGGCGCGGAAAGGGCAAGGTAAGGTCGACTGCCGCGGATATCCTGGAAGATATCGCCGACCAGCATCCGATTCCGGCGAAAGTGATCGAGTATCGCGAGGTCGCCAAGCTCAAGTCTACGTACGTGGATGCCCTTCCGAAGCTGATTCACCGGGATACCGGGCGACTACACACAAGCTTTTCGCAGACGGGCACGGCAACGGGCCGATTGAGCTCGTCCGATCCCAATTTGCAGAACATTCCGATCCGGACGGAGCTGGGCAGGCAGATCCGCGCGGCCTTCGTCGCGGAACCCGGTAAGGTGTTGCTGGGCGCGGATTATTCTCAGATCGAGCTACGGGTAATGGCGCACTTCTCGAATGATCCGGTTTTGCTGGAAGCATTCCGGAACGGCGAAGACATTCACGCGCGCACCGCGCAGGAAGTTTTTGGAGTCGGCCCGATGGCGCAGACGGGGGAGCATCGCCGTGCGTCAAAGGCGATCAACTACGGGATCATCTACGGGCTGTCGCCCTTTGGCCTGGCGCAACAATTGGGGATCCCGCAGAAGGAAGCGGGGCAGTTTATCAACGCATATTTTGCAAGGTATCGGGGAGTGAAGGAGTATCTGGACAACGTCCTGACGGAAACGCGAAGCACCGGCGTGGCGAAAACGCTTTTCGGGCGCATTCGCCCGATTCCGGAGATCAATTCCCCCCAGGTGCAGCTGCGCAATTTCGCCGAGCGAACGGCGCTGAATTCTCCGCTGCAAGGCACCGCGGCCGATCTAATCAAGCTGGCGATGATCGCCATCGACCGCCGGCTTGCCGATGAGAAGTTCGAGGCAAAGATGATCCTGCAAGTGCACGACGAGCTGCTTTTCGAGGCACCGGCGAAGGAGTCCGGCCGTGTTGCGGCGCTGGTGCAGGAAGAGATGGAAGGTGTGTACAAACTAGCGGTCCCGCTGGTGGCAGAGGTTTGCGTGGGTCCGAACTGGCGTGATATGGAATAGTTGGGCGAGTGCATCCTTTTGGCGAAAAAGCCATTCCAATATAGGGAACAAAGCCCGTTCTTTTAAGTAGTTGCAAGCTAGCCATCTGCTAGAGTCAATACCCGCCCCTCTGGATTAGGACGCTTATGAAACACGCTTGCGCGCTTATCTCTCTCTTATGCGTACTAACCGTTGCCGGCTGCAAAAGCGGCACGGCCGGAAAAGTCATAATCGTCTCCATTTCCCCAACTGACGTGAACGTGGTGGTCGGGAAGTCGCTGCAATTCACGGCGACGGTAGCTGACACGAACAACCAAGCGGTGACCTGGAGCGTGGTAGGCGGAACAGGAAAAGGCACGATTTCGAGCACGGGTCTGTACACGGCTCCCGCGACAGTGCCTACGCCAGCGCAGGTGACGATCATGGCGGTGTCGCAGAAGGATCCGACGAAGTCCGATACGGCCGCAGTGACGGTGACGGCGACCACGGTGCCGTCAAATGTCACGGTGGTGGTCTCGCCAAATGCGCCAAGCGTAGCGAACTATGGCACGCAACAATTTACGGCCACAGTGACCGGCAGCACGAACACCGCAGTGACTTGGGAAGTGAACGGAGCGCCGGGCGGAAGCCGGACGGTGGGATTTATCTCGGCTGTAGGATTGTATGTTGCGCCGGGCAACGTGCCAACTACGTCCAATAGTCAGACCGGGGACACAACCACCACCCTTACGGTGACGGCAGTTTCGCAAGCGGATATCACTGCATCGGGTTCGGCAACGGTGACCATCGTGCCGGGAAATCAGAGTGCGCAGGACGTTCCCATCGAGCTAGGTACTTCCGGTAGCAACGCCAACGACTCAAACACCAGCGGAAAAACGATCACCTGCTGCGGAGGCACGCTGGGGTCGCTGGTCACGCGCGGGGGAACGCAATTTATCCTGAGTAATAACCACGTGCTGGCACGGAGCGATGCGGCGGTCGTTGGCGAGGCCATCACCCAGCCGGGTTTGATCGATGCCAATTGCGACAAGACGCAGACCACGACGGTGGCGAACCTGACGGCGTTCGTAAATCTGGAGTCGGAGAGCCACGCGGCTTCGGTATCGAATATCGATGCAGCGATCGCGCAGGTGGTCTCCGGCGAAGTGGATCCTACGGGCAACATTCTTTTTCTTGGCGGGACTGCCGACGGAAACGGCGTGCCTTTGCCTGGCGCGCCGCATGGAGGATCCGGGGTTTCGGCGATGGTGAACATGAACGTTGCCAAGAGTGGCAGATCGACAGGGCTGACCTGCTCTGCGGTGATGTCGGTGAACACGAATACCAGCGTGCAATACACGAAGAACTGCGATGGGACCGGAACGCCCTTCACGGTGGAATATAACAATCAGGTGGACATTGTGGGTGGCGAATTCGGAGCGCCGGGCGATTCCGGGTCGCTAATCGTGACGCAGAATACGGCGGACCCGGTCGCGCTGCTGTACGGCGGATCGGATACCGACACGGTGGCAAATCCTATTGCGCCGGTGCTGAATTTCTTCGCGAGCGGCGGCAACAGCGTGACGTTTGTCGGCGGCGCGGCGCATCCGGTGATCGGATGTTCGCTGCCGGCCGCTCCGCAATCGGCTTCCAAAACGGTGCGGGCGGCATCTGTGAAGGCTGAGGCGATGCGAGCGGCCGCCGCGACGCGCGACGCACACGGGCCGGAGTTGCTCGCGCATCCCGAAGTTCAGGCCGTGGGTGTGGGCGCGAGTTACGACAACCCGACCGAGGCCGCGATCGTGTTTTTTGTGACGAAGGGGCAGGCGCGCACGGGTATTCCCGAGCAAGTGGAGGGAGTCCGCACGCGGATCGTCGAAGGAGAGCTGTTCGCGCGCCGTGGAGCAATTTCTGCGGCCGACACAGTAGCGAACGAGCAATCGGCTGCGCCGCCGCAGGCGGTCTACTCAATTTCACAGGCTGAGTACGAGCGCGCCAAGGTGGTTCACACGGCGCACGCTCAAACACTGATGCAAGGGCCGGGAGTACAGGGCGTCGGGATTACGTCGAGCGTTGATTCGCCCGGAGAAGCGGCGCTGATGATTTTTCTGATTCGCGGCGCGGCGCACGATGCAATTCCGCCGGCGATCGACGGCCTGCGCACGCGCGTGCGGGAATCGAGCCGGTTCAAGGCGGGCTTCGGCGGAGCTGAGGCGCATCGTGCTTGCGCGGTGCCGCCCGCAAGAGTTGGCAAAAAGTCATCGGCCGCTTCCGCGCAAGCCACCCACTAAATTTTGCGGAACCCCGCGTTAACGCCTGCATCACAAACCATTCTGCTTACTATCTTTGCGCTCTTGCCGGGCGTAGAATCCGCTCACAGTGTGGTGGAATTTGGTTCCTTCGGTTCTGTCTGCCCTGTCAGGAGGCAGTTATGAGGCGCTCTCTCCCAGTTGCGGGTGCGTTTCTGCTTGCGGGTTGTTTCTGCGTTTGCGCGGCGCACCAGAACGCACCGCAGGAAAGCTCCGGCCAGTCCCAATCGGCAGGCGAAGAGTACAAGCCCACTCCCGAGGACATCGCGCGGAAGAATCCGACGAAGGCGTCGCCCGAAGGGCTGGCGGAAGCGCGCCGCGCCTTCAAGTACGATTGCGCGATGTGCCATGGCGAGCACGGCGACGGCAAAGGCGAGTTGGTGGAGTCGATGAAGCTGACGATGAGTGACTGGCACGACCCTGCGGCGCTCGCGGGCAAAACAGACGGCGAGCTTTTTTACATCATCACTAAGGGCAAAGGCAAAATGATGGGCGAAGGCGACCGGCAGGCGGAAAAGCTGCGCTGGAACCTGGTCAACCTGGTGCGATCGATCGCAGCTAAGGGCGCGGCCCAGAAATCCACGGCGCCTAAGGCGTAATTTCCCGGCGGTGGCGGCGCTGCATCCTGCTTGTGCTACGCTTTCCTTGTTGGATTTAGCCGACAAAAGGGAGATTTCTGATGGCGCACTCGTCGCAGTTCTTGAAACTCGTGCAGGATGCCAAGAAGCGCATCAAAGAGACGAATGTAGCGGACGTGAAGCGCCGGATCGATGCGGGCGAGAAATTAGTACTGATCGATGTGCGCGAAGACAATGAGTGGGCCAAGGGCCATCTACCCGGCGCCGTACACTTGGGCAAAGGCATTATCGAGCGGGACATCGAACAACGCGTTCCGGACACGGGCGCCAAGGTGATTCTGTACTGCGGCGGCGGCTTCCGCTCGGCGCTGGCTGGCGAGAATCTTCAGAAGATGGGGTACAGCAACGTCGAGTCTATGGATGGCGGCTGGAAGGGCTGGGTTGACGCTGGCCTGCCAACGGCGAAGGACTAACGGGAGGGAACAATGAGCGACTCCGACGGAACGATGGACCGCAAGACCTTTTTGAGCAAGTCCGCGGCGCTGCTTGCCGGTGGCGCGGCACTGGCAAGCACGGCGCTTTCCTACGACAGGATTGCGGGAGCGAACGATCGGATCTCGTTGGCTCACATCGGGAACGGGAGCCGGGGCGAAGACCTGGATTGGATCGCGTCGCAGCTAAAGACCAGCCACAACGTGGAAATGACCACCGTGTGCGATCTGTGGCGCGTCAACCGTGAAAGGGCCATTGCGACAAACGCAAAGTATTATGGCCGCGCGCCGCGAGGATTCCAGTACCTGGAGGACGTGCTCGCGCTGAAAAATGTCGACGCGGTGCTTATTTCGACGCCGGAGCATTCGCACTCGCCGATTCTGAAAATGGCCGTGGAAGCGGGCAAAGACGCGTATGTGGAAAAGCCAATGGCCAACGTTTTGGTCGAAGCGAAGGCCGCGCGCGACGCAGTCATGAAAAGCAACCGCATCGTGCAAGTGGGCACGCAGCATCGCAGCGAAACGTATCCCAAGGCTGCGCGCGAAGTGGTGCAGACCGGGGTTTTGGGAGACGTGAGCAAGGTAGAGATCGTGTGGAATTACCACGGCCCGCGATGGCGCGGGCGCGAGGAAACGAAGGCAATCCGCGAGACCGACACGGATTGGCGCAAGTGGTTGCTGACCAAGCCGTATCGCCCATTCGATCCGAAAGTCTATTGCGAATTCCGATTGTATAAGGAGTTTTCGAGCGGCATTCCCGATCAGTGGATGAGCCACGCGATCGACATGGTGCACTGGTTCATGAACGACAACTATCCGCGGTCGGTCGTCGCGCACGGAGGAATCTATGCCTGGCGCGACGGGCGGGAGAATGCGGATACGTTCCAGGCCTTGCTGGAATATCCGAAGGGCTTTCTGGTCAGCTATTCGACCAGTTTCGGCAACGATTCACCAAGCTTCACACGCTATATGGGGAAGAAGGCCACGCTCTTCAACGACGGCGGCGAGGGGAGCCCGCGCTATCAGTTGGTGGAAGAAAAAGGAAATCACGAGGACGACAGCGACATCGACAAGCAACGCGCGGCGAAATACGTTCTGCCACCGGGCGAAAAGGAAATTCCTCCGATGGGGATCGATGACCGCACCACCGAACACATGGCCAACTGGTTCGAGTGCATACGTTCGCGCCAACAGCCGCACTGCACCGTGCAGAACGGGTTCGCGCATTCCGTGGCGTGCATGATGGCGGCGGAGTCTTACTGGTCGGGCAAGAAGCTGTATTGGGATGCCGCCAGCGAGACGATTGTGGATCACGCCTAGGTCGCTGCGATCAAATTTAGGACAGGTATTTGAGGCTCTGCTCGATCAGTTTCGCCGTGGCTGCGTACGGATCTCCTGGCTGATCGAACTCCATGGAACAGTACCCTCGGTAGTCGCTGGCCTTCAGAATGTCGAAGGCTCGCTTCAGGTCAATACCGATTAGCTTGCCTTGATCATCGGTTTCGCCGTCCTTGATATGGCAAATCCCATAGGCGTGCTGAAACATGGCTTGCAGAGCGCGCTCGTTGAACTGCGCGTCCCCGCCCATTGCGGAGTTCGCGAAGTCGGGCAAGGCGCGCAAATAGGGGTGGTTCACTGCTTCAACTACTTTCACAATGAAGAAGGCGTCTTCGCTGACCAAGTCATCGTTTTCCAGATGGACGACGACATTTTTCTCCGCGGCGTATTTTGCCACTTGCTGAAGGCTGCCGGCCGTGCGCTGTACGTCGGGCGAAGAGTTCTTGGCGCCGCGAATATGCGAGCGAATGCTGGGCGAGCCGACGGCAACAGCCGCGTCCACCCACTTTTTCGAGAAGGCAATCGCTTTGTCGCGAGCGGCCGGGTCGGCGTCGTAGAAACTCTGCTCGGTGGAGACAGCGATATTCACGACTCCCACCTGCGACCTTTTCAAGCTTTCACGGAGACTGGCCAGATACGCGAGCTCGATCGAGCGAAAATGGCGGTTGTGCGGCTCGATATTGTGAACTCCAAATTTCGTGGCGACCATAGACCCAAACTGAGCGAGATCCATTCCCGGCATCTTGGCATCGCGATCTTTGTTGGCAGGGCTGTCGATGTAAGCGCGAAAAGAATACGAAGCCACGGCGAGGCGATCGCGCGGCGCGGCCGGAAAAGAGACGTGCGGCTCGGACTGCGTAGCTGCCCAGGCAGCCGGCAGTCCACCCGTCAATAGCCCACCAGCCGTTAGCGATGCCAGCTTTTCGAAGAACGTGCGCCGAGTGAGTGAATCCATAGGGCTGCCGGCCAAAAATCTCCAATGCGTCTAGAAGGGAAAATTTGGCTGGGGCGGAAGGATTCGAACCTTCACCGTCCTCATTAACAGTGAGGTGTCCTACCGGTTGGACCACGCCCCAGCGGCGTTCGTCGACCGCCCGGCAGCCACCCTGAGCGGCGGCCACGAGGGGGTCGCGCAATAGGTGGGCTTCGCCACGAGCGGCACAACGGCGAGTCTTTCTAAGATAACACGACCGAACGGCGCGACAATGCCCTTGACGAAAAAAGATCGCGCAGTTTTGGCCGCGAAATGGCCTTGATGGCATGGCAGTAGCTGAAAACGAGAATCACACGAACCGGCCAGATTCGTACGGCTTGGAATCAGATTGGAACAAGGACAAAGGGTTGCGGAACGCTTTCGATTCGAAAAATTCGAACGAATCGTTTTTTTCGATGTCACATGACCGTAACCACGATGTAATCGCGATGTTGGTTCAGCAGTTGCATTCCAGAAAGTTTTGTTGGAAACTATCGCGTCAAACACGACTCGGGCTTGCACATCCCGGTTAGGACTTGGTGGACGCCTAGGTTTTTCGCTCCTTCCCGGAGCGCTCACCGCCCAAGTGCAAAATTGACATGGCGCAGATTTTTCATCACAGCACGAATTTTATCTCTCGGTTCAGTGTCTTTTCGTCACTGTTCCTGGCGGGTTTGGCGCTGACAGGCGTCTTGGGGGCCGCCCGGTCTCCGTATTTGACGAACCAAAATGTCACCCGTGAGCAACCCATTCAGTTTAGTCACAAGCACCATGTCGGAGACGACGGCATCGATTGCCGGTACTGCCACACGGCGGTAGAAACTTCGGCGACCGCCGGCATTCCTCCCACCAAAACGTGCATGAACTGCCATTCCGTGCTGTTCAACACCGCGGGCTATCTTGAGCCAGTTCGCGAGAGCTATCGCACGGACAAGTCCATCGACTGGGTGCGCGTGCATCGCCTGGCCGACTACGTCTATTTCAATCACAGCATTCATATCAGCAAGGGCGTGGGCTGTTCTTCCTGCCACGGACAGATCAACCAGATGCCTCTCGTGTTCCAAGCATCCTCTTTGCAGATGGAATGGTGCCTGGACTGCCACCGCAATCCCGAGAACGTTTTGCGGCCGCACGATCAGGTTTTCAACATGGATTGGAAGGCGCCGGCGGATCAAGCCGAAATCGGCAAGAAACTGGCGACGGAATACAAGATTCGGACGACGGCCGAGCTTACCAGTTGCTCGACCTGTCATCGCTGACGGACGGTATGGGCGACAACGAAAACAAGTACTTCGCAATGCATCCGAGCGGCGGGGAGTCTCACGGCGCTCACGATCATGACGACGAGCAGGCGGAGGATTTGACACCTGCGGACCGGCCTTTGGATTTGACGGCGGTGCGGGCAAAACTGAAGGCCAAGACTGGCAAGCAATATTGGCGCACGCTCGAAGAACTGGCGGAAGATCCACACTTCGAGCAATTGCTGCATCGCGAATTTCCGCGCCAGGCTTCGGAGTGGGACGAATCCGTCGACCGGCGCGATTTCCTGAAGCTGATGGCGGCGTCGCTCGCGTTTGCGGGGCTTGCCGGGTGCAAGGAAAACGTCCAGACCAATATCGTGCCGTATGTGAAGCAGCCGGACGGCATGGTTCTGGGCAAGCCATTGTATTTTGCGACGGTGATGCCGTTTGGCGCCGACGCCTACGGGCTGCTGGTCGAAAGCCACGAAGGCCGGCCGACGAATCTTGCCGGCAATCCCGATCATCCTTCGAGCCTGGGCTCGACAGACCCCCTCGTACAGGCTTCGATCCTCAATCTGTACGACCCGGATCGCGCGCAAACCGTCACCTATGCTGGCGAAATTCGCACCTGGGCTGCGTTTCTGGACAGCGCGCAAGCGATCGCAGCAGAGGCTAAGTCCTCAAACGGTGCTGGTTTCCGAATCCTGACGGGCACAATTACCTCACCGACGATTGCCGAGCAGTTGCAGACACTTCTAAAGCTTTATCCGCAGGCGAAGTGGCACCAGTGGGAGCCAGCCGTTAGTGATGGCGCGCGTGAAGGCGGAAAGCTGGCGTTCGGCCGCTACGTCAACACCGTGTATCGCCCCCAGCGAGCCGAAGTCATCCTCTCGCTCGACTCCGATTTTCTGGCCAGCGGCCCCGGACACCTGCGGTATATGAAACTGTTCTATCAGCGCCGCAAGCTGGTGGAGCAAGAAGAGGTCAAGGTTGAGCGCCTGAGCGGTGAGATGAACCGGCTGTACGTCGTGGAGCCGACGCCGTCGGTGACCGGTTCCAGCGCCGACCATCGCTTGCCACTGCGCGCTTCGGAAATCGAAGCATTTGCCAGGGCGCTGGCGGCGAAGTTGGGCCTTGGCGGAGGCGGAACCCTTTCACCGGCCGCGGAAAAGTGGCTCGACGCCGTTGCAAACGATCTCCACAGCCATCGCGGAAGTTCTTTGGTGATTGCCGGTGAGCAGCAGTCCGCGGAAGTTCATGCGCTGGCGCACGCGATCAATGCGGCGCTCGCCAACGTTGGAAACTCGGTCTACTACACGGAGCCCGTCGAAGCCAATCCTGTGAATCATCTTGAGTCGCTTCGCGAACTCTGCGCCGACATGGACGCGGGCAAGGTGGACACGCTGGTGATCCTGGGCGGCAATCCGGCGTACGACGCGCCGCACGACCTCGACTTTGTGACGAAGCTGAGGAAAGTCCACAACTCGGTCCAACTCAGCCCGTACTTCGACGAAACTTCCGAACACTGCCGGTGGCACGTTGCGGAATCGCATTACCTGGAAACCTGGGGCGACGCCCGCGCCTTCGATGGCACGGTCAGCGTGATCCAGCCGTTGATCGCGCCGCTGTATACCACCCATTCCGCGCACGAGGTGTTGGCGGCGTTCAGCGACAAGCCGGGTGTCACCACCTACGATGCCGTTCGCGACCGCCTGAAGGCCGCTAACCCAGCCGTGGACTTCGAGAAATTCTGGCGCAAGACGCTGAACGACGGCGTGGTGGCGAACACCGCGTATGCGCCGCTCGGTGCGATCGCGTCGAAGTTCAATGCCGCCAGCTTGCCCCTCGCCAAGCCTGCCGCCGCTGCCGGGGAGCTTGAGTTTATCTTCCGCCCCGATCCCAGCGTTTACGACGGCCGCTTTGCCAACAACGGCTGGCTCCAGGAATTGCCCAAGCCGGTCACCAAACTCACTTGGGACAACGCCGCGCTGGTCAGTCCGAGTACCGCAGAAAAACTCGCTCTGACGCATAGAGTAGCCGGGCGCGGCGGCGAGCACGGCCAAATCCTCTCGAACGTTATCGACATCGCGCTGTCGAATAGCAAGGTCACTGCGGCCGCCTGGATTCTGCCGGGTCAGGCCGACGGCGTCATCGTCCTTCCACTCGGCTACGGCCGCAAAAACGCCGGCTACACGGGCACGAACAAAGGCTTCAACGCATACGCGGTGCGTGCTTCTGATGCTCTGTGGGTCGCCTCCGGCGGCAAAATCAGCAAGACCGGCGACGACTATCCGCTGGCCTGCACGCAATATCACTTCAACATGGAAGGCCGGAAGATCCTCAGCACCGGCACGCTCGAGGAATACAAAAAGAATCCGGCGTTCCCGCACGAGCATGACGAGCAGCCGCCGAAGAGCGATTCGCTCTACAAAGAATACTCCTACCCGGGTTATGCCTGGGGCATGGCCATCGATCTGAACAACTGCAACGGCTGCAACGCCTGCGTGGTCGCCTGCGTGTCGGAGAACAACATTCCCGTCGTCGGCAAGGATCAAGTCATGCGCGGGCGCGAGATGCACTGGATCCGCATCGACCGCTACTACGAAACAAACCCCAAGATCGGCGATACGCTCACTTACGATCAGTCGCTGGACAATCCCACCACATTCTTCCAGCCGGTGCCGTGCCAGCAGTGCGAAAACGCTCCCTGCGAGCAGGTCTGCCCGGTCGGCGCCACCGTGCACAGCGCCGAAGGCTTGAACGACATGGTGTACAACCGCTGTGTCGGCACGCGCTATTGCTCGAACAACTGCCCGTATAAGGTGCGTCGCTTCAATTTCCTGCGCTTCCAGGATTGGGAAACGCCGCAGCTCAAGCTGTTGCGCAATCCCGAAGTTACTGTGCGCAGCCGCGGCGTGATGGAAAAGTGCACCTACTGCGTGCAGCGCATCAACAACGCCCGCATCGAGGCCGAAAAGCAGAACCTCCCGATTAAGGACGGCGATATCGTCACAGCATGCGAAGCGGCGTGCCCGTCCGAGGCCATCGTCTTCGGCAACGCCAACGATCCGAACAGTCGCGTGGCCAAGCTGAAAGCGCAACAGCGCAACTACTCGATTCTCGGAGAGCTGAACGCCCGCCCGCGCACCACGTACTTGGCGGCAGTGCGCAATCCGAACCCGGAGATGGAGAAGGCATGAGCGCCGGCGAACCGCCACTCAATTCGCCTGAGATTCGGCGCTTGGCGCCGGTGATCGAGCCGGGCCACACCTATGGCACGGTCACCGACAAGATCAGCGCGATCGTTCTCACCCGTCCCGCATCGTTTGGCTGGTTTGCCGGCTTCACGCTGGCGTTCAGCCTCGTGATGCTCCTTACCATCGCCCTCGCCTGGCTGATCACCAAGGGCGTCGGCATCTGGGGCATCAATATCCCCATCGGTTGGGGATTCGCCATCGTCAACTTCGTGTGGTGGATCGGTATTGGCCACGCCGGGACGTTGATTTCCGCAATTCTGTTCCTGCTCAACCAAAAGTGGCGCACCTCGATCAACCGCTTCGCGGAAGCGATGACGCTGTTCGCGGTAGCCTGCGCCGGTGTTTTCCCGCTGATTCACACCGGGCGGCCATGGATGGCGTATTACATGTTTCCGTACCCCAGCACGATGGGGATCTGGCCGCAGTTCCGCAGCCCGCTGATCTGGGACGTCTTCGCGGTGTCCACGTACGGCACCGTTTCGCTGCTTTTCTGGTTCGTGGGTTTGATTCCGGACTTGGCCACCCTTCGTGATCGCGCCGTCGGCAAGCCGAAGAAAATCATCTACGGCATGCTGGCTATGGGCTGGCGAGGTTCGGCACGTCATTGGCACCGCTACCAGTCGGCTTACTTGTTGCTCGCAGGCCTGGCAACACCACTAGTCCTCTCCGTGCACACAGTCGTGAGCTTCGACTTCGCAATCGCCATCGTTCCCGGCTGGCACACCACGATCTTCCCGCCTTATTTCGTAGCCGGTGCCATCTACTCCGGCTTTGCGATGGTTCTGACCATCGCGATTCCTCTGCGCAAAGCCTACGACCTGGAAGATTTCATCACCATGCGCCACTTGGAAAACATGGCCATGGTTATGCTCGCCACCGGCTTGATCGTCGCCTACGGCTACTTCTTCGAGTTTTTCTTGTCGCTCTACAGTGGCAACAAGTTCGACGTTTTCCTGGTGAATCAGCGCCTGCATGGCCCCTACAATCATTTCTATTTCGCCCTGATCCTGTGCAACATCCTGACTCCGCAGTTGCTCTGGTTCCAGAAAATCCGCACCAACGTTCCGATGCTGTTCGTTATGTCCATCATCATCAATATAGGTATGTGGCTCGAGCGGTTCGTTATCGTGGTCATCAGCTTGACGCGCGACTTCATGCCCTCGGCCTGGGGCCGCTACTCGGCCACGTTCTGGGATTACGCCACGTTCGTGGGTACTCTTGGATTGTTCACCATGCTGCTGTTCCTGTTCGTGCGCGTCCTGCCCGCCATCTCGATTGCGGAGATGCGCGAGCTGGTCGCCGAGACGTCTGAGGAACACGAATGATCGTCGCACACCGCTCACACATTTACGGCGTGCTGGGTGAGTTCGAGACCGAGCATCAGCTCCTGCACGCGGTCGAAAAAGCACGCGAGGCAGGTTATCGCCGCGTGGAAGCGTACGCTCCATTCCCGGTGGAGGGTCTTTCCGAGGCTCTGGGGTTGAAGCGAAACACAGTGCCGATCATCACTTTGATCGGCGGTCTGTGCGGCGGCCTGGGCGGCTTTGGGCTTCAGTATTGGGTCAACGTGATCAGCTATCCGTTGAATATCGGCGGCCGGCCGTTGAACAGCTGGCCCGCGTTCATTCCCGTCACCTTTGAGCTGACGGTGCTTGGTGCCGCTCTTTCGGCGGTGTTCGGCATGCTCGCCCTGAACGGGCTGCCGCAGCCGTATCATCCACTTTTCAATGTCGAGCGATTCTGCCGCCACGCCACCACCGATCGCTTCTACCTGTGCATCGAAGCTCGCGACAAAAAGTTCCATCTCGCGGAAGTCTCGCGCTTTCTGCAGGGAGTCGACGCGCATCACGTCAGCGAGGTGCGCGATGATTAGCGCTTCGCGGATGCGGCCACGGACTTCGCGCGTTCTTGCCGCCGCGTGCGGCGTGGTGTGCGTAGCGCTGCTCGCTGGCTGCAGCCTGAAGCAGGACATGGCGCACCAGCCCAAGAATCGCCCGTTGTCGCCTTCGGATTTCTTCACCGACGGGCGCTCCGAGCGGCCGATCCTGGAAAACACTGTGGCGCGCGGCTCGTTGGCCGAAGATGCCCTGTTTGTTCCCAAGGAGTCGAACAATTTTCCGCTTCCGGTCACCCAGGATCTTCTCGAGCGCGGCGAGGGTCGTTACAAAATTTTCTGCACGCCGTGCCACGGCCTGCAGGGAGACGGCAACGGCATGATCGTCATGCGCGGAATGAAACATCCCCCCAGTTACCATGAGGACCGTTTGCGGCAGGTGCCCAACGGCTACATCTTCGACGTGATTACCAACGGCTTCGGCGCCATGCTCGGATATTCCGCGCAGATTCCGCCGCGCGACCGCTGGGCCATCGTGGCTTACGTTCGCGCCTTGCAGCTCAGCCGCAACGCCAAGCTCGCGGACCTGCCGCCCGATCTTCGCGACAAAGTGCTGCATCCGCCGGCCGAGAAAAAAGAAACGAGCCAGGAAACACCGGGAGGGGCCAAGGAATGACCGCGCAGGACTACAAGGCGCCTGAGAGCGTCGGCCGCCTGCAGCAGCGCGCACTCTTCGTGGGCTTGGTTGGCCTCGTACTCTGCGTCATCGGCTACATCAAGTCGCCCGAGAGTTTCCTTCACTCCTATCTTCTCGCGTTCATCTTTGTCCTGGGCTTGTCCCTGGGCTCGCTGGGGCTGTTGATGCTGCAGCATCTCACCGGCGGGCACTGGGGTATTGTCATCCGGCGTCCACTGGAATCCGCCACTCGCTCGCTGCCGCTGGTCTTCGTCCTGTTCTTCCCCATCTTCTTCGGCATGAAGTATCTGTATCAGGGGCACCCCGATTTTCCGGAACAGAACATTCCGGCATCGACAGGCTGGCTCAATGCCCCGGCGTCCGGTGAAGGGGCGCTGTCGCCATTCCAGCAAAGCTACCTAACGGCAGACTGGTTCAAGATTCGCGCGCTGATTTACTTCGCCGTTTGGTTGTTGTTGGTGTTCTTCTTTAATCGCTGGTCGAAAGAGCAGGACGTCAATCGCGAAGACCGCTCTCTGCGCCGCAATTTGAAAATGGCTGCGGGTCCCGGCATCATTCTGTACGTCTTCGCCATGAGCTTCGCCGCCATCGATTGGGTGATGTCGCTCTCCCCGCACTGGGCCTCCACGATCTACGGCTTCCTGTTCGTCGCGGGGCAGCTCATTTCTTCCATGTCCCTGATGATCGCTGTCATCGTACTGCTGGCGCAAACCGAGCCGCTCTCGAGCATCGTCCAGAAACGCCACTTGCACGACCTCGGCAAATTGCTCCTCGCGTTCGTCATGCTCTGGGCGTACTTCGATTTCTCGCAACTGCTCATCACCTGGTCTGGCAACCAGCCCGAAGAAATCAGCTTCTATCGTTCGCGTCTCTATGGCGGCTGGGGCGTGGTTGCGGTTATCGTCTTGATCTTCCATTTTTTCGTGCCGTTTTTCTTGCTGCTTTCGCGCGACCTCAAGCGCAACCCCAAGGCGCTGCCCAAGGTGGCGCTGTGGCTGATTTTCATGCGCTTCGTCGATCTCTATTGGATGACGCGCCCGGAATTTTCTTCCAACGCCTTGCCGAATTTTTGGGATCTTGCAGCGCCGCTGGCGCTGGGCGGCTTGTGGTTTTTCGTTTTTGCATGGCAATTGAAGCAACGGCCGCTTCTCCCGCTGGGCGACCCGAAACTCGAGGAGGCCATCGAGCAGCATGAGTTCTGAGACGCATTCGCATCGCGCGGGTCACGACCCCGGCCGAAACCTGCACGGCTCGCCGGTGCACGACGACGTTTCTTTCGAGAAGCGCGACGTCGAACCCAGCACGATCTATATCTACCTGATCGGGTTGGCGGTGGCGGTCGTGTTGTCGTACGCCGTTTGTGTTTTCGTGCTTCGCGCGACGACCAGTGTCGCGGTCCAGTCCGACACGCCTCCGCCAGATATACGCCAGGAAATGGGCAGCACATTCTCGGATATGCCGCCGGAGCCGCGTCTCCAAGGGGTTCCCGGTCACGGCGAGGACGCTCAGGCCGATCTGCGCGAGAAAGTATTGTCGGACACGGAAGAGAACGAAAAGACTGGCTGGGTTGACCAGAGCGCGGGCATCGCGCAGATTCCTGTGAAGGACGCGATGAAAATCATCGCGGAGAAAGGATTGCCGGGCGCGCCCGCTGCGGCAAAACCATGAGCTGGCTTCGTTCCATCGCCGGACCCTTTGTTGGACCCTTTGCTGGAATTGTTGCGCTGCTGACGCTAGTTGCTGTCGCCGGCGCACAAACCATTCCCGGCAACGTCGGCAAATCTTCCGCGGGACTTCCGCCCGCCCTGCTGAACGTGGGTTTCGAGCCGCCGCTGAACGGCCAGCTGCCACTCGATCTAGCCTTCCGCGACGAGGCCGGCCGGGATGTTCGCTTGCGCGACTACTTTGGCCAACAAAAGCCGGTACTCCTGGCGCTGGTCTATTACGGCTGCCCGATGCTTTGCAATCAGGTGGAACAGGGCGTGGTCGGCTCGCTCAAGATGCTTTCGTTCAACGCCGGCCGCGACTACGACGTGATCTTCGTCAGCTTCGATGCCCGCGAAACTCCGGACATGGCCGCCAGGAAAAAAGAATCCGCCATGTCGCACTACGGGCGGCGCGAAACGGCTTCGGGCTGGCACTTTTTGACTGGCTCGCAAGACTCCATTGATGCCCTCACCAAGGCGGCGAATTTCCGTTATTCGTTCGACGTTAGGTCTGGCATTTTTGCCCACGCCAGCGGCATCATGCTGCTGACTCCCGATGGCCGCATCTCGCGCTACTTCTACGGCGTCGAGTATCCTTCGCGCGATGTGCGTCTCGGCTTGGTGGACGCCTCGGCGGGGAAGATCGGTACACCCATCGATCACCTGCTCTTATATTGCTTTCAGTACGATCCGTCTACCGCGCGCTACAGCGCCACGATTCTCAGGATCATCCGGCTAGGTGGAATTGCGACGATGCTTGTGATGGTTGCGGGCTTCTTTATTTTCCGCCGCCGCGACATTCGCCCAACAATCGCGGATCGTACCGCACCTTATACCGGACAAGGAGCACACTAGAACCGTGCAGTCGCAACTCCCACTGTATCCGGAACAAGCGTCCAACTTCGCTCCCAGCGTGGACGCGCTCATGGTCTATATCACCGTGGTGTGCCTTTTCTTCGCGGTGGCGGTCACCGCGGCCATCGTGCTCTTCTTTTTCCTGTACCATCGCAAAAAACCCGGCGACATCGGCGCCGTGATTCACGGAGACTCGCGGCTCGAAGCTCTTTGGCTGGTCATTCCGGCCGTTCTGGCCTTGACGATGTTCGCCGGCGGCGCGGTCATCTACGTCGATTTCCGTCGCGCGCCGCTGGATACGCTTGATATCTACGTCATTGGCAAGCAGTGGATGTGGAAGTCGCAGCAGCCGAATGGCCTGAAGGAAATTAACGAGCTGCATGTCCCCGTCGGCCGGAACGTCAAGCTGATCATGGCCAGCGAGGACGTCATCCATAATTTTTCGATCCCGGCGTTTCGCACCAAGATGGACGTCGTCCCGGGCCACTACAACACAATGTGGTTCCGCCCCACCAAGACCGGCCGCTACCATTTCTTCTGCTCCCAGTATTGCGGCACGAACCACGCCATCATGGGCGGTTGGGTCACGGTCATGGAGCCTTCTGACTACGCCGCGTGGCTTTCCGGCTCTGACGCCAACGCCAACCCAATCGTGGCAGGCGAGAAGCTGTTTGCCGACAAAGCCTGCAATACCTGCCATCTGCCGGATGGCAAAGGCCGCGCCCCGTCGCTCAATGGGCTCTACCAGCGCAAAACTTTGTTGGCCGATGGCTCCAGCGTCGTCGCGGACGACGCGTACATCCGCGAATCGATTCTGGCGCCGAACGCCAAGATTGTTGCCGGCTATCAGCCTTTGATGCCCACATTCCAGGGACAATTGACGGAGGAGCAGATTCTGAGTTTGACCGCCTACATCAAGTCTTTGCAGTCGCAGTCGGCTCCCGCGACGGGCGCCGGACTTGCGCCGGCCACAGGGAAGAAATAGCCATGAGCTCGATACCATCCTCCATAGGCAACGAACTGCCGAACGAGCACTATCTGAATGCCACTTATGGGATTCGTTCGTGGCTGCTGACCACCGACCACAAGCGCATCGCGCTGTTGTATCTAGCCTCGGTCACGTTCTTCTTCTTCATTGGCGGTACCTTCGCCACCATGATTCGTATCCACCTGCTGACCCCGAGCGGCTACCTGGTTACGCCCGAAACGTACAACAAGCTCTTCACCATGCACGGCGTGGCGATGATCTTCTTCTTCCTGATTCCGTCGATCCCGGCGGTTCTGGGGAATTTCCTGATCCCGCTGATGATTGGTGCCAAAGATCTGGCCTTCCCCAAGATCAACCTCTTGAGCTGGTACATCTATCTGGTCGGCGGCGGCTTTGTCCTGTATTCGTTCTCCACCGGCGGCCTGGATACCGGTTGGACCTTTTACACCCCGCTGAGCAGCGTCTATTCGAATTCGGCCGTCACTCCCGCGGTGATCGGTATTTTCATCAACGGCTTCTCCTCCATCCTCACCGGCCTGAACTTTATTGTGACCATTCACACCATGCGGGCGCCTGGGATGACCTGGTTCCGCTTGCCGCTCTTCGTTTGGGCGCACTACGCCACCAGCATTATCTTCATCTTGGGAACGCCGGTGATCGCCATTACCCTGCTCCTGGCCGGCCTCGAGCGCATGTTCCACCTGGGCTTTTTCAATCCCGCGCTCGGCGGCGATCCCATCCTGTTCCAGCACCTGTTCTGGTTTTACTCCCATCCGGCCGTGTACATCATGATCTTGCCGGCCATGGGCGTGATCAGCGAGATCATCCCCACGTTCGCGCGCAAGCCGATTTTCGGGTACTCGTTCATCGCGGGATCGAGTATCGCCATCGCCGTCATCGGTTTCTTCGTTTGGGCGCATCACATGTTCCTCACCGGCGAGTCCGCCTACGCCGCGTTGACGTTCTCGCTGCTCAGCTATCTCGTGGCCATTCCCTCGGCGGTCAAGGTCTTCAACTGGACCTCGACTCTCTACAAAGGTTCAATTTCCTACGACACGCCGATGCTGTACGCTCTCGGCTTCATCGGACTGTTCCTGATCGGCGGGCTGACCGGCCTTTTCCTGGCGTGCCTCGGCCTGGACATTCACATCCACGACACCTACTTCGTGGTCGCCCACTTCCACTACATCATGGTTGGTGGTGCGGTGATGGGCTACGTCGGCGGCCTACATTTCTGGTGGCCGAAGATCACCGGCAAGCTCTATCCGGAGATGATGGCGCGGATTGCCGCGGTGACCCTGTTCGTGGGCTTTAACCTGACGTTCTTCCCGCAATTTATTCTCGGCTACCTAGGCATGCCGCGGCGGTATCACAGCTATCCGCCCGAGTTCCAGGTGCTTAACGTGATGTCCACCGCGGGTGCATCCATCCTGGCGCTGGGTTACTTGCTGCCGATGATCTATCTGATCTGGTCGATGCGTTACGGGAAGGTCGCCGGGCGCAATCCCTGGCCGGCCACGGGTCTGGAGTGGCAGACCGATTCGCCGCCGCTCACGGAAAACTTTGACGTTACGCCGGAAGTCACCTGGGAACCGTACGATTACTACAATCGGCCGGACTTGGGTCTTGAAGTGAAGGGTGCGCCGTCGCTTTCGCCGGCCCACGGAGACGATTAACCGCGGGAGGCTGTCTCATAGATGCTTCCCAGGGGCGGAGCTTAAGCGTTTGTATGGCAACGGGAGGGCACGACTTCACTCGTGCCGTAAGTGCTTGCGATTCAACCCGGCTTTAGGCGCTGAGGGCCGGTTTTTGTAACTTCTAGACGCGCGACCCAGCAGGGTCCACGGAGGAGTGCCGAGTGCATCGCACCGGGGAACTGTACGGCCAATTCGAAACCATGGACCAGCAGCGCGAAAGCGCTTCGCTGGGCATGTGGGTGTTCCTGACCACCGAAGTCTTGTTCTTCGGCGGCATGTTCATGACCTACACGCTCAATCGCTCCACCTATCCCGGCATCTTCGGCGAGGCCAGTAGGTCCATCAACCTCAAGCTCGGTGCCATCAACACCGTCGTTCTCATCGCCAGCAGCTTGACCATGGCCATGTCCGTCTGGGCCTCCCAGGTCGGCAAGAAAAAGCTCCTCACCATCTTCCTCATTTCCACCTTGATCCTCGGCAGCGTGTTCCTGGGCATCAAAGGCGTTGAGTACCACGAGAAATTCGTCGAGCACCACGTTCCCGGCCTCAACTTCAGCTTTGAGCCGGGCGCCTCCGTTGCCAGCAACGCTCACGCCCAGCTTTTTTTCTCGCTTTATTTCGCCATGACCGGCCTTCACGCCCTGCACATGATTATCGGTGCCGGGCTGCTGATCTGGTTGATCAAGCAATCGCTGCGCGGCCGGTTCACCCCGGAGTACAGCACCCCGGTGGACCTCATCGGCCTATATTGGCATTTCGTCGATATTGTTTGGATTTTTCTGTTTCCACTGCTGTACTTGATCGACCGGCATTAACGGGAAGTCTTGGAGAGAGGGAAGGGCGTGTCTGAACATCACATCGTTTCACCGAAAATCTACTTCGTGATCTTTGGCGCGCTGATGATTTGCACGCTCCTCACGGTCTATGCCGCCACCGTGGACCTCAATCACTATTTCTCCGGTTTGAACATCATCGTCGCCCTGGTCATCGCCACCTTCAAAGCTTCGCTGGTCGTCCTCTTCTTCATGCATGGCAAGTACGGCTCCAGGCGCACGCAGATGGTCATCATTTGCTCGGTCTTCTGGCTCGCGATCATGCTGTTCATGACCATGAGCGACTACATCTCCCGACCCTGGTCGTAAGGACAGGTCCGCACCTGTACGTGTGTACACACACTTCCACCGTGTTCGCATACGTTTCCGGGGTATTTTTTTGAGAGAGGTGAGGTCCGAACGGGTGTCCGGCTCACCGGCAACGAAAGAAAAAAGGGGGACGAGCGAACCGGCCCAGCCCTCAATCCCCTAAAGGGATCCTCGGCTCGCGTCCCCCGACCTCCCAAGTTGCAACCGATAAGCCATTTCTAACATTCTTATTTTCAGCACAGTGGCAATTTGATTCCGCGTAAAAATGCGGTACTCCCCCGAAAAATTACCCGTCACCTCCAGGCTCTACAGTGATCACTGTAAGCGCGCAGAAATTTTCCACAGCCCAGTGAGCATTCCCTTTCGGACACGCATTCACCTGTTCGAATTGCCAGGTACGCTTACGCTCTTTGCGCTCGTGACCACGATCACAATCACCCAGACGATCGCGAGCGGCGCTGCACGACGGTGAGCGATTTCAGTAGTGAACTGTTTTGCGCCCGCGTTCCATTTTGGGATTAGCCCCCAATTTCTGCAGCGCCAGGTACTGGGTCAGTTTCCGGTTAGCCCGTTACCCGTGTGGTGGTGCGGCAGTCGTTCCCAGGGATGGCGACAGCCCCTATAACATGCCGTTGAGCCTGCTAGGATCGTCGCATGTGGGAAGGCACTGTGGTCTCCGTCCATATCGCGGCGGAAGCGTCCGGCGCCGATGCAGACGATAACCGTGCGAGCGTTCCTGGGACGCGGGCTCGAGAGCGATCGGTATTTCGCCAGCACCGTGTTCTACCCGAAAAAGTCGAGCTACGGTGGGCGCGAAGTCACGCTGATCGAGATTGAGGCCGTCGATGCGCTTTTCGGCGACGCGCTAACGCCGAGGGGGAACGGTTCGGGATCAAGCTCGCCGCTGTGTCGACACCCGCCGCAACATCGCGACGTCCAGTGTCCCGCTCAATCATCTCGTCGACCGTGAATTCTGGGTCGGCGCCCTGCTCATGCGCGGCACGCGTCTCTGCGAGCCGCCCAAGCATTTGGACGACCTCACGCAACATGGCGTGATGTGTGGCCTGATCTATCGCGGAGGTCTGCGGGCCCTAGTATTGAGCGAGAGCGTCATCCACGGCAGCGATGCCGTACGCCCGAAAACCTCACAACCGTCCTCGCTGGAATATCAGTGGTCCTAGCCGGTCAACGCGATCGTAACCAACGAATAAAGCAGATCGTCGCTCGTGAGCGAACTGGGCGGACCGATACGTCCTCATGGCGCCAGGGAGGGCGTACGGGTGTCCATCGGAGAAAACTGCGCGACGCGCGAAGAACTCAACAGCACAGTCGCGATCAGCCCGCAGACGGCGGCGAACGACAGCCACAGTCCCGGAATCGCACGATTCCCGGTCGTGTGGATCAGATAGGTTGAAATCGCAGGCGTAAATCCGCCGAAGATGGCGGTCGCGCTGCTATGGACAAGAGAGAATCCGGCGGTGCGGACGTCGGCCGGCATGATTTCCGTCAGGAACACGATCAGCGCGCCGTTGTAGCTCGCGAACAAGAATGAGAACCACAATTCCACCGCCATTAGCCGGCTGAATGACGGCGCGTTTACCAGCCACGACAACGCCGGATAAGCCGTCAGCAGCGCCAGCATGCTGACAACGGCCAGCATTGGACGCCGACCAATTCTGTCGGAAACCGCACCCATGATCGGAAGCCAAAAAAAATTGGAAACGCCGACGCACAGCGTGACGATCATGTTGTCCCTCGCCGCAAGATGAAGCACGACGCCGCCGAACGTCGGTGTGTACGCCGTGATCATGTAAAAGCAGACCGTGTTCATGATCGTCAAGAAGGTTCCGAGCACTACCAGCCTCCAACTGCGCGTCAGCGTGTGCAGAATCTCGCGCTGCGACGGACGGCGCTTGCGCTCAAGGAATTCCGCCGTTTCCTTGAGCGACCGCCGCAACAGAAACAAGAGTGGAACAATCGCGCACCCGACGAGCAGTGGGACGCGCCATCCCCAACGCGTCATTTGATCGCCGGTGAGCCGTGACGTCAGGCCAAGCCCGAGTACTGCTGCGAACATCACCGCCACTTGCTGGCTCGCCGCTTGCCAGCTGACGTAGAAACCCTTGTGTCCAGGTGTCGCAACCTCGAAAAGATAGACGGAGACGCCGCCCGCCTCCACGCCAGCTGACAGTCCCTGGACCAGCCGCCCGGTGAGGACCAGCAGCGGCGCAATCAGCCCGATCGATGCGTAGGAAGGCGTGCACGCGATTGAAACAGTTCCGATCGCCATCAATCCGAGAGTCAGGAGAAGCCCGTCGCGGCGCCCACGATGATCGATATAAGCGCCCAACATGATCGCGCCGAGGGGCCGCATCAGAAAACCCGCGCCGAAGGTCGCCAGAGAAAGCATCAGCGACGCGAATTCGTTCCCACTCGGGAAAAAAGTGCGCGCGATTGCCGCCGCGTAGTATCCGAAGACCTGGAAATCGTACATCTCCAGAAAATTCCCGCTGGCGACGCGGGCGACGGGCCAGAAAGTCAATGGGCGAGTGGATTGTACTTGGGTCACGCGTTTGCCTGAACTATCTGGAGTTTCCATTCTTGAATTCCCCTGGACGGTTCAGGAAACGCCAACCAGCATCCTCTCGATCTGGTCAGCGCATTTTAGAATATAGAACGGCCAAACCGGACATGGCCAACCAGGTCTTGGTCATTCATCAGTACACAACTGGCCGCGTTTCCGGACGTGTCGTCGACTAACCGGAAGTGATCCTCGGACCCGATTTGATCGGTCAACGCCCTCTCATATTGCGTCGGATTATCGGAAAGTGAATCACTGCCCAGCGCTAGCTCACGATTGACCCTGAAGAAGCTCGCCTGTTATTGTAAGAAGTTATTCTGGCCTCAGTGTACCTACTGTGTGCCGGGGCTCCTGTGGAGGGAGCGTTTGGGGATCATGGGCCTGACCAAACTTGTCGTCCGGGGCGCTCGCCAGCACAATCTCAAGAACATCAGCGTCGAAATTCCCCGCAACTCTCTGACGGTCATCACGGGCTTGTCCGGGTCCGGCAAGTCGTCGCTCGCGTTTGACACCATCTATGCGGAGGGCCAGCGCCGCTACGTGGAGTCCCTTTCGGCCTACGCCCGCCAGTTCCTCGATCAAATGGAACGCCCGGAAGTCGATGTCATCGAAGGACTTTCCCCTTCGATCGCCATCGAGCAGAAGACCACCACGCGTTCGCCGCGCTCCACGGTCGGCACCATCACGGAGATTTACGACTACCTGCGGGTGATCTACAGCTCCATCGGCATTCCCCATTGCCCCAGCTGCGGCAAGTCCATCACCCGGCAGTCCAGCGAGCAGATCGTCCAGGCCATCCTGAATGGCGACCTGTGCAAGCCCGAAGATCGCATCATGATCCTGGCGCCGATCGTTCGCGGCCGCAAAGGCGCCTATCGCAAAGAGCTGGAAAAACTGGCGCAAGACGGCTACGTCCGCGCGCGTATCAATGGCGAGCTCGTCCAGTTGGACGAAATTCCGGTCCTCGACAAGCGCAAGAACCACACCATTGAGGTTGTCGTCGATCGCCTGCTCGTCAAGCAAGGCATTGCCACCCGCCTGGAGCAGTCCATTGCGACGGCGCTCAAGCTAGCGGCTGGTCTCGTCACGGTTTCGGTGGTGGGCGGCAAAGACTCCGTCTTCTCCGAGAAGCTGGCGTGCCCCGACTGCGGCATCTCAGTTCCCCAATTGGAGCCCCGCTCGTTTAGCTTCAACTCACCTTACGGCGCGTGTCCCGCGTGCAACGGCCTTGGCTCGAAGTACGACTTCGATCCTGCCCGCGTGATCGTGGACTGGACGCGGCCGCTCTTCGACGGCGGCCTGGGGCCCGGCTCAGGTTCCTCGATGCTCAAGCGGACACTGGAGCTTGGCGCCTACGCTCATGGGTTCGACCTCGAAACACCTTTCGAGAAGTTTCCGGCGCGCATGCAGAATCTCTTGTTGTATGGCTATCCTCCGTCGAATGAACGACTCACGGCCGAATCAGCGGCGCAGAAAAGGGCCCGCGCGGAAAAGGGCTTCCGCTTCCCGGGCATCCTGAAATTCCTTGAGAGAAACTTTGAAGAATCCAATTCCGACTCGTATCGCGAGTGGATGACGCAGTACATGTCGGCTACGCTGTGCTCCGTTTGCCACGGCAGGCGCCTGCGTCCCGAATCGCTGGCCGTCAAGCTGGCGGAATGGTCGATCGCCGATTTCACCGCGCTATCGCTCAGCTCGGCCCGCCCAGCCGTCGACAAGATCCTAATGCAAATTACCTTGCGCCAGCGCGAAGTTGCGGGGCGCCCGCTGGAGGAAGTCGCCGAGCGCCTCGATTTCTTGCTGGCCGTCGGGCTGGGTTATCTCAGCCTGGACCGCTCCGCCGCTACACTCTCCGGTGGCGAAGCGCAGCGCATACGGTTGGCTACCCAGATTGGTTCGCGTCTTCGCGGTGTTCTTTACGTTCTCGACGAGCCTTCCATCGGCCTCCATGCGCGTGACAACGACCGGCTGCTCGGTTCTCTCGAGCGCCTTCGCGACCTCGGCAATACCGTTCTCGTCGTCGAGCACGACGAAGACACCATTCGGCGCGCCGATTTCGTAGTCGATCTGGGTCCAGGCGCGGGCGACGCTGGCGGCTACCTGGTCGCCTATGGGAAGCCTGAGCAGATCGCCGCCAGTGCGGAGTCGCTGACTGGCCGCTATCTCAGCGGCGCCGCGCGCATCCCGGTTCCGGAAAAACGGCGTAGCCCCAACGGCAAAGCCATCCAAATCCTTGGCGCCCACGCCAACAATCTCAAGGATGTTGATGTCACGCTTCCGCTCGGACTGCTTACGGTTGTCACCGGTGTCTCTGGCTCCGGCAAGTCCACGCTGGTCAACGACATCCTCTATCGCGCGCTGGCGCAAAAGCTTTATCGCTCCATGGAGCCGCCCGGTGCTCACCGCGAGCTTCTGGGAGCCGAACACATCGACAAGGTCATCGAGATCGATCAGGCTCCGATCGGCCGCACGCCACGATCGAATCCCGCCACCTACACTGGAGTGTTCGCGCCGATCCGCGAGCTATTCGCCATGCTGCCCGAATCGCGCGAGCGCGGCTACCGTCCCGGCCGCTTCAGCTTCAACGTGAAAGGCGGCCGCTGCGAAGCGTGCCAGGGCGACGGCTTGCGCCGCATCGAAATGAACTTCCTTCCGGATGTATACGTGCGCTGCGAAGTGTGCCGCGGACGCCGTTACAATTCGGAAACGCTCGCGGTGCGGTTCAAGGGACACTCCATCTCGGAGATTCTGAATCTTCCCGCGGACGACGCGCTGAAGCTGCTCGAAAATATCCCGCAGATTCAGCAGAAGCTCGCGACTCTCGTGGAAGTGGGACTCGGCTACGTACAGCTGGGCCAATCCGCGACGACGCTCTCCGGTGGTGAAGCGCAGCGCATCAAGCTGGCGCGCGAGCTTTCCAAGCGGCAAACCGGGCGCACGCTGTACATCCTAGACGAGCCGACGACGGGATTGCACTTTGACGATGTGCGCAAGCTGCTCGACGTTCTGCAGCGATTGGTTGCGCTTGGGAACACCGTGCTGATCATCGAGCACCATCTCGACGTGATCAAACAAGCGGACTGGGTGATCGACCTCGGCCCGGAAGGCGGTGAAGGCGGCGGCCGCATCGTCGCGCAAGGCCCACCCGAACTGGTGGCCCGCACGAAGAAGTCACACACCGGGCAAGCCCTAGCCCGCGTCCTGCCGGTAAACGGCCGCTCCCCCAATGGCACCGGCGGCGGCAACGGGCATTCCGCCAACGGCAAATAAATCAATTTCTTGCGGGTTCTTCTCCAATCTGCTGCACTTAGCCTACGCCCGCAGCCAGAAATGGCTGTGCCCCGGAGCCTTTTTCGCAAGCTGTTGAGCCGCTCTCAGCCGCTCCCCAGAATTGGACTTTTAGTGTGGGATAGCAGAATGACTTCCGAGTAGCAAGAGATTACGACACGGCGTGTGCACCAATCCAGGAGGTGCAACCGACTAAGTCTAAGATAAGCTACATGGCGATGGAGAGTGGATTCAAACGCGATCTGCGAAACTATCCTCTGTATTTTCTGCTGTGGACAGTGTTGGGCCTCTTTTATTTCAGCCAAGGTCTCACGCAAAGGCTTGTCTCGTATGACCCAACTCCCTGGTGGCATTACTTACTGGCGTGGCTCTCCGGAGTTTACATTTGGGCCCTTCTGACCCCAGCCATGCTATGGCTCGGCCGGCAGTTTCCTGTCGAGCGTAGCAACTGGTTCCCTCGGATCGCTCTCCATCTTTTGCTGAGCGCAGGGTTCTCAGCTTTCGAGCTGAGTCTGGAAAGCGCGCTGTATTCACGCTTGCACCTGTTTCCCCTATTGATGAAGGACTTTCGTGGAACTCTGGTGCAGTTGCTGGTCAGGGGGTTTCACGGCGGCGTTTTAAATTACTGGACTGTGCTTGGGGTGCAGTGGGGAGTCCTCTACTATCGCAGGTACCAGGAACGCTCACAGGAAGTGCTGAAGTTCGAGTTGCGAGCTTCCGAGTTACAGTCGCAACTGATGAGTGCTCGACTAAATGCGCTGAAGATGCAGCTCCAACCACATTTCCTGTTTAACACCCTGAATGCCATCACGGTGCTGGTGCGCCAGCAGAAGGGCAAGGATGCGGAACAGATGCTTGGTCACCTGAGCGATCTCTTGCGGGGTGTGTTGGAGGACGTTGACGCTCAGGAGGTTTCTCTACGCCGCGAACTGGAGTATTTGCAGCTTTATCTGGCCATTGAACAGGTGCGCTTCCCGGACCGGTTGCGGGTCGAGGTCTCGGCAGATCCGGCGACGCAGGAAGCGTCGGTGCCGCAACTCATCTTGCAGCCAATCGTGGAAAACGCCATTCGCCATGGCATCGGACGAAGCTCCTCGGCCGGCCGGATTCTGATCAGCGCGTCGAAGATCGATGGCATGGTGGAACTTCGAGTGCAGGATGATGGACCCGGGCTTTCGCCCAGCGACTCGTCTGAGGACGAGGGCATCGGCCTGGCGAACACCCGAGCACGGCTGCAACAGCTTTACGGCCAGGACGCGAGATTGGAAATCCAGAATTGCGACCGTGGCGGGGTGGTCGTAACCATGAATATCCCCTTCCATCCGTTTCATGCCGAAATTGCGAGAGCCTAATGCCTCTGACAACCCTGATCGTGGATGACGAACCGCTGGCGCGGGACGGCTTACGGGTGCTGCTCTCCAGGGACCCCGAAGTTTCAGCAATTCGCGAAGCCAGAGACGGACGCGAGGCAGTCGCGGCGATTCGAGAGTCCAACCCTGATCTCGTGTTTCTGGATGTGCAGATGCCGGAGATGGATGGATTCGAGGTGGTTCGGAAAATCGGCGCAGAAAATATGCCACAGGTGGTGTTCGTCACAGCCCACGACCAGTACGCAATTCAGGCGTTTGAAATCAATGCGCTTGATTACCTGCTCAAACCGGTGATCGAAGAACGTTTCGTCAAGGCGTTGGTGCGCGCCAAAAGCCGTATCCGTTCGAACGTCGCCTCGGATTCAAACCGGCAAATCATCGGCCTGCTCGAAACCATAGCGTCGCCTCGGAGTTATGTGAAGCGCCTGGCGGTGCGGTCAGGAGGCAAGACTGTGTTCGTGGATGTCGAAGACGTGGATTGGATAGGAGCCGCGGAGAATTATGTGGAACTGCACGCCGGCCGAGTGAGTCACCTGCTCCATGTGACCATGAACACTCTCGAAAAATCTCTCGATCCGGAGATTTTCCTTCGCATCCACCGTTCGATCATCGTCAATCTTGGCCGGATCAAAAACCTGCAGTCTGGCGCGCACGGAGAGTACGTAATCACGCTGCGAGACGGAGCACGCCTGCAATCCGGGCGAACCTATTCGAGCCGACTGAGAGCTTTGGTCAACAATCCGTTCTGACCGTTCCACCCGTCCAGTTCGTCACAGCATTTCACCGGCTAGTCAAAATCCGCTTTTCGCAGGCATTGCGCCTGGCACAGACTGCCTCCTGGATGGAGGTGAAAGTGAGAAACTACCTGCTGATGCTGCTTGCGACCGTAGTTTCCGTCAGTGGTTTTTCTCTCTGGGCGCAAGTCGACGATGTAGCTCCATTTCCCAAGAAATTCCGCAAGTGGGCCCACGTCAAGAGCGTGCTGGTCGGGCCGCAAAGCGCCGCGTTTGCTACCGACGGGGGAATTCACCACATTTACGCAAACGAGGAAGCTCTGGAGGGCTATGAGACGGGCAAGTTTGCGGACGGCTCCGTGATTGTTTACGACTTGCTTGAAACCAAGGAGGTTGCGGGCAACACGATAGAAGGGCCAACGCGCCGGGTTGATGTCATGGTGAAACAGAGCGAGCTCTATCGCACAACCGGCGGCTGGCAATTTATGAGCTTCCCAGGTGGTAATCCGACTGGCGGGAGGTTAACGGCCGAGCGACAAGCAGCCTGTGCTGCCTGCCACGCCAACCGAAAAGAGCATGATTTCGTTTTCAGCGAATTCCGCAAGTGAGACTGACTTACGGATTCAACGCCGGAGAAATGAGAAGAACGTGAACGTGCGAACTTTCCTCGGTTCAGTCGTCGTTACAAGCATTGCCGAACGGCTGGTGGCTCAGGAACAACCGTCATCATCACGACACGAATATGGTCGAAATCAGCGAGATTTTACTTTGTCGGGTAACGACGTTACTCAGGCAGGTGGCTTGCTGCTGCTGATTCAGATTGTCGAAGGCAACGATTACCGTGACGGTGTTGGAAAAATACATCAGACGACATGTCAGGATTTCGACTCACTCTCGGCCCAATCTTCTGGTTGCTTTGAAACCGGTTCCATAAGCTGTTCTGTCTATCTGGTCGCCAAAATATTAGATACTGTCCGCAACACTGTCCGTATACTGTCCACCAGAACAGGTTGTTTGCTTCTTCATCGCCCCCTAACCTAATTCGGCCAGTCACTCCGCTGGAGCGGCTTGCAGGGGGCCAGATGATGAGGGTCATTTTCAAGAAAAGTCTGTTGTTGCTGCTGACAGGGTTGTTTTCGACGATGGGTTCGGTTGGATTGAGCGCCAAGCCAGCCCAGTCTGTTCCAGCCACGCCGACAGGGCTGAAGGCGACAGCAGGCAATTCTTGGGTCAGTCTGTCGTGGTCGCCCGCTGCGGGCGCCACGAGTTATCACTTAAGACGTACCACCAAGAGCGGTGGTCCTTACTCGGAGATCGCTGCTCCCGCCTCCACGGTTCACACCGATTCGGGCCTCGCGGATGGCACCACCTATTTCTATGTGGTCTCCGCCGTTAACTCGGCCGGAGAGAGCGCCAACTCGACTCAGGTTAGCGCTAAGCCGGCTGCGTCGACGGTTGTTAAAGTTCCATCCACCCCCACAGGGCTCACCGCTACGCCGGGAAATTCTTGGGTCAGCCTGACGTGGTCTGAGGTGGCGGGTGCAGCGAGCTATCGTCTGAAGCGTGCCACTAGCAGTGGCGGGCCTTATACGCAGATCGCCGCTTCCGTCTCGACCGAGCATACCGATTCCGGTCTTACCGACGGCACCACATATTATTACGTCGTCTCGGCAGAAGGCTCTTCGGGGCAGAGTGCCAACTCCGCTCAAGCGAGCGCAAAGCCTGGTGGGTCGACTTCCTCGACCGCCACCGAAACTGGCGGGACTGTGGCGCCGACCCTCTTTAGTCAGACTATCAATTGGGTTGGCGCTTCCCATTTCCCGTCGGTTCCGTTTGGAAGCTTTCGGCTCTGGGATACGCAAACGACCTGGGCGGAGATCGAAACGAGCCGCAACACCTATACATGGTCGGAATTGGACGCATGGCTTGAGGTCGCTGCCCGAGAAGATAAGGACGTTCTCTATGTGTTTGGACGCACGCCTCATTGGGCTTCCATGAGACCGACGGAATCGTGCGCTCAAGGCGACGTTGGATGCGCTGCGCCGCCTTCGGACGTTGACTCCGGGGACGCTACTTTCAAGGCCTTCGTCACCGCGGTGGTTAAACACTCGTTGGCATCTTCCACCGGCCACATTAAGTACTACGAAGTCTGGAGCGAGCCGAACGGTCCGAAGTATTGGACGGGAACTTTCTCCCAACTGGCAACTATGGGTAAGGATGCCTACAACATCATTCATTCCCTCGACCCCAATGCGTTGGTTGTCGGGCCGGGTCCCACGGGATCGAACACCGTTCAATGGCTACAGAGCTACTATTCCGCCGGCGGTGTCCACGCCCAAGACATCGTTGCTCTGCATAGCTACATCACTGCCGCAACGAATTCTCCGGCCATCGCGGATCGTGTAGACGACCTTCGTTCGATGATGACTAACAACGGCATCGGCGACAAGCCGATTTGGTCCACCGAAGGTGGGTTTGGAGACATGTCGCTCACAACCGCCCAACGCGTGGCGGTGGTAGGCCAGATGTACACGATGTTGTGGTCGCGCCACGTGGCGCGTTTCTATTGGTTTGCGTGGGACAGTAGCAATAACTGGGGCACGATGTGGACCCCTGACAGCGGCGTAAATTCCTCGGGCGTTGCCTACGAGGTGATGAATCATTGGCTGGTCGGCTCCTCGCACTCCTCAAATCCCTGCAGCGAAGCTTCCGACAAGACCTGGACTTGCGCGCTGACGCTCTCCACCGGGTATCCTGCCGAAATTGTCTGGAACGCGACGACTTCAAAGACCATTACGGTGAGCTCGGCCTTCGCCACCTATGAAACGCTTGCCAGCACCACCGCACACTCGATCGCAGACCATCAGGTCGCGATCGGAAGCGAACCTATTCTTATCATCAAGAGTCAGGCTCAGTAGGCCTAATGCGTCGGCGGCGTGGGTCCCGGCTCAGGACCGACCAACGCCCTGTAGGTTGGATACGGGATATCTGAGGTATCGGGACTCCACAAGTACGATTACTGCATGTACCAGGCACTTGCCCGACTTGAAGTCGAGATTCGATGGCAAAATGCTATTCGTTGACTTGCTTTGGGGTCGCCAACTAACATGACGGCACCATGGCGTCCGGCTCTCTCATTGGCCAGACCATCTCGCATTACCTCATACTCGAGAAAATCGGTGGCGGGGACATGAGTGTCGTCGGGCAGGGTAGGTACATTCTCGGCGAGAAACCTCCTGAACACAGTGCGTTTTCGTAGCGTCAAACCCGGAAAGAAAGATTCTTTCGCTCTCATTTTGGCGCGACTGCTACACTCAGCAGCGTAAACGCAACCGCCAACAAGGCGTTACGAAGGAGATGCCTCCGATGTCGAAACAAGAAGAAGCCGGACTCATCCTGAAGCTCTACGAACTGCGCCGCGAAGAAACGATGCGCAAAGCGCGTGACTGGTTTTTTCGCGATTTCAACCCGCAGACGCTGGCGGATTTCAATAGCGCAATGTTCAGCGATCACAGCGGTCATTTGCGTATGGTGGTAACGTACTGGGATATGGCAGCGGCTCTGGTGAACGACGGCGCAATTCGTCCAGAGCTTTTCAGCGACTGCAACGGCGAGCACATTAGCGTCTTCGCGAATATCGAGCTCCTCCTTCCCGAGATACGCGCAGCCTACGGTCCGCATTTTGCCGCCAGTCTCGAAAAATTAGTGGACGCCACACCGGACGGACGCAAGAGGGCGGCGATGGTTCGCGAACGAATGAAAAGAATCCGCGAGACGCTCGCAAAACAACAAGCGCAGAAGGCATAAGTACTGACCGCCCGTGTTGCGTCGTTAGTCTTGACACCCGGATTACCGGACGGGTGTCAATTGTTAGGAAGCAGGGGGCAACTGCACAGGCGCAAACTGATCCGTTACCGGTCCCTGCTTGTCCTTGCGCCTGCCGGGGCTTCCCCGTAGAGTGAGTTTTCGTCCATGAGCATCTACGCAACCCAACCGCTCACGCTGGGCGCGCTTGACACTTACCCGCTTGCCTCGCGGAAGAGCAAGGTCAGTGCGCGGGACTTTGCCAAGCCACCCGCCAGCAGCGCCTCGCTCGTTAAATTTTTCGATTCGCTCCCTAACATCCTTGCCGCAAGTGATCTGCGAGAGCTTCTGGCCGCCGTGCAGCGCGCTCGGAAGCAACGTAGGGCGATTCTCTGGGGCATTGGTGGGCACGTCATCAAGGTCGGGCTCGGCCCGGTTCTGATCGACTTGATGCGCCGCGGATTTGTCTCCGCGATCGCGATGAATGGCGCTGCGCTGATCCACGATTTTGAGATTGCGCTTGCCGGGAACACTTCGGAGGATGTGGAGGCCAATCTCGGCGCCGGGCGATTTGGTATGGCCGCGGAGACTGGTCAATACCTCAACGAAATGGCCAAACTGGCGTGGCGCATCCGCATCGGTTACGGCGAAGCTGCCGGACAGTTCCTCAGCAGCGGCGTGATTGATGTGGAGCACGCGGACTCCAGCGTGCTTTGCGCTGCTTACAAGCACCGCATTCCCGTTACCGTGCATGTCGCTATCGGGACAGATATTCCGCACATGCATCCGGCTGCCGACGGCGCTGCTCTGGGTGCGGCCACGCATTGCGATTTCCGGCTTTTCTGCGCGCTGGTGAAAGAAATGCATCCCGGCGGCGTATATATGAATTGGGGATCGGCGGTGCTGCTGCCCGAGGTGTTTTTGAAAGCGGTCTCGGTGGTTCGCAATCTTGGTGTGCCGCTCCGTCCCATCACCACGGTAAATTTTGATTTTGTGCAGCACTACCGGCCGTTGCAGAACGTGGTGAAGCGTCCTACCGCGTCTCAACCGGGGACCAGCGCGGCCGAATCGCATGGTTACGCCATCACCGGACACCATGAAATTCTGCTTCCGCTGGTTGCGGCTGCTTTGGCATCCGATTGGCCAGGCGCCACTTCGCCGAAAAAGCCGGCTCGCAAAAACCGGCGGGGTGCGAAGCGATGACCCTGGTCGATCACAGATCGGATGCCCATGTTTGACCCCACGCCTGAAAACGATCCGTCCGCTCCATCCGAGCCGGACGATCGGCCGCCCGTACTTGGGGAGCAGCTTCCCACCGATCCGGCGACTACGCCGCTCGCGGGCGACCCCATTACCTACGCGGCTACGGCTCCCCTTTACACTGAAGAAAGCTCGAAACCGCCGCTCCGCGCGGACCTGCGCATCGCCTGGTCTTGGCCGCACTTCATTGTGTTCATGTTCTTTACATTTGCGAGTTTCGTCGTGGTGCAAACCGGCTTGGCGCTTTACTACGCTCCGCGCCAGCAGCACCTTACGAAGGAGCAGTACGAACACTACTTATTGAACAAGCCGCAATTTCTTTTCGGCAGCAACCTGATTTGGTACGCGCTTATCTTTTTGTTTTTGTACGTCACGTTGAGCGTTTTGCGGGATTTGCCCTTCTGGAGGTCGTTGGGCTGGAGAAAGTTGAAGCCGGATGCGTATGGACGCAGAGTTAGTCCGTGGGTTTACTTTTTGTCGGGCTGCGCCTTGGCCGTTTTCGTGGCGCTGGCCAGTTCGCAAGTTCACACCAAAGAAAATATGCCGATCCAAGAGCTGTTCAAGAACCGCGACACGGCACTGCTGCTGATGATCATGGCGGTCTTGGTCGCTCCGCTGGTCGAAGAAACCGTGTTTCGCGGCTATTTGTATCCGCTGTTCGCCAAGTCGTTCGGCATCGTTCCGGGGATTCTGCTGACCGGAATTCTGTTCGGCTTGATGCACGGTTCGCAGCTTGGTTGGAGCTGGGGAATCGTCGCGCTGCTGATCCTGGTGGGCGTGGTCTTCACGTCTGCGCGAGCGTACACCGGCACGGTGCTGGCCAGCTTTCTTCTGCATCTGGGCTACAATTCGGCGATTGCGGTCACGACCATCATTGGCACGCACGGCTTCACGCGCATCCCGCCGGGTCCGTAAGGGTTCGTTTTCCACCGCCGCCTTCGTTACAATATGTGAGTAACGGTGTCATTCCGCACCCGCTCGCGCGGGCAGAACCAGCGCAACGAGGAACGATAGAATGTACGTGGCTCAACCGATTGAGTGGACGGACAAAGGTGTGGTCATGCTCGACCAACGCCGGCTTCCCTCCAAGGAGATTCATCACACCTACACGGACTACCGCGAGGTCGCGCGCGCCATTCGCGACATGGTGATTCGCGGGGCACCGGCGATCGGCGTGGCCGCGGGGATGGGCGTGGCGCTGGGCGTACTTCACTCGTCGGCGAAGTCGTTGGCTGAACTGCGCGGCGAGTTCGACGAGATCTGCGGTCTTCTGGCAAAGACGCGGCCGACTGCGGTCGATCTTTTCTGGGCGCTCGAGCGCATGAAAGTGCGCTTCGGCGAACTGGCGGCGCACACCAGCGATCTAAGCAAGATTCGGCAAGGACTGATCGCGGAAGCCCAATTGATCCACCTGGAAAAAAAGGCGACCGACGAGGCCATCGGCCGGTATGGCGCGGAGCTTATGCCCCGCGACGGCCAGGTAATGACGCAGTGCAACGCCGGCGCGCTGGCCACCGGCGGCATCGGCACGGCGTTGGGAGTGATTCGGGTAGCCATCGAGCAGGGGAAAAAGCTGCACATCCTCGTGCCCGAAACGCGGCCGTATTTACAAGGTGCGCGACTTACCGCTTGGGAGCTGCATCGCGGCGGCATCCCGCTGACGCTGATCACCGACAACATGGTGGGCTACTTCCTGAACACCGGTAAGGTAGGCGCGGTAGTCACCGGCGCTGACCGCATCGCAGCGAATGGCGATTCCGCGAACAAGATTGGCACGTACCAGATCGCGGTGCTGGCGAAAGAGAATAACGTCCCGTTTTATATCGCCGCGCCCGTTTCCACGTTCGACCTGACGATCCCCGATGGCGGGCACATTCCGATCGAGCAGCGCGCCGCCTCCGAAGTCACGCATTTCCAAGACGTTCGCATCTCGCCTGACGTGCACGCCGCGCATCCCGCCTTCGACGTTACGCCGGCGCGCTACATTGCGGCCATCTTCACGGAACGCGGCATTGCGCGGCCTCCGTACGTGGAGTCGTTGCGCGCGCTGGCGCAATCCGCACAGGCCGCCGCCAAGTAGGTCGCAGTCTTCCCTAGCAACGCCGGTTTTCGTGACGCTAGCTTCGGCGCAGCTGATGGGACGGCCACATCCTGTGGCACTGCTTGTGCGACTTCGTTATGCTAAGGGGCAAACCAGGTTGATTTACAACGATGTCGTCTTTTGAGATGCCGCAAAATATCGGGCCCTACCGCATTTTGTCGAAAGTTGGCGAAGGCGGGATGGGCGTGGTGTACAAGGGCGAAGATGAGCGGCTCGGGCGCATTGTTGCGTTGAAAGTCGTTCGTGTTTTTTCCGACCCTTCCCGGCGCCAACGCTTCTGGCAAGAGGCGCGAGCAGCCGCTCAGGTTTCCCACCCCAATGCGTGCCGCCTGTATGACATCGCCGAAGCCCAGGATCGTCTGGTGCTGGTGATGGAATTCATCGAGGGCGAGTCGTTGGCTGACCGAATCGCCCGAGGCCCTCTGCCGCCTCGCGAGGCCGCGCAAATTATCCTCGCGCTTCTTTCCGCGCTCGAGGCCTTTCACAAACTTGGAATTGTTCATCGCGATTTGAAGCCGAGCAATGTTTTGCTGCCGGCGAATGGAACCAAACTTCTCGACTTCGGCATCGCCAAGCAAATCGCGATGACCTCTCCGTTGGAGGAAACGGCCACGGCGGTCAACGCGACGATACCCGGACTGTTCCTTGGTACCCCAAAGTATGCGTCTCCCGAGCAGTTCCGCGGCCGCAACGTCGATGCCCGCTCCGATATTTTCTCAATCGGAGTAGTGTTCTTTGAGACGCTGACCGGCCAGCTCCCTTTTCAGGGCGATTCCTTCGCCGATCTCTCGCATTCCGTACTACACGTTCCCCCTCCAGCTCTTACCGGGTCGCCGGCAATTTCCGCAATGGGCCGCATCGTCCACCGGGCGCTGCTACGCGAACCACAGGATCGCTATCCCAGCGCCGAAGCGATGGCTATCGACTTGCGCGGGGCGCTGTTGATGGAAGGAATCGAAGAACGGGCGCGTGCCCACCGCATGCGCAGGTTGATCGTTTTGCCGTTCCGCTTACTGCGAGCCGGCGACGACATAGAATTTCTGGTTTATAGCCTGCCCGAGGCTATCACTGTTTCCCTCGCTGGTCTGGATAACCTCGTGGTGCGTTCGACGCTCATTGCGTCGCAATATGCCACGGAGAATATCGACTTGCAGAAAATCGCACGCGAGGCCGAAGTGGATGTTGTGCTGACGGGAACGCTGCTGAGTCTCGGCGGGCAGCTTCGCATCACTGCGCAGCTGACGGAAGCGCCCAGCGGTGCGCTGCTGTGGTCGCACTCCGCGCAAACGACCGCCCACGAACTTCTTCAATTGCACGACGATTTGGTGCGCCGCGTGGTGCAATCGATCCTTCCGTCATTGACGGCGCAGGAGCACGAATTGTTGCAGCAGGATCGGCCCGCAAGTCCCACGGTGTACCAGCTGTACCTGCAAGCCAACGAGTTCTGCCGCCAGTGGGAAAACCTTCCCGCAGCCATTGAGCTGTACGAACGCTGCGTGGGGACGGAGCCCTCGTACGCTCCGGCCTGGGCGCGGTTGGGCCGCGCAAGATGGCTGGTCGATAAGTACAACGCAGGTTCCGCGGAAGGATTGCGGGGCGCCGACGAAGCGTTACAGACCGCACTGCGACTAAATCCGAATCTGGCCCTGGCTCACAATATTTATACGCAGTTGCAGGTCGAGCAGGGCCGTGCGCTCGATGCTATGAAGCGTCTTTTGGAACGCGCCCGGCGGCGACGAAGCGATGCCGAGCTTTACGCGGGCCTCGGGCACGTGTGCCGCTATTGCGGTCTTTTGCAGCCGGCCCTCGCCGCGCAGAACGAAGCTCGCCGCCTGGATCCGCGCACTCCCATCAGCATCAATCATACGTACATCATGCTGGGAGATTACCAGCGCGCCTTTGAGTCCAGTGGACGCGACTTCGGATACGCCCTGGGACTTGCGCTCGCGATGCTCGGACGGACTTCGGATGCCATCGACCATCTCCGCGAAAAGGAAAAGAGCAATCCTCCCCGGTTCGGAAAATCATTCTTGGTGTCCTTGCGCGCTCTGCTCGAAGGAAAACGCGAGGAAAGCCTGGCGGCGAGCGATGAGCTTCGCCAAGCGACCTTTCGCGATCCGGAGGGAATGTACTACCAGTCTTTGCAGTACTGTGTGCTGGGTTCCAACACGCATGCTTTGGAAATGCTCGCTCGTGCGATTGATAACGGCTTTTTCTGCTATCCCGCCATGGTCCGTGAACCTTGGCTTGACTCTTTGCGCGGCCTGCCCGAATTTACCGCTCTACTCCGCAAAGCGCACGGGCTGCATCTCCAGGCTCACGGTGCATTTCTCGCAGCGGGTGGCGATACGCTGTTGGGAATTCGCCCCGACGCTTACTAGCGGGATCGGCGCTGGGCGGCAGCGCTCTTTAGCTCGGCTTTATCGCGATGACGATGCGGGCACCGCGGCTGAACCGCGCAAAAAACGCGAGGATCTGCTTCAAGGGCCAGTATTTCCTGTTAAGCAAACGCATGCCGTGCGCGGCTTCCTGGCCGGTCACGATCTCGGCATGGGAGTCGATCCAGTCGCCGGATACGTTGCCCCGCATGTCGCACGGCGCAATCCTCACGCGGGCGTTGTTCCTGATGTGTTTCACTTTACCCGTATTGTCGATGGTGTAGATGTAGAGTTTCGCTATGCCGGAATCGATCTGCGTTGCCGGGTCTGCCGCGAACCAGATGGGTGTACGTACACCCTGGCCGTTCTTGCGGAATGTCTCCAGGTTCAGGTACTTGCTTTTCTCGAGGGATGCAAATCCGGATGGTGGGCTCATGGGGATTCGATGCCAGCCATTCTAGAGCAGGCACAACGAAGCGGAGCAGACATTTCTGCTTGCCCCGCGGATGTTCACCGAAAGGAGCGATCCTTGGCGCCGGGTTACTTCGCACTCTTGTCCGCCTGCATTACGCCGAAGACGTTTCCCTCTGGGTCTTGGCAGTAGGCGAAGTAGCCGACCGTGGGGATCGGCATCTTGGGCACGATCAGCTTTCCGCCCGCGTTCTGCACGGAGGTCACGGCGTGGTCGACGGACTCGACACCGATCGTATTGGTCGTCGCGATGGTTGGTCCTTGTTTGCGCATCAGCCCGCCGTTGATTCCCGGCTCGCCTTCCGCGCCGGTTGTCACCAACCAATACTCCACCGGCCCCGGCCATTTTTCGATCTTCCAGCCAAAGGCCTTGCGATAGAAATTGGCGGCGCGTTCCAGGTCGTCCGCCGGTATTTCAAAATGGATGACTCGAGACATGGTTGCTCCTTAGCTTCTGTAGGATGCGCAAGACGAAAGAGTTGGGCGGCTGCGACTCAGCGCGCCGCCGGCGCTGTGGCCGGACCGGTTCCGTATCGTTGGGTGGCGTATCCTACGATTAAGCCGACAATGGTGCCAGGCGGGATGATCTGCAGATAGTAGTGCTTACCGGTGACTCCATCGGGCATCGCAGCGATTGCAAGTGCGAGCAGTGCACCGACGAACAAACCGAACAGCACGCCGAGCGGTACAGATTTCACTTTGCGTGCGAAAAGGCCGATCAACACTCCGCCGACCAACCCTTTAAAAGTCGAACCGATGATGATCGTCGCCATCTCGGCGCGAACCTCGGGCGTAAAATACGCCGTGGCGCCGTCGACGGCTCCCAAGATGGCTCCGAGCAATAGGCCGAGCAAGACTTTGTTCATTGAGGACCCCTTCCGTGGCTCAGGATTCTCTGCCTATTCACAGTTCTTTACAACGGGCCGCGAAATTCCTTTAAGGCTAACGGGCGGAAATCAGCAGAAGTATGACGCGCATCACTAAGTAGGCTGCAATCAATAAGATAGCAACGCTATGGCGGTGGTAGAAGCGGACCGTCTTGTCGGCGAAGGTCTCTTTTCGCGCGCTCACTGGCAGGCCATCGAGCTGGCGGGAAATGTCTTCGGCCAGTTGCGTAACGCTGGCGTAGCGATCCGCGGGATTTGCCGCCGTCGCCTTGGCGCATATCGCTTCCAGCGACTTGTCCGTCCGCTTGTTTGGTTGCGTCGGCGCGCCGGAAGTTGCGTCGCCCGCCAGGAATCGTAAAATGGCGCCGAGCGAGAAAACATCGCTGCGTTGATCCAAGTGCGCGTTGTCTCCGCGTGCCTGCTCCGGCGACATGTAGCCGGGCGTGCCCATCACCGTGCCGTCGGCGGTCACCGCGGAGGGTTCCGTGTCTTCGCGGACCGCGCCAACTGAATTCGGCGAGTGCAAGAAAGGCGCATCCGTATCGGGTTCTGGAGTGGTGGCTCCCGGCTCCGCTAAAACCTTTGCCAGCCCCCAGTCCAACACCAGCACTTCGCCGAACGGTCCGACCATAACGTTGGCCGGTTTTAGATCGCGGTGCAAGACGCCGCGCGCATGGGCAAAAGCGACTGCGTCGCAAATGCGTAGAAATAACCGGAGGCGGTCCGGGACGGACGCCACGGCTTCGATGTGTTTATCCAGCCGATGCCCCTCGACGAACTTCATGGTGTAGAAGATGCGTCCGTCCTGCAGGGTTCCCACATCGTGCACCGGGACGATTCCTGGGTGCTCTAGCCGGGCGAGCACCTGAGCCTCGCGAATGAGCCGACGCGCCAGCCCGGCGTTCCAGTCCGGCGCATCCAGCACTTTCAGCGCGACGCGCCGGTGCAGCTTCTCGTCTTGCGCCGCGTAAACGACGCCCATGCCACCACGCGCCACGCGCTCGAGCAGGGTATAGCGCGTGCCTTCCAGGTTCGGGGCGTTCGTCGTATCCCGCAGCCGGTCGAGCGCTTTGTCGGAGAGAAACTTCATGGCATGTCTCTATCGGGAAGCCTGGCCGAACACGGCCAGCACCTCGCACTGAAACTCGTCGTAGCTTCCGCAAATCTCGCGCAAGCGCTCGAGAGTGATTCTGCGGAACTCGCGGCGGGCCCACGCCAACGCGTTGGTTACGTCCGTTGCGGGAATTCCATGTTTCTGCGCGAGTTTGTCGTAGGAAACGTCCGGGTCGCCATCCAGATCGTATTCCTCAAAGAGAAGAAAGGTTTTCTCGCGGTCGCGCTCCTGGCAAAGTTTCCGCAAATCCTCCAGTGACAGAGTGAAAAGGCTTCTGATCCACTCTTTTTCAAAGAACGCTTCCAGGTGCTCTGGAGATGCGACCTCCGCGGGATGCATGACCCGCCCGTTCAATTCACCCTCGGCGGCGTCAAAGTCCAGCGCTACATGCAGAAGGTTGCCGCCGCGCTTCTGCCGGTGGGCCGCTTTGTCTTGATTCATTACGAAGCTGTCCATGCAGACGCGCAAGTAGGTGCGCAGGCGGCTTTTTGCGGGATCGTACTTCGCCAAGAGGTCGCGCTCGAGGAGTTCCGCGAAAAATCCCTGTGTTAGGTCTTGAGCGTCCTCCGCGGGGCGGTTCCAACGCACGCGGACATACTTGTAAACCGGCTTCCAATAGGCGGCGAAGAGTGTCTCCAGAGCTTGCTCACGCTCGACGAGATCTTGGCTGCGAGCAGCGTCGATGACCGACCACCGTGTGGCTGGGAAGCGGTCACTGGCTCCGGGTTTGCTGTCGTTTGGCACGTTTTTTGCTTGCAGCGTCGCGCGAAAAACAGGAACGCTGAACACTTGAGTTGGTTGTCTAGCTGGGGCGCAATCTATTGCGCCCCTACGATGGATGCACGGTAGCGTATGCTCGCGAGGAGTCTACTCAGCTTTGCGGTAGCCTGACAAGCCGGGGGGATATTCGTAGCGCAGTAGCACGCCGATGACGCCGCCCAAACAGTTGCGATCATCCAGGCAAGACAAGACGGCGGGGAGCCTTCGCTCCCCGCCGTCTTGTCTGAAAGGGTTAGTTAGAAGGTGAACTTTACGCCGAACTCCGCCTGCCGGGGAACCGCGTACCAGTTAACGCCCGAGGACGAACCCGGCGTCACCAGAGTTTGACGTCCGAGCGGACCGTGGGCCGTTGTGCCGTTCGCCGACCCGACGCCACCTGTGAGCACACCGCTGAGCGCGTTGCCGAACGGATCGTGGTTTTGATAGTTGAAGACGTTGAACAGCGCAATCTGGGGCTCGAGGACCATACGTTCCGGCAGTGCATGGAACGCCTTGGAGAGCTTGAGTTCCCAAGTGACGTGCATGTCGAAGGTGAAGATGGGCGCAACGCCAACTTGGCCGGCTGGCGCCAACGCGAGCGTGGGCGTAACCGCACCCAGGGACGTTAGCTGACCCTGAGTGAAGAGACCCGCGGCCACCAAGGCCTGCCCGGCCGGAGTCAGTTGGCCGGCAGCAGTGCTGTTGTAGTTGCTGATGAAGGTGTTCAGGTTGGAGCTCGTAATGTTCCGGCCATACGATCCCACGTTCGAGCCGGGCACGATATCTCCGACGGTGCCGTCGCCGGTTACGTCCGAGAGGAAGATTTCTCCCGGACCGCCGGACTGCGGCAGTGTGAGCGTCAGAGGAGCCGCGCTGTCCCAGTGTGTGGTCAGTGCAAAGCGGGTGGCCCCTGGCAGGTCCATTACCGCGCCGACGCTAACTTGGTGCGTGCGGTCCAGGCCGGTCGGCCCAGTGAACGATAGGGGATTGTTGAAGTCGACGGCGTTGTTCACGAAGTCCTGGTCTTGCGCTTGGGACCTGAAGCGCGACAAGGTATAGGAAGCGATCAGGTTCATGCGCTTAACGCCTGGGAGCGGGTGGCTGAGGTTTGATTTCAGCGAAACCAACAGGCCGTCGTAGGTAGAGCGGCCGATCGGGAAGAGCATATCGTTCTGTCCCAAGTTGGGGTTAATGCCAGGAAACGCGCAGGTCGGGCAGGGAAAACCGCCCGTCGCGTCGTGGCCGGAATCCAGACCGTTGCCGGCGAAGTCTGCGATCGTTGCTCCGCCAGTGGTGTGCAAACCGGGGCAAGCGGCGATGGCCGCGTCGATCGTGGCAACGCCGCACGCCTTCAAAGTGGCAGCGATAGCGGCCTGGGCGTTCGGTACGCTAAGGTATCGAGCGTCGCCGACCTTGTTGGTATCGATGCCCAGCAGGAAGTGAAGGCCAACGTTGCGGACATAGTCCACGCTGAGAACGCTGTTATGGCCGAACTGGTGTTGGACGCCAAAGTTCATCTGCTCGGATAGAGGTGAGCGATAGTCGGGAGCTATCAACTGTTCGCCCGTTGACGTTGGCGCATCCGTAAGCGCAGTGCCAATAAAGTTCGAGTTGGCAGCGGGTCCAGCTGCCGCCGTCGCCGCCTGAAAGGCGGCCTGGTCCGCGGCGATTTGGGGGGCTGCCAAACCAAGGGCTTCGCCGCAATATGGAACGCCCGCTCCGGCCTGGCTGTCTGCCACACCGGCTACCGCACCCGTGGCGCTGCCGCCGAAGCACGGCGCCGCAGTCCCCAAGAAGAGTCCGCTCTGCAACCGGGCGGGTCGATCAAAGAGAACGTTGTTGAAGATGGCGTTCTCGAAGTAGATGCCGCCGCCGGCGCGGAAAACGGTCTTGCCGTTTTTCCAGGGATCCCAGGCGATGCCCAACTGCGGGCCAAAGTTTTTGTTTGGCTGGTTCACGCGATCTCCCAGGCCATGGAAAAACTGATTGTCGAACTGATCGAGGGCCGAGATGGCCGCCAAGTCGCTATCGGCGCGCCCAGTATCGCGGCCATAGTGGAGACCAGCGGTGATGGTGAGGTTCGAGCGAAACTTCCATTGGTCGCCGAAGTACGCTTCGAAACGGTTATCGTGCTGGCCGCCAGCGGGCAGACCGAAGCCAGGCGTTTCCGTAGCGAATCCTTGACCGTTCCCCATGATGATGGTGTCTACCGGCCAGTTGCCCGGGTTGCCAGCGCCCCCAGGGCCGAAGGGGTTTGTGTTTGCAAACGCTTCGTTGGCCGCGTTGGAAACCGACGACACCGCCGGCTGAAGGGCAAAGAATTTTGCAAAGCCGCCGCCCAGGATTTTGTTGAAACTCGTTCCGTACCGAAGCGTGTGCCGTCCGACCGTGTAGCTGCCGTCGTACTTGATCTGTCTATCGCTCTGATAGGTCTGCTGAGGCGCTAGAATGTTTGTGCCGGAGCAGAAATTCTCGCCGCCATCCAAACAGTAAAGATCGTTGCCGTTTGGCGTGATGTTTACCGAGATTCCTGGAATCGGGTCCAGCGCGCCCGCAGTCGCGACGGCGTCGGCGATGGCGTTGCGGAACTTGAGGTATTCGAAGCGTATGCTGTTGGTGCTGCGGCCGATCGAGAAGTCGGTGCCAACGACATGCGTCGGAGTATGGTCGACGTTCCCAAAAGGCTGGTACACGCCCGGGTTGAATCCGCGGACGCTCAAGTTCTGGTCGTAGTTAAATCGATAAAAGAGGGTCCAGTTGGACTTGATGTTGTAGTCCACGCGACCCAGATACTCCCTCTCTTGGAAGGGCGCATTGAAGGAGCCGCTCAGGGCGGAGAAATCTCCACCGAGCTGAACGGGGTTCTCCAGGGTTTGGTCGGTGCGCTCAAAGTTCCCGTAGAAAAAGAGTTTGTTCTTCCAAATCGGGCCGCCTAGGTCGGCGCCATACTGCTTGCGGCCGAAATTCAATTGTTCTGGAGCGATGCGCGCCGACGTCTGATCACTGCGGCCGTAGTAATAGGTACCGCCGTGTATCTCGTTGGTGCCGGACTTGGTGACGACGTTCACAGTGCCGGAAGAGGTCAACTCGGTGGAAAGATCGAGAGTGGATTGACTGACCTGGAATTCCTGGATCGAGCTTTGCGGAATGTTCTGGGTGACCGTACCGACCGTCTCGTCGCTGATGTCGACGCCGTCGACTTCAATGCGCGCGGAACGCCCGAAGCGACCGCCGAACGACAGCGAGGAGTAGCCATTCTTCGTAGGGTCAAACGTGGAGCCATCCTGAATCTGGACGCCAGGCTCGAGGGTAGCAAGGTCGAGAAAGTTGCGGCCGTTGACGGGGAGCTGATCGATGTCAGCCGCGGTCAAGACGTCCTGCACGGCGGCTTGCTCGGAGTTCACCTGGATCGCGGAGCCGGTGACCTCAACGACGCTCAACGAGTCTCCCAGTTCTAGCTTGACGCCCACCGTCGCCATTTGACCGACCTGGACCGGTACGGTGATCAAGAACGTCTTAAAACCCTTGGCTTCCACGCGGATGGTGTAGCTAGCCGGTGATAGGCCGCCGTAGCTAAAGGAGCCGGAGGATCCCGTCTCAACGACCTGGTTGGTGCCAGTGTCCTTGTTGGCAATCGTCACCTTGGCGTTCGGAATCGTGGCCCCTTGCGGGTCGGTGACGGTGCCGGTGACGCCTCCGGTAGAGACCGAAACCTGGGCGAAGGCCGACGGCGGAGCAACTGCACTCACACCGACAAGAGCTACAACAGCAGCCGTGGCAAGCAGCCAGGGCAGGAAAGACCTCAGGCGTAGACTAGACATTCCCCCTCCAATCAATGGTGAAGTTCAATTCAGTTCTTGTTGCCGTACGCAAGGTTCCCGCCTACCCCAAATCCGAGCGGACTGTTCGCGGAAACCGAAGCCCCTTGGACCTGCCGTCCGAAACCCAGTACGATCACCAGGTCGCCCCATAAAGAACTGCTAAAATTTACGATGAATCTCAGTGTTGCAATAGATTTGCCAAGGTGGCGCGGAAATAATAGATTTAGATTCTGTAACTTATCTAAAGTTTAGCCAGCTAAATAGTCTGTATGTCCTGAATTCGGTATCTCGATACACAAATCTGTATGTTTTATGTCACCAAGGGTACATCCGTGTAGGTGTTAGTCCAGGAGGCAGGGGAAGGGTCAGAAGCCCCTAGCTCGGGTGGCGGATGCGTTCGGCTAGGGCGCGAGCCCGCTGGCGGCCAATCTCGACGAAACGGGAATCGCCAGCGATCTGATCCAAGGCAGGCAAGGCTCGTTGGGGTTCCGGCAGTAGCTTGCGGTTAAGATCGGACTCGAACTGCAGCAGCGCATCATTGATTCCCAGCCGGTCGTACTTCATTCGGCGCTCCAGAAGCATCACCAGCTCTTGCTGGCGCGCCAGCCCCTCGAACACCTGGAGCAACTGCGAGGCAGGCGAATTGAGGGTGTAATTGAACGTAACCTCATGGACCGCGCCACCCTTCGCCCAGCGAAAGGTCTTCTCGCCGAGATTCGCTATTTTGCGGTGTACGTCCAGGTCTTGTCCCTGGAAGTTGTTCAGCTGGCCAGCCAACTCGAACATTTTGGCGCGCAAGGCGGAGCCGACCTCGAAGGGCGAATTTCCAGGATCGTCTTCGAGCTGGCGTATTTCATAGGTCGACTGATCGGAGTCTTCGTTGACCGTGATCTCGATGAATTCAGGCGTGCTGGACTTGAACACCCGGCGAAAGGTCAGCTTTGCGCCACCAGCGGGTGCCGCCGCGGTGGTTACGTCGACAGCGAGCGGCAGCACCAGGGAGAGCAGCGCCGCCGAAGTCCAGAGAGTTCGTTTCAGAGACAGAGATTTCATCGTGTCGTTAGATGCCCGCCGCGTCGATTCGTGTTTCTTTGCTACGCGCGTTGGGGACGCCCGCACGAATCATCCGAGATCTTACCGGTGCTTTGGTGTCTGGCAGGCCGAACCGCAAGCGTGCGTGTTCCGCCTGGAGGTGGCACAACGCTACGGCCAGCGCATCGGCGGCGTCGGCAGGCTCGGGAAGCTCCGGCATCGACAGCAGCGCGCGAACCATCACTTGCATTTGCCGCTTGTCCGCCTGCCCGTAGCCCGCGACTGAGGCCTTTACTTCGCGTGGCGAATAGCTGTGAACCGCCACACCGTGTTGCGCCGCCGCCAGCAACACTACACCACGCACTTCGGCCAGGCGCAAAGCCGTCCGCATATTCAGCGCGGTAAAAACGGATTCGACCGCCATCACCGTCGGTGAAAATTCCTCGATCAGGCGGCACAGAAGTGCGTGGACATCTTGCAGAGCGGCACCAGAAGACTCTTTTTGGCGCTTCGTGTCGACGCGGAATGCCCCGTAGTGAAGCATCTTGCAGCAGCGGCCGTCACTCTCGACGAGACCATATCCGGTTGGGCCCGCAGCTGCAGGATCCACGCCCAAGACCCTGACGCAGCCCTTCGTCGCACGCATTCCCGTCATGGCTCCACAGTCTACGGTGTTCGCGCTGGGCCTGCCAGAGGTTTGTCTCCAAACGAGAACGGCCACCCAAAGGTGATGGGATGGCCGCGCGAACAAAGCTATGATCGGAAAAGGGTGGTCAGTTGGCGCCGACGGCAGCCTGAATCTCCGATTCGTCGATATCGAAGTTGGCGTATACGTGCTGGACGTCGTCGTGTTCTTCCAGCGCTTCTACAAGCCGCACCATCTGTGTGGCTTGCGCCCCGGTAAGCTTGATGTAGTTCTGCGGTACCATCCCGATCTCCGCCGACTCTGGCGTCATCCCGGCTTTGGTCAGCGCTTCCTTCACTTTTTCCAGCGCTTCGGGCGGCGTCACCACATACCAGCCAGACCCATCGTCCTTCAAATCATCGGCGCCCGCATCCAAGACGATCTCCAGCATCTTTTCCTCGCTGGCCTGTTCCTTTGGAACGACGATTTCGCCTTTGCGCTGGAACATCCATCCGACGGCGCCTGCTTCAGCCATGTTGCCGCCGTTCTTGCTCATCAGGTGACGGAATTCGCCGACGATGCGGTTGCGATTGGTCGTCACGACCTGAATCAACATGCCCACGCCGCCCGGCCCATAGCCCTCGAAAGTCACTTCTTCGTATTGCTCGCCCTCGAGTTGCCCGGTACCGCGCAAGATGGCGCGCTCGATATTTTCATTGGGCATGTTCTCGTTTTTCCCCGCCAGGATCGCGGTTCGCAAGCGCGGGTTGGTGTTCGGGTCGCCGCCACCAATGCGTGCAGCAATGGTGATTTCACGGATGACCCGGGTGAATACGCGGCCGCGCTTCGCGTCCGTGGCCGCCTTCTTGTGTTTAATCGTGGCCCATTTTGAATGCCCAGACATGACACATCCTCTTTAGTTTTTTCGCGGCTGCACGGACGGTCGAGCGTGTCGGTGACCGTCAGGCAACCAAATTTGGTGAAATTTCGAGCCGCCCAGCGCCCCACCCGCGGCGCTCCAGCTGCACGCAAATCACTGTGCGGAGACTTACGGTATACCGCCTACCCTGCGGAACTCCCGCAGTCTAGCACAGCCGGTTCTGCCGCGAAACGGGGGTATACTTCCGGTCGGGGCATTCTCCTTGCACTGGAAAGACCTCGCGGCTTCGGTTGCGATCTGGCCGTCGATTCATGGTCCCGAGTGGTCTCATGCCTGACCGGCGCTTCCGCGTCCTCGCCCTCGCCACCCATCCCGTCCAATACCAAGTGCCGCTGTTTCGCCGCATGGCCGTCCGCGACGACCTCGACCTGCAAGTGGCGTACTGCACTCTTCGCGGTGCGGAGGCCGCACACGACCCCGAATTTGGTGCGACCGTAAAATGGGATGTGCCTTTGCTGGACGGCTATTCCTGGATCCAGGTGCCGAATCGCGGTTCGGGCGCGGAATCGTTCTTTGGGCTGCGCAATACCGGGCTATGGAAGCTCATTCGCGAAGGCCACTTCGACGCGGTGCTGTGCTATGCCAGCTATACCCGTGCCACTTTCTGGATCGCGTACTTCGCCGCAAAATTCTCCGGCGCGGCGTTTCTCTTCGGCACCGATACCACCACGCTTACTCCGCTCGACCGGCGCATGTGGAAGCGGCGCGTCAAACGCCTGCTGTGGCCGCTTCTGTTTCGCCTGGCCGATCAAGTGATTGTGCCGTCGTCGGGGACGCGAGAGTTGATGTGTTCCCTAGGTCTGCCCGAAGAGCGCGTTACGCTCACGCCGTACGTTGTCGACAACGATTGGTGGCTGGCGCAATCCGCGGGCGTCGATCGCGCTGCCGTGCGCGCCGCGTGGGGCGCCTCGCCGGATGACGCGGTGATTCTTTTTTGCGCCAAGCTGCAGCCTTGGAAGCGCCCGCTCGATCTGCTGCAGGCGTTCGCGAAGGCGAACATCGCCAAGGCGCTTCTCGTCTTTGCCGGTGAAGGGCCACTGCGCTCCAGCCTGCAGGCTGAGGCTGCTGCGCTGGGTGTTGCCGACCGCGTGCATTTTCTTGGTTTTGTGAACCAGACCCAACTGCCGAATATCTACACGAGCGCCGATCTGATGGTTCTCCCTTCTGTCTACGACGCCTTCGGAGTGGTTGTAAACGAGGCGATGCTTTGCTGTTGTCCCGTCGTTGCCAGCGATCACGTAGGAGCGGCCCGCGATCTGATCGCCGAGGGTCGCACGGGTTTCGTCTATCCGTGCGGACAAATCGATGCCCTCGCGACTTTGCTGCAACGCGCTCTTGCCGATCGGGCGCAGCTGTCTGAACTGGGCCGTGCCGCCCGAGCGAGGATGGAAACGTGGTCTCCGCGTGAGAATATTGCGGCGACGCTGGAGGCGGTATCCCGCGGCGTTTCGCGCCTGGGGCGGAGGCCGGCTGACGCGAATCCGCAAGGCGCGGCAGCTGATTCTGCGCGTAATGCTCCGCAGAAACTTCCCGAATGAAGCTGCTCATCTATTCGCACTATTTCGCACCGGGTATCGGCGGCGTCGAGACAATTGTTCTTTCACTGGCTCGAGGCCTGGCGGAGCCGCGAGACACAAGTGGTCAGCCGTGGTTCGACGTGACACTCGCGACCCAGACACCTGCGGGGGATTTTGACGACCGCTCACTGCCATTTCCTGTGGTGCGGTGCCCGAGCTTCGGCGAGGTGAGGCGCTTGATTCAGAAGGTGGATCTGGTTCACATCGCAGGGCCTGCCCTAGCGCCTCTTTTTCTCTCGTGGCTCGCGCGCAAGCCGTTTGTCGTGGAGCATCACGGCCATCAAGCGGTCTGCCCCAACGGCATCCTTGTCCATCAGCCGGACCGGTCGATTTGCCCTGGCCACTTCCAGGCCGGACACTACGGGGAATGTGTGCGCTGCCAGGCAACCGAAGTGTCGTGGCTGCAGAGTGTCGCGAAAACCTTGTTGATGCTCCCACGGAGCGCGCTGTCGCGGCGCGCCGCCTGCAATATTGAGGTCTCTGAGCACGCTCGCACGCGCCACGCCTTGCCTCACGCGCGCGTGGTCTATCACGGAATTGCGGATCCGTACGGCAGGGAACTTTCTTTTCCTGGCAGCGTGCAAACTCCGACGAAACTGCGTTTCGCTTGTGTCGGGCGCTTTGTCCCTGAGAAAGGAATACCAGTCTTGCTCGCGGCTGCCAGCATTTTGAAGGGAGAGGGCTGCCAGTTCGATGTGCTTCTAATCGGAGACGGGCCGCAGCGCGCTCAGGTCGAAGCAATCATCGAGCGCTCTGGATTGAGTGGTCTGGTACAGATCACGGGGTTTCTGCAAGGCGCAGCACTCTCTGACGCGGTTGCGCAGGTGCGCGTTGTTATCATGCCATCGGTCTGGGAAGAAACGGCGGGGCTTTCGGCAATCGAGCAAATGATGCGCGGCAGACTGGTCATCGCTTCCAGGATCGCGGGCCTGGGCGAAATGGTTGGTGATGCGGGGCTTACGTTTCTTCCCGGAGACGCGCAAGACCTGGCGCGCTGCATGCGAGAGGTGCTGCAGGACCCGTCGAAGGTGGAAGCGACTGGGTCTGAGGCACGGGGCCGCGCACTGTCCTTATTCTTGAGGGAGAGGATGATCGCGGATCACGCCGGCATCTGCGCAGACGTGCTGAGGGGGTCCAGTAGCTAGTAGTTATGCTATAGATTACCGAATAGTATAATATGGAGTCAGGAGAGAAGGCGGACGGCTTTCGGGGCGCGAAGACTGCGAGGTGACGGAACCCGCCAAGCTGTACCACATCGAGGCATAGTGTTGCGCGAATGCAAGCGTATGATAGAAATTCACAGTGACGCTTACTCCGGCTCGGACTGGTTGGGAAAAGGATTAATGATTGGAACCGCTACGGCTCGAGGCCTGCACGAATTCGTAGCTAAGAATGTTGTTGCGCGCCATGCGCTCCCGGGAATCCGTGCGGTGGATCTTGGCGCCGGGCCCGGTGCCATGTGCGAGCGTCTCCATTCCTTTGGCTGCGAGGTGGTAGCCGTCGACCGTGACCCGTCGATCTATCAAGGTAAACATCGATTCGTGGCTTTGGACTTGAACGATGCTACCTTCGCGTCTCAATTGGGGGTTGCGTCGTTCGATCTGGTTCTAGCTGTTGAGGTCATCGAGCACGTCGAGAGCCCGATCGGGTTCCTGCGGAATGTCGCGCAGCTTCTCGCTCCCGGCGGAGTGGCCGCGATTACCACCCCGAACGTCGATTCTCTTCCTGCGCGTGTCAAGTTTCTTCTCGCAGGCAAACTGCGCACGATGGACGAAGTAAGCGATCCAACGCACATTTCCCCGATATTTTCCGATCTCCTGCGCCGCCAATTTCTGCCGCGCGCGGGTTTGCAATTGAGAGAGCATCTATTCTTCCCGCCGAACGGTTACCAGTTAACACGCAAGCCGATTGCGTGGACGCTTCGCTTGGCGGCCGCGGCGTTTCCCGGCGACACCCTTGGCGATCATCACATCCTGGTGCTTGAGGCGGCGAAATGAGGCCCCTCGCGCAGGGATTCCCTGGAAGAGTCCGCCGCGGCCCTCTCTTTGCGTTTGGCTTTTTTGTTTTCGCGATGGTCGCCGCGTATGAGGTCGCAGGCTACATCATCAGCAACGACGTCTCGAGCTTGGCATTTGTTGGCTTGGCGTTCGTGGGCGGAGCCTTTGTCGTGGCGATGCTGAACGATTGGCGGCACGGCCTCTATTTCTTCCTCGCGTGGCTCCTCTTCGAAGACTTGGCCCGCAAATTCCTTGGCAACAACATGGCGATTTACTTCGCCAAGGACTTCCTTGCCGCCATCGTTTATCTTTCGTTTTTCGTGGCCTACCGCCGTAAAGAAAAGGGCTTGCAAACGATCCGCCCCCCGTTTCTTGTGGCACTGCTTCTTCTCGTGTGGCTAGGTGTGATGCAGATGTTCAATCCTGCCTCCACCAGCATTTTCTTCGGCCTCTTGGGAATGAAGCTGTATTTTTACTACATGCCGCTGTTTGTGGTTGGCTATGCGCTGATTGACTCGGAAACGGAGTTGCGGCGGTTTTTCTACATCAATCTTGGCCTCATGTTGGTGATCATCGCGCTCGGGATCGTGCAATCCGTTGCCGGCCACACATTTCTAAATCCCGAGGTTCCCGCCGAGGACATTCGCCTATTGAGCCAAACGTACCGGGAGGCTCCCATCTCTGGGGTGATCGTGTACCGGCCCACATCGGTGTTTGTAAGCACCGGGCGTTTCGGCAATCTTCTCGTGGTTGCGTGGATGATCATTTTTGGTTTTAGCGGCTACCTTCTTTTGCGTCACCGTCGAGGCAGGGCGTTCGCCTTTCTCGCTTTGGGGATGACTGCGGCGGGCTGCGTGATGTGCGCGTCGCGAGGCGTTTTCATGTGGACCCTGGGCAGCGGTTTCGTCGGCGCGGCGGCTTTTTTTTGGGGCGCACCGTGGCGCCAGGGCGAGGTTCGGCGCATCCTTCGCACCTTGACGCGCGCCGCTTTGGGTGTTGTGCTCGCTGTGACCCTGCTTCTTGTTACCTATCCCGAGGCGTTGCTCAATCGCATGGCCGTCTACACGGAGACACTCGATCCCAGGAGTCCGGCGAGCGAGTTGCTTCATCGCACGCGAGATTATCCGCTGGCGAACTTCTTGAGCGCTTTCGAGTCTCCACGTTGGCCCTACGGATTTGGCATCGGCAGTGTCTCGCTTGGGGGCCAGTATGTCGCCAGGTTCTTCCACGTCGTGCCGCCGACGCTCGGTGTTGAAAGCGGCTTTGGGTGTCTCATCCTAGAACTCGGAATCATGGGCCTTGTGCTGTGGCTCGTCATGAGCGCCGCCGTTCTATTCTCCGCCTGGAGGGTGGTACGCAAACTGAAAGGATCGCCCTGGTTTCCTCTGGCATTTATGATCTTTTGGTATGCATTTCTTTTGCTGATTCCTTTTACATTCCAAGGCATGCAGGCGTATCAGGATTTTGTCTTGAACGCGTATCTTTGGCTGTTGCTGGGCATTCTGTTCCGCCTACCAAAACTAGCGCTTTCGGCGCAATCCACGGGCGCTCCGGTCACCCAACTCAACGGTTCAGGGAACCACTGACTTGCGGCTGGCGGTTGTTTCTCCTTTCGTGGACCGCCGCCATGGCACGGAGCGGGCTCTCGCGGAGCTACTCGATCGCTTGGCACGCACCTATCAGTGCGAGATTCACCTTTACGCCGAGCGTGTCGAGGATCTGGCGCTAGACGATTGGCATGCGGCGCCCACCGGAAAAGCCGGGGCCATCTTTTGGCACAGAGTCCCTTCTCTTCCGGGCCCGCATCTCATCCGATTCCCAGCATGGATTTTCTTGAATGGCTTGCTGCGATGGTATCACCGCGTCTTCCGAGGTCTTTCGTTCGACCTGGTCTTGTCACCGGGGATCAATTGCCTGGACGCCAAAGTTGTTATCATTCACGCGTTGTTTCATCGCTTGCGCGAGCTTTCCAGCGAAACGCCGCCGCAGACGGGGTTTTTCCGGCGGATGCATCGCCGCGTCTACTACGGACTCCTGAGCGCGCTCGAGCGCCGGGTCTACTCGAATGGAAACGTCTCGCTGGCGGGCGTTTCACGGCGCACAGCTGGCCTAATTGAGCACTACTTTGGCCGCAGCGACGTCCGTGTGATCCCCAACGGCGTAGACGCGCGCCAATTTTCTGTTTCAACGCGCCTGGCGCTCCGTGTTGAAGCTCGCAAGCGGCGCGGATTTCATGACGACGATTTCGTGATGCTGCTCGTTGGGAACGACTGGCGCGTGAAGGGTGTACCGGCCGTGCTCGCCGCTATGGCGGCTGCGACTCGTGTTCCTCTTCGACTGTTAGTGGCCGGTGAAGATGTTGCGGAACCTTTCCGCGAAGTAGCAAGACGCCTCGGCGTCGCCGAGCGCTGCCGGTGGGAGCGCCCGCGTCCCGATGTCATCGACTTCTACGCTGCGGCGGACGTCTATGTCAGCCCGAGCCGCGAGGACTCGTTCGGCTTGCCGGTTGCGGAGGCCATGGCTTGTGGTATCCCGGTGATTACCTCCGTTTTCGCTGGAGTCTCCGACCTGATCCGTGATGAAGCGGAGGGTTTTGTGCTGCGAGATCCGGATGATGTGCAGGCGCTCGCGCAGTTGCTCACACGCCTTCATGGCGATTCAGCCCTTCGGCAGCGCGTCGGCGAAGCGGCCGCGAAGATGACGCGAGAGTGGAGCTGGGATCGTAACGCGGCCGAAGTCTGGGAGCTCCTTCAGTCCGCCGCCGCAAGAAGGGCGGAATTGGCCGACCTCGCTGAAGGTTAGGTGCGCGCTTCCATTACTTTTTTGCTCGGGTTTCCACCGCTCTTCGTGTCGCGTCAAGGGTAAACGTCAGCGATTCTTTTGGGATGCTGGTTACGAAGGGACCGATCATCCAGGCGAGTCCAGCAGGGATGTCCCTCGTCAGCGAAACCACTTCGCTCTGCACGTACACACCGCCGTCGGCTTCCACCATTCGCCACCACGTCTCCATGCGCCAAAGGAAGCCGTCGTCATCGCCCGGGGTCTTCTCGCGTTCGTCGCTCTTGCCCGGGTTCTCCACCTGCGCGATTCGCACCGCGGAGCTCCGGCTATGCGCGCGCGTCTCCGAATCACGGAAATAATGCACGTCGTGCTCGGTGTCCAACACCACCGTGATCACCTTGTGCCGGCGAAAACGCAAGAACACCCGAAAGTGATCGGCGTCGCGCGATTCAAGTTTCGATCGCTCAACGTCCGGCGCGTAATACTCGACGTGCCGGTCGTAGTCCTGGAGCACGGCAAGTACATCCGGTAGTTTTGCGCCCGGAATGAACACCGCGCCGACCCAATGGTGAATCATCCCGTCCGGGCAGCGGATGCTGTCACCGTTTTCTCGGGTCTCGAGTTTTTGCATCTTTACTTCGCTCTGCCGCAGCGCTGTGTACGCCCCTGCGCGATCACCTTCCGGCAAGCCGTCAACCCACAGAAGGTGTGAGTTCCGTTTGAGTTCAGCGTCGTTGCGCGCGTCTGTCAGACGCACGTAGCGATCAAAGGCGGTGATCGTGGCGGTCTTGAGCTCCGCCGGCGACGGGCTCGCGCCTGCGGTCGGTCCGAAGACACTTACGAGCAAGGTAGCAAGCGTCGCGACGAGCTCTACGGTCATCCTGTTTGGTAAACGCCTCACGTGTCGCCCACGCCCTCCCCGCCACACTGTCGATTCATTATTCAACCTATTCATTCTAAACAAGTTAGAAGATTCTGGCGAGTATCTCCGCTGTGAAGGATGCACGGCAAGCGCCGATTGTTTCATATAGGCGTCTGGAAACGGCAACGCCGGGCATGTGCCCGGCGTGTTTCGTAGAGGGAAGTAAAGTCTGGCGGGTTGGGATAGCTCGCACACGACTCCTTGCGGAGCCGCTGTCCCCGCGCGGCCCCCAACCCGTTCTTAAGAGACTACGGGAGCAACTTGCGCGGCTCAATGGGCCACCAGAGCCACAAAATGGGGTACCCGGGTCTTAGTACCGGCCTTTAGTGGGCCCAGGTCGTCGCCCAGCTAAACCATTTATTTATCGAGAGTTACATGGGCGGCAAGCATAGGCAAAAAGTACTGGAACTTAGCCTGTTCCTCGTCCCCTTGCCCCCGCAGCAGCCTGTCGAAAAAAACACCTATTTTGCAATCGTTGCAGAACGCCTGGGGAAATCATCCTGCTCCGTTTGCGCCGCTGAGGAAACCGCCCAGATGGCCGGTCAGCGAGATCACCGAAACCGCTACAAGCTCAAGCAGCAGCCGGTAATTGGGCAATCCCGCTTCACGTCGCCGTCCGCGGAAGTGAATCCACCAGACCAGCCAGATCAAGACGCTCGACACGCAGCCCAAGACCAAATGCAACAGCAGAATGCCCTTCAGTTTTTGTCCTTCGAGCTGGAACTGCCACGCCAGGATGCCAGTCGCCAGAACGGGCAGCGTCGAAACCGCCGCCACAAGCAAGTTGTAGTAAGCGGCCGCCGCCAAGTTGCGCTGCTTCGTCCATTGCGCAATCACATCGAACGCCGCCCCTACGATGAACAGCGCAATCGGAAAATGGACCAGCACCACATGCTGCGCGTGCTTGGCGAATAGCACGGTTCTTGGGTCGAATGGGTTTGCCATGGGCGCCCCGGTTACTGCACGATCACTTTGCCCGTCATCTTGGGGTGCACCGAGCAGAAGTAGGGATAGGTTCCTGGCTTGGTGAACGTGTACGAAAACTTTTCATCGGTATCCAGCACCTTGGACTTGAACACTTTGTCGTCGCTGACCACGGTGTGCGGGATGTCATCGCGGTTCGTCCACGTTACCGTTGTACCGGCCGAAACGGTGATAGCCTCTGGCCCGAAACTGAAGTTATCGATTTTGACCTCCGCACTCGTCGGCGCTTGCTGAGCGTTCAAGCTGACGCTGCTCACTCCCGCCACGAACAGAACCACCACCGCAATTGGCGCCACCAAACCTGCAATCCACACACGTTTCCTCATGATCTTTCTTCCTTTCTGATTTCTAATTTCTGACTTCTGATTTTTCTGGCTTCCGGCTCACGCCAGCGATGAATCAACCACGGCAAGCGCGTGCTGGCCGCGAACGTAGTTCACATCGGTTATGCCCAGGACGCTGCGCAGTTGCTCCGCAGGCACTTTCATTGGACCGGGCGAGTCCGCCTTCCCCGGCTCCGGCTGGGGAAACGCCGTGGACGCCGCGGTGTGAAACGTCACGTTTCCTTCCACCTTTTGCATGGTCTGATGAATGTGCCCGTTCAAGACTGTGACGGACCCAAATTTCTTCAGGTATGCCAACGCCTGGGCGCTGTCTTCGGTTCCCCAGCCCCATTGCGGATACACGCTCCACAGCGGAATGTGCGCGTACACCACGATCGGCGTGCTGGACTTCAGATGCTTGACGTCGCGCTCCAGCCATTCGAGCTGTTCGTGGCCCAGCGTGCCCAATCCACCCGCTTTCAGGTTGATCACGTTCACCAATCCGATGAAGTGCACGCCTTTCTTGTCGAAGCTGCGCCAGCCCGCTCCCTGCGAGCCTTTTCCGTAGCGCTCCAGGAATTGCTTGCCGTCATCATTCAGCACGTCATGCTCGCCCGGCACGAAGAAAACTTCTTTTCCGGTGCCCTTTAGTATTTGATCGACGTTGTCGAACTCCTCCGGCTTCGATAGGTGGCTGATATCGCCGGTGTGCAGCAGAAACTCCGGCGGCGTTGCCAGCCCATTGATTTTGTCCACCGCGGCCTTCAGGGTTCCCGCCACGTCCGGATTCGCCGGCTTGTTGAATCCCATGTGACTGTCGCTGATCTGCACGAAGCTCAATTCTCCGTGAACCGCCTCGCGCTTCGGATCGCCAGGCTGCCCAAGCGCGTACGACTTCAGCACTCCGCCCTGCATCACGCACAGTGCTCCAGTTCCCGCCCACGCCATGCACTTCAAGAATCCTCGCCGGTCGATGCCGTCGTGATTGTGATCGTAAAGGATCTCGTCTTTGGTTTTCTCAGCCATCGGTTCCCTCCATCTCGCTCGTCTCGACTTACGTCCTGCACGTCTTTGTTGAACGGAGCGGCGCGAGTTGAGTTTGGTCCAGGGTGCCCACGCCGCTCCGCGACGTGTTTCGCTCATCCAGACTGACAAGCCGTGCCACTTATTCCCGTTCCGCCGCATTTTTAATTTCTTAAGGGAATTCAGAATTCGGGAATAAAATCACCCCCGGGGCGGTCTTGCTCTATGAGTTCGGGTGTCGAAGGGAAAGACTTGGACGTGTTGGATTCGCAGGGCCGGTTGCGCTTCGAGCAGCTCGTGCTCCCGCATCTGGATGCCGCGTTTAACCTCGCACGATGGATTCTGCATGGCCGCGCTGATGCAGAGGACGTTGCGCAAGAGGCGATGCTGCGCGCGTTCCGCTTTTTTCGCGGCTTTCACGGCGGCGATGCGCGCGCCTGGCTCCTGCAGATCGTGCGCAATAGCTGTTACACCTGGCTGGAGAAGAATCGCCCAATGGAATTAACCACCGAATTCGACGAGGAGCTTTACCCGCAACCCGGCGTTACCCCCGAATCGCTGGCCATCGCCGGTGACAATCGAGAGCGCCTAACCCGCGCTCTTGAGGACTTGCCGCCGCGCTTTCGGGAAGTTCTCATCTTGCGTGAACTTGAAGGCTGCTCGTATAAGGAGATTGCCGCCATTACTTCCATGCCCATCGGTACGGTGATGTCCGCTCTGGCTCGCGCGCGTCAGCGTTTGCAGCGTACTTTGACGCAGGGCGGCCAGGCCGCGAACCAGGAGGCCAAGCGTGAGCTGTGAACTCACCCAGTCGGTCCTCCACGGCTATCTCGATGGCGAATTGGACGCCGCGCGCGCCGCCGATTTCGAGCGCCACCTGCTCTCGTGCCCCGAGTGTGTGGCGGCTCTCGAATCCCAGGAAACCTTGCGTACATCCATCCAGCGCGCGGGTCTTTACGAGCGTGCGCCCGCGGTACTTCGCAGCAAACTCGCTGCGCAACTCGGGGGTCCCGCGCCAGCGCCGGTCGCTTTCAACACTGCTTCGCGCCCCTCTCCGTTGCGCTGGCTCGCTCTCGCGGCGGCGCTTCTCTTGACCGCCACGCTGGCCTGGAAGTTCATTCCCGCGCTAGGGGGAAGTTCTTCCGAAACCGAAGCCGCCTACGCGTCGGCGATGGTGGACGCCCATCTTCGCTCGCTCCAACCGGGCCATCTCGAGGATGTCATCTCCACCGATCAGCACACCGTGAAGCCGTGGTTCGACGGCAAGCTGGATTTTGCTCCGCCGGTTCGCGATTTCGCCGGCGATGGCTTCCCGCTGCAAGGCGGCCGCCTGGATGTCGTTCGCGGGCGCACCGTCGCCGTGCTCGTCTACGGCCGCCGCAAGCATGTCATCAACGTATTCATCTGGCCCACGACGCAACGCGACGCGCAGCCGCAGTCCGGCTCGCAGCTTGGCTACAATTGGGTGGATTGGCGTAAGGGTGGGATGGAACTCTGCGCCGTCTCCGACGTCAACGCTTCGGACCTCGACGCACTCCGTCAACTGGTAACGAACTAGCCCGCGACTCTTCTACTCTTTGGGTTCATAGGTTCGCGTGGCCGTGTATTCCTTGGGTATTTGCTTTGCGTAGATCAGTCGCAGCCTGACCGCTTTAGTCTTGCCGGACCGCACCGAGATGTTCTCCCATTGACTGAACACGCCCTTGCCCGATGCGCGGAGCTCGTAGTTGTCCGATCGCAGCTTGGGGATCGAGAAATGCCCCTTCGCATCCGCGTGGACCACGTGCGGAGCGCTTCCACCACCGGATTGGTAGGTGATAACGGCGTGCGGTACGGGCTTGTCGTCCGGCCCGATCACGACACCTGCCAATATTCCGGATCCGCTTTGTGGTTCCGCTGCCAGTCTCTGCGCGGCAAAAGCCGCCACAAACAAAGCCATGCTCAAAATCAGTGCGCGTCTCATGATCCGTCTCGTTTCCTGCGCGCCCGGTTACTTGCCATTCCCGGTGGACTTTCGCCGAAAGGAAGGCTACAGGGGAAGGGAGGGCTCGCGCTGCTCTCCTTAAAGTGTAGGGCCGCCCGAAACGAACGGGAGGCCTGCCGGGTGAACTGTGCTTCACATCAACCTGCCTGAACGTACAGGTCGTCACGCGGCGGAATTCAACGCTTGATTCATTGCCGTTCACCCGCCCGCCACACTGTCCACCATGTTCTGCTCTGGCACTCCAGGCGGAGCCAGCCGCAACTCTGCCTCGACGGCATCGAGGAACTCGCTGAACGATCGGCCGTCTTTCGCGCACCAGGCTCCCACGCTGAGACGTAGATCGATCGGGCCCCACGGGGAGCGCGTCTGATTGTGGACGGCAAGTTGTCTCTCCAGCCTTTGCCGCATAACTTGGGCGCTGGGCGCCACTGCGTCAACCGCTAGTACCGCAAATTGTGCTTGTCCCAGGCGCGCTATCAGGTCGCTGCGCCGGCAAGTTCCAGCAAGCAGTTGCGCCACATCTCTTACCGCGTGATCCGCCGCCCCAGGGCCGAATCCTTCCCGCAAAGTCTGCAAGTTCTCAAACAGCGCGCAAATCAGCACTAGCTCGCCGCCCGTGCGTTGTGCCTCTTCGCGGCAGCGCGCGCCGAGGGTCAACAGGCCTTCGCGGTTGTATAGACAGGTCACAGGATCTCGCAGGAGATCGGCCAAGCCCTCGAAAGTGTTGCGTGCCAGTGCCCGTCGCAGAACGCGATCGAGCGTCCGCGCATCCATGAATCCTTTCAGCACGTAGTCCATCGCGCCTTCGCTCAGGCTTTGCGCGGCGTACTGTTTTTGCGACGGATCGGCCAGAACCACCAGTGGCGTGCCGGGCGCGGAGCGATGCACCAGATGCACCACGTCCAGCGGGTCGCGCAGACTTAGCGCCAGATCCAAAAGGATAATCTCCGGGTCGACCCTTCGGATGGTCGAGATGATTGCGGTCACGGTCGCTACCACCGCGAGCTCCAAGCCGCCCGCTGAATCCGCAAAGAGCGCACGAAGAATCTCAGCGGTCTCACCGCCGCCGCCTTCTGCCAAGAGGATACGAAGTTTCTTTTGGGTCATGCCCCTCGCCTCATTTCTCCCAAGGGATCGCGAAACACGCAAGCGTGGCTCCAGCAACGACCGAGCCGATGCTCACGTTCATCGCTACAGAACCCCGCTGTGAGACTGGAGAGGGGCAGTCTTCTGGAAATAAAAAAGAACCTGCAGGAAGGGACCTCTATTGTCGCGTAATCTTTGCGATAGTCAAGAGGACTCGACGCCCCCGCTACCCATGCGCTACGTAGTCGCCGAAGGAATCGGGTCGCCGCGGCGCAGTACCAGCGCCGTTGCCCCCGCGACCAAGCCGCCCGCGATGATCACGCCTTCCCAAACAAGCCCGGTCGCCAGCACCAAAGGCCCTGCGGCGCCGAACGGTGCGAGCAGCGCCACCAGCGCGGCTTCCCGCACCCCGATCCCGCCCTGAGTGAGCGGCAGGACTGCCGCGAGCTTCGCCAGCGGCCACGCAAAGAGCCACACGCGGAGCGGCAAGACCAATCCACAGTAGACTCCTAGCCGCGCGGTCAGCACGAGAAGGGTGGTCTGCACCAGCGTCCCCATCAGCCAGCCGAGAATCAGCAAGTCGTATCGGCGCGAAACGCTGCGAAGCGCATGCCTCAGGCGCGCCAGCCGCCGGCGGAAGTGAATCGAGTGCCCGCTTAGCAGCCTGCGATAGAGAAGAAACACAATCGCCAGCGCCAACGCTCCCGCCCCGGCTGCTACGATCAGACCCTTTTCAGCTGTTTTCTCGAACTGCTCTGGCAGGGAATTCGGAAGCAGAATCAGCCCCAGCAAAGCCAATCCGCCCTGTGCCGTGAAATCCAGAAATCGATCGGCGATGTTGCCCGCGAGCACGGCGGCGGGCCGCGGGCTGCGGCGCAAGCCCACCGCCAAACGAATCACGTCGCCCCCAATGATCGACGGCAGGAACAGCGTTCCAAACAGGCCGCCTGCATAGCACTGCGCGCTGGTAGCGAAATCAAGCTCCGCGCCCGCGGCGTTTACCACCATCCGCCACTTCACAATGCCCACGCAGTGTGCCAGCAGGTAGCCCAGAAGAATCGTCAGAAAACGAGACGCGGGTACTTGCGCAATGGCCGCTAATAGCGGCGCAAGCGGAAGGAAATGCAAAAGCAGACCGAGGACAACAAGACCCGCCACCCAACGCAGAGTAACGACCAACCAGGCGCGCGAGCCTTGCTGGGGTTGATGGGCGCCGATCATCTAATACGTCATCTCAAGCGCCGAAAATCTCGTTGATCTTGCCGGCCAACTCAAAATCCAAGTTGCTGATGCCTTTCACACTGTGGGTGTTCAAGTCGATCACCACCTTATTCCAGACGTTGAACCACTCCGGATGATGGTTCATCGACTCCGCGACAAGCGCGACCCGCGTCATGTTCCCGAAGGCGGTCACGAAATCCTTGCACTCAAACGCGCGATGCAGCTTGCCGCTCACAAGGCTCCATCCCTTCGCGTGGCTCAGTTGTTCGTTCACTTCTGCGTCCGTCAATTTTTTTGCGGGCATGGTTGGATCCTCCGGAATCCACCGCGAGAGCGGCGGTCACCATTATGCGTCACCAGCGTTGCCCGTTGAAGCGCGTCTATGCAATCACCGATACCGTCTCCAGGACCTTCGCGCCGAGCGCCTTGTCCCCGCCAATCTTCGCCCGCCGCACCGCTTCTTGGCCGCGAATTCCGCGCGTAAAGATCTTCCACGCATCGGTGCCGTCCAAGGTTACCTCTGCAATGGCCTGCGAGCTTCGTCCCACCAGCAGCTCCCAGCCGCCCGCATCCCGCCGCAAAACCCAGTCCCCACCGCCAGCGCCGGAAATCGTCAGTTGCACGCATGCACCTTCCTTGGCATCGACATTGCGAAACGTGTGCGGCAGCGCGCGCACAAACGTGTCCAGCACGGGTACGAACAAGCGCTGCTCGTAGAGCCCCGGCCGTTTCGTGGCGTCGCGAATCTGCTGCTGGTGATGCCATCGCTCCGTATACTCGCGCGCGACATCCAGCCAGTTCGGCGCGGGCTGGGGTCCCGCCCAGCTCACCGGGGTCCCCACGGCAAAGGGATCGAGCGACGCAAAGTATTCTTCAATTTGCGGGCCGGTGACCTCCAACAGGTCACACAATACCCGTGGACTCATTCGTCGCGCCGCCTCCACCCACGTCTCATTCAGTTGATTGATGAACGCGACCAGGTCTTGCCAGCCTGCGATGGGATTGCCGGGCAGCACGTGCTTGTCCCGTCGCCGTGAAAGATTTCCGATGTCGCCGCCAAGCAGGTGCAGCGCAACGTCCTTGACGCTCCATTTCTTCGCGGCGGTTGGCAGCAGCCATTCCTCTCCGCTCAGATCTCTGAGCATCGACAGCAATTGCTTCCTTACTTCTGGGAATAGGCCAGCCACCAGGATTGGATCCGGTGATTTCATTCATGCACCTTCGCAGAGGTGAATTATCTTTCACCCCTTGGCGAACGGCAATCCTAGTCGTGGGTTAGCTTTCCAAGAGCCTTTCCCTTTGCTTCGATCGCCTTGACACTAGCTGGTCCGCGTTGTTAACTCGCTCGCTGCGAGGAGGTTCCCGCTCATGCAGTGGAAATCCTGGATCATCGCTGCAAATGTCGCGACGTCGCTTGTGCTTACCCTTCCGGTCGTGACCCCAGCGCAAAACCCTACGCACAAACTTACCGCGATGGATGAATTTCAGCTTCAGCTCGCCACCGATCCGCAAATTTCTCCCGACGGCAAGAAAATAGTCTACGTCCGCCGCTTCGCGGACCCCATGACCGATCGCCGCTACTCGAACCTCTGGATCATCAATGCGGATGGCACGGACCATCGCCCGATCACCACCGGCAACCGCAGCGATTCCTCGCCGCGATGGTCGCCCGACGGCACGCGCATCGCCTACCTCTCCGACGCCGACGGCAAGCCGCAAATCTACATTCGCTAGATGGACAGCGGACAGACCGCGCGCATCACCAATCTCGATCAAGGCCCCGACGCCATCGTTTGGTCGCCGGACGGCAAGAGGCTCTCGTTTTCCGCTCTCGTTCTCGGCAAAGGCCCGCATCTTGCTGATCTCCCCTCGCCTCCTGCGGGAGCAAAATGGGCGGATCCGCCGACGGCCTACGATCGCCTCGTCTATCGCTTCAATGGCACCGGCTACTTGAAGCCTGGATTCAGTCAGGTATTTGTCGTCGCGGCCGACGGCGGCGCTCCGCGCCAAGTCTCCAACGGCGATTTTCCGAATGGCGGCAACGAACTTGGCCTCAATCGCGCGTCATGGACTCCCGACGGAAAATATCTCCTCGTCTCCGTAAATCGCCACGCTGAATCCGAACACGAATACTTCGACAGTGAAGTCTACGAATTCAGCGTCGCCGACGGCTCCGTGCGCGCGCTCACCAATCGCAAGGGCCCCGATAATTCCCCGGCCGTTTCACCCAACGGAAAGTGGATTGCCTACGAAGGCTTCGACGATCGTTACCAAGGTCATCAGAACACCAAGCTCTACCTGATGAACCGCGACGCCACAGATTCCCACTCACTGTCCGACAAGCTCGACCGCGATGTGCAAAACGCGGAGTGGGCTCCCGACAACAGCGGCGTTTATTTTCAGTACGACGATCAAGGGGACGGCAAGATCGGCTTTTATTCCACCGATGGCGACTTCAAGAAAGTCGCCGACCATGTCGCCTCCACGGTGGGCGCCGGAGGTGGGGGCACCTTCTCGGTTTCTCGCACCGGCACGATCGCTTTCACTTTCGGGCGTCCAGACAATCCCGGGGACATCGCCGTCGTCGACCACGGCTCGCTTCGTGTCCTCACGCAGCTCAATCAGGAACTGCTCGAGCAAAAGAAACCCGGCCACGTCGAAGAAATCTGGTACGAATCCTCAAAAGACAAGCGCAAGATCCAGGGCTGGATCGTCCAACCGCCCGATTTTGATCCCGCGAAGAAGTATCCGCTCATCCTGCAAATTCACGGCGGTCCTTTCTCTGACTACGGCGACCGCTTCGACTTTGAAATGCAGGTGTACGCCGCCATGGGATATGTCGTGCTGTACACCAACCCCCGCGGCAGCACCAGCTATGGCGAGGAATTTTCCAACCTGATTCACCACGCGTATCCCGGAGACGATTTCGACGATCTCAACAGCGGCGTCGACGCCGTCATCGCCAAAGGCTACATCGACGCCAACAATCTCTACGTCACCGGCGGCAGCGGCGGCGGCGTGCTCACGTGTTGGACCATCGAGCATACCGACCGCTTCCGCGCCGCCGCGTCGCTCTATCCGGTTATCAACTGGTATAGCTTCGCGCTCACTTCAGACATTCCCTTCATCACGAAGTATTGGTTCGCCGGCAATCCCTGGGACACTACGGATAACTACATGCAGCGCTCGCTTACCAATCTGGTCGCAAAAGTTAAAACGCCCACGCTGGTGATGACCGGCGAAGCGGACTATCGCACGCCGATCTCCGAAGCCGAACAGTTCTATACGGCTCTGAAACTCCTCAACGTCGACACCGTTCTCGTACGTGTACCCGAAGAGCCGCACGGCATCAGCCGCCGCCCCAGCCATCACATCGCGAAAATGCTGTACGTCGCCGGCTGGTTCGAGCAGCACAAACCGAAGTAGCACAGACGCTCCTGTCTGTGCCCGCCACAACGCAGGCAAGAATCATCGGCGTAGCAAGCGAGAGCCCTGAGCCATTGACCTTTCCGGTCCGCCCCACATTTATCCTGCGTTTATATTCATCGCTGTATCAATGGACCGCGCCCCGTCTCAGACGACGTGTTCCGCGCCGAAGAGGAACATCATGCGCAAAGGTCTCACGCTTCTCGCCATCATCGCTTCACTCGCCCTTGCCATCACGTTTGGCGTCGCATCATTTTCACGCGTCGCTGCCGCGTCGCCAGGCGCGTCCGGCTATCACGTCGTCAAATCGGTTCCCGTCCCCGGTGAAGACGGCTGGGACTATATCGCCGTGGATAGCGATGCCCGCCGCGTTTACATTTCTCATGGCACTCACGTCGTGGTCATGAACGCCGACACTTATGCCATCGAGGGCGATGTTCCCGATACTCCGGGAGTCCACGGAATTGCCATCGCCCGCGACCTGGGCCGCGGCTTCATCAGCAGCGGCCGCGCCAACACTGCCACGATTTTTGATCTCAAGACGTTGAAGACCATTGGCACCGTAAAGACCGACGGCAATCCCGACGCTATCGCCTACGATGCCGTCAGTAAACGCGTGTTTACGTTCAACGGCCGCGGCAAGAATACGACCGCCATCAACGGAGCTGACGGCTCCGTCGCCGGGACGCTCGCTCTCGGCGGCAAGCCGGAGTTCGCCGTCGCGGACGGCAAAGGCAGCATCTTCGTGAACAACGAGGACACGTCTGAGCTCATTCAGATCGACACGCAGAAAATCAGCGAAACCCATCGCTGGCCGCTCGCACCGTGCAAGTCGCCTTCCGGTCTCGCGATGGACCTCAACAGCCGCCGCACGTTCTCCGTGTGCGACGAGAAAGTCATGTCCGTTGTCGATACCGACTCCGGAAAGGTCGTCGCCACCCCAACGATCTGCGAAGGCCCCGATGCCGCCGCTTTCGATCCCGCAACCAACTATGCGTTTGCCTCCTGCGGCGACGGCAACCTCACCGTCATTCACGAAGATTCGCCGGACAAATTCAGCGTCGTGGAAAACGTCCCCACAAAACGCAGCGCCCGCACCATGGGTCTCGACCTCAAGACCCACAACATTTTTCTTCCCGCAGCGGACTTCGATCCCCCTGCTCCAGGCGAGCGCCGCGGAAAAATGAAGCCCGGCAGCTTCGTAATCGTAGTCGTCGCAAAGTAGTTTCGTTTTTCGAGGGGCCGCATTAGCCGGAAACAAAAAATTGTCATTTCTGAGGGCATCCGACGACGATGCCCGATCGAAGATTCCGGCTCCTGCCGGAAAGAATCTCAACCCCAACCGTTGGCGTCATATCGTCTAGAAGCCTTGCATAGCACGCAGACTTGCTGGTCCCGGCGTCAATGTTTTCCAGTGACTTCGACGAAACACGGCGTCTTTCCTCGGCGTCCCGAAAAATTCTCCTTCTAGCAGACAATTGCTTGGAGCATAATCCGCTCGAGGCAGCCATGAAAACGAAACTCATCGTCCTCGTCCTTGGGCTCGCGGCATTGTCTCTCTCAACCTTCGCTCAGGGCACCAAACCCTCCACCCCGTCAACACCCAATCCGCCACCCTCGAGCACCGCTGGGGATCCCAGCAAATACCTGAATCGCGATTGGACCAAGATGATGCGCGAAGGGCGCTCGGGCGATTACCTCATTGGGAATGTAGCTGTGGCAGGAGGCGCCCTCCCTTGGGATCCCATTCCGGTCACCGTCACGTGCGACGGAAAGGCTCGCTACACCACCAACACCGATCCCAAGGGTTTTTTCATGATCAGTCATCCCGATGCGCCTGGCTCCACTACGATCCATGCCAACCCACAGCCGGTCGCCGATCAGTATGTAGGTTGCAACGTGGACGCGTCGTTGCCGGGTTTCACCGCTAACACACTCCCAATCGGGACCCGCCATGTATTGGATAGTGCGAATCTCGGAACCATTACGCTTCGTCGCGAAGAGGGCTCCGCAGACGCGGCGCTGAGTAGCACCAGCGCATCCGCTCCCAAGGATGCCACCAAATCATTCGACAAGGCGCGCAGCGAGTGGATCGACAACAAGCCGGACCGCGCGCAGCACGATCTCCAGAAGGCCGTTGAGATCTATCCTCAGTACGCTGAGGCTTGGTATCAGCTTGGCAAGTTTCAAGAAGCGTCGAAATCGCCCGAAGCGTGGAACTCGTTTTCTAAAGCTGCGGCAGCCGATCCCAAATTCTCGCTTCCCTACGAGCATTTGGCAGTGCTGGCGGCGGACGCCGGGAAGTGGCAGGAGCTGCTCGACGCCACCAACCACGAGCTGCAACTGAATCCGCGCGGCACGCTCGACATTTGGTATTACCACGCTCTGGGAAACTTCCAGCTCAAGAACATCGATGTAGCCGAAGCCAGCGCCACAAAGTCGCTCGCCATGGACCCATTGCACGTGCAGCCCGTCACCGAGCAACTCCTCGCGGTGATTCTCGCTCAGAAGCAGGATCTTCCCGGCGCCCTGCAGCACTTGCGCAACTGCCTCACTTATTTCGCCCCTGGCCCCAATCTGGATTTAATCAAGCAGCAAATTGCCCAGCTCGAACCGGCCGTCCCCGCAGCCAAGTAGCCAAGAATCCTATTCCGGGGGCCGGGCTTTAGCCTCTGAAGCAGCGAGCGAGGATCGCGGGCTGCCAGGAACAGCTCATTAGGACCGCAAAAAAAAACGTGCCGGTGAATTGCAGTTCACCGGCACGATTCCTGAGTTCCTCTATCTTCGAGCGGCTTATGGCACCAGCCTAACGTTGTGTACGCCCGCCGCCACGGAAACTCCCGAGCCCGCCGCCTGCGGCAACCACCATATCTTCCGGATCAGCCCGTACTGGCTGGTCATCATGCGCTTGCCGATGAAATCCATCAGCAACGGACTGACTTGCGTGGCTCCGTACAGCACCCCGGAGTGTGAGAACGGCCGCAACATCGGGTTGCCTTCTACGCCATATCCTTCGGTAATCGCCCGGCGCGTCGACCATGCGTCGAATGCGGCCGCACCGCTTCCGGCAGCGGACAGCGCATACCACAATTTCCTCTGCGTCGGATTCTCGCTTGAGCGCGTAGCGGCAGGTTTCAACGGCGCGAACGGCATCACCACGGGTCCCGGCTCGATCGCTGCTGCGGGAACCATAGCGGCATCGGCGGCCAGCTCCGCGTCGGTTTTCACCTTTGGCTCGGGCGCTGACGCCACGGGTTGTGAGAGGGAAGAATCGTCGCTCGAAGCGCGGGAAATCCGCGCGGAAGCGGTCATTGCTATCTTCGCTGTGTCCCCACTCTGCGGAATGGGAAACAGTAACAAAATCGCTGCCAACAGCATGAATCACCTCAGAGGCTGCGAGCCTGCGAATTCGACCCCCGCCCGCAACACGAGTGACTCTACGGAGCTGCCGTGCGCCTTGCACTAGGCTGCTAGTTACATTCTTTCTGGTACTTGGCTGTGAATCTTTCGTTTTTCCTCTTTTGGGACTCTGGTACTACGCTCTCTCTCGCACTCTTCTAATTCAACCGCCGGCGATTTCTTTCATTTTTGTTCGCCGCAAACGGCCGTGCGCGCCGCATCCGGTACGCCTGCAGCCACGGCAAGAACGACTCTGCTATAATCACGCGCGATGAAACCGGCTGTACTGGCTTCATCCTGCTGCGCGAAACAATGTCTAACGAGTCGTCATCTGCCAAGCGAGCGCCCATTCCTCAGCGAGGTCCCCAGGCTCCGCGGTTCATCGTGATTGAGGGCCCCCTGCGCGTCGGCAAGACCACGCTTGCGAAAGTCCTGGCCGAGCGCTTACATGCCCGCCGCGTCTACGATTGCGAAGACAATCCTTTTCTCTCCGATTTCTACAAGGAAAAGCCCGGCTCCGCCTTGCGCGCGCAAATGTATTTCCTGATGGAGCGCCAAAAACACCTTCGCGAAGCCCTCGCCGTCGAAGCGCCCGGCCCGGTCCTCTCCGACTTCCTCATGGAGAAAGATCGCATCTTCGCCAATCTGAATCTCAACGACGAAGAGCTAAAACTTTACGACCGCTATTACGAAGCCCTGGCCGCCGAGATTCCCGCACCCGACCTGGTCATCTACCTCCAGGCCAAGCCTGAGATTCTGCGCGCGCGCATCGCGAAGAAAGCCTCGCGCGACGAAACGCAAATCTCCGTCGAATACATCGAAGAGGTCGCCCGCGCGTACGAACATTTCTTCTTCCGCTACGCCGCGTCCGATCTCCTGGTCATCAACACCTCGGACATTGATTTTGTCGAGCGCAGCGAAGATCTCCAGCAGCTGCTTCGCCGCTTGCAGGATCCCGTCAAGGGCACGCAATACTTCCTCCCCCTCGGCGCCTCCGAATAACAGCCCGCGCCGCTAGGTTGCGGAACGCCTCGAGAGTTGCTGTAGCCGCTCTCTTCAGAGGGCGGGATTTAGATGACCCACGGGCATTTTGGAATGTGTTGGCTCGGGGAATAGGCTCCGAGCACAACTCGCGCTCTGAGTCTGTCTGCTGCTTCAAGTTCGAGGAGACACTTAGGAGGTCACGCCAAGTCGCATCACGTTTCGGTCTTGCGGCTCTCCCGCATCGCTCCAAAGACCCAATTCCGCAATACCCCGAAGAAGTGCGGCTTCACTTCACGGAACGCCAATCCCATACCCAGCCCCGGATCGGAATGCGTCACGATAGCGTTTGACTCGAAGTAGTTCTCCGGCCCAAAAATCTTCAGTAAGACTCGCGTCTCGAGACTAAAGGGAGCCGGCGTCTGTAGGTAACAGCCAGACAAGCCAAGTTCTTTCACATTCACCGCAAACGGCGCGCTTGAACCCTCTGGCATCACCTCGGCGGGCGCGGCAAACGGATACCTCGGAGTTCGACTTTGCCGATCGCCTTGGCTCATTCCGCAATGCTAGCCGGAACCCAGGAACGGAGTACACCCCAAAAAAGTACTCCACGAGCGTCGGAAAACTGTTGATTCGCAGGGACTACGCCATCATCCCCCACGTCCCCGCCGCCGCCCTCATGCTGGTCGACATCTTCGGCAGCCGCTGAAAATAGGCCTGTTCCCTAGTACGGTTCGGCATCCCGCGCTGCTTACGAGTAACCCCTTCAACCAACTGAAAATAAACCGATTGCCCTCGAGTTTAGGACTGCTGGCCCGCCGTACCATTGTTGGCTTTTTTCCCCGCAAATAACGTGATTGAGACGCGCCGCACTTAGCGTGCGCAAGAGGGGCGAACAGGGGATGCGTAGTCCGCAACAACACGCTTTCAAAGGCTCCCAGCGGGGCTCTGCTAAGCCTAACGGCCCCAAGCAGTTGCGGCTCTATGTCTTGGGTTTCACCGCGTTAGCTGCCTTCTCCACCCTTGCGGGCTTCGAGGCTTCTCGCTTCCACGGCGGTGCGAAGTGGAATAGCGAGAATTTGGTGCATGCCGCCTCCTTCTCCGAAGCCCCAGCGGTAGCAGCGAACGCCGTTGACCCCGAGATTGCCGACCTCGGTCTCTTGGCCCCGCAAGACCAGGCGCAGCATCTGCTTGAGCGAGCCATCCGCCGCGACCTCGAATCTCTGGACCTGATCAGCAAGAATGTCGATGGCTGGCGCGGGCACCTGCAAAATACTGACCGCCTCTTCGACCTGGTTCATGCCGCGCTGAATTCCGACGATCTTCGCGTGCGCGGCGCCGCCGTCGAAATCGATCTCGCGGCCAACAATCTCAGCAAGTCTTCGCAGAGCGTGTCCCAACTCGTTAAGCAGCTTCACGACAATCCCGCGGACCGCCCGTGGACTTTGTGGCGGCTCGGCGCGCTCGGCAATCGTGGCGTGCAACCCGACGTCGTGCTGGCTCAGCTGGTCCCTTACACCCGCGACCGCAACGAAGAGACTCGCTACTGGGCCGTTGAAGGCTTGGCCATCCTTGCCACCGACGCTGCTATCGATCCTCTATTGGATCGCTTCGCGCACGACACTTCACCGCGCGTGCGCAAACGTGCGGCGTGCAACCTGGCTGCTTCCGGCTTGCTCACCAAGGAACAGCGCCTCGCCGCGGTTCCGCAACTCCTAAACTTTTTCGACGACGACGCGCTGGACTCCACCACCCGCAGTTGGGTGTATGGCGCACTCCGCCTGATCACCGGCGCGGAAATCGGCAACGACGCCGACGCTTGGCGCAACTGGTGGGCCAAGCGCGACACCAAGCACACCCACCCACACCAACGCACGGCAATGTTGTTTGCCTAGCGCACTCTCGCATCTTCGATACGTGTAGCGCCGCCCTTCAGGGCGGCATCTTCGCCACTAGTCATCCGCGTGCCTCGATTCCCTGCCGGCACAATCAACTTTTAACTCTCAATCTTCGACGGTATAGTTGCGCCCGCACATAACGCTTTGATCTCCGGGGAGGCTTCCATGGAACTTTGGTCGCGCCGTAAATTCTTCCTCACTTCGCTGGCTGGTAGCGCTGTTGCGAGCGCCGGTAAACTTCTTGGAGCGCCTCTTTCGACCAGCGCCGCGGCCCCGGGCAAACGTCCATTGATCATCTCCAGCGCCAACGGCGTGCACGCTCTCGACAGAGGCATGGACGTACTGCGAAAGGGTGGCGACACGCTCGATGCGGTGATCGCGACGGTTACCGTCGTGGAAAACGATCCCGACGACGATTCCGTCGGCTACGGCGGCTTGCCGAACGAAGAAGGCGAAGTCGAGCTCGACGCGAGCTGCATGCATGGACCAACCGGACGCGCAGGCTCCGTTGCCAGCGTGCGGCGCATCAAGAACGTCGCGCGCCTGGCAAAGACCGTGATGGAGAAAACCAATCACGTCATGATTGTCGGTGATGGCGCTCGCCGCTTCGCTGTCGCCGAAGGATTCGAAGAGTCGAATCTCCTCACCGATCACTCGCGCTTGCTGTGGCTCGCTTGGAAGGCGTCGGCGTCGCTAAACTGGCGCCCCGGCATCGATTCGCCCGAATGGAAAGAGCACGTTTCCGCGCTCTTCAACGGCGATCCCGAAAGAATTGCGTATGCCGAGCGCGTCATCGCGCATCCGCCGACCGGCACGATTCCCTGCATGGCCGTCAACGAAAAGGGAGACATCTCCGCCACCACCACGACTTCCGGCCTGGCGTGGAAAATTCCCGGTCGCGTGGGAGATTCGCCGATCATCGGCGCCGGGTGCTGCGTGGACAACGAAGTTGGCGCGGCCGGCTCGACAGGCAAGGGCGAAGAGAACATCAAGATTTCGGGCGGGCATACTATCGTCGAAATGATGCGCAAAGGGATGTCGCCGAAAGATGCTTGCCTGGAAGCGTTGAATCGCATTGCCCACAACTACAAAAACGACAAAAAGAAACTGGCCACGTTCCACATTTTCTTCTATGCCCTGAACAAAGACGGCGTGCACGGCGCCGCTTCTCTGTGGCGCAGCACCTACGACAAGAACCGCCACGCCTCTTACGCGGTTCACGACGGCACCGAGGCCCGCCTCATCGATTGCGCGCCCTATTTCGACGAACCGCCAAGCGCGAGCTAACCGCTGGGCCGCGGACTTGCAACGATAGATAACGCTTGCACCTGAAGTTCTGTCGCGCAGCGCGCTTCTGTTTTATTCTGTCGTCAGCATGGATCAGGCCAATATTCTGATTGTCGGCGGAGGCGTGATCGGCTGCGCCATCGCGCACGCAGTTTCGCAACGATGGCAAGACGTTTTTCTCGTCGAGCAAAATCCCAAGCTCGGCATGGCGACGAGCACGCGCAACAGCGGCGTAATCCACTCCGGCATTTACTACCAAAACGGTTCGCTGAAGGCGCGGCACTGCGTCGAAGGCAACCGCTTGATGTACGAATTCTGCGTGCGGCACAACGTTCCGCACCGGCACACGGGCAAACTCGTCGTTGCCGCCGACGCACACGAGGAGCCGGAGCTCGCCGCACTGAAACGCCGCGGCGAGGACAACGGAGTCGAAGGTTTGCGCCTGGTCGATTCCGCGGCGATTCGCGAACGGGAGCCGCACATTCGCGGCGCGGCGGCGCTGGAGGTGCCTTCGACGGGAATCGTGTCGGCGGAAGATCTCGTGCGCACGCTGGCGCGCCTCGCAACCGACCGAGGAGCGAACATCGTTCCCCGTGCGAAAGTTATCTCGCTGACGCCGGCGCGTGGAACGGTGCGCGTGGAGCTGGAAATCGGCGACGAGAGCGACATACAGCGCGAAACGATCGAGGCGCGCTGCGTCGTCAATGCTGCTGGACTCTACGCCGACGAAGTCGCCGCGATGCTCGGCAATAAATCCTGGCGTATTTATCCCGTGCGCGGCGAGTACTGCGAAATTCGCGGGCCGCGCGCGAGCTTGATTAATTCGCTCGTCTACCCGTTGCCGCACGCGCATGGTTTGAGTCTTGGCGTGCATTTCACCAAGACCCTTTGGGGCACCGTGCTCGTTGGGCCGACCGCGAGCTACGTGGAAGGCAAAGACAATTACGAGCGCGGGCGGCTGCCGATCCGCGATTTCGCCGAGAGCGCGAAGACGCTACTACCCGAAGTCGAGGAGCGCGATTTGCAACTGGGCTATTCGGGTCTGCGCCCGAAGTTGGTTCCGCCCGAAGGCAAAGGCATCGCCGATTTCGTGATCACGCGCGATCCCGCCGTTCCGCAAGCGATTCATCTCGTCGGCATGGAATCGCCGGGCTTGACGGCCGCGATTTCTGTTGGCGACCACGTCTCGCAGCTCGTTGCCGAGACCTTCGACTAACCCACTACAACCTTTACAAACTTCTTCTTTCCCGCGCGCAATAGAAATTCGCCAGGCTTGCTCAAATCAATGTCCTTGCGCGGATCATCCACGCGTGCGCCGTCGATTTCTACGCCGCCTTGTTTGATCAGGCGTTCCGCTTCACTCTTTGATTCGACGAGTTGTAACTCTGCAAGCAATGCAGTCAGTTTCTTTGTTCCGTCCACCGCCAATCTCTTCGTCGGTGCTTCTTCCGGAGCCTGGCGGTCGCGGAAGACGCGCTGGAAACTGTCCGCCGCCTTCCGCGCGGCCTCTTGCCCGTGAAAAGGGGCGATCACTTCCTGCGCCAGTTGCATCTTCGCGTCCATCGGATGCATTTTCCCGCCCGAGACATCTTTCTTCAGCGCTGCAATCTGATCTGGCGTGCGATCCGTCAGCAGTTCGTAGTACGACCACATCAGCTCATCCGGAATCGACATCATTTTGCCGAAGATTTGGTCAGGCGCTTCGGTGATGCCGATGTAGTTGCCCAAACTCTTCGACATTTTGCGCTGGCCGTCGAGTCCGACGAGGATCGGCATGGTGAGTATCACTTGTCCGGGCAATCCGTATTCGCGCTGGATTTCGCGATGCACCAACAAATTGAACTTTTGCTCAGTGGCGCCCAGCTCGACGTCCGATTTCAGGTTAACGGCATCGATCGCTGTCAGCAGCGGATACAGCAACTCGTGCACCGAAATGGGATGGCCCTGATCGAGGCGCGAGCGAAAATCTTCGCGCTCCAGCATGCGGGCCAGCCGGTAGTGGGAACACAGCCGGACGACGTCTCCGGCGGACATTTTGCCGAGCCACTCGCTGTTGTAGCGGACCTCGGTCTTGTCGCGGTCCAGAATCTTGAACACTTGCTCGAGATAGGTTTTCGCGTTGGCGTCTACCTGTTCGCGGGTCAACGGCGGGCGCGTCTCGGAAACGCCGGTGGGGTCACCAATCATCGCGGAGAAGTCGCCGATCAAGAAGACCGCGGTATGCCCCATGTCTTGAAAATGTTTCAGCTTGCGAAGAACCACGGTGTGCCCGAGATGAAGATCGGGCGCGGTCGGGTCGACTCCGAGATAAACGCGCAGCGGCTTGCCGGTTTTCAGCGACTCGGCAAGCTTCGTCTTCAGCTCGTCTTCACGAATGATCTCCGCCGTTCCTTTTTTCAGGTACGCGAGCTGCTCGTCTACGGATTTGAAATTAGCTTGGCTCATGATCCTCGGAGAAAAGCGCCCGCTTCGGAAAGCGGCCGCTACAGGCGCACTACGCGGCGGCCGGCGATCTTGTAGTCTCCTTCCAAGACGATTCTTACCGCTTCGGTATAGATTCGATGCTCCTCCGCCAGGATGCGCTGGGACAATGTAGCGTCGGTGTCGTTGTCGAGCACTGGCACCACGGCTTGCAGCACGATCGGCCCCGCGTCCAGATTTTCGTCGACGAAGTGAACCGTGCAGCCCGCAAATTTTACGCCGTATTCGAGCGCTTGGCGCTGCGATTCGAGGCCGGGGAACGACGGCAGCAGCGACGGGTGAATGTTCAGGATGCGGTTCGGGAACGAAGCGACAAAGTAAGGCGAGAGCAGGCGCATGTAGCCGGCCAGGCAGACCAGGTCGGCTTTGTGCTCGTTCAAGACGGCGACGACCTGTCGATCGTAAGCTTCCCGCTCCAGGCCCTTGGAAGGAATGACGCGAGTGGCGATGCCGCGCTGCTTGGCCTTGTCGATCCCCGGGGCGCCCTCGCGATTGCTCAGGACGATGGTGATTTCCGCGTTGGGAATCCGGCCGGCCGCCACGCCGTCGGCGAGCGCCTCGAAGTTCGATCCGCGGCCGCTCAGCAGCACGCCTATGCGCTTGGTCATAAACAGGAAACGTTAGCATAAAAACCGTCTGCGGCTGACCGCGGGCGGAGAAAAAGCCGTGGGGGGTACACCCCCGGGTATACGGCGAGTCATGAAGTAAGCCCATGATTGCACGTGGTTTGCGGGAGTGAGTGTCGGTTGAATCTGAGGAGAGGCTGCAGATTGTTGATTCTGTTTGGCTTGTGCGATATTTCCGAGGAAGGAATGGCGTGGCGAGCACCTAAGCAACACATAACAAACGGGTTGCTGTGAGCGGCCGACGAGAATAGCTTGGGACAACACAAGGAAGTGTAGCACAAAAAAGGTACCAAGTCAATAGTTAACGATATATGTATAATAAGGCCTTTTGATTGAGGCTGATAGGCGGGTGCTTTTGCAAAACGCAGGCGTCGCTGAGGCCGACCCGGAGTAGAATGCCGGACGTTGCGCGAAAAGATTCGAGGCCAAGACAGATGATGAAGCGCGGTAGGCAGAATTCGACGGTTCGGAAGCTTTTGGGGGGAAGTCTAGCTCTGGCGGCGCTGCTATTGAGCGGCGCGCTGGCCAAGGCGCAGGGCGGGAAGGGAGGCGATCCTGCGGAGCCGCGGCAGGGCCGGCCGCATCCGAAGATTTTGGCGCGGCCTGCGGGTGGCGTCGCGCGTAAAGATGTTGATGAGAAGGGCATGCGGGCGCTGATCGACCAGTTGGTGGCGTGCGGGACACGGCTGACGATTTCCTCGTGGAATGATCCGAACCGGGGCGCGGGTTGCGGGCGGGATCGCATCGCGGCGCGGCTGAACGAAATCGCGAAGGCGTCGGGCGGGAAGCTCCAAGTGGTGGTGGACAAGTTCGAGGCGACCTCCGCGCGCACGGGCGACAAGCCGGTGCCAATGGAGAACGTCTACGCGATTCTTCCCGGGACCGATCCGAAGCTGGCGAAAACCGTCTTCATCGTTTCGGGGCATTTCGATTCGCGGCCGTCGGACACGATGGGCACGCAGGCGGAAGCTCCGGGCGCGGATGACGATGCTTCGGGCGTAGCGGTGAGTGTGGAGTCGGCTCGCTTGCTGAGCAAGGCGGCGGGCGGCAAGGGCGGGCATCGCGCGACGCTGCTATTTGCGGCGGTGTCCGGCGAGGAGCAAGGTTTGCTGGGAAGCACGCACCTGGTGGATTGGGTGAAGGCGCAAGGCTACACCGTGGGCGGAATGCTGGACGACGACATCGTGGGAGATGATCCGGCACCGGGGGCCCCGCATCGCGTGCGGCTTTTTTCGGGGAATGGAGAAATCGACGATGCCGATTCGTCGTCGCGGGAACTGGCGCGGGCGATCGAGGAGATCGACGGTCGCGCGGCGATTCGCTTGGTGTTCCGCGTAGACCGCTACGGGCGAGGCGGCGATCACTATCCGTTTTACAAGGCCGGACTGCCCGCGGTGCGCTTCACCGAGCCGCTGGAGGATTACAACCATCAGCACCAAACCCCGCGAACGGAGAGGGGCGTGGAGTACGGCGACTTCGCGAAGTATCTGAACGCCGCACTCCTGGGCAACGTGGCGCGGGACAATGCCGAAGCGCTGCGTCAGTTGGCGCTGGCGCCTACGCCGCCAACGGATGCCAAGCTGACCGGAGCGGTGACGCCAGACGCGAAGGTGTCATGGTCGGCCGAAGACGATCCGGAGCGCTTGGGATTCGAGATTTTGTGGCGCGAAACGAGCGAGCCGCGCTGGGAAGTCTACGATTTCGCATCGTCGGCGGGAGAGACGGTGCTAAAGGGCGTGTCCACGGACAATCATTTCTTTGCCGTGCGGGCGGTGGGGAAAAATGGAGCACGGTCCATCGCGGTGCCGACAGAGATGGAGAAGCGCCCGGTGCCGGGCACGACCAAAAAGTGAGCAGTGCGTACCGCTCATCTCCAGACAGTGAGGATGGCACCCATCGCGAGGTAGGAGACAAGCTGATAGCCGGTGTTGATGGCGAACAGCTTGGTGCTCTGTTTCATGAACAGGACGCCGGTGAGCTGTACGGTCGCGACGAAGCCCAGCCACACGTGAAACGCAACGCCCAATCCGGCGTGCAGGTCTTGCACGCGAAACCAGTGGAAAAATAGCGCCAGCACGAAAGCGGACACGAGGCTGGCGAGGAACGAGCCGAGATACGCCGGGCCAGCGCTCTTCTGCATTTCCTGGACCCTGGCTTTGTCTTGCGGATCGTAACCCATTTCGCGCATCCACGGTTTGGCGAAAAGCATCGGTGAATACCATAGGAAGCCGACGACCATCGTGGAGATCGCGGCGACAAGAACGGCGAGCAAATTCACATGGTGCAGGTGCACAGGGCGCTCCTCTTGTTTCGAGAACGGCGGGAAACCGGTGGCTTATCCTACGCCAAGTTTGCCGGTTCACGAAAAAGAAGAGCAGGCCACTCGGTGGCGGCGCACCCTAGTGCTTGCCGCGGGCCTGACGACGAAGGAATCCCTGTGATGAGTCCGACGAAAGACGGTATGGGACGCCGGGCTGAAGCCCGGCGCCTACATAACATCCGCAGGCGGCGCGTCGCTTTAGTGCTGGGCGGCGGCAACGGGTTGCGCGAAAGTGATGAAGTGGCCGGCGGGATCTTGGTAGCCGACTTCGCGCATGCCGTAGAAGGCGGTGCGCTCGGGCTGCACGATCTTGGAGTCTTTGAGAGCGGTGAGAACGGCGTCCAGATTGTCGACTTCGATGTAGAGAAATGTTGGGCCTTTCTTGGCGGCATCGAGGATCGCAGGCATGTCGTCGCCTAGGCTGGCGAAGGTTTGGTACATGACTTCGGTTGCGCCTTTGTTCAAGGCTACGAAGCCGAGTTTGTCACCGTGCGGGACCTCGATGGTTTTGCTGAAGCCGAGACGGTCCACCCAGAAGGTGAGGGTGGGCTCGATTTCCTTGACGAAGAGGACCGGGGTGATGCGTTTTACGTTCATGGGATTTCCTCCGAGTGATTTGTGTGATTCGTTGACAGCCGAAGGGCAAAAAAAAGCGAGCTCCGGCGGCGACGATCTTGCCAAGTAGGGGCGCAATGTATTGCGCCCCTACGAGTTTGCCGTTTGGAAAGTTTTCGATTGACGAGCACAGTAGTCTCAATTAGACTAGTCGAGTGTAGAGGACTTCAGATTTCATGTCAAGGAGGCTTTCATGCGGAGGGAAGCGCGACGTCTTGGGGATTTGATTTCGATCGGTCAGGCGATGCTGCGGGACTTTGAGCTGCTCGGGGTGCGGAGTGTGGGGCAGTTGGCGCGGCAGAATCCGGAGAAGCTGTACCGGAAACTAGGGCGGGTGGCGCGGCATCATCAGGATATTTGCGTCTTGGATACGTTTCGGGCGGCGGTGGCGCAGGCGCGGAATCCGCGGTTGCCGGCGGAGAAGTGCCAGTGGTGGTGGTGGAGCGAGAAGCGGAAGCAAAAAAACCCGAAAATAAGTTGAAGGTCGACGCGATTCGTTGAGCTGGACGTTGAGATCCTTCGGCCATCCTCATCGGATGGCCTCCGGATGACAATGTTGAGCGAAGGTCGCCGAGCGATGACGGTAATGGAAACCCGAGGACTGGATGGATGAAGGGTACGCCAAAGCATAGAGGAAAATGCGCGGAGCTAACGACGCCGGATCTGGTGCTGCTGAGTTTGCTGGCGGAGCGGGCGATGCACGGGTATGAGGCGAACCTGGAGTTGGAGCGACGGTGCGTGGGGGATTGGGCGGGGATTTCGCGGCCGCAGGTGTACTACTCGCTGGACAAATTGGCGGCGGCGGGTTTCGTGCGCGCGGGGGCCAACGATGAGCCGGCGGCAGGGCCGGAGCGGCGGGTGTTCGAGACTACGGCGAAGGGCCGGCATGCTTTGAGCGAGGCTTTGGAACGGGAGGAGTGGGCCACGCAGCGGGACCGGCCGGTGTTTTTGACTTGGGTGGCGCTGTCTTGGCAGGCACGGCCCGGTGTGTTTGCGACGCAGATTCGGCGGCGCGAGGAATTCTTGAGAAAAGAACTGGCGCGGTTGGAAAAGGAGATGGAATCCATTCTTGAGGAAGTGGGTCATTCGTATCATGAGGCGGTGTGGATGGTGAGCTTGATGATCGAGCAGCTCAAGATGGAATTGCGTTGGCTGCGCAGGGTGGCGAAAGAGTTGCCGCGGCGGGCTCCGGCGAAGAATCCGGAGTATGCGAGTGCGGAGGGGATCGTTGTCGGTGGCTAGTTTTTTGGTTGTTAGTCAGATGAAGGGAGCAGCGCGGTTGGTGTTCCGTTTTTAGCCGGGGCAGTGCGCGACCTTGCACAAGTTAGAGATGTGGGCACCATTTGCGTCCAAACCCCGCGGCCTGAAGCCCAAGGCTACAGGAGGGGCGGAATGACGGAGCGATCGGATGGCCTCAGGATGACAGTCGAAAAGAAAAGAGGGACAGGCTGGAACGCCTATCCCTCGGTTGATGGTTGGCGAAGCTACGACTTCGCTTGGGCGTCTTTGTCTTTCGAGGTTGTTTTCGTCACTGTGGCCTCGACGATGGTTTGCGACGATGGCTTCGGCAACGCGGCAGCAGCGCCACCGTTTCCGCCGTTGCCGAAGAAGCGCATGGCGGTGGCGGCGAGACCGTCCAAGGCGCCGCCGTTCCCGCCAGTGACGAGCACATCGGGGACGAACTTGGCTTTGCCTTCGGAGAGCGCGGTGACAACGTTGACGATGGCGGTGGCGTTGGAGCCGAGCGCCTCGACCTGGGCGCGATAGCCGCGAGCGCGTGCGAGACCAATGGCCTCGACTTCCGCGCCTTTGGCGGCGCCGGTGGCGCGAATGAATTCGGCTTCGCCGGTGGCTTCGGCTACGCGGGCGTCGGCGTTGTTCTTCTTGATGTCGACGCCGACTTTGGAACGCGCAAGGTCGGCTTGCATGTCGGCGGTGCCTTTGGCTTGCTCCATCTCGATGCGCTGGTCCTCAGCGGCCTTCTGCTTCTTGAAGGTTTCGATCTCTTGATTGGCGATTTCGCGATGGGTCAAGACGGTGACCATGTCTTCGGGAAGGATCACGTCCTGAATGTAGACGCCCTTGGTCTCGACCTGGTACTGCTCGAGCTGCTCGCGAATGTGAGCGAGGGCTTCCTCTTGGACCTGCCGGCGGGTCTCAATGAAGCGGATGGCCGGCATGCTCTGCAGGGTGTCGCGGAAGTGATTGCCGACGGCGGCTTGCAGGATTTCGTTGACCAGGTTGCGCATGGTGGCCACCATGGAGATGACCCGGGGAGCCTTGGTGTCCGGCACGTGAATCTGCACCTGTAGATCGATCTTGAAAACGAAGCCCTCTCTACTCTTGGCGACAATTTGCTGGAGCTGGGCGTCGAGATGATGGGCGTCGGAGACGGCGTCGGCCCAGTTGAGATTGAGAATGGCGGTGGGCACGATCTCCGATTCGTAACAACGCGGATTGAGCGGATATTTTCCGGTGCGCAGAGGCTCCTGCCAAACGCCACGATGTCCTGGGCGGACGAGTGAGCCGTACTTGAACTCGGTCCCGGAAGTGTCTTGGGTCGCGAGACCCACATAGGCTTTGATGACGGCCACTTGGCCCTGCTTCACAACCAGCATGGGCACCAGCTCGACGCCGACGAGGAACGGATTGAGAGCGTAGGCGCCGTAAAGAAGCGGATCATGCTGCAGCCCGATGCGGCCGCCGTGTTCGAGGAAGGCCTGGAAGTCCTGGTAGTTGTTGTGCAGATTGTTTTTGCTGCCGAGTAGCGCTTCGATGAGGTGCGCGTCGGTGGCGTCGCCTTTCTCGAGTTGCTCGATGTCGGCAAAGCCTCCCAGGCGGATGGCGATGTCACCTGATGGAAGCGGATCGCCTTCGTAGGTGGTGACGATGCCAACCATGTCTATCGCGGACACTTCTTTGCCCCGGGGCTGGGGTTCGATGCGGAGCAGTTCGAGCTGCTCGGGCTTCAAGCCGAGGGAGGCCGGACCGAGTTCGCCACCGCGGCCCATTTTCGCGCAAAGCTCCGGCGAGACCGGGAGTCCATAGACCCTGCTGCGCGTGACAATCAGGAATCCCACCGGATGAATGGGAACGAGAGAGCCAGGGGGCAACACTGGGCGCTGCACGCCCTTTTGTCCGCCAGCCTGCGTGAAACTACGGAGGTTGGCAAAGTTGCCGAACTCTTTGCGATATACGGCGGACTTTGCGCCGATGGGGAGCGGAGAGCCGACTTGCGAAATCACGACGCCGATCTCGCCCGCAGGTACCTGCACCCACGGGTACTTGTTGACGGAGAAGAATAGCCACGCCTTCCAACGGAGCCCGGCCATCAGCAGATCGGCCTGATAACCGGCTTCGCCGTCAAAAGCGACGGGACTGTCTTTTGTGAGCTTTTTCAAGCCAAAACGCTTGGTGACCAAGCCCACTTCGGTCGGCCCAATCTTATGTAGCGACTGCACGATGAAAACCAGGGCTAGAAAAACGACGAGTACGATCCACGGATGCTCAAAAATCAGATCAAGCACAAACATACACACCTCCCCGGCGATGGCGCCGTGCCATTTCGATTCCCGCTTGCGTCTTGAGTCGGGATTACATCTAAGAAGTCTTGATTGCGGCGCAATGATGCGCGTGTGAAATGCCGGCGTCAAGGGGCTGGCTAGTACCCATCGGGGAAGTGCCGAAGAATCAATAGGGAACGGCTGCAGTTGCAACGGAGTTGCGGCAATTGCTTACGGAATCCTAATGATGAAGACGGAGGATGCGAGGAGGCAGGGAACCGAGGCGGGTTGAGGTGGCAGCTTGGAGTTAACGTTGAGGTCCTTCGGCCATCCTTCGGATGACCTCAGGATGACAACGTAGTGCAAAAGCGCGGCGCCCGGCCCTGACTTGATGCGCGAGCGGACACATCTGGACCGGGTATACGTGGGCACAGACAGGAGTGTCTGTGTTACCTAGAGATTCAGGCTGCCGGAATATTTGACGCGGGCTTTGCCCGAATCGCCGCGCTCGATACGGCCGATGCGGAAGAATTTTTCGCGGCGGCGTTTGAGGTCGGCCTCGACGAATTGCACGCGGGCCTGCGGAACGACGAGGATCATGCCGACGCCGAGATTGAAGGACTGCAGGAGTTCGTCGGTTTCGATTTTTCCGATTTTGGCGAGATATTTGAAGATCGGTGGAACCGGCCAAGAAGCGAGATCGATCTGGGCTTGCACGCCCGAAGGCAAAACGCGCGGCAAATTGCCGGAAATTCCACCGCCCGTGATGTGAGCCAAAGCGGAAACCGAATCGCGGGCGAGGATGCTTTTCAGCGCGGGAGCGTAGCAAAGATGAGGTTTGAGGAGCTCGGCTCCGATCTTGTTGCCGATTTCGGCGACGTAGGTATCGGGCTTGAGCTTGGCCACGTCGAAGGCGAGCTTGCGCGCCAGGGAATAACCGTTGGTATGGAGGCCGGCGGAAGGCAGAGCGATGAGGGCGTCGCCGGGTTTTACTTTTTTCCCGGTCAGGACTTTACTGCGCTCGACGACGCCGACGATAAAGCCGGCCAGATCGTATTCGCCGAGCGGATAGAAGCCGGGCATTTCCGCGGTTTCGCCGCCAATCAGAGCGCAGCCGGCTTTGCGGCACGCGCGGCTCATGCCATCGACAAGCTGCTCGACAATGTTGGGGTCGAGCTTGCCCATGGCGAGATAATCGAGGAAAAAGAGAGGCTCGGCGCCTTGTACGAGAATGTCGTTTACGCAGTGATTTACGAGGTCGCCGCCCACGGTGGAATGGACGCCGGTGGCCATGGCGACTTTGAGCTTGGTGCCGACACCGTCGGCGCTCGAGACGAGCACTGGCTCTTTCCATTTTTTCGTCTCGAGGGCAAAGAGCGCACCGAAGCCGCCAATGCCGCCAAGCACGCCCGGCGTGAAAGTGCGGCTGGCGTGATGACGAATGCGCTGCTTGGCAGCGTCCGCGGCGGCGATGTCCACTCCTGCATCGGCGTATTTCATCGAGGACCCGTTTGATTCCGTTTCTCGCCGGGACGCACGTCGCTGCCGGCCGTTAGTCTTAAAGGAGGATACCTGATTGCCGCGAGGGTGGGTGCGGCGTTTACTCGAACTTATATTACCTGATTGAGAACTAAAACAATCGAAATAATCGTCTCCAGCGCACGACACTGGGGTGCAGCACCGCGCTCGCGTAGGCGAAGAAGCGCTCGCGGATTTGGCCGGGTTCCCAAGCATCGGAGGGCACGTCGAGAGACATGTAGATCATTACGGGAGTGCCGATGATGTCGTTGCGAGGGACGCAGCCCCAGAAGCGGCTGTCGTAAGAATTGGTGCGGTTGTCACCCATCGCGAAATAGCAGTTATCAGGAATGTGATACGGAAATTTGATGTCGGTGTAGCCGGGAGGTGCCGCACCGGGAGGAGCAGGCTCGCTGACCCCGATGGTGTAAGTTTCGCGAAGCTTTTCGCCATTGATGTACACGGCACCACCGCGAAGGTCGATAGTGTCGCCGGGCAAGCCGACCACGCGCTTCACGTAGTCGGGAGTATCGGGCGCGAAGGGCGGCTTGAAGATGATCACTTGCTGGCGGTGGGGATTTCGCCACAGCGGGACATGCCAATTGGTGAAGGGGACGCCAGCGTCGTAGCCGATGCGGCTCATGATGAGGTGATCGCCGATGAGCAGCGTGTTTTCCATTGAGCCGGACGGAATGACGCGGGCCTGGCCGATCGTGCCGTTGATGAGCATGAACGCAAGAGCGACCCAAAACCAGGCGATGATCTCGCGCTGGACGCGCTGGCCCACGGGGAGGTTTGGCTCTTTTTCGTTCTCGGCTTTGCCGTCGTTTTTCTTATCAGCTTTCATGTTCCACCGCTTCCATCGTCACGGGGCGCTCGGCCGCCGTGTCTTCACGAGGATTGACGTACATCGGGTCACCCGCTTTGCAGCTACCTTCGCGAACTTCCAACTGTACTAAGTCTGTCGGATAAACGCCGGTATAACAAGACGTGCAGTAGTCCCCTTTGGTGTCGTCCAACGCGCGCTTTAGATTGGCGAGAGAAACGTAGCCCAAAGAATCGGCGCCCAAGAATCCGCAGATTTGTTCCGGCGAGTTCTGGGAGGCGATCAATTCCTCGCGCGTCGGCGTATCGACGCCGTAGTAGCAGGGAGAAATCGTGGGCGGACAACTAATGCGCACGTGAACTTCTTTCGCGCCAGCTTCGCGGACCATGCGGACGATTTTGCGGCTGGTGGTTCCGCGGACGATGGAGTCGTCGACCAGGATGACTCGTTTGCCTTCGATGAGGCCGCGGATGGGGTTGAGCTTGAGCTTTACGCCGAAATTACGGATGGCTTGCGACGGCTCGATGAAGGTGCGGCCGATGTAGTGATTGCGGATCAAGCCCATGCGGAAGGGAATGCGGGATTCAAGCGCGTAGCCGACGGCGGCGGGAACGCCGGAGTCTGGGACGGGCACAACGATGTCTGCGCTGACGGGGTGTTCTATCGCAAGCAGGCGGCCGAGCATCTCGCGGCTTTCGTTAACTGAGCGGCCGAAAATAATGCTGTCGGGCCGCGAAAAATAAACATGTTCGAAGATGCACTGCTGGTGCTGCTTTTCGGGTGCGAAACGGATGGACTCGATTCCGGAGCGGGAGATGCGCACCATTTCACCAGGTTCGATTTCGCGGACGTACTGCGCATTCAACAGGTCGAAGGCGCAGGTTTCCGAAGCGACGAGCCAGGCGTCGCCGAGCTTACCGAGATTTAACGGACGGAAGCCGCGAGGGTCGCGGACGGCGTAAAGCTCGTCGGTGGTGAGGACCAGCAAGGAGTAAGCGCCCTCGACCTGGTTGAGAGCGTCACCGAGCGCGCCGGAGAGATTCCGCGCCGGCGAACGGGCGAGAAGATGAACGATCACTTCGGTGTCGCTGTTGGACTGAAAGATCGAGCCGCGATGCTCTAACTTGCGGCGCCATTCGGCGGCGTTGGTCAGATTTCCGTTGTGGCCGAGCGCGACCTTGCCCTTGTTGCAATCGATCAGAATGGGTTGCGCGTTGAGGAGCGCCTTGTCGCCTGCGGTGGAATAGCGCGTGTGGCCGATCGCCAGATTGCCGGGAAGCTTTGCGAGCACGGAGGGCTGGAAAATTTCTTCGACTTCGCCCATGGCGCGGTGAACGTGCAGATCCGTGCCGTCGCTGGAGGAGATGCCAGCGGATTCCTGGCCGCGATGCTGGAGCGCGTAGAGGCCGAGATAGGCGAGCTTCGCGGCTTCTTCGTGGCCGAAGACGCCGAACACACCACATTCGTCGTGAAAATGATCGTCCGAGTAGGCGAGCTTTTGCGTCATTTCACCTTGAGTGTACGTTCGAGCGAATTGGCCCAGACGTCGCGCAGAGTTTCGATCGGGCTGTCGATAACTGCGCGCCCCTTACATTCGATGCGGAATCCAGGGCCGCGGGTGACTTGGCCAATGGATTGCGCCGCCACACCGTATTGTCTCGCACTCTCGAGAAGACGGGCAAGCGAGGATGGCTTGACGGAGACGATGGCGCGAGCGCCGCGTTCGTTGAAGAGAACGTCCTCGGCGGGAGCTTCCTCAGCATCGGCGTCAAGGCTCACGTTTGCGCTGAGCTGGGGCGCAGCATGCTGCGCCCCTACAAGGGAGGAGGCGAAGCAGGATTCGGCTAGGGTTACGGCCAAGCCGCCGTCGCTGATGTCGTGGGCGGATTGCACGAGGTTCTCAGCTGCGAGAGCGACTAGAAATTTGATCAGGCGATTTTCCGCGGCTAGGTCGATTGCGGGTGGTTCGCCGGCGACGATTTGCGCGATGGTTTTGGAGTATTCGGAGGAGGAAAATTCTTGGGCGGCGTCAGAAACGGGCACGGCGTGCCGTGCCCCTACGGAAGATTGATCCGACGGTGACGGGCCGATGCCGTCGAGGAGGACGATGGCGTCGCCTTCTTCGCGGAAGGCGACCTTGAGGACTTGGGAGGCGTCTTCGATGATGCCGAGAATGCCGATCACCGGAGTGGGGTAGATCGAGCGGCCGAGGGTCTCGTTGTAGAAGCTGACGTTGCCGCCGGTGATGGGCGTATCGAGTTCGTTGCACGCGACGGTGAGGCCGTCGATGGCTTCGCTGAATTGCCACATCACTTCGGCTTTCTCGGGGCTGCCGAAGTTGAGGCAGTTCGTGGCGGCGATCGGGCGAGCGCCGCTGCTGGCGACGTTGCGTGCGGCTTCCGCGACGGCGTGCATGGCGCCGAGGCGCGGATTCAATTGGCACCAACGGCCGTTGCCGTCGGTGGCGAGAGCGAGGGCGCGCATCGTTTTGCCGTGCGGGCCGCTGCGCTCGGATTCCTTGATGCGGATTACGGCCGCATCGCTTGCGCCGGGGCCGGCGAGCGTGTTGGTCCGGACCATGGTGTCGTACTGCTCGGTGATCCAGCGCTTGGAGGCGATTGCGGGTGACGCGAGTAGCCGCTTGAAATTGTCGGTGAGATTTGTGCCTTCCGGCGCGAAGGCAAACCAGTCGGCGGACGTTTCTTTACGCGGAAGCGGCTGCCTGATCGGCCGCTGATAGATCGGTCCTTCTTCAGCGAGCGGATGAGCGGGAATTTCCGCGGCGACGTGGCCGTGATTCTTAACGCGCAGCAGGCCGCCGTCGGTGACTTCGCCGACGACCACAGAGTCGAGACCCCATTTCTTGAAGACACCGAGGACTTCGCGCTCGCGGCCTTTCTCAGCGACGAGCAGCATGCGCTCTTGCGATTCGCTGAGCATGATTTCGTACGGTGTCATGCCGGATTCGCGTTGCGGGACTTTCGCGAGATCGATTTCGATGCCGGTGCCGCCGCGGGAAGCCATCTCCGTGGTGGAGCAAGTCAGTCCGGCGGCGCCCATATCTTGAATCGCGACGACAGCGCCTGTTTGCATCGCTTCGATGCAGGCTTCGAGCAGGAGCTTCTCCGTAAAAGGGTCGCCGACCTGGACGTTGGGGCGCTTTTGCTGGGACTCTTCGGTGAATTCGGCGGAGGCGAGCAGCGAGGCGCCGTGGATGCCGTCGCGGCCGGTTTTCGCGCCCACGTAGATGACGGGATTGCCGATGCCTTTCGCTTTCGCGAGGAAGATATCTTCTTTGCGCGCAATGCCGAGGGCGAGAGCGTTCACCAGCGGATTTTGCGAGTAGCACGGCTCGAAGCAGACTTCGCCGCCGACGGTGGGTACGCCGAAGCAGTTGCCGTAGTTGGCGACGCCGCGGATTACACCATCGAGGATGCGGCGGTTTTTGGCGGCGTCATCGTGTGACGTGTTCTTGCCAGGCGCTATTTCGCCGAAGCGGAGTGAATCGAGCACGGCGACGGGTCGGGCACCCATGGTGAAAATGTCGCGGAGGATACCGCCGACGCCGGTGGTCGCGCCCTGGAATGGCTCGACGTAACTCGGGTGATTGTGCGATTCGATTTTGAAGGCGGCGACGAGGCCATCACCGATGTCAACGACGCCGGCGTTTTCGCCCGGGCCTTGCACGACGAGTTTCCCGCGCGTGGGCAGGCGCTTCAGATGCACCTTGCTGGACTTGTAGGAGCAGTGCTCGCTCCACATCACGCTGAAGATGCCGAGTTCGGTGATGTTCGGGTCGCGGCCGAGGATTTTCTTGACGCGGGCGTATTCGTCGGCGGTCAGGCCGTGCTCGGCGGCGATTTCCGGCGTGATTTTGAGTTCAGTGTGTGCGGTGGCCACTAAATACGCCTTTTCCAAAACTGTCCAGGTAGCAGACTCCAATGTTCGTCAACTTGCGCCCCGAATGCTTCCCTCGGTAAGGCTGTTGCAGCGTACGGATTATGAAATACCCTTAGGTACGGGGAGAGTTCTTCTCCGTCCACTAACCAAGCGACTGCACTGATATGCCCCCTGTCTCTCTTAGGGTCGAAGTACTCAAGCAGAAATAGACCCAGGATGTCTGCGTTTGTGGGCATACCAACATGCCGGAAATCGTCTAGGACGACCAGACTCGGGAATCCCAAGTCTCTATAAGGCTTCAGCTGCTTGCTGGCGTGCTGCACGGCAGTTGCGACGCGCCTTTGGTCACGATAAGCCAAACCCGACATAACACTGTTTTGCCTCAGCGCCAATAATGCGAGACGCTCCTTCTCAAACGACTCAATCTCTACCAGCAGCTGGAGCTTACTTGGGGTCGAGACAAAAAAATCGGGTTTGGTGGCGCGAACCGGCAACACCTGTGCTAGCTCGTTTTCCTGCCAGTAGCTGCAGGCGCGTTTCTCAAGAAGCTGAGCAAAGCGTGCGAGTGCCGGTCCATCCGGCGCAACGAACTCCCCTGTGGCGTGCACTCGCTCTGACAACTCCGTATTTCGGAGATTGCTTCTCAAGCGGTGGCCTTTGCTGCACCGACGAGGGCTTCGACCATGGAGCGGAAAATGACGAGGCCATCGGCGGAGTCGAGGGCGGATTCGACGGCGCGTTCTGGGTGAGGCATGAGGCCGGCGACGTTGCGCTCGCGGCTGCAGATACCGGCGATGTTGTTCATCGAACCGTTGGGATTTCCTGCCGCATCGGCTTCTTCACGCGCGGCTCCTGATAGGCTGGCACCGTCCGGCGTCGTATAGCGGAAAATCACTTGGCGATTTTTCTCCAGCTCGGCGAGCGTGGCTTCGTCGACGTTGTAGTTGCCTTCGTTGTGCGCGATGGGAATCTTCAGGATTTGACCTTGCCTCGCGGCATTCGTGAACGGCGTGTCGGTCTGCTCGACGCGAATGTGCACGTGGCGGCAGATGTAGCGAAGGCCGGAATTGCGCATCATCGCGCCGGGAAGAAGGCCGGCCTCGAGGAGAATCTGAAAGCCGTTGCAGATGCCAAGAACCATGCCGCCGCTGGCGGCGAATTTCGCGACCGGCTTCATCACTGGGGAAAAGCGCGCGATGGCGCCGGTGCGCAGATAGTCGCCATGCGCGAAGCCGCCGGGGAGAATGATGGCGTCACTGTTCGCAAGATCTTCCGATTGGTGCCAGATAAAATCGACGGGTCTCTGCAGGACGTTGCTTATGGCGTAAAACGCGTCGTGGTCGCAATTAGACCCGGGAAAGACGACGACTCCAAATTTCATGCGGCGATGGCTCCTGGGCGTTCGGGGAAGCCCTATTTTAGCACACACAAGTTGTCGGGCTGGCCTTCCGCTGGGTTTTTAGCTCGCGGGCGCGATCAAGCGGAAGCGTTGCTGGAATCCATCGAGAACGCAAGGCGGAATCCGAAATTATCTTCCACCACCATTTCGTAGCAGTTGTAGACGCGCATAGATGGAGGCTCGACGATTTTTGCGCCGCGGCCCTTGAGCTCGGCGTGGAGAGGATCGAGATCATTGACCCAAATGTAAGCGTCGAGACCAAGCTGGCCGCGTCTATTCACATTCGGAGAAGGAGAGGTGCCGGGTGTGGCTTTGCCGAAATGGATCACGACGGAGTCACGCTCAACCATGGCAAACACGGGTGGATCGAGGAAATAACTCAGAATCCTGAAGCCGAAGACGTCGCGGTAGTACTCGGCCGAAGCAACAACGTCGGGCACGACGAACACTGGCGAAATCATGGTCAAACGCGCTGCGGGTTTCCGTTGCGGCTCGCTCACTGGGGATACCTCGCAAGCGCGATCGTATCAGAGCTAGCGGGCTGACGGCGGCGAAGGTGGAGCGGAAGAACTGGCCGGGACTAGCGACGGCGCGATTTCTTGCGCTTGCCGGATTTTGACTTGCGCTTCCGGGCGGGCCTTTGCGGTCGGGCAGCGGCCGCTAGCTCGCGGCGTTTTTTAGACGCCCAGCCGGGCTTGTTGACCTGGCGGCCGCGGGCGATGCCCAGTCCGTCGGCGGGCACATTGTCCGTGATGGTTGAGCCGGCGGCGATGTAAGCGCCATCGCCGAGCCGCACGGGCGCGACCAGTGCCGAGTCGCTGCCGATAAAAACGCGATTCCCGATCGTGGTAGGAAATTTATTGAAGCCGTCGTAGTTGCAGGTAATCGTTCCGGCGCCGATGTTGGATTTCGCGCCGATTTTGGCGTCACCCAGATAGGTCAAGTGGCCGGCCTTGGTGCCCTCGCCGACGGTGGTCTTTTTCAGCTCCACAAAGTTGCCGATGTGTGCGCCGGCTTTCAAGTGATTGCCTAAACGGAGCCTTGCAAAGGGGCCGATCGTCACGCGATCGTCGAGACGGCTCTGGGTGACCACGCAATGAGGCTCGACGACCACGTCGTCGCCAAGAAGTGCGTCGGATAGCACGCTGCCGGTGCGAATCGTGCAGCGGGCTCCCAGCTTCGTCTTGCCGAGCAACTGAACGCCAGGCTCAATGACGGTGTCTTCGCCTGCGATAACTTCCGGATCGATGAGCACGGTTTCTGGCAATTGGATCGTCACGCCTGCGTTCATCAGAGCGTTGCGCTTCCACTCGCGAAAGATGCGGTCGACTTCGGCAAGGTCGATGCGCGTGTTGCAGCCGAGGACTTCGCGCGGATCGGGCGCAACTTGCGCCAGCACGGTTTCGCCTTTGGAGGCGAGGATGGCGATCGCGTCGGTGAGGTACACCTCGCGATGCTTGTTGTTCGGCTTCACCTGCGCGAGCGCAGGCCACAGTTTGTCGAGTGTGAAGCAGTAGATGCTGGAGTTGATTTCGTTGATCTCGCGCTGGTCGTTGGTGAGCTGAGACTCCTCGACGATGGCGCCAACATTCGTTTCCGACTTCCGAACCACACGGCCATAGCCGCTAGGATCGCTGACCACGGCGGTGAGAATGGTCGCGGCGGCATTGCCGTTGCGGTGTGCGGCAACTAATGCGCGCAAGGTTTCGGCGCGGACGAGAGGAGCGTCACCTGGCAGGACCACAACCAGCTTGGTCCTGCCCACGGCGCGGCGAGCCACCTGCATGGCGTGTCCGGTTCCGTGTTGCGGGTGCTGCAGGACGGTCTCTGCGTCTAAGGGTTCGACGACTGCGGTGACTTGTTCCGCCTGATGCCCTACGACGACCACAGTTTTTTTTGCGCCCAAAGGAGCGCACGCGCGCAAGACTTGCTCCACCAGCGCGCGGCCTCCCGCGCGGTGCAGCACTTTCGCGAGGCTCGACTTGAGCCGCGTACCTTTTCCGGCGGCAAGGATGACGATAGCTAGATCGTGATTTGCCATGGACAAACTATTCTCGCCTGCGTTTGCGTCTTTTACAATGATTCCCCTTCCAGCACATCGTCTGTTTGTGCTCTGGACGTCATACCGGTTGTTATCTACAGTTTTTAGACCAGACGCGCTGTAACCACTCGGTAATTTCAACGGACGGAGGGTCCCGTGAAAAGGTGTCCCTATTGTGCCGAGGCCATTCAGGACGATGCTCAGCAGTGCCCGTTCTGTACCACGCCACTCGCGGCTTCTCTCGCTTCTCCTGTCGCGCCTGCAGGTCAGCCGAATGCCTCTGGCGCGGCGCAGAACAGCGGCAAAGCGATCGCCAGCCTCATCTGCGGTATCTTCTTTTTCGTACTCCCGGCGTCGATTGTGGCGATTATCATGGGGCATCTCTCGCTTTCAGACATCCGACGTAGCGCGGGACGCCTGAGCGGGCGTGGGATGGCCATAACGGGCTTAGTGCTCGGCTACGCTGGGCTGTCATTCATTCCCGTTTTGATCATCGCCGCGATCGCGATACCGAATCTTCTGCGGGCAAAAATGGCTGCCAATGAGGCTTCTGCCGTCGGCTCTTTGCGGAGCTACAGCTACGCGATGGGCGCCTACGCCGCAAAATGCCCGAAGGTCGGATTCCCTCAATCGCTTGCGAATCTAGGTCCCGGGCGGGGAGATTGTGCGCGAGCTCAACTTCTGGATAATTCCCTGGGAACGGGCACTCCGGTTAAGTCGGGTTACGTTTTTCACTATGTGGCCGGGGGGCCGGACAATCTCGGACAGACAACCAGCTTTGTCATTACCGCTGATCCGATCAACCAGGGAGCAACGGGGCTGCGCCATTTCTACGTCGATCAAACAGAAGTAATTCGCTGGAGTAATTCTGGGCCGGCGGATGCAGACAGCGCAGCATTGCAGTGAAAGGCATTTTCGACACGGTCAAGATGGGAGACGCTCCAGGTTTGAAATGAAATACTGCCCGACGTGCGGCCAGGAGGTGCAAGACGCAGCAATCCGCTGCCGTCATTGCAAGAACTGGATTGGCGCCCCGCACGCTGCTGCTTTACCCGCCGCGGAGCCGATTTCGTATCCCACCACCAGCGGGCTAGCTATTGCCAGCATGGTGCTGGGAATTCTCTGGATCTATTGGATTGGATCTATCGTTGCCCTGATTCTTGGATACTTGGCCCTGCAAGAGATCCGGCAAAATCGGGAGCGAATCGAGGGAAAGGGCATGGCTATCGCGGGTGTCGTGCTCGGCTGGATTGGAGTTGGCACGCTTCTCCTAGTTGTCGCGTTCGGCGTGTATGTGTGGAAAAACAAGGACCAGTATGAACCCGCCGAAACTCGGCCGACGAACACATTTCTGAGTGTGCCTGAATCAATCGGCGGCGGTGGCCGGGGCCATAGTGGCGAGGCCCGTCTCGGGGCTGGAATGCGCGGAGTCGTCGGTCGCAATGGTCCAGAGCGAAGGGTCGGCTAGGAGACGGCTTACGAGTTGGGTGTGCAGGGCATGCCCAGCCTTATGGGCCTCGACCCGAGCTAGCAGGGGTAAGCCCGCGAGTGCTAAATCGCCAATCAAGTCCAGAGCCTTGTGGCGGCCAAATTCGTCTGGAAAGCGCAGCGGACCGTTCATCACCCCGTCGTCGGTCAGGACAATGGCATTTTCAAGGGAGCCGCCGCGAATCAGGCCCATCGAGCGCAGGGGTTCGATGTCCCTCTCGAAGCAGAAGGTTCTGGCGCGCGCCAGGAGGTGGCGGAAGGTCTGAGGGTTTACGACCATTTCGACTTCTTGCTGACCCACTAGCGGGTGCGGGAAGTCCACGTAGCAGCGCACGCGAAACTCGTCGGCGGGGTAGATGCCAATACGGCGGTCGCCTTCCACTACTTCCAACGGCTGCAAAACCTTGAGATACCGGCGCTTTCGGCGCAGTTTGCGAATCCCGGCGTGCTCCAGCATCTGCATGAAGGGCTCGGCGGAGCCATCCAAAATGGGTATTTCGATGGAATCGATATCGATGAAGATGTTGTCGACCCCGCAGGAATAGATCGCGGCGAGTAGGTGCTCGGTGGTGGAAAGCAGCACGCCTTGCTTCATCAAGCTAGTGGCGTAGCTGACTCGAGCTACGTTGTGGCCCTGGGCTTCGATAGGGAAGTTGTCGAGGTCGACGCGGCGAAAGACGATGCCGGTATCCGCTGGGGCGGGCACCAGGCGGATGTGCCCGTAGACGCCAGTGTGCAAACCCACACCTTCAGCGGCTGCAGACCGCACGATAGAAGTCTGAAACATGAGCATCTCTATGGTAGCACTTCGTCGTCCAGACTTTCTCCTGCTTGTTCCATAGTATCAATAAGTTATGGAGTCTGGTTTGCCCAGAGATGCACCTACTGTGGTAAACACGCAACGATTGGGGAGTTTCGCGTGTCTTTCGCGACGCTTCGGGTTGATTTAGCAAAGTTGCAGCGAAATGAACACGGCCCGGGCTTCCTTTCGCTTTCCTGCCGCGTCCCATAGCTTTGCGATGCTATAATGAACGCTGAATTGTCACGGGCAGGTGGTGAATGAATCGAGCGGCACGGATCGGCATCCTTTCGGTATCGGTAGCGATTTTCTTCTACGCCGGCATTGGCCACGTTTTGGGCCGCACGCCAGACGACCGCGCCTACAAGTCGCTGACGGTTTACGGCGAGGTGCTGCAGAAGATTCAGGGCGACTACGTCGATGAGCCGAACATGCACCTGGTTACTGCAGGGTCGCTGCACGGTTTGCTCGAGTCTCTCGATCCGCAATCCAGCTACTTGACGCCGCGTGAATACAGCGAATACAAACAGAAGATGCAGAGCGCGGGTACGGGCGAGACCGGGTTGACCCTCAGCAAGCGCTTCGGCTACATCATGGTGATTTCTGTTCTGCCGGATAGCTCGGCGGAAAAGGCCGGCATTCATAGCGCAGACATTTTTGAGTCGGTGGCGGGATTCACCACGCGCGATATGTCCGTGGGACAGGCCTTGAACCTGCTGAACGGGCCGGCCGGAAGCGGCGTGAAGGTCGGAGTGGTACGCCGTGGTAAAGCGGAACCCGAGAACGTGGACTTGGTTCGCGAGAAGATCGCGCCCGCAAAGATCATCACGCAGAAGAACGATCCAGACATTCTCGTGCTGCGGCTGCCGTCGCTGGATGCGGGCCGCGCCGACGAAGTGCGCAACAAGCTGATTGAGGCGGACAAGCAGGGCATTCACAAGCTGGTTTTGGACTTGCGCGAATGCGGCCGCGGACCGGTGACGGAAGCGGTGGCCATCGCGCGGCTGCTGGTACCTTCGGGAAACCTCGCCACGCTCCGCGGGCAGACGATTTCCGCGCAGACGTTCGCCGCCGAGCCGAACAAAGTGGTGTGGAAGAATCCCGTGTCCGTGCTGATTGACGGGACGACGTCGGGCGCCGCGGAGGTGCTGGCATCGGCAATCGTCGCGAATCATCGCGGCGACGTTGTGGGCGAGCGAAGTTTCGGCCTCGCATCCGAGCAGAAACTGATCACGATGGACGATGGTTCGGCGCTGTTTCTGACGGTGGCGAACTACTACAACGCGGGGGGGAAGCCGATTCTGGAAGATGGCGTCGAGCCAACGGAGGTCGTTCGCGCGGTTGCGGAAGACGACTCTGACGTGGGCGACGACGATTCCGGATCGACGGAGCCTGCGAAGGTCGCGCCTTCCGGTCCGCGGCCCCTTTCGCCGGAAGATCCAATCTTCCACAAAGCCCTAGAGCTGCTGAAGACGCCCGCAAAGAAAGCGGCCTAGCCGCCAGTGATCTGGCGGGCCCGGTCCATTCCTCACAATACCCCTGAATTTTTCTCGCATAGTTCTATCCACACGCGTTGCTTGGCCTGCTGGAAGCTGATCGCGCTTGGTCTGTTGCTGGCCGTTTTGTCCGGCGGATGCAACAAAGAGAAACGCCTGCGGGCGGCGGACATTCACGCAATTACACATGAATTCGCGGCTACCGCGTCCGCTGCGGTGCCCCCAGGCTCGGAGGTTCGCAGCGATTTGCGTGCGTCCGACCAAGATCCTGAGAGCACGGATCAGTTGGATATTAAGCTCCATGTAGATTCCGCCGACCCGTCCGGGAAGGTGGGGGCCACGCGATTGCTTCGGGCTTTGGGCCAGGTTGCTACACGTCATGGCCTGACGCAGGATCCGCAATCGGAGAGCCGCGAAGGAATCCTGTTCAACTACGGCCACGCGGGTTTCCCAACGCATACGATTCACATTCATTTGATCGCTGCGAGCAGTTCGCAGGAGCCAACTCCCGGCGTGCAAGTCGGCCACGGGCGCCTGGCCGTCATCCTCGACGACCTTGGCAATGATCGCGCCGCGGCGGATGCCATCTTTGCTTTGCCGTACCCGCTTACGATCTCCGTACTCCCGAATCGGCCGCATTCTGTGGATATTGCCGAAGAGGCTCATCGCCGCGGATACCAGGTGATGCTGCACCTGCCGATGGAGTCCCTGGGAAATGGCAAGGCCGAGTCGCAGGAACTGCGCCCCGGCATGTCTGCCAGAGATGTCTCCCTGCTGGTGGATCAGTTTCTCCGGGCAGTGCCGGACGTGGCGGGCGTGAATAATCACCAAGGATCGCAGTCCACTGCCGATGCCGTGTTGATGGCGGAACTGATGCCGGTTCTCCGCGATCATAAGCTCTTTTATATCGATAGCCGCACCACCACGGCCACGGTTGCGTATGACGCAGCGCGCAACGCTGGAGTGCACGCCGCCTTCCGCAATGTTCCCTTTCTCGATGATGTCGCGGAGGTCTCCGCGGTCCGCAAACAACTGCTACGCGCACTCCGCGACGCTCGCGAAAAAGGAGAGGCAGTGGCCATCGGTCACCCGCATCCGGCAACGTTGAAGGCGTTGCGCGAAGTTCTGCCGCAAGCAAGATCCCAAGGCGTCAATCTAGTCTTCGCGTCCGAGCTTGTCCGCTAAAGCAGGTTTACTAAGGCAAAGTTGCAGGCCCACCGATCGGATCGGGTAGCGCCGTGCTCAGTGAATTTGCGGGAAACAGGCGGTGGAAGCCGTAAAAGAAAAGAAGTAGCACCAGGAAGTCGAACACGCTGGCCTCCGGCCCCGCGGTCCCGCCCGTGAGCCACGTTGGTCCAGCAAGCGTCGCGCTGGAGAGATGTCCAGGGAGAAGCACACCGCTGTCGGGTACGGAATAGAGAAAAGTCTCGCCAAAATCGAAGCTGGCGTGCATACCAACCGCGAACCACAGGTTGCCCGTACGGCGAAGCGTGAAACACCAGAAAAGGCCAGTCAGCACGATGCCGGCGACTCCGGTCCATGTCTCACCATAGTTTCCACTGCTGGTGTGGACGAATCCGAACAGCATGGACAGCAGAACCGCCGCCGGCCAGAAGCGCATTCCTTGCGCGAGAGTGAATTGCACATAGCCGCGAAAGGCGAACTCTTCGTACAACCCCACAAACACAAACGCCACCACCCAGAAGACCGCCCAACGAAAAAGCGCGGTGCCGTGAATCGCGAGGAACCCGAAATGGTAGTAGCCGAGCGCCGCCAGAGCGCCGATCACTGCGCTGATTTCCGCCGTGCCAAACAGAGCGCCTTGCCAAAAGCGCTTCCCGAAGGCGCCTTGCAATGGCAGCCCATACTCTCCGAGATTTCGTTTCTCGAGACGCGACATCACCCACGCGGCAAAGAGAACGGAGGCAAATCCGAGAATCTCTGACGCCGCTATGACTTCAGGCGAGAGTAAGGAGAGCCCGCGGCCGAGAAACACCCTCCCGATGCGGCTCAAAAAGTAGGTCACAACTTCGCCGAGTATCAGATATAGGCACACGCGGACGAAGCCGAATGGCAGCTCGGGGCAGCGAAAAAAGCCCGGTAACGAAGGCTGCTCGGGAGTGGTGAGCGGTGAATCGGTCATATGCAGGCAAGCGACGGGTGTAAGTGTCGGCGATCCGTCCACTCGTCAAGAGAAGATAGCACACGTCAGTGTGGGAGCGAGGGCGCACCCTGCGTTGGCTTACGACCTGGCCGACCCCAGCGCACCGAAGTAGTAGATGATTGTCGATAACCTTTATGCTAGATTTAACCGGTTATCTAGAAATGACGAACCGGTTTCCGGTTTGTTTCCCGAAAGAGGTTAGCCATGCCTGAAGCCGATGCCAATTCCATCGTGACTTTGCTGGGGGGGCGCCTTGCCGTGGATTTCGCTAACGCTCCCGCCTATCCAGGTGCTCCTTTCCGTGAACTCTCCTGGGAAGAGCTCGTGTCCTTCTTGGAATCCTCGCACATTGTTTCGCGGGAACGCGGTTTGGCGCTGCTCGCTCTTCCTCAGGCTGATCCTCGGACCGCGCATGCCTTGCTTTCACGCGCGACCCGCCTGCGGGACGCCTTGCGTGAAGCGTTTGGCGCGACGGTTCGCAAAGAACGGATCGCCAGCAATTGGGTCGAGCCGATCAACGAAGTGCTGCGCATCACGGAAGGGCATGACGAACTGGTTTCCGAGGCGGGAGCTTGGAAGCTGGAATTTATTGCCCGTGAAGGCGGACTGGATTGGCTTCTCGCGGCGGTCGCTCGGTCGGCAGCGGAAATTCTTACCGAGGGCGCGGAAGCTCGGATCCGGGTATGCGCCAACCCCGGCTGCGGTCTCTTTTTTTGCGACACGTCGCGAACCCACCGGCGCCGGTGGTGTTCAATGGCGGTCTGCGGCAACCGCAACAAGGTGGCAAGTTTTGCGCGGAGGCGTGCATCCTGATAATGCGGCCGGCGAAAGCCGGGTCACTTCTCTGACGGCTTGACGTATTTGGTTGGCTCACCCTTGGACCACGGATCATAGCCGTGCGCAAAAACCAGCCGCTCCGCTAGCGGCGGGTGCGTATACAGCCAGAAGGTGATGATCGGCGGAGGATTCGGGTCAGCAAGGTCGATTTCTCCCATGACCTGAAAGGCGTGCGCCGCCACCTCTTCCGGATTAGGCACGATTCCGTGGATCACTTCCAGCCCGTAAACGTCGGCGGCGTGTTCTTGCATGCGGCTGAAGCCATTGGTAATCGGCAGCGAAAGGAACATCATCACCTGAAAGAGCAGTAGAATTGCCGCGAGCGATGCCCAGTCTTCCGTCCCATACAGCTTCCAGTCCTTGCCCCACCGAGAGAGCGCCCAGTGCAGGCCGCGAAAACCTAAGTAGAGCGCCACGAGAAGTATCGCGGCAAAAAACAGGAAGCCGTTGCGGACATGGCCTAGCAGAAAGTGGCCGGCTTCGTGGCCAAAGACGAACAGGGTTTCGTCGACGGTCAATTTCTGGATCGTGGTGTCCCACACGACGACACGCTTCGATGCTCCAAACCCGGTTACATAGGCATTGATTTCGTTGGTCTTCCTGCTGGCTTCCATCAGAAACATTCGCTCGCGGGGAATGTCGAGGCGGGTCCGCTGAATTACTTTTTCGATGGAAGCCGCGAGCTCCGGATACTTTGCGTCGAGCGGTTCGAATTTGTTGAACAGGGGATCGACGAACCAGGGACTGATGAAGAAAATAAAGAGCAAGATGGGCAAGGCAGCCATCCAAAAGAAAAACCACCAACGGCGCGGGCTCCAACGCATTAGCGCATACAGAACCATCACGAGAACCAGAACGAATCCGATGTCCAACATCGTCGCTTTGGACCAATCCCAGAACCAGGAACCCCACCGCTGAACGGACTGTTCGTAACGCAAGGAAAGTGTATGTCCGAACAAGTGTACTGGCAGATCGCAGAGGTCCAGTGTCAGCGTTAACAGCGGCACGAAGATGAGTCCTTGGAGAAACCAGTTGCCGCTCACTCTTTCCACGGCGTCGCGGAATTTCGCAGCTACTCCCAAACGCAAAAACAGAACGAGGACCAACATGCCTAAGCCGTAGGAAACGAAATACAGAACGTATTCGGCGTGAGAATAGGCCACAGCCTTTTGGTAGCGGTCCTCGGACAACGTGTATTGCTCGGTTTTCGGAGGCTGAGGCGCAGGCTGTTGCTTCGAGATTGCTCCGGGAACCGCCGCTTGCGAGGGCGTCGGACGAACGGGATATGTCTGAAGGGCGTTCGCTTGAGGAGGCGGTGGCGCGGCATGAACCGCAGCGGCGCTGGCAATTGCGAAGAGCATGCCCAGGCACGAAATGCTAGCGAAGCGAAGAAACCGCGGCCGGCACTGCATTACGCGGACCTGCCGAGCAACTGCGATTGTGGTGTGAGGTACGGAACCATTGACTCCCCGGGCGATTCCCGGGTCGGGAGTATGAGGCTCAGCGCTTTGGACTGCAACTGTGACAATCGCCACTAGGGGTTAGACGGAGCAGGCGTGGAATGGAATGTCTTAAGGCAATAGTTGCGCACGGAACCCGTGGTTGCCAGTCCGATATGCACGATGGAAACCCAGCGCTCCAGTTTGTGGTGTCCGTAACGGTGGAATAGGTACGAGGCGCCGATCGACACGCCTGTTGCGGCCGCCTCAATCGTGGCAAATGCTGCGTGATTATCGACGGCGTCGTTGGTCAGCAGAATTTCTTGCCTGCCGCGCCGCCGCATATTCAAAGTCGAGAAATAGTCCAGGGTGCGCGAGGCGGCGACACCTGCGAAAAGCCAATCGTTGGTTTTGTCCCAGAATCGGTGCTCGTCGTTGCTCGAGGCTTTTGCTTTCGGGCGGGGAGCTGCCGGCAGGTTCGCCGCAGGTTTTGCTTCGGGGGCAGGCGGGGACTCTTGCGCAGAGAGCAACTGTGCGCTGCCCGCGAATGCTGCCAGAAACAAAAGCGTGCGTTGAATTCTCCGGAGCCTGTCCATTGTTCGTGAGCCTCGTAGTGGTTTTCCACTATGGCGCGAAGAAGTATACTTGCGGCGTTCGTCTTTTGAGCGATTTCCGCTGCGCAGGAGTTCTCCCGTGACACGTTTCCGGCTAGTGGTTTCTTTTCTTTTTGTCTCCATCGCTGCGCTAGGGGCGATCGGGCTTGCCGCGCACGGCCGCCGGACAACACCGGCTGCGGTGCCACCGCCTTTAGGCTCGCGCACGTTTGAATTTACTTACCAGGCCCACTTTCCCGCGACTCCTGACGTCAGTGCTCCGGTCCATCTGTGGGTACCCTATCCGACCAAACTGGACGCGTATCAAACTGCTGCGACGGCCGTCTCCATTACGGAAAATGTTCAACACGCAATCGGCCACGATCCTGAATACGGCGATGAATTCATCGTTTTCAACCCCACGCCGGCGGAAGTCGCTGCGGGTTTTGACGCGGGCCTGCGTTTTACCGTGACGCGCAAGGAGTACGTCGCTTTCCGCGACGGCGCTGCTGTAAAGCGCGCGTCTTACGCGGCACCAAGCGCAGCGGTTCTCCATCGCTACCTGCAACCAGACAAGCTCGTGCCGCTCGATGGCGCGATCGCTGATCTGGCGAAGCAACAGACGGCCGGTGCGAACTCCCCGCTCGAGAAAAGCGCGCAAGATTTACGACTACGTAGTTTCGACAATGCATTACGACAAATCTGGAGAAGGCTGGGGGCGCGGTGACGCGATCTGGGCCTGCGACTCGAAGCGCGGAAACTGCACGGACTTTCATTCCGTGTTTATCGGCATGATGCGCTCTTCCGGAATTCCCGCGCGCTTTGAGATCGGGTTTCCGCTTCCCGAAGGCAAGACTGAGGGCGAAATTCCCGGCTATCACTGCTGGTCGGAGTTTTACATCGACGGAATCGGCTGGATTCCCGTTGACGCCTCGGAGGCATCGAAGAATCCCGCGAAGAAGGATTACTTCTTCGGCGCGCTGGATGTGAATCGAGTCCTTTTCACGTACGGGCGCGACATTCGCCTCTCCACCGATCAGAAAGGCGATCCCCTGAACTACTTCATCTATCCTTACGCAGAAATCAACGGTCAGCCGGTGAAAGACCTGAAGAAGAGCTTTTCCTTCCGCGACATCTCGGCCTCGCAACAGGCTGCCGCGGGCCGCTAAAGCGCTTTGGAGTGCGAGAGCAAGCTGTCGCCTTTCCCAAGCAGGCCACAAGGAAGACGTTGGCTGATTCGCACCGTCACCGGGCGGCATATTTGCCCTGCTCCGACCGCGGGGCGTATCCTGAATATGTGAAATGGGCCGAATTTTCGTCGGGCCCGGGTTATTTGTTGGGGACGGTTGCCTATGCTGCTCGCTAAATCGCTTCGTTTCGCTCTGCCTCTGTTTGCGGCTAACGCCGCGTGCGCGCTGCTTCCGTGTCTCGCGGCAGCGCAATCGCAGGACTCCCAAACCCAGCAGGCGCCATCTGTCGCGGATGCCGCGCGCCGCGCTCGTGAAGAGAAAAAAACCGCCGCGAAGTCCTCAAAGGTGATCACCGACGACGACCTCGTCAAGGCTCCCAAGTCCGGAGCGGACAGCATCAATGTAGCTGGGCAGACAGCACCAGATGCACAGCAGGCCAACCCGGCTGCCACGAGTGCCACGGAATCATCGGATCAAGCCGCCGCGCCCGCGAGCACGGGTGCGGCGAAGAAGACTGGCGAAGATCCAGAGATCGCCAGACTGAAAGGGCAAGTCGCTAAGGTGAAGAAGGAGCTCGATCTCCTACAACGTGGCCTTGCGCTCGATCAAGACACTTTCTATTCCAATACGGACTACGCTCACGACACAGCCGGAAGAGCCAAGCTCGCAACGGAACAACAGCAAATCAACGACAAGCAGCTCGAGCTTGATGGGCTGAAAACCCAGCTCGCCGCCTTGATGGAACTCGAAAATCGCAAGAAGAACTCGTCCACAGGCGAGGCTGCTCCCGCACAACCTCAGCCGTAAACCAACTCTTACTTCGGCTCCAGCACCAGTGGCAGGCCGTTCTTCGGATTTCCGATGATGACCACCTTTGCGTTGGAGCTTGCCGCCAGTTTTTCCGTGGCTTCGATGCCCTTCCACTCCAGCAATTGCGGGCTGATGCCTTGCGCCACGATCTTCTGAAAATCCGCGATGCCTTGCGCTTCGATGCGCTTGCGCTCGGCTTCCTGCTTTTCCTTCTGCAAGATGAAACTCATGCGCAGCGCGTCTTGCTCTGCCTGCTGCTTAGCTTCGATGGAACCCTTCAGCATGGCCGGCAGCTGGACGTCCCGCAGCAGGACGTTTTCCACGATCACACCGCGCGGGGCGAGCTGCGCCGTCAGCTCATCCTGAATCTGCTGCTGCACCAACTCTCGCGCATTGGTATAGAGCGCGTTCGCCGAATGGGCTGACGTCGAAGCGCGAATCGCCGCTCGTAGCGTGGGCTCGACGATCTTCTCCGCGTAGTTGTCTCCGACAGTCTGAAACACGTACGCCGCCTTGCTCTTGTCCAGGCGGAACAGCAGCGATGTGTCCAGCGCCAGGATCAGTCCCTCGTTAGAGGGCACGTTCGCGCTCTCTTTCACCGATTGGGTCTGTACTGACAGTTTTTGCACCGACTTCAGTGGGTTGATGAGATGGATTCCTTCGCTGAGGGTTTCTCCGGTGACTCGTCCGAAGAGAGTCAGCACGCCCACATTTCCCGTGGGTATCGAAGTGGTGCTCCACATCAGCAACAGCAAGATCACGACCACAAGCCCTATTCGCAATACTCTCGATCCTGCGCCACGAAAACTCGGCATCACCGGTATCGAGCCGCCAAAATTCGTTCCCTCGCGTGTTCCATCGGCCATTCCTGCCTCCATCGCGCCACACCCTTACCCAAGCGAACGTAACCAACAGAAGTGCGGCGCAAGTGGTTCCATCTTCCACTATTCACTGCCCACTACTCACTACCCACCTCTTCGCGTGTTTCCTCTTCGGCAATGGCACCCCAACATCTTGTGGTGTTTTCTCTTGACACCCTAGACGCCGCGCGCCACAATGCGCGCCAACCTTTCGCATTCTTGGGCTGGCAGGGAGCGTTGCATCGCTCCGCCGAAATATGGAATTTCGGCTGTGGTTTGTTCGTCGTGATGCGCGCAGGCTGGCCACTTGGGAGAAAAACGATGCAGTATTTGCCCGGCTTCACCGTGCAATGTATCAATCCGGGGTGCGACGCTCGCGGTCACTGGCTGCGCGCCGACGCCACCGGCCCGATCAGCGACGACGGTCGCTGTCCTTGCTGCGGCGACATGCTCCGCAACGTACCTCCGCCGCTTGGCCCGCGCTTCCGCATGCGTCCCCGCGCGCTGACGGCACGTCCCCCCCTGCGCCCGCGTCCCCGCTAGTAGAGTTTTCCCAGAATCCCGAGCCAAAGAGAAGGGCCGGAGCGCACAGCCTCCGGCCTCCTTGCAGGAATGACGAGCGCTTACTGGCTTTCGACCAGGCCCTTCTGCGCGATTTCCTCGTCGCTGAGCCACAAATCGGGGATGTTGGCCGAGCCGAACCGCAGGACGTCCTGGAGTGCTCCCCGCACTTCGCCGAGCCGGAAGTCCACACCCAATCGCTCGAGCATGTCGATCAACGACTGCGCGCTTTCGGCCAGCATCGGACGCGGGTGCAATGTTTTCGCGTCACGCTCCATCCCTCGATCCAGCTGATGATAGGTGACTACGTACATCGTGCCGGGGCCGGCACCGTGGCGGACGATGTGCAAGAATCCTCGCGTCTTCGGGTTTTCTTGGACGTGTCCCGCACCTGTGGGCGGACGGGACGTGAGCGCACGCATCTCGTTGAGTTCCTCTATTGTTGTGAGCGGTGTCTCAACTGCAGCCCGACGTGCTGCCGCAGTTCTCGCACTTGTAGCATGCGCCGTTCGGCACCATCAGCATGCCGCACTCCGAGCATGCCGGCGCGCCTTCGTGAGCGTCGCGAGGCTTTGCCGATGAGGTGTTGCCGGCGGTGATGGCCGCCAGCATGGAATCCAACATTGCGGAATTTGGCGACGCCGGGGCCGGCACAGGCTGATCGCCGGTCAGCTTCAGGTAGTCCGAAGAGATAAACCGCCCACCCAGCCAACGCGCGATGTAGTCCAACACCGAGGAAACAAACCGGATGTTGGGATTCGGCGTGATGCCTGATGGTTCAAACCGCGTATTCACCAGTTTGTCGACAAAAACCTTTAGCGGCACGCCATATTGCAACCCGAGCGACACGGTCAGCGCCAGGCCGTCCATCACGCCCGAAAGCGTCGAGCCTTCCTTCGACATCTTGATGAAGATCTCGCCGGGGCGCCCGTCTTCGTACATCCCGACGGTAAGGTAGCCTTCGTGCCCGCCCACGCTGAACTTATGCGTTACCGAAGCGCGTTCGGTGGGCATTTTCTCGCGTTGTCTTCGTGCAAAGAGTTCCCGCTGCACGGGTTCCGTCACGGCGATGCTTTCCGCTTTCTTCTCGTCTTTTTTCTGCCCTGCGGCCGAAAGCGGCTGCGAGCGCTTTGAATTGTCGCGATAGATGGCCACGGCCTTCAACCCCATCTTCCAGGATTCGATGTAGGCCTGCATGACGTCTTCGATCGTCGATTCCTCGGGCATGTTGATGGTCTTGGAAATCGCACCCGACAGGAAGGGCTGCGCGGCCCCCATCATCTTCACGTGTCCGGTCCAGCTGATCGAGCGTCCGCCGCCGGCCGGCGCCAGCGAGCAATCGAATATCGCCAAATGCTCTTCCTTGAGATACGGCGCACCCTCGATGGTTCCGTTCTTATCGATGTGCGACACGATCTCGCTGGTCTGTTCCGGTGTGCAGCCGAGCTTCATCAGTGCCTGAGGCACGGTGTTGTTCACGATTTTAATCAGACCGCCGCCCACCAGCTTCTTGTGCTTCACCAGCGCCAGATCCGGCTCGATGCCCGTCGTGTCGCAGTCCATCATGAAGCCGATCGTTCCCGTCGGCGCCAGCACCGTCACCTGCGAGTTCTTGTAGCCGAATTTTTCGCCATGCTGCAGCGCCGTGTCCCAGGAGTCTTGCGCCGCCAGGAAGAGTTCCGTCTGCACGTGTTCCGGCTTGATGCCGCGCATCGCGTCGCGATGCATGCGCACTACGTCCAGCATCGGCTCGCGGTTCACTTCATAGCCAGGGAACGCGCCCATGCGCTCGGCGATGCGCGACGATTGCGCGTAAGCCTCTCCGCACATCAGCGCGGTCACAGCGCCGGCTACGTCGCGGCCTTCGTCGGAATCGTACGGCAACGCCATCGACATCAACAACGCGCCGAGGTTGGCGTAGCCAAGCCCGAGCGGCCGGAAAGCGTGCGAGTTATCCGCAATCTTCGGCGTTGGGTAGCTCGCGTTATCGACCAGGATTTCTTGCGCCGTGATGGTGACGTCCACCGCATGCCGGAACGCTTCGACCTCGAACTGGCCGTTCGGTCCCAGATACTTCATCAGGTTGAGCGACGCCAGGTTGCACGCGGTGTCGTCCAAGAACATGTACTCGGAGCAAGGATTGGATGCGTTGATGCGCGCCGTGCTCTTGCACGTGTGCCAGCGGTTGATCGTGGTGTCGTACTGCATGCCCGGATCGCCGCAATGCCAAGTGGAATCGGCAACCTTGAGCAACAGGTCCCGTGCGCGCAACTTATCGGCAGGCTGCCCGTCGGTGACGTTTCGCGTCCACCAGTCGCGATCTTCTTCGGCGGCGCGCATGAACTCGTCGGTTACGCGCACGGAGTGGTTGGCGTTCTGGAAGAAGATCGAGCTGTAGGCGGTACCATCGATGCCCGAGTCGTAGCCCTGCTCGATCAAGACGTGGGCCTTGCGCTCTTCCTTCATCTTGCATTCGATGAACTCAACGATATCCGGGTGATCGATATTCAGGATCACCATTTTCGCCGCGCGCCGCGTCTTGCCGCCGCTCTTGATCACACCCGCGAACGCATCGAAGCCCTTCATGAAGCTCACCGGACCTGACGCGATTCCTCCGCCCGAGAGCGTCTCTTTGCTGCCGCGCAAACTGGAGAAATTCGTGCCCGTGCCGGAGCCCCACTTGAAGAGCATGCCTTCGGTCCGCGTCAGGCCCATGATCGATTCCATGTTGTCGTGCACGGAGTTGATGAAGCACGCCGAGCACTGCGGTTTCGGCTGCACACCTACGTTGAACCACACCGGCGAGTTGAAGCTCATCTTCTGTTCAACCAGCAGGTGGGTCAGCTCGTCGCGGAACGCATCGCGCGAATCGGCATCGGCGAAATAGCGGCCTTCTTCGCCCCAGCGCACGATGGTGCTGGCCACGCGGCCGATCAATTGCCGCACCGAGGTTTCTCGGTCGCGCGTTCCCGGCTTTCCGTGGAAATATTTGCTGGTGACGATGTTCGTCGCGGTCTGCGACCAATTCTTGGGAACTTCCACGTCTTCCTGGCGGAAGATGGTGACGCCCTTTTCGTTTCCGATCAGCGCGGTACGCTTTTCCCATTCGACCAAGTCGAAGGGCGAGGTCTTCCCATCGGTAAAGTACCGCTCGAACACAAGTCCGGTTTGGGTGCCGGCCGTAGTCTCCGGGCTCATTCCTGTTTGCGGCGTCTTTCCATGCAGTGCCGGCTTCACCGTTGCCATCCGTTCCTCCGCGCTCCAGGGCTCCCCCGAGGCGGAGGCTACCCTTCTAGTTTACTCCTCTGCCGTAACAGAGGCGCTACCCACGTTCCCAAATCGCGACGCAACTTGATCCGACCGGTTCGTGCGGGTTACAAAGCAAAAAATTCGACCGCGCTGTGCGGTCGAAAGGGCTAAAAACCGCTGCAAACGCAATGCCCTGCCGTTGGCTGGTGAAATTACGCAGCCTTCACAGCAGCGCTTCACGCTCGTAGCGGGCGCGGAACTGGGTTTCGCGCTCGATTTTTTTGCTTAGAACCCGGGCTGGTATGGTGGCCCGTACGGACACGTGCGTAACATCCTCGACCCGGTCCGCCTGGCGCAACCACGTTCCCCCGAATCTGGAGTTGCAGTATCATCGGCTGCGAAATTCCTGTCAAGAGGAAATCGCAAAATGTCGTTGATATTTTCGCACCGTGTCTATTTGTAGTGGTGGTCTTTCTAGTCCCACCGTCTTAGATTCACTAAGGACGCGCAAGAAAACCGCGCAAAGAAATGCCGCGTTGCTCACGGCGCGGCGTCGCGTGCCTATTTCTGTTCATCCGCAGAGGAAAATTGGCGCACAATAAAATGTTCTAACTTCTTTGATATGAAGCTTCGCTCATACTTACGCCTGGCCTTGATTCTTGCGGTTGCAGCAGTCTTGTGCGCTCTTGCTTTGCGGATTTACAGCGCTCACGAAGACGCAATCGCGGCGTCGTACGGTCGAACCGTTCCCGCGCTTGGAGAAAAGCTGGTCCTGCCCGGCGTACCCAATGCCGGTAAGGTCAGCGAATTCCTTTACCGGGGAGCTCAGCCGCATCGCGAGGGTTATGAGCAGTTGCAACGTCTTGGCATTTCCATTGTCGTTGATCTTCGGAGTTCGGCTGCCACGCAAGAGTATGAGCAGCGCGCCGTTGAAGCCCTCGGGATGCGCCATGTCGCTATTGCTACGAACGGCTTTCTTGGTCCAGCAGACGATCAGGTCGCTACCTTCTTGACTCTTCTCCGCGAAAACCCGGGAAAGAAGGTGTTCGTGCACTGCTATTACGGCGACGATCGCACCGGCGTGATGGTGGCTTCGTATCGCATGGCCGAGCAGCACTGGACGTCTGACCAGGCGTACAACGAAATGCGCGTTTTTCACTTCCATCGCCACTTGATTCTGATGGGCCACTACGTCAAGTATTTCCCCGCGGACTTCGCGATTGGCCCCGTGTTTGCTCCTCTCCGATCGGCTGGGCCGCCAAATTAGCCGGTACCGAGACTCTTAGCCCTTTCTAATCAAGTACTTTCGTACTGTTTTCCCTAGGACTGGTGCTTCATTTCCTTCGGCCTGCGCTCCAGCTAACCTATCCGATGACGCCGGGGATGTCCCGGCTGAGGGGAAGTGCTCTGTGCAAGTCGGCCGTTATCAAATTCTGGATACCATCGGCACCGGCGCAAACAGCCGTGTGGTCCGCGGATTCGATCCCATGATCGGCCGCACCGTGGCCATCAAATTGTTTCCGCGAGAACTCGCTGCCGGCGAGGGCCGCGAGCGTTTCCTTACAGAAGCGCGCGTCGTTGGGCAGATTTCACACGCCTCAATCGTTGCGCTGCACGATATGGGCATCGACGAAGCCACGTCGACACCCTACCTGGTGATGGAATACGTCGAAGGCCAGCCTCTCGAGCGCGTCCTTGATAAAGGCAGCGTGCCGTTTCCACGCGCCTGCGCCTGGGCCGCCGACGTTGCCGTCGCGCTGGAAGTCGCGCATCGTAAGGGCATTATCCATGGCGACGTGAAGCCGGCGAACATTCTCGTTAACGAAGAAAATCGCGTCAAGCTGACGGACTTTGGTATGGCGCGCCTCGCCAGTCGCGACACCAAGGACACGCCGCTCTTGGGTACGCCCGCATATTGGTGTCCGGAACAAATTGTCGGTAAGCCGCAGGATGCGCGCTCAGATATTTTCTCGCTCGGCGTCGTGCTCTACGAGATGATCACCGGCACCCGGCCGTTCGACTCCGATTCGATCCAGGGCGTTTGTTCCCAAATTATGTCTTCCACGCCGCTGCCGCCGTCGCACTCGAATCCATCTCTGCCGGTGGGCCTCAACGACTTGATCGCTTCGTGTCTCGCCAAAGACCCGGCGCAGCGCCGAAGCTCCGCCGAAGATCTTGCCATTGACCTTTATCCCTTCGCGCGCCGCAAAGCCGCTCCGCAAGCTGCGGCGCAGCAGTCCACGTCTTTTCGCGACCGCGCCGCGAAGCTCCTCCGTTCCGCCTAAGGACAGTACCGCCGCGCACTCGACTTGGACGTAACTGTAAGGTTCTACGGCGATTACCTTAGTACGGCAGATTGGACACTACCTGTACGGACGAACCATTCCCTTTCACGATTTCTCCGGTCAAGATTCAAAGATAGAAGATACCGTTTACGAAACAGCAAAATTCTTAGGTCGCTGCGACGATGCCCAAGGACCGATACGAGATTCTCGGAACGCTAGGATGCGGCGCAACCAGCCGCGTCGATAAAGCGCGGGATACCGTTCTTGGCCGTACCGTCGCGTTGAAGACGTTCGTCCACGCTTTCGGCGCGCCTGTGGAACAGAAGCTGTTTCTCCGCGAAGCTCAGATCGTCAGCCAGTTGTCTCACCCCTCGATCGTGAACTTATATGACGTGGGAATCGAAGAGGGAAACGTCGCCTACCTGGTGCTGGAATATGTTTCCGGGAAAACCCTGCACGAGGTGCTGGCGGAATCCCCGATTCCTGTGCCGCGCGCTTGTGCGTGGGCCGCGGACCTGGCCGGGGCACTGGGCCGCGCCCATCGGGCGTGCGTCATTCATGGAGACGTCAAGCCCGGCAATATTCTGGTAACCGAGGACGGCAACGTAAAGCTCGGCGACTTCGGAATTGCCCGCTTTGCCACCCAAGTATCTGGATCCGGCCGCATGATGGGCACTCCTGCTTATCTTTCTCCGGAACAAATTTTAGGCGAGCCGCAAGACGCCCGGTCCGATCTATTCTCGATGGGCATCGTTCTCTACCAGATGGTGACAGGAGTGGCTCCCTTCGAGGGAAGCTCGGTGAGCGCCGTTTGCGCTCAGATTCTGTCAGCCGAGCCGGTCCCTCCCTCGCGTCGCAATCCTACAATTCCTGCCGGCCTCGATCACGTCATCCTGCGTTGTCTGGCAAAAAACTCCGCCGACCGCTATCCGTCAGGGGAAGCGTTGGCAGCCTCGTTGTACCCGTTTGCCCGAGACACTAGGGAACTCGCGGCGTCCATTGCCCCCGCGCCTGTTGTGGGGCGCGCCAAAACTTCCTGGTTTGCGCGGCCGCTCCAGCCTCGCGATGTTTGGGTCGCGGCCGCGATCGTACTTCTCGCAGCCAGTAGCGTTCCGTTGTACAGCGGCGCAGTCTCGAAGTGGCGCCTACCAGAGGCGCCCGTGATTGCAATCGCCGCACCCAAACCGCCTCTCGATTTGCGTGGTGATTCCATTCTGCAGACCTGGGTTGACGTTGAACCCAGTGCTTCGGAAGAAGCACCGCCGCCAGAAGAGACAGCGCGCCCGCAGCAATCACAAAGGGTTCGCGCGCCGCACCACGTAGCGTCCGTGCCGCGAACCCAGCCTAGCCGGGCCATCGTTCCCGCCAAGAATGTTGTTGCCGGTTCGTCTATTTCGGCGCCGGAACTTTCCGCGCCTCCTGCGAGCGCCATTTCCAGAGATGTTGAGCGCGCGGCGCTGCATATTGAAATCGAATCCATTGGCGGCGAAGGCGCTCTGGCGATCTTCGCTGATCAGAATCTCGTGTTCACGAGCGATCTGCATGCCGGCGCACCCGGCCATCCCATCCGCCTGGAGCGAGCCCTGCCCGCGGGTCCACACCAGCTGCGCGTCGCCTTGTATCGTCCTGACAAAAGTTTGCAGACCGTGAAGGAAGGCCTGGGGGAAATTCGCACCGATACCGCGAACACGCTCCGTATTCATATAGGCCGGCGGTCGAAAATGCTGGTGCGCCGCGAAACCTCTCTCGACGTTACTTGGCCGAGCGCTATTGGATCGACGCCTGGCGGCTCTGCGCCTCCGAGTTTCTCTGCCTCGATAAAATAGTTCGCGGGAATTGGTTCGGGGGGATCTGCTCTTCCGGAGAGAACTACTCGTAGCGCAGCGCTTCCACCGGATCGAGCTTTGCGGCCTTGGTAGCCGGCCACACGCCAAAGATTAGGCCGATACCGACACTCACAACGATCCCGGTTGTAGCGGCCCACAGCGGAACGCTCCCCTTCCACTCCAGCGTCATGCGGATCAACAACACCAGGCCATTCACGAGGATTAGTGCAATCAAGCCGCCGGCTCCCGTCAGGGTCATCGCTTCCAGCAAGAATTGCCAGGTGATGTCGCTGCGTTTCGCGCCGATCGCTTTGCGCACGCCAATTTCGCGGGTGCGCTCGGTCACGCTGACTAGCATGATGTTCATCACGCCCACGCCGCCAATCAGCAGTCCGATCGAGCTCAACACGACCGTGGCCACGGCCACCATCCCGACGATGCTGTGGAATTCTTGCACCTGCATTTCCGCGGTTTCGATGGCAAAATTATTTTTCGCGTTGTAAGCCACGTTGCGCCGCCGCCGCAATACCTCAGTCGCTTGATCCACTGCCTGGTCCAACATGTTCGCATACGCTTGTAGGCGTATGCCGTTCTCGTAAGCGCCCGGGTAGATCTTTCGGAAGGTGTTGTAGGGAATGAGCACCCGGCGGTCCTCGTCGCCCTTGCCGAATCCGCCCTTGGGTTTTTCCAGAACTCCGATGACCAGAAAATCCGTGCCGTCGATCATGATGTCTTGGCCGACCGCCGAGCCCGCGCCCGCTGGAAAAAGCACCGGGGCGACACTTTCTCCCAACATAACCACCTTTTGACGGTGGATGTCGTCGCCTTCGCTGATGAATCGCCCGGCGAGGGTTGTGGCGTTCGCATACACCTGGCCGTAATTTGGCTGCACGCCGTGAAAATCGATCGCCGAGACCTCACCGGACTTCGTACGCACCGTGTGCATCTGCTCCCACCAAACGATATTCACGGTTACGTTCTTTACGGCGGGACACCCGGCTTGAAGGGCTTCGGCATCTTCCAAGGTGAGCGGTTTCCGCAGCCTTTCCTCGAGCGGACGGGCGCTTCCGTCGTGCGGGCCGTGATCCCAACGCGAAATGAAAGCGGTGTCGGCCCCAAACTGTTTGATTTGCTGCTGCACCTGTTCATCGAACCCGGTGATCAGAGCAGCCACCAGCATGATCACGCTCACGCCCAGGACCACACCGAAAACGGTGAGGCCGCTGCGGAGTTTGTGCGCTCGCAGCGTGTCCATTGCTTGTTTCAGGTTTTCGCCGTGTGCTTGTGCCATTTTGCCTAACCGTCCGCCCGAAGCGCTTCGATAGGATCGAGTTTCGCCGCTCGCACTGCTGGATAAATTCCGAAGAAGAGCCCAACGCCGGTGGACACCGCAAGCGACAAAACCACCGCGCTAACCGGCGTCTTCATAGGTATCGATGTGGCGGCGCGCCCAAGCGCCACCAGGCCGTATGCCAGGATGATGCCGATTACTCCCCCGACGGCCGAGAGCACCGCTGACTCCGTCAGAAACTGCAGAACGATGTGTTTCCTCCGCGCCCCCAGCGATCTTCGGATGCCGATCTCGCGGGTTCGCTCGGTCACACTTGCCAGCATGATATTCATGATCACGATGCCGCCGACCACCAGAAAAACTGCCGTCAATCCCACCGCAACGCCAAACAGATTTCCCGTGAGATCCTTCCACAAGTGCATGATCGAGTCCGAGCCGAGAATCATGAAGTTATCCTCTGCGTCCCACTGCAGGTGCCGCGCGGCGCGCATCAACATCCGTGCCTCATCTTGCGACGCGTCCATGATTTCCGTGTTCTGGGCTTGCACGAAGATCGTTATCCAGTCCCGCTGCCGGTGCCATTCCTTTTGATAGGTAAAAAAGGGAATCAGCATGTAGTTGTCTTGCGATTGCCCGAAGACGCTGCCGATGGGTTCCGCCACGCCCACCACTTGATACGTGTGCGTCCCGGCCCGGATGGTCTTGCCGATCGGGTCTACGTCGGCGAAGAACTTTTTCACCACGTCCGTGCCGATCATGCAAACCGGAGATCGATGCACGTCGTCTGCCTCGGTCAGATAGCGACCTGCGGCAAGACCGATAGTGCGCAACTCCGAATAGTTCGAGGTCACCCCCATCACGTCGGTGCTTTCCAGCAACAGCTTTCCCGAGCGAATGTCGATGTTTTGGTCATCGAGGGCCGCGACGTTGCTCGCGGTCTTCATGTTGTCGCGGAGCCATTGATACTCCTGCAGCGTCACAAATGGTCGCTTTTGCGCTTTGATCCAAGCGTCGTAGCTGGTGATGATTCCGAAGCGGTCCACCAGGTAGACGTTCGCGCCCAGATTGGCCACGCGATCGGCCACGTAGAAATTCAGCCCCGCCACCACGCTCATTACCGCCACAAGGGTCGTCACCGCAAGGATTACGCCCAGGAGGGTCAAGAAGCTCCGCAGTTTGTGGGAGCGTAGTGCATCCAATGCCAGCCGCAAGGTTTCCACCAAGGTGACCAGGCTGCCGCGCAGCCCGCCGAGCGCAACACCGCGTCCCCGCGCGTTCGCAGCTACTCGCGGAATGCCCGTCAGGCCCTCGAATGGAGCGACGCCCAAGTGGAGGCTTCCTTTCTTTGTCGGTTACATTCTAATACGGGAAACGTCTCCAATTCGTTTCGTCGATTTGCCAGCTTAGACGCTGTGGGCCCCCCTTTGTTTTGCCTAGACTCGGGTGTAGCCTTGCTGGCGTGTCGCGAGGCTACCGGCTTTTCTACCGGCTTGACCGGGCTGTCGACCTTGCGCCCAAGAAGGAGTCCTCCACATGCCACGTAAGGTCTTTTATTTTCTTATAGTTGCGACGTTTGCACTCGCCGTTGCCATTTCGGGCCACGCTCAAGACAAAGCTGCGTCTCCGTCCGGCTCATCCACAGCTCGGGCAGAGTTCCTCGACGAGATCGCCTACTACGAGCAGCGCTACACGCGCTTGGCGGAAGCAGTTCCGGCGGATAAGTATAATTGGCGGCCCGCCGAAGGTGTCCGCTCCGTTGGGGAAGTTTACGCCCATATCGTGGCTGCTAACTACGGTATCGGCCGGGCTTTCGGCACCCAGCCGCCCGCGGGGGTCGACCTAAAGGCCATCGCCGCGGCAGCAAGCGACAAAGCCAAGACCGTCCAAGCTCTAAAGGATTCCTTCGCCCACTTCCGGCAGGCGATCGGCGCCCTGAGCGACGCAGATGCCGACAAAGCGCAAAAGATGTTCGGCCGCCAAACCACCCAGCGTGGCGCTTTCATCCTGGTTACTGGGCATATGGGCGAGCATCTCGGTCAGTCTATCGCCTATGCCCGCATGAACGGCGTCACTCCGCCGTGGACTGAGGAAGCGCAACAGCAGCAAAAGGCTGCGGAAAAGCCCAAGCCGTAGTTTCTTGCGTGTTCCCGAGATGGCGCGATAATGAACAAGGTTGGCGCTTTCGCGCCCGGCGCCAAGGCGTGGTGCAACAGTCCATGCCCGGACCGAATCCAACGTTAAGCCAGTGACGGAGCTTTCGGACTTGTCCGCTATGCGGTCGTTCACGCCGATCCTTGTCGCAGCTCTCCTTTTTGCTTGCTCCGGTAGCTTGTCCGCGCAAGACGTTCCGCCTGCGGAAGCCCGTCCGCAGACCGAAGCGGAACGCCGCGCACTATTTGATCGTGTCGTCGCCAACCAGAAAAAAAATGACGAAGGGCAGGCTACCTACGAACGCATCGAGCGGCTAGAAGCTCGCAAAGGACCCGCCGGAGCGCCTCCCGAGATCAAGATCTCCCGCGCCGTTCCCGCCGGAACGGGCGTCGACCACATTCCCGTCGGCCCTGATGGCAAGCCCATCGATCCCGTGGCCTATCGCGTCGAGCTAGAGAAACTCGAGCGCTCTCTAGTTTGGGCTTCCGAGGATGGCCACGCGCAACGCGACGCCTACGAAAAGATCGCCAAGAAACAGAAAGATCGCGCCGAACTGATCGACGCCACGCGCACCGCTTTTCTCTACACCTTCGTCTCGCGCGAGCCCCGCGCCGACCGCATGCTCTCCAAGTACCGTATGGACCCGAACCCCGCTTACAAGCCGACTTCCCGCGCCACATCCATCTTTGCAAAGGTGAAGGGCTACGCCTGGATCGATGAAGCCGCCGGCGAACTCGCTCGCGTCGAAGTCGAAGTCACCGACGATATCTCAATCGGAGGCTTTCTTGCCAAGGTTTACAAAGGCAGCCATTTCATGCAGGAGCGCTACGAAATGGCGCCCGGCCTTTGGCTGCCCTCGTACTCGCAATACGATTTCGATGGCCGCAGGTTGTTTGTGAGCTTTTCCGTTCACGAGCGAACGTTCTACACGCAGTACCACCGCATCGGCCCACCCAAGGAAGCCTTGGCCGCCATCCGTGCCGAATTGGGCAAGCCTAACTCTGCCAACGCCGATCCCTGAACCCTCTCCTCTTATACTGAGTAAACCACTCATCTGGGACGTATCGAGATCTTCTCGGTTGGAGTCGTTATGATCCGTGCGCTCGCCGCCAGTTTGCTTCTCCTTTCTCCGGTCCTGGCCGGTGCTGTGGAGTGCCCGCAAGATCCGGCGACGCCTTCCTCGCAGACGCAAAATCCTCCGCCAAGCGCAACCCAAACGCCGCCGCCAAACTCCACAAAGCCAAAACCCAAGAAAGTCTGGACCAACGAGAATCTCGGCGATGCCGGTGGCACGATTTCCGTCGTCGGGGCTCCCCGAAGCGCTTCCAAAGCGGAAAGTAACAAACCCCCCGCCGACAAGGGGGTTGATCCTAAAACTCTTCGCAGTCTTCGCGACCAGCTTCAAAGGCTGGAAGCGCAGTTGGCGGTCGTCGATCAACAACTCTCCGATCTCAAGGATTTTGGCAAGGGTGACGCGAAACATGCCGGGGGCCTGTCACAGAACACCGCGATCTACAATTCCTCGTCCGTTGACGAGCAAATCCAGCAGCTTAAGGACAAACGGGCGAAGCTCCAAACCACCATTGATACCCTCCTCGACGCCGCTCGCGGAGCCGGCATCGAGCCGGGGCAGCTTCGCTGACGCCGCCTATTTACTCCGAAAGTTACTCATCTTCAGAAACAAGCCTCCGCGATCGCCGGCTCTTCTAGACTGAATAAGCGATGTACTGCCCAGTCTGCGGCTCTGAAATTGCCGCTCCTCAAGCGGCTTGCCCTCGGTGCGGCGCATTCCTCGGCACCCCCGCCGGCGGAAGCATCGCCGAGCCGCCGCACACTTTCCGGCTTCTTCTCGTGGGGTCCATTTTCATCATGGCGTTTTTGGGTGGCATAGCCTTTCACTTCGCTTCCAAGCCGGGCTTCTTGCATGCTCTCCGCGAGTTCCCCTTCAATGCCGCACCGCGCGAACGCGCTGTCGTTCACGGCGGCGTCGCAAGACCGGATGAGCTACAGGCTCACGGCAAGCTGTACTTCATTCCGATGGGCCGCCAGGCTTTTCCCGTCGGATCTCTGGCCGCCTACTATCGCGATAAATTCAAGATCCAAATTACCGTGCTCGCGGAAGCCCCCATCCGCTCCGCTTCCTACGATTCCGTCCGCGACCAATACATCAGCGACGACATGCTTCTCGATCTGCGGCACGCTTACCCGGAAATCGCAGGCGCGGATGATTCCGTCATGATCGTCCTCACCGACGAAGATATTTACCCGCGATCTCTCGGCTGGAAATTCACATACAGCTACCACAGCGGCTACAGGTTTGCGATCGTCTCTTCTCACCGCAATGACCCCGCCTTCTGGGACCATAGCAAGCCCCACGATCCCGCGGTTCAGTTGGCGGGCTTCAAACAAATGCTCACCAAGTACATTGCGCTCACCTATTTTCATTTGCCGCACAGCTTTGATCCAACTAGTGTCATGTACCAGCCACTGACTCCGGATGGCGGCTCCGACGACCTCTACCAATCGGATCTGCACTCCGAAGAGTCTGTCAACGGCCGCCGAATCGTCGACTGGCCCGCGCTTCTGTACGCGTACTCTTACAAAATCGGTACCCTCCGGCTTCTAGCTCCTTCCGTGGACGACGCTGGTCACGTGGACGGTGCCTTGTTACCCGACGAAGAACTATTCGAGACCCAACTTGCCAGCGGCGAATTCTTCGAATCCACAATTGACTTTCACTTAGACTCGACTCCGCCGATAGAATTTCGGCGCGCTTACCGTTCGCAATATGTCCTACCAATGGCGCTCGGCCGGGGAACGACGCACAACTACAACAACTGGCTGCATTCCGACGACCCTGCCAAGCTCGCTTCCATCGAAGTCATTTATGAAGACGGAGGCCGCGAACGTCTACAACGAATGTCCCAGGGAATCGACATGACTCCCGATGCTGTATTCGAGAATCGTTCCGATTCTAGTGCAGAGTGGTATCGATCGCGGATGACGTGGGACGCCGGTCAACTGAAGCTGGTGCGTCGTGACGGGGAATGGTTCAAGTTTCGCGCCTGTACCAACGATCCCTGCTTCTGGCTTGGCTACCAGGACTCTCAAGGAAACGCACTGACTTTCGATCGCGACGACAACGGCAACCTCCGTCGCCTGACGTCGAGCGACAACCAGGGAATCGAGTTTCAGACCGGTCGTTCCTATCGCCTGAGCGAAGGAAAAGATTCCACAGGTAATCACGTTTCATGGGCCTATGACACTCCAGGTCGCCTTGTGCGCGTCACTCGCCCCGATGGTCAGGTCACTCTCTACTCCTACGATCTATCTCATCACATGACCAATCTGGCCGTTGTTCGCAGCCCCGGCGATTTACCCGTCAATATTGTGTCGAACGAATATGACGATGCCGGACGTGTGGTGCACCAGACGCTCGCGGACATCGGCGAGTATCGGATGGAGTACACCGTGGCCTCCAACAATCAGGTAACGAAGACGAAGCTCACCGAACCTTCCGGCCGCATCGTCGAGGTTTCCCGTTCCGGCGGCAGCGAATATGCCGTCCACACTACGCCGGTGCGTTTTCCAGCGGTGCGACCGCCCGGCATTCCGTGAGAGCAGCGTCGCTGAAATAGGTCAATCCTTGCGGTTACGATATTCAGCCGCCACTCAGTATCTTATTCGAAACTTCAAGGACTCATGCTCGTTGAGGCCCAAGAACGCCCGTGTTACATAAATAATCGGGAGTTCAACACCAGCCATGCGGCTCTTATTCGCCAAGAGAATGAACGAGTGCCCGAAATGCGACGGCTCCGTCGTGCGGCGTTCCACTCGAAAGGGTCTTATCGAACGGTTTCTTTACCCGCTCCTCTTTGTCTGGCCCTATCGCTGCGATGATTGCCACGTCCGATTTATCGGTTTCCACCGTCAATACGCACCCGTTCGCGTCTCCGTACCTCCACGCGGCAGCCGAGCGTAAGGGTTCTCCTCTCCCCCAAATAGACAAGCACTCCGGGCCGCAGTAACATTTCTGCATCCCGAGGGGTGCGGGCGAGCATGGGTAGTGGTCGTCACACCTTCCAAATCCTTCGCCGGACGGTAGTTCTTTCGGTTTTTTTCGCGGCGTGCTTCCCGTCGTTCCTTGCGTTTTCGCACACGGCCCAAACCACCGCTCTCGACCTCGGCGGCGCTCCGGCCGATCCGTTCAAGTCCTCTCCAGGAAAAATTGTTGTCCTGATTTTTGTGCGCACGGACTGCCCGGTCTCGAATCGTTACTCACCAACGATCCAGCATCTCAGCGCTCGGCATCGAGACAAGGCCGCCTTTTGGCTCGTTTACCCCAGCAAGGCCGATTCGCCCGAGATGATTCGCAAGCACGAACAAGACTTCGGCTACAAACTCCCAGCCCTGCGCGATCTTCAGCGCGCGCTGGTCAAGCAGAGCCACGTCCAGATCACACCCGAAGCGGCGGTCTTCGACGCCAAACGCCGCCTCATCTACCACGGCCGCATTGACAATCTCTACGAAGACTTTGGCCGCGCGCGCACCGCCGCTACCACGCATGAGCTCGACGACGCCGTCCAGTCCGCCATCAGCGGCAAGACTCTGCCCGCAGATAACGCACCCGCCGTTGGATGCTACATCTCGGATCTCGAATGATCCGGGAAATTACTCGGCAAATGCCTCGCGGCTCGCACAGCCTCGTCGTCTTGTTGTGGTTGCTCGCGCTTACGTCCGCCACCGCCGCCGCGCGGCACGCGCGGAATTCAGCGAGCACGCGCCAGTCTGGAGCTCCAACCGCAGCGTCGCATCAACGGGTTACCTTCACGCGTGACATCGCTCCCATCCTGTTTCACTCCTGTGCTTCTTGCCACCGGCCCGGCGAAGCTGCCCCCTTCTCTTTGCTCACTTATGCCGACGCCAAAACTCACGCCCGCCAAATCGCTGCCGTCACGCAACGCCGCATCATGCCTCCGTGGCTTCCTGAACTCGGCGAGCTGCACTTTGCCGACGATCTACGCCTCTCCGTCGAACAAATCGCCCGCATTCAAGCTTGGGTCGATCAAGGCGCTGCCGAAGGCGATGCCGCTGATCTTCCTCCGAAGCCGCAATTCATCGAGGGCTGGCAGCTTGGCAAGCCCGACGTAGTCGTCAAAGCACAAAAGCCCTTCTCGCTCCCTGCCGGCGGTTCCGACACCTATTGGAATTTCGTCTTCCGCACTCCCGTTGACCGCACGCGCTGGTTGAAAGCGATCGAGATCAGACCCGGCGACAAGCGCCTCGTTCATCACGCGAACGTCCTCGTCGACCGCGGTCAAACTGCTCGCCTCCTGGAAAAAGAGCCGGGCGCAGGCTTCGGCGGGATGGAGCTCATTATCGAGTCCGAGGTCTTCGACCCCGACAGTCATTTCTTATTCTGGAAGCCTGGCTCCGCGCCCTACGTCGAGCCGGACAACATGACTCTTCGTCTTGATCAAGACACCGATCTTGTCTTGAATACCCACCTGCAGGCATCAGGCAAGCCCGAAATCCTGCAGCCGAGTCTCGGCCTCTACTTCACGGAAACGCCCGCTTCTTTGCACCCCATCCTTCTCCAGATCGAGAACGATCGCATGCTCGACATCCCGGCTGGCGAAAATAATTTTCTCGTCACGGATGATTTCACGATACCTGTGGATGTCGATGTCCTCGCCATCTACCCGCATGCCCACTATCTCGGCAAGGATCTCCAAGCGCTCGCTACGCTGCCCGACGGGACCAAAAAATCGCTGATCCATATCTCGAGCTGGGATCTCAATTGGCAGGCCGTCTACCGTTACACGCAACCAGTGACCTTGCCGAAGGGCACTACCATCTCAATGCGCTTTACCTATGACAACTCGCAAGACAACGTTCGCAATCCTAATCATCCGCCTCAGCGCGTTCTCGCCGGCAATCGCGCTACCGACGAAATGGCCCACCTCTGGCTCCAAGTTCTCCCGAAAGATTCCCCCGAAGAGGCCGCCGATCCCCGCGCGCTCATTCAGGAAGCCATGGCACAGCACAATCTTCAGAAAAATCCCGACGACTTCGAAGCTCACTACAATCTCGCGGCCTTATTGCAGATGAGAGGCAAGCTTTCCGAATCCGTCGTGCAATTCGTTCAAGCGGTTCGCATTCGCCCGGACGACCCAACCGCCAACAATGCTCTGGGAGCGGTGCTGCTGGCGTCCGGCCGTATAGCCGAATCCATCCCACACCTCGTCGCTGCTCTGAGAGTTCGGCCGGACTATTTCGATGCCCATTACAATCTTGGGAACGCGCTCGCGTCGCAAGGCGACTTTGCACAAGCCTTGCTCCAGTTCCGCGACGCCGTGCGCATTAATCCCGACGACGCCAATGCCGAAGCCAACCTCGGTAGCGCTCTCGCGGAAACCGGCAACATTAAGGAAGCGCGCCTTCACTATGAGCGCGCCCTTAAGATCAATCCGAATCACGAACTCGCACGCGAAAACCTCCAGCAACTTGGAAGCGACACCAGTAATCCCAAAAACTGACGCCCGTCCCACAAATGGGACGAACGTCTTCCCGTTTTGCCGCCGCGCGTAGCTCCAAAGTAATTCCTCAAAGCGTCTAAATTAGCTCTGCTTAATCTCTTTAGATTCGTCCTCTCACGTTGTCACAAACACTTGTCACCTGATTTTGCAATATCTGCCTTTGCCCCTTGGAACGTTTCTCGAAGAGGAACCGTAGCTGACTTTAGACGCGAGGCTGCTTGCAAAAACGCGATGGTAAAACAATCGCGCAAGACGCGCAGAAGCAAAAACAATCTGTGCTTTGCAACGTCTCTTAGTTTAGCGAGCGAAGTTTCGCCAACAACATTCGGCAGGAAGTAAGGGGTTAAACAGATCAGCCCGCTTTTGGTTTGGCCGCCGGAGCGGCGCCGGTCCTCAGGAGATCGCATGCCCTCGCGGGCCTGCGTTCTGCATTTAACCCCGCTTCATTCTAGAGGGCTCCGATTTCGATTTGCAACCGTGAACGCGCGGCTAAGCAGACGCTTCACGAAGGAGTATGCCAATGAGAGTGATTGTGAAACCGGCCCTCTGCAGTCTGCTGCTCTTGTCTGCTTCCAGCCTGCACGCGCAAGGCGTGGCATCCAGAGTGCCCCCTGGCTCCACTCGGTACGCGAACTCCGGAACGGACCTTGCCGACTCGCTCTCTTCCATTCGAGTCGAGCCCGCAACACCGGCTCACCTCTCGCCCCCAGGGGAAATGATCTCGGTTCACGATCTCGCTATTCCCGCCAAGGCTGCCAAGGAATTCCAGCGCTCGATGAAAGCGTTTCAGTCTGGCGACTTTCCTACCGCCGCTGGTCACTTGGAGAAAGCCATACAAATCGCTCCGGAGTTCGTGCAGGCTCACAACAACCTCGGTGCCGCCTACATCCATCTCCAGGAATATGAGAGCGCTGTGACCCAACTTCAAAAAGCGATCGAGCTGGCTCCGAATGTCGAGGAGTCCTACAACAATCTTGGAATGGCGCTTCTCCTTCTCCGCCACTTTCCCGAAGCCGAGACCGCCGCTCGCCACGCCCTGGACCTCGCGCCGCAACATTCTTCCGCTCGTTACACCCTTGGCCGTGTTCTCGCGATCGAGGGACGCGACACCTTCGAGACGGTGGACCTGCTGTCTCAGGCAGCTTCCGAATTGCCGCAAGCCAGGCTATTGCTAGCGCAAGTTCTGCTACGACGCGGCTCTGTCGATCAGGCGATCGCCGAACTGCGGACGTATCTGAAAAATCCCGAGCCCGGCAAAAAGGAGTGGGTGGAAGCCTGGCTTGCACAAATATCCGCAGGGGCGAACACTCCTGCACGTCCTGCTCATACTCCCGCGGCAACCTCACTCGCAACGAATCCGTCGCATTAAATAATTTGCTTCCGTTTCCAGGAACATTTCCCTTCAAAGAAGCGTTTGTGTCTTCGAAGTCGGAATCGTGTCGCTGGAAGGAACACGCGATCCGGAAAAAGAGCGCTGCGGCCAAGACCAATCAACGGCCGTCAACGTCTCTTAACCGGAGCTGTAGTGCAAGAGAGGGTTAAACAGATCGACTCGCTTTTGGTTTGGCGGCCGGAGCGAGCCGATCTCATGGAGAAGTTGCGAGCCCTTGCGGGCCGCCGGCTTTTCGTTTAACCCCGCCTCATTCTAGAAGGCTCCGATTTCCAATTCAACGGTGAACGAGAGTGCCGCGCCATCGTTCACGAAACGGGGCCCGAATGAGGTTGATCATTAGCGGTGTGCTATTGGTGTGTGCTTCCACGGTGTACGCGCAAAGCAATTCTTCGCCGTCTCATCCGATTGATTCTTCTACATATCTGAACCCGAGTATGCGCATGCTGCTATCGATGCCTGTCGCTCCTGTCGCGCCCACTCCGCCTCCAGGCGAACCGGTCTCGGCTCACCAGCTCGTCGTTCCTCGGAAAGCGGTGAAGGAACTCGATCGCGCGGCGACGGCCTACCAGGTGTTCCAGCTGCAATCCGCTGTCGCGCATCTGCAAACTGCCATCCAGATCTATCCGCAGTTCATGCAAGCCCACAACAATCTCGGTGCCGCGTATATTGATCTGCGCGAATATGAGCTAGCCGCAAACGAGTTTCGGCAAGCGATCGCCCTGGACGCCGCTGCCGCCCAGCCCCACAACAACCTTTCCCTGACGCTCTTCCTCCTCGAGCGCTATCCCGAGGCCGAGATCGCTGCTCGCCAGGCACTCCGTCTCGATCCCACGCTCGCCTCTGCCCGCGCCACTCTCGGCCGCATCTTGATCGCGCAGAATCAAAACACAGCCGAAGCCGTGGATCTCTTGCGCCAAGCTAGCACCGAACTCCCGGACGCCAGGCTCCCCCTCGCCCAGGTTCTCATTCGGCGATGTTCCTTGGACGAGGCCGCCACCGAATTGCGTGCCTACTTGCAAAATCCGGACCCAGCCGCGAAGCAAACTGCCGAGCACTGGCTCGCGCAAGCCATCGCGCTGCCCAATCGCTCGCATTGCGACTCCCTCTCGACGGAGCACAAGCCGTGATTGCCGTCCACAGGAATTCCACAAGGCAGGTCAGTTTGACCGGGATCTCGTTAAGTAATTGTAAATAAGGCAGATATATGAGAGTAACGTCGAATTGACGGCGTTTCCCTCGCGCCAGAGCACCTGGCCTACTGGACAGGGTATTCGCAACCAACTAAAATGGGGTTTCCGGTAACGTTACCGCCTTTGAGGAGAGCGCCATGAAGCGCCTGATTCCAATCCCCCGCGAGCACGCAGACCATTTACGCAACCACGGCGAAACCGGCATGGGCTATCAAGTTGTTTCCGTGACCCTCAAGAACGGCAAGCATTTCGAGCAGGTTGTGGCCAGCGAAGGATGTGTCATTCAGGTGCGCGGGCACAAGGACGTTCCTTTTTCACCTGACGACGTCGCCTCGGTGGCTGTCAACCACAAGCGCTGGAACTTCCGCGAGCATCAAGGCTAGAGCTTCGCATCTTTACTGTAAGTTATTGTAGATGCACGGCTTCGGGCCCTCCGAAACCCGCCCGAACTCGCTAGTCCTTACCGGGACTGCTCCCAATCTTTTCCACCAGCGCATATTTGACCATTCACAATCTTCTGACACCTCCTTAACCAACGTTCACCAATTGGGGGCGCAGTCTACCCGCTGCCAGTCCAGCCCAATTTCTAAGGAGGACACATGTCCAAGCAAGCGGCAGAACATCATCACCAAGCAGCCGAACACCACGAACATGCAGCTCGCCATCATCGCGAAGCCGCAAAGCATCACGAAGCCGGCGACCATGAAGTGGCGGCCCATCACGCTCATACCGCTCAGGGTCACTTGCACCATGCTACGCACCACGCTGCCGAGGCGGCCAAGCAGCACGTCGAGCATCACGGGCAAAAGGCCAGAGCTGCCGGGAGGTAGTCGTCAGCGGTTCTGTGGGAGCGGTTCGCAAATGCGCGGATCGGGCCAGTGTTGGGGCAAGCGATTCAAAGTCTGCGCCGTTGCGAGCATCAACTAGGAATCAAGGCAGCAGGAATGAGTGCATCGCGGACAAATCCTCGATCCTGGACCCGACACTCATTCCGGCTCGCCACTTGTGCCGGTCACTGCTCACTTCCCTCAATCATCGTCCAAGGATACGCTTTCATATCTCGCAGCTCCGGCTTCTCCCAACCGAGTTCCGGATGCTGCTCCAGATGTTTCGCGGCAACAAAGTCCATCCCGCAGGCGTGACCCGCGGCCGCCGCGAACTCCATTTTCTCCGTCATCGATGCGTCCGTCACTTTGTTCTGTACCGCGCCGGCCGTTCCGAATGCCGGCTGCCAAGCGCCCGCGGCCGATGCGCGCGACGAAAGCTCGTAGTGGCCAAAAAGTGTCCTCTCACTAGGTTCCGTCTTCCCCGTAACGCTGTCCACATGATCGCCCATGAACTGCTCCGCTAGTTTCGCATCGATCTTGCCCTTGTTGTCCGCCATCAGCTGTTCCCAGCGCTTGTGGCGCGCGTTCGCGCTGTTGGTTTTGTCCGCGGCCGCAAACGTCGTTTCTTCCGCCGTCAATTTCGGATTGATCGGGAAATTAGAACCGACGAAATAGCCGTCCGTTTTGCGGTCCAGCGTCACATTTTTCAATCCCAGCTCCAGGCTGGCGATCTCATTCTTCTTGGTGTCCGCGATGAGCCAGTCGTTTGCGTACCCGCCGTTGTTGCCTTCCTTGAAGATCCGCGCGGCATCGTCGATCGACGCCGAATACTGCATTGCCTTCCTCGCGCGCACGAACTCCGGCACGCCGTTCGTGTCGAACCCGTGGAACCCCGAAATCGTCGTCTCCGTGATCACGATGCCCGCCGAATTCAATCCAAAATCGTCGCCGCTGTGGATCAACCCCGGCAAGCCATCCATCAGCAGGCGGTAGCCGTGTTCCGGCGTGATATCGAAAGCAAACGTCCACCGCGAACCGTCCAGATAATTTGTCCAGTTGTTGTGCGCGATCACCACGCGCCCATCCTTCGTATAACTCCCCACGGCCACAAACGCGCTGCAATGTTCCCCGACCGCCTTGGGCTCCGACGCGACGGTGTGCGTTTTGTCGTATTCCGCCGTGTAATAGCCCCACTCTTGCGACGCGTTCATCGCCACCACGTCCCAAAGATCGAACTTCACGCCCTGCGCATTCAATCCATCCGTGATCCCCTGCATTTCCTCGCGATATTCCTGCTCCACGTGCGGCCAAAGAACGTTTTTCGCTGCGTCCCGAAAGAAAGTCCAGTTCTTCCCGTTGTCGTGCCGGAACTCTAGCGCAAACACCTTCTGCATATCCTGAATCTCCGCCGCCAGCAGATATCCATGCTGGTAGCCGATTTCCGCGGGCGTGCCTTCCAGGTGCACATATGTCCAGCCGTCCACCGGGGGACGCCGGAAAGCGCCCTTCATCCGCTCGTCCGTCTTTGGTGTGTTTGACGCCGCTGCTACGCCCAAGAGAATCGCGCCGCAAATCAAAACGATCGCCGCCGTTCGCCCCATTCTTCCCCCGTGTTACGCCGCTCCGGCATCCACGCCGGAAAAGTCGAGATCCTACCCGGAACGAAGCTATCCCGCTCCATCACCGCTGTCAATTCCACCGAGGACGGCCGCGCAAAAAATCGCCGCGTCAAGATGTTCAAGCAATAGCTTCAACCCAAGTTGTGTAGCTGAGAATCGCTACTTCGGTGATAACTGATCCAGCGGTGGAAACGATTCCGGTGTCGTGTACGACCTCTCCGGGGGTTTCGCCCCGGTTTGAATTGCCTGCATCATCATCGTGATCGCCCGGCCGGCGCTTGGTGGCACCACCACCGTCGCCGTTAGCGACCCGGTGCGCACCCAAGTTTGCCCCGTCTTCGGCACACCATCGCACCCAGTATAAGGCAGACGCAGCCATCGATCGCGTTCCGCAAGATTGTCCATCGTCATGAAGGCTTTTCGCGCGCCCATCGCCATCGCATCATTTTGTGCGCCAACGGCGCCGAGTTGCGTTTTGTGGGAAGTATTCAGCCGCAGCCAGGACTCCACGCATCGCTGCGCGCTCTCTTCGGTCCACTGCCCTCGCAACACCGTCACCGGGATGCTCGCCGGCAGGGTCATCTGCATTCCCGTGGTTCGGTCTTTAGCGGCGGCATTTTCCGACGGTCCTTGAATGTGCAACACTCCGCCTCCGCCATCTCGCACCAGCGCGGCAAGCTGCTGCCCCTGAATCCGGCCAATTTCCTTCTGGTCGGCGCTGATCGAGAACACCGGCAGGCCCGAAGACCTCCGGAGCTCCCCGATGTAATCCGCGTCGCGATTGAGAATCGCCCAGGGGATTCCAGCGGCCACCGCCGCCTTGGCCACTTGCGGCAGACACGGTCCTCCCACCGGCTCGCACAAAATGGCATCCGGGCGCAGCGCCGCGCCGCCCTGAATGATCTTCAGTATTTGCGTGCCTTGGGTGATGGCATCGTTCTCCGCAAACAGGATTTGCACCTCGACACCGTGGCTGGCCGCCGCCTGCTGCGCGGACGCCGCTTGCTCCAGCTGGTAATCGTTTTCTCGTGTCATCAATGAAACTAGAAAGCGCAGCTTCTTCATCCGCGAAGTCCCTCTACAGCCCAAATTGTCGATCTTGCGCCGACAATACTCCTGTAAGCTCGCGTGCGGGTTGAATCGTTTTAACGTCTGTGTCATGTCGTGAAACAGTCCCAATCTGCCGGTAAGTTATTTCTAGGTAATCGCTCGCATCCATGATCCGCACCGCCGCGCCTCATCGCTTCGTTGACTTCGTGCTTGCCGCGCCCCTAACATCTCCCGCAAGAGGCGGAGCCCCCCTTGATCGGCCAAACGGTCTCCCATTATCGAATCCTCGAGAAACTCGGCGGCGGCGGGATGGGTGTGGTCTACAAGGCCGAAGACACTAGGCTCGGGCGCTTCGTGGCTTTGAAATTCCTGCCGGAAGGCGTGGCCCACGACCCTCAATCGCTCGAGCGGTTCAAACGCGAGGCCCGCGCTGCCTCCGCCCTGAACCATCCCAACATCTGCACCATTCACGACATTGGCGAAGCGGACGGCAACGCCTTCATCGCTATGGAGTTTCTCGACGGACAAACCCTGAAGCACCTCATTGCTGGTCAGCCGCTGGAACTTGAGCGCCTCGTCGAGATTGCTATTGAAGTTGCAAACGCCCTGGACGCCGCTCACGCCGAGGGGATCGTTCACCGCGACATTAAGCCCGCCAATATTTTCATCACCAAACGAGGCGACGCCAAGATTTTGGACTTCGGTCTCGCCAAAGTCGCTGGATCGAAGGTCGCCGCCAGCGGCACTCTGGCAGCTGCGACCATGGCCACCATCGGCATCGACTCCGAGCAATTGACCAGCCCCGGCAGCACTCTCGGCACCGTTTCTTACATGTCCGCGGAGCAAGTTCTCGGCAAAGCCCTCGATGCGCGCACCGACTTGTTCTCCTTCGGAGTCGTTCTCTACGAGATGGCCACCGGTTTTCTTCCTTTTCAAGGCGACACTTCCGGCGCGATCTTCGACGAGATTCTGCATAAGACTCCAGTGCCGGCAGTACGCCTCGACTCTCGCGTGCCCCCCGAGCTAGAGCACGTCATCGGCAAAGCCATCGAGAAGGACCGCGACTTACGCTACCGCAGTGCAGGCGACATGGCCGTGGACCTGAAGCGCCTGCGGCGCCAAGTCGATTCCGGCCGCACCGGTGCGGTAACGACGCTGGTTCAGGCCGAATCGACGACGCCAACTGCGCGCACTTCGCGGCAATCTCCCGCGAGACTCGCCATCCTTGCTGGTGCTGCACTAGTGGCCGTGATCGCCATCGCTTGGTTCTTCCGCCCAACTCTTCCCCCGCCCAGAGTCACCGGCTTCACCCAAATCACCCATGACGGCTGGCAGAAAAACTCCTTCGGGCAAACCGCTCCCACTGTCCTTACGGACGGCACTAGGCTATTCATTCAAGAGAATGTCCACGGGCGTTTCGTAGCCGTCCAAGTTTCGGCGTCGGGCGGAGATACGGTTCCTATCGTTACGCCGTTTCCAAACGCAGCTTTGGACAACATCTCTCCCGACCGGAACGAACTCGTCCTCGGTAGCTTCACCGGTTCGGAGGTTGATCAGCCGCTGTACGCCGTGCCAACTCTGGGCGGTGCCCCTCGCCGTCTCGGGGATTTGTCTGGACAGGACGCAACTTGGCTGGACAATGGTGATCTGCTCGTCGCTCACGCGGATGAATTGGCCGTGGTGAACCGCAGCGGCAGTTCGCGCACTTTTCTGAGTTTTCACAATCCGAACTCCTCTGCCTACTGGCTGCGCTGGTCGCCCGACCACCAAGTTCTTCGCTTTACCCAAACTCTGCCGGAACGCAATCTCCTCGCGGAAGTTTCGGCGGATGGCAGCAACTTCCATCGAATGCTGGAGCATTGGCGTCCAGGTGATGACGTGAGCAGCGGCAACTGGACCTTCGACGCGAAGTTTTTTGTGTTCCAGACCATCCGCAACTGGGGGCGGGCCGACATTTGGGCTATTCGCGAACGGGGCGATCTGTTCCACAAGGTCAGCCACGAGCCGGTGCAGTTGACCGCAGGTCCCTTGAACTTTTATGCGCCGCAGCCCAGCCTGGATGGTAAGAGAATATTTGTCATTGGCGAACAGCAGCGATCGGAACTGGTTCGCTACGACGCAAAGTCCGGTCAGTTCTTCCCGTACCTGGACGGAATTTCCGCCCGTGGCGTCAGCTTTTCCAGCGATGGGCAATGGGTAAGCTATGTCTCTTATCCGGAAAGCAATCTCTGGCGGTGCCGCATCGACGGAAGCGACAAGCTCCAGTTAACCTCGGCGCCGCTGTCGGTCTCATCTGCTCGATGGTCTCCTAACGGGCGCGAGATTGCCTTTGCTGCCTCCGAGCCGGGCACAAGGGGACGCCTATTCCTTGTGCCGGTCGCAGGCGGGACGCTTCGCGAGCTGAAAGCCGGCAACTACAACGTTGGTTCGGTGAGCTGGTCCCCGGATGGCAATACCATCTTCTTTAACGACAGCATTGAAGTAGGGGCATCCAATATCGGATCGGTCGACCTACGCACCATGAATACGGCCGCTGTGCCTGACTCGTCGGGCCTTGTGGGCCCATTTCTCTCCCCGGATGGTCAATACCTGGCGGCTACGAGTCTTCTTGCCGACAAGTTGCTGTTGTTCAACCTCGCCACTCAGAAGTGGTCCACTCTCCTCGAGGCCAGCGTCGGTGATCTCCAATGGTCCTCGGATAGCAAGTCTCTCTTCTTCGATAACGGGTTCACCGCCGAGCAAGGCATCTTTCGCGTCCGCCTCGCCGATCGCAAAGTGGAGCAAATCACCAGCCTGAAGGAGTTTCGCCGTGTCGTAAATCCTTGGTCCACCTGGTTCGGCCTCACACCAGACGGAGCTCCCTTGCTCATGCGCGACACCGGCTCTCAAGAGGTCTACGCCCTCGATTTCGACGCCCCGTAGCCCGCGTCCTGTAGCCGCCCTCTTCAGAGGGCGGGGTTTAGATGATTCATGCGCACTGTCCACTGAGTCGGGCAGTGTCGAGGCTGCAAAGCTCTGCTCGGCTCGTAGGGGCTGGGGCTTGCCCCACCCGGCGTCAGCCCCGGTACAACGCTTGCCATCTTGGTAGAAATCCTCGATTCCAATCTTTAGTAGACACCCTACCCTTCCTGTAGTAGACTGCCTACCCATGACAACCAAATCCCGCTCCGCCAACCGCCTCGAAATCATGCAGGGCACCCTCGACCTCATCATTCTCCGCACCCTCCGTTGGGGTCCCATGCACGGCCACGGCGTCGCCAAGTTCATCCAGCAAACCTCCGGCGACACCTTCAAAATCGAGCACGGCTCGCTCTATCCGGCCCTCCAACGCCTGTTGCAAGAAGGCTGGATCGTCGCCGACTGGGGCACTTCTGCCAATAACCGCAAGGCGCGCTTCTACCGTCTCACGCCCGCCGGCCGCAAACAGCTTTCCGCCGAGCATTCGAAATGGGAACGCTTTAGCGAGGCGCTCGCCCGCATTTTGGCTTCCGCTCGCGGCGCCGAAGACGCCTAGAGCAGCATCGGAAGTTTCGTTGAAGTAGCACGGAGAAATATCATGAGTCTCACGCGAACGTTTACAAAACTCGGCGCCATCTTTCGCAAAAACGAAATCGATCGCGAACTCGACGATGAAATTCGCTCTCACCTCGCTATGGAAGTGGAAGACAACCTGGAGAACGGTATGAACCCTGAGGAAGCTCGTTACGCTGCCAATCGCGCTTTCGGCAACGCCGGCCTCGCGAAAGACGACAGCCGCGGCGCCTGGATCTTTCGCTGGACCGAGGATCTCGGCAAAGACATTCGCTTCGGCATTCGCATGCTCCTCAAGAATCGGGGATTCAGCGCCATTGCCGTCATCTCACTGGCGCTCGGCTTCGGGCTCAACACCACCATCTTCACTGTCGTCAACGCCATTCTGCTTAATCCTCTTCCGGTGCGCGACGTCTCGCGGTTGGTTCAGCTCGACACCGTCGATGCCAAGACCAAAGTCACGCAGGCTAATTTCGCCAAGATGGGCATGTCGTTCGCCAACTTCGAGGACTACCGCCGCCAAAATGAAGTCTTCACCGATCTGGTTGCATGGAACCCGATTCCGCTCACCTGGAGCGGTGGCGCGCAGGCAAAGCAACTGCTCGGCTACATCGTCAGCGCGAATTATTTCGACGTCCTTGGCATTACGCCGGCGGCAGGCAGGGGTTTTCTGCCGGATGAAGACACCAAGCCGAACGGCAACACCGTCGTGGTGATCAGCTATGCCCTGTGGGCCAACAAATTTGGCTCCGACCCGAACGCCGTGGGCCGCAGCATGATTCTTAACGCGACGCCGTACACGATCATTGGCGTCGGCCCGCGTGGCTTCAAGGGCACGGCTGCGCTGGGCAGCAGCCGAGCAGGTCTGGATTCCCGAGCAGCATGTCGCAGCAAGTTCTGGCGGGGTTCGACGCGGAGTTTTTCCACGACCGCCGCTACCTGAACATGCTCACGTTCGGCCGGCTAAAGGCCGGAATCAGCCTGTCCCAGGCGGAAGCTTCTCTCAAAACGATTGCGTCCCACCTCGAAACCGAATATCCCAAAGACAACGCCGGCCGCAGCGTCGCGCTCTCCTCTCTTGCCGAAGCCGCCGTCGGCGTGAACAATCACGATCAATTCACGCTCGCCGGCGCGATGATGCTCGGAGCTGTCGGCCTGGTTCTGCTGATCGCGTGCGCGAATCTCGCCAATCTGCTTCTGGCGCAAGCCGCGCGGCGCGAGAAAGAGATGACCGTGCGCGCCGCGCTCGGCGCGGGCCGCGGCCGTCTCTTGCGCCAACTCCTCACCGAAAGCACTCTGCTCTCCCTCGCCGGCGCCGCCGTCGGTTTGGTCATCGCTTACTGGGGCCGCGGCGTCTTGTGGTCCTATCGGCCGTCTTTCATCGCGCAAAATGACGTCAATCTTGCCCTCGATTCCCACGTCTTGTTGTTCACCCTAGGAATCGCTTTGCTCACCGGCGCGCTCTTTGGCGCCGTGCCTGCAATCAAAGCATCCGCGCCCGATCTTGCGGACGCGCTGAAAGCTGGTGGTCGCGGCAACTCCGTCGGTTGGCGCGCAAATCCCGTTCGCAGCCTTCTCGTGGTCTTCGAGACCGCCTTGGCGCTGGTCGCATTGATCGGTGCAGGACTCTTCATTCGCAGTCAACAAAACGCCCAGCGCATCGATCCCGGCTTCGAGTCCGAAAAACTCTTCATGATGGCTTTCGATCTAGGCGCTTTGCACTACAAGGAAGGGCAGGCGCAGCAGTTCTACCGCAGCGTGGTCGAGCGCACCAGCACTCTTCCCGGAGTGCAATCTGCTACCGTGGCTTCCAACTTTCCTCTCGGCGGAGGATTCTCTCGCACCGTTTTTCCCGAAGGCACGGACGAGGCGTCAGGCTATCGCGGCACGCTGACGGAACTCGATTCCGTCACGCCCACTTACTTTCAGACGCTTCGCATCCCTGTCCTCCGCGGGCGTACTTTCACGGACACAGACAGAACCGATACGCTCCTCGTCGCTATCGCCAACGAAGCCATGGCCAAACAGTTCTGGCCCAACGAGGATGCGCTCGGCAAACGCTTCCATTTCTTTGGCGACATGCAGTTGCGTGAAATTGTCGGCATCGTTAAAAACACCGTCGTCAATCAGATCGGAGAAGAACCGCAGCCCCTGGTGTACCTCCCGATGACGCAAGAATATTCGCCCTTCGTCACACTGCAAGTTCGCACTACCGGAAGACCAGAAGCCGCCATCGCTACTGTTCGCAGCACTGTCCAATCGCTCGACGCCAATCTCGCGATCACTAACGTTCAGACCATTCACGAAATCATGGATCAAGGACTCTGGGCTCCCCGCATGGCCGCGGCGCTGCTCACTCTGTTTGGTGTCCTCGCACTCGTGCTGGCAGCCATCGGCGTGTATGGCGTGCTGTCGTATTCCGTGAACCAGCAGCGCCACGAAATCGGCATTCGCCGCGCGCTCGGCGCGCAAACCGGCGATGTGCTACGGCTCGTTGCGGGTCAGGGCTTGCGGCTCGCCGTTGCGGGACTTGCGCTGGGGTTGTTGCTGGCTTTCGGATTCACGCGCGTGCTCGCTAGCCTGCTTTTCGGTGTGAGCGTCACCGATCCTTGGACGTTTCTCAGCGTGACTGCCGTCTTGCTGCTCGTCGCCATGATCGCCTGCTACGTGCCCGCGCGCCGCGCCACGTCCGTCGATCCTCTCGTCGCCCTGCGCTACGAATAATTTTCCGCCCGCCATGAATGTGGCCCATGCCGGCGCCTACAGAGGCAAGAAGCGGCGCCATCTCGGCGACTACTTCGCCGCGGCGGCGGCGACATCCTTCTCGATCGGCGCCCCGATCAGGTTGCCCCATTCGGTCCACGAGCCGTCGTAGTTGCGCACGTCCTTGATGCCGAGCAAATACTTCAACACAAACCAGGTATGCGAGCTGCGCTCCCCGATGCGGCAGTACGCGATCACTTCCTTTTCGCCGGTGATGCCCTTCGAGCCGTAGAGCTGTTTCAGCGCGTCGGCGGACTTGAACGTGCCGTCTTCATTCACGGCTTGCGACCAGGGAATGTTGGCCGCGCCCGGGATGTGGCCGGCGCGTTGCGCGGTCTCGGTCATTCCCGGCGGCGCGATAATCTTGCCGGTAAATTCGTCCACCGAGCGCACGTCCACCAGCTGCGCTCCGGATTTGTGCTCGACGGCGGCAAAAACGTCATCGCGCTTCGCGCGAATCGCCGCGTTCTGCTTTTGGACCTTGTACGTCGAGACGATGATGGTCGGCTCGTCTTTGGTGACGGGGCGCTTCTCTTCGAGCCACTTCTTGCGGCCGCCGTTCATGATCAGGATTCTGTCGTGGCCGTAATAGTTAAGTTGCCAGAACGCCCACGCGGCAAACCAGTTGTTGTTGTCGCCGTAGAGAAGGATCGTGGTGTCCGGCGAGATGCCCGCCTTGCCGAGCAATTTCTCGAAAGCCTGCGGCTGCGCCAGGTCTCGCCGGATGGCGTCCTGCAATTCCGTCTGCCAGTTCCAGGAAACGGCGCCCGCAATGTGCCCCTGATCGTAGCCGGTGGTATCGACGTCGACCTCGACGATGCGGATGTCGGGATCTTTGCCGTGCGCGGCCACCCATTCGGTGGTCACGAGAACTTCGGGATGAGCGTAGTCAGACATGGTGTTTTCCTCCGTCGCGGGAATCCGCCAAGGGTAGCGCAACGGAGCGCTTGCTGCTAGTCCGCGATGTGCAGCTTCCCGTCCTGCGCGCGAGTCTCCCACTCGATGCGCACCAGCCAGTCGAAGTGCATGCCTTCGGCCTTGAGCCAGGCCTCCAGAACCTCGCGCGACTCGGCATGAAACTCAGCAAACATCTTTCCTTCGAGCATGTTGACCAGCACACGCTCGGCGCGAGCGGTGCCGCCGCATTGCATCCGCTCCGCCAGGTTTTCCGCCCCCTGCCGCGTAAGGCAAGCCAAGGTGTGCTGCGTAAGATAGCGAGGCATCGGCGCTCCCAAGTCGAAGATGAAGTCTTATTATTTCACACGCGATGAAGGCTGTCGTGGCGGGACTTCTGTCGGCAGAAGTCCGCTAAAGGCGAAACAACTTTCGCGCGGTTTCGCCGAGGATGTTGCGCTTGGCTTGTTCTTGCAAGAACGGCAATCCCGCGATGCGCGCAGGCACGTCGAAGTCCCAGTGCGGCCAGTCGGACGCATACATCACCTGCGTCTCGGCGTGTACTGCTTTGAAGGTGCTTTGCAGCAGATCCATGTTGGTGGCTTCCAGGGGTTGCGACGTGTAGTACATCTCCTGCATATATTCGCTGGGAAGGCGCTTGAGCAGTGGCGCGTCGGACTGGCGCATGAGGTATTCGTGATCCAGCCGCTGCATCATGAAGGGAACCCAGGCCAGCCCGCTTTCCACCCAGAGCACCTTCAGCTTCGGGAAGCGTTCCGGCAAGCCGTTTACGATCCAGTTGGCCATGTGGGTCATGTTGCAGGTGACGAAGGACATCGAATGCACGGCCAGGAAGCGGTTCATCGTGGAAGTCATCGAGTCGCCCCACGTCGGCCCCGCATGGAAGGCCAAGGGCAGGCCGTGCTCCTCTAGCGCCTTGTACACACGCATGTAGGAGTTGTGATGCACGCTGGCGCGGCGCTGGCTGGTAATCATGAAGCCGATGACGCCGGGGGTTTCGGCGAACTCCTGGATCGTTTTCAGGCAGGCTTCGGGATCATGGAACGGCAGCGACAGCAAAACTTTTACGCGCTTTTCGTGCTGGAGAATCGTTCGGGTAAACCAGCGGTTGTAGGCGAAGGTCAACGCGGTGGCGATGTCTGGCTCAGGATGCGAGCCAATTTCCAGCATGGGCTGCGGGAAAACGACCTGGATCTGGATGCCCATGGAATCCATGGCGCGGCGAATCAGCGTGATGTCGCGATGCACGTCGCTCGCCTCGACGGGTTCCCCCAGTTCGGCTTGGTGGGGGATGCGCCCGAAGACGTCCTGAAACGTCAGCCCAGCCATGTGATTGTGAAACGCCAACTGTTTCGCGCGAGGCCAGCTTTCCGCCAGCGCTTTTGCGTTATGACGCAGCACGGGGTTCTCAATGTGCTCGAGAATCTCACTCCAAGAGTCGAATTCGACGTGATGCGAATCGACATCCACGATGAAATAGTCGTGTAGTTTGTACCGATCGATGTCGCGGTGAGCGTTGGCCAGGATTTCGCGCGAATCGGTGCGCGTGGTGATCTGTTGGACTTCGTGCTTGGCTGCGCTGCCGGCGCTCTTCGGCGATTCCACAGGATTCATCGCGTCATCCTCGTGCGGCTAGAGCGTGAGATACACCCCATCGGCCGTTTCTTCCACTGCAATCGCGATCAACCGCGCTGCCGGCTGCCCGGGATGCACTCCGGTCTTGATGTTGTACTCAAAACCGTGCCAGGGGCACACCACATGCAGATTGGAAGCGTCGAACGCGAAGCCGCGACTCGCGCCGCCGGCTTCGATGGTTTCGGTTACTCGCGGGATTATTTTTCCCTGGCATACCGGCCCGCCTTGATGTGCACAGGTGTTCTCGTAGGCATAGAGCTTGCCATCCACGCGGAAGATGCCGATCGTCTTGCCTGCCGCATCGACAAGCAAGCGGCCGCCTTCCGGCACTTGCTGGCCCGCTCCGGCGTAAATTCGCTGCGTGGCTGCTGGCATGGCTCGACACGTTCCCACGACCGTGATTTCGCCGTCAAGCAGTCTCTCTGGATGTCGGGGTTGGAATCGAGGCGGAGAGGAAGCGGGCGGGTAAATCAAAAGCCCCACGCGGAAGATCGCCACGTGGGGCAATCAATTTTTCTTCCCGAGTTTGCGTGTGTTTCGCTCGCGCCCCTCGAAACACCTCAAGACAAGCTCAGATTTGCGCCATGCCGCCGTCGACGAACAGCTCGATGCCGCTGACGTAGCTAGCGTCATCGGACGCGAGGAAAGAGACGGCTTTGGCGATTTCGTCCGAGGTGCCCATACGGCCCATGGGAACGCTGCTGACGAGTCCAGCCTTGATCTGCTTTTCCTGTTCTTCGTTTTGCGCGAGGCCCTTGACGCCTGGGGTATCGATCGGGCCGGGGCTAACCGCGTTGACGCGGATTTTGCGGTCTTTCAGATCGAGGGTCCAGCCTCGAGCGAAGGAGCGCACCGCGGCTTTGGTCGCGCTGTACACGCTGAACGCCAGCATCGCTTTTATCGAAACGATCGAAGCGTTCAAAATGATCGAGCCGCCATCCTTAAAGAGTGGCAGCGCCTTTTGCACCGTGAAGACCAAACCTTTGACGTTGCTGTTAAAGGTTTTGTCGAAGTGTTCTTCGGTGATGGAGCCCAACGGAGCAAATTCACCGCCGCCCGCATTGGCGAAGAGAATATCGATGCGGCCTTTCTCCTGCTTGACGGTAGCGTAAAGGCGGTCGAGATCGGCGAGATTGGCGACGTCGCCCTGGACACCCGTGACGTTCTTTCCGATTTCCTTCACGGCGGCGTCCAGTTCGGCCTGGCGGCGGCCGGTGATGAAAACGTACGCGCCCTCCGCGGCAAAGCGTTTTGCGGTGGCCAGGCCGATGCCGCTGTTGCCTCCGGTGATGACTGCTACTTTTCCTTCGAACTTACTCATGGTATTGCTCCTGTCCGTGGTGACGTAGGCCGTTTTGTACCGCACAGTAGAGATGTCACGGCTGGGCGGATGGTTACACCTATTTGTACCTCATGGTACAGAAAGGCGTATCCTATGAAGGCACGAGAAGGTGGATGAAAACGAAGAAACCCCCAGGTAAGTTGGGGCGGCCCCGCGCCTTTGACGCCGATAAGGTGCTGGACCGCGCGTTACAAGTGTTTTGGCGGAAGGGCTACGAAGGTACGTCGCTGTCGGATCTGACCAATGCGATGGGCATCAATCGTCCGAGTCTCTATGCCGCGTTCGGCGACAAGGAAGCACTGTTCCGCAAGGTGCTGGATCGCTACGCCGATGGGCCCGCAAGCTATGTGGGCAAGGCGTTGGAGGAGCCGAGAGCGCGCGCAGTGATGGAGCGATTGCTTCGCGAAACCGTGGAAGCGAGCGCCAAACGAGGCAATCCGAAGGGATGCCTGATGGTGCAGAGCGCGCTGGCGTGTGGAAAGGGAACGGAGCCTATCCGCCGGGAGCTGATCGCGCGCCGCGCGGCAGGTGAGGCCGCAGTGCGGCGGCGCTTCGATCGTGCGAAAACGGAAGGCGACTTGCCGGCAAACGTAAATCCTGCCGACCTCGCGCGGTATGTCATGGCCGTCCTTCACGGAATGGCGGTCGAGGCGGCCAGTGGTGCAACCCGCACAGAGTTACAACGAATCGGCAAGATGACGTTGCGCGTCTGGCGCGACTGAAACGAAGTTTGGTGAACGCTGTGTAGGCGCCGGGCTTCAGCCCGGCGTTCCTTTCTTCTCTTCAACTTCCCTCCACAGTCGAACTCAAGTTAGATTTTCTTTGGCGCGGAATGAAACGGATCGGGTTGCGGCGTTGTAGGACTTTCCTCGGGACTAGGGATGTCGAGATTGACGACCACCGGTTCTTGGCCACTGCGAACAATGACGGCTTCAACGGGCTCATCTTTCCTGGCGTTGAGCTCTTGGTGCGGAACGTAGGGTGGCACGTAGACGAATTCGCCGGGGCCGGCCTCGTCCACGAACTCGAGCCGTTCGCCCCAGCGAAAGCGAGCGCGGCCGCGGACCACATAGATGACGGTCTCGAGCTCACCGTGGTGATGAGGCCCGGTCTTGGCATCGGGATGCACGACCACGGTGCCGGCCCACAGCTTTTGCGCGCCCACTTTGGCGTACGAGATAGCTTCGGCGCGGGTCATGCCGGGAGTCTGCGGCGTATTGGTGTCCAACTGCCCGCAGCGGACGATGCGCAATCCATGGTTCTTCCAATCCGGCGTCATGGGCACCCTCAGGTATAACGCGGAGTCTAAGTATTCCATAGCCGGAGATCGCGCGCACGCCGAGGCTCGTGCGCCGAGATTCCGCTAGCAACGTCTCGCAATGCTCAGAGCAGATTTTTGCGGCGGTAGAGGGCGAGGCCGGAGGTAGTGAGTTTGGCTAGCTCGCGGAAAAGTGCGGGGTCTGGGCCGGTAAAATTGAAGCAGGACTTGCCTTGCATGCGCTTTTTCAGTTGCGGGGAGACCCTCTTTCGCAGCGAAGGGTCCCAATACAGCGGCATCAGATGGAAGCTGACGTAAGCTTTGCCGGAAACGACGGCGCCAAAGAAGAGGGGCTTGCCGTTGTAGCTGGGAGCACGGGTCTCGAGGTAATAGCGGCCGCGAGTGTCGGTGTTGACGTGAAGCTGCTTCGCGTGAGCGGCAAAGATGCGCTTCAGGGCGAAGAAAGCGTGAGCGAAGGCATCGGCGCGGTCGGAAGCGCTCGGCGTCGCCAGGGCGGGACTCTTTTTTGTCATGAGCATTCTCTTTCAAAGGACATGCTAGTGCGGGTGAGTATACGGGTTGGGGTAAGGGGTGAAAAGACGAGCCGGGATGAGCACGTGCCGACAAAAACACGGGAGTGCTGCTTCTCACACGTAAAGTTCACCTAAACTATTCGTTTTAGACGAGAGACTTCCGCGTTAGCACTCCGCCACAAGTGCAATTTGCGGGTCTCTCGGCAATCTGAAAGCCGGCAATCCCGAGTGACGTAATCTCGGCATCTGGACGATGACCGCTTTTGCGACAGGAGCGTCCCATAAGCGGTCGATTCCGGGCCGCAGTGGGACGCCGTCAGAACCTTCTATCTCGATATAAATCTGTAAGATACGTGGTTTTCCAGGGTGGCGACTCGCCTGCCATCTAGAGCGCCGACATGAGCGCCGCAACTCTAACCCTTTATTCAGAAGCCGGTGGTGCCGGCGGCTGTGGAACATCCAGCCTGCTGGCCCAGGCGCGATGCGGGAACCGGGACGCGTTTGCCGAGATGGTGTCGCCGCATATGACGACGGTGTACCAGCGCGCGCGCCGGCTGACCGGGAACCCCGCGGACGCGGAAGACGTAAGCCAAGAAGCACTGCTAAAGGCGTGGTCGCGGCTGGAGCAGTTCTCCGGCAAGCAAGGTGAGAACCCGGATGATTTTCGCGCGTGGCTCACGCGCATTGCCGGGAACACCTCGATCGACCTCTTACGCCAAAGGCGGGACGGAAAGATCCTGTCTTTGGAGGAGCGTCGCGGCCCGGACGACGAGACCCTGGGCAGTGGAATCCCGGGCCGGGAAGACAATCCCGAGGAGCTGTGTGCGCGCCGCGAAAAAGGCCGCCTTCTGGCGGATGCCATTCGCCAACTCCCTCCCGATCTGCGGCAGGCGTGTTTGCTGCGCGACGTGCTGCAATACTCGACGCAAGAAGTAGCGGAGCGGCTGGGAATCTCGGTTGTGGCCGTGCGCCTGCGGCTGTTCCGGGCGCACCGGCGTCTGCGAGAGAAACTGCAAGATGCGGCGCAGCCCCTCGCGCAACGTCTCGAGCGAAACGCGAACGGCGTCGAAAAGAGGCGCGAGAAATTCCTTCCATTGAGTGCCGCCGCCGGGTACGCCTGCGGCGATTGATCCCTTTTTCCCGCCGCTTTTCCTGCGGCCGGGGACCCTAGAATAGCGATATTGGGCCTACATTGGCCCACATTGGCGTTGACACGCCCGGTGCGAGGTGCTACAACGCGCCTGACATGCCCTTTGGTGGTGAGTCTCTTACCGCATTGCGGCGAGCGTAACGCGAGTGAGCCTGCAGCCCGGCCTGGCAGGGCGGGCTGCTGAGCCGCCTAAGGATTGTCTAGCAATACCCCACCCACCCCGGGAGGCGAGAGCCTTTGGTTTTCGCCTCCCTTTTTATTGCAAGAGATTTCCATTCGGACTTCGCCATCCTTTTCACTTCGGCTTTGTTAGAGCCGGAAAGGCGGCGGCCCTTCCAAAGCTCAGCGTAAACAGGGCCGCCGCACTCCAAAGATGCGAGACGACGACGTGTCGGCTAAGATGAAGGCTTGCCCATGAACCAAGAATCCGGCAAGCCCAGCCTGCTAGCGCTGAATCGCGTGACGGTGATGCGCGGGGAGCGCGCGGCGCTCCAAGACGTCACCCTGCGCATCGACGCAGGAGAGCATGTCTGCATCCTGGGCCCGAATGGATGCGGCAAGTCGACGCTGATCAAGACGATTACGCGCGAGTGCTACCCGCTGGCGAGCGAAGGGTCGTCGATTTCGATCCTTGGCCGCGAGCGCTGGAACATCTTTGAGCTGCGCTCGCTGCTGGGCATCGTGTCGCCGGACTTGCTGGCTTCGTGCACCACCGATGCCACCGGCCGCGACGTGGTGCTCTCTGGTTTCTTCAGCAGCACGCGAATCTTCCCGCATCACGAGCCGAACGCGGAGTTGCTGGAGCGCACGAATGCCACACTGGCGCGGCTGGGCGTCGCGCATCTCGCGGACCGCGCCGTGGCGCATATGTCTTCGGGCGAAGCCAAGCGGACACTGATCGCGCGGGCGCTGGTCCACGATCCGCAGACGCTCCTCTTCGACGAGCCGAGCAACGCGCTGGATATCGGCGCGCAGGTCCAATTGCGGGAAACGATGCGGCAACTGGCGCAATCGGGGCTGGGGATTCTCCTGGTGACGCACCATGTTTCGGAGATCATTCCAGAAATCGAGCGGGTGGTGCTGCTGCGCGCGGGTCGCATCGTGGCCGACGGATCGAAAGATAAGATCTTGAAAGCCACTGAGCTGAGCGCGCTTTTCGGAGTACCGGTCCAATTGTCCCGGCAGGACGGCTACTACCACCTTTACTGATCTGAAGGAAATGGCACCCCCTCTAAAGAGGGTTATGGCGACGGCCTTGTTTGTTAGTTGGTTATTAGGCTTACAAGAGCAACGTGTGCCGTCGAGGTGAGGGACGCGCCGGTATTGCAAAGACTTAGTGAGTAGAGGGTAGTGAACAGTGGGTGGTAAAGGGAGCGGAACCGTTCGCGGAGGCTTTGGCGCCAAGTTCATAAGCTATATTACCATAAAGGTACGTAGTTGTCAAGGACTTTTTGTAGTTCATTGAAGGGGAGGGAGATAGTCCTGGAGGCTAGAGGCCCGGCTTGGGGGAAACTCTGGAAAGAGGGTTCGGCAGCGCTTGGCGAACGGCAAGTCAAAATCCCCAGGCGCAAAGTCGGCGCCCGGGGCACCCGGCCCTCTTTCCGCCGTACCTCAAAAAAATTCCCAAAGAACCCTTGCAACGCATTACACCTTAGGGTGTAATGTTGTTATGGATCAACTGACGGACGTATTGACCGCGATTTCGCACCCAACTCGGCGAGCAATCATTGGGCAGCTCGCGAATGGGCCAGCTCGATTCTTGGATGTCGCAAAACCATTCGACACTGCTCTGAATGCAGTAACGAAACACCTGAAGCTACTCGAGAGAGCTGGACTGATTGAGCGCGAGAAGCGGGGCCGCGAAGTCTTTATTTCTTTTCGAGGCGAACCACTTCGCGAGGTGGCTGGATGGGTGCATGAGTACGAACGGTTCTGGAACGTACGCCTCGATCAGTTTCAGCAGTATTTTCGCGACAAGAAGAAAAAGGAGAAAAGGTAGTGGAGAACTCGAAAAAGACCCTTGAATTTAAGCTCGAACGGACAATCCCTGCTCCTCTGACTGAGGTATTCGATGGATGGCTGGATCCGAAGATCCCTGGCAATCCCTGGAATGCAGCCGAGAAGTTCTTGCTAGATCCGAAAGTCGACGGGCTCTTTTTCTGGACCCTCAATAAGACGTCCCATTACGGCCGATTCACGGAGGTCAACCGACCGGGCCGAATTCAGCACACCTGGGTGTCACCAAAAACCTTAGGACAAGAGTCGATAGTTACTCTGACCTTTAAGAAACAGGGAGAAGACACCCTAATGACCCTCGTGCATTCCGATCTTCCGGATCATGAGCTGGCAAGGGGGCATGAGAAAGGTTGGAACTACTTCTTAGACATTTTTCCTGGGCAGTTTGGAAATGGTGCGCGAAAGGAGAAGTAGTTTATGAACTCAGGCAGCGGTACAAGAACGGAAGCCCGCGGATACGCGCTTGTCAACGGTCTGAAGATGTATTACGAAATTGAGGGAACCGGCGCTCCGCTGGTTTGCATCCCTCCTGCCTTCGGATACGCCGGCGTGAACCCGTATCCTGCGCTGGTTCAAAGCCACACGGTCATTACGGTCGATCTTCAGGGGCATGGCCGTACGGCCGATATCCCGGAGCGTCCGCTTTCGATCGAGCAATACGCCAAAGATGTGGTTGGCTTGTTGAAATATCTTGGAATCTCAAAGGCCGACTTCTTTGGCGAAAGTTACGGCGGCAATGCAGCGGCCATGATCGCAATTCGCTACCCCGAGCTTGTCGGCCGTGTAGCGACCTACGCAGCAACGTTCGGCCCTCCTCAGATTGCCTTAAACCCTCAGACAACGCACTTTGACCACCCGCCTACCGCAGATTCCAGGAGCATCGAATTTCAGAGAGAAAACTATAAGAAAGTGGCTCCTAATCCAAACTACTGGCCCAAAATGTTTGACAAGCTTGGAAGCATCCAGTGGGAAGGATTTTCGAACGAAGAGTTGGCTTCCATCAAAGCGCCGATTCTCATCCTTCTCGGAGATTACGATTTTGTCCGCCTTGAGCACGCCGTTGAGACCGTCAAGCTCATCCCCAACGCCGAGCTCGCGGTGATCCCGTCCGCCAGCCACTTCGTCCTATTTTCGGAACAGGAGAGGGTGATCCCAATCGTTAAACATTTCCTGGAAAAGCCTGAGAAGAGCATTCCGTTGGCAACAGCTGAAACTGGCTATCACCCCGGTGAAACCAGATGAAACTTTACTCAGGGGAAGCCGCAAAAAAAAAGAAAAAGTGATGAAGAAACCCACAGGGAAACCATGCGTCGGGATCGAGTAGGTTCGCCCGCGGACTGGCCCGAAGGACCGAATCAAGCCCCTCACAAGAGCGAGTGGAAAAAGATGCCCGGCGGCTCTTGCATCATTGCCATCCCGCAGGGCCGCTCGCCTACGGCGGGCCTGCTACAGTTGCAGCGAGAAAATGACGTCGAGTACGGTTTCGTCGCGAATCGGAGATCCGCCGCAGGTCGCGGGCTTATGTTTCCATTGTTGAACAGCTGCTTCGGCGGACTGGTCCAGCAGGGCTGATGCCGATTCAAGTAGCTTAAGGTGGGAAATCGATCCATCTTTTTCGATCACGACGTATAAGGTGACGGTGCCCTGTTGGTGTGCCATTCTTGCCGTTTGGGGATAGTCCGGCTGGATCGTGGTAGTAAGCTGCGCTGGCGTCGCGTCTTCGACGTCGCAGTGGTCCCAAAATTCTGAATTCTCGGGCACAGGCGGAAGTCCCCGAGCGGCTGTTGAAGCAGTCCCCACAGCCTCGAACGAGATCTCCAACGAATAACCGTGTTTTCCTTCGAGCCGAATATTACGAGGGTAGATTTTGCCTGAAAGGTCTGAAAACTGCGAGTACGACACGACTATGGGATTCGTAGTGGCCTTGCCGAACTCGCCGAAGGTGATACGCATAAGCAGGCCAGTCGACGTGTTCATACACAATTCCCGCAGAAACCCATTCGTCTTCCGATCCCTAATGTCTATGCACGACAAATCTACGCCGTCAATTCCTCTACTTCTAATCGTACCGAGCGTTTCTTCGGGCGAAATTCGCAAATCACGAGCCATCCCCATGGCTTTCTCAAGATCAAAGACCACTTGAGGTGAGAAGTTGAGACTTCGAAGTTGGCGGAAGCCACCCGGAACGCCGAAGCGAACTCGCTGGAAATCGCCGATCGTAAGTTTTTCCACCCAGCGGTCTTTCGCCTGCCACCAGACCCGATATTCTCCTTGCAACTCCTTGCGATTCCCGCGTATTGCGATCTTCGCGCTTAGTTCGAAAGGCGGACTGCCTTTGGCGCGCAGGTCTTCCTGCTGTCTTGCACGCTGAATCAGCTCGGCGGGGTCGGATTTCTCATCTAGTTGGGCGCCTGCATCGCGGGGCCGTGTGGCGGCGGACGTCGACAGAATGCGATCCGCCACCGGGCAAGACAACACGATGGCGGCGACTGCTAGGATGGAAAGCAAAGTAAGAACCCGAAACATGAGCCTCGCCGGACGTGAAATTAGTTGAGAACCAGTTAGATAATCAGAGTCCAACATCACCGAACGTCACGACTGCGGCGAGTCGCGGCCGCGTTCCAATGTGCAACTAGCAGTGGCAGAACGGGGCGAGCGGGCGCCCGTTACAGTAATTCAAGGACGAAGCTGCGGACTTTCCGGCGGGGACAGGGAACTCAAGGCTCATTTTGACTCGTAGACGATTTTGCCGCCGACCATGGTCCACAAAACCTTTGTGTCTCGCATCTGTTCGGGTGAAACGGTCAGCACATCGCGATCGAGAAGCGCAAAATCCGCCTGCTTATTGGGGGCGATGGTGCCGAGAATCTCCTGCTGGTTCATGGCGTGCGCCGCATTGCGTGTGTAAGCGTAAAGCATCGCGATCCGCGGCATGCATTCTTCCGCGTTCAACACGCCTTCGGGTCCCTTGCGGGTTTCCGCCTGGTAGATGGCTTGGAACACCTTCGGCGTGGACACATTCCAATCGCTCGCACCAGCGATCGTTGCGCCGGCGTCCAGAATGGACCGTGCCGGATATTGCCAGACGTATACCGCGGGATCGATGTAGGGCTTGATCAGCTCGATCGTTTCTTCACCGGCGCTGGCCCAGAAAAGTTGATACGAGGCGATGACACCAAGCTCCTTGAAGCGCGGAATGTCTTTCGGAATCACAAACTGGAGATGGGTGATGGTGTGCGGCACTCCGGAATTGCCGTTGGCCTTGCGAGCGGCTTCGATCGCGTTCAAGGATTCGGTGACCGCTTTGTCTCCAATCGCGTGAATGTGCACGATCAGTCCGAGTTTGTCCGCTTCGATAACCATCTTCGCAAAACGCGCGGGATCGAACAGCAAATCTCCATTCTTGCCGGTGTTCTTGTAGGGCGACGACATCGCCGCGGTTTGCGACGGGTATTCCACGACGCCATCGGCGAAAATCTTTACGCCGGGAATCGTCAGGTTTGGGACATCCTTGAACTTTTCGCGGAGCGCGAGAGCCGCGGCCAGCGTATCGCTATCGTTCCGGGCAAGCACTAGAGGAAGCGCCGCTACGTGCGCGGTTAGCTCGCCGTGCTGCGCCAAATCGCGGTACGCCGTTAAGGCCGGCTCCTCGACGGACGGTTCCAGCCATGACGTAATGCCGAGGCTGTTGAGATAGTGCACCGCGGAGCGCGCCGCTTCGAGCAGTTCTTGCCGCGACGGGTTCGGCAAGAGGGCTTGAATCTTCTCGAGCCCCGCGTCGACGGCAAACCCGGTTGGCTCCCTGTCCGAAGCAACGCCGTAATATTTAACCTGTTCGCCGGAGAGATGACTGAGAAACTCTTTGGTCACTCCAGCGCGCCGGAGCAAAGCGCGATTGGCCCATCCGGTGTGTCCGTCCGATCCCTCCAAAAAAACGGGCTGGTTTTCGTACACCCCCGCACTGAATCGCGCGTTCAGTTCGTCCGTGTGAGACCAAAAAATCAGTGGTATGCCACTGATGTCCAAAATGCCGCCCCGCATGCCCTTGCCGCTCTTTTTGGCGTCCGCGGCAAACTTGGCCAGCTCTGGAATGGATTGAACCTTGCCGGTTATGTCGGCGGAGTTAAGCGAAACTCCGCCATCGATGGCGTGGACATGGCTGTCGATCAGGCCCGGGAGCAACGTTTTGCCGTGAAGATCGACGCTCTCGGCGTTCTTCGCCACCGTTTTCGTCACTTCCGCCCGGTTGCCGACGGAAACGATTTTGTCGCCGCGAATGGCCACCGCTTCGGCGTAAGGATGGTCAGGATCGCCGGTAAAGATCTTACCGTTGTAGAAAACGCGTTCCACTCCATCGTGGGCTTCGATTCGTGCAGCAAGCGCGAAGCAAACGGCAACCAGTAGAACGAAGCAAGAGTGACGCCGCAATCTCATCCGCACCTCTTGGGCTAAGCGGAATCTCGGTTGGGGTACAACACTGAGCCGCGAGTGTAGCTGGGTGAATCGTGCTCAGTCAAAACGCGGTTCAAGCCATGAGTGGGACGCAAACCGGGGCAGGGCCGCGGCGAGTCGGTTGCTGCGCTAGCTGGTTCTTGCCTGAGCTGTGACGGGCACAGACAGGTGTGTCTGTGCCACCCGGCTGCCGACACTACGACTGGCGAGTTCAAGGAGAGGGGAGTGGCGGCGAGAACGGGGAAAAGACGTCTACTTCTTGCTCACGGGACTAGAAGCGCCGCGAGCTTCGGGATGCTTCGGCGTCCAGTCTTCGGGGGGGAAGGCTACGCGCCAAAACGTGGGATGCGGCGACGAAAACTCCAGACCAATCTCCGCTTTGCCCGCGCGCACCGGCCCCAGGAAAACCACGTGGCATTCCTGTTCTTCCTGCGTCCGTTTGTGCTGCAGCAGGACCTTGCTGCCGCTGGTGAAGCGTGCTTGCAACATCACCAGAGCGCCGTGGGCATTGATTGCGAGCGTCTCGGTCTCTTCGTCGATCGACTTTCCCTGAGCGTCGGTGCCTCGAATGCGGACGGTAACTTGCATCAGCACACGCTGGCTACGGCGCTTGGCCCCCGGATTCACGGACGGATGTGTGACTTGAGCCATTACAACCTCACTGTTTCAACTATACGCGGGTGGGGAAGAAAGTCGAGCGGCGCGGGGTGAACCGTATTCAAGAATGACAACGGCGCGCCGGAACGGAGACGGGGTCAGCTGCGCTGGTCGATGGGGACGTAGTGGCGCGTGTCGTGGCCGAGGTAGATCTGGCGCGGGCGGGCAATTTTCTGCTCGGGATCCAGCAGCATCTCTTCCCACTGCGCAATCCAGCCGGAGGTACGCGGGATCGCGAAAAGCACCGGGAACATGGTCGTCGGAAAACCCATCGACTGGTAGATCAGCCCGGTGTAGAAATCCACGTTGGGGTAGAGCTTGCGCTTGACGAAGTAGTCGTCTTCCAGAGCGATGCGCTCGCATTCCAGAGCGATCTCCAGCAGCGGATTCTTGCCCATCAAGTCGAAGACGTCGTACGCGACCTTTTTGATGATGCGGGCGCGGGGATCGTAATTTTTGTAGACGCGGTGGCCGAAGCCCATCAGCTTGGTTTCGCCGGCCTTCACGCGCTTGATGAACTCCGGAACTTTTTGCACCGAGCCGATTTCCATCAGCATGCGCACGACTTCTTCATTGGCGCCGCCGTGGAGCGGGCCGTATAGCGCAGCGATGGCCGCGGCCGTCGCCGAATACGGATCGACGTGAGAGCTGCCGACGCCGCGGATGGTGTTGGCGGAACAGTTTTGCTCATGGTCGGCGTGAAGGATGAAGAGAACGTCGAGCGCATGTTCGAGCGTGGGATTGGCGCGATAGCGCGTTTCCGTGGTGCGGAAGAGCATGTTCAGGAAATTGCCGGGGTAGCTCAGCTCGTTGTCGGGATACACGAACGGCATGCCCAGCGAGTGCCGATAAGAGAACGCGGCGATCGTGGGCATTTTGCCGACCAAGCGATACGTCTGCTTCTTGCGAGATTCGGCGCTGAAGATGTCTTTGGCGTCGTGATAGAAGGTGGAGAGCGCGGCGATCGTCGAAATCATCATGCCCATGGGGTGAGCGTCGTAATGGAAGCCGTCGAGAAATTTCTTGATGCTCTCGTGGATGAAGGTGTGATGCGTGACGTGGTAGGTCCAGGTCTTTAGCTGCTCCGCGTTGGGCAGCTCGCCATTCAGCAGCAGGTAAGCGGTTTCGAGATAAGTGCTTTTTTCGGCGAGGTCTTCGATGGGGTAGCCGCGGTAACGAAGGATTCCGGCGTCGCCGTCGATATAAGTGACTTTGCTGATGCAGGACGCGGTGTTGTTGAACGCCGGGTCGTAGCTCATCATGCCGAAATCGTTGGCGTTGACCTTGATTTGGCGCAGGTCGGCAGCGCGGATGGTGTCGTGGGTGACGGGAATTTCGTATGATTTGCCGGTGCGGTTGTCGGTGATGGTCAGCGTTTCGCGGGGCATGGAAGAAGCCTCAGGCTTTCTCGCTTGCGTCGCAGATGGTGCGGATTCCATAAGAAGATCCCTTGAGGCAGCAGAGGCGAGGGCCTTGCTGCCTTGTAACTCTACACCAAAGCGGGATTGGCGGGGAATGGGCGAAGGACCAGGGGAGGAAGTGGTTGAATCTAAAGGAATAGACGGAAGGCAGAGGCAGGCGGGGCGAGAGCTTAAATATACCTCTTGACAATAGTCGTTATAACGAGTATTATGATGGCGTTCGATAACGACCCGGGAGGTGGGCCAATGATCAACATTCGCAAGAGCAACGAACGCGGCCGCGCGGACCACGGCTGGCTGGATACGCACTTCACATTTTCGTTCGCCGATTACTACGATCCGGAGCACGTGCAGTTTCGCACCCTGCGCGTGATGAACGACGACCGCGTGGCGGGCGGCGGGGGTTTTCCGATGCATCCGCACCGCGACATGGAAATCGTGACCTACGTGCTGGACGGCGCCCTGGAGCATCGCGACAGCATGGGTAACGGCTCGGTGATTAAGCCGGGCGACATCCAGTACATGAGCGCGGGAACCGGCGTGACGCACAGCGAGTTCAACGCGTCGAAGACCGAGCCGGTGCACCTGTACCAGATCTGGATGCTGCCTGAAAAGAAAGGCCTGAAGCCGGCGTACGATCAGAAGAACTTCAGCGAAGCCGAAAAGCGCGGGAAGCTAAAGCTGGTGGCTTCGCCGGACGGGCGCGAAGGCTCGGTGAAGATTCGGCAGGACAACGAGCTGTACGCGACGGTGCTGGGCGCGGGTGATTCGGTGAAGCACGCGCTGAAGCCGGAGCGGCACGCGTACGTGCAGGTAGCGCGCGGCAGCGTGAAGCTGAATGGCAAGCAACTGGAAACCGGCGACGGCGCCGCTATTTCAGCGGAGAAGTCAGTCGAGCTGACCGGCGTCAACGATGCCGAGGTGTTGCTGTTCGATTTGGCGTAAGGCCGAACCAGGACAAACGAAAGGGGCAACGCGGATTGACCGCTTTGCCCCTTTTTCATTTGCAGATAGCAATTGGTCGAAAATAGTTCAGTGGAGATTCTTCGGACATCCTTGTCGGATGCCCTCAGAATGACTAGCCGTGAGTGCGCTGAAATTCGTGCATGAAGCTGACTAGGGCTTGCACTGCTTCGGGGGTCACGGCGTTGTAGAGCGAGACGCGCATGCCGCCTACCGAGCGATGGCCGGGAGTGCCGACGATTCCGGCGGCCTCGGCTTCGTTGGCAAAGGTTTTTTCCTTGGCTTCGTCTCCGCCGGCTACGCGGAAAACGACGTTCATGCCGGAGCGCGAAGTTCTATCGACGGGGCAGACGTAGTAGCCGCCGCTCGCATCAATCGCGTTGTAGAGCAGCTTGGCTTTGGCTTCGTTGCGCTTTTCGACGCCGGTGATGCCGCCTTCGGCTGCGATCCAGTCCATCACCAGGCCGATGATGTAGATCGCGAAGGTCGGCGGCGTGTGATAGAGCGACTTCTCTTTGATGTGCGTGCGGTATTGCAGCAGCGTGGGCAGGTTTTTGTCGGCGCGCTCGGCGAGGTCTTTGCGTACGATCACGACGGTGGCGCCGCTGGGGCCGAGATTTTTCTGCGCGCCGGCGAAGATCAGGCCGAAGTTTTTCACATCGATCGGACGTGATGCGATGTCCGAGGACATGTCCGCGACCAGCGGCGCGCTGCCGGTTTCCGGCATCGTGTGCCACTGCGTGCCCTCGATGGTGTTGTTGGTGCACATGTGGACGTAGGAAGGCTCGGGCGAAAGCTTGATTTCGCTTTGCGTGGGCACGCGCGTGAATTTTTGGGACTCGGTGGACGCCGCAACGTTGTGGAAGACGCCTTTCTTTAGTTCGCCGAGGGCTTTCGCGGTCCACGCGCCGGTGTGCAGCAGGTCAACCGGCTTGCCGGGGAGACAAAGGTTCATCGGGACCATGGTGAACTGCATGCTGCCGCCGCCTTGCAGAAAGAGAACAGCGTAGTCGTCGGGGATGGCGAGGTGCTTGCGCAGGCCGGCTTCGGCTGCGGCATTGATGCCTTCAAATTCCGGCGAGCGGTGGCTCATTTCCATCACCGACATGCCAGTGCCTTGCCAGTCGAGCAATTCTTCGCGAATGCGCTCGAGGACGGACAGCGGCAGCGCCGCGGGTCCCGCGTTGAAATTGTAGGCGCGCTTGACGCCCGTGTAGGCGCCCTTGACGCCTCGCTCTGAAATTGTGGTCGAACTCACGATGGCCCATTCCTCTCTTTTGTGGTTTGTGCGTCGGACTCGGCGGGTGCTTCGCCGCCGTATATTTAGCACCCCAGAATAACAGAACTGGCGTTCGCGAAGGGCCGCGGGCCTGCTGTCATGAAACATTCATCACGCAGTGCAGCAGATGCAATTGACAGTGCCAGCGGCCGTAGATACAGTCCGCATTGTCCCTCAGGTTTGACCGGCCCAGGTGAGCGCCGCACGAGCGAAAGTCAGCTTCGCCCCAAGTGCGCCATCGTAAGGAGATCACATGAGGACAATTGGCCTTCGGGCAGCGTTTTCCGCAGTTTTCCTGGCGGCTCTCTTCCTCGGCGTGCCTGCGGTGCGCTCCGACTCGAATCAGCTAGGCGGCAAGTTTACGTTTCCCAACGCCAACAACACCTACACGAATCCGTGCGCAGGCAATGTCGCCGTGAATGGCACGGTGAACTTCACTGCTTTCGTGGACGCAACCAAATTGGGCGGCAGCAAGGGAACGGTATTGGTCTCGGTGCTTTTCACCGGCGGCACTCTAACGGATACGTTGGGAAACAAGTACGTCATGCACGGCTCGGCGACCGCGTTCTACGACACGCTGAGCGACCACTACGTGATTCCGACGAATCTCGATTACGACGTGCCAGGCAACCACGCTCTGGATTTCACCGGCTCGACCGATACAACCGTGTTTGTCGACGAAAACCAGAAGCCCTTTGCGTTCCGCAACGCCGGCGAGCCGCCGGTCTGCGACGCGAAGTAGTGTCAGAACAATTCATCCGGTCAAGAGACGAACTTCCCAACGGCTACACTAGGTTGGTCGCTATTTTGTCCACGGGAGCGCATTTAGTAGGAAAACCAGAAGGCCAACCCCAATCAAGACGAAGGCAGCGCCCACTCCGGCCGTGATCCAACGGTGATACAATCGCGGCGTTTCTGGGTGTTTCTCTACGAACGACACCAGTTTCCATCTTCCAAGGTACTTGCCAGCGACACCGACGCGAACCATAGCGGCGCCGAGGAAGATGACAAGAGCTGAAAGACCGAGAAAAACGAACCTTTCCATCATTATGAATTGCGTCTCTCTGTAGGTGACATTCGTCCGTAAAACTCGCCAACCGGTATTTACGCTCCGTCGGCGAGGGCGAATTCGACGCGGCGGCGCATGGGGTCGATGCGTTCGGCGCGGACGCGCACGCGATCGCCGTGCTGCCATGTTAACTGCTTGGTTTTTGCGCCGCGTCCGCGTTGTTGGCCGCGCCCGCCACCACCGCGGCGGCCGTCTCCGCCCGGCATGGCCACGATGGCGTGATCCTGCTCGCGGTAGACGCAGCGTGCGCCCGTGGCTTCTTCTAGCGCGTTGATCGGCAGCAATCCTTCCACAAAGACCTCGAAGAGTTCCACGAAGCAGCCGTATTTTTGTACGGAAATGATCAGGCCGTCGTACTCTTCGCCGAGATGTTCTTCCATGAATTGTGCGGTCTTCCAGTCCATCAATTCGCGCTCGGCGCCGGCGGCACGGCGCTCGGCTTCGGAAGTCTCCGCCGCAATTTCTTCGAGCTGGCCGTGGGAATAGACGACCGCCTCTGCGTTGGGCAGCGGCTTTCCACCTCCGGGCGCGGATTCGCGAGGATTTTCCAGCGCCCACTTCAAAACACGGTGGACGATCAGATCGGGATAACGGCGAATCGGTGACGTAAAGTGCGTGTATTCGTCGAAGCCTAGCGCGAAGTGTCCAAGCGAATCGGCGGCGTATCGTGCTTGCTTGAGCGAACGCAGCATCAGGTACGAGACGATGCGCTCTTCGGGTTTGCCCGCCACTTTGCGCACCAGCCGCTGATAGTGCTGTGGTGTGATGCGCAGGTCCGTGGCGCCGGGCAGCGCGACGCGCATGCCGCGCTCGCGTCCCTTGCCGTAGGAATCGGGGCGGCCCGCTTTCGCCGGAGCGGGCACGCGTCCATGCCGCACGGCGATTTCCCGCTGGTAAAGGTTTTCCACGCCCAGCGAATATCCGAAAGCGCGGGCCAGCTCCTCGAACTCCAGCACCTTGCGCGCGTCGGGTTTTTCGTGCACGCGATGCAGCGCCGGAATCGCGCGCTTCAGCAGATAGGACGCCACCGCGCGGTTGGCCGCGAGCATGAACTCCTCGATCAGCCGGTGGGCAATGTTGCGCTCGCTGCGCGCGATGTTGGTCATGCGCTGCTGCTCGTCGAACTCGATCACCCGCTCCGGCAAATCGAAATCGATCGAGCCGTGCTCGTTGCGGCGCGCGTTCAGCAGCAGAGCCAGCTCTTTCATCTGGCGAAAGTGCTGCGCCAGCGCGGAGTAGCGCGCGGTCATTTCGGGGTCGCCCTCGATCACTTTGTTCACGTTGGTGTAGGTCATGCGCTCGGCGGACTTGATCACGCCGGACGTCATGCGAGAGCTGCGCATATTGCCCGCGGCATCGAACTCCATCAGCGCGCTCATCACCAGGCGCTCTTCGTGCGGCTTCAGGGAGCACATGCCGTTCGAGAGCGCTTCCGGAAGCATGGGCACGGCGCGATCGGGAAAATACACCGAGGTGCCGCGCAGCCGCGCTTCGCCATCGAGCGGGGTAAGCGTGCGAACGTAGTGGGCCACGTCCGCGATGTGTACTTGCAGATCCCAACCTCCATCGGAGCGGCGCTCAACGTACACGGCGTCGTCGAAGTCGCGCGCGGTTTCGCCGTCGATGGTCACGATCGGCAAATGGCGGAAATCTTCGCGGCCTCCGCGCTCAGCCTCCTGCACTGGCAGTGCGAGCCGTTCGGCGTCGTGCAGCACAGCGTCGGGGAACACGTGCGGCAGATGATGCTTGCGGATGATGATCTCGATATCGACGCCGAGATCGCCGGGCCGCCCGAGAATTTCGATCACGCGCCCGACTGGCGGCAAACCTCCGCGCGGGTAGCGGAGCATCTGAACGTTTACCACTGCGCCGTCCAACTGGTCGACGCGCGGAATGCGCCGCCCACGCAGGCTGCGTTCGTCTGTGTCGCTGAAGCCGAGCATTTTCGCAAGGCCGGGCGTCAGCTCCTGGCCGGGCGGAATCTCCACATCGTGCTGCGCACGGACGTCGAAGGGATGCACGGTATTCACGCGCGAGCCGTAGTGAAATAGGCCAACGATGGTGGGTTGCGCGCGATCGAGCACGCGGAGAATCCGTCCTTCCGCTCGTTGCGCGGCGGACGCGCCGCTGAGGCGCTGGATTCTTGCCAGCACACGATCGCCGTGCATGGCGTCTTCGATGCCATCGCGCGGGATGAACAGGTCGCCGTCCAACTGTGGCGCGGGCGTGTCCAAGACCACGAAACCATAGCCATCGTGGTGCAGTACCAGGCGGCCGGTGACCTCGTCGCGACTTGCCACACCGCCGCCCGGCCGGCCGGAATGCTTGAGCGGCTCAAGCATGCCGGGCTGTTTTGCGCCAGCGGACTCGCGGCCCGGCAAGCGGTAGCGCTCTCCGGCCAATTCCTCTATCGCGCGCCTTTTCTTGAGCTTAGCGAGCATTTTGAATAAAGGACGGCGGTCGGCCTTACGGATGTGAAGAGCCGCCGCAATCTCTTCCGCTGAGGCGGGCGCGGTTCTAACTTGTAGGAAACGCAGTATGTTATCTGGACTTAGGTGCGATGAGCGTGACATCGAGGGCGCGCCGGGCGACTAAATTCCTCCGGCCTGCGGATTCTACTCATTTTTTTTGAATTTCCGCGAAACTTTTTTCAGGTTTCCGGGGTTTCATACCCAGGCCAACACACAACCGGGCGGCCGCCCTCCGTCAGGCCGACCGGGTTTTCCCCGAAAGGGGAACTAAGGAGGCGGGAAGACCTGGCCCGCCTCCTACTTTTTTTTTCAGCCTAATCGGTGAACCCTCTACCAGTCTGATCTTTGAGAGCGCAGATGAATTCTGTGCCGCTGATCCCTTATCGTGCGACCGTACTCAGGAAGGGGAAGTGGCTGGCGGCGCCCATGAAGAACAGCATGGGGAAGGAAAGCCAGAACGATGCGCGTGCGGTGAGAAAGCCCCAGCGCATCAAGCGCGCGGCTTCTGGCGGCATCGGCGTGTCTTGTTCGGCTGCTGCGCGAGCCCAGGCGATCAAGTGCTTCTGCACACGCCACACTACCCCCCAGGTATTGAGCAACATGACGAAACCCAATCCTCCTCCGATGCTGATGGACAAGTGTTCGTTCGAGGAGGTGGCTCCGCCATTGAGCGCCAGCACGGTCCACGACGCGGCCACCACGACAATCGCGATTCCGACGACGCGCACTACGGCACTGTCCAAAATGCCCTTCGCTGGAAGTTGCAGCGCGTAAATCAGGACGTAAGCAACGGTCCACACCAGCAGCCACCGTAAGAACCAGCGCAAGATCAAAGAGGAATCGCCGGCGTTGTGGGCGTCCACGGAGAGCAAATGGAAGAAGTAGCGAACGCCGACCACCACGGTGATCAGTGCCGACCAGCGGAACCACGCCATGGCCCGCGACATCAGCACCCAGTAAACCTTGACGCGCACCGGCGGCTCCAGCCGCATCATCGTCGGCGTACCGACCAGATTGAAAAAGTACAGCAGACCGATCCAGATAATGCCGAAGATGATGTGCAGCCAGCGCAGCGCCATCATTTCGTTGGCGATGGCATTCTCAGGGAAGGCGAAGTGCGGCCTCCACTCAGGAAAGACGAATGCGAGAAGGATGAAGCACATCGGCGGCCTCCGCTTGCGTTCGCGAGCCGGCCCCGATCACGGCATCGGGGTCAACCACAACGCCGCGTGCACACGTTATCGAAGCGTGTCGCGGGCCGTCAATTTCTTTGGCGAGCGCGTTGATGGAAAGAACGGGGCACAAACTCGCGGCCCTTTTTCTTGCCGTGCTGTTCAGCGAAGGAGAACGTCAAAGCCGGAGACTTGCAGCTCTTCTTCGGGTAGCTCTGCAAATTCATGCGCCATCTTTCGCCGCGGAGTGGGCAACGCCTGCCAGCGCGCCACTTGCCGCACTTCCGGCGCAAAGCCTGCCAGACGAAAGAGCCGCAAGAGCTCCGTGTAGCGAATGCGATTAGTGTAGAAGCCAGAGTTGGCCATGAATGAGGATTCCCAGACACGATCGCTGAAACGCAAGTCATTCAACTTTCCGCCCAGGATGTCCGATATGAAGATACTGTGGGAAGCGACGCCTCCGGGGCGCTGGATGCGGCGCAATTCCAGGAGCGTCGGCAGAAATTCGTCGCGCCGCACGTGTTGCAGAACGGCGTGAGACCAAATGAAGTCCACCGATTCGGAAGGTATCTTACGGAGCGAGGCCAGCCCACCGGTGAAGTATTCCATCGAGCAAGCCGCCATCACGTCGTCGAGGGTGAAGCAATTCTGGAGATTGGGAGGGTGCATGCCCAGTTGGCGGAGATAAACCTCCATCTTGTGGTAGAAGGCGGCGTTCGCCGCCGCGAAAGGGCCGACATCCACTAGGTACGTTCGCGAGCCGCCGAACGCGCGCACGATCAAAGCCGAAAACAAGGAATCGCCGGGACCGAGTTCCAGTGCCACGAAGTCCGCGGTCTTGCGCGAGAAATTCGCGGCGTCAAAGTGCCTACGAAATACGCTAAGGGCGTATTCCGGTTGCTCCATCGCACCGAGCTTGAACACCCCGGCTTTCTTCCAGAGGTGATAGTCGAACGGCACGCGCGCCAAGACAAGTTTTGCCACTATTTTCAGCTGCCATGGGACATGGTGGCTGAGGATCATCGATTGGGGATCGTCGACTCTATTTCTTGTGCGGGTTGGAAATTGGTCCAGCTCGCACAACAAACGTGCGTTCTCGGGTTGAGAAAGCGGCCTCGGCTGACTGGGGGAGCCGGGCGGAACGCGAAAGCAGTCGTGCCTCTCGCGTTACGTAAAGTAAGGTACACCAAAACTCCGGCTCGCGGTGAAAAATCCGAGGCGTTCCCTTTGTGTGAAGTGAGCGGCGGCTGATCCCGGCCCGAAGAAAGCTCCGCGGAACGAACCTTGCAGGCCGCACGGCAAGCGCTTATGATCTTTTTCCGCTGGAGGGACTGCCAATGATGAAGTACATCGCTTTGCTCGGCTTGGTTTTGAGCGCGCAGTGTGCCGTAGCGCAGGATTGGGCGCGCGCGCAATTGGGGAAGTCGCCGCGTCACCAGGAGTGGGTCACGGTGAAGCACGATGGCCGCGCGGTGGAGACGTTTGTGGTGTATCCGGAGTCGAAGGACAAGGCGCCGGTGGTGCTGGTGATTCACGAAATTTTCGGCATGACCGACTGGGTGCAGGATTTGGCGGATCAAGTGGCCGCGGCGGGGTACATCGCGGTCGCGCCTGATTTGCTTTCGGGCATGGGGCCGAACGGCGGGCGCAGCTCGTCCTTTGCCGAAGGCAAGACGATGGAAGCGGTGAGCCATCTCAATCCCGATCAAGTGACGGCGGACCTGAACGCCGCCGCGGACTATGGTCTGAAACTTCCCGCCTCCAGCGGCAAGCTGTTCGTTGGCGGATTCTGCTGGGGCGGCGGTCAGACGTTCCGCTTTGCCACCAATCGCGGCGACCTCGCAGCGGCCTTCGTGTTCTATGGCCCGCCGCCGGATAAGGACGCGATGGCGCGCATCAAGGCTCCGGTGTATGGATTTTATGCCGGCGACGACGCGCGCATCGGCGCGACGGTTCCCGGCGCGATCGAGCAAATGAAAGCGGCGGGCAAGACCTACGATCCGGTGACCTACGACGGCGCAGGGCACGGTTTCATGCGCGCCGGCGAAGCACCCGACGCGAACGACGCCAATCGCAAGGCCCGCACCGACGCTTGGGCGCGCTGGAAGAGCTTGCTGGCAAAGAGCTGAGCGTGGCCAAGGTTTACGCAGGCACGTCAGGCTGGGCGTATGCCGCCTGGAAGCCGGATTTCTATCCGGCCAAGCTCCCCTCCGCGAAATTTCTGGGGCATTACGCGACGCGCTTGAACACGGTGGAAGTGAACTACACTTTTCGCCGCTTTCCGACGGAAAAGCTGCTGCGCGGCTGGATTGAGGCCACGCCTCCTGAGTTCAAATTTGCCATCAAAGCGAATCAGAAGATCACGCACATCAAGCGTTTGCGAGACGTGGCGGATTTCACGGCAGACTTTTTTGCCGCGTTGCAGCCGTTGGATGCGGAGAAAAAGCTCGGGCCGGTGCTGTTCCAATTGCCACCGTATCTGAAGTGCGATGTGGCTCTGCTGAAAGAGTTCATGGCACTGCTGCCGCGCGCGCTGCGAAGCGCGTTCGAGTTTCGGCACGTGTCGTGGTTTAGCGAGGAAGTGTACGCCGCGATGCGCGAGCGAAACGTAGCGCTGTGCAACGCGGAAAGCGAAAAACTGGAGACGCCGGATGTGCAGACGGCCGACTTCGCCTATCTGCGCTTGCGCAAGGAGGAGTACTCCGCCAGCGACCGCAAGGCCCTCGCGAAAAAGATCGCCGAGCTCGTCAAACACGGCGACGCTTACGTGTACTTCAAGCATGAAGAAACGCCGGAAGGCGCGTTGAACGCCGAAAGACTGCTGGCGGCAATCGAGATTGCGTGATGGGTAGACGCTAGACGCTCGGTCGATGATGGCTTGGGGAAGGCAACACAAAGCAGGCGATCGCGAATTGATCCTGTCGGCGCGGACTTGCACGTGGTGGGACATCGGTTGTAGTTGAATCTAAACCCCGCGGTCTGAAGACCGCGGCTACAGGGCATTGCGGCGAGCTTGATCGCGACTTGACGTCGTCGGGCACCACGTCGTAACGTCGCGCGTAATAACCCGAGGTGAATCATGTTCTTGTTTTCTGATCGAACCCTTATGCCGCTGTGCGCGCTTGTGCTTGCCGGCGCGGTGTGTTCTTGCGGCCAGACGCCTGCGGATATTGAGAAGCATCTGCAGGAACAGCTCATCACCGCAAAGCCCGGCGCCGTAATCGAGCTTCCCGAAGGTAAATTTCATTTTGATCGCACGCTCTCGCTTACGGTCGATAAGGTCACGCTTCGCGGTAAGGGCATGGTCAAGACGATTCTTTCGTTTGCAGGGCAAAAGGAAGGCGCGCAGGGCCTGCTCGTCAAAGCGAACGATTTTACGATCGAGGACATCGGCATCGAAGACAGCGCCGGCGATGCGCTGACGATTCAGGGCGGCACAAACATCATCGTTCGCCGCGTGCGCGCGGAATGGACGCGCGGCGCCAACGCCGCCAACGGTCCTTACGCAATTTATCCCGTGGAGTGCAAGAACCTGTTGGTGGAGGAGTCGGTCGCGCGCGGCGCCGCCGATGCGGGGATCTACGTCGGCCAATCCGAAAACGTGATCATCCGCAAGAACCGCTCGGAGTACAACGTGGACGGCTACGAGATCGAAAACTCCGAAAACGTGGACGCTTACGAGAACGTCGCGACGCACAATACCGGCGGCATGGGCGTCTTCAACTTTCCCAATCTTCCGCGCCAGGGAGGCAAGCACGTCCGCGTCTACAACAACCAGATCGTGGACAACAACACGCCCAATTTCGCTCCCGTGAGCCTCGGGCCCATTCACGATCTACCGACCGGCACCGGCATTTACGTCATGGCGATCAAGGACGTGGAGGTCTTCGGCAACAAAATTCAGAACAACAACACGGTGAATGTGTTTCTGATTCACTACGACACCGGCGTCGGCGACAGCCTTCGGGAGACCGCGTCGTCTGCCATCACGCAGCAGATCTTCAAGCCGGGCGACACGCGCTACTACCCGTTCGTCCAGCAAGTCTATTTGCACGACAATGACATTTCGGGCGGCGGCAAATCTCCCGACAGCCGCATTGCGGTGATGAAAGCCATGGCCGACGCGCTCGGCGGCTCTCTCCCGGACATTCTCTATGACGGCAGGATCGATCCCGCGTGGAAGAAAAAGGGTGCGAATCCTGGTGATGTCTGCCTGGGCAGTAACGGCGCGGCTTCCTTCCTCAATTTCGACGCTGCGGGCGGGATGAAGCATCCCGTCCGCGACGTGAAGAACTACGCTTGCACGCTTCCGCCGCTCGCCGCGGTTTCCATTCCCAACTCGGCGGCGGCCTCGCCCCCAAGCGGCACCTCAGCGCAGTGATGCTGGCGCGTCGTCGCATCGCGCCTCGGTTCACGGGTTTTGCGCTCTTCGTGCTGGCGTGTCTGGTCGTGGCCTCTTCCGGCTGTAATTTTCATCACGACGTACGCCTCTATGTGGAAGAGCCCTTTCCGCAAAAACTGTCGGCTTGGCATCTATTCACAACCACAAAGATCACGGCAGCCGGCCACCGGCTCACTCCCAACGCGCGCGTGCTTCCCTACGACCTCAACACACCCCTTTTCTCCGACTACGCCGATAAGTATCGCTTCGTGTGGATGCCGCCCGGCACTTCCGCGGAATACAAGGAAGAGGTTCCTTTCGAGTTTCCCGTCGGCACGATTTTCGCGAAGATTTTTGCTTTTCCCGCGGAGGGCCACCCCGGCGAAGAACGGCTGATCGAAACCCGCCTGCTCGTCCGGACGAAGTCCCGGTGGGTGCCGCTTCCTTATATTTGGAACACCAGCCAGACCGAAGCAACGTTGCAGCTCGTTCCCGAATCCCGTCCTATCCGCTACACGGATGCTGCTGGACGCGCACATGACTTCACCTATCAGATCCCCAACACCAACGAGTGTCGCGAGTGCCACGACAACAACAAGGCTCTGCAGCCCATCGGCCCCAAGGCGCGCAATTTGAACAAGGATTTTTCGTACAGTGACGGCGCGGCGAATCAGCTCGCTCGGTGGACTACGATGGGCTATCTGCGTGGTGCGCCGGCGCCCGCCGCGGCTCCGCGCGCCGCAAAGTGGAGCGAGCCCGCCACGGGCTCACTCGACGAGCGCGCTCGCGCTTACCTGGACAATAACTGCGCCCACTGCCACCAGCCCGGCGGCACCGCGGGCTACACCGGCGTCGACTTCCGCCTCGGCCACTTCGACCCCGCGGGCTTTGGCGTCTGCAAGCATCCCAACTCGGCCGGCAATATGGGCGACCGCCGTTACGATCTCGTTCCCGGCGACCCCGAAGACTCGATCCTCGTCTATCGCCTGGAATCCACCGCGCCGAAAATCATGATGCCGCAGATTGGTCGAGCGGTGGTGCACACCGAGGGCGTCGCCCTTGTGCGCGAATGGGTCGCTTCCCTGCAAGGCGCGCCTTGCGCCGTTGCCGTCCAGCGCTGATTAGTTCTCTTTCGGGATCGATGCAAGAACTGCTCGGATTCACTTCTGTTTCTACATCCTTCCATGTATTGCTGCTCAGTGTTGATCGGGTTTTGATGGGTGCGACAATGCTCGCCCCATAGCGGGCTGAAATAGCGAAGAACCTTAGGAGGGCACAATGCGATTCGGACCGTTTCTAGGCCTGGCAATTCTCTTGGCGATCTTTTGGGTGGGCGGCTTCGTCTTCTTTCACGTGGCGGGATTCCTGATCCATCTGCTGCTGATTTTTGCCGTTATTTCGCTGATCGTGCATCTTTTTACGGGGGCGCGGACGACGGCCTGAAGATCGATCCGCGGAAGAGTTCGCTCTACGGTTTGGCTTCGTACGTGGTGCGCAGCGGAAATCCGACGGTGCCGCAATTTCCAGCGGCTAAATCGAAGATTCCGGTGCGCAAATACACTTCTCCCGCCGGCACGTCGATCTCTTCGTGGACCTGCAAGCCCATCTTTCGCGTCGCTTCGTACATTTTCGGTTCCATCGCTATTGGGCTCTTGCGCCTCAGAATGTTCAGCACGTTGCCGTCGTGGTCGTAGGCGATCAGCATCACTTCGATGCGGCCGTGCCGCTTACCGTCGTTCTCCAGGGTCAGCTTCAGGTCTTCCGGGGTCACCGCGAAGTCGACGCCATAACGTGTAAGTGGTGGCTTTAATTGGGTGTTGGTCCCAGCGCGAGGGGCATCCGGTGCCGGCTGCGGACTCGACGGAAGGACCGCGACTTTGAAGAGGATCTGATCGAAGTTGGGCATGCCAAATCCGACGAGCGGGATCAAAGGATCTTCTTCGGCGGCAGCTCGCTCGTTCGCTTGGGCGGTCGCGGGCCTGTCCGCGTAGTAGCCGCGCCGGTAGGCGAGCTTATAGCCGTTGCCGTCGGGCAGAGTCACCTGAATGCGGCGGAATTTGCCGTCCATTTTGGCATCGGTGGGCACGTAGGCCAGCGTGTAGTAGTGCGATCCGGTGTCGATCGCTTCGGCTAGCGCCTCACTCAGCCCGTTGGTGTTGTAAAAAGCCCGCCCTCCGGTTTCTTGCGCCAGCGTTTCCATCGCAATCTGCATGGCGCTGTTGTGGTCAAACAGTTCCTGCGGCACGCCCTCCATGTTACTTACATCGAACGTAGGATCCCCGACGACACCCTCCGCGGAAACGGGATAAATCGCGATTTGCCCCGCGGTGAGCAGGTCGGAAGTTTGCCGCACGTGTTCCTGGTGATTCATCGCGTGGAACTTGCTGTCGGGGACAAAACTGATCGGGAAAGAGCCCGCGAACCAGATCACATTCTTCCTCGCCGGGATACCCGAAAGATAGCGCGCCATTTGCTGGAAGGCCTGCAGGGTGATTTCGACGCGCTCGCCACTTAAGCTGGATTTCGTGTCTTCCTGGTAGCGCTTTACGGAATCGATGGCTTCCGGTGAAGCCATGTTCGCGGTCATCATCGCCAATATCCAGTCTTCATCCGCCCTTTGCGAAGGCGTGGGAAGATAACGCGTAACCTGCGGCCGTATCCCCTCTTTCTTGTCATCCAGCGCAACGGAAAGCCCCGAGAAATCCGAGGTGAATCCTCGAACCAGGCGCAATCGCGAGCCCAATACGAAGATCGCGACGCGAGTACCCAGCGGAACAGTTTTCAGGTATTTGATCAGCTGGTTGCGAACGTAGCTCTGGTCGCGCGACTGCGTATTGAGCGAATCGAACAAGACCACGTTGACGGAGTCCGCGAGCTTGGTCGTGGGGAAATTCGTGAACACATTTGGCGGCATCTCCGGCAGCTTGATCGGAGCCGTATGTCCCGGCTGGTGCTCCTCGAACGAGGTGATGGTCTGGGGCTTGCCGTCGTCCGCGATCTGGAAATTCTGTTTCTGCAGGCCCGGGATGGATGCGCCCTTACCATCGGTGACTACCACGTCCACGACGACGATGCGCGACTCGACCTTGAGAGTGGGAGAAGTGTTGGCCGGGCTGGGCGGCGGGTTCTGAGACTGCAACGGAACGGCAGCGAGAGCGGTCAACGCCAGGAAGAGCAAAGAAGAAGGACGCAAGCGAACCATGGATAATGCCCGCATCCAGTCTCTCATGAGAGATAGGACGCATACCATGATCAACTCAGGTACCGAACTCAAGTTGGATCTGCCATCGCGCGAGGGGCGCAAACCTTTTAGATTGGAAAAGTTGGTGCCCGAAAGAGGACTCGAACCTCCACTCCCTTGCGAGAACTGCGACCTGAACGCAGCGCGTCTGCCAATTCCGCCATTCGGGCACGAATGCGGTACAACGAGGCATTTTTATTGTGCCGAGCGCTCGGGGCTTTGTCAACGCAACCCCGCCAATCGGGAGGTTGGCGTTCTCGAAAACCTAGCGGTGGCGAAGGCGTAGGGATTCCCAGCTTCCGTCGGAGGTCCAGCCGCCGTCGACCGCGAGCGCGTGGCCGTTGACGAAGCCGCTCTCCTGCGGGTCGGCGAGAAACGCTATGGCCTTGGCGATATCGTCTGGCGAAGCGAATCGCCCCATTGGCACGCGATTCTCAATGTCGGCATCGGTGTAGCTTCCACCTGCCTGATCAACTGCGTCCATCTCCGTTTTGACCCAGCCCGGGCAAACGGCGTTTACGCGGACGCCGCGGCCTCCCCACTCCGCGGCCAGGGTACGCGTCAGCCCGATCAAGCCATGTTTGGAAGCGTTGTAGGCAGCACGATCTCCGACGCCGACCAGCCCAGCGATCGACGCCACATTAATGATGCTGCCGGAGCGCTGCGCCAGCATCATTTTGCCGAAGGCCTTGGCCAGCAGAAACGGTGCAACTAGATTGACCTCGAGGACGCGGCGATAGTCCGCCGCCGATAGGTTCTCGGCCGGCGCGATCATGCTGATCCCGGCGTTGTTCACCAGCACGTCGGCGCGGCCCCAACGATTGCTCACCGCCGCGGCAAATCTGGATACAACGGCGTCGTCTGCGATGTCGCCGAGGAATTCGATGGCCTCCGCTCCGAGCGCGCTGACCGTCCGCAGGGTATCCGCAGGGGAGCGCAAATCGTTGAGCGCCAAAGCGTAACCGCGCTCGGCCAGTAGCTCCGCCGTGCGCTTTCCGATGCCTTGAGCGGCTCCCGTTAAGACCGCGACGCGCCCCGTTTTGACCATCGATTTGTCTCTTTTCTGTGGCTTTTTCCCGCGCCGAAGGCCGGCCGTCCTTGCCCCTGTGTCTTCGATGCGAAGGAGTGGAAATTCAAATTCACGATGCTATACTCCCCCTCAGAGTACCGTTTTACCCCTTGTTTGCCCTCCTGCGGTCCTCAGGGCAAACACCGCGGTTCGGATCCAACGGGAGGTTGCGATGGAAACGACGCTTACGGGGCCTGTTCTGTACCTCACAATCGTCTGGGGAGTCATCACCGCCGTGTTTATCGGCTTGCTGATCTGGCGAAGCCTGCTGGCGAGCCACGAGGACGATCAAATCTTCCTCGACGCGGCGGAAGAACACATGGCCAGAGAGCAGCGCGAATTGATCGCCAGGATCAGCTCGTTGTCGCGGCCAATCACGGCTAGCGGCATCGCTTCGGGCGGATTGCTGCTCGTCGTAGTCGGCATGTGGCTGTGGGAAGGCCTGAAGAGTTTCTAGCCTTCAGGTTGCGCGGCGGCACCTAGCCGTCCGCGTGTCAGCGGGACGCAGGCTTGTCAGCCGGCGGCTGCGTTGCTGGCGGAGCGTTTCCAGGGGCTGCCGGATTAGCCAGCTTCCCTTGAATCTGCGACGTGTGATTGTGAACGATTAGCCACTTTCCGCTGCGCTTCTCGAATATCAGTGTCGTTTGCCCCTGCGAACCCGACACCTGTCCATCGATCGTCGCCGAAAAGTCCCACTGATAACAGGCCCAGGCAAACGTTCCGACAACCTTGATGAACGTGTTCGAGCGGTCCATGCGTACCTGCTGCATGCGTCCGCGCTGCTGCTGGTATAGGGGGGCGTAATTGGCCCAGCCGATGACCGGCGGACCCCATACACCACTGACGATCATCACGTCATCCGCGAAGGACTCGTGCAGTTTGTCGACATCGCCGAACTGCCAGGCTCCTAACATGGTCGAAATCTGGTAGTCGACTTGCTGCTGGTCGCTCATTAACGTTCCGGGCGTGGTGTTTGTCGCGGGCGTATCTTTCTTGTTTTTCTTGTCTTTCTGCTGTGCTGCTGCGGGGCTCGCCAATCCGAGGAGCAGCGCGCTGCAAAGCAAGAAGCCCAGAACGACGCGATGCACGTGCCTGGTTTTCGGCCGCATCGTTTGCTTCATCCGCATCTCCTTTTAACTTGAATGAGCTTCGCCCGCGGAAAGAATAGCACGCTGGTCTGGCGGCAAGTCGGCAGAGTGGCGGGGATTGCGCACGTGACAATGGCCGTCTTTTTGGTTCAGCGAGATTAGTGTGCTGCGCGAGAAGCGCTGAGCAGATCCACGAACAGGCGATATGCGCCCGGAACACCTTCGGGCAGTTGCCGGAAGAAGGCGATGCCGGTGTAGATGTAGGTTCCTTTGCCGTAGCGCGCGTAGACCAGCGCGCCGTTCTGATCGATTTCGCCAGGATCGTTCATGGCCAATAGAGGCGTGTACTTGGCGTCGAACTGCGTCCAGAAATAAAGGCCGCGCTCCTGGACCCAGCCCTTGAAATCGTCTTGGGTGATCTTGTTGGGCCGGTTCAGAAGCGGATCGTCGGGCTTGAGAAATTTTACCGGCGAATTTTCGTCGGTGACGCGGGGCAAAGGGCTATTGGCCGGCGGCGAAATTTTTGCCGGATAGGGCGCGTATTGTGCGCGATCCCAGGCGAAGTCGCGCTCGTACTGCACGATGAGCGTGCCGCCGTTGGAGGCGTAGTCGAGCAGGCGCTGGTTGGCGCCTGGCAGGTCAGAGCGCAGCTCATACGCCCGCACACCGACGACGATCGCGTCGAACCGCGACAAATCGCCGAAGGCCAGCGCCGCCGCATCCAGCATCTCCACGCGCACGCCCAATCGCTGCAACGCTTCCGGCACCGGTTCGCTTTCCGCGGTAATGTAGCCGACACGCAGATTCTCCGGCACATTGATGTCGAAGGCGTGCACCACGCATTGCGCCGGCTCGCTCCAGAACTGCGTCGGCAGCGTGGGCAACGGCTCCAGCGATTCGCCGAACTTTTCGCTGCCGCGCTGCGCATACGCCGCAATTTTGAACGTTCCCGCCGTCAACTTTTGCGGAGGCGTGAGCGTCACGCGCGCGTACCGGTCGCCCGTGCCAGAAAACTCCAATGGCACCGGCGCGCCCGGTGTCCATCCTTGCGGCGCGTCGAGACCCACACTCACTTTGCCCGCCTGCGTTGCGTGCGAGTGCACGTGCAACAAGACGTCGAACGGTTTTCCCGGTTTGGCCAGCACCTCGATGGCTTGCTGAGGCTCCACAGCCAGCGTGTACGCCGGCACGATCCGCAGAGGGACGCGATCCACGCGCGTCGAAGTTGCCTGGATGTGCGTCACAGGAACAGCGATCTGGAATTTGTAGCCGTCGATCGACGCGTCCTGCTGCACGCTAACGACCGGCGGCGGCTCGGGCAGGTTGCGATCCCATTGTGAAAGCGTATCGCTCTTTTGCGGCGAGACTTGAACGGTTAGGTCCAGACCCTTGCCGGCATCACCCTCGCGTTTGGTTTCCTTGAAATCACCCCGGAAGAGCAGCCGCGTATCGCCCATCGTGCAGCCCGCGTCGGCTCGGCACGCTGCTTGCGTCTTCACAACGAAATCTTCGCCGGCAACCAGCTCGCTGCGGTCCGCTTCGGCGCTGACTTGCAAACCGGCCGCCAAAGCGAGCGCTTTCTCAATGCGTGCAGCCGAGCGATTCATGTCAGAAATCTCAAAGTGCTGCGCGAGGCTCTCAGTCCGTTGCCCCGGACACTTATCCATCCAGTGCGAGGCATTCGATGCCGCCTGCGCAAGCGAACTGGCCGCTGTGTGCCAGTCCAAACGCAAAGCTGCGGTGCGCGCCGCGGCGAGTTCATCATCTGCTTCCTCGAAAGCCTTGCATCCCGGCAACACCGCACGCAGCGGCATCGCAAGAGTCTTGGGATCGAACTTTGCGTCGCCTTCCGGAACCAGGCCGACGGGGCGGCGCAGAAATGGCGAGCCGAGGAATGCGGAGATCCCTTGCGTCCGGTGGTTCGCGAAGCCGTCAAGCCCGATCTGGCGATAGCTCTTGGCCCACAGGGGCGAAACCTCATCGAGCGGAACAACGTAACCCTTGGCGTCGCCGCTGCGGTCGAGATCGAGAATCTCCACGGGATGACCCGCATCTCCATTCCACGGCGGAAGTTTTCCTTGAAACTCCGCGGCGAACGCTGCGGGATCAGCCGCCAGTTGCACGGCCTTGGGGGTCCACAGGCCCGCGGTCTGATGATGGCCGTGGCCGAAGTGCACGCCGCCGAAATTGCTGATTACGAGGTTCGGGCGAAACGTGCGCATCACGCGCACCATGTCCTCGAGCACCGGGTCGCCCCAGACTTTTTGCGTTTCTTCCGGCGTTTTGGAGAAGCCGAAGTCCTGCGCGCGCGTGAAATAGAGTTTCACGCCGTACGCTCGCGTTGCCGCCAGGAGCTCCTGCGTGCGAATCAATCCGAGTTGAGGTGCTTGTTCCGGACCCAAGTCGTTTTGCCCGCCCTCGCCACGAGTCAGAGAAAGCAGCGCCACGTCGGCATGTAACCCTCGCGCGAGGTAGGTGAGCACCGCACCGGATTCATCGTCGGGATGCGCGGTGATGTAAAGGATGCGCGTCGTGACCCGTGCGCTATCGATCGCTTCAATCGTTTCCGGGAGTCCCGGGCCGGTTCCGGGCGGGGGAGGGAATTGGGCGCCCACGCGCGGCGCCCCCGTTCCGAATAACATCCCCAATAAAACGAGCAAAGTCCGACGGATCAACGAGGGCCCGTTCACTGTGCGGCCTCGGAACGTGCCGGAGCGAAAGGCCACTCTTTGCGAAATGCCGACTGCACCAGGAAAACGGCGAGACCCAAGACAATCACGAATAACCCCCACCAGACCGCGCGTCCCGTTCGCAGAAAGAGCCAAATCCAGCCCGCGATGGTCAGCAGCGCCGGCAACGGGTAGAACCACATCTTAAACGGCAGGCGCTCCGCAGGCCAGCGTCTCCGCAACAGCATCACTCCCACGGCCTGGCCGACGAATTGAATGATCAGGCGCATGGCCAGCACCGCGGCGATGACCGTCCTTAGCTTGAACAGCAACGCAAAAACGAAGGTCAGCGCTCCCAGAAACACCAGCGAAACGTGCGGAAACCTCTTTTTTGGGTGCACGCGCGCGAAAATGCTGAAGAAGTTTCCGTCCAGCGCCGCGGAATACGGCACCCGCGAATATCCCAGCAGCGACGAGAACACCGATGCGAAGGCAATCCACAGGACCATCACCGTCGCGAAGCGCGCTGCTCCGGTTCCATACAATTTCTCGATGAACGCGCTCACGATGAACGGCGAATCTTGCGCTTGCTGCCACGGCAGGACGCCCAGGATGCTCGTCTGCATCAGCAGATATAGCACCGCGATGCCGCAAATCGAGAGGAAAATCCCGCGGGGAATATTTCGCTGGGGGTCGCGGATCTCTCCGCCCAGATGACAAATGTTGTAGTAGCCCCAATACGTATAGATGGTGTTCACGGTCGCCGAGCCCAGCGTCGCAAAAAACAGCCAGGAAAAATCCCACGCACCGGGCGCATAGGTAAAGACGAGTTTCGGCTGGAAGTGCGTTACACCGCCCCAGATCAGCCACAGAATCGTGCCGACCACGCCCGCCCACAGAAACAGCGAAATCCTTCCGATGGAGCCGATGCGCCGATACAGCAACATCACCAGCACAATCACCAGCGCGCCAGACAGTGCCTTCTCCCCGTACTTTCCAAGCGGATACAGGTACGAGGCGTACTGCGAAAATCCGATCGCGCCCGAGGCCAAGCTTAACGGCGCTTGGATCAAGGTCTGCCACACGAATAGGAACGACATCATGCGGCCCATTTTTCCCGGGCCGTAGGCTTCGCGCAGGAATACGTAGCTCCCTCCCGCCAGCGGCATCGCCGCGCCCAGCTCCGACCACACGAAGCCGTCGAGAAGCGCCAGCAACGCGCCTGCCGCCCACGCCAACAGGCACTGCGGTCCGCCCATTGCCTTGATGACCAGCGGAATCACCACGAACGGACCGACGCCGACCATTTCGATCATGTTCAGCGCCACGGCTTCCTTTAAGCCGAGGCCGCGTTCGAGCCCGCCGCGTTCTTCCGGGGGCGTAACCCCGGCCCCGCCGGAGCCGGCATTCTGTAGCGATCCCATCGCGCCGCCGAGAATAGCAAATGAGCGCCGCCCCACCTAGTGCGCGTCAAGAACGGTTACACGGTGCAGCAAAACCATTTCGGTTTGCAACCCTCCTCGAACAGCTTAAACTCGTGCCGCGCCGGGCTTGCTCTCGAGCGCGTGTCCATCGCGGCGGGTAGAGTTCATGTTGCATTCGGTTCTTCGCGGCTTTGCGCTTCCGATGTGCATTGCGCTGACTGCCGCCGTGCCTAGCCGCGGCGCGAAACTCGGTCTGCCTCCGGCGGCCACCGTAGTAATCGAGCAGATTTATTCCGGCGATCTTGACGCGGCGCTAACCGGCGCGCACCAGCTCGAACAAGAGCATTCGGAGCATCCTCTCGGCTATCTCCTCGAAGGTGAAGCTTTGTGGTGGCGGATCTGGTGCACCTCGGCCGAGTTCAAATACGGAATGAGCTACGCGCGCCATCGCGCCAAGCTCCCCGCCGATCAGCATTATCTTGATCTCGCCACAAAAGCTTCTTCGCTCGCCGAAACGCAGGCCGCGCTCCACGATTCCGCCGACACCCAATTTTATGCCGGCATGGGCGATGCACTTGCAGCACGGCTCTACGGCCTGCGCGGAGAGAGCCGCAACGCCGCGCGCGCCGGCGTCCGCGCTCGCGAGCATCTTCTGCGCGCAATTGCTCTCGACCCGAGTCTTGCGGATGCTGATCTCGGCCTGGGCCTCTACAACTACTACGCCGACACGCTTTCCGCCGCCGCGCGCGTTCTGCGATTCTTCATGGGCATTCCCAGCGGCAGCAAGCAGGAAGGCATCCAGCAACTCGAGCACGCCATCGGGGAAGGCGTTTTGACTCCCGCCGAAGCGCGCTTCTATCTCGTGATCTGCCTCCACAACTACGATCAGAAGTACGAGCGGGCCCTCGAGCTTGCCGGCCCGCTGGTACAAAAATATCCGTCCAACCCGCTATTCCAACTGATTCGCGGCGATCTCTATGCCAAGCTTGGCCGTAAAGAGAGCGCGGTCGAATGCTATCGCGCCGCCGCCGCGCTTCCCGTGCAGGATCCTGAATGCCGCGCACACATTCGCGCACTCGTGCGCGCATCGCTCGCTGCCGTGGGTGCGCCTTCCGAGTAGCCGCCTGACACGTTGTGTGCTAAAAGCTGTATCCGACGAGGGAATTAACGATGGCAGAACCCAAGAAGACTTCCGTCAACCGTCGCGATTTTCTGAAAAATGCGGCTGCCGGCGCAGCCGTGCTGGCCGCCGCTCCCGCAAAACAGCCCGCGCCGGAACCCCGGCCCGCCATGCCCCCACCCCCGCTTTCGGCGGAAGCGGAAATGGGCACGCCATCGAGCGTCGACGTTCTGACCGCCGACCGCACCGGTTCCGATTTCATGGTCGACGTCATCAAGTCCCTGGGTATCGAGTACGTTTGCGCGAATCCTGGTTCGAGCTTCCGCGGTCTGCATGAGTCGGTCATCAACTATGGCGGAAACCGCAGCCCCGAATTCATCACCTGCTGCCACGAAGAATCTTCCGTCGCCATCGCGCATGGTTACGCGAAAATCGAAGGCAAGCCGCTGCTGGTTCTCGCGCACGGGACGGTGGGCATACAGCACGCCGCGATGGCGATCTACAACGCCTACTGCGACCGCGTTCCGATCTGCATGATCGGCGGCAACATCATGGACGCGACCAAGCGCATTCCTCCCGTGGAATGGAGTCACAGCGTTCAAGATGCGGCGGCGATGGTCCGTGACTATGTGAAGTGGGACGATCTGCCCACCTCATTGCCCCACTTCGCCGAGTCCGCCGTTCGCGCTTACAAGATCGCCATGACGCCGCCGATGATGCCGGTGCTCCTGGTGGTGGACGCCGAGCTTCAGGAAAATCCAATTTCAGACGACGGTGCCGCTTTGCGCGTGCCTAGCCTCGTTCTCGCGGGACCTCCGCAGGGAGACACGGCCTCCGTCGCGGAAGCTGCGCGCCTTCTGGTCGCTGCCGAGAATCCCGTTGTGATTGCCGATCGTGCCGCGCGCACGCCGGCCGGCATGGCGCTTCTCGTTGAGCTCGCCGAGGCCCTGCAAGCCCCGGTCATCGATCAAACGGGACGCCTGAACTTTCCCTCGCGCCATCCGCTCAACCAAACGGAACGCGGCCGGCAACTCATCAGCAATGCCGACGTCATTTTGGGCCTCGAGATGAACGACGTTTGGGGCACTCTCCATTCCTTCCGCGACCAGATGAACCGCACTTCGCAGCCCATCACCAAGCCTGGCGTCAAGGTGGTCCATATCGGCGCGGCGACGCTCTTCTCGAAAAGCAACTACCAAAACTTTCAGCGCTACTCGGAACTCGGCCTGGACATCGCGGCGGACGCTGAGGCGACGCTGCCATCGCTAACGGACGCTGTCAAACGCCAACTTACCGCTAGCCGCAAAGCGTCGCTGCAGGATCGCGGAGCCAAGTTCGCCGCCGCAAACCGCGAATCTTTGCAGCAAGCCAGAGACGCGGCGGCCTACGCCTGGGATGCCAGTCCCATCAGCACCGCCCGGATGTGTTCCGAGCTTTGGGCCCAGATCAAAGATGAGGACTGGTCGCTGGTCTCCACCGTTGGGTTCGTCAGCCGGTGGCCCCAGCGGCTGTGGTCCTTCGACAAATATCATCAATATATCGGTGGCTCAGGCGGCTACGGAATCGGGTACGGTGCACCGGCTGCTGTCGGCGCCGCGCTGGCCAACCGCAAGTACGGCCGGCTCTCCGTTAATATTCAAAGCGACGGGGACTTGATGTATGCGCCGGGCGTCCTATGGACCGCCGCGCATCACCGCATTCCCCTGCTCACGATCATGCACAACAATCGTGCGTATCATCAGGAGGTCATGCAGGTGCAAATCATGGCTAACCGTCATAGCCGCGGCATCGATCGCGCCAGCATCGGCACTTCGATTGCCGATCCCGATATCAACTACGCCAAGCTGGCTCAGGGCATGGGCCTGTTCGCGGAGGGGCCGATCTCCGATCCCAAGGAACTTGGACCGGCGATTCAGCGCGCGATTGCCGTCGTGAAACGTGGTGAACCCGCGCTGATTGACGTTCACACACAACCTCGTTAGAGGATCTATCGAATGATTGATTTCCTTTCCCGCAGGTCCAGGAATGCAATTGCCAGCAGGCGCTCTTTTCATCGGAGCGGCTCATTGGGCATTGTGGTGTGCCTGGTTTTGAGCGCGGCGGCAGCCTTGTTCCTCTCCGAACGCTCGACGCGGGCCCAAGCGCCGGCTGCCGCTCCCGCAGGAAACGCCAAGAATGGGAAGCAGATCTTCGAGGCGCAAGGGTGTTTCAAGTGCCATGGCAGCGAAGGGCAAGGCAGGTCGCAGACCGCCAAGGAAAGCGCCGTGCCCCAGATCGCTCCGACCCGGCTCGCGTTGCCCGCATTTCTTCGCATCGTTCGCAGTCCTGCGGGCCAGATGCCGCCGTATGGCAGCGGGCAGGTTTCGGACTCGGAGCTCGCCGACCTCTATGCGTTCCTGCAATCTCTGGCGCCGGCGAAATTGGAACTCCCCGCGACCGCCAACGCCCAAAATGGCCAAAAGCTCTACGCGCGTTACGGATGCTATGAGTGCCACGGCGGGGAAGCGCAAGGTTCGGTGCAAACGGGCGGGTCGCGACTGGGTCCCATCCAGATCCCGTTCGCTTCTTTCGTGAGCTACGTTCGCCAGCCTGCTGGTCAGATGCCGCCGTACACGAAAAAAGCGATGCCGGATGCGGAGCTTGCGGACATCTACGCCTTCCTGAAGTCGCGTCCGGAAGCTGCTCCATCCAAAGGGATTGCCCTTCTGAATCAGTAGCGCCCTTTCGACGCCGCCGATTGCCGCCCGATTGCAGATTGACCTGATCCTAGTGGCAATGGTAAGCATGTAGGGTTGCGCGCGGCCGAGATTTGCAGGGTGGCGGCTGTGGAAGCCGCGGCATCGGCGCCGGTGGTTATTCGGGTGATCCCGCCGAAGGCAGGGTCAACGCGCAGCGCGGATCGAGCATCTCACTCCAACAGCAATCTTGCGCCGCGGGTTCCCCGACGCGCGCTTGGCAAGTGAGCCGCCTGACGGCCACTTGATGGGATCGACTCCGACCGGGTCGGAGTCACACGTAAAGAACTAAGGAGTATCAATGAGGCGGTTTTGGGCCGGGTTGGGTTCGACTGTGGAGCGAGCAACACTTGGTGTCGCGCTCGCCACAATTTTTGCCCTGGTGGGCTGCAATGATTACGGCAACACCTTTCAGAGTCCTACAGGCGCACCGATTAACTTCCTCGCGCCGTCCGATGCCAATGCGGGCGGAGCGGACTTTACGTTGACGGTCACCAGCGGCAGCGGCGGTTTTGTAGCGCAAACCGTCGTCCAGTGGAACGGGAAGACCATCGCTACAACCTATGTGAGCGCTTCGGTGGTTACGGCTGTGGTCCCGGCCGCCCTGATCGCCAAGCCTGGCACAGCCTTCGTTAATACTCTCCAGCCGCATTCCGGCGCCGGCACGAACGGACTATCCAACATCCTTACGTTCATCATTAATCCGACGCCTAACCCTCTGCCCGTTATCACCTCGATTTCGCCGACCACCGCCGCCGCGGGTAGCGCCAGCGTGACTCTGACGGTCAATGGCAGCGCGTTCCTTCCAACGTCGGATCCGTCGGGCGGTTCTCAAGTTCACTGGAACTTAGGACCCACGCAAAGTTCGTTGCCCATCAAGAGCATTAGTACAACGCAGATTCAGGCTACCGTGGACACGAGTCTGCTGGTCAATGCGACCAGCCAGGCGGTTACGGCGACGGTAACTGTCTACAACCCTCCCGCGCCACAAACGACTCCCGCCAACGGCGGAGTTGCCAATCCCTCGAACGGCGGCGGCGGCACGAGTGCGAATGGCCTTCCGTTTACGATCACGCCCGCGGGAACTACCGCATCGATGGCGCGCACGGTGGCGGAAGAGACGCCCGCGGTCAGCACGGACGGCCGCTACGTCGCTTACACAGCGGAGCAAAACGATCACGCGCAAGTCTTCGTGCGCGATACCTGTGAAGGCGCTCCTTCGGGCTGTCAGTCCCGCACGTTGCTTCTTTCCGCCGCCACAGATGGCACACCTGGAAACGACGACAGCAGGGCGCCTTCGATGAGCGCCGATGGCCGCTACATCGCCTTCAGCTCGGCGGCAGCGAATCTCGTTTCCGGGGCTGCATCGGGCCGTCAGATCTATTTGCGAGACACGTGTTTCGGCGCAACTTCACCGTCTTGTACGCCTTCGACGCAGTTGGTTTCCACGGATGCCGAGGGCGCGCTTGTGGGCACCGAAGGCATCTTGCCGTCGGTCAGCGCCTCGGGGCGTTTTGTCGCGTTCTTGGCGGTCACGCCCAGCCATACGGCGAGCAAAGCCGCTTCCCAGGCGAAATCAACCGCAGGCTCCACGAACAGTGGCTACCGTCAGGTTTTCGTTCGCGACACGTGTCTAGGCGCTGCCAACTGCACGCCCAAGACCACGCGCATTTCGCTCCAGCCAGGTGATCCCTCGTCGACCGAGGCAAAACCACCCGGCCCCGCGCTCAGTGGTAGCTCCAGCCACGTCGCGCTCTCTGGCGCCAGCGCCGCCACTCTTTTCACTCGCTCTGTTGCCGTCGACGACCGCGTCTTCCTCGCCCTCACGGGAAACCAGAAGTGAAGCCGGAAGATTCCCGCAGCTTCCTTGAAACGGCCGCGACTCCAGCTTTTCTTCACATGACTCGGTGAACCAACTGCACTCCACCAACTCAGGTAAAACAATCTTGATCACTGGCGCGGGAGGCTGCATTGGCTCGGCTCTCGCCAAGAGCATCGCAGGGTCGGATCCCAGACTCGTCCTCCTACTGGATCATTCCGAACAGAATCTGTACGAGATCCACACGGAGCTGGGCGCCAACAGCGGCCCGGCCCTGCACGTGCCGATCCTCGGCGACATTTCCGACGAGGCGCTGCTAAACGAAGTCTTCGAGAAACATCGCCCCGACACCATCTACCATGCGGCGGCGTTCAAGCACGTGCCGCTCATGGAGACGAATCCCATCGCCGTCATCAAGAACAACGCGCTGGGGACCTGGGCTTTGGCGAACGCTGCGCTCCAATATGATGTCCGGCGGCTGATCATGATTTCCACGGACAAAGCGGTGAATCCGTGCAGCGTGATGGGAGCCGCAAAACGCGTCGCGGAGCTCGTGCTCCTGCGGCTCAGTAGCCCGAGAACCCATCTGAGCGCGCTGCGATTGGGGAATGTCTTGGGTTCGCACGGCAGCGTGGTCCCGCTGTTCAAACAACAAATCGAGCGGGGCGGACCGCTCACGGTCACCCACCCGGACGCATGTCGCTACTTTGTGTCGTTGTCCGAAACTGTCGATTTGATTCTAGCGGCTGCGAGTTTGCATGAAGGCGCCGCCATTTTCGTTCCTGAGCTTGGTGAGCCAATCAAGATCCTCGATCTCGCGAACCGCCTCATTCGGGAAGCAGGGTTGAACGCTAGAGAGATCGAAATCGTTTTCACCGGCTTGCGGCCCGGTGACAAACTCGGCGAGGAACTGTTTTCCAGCAGTGAGTGGCTCGAGCCCACTGCCGATTCGAGGCTGCGAAAAGTAAATTACACGCCGACGCAGCCAGGTTTTCTGGATTCCGCGGTACAGGCCATCTCCGAGGGTGTGCGCGCGCGCAACGTTGCAGCGCTCGTAGAGACACTATCGACAATCGTTTCGGAATATCAGCCCAGCGAGATGTTGCGGGGTCTCTTAAACCCTTCCCCGGTTTAAGCTCGGTTTGAAAACGATCCTAGTAAAACCTCACTCTTACGTCTGGCCGCTTCTCGAGGTGCACGGAATCGATGAACCGCACTTGCCGGTCATCTAAAGTAAGAATCATTGATGTCGTCCGCACGCCTTCCCCGAAAAATCGCACGCCCTTCAGCAAATTTCCGTCGGTCACGCCGGTGCACGCGAAAATCATCTTCTTTCCCGGCGCTAGATCTTCGGTGTCATAGATGCGATTCGGATCCTTCAGACCCATCTTCGCCATGCGCTCCACGTCCTGCGGCTTGGTCACGACGAGTCGCGCCAGGATCTGCCCATTCAAGCAACGCAGCGCCGCCGCGGTCAGCACGCCCTCTGGGGCGCCGCCGGTCCCCATCACCGCGTGAACGCTGGTGCCCACCACCGCCGCGGAAATTCCCGCGGACAAATCGCCGTCCCCGATCAACCGGATTCGCGCTCCGGCCTTGCGAATATCCCCAATCAATTTTTCGTGCCGCGGCCGGTCCAGCACGATGATCGTCAAATCGTCCACATCGCGATCGAGTCGCTTGGCGATCGATTTCAAATTGTCCGCCACCGGCGCATCCAGCTCCACCGCGCCCTTGCACGACGGCCCCACCACGATCTTCTCCATGTAGATGTCTGGCGCATGCAGCAATCCACCCTTTTCACTTGCGGCAAGCACCGCAATCGCTCCTCCGGCGCCCGTCGCACACAAGTTCGTTCCTTCTAGAGGATCCACCGCGATGTCCACCTCCGGGAACAACGCCTTCGGCGCGTGCGTCACCAGCCCCACTTTTTCGCCGATGTATAGCATCGGCGCTTCATCGCGCTCGCCTTCGCCGATTACGATGGTGCCGTCCATCTGCACCGCGTCCATCGTTTTCCGCATCGCCTCCACAGCCACTTCGTCGGCCTTGTGACGGTCCCCGAATCCCATCGTGCGCGCTGCCGCAATCGCGCCGTTTTCCACCACGCGCAAAAATTCCAAGCTTAACTGTTCTTCCACAGGAATGTCCTCCGTCTACCCCTGCATCGTCGGGTGGGGACGCTATGCTAGACCAAACACCAGCCACTAGTCACCAATCACTAGTCACCCTCCATAAGGCATGGATAGAATAAGCCTATGGTCGACGTTCACCGCTTCTTTCTATTTCTCGCCGCAGCGCTGGTCCTGGCAATCACACCAGGGCCCGGCATCTTTTACGTTCTCGCTCGCAGTCTTGCCGGCGGACGCCGCGAAGGCATCCTCTCTTCTCTCGGCACCTTCGTGGGAGGACTCTTCCACGTTTTCGCCGCCGCTCTCGGTGTTTCTGCGATTCTCGCCGCGTCCGCCGTCGCCTTTCACACCGTGAAATACGCGGGAACCGCGTATCTGGTCTGGCTCGGCATTCGCATGATCCGTACCCGCAACGCCGAACTCATCGTTGCGGCCTCTGCCCCATCGCAAGGCGCGTTCCGCCAGGGCATTCTCACCGAAGCCCTCAACCCCAAGACCGCGCTCTTCTTCCTATCCTTCATCCCGCAATTCATCGCGCCGCAAGCCGGCCACGTGTTCCTCCAATTCATCGTTCTCGGGGCTATCTCGGTAATCCTCAACACCACGGCCGATCTTCTCGTCGTTCTGCTCGCCGCGCCTCTCGAGCGCAAACTCAAGAACAACGCGCGCTTCCGTCGACGCCAGCGCGTCGCCTCGGGCCTGGGCATGATCGGCTTGGGCGCCTACGTCGCCTTCGCCGACACTAAATGAAAACGAAGTTACTGCCGCAGCAGAAGCGGTAAGCCGCATGGCTCGGCTCTACGATTGTTTGTAATTGTTAGGAAATTGCGCGCTTCGTACTACTTCAGGTCACCGCTGCGCCGCCGTCGTAGCCACGGCGTCGGCAACCCGGTCCGCGTCCAGCGATAGCGAACTCGCGAGTATCAAATCGAATTGCGTCCCGGCATCAAGCAGCACGTCGTTACCTCGGTAATGAGCCAATGCCACTCCAGCAATCACTCCGGCTGCGATCACTCCTACCGCCACGCCCGCGACAACTCCAGGGCTCGGACCAATCCTCGTCTGTGGAGCCGGCGTGGGTGTAGGCAGCCCAGGCGGTTGCTGAAACGCCTGCCCCCCCACGGCTGCACCGTCAGTTCCACCGGCGGCAGCTACTTCAGCACCATCTGCGCTCGGAGCGCTGGTCTTTGCCTCTGCCGCCGTGCCGTCCAGTACCACGCTGTAGCCGTTGCTGAACAGCATGTGGCTGAAATGTATTTGCAACCCTTCCAGGCCCGAACCTCGCTTGGTCACCTTCTCGATCGTGCCATCCAAATAGGTTCCCGCGGGGATCGCCACCGTCGTACCCGCAGTCACGGGAAAAGCCGTGATCGCGCGCACCCCATCGCCGCGACGTGCCAGCCTTGTCCGGATCGAATTCGCCAGCGTCACTCGCACTCGTGTTCCCGCCGCGACCGCCAGTGGCTGTTTCTCCACCGCGCCGGTCGTCTGAGTTTGTGCTCCAGGTCCAGCCGCCGGCTGCTGCTCAATCGGCGCTGGTTCTTGCGCGAAGCACGTGGAAGCAATCATCAGCCCTGCCATCGCGAACAGTCGCATGGTTGTGTCTCCTCTTGTTGCGCGGTCACATCCACCACACACACACGTTCGTACCCGGCGCGGCGCTCCTCGAACTGCGCCGCACCTCCGAACATTCTTGCTAGTCAAAGGAAATTGCTAAATCTTCACCCTTGAACTGCAGCGAGCTCACCGACACCGATCCGTCTGGGTTGGCGCGCACTGTCGATCCGTCCCTCTGCGCTTTCTCGCCCAAAGCCACCACGTGCGCTTCCACGCGAACGACAAGCTTGTTCTTCTGGTGAATGTCCACGGAAGCGATCGGTCCCAAGCCTGTCCAGGTGATTTCGTATTTTCCTTTTGTAAGCTGCGTCCCGCCAATCATCACGGAATCGTTGACCTCAAACGATTTCGTATGCACGTCGCCAGGGCCTGGCGCCGATCGTACGGCCGGAGGACCGGGGCACGCTGTTCCCGGTGTGCCTGGAGTTCCAGGCAGAATCGTCGGTGGCGTGCCGGGCGTCGCGGGAATGCCCGGGATAACGGTTGGCGGCATGCCCGGACCTCCCGGTATCACAGTGTCCGGTGTTCCCGGTGAACCCGGCGTGCCTGGAATCACGGTGTCTGGAGTTCCAGGTGTCCCTGCGCTCGGAACACACCTCGTTGCGGACGCGTACGGGCCAACCTGTGGCGGCTTCGAGTGACGCGCTGCGGATGCCACGCTTGCTGCATCGAGTAGGAGCGGGCTTTGCAGCACCATTTCGATCTGTGAACCGTTGTCGAGCAGAACGTCGCTTCGCGAACTAACGTCCACGTACACGGCGGCGATGGCCGCTTCCGTTGCCGCGGTGGTGATGGCGCTTCCCGTTCCTGCTGACGTTTGGCTTGCGGCATTCGCCGCGCTTTCCGCCGCGCCAGGAAGTTCAACGGTGTAGCCGTTCGAAAAAACCATTTTCGAGAAATGTAGTTGAAACTCGGCTTTGCTCGACAGCCACTTCGGCCGCGTCATCGCGTCGATCTTGCCTTCCACGTACGTGCCCGGTGGAATCGCGATCGCGCCATTCACGGCTACCGGAAATGCGCTCGTGGAATACACGCTGTCGCCCAACTTTGCGGTTTTCGCCCACACCGGACTGGTCAGTGCCAGGATCACCTTGGTTCCCGCAGGAACCGTTATCGTCGTTCTTTGGGAGGTACCGTTTTCTTGCGCTTGGTTATTCGAGTCCGACTGCGGTGGGGTGGCCGAGTTTGCTTGTCGAGGCCCTGAAAGAAGGATGCCGCATAGTACTGCTGGGATAACTAGTCGCATAGGCCGCTCCGCGTGTTGCTCAAAACGTCCTATTTGACAGACGGAAAACAACGCGTCCGCGTTTCACACTTGCGCGCTGCTCCGGCATTCGATTCGTTACTTATCTTCGCCGGTCTCGCACTTGTATATTGTCTACGGTTAGATGGCGCCGCTACTTCACCGCCACTTCCTGGTGCTCCGCCAAATACGTACGCGCATGTGCCAATTGCGGCAGTTGCGGATCGGCATTCTTCCACGCCTCCACAAACTCCACATATTCTTTCCTGGCGGCTTTCGCGTCTCCCGCGCGCTCGCTGCTCAACGCAACGCCGTACAGCGGAAATCCCGATTTCGGCCGCTCCACCAGCGCCTTCTGATATGCCGCCTTCGCGTCCGTCCAGTCCGCCGCAGCTAGCAGTACCGCCGCTTCCGCTTCGCCAACAGGTCGGATGTAGCCCGGAGGCTCGCGGTACCCAAGGTTCTTCTCTTCCTGCGCCGCCTGCGCGAACAATTTCTTCGCCTCCTCGGTCTGTTTCTTTGCCGCAAGTATTCCCGCGCGCAGTTCCAGCGACATGATCGACAGGTTGCTCACCAGCGGTTTCGCTTGCGCATCCGGCATCACCTTCAATTTCGGTTCGTTCTCGTCATCCTTCTTTTTCTCTTTTTCCTTCGCCGCTTCCTCATCCTTCAGTCGATTCGAAATTCGCCACAGCTCCGCGTCCAGCCGTTGCGCCGCATCCTCCGCCTTCGCCAGATCGTGTCCCTCCAGTGCTTGCATGCCGGTCGCAAAATCCGTCAGTTGCCGCGCCAGAAATACCAGATTCGGCAATTCCGCGGGCGGCTCGCTCGCCTTCAACAGTTCCAGCGTCTGCGCCCAATCCCCCGTCCGCAGCGCCACCGGCAGCCGTGGATCCAGCCGTGCTATTCCATCGCGCGGCGACCACGGGTACAACGTCGCTTCCAGCTTCCCACGCGCCCCTTTCAACTTCGCGGAAAGCTCGGTCGCTTCCGCTAGACGCCCTTCCTCCATCGCGTTCGCGATCGCGTACATCAGGTTGTGCACGTAGTTCCAGTCGTCGTCCACTTGCACTTGCTGCGCCTGCATGTACCCTTCGTCCGCCGCTGTCGAAGCCGCGAACGCCTGCTGCGCCCTCGCGTAGTCGCCCATGCGGTAGAAGATGTGCCCCGGCATGTGCACCATGTGCCCGGAGGTCGGCGCCAGTCGTCCCAGGATTTCCGCGCTGTGCACCGCCTGCTCAGGCTTTGGACTCGCCTCCACCGCATGAATCCAGTAGTGATTCGCCGCCGAATTTTCCGGCTCGTCCTTCAGCACGCTTTGCAGAATGGCCAATCCTTCCTTTTGCCCGTCGCGCGGCTTGCCGTCATCGTCGTAACCATCGAGCAGCGCCTCGGCCAGAAAGATTCGCGCCTGCGTATCTCTCGGAGAGTGCTTCACCAGCTTGCGCCACACTTGTACTTCCTTCGATTCGCCCCCGTTGTCGTCCTTCTTGTCCTTCGCCGCTGCCTCCTGTGCCACGCTGGCCTCGACGTACAGGCGTTCCGCCTTGCTCGCATGCCCCTTCAAGCTCACAGCCTTCGCCAGCGCCGCCTCTGCAAAATGCTTGCTCGAGCTGCGCCGGAACGTCTCTGCCTGATACAGCCCCCAATAGCACATCGCGCATTTCGGATCGACCCGCACTCCCTGCTCGAACGCCCGCACCGACTCGTAATCCCAAAAGTCCTGAAACAGGTTGAGCCCCTGGTCGAACCACATCTGCGCTTCCGGCGTGGCCGTAATCTTGATGTGGACGTTCCCGATCCCGTTCAACTTCTGCGGCACCGGATACTTCTCCGGCGGCATCTCGTCCAGCGTCGCGCCCATCGAGTGGCAACTCATCCCCGTCTGCGCCGCCGCGTTCGGCGCGGCGCCGGCCAGCAGCAATAGGCACGCGGCAACGGCCGCCGCCTGTCCAAAGAAACAAATAAGTGATGTCCACATGATGCTTGGATCCTCTCTGAGTCCTCTCATTGGGCCAGCTACTTCTTCATGGCTTTCACGTCGTGCCCGCCCTGATGCAGCACCAAGTGTGTCACCTGCCCCTTCTCGTTCTTGACGAACTCAATCTGCGCATCCATCACTTTCGTGAAAAACATCGTCTCCGACTCCGCAAAGATCGGAATCTTTTCCTGGCCCGCCGCCTGCGTCATCAGTTTGTCGCCTTCCAGCGTCACCGTCAGAACAAAATTCGGCTCCAATTCGTAGCTGCCTACGTACCCGGCAAGAATCTTTA
>CAVXTQ010000011.1:0-956086 GCA_963764675.1 uncultured Acidobacteriota bacterium
GACGAGCTGCCGATGCGTTCAGTCGCCCGTACGCAAGAGCATTATCCAGCGCGAGGGAGATCTGAATACTAATCTGCGTTAACAAATTCAAGTCTTCTTGCCCGAAAGCGTTTGGCTTCCGGCTGCCGATCGCCAACAGACCCAGCGGTCCGCTCCCGGTCGCAAGCGGAGCAACGGCGACCGAGATTATGGATTCGGCTCGCAAGTTGTCGGCAATGGTGGTCGGAAGTCTCTTGATATCGTCGACTGACAATATGTCGGACCTGCGGGCGCGAAGTTTCTCGCACTCCGTTTCAGTCAGATTCGCTGAGCCCATCTCCGCCAGCAACCCTTTGCCGTCAGGAAAATCCAGCACCACACTTTGAAGGCGATGTGAGTCCTTTTCGAGAAGCCAGAATCCCGTCAGATGATTGTCGAAATACGAACGAATCGAAGTTGAAGCCGATCGAAAAAGATCTTCCATATTCAGCTTTGAAACGACGTGATTGTTGATTTCGAGGAGTAGCCGAAGGCGGTCGCGCTCGGTAGCGAGTTCCCGCTGATATTGTTCTGCACAATCCCTAGCCAGCGCGCATTCTAGAGCAATCGCAACGTGGGACGTCAGAGAGCGGAGTAGTTCGACATCTTCGCGCACAAACTCCTGATCCCGCTCCTTAGTCGCAACCAAAAGCCCGTATTTTTGCTGGGATGTAAACACAGGGAAAATGTAAGCGGTTCTGCCAACAGATTGGGCTGCAAACGGAGCCAACTCGGGGTGTTTCAACATCTCCTGCGATATGTCAGGCAGGAAAACTGGTTTTTGTTGCTCCAGCGCTTGCGCTGCCGCCCCAATCCGTGAAATCTTGGTGCCAATTCTAATGGCGGGCGCGTCCGCTTCTCGATCAAACTCGAGAAGATGCAAAGTCTCTTGACCACTGTCGAGAAAGTATAGGTCAGCGCCATGGAGGCGAACGCTGCTGGACAACACGTCGCGCAGGCTGTGGAGGACGGCTTTCACCGTCGGTTGCTCGACCATCGCGGCGGACACGTCGAGCAGGGCTCGATATCTGCTATAGGCGGGCCCCAAGCCTCCATTGTTTTCCGGCATGCGCATCAGACTAGCACCACAAGAAGTGATCTTCCATATCGAGACACGCTCACGTAGTCGTTGTCTGGAAAGTCGTTCTTTGATCAGTTCGTTAGGCTTCGTTGTACGAGCGACTGCTGGAGACGCGCCGCAAGCGAGAGTTCGGCCTCAATTTCCATGTGGCGTTTCTTCAGGAGCGCGTTGGATTCGGGAAGTTGCCTGAGCGCTCCCCAGTCGGATGCTAGCTGTTAAGAAAAGCTAAGGTTGCCGGGGTTTCGCGCAAATGGGCCACGCACGTCAGGAAGTCGGATTGAACCTCTCACTGGTAACAGCCAGAGAACAGCCTGTTTCCCGAGCCGAGAAGTCGGACGAAACTACTGCCTCAGAACGGGCACGACTCAGGAAATTCGTGAAGGCCAGGAGGTCGGATTTGCGGGCCGGGCTGACGCGGCGGCAGAGGACCTTCGTTCTTGAGAAATTAGTCGGACTAAACGACAAGGATGCAGTTCTCGCCGCAGGCTATTCGCTGAGGGCAGGCCCATAGTGAAGTCTCGACCGTCGAAGTGTTACAAAACAAGAAGAACGTCCCATTTTCAGGCGGTCCCAAGTCCTTTGTTTGCGTGAGGCGACGCGGGGAAAAGGTTACAGAATAAGCAGAATGTAACCCGTAAAAACGTACTGGAGATCGACGAGAAATTGTGGACGAATGGCGATGTTTGGGACTACCCGCCGACGGGCGCAAGGGCGTCGATTCCACTTGTCCGGTAATGCGGGTGCATTCGACAGGTCGATGCAACACCATCTGATGTAAGTCTGCTGTGTAAAGGTGGTGTTGGCATGAGGCCAGGACAACGATTTGGGTTTTCTGCGATCGAGAAGCGTGACGTTTGGAACCGGTGGAAGGCGGGACAGTCGCTGCATGAGATTGGGCGCGCCTTTGACAAGCCACATAGCTGCATTCGCTCGGTGTTGTTGCCTCGCGGCGGCATCCCTCCCGCCGCTCGTCGCCGTTCGCGGCTGGCGCTCACGCTAGCGGAGCGAGAGGACATCTCACGAGGAATCGCTTCCGATTCACCGCTTCGTGAGATTGCCCGACGACTGGATCGAGCGGCCTCCACAGTGAGCCGGGAGATTTCTCGCCACGGTGGCCGTCCGGCCTATCGCGCCCATGATGCGGAGGACCATGCCTGGGACTCGGCCTTGCGACCGAAGAGGTGTCTGCTGGCCCTCAACCGCAAGTTGCGGGACATCGTTGCGAGTAAACTGATTCTGGACTGGTCGCCCGAGCAGATTTCCGGATGGCTGGAGACCCAGTATCCCGATGACGAGGGCCTGCGCGTGTCCCACGAAACCATCTACCGTAGCCTGTTCATTCAGGCCCGTGGAGTGCTGAAAAAAGAGCTGCTGGACCAGCTGCGGTCGAAGCGGCGCATGCGCCGCTCGCGCCATGCCAGTGCTAGCGGACAGTCACGAGGACAGATCGTCGATGCCATCTCCATCCGCGAAAGACCTGCGGATGTGGAAGACCGAGCGGTTCCCGGCCACTGGGAAGGGGATCTGCTGGCCGGGGCCAAGAACACCTACATTGCGACTCTGGTGGAGCGCCATTCGCGCTTCGCCATGCTGATCAAGGTGCCCAGCAAAAACACGGAAGTGGTCGTTGCCGCATGGAGTCAACATGTTCGCAAACTGCCCGCTACCCTGCGACGCTCGCTGACCTGGGATCGCGGACTAGAGATGGCCAAGCACAAAGACTTCACGGTAGCCACGGATGTGAAGGTCTACTTCTGTGATCCGCAAAGTCCCTGGCAACGCGGCACCAACGAAAACACGAATCTCCTGTTGCGGCAATACTTCCCGCGAGGCACCGACCTGTCTGTCCATTCGCAAGTGCAGCTCGACCAGGTCGCGCTGCGCCTGAATCAACGCCCCAGAAAAACCCTAGGCTTCGAAACTCCTGCGAGTAAACTGCAAGCCAGTGTTGCGTCGACCATCTGAGCCGGCACGACTTACCGGGCACGAGCACCTAATGAAGCGAAAACCATTCGCGGAATATCCCAGACATCCTTCTCAGTCAGTGGACAATGTCGTTGCTGCACCACTCAATGGGCCACACGAACGCCTTTCATATCCAGCACGAAGGCGTCTTGATTTTCGGTAAGGACGAAGAGGCGCTGTCCGTCCGCCGAAAAATGCGTGTAGGCGATCGGATCGGGGAAAATCTGTTCATCCAGTGGGGCTGCTGTGCTCAGATCGTAGATGGCTAGATGTCCCGAACCCGTCTCCAGCGCCAGCAGGTTGCTCTGCGCGCTCGCTGATGGCCTGACCCCAACGAGTCTCGCTTTCAGCTGTCCGTCAACCATCGAATAGACACGGACCCGTACGCTGTCTCTCGAAAAGATAATGGCTTGACCGGTCGAAAAGATGGAGTCGAAATTTGCGGTACCCGCGCCGCTTTGCACCAGCACGCCACCCACGGACTTCCCCGTTCTGGCATCTAGTGCTTCCAGAAATGAATCTTGATCGGTTAGCTGGGCCCCCTTCAACGTTTCCTTGGTTATGGCCTGGTGCTGGGCCGCCGCCCTGCCTCCAAGACTTTTCGCTTTCCAGCTCAAAACGAGACGTTCGCCCTGCGAATCCGCGAATGGTATCGGCGGCAGACCAACAAAAGATCGGCTCCAGAGTTCCCGTCCGGTTGCAGGTTCGAGGGCGCGCAGACGAAAAGGAACGCCGACCGCTTGCTGCAGCGATATTCCCAGCGGACGTCCTTCCTGGGGGTTTGTTTCAGGCAATAACATCCCTCGCCCGGCGGGGCCCTCGAAGGAATAGTCGAGAAACACTGGGCCTCCGGACCGCAGCAGGTCCTTGCCGTCCGTCCACATACGCGAGGTTTTGGCCAAAGTTGTGTCCAGGCGGAGTATCGTCTGCGGCCCGGTTGCGAGAGTGGCCTCCCCTTCGCTTGACGCGGCGTGTACCATACCGTGCGAGTCGACGCTGTCAATCACGTAGTCGAGTGCTGGGGACGGACCCGATCGGTGTCCTGGCATCAGGAGGAATCCCGTGGCTGCATCCTCGAAATTTATGGCGACGAATTGCGGAAGACTCATGATCCGCTGTCCGTTCGCGATTTGAAATAGACCGCCTTCTCCATCTACAGCAATAGCCAGCTTGTCCAGACCAGGAGCGACCGAAGCGCTGCGTAGAGCACGCATTCCCTCAAAAGGCAAAAGAACGGTCGCAGAGGGGTTCTGCTCGCCCGGGCCGTAAAGCGACAAGTCGCCATTGTTTGTAGCGATTGCAAGCTCGCCGCGGTGCACATCTAACCCGATGTTCTTAGGTGTCTCGATCGGGCGGTTATGGTCCAGATCAAAGACTCGACCACCTTGCATCCCCGAATCGAATAGAAGGGCGTAACCGGCGTCCGTCGCTAGGTAAGCGAAATCAGCCTTGAAATTGGGCGTCGCCAGATAGCTTCCGTTCGTTAGCGACCGTACTGCAGGTTCGCCAGGCTTCCCGCGCGGAATTACCAGTACTCGGATGTCGTCCTGCATAACAACCGTGCCGCTTGAGTCTTTCTGGATCGCGCCAGGCAGGCTTGTTTTTCTTCGTGCCACTAAGTCCACGCGAACCGCATCGCGTCCGTCGCCTGCAATGAGCGTGCTGCCATTCGGCGAAAATGTCATGGGTAGTCGATAGATGGCTCGGTTGGCGAGCCCTTTCATATCGTGAGAAAGTGCGAAGCCAAACGGTCCCGCGAAAGGGGCATCAACATCAAGAGGTATGGGAAGCACGGTCAAGTGAGGATCAGCGGTGTGGATCACGTCCGAGAAAATCCATTGATTGGTGGACAACTCCAGGACTCCCAGGCTGAAATCCGGACGATAGCAGGCGAGCAGTTGGCCGTCTGGAGAAATTTGCGCGTCCACACATCCATTACGGATTGGCAGCTCTTTGCTATCGAGGCTGTGCCCGTCCAGGACCGACCGCTGCTCGTAAAACAAACCGAAGGAAACCACTACGATGCTCTGTGAATCCCCAGAAAATCTCGCCGGATAGCTGTTCGGCGCATCGATGTACCCGAGTATCTTGAGCGGCTCACGCGACAGCACATAAATGCCTGAAGGGTCCTGCAACAACAAGTACCGTCCATCGTGACTGTACCTCAACGTGACACTGGCGCTGCGCAGTGGGGGCGTGAGTCGCTGCCGGGAGAGGACTCCGTGCAGCTTTTCCCGCGGTCTCTCGGCTTGAGGTAACGTTCTCCATTCCTGACCGAAACACATCCCGGCGAGAAAGACGGCTGTTGACGCACAAACGGCGGAAACGCGGATCGTTGACGACCCGACTTCAAAGCGCCGGTTCATAGGAACAAGAGGGTGCAGAGTCAAAGCAGCAAAAAAAACCATCGCATCACCCGACAAACTTCTCAGACTGGGATGATATGCCTACGAAAGCTCCCCAACAAATACAAGCACCGGCCAGCGACAAGGGCGCAGCATAAACCTACCAGGGGGGCGTTAGAGTAGTCGGCGAAATGTTGAGCCTGTAACTGGGGCACCCTTGACACCGTCCTATTATAGGGACCTGCTCGGTACCCTGCGGAGTCGGTAGGCGCTGCGGCAGTCCTCGGTCGGTTGCGCTCGAAGGATGGCAGCCCATGTCCATCAATTCGCGTCTCGGCCTCTTGCTTCAGGCGGCTTTCCTGTGCACGCCTCCAGTTTCAGCTCGGCAGAATCATTCGGCAGCCCACCCCGGCGACAGGATCTACCTTGACGTGGTGGTCAGTTCGACGTCTGGGCAGCCGGTGAGCGGCCTTTGGCAGCGTGACTTCACCCTTCTAGATAACAACTCGCCGCAAACCATTACTTCATTCAAAGCCATCAACGGGCGGCAGGCTCCCACTGAAGTGGTTCTCGCCATAGACGCCGTAAATGTCGGATCCCGAGAGGCAGCCATCGAGCACGAAGAAATCAGCAGATACCTGAAGGCTAGCGGGGGCCACCTCGACTACCCTACCGCGGTCGCCATCCTGACAGACAAAGGACTCCAGTTTCAGGAGGACTTCTCACAAGACGGAAACGCAATCAGTGCGGCGCTGGATCACCACACGATTCCCCACCGTAGTATGGACCGCGACGTGGACCGTGGTGGGACGGCGGAACGCCTTCAGATTTCATTTCAAGAATTCGCAGAACTCCTGGCGCGCGAGCGCGACAGGCCGGGGCGCAAGCTCATCCTTGTTGTCTCTCCAGGCTGGCCACCACTTTTCGGTTTGCAGAACACGCGCGACGCAAAACTACGAGAACAAGCCTTAGGCAACATAATTGAGATCTCGACACAGCTCCGAGAGGGCCGGATCACCGTCTACAGTGTCGATCCTTCAGCCCTCTTAGACATCGGTCCAGGCCTGACGGACCCGCCCGCTAATCACTTGAGGCCCTCCGAGAGGAGGGTTTACGTCGAAGGAGCTAGCAAGCCGAGCGACGTCCGTATGGGGGACTTGACACTAGGGGTAATCGCGGGTCAGAGCGGGGGTCTTGCGCTCAACTCGGACAACGACCTCGCTGCAGAACTACAAAAATGTGTTGCTGATGCGGGCGCTTACTACGAGATCTCCTTCGATCCAGCCATTACCGATCAGCCTAACGAATACCATTATCTGGAAATCCGTCTCGCAAGACCCGGTCTGACCGCGCGCACTCGGAAGGGTTATTACTCGCAACCGTGGCCGGCAGAGAAGTTTGTGGCTGAGTCTGAGACGTTGGGTGGGGCGGAGGACGAGACGGTATCACAAGAACCTGGGATAGAGAGTGCATCTCCAACGGATACGAGCGGTCAAGTTGACTACGCGAATGCGCATCCATACGTTGATCTGCCGCTGGCACAACTGGTTGAACGCATCCCAGAACTGAAAACCCTTCAGCCTGCGCCCGATCAACAAGAGCTAGCAGTGATTCTCCAGAAGATGGGCCGGAGCATGGACGATTTCGTCTGCAACATTGGTGACCTCATCGCTCACGAAGATCTGACACAGGAGAAGCTGAATGTAACTGGGGAAATTGAAGCGAAGGAGCGTGTTCAAGACAACTATTTGATCCTTCACCACGGATATGAATGGGGAGCGAACGCGGAATATCGAATGGACAACAAAGGGAATCGCCTGGGGCCGATAGGGCTGGAAAAGGGGTATCTGGTCACCTCCGGCCACGCACTGAGCTGTATAAGTTTCTCTACGATCCCTCAGTCGCAGTCGAGGTTTCGCTACCTTGGTGTAGAAAAGATGGATGCACGAGAGACATACGTCTTGGGGTTTGCTCAGCAACCTGGCGAAGCTACCTTCACAACCACGATGAGGGGAACGGGAGCGAAGGAAGTGGACATGCTGACGCAAGGAATCTTATGGGTGGATAAGAATGGTTTCCAAATCATCCGAATGCGGAGCGATCTACTCGCGCCGAACAATGAAAATCGACTCGATCAACTAACCACAGACGTGAAGTTCGGCGAAGTGAGACTGCAGGATGCCCCAAGTCCTTTGTGGCTGCCCCGCGACGTGGATGTGTACATCGAAATTAACAAGCAAAAATTCCGTAACGTGCACCGCTACACGAACTATCGACGCTATCGAGTCTCCGTTAAGATTGGGGCTCCGCAATAGTCTCAGCTCCGCGCTAACTCCCGAGAGCTACTGGCACATTCAAGTTTGCCGCTGATGGGAAATGGCTTGGAGCTTTGAAAGGTGGAACTTATTTCTATGCAGTGGTCGACCCCGGTGAGCATCACCTTTGCGTGAAGGGGCACCTTCCTCTGTGGAAGGGCCTGTCCTTGCACCAGTTGAATGCCAAGCCAGGCGAGACCTACTACTTCTTTGTTCATGTGGTCGCGGGAGCGGGTTACAACGAGTTGACGCTTAGTGAACTGGACTCAGACCAAGGAAAAGAGTTAGTCGCAAGGTCAAAATTCAGCTCGCCTCCTAATGTTCAGTAAGAATTCCCTAGACTACCTTCCGACCAAATCATCGCCTCAGAATCCCAGACCTAGCAGGACATGGGCACTTGTCCGGTAACCCGACTAATCAGGAGTTAGGTCGACCCGACGATTAGCAGTTTGTTGAAAAATCCATTTCCATTGCAACTTTAATTCAAGAAAACTCGTCTGAAGTAAGGAAGGCCAAGGAGACGAGCGAATGCGCGGTGACGATAACCAACAAGAAGGAATGTTCAGCTACGTTTCACCGGAGAAGCGTGTTCCGGCGGATCATCCGTTGCGACCGATCCGCAAGATGGTGGACGAGATCCTGAAGGAGATGTCGCCGCAGTTTGCGAAGTTGTACTCCGACGTGGGGCGGCCATCGATAGCGCCGGAGCGACTGTTGCGGTCTTTGCTGTTGCAGATCTTCTATTCGGTACGCAGCGAGCGGATGCTGATCGAGCAACTGCAGTACAACCTGCTGTTCCGGTGGTTTGTGGGAATGGAGATGGACGAGGCGGTCTGGAATCACGCGGTGTACAGCAAGAATCGGGAGCGATTGCTGAACGAAGAGATCGCGGAGGCGTTTTTCAAGCGGGTGCTGGAACGAGCCAGGCCGTATATGTCGGATGAACATTTCACGGTGGATGGAACGTTGATCGAGGCTTGGGCCAGTCAGAAGAGTTTCCGGCCCAAAGGACGGGACGGGGAAACCGCCGGAACCGGGAGGAGATGTCGACTTTCGCGGAGAAAAGCGAAAGAACGAAACGCATGAATCGACAACGGATCCCGAGGCCGGTTATTCAAGAAGTCCAAAGGAAGCGAGGCGAAGCTAAGCTACCTGGGACATGTGTTGATGGAGAACCGCAACGGGCTTTTGGTGCAGACGTTTCTGACCGAGGCGAACGGAAGAGCGGAGCGGGATGCTGCGATGCTCATGGCCGAAGCCATCCCGCCGGGGAAGCGAGTGACGTTGGGAGGGGACAAGAATTACGACACGCACGAATTCGTACGAGAGCTCCGAGGGATGAACATCACCCCGCATGTGGCGCAAAACAATACCAATCGCAGCAGTGCGGTAGACGAGCGGACCACGCGGCATGCGGGGTACGAGGTGAGCCAGCGGAAGCGCAAACGGGTGGAGCAATCATTCGGGTGGATGAAGATGGTCGGGATGCTAAGGAAAGTGAAGTTGCGAGGGATCGACAAAGTCGGGATGGCTGTTCACCTTCACCGGAGCTGCCTACAACCTGTGCCGATTGCGAAATCTGATGGCCAGAACATGAACGGAGCTTCGATTCGGGCCATTGAGTCAGAGAAACAACCCAAGCGACTCCTTCACAACTCAGCGATAACCTTAAACAATCAAAAAGGAAAGCTTGAAAACTCGATTCTTCAACAAGCTGTTAGTCGCGTTTCCTCGAAGTTCCATCAAATGGGTAGCCACCCTGCGGGGTGATCGTGTGTGGGCAGTCTTTATTTGGGTACAAACGGATAGATTTCGTCGGCAATCCAATAATTCTCGATCAGCATGGCGAATAATATCCCGGTAAGCAGCATGGTCCAGCGATACTTGCGCCACGTAGCGAATGTGAGCTGCAGCGGGATATCCACGAGGTACGCCGCGCTGTAGCAGACATTCGCCAAGAAAGCGAGAATAATGAGGATTATGAGCGCGGGATGAGTGTCACCGGGAGGGATGCCCATTAACTGGACAGGACGAAAGTGTGGCCATGTGAGCACCACCCATGATCCCGCCACAGCGGTAAGGACGGCGTTATACAAAACGCGCCGGGGTTCCCAGTATTGCAGAGCATTGGCAACGGAATACTTGAACTCATCCATTAAGAAAGAGTACGCAGCCTCTTAGGTGTCGTCAAGTACTTTACAGTGCAAAGAAGATTCATCTGGATACGAACACTCAAGTAAGTATCTGCAATCGAATAGAGGTGCGCCGCAACGTGGTGTGTGGCGGAAGAACCATCCGCCCGTCGCTGATGGTGCGCGATGGCGTTAGTAACTCGTTTATAGACCCAGTGCCCGATTAACGCGGAACCGGACAAGCCGCCCAAGGGGCTGGCAGATGTCCGATAACCGACTAATCGGGCACCAGCCGTGCACAAGCTGCGATTCGCGGTATAGAATCCTCATTAGTAGAATCCATCACGTCAAGAAGCAGTCCGGCGGTGCATGAAGATAGAAACGCCTTCACCGCTAACAGGTTGAGGTCGTGCTCGAGCAAAAAATCAACGAATTCTTTGGTGATGCCGAGTCCACTGGCTTCGGAACAGGCTGGTGGAGTGGGATATTGTCGGCCTTTTTTGGATTTCTCGCATTCGGCGGCGTTCTATGTCTGCATTTTCCCCAGTTCCTAACCTCTGCCGAATTCCGCCCGTTTTACTCTCTACACGCGATCCGCCTCTTAATCCAATTCCTCATCGTGGCGGCAGTTGCGTTTGGTGTGATCTCTTCTCTGCTGCGCAAGAAAAAGACTCTGGCGTTAACGGGAATGCTGCTCGCCATCGCTGCAACCGCTTGGGGCGGCTCCAGCGTAAAAGTTAATGGGAACCAACTCAATGGCATAACCATCGGCATGGACTGGTTTTTGCTTGATTTGTTGTTGATGGCGCTCATCTACGTGCCACTCGAAAGAATCTGGCCACAGTATCCAGAACAAGGAACATTCAGAAAAGGGTGGGCCCAGGACGTGGTTTATTTCATGTCCACCCATCTACCGATTCAGATTTTATCGTTTCTGGTTTTGTTGCCTGCTACCCAGGCCACGAAATATTTGGGTGTTCCGGCTCTTCAAGCATTAATCGCTCGAATGCCTTGGATTTTGCAATTTTTCTTGGCCGTTGTGGTTGCAGACGTTGCTGAATATTTCATTCATCTGGCTTTGCACAAAGTGCCTTTTCTGTGGCGTTTTCATGCCGATTCACCATTCTTCCAAGGCGCTGGATTGGATCGCGGGTTCACGCTCCCACTTTGTGGACGACACGCTGGTCCGCGGATTTATCCTCGTCCCGCTCATGCTCGGATTTTCGCAATCGATCATCTTGGCGTATTTGATCTTCGTCACCCTTCACGCCACCTGGACTCATTGCAATTTCGGTCCCAACGCCAAATGGCTCGAAAAGTTTCTGGTTATGCCCCGATACCATCATTGGCACCATACATCTCAAAAAGAGGGCATCGACAAGAACTTCGCGATCCATTTTCCCTGGATCGATAGAATTTTCGGAACTTACTACTATCCGGAAAAATGGCCGGAAGTTTATGGCCTGGACGGCGAAGAAATTTCGCCCAGCTTTCTCGGGCAAACGATCGAACCATTCGTAGGCAAGAGAAAGACGCCCTAAAAACCTACCGCGTCCAAGGGAACGTCCTTGGGTAACTGTGCGCCCGTGCTCGTCGCCTTCACCAAACCAAATATTTCATCACTTTGACCGTTATAAATCCAAAGTCGTATTCCGATTTGTCGTGGCTTAGCCGCAAAAGACCCTCATAGTGGTGATGATTATTTTGCAGGCATGCGCTAAAGGTCGCCGTTACGGGCAGCCACTCGCCAATATTCATGGCGTTGTCTTCCTCATCGTGATACCGCCGGTATCCAAATGTTCCGCGTGTGGGTCCAATAGTTTTGAATCATATTTACCCACAGCTGAAAAAATCCGGATTCCAAACCACATCGCCAGCGCAAACTTCAGACTTCCGACCAGCTTCCATAGGAGATAAAAACTAGAGGCTTGTGCAAGGATTGCAAAAACCGGGTTCGCAACCACCCGGAAAGTCCAGGACTTCAAAATTTTGTCGCCAGCCAAATTTTCTTTGCATTGATACGGCATCAAGCAGAGATATAGAGTTCGCCAAAGACCATCCTCGGAAAGTTTATTGGGATCCCCGGGATGGTCGGAATGTTTATGATGCAATCGATGCCGATTCACCCAGGCGATCGGATCCACATAGATTGCGAAAGTGTTGTTCACGATGGTGACGGCTTTCATGAACCATTCCTTATAGTCGAGCGATCGGTGAGCGATCCCCAAATGAAGAACATCGGCCAGATACAACCCGCCCATAAACCAGCAAAAGATAAAATAAGCCCCGCCGATCAACATTCCCATCCAGGGCCCCAAATGAGCTGGGGCAAAATACACACAAGCCAGCATGTAAGCCAAAATAATTAAATAGCCATAGAAGTTGTAGATTTTCATCACGACTCCCTGTGAACTTTGCGGATTATTCAAGCAGAAATCGGACGTCCTTTCAAATAACATAAAGCCTGCAACCCATAGTTCTTCAACCGCCAGAGCATTTGTGGGGTTGCCACGGACCGCCTGATTAACGCGGTTATCGTACAAGTGGAGTCCTGGTATGGGACTTGTCCGGTAACCCGACTTGTCAAGCATGTGGAATTGTGTCGATGCCAGAGATAACTTAACGCGCTTACCCTACAAGTGGAATTGCCCGTGAGGGTGCCTCGAGAGATGCCCGGTAATCCAACGTAAATAAGAAGAGCGCCCATCGGGGTAGAACTTCCTCGCACCATTTTCTAGCAACCCGCCACCAATCCCTCACTCATCCTTAAGCGCTACCTTATTGCTCCGGTACGGTTCAAATCCCTTTCCCCAGTCCACGCTGATCACCTGCATCTCTAGATTCTCCCCATCCACGCGCACGAGCAAATAATGGTAGGGATTTAAACCGGCATCCACACTCGGTTTGACCAAATGTTGCAATTCCACTTTACTGGCTTCGTTAGCCTTCAAATATTCGTCCAGCTTCGGCTCGCCCGTATAGGTGTATATCGGCGCGCCGCCGCCGCCGGAAACGATCAGGTCCATCCGATGCCGTCCACTCGCGTCCGTATAATGCTCTACCCAATGCTCGAACAAATGTTCGTGCCCCGAAAACAGCGCACGAACGTGATTCGCGAGGAAGAGAGGCATGTAGCGTTCGCGGAGAATGACGGTGGGTGGTTCGACGGTAGGGCCTCCGTGCGGCCCGGAAGAAAAGGGAGCCTGATGGCAGAAGACGATAACGTTGACGTAGCGCTTACGGTCTAAGCCTTCGAGCTGTGCCTTCACCCACAGGAATTGTTTTTCGTCGCCCGCGATGTCGGCGTCGAAGGCGATTACGAACGTGTTGCCGTAGCCGAACGAGTATGTGGGATAGCCAGCCATGCGGCGCGGCGAGCCATCGGGCGGAATGAGCTGCGAAAGCGCATCGAGATAGTTTCGCAGAGGCGTTTGGCGTTCAGGCGCGTTGGCAGTCGGAGAGCTGGTCACATCGTGATTGCCGGGCGCGAGAAAATACGGGACGCCGCCTTCAGTGGTGAGACGATTGATGACCGGCACGAAGCTGGCGTTCCATTGATGCGCCTCCACGCCGCGCTGTACGGCGTCGCCTGACTGCAGGATGAATCGCACAGGGTAATCTGTGCTTCGGAGCTTCTTGATCTGCGCCAGCATCGAATCCACAAGCATCGAGTGATCGTACTGAAGGGTAACGCCGTCCCGTCGTCCCCGTGTGTCCCCGTATGCGATGAAGGAATACCTCGTCACGCCGCTCGATGCTTTCTCATCAGGCAACGCGGCGGCCGGAGCCGTGATTGGCTTGACCCGTTCCGTATCTTGGGCTCCAACCCTCGGCACCGAGCACAAAACGCACACCACTGTCGCAACGAACACGTAAAACGCGCGAGACCCAACCGCAGAGGGACCGCGCTTCAGCATTTCGCCACCCCCTAAACGATTCATTTCTTTCTACTTTCGAGTCTCGTATATTCCTCCAACAACAATGCACCATCATTACAGCGTTAACAATCACGGCGAGCGCCGACCGGTGAACTGCGGGCAATTCCGGTTAACGCGTCACCATGAGTCGGCGCAGGGCCCGATCCGAGAGGATCTTCCGTTGTGCCTCACTCTGATCTCGAACCTTGGCCCAGATTCGTTCGAAGTCAAGATTACGTCACAGTCGCGTTCGCCACCCGACGCATGATGTTCCTGCGAAGCTTGCTGGAAGATAAATTCGGCCCAGGACGAAGAATTTACATCCGACCGCCAGGATAGAGGCAATAGGCCCGGCCCATGCTTGGAATCGCATTTATACACAGGCGGGACCTCTACACTGCTGCTTTCACCGGAACTAGTGCCTGATAAACGCATTATAAAAGGGCGCCCTTTTGGAGTAGGTTTTGATCGTTCGCATCATCACCTACAAGGAGCGCCCTCATGAATGACGCCAAGTATATTGGGCTGGATGTGCATCAGGCAACGATCTCGGCGACGGTTCTGGATTCCGCTGGAAAACTCGTGATGGAGTCCATCCTCGAAACGAAAGCAGCAACGATTCTGCAGTTCATGCACGGTCTACACGGCGATTTGCAGGTAACCTTCGAAGAAGGCACCTGTGCGGCATGGTTGCACGATCTGCTTAAGCCTCATGTCCGGCAAGTGCTGGTGTGCGATCCACGAAAAAATGCTCTGCTCAAGGTCGGAAATAAAAGTGATCGTATCGATGCCCGCAAGCTGGCCGAGTTGTTGCGCTCGAATCTGCTGCGCTCGGTGTATCACCAAGACCACGGCATCCGCACGGTGAAAGAACTGGCGCGCAGTTATATGACGATCACCAGAGATTTGACGCGGGTGATGGTTCGTATCAAAGCGCTGTACCGAAGCTGGGCCATTCCCTGCGCCGGCCAGCAAGTTTACGCGGCGCGCCACCGTGCCGAATGGCTCGGGAAAATCGCCGAAGCCGGGGTGCGCCGCCGGGCCGAGTTTTACTACCAACAGTTCGACGCCCTGCTGCTCTTGCACCAGCAAGTACGGCGCGAGTTGCTAGTCGAGAGCAGCAAGCACCAGGCCAGCAAATTGCTGCGGCAGATCCCTTCGATCGGACCGATTCGTGCGGCCCTGTTGCTGGCACTCATCCAAACGCCGCATCGCTTTCGCACCAAACGCCAGCTGTGGAGTTACAGCGGCCTGGCGCTAGAAACCCGCAACAGCGCGGAATACCGCATGGTGCATGGCCAGCTCCGGCGTTCCAAGAAAATTCTGGCCATTCGCGGCCTCAACAAAAATCATAACCACGATCTGAAAAATATCTTCAAAGGTGCGGCCATCCGGGCGGCCGCAGTAGCCGGACCTTTCCAGGAGTTCTACGCGTCGCTGGTGGCCAAAGGCATAAAACCGCCGATGGCCCGGCTCACGCTGGCGCGCAAGATCGCGGCCATCACTTTGCTGGTGTGGAAGAAAGGAGTGCGTTTCGACGCCGACCAACTGAAGCCACAAGCAGCTTGAGCATCGTTCGAGGACTCTTCCATCTCTAGACTCATTCCTGGCGGTGGTTTGTCGGTTCTTGCGATGCTCTGGTTCGAGGGTGAGTATCCATAACCGCGTTGGGCCTGGTGCTCCGGCACCGAGTCACTGGATTAACCATATGCCCCCTCGGACAACCAGAAAAAGCTATAGGCCTCGAGCCTCAGATAGAACCATGGTTGACACCATGCAACCGCACTGCTTGTTTGCCTCCGAAGGCCGATAACGTCGTCACGCCAAGAGCATGAATCTTCGCCGGACGGAAAAGCACGAACCCCTCGCTCCATTACGAAGGCTGGAGGTCAAGGCAAAACCCTTCCTTCCAGTCAACGGCGAAGTGTTTCCCTTGACATCCCCTTTTATAGAACGCGGTTACCGGAAAAGTGGATTTTGGGACAAAGGCAGTTTTTCTGCGAGGCGACTTTACCGGAAGGCGAGTAGCTTAGTGGCTTGCCGGTCCATTTCGATGGTTCAGCCACATGAAGAATCCGCAAATGGCTCCGGCAGGAACGGCGAGGGCAAAAAACCACCTGGCTTCGGGCAATCCTACGAAGCCCATGACAAGTAGCCCAATGACGATGACCAAGCCAATGGGATGGCCGGTTAAAAGTCCACCTCCGTAGTTGCCGAATGGAACCACCTTCGTCGGGTGAGGCAGGTCGCGCGAATTCTCTGGAACAGTAACGTAATGGATACTCATAGGATTGGCTCCTGAATTAACGTATACGCCGAGGAAGCGTTCCCTGCAAGCTTCCAGTCGCGAGCGAGCGGTGCATTGGTGTGCCTGATAAACGCGGTAATCGTACAAGTGAAATGCTACTTCACATCTCCGGTAACCCGACGCAATATAAAAGGGCGCCCCTTTTGGAGTAGGGTTTGGGTGCTTGCCTCAATCCCTACAGAAAGGAACGCCCTCAATGGATAGCAAAAAGTATATCGGTATGGATGTCCACAAGGAAAGCATTTCGATTGCGGTGATGAATGGTGTGGGAAAGATCGTGATGGAGTGCGTGATCGAGACAAAAGCCAGCATGATTCTGCAGTTTGTCGATGGGCTGCGCGGAGACTTGCAGGTCACGTTCGAAGAAGGAACCTCGGCCGCTTGGTTGTACGACTTGCTGAAACCGCACGTGACGAAACTGCTGGTGTGCGATCCGCGAAAGAATGCCTCCATGAGGGAAGGCAACCAGAATGACAAGATCGACGCCCGCCGGTTGGCCGAGCTGCTGCGTCTCAATCATCTCAGCCCCGTCTATCACGGTGAACACGGGCTGCGAAGTCTGAAGGAACTGGTACGCAGTTATCTCACCATCACCAAAGATCTCGGACGGGTCATGTCGCGGGTGAAGGCCATCTATCGCAGTTGGGCCATTCCCTGCACCGGCAAGCAGGTTTATGCCCCTCGGCATCGGGCCGAGTGGCTCGCGAAGATCACGGAACCGGGGGTTCGCCGACGGGCAGAGTTTTACTACCAACAGCTCGATGCGCTGCGGACGGTACGTCGGGAAGTGCGGCGGGAGCTGTTGGCGGAGGGCAAGAAACACAAGACCTGGAAACGGCTCTGCCAGATTCCTTCGATCGGTCCGATCCGGTCCGCCGTACTGCTTGGCATTCTGCAGACCCCGCACCGTTTCCGCACCAAGCGGCAGCTATGGACTTACAGCGGTTTTGGCATCGAGACACAAAGCAGCGCCGATCACCGTCGTGTCGACGGGCAGCTCGAACGAGCGAAGAAACAGAGCTCCATCCGCGGATTGAACCGAAACTGCAATCACGATCTGAAGAATCTGTTTAAGGGCGCGGCGATCGTGGCCTCGAGCAAACCCGGTCCGTTTCAAGAGTTCTACACCGCTTTGCTGACTAAGGGCATTCGGCCGGAGATGGCGCGTCTAACCTTGGCCAGGAAGATTGCCACCATCGTGTTGATCGTGTGGAAGAGAGGAGCGTGCTTCGACGCCCAACATCTGAAACCACAAGCAGCTTGAGTGTCTCTGACCGAGTCCGCTCCATCTCTGGGGATTTCTCTGGCGGTGGCCGTGGAGTTCTCGAGGCACTCTGGTTCGAGAGCGAGTCTCAGCCGATTAGTTAGGCGCTGCGTGCTTCGGGCACCTAGTCTCAGCACGACCCTAGGCCCTCTCGGACAACCAGAAAAAGCTATGGGCCACGAGTCCCCGATAGAACTATGGTCGCCAAATTTGACCGCCGTTCTGCTTTGCTGGTTTCGGAACTGACAGGCTTCGTCGCCAAGAAGCCATGAAAACCGCTGGTAGAGAAAACCCAAACCGCTGGGCAAGAGCGCCCCGCAACCGAGTACATGGTACGGAAGAGCAGAACAGATCTCGCTCGATCAAGTGGGCTGAGAAGCAAGAAGAATTCCGGCCGATGGAGATGTGTTTTTTCTTGACTTCTACCTTTATAGAACTAATCGGGACTTGGCCGCATGGTTCGAGGATAACTTCCGAGTTGCCGACCATGCGGGACCTTCGTTGGCCCGAATTCTCTCTGTTGTGTTCTCCAGAATGCCTCCGCCCGCGCGGATCGGCGGGCTGACCTTTGTTGGCTCTACTCGTCCAATAAGCGAGGGTGCTGTTAGATACAAGGCCAGTAACCCGGCGGCTGGAGTGCCCAATTTCGTGCCCCAAGGTGATCCATGAGATTCCGAATAAAGGTAACGGCAGTCTTTCTGGCAGCACTCAGCGGGGTAGCGGGGCAGGCAACCTGCCAGAGTGCTTCCGATCTTTGGCGCGTGACGGCAACTTCACCGTCTCTCTCGGATGAAATTCAATTCACGAACGGTAATGCCCATCTGAGGGGCACGGTGTATCTTCCCAAGACAGGCAATCGTCTGCCAGCGGTGGTGGTTTTGCATCATGCAGAACTGCCGACCCGTAGCGCCAACCTATACCGTCATCTGTACGAGGGCCTACCTGCGATGGGAATTGCTGTGCTGGTATACGACCGCCGCGGGAGCGGCCAGTCTTCTGGCGACCTGGACAAAGCCGACTATGAGACTCTTGCAGACGACGCCGTCGCCGGGCAGCACGCGCTGGCCAAGCTATCACGCATTGATCCGAAGAAGATTGGATTCTGGGGACTGAGCCAGGGCGGATGGCTGGCCGTGCTGGCAGCGGGACGGAGCAAAGATGCGGCTTTCGCGGTCTCTGTTTCAGCTCCCTTAGTCACCGCAGATGAGCAGATGCGATTCGCAACTCGAAACTTGCTCACTGTCCGAGGTTATTCCCAGTCAGACGTCCAAGACATGCTCGCCGCGCGAGAGGCGTGGATCGGGTATCTCCACCGAAAAAACTCGCGGGATGAAGCGCTGGAGGCGTTGCGCAAGGCTGAGGCAAAACCCTGGTTTAATATCGCCTATCTGCCAAGAGCATCTCAGCTCACCAATGATCCAGAGCATGATCGGAACCGCAAGCGTTTGGACGACGATCCAATTGCTGCAGTTCGACAGGCCAAGGTTCCCCTTTTATTTCTGTATGCAGACTCAGATCCATGGGTACCTGTGGGAGAGTCAGTGAACCGCCTGCAGTCGCTTGCCACAGAACTGCCAAACATCCAGTATGCCGTGGTTGACAATGCGAATCACGAAATGATGTTTCCGGGGAACGAAACCATGCAGGTCGATCACGAAGCGACTCGCGAAGAAGAGCCGCAAGCTCCCACATACTTCATGCTCCTGGCCTCTTGGATCGCCCGACACGTCGCCAACTAACGGCGATGCATCAGGATCCGCTCGCGAACAGGCGAGGGGGTGCAGAGGTTTTCTTCTGTGTGACAGGCAAACCGGAACTAATCCTCAAGTCCTGGTAAACGCGGAAACCGGACAAGTGCCACCGAATGATGGTGTCGACGAGCGTCGACGCCCAAACATCTTGTATTCTCACCACACGGACTGGCAAACGAGATCGCGGGCTAACGCACGAACGTGGCTGTACCATCTGCTGGGATTCGGGTGCGCGATATTTGTTGTTCTAGTAGCGGTAGGGCGGCTAACGAAGGCCACCTACATGCAAGACGGGCTTTGGATGATTTTCCTGGTAAGCGTGGTCGTCTTTGCTCCCGTCGTCCTGGCTCTGTACGACTTGGTGCGTTCGGCTCTGAAGTGGTGACCGTGAACTCGACTACGAGCCTATTCCCAGACTCATTCCACTTGGACGATAAACACTCTTACCGGAGAAGTGGAATTTCCCCCAGAGAGCGATGGCCATCACTCTTCGACTCCCTCCCAGAGCTTGCGCCAATACTGGCGCCAGCGGTCTTTGATCTGTTCTTCCGTATCACCCCGGTCGTACGCGGGAGAGATGACCGGCAGTGCGCGTTCGACACGAATCAAGACCACCGCTTGGATTTCAAGAGTCAGTCCTACGTCCCGATACATCCGGCACCCCCGCTGGAAAATCTCACCCGAGCGATGGACAACCCCCTGCCCCTTGAATCGATATCCCTTGCGAACGAGCGGATCGACGACATTGACTTCAACGGAAGGGTTGCGCTCGATGTTCTGAACAGAACGCGGTGACCTGATATCGGCGAACACCAAATGATCGTCGTCCCAAACGGCAGTTGTTCCTTTAGGCGACAGATTCGGTGTTCCATCGGGGCATACGGTTGCGACGAAGCCTAGTCGCTGCTCGCGCACGATGCGCTTCATGTCGTCGGTGAGAATGCCCATGTGAATATCTCCCGCCAACAATGATGCCTGATTAACGCACTTACGGGGACTTGAGTCCCGCTTTTCGGGCGACGCGCGAAGTTTATTTTCCTGCGGCCTTCAGAATCGCCGATGCATACTGTTCTTGTGTCTGCGCTGCCCGAAATATTTTCGCCAGAGACTCGACATCGCATCATTGTTATTCAGGCCATTACGTTAGGCTGGATGACCGTGGAGGTGGTGGTGGCGTTGGGTGCGGCCTGGATGGCCAACAGTCCGGCACTTCTCGGCTTTGGCGGCGACAGCGCGGTCGAACTACTCTCTGCGGCAGTCGTGCTCTGGCGATTCTTTTCACCCTCTCGCGGTGACAATGCGGAGCAGCGAGCGGCCAGAATTACGGGCGGCTTGCTCTTCGTGCTCGCAGCATTTGTCGCCCTCGCCTCAATGGTGACGTTGCTAGGACACGTCGAGGCCCAACCTAGTCCCGTCGGGATCGTGCTACTTATCCTTTCCGCGGTTTTCATGCCTTGGCTTGCGAAACAAAAACGGGAACTTTCTGTGAGCACCGCCAGCGCAGCGTTGCGAGCCGATGCCGCTGAATCTTCAATATGCGGCTGTCTGGCGCTGATTGCTTTGGCTGGGCTGGTCATCACTGGGGTTTGGAGGGTGAGTTGGGCGGACCCGGTTGCCGCTTTGGCTCTGTTGCCACTGATTCTACGGGAAGGATGGGAGGCAATGAAGGGCAAGCCGTGCTGCCACGCAGCTTGAGTACTGGTCGCCACTTGTCCGGTAGTGCGGCGGTCTCAATGGGTCGACGCAACACCTGCTCGAAGCCCGCGCGCAGGGCTTTCAGCAGCTAAGGATCGTTCGCGAGCGTTAATTCAAGCGGAACACCCATCCTGGCTAGGTGTGATTGATTACAGTCGGGCATTTCGGTCCTCTACAGGGAAGCGTTGTCCAATCAGCAGCTTAAATAGTGTTGTATCGACCGGTTGAGCTGGCTACCAGGCACTTCAGTCTAGTCGATAAGATTTGATAGCCGTCCAGCCAAGGAGGGAGCAAGAGGGGAGCGGTTAGTGTGAGCCCACAGGTGGGGCAGGAACTGAGAGATACCTTGCGAGCGTAATAGAGAGCGAACCGATGTTTCCATTCGAAGGGTCACGGAGAACGACGCAGAGTTGTGTAGCACCGGGGCGAATGCGAATGTGTTTGGTATTTTTGAGTCCATTGTTCAAGCTCTGTTCGTAAACATTTTGGGGCAGAGTCAGCTGGAGCGATTCGTCCAGGACTTGGATAATCTCGCCACGACTGTTTAACTCAAGAAATACGGTCTGGAGTGTTCCGGTCCAAAGGCCACTGTCCTGCTGGAGGTGGATATCGTGCGGATCAAGGTGGAGATCGACGTTTACCGCCCGCTCTCCGGCTTCACTGGCAGGCTGAACATGAATGCGCAGGCCGATTCTGGTCGCATCCAGTTGACTGATGGCGGTTTGTGAAATGATTGCCTGCACGGACTTTGGCGGTGTCCGTGCCGAATCCGGAAGCGCGAAGTAGCCGGTACGGGACCGCACTTCGACGCCTGGAATGTTCACTCTTACCTTGATGGAGTGAAATGTTCCGTCCCACTTCGCAGTGGCAGGGTAGAAGCCCAGCGTGTACGTCAGACGGGAGTCGTCGATAGCCTGACGTATGGCGCCAGAGATGTCGTTCGTGCCGTAGAACGCTTTGCCGCCCGTGCGTTCCGCTAGAACTTTCATCGTTTCCAGATTACCCGGAGCGCCTCGGGAGGGAAGGTGCTCGTCGCCTTCGCCAGAAAACTCGGGAGGAGGTGCCTCGGAATAATCCCCGGCGGCTGTGAGGCCATTGCCCATCAGGCCTCGCGCGTCCACGGGATAGACGGCAATTCCGGCATCCGTCAGGGCTTGCGCGGCAAGCGCGATCTCCTCCGCGAAACCTCCGCCGCCGGTATCATTCGTCCAGTTGAGGTCAAATTTCTCTTGTCCTAGACTGAACGGAAAACTACCGGAAACCCAAACTAAGTTTTTGCGCCCCTTCAATGTACTGAGGTGCTGCGCAATCGTGGTCAACGCGGCCACGGTGAGATGGTCGCGGTTCTTGACCGATTCATTTGCGACACGCTGGTCAAACGCTGATCGAAAGGCCGCACGGCTGGACGTTTGGCCTCCGGAAAGTCCTCCGGGAACGGACGGGTTCGGATCGTTCGGGGTTAGATAGTTCGCATCGGATTCTGCGAGGTCCCGACCGGATTCCGGCGCGGAATGCAACACAGCTTCACGAAGGCTTGTCGCATCGTTCGTGAAATCGTTCAGGACATAGAGATTGTTACCGAGCCAATAGAGGGCCACGCGGTCCTGCGGGTGAAGTTGCTCCAAGAAGCGTAAAACCTGTTTTCGGGTGAGGGCCTGATCTGCGAACGCGGTGTTTAGCGCATCGAGCAGAATTACCGTAACGCTTGGGGAAACATTGGCATGCTCCGAAGGCCGATTTGAGTAGGTATCGGGTAAGAGCGAGGGTTGAGGCTGATCTCGGAGCAAATTCGCCTCGGCAGAGAAGAGGTGAATCTCCTGGGGCTTCTTGTTATCGAGCAAGACGAAGTTTTCCTTCGTTAGTCCGGTAATTGGCTTGCCGTGCTTGTCGTTTACGATGACGTTGACCTCGACGAGACGCGTGCTGACGCGCAATACCGGCTTGTTGCTCGACTCCACTGGCGCCGGTCGTTCGGGCGGTGGCTGCTGAGCGGAAAGAATGGCGGTCGTCACTGGGCAGAAGGGTAGAAGGACGAGACTCAGTTGACGAATTAGCAGGGCTAGCCTTCTGGGAAGCACGGTGCCGCGTCTCCTTTCGTTTTGGTTTCGATTATACGCCCTCGAATTGCACCCAGCCCTTCCGGTCTCCGACGGTTGCGCGTCCGAGAGCGGTCACTGGCGCATTTGCCAAAAGCCCTTCCTGGGGAGTTGCAAATGTCTAGCTGTCTCCATTTGGACGTATAGTCGCATTACCGGACATCTGCTGCGCCAGCGTGGTGGCAGTTTGCGATCGGCTCGATTGTGACTAAGCTACGTTTGCGTGATGGAGAAATCCCTAATGCTCATAATTCGAGCTGCCACAGTCAGTGATGTGCCGTTGCTGCTGAGATTCTTCCGCGAATTGGCGGAGTACGAGCACCAACTCGACGCGGTGGTCATCGAGGAAGAGACGCTGGTCAGGGATGGCTTTGGAGATCAACCAAAGTACCGCAGCCTGATTGCGGAATGGGACGGACAAGCGATTGGCTATGCGCTCTTCTTTGGCTTTTATTCAAGCTGGAAAGGCTTCGGTATCTTCCTCGAGGACCTCTTTGTGCGGGAAGCGTTTCGCGGTCGAGGGATAGGAAGAGCGATTCTATCTGAGGTTGCTCGTATTGCCCTGCAGGAAGGCTCCTAAGGTATTCGTTGGGAAGTGCTGGGTTGGAATGAGTCGGCAATTGACTTCTACAAGTCATTGGGTGGCGAGTTTTTCGATGAATGGAAACAAGTCCTCTTACAAGGAGATGCCCTTAATCGACTCGCCGACGGATAGCTGTCCAGAAATTCATTCGCACCTCAGCAATGACGGCCTAACTCCTGATAAGTCGTGCCAGCTCAACCGGTCGATGCAACACCATCTAATCAGTTGATCCGACAATACTTTCCCTGGAGAGCCGATCTGTTTGGCCGTACTCGGTCAAAACCTAGCCAGGGTAGCGTTCCGGCTGAACACGCCTCTGCCACGTCCTCCATGCTTCTGCAATGATCAAGGTTGGGCGGGTACAGGCCCAGTTGGCGCAGGTGGCATTCCATCCGGCGGTAAACCGCGAGGTTTGTACTTGCACAGGACTCTACATCCACCAGGAAAGTTCGAGAGGCTCCCAACGTACGGGCAATCAGTGCCGGGCACAGCGAATCACCTGGGCCAAACTCCAACACCACAAAATTATCTGCTTTTCGTGCGAAACTGCTGCGTCAAAATGCCGGCGAAATGTCTTCAGGGCATACTCGGGGCGTTCCATCCCTCCCTGCTTGAATAGACCTATTTTTTCCCACAAGTGATACGACAGGGGCAGCCGTGCCAACACGATCTTGGCAGCGATCTTCAACTGCCAGGGAATACTCTGCGTGTGGAGCATGATATTGCCTCTGCTGGGGGGACGCCCTTGAGTCAAAACTCCTCGATGGATACGCATCTTGTCTGGCGGATACAACGGGGCATTCGTCTTGGCGAATGGCTGTCGTCCTAAATTCTCAATAGCACGCGACAGCCTGTCCGCGGCTCTAAACCTGAGCTTCGTCCTTACACTCTCCTTATGATCCAAACTATCAAACAGATAATCAACAGGGTCCCAAGCAATCCGTATCCAAACATTTTGTCTCCTTCTCTTCAATGAGCTCGCAGTGTGAGCTCTTTCTCTAGAAGTGTGGGTCGACTTCTACTGTGGACTGGTTCACCGGACCATGTCTGTGCGGTTTCGGACATAACCGACCGTTTTCAAGATCATTTGACTAAATCCTATTGAGCGAGATCGAAGGGTTCCCCAGGACATGCATGGTTCAAGTCAGGCGAGCTCAATTGCACACTTCTGCTGGGTCTGTAGCGACGCCATTCCTGCACGTGGTGTCCGACTAACCACTTTTCGTCGAGTGCGGCCTCGAAACCAGTTGCAACTCGCAAAATGTGAGATAGAGACGAAAATGTCCGAAACCGGACATACCTCCATCCTTCGCGTGACTACTCTTGTCCGTACGGTGTTCTTGCGCCGATATCACCGCACTTCGGAACGATGAGGTCTCAAATTGTTCCCGCGCTTGGAAGTAAGGAAATGAAATCATGCTTGGGATAATCGCCGCGATTCCGATTGTTCTCTGGTTGCTGGGATTTTTCGCAGTTCACGAAAATACCGTTTTCGTTCAGGTTGCGCTATTTGTGAGCATCATATTAGTCGTGCTGTATTTGATGAGGCAAACCACCGTAAGCGCGTAGCTTAGTAACTTCTACTGCGCCGAGCGAATTGCCTTGAACTCTGCAGGCAGGCCGTTCGCCGCTTCATCGTTTTGCCCGTGGATGGCATGCCGACAGAGCAATTGGGGACGTGTGCAGAACAGGACAGTTTAGGAAAGCTGCCGCATGCTAAAAAGTAAAGGTACGCTGCACGTGACTCGGTCCCCCGGTCTCATTGCCGCGCGGTAGGATGCAATCCCAGCGGAAGCCAAACACGTCTAGCTTAGATGCTAACCCGCGCAAACAGTTCCATTCGCCGGTAGGGTGCCCGCGTCGCGACTTTTTCGGACTGAGGCACAATCCCTTCAGTTTGACTCCTGATCCCCGCTTTCTACATCGGACGAAACAGGCACATGAGACACTTCGTCTGTTGGACCATGGGATAACTAAGCGAAGGGGCTTGATACTGCTCTCGGGTCCGCCCGGAACCGGCAAGACTACCCTTCTGTACAGCGCTCTTGATCGCATGAAAGCCGATTCAGGTGTCAGGAACCGGCTAAGAACTGCGGTCATTGTGAATCCGACCTTGAGTCGCGATGAACTTCTGGAGGCTGTCCTGGATGAGTTCGAGGTGCATTGCGCCTCTCGGAGCAAGCAGTGCCGTTTAGAATCACTCCTTGAGATGATGCTTGAGGTGCGACGACGTGACGGCACGACCGTGCTTATTGTCGATGAGGCACAACTTCTTACAGTGGAGCTGCTCGACGAGCTTCTGTCCCTTCTAAACCTACAAACCTTCCATGAAAAGCTCATGCAAATTGTCTTATCCGGCCATCAGGAACTTGAGGGAAGACTTGAACAAATCGCCTTACACCGCCACCAGCCGGTTGCCGTGCGCTGTAAAACCAGTCCGCTCAACTTACCGGAAATCGATGACTACATTCAGCACCGACTGAGCGTTGCGGGTGCCAGGAGTAAATCGATCTTCCAGCGCGCGGCGGTAGAAGCGGTCTATGCATTTTCAGGCGGAATTCCACGGACAGTAAACCTGCTTTGCGCCGAGGCTCTCGCTTGTGCCGATCTTAACGGAGTGCAGCAGGTGTCGTTGCAGATGATCGAAGAAGCCGCCGAGAAAACGAACCTCGGCATTGTTAAATCGCCCGAGTTGCAGAGCTCCCGGTCCGCCGATTTTCCGATCGCGGAGTTAGCTGCCCAGCCACTTAACGAGAAGAAACCTCGAAGCCACGCTTCGCGGCCCCCGAGGGCGATGCCCAGGAGCCCTCAGCCATCTCAACATCCTGCGCCTACTATTGGTTCTGAAAACGGGGTTTTGCACCATATTTCCGACTGGGTTCTTCGTCAAACTGGGCGGTTCGATCGCTGGTGTGTTAAAAATGTCACGCGGAGGAGCTGCCGCATATTATTTACCGAACTAGCTTTGGCAGCTGCTCTGTTACTAGGCCTGATGCAAGCCATGACCTATGGTGAGCCTTGGCCGCACTTAGTCCGAGTTATGTGTGGTTTCGCGGGCCTGGTCCTGACCGCCGTTGTGGCAGGCCTGGGAGCGTTCCTACTTATGGACGTATTCCCGCCCGAGTGGCCCGACCGGATTACATCAATCAAGTGTCTATTGAAAGCTTCAATTGCCAGCAGGGTGCCTCAAAGTGTCAGCTACTTACGCGAGTGGCTCCGGAACCTTTCTTAAGAAGCCCTGTGCCGCTTTGTAGGCGGTTCCCACGATATCCCGAGTTCAGCGGCGATCTCACTTAGTTGACATCTCCAGGAGTCAGGATCACTTCCAACCGTTCTTTGGATGCTGGCGGCGCTGCCGCGGACGCTGCATGGGAATCGCGAGCGATCCGGCCAACTGCACTCAACAATGCGCGGAATTTTGCGGGTTCGCTCTTATCATCCCACAGTGAAATGACATCGGGAGCGAATCCAATGGTTCAACCTCGGAACAAGCAGAGGTCTCACACTTTACATCACAAGCCTACCGTCCCGCGGCAGCCCGCCTGGACCTTGCAGGCAAAGCGCTTCGCCGCTTCATCGAGTACATCGCGGTGTCTGCTGCGCGCAACAGAGTTTCGATTCTTTCGCCGTTTTGGGGATAGATGGCAACACCGACACTGATGGAAAGCTTAGGTCCCTTGCCATCATTGGCAACGCTTTCGCGGATACGTTGTGCCACTACGTTGGCCGCCTCCGCGTTTGTTTCCGGTAAAACAAGAGCAAACTCGTCGCCCCCGAAGCGCGCCGCCGTATCGATATCCCGGCAACAGAAGGACAAGACATCAGCCACCCGGCAGAGGGCTTGGCTTCCTTTCATGTGTCCGTAGTGGTCGTTGATGAGCTTCAAACCGTCCAGGTCAAATAGCAGTACGGCAAACTTCCTTCTGGTTCGTTCGCAGCGCTTGATCTCCATGTCGAGCACATCCACCAGACGCCGGTAATTAGCCAGACCAGTCAAGGGATCGCTGGCTGCTTGTACACGCAGGCGATCCTCCAACTCTCGCTGTTTGGTAACGTCTTCAGCGATAAGCTCATAGGCGTTTAGCTCACCCTGTTCGCCGATCACTTCTTGCCCGCTGAGGTGAACCTTCAGGGTGGTGTGATCCTTCCGCTTCCATTCCATTTCAACGGGGTCAACTGGACCGCCCTTGCCAGGTTGTCCGAACAACTGTCTCCATCTCGCAAGGTCTTGAATGATGTCGCTCGCCAGGTTCATCGCCAAGAGTTCTTCTCTTGATCCATAGCTAAGCATGCTGACCATCGCTTCATTCGTTTCCAGAAACTTGCCGTCGAGGTCGCACCGGCAAATGCCATAGCTCGGATTTCCTGCCAAGGCGCGGTAACGTGCTTCCGATCGTCGCAATTCCTTTTCCGCTCGATTTCGTGCCTCGCGCAGCATCTTCTCATCCTGAGCTCGATGGATAGCCACCGGAAGATGGCTGATGTTACCCATTTCAATACAATCGCAGGCGCCCTTCAGAATCAGTTCTGCAACGGTTTCTCGTTTCACCAAATAGACTAAGTAGATGAGGGGAATCGCCTTCTTTAGCTGGCGCAGGCAGTCCAATGCCTGAGTTCCTTGCCAGTTGGAGCTAGGGTATTCGGCTAGAACAAGGTCGAAGCGGTTCGAACGAAGCCGGGCGGCAAACTGCTCGGGAGTCACGACGACGTCGGAAGTTACCGTGAATCCCACCCTCCTGAGCTCGTGCAAACAGCGCTCGATATCCATCAGGGAACGATGAACGAAGAGAATGCGCAAGAAATGCTGTCGGCTCACCAGTCCGTCCAAGGCAGTAGTTCGTTCAATTTGTTTAAGTTGAAGCATTTCCAAGCCAAGCAATTTCCCGGAAGTCGGTCCTACTCGCACCCAACTGCAACCGGGATGATCAGAGTTTGCTCATGAACAGGCTAACTACGGGAGTTGTTAGCATCTGTTCCGTTTCGGACAGTTCTCGCCGACCTGCTAACTGATACGACAATTTCCGGCTCTCCGATGCGAAGCCGCCAACGGGAGCCTCCCGGGACGGAACTCGACGCTCGTACGGACTTGGTTTTCGTGTGGCGGCAAGATTGATGATTGGCGGGGAGTGGCGCAGTTAAAATCGGAGGCTCTGCGCTGAGTGTTTTAGAATAAGTGGTACTACTTCTTCGAAAGCTCGCCCTTGAAATGGCTTTCAACATCTTTACGACTCAGCGGATTTCCCGCTTTGTTCGGTACGACCGAATAGACGATCTCACTACCTTCAAGCTGCGCGGTGATAAACGCCCCGTCTTCCGGCAGGTCCTTTGTAGATGAATTTCACTCTCCTGCCATCTTCAAGTTTCGACGCTAGTATGAGGTGATTGGGGCCCTGTCGCAGACCGAGTCGGTTGGCTGTCTTCGTTAATTGTGGAGGTTACACACCCCTCCAACTTCTCGGCGAAAAGGGCAACGGACATGGTCGGGTCCGCGAAGGACGACTCTATGTGTGGGGGCTCTTACCGTGCGATCGGGCAACCCTTTTATTTTCAAATATTTGTCAGAAGTTAGCCGCCTCACCCCCAAAAACGTGGACTGTACGTTTTGAGACAGTCTCGCTCCCTTGCAAATACTAACCTGCCGCAGAAGTTGTGGTTGTCCCTTTCTGCTTCCGAGAATCAATTGGCTAAGACGCGGAGGTATCCTATGCCCGAAGAATCAGCGAACACCGAAAACTGCGTAACCGCTCGCACAAAAGCTCAGGAAAACCAAGAAGTAGACGCATCACGCGTCCGACATTGGAGACCGGGCCTGAAGCCCAGCTCAATAAGAGGGTATAGCCTGTCTGTGGGACAAAGGCGCACACGCGCAATGTTGCCAACGCGAGAACCCAACATAGTGAGCCGCAGACTAAACCCTCCAGCGTGGCACGAACCCTATGCCGAGGCTTTGCTGGAGACGAACCCTGAGATTTTGGTGAAACTATTGGCAGCTACGGAGAGAGCGCTCTTCGAGCGGCTCTTGGAATTAGCTGCTAACAAGAACGCATCGGATGAACGACAAGATATAAGGTGTGCTATCGATGTCATGTTGACCCTAAAGGCCAGAAACACTCAAGCGGGTTCAGAGAGTTCGCCCGTCAAAGAGGCGTGGGTAGGGCCTAGCAGAGCGCAGGATCGCGTCACAGCTCTCGGCGGAACCTTTGAAATTTCCCCAAGGAGAACGGCACGACGGTGAAGGTGGTCATTCCCTTGCGGTAACCGCCAATCGCCCGGCGGTTCAAAATAGTCCAAGTCTGAGCTGGACAATACGAAGAGTTTGATCCGTCAACAGAGCTACAAATTGACAGAGTGATCTTGCAACACGAATGGTCGAACGTGGGATCTCACCTGATTCCGCCCATCGGCTTTAGCTGCGTATAACGCATGGTCAGCTCGAGTGAGCAACTCATGAAGACTTGGTTCTCCGGTGCCATCGAAACCCGCAATGCCGAAGCTCGCCGTGACTTGAATTTCTTGGCCATTGAAAACTAAGTGTTCATCTGCCAAATCGGCACGAAGCCGTTCAATAGTTTGCACGATCGCTTTTTTCTCGCCGTGGCTCATGATTAGAAGGAATTCATCTCCACCCAATCTTCCACAAATGTCAGAAGCCCGAATATTGGCCTTTAGAATCGTTGCAAACCGTTGGATCGCTTCATCTCCCGCAAAGTGCCCGTGAGTGTCGTTAACCAGCTTAAATTTGTCCAAATCGGTCACCACCACCCATAGATTAAACTTGTGTCGGATGGCGGCACGGAGTTGCTTGGAGCCGAATTCCTCGACGGCCAGCCTATTTGGTAAGCCGGTTAAGTGGTCCGTCCTCGCCGCTTTTTCGAGCAATACATTTTTTGCTTCGATTTCACGACTCATTTGAACAATTCTGCACCCCACACGAATACGCGCTAGCAACTCGCCTGCGTCAAACGGTTTCGTCAGGTAGTCGTCGGCGCCCGCGTCTAGACCTTCGATCAGATGAGTTCTTTCGGTATTGTGGGTCACGAGAACGATGTACGTATACGTGCTCTCTGACTTACGAATCTGTCTACAAACCTCCAGGCCAGAAACGTCGGGCATGACCCAGTCGGTTACGAGAATGTCCGGCCGGAATTCAGAACACCGCTCTAGGGCTTCTTTGCCGTTCGTTGCAAAGCAGAGGTCATACGATTGACCCGCAAGGGCATGTTGAAGGAGCTTGCGACATACAGGCGAATCTTCAGCGATGAGTATGCGCGTAGCGACTTGTACGACAGTGTCCATTCCGATTGGCAGCGAGCACGGCTGCATGAGGACCCATATCGTGCTCTGACTTTGTAGGATAGGAAAGAGCTGTGGGAACGTGATATGAAACCATGGGTTCCATGTGCCCAATTCGCCAGTACGTCCCCCGGCTTTAGACAGGAGTCTGGCGTTTCGCGAAATAGAAGTAGATGTCCTTTCTAGCTGTTTGCAGAAGTGAATCCTTCCTGCAATACATTAGTCAAGACAAATCTAGAAGCGACCCGCTTAGCTCGAACACCGAAAAGCGAAGAGATTACTGGAATTAGCGCCGAAAAATCGCGAACGCGATTGACCAATGAGAACTAACCTGTGCAGCTCAGGGCGCCAGCTTAGTTACCATTTGCTCCCGCCCCAAGGCTTCGTTCACTTTGCGTACCAGAGTTTCCCGCGTGAAAGGTTTTTGAAGGAAGAAGCCGTCTGCTAGGAACTCGGCGCTGCCTCTGTTGTATTCGAGGTAGCCGGACATGTAAACGATTCTTATATCAGCACGGAGAGACTTCAATCGTTTGGCGAGCTCCGGGCCGCGCATATCGGGCATGACGACATCCGTCACTAGAACGCGAATCGCCTGACTTGATCGCTGCACGATGGCGAGTGCTTCTTGACCGTCCCTGGCGGCCAGAACGGTGTATCCGGCCGATTTCATGAACTCGAAGGCCAATTCTCTGACCGCGTCTTCATCTTCGACGATAAGCACCGTTTCCGAGTGATGGGTTGGTGCGGTGAAAGTTTTTTCGGGCCTAGGACTTTCCTCAAGCTCATGCACTACTGGAAGGTAGACTTCAAATCGCGATCCTTTTCCACGCTCTGACTCCACCCAGATGCACCCGCCACTCTGCTTGACCACGCCATATACAGTTGCAAGACCCAATCCGGTACCCTTGCCTAGTTCCTTGGTCGTAAAAAACGGCTCAAAGATGCGCGCTCTAGTGTCGGCATCCATCCCATGACCGGTATCCTCAACGGCGAGCCGTACGTAGCGTCCGGGCAACATAGGAGGTCGAATCTTGGCAAACGCCTCATCCACGGTCACGTTTTCGGTTTCGACGGTCAACCTGCCACCCTTTGGCATGGCATCGCATGCGTTGACGGTCAGATTCATGGCTACCTGTTCGATTTGCCCGGGGTCAGCTTTGACTCGGCCTAGCGACTCCCCTGCCCGAAAGGTGAACGAAATATCTTCTCGGATTAGCCGCTTCAGCAAGCTAGACATCTCTGAGATGAGCGCATTCAAATCCAGGACTTTCGGCTGCAATACCTGCATCCGGCTGAAAGCCAGCAACTGACGGGTCAAGGAGGCAGCACGGTCGGCCGCCTTGTCAATCTGCTTGGCACTTACGTGGAGGGGATCGGCGGGCTGCAAACGGTCAAGCATCAGATCGCCGTGTCCTTTGATAACAGTCAGAAGGTTGTTAAAGTCGTGAGCTACTCCACCTGCTAGCCGGCCTATCGCTTCCATTTTCTGCGCTTGCCGGAGCTGATCTTCCAACCGCTGCTTCTGCAATTCATTGCTCTTTAACGTATCGCGCATGCGATCAAAGGCGCGAGCCACGTGTGCTACTTCATCCGTGCCTCGGACATCCAGTGGATAATTAGAATCACCGTGTTCAAGCGCGCGAACTCCTTGAACAAGCTGCCCGAGGGGACGCGTGAATTTGTCCGAGATTACAAATACAAGCGTGCCGCCCACTAGAACCGCCATGATGCCTAATGCGCCGAGCAAACGATTCTGTTTCTCTAGGTACCCTAGTGCCTCACCATAAGATTTCAGAACAATAATGCTTACAGGCTGCACGCCAGATGTCAGATCGACGGAACGTGTAAAGAAACGCTCGCCGTCGATGTTGACTTGGTCCGGCAAGGAAACGCCGCGCTTTAGCTGGCTAGCAAATTCCCCCTCTTTCAACTGTGGAAGCGTACTAGCAACGATGTCGCTGCCGATGCGGAAGGCAATTTGACTCGATGAAACCCTGCCGAGCTCTGCTGGGTCGATCCCATGCCCCACAATCACTGTGCCCATGAGGTTGTTTTTCGTTGGTGTGCCGTCGTAAAAGGGCTGTAAAACGATCTGATAAAGCCGCGTACCGCTGTACCACCAACCGGTATTTCCTTCCTTCAGGGACCGACTAAGCATGATTTGTGCGGTGGCAAGGGGAAAATCATCCGAAGTCGTGCGTAGACCGATAATTTTGCCGCCATGGTCGGCAAGCGCCAGAAGATTGCATTCGTCCGATTGCCATGGGTCGTCGCCCACATCTTGGATCGCTGTCGCATCCCCGTTTCTCATGGACGCCACTGATGCCAGTAGGTCTGCTTTGTGGCTCAGGGTAACCTGGTGTTGATGCTGAAGGACCTGGAACGTCAGGATGGCGTTGAGGGTTTCCTCCTTGATTCCCCGCCGCACCCGCTCTTCAGCGTTGCGACGCACTACAAGCAAAGTGGCGCAAGTAAGCCCAGCCGTAATCAGCACAAGCGATAGCAGAAATTTTGTACGTAGTCGCAATTCGCCTCGCATCTGCACACGATGTCCAAAGCTAGGCCAGCCGGGCAACCAGCTGGTCGAGGTTGGGGGCAGGGTATCTGGCAACCTAACATCTTGCTTTTGGGCCTGAGAATGGACCTATCGTACCGATGTGTCAGAACTGTACATACACGGAGTGGCATCCCGGGAGTACTCCGGTAAATAGGAAGGCCCAAGCGATCAGGATTGGCGGTGCAATAGCCTCTTGCTGCAGGCTAAGTCTTGATAAGTTGGATTACCGGACAGTGGATTTTTCGCACTCAATGCGACCACCCAACCAGGAGCGAAGGAAGGGCGAAGAGGCCACCGATTTTCAGGTTTACCTGGGGATTGGGCTTGGCCCGCCACTAGAATACCTCTGACTTAGTGTACTGCCCGAGAATCGGCGGATTGCGAAGCAGCATGACCCACAGATTCCGGATAGTGGAACACGAAACCCAAGCCTAGCATGACAACTGCGCTGAAGCATTTTTTGCGGAGGATCTATGGAGACTCTTGTAGTGCTCCCCTCTAAAACTGGACACCTCATCTAGGTAGAATCAGGGCCTCCCAACAGGAGGCAACATGGGCAGGAAACCACGCGTTGATCGATCCCCGGAAGAGAAGTGGCAGATCGTGCAGGAAGGCATCAAGAGCGGGAACGTTTCGGAGACGTGTCGGCGTCACGGGATCGCTGCGAATCTGTTCTATCGCTGGAAGGATGAAGCGGAACAGGGAGCGAAGGCAGCGCTTGGGGGGAGAAGCGCTGCCGCGGCGGAAACCGAGAAGGACCATCGCATCCGGCAGTTGGAACGAACGCTGGGGCGGAAGTCGCTGGAGATCGAAATCCTAAAAAACGTCGTGGGGGAGTGAGCTGTGGTGCGGTTCATTCCCAGGCACGAGAGATGGTGACGCAGGGCTTCACGGCCACGCTGGTGGCGGTAACGTTGGCCATCAGCCGGTCGAGTCTGTACTACCGGACGCGGCCACGAGGCAGTCGGGCTGACCGAACCTACGATGAGCAGATCGTGATGGCCTGCGGAGAGAAGCTAGCATACGGCTATCGGCGAGTGGCGTGGTGGCTGCAGCGGAAGAAAGGGCTGCCCGTGAATCGCAAGCGGGTGCTGCGGGTGATGCGAGAACGTGGGTTGCTGGTGCGCTCGCGTCGTCTGCGCGCACGAAGGAAGAAAGAGTGGGGCCGCGTGGAAGCCGCCGAGCCGAATCAGATCTGGCAGTCGGACATGACGAAGATCTGGGCGGGTCCTGCCGTGGGTTGGGCGTACCTGGTGTGCGTGATCGACTGCTGTACGCGGGAGATCGTGGGATGGCATCTCTCGCATCGCTGTCGGACCGAAGACGCGCTCGCAGCAGTGGAGCAGGCTGTGCTCGAACGGCTGCCCGAGGGTAGCCGCGAAAAGAACTTGACGCTGACGACGGACAACGGGACGCAGTTCACTTCTTCGCGCTTCTTGGAGACGTTGGGGCGGCTCGGCATCACGCATCGGCGGACGGCGTATCATCACCCCGAAGGCAACAGTTACATTGAACGGTTCCATCGCAGCTTAAAAGAGGAGGAAGTCTGGACGGCGGAATATCGAAGCTTAGAAGAAGCGCGAGCATCGATCGCTCGTTGGATCGAGGAGTACAATCACGACCGGCCTCACCGCGGAGTCCAAAATCGCACTCCGCACGAGGCCTTCCTGGCTTTCGCAGGTGTACTAAAAAATGAGGCCCTGACTGTCTAAATTAGAGGGGAGCACTACACTCTTGAGCAAGTCCTTGTAAGACTCAAGGGGTTGGAATCTAAGTTGTTCCGTCAAGTCCTCACGTCCTTCGCTTTTTCTCTCGTGGGTGTGCTAATGACGGAAGGAAACTTTGACCTTGGCTTTAAGGCACTTACAGAGCTGATCGCTGGAACATCGGGTGCCGCAGGTATCGTATCTTCATATCTGGGTGGAATCAGTCATCCGTCAGATGAGTTTGAGGATTTGCTCAGTTTCAGAGCAATCTTTACAGCGATTAAGGTCGTTCTGGGCTTTGGAACGTCTCTCACTCTCTTCTACTTTTCATATGCCTATGCTCGATTGGGTCACAGAGGCTGCGCTTTGCTTCTAGCGGCCGGAATCTTCTTATTTTTTCGACCGATGACCAGCGCGGCTCTTACTATCTCCACAATCGAGAGACAGAAGGCACTTTGGCAAGCGCTCGAGCCAGAATCGCAGAGAGCTTGGCTGGAGCGGCGAAAAAAGATTGGTCGGTTGATTCAGGAAGCAAAGACCATGAGGGATGAAACAACTCGTATAGTTGATGGAGCGCGCAAGCAAAGGCGCAAATTGGCCTGGCACCGCAGAATTGGGAGAATTCGCTCTTTCTTTGGGACCTTGCGGGCCACAACCTACCCATTACGCAGGAGATTAAGACTTGTTTCGTGGCAGGAAGAATTCGAAGTGGACCAAGTTCTCGCCGAATGTCTTGCGGGCATTAAGAGTAGGGCGATGCAAATTATCCGGACGGGTCAGGTCCGCCCGCTTGCACTCGAAGGGACAGGTTTGGAATTGTATGAGGTCGACGCAACTAAGTACTTTCTGCTCGAAGGCTCCTTGACCGAGGAGGACGCTCGCTCTTACCTTGGTAAGCTCAGTACACTAAAGAGCAATCCTGTTGGACCGTTCAAGAATATAACTGTGATAGTTGAACCGTGTGCAAAACTTTCATTTGAAGCCCGCGAACTCCTTTCGCAGGCAGGGCTGGAATTGATTCAGTCCGAGCCCTCAAACGAAAAGCCCGGCTCCCCGAGTGGCACGTCCGAACATGTGAACTCTTCTGTTAGAAGGACGATTTAGATATGTCCTGAACATCGGGCTTGGCGTCCGGCACGCCGCATTTTCAACTAGCATACATCCAGCGGTCAGACCGCCGCGCTCTAGTCAGCGACTTGATCGATCAATTCCCTTTCGTGTCTGTGGCTCCCCGATTCTTGCACCCGAGATTCTCTCTCGAAGTGAAGACAGTTGTGGGAATCAAAACAACCAATGCACAGCCTAGTTATCACATCCGATAGCTCCTTCTCCGGTTACTTCAATCGTAGAATGCCCCTAGGAAGCAGTAAGGAACCCTTACGCGCATTATTTTTGCTTCCTTAGGTCTTGGCTCAAGGAAACCTGTTTCGATGCCACATTGCTGTGAAATAACCCCTTTGACTTCATATAGTTAGCAAATGCCACTGACCCCTGGGAGCTTGCTAACCACTGCGTTTTCAGGCAGTTAACGGCAATTTACGCAACTGCGCGAACGAAGGTCCCGCAGCCAAGTAGCAATCTCCGACAGTGCCGCGATTCGCCCGAGAATCGGCGGATTACGAAGCATTGTGACCCACAGATTCGATCTCCATGATTGATCGTCGGAGCAAAGAGCGCTTATAGCTTGGTTTCTGAGTCTGAAGCGATCCAAACGGGTCCTGTCGATTCTGGCTAAGCGTGGTGCTTGTCGGCTTTCATATGTTCGTGCTGTTCCTGTTCTTCCTTGTAAATATCTGGAATCCCCAGGATGCCTTTGGCGGGAAGGTGGCGAAGAAAATCGACCACTTTCCACATCTCGTCGTCACTGAGTGTCCCCTTCCAGGCTGGCATTCCCGAAGGATTGATGCCGTTCTCGATAATCCACTTCAACTGGCCATCCTTGTAGTCCTGCACATCTTTCGAGGAGAGCGAAGGAACCGAAGGCGACATCTTGTCAGCGAACGGCACTCCTGTAGCCTCACCATCCAACCCGTGACAGATACCGCAGTGATGGCCGAAATGTTCTCGCCCGTCGGCAATGTTTTCCTCTGTGGCTGGGAGTGGATTCTGGATGTCTTTTCCTCCGACAGTAATCCTGTGTTTAACTTCCTTCGCAACTTGGCTCTCTGCCGCACCAGGTTTGCTGACGCGGCACCCGGATACGAGTAGCATGGCGCAAGCAAGAAAACACTTCCATGTGGCGTGCATCAATTCCTCCGTGTGTTCTTTGGTTCCCTGGAGCGTCTCAGGTTCGCACACCCTCGGAATAGTTTGTGTTACGTAGGTAACTGACACCTGTTAGCGCCGGGCGGTATAGGGAGGCGACTACATCCATTCATGCCGTAGATATGCATCGGCCTTTCGCAGGCTTTGAACGCCTTGCGACGCGAGCGTCAAGACAATATCGTTACATTTGCTAACTTGAGGACTGTCGAAATGGGGTGTTACTGTACTCGACTGTCGTGCCTCAATGGTGTAGCAGCGAGCAAACCTTCATGAAGTTGATCGAAGTGCCTCCCACAGATGACGACTCAGTAGCTCGTCAGGCAGCCGTTTCCACTGCACTGGCAAGCGTCTTTCGAGGTAAGTTTTGCGACGCCATCCTGCCCAAGCGAAGGGTATCGCGCTTTCAGAAAAATGATGTGATTTACGATGTAGGAGATCAAAACCGAACCTTCTTTTTTCTTCAAACGGGCTACGTCAAGGTCGGGACCGTCAGTCAGGACGGCCGAGAGATTATTTACGACGTCCGCAAAGGTGGAGATCTCGTAGGCGAACTGTGTGTTTGCGGGCGTCCGCGTCCCGACCGGGCGGTCGCGTTGGAAGAGACTGGCGCGATACCGGTTCCCTATGAGGAGGTCATCAAAGTTGTGCAGAGCCAGCCGGAAATGGTCGGCCGGCTCGTCGAATTTCTCTGCCAGGCGCTGGCTGAAGCGTACGAACAGGTCAACACTCTGGCACTGGATGATATTCTCCACCGCTTAGCGAAAGTTCTGATCGGACTGGCGGGAAAGATCGGCTCGCAGGTAGGTCAAAGCGTAGAGATTTCGACTTACCTTACTCAGGAAGAAATCTCGCAGATGGTTGCGGCTCGTCGAGAGCGAGTTTCCACGGCACTAAACTTGTTGCGGCGACATGGCGCGATTCAGTATTCGAATCATGGGCGGTTAGTGTTGAATATCGAAATCCTAAAAAATCACGCGGGATAATCAAGGGGCCTACTGTTCCGCTCGTATTCCAACCGGTATTTTCATGTATTCGTTACACGCGTAACTGACCCTTACCCACAAGATTGATAAACAGCGTAAGCCCCATCGCGGCGAGCGGGAGCTTTCCTATGAGCCCTGGAACGCCGGGAGGGCCTACACCTAGAGGTCGTGAACATGAGAAACGGAATCGGACTCCGCCCCGTTGTTGTTGTTCTTCTGATTGGCGCTTTACTCGGGACCTCCCTGTGCACCACTGCGCAGAATGGTTTCGCCGGAAAGACTCCTGGCGCTCAGGAGGTGGCCGTCGAAGAGAACGCAGGCCGAGAAGCGTCGAGTTTTGACGTGGCAGGTCGAAACGACACCGAAGAGATGTTCAAACAGGGCCAGGAAATCTTTCGCTTTGACACATTCGGCGACGAAGCATTCTGGGGCGACACCCTTCAGCTTCACAAGGCGATTGCAGGCGCAAAACTAGGAGGTGTCGGGCCCGGAGTGAGCGCCCGGATGGCATTGGCCGTAGGCCTCAAGGTGGACGTGGGCGCGCTTCCGCCAGAGCTAATCCAAGCCTTGAAAAGTGGCAAGGTCAACCTGGACGACCCAGCCACGACGGTTGCGCTATTGAAGTTGAATGCTGTTATCGGTGTGACAGGCGTCTTCAACGCAAAGGGCGCTCTCAGCTCAATGGGCATTCAGTGTGCATTTTGTCATTCCACCGTTGACGACTCGCTGGCTCCCGGGATTGGTCACCGGCTGGACGGGTGGGCGAACCGGGATTTGAACGTTGGGGCGATTGTTGCTCTGGCTCCCCACCTCGAGCCAATAGCGGATTTGTTGAAGGTGGATGTGACGACCGTGAAGAAGGTGCTGAACAGCTGGGGTCCCGGGCATTTTGACGCCGAGTTATTCCTGGATGGTAAAGCTTTTCGCCCGGATGGAAAGACTGCCGCCGTGCTGATTCCACCTGCATTCGGACTTGCGGGCGTGAACTTGCATACCTGGACTGGATGGGGTTCAGTGACCTACTGGAATGCTTTCGTGGCGAATCTGGAGATGCACGGTAAGGGAACGTTCTTCGATCCGCGGCTCAACGATGCCACCCAATTTCCCGTAGCAGCCGCTGCGGGATTTGGCAACGTTCGAAATACCCCCGACTTGATCACGCCTAAACTCGCCGATCTGCAATTCTATCAACTGGGCATTACTGCTCCGAAGCCGCCGAAGGGCAGCTTCGATGAAAACGCGGCGGCTCGCGGCAAGGAGCTTTTCGAAGGCCAAGCTAAATGTGCAACATGCCATGTTTTGCCGCTGTTTACCGAGCCCGGATGGAATATGCACACGCCAGAAGAGATCGGAGTCGACGATTTTCAGGCCAATCGCGCACCGGACAAACGCTACCGCACAGCTCCCCTGAAGGGGCTCTGGACGCACACGAAGGGCGGCTTTTACCACGACGGCCGCTTCGCGACGCTTGGCGATGTCGTCCATCACTACAACAACTTTTTCGGGCTCGGTCTCAGTGATTCGCAGGTCCACGACCTGGTCGAATATCTGAGTTCGTTATGACTGATTGCAATAGCGAGCCGCCAGCGCGGGATGGAACTTTTCACTTCGTGGCACCTAGCAAACATGCTCACAAACCAAGTTTCTAGACTCTTTTTGGGTAACGTGAATTCCGGCAAAATCATTCGCGGAGAAGCGGCGGTCACAGAAGCCACTTTATTACCATCCACATTGGCAGCTGCCACTCCGTTAGTCACGTCGAAATGTGTGCCTTTTTGCACGGTAGCACTTTTCCCCCGTGTCTAAGATAACGTCTTGGATTACTCGCCGTTGATCCGAAGCTAGAAGAAAAGAAATGGCGACTGCAAAAGTCGAGAAGTGTGCACACCTCGTTTGTTCGCGGTGAGGCTATTGAAAGCTTTGGGTCACGGGGCCGGCGCAATCGAGCCAGCTAGTTAGGATGAAGACAGAGGAGATCCACCATGGCACAACCGCAGAGAAAAGAATCACAGCCGCGCTCCGTCGGACACGAGTCTATTGACGGGACGCTGAGCGAATCAGTACTCCAATTTAACTTAGCCAGCGAACTCGACAAGCTGCAGCGGGATGAATCGTGGCTGCCCCCAATGGGGCGAAGTTCGAAGACGCTTGTAAAGTACCCGGATCTCCGCATTGTGCTGATCGCGATGAAGGCGAATACGCGCATGCATGAGCACACAGCGGCAGGCAGAATCTCGGTGCACACGCTTAACGGCCATATCCGGCTTCACCTGCCCGAGCGGGTGGTGGATCTCCCTGCGGGGAACTTGCTCACCCTGGATCAGTGCGTTTCTCATGATGTGGAGGCCTCCGAGGACAGCGCCTTTCTGCTGACGCTCTCGTGGCCACCTGAAACAAAGATTGTGGAGGCGAAGCCGCGCGGGAAGGAGACTACCCGCTCTAAACGAAAATAGCGGGAGGTCGCGCATAGGGCGCCGGGCTGTGTTGTCCGGCGTTCGTGTACTCACCGCGAGCACTGCTCTTGGTCAAGCTAACCCAGCGAGGTACATAGTGAAGCCACTCTCTTTGCGTGTTCTTCGATTATTCGGAGAAATGGGGAAGGATCGGCTGGACCTCCATGCGCTATTCGAGGCGGCAGGCAACGAACCAGCCGAACGGGAGGGCGTGCTCGACGCCATCGATGAATTAACTCGCGCAGGTATGGTGGACGCGTGCGGTAGTGATTTCTACATGCTAACGGAAAGAGGTAAGCGGATGATCGCTCGATCTTGAGTAGAGGGCAACGCCGCATGTGTTGATACAAGCGAGTCGGTAAGACGAGATCATAACGCCGGCGCAGGTGACCAAAGATGAGTTCACAGCAGGCACAGGAGTAAGCGGGAAATGCCCATCGCAGAAGTTGTCCGCTTGATCGACCTCGTGAATTACCAAGAAGGAGCCGTTGTCAGCCGGACGCTGGTCAACCGGGCGACGGGAACACTCACGCTGTTTGCCTTCGATGACGGCCAAGGCTTAAGTGAGCATACAGCTCAGTTCGACGCAGTGGCACGCGCTTGGCGCGGTGCGCCCGCAAAAGCTCTTGGCGGCAGGCGAGGCCACCTAGTTCGTTTTACAGAGAGCTTACGAAAGAACCGAAAAACTAAGGTTTAAGAGTGTGATGAATAATGCCTCTTGACTATCCATTGTGGCTGCGGGCGGCGCACTTCTTCAATTTTCTTCTCCTGTCGCTTCTCATTCGGAGCGGTCTGGAGATCTTGAGTGCACATCCGAGACTTTACTGGAACGATCACTGTGCGCCGGGCACCGAATGGCTCAAGTTTACGAAGAAGCAGCGACCTGAGGACCGACTGTGGACGGCGAGTGACGAGGAAACCTCATTCCCGTCCGCGATTGCCCTGCCAGGTCACGAAAATCTAGGTCTCGGGCGGCACTGGCACTTTCTCGCCGATTTCGCGTGGCTGCTGACGGGTTTGACCTATGTCGTGATGCTGTTCGTCACTCCGGAGTGGCGGCGGCTAATCCCGACTTCGTGGCAGATTGTCCCCGACGCATGGCACGCAATGCTTAGCTATCTGAGCTTCCACGTCGTGGAAACGCCGGGAGGATATAACGCACTACAGCAGTTGAGCTATGCGGCAGTGATATTCCTGCTTGCACCCTTCAGCATTGCGACGGGAGTAGCGATGTCCCCGGCCATCGCGGCCCGTTTCCCGTGGTACATCAAAATCTTTCACGGACGGCAGGGCGCACGGAGTTTGCATTTCCTTGCTCTCTGCTCGTTCATCATATTTTTCATCGGGCATGTCACGATCGTGGCTCTGCATGGTTTCCGGAGAGAGCTGGCGCTAATTGTTCTAGGACAGACGCACAATCCGCAGTTAACGCTTGCTCTTGTGGTCTGGCTGTCCGGGTTGACCGGCATCGTGGTCATCCATACCGTGACCACCGTGTGTTCACGTCGCCGCCCGCGCTCTGTACAGAGGGCCACGCAGTCGATCACCGATCCGGTGCGCACACTTCTTTTCGGTCATGAAATGTCTGCCCAGCATTACTCACATGCGGACATCTCGCCATACTTCTGGGTCAATGGCCGGCCACCGAAAGAGGAAAGGTTTCTGGCGATGGCACGCGAAAACTTTGCACACTATAGCCTGGAGGTTGGCGGATTGGTCGAAAGTCAGCTGCATCTAACACTGGCAGATCTTCGCGCAATGCCGAAACAAACTCAAATTACCAAGCACTGTTGCATCCAGGGCTGGTCAGGCGTTGCGGAATGGGGCGGTGTATCTCTGCATCACATCGTCGGACTTTGCCATCCGCTCCCCGCCGCCCGCTATATCGTTTTCTTTGCGTTCGACAATAAATCCACGTCGGAGCCACACGCCCAAGGGCCGGGGTACTTCTACGGCACGATTCGCTTAGAGTTGGCTGAAGATCCACAGACGATTCTTGCCTACGAAATGAACGGCCAGCCGCTGCCGATTCTGCACGGAGCGCCGCTCCGGCTTCGCGTTGAAACGCAGCTTGGATTCACGATGGTGAAGTACATCCGCGCAATCGAGTTCATCGCGGATTACAAAACCATTGGCCAAGGCCAAGGCGGTTGGCGGGAAGATTACCAGTATTTTAGCCAGGAGGCTGGGATCTGATTTCACGAGGTTTGGCGGTTTCCCCAAAGAAACGACCTCAGGATTTGATCGAGGCACGTATCGGAAGGAGACAATTATGAGCACTGCTGCGGCGTCACAAGGCTTCATCTGCAAACTGAAAGATCGCAGGGAAGTTGCGGAAGGCACCATGGCCTTCCATTTCGAAAAGCCATCAGGATGGACATTCAAGGCCGGCCAGTATCTCGATATGACTTTGCTTGATCCTTCGGAGACGGATTCAGAAGGAAATGTGCGCAGTTTTTCGATCGCCAGCGCCCCTCACGAAGAAAGCTTGATGGTGGCCACGCGGATGCGCGATACGGCATTCAAACGTGTGCTGAAGACGATGCCGATTGGGACCGCTGTGAAGATCGAAGGGCCATCCGGGGATTTGATTCTTCAGAATGATTCTACGCGAGCGGCCGTATTTCTTACAGGCGGGATTGGCATCACTCCGTTTCGAAGCATTGTCCATTGGGCAGCGAAGGTGAAGTTGCCCCAGCGTGTTTTTCTCTTCTATTCCAACAGGCGGCCGGAAGATGCAGCATTCCTCGCGGACCTTCAGACCCTGGAAAGAGACAATCCAAAGTACAAGTTAATTGCCAGCATGACTGAAATGGAGAAATCGCATCGACCTTGGAACGGTGAAACCAGCTCGATCAATCAAGAGATGATCGGAAGACATTTGAAGGGTGCAGCGTCGCCTATCTACTACATTGCTGGCCCGCCAGGCATGGTGAACGGTTTGCACGAGATGTTGAGCAAAGTAGGGACGAATGATGACGACATCCGCGCGGAAGAATTTGCAGGCTACTGAGCGGACCCTCCGATTTGACCGCTCGAACACCCTCGATGTGACAGGATTGGGCAGGAAAATGGACGGTTGAAAATGAAGAGTCCCGAATCGGATGCATTTGTCTTCTTTGGTGCCACTGGGGATCTAGCATACGAGCAGATCTTCCCTGCACTTCAGGCAATGATCATCCACAGACACTAGCGGCACCCGAAGCCCCCGCTGTCAGAACGTTTGTGATGGCCAGGGTCGGAGAGACGCGCTAGCTTGGCTCCGTCCGTTTGGCGAGACAAGCGGTACATTCCAACTCCTGTCCAAGATGTTCAAGCCTGTCCTGAGGCGTTATTACCCAAGGGTGGATTGTCCAAGGCGGGTTGTGACGGACGTGCTGCTGATGCCCGCATTCGAGCTCGGCTACCCAGTCGCAGTTTGCGTCCAAATGAAAATCAACGATCTTTTCGGGTACCCCGACCGATTTTGCTTGCATCGGCTTCATTCAGCCCCAACCGATTTGCCCTCTGCAGCTCCTTTAATGGGCGAACCTTCGCGCTGAACGCGTTCGGAACTTGAAAAATCGTGTATCGCAGTCGTCGCACCTGTAGGGCCGCACAAATAATAATCGACATGCAATATGTTCGACAAAAGTCCTCGTGTGCGAATGGTGGATTAAATGGCTGCCGCAGTCCGGGCATTCGGGCGACCTCATAGCGAAACGCAGCCTCATCTGACACTTCCTTGAAGGGCGGAACGGGAAACGTAACATAGGTGAAAAAGGAGGCAATCAGGTGAATGCTGTAGCCGCCGATGTTCGACCCCGTCCAAGTCCCTAGAGTCATCGCAGAAGAAATAGACAAACTAGATTGAGTGGTGCACTTCGATTTTTCGTTCCCACAGCTAAAGCAGGGCAATGGGCACTTCCTTGTTCATTCCCTAGCGATTCGCAGAGTGTCGGCAAAACCCGACACAGTGTCGTCCTGGCCTTTCACTAATCTATTCAGCCCGGCGCCTTAGTGGCGTCGCTAGAGGACTTCGAGTTGGAGCAGAAGCTGCTAACTCCCGACAGTACGCGAGGAGAATCTTGCAGAGAGCCCGCGATACGTTCGAACCCCGAGTGAACAACAACCATGAGCGATGAGCAAGTAAAGTACCCGCACTGGCAGGGATTATACGAGGCAGCAGTCTCAGAATCTCGTTTGCCAGAACTGCCTGAGAAAATTCACGCAGCCGAACAGGCAATCTTCGAACGGCTACAGAACCTGGCACACGACTCGGGCTACGAAGCGGAGCGGCAGGCGATAGCTAACGCCCTCTCTGTGCTGCGTACTTTGCAGCGCGAGAAATTGTCGTTTCCTGATTGGGACGTATAGAAGCCCGGTCCTGCCGAGCCGGCTTAATGCATGTCCTGCCGCCTGCACTGGTTTGCTGACAGCAGCCATTTAGTGACGTTCCGTAGTCTAATTCTCAGGACATGTCGTCCCCCCTCGCCCTGCCCTGGAAGAGGCCGTGGCACGCATTGACATTAAGCTGCGAGGCGGCGGAAGGACCGTCCTGGTGGTGGACGACAACCCAGGAATACGTCAGGCCGTGTGTCGGGCTTTTCTGTCCGATGGTTTCGGTGTTTGCGGTGAAGCCGCCAACGGGCAAGAAGCGATCAATCTATGCAAGCAGCTCAAACCCGACCTGATCATTTTAGACCTTTCCATGCCCGTGATGAATGGTTTGCAGGCAGCGTCGCAGTTACGCAAACTTGTGCCTAAAACTCCGATCATCCTCTTGACGATGTATGGCAGCGCACTCAAGCAAGATCAAGTTGAGGCAATCGGGGTGGACTTGGTGCTGTCTAAGACGGAACCGCTTTCTGACATCATCAATAAGGCGCACACATTGTTGAGGGCGAGGCCGTCTAATCTCACTCAAGGTGCGTCAGGATAAGATTCAGCTCGCCGCTCTTTTCGTCCGATAACCTCAAGTCGTAGAACTTACCTAGCTCACTTGCAAAAGAATGAAAAACCAGCTTTTGTTATCGCAGGAACAAAAGGTATGAGTGCTCATCGATAGAAGCGTTTTATCAGGACATTGGAGCACGACAATCGGGCGATTTGGACAATTCGGAACCTGAGGACGGAGCGTCCGGCACTGAACATTTTGGAACAAGTATACAATCCAGCCAGCAGACGATTTGCGTTGCCGTCCGACTGTGGGACAGTGTTCTCTACCGGTCACAACAGAAAGATGTCGTCAAGATTGGTGGCCGCGAACGTCGTTACGCTGGCAACAAGGACCGTTAAGACCGGACTCATCCCTTAGCGATCTCCAGCGCAGCAGTCGTTGCAGACTCGGCCTTGCAACCCTTCGATACCCTCTTTGGCGATGATTGGAACCATGATGATGGCTGCGATAGGATCAGCCCACCAGAAACCGTAGAGTGTGTTCAGTAGCAATCCTCCGAGCAGGATCGCCGATAGGTAGGCGCAAAACTCCGCTTGCTTGGCGTCAGCATGCATGGCGGCACTTCCAAGTGTGCGGCCTACACTTCGCTTAGTGACCGGCCTGATTTGTTAGTCCACGAGAAGTGAGAGTTTTTATATCACAGCCATGGGCTGTGAAGTTGGATTTACCCCCCAGGGGCTACAGGCCGCGGGGGCAGGCGGCCTGTAGCCGAGTGCCGAGTGCGGCCGCTTCGTGTTGTATTCCACGCGCCAGTTCTCAATCACGATCTGCGCCTCCTTCAGGGAGTAAAAAATCTCTCCGTTCAAGCACTCGTCCCGCAGCTTCCCGTTGTGACGTGACCGCCTTGAATTAGTCCAGCAGGAGTGAGAGAAAATCACTCTAAAGGAGAGCTGGACATGCCGATGAAGAAACACAAGCCAGAGCAAATCGTGGCGTTGCTGCGGCAGATTGAAGTAGAAATAGCGAACGGGAAAAGCACAGCACAAGCCTGCAAGGAAGCAGAGATCACGGTTCAAACGTACTACCGCTGGAGAAAAGAGTTCGGCGGCCTGAAGCTGGATCAAGCGAAACGGATGAAGGGGCTAGAGCGAGAGAACGCGAAGCTGAAGCGTTTAGTCGCGGAGCTGTCGTTGGAGAAGCAGATCCTGAAGGACGTGGCCTCGGGAAACTTCTGAGCCCTGAGCGGCGGCGTTGTGCGGTAGAGCATGCGCGCGGAAAGTACGAAGTGAGCGAGCGACATGCCTGCCGGCTGCTGGGGCAGTGGCGGAGGACACAACGCTATGCGGCGATCCCGAGGATCGACGAGGATGCGCTGACCGAAACGATCGTTGCCCTGGCCAGTGAGTACGGTCGCTACGGATACCGGCGAATTACGGCGCTGGTGCAACGTGCTGGCTGGCGCGTGGGCAAAGATCGGGTACAGCGCATCTGGCGTCGCGAGGGGTTGAAAGTGCCGCAGAAACAAAAGCCGCGCGGTCGGTTGTGGCTGAACGACGGGTCGTGCGTGCGGCTGCGGCCGGAGCGTGCGAATCACGTTTGGAGCTATGACTTCGTGAGCGCGATGACGCATGACGGAAGAACGCTGCGGATGCTGACGCTGATCGATGAATACACGCGGGAGAGCCTGGCCATTCGTGTAGCGAGAAGGCTCGGGAAGTACGAAGTGATTGAAGCTCTAGCAGATGTGATGCTGTTCCGGGGAATTCCGGAAAACATTCGTTCGGACAATGGCCCGGAGTTCGTGGCGAAGGAGCTGAGACAGTGGCTGGCGAAGGTGGGCACGGGGACGCTGTACATCGAACCGGGCAGCCCCTGGGAGAACGGCTACTGCGAAAGCTTCAACGGGAAGCTGCGGGATGAATGCTTGAACGGAGAGATTTTCTACTCACTGAAGGAGGCTCAGATCGTGATCGAAAACTGGCGCGTGGAATACAACACGAAGCGGCCGCACTCGGCGCTCGGCTACAGGCCGCCTGCCCCCGCGGCCTGTAGCCCCTGGGGAGCAAATCCGAATCCACAGCCCATGGCTGTTGGCCGGCCCCGGTATTTTTAGTCCACAGGGAGAGTTAGTTTTCGGCAGAATCTAGACCTGAAAGAAGGGGGATTTTGCCGTGAAGCAGAAGCGATTTAGTGTGGAACAGATCGTAGCAGTCCTGAAGCAAGCCGAAGCGGGAGTACCACTGGCGGAGCTGCTTCGCAGAGTCGGTGTGTCCGAGCAGACCTTCTATCGATGGAAGAAACAGTATGTGGGGCTGGAAGCGGATCAAGTTCGACAGCTCAAACAACTTCAAGAAGAAAACACCCGATTGAAACAGGTGGTGGCCGACCTGACACTCGACAAAGCGATGTTGCAGGATGTGCTTTCAAAAAAATTCTGAAGCCCTCGCGGCGTCGGCAGGTGGTCGAGTACCTGCACGACAACTACCGGGTAAGCGAGAGGCGGGCCTGTAGAGTTGCCCGGATACATCGAGCGACCTTCCGCTACCGCAGCTACAGGGATCCACGGACCGAGCTGCGGATGCGCATTCGGGAGATAGCGCAAACGAGAGTGCGCTACGGATACCGGAAGATTCGTGTGCTGCTGAATCGCGAGGGTTGGAAAGTGGGGAAATACCTGGTGGAACGGATCTACCGGGAAGAAGGATTAACGCTGCAGCAGCGGCGGAAACGACGCCGACGAGTAGCGGAACACCGGCGAGAGCGTTTCCATCCTACGAGGCCGAACCATGTGTGGTCGATGGACTTTGTGGCGGATCAGTTGGCGGACGGAAGAAGATTTCGGTCGTTGACGGTGGTGGATATTTACACGCGGGAATGCCTGGCGATTGAATCGGAGCAGCGGCTGAAGGGCGAGGATGTGGTGCGGGTACTGAACCGGATCAAAAACATCCGTGGAGTTCCGAAGATGATGCACTGTGACAATGGCAGCGAATTTTCCAGTCAAGTGATGGATCTATGGGCTTATCAGAACGGAGTACGCATGGCGTTCTCCCGCCCTGGGAAACCAACTGATAACGCCTTCGTGGAATCGTTCAACGGCACGTTTCGAGCGGAATGCCTGAATGCACATTGGTTTACGTCCTTGACGGAAGCTCAGCAGATCGTAGAGACTTGGCGAGGCGAATACAATGAGAGTCGTCCTCACCGATCTCTGGGGGAGAAGACGCCCAACGAATTCGCCAAGGAAATCGCGGCTAGCCGCGATTTCCTTGGGATGCAAACTGCCGAAAACTCACCCTAGGGTTGGTCTGAAAAAGCCGGGCCGATCACTGTGGTATAAAACTCTCACTTCTCCTGGACTAACAAATCGGGCACCTCAGTTCTCCATGGGTTGTTTGTGACTTCGGGTTTCATTACCGGCCCTCCTGGCGCTCGATGTATTCCTTGACGGCCTGACGAATCACCCAGCTAACGATCCTAAAAAGGAGCGACCCGGGATCAAGGGCCGCTCGTGGGGGTATTATTGAGAGAGGAGACAACTCAATCTCAAGAAGTCTGCGTCCACGCCCGCCTGTAATGCTGTTCCTTTTGGGACACTTTTGGTCAGTTTGAAATTTGGTACAACGGTAGGTGAAAAATGTACCGATTTGGAACATTTTAGGACACTCTAACGAAATGAAAATCGGAGACTTGACTAGAAAACAGTCATCTTCTGTCCCTTGCCCAACGTGCGGTGTTGCTGCCGGTCAGCGTTGTGTACTCCAGGCAGGTGGCCTGCGCCTTGAACCGCACACGGACCGGAAGCTTTCTGCGGCTGAGGCGATTGAACGGAAAAACAAAATTCTGCAGGGTCCTAGAGGTCGATAAATCCGCTTCCGACCAACAATTCCGGTATGGCTAGTGGTAAGCCGTTGTTTCCAACAGTTATCCGGGAAGAACGCCGCTTTCCGCTAAGCGCGAAAGTGACAACATTTAGGAGGGAATTATGGACCCGAAGTCCGCCTTCGTAATGAATGAATCCCAGTCTCTTGAATTTGTTCATAAACAGATTGACTCGGGAGCGTGTGGTGCCGATCATTTCCGCCAGCGTCTCTTGCGATACTTTGGGAATGATGCTCTGCGGCTCGTCGTTCTTGCCATAGCGGGCTAGTAAGAGAAGCGTGCGAGCCAGGCGTTTTTCGGTTGAGTTGAAGAGTTGGTCGATTAAATCCTCTTCCACTCGGATATTCCTGGAAAGCATGTAAGCGATGAATCTGTCGGAAAGTTCATGTTCGGCGTGGAGCACGCGAATCATCTCGTCCTTATCAATCACGAGCATGGTGGTCGGTACGGTAGTGGTGGCTGAGCCCATGCGAAGAGGCTGGCCCGCAAGACATCCTTCGCCAAGAAAATCCCCTGGCTTGAGAACGGCTACGACCGCTTCTTTGCCCGTTTCATTCACGACGGAAAGCTTGACGCCGCCCTGTTGAATATACATGACATGCCCGGCGGCATCACCTTGCGCGAAGATAGTCACTTTTTTCTGAAATTCGACAATCTTTCTCGCTACACCGGCCGAATCGAGAAAAGCTTGAACATCGAAAGCGGGCTTCTGCTTAAGTTCTATTTTGGATTTAACCTTGTTTGAGCCGGCGAATGCTTGCATAAGTACACCACCTTTTTACAGGTTGCACTCGTATATCATTTGAGTCAAGCGTCCTTGATTGGTTAGCAGCGATCTAGCGATTCGCGGCTTTGCGAATCGTGTTCCCCCAATAAGTGGTACTACTTGTTTGAAAGCTCACCCTTGAAATGACTTTCAACATCGTCACGGCTAGGCGGGTTTCTTGCTTTGTTCAATACGACTGAATAGACGACCTCATGACCCTCAAGCTGTGCGGTTATAAATACCAGGTCTTCCGGCAGTTCTTGATAGGTGAATTTCACTTTTCTGCTGGATTCAAATGTTTTGATCCACTCTTCGTCTGGCATTTTTGTATCTCACCAGCGGAGATCAGTGTATGGCGCGAGTATACGTCGGACCTGGCAACGTCGGATACGGTATCCGTTACGCGCAGCACGGCAAGAACCTGAGGGATTCGCGAACCTACAGGTTACGGCCTTTCGCTCGGCCACAATTGCCGAGGCTTCTCCACGTCTCGCTGTTCTCTGCTTTCAGATATCAATCCGAGAATTCATCGGTGCAGCCCGTCGCGTTTAGCGGCCACTCCCGTCGAGGGTCGAGCCGAAAACTTGATCGGTCGGCAGGAATGACGTTGTGCGTGCGTTGGTCGAACACAACGTACTCGCCCGGAGACAGTGCAATCAGCTGTTCAATGCGAATATTCGCGGACCCAAGATCGTTCACCGCCTCGAACCAGCGGAAGCTTCCCTCTGGTTTTTTCTTCAGGATGTCGAACGGAGAATTCACGGATACCTCCCTTGCTGGATGGTGTTGTAAAGCAAACTGCAGGAGGAACAAAGGTGGTCACGCTTAGAGGAAGACTTGGCGCGGGAGACGAGCAACTAATCCTAGTGGCTCGGACAATTTGCTGAATGGAGTATGGGCGCCAATTTCGTGAAAGTACAGTCTATTCGGGGGATTCGAGAAACGAGGAAAACTATCATGGCAATGTCGAGAGGTCTGTGAGAGCTCCAAGACGATCGGCGGATGCATCATTAGCGTATCCCGGACTTGTTGATACGAGTGAAATTCTCATCGGCTATGAAACGCGAAAATGGAGCGGGTCTCTTAGGCTCTGTAATTCCCGGTAATAGTAAATTGAAGTGGGGCGTTTCCCGTTGAACCTCAGCTTATTTAGAAGCTCTATTTCTTCCTTGGTGGCAGTCCCGCTGAGAGAACTATCACCAAGGAATTCTTTGAACCCCGGCTCTACCTGGGGTTGGTCAGGTCCCTTTTCAACAAACTCAAATCTCTTAGGATTCCCTGAGGCTATTCTCCGATTTAGCACAATCTCCATACCAAAGGTCGCTAGGTCCACGTCCCAGGATTCAATCAGCGGATCCAGGAAGGAAATACAGTTTTCAGGAGACAAGTTGAAGACATCCGTGTCCAAGAACTCAAGGAGAGTAACCCGCATCTGTTCATAGCTTCGGCCGGTGAGTCTAGCCACCAAGTGGAGCCAGTTTTCACTGTTCAATTCTTCTCTGGCGACTTTCTTGATCACGTCCAAGAGCTTTTGTGTGACGAGGCGTTCTAGTTCGCCGAAGGGCTGCTTCTCAAGAATCGCCCGTATCTGTTTCGCTTTGTCGGGCACGCACTTACGGAGAATCAATTCTCGAATTTCGTGAAACAAGGGCGCTTGTGGATCCCCCAAATGTCTTTTCAATTCTTCCCTACGCTGGAGGTTGGCCAGCTTCGAAAGTCTATCGCTCGGGAGCTTCAAAAACTTTGCCATTTTCTCATAGATATCGGTCCGTTCAGGCGCAGGGGGTAGTTTCTTGCGAGCCAGCAGCTGGGAAATATAGGACTCGGTTACTTCGGCGGCGTTGGCCAGATCTTTCTGCTCAAGCCCCAATTCATCCAGTCGCTGTCTAATCACCAGACAAACGTCCACAATGCCCCTCCACGTGGCTTAACTCGGATCGTTAACTACAGAAATAGTCCCAGATTACACTTGACAGGTCAAGTTAATTAACTCACTGTAATCACTGGACTGAGGGAGTCTTCAGAATCTGAACCAATGGTAGTTATCTGAATCGCCCCTTTGGCATTGAGAATCAAGGAGAGTGCCATGTTTGCACGCAGAGTTCATATGCATCTGAAGCCCAATAGCGTTGCGGAGTTTACCCAGAGGCTGGAGAAGGACATCCTTCCCCTGCTTCGAAAACAGAAAGGATTCCAGGACGAAATCACGTTCGTAGGACAGGGCGGGACGGAAGCGTTCGCAATCAGTTTGTGGGACAAAGCCGAGAATGCCGAGGCTTACAACCGCGGAAACTACCCGGAAGTGACGAAGATCCTCACCACGGTGGTTGACGGAGCTCCTCAAGTTGAAAACTATGACGTCGCCAACTCGACGTTCCACAAGATCGCCGCTGCCGTAGCGGCTTGAAGCTCGCAGGTCCATTCGTTTGGAGGGGCGGTAAGTCCGCCCCTTCACTTGTCCGGCGAAGGTGAAAGCTGGGTGGAGCAACGAGGTTAGCAATGGTCAGGAAAATCAAACAGTGGGTCCCTATTGACGGAACTCGATGGAGAAACGAGGTTGCCAATGGTCACGAAAGTCATGGAGTGGGTGTCCATTACGGCGTTGCTCATGGTGGTGTCATGGCGCCCCTTCGCGAGTTACCAAGTACCGTTGGACTTTGTGGTTTGTGCGGGCACCGTTTTGGGGATCCTGGCTTTATTCTTTATCAAACACGAAATAGAGACTCACGGTGACATCGGTAACAGATTAACCGCGCGAGGCGAGTCACTGTAACTGCGAGCTAGAGAATGGTTCAAGGGAGGCTAGAGAAATGACTGTACATATTACTCCGCTACACGACCGCGTGCTGGTGCGGAGGTTGGAAGAGAAGGAAACCGCGAAGGGCGGGATTATTATCCCCGATACGGCTAAAGAAAAGCCTCAAGAGGGCGAGGTGATGGCCATCGGAGCTGGCAAGATGGAAAAGGGCCATCGTGTACCGCTCGACGTGAAGGTGGGTGACCGAGTCTTGTTCGGTAAATACACCGGCAACGACATCAAAATCGACGACCAGGAGTACATGATTCTCCGCGAGGAGGAAATCCTGGGGAAGTTCAGCGGAATGGCCAAAGCGGCATCCGGCAAGAAGTAGTGTCTCCAATCCGAAAATCTCGGATGGAGTCGAAAGTGCGATCACCCGGGAGGGTGGAATCTAATGGCAAAACAAATTGTAACTGGTGAGAATTCGCGTCAAGCAATCCTCCGCGGCGTCAACATCTTGGCTGACGCGGTAAAGATCACGCTCGGTCCGAAAGGGCGCAATGCGGTGATCGAGAAGAAGTTCGGGGCACCCATCATCACAAAAGACGGCGTGACGGTGGCGAAAGAGATCGAGCTCCAAGACCCGCTCGAGAACATGGGAGCACAGATGGTGCGTGAGGTTGCGTCCAAGACTTCCGATGTGGCCGGCGACGGCACCACTACCGCGACTGTTCTGGCACAAGCCATCTTCCGTGAGGGGGTGCGAACGGTGGCCGCGGGCGCGAGCCCGATGGCGCTCAAACGCGGCATCGACAAGGCCGTGGAAGTTGCCGTGGCTGAGATCAAAAGATTCTCCCGCGAGGTGAAGGGCGACATGATCGCGCAGGTCGGCACAATTAGCGCCAACACCGACAAGCAGGTTGGCAACATCATCGCCGAAGCGATGAAGAAGGTAGGTAAAGACGGCGTCATCACCGTCGAAGAATCCAAAACGATGGAGACCACGCTGGAAGTGGTCGAAGGCATGCAGTTCGACCGCGGCTACCTCTCGCCGTACTTCGTCACCGATCCGGAACGCATGGAGTGCGCCCTCGAGGATGTCAGCATCTTGATTCATGAGAAGAAGATCAGCTCGATGAAGGACCTGCTGCCGTTGCTCGAACAGACCGCCAAGGCGGGCAAGCCGCTCCTCATCATTGCTGAGGAAGTCGACGGCGAAGCGCTGGCGACCCTGGTGGTGAATAAGCTGCGCGGCACGCTACAGTGCGCTGCGGTGAAAGCCCCTGGCTTCGGCGACCGCCGCAAGGCCATGCTGGAGGACATTGCCGTTCTGACTGGCGGCAAGGCCATCACCGAGGACCTCGGCATCAAACTCGAAAATGTGAAATTTGAGGACCTCGGCCGCGCCAAGAAAGTGACCATCGACAAGGACAACACCACGATCGTCGCTGGCGCCGGCAAGGCCACAGAGATCGAAGGCCGCATCAAGCAACTCCGCGTGCAGATCGAAGACACCTCCTCGGACTATGACAAGGAGAAGCTGCAAGAGCGCTTGGCCAAGCTTGTCGGCGGCGTCGCCGTAATTAAGGTCGGCGCGGCCACCGAAACCGAGCTGAAGGAAAAGAAGGCTCGCGTCGAGGACGCCATGCACGCCACCCGTGCCGCAGTTGAGGAAGGCATCGTCTCAGGAGGCGGCACCGCTCTTCTGCGCTGCTTGCCCGCTCTAGATAAGCTTAAGCTCCACGACGACGAAGCCGTTGGCGTGAACATCGTGAAGCGCGCACTCGAAGAACCAATTCGCCAGATCGCCGAAAACGCCGGACACGAGGGCGCACTTGTTGTCGGGCGCGTGCGCGAATCGAAAGATGAAAGCTTCGGTTTTAACGCGGAGACCGGTGAGTTCGGCGACATGGTTAAGGCCGGGGTGATTGATCCGGCGAAGGTCACGCGTCTCGCACTACAGAATGCTGCGTCCATCGTCTCACTGATGCTAACAACCGAAGTCCTGATAGCCGACGCTAAGGGAGAGGAAAAGATGGCCGCCGCTGGTGCAGGCCATGGCGGCGGTATGGGCGGAATGTACTAAACGCTGATCTAGTTGGCATCGGATTTGGAACCTGGGCCTGCACTGTACCCAGCCGAACAGGTCTTAGGACCAAATCGCCTCAGAAATCAAGGTCATTGACGATCAGGTTGCGGCGTTAATGGCCCGTCAGCTGACACGATTGAACAAACAGACGTGCACAGTGGTGTCTTCCGAAAGCAGGCCCTATGACCGAGAGTCTTTCGTCCCTGTGGCGAACAGCATACATATCTGCCCTTTTCGAAACAGACCCCGCTAAAATGACTCTCAAGATCGCAAATGCGCGTGCGGCAATTGCGGAAAGGCTTAACAGTCCAATTGAAATCGGCAAGCTTGAGCACGAGGGTATCGAAGGTGCTCGACAGAGACTCGCTACTCTGAAAGCCAACCCGGTTGGAGTCGTTAAGTTGCCCCTGAGCACTGGGAATACACCATCTTGATTCGGCCCGTGATATCCTGCCCTCCCGTTTCCTCCTGAGGACAAATGAGCATTCAAGCCGACTCGGAAAACGTCGAGCAAGTCCGCGAACGTCTGCGCAAGATGAGCGATTTGGAATTGCGTCAGTATGGTCGATCCGCAAGAGTGATGTCTGATCCCACGAAACACTTCGGCCAGCCAAATCCAGCGTTCGCTATTCAGTTACAAGAGGCCCGTGCCGAGTGGCGTAGACGGCATCCTGTGGACCCTAAATCAGTCGCCTCCCCTCAATCGAACTTGCGCCTTCTCACGCTTGCGTCGTCGTGTGCGAGTGACGGGCTAACCGGAAGTGACTCCAGAAGACCGGGATTCGCGGCATTACTTGTGGCTTGCCGACGACTCGTCCAGAATCTCATCTTCGTTTCCCACAACGACGTTTCTAACCCGCAATTCGCACTTCCCGGCAATGCGACTTATCGTCCATTGACACGGGGTTCGGCGACGGCACGAATGTAGGCGACGACGGCTTTGATCTCGGTGGGAGTCAGCGTGCCCCGATAGGCGGGCGTTTGCGGAGACTTGCCGAGGGCCGGGCCTCCGTCCGTGATGATCTTGATCAGGTCGGCGTCTGACATAGCATTCAATACACTGCCATCGGAAAAGAGATGTGGCGGCGGTGGAGCGAGGTTGTCGAAGTTCGAGACACGTTCCGGCGTCGATTCCGGATCGTGACACATGATGCAGTACTTATCACTGATTTGCTTGCCGACCTTTTCCTGATAGCCGAGAGCGATTTCGCGCAAATTCACAGACAAGATGCCCCCGCCGGGCTTCGGCGTTTCAGCAATCATTACATAGCTGCCCGGAATCGTGCCGAGTTGCGCGACCGTGCTCACCTGACCGCTGTCGTCGGTAAGGGCTTGTGACGGCGTGAAACTGAGGCCATCGCCATGGAAAGAGACAACCGCGCCGGCAACCGCGTTGCCATCGGCACCATTTACCTGCACCACTACGGGATCACTCAATTTCGCGCCCACGCCGGTGGCTTGCTTTCCGCCGCTCTGCTCGACGATCTGCGTGCCGTAGGCCCTGGGGGCGAGTGGAGGAGGTACGTCGGCCCGTTTCGCGCAGCCGGAGACCAGCAGGGAAGCGAGGATCCACGTTGGGAGGGCGGACTTCAATTGGCGGCTCCCTTCTTGCGTGCTTTGTGAGCAACGAGGAAGGCGGTCATGTCGCGCGCCTCTGCTTCAGAGAGATGCGGATTGGGCATTGAGGTACCGGGCAAAAGAGCGTTGGGGTCCTTGAGCCATTTGTAAATCCAGACGGCACTAAGGCGATTCCCGACATCAGTCAGCGTGGGGCCAACGTAGCCTTTGTCTCTTTTGTAGTCGGCGATGTGGCAGGACTGGCAGGCGTATTTCGAATAAAACAGCTCCTTGCCGCGTGCGGCAGCCTCTGCGTTGAGGGTGCGAAGATCCAGCGCTTGCGAATCAAATCCCGGCGCCTGGTAAGCAGTCATCATGTAATCAGTGAGAGTTGTAATTTCGGCGGGGCTTAGATTGAATTTGGGCATGCGACGGATGAGCGCTGGGCGCAGCGTGTCCGGGTTGTTCATGAAATCGAGCAGCCACGCGCGCTGCACCACGCTGCCTTCAAAGGTGAGGTCCGGGGCCATGTCGCCGCCATTGCCGTTGATGGCGTGGCAACTCTGGCACCGCAGGTCCTCCATCAGACGGCCGGCATCCCCGCCGGGATGATACTTGGCGTGCGGAAAAGAGCGGACCAGTTCCGGTGGCATGGTTACGGCGCGGTCGGTTTGCGCCAGTAGCGCGGTGGTCAAGGCTTCGACTTGCGGATCGGTCAGCATGAACCTGGGCATTTTCAGCGCGGGGCCAAAGGCACGGGGATCACGAATCTTTCCGAAAATGTAATCAGGCAACGTTTCAGGCATACCGCGCAGGAAGCCAACCTGGAAAAGCGGCTTACTGCCGATGCGGGAGAGATCGGGAGCGAATCCGTCCGGTGGATTTACTCCATTGATGCGATGGCAGGCGGCACAGCCGTAGTCCGATGTAAGTTTCTTTCCGCGAGTGATGCTTGCTGCGTCTGAGGGAGTAAGGTGGACATTGGCAAGGAAATCGTCGTCCTTTTTGCCGAGGAGAAATGCCGTGAGCAGCGCGACCTCTTTTTCGTCGTAGCGGAAACGCGGCATGCGCGTTTTGGGGTCGTAGCTTTGGGGGGCCCGCAACCAGCGCCGCAGCCAGTCTGGATTGACCTTGCTGCCGATGCGAGTCAGTTCGGGGGCGAGGTCGCCGCCAATTAGCTTGCCGCGGGAGCTCTGCATGGCGTGGCAAGAGGCGCAGAAAAGCGCACCGTACAGACCGGCGCCGTCAGACGCGACAACCGCTTCCGAGGGAAGAGGCACGTTCATAGCAACGTTCGCGCGGGAGTTCTCGGAGGGCGTGCTCTGGGAAACAAGAAAATTAGCGATGTCTGTTGCTTCTTGGTCGTTGAAGCGAAAATTTGGCATGGTGGAAGACACGGCGTAGGCCTGCGGATTCTTCAACCATCCATAAAGCCACTCACGAGAAGTCTTTTCCGCCACATGTTCGAGTGACGGTGGCTCGTCAACGGGTTTGACCAGCGTGCCGTCTGGTTGCGTAATGGCATGACAGTGAGCGCAACCGTAGCGCGCCAGCAATCGGCGGCCGAGATTGAGCTGCGGCGTGCCTTCGAGATCCCCCATGTGACACTGTCCGCAGGAGGATTCGAGATAGCGGCCCGGTAGGATGGGTTGCTCCCAAGCCTTGGTGCTGTAGTGGGCTTCTTTCGCCGTGGTAGCAGCGCCCTGTCCGTGATGGCAGATGACGCAGCCAAATTCCGTCAGCGAGTGTGGCATCGGCGGGTGCGGACGGAATGGCTGCGTGCGTGAATCCGCCAGACTGTTCTCCTGAAGCGCCACGTGACAGGTCGGGCAGCGGTCCACAACGTGTTGCTCGGGAATCCAGATCTGCTGAATCCCGTTCTGAAAGCGGCGTTGCAAACGAACGGCGTCCGCGCGCTGGGCAATCACATGACGATATTGGCGCTGATAGTGGCGCCACTCGCTGAAGAGATCCCTCGTGGGAGCAACGGCAGCGACGATCGCGAGCAAAATACTGACAGAAGCAAAACGGCGCGCGGGTGTGCCCACGAATAAATGCCACATGCGCCGGAGTGGAGTCGACTCGCTCACTCAGCCGCTCCAGGGCCACACCCAAGACCAGCCGGGTCCACGGAAAAAAGTGCCCACGGCCGTCAGCACCAGCGCTTCCATCAGAAATAGCGTCATGATCCAGAAGGCAAGTGACTTGGCGCGGAGCCAGCCGCTCAAACCATGAGCCTCGTCGCTCATTCCGCGGGAAGCGAAGAGCAGCAGGAGCACGACGGTGGAGAGAGGCAGCAGCGTGTCCCACGCATGAAGATGAATCAGCAGCCAGCTGAGCAGCACCAACACGATAGCGGCGATGGCCAGGCGCACGGACTTGCTGCGCAACCAGCGCAAAGCGTCCAGGGTTTTCAATTCGTCAAAGACCGGGAAAAACGGAATGAAAATTAGGCCGCCGACAATGAGGACCGGCAAGATGATCCCGGCTACGAACGGTGGAAAATAGTGCAGCAGTTCCTGCAGGCCGGTGAAGTACCAGGGCGCTTTTGCCGGATTGGGTGTGTGCATCGGATTGGCAAGCTGCTCGAGAGGCGCCGCCCAGATCAGGCCGATGGTGACGAGCAGGACGGCGAGCGCTTCGATGGCAATGATTTCGCGGAATAGCAGGTCGCCGTAGGAATAAGTCTTCTCTGATTTGCCGCTGTCGATGGGAGTGTCGTTTCGATCCGGATCGCTGGAGATGCGACTCCCCTTCGCGTCCACATCGAACATGCCTCCGTCCCTGTGCAGCCGCCAGAAGTGCACGGCAACAAGAGCGATGAGAGTCAGAGGCAGAATCATGGTGTGCAGCACATAGAAGCGCAGCAAGGCGTTGGCGTTCACGGTGTGCCCAGCGAGCAGGTAATAGCGCAATTTGGCGCCCAGAAATGGAATCGAGGAGATGATGTTCGAACCGACGGTGGTCCCCCAGTAGGAAAGCTGATCCCACGGCAGAAGGTAACCGGTGTAACTCAGCAGAAGTGTGAGGATCAGCAGACAGACACCCAGGACCCAATTCAATTCGCGTGGTGGGCGATAGGCGGAACGATAGAAGACCTTGGCCATATGCACGAAAACCAGAAACACCATGGCGTGTGCGCTCCAGCGATGGAGACTGCGCAGCAGGAGACCCGAGGAGACCACAAATTCCAGGTCCTTCATGTCCGCGTAGCCCTGCGGAATACTGGGGTGGTAATACAGCATCAAGAGCAGGCCAGTAGCGATCTGGATGGTGAACGCGCCCAGGGTCAGCGCGCCCAGGTACCAGGTCTTGCGGAAGCCTAGCTGTTCCTCGCGCACCCGCGCGGACGTCATTCGACGAAAGTCTTCACGCCAACGGCGAAAAGCAGGGACCGGACTCCTGAGCTTGTGGCCGGTCGCGGTGTCGAGAAGGCGTTCCATGGTCAGGCCTGAACCAATTCGGAGTGACTGGCGATACTCGCGGAGCGATCAACCATCAGGTTGCCATCGTCGTTCAGCCAGACTTTCAGCCAGGGCAGGGGTTGCGGAGCTGGACCGTCGAGCACGCGGCCATCGCGATGAAAGGAAGTGCCATGGCAGGGACAGGCGATGACTCCAGTTTCCGGCTTCCACGACGAAAGACAGCCCAGGTGGGTGCACACGGCGCTGAGGGCATAGAAGCCCTCAGGCTGATGAACGATGAAGATGCCGAAGCCAGGGTCGAGGGTCACCGAACCGACAGGGAAATGCTCTGGTTTCCCCACGCTGACAACCGGCGAGGGCTCGTAAAGAACGTTGGGCGAGAGATAGCGGAAGCCAAATACGCAGGCGCCGACGCCGGCGATGGCTAGAGAAGTTGTGCCAATTTTTACGAACTTCCGGCGATCAAGGGAGGCGGGGTCGTTTGCGGGAGTTATGTTCTCCTGGTCCTCAGGCATGAAACTCCTCGGGGCAGATCGTTAGGAATGCATGACAATGAGCACAACTATCCGGGAAGCATGTGTGGCTTTGCCGTGACCGGTGTCACAGGGAGCTGTGACGTATAGCCGAAAGAGGGCCAGCAGGTCATCAGGCAGAGAAGAACATAGGAAGGGTGACTGGTGAGATGATCACAAGGGCGCGATCGAAGGGATTCAATCGGTATCTAGAGGCCTAATTGGTACCTGAGGGCACGCGCGATCTTTGACGGCCTACCATGAACTTTAAGTTCCATAAAAGCATCTGTCGCGTTAGCAGATAGCAGGGCTTCCCTCCAGCTAAGTGAGCCCAACGCCTGATTAACGGGCAACCGGGAAGTTATCAGCCCGCCCGTCGGTTTAGTACCGACAAACGCGCTTGTTATTGCCTGGTCTGACCGAATACCCGGTGGTCGGCAATGCGGAAGTTAGCCAGAAACGGCGGCCTCGAAAGTTAGTCGCTAGAAACCATTTCGGTCCGCGGTGGCGGGTTGCCCAAAGACCCTTACTCCACGTCGGCTCCAACTAGCTGATTCTATAGGCGTGAATTTTTGCGGCTATCGCTGCCTACAAACAGATGTTTTTAGGCACTTGCGCCGGCCGGGCAAGTATCACCACTCTTCCAAAAGTTTTCGCCGACAGCGAGGATGCGAGAGCGGACATTCCAGCTGTCTTCTCTAAAACATACGCCGCGAAAAAGAAGTCCTAACCGCCCGAAGCCCTGGGCTTCGCCGGTGCGCGTTGAATCTTTGCGATCTCGGTCAGGAGAAACAGATCCGTGAGGAGCGCACGCAGATGAATGGAAGCGTTCAGGTTGTCGATCAACGGAGAGCCGATGGCGGGTTGCACCAGGACAAGTTCGATGGCGGCGAGCGAATCGCTCGCGTCGCGTTGGAGCACCGCGAAGAATGCGCGATATTCTTCCGCCGGATCGAGGCGTTCTTGTTTCACTGCGGTCGCACAGCTATCCGCCAGACCAGAGATGGCTTTCACGGCGCGGCCCAGATATTCGCGAATTTGTCCGCCGGACCGGCTTCCTTCATCGCTGGGAAGCCCTTGCGCCGCATAAGCCAGCATGAACTCGTAACATTCTTCGATCGTGTCGGAGCGTTCCGAGAGGTCAGCCAGCATCTCTTAATCCCTCTGGGGCTTCTCCCCGGGATGCCGGCGATGAAGTGGGAGATTCGACGGGCCAGCGCTGCGGATCGTGTTCCTTCAGATAGAAGTCGCGGCTCATCCACCCGAAGATCATGGATTTCGTGATCGCGCGCTTTTCCGGACGAAGCCCAAAATAGACATGCACCATGATCAAGGCGATCAGTCCGACGCCAGCCAGGCCGTGCAACACATACATCATGCCCCAAGTCATGTCGCTGAATAGATAGGGATTGCGGGGAAAAAAGATTGTTCGCACGCGAAACATCATGAACACACCGGTTACGATTGCAGAGAGGCCAGCGGCCATGATCGCGCCGTGATAGAGCTTGTTCTCGAGGGGATACTTGGCAAATTTATCCGGCGGCGGCGCAGACTTGCCCAGGAAACGCAGTGTTCTTCTGTATGCGTCGCGCAGATCAATTTTGTCTGGCCAGATCGACCAAAAGTCCATGAAGAAGGAGGCGTGGATGATATGGAAGAGGACAGAGACGGTCAGGACGGAGCCAGCTATCCAGTGATAAGTGACCCAGTCGAACGGCATGCCCATCTTGGGGAGAAAAGCGGTAAATAGCAGCGTGAACATGGAGGCTGCCATGATCCAGTGAAAGAACCGCGCGGTCAGCGAATGTCTGGGCACGTGCTCGGGTATGCGCGCGGCGATCAGAGGCGATCCACTGCTCGCAAACTCCTTGGGTTTGGCGAAATATCGAAGGTACGTGGCGTGAACGATAAAAAACAGAAATCCGGCAATAACAGCGACCCAAATCAGAAACCAAGCAATGTGAATCGGGATACGCTGTCCCCACGGACTGATGGCCCACTTCAGGAAGTCCATGTAGCCTCCTCGACTCCTCCGATGGCGCGCTTCACCAGATTCCGCATCAGCGGGATCTTGTACGCGTTGAACTGCAAGGGGACAGCGCCTTGCACTGCCAGTTTCCCAGCCATTTCGCCAGTTGCGGCGTTTGCCGGTTTGCCTCGGACGGCGTCCTCGACGGCTTTTAATCGCAGGGGACGAGCCGCTGCGCCGTTTACGGCGATGCGGATGCGTTCGATATTGTTACCCGAGACGACCATCGCTGATGCCACGTTCAGAAGGGGAAAGTCCCACACATTGCGGTCACGCACTTTTTCAAAATAGAAATGCGCGCCGGCCCATGTAGACGGGATGCGAACGGCCGTCAGCAGGTCTCCGGGTTGCAAGATATGCAAGCTCGTGATGTCGATGTCCGGACCGATGAAATAGTCTTCGGCGTCGATGACGCGCTCACCTTTGTGAGTGCGGATCACGAATTTGGCGTCGAGTGCGATGAGGGCCGGGGCGGTGTCCGAGGGATTCACGGCCACGCATCGTTCCGCAAGTAGAATCGCGTGCTCGCGGTTGCGGCCTTCCGGTGTGTCGGCATAGCAGATGTTTCCCCCGGCGCGGTAGCAAGGCCAGCCGGCGCGGTAATACCAGCAGCGCGTGTCCTGCGAAACATTGCCGCCGATGGTGCCCTGGTTTCTGATCTGCGGCGAGGCAACCAGTTCCGCGCTATCCGCCAGCAGCTTGTACTTCTCTTTGATGAGGGGATGCTCGACTACTTCCGTAAGCGTGGTCATCGCGCCGATCTCGATGCCGTCGGCTGCGCTGCGAATTCCCTTGAGCTCGGCGATTCCGCTTAAATCGACCACGACCTTGGGTTTTTTGATGCGGTCCTTGAGCCAGTCGAAGCTATCCATGCCTCCGGCGAGCACCCAGCCGTCGCTTCCCTGTTGCTGGAGCAATTTTTGCGCATCAGCAATCGAGTCCGGCTGAAGCAAATCAAAAGCCGGCATGACGTCTCGGATTACAGCCATGAGTTCTCCTTTCGCGTCTCGCTAAATGTGCGCCATCTAAATGTGTGCCATCAGGGGATGCTGCATGGGCCGTCCCGCCTCCAACGAGGTTAGAATTGTGTCCGCGTTGACGGGCGCCCGCCTGAATATTTCATCGCCGAGAGCGTCCGAGAGCGCGTTCAAAATGGAGGCGCATCCTCCTCCTACGGGAGGTTCGCCTACACCGCGAGCGCCGACCGGCGTTTCCGGATCGGGAATGTCGAGCGCCGACCACTGCATATTGACGGGCACATCCAGAATTGTTGGCGGTTTGCTCTGACTGAACCTAGTCGAGAGCATGGCACCATAGCGAGGGTCGAACACCCACTTCTGTCCAATCGCATGCCCGATGCCCAGAACGGAGCGGCCCAGCACTTGGCCTCCAAGTGCGCGGGGGTGAATCACGGAGCCTACATCCGCGGAAGCGAGGAAATCCACGATGTGATACTTGCCGGTCTCGACGTCGACCTCGACTTCGGCAAAGCTAGCAACATAGGAAAATGTCGCGCCGTCACGGGGGTATTTGTCCTTGGCAGCAGCTATAAGACCTTGGCCCGCGATCGCTGCGACGGAAGCCTTCGTCAGTTTATTGAGGTCGGGGGAAACTTCGTGGCCATCGTAGATGCCACCCACTTGAGTCGCGTAGTTCGCAGCCTGCGCCAAAGTCATACCTGCGCCCCCGCCTTTGCGAAATACGCGTTCGTTGGCAACGTCATAATTCTCCGGCTTTCCGCCGAGCTTTTTGGCGGCGAGCTCCTGCAATTTTTTCCGGGCGTCCATCGCGGTGGCGTGCGCCGCGCGCGTCATGGCATGGGTCGTTTGGCTTCCGCCCGAAACGCAGGTGAAGGGAAGGTTCTTCGACGAGTCGCCCCAGGTAATGTCGCACTTCTCCCACGGCACTCCCAGCACCTCGGCAGCCACTCGATGAACGTCGATCACGGACTCCGTTCCCAAGTTGCCTATTCCGGAGAGGATGGACACTCGTCCATCCGGCTTAATGATCAGGATCCCATCGAAACCGATCGTGCCACCGACATAGCAACTGAGCGAAACGCCGACGCCGCGCACCTTGGAACCAATGCGCTTCGGCGTCCGCGAAACCCGTTCGCTCCATTTGAACTGTTCCGCACCGCGGTCCAGCGCTTCCTTGAGGAACGCACTCGTCGCGTACGGTCGTTTGCCCTGCGCCGCCGGTCCGAAGGGCGCTTTGCCCTCGGGGCAGTTGATGCGGCGGATGGCCACTTGGTCGAGCCCGAGTTTGCGCGCGGCTTTGGCGATGACCGGCTCCATAATCACAATCCCCTGCATGCCGCCGGGCGAGCTTTGCGCACTTCTCGGCGGCGTATTCGTCAGCAGTGTGGCTCCGCGCCAGCGCATGGCTTGTGGTTGGTAGAGAAGAGATACGATGCGGCCTGAGGAGGGGGAATCGCCGACCGCGTCATAAGGACCATTGTTCGCAATCACAAACATATCTAGCGCGATGATCCGGCCATCCTTGGAAAACCCGGCTTTCATCCGCCCGAGCATACTGGGCCGCGCACGGCCGATGAAGGTTTCCTCCTCGCGGCTAATCCGCATCATCACCGGCGCATTCGCCTTCTTCGATAAGAGCGCCGGAATAACCAACGTAACGCCGCCGGTGATCTTGCTGCCAAACCCACCCCCCGTGTATTCGCTGATGAGAACAACTTTGCCCGGGTCAATGTTCAGCCAGCGTCCGATAGCAGGCACGGTCTGCGCAGTGCTCTGCGTGCCCGTGTGGACATAGACCTTTCCGTTTTGCCAGTAAGCCATCGCAGTGCGGGTCTCGAGCGTCTGGTGGCTCGTATCTGGTGTGACGAACGTTTCATCGAGGACCAGAGCGGCATTTTGGAACCCCGCTTGAAGATCACCGTAGGACCATTCGTCGGGCGTCTTTCCCATGGGCAGGCGGCCCTCTTTTGCGTCGGCGAAGTCTGGTTCGGTCCATTTGAGGACTCCGATCGTTGGGGGCGGAGGAGCGGGCGGACGAGTTCCTGCTGTAGTCGGCGGGGCGGGAGCCTGCACCCAGATGTTTCCTTCCGTTCTGGGGTTGGGGCCACCGGGTCGCAGGGTATCGAGCGGATCGATGACGAAAGGAAGCGGCTCAAAGTCGATTCGAATCTTTTCAATGGCTTCCGCGGCAGTGAATTCGTCGACGGCGGCGACGGCGAGAATCGGCTCACCTTGGTAGAGCGGCTCCATAGTGAGGGCCTTCTCACTCTTTGGGTTGGCATGAATCACCGTGCCATTGTCGGTGAGGGTATCGGCCGGAGGCGGAAGTTCGTCGGCAGTGAGAATTGCTTTCACGCCAGGCATGGCGAGCGCTTGGCGAACGTCAAGATGCTTCACGCGGGCGTGTGGCAAGGGGCTGAGCAGCAGTTTGCAGTAGAGCATGCCGTCGGCGTGATAATCCTCGGCGTACTTTGCTAGTCCCGTGACCTTGGCGTAGAGGTCAGCGGTTTCGTAGTCCTTGCCAATCAGTTTGTGACCGGCTCCGTAGAGACGCGCGGTTCGCTCAACGGGTTTGGTATCTTTACTAGGCACGGCTCGCCTCCCTCAAGTTCTCAGCTCCCCGCATCATCGCGGTCAAGATTTTGTCGTAGTCTTGGCACCGGCAGAGGTTTCCCGAGAGGCCCTGCGCCAGCTCGCTTCGTGTGGGATTGGGATTTGTCTTCAGGAATCCTACCGAGGCCATGATGAAACCCGGCATACAGAAGGCACATTGGAAGCCTTGCTCGTCGATGACACCCTGCTGAACAGGATGCAACTTTCCTCCGGGGCTCGCTAGGCCTTCGATGGTCAGAACCTTGCCGTTGCGCACGGTGTGTGTCAGAACCGAACAGGCGTAGTAGGGCACGTCGTCGATCAACACGGTGCAAGAGCCGCATTCGGCGCGGTCGCAGCCCAGCTTTGTGCCGGTGAGTCCAAGTTTGTGGCGCAGTGTCCAGGCGAGCGTTTCTTGCCGCATAACGTCGGCTCGCCGCAACTGGCCGTTTACATTGATGGTGAGAAGTCTTTCACCCGCGCCGCGTGTAGACTGGCCTAGCAGAGTGGAAGCACGGAAAAGATAGCTTGCGGAGGAGACTGCCACGCCACCTGCAATCACTCCCTTGATTAAATCGCGTCTCGAGAGCTTGTTCGGCAGGGCCGCATTCAGCTCTTTATCGTCGGTGTTACCCATCTCCTGCTTCCTCCTCTGGTATCCGCGCGGACTTAACCAGGTAGAGAAAAATCATCCCGGAAGCAACAAGTTCGAGCTACTGCGCCTCCGAATATGACAAGATTGTTGTAGAGGCCGTCATGTCCGGGGTGATTCCTGTCTACGTTTCGACCACGCCTAGGTCCAAAGTGCAATCGTAGACTACTACAATTGCTTTGTTTTTTTGCTCTCGGCTAGGTCGAACCAAGAATCCCACTGATAAGCCGTAGACACGCTTGGTGTCCTAGTTGATCGAGCGGGGGTTGGGGAAGCCATCAGAGCTGCCCAATAAACTGGGATTCTGCCTGTAATACACTGAATTGCTTTGGTTTAAGGGACAGAAGCAAGGTCGACTATTAATCATATGGTTTTGGTCAGGCGTTCCCTCCCGCCTCGAAAAGCAAAAAGCGTATCCGATCGAACTGTCAAATGCGTGAGGATATGGGCCCGCAACGGTTTTTGGGCAAGTTGGGATCACTTTTCTGAGCATAGTACGCCCTCTGAGCCGTTCCCTTAGAGAGCCCGGTTTGCTTGCAGACTTCTCTCCAAGAGCGGCGTGTTTTCCGCGGACCGCAACTTGACCCCCATCAGCGGCGATTCTCGGCCGTCCGATGCGTTTGCCACGCCAAAACTTGCAGTTAACACACGAGACGCCGCGCAAGTGTTGAGCGTGTCGCGTCCGCGCTCACGCAATTGAGCCATATATCCGATGAGATCCCGCCGCTTAATCGCTTGCAGGTGGACCTTCGGACACGACTCGCGGAAATCGTTGAGAAGCCATCGCAGGCGGTCCGCCGCCCGAACCAATCGCCTCGCTCGCATCTCGCTCAGATATACATTGATTGCCGAATCGAGTCGGAGCCGCCGTCTGCGGGAACGTGCCTGGGATCCACGCTGCGATCTGAACCTGGCTTGCTGCTTCCGGTCCGCCAGGCGGTTGCTCAAGGAATCTCTTTTGGGCTGGTGTCATTCGGCCCCTAATCGTGCTTCGTCGGTACCGAAAGATGGTTAGAGCGGGGGACTCTAACTGACTTTCTTACCACACGCCTGAGGCTGGCCCTCAAACCTGGCGAGTGGTTGTAGGGAAAGACCTCTATTCCAGAAGTCGATTAGGTTTGAAACCGGACCTTGATACCACAGCATGGAGAAAACTACCCCAATTGTGCCGGGTGACAAGAAAATGCATTTCTCCAAAGTCCGGTTCAGCTCAGAGCAATGTGCATTTGGGCAGAAATTCGCGCGATTCCTCGTACGATACTGTGGAGAATCGAATTCTGCAGACTGAATGGCGGAGAGGGGGGGATTCGAACCCCCGGTAGGAGTTTTGGCCCCTACAACGGTTTAGCAAACCGCCGCCTTCAGCCTCTCGGCCACCTCTCCGGCGTTCGGTTCAGAGAGTTTAGCACACCGTTGTGGTTTGTGGCTCTTACTGTTGGGCAGGTAGGAAATCGGGAGCCTGCCGCGGAACCCAGACGCCAGCGATAACCTTCATGACAGCCCTCCAAGAAGGATCAGAAATAGTGGGAATCGGACCGATTCATTTTTTGAACCTATGCCCCGACCGAAATCCACAGGGTATATGGCCACATTATCTGGTATTTGTCCTACAATCCCTCGGACGTGACCCATGGTTGGACTTAGAGTCTTGGGCCGCGGCAGATTCCTGGCTCCTGTGCGAGCTACACGAAACGGAAATACTAGGGACTAGAAAGGACGATTGATGGCGCGGCTTGATCTGTTCGCATCGCGAAGCTGGTTGATCGCTGGCCTTTCTCTTTTTCTCTCGCTGTTGTGCGTGATCGGTGTTCCGTCGAGCGCGTCTCAGGAAGCATCGTCGTCAAAGGCGTCGGCCGAGGCTAAGCCACCTCAAGCTCCGACCGAAGAGGGTTTCCCCGTAACCGATCACCTTGTGACCAGCCGCTGCGGCGGATGCCACGCGTCCGATGCGAAAGGAAACATGACGCGGATTTCGTGGAATCGGACGACGCCGGAAGGCTGGGAAGAAGTGATCAAGAGAATGGTTCGGCTGCAAGGCGCCTCACTGGAGCCGGACGATGCTCGCAAAATTCTGCGCTACTTGAGCGACCAACAAGGCCTCGCTCCGGAAGAAGCCAAGCCGGTGGAGTATTTCCCCGAGCACCGCATGGTCGATGAGAAAGTTCCGAGCGAGGACATCACTCGCTCTTGCGTGGCGTGCCATATTTTGGCCAAGCCGTTGTCCTGGCGGCGAAGTCCCGAAGAGTGGAAAACGCTGGTAAACACGCATGTCGCGCTTTTTCCGTGGGTAGACAGCCTGAATTTCCAGAAACCTCCGCATCGTCCTGGTGATCCGCCTCCTCCTCCGGGAACGGATCTACGGCCTCCGGTTGAGCAGGCGCTGGCGTTCTTGGGGCAGAGCGGTTCGCTGCACTCGCCGGAATGGGCCGAATGGCATGCGAGCATGCGCTCGCCGAGATTGAGCGGACACTGGCTGGTGTCGGGAAGCCAGCCCGGCAAGGGCAAATTCTTTGGAGTGATGGATGTCGAGGCCGTGCCATCGGCGGACGCATTTTCCACGAAAACGAAATTGACGTATCCCGGCGACGGCGTGGTGATTACGGAAACAGGGAAGTCCATCGTATACACGGGATATGCCTGGCGGGGACGTTCAATGAGCGAGAAGGCGAATGCGGGTCCGAACGATCCGACAGTGGTTCGTGAGGTTATGATGCTCTCGCGGGATCAGTCACAACTAGAAGGGCGCTGGTTCTGGGGTGCGTACCAGGAATTTGGAATGGACGCGGCCATGCGAAGGGCCACAGCCGGGCCGACCGTGCTGGGCGTCGATGTCTATTCGCTGAAAGCGGGCAACGCCGGCAACGAAGTGCGAATCTACGGTGACCATTTTCCAGCGGGCATTTCCGCCGCTGATTTGGATTTGGGCGCGGGCGTAACGGTGAAGAAGGTCATCAGCCAGAGCCCGGAGCTAATTAAGGTTGCCGTCGATGTCGCGAGCGGCGCGATTCCGGGTAAACGGGACGTCGCGGTAAAGAATGCCGTAGCCCCTGCGGCCTTCGCGATCTACGACCACATCGACTATCTTAAGGTTTCCCCCGTCACGCCGATCTCTCACCTCGGCAGCGAACCTCATCCCAAGGGCTACTGCCAATTCGACGCGATTGCTTATGCCAATGGGCCTGACGGAAAGGAAGGGACCGCCGATGACATTGAACTAGGTCCCGTGAAGGCGACTTGGAAGCTGGAAGAATTTGTCGCCACCATCGGCGATGACGACGTGGATTTCGTGGGAAATCTCGACCCGGTCAGCGGCCTTTTCACTCCCGCGCTTGACGGACCGAATCCGAAACGAAAATTCTCGCGCAACAACTATGGCGACGTTTGGGTTGTCGCGACATTCACGCCGGCCGGTTCCGATCATCCGCTGACGGCCCGAAGTTATCTCATCGTCGCGGTTCCTCAGTACTTGCGCTGGGACCAACCGGAGGTGGCGCAGTGACTGTATATTCGTTGGCGGAGTCTCACCGATTTCGCGGAGCAGCGAGCGACTTCTTGTACCTGGTTCCAAGTGGAGGCATTTTCTCGCTCGATCAACTCTCTTCGGCGATCCTCGATACGCTGGCTACCGGGCCGCTCGGCCGCGAGCAGTTGATCGGGCGCGTCTCGCAGACAGCGGGCTGCGCGCCGATGGATGTGGCTGGGTGCATCCACGAGCTTTCTCAAGTGCGTGCGATTCGCGACGTTGCAACTACCTTCGTCGATACGCCGCAACCCCTGCCCGATCATTTTCCGCTGCAAACGCTGGTCCTGAACGTCACGAACCAGTGCAATCTCTCCTGCCAGTATTGCTACGAGTTCGGCGAAGACAAGATTGCAACGCCAGAAGGCAAAAAGAAATTCATGGACTTGGAAACCGCCAAGTCTTCGGTGGACTACCTGCTTGCCCAATCGGAAGGCCGCCGTTCGGTTCACATTACGTTCTTCGGCGGCGAGACGTTGATGAATTTCCCGCTGCTCCGGCACGTGATCGACTATTCGCGGGAACAGGCTGGACGAAAAGGCATGAGTATCGATTTCAGTCTGACGACCAACGCCACGCTGCTGACGCCCTATATCATTGATTTTCTGGCGGAGAATCGCGTCGGCGTGACCGTCAGCATCGATGGCCCCAAGGAAATGAATGACAAGTTCCGCGTCTTCTCGAATGGGCGCGGCAGCTACGAGATTATGGAGCCCAAGGTACGCGAGCTCCTGGCGCGGCATCACACCAGGCCAATCGCGGCACGCGTCACCATGACGTCGGGTGCGATGGATGTATTCAAGATCTATCGCCACCTGAAACACGATCTCGGTTTTCACGAAGTGGGCTTCGCGCCGGTCACCACCACCCCCGACCGCCTGTACTCCATCAACGAGCCGGGCATGCATCAGGTCTTTGCGCAATTCGGCGAACTGGCTCAGGAATACTTGCAATTCGGGTTGCGCGGTGAGCTTCACGGTTTTTCCAACGTCAGCGACACGCTTGCCGAACTGCACCAGGGCGTGAACAAATCGCATCCCTGCGGAGCGGCGCTCGGCCTGGTCGGCGTCGGGCCTTCCGGCGACATCGCGCCGTGCCATCGCTTCGTGGATTCCGACGAGCACATTCTGGGCAACGTCGCCACCGGCATCGACAAGCAGAAACAGTCGGCGTTTCTGAATCGCGGCAACATTCAAAACAAGCCCGACTGCCACTCTTGTTGGGCGCGGCCGCTGTGCGCGGGCGGGTGCCACCACGAAGCGTTTGTGCGCTACGGCGACACTGGTCATCCAAATCTCCACTATTGCGACTGGATTCGCGGGTGGACGCACACCTGCCTTGAAATCTACGGAGCTCTCGCCGAGAAGAACCCTTCCTTCTTGGAATATTTCGCGGAAAGGAAAGCGCAATGAATCATATTCGCGCGGTTAATCGCAAAGCGCTGCGTATCGAAGAGCATGTTGCCCAAGCCGAAAGCGATATCGTCGCCCTGCAGCAAGGCCCGGGTCCGAAGCCGCACATCCCTATGGGATGCTCGTTGGTTTTCTATCCTGGCTGGGAAGTGGATTCCGCTGGTGGCACAGCGGGTCTGTGCCAGCCGGTCGAACGCGACCTCTTCGATTGCTACGTCACCTGTTTCTGGCCCGCGCATGTTCCTGATCACTTGAACAACGCGCCCGACTGGACCAGCAAGTGCGCCACCGGCACGAAGGATTGGCGCAACATCGACATCGTTTTCCCGTAGTCGCGATTTTGACGGAGGCGTACGTTGCGATCTGTGCTTTGTTCTCTGACCTTGGCGTTGCTCGCGGGTTTCGCGACAGCCGCGGATACTTCGGGCGCGGGTCAACAGTTGGTCTATCTGGCCTCTTGGCCGCATCAGATCCTGGTTTTTGACACCATCCAGGAGAAAATCGTCGACCGCATCGAGCTGAACACCGACGTTGCCGGATTCCTCGTCCTCTCTGCGGACAAGAAAAAGCTGTACGCTTCGACGATTAGAGACAACGCGATCGTGACGATCGATCTTGCCACTCGCAAAGTCCTTTCTACTTTCTCGTTGGATTCTCAGAACCGCAATGTTCGCATCTACGCTCTGGTTGCCGATCCTTCCGGCAAGTATCTGTATTCCGTCGCGGCGATCATCATCAAGCGTGTCGATCACTATGACATCGAGCCGCCCAAGCTCGTCATGATTGATCTCGAGACTCAGAAGATCAGCCGCTCCGCGGATTTCCCCAAAGATGAAGCCCTCGTCACACTCTGGCCGATTCAGATGAAATTTTCGCCGGACGGCAAATACTGGTATCTGTTCCTCGAGAACATTCTGGTCTTCGATAGCAATACTCTGCAGCTTGTGAAAAAAATCGAGCTTGCCGACCCGCACATTCCGGGAATCGGCAACGTGATTTTCAATCCCGTGGAAGAGTGGCCCGCGGAAGATCCCAATGAAGAACCCGGCAAGCTGACCAACGTGTTCATGTCATCGGATCCTTACGTTCATCGAGCGGTATTCGGCATCGCCAAGATCGACCTTGCGAGACTCTCCTTTGACTTCACGCCGGTGGCGCCCGCAACGACTCTGTCCATGACTCCGCTGCTCCTCACGCCCGATCATCAGGTGGGCTACACCATCGCCATCGACGGCGTGCCCGGCAACCGGCACTGCGAGTTCTGGGCCTTTGACATGAAGACGCGAAAGATCATCAACAAGAAGGAGTTTCAGGGCCGCAACCGCTTTTCGTTCGGCCTGTCTGCGGACGGAACGAAAGTGCTCATTTACGGAGCCGGCTATGAAATCGATGTTTACGATGCAAAAACGTTTGAGTTTCGCAGCAACGTGGTTCTCCCCGGCGACATCACCAGCAATATCATTGTCATGCCATGGACTGCAGTGTCGGCTGCCTCGGCAGCTGACGCGGGAACTTCTTCTGGAGCGCGGTGAGAATGGTCTGATGCCGACTTCGCGACACTGCATGTGGCTCGCCTTCCTTTGCCTCGTCGCCGCCGCATTCCCGGGCCAAGTCGTGGGTGCTGCCGCCCAGTTGACGTACTTCGGCATGTGGCCGCACCAAATCGGCGTGTTCGACTCGGTCCAGGAAAAAATCGTCGCAACCATCGACCTCAAAACTGACGTTCCCCGAATGCTGCTGCTCTCCCCGGATAAGAAAAAGCTGTACGCCTTAACTGCAAACGACAATTCCATCGTCACCATCGATCTCGCCACTCGCTCCGTTACCTCCTCGTTTAGCTTGAACGCCGGCAATCAGAACGTTCGCTTGATGGGGCTGACTCGCGATCCCGGCGGCAAGTACCTCTTCGGCCTCGCTACCGCCATTTCCAAGCAAGTCGACCACTACGACATTGGCGATCCGGAGTTTGTCGTCATCGATCTTGCTGCGCAGAAAATCACGCGAACCGCACCTCTGCCCAAGGACCACGAATCCCTGGGCTTCCGCAATCCGATCCGAGTCTCGCCCGACGGCAAGCTTCTCTATCTTTTTGGCGAAAATATCTCCGTCTTCGACACCGCTTCCTTCCATCTCGTCAAGAAGGTGGATCTGGCCAAGCCTCAAGCTCCGGGCGTAGAAAATGTTTCGTTTGGTCTTCTCGACGACCCCAACGATCTCCCGGGAAAAGTGACCAGCGTCTTCATTTCCTCTGACCCCTACGTCCATCGCGCGGTCTTCGGCATCGGCGTCATTGACCTCGCGACTCTGGCAGTTAATTTTTCTCCTGTGGTTCCCGATGCGGTAGCGACCGAGATGTATCCGCTCCTTCTTACTCCCGATCGTAAAGTCGGCTACACTGTCGCCATCGAGGGCAACACCGGAAATGAGCGCTGCCACTTCTGGGCGTTCGACATGCAAACGCGAAAGTTGCTGCGCGAGCGGGAGTTTGACGGCCGCACGCGATTTTATTTCGGAGTGTCAGCGGACGGCGCCAAGCTGTTGATTTACGGCGCTGGCTATCAAATCGAAGTATACGACGCGCAAACGTTCGAACTGCGCAGCACCGTTGAGGTTCCCGGCGACATAACCGGCAACATGGTGGTGCTGCCGCTGGCATCGGCGGTCGTCGCACTCGCTGACCAACACATTTCGTCCCCGGGCCGATGACCACAGGGAGGCCTCATGACGATCGTATATAGAAGATGGGTCCTGGCGGCGCTCCTCGCCGCGAGCTTTTTCGCGATCACCTTTCGCGCGGAAACCAGCCAGCCCGTCACCTGGAACAAAAAAGCCGCCGCTGCCTACCTCGATGACCGGCAAGCTTGGTGGATAGGCTGGTCGGTCGCCGCCCGCGATCACGAAACGTTTTGCGTCTCGTGTCACACCGTGGTGCCTTACGCGCTCGCCCGCCCCGCACTCCGCTCGGCGCTAACCGAGAGCGGCCCGTCCGTTAACGAGCGCAAACTCCTAGACAACGTCACCAAGCGCGTGATGCTCTGGAACGACGTGCAACCGTTCTACAGCACCGAAGAAGTCGGCGCGCTCAAAACACCGCAATCTCGCGGCACCGAGTCGATTCTCAACGCCCTCATCCTCGCCTCCTACGAAACACAAAACGCTGCGCCAAGCCCCGCGCTGGCGAAAGCATTACAGAACATGTGGACCGAGCAGCAGAAAACGGGCGAGAAGAAGGGCTCCTGGTCCTGGCTGAATTTCTCCAACCAGCCCTGGGAGGCCGACGATTCTCCCTATTTTGGCGCCACTCTCGCCGCCATCGCCGTTGGGACCGCACCAAAACAATATCTTGCGAACCCGGAAATTCAAGGGCATCTCCAGTCGCTTCGCGAATACCTGCAGCGCGGCTATAGCGCGCAATCGCGCAACAACCAGCTCTTTCTTCTGTGGGCTTCCACGAAATTACCGGGACTGCTACAGCCTGAGCAGCAGCAATCCATCGTCAGCAGCGTCCTCGCGCTCCAGCAGCAGGATGGAGGTTGGAGCATCTCTTCTGTTGTGGAAACTTGGAAACGCCACGACGGCACGCCGTTGGAAACAAGAAGCGACGGCTACGCCACCGGAATGATCACCTTTATCCTTCAACAGGCAGGCGTCTCGCGCGAAAACGCTCAGCTAAAGAAAAGCCTCTCGTGGCTGGCAAACAATCAGGACAAAAAAGAAGGCCTCTGGCCCGCCTACTCCTTGAACAAGCAACGCGACCCGTCCGCCGACGGCTGGCTGTTCATGAGCGACGCCGCGACCGCCTACTCGGTTCTCGCGCTAACGCAGGCGCAAGCCAACTAGACGCATGCCCGATCTCGAGCGAGCCGCGACCCCAGATCAAGCCGCGAATCCGGCTACCATCCCGTTCGCGCAATATCGCCGCGCGCTCAAGTTCGTTCAGCCGTACTGGGGCGGCCTGGCCTTCGTCTTGGTTCTGGGTCTTTTCTCCACCGCCGTCGCCCTAGTGCAACCCTACGTCACGCGGCTGCTACTGGACGACGCTCTGCTACCTCGCAATATGCAAGCGCTCGCCAAAATCGCGGCATTGATGGTCGCGGTCACCGTGGCCGGCTTCGTCCTCAACATCATCTCCAGCTATCGATATGTGCGCATTTCCGCCGAGTGTTTGTTCGACATGCGCTTGGCGGTGTATCGTCATCTGCAAAGCCTGTCGCCCCGGTTCCTGGCGAAGAGCAAACTCGGCGACGTCGTTTCTCGCATCAATAACGACATCGGCGAAGTGCAACGTATCTGCTCGGACACGCTGCTTTCCGTCCTCTCCAATATTTTGTTCCTCGTCGGCAGCCTGGCGATGATGGCGAGTATCAATTTGCGGTTGTTCCTGGCGAGCATCGTCTTCCTTCCCATCAGCATCTTGGCGCTCCGCCACTATCAATCGCGCCTCACCATCCAGACGAAAACTCTCCGCGAGCGCAGTTCCGACTTGGGCAGCTTCCTGATCGAAAGCCTCCTCGCGATGCGCCTCATCGTTGCTACAGGGAATGAACGTCACGAAGCGGAAGAATTTCGCCGCCGCAATTCCAGCTTCCTGCACTCTCTTCTGTCCATGCAGATGACCGCGTTTCTCGCCAGCGCCCTCCCCGGCACTGTCTTGACGGTCTCGATTGCGGTCGTTTTTCTCTACGGCGGAAAGCTGGTCATCGACAACCATTTGACCGTCGGCTGGCTCGTCGCGTTCATGGCCTACCACATGAGGCTCCTCGGACCGGTGCAGGTCTTGCTTGGCACCTACACGAATCTCCTCACCGGAGGAGTTGCCCTAGGACGTGTTTTTGAACTTTTGGACGTTGGCATCGAGGTTCGTGAATCTCCGTCAGCAGTCGCAGCTTCCAGTTTCAGGGGCGATATTGTTTTCGATCGCGTGCGATTTCGCTTCTCCCAAGACGTCCCTGTTCTGGAAGACGTGTCCTTCCAAATCCCTGCTGGCCGGATTTGCGCGATCGTCGGCGCCAGCGGCAGCGGCAAATCCACCATCTCCGACCTGCTCTTACGCTTTTACGATCCCGATTCCGGCACCATTACTATCGACGGTACCGATCTTCGCGGCCTTCGTTTGCGCGATCTGCGCAGAGAAATCGCCCTCGTCGAACAAACTCCATTTCTTTTTCGCGCCACCATCAAGGAAAACATCTCCTACGGAAAGCCCACGTCAACTCTCGACGAGATTCGCGCCTGTGCCCACCATGCGGCAATCGATGATTTCATCCAGTCGTTGCCGCAGGGCTACGACACGATCGTCGGCGAGCGAGGGTGCACGATTTCCGCCGGCGAGCGCCAGCGCATCGCGCTCGCTCGCGCCCTGCTGCGGAATCCGTCCATTCTCATCATGGATGAGCCCACCGCTGCGCTGGATCCAAGCTCCGAAGCAGCCGTCGCACGCGCTCTCGCAAAAACGCTCCGCGGCCGCACCGTTATTCTGATCACGCATCGCATGTCTCTCGTGGAAATCGCCGATTTCGTCGTGGTCTTGGAGGGCGGGCGAATCGCCGAAACCGGCGTCCCGCGCGAGCTCATCGCCGGCAATAGTCTTCTCTCCCGCCAGTTTCGCCTCGTTAACGTCACCATCCCATTGGTCGAGGCCATATGAGCCGCCGCGTCCGCATCGGCATCATCGACAGCGGCGTGAACGTCGCGCACCCGCATGTTGGCAACATCGTGGGCGGCGTGAACATCGGCCCCAGCGCTCACGACGCTTCCTACGTCGATCATCTCGGTCATGGCACGGCCATCGCTGCTCTGATTCATGCGCGAGCGCCGCAGGCCGAGCTGTTCGCCGTCAAGATTTTCCAGAACGCGCTGGCCACCAATCTTGCCACCGTTCTTTTCGCCATCGACTGGTGCTTGGACAACGAGATGGACTTGATCAACCTGAGCCTGGGCACGACGAACCGCGAACATCGGCCCGCTTTTGAAACGGCCACCGAGCGAGCGTGTGCCACGCGAACGTTAATCGTCTCGGCATTCGAAATGAGCGGTGTCCCAGCTCTTCCAGGCAGCTTACCGGGCGTCGTGGGAGTCCTCGCCGATTCCGCCAAGGTCCCTGGTGAACACGGCATTGAAACGCGCGACGGAAAACAAATCTTCACGGCGTGCCCCTTCCCCCGCGAAATCCCGGGTGTGCCGCGCGAGCGAAATCTTCACGGTGTGAGTTTCGCCGTCGCGCATGTTACGGCTGCGCTTGCCGGCGTTTGGAGCCCCGGTCTCACCGTTGGCGATCCGATGCGCTCTTTGACCATCTCAATCGATCGCCACCCACAAGCGCAAGCGATAGCACGCGGGAGTCTCTAGGAGTAAACCGCACGTCATAGTAGGAATCCAGGAATCGCCGCTGGATTCTGAGTGATTTCGGTGCGTCGCTCTTTGCATCCTGGGACAAAACGTCTCTCACCTTCGTTCCCCAGTCGACAAACTTCCGTTTGCCGTTCAACTCCACCTCAATCTGGCAACTCAAGGTCACGAATCCATCGAACTCAAAACAGGTCACTCCGCTGGTCGCGGCCACGCTCTGGCAGCCCTCGTCAAACCGTGCCCGCAGTGCGCGGTCCAGTTCGTCCAATTGCCCGGTTTCGCGGGACCCAATAACGGCCGCGGAACGCTGGTGTTTCTTGGGGACCAGATAGGTGTAGAAAAGCAGGCGGTAGTGGAGTTCCGGCGGGACGTCCCTTAACCCTAGGTCTTGGCGTCCCTCCTGAACGGTGTCAGCCAGAGACTTGGGCGAATATTCGATGTCGCCGGCCTGCCGGAATCGCGTCATGCCGTCGCTCGTCAACTCGACATCGAAGTGCATCGTGCTGACACCCGTGAAATTCTTCTCCGCGCGCTCTTCCTCGCCGGCCTCGGCTGGCCGGAAGTAGGCACGCTCGATCTTCAAGCGCATGCCTGGCTTCAAGTCCAAGCCGCTGCGTTCTACCCAGTAGCCATACGCATTGAACAAGCTCTCGTTCGGCCTCATGGGAATGCTTTGCAGGATGAAATCTCGAATCGCGGTGCTGGTTCCAGCAAAGCATCCTTGTTGCTGCAGTTGATCGGCATCGGCCAGGATGGCGTACAGTGCCTCAACGTCCTCATTCCCGTCTGTCCCCGCCCGGCCCTCCAAATCGCTAAGCCATCTTTCCGGCGCAGGCATCGTCAGTTGAATCGAGGCCGGATCGCTTGTTCCTTGCTCCAAGCGAAAAGGCCCTCTCTCCGCGGAGCAATTTGTATGGACAGAAGACGCCACCACGGTGTCAGTCAGCGTCACCTTCACCACGGCATCGTTGGTGTGATTTTCAGGAATAGCGGGCGGCAGGAGGAGTGAATCGTCGTTCAGGGCCCGCAGCCGAAATGCCGCAGGAGTTGCGGCGGCCGGCTTTTTCGCCGCGCAACCCGCCTGCATCACCACGGCGCAAAGAAGTCCCGAAAGCAAAGCCTGATTCGACTTCAATAACATGTGGCAGCAAATCCCGGCGAGCCAACTCTTAGGGTGGTTTCAGTCAGTTGGACACCGTGAGCCAAGGAAAGGTTCCCAAACCTGGTAAGCCACGGCTAGCTCCCCTCCCCAGCGGCGATTCGTTCTAAGCCAAAACCCACTAACCGAAACCGGGGACGTGGTCCTGCGTTAAGTTGGCTCTTGGTCCACGCAATGCCTTCCTCGATCAGTCTCAGTTCCGAAGACCAAAACGCGTTGGCAGCATTCCTAACATAGAACTCACGGCAGTTCTCCAGGTGGCGCAAGAACCCCAGCAGCAGCCGCAACGAATATTCGGCGAGAACCTCCGCGGCAGATTCTCCAGCGAGAATCGCCTGCACCGCCGCGCACGCCAGGATCGCTTCCCGTGCCGCGTTTCCCGCCCCTTCGCCGCACAAAGGATCGAAGGACATCGCCGCCGTGCCGCAAGCCAGCCAGCCGTTGCCGCACAAGCTTGAAGTGATGCGCGGGTATGCTGCAAATTCGCCCACGACCCTGTCCATCGTGCGCACTTGCCGTCCCACCAGGCGGCTTTTCTCGAGCGGTTCCTCGGTCGGACCCCCGACGCAAATCAGTGATCCCTTGCCGTTCCCCGTAGCGAGCAGAAAAAGCCATCCGCTCTCGACGGACTCGACCCAACAAGCGTCCCGCTCGGATCCATCCGTCAACTCCACTTGTCTGGCGAGAGCTGTCCGGGAGCCGAAATGCATTTCCGCTGGCAAACTGGCCGCAACCCTTGTCGCGAAGATCGTCCAAGCCGGATCTCCCGGCAGCGGCTCGACTACCTCCACTGCCCGTTCTTTCAAACGGGCGAGAAGCACCTCCTCCGACGCGACGACTCCGGAATGGGGAAGCACGATCAGCTCACCGGCCCCAGCGCCCGCAGCCCCTGAGCCCCAAAGCACGATACGCTTTCGGATGCCGGGCAGTCCCTCGAACATATCCTTGCTATCGAAGATATCGGCGAGAAGACTCTGCGTGCTTGGACTAATCAGGATGGTGGGCAGCTTTGGCGACTCGGTCTCACCAATCGTGACGCTAGCCCCTTGGCGCTGAAGCAGTTGCAGGCAACACTGGGCCGCAACCCCGCTGCCTCGGACGAGAATGGTGCGTTCCGGCATGCCCAAGCATAGCTCATCAACCGCGTTCAGCCTGGATTTCGTCCACTTGCCTCTGACTTCCCGTACCGCTGTGGTAAAGTATCAATTGAGGAAAGTCTCACGAAGCGCCGGAACTCCCCGGCGCTTTCTTGTTTTGCATCGGTTTCTGTAAGACGTGTAACCCTCTTGGTTTCAATATGTTGCCGATCGGCACACACGCAGGAGCACCTGCAAGTCTTCTGAAATCAGTAGTTTATCGCACAGTTCCCATCACACCCCGGGGGTGGGGGTATCCAAGCGAAACCAAGGCGAACCCCCTTGGAGTGCGGCGGCTAGCCGGTGCCTTTGACCCTCATCAAGTCCAGCACCCACCGAACCTGGTTAGTCCTTCCTGGTAACGATCTGGGCGTTTCTTCGTCCAAATGGACGGCAGCCTTGTTCGCGCTCCAGGCATCCATTGTACGGAAGCAGGAATGCTTTCTTTTGACCTTCGTTATATCTAAAATGTAGGTGACGGAGATGTTGGCCTAGGCCGGTTGCAAACGGTTCGGGCTTGCCAGCCGGGAGTCGTCCAAGCGGACCATTAAACAGAGCAACGGCTTCATCGCTAGGGCTGAGGGCCGAAGGCCGAAACATTTCGCCTTGCTAGGCCGTAATGTAGGTATCGGACGAGAGACACAGGCTTGAGAGCCCCGCACGGGTGGTCCGCTGCGGCTAACCAAGAGGAACCCATGAAGACGTGGCATAAAATCGCGATCGGCGTCGGTGCCGTTGTTGTGCTCGGCGGGATCGTGCTGTTTAGCGTAAACCAGGCGAACAAAGGCGTTGTAACCGTTCAGACGGCCAAAGTAGCTCCTCAGGAGAGTTTGATTTCGCAGGTCACGGCGTCGGGAGAGGTCAAGCCCACCACTTACACCAATGTGACCGCTCAGGGATTCGGCAGGATCACCGCCATCGTCGTCAAAGAAGGCGACCATATCAAGAAGGGCGACGTCCTTCTGACTCAAGAGAGCATTCAGGCGAATGCCGACGTCCAAGCGCAGTCCGCCGCGATCAATTCCGCGGAGTCGGGAGTGCAGGCTTCCGAGGCAAGTTACACCTCAGCCAGAGCCGACCTTGTGCAACAGCAAGCCAATCTGGAAAAAGCCAGGCTCGATTGGGATCGCGGCCGCGACCTCTACAAGGATGGTTTGATCCCAAAGCAGGATTTCGACCAGCGCAAGACCACCTACGACGCCCAAGTTGCCGCCGTGGACTCATCCAAGGCTCGCGTGCTGCAGTTAAAGGCGACGCTGGACCAGATGCGCTCTCAGGTCAGTCAGGGCCGCGCTGTGCTCGTTCACACGCAGGACATTTTGCACAAGACGACCTATACCTCGCCCATCAACGGCATCGTGAGCTACTTGCCGGAACGCGTGGGTGACTACGTCGTGCCTGGTATTCAGAATTCCAACGGCAGCTTTCTGATGACTCTTTCCGATATGTCCGTCGTCACGGCCGAAGTGAAGGTAGACGAGACCGACATCGTAAGCGTAAGGATTGGCCAGGACGCGGACGTCACCATCGACGCGGTCCCTGGAAAGATCTTCAAGGGAAAAGTCACGGAAATCGGCTCGCAAGCGGTTTTGCGCACCTCCGGCCTGGCCACCACGCAATCGACCACCAGCAACCAGGAAGCGAAAGACTTCAAAGTGGTGGTGACGCTCGCGAGTCCCCCTGAGAATCTGCGCCCAGGACTATCCACTACCGCCAAGATCAAAACCGCCGAAAAGAAAAATGTGCTCGCGATTCCCATTCAGGCGCTGGCGGTCCGTACCCGCAAGGATCTCGAAGAAGCCGCCAGGAATGGGAAGAACGGAACCGGATCGGGTGTCACATTGGCCGCGCCGCCCCCAGCGGCTGCCGGCGATCCTAAGAAGGACGAGATTCAGGGCGTATTCGTGGTCAATGGGAAAAAGGCGGTGTTCCGTCCCGTCGAGACCGGGATCACCGGCGTAACCGACATCGAAATTACCAAGGGCCTCCAGCAGGGCGATGAGATCGTCGTCGGAAGCTACAAAGCTCTGCGCACACTCAAGCCCGAGTCCGGCGTGAAAGTAGACAACTCCGCGCCGAAGAAAACCGACGATCAACAGAACTAGCGCAGACGAAGTGCGAGAGAGAGGCGTATGCCCCTGGAGACAACGTCAACGGACTCGTATCGCGAAGACCTGGTCAGCTCCGGCGTCGTCATCAAGACCGAAGAACTTGCCAAGGTTTACGAGATGGGCGCCGAGCAGGTACACGCTTTGCGCGGCGTGAACGTCCAGATCCGTAAAGGCGAATACGTTGCGATCATGGGACCCTCGGGATCGGGCAAATCAACCCTGATGAACCTTATCGGATGCCTTGATTCGCCGACTTCCGGTAGATACTGGCTGGCCGGCCGCCTGGTGAGCGATCTCGATGACGACGAGCTCGCCTACATTCGCAACAAAGAGATCGGCTTCGTCTTTCAAACCTTCAACCTGCTGCCTCGCGCCACCGCTCTGCACAACGTCGAATTGCCGCTCATCTACAACGGCACACCCTCGGACGAACGCCTCGAACGTGCCAAGAAAGCTCTCGAGCGCGTCGATTTGGCCGACCGCATGAATCACAAGCCCAACGAGCTTTCCGGCGGCCAGCGGCAGCGCGTGGCCGTCGCCAGGGCGCTGGTGAATTCCCCTTCGATCGTGCTGGCCGACGAGCCGACCGGTAACCTCGACTCCAAGACCGGCGACGAAATCATGGCGCTCTTTGCGAATCTCCACTCGCAGGGCAACACCATCATTCTGGTCACCCACGAAAACGATATCGCCCAGCACGCCCACCGCATCATTCACATCCGCGACGGCAAAGTCGCTTCCGACCAGGCTGTTCCCAACAAGTAGCGGACAATTCGGCTCTTTCCTTCCCTCGCAAATCGACTAGCCTTTCCTGACCGGCGCAAAGCCGCCTCCGCGACGTGTTCGCCCTGTGTGAATGCTTAGCGAGAGAAACCGAAAGGTAGGGCCACATGGCGGCCAAAGTCGGCGAAGAGTCACCTCTCACTACGCACGATGTTCTAAGCATGGCCGCAGACCGTGCTCGCCGCTACGTCCGAGACATCGGCGCACGCAGAGTCGCACCTGCGGAAAAAGATCTGGCGGCGCTGTCGAAATTTCACGAGCCTTTTCCCGAACGATCCGGCGATCCAAGAGAAGTGATTGCGATGTTGGACGATCTCGGCTCACGTGCAACCGTGGCGACGTCTGGCGGCCGCTACTTCGGTTTCGTGATTGGAGGCGCACTGCCGGCCTCGATGGCGGCGAGTTGGCTGGCGAACGCTTGGGATCAAAATCTGGCGTTGCGTGTGATGTCGCCGGTCGCGGCGGAACTCGAAGAAGTGGTGCTCCGATGGGTTTCCGATGCGCTCGGCTTGCCCGCGGACTGCGCAGGTGGACTGGTTACGTGCGCGACCATGGCCAACTTCTCGGCCCTGTTAGCAGCCCGCTATTCCCTACTGGCGAAAGCCGGCTGGAACGTAGTGGAGCAAGGAATGTTCGGCGCGCCACCAATTGATGTGGTCGTCGGCGCCGAAGTTCATGTGTCGATTCAAAAAGCATTGAGCCTGGCAGGCTTCGGCATGAAGCGCGTCGTCACCGTCGAAGCGGACGGTCAAGGGCGCATGCGCGCGGACAAGCTGCCGAAACTCAGCGAACGCACCATCCTTTGCATTCAGGCCGGCAATGTGAACACGGGCGCCTTCGATCCGGCCGTGGAAATCTGTGCGCGAGCAAGGGACCAAGGCGCATGGGTTCACGTGGACGGCGCGTTCGGTCTTTGGGCGAATGCTTCTCCCAAGTACCGGCATCTCACCGCAGGCTTCGACCAAGCAGACTCGTGGGCCACCGACGCGCACAAATGGCCAAACGTAAACTACGACAGCGGAATCGTGATCGTACGAGATGGAGCTGCGCTGAGCGCCGCAATGACGATGACCGCGGCGTATCTGGAGCCAAGCGGCCGGCGCGAACCGAGGCAATACACTCCAGATGCATCGCGCCGGGCGCGGGGAGTCGAGTTGTGGGCGGCGTTGAAATCGCTGGGAAGGTCCGGGCTGTGCACACTGATCGAGCGAACGTGTGCGCACGCCCAGAAATTCGCCCAGGAATTGCGCAACGAGGGATTTGCTGTGATGAACGACGTGGTGATAAATCAAGTGCTTGTGTCATTCGGAAACGCGGAAATCACCCGAGAAGTCATCCGCCGCATTCAAGACGATGGAACGTGCTGGTGCGGCGCCACCGTGTGGCAAGGGAAGACAGCCATGCGTATCAGCGTTTCTTCGTGGGCGACGACTGAAGCTGATGTCGATCGCAGCCTTGCGGCCATGGTGCGCATCGCGCGCGAATGCAATCCGCGCTAATCGCCCCCGTTCAGGCCCCATCCAGGAAATGCTCAGCGGCTGCCGGCGGCGCTCGCCGAATTCATGTGCGCCCGAGTTTCCGGAGAACTCAAATACGTGTGCGAAATTCGGTCATGCCAGGTAAGCGCGTCCTCGTCCCACCACGCCCACAGAAACCCCAAAAAGAACGTGCTCGCCGAAATCACGTAACCCAAGCTGCGAAGAAGCAATTGCTTCGGCGTCACCGGCCCACCGGAGAAGCTCGCCACTTGCAACCCCCGGAACATCATTCCGGGCGTCGTGCCTCCAAACACCGTGAACAGCGCGAAGTATTGCAGATAGACGATGGCCAGTGCTGCCGCATAGACCTCCGCGGTCAGCTTGCTCGCTGTAAATTGTCCACCGAGGGAGCTAAACAGCGCAAGGAACCCGCCGTAGGCAAAAAGCAGACAAGCTCCATCGATCAGCGCAGCCAAGCGGCGCTCCTCGAGCGAGGCCACCGGATACAATCCGTACCGTTTGGATTGTTCTTCTTCGTACTCTGCCTGGTCGACAGCGTCCGGCGCGGGCGGCACCGAGACGTCGATCATCATCCGCCCATCGCGCTTCTCGCTCGGCGGCGCATAACGCCCGATGGCAATCGTAAAGGAGAAGTCGTCGTCCGCGGGTAGCGTCGGCTCGGCGACACCGATGGCGTGCCTCGATCGCGGCTCTTCGGTGGGTTCGCCGAAAGGCAGTTGTGATTGTGCCGTTTCAGGCGCAACCTTACTCCTCCGCGAGCGATAAGCACCCAGACGCTGTTCGAGTTCGCCGCGCCAAGCTGGATCCTCGTCGTTGTTGAGAGTGGCCCCCCCTAGGCCGGAATCGGCTTTCAAGGCAAGGCTTTCCCGCGAACGCGATGCGTCCTCTCCTTCAAACGAAGGGAATCCTACGGGAAGAATCGAGTCACAGAAATTACACGCGCGTACGCTGGATGGCAGTACGGCACCACACTGCGAGCATAGTTTTGTCACCGGTGTTTTGCGCTGCGGACGCTTCCACTCCGGTGAGGAGGGAACGCCACCAAGATACCATCAGTTGCGAAAGTCAAGGAGAGATTGGGACGGCGATGTCGCCAATCCGCTAGCGGGGCTATGCAAACGAGGGATTTCGGGAGGGTCGAAAAACCGCCGCTAGGCTTCGATCTGTTGCGCCATCAGGTCGCGGCTAAATGCGATGCGCCGGTCCAGGGCCACCGCTGCAAAGTAAGTGCATTGGTTGCGCTCCTGTTCGATGTGCGCCTGAATCGAAGGAGCCACTCGCGCCAGCGTCACTCGCACGAAGTTGAGCAGCCGGAAATATGCCCCGATCGCGCGAATCTCCCCGCGATCTTCCGGACGGTCCGGGCACAACCGCAACAATTGCACCACGCGCGCAAAGTCTTCGCCGGAAGCATTCGTCGAGATGCCCGTAACGTCCTGAACCTCCGCAGACAGAGCCTGCTTTGCCGACGCCGCGATCAACGAACGGCAGTAGGAGACGAAGAACTGCAACAGGAACACCACCGAGCAAGCCAGGATAAGAGCGGCGATCATCGGGGCACCGCCGCAAGCTGCGCTGGCGCCAAACGCGCATCGTCTGGCACACGCCAGAAGGCGTACGCCCACGAGAGCGGCAGCAGGCAACCCATGATCGGTTCGATAAGAACGGCAGACGAAGAGTACAAGTGAGGGCTGAGATTCGAGAGCGCATAACTTGCCGCGCCCACGCTGAAATACACTCCCAGAGAGAGTACGAGTTGCACCAACAGCGTCCGTGATTCCCGCGTTTTCAAGATTGTCGCCCAAAGAGCGTAGGTGAGCACCAGGCCCACAAAGTACAAATTCTGAGAGAGTTCGAAGGCGAAGTACGTCAAGATGCGATGCGAAGATTGCATCACCACCGAATACGAAAACCACGCGGTTCCCGTCAGCAGAACGATCGCTCCCAAGCGCACGTAGCGCTCCACCTTCAGTTCTTGCAGAACGTAGCCATACAGGCTCGTCAAACCGAAAAAGAGAACGATGGTCAGGACAGCATCGGAATAAAATAGAAGTACCTGTAGGTGAGCGAGGTCAGGCCTTCTTGGCTCAAGATGCGATAGCGCCCGAGGCTCGCGCAGACGCACAACAGCATGTAGAGATTCAGGAAGAAATACCGCTTGAAGATCTTGCGTCGAAGCGCGCAAAAGACTACGGACGCCTCTAGGAGGGTTCCTAGGAACAATATAACGTAGGCGGCCGAACCGGGCATTTCACCTTTCCAGTGAACCCTGGCTCGGCCGCTAATCCATCTGGGGCAACTCTGATCGGATCCAGCGTACTTCCGAGGAGTGTGTGCCGTTATCGGCCGTTACTTCCAGGGTGCAGGTAGTGGGTCCGGCCCATTCTTCTTCCAAGGTGCAGGCAGCGGGTCCGGCCCATTCTTCTTCGACAACGTGGGCGCAGGTGCCGAACCGTTCGCCAGTACAAACGAGCCATCACCGTGGGACGTGACGACCGTTTTCAGGCCCATAGCCACCGTCAAAACCAGCATGGCTAGGGAAACAGACGCAAGAACGCGTGACATTGAGTGCCTCCGAGGCATAGGGAAACCCCGAAGGAACTGTATATCGTGTTACAGCAATGTCAAGCTACATCTGTTCCGAATCGGTACACACCTACCCGACCCATCCTTTCGCTAGACTTTCGCCTAGCATGGGGCAGGTAGAACATCTGCGACCACGGCAAGGATAGGGCGCAGGGATTACTGAAGCAACGGTACAGTAGTACTAGAAGATCTAAAACTTAGACAGTTTATCCACAGGGAAGTCGATATTTTCGGGAATGGTTCACTTCGAGTTTCTCGCTTCTGACTTCTAGTTTCTAGTTTCTGACTGCTGACTTCTTCTGATCTCCAACCTCTGGCCTCTGCCTCTGCCTCTGCCTCCTTGACACATTCGCCGCAGACTCCGTAGCATGAAATGTTGCCTTGTGCCGGCGTAGCTCAGTGGTAGAGCGAGGGTCTCATAATCCCTAGGCCGTGGGTTCGATTCCCTCCGCCGGCACCATTGATTCCTTCCTTTACGCTCTCGCGGACTTGGCTCGCCGAACGAGCTATCGCAAGTTGTAGTCGGCTAACGTAGTAGTGACTGCCAGAGTAAACGCATTTACCACTTCAGAGTTCGCACGGAAATCGGATTCCCGGCGACTTGCTGTCTTCGGTAAAATGGCGCCCTATGCCCTGGAAGACCCTGTCCTGTCCCTCCACGGGGCGCTGCGGCTGTTTCCGGCGGGGTACGTGGTGAATCGTGAAAAACGTTCACGCCGTGAGTGGCTTCGACAGACCTCGCGTCTTGCGGTTGGATTACCGGTAAGCCTTCTCCCTTTCTCACAGGCGTCCGCGGGCGAGCTTTGGCCGGACTTGAGATCCGGCGCGCAGCCGCAAGAGCCCAACGCTGCCGACTCTCTCTTCACTAGCGATCCGACCAAATATCGCTTCACCCGTGAAGAAGATCAGTTTCTCGAAGAACTCGAACGCGCCTGCTTCCAGTTTTTTTGGGACGAGTCCAATGCCTACACCGGGCTGGTCAAAGATCGCAGCCAGGCTAACGGGACTGACTCCCGCAACGTGGCCAGCATCGCCGCAACGGGCTTCGGCCTGAGCGGTTTGTGCATTGCGGATCATCGCGGCTGGGAAGACAAGAAAAAGCTCCGCGAGCGCGTGGTGAATACCCTGCGCTTCGTTGAGACTCGCGTGCCGCAGGCGCATGGCTTTTTTTGCCACTTCCTCAACTTTAAGAATGGCGAGAGGGTGTTCCAGTCCGAAGTCTCTTCGATCGATACGTCCATCTTCATCTGCGGAGTCTTGACGTGCCGGGCGTATTTCGACGACACCGAAATTCACGAACTTGCCACCAGGCTTTACGATCGGGTGGACTGGGGCTGGCTGCTGCACGGCGAAAAAACACTATGCATGGGGTGGACGCCCGAGCACGGATTCATAAAGACGCGCTGGGACAGCTACAGCGAGTTGATGATGATCTATCTGTTGGGCATGGGATCGCCGACAGGCGTGGTGCCCGCGGCGAGTTGGGATGCTTGGACGCGAACCTATTTTGAATTTAACGGCATTCGCTACATTGGGTCGCACGCCCCGCTTTTCGTGCATCAGTATTCACACGCGTGGTTTGATTTCCGAGGAAAGCGCGACAAGTACGCCGACTACTTCACCAATTCGGTGATCGCGACCAAAGTGCACAAGCTGTGGTGTCTGGAGCTGGCCCGCGAGTTCCCCGACTACACTGAGGATTTGTGGGGAATCAGCGCGTCCGATTCGGCTCGCGGTTACGCGGTGTGGGGCGGCCCGCCGGCCATGGGGCACATCGACGGAAGCATCGTGCCGTGCGCGGCGGGAGGGTCGCTTCCGTTTTTGCCCGAAGAGACGCTGCGCGTCCTGCGGACGATTCACGACAAATACGAACAGCGTGCGTGGCAGCGATACGGCTTGATCGATGCTTTCAATCCGCTGACGAACTGGTACAGCTCGGACGTGATCGGAATCGATATCGGCATCATGATGTTGATGGCGGAGAACGCGCGAACCGGGTTCGTGTGGGAGCACTTCATGAAGAACGACATCGCCAAGAATGGAATGGCACGGGCCGGATTCAAGAGCATCGCGCCGGCGGAAACTCCAGCGCCCGCAACGCCGCCCGTGCCCGCTGGCTTCCCGATCTGGCCGCCCAAGTAGGCGCCTATTTCTCCAATTCCACGAGAGCCAGAGCTTGCGGCTCGAGTGTCAAGGTCAACGATCCATTCTTTAGCGCGACGGTCTTCGCCGCGGGTAGCGTAGCTGACTTTCCGCAACGTTTCAATTTGCGCTACCGTCGGCGACTCCGGGCGGCCCATTTTCTCGTATGCAGGAAGCGGCGAGCCGTGCTCCTTGTCGACGATCGTGACTCGCACCGAGCCTGCCGGGGGGGCGCCCTTGAACCGCAGCGTCACGGTCTTTGAAGCGCCCGCCTCTTCAGGTAAAAATAAATTCCACACAGCGATCGCCAGCGTGCCGTCTTTCCGGCGCGTCACCAGCGCGGAGTCCGAGCTCGCATCCAGGCGCACGTCGCCCAGATGGTGCAGCATTGCGAAGTCATTGAACGCCGCTTTCGGAATGCTTCGCTCCGCCAGGAGGCCGAAGCCTCCGTAGAACGGCGTTTTCACCACGCCTTGTTCCTCGAACACGTCGGAGAACGTCCAATAACTCATCATTTCGGTGAGCCCATCGCATTCTCGAATCGTGTTCGCTAGAAACGGCCCCATGTAGGCGCTGTCGGTCACCTGTGTCTCGTTGTCATAAGCGGCGTTGTACTCGGTCCAAATCAGGGGCATTTTCGGATAGGCGGATGCTGCGATTTGCTCGTGAACTTTTTTCACCGCGCGGCAGACCATTTGGTTCCGTTGGATGTTCTCGTGGGTTCCGAATACGTCTTCGGCCTTGTCGTTGCCGTAGACGTGGGTGGACACGAAATCAACCGGAACGTTTTTGTCTTTGCAGTGGGCCAGAAAACGATCGGCCCATGCGGCTTGCGCCGTTGACGGCCCACCAACTCGCAAACGCGTGCTCACCCGCTTGATAGCTTGCGCTGCGTGATCGTAGAGTTGATAGTAAGCCTCCTCTTTCGGATTGCCGACCCAGAAGTCGAGATTCGGTTCGTTCCACACCTCGAAATACCACTGCGAAACTTCCTCCAGGCCGTAGCGCTTCACAAGATGGCGCGTGAAGTTCTCGATGAGCTGTTCCCACAAGTTCCAATCTTTCGGCGGCGCGACATTCTGCTTGTACCAAAAGGCGTGGAGTGCGTTGGGGTCGGATGTCAGCTTCTTGGGCATGAAGCTCAGTTCGACAAACGGTCGGACGTGATTGGCGAGTAGTCCATCGTAGATTTGATCTACGTAGGAGTAATTGTAGACCGGCTTGCCCTGCTGGTCATCGTCGTAGACGCCAACCTCGTCATGAAATATCGCGTGAAAGCGGACGTAGCCGAAGTCCGTGATGCGCTTCGTCTCGCGAAGATCGTGGCGATAGTCGTCGCGAAGAGAAAGAATCGCGCGGCCAGATCCGAACATTTGTTCCCAAAAATGGGGAAACGGATGCGCCGCAGCGCCGGCGTCGATCTCGATGGCTTCCGCTAGCGTCTGCGTTCCGCTAGTTTGCGCGCGAAGGTTCGCAGGCAAAGTGGCAAGCACGAACAGGAGCAGCAGCGAAGCGCGAAAAACGAAGTGCCGAAATGCCGGTAAGTTCATTCGAAAATCTCCCCGAGAGTTATAGCAGATATCGCCGCTGCCGCACATTCCCGCGGTCGGTTTCAGTTGACACACGGTACGACCTTCGGCAGCATGACGGGCGCGTGACCGATCTCTCCGCAATTGCGCGCCAAGCCCCTGCCATCGTGTTTGTGAACCCGCTTGCTGGAGGCGGCCGCGCGGGCTCCCACCTGCTTCGAGTCCGCGAAATCTTCGATAGGGAAAAAATTCACGTGGAGTTTGTGCCCACCGAAAGCGCAGCTGACTTGGAATCGCGCGCGGGTGCCGCCATTTCGGCCGGTCACCGGCTGCTGCTGGCCATGGGCGGTGATGGAACATTTCAGGGGCTCGCGAACGCGGCCTTCGGAAGCGATGTTTTACTAGGCGTGTTGCCGGCGGGCGGAGGAAATGATTTTGCGACCGCGCTCGGCTTGCCGAAAGATCCCGCCGCTGCCGCCCGAGCCGTTTTGCACGGGAAACCCCGTTCCGTGGATTTGATCCGCGCGCGCGTGGACGGAGGCCGCGAGCGTCTTTACGCCTGCGGCGGCGGCATGGGCCTCGATGTGAACGCCGTGCAACTGGCCGCGGGAACCTATCGCCTTTGGCCGGGCCGCTTGCGGTACGTTGCGTCGGCGTTGCACGCTCTGCGCGACTCCAAGCCGCTGCTGGTGCGCGCGGAATTTCCCGGCAGCGAGATTCCGGCAATCGAAGCAAGAGTGTTGCTGGCGGCGGTGTTAAACACGCCCACGTACGGAGGCGGGATGCGTCTCGCACCGGTTGCACGAATGGACGACGGCTGGCTCGACTTGGCGCTGGCGAAGGACTTGAGCGCGTTGCAGGTAATTGGGTTGCTGCCGCAATTGTTGAAGAGCGGCAACCTTCCGAACTCTTATGTGCAAGCGACGCGCGCTCGACGAGTACGGCTGGTGACGGATCGGCCGTGTTTTTTTCACGGCGACGGCGAGATTTTTGGTCCCGCGCCGGTGGAGATTGAAGTGGTGCCTAGCGCCGTGCGGATTTTAGCGCCAGCACAGCCTTGAACTTTTCTACGCTCCCTGGATTGCGCCGGCGCTAAGGAGTGTCTTTGTGGAAAAATTTGCGGCGAATGTCGGGCCAGAACTCCTTCATTTCATTGGAGACGCCGTCCCACATGATCAACATGCCCAAGGTCCCTATGTTGCGGCCGAAGGTGCGGTCTTCCGGCGCGTGGTAGACATTGGAGAAGGCCGCGGCGGCGGCATTGCCGACGATTTCCGAGGTGTTGAAGCGCGTGCCTCCTGAATCCGTGCGCGTGACGAACAGCCGGTTGACGGCGTGATAGGCGCGGTGGCCAAACGATCCTTTGGCCATCTGGTAGTAGCGCGGATCTTCGTGCAGCATCGCGGGAAACACGGCTACCGTCATGTAGGTTCCAATTCCGTTGTCCGCGAAGGAAGCGCCGTAGCGCTGGCCGTAAGCTCCCCATCCCTGGCCCCACGATTTCGGGGAATTATTAGCCTGATCGATGGCAGCGAGAGCCCCTATGAAGGGAAAGGTGAAGTAGTCGAGCACGCTGGCGGTGGCCAGACGGTACTTCTGCCCGCTGCTCAGCGGGGGAAGCTGTTTGGCGGTCTCGACGGTGCCGTAGTTGGGCATGACTTCGAAGATGCGGTCGTTTACGGTGCCGGTCTCCTTTTCAAGCTTGCTCTTGCCGATTTGGGCGTCGTGGTCTTTGTCTTTGTCCTGGCCCTTGTCCTGATCCGGGGAGCTCTGGGTGGACGGTGGCGCGGTTTGTTGCGGCAACGGCGCGTCGGGTTTGTCCTGCGCGAGGCAGGTCGCAGCCCCAGAGACAAGGGTGAAGAACAGCAGGATGTACAAAGGTCTTTTTTTGAGCATAGTTTGGCGGCCCTACGAGATAAATCTCCCCCACATTGGTCGGCCGCCCCAAGAGGCCGCTTCTACATTGTACTGAACTGAACGGTTTAAGCCTCAACATAGAATGCAGATCGAACCCGATTCGTAACCCTGTACTTGGAGGTTGAGAGGTAGACACAAACGAACGGCCCGTCAGCACGCCGATTCACTGCCGCATCTCTGTGTAACAGCATGATTCTTTAGGATGTTAGTTTCGCCAGGTACGCCTGGGGATGCAGGGGTGGGAGGGGGCAGCGGTGCCGCCGGGCAGTTAGTTGGGTGGGGCGCAGACGAAGTTGGCGGCGCTGTTGGTGTCGCCGATGCCTTTGTATTTTGCGGCTTGGGGGTAAGGGCAGAGCGGGCGGGTCATTTTGGGGCTGGGGCCCTTGGCGGGGTCGTCGGTGGCGAATTTTGTCGCGATGATGGTGGATGGCGCGACGCCTTTTTCCACCCATTGTTCGAGGGCGAGGGCGACGCTTTGCTGAGGGTCGCTCGACACGGGCGCACCCACTTGGCCAAAGTCGTCCGGTCCGGGGCCGCCGCCGCAATGCTGCATGCCCGGAACCATGTACAGGCGGACAAATGACGCGGCGGTCTGCTGGCCCATGGTGGTGCCGACGTTGGAATAGTAGTCGATCGAGTTGTACGCGGAAATCGCGGCGTCGTTCCAACCGTGATAGAGAATGAGTTTGCCACCGCGCGATTGGAAGGGTTTGAGATTGGGGTCGGTGGCATTCATGGTGCGAGCCATTTTGCTGTCGGCGGCGGCTACAACCTGGTCGAGGTTGGCGGCTTTGTAGTCCCAATCGGATTTGCTGTAGACGATGTTCGAAAAAAATCCAGTGCCGAAGAAGAACAGGAGACTCTGACCAGAGGCCGTACCGGTGATCCAGAGGCCCCAGCCTCCGGGGCCTTCTTCGCCTCCAGGCAGGAAGCCGGGGAAAATCTTGCGGCCGTGGGAATCCTGCGCGCCCTGATAGAGCTTCTTGAGCGCAGTTACTTGCGGTGCGGTGAGACACTTATCGGAATCGCCGGCTTTGCACAGCAGGACGGCCGGATCGAAGTGACACTGCCTGGGATCGTTGAGGATGCCGTCGGTTACGCCATCGCGCGCGTCGCAGGCTTCGTTCACGGCGTGGGCGATTGCGGGAACTTTGCTGGTGGGAATGTAACTCGCTGGGTTCAAAGTGGTGGCTTGCGCGTCCCATACGGCGCTGGTTAGCAAGTGGGTCCAAAAATTGGCCGGTGCGCCGGCGAGAATGCCGTCGTAATCTTCTGGGAAACGCTGAGCTTCCATCAAAGCTTGTCTGCCACCGTTGGAACAACCCGCGAAATAAGAGTGCTGGGGATTATTGCCGTAATAGGTTTTGACGGCGGCCTTGGCGGTTTCCGTCATCTGATGGATACCGCGATAGGCGAAGTCGGTGACCTTCTCCGGGTGGTTCAAGGCCCAACTGGCGTCGGTTCCGCGCCCCGCGTGACCAGTATCGGTGCCGACGGTCGCGTAACCTTGCCGAATCGAGACGCCCATGAGTTGATAGTCGATCTCTCCGGCGAAACCTCCGTTGCCGTGACCTTGCAGCTTGCCGTTCCAACTGCGCGCGGGAAGCCAGACTTCGATCTTGATATTTGAATCGGCGCTGGGCGCGGCGTCCGCTACTACGCGGCAGAATGCGGGAAGCGACTTGAATAAGGCGGGGTTTGCGTCCGGCCGGACCGTTGCGCCGGAAGGAGGCGTGAATGCGCCCGCGGTGATACTCTGCGCCAGCGCGATCTTAACCTGCGGCAGAGCAAGCTGCGCGAGGTGTTCGCAGGACTGCACGGGCGAAAGAGTGTTCTGACCGAGAGCGGCGCAAGATAAGGAAAGCGCCGCGAGCGCGATAGCAAGTACCTTGCCCATGTCGAACTCCTCCTCAAAAGCGCCGACAATTGGAGACGCGCGGACATAGTAGTGGAAAAATGGGTTGAGTCCAAAGCCCTCGCCCGCAGGACGAACGGTACAGTTAACAGCGGAGAAACAGCGAGGGCTAGCCTTTTTTCTTTTCGATCTTCAGGTTGAGAGTGATGTCCTTTTTGCTATCGAAGCTGGATACGGTACGGGTTTGGGATTGGGCGCCATCTTTTTCGGCGTGGACTTCATAGTCGCTGTTGGGATCGAGGCCGCTGAAACGGTAATCGCCCTGGTCGTTTGAAATGTAGCTGCGAATAGCGTTACTGCGGGTATTTTTCAGAAAGACCACAGCGGCAGGAATGGGCGATTCAGATTTATCCATCACGACGCCGTGGACGGTGCGGAGCTGCGCTTCGTGCTTCGCATCCGGAGCCTGGCCCCCGGCGATGCATGCGAGAAGCAGTAAAACTACACTAATGCTTAGGAGTCGCATTCGTCGGTTCACTCTTTCCTTCCGGTGGCTCCATCCGAAAGACGACGGTGTCTTCGCTCAAGCCGTTCGCTGCGTTGATCGTGCGAGTCTGATCCGCAAAACCCTTCACGACTATTACCATCTCATATTGTATTCCCTGGGGCACGCGAACGGCGAATTCGCCGCGCGAATCGGTATAGGTGTCCCAGCGGAACTTTTTTTCGTTGGCGCGGCGGATACGCAATCGCACGCCTGGAAACGCAAGGGCACTGGGCGTGAAGACGGTTCCGCGGATCAAGAAATCGTGGGCGTGACTGTACCTTGGCTTGCTGCTGCTGGATGCGGTCGGCGGAGTGGCCGCGGGAGGTTGCGGCTGGGCAGGGGGAGCAGGAGGCGCAGGCTCCTGGCTGCCGGCAACGATCGAGGTCAGAGAAAGTAGTAACACGGCGGCGACGAGGAGCCATCGAGGGCTGTACATGATTTGCTCCTGTGGATTTAGATGGTCGATACGGAAAAGAGGATGTAAAGGCTCGGGAGCGTGCGGATCACTCCTCGTCTTCTTCTTCCTCTTCTTCGTCGTCATCTTCGGGAAGGTCGCCGTTCTCGCCGGCCTCATCCTCTTCTTCTTCGTCGTCCTCGTCGTCCAGATCTTCGGAGATGACGTTCAAGTGAACGGGATGGATCTGCGAGACTTCCAGCTCGGATTCACACTCGGGGCAACTGAGGATCTCGCCCTCTTCCACTTCGTCTTCGTCGACGTCGATTTCGGCCGAACAATCGGGGCAGCGGATCACGGCTACATCCTCCGTAGAAATTGATCGCAAGGGCGGCGCTGCCAAAGGGTACGAGCACCACCGTCGAGCGTATTATATACCGCGGCGTGTGAAGTCAACTCCCGAGGATGAGATTGGCTGCGGATGGACAACATGGGGGCCAAAAAGGAGCTAGCGGTTTGAGGAAGAGAACATCTTCGCGTGAGTATCCGGACCGGCCGATGGTGGGTGTCGGCGGAGTGATTATCGAGGACGGCAGGACGCTGCTGATCCGTCGCGGGAGCGAACCGCTGCTTGGAGAATGGTCGATTCCTGGGGGGAGTTTGGAGCTCGGCGAGACGTTGGAGGAAGGCGTCGCGCGTGAATTGCTGGAAGAGACGGGGCTCCAAGTGCGCGTGCTGGAGTTAATCGAAGTGTTCGAACGGATTTACACGGATGATGCGGCAGGCGCTCGAGCGAAGAAGAAAGGGCCGAGGTTTCACTACGTAATTGTGGACTATTTGTGCGAGCGGATTGACGGCACGGCCGTGGCGGGCAGTGACGTGACGGACGTCGCGTTTGCGCGGGAAGAGGAGCTCGGGAAGTATCGCCTAACAGAGACGGCGACGCGGATTGTACAGAAGGCGTTTGCGATGGATCGGGTGCGGCGGAGAGCGTGAGCGGCAGGCACTTTATGTAAGAGCATGGCTTGCCGCGTGCTTGAGATTAGCGCTGAGGTTCTTCAGGCATCCTCACCGGATGCCCTCAGAATGACAGACATAAAGCGTCACGTACCACTACGGGGCTTTTGAGATTTCGATGTTGCCGTTGGCGCCGGTGAGGCGAAGCTGACAGCCGCCGTTGCCGATGGTGCCGTTCAAGGAATCACCGCCGAGGCTGCCTGTCGCAGTTAGCGGCAAGTCCGTCCTAATCCTACCGAAAGAAGTGCGGGCCGAGACGTTGTAGCCGACGCCGTCGGGAATGCGAACGCGAATGGACGAGAAAGACGTCTTCAGGGAGATATCGCGGCAACCAGAGGCGGGACGCGAGGCAGAAACATCGATTGCGCCATTCTGATTGTCGACAGTGACGCGGCCGCCCACGGATTCGAGGGTGACGCCAGAGAACGATGTGGTGACGGTAGCATCCCCTTTGACATTTTTTGCGGTGACCGAGCCGTTGGTATCTTCGGCAGTGAGATTGCCGTTGATGCGCTCGGCGTCGATGCTGCCGAAACTGGTTTTGGCGTAAGCATCGGCGCCGATGTCCGTGATGCTGATCGCGCCGTTTCCGGTGATGGCGCGAATGCCCTTGGGAATGTTCGCAGCCTCAATGGCGCCGAAGGAAGTCCTGAGCGCAGTGACGCCGCGAGCGTCGCGTACGGTGATCTTGCCATTAGAGGTTTCGAGGTCGACGGCGCCAGCGACGTTTTCAAGCTCGATGTTGCCGAAGGAATCGCGAATGGTGACGGCGCCGCCGGCGGAAGAGCCCTTCACGCGAGCATTGTTGGTGGTGCATTCGAGGCGGCCTTTGACGTCGGAGAAAGTGACGTTGCCGAAGCTGTTAGAAATGATGGCGGCGCCGCCGATGGAGGCGATGTCCACATTGCCATTGTTATCGTGGAGCGTGAGATCACCGCGGATGTTGCGGACGTCGGCGCTGCCGAACGACGTGGTTACGCGAGCGGAGCCGGCATCGTCGAGCGTGACCGTGCCGTTGCCCCCGGTGATGTCGACGGCGCCCTGAACGTTGCGCACGGTGATGCTGCCGAAACGATTTCGCAAATCAAGCGAGCCCTTTATTTCCGTAGCTTGTACCGAGCCATTGTTGTCGTTGATGAAGGTGTCGCCGGCGGCCCGGGAAAGCTCAATGCTGCCGAAGGAATTGTTGAGATGCGCGGCGCCAGAATCGCACACCGTAAGTGAGCCATGGCTATTGTCGATGTCGGATTTACCGTGGACACCATCTGACGTAACGTTACCGAAATCGTTGCGGACATAGAGTGGAGCGTCAGATGGTAGCGCAATGTCGTAGTTGACGGAGTAGGAGGGGCCCTTGCTCAGGCGAAACCACTTCTTTTCATCCTCGGGATAGACCGTTCGAACGTGCACGCCGTCGCCAGCTTGGTTGACCTCGATCTGAACCTTTTGGGCATAGGCGTCGGCCTCCTCACGCGAACTGGCCTGAACGCGGATGGTGGCGGAAATCCTAACGTCACGGCCGGACTCGCCATGAAGGCGAATCTCACCGAATTTGTTCTCGATGCGGAAGGACTGGCCGGCGCCAAGGGTCAAGGCCTTTTGGAAATCGCGAGAGACTTCTTGTTGGCCAGGATTCGCGGCCGAGGCGATCGGCGTGGATGCGAACAGAAATGCAGCGCAGGCGATCGCTAATACATAGTGGCATCTCCGCAAAGGCTCTTGTCGGTTGGGTACGGCAACACAGCCAGAAATGGCTGTGCCACAGGGCACGGCAGTCATCGCTTTTCCTCCAGAATTTCTTCGAGCGTGCGCTGCTTTTCCTGATACATGGCAAGCAATTGATAGCGCAGGTGGGCGTTTGAGGGGTTTTGTCCAGTTTGTGCGCGCAAATCGTCAATGGCGCTGTCCAGCACCTGGAGTTTCTCGCGGTAGTTTGCGAGCAGCGGCGTTGTTTGGGAACTGTCGAGCTGCGGCTTGGCGTCGGCGGCGAGCTTGTCGATGGCTTGCATGTAAGCCGACTCCGTGCGTTCAACGTTAACGAGCGCTTTGGTCCTCAGAAAGTCACTCGATTGCAACGGCTGCGCGCGGTGCAGGTAGAACCAGCCGGCGGAAAGCGAAAGGAGAAGCACGATAGCGCCGGCGGCGGCCGTTTGCCAGGAGACCGACATGCTTTGGCGCAACGATTGCCAGTCCCAGCGGAACTTGCCGCGCTGGTTGCTTGCGGCTTGCTCGGCGAGGGAGCGCTGAATGCGGGGCCAAAGCGAGGGGCTATCCGAGAGGTCGCGCAGCTCCGCCGCGGCCACGCTCAGTGATTTCCAGGCGCGGAGTTCTTCGGAGCACGCGGCACACCCAACCGCATGTGCTTCCAGAGCGGCCCACTCGGCGGGGACGCCGTCTTCGAAGATGCGGTCGCGATCGTTGCAGGTTACGCGGATGTCGTTCATAGGTGTTTCACCGTGCTCCCGGAAGATTGCTGCCGCGCGGAGCTTCCAGTATTTGACGGAGATTTTTCTTCGCCTGGAAAAGCGTATTCTTCGAAGCGGTTTCGGTAATTTCCAGCATCCCGGCGATCTCGGCGTGACGGAAACCTTCGACTTCGTACAACAGAAAAACGTCGCGCTGATGCCGCGTCAGGGAGGCTAGGGCGCGTTCGAGCGCGAGGCGGAGCGAAGGATGGGCGCTCGGGGCGCGCGGCTCCGGACGGAGAGATTCAGCGCTGTCATCGTTGGCGACTTCTTTCTTGCGGACGCGGCTGCGGCGCGCGTCGTGACACGTGTTCACCAGAATGCGGAACGTCCAGGTGACGAAGCTGGACTGTCCGCGAAAGCTCGCGATACTGCATTGCACTTTCAGGAAGGTCTCCTGCACGGCGTCTTCGGCATCATTGGGATTGCCGAGAAGGTTGCGGGCGAGGTTCTTCATGCGCGCGCCCTGCTGTGTGTAGAGGCGTTCGTAGGCGCGCAAGTCTCCAGCCTGGCAGGCGGCTGCCAGCGCGGAGTCTTCCGTCCTCAAGGCCTCGGCCACCGGGTCAGGGGCGGCAAGATTGCGGAAAGGTTCCACTCGCCTCTCCCGGTCGCACGGCACGGGAGCGATTCTATGCTTCCAGGGTAGTGCAAGTCCCATGGTTCCCATACCTTGCTCCTGGGGTATAGACGACCGGGAAGGGCGAAAGGTCAGGGGTGGCGGCAGGGTTGCTCGGGAACGCGCTTGCTTTGAAGGGGTTAGATGGCGTTGTGGCTGGGCAGACTTCCCACAGGATCAAGCCGAAGGTAGATCTTCTGGTGCAGGAAGCTGGTTTCGTGGCCAATCAGAAAACGGTCGGGCCAATCTTCCGGAGGATCGCCGACTAGGAGACGGAATCCGTGCGCGTTTTGCGGGACGTCAAAGACCAACCTGGTAGTGAACGATTGGCCCGGTCGAAGCGGCTGATCGAGCGAAATGGGTTCGCCTACCATGCGGTCGAACGCAGCTTGCGGGCCGATAGATGGCGAGTAACCGTGGCCGCTATCGTCGAGCAAGACCAACCGCCGACCCCCAGTTTGCAGCGGCGAATCTCCGCGATGTGGTGAGATCGTGTGTTCGTCAAACCAGGTTTTCAAGCCAACGATCACAAATCGGCCTTGAGCGACGGTCTGCTGTGTTTCCGGACCGAAGGCGGCAACCGTCTGGACATCTGCAATCGAATACGCGATATGGCAGTCGATTTCGCAGAAGTATTTCCAGGCGCCGCGAGGAAGGATTTTTTCGTGGCTGATGAGCGAGGAACCGAAGAGCAGAAACGAGTAGCCGCCGGCTACCAGCGCAGCCAGCCCGCCCCCGAGGATTGCAGCCTGCCTGGAGTGCCTGATCGCAGCATAAGCAAGCATCAGGAGACTGACTCCCAGGAAGAAAGCAGAGCCGAGAAAGAAGAGAACCACGACGGGAGCGAAGTGCGGTGTGAACTCGTTCATCGGCATACTCCTTTTCTGAAGGTGCCGCAGCTACCCGGCGATGGCGTCGGCATCGGGCAAAGCGCCTCGGGTGCGTTCCCGACGGTTGAATTCTTGGACGGCGGCTTCGAGATCGGCAACGGTGAAGTCGGGCCAGCGTTTTGGCAGGAAAACAAACTCTGCAAAGGCGCACTCCCACAGAAGGAAGTCCGAAAGGCGCTGTTCGCCGCCGGTGCGAATGAGCAGATCGACTTCAGTGGAGCTGCGACGTATGTCTCGCAGAACTTCGCCGAGAACGCGGCTGAAGGATTCCTGGGAGAGCTCGGTGACTTTGTAGAACCGGCACGCAGCCTGATAAATGGCCTCGCGAGAGGAATAGTCGACCGCGAGGCGCAGATGCAGGCGCTCGCCGTGAGCGGTAGCGGCTTCGGAGTCGGCGATGGCCTGACGGAGCGTGCCGGGCAGACGATCGCGACGGCCGATGATACTGAGGCGTATGCCTTCCTGGATGCAGCGGGACGTCTCGACTAAGAGATATTCGTGGAGAATGCGCAAGATCGCGTTGACTTCGGCCACGGGGCGCTTCCAATTGGCGGAGGACAAGGCAAAAAGAGTGAGTGTGTGGATACCGAGACCCGGCGCAGCTTCGATTACCGCGCGAGCAGTGTCGGCGCCGGCGCGGTGTCCTGCGGAACGCGGCAGGCCGCGGGAGGTGGCCCAGCGCCCATTGCCGTCGGAAATGATGGCAACGTGGATGGCGCGCGCGAGGTGCGGCGGTACAGGATGCGGCAGCGAGAGTTTTGGGAGTGGGAGTTGAGATAGGCTCATGGTGTGATGTCGCTTTCTCCGCCGCGGGGGAAGCAGCATAAACTACTCTACAATGCAAAGTACGGTGACAAAAAAATTTTGTTCTTACCCTTCGCGCGTTGCGCGAATCAGTGCCTCCATATGGTTCAGATAGCGTTCGAGGGCCTTGCGGCCGGCCGCTGCGAGCCGATACTCGGTCTTGGGTAAGCGACCGTCAAAAGACTTAGTGCAAACGATGTAGTCGGCTTCTTCGAGCTTGCGGGCGTGAACGCTGAGGTTGCCGTCGGTCGTTTTCAGCATAGCCTTCAATTCGTTGAAGGTGAGCGAACGGTTCACTGCGAGTGCGCTGACGATGCCGAGGCGCACGCGTTCGTGGATAAGGCGGTCGAGATCCGCGGGAACGGTCTCTCTCGAATGGCCGGGAGCGGCGGGCAGCGAGGCCTCGCGGTCTCGCGCGCGCTGGAAGCGCTCGTCTCGCGCTGTGGACGATTTCGCCATGCCTGCTTCCTTTCTGCAGCTACCATGCCCGGCCGATGCCGGAGCAGGGCCGCGTTATCCCCCGTGGTGCCGCGCGATCCAAAGACCAAAACCCATTTGCAGCACACCAAATCCGGTAGCCATAAATACATCGCCCCATGCGGCCGGCGCAAAGAGCGCGACAGAACCAACCGCTATGAGGCAAAGCCCCATCACTGGAACCACCCGGACGGAGAAGGCGCCGCCGGTAACAATGGCGGTGCCGTACAAGAGGAGCCATACGCCGGGAAGAGCCGTGAGAGCGTCGGCGCGGAAAAGAGCGAAGGTCAACAAGCCGCCAACGAAGATGGGCGGCGCAAAACTGAGCAGAAACTTTCGGCCCGGGCCAGAGAACAAAGCGGCGTTGGCGCGATGGGCTTTCGTGGCAGCAGTAGCTGCAGCGATGGCCACGGCTACAAAGGCTTCGGCAAGCCAGACTGCGAGCCAGGCGCGGGGAGAAGATTGGCGGGAGGCGGCAAAAGCCGCGGCAATGGCGGTGACGCCCATAGCGACGCCGCCCCAGCCGGGTACGGCGGTAAACTCCGCGGCGCGCTCCATGGTCTCGCGGATATAGCGGAGATGGTCGGCGGCGCGGGCGTCGATGGGGATGGGCTCGCGACTTGCAGAACGGAGCGGGCTAACGGTCGCCATGGCAGGAAGAGTACAAGAGTGGCGGAAGTCTGTCAAGTACTTTGTAATGCAAAGTGAGAGGCAATGCCTTCGGTACGGCGAAGTTCAGTGGGGCCTACTTTTTGCGGGGATAACGGCCGGTGAGCGAGTTCCAGCGAATGATGAACACATCGAGAAACATCTGAACGCTATCGCGGAACATGTTTACTTTGGTGGCGGGGGAATGTCCCCAGCGCACGGGGATCTCAATGGAGCGCAGGCCGTGATGCCGCGCGAGATATAGCAATTCGGGATCGAAACCGAACCGCTCGATGGTCTGTTGCTCAAAAATCAGACGGCATTCTTCACGGCGGAAGGCCTTGAAGCCGCACTGGGTGTCCACGAACGGCAATCGTAAGATCAGGCGAACAATTTTGTTGAAAACAATCCCGGCGAATTCGCGGAACAGAGACTCGTGGACGGTGATGAGGCTTCGATCGACGGCGCGGGAGCCGATTGCAACTTCGTGGTTCTCCATCGCGGGGAGCAATTTCTCGACCTCTTCGATCGGGGCGGACAGGTCCGCGTCGGTGAACAGAACGATTCGGCCGTGCGCTTCCTGCATGCCATGGCGGACGCTGTAGCCTTTGCCGCGATTCTGGCCGTTGGTGATGACGCGCAAGGTGGGGATTTCGTTGCGAAAGGATTCGCCAACGGCGATGGTGCGGTCGCGCGAGCCGTCGTCCACGACGATGACCTCGACGGTACGGCTTGCTCCGCGGATGTAGGCCGCAATCTGCGACAGCGTCGCAGGAAGGCGCAGCTCCTCATTGTAAGACGGGATGACGATGGAGAGTTCCGGGGCCGCGGGGCTCATCGAAACGACGATTCCTTCCAACCGTGCGCACCGACGAGCGGGACAAAGCGGCAAGATTCCAGCATGATTCTTCGAAACGTACCATGGCCGCGCTCGATAAGCTGCAACTCCTGATTCTCGACGTCGCCAACTGGTACAACCATGCGGCCGCCCTCGGCGAGTTGGGCGAGAAGGGGTTCTGGCGCCGCCGGTGCGCCTGCGGCCACCAGAATTGCGTCGAACGGGGCGAATTCGGGCAGGCCCAGCGTGCCGTCGCCGCAATGGACGTGGACATTGGCGTAGCCCAGGCGAGAAAGGCGCTCCGCGGCTGCCGAAGCAAGGTGGTCGCGATATTCGATGGTGAAGACTTCCTTGGCGAGGTGTGCGAGCACGGCGGCTTGGTAGCCGCAGCCGGCACCCACCTCCAGAACACGTTCGCCGCCGGTGAGATGCAGCGCCGCGGTCATTGCCGCGACCATATAGGGCTGAGAAATGGTCTGCTCTTCGCCGATGGGTAGCGGTGCATCATCGTAAGCGCGACTGCGATATTCGGGGCGAACGAACTCGTGACGCGGCACGGCGCTCATGGCCGCGAGGACGTTGGCGTCTTTCACGTGACGCCGGCGCAGCTGCGTTTCGATCATTTCGCGGCGCGCGGATTCGTATGCGTCCGGCGAACGATCTGTTGCCGGAGCGCCCGCGTCTTGCGACCGAGCGGCGCGGAAATCGCTGGACTGACCTATGGACTCAAGCGGGGAGTGAAGCGGTGGTGTGCTTCTCCCATGCGTGAGTGCGAAGAATTTCGTCCATTTGTGCCAAGGCAAACTCACACTCGTCCTCGCGATTGTAGAAGTGCGGAGAAAGGCGTACGCCGGCTTTCGGGCGATAGTCGACCAGGATGTCACGCGCCAGGAGTTCGCGGCAAACTTCGTACGCGTGCGGGCACTCGATGGAAACGGTGCCACCGCGCTCGGCGGGATTTTCTGGCGTGTTGACGCGCCAGCCCCGCGAGCTTGCACCGTCAAGGAGGAGCGTGGTCATACGCACGGACTTAGCGCGGATCGCGGCGATACCAACTTGGTTCAAAATGTCGAGGCCCGGCTGGCAAGCATAGAGGGCCGGTATGTGGGGCGTGCCGTTGAGATAGCGGAAGGAATCGTCGCGTGGGTCGATGGCGCCTGGCTCAAACGCGAACGGACGGCGGTGCGCGATCCACCCGGTCAGCGCCGGGCGCAGTTTTGTGCGCAAGTCTTCGCGCACATAAAGATAGGCAACGCCGGGTCCGCCGCAGAGCCACTTCAGCACCCCGCCCACGGCGAAATCCACGCCTAGCGCGCGAACGTCAACGGGAACGGCGCCCGTAGCCTGGAACACATCGAGGATAACGTGCGCGCCGGCGCGATGCGCGCGCTCGATGATCGCGCGGGCATCGACGATGCAGGAGCTGCGAAAGAGAACGAGTGAAATCGGCACGAGAAGCGTGTTTTCGTCGATCGCGGCGAGGAACTTCTCGAGGTCGATGCGCACCGGGTCGAGACTAGGCACCAGCTCGACGCGGGCTCCGTGGCGCCGCTGCTCGTGATAGAAGTACTGGATGGAAGGAAATTCCAGGTCGGTCATCACCACTTTGTTGCGCGGGCCGCGGAAGTCGAAGCAAGACGAGATGACTGCCTGGGTCAGCGTGACATTTTGGTGGAGTGAAATCTCGCCGGGGCGCGCTCCGATCAGAGGAGCGATCTTGTCGCCGACGCCGACAGCCATGTCCCACCAGCCCTCTTCCCAGGCGCGGACGCCGCGCTCGGCCCAGGAATCGGCATACGCGCGCATGCCGTCGTTAACCCCACACGGCATCGCGCCGAGAGAATTGCTGATCAGGTAGGTGGAGCGGTCCAGGATCGGAAACTCGGCGCGCCACTTGAGCAGTTCGTCCATCTTCATCTGTCCTTGCTTCACACAAACTAGCATACAGAAACGAAAAATGGGGGGAGAGCCTTCCCTCATCCCCACCGCCTGAACAAACGTACAGTGACCAATCGTACCGTGAATAACGGACCAAAACTGTCCTGCGGTACCACTGCGTAGCGTGGCGACGTTTTCTAGAATTGCGGAGACGGCGGAATCACCGAAAGAGACTGTCGCGGAGGAAGTCCGTCATGAAGGCGTTTTTGGTGCTGGTAGTTTTGTACGTCGGAGCGTTTCTGATTGCAATTCAAGGGGCGTCGCAAAGCCCCGTAGAAGCCGCGCCGCAAGGGCACGCGGCCGCCGCTCTCCCGGCCGGGTCTTCCCTGGACTCCACGAAAGAGGCAGATATCCGGTCACTAATGGAATTGGTAGGCGCGCGTGATGCGATTCAAGACGCCACCACGCGCGGAACGGAACAGTTTCGCGAAAATCTCATCGCGTCCGTGCCGGGAAGCGACCGCGGGCAGCAATTTGTCAACGCGTTTATCACGGACTATCAGAAGAAATTCAATCCAGACGACATGACGAGTCAACTCGTGGCCATCTACGACAAGCACTTCACGGATGACGAGATCAAGAGCCTTCTGCAATTCTATGGTTCTCCGCTCGGCCAGAAATTCGCCGCGGAAATGCCGAAAATCGCGGCAGAGACGCAGGTTGTAAACCGCACCGTCAGCACACGCGTCGCGAAGGAAGTTCTGCAGGATTTGCGGCGGCAATATCCTGGGATCAGCGCTCAGGCGCGCCTCGTGAAGCCGCGCTCGAGCCAAACCGAACAAGCGAAACAACAAACGCAGACGCAACCCGAGACCCAGGCAAACGCGTCTCAACCCTGACGGAGCTGTTAACCCCCATTGAGTTTTTTCAGGCGGGTGGCTCGGTCGCGAGACCTCGTCTGCTACTCCATTCCGTGCGCTTCCACGCAGACGAGCTCGCCAACTGGAGGCGGCGATGCGGAAACTTGTGGTGGGCTGCGGACTGCTTGCGGGAGCATTCGTGGTGATCGCGCAAGCTCCTTCGACGCGTGTACGCGCGCAAGAAAAACCGGCCGCGCAGACCCATTCGCAGACGCTTCCTAAGTCGCCGGGCGCCACCGCATCCAAGATGGACCCCGCGAAGGAAGCGGATATTCGCCAGTTGATGGAAGCGACCGGCGTAAATGGTCTCGGCGATCAACTAATGAATGCGGGAATCGCGCAGTTTCGCGCGAACGTGACGGAATCCCAGCCAGACAATCCGCGCGCCAAACAGTTCGCGGACGCCTTCGCTGCCCGGTTTCAAAAGCACTTCGACCCTCACAGCGTTACCGAAACCATAATTCCGATCTATGACAAGTACCTCTCCAACGAGGACGTGAAGGCACTCCTCGAGTATTACAAGTCGCCGTTTGGGCAGCGCATGCTCAAGGTCCTACCGGAAGTGGCACGCGATTCGCAGCAGGCCGGCTATATGCTGGGGCAAAAAGCTGCGGAAGAAGCGACGGAGGATCTACGGGCGGACTTCCCGGAATTTGTTCCCAGCCCGAAAGAAGAGGAAAAGCATCCCGACCCAGGCCAGTAGGACGAACACGAGCGATCACGCGCGGTTGCGGGAGCTCAGGTCCTAAGGAAAACGCTTCTTGATCTTGATATCGATACCGAAGGTACCGTTATAGTCGCGCAGTGCCACGATCGAAACGTTGCGATTGACATTGTACTCCACCTGGATAACCTGCTCCTGTGTCGAGCCAACATTGGAAACGTAGGTGATGGTCACATTTCGGGTGACTTGCTGCTGCACGGTTACCCGCGCGGCAGCGTTCTGGCTGCCACCCGCCGAACCAACGCCAGTCAGGGCCGGGTCAACCCGGAAGTTGGTAATTCCGAATAGTTTCTCCAAGCGGCCACCGACCTGGCTCGAGACCGCTTCAGAGAGAAGCGCCGACGCTCCCGAGGTGCCGCTCTGCGTGTTGCCGGCGCTGCGTGCCGTGCCTTCCGAGCTGGTTTGCCCCAGCGCCAGCAGCGTAACGATGTCGTTGCCCGGCAACGGCGGGTCCGAGCGATACGCGAGCGTAAGCTTGCTCGCAGGTCCATTGAAATTCAGCGTGATCTCATACTGCTGGATCGTGGTGCTGGCTTCTACGTTGACTACGGGGTCCAGGCGGAAAGGATTCGCGAAGTTGATGTCGCCTCTCGCGACCTTGTAGCGGTTTCCGTGAAATAGGAGGTCGCCGGAGCCGACGTGGATGTGACCCAGAATGATGGGGTGCTCCCAAGTTCCGCGTACGCGCAGGTTTGCTTCGGCTTCCAGTTCAGCGCCCGGCCACTGCATGCGCGCATCCGGCGTGGACACGGCCTCAATGTCGAACTGAAGATTGCGCAAGAAGGGAGAACTTGTCGTGGGGCCGGAGATATCTTCCTTGGTGGAGACGAGGGCGCCAGCAACTTCCAAGCCCTGCGTAAGCGTGACGCGTTCGACGGTCACACGGCCGGACAGCAGACCTCCGTCGGTGGTGCCGGTCAGGCGCAGCGAGCCAGCGGTGAGCCAGCTCATCCCCTCCGGATAGCGGATTCGCGTGCTGTCGCTGCGGGCGGTAATGTCGTAGCGAATCGGGCGCTCGGTGTAGCTAATGCTACCGGTCAAATGGAGCGTGCCGCCGCCCGCTTGTGCGGTGAGATTGTCGAAATAAATCCGAGTGGCATCGAAAATGAGGTCGCCCTTGATGGCGCTGAGTCCCGTGGGAAAATCGGCAACCCGCGCGGAGGCATTTTCAATGTGAATGTTGCCGGTGATGCGCGGGTTGTCCAGCGTCCCCTCGAAGAGGGCATTGATTTGCGCGGAACCTCCGCTGCTGACTCCTGGCGCCAAGCTGGAAATCAGACGAAGGTCCAGGGCACCGTTCAACCGCAGTCCAATGGTGCGGCGTCCCGAGAATTGCACCTTTCCGTCAATCTGGATGTTGGTGTCCGGGCCATGAAAGGTCGCCGATTCGATCTCCAGGCTTTCGCGCGAGGACTTGAAATGAATCGGACCGGTGTTTTCGAGCTGCACGTTCGCATAGGTAAACGTGAGATGCGAGAAATTGGCATCGACGACGAGGCTCTCTGGGTGCTTGAGGTTTCCGTTGACGGCGATCTCACCCTCGGCGTTGCCATGTCCATTGAAGCGATCCAAATGAAGGGCGCTCAGGAGGAAAGGATCCAAGTTGATATTCTTGATCGCAACTTTCCCGTCTATAGGAAACGGGTCGGCAAGCCCCAGGGTGATGCCTCCAGAGAGCTCTCCCGTGCTCATCGCCGAGCCGAGTTTGAGCCGGGCGGTACTCCCATCCGACTCGAGCCCTCCATCGAAGCTTCCGATGACCTCTTGACCGACGCGCAGGTCCACAACGCGGAAGGTTCCGTCGGCCTGCGGTGCGGTCGCCAAACCGCTTCCTTTGATGCGGAAGGAAACAAGTCCGTCCACCGGGAAACGGGAACTCTGCAGCTTCTCGAAGTTCGCAAGCGGAAGCGATGCACCGACGAGATCGACGGAGATATTCTTGTCGGCGAAACGGTAGCCCGCCGTGCCAGTGACGATGCCCGCGCCGCGAACTGCTTCCTTGCCCGGCGCAAACAAGCGCAACTCCGCGTTTATGATGCGCACTTCGTCGGGCGTGACGTTGAGCTGCCCGCGTAAACGGTTGAACAAGACGCCATACACATCACCGTCGGCGAGGTCAAAGAGACTGGTGATGGATGGATGTTCGCGCGTGCCGCGGCCGTGAAATTGTCCCGTTAGTTGGCCGCGCACGGGATACGACCAGCCCAACAGCTGCTGGATCGCCTCGACGGAGGCCCCGTCAACGCTGGCGTCGGCGGACCAATTGTTCTCAGGCAGAAAACTCCAGTCCGTCAGGTACAGACTCAGCTCGATCTCGCTGTCAACGGCGCCCCGCCGAACTCGGCCGCGGGCAAAGGTCAGCTCCTCGGGGGAATACGTGAGGTCCCCTTCGATGGAATCGAAGGTCCAGTCTTCATAACGCACGCCCTCGCCGCGAACATGGCCGATGAAAAGAGCGCGGGCGGATGGACCGACGATTCTGCCCTCCCAGCGGGCATTGCCTGCGATGATCTTGATCGCATCGGGAGAGTTTGGCGCAGCACCTTGGATTCCGTTGATGAAGTCGCGGTAGCTCTCCAGCGATCCCGTATCGAAACGCAAATCCAACGAGGTCTCTCGAGGAGCGAGAACGCCGGAGATGGAGCCGCGGGTCTCGGGCGTCTCGAATTCACCCGAAGTGATCGTGAGCGTCTCGGAGTCGTAGCGATAGCGAATTTCCCAATCGCCATCCACGGGGATGTGACCGGCAACGACCTCGTCCGGAGAAATCCATTGCATCTTGGCGGAAATCTCAAAGTGCTCGAAGCCGCCGGTCCATGTTTCAACGGTGTCGGCTGAGATCAATGTGTCCCAATGAAGTTCGTCGACTGGAAAGCCGGTGTGCTCGATCGCGGGCAGCACGCCGGCCAAGTCCGCGTTTTGGACACGCGTGTCCGCGCGGAACCGCAATCCGTCAAACTTCAGTGTGACGCGGCCCTTTACGGTGCCGCCGAACGCTTCCGCCAGGAAGTCTGGGACTTCCAAGCCTTGGTTGTCTATGCGAAAGCTGCCACGGCTGGAAAGTCCCGCGGCGTGAAAGATCGGCTGGTAGCTCAGAGTGATGTCTTGCCCCGAATAATTGCCCGTACCGCGAAATTGTCCGCCCGCGTAGGTTGCTTCGCCGTGGACGTCGGCGCGCCCGGTCGGCGTCTCCGCGGAGCGTAAGTTCTCGCGAAGATCCAGCAGATTCACCCAGCCCCGATAGCGGAAGGTCCATTTGGGATTTGCGAAATCGCGAACTTCGGCGAAGCCATCCACATGAGAGCGGGCGGCGTTGACGACTCCTTGCTCGATCGTAAAGGTATCTCGCGACACCGTGAATCTCGCCGAGATGCTCACCGGGATGGGCAGAAAACGCTTCGCCGTAAACTGCATGGATTGCCAATCGAGAGTGCCGAGGTATAGCGGATGATCGAGAGTCCCGCCGGCGTTAAGCGCGAAATGAAGGTCGCCACCCTCGACTGCCAGAGGTGTCCGCACATCGTTGTAGAGGATCCAGCCATTCTCGATTTGAACGCGGCGAACATGTAGGTCGAAAAGCGTCTCAAGAGAGGGTTTCTTTCCCAGGGAAGGCTGTGGCACCGGTACGTTCGTCGATCCATCCGGCTCGATTCGGAAATGCACCATCGGATCCCGTACGAGCAGATCGTTCAGTGAGACCCTCCGCCCCCAAAATGAATCAACGCGCAAGCCGGCGCGAATCTCTTCGGCGGCGAACAGTGCTTCCGTGCCCGCGGGCTCGCGGCCATGAATCACCAAGCCCTTCAGTGTTGCTTCCAGCGAAAGCCAGCGAATGGAGATCGCACGTACCTCGACCTTGCCTCCGGTTATTGCTTCCAGACGACGAACCGCGAAGCGGCGGATCAGCGGGGTTCCCGCGCCGCTGCCGAAAAAAATCACTACGCCCGCAACGATGAGCGCAATCTTTATCCCCAGCACCCAGGCGACGTGCCGTAGCCACCTCCATTTTCGCCGGCGCGTTTCCAGCGTCATTTCGTTCCTTCATCCATAAACTTATCTACGTGCAAGCGGCCTCGGCTTTCGCTTAGCCAGCGGTCTGCTTGTTCGTTGATGCCACGCTGCACCAGCGCTTCGTGTATATAGTCGCGAGCGGTCTCTAGTGGTGGCGCAGCTTGGCCGCGGGCCTGCGCACGGGGAACCACTGCTTTCTCGTAGAAGTCTTCCACGTCTTTTGGCTCGACTCTCACCGATGGCCTAAATCGCGAGTCGAGGTAGTTGCTGAGATAAAGCTGCGAGGCCACCATACTTCTGACATCGGCGTCCGTCACATCCACTTGTTTTTTTCGAGCTTCGTATTCCGCGGGCGATGTGAAGGACTTTTGCACACGCTCCACTCCCGCGGCGATATCCACATCCGATGGGCGCGGAAATTGCGCGGTATCGGCTTCGTTGCGGACGATCCACTGATCGATCAAGCGGTCGAGGATCTGAGCATCGCCTTCGGATTTGCCTTCGACGAGTTGTTGGTAGCGCCCCAGCGCGCGCACGTCGCTTAGCAGGATGACGTCGTTCTCGACGCGTGCCACGATACGGTCGACGATTTCCTGCGCCGTCAGACGCGAAGCTGTGAGGGCTATCAAGAAAGCGGCAAAACCGAAGATGCGAACGTGGCGCATCAGAAGGTCGAACCTAGATTGAAAAAGATTTGGAACCCGGGAAGCCGTGTTGCCTGGAAGCCGTTTTGCCCGTCCAGGCAACTTGCTTGCCCGCTCGGGCAGATGGGCGCCACAAATCTTGGCCGGTTGATCGGAAAGCCAAGGTCGATGCGAATCGGACCCACCGGCGTCGCGTAACGGAAGCCGATGCCTACGGTGTGAGCGAAATAGTTCAGCTCATTCGTGCAGTTGTATTGGCACACCGTTGGGTTCGCTGGATTGAAAATGGGTTTGGGGGGTGACGCGCGAAACGTTATTCGCCCGAGGCGGCTGTAGACGTTACCACCATCGTAAAATAACGCGCCGCTGAGCGCCGTGCCGATGTACGGAAGGCGCATCGGAAACCGAAATTCCTGGTTGAACTCAAGCAACGCTTGACCGCCAACGGGAAATCCTGCCGAGTCCCGCGGGCCGGCCTGGTTCAACGCAAACCCGCGCAGCGAAGTGCCGCCGCCTGCAAAGAAGCGTTCCGGAAGTGGAATCAGTGTCACCGTCGTGGTCTGCGGTGGAAAGCTCAAAGAGACTGTGTCGCGATACGGCTCCAGAATCCCAATACGCAATGACCTCGCAAAGCTAAATCTCCGCCGGATCGGGTGATACGTCGAGTTCTGAAACGAAAAACGCAGGAAGCTGCCACTCGATCCAATGCCGGTATCGGCGATCCCGAAGTCAGCGCTGTTGAAGCTTCCTTTGGTAGCGTCGGCGGGATTGTCGCGCCTGTCGCGCGCCCAGGTTACGCCAAATTGCGAGACCAGCGTCGGCTGCTCGAACAGTGGGACTTCCTCCGGCGACACAGTGTTATTCAGATTGGATACGGCCACCTTTCGAAAGGAATAGCGGTATGCCAGCGTCGTCGCCCGCGTCACTTGGTCCGTCAATTGAACCGACACTTCGTAGCGTTCTTCCGTAAACGTATTGATGTCCTGGGTTTTCTCGGTGTACGCGGTTGCCTGAAACGTGAAGTGTGGATTCGCGAAGGTATTTGGATCCGAATAGGCGAGCAGCGCGCGGTCTTCGATCGTACTGCCTCGAAGCTTGAGCGAGAGCGAATCGTCGCGGCCGCTGAGATTGAGCTTGCTGATCTCAAAAATTCCGCGAACTGCCGCCTGCACCTCACTGGCGGCGGGATTGGTCGTGCTGGCGAGCCGCTGAACTTCAAATCCGCCGCCGTACGCGATGGTATAGCGCTTAGCCTCTTCGACGAGCACGACGACGTCCTTGTTCGTATCCGTCCCATTGGGATTTTGTGGCTCGATGGTCACTCGATTGAATGTGCCGAGGTTGTACAACTTGCGCTGGGATTCCACCACGTCCCCTTGGCGCAGCGGCGCGTCTTGCTTGACAAGAATCTCACGCCGAATCACTCCAGGTCGGGTGTGTTCGTAGCCCGTCACTAGAATTTTCCGGACTCGCGTCTGCGGGCCTTCGTCGATGTGATAGACCAAGCGCATGGAGTCGCCCGCGAAATTTTCGCTGCCAGCGTTATTTGCCTTGCCGTTTTTCCGCGCTTCTTCCTTTCCTGCCGGACCACCGTCTCCATTCTCGGATTTGTCCGTCTTCGTGTCGGTGCTTACGCGGTCTGCGGTTGCCGAGAAACGCGCCTCGGGGAAACCCTCGTTGTAGTAAAGCGCCAAAACGCTGTCGCGGTCCGTGGCCACGTTGAAATCGGAATATGGCTGGCCGGGCGTCGAGCCGATCACTCCTAATAGAACGTCTTCTTTGAATGCATGCGTGCCCTCAATCGCCAGCGATGCAACGCGTGTCTGCTTGCCTTCGTTGATGACAAAACGAATGAGCAGATCGCCTTCTTTCTTTTCGTAGTTGTCGAGGATCTGCGCGTCGACCTCAGCTGCCAGAAAACCGTTGGCGAGATACAAGTTGCGCAGGGAATCCCGGTCAGACTCCACCAAACGACGGCTGAAACGCCCCCGCGTAGCAAAGGAGTTTCCAAAGATCTGGAGCCGGCTGCGCAGCAACTCGGTATTGAAATAGCGATTCCCGGTTAGCTCAATCCCAACCAATTTGTGACGGTCACCCCGCTCGATCGTGTATGTAATCACCTCTTCTGTGCCGTTCCCGCCTCCAGTCTCCTTCAGTTGCCGAGTCGTCGTGGCGTATTCCACTTCTGCGTCAAAGTAGCCCTGGCGCTCAAGCCGCTCGCGAATATTGCGCTTTCCTTCTTCCAGGAGGTCAACGTCAACCGCGCCCTCCTGGTAGACCGGAACAAGCCGCTTCAGTTCCCCGCTTGAAAACTTCGCTCCGGCTACCATGATTTTGACTCTCGGGCCTTCGGTCACGTCCAACTCGAGAGACACCGTGTTTTTCGCTGTGTCGTATTCGCCCCGGTGAACCACCGCTCGCGCATTCAGGTGTCCCTTTTTCACCAGGAACTTGCGTATGCGCTCAGTGCCTCGCTGAATCTTTGCAGCGGTAAGCTCCCGCCCCGGCTTCATTTTCAGTCGCGACAGAATCTCCGCGTCGCGGTACTCCGTGCCGTTCTTGAGCTGGATTTCCTTCACGCGAGCTCGCGGTCCAGACTTCACGTGAACAACGACGTCCATCTGATGCATGTCCGGATGGGGCACTGTCTCTACGGAGACCTCGGCGGCGTACAAGCCTTCGTCATGCAGGGTGTCGCGCAGTCGCGCTACGCCCTCATCCACGGCATCCCGGCGATACGGCTGTCCCAGAGAGAGCTGCATGGCTGCAACCGCCGAAGCTTCCGTCGGCGGCGCGACCAGACCTTGGGTCAGTACCTGATTGAAGAACAACTGCTCTCGGACGACGAAGTCAATACGAAGCCCGCCTTCAGCCGGCGTCGCGACCGTGCGCAGATCGGCATAGTTGCCCGATCGGTAGAGCGCCCGGAGGCTTTCCGCCACCTGAGCGCGGTCCAGCGGCTTGCCCGTCTGGATCGAAATGCCGGCGGGAGCTTCAGAGAGGACTTTTCCGTCCTCGGTGACGATACGAACCGCGGTGACAACCGAGGCAGGGGCGGCGGTGTCAGAGGCAGGCTGCGTCGCAGGCGTGGGTTGCGCGGCCTGTGGCGATTGGGCGTACGAGCGCGCAGCTCCGAATAGGAGCGCCAGCGCGACAATACTCCGCAACCCATTGGCACTACTCGCTTTCATGCTTCCTTTCGCTCAGACGAAGGGTAGCACACGGGCGTTGCCTGCCCCGCGAACTTTGGCGCTATGATGAACGTTGAAACCCATAGGTATGCATTGGCCGAGGCCGAACCGCACGTGAGCGATTCTCTCCACCAAAGGTATTCGCGCCAGGTACTTTTTGCCGGCATTGGCGAGCAGGGTCAGGAACGGCTTCTGACCTCCAGTGCCGTGTTGGTAGGATGCGGCGCGATCGGTGCGGCGGCAGCCAATTTACTTGTACGGGCCGGCGTCGGCCGCATACGGATTGTCGACCGCGACTTCGTTGAGCCCTCGAACTTGCAGCGCCAAACGCTATTCGATGAAGCCGATGCGCGCGGCGCGCTCCCGAAAGCGGTCGCTGCGGAGCGCAAGCTGCGATCGATTAACTCCAGCGTCGCCGTCGAGGGGGTCGTCGGAGATATAAACCCGCACAATGCTGAGGAGTTGCTCGCGGGTTTCGACCTGATCCTGGACGGCACCGATAACTTCGAGACCCGCTTCCTGGTCAACGACTTCGCCGTGAAATCCTCAGTACCGTGGATTTATGCTGCAGCCGTCGCCAGCTATGGCCTGATGATGACGATCCGCCCCGGGGTAACCGCTTGCCTGGCGTGTCTGCTTTCCACCCAGCGCGATGCACAGGGACTAGAAGAGACTTGCGATACCGTCGGCGTGATAAGCCCCATCGTAAATCTTATCGCCTCGCTCGAGGTGGCCGAAGCGTTGAAGTTATTGGCCGGACGTCAAGCCGCGCTGCACGGGCGCCTTATCTCCTGCGATGTGTGGACCGGCCGCTTCCAGTCTGTGCGGGTGCCGCGCAATGCCGAGTGCGCCGTTTGCGTCCGTCGTGAGTTTGCGTATCTCGATGGCGAAGCCCAGCCGCACATCACCATGTGCGGACGCGATTCGGTGCAAATTCACGAGCGGGGTCGCGCCCTAGACCTCAGTATGCTGAAGAACCGGCTGGCGCCGACTGTAGACGACGTACGGCACAACGAATTTCTGCTGAAGTTCCGTATCGCGCCTTACGAAATGATTGTCTTCGCCGACGGCCGCGCCATCCTAAAAGGCACAAAAGACCCCGCGGTCGCCCGCACCCTCTACGCACGCTACATCGGCGCCTAATTTCTGAAATGTCGCGGGTGCATTCTTCTGCGCGGCAAGACCCATCCGTCTAACTCCAATCCAAGGTCAAATCAGTGAGGGAGCGGCAGTCGTCCGTAGGAGGAGCGCATCGAAGCGCGATCAATGTTCTCGCGAAGATTCATCAACGTCAGGAAAGTGCTCAAGATGCGTGCTTTGAGGTCATCGGTCAGGGGCAAGCCGCTGGTCGCCACGCGGGCCAGCGTCCCGCCATTCTCGGTGATGAAATTCATGATCTCGCGCTGCCGCTCGTGCGGCGTATTGCCGAGCGCAGTCTCGCGGCGCATCGCGGCACAGCCCGCTTCCAGCGACAGCGTGAAATGCAGCACGCAGACCTGGTGCTCGGCGAGAGCCGGCGGCGCGTCGTTCTTACATCCCGGAGTTTGGCAACGTGTGCCCATGGTCGCAAAGGCGCTATTGGACTAGGAGACAATACTTAGCCCAGAAAATCCAGCGCGCGTAACGCAAGTGGTGCGAATCCTGCATTATCTGTTTTTCACAAGGATTTCCGTTGACAGCCCACCGATGCCGATGTATAAAAATACAGTACACTGCATAATTGTGGATGCTATGAATACGGCCAAAACATTTCGCCACGGTCAGATCCTTCGGCTGGTCACCGACGCGCGCATCTCCAATCAGGAAGAGCTGCGCCGGCGCCTGGCTGCGCAGAAACTGCGCGTCACCCAAGCGACTCTTTCCCGTGACTTGCAGGAACTTCGCCTCGTCAAGACCCACGAGGGCTATAAGCAGGAAGCCGCGTTGCCTGAAGACTCCACCGGTTTGCCTTCGCTCGCGCATGCGCTGGGCGAGTTCCTTCTCGATATCCGTCCCGCGGAGAATATGCTCGTTTTGAAGACGCCCCCCAGCGGCGCGCAACCTCTCGCCGCCGCGGTAGACGGCGCCAAGTTCGGCGAAATCGCCGGAACCGTCGCGGGGGACGACACCGTCCTGATCATTACTCCGGATCGCAAGTCCCGCGAATCCCTGCAAAAGAAGATCGAGTCGCTGGTGAGTCGGCCGCTTCGCGGTCGCGGGTGAAATGAGACATCCTAATCAAGTTGCGGTTCTAGGTGTCACCGGCTACACGGGTTTCGAGCTGGCGAGGATTTTGTTGCGCCATCCGAAGGTGACTAGCCCGGTCTTTTACGTTCGCGAAACGCACGGCGCCAAATGCCTCGCCGAGCTGTTTCCGCAGCTTCGCGGCCTGGGCGAAGCCCCGCTGCGGCCGCTCTCGGTCGAAGCCATCACGCAAAGCGGCGCCGGTACCACGTTCCTCGCTACACCTCACGAAGTGTCCGCCGAAATCGCGCCTGCGCTTGTGGAAGCCGGCCTGCGCGTGGTCGATTTGAGCGGCGCGTTCCGTTTTCGCTCAGCCGACACTTTCAAGTCGTGGTACAAGCTGCCCACCCCTCATGCCAATTGGCTTGGCGAGGCTGTTTATGGCCTCCCGGAACTCTATTCCAGCGAAATCGCCAGTGCGCGGCTGATCGCTAATCCCGGCTGCTACGCAACCAGCGTGATTCTTGCGCTCCGCCCGCTCGCGGAAGAAGACTGGATTGCCGAAGGGAGCAGCGTGGTTTGCGACTGCAAGTCTGGCGCCAGCGGAGCGGGCAAGGAACCTCGTCGCGACCTCCATTTCGTCGAGGTCGACGAAAACTTCAAAGCTTACAACCTGTTCTCTCATCGCCACACGCCCGAGATTCTCGACCATACCGGCTTGAACGAGGACCGCGTAGTCTTCTCGACGCACCTCTTGCCCCTCGCACGCGGAATCCTCTCGACTATTTACGTCACGCTCAACCAACCGCAAAGCGGCGAGGCTATAGAAGCGTTGTACCGCAAGTTTTATGCAGGCCGCAAAATGATGCGAATTTGGGCTGCAGGTACGTTGCCGGAGCTGCAGCACGTCGCGCACACGAACTTCTGCGACATCGGCTTCGCGCTGGACAAGTCTGGCCTGCGATTGGTGATCGTCTCTTGCCTCGACAATCTGGGAAAAGGCGCGGCGGGCCAGGCAGTTCAGAATTTCAATCACATGCTGGGGATCGAGGAGCACACCGCACTGCAATGAGAACCGTTATCAAACTCGCGGGTGCTTTGCTCGAAGATGACGCCACTGTGCGCGCGCTGGCTCGCCAGATCGCTGCCCTTGCACAGGAAGGCCACGAGCTACTGGTCGTCCACGGCGGCGGGCGCGTGTTCACCGCGACCCTCAAGCGTATGGGCATCGAAAGCAACTTTGTCGCCGGATTGCGCGTCACCGACCGCGAGACGCGCGATGTTGCCGTGATGGTGTTCGCCGGCTTGCTGAACAAGCGGTTGGCCGCGGCCATTTCCGCCGAAGGCCAGCACGCCGTCGGCATCTCCGCGGCCGACGCGAAGTGCTTCCTCGCAGAGCCCATGGTTCGCAATGACGTAGTCGGCAGTCTCGGCTTCGTCGGCTATCTCACTGGCTTGAACAGCCCTTTTCTCGAGTCGCTTTGGCGCGAGGGGCTGATTCCCGTCGCGGCTTGTCTCGGCTTGGGGGCGGACAGCGAGCTCTACAACATTAATGCCGACCACATGGCCGCCGCGTGTGCCGAATATCTCTCCGCGGACCAGTTGATCTATCTCACCGACGTAGCCGGAGTGTTGAGTGGAGACAAAGTCCTCGCTGCGATCGCCTGCGAAGACGTCGAGCGCCTGGTGCAGACTCGCGTCGTTTCCGGCGGCATGGTTCTAAAGCTCGAAGCGGCGAAGCGCGCGCTGGAAGGCGGCGTCCGCGACGTCCATATCGTTGGCGGCAGTTCGCCGGATTCTTTGCTCCGCGCCGCGCGCGCCGGCGCTGACGAAATTCCGGGCACGCGTGTCGTGCGCGAGCCGCTTTCCACGGCTCGGGCGGCTGTCTCGGTGGCATGATGGGCACACCGCACAAGGCGAAGAGCACTGTCCGCGCTGCACGCAAGCCGAAGCCATTCCACGTGCGACCCGCGAAGTCTGATCCCCGGCTGAGCGATGCCGACAGGTTTCTCTTGCCGACGTACAAGCGCCCTCCGATCGTCCTCACCCATGGCCGAGGCTGTTACGTCTATGACGCTACAGGCAAGAAATATCTCGACTTCCTCGGCGGCATCGCCGTCAATGCGCTTGGTCACGCGCACCCACGCATCGTCAAAGTGATTCGCCGCGAGGCACCGCGAGCGATTCACCTCTCGAATCTCTATCACAATGCCTACCAGGGGCCGCTGGCGCGCAAGCTGGCCGAATGGTCCGGTCTCGAACGCGTTTTTTTCTCCAACAGCGGCACAGAAGCCATCGAGGGCGCGCTGAAGCTGGCGCGTCTCTACGGCCGTAAAGCTGACGAACCCTCGACAAGTCCAGCGGTGAAGCATCGCATTCTTGCGATGGAGAATTCCTTCCACGGACGCACGTTTGGCGCTGTTAGTGTCACCTCTACGGAAAAATATCGCCTTCCCTTCGCGCCCCTTGTGCCCGGCGTGGAATTTGTGCGCTTCAACGATGTCGCCGACCTGGAATCAAAATTCGACGACACCGTCTGCGCCGTTCTGCTTGAGACCATTCAGGGCGAAGGCGGCGTCCATCCCGCAACACAGGCGTTCTGGGATCGCGCGCGCACACTTGCCACGCAGCGCGGCGCGCTGATGATCGCCGACGAAATTCAATGCGGGCTTGGCCGTACCGGCCGCTACTTTGCTTATCAGGCGCTTGCGTCGAAGCCCGATGTCGCGGTTGTTGCCAAGCCGCTGGCCGCAGGCTTGCCTCTGGGTGCGATTCTCACCACCGACGCTGTTGCCGCGCGCATTTCTCCCGGCCTTCATGGCACCACCTTCGGCGGCGGACCGTTGGTCTGCGCGGCCGCGCTCGAGTTTTTGAAGATCGTCGAAGACGACAAGCTGCTTGAAAACGTTCGTGCTCGCGGCGCTGAACTTCGCGAAGGCCTTGCTGCACTGGCCGAGAAGTTCGATTTCATCCGCGAAATCCGCGGTGAAGGCTTGATCGTCGGCGTCGAGCTCTCCCTCGAAGGCGCGCCTTTCGTCGCCGAAGCCATGCGTCAGGGCTTGCTGATCAACTGCACGCACGATTACACGTTGCGCCTGCTGCCCCCATTCATCGTCAGCAAATCGCAGGTGCGCGAATTTCTTCGCGTCTTCGAGCTCGTTCTCGCGTCGGCTCCGAAGACGGAATCACCGGCCCCTTCGGAAAAGACGCACAATCCGCCGCGGATTGCTCATTCCGCAGCAAGGTGAAAAAAGAAAAATGACGACTGCTACGCTCGCTGCACCTATTTTGCTTGTCAACGATCTGCTCACCGGAGCGGAATGGAGCCCCGCGCAAACGCGCGAACTCCTTCAGCTCACCGCGGAGATCAAAGCGCGTCCAGAGCGCTATGCCACCACGCTCTGCGGAAAATTCATCGCGCTGATCTTCGAGAAACCGTCGTTGCGCACCCGCGTCACGTTCGAGGTCGGCATTCAGAGCATGGGCGGGTCCGTTGTGTTCCTCGATCACACCCAAGCGCGGCTTGGTGAGCGCGAATCGATCGCGGACGTCGCGCGCAACCTCGAGCGCTGGGTCCACGGCATCGTCGCCCGCGTCTATGAACAGCGCGTGCTCGAACAAATGGCCGCAAGCGCGGACATTCCCGTAATCAATGCGTTGTCCGACAAATTCCACCCCTGCCAGGCGCTGGCGGACTTTTTCACACTTGAAGAAAAGTTTGGCTCCCTGCGCGGCTTCAAGTTGGCGTACGTCGGCGACGGCAACAACGTCTGCCACTCGTTGATCTTCCTGGCCGTCCGGCTCGGCGTGCATCTGCGCATCGCCACGCCGCCGGACTATACACCGGCGCCGGGCGTTCTCACGGAAGCGAAGCGCGTTGCTCGCGAGACCCGCGCAAAGATCGAGCTGTTTACCGATCCGCGCGAGGCGGTTGCCGGGGCGCAAGGCGTCTACACCGATTCATGGACCAGCATGGGATTTGAAGCCGAGGAGAAAGTGCGCAGCGCCGTATTCGCCCCTTACCAGGTGAACCGGGAGCTGATGGCGCTTGCCGCGCCCGGCGCCAGCTTCCTGCACTGTCTGCCGGCGCACCGCGGCTCGGAAGTTACCGCCGAGGTCCTCGACGGGCCGCAATCCGTCGTCCTCGACCAGTCCGAAAATCGCATGTACGCGCAGAAAGCCATTCTGCAAGCGCTCTTCGGCTAATTGCCGCGACGCCACGACAATAAGGCGCGTTTCTCGCGATAACTCTGTAGCCGCCCTCTTCAGAGGGCGGGGTTTAGATGAGCCAAAAGCGCAGAACGCGCCGTCGTAGAATGCGGTAGCCATAATCGCCACCGATATCGACAAATTTGTGACCGAGAAAAAGGGAGAGGGTCTGTGAACAAGCAGCGAAGTAAACCGAAAAAGGTAGTGCTCGCCTATTCCGGCGGGCTCGATACCTCCATCATCATCCCGTGGCTCAAGGAAAACTACGGCTGCGAAGTGATCGCCATGATCGGCGACGTCGGCCAGCAGGAAGACCTGCAAGCCGCATACAAAAAAGCTCTCGCCACGGGCGCTTCGTCCGCGTCCATCGAAGATCTGCGCGAAGAATTTGTCCGCGACTATATTTGGCCGACGTTGCGCGCCGGCGCCGTATATGAGCATACCTATCTGCTCGGCACGTCGATGGCGCGCCCGGTCATCGCAAAGCGCCAGGCAGAAATCGCGCTCAAGCTCGGCGCAGACGGCCTTGCGCATGGCTGCACCGGCAAGGGCAACGACCAAGTCCGCTTCGAGCTCGCCTACAAAGCCATCGCTCCGAATGTGCAGATCATTGCTCCCTGGCGTGAGTGGGACATCGACTCCCGCGAAGACGCCATCGCTTACGCCGAAAAGCACAACGTGGCCATCGAGCAGAGCAAAAAAAACATCTACAGCCGCGACCGCAACATCTGGCACCTGAGCCACGAAGGCGGCGAACTCGAAGATCCCGCCAATTCGCCGAACGAAGCCATGTGGCAATGGGTCGCTTCGCCGGAAAAAGCTCCCGACAAAGCCGAAGAGGTCGAGATCGGCTTCGAGTCCGGGACGCCGGTTTCCGTCAATGCCACAAAACTCGGCCCCGTAGATCTCCTCAACAAGCTCAACGAAATCGCGGCTACGCACGGAGTCGGCCGCACCGATCTCGTCGAGAATCGCCTCGTTGGCATGAAGTCGCGCGGCGCGTACGAGACTCCGGGCGGCACGCTGCTTGTCAAAGCGCACCAGGAACTCGAGCGTCTTACTGTCGACCGCGAAACCGCGCATTTTCAGCAGGCGCTTTCGCATCGCTACGCCGAGCTCGTCTACAACGGCGTCTGGTTTTCCACTTTGCGCGAATCGCTCGACGGATTCTTCAAAGTGGCGCAGCAATTCGTCACCGGCTCTGTCGGCTTGAAACTTTGGAAGGGCACGCTCAACGTCACCAGTCGCAAGTCGCCTTTCTCCTTGTATCGCGCCGATTTAGCGAGCTTTACCATGGGCCGATACAACCCGAAGGACGCCGAGGGCTTCATCAATCTCTTCGCGCTTCCGGTGACAGTGCGCCCGAAAGCCAAGGCAGAGAGCAAATAGAGATCTCAGCGACAGCAACTGCAAACTTCGATCGAAATGCCGATGACCGAACGCAAAGACGATCGCTTGTGGGGAGGCCGCTTCGAGCGTGAGCCGAATGCGGACTTCGACGCGTTCCAGCGTTCATTCGCGTTTGACCACCGCCTCCTGCCCTACGAATTAGCCGTGGATCGCGCGTGGGCCAAAGCGCTGCAGAAGGTGGGCATCCTCACCGACGTGGAGGTGCGCGACACGATCGCCGCGCTGGATCGTATCGCCACGCAGTTACAGAATGAGCGCGCTTTCCTCGAAGGTTCCACCGCGGAAGACGTCCATCATTTCGTGGAAAGCGCCCTGGTCCACGAACTTGGCGCGCTTGGCTGGAAGCTGCATACCGGCCGCAGCCGCAACGAACTCGTTGCCACGGATTTTCGCTTGTTCGTAATCGACGCCGCCGCACAAATTCAGCGCGGCTTGGCAGCCCTGCTGAACGCACTGCTCATCCAAGCGAAGGCCAACCTCGGCATGCCCATGGCTGGCATGACGCACATGCAGCACGCCCAGCCGATCCTGCTTTCACATTTTCTACTCGCGCATGCCGAAGCGTTTTCGCGCGACGTCACGCGCCTCGAACACGCCGCCGCAAGTGCCGACGCGTGCCCCATGGGTTCCGGCGCGCTAGCCGGCAACAGTTTCGGCATCGACCGCAACGCCCTCGCACGGGATCTCGGCTTCTCGCGCATCACCGCAAACAGTGTGGACGCAGTCAGCGACCGCGACTTCGCGCTCGATTATCTTTTCGCCCTGGTCGGCATCGCTACGCATCTTTCGCGTCTTGCCGAAGATTTCGTCATCTTCGCTTCGCAGGAATTCAGCTACGTCGTCCTTCCCGACGAATACTCCACCGGCAGCAGCCTGATGCCCCAAAAGAAAAACCCGGACGCGTGGGAGTTGATTCGCGGCAAGACCGGCCGCATAACAGGTGCGCTGATTGGCTTGCTCACCACATTGAAAGGCCTGCCCACCAGCTACCAGCGCGACTTGCAGGAAGACAAGGAAGCGCTTTTCGCCGCGCACGATCAGATTGCTGACATGGTCTCCGTCGCCACGGGCGCCATTGCCGCTACCAAATTCAATGCCGAGCGGCTGCGCACGGCTGCGTCGAATCCCGCATTGCTGGCCACTGACGCCGCCGACTATTTGGTGCATCGCGGACTGCCCTTCCGGCAAGCGCACGATCTGATCGGCAAGGTCCTCCGCGAAGCCGAACGCCAGGGCAAACCGTGGACGCAGCTTTCTCTGGACGACACGCAGAAAATCTCGCCGCTCTTCCAGAAAGATTTTCTCGACGGGCCATCGGTCGAAACCGCGCTTGCGACCAAGAACGTACCCGGAGGAACAGCTCTGGAATCCGTCCGCGCCGCGATTGCTGAATTGCAGAACCGCATCACCAAGCTAACCACCAAAGGAGAAGTCCAGCCATGAGCACGCAAGCTTTCAGTCTCCAGCAAACATTCGCGAAACCCGCGGAGGGCCGGAGGTTTCTTCCGGGAGCGTCGCGCTAAGGCCACGGATACTCCTGGAATGAAACACGCCCTCTCGGAAGCGTCTCTCCCGCGCGGTTTCCGCTTCGCCGCGACCGCCTGCGGTCTCAAGAAAACGGGCGCGCTCGATCTCGCCATTATTTCGAGTGATTTTCCCGCCTCCGCCGCTGCGGTCTTCACACAAAATCTGGTAGTTGCTCCGCCCGTGCTTGTTTCCAAGGGAAATCTGCGCGCCTCCAAAGGCCGCATGCGCGGCGTTGTGGTCAATGCAGGCAATGCGAATTGCGCCACCGGCCCTGAGGGCTACGCCGCCGCACAGCGTACCGTCGCCGAGGCCGCCAAGCGCCTGAACTGTAGGCCCGAGGAGTTGTTTGTCTGTTCGACTGGCGTCATCGGCGTTCCTTTGGCGCTAGACAAAATCCTGCGCCGGCTGCCATTGCTGGCACGCCACCGCAGGCCGTCGGCCCGCTCGTTCGCGGAATTGTCGCTGGCCATCTGCACGACAGACACCCGCCCCAAGACCGCGGCCGCATCATTCAAGATGGCCGGGAAGCGAATTCACCTGGTCGGGTGCGCCAAAGGCGCGGGGATGATTCATCCAAACATGGCCACCACCCTTGCGTTCGTCGCGACCGACGCCGCCATTGCACCGGCGCTGCTGCAAAAAACTCTGCGCGAGGTCACCGCGCGCACCTTCAATTCCATCAGCATCGACGGTGACACTTCCACAAACGACACTCTGCTGGTGCTGGCCAATGGAGCGGCCGGCGCCCCTGCGATCAAGGCGGGCAGCACAGCGCACCGCGCGTTCACCGTCGCTCTCGGAGAGGTGTGCCACTCACTGGCGCTGCAGATCGTCGCCGACGGCGAAGGCGCGCAGCGAGTGATCGAGATCGTGGTGCGCGGCGCAAAAACCGAAGCCGCCGCGCGCCAGATCGCCCAGACCATCGCCACCTCGCCGCTGGTCAAGACGGCATTTGCCGGAGCCGATCCGAACTGGGGCCGCATCTTCGCAGCGGCAGGCCGCGCCGGAGTCCCGTTCGATCCTGCCCGCGTGGACATCACCATGGCCGGCATTCACGTGCTCAGCCGTGGCAAGCCGCTCGACTTCAACGAGCGCGCCGCCAGCAACCGTCTGCTCGCGGACTACGTCCCGATCGTCATGGACCTCCACGCCGGCCGCGCCCTCGCACGCTACTGGACCTGCGACTTCACAGCGGAATACGTCCGCATCAACGCCAGTTACCGCACCTAACCTCGATGTAGGCTGCCTTTGGAGTGCGAAGCCCCGCTCCCGCTTTTTTCATGGCCGACTACCGCATGTCCTCACCCCTCGTCGCTTCACCGCATTTGTCATCCTGAGCGTAGCGAGGGATCTGCTTTTCCGGCTTGTCCTAGCGGCGTCGTTTCAGCGCGTCCCCCGTGAGCGCAGTGAGACCTCCTCACGCACGAACGACTCTCACCTATTGAGGTCCCTGCATTGAATTTCGTCCTAGCCTTGCATCGACCTATTGAGACCACTGCGTTTATCAGGCACTGGGTCGTTCCGACCGGCAACGCGGTGTATAATTTCGGCCTAAAAACTCTTCGTCCGGAGGTAATCATGATCGCGCCAAAATCTAAAAGGGCCGCTTCGGTGACGCTCTTAGTGCTCTTCCTACCTTTCGGTTCGACGGGTCAAGGCAAGGTCGGTTCGAAGACAATTAAAGACAGTAAGGGTGCCTGCCAAATCTCGGTCCCCGAAAGCTGGGACCAATCCGTTACGCTAGTGAGGGGTGAAGGGAAGGTGCGTGTCTTCAGCGAGGAAGCGCAGAAAATGCTGGTAGAGAAAATGTTTGAAAATTCACCGACACGCGTATTTTACATTCTGAAAATAAATGCAGCTACGGAAAGAGTAGCCTATCAGGTATCAGTGCCCGGTGATGGATTCCACTGTACGGCGCAAATCAACGTGAAAAAGGGTTATCCCGAAGAGGAGGTCAAAAAAGTAGCTGCGACTCTGACACCAGTAAAATGACGAGCGTCGCTTCACTAGGAAACGTCACCCGCTGAATTCGAAATTCACGGCACGCACGTTCGACTTGCCCGATAAGTCGGGTGGTCTCAACCGGTCGATGCAACACCATCTGATATAAGTCTGCTCCCGAAAGGTGTGGTGTTGTATGAATTCGTTGCATCGAGAGCAGGGGAGAGCGTACGATTTGCGAGTCAGAGGTCAAATCGGAAATTCTGGTTAGGGGAGGACACCATGTCGCCTCGTACGATCTACCTCGGCAGGCTGATCGGCCTCTATTGCGTTCTCATCGCGCTGTCTATGATCTCGCACAAGCAGGCGACCGTGGACACGATGACCGCGCTCGTTCACAACGCGCCGGTTCTATTCTTCGCTTCTGTCATGGCGATGGTCGCCGGCCTTGCGATCGTTCTGGCGCACAACGTCTGGTCCGGCGGCGCGCTCCCGGTCATCGTCACCCTCGTTGGCTGGATCTTGCTGGTCAAAGGCCTGATCTTCTTACTCCTGTCTCCCGAGACCTCAGCTACTTACTTCCAAGCGTCTCGCTACGGCCAGCTTTTCTACGTGTACACGAGCATCACTCTGGTCATCGGCATCTATCTGACATTCTCCTCCTTCCGCTCTCCTGCTTAACTCACCCCTTTAGAGGTGAGACCTTTTGGCTCTTGGCTTCGGTCCCTGTCTTGGGCCATCAAAATCGATTCCGAGAGCGTCACGGATCACGGTACTCTGCTCTTCTTTATCGGTAATATTGGCCTGGAACAAATTTCAAGAGCGGGGTCAGTTCTGCTGGCTGCTGGAATACCTTCGTGCTAATGCTCTAGGGTTAATGAACTGAGATTTGCTCGATTGGGAGGCCAAGTTTCCGGTTACCGCGTTATCCAGGTATTGAGTCCATCAGTTCGTATGGAGAATCTGCCGAAACGACAGCGTCCTCGCATGTGGGAGTAGCCTCGCCTGGTGTGAATTTCGGCATTCGGTCGTCGAATCAGTAGTCCCAGACACTTCCGTAGGCGTAAATCTCCGCGGTCGCGATAGGATTAAAGGAACCTCCACCTACAACCAGCACGACGTAAACTCCAGACGGTTGCGATTGCGCTGTTGCGGTGTGTCCGGAACGCCCGAATTCCATGCTGCCTGTCCTGGTGAAAGAACCGGTCGATGGGTTGTAGAGTTCCGCCGTGGAACTATTGTTGCCGCCGCCAGCGATGAGCACCGTGCCGTCCATAAGCAGGGTCGCCGTGTGTGAATTTCGCGCTTCGGTCATCGATCCTGTAGGTGCAAACGAACCCGTAGATGGATCATAAACTTCGGCAGTAGCCGTGAGCTGCAAACCACTGCTGCCCGTAACGGGACTTTGCCCGCCGGTGATCAGCACCTTCCCGTCATCGAGCAGCGTCGCCGTGTGTTCTTCACGAGCCGTTGTCATGCCACCCGTGGCGGTGAAAATACCAGTTGTCGGGTCGTAGAGTTCGGCTGTCGACGTTGGGATGGATGAATCTGCGGGGACACCACCTACGATGAGCACTCTCCCACCTTGCAGCAAAGTAGCAGTGTGCCGAAAGCGTGCCACGGCCATGCTTCCCGTTTGAGTGAAGGCGTCCGTGTCTGGGTCATAGAGTTCGGCACCAGCCGTAGCCGTTCCTGCGGGATCTTGATCAGCCCCACCGGCAACTAAAACTTTCCCGTTCATCAGCAAAGTCGCTGTATGCCCGCCGCGTGGGGAGCCCATGTTGCCCGTCAGATTGAACGAACCAGCGACCGGGTCATAGAGTTCCGCGGTGTTCTGCGCTTGCGCACCCACGCCCTGACAGTCGGAGGTGTCTCCGAAGCCTCCAACCACTAATACGTTCCCATTCTTCAGCAACGCGGCGGTGTGAGCGTAGCGCGGTGCGGTCAAGGCTCCGGTTGGAGTGGTGCCGACAGCATACGCATCGTACAGTTCTGCCGACACGATACCGCCGATACATTGAGGGTCAGACGCTTTATTAGCACCCCCGGCGACCAGCACGGTTCCGTTGTTTAGCAGTGTGGCGGTGTGAAAACCTCGCGCGTGTTGCAAACTCCCGGTAGGGAAAAATGAAACCGAGGCAGTGGTTACGGAGACCATGGCGCGCGCGGAGACCGTTGTGTTTTGTACGCTGGTGGCGATCACGTGATAGAAACCTTCAGCGCTCGGCGCGGTATAGAAGCCGGCGCCGTTGATAACTCCCCCACTTGTCTCCTGAACTGTCCAAGTCACACTGGTATTGGTAAACCCCGCGACAGATGCCGTGAAGGTCTGCGTCCCACCGGGAGCCAGCGTGACGGCTGTGGGAGAAATCGTTAATTGGGACAGTTGAACAGCCACGGCAGCGATACCCTGGGCAGTTGAATTGGCTTGGCTGGTAGCCACTACATGGAACGTGCCGCTCGTATCTTGCGGAGCCGTATAGAGGCCGGTGCTGTCGATCGTGCCGCCGGAGGGCTCTTGCACGCCCCACGTGACCGCGCTGTTGCTCGTCCCTGTGACCTTGGCCGCGAACGATTGTGTTTGGCCCGGCAACAACGTGGAGGAATTCGGTGTGACCGTAACGCTTATGACCTCCAGGGTGGGTGTAGTAGGGGTGAGGGTAGTAGACGTGGCAGGCGAGCCTCCGCCGCATCCGCCGGTCGTCACGGCTGCGACAACAACCAAAGCAAAACCTAGCCACACATGCCGGGAAGTCATGGGTAAAGTCTCCTACAGTTGGCCGACGTTCGCGCACATGGCTCTTTTGGTCAATCCCGCACAGAACTCGAATTTCTCCTCCGGACCTCACGAGCTAAAGGCTTGAAGCATAGACAGTTAGCGATCTTCGGGCGCCTAAGACAAATAATACATACGACTTTTCCAGTGGTCCGTGGAGTGTTAGACTCTGCCCAATCGAGCGTTCTATATGGCGCCAGATCAACCAGCCCGAACTATCCGCTTTGGCGACTTCGAAGTGGACTTGCAGGCGGGTCAACTTCGCAAGCACGGTCTCCGAATAAGGCTGCAGGAGCAACCTTTCGCGGTCCTCGCGTTGATGCTCGAACGCCCCGGCGAAGCCATCACGCGCGAGGAATTTCGACATAGTCTTTGGCCCTCGGATACGTTTGTAGATTTCGATCACGGTCTGAACAACGCCATCAACCGGTTGCGCGAGGCCCTAAACGATTCTGCTGATTCGCCGCGATTTATTGAAACCCTGCCCCGCCGGGGCTACCGCTTCATCGCCCGCATCGAAAACGGCACCCCGCCCGGATTGGCCCCCGTCCAAACAAATCTCACGCCGCCCCTCCCCTTAGTGCCAACGGCCGAACCTTGGATCAAGCGTCGGATTGTGGTTACCTCGAGTGTTGCGGCCCTCCTCGTTGTTGCCGCCTTTGTTGCGTGGCGCGTCCTTTTCGCTCGGCCTGTACTGACGGATACCGACGTCATCCTTCTGGCGAGCTTCGTGAACAACACCGGCGATCCCATCTTCAACAATTCCCTGGACAAAGCCCTCGAAGTCAAACTTACCGAGTCGCCTTTCTTGAGCGTCTTCCCCGAAGCAGGCGTTCGCGAGACCCTGCGCACGATGCGCCACGATCCCAATGAGCGAATCACGCAGGAAGTGGGTATCGAAATCTGTAAGCGGCAAGGACTCAAAGCCGTGGTGGTGCCAGAGATTGATGCTTTGGGAAGCAAGTATCTGATCGTTCTGGAAGCGCTCGACGCGCGGAATCAAAAGTCCATCGCGCGACGCCAGGTGGAGGCGGAGACCAAGGATGAGGTCGTCGCGGCGCTGGGCCAAGCAGGCTCGCAGTTGCGAAGGCGATTGGGCGAAAGTCTGAAATCTCTTGAGAAGTACGATGCTCCTCTTGATCTGGCGACAACAAGCTCACTTGAAGCGTTACAAGCCTATAGGACGGGGCAGACGCTGTATCGTTCCGGAAAGAGGCGTGAGGCCATTCCTTTTTTTGAAACCGCCGCCGAGCTGGACCCGCAGTTCTGCTCGGCTTTTAGCATGCTCGGCAGCGCGTATCACAGCATTGATGACGGCCAAGCTTCCAGAAAGAATTTTGCCAGGGCTTTCGAGCTTAAGGACCGCCATCTCACGCAGGAAGAGAATTTTCAGACCACCGCTCTCTATTATTCAGCCATAACGGGCAATCTGGAAAAGGAAACAGCCGTACTTGTTTTGTACAAGGAAGCGTATCCGCGCAGTGCGGTTGCTTTCAACCTGTTGGGGATTGCTTACGCGCAGCTGGGTAGAACGGAAGATGCTCTGCAAGAGTTTTATTGGGCAATTGAACATTCCCCGGTACCCTCTGCTCAGCATTACGCCAATGCTAGTCAAGCGCTCATGATCCTAGGCCGTTTTGATGACGCTAAGAAGATTCTTGATCAATGGCGTCAGAAAGGATCTCTGAACTCGTTTCAAACTGCAACGCGCTACCGAATCGCCTTTATCGAGAATGATGCCGCTTCGATGGAACGACTTGCCCGAGACACACCAGCAGATGATGTGTCCTGGCTGCATTTACAGATGCACCTCGCATTCTTGCGCGGCGATGCGAAAAAACTCCGTTCGCTGAGCGAAACCCTGGTGAAACAGCAAGGCGTGAACCGCAAGGAAAACGCTGCCTACGAGTTCGCTGTGCATGCCGGGCTCGAATCCTTTCTGGGAGAGTTTCCTTCAGCGCGGAAGCTCTGCCGCCAAGCTGAAGAGGCGGGTAATGAAAGTGCTCTCGGCCTTTGGACTTGTGCCAAGGCTTTAGCCAGTGCTGGTGACGTGGCCCAGGCGGAAGCGTTGGCTGCGAAACTCGATCAGTTGTTTCCTGAGGACACATTTCAGCAGAAAGTTCTCCTGCCAATTGTCCGCTCCATCATCGAGCGCAAGCGAGGGAACGGTCTCAAGGCTGTGGATGTACTCGCTCCGGTCACGCAATACCCAAATGGAGCAGTTTCTTATCACCGTGGGCAGGCTTGTTTGGCTGCACGGCAGTACGCCAAGGCTGCCGCAGAGTTTGCGAAAGTCATCGATCATCGCGGATGGCCCGAGTGGGAACTGTTTGCTCCACTGTCTCAACTCGGCCTCGCGCAAGCTTATGCTCTCGAGGGAGACAAGGACGAGAGCCGCAAAGCCTACGATGCTTTCTTTACCATTTGGAAAGACGCCGACCCCGATATCCCGATCCTCAAGCAAGCCAAGGCTGAGTATGCGAAGTTGCGACAGCAGTCAGAAATCAAATCGCCGGGGCTCTCAGCAGTATCAATGCGCTGAGATCGTGTTTGACCAGCAAAATTGGCCTTGGCAGAAGTGTGCTAACTCCCGATAAGACCTCTACGAGCATGCGTTCCTGGTCGGCAACGTACGACTCAACCGCGTCGGAAATCAGAAAGTTCGAGCCTCGGCCGAACGCCTTGGCCAGTTTCGCAAGGCGCTTCTTGATCTCCGGCTTAAGCCGGACGCTTAGCGTGGTGCTCTTTGTGTTCGCCATGAACACATTCTAGTCCCAGTTCCAGTTGGCGAACTGTTCGCGAAGCGCCGTCTTCTTGAACTTGCCCACGCTGGTGCGCGGAATCTCCGCCACGAACACAAAAGCGTCCGGCAGTTGCCACTTGGCGAAGGACTGAGCGAGGAATTCACGCAGCTCTTCGGACGTGGCGCGCGCCATCCTTCAGTACGACCGCTGCAAGTGGCCGCTCCTGCCATTTCGGGTGAGGGATGCCGATCACGCCAGCTTCTCTCTCCGCGTTCGTCACTCGATTCACGAATTCGCCTCGTTATATACTCCCGGAATGAAGCTAGCCGTCCGAAGTCGCCGCAAAGTATACGGGCAACTCTTGAAGCATGCGCGCCGCCAGCCGCATCGGGAATGCTGCGGAATTCTGGCGGGGCAGGACGGACTAATCACGCAGGCGTTCCCTGCGAAGAACGTCGCGGCTGATCCAGTCAGGAATTACGAGATTGCGCCCAAGGAGATCGTGCGCCTGAGGGGAGAACTCCGCAAGCGACGGCTCGAATTCCTCGGCATCTACCACTCGCATCCGAATTGGCTGGACACGAACGAGCCTTCGCCCAAAGACATCGCGCTGGCCTACTATTCTGGAGCGATCTATTTCATCGTCACGCCCCGGCCCTACGCAACTACGCCCATCCGGGCATTTTCAATCCGGGATGGGCGTGCGATGGAACTTGAAATTCAGGTCCTACCCTGACGCAAACGCGCTGCGGTTTAGGGTCCCAAATCCACTTGTCCGGTTACGGCTGCCGGCTCAGATGGTCGACGCAACACTGGCTTGCAGTTTACTCGCAGGAGTTTCGAAGCCTAGGGTTTTTCTGGGGCGTTGATTCAGGCGCAGCGCGACCTGGTCGAGCTGCACTTGCGAATGGACAGACAGGTCGGTGCCTCGCGGGAAGTATTGCCGCAACAGGAGATTCGTGTTTTCGTTGGTGCCGCGTTGCCAGGGACTTTGCGGATCACAGAAGTAGACCTTCACATCCGTGGCTACCGTGAAGTCTTTGTGCTTGGCCATCTCTAGTCCGCGATCCCAGGTCAGCGAGCGTCGCAGGGTAGCGGGCAGTTTGCGAACATGTTGACTCCATGCGGCAACGACCACTTCCGTGTTTTTGCTGGGCACCTTGATCAGCATGGCGAAGCGCGAATGGCGCTCCACCAGAGTCGCAATGTAGGTGTTCTTGGCCCCGGCCAGCAGATCCCCTTCCCAGTGGCCGGGAACCGCTCGGTCTTCCACATCCGCAGGTCTTTCGCGGATGGAGATGGCATCGACGATCTGTCCTCGTGACTGTCCGCTAGCACTGGCATGGCGCGAGCGGCGCATGCGCCGCTTCGACCGCAGCTGGTCCAGCAGCTCTTTTTTCAGCACTCCACGGGCCTGAATGAACAGGCTACGGTAGATGGTTTCGTGGGACACGCGCAGGCCCTCGTCATCGGGATACTGGGTCTCCAGCCATCCGGAAATCTGCTCGGGCGACCAGTCCAGAATCAGTTTACTCGCAACGATGTCCCGCAACTTGCGGTTGAGGGCCAGCAGACACCTCTTCGGTCGCAAGGCCGAGTCCCAGGCATGGTCCTCCGCATCATGGGCGCGATAGGCCGGACGGCCACCGTGGCGAGAAATCTCCCGGCTCACTGTGGAGGCCGCTCGATCCAGTCGTCGGGCAATCTCACGAAGCGGTGAATCGGAAGCGATTCCTCGTGAGATGTCCTCTCGCTCCGCTAGCGTGAGCGCCAGCCGCGAACGGCGACGAGCGGCGGGAGGGATGCCGCCGCGAGGCAACAACACCGAGCGAATGCAGCTATGTGGCTTGTCAAAGGCGCGCCCAATCTCATGCAGCGACTGTCCCGCCTTCCACCGGTTCCAAACGTCACGCTTCTCGATCGCAGAAAACCCAAATCGTTGTCCTGGCCTCATGCCAACACCACCTTTACACAGCAGACTTACATCAGATGGTGTTGCATCGACCTGTCGAATGCACCGCGTTTATCAGGACTTGAACCGGACTCTGGTGCAAAACGGGGACTTGTACCTCCTTCAGCCACCGGAAACTGCGGAGTTCGGTCGCAACAACTCGCCATCCCCACTCGTCTAATTCTGTGTCTGCACGAAACGATGGAACTTTAACCGCCATTCGTTAGTATAAACAGGAAGAGGTGCGCTTATGACCGAACTTTGGCGGGACATTCGCTACGGCTTGCGGCTGCTCTGGAAGAGCCCCGGCTTCACCTCAGTGTCCTTGCTGGCCCTGGCCTTGGGCATTGGGGCCACGACCGCCATTTTCAGCTTGCTCTATTCGGTGCTGCTTGCGCCCCTCCCCTACGTCGACAGCGACAGAATCGTCATGGTCTGGTCACACCAAAAAGGCGAGCGCAATGGCACCTCCCCTAGCGACTACCTCGACTGGCAAAAACAAAGCAAGAGCTTCGATTCTCTCAACGCGTGGACGGGAGATGGCTTCACCATCTCCACCCCCGATTGGACCGAACAAGTCCAGGCCAGCCGCGTGGCCCCGGGCTTCTTCGACCTTCTCTTTGGGGAAAAAGCGGTTCTCGGAAGGCATTTCGTTGCCGAAGACGCGCAACCCGGCAACGATCACGTGGTCATCCTCAACAACAAATTCTGGCGCGACAGGTTCGGCAGCGATCCCGGCATTGTCGGCACAAAGCTCCGCATGAGTGGCGAACTCTATACAGTATTGGGCGTGGCCGCCCCCAGTGCCTCCGACAATGGCGATTCCAAGATGAATGTGCCGCTGGCCTTTAAGCCGGACGAGATCAGACGCGAGAATCATTATCTCTTGGTGATGGGAAAGCTGAAGCGTGGCGTGACCCTCGAAGCCGCAAACGCGGAGATGGCCGTAATCGCGAAGCAACTGTCGCAAAGTTACCCGAAGACGAACCAGGATCTCACCGTGAGCGTCGAGCCCCTGAAAGATGATTTTCTTCCCAAGGACACCCGTCTGGGTCTCTGGTTGATGATGGGAGCCGTCGGCTTCGTGCTCCTGATTGCGTGCGTCAATATTGCGAACTTGCTGCTTGCCTGGGGAACGGCGCGCCACAGAGAAATCGCCGTGCGCGCGTCACAAGGCGCCACGCGTGCGCGAATTTTCCGGCAATTCCTCATCGAGAGCCTTTCTTTGGCCATGATGGGCGGCGCTTTGGGGACCCTGTTGGCGGTAGCCGTGCTCCGGGGCGTGATGAGCTTGATGCCCAGGAACCAACTGGGAATTCCCTACGAAGCCGACCCTCACCTTAATATCCCCGTCCTGCTTTTCACGCTTGGCGCCACGCTGCTCAGCGGAGTGCTCTTCGGATGCTTCCCGGCGTGGCACGCAGCTCGGCAAAATGTCAGCGACATGTTAAAGGAAGGCGGCAGGTCTTCCGCGGGCGCCGGCCACAACCGACTGCGGCGGGTGCTGGTGGTTGCGGAGTTCGCGCTCGCCTTGATTTTGGTCGCGGGCGCGGGACTCATCCTCCGCAGTTTCTGGAACCTCACGCAAGTTGATTTGGGTGTTAGCAGGGACCACGTTCTCACCTTCAGCGTGCCCATCCAGCACGAGCGCACCTCAACCTCCGCGCAGATTCGCTCCGTGTACCAGCAACTCGAGGAAAGGATTGCAGCGGTCCCCGGCGTCTTGAAAGTGGCTATCGCTCCCGGCTTGCCGGCCGAAGGCGCGGGGCGCCTGCATTTCACCATCGTCGGCCAATCGTCCGAGGACAACGTCGAAAAACAGCCGCAAGCGATTTTCATGCCGGTGACGCCGGGATACTACCAAGCCTATGGAATTCGGCTCACGAGGGGCCGGTTCTTAGGCGGAAGGGATCTCGCAGGCGCGCCGCGCGTCGCAATGGTCAGCGAGAGCTTTGCCCGGCAATACCTGCCCGGGCTCGACCCGCTGACGCAACGCGTCAAAATCGTGGAGCTCCTCCCGGATCACACTCCGCCGTTCGGCGCCCCGGTGGAATGGCAGATTGTTGGCGTTTTTCACGACGTCCAATATGAAAGCCACCCGACGACCGGCTCCGCCGAAGTGGATGTGCCTTTTGACCAGAGTCCCTGGCCCTATACGACGATTGGCGTTCGGACCAACGGAGACCCAACCGCGGTGACCACCAGTATTGCCGCCGCCATTCGTTCCGTGAATCCCGATTACCCGATGACCCGCGTGCGCACGATGGAACAGGTCGTCAGCGAATCCCTGGTGACCGACCGTTTCACCGTCCTGGTCTTCGGAAGTTTTGCCACACTGGCGTTGCTCTTAGCCGCCATTGGCATTTATGGCGTTATGACCTTCTCCGTCGCTCAGCGAAACCACGAGATGGGCATTCGCATAGCCCTTGGCGCAGGCAGTGCTCACGTTCTGCGGCTGGTGGTCGGCGAAGGCATGTGGGCTGCCCTCATAGGAATGGCCGTTGGCCTTCCCGGTGTCTACCTGGTTGGGAAAACACTGAAGAGCCTCTTATACAACGTCGGCGCCATGGATGTACGAGCGCTCCTCGGTGTCGCCCTTGTTCTTTTGGCTTCGGCTCTCGTGGCCTGCTACGTTCCGGCCCGGCGCGCGACAAGGATTGATCCGCTGGCGGCCTTGCGACAGGAATAAACTTCAGGCGTCGATGATGCAGACTAACTCCTGATAAGTTTGAATGTATAGGTCGAAGGAGGAGCGCATGGTGTACAAGTGCTGAACTCAGCGGATGCTGATTCAGAAACACCAAGGAGGCCCCCCGGCAGCGTTTATCGGGAGTAAGGAGGACGTGGACTTTGTGTTTCAGCGTCTACCGTGAATGAGATTCTGAATCGCAATAGCGACAATAGCGGCTATGACGGCATATACGCAAAGCATCCGGTATCAGCCGAACTGGTAGTTTCAGGTAGTGCTGAACCTGCTGCCGAAAATCGCACCCGCACAAGGGTGATTCAGTTTCCGCCGATGACGGGCGACGCGAAGTGCATGATCCAAAGCCTGGTGATCACGGCACCGAGCAGCATGCCGGCGAGAATCAAACCAATCACGCCAAAGGTGATCCAGAGTTCGGATTTCGCGGGCGCGGAGTTCGTTCTGCCGCCATCTAAGCTGCCGTTCGGCGCGCCGTCCTGCGCTTCCGCTCGCGGGAGCGGCGAATCGGCAAACTCTGCGGCGATGATCAGGCAATAGCCCTTGCGCCAAAGTGTTTCGATGTACAACGGCTGGTCGGACGAATCGCCGAGCGCCCGCCGCAGCTTGTTTACGGTGGTGTTGACGTTGGCGTCGCAATTGACGTGCGTGTCCGCCGGCCAGAGGCGCACGTGGATTTCTTCGCGGGTCACCACTTCGCCCTGTTTTTCGATCAACGCGAGCAAAACCTGATAAGCCTTCCCCTGAAGCTTCAGCCGGGCGCCGTTCTTGGTGACTTCCTCGCGATGCTGGTCCACCTGGAAAGGTCCCAGGCGGATATAGCGCGAGGAGAGCGGAAGCGGCCTGCCGCCTGCAGCTGCCGTCTCCGGTTCGAGCGTAGAACTTACTTCTGAGCCCATACACCCCACCCTATACCGTTGTAGACGGACGAAACGCCTTGAAAGCGGTAGTCTCGTGTCCATCTGATCGGCAGCCGGCTATCCGCGGACTGTTCCTTCGCCGACAACCACCGCCTCGCCGCCGAGCCGAACCTCCTCGAGAACTCCTGCACGGCTCGAGGGCGCAATGTGAATACGACTTGGGCGGCCCATCACGAGCCCAAGCGGAATGCGGCTATTCTTCCAGCTCGATCACGCGGGCGTGGTAGTCGATGCGAATCGAGCGGAAGTCGCGCAGGATGTCTTCGCCGATCAAGCCGTCGACATGGCGGACGCCGAGGATCGACGACAGCTCGTCTAGATTCATGATCGAGACGCGCTGCGCGGTCCACTGGCGGTTGCCAAGCTGAAGGTCGAGGCGCACGGAGATGGATTCCCCGTTGATTCCGTGGCCTTCCGCATTGCGTTGCACGCCGTGCAGCGAGAAGCACCTGATGCGGCACGTCCTGGTGCTGACGATGGTGCCGACGGAGCCTGTGTCCAGCAGGAAAGTGACCGGATCGCCGTTCACTTTGCCCTCCACCAGAATCATCGAGCCCACGGAGCGAAACGGGACGCGGTGCGCGGCGGGCTTCGCCGGGCCTGGGGCCGGCGCGAGCGCCAGCAGAACCACGAGCGCGGTCAGCGGGCGCACGAAGCGGCTGTCGCCGCGTGGCCGAAGGGTGGGTCTCGGTGGTGCGATGCTGCGACTCATGATGACCCTGCAATTCGCTTCTTCTCCTCTTGTAGGCCCTGTCGGCCACAACGTCAGCCCAACGCCAATACGTTCTTGGCGATGCTCCTGCTTACGGAACAATATGCCGCGAAGAACCAATGTTTGCAGGAAGAGTGACATGCGGCGTCCGAAATGAGACAAGCGGTCAGAGTTGGCCGTCAAATACTGTTGCCGAGATGCCGGCCAAGATCGCTAATGCCAGTTTGCGGTTCATTTGCTGAGTCCTCCCGTTCACTTTCAGTCGCAGGATAGTTCGCGCCTATGTTGAAGTACAGCATCAGAACACGGCGATTATAACCATAACAGTTCCAGAGCAAACATCTGTTATGGTTAGGAGTATGCCCGTTGATGCGCGAAGCAACGTTCCGCTCTACGTCAGGATCGCCGAAACTTTCACTCGCCAGGTGGCCACCGGCGTTCTGAGACCCGGAGACCGCGTGCCGTCGTTGCGAAAACTCAGCGATGAACAAGGCGTGAGTCTCTCGACGGCGCTCCAGGCGTATCTTTGGCTGGAAAATCGCGGTTATCTGGAAGCTCGTCCTCAATCGGGGTTTTACATTCGCACGCCGTACGCGAAACTGATTCCCGAACCGCAAGCCGAGACCGGCCAGAGCCGGCTGGCCACGATGGGAACCAACGCCGTGCTGGAAGAGGTCATTCGCAGCGCGAGCGATCCCGTATCCATTCCCTTCGGCGCCGGATGCGCGAGTGCGGACCTGTTTCCGAATCGCAGGCTGAATTTGATCATGCGGCGAATTCTGCGCCGCAAGCCCGCGCATAGCGGCAATTACGACTTTCCGCCGGGCGTCGAGGCATTCCGCCGGCAAATCGCCAGACGCTCGATGGCCATGCGCTGCGAAGTTTCGCCTAGCGATGTCGTCGTCACCGGGGGAGCGCTGGAGGCGATTCACTTGAGTCTTCGGGCGGTCGCCAGGCCCGGCGACGTCATCGCCGTGGAGAGTCCGCTGTACTTCGGCATTTTGGGGAGCGTGGCGTCTCTCAACATGAAGACCATCGAAATTCCCACCCATCCTCAGCGAGGAATGGATCTGGAGCATCTGGAACGAGCCATCCGCAAACACCAGATCAAAGCGTGTATCACCGTGAGCAATTGCCACAACCCGCTCGGATACGTCTTGCCGGATGAGTCTAAGCGAGCGTTAGTAGATCTGACGAGCCGGGCAAATGTCGCAGTGATCGAGGACGATTTGTATGGCGACCTCGCCTTCGATGCGCGGCGCCCGTTGACGGCAAAATCGTTCGATCGCAAAGGTCTCGTGCTGCTCTGCTCGTCTTTCTCGAAAATTCTGTCGCCTGGATACCGCGTCGGTTGGGTTTTGCCGGGACGGTTTCGGGCGGAGATAGAACGGCTGAAGCTGATGACCAGCGTCGCGGCGCCTTCCTTGCCGCAGTTGGTTCTTGCGGAGTTTCTGGAGTCGGGCGGCTATGACCGCCACGTCCGCCGTCTGCGCGCAACCCTCGCCTGTCAAGTGGAGAACGTGCGCCAAGCCATCGCCAGGTATTTTCCGCCGGGCACGCGCATCAGCAGGCCGGCGGGCGGCTACATGCTATGGATCGAATTCCCGCCCGGAGTCGATGGTCTGAAGTTGCATCGAGCCGCGTTGCTCGAACGCATCAGCATTTTGCCGGGAGTGCTGTTCTCCGCGACAGGCCGGTACAAGAACTGCATTCGAATCAATTGCGGTCACGTCTGGACCAAGACGCACGACCAAGCTCTGCTGACTCTGGGGCGCCTTTGCGAGAGGCAGCTCTAGAAGCTCATCTGTACTGGTCATTCGATCGCAATTCTGCATCTATACTCCCTAGAGATTCCAACATAGCATCTCTTCGCGCTGAAGAGGGGGCGAGCGGCGGCCAGGGTGCTTGGGGTCCCGATCGCCCGCCGCGGTATCCGTCGCTATCTGGCCGAACACAACGGCATTGGAGTTCTAGGCGAGGCGGCGAACGGAATAAGTGCGGTGGAGCAGATCTGGGGACAGGACGGGACGTTTCGGGGGTACCTTCTCCTTCTTTATTTTCTTCCTGTTCTCCGGCTAGCCTCACCCTTGCACCTGCCCACGTGATCTCCCGTTTACTTGCCAGCCCTGCGTCGCGCGGAGGCTGCGCTAAGGACTATCCCCGCTTCCCTGCCGGTCCTTGGCCTGTACTCGCCACTCTCTCCTCTTCCCAGCTCCAATTCGCAAACTGCTCCCGCAGCGCGGTCTTCTTGAATTTGCCGACGCTGGTGCGCGGAATTTCTGCAACGAAGACGAAAGCGTCGGGGAGTTGCCATTTGGCGAAGGATTGGGCGAGGAATTCGCGGAGCTCTTCGGGCGTGGCGCGGGCGCCCTCCTTCAGAACCACCACAGCGAGCGGGCGCTCCTGCCATTTCGGATGAGGAATGCTAGTTCCCGATAAGTTGGGTTACCGGAGAGGTGGAGGCTAGTACCTACTTCAGCGGCCACGTTCGGCATCTATACTTCAAGAGATGTGCTTATTTTCCGAGCGCGGTGACCCCATTTTCGCCCGCCACGGAACCGTCCTGGCTTCAAAGGCGAAGCGCGATGCCCCAACGGAGGCGGTGGGGTGTATTCTGTCTGTGGAACGAAAAGGCAAAATCAGAATCGTAGATCATGGGAGTGGATGTGCGTAGTTTTAACTCGGGTCGGAGATCTAGCTGCGTCAACGGGGTGCTACTCGCCCTTGTTCTGAGTGCTTCGATTTCCCTGAATGCGCATAGCGAATCCTCACCGCAATCGCAGCCGGCACACTCGGCCTCCGCACCGCCGCCCGCAACGCAATCGCAATCCCAGAGCACGCCTGCCTGCTCCAACGCGCCTCCCATCTTGAAACGAGGCAAACAGGCAGATCTGCCTCCCTGTCCTGACCCGCCGGTGGCCGCGCCGGCGCCTGCGGACTCGCCACGCACGCGTTCGCTGAGTCCCTCCGAATCCTTGATCGAAAGAGCGAGACACACGGCCTTCGAGTTTTCGGAGAAGCTTCCCAACTTTATTTGCAAAGAGGTTATGGCGCGGTACAGCCAGCGAGGCCGCGAGGAAACGCCCCTGGACATTGTTTCGGCTGAAATTATTTACGATAACGCCAAAGAAAGTTATCGCAACGTGAAGATCAATGACCGCCCCACGGACACGAGTCTGGAGCAAATCGGCGGGGCTTGGTCCACGGGAGAATTTGCAACCACACTGCTGAGTCTTTTTGCCCCCGATACGAACGCCCGGTTCCGGTCCGCCGGCGCCTCTTCCATTGTGGGTTTAAGTGCGCAGGTCTACGACTTCGAAGTGCCGACTCAAAGTTCACACTGGAAGGTGCAGGCCGAGTCTCAGACGATGATTGCGGGTTACGGAGGCTCGGTGTGGGTGGATCCGAGCACCGCGCGCGTCCTGCGAATCGAGATGCAGGCCCGCGACATACCACCAGATTTCCCGATGGATAGCATCGAATCCGCGGTCGATTATTCGTTCGTGTCGATTGGCGGGACATCGGTTCTGCTTCCGGTCCATGCTGAGAGCTTGGGTTGTCCCCGAGGCGGCAGCCACTGCAGCCACAACATCATTGACTTCCGCAACTATCACGAATTCCGAGTGGACGTGAAGATTGGCAGTGGGCAAGGTCCCTGAAGGAACTGTCACGACAGAGGCCGCAAACACAGCCCGCTATCGCTCTTGGCCTTCTCGCCACTCGCCACTCGCCACTTCCTCCTACTCCCAATCCCAATTCGCGAACTGCTCGCGCAACGCGGTTTTCTTAAACTTGCCCACACTCGCTCCGTTTCATGCGCCCCCTCTTGGCGTTTCCGCATCGTGTAGGGGCGGGCTTCAGCCCGTCCCCGCGAACTCCACGAGCGAGCCGTGTCCCGCGGGTGCCCATCCTTGGGTCTGAGGGTGGGCTCTGCGCGTTTGTAGAGGCGGCTTTACGCCGCCATCCTAGTGCCGGAATCAGGCCCTTTCTTGGAGTGCGGAACAGTCATTGAAAAATATGCGCTCCCGCCCAGAACACGATCTCGCGCATGGGCCACACTCCTCCCAGGGCAAGAGGAAAGAAGCGTTTAAGAAACAGCAGATACTGGAGCCATATCGGGCAGAAATAGAATTACGAAAACGAAAAAATGGGGGGCGCCGGACCCGCCCCCCCGGCACGCCGGGCACCCCCCCCACGCCCCCCGGCGATCATCATGCCCCCCCGCCCCCGCCTGCGCCGTCATGGGTGGCGTCGTGCTCGATCAGGTCGGCGAGTAGGGCGTCCTGCTCGGGCGTCGTCACCCACACCATGCCGCAGACACGACCCGTCGCGCGGCCGAGGTCCGTCGCTCGTCTGCTCGGCGCGCTCGATGTTCACGACGCCATGCGCCCGAGGAGGATGCCGACACCGAGCAGGCAGAGCAGCGTCACCACGGTAAGGGCCACGCCCAGCACGCTACGACTCACCACGATGCACAGTAACCCTGGTCCGGCACGTACCCGGCCCGACCGCCAGCCGCCTCGATACGCTCGGCGACGGCTGCCTCCGCGGCGGGGCTTTGGTCGGTGCCGCCGCCGTAGGCCGCCCAGTTGTGGGCCGAGATGCCGAGCTAGTCGGGGTAGGCCGGGCCGCTCGAGCCGATCCAGCCGCCCTCCTCGCACACTGCCACACGGTCCCAGCGGTGGTCATACGTCGGTGTCGGCGGGCTCGTGGTCGACGTCGTCGAGGTCGATGGGCTCGGGCCAGACGTTGCCGCTGGCGATGTCGTCGTCGGTGTTGCGCTCGAGGGCGGCGGCGAGGTGCTCGAGGTCGGCGACGTTGGCGTCGAGGCGGTCGACGCTCGGGTGAAGTCCACCGAGTGCGCTCTGTAGTCGCTCGGCTGGGTTGGATCGTCGGGCCATGTTGCAAGTCCTCCGGCAATGGTGGCGGGTATGGCGAGGCACAGCAGGGTTGAGCCGAGAAGTCGGCGGGGTGGCATGGCAGCCTTTCGGTTGTCGGGCGGACCCCCGCCGTTGTCAGTCGCACCGCAGCCGGGCGCCGGGTAGGGCGGCACCGGCCTTGCGTGTTCCTCGCGTCGGCGTGTGAGCGGGTTGTCGTGTCCTAGTGCGGGGTGTGCGTCAGGCGCTCACCTCGTCGTCGACGTTCTCGGTGACCTCGACACGCACGGTGAAGCGCCCGACGTCGAGCACGAGGGCGACGCTCTGCTCGTAAGGCGCGTCGCCGATGACGGCGGCGAGACGGGCGAAGAGGCGGGCCGACTGCCCGAGGCCGAGCGCATTCGAGAGCGCCCCGAAACGTGCAGCGGCGTCGACGTCGCGCCCCGACCAGACCCAGCGCGCCCCGCGCTCGTCGTTGGTGATCTCGCGCACCGGCTGCAGGTAACCGCGGGCGGCCCAATATTGAAGCTGGCGCACGGTCACCCCGGCCATGCGGGCGGCCTCGATGGTGCCGAAGGTGGGGGCGTTCATGATGTGCCCCGACAGACTTGAGCGCTCGGGGTAGCGCGTGATTCGGCGGACGTGCGACGGCTCGAGCAGGTGCGGGCACTCCACGGCTCAGTCGAACGGCGCATGATGCCAGCGCCACCAGAGCGCACGCAGGCGGGCCATCATGCGAGAGCGAGCTGGGGATCGTAGAGCAGGTTACTCGACGAACGGCGCGAGACGCGCGGCGTTCGCTCTCAGTTAGCGATGAAGTTCGTCGACCGAGTAGACATGTATCTCGGTCGCCCGCAGCAGACGACGGCCACGAAGCGCTTGGCAAGATGCAGGGCTACTTCCAGTGACCACGGCCGTCCAGACGAGGTAGAGCGCAGTGTTCGCATAGCTGCTCACTAGAACGTCGCCGACTATGTACAGGGCGGTCATGCGTCCTTTGTTCTGCGCCATCTCGGTGTAGGGCTGCGTTGACGGCCGGGTCAGTGATAACTCCGTCCAGCGCCTTGCACACCGTATTCTCGAAGATGTCGAGCGTGGCAGCACGGGCTTAGCCGCTATCTTGCTCGGGTTATAACACGTTGGGCGTAACGCAAAGAGGCAGCGCGCTCGAGGAATGCGGTCGAGCCATCGCAGATATCCGCTTCTCACGGCACTGCCGGGCCGATCAGGTTGGTAAGCGGTCGATTGTCGGTGGCAATCTCCGCTATCGGCTGCCATCACCGTGTCCTTCAGCTCGTCGGCGTATCCATGCGGCCTTCGGGGTTAGTGCTCGCCGAGGGCTTTGGCTTCGTTCAGAAGACGCCCGACGTGTTCTGCGAGCAGCAGCTTGGCGACGGTAGACGTGCGCACGTGCGCAGCCGCAGTCAACGGGTCCGAGCACAGTCTGGCGAGCATGCCGGAGTCGTAGTTCCGATTCCTCCTGGCCTCCGATGCTCCGCTATCTAACAGGCTCATGCGTCATCGAATCAGTTCGCCCCGAGCAGGCTCAGAATGGCGAGCGTCGGGGTAGCGTGGTGACGGAGAAGGTGGACGTGGACGAGGGCTCGCGCGAGGTGCGGGCACTCCTCGTGCCACGTCGAGCATGGGCTCGTTGATGCCAGCGGCCACCAGAGGCGCACGCAAGCGCCTCACTCGCGAGGCCTCGCTAGGTGTGGTAGTCTCGGCACCAGAGCGCCAGCACCTCGGCCTCGTGGTCGCCAAACTCGAAGACTAACGGAGATAACCCCGCACTGCACAGGGAGCTCGAGAGCACGGCCATCCGAGCGGTGGTGGCGAACGCCAGCGCGGCAGTGCGGTGCTGCCTCGGTGTCCCTCGAGTGGCGTACATCGTCGGCGTTAGACGTCGGTTTCTCACCGGGCGACCGCCACGAGGATCACGGCGACGACGGTGAGCACGACCACGAAGGCCACGGCGGCGACGAAGGGGCCGAGGGGGCTCACGCCACCTTCTCGGGCGGCTCGTCGCACCACGGGCACCACGGGTGGGCATGGAAGGGCAGACGGCGGCGCTCACGCCCGCAGGAGGGGCAGCGGTGGTCACTGAAGGCCAGCGGCACCGGCTCGGGGTCCGCGTCCTCGAAGGGGCCGGGCAGCTCGGCCCGGGCGACCGAGACCGGCCCACCGCTGCGCCAGGGGCCGCCGTTGCCGCTCACGGGACCCAGCCGTCGTCGAGGTCGGGCACCGGGGGCCGCGCCCCGTTTGTGTGAGGAGTGCGCTGCCCGCCCCGGTGCCCTCCGAGAGCCTCGCGCAGGGCGGTGACGCTACGGGTTTAAGAGTTGGGTGGAACGGTGATGGGCGGCGACGCTGTGATGGGGGGACGCTTCGAGTTGCGCGGGGTCGGTGGATGGCGGGGGCGGAGTTTGGCAGCGGCCGCGGCCTCGAGCGCGCGGGCTCAGGACGGGACAGCCTCCTGGCGAGCCTCGTTGCCGAGGAACGGGCATCGGCGCTTGGCCTTGGCCGAGGGCGAGGTCGGCGCGAACACAGGGCGTCGAAACGCCCTGGTCGGTGCCTCTTCACGGTCATCTTGGCGTCCGGCACCGTGCGCACGACTCGGGGGAGTACGTCCCGAGCACGTCGCGCCAATGGCGGAGATGCTTTTCGGTGATCTCTTGGTTGCGCCAGGCCTCGCGCAGCTCGGTGAGGCGGGTAGATCAGGTCAGCGTCCATCGGGTCCGCCGTGGATAACCCGTTGCGCCGATTGCGAGCCGCTCTCATTATCCGCGGGATACCCCGGAATTGCTATGAGCGTGTTTGACGCTTGTCTGCCATATAATTCAGGGCGGAGGATTTCGCGAGTCGCTCCAGAGGTTTTCCGGAGAGGCTCGGGATACCGACGGAGATGGGTACGAAATCTTCTGGAGCGCCCGCCAACGGTGAGGCGATGTTGCGCCCGCCCGCGAGGTCATCGTGCGCAGAATGGCGCCGAGGGCCGGAGTTTCTCGAGCCAGCCGTCGACCAGGCGCCGGTCACCCTCGTCGTGGGGCGGGGTGCTCCCCGGCGAGGATCGGGCTAGCGATCATTGCCGACGTCGAGGGCGCGACGAGCCCGATGGAGAGAACCCGCGCCTCGATTGGGCCGGGCGTAGGTGACAGAGAGGCGAGCAGGGTGGGTTGCGGTCGAACTCGAGCCAGCGCGGGTCGCTCTCAGCAACTTTGCCGCATCTACGGTTGGCCCATGTGAGGCTCGACGCGTCCCACCTCGGGCCTCGGGAGCGGCTCGGGGCTGCCGTAGCGTTCGGCCTCGAGGCGGCGCACCGTGGCGTCGAGGGGGTCGGTCGGCTCGTCGGCGGTCAGCTCGGGCACGACGAGGTGCAGGCTCACCTCGACCCCGCATACGGGGCAGCGCATCAGTCGAGGCCGCTGCCGACCGGGGCGCTGTCGCCCCGTATCGGCGTCGGCTCGTAGCTGTCGCGCTCCTCCTCGGCCTCGATCTTGTCCACCTCGGCCACCATCTCGGCGAGCACCTGGTCGGACTCGGGCGGCCAGCCGTAGCCCTTGACCTTGCGCCAGTCCTTGAAGGCGGTGCGCACCGGCTCGGGGCTCGCTCGTGAGGCGCTCGGCCAGCGCGAGCGTGCCCGTCGATCTCCTCGCTCTGGTGTGCGCTGGTCTCGACGCCGGCACGTCGAGCCGCCCGCCGCGGAAGCGCTCGGGCTCGGCTGGGGGTGCCGGCGCGGCAGCCGGGGGCGGTGAGCTGGGCACCGGCACCGTGTCGCCGATCTCGTCGGGCGTGTACGACACGCCGCCGAGCACGTCGGCGAAGACGGCCCGGCAGGCCTCAGAGGTCGCCCGGGCCATCAGCATCGCCCGCGGGTATTTGCGCCAGTTGTCGCCGACGAGGTTCGCCCGCTCGGCGTCGGCCCGGGTGAAGGTGAACGACGACCAGCGCTCTCGGGCGCCCACCCGCGGCGGTGCACTCGCACGGTGCAGGCCTCGTCGGTGGCCTCGACGTCGATGTCGTGCCCGGCCCGCATGACGAGGGCGCGCATCGTCTCGGCCTTGAGGGTGGGCGTGCCCTGGATCATCACGATCGAGCGCAGCGATTGCATCGGCCCGAGGCCCAGCTCGTAGCCCTGCAGGAAGATGGCGACGATGGCGTCGGAGCGGCCCCGGTAGGCCTTGGGCACGGCCTCGGTGTCACAGATCGTGTCGGCGAGCCCGAGGGCGGCGCCGACGATGCCGAACGTGTCGCGGGCCTCGTAGCGGGCGGCGGGCAGGATCTCGCCCGTCACGACGTCGACCTCGGTGCCGCTCACAGGGCGCCCAGAGGGGCGTCAGGGGCGCTGGACCCAATGAACATTATCGGCGGTGCTGGGGAGATCACGAGGCCCTCCTGGGGGAGGGGCGGGCGATTCTGAAGCAGCCTCGGCGGCCCTGAGACGCAGCACCTCGGCCTCGAGGCGGGCCGACTCTGCCCAGAGCACCTGGGCCTTGCGCTCGAGGCGCTGGGCGGCGAGGCGCTTGCGGGCGGCGTTCATGTTCTTTACCTGCCACTCGCTGGCCGCCATGGCGGGTTACCTTAACGCGACGTCAGACTGTCGGCAACGATGGGCGGCAGCTTAACATAACGATTGTTTGCGGCAGGACGGCCTAGCCGGGCGGCACGGTCACCGGGGCGCAGACGAAGAGGGGCACGTTGACGCCGTTGCCGTTCTTGACGGTGATGATCTTGGCGTTGAACCCGGGCGGGCACTCCATCCCCGCGGTCCCCTGTGGCCCGGGGGCCCGGGCCGGGCAGGCCTCGAGGCCCCTGCTCGCCCGGTTGCCCGGGCCCCGGTGCCCCGGTCTGCCCCGTCGCCCCGGGCTGCCCCGTCGCGCCCGGGCCGTCGCGCCCGGCGGCCCCGCTGGGCCTGGTGGCCCGGTCGCCCCGGTCGCCCCGTTGGCCCCGCTCGAGCCGCTCGAGCCCTTGGCCTTGGTGCCGTTGGCCCCCGCCGCGCCCGTGCCCGTGGTCGCCGTGCCGCTCGAGCCGTTCGACCCGTTCGCCCCGGTCGGGCCGGCCTTCCCCGTCGGGCCCCTGCTCGCCTCGTGGCCCCGGCGGCCCGGGTGTGCCGGGCGACGAGCTGCTCGCCGCCGGCGATCGTGCCGAAGAGCACGGCGAGGATGATGAAGACGACCGAGATGCCGAAGAGGAGCGTGCTGCCGTCACGTTTCATCGGGCCTCACCTCCTCGGGGTGGGCCATGCGCAGCCGGTGCGCCTCGGCGTTCGCCGCCTCGGCCTCACCCCGTGCCCGTTCTAGTTCCTCCTCGCACCTCGCCGCCCCGGTGCGCTTGGCGCGGAGCACCGCGGCATACGCCGTGCCGACGGCGGCGACCCCGGTGAGCACGGCGGCCACGGTCGCCCCCTCTGCCACATCGCCGAAGGGTCGGGGCGCCCGTAGAAGTCGGCGGACCCGAAGGTGAACACGCCGCCGTCAGGCACGAGCAAGTAGCCGTCATTGCCCTTGCCCGCGATCCCATGCACGGCTACCCACTGGCCCCGTTGATGATGTCGGGGCTGAAGCCGCCGCCCTTGTACTGCGCGTCGCCGAAGGCGCCCACGGCGCCATCGTGGGACACCGTCCAGTAGCCCTTCCCGGTGCTCGTGCTTGCAATCATGTTGTGGCTCCTGTTCTTTTTCGGTGCCGGCGCGGGTGCGCCGCCCTGCGCCATCGCCACCAGCTCGGCGACCGAGATGCCGCTGCCAATATCCCAGTGACCGCCGCCCAGACTGCCGAGGGCGGCATGGTCGCAGACACCGGCCTGCCCGCCTTGGGCCTGCGACGCGTTGAGCGCCCGTAACGGTATGCCGAAGCGGGCGCACTCCTCGCCGATCCACGCCGCCGTGTTGGCGAGCATGTTGCGGGTGAGCGTGCCACTCGGCCGCGCTCCAACTGGCGAACCCGCACATCTCGATTGCCACGCTGTAGGGGTTGGCGTTGGCCTGCGTCCAGGCCTTGTAGCCGGGCGGCACGTACTCGCCGACGGTGTTGACCTTGTCGTCGGCCCCGGTGTGCGACGAGACGCCGCTGGCCGGGTTCGGAAGACCACGAGCCGAGGCTCTCGATCGTGCGGCTGCCCTCGGCTGTATGGATGACGACGAGCCGCACCGCCGTACCGCCCCGGCTCGAGTAGTTCGGCGAGGGGATGGCGATGCGGTTAAGCGCCACTCTCGCCCTCGGTCGTCGTCGTCTCGGTCGTCGTCTCGCGGTAGGTCGTCTCGGTGTTCTCGCGCTCGGGCCGCTCGGGCTCGTCGCCCTCGGCGCCCTCGTGCGCGGGCTCGTCTTTCGGCTCGGGCTCGGGCTCGGGCCACTCGGTGCCACGCTCGCGCTCGGTGTTCTCGTCGTCGGTCATTGTTGTCTGCCTCTTTCTCTTGTCAGAAGCCAATCGGCGTGCAGCGAGGACAGCAAGACCGTCCCGTATGATGATCGATCCAGCGCCCGACAGTACATCGCACCGGCACCTGACGAAGAGGTGATCCGCGTGTTCCGACGATGGGTCGACGACGTAGAGCGCCGGTGGAAGTCCCACTGCGACCCGGTGACATGCGCGGTCAATAACTCCATTCGGGAACGGCCGGGGCTGATGAGGGATGGTGCCGAAGCTTGCCCGCTAGTGATAATGGAACGTGACTGCCGCGCTACCGCGTGCCAGCAGGGGCTGAGCCGGTATACGGTGCCCGTCGAATGGATTGCCCACAGCGCATAAGCGGGCGAGGCGAGCGGCGAGCGCTTGGGGCCGTCGGCGGCTCGGTGATCATCGCCCCGTTGAGGTTGGCCGCCGCGCCGGGCACGGTCACGGCGTAGAGGGCGCAGGGCGTTCGGCGGGTGTGGCGGGGACGGCGCGGGGCCGCACGCCGCGGGCGTGCCCTTGACGACGGCGAAGATGAAGTCCGTTATTCGGCCCGGCGTCGATCGCCGTTGTCGCGGACCTGGGCGACGATGAGGTCGATGCGGCGTCTGCCCGCGAGGGCGGGGCGGCGTCGAGGGTGACGACCTCGGCGGCGTCCCAGCGGCAGAGCGCGCGAACCCTGGCCCGGCCTGCAGCGGCACGGCGACGGCAGCCGGGCGGCAGGCTCACGGTCATCGTGTTCGCCACCGCGGTCGCCGCGGCGCCCGAGCGCGCCGCCCGCGGGCCAGAGCGCGCCGAGCAGGGAGCGGTCGAGCTGGGCCGGGTAACTGCCCGCCTGCTGCCAGAGTGGGGCATATCGGGTCATGGCGTCATCTCCTCGCGAGTGCGTTCACGTCGGCGACCGGGGCATTGATCAACTGTGTCAGGGTGCGCACCGGGCGCCCGACGGTGAGGCCGACGTTCTCGTCGCCGTCGTCGCCGATGTCATAGGCGAACCCGACCACCCGCACGGCGGCGGACACATCGAGGCGGCCCGAGCGCACCACGAGCGGCACGACGTCGCCCATGTTCGGGCGAGCCCCAGCTATAGGCGCCGGGGCGCATCGTCACGGTGTAGGACGGGGTGAGGATCGACGAGGCGGCGAGGTCGCCGTGCGCCTTGTCGTCGAGGGTCGACTGAATGGTGACGTCAGAGGCGTTGTCGCCGCTCTGCCAGAGGCCGAGGCCGCTCACGGTGACGTCGATCGCGTCGGTATTGGTCGCCTCGGCGTAGAGCTGCGCCTCTTCGGTGCCCTCGCCGAGCACCCGCCAGTAGTTGGCATAATCGCCCGAGTTGACGGTGCGGGTGAGGGCCGAGACGCTCGAGCCGTAGACCAGCGCCATGTCGAAGCGCTGGGCGCCCTGGTAGGGGTAGAACACGCGGACGGCGTCGGCGTCGGCGCCGGGCGTGCCGTAGGGCACGAGGTCGTAATCGAACCCGTTGATCACCGCGGCGAGGTTCGAGAGCGCCTCGTCGAGCTTCTGATTGCCGAGGTAGGCCCGGTCGCGCAGCTGCCCCGAGAGGCGCGGCACGGGGCGAGCCGTCGGGGTTGACCGGGCGGCGACGAGCGGCAGGTACGAGCCCGCCCCGAACGACGTGCCGCCCGAGGTCGGCGATCGCTCGACGCCGCCGCCACGACCGTCGGCCACGATCTCGTCCTGGTCGAGTCTGCGTCGATCGCCCAGGCGACGGTGAGCATGCGGCTCTCGAGCATCTTGAGGTAGTCGTGACAGGTGACGGTGACGGTGTGCTCCTGCTCGCTTATCTGGTCCTCGGTCTGCGCCACGATCCCGCGGAAGGCGATCGACGTCACGCCCGCTAGTCTCGTCCCAGCGGGTGGCGACGACGTCGGAGCGCAGCTCGGCGAGCGCCCGGGCCTCGGGCGAGCGGCCCGAGAGGGTGAACGTCAATTGCGCCGGGGCGTTGTAGGTCTGCTCGAGGCGGCGGCTGCGCGCCGAGGTCAACTCGGCGAGCGGGGCCGAGCGGGCGGCGGGGCCGAACTGGCGGGCCTGGAGGTGCAGACGCCAGCGCCCCCGGCCCGGTGGTACCGCAGTTGGGATTGCGGCAAGGGACACCGGACCGAGGGCGACCTGCTCGGTCCCGTCGGGGGCTCGGCCCTGCGGCCAGCTCACGAGAGGTACCGATCGAACCAGGCGGCCTGCACCTGCGTCGTGCCCGTCGTCGAGCTGCCGGTCAGCGTCATGGTGGCGCTCGCCCCGCCCGCGGGCACGTACGGCCAGACGGTGGCGAGCCAGTCGATCGAGCCGAGCACGGGCTGGGCGCGGTCCCCGTCGCGGTACGCCGTCTTCTCGCGCGGTGTCGACCTCGACGAAGTGCCCGGCGTCGATGATGAACGGGGCGACGAAGACGACCGCGCCCGGGGCGTCGCCGTTGTCATAGGTGAAGGTGACCCGGGGCAAGGTGATCGGCCCGTAGATGCGCAGCACCGGCCAGGCGATCACGTCGCCCGGCGTCGAGAGGTGGGCGGACGTCGGCAGCGCGCCGCCGCCGCTGCCGTAGACGCGATTGAAGGTGAGGTTATAAACACTGCCGCCCGCCCCCGAGGTGCTGCCCGCCCAGGCGGTCGCCGTGCGCACGGATGGGGTCGAGGGCGACGGCGTCAGACGTCACCCATTGCAGCTGTATGTCGCGAGTCTTCGAGCCCGAGATGGGCCACGAGTACCCGCTGGCCCGCACGGTCATCGTGCGTTCTGGATTGCCGGGGCGCTCGAGCACGTAGTGCAGGGTCGGCCTCACGGCGGGCACCATGAACGGGGCGAAGCTGGCGGCCACGGCGTCGACCGGGGCCTGCTGCGCGGTGATGTTCGCCGAGACGACACGCTGCCCGAAGTAGGCCGTGCGGTCGTCGATACCGTTCTGGTCGGGCCGGTTGCTCACGACGTCGCGCACCTCGGGGTAGCCAAGGTTCAACTCGGTGCAGTAGTACCCCGCCGCCCTCGTCCTCGAGGGGCATGCTCAACGCCCCGAGGGTGAGCCAGGCCCGGCGTATGCACTCGGCCATGGTCTAGATCCTCTGCGTCTGGATCTCCCACGAGGCAACCCGTAGGAATGATTTCACGTCGAGTTCGGTGCTGAAGTTCGCCGCCTCGATGACGATGGCAGGCCCGCTGCGCTGCGTCGCCGAGGCCGGGGCCGGTGAGATGACCTCGCCCGCGTGCGCGTAGACCAGGCCCGAGGCGGTGAGCAGGCCGCCCTGGGCGAGGGTCGGCACGTGCGGCGGGGACCAGTCGAACCCCTTGCCGCCGACGCACGGGCACCCAGCCCGGGATCGAGACGCTGAAGTGAATCGAGTTCACCGCGTTGGCGATGGTGTTCCAACCGGATTTGAGCGGGCCGAGCACGTGCGCCGAGATCCAGTCCCAGGCCTTCTGGAAGGGCGAGATGATGGCGTTGAACACGCCCGCCATGGCTCCGGCGATCGAGCCCGCGACCCCGGCGAACCAGCCGCCGATCTGGCCGCACCTTGCCGAGTATCCAACTCGCCGCGCTGGCGATGGGCGAGGTGACGAAGTTGTAGACGGCACTCCACGCCCCGGCGATCCACGCCAGCGCAGCGGCGAAGACGCCGGGGATGGCACCGATGAAACTCGCGACGGCCTGAGTAGGCCGAGACGATGGGGCGCGATGATCCAGCCGTAGACGGCATTCCAACGCGCGGCGATCCACGAGCCAGCACGCCCTGAAAGACGGTGATGATGGTGCCCCAGTTCTGGATCACCCAGCCGAGCACGAACCCCAGCGGCCCGAGCAGGATGTCGAGCAGGCAGGGGCCAGTTCCCCTTGATCCAATTCCAGACATCGATCACGACGCCCTTGATGAATCCCCAGACGGTCGACCAGTGCGTCGCGAGTTCGTAGATCGCCACGCCGAGCAGCACGACGGCGACGGCGATGGCGAGGATCAGAAGCCCGCTCGGGTTGTCCATGAAGAGGCCCATGGCAAAGTTGAGAACCTTGAAGGCGCCCGCGACGGCGATGATGCCGAGGGCGAGCGGCACTAACACTTTCGTGTTCTTGCGCGATGAACGTGATCAGCGGCTGCAGCGCTTTCGCGACCTCGAGGATCGCCGGGACCAGCGCGGCGCCGAGTTGCACCTTGAGCGCGGTGACCTGGTTCTCCATTATTTTCATCTGGCCCGACGACGGTGCCGCCCATCTGTTGGGCGAGCCCGCCGACTTTGCCCTGCAGCCCGCCGACGAGTTCGCCGTAGTTGGCCGCGACGCTGCCCTGATTCTTGAAGTCGATGCCGATCGCCCTTGAGGGCGCGGCCCTGACCGAGGAGCGCCTTGCCGACCGCTCTGCGCCGCGCTCGGCAGGTCCTGGCCCGTCTTCGCGGCGTAGTCCTGCACGAGCGGCAGCAGCGTCTTCAGCTGGTCGCCCGTGAGCCCGTAGGACGCGAGCGAGGCGAGGGCCTGCTTGCTCTGCCCGGCGCTGTAGATCGGTGACCTGCGAGAGCGCCTTGGCCTGCGCGGTCGAGGGCGTCGGTCGTCTTCTGCGAGGCGCCCGGTATCCGGCTTAGGGCGTCCTCGAACTTCTGTCGTCGTCTCCTCGGCCTTCTCGTAAGCGTCGACCGAACTCTTCGCGAAGTCGTAGACCTTGGCGGCGACGTTCTGGATGACATTGGCGGCCAGGACGCCCGGCGAAGGTGGACTTGAAACGCGAGCCGAAACTCTCGGTCTGCTTGGCCGCCTGGTCGAGTCCCTTGGTCGCGCCGCTGGCGTCGGTAGTCGACCTTGATCTTGATCGTCGGGTCATCGGCCACGGCTGCGCGCTTTCATCTCGCGGTCGGCCTCGTCGAGCAGCTCGATCCGCGGTCGCCAGGGCGCGCAGGTCGTCGAGCCAGACGTCGGCGGGGACGCCCGAGTGCAGGGCGAGGCCCACGGCTACCCGCCCGAGAGAGCCGACTGGGTAGGGTCCAGGTCGCTCGACGGCCTCCTCGCCGGCGTCGTCGGCGATCTCGTCGGCGTCGATCGACGATGTCGAGAAACTTCTGGAAGTCGCGCGGGATGCCCTCGACCTCGGTGCGCATGAGCGCATTGTGAACGATCTTGAGCGGCATCCCCATCGGCATCTGCGGCTGCCCGTCGACGGCGGGGATCACGATGCTCTGCGAGTCGCGGGCCGAGGTCGATGACCTCGAGGGGCTCGTCGAACCCGTCGAGGTCGAGGCGCCAGCGCTGGCGGTAGAAACTCACTACGCCCCCTTCACCTCGTCGCAGGCCTGCTGCACGGCGTGCACGTAGACGGCCAGCCACTCGCGCTCGGAGTCGTCGACCGCCTCGTCGACGAAGGGCTGCGCGGTGATGTTGTGCTCGGCCCAGCCGTAATGGATGGGGCCGAAGTACGGCAGGGCGTTCGTGATGCCCGCGCCCTCTCTGCTCGAGGCGGGCCGGGTCGCCGAGGCCAGCGCGCCCGTGAGCCGGGGCGCCGTGCCCTGCGAGGCGCTGGCGATGATGGCCGCCGCCTCGCGGTGCGCCGGGCGTCATGTCGCCCAGCGAGCGCCCGGCCCGCTCGAGGGTCGAGGCGACCTCGTCGGCGCCCGTGATGGTCCAGGTGACGGGCTCTGCCACTAGGCGGCGGCTCCTCGGCGTCTCGGTCGTCCTCGTAACGGCGCCGCTGTCTGCGTCTCGCCCTCGTCGCCCGCGGCCGCCGCGGTACGGGTGGGGCGCCCTGCGATGTCGAACTCCCAGTCGGTCGTGAGGCGGGTGTTGACGTCGCCGCCCTCCTCGAGGGCTCGGATCACGCACGTTGCCGGCCCAGGTCGGCGCGCCGGTCACGTTGGGCACCCACTCGAAGGCGACGGTCGTGCAGACTGTTCTCGAAGCAGTAGGCCAAGAACCCCTCGGGGTCGTCGAAGTCCTGGATGCTCGTGCCGTTGAGGGTCCACTTCTCTTTTTTGCCTGCGGGGATCTCGTCGCCGCAGAGCGTCTCGACGGCGTCGCCGTCGTCGTCGTAGGACGGGGTGACCTTGACGGTCGTGGCCTGGCAGGCGAACGTCGTGCCGGTGCCGGGTGTGCCGCCGCCCTCGCCCCCGAAGGTCAGCGTGCCTGTCTTGACTCTGCTCTCGGTGATCATGGCGTTGCCTTCCTACTGGGTGATGGTGACGTTGAAGATGATGCGGGCTGGCCAGGTAGTGCGTCTTCGCGATGTAGTAATCACGGGGGCCGCTCACGTCGACGAGTTCCCAGTTCTCGCCGCTGTCGTTCGCGGTGCGCCCGAGGGTGTAGGCGACGAGCTGCTCGAGGATGCCGACGCCCTCGCCCGGCACGAGCCGGGCCGCCACCGCGGTCACGAGCAGGCGCCCGGTGACGAAGCAGTCGGACGTCTCGGCCCTGATCATCGGGTCGCCCCAGCCGAGCATGAGCGCCGGGGGCTCGATGGCGTCGGCGAGCGAGGTGAGCACGGCGGGGTCGGTGCTCTCGACCGGGGCGAGCACGGCGGCGAGCTTCACCCGGGCCTCGAGCAGGTCGAGCGCCACTACGCCACGCCCCAGCTCGTCTGCAGCGGCAGCAGGGCGGCGGCATGGCGCTCGAACCCCGAGGGCGCCTCGAGCGTGCCGATGTCGGCGAACCCGACGCCCGCCGTTGTAGGCGGCGGGCGCCTTGTACCACTCGACGGCCCGGTTGACGTTGGTCCGCGCCACGATGGCCGGCGCGGGCGTGATCATGTCGGTGCCCTCGAGGCAGTGGTCGATCTCGGCCGCCGCCGCCTCGAGGCAGTCGTCGAGCACCCCGGTGTTCTCGGGCGTGAGCCGGATCTCGAGGGCGTCGGCGAGGTCCTGCGGGGTGGCGTAGGCCATCAGGTCGCCCCGGGTGCGGCGTCCTCGCTCGGCGCTGGGGTGGGCTCGGGCTCGGGCGCCTTGGGCGCCTGGTGGCCTTGTGGCGCCTTGGCGCCCTCGCCCTCGGGCGAGGCGTCCGAGCCGGTCCAGATGGGGGCGAGGCCCACGGCCTCGCGGTTGGGGTCGTCGAAGCTCTCGGCCATCACGGCGTGCCGTGACCTTGATGATGCCCTCGGGCTCGATGGCGATGGCGTCGAAGTCCCCGGCGTAGCCGACCTGCACGCCCCAGACCGAGGGCTCGACGACCTGCAGGTTGCCGTACTTGAACTCGAAACACTTGACCGCGGCGGTCGAGAACACGACGATCGCTGCCGGGGGCGAGCCCAGCGGACATGACCACGACGACGCCCGAGATGGTGCCCTGCGCACCCTGGCCGAACCCGCCCGCCTCGAACCCGCTGCTGTAGGCGTTGGTCGGGTTGACGCCGGGGAAGATCGGCCCGATGACCCCGAGCATGTCGGGGCGAGACGGCGACGACCATGCGCCCCTGGCCCTTGGTCCCGGCGTAGGCCGCCCCACGGCGCCCCATATGGCCCCCGCCACATCGGCCCCGCTCGGCGTGGCCGGGAGTGTCGGCCCCGCCGTGGCCGAGGCCACGAGCTGGCGTGCCGGTGGCCTCCTCGGTCACGATGGCGTACTGGGACGCGAGGTCGTTGATGATCATGTCGAGGATCGCCGGGCTCGAGCGGTTGATGTCCTGCTTCGAGACGTTGACGTAGCCGCCGTAGGTCAGCTGTGAGAGCGGCGTCTTTGAGCACTTTCATCTGCTGGGACGCAAGCTCGGTCTTCTCGCCGCCTTGCACGCCGACGAGGGTGTGCTGGGTGACCTGGGCGTAGGACCACGAGCCCGAGCCGAGGTCGACCGGGCCGATCACGCCCACGAGAGGGCGGGCGGCGTCGACGAAATTGAGCACCGGGGCGACGACCGACTCGGGCAGGAGACCCGGGTTGTCGCTCGTCTTCTGGTGGGCGGCGGCCCGGTTGAACACCTCGAGGCGCTCGGCGGCCTCGCCGTCGCCGATCATGGCGTAGTACTGCTCGGCCACATAAGCGCCCGCCGAGCGGTACTCGATGGGCGGCCCGGCAGCCCGGCGCCGCTGGCCCTGCATCTCGGTGTCGATCTCGTGCATGCGGTTGCCGCGACTCGATCGTGATCCTCGAGGTCTCGCGCAGCGGGGTGAGCTGGTCGCCGATGGCGGTGATCCGCTGGCGGGCGCTGCCGATCAACTCCATCTCCTGCGAGTTGAGGTCGCGGTTGCCGTCCTGCGCGCCGGCGACGAGGCCCTCGACGAAGTGATTCCGCTCCTCGAGTTCTGACTCGAGGCGGGCGATCATGGCATCAACGGTCGGCATGGCGACGTGCTCCTATCGTGAAGTGATCCACGAGGTCGGCCTCGTCACCCGCTACTGCGCCCGGCTGCTCGCCGTCACTCCTGCGCAGGTAGTGCGATGCGTCTCACTCAGCGCCCATCATGGCGCAGCACGGCGCGCGGCCGGCCGGCGTGTCAACGATCCCACCAGCCGAGCACCTCGTCGAGGTTCGGGGTGAGCACACGGGCGGCGGGCTCGGCGGGCTCGGCGGCCCGCACCGAGAGCACCCGGCCCTCGTAGGCCCCCTCGGGCACGAGGGCGATGTGATCGAGGAAGCAGCGGGTGAGACGGCGGCGCGAGCGCTGCTCGAGCCACTGCTCGCCGCCGCGCATGACGGCGAACCCGACCGAGGCCTCGAGCGCCTGGTCGGCGGCCAGGCCGAGCGTCTCGTCGCCGAGGGCGCGTGCGGGCGATGCGCAGCTCGGCGACGAGCCCCCGAGGTCGGCCTGGGGGTGCAGGGCGGTGGCCCGCCCGACGGTGCGGCTGATAGTCGTGGTCGCGGTTGACCTTGAGCCGGTTGGCCCGGCGCTCGCAGCCGTCGAAGGCGCCCGGGGCGCACGACTCGATCACGGGGCGCCCGTGCACCATCACGGCGGCGTCGGTGTCATACGGCATGGCGACCAGGTCGATCGTGCGCTCGGCTTGAAGTCGACGCCCAGCTGCGCCGTCACCGCGCGGAACTCGAGCGGGCCGTGCCGCTCGTCGGGTTCTGTCATGTCAGCACCTCGGCTGGGTTAGGCGGCGGGACGATCGCCGCCGACTCTGGCCGGTGATGGCGAAGCGCTCGAGCTGGGCGACCTGCTCGGGCGTGAGCACGCCGAGGGTGACGAGGATCTGCCATGTCTGGGCGCGCTCGAGCGGGCCGGGCCGCACGTACTCGTCGCGGTTCACCTCGACGTCGGTGCCCCGCGGGAGCGCCCACTGCGAGAGCGCACTGACGACGGGGTCGACTTTGGGTTTGAGCCCGCCCCGCCAGTGATAGTCGAAGAGGCGAGACGGTGTTGCTGTAGGTCATCGAGTCGCCGCCCGAGGGCAGCCCGGCGAGGAACGGCGGCACGCCGAGTAGCACGGCGATGCGGCTGTCGGTGTAGCGCGAGAGGTCGAGCAGGGCCATGTCGGCCGGGGATATCTGCAGCTCCTCGATCTCGATGCCGCCCGAGAGGATCGCGGGCATGCCGAGCGAGTTCATCCGGCTCTCCCACCATTGCGCCTGCAGCTTGGCGACCTGGGTGGCGTTGAGTTCTTGGGGATGCTTGATCACGTAGTAGGGCACGCCCCCGCCCGCCACGACGGTGCTGGCGTAGCGCTGCAGCAGGCCCGCGGCGACCATGCGCGACGCCCCGGCGTCGAGCGGGCCGGTGCCCCGGCACTGCCCCGTCGTCGACTTGTAGCGGATATGCAGCAGGTCGTCGTCGACGTTCCGCGAGCCGATCGAGTACGTGCGCAGGCCGCCGACCATGTCGACGGTGACCAGCCACGGCTCGACGACATGAAAGCGCGCCGGGTAGCCGTTGGCGTAGCGGGCGGTGCAGAGCACGAAGGCCTCGCCCATCTGGTAATCCCACCAGAGTTGCTTGGCGAACTCGTTCCAGCTCGTGTAATGGTCGGGGTCGGGGTTGTCGAGCCACATCGGCGAGGGCACGAGCCCGGCGTCGGTCGTCGCGTACGGCGGCATGCTGGCGATGATCGACGAGTTGAGGTCGAGGCACATCCAGGCCGTGTCGACGAGCCCCTCGACCTGGGACCACGACGGCGTCGCCCACTCGGCGGGCCAGCCCGACCACGGCATCGCCCCCGGGGGCCCGCGTCTCGGTGTGCCCGGCCCGCCGTCCTCGAGCACGAGGCCATTGGGGTCGCCCGGGTTGACGTCGGGCGGGCCGACGGTGCCCGGGGCGGCCTCGACCGGGTCGTTGTCGTTCGGGGTGATCGGGCTCGGGCGGACGTAGGGCACGGGCCTCGACGTCTCTGGCGCAATCTCACCGGGGCACAACGCTAATGGATGGCCGGAACGGGGGCAGGTATGACGGCGGCCCGCACGGCCAGCGCGGCGGCCCGTACAAGGTCCGAGCGGGCCAGGGTGGCCGAGCGCGAGGCCACCCTGAACCGCCCGCACCCGGCCCTCGCCGAGCTGGGCGTCGAGTTCGGGGGTGACGTCGTGCACGAGGTGCCCCGACTCGACGAGCTCGCGCAGGAGGGGCAGCCCGAAGCGCACGTCTGCCGGTGTCGCCCGGTCGGCCAGCGGGGCGACGCTCGCCAGCGCAGGCTCGACGATCAAGCGCCCGGGCACGTCGAGCACCTCGATCGTGCGCTGCGCGTCGGCCAGGGCACTCTCGCGGTCGGGGCACGTCCAGCCGTCGACCTCGAGGCGGCCCTCGCCGATGTCGGCCACGGCGACCACGCCCGCGCCCCTTCCCGAGGTTGTCGGCCACGGCGACCCAGACTCGCTGGGCCGCCTTGACGCTCGTGTCGGCATGCCAGCGGTCGACGTCGACGAGAGTGGTGCCGACGTTGCTCGTGGTGCGCACCGACCAGATATTGAGGAACTGCGAGCGGAACGATTCGACCGGGTCATCCTCGTCGGGGTCGAGCGACTCGCCGGCGCGCACCCGCCCGACGCGCTGGGTGAGCAGACGCTCACGGCCCGGCGACCAGTGCGGCGAGGCCCGGCGCCAGGCTGCAGGGTCGTCGATCTCGGCGTCACGCGGGGCCGACCACTCGACCAGCAGGGTCGAGGTCGGCTCGCGCAGCTGCTCGAGGGCGGCGGTGCGGTTGGTCGGAAAGAGGATCGTGGTGCTGCGGTGTGCGGTCGAGGCGAGCACGAGCTGGGGCGAGCGGCGCTCGGCCATCGTCGGCTCGATGCCGTCCTCGACGACGCCCGGGGCGACGCCCCAGCACTCGTCGACGAGGCCGTTGCTCACGGCGTAGCCGTAGACCGAGCCCTTGCCGCGCACCATCCAGCGCGAGCCCGAGAGCGGCTCGGTGATCTGCTCGTTGCCGTTCTGCTCGCGCACGGGGTAGCCGCGGCCCTTGGCCCACTGGCGGGCGAGGCGCTGCACCTCTTTGCACACCGGCAGGTCCTTCCCGGTGTGCATGATCGTCTGCTCCTCGCCGAAGAGGTCGGCCTGGTGCAGGCGCCAGGTCGCCCCACCGCGCAGCAGGACCGACTTGCCGACCTGCCGCGAGGTCGTGAGGAGCACGGTGATCCAGACGAGCAGCCCGTCGGCGTCGTGCTCGAGCTGGCGCACGAGGGCGAGACGCTGCCACCAGCGCAGAGCGATGCCCGCCTCGGCCTCGAGGAACTCGAGCGCGTCGGCCCCGTAGCTGCCGACGGCGTCGGGGTGCGGGGCGGTCATGTACCGCGGCCATGTCGCCGAGGTGGGCACGTCGCGCAGCTCGGCCAGCCATGGCACATCCCAGAGCGCAGCGTCAGGGCCGGGCGACTCCGCGGGCTCGGGAGCAGCGGCACCGGGCGGCGGCGGCGGTGTCTTGTGCCCCGGGCCGTTCCAGCCGAGGGCGAGCGCCTGGTCCTGCTGGCACGGCCCGCACGCAGGCAGGGATCGGCAGCAGCCCGAGCCCTCGACGTGTCGGTGCAGGGCGAGCGGGGGGACGTGATCGAGTTCGCTGGCCGGGGCGCCGCACACGTGACACTTGGCCCCCGGGCCGATCAGCGCCTTACGGCGGCGCTGGTGTGCTGGTCCGTAGGGCGAGCCTCGTCTGGGCATATCGAAGTCAGATTACGCCGACGCCCCGGGATCGAGCCGTGAACGCAGCGATCCGCCCCGATGGGGGCGACCGGCAGAACCCAAGTAGACGAAGCTGAAGCGGAAGGCGATTCGCGTGAAGAGATTCCAGCGGGGAGCAGGTGATGCGTGCTCCATTTGTTCATCTTGGGCCTGAGTTCTCATGTGCAGCCCTCAGCGAGAAGAGTTATTGCCGACCCCAGCCCGACCTAATTGGCCCTGCCAGCGAGTATACCTTTCTCCATTCAGTGCCTGCGACTCAACGCCAACTCCTGATAAGTCGGGTTACCGGAAGCGCAGCAGCGTTTTTTGGACCAAAGACCACTGCGGCCGCAAGCGCCATGGACAATTCACCAGAGACCTGGGGAGCCGAGCCCATCAATCCGAAGCTGAGGGCGCTGTTTCAGGCCATGAGTCAGGAAGCGGTCTACTTGCAAAAAAAGAACTTCGCTACAGATTAGGTTGGGTGGCCCACACGTCGGGTTTACGTGTGGGGCTTTTTTCGTAGCACTAGATCAAATTACGTCTTTACACGGTCCGCGCTATCCTGCCTTGCGTTGCTTCAAGCTCCACCCGTCGCAGCCCCCGTTGCTCCTTAGTCTTTTCTCGCCACTCGCCACTTCCTTCTATTCCCAGCTCCAATTCGCGAACTGCTCTCGCAGCGCCGTCTTCTTGAATTTGCCGACGCTGGTGCGGGGAATTTCACTCACAAAGACGAAGGCGTCGGGGAGTTGCCACTTGGCGAACGACTGAGCGAGAAATTCACGCAGCTCTTCGGATGTTGCGCGCGCGCCATCCTTCAGAACCACCACAGCGAGCGGACGCTCCTGCCATTTCGGATGTGGAATGCCGACCACGGCAGCTTCTCTCACCGCCGAATGTCCCATCAGCGTATTTTCTAGATCGACGGAGCTGATCCATTCGCCGCCGGACTTCACCAGGTCCTTGGCGCGGTCCACGATCTTGATGAAGCCCTCCGAATCGATCGAGGCGACATCACCGGTCTTGAACCAGCCGTCTTCGGTCCAGCGATGCGCTTCGCCGGGCGCCTTGTAATAGCTGCCGGCCACCCAGGGGCCGCGGACTTCGAGCTCCCCAGGAGTTTCGCCATCGCGCGGAGCTTCAACGCTTTTTCCCTCGGGGCCTTGGGGATGCGTCACCCGCAATTCGACAAACGGCGCAGGCCAACCCTGCTTGCTGCGAACCTCATACCGTTCGTCTTCCGACCACTCGCGCATGTGCGCTTTCAAGCGGCCGACGGTAGCGAGCGGCGTAGTCTCCGTCATGCCCCACAAGTGGGTGATATGCAGCTGATGTTTGTCGAGAGCGCGCATCAGTCGTACCGGCGGCGCCGTACCTCCGCAAACGATGCGCACGGGCGAGGGAAAATTCCATCGTCCCGGATTCTTCTCAAGCGCGGAAAGGACGCCGAGCCAAACCGTAGGAACTCCGCAGGCGATCGTTACGCGTTCTTGCTCGATCAGATCGAGAACGCTCTCGGCGTCCACGTTCGGCCCGGGCAGAATCAGCCTCGCGCCGGTCATCACGCAGGTATAGGGCAGGCCCCAGGCGTTGGCGTGAAACATCGGAGCGACCGGGAGCACCGTGTCGTGGTTGCCGATCGCGAAGGAATCCACCGCGGTTTCCGCAAACGAGTGCAGAACGAGCGCGCGATGGGAGTAGATCACGCCTTTGGATGACCCGGTAGTGCCCGACGTGAAGCACATGGCGGCCCCATCGTTTTCATCGAGTTTCGGGTACTGAAAATCGTCGTCAGCCTGGCCGAGGAGTTCTTCGTAGTTCAGGAAACCTTCAGGGATTTCGCTGCCGCAGTATGGCACCACGATCACGCGTTCGAATGACGCGTCCTGGCGGAATTTTTCGTAGACCGGCAAGAGCACGTCGTCGATCAGCAAGAAGCGGTCGCCCGCGTGTTTGGCGATGGCCGCAACTTCCTGCGGATGGAGCCGCAGGTTCAGCGTGTGCAGGATGCCTCCGGCGCACGGCACGCCGAAAAAAGCCTCAAGATGACCCGAGTGATTCCACATCATGGAGGCGACGCGGTCCCCCGGCTGCAAGCCGAGCTTCGTCAGGGCCGAGGCCAGGCGCCGGGCGCGGCGGTAGAAGTCGCCGTAGCACGTTCGAACTGTAGAGCGGTCTGGCCGGCGCGAAACGATCTCGGCGCGCGCAAACAGCTTCCCCGCGCGCTCCAGCAGTGTGGGGAGCGTCAGCGGAAAGTCCATCATCGTGCCGCGCATGGAAGCCTCTCAGGTCGAGCGGGCGGGGCCCTTCGGCTAGGTCAGGGCGAAGCAAGGTCAGCACCCCCTGCATCACTCCAGATTGTGCCGAATCCTATCACCAATGGCTGCCAGAGGTAACACCAGCGCTGCCGAGCGCAGGAATAGTACTTCCCCGCTTGAGTGTGCAAGTCTTTCCGGTTGCAAAAGAGGTTAATTTTCGAGACCATGCAGTGGACCGCTGAAGCGCCTGTCTCGCGCCCGTGGTGGCTGGGCTACCCGGACTGCCCGTGTACGACGCTAGTCTCTTCGGCGCGCTCCGCGACTCGTACTTGGGTTCCGGGCAGAAGGAGTGGGCAGGTGAAGAAGCTCTACATTGGGAATCTTCCGTTTTCGGCGACGGAAGACCAACTCCACGAATGGTTCTCGCAGATAGGCGTAACTCCCTCGGGTGTGAATCTAATCCGCGATCGTTTTACAGGCCAGTCACGCGGGTTCGCGTTCGTCGAAGTGAACAGTGACGAAGACGCGGATCGCGCGATCAATTCGTTGAACGGTCAGAATTTCGGCGGGCGAAACCTCGTGGTGAACGAAGCACGGCCGCAGGCAGAGCGCACCGGCGGCGGTGGCGGGCGCGGCGGCGGTGGCGGTTACGGCGGCGGACGTGGCGGCCACGGCGGTGGCGGCGGCGGGCGCGGTGGACACGGCGGCGGTGGTGGACGCGGCGGCGATCGTGGCGACCGCGGCAACCGCTGGTAAGTAACCTCTCCAGTTTGGAGCGCGGCTCACCCCAACGCGGGCCGTTTTATTCCCTTCCAAAAAGTCCTACGCGGTAGCTGTGTGCGTCGATCGTTTCGCGGAATCACTCGGCGCGCGTTCGACTTTTCCATGCGTGTAGCGGAAACGTTCCTCAGACATCGAATCTAGGCCGCGTTCCACAAGCGCTGCCACCTCGAATTTTTCTTCCTCGGCATCCAGTGTTGCTGGAGTCGCGTACAACGCCGGCGATTTCGATTGGAAGACCGGGCAGCAATCGTGGAACGGCTCGGCGGAAATGTCGTGCGTGCCGATGCGCCGGGCAAGCTCTTGGATTTCGAGTTTATCGTCGCCCACCAACGGCCGATACACAGGCAAACGCGCGATCGCGCCGACCGCCTGCATGTTTTGCAGGGTTTGCGAGGCCACTTGGCCGAGGCTGTCGCCAGTGACCAAGCCCTTGGCTCCCCCGCGCAGCGCGATGCGCTCCGCGATGCGCAGCATCAAGCGCCGGTAGAGCAACGTGCGGAAAGGTTCCGCCGCGCATGCCGCGATTTCGCGCTGCAGCGGTTCGAACGGAACCAAGTACAGACGAGTGGTGAACTGCCAGGGCACCAAGCGCTCGACCAGTTGGCGTGCGACATGCACCGAGGATTCTCCCGGGAGCGCGCCTCCTCCCCAGAAGTGCGCGAAGCTCAAATGCGCGCCGCGCTTCATCATCTTGTATGCCGCCACAGCGGAGTCGAAGCCGCCCGAGAGCAAGCACAGAAGCTTGCCAGCGGTGTTGGGCGGCAGTCCGCCAGCGCCCGGAATCCTCCGTGCGTAGACCAGCGCCGGCCCGCGCGTCACCTCGATGCGGCAGGTTAGCGCGGGATTCTTCAAGTCCACGCGGGCAGGCCGCCCCTCGGCTTGCAGTTTGTCGAAGAGATAGCCGCCCACGTCGCGCTCCAGCGCCATGGCGTTTAGCGGAAAGCTCTTATCGCTTCGGGTTGCGCGAACGGCGAACGTGGAAAATTGCTCGCCGCGCACTTCTTCCCACGCCGCGGCGCGAATCGGCGCGGCCTGTTCGTCCTGACTAGATTCTCTTGCACCAGCACCGCGGCCGATCACGCGCGCCACGCCAAGATGAGAGATTCCCGATACACGCTCCAGCCGCCGCAGGGCTTCTTCCAGGTTCGCGTCCCCGGCGAACTCGATCACCAAGCGATCCGCTGGGCGCGATATACGTGCGATGGGAATTCCTTCCAGGGCGCGGCGCAGAGCTTCACGCAACTTGTGGAGGAAAAAATCGCGATTCCCTTTTTTTAGCCACAGTTCATGGTAGTGAACCACGATTGTTTTGGCGCCACCGACTTGGCCGGAATCAACTTTTACGCTGTCCATTAATTTTCTCTAGTCAGGACCCATCGATGCGCGTAGTATACAGCCGCTTATCAAGTGCTCCGCAGGCACAATGATCGGTCCCCCCTCCCGGTTCCTGCGAAAGCGCCGGCTTTGCGACCAAGGCCGAGGTCCGCGAAACAATTAACCCGGTAACGGGTTTGATACAGCAGGTGAGGAAATGTCTCGCCAAGCAGGAGCAGGCGTATATCTTTGTCAGGCGCCGTAAGGCCAGCGGAGGTCTACAGGGTTTCGCCGAAGGAAGCGCGGAGAAAATAGGGTGAACCCTAGAGCCTGACTCTGCATCCAACGGAGCAGACCAAGACGTATAGAGAGTAGCGAAGCGCAATAGAAATCGAATGACCACTTGGCACAAACGCGATTGGCAACAGTTTTACGAGCTGGCGCGCCGCCCTTGGCAGCGACATCGTCCGCCCCGGCCTGTCTATCCGACTGGGCTGAACCGCGTGTTGCCTGCACAGGGTTTCAGCTTGTCCGAACTGGATGATGCGGGCGTCGATCTCGATTTGGCCGAGCGCCTCGGCTTGCCCGTCGATGCCGGACGCATCGGTGCCTACGGCCCCAACGTGACCGTTCTGCGCGACTTCGTGCGTTCTTCCCGCCAGCCCTTATAATTCCGATATTTCGTCTGATAGCGGGTTTTTCGTCCAGGTGGATTACTTCCGACTTGCTCGTTATCCGTCATCTTGGCCATTGTCATGGTTCAGCCCGAAATGGAGAAGTGGCGTTCCCCGCTAATGTAGATTCCTGCTAGAATCGAGGGCAAACCTTTCGCGAGCCAATTCCCGCGGAGATTGGCTATTGCGAGGATTGCCTTGGGAAGCGTTCCCAGCCTAGCCGCACTAATAGAGGCAGCCGAGCACGGGAGCAAACCGGCTGCCGACGCACTGTTCAGTGCCCTCTACTCCGAATTGCGCCGACTTGCAAAGTGTGAACTGGCACGACACGGCGCACCGATGAGCCTAAGCGCTACCACGCTTCTCCACAAGGCATATATCGAAATCGCCGGCCAAGATGGGACGTCCTTCCCCGATCGCAACAGATTCATGGGCTATGCAGCTCGTGTCATGCGCGGGCTCATTATCGATCATGCTCGAAGCCGTCAGGCGCAGAAGCGAGGTGGGCAATTCGAGATCACATCGCTCGGGACTGAAGCCGAGAACGGAGTCGATGACCAGAAACTCGCGCGTATCGGCGAAGCGCTCGACGAACTCGCCAAGACGGAACCCGCGCTAGAGGAAATTGTCGACTTGAAGTTCTTTTGTGGTTTTTCGTTTGGCGAAATCGCGGCGATGAGAGGCGTCTCTGAACGAACGGTTCAGCGTCAATGGGAGAAAGCGCGCATCTACCTCCATCGCAGCATTCGTCAAGACTTGGAGATGTGAGAAGCCATGTCCGCATTGAGCCCCGAACAATGGCAAGAAATCAGTCCGTACCTGGACCATGCCCTGTCGCTGTCGGAGCAGGAGCGGACGGAATGGTTGTCGGATTTCCGCGGGCGACGATCTGATATTGCCGCTCTCGTTGAGGAGCTCCTGGATGAACAGCGCGCACTCGCTGAGGAGCATTTCCTGGAGAGCGAACCGCTGCGGCCAACGAATGAACCGTCCTTCACAGAGGAGACACTCGGCGCCTACAAGCTGATTTCCCTCATCGGCGAAGGTGGAATGGGAAATGTGTGGCTGGCCGAGCGTAGCGATGGCCGCTTTGAACGCCAGGTGGCGGTGAAGTTTCTGCGTCGTGCAGTAGCTTCGCGCGGGGCGGCTGACAGGTTCAAGCGCGAGGGCAGAATTTTGGGTCAGCTAGCACACCCTCACATCGCGGAACTGATTGACGCCGGTGTGGCCGCTAAAGGAGAGCCTTATCTCGTTCTGGAGTTTGTGCAAGGAAAACAGATCGATGAGCACTGCGATGAGCGCAAGCTGAATATCGATCAGCGGATCAAACTGTTTCTGGACATTCTGGACGCCGTGGCGCACGCGCATGCGAATCTGATCGTTCACCGAGACATCAAGCCATCCAACGTGCTGGTGAACCACGAAGGCCAGGTGAAACTCCTGGACTTCGGCATTGCCAAGCTGCTGGCGGACGACGCCACCCCCGCCGCAGCGACGCAGCTCACGCTGGAAGGCGGAGGAGGGCTGACACCTCAGTTTGCCGCGCCGGAACAGCTGATCGGCGGAGCGATAACAACGGCAACCGACGTTTATGCGCTCGGCGTGCTGCTGTACTTGTTGCTAACGGGGCGGCATCCGGCGGGGCTGGGTGCGCATTCGCCGGCGGGTCTGATCAAAGCCATCCTGGAAACCGAACCGCCGCGGCTGTCGGATGCGGTCGACGCACAAGATGAAGGGTCAGCGAACCAACGAGGCGTGCCTGCAGAGAAGCTGCGGCGAAGTTTTCGGGGCGACCTGGACCTGATCGCAGCGAAAGCACTCAAGAAAGATCCACAGGAGCGCTACGCCTCAGTAGCAGCGTTGGCAGACGATCTTCGACGCTATCTGCGCAATGAACCCGTGCTGGCGCAGCCTGCCGGCACTGGTTATCGCTTGCGAAAATACGTCCGGCGGCACCGCATCGGAGTGGCCGCAGGGGCGGCAATCGCCGTGACACTGATCGCAGCGGCGGTCATCAGCATCCAGCAGAGCATGCGCGCGAAGAAGGCGGCGGCGGAGGCGAACCGGGAAGCGGCAGTGGCACAGGCGGTGAATGATTTTTTGCAGAACGATCTGCTGGCACAGGCTAGCGCAGCCCGGCAATCAGGGCCGGACACAAAGCCAGACCCCGACCTCAAGGTGCGAACGGCGTTGGATCGCGCGGCGGAGCGCATTGAGGGCAAGTTCTCCATGCAACCGGAGGTCGATGCGTCCATTCGGACCACAATCGGACAGACATACGGGGAGCTCGGCCTATATCCGGAGTCGCGAAAGCAACTGGAACGGGCGCTGGAATTGCAGCGTCGTGTGCTCGGGGAAGAAAATCCGAGGACTCTCATTACCCAGAACCTGCTTGGGTGGACCGCCAAGCTCCAAGGAAAATATCCGGAGGCTGAGACGCTGCTCAGCCAGACTCTGGCGACCCGACGCCGCGTCTTGGGTCCGGAGCATCGCTCCACGCTCATGTCCATGAACAATCTGGCCGTGCTCTACGTCGAGGAGGGAAAGTACGCGCAGGCCGAGGCACTCGACAACCAGGTTCTGGAGATTCGGCGCCGCGTGTTAGGTCCGGGGCATCCCGAAACCCTAATATCCGTGAGCAATCTGGCCGAGGTTTACTTGCAGGAGGGCAAGTACGCGCAGGCCGAGGCGCTCGACAATCAGGCTTTGGATGCCAAGCGCCGGGTGTTGGGCCCCGAGCATCCGGAGACGCTGATATCCATTAGCGACCTAGCACTGGTCTACGATGCTGAGGCCAAGTACACGCAGGCTGAGACGCTCGACAGCCAGGTTCTGGAGATTCGGCGCCGCGTGTTAGGTCCGGAGCATCCCGGCACCCTTACCTCCATGAACAATCTGGCCGTGGTCTACTCTAACGAGGGTAAGTACGCACAGGCTGAGACGCTCGACAGCCAGGTCTTGGAGATTCGGCATCGCGTGTTAGGTTTGGAGCATCCCGACACCCTTGCCTCCATGAACAATCTGGCCGACGACTACGCGGAGGAGGGCAAGTACGCGCAAGCCGAAGTGCTCTTCAATCAGACCCTGGCAATTGCGACGCGGGTGCAGGGTCCTGAGCACCCCGACACGCTGCTCTCCCTGTCGGATTTATCTGAAATGTACCTGCAAAAGGGCAATTACGCTTTGGCGCAAAAGTATGCCGATCAGGCTCTGGCCGGGCGCCGGCGCACTTTGGGCTCGGAAGACCCGGATACGATGACCTCGGCTGCCAATCTGGCGCTAGCTTACGTTTCGCAGGGGAAATTTGCAGAGAGCGAGCCACTGGCGCGCGAAGCAATGGAGGCGAATCAAAAGCAGCAGCCGGATCACTGGCAAGGGTTCCTTGCGGAGAGCCTGCTGGGCGATAGCTTGGCGGGACAGAAGAAATACGCCGCTGCCGAACCGCTGCTACTCAAAGGCTACCAGGGAATGCTGGCGCGGAAAGACCGCATCCCCGCCTTCGATCGCTACTACTTGCATCTCGCGCACCTGTGGGTCGTCCAGCTTTACAAGGCTTGGGGGAAGCCGCAGAAGGCGGCCGAAATGGTGCAACACCTGGAACAGTAAATCTTGGACCCCGGGTTGGCCCCTTCCCCCTACCTCTCGGAACATTCCAAGAATATTTGTCCTCCATTGTCGTCTTTTGCCCGCGATTTCCGATTACATATATAGAAGCCGCGAACCGTTACCGTACCCCGCTCGGCGGCAACTCGCGCTCGGCGTCTTTTCTGTCGTTCAACGCCGAGAAACGTTCTGCAGACGGTCGTAGGACTCTCTAAGTGTGCGAAGAAACAGGAGGTTTGCCGTGCCCCATCCGACGAGAAGCGAGCGGTTTAGTGTCTTGGCAAATAGCTTAGCCCAACGCGCGAGACGCGTTCGGAGCAAAAGGCAAGCGATCGGGAGCCGTTACCGGCGCCACATCATTGCCGGAGTTTTTTTGTGCGGGGCGAGCCTGCTGGCTTTGAGGGGAGTGAGCGGGGAGCAGAACCCGTTTCAGCGCTTCCTCCAGTTCATTCCCAACGGAGTGTTTTTTCCGAATGCGAATGGGGCGTCGCAAACCTATAGCACAAACGGCGGCGGAATTGACCTAACCGGGCCGTTCTTTCAGAGCTTGGGCACGAATGGACGGGCGTGTGGGACCTGTCACCAGCCGAGCGACGGGATGTCGGTCGCGGCAGCGAGTGTCGAGCAGAGATTCCTGCTCACGCAAGGCACAGATCCGATCTTCCGCACCGTGGACGGATCGAACTGCAATCACAACATCGACGTTTCGACGCTCGAAGGACGGAAGGCTGCGTACAGCCTGCTACGGACGCGCGGCGTGATTCGCATCGGGATCGCATTGCCGGCAAACGCGGATTACCAGGTGACCAGCGTCGAAAATCCATACGGCTGCAACGAAACCGACACGATCTCGATGTACCGGCGGCCGCTGCCCGCGACGAATCTGCGGTTCTTGAGCGCGGTAATGTTTGATGGGCGGGAATCCTCGGCGGCCACCGGCACAACCAAGATCCTCTATGGCAACTATCCGAATTCGCTGTTGAGTGATCTAGCGCATCAGTCTGTGGATGCCACGACTGGGCATGCGCAAGGCGATGGCACGCGGCCAACCGCCGCGGAGCAACAGGAGATCGTGAATTTCGAGATGGGGTTGTCAACCGCACAGGCTTTTGGATTCCGCACGGGATCTTTGAATGTACACGGCGCGACCGGCGGGCCTGAGGCGCTCGTCAATCAACCGTTCTTTATCACCATCAATTCAAGCGTGCACCCGCTCGTCCCAGCGCTCGAGCAGCCGGGCGGACTGGTTCAACCGAGTGACGGCCAATTTACGCCGGCCCTCTTCGATACCTTCGATGCCTGGGCGGGATTGCCTTCCCGCGACCCGCGAGCGGCGGTTGCGCGTGGGCAGGCTATTTTCAATTCAAAGCTCATCAATATCACCGGCGTCGCAGGGATTAACGACGACGTTTCGACAGGCGGTCTTGTTGCCGGCGGCATTCCTTCGCTACAGGGGACGTGCGGAACTTGCCACGACACGCCCAACGTTGGGAACCACTCTTTCCCGAGCTCCGCTGAACATCGGCACGGCCGATCCCAGCCCTTCCAACGCGTCAGCGAATTTGGGAGGGCTTGATATCAGCTATCTTCCAAGCATCACGGTGTGCAAAACAGACCCGACCACCGGCTCGCCGACCAGCAATTGCAAAACGACCTCGGATCTCGGCCAAGCTTTGATCGACGGCAACTTCGACCATGTTGGCAAGATCAAAGGGCCGATTCTGCGCGGTCTGACGGCGCGCGCTCCATACTTCCACAATGGCTCCGCCCGGACCCTGTTGGACGCGGTGCGCTTCTACGAGACACGGTTTGGTTTGGTGTTGACCCCTCAGGAGGAATCGGACTTGGTCGCGTTCTTAAGCTCTCTCTGATCTTGCTCCTGCTAGATGGAGGGCAATGATTTATTGGGGCGACCCCGCTCAAAACCCAGACTCTAACCTCGGCAATATTGTTCAAGGTCGTGGTGGCGAAGCCCTTGGACCCGACGGTATAACTGGCCGGATTGTCGGCAACTCGGAAACTATCGTCGGCTGCTACCTAGTCGAATGGTGGGCTTTCCATAGGAGTGAATCTTTCTCGCGGCGGGAACGTGGTAGACGCGTGAAATTCACCTCGCTCTAAATTCGGCCACAGAAATTCGATTATTTGGACGCTTTATTCCGAGCTAGGTTCGGCTTAGGCTGGTTCTCCTCGCCGCGTGGTAGCGCTACAATGACGCTTCTACGGTCGGGGTGCGCGAATGAAACGGTTCCTGTTGGGACTTCTGTTGATGTTGACGGGGGGCGCTGCGCAGCCTCAGTCTCCGCAATACTCCATCCAGGCCATCCGCATCGCCGATTCACCAGGAGATTCCGTCGCAGACATGGTCATGGGCGCTCCTAAGGGCGAAAAAATCGATTCCATTTATGCGGTCTGGCTGATTCGCGGCGGCGGGCGAAACATTCTCTTTGACAGCGGCTTTCACCGGGAGCGCTGGTTCAAGGAATGGACCATCAAGGACTATCTAAGGCCTGACGAGGCCGTTCGGCTTGCCGGAGTGAAGCCGGAAGAGGTCACGGACGTGGTGATCAGTCACGCCCACTGGGACCACATGGGCGGAATCGATCTGTTTCCCAAGGCCACCGTGTGGATTCAGAAGGACGAGTTTCGCTACTACACTGGCGAAGCGTGGCAGCCGGGCGGTGAGCACGGCGGAATCGATCCTGACGACGTCAGAGAGCTAGTGCGGATCAACACCGAAGGACGGCTGCACCTGGTGGATGGCGACGACGTCGAGATTCTGCCCGGCATTCGCGCGTACACCGGTGCGCGCCACACATACGCTTCTCAGTACCTGCGAGTCGAAGGCACTCCTCCCTTCGTGCTCGCCTCGGACAACGTCTATCTCTACCGCAATCTCACCAGCCGTCTCGCGAGCGCGACGTTCAGCGATGCCGATCACGCGGCCAACGTTGCTGCCCAGCGCCGCATGATCGAACTCGCCGGTTCGCCCGATCGCATCATACCCGGTCACGACGCCCTGCAATTTCAACGTTTTCCGGTGGAAGGCCGAATTGCACGGATTCGCTAGCAGTCAGCACAGCAGGTGCTGCGCTGTCCAGGGTGCTACGGTTTTTGTTGTTCGGTGCTGGCGGTTTTGATCGTCACGATATTGACTGACTTTTCGTCACCCTCCAGTATCGTTATCTTTTCACCCGCACCCTTTTCCTCAAACGGTTTTAGGAAATCGGGATCCTCCCATGCGCCCTGTTCCACGTCGTCCCAGCTAAACAGCTTGTAATCGCCAGGCGCAATCCCGCGCAGATCGAAGTGGCCGTACTAATCGGTCGTTTGCTCTTTGTACAGGCGGTGCTGTGACTGATGGGCCGCGTCCGGCGCGAGCACGACCCACACTCCCGAAGCGGGCAAACCGTCCGGATCCACTACATTGCCTTGCACCCGCGCTCCGCGCGAACTGAGTGTAATTTCGAGCAGCGCCGGCGATCCTCGTGCGACCGTGAAACCTTCGTCCAGCGCACTGGACCCGGCATATTGCACATCCTTGACGTAACAGTCTTTGGATTGGCCGCCCACATCCGCGGTATACGTTCCGTCGCCCACATCCTTGAGCGTAAACGAATTGTTCTGATTCACTCGTGTGCTGCTGCCGAAGTCAAAGTCCGTATCCGTGGATCTTGGCGTCACAGTTAGTTCATCCTTTTCCACGCTGGGCCGGCCGTCCCAGATAACCCGCCCGTTGATACTGGTCCCTAAAGCAATCGTGAGGCTGAGCCCCTCCACGTCCGCATTGCCGACTTCCACCTGTGTCCGGGAAGTGTAAATCTTCCCTTCGTCGAACCAAAAGACCACCAGCACGTACGATCCGGGCAATACTTCGCGAATCTCAAATGAGCCGTCCGGCTTTTCCACATTCGCCTGGTGATCCGTAAACTCCCATTGACGGCTCGTCGTTTTGGCGATCAGCACGATGTTCGTTCCGGTACCGGGCTTATGCGTGATCTGGTTGTATACGTGCCCGCGGACGCGGTACACCAGAATCTGCCGCATGAGGATTTCCACCGAAGGAATTTCGTCTCCCGCTTTGATCACAATCGCACTCGCTTTGCCGGCGTCCGGCGTCCCGGGATAGTACATTTTTGCGTAGCCTTGCGAGCTGGCCTCGGAATCTCCAGGCTCGCCGGCATTGCCAAAGCGATTCCACTGCGCATACAAAGCGCTGACGAAATAGCGGCCTGGTGGCAGCCCGAAAAGCCGGTATTCGCCTAAATCGTTCGTTTCCACCGTGATGGCCGGGGAAAGATTTCGCTTTCCTTCCGTGTAGACCTCCCGCAATGCGCTCACGTTCACGGACGGCAAAGGCTCGCCGTCCTCGTCGAGAATTCGCCCGGCGATCACCCCCGATGGAATCAGCCGGAAAACCAAATCCTTCATTTCTTGTCCGGGCCGGAGCGTAAGCGTAGCGCCGGGATCGCCAGGCTTTCGCTGCCCGTATTCGTAAGTGACGAAGCCGACGCGGCTCGCCGTGAGTTTGTATCTCCCCGGATCCAGCCCCTTCAGTTCGAAGTGTCCGCCACTATCCGTGGTAACCCCAATCGAGTGAGTTCGGTCGTCCACGCTTTGCAATCGGACCCGCGCCTTCCGCAGCGGTTCGCTTCCCGCCAACTTCACCACCATTCCCGCGATGCTGCACTGGTCCTTCTTGGCCGTCGGCGTGGCTTTGGGAGCCTGCGCCGTTGCAGAGCAAGCCACTACACACAGCAAGAGCGCTAGAAACAGAGCCTTCATTGGGTGCCTTATTCCGCCAGAGTATACGATACGAGACGTACCCAGTTGGGAGATGGGTTGCCTGATGGCGGGTACTCTAAGGTTGGCGTCATTCGTTTGTGCAGTTTGGCATATAAGCGTAAAATTGGATTTTCGACCAGACTCCATGGCCTCACCGTTTAACATCATCTCGAACACTTCGCCAGCGGTGATGCCGTTGGCGTCGCCGGGCGCGCATCCTCGTCCTGAGTGGCTCCGCGTCAAATTCTTCGGCGGTGAGCGCTACCAAGACTTGAAGCGCATCATGCGGACCCTGGACCTGCACACCGTGTGCGAGAGCGCCCGCTGCCCGAACATGGGCGAATGCTGGGAGCATGGCACAGCTACGTTCATGATTTTGGGTGATATCTGCACGCGCGCTTGCGGCTTTTGCGCGGTGCCATCCGGCAAGCCAGTCGGGCCTCCCGACGAGGAAGAGCCGTACCGGGTGGCCGAGGCGGTCGCGCGGATGGGCTTGCGGTATGCCGTGGTTACCTCTGTCAACCGCGACGATCAGCCCGACGGCGGTGCACACATCTTTGCGCGCACCATCGAGGAAATCCGCCGCCGCGTACCCGGTTGCAAAGTCGAAGTGCTCATCCCCGATTTTCGCGGCGACTGGAACGCGCTAGACAAGGTCTTGGCCACGCGGCCTGATGTCCTCAACCACAACACCGAAACCGTGCCGCGCCTTTATCGCCAGGTTCGCAAAGGCGCAGTCTACGAGCGTTCTCTGGAGCTGCTGCGCCGATCCAAGCAAGCGCATCCGGAAATCCCCTCAAAGACGGGTCTGATGCTCGGGCTTGGCGAAGAAAAGAAAGAAGTTCTGTCCACGTTGCAGGATCTTGCCGCCCAGGGAACCGACATTCTCACGCTGGGGCAATACTTACAGCCCACCCGAGAGCATTTGCCGATCGTGCGGTACGTACATCCGGATGAATTCGCGGAGTTTAAGGTTTTAGGCGAGGCGATGGGCTTCAAACATGTCGAAGCCGGCCCGCTGGTGCGGTCGTCCTATCACGCGTTCGAGCAGACGGAAGCGGCCGTCGGGTAGTACCTACAGGCGGAATTCGCACAGCCGATAGCAATCTCCAGGGTGCGATTGCCACCAACTGGAGCGTCGGAAAGGCGGCGTCCAGTCGCCGCACTGCAAAGCGCTGCGCGCCGACGCCGACTACTTCGGCGCGGCGGTGGCCCAATCTGTGAACGGCACCGCTCGCCCGCTGCGTATCACCGTCGGAACCACGTGATCGAACCCCTTGTGATCTTTCGCCGAGTAGTCCAGTTTGAGTTCCGGCCCGAGCCCCAAATCCATCTCATGAATCGACTCGATGCTCCGAATCAAGCCCTCGCGCGTCAGGTCTTTCCCGGCGCGCTTCAGGCCCTCCACCAGAACCATGGCATCCACGAATCCTTCCAGGCTCACGAAATTGGGCCGCTCCGACGGCAAGTATTGCGCCAGGGCGCGCCGGTAGAGCGCAACGGTCTTTAGGTCGGTCAGGTAGTACGGTGGCACAACTTGCGTGATGACCGTCCCGTCCGCATCTGCTCCAGCCTCGGAAATCAACTGATCGGTGCCAACGAAAGAGACCGTCAGGAATAGCGGCTTCCAGCCGTCGGCATGAGCCTGCTTCAAGATGGGCGCCACCGTATTGGGCGGCCCTACGACCACGACCGCCTGCGGATTTGCCGCGCGCACGCTGTTGATCGCGCTGCCCACGTTCGCGGTTTGCCGCTGGTACGAGGCGACGGCGATAGGTTCCGACTTGTGCGTGCCTAGCGCCTGCTTCACGCCTTCCAGCACCGCCGCGCCGAAAGCGTCGTCGGGATAAATCACGCCGATCTTCTGATAGTTCAAGGCTTTCCACAGGCCATCGATTTGCTCGCGCGTTTCGTCAAAGTAGGACGCGCGCACGTTGACCACCCAGTGCCGCAGCGGCGCGTATAAGGTTTGCGCACCGGTGAAGAGGCCTACGACGGGAATCTTATTCGTTTCCGCCAGGGGCACGTACTTCAGCGCCGTCGGCGTACCTACGAGAAATCCCAGCGCAAAAACCTTGTCGGCCATCAACCGGTCGAAGCAAGCCTGCGCTTTGGTGGGATCGTAGCTGTCGTCATACGCTACCAGTCGCAGCTTTCTTCCGCGCACCCCGCCTTCTTCATTAACCAGGTCGAAGTACGCTTTCGCTCCATTCACGGTTTGCGTGCCGAGCATGTGCGAAGGGCCTTCCAGCGCCGAACACGAGCCAATTAGAATCTCTTTGTCGGTTACGCCGGGCACCGTCTGGTCCCGAGCAGGCAGGAGACCTACGAGATACAGAAAAAAGAACGCGGCAGTGAGTCTCAGGGCCCAGGCGAGATCCCTCAGATTCATAATTCGCTCCATTTTTCGCGGTTTACTGGAAACGACCGGTAAATCAGTTGTCCGACGATGGTGGAATGTGGGCCAAAATGTGTCAAGGGCGATTAACGCACAAGAACGACAAGATCACAGTAAGGCCGGTGGGACGTACCTTCAGACACACCCCTGCGCACGAGTGTGCACAGGGAAATTCAACAGGCAGGAATTACTACGAACGGCCGGCAGCGGCGGCAGCCGCGAGTGTAGCGGCTTTCTTGGCGGCCTTAGCAGCAGTCGAGGCCTTGCGGCGCCGCTTCGTTTTCGGTGGCGTGGCCGGGGCTTCGCCGATGAGCTCCGCCGTCATGATGCTGGTGACGAACAACTTGGGCCCGTGATCGTCAAAGTCCACCGCTGTACGTTCTTGGTCGGATGACGTCACGACACCCAGTCCGTACACTTCATGTTTAATCGTCTGACCTTCTTGCATTGTTTGCACGATGTCCTCCCGGACCGCGCTGCACGCGCTGACGAAACTCGTTTGAAACCAAGTGTCCCGGTTTTCGCCGGGACACCCCAAATCAACAGGCTAGAGGCTGGTAACGTTCTCTGCCTGAAGGCCCTTGGGGCCTTTCTTCACCTCAAACTCCACCGCTTGACCTTCGTTCAGGGACTTGTAACCGTCCATCTGAATCGCGGAGAAATGAACAAATACATCCTCTCCTGTTTGCCGCTGAATGAAGCCGTAACCCTTCGAAGCGTTAAACCACTTCACTGTTCCTTGTTCCTTCACTGCCACTACCTCGCACGAGTTGGAATTGCTTTGTCTCTCTTGGCCGACTCTTGCGGCGACCGCTGGCGGGAAACTTCTTGGTACCCGCTCAGCGCCCCTGTCTCCCAAGTGCCGTGACACCCTCCAGCCCGCAAAAAAAGCTGCAAGGCTTTGTCCTTGCAGCCCCTTTCGAGCGAGTCAAAAGGCATTACAAGAGCAACAAACGCTACAAGAATAATACCACGAAAAAGGCCCTTTGTCCACGGCAGGCGGCGTGCCTCTTCCGGCCGAGGTGCTCCCGTAAGATAATGTAAATGAATGGTTTAACTCGATCTAAGGGGTGACTATGTAAAACGGAAGCTCTGAAAACGCCTTACTCCAAAGACTCTGGCTGGAGGCTAATTCCGCCCTCTCCGGCGGTCTTCTTAGCCCAGTACTTACCCACCCAGGCTTCCCAGCTTTTCCCCGCGGCGGGATCGCGTCCGGAAAAGACGAGCGCCGCAATGTCGGCGTAGGAGATTTTGACACGCTGGTTGGAATCCTTCGGCAGCAAACGGACAAACGACGCCACTAGGTTAGCGCCGGTAACACGATCAAAGATATAGCCTTCGATTTTCGTGCCATCCTTGCGCGTAACAGTCACGTCACCCCGATAATCGAACGCCTTTTCGAGAGCGGCGCGAATTTCGTCTTCACTGGCAAGGTCGGGCACCCAGCCTTCCACGCTTTGCCGGGCAATTCCCGGCGCAACTTCCAGTTTATCGGGATCGAGAGCAGGATTTGCCGTGCCCGTGCGAGGAGTATGGCTTGGAGCGCTCACGCGCGCGTCTCTTCCAGTTGGTTGTTGTCCGCGCTGATCTGCACTAGCGGGTTGAAGGCGTGCACCGGCTTCACCGGTTCATTCAGCATCGCCAGTGCGTCCGGATCTTCGTGCTTGGTCGCGAACGTCGCTTTGGCGGCGGCCCATATTCCACGCAAGCCGCTGAAAGTGTGATCCATCGCTGACGCTTCATACCCGCTGTGCACCATGCAATTGGCGCACTTGGGATTGCCGGACTCCGTGCCGTAGTTCTCCCACTGCGTCGCGTCCAACAGTTCCTGGAACGTGTCCGCGTAGCCGTCCTGCAACAAGTAGCAGGGCTTCTGCCAGCCAAAGATGTTGTAGGTGGGCATGCCCCACGGGGTACAGGAGTAGTGTTGCTTGCCCATCAGGAATTCCAAAAAGAGCTGCGATTGGTTGAACTGCCAGCTTGGCTTGCGATTTGAGAGAATCGCACGGAAAAGCCGCCGCGTCCGCGCCCGGCCCAGGAAGTGCTTTTGATCCGGCGCTTTCTCGTAAGAATAGCCGGGTGAGAGCATCATGCCCTCGACGCCCAGATCCATCATTTCATCGAAGAAGTCCCGCACGCTCTTAGGATCAGCGCCATCGAACAGCGTGGTATTCGTCGTTACTCGGAACCCGCGCTTCACCGCTTCCCTGACCCCTTCGACCGCCAGATCGTAGCCGCCTTCGCGGCATACGGAAAAATCGTGGTGTTCCCGCTGACCATCCATGTGGACCGAGAACGTCAGGTATTTGCTCGGTTTGAACAGGTCGAGTTTTTCCTTCAGCAATAGGGCATTCGTGCAAAGGTAGATGTACTTCTTGCGGGCCACCAGGCCCTCGACGATCTTGTCGATCTGCGAGTGCATCAACGGCTCGCCGCCGGGGATCGACACCATCGGTGTCCCGCATTCGTCAACCGCCTTGAAGCACTCTTCCGGGCTCAATTCCTTCTTCAAAATGTGCGCGGGATATTGGATTTTTCCACAGCCCGCGCAAGCCAGATTACAGCGGAACAAGGGTTCGAGCATCAAGACAAAGGGGTAACGCTTGCGTCCCCGCAGCTTCTGCTTCAGGACGTAGGTCGCAACTGTCCAACCCTGAGAAATCGGTACCGGCATGGTTCCTGTGTAAGTCCTTATCTGTGAAGCTTTGATTCAAAGGGGCACTACCAAGCAGCCCCCAGGCCTTCTATTGTAACCGAGAACTCCGGATTTCGAGATCGTACTTTGCTCAGATGCTACAGGACGCTCCTACGGCACCTGCCTAGTTGGGTCCGCTAGCGGATTGAGAAACGCTGCCGTAAGCTTTATTCTTATTTTTCCTTCGCTTAATCGATAAGTCGTGTCTGGTGCATCCTTCAGTCTTTTTTCGGATCGTCTGCGCCAAAGGCCAACAGGACATTTCCTACCGTTCCGCCGAAGCGCGGATAGCCGGAATTGACATACAGCATTCCATCGACGATCACTGGCCCAGCGCCATCCAGCGATCCACCCTTGGCCGTAATTCCATTGACCGCCGCATATTCCTTCTCGGTGTCGAAATCCCAAAGGAGCTGGCCATTCTCAATGGAAAAAGCGCGGATGTGTCCATCGAGCGAACCGGAAAAAACGGCGCCGGGTATGGCGGTGACCGCCGCCGACTGCGCAGGGCTGCAGCCCGGACGCGGTGGAGCGCACGGATAACTCGGTGCAAACCACGCTTTGCTGCCGTCCGTAAGCCGTAAAGCGGTCAAGCCGCCGCCCTGCACCGGATCGAAGTTTCCACCACCCAACGGCGCGCGATCGCCGGCAGGGGGCTCAGGCAAATTCACGAGGTCGGAGACCGCCGCGTAGACTTTCTCCTCGTCGCTCGCCATGCCCCACTGCACTCCCCCTGTTTCGCCGCCCTTGCCGACGCGCGTTTGCCAAAGGACTCTTCCTTTATCATCCGGATCCAGCGAGTAGACGACTCCGGACTTCTGGCCGGCAATAACGAGATCACGTCCGCCGGGATGAACCAGAAGGGCCGAGGAGCCAAAATCGAAGTCCGGCCCGCAAGGAGAGTTGTCGTCCGGACAGGCCCCGCCGCTGTAGACGTCCCCAGCGGTCATCTGCTGGCTCCAGACAATGTGGCCCGTTTTCAGACTTAATGCGAGAACCGCATCGCTGGTCTTCGTCGCCGGATTGGAATAGTTGTCGGTGGTGGTGACGTAGAGAAACCCGCGTTTGCTGTCAATTGTTGGAGCCGACCAACTGCCGGCGCCTGACGGTCCGAATTGAGGATCGCCGTGGCGGTTGACGCCGGTTTTTTTCGGCGACTCAACAGTGTAGGACTTCCACAGCACCGATCCGTCGCGGATGCGCAGCGCCGTGACGCTACCTCGAAACGTGCAGCAGGGATATTTCGGATTGCCAGAGCGCGTTTCTTCCCAGGAGGCGGCGGGAACGAATACGATGCCGTCGTGCGCGACCGCGGAACCCGTCAGCCGCGTGGCTTCGTGCTCATCGATGCGGCGCTTCCAAAGCGGCCGGCCGTCGAAAGCGTCGAGCGAATAGAACCAGCCGGTCAGGTCGCCGAAGAGAATCGATTGATGCGCACCGTTTTCTGCGATGAGGGCCGCGGCGCGCACCGGCCCGTTCGCTTGGAAGGTCCAATACAAGCAGCCGCTCTTCGCGTTCATCGCGTAGATTAAGCCGCTCGCGCTGCCTGTGAACAACACGTGATCTTTGATTGTCGGCGCAGCAAATGCCGTGATGTCACCATCAAATCCAAAGGCCCACTTCAGTTTCAGGCTGCGAACCTGATCGACACTAAGACCTGCCAACTCCGCGGATTGGAAACGCGCATTCGATGCAGAAGGACTCCATCCTCCCCAACTAGGCATCGAGTCACGCTGAAAGGAGAATCTCCTATCGGAGCAGAAGGCGCTGGGCGGAGGACCCGACTCAGTGCCTGGCTTTCCGAGAAATTGGGCAACGGCTTCGCGTTGGCTGCGCTGCAGCGGGTAAGCAACGCTCATCATCACACCGAAGTCCAGCGTATGAAGAATTCGGGCTACCGACAATTTTTGGAGGGCGCTGCGCGGAGGAATGCGCGGCCCGGGATGGTCGTGGCAAGAGGCGCAGTACTCTTTGTAGACGGCTTCCCCAGAAACAGACGCTGCGTTAACGCCTGAAGGAACCCAGCCTGCGCCGAAGAGAACCGCGGCAGCCACGCTCCCAAACAATGCGCCCAAAAAAACAGGAGAGAACTTCATCGAGGGTGCTCCAGAAATCTGCAGCATCATCGCCTTGTTCTACGGGGCGCACAATGTTTTTCAGGTGCAACGGTGGCACGGCGCGTGCTTTGGAGTGCGGGAGCTTGCTCCCGCTTTTCACGGCGCGGGTTGCACCGACCAATGTGCAGACAAGCCGCAGCACTCCATAAGGCGTAAAATCCGGACGGTTTCAAAAACAGGCCCCATTCGCTAAGGCCATGCCCAGAGCTAGTCTCATTTCTTTGTTCGCGGAGTTCGCGCACTACGCGGGGGATGTCGCGGTTGTGCAGCGGCGCGGCTATCGGCGGGAATCGTGGACCTATGCGGAGCTTGCCGGCGTGGCGGTTGGTTGCGCAGATGGGCTGAGAGAACGCGGCGTTGGAATTGGCGATCGTGTGCTCCTTTGGGGGCCAAACAGCGCGGAATGGATGGCTGCTTTCTGGGGATGTTTGCTAGTCGGTGCAGTCGCCGTGCCCATGGACGACGGCGCCACGGAGGAGTTTGCGGCGCGTGTGGCACGTGAAACGTCGGCGAGGGTGGTCGTCGCAGCGAGTGGCAAGCCGTCGCTCGGCGATGCCATCCGCACACTGAAACTGGAAGATTTGGCCGACAGGACGCGTCGCCCGCGGGCGGTCGTCACTCAACGGAGCGACGGCGAACCGCGGCTACCGATCCATGAATCTTTGAGTGACGAGCCGCTGACGCGAAATCACATCGCACAGATCCTGTTCACCTCAGGTACGACGGCGGTGCCGCGTGGCGTCGTCCTGACACACGGAAATTTCTTGGCGAATCTGGAGCCGCTGGAGCGGGGGATCGATCCGTATCGAAAATACGAGAAGTGGTTTCATCCACTGCGTTTTGCCACACTCGTGCCGCTCAGCCACGTCTTCGGCCAGTTCATGGCGCTGTTCGTGCCGCCACTGCTCGGGGCGACCGTGGTGTTCGAGCAGTCCGCCAACCCTTCGGAAATCATCCGCACACTCAAACGCGAACGAGCCACGGCGTTGATCGCCGTGCCGCGAATGCTCGATGGGCTGCGCGCGGGCCTGCTCCGCGACCTCGAAGCGCGCGGTGAGAGCGAAAGATTCAGCCGTGAGTTTGCCACGGCGAACGGCCGGAAATTCCTTCGCCGCGCGTGGAGGTTCCGTCGCGTTCATCGGCGTTTCGGCTGGAAATTCTGGGCGCTCATTTCTGGTGGCGCGGCGCTCTCCGGCGAGACCGAGGAGTTTTTCAAGCGGATGGGATATGCCGTCGTGCAGGGCTACGGCATGACGGAGACCGCGTCGTTGATCAGCTTGAACCATCCGTTTCGCGCGGCGCAGGGCTCGATCGGGAAAGTTTTGCCCGGGCGCGAATTCCGGCTCGCAGAGGACGGCGAGATTCTGGTGCGCGGCGAAAACGTCGCGTCGGGTTATTGGGAGGCCGGAGCGCTGCGACCTTCCGAACAGAGCGGTTGGCTGCGCACCGGTGACATCGGCGAACTCGATGTCGAGGGCTATCTTCGCTTCCGTGGGCGAAAGAAAAACGTCATCGTCACGCCGGCGGGCCTCAATGTTTATCCCGAAGATCTGGAAGCGGCGTTGCGGAAGCAGCCCGGCGTCCGCGATTGCGTGGTTATACCAATCGATCGCGGCGAGAACGCCGAAGCTTGCGCCGTGTTGTTGATGCCCGATGTGACAAATACGAGCGATTCTAACGAAGCAGCGGCGCGACGATTCGTGGAGGGCGCGAACAGTTCGCTCGCTGAGTACCAGCGCATGCGCTCTTGGATCGTTTGGCCGCATGCAGATTTTCCTCGCACTCCAACGGGAAAGCCGCGGCTTGGCGTGATTGCTGACGACGCGAGAAGAATATTGAGCGGAACTCAACGTGACGGCGAGTCTTCGGGCCCGCCGTCAGGGAGCCTCGAAAACCTGATCGGCCAATTTACAACACGAGATCGCCCGCGCCTCCTCGAGGATGAACTGAATCTGAGCTCTCTGGACCGCGTGGAACTGATGAGCGCGCTGGAAGAACACTACCAGGTGGAGCTGAGCGAGACGGCGTTCGCGGAGGCGAAAACCGTCGGTGACGTGGAGCGCCTACTGCGCGAGCCGTCCCACCACGGCGGGCAGGCCTACCGCAGTGAGCCATCTGCGCGGCGTTCGGAATACGTGTATCCGCGCTGGACGCAGCGAACGCCCGTGCGCTGGTTGCGTCTCGCGGTTTATTACCTGCTGGTATGGCCTGCGACGCAGATTCTTGGGCACCCGAAAATTGTCGGCCGCGAAAACTTGCGCGGCGTGCGTGGACCCGTGCTGATCGTGTCGAACCACATTACACGGCGCGCCGACATCGGCCTGATTCTTGCGGCGCTGCCGCGACGATTCCGCCATCGTTTGGCTACGGCGATGGGCGGCGAGACGTTGCTGCAGATGCGACGGCCGCCGCGCGATTGGTTCTTCGCGAAGCGCTGGGCGTATCAAACGGGCTATTGGCTGGTCATCGTTCTTTTCAACATTTTTCCGTTGCCGCAGTTTTCTGGTTTTCGCGAAAGTTTCCGTCACGCGGGCGAGTCCGCGGATCGCGGGTACAGCGTCCTGGTTTTCCCGGAGGGCGAAGTCAGCGAATCCGCCACAGGCGAAATGGCAAAGTTCCAGAGCGGCATCGGCCTACTCGCCGAGAATTTGCGCGTGCCAATCGTACCGATGCGGCTCGACGGCGTCTGGAAAATGAAGCGCGCGGGCCGCCGCCTGGCACACATCGGCGAAATCACCGTTCGCATCGGTAAGCCCGTCACCTTTCCGCCCGGCACGCCCCCCAATGAAATCGCGCTCTCACTCGCATCGCTGGTGAAGTCGCTCTGATACAGCGCGTGGCGACGCGGAGTTCGCATCGCTGACTTGCCTCTGACCCCGACCTAAACCTAAGATGTGCGCAAATGGCCGAGTCCCAACCACAGCCGGGCCAGACCTTCTCCCACTATCGCATTCTCGAAAAACTTGGCGGTGGTGGCATGGGTGTGGTTTACAAAGCCGAGGATACCCGCCTGCATCGTGCCGTCGGTTTAAAGTTCTTGCCCGGCGAAATGTCTAGTGATCCGGTCGCCCTCGAGCGCTTCCGCCGCGAAGCACAAGCCGCCTCCGCCCTGAATCACCCCGGCATCTGCACGGTCTACGACATCGGCGAGCAAGACCGCAGGCAATTCATCGCTATGGAGTTTCTCGAAGGCCAGACTCTGAAACACCACATTGCCGGCAAGCCACTGCCGCTCGAGGAAGCACTCGAGTTGGCAATTGAGATTGCCGACGCGCTAGATGCGGCGCACGGCAAAGGAATAATTCACCGCGACATCAAGCCAGACAATATTTTTGTCACCGAGCACGGGCACGCCAAGATTCTCGATTTTGGTCTGGCAAAGTTGGCGCCCGCGGTGAGCGCCGCGAATCTTTCGCAGATGCCCACGGTCACCGCCGTTGACCAGGTCACGCGTGTCGGCTCCGTGCTCGGTACCGTGCCCTACATGTCGCCCGAACAGGTGCGCGGCGAAGAACTCGACGCCCGCACCGATCTGTTTTCCTTTGGCGTGGTCCTCTACGAGATGTCCACCGGTATTCCACCCTTCCGCGGCGACACTTCCGGCGTGATTGCTGAAGCGATTCTCAATCGCATGCCCGCGGAACCCGTGCGCCTCAACCCGGATCTTCCCGCGCAGCTCGAGCAAGTCATTCACAAGGCTCTCGAAAAACAGCGCAAGCTTCGCTACCAGAGCGCCGCGGAAATGCGCGCAGACTTGCAGCGTTTGCGGCGCGATTCTCAATCCGGCCGCACCGCTCCGGCGCCCAGTGGCCCCAAGCCCGCGGCGAAATCCTTTCCTTGGGGACTGCGGACCGCCGTAACCGCGTTGCTCATCGCGCTGGCGATCGGTGCCTGGTGGTTTCTCTCCCGCAAGGCGAACGCTCTCACCGACAAAGACACCATCGTCCTCGCAGATTTCACGAACACCACCGGAGACTCCGTCTTCGACGGTACCCTCCGGCAAGGCCTCTCCGTGCAACTCGAACAATCACCCTTCCTCAGCATCGTTTCCGACGAAAAAATCCAGCAAACCCTCGCGCTGATGGGCCAGAAGCCAGACGCTAGGCTCACCCCGGAGATCGCGCGGGAGCTTTGCCAGCGCACTTCCAGCGCCGCCGTGCTCAATGGCTCGATAACCCAGATCGGCTCGCCGTACTTGCTCACCATCAAGGCGGTCAACTGTCTGAACGGGGAAACCCTGGCCAGCACGTCGGCTCAGGCCGGCGACAAAAGCCACGTCCTCGACGCTCTCGGCAAAACCGCCTCCGACATTCGCAACAAACTGGGAGAGTCGCTGAGCACCGTGCAGAAATTTGACACACCGCTCGAGCAGGCCACCACGCCTTCGCTCCAGGCCCTCAAGGAATTCAGTTCCGGCTATCGCATCATTTACTCCACCGGATCGACGGCGGCCCTTCCGTTTCTCAAGCGCGCCATCGAGCTCGACCCCAATTTCGCCATCGCCTACGCCTGGTTGGGCCGCCTCAGTCGCAATCTCGGCGAAAACGTCGCCGCTGCCGACTACACTCGAAAGGCTTACGAACTTCGTAACTCCACCAGCGAGGCCGAAAAGTACTTCATCACCGCATCTTTCCAGATCATCGTCACCGGCAATTTGCAGCAAGCCGAACAAGCCTGCCAGCTTTGGGCCCACGCGTATCCGCGTCTTGCACTGCCTCACATTTTCTTGGCCGGCCCAATTTTCCCCTCCTTTGGTCAATTTGAAGAAGCGGTGCGGGAGGCCACAGAAGCCGTTCGCGTCAATCCCAACGACAGTCCCGTCCCTTACTTTATCCTCGGGTCCGACTTGATCGGTCTGAATCGCCTCGATGAGGCCAAAGCCGTCTACGCCCAGGCTTTCGAACGCAAAATGGAGCACCCGTTCATGCACTTCGACCTCTACAACATTGCCTTTCTGCGCAACGACCCGGTGGGAATGGCTCAACAGGTGGCGTGGGCGGCGGGCAAGACCGGAATCGAGGACACGCAGTTGGCCTTGCAAGCCGACACCGCAGCCTATTCCGGTCGCCTCAACCAGGCTCGTGACCTCTCCGCACGCGCCGTGGACACCGCCACGCGCGCCGGCGAAAAAGAAGCCGCCGCATCCTATTTGGTCCGCTCAGCGTTGCGCGAAGCCTTGTTTGGCAATGCTGACGAAGCACGGCACCAAGCGCGTGCCTCTATCGAGCGTTCTTCGGACCTCGGTGTGCGCTACACCGCCGCACTCGCCTTGTCCTTCGCGGGCGACCCTAAAGCGGCGCAGCCGCTCTCCGTCGATTTGGACAAAAGGTTTCCCGAGGCCACCAACGCGCAACTCAACTTTCTGCCAACTCTCCGCGCCGCGCTTGCGCTCGCCCAACGCAAACCTTCCGACGCCATCGGAGCCCTAAAGCCGATCGCTCCCTACGAGATGGGCAGGATGGGCAACTACACATGGACCGCCATGTATCCCATCTTCGTGCGCGGGCAAGCTTATCTGGCCCTCCATCAAGGCCAGCAAGCAGCCGCCGAGTTCCAGAAAATCCTGGATCACCGCGGCATCGTCCTTAACCAACCCATCGGGGCGCTCGCCCATCTGGGCCTGGCCCGCTCCTATGCCCTGCAAAGCGACGCCGTAAACGCCCAAGCCGCCTACCAGGACTTCCTCCACCTCTGGATGGAAGCCGACCCCAACATCCCCCTCCTGATCGCCGCCAAATCCGAGAACGCAAACCTGCACCACTAGCGCTAGCAGCAGCCGCACCCTCAACATTCAACACAACATCGGGCGCACCTAGTAGAGGCACGGCTCGTTCCGCCCCCCCACCACGTCTTGCCGCACTTTCTAATCCGCTGAATCCACTCTCTTTATTCTCTACTTGACAAACGTTTACGATTCAGGTATTATTACTGCATAGGTCGAATCCCGTGCCCCTCCTGGGCCCTGTTTTTTCTGCCCATGTCTCCGCTTGCCCAACTCTCCCAGCACCCCATCGCAGCTTACTCGCCGATATTCAACACACACTCGCACCCGCAAAACCTTTCCTATTATTGGTTTACTTCACAACTCCCTGCACACCCGGGGGTGGGGGGTACCCCTACAGAGTGCAGCCCAAAATGGGAATCCACCCAACTGTGGGCATATTTTCTCGCCTATTCCACTCCCCCTGTCGAACCTTCCGGCGTAGAGCAATGCCGCGCTGCCGTTCACTCCCCAACCGCCTCGGAAAACTCGGGTTTCGATTCTGTGGCAAAATAGGTTCTTGGCAGAAAGCGATATGGCACAGCGAACCATTCTCGAACCGGAACGAGCTGCAAAAACAGCAAAGAAAAACGCCAAGCATGGCGACGAGCGGGAGCGTGTGTTTGAGGCGTTCCGGCGGTGGGGATATTTGGAGGCGAATCTTGATCCGCTGGGATTGTTCAAGCCGATCAAGTGCGCGGATCTGGAGCTAACTGGGGCGGCGGCGGATGAGGCGCGGCGGATTTATTGCGAAACTGTGGGCGCGGAGTTCATGCATTTGCCGGAGCCGGAGCGGCGGCGGTGGATCGCCGAACGCATCGAAGATCCGGCGACCGCGGTCGATCAAAATAAAATTCTAGAGCGGCTGGTGCGCGCGGACCTTTTCGAGCAGGTGCTGCAGGCGCGTTATTTGGGCACGAAGCGATTTTCGCTGGAAGGCGTTACCGCACTGATTCCTCTCCTTGATTCGATCCTGGATACGGCGGGAGAGGCCGGGGCGATCGATTCGGTGATGGCGATGAGCCATCGCGGACGGTTGAACGTGATGGTGCATGCGGCGTGCAAGCCGCCGCATGAGGTGGTTTCGGGTTTTGAGGACGTCGATCCGCGGAGCGTGCTGGGCGCGGGTGACGTGAAATATCACGTCGGGGCCACGGGCGCATACGTCACGTCGGGCGGAAAATCGATCAACATTCATATCGTTTCAAATCCCAGCCATTTGGAAGCGGTGGACCCGGTGGCCATGGGCCGAGCGCGCGCGAAGCAAACTCGGCGCGGCGCCGACGGGCCGGTCGATCGATCGCTCACGCGAGGCACTGAACAAAGTGTGGCCGATCGTGATGCACGGCGATGCGGCGTTCGCGGGCCAAGGGATTTGGGCGGAGACGCTCAACCTGGCGGACTTGAAAGGCTACACCGTGGGCGGCACGGTGCACATCGTGGTCAACAATTTAATTGGCTTCACCACGCCGCCGGTGCAGGAGCATTCCTCGCGCTTCGCTTCGGACATTGCCAAGCGGCAGAGCGTTCCAGTGTTTCACGTCAATGGAGAGGATCCCGACGCGGTGGTGCGCGTGGGGCGGCTGGCGGCGGAGTATCGCGCCACGTTCGGCAGCGACGTGGTGGTGGACATTATCGGCTACCGGCGCCACGGCCATAGCGAAGTGGACGATCCCACGATCACGCAGCCGCTGACGTACGAGCGGATCAAGAACCATCCACCGTTGTGGAAGATTTACGCCGAGCACACAGGCATCGACGCGAGCCTAATCAGCGATGCCGTGCGCAAGGAATACGAAGAAGAGCAAACCAAGGCGCGCGCGCTGAAGAAAATGCCGCACTTGCGCACGCTGCCCAGCTATTGGGATCCCTATATTCACGGCAAGTATGATCCGGCGTACGAGGTGGACACGGGCCTTTCGCGTGAAAAACTTGGCGAGCTGACGGACGGTTTGGTGCGCGTGCCGGACGGGTTTCACTTGCATCCGAAGCTTGCGAAGCTGCTGGAGCAGCGCGGCGAAATGGGCCACGGCAAGCGGGCGATCGACTACGGTTTTGGCGAAGCGCTGGCGTTCGCGTCCTTGGTGCTGGAAGGGACGCCGATTCGTCTGACCGGGCAAGATTCGCAGCGCGGCACGTTCAATCAGCGCCATGCAGTGCTGATCGATACGGAGACCGAGCACAACTATCTGACGCTTTCGCACCTTTCGCGGCAGCAGGCGTTTTGCGAGATCCACAACTCGCCGCTGTCCGAGGCGGCTTGCGTGGGATTCGAGTATGGATTCAGCCGAGACTATCCGGAGGCGCTGGTGCTGTGGGAGGCGCAATTCGGGGATTTCGTCAACGGCGCGCAGGTGATCATCGACCAGTTCATCAGCGCCAGCGAGGACAAGTGGAATCTTCCCACCGGGTTGGTGCTGCTGCTGCCGCACGGGTACGAGGGGCAAGGTCCGGAGCACTCCAGCGCCCGCATCGAGCGTTTTCTGCAGCTTGCGGCAGAAGACAATTTACAGATCTGCCAGCCATCAAACGCTGCGCAATACTTTCACATGCTGCGCCGCCAAGCGCGCCGCAAGTGGCGCAAACCGCTGATCGTTTTTACTCCGAAGAGTATGCTGCGCCATCCCGACGCCAGTTCGAGCATCGAAGACTTCACGGCGCCGCGTTTTCTGCCGCTGGTGCCGGACCGCGAAATTCAAGACGCCAGGCGCATCCTGATCGCCAGCGGCAAAGTGGGCCATGAGCTGCGCGCGGAACGCCGCCGCCGCAAAGACACGAGCACGGCAATTTTCTTTCTCGACCAGCTATACCCACTGCCGCGGCCGGAAATTACCGCTGCGCATCGAGGCGCACCCGAATGCGCGCGAAATCATCTGGGTGCAGGAAGAGCCGAGCAACATGGGCGCGCATTTCTACGTGTTGCCGCGATTGCAACGGCTCGCGCAAGACAAGGGTTTGCGCGTGCGCTCCGTGAAGCGCTCGGCAAGCGCGAGTCCGGCGACGGGTTCCGCCAAGGCGCACGAGATGGAGCAGAAGACGTTGCTGAGCTTGGCGTTTACGACGACTGCGGCGGAATAGCCTTCGAGGCACGCGTATCTCGACGCGCCGTCGATTGCCACAAGCGTGTGGAGCGGCGATTTTCCTTTAACACTCCATTCACATCCCCGTCATTCGAGCGTCACCAGACACGCGGAGACTTGGTGCTTGGCTACGCTACGTCCAGGTACCGGTGAACAAACTCCCTCCCATCCCTATCGGATTTCGCCGGTGTACGGTACACTTCGGGCAAGCCGGCGGGCGGGACGTGCCAACTACATGAAACGCGTTCTGATTATTGAAGATGACAAGGATATCGTCGAGTTGGTTCGTTACAACCTGGCAAACGAAGGATTTCAGGTCAATGCTGCGTTCGACGGCAGCAGCGGCCTGAACACGCTAAAGAAAACGCCTCCGGATCTTTTGCTTCTTGATCTCATGCTGCCGAAGCTTTCCGGCCTGGACATTTGCCGGGAAATTCGCCGGGACGACTCACTGAATCGCCTGCCCATTCTGATGCTCACCGCGCGCGGTGAAGAAGCCGACCGCGTCGTGGGGCTGGAAATGGGTGCCGACGACTACGTGACGAAGCCCTTTAGCCCTCGCGAACTGCTCGCGCGCGTCAAAGCGCTGCTCCGCCGTGCGGAGCCGCCCGCCGACTCGCCGCGCACCATCGAGGTCGGCAAGCTGGCGATCGATCCAGCGTCGTACCGCGTAAGCCATTTTGGGAAGCCTGTCCCGCTCAGCACGCTCGAATTCCGGCTGCTCTATTACCTTGCTTCGCGCCCGAACCGCGTCTTCACGCGGGACCAGCTTCTCGATGCCGTTTGGGGCACCGATCGTTTTGTGACCCCGCGCAGCGTGGACGTTTACGTTCGCCGCCTGCGTGAAAAAATCGAGAGCGATCCCGAAAATCCAATCCATTTGAAGACGGTGCGTGGCGCGGGGTATTTGTTCGAGACTCGTGCGGCGTAACCTTTTCTGGAAACTCGCGCTGACGTTTTTCGCGCTGCTGTTGAGCGTGTTGCTCGCCGTGGACTTCTTCGCCGAGCGCGCGCTGCCGCAGCGATTACGAACGCGCGGCCTTTGTACAATTGGCCACCATCGCGTGGTTCGCACAAGCGCATCCTCCCGGTTTGCCTCTCCTCCCTCCTGCACGTCCAGAAGATCTTGCGGGTCTGCGCGACTGGGCCGCGAAAATGGGTGAAAGCGGCGCTCGCGTCACCGTGATCACTTCGGACGGGCAAGTCTTGGCGGACTCGCAGTCCGATACGCAGACCATGGAGAATCACGCCGGGCGCCCAGAGATACAGGAGGCGCTCGCGAAGGGCGACGGCCGCTCGGTGCGTCACAGCGTCACCATAAATCGCGACCTTCTGTACTACGCCGTAAAGCAAAACGTAGCGGCCGGTCCGCCGATTGTTTTGCGATTTGCGATTCCCCTTGAAACCACGGATCAAGTGCTCGGCTCGTTTCGCCGAAGCTTGTGGCTGGCATCCTTTATCATCATGCTGGTGGCGGGGACGGCTTCCGTGCTGGTGTCACGGGGCTTCTCCGATCGCGTGGAGCGCCTGAAAGATTTTTCGCGCCGCGTCGCCGAAGGGGACTTCCGACCGTTGCCCGGCGATGGCTCCGGCGACGCTTTGGAGGCGCTGGGCGCATCGCTGAATCAGACCGCAGCCCGGCTGGATCTCACCATCCGCACGCTCACCGAAGAGCGCAACCTGTCGTCCGCGATTCTGGGCAGCATGGTGGAAGGCGTCGCGGTGGTAAATGGCGCTGAGCGGCTGCTGTTCGCCAACCAGAGCTTCGCGGGCATTTTGGGACTCGATGTTCCGCCCAAATCGGGGAGCGCGCTCGTTGAGGTCGTCCGGCAGACGGAATTAATCGAAGGGGTTCGGCAGGTGCTTGCGGGCGAACCGCGCGTCGAAGCCGAGATCGTCACGGGAACTCTGCGCCAGCATTTTTTCGCCGCTACGGTCGCTGCGGTGCGCGCGGGTGATACGTCCGGAGCGGTTGTGGTGCTCCACGACATCACCGAACTGCGCAAACTCGAGCGCGTTCGGCGCGACTTCGTGGCCAACGTGTCGCACGAATTCAAGACGCCCCTCACCGCCATTCAAGGCTTCGCCGAAACGCTGCTCGCCGGCGCGATTGATGATCCGCAAAACCGCGAGCGCTTTCTCGGAATCATTCTGGAGCATTCCCGGCGCCTGGCCCGACTCACGGACGACCTGCTCAAGCTGTCGCAGATGGATGCCGATCGTTTGGAGGTGGAGATTCGACGGGTCAGCGTGTCGGAGCTTATCGAAAGCTGCGTGCAAACCGCGGAGCATCGCGCCGCGGAGAAGGACATCCTAGTTTCCGTCAGCATTCCCGGTGATTTCCCGGACATCGCCGGCGACCGCCGCCGGCTTGCGGAGATTCTGCAAAACTTGCTCGACAACGCGATTCAATACACGCTGCCCGGAGGACGAATCATTCTCAGCGCCGCAGTCCGCGACCCCGACGTGATCTTCACCGTCGCGGACACCGGCATCGGCATCCCTAAGGTCGACCAGTCGCGCATTTTTGAGCGCTTCTATCGCGTGGACGCGGCGCGCTCGCGCGAGGCGGGAGGCACGGGTCTTGGCCTAGCCATCGCCAAGCATCTCGTCGAGGTTCACGGGGGCCGCATCTGGGTGGACAGCGAGATTGGGCAAGGCTCGGAGTTTCATTTCTCGGTTCCCGTCTTCGACCCGGAGCGCGCCGCGCTGCGCACCGCGGTGGCCAGCCGCGGTTCCGCTGGCCGTACGGAACCCTTGTAGATTCTGCTGTTTCCTCATATTCATATGTTTGTGAACAAGGCGTAACGCTTCCCGCGCCATGCTTCCACTTACGGGTCGAGGTGTGCGATGTCCCGAGCCTCCGCCCGAAGGGAGAGCCATGTCGACTGCTTCCAGGCCTCACGGAAACGGTACTGTACGACACGCTGGTAAATTACCTGGTCTCGATGGCGCGCACCGTGGAAGGCGCCATGAACCGTGCGTTGGAATCCCTCGTAGGCCTCGATCGTCCGGAAACCTCGGCGCTGCCGGGCGAAGTGTTCCTGCTCGAGCCGCGCATCAACGAAATGGAAATCGTGATCGACGAGCACGCCATCCGGCTGCTCCGCCGCGGCTCGTTCTCCGACGACGAAATGCGCCTGATCGTCGCCGCGCTCAAAATCACGAACGACCTCGAGCGTATCGGCGACATCGCCGTGAATCTTGCCGAGCGCGTGATCTCCTTGCGCGAGCTGCCTGGCGCCGAGCTGCCGGAAGAGCTCGCGCCCATGGCCTCAGCTGTGCGCGCCATGGTGAGCAAGAGCCTCGGCGCGCTGATTTTCCGCAACGTCGAGATGGCCACGCAGGTCCTAGAAAGCGACGACGTAGTCGATCAATACCGGGATCGCATCTTCGAGCGCCTGCTCCAGAGCATGACGCAGGAAGCCTCGCTCGTCAGCCCCGGCCTGCAATTCATTCTGGCGACGCGGCACCTGGAGCGCATCGCCGACCATGCCACCAACATCGCCGAGGACATTATTTATTGGGTGCGCGGCCTCGATGTGCGTCACGGCCGGGCCTTGGCAGTGCGGCCCGAGCAGGCTCCCGACACGGAAACACACCCGACTTCCCACGCGGGGAAGGTCACGGAGAATTCACACGCCCTTCATCCCGACGTGACTCCGGCGTGCAACACTCAGCGCGCTTGATCTTCACTCTAAGGTCCTACCACGGGGACCGGTGCACCCCTGGCTCCGGTCCCTTCTCCCCCCTCCCGATTCAAGACACGCCGCGACGTCGTTGTGAGTACCTGGATGCGAAAGATAGTTCTTGCCGTCCAAAAAGTGCTCAATTCAAGCTGCCTTCCTTGGCTGCCGTAATAGTCCAGCGAGCAGGAAGTTGGCGTGCAGCTTCAAACGGAACAGATGCTCCGATTCGTTTTCGAGGATCCTGCTCCTGCTATTCGTCGTATCGGTTCTCGCGGGCATCACATACGAACAAATTGGCGAACGTCGAGACCGCACGCGATTCCCTCAAGTCGGCCGTTCGGTTGATATCGGCGGGCATTCGCTGAACATCTATTGTTCAGGCAGCGGTGGACCGGCTGTAATTCTGGGCAGCGGCGGATCTGCACCCGGCTGCGAAAATCCACGCGACTTCTGCTGCGACGTCGAAGACGACTTGACAATTCTTTTGCCCGCCATAATATCTAAATTCGTTGTCGAATTCAGATAACGAGTGACGAGAATGACCTCCGACGATAGTCGCGTGCTCTATTCCGGGATGATCCGCCTGCACATTCTCTACCACGCATGCAAGGGATCGATCTTTGGGCTGGAAATGATTGAGGAACTCGGACGCCACGGATACAAGCTGAGCCCAGGCATGCTCTATCCGCTCCTGCATGGTCTGGAAGCCCGCGGATTGCTGTCCTCGTCTGAAAGAAAAATGGGGAGTGTCCGGCGGCGGCTGTATCGGGCGACGCCGGCTGGCCGAAAGGCTCTCAGGGCGGCAAAAGGGAAGGTTCGCGAACTTTTCAGCGAACTGTTGGAGGAAACGATGGATTTCGAGTCATGAACCGAAACGTCGATGTATTGGCGCGCGGGGCCAAGCTCCCGATCACCGTCATAGTGCTCGGTCTTGCTCTGTTCGCCAGCATCGCGAAGTCGCAATCCGGTGCAACTCAACCCCCGAGCCTCACTTTAGAGCAGTCAATCGAGTATGCGCTGGTGCACTATCCTGCCGTGCGCGTCGCGGTCGAACGTCAGGCTGCAGCGAGTGCGGAAGTGGGCGTGGCCAAGACGAACTATCTGCCTCGGGCGGACGTACTCTGGCAAGGCAATCGGGCGACGCACAACAACTTCTTCGGTCTTCTCCTTCCTCAGAACGTTGTTCCGTCAATATCCGGTCCGGTACTGCCGGCGAGCTCGAACGACAATGCTTGGGACAGCTCGGCAGGAGTCCTTGTTTCCTGGCAGCCGGTGGACTTCGGCTATCGCGCGTCGCTTGTGAATGTTGCCCGAGCACAACACAGTGCTGCGAAGGCAGGGACGGCCCTGACTCGTCTCGATATTGCGGCAAGCGTGGCGTCGGCTTTTTTCAACCTGATGGCGGCTCAGCACTTGGCAGAGGCGGCACAAGCCGACGTGGAGCGGCGGCAAGTTCTCGCGAAGTCCGTTCACGTGCTTGTGGGCAACCAACTGCGCGCCGGAGCGGATGCCTCACGCGCCGATGCGGAATCAGCAGCGGCACGAATCCGCTTGATTCAAGCGGAGACCGCTGAACGTGTCGCGAAAATCGCGTTCGCCAATCTGCTCGGAATTGCACCCGATGCTGTTTCCATCGATATCGGGCCATTAGCGGAGGCGCCGCCCGAGCACCCGGTAGCCAATCTTCCGATGGCCGCCCATCCTTCGGCTCTCATTCAGAATGCGCAAACGGAAGTGGCCTCCGCAAGAGTTCACACCCTCGAGCGTTCGTACTATCCCCGATTCTATTTGCAATCCTCCATCAGCGGCCGAGGAACCGGCGTCAACACGGATGGGACTCTCCAAGGTGGAACGAACGGGCTCGATCTTCAGCGAGAGAACTGGGCCGTCGGTGTCACCGTGACCTTTCCTCTGATGGACATCTTCTCCATCCGAGCACAGAAGCAAGTGGCTTCTGCGGAGCTCAGGGCCGAGCGAGCGCGGTACGAACAAACCGTACAGGACTTGACGAGTCAGGTGGAGCAAGCACGTGCGGGAGCGGACGGCGCGCGGAGGGTAGCCGAGAACACACCTGCCGAATTGCAAGCCGCACGGGATAACGAAGAACGGGCACGCGCGCGTTACGAGGCAGGGTTGGCTTCGATTGTGGAAGTGGCGGACGCCCAGGGCTTGCTGGTTCAGGCCGAGGCTGGCGACGCAATCGCCAGAATAAACGCGTGGAGTGGCCTCGCGTCTGCGGCTGTGGCACAAGGAGACTTGGCCCCCTTTTTGGATCTATTGCGCTCTGCGGGTAGACATTAGTATGTGGTTGATTCGCGCTGCGCTCAGGCGTCCGATTTCCGTAATTATCGTCGTCGTCGCTCTGGCTTTGTCTTCCATCCTTGCTCTGCTGCGGACGCGGATCGACATCTTTCCGGACCTGGATCTTCCCGTCATCTATGTGGCTCAGCCCTATGGGGGCATGAGTCCCCAGCAGATGGAAGGTTTCATCGCGTACTACTACGAATATCACTTCCTCTACATCAACGGCATCGAGAACGTCGAAGCCAAATCCATTCAAAGTACGGCACTGCTCCGGCTTACGTTCCATCCCGGTACGGACATGAGCCAAGCATTGGCGCAGACCATCTCCTACGTGAACCGGGCGCGGGCGTTCATGCCACCAGGCACGGTTTCTCCATTTGTGATCCGGTACGATACCGGCACGCTGCCCGTCGGTTATCTCGTCTTTTCGAGTGAATCGCGGACCCTGGGCGAAATCCAGGACCAAGCTTTGAACCGCGTGCGCCCCGTTTTTGCAACCCTGCCGGGAGTTTCCTCGCCTCCACCGTTTGGAGGCAATCAGCGCACAATCATCATCAGCGTTGACCCCAGCAAATTGCACGCATACAAACTGTCACCGCCGAGTGTCGTGCAAGCCCTCGTTACGGGAAATAGCATCGAACCGGCTGGCGCAGCAAACGTAGGAAACTATCAAACGCTGGTTACGACGGATTCGACCGTCGGGCAGATCTCGGATTTGCTCGATATCCCATTGCGTACGGGCTCGGGGCCGTCCGTCTATCTGCGCGATGTCGGAACCGTCTCGGATTCTTCAGACATTCTTGCGGGCTACGCTTTGCTGAATGGAAAGCGAACCGTCTACATTCCGGTAACGAAGCGTCCCGACGCTTCGACGATTACCGTAGTCAACGAAGTGCGCGCGAGCCTGCCCCGATTCCAATCGCTGATTCCCGAAGACATCAAAATCAGCTACGAGTTCGATCAATCCCAGTATGTGCGCGATGCGCTGCTCTCGGTCTTGCGTGAAGGGCTACTCGGTGCGGTCCTCACGGGTCTTACGCTGCTTTTCTTTCTGCGCGACTGGCGCAGCTCCCTCATCGTAGTCATCACGATTCCCTTTGCGCTGCTGATGGCGGTCGTCGCGTTATGGGCGCTCGGGCAGACCATCAATATCATGACGCTCGGCGGATTGGCCCTTGCGGTGGGTGTGCTGGTAGACGAGGGGACGGTGCTTCTGGAAAATATTCACGTGCACCTGGCTCAGGGCCAGCCGAAAGCCCGGGCCGTTTTGGAAGCAAGCCGGGAGGTCGCGATTCCGCGACTGCTAGCCATGCTAAGCGTGCTCGCGGTTTTCCTGCCTTCGTTCTTCATGGTCGGCCCGGCCCGGTCGCTTTTCGTTCCGCTTTCGCTGGCGGTCGGGTTTTCGATGGGAGCGTCGTACCTGCTGTCCAGTTCTCTTGTCCCAGTGCTTTCTAACTGGCTTCTAAAGACTGAGAAAGTGCATGGGGACAGCACCGCAGAAGCCCAATTCGACCAGTTTCGAAAGAGATTTTACGCGTGGTTGGATCGTCTGATGGGCCATGCGGTATTGCTGCTAGGCGGTTATTCGCTGGTGGCCATCGTCGTGATATTTCTGGTCGGACCGAGGCTTTCGCGAGAAATTTTCCCCTCCGCAGCGGCCAATCAATTCCGGCTGCGCTTTGATGCTCCTGAGGGCACACGCGTTTCGGTGACCGAAGAAATGGCGCGCCGCGTACTCGACACGATTAACCGCGAGTCAGGCCCGGGCAGCATTGACCTTAGTCTGAGCTATGTTGGCGCTCAAGGCTCTTCCTATCCCATCAATACAGTCTTTCTGTGGACGAGTGGGCCTCACGAGGCCGTTATGAATGTCGCGCTTCGTCCCGGCGCATCCGTTTCTCTTCGCGACTTGGAAGAGAAGCTCCGTAGCATCTTGCCTAAAGAATTCCCGGGATCGCACTTCTCCTTCGACCCGGGCGATCTAATCAGCCAAACGCTGAATTTCGGCACACCTTCCGTGATTGAGGTATCGACCACCGGTCCACAGTACAACGACGTGCTGAGCTTCGCGGAACGAATCAGACAGGAACTTGCGAAAATAAACGCGCTGCGCGATCTCGGATACGAAGAGCCTCTTCATTACCCGTCGGTGGATGTCCGTATAAACCGCATATTGGCCGGACAGCTTGGCGTGACAGCGGATCAGGTTGGACAAGCAGTTGTATCGGCAACCTCCTCAAGCCGCTTCGTGTCTCCCAATTACTGGCGTGATCCGAAATCGGGCGTCAGCTATCAGGTCCAGGTGCAGGTACCGCAGGCACAAATGACCTCCGAGAAGGACATTCAGACGATACCAGTCACGAGTGCCACCGGTGCGGACCCGCTGGTAAGTGAAGTAGCGACAGTGCGCTCCGGGAGCGTACCCGGGGAGTTGGACCGCCAAAACGGACTCTGGATGATTGGACTCTCCGCCAATCTTGCAACGAGCGATCTGGGCCGCGCAGCTTCCGACATCGACCAGGCGATAGAACGGGCAGGAATCCCCCCCCGTGGCGTAACCGCTCAGGTGCGCGGACAAGTGAGCGCCATGCGACAGATTTTCGGCAACCTGAGCATTGGGCTCGCATTGGCGATCTTCGTGATCCTGTTGGTGCTGGCAGCAAGTTTCGAGTCCATCCGACTGTCGCTAATCGTTTTGTCGACCGTTCCGGCCGTCCTTGCAGGCGTCCTTCTCATGTTGTTGGTCACGGGGACGAGCCTGAACCTTGAGAGTTTTATGGGCGCAATCATGGCCATTGGAGTTGCCGTTGCAAATGCGATCTTGTTGGTGACGTTTGCCGAAAAGAACAGGAAGAACGGCGCGGATGCGAGGACCGCAGTGCGAAACGCAGCGGGCGAGCGTCTTCGTCCGGTGTTGATGACCAGTCTTGCGATGATCACCGGAATGATTCCAATGGCGCTGGCAATTGGACGCGGCAGCGAGGAGACCGCACCGCTTGGCCGGGCGGTCATTGGCGGGTTGATCGCCGCGACCGCTGCGACCCTGCTCGTCTTGCCAACGATTTTCGGCATCGTACAGAAACGCGCCTCGCTGGTCTCGGCCTCCCTCGATCCTGACGACCCGGGTAGTCGGCATGCCGCAGTAACGGAGGCTTCCCAATGAGCGCGCTTTTCGCAGTTCTTGTCTTCAGTCTCATTCTCGCCGGCTGTGGCAGTTCGGCCGTCCAGTCGTCTCAAACCAGCCAAACAGCTGGTGCCGGGCCTCCTCAACAGATTGCTGTCGCTTCGGTGGAATCTGAGAAGCTGGATACAACGCTTACTCTTCCTGCTCAGGTTATGCCGTACGAGGCTGTGGAGGTCTACCCAAAGGTGACGGGATTTATCGAGACGATCCGAGTTGATCGCGGATCACGCGTGCGTGCCGGTGAGCTCATCATCCAGCTCTCGGCCCCGGAGCTAATCGCGCAACGCACGCAGGCAGAGGCCAGCCTCCATAGCGCGGAGGGGCAGCTCGCAGCCGCGCAAGCAAAGCTCGCGTCTGACCGTGGCACGCTTTTACACCTGGAGGGGGCTGCGAAGACGCCTGGTGTCGTCGCGGGCAACGATCTTCTCGTCGCGCAACAAATGGCTGCCGCCGACAATGCGCAGGTGGAGGTCGCATCCAGCAATGTGCTGGCGGCACGCGACGGCTTGCGCAGCGTAACGCAGTTGGAGTCCTACTTGGAAATCCGCGCCCCGTTTGACGGTGTGGTGACCCAGCGGAACCTGCATCCTGGCGCGCTCGTGGGGCCTGCATCGGGGCAGGCTGGCGCACAGCCCATCGTCCGAATCGAAAGCGTAGGTCGCCTTCGTGTCGTCGTTCCCGTGCCGGAAGCCTACGTAGCGGGGGTTCGCGAAGGCCAGCAAGTTTCTTTCCGAGTGCCTGCCTATCCGGAACGTAGCTACCACGCTCCCATCGCAAGGATCTCGCACGATATCAATCAGAACACCCGCACGATGCAGGTCGAACTCGATTTTCACAACGCCGAAGCTCAGATCACGCCTGGATCATTTGCCAACGTCGAATGGCCCATTCAACGAACCTACGCAACACTGTTTTTGCCCGCGTCAGCGGTCACCACCGACCTGCAGCGGACGTTCGTGATTCGGGTTCGTCAAGGAAAGGCAGAATGGGTTGACGTTAAGACCGGTGTGACTATGAACGGGAAAACAGAGGTGTTCGGGGATCTGCAACCCGGCGACATCGTCGTCCGCAACGCTAGCGACTCCATCCGCGCCGGCACCTCGGTCGAAGCGCGCGGAAAATAAAATCGGCACGGGAACGACATCGCGCTTGTTCGCGGCGCCCGGGTAGATGTCTGAAACGCGGAAATCCGTTGTGCCCTTCGGTCGTCCGTTTGCAACCTAGCGCGAAAAACAAAAAGGGCAACTCCGTAAGTGGGAGCTGCCCTTTGACCGTCCCAGAGGACGGTGTGCCCATTGCTGCCGCGACTACGGAATGTAGTAGCGGAAGGAAGTGAGGATCATGTTGTCGATGCCCTTGGGAGAGATGGCGGAGCCGCCGGCTGCCACGCCGCCGGTGCCGGACCAAGCGTCCTTAGCGAGATAGGAGTATTGGATGCCGAACTGGAAGCGGCCCTTCGAGCCCTGGTAGAACCTGTACCAGAAACCGAGAGTGGCTTCCTGGATCAGGCGGATGTCGCCCGCGCAATTGGAGCCGGCCGACGGGTTGAAGTCATTCACAGGCACGCCTTCAGTGGCGCATCCGGAGTTGTTGGCAGCAAAGTTGCCGTAGCCACCGATACCAGTGGTGGAGATTTTGGTGGCGGTGGTGGCCGGAATAGCAGGCGACGTGGGAGTTGCGGGAATCGCGGTGGTCTTGGTGATCGTGACTGCGTCGTAGCCAGAGTAGCCTGCGCGCCAAGCGTATTCTGCGCCGTAGTAGGCGTAGAGGTCGAGCTTGGGAGTGGCACGCCATTCGATTCTTCCCAGGCCGTGAGCGGTCCGGATCAGCGCGAGAGTTCCGTCGGGACGAGCCGTGGCGTCGGCGAGCTGCGCCGAGCCATAACGGCCGATGCCGTCGCCGGCAACGCCCTTGACACTGAAGTCGACGTGCTTGTTGAAAAGAGGGATGAGAGCGCTAGCGCCTAAACCACCGCCTGTGCTGCTGCTGTTCGTAGCGCCGAAGCTGCTGACCACTGTAGGCGTCGCGGACGCGCAGGTCCCGGTCAGGACGGTAGGGGTAACGGGAGTAAGGGTATCTTTGGCGTCAGAGCCGACCACGCCGCAAGGATAGATGCGGTCGCGGAAGAAGCTGACGATGCCGAAGAGTTCGTAGTGACCGAAGCCGGGGTCGGCTGCGGCCTTGAAGATCAGGTCCGGAGCCTTATTGACGGTGTAGCCAGTGCCGTCGAAAGCGTTATAGAGACCAGCGCCAGCGCCAGGAGCGTTGAGAAAGAAGTTCGAGGTGGTACCGGTCGTAGCGCCCGAAGTGATGATCGTCGTAGGTGCAGCGGCGGAGTTAATAGTGGTGACGCTGGAGAATCCGCGGCCACCGATCGTAGCTTGCGGGGCTTCGAGGGCGAAGCCCAGGGCGAATTTGCCGCCGAAGTCCTTCACGAAGCGTGCGCCGTATTGGCGAGCCCAAGTGAAGCCGACGCTATACTGCGAGTCAATGGTGAGGGGAATGGCTTCCTGGCGGTTCTGGATTCCCTTCTTGTTTTCCGTTGCCAGGGACCACTGCTGACCACCCGTAAAGCTCCACCCATTATCAAAGGCCGCCTGCCCGTAAATGATCCGCTGGCGAAGCACGTAACTATTGCTCTGGCGGTTGTTGGAAGTGACGCCCGCACCGAGGAAGTCAGCTTCATAGTAGCCGGTCAGATTGGCGGAGCCGACCTTGGATTGCGCGAGAAGACTGAGGCGGCTCTGACGGGCAGTGAAGTTGTTCTCACTGACCCTGGATAGATCGCTTGCGGAGAACGGAATGCCAGTGAAAGCCGTGTTGATGTCGCCACTAGTGGCGTGAGAACGGAAAGCGGTTTCCGCCGCGATGAAGCCGCCTGGGGTTATCGAGACGCCCTTATACTTGATCGAGGCTGGGCCGTCGTCGCCCGCGCCACCTTGACCGGCGGTCGACGTCTTGGCTGCGACGGTGGCCACGCTGGTCTTCAAAGCGTCATTGCTTACCTTCAAATCGCTGACATTCGAAGTAAGCGTTGCCTCACTGGACTTCACTTCCGCTGTCGTGTTCACAGCCTCAGTGGCCTTCGTGGCGGCTTCCACGGCGCGAGCGTTCGCAGCAGCAGCGGCTTCACGCGCCTCGTCGATCTGACGATCGCGCTTGCCGAGTTCTTCCTTCAACATCTGGAGTTGTTCCTGCTGAGCCTGCAGAGTCTGGCGGAGCTCCTCGAGTTCTGCGGCAAAACTGGCGTCCGTCTTCTCAGCCTTCTTCGCCGCTTTCGGCTTAGCGGGCTGCGCAGACTTCGCGGGTTGCGGATCGGCGTCCTTTGGGGAATCGGCGAGTGCCGTTCCGGAGATCAGGAATAGCGACAGCGTGAGTGCTGCAAGTTTTTTCATTGCCTCTCTCTTTGAATCAAAATTCGACCTAAAAGCCGGTGAGTATGCGAACCACCCCGGGGCAAAAGGTAAAGGGCGCGTCTTACTGTCGCGTCAACCGAATGTGAATATCCTGTAACAATCGGCAGGAGACCACCGTATTTAGTTGATCGCGTTGAAGTTAGTGAAAAGGCCCTGGCTTCAACTACAGAGAAGACGCCGAGAAGGCGGGAAGAACTCCATCTGGAGCTGCGCTGAATATGAAAGGAATTTCAGTTCCGGCATCCGCGGACCGACCTTAGCCTGAGACTCAGGACAGGGCTTACTTCGGCGCGGCAATCGTATAAGCGAGCACGATTTGGGTCAAGCGGTACTGGAATTTCGCGTCGGTGTCGGCGATGTCGGCTTCGGTCTTGCCGAGTTCGGCCTGGCTGAACTCGACGATCGAGCCGAGACCTAGGTTGTAGCGTTGCTGGGCGAGATCCAGCGCGAGGTTCGCCTGCTCGCGAAGTTGCTGGGTCACGGAGAGACGTTCGTAGGCGCGATTAGTGTCCTGCCAGGAGATGCGAACGTCGCGAGCGATGTTGTTGCGCAGGTCGGCCAGTTTCTGGCGAGCCACTTCGGTCTGAAGGTCGGCGGTCTGGGCGCGAGCGCTGTAGAGAAAACCGTTGAAGACGGGAATGTTGACGTTGACGCCGACCGCGCCATACCAATTCGGAATCGCGGGATCACGAACGGGAGCGACACCAACCACGCCGAGCGCGCTGACGGTCGGACGCCAGAGGTCGTGCTCGGCATTGCTGTTCTTCTGCGCGGAGTCGACCTGGTATTGCAGTGCGGCGGCCTCCGGGCGCTGCTGAAGGGCCTGGAGAATCAGGGACTGAGCATCCGGCGCCGGCGGCACAAACGGATCAGCGGGCTCGATCAACTGAAAGTTCTGCTCATCCGGGTAGCCTAGAATTGCCGACAGCGCCGCCAGCGATGTTTGGTAGTTGTTGCGAGCTTCGAGGAGGAGAAGCTTGGCACGGGCAAGATCGACGTTGGCGAAACTGAGATCCAAATCGGACTTCAGCTTGGCGGTGGTCAGAGCCTGAATCTTGTCGACGAAAGTTTGCCGTGCAGTGAGTGTCTGCCGCGCGACCTTGACTAGTTCCCGGGTTTCCAGCGAATTGTAGAACGCTTGATCGACAGCGAGCGTGATGTCGGCGACCGTGGCGGCTGCGTTTTTGTCCTCGGCTTTGGCTTCCAATTCCGAACTCGAGACCAGATTTGTGGTGCGGCCGAAGTCGGTGACCAGCTGGCTGACCGTCGCGCCCGTAGCGGCGCGGGGAAACACGATCGGGTTGTTGAGCCCGCCGGCGGCAATGCGGCTGCCGGATCGGGAATCGACACCTGTCAAGCTTAGAAAAGCGGTAGGCAGCAGGGCCGAGCGCGTTTCACGGACATATTGCTGGGCTTCCAGTGCGCGCAATTTTCCAATGGTGATCTGCGGATTGTTTTTGAGAGCGAGAGCTTCCGCCCGCGCCAGCGTAAGCGGGGCGGCCGTTGGTGCCTGGGCAGGATTCGCCGCGCTGCCCTGATCCTGCGCGTAAGAAGAAGAAGAGCACAGAGCGACGAGAACCAGTACGAACCGGAGCAGCGGGCGTTTCACGAGTGCGCCTCCTCAAGCTTCTCTTCCTTGCGGTGCACGATGAGGTAGGCAGCGGGGACGAGATATACCGTAACGACGACGGACACCAGCAATCCACCGATGATCGCGCGCGCTAAAGGCGCGTACTGTTCGCTGCCGGCCTCCGTGCCGAGCGCCATTGGAATTAGACCGAGAACGGTGGCGAGCGAAGTCATCAATATGGGACGTAACCGCAAACGAGACGCGACCGCAACAGCCTCCCTGACCGGCTTACCGTCGTGGTGCAGGTGGCGCGCAAACTCCACGATCAAAATGCTGTTCGACACGACGATGCCCACCATCATCACCAGCCCCATCAACGACATTACGTTCAGCGTCGTCCCGGTCACCAGGAGCGCAAGCAGAACCCCCGCGAGTCCCGGGGGAATCGCCAGCAGGATAATGAACGGATCCTGCCACGACGCGAATTGCGCCACCAGAATCAAGTACACCAACACGATGGAGAGAATCAGGCCGATCCCGAAGCTTTTAAAGGAAGCGCGCATGCCCTGCACCGATCCACGCACATTGACGCGGACTCCTTCCGGCAACTTCGTGCCTTTGATGATGCTTTCAATTTGTTTTGTCACACCGCCGAGATCCTGATTCTTCGGGGAGACGTACACATCGACGACGCGAAACAATTGGTAGTGATCTACTTCGGTCGGCGAGGGGATGTTTTTGATCTTTACGACGCTGTCCAGAAAAGTGGGCTGGGCGCTGCGCGCGCCGCGCAAAGGAATTTGCTTGAGATCAGTCAGCGATTTCACCGCGGCTTCCGGATACTGCACGGTGAGCAAGTAGGGGTTGCCACTTTTCGGATCGATCCAATAATTCGGCGCGATCATGCTGTTGGAACTTAGCGCAGTGATGACGTTATCCACAATTTCCTTCTGCGAAAGGCCCAACAAGCCCGCTTTCTCGCGATCGACGTCGAGTTCCAGCGCTGGATAATCAATGTCTTGCGGGATGAGCACATCGCTTACGCTTTTTAGGCCGCGTACTGGTGCGGCAATCCTCGCCGCCGTGGCATAGACCTGGTCGAGATTGTTGCCGCTGACCTGCACGTCGATGGGCGCGGGCATACCCAGATTGATCACCGCGTCCACCAAGCCTCCGGACTGGAAGTAGGTGCTCAGTTGCGGCAACTTCTGACTGAGCTGGGCACGCACCCGCCGCATATATTCGTAGCTGCCGATCTTGTGGTCCTCCTTCAGGCTGACCTGGACAAATGCCGAGTGCGACGCGGAATTTGGAGTGTAAATCGCGGAAAAGTCTGTGGTGATGCCGATATTGGAAACGATGATTTCCAGCTCTTTCGGCGGCACCACTTCGTGGATGATGTCCTCTACCTGTTTCACATAGTTTTCCGTGAGTTCCACCCGCGTTCCGGACGGCGCTTTTAGATTGATCACGAATTGGCCGGGGTCGGTGCGTGGAAAGAACGAAATGCCCAGAAACGGATAGAGCGCGAAGCACAACAGAGAAACGCCTGTCAGTCCGATGAGCGTTGCGGCCGGCTTCAAGAGCGCGATGCCTAACGTTCGGTCGTACTTGCCGACCATTTTTTCAAAGTAGACGTTAAACTTTTTCGCGATAACGCCAAATCGCGCGCCGATGGAGCCCTCCCCCACCTCTTCTTCGGCCTGACGCCTCTCAATAAGCTTGGCGCAAAAGAGCGGCACGACGGTCATGGCCACGAAGTACGACGCAAACAAAGAAAGAATTACCGCCAGCGCAAGCGCTACGAAAAGAAATCGGCTGACACCGTACAGAAAGACAACGGGAAAAAAGACAATCGCAGTGGTCAGCGTGGCCGCCAAAACAGCGAGCGCAACTTCCTGCCCACCTTTCTCAGCCGCCGCCTCCGGCAACTCGCCCATTTCGAGATGTCTAAAAATGTTTTCCAGTACGATGACGGAATTGTCGATCAGGCGGGAAAAAGCTAAAGCCAGCCCTCCAAGCACCATCGTGTTGACCGTTCCGCCCGCCGCGCTGAGAGCCAGGAAGGCAGCCAGCGCAGAGAGCGGGATGGACAGGAAGACCGCGGCTGTAGCGCGGACGCTGCCCAGGAAGAGAAGGATCATCACCCCAGTCAAAAGAAGTCCGATCGCGCCTTCGTGGAGCAGATTGTCGATCGCCGTTTTGACAAACAGCGATTGGTCAAAGACCACGCGCGCCTTCAGTTGCTTCGGAATGTCCACCAGGTGCCGCAGCGCTGTCTGAATCCCGTCCACGACGGCGATCGTGTTCGTATCGCCGCCTTGTTTCAGGATCGGCAAATAAACCGATGGCTGCCCATCTACCCGCACGATGTTCGTTTGAATCGCGTTTGCATCCACCGCCTTGCCCACGTCCCCGACAAGCACGGAAGACTGCCCCACCGCCTTCAGCGGCATGCTGTTGATCGCGCTCGCGGTAGGAGCCTGGCTGTTCGAATAGAGGTTGTAGTCAAACGGGCCGATCTTTACGTCGCCGGCTGGCAGAATCAGGTTGCTCTCGTTCACTTGGCGCACCACGTCCATCGGGCTCAACTGGTGCGCTTCCAGCTTCATTGGATCGACGTACACCATGATCTGGCGGTACCGTCCGCCAAAGGGTTGCGGCACGGACGCTCCGGGCACATTCGCAATCTGGTTTCGCACGGTGTACTGCCCCAAATCGTGAAGTTGAATTTCGTCCAGGCCTTCACCCTTCAACGTAATCAGGCACACCGGCAAGCTCGAGGCGTCAAATTTCAGCACCACCGGAGGCAGTGTTCCGGGCGGCAGCCGTCGAAGATCGGCCATCGCCAGGTTCGAAACCGTGCTCAGGTCCGCGTCCGCATTGCTGCCCGGCTGAAAATAAATTTTGATCAAGCTCACTCCGGGTAGCGACCGCGACTCGATATGATCCACGCCGCTTGCCAGCGTGAAAAACCGTTCGAACGGGTTGGTGATGTTCGTTTCAATCTGCTGCGGCGGCATGCCAGAGTAAAACGTGGCCACCACAACCACCGGAATGTTGATTGGCGGGAACAAATCGACAGGCATGCGCACCAGCGTCACGGTCCCCACGATGGCGATCACCAGGCAAGCCACGATGATGAGAAATGGGTATTTGATTGAAAAGCCCGACATTAGTCTTTGCTCCCTGACTTTTCGCGCGTCGCGCTCACCTCTTTCGGCTGAACCTTCTGCCCGTTTCGAAATGCGCTGCGGTTGCCGATGATCACGCGGTCGCCTTCTGCCAGCCCGGACACGACTTCGGCGCGCGCTTCGTCCTCGAGCCCCAATCGCACGTGGCGCTCTTCCAGGATGTTCTGTGCGCTGACGGCAAGCACGGTGGCGTCGTCGCCGTTGCGATTGATCGCCTCAAGTGGAATCGTCAGTACATCCTTCTTCTCGCGCAGCGACACCTGCGTTTCCGTATACATTCCTGGAATCAATTTGCCATCGCGATTCTGTACGTCAATTTCGGTCTCCATCGTCCGCGTTTGCATGTCCAGCGAATCCGCGAAGCGTGATACTTTGCCCTCAAGATCCTTCTCGAGCGCCTGCACGCGCACTTTCACAACCTCACCGATCCGAATCTGCGCCGCCATCGACTCCGGAATCGGCAGCACCAGCCGCAACACCGAAATCTGTGCCAGCCGAACCACCGGGATCGCTTGCGTGCTGCTTGATGTCCCGGCCGCGATCAGACGCTCCGGTATCCGCATATCGATTGGTGATTACCCCTGCGAACGGCGCAGTGATGCGCGTGTAGTCCGAAAGCGCAGCGTACTGTTTCTGATTGGCTTGCGCGACTTCAAGTTGTTGTCTTGCAGCGGAGAGCTCCGCCTCCGCGCTCGCTACCTGTGCCGCGCCTTCAAGATCCTTCGCCTGCGAATCATCCACTTCCTGCTGTGCGACGAGTCCTGCTCGCGAATCCGCCGCTTGCTTCAACCGTACGTAAGCGGAGTGCGCCGCCGACTGTGACGATTGCGCTCGCTGCAAGTCTCCCTGCGCCCTGCGAATTTGCTCCTGCGCCGTGCGCGCTCCCGCGTCCGCTCCAGAGAGTTGCGCCGCAAGCTCCGGAACTTCGAGCACCGCGATCGTCTGGCCCTGCTTTACGTGGTCGCCAACATCCACGTTGATCGATCGAATGTAACCGGCCACCTTGGCGTGAACATCGACGTCCTGAAACGGCTTGAATTCCCCGGCAATCGTCAGCGTGTTGCCCACGCTATGTCGCTCGACACGCGCAATTGCCGCTGGAGTAGCCGCCGCACCGGCTTCCTCGTGGCCCGGATCGTCCGCTTCTGTGCCACCACAGCCGGACAATAGCGATACCGTCAGAACAGCGCCGGTAAGAAGCGGCAAGCGTGAAAGCCAGTCTCGTTTCATTCATTGCAATGTCCTGGGGCGAAGTGGCCCGCTAGGCGTACGGACTGCCCGGTATTCCACAATCGCGGAGTATTCGCGGTGCCTGAATATTAGACTTCCGGGACCATCAGCCCGGATACAGCGTAAGTCATGGAGAAAACAACGAAGGGGCTAAACGACAGGAGGGGGCCGGAACCAGAGACTCGGAGCGAAATCTTGCGGAACCGCGCGGACGGTTTCGTCTGTGGGCGTCCAGTCGACATCGTCTCTCTGTAGCAGAACAACCTTCTCCGCGCCAACAAGGGCCAGGACTTTGAGCCGAAACACTTCGAGCTTGGTATTTTGGACGGCACCGCAACCCAGCTCAGACGAGGCAATCGTCGATCGGTAACTCAGTGGGTGTTGAACGGCCACAGACGGACCTGAAGACGCACGGACCGTGATGAAAGGATTGTAGAAGAGAAGCATCACAAGCAGCAGGCACAGTGTCGCGCGCCAAGGCAAAACGCTTGGCTCCCTTCGCAACTTAGCCAACAGAGAGAACGACTCCACCTTATGAATGCCTCGTTTTTTACGATAGTTTAGACGCCCGGGGACGTCAAGCGACGTCCCGGCCCGTGACGCGGACACCACATCCACCAAGCCGCTCGGCTAACGCATTTAGTTTCTGGCCGATTAGGGCCAATTTCATTCGCATAACGGAAAAGAGGCAGTTCTTACGGAACTGCCTCATCTTGTTTCCAGTGGCCCACTTGGGCCGCTTGACCTCGGGAACCGTGCAAAGAAGATCACTTACTGCCGACCTAACCGAGGAACCGTGTCAAGAGATGCTGAATGGATTGTAACAATGCTGTAACACGGAGGAGTCACACTGCGGTGCTAACAGGCCGGGTCAAATAGGGTGACGGAGAGAAACCAATGAAGAAAATCGCAGGATTGCTACTGGCTGTTCTGGCCTTCGCGACCGTTGTGTGGGCGCAAGGCGCGCTCTCAATCAATGGCGCGGGAGCGACCTTTCCTAATCCGGTGTACTCGAAATGGTTCGACGAATATCACAAGAAAAATGGGAATCTTTCGATTAACTATCAATCCATCGGTTCAGGCGGCGGCATCAAGCAAGTCACCGAGGGTACCGTGGACTTCGGAGCTTCCGATGGTCCCATGAACGACGACCAGCTCAAGGCCTATCAGGACAAGCACGGCTTCCCCATCTTGCATTTCCCGACGGTACTTGGGGCGGATGTCCCATCGTACAACATACCAGGCGTAACCGCCGAGTTGAATTTCACCGCGGAGGCAATTTCTGGGATTTTTCTAGGTAAGATCACCAAGTGGAATGACCCCGCCATCGCCGGTGCCAACAAGGGCGTAAGCCTTCCGCCGAACGACATCGTCGTGGTCCACCGCTCGGATGGCAGCGGCACGACCTACATTTGGACTGACTATCTCTCCAAGGTCAGCGACGAGTGGAAGAACAAAGTGGGAAAAGGCGCGTCCGTAAACTGGCCCGTGGGGCTTGGCGGTAAAGGTAACGAGGGAGTTGCCGGTCTCGTTAAGCAGACGCCAAACTCATTCGGTTACATCGAGCTGATTTATGCAATTCAGAACAACATGCCTTATGGCCGCGTCAAGAATTCTTCAGGCACTTTCATCAAAGCGGACCTTGCCGGGGTAACCGCGGCAGCTGCTGGTGCCGCCAAGAGTATGCCCGACGATTTTCGGGTCTCGATCACGGATGCGCCGGGCAAAACAGCCTATCCGATTTCCAGCTTCACTTGGCTTCTGATCCCTTCGAAGTTCTCCGACGGCGCCAAGCGGGATGCCATCAAGGGCTTCGTCCAGTGGATGCTGAACGACGGTCAGAACTATACCGAGGCTCTCTCCTACGCGAAGCTTCCCAAAGAGGTTGTCGCGAAAGAGACCAAGGCGCTGAATAACATTCAATAACGTGGCTACCACCACTACTACCGTTCCGGGCGCGGGCCCCATTTCGGGCTCGCGCTCGTTTCTTGGCCGCCTGCGCGAAGGTGATGAAATCGTTCGGCTGATCACCTTCTTGTTCGCTGCTTCGGTGGTCGTTCTTACCATCTTGCTCGTTTTCGAGTTGTGGCAGGAATCCGTTCTTCCGCGGCACAAATTTGGGTTCAGCTTTCTTGTTACCAGGGTCTGGGATCCCATCTTCGATCAATTCGGCGCGCTGCCCTTCATCTACGGCACGCTTATAACCGCCGGCGTAGCACTGCTCATCGCCGTCCCGCTGGGAATTGGCGCGGCCATTTTTCTCGCCGAATTGGCGCCCGCGAGGGTCTCCGATACACTCGAGTTCTTCATCGATTTGCTTGCGGCCGTGCCGAGCGTCATTTATGGCGTGCTAGGCGTTTTCGTCATCATCCCTCTGATGCGGGAATACATCCAGCCGGGCCTCAAGAAATCCCTTGGATTCCTTCCGTTGTTTTCGGGACCCGCCTACGGCGTCGGTTTTCTCACCGCCGGAATCATCCTCGCCATCATGGCTGTTCCTTACATCATTTCCGTTTCCCGCGAAGTGCTACTTTCCGTACCGCGTGATCAGCGCGAGGCTGCTCTTTCCCTCGGTGCCACGCGCTGGGAGTCCACCTGGAAAGTAGTCGTACCGTTTGCTCGCACCGGCATTATGGGCTCGATTTTCCTCGCTCTGGCTCGCGCTCTGGGCGAGACCATGGCGGTCACCATGGTCATTGGCAACACACCGACCATCAGCGCCTCGCTTTTTTCTCCGGGTTACTCGATCGCCGCGGTCATTGCCAATGAATTCACCGAGGCCACCGGCGACCTCCATCTTCAATCGCTGATCGAGCTGGGTCTCGTCCTGTTCCTGTTGACTTTCATCCTGAATGGTCTCGCCCGCCTCCTCATCGTGGCCACTTCGCAGCGTGGCAGCGGAATGGGGCACGTATGAACGCGCGGCTCCGTTGGCGCAAATTCGTTAGCAATTTCATGCTAACCATGACCGGCCTTTGCGCTGTCGTCGCGGTGTCCGCTCTTTTTCTGATTCTCGGCTATCTGGTCTACCACGGCGGTACTTCGGTGAACTGGAACTTCTTTACCAAGCTCCCCACACCGGTCGGCGAGACCGGGGGTGGCATGGCCAACGCGATCGTTGGCAGCGCCAAACTTCTCTTCCTGGCTACGCTGATCGGTGTGCCCATCGGATTCTTCGGAGCGATCTATCTCGCGGAGTTCAGTGGTTCCACGACCGCGTTCGTCGTGCGCTATGCCGCCGACCTACTCAATGGTGTTCCGTCCATCGTGATCGGTATTTTCGCTTATAGCTTGACGGTGTTGCCCTTCAAACATTTCTCGGCGTATGCCGGCGGGTTTGCGCTGGGCTTGATGATGATCCCGATCACCTTGCTGAGCACCGAAGAGTTTCTTCGTGCCGTGCCCCGTGCCCTCCGCGAAGCGGCCATGGCGCTCGGCGCGAGCAAATGGAAAACCATTGCCACGGTGATCGTCCCTGCCGCCTACAGAGGCATCCTCACCGCCATCTTGTTGGCGTTCGCACGCGTCGCCGGGGAAACCGCTCCGCTGCTCTTCACTGCTCTCGGCAATCGCTATTGGAGTCCAGGCTTCAATCAGCCCATCGACTCGCTTCCGCACATGGTCTATATTTACGCTATCTCTCCCTACGAAGATTGGCACCGCCAGGCCTGGGCCGCCGGACTTGTCCTCCTCGGTCTGATTTTGGTCATCAACATCCTGGCGCGGGCGATTCTGGCCCGTGGTATCTCGGTCCCGAGGTCTTGAACATGCACGCTTCTGTGAGGCCGGCTGTGTCCGTAAACATCACACCAACTGGGGCAGGCGCCACGAGCCGCGAAGCTCCGGCCGCCCTGCCCATGCGCATGAACATCTCGAAGGTCAACTTTTTCTACGGCTCCAAGCAGACTCTCTTCGACATCAGCCTGGGCATTGCCGTAAACAAAGTCACCGCCTTGATCGGACCCTCCGGCTGCGGCAAGTCCACCTTGCTCCGCACCCTCAACCGCATGCACGAGACCGTTCGCAACGCCCGCCTGGAGGGCGAGATCCTTCTCGACGGTCAAAATATTCTCGCCCAGGACGTCACGCTCCTGCGCCGCCGCGTCGGCATGGTCTTTCAGCGGCCCAACCCGTTCCCGAAATCCATCTTTGACAACGTTGCTTACGGACTTCGCATCAACGGCTCCAAGCTTCCACTCGCCGAAGCCGTCGAGAAGAGTCTCCGCCACGCCGCGCTCTGGGACGAAGTGAAGGACCATCTCCACAAGTCCGCCTACGAGCTTTCCGGCGGCCAACAGCAGCGGCTGTGTATTGCCCGCGCGCTCGCCGTTGAACCCGAGGTGCTCTTGCTCGACGAGCCCTGCTCCGCCCTCGATCCCATCAGTACCGCCAAGATCGAAGAGCTTCTGGTGCAATTGAAAAATCTCTGCACCATCACCATCGTCACTCACAACATGCAGCAGGCCGCGCGCGTCAGCGACTTCACCGCTTTCCTGCTTACCGGCCAGTTGATCGAATTTAGTCCGACGCCGCAGCTCTTCACCATGCCCGGCGATCCGCGCACGGAGGCGTACATCACCGGCCGCTTCGGCTGATGTAAGAATTTCGGGCGCGCCAATGTTGGGGCGCGCTTTAGCGCGTCCCGGTGGGTTTTGCAATCTGTGCTGTGCAGCGCAGGCTCTTGAGGGGAAAGACGTCATGGAACGCCACTTCGAAAAAGATCTGAACGAATTGAAAGAGCGCCTCCTATGGATGGGCAGCCTCGCCGAACGCGCCGTGCACCAGGCCGTCCACTCCGTTCTGGATTCCGACGAGCAGCTCGCCAAGCGTGTCCTCGACGAAGAAGACGCCATCAATGAGCTGCAGATCGAGATCGACGACCGCGTCGTCCAGCTTCTCGCGCTTCACCAGTTGATGGCCGCCGACCTTCGCCTGGTCCTGGCCGTTTCTCGCATCAACAACGACCTCGAGCGCATCGGCGACCAGGCCGTCAACATCGCCCAGGCCTCGGTTCGCATCCTGCGTCATCCGCGCGTGAAGCCTTACGTTGACCTCCCACGGATGAGCGAAGTTGCTGAAGAGATGGTCCGCGATTCCCTAAATGCCGTCGTCCGCCGCGACGTCGAGCTCGCGCAAAAAGTTCTGGCCATGGACGACCAGGTCGACCACTACCGCGATCAAATCTTCCGCGAGCTGCTCACCTACATGATGGGCGATTCCAGCGTCGTCTTTCCCGCCTTCGAGTTGATCCTCGTCGCCAAAAACCTCGAGCGCATCGGCGACCACGCCACCAACATCGCCGAAGACGTCATCTACATCGTCCAGGGCCAAGACGTCCGTCACCCCACCGTCGATCGCCGCTAACCCCTCTTCTTAATGTGGGGGCGCAACATGCTGCGCCCCCAACTCGGCAATCAAAGTCAACTAAGGAGTGGGAACACGCTCGCTCCAAACTGTTCCCATTTTCCTCAAACGGAATTGATTCCGTTCCAGTTTGGTGCGAACTCGATTCATGAAGCGAAACCATTTCTTGCCCAAATAGCCTACACCCTGTAGTTCCCTTTAGAATCACTACATTAGAAATGTACCTTCAGACTATGTATTGCTAGCGGATAAATTAGCTCTGGCACAGGTTTTGCATGCTCTCTGGCCGGAGAAGGGTTCCTATCGAGAGAGCGGAGAGCACTAGCCAGAAGAACCACGGAAAAAGAGAGCACAGCGCTAGCCTGGACAACTGGTTCTCACCACGTTGCAACTCTCTTGAGGGTCACAAGAAAACTCCGCAGGCGACTCGCCGCGGACGTGCCCTAAGCCTGCTCATGGAGTCGAAAGAGAGAACGCCTTGTCACCGGTTGAACAGGAGAAGCTGATGCATAAATTCAAGATCGGGAAAATATCATTGGCGGCGTTCGTATTGGTCGTTCTTGCGGCCGGATGCGGTCGAGAACAAGCGCCCAGTCCAGCGTTCCCCTCGGTGATCGTCACATCCCCGCGAATGGCGCCACCGCTGTGCTCCTCAATACCGCCGTGACCGCAGGTTTTAGCTCGGTGATGGCTCCGGCCACCATCAACACGACGACGTTCACGTTGACCGGGCCCGGCGGGGCCGCCGTGGCAGGCGCCGTAAGTTACACCCGTACCACCGCCACATTTACACCGGCGGCCTCGCTCGCCGCGTTCTCTGCGTACGTCGCCACGATCACCACCGGGGCCCAAGATCCGGCCGGCAACCCCCTGGCGGCCAACTTTGTGTGGAGCTTCACAACCGGTCCGCCCACCGTTGTCTCCACGCTCCCTGCGAGCGCCGCCACCGCGGTAGCGGTTAACGCTCCTGTCTCCGTTACCTTCACGGAGCCGTTGAACCCGCTGACAATCAACGGGTCTACCTTTACTGTGACCGGACCGGGCGCAACTCCCGTAGCGGGAGCAGTTACCTTCGCCGGCTACACGGCGACTTTCACGCCCACGGTTGTTCTTGCCAACAGCACTTTGTTTAAGGCCACGATTACCACCGGAGCGAAAGACTCCGCAGGTGTTGGTCTGGCAGCCAATTTTGTGTGGACCTTTACGACGGCTCCGCCACCCACGGTCGTTTCCACAATTCCGGCAAATTTGGCCGGCGCTGTCGCCGTCAACACGCCGATCTCCGCAACGTTCAGCGCGGCTATGAACCCCGCAACCATCAATGCGGCTACCTTCACGGTCACCGGGCCAGGAGCCACTCCCGTGGCCGGTGCCGTCACCTATGCGGGCACCACCGCCACGTTTACTCCGGCGGCCGTTCTCGCCCACAGCATCTTGTTTACGGCCACCATTACCACCGGAGCAAAAGATCCCACCGGCGCTCCACTACCCGCCAACTTTGTGTGGACCTTTACGACCATATCGCCCGCACCGCCCACCGTGGTGTCCACCGTGCCAGCGAACGGCGCTACCGGTGTGGCCCTGAGTGCCGGCGTGGCGGCCACCTTCAGTCTGCCGATGGATGCCACAACCATCAACGCAACATCCTTCACGGTGACCGGACCAGGTGCAACTGCCGTAACTGGATCCGTTACCTACGCCGGGAACACCGCGACCTTCACGCCGGCAGCTCTTCTCGCGGGCTCCACCCCGTATACCGCCACGATTACCACCGCCGCGAAAGATTTTACCGGCAACGCGCTCGCTGCCAAGCATGCATGGACCTTTACTACGGCACCCAGGCTCGCGGTAACCTCCACGGTTCCTGCCAATGGGGCCACCAACGTCCCCCTTAACCAGAAAATGACTGCGACTTTTAGTGTCCCGATGATTGCGTCCTCGATCACCACCCCGGGGGTCTTTACGGTGGCCGTGGCGAATGGCGGAGCTGCCGTGGCAGGCACGGTCACCTATGATGCGGCCAGCAATACGGCCATTTTTGCGCCGACTGCCGCTCTCGCGGCGAGCACTCAATTTACGGCCACCGTTACCACCGCCGCGCAAGCCGTCCAAGGCGACCCGCTGCCAGCCAGTCATATTTGGAGTTTCACAACAGGAGTGACGGCCAACGCCACTGCTCCAACCGTAACTTCTACCGATCCTACCAGCGCGGCGAGCAATGTGCCGCTCAATCAGAGAATCGCCGCGACCTTTAGCACGCCAATGAACCCAGCCAACCTCTCGGCACCCGGGATCTTCACGGTGGCAGTAGCGGGCGGGGGAGCTGCGGTACCGGGAACCGTATCCTATGCAGGCCGAACCGCTGTCTTTACCCCAACAAGCAGTCTGCTTGCGAGCACCCAGTACACGGGCACGGTCACAAATGCCGCCAAAGACCTTACCGGCGTCGCCATGGCCGCCAATTTTGCATGGAGCTTTACGACCGGTTCAGCAGCCAACGCCGTCGCCCCGACGATAACCGTAACGAGCCCCGCTAGCGCGGCCATGGTTGTGCCCATCGACAAGACCGTCAGCGCCACCTTCAGCACGGCAATGGATCCCACGACCATCACCAACGCGAACTTTGCCCTGGCGGTGGCGGGACCTGGCGGAGCGGCCACCAACGGAACTGTGATCTACGACCCGGCAAGCCAGATCGCAACGTTTACCCCGTCAGCCAACCTCGCAGGCAATACGCAATATACGGCCACGATTGCAAACCTGGTCAAGGATCTGTCAGGGAATGCTTTGGCAACCGGTGCTGCGCCGAACCCGTGGAGTTTCACAACTGGCGCAGTGGCCGGCTCGGGTCCCGCGACGATCAACCTCGGATCAACGGGCAGCTTCGCGGTGATGGCCACGGCGGCGACCACCAGCACCGGACCTACGGTGATCAATGGGGACGTCGGGTTGCATCCAGGCACCTCGCAGGGAATCCCGCCGCCGCAAGTGAACGGGACGATACACGTCAACGATACGGTGATAACGCAAGCCCAAGCCGATTTGCTGGCCGCTTACAACGACGCGGTAAGCCGATCCACCAATGCGCAAACCTTGCCCGGAAACATGGGAGGGCTGACATTCACGCCTGGGCTCTACGTCAACTCGACGTCGGTTTTGATATCGGGTGCGCCCGGGCCAGGCAACAACGTCACTCTCGACGCTCAGGGCGACCCCAATGCGGTCTTCATCTTCAAGATGGGGTCCACACTCACCACCGCGCCCGGCTCTCAGGTAATCCTGGCCGGCGGCGCCAAGGCCGGCAACATCTTCTGGCAGGTTGCCAGTTCAGCGACGATCGACACCACCTCCATATTCAAAGGAAATGTGCTCGCCGCCATCACCATCACGATTAATACCGGAGCAGCGGTAGAAGGAAGAATGTTCGCCGGGTCTGGCGGGGACCCCAGCGGGGCGGTCACGGTGAACGCCAGCACGATCACGGTGCCTGCGCCGTAAGGCAGGGCCGTTCGCGAAGCGAACGCGCAACAAACAGGCAAGCTGTACGGCCGCGAAAAGGGTTTCTTTAGCCCGCTTCGCAGCCAGCAGGCACGATTCAGGAGGCGACAATGAAATGGGGAGCGCGCAGTATTCCCACAATGGCGGTTGCGGTTTTTCTGGCGCCTGCACTTTTTGCGGACGACGCCGCGAAGCCAGCAAACTCACCAAAGAAGGATGAGTCCGTTAGTTCCACCGCCGCTCCCGGCGCTCCGGCCAAGCCCGATCCGGCTATAAAACCACTGCTCCCTTTGCCGGCGATGCTTTCGCCGCGAACGCCTATAGGCGAAGGAATGGGAAAGCATTCGGAGAGGCACGCGAACCGGTCGAGGGAGCACGGCAACCCGACTCCAAAGGTTGAACTCTTCCTGGGTTACTCGTATTGGAGAGCTGTGCCGGAAAGCACCGGAAACCGGATAGACGCCATGCACGGCGGCAGCACCTCGCTGGCCTACAATCTGACGAGTCACGTTGGTTTGGTCTTCGATTTTGGTGGCTTCAAGGTTGATTCGCTGCAGTTCAGCAACACAGGCGCGGCATTCACCCCGTCTCGCGTGGTGGACGTGGATGGTCATGTGTTTACCTTCCTCTTTGGCCCCCGCGTTTCCTTTCGCAATCATGACCGCCTCACTCCGTTTCTCCAGGTTCTGGGCGGAGCAGCGCACGCCAGCGATGTAACGCTGGACAGCTGCAGCGCAGTGCCGATTCTTGCTTGCAGGCCTCTTGCGGAAGAAACCGCTTTCGCCATGACTGCCGGAGGCGGCCTGGATTTGAAACTGAATCACAGAATCGCTTGGCGTCTTTTTCAGGCCGAGTACTTACTCACCCGCTTCCAGGATCCTGCCTCCCATACCGGAGATACCGGTTGGCAGAGCAACGTGCGCCTCTCCACAGGAATCGTGTTCCGCTTCGGCGGGAATCCTCCACCTCCACCTCCCAACGGTTCGCCGGTGGTGTCGTGTTCGGCAGACAAGAGCATGGTCTATGCCGGATTGGGAGACCTGGCTGCCGTGCACGCGGTCGCCAGCGATCCCGACAACGATGTTCTTACGTATTCTTGGGTGACGAATGGCGGCACCGTGGACGGCAACGGTCCCGAAGCAAGGTGGAACTCCTCCGGCGCGACACCCGGGACCTACACCGTAAGGGTGCACGTGGATGATGGGCGAGGCGGCACAGCCGATTGTTCAACAGAGATTCGCGTCGAGCCGCCGCCCAATCGGCCGCCCACGATGAGCTGCTCCCAGGACCACAATTCGGTGTTGATCGGCGAACCGGTGCAGATCGTGGCAACGGCCAGCGATCCTGACAACGATCCTCTGACCTATTCCTGGGAGTCCAGCGGCGGAGCGGTCCGCGGCGCGGAAGCGTCCGCGAAGTTCGATACCGCCGGCTTGAAAGCCGGTCACTATTCGGTGACCGGCCATGTAAATGATGGGCGCGGTGGCACTGCGGATTGCCAGCTAGGAATCGAAGTGCAGGAACCACCACCTCCACCGGAAATGGTGGAGCTGGAAGTAAGACTCGCTCTTCACAGCATTTATTTTCCGACGGCTCGGCCGTCCGTGACCAATCCCAATGGCGGCTTAGTCGGGAGTCAGGAGAAGATTCTGGCAACGCTGGCGCAAGACTTCAAAAGATACCTGACGTTCAAACCTGACGCCCACTTGATCCTTGGCGGCCATGCCGATCCTCGCGGCACAGCGGAATACAACAAGGGCCTGACGGATCGCCGGGTAGAGCGCACCAAGGGTTTCTTGGTTGGGCATGGCGTGTCCGCAACCGCCATCGACACACGGTCTTTTGGCGAAGAGGACAACCTGACCGAAGAACAGGTTAAAGCGCAAATAGCGCAGAATCCCGAATTGACTCCCGACGAACGCCAACAAATGCTGAACAATCTGCACGTGATGGTCCTGGCCAACAATCGGCGCGTGGACGTCACCCTGAGCACCACCGGACAACAGTCCACTCGCCGGTACCCGTTTAACGCCAGAGACTTCTTGGCACTCATCAACACCAAGGGCGCAGAAACCAAGCCGCCGGCAAAGCCAGCGCCCAAGAAGAGACCCAAGCAGTAGCTGCGAAACGCGCCGGAATCTCTTCATGGCACAGCCATTCCTGGCTGTATGCCTGCACTTCTGCAATCTCCAGAGCAGGCCCTGGCAAGCTGTTTCGTAGCGGCTTTCACTTCGCAGTTGGCGGCTACCAACTCTCTTCAATACCCGCCGGCCATCGCGAACGAATCGCTCGTCGCGGCGTCGGCTTGCGGGCGGCACGGCTTTACCCGGCGCAGCAGCTCGCGAAGACGTTTGCGGGCCTTGTGGACTTGGGACTTCGAGTTTCCGATCGAGCACCCGAAGATTTCGGCGATCTCATTGTGCTCGTAGCCATGTACATCGTGGAGGATGAACATCGTTTTGTAGCCATACGGCAACTGCTCGATGGCCGTTTGCAAGTTGATTCGGTCGAACACGCCGGTCAACCGGAGGTCTGCGATGCCGATCTCGTGCCGCGGAATCTCGTTGTCCTCGTCGATCCTGATCATGTCGTCAAGCGAAGTGAGCACCGCCTTCTTCTTGCGGAAGCTCATCAGCACCACGTTGGCGGTCAGCCGGTGCAGCCAGGAAGAAAACGCCGACTCGCCGCGGAATGTCTGAATCTTGCGGAAGAGCTGCAAGAATGCCTCCTGCGCCAAATCCTCGGCTTCCGCCGGATCTCCCAGCATGCGCAGGCAAAGGGCGTACACTCGCCGGGAATGCAGTTGATAGATCGCTTCAAAGGCTGCGGCGTCGCCCTGCTGCGCTAACCGGACGGTCTCGCGCAAGGACGCGCTGTCGGGCTTCAGTTGCTTCATTTCCGCCGGCTTGCTCTCCGGCCTAGGCGCATGCCTTTTCTTGCTCGAGAAGCGCCGTGCAGCGCTGGGGGAAGCGCACACCAGCCCCGCCTTCGCACGAGAGCGGGTCGCAGCCGTACCGTACGCATGGATCGCCGTATTCATGGAGCGTTCGTATCTCCCTCTTCCCAAACGAAGCGCTTTGCCTCGCCCGCTTGTCGCAAACGCAATGCTGATGGGAACGGCCCGTGGCCTTGTCATGGGCGAGTCATAGGAGTGTCATCTTTATGCGCCATTTCCGAGGTTTTTTCGTGACGGCCCTCCGCTCGCCGGGCGCTGCGGTCTTCCTGCTATGCTTTTCCTGGTACGTAAGGGGGCGTCATGCAGACGGCATCGATAGCATGGATCGGCGAGCAAAAGTTTGTCGCCACCAGTCCTTCAGGTCACGCGATGGCGATCGACTCCGACCGCCAATCGAACAAAGCGCCGGGCCCCATGGAAATGTTGCTGATGGCCTTGGGCGCTTGCACCGCCACCGACGTGGTGATCGTGCTCCAAAAAAAGCGCCAGAAGCTCGAATCGCTCGAAGTGATCTGCTCGGGAGAGCGGGCCGCCAAGCCGCCGCAGGTCTGGACCAAGCTGGAAGTCCTATACCGCCTGCGTGGAAAACTGGACGATGCCGCCGTCCAGCACGCGATAAAGCTGAGCGAAGAAAAGTATTGCTCCGTCTCCGCAATGCTGCAGAAGGCCGCCACGCTGACCTGGCGGTACGAGATTCTTCCGCCGTCTGAATGAGCTTTTCTTGTCGCTTTTCGGCGGCATCGCATAGAATTCAGTGTCTCTTGCGCAGGTGACGGAACTCCAAGGAGCGCCATGTCCCATCGCATCGCGGCCAAGATTACCGGCGTCGCGGGCTACGTTCCGCCCAAAGTGCTGACCAACGCCGATCTGGAAAAGATGGTCGATACCAACGACGAGTGGATTCGCACTCGTACGGGCATTAGCGAGCGCCACATCGTCGAGAACGGCGCTGCAACATCGGATATGGCGACCGCGGCCGCCAAACAGCTTCTTGCGCAAACCAACACTGATCCCGCCGATATCGACATGATTGTCCTCGCAAGCGTCACCCCGGACATGTTTTTTCCTGCGACCGCCTGCCTGGTGCAGGACCGGCTGGGCGCAAAAAAAGCGTGGGGCTTCGATCTTTCCGCGGCCTGCTCAGGCTTTGCATACGCGCTCACCGTCGGAGCGCAGTTCGTCGGGTCGGGCGCGCACAAAAAAGTTCTGGTGATCGGCAGCGACTCGATGAGCAAAATCCTGGACTACAAAGACCGGGCTACGTGCGTGCTCTTTGGCGACGGCGCCGGTGCGGTGCTGCTCGAGCCCGCGAGCGACGGTGAGGGCATTCTTGACTTCGCGCACGATATCGATGGCTCCGGCGGGAGCTATCTGTACATGCCTGGCGGCGGCTCTCTGAATCCATCTACCCGCGAAACAGTCGAGAAGAACATGCACGTGGTTCATCAAGATGGTTCGCAGGTTTTCAAGTACGCGGTGCGGCGCATGGCGGAACTGGCTACGTCTCTGCTCGAACGCAACGGCTTCACCAGCGACGACCTCAAGCTGGTCGTGCCTCATCAAGCAAATTTGCGCATCATCCGCGCGATGCAGCAACGGCTTGGCGTGGATGATTCCAAAGTGATGGTGAACATCGACCGCTACGGCAACACCACCGCGGGCACGATTCCTCTGGGCCTCCGCGACGCCGTCGCCGAAGGCCGCCTGCACAAGGGCGACCTCGTGCTTCTCGCAGCCGTTGGCGCCGGCTACACAACCGGAGGCGTGCTTCTTCGCTGGGCGTATTGAAGATTCCTATTCGTAGCGGAGGGCGATGATTGGATCGACACGCGTGGCGCGACTGGCGGGAATCGCGCAAGCAGCCAGGGCCACTAGAAGCAGAAACGCGGCGGCGCCGGTAAACGTGCGCCAGTCCGCGGGTGCTACGCCGAAGAGTAAGCTGCTCATAAGGTGCGTTAGAACAAGACCAGCGGCGACGCCAATCACGACGCCTAAGATAGCGGTTACTAAGCCCTCCCGAAGAACCAAGCGCAAGACATCCGTACGCTGGGCGCCCATGGCGACGCGAATGCCGATCTCCCGGGTGCGCTGAAGCACGGTATAGGAAATGAGTCCGTAAAGGCCGACGGCGGCAAGAATCAGCGCGAGAGCAGCGAAACTGCCGACCAAGACCGAGGGATAGCTGCGGAGGAATACGGAAGGGGATTGCTCGGCAACCTGTTCCAGAGTGCGCGGCTGAATTAGAGGAAGTTGTGGATCGATTTCACGCAAAGCGGCGCGCACCGAGCCGACGAAAGCCACCGGCTGACCAGCAATTCGCACCATGAAACTCAAATATGTGGATGGGCCCTGATCGTTGGGAACATAGATGATCGGAGGGCGAGGAGCGGCGAGATCATCCTGCGCGGTGTCGCCTACGACGCCGACGATTTCCCGAAAGGGCTCGAGCGCGTTGTAAGTGAAGCGGATACGCTTGCCGAGAGGACTGTCGTTGGGGAAATAACTGCGAGCAAACGCCTGATTGACTACGAGAACGCGGGGGGCATCGATCGAGTCGGCGGCGTTGAAATAGCGTCCGTGGATGAGGGGAATTTTCAGCGTCGAATAATATGTGGAATCCACGGTGACAATGTCGCACTCGTAGTCCTGCCCTACGGCGGTGGGGCGTCCTTCGACGACAAAACGAATGCTGCCCGCGCCACCGTTCGCGGGAATCGCATTCGTTGACGCCACATTCAGGACGCCAGGTATGCCGTGGAGGCGTTCAACGAACTGGTGTTCGAAACGAACCGAGGCCGGACTATTGTAGGGCCAGGCCTTCTCGCTGGGGTAAGACGCATCCGGAAGATTGACGTCAAAGGTCAGCGTATTGCGCAGATCGAAGCCGGTGTCCTGGCCGAGGATGGCGTGGAAACTCTGAAGCAAGAGGCTTGCACCAGCGAGAAGCACGAGCGAAATCGCGATTTCGGCAACGACGAGACTGTTGCGCAGGCGGTTGTGGCCAGAGCTTGTGCCGCCTCGCGTTTCATCCTTCAGCACTTCGTTGACGGGGGAGCGGGTAGCGAAAAGTCCGGGAGCGAGCCCGAAGAGAATACCGGTGAGTATGGTGACGCCGCAGAGAAATGCGAGCACCGGAAGATTGGTTCCGGCGTCCCGCAAGTACGGCATAGTTTGCAGTTGGGATTCGGGGATCGCTGCGATGAGTGCGGTGACGCCGAGTTGCGCGATCAGAAGGCCGAAGACAGCTCCGGACCCGGAAAGTATCAAGCTCTGCGTGAGCATTTGACCTAGTAACGTGCCGCGGCCGGCGCCGAGCGCTGCGCGAATGGCATATTCCTTGCGAAGAGAAACGGAACGAGTCATCAGAAGATTGGCGACGTTCGCGCAAGTGATGAGCAGCACGAAGCCTACAGCGCCGAGAAGTACGAGCAACACGGGGCGTATGCTGCCGACGACCCGGTCGCGAAGAGATTCCATATCGATGACGAGCGAGTTGTCTTCTTTGGGATATTGCTGTTCCAACTGCCGCGCAATGGCTTCCATTTCCGCGCGCGCCGAACGCAGAGTGACGCTGGGAGACAAGCGGCCGATGACGCCTAGCCAGCGAAGATTGCGGCCGGTGGCAGCGTATTCGTTGGGATGCAAGGAAACCCAGAGAGGTGCGGCATTGACGGGTGCGAACTCGCGAGGGAGCACCCCGACGACGGTGACTGGATTGCGATCCAAGTGAATGATGCGCCCGAGAACATGGGGGTCCGCGCCAAAAGTAGTGCGCCACATCGCGTCGCTCAAAATGGCGACGCGGGGAATGTCGCGCTGAATATCGCTATCGACGAAGTCGCGTCCGAGAGCAAGCTTCACACCGAGAGTGGAGAAAAAGCCCGGTGTGGCCTGGACGGCGAAGGTGTTCTGCGGCTCTCCACCGATATCGAGGGTGAAGGCGTCACCACTGTAGCCGACGAAAGACTGGAAGGTCTTCGCGCTCTGCTTCCAGTCCAAATAGTCGGGGTACGACGCGCTGAAGTTGGGATTGGTCATTTGACGGCGCGATTCGCCGAGAACGACCAGCTGTTCGGTATGACGATACGGAAGAGGGCGTAGGAGCGCGGAATAAACCACGGAAAAAATGGCGGTATTGGCGCCAATACCCAGAGCCAGCGTCAGGATGATCACAGAGGTGAAGCCCGGGCTCTTGCGGAGAGAACGGAAAGCGTAAAGGAGGTTCTGTTTGAGCACAGGTATACGTCTGACTTGGGAGCAAGGGTTACAAACTTGAGAGCGACGGTCAATCAAGGAAGTTACGTCATCGCAATGACGCTCATCGTGAATAGTGACCAATTCTACGAATGCACGGCCAGAAATGGCTGTGCCACGAAAATGATTCCTATTCGTAGCGCAGGGCCACGATGGGGTCTACACGGGTGCCGCGGCGCGCGGGAAGATAGCACGCAAGAAGCGCGACTGCGTCGAGAATGAGCACGGCGATTGCGAAGGTCTGTGGATCGCGGGCGCTGATACCGAAGAGCAAGTGCGACATGAAACGAGTCAACACCAGGGATGCGGCAAGGCCGATGAGGCATCCGGCGAACGCGAGGCGGCCTCCTTCCCGAAGAACCATCCACAAAATATCGCGAGGCTGGGCGCCGAGCGCGATGCGGATTCCGATTTCATTGGTGCGCAGCGCGATCGCGTAGGAAACCACGCCGTAGATTCCGACAACGGCGAGCGCGAATGCGAGGGCAGCAAAAGCCGAGAGCAGGACCAGGTTAAATCGCTGGCTATCCAGGGATGATGCGACGACTTCGTTCATCGTGGAGACGCGGGTGAGAGGAATCTGTTTGTCGATCGCCCAAACGCTCGCCTTGATCTGGCCAAGGATGATCTCGGGAGCTAAGCCGCTGCGAACGGTCAGGAACATCCAGCGCTTCCAGGGTTCCGTCGTTTGTGAGTAAAGGTCGTAGACAGCTGGCTCTTCGGGCTCGTTTGGACCGAAATGTTTGACGTCGCCAACGACGCCGACGATGGTCATCCAATCGGGAGGATTCGAACGGGACCAATCGATGTGCGAACCAACTGGGTTCTGCTTGGGGAAGTAGGTGTTGACGAAAGAACGATTCACGATGGCGACGTGCTGCGTTCCGAAGTGATCATGAGACTCGAAGTCGCGTCCACTGAGAAGCGGGATACCCATGGTGCGGAAATAGTCTCCAGCAATGCTCCGCGTCTGGACTTCGGGTTCTTCACCGGGCGGAACGGGAGGACGGCCTTGAACGACAATATTGTGGGTGAGGTATTCGCCGCTCATCGGTAGTTCACTGATGAGGGCGGCGTCGACATCGTGTAGAGCGTTGAGTTGATCCAGCAAGGCTTGCCGGAACTGCCGCTGTTGATCGAGTTCACGGTAGCGAGCCTCGGGAAGCTCCAGGCGCATGGTCAGCACGGAGTCCGGCCTGAAGCCGGGATCGACCTGGCGGAGCAGTTGGAAGCTGCGAATCATGAGTCCTGCGCCGGTCAACAGGACGAGGGCCAGGGCGATTTGCGAAACGACAAGGACCTTGCGAATGCGAAAGCCGGCCGCCGCGCCCGTGGTGGTGCGGCTACTTTCCTTGAGATTGGCGTCGGGAGCCATGAGGGCGCTACTGAAGGCAGGAGCCAAACCAAAAAGCAAACCAGTAAGAAGCGAAACACCGAAGGTGAAAGCCAGCACCGAAGCGTCCATAGAGACGTCCGAGAGGCGCGGCACATTGGCGGGCTTCAGAGAAACTAGAAGATGAATGCTCCACTTAGCGAAGAGCAGGCCTGCGGTACCTCCGAGAAGAGAGAGGAAGACGCTTTCCGCGAGCATCTGACGCACCAGGCGGCCAGAGCGTGCGCCGAGCGCGGCGCGAATTGCGAGTTCATGGCGGCGAGTGGCGGAGCGGGCAACGAGCAGATTCGCGAAGTTTACGCAGGCGATGACCAGCACGAAACCCACGGCAGCGAATAGAACGAACAATTCGGGGCGCACATCGCCAACAACCGCTTGCTGCAGTGGGACCAAGATGCTGTGGCGGCCGGCGTTCTCCTCTGGATAGCGAAGAGCAAGCCATTGATCCACGATTCCCATATCCGCATTTGCTTGCGCCAGGGAGACGCCGGCTTTCAGGCGGAAATAGGTGGAAAGGAAATGGACGCCACGGAATTGGGCCGCAACGGGATTGACGACTCGAAGCGAAGCGAGCGCGTCCACTGCCCTTCCGGGTTTCCAAAAGGTGGGCGGCATAACTCCAATGACGGTGTAGACATTGCCGCTGAGCTGGATGGATTTGCCAAGAATGTTGGGGTCTGCGCCGAAGTGACTCGTCCAGAAACCGTTGGTGAGGACTACAAGGCCCGGGCCACCGTAGCGGTCTTCGGAGGGCGAGAACACACGGCCGAGAGCAGGCTGGAGGCCCAGAACGGAAAATAAATCGGCGTTGCAAAGCCCGGTGTAAATCTGAATCGGCTCGGCCTCACCCGTGTAATCGAGCGCCTGAATGGTCATACCGCCGATCGCGTCGAAGGAACGCGTTTGCTTCTGAATGTCTTCCAGGTCGGGAAGCGACTGATTGGAGTGAATGGTCAGGATGCGCGGCGAATCCGGGTACGGCAACGAGCGCAGCAGCACGCCATTGACGACGCTGAAGATGGCGCTGTTGGCTCCGATGCCAAGGGCGAGGGTGACGATGGCGGTGGCGGCAAAGACAGGGGTTTTGCGTAGCATGCGGAGCGAAAAACGGAGGTCGTGGGCAAAATCTTCAAGAAAGCTCACACGACGGGTGTCGCGACACTCTTCCTTGCTGCGCTCGATACCGTCGAGGTGGCGGAGGGCGGCGCGGCGGGCTTCATCGAGCGACAGACCCGATGCCACGTACTCCTCGGCTTTACGCTCAAGATGAAATTGCAATTCGTCATCCAGTTCGTTCTCAACGCGGTTGCGGCGAAACAGCGAACGAAGACGGAGCGGGATGGTGTAAAGCCAATGTTCGAAACGCATAGCAGACCTCGCTTAGCCTGACGACGCGAGAGATGGCGGTGGCAAGTCTGCTTCGGCCGTCCTCTCGGTTACCGAGGCTAGAGTACAGGGCTTCCCCTCGGTAAGCAAGGGGGCAACAGCATTTGTATCTGAGGACAGCCGGAAATGGCTGTACCAGGGCGGCGATCCTATTCGTAGCGGAGGGCCACGATGGGGTCGACGCGGGTGGCGCGGCGCGCGGGAATGGTGCAGGCCATCACGGCAACGAGCAGCAGGCATGTAGATACCGCCGTAAATGTGAGCCAGTCACTCGGGGTTACGCCGTAGAGCAAGGTGCTCATCAAGCGGGTGAGGAAGAGGCCGGCAACTACGCCCACGGCTACGCCCAAGCCCGCCGTCAGGATGCCTTCGCGAAGCACCAGACGCAGAATGTCGGGTCGCTGCGCTCCCATCGCGACGCGGATGCCGATCTCGCGCGTGCGTTGGAGGACGGAGCAAGAAATTACTCCGTACAAACCGATCATCGCGAGAACGAGAGCGAGGCCGGCGAAACTTCCAATCAACAGCGACGGGTAGCTGCGGAGGAACACGGAAGGCGCTTGCGCAGCGACCTGTTCCAGCGTGCGCGGCTGGATCAAGGGCAGCTGAGGGTCGATTTCGTGCAATGTGGCGCGGGCCGAGCCGACGAAGGCAACGGGATCACCTGCAGTGCGCACGATATAGCTCAGGTAGGTGTCGCCGTTTCGCTCGTTGGCTCGTAGATGACTGGTGGCGGAGGCGCGTCGAGATCCAGCAAAGCGGTATCACCGACCACACCCACGATCTGGCGGAACGGCTGCTGCGCGTTGAACGTATAACGGATACGTTTGCCGAGCGGATTCTCATTGGGGAAATAGCTTTTCACGAACGCGCTGCCGACGAGCACGACGGGAGATGCATTCGGCTTGGTGTCGTCCTCGGAAAAGAAGCGGCCCTGGATCAAAGGAATCTTCATGGCCGTGTGATAGTCGCGGCTGACCTCGGCAATATTGCACTCGTCTTCCCTGCCAAGCGCAGTGGGGCGCCCCTCGACGACGAAGCGGATGGTACCGCCTCCTCCCGTGGCGGGAACGATGGTTGTCGAAGCGACATTTACAACGCCCGGCGTATTGCGGAGACGCTCGATGAAATTACGCTCGAACTTGTCGGCGATTGAATTTTTATTGGGATCGTCCTTGTCATTCGGATACGAGGCGTCGGGCAAGTTAACGTCGAAGGTCAAGACGTTGCGGGGATCGAAGCCGCGGTCTTGGCGGAGAAGCGCGTTGAGACTCTGCAGCATCAGGCTGCCGGCGACCAGCAAGACCAGGCAGACGGCGATTTCAACGACGACAAGGGAATTGCGGAGACGCGCGTGACTCGAGCTCGTGCCGCCACGCGTTTCATCTTTCAGAATGTCATTGACGGAGGATTGCGCAGCGGCGAAGGCGGGGGCCAGATCCGAAGAGCAAGCCGGTGGCAAGGGTGACGCAGCAGAGAAACGCCAGGACCGGCAAGCTGACTCCAGCGGAGCGCAAGTAGGGCATGGCGGCGAGCTGAGATTCGGGGATTGCGGCAACGAGCAAGTTGACGCCCCAATGGAGCCGCGACGAAGCCAATGGCGGCACCAAGAAAAGAAAGCATCAAGCTTTCGGCAAGCAGCTGCGAGATGAGATTGCGGCGCGTTGCGCCGAGTGCGGAACGCACGGCAAATTCTTTGCGGCGGCTGATCGAACGCGTGAGCAGTAGATTGGCGACGTTGGCGCAAGCGATCAGCAAAACGAAACCGACGGCGCCGAGGAGCACCAGAAGCAACGGGCGAACTTTGCCGAGCGATGCGATCGCGGAAACCGGCCATGACGAAGACGGTGGACTCATTTTCTTTGGGATAGGCGCGGGCGAGTTGCGCGGTGATGCCAACCATCTCGGCCTGGGCTTGATTGCGGAGAAACGCCTGGAGCCAGGCGAGCGATCACGCTGAACCAGCGAAGACTGCTTCGCGCGCTCAGGTCGCCCGGAGCATGGAGGGCACCCAAAGCGGCGCCGACTTCGCGGGCGCAAATTCGAAATCGCGCGGCAGAACACCGACGACGGTGACGGGCTTGCCATCCAGACGAATCGAAGTCCCCAGCACGTCTGGATTAGCGCCGAGCTCGTTCCGCCAGTATGTGTCGCTAAGAATGGCAACGTGGGGACCGTCGGGCTGATCTTCGCCGTCGAGAAATCGCGTCCAAGCGAGAGTTTCACGCCGAGGGTGGCGAAGAAGTTTGGCGTGACCCGGGTGGCCAAAGGCAGCTTGGGTTCGCCGCCGGCTTCGAGGATGAAGCCGTCTCCGGCGTAACATGCCAAGGACTGAAAGCTCTTCGCGGCTCGCTTCCAGTCCCGAAAGTCGGGGTAGGAGGCTTGCGCCATGATCGATGACTGGGATATTGCTCGCGTGATTCGCCGAGAAAGAGCAGTTCGCTGGGATGCCGATAGGGCAGCGGGCGGAGGAGCGCCGAATAGACGACCGAGAAAATGGCGGTATTCGCGCCGATGCCCAGGGCGAGGGTCAAGACGATCACGAAGGTGAGGCCAGGACTCTTGCGTAGAAGCGCAAAGCGTACAGGAGATTTTGCTTGAGCACAGTGAACACCTCCGCGAGTAGGAAGGTAGCACACGGTGGACCGTTGCTGGGATAGCTAGTAACGGGCGCGCATGAGTCCTTGTGCTTTGACCGGTCTTGGGACTTGGCTCTGCGAGAGCGGGCAGGCAAGGACGGTGTCAGCGGCGGGCGAGACGCGGCGAGGAGAGGAACTCTTCGAACAGGAGGCGGGCCAGGCGGTGGGATCGTGGCGGATGACGCCGTGCTCTTCGAGGAGGTTGTCGAGGATGACGCGATAGCCGAGGTTCTGCAGAGGCGCCAAGGTCAATGGCGACCGGCTCGGCACCTCGTGCGCGATAGCGCTTGGCGACCGCGGGAGAAACGGGCTGGCGATTGGCGACGACCCAGTCAATGACGCGGCGCGAAGTGTGATGCTGGATGGCGCGAAGATGATCAGCAAGGGCGTAGCCGGAGGTTTCGCCGGGCTGGGTCATCAGATTGGCGATGTAGACGCGAGGCGCTTTGGACTTGGCGATGGCGTTGGCGATATCTGGGATCAGCGAGATTGGGCAGGATGCTGGTGTAGAGCGAGCCGGGGCCGAGAAGAATCAGATCGGCCTCTTGGATGGCTTCGAGCGCCTTGGGAAGCGGGCGGGCGGAACGCGGAGAGAGCGCGAGTTTTTTGATGGGCTTGCGGCTGGCGGTGATGCGGGTTTCGCCGTGGACGCGGCGGCCGCCTTCGAGCGTGGCGACCAGCGAGACGTTGGAGACGGTCGAAGGGAAAATGCGGCCGCGAATGGCGAGGATTTTGCTGCTGACGCGGACGGCTTCGGCGAAATCGCCGGTGACGTGGGTGAGTGCGGCGAGGAAGAGATTGCCGAAATTGTGGCCGACGAGACCGCGGCCGGCGTGGAAGCGATATTGAAAGAGGCGGCCGAGAAGAGCTTCGTCCTGCGAAAGGGCGACCATGCAGTTGCGGATGTCGCCGGGCGGCAGGATACGATTTTCGCGGCGCAGGCGGCCGGAGCTGCCGCCGTCATCGGTGACGGTGACGATGGCGGTGAGGTCGGCGATGGGATGGTGCGCGGTGGCGGGTTCGTCGCGGCGGCGAGAGACGAGCTCTTTCAAGCCGCGAAGAGTGTGGAAAGCCGGTGCCGCCGCCGAGGGCGACGACGTTGACGCCATGAGGGAGTTGCTTCGATTTGGAGTGCGCTTTTTCACGTTAGGCTTGGCGCCCTGTCATTCTACAGAAAAGAACTGAACATGGATCCTAAAGAGCACGCATCTGAGCGGATCGATGGCAAGCTTTACAAAGGCTTTACAAGTAGATTAGTCAACGCAGTTACCGATCACCGCGAGGGGCTTAGTTGGCCGTGCCGTCTTTCTCCGGATAGAGCATTTCGGTGAAGCGCGGATCTTCCTGGAGGAAGGCAAAGTCTTCGTCGTTGCGGGCGTGATAGCGATTTTCCGGGCGGAGCTCGATCGCGACCTTGAGATTCTTCATCGCGGAATCGGCTTCGCCGGTAAGGCAATCGAGCGCGGCCAGCGCGTAATGAATGTGGTCGGCTTTGGGCGCGGCTTTGCGAGCCTTGTCGAGGCTTTCGCGGGCATCATCCCAGCGGCCGATGTTCATCATGGCCACGCCGCGCTGATAGTGCTCGTCGGCGGTGCGAGGATTTTGCTCGTGAGAGGGCTTCATGCGCTGCTCGGCGATCTTGAGATGCATGCGAGCGCGGTCGGCGAGCTCTTTGCTAGGACCCTCAAGGACTTTTTCCAATTCTTGCTTGGCTTTGGCGAATTTCTGCTGGTGAAACAGGGCCAAGGCCTCGTCGTAAACCTTGAGCTGGGCCTGGACGCGAGGGTCGACCATCTCGACGCCGCCCCGCTGCGGGGGGTGCTGTGGAGTTAAAGGTTTTATTTTCAATGATTTAGATTGGCCATGCGAGGCGTCTTTGGAGCGAGAAGAGTTTCCCGAATTGGGCTTGTGCGCCTTTGCCATGCCGCGCATGCTAGCAGAGCAGGTTCCGCGCGTCAACGCAGCACCGGGATAACTAGTAAGATACGGGCAGCGTTGCCTGTCAGGCAGCGCAAACAAGAATTCGCGCGCCGGGGCATCCGAGAACTAGTGCGAGACACGCGACAGCAGATTGCCGGAATGATTGGCCTGCCCTTGGCGCGTGTGCTATAAGTTTCTGACTGGACATCGGACCAACGACACGTGCCTTTCATCAATTTTCCTGCGCGCGAAATCAACTGCAAGCTGGTGTACTACGGTCCAGGTCTGGGCGGAAAGACCGCGAACCTGCAATGGATCTACGACCACACCGGACAAAACCAAAAGGGGAAAATGGTGTCGCTGGCCACCGAGACCGACCGGACGCTGTTCTTCGACTTTCTGCCGCTGGATTTGGGTACGGTGCGCGGATTCAAGACGCGCTTCCACCTGTATACCGTGCCTGGGCAGGTGTTTTACGAAGCCAGCCGCAAGCTGATTTTAAAAGGCGCGGATGGCGTGGTGTTCGTGGCGGATTCGCAGGAAGAGCGGCTGGATGCGAATTTCGAAACGATGGAAAACTTGCAGGAGCATTTGAAAGAGCACAACCTGAATTTCGAGACGATTCCCTACGTGCTGCAGTTGAACAAGCGCGATTTGCCGAACGCATTGCCGATTCCGGACCTGACGAAGCAACTGCAGAAAAAAGGCGAGCCGGTGCTGGAGGGCGTGGCGGTTACCGGGCAGGGCGTGTTCGAGACGTTGAAGGAATTGGCGAAGCTGGTGTTGGCGGAGTTGAAGAAGAGCGGGTAAGAAGTAGCGATGGCGCGCTCCCAGCGCGTTTTTGTTTAGCCGCACGTCCCATTGGATCATCTGAGTAGAATTTTGAAGATACCGCCGTCCAGCGCACGAAGTCGTGCGCTTCGGTTACCACACACTCTACTGTGCACGTTGTGTCATCTACACCCCGTCCTCTGAAGAGGGCGGCTACAGCAATCTAGATTAGGTTTAGGTGAAACTGGCGAGCGCGGACGAGTCGGTCTCAAATGTGGGGATGGCTTCGACCAAGCGGGTGACAGTGAGCGCGTCACGCACGCGACCTTGGCCGCAGACCAGATGAAGCGCGCCACCTTCGCGAGCTAACTGGATGGAACTCCGAACGAGCGAGGAGATGCCCGAGCTGTCGATCTGAGGAACGCCGTTGAGATTGACCACGACTTTGCGGCCGCCCCTCTGCACGACGGACTGGAGCGCGTCCGTGAGCTGCTCGCTGGGCTCCCCGATGGTCAAGCGGCCATGGACCACCAAGAAATGGATGCCGTCGGATTCACGGACGGCAATCTCCATGGGCGGATGTTCGGTCATCGGGAGAACTCTTTCACGGAATCGTCACGCAACTCCGGCAGAGAAAATTATGCTCGAAACGCAACACTTAGAATACTACCGGCGCTCGTCCCAAGGATATGACGTCACGCCGAAACGCGGCTAGCGAAGCGAGCGGTGCGCCCGGTCTGTAGGCCGGAGGGCATTATACGATGACGGAGGCAGGGCACAAGCGGCGCGTGCCGGGAGGAGCTGTGTGAAGGCCGACGGGTTTGCGTAACGGCATCCCGGCGTCTCACGATCAGAAAAACGAATCGAGTGAATGCAAATTTCTAAGGGTATGCACTTGGATCGGAGCGTATAATCTCCGCTCAACAAAACGATAATCCCCGTTGAAAGCGTTTTCCCTGGCAGCGGAACGCGGTCAGCGAGTGTGCGGTCCGGTCGAACCGGTGGTCAACTCAAACGCAGCGGAGCGGACATAACTATGAGGCGCGTGGTTTTGAAGTGGTGTTGTTTCTCTACCATGGTGCTCGCCGGCGTTTCCCTTCAGGCGCGCCAGACTCCGTCCGCCGCAACGCCGTCCCCGAAAGCCTCCTCCTCGACAGCAACCGCCGAAGCCGCAAAGGCCGTAAACGATAAGCTGGCGCAGTTGGATCAGCGGGTAACCGCGGCGCAATCTTCCGCGGACAACGCGTGGATGCTGGTGAGCGCGGCGCTGGTGCTGATGATGACCGGCCCGGGCTTGGCGCTATTTTACGGCGGTCTGGTGCGGCGCAAGAACACGCTGGCCATCATGATGCAGAGTTTCATGCTGATGGCGGTCATCTCGGTGCTGTGGGCGCTGGTGGGCTACAGCCTGTGCTTTGGCGGCAACGGGCCGGTGATCGGCGGGTTCGAGCACGCATTCCTGCGCGGCGTGGGCGCCGAACCAAACCCCGACTATGCGGGGACGATTCCTCAGGCGACGTTCATGGTGTACCAGTTGATGTTCGCGATTATCACACCGGCGCTGATTACCGGTGCGACGGCGGAACGCATGAAATTCAGCGGCACAGTGCTGTTTCTGACGCTGTGGTTTCTCGTGGTGTACGCGCCGCTGGCTCACATGGTGTGGGGCAAGGGCGGATTCCTTAACGCGGCGCTGGGCGGGAAGTTTCCCACGCTGGACTTCGCGGGTGGAACGGTAGTGCACATTAGCTCGGGAGTTTCGGCACTGGTGTGTGCGTTATATCTGGGCAAGCGAACGGGATTCCCCAAGCAGCCGATGCCGCCGCACAGCCTGGTGCTCAGCTTTATCGGGGCGTGCTTGCTGTGGGTTGGATGGTTCGGATTTAACGCCGGTAGCGCGCTGGCGTCGAGCGCCTTGGCGACGAGCGCGTTTGTGGCCACGCATTTCGCGACGGCTGCGGCAGCGCTGAGTTGGAGCGCGGCGGAATGGATCAAGAACGGGAGAGCCAGCGCGTTGGGAGCGATTTCCGGCGCGGTAGCCGGACTTGTGGCGATTACTCCCGCGGCGGGATTCGTTGGGCCGATGCCGGCGCTGGCCATCGGGTTCATCGCAGGCATCGTGTGCTACTGGATGGTGACAAAGGTGAAGTCGATCTTCGGCTACGATGACGCGCTGGATGCATTCGGCGTGCACGGCGCCGGTGGAACGATAGGGGCGTTACTGACCGGCGTATTCGCGCAACAGATCGTGAATCCGATTTTCGGCGCCGGTAAGGCGGTAGGCGGGCTCGACGGGCACTGGGGCCAGATGGGCAATCAGCTTGTGGGCGTGCTGATCGCCTGGAGCTTCGCGCTGGTGGGAACGATCGTGCTGCTGAAAATCACGGATATGATCACCGGCCTGCGAGCGACCGAAGAGCAGGAGATCGAAGGTCTGGACATTACCCAGCACGGAGAAGAAGCCTACAACCTGGAGTTGTGACGCAGAGTGCAAGAGTTTCGTGCGGCACCGGCGTTGCAAGTGCGGCGACGCCGGACAACTCGCCTGTAGAATTTGCGATCAGTTGTGTGAGGATGGGGTGAGCGGTAGACCGGCAGGAGCGCGGGAGCGAAACCTTCCATGATGAAACTTGAGGCGATCATTCAGCCCTCGCGGTTTGAATCGGTAAAAGATGCTTTGCGCGAAGCCGGCATCGAGGGAATGACGGTGACGGAAGTGCGCGGTCATGGCCGCCAAAAAGGGCATACGGAGGTCTATCGAGGCCGGGAATACACCGTGGACCTGCTGCCGAAGATTAAATTGGAGATGGTGCTGCCCGATAAGTTGGTGAATACCGTTGTGGACACCATTTTGAAGACGGCCAAGACAGGAAAGATCGGCGACGGTAAGATATTTCTATCGAGGGTTGAGGAAGCCATCCGGATCCGCAACGAAGAGCGCGGTGAGAATGCGCTCTGATGTGAAATGACGATCGCAGCCCGTCTAGGTCTCCATCCGGTAAGCCAACCCGTACGGACCATGCAAGGTTCTCTGACGCCCCTTTCTGTCCTCGGCCCGCAAGCCGACGACGCGCGACAACGTATCCGGCAACAGTTCGAAGCGGGTGTGAGCGCGCGGGAAACGGTTCGCGCTCTGTGCGAACTGGCGGACTCGAATATCCGGCAAGTTTTCGGCGATGTGCTGCGGGTTCACGACACCCCTTGGGCAGGTCTGTGCCTGGTGGCGCTGGGCGGATACGGCCGGCGGTTGCTTTTTCCCTATTCCGACCTCGACATCTTGTTTCTTTTCGGCAACGAAAAAGCCGAACAGGCGTTCCGGCCGCTGATCTCGGATTTCTCGCGCACGCTGTGGGACCTCGGATTCCGCGTGAGCTCGGCGGGGCGCACACTCGAGGAATGCAAACGGATCGAAGAAGACAACGTGGAGTTTCATCTGGCCCTGCTGGACCGGCGTTTTTTGGCGGGCGACCCTGAAATTTTCGAGAAGCTGGATACACGCGTCCTGCCTGCATCGGAGAAACAAGCGCGGCCGTTCCTTCAAGCGCAGCTGCACAAGCTGACGAAAGACCGCTTGGCGCGCTACGGCAACACGATTTTTCATCTAGAGCCAAACGTCAAAGAGGCGCCCGGGGGGCTTCGCGATTATCAGGCGGCGGTATGGCTGCGCCAAATCGCGGGCGAGAAAAAGGAAACTTTGACCAGCAGCGCCGCGGAAGAGGAATTGGCCGCCGGCGCCGTGGATTTCCTGAGCGCGATTCGCTGTTTCTTGCATTACGCCAACACGCGGAACGACAACACGCTGACGTACGAACTGCAAGCGGCGGCGGCGGAGCGCTCTCTGGGCGTTGCCGATGGCTTTTCGCGGAATGCCGCGGAATGGATGCGAGTGTATTTCCGGCAGGCGCGCACGCTCAACCGGCAACTGCTGCGCTACCTGGAACAGAAATCCGCTGTGCCGCAGACCCTGCGGCAACGATTATTCAGCGCCGCCCGGGCGACGAAGTTCGAGCCCAGCAACGGTAAACCTTTCGCGGTGCGCGACGGTTTGTTTGAAGTGCTGGACCAGCCGGCATTGTCGGATCGAGCGGTGACGTTTTCTCTTTTCACGGAGGCGGCGCGCACCGGCGTGCCGTTAAGCCGCCGGGCGGAACGCTGTATCGCGTACATCATGCAGCACCCGGAGCTCCCGGTGCGCAACGCGGAAGTGTCCTGGCCGGTGCTGCGCGAAATTTTGAGTGCTGACTATCCCGGAGTGGCGCTGCGTCCGATGCAACGTCTGGGTCTGCTGACGGAGATCTTGCCGGAATTTGGCCGCATCGATTCGCTGGTGGTTCGCGATTTCTATCATCGCTATACCGTGGACGAGCACTCGCTGCGCACCATCGAACATTTGCAAGAGCTGGCCGATCCTCCCGACCCGCGCGGAGCTCACTTTCAGAACCTGTGGAAGACCGTGGAGCGCCGGGACCTGCTGATTTTGTCGCTGTTGTTGCACGACGTTGGCAAAGGGATGCCCGTCGAGAACCACGTGGCCGGCAGCCTCGAAGCACTCCAGAGCGCGGCGCAGCGCTTGCAACTTTCAGAGGAAGAAAAAACCGAGGTGCATTTCCTGATCGAGCATCACCTGGACATGTCCGCCACGGTGCAACGCCGCGACATTTTCGATCCCTCGACCATCTCCGCGTTTGCGGCCTCGGTGGTGAATCAGGAACGCCTGCAGCGTTTGTGTCTGTTGACTTACGCCGATATCCACGCGGTGAACCCGGAAGCCTTGACGCCGTGGAAGGCGGACATGCTGTGGCAGCTTTTCGTGGCGACCTCCAACCACTTCAGCCGAACGTTGGACCGCGACCGGCTCCATGCCCACGACGAAGTTTCGCTGCTCGAGCACGTACACGCGCAGTTCGGCGGCGCAAGCACGGAAGAGATCGAGAGGTTCCTGGAAGGATTCCCGAGACGCTACCTTGCGGTGCATTCGGCGGCCGAGATTGCCAGCCACTTGGCGCTGTACCAGAAACTGCGAACCGAGCCAGTGCAGACCGAGTTGCGTGCCACGGGCCACGCATTTTCGTTGACGCTGCTCACGGCGGATCGTCCGGCGCTATTCGCCACCATTTCCGGTGTGCTGGCCGGCTGGGGAATGAACATCATCAAAGCGGATGCGTTTGCAAATGCCGCCGGCGTGGTGCTGGACACCTTTCACTTTGCGGACCTGCATCGCACCCTGGAGCTGAATCCGACCGAGATCGAGAGGTTCCGACGAAGCTTGGCGGATGTGGTGAACGGCAAGGCTCCTCTGGAGCCGCTATTGAAGGACCGCGAAAATGCGAGCCGGGCGCGTCCGCCGAAAGTCGCGGTGGAGACGCAGACGAGTTTCGACGACAGCTCGTCGGAACACAGCACGCTGCTGGAAATTATGGCGCAAGACCGGCCCGGACTGCTGTATGACATCGGCTCGACGCTAGCGCGACTGCAATGCAATATTGAGGTGGCGCTAGTCGATACGGAAGGCCAGAAAGTGATCGACGTCTTTTACCTGACCGAGCAGGGGAAAAAACTGAGCGCCGCCAAGCAGGAATCACTCCAGCAGGCGCTGCAAGGAACCTTGGGATAGCTCCGGAAAACTCTTCTATCGGTCGAACGCCACAATCGCAAATCTGCCCGCTTGGTTCGCAGGCACAAAAATCCGGTGCGTCTTGGGATCGAAGCCCATTGTTTTGGAGCCGGAATATGTCGGCAAGTTTTCCACCAACGTATATTTATCGGCCGAGTCCTGGTGATAGATCGAAATGTGACCGTCCCCGGTCGAGAAGAAGACCAGCCGAGTGCCAGCATCGAAAGCTGACGCATCAACGTGATCGCCGATCGGATACGTAGCCAGCACTTTTCCGCTGTCCGCATCCACCACAGCCATGACGCCATTGCGGCACCCCACGAACAGCCGCCGGTTTTGTGCATCAAACGATAGGCTCGACGGCTCTTCGCACGGCGCCACCGCCCAGCGGTCCTTCACCGTCAGCGTTCGCGAATCTAGGTGCAGGAGCTGGTTCTTATCTTCCAGATTCACCCACACATTTCCTTTACCGTCGGCGACGGTAAATTCCGGCCCGCCGCCCAGATCGATGGCTCCGCTAACGGTACCATCCGCTGCGTTGATGGCGGTCGCGCTGTCGCTGGAACCATTCATCGCAAAAACGCGCTTGGTTGCGGGATCGTACGCGATGGCGTCAGGTTTCTTGCCCGTGCCGACTTGGCCCAGATTCTTGAGCGTTGCCAGATCGAACATCACGACGGCGTCGGCTTTGCCGGCAGTGATGAAGCCCTTGCCGATTTCAGGGGCGATCGCGATTCCATGGACACCAGGTGTACCCGGGATGCTCCCGACGACCTTGAGCGTGTCCGCGTCCAGGACCTCTACTTGGGTAGCGTGAGAAACGTACACGCGCCGACTCGCCGAATCCACGGTGACGTAGTCCCAGCCCGTGGGTCCAGGTATGGTTACTTTGTTTGTTTCGCGATAGCCCGAAGGCCCTGCGGTAGGCATTCCGAACGCGGCGAACGTCACAATCGTGGCGAGAACACGGTTCATTTTTTCTCCATTTCTTCCGCGCGATCCCGAGACGCCTCAACGTGGTCTAAGAAGCGGCGCCTCAATGGCACGTCCCGGTTCCGGAATCCGTAAAGCTCTTACCCGCCTCCGGAACGAAACTCCACTCGTATCCGTGGGATCGCAGCGTGAGCTTCAGCACGCCGAACGTATCTGCGTTGCGCACTTCGCTGTTCTTATCCGGCTCGTGAAACGGCCGGTGATTCTTCCCGCCCGTCCCAACCACAAACTCGCGAATCCCACGAGTTGGATCTGCTTCTCCGCTCGGATTCTGCGGACCGAACCTCTCGTAGTCGTGATCGTGCCCATTCACAACCACGTCCGCGTGGGCGTCATAGAGCGCCTGCCAAAAAGCTCTGAATTCCAGCGCATCTCCGTGTGCGCCACCAGAACTAAACAGAGGCTTGTGAAAATAGGCCAGCGTACACGACGCAGGGTGAGCGGCAAGGTCCGAGCGCAACCACTTCTCTTCCTTGGATCCGGCTTCGCAACCGCCGACCGAGACGCACTCGCTGTTCAAGACGATGATGTGCCACGCGCCTAGTTCGTAGCTGAAGTAGCCCTTCGCCGGGTCTCCAGCGGAACTGCCGAAATAGCTGAAGTAGTAGATGGCGCCGGCGGTGTGAAACTCATGATTTCCGGCCGCTGGCCGCGTGCGAGCTTTCACCCGGCCCCACGTCTTGTCGTAACACGCGAAATTTTCTTGTGCGCCATCTGGGTAGGCCAGATCGCCAACCGCCATTACCGTCCCAGGAATTCCCTCGAGCAGCTTCGCAGTGGCCTCTGCACCGGTCAAGTTCGTGCAGTCTGCGATGTCGCCAGCTCCCACGAGCACCGCAACCTCGTCGCTCGCCCCTGAAGCCGGAGGCGGTTTGGCACCAGTTGCAGTAAAGCGGGCCGTGAACAACGCGAACAAGAGTACGAACGCCGCAAGGATCGTTTTCACAGAGACTCACTTTCAGCCAGATTGGAAATGCACGCTAGTCTTGCAGCTCCGCGCGAAAAATTACCGGCGGACCTACTTTTCGTGCACCGGCGACCACCGAAAGCCGGCCGCAACGGTTGGCGTGTAGTATTCCCGCTGGATCATGTATTGCGGGCTGCCCTGATAGAAGCCGAACACTTCGTTGGTCAGGTTGAGTCCGTACATGATGAAGTTGAGCCCGTGGCCCAAACGCACGCTGCCCTGCGCGTCCACTTGAAGGTGGGAGTAGAAATAAACGTCGCCGAACGGCCCTTTCAGGCCACCCGGAGTGGCGGTCGATCCGTCCGAGCCGTCCTGATAGTTGTAGCTATAGATGTTCGCTTGATTGTACGAGAGGCCCACCCGAATCGAGACACGTCCGCGGTCATAAGTCGGGCTGATGTTCCAGGTATTCGGAGCGTTTCGCAAGAGTCTTGGGTGATCGGAGCGTCCTGGTAGTCCGCTGGCGCTGGAAGCCGTGTAGCCATAGTTCGCCGAGATGCCGAGGCCACCCAGCTTCCACGGCAGGAACGTAAGGTGCTGGAGATAGGCCGCCTCAAACCCGGAGATCCAGGCGCTGCCGGCATTGATCGGCTGCGTAACAGTGTACGTTCCCGTCGGTGCGATTGGCGTTGGTGTGAAGTTCTCAAGAACAAAGCTCTTGGTCACAATTGGATCGGTCAGGTTCTTATAGAAAAATCCAGCGGTGACCATCCCAAACGGATTCAAGTAGTGTTCGACCAGCACGTCGAAGTTGTCGGCCGTTTCCGCCTTAAGATTGGGATTGCCCAGAGAAGCCGTGTTCTTGATGGACCCTGGGCTGCCGTTGGTCGTAAAGGTCACCGCCTGAGCGATATCCTGCGGATCGGGTCGCGAAAGGCCGCGCCCGTACACCAAACGTAAGTTCGTGCTGCTGTTGAAGGCGTATCGCAGCGAGGCGCTCGGCAGAATCTTGACGTAAGAGCCACTGGCCTTGTCAGATAGAGTGTTTGCCGTGGTGTCGAACGAAAGGGTATCGAGATTCGTTCTCTCGAAACGTATCCCAGCCACAATGCGAACGCGGCTGCTAAGGTCGACCGTATTCATCACATAGCCGGACGAGACTTTTTCAATCAGGCCGTAGTTCGCCGGATCGCCTCCGAACGTAGTCTGGCTGGTGAACTCGCCGGAATTCCCGAGCAGGAAATTGCGGATGGTCTGGTAGTTTGGATTGTAGCCCAGCTTGTAGGTGCCGTCGTAGTAGTTGCTGTTTGTGAGTTGGTTGGGAAACTGGCTCAGCAAGATATTTCCGTTGGGCGTGTAGTCGGTGCCATAGGTATTGTCGAACTTATGGGCATTGCGGAATTTTCCGCCGATCTCGATATTGGCCAAGTGCGAACCAATGTGGTAGCGCTTGGCCATCGCTCCCGCTCCTTGGAAGTTCATCTGAGCGCTCTTTCCCCCAGAGGTCTGAATGTCACTCAGCGCCATAGTCGTGGGATCGTATGCTTCCGAGAAGCACACCGGCGCAAATTGCGGCCGGTAGAGATTTGTGGTGGCGACAGGGTCGTATTGGCACGCACTGCTGCTCAGCGTGCTCGAAAAGCTCGCTGTCCCCGGAGACACATTCAAATCACGCGAACGGGAGGCAGAAACGTCCCACGAATACCAAGTGCTCGACAGGACGTGTTTGCCCCCTACGAGAAGACTGCTAATGGCGATGTCCGGACGGCGATCTTGAGTGTTAAACGATGGAGTGCCGCCGTTGCCGCCTAGTAAGCCAGCATTCTGGGTGTTGTCGTTGATCGAGTAGACCCAGCGGTCCCCGTAGTTTTGGAAGTCGGAGTAGAGAAAGCGCGCGTAAATGTTCGAGCCATCGCCCAGTTTGTAGTCGGCGCTCCCAGCCAGCCCCCAGCGGGTGCGGTAATACCGATACTCGCGAACGTCAATGGAATCGATGTAACGCGGCTGCCCCGGGAGGGCCGTGGCGACGTCCGACACAGGTTCGATATCGTCGATCCCGCGTCCATTCCAGTCGTAAGAGCCCCCAATCAACAGGCCGAAACGCTTGCTGGGACCATAACGCTGGCCGACCGTGCCGGTCGTCTCGATCAGACTCCGTCCTCCCAGGATCGGTGTGTATCCGCTCATTCCGCTGAGTGCGACCGTGGGGTGCTCACCGGCCGTCTTGGTGACCAGGTTGATGGAGCCTCCGATGCCGTCGCCGTCCATATTCGCTTGCAGGGTTTTATTGATTTCCACGGATTCAACGATGTCGGCGGGAATAGCGTCAAACTTAATCTGGCGGACGCCAGTTTCCGGAGACGGTACGTTTACACCGTCAACGGTCGTGTTGGTAAGGCGTGGTTCGGTGCCCCGAACCTGCACGTACTTACCTTCACCTTCATCGCGCTCGAGAGTGACGCTCGGCAGGCGGCCAAGAGCGTCGGCCAAATTGGCGTTGGGCAAGCTGCGAATCACATCATCAGGCAGTACCTGCACGATGTTGTCGGCGGTGCGCTCGCGGTTGACGGCTTCCGCTTCTGCGGAGACACGCTCGGCGCTAACAAATACCTGCTGGTTCTGCGACTCAACCTCCAGCTTCGCTTCTACGTTTGCAGCCTGGCCAGCCACTACATCGACGGTCTTCGTGACCGGCTTAAATCCCACGTACGAGAACGTGAGCGTGTAGCTGCCTGGCTCAAGGTCTCGGATGAAAAACTCCCCTTGGACGTCCGAAGCCACGGTCAGGCTCCGCGGCTCCAGTGCCACCTCAGCACCCTGCAGCACTCCACCTGAGGGGTCGGTAACGTGCCCCTTGATCGTACCTTTGCCGCCTTGCGCCACTCCTTGCGCCGCGAAGCACGCTTGCAGAAGCAACGCCAACACTCCTACCAACTTCATCTTTCCGAATCTCTCAAAGTTCATGAATATTCACCGTCTCTCAATTTCAATTCGCTGAAATGGGTCTCTCGACACCCGCGCTTTGTGCGCGCACTACCTTCTGGTTTGTGGGGTCTATTTCGGCCTATCCGTAAGAATGCGGGGTGAACGCAGGTTAATGCCTTGTTAAAAGGACCCTGAATTTCTTTCAGAAAGGCCGTTCGGCGGCCGAAAGCGACGTATCCGTCCGAAGATCAACTATTTGCGAGCGCTGGAAGCCGTACCTGAAACGCCGACCCTGCGCCAAGCCGGCTTTCCGCCGCGATCGTACCGCCGTGCATGTCGGTGATCCATCGCGCGATCGCCAATCCCAAACCGGCACCAGGGACATCGCGAGAGCGCGCTCGGTCTGCGCGAGTAAAACGCTCAAAAATGGAACCCAGATCGCTCTCCGGAATCCCCCGCCCGGTGTCTCTCACCGTGATCTGCGCGTGCTCTCCGCCGCGCAAGAGCTCGATTTCGCAACGACCACCCGCCGGTGTGTACTTAACCGCGTTGTCCACCAGGATCAATAGCAGCCGGTCGATCGCAACGGCATCCGCTCGGATCCACACCGGCGCCGCCGGAACGTGCAGAACCAGTTCCAACTCCTTGTCCGAAGAAAGCATCTTGGCTCGCTCCTGCGCTTTCCGCACATGCGCGCCCAATTCCAGCGGATGCATCTCCATACCCACTGCGCCCGCGTCCGCCCTGGCCAACGTCAACAAATTCTCCAGAAGTTCGGACGTCTCGATCGACGTGTGTAGGATGTTCGTCAACGTCTCGCGGTAGTCGGCTTCGCTTCGCGGCCTCCGCAGACTGATCTCCGCCGCCGTACGGATGATGGCCACGGGCGTACGGAGATCGTGGGAAGCGTCGGCGGTGAATTGCGTAATCCTTTGGAAGGAGCGCTCGATGCGATCCAGCATCGCGTTGATGGCTTCTGTTAGGCGCCTCAGTTCATCCCGAGCCCGCGGCACATCCAGTCGGCGCGACAAACTTTCCACTCCGATTCGCTCCGCCGTCTGGATGATTCGGTTGACAGGCGCCAGGGATCGCCCGCTCAGCCAGTAACCCAGCAGAGCCGCGATGCACACAAGCAATGGCAGAATTTCTTGCTCGATCAGCCGGAAGTGATCCAACGCCTGATCGAAGGGCTCGGTGGGAACGGCTGCGTGGATCTCGAAGGTCTGGCCGCCCGCATCGACGCGCTGCAGCGCGATGCGATACTGCATGTGCTCGAGATTCGTCGTTAAGAACGAAACCCGCGAGCGCTGGGCAGTTGGCAAAAGCGGAAATGATTGGAGAAAGCGCGGCGATCGAAAAATCCAGCTTCCCGTCGAGTCAGCAACTTCAAAAATCGCGCCGTTCGCCCACAATTCTGACAGTTCTTGCAGCTCGTTGCGTACCTCAGCTCCGCTTCCAGACTTGTTCTCAAGAAGCCGCCGAACAACCTCGAGGTTCGTGCGCGACGCCTCATCCACCGTCGCTTCGATGCTGTGCCGGAATCCGAGATCGCTGACCCAAAAGAAGCTCACGAACGAAAGAATCACCACTGCCGAATGAAGCGCGGTGAGCTTTACTCGAATCGGAAGGCTCATGCTCCGTGAACCGCTCCGATGGAGTATCCGAATCCTCGGTGCGTCTGCACCAGTTTCGCCGAGCCCTCGGCTTCCAGCTTTCTACGCAGTAGCCGCACGAACGCGTCGAGCGTGTTCTCTCCCACTTCCCGTCGGCTTCCCCACAGCTCTTTCAGAATCGTTTGCCGCAGCACCACGCGCCCCCGATTTCTGGCCAGCAGCTCCAACAGCCGGAACTCCGTCTGTGACAGATGAATCTCATGTCCCTGACGAAACGTGCGGAGAGAAGTCGTATCCAGCACCACGTCTTCCACTTCGAGCACGCTCTTCGGTCGAGCCGGCCCGCGGCGTCCCAGCGCCCGCACCCGCGCCAGCAGTTCCGTAAACGAAAATGGCTTCGTCAGGTAATCGTCCGCGCCTGCGTCCAAGCCCCGAACGATATCAGGGAGTGCGTCGCGTGCCGTAAGCATCAGAACAGGCACTTGTTCGGCACGATGCCTGAGTTGCCTGGCAACTTCCAATCCGCTAAGGCCCGGCAACATCACGTCCAATAGGATCAGATCAAACCTGGCGATCTCCGTCAGCCGCAGCGCCGCCAAACCGTCGTGTGCAACCTTTACTTCATGCGACTCCTCTTGCAGCCCGCGCACCAGCAGCCGCGCCATCTCGACATCGTCTTCGACTACCAGGATATTCATCGCAGCGATCTTGGCGTCGAATTCTAGGCCGCCGTCTGTGACTGTCCCGTGAACGCAAGATTACGGAACAGTTTCAAGACTGCCGCATCCCAAATCGAAATTGCGAGCTTGTTCACGTATGATGCAGGCATGCGAGTCCTGTTGGTCGAGGACGATCCCGGCGTCCAGCGCTTCGTCGTGAAAGGTCTGCGCGAGCAAGCTTATGCCGTGGACACGGCAACCTCCGGCAAAGACGCTCTCTATCAGGCCGACATCAATACCTACGACCTGATCATCCTCGACGTCATGATCCCCGGCATGGACGGTTTTCAGGTTTGCAGGAATCTCCGCAAAGCCGGACATCGCACACCCGTCCTGATGCTGACGGCTCGCGACGCAGTCGAGGACCGTATTGCTGGCCTCGATCACGGCGCCGACGACTACCTCACGAAGCCTTTCGAGTTTCGCGAACTACTCGCGCGGCTCCGAGCCCTTCTTCGCCGCTCCGGCGATCTCCGTCCCGCCAAGCTCGAAGTCGCCGACCTCACCGTCGATACCGCTTCGCAGTCCGCCAAGCGTGCCGGTCAGCCGATCGCGCTCACGCAAAAGGAATACGCCTTGCTGGAATTTCTCGCTAGAAATGTCGGGCGAGTCGTCGGCAGGGCCGAAATCGCTGAACACGTCTGGGACGAAACATTCGATCCTTTTTCCAATCTCATCGAGGTCTACATCAATCGCCTGCGGCGCAAGCTCGATTCCCCCAGCAAGCCGCAACTGCTGCACACCCGCCGCGGCGCAGGATACATCCTGGGCAGCGTGGAAACCTCGGGTGGCGGACCAGCCCGCGAGAACCGCGAGAAAGGTTTCTCTGCTTCCCGGTCGCAGGCGCATCCACTTGACAGGAAGTCCCGTGCTTGATTCGGTTCGCGTTCGCCTCACGCTCTGGTACAGCCTCGTTCTCGCCTGCACTCTTTTGCTTCTCTCCGGTGTCGTCTATTGGATTGTCGCCAGAAATCTGAGTGTCCGCACGGACGCCGATCTTGTCCAACTTGCGGACGCATTTCTCGTCACCTTTGCGGACGAAATGAAAGATGCCGACAATTCCTCCGGTTTCGCGGGCGCTGCGGAACAATCCATGCTCGAGCATCGCTACCGCGACCACGTGTTCGCCATTGTCGATTCCAACGGCGCCATTCTCGCCAGACTCGCGGACCTGCCGACTTCCAATGAACGCGCCCAAGCCGACGCCGCGCACATCTGGCCATCCGAACCATTCCAGACGTTCGCCAAAGCTGCATGGGGCTCGGATCACTCCTTCGAAATCTTCCGCGGTCATCGCGACAACTACCGCGCCTATGCCCGGCGTTTCACCACCCAGCAACAACCCTATGAACTGGTGATCCTTCGCTCACTACACGTGCAGGGCGAAGTGCTGGAAAAACTGCGCATCGCCTTTGCCTGGCTGATTCCTCTAGGCCTCGTTTTGGCCGCCACCGGTGGATATTTCCTGGCGCGAAAGACGCTTGCGCCGGTCGCCGCGATGGGCGCGCAAGCCGGCCGCATCACCGCTTCCAACCTGCATGAGCGCCTATCGGTGCAAAATCCAGCTGACGAGCTGGGACGTCTCGCATTTTCTTTCAACAGCCTGCTCGACCGCCTCGATCAGTCCTTCGATCGCCAGCGCCGGTTCATCGCCGATGCTTCGCACGAGCTGCGCACCCCAGTGGCTATCCTCTCGGGTGAAGCAGAGGTCGCTCTTTCGCAGAATTCGCGGACTGTGGAGGAGTATCGCGACTCGCTGACCACTCTTCATCGCGAAGCCAAACGCCTCGCCCGTATCGTCGAAGACTTGTTCACTCTCACTCGCGCCGATTCCGGTCAATACCCGCTTTCCCCGCAGGACTTCTATCTCGATGAGCTGGTGGCCAGTTGCGTCCACTCGGCCCGCACTCTGGCGCTTGCCAAGAACATCGCATTGACGGTCAACACTCCCGGCGAGCTCCCGATTCGTGCCGACGAATCGCTGCTGCGCCGCCTGCTGCTCAATTTGATCGACAACGCCATCAAATTCACTCCGCCGGGCGGCTGCATTACGGTGGCGTCCCGGGCGGCGTCCGGCGGTTTTGAGGTCACCGTCTCCGATACGGGCCCTGGTATACCCGAGGAGCTTCGCTCCCGTATCTTCGAGCGTTTTTTTCGAGTTGATCCTGCGCGTTCAAGAGCTGGGACTCCCGACGGCGGCGCGGGCCTTGGGCTCTCGATCGCCCTGTGGATCGCGGAAGCGCATGAAGGTCGCCTGCAACTCGTGCGGACAGAATCCGCCGGGAGCACCTTTTCCGTGTTTCTCCCCTCGGCACCTCCAACCATGTGTTAATGCTGCGTTTATCTCGCCCCCGCTAACGTTGATTTTAGTCGCGATCGCTCCACGCGGCCTCGTACGGCATACCTCGATGAAGATAAATTCCTTTCGTTGCGCGCTCATGTTGGCTGGAATGTCCGTCTCCTTCCTCTCCGGGCCATTGCCGGCGCAACAGCTTCGCCTTTCTCTGCCTTCGGGCGCTCCCACCCGCCCCGACCCGCAGGCTGCCACCTCGACGAGTCAGCCGCTTACCATCACGCTCGACGACGCGCTGGCCCGCGCGCGAAAAAACGGTACCGCGTTTCAGGGCGCATTGACCGAAGCTGCCGTGGCTCATGAGGACAAAACCCAAGCCCGCGACGCTCTGCTCCCGAACGTCAACTACAACAACCAGGTCCTTTACACCCAGGGAAACGGACCTGGCACCACCGTCCGCTATATCGCCAACAATGCGGTGCACGAATACATCAGCCAAGCCAATGTCCACGAAGCCCTCGACGTCGCCGCATTCGCTGACCTTCGCCGGGCATCTGCTGCCGCGGCTGCAGCTCGCGCGCGGGCTGAAATCGCTTCTCGCGGACTGGTAGTCACCGTCGTCCAAAGCTACTTCGGCGTCTTGGCAGCTCAGAACAGGCTGGACCTCGCTCAAAAAACCGCCGCCGAAGGTGAACAATTTCTGAAGCTCACCCAGGATCTCGAGCACGGCGGTGAGGTCGCTCACTCCGACGTCATCAAGGCCGAGCTGCAAATGCGCGAGCGGCGGCGCCAGCTCCAAGAAGCGCAACTCGCCGTCCTCAATGCCCGCCTCGATCTGGCCGTCCTGATTTTCCCGGACTTCAACGACAACTTCGCTCTCACGGACGATCTCCATGCCGATGTTGCTCTACCCACACTGCCGGAAGTTCAGCAGCAAGCGGCCCGCGACAATCCGGACGTCCGCGCCGCACTGGAAACCGTTCGTGAAGCCGGCCACGAAGTCACAGCCCAGCGCGCCGGCTACCTGCCCTCTCTGGGTTTGGACTATTTCTACGGCATCGATTCGGCTCAATTCGCCACCAACACTTTCATCAACGGACAAAAGTTCCAGAATCTCGGCTCTTCCGCCTCCGCAACCCTCAACATCCCCATTTGGAATTGGGGCGCCACGCAAAGCCGCATCAAACAAGCCGAGTTGCGGCGCACTCAAGCGCAGCGTGAGCTGTCCCTCGCCCAGCGCAAACTGCTCGCGGCAATTCAGTCTCGCTACGCCGAAGCGGAAACGGCTCGCAACGAACTCTCCGATCTCAGCCGCTCCGCGCAGCTTGCCGCCGAGAGCCTCAAGCTCACCACGCTTCGCTACAAAGGCGGCGAGACCACTGTTCTCGAAGTCGTCGACGCGCAAAACTCCTTCGCGTCATCCAATGGCAGCTACCAGGATGGTGCGCTTCGCTATCGCGTCGCCCTCGCCAATCTCCAAACACTCACGGGAGTCCTTACTACTCCATGAACCCGAAGCACCGTCGTTCTTCGTCACTCTGTTCTCCTTGCGTCCGCCTCGTGCTGCCGCTCCTTGTCTTTGTCTTCGGAGGGTGTGGTGCTCAGCAGAAAGAACAAGAAGCCGTCGTGCCCGTCCAGGTGACTCCCGCGTCCGCCGGCGAGATCTCGCAGGTGGTTTCCGCCGAAGCCGTGGTCTTTCCGCTGCAGCAGGCCGTCGTCGCACCCAAGATTACTTCCACGATCAAGTCGTTCCTGGTCCAGCGCGGCAACAAAGTTCACAAAGGCCAATTGCTTGCGGTGCTGGAAAATGCCGACCTCTCCGCCGCCACCGAGCAAAGCAAAGGCGAGTACGAGCAAGCCGAGGCCAGCTACACCACCACCACCGGTGCGAGCTTGCCCGAACAGATTCAGAAGGCCGAGCTAGATGCCGCTGCCGCGAAAACGTCTTTCGAAGCCCAGCAAAAAGTGTACGACAGCCGCAAAGATCTGTTCCAACAGGGAGCCCTGCCGCGCCGCGATCTGGACGCGGGTGAGGTAGCCCTCGCGCAAGCCCGTAGTCAATTTGAACAAGCCCAGAAGCAACTCGATGACCTGCACCGCATCGGCCGCGAGCAAGCCCTCAAATCCGCCACCGGCCAGTTGTCCGCCGCCAAGGGTAAATATCTCGGCGCCGAAGCGCAGTACAGCTACTCGCAGATTCGCAGCCCCATCGACGGCGTGATTACCGACCGGCCGCAATATCCCGGTGAGCTTGCCACGGCCAATCAGCCTCTGCTGACTGTAATGGATCTGTCGAAGCTCATCGCCAAGGCGCACATCGCGCAATCGCAAGCCGCGTTTTTTAAGGTCGGCAATCCTGCAACCCTCGTGGTCTCCGGCGTCGATGAGCCGGTCAAGGGCCGCTTGAGCTTGATCAGCCCCGCGCTTGATCCTGGCAGCACCACGATCGAGGTGTGGGTCGAGGTGACCAAGCCTCCCTCACAGCTCAAGCCGGGAATGACCGTACAGGTTTCCGTCTCCGCGCGTACCGTCCCTAATGCCGTCGTCGTTCCCGCTTCCGCCGTCTTCAAGAACGCGGAAGGCGCAGAATACGTTGTCGTCGCTGGGTCAGACAATGTCGCTCACACCAAGACGGTGCAAACCGGAATTCACGGTGCCGACCAAGTTCAGATCACCAGTGGAATTATTCTTGGCGACCAGGTGATTACCTCCGGCGGCTACGCGTTACCCGATAAGACCAAAATCAAAGTGGAATCTGCAGCTCCCTCCGGCAAGGAGCCAGACGACGACAAGACTCCGCCAGCCCAAAAGGAAAAGGACTAGCCTGGCATGGACGAGCGGCCCGCAGTGTCGTCTGCCCCTGGTCCCAAAGAAACCGGCGCGTACTGGTTTCAGCGTCTCTCGCGGCCCACACTGTTTCTCATCGTCAGCCTCGCGCTCGTCGGCGTCTATTTGGCCTTCACCATTCCCGTCTCCGTCTTTCCCAACACCGATTTTCCTCGCGTGGTGATTGGCGTTGACAACGGCGTCATGCCCATCGATCAGATGCTGGTCACGATCACGCGCCCCATCGAAGAAGCCGTCAACAGCGTTCCCGGTTTGCAACGCGTCGTCTCCACCACCAGCCGTGGCTCCGCCGAAGTCAGCCTGTTCTTTGAGTGGAACAGCGACATGGTCCTGACTTTACAGCGCGTCGATGCCGTCGTCGCCCGCCTTCAGTCGGAATTGCCCGCCACCACGAAGATCGAAACGCATCGGCTAACGTTCGCCACATTCCCGATCCTCGGCTACAGCCTGACTTCGGATTCGCTCTCGCAAGACAAACTGTGGGAAATCGCTACGTACGACATCAAGCCCCGGCTGAATCGCCTTGATGGTGTCGCGTCCGTCCTCGTGCAAGGCGGCCGCGTGCCGGAGTTTCAAGTAACGCCGGACCCTGCGCGTTTGCTTTCGGCGGGCATCACCGTCGCCGACATTCTCGACGCTATTCGCCGCACCAATCTGATCGATTCCCCTGGCCTTCTCGAGCACGATCATCAGTTGGTCTTGGGCCTCGTTAGCGGCCGCGTGCGCACTCCAAACGAAATCGCCCAGATCGTCGTGAAGAATTCTCCTGCAGGCGTGCCCACTCGCGTGGGAGATATCGCCGCAATCTCCCCCGCCGTTGCTCCGGTCTACACCATGGTCACCGCGAACGGAAAGCAGGCCGTTCTCGTCAGCATCAATCGCCAGCCGGACAGCAACACGATCTCGGTTGCCGACGAAGTGCACAAGCAAATCCAACAGTTGGCTCTCAGCTTGCCTTCCGGTGTGCATCTCGAGCCGTTCTACGACCAGTCCACCATCGTGCACGACTCCATCGCCAGCGTTCGCGACGCCGTCCTCCTCGGTCTTCTTCTGTCCTCTGCGATTCTGGTTCTCTTTCTGCGCGACTGGGGAACATCCCTGGTCGCCGGTCTAGTCATTCCTGCGACTCTTCTTCTCACCTTCATCGTGCTGAAGATGACCGGTCAAAGCTTCAACTTGATGACCTTGGGCGGCTTGGCCGCGGCCGTCGGGCTGGTCATAGACGATGCCATCGTCGTCCTGGAAAACATTGTGTTGCACCGCGATGCGGGCGAAGACCGCCTGCAGGCCATTCAAAGCGCACTCCGCGAAATGACCATTCCCCTCATCGGCTCGACCATCACCCCGATCGTCGTGTTTCTTCCGCTCGTCTCTATCACCGGCGTCACCGGCAGCTTTTTCCGCGCACTGGCAATCACCATGACCGTCGCCCTTCTTACTTCGCTTCTGCTCGCCCTTACGCTTACACCTACTCTCAGCCAATACCTGGTTCGTCGGAAATTGGTCTCCGGAGAGCCGTCTGCCCCCGCCGTCCACCCATCACAATCGCCGGACGCCGCCGCATTGTTCGCGGCGGAAGACGCGCACCTTTCCGGAATTTTTGGTCGTGTGGTTGCGTTCTACGAACGTATCATGGAGCGCCTCTTGGCTCGTCCGCTCCTGCTGGCGGTTAGCTCGATCATCATCATTGCTCTCACCTACGGGTGCTATCGTCTGCTGGGAACTGACCTGCTTCCGGAAATGGATGAGGGCGGCTTCATTCTCGACTACTACACGCCGCCCGGAAGTTCGCTCGCTGAATCCGATCGCATACTGCAGCGTATCGAGCGTGTTCTGCGCGCCACGCCAGAGGTCGAGAACACCTCTCGGCGTACAGGCCTGCAACTCGGCCTAGCCGCTGTCACCGAAGCCAACCGTGGCGACTTCACCGTAAAGCTCAAGTCCAAGCGTGACCGCGGAATTGACGAAGTCATCGACGACGTGCGCGCGCAAATAAAGAAAACCGAGCCCTCCACCGACGTCGAATTCGTGCAGGTGCTCCAGGACATGATCGGCGACCTCAGCAACGAGCCAGAGCCCATCGTCATCAAGCTCTTTTCACAGGACCCGCAATCGCTCTTGCAGGCCGGTCCGAGAGTCGCGGAGGCGATCGGAAAAGCTCCAGGCATCGTCGACGTCCTCGACGGAGTCGAGAACACCATCAGCGGTCCGGCAGTCACGTTTGAGGTGAATCCTTATATTGCCGCGCGCTCGGGCTTCACCGCGGAGGAAATCTCCGTGGACGCATCGGCATTACTCGAAGGCGAACCTGCCGCGGCGCCCGTGGTCCTCAACGACCGCTCCTACCCTATTCGCGTTCGTTTCCCGGAGCAAAACCGCGCGACCCTCGAGCAGATGACGAACACATTGCTGACCAGCGCCGCCGGCCGCTCCGCAACGCTTGGCGCGCTGGCCACCGTGATCCAAGATCCCGGCCAAACGGAAATCCGCCGTGAAAATCTCCAACGCCTCCTTCAGGTCACCGCCAGACTCGAAGGCACCGACCTAGGAACCGGCATGGCCGCCGTGCAAAGAGCTGTGAACGATCTCCATTTGCCGTCCTCCATTCGCGTTGAATACGGCGGCACCTTTCAAGAACAGCAGAAGTCCTTCCGCGACCTCGCCATGGTCTTTTTTCTCGCACTGCTGTTGCTCTTCGTGGTCTTGCTGTTCGAGTTCCGCACTTTCTCCGCTCCCTCGGCCATTCTTTCGTCAGCGATCCTTTCCACGTTCGGAGGATTCCTCGCTCTGCTGGTTACCCGCACGACCTTTAACGTGGCTTCCTTCATGGGCATGATCATGGTGATCGGCATCGTCGCGAAAAACGGAATCCTGCTCCTGGATGCCGAGAGCCGTTTTCGATCGCTGGGTTTCGCCGCGCGCGACGCGATGATGCAGGCCGGCCGCCGCCGCCTGCGTCCTATCGCCATGACCGCCCTCGCCACCATCGCCGGCATGCTGCCCCTCGCCCTCGGCCTGGGCGCCGGCTCACAAATGCTGCAGCCTCTCGCCATCACGGTAATCGGCGGCCTGCTCAGCTCCATGGTTTTGTCGCTCGTGTTCACGCCAATCATCAATTTCTACTTGCAGCGTGCACCGGAGCTCGAATCGAGCCTCTAACCACTTCCAGGAATGCGGCCGCCGCGCCCAAAAGCGCGGTATTGCTTTTTGTCCGCTGACGATGTAATTACAGGGTCCCCAGGGCCTCTTTAGCGCCCTCTTGTTGTATGTGCCGCCCCGGCCGCAGTCGCCGCTCGCGGTTGCATTCAAGGAGCTCAGGAATGGCCCTTCTATCCTTCCTAGACCGCGAGAAGTCCATCGCTCAGTCGGGTTACAGCCGCTGGCTTGTTCCTCCGGCTGCGCTGGCGATTCACCTTTCCATCGGTCAAGCCTACGCCTTCAGCGTGTTCAAGATTCCGCTGACGCAGCTCTTGGGAGTCGGCAAGTCCGCGCCGGACGATTGGAAGCAGACGCAGATTGCTTGGATTTTCTCGCTCGCCATCGTAATGCTCGGACTCTCCGCGGCAACCTTCGGTAAATGGCTGGAAGGCGCGGGCCCCCGGAAAGCGATGTTCGCCTCCGCCGTCTGCTTCGCGCTGGGATTCTATATTTCCTATCTGGGCGTGATCGGGCATCAGCTTTGGCTGCTCTACCTAGGGTATGGAGTCGTTGGTGGCACGGGATTGGGGCTCGGCTACATCTCCCCGGTATCGACGCTGATCAAGTGGTTTCCTGATCGCCCGGGACTTGCCACCGGAATGGCGATCATGGGATTCGGCGGCGGTGCCATGATCGGCTCTCCGCTCGCGATCAAACTCATGGCCCACTTCCGCACGTCCACCGACGTGGGTGTCGGGAAGACCTTTCTAGTCATGGGCACCCTCTATTTCGTGTTCATGATGTTCGGGGTGTTCACCGTGCGCGTGCCGCAGCCAGGTTGGAAGCCGGAAGGTTGGACCGCCCCTGCAAAGCCGAACGCGATGATCACCACCCGCAACGTGGAGGTGAACACCGCGTTCACCACGCCACAATTCTGGCTTCTCTGGATCGTACTGTGTACCAACGTGACGGCGGGAATCGGGATCATCGAGCAAGCCTCGCCGATGATTCAGGAGCTCTTCAAGGGCACTATCGGTCCGGTAGCCGCCGGTGGATTTGTGGGCCTGTTGAGCTTGTTCAATATGGCGGGACGCTTCTTCTGGTCTTCCGTTTCGGACTACATCGGAAGAAAGCCCACCTACTTTGTGTTCTTCGCGCTGGGAGCGTTGCTGTACTTCTTCCTCCCGCAAACGGGCGCCAATCACTTGAACAGTGTCCAGTTGTTCGTAGGCATCTCGGCCGTGCTCCTCAGCATGTATGGAGGCGGCTTTGCAACCATCCCTGCGTACCTCCGCGATATGTTCGGCACATACCACGTGAGCGCGATCCATGGGCGGCTGCTGACCGCTTGGTCCACCGCCGGAGTGCTTGGCCCCGTGCTGGTCAACTACATGCGTGAATATCAATTGCAGCATGGAGCCGATAAGGCGAGCGCATATCAAAGCGTGCTGCACGTAATGGCTGGGTTGCTAGTGGTCGGATTTGTCGCGAATTTGCTCGTCCGGCCGGTGGCGCAAAAATACTGGCTTGCCGAAGGCAAAGCGTGACAGCCGCACACCTTCGCGTGATCAGGATTGCACTGAGGAGCGATCAACATGACCGAGGACACTAAGAAGTCTTCAGCAGCGATGATCTTATTCGCCTGGCTCCTGGTCGGCGTTCCGCTCGGCTGGGGTGTGTACAACACGCTGCTCAATTCGATGAAATTGTTTCAGGCTCCTCCAGTAGTAACCATGCCTGCGGCCCCCAAGTGAGTAGAGGATGAGAACAAGATTTTTCTAAGAGCCTGCTACGGCGTTCTCTCTCGCCGCGCTGCACGGCACTTTGTCCCTGTACGCGGCAAAAGGTCTCCATCTTAAAAATGTTACAATTTCCTCGCACATTCATTTCGGGGGTTCCATGCCTAAGCCAACGAAAGCCCGCCTGACCCAACCGCTGGTGCGTGAGAACGGTTCGCATCGTCCCGCTACTTGGGACGAAGCGTTGGACCGCGTCACCATTGCTTTCCGCAAATCCATCGCGAAGAACGACCCGCGGAACTTCGGCATGTTCAGTTGCTCGAAGACCGTCAACGAACTGAACTACGCGGCGCAAAAATTCGTTCGCAGCGTCATGGGCACCAACAACATCGATAGCTGCAACCGGACTTGACATGCTCCCAGCGTCGCCGGTCTGGCGGCGGTATTTCGGCGCAGGTGGCGGCACCAGCTCGTATCGCGAAATTGAAGATACGAACGTAATTCTGTTGTGGGGATCGAACGCGCGGGAAACGCACCCGATTTTTTTCCACCACTTGCTAAAGGGTATTCACAACGGCGCTGAACTTTATGTGATTGACCCGCGGCGCACCAGTTCCGCGAGTTGGGCCAATCTCTGGCTAGGTTTGGACGTGGGTTCTGATATTTCGCTCGCCAACGCCGTGGGACGCGAAATCATCGCCGCTGGCCTCGCGAACGAAAAGTTCATCCGCCACGCCACCAGCGGATTCGAAGCGTACAAAGCACACGTTGAGAAGTACACGCTCGAGCGCGCTGAACGCGAGACCGGCGTGCCTGCTGAATCTATCCGCAAGATGGCTCATGCGTACGCCCGCGCTCCGCGCGCCCAACTTTGCTGGACTCTGGGTATCACCGAGCATCACAACGCCGTCGACAACGTGGTGGCCCTCATCAATCTTGCGATTCTCACCGGCCACGTTGGCCGCTACGGCAGCGGGGTGAATCCCCTACGCGGACAGAATAACGTTCAGGGCGGCGGTGACATGGGCGCCATCCCCGATCGCCTCACCGGATTCCAGCACGTTGAAAACGACGAACTGCGCGCCAAGTTTGAGAAGGCCTGGGGCGCAAAGATCCAGCCAAAACGCGGCTGGCATCTGAGCGATATGTTTGAAGCCATGGATCATGGCCATCTCACTACGCTCTACGTGCTCGGCGAAAATCCCGCGGACTCGGAAGCCGACCGGCATGTCGCTCTTAAGCGGCTCGGCGGCCTAGAATTTCTTCTGGTCCAAGACCTTTTCTATACCAAGACGGCGGAACTCGCGGATGTTGTTCTGCCTGCCGCGGCCGGCGCGTTTGAAAGTGAAGGAACGGTAACTTCCAGCGAGCGTCGCGTGCAGCGCGTGCGTCGTACCGTGCCGCCTCCGTCCGGCGTTCGCGACGATCTGGAGATCATTTTCGATCTCGCGCATCGTCTCGGCCATGACTGGGGTACGCCCAATCCCGAAGCAGTTTGGGACGAGTTGCGCACTTTTAAGCCCAATGCACGGCGGCATGAGTTACCGTCGCCTGGAAGAGCTGGGCGGAATTCAGTGGCCGTGCTATGACGAGTCGCACCCCGGAGAAATGTTCCTCCATGGCCGGCTTTGGAGCGACCCGCTGATTGGCCCGCGTGCGCCTTTTTCCGTCGTGGAATTTGAGCCGCCAGTCGATCAACTTGACGACCAATACCCCATTCGCTTGACTACCGGACGCCGGCTCGATGATTACAACACCGGCGTGCAAACCAGAAAATATTCGTCGCCGCTACGGCGTAAAGAGGCGCTGGATGTTTCTCCTGAAGACGCCCTGCACTACAAGTTGCAAGAAGGCGAAGAGGTCCGCGTGACGTCGCGTCGCGGCTCACTCGTGGCGCCGGTGCGTTTTGATTCGGCTTTGCGTCCGGGTCTCGCGTTCTTGTCGGTCCACGCTCACGATCAAATCGCCACGAACGATCTAACGATTGACGCCGTGGACCCCAAGTCAGGCACCGCGGAGTTCAAGGCCACAGCCATCCGCATTGAGAAAGTTTAAGGGGCTTGCTTGGACCTTCACCTGACCAACGCGGAAGCGACAGCAGAAGAACGCGCCGCCGTTGACTCTGAACTGGGCGTGCCCGAATCAGGCTGGCAAGGTGGCCGGCGGCAAACCGCAGACACGCGCGTAGCTTTCAACGGCGACAACCACGGCAAGCGGCATCGCCTTCTCCCCGTGCTCCATGCCATCCAGAACCGTATTGCCTGGATTAGTCCTGGCGCTCTCAACTATGTCGCGTTGCGGTTGGACGTAGCCCCCGCCGAAGTTCACGGCGTGGCGTCTTTCTATGGAATGTTTTCGCTCCAGCCGCGTCCTCGGGTCGTAGCCCACGTCTGTGACGATATTGCATGTATTACGCAAGGCGCGGACAAACTTTGCGCCGAACTCGAACGTACCCTTGGTCCCGCTGGTTCTCCTTGCTCCGGTGGACGCGCGATCTGGCTGCGCAGCCAATGCCTTGGCTTATGTGAGCGCGCTCCCGCCGCGATGATCGGTGCGGCGGGCGAGAACTCTCTTGAACGAGTGCTCGCGCCTGCGTCAGCGGAGGCAGTGCAGTCTTTGGTAGAGGATGCTATCCAGGGTCGCCTGCCCGCCGAGCCGGATGTGCTCAGCATTCAGGCCAGTGTTCCCCAGGCTGCCAAGAAAACGGAATCCGCGCCGTTACGACTACTTCATCGCCTTAGCGAAGGCGGCGCTGCAACTTTGCAAGCCTATCAAAGGCTCGGCGGGTATGAAGGTTTACGCAAAGCCATGGAGATTGGCCCCGAAGGCGCGCTGCGCGAACTGTCCGCTTCAAAACTATTGGGCCGCGGTGGCGCGGCGTTTCCCACCGCCAAAAAATGGGAATCGCTTTTTCAGCAGAGGCATCTGCTCGACCAAGATTCTGGCCGCGCGCACTACGTCATCTGTAACGCCGATGAATCAGAACCAGGCACCTTCAAAGACCGCATCCTCATGGAAGGCGATCCTTTTGCGGTGATCGAGGGCATCACGATCGCCGGCTTCGTTACCGGCGCGCGCCACGGTTACATCTACCTTCGCGGCGAATATCCGCTGGCAGCGGAGCGTTTGCGGCACGCCATTGATTCCGCCAACCAAAAGGGATTCCTTGGCGACAACATTCTTGGCAGTAGGCTGCAATTCAATGTAGAAATTCGCCGGGGCGCGGGTGCGTACATCTGCGGCGAGGAGACCGCGCTATTCAACTCGATCGAAGGCTACCGCGGCGAACCGCGCAACAAGCCACCGTTCCCCACGCAGTCCGGACTCTTTCGCCAGCCGACCGCGGTCAACAATGTGGAAACGCTTGTCAATGTTCCCGGCATCATCCGCGAGGGCGGCGCCGCTTACGCAAAGCTCGGTACGGAAAATTCCGCCGGCACCAGGCTTTTCTGTCTCTGCGGGCACGTGGCGCGCCCCGGTGTCTATGAAATTGCCATGGGCGCGACGCTGCGCCATCTCATTGATCTTGCCGGCGGCGTGGCTGGCAGCGGCAAACTGCAGGCGGTGCTCCTGGGCGGCGCGGCCGGAGCTTTCGTTTCCCCCAAAGAGCTCGATACGCCCCTCACCTTTGAAGGCACGCGAGCGATCGGAGCCACTCTTGGTTCCGGTGTGATCATGCTGTTTGACGATACGATTGATCTTCGCCATATTCTGCTTCGCATTGCCGATTTCTTCCGCCATGAAACCTGCGGCCAGTGCGTTCCCTGTCGCGTCGGTGTCGTGCGTCAGCAGGAAGCCTTGCAGCGTTTGGTGCACGCCAAGCCGCTCGGCTCCGCAGCGCAGGAAATCTCTCTGCTGCGCGAAATGGGTCAGGCCATGCGCGACGCTTCAATCTGCGGTCTCGGCCAGACGGCCTCGAGTGCGCTGGAATCCGCGTTGCAACGCTGGAGCATTTTTTCATGAGCGATCCCGCAGCAGAGAATCGCGTGCTCGACGCGCCCCGGCCCACAATTCCTCTGCCTCGCGGCCCTGTCCCACAGGCCCCGCCTGCGCCCGAGCGCCGCTCCATCGAAATCAAGGTAGATGACAGGCCCGTTTCCGTTGCCGAGGGTTCCACCATCCTGGACGCCGCAAAAAAACTCGGTATTGAGACTCCGACGCTTTGCTTCCTCGAGAGCCTTACTCCCGTCAATGTCTGCCGCGTGTGCGTGGTGGAGTTGGAAGGCTCGCGCACGCTCGTTCCCGCTTGCTCACGCAAGGTGGAACCTGGCATGTCCATCAAAACGGACTCTGAGCGCGTCCGTTTGAGCCGCCGGCTGGTGCTGGAGTTTCTGGCCTCATCCGTGGATCTTTCCACGGCCCCCGACGTGCCCGAGTATATGGATCGTTACGGCGCGCAGCCCGGAGCGCTTCGGCGAAACCAGGGCCACGGTGGCCCAGCCGGTAAAAATTGACAACGATCTCTACGTCCGCGACTACTCTAAGTGCATTCTCTGCTACAAATGCGTGGAAGCTTGCGGCGTGGATGCGCAAAACACGTTTGCAATTGGCGTCGCCGGACGCGGCTTCTCCGCGCATATCGCCACCGAGTACGACGTGCCGCTGCCTGACTCCGCCTGCGTGTATTGCGGCAACTGCATCGGTGTCTGTCCCACCGGCGCGCTGATGTTCAAGAGCGAATATGACATGCGCCAGGCCGGCACATGGAGCGAAGACCGCCAGACTCAGACGGATACCATCTGCCCGTATTGCGGCGTCGGCTGCGATCTCACCGTGCACCAGCAGGATGGCCAGATCGTTCGCGTGACCTCACCTCTCGACCACAGCGTGACTCACGGCAATCTCTGCATCAAAGGCCGCTTCGGCTGGCAATACGTGCAGACTCAGCCATCTGGCCAGCAAGAAAAATAATGTCGCGCCGGCCCCGCAGCAGCGCCGGCTGCGAGCGGAATCGCCTTTTCTGGTAGTGGGTCAGTTTGAAATTTGAGGCTTGCTGATATCTACGGAGTCCCCGGTTTTATGGTCTGAAATCTGGAATCGAAGGAAGTCGTGAATCGCCTGTAGGGCCTCTTTATTCTTGCTGACAATCTCAATCCTTGCCCCTTGCGGTGTCTCTTCCAGTTGATAGTGAATCTGGTCCCGTAATTTGCTCATCGTGGAAACACCTGAGGGTTTTTTGTCGTGGATGAACATAGGCACGTTGAAATCGCCCTGAGAGAACATCATGACTATGTGGCTCAAGTGCATCCGAATCTGGTCTCGGCTATTCAAATCTTTTGGATCGTTAGCAGAGACTTCTATCGCTCCACCAGACTGATAAAGGCGAAAGTGGTGAGTAGTCGTCTCGTGGGAGAAACCCATTGCATGGTCTCCACGAGCCACCACACCAGCGTCCGGTTTTGAGGTATCTTGCGGCCAAAAGAGCAAAGTCAAAGCGAAGAATATAAGGCTCATAAGCCCTCGCTTGTCTTAGACTCGCAAGATCGAAGGATGTTAGACCCTCTAGACCATGGCCGCAGCCGGAGCTATTCTTGATCCAATGTGGCTTTTGTACCGTACTAAGAAATAAGCGCTTAGCGCTGCGGAAAGGAACCTGTAACTCTTTGCCGCTGAGCGGCTCTAACCTAACGGACGGCGAGTAATATGCTTCTCTACCTTTTGGCTTTCGTGGGCGGCGTACTGACGATTGTCAGTCCATGCATCCTGCCCGTTCTGCCTTTCGTGTTTTCCCGTGCGGATCAGCCGTTCCGGCGCAGCGGGCTTCCCCTCCTTGTGGGGATGGCAGCGACCTTCGCCGCCGTAGCCGGTGTCGCAACGTTTGCGGGCGCGTGGGTCGTGCGCGCCAATCAGATCGGCAGAGTCGTGGCCATTGTGGTTTTTGCCCTGCTCGGGTTGGCCTTGCTCTTTCCAAGCTTGGCGGAATATCTTACGCGCCCGTTAGTGCGCTTGGGTGGACGAGTTCAGGGTCAGAACAGCGCCGAAGCTCCGAGTATTGGACGGTCGCTTGTGCTGGGTATGTCCACAGGATTGCTCTGGGCGCCATGTGCAGGGCCCATCCTGGGCCTGATTTTGACCGGCGCGGCAATACAAGGTCCCAGCGCCCATACCACCTTCCTCTTGCTCTCGTTTTCGGCGGGAGCCGCTGCCTCGCTCGCGGTTGCCTTGTTGGCCGGCAATAAAGTGTTCGCACTCATGAAGAAGTCGCTCGGCGCGGAAGAATGGATTCGCCGCGGCCTCGGCGTGGCCGTCTTGGTTGGCGTCGTTGCGATCGCCCTTGGCTGGGACACCGGCATTCTGCGGAGACTCTCTCTGTCGAGCACTTCGGGCATCGAGCAGGATCTCATCGACCGATTTCGCCCAGTCGCTTACGCCAGAGGAGCAAACGAGTCGGCGCCAGCGCAGCCCAGTGCCGTGGAACTGGGGCACGAAGGCTCGTTCCCGGGTTTTGACGGCGCGGTCAAATGGCTGAACTCGCCGCCGCTCAAGCGCGATCAACTCAAGGGCAAAGTGATTCTCGTCGATTTCTGGACTTATTCCTGTATTAACTGCTTGCGTGCGATCCCATACGTCGAAGCCTGGGCTGAGAAATACAAGAACGACGGGCTGGTCGTGGTCGGCGTGCACACTCCCGAATTTGCGTTCGAAAAAGATCCGGCCAATGTCGCCAAGGCTCTGACGGATTTGAAGATCACCTATCCGGTGGCCATTGATAGCGACTACGCGATCTGGAAGGCCTTTCACAACGAATACTGGCCGGCTCACTATTTCATCGACGCGCAGGGATCGATCCGTTACCACCATTTCGGCGAGGGCAAGTACGACGAGTCCGAAGAAGTGATTCAGCAGTTGTTGCGAGAGAAAAATTCGGCGTTGAAGACCGCCGGTCTTGTTCAGGTGAACGCCTCCGGCCCTCAAGCCGCGCCGGATCTCAACGATGTCGCGTCGCCGGAAACCTACATCAGCTATGATCGCGCGCAAAACTACGCTTCGCCGCAAGCCATCCGCGAAAACAAATCGCAAGCCTACACCGCGCCATCGCGGCTCACTGTAAATCAATGGGGCCTTGTGGGAGCTTGGAATGTGAGCGGCGAACACGCTTCGCTGACTACCGCGCCGGGCAAGGTGCTTTTCCGGTTTCATGCGCGCGATCTGCACTTTGTTTTAGGCCCGGGGAAAGACGGGAAGCCGGTGCGTTTCCGCGTGCGCATTGACGGCACAGCCCCGGGCGAGGATCACGGTGGTGACGCCGACGAACAAGGCGCTGGCGTCGTCAAGGAATACCGTCTGTATCAATTGGTCCGGCAAAAAGGGAAAGTCGAAGACCGGACATTTGAGATTGAATTCCTGGATTCCGGCGTGCAAGCGTTCGCGTTCACGTTCGGGTGAAATGGAAGCGCGGGAGGCCATTTATGCTTTCATCGGACGAAAAACAAGAGCAAATCCCTAATGCGATTGGCCGCCGATTTTTTCTGATCGGTTCCGGCGCCGCGGCCATTGGGCTTACCCGGTGGTACGTTCAAAAGCGCGAGCCCATACACGCCGATGCGGCGTCCGCGGGACGCCCGAAAATGGTCACCATCGTGGAATTTACCGACGCGGGCGTGCGCAAGTCGAAGGAGTCCGTCGAGCGCATCACGAAATCCGAAGACGAGTGGCGCAAGCAGCTTTCGCCCCTTTCGTTTGAAGTAACGCGGCACGCCGGCACCGAGCGCGCCTACACCAACGAAAATCCCAACGCGCACGAGAAAGGCATCTTTCGCTGTATTTGCTGCGACACGGCGCTATTCGATTCCAGCACCAAATTCGAGTCTGGCACCGGCTGGCCGAGTTTTTGGGAGCCAATCGCGAAAGAAAATATCTTGGAAACCACCGACCTCAGCCTGGGGATGGCCCGAACGGCAGTTTCCTGCCGCCGCTGCGACGCTCATTTGGGCCATGTTTTTGACGACGGGCCGCGGCCCACGGGTTTGCGCTATTGCATGAATGCCGTGGCCATGAGATTCGCCAAAGCTTCCTAAGCGTTCTGGCCGCAACCCGGCGCCTCTATATAGTACCAGGACTGTCCTCGCCGTTGTCCTTGCTTTGCCCCTCCCTGACCTCGGCAATGGTCGCAATCCGTACTCTCGGGCAGCTTGTCCGACCAGTACGCACATAACTAGCATAGCCTCCGTCCGGCAACCGCATTTACCCACCCACCGGGGAGTCGTCGGTCAGTCTGCATCGCATTGTAAATAAGCATCTTATCGAAAGGGACGATCAGCAGCCACATGAAATCCTTGCTCGAAAATCGGAGTCTCGCGTGCGTACTTGTGTCCGTAGTCCTAAGCATCCCGCTATGGTGGGGTTGCGCCGGGTCGGTGTCAGCAAAGCCTGGTGCATCTACAGTAGGTCCTCCCGCAACCACTGGCTCTACCGCCACCTCGGTCACCATTTCCCCGGCGTCGGCTTCGACGGCGACGGACGGAACGCTGCAGTTCAGTGCAAGCGTCCAAGGCACAACCACGAGCACCTCGATAGTCTGGACGGCCGCTCTCGGCAGCATCAACTCCTCGGGCGTGTACACCGCTCCAGCAAAGGCTGGCACCGACAAGATCACCGCGACCAGCGCTGCGGGCAAGTCCGCTTCGGCGACCGTGACCGTTAGCGCGCCGGCACCACCTCCGCCGGCACCGCCTCCTTCGACACCACCTCCGGCTCAGGCCACGTCGTGTGGCGGTTCCGATTGCCCGGCGTTTCCGGGCGCGGAAGGCGGCGGCGCAGCTTCTGCAGGCGGACGCGGTGGGCAAGTCATCGAAGTGACGAACCTGAATGACGGGGGTTCCGGTTCTTTGCGCGCTTGCGTTGAAGCTTCCGGGCCGCGGACTTGCGTTTTCCGCGTCAGCGGCTTGATCACGTCCCATTCCCGCTTGCAGGTGGGCAATCCCTATCTGACCATCGCCGGACAGACCGCGCCGGGCGGCGGCATCGTGCTCGGCGGACCGGATCAGCAAGGCGAGCAGATCTTCATCTCCACGCATGACGTGGTCATCCGTTATGTGACCTATGACGGCAACAATCCCAACACGCCGACTGGGCCGGACACCGGCACGGTGGGCTTCGAAATGGCGAGCGGCAACGTCTACAACGTGGTCTTCGACCACACTTCGTCGCGCTGGGTTGGCAACAAGGTGTTTCCGATTCTTTCCAACGATGCCGGAAACGTTCACAACGTCACGCTACAGTGGAACTTGAACTACGAACCGAACTCCACGCACCCCGTGGGGATAGGCTCGGATGCCACGGGCGGTTCGGCGATGGCCACCACGGACCTGGACTTCCACCACAACATGTTCGTGAACATCGACCATCGCATTCCGTTGCTCCAGGGGGCGAACCACGTTCGCTGGGTCAACAATCTGGTGTACAACTGGAACCAGTTTGCTTCGCTGACGATGGGCGGCCTACACGTCGACTTCATCGGGAACAAATACGTCGACGGCAACCTGTCGGCGGATTCCCAGCACGTGTTCACCGGCAACGGGAACGGGGCGGATCCGACGGACCCGACCGACAATTGTTCTGGAGGCGACCCGTGCGACAACGCTGGACCGCCGACGTGGTACCTGCTCAATAACACCGGGCGCACCGGCAACCAGCCGCATAGCGCGATGGTGACGCCAAGCAATGATCCCAATGACGCAGGACAAGTTTCCATGACCCACGAAGGATCGGAGGGTGGGGATACCTGGGACTCTAACTCCGCCGGCCCGACGCCTAACGGATGGTTCCGCAACACACCGCTGCCCGCAGAGAAGTTTCCAATCAATGCCGACGACGTATCCGGGCTCGATAACGTCCTTCTGGCTACCGTTGGAAACTCCCAGCACTTGGATTGCAGTGGGAACTGGGTCAGCAATCGGGACTCGGAAGATTCGCGCATCATCAACCAATACAAGACCCACGGCTCGGGAGATACTTTCCACGGCCAGTTCTCGGCCCCGTCCATTCCTGGAGGCACAGCGTGCACGGAATCGCTGCACGATGGCATTCCGGACCAGTGGAAGACCGCGAACGGCCTGAGCACAACCGATAAGAGTCTGTATAAGACGATCGCGCCGAACGGGTACACCTATTTGGAGAATTATCTGAACGGGCAGGAGTGAGTGGAGGGAAAGGCTCCCAAATGAAGCCACTGCTGCGGTGCCCAAAGCCAGCGACGATCTGACCGTAAGGGACGGAACTATGGTGGACGTGACAGGGTTCGAACCTGCGACCCCCTGCTTGCAAAGCAGGTGCTCTCCCAGCTGAGCTACACGCCCACAGACGCGTCTCTCTTATTCTAAAACAGATTCTGCGATCGCACGGGTGGTTTCTCGTCCGGAGCGTGCTTCGAGGTGCGCGCGGTGGTACGCGAAGCGATATCATGGGGTGTCGGTGTGCTTGTTGCGTTGGTTTCGCAGGGGCGTTGCGCCAAGGAGGTTGCGTCATGGGAAATCGCAAAATTCGCATGGGGGTGGCGTGCTCGTGTGCTCTCTTGCTGCTCGGCGCATTCACGGCGGGTTCTCTCGCAGCGCCCTTCGGGCCTCAGGGCGCGCAGGATAAACCGCCTGCGGAGGCGCCGCACGACATGGAGCACATGCAGCATGGGTCGCATGACGGCGGGTTCATGCAGGGAGGCATGCACCACGCTGTGGCCAAGGGTGTTGCGCTGAACGCGAAGATGGATGCAGCGACGCGCACCATCACGCTGCGCGAAGGACCGGTCAACTTGCCCGCGCATACCAATCACATGAACATGCCGCAGCCGCCGGATGTGTACTGGACGATTGCCCTCGACGGATGGCTGCTGGCGTACGCGCCGCGACTGGTGGATGCCAACGGCAACGCCGTGCCGGGAACGGTGCTGCATCACACCGCATTCTGGAACACCAATCGCGCGGATTTTCTGTGTCCCAACAAGGAAGAGCACATTTTCGGCGCGGGCGGCGAAATGACCAACTGGGCGCAAGTGCCGGGTTACGGTTATCGCGTGGAAAAAGGCGACAAGATTCGCATCGAGACGATGGTGCACAATCCGACGGATACGTCGTACGACAAGGTTTACCTGGAGGTGCGCATCCCCTATCAGGACGCGGCCACGGGAGCTGCGCTGAAGAATTTTTATCCGGCGTGGATGGATGCGAAGTCGTGCGGAAATTCGGGGTACGACCTGCCGGCGGGCAAGAGCGAGAAGACTGGAACGGTAGCCGTGAAATACAGCGGCGTGCTGCTGGGCGTCGGCGGACACATGCACGACTACGCGAAAGAAATCGTGCTGCAAGATACGACGCGCAAAGAGACGGTGGCGTCGCTGGAAGCCAAAGTCGATGAGCAAGGACACTTGGTGAGCATGCCGACAGTGATGTTCTTCGATCGCGGCGGCTACAAGTTCGCGGCCGGCGACGTCCTGAAGATCGACGCCACGTACGAAAATCCCACCGGCAAGGTGCTGCGCGACGGAGCGATGGGGATCGTAGTGGGTTACTTCGTGCCGGCCGACGATGCTGCGATGGCGGCTCTGCGACGTAGTGGTAAGCCGGCCCCTGCGAAGACCGGCGAATAGAGGAAGGCGAAGTAAGGAAGTAACGAGGTAACGATAGCGATAAGACCCTCCTCCCCCCGGGGGCTTTCCGTAAGTGTTGATTCTAAATGAGATAGCGAGAAGTGGTTGGTGGACCGCGGAGGAGCGATTTCGCGCTTTGGGGGTACACCCCCTGGTGTGATGGGAACTGTGAAGGATGTCCATGAAAGTAAAGGGGTTGCGGGTGCTTTCTGTGTGAGAGCAGAGGCCGAAGCAGAGAAGCTGACGCAAGGAAGTCCGGCTGCTGCCCGGACCGGGGACAGGGAGGCAGGAAGTAATGAGGCAATGAATGAGAGAGGTCGAGAGTCGACAGTGGGAGGTCGGCGCCGTGGGCGAGTTGGCGGGGATGGGGTTCGGCGTACACGGGAGATAATAGCAGGAAAGTATAAATTGGTTAAGTATTATGCAGGGAACGGTGAGAATTGGGGACTGGACGGCAATGGGCGGGATTAAAGGTGGGGTGGAGGCAGCAGCGGGACGAGGAGAAAAGTCAAAACCCGCATCCTTGAAAATCGCAAGAGTGCGCCACCCGAAGAGACGGCAAGACTCAGGTTCAAAGAGCGAACCTGGGGCACCCTGCGGGGGGAGAAGATGGAAGCTAGAAATTAGAAATTTGAAACCGGAAACTGCAACCCCGAGACCCAGGTTCCAAGACGGAACCTGGGCAACGGCGAAAGACTCTCTGTTGCGAAAGCAACAATCAAAACACGCCATTCGGGAGAATGGCGCTCCCAGGGTTGAGGCACCCGGCAAGGCAAGATGGCGACATAAAGTCGCCTCTACATTCGGTAAGAAGCAGAGTCAAAACCCGCACCCTTGAAGATCGCAAGGTGCGGCACCCGGCCAAGATCTCCTTGCGACTCGAAGCGGCGGCCCACCCGCCTGCTTCGACTAAAGGTGCAGAACTTGACTCTCGGAGTCACTCCCGCTAACGTCGGGCAATCGTCCAACGTTGGCCCACTGGGAGCGTGCCCGCCATGAAAAGGTATTACGCCCTGAGCTGTCTCCTCGCGTTGCCGCTGGCAGCGAACACGGTCCGCATCTACCAGACAAACAGTGCCGGCGATGCAGTTGACATCATCGACCCAGCGACGAACAAAGTCGTGATGCAAGTTAAGGACATCGAAGTACCCCATGGAGTCGCCTTCTCTCCCGACGGATCCCGCGCCTACATAAGCTGTGAGGCCGAAAACACCCTGTGGGCTACGGATACCAAGACGGGGAAACTTCTCGGTAAGGCATCTCTCAGCGGTCATCCCAACAACATTGCAATTTCTAAGGATGGACGGCGGGTGTTTGTGGGGATCATGAGCGATCCGGGGGCGGTGGAGGTTGTGGATACGGTCTCACTAAAAAGCATCGAACGCGTCGTTGTGAAAGGCGGCGTGCACAATACGTACGTGACGCCGGATGGCAAATTCGTGGTTGCGGGCTCAGTGGTGGGAAAGATTCTGACGGTGATCGATGCACAAACCTTGCAGCCTTCTTGGGAACTTCCATTCGACAGCGGCGTACGCCCCATGGCGTTCGAAAGCGGCGCCGACGGCTCGACTAGCCGGATATTCGTCCAGCTTTCCGGTCTTCACGGGTTTGCGGTGGTGAACTTTGAGACGCACGAAGTAGAGTCTCGGATTAAGCTGCCCGATCAGCCCAAGGCCGGAATGGCTCAGGCAGGTGCTCCGTCCCACGGCATCGGTGTCTCTCCAGATGGTAAGACCCTGTGGGTCGACAGTTCGGTCGCGAACGCCGTCTTTGTTTACTCGCTGCCCGATCTAAAGGTGCTGGGATACGTCCAGACCGGAGAGGTACCGGACTGGATCACGTTCACGCCTGACGGCACGAAGGTTTACGTTGCCAATTCCGGGTCGAATTCGGTGTCTGTTATCGACACGACGACTCGAAAACAAGTGGCCCTCATTCCGGTGGGTGAAGTCCCCAAGCGCAACGGCGCGGTGCTGATTCCTTAGATTTTTCAGGGCGCGGTTGACTCGCTTACTTTGCGTTGCGGACCCAATCCGCCAAGACTCGCCAATCGGGGTCATTTTGGGATGCGAATTGCCGGCCTCCGCTGTGGAAGCGGTCACCACCGGCCTCCGCCGAGAGCGGGTGCAGCAGAAGGCGGCTAGTGCTCGGATCGCCAGGAGTTACCAGCCGGGAGACGACCTCGAAGTTGCGCCGCGATTGTTCCTCGGTCCAAGTGGCGCTCCCTGCCGTAAGAGGCTGCAAACGGAAAGCGTTGTTGCTACCCGCGTGGCACACGACACAGCGGGCGTGGCCGGGACGCTTTTTCAGAAAGATCGGTTCGACGCGCGTCCTGTAAAACTCGAAATCAACAGATTGCGTCGGTGACTGTCCCGCCGCGAACAAAGCAGCCGTTTGCAGCACGAGGACGATCACCGCTAGTTTTGCCAGTGGTGGCAAGGTCACAAGCACAGGCTCGATTCTTTTTCGTTCCACAAAGCCTCCGACAGCCAGCGGGATTCCCCGTTGATGGGACAGCATTGCTTGGTTCGAAATGCACGTTATCGCTTATGTTGCGCGCTCGACGTCCGCGCTTTCTGCTAAAAAGACTTCCACTTCCTCTCGTGTGGGCATGGACGGCTGCGCTCCGCGTCGGGTGACCGAGATGGCCGCAACGGCGGACGCCCAGGTGGCGCTGGCGATCGGATCTTTGCCTTGCAGTATCGCCGCGGCAAAAGCGCCGTTGAATGCGTCACCCGCGCCGGTCGTGTCGATTGCCCGAACCGGGAATGCCGGCAGCAGTGCTCGTTTGCCGCTCGACAGTGCGACATAACACCCCCGCTTTCCTAACTTGAGCAGAACATTCCGGCCTCCGCGCTTCGTCAACTTAGTCGCTATGTCCTCCAAGGCGTCCTCTGGCAGCTCTTGAGCCGGTATCTCCAGAAGGGAACAGGTTTCCGTTTCATTCGGAGTGAGCCACTCCACACACGGGAGCAGCGATGCGGGCAAAGGTCGCGCAGGTGCTGGGTCAAGAACTAGAGGAATATTCTCTCGCCGGGCTATCGCAGCCAGGTGCTCAACCGTTTCCATTGGAATTTCAAGCTGCGTCAGAAGAATACCGGACTTGCGAATCAAATCGATATGGTCATCCAGGTCGCGGGGAAAAAGATGAGAGTTTGCACCCCCTACGACCACGATTGCATTTTCACCGTTGACCGCCGTCGTGATCTGGGCGAGACCGGATGAGGTTGGCACGACGCCGATGGCACCTGTGTCCACTCCCGCCGCTTCCAGGCTCGCTCTTAATTCGGCCCCGAAGGCGTCGTGTCCGACTTTGCCGATCATGCTAACAGGGGCGCCAAGACGTGCGGCTGCAACGGCCTGGTTTGCGCCTTTGCCGCCTGGGAAAGTGCCAAAGCCGGTAGCGGAGACAGTCTCGCCAGCGAGAGGGATCCGCTGCGTGGTGGCAACTAGATCAAGATTTATGCTGCCTACGACCAAGAGTCTTTTGTGCATGTAAATCCCAAATCTAGCACTACACGGATGCAAGTTGGCTGAGCAACTGCATATAGGATTTGCCCATCACCGAGGAAATACCGGAGCCAGAGCAACGGCACCCAAGCCCACCAGGAAAAATACAAACATGAGCGGGATAAGCATTCGCGCGGCACGCGGCGCGTTGGCAAACTCCTTCCAAACAAAAACGCCCCAGACCGCGGAAACCATGGTTGCGCCCTGGCCGATCGTATAGGAAATCGCCGGTCCAATGATCTGGGCGTGCGAAGCGACAAAGTTCAGAACAGCTCCGGTGCACCAGATGAATCCACCGAGAATTCCCCACCAGTGCCAAATTCTGCGGCCTCGCCCGTAATCTTTCATACTGACGGGCGCGCTTCCAGTTAGAGGTTTGCACATGAAGAAGTAGTTCACGGGTAGCGCGCACAGCGCTGTACCGAGGGCAAAAAAGAACGCCACCGAGTAGGGCCCCAGGGAATGCTCCCCGCTGATCGCCTTGGCGACGAGAGGATAGAAGACGCCCATCAGGATGCCGCAGACAAGGCTTATTTGAATTCCGCGGGCGCTCAAGGCTTTTTGGGTTGTTTCCCGTTTGCGGTAGGCGGCGGCATCGAGAACGATCGCGATCACCACCATCAGGACTCCGCCGAAGAGCAGAATAGGGTTCCCCAGTGGAGAGACTATGTAGTTCAGCAACACGCCGACGACCAGCGCTAGTCCGATTCCGATTGGGAATGCCACCGCCAGCCCGGCAATTTCGATCGCTGCTACCAGCAAGAGGTTAGCTATGTTGAAAACCACTCCGCCCAGTATCGCGAACAAAATGTGCCGTTGGTCCGCGCTCCGAATGTTGCTGAGAAATGAGAGTTGCCCTCCACCAACGCTGCCGAGGGTCAATCCCCAGAACAAGCTGCCGGCGATAATCCCGACAACGTAATCCCAGTAAAAGAGTTGGAAAGGCCAGCCGGGAGTGAGTTTCATGGTGTTGGCCCATGAACCCCAACACAACATGCTTCCAATCATGAAGAGCAATGCAACGGCGTATGCTTCCGGTTGGTACACGATGGTCCGCTTTCCGTCGCCCTATACTAAGCCCGAATCGAGGTTGCTACGCTGCTTGGCTTGGCCTTACAGCCCACCCGTAAATCAATTGGTCGTCGCCTGCGTCAATACCTCGCGAAGGCGGCGCCCTACGATTACATCTTCACCGGGTTCCAACATCCAGACTCCGACTAAGATCTTATCGGCATCTCTGGGAATGCCGGCGCTCGCCTGCGTGGAGCCGGTGGCGGGATTCAGTTCAATACTCGGAGTGCCCGCGCGCAGTTGTTTCGCAACTTCTTTGGGCGAGATCTTGACCCGCTGTTGATCGTAGCGAATGAGCAGGTGCGGCACGTTGTTGGCGACTGGCGGGATCAATATTTCCGATTTCAGGGTTGGAATATCTTTGAGTGCCGCGGAAATGCGATCGGCACGGCGGCGGAACTCCGCTTCGAACTCTGCGTCAGACTGGCTTAGGAACCAATCCACCGCGGCAACCATGCCGACGATTTGTTCCTTGGCGACCTTCATGCCGCGCCCCACGGCGTCGTCAAAAGGGCTATTGTTCCTGGTGGCGGCGGCAATCAAATTCGCTTTCCCGAGTAGTAGGCCGGCATTTTGCGGGCCCCGGATGCCTTTGCCACCCGAGAAAGCAACAAGGTCGAATCCCATTTGCGTGTAGTTCCACAAATTGGAGATCGGCGGAACGTCGGCGGCCGCATCATTCAAGCACGGTACCCCGTGTGCATGCGCGACTCGAACCCACTCTGCTCTGCTGATTTGTCCGGCATCGGCGGCGTTGTAGAAGAAGCACATAACGGTATTTGGGGTGAAAGCCGAGTCGTATTCCTGCAAGGTCTCCACTTCGACGAAGCGAATGCCGCAGTTGCGCATGGCGTGATCGTAATCGTAGCGGTGAGCTTTCTGAACGATGACCTCATTCTTGAGGCCATTCATGTCGGTAGGCATGGCGTGACCCGCGGAGGATCCGTTTGCCACCGTCATGCACGCCGCCGTAGCCAGAGTCACTGCGGACGCCGCTCCCGCCGTGACCATGGCGGCTTCACAGCGCAATTGTCGAGCGAGGTATTCACCAGCGGCCTTCTGCAAGTCCTCCAGGAGCACAGGATGCTTAGCGGCCTGGGCGACAGCCGCTTGTACCGAAGGCGGCATGATCGATGCAGTTAGATAGGTATAGGTTCCCGCGGCGTTGATGGTCTTGGTCACTCCAAGTTTGTCGTAATAGTCCACCGGCTCGGGGGCCGGCGGGTGTACTGCGCCGGCCTTTGGAAATGGCAGCGCCCGAGTGACCACAAACCCTGTGAGGGCCATGTTAATTCGCTGGAAGAAGTTGCGTCTGGTGCTGAACCCGCTCATGGAATGCTCCTTGTACTGCTCTCGGAAGAATTCGCGGACAGTGTATAGGGAACGGGGCGAATAGCGTCAAGCGGAATGTGAACGTGCCCGCCGCACTGAAGCCGATAAGGACGTGGCCGTTCTACATCAGGGGTGTGGCATCCTCAGCGGGAAAAAACTCAATACCAAGACCCAGGTTCAAATGGCAAACCTGGAGTGCCCTGCTGGATAAAGAGTCGCCGCGCTCGTAATTCAGAGGAGGAGTCTGTAAGAAGGATGTACGCGGTGAGCACAAATGTTCCAGAGGGCACAATGTATTGTGCCCCTACGAATGCGGCAAGATGGCGAACGGAATTTTAAATTCCCCTGCCTCTTAGCATACATGCCCCAGATTTCGGCGGGTCCGGCTCGCGCATTCTTGCTAATATTCGTCAACTTCACGCTTTAAAAGGAATGCGCTATGAAATATCTCGCGCTTGCACCTCTGGCCGCGCTGCTGTTTTCGGCCGCCCCCCTTTTCCATGACAAGTCCGGGTCTCAAGAAAAATCCGTGGGAGCCGACGAAATCCAAATCAAGCAACTGGAGCGAGCCTGGAATCAAGCCGAAGCCAAGCAGGAAGTGAAAGAAGTCTCCTTGCTGCTCGCGGACTCGCTTGTTTACACGGATTACGACGGCTCCTTCATGAACAAAGCGGAATACATGAAATGGGTGGCTGCGCCGGACCAAAAAGCGGATCACCTTTACGATGAAGGCATCAACGTTCAGGTCTACGGCGACGCTGCCGTCGCCACCGGTATCTACCGCGAATCCGGCACGAACAAGGGCAAACCTTACGTCATCCGTTCGCGCTTCACAGACACCTGGATCAAACGCAACACGGTCTGGCTGTGCGTCGCCAGCCACAGCACGCTCATCCCATCCAAATAATCGGCCATCCACAAAGAATAGTTCACGGTGTGAAGCGCGGAACCGGCGCGTCTCATTGAGTGCGGTTAGAATGGTGCGTTCGCCGGGGGAGCGATGGGCTCATTCAAAATGAAAACCGTGCCTGCGCTTGTGACTGGATTGTGTTTGGTTCTCTCGCCTGCTCTGTCCTTTGTCGCGCATAGCGACACCCGACAGGACGATGCGAGTCTCAAGTCACTTTACGACGGGCATCGATGGTTTGAGCTTCGCGATTCCGTGGCAAAGGGCGGCGCGCCCGAGTTTTATCAGGGTGCGGTGGCGTGCGCATTCCATGATGTGCCCACGTGCGCGAAGAAACTGGAAGCTGTCATCAGCTCCCGCGCGGGGTCCGAGGAAGCGATTCAAGCGCATAAGCTTTTAGAATCTGCCTACCTGCGGGAGGGCAAATACCGGGAGGCGCTGGTCCAGGCGAATGCCGTGCTTGCACTTAGGCCCGGTGACTCCGACGTCCGAGACGACCGTCCACTGCTCGCTGCCCTCGGCGAGTATCCCGATCAAACGATCGAAAGCAAACGTGTGACGACGGTGGAACTGGAGGACAGCGGATTACCGTTCTCGATCCATGGCGTGCAGGCAGCGTATTGGTTTGACACGGGAGCGGAGATGTCGGTGATGAGCGAGTCGGAAGCCAAACGGTTCGGACTGCGGGTGCTGGCGGTGCCGGTGAAAGTGGGCGACGTGAACGGCGCGCAGGTGGATTCCCGGGTTGCCGTCGCGGACGAGCTTTCGATCGGGCCCATCCGGCTGAAGCATGTGGCTTTTCTGGTGCTTTCCGACGACCGGCCTCCCTTTAACGAAGGCTCGCCCGGTTCGCGCGGACTCATTGGAATACCGGTGCTGCTGGCGCTTGAGAGGTTTGTGTGGCACGCGGACAAGAAGTTCGAGATCGGCGCAGAGTCATCGAATAAGCCCGCACCTCATGCAGAACTCTGCTTCGACGGCCAGCACCCGATCGCGCGGATTCAAGTGGAGAATCGCAGCCTGGCGTTCACATTGGATACGGGAGCGACGACTACCGATCTTTACCCGCCGTTTGCTGCGACGTTTTCCGAACTGATCCGCACGTTAGCAAAGACGGAATCGCACAAAACGGAGGGAGTGGGCGGTGCCAAGAACGTGGATGCCGCCACGCTGGCGTCATTGCAATTGAGTATCGGGGGATTCCCGGTGGTCCTGAGTCCTGCGCCGGTGATGTTGACACCCACGAGTGAAACCAGCAAATTCTTTTACGGAAATCTGGGAATAGACTTGTTGCAGCAGGCGAAAAAAACGAGTTTTGATTTTGTGGCGATGACGCTGACGCTTCAATAGAAGGTTACGAGACCCGCCTGACAGGGAAGGTTCAAAAACGATGCCCAAGTTGCGCGTCCATTGCTTCGCCATATCGATCGACGGGTATGGCGCCGGCCCCAACCAGGACTTGGATAACCCGCTTGGCGCCGGTGGCACGGCATTACACGAATGGGCCTTCACCACGCGTACGTTTCGACAAATGTTTGGAAAGGATGGCGGCACGACAGGCGTTGATAACGACTTCGCGGTCCGCGGGTTCAAAAATATCGGTGCGTGGATCCTGGGTCGCAACATGTTCGGACCGATCCGAGGGGAGTGGCCCAATCGTACGTGGAAGGGCTGGTGGGGCGAGAACCCACCGTACCACACACCCGTATTCGTGCTTACCCACCATCGCCGGGAATCGATTGCGATGAATGGAGGCACGACGTTTCATTTCGTCACAGATGGCATCCACGCTGCGCTGCAACGAGCAGCGGCCGCTGCCGGCGGCCAAGACGTCCGCCTCGGCGGAGGTGTCGCCACGATCCAGCAATACCTTCGCGCGGGACTCGTCGACGAAATGCACCTTGCGATTTCGCCGATCCTGCTCGGCTCCGGAGAAAACCTTTTCGCTGGGATTGACACACCAAAGCTCGGTTATCGCCGTACGGAAAACGTTGCGACACCGAACGCCACCCACGTTGTCCTCACCAAAGGCCGCTAACGACGGCATGACTACGACGTCCCTGGTGCTGCCAATACGCTGCCGGGCGAGCTACCCTTCGAGGTTCAGAAGCAAAAACTGGCGGCAGACCGGTCTGAAGACCGCCTCTACACGGACCAACTAAGACTCATCGGCTGAGTGAGATAGCACAGGCCCGAGCGCCGCCCCTTCGGTCCGCACCTGATAGATCCAGAGGACGAAGATAGCGGGGGAATTGTCCCGTTCGGGACAGACGGCTCGCGCCTCTCGGTGCTATTTGTAGCTGTAACGATTTTGGTCCCTCTCTGGCTTGTTGCCACAGCCATCCTCAGTCGCAAGGAGAATTTCATGAAGATGTTCCGAGTTGTCTCCGTGTCGATCGCCATCGCGGGTTTGGGAATGCTTGCGCCGGTGGGAGCAGCGCAATCCGCCGTTGACACGGTATCTGCCTCCAGCTCAAGCAGCGCCGATTCGTCCTCGGCCGCCACGACGCGCCCACCACTGGACCTGACCTACAGGCGCCCAACGGAGAAAACGAAGCTGCGGAACTACTTCTTCGATACCTTCGGCCCGTATGCGATTGTCGGCTCCGGAATCCTGGGGGCCATCAATCAAGCGGACAAAACGCCTCCGGAATGGGGGCAAGGCGCAAAGGCCTACGGCGAGCGAGTTGGGTCCGACTTCGGCATCGCGATGGTGACGACGACAACGCGCTACGCGCTGGCGAAAGCCTTCCGGGAAGACACCTTGTATTACCGCTGCGAGTGCAAAGGCGTATTTCGGCGGTTGGGCCATGCGGTGATTTCGACGGTGACGGCACGCGTACGGTGACGACGGGCGTCGGCGGTTGTCCTTCCCAGCGCTGATCGCGCCCTATGCAGGCACGATGACCGCCGTCGTATGGATGGTATCCGAGCCGCTATGGCGTCAAAGATGGGATGCGCATGGGCAACTATGCGCTGCTGGCGTTCGTGGGCGGAAATATCGCGCGTGAATTTATTTACGGCGGACCGCACACGCTATTCAGCCGCGTCGATCGCGCCGCACCTCCGGAAACGGACCGGGCAGCGAACTCGAACCCTGAGCCATAGCCATGAGCTCCAACGCCAAGGTTCCGCCCAACTGGATCGGCCAGGACGCGCCAGCAAGCCACGTCCCTGACGCGATCGATATTCGACTTCCTGTGGAGTCCGATCAACGGCTTCCTCGAATGGTTTGGGGAGCTCGGCATTTTTGTGTGGCAGGTGCTGCGGGCGGCGGTACGGCGTCCGTTTGAAGGCCGCGAACTGATTCGCCAGCTCGACGAGATAGGTTCCAAATCGTTGCCACTGGTGGCGCTGGCGGGTGCCGCGATCGGTGCGGTGCTGGCGCTTGGAAAGCCGCTACAGCCTGGTTCGATTCGGCGCGAAGTCCATGCTTCCCGCCGCCATCGTGTTCTCGATCATTCACGAAACGGGTCCCGTCGTAACCGGCCTGGTGGTTAGCGGCCGGGTGGGCGCCGGCATCGGCGCGGAATTGGGGTCGATGAAGGTAACGGAGCAGATCGATGCCATCGAGGCCTCCGGCGTAAATCCCTACAAGCTGCTGGCCTTCACGCGCATCCTGGCTTGCATCCTGATGCTCCCGCTGCTGACGCTGGCTGCCGATTTCTGCGGTGTGGTCGCCGGATGGATCGCGGATACTTTGGCCGATCCGATTTCCTTTCACAAATTTCTCCATGCGGGACTTCGGCGGCACCAGCTTCAGCGATTTTCTGGCGCCGACGTTCCGAACCGCGGTGTTCGGCCTGATCATCGGGATGATTGCGTGCTTTCAGGGAATGCGCAGCCAGGGCGGCACCGAGGGCGTGGGGCGTTCGGCGACGAGTTCCGTGGTGTTGTCTTCGCTGTTCGTGATTCTGGCGGACGTCATCTTGGTGAAATTGATTCTGGTGTTCTTCCCATGATGCACGCGGACCAAACAGTCACGCTGCGAGTGACCGATAGCGGCGACGACCACGCGATTGAAACTGCCGAGCAGAACAACGCCGGTCCTGCAGTGGTTCTGCAGGGCTTACACAAATCTTTCGGCGCGCAAAAGGTGTTGAACGGAATCGATCTGACGGTTGGCAGCGGCGAGACGCTGGCGGTGCTGGGCCGCAGCGGAACCGGCAAGAGCGTGCTGTTGAAGCTGATCATCGGACTGCAAAAGCCGGACTCGGGATCGATTCGCATCCACGGGCAGGAGATCACCAGCGCGAACCTCGAAGCGATGAATGAGATTCGGAAGAAGATGGGGTTTTTATTCCAGCATGCGGCACTCTACGACTCGCTGACCGTGGAGGAGAATGTCGCGTTTCCCTTGAGGCGCCACACAAAAATGACGGCGTCGGAGCGGGGAGACCGCGTCAAGGAATTGCTGGCAGCGTGGGCATGGAACGCGATCTCAAGAAAATGCCGAGCGATATTTCGGGCGGCATGCAAAAGCGAGTGGGACTGGCGCGCGCGCTGGCGCTGGAGCCGGGCATCTTGTTGCTCGATGAGCCCACCGCGGGGCTCGATCCGATCACCTCGCGCGAAATCGATGAGTTGATTCTGAAGTTGCAAGAAGAACACGACGTGGCGTCCATCGTCGTCACGCACGATCTTGCATAGCGCCAAGACCATCGCGGACCGAATCGTGCTGCTGCACCAAGGGAAAGTGGTGATCGAAGGCAGCTTCGAGGAGCTTGAGCGAAGCGAAGACGAATTTGTCGCGGAATTCTTCAAGCGGGATTCATAGGGAGCACATATGTCAAGAGCGGCTAGGCTGGGAGCTTTTATCATCGTGGCGCTGGCAATTCTGGCGGCGGGAATCTTCATCATCGGTGACCGGCAATATCTGTTCACCAACACGTATCGATTGAAGGCACAGTTCAGCACCGTAGTGGGACTGGATGCGGGGGCGGAGGTGCGCGTGGGCGGAGTGCACAGCGGAACCGTGCGCGCGATCGAGTTGCCAAACAAGCCGACGGACAAAATCACCGTGTTGATGGACTTGCAGCGCTCGACTCACGACATCATCAAGCAGGACTCGGTCGCCGCCATCCAGACCGAAGGGCTGCTGGGCAATGAGTATGTGGCGATCTCGTTTGGATCCGCGCAAGGGCTGAATGTACGGGATGGCGACACGATCGCCAGCGAGCCTCCGCTGGTCATGGCGGATCTGATCAAGAAGACGGACGGCATTCTGGATAGCAGCCAGGAAGCGCTCGACAACGTCACGGTGGCAACCGCGAATCTGAGTTCCATCAGCGCCAAGATCGACCAAGGCCAGGGAACGATCGGGGCACTGGTCAACGACAAGAAAATGTATGACCAACTGGACCAGACCACGGTCGGATTGCGTGACACGGTGACCCACGCGCAAGCGGGAATTGCCGACTTCCAGGAAAACATGGAAGCGCTGAAGCAGAATTTCCTGCTGCGCGGGTATTTCAAGAATCGCGGCTATGAAGATTCCGCCGAGCTGGCGAAAAACGAAATCCCAAGCCTGCCGGAAGCTGCGCCTCTGAAAACGTTCACGTACGAGCCAAAACGCCTTTTCGACAAGATCGACACGGCCAAGCTGAAGAACCAGGAATCCTTGCGTGCCGCAGGGCAGTTTCTGGCCGGCAATGAGTTCGGCATCGCGGTCGTGGTGGTCTATACCGGCATGACGGGAGATGCGCAGAAGGACTTGGTGCTGACACAGGCTCGCGCCGTGGTGGTGCGCGCCTACCTGGTTGGCAATTTCGGTTTCGATGATACGCAACTGAAGACCCTGGGAATGGGGAAGAAGATGGAAGCAAACGCGCGACTCCGGCTGGGGAGCCGTCGAGATCATTGTCTATCCAGTTGGTACTGGCGTTCCCTCTGAACAGCAGGCGGGAAATCAGAATATTCTTCACCAATAAGTCCATTCGGAGCAGCTGTGAAGTGAACCACTCGCAAGGTGGTAGACTCGCCGCGATGGTGTGAGAAGGAGAACGTCAAATGGCAACAGGATTTGAGACTGCGGCGGCGATCTTGGTGCAAACGATCTTCTTGAAGGATGGACATTTGCAGGGCATCTTGGGGGAGCAGGCGTCAAAGAGTCCGCAGACTGCTGCGGAGTTCTTGAAGCCGTTTTATGTGGCAGTGCTGGCGATGACGACGAAGGTTGGAAAAGAAACGACCCGGGAGTCGAGCTGAGGGCAGCGAGAGGTTCGAGTACTTGGTTTGGTTGCCAAACTGGGGCGCAGCATGCAGCGCCCCTGCAACGGCAGAAGGCAATAAGGCTACGGGTTGAAGTGATAGAGGAGAATGCCGTAGCCGACGCCGGCGGGGTCATTTGTTTTGGCGGCTTGAAACGCCATGAATTGGCCGTTGGTGGAGATTACGGGATTTGAGGCTTTGCCGTTTTCGTAGTCGTTGAAGAACGTTAGCCGGGTGAAGTCTTTGCCGGTGCCATCGAGCCGCAGCTTCCAGATGTCGATGTTTCCTGGGCCGCGCGTGCCGCCAAGCTGCTCGCACTGGCGATCGCCTTCGACGGCAGCGTAGAGGCCGTCGGGGAAAATGCCCTCGACTTCATTGTAGCTTCCCGGAGCTTTGGAAAGGTTGGTTACCTCGCCGGTCCGCAGGTCGATTCCCATCACCGAGGCGCGTGCTTGTGGCTCGTAGCACGTGAAGGTCATCTTGCGGTCGTCGTCGTAGAAGTCTTGGGCTTCCAGGGTGCATCCGCGATCTTTGCTTTCGTAGACGGTCTTCTTGTTGATCAGCGCCGGCGCGCCGCGGGACAGATCGAGGTCGGCGACGACCAGCCGCGAAGTTTCCGGGGCGAGATCCGGTGCTTGCTCAGACGTCTCCGCATAGGAAATCTTGAGCGTCTTTTTGGAGATAGCTGCGCCTTCGTTCATCTTCTGGCCAAGCTTGACGGGTTTAGCGCCGCGCTCCTTTGCGAGAAACCACAGCTCATTGTCGCGGGCGCGGCTGATATGGATATTTTCGAAGTGGTCGGGGCCGATCAGGATGTAGTCGCCGGTTACCAGGTGCATCACACGCAGGAAGGCCGCGGCTGGGACGTTGCAAGTCAAACACTGAATGACGCGAGTCTTCAGGTCGATGACCATGGCGTCGCCGAAACTCTTGGCCATGAACGCGACACGCTGGTTGTCGGGCGAAATGTCGGCGCGTTCGCCGAAATGGGTCAGGACCTCGATGTTTGCGGGAAGATGCTCAATCGGGTTTCCGGGCTTTCGTTCCGGTAGCGGGAAAAGCAACGCAAGAAAGACAATGAGGATGCGCATGGCGGCATCCTACCAAATTGAAGCTGTCAGAAGAACGCAGCTCTCTGCATAAGAGACCCAGGGTGTCGGCTGGCGAGTCGGAGTGAAAGGCCCTTTGTGGGAAAATGAGGGTCTGTTACACTTGGATGTTCGGTTGCGGACAATTTTACTGCAAAGTGGGAACTACAATGGCGAAGTGTGAATTGTGCGGCAAAGGGCCGGCTTTTGGAAATGTGATCAGCCACGCGAACAACACGCGGCGGCGGCGGTGGAATCCTAACCTGCGGCGAGTACGCGCGGTGGTGGATGGTGTGCGAAAGCACGTTCGTGTTTGCACGGCTTGCATTCGCGTGGGACGCGTCAAGAAAGCCGCCTGAGTCTTTGGCCTTGCCTTTACTTCTATTCAAAATGCGCTCGACGGGATGGCGGCGTGCAGCGGTGCAGTTGCCGCTGGCAGGCTTCCTGTTGCTGAGCATGGCCGGCTGCAAGCAGGAAGTGCAGCACTCGCCCGACGTGTGGGCGACGGTGAATGGAAAAGAGATCAAGCGCGATGAAGTGGACAAATACTACCGGACGCGGGTGAATCCGGAGGGGCAGGAGCCGTCGCAGGAAGAAGTGTTGTCGCTGAAGCTGAACGTGCTGGACGAGCTGATCAACAACGAGATCTTGCTGGAGCGGGCGAAGAAGCTCAACCTGGAAGCGAGCGACGGCGAAGTGGAAGACAAATTCACGGAGATGAAGAGCCCGTACACAGAAGAAGAGTTTCAGCGGCAATTGAAAGAGCGCGGCTTGTCGGTGGACGACCTGAAGAAGGGGTTGAAGCGGCAGCTTTCGACGGAGAAACTGCTGAATCGCGAAGTGGTGGCGAAGATTTCGATCACCGATCAGGACGTGACGGATTTTTACAACTCGAATAAGACGCAGTTCAACGTGGCGGAGCCGCAATACCGAATCGCGCAAATCGTGGTGACGCCGAGGAAAGAGCCGCAAATCCGCAACCGCAAGAATGATGACGCGACCAACGAGGCCGAGGCGCAACGCAAAGTAAAAATGCTGGTGGACCGGCTGAACAGCGGCGCGGACTTCGCGCAACTGGCGATGGACTATTCCGAGGACATGAACTCGGCGGCGACGGGTGGAGATTTGGGATACGTGCCGGAGTCGGCGTTGAATCAATCGGATCCGATGCTCAAGAAAGTGGTGATGGGCATGAAGGCCGGGCAGGTGAGCCCACCGCTGGCCCTGAAAGAAGGCTACCGGATTCTGAAGCTGGTGACGCGAGAGTCACCAGGACAGCGGAATATTGCCGATCCGCAGGTGCAGCAGACGATTCGGGATACATTACGGAACCGCAAGGAACAGTTGCTGCGCTCGGCGTATCTGGCGATCGCGCGGGATGAGGCGCGGGTGCGGAATTTCCTGGCGGAGCAGGTGGTGGAAGCAGCCGGGAAATTGCCGGATGCGGCCAAGTCGTCGTTGTCAGGGACGGGGAAGCCAACCATCCCATAGCTTCTCTGGTAGCTTTGAGCGATTCGCACGAGTAACAAGTGTTCCGCTTCAAGTCCTGCCTCCAGGTTCCCTTCACTCAGATAGCAGTATCCCAGACCAACGGCAAAGAGTGGTTGTCCACGGGCGTTTAGCACGTCTCCATGGCGCTGGACCGCAAAACAAATTCGTCCAACACATAGGAATCAGTCGATCCAGGCTAGGGCTTGGCCGGCGTTGACGGGTTGGCCTTCTTGGACGAGGAGGCGCTCGACGGTGCCGGTCTTGGGAGAGCGGACTTCGTTTTGCATCTTCATGGCTTCGACGACGAGCAGGCCTTGTCCGGCTTGAACTTTGTCGCCGGGTTGGACGAGAAGGCGGACGACTTTTCCAGGCATCGGCGCGGTAATTTGCTGGCGGCCTTCGGCTTCGACGGCGCCATGACGGCGGCCACGCCAGGCGCGTGGATCGAGCACCTCAGCGGTGAATTCGTGGTGGCCGGTTTGCAGAGTGAGGGTGCCATCGGGCGCAGGAGCGATGCGAACCTCGTGGGATTGGCCGTTCAGCAGGATCGAGAAGATATTCGGCGCGATTTCGAGGGCGTCCACATCGAGAGGCGCGCCGCCGAGGGAGATGCGCCAGCGGTCGGCGTCGCGCTGGAGTTCGACGGCGCGGGTTTTGCCGGAGATGACGACGTCGAACTTCATGGCGTGCGATCCAACTGTTCACGGCGGGCTTCGAGCTTCCAGCGAGACGTCTCGTTGTTAGCTGGAGCTGTGGAGGAAGCGGACGAGTTGCGCGTGGCTTGCCAGAGGGCGGCGGCGATTGTGGCGGCATCGGTTGAACCGCTAGTGTCTGCGGCGGCGTCTTTTTGAGGGCGGGAAAGGAGCTCGTCGAGCCATTTGGTGTGAATTTCCGCGCGGAGGAAATCGGGCTCGGTGAGAATGCGTCGGAAGAGGGCGACGTTGGTCTTGATGCCGGTAATGGTGGATTCCTCGAGGGCGCGGCGAAGACGTGCGATGGTTTCTTCGCGGCTGTTGCCCCAGGCGATGAGCTTGGCGAGGAGGGGATCATAGTCGTTGGGGACGGTCCAGCCGTCGTAGATGCCGTCGTCGAGGCGAATGCCAGGGCCGCTGGGCGCGTGGCGCGATAGGATTTTTCCGGGCGAGGGGAAGAAATTGTTGTCGGGATCTTCGGCGTAAAGACGGACTTCCATGGCGTTGCCGCGCGGCGTGATGGTTTCCCAAGCAAAGGGTAAGCGGTGGCCGGCGGCGATGGCGATTTGGAGTTTGACGAGGTCGAGGCCGGTGACTTGCTCGGTGACGGGATGCTCGACTTGCAGGCGCGTGTTGACCTCGAGGAAATAGAAATCGAGGTGGGCGTCGACGAGAAATTCGACGGTGCCGGCGTTGGTGTAGCCGCCGGCGCGCGCGAGGCGGACCGCGGCATCGCCCATTTTCTTGCGGAGATCCGGGCGTCATGATGGGAGACGGCGCTTCTTCGATCACTTTTTGGTGACGGCGTTGGACGGAGCATTCACGCTCGCCGAGGGAAACGACGCGGCCGTGCGAGTCCGCGAGGATTTGGATTTCGACGTGGCGCGGCTTGACCAGATATTTTTCGAGGTAGAAGCGCGGGTCGCCGAAGGCGTTCATGGCTTCGGAGGAGGCGTCGCGATAGGCGGAGGCGAAGTCGGCGTTGCAGGTGACGAGGCGCATGCCTTTTCCGCCACCGCCGGCAACGGCTTTGAGCAAGATCGGGAAACCCATGGATTGCGCCAGGGCTTGGGCTTCTTCGGGCTTCTCGATGGGATCGTTGGTGCCGGGAACGGTGGGGACGTCGGAACGGCGCGCAAGTTGGCGGCCGGCGGTTTTCGAGCCGAGGGCTTCCATGGCTTCGGCGGATGGGGCCGATGAAGGTGATGCCGGCATCGGCGCAGGCGCGGGGTAGAGCGGCGTTTTCCGCGAGAAAACCGTAGCCGGGATGAATGGCGTCGCAGCCGGCGCGGCGCGCGACGTCCATGAGCTTGTCGATGCGGAGATAGCTTTCGCGCGCGGGCGCGGGGCCGATGGGGTAGGCTTCGTCGGCGAGGCGGACGTGGAGGGATTTGCGGTCGACTTCGCTGAAGACGGCGACGGAGCGGATGCCGAGTTCGCGGCAGGCGCGCAGGATGCGCACGGCGATTTCACCGCGATTGGCTATCAGGATTTTCTTGAACATGCGGTCTTGGCGATGCAGCGAAATTCTAGCATGCGCGTGCGGCGAGGCTGGGAGCCGCGATGGGTTGCGTGTCTAATCGTTTGGGGTGTAGAAAAGGCGGCCTGAGAGGTAAGGAATTAAAGAGGTCAAGAAAAAAGACGCGGGAAGTAAGGGGGAAGAATGCTGCGACGTGGAGTCCTTGTATTGGCGGCGATGGTTTTCTCAGCTGTGGGGGCGCGCGGGCAGGACGCGGTGATCGCGCCGGGGGAGAATCTGATGGTGGATGGAGTGCCGCAGATTCCAGCGGCGCTGGCGGAGACGGCGGGGCGGTATGGATCGTACCGGAGTGCCAGTTTTGCGGATTGGCATCCGGTGCTGCGGGAGATGTTGATTGCGACGCGGTTTGGGGATACGCCGCAGCTTCACCTGGTGAAGATGCCGGGCGGGGAGCGCCAGCAATTGACCTTTTTTGCGGACGCGGTGGGCGGCGGAAGATTTCATCCGAACGGCGGGGACTACATTGTTTTCGCGAAGGACGCTGGGGGCGGCGAATGGTTTCAGTTGTACCGCTATGACGTGAAGACGGGAGACGTGACGCTGTTAACGGATGGAAAGGCGCGGAATCTGCCCGGGCCATGGTCTTCGGAGCGGCGATCAGATCGCGTACATGTCGACGCGGCGGACCGGGAAGGATACGGATTTGTGGGTGATGAATCCGGCGGACCCGAAGACGGATCGCTTGCTGACGAAACTGCGCGGGTGGCGGCTGGGAGCCGCTGGACTGGTCGCCGGACGACAAGAAGATTTTGTTGGACGGAAGGGATCTCGATCAACGAGTCCTATCTGTGGCTGGTGGATACGACTACCGGGGAGAAGACGGCGCTGACGCCACGAGATGCGAAGGAGAAAGTCTTCTACGGCGAGGCGCAGATTCAGCAAGGACGGGAAAGGGATTTACGTCGCGACGGATAAAGACTCGGAATTTCAGCGGCTGGCGTACCTCGATCTTGCGACGAAGCAGCCGAAATATCTGACGACGAAGATCCCGTGGGACGTGGAAACGTTTGACCTGACGCATGACGGCAAGCGGATTGCGTTTGTGACGGATGAGGAAGGCGTCAGTGTCCTGCACGTGATGGACACGGCTACGGAGAAGGAAGTAGCGCTGCCGAAGTTGCCGGTGGGTGTGATCGGTGGCGATGCGCTGGCACAAGAACGGGCAGGAATTAGGGTTTGCGCTGAACAATGCGCGTGGGCCGGGCGATTGTTACTCGGTGGATGTGGCGACGGGAAAAGTCGAGCGATGGACGACGAGCGAGACGGCGGTGAAGGCGGATGCGTTTCCAGAGGCGGAGCTGATGCGCTGGAAGAGTTTCGACGGGAAAATGATTTCGGGATTCTTGTACAAGCCGGCAGCGAAGTTCACGGGCAAGCGGCCGGTGCTGGTGGCGATTCACGGCGGCCCGGAAGGGCAATCGCAGCCGACGTTTGCGGGGCGCGATAATTATTATCTGAACGAGACTGGGGATCGCGCTGATCTATCCGAACGTGCGCGGGTCTACTGGATACGGGAAGACATTCTCGCTGCTGGACAACGGATTCAAGCGCGACGACACCTACAAGGATATCAATGCGCTGTTCGATTGGATCGCGACGCGCCCGGATCTGGACGCCGACCGGATTGCGGTGACGGGCGGGAGTTACGGCGGGCACATGACGCTGGCGGTTTCGACCTTTTACAGCGACCGGATTCGCTGCTCGGTAGATATCGTGGGAATGTCGAACCTGGTGACCTTTCTGGAGCATACGGAGGCGTACCGGCGGGATTTGCGGCGCGTGGAGTACGGCGACGAGCGCGATCCGAAGATGCGCGAGTTCCTGGAGAAGATCGCGCCGATGAACAACATCGAGAAAATCAAGAAACCGATGTTCGTGATCGCGGGGAAAAACGATCCGCGGGTGCCGGTGAGCGAGTCGCAACAGATCGCCGATGCGTTGAAAAAGCAAGGAACGCCAGTGTGGTTGCTGATCGCGAAAGACGAAGGGCATGGGTACCGGAAGAAAGTCGAATCAAGATTTTCAGTTTTATGCGACGGTGGAGTTTTTGCAGGAGTACTTACTGAAGTAGGAAGAAGCGAACATTGGCCACAGTGGCGCGAAGATCAGGGTGGCAGCCTTGCGCTTGCGGTGGACTGTTCGCGATTCGCCCAAATGAGTAAGGCTAACCGCCGAGGGTGATGTCCACGTCGAATTGGGCGGATTTGGGGACGCCTAGCGGCAAAATGGTGATCGCGTTAAGCCGCGGAATGTCCAAGAGGACACTGATTATTTTGTTGAGCGCGAGAGACTCCATGACATAGCTGACCGTGAGCGCGTTCGGCACGGGATAGCCCGCAGCGGCAGCGGCAAGAGGCACGATTCCATATTTGTTCTTCAGGCTCACGATGATACTGATGAGATCGGTGAGGTTCTGGCGCTCCATTCCGCTGAATTTCATGCGCTCCATCAAGTGGTGATCCAGGGAATACTCTCGTCCGGGCGTGGCCATGCGAGCCTCTTTCTCGAGTCAGAATGTAGTAGGGGCGTACGCGTGGAGCGAGGGGGGTAAACCCATTCTAGATAAAGCGGGTGGAAGGTCAAGGAAGTCGGCGACGTGCGGGGTCAGAAGGTAACCTAAGACACTCCGTTCGAACGCTACGTCGGTGATTTTTTGTATGTTGAGATCCTTCGCCTATCCTTGTGGGACAGGCTCAAGATGACAATCGCATATTCGTGCGCACCGTTAAAGCGGGATGTTGCCGTGTTTTTTCTTGGGGTTTACGTCCTTTTTGTTTTCTAGGGCCCGCAGGGCAGTGATGACTCGTGAGCGGGTTTCGGCGGGCTCGATGATGGCGTCAATGTAGCCGCGCTCGGCGGCGACTGCGGGATTGGCAAAGAGTTCGCGGAACTCTTCGATTTTTTCGCGGCGAAGGGATTCGCGCTGGGATTCGGGAACCTTCTCCAGCTCACGTTTATAGACAATGTTGACGGCGCCTTCGGGACCCATGACGGCGATTTCGGCGGTGGGCCAGGCGAAGTTGGCGTCGGTGCGGATGTGCTTGGAGGCCATGACGCAATACGCGCCGCCGTACGCTTTCCGCGTGATGACGGTGATCTTGGGAACGGTGGCCTCGGCAAAAGCGAACAGCAGCTTGGCGCCGTGCTTGATGATGCCGCCGAACTCCTGCTGGGTGCCGGGGAGAAAACCGGGGACGTCTTCAAAAGTGATCAGGGGAATATTGAAGGCGTCGCAGAAACGCACGAAGCGTGCGCCTTTGACGCTGGCGTTGATGTCGAGCACGCCGGCGAGAACCGCGGGCTGATTGGCGACAATGCCGACGGGCCGGCCATCGAGGCGCGCGAAACCCACGACAATATTTTTCGCAAAATGCTCGTGGACCTCGAAGAAGTAGCCGTCATCGACGACGGTGTGGATGGCGTCCTTCATATCGTAGGGCTTCTGCGGGTCTTCCGGAACGAGTGTGTTCAATGACTCGTCGCGGCGGTCGGCGGGATCCGAAGCGGAGCGGCGAGGCGCGTCTTCGAGATTGTTCGAGGGGAGAAAACTCATCAGCTCGCGAATCATGGCGAGGCAATCGGCATCGTCGCGCGAGATGAAGTGAGCGACGCCGCTGGTGGCGTTATGGGTCATGGCGCCGCCGAGCTCCTGCTTGGTGACTTCCTCGTGAGTCACGGTCTTGATGACGTCAGGGCCGGTTACAAACATGTAGGAGGTCTCGCGGGTCATGAAGATGAAATCGGTGATGGCAGGAGAATAGACCGCGCCGCCAGCGCAGGGCCCCATGATGGCGCTGATCTGGGGAATCACGCCGCTGGCTAGCGTGTTGCGCAAGAAAATGTCGGCGTAGCCTGCGAGCGAGGCCACTCCTTCCTGAATGCGCGCGCCGCCGGAATCGTTCAGGCCGATGACGGGCGCACCAGCGCGCATTGCGAGATCCATGATCTTGCAGATTTTCAACGCATTGGTTTCGGAGAGCGAGCCGCCAAAAACGGTGAAGTCCTGAGCAAAAACGTAGACCAGGCGGCCATCAATGCGGCCGAATCCAGTTACGAAACCGTCTCCGGCGGGGCGCTGGTCCTGCATACCGAAATCGACGCAACGATGGCGAACAAACTTATCGAGTTCCTCGAAGGTGCCTTCGTCCAGAAGAAGATGAATGCGTTCGCGAGCCGTGAGCTTGCCTGCTTTGTGTTCGCGCTCCCGGCGTTCCGGGCCGCCGCCTGCTTCGGCCTCGGCCTCGAGGCGGCGAAGATTTTCCATGCGGTCGTGGTGCTTGCTTCGGGCGGGCGAGGCGGAATTTTGTTCAGGCAAGGGGTCCTCCGGGCGATGACGGCGCGTTTTTGCCGAAGATGCGGACCGCGAGATGCGTCGCGAGCCAAACGGTGCCGAGAAGGAGCACAACGCCGAGAAGCATTTCCGCGCCGATGGCCGCGGCTCGCTGAAGAGGCGACCCCAGGGAAGTGACATAAACAGTGGCGCGCACCAGAGTGAACATCGCGGTGAGGGTCATCGCGATGGTGAGAATAATCGTGAAGACGGAGGCGAGGATCATTTTCATGACGGCGCTTTTGCCGCTACACGCAGCAGCGGGGAAAAGGATAGCGCAATCGCGAGGAAATCAGAACGGACGTCGCCCTTTAGGATCCCCGCTCGGCAGATCAGCGTAAGCCCGACCAGTCGTCGGCGACCAGGATGGAGTCGCTGGGATTTGCCGGATCGTATTTAATACTGGCGGGCTGGCCGGTAACGAGACGCTCAAAGCGAATCTGGCCTTCGAGGCCAGTGATGTCCTGCGCGGTGTGATAGGTGACGCCGGAAATGGCATAGCTGTAGGAAACGAGATGACGGGGACCAGTATCCGCGAGCGGACGCGCGCGCGAACCGAAGACGCGTCTGTTTGGAGCGGGCGGGGCGGGCGGATGCTCGGCTAGCTCAACGACTTGGCCCTCCGCAATGCGGCCAATCTGGTTTAGGTGCAGACGCCGTTTGCGCTCGACATCTTCTGGTGCTTCGGTGGGACGGAAGAAAGCGTAAGCGATCATGGCAGCGGCCGCGATGGCCGCGCCGCCCATCGTGAGCACAAGTTTCCAGTCAGCTGGCAAAGTCTTCAACGAGCGGACTCCATAGTTTCCGAAGAATTGATGCGGGACGCGGGCGCGAGAAGAACGGCGCAGTCGTCCACGCAGAGGGGTTTGCGCGATGCCTGAATTGCCCTCACGAATGCGTATTCTACCGAAACCTCATGGGAGACGTGCACTACGCTTGCGGGGCATGCACCGGATTACGCAACACGCCGATACCCGCGACGCGGACCTCTACGGTGTCGCCGGGCATGAGCGGCCCGACGCCGGCGGGTGTGCCGGTGGTGATCACATCGCCCGGATGAAGCGTCATCATGCAGGAGAGCCAGCGAACGAGAAAGGCGCAAGGGTAAGTCATGAGGGACGTGCTGCTGGACTGGCGGAGCGCGCCATTGACGTAGGTTTCGACCAGCACGTTGGTAGGATCGAGGTCGGTTTCGATGTGCGGGCCAACCGGGCAGAACGTGTCAAAGCCCTTGGCGCGAGTGAACTGGACATCGGACTTCTGCAAGTCGCGTGCGGTTACGTCGTTCAGGCAGGTGTAGCCGAGCACGTTTTCCAGGGCGTCGTCGGAGTCGCGAAGATGCGAGCAGCGGCGGCCAATGACGAGAGCGAGTTCGCCTTCATGTTCGACACGCTGGGAGTAGCTAGGGAGGACGATGGCGTCGCCGTCGCCGACGATCGAGGAGGAAGGCTTCAGAAAGATGAGCGGCTCTTTGGGGACATCGTTGCCGAGTTCGGCGGCATGCGCGGCGTAGTTGCGGCCCACGCAAACGATCTTTGCCGGCTCGACTGGCGCTATCAGCCGCACATTAGCGAGCCGCCGCGTTCGAGAGGTCCGCGACCATTGCTCCCACGGTACGCCGGAAAGTTCGCAGATCTCTCCGTCTTCAAGGAGGCCGTACGCAGGAGAAGCGGGCCGCGAGGCAGAGGCTTCGAGGGGAACAAAGCGGCAAAATTTCATACGTGATGGTTGGAATGCGAAATGTGAGATGTCCGTGCTCTCCAGATGCACGTGCCGATCCAAGAAAGAGTGGCCACAATCATGTAAATGACGGTGCCCAGCGCGAAGATTTGGGGCGCGCTGTAACGGAAGGCCAGATCCCTGAAATCCAGGCATAGGCCGCGATACACGAAAGTAAGAATGCTCCAAGCGACAAGGCCGGAAACCAGGAGATTGCCGGGCGAGCGCAGAAAACGAAGTACGGGCAGAGCGGCGATGACGCCGAGCACCGTTGCGGCAATAACGTTGCGCTGCAACGCGACGCTTTCCAACGACGGAACGCGATTCGCAACGTACAGCCAGACACTGAAAGCGAGCGCGAGAGCAACGCCGGTGAAGACACCAGTGCGGACTCCCGTATTATGCAAAACTTGGGTCAACTCATGACCCGGGAATTGAGCGCGAACCGTCATAACGGTTAGGCTTTCAAATTTTCATTCAAGCACTGAACCCGGGGACTAAGAAGAATGTTGCGCGACATCGGCGGCCACGGGCGCGCTGGGTGCGCTTTCGTTTCCTGCGCGGTCGACGGCGGTCACGCGATACCAATACGTATGTTCAGGCCGTACAGAAGTATCACGATACGCTGGCGAGAGCAACAGGTCCGGGATCAGCAGCTGGCCTTTGTCGTCTTGCTGCTCACTGCGATAGACGCGATAGCCTGCCAGATCGGTTTCAGAATTTATGGACCAAGAGAGATCGACCTCCGGCGAGCTTACGCCGTCGGCGGAGGTTAGTGCGGCGACTACGCCTTGGGGAACGGAGGGAGGGAACGTGTCCACGGCGGAGAGAATGAGAGGATCGGAGTCGTCGGATTCGAGTGGATTTCCTCCTGCGGTGATGGCGGTGCGAACGACGTAGATATAGGTCTTGCCGAAATCGAATTGAGTGTCGCGGTAGCTTGCGGTGTCCGAGTTGGCGACGAGCGCAAGACGAGAGATCCACTTGTCGTGGGAAAGATCCTTCGTGGCGGGATCGTGAGCGCGCGGATCGAGCTCGCCACGGTAGATGTGGAAACTGGAAACAACGTTGAGTGGGTCCCCGCCGGACGTTTGCACTGGAGGCGTCCAGGTCAGGTCGATCGAAGGTTCGGTGAGCTGGGCTTGCAGCGATGTGACGCGCTGCGGCACGGGGAAAACGCGAACGGTGACAGCGTTGGAGTCAGGGGAGGCCCGCTTCTTGGAAACGCGCGTTTGCACCCGATATACGAGAGTTGCGCCAGGGTGAGCGCGCGTCTCGTCCGGCGCGACAGGATCCGTGAATTGCGTTTGCTCCGCTGCTCGATAGTTGTTCACCAGAGAGCCGGGAATCGTATAGACGATGCGGAAAGATTTAGTGTCGGGAGAGCCGTCGGATTTCAGCGCGCCTCGCAGGACCTCGATGGACGGAGGTTCCGTCAACCGGTCGCCGCGAATGGTTTTCGTGGGCAAGGTGAAAGTCAACTGCACGCCGTCGCCGGCCTGGCGGGCGCTGAGGTCGGTGATCGCCGTGGGGATCGGGGGGGAAGGAGCGGTCGGCTCACCGGGCGCGCCGCAACCACCGAGGAACGAAGCGAAAATAACGGACAAGAAAACGGAACGCGTAGGGATGATCTCGAACGGCCTTCGCGTGGAGGGATTCCGCGAGTTTCGCTTTTCCATTTTCGAGTTTCGGACTAGAGAATGTAGCGGCTCAAATCCTGATTCTTAACGATGTCAGCGAGTTGTTTGTTGACGTACGCCGCGTCGACTTTCACATTTTTCTTCTTGAGGTCGGAGGCTTCAAAGGAAAGCTCGTCGAGGACCTTTTCCAGAATGGTATGAAGGCGCCGGGCGCCGATATTTTCGGTTTGCTCGTTGACGCTGGTGGCAAATTTCGCGATGGCCTCCACGGCGTCATCGGTAATGTTGAGCTTCAGCCCTTCGGTCTCCAGCAGCGCGATGTACTGCTTGATGAGCGCGTTCTTGGGTTCCGTGAGGATGCGGACAAAGTCCTCTTCCTTGAGCGATTGCAGCTCCACGCGAATGGGCAAGCGGCCCTGGAGTTCGGGAATCAAATCCGAAGGCTTGGTGACATGAAACGCGCCGGCAGCGATGAACAAAATGTGGTCGGTGCGAATCATGCCGTAGCGCGTGTTGACGGTGGTGCCTTCGATGATGGGGAGAATGTCGCGCTGCACGCCTTCGCGGGAAACGTCGGGACCATGGCCGGATTCGCGGCCGGCGACTTTGTCGATCTCGTCGATAAAAATGATCCCCATCTGTTCGGCCCGTTCGACGGCGACGCGCGTGACCTGGTCCATGTCGAGCAGCTTGTTCTCTTCTTCCTGAATCAGGTACTCAAAGGCGTCGGCGACGCTCATCTTGCGCTTCTTTTTCTGCTGGCCGAACATCCCGGAGAGCATGTCCTTCAGATTGACGTCCATCTCCTCGACGCCTTGATTGGAGATGATTTCAAACGAGGGCATGGCGCGCTCGCGGACTTCAATGTCCACCATGCGCTGATCGAGCTTGCCTTCGCGCAGCTGGATGCGGAGTTTTTCGCGTGTGCGCTGCGTCTGGTCGCGCTGCTGCGCCGCATCGGCTTCGCTGGTGCCGGGCGCGGGCGGCGGCGACGGCGGCAACAGCAAATCGAGGACGCGCTCCTCGGCGGTCTGTTCGGCGCGATCCGCCACTTCGTCCAGCTTTTCCTCGCGAACCATGTCGATGGAGGTCTCGACGAGATCACGCACCATGGACTCGACGTCGCGGCCGACGTAGCCGACTTCGGTGTACTTGGAAGCCTCGACCTTGACGAAAGGACAGCCGGCAAGTCGCGCCAGTCGGCGGGCAATTTCAGTCTTGCCAACACCGGTAGGACCGATCATCAAGATGTTCTTGGGCAAAACGTCTTCCGCGATCTCTGGCGGCAGCTTTTGGCGGCGGACACGATTGCGCAGGGCCACAGCTACGGCGCGCTTCGCAGCGTTTTGACCTACGATGTATTTGTCGAGCTCGGCGACGATCTCGCGCGGCGTCATGTCGTCCAGCGCAGGGAGAAGCTCCGGCTCGCCGGCGGGTGCGGCGCCGTTGCCGCCGGGCATGTAAACGATCTCTTTATCGGACTTGGTGGTCATTGCGTCCTTGTGTCTCTGTCTTCTCGACTGTCCGGCGGTACGGCCGCGGCTTCCACTTACTCTAAGATGCAGAAACCTGGCGCGGTGGAACGCGCGCTATAACTCTTCGACTGTAAAGTTCGCGTTAGTATAAATGCAAATCTCGCTGGCGATACGCATCGCCTCCATCGCCAGGTCCTTCACGCCCAGCTTGGAATGCTTCATCAGAGCGCGCGCCGCGGACAATGCGTAGGTGCCACCGGAGCCGATGGCGCAGAGTCCGTCGTCAGGCTCAATCACGTCGCCGTTGCCCGACAACAGGAACGTGCCCTTGGTATCGGCGACGATGAGCAACGCTTCAAGGTGCCGGAGCGCGCGATCCTTGCGCCATTCTTTAGCCAGCTCGACGGCACCTTTTTGCAGATTGCCGGAATGCTCTTGCAGCTTTCCCTCGAAGCGCTCGAAAAGCGAAATGGCGTCGGCGGTGGAACCTGCGAAGCCCGCGATCACTTTATCGTTGTAAAGGCGGCGCGTCTTGCGCGCGGTATGCTTCATCACGTGGTCGCCCATCGTCACCTGGCCATCGGCGATTAGCACGACCTTGTTGTCCTTGCGCACGCACAAAACCGTGGTGCCGTGCACCTGCACGCTATTATCCCTCATGGGCATCCAACTATTATAGCGCGGCGGGTTTTCCCAAGCCATCGCACGCGATCGCAACGCCCAAAAGCGGGGGCCATTTGGCCTGAGGTCGATCGTCCCGACGCTAGCGCTCGCCTGAAGGCAGCGTCCCGCCGTTTCCATCGTTCCCAAACCCTCCCGCTTCAGGCAAAATACGTGCTCTATTTTATTGGGGGCAGAATGAATCGAACGGTAGTTATCGCAGCCCTGGCTTTCGCCGGCGTTTCGCTCGCGCCCTTTCGCACGCATGTTGTTGCCGACGAGCAGGCTTTGTTGGGCTACTCCGCCGAATCCTCGCGTGTCGAGCGGCAATGGGAAGAAAAACTTCGCGCCATTCCCAGCCCGGAAAATCTTCGCAACTACATGCAGCGGCTTTCCGCGCGTCCGCACAACGTCGGCACGCCGTATGACAAAGACAACGCCGAATGGATTGCCGCGAAGTTCAAGGAATTCGGTCTGGACACGCATATCGAAACATTTGACGTGCTTTATCCGACGCCGAAGGAGCGCGTCGTCGAGCTGGTCGAGGGCGGCCCAAAGTTCGTGGCCAAGTTGCAGGAACCCGCGATCCCGCAAGATCCCACCTCGAGCCAGCAATCCGAGCAGCTTCCCACCTACCATGCGTACTCCATCGACGGTGACGTCACTGCTCCGCTCGTCTACGTGAACTACGGAGTGCCGGAGGATTACGAGCAGCTCGAGCGCATGGGAATTTCCGTCAAGGGCGCCATCGTCATCGCGCGCTATTTTCATTCCTGGCGCGGGATCAAGCCCAAGGTTGCCGCGGAGCACGGTGCCATCGGCTGCTTGATCTATTCCGATCCGCACGAAGATGGTTTCGTCGAAGGCGAAACGTTCCCCGCGGGAGCGTGGCGTCCGAAAGACGGCGTTCAGCGCGGCAGCGTCGCCGACATGCCGTTGTATCCGGGCGACCCGCTGACGCCCGGCGTCGGCGCCACCAAAAACGCCAAGCGCCTCAAAGTCGAAGAGGCGCCCACCATCACGAAGATTCCCGTGCTGCCGATTTCCTACGGCGATGCGCAGCCGCTCCTCGCGGCGATCACCGGTCAAGTCGCGCCGGAGGGCTGGCGCGGCGGCCTCGGCATCACGTATCACGTCGGGCCCGGCCCCGCGAAAGTGCACCTGAAAGTGAAATCGAACTGGGACATCAAGCCGGTCTACGACGTGATCGCGAAAATTCCCGGCTCGACGCAACCCGACGAGTGGGTGATCCGCGGCAACCATCACGATGCCTGGGTGAATGGCGCGGAAGATCCAACGTCCGGCATGGTCGCCGTGCTTGAAGAAGGCCGCGCGCTCGGCGAGTTGCTGAAGCAAGGTTGGAAGCCCAAGCGCACCATTATTCTATGCGCGTGGGACGGCGAAGAGCCCGGCCTGCTGGGCTCGACCGAATGGGCCGAGGAGCACTCCGACGAGCTGCGCGCGCACGCCGTCGCGTATATTAATTCCGACTCCAATGGCCGCGGTTATCTCAACATCGAAGGTTCGCACACCCTCGAAAAATTCATCAACGACGTCTCGCGCGACATTTCGGACCCGGAAACGAAGCTGTCCACCTGGAAGCGCAACCAGCTTCATGATATTGCCAACGCAAAATCCCCCGAGCTGCGCCAGGAAATTCGCGAGCGCGCCGATCTTCGGATTCCCGCTCTTGGCTCCGGCTCAGACTACACGGCGTTTCTACAGCACGATGGCGTCGCTTCTCTGAATATCGGTTTTAGCGGCGAAGATGGCGGCGGCATCTATCATTCCATCTACGACGATTTTTATTGGTACACGCATTTCAGCGACACGGACTTTGTCTACGGCCGCGCGCTGGCCCAAACGGGAGGCACCGCCGTCATTCGCCTTGCCGATGCGGATCTGCTGCCATTCGAGTTCGCCGATTTCGCCGACACCGTGAGTACGTACGTCAAGGAATTGAAAACACTTTCGCAGAAAATGCACGACGACATTGCCGAGCGCAATCGCGAACTCGATGAAGGTGTTTTCAGCGCGACAAATGATCCCAAGAAGCCGCTCGTGCCGCCCGCCAGCGAGGCCGTTCCGCCGCATCTGAATTTCGCCCCGCTGGACAATGCCGCGGATGCTCTCACTCACAGTGCCGCGGACTACCGCAAAGCGATGGAGCAAGCCGGCGCCAACGGCGGAGTAGCGCTGGCATCGGCCTCGCTCGCCGACCTGAACCGCCTGCTCATCGAAAGCGAGCGCAAACTCACCACGCCAGAGGGGTTGTCCAACCGCCCGTGGTTCAAGCACCAGCTCTACGCCCCGGGCTTTTACACCGGGTATGCGGTCAAGACGATCCCCGCCGTTCGCGAGGCCATCGAGCTAAAGCATTGGAAGCAAGCCGACGAGGCCATCGTAACGGTGTCGCGCGTTCTGCAAGACGAAGCCGCACTCATCTCGTCCGCAGCGGCAAAACTCTCGAGCGTAAAATAATTCCCTTAGGGCGCAGCCCATGGGGAAGCGAGTTAGCGCTTGTAATTGGCGACGTAGGCCGGAACTGGAATCGTCGCATCACACCGTTCGTCGCGGATCGGCGCTCCCGCCGCAAGGCTTAGAGGAACAACTCCCGCCCAAACTTGCAGCGCATAATCCTCGGCGTCGTCTTCCGGAGGACCGACGCGCACCTTCGCGGAAACCTCCGTCAGCGGCAGGCGCAGGATGCTCGTGGCTTTCAGCTCTTTTTCATTTGGCTGGCGCGCATCGTTCCAGCGCCCCGGCAGAATTTTCTCCGTGAACGCGTGGAGCGCCGCGATCTTCTCCTCGGACGCGTTCACTAGCGTCGCTTTGCCGAGCGCCACCACGGAGCGGTAGTTCATCGAGTGGTTGAATACGGAGCGCGCCAGCACGAGCCCATCCGCCAGCGTCACGGTGATGCACACCGATATTCCCCCGCTGGCGCCGCGCAGCATGCGGCTGGCTGCCGAGCCGTGGAAGTAAATCGCATCGCCTACTCGCGCAAACATCGTGGGAATCACGTAGGGCTGCCCGTCGCCGGAAAATCCCACGTGGCAAACAAATCCTTCGTCGAGAATTTTGTAAATGGTCTCGCGGTCATAGATGCCGCGCTGCGGCTCGCGCACCACACGCGTGCGCTCATTCGGCGTGAAAGCTTCCGGCAAGATTCACCTCATTGAGAAACGTGGCGGGCCGACCGTTTCGCGGCCGGCTTCCCTTTGTTTGATAGCCGGTGCCACCGCGGCATGAGTGGGGAACAACAATTTCATCGTACCACGCGAATCGGCTGCGACGGCGTGCCATCAAGTCCCACACCCGGCAACCAGCGACCACCAATTTGGCGCGTCCGTCGAGTTTTCGCGGCTTGCCTTGGATGTGAGAAACTAATTGCGATTATTCTGGGCCTCGGCGCCATGTCCTGTAGCCGCCCTCTTCAGAGGGCGGGGTTTAGATGACACGCGAGTTGCACTATTCCGGTTGTAGCAGACGCTGTTTCCACTTGAGGACGCCTAACATGAGCACCCCGGTCTTGCACGAAACAGGAAGCCAACCGCTCGACAGCGCGTGGGTGCGCGCGCAATTCCCCTCGCTGCAATTGCAGGTCAAAGGCCACGAAGCGGCATTCCTCGACGGGCCCGCCGGAACGCAAGTGCCCAAGCAGGTGATGGAAGCGGTCTCGAACTATTTTCTGAACGCCAATGCGAATACCTGCGGCGCTTTTGAGACCAGCCAGCGCAACGACGCGGTCATCGCTGCCGCCCGCGCCGCGATGGCCGACTTTTTCCATTGCGACGCGGACGAAGTCGTCTTCGGCCAGAACATGACCACGATTACCTTCGCGCTCGCTCGCGCCATCGGCCGGGAGCTGAAGCCGGGCGACGAAATCGTCGTCACCACACTGGACCACGACGCCAACGTCGCGCCGTGGCGATCGCTGGAAGAAAAAGGCGTGGTGCTCCGCCAGGTGGATATTCGAGAAGCGGACTGCACACTGGATCTGGACGACCTAAAACGAAAAATCACATCGAAGACTAAGTTGGTCGCAGTGGGCTACGCCTCGAACGCGGTAGGCACGATCAACCCAGTCGCGGAGATCACCAAGCTGGCCCACGATGCCGGCGCGCTGATGTTCATCGACGCCGTGCACTACGCTCCCCACGGGCTCATCGATGTGCGCGCCCTCGATTGCGATTTTCTGGCCTGCTCGCCGTACAAATTTTTCGGCCCGCATATGGGGACGCTGTACGGAAAACGCGAGCACCTGTTGCGATTCAGCCCTTATAAAGTTCGTCCGGCACCCGATTCGCTACCCGACCGGTGGGAAACCGGCACGCAAGTGCAGGAATTGATCGCCGGAATCGGTGCCGCGGTCGACTACATCGCGGAAGTAGGACGCCGCGGCGATCCAAGCGTGAAAGATCGCCGCAGCGCTCTGCAGGCGGCATATCGCGTAACCCGCCAGCATGAAATGTCACTGCTCTCTCAATTGATTTCCGGCCTGCTCGCCATTCCCGGACTACGCTTCTTCGGTATCACCGATCCGAAGCGTTTCGGCGTTCGCTGCTCGACAGTTTCCGTGCGCCTCGCTAATCGCACTCCAACGGAGGTCGCCGCCTTCCTCGGCGATCGCGGCATCTTCACCTGGGACGGCAACTATTACGCCCTGAATCTCGCCGAGCGCCTCGGCGTCCAGGAAACCGGCGGCTTCCTCCGCATCGGCCTGGTGCACTACAACACCACCGCCGAAGTCGACCGCCTCCTCTCCTCCCTTCACGAATTCGCCACTCGTTGTGCGTTAGGCTGAGCGGTAGTGGGCCAGGGTCCGATTAGCGCTAATCAGGACCTTGGCGACCAGTTCCAGGTTGCCGACCACACGCCAGCCGACTATCGGCGCTCCGGTGGTGCAATCGGGATTTATCGCCAGCAATTGCCAACTCGCTTGTGAGAGAGTTACGATTACCGAGAAACATGAAAGCAACTGTTGCCGCCGTATTCATCATTGTGCTGTTCGCCAGCAGCGCCATCGCAGACAAGCCAAAGACCGTCGATGAAGCCGTCCAGGTCCTCAAAACCAAATGGTTGCAACCGAAAGATCGTGACTGGATTCTCCGTAACACCAAAGACGAAGTGCGCAGCAGGTTGTACATGGGGTTTGGCACTGGCATGCGGAACCAGTTTGGACTCTGGGGAGACAATGATTTAGGCGCGGAGGACGCCGGAAGGTGTTCTCTTGCTCGCTCGACCCGCTCCTGGCCCAATTCCAAAACGGAACTTATCGGTCCACCCGTTCGCTGCGGCCTTCATCGCCGGCTACTCATTCCTACGCCCTAAGCCATTTAGAATCAACACTCGTGAAAGTGTATCAAAACAAAGGGTTTTAACTCCCTTTAGAATGAACACTTGTGAAAAACTCCCCAGGGGGTGGGGGCCCCGCACAGAGGCCCGCGCGACAACCCATCCGCCCGGGGCGCGTGGCAAGAAATTACGTGTCCATGTATCCTGACCAGCTATGACAAAACGTCCGAAACCAATCGTGTTGACCGTGCTGGATGGCTGGGGCTATCGCGCCGAAACCAAGGGCAACGCCATCGCCCTCGCGCGCAAGCCGAACTACGACGAATTGCTGCGCAAATTTCCGAACACGCTGATTCATACTTCCGGACCGTTCGTCGGACTGCCCGAGGGGCAGATGGGCAACAGCGAAGTGGGCCATATGAACATGGGCGCTGGCCGCATCGTGCACATGGACATCACGCGCATCGACGTGCTGATCGCCAACAAACAATTGCAAAACGTGCCGCTGTTTCAGCAAGCCATGGAGCGTGGCCGCACGCGGCAATTGCATCTGATGGGCTTACTCAGCGATGGCGGCGTGCATTCCCACATGCAGCATCTGTTCGCGCTGCTCGAAATGGCGAAGCAGCAAAAAGTGGAAAAAGTTTTCGTCCATTGCTTTATGGACGGCCGCGACACCCCGCCGCACAGCGGGCGCGACTTCGTGCGTCAGTTGCAGCAGAAGATGCGCGAACTGCAAGTCGGAGAAATCGCCACCCTGGTCGGCCGCTACTACGCCATGGACCGCGACAATCGCTGGGAGCGCGTGGAACTCGCCTATCGCGCCGTGGTCCACGGCGCTTCGGAAACGCGCACCGATGATCCGGTCGCGGCGCTCCAGCGCAGCTACGAGCAGGACGTCACCGACGAATTCGTCAAGCCCATCGTGGTGACCAAAGGCAGCGGACCCTCCGCGACCCCGGTTGGCCTCATCCGCGACGACGATGCCATCATTTTTTTCAATTTCCGCGCCGACCGCGCCCGCCAGATGACCTTCGCGCTCGCGGCTCCGGACTTCGACAAGTTCCCCGACGCGAGCCGCCCAAAGAATCTTTTCTACGTGGCGATGACCCAGTACGACAAAAACTGGCCGTGGCTGAAATACGTCATCGGCCCGGAAAAACTCGAGCACATCCTCGCGCAGGTTTTTGCCGACATTCAGTACAAGAATTTGCGCTGCGCCGAGACCGAAAAATACGCGCACGTCACCTACTTCTTCAACGGCGGCGTGGAGAAACCCTTCGCCGGCGAAGAACGCATCCTGGTTCCCTCTCCGAAGGTCGCGACCTACGATCTAAAGCCCGAAATGTCCGCCGAAGGAATTACCGACACGGTGGTGAAAGCCATCGAAAAAGGCGAGTTCGACGCCATCATCATGAACTACGCCAATGCCGACATGGTGGGCCACTCCGGCAAGCTCGAACCCGCAATCAAAGCCGTGGAAGCCGTGGACGCCGGCCTCGCGCGTATCTATCAAGCGCTGAAGCCGCGCGGCGGCGCCTGGATCATCACCGCCGATCACGGCAATGCGGAAACCATGATCGATCCGGTTACCGGTGGCCCGCACACCTACCACACTACGAACCCAGTCCCGTTCGTGCTGGTCACCGACGACGATCGCTTGCGCCTTCAGCCCGGCGGTTCCTTGCGCGACATCGCGCCGACCATGCTCGCCGTGCTCGGCCAGCCGCAGCCTGCCGACATGACCGGGCGCGACTTACGCGTCATTGCAAAGTAGCCGGCGCGGCTGGAGATGACGTGATACAGCCAAAAATAAACGAACTGCGGCCGCGGCCCCAGTCGCTCAGCGCCTTCGGCAACATTTCCGTGCCCGGAACAAAAGCCGGTGCGATCGTTTCGATCGGACTTGTCGTCCTCGCGTGGATCGCCATTCCCATATCGCGCCCCTTTATCCTCGGAACCGGCGGCCTCGGCCTCATCGTCGGCCTGCTTTTATGGTGGAAACACAGCCACGAATGAACCGCACAACTCCAGCCAAAACGAAACTTCTGATCTGCGTGTGGCATCCCTTCGCGCAGTGGCGGGCGCAGCCCATCATGGCGGAAACGATTCGCCGCCGCTGGCCCGAAATGCGCGTCGTCCACCTGCCCGACTACGAGCGCCTGCCCGAAGAATTACCGGACACCGACATTTTCATCGGCTCCTCGCTTCGCCCCGACCAATTTTCCCACGCGCGAAAATTGAAGTGGATTCACTCCACGGCAGCCGGCGTCTCCCAGTTGATGTACCCGGAACTACGCAACTCCGGCGTAGTGATGACGAATCCGAGCGGTATTTTCTCGCCGCCTATGGCCGAACACACCATGGGTCTGATGATCGCGATGGCGCGCAATTTCCCGGATTCCGTCCGCTACCAAGACCAGGCGCACTGGGGCCAGCAGGAAATCTCCGACAAAATCTTGACCGAGCTCAACGGCAAACTTCTTCTGATCGTTGGATACGGCTCGATCGGCCGCGAACTCGCCCGCCGCGCCCGCGCCTTTGACATGCGCGTCTGGGGCGTCACGCGCTCCGGCAACGGCGATGCCACGCACGTCGAGAAACTCTTCGCCGTCACACAGCTCGAATCTGTTCTTCCCGACGCCGACTACGTCGTCCTCACTGCGCCCGAGACGCACGAAACGAAGCACCTCATCGGCGCCCCTCAAATTGCAAAGATGAAACGCGGCGCACGCCTGATCAACATGGGACGCGGCTCATTGCTCGACGAAGCCGCATTGGTGCGCGCACTGGAGGTCGGTGTACTCAGCGGCGCGGCACTCGACGTGACTGCCATCGAGCCGCTGCCAAGCGACAGCCCGCTCTGGAAAGCGCCCCGTCTGTTTCTCACTCCACACACCAGTGGCGTCAGCGACCGCCTGTGGCAAAAAGAAACCAAATTGTTGATGGATTTACTCGAAAGATGGTTCGATGGACGCGAACTATTTAACGTCGTCGATTTCACCCGCGGCTACTAAGCAAGCATCTGCAGCTCAAGTGAAATGCCGGCAACTTCAATCGCCGACGCCACCCTTTACCGCCGTATACCCTTCCCGCGCGTACACCACGACCTTCTGCTTCTTGCCCTTTTGATCCGTCACGGCAAGCGGGCTGCCGTCCGGCTGCACCAATTCTATTTTCACTTTATGAAATTTCCCGTCATTTGCGCCGGTCGTCGGCGTGTACGAAATGCTGTACTGATTTCGCAGGAAGGCCACGATGTCGTGAAAGATGCCCGGAATTTCCCCGTCAAATTGCGGGAACCACGCGTAGCCGCCGGTCAGTTGCGAGAACGTCTTCAACTGATTCTCGCCTTGTAGATAGTTCATGTGCGAGCCCTGCGAGCCGTGCGAGTCCAGAAAGTTGGTATACGGCTTGTCCAGCCCGACGCAAAAGATCGTCACGTCGCTCTGGCGCAACTGCTTCATAGTCTGGTCCAACGTGTGTTTCGAGAACGTATCCACGCCCGTGGCCAGCAACAAAATGGACTTCTTTCCCTTGACGTCCTTCATTCTTTCCGACGTGTCCAGCACCGCATCGAACACGTTCGACTCGCTGAAACCCGGGAAATACAAGTGATACAGCCCGTTGCGCACCTCGTCCTTATTCTGGGTGAAGTCCACCTCCGTGCGCGTCTTCATATCGAAAGTTACCAGCGCGACCCAATCCTTCTGCTTCAGGTTCGGGAAAAACGCATCCGCCCAATACTTTGCCTGATAGGCGAACCAGTCGTAGTAGCCTCGGCTGCTGAACTCCAGCAACATCACGATTGTGATGGGAGCGTCCGTTGCCCCGAAATTGGTGATCGTTTGGGGCGCACCTTCATCGACGACGCGGAAATTCTCCTTCTTGAGTCCCGTGAGCAAATCTCCCTTCTGGGTGGTGGCAATCACGTCCAGCGTCACCACCGGCACTTCGATCGAGATCGAGGCGCCCGCATCTTGCGGTTTTTGTTGCGGCGCCACGACGGCCGGCTGTTGCGGAGGTGCCGGCGTTGCGCCTTGTCCCTGGGACCCACCCTGCGGCCCGGCCGGCGCCTGCGCTTGCACCAGTCTGGTGCCCAGCGGCAGCAGCAGCGCAATCCCCAAGAATCCGAAAAAGAGCGTCGTAAGAATTGCCTTCATGGTTTATCCCTCAATCCCAAACGGTTGACCTTACGCAACGGCCCTTCATCCCCTGGGTCAGGACCCTGCACCCTGCATGTTAGTATGAAGCTCATTTGCGGCAAAACGTTTGCTGCAATGCAGTTGGACCCGGCTGGGTCGGCTCATGCCGTAGACGGAGGATGGCTTGGTGAACGGGAACCGCGTAAAGAGTGTGTTGCTGCACGTGACCCTGTGGCTGTTTGCCGCCGCTCTACCGCTCGCCGCTCAGGTCGCGCCGCCGCCCACCAATGGCCTTCCCGCCAGCCAATCCCCCCTCGGCGACCTAACATCGCTCGCCAATGACGCCAGGACGTGGCTGCAAGATTTGATCAAGATCAACACCACAAACCCTCCCGGTAATGAGCAAGCCGCCGCGAAATACGTTCTTACCGTTCTGCAGAAGGAAGGAATTACCGGCGAAGAGCTGCCGCTCGCGCCAGGCCGCAGCGCCGTCGTAGCGCGGCTGCGCAGCTCTGCGGTGGCCGACCCATCACGCGCTTTGCTGCTGGTCGCGCATCTGGACGTTGTCGGGGTGGACCGTGCGAAGTGGACGGTCGATCCCTTCGCCGCGACCATTAAAGATGGCTACCTCTACGGCCGCGGCGCTATCGACGATAAGGCCATGCTGGCTATAAACCTGGCTACGTTTATCGCTCTGAAACGCGCCAATGCCCGACTGAATCGCGACGTCATCTTTCTCGCTACCGATGACGAAGAGGGCGGCGGAGAAGTCAGCATCAAGACGCTGATTGCCAAATATTGGGACAAATTCGCCGCCGGCTTCGCCATCAACGAGGGTGGCAACATCGTCGTGAAAGACGGCAAGGTGCAGTACGTCGCGGTACAGGCTAGCGAGAAGGTCGCCGTGAACGTCGCCGTGGTGGCGCGCGGGGCGTCCGGCCACGCTTCGATGCCTACCAAAGACAACCCCGTGATCCACGTAGCCGCGGCGGTCGCGAAGATTGGTGGCTACACCGCGCCAGTGCATTTGACCGCCATCGTGCGCCGCTATTTCGAGGGGTTGACCCCTGTCGTAGACGACGAGCTTGCCAAGTGGATGCGCTCGCTGGACACTTCCGACCGCGGCGAACACGCCCAGCGCGTGGTTTCCGACGCCGATCCCCAGTGGAACTCCATGTTGCGAGACACCATCGCTCCAACGATGCTCATCGCGGGCGTTCGCCAGAACGTGATTCCGGCCGAAGCTCGAGCCAACTTGAATATCCGCTTGCTGCCCGGAGACACCATCGACGCGCTGCTTGGCGAACTCAACAAGCTCGTGAACGACCCACAAGTGCATCTGGAAGTGCAGCCGGACGCGGGCCTCGCGGCGCCCCCGTCGTCGCTGGAATCGGATTTCTACGCGGCCATCGTGAAAGTGGCCGCCCAGGAATTCGGCGGCGCCCCGGTCTTGCCGTATCAGTCGCCGTGGGCAACCGATTCCTCGCAGTTGCGCCTGCACAACGTACAAGCCTACGGTTTGTGGCCCTTCCCTCTTACCCCAGAAGATTTAAAGCGCATGCACGGCGAGGATGAACGCATCCCGCTCGCTTCGTTCGCAAAGGGCGTTGACGTCGAAGCGCGCATCGTCGCCGAGTTTGCCGTCGCCAAGCAGGAAGCCCGCCAACGGTAAGTGGCGTGCGACGCGTCTGTCATCTAAGCCTATCCGACAAGGATAGGCGATCGAAGATTCCGGCTCCTGCCGGGAAAGATCTCAACGCACGCACCGCCACCCACAGTCGAAAAAATCCCACACAGCAAACAATCACAACGGTTCTTCTCGCACACCCCCAAATTTTTCTTCCACGTAACAATTCTTCAATCGCGTAAACTCAAAACGTCATGGCCTTTCGTCACTCGAAAATCGTTTGCACCATCGGACCCGCTAGCCGTTCTCCGCGCATCATCGAGCGTCTGTTGCACGCCGGCATGGACGTTGCGCGCTTGAATTTCTCGCACAGTTCGCACGCCGACCACGCTCAGAGCATCGCTCTTCTCCGCGCTGCGGCCATCAAACAGGAAAAACCCATCGCCATCCTCGCCGATCTGCAAGGCCCGAAGATCCGCACCGGCGCCCTCGCCGGCGGTTCGCCCGTGCTCTTGCGCTCCGGGCAGCGTTTCGTGATCACCACCGCTCGGGTCCTGGGCGATACCACCCGCGTGAGCACCATTTTTCGCCCTCTGCCTCGCGAAGTGCATCGCGGCGACCGCATCCTTCTTTCCGATGGCCTGATTGAATTGCGCGTCGAGCAGGTTCGCGGGCAGGAAGTCATCTGCGAAGTCGTCAACGGCGGCGCCCTCGGCGAGCACAAAGGCATCAACTTGCCCGGCATCCAGCTCCGCGTTCCGGCGCTAACGCAAAAAGATCGCGCGGACTTGGCCTTCGCGCTCAAGCATGGCGCCAACTACATCGCCGTCAGCTTCGTGCGGCGTCCCGAAGACGTCGTGCTGGCGAAAACTTTGATTCGTCGCGCCGGCAAAGACACTCCGGTAATCGCCAAGCTCGAAAAACCCGAAGCCATCGAGAATCTAGACGGCATTTTGCGCGTAGCTGACGGCGTCATGGTGGCCCGCGGCGACCTCGGCGTGGAAATGAATCCCGAGCGCGTGCCGGTGGTGCAGAAGATGATCATCGCCCGGGCCAGACAAGCCCGCCGGCCGGTGATCACCGCCACCCAAATGCTCGAGTCCATGACCGAGAACCCGCGCCCGACGCGCGCGGAAGCCTCCGACGTCGCCAACGCAATCTTCGATGGCTCCGATGCCGTTATGCTTTCCGCGGAAACTGCCTCGGGGAAATATCCGGTGGAGGCTGTCAGCATGATGGCCCGCATCATTGAAGATGCCGAGGCCAGCATTACGGAATTTCCGCGCCCCGCGCCCCAAGAAAAGTTGAAGGTGGCGGAAACCGTCGCCGAACTGGTTTGCCACGCCTCGCGCGAGCTGCACATGAAGCTCATCGCCGTGTTTACCCACAGCGGTTTCACCGCTCGCTTGGTGTCGCGCTATCGTCCACTCGTACCCATCGTTGCGTTCGCTCCAGAAGCCGACACGCGTCGCCGCATGGCGCTCATCTGGGGCGTTTTGCCGCGCTCCATTCCCGACGTGCGCAAAGTCGACGGCCTGGCAGCGGTCGCCGAAAAGCGCCTGCTGGAAGAACGCCTGGTCCGCCAAGGCGACGTGATCGGAATCGTAGCCGGCACGCCGATGGGCATTCGCGGCACCACCAACTTCATGAAGTTTCACGTCATCGGCGGGCAAACATGATGACTGCGCCGGCACACGCGGCTTTGCGCCCCAGCTAGGCAATCAATTCTGATTTAATGGATTTGGATCGGTTCAGAGCAGTTCTAGTTGACCCAGCGGTCCGGCCGCGAAGGCGGCTCATCCTTCTGCTTATTCATGTACACCTGGAATCGTTTCCGGTTTCGCTCGTATTTCCAATCCGTGACGCTGTTCCGCACGCTGTATAGGAACGACCCGCGCCGAAGATAAAGGTAGGCAACCAGCATTCCGCCCAGGTGACAAACATGCGCCACGTTGTCCCCGCCGGTGCCCAGCGTTCCAAAGAATTCAATCGCCGCCATCACCGCGACGTACGGCCGCATCGGAATCGTCACCGGCAGGGGAATCAGCCAGATGCGGCGGTCCGGAAACAACACCGCGTTGGCCATCAGTATCCCGAAGATCGCTCCCGATGCCCCGATGGTCGGCACCAGCGATGGCTCTTTGCCGAAGAAAACCGGAATCGTCTTCACGAGCACTTCGATCAAACCGGCTCCGACGCCACACAGCACAAAGAAGTTCAGGAACTTACGTTTTCCCCAGATCAGCTCCAGTTCGCGGCCGAACATCCACAACATCAGCATGTTGATCAGCAGGTGAAACAGCCCGCCGTGCAGGAAAATGTAAGTAAAAGGCGTCCAGATCCGAGGGGGAAGTAGATGGGTGATCGCCGCGGGAATCAGCGCAAACCATTTCAGAATCCAGGTATAGGGCCCCTGCACGCCACCCAGCACCAGCGCCAAAGTCTGCACGACAAATACGCCCGTGCACACCAGTACGATCAGCTTCACGCCCGGAGTGATGAATCCGCGCCAGTCGAAATTGTATCGGCGGCCGCCGAACGACACGCTCATACAGCCAGTGTACGGCGACGCAAAAGGGGAGTCAAAGCGTACAAAATTTCGTGGTGCGAGGGCTCCCGGCTCTCATGTGCTTGCAGTCACTGATATTGCGTTAATAGATTGATCAGCTTACAGTTATAGGCCGAGTGTGGTCCTTCCAGGTCGCGAACTGAGGTCGAACAGCAGGTTCGTGGCACCCCGCAGATGCCGCCAGCCATGGGAGCAGACAATGAGAGTGCTGGTTAAATCCGTTTCCGTGGTCTCTTTTCTTCTGTTCTTATCGACCAACGCCTTCGCGCAGGGTGCAAATCCGTTTTTCGTGCCGCCGACCTATCCGGGCACTGGGGTGATGGTAACCGCTGATTTCAACGGCGACGGGAAGCCTGATTTGATCTTTGCCGATGGCACCATGCTGCTCGGCAAGGGTGACGGTACGTTTACGGTGGGGACACCGCTGGGCCTGGCTGGACTTAGCAGTACCGCCTTGATCGCCACGGCGGATTTCAACGGGGCGGCAAGCCCGACGTGGTGGTATCCGTCAACTCGATAAACACGTTCGTCGTGTTGCTGGGCAAAGGAGACGGCACGTTTCAGGCGCCAATCGTCACACCCGTAGCATCGCCATTGATCTCTTTAACTGTGGGCGATCTGAACGGCGACGGGAAACCCGATGTATTAGCAGAGCCCACTCCTGCCAATCTTCCGTTCACCTACCTTGGAAAAGGGGATGGAACGTTTTCGGCTGGCGTGGCATCGGGCGGCATATCGTACGGAACATTGGCCGACTTTAACGGCGACGGGGAGCTCGACTTACTACCGGTTCTCGGCAATGGAATACAGCTTGGCAACGGAGATGGCACCTTCGGATCGCTGATGACCTTCCCTGCGGGTTCCCTGCCAGGATTCTTCATAGGGGACTTCAATGGCGATGGCAAACTCGACGTCGTCGGCTTAGGCAACCCTGCGCAACTACAGGTGCTCTTCGGAAATGGGGACGGGACGTTCTATGCAGGGCCTGTCCAAGTTCTGCCATCTGGGACGTTGTCCGGAGATTATTTCCCAGGCGGAGACTTGAAAGGTGACGGAAAGACGGACCTGGTAATCACAAACGGTGGTGCAGTCCAGGTTCTTACCAGCAACGGAGATGGCACCTTCACTGGAACCCGGATTTATAACATCGCCAATCAGTACAACGAGTCCATCAGTGAGTCCTTTACCGTCACCGTTGCGGATTTCAACGGCGACGGCAAGTTGGACGTAGCGGCATCCAACACTCTTCTGCTCGGCAACGGCGATGGAACTTTGCAGGGAGATCCAATTGTATTCGGTCAGGGCGGACAAGCGGTCACCGGCGATTTCAATAACGACGGTTTTCCGGATATCGCTGTGGTGACCTCCGGCGGGGGAGGCTCGTCCGCGAATGTCCAGATTCTCCTTAACGATGGCAAGGCTGGCTTTACCGCGGGGCAAACCTTTCAAATTCCTACCGGAGTCTTCACGGCTTTTAGTCTTGCGGCGGCAGGCGACGTAAATGGCGACGGCAAAATCGATCTGGTCGGATATACATACAGTAACAAAACGAGTGGCGACGTACTCGTCCTGCTCGGCAACGGCGACGGAAGTTTTGGGCCGCCCGCGTCCTTCCCGGGGGTGGCGGAAGAATTCGTGAAAGGCTTTGCACTTGCCGATCTCAACGGCGACGGCAAGCCCGACATCATGATTGTGACCACTGGCCAGAGTAGCTCGAATAATACCTTCAGCGTGTTGTTGAACAACGGCGACGGAACCTTTGCTCCGGCCGTCAATTACTTTGCTGCGGACGTCGATGGCAATGTTGTGGCGGCCGACCTCAACAAAGATGGAAAGATCGATGTAGCGGTGGGAACCGATACCCACGGTATCGCTCTGTTGCTTGGCAACGGAGATGGCACGTTCCAGCCGGCCACTTTCATCATCGATACCGCCTTTACAAATTCTCCTCCCCAGCTCGCTGTAGCCGACCTGAACGGCGACGGCAACCTCGATTTGATCGCATCCGGCGTCATTCTTTCCCCTAGCCCACAAAATACCTATCAAGTTCTTCTGGGGAAAGGCGACGCCACCTTCACGCCGCTTGCCCCTGTGACTGACACGTTTGCCGATGCGGTCCAAGTCGCCGATTTCAACGGCGACGGCAAGCTGGATCTGTTAGGTCAGGTTTCGAACTCCGTACCTGCCCTGGTTCTGGGGAATGCAGACGGTACTTTCGGCAGTCCGTTGTTGCTTGAGCCCCCAGGGGGCTTCGCACCCTTAGTCGCCGACTTCAATGGCGATGGCCTCCCCGATATCGTCATTCCGACGTCAGGACTGACTTTACTGCTCAATTTGACGACGCCTGCTTTTCAGATTTCCGCCTCGGCACAATCGCCCGCTACCCTCGCTCCGGGAAACGACGCAAACTACACGATTACGCTGACTCCACAGGGTGGATTCGCCGGGACCGTAACGTTGTCCTGCACTGGGCTGCCCGTCGATGCAAGTTGCAACTTCGTGCCGCCGTCGGTTCCCAACAGTTCAGGCACTTCCACTCTCACGATTACAACAACCACGGCTACGCCCGAGAACACCTATTCGGTGGCCGTGATCGGGATGTCTGGCAGCATGGCCCACCAAACCTCGATACCGCTTGTGATCGCCGCGGCGGCGCCGCCACCGGACTTCTCCATTGCTACTGCATCGCCCGCTACGGCGACCGTGTCCCCCGGACAGACCGCGACCTACATGCTTTCCCTCGCGGCCACCGGGGGCTTCAGCGGGAGTGTCGCTCTAACCTGCAGCGGCGCCCCGGCCGCAGCTACCTGCAGCGTGTCACCGGCGATGGTATCCGTGAGCGCGACCCCCGCGAACCCCACCGTCACCGTGACCACAACTGCGAGCTCGCAAGTAGTGTTGCTGGATGGCGGCGACGCGCTAAGAAGAATTCATCGGCTGGAACTGACGCTGGGTAGCCTCGTGGTGATGCTGATCCTTGGCCGCATCTATCGAACCCGCGTGGGCCTGCAACTGCGCTGGGCACCGGCGATGGCAATCGCCTCGTTGCTGTGCGTAGGAATCACGCTGATTTCCTGCGGCGGCGGGAGTTCTGGTGGCGGCGGGGGGACTCAAGCCGGAACGTACACGATTACCGTATCCGCGAGTGCCACTTCGGGCTCGACGACGCTGACCCACAGTACCAAGCTCACTCTGGTAGTGCAGTAATGAGCGTCCCTCGCTTTGATGCTAGACGCACCTTGGCGCGAACCGCGGCTAGCGCTGACAGCTCGAATGCGGTCTTTCGTGGTGTTCTGCCGCGTGCCTTGGTTCTCGCGCTACTATTCGCTAGTCTGACGATATTTTCGACAACGGCGCTCGCGCAGCAGGGCACCTTTGTATCGACCGGTGGCTTCCTCACCGGCCCGGGTGGCGGCCCGGCGGCGACGCTCAACAACGGAATGGTTCTGGTTATGGGAATCCAGGGCGGCCCGGAGCTGTATGATCCTGCCACGGGAACCTTCGCCCTTACCGGAGGCTCGACCACTCCCCCCGAAGCTCCCACGGCGACGACGCTCAACAATGGAATGGTTCTGATCTTGGGACTGAACTTCAATAATGCGGAGCTGTACGATCCTGCCACCGGGACCTTCGTCGCCACGGGCAGCGTAGTCACCGGTCGGGGTATCCCAATGGCGACCCTGCTCAATAATGGAATGGTTCTGGTTTCGGGCGGATTGGAATGCCCGGTCAGAGGTTGCGTGGATACTGCGGAGTTGTATGACCCAACGGCGGGGGCCTTCTTCGCTACCGGAACCACCCTACTTCCACGCAACGCGGGTACAGCCACTCTTCTTCAGAATGGAATGGTTTTGATTGCCGGGGGCACGGGGGCAATTCCCAACGCGGCAGGCCCCACGGCCGAGGCCGAATTGTACGACCCCACGACCGGAACGTTCACCGCTACCGGAAATATGACCACCCCTCGCGATGGTCACACCGCGACGCTGCTCAAGAATGGCATGGTTCTGATTGCGGGGGCCGCGGGCGCTAGCGCCGAGTTGTACAATCCTGCGACAGGAACTTTCACTGCCACGGGAAGCATGAATGATGCTCGCGGCAGCCAGACGGCTACATTACTAACCAGCGGACAAGTTCTTATTGTGGGAGGGACTGACGACGCCGGCGCAAACCTGGCGAGTGCCGAGTTATATGATCCGGTAACCGGAACGTTCACACCTACGGGAAGCATGGACACGGAGCGCGCTGGTCAAGTGGCTGCGATATTGAACGACGGGACGGTGCTGGTTGCTGGGGGAGGAGTGACCGATAGTGCTGAATTGTACGAACTTATTGGTTTTGCCCCTTCCAGTGTGTCGTTCGCGAATCAGCTCGTCAACGTGACGAGTCCATCGCAGAACGTGACCTTGACGAATAATCAATCCGCGGCGCTGAACATCACCAGCATCGCGATCACCGGCGGAAACGCCGTCGGCTTCGCAGAAACGAACAATTGCCCTGGAAGCGTGCCGGCAGGGGCAACCTGTTCTATCAGCGTGTCTTTTACACCTGCTACACCGGGGACCCGGGTGGGAAGCCTGACTATCACCGACACTCTTCCTGTGGGCGGCCCGCTGACTGTGCCGCTTTTCGGTACGGGAGTCGCGCCAGCTCCAATTGTGAGCCTATCTTCCAACGGTGCTGTTTTTGCGATGCAGGCACTCGGCACGACGAGCTCTCCACAAACGGTTACGGTGCGCAATACCGGGAATGCCGCTTTGAACATTCAGACCGTGGCTCTCGCGGGGTCCAACTCTGGGGACTTTGCCATCGCGAGCAGTTCTACGTGTGCGAACGGCACTACCGTGGCGATAAACGGCTCTTGCGCAATTCAACTTACTGTCACGCCGACAGCGGTTGGGGCTCGCAGTGCCACAGTGAGCATTACCGACAACGCTGCGGATAGCCCAGAGACGATTAGCTTGAGCGGCAGCGGCACGGATTTTTCGATGACGCCGGGTTCCGCGTCGAGCGCAACCGTCAGCCCGGGGCAAACGGCGAGCTATTCGATTGCCGTTGCACCCGCGGGTGGGTTCGCGGCGAGCGTGGCGCTGGCGTGCAGCGGTGCTCCGGCACAGTCCACCTGCACAGTCTCACCAACTACGATTGCGTTGAGCGGCACAGCCGCCAAGACGGCGATGGTCACGGTGACAACCGTGGCTGGCGCGCAAGGCCCTGCGCTGCCGTTTGGTATCGGCTGGCCGATGAAATATAGACCGATGCGGCTGGTTCTTACTTGGATCGGAATGTTCCTCGCGATCGCCATAGTGTTGTCCCGGTGGCGGCGGGAGCAACGGATCCGGTGGGCTCCCGCTCTTGCGCTGGTATTGTTGGTGTGCCTGGGGATGACGCTAACCTCCTGTGGCGGCGGCAGTTCTAGTGGAGGAGGAGGTGGTGGTGGCACGCAGGCCGGAACGTACGCGATTACCGTCACTGGGAATTTCACTTCCGGCTCGTCGACGCTCACCCACACCACCAAGCTGACTTTGGTGGTGCAGTAGCGCGCACTGACTCAATCTAGCTTCTTGCGGGCGAAATAAAACAGAGACGCCGCAAGGAGAATGAACATGCACAGGCCGAAGAGATTGTTGGTGGCCCAGGAGCCCAGGAGTTTCGGGCCGAAGGAGAATAGATCGGGATTCCAGGGCAGGCGCAACGCGCTGGCGAACCATCCCGGGACGTGCGTGGGGATTTCTGGGTCCTGGAACAAGTTGATGATGATGCCCAGCAGTCCGAATACTCCGCCTGCGGCGATCAGGCCGCTGGAGTAGAGCGCGCCGGGGCTGGCTTCGCTTTCGTCTTTTTTCTTGGTGGTGGCATCGACCAGCGAGCGCACCAGGCCGCCCGCGAACATCGCGGCGGTGGTGCCGAGCGGAAGATAAGAGCCGGTGGCGAATGCTAGGGAGCGGACACCGAGGATTTCTACTGCGATGACTAACGCGACGCCCATCAGCACCAGGCGCCAAGGCAAGCGCTGATTGAGGATGCCGCTGATAACCGTGGCCATGAGCCGCGCTTGCGGAGCGGGCGCTTTGGCGCTGCCGATTCCCTGGGCCCACTGATACTCGATCTGCTTGGTTGCGGGATCGTAGAGATATTCGCCATCGGGAATTTCGTGTGAACCCAGCGAATTGATGAGTTCGTAGTTCTTTCCATGATAGGTGAAGGTGTCGCGCTCGACTTTGACGCCGACGGGCAAAGCCTGCACGGTGACGGGAATCTGCGTGGGCACATATTTTTCCAGGCCCTTATTCATCAGGTTGAGCGTGGTGCCGATGGCCAGCGTTGAGACGGTGACGCCGATCAGCAGGCCCATCTGCTGCCAGAACGGAGTCGCGCCAACCAGGTAGCCGGTTTTTAGATCCTGCGAGGTAGCGCCCGCAATCGCGGCGGCGATGCAGACCACGCCGCCGATCATCAGAGCCAGCACCTGATAGTTCGGGGCGGTCCATCCAGCGACGAAGAAGATCGCGCACGTGGCCATCAGCGTGGCGATGCTCATGCCGCTGATGGGGTTGGAGGAGTTGCCGAGCAGGCCGCTGATGCGCGCGGCGACGGTGACAAACAGAAAGCCGAATACGGTGACGAAGATGCCAGCGAAGAGATTGTGATACCAGCGCGTTTCCGCGCCAGGGATGGGATGAAAGGTGAGAAGAATCCACATCATGATGATGATCAGGATGGAGCCGAGAATGACCCAGCGCATGGGCATGTCGCGGTCGATGCGGCTCGCCGCGGTGGACTGGCCGGCGCCTTCGGCGCGGACGTCTTTGAGGCCGGCTCTCAGCGCGGAAAAAATGGTGGGAAGCGTGCGCAGCAATGTGATCAATCCCGCGGCGGCAACCGCGCCTGCGCCCATGGGCCGGATGTAGGTGCCCCAGATCTGGTCCGGACGTCATCAGCGGAATGGGAATCGTGGATGGGTAGATCGGGACGTTATTGGCGAGCTGCCCGTAGAACCGGATGGCGGGCATGATCACCAGCCAGGAAATGATGCCGCCGGCGAAAAGAATGCCAGAAACGCGGGAGCCGATGATGTAGCCGACGCCGAGATATTCGGAGGTGATGGTGACGCGGAAGGACGCGCCGGAGAACCAGTTGGGGCGGGCCTCGGGTTGCGAGGTCCAAGCCTGGACGGTGTTCATCAGGAAGGTGTAGACGCCGCCGAGGCCGAGTCCCCAGAACACGCGGCCCGCGAAGGAACCACCGCGCTCACCCGCGACCAAGACGTCGGCGCAGGCCGTGCCCTCCGGAAAGCTGAGGTTGCCGTGCTCTTTGACGATCAGCTGGCGGCGCAGCGGCACCATGAACAGGACGCCCAGCCATCCGCCCAGCAGCGCGAGCGGGAAGATTCGCCAGAAGGTGAATTCGGCGCCGAAGCCGAGGAAGATCAGCGCGGGAATGGTGAACATCACCCCGGCGGCGAGCGATTCGCCCGCGGAGCCGGTGGTTTGCACGATGTTGTTTTCGAGGATGGTGGAGCGGCCGAACGCGCGAAGGATGCTGATGGACAGCACCGAGATGGGAATCGAAGCGGAAACGGTGAGTCCCGCGCGCAGGCCGACATAGACGGTGATGGCGCCGAAGAGCAGGCCGAAGAGCGCGCCCAGGATCACCGCGCGGATCGTGAATTCCTTCAGCGTTTCGTCTGCCGACACGTAGGTGCGGAACTCGCCTGGAGGTGCTGTGGAACTCCATGGACGATCGCTCACGAAATCCTCCCGGTGCGTGAAATCGAATGCGCCTGCTGCGAGAACCGAGCGCTTGTATGCCCCTGTGCGGGAGGGATTATGCCGCAAAGCGGAGACGGGAGGTTAGGAGAACGCGTTCCGATTCTTGGGAGTCAGGACGAAGACTTGGAACAGCGAAAGCATTGACTTTCGCCTATCTTTCGCTCTTAGAGCGCTGGCCTACTCGTCGCTCAGAGCTGCTACTCATAGGACGCTGGTTCTCTTGACAGTTACGCTCCCGCAAGGTAGTTTCTGACCACATTAGCTACACAGGTTAACAACACTTCTATGGTACGAGTCCAGCCCTCGCGCCCAGAGATGCTGCGGTCTTCTTTGCCCGCACGGCGGGTATCGGTACGCTTCCATATCAGGTCTTTACGGAGGTTTTCCGTGCCTCATTCACGCCTTCTACTTCTTGCCCGCTTGCTCGTGCTTATCGGGGTCACGACGGCAGTACGGCCGCTGAGCGCCTGGGGCCAGTGGCAGCCGGTCTCGCAGGATGAATTGAAAATGACCAGCGTGCCGGAAGCGCCGGGCGCACCGGCGGTGATCCTGTACCGGCAGGTAGATCGCGACGATAACTCCAAGACTGGGCACGAGGAAAACTACGTCTGCATCAAGATTCTTACCGAGGAGGGCCGAAAGTACGCTGACGTAGAAATTCCCTTTCTGAAGAAGAATGGGAACATCGTCTCGATCAGCGGACGGACGATCCGGCCGGACGGCAGCATCGCGAGTTTCGACGGCAGGGCCTACGACAAGATGATCGTGAAGGCCAAGGGCATGAAGTACCTGGCGAAGACGTTTACGCTGCCCGATGTCCAGGTGGGCAGCATCATCGAATACCACTACGTGTACGACATGGCAGAGCACTGGGTATTCGACTCGAACTGGATCTTGAGCGACGAGCTATTCACGCGGCTCGCAAGATTCTCTTTGAGACCGAATAAAGACTTCGCCCTGCGCTGGACCTGGCCGAGCGGTTTGCCGGCGGGATCGAGCCCGCCAAAACAAGAAGCCGCGACCGGTATCCTGCGCATGGAAGCGCAAAACGTCCCGGCATTTCAGGTTGAAGACTATATGCCACCGCAAGACCAAATGAAGTTTCGCGTGGAATTCGAGTACAGCGAGGCGTCGTACGAGACCGAACCGGACAAGTTCTGGAAGCAGCAGGACAAGAGGCTGAATGGGAAAGTGGAGAGCTTCGTCAACAAACGGAAGGCGATGGAAGAAGCAGTGGCGCAAATCGTGGCGCCGGGCGATGCGCCCGAGGTGAAGGCCCAGAAGATCTACGCGCGAGTGCAGAAGATGCGCAATACGTCGTACGAGACGGAAAAGACGGAGCAAGAGCAGAAACGGGAGAAGGCCAAGAGCGACCCAAATGCCGAGGAGATATGGCGGCAAGGCTTCGGGACCGGACCGCAGATTACCTGGCTGTATCTCGCGTTGGTGAAGGTAGTGGGGATCGAGGCTTATCCAGTCGATATTTCTACGCGGAACGAGTATCTATTTCTGCCGAAGATGATGAAAGCCTCGCAACTTAACTCGAATGTGGTCCTGCTCAAACTGAACGGAAAAGACGTTTACTGCGATCCGGGGACCGCGTACGTCCCGTACGGCTTTCTGCCGTGGAGCGAGACCGGCGTGATGGGCTTGAAGCTGGACAAAGATGGCGGCAGCTGGGTGGAAACCACCATGCCGCAGAGCGCCGAGTCAACGATCACACGCAAAGCAGACCTGAAGCTGGGCGAGGACGGAACGCTTTCGGGGAAAGTGGAGATTACTTTCTCGGGACTCGAAGCCTTGACGCGAAGAATCGAAGTTCGCAACGAAGACGATACGGCGCGGAAGAAATACCTGGAGGACCAGTTGCAAGAGTACGTGCCGGTGGGCATCGAAGCCGAGCTAACGAACAAGCCGGACTGGACGAGTTCGGCGACGACGTTGGTGGCGACCTATGACCTGAAAGTGCAGGGCTGGGCCTCGGCGGCCGGGCATCGAGCGCTGCTGCCGACCGGACTGTTCAGCGCGACAGAAAAGCAGCTCTTCGAGCACGCCAATCGAGTTTTCCCGGTCTACTTTCACTTTCCGTTCGAGAAACAGGACGACGTGACGATCCAGCTACCGCTGGGTTGGCAGGTGAGCAGCTTGCCGAAGCCGGTGGATCAGGACAAGAAGGCGGTGGCTTACACGTTGAAAGTGGAAAACGACAAAGGCACGCTGCATTTGACGCGAACGTTGAAAAACGACCTGGTGTTCGTGGAAGCCAAGCAATATCCGACGTTGCGAGCCTTCTACCAAATGGTGAGGACGGGAGATGAAGAACAAATCGTCGTGCTGCCCGGAGGGGCCAGTGCGTCGAATTGAACCGCGCCGCGCACTTTCTTGTTTTGTCGTGGTCGTAGTGTGGCTGTTGATGCTCACCACGTTGCGGGTTAGAGCGGCGTCGAGCGACGCGCCTGCCTGGATGCACGCGCTCGTCAGCGCCCCGTTGCCGGCGCATGACGAAAAGACGGACGCGGTGCAACTGTACGCGGAAAAAATCGTGACCGTGCAATCGGCCGACAAAATCAGAACGCAGGTCCGCAAGGCATACAAAATCCTACGCCCCGGCGGGCGTGACTTAGGCGTAGTGGGGGTCGCGTTTGGCTCGTCAACAAAAGTCAGCAACCTACACGCGTGGTGCATTCCCGCACAAGGCAAAGACTACGAGGTGAAAGACAAAGACGCGCTGGAAATCGCGGTACCCGCCGTGCCGGGGAGTGAGTTGATCAACGACGTGCGCGAGAGGATCTTGCGCATTCCGGCAGCCGATCCGGGAAATATCATTGGCTTCGAATACGAGCTGGAAGACCGCCCGTTCGTGCTGCAGGACACTTGGTATTTCCAAGACGAGAACCCGGCGCGGGAAGAGCATTACACGCTGCAGCTGCCGGCCGGGTGGGAGTACAAAGCATATTGGCTGAATCACGCGGAGGTAGCGCCGACTCCTGCGGGCAACAATCAATGGCAATGGACGGTTAGCTCCGTGGCGGGAATCAGGGACGAATACGCAATGCCGCCGCTCCGCGGCATCGAAGGGCAAATGATTGTGTCCTTTGTGCCGGCCGGCGGGGCGCCGGGAAAAACATTCGCGAGCTGGCGCGACATGGGGTATTGGTACAGCGACCTGACGCGCGGCCGCCGCGATGCTTCACCGGAGATCGCGCAGAAAGCCGCGGCACTTACCAGCGCTTTGACGTCACCGCTAGCAAAGATGCAAGCGCTGGCGCTGTTTTTGCAGCGCGACGTGCGCTACGTGGGGATCGAGCTGGGCATCGGAGGATATCAGCCGCATCCGGCGGTGGATGTGTTTGTGCACAAGTATGGCGACTGCAAAGACAAGGCGACGCTGCTGAGCGCGCTGCTGAAATCGATCGGTATCGATTCCTATTATGTCGTGATCAACTCCAGGCGCGGTTCGGTGACTCCGGAAACGCCCGCGCACATGACCGGCTTCAACCACGTGATTCTGGCGATCAAGTTGCCGGAGGGCGTCAGCGATGCGTCGCTCGTGGCCGTAGTCACGCACCCGAAGCTCGGCCGCCTGCTGTTCTTCGATCCCACGAACGAGTTGACACCGTTCGGACGTCTATCCGGCTCGCTGCAAGCGAACTACGGACTGCTCGTGACCCCAGAAGGCGGCGAGCTTACGGAGTTGCCGCAGTTGCCCACGGCATTGAGCGGAATCCAGCGTACCGCGAAGCTCACGCTGACTCCGACTGGGACGTTGACGGGCGACGTGAATGAAGTGCGAGTCGGTGACCCGGCAACCTTCGAGCGGTACGCGCTGAAGTCGGTGAGCAAGGACACGGACCGAATCAAGCCGATCGAGACGCTAATGGCACGCTCGTTCTCGACATATCGTTTGACCAAGGCTTTCGTCCGCAACCTGGATGAAACCGACCGGCCTTTCGAGTTCAACTACTCGCTGGTGGCCGAGAACTACGCGAAGAATGCCGGCGGATTGCTGTTAGTGCGGCCACGTGTGGTAGGCAACAAATCCAGCGACCTGCTGGAGACGAAGGAGCCGCGCCAGTACCCGGTGGTGTTTGAAGGCCCTTCACGCGATACCGACACTTTTGAAATCACCATGCCGGCCGGGTACGAAGTGGACGATCTTCCCCAGCCGGTCACCGCGGATTACAGCTTCGCGAGCTACCACAGCAAGGCCGAAGTGACCGGCAATGTTCTGCGCTACACGCGGACGTTTGAGGTGAAAGATCCTAGCGTGCCGCTGAGCAAGGTCAATGACTTGAAGCTGCTCTATCGCATCATCGCCAACGATGAACGCAGCACTGCCGTGCTGAAGCCCACTAACCCGTAACAAAACCCAGCTAACTAGGAAATGACTGCCGTTGGTAACCTGCCAAGCTGGGGCGCAGCATGCTGCGCCCCTACGATTGCGGAGGCGCGCATGTTTGCGTCTCGCGGCGGCGGCTATTTTTGTTTGTGCGGAATCGGGACGGACCGGACTGCGTCGGAGCGGCCCAAGAGAAAGACTACGAAGCACAGAGCGAAAACGGAATGCGAGAGGCTGGCGCCGAAGTATTGCCAAAATGGGGCCGCGGGGCCGGGGTAGTCGGACGAGAAGAGCAGCGTGAGCATCAAGACGAGTCCGCCGAGACTGGCGGCACGGACCAAAAGGCCGCAGACCAGCGCGAGGCCAATCGCGAATTCACCGTAGGCAACCAGGAACGCGATCGGCGTGGCATGGGGCAGAACAAAGCCACGGAGAATCGGCGCCATGAAAGGATATGCGCCTTGCTCGAGGAATTTGTTGATCCAGAACTGAAAGCCACCGCGAAGCGTGAATTGCGTTCCGAAGACTTTGTATTCGCCGAAGATCAGGAAAAACAGGCCGACGCCGATGCGAAGGACGGCGAGCGCGCGAGCGTTGACGTCACCGGCTGCGGAGTTCGGCATGGCTGGGTATTGTGCCATAGCCCTTCGTCTTGGCGTGCTTTCTGGTTGGCGACGGCTAGGCGCTTAGGGCTTCGCATTCGGCGAGAAAAATCCAATCGGCAGATCCCGCGAGGTGCGCAGGCCGGCCGGCGCATCCAGAATCACGGGGATCGAATTCACCACTACCGAAGCTGTCGCGATGTCTCCGTGAGAACCACCCGGGATCACTAAGCTGACGTTTGGGTGGCCCTTCAGCTCCACGGTATCCGCTGGATCTTTAGCGCCCACGTACATTTGCAGCTCGAGGTAGACGAGTTCTTTGCCGCCACCCAGACCCCGAGCGATCTGGTGAACGCCGGCGGCTTGCCCGGCTTCAACGGTCAAGAATTCGGTTTGCACGCGATCGCGCGCAACGACCGGCTCGATCGTTTCAGTGATTTCTTCGACCGGTAGATTAAGACTGTCGGCCACCATGGCTACCGACTCCGGGAGTCCGACGTGCTTAATGATACCGGCGGCCACTTGCGCGCGAAATTCCTCGACCGACATGCCTGCGCCGATTTTTTTCTGCAACGGCAGGCGGCGCTTGGAGGCATCGACAATGCGCAGCGCCTTGGCGTGCTCGATTCGTTGCGACACCGCCGCCAGGGTGACAATCAGCTTGTCCATAACGAAGCCGGGATTCACGCCGGTTCCTACGAGCGCGACGCCCCAATCTTTCGCGGCCGGAGTCGAGCTTCGCCGAGAGATCCGGATAGGTTCGGAACGGATACGAGAGTTCCTCGCAAGTCGACACGATGCAGGCTTCCGCTTCGAGGCAGGCCAGCAGTTGGTCCATAACTTTCGGGAGCGACGAAGACGTCGAGTGAATCACCACGTCCGCGGACTGCTCGAGGATTTCTTTCGCGTCCGCCGAAATCTTTACGCCCCAGGGCGCATCGGCGGCGCCGATAACCTCGCCCAGGTCGCGCCCGGCTTTGGCCGGGTCGGTGTCGATGGCGCCGCAAATTTCGATTGCATGTTTTTCCCGCATCAGCCGGGCAATTGACGCGCCGATTGGGCCTATGCCGTACTGGATGGCGCGAATCTTTTTCTTCACGAGAGTTTCTCCGTTGAACGAAGCGACACCAGCACTCGCCGAATTTTCCCTGCGAGCGAAACCTTTACGATAGAGGAATTCGCGAAGGCAGGCAACGCAAAACGCGGGCCTTCGCCGCGCCCGCTATGACAGGAAGGCTGAGGTATCTTGGACCGCACTCGGTTTTAGAGGTTGCTTCAGGGAATATTTGGGGTGTCTCCCACTTCGTTGACACGCTGCTCCACGGTTCGTTAGACTCGAATCGTCAGTGAAACGACGTGGTCCCGCCTTGCGGATCCCCGGTAGCTCAATGGTAGAGCATTCGGCTGTTAACCGAAGGGTTGCTAGTTCGAATCTAGCCCGGGGAGCCAATTCTTGAATTTATTTGCTTGCGTACTTGGATTCCCACGTCCTAGCGAGACGATGGAACCATGCACTGCGGTCCGAAGAACTGCTCAACGTCCAGCGCCCTCTCCTCATTCGCACGCCTCGAGGATCTCCGCCCGGTCGTCCGGACGCGCTGCCACACCCGATACGATCAACATATAAGGTCGAAAAATAAAAATAAAGATCGTCGGATGTGTCGATTTCGGGGACCTTCGAGCGACATATAAGTGAAGGTCGAGTTCAGGCTTGACCGTCGCTGGACGTGGCGCAGGCCGTGTTTGCGGCCCAGCGTCTTCGCACTTCGGCCACAAGCCCCTGTTTGTCGGCTCGCAATTGGCGGACCAGGGCCTGATTGCCCGTATCTTCGTGGCTGGCGGCCCAGAGGACCATTTCCGCAAGAACGGGAGCGAGATCGATGCCCTTCTGGGTGAGCGCGTATAGAACCTTACGCCCGTCGGTTGGGTCCCGCTTTGTAGTGAGGATGCCATGAGCTTCCAGGCGGTGCAGGCGGTCGGCCAAAATGTTCGTAGCGATGCCTTCGTCGGACTCCAGGAATTGCTTGTAGGTTCGGAATCCGCGGAGCAACATATCGCGGATGATCAACAGGGACCAGCGATCGCCCAGCATCTCGACCGATGCGTTCAGCGGGCAGCTCGACCGCCGCGTTGGAGCGAGCTTGCTAGTCGCCATGTTTTGAGGTTAGCATATTTCACTTGCATTTCACAAGTAATATGGCATACCTTTCATTTTTGGAATCGAGGAGATCTCTATGTCAGTGAATGAGTTACTGCTTCGTGAGTTCGATAATGAGACGTCCAAGACCGAGAAAACCCTCGAGCGCGTTCCCGCAGACAAGTGGGATTGGAAGCCGCACGAGAAATCCGGATCGCTAGGCTGGATGGCAGGGCACATCGCGAATCTGCCAGGATTCGGGACGGTAATCATGACCACGCCGGAACTGGACGTCGCTGGCATTCAAATTCCCAAGATCGAGAAGCAAGCGGACCTGGTGAGCAGCTTCAAGAAGAGCAGCGGCGAAGCACGGGCGGCTCTGGCCGGTTTGACCGATGACCAGTTGGGTCAAATGTGGACCCTGAAGAGGCAGGGTAAGACGATATTCTCTCTGCCGCGCTACGATGCCCTGCGCTCAATGTGTTTCAACCATATGATTCATCATCGCGCGCAGTTGACGATGTATCTGCGAACCCTCAACGTGCCTGTGCCGGCGCTCTATGGGCCGTCGGCCGATGAGAATCCTTTCGGGTGAAACGTTCGGGAACGCCAAACGTTAGGTATCAGGGGGAGTGTGTATGGAGTCGGCGGCTCAAGCTATTCCGGTCTCGAAAGCGGGCCTCTGGACGGGGCGCGTCATCAGCATCCTGGTGATCCTGTTCCTGGTCTTCGATGGTGTGATCAAGCTGATGAGGATCGCTCCTGTGTTGCAGGCATTCGCCAGACAGGGGTACCCGGACAGCCTCGCTGTTCCCATCGGAGCGCTTCTGCTCGCGTGCACCGCCATCTATGCGATTCCGCGCACGTCTATCTTTGGCGCAATCCTGTTGACTGCGTATCTTGGCGGCGCAACCGCCAGCAACCTGCGTGCCGGCGACCCGTTTTACTTTCCGGTCGTTTTTGGAGTGTTGGTGTGGGCTGGGCTTTATCTTTCGCGATGACCGGCTGCGAAAACTGATTCCCCTGAACTAGGAGATGGCGCGATGACCCTCAAACCAGAGCTAGTTTCTTCGCGATCTGAAAGTGGCGCTGCGCTCGCTGGCGCGCACCAAGGGGCTGGCCATCACCGTGGTGCTGACGCTGGCGCTCGGCATCGGCGCCAATGCCGCCATCTTCAGCCTGGTGCGCGGCGTGCTGCTTCGGCCGCTCGTCAATCGCGACGAGAACCGGCTGATCTACATCCGCCAGAGCGCGCCCGGCATCGGCGTCGACAACGTCGAATTTCTCCGTGCCCGAAATCCAGGATCTGAAAGCCAGCGTCAAGACGCTAAGCGAGTTCGGCGACTTCTCCACCATCGGCTTCACGATGGTGGGCCTGGGCGAGCCCCGCGAGGTTCGCGCCGGCGTCGTCGGTGGATCGTACTTCGAAGTGATGGGACTGCACCCGGTGCTCGGCCGCCTGCTCGACATGCGCGACGACGGCCCGAATGCCGCCGGCGCGTGCGTGCTGACCTATCGTTTCTGGACGAACGCGCTGAAGAGCGATCCGTCAGTGATCGGCAAGACCGTGCGGCTCGGCGCGCGCTCGGCCACCATCGTCGGTGTGCTGGAACCGTCGGTGCCGTATCCGCCGAAACCGAGATCATCGCCAACGTGGTGACCAGCCCGCATCATCTTTCGGCCACCATGGTCACCGGGCGCGTCCATCGCATGACCGAGCTGTTCGGCCGCCTGGCGCCCGGCGCCACCCTCGATCAGGCCCGCGCCGAGCTGCGCACCGTGTACGGCGCGATGGTGCGAGAACATCCCGAAGCGTACTCGCCGAAAGGCGGACTACCAGATCAGACGCCGTGCTGCTGCGCGACCAGATCACGTCGCGCGCGAAGACGGTGCTGCTGGTGCTGCTGGCTGCGTCGGTGCTGGTCTTCGTCATCGCGTGCTCGAACGTCGCCAATCTGATTCTGGCGCGCTCGGTGCGCCGCGAAGGCGAGCTTGCGATTCGCGCCGCGCTGGGCGCAACCACCGGCGCGCTGCGGCGCACGCTGCTGGCCGAAAGCCTGCTGCTCTGCGTTGCGGGCGCGGTGCTGGGCGTTCTGAGCGCGCGGCCGATGGTGGCCATCCTGGCGCGCTACGCCTCGCGCTTTTCGGTCCGCGCCCTCGATTTGACGGTCGATTCCAGCATGCTGTGGGTGGGCGCGGCGCTGGCAGTCGTCTCGGCCGTACTTCTGGCGTTTGTCCCGCGCCTTCCGTCGGCGGACGCGTCGAATGGAATCGGGCTGGCCAGCGGCAGCGTGCGCATCACCGGCAGCACCAGCCGCCGGCTGCGGGTTTTCGCCGTAACCCAGATCGCGGCTTCCTTCATGTTGCTGGCCGGCGCCAGCATGCTCATCAAGACTCTGCTCACGCTCCAGGCAACGCAGACCGGCTTCGACATGCATCGTGTGCTCGCGTTGAACGTGCCGGTCATGTCGTACGGAAAAACTCCCGATGACATCATCAATTTCTACCGCGAGACCATTCGGCGCATCAACGAACTGCCCGGCGTGGATCGCGTCGCTCTGGGCACCATCGTTCCCTGGCGCGACGCCGGCAGCTTCGGTCCCGGCTTCGCAGTTCTCCGGCGAGGGCCACGTGAAAGGCGTCGCGAAGAGGATCCGCGCGCGCAGTTTCGCGTGGTTTCGCCGGGATTCTTCGCGGCGCTGGGCGTCCCGCTTATTGCCGGACGCGACTTCAACGACGACGACCGGCGCGGCGGCGAGCCGGTGGTGATCGTCAGCCAGAGCGTGGCGCAGCGCATGTTCCCGGGTCAGGATCCGATCAACCGCCACATGATGTGGACCGACCCGGTGATGAAGTTCATCTATGTCAGCACCGGGCCGCGCCGCATCGTGGGCGTGGTCGCCGACGTGGACGACGAGCATGTCGTGCCGGCGCCGGCGCTGACCGTCTACCACCCCTTCGGGCAGATACCGGATGATTCTGCCAACAAGGAGCTGCCCCTCTTTGGGGGCCGGCTGTTCGTTCACACGCGCACGAATCCGTATGCGTTGGTCACGCCGATCACGCGCATCATCCGCGACATGTCAGCCGACCAGCCCGTCGAACACGCCGCCACGCTGGAAGACATTCGCGCGGAAGTGCTGACGCCGGATCGGCTGAACACCTGGTATTCGGCGGCTTCGCGGCGCGTGGCGCTGGCGATTGCGGTGGTCGGCGTCGCGGGCGTGCTGGCGTTCTCGGTCAGCGGACGCACGCGCGAGTTCGGCATCCGGCTGGCGATTGGAGCGCAGCCGCGGCATCTGCTGACGGGTGTGATCGCCGAAGGCGCGGTGATGGCCGGCGCTGGCATTGTGGCTGGCGCAGCGTGCGGTTACGTGCTCGCGCGCCTGGCCGGCAGCTATTTCACGGGCGTGCAGATGCCGAGCGCGTTGCCGGTGATTGTTTCGGTGATCGTGCTGTTGGCCGCCGCAGTGATCGCGTCCATGTTGCCGGCGGCCCGCGCCGCGCGCGTGGACGTGACCGAGGCGCTGCGCTCGGAATAACCTCCGAGCTCGCTCCTCAGCATGAACCATCGCCCGCTCGTTAAGATAAACCTGTCTGGAGCAAACTGGCATTTTTCATCGCATCGTGCGCGCTCCGATTCCGTGAAGATCTCCTACCATGTGCAGAAATATCAAAACCCTTTTCAACTTCGATCCGCCGGTCACCGCCGAAGAGGTTCGCGCCGCTTCGCTCCAGTTCGTGAGAAAAATCAGCGGCTTTAACAAACCGTCGAAGGCAAACGAAGACTCGTTCCTGGCTGCGGTCGACGAGATCGCCGGCATCTCGAGCCGTCTGCTCCGTTCGCTCGAAACCAACGCTCCGCCGAAGAATCGCGAAGAAGAAGCCGCAAAAGCGAAAGCTCGCGCCGCAGAGCGATTCGGCGCGTAAGTTTGCTTGCGCTATTCTTCTTTCTTGCATCCAACAACACTGGAAATCCGCCTCAATGTCTCGTAGCTTAGTCCCGGGCTGATTTGCCAAAGGGGTGATGCTGGATGGTGTCTCTACGACTCGTTGCCGTCGTTGTCGCTTCTTTGGGCATTCTCGCTCCTGCGGCGCTACGCGCGGCCGATTCCGCGGATTGCTCTGGCATCGTGCTCGACGAGAATGACGTTCCGGTCAGCGCCGCACAGATCAAACTGGAGCTCGTCAGCGGACCAGGGCGCGCGTACTCCGCAGAAACCGATGGTGCCGGGCGCTTTACTCTGCACAATCTTCCCGCCGGGGACTATCAAGCCGAAGTTCGCAAGTCGGGCTTCTTCCTCCTCTCCGGCAAAGCGCTCAACCTTCACCCGGGCCTCAACGAGCTCACCTTCACACTGAACCACGCTCAGGAGCTCCACGAGCAAGTACAAGTCGCCGCTCCCGCGAATCAGATCGATACGCAGGACACCACCCAGCGTTCCACGCTCACCGCGCGCGACATTCGCGACATTCCCGTCCCCAGCACGCACGTGCTCCAGCAAAGTCTCGTCGCTCTGCCGGAGATCGTGCAAGACCACCTCGACAATCTGCACGTCGCCGGAGCGCGTTCCGCCGACACGCAATACCTCCTCGATGGCTTTGAGATCGGCGATCCCGCCAGCGGAACGTTGAGCTCGCGCTTCAACATCGACGCCACGCGTGCCGCCGAAGTCCAGACCGGACGCGTCGGCGCGGCTTTCGCGCACTCGGGCGCCAGCGTTCTAAGCCTCGAAACTCCCGACGGCGATGACCGCTGGCGCTTCGGCACCACCGATCCCATCCCCGGCATCAACATTCAAGAGGGTGCGCACCTCGGCAACTGGTACCCACGATTCACGGTTTCCGGACCGATCGAGCACGGCCGCTTTTGGTTTTCCGACTCGATCAGCCTTCAGCACACCTTCGCCGTCGTCAAACAGCAACCTGCTGGCGCGAACACCTCGGAAGAATGGGCTGGCGACAACCTGCTACGCCTGCAATACAACTTCACGCCAAGACACATCCTGCATGGCAGCTTTCTCTACAACCGCGCGCAAGACACCAATCTCGGCCTCGACGCGCTCGACCCGCAATCCACCACGCTCAGCGCCAACGAGCGCCGCGGATTCGTTTCGCTCAAAGACCAAATCTGGCTCCATGACACGCTCTTCGAGCTCGGCGTCGCCGCGGACAGCGGCGTATTGGACTTCACGCCGCAAGGCGCGCAACCCTACGTTCTGCTCGTCAACGGCACCAGCGGCAATTTCTTCGAGCATCTGCACACGCGCGGCCGCCGTTTGCAGGCGATGGGCAACATTATCGCGGCCTCGCGCCACTGGCACGGCACTCACCAGCTCGCCATCGGCTCCAATGTGGCCGGTTTGATCTACTCGCAGTCCGCCGAACGTGGCGAGATCCTGGCCCTGCGCGCGGGCGGCACGGTTGTGCGTGGGTCGACGTTTGCCGGACCCGCCGCTCTCAGGCTTTCCAACACCCAAGCAGGCGGCTACGCCCAAGACACCTGGTCCATCTCCAAGAGGTTCATCTTCCAGGCAGGTTTGCGCACCGATTGGGATCGCTTCACGCAAAGCGCCATGGCCGAACCGCGCCTCTCCGCCAACGTGCTGCCGTTTGCGGACGATCGTTCAAAAATCTCACTCGGTTGGGGCATCTACAACGCCCCGCTCAATCTCTCGTTGATTGGCCAGGCCGCGGACCAGCGCCAGCTCGACATCTTCTACGACGCCAACCGCACGCCCATTCTTCCGGTCGTGGTCAACCAATTCGTGTTGCCCGCCGGCGGCCTTCAACAGCCGCGCTTCACGATTTCCAGCGCCGGCTGGCAGCAGAAAATCAAACGCAACACTTTGCTCGGCCTCGAACTCCTTGCCCGCAACGGCTACCACCAATTCGCTTACGTCGATCAGCAACCCGCGCAACCAGGCGGAATTTTCCTCCTCCAGGACCATCGCAAAGACCGCTACCGCGCGGCCACTCTTTCTGTTCGGCATGTATTTTCGGAGGCCACCGAAGTCTACGCCGCGTACACTCGCTCGCGGGCCCGCTCCGACGAAGTTCTGAATCCCGCTCTCGGTTCCATCTTCTACGCCCCGCAGCAGTCCGGCACCCTCGCCTGGGATGCCCCCAACCGCCTGCTCACCTGGGGCTGGACGCCCACGCACATCTGGGGAGTGCAGTTGAGCTATTTCCTGGAGTACCGCACCGGCTATCCCTACAGCGCGGTCAACCTTCAGCAGCAGCTCGTAGGCCCGCCGAACTCACTGCGCTTTCCTGATTACGTTAGCCTCAATCTTGGCCTCGAAAAGAAATTTGGATTCCACGGCTACCTCTGGGCCGCCCGCATCGAAGGCGTGAATGTTTTCGGCCGCCAAAATCCGGACACGGTCGTCAGCAATGTCGACGCTCCCAATTTCGGCGCGTTTTCCGGCGGCCAAGGCCGCGCTCTCACCGCTCGCATCCGCTTCGTCGGGCGCAAGTAGCGCAATCCATTCCAGCACAGGGGCTCGCGAACAACCTCGAACCCTTTGGAGTGCTGCGGCTTGACGCCGCTTTACCGGCGTTAGCGTCTCTTGCCAGCGTAGCCCCAAAGCACAAACCGTTCTGCGCCCCCTGGGAGCGCCACTCCTCGGCACGCTGCGCTTTCTGCAGCGTGAATCTCCCGATTGGCGGACCGCGCGCGTCCTTACTTCTTTTTCAGCGCCTCCAGCTCTTCCAGTGTGCGCGGCCAATCCGACCCCAATAGCCGCGACAAGCTCCGATCCGCAAGAAGTTTTGCCCCAGTCTGGCATCGCGCACAGTAGTTCGTCTCCTTGTCCGCGTAACGAATCCGTTGAATCTTCTCCCCGCACCTCGGACAAGGCTGTCCATACTTCCCATGGACCGCCATCTCCTCGCGAAACGCGGTCACCTTTTCCGGAAAACTCACCTCAGCCTCCGCGCGCAGCCGGTCGATCCACAGCTTAAGCGTATCGCGCGTAGCCGCGAACAACCTTTCCCACTCCTGCGCTCCCAGTTTGTGCGTGAGCATGATCGGCGACATCTGCGCCGCGTGCAAAATTTCATCCGAGTATGCGTTCCCGATCCCGCTGACCAGCCGCGGATCGGTAAGCGCCCTCTTCAGCGTCCGGTTCTCGGCGGTCAGCGCATTGCGAAACGCGCCGAGGTCACTCTCGAAAATCTCGATTCCTCCCGGATCGACCAAGCTCAAATCCGCGCCAGTCAAAACATGCAACGACGCCCGATGTTTCGCGCCGGCCTCCGTTAACACCAGCGAACCAGCAGGAAAATCGAACGCCGCAAGACTGTTGCGCCCAGCCACCTTCGCTCCCGGCAGCCGCCAGTGCAGCCGCCCAGCAATCATCAAGTGCAATACCAGCCACAGGTCGCCCTCGACTCCAATCGCGATGCGCTTGCCGATTCGCCGCAGTTCGCGCACGACGCGGCCCTCGACGCTCGCAATCGGCGGTCGCGCAGTCCTCAGCAGAAAAGGGCTCGCCAGTCGCACGCGCTCAACCGGCTGCGCAACGACACGCGCTTCGAGCGCCGTGAGATACGCGGAGATATCCGGCAGTTCCGGCATGCACATCAGCTTGCAGGCCACACCCGTCCCTTTGCAACTCGCAGCGCAATCGGCCTTCTGCCCTTGGAGTGCGGCAGCTCGCTGCCGCCTTTCCGGCCGTCACACTTGCCAACAAGCCAGATGAGCGTAGGATGGCTGCTGTTTCCCGAAATCAAGAAGGCAAATTCAGCCAAGTCGCTGAGGAAAATCGATGCGCCACCGTTCTGCAAAGCCCGTTTCGTTCGCCTTCCACGTTATCTTCCTAGCCCTCCTCCTGCATTCCCGCCTTCCAGCCTCCAGCGCGCAGGCCGAATCGAAGGCCGCGGATCTCCTCCGCCAAATGACCCTCGAAGAAAAGATTGCGCAACTCGCGCAGCTTCCAGGTTTCGCCGTTCCCGAGTTCAAGGACCAAACCGGCATGGCCGCTGAAGACGCTCTCCGCAAATTCGGCGCTGGTTCCGTCCTCTGGGTTTCCGAGCCCAAGGAAATTAATCGCTGGCAGCACATCGCCGTCGATGAATCTCGCCTTCATATCCCCGTCTTGTTCGGGCTGGACGTGATCCACGGCTACCGCACAATCTTTCCGGATCCCCTCGCCATGGCCTCATCGTGGGACCCAAAAATGGTCGAAGCGGCACAGACTGTCGCCGCTCGCGAAGCCCGCGCCGCTGGAATTCAGTGGACGTTCGGCCCCATGGTAGACATCGCCCGCGACGCGCGCTGGGGCCGCATGATGGAGGGCGCGGGAGAAGATCCTTATCTGGGCGCCGCGATGGCCGCGGCGCAGGTGCGCGGTTTTCAGGGTCCGCAGTTTGCCGGTCCCGGCCACGTGCTCGCGTGCGTGAAACATTTTGCAGGATACGGCGCCGCGGAAGGCGGGCGCGACTACGATGCGTCTTACATACCCGAAGAATTGATGTGGAACGTCTACCTCCCGCCGTTCAAAGCCGCGCTGGACGCGGGCGTGGCAACGGTCATGAGCGCCTACATGGACCTGAACGACGTTCCTGCCAGCGGCAATCGTTGGTTGCTCCACGATGTTCTGCGTGACGCGTGGCACTTCAAAGGCTTTGTTGTCAGCGACGCCAACGCGATCCATAGCCTGATCATTCATGGTTACGCGCGCGACGGCCAGGATGCCGCTTACAAGGCATTCTCCGCCGGCCTCGACATGGACATGGCCAGCGGCACCTACATCGCGTTTCTAGCGGCCGAGGTGCGAGCCGGGCGCATCACCACGCAGCAGATCGACGACGCCGTGCTTCGGATTCTCGAAACCAAAGTCCGCATGGGACTTTTTGAAAATCCCTATATCGACGAATCGCGCATCCCAGAGGTCTTGAACGATCCGCGGCACCAGCAAGCAGCGCGCACCGCGGTGCGGCGGTCGGTGGTGCTGCTGCGAAACGAAAATTCACTGCTGCCACTCGATAAAACCGGCAAGCAAATCAAGTCCATTGCGGTGATCGGCCCTCTCTCCGACAGCGAAAGGGATTTGCGCAGCCTGTGGGGCTCGCTCGTCAAGCCAGGACCCACTGTGACCATTCTTCAGGGAATCAAGGACAAGGTCGGCGATTCTATCCGCGTGGAATCTGCCCATGGCCCCAACGTCCGCCGCGACATTCCATCCTTCTTTGAAGACGTTCCGCTCGGCGACATCAAAGAACAGCCGAAGCAAACGGCGGAGGAAGAGCAGAAAGCCTTCGACGAAGCCGTGGCCACCGCCAAACGAAACGACCTCGTCGTGATGGTGCTCGGCGAGACCAACCTGATGAGCGGCGAGGCCGCATCGCGTTCTTCGCTAAGACTCTCCGGCGGACAGCAAGAGCTTCTCGAAGCCGTCGCCGCAACTCGCAAACCGGTCGTCCTGGTGCTGGTCAACGGCCGCCCGCTGGACATCTCTTGGGCTGCCGAACACGTACCCGCGATTCTGGAGGCCTGGTATCCCGGAAGCCAGGGCGGTAACGGCATCGCGGACGTGCTGTTTGGAGACGCAAATCCCGCGGGACACCTGCCGGTCAGTTGGCCGCGCGTCACCGGGCAAGCCCCCATCTACTACAACCACAATCTCACTCAACAGCCGGAGGATGCTTCGGACTTCAAATCGCGCTACTGGGATGTTCTGACTTCCCCGCTGTATCCGTTCGGCTTCGGCCTCAGCTACACCACCTTCACTTTTGACAATCTGAAGGTGGATCGCACCGAGGCCAAGGTCGGCGCCAGCCTCGATGTCTCCGTTGACGTCACCAACGCCGGCGCCCGCCAAGGTGACGCTGTCGCACAGCTCTACATTCACCAGCGCGCCGGAAGCGCCTCTCGTCCGGTGCGGCAGTTGAAAGGCTTTCAGCGGATGGACCTAGCCGCCGGCGCAAGAAAGACCCTCCATTTCACGCTCGGCCCGGACGAGCTGCAATTCTGGAGCCCTGCCAAGAAACAATGGGTAGTCGAGCCGGAGCAATTCGACGTCTGGGTCGGCCAAGACTCCGCCGCCAAGCTCCACGCCGAGTTCCACCTAGCCCAGTAGCATACAGCGCCACTTTCCGAAGCGGGCTTCTCTTGACACCGCTCGGTATGAGGGTGCCGCACCCTCCGGTTCTGAGGGTGCGGGTTTAGAGTCAACCCCATGCCCACGGTTCGGTTCGCGGCACGTCTCTAGGATGCCGCAGTCAACTTTTTCCTTGACTCAGAGGTAATGCATGGGGTATAGTACTTCCGAGTAACAGAACGCCTGCTGTCTGATAGCTTCAACAGCCCGTGAAAATCTAGTAACCAACTAGCAAACAACGCGGCCGCGTAACTCCCTTTAGAATCAGCACTTGCAAAAGTGTATCAAAACAAAGGACTTTAACCTGCTTTAGAATGAACACTTATGGAAAACATAGGGAGGGGGTAGTCCGCTCCGAAGCGCTCAGTCTAAGGTCTAGCGTGGCGTCGGCAGAAAGAAAAGCCCGAGCGTTACAAGCAGGCTTACGACGCTCAGGATGCCGCCTAGCGTTCGGTCTCGGGTCCTTGTGAACCGCGCGCTTACGCGCGATTCCCCTGCCGGCAGTTCCAAGAACATCTCCTTGGTGTCTGCCGCGCTCTCGGGCACCACCGCCGAGCCATTCACTTCGACGTGCCAAGCCGGATAGTTCAGCAGGCGCAGACCCAGCCGCACTGGCGCCGTAGCGGTCACCCGAAGCTCTCTCTCTTCCGCAGTCCAACGATCGAGGGAAACCTTAGCCTCAGGAACTGCGCCCGCACTATCCGAGAGCGGCAGAATCCGGACGCGTGGTGCCTTGGCTGGAAGATTGTAGTGGTCGTCGCCAGCCGGGTCGTATTCATCGGTCCCGTCGAACCCTTCGTCTTGTCCGATCCCGGCCTGGATTGTGGCGATGTCGTCAGCGTCCCACCAGGTCTCCCGGACGAAAAACGTGGCCGTTCCCGAAAGCACCGCGAGCACAGCCGCGATCCACAGCCAGCGCAAGCGCCCCTTTGCGAACGACGCCGCGAGAAAATAGGCGAAGGGCAAAGAGAGGATCGACATCCAGCGCCAGGGAAATTGCACGAAGCGCAACTTCGGCAAGATCTGCCACAAGATCGCGCTCGGCCGCAGCATCATCACCGTCGCCGCCACCGCCACCAGCAGCAACGCGCGCCAGAGTTTTCGCCCTTCGCCGTCCGCCTCGCGCTCCCCATGCTCTCGATGAACGGCAACCGCCGCGATTCCCGTGATGACGATCGTTATGATCGCCGCGGTCGACGCGATCCAGTTGAAAAGCGTGTGCTCCGGATCGTCGATCACCGTGTAGAAAAAATTCTGCGCAGGAAGCAAGCCCGCCGAAAGAACTTGCCCGATATTCACCCAGCGCTGCTCGTAAGCCGCGGGCACCAGATAGAATCCCGCCAGCCCAAACCCGAGCGCAACGCTCGTCGCGCCCACCCACAGCGGCTTCCAGGACTTCCCGGTAATCGCCGCCCATCCGAACAAAAACACCACGCTGTACGTCGCCATCACTCCCGCAGGAGCGTTCGATAGCCACACCGCGGCGAAGAGACCCGCAAACAACGCGACGATCCGCGTTCTGGAAGTGCCGCGACTCTCCAAAATTCCGCCGAGTTGAAGGGCGGCCAAAAAAAGCAGTGGAAAGAACGCCGACGCCAGCAGTTCCGCGAAGTCGCTGCGCATATAAATGATCAGCAGCGCATTGGGATTCGCCGCGTAGCAAATCGCGCCGAACAGCGCCGCGCGGTGCGGCAGCATCCGCCGCGCGAAAGCAAACGCGGATAGCCCCGCGAACGTTTGCACCAGTACGATGAAGCCAACAGGAGCATAGTTCCACGGCAACACGGAGCCTAGCGCCGCACCCAGCAGCCAAGACAGCGGTGGATAAAAGATAAACCGCGGCTCGCCAAATCCGTGATTGGCCCACTCATTCCACCGTGGAAAAACAATTCCTTCTTTCCACTGCCCCGCCACGTCCAGCCACGATTCGATGTGAAACTCAAAATCGTGCCCCGATGCGCTCCCCAGCCAGAAAAACGGCGCCACGATCAGCAGCGACACCGCCAAAGACAGAGCCACTGCGAGCAGCCAGCCTCGAGAGCCGTTAGCGGAAGATCGATCGTTTGCAGACGTGGAGGCCGCAGTCATTCAGCGTTCACAGGATTGTAACCATCGAAGAATGTAAGCCAAGAGTTCGTTACCCGACTTCCTTACAAAGGTTCCGGTGCGTTGAGACTTGGGCCATAATACACGGACTCATGAGCACACCAAGCACGGCGCTGGTCCCGATCATCGAGGCGCGCCAACTGGAAAAGTTTTACAGCCAGCCCGACGGCAGCCGCGTCCAAGTGATCGCGCCCACCGATCTCGCCGTATATCCGGGGCAGATCATCGCGGTGCTAGGTCCTTCCGGCTGCGGCAAGTCTACCTTGCTTCGCATGTTGACCGGGTTGTCTCCGGCGTCCGCGGGGGGCGTGTTCTGGCACGGGCAGCCGGTTCGCGGCGAATCACCCAACGTCTCGATCGTGTTTCAGAGCTTCGCGCTGTTTCCCTGGCTAACGGTCATCGAAAACGTCGAAGCGCCGCTGGAAGCACGCGGCATGTCGCCCATCGAGCGGCACAAGCGCGCTCTGCGCATCATCGATGCGGTCGGGCTCGACGGTTTTGAGAGCGCCTACCCGAAAGAGCTCTCCGGCGGCATGAAGCAGCGCGTCGGCGTCGCCCGCGCGCTGGTGGTCGAGCCGGAAGTTCTCTTCATGGACGAACCGTTCTCCGCGCTCGACGTGCTCACCGCGGAAACGCTGCGCGGCGAACTGCTCGAGCTGTGGCTCGATCACAAAATCCCCACGCGCGCTATTTTCATCGTCACCCACAACATTGAAGAAGCTGTCGTGCTCGCCGATCGAATTATCGTGCTCGGCCGCAACCCCGCGCACATTCACGCTGATTTCTCCGTGGCCATGCCTTACCCGCGCGACCGCAAGGCTCCTCGCTTCATCGAACTCGTCGACGCCATCTACCGAGTTCTCACGCGTCCCGACGCCAAGGAAGAAGTGATTCGCACCGCCGCGGGCACGAGCACAACCATCCAGCATCGCGTCATCATGCTGCCGCACACGCGCCCGGGCGGCATGGCCGGCTTGCTCGAAATCCTCGCCGATCAGGGCGGCCACGTCGACCTTCATCACCTTGCCGACGAGTTGAGCCTTGAAGTCGATGCACTGCTTCCCACCGTCGACACCGCCGCGCTTCTTGGTTTCCTGCGCCTGGAAGAAGGCGACGCCATCATCACGCCCGAAGGCCAAGAGTTCGCGAAAGCCGACATTCAAACGCGCAAAGCCATCTTTCGCAAAGCGGCGCTCGCCAACGTTCCCTTGCTCCGCCAAATGGAGCAATCGCTGAAAGCCAAGTCCGACCGCACGCTCCCCGATGAATTCTTCCACGATCTGATCGACGAGCATTTCAGTCAGGACGAATCGCGCCGCCAGCTTGAGACCGCCATCCAGTGGGGCCGCTACGCCGAAATTTTCGACTACGACGCCGCGACGGGCAAACTGACCCTCACCGAGGCGTGAGCTTATCGTGAAGCCACCCAATCCTGCGGCTCAGCACACGACTCCTCTGCCACCTACGACGGCGCGACCGGCCGGCTCGCGCTGGACATGGGCGTTCCTGATCGACATTGCCGTTTTTCTTTTTGTGTTCGCGGCGATTTACGGCGTTTACGCTATCGGCCGGACATGGCTGGGTCCGGTGGCGCCACACGCGACGATTTCGCAAAACCCGCGCGATCTTCCGCTCTACGCGTTGTATTCCCTCATCCGCATCATCGTGGCGTATGCGCTGAGCCTGGTCTTCGCGCTGGCGTATGGCTACACCGCGGCGAGTTCGCGCCGCGCGGAAGTGGTTTTGGTCCCGCTGCTCGACATTTTGCAATCGATCCCGGTGCTGAGTTTCTTGCCCGGGGTGATGCTCGCGATGGTCGCGATATTCCCGCACCAGCAGTTGGGCGTCGAACTCGGCTCGATCTTGCTGATCTTTACCGGTCAGGTCTGGAATATCGCGTTCAGTTTTTATTCTTCGCTCAAAACGGAGCCACGCGAGCTAAAAGAGGCCGCGCGCATTTATCGCTTCGGCCACTGGCAGAGATTCGTCCAGCTAGATTTGCCGTTCTCCACGATCGGACTGGTGTGGAATTCCATGATGTCGGTCGCCGGCGGCTGGTTCTTTTTGATGGCTTGCGAAATGTTCGTGCTCGGCGACCGCGACTTCCGGCTGCCCGGGACTCGGCTCCTTTTTGCAGACGGCCGCGGGCAACGGCGACACCCGCGCGGTTCTGTGGGGCTTGGCGGCGATGGTCGCCGTAATTGTGTTGCTCGATCAATTGGTATGGCGGCCGGTGATTGTTTGGGCGGACAAATTCAAGTTCGAACAAGTGGAGAGCACAAGCGCCACGCCGAATACGCTGCTCCGCCTGATCGGCCGCGCGTCGTTCGTAATTCGAGCGTACCGCTTCGTGGTGCACCCTATCGCGGACTGGCTGACGCTGACGTTCGCGATCGGCGCGCGCCGCGCGGCTGCGACGTTTTCCGCTCCGAAACAGGATCGCACGCGCCGGTGGCTGCTCGGCGTTTTGGCCGGCGTCATTCTTGTGGGCCTGGGATTTGCCGTGTTTCACGCAGTCCGGGAACTGTCCGATCTTCACCGCGAGGACTATTTCGCGCTCTTGCGCAGCGCGGCGTTCACATTTGTGCGCGTTAACGCTGCGCTTCTGATCGGCGCGCTGTGGACCATTCCTGTGGGAGTCGCAATCGGCTCGAATCCGCGCTTGTCTCGCGTCGCGCAGCCGCTGGCACAGTTGGCTGCGTCGATTCCGGCGACCGCGTTGTTTCCGGTGATTTTGCTTTTCCTGATTCGGTTGCGCGGCGGCTTGGAAATTGCCGCGATGCTGCTGATGCTGCTCGGCACGCAGTGGTACATCTTGTTCAATGTGATCGCCGGAGCGATGGCAATTCCCAGCGACCTGAAGGAAGCCGCGCACATATTTCGCTTCAGCAAGTGGAACCGGTGGCGTCACCTGATCTTGCCGGCGATTTTTCCGTACCTGATCACCGGAATGGTTACGGCGTCCGGCGGCGCGTGGAACGCCAGCATCGTCGCGGAATATTTTCATTTTCAGGGAAGGATCGTTTCGGCGCCGGGGCTGGGCAGCACGATCAGCCGGGCCAGCGATTCCGGGCGATTCGATGTGTTGCTGGCGGCGACGTTGATCATGGCGACCGTGGTGGTGCTGATCAATCGATTGTTGTGGCGGAGGTTGTACCGGTTGGCTTCTTCGCGGTTCAAGTTGGAGGCGTAGTTGCGCGTGGCCGCGGGGCAAAGAAAACGGAACGTGCTTGAAGTTGGTTTGGTTGCCGAGCTGGGGCACAGCGATGCTGTGCCCCTACAAGGGACGGGATGGCGCTAGCTTGAGGCGGCGCGGGTTGCGGCTAGGTGAGTCAGTTCGCGGCTGAGATTGATGATTTGGCCTACGTGATGGTCGGCGTGGGCGGTGCAATCGAGCAGGATCGCAAATCGATCGTTTGCGACAGCTGCGCTCGGCGGAATAGTCCGCCGACCAATCGTCCGCGGACTGCTTGCGAATGGTATCCACAACCATCGAAACGGCGCGATCGAACTGCCGCAGGACATCCGCTTTGGCAGGGCGCTGCGTCTCCGTGAACTCCCGGTCGCGGTCACGGACGTAGCCGGTGCCCGCGATGTTCGCGCCGATGTAATAGTTCAGATTCCCGGTCAGATGCAGCACCAGGTGCCCGATGTCGTTGCCGTAGGCGAAGGGATTTCGCCAGAATTGCTCTTCGGAGAGCGGATCGACCCATTTGTGCAGCTTGGCGCCCACCTTTTCAAAGTAGTTCGCCAATCCCAAATTCACGGTGTCGCAAAGGTCTGGCATGGTCCGGCGCTCCTTTCCAAATCCTGCCGCACATGCAAACGAATACGCCAGTCTTGCTGAATATCTTAGGCAGGCACAGACAAGAGTGTCTGTGCTACTTTGCCGCGGCGCGATCGTTCTTGTACACGACGCCTTCCTTCATCACAAAGAGGACGTGTTCGGTCTGCCGGATATTCTCCACCGGATTGCCGGGGACCGCGACCACGTCAGCCAGCTTATTCGCTTCCAACATGCCAACGCGATCGGCAATTCCCAGCAACGCCGCGTCGGACGATGTACCCGCTTTGAGGGCGTCGATCGGCTTCATGCCCAAGTCCACCATCTGGTGAAATTCTTCCGGATTGCGCCCGTGTGGATACACCGCGGCGTCGGTGCCGAGGCCAATGTTGACTCCCTTGGCCATGGCCTTTTGAAAGGTCTGTCGAATCTGGGCGATGGCCATGCGCGCTTTCAGCGCAATCGCGGGCGGCAGGTAGATTCCTTTGTCGAGTTGTTCCTGGAGTCCCTGAACGGCCATGAGCGTCGGCACCAGATACGTGCCGTGCTGCTTCATCATGTCGAGCGCTTCGTCGTCGAGAAAGGTGCCGTGCTCGATCGAATCCACGCCGGCACGAACCGCGCGTTTCGCCGCCTCAGCGCCATGACAATGCGTCGCTACTTTGCGTCGCAGCGCGTGCGCTTCGTCGACGATGGCGTTGAGCTCTTCCTGGGTGAGCTGCGGTGTGTCCACGTCGTCGGTGGGGGACAGCACACCGCCGCTGGCGCAGGTCTTGATCACGTCGGCGCCGTATTTGTGCATCAGGCGTACCGCGTAGCGGGCCTGGTCCGCACCGTTGATGACGCCCTCGGCAGGTCCGGTCTCTTTGCCGAAGAGTCCGGCGCGGAATCCGTCGGAGTCATCGCAGTGTCCGCCGGTGGCGCCGATGGCGTGGACGGAAACGAGCATGCGGGGACCCGGAACTTTGCCGTTGCGGATGGCGTTGCGCAGGCCAACGTCGATGTAGTCATGCGAGCCGACGTCGCGCACCGTCGTGATGCCTGCCATCAGCGTGATGCGCGCATTCACGGTGGCGTCCAGAGCTTGCTCGGCGATTGGTTTCTGTAGAGTATCCAACTCGCGCTGCTTCCAGTCGTCGGAGTACATCATCGTGACGTGCGTGTGTGCGTCAATGAAGCCCGGCAGCAGCGTAGCGTCACCTAGATCGATGACTTCGGCGCCTGTGGGAACGGACACATTCGCTCCGGCCGCGACAATTTTCCCGTCCTTGACCACGACCACGCCTGGCGTCACCAGTGCGTTGCTCTTGCCGTCGAACAGCCGCGCGGCCTTCAAGACGATCGTTTTGCCGCCGGGCTGTTGAGCCCGGCCGACACCGGGAAGCAGCATCCCGGCGCTAAAGAGCAGCAGACCAAAGAACTTGCGCGTCATTTAGTTCTCCTTCAAGGAGCACAAAAGCCGGAAGGCAGACAATAGCCCGGTCGTAGGAAAAGTCAAGCTGGCGGCGGCCGATGCTTCCTATATCGCTGTGATCGTTTCATCTAAACCCCGCCCTCTGAAGAGGGCGGCTACAAGGCCTAAAAGCACGCGCCTCAGAAGGCGGCCGCTACACTATAATCGTCGCACTTGAACTGACGGCAGGTGCCATGGCTCACGGGCGCATTCGTTTTTGGGTTTTGGTCCTCGCCGCTTCCAGTGTGATTGGCTACGTCGTACTTTCCTACCTTTCCCTTTTCGGTGTTCGTGATCCCGGACTCGGCGTCGATGACGATCGAGGCTACGTGGTGATTGATGATGTCGATCGAGATGGCGCCGCTGCAGCCGCGGGTCTCGCCGCAGGCGACCGCGTACTCTCGGCAAATGGGCAGCGGGTCGCCAACCTCGCCGACTGGCTCGCATTACGCACGAACTTCGTCGCGGATCAGGCTGTTCCCATAAGCGTCGAGCGAAATGGCCGCCAGATCGACCTCGCGATGACTCTTCATGGGACCGAATGGAGCTTGTTGTCTGCAACCAGCCGGGCCACGGCGGTGATTTTCCTATCCAGCAAACTCATTACCCTGGTCATCGGACTCTTGATTATTTTCAGCCGGCCGCGTGATTTTGTCGGTGTACTCGGCGGCTGGTTTCTCGTCACCATGGGAACCGTCTTCGTATCATCGGCCTACGGATTCGCGGCTGCTTTGCGGTCGCTTCCTTTTTTCATCCTTTGGCCCGTCATGCTGGTGCACGTGAGCGCTGCGATCCGGACTCCTTTGCTTTTCACGTTTTTTGCGCTATTCCCGCGCAAACTGTTCCGCAACGGGTGGATCTGGACGCTGGTGTTAGCGGAGCCCGCGATTATTACGGTGTATGCGCTGTACCTGCTTGCACGCACGGTCTACGATCCCGGCCACGTGACAGGCCTCGTGCGGCCTTGGGTGATCTTGGGATTTGGCCTGCAAAGCGTCGTCTATCTGCTCGCCGGTATGGTGGTTCTGGTAGTGAACTACTGGCGCTTGGAGAGCGTGACCGAGCGCCGGAAATTGCGGGTTCTCGCGGTCGGATCCCTGATCGGCCTGGCATCTTACCTGCCGCGGGTCCTGGTGACTTCTCTGTTCGAGTTCAGCTCGTCCGCCAGTGACGTCTTGGACTCGGCGATTTTCGACCTGGTTACGACGGCTGGATATCTGATATTTCCGCTCTCGTTCGCGTACTGCATTCTGCGGCACCGGCTCTTCGACATACGGATCATCATCCGGCGTGGGTTGCAGTATGCGTTCGCGCGCAGATTTCTGCTGGCGATTCCGCCGCTTGCCGCAGGTCTGTTGTTGCTGGACCTGGTGTTGCACGGCCGCACGCCGTTTCTCGATATTCTGAAAGCGCGTGGCTGGGGCTATGCCGGATTCGCCGGGCTGGCTTGTCTGGCCTATTTTCAGCGGCAACGCTGGATGTCTTCGCTGGATCGTCGATTCTTTCGCGACCGCTACGATGGGCAAAAGTTGCTCCACGACATAGCGGAGCAGATACGGGAAGCCACGAACATCCAGCAGGTGGCTCCGCACGTAGTAGAACGCATGGCGGACGCGCTGCATGCTGAGTTTTGCGCTTTGGTGGTTCGCAGGCCGGGAGACGAAGCGTACCAGGCCATGGCGACTTCGCCGGCGGGAGTGATGCAAGCGGAATTGCACTCGAACAACAAATTGATTCCGCTGGTGCGCGTGTTCGGCAAGCCTCTTCCGGTGCTGCTCGCGGAGAGCGGCTGGCTTGGGCAGCAACTGCCTCAGGAAGATAAGGACTTTCTTCACGAGGCGCGCGTCGACCTGATGGTTCCCGTCGCACTGGCGCCGGGGCAGATGGAAGCATTGTTCATGCTCGGCGCCAAACGGTCCGAAGAGCCGTACAGCACCGAGGACATTATTCTGCTGGAGACGGTTGCGAGCTCGGTGGCACTGCTGATGAACCGCGTAGCGGCGTCGTTGACCACAGCGGCCTTCGAGGAATGCCCGCGGTGCGGAAGCTGCTACGACACGGGAACGACGCGTTGCCCCAAAGAAGGAGTTACGCTGGTTCTGACGCCGGCGCCGCGCATGCTCGCCGATCGATACCGGCTGGAAAAACGGCTCGGTCAGGGCGGCATGGGAAAAGTCTATCAGGCGACGGATACTTCTTTGGACCGCAGCGTCGCCATCAAAATGATCCGGGAGGAATTTTTCACGAGTCCGGAAGCGCTGCAAAGATTTCGCCGGGAATCACAGCTGGCTGGGGGCTTTTCTCATCCAAACTTAGTGACGGTTCACGACTTTGGCGTGGATTCGAGCCAGCACGCCTTCCTGGTGATGGAACTGCTCGAGGGCGTTACGCTGAGGAAAGAGCTGCAGATTCATACCCGGCTGGCGCCCGCGCGCGCGCTGCAAATCCTTGAACATCTTTGCGCGGGGCTTGAAGCGGCGCACAGCCGCGGCATTGTCCATCGCGATCTCAAGCCGGAAAATGTGTTCTTGGTTCGCTCCAGCGCGCCGGAGGTGATCAAGATCACTGATTTCGGGGTGGCAAAAGCGCTTCCGCAAACTGCTAACCAGACCAGCGACACATTCACCGGAGTCCCGGTCGGCACGCTGCGCTACATGTCGCCGGAACAATTGCGGGGAGGTGACCTCAGCCGCGGGTGGGACGTTTGGGCGCTCTCGGTGATCTCCTACGAAATGCTTTGCGGAGTCCACCCATTCTTTACCTTCGATTTCGCGGCGCTGCCGGGCGCGATTCTCGAGGGGAACTTCACGCCCGTTCCAACGCACATCCCTCAGGCGTCACCGCGCTGGGAAGCATTTTTCAGGCGGGCGCTGGCTCGCGAAGAGAAGAATCGTCCCAATTCCGTGGGCCTTTTTTGGGCCGATCTGAAGCAGGCGCTGTGAAAGGTGATCCCGTGTCCCGATCCAGTCAAGTCGATCCTACGCTGCTGAGCGCGTATACCTCGCAGACGGGGCAATCCCTGGCGTCCCTTCTCGCGGAACGTTCCGTATTCCTGGTGTTCCTGCGACACTTCGGGTGCACTTTCTGCCGCGAGGCGGTGGCCGAACTCGCTGACAAGCGCGGTGCAATCGAGGCTCAAGGCGCGCCGCTGGCTTTCGTCCACCTGGGCACGGAAGAAAAGGCGAAATGGTTTTTCACGCCCTACGGCCTGGTGGACGTTCCACGCTTCAGCGACCCCCAGGGGAACCTATACCAGGCATTCGGTTTACTGCGTGCCGAACTGAGGCAGTATCTGAATAGCGAGAGCATCCTGCGGATGATGAGCGCATGGACGCGGGGGCACTTTGCATTCTTCCCCGCCGGCGACGTGGAACGCATGCCCGGCGCCTTCCTGCTGCAGCAAGGCCAAATCCGCAAAGCTTTTCGGCACAAGCTGGTGTCCGACAGGCCGGACTATCTAGCGCTGGCGACACCAAGCTGACGCGCCTCGCACAAAAAATCGTTGGTCGCAATACCGTCCACAAGGGAGTACTTCGGTGCTATTGACCACCCATATCCGCAAACCGAGACTTGATCGGTATGGCCCGCTACTCAGCCTTTCTCGGGCGCAGGGTGGAGGTGCATTACCGCGCCGGCGATATCCTCTTGCCTGCTTCAGGCACGTTTGTGGCGGACTCTGGCAAATCGATCTTCCTTGAGCAGCATTTGACGCAACATGGCCAGCAGAAGAATTTCCGTTGGGAGATTCCCTACCAATACATCGTGCGGCTGGAAGAGACCAAGGAGCCGCCGCTCGCCGATGTTAAGAGCGCTACCCCGGTCCCCGTGGGGTCGAGCCGCGCCAAGTCCGCGCCGCCGCGCGAGGATGCCGCCAAGGCTACATCGGCGGCCAGCGCCTCTGCGTCTGGCGACACCCCTGCCGTTCTCCCCGTGGCTGGACCGCCTAAGACGGCTTGATCTGTTTCCCGCTCTAAGTTCGGCTACGGCTACTCGCACGACTCGCCCGGCAGATTCAGCTACAATCGACGCCTCGTAGTGCAACTCACCAGCGAGGTTTAGCTCGCCAACAGGAGGCGTCCGTGGCACCCGCTGTCGACTCCAAAGCAAAAATCGGATTGATAGGCCTTGGCCTGATGGGCCGGCCCATGGGCATGAATCTGTTGAAGGCCGGGCACCCGCTGACCGTGTGGAACCGGACCGCATCGCGCGCCGAAGAACTGGTTGCTGCGGGCGCAACGCTGGCCAAGTCGCCTAAGGAGGCTGCCGCGGGGGCTGACGTGCTGCTGACTATGGTGAGCGATCCTGCCGCGCTAGAGAGTGTGTTGTGGGGCGCGGACGGTAAGGACGGCGGCGCGCTGTTGGCACTGAAGTCTGGGAGCATCTACATCGACTCGAGCACTGTGTCGCCCAACTTGGCGCGAAAGATTGCGGCGGCTTGCTCGGAGCGGGGAGTGCGCTTTCTGGACGCGCCTGTGACCGGCGGCGACTGGGGAGCGAAAAAGGGCGAACTGGTTTTCATGATTGGGGGCGACGCGGAAACGCTAAAAGCGGCGGAGCCTATCATCGGCGTGATGGGGAAGAAGTGGTTCCACTTGGGTCCCAACGGGGCTGGTCAGACGATCAAGCTGGCGATGAATTTGATTCTGGCACTGCAAGTGGACGCGCTCGCCGAGGCGCTGGCGCTGGTGACGCGCGCTGGACTCAAAGGCGAAAGCCTCGTCGAGGTTATGCAGTCCAGTATGGCGCGCTCTGGCGTTCTGGATATAAAGGCGCCGAACCTGCTCAAAGGCGAATACACGCCGAGTTTTCCATTGCGGTTGATGCATAAGGATCTGGGCCTGGCTCTCGATCTTGCGAATCAACTCGGCGTGGCCCTGCCGGCGGCGGCGGCGGCGCGAGAAACCTATAGCTACGTGAAGGGTGAAGCTAAGGAAGACCTGGACTACTCCGCGGTGATGAAATTCTGGAAGCACTGACGCCCGTTACTTCGCGGGAAAAAATGCGTAGGAACAAAATATGGCGCTGCAAACCGACGCAATCGGTCTGACGACGTTGATTCTGGTGCTTGTGCCCTGGGTGGTGGTCGGCGGTCTACTGATATTTCGCAAGAAATCGCCGCAGGCCCAAGAAGCAAAGCGAGCGCCTGCGGCCACTTGGGGAATTGCTATGCAAAGTGTGAGCTTCGCGCTGGTGTGGTCTCTGCCTCGCCCGTTGTGGTGGCCCTTTCCTCCTTCTACTGCCGGAGAGATCGTGCTCGGAACAGCGGCCGTTTTCCTGGCGTACGGAAGTGCGTGGCTGTCTGTGCAGGCGGTGCGCACTCTCGGGAAGCAGTGGACGTACCGGGCGCGGGTCATCGAGGGGCACGAGCTAGTGACCGAGGGACCGTACTCGTTGGTGCGAAACCCCATCTACCTTGGAATGTTTGGCGCGATCCTGTCTACCGGGTTGGCATTTTCCCGCTGGTGGACGTTTCTAGCAGCCATCGTGATCTTTCTGATTGGCAATCGGATTCGCATCCAGGCGGAAGAGAAACTGCTTCGCGAAACGTTTGGCGCGCAGTTCGATGAATACTCGCGCCGTGTTCCAGCATTCTTTCCGCGCTTGTCTTGAAGCTCGACGAGGGTGGTGTCCTAGCGGCGGCGGTAGCGAAACTTGTCTATACCGAGCTTCTTCGCTCCATCCATAGTCGGGCTTGCGAGCCGGGCCTAGCGCCAGGAATCATCGCACTCTGGGATCAGCAATCCAGACGATACATGGCGATTCCGCTGAGCAGCTTGGGGTAGAAGTCTGTGGATTTTTGGGGCATGACCTCGCCGGAAGTGGCAATCTGCATGACCTGTTCCACACCGCAAGGATTCAGCAGGAAAACGACCTGCGCGGCGCCGGAGTCCACAGCGTCCAGGGCGGCGGCAGCTTCGCGCTCGTAAGTTAGGTTTTTCTCGCTAGTCACGGCTTGCGGGGTGATGCCCAAGGCCGGCTCAAGGATTCCTTCGTGGAGCAGCACGACGTCAAGTTCTCGCTGCAGCGAAGAAACATTGGGAAGCAGCAATGAAAGATCGGCGCCGGAACGCAGGGCCAATACGTAGAAGGCGCGCTTCGATGAATCGGCTGTGGGGTAGACGCCGATGGCGCGCTGTCCACGAGCCTCGACGAGACGATGGAGAAACTTGGCGCAGGCTCCGGATTTTTCTCCTTCGTTCGCGAACGGAAACTCCTCGGCGGTGAACCAGGGTTCGAGGTACCGCCGCATGCTGGTCCAGGAAAAATCGTGCAGGTTGGCGACGACGCGGTGAGTGGGCAGGATCGTCAGGCCCTCGCTGCGGGCGTTGACGAAAGTCATCATGGCAAGTTCCCAGGGCGCTTCGGGGTTGGTGCGACCTGCGGCTGAGCGGCGCTCATTGCGGTAGTTCAGCGCGGTTTCGTAACGATGATGACCATCGGCGATGACCAATTTTTTCTCAGTCATGGCCTCCTGTATCCCCGCCACTCGTTCCGGCTCGGTGATGATCCATAGGCGGTGCACCACGCCATATTCGTCGCGCAATTCCGTAGCCGGAGGGACGGAGGTCTCAGACTCCGCCAAGATCGCATCGACCCGGCGCTGCTCGTCACTGTACAGCATAAAGAGTTGGCCGGTATGCGTTCGGGTGTTGCGAAGCAATTCGAGACGATCCGCCTTGGGTCCGGAGAGGGTGTGTTCGTGCCGGAAAACAACGCCTGCGGAGTACTCTTCGAGTTTGCCCGCGCCGATGAAACCGCGGCGCGTGCGGCGCTCCTCCGTGCCGGGAACGGTGTATTCCTGCGTGTACGCGTAAAAGGATGGGGCAGGGTCCTGTGCGACGATGTTTTCGTCGATCCACTGTTGCAACGAGGTCCGAGCGCGGGTGTAGACATTGGACTCGGGGCCGTCGGTGGCGTACGCACGGCCTTTTTCTACCGCGATCAGATTGTTCGGGTCCGCGGCGTAGTACTTCTCCTGCATCTCTGGCGAGATCTTATCGTAGGGCTGCGTGAGAACACGATCGAAAGGAACGCGTTCCGGGTTATAACGAAGAGCGCGAAAGGGATGAACCTGGGCCATGGAGTCTCCGGTGTCGCTGTATGCCGCATGTGAAGTGTTCTATTTTACGCGATGTGGAGGTGTTTCCGGAAAGACCGTGGCGAGGTTGCGTTGCTGGGAGATTGACGGCTGTTGAAAAACCGCGGACATATTAGAATGTATAGTTCATGGGCACTCCGAAGCTCTCCCCTGCGCGCGCGCTGATTTTCGATTTGGATGGGACGCTGATCGATTCCAAGCAGGACCTGATCCATTCCGTGAACGCCATGCTCGAGGAAATGGCTCGCGAGAAGCTCGCGGAAGAGACGATTTCCGGCTACATCGGCCACGGAGCGCCCACGTTGGTGGCCCGCGCCCTGGGTGGCAGCGCCACGGAAGAAGAGCGGAAGCATGCGTTGCAGTTTTTCCTGGCCTACTACGAAGAGCACAAGATGGACAGCACGTGCACCTATCCTGGGGTCGAGGAAACGCTGGCGCAACTGCATCGGACGAACCTGCCAATGGCGGTGCTCACCAACAAGCCGGCGCGGATCAGCGTGCGCATCCTGGATGCGCTGGGATTGACGACATATTTTCGCGTGATCTACGGCGGCAACAGTTTCGAAACCAAGAAGCCCGATCCACTCGGCGCGAACACGATACTCGGAGAATTTGGCGCAGCACCGGAGCAAACGATGGTGATCGGCGATTCCGAGGTGGACGTCCAAACAGCGCGCAACGCGGGCGCGATGGCCGCTGCGGTCAACTATGGCTTCGGCGTTCACGACCGGGCTCTGTATCCTGCCGACGTTTATCTCGATAACATCGCGGAACTGGTGCCTCTCATTGGCAATGGCGTCGCGAAGGACTAACCGTCAGTGCTCTGCATGGCCACGCAGAGCGATCATCATCTTACGTTCCCCGGGGGTTGCAGAGTCAAACGCTGCGTCGAGGGCAATTCGCGCCTTGCCTTCCGGCGTGGCACTTGGCAGACTCGGCGCGTGATCATCGGACTCTTCTCTGAGCTGGCATCTGCCGGCGGGATACAGCGAGCCGGGCGGCATGTTGCGGCGGTGATGACGGAGTTCGCAGCGGGGCGCAACATGGAATGCCGGCTGCTGAGCCTCAACGACACGCCGGAACTGCATCGCATGCAAGTAGGGACGCGCGAAATCGTTTTTACCGGCAGCGAGCGTGCCAAGGGGCGATTTACGGCGACGGCGCTGCGCGCGGCACGGCGTCACGCGAAACTGGTTGTCGCAGGGCATCCCAACCTCGCGCCCGTAGTACAAGCCCTGCGACTCTCGGCGCCGCGCATCAAGTCGATCGTTTGCGCGCATGGCATCGAGGTGTGGGAGCCACTGCCGGCGCTGCGGCGGCGCGCGTTACGCGGGGCCACCCTGATACTGGCGCCGAGCGAGGACACGGCGAGTCACGTCGCGACCCAGCAACAGATCGCGCGCGATCGCATCCGCGTGCTGCCTTGGGCGCTCGATCCGGAGTTTGAGGCCCTTACGGCTGAGGCTTCGCAAGCGGCGCTGCCGCCGAATTTTCCGCAGGGGCGCGTAATCCTTACGGTGGGCCGCTGGCTCGCCAGCGAGCGCTACAAGGGTATGGATACGCTGATCTCCGCGTTGCCGCGACTGCTGCCACGAGTGGCCCGATCTGCAGCTTGTAGCGGTGGGCGAAGGCGACGACCAAGTATGGCTGGAGCAGCTTGCGGATGGCTGCGGCGTCCGGCGACGCGTGCACTTTCTGAGCGGGCTCAGCTATCCGGAGCTGGCGGCGTGCTATTCGGCGTGCGAAATCTTTGCGTTGCCGAGCCGTGGCGAAGGGTTTGGCCTCGTATATCTGGAAGCGATGGCGCGGGGCAAGCCAGTGATCGGCGGCGCGCACGGTGGCGCGCCGGAAGTGATCGATGACGGCAAGACGGGCTACTTGGTGCATCACGGCGACGTGGAACAACTCGCCACATCGATCGAAACGCTGCTTGCGGACCCGGCGCTGGGGCGGGAAATGGGTGCACGCGGCCGCGAGCGCGTGGAGCGCGAATTTCGCTTTAGCGTGTTCGCCAAGTCACTGAAAAAAATCCTTCGCGAACTATGCGAATCCTGAACGTCACGCAGAGCTACGCCCCCTTTCTGGAATTTGGCGGCCCGCCCGTGAAAGTGCGCGCGCTATCGGAGGTCCTGACCCGGCGGGGGCATCAAGTCACGGTGTTGACCGCCGATTGGGGATTGGAGAAGCGCCTGGGCGCAGAGATCGAATCGGGTGGCACTGACCGGTCGCCGTTCGGCTGGCGGCGCGAAGAAAACGGCGTAAAAGCCATCTATCTTCCCACGTGGCTTCACTATCGGGCGCTAAGCTGGAATCCGGCGCTGAAACGCTTTTTGCGGGCGCGACTCGCAGAATTTCGATGTCGTGCACATCTTCGGTCTTTACGACTTCCTGGGCCCAGCGGTTGCCGCCGCATGCCGCCGGTATAAGCTACCTTACGTGGTCGAACCGATAGGAATGTTCCTGCCAATTGTGCGGAGCCTGTGGCTGAAGCGGATGTATCATAGCTTTCTGGGCCAACCCATGCTGAGCGGATGCCGTTTTCTGGTGGTGACCTCGGAGCAAGAGCAAGCGGAACTGGTGTCCGCAGGCGCACCCCGAGAAGAAATCGTTTTGCGGCGCAACGGTGTGGATGTGCCCGCTGTGCTTCCGGAGCGGGGGGGATTCCGCGCAGCCCAGGGGATTTCGCCGGACGTGAAACTCATCCTTTTTCTCGGCCGTCTATCTCTGAAGAAAAGTCCCGACCTGTTGCTGCAAGCTTTCGCGATGCTGCCGGCACAGCTACGCGAGAATTCTCAGCTCGTGTTCGTCGGGCCGGATGAAAGCGGCATGAAAGCGCGGCTAATGCAAACGGTCGAGCAGCTTGGTGTGGCAGCCAGAGTGAAATTGTGCGGACCGCTATTCGAGCAGGACAAGTGGGCCGCCTATCGCGACGCCGATGTGTTCGTGTTGCCGTCGCAGAACGAAAATTTCGGGAACACCGCGGCGGAAGCGGCTGCTGCCGGAACGCCGGTTATCGTCACCGAAGGTTGCGGCGTCGCGCCGTTGCTCGCGGGTGTTGCCGGTTTGGTGGTGCCGCACGATGCGGCGGCGATCTCGCGCGCCATGGAGCGCATACTCAGCGAACCCGGCCTGCATGCGCAGTTTGCCGCGGGATGCCGCGAGGCGATTTTGCGACTTGGCTGGGAAGAGCCGGCGCTTGCGATGGAAGCTTTGTATGATCAGCTTGTAGAGGCTAAGAGCCGCGTGGCATAATCGGCGGCCCTGAGGGTCGTGAAGTGCCTAGAAAGCACCTATTCTTCCGTGCTACTTGGTGGAGCACCAATTTGCTCCTGGCTGTTGCTATCGCCTCGCTCATTTACTCCGGCGGCTGGGAATACTCCGTCCGGCAATACCTCAGGGGATTTTCCGACGCGATCGTGCCGGCCACTGCCGCTCCTGAACAGCAAGTGGAGGCCATCCTGAATTGGATGAGCAACGGCCCGCCCCGCCCACTGGCGCCCAACCTCGCAGAACTGTCCGTGCGAGATCCCGAGACCACGCTGAACTATCGGCAACTGCTCGCGGTTTGCGGATCGGCGACCAACGCGTTCTTAAATTTGTCACGCAGCGCTGGATTGAACACCCGTCGCTTGCTGCTGCTGACGCCGGACCGCACGACGAAGCACGTCGTCGCGGAAGTGCCGATCGACGGGCGCTGGGTGATCGTGGATCCATCGTATCGCTTGATGCTTCGCGACGCCGACGGGCACCTCTTGACGCGCAAAGAGCTACAGAACCCAGCGGTTTTCGCGCAAGCAACCGGCGCGGTACCTAACTATCCGCCGGAATATAACTACACGCGGTTCGCGCACGTGCGCCTCGCGCGGCTTCCACTGGACGGATTTCACGTGCGAGGGCTTCTCGATTCGATCAGTCCGGGCTGGGATGAACGGCTGGACTGGAGCCTCTTGTTGGAACGGGAGTCGTTCTTCGCCCTCGTCGCCGCCGCCGTAATTACATTCATTTTCCTGGTCCTGCGTTTCTTGCTTGCGTGGTATGCGGACTACCGGTTGAGAATTCCTCGATTCCATTTGCGCGAGCACTTCCTGAGCGCGGGCGCGGCCTTCTTCGGCACACCGGGGATCAAGTAAGGGCGTGTGCGGGATTTGCGGGGTCGCGTTCGCTAGCCACACCGACGAAGTGGAAGCGCGCGTTCGCGCAATGTCGGCAGTGCTGCGCCATCGCGGCCCGGATGAAGACGGTTTTCTGATCAACGAGCCCCGCGCGCCGGGCCTCGCGCTGGGCATGCGGCGCCTCAGCATCATCGACCTGCAAGGCGGCCAGCAGCCCATCTGGAACGAAGCGAAGGATGTCGCCGTCGTCTTCAACGGCGAGCTCTACAACTACCGCGAACTTCGCGAAAACTTAACCCGCTGCGGGCATCGCTTCGCCACGTACTCCGACACGGAAATCTTGGTGCACGCCTGGGAAGAATGGGGCGAGGATTGCCTCGACGAATTGCGCGGCATGTTCGCGTTTGCGCTGCTTGATCTCCGCAAGCGCTATGCAACCTCGCCGCTGCTGTTTCTCGCGCGGGATCCCCTGGGGATCAAGCCGCTCTACTACACGCAGGCGCCGGATGGCTTTGCGTTTGCCTCCGAGGTCCGGGCGCTGCTGGCGTCAGGTGTGGTCACGAAGCAGATTTCGCAGGACGCACTCACCTCGTATCTTTTGTTCGGCAGCGTTTCCGAGCCGGTCACGCTGATCGAAGGCGTTTTCTCGCTGCCGCCTGGCCATCGCATGCTGCTCTACGTGCCGGAACGCCGGCGAACTCCGCGAGCGAGGCCGTGGTGGGACCCGATGCAGAGCCCTTCCGCTCGGGACACACGGAAGCCCGGCGATGTCGCCACTGCCGCCAAGAGTTTGCGGCCGATGCTTGAAGACGCGGTTCGCGCGCACCTGATCGCCGATGTGCCCGTCGGCCTATTTCTTTCGAGTGGCCTGGACTCCGGCGCGATTGCCGCGTTGGCGTCGCGGGTGCAGCCACGGATCCAGAGTTTCACGTTGACTTTCCCGGGAACGCCGTACGATGAAGCTGCGCTGGCCCGCGTGGTTGCCGAACGCTGCGGAACTCAGCATACCGACGTGCCGCTGGACGGCGGCGCAGTTGTGTCGCGGCTTGACGAAGCTCTCGACGCGCTCGATCAACCCACCATGGATGGCATCAATACGTATTTTGTGTCGTGGGCGGCTCGAGAAGTGGGCCTCAAGGTCGCGCTGTCGGGTCTTGGCGGCGACGAGCTGTTTGCCGGGTACCGGACGTTCGACGATACTCGACGACTGGATCGTCTGATACGACTTGCGTGGTTCGTACCCGCTCCTTTACGTCGCGCTGTCGCGCCGATCCTGACCAGACTATTTGCGCAACGGAGCGGTCTCGACGCGTCGCGTAAAGCCGTCGCGGCGTGGTGCTCGCCGGACCGGCTGCCGCACCCGTATTTTTTTGCGAGAGCGCTGTTTCCAACGACGGACTTGCCGTGCCTGACGGAACCCCTCTTTCGCCCAAGCTCGGTGCACGCCGACGGAGTCACACTCGAGCCGACGTGGCTTGGCTGGCTGGAGCGCGCTGCCGACGGCGCGCGCAAGCTCGAGCCAATTGCTGGTGTTGCATGGCTGGAGATGCGTTCGTATATGGCCAGCACGCTTTTGCGGGACACCGATTCGGTCAGCATGGCGCGCTCTCTTGAAGTGCGCGTTCCACTGCTGGATACACCGCTCGTGGAGTTTGTGAGCTCATTGCCGGATGCAGCGCGGCGTCGCGCCGGGACGCAGAAGGCACTGCTCGTTGAAGCGTTGGGCGACGCCTTGCCGCCGCAAATCGCAGCTCAGCCGAAGCGCACGTTTACGCTGCCGTGGGAAGATTGGCTGAGAGGGCCGCTGCGCCCGAGGCTGGAGGCTAGTTTCGCGCACCCTGCCCCCGCGCTCGCTTCCCATTTGCACGCAAAGGGCGTTAGTGATGTGTGGAACGCATTCCTGGCAGGCAAAACTTCCTGGTCGCGTCCCTGGTCGCTGTACGTGCTCAACGAGTGGTGCCGTCAGCACCTCTGATCGTCGCTTGTTCTCTTTATCTCCCCCTGCGCTACACTGGCGTTCACTTGCATGAACATCCTGGGCGTCAACGCGTATCACGGCAACTCTTCTGCGGCAATCGTGTGCAATGGCAGACTCGTCGCCGCGGTGGAAGAAGAACGCTTCAACCGCGTCAAGTATGCTGCGGGCTTTCCGGCGCAAGCGATTCGCTACTGCTTGAACGAAGCCGGATTGAAGCTTGGGGAAATTGATCACGTCGCGGTGCCGCGCAATCCTTATGCGCGGCTGGCTACGAAACTCTTCTACGCGGTGCGAATGCCGTCATTCGCACGCGAGCGCGCCAAGGTTCTGGTGAAATTTACCGGCGTGCGTGAGGCTCTGGCAGACGCATTCGACGCCGATCCAGCAAAGATCGCCGCCACATTTCATCGCGTCGAGCACCATCAGGCCCATCTGGCGAGCGCTTTCTTTGTTTCTCCATTCGAGCGCGCCGCATTGTTGTCCGCGGACGGTCTGGGCGATTTCGCGAGCACGATGTGGGGCACGGGCGCAGGGAATCGTATGAAGATTGACAACGCCATCGCGTTCCCGCATTCGCTGGGTCTCTATTACAGCGCGGTAACGCAGTATCTCGGCTTTCCCAAGTTTGGCGACGAGTACAAAGTGATGGGGCTAGCCGCCTACGGCCAGCCTGAAAACCTGGAAGCCTTTCGCGACATCGTCCGCTTCAACGCGAACGGAAACGGTAATGGCTTCCGCCTCGGCCTCGACTACTTCACTCATCACCGCACCGGCCCGGAGATGAGTTGGGCCGACGCGGGCAAGACTCCCACGCTCGGCAAGCTATTTTCCGGCGAGCTGCCGCGGCGGCTGGGTCCAGCGCGCGTGCCTGAAGAACCCCTTGAACAGCGTCATCGGAATCTTGCTGCCTCGTTGCAGGCGCGACTTGAAGAAGTCTATCTGGGCATGCTGAAAAAGCTTGCGGAACATACGGGATTAAAAGCGGTTTGTCTCGCCGGTGGCGTGGCGTTCAATTGCGTGGCGAACGGCAAGATTTTTGACAGCACTCCCTTCGAGCAGGTTTTCGTGCAGCCTGCGGCGGGTGACGGAGGCCTTTCCGTAGGTGCCGCCTACTACGTTTGGCACCAGAAGCTCAGAAAGCCGCGCTCGTTCGTGATGGATCACTCGTATTGGGGCCCGGGATTTTCTCGCGAGGAAGTTCGCGCCGCGATCGAAGTCAGCGGCGTTTCGCAAAACGAGTACACGATTGCCGAATTGTCCGAGGAAGAAGTCAGCCGGCGCGCTGCCACGATCATCGCGGACGGCAAGATCCTCGGCTGGTTCCAGGGCCGCGCCGAATGGGGACCACGCGCGCTCGGCAATCGCAGCATCGTCGCCGACCCGCGCCGCCCGGATATGAAGGAAATCCTGAACCGGCGAATCAAGCACCGGGAAATCTTTCGGCCGTTCGCGCCATCGATTTTGGCGGAGGCCACCGGCGAGTGGTTTGAGAAGTCACACCCGTCCCCGTTCATGACGCTGGCGTATGCGGTTCGCTCTGAGAAACGCAACCAAATTCCGGCGCCGACGCACGTGGATGGCACGGGCCGCCTGCAAACCGTCACGCGCGACGCCAATCCACGCTACTACGCGCTCATTTCCGCTTTCCGCGATCTCACCGGCGTTCCGCTGGTCCTGAATACATCGTTCAACGACAACGAACCAATCGTGTGCCGCCCAGCGGAGGCGCTGGACTGTTTTCTGCGAACACAGATGGATGCGCTGGTGTTAGGAGATTTCCTGATAACGAAGAGCAGTTAGCGACGGGCTTTTAGGAAAGATACTTCACAGTGTCCGCGATCAAGCCTTGTGTCCCGGTATAGGGATCGCCAGTCCCTTCCCATTCCATCGAACAATAACCCTTGTAGCCGTGGCTCTTCAAAATGCCGAAAGTTTTCGGCATATCCACGTGAAAAACCCGCCCGGCCTCGTTGGCTTCCATCGACTTCACGTGGCAGATGCTGTAGGCGCGCGCGAACATGGCGTCGATTCCCGCGTAGGCATGCGCTTCGTTGCCGGTGGCCAAGGTGTTCGCGAAGTCCGGGAGCGCATGAAGCCAGGGACTGTTCACCTTGTCGACCACCTGCGTGATGAAGTCGGGGTCTTCGCTGACAGGGTTGTCGTTCTCCAGATTCACTACGACTTTTTTCTGAGAGCCATACTCGGCGACCCGGCGCAGACTCTGCGCGGTGCGCTCCACGTCCGGTTTTATACCCTTAGCTTCCGGAATATTGGTTCGGATACTCGGTGAACCGATGGCTATCGCGACGTCGATCCACTTTTTACCGAACTCGACGGCCTTTTCTCGCTCGGCTTGTTCGTCGGCGTAGGGGCTGTGCTCGCCATCCGCAGCAATATTGATGATGGCTGCACCCGCGTTCTTTGCGGCGACCCGGATTTCTTCCAGGTACGTCGGGTCGAGCTTGAGAAAATGCTGGCTCCACGGCTCTATCTTATTGACGTTGAATTTTCCAACGACGTGCGCAGCGAAGTCTTTTATTGGCATCTTGTGGCTGGACGCACCTGCTGCATCGTCGAGCCCGGCGATGAAGTCACGGAAGGGATAGGAAGAGACCGAAACCCGATCACGTGGCTGCGTTGGAAATCGCAGGCCAGGCCCGGCATCGGCAGCTGCCCCAAACGAGGCCGTAGCGAAGGCGTTTGCGGCGCCGTTCCACAGCAGCGCGCTAGCCGCTGTGCCTGCGGCCTCCGCAAGAAATCGTCTTCGTGTGCGTCGATTCAAAACGGCGCAAGTCTAGCAGGTCCGGTTAAGCTGCGCCACCGATTCGCAAGCCCGTTGTCGGATCGCCACCGCAATGCCGGCCACGCCGGATGCATCATGAATCGCGTCTCCTTGTACAATCTCCCGGTGCGCGTCCTGCTGTTGAACCTCTACTATCCGCCCGATACTTCGGCGACGGCGAAAATGGCGGCGGCTTTCGTTGGGCCGCTTGCTGCGGAACATCAAGTGACGGTGATCTGTGGGCGCCCTTCCTACGATCCCACCGAGCGCCGCCCGTGGCGTCTGTGGCAGACCGAGCACTCGGGCGGAGTGAAAATTGTCCGGGTCGGCTCTACCGACTATCCCCGAACGCAAATGACGCGGCGCGTGCTCAACTATCTGACCTACGTCGCGCTGAGCGTCCCCCGCGCGCTCTTCACCGGATGCGACGTGGCGCTGGCCATGACCGACCCGCCGTTTGAAGGCATCGTCGGCGCTTTCGTGGCGCTGCTAAAAGGCAAGCCGTACGTTTATAACATCCGCGACATGTATCCGGACATGGCGGTCGGGGGTTTGATTGTCGAGCCGGGTCTACTGGCGCGCGTGTGGGAAAAGCTGCACCGCTGGGCGCTGCGCCGCGCGGCGCGTGTGATTGTTCTCGGCGAAGACATGCGATCTCGAATCATCGCAAAGGGCGTGGACGCGCAGCGAGTTGCGATCGTTCGCGACGGTGCTGAGATTGCTCCAGCCGGATCGCCCGAGCCCGTGATCGACCCCGATGTTGTGCGTGCGATTCGCGGCGATTTCCGCTTCGTGCTTCTGCACGCCGGGAATCTCGGCTTCTATGGTGCCTGGAACACCTTGCTTGCCGCAGAGCGTGCGCTTGCGCAAGACGGCGTCGGGCTCGTCTTCGTCGGCGATGGTGCACAACGGGCACAACTCGAAACTGCCGCCGCAGGCACAGCGAACGTGCGCTTTTTGCCGTTCTTTCCGGCGAGCAAGATTTCCTCGGTGCTCGCGGCCGGCGATGTGCACGTCATCACTATCAAGCGCGGGCTCGAGGGTGTCGTCGTGCCCAGCAAGATGTACGGGATCCTAGCGGCAGGCCGTCCGATCGTCGCTGTAGCGCCGCACGAAACGGACGCTGCGTCTCTGGGCGCGCGGTGCGGATTCGGTATTTCTGCCGACCCGGACAAGCCCGAGGAGTTGATCGCAGCCGTCCGAACGCTGCTATCCGATCCTACGCGGCTCGTGGCTATGGGGAGGGCCGCGCGGGCTGTTGCATCTGATTATGATAGAGTGAATGAAATCCTGAAATTTTCGCAAATCATCGAGGAGGCGGCGCGCGCGTGACACTTGGAGAAACTTTTTGGACGGGGAAACTGGTGCTCGTTACCGGGGGCTCGTCGTTTATCGGCTCGACGCTGACGGACCAGCTTCTCGCCCGCGGCGCGAAAGTCCGCATCGTCGATGACCTCTCCAGCGGGCACCTTGGCAACATTCGCGAGCACCTGGGAAAGGGCGGTGTAGATTTTCTCCACGCGGATTTGCGCGAGCCAGGCGTGACGCGTGCCGCCGTGCAAGGCGTGGACACGGTTTTCCATCTGGCGGCCGACCATGGCGGCCGCGGGTACGTGGATCTGCATCAGGCGGGACCGGCGTCCAATTTCTTTTTGGATGGTCTTGTTTTCGCCGAAGCGCTTCGCGCCAAAGTCAAGAAAATCGTCTTTGCTTCTTCCGGCTGCGTGTACCCCAATTTCTTACAGTCCGACATCAAGAAGGAAGTCTACCTGACGGAAGATCTCACCAACGGCCCCAACGACGCGGACAACACCTATGGCTGGGCCAAACTCATGGGCGAATTCACGCTGAAGGCCTATGCGAAGGAACACGGCATCGGTGCGGCGTCTTGCCGCTACTTCACCGTATACGGGCCGCGCGGCGTCGAAAATCACGCCGTGATCGCCATGATCGCGCGAGCTTTCCTCGGGCACAATCCTTTCGAGGTGTGGGGCGACGGGACGCAGATTCGCAACTGGACCTACATCGATGACATTGTTGAAGGCACGATTCTTGCCGGAGAAAAAATCAACGATGGCACGGCCATTAACCTCGGCACCATGGAGCGCATCACGGTAGCCGACTGCGCGAAAATGGTGTGCGACTTCACCGGGCATAAAGCGGAGATCAAGCTGCGGCGGGACATGCCCACCGGCCCTCTCAATCGCGTGGCGGACAATGCTTTGGCGAAGCGCCTGCTCGGTTGGGAACCCAAGGTGGCCTTTCGCGACGGACTGAAGCGCACCATCGACTGGTATTACGCCACCAGAGACCGCGCTGAAGTGCAGCGCACCTTCGGACGCATGTTGACGGAGCGCTAGGGATCAGGGCGGGGAGTCTCGCTTCAAAATCTAGCCCGTGATCGCAGGCGCTGTGGGCAACCACCCATTGTCTCCCTCGAATCACGTTCTTCACGTTCGGGATTGAAGTGCGCCGAAAAGCGCGGTATGGTAAATGCGCTGCGTGGGGCAGTTTAATATTTACCGTATAGTTATATAACGGCTTGGGAGCCGGACCCCAACCCGGCGATTCGTTCGAGACATCAGCCGCGTCCCCTCCCCCGGCGAGATGTCCGTCAAGCGCCAACAAACGAGGTTGCATGGCCGCAGGCCTGCTCGCCTTTTTCATTGCTCTGTTTGCTTCTCTGATGCTCACCGTGCCGGTGCGCGCGCTCGCGCTACGCGTCGGCATGGTTGACCTTCCCGGGCCGCGCAAAGTTCATCTCCAACCGATTCCGCTGCTTGGTGGCTTAGCGATGTACGGCGGCGTGATGCTCGCGATTCTGTTTGCTTTCGACGGCGCCGCACGCGCGCAAAGCGCGGGTATCGTCACGGGCGCGACTCTTGTCGCCGCCGTTGGCTTCCTCGACGATCGCGGCTGGCTGCATCACCAGATCAAGCTCTTCGTGGCCATGCCGTTGGCCGCCGTCATTCTTCTGCTCAGCGGCATCCATGCGCAGGTCTTCGAAGTTTTTGTGCCGGGGCGCTTGGGCAACGTGCTGGACGCCGCGCTGACGGTCTTCTGGGTCGTCGGTATCACGGCATCGTTCAGTATCTTCGATCACATGGACGGCCTCTGTGCCGGCGTCGCCGCGATGGCGTCCATCTTTTTTGCGATGCTGGCGTACCTTAACCAGCAAACGCTGGTCACCACGCTAGCGGCCGCCGTGCTCGGCGCCGCCACCGGGTTCCTTCGCTGGAATTTCAAGCCCGCGAAAATTTTTATGGGTGACGGTGGCGCGATGTTTCTTGGCTTCCTGATGGCCACGCTCGGCCTCAAGCTGCGCCTCGAGCAGGCCAATCACCTAGCCGGGTGGCTCGCGCCTCTGCTGATTCTGGGCGTCACGATTTTCGACACCACCCTGGTTACGATTTCCCGCTCTCGCCGTGGCTTGCTTCCATTCACCACTCCGGGCAAGGATCACACCGCCCATCGCCTCGTCAATCTGGGGCTCGGCCAGCGTGGCGCGGTGCTCGCGCTTTATTCTTTGGGAGCCTTGAGCGGCGGCGCGGCCGTGCTGGTGACTTACTTGTCCCCCGTGGGAGCGCTCGCCGCCGCCATCATCGCCGCCGTTTTGCTCGCCCTTGGGGTCGCATTGCTTGAGCGCGCACCCTACGAGCCCCAAGCGCGTAAGCATGCAGTATCCGCCTGACCCGTGCCGGAGAACTTCGGCCCACTAGTGTGGCCCCCTGAAGGATTTGCCCTCGCTTTTGGATTCGTTATACTTACGGTCGTCGATTGACCTCCCAACGCTCGTGCGGCGGCAACACTTGAGCGGGAACTAAAGCCGGGAACATTTTTATTTTGGAGGTGCGCTAGCCGGAAGTCCCGGTGCGCACCTTCCACAGTGACAATCGCGTCGTGGGCAAACAGATAGGCACCGTGCAAAGCACTCAACAGCAGTCTTCGAAGCGGCGAGACGCGGATGACGTCATCGTGGTCGGTGGTTCAGCCGCGGGTCTCTATACTGCTGCGGCCCTCGCGCGCGGCGGCCGCAATGTTCGCGTCTTGGAATCCAAGCCCGACTTCGAGCCGGCCTCCCGCACGCTGATCGTCACCAATCATTTCCGCAATCAACTCGGAGCTTCGGCGAGCGCCAGCATCCTCAATGAAATTCGCCGGTTCGAGCTTTTCACCGACGGACGCTCGGCGCAGATCGCCCTCTCGAAGCCCGACCTGATCATCGAGCGCGCACGTTTGATTCCCGCGCTGGCGCGGGAAGCGCAACACGCCGGCGCAAAGCTTTCTTTTGACGCTCGATTTCTCGGCCTGTCGCCGAACTCGAAAGGTCTTCATCTCGAAGTGGAATCGGCGGGATGCCGCGAGGAGTTGCACACCGCCAGCGTCGTTGGCGCCGACGGCGCCGCAAGTCGTGTCGCCCGCACCGCGGGCTGGCCGCCGATCGAAACCGTTCCGCTGGTGCAAGCGATCGTGCGGCTGCCCAAGGATTGTCCGCCCGACACCACACGGGTGTGGTTCGTTCCCGACGACACGCCCTACTTCTATTGGATGATCCCTGAATCGCCCGAACGCGCCGCACTCGGCGTCATCGGTGAAGAGGGCCGTGACACGGCTCGCTGCCTCGCGCGCTTTCTCGAGAAGAAACAGATGGAGCCACTGGAGTGGCAAGGGGCGCGCATTCCCGTTTATCGCCGTTGGGTGCCGGTCAAGCGGCGCGTGGGCAACGGTGAAGTGTATCTGGTGGGCGACGCGGCCGCCCAGGTGAAGGTGACCACGGTCGGCGGCATAGTCACCGGCTTTCGCGGCGCACTTGGCGTCGCGCAATCCATTTTGCGCAACGGCCATAGCCGCGAACTGACGACACTCCGCCGCGAGCTCGATACCCACTGGCTGATCCGCCGCACCATGCATCACTTTCAACAAAAGGATTATTCCCAGCTCGTCGATCTTCTCAACCTGTCTATCCGCGACACTTTGAGTGAGATCAACCGTGATGAATCCACTCGCTTGCTCTGGAACGTCCTTCGCCGCCAGCCGCGTCTCGCCCTTCTTGGGCTTCGCGGTTTGCTCCTGGGCAAGAACGCCGCGCCTCGGTCCGCTTCCGGGTAATCTGGCCACGCAACACTTTGCGGGTATGGGCAACTAGTTCACAATGGTGGCGCCGGAATTAGCTTGAGCCGCCTCTACGTCCCAGAGGACTCTGAGGAGAAATCCCTTGCATCTTGCTGTAGTGGGTTGTGGTTACGTTGGTCTTGTGACTGGGGCGTGTCTCGCCGAGGCCGGGCACGATGTCATCTGTACAGACATCGATACAGAGCGCATCGCGCAACTCCAGTCCGGCGGCGTTCCCATCTTCGAGCGCTATCTCGATAAGATTCTTGCCAGCGCGCGCGCTAGCGGCAAAATTTCTTACACTTCCGACGCGGGCGAGGCCATCCGGGGCGGAGACGCCATCTTCATCTGCGTAGGTACACCGCCAAAACCAAATGGCGAGGCTGACCTTTCCGCTATCGATCACGTCGCTCGCCAGATCGCGATCGAGGCGAGCTGTCCCAAGCTGGTCATCGAGAAGAGCACCGTTCCCGCGCGCACCGGTCTGGAACTACGTCGCGCCCTGAACGCCTATTCTCGCAACAGCAGTCTCACCTTCCGGGTGGCCTCAAATCCCGAGTTCCTTAGGGAAGGCACCGCAGTCGAGGATTTCTTTCATCCCGATCGCATCGTGGTGGGCGTCGAGGAGCAATCCGCAGCCGCCGATCTCCGTGAAATTTATCGCCCTATCCTGGAGCACACGTTCCACTGCCCGGTGCACAACGGTGCCTGCCCGACTGGCGTTCCCGCCGAGTTTCTCGTCACCACCATCAACAGCGCCGAGCTCATTAAACACGCCTCCAACTCGTTCCTGGCGCTGAAGATCAGCTACGCCAACGTGATTGCCGACCTCTGCGAAAAAATCGGCGCGGATGTCGAGGAAGTGACACACGCCATGGGGCTGGACCCGCGCATCGGCGGAAAATTTCTTCGTGCCGGCTTGGGCTTTGGCGGCTTTTGCTTCCCCAAGGACGTCCAGGCGTTCGTTCACCTAGCCGCCAGCGTCGGCGTCAATTTCGATATCCTCAAAGCGGCTGAGCGGGTCAACAAGCAGCGTGTCGAGCGCTTCCTTGCCAAAGTCCGCAAAGCGTTGTGGGTCGTTAAGGGCAAGCGCGTGGCAATTCTGGGACTAGCCTTCAAGGCCAATACGGATGACGTTCGCTTCTCGCCGGCTCTCGCGGTCGCCGCTATCATGCTCGACGAAGGTGCCGACGTCCACGCAAGTGACCCCGTGGCTGTTTCGCGTGCCCGCGCGCTTCTCCCGGAGCTGACCTACCACGAAGATCCCTACGACGCACTGCGCGATGCGGAAGCGGCTCTGGTTTGCACCGACTGGGATGAGTTCCGCAACATCGATTGGGCGCGCGCCGGCGCTCTGATGGCTCGCCGCCTCGTGATCGACGGCCGCAATCTGTATTCTCCCGCGCGCATGCGCGAACTGGGTTTCGAGTATTTCTCGTTTGGTCGGGAACTTGTGCAGACCGGCCGCATGGAAGCCGTCCGCTGATTCCCGAGCAATCCCGGTCAACGAATTGGGGGAGTGAGATGGAACATAATTTGCAGCACACCATATCCCTTCTCACTCGCACGCCGGCTGCCCTCAATGCGCTTCTCCGCGATCTGCCGGAGACTTGGACGTTGCGCAATGAAGGCGAAAACACCTGGAGCGCGTTCGATATCGTTGGCCATCTGATTCACGCCGAACGCGCGGATTGGATTCCACGCGTGAAGACCGTGCTGCAATTTGGTGAGACACGGACGTTCGAGCCCTTCGATCGTCAAGGGCATAAACGAGAGGTTGAAGGCAAATCATTGGGACAGTTGCTGGATGAATTTGCCCGTGTGCGGTCAGAAAACTTAGCCGAGCTGCGCGCACTGAATCTGCAGCCAGCGGACCTCGAACGGCGCGGACGCCATCCTGTCTTCGGAGTTGTGACCTTGTCCGGCCTGCTGGCGACCTGGGCAGCCCACGACTTGACTCACCTGCACCAACTCTCAAGGGTGATGGCGCACCAATACCGGGAGGCCGTGGGTCCGTGGAGCGCATATCTTGGTGTGCTGAAATGCGCCGGCCACAGCTCTTAGCGCCTTCTACTTCGCGCCGACGCTGGTCTTCTTGGCGAAAACTTCCTTGAAGTAACTCATCGTTACTCCCAGGCCCTCTTCCAGTCCGACCTTCGGCGCCCACCCCAAGACCCGCTTTGCCTTGCTGATGTCCGGGCAGCGCTGCTTCGGATCGTCCTGCGGTAGCGGCTCGAAAATGATGGGCGGCGCGTTTTTGAACTGCTCCCGGATGCGCTCCGCAAATTGCAGGATCGTAATCTCCTGCGGGTTTCCGATATTCACCGGCAGGTGCTCGTCGGACATCATCAACCGGTAAATTCCGTCGATCAAATCGGATACGTAGCAAAAGCTCCGCGTCTGTTTGCCGTCGCCATAGACGGTGATCGCCTGACCGCTGAGCGCCTGGTGTACGAAGTTGGGCAGCGCACGTCCGTCGTTCAATCGCATGCGAGGTCCGTAGGTGTTGAAAATGCGCACGATGTGCGTGTCAACCCCATGGAAGCGGTGATACGCCATGGTCATGGCTTCGGCAAACCGCTTCGCTTCGTCATACACGCCGCGCGGCCCGATGGGATTCACGCGGCCCCAATATTCCTCATGCTGGGGAGAAATTTCAGGGTCGCCATAGCACTCGCTGGTCGAGGCCAGGAAAAACTTGGCTTTTTTCGCCAGCGCCAGGCCCAGCGCGTTGTGAGTACCCAGCGAGCCTACTTTTAGCGTTTGAATGGGCAGCTTCAGGTAATCCACTGGGCTGGCAGGCGATGCAAAGTGCAGCACGTAGTCGACCGGACCCTCGACGTCGATATACTTCGAGACGTCAACCTTCGCGATGCGGAAGCGTGGATGCTTCTCCAAGTGGCTTACGTTCGATTCCGCGCCAGTCACTAAGCTATCTAACGCTAGAACGTCCCAGCCCTCCGCAATCAGCCGGTCGCAAAGATGCGAACCTAGAAATCCCGCCCCGCCCGTGATCACCGCCCGCATGCAATCCTCCTTGGTTGTTTCCAATCCTCTAGTTTAACGGGTGCCAGCTGGATTGACCACCTTGGAGGCACGAGATACGATTCGCACGTTCCGCGATGCCCCCAATTACCGACCCCCAAGCAGGCGCCTTAGCCACAGGAGATGATCCGCGTTCTCGGACGCGTTGGCCGGTCCGCCGGGTCGCGATTGCGCTCGGCGGTGCGCTCGTCGCGTCGCTCTTGATTGTTTTCTTTGGCGTGGGGCGCTGGCTGGTCGTCGAAGACCCGCTTGAGAAAGCCCATGCCATCGTCGTGCTCAGCGGCCGTATGCCCATGCGCGCCATTGAGGCGGCCCGCTTGTATCGCGAGGGCTATGCGCCGCAAATCTGGCTCACACGCCCCGAAGAGCCGGCCGCGTCGCTTAGATCGATGAACATCTTCGATGCCGGCGAGGACTTCTTCAACTCCCGTGTCTTGATCCACGAAGGCGTGCCTTCGGGCGCGATCGGTTGGCTCGAGCCGCAGATCAACAACACCGCCGACGAAGTGCGAGCCGTCGCCGAACAGCTCGCCCGCGATAACGAATCGGCGATAATCATCGTCACGACCAAAGCACACACACGGCGTGTCCGAACGCTCTGGCGAAAACTCTCCGGTGGCCGGGGGCGCGCCATTGTTCGCGCCACGTCGGAGGATCCCTTCGATCCTGCCCATTGGTGGCGGACCAGCGGCGATGCCCTGGACGTCCTGCGCGAAGTCCTAGGTCTCGTCAACGCCTGGGCCGGCTTCCCGTTGCATCCCGCTCGTTAGCCGTCGCGGCTGATCAGGATAAACGGATCGGCCTAGCGTTTCGTCGAATGCCCAGCCGCCTAGAAAAACAAGAATCTCTTTTTCTTGGCCGGCTTATCTTCCATCGCAATTTCCGGGACACACGGCAACTCCCGCCCCTCGAACGCTGCCAGGGGATTGTCCACAAACAGCGCCTGTGCCTTTTCTTCTCCGAATCGCTCTAGCACCACGTCATACGCAGGCTTGAGCGCAAACGGGCGCCAGCGCATGTTGTGCGCATCGCTGGCCACGATGTGCACCAAGCCCTCCCCGATCCAGCGCATCGCGTCTTCCTGGGAATGCGGGCCAAAGCTTCCGGTGAGCGCCCCGGCGGTCACCTGCACGAAGCAGCCGATCTGCACCCAGGCCGCCAGCCGCCCCGGCTGCGCTTGCAGAATGGCATTGCGCTCCGGATGTGTGATCACCGGCCTAAGACCCATCAGTTGAATATCATGGAGCGTGTGGTTCATCGTCGGGGCAATCGAGAACTCGCTGAATTCGACGAGCAAGTAGTTTCGCTGGTTGATGCAGAAGCGCGGTGCATCCGCCCGCAGCGCCTCGAGATTTTCCAGATTGATGTGGAAGTCACAGCCGCTGGCAAGCGTCAGCCGGTCACCTACCAGCTTTTGCAATTGCTCGCGCAACTGCTTGACACGCGTGTAGTTGAACGCATATTGGTGGCTCGAGTGGGGCGTCCCGACGAGGTGGGTAACCCCCTCGTCGATGGCGGCTTGGGCCATAGCCAGGGACTCTTGGATGTCCGTGGCACCGTCGTCCAGCCCCGGCAATATGTGGCAATGCACATCCACCATAAGCCTTTACTGTATCCCAGATGAGGTCGCGTTTTCGCCGTTAAGAAGTCGGGCACACCTTGGAAACTCCCCGCTTCGCGTTCCTTCCGCTCGCCCCAAAGCTTGCTATATTTGAATCTCGTGCGCCATCGGCCCTGGCGCCTACGGTATCCCCAAAATATTTCGAGGAGCGCGACGCACGTCATGGCAATCGACCGGAAACCCGAGTTCTTCAAAGGCGGCCAGCTTAAGGTCGCCATCATCGGCTGCGGATACGTCGGCCTGCCCTTAGGGCTGCGCTTTGCCGAAGCCGGCCACAAGGTCACCGGATTTGATACCGATCCGAAAAAAGTGACCATGCTTAACGCGGGCAAGTCTTACATCGAGCACATCCCGCAGACCAAAATCCAGCAATTCGTCAACAGCAAGCATTTCGGCGCGACCACCGACTTTTCGCGTCTCAAGGACGCCGACGCCATCATCATCTGCGTTCCCACTCCTCTCGATGAGCGTCGCGAACCCGATCTGAGCTACGTCGAAAATACCGCCCTGTCCATCCAGCCCCACCTCCAAAAGGGCCAGCTCGTCGTTCTCGAGTCCACCACCTACCCCGGCACCACGGAGGAACTTGTCCTTCCCATTCTCGAAAAGAGTGGTCTGCGCTGCCCCATCGCCGCGGGCCCCGAGAGCGAAAATGTTCCATGCGACTTCTTCCTCGCCTTTTCTCCCGAACGCGAAGATCCCGGCAATAAGCAATTCGGCCTCGCCCAGATTCCCAAGGTTGTTGGCGGTGTGAATCCGCCAAGCTGCCGCGCCGCCGTGGCGATTTACACCCCGATCGTGTCGCGCGTCGTTCCTGTAAGCTCCACCCGCGCCGCGGAAATGGCCAAGCTGCTCGAAAATATCTTTCGCTGCGTGAACATCGCTCTGGTCAACGAGCTGAAAATGCTCAGCCTGCGCATGGGAGTGGACATCTGGGAAGTCATCGACGCCGCTGCTACCAAGCCGTTCGGCTTCATGCCGTTCTATCCAGGCCCAGGTCTTGGCGGCCACTGCATTCCGGTGGACCCGTTCTATCTTTCCTGGAAGGCCCGCGAATACGATTTCGCCACTCGTTTCATCGAACTGGCTGGCGAAGTAAACACTGCGATGCCCTATCACGTCGTCGAAGCGGTCGCCACCGCCTTGAACAACCAGAAGAAAAGTATCAAGGGTTCGAAGCTGTTGATTCTTGGCGTGGCCTACAAGAAAGACGTCGACGACCTGCGCGAATCTCCCACGCTCAAGATCATGCAGCTCCTTCAGCAGCGCGGCGCGGAGCTCGATTACAACGATCCCTACTTTCCACAGCTCCACAAAATGCGCCACTACAATTACGAGCACATGAAGTCCGTTCCGCTGAGTCCCCAGACGATCAGCGGATACGACGGCGTGATCATCGCCACGGATCATTCCAGTTACGACTACGGCGCTATCGTCGACGCCGCTAAGCTGGTCGTGGACTCGCGCAACGCCACGCGCCGCGTGATGCGCCATCGCGAAAAAATCGTTCTCTGCTGACATTGCCTCTTGCTCATCACTTGGTATTTGTAGGGGCGGGCTTCAGCCCCTTCCAGTCGTCCATTCGCGCTGTGGTCCCCTCGCGACTGTGATAATGTGACTGGCATCGAACCAATGTCCGCCGAAGAAATACGCCGCCAACTCCAAGAAAGCGCCCGCGTCAAACAAGCATTCTCCGATCAGCTTGTACAGCGCATCGCCCAATTCTCCGAAAAATCAGCGGCTGCCTTGCGCGCCGGCGGGAAAATCATCTTCTTCGGAAACGGCGGCAGCGCCGCCGATGCCATCCACCTTGCCGCCGAGCTTGTCGTCAGGCTCCGTGCCGAGCGCCCCGGCCTAGCCGCTCTCGCTCTGACCACCAATCCCTCGGTGCTCACCGCCGCCGGCAACGACTACGGCTTCGAGCGCATCTTTGCCCGCCAGATCGAGTCGCTGGTAGCCTCGCAAGATGTTCTCGTCGCTCTTTCCACGAGCGGTCAAAGCCCCAACATCCTGCGGGGCGTCGAAGCTGGCCGCGCCCGCGGTGCGTATCTCGTCGCACTAACAGGCGAAACCGGCGGCGCGCTCGCTTCCAAAGTCGATCTCCTTCTGAACGTTCCCTCGCTCGACCCCCAGCGCATTCAAGAAGCCCACATCACCATCGGCCATATCGCCTGCTCCCTTATCGAGCGGCTCGCCACCGCCTAGGCGCGCACTTCACCAACAAGGGGTACGCCCAGCCCTTGGCGAGGCTGCCGGAAGTCTGTCGCGCTCAGGGGAGATTACCGTGGGGAAAGAAATTATGTCAGTGCAGCCGCTTGACTCTACTTCTTACTCTTCAATGCCACCCGTGCGCTCGCGAACGGCAACATCGCCTCCAGCAACACCGGCGTGTGGAGGGGATCGTGATCGAGGTACAAATAGAAATGGGCGTCCTTCATCTCTTCGCCGCCATTGAACACCCGGATCTCGACCTTGTTCGTCGTGTAGCTCCCGGCGGGCACGGTCACCCCTTCTGCCGATCCGGCTAACGTGGCGCGCGCATCGTAGAGCTTGCGGCCGTCGTATACCGGGCCGCGCACCTCAGGCGTTTTCGTCCAGTCCACATTACGCAAGAACTGCATCATGCCTAAAGGATCGCGCGTACCCGGCAGCACCCGCGCCTCGGTCGCATTGGGGGGCGCCGGGTCCTTGCCGGTCGCGCTCATGCGCTGGATCGAATCGACTTTTTGCCCTCGCTCGCTCAGGTGCATCTCGTACTGCAGGCTCAACAGCGTGCCTGCATCGCTATAGGAATCGAACTGGTCGTCAAGCTCGAAGACCATGCGCAACGGACTCTCGGTGTGGGCGAAGGCTTGCAAGTGCCAGGCGGTCTTTCCCAGGAAGTTTCGCCGCTCGGCGACTTGCAGCCGCAGGTTCGCTACGTTCGACAGCTTGGCCACATCGGCGGTGAAGTCCAAAATCTCCCCGGTTCGTAGAGGGAGGCCTGGATCCGGCTCCGGCGCGGTGGCGACCTTTTTCACTTCGGCTCGTGATGTAGGTGGGGAGCCCGGCGTTTTTTCCACGAGGTCGCTAGATTTCTCAGGCGCCGCAATAATCGGTGCTGCCGCAATCGTAGGTGGCGCCTCGCCGGTGCGGCCGTGTAGCCAATAAAACGCTCCACCGGCCAGACCTAAAGCCGCCACAGCCGCGATGCCCACGCTTGTCCGGTTGCTCATGCTCTTTTTGTGACCCGTGTCAGAAACAAAACGTTGCGTCCTTGGCTTCCGTCGTACAATACGATTTCGCGCGGTAGCGGGCGAGCAATTTGCCCGATCTCCGCCATCCTATTTGAGATTACCAAAACGCGGGCCGGTCGTCTGTCCCGAGCCGCGCAATTTGCCGCGGCAGCAACGTGCCTGCCACGGCCCGGATCGTCGGCCCATCGCGGCCACACTACTAGGAGGATGTTCCGCATGCGTTACGTGGTTACAGGCGGCGCCGGCTTCATCGGCTCGAATACCGTGGACGAGCTTGTCAAACGCGGCCACAGCGTCGTAGTCCTCGACGATCTTTCGGCGGGCAAAGAAGAAAATCTCGCCGAAGTCCGCAACAAGATCACCTTCATCAAGGGCAGCATTACCGACATCGAAGTGGTTCGCAAGGCCATGCACGAGGCCGAATACGTTCTACATTTGGCAGCCCGCACGTCCGTGCCGCGCTCGGTGAAAGATCCCATCGAGTCGAACCGCATCAATATCGATGGCACGCTCAACGTCCTGGTCGCCGCTCGCGACGCCAAGGTCAAGCGCATCGTTTTTGCGGCCTCTTCTTCGGCCTATGGCGAAACACCCACTCTGCCCAAGGTCGAAAGCATGCGGCCAATGCCCATCTCTCCTTACGGCATCACCAAGTTTGTTGGTGAGCTCTACTTGCAAGTCTTTGGCCGGTGCTACGGCCTAGAGAACGTTTGCCTGCGGTACTTCAACGTGTTCGGCCCGCGGCAAGATCCCGGTTCGCCCTATTCCGGCGTGCTCGCGAAATTCTGCAGCGCTTTTCTTGAGGAAACGCAGCCGGTGATTTTTGGCGACGGCGAGCATACGCGCGATTTCACCTATGTCGAGAATGCCGTTCAGGCCAACCTGCTTGCATGCGAAGCGCCGAATGTGACCGGCAAGGTTTTCAACGTCGGCGTCGGCGGCCGGGTATCGCTGAACCAGGTGATCGAGCTTCTCGGCAAGATTTCAGGCACGCGTCTTGAAGCAAAGCACGAGCCGTCGCGCGACGGTGATATCCGCGACTCGCAGGCGGACATCTCGCAAGCCCGCGAATTGCTGGGCTACGACCCGCAAGTCACCTTTGAGGAAGGTCTTCGCCGCACCTTCGAGTGGTATCGCACCGTCAGCCAAGCCAAAGCCCAAGCCCAGACGCAGCCGCAAACTCCCGCGTCGGCTCCGACACCTGTGAAGTAATCGTTTCAATCGGGACATGGGCGAGGCATCCCGGGAACCGTGCTAGGCTATCAAATCTGCTTTCGCGGATGGCATGGTTAGCGCAATCCTTCATCTTGGAAGCCGGAATCGCTCCTCCCTTGGGCCGCTTCTCGTCCTAGCCGTGTTCGTTTTGCCGCTCGTCGGCTTGATCGCGAGCCCCGCCGAGGCCCAGCAGATCCCCAAACCATCGCCTAAAGGCGGCGTCGCGGAGCTTTCGTCGACCGGCGCGCAGCGGCGCCAGGGAGAGCTCACTATTGCCGACGGAGACGTGGATATTCACTACGGCGGCCAACGCCTTCGCGCCGACCACGTCGAATACAACGACCAGACCAACGAAGCGATGGCCCGGGGGCACGTGCAGTTCGACTACGAGAATCAGCACCTCGAAGCCGACGAAGCGCACTACAACGTCAGCACCGGACGCGGCACCTTCACGAATGTGCGCGGCACCATCAAGATCGAGCGCCGCGCAAATCCTACCGTCCTGGTGACGGATAATCCGCTGTACTTCGAGGCTCACGACGTCGAGAAGTTCGGTGAGGACCTCTACTTTATCAGCCGAGCGTGGATGACGGTTTGCGACCCCGAGCATCCCAAGTGGCAGTTCTACGCGCCGCACGCGCGAATTAAGGTCGACAAAACCATGGCGTTGGTGAACGCCAACTTCCACCTCTTTCGAATTCCCTTGATTTGGCTGCCGTATGCCACCGCACCTGCGGGTCCGAGAATTCGCGAGTCGGGCTTTCTGATCCCAGTTATCGGCAACAGCAGCAGCAAGGGTTTTGTCTTTGGCGATGCGTTTTATTGGGCACCGACGCCTTGGATGGACACGACGCTAGGCGCGGAACTCCTCAGCCGCCGGGGCTCGGCGGAGCGCGCACAATTCCGCGCCAGACCGTGGGAGAACACAACCATCAAGTACAGCTACTACGGTGTGATCGACCGCGGGGTTCCGACGGTGGTCAATGTGGGGCTTCCGACGCAAACGACGGAGCTGGTCTCGCAAGGCGGGCACGAACAACAGTTGGGGATCCAGTCTCTGCTGAAAAACAACTGGCGCTTCGTGGCCGACGTCAATGAGCTCTCCTCGTTGACGTTTCGCTTGGCGTTTGCCGATACGTTCGGCGATGCGATCAATTCCGAAGTGCGCAGTTCCATCTTTCTCACTCACAATTTCGACAGCTTCAGTCTGAATTTCGCCGCGTTGAACGATAAGAGCTTTCTGACTATAAACCCGCAGACGAGCGTCTCTTTGCGCAGCGCGCCGGAAGGTAGGTTTAGCTCGGTGGAGCGGGCGCCGTGGCAGGACCTGCCGATTTATTTTGGCTTCGACGCCTTTGCCGGAGCCAGCCACCGCAGCGACGGCGTGATCGATACGCCCTCGGTGGTGGGCCGTACGGAGTTTGCGCCGCTGGTGACCGTGCCGCTGCGCTTCGGCCCGTGGCTCAACGTCACAGCAACCGCCGCGTTTCGCACGGCCTACTACGGCGATTCTCTGGTTCCTGGCGTCACAACCGCGACGACGGTCCCCACGTTAAGCGGCGAATCCATCGTGCGTAACGACGGCGAGTTCACGCTAGACTTCCGGTTTCCTACCTTCGAGCGGTTTTTTCAGCAGCCGCAATCAAAGAAGAAGTACAAGCACACCATCGAGCCGGGCTTCACCTATCGCTACGTAACCGGCATCAACAATTTCTCCCAGTTGATTCGCTTCGACTCCGACTCTACGCTGACGAACACAAACGAAATCGCGTATGACGTTACACAGCGTCTGTGGGTGAAGGATGGCGACAACCAGCCGAAAGAGCTCATTACCTGGCAGTTGGTCCAAAAACACTTTTTCGACCCGACGTTTGGCGGCGCTCTGGTCCCCGGGGCGCGCAACGTTTTTCAGACCCTCGACGACATCTCACCATTCGCGTTTGCTGATGGGCCGCGAAATTGGTCGCCGATCGTAAGCGACTTCAAAGTCACTCCCGGCGGCCCGCTGGATTTCGAGCAAATTCTGGAGTACGACACGCAGCACGGCTCGAGGGGGCAGCTCACCATCATCGGGACGCTCGCCAAGATCAAGCCTTACAAGGACTTCTTTTTCACCATCGCGGATTTCCGTCTGGACGCGAATCCGCTGGTGTTGCAGCCCAAGGCCAATCAGATTCGCACGCTCATCGGCTACGGCAGCGAGACCCGCAAAGGCTTCAATGTCACCACCGGTATAAGCTACGACATCACCAATCAGGCGCTGCAAAACCAGCTTGTGCAGATCAGCTACAACGGCAACTGCTGCGGCCTTGCCGTGGAGTACCGCCGGATCGCGCTGGGCCAGGTGCGGACGGACAATCAATTCCGGGTCGCATTCATTATCGCGAACATCGGCACCTTCGGTAATTTGCGGCGTCAGGAAAAGATTTTCTAGCTTTGCCGCACAAGGGCGCCGCGCCGGCGCATGATCCATCGGCCGATCAGATAGCCGAGCGTTCCGGTAATCATGCCGCCAAAAACGTCAACCATGTAGTGATAGCGGCCGTATACGGTCGAGACGCACATACACAACACTAGCGGCAGCATCACCCAGAAAAGCCATCGCCGGTGCCGCCAGGCGCCCCACAGCGCCGCGAACGAGCCAGCCACATGCTCGGAGGGAAAAGCGGCGCCGCGCACGCGGCCGTAGCGCTCGATGAAATTAATCAACGCGGTGAACGTTCCGCCGCGCAATTCGCCGTGCCAAGCGCCCGCCATCGAAAACCACGGGCTCTCGATCGGAAAGGAAACGGCAATCAGGTATCCGATCGCGTAAGCCACCGCCGAATAAGTCATCACCGACCAGTACCCGTGCCAGTCTTTCCGGTAATAAAGAATCCCGCCAAGCACCAGCAGGTAGGTGAAGTAGGTGATGTACGCGAACTGCATGAAATCATTGCGGGCCGGCGTGGTGAACTGTTCGAGCCAGACGGCCGGGTGTACCCCGGCCAGCCAATAGTCGAGCGCGATGAGTTTTGCGTCTTGCCAGCCGGGAGAAACGAGATGGACGAGGTGCGCGAGCTCTTCAAAGCAAAACAGAAAGAAAAGATGCGGGTACCAGTGCCGCCAAAAATGCCAGAACTTTTGAATCGCTGTTGAGGAGGAGTGAGTGTCCACTCGTACGCTGGCTTCGGTCGCACACAAAACGAGAATTGCAAACGCAACGCACGACTGAAGACCAAGCGGCCGAAACGGATGTGCAACGTTGCCGGCAAACATGAGGATCAGCGCGCTCGACACGCCCAGATAGGCAAGCGCTATCCACTCGAACGCGCCGCAAGCCGACCATGCCGCGGCCAGTTCCTGCCGCAGCGCTTCTGCGATGCGTGGACGCGGCAACTCGAAAACGCGCGCGCGAGTCTCACGTTCGCCTGCGGCCACCCGCGCCTGCCACGGCAGTGCGGCTTCGTTTCCTCGATATTTCTGCATCGATGGCCGATTCATCCCAGGCTCTCCGTTTTCACTTTTGAAATGCCCGTGTATTCCACTTTGCGGCGGTGTGGTGCTGCCTTCTGATTCCAGAACAACACGGGCCAATCGTGCAGGCGCGCGATGCGGCTCAAATCCGGTGAAGGGTTCACCGCAGCGGGACGTCCCACTGCGGCCAGCATCCAGCGATCGCTTGCCGTGTCGCCATACGCGTAGCTGCGATTCAAATCGAAACCTTCTGCGGCGCCGATTCCGCGAACGGCGCGAGCTTTAGCTTCCCCGAACATGGCGTCGCCGAGAATCCGGCCGGTCCAATGATCCTGCACCTCTTCCAAGCGTGTCGCACAAACACCGATCGGCGCAGAGATTCCGCGCGCGGCCAGCCGCAGGGTCAGCGTCACCGCGGCTTCGTGCGCCAGCGGCGCCAGTGTTCCCGTCACCAGCACGATCGCGTGTCCCTGTGCCGCGTGCCAGGCCACTCGCGAAAGCGCATCGGGAAAAAAGGACGGCGCAAGCACATGTGGAGAGCTTGCTTGCCCGCCCAGACGGGTTTGCGCCGGCACGCCGCCACGATAATCGGTGCCCACGCCGCGCAAATACATCTTGTTCGCGAGCGCTACGGTTGCCATTCCGTATGGTGCGAGCCGGACCGCGTGTGCCAGCCACAAGAGGTAGTTCTTGGCGGGAATCGCCCGGCGGTATCGCAGCGCCCAGAAAAACCGCAGCTCGAGGGACGGGCCAGCCAGCAACGTCCCGTCCAGATCGAAAAACGCTGCCACGCGCCCTTTGCTGTCGGCGGCGCCACTCATGCAGCCTCCCGCGCCGAAATCTTTGCGTCACGGCCCGATCCGACGCTGCCTGCGATGTGCCGCCAGCCTTCCAACAACACCGGCAGTCCGCGCAGAAAGCAAAACGCCGCGGTCGTCCAGGTCAGTACATTCGCACCGGTGCGAATCGTCGTGTGCGCGTCCGCCGTTAGATCGCCCAGCAATGCCACGGGGCCACGCGTCAAAGCTAGCTCCAGCCCCAAGTAGCAGAAGCACATGCATTTCATTGCCGCGTACGCGCCGCGGCTCCAGCCTGACCCCACCAACGCGCGACCCCACCACGTCTGCACCATCGCGTCCGCGCCCCAGCCGGCATGCCCAGCGCGCATCGGCATCCTGCGCAGAAAGTCCGTCGCCGCGCCGCGTGCAAAGAAAAACACCGGCAACCACAGCGATACCATCCCGACCACGGCGAAATACGTGAAATACACATTCTCAATCATACGGTCGCCGAGAATGTCGATTTGCGCGCCCACCGGCGTGGCGAGATTCTTTCGCCGCGCAATGTGGCCGTCCAACGCGTCGAGCGCAATCGCGGCGACGGTCAGCGTCACGGCGGCAAGGTTCGCCCAAGGGCCACGACCGAACAAGCACACCGCCGAGAAGCCCACCACCACACGGAGAAAGGTCACTTTGTTCGGAGTCCAGTGGATGTTCATCTCGCGCCGCTCCAGCGCCCAGACGAGACGGTGCACGGGCGCTGCCAGATCACGTCGCCGTAACACGCTTCTTATCAATAGGTTGGCCAGTCACCGCAGCCCTCTGCGAACCACTACGCCAGCCAAAGCCGTCATCTGTCGCCCTTTCGCTGACGTACTGTCATTAGGCCAAAGGCGCCGTCTAAGCGGGTGCCCTGGCCGCCGCGCAAACTGTGGGAGAATAGAAAATTGCACCAGATGAACGCATCCGGTAGATTTACCACCCGATTTAGGACGCACGTGGAGCGAAGGACCGAGCGCGCATGACCGACGTCTCTCTACTAGGAGCATTTCTCGCCGGGCTGATCTCTTTTCTTTCTCCGTGCGTCCTGCCGCTTGTCCCCGGCTACATCTCGATGCTCTCCGGCATCGGCATGGAACAATTGCGCCAAGGACAGCAGCCTCGCGGAGGGCTCTTCGCTTCCTCGCTGGCGTTCGTTACCGGCTTTTCGGTGGTGTTCATTGCATTCGGAGCCTCGGCCAGTGCTGTCGGGGCATTTCTTGGCCAGCACCGATCGTTTCTCGCTCCGATTGCCGGTGCGCTCATTTTGCTGTTCGGCTTGCATCTGCTGGGCCTGCTGATCAAGCTGAGCGTCCGCGCGGGACTCATCCTCGGAGCGGTACTTGCGCTGATTGGTGTGATTGCTCTCCTGCGTGGCGGGGCGCTCATCGCCGGTTTTGGCGCAGTTCACTTTTTCTCGCTGTCGACGATCGGATTTTTCGGGCCAGCGATGACCCGCTGGCTCAATCGCGACGTCCGCCTGCGCAGCAGCAGCACGCAGCCTGGCATCTGGAGTGGCTTTCTTCTCGGCTTTGCGTTTGCCTTCGGGTGGACCCCGTGCATCGGGCCGATTCTCACCACTGTACTGGCTCTCGCCGCTGCCAGCGACACGATCGCCCGCGGCGTCCTGCTGCTGGCCGTCTATTCCGCGGGCTTGGCCGTTCCGTTTTTGCTCACCGCGCTCGGAATCGTGCAGTTTCTGAAATTCTATCAACGCTTCCGAAAGTATCTCCACGCCGTCGAAGTATTTAGCGGCGCACTGCTTTTGTTTGTCGGCGGTCTGGTATTCGTCAACCGGCTTACGTGGCTGGTAGGCAAGCTTGGTTTTCTGAACACCGTGGTTTTGTGGCTGGAACACGCGCTGACCGGAGCAAAATAGCGGCAGCCGCAAGAACGCCGGCAGAGTCATTGAGGAGCTGATGAAGAAAACAGCCTTAATCGTGATCGCAGTCTTGGCCGTGATCGTGCTAGCCGCCCATTATGCGGACAAGGCCACGCGCCTGCCGCGCGCGAAGAGTGCGGTGCCTGTGACAACTCTTAAAGTTGCCGCGGAGCCGGCCCCCGACCTGACATTGAAGGACCTTGACGGAAAGGACGTCAGCCTGGCCCAGTACAAGGGCAAAGTGGTGCTGGTGAATTTCTGGGCCACCTGGTGCGAGCCTTGCCGCTTCGAGATCCCATGGCTGATCGAAATGCAGCAGAAATATGGCGCGCAAGGTTTTACCATATTGGGTGTGGCCATGGACGACGAAGGCCGCAGCATTGTGGCGCCGTGGGTTCAGAAAGAGCGCTTCGACGTGAACGGCACCAAGTCGCAAATGAACTATCCCATTGTCATTGGCAACGAAGCCGCAGCGGACAAGTTCGGCGGCCTATTCGGGTATCCCACGAGCGTGCTCATTAGCCGAGACGGCAAACAGATCAAGCGCATCACGGGCCTCATCAGCTACGACGAGATCTCGAAGACCATCGAGTCGCAACTCTGATACTCTGACATCATGCTGGACGAAAAAGATTTTCAGCGGAAGGCGGACGCTGCTTTTGAAGATTTGAAGCGGCGGTTACTCGTTATCGGGGATATGCACGGATTCGACGTCGAGGGCGAGAGCGGGAAATTGGAAGTGATTTTCGAGGAGCCGGAAGACGCCAAGTTTGTCGTTTCGCCGAACACTCCGGTGCGCGAGATTTGGATTTCTGCGCTTTCCACCAGCCTCAAGCTAGGCTGGTCGGACTCCAGAAATGCGTTCGTGCACGAAAAGACCGGCGAAGACCTCTACGGGGTGATGAGCCGCGTCGTTTCTCAGCAACTTGGCACTCAGGTGAAGGTTTGAAATTCGTATCGGCAATTCTTGTCACCGTTTTGCTCCTTGTCGTCGTGTCGGCAATGCCGTCGGCGCCGCCGCAGATGCCGTCTGGCCGGGACGTGGTTTCGACCACTGCCTATGCCTCGCTCGATCCGGTGGCGCGCGGCAGCGCCTTCCAGCTTGCCGTAGTGCTCAAAATCCGCAACGGCTTCCACATTAATGCGCGGCAACCCTCGGCGGACTATCTCATTGCCACTGATCTTCGTCCAAACGTGCCTGCAGGTTTCAAACCCGGCGACATTGCGTACCCCAAGGGCGAACTGCACACGTTTTCGTTTTCGAAGACGCCCCTCAACGTGTACGAAGACAAGGTAGTCATTCGTATGGCTCTCACCGCACTCCCCAGCGCTCCGCTCGGTGCGCAACACATTCCGTTCAAGCTGCGCTATCAGGCGTGCAGCAATGAAGTGTGCTTGCCGCCCGTCACCGTTGACGTGGACGCAACCGTAACTGTGGCCGCGACCTCGGACGCTGCTCGCCCCGTTCATCCAGAGTTGTTCCAATCGCCACGCTAGCGCATCCAATTTGCAGACCTTCAGGAGAGTGTGTTGACAGCCCAGTCGCCCCGTCGTGTGTGGCCCTACGTAGCTGGAATTGTTGTGGGCCTGCTCGCGGGCCTGGTTCTCGTCGTCTTCCTGCGTACTCGCAATATCGATGAGCAGACTCGCGCATGGGTAGTACGCGAACTGCAGCAGCGGTTCAATAGCGAGGTGGAACTGGAGAGCCTCCATGTGAACATCTGGCCAAACATGGGTGTTACCGGCATGGGGCTATCGCTGCGTTATCACAACCGCAGTGACCTTCCGCCGATGTTCCACGTCGAAAGATTCTCCTTCAATCTCGGCTTTCTCGGTGTTCTGCGTGCGCCGCGGCACATCGCCGGCGTGTACGTCGAGAAAATGACCATCACTATTCCCCCGCGCGGTGAAAAGAAGAAGCAGGCCGCCGGCCAGGAAAAGAAGCCAGTGCCGTCTGTCATCGTGGATGAGATCGTCTGCAACGACACCGACCTCATCATGATTCCTAAGAAAGCGGGCAAAGAGCCGCTGGACTTCGACATCCACGACCTGGTGCTGAAATCCGTCGGTGCCGGCAAGCCTTTCGATTTTCACGGCAACCTGACCAACGCCAAGCCGGTGGGTGAAATCGCGACGAACGGCAATTTCGGGCCGTGGGATGCCGACGAACCGGGCGATACTCCTGTGTCGGGCGTGTACAAATTCACGAACGCCGACCTCGGCCCGTTTCCAGGAATTGCCGGCATCTTGTCGTCGATGGGAAACTACAAAGGCCAACTGAACGAGATCGAAGTCGAAGGCGAAACCGACACGCCTGACTTTTCCCTCGATAAGGTCGGGAAGCCCGTGCCGCTGCACACGCAGTATTCGGCGACCGTGAACGGCACCGACGGCGACACGTATCTCCATCCGGTCCGCGCCACTCTCGTCCATTCCCTAATCGTCGCCAACGGAAGCGTGGTGCGCTCGAAAGAGAAAAACGGCCACTACATCACGCTCGACGTAACTTCGGAGAAAGCGCGCCTCGAAGACATCCTCAGCTTGGCCACCAAGGCCGACAAACCCTTCATGACCGGCATTCTGAACCTGAAGACAAAATTCCTGCAGCCTCCAGGTCCGGTAAAAGTCCTCGATAAGCTCAAGCTCGACGGAGAATTCACGGTCACCGACGGGAAGTGGGCCAGCGCCGAGGTCCGCGAAAAGCTCGAATCGTTCAGCCGACACGCGGAGGGCCAGCCGGGGAACGAAGATGCAGGCAGCGCCGTGTCTGACCTTCGTGGCCACTTCAAGCTGGACGCTGGTGTGATCACTTTTCGGGATCTGACCTTCAGCGTGCCCGGCGCTGCCGTACAGCTTCAGGGCACCTATAACCTACGAGGCGAAGCACTCGACTTCAACGGTGAGCTGCGCATGAAAGCTAAACTGTCGCAAACGGTCACAGGCACAAAGTCCTTTTTTCTCAAGGCGGTTGACCCCTTCTTCGAGAAAAAAGGCGCTGGCGCTTTGATCCCCATCTCCATTACCGGCACGCGCGATTCCCCAACGGTCGGCGTTAAGGTGTTCCACAAAACCATTGAAAAGAACCTGGGTGGCGACAAAGACAAGAAAGACACCGGCGACACCAAACCCTCGTCAAACTAGGGGGCCCCGGGCCCGCGCAAAACATCGAAAACCAGCGACATTCTTATGACAAATGACGGCTTGTCGCCCTCACATCTTGCTTTCTATACTACTTGCATGAAAACGACACTTGCTCGCCCGCTAGCGCTCCTGATGGTCGGCCTCCTGCTGTTCTCCGTCCCGCCAGGCTGGGCCACGTGCGGTGGCGGAGGAGGCGGCGGCACGGGCGGTATGTCGTCTGGCTCGATGCCCGCCGAGCAGGTTTACCGCGTGCCTTGGCGTGTCAGCCAGCCAGGAGATCCTCCGGTCAGTGCCGGGCTACTGCTGTATTGGTTTCCGTCCTCGCAGATCGAGCTGGAGAAATCGAGCCTGCTCTATTCGCGCACGCTTTCCCTTTACGCTGCGCAATGCGTCAACCTGCTGATCGTCGACGCGCGCTTGCCGATCGGACAGAAATTCGCCGCCGGTGAGAAGCTGCCCGTAGCGGTGCTCGCCCAACCCGACGGCACGCTCGTGGGGAAAGCCGAAAACAAGGATGGCTATCTCAAGGTCGGCCAGGTGGAGAAGCTGCTCGAGAGCGAAGTAAAGAAGCGTGAAGATGCCATCAAGGAACGGCTTGAGGACGCGAAGAGCAAAGCCAAGAGCGGCGACAATCAGACCGCCATTCAGGAATATCGCACCATTCTCGAACAAAAGTGCCTCTTCCCCGGCAAGGCAAAGGATGCGGCAAAAGCCCTGAAGAAACTCGGCGTTACCGACACCGGCCAACTGTTTGATGCGCCGGTTTTTGATCCCCGGCGCAGCGCCAAGATCGAACGGACGATGAGCGCCGGCCTCAAGGCCGAAAATGACGCCAACTACACGGAAGCCGAACACCTGTACGCGGAAGCGCACCGCATGGATCCCGCCGATCCCGCTCCTCTGCGTTACCTGGGCGAGCTTTACCGTCACCATACCGGCGAGTGGGACAAAGCCCGGCAAACCTTCGACGATCTTCTAGCCATGCCCGCCGATCCGCTCTCCCGCGCCGTCGCTCTACACGGTCTGGGAAAGATGACCATCCATGAGGGCGAATTCAAAAAAGGCTTGGCGCTGATGGAAAGCTCCGTCGAGACCTATCCGCTGGCGCTGGCCTATCGCAATCTGTCCGTGTATTGGAATTCGGAAGGCGACGCCCTGAAGGCCGACTATTACGTTCGGAAAGCGCTCGCGCTCGATCCGAAAGATCCCTACAACCTGGTCTTCGCTGCCGCCTTCATGGCCGGCAGCGGCCACGGAGACGAGGCCCTGAAAATTGCTCGCGAAAACGAAGGGCTCCTGCCTGCCTCGTACAATCTTGCTGCGGTCTACGCGCAAGCGGGCCAACGCGAGAAAGCCCTCGCCCTTCTCAAGCGGCACTTCTTCGAGTACGAGCGCTACCAGGCAGTGCGCACCAAAGAAATGATGGAAGCGCGGGTCGATGCGGTGTTCGTGTCCCTCCGCGAAGATCCCGTCTTCGTAGCACTGACCAACGGCGCCGACGGTAAACTGGCTCCGTCCCAAGCGATGACGGCCCGCCCAGCATCCAAGTGAAACTGGAACTGCGCTGGGTGAATGAACGGCGGGTTTGCTTCTTTAGCTTGCGGCGAAGGCTTTTCTCAGCCGGTTGACGACACGTTTCTGTCCCAGCGCAACCATGGTGTCGAACAGCGGCGGCGCGACCGCCTGTCCAACGATCGCAACACGCGTGGCATTGATCAGCAGCCCGGCCTTGACTCCCGCCGCTTCGGCGACCGCGCGCGACGCATGATCGCACGCATCATGATTCCAGTCCGGCAATGCGGCCAGAGCATCGGCGAGCTTGGCGAGCAATTCCGGAACCTTCGGGTCTTTCCAGAATTTGTCTTTTCCCGCCTGCTCGATCGGGAACTCATCGCTGAAGAACGCCCGCGACCACGACGAGAAATCGGGAAGCAGCCGCACGCGTGGCCGCAACAGGTCCACCGTCTTCGAGAACCACTCATGACCCGCGCCCGCTGCCCACTCTTCCTTCCACAAACCGCTGCGTTTGAGCTCGCCCTCCACCTCGGGCAACAGTTCCTCGATCGGCAGCTTCTGCAGATATTGCGTGTTGAACCATTCGAGTTTCGGTCGGTCGAATACGCCGTTGGTCCGGCTCACGCCATCGAGCGAAAACTTTTGCAGCAGGTCCACCGTGCGCAAAAATTCTTCGTCGCCACCCGGCGCCCATCCCAGCAGCGCCAGAAAATTCCGGAACGCCTCAGGCAAGAATCCCTCGGTCCGGTACATATTGACGTCGGTCGCGCCGTGCCGTTTCGACAGCCGCTTCTTGTCCGCGCCCAGAATCAACGGCAGGTGCGCAAATATAGGTATCTCCGACCCAAGGGCTCGATAGAGCAGCACTTGCTTGGGCGTGTTGGATATGTGATCGGCTCCGCGAATGACATGCGTTATGCGCATGTCGATGTCATCCACCACGGCGCCAAGCTGGTACATCGACTGCCCAAACTCCTCGTCACCTTTTCCGGAGCGCAGCAGCACAAAATCCTCGATCTCGTCGTTGGCAAATTCAGTTTCGCCGAACACGGCATCGAAAAAGACCGTCTTCCCCGCAGGCACTTTGAAGCGCACCGCCGGTTTCGTGTCGGGTGACGACGGCTTCCCATCGCGGCACGAACAGCGCACCACCCGCCGGACCATGCCACCCTCGCTGCCTTCCACGGCGTGATCGCCGCCCGCATAGCGCTCCGCCGGGCAGTAACACAGGAACGCGCTGCCGTTCAGCAAGCACTTTTTCGCCGCCGCGCGATACAACTCCGTCCGCTGCGATTGATAGAAGGGCCCTTCGTCCCAATCCACGCCCAGCCAGCGCAGGCCGTCCACGATTCCTTGCACTAGTTCCGGCTTGTTCCGCTCGGCGTCGGTGTCTTCGATCCGCAAGATCATCGTTCCGTGCTGTCGCCGTGCAAACAGCCAGTTGAACAGCGCAGTGCGTGCTCCGCCCACGTGCAAATATCCGGTAGGTGAAGGCGCAAACCGCACCCGTACGCTTCCGGCCGCTCTGTTTTGTGATTCGCTCATGGCGTGTCGCGTCTTTCGCGCGAAATGGAATCACTCAGTGTAGCGAAAGCTCCCCACGCCGTCCAACCGGTCGCTTCCAGACTGATGCAGCCCGGGGCCGTGCCGCGTGTTTTGAATGCGTTAACCCCGGCATGCTGTCTCTTTAGCCACCAGTACCCTGGTACGCTTGCTTCCCTAAAAATTCATGTTCCATAATCGCAAGTACTTTGTTTTGTGCAGCGAAGTGAGGCTGCAGCGGCGCGGAAGTACGCCCGCCGCCTCACGGCGCAGCCGCGGGTGAATTTGCACGGTCTGTTTAGCTTCGGCGTCTTCGCGTCGTGCGAAGCGCTGTCCGCGTGACGGACGGAGAATCGATCTCGATCTTGATTCACGAGAGCTTCATCGCATTCGCGCTGCTGGCGGCTACCTCCTTGGTGGCCGGCTTCTTTGCGTACGTTTTCAGCCTCAAGCGTCAAAAGTACCTTCTGCTGTGGACCGCGGGCTGGAGTCTCTACGCGCTTCACTATCTGAGCCCCGCTCTCTCTCAGTGGATTCCGGGAAGTCCCTTACAGAGCGCGCTGGACCACTGGCTCTACGCTCTGGCGGCGTTGTTCTTCTTTGTGGGCGCGCAACTCTACTCGGGGCGCAAGCCGTGGATTATCCCCTGCGCCATCGTCGCGGGTGTTTTAGGCCTATGGTCCGCCGCGAACAGCACTCCTTGGTTGAGGGCCGCCCCGGTGGTCGTTCCTTCGGCGCTGCTCTTTGTCGCCGTCGCCGTCGTTTTCTGGATCGAAAGCCGCCGCCAAGAGACCCTCGCGGACCGCTTGCTGGCGATTTCCTTCTTCTCCTGGGCGATTCTCCGGCTGGCTGTTTTCGTCTTTTCTTACAACACCGGGGGAAGTGATCCCGGCCTTCGCCCCATCGCTGCCGTGCCTTCTGCTTTTGTCGCCATGCTCATGGTCATGGCCACCTACGAAGAAGAGAAGCGCCGCATCGAGCGAAACATGCTTGCGCTCTCGAATCTGAATCTAGCCACCTCCAGCTTTGTCGGCGGCGAAATCCAACGCATGCTTTCCCAGGCTCTCGAACGCGTTCTTGGTGTCGTGCGTTTGCCCGCGGGCGCACTCTTCCTGCATCACGGTGATCCGCAAGGCCCCACGTCGGTCGTCGCCGTGGGCCTCAACGACGAATTCTGCCGCGTTGCCCAGGAAGAGGGTCTCGACGACTACCTCGTCGGCCTGGTCTCGCGTCTCGGCGGCCTCCTCGGCTTCCGCGACTTGCGCGACGCTTCCCTCGCCGCTCTCGAAAAGGACGAGAGCATTCGCCGTTTCCGCCAGTTGGCCCTGGCGCAAGGACTTCGCAGCGTTGTTGTCATCAGCCTGCAGGCCAAGGAGCAAGCCTTCGGCGTCCTCCTGCTCGGCACGCCAGACAACCGCCGCTTCACTCCCGCCGAGCTCCGCCTGCTTCTTGCTCTCGGCCACCAGATTGGCATGGCTGTTGAGAACAGTTACCTCGTTCAGCAGACTTCGCGCCGCTCCGAGGAGCTCCACGTCCTCAATGAAATCGGCCGCGCCCTCAGCTCCACGCTCAACAAAGAGGATCTCCTTCGCAAAATCTGGGAAGAGCTGCGCCGCCTCTTCGATGTCGAAAACTTCTACATCGCCGAGCTCGATCCGGTCCGCGATGAACTCCATTTCGATCTCGAGATGATCGACGGCATGCGCATGCCCAAGCGCAGCCGCCCCGCCGGCAATCATCTTACCGAGTACGTTATCCGTACGCGCCAGCCCGTCTTGATCCGCGACAACTATGTCGCGGAAGTTCAGAAACTCGGTGTGGATCCGATTCGCTCGCGCGGTTGCTTCTGCTGCGTGCCGCTGGTTGCTTACGACCACGCCATTGGCGCCATGGCCGTCTTCTCCGACCACGAACACGCTTTCGACGAAGGTCACCTTGAGCTCATGCGCGTTCTCGCCAGCGAAGCCAGCATCGCCATCGAGAATGCCCGCCTCTTCCATCAGGAGCGCACCAAGGCTCGCCACCTTTCGCTTCTCAACACCATCTCTCGCAACGCCATCGCCACGCTCAATCCCGACGAAATGCTCGCCAAAATCACCGAGCAGCTCGAATCCGGCCTTGCGCACGATCACATCGGCATCGGCGTTCTGGATTACTCCACGCGCGAGCTGGTCATCCAGGCCGAAGCCGGAAGCCGCCGCGGCACTCTTGGCCAGCGCGTCCCCCTCGGCGCCGGACTCGCCGGCTATGTCGCGCGTAACGGCCAAATGGCCGTGTATAACGCCGCCTCGCCCGCGGACGCCGCGCTCAAGCCGCTGTTGGCCGATTCCGTAGCCGCCATCGCTTTGCCGGTCTTCTACGCCGAGCAGCTCCACGGCATTCTCTATATCGAATCCTCCAAACCAGTGGACTTCGCCGAAGAAGAAATCCTGCTGCTGCGTACGCTCGCGGACCTCATCTCCGGCGCGCTGCACAACGCCCTGTCGTTCCAGAAGGCGCAGGAGCAGGCCATCACCGACGGCCTCACGGGCGTCAAGACGCATCGCTTCTTTATGGAGGCGCTCTCCGCCGAATGGAAGCGCTCCACGCGCGCCGGCCGCGCCTTCGCGCTGGTCCTCATGGACCTCGACCGCTTCAAGTTCGTCAACGATTTCTACGGACACCTCGAGGGTGATCTCGTTTTGCAGCGCGTTGGACACATTCTTGAGGCCAATTGCCGCCGCTCCGATGTCGTGGCCCGCTACGGCGGGGACGAATTCGTTATCTTGATGCCCGAAACGAACATGGAGCACGCCCGCCAGCTCGCCACCAAGCTGCGCGGCTGGGTTTCCGCCGATCCGCTCCTCCGCGAGAAGAATATCTCCGCCAGCTTCGGTATCGCCTGCTACCCGCTTCACGGCTCCACGCCGCAAGAGCTCATTCAGGTGGCCGACGCTTCCATGTACCTCTCGAAGCATCAGGGCGGCAACGCCGTCTCCACCGCCGATCACTTCGATCCCAACGAAGCCAAGAAATGGAAACGCGACGTCCTCGAAGCGTATCTGGGCGTCACGCTCAAACGTCTTTTTGCCACCGGCCCGGAAGCCTTCGAGGAAATCTATTCCCGGCTCAAACAGTTCACCGAATCCCTAGCGTCTACCGAAATCACCAACGACGCCGCTGCTGCGTCCGCAACTGAAGGAGCTCCGGTTCTGCCGCAAGCCGTCCTCGATACCGTCACGTCGTTGGCTTTCGCTATCGACGCCAAGGACCACTACACCCAGGGCCACTCACAAAAGGTGTCCGCGTATGCTGCACTCATCGCCGAAGGCCTGGGCATGAGCGACCTCGAGGTGGAAGAAATTCGCCTTGGCGGCGTCTTGCACGACATCGGAAAAGTCGCCATCCCGGAGAGTATTTTGAACAAGAGCGGCCCGCTCAATCCCGACGAGTGGGACACCATGAAAGCTCACGTGACCTTCGGCGCCAAGATTCTCGATCCGCTCACGCCGCTCGCCCGCATCCGCGAGATGGTTCTTCACCATCACGAATACTTCGATGGTTCCGGCTATCCTGATGGACTCTCTCGCGAGGAAATTCCGCTGGGGTCACGCATCATCGCCGTGGCCGACGCCTACGACACCATCACCAGCGATCGCACCTACAAGAAAGCTCGCAGCGCCGAGGAAGCCTTGGCTGAGCTTGAGCGCTGCTCCAACGCCCAATTTGACGGCAACATCGTCGCCCTCTTCATTCGCACCATGCGCCAGCTCCCCAATCCGGTCATCGAAGTCGCCTCCCTAGCCCGCAACTCATAATCCACATCTTCTCGGGCCCCCTGCTATCCTTCCTCCCAGCCCAACGTCCAAATCCATCAAATCCTGTATCTGATCCCGTGTGCAGAACTGTCTGGCTGGAACGCAAAGGAGATCCACCGATGAAAAAACTTCGCCGCCCGCTCTTCCTTTTGCTTCTTATCCTGGTCGTCATCGCGCCCCTCTTTGCCGCGTCGTACTCCGCGGCCGCGTTCAAAAAGATCCAATCGCTCGCCGGCGATTGGGTGGGAAAAGACGACAAAGGCAAGCCCGTCAAGACCACCTTCAAATCCATCGTCTCCGGCACCGCCGTGATGGAAACACTCTCGCCCACCGGCATGGAAGACATGGTCACCGTCTACAGCCTCGATGGTGACGGCATCGCCCTGATTCACTTCTGCCCCACCAACAACCAGCCGCGCATGCGCGTCGTCCCCGCCACCAGCGACCCCCAAGAGCTCGCCTTCGATTTCCAGAGCGCCGGCAATCTCCCTTCACCCACGGCGGGTCACCAGCATCATCTCCTCATCCGGTTTGACGACGCCGACCACATCACCGAAACCTGGACCTGGCGCCAAGACAACATGGACATGCCCATGGTGTTTCACCTGACGCGCAAGAAAAACTAGAAGCCTCCTTCTGCTTGATTTCCGCGTTGGGCGCACCCCCTTCATTGTAGGGGCGGGGCTTGCTCCGCCTCGCGTCAACCCCGGCGCACCTCGTGCGGCAGAGCGAGGGAACGCTGCCGCATCTTCGCCTTCACCTGTCGACTGTCAACTCACCCCCGCTTGCCCACACCCGCAACTGTGGTGTAGCTTCTACCCGCTCATGTACCTCGCCCTGCAATCGCAACGCATCGCTGGCGTCGCCATCATTCGCTGTCAGGGACGTATCATCGTCGGGGAAGAAGTACGCCTGCTGCAGGAGGAAGTCGAAAAGCACAATCTCGAAACCAAGAAATACGTGCTGCAGCTAGGTGAAGTCAGTTACGTGGACAGTGGCGGCCTCGGTGCGCTCGTTCGCCTGGCTGGCACGCTCCGCGCGCATCACGGCGATCTCAAGCTGTGCCAGGTTTCGCCCTTTGTTCAAAGCGTTTTGAAAGCTACTAATTTGCTCGGCCTCTTTCCCATCTATTCAACCGAACAGGAAGCGCTCGCATCGTTCACGCAGCGTCCCGTGCCTCGCGAAGAGCACGCCTGGTCCGCCACCAATGCCAAGGTCCTTTGCATCGATCCTTCCAGCGATCTCCTCGCCTACATGACCGCGGTCCTCAATCGCGCCGGCTTCGAGGTCAAGACCTCCCGCTACCTCGCCGACGCTTCCACGCTTCTCACCACCATGAAGCCTCGCGCCGTAATCTGCGGCCCCGGCGTCCAGTCCGCCACTCCCGCCTTCGAGAAATTTCGCCGCCTCGATTCCCGCGTCCAATTCTTGCTCCTCCCAGCCGATTTCCACACCTCCGATGCCTCCGACGCCGGCCTCGACCTCGTGAAGCGCCTGCAATCCCTCCTGCAAGCCTGACCCAACTCCGGTAATCCGCTTTGTTGGAGGCGGCGCCATCGCTAGGCCGGATAACTGGTCACGCGCGAAATCCCAGTCTCCGTCTGATAAATTGCAGGAGGGGTGTCTATGGCTCGCCGCACGGCCCGGTCGGAATCCGAGCTTCGAGAAGTTCTACTGGAAACTTACGCCGCGAACGACCGCATGAATCAGCTTCTGTTGGCGCACCTCAATCCGCGAGCGTGGCGCTCCAGTTCAGCGAAAATAAACGGACGGGGAGGACGCACCCTCGCGGCCATTTTCGCCCATCTGCACAACAATCGCCTGGCCTGGCTCAAACGCTCCGCGCCTCATCTCAAGTGCCCTGCGCCACTGGACCCGGCCGATTGCACGATTAAGCAGGCCCGCGCCGCTCATCGCCAGAGCGCGACACGGTGCCTTGAAATGCTAAAGGAGGCTCTCTCGAACTGCACTCCTAGGCGGGTCACCAAATTCTCGCGCGGCAGCTGGGCGCCGACCTGGCCCGCCGGAGCAACCATGTTCGCCTATATGTTTGCGCACGAAGCCCATCATCGCGGCCAGGCCATCATGCTCGCCCGCCAACTGGGCTATCCGTTGCCGGACAAAGCCGCCTACGGCATCTGGCGCTGGGAGAAGCTTTGGAAGCAGTGCGGCTTTAGCACCCGCCCGAGATGAGGGATCGCTTCTTCCTGGGTCTGACGCTAGTTTACCCTTGACTCAACTTGTCTTATGTGGTATCATTCTTCGTGTTAGCCCAAAACCCTCCCGCCTTCGATTTCATTCAACCCTTTTGTTTTCTGCCGCTTGCGCACTCTTTTGCGCGACGGCGCCACCCCATCTCCCTTGTTATCAATAAGTTGCGCACTCTTTCCATCGCAACGGAGGGGGTGAGGGGTCAAAAAGCGAACAACAGGCGAAACTTTTGCGGTTTGCTTCTCCACTACTCACTGCTCACTACCCACTACTTACTATTCTTTCCGCAGCGTGGCCTCGATCAGGCCGTGGGGGTCGTCCGTCGGCAAAAACACCTCACCGGGGTTATCCATCCCCAGCGGCCCCAGATCGATCAGGTTGAAGTGCTTGTTCGGCAGCGACAGATGAATCTCCCGCACATTCTCGAAGTTGTTCAGCACCGCCTCACCCATCGCATACAGCGTGTGCTGCAGCGACTCGCTCTTGTGCTCCGCAAAAGTCTCCAGCAGCATCTGCCGTATTCCGTACCACAGCGGCCCGAATTCCATGTCCTCCGCGGGATACAGCCAGTTCGCCCGGATCGCCGTCGACAAGATCCGGTTGCGGTCGTCCTTCAGCGTGGTGTACGGATCGCGAAGGAAATGATCGAACGCCGAGTTCGTCGTCTTCAGCACGATCAGGTCTTCCACGCCCGCGCGAATTTCCGTTCCCTCACGCGTTCCGCTCAACATCGCCGTCCGCTTTTCGCCACCCGCGAGCGTGAATGCCGAAGCGTGCGGTTTCCCGCCGTGCGGCAGTCGCGTCCAAAGATTTTCCTTCGTCTCGATCCGCACCCGCGACACCTGCGGGTTGTATGTCAGGAAGTGATCGATCAGATGCAGTCCGAACTCTTCGATGGGTTCGATCGAATGCTGCCGCGCCAGGGCGTACACGGTATTTTTCATCGTGTCCGTCGGCAGAATCTTCCGGTTGTCGCCTTTGGTGTGCGCCGTCTCGAAATCCCCTTCGAAACGGATCGCCAGCGTCACCTCTTTGATGTCGTGGCGGCCTTCTTGCCGCGCCACGCGCAGCAGCCGTATGCGCGATTTCCCGTAGTTGTTTTCACCGAGGCGAATTCCCATGGATCAGCTCCCGCGATACGTCGAATAGCCGAACGGGCTCAGCAGCAACGGAATGTGATGATGCTCCGCCGCGTCGCGGACACTGAACACGACGCTCACTTGCGGATAGAGAGACTCGACCTTACGGCTGGCAAAGTAGGCGTGGGTGTCGAACGTCAAGCGGTACGTTCCTTCCACCAGCGTAACCTCCGCCAGCAGATCGCGCAGCCGCCCGTCCTTGTCGGTCTCGCCGCGGCCCAACTGCTTCCAACCCGTCCCCACTTCCTCTACCTCGAGCACCACAGGCACTCCAGAAGCGGGGCGGCCCAGCGAAGTATCCAGTACATGCGTAGTGATTTGGCTCATGACGCGAATAATTTCTCCAATCGAATGCGCGTGATTTTACGCTGCTCTTCCGCGGCGATGCGCAATTCCGCCTCGGGATTGTTCGACAAGCGTTGCTTCAGGCTGGCCAGAATCTCTTCGCTGGTTTTTCCGGTCGCGCAGATGAGAAATACATGCCCGAATTTCGCCTGATACGTCTCGTTTGCTGCCGCCAGCGCGGCCAGAGTTTGCGGCGCCGCAGCCTGCGCCGCGGACTGTTCGCCCTTGGACCAGCGCTTCGCCGTCGCGGACTGCGTTTTCTCTGCTCGTTTCGCGCCGATCGCCGGATGCTGGCGAAACGCTTCCAGGCAATCCCCTGGACCGAGTGCCGCCCACGTTTTCTCCGCGGTATCGAAGACATACGCCGCGTCCGGAAAGGGCATTCGCTGCAGCATTTGCTCCGCCCACTTTTGCGACCCACAGCAATCGAGCAGGGCCTTACGAGCCTGCGCTGGCGAGAGCCGGTTGAAGCGCTGAACGCCTCTTGCGTGATCGCTGCCGCGAGTCGCGCGTCCGAACAGTCGCAGGCGGCTCACGCCTCCATCCGGGTAAATATTGAACCGCACATGCGTCGCCTGTCCAACGTCGTTCAGCTTGCTGAAGACGTGACGATGGTTCGCCGACAGTTTCGTTTGCGGCAAAAGCTCTCTCCACACATGCGGCGCCGCCAGGAATGGGTCCGCCGCGCCGCCTGCGGCGTGGCAGGCTTCCAGCGAGCAGCTATCCGGGAAATTTCCCTTGAAGTGCGCGGTATCCACAGTGATTTTCCGGATCGCTCCCGGCATGCCCAGCTTGAGGATCACCCAATCGTGTCCCGGACCTCGCCGGCGCCGCGTCTCCCAGCCGTCGCCCATGTTCTTCGCGCGGTACGGCATCAGCAGGTTGCGCGGCTCTCCAAAAAACTGGTCGCTCGAGGTCACCACGCTTCCGCCGTTCTCCACCGCAACAAGATCAACCTCGCCTCGCGAAATGCGTTTCGCGTCAGGCATAACTTCCCCGTGCACGCGCAGGCGCGCGACTCCGCCGTCCGGGTAAATCTTCAGCCGCAGATGCGTAAAGCGTTGCTCGTTGGCGATGGCCGCCAAATTCTGCGAGTCGCCCTTCAGCGCCGTCTCAGGAAGAACTTCGATCCATCGCGTCGCCGCATCTTTGAGCCGCTTCGCTTCATTCTTGTAGGGCGGTTGGCCGCCCAGATCGCAAGCCTCCAGCGAAAAATGCTCTGGGTAGTTCCCCTTGAAGAAACTCGTATCGACCACGATTCCGCGAAGGATTCCGGGCAGCCCAAGACGAACAGTGCACCAATCGTATCCTGGTGTACGGCGCCGCCGCGTCTCCCAGCCGTCCATCCATTTGCCGCGATCGGTAAATTTGCCTTCGATGAAGACCGGCCTCGACTCTTTCAGCAGATTCTCTTTCGGGGCGAAGAATTCATCGTTGGCCTCAAGCACAGCACCGCCCAGCCGCTCCGCCGCGAGATCCGCGAGATGGGTGAAGTCCTTCATACGGCGCTGCGAATAAGGACGCAACCCGCAGGCGTTTTCGAGCCTCCCTTGGGAAGGTCGACAATCTTTCGTCCACGTAGAAACGTGGTCCTGACGATGCCTTGCAGCTCGCGCCCTATATACGGAGAGAGTTTGTGTCGATGGAAAAAATAGCCCGCGTCGGGGCGGAATTTCGCCTCCGGCATAAACATTATGAGATCGGCGTCGCAACCCACGGCAATCGCTCCCTTTTTGTTGGCAAGCCCGGCGAGGCGTGCCGGGCTGCCGCACATCCATTTGACGACATCGGTGAGAGCATAGCCGCGCGAGCGTGCTTCCGTCCACACCACGGGCAAGCCCAGTTGAAGCGAGGCGATGCCGCCCCAAGCGCGCAGAAAATCGCCTTCTTTCTGCAATTTCATGGATGGCGGGCAGGGCGAATGATCGGAAGCGATGAGATCGATGGTGCCGTCTCCGAGTGCGGCCCAAAGCTTTTCGCGATTCTCGCACTCGCGAATCGGCGGCGCGCATTTGAATTCGGTGGCGCCGTTGGGAATTTCTTCGGAGGTGAAAGTCAGGTAGTGAGGGCACGTTTCGACACTCACGCGTGCGTGTTGCGATTTCGCTTGCTGCAGCGAAGCGATGGCGTCGGAGGAGGAAAGATGCACGATGTGGACGCGCGCGTTGAACTCGCGGCTGAGGCCGAGCAAAAGCGCGATGGCTTCGTTCTCGGCGGCTCGCGGTCGCGAAGCGAGCCACGTGGCGTACTTATGGGGTGTTTGCGCCGGCGAGATTGGCTTCAGTGCCGCCTCGATCGGACCGGGTAATTCGGCGTGAGCGAGCAGTGGCGCGCCGAGCGCAGCCAGTTCCGGAAGCGCAGCACGCAGATCGGATTCCGTGACGTACGCGAATTCGTCGACGCCGCTGGGGACCAGAAAGCACTTGAAGCCGAACACGCCGGCGTCCCACAGCGGGCGCAACTCCGCGACGTTGCCGGGTACGACGCCGCCCCAGAATCCGACGTCAACCCAAAGCTTGCCGGTGGTGGCCGCAAGTTTTTCGCGATACGCCGCGACCGTGGTTGTGGCTGGAATGCTGTTGAGCGGCATCTCGATCAGCGTCGTGACGCCGCCCCTGGCCGCGGCTCCCGTCGCCATAACGAAGCCTTCCCACTCGGTGCGGCCAGGTTCGTTGATGTGCACGTGCGTATCGACAAGTCCGGGCAGCACCACGGAATCGCCGGCTTCGTGCACGTTTGCTGCCGCTGATATGTCGTCGAATGCGGAGATTGCGGTAATGACGCCGTCGCGAATGTGGATGGCTGCCGCGCGCTCGCCTTCGGGGGTGATGACTCGGCGGCCACGAACGACAAGATCGGCACCGTTTGGAGACTTGCCGGAAATGTTGGAAGGATTTGCCATGACGGACGGGCTACGCAGACAAGGTTTCGCAGAATTCCGCGAGGAGATTCAGCGCGATGCGATGGCGGTAGCGCGCCGTAGAGCGAATATCGTCGATAGGAACGATTTCGCGCGCGAGCGTTTCCTGAGCAGCGCGCAGAAGAGTGGGCCCCGGCTTTTCGCCCAGCAATATTTTTTCCGTTTCGACGGCGCGGAACACCGTGGGCGCAACGCTGCCGACGGCGATACGGACATCAGCAATGCGGCCGGCATCGAGGCGGGCGGCGGCGGCGAAACATACTTTCGAGATGGCTTGGGCGCGGCGAGTGCCGACTTTGCGGTAGTAGTGCTTCCAGCCGAGCTTGCCGCGGGCGAGTCGAATGCGGCGAATCAGTTCGTCGGGACGCAGGCCGATTTGCTTATAGCCGGACCAAAAACCGTGATACGCCACCCATCGCGATCCACTGGCGGAGACGAGTTCGAGATCGGCGTCGTAGACGAGCAGTGCGGGCGGGGAGTCGGCGGCGGGCGAAGCGTTGGCGATGTTGCCGCCGAGCGTTCCCCGATTTTGTGTCGCGATGCCGCCCGTTTCGGTGGCCGCGCGGCAAAGAAGGGGGAATTCACGCGCGAGTAGCTCATGCCGGCGCACTTCGGTGTAGGTCGTCAGTGCGCCCAGCGTTACCGATTCGGGCGTGACCTCAATGCCGTGCAACTCGGCGAGCTTCCAGATGCTCAAGAACTTGCGATGCGGAAGCTTTCCGGCTTCGAGCAGTACCATCAGATCCGTGCCGCCGGCGAACGGCTTCCACGCTCCGGGTTCGCGTGCCAAGCGGTCCAGCGTTGCAGACAGGTCGCGGGGCGCTTCGAGCTCATACGCAGGGACGTAGGACCTCACGCGCGTCGCCCCGACGATAGCTGGAGAGTGCGGCAAGCCTCGACGACGGACTCGAAGATTTTCGTATAGCCGGTGCAGCGGCAAAGATTTCCGCCGAGGCCTTCGCGAATATCCGATTCGGATGGCTGCGGGTTTCGTGCGAGAAGATTCACGGCGGCCAGGATCATACCAGGCGTGCAGATGCCGCACTGCGCCCCGCCATGCGTGAGGAAGGCCTGTTGAACGGCGTGGAGACATTCGCCGACGGCGACTCCTTCAATCGTGCGAATTTTTGTGCCCTCGGCCTGGAGCGCCGGCACGAGGCAACTGTTGACCAGCGCCCCGTCGATTTCAACCGAACAAGCGCCGCACTCGCCTTCACCGCAGCCTTCTTTTGTGCCGGTGAGACCGGCCTGCTCGCGCAAGGCGTCGAGAAGGCGCGCCATCGGATAGGTTTCGAAAGCGAGGACGCGGCCGTTGACTTCGCACTGAACGCGAACCTTGCGCGCCGCGTCAGACATGCGCATTCTCTAGGATTTCGAGAAGTACTTCCGGCGTGATGGGAATGCGCAGGATATCGACGCCCGTGGCATTCGCAATCGCGTTTGCAATTGCGGGAGCGGTGCCGTCCAGCGGGAGTTCGCCGATGCCTTTTGCCCCGGCGGGACCGCGCGCATACGGGAGTTCCTCGAAGAAAACGCGGATCGGCGGAACGTCCATGGAGGTGGGCATAATGTAATTGGTCATCTGACCGTTGACCATGCGTCCTTCTCGCCACACGACATTTTCGTAGAGCGCGAAGCCGATGCCCTGCGCTACGCCGCCTTCGATTTGCCCCGCGGCGAGAATCGGATTGATCACCTTGCCGACTTCCTGCAATGCGACAAAATCTTCGACGCGCACTTCGGCAGTACGCATGTCGACGGATACTTCCGCTACGTAAACGGCCCACGCGTATGCGCCATAGGCATCGCCCTGATAGCGTTGATCGTCCCAGTGCAGATCGCGCGGATGTTCGTACTTAATGAGAGATTGCAGCGCACCAAGCTTGTCTATGTATTGACGGCAGGCGGCGGCAAAATCGTTTGCGTTGTAACCGGGATTCAGAAAGCCGGCGTCGAACAAAGATCTTTGCACCGCGAGCGCGGCAGATTCGACGAGCTTGCCAACGATCATGGTAGTCCGCGAAGCCACGGTGGGCCCGCTATTTGGAACGAGCGCGGTGTCGGGCTGCATGATTTCGATTTGATCGCAACCCAGCCCGAGTGCTTCCGCCGCGATCTGCGCGAAAATCGTGTTCGTGCCCTGACCCATCTCGGTACTGCCGGCGAAAATGCGCACGCAGCCTTCGCGAGTTACGTCGATGGCGGCTTCTGAAGCGAGATATTCCTCGCCTGAGCCGGTGAAGCCCGCTCCGTGGAGGAATGTGGCGAAACCGATGCCGCGCTTGATGGCGTTGCGTGGATTCTCCTCTTGAAAACGCTTGCGCTTGGTGTGATACCCGCTCAGGTCGAGGGCGCGGTCCATCAGGTGAGCCATGTCTACTTTTTCGCGAATCACCTGGTGGACGGCGAGCGTCTGGCCTTCGTGGATGAAATTGCGGCGGCGCAATTCGTCTGGTTCGAGTCCCATGACGTTTGCGACACGATCGAGATGGCGTTCGAGGGCAAAAACGCTCTGTGGCGCGCCAAATCCGCGGAACGCTCCGTGTGGCGGTGCGTTGGTGGCCAGGGCGCGGCTACGAACGCGCACGTTCGGGCAATTGTAAGGACCGGCGGCGTGGATGGTTCCGCGCGAGAGCACGACCGGGGAAAGTGTTTCGTAGGCGCCGCCGTCGATCGAGAAATCGATGTCCATGGCGAGAAATTTTCCATCGCGGCTGACGGCGGTGCTGTGGCGGGTAAGAGAAGGATGGCGCTTGGTGGTTGCGGCCATGTCCTCAGCGCGATCGTAGATCATTTTGACGGGCTTGCCGGACTTCCAGGCGAGCAACGCAGCATGGGCGGCGAGCATGGAAGGATATTCCTCCTTGCCGCCAAAGCCGCCGCCGGTTTCGGTTTGCACAACGCGAATACGATCTTTCGGCAGGCCGAAGAGGCGGACCAGAGCCTTGTGCACGTAGTAGGGACATTGCAGCGAGCCCCAAACCGTGACGCCATCCGAAGGATTGGCCTGCGCGATCATGCCCTGGGGTTCGATGTACAGTTGCTCCTGCGCGCCGGTTTCGTAATCCCCTTCGACGATGAAATCGGCACCGCTCCAGACCTCGTCGACGCTGCCCTTTTCCACTAGAAACGATTTGAAGATGTTGTCCTCACCCCAAATCACCTGCTTGCGGGCGAGCGAATCGGCGATCGTGAAGACGGCGGGCAACGGATCGATTTCGATGCGCACGGCGCGGCGGGCTTCTTCGAGGAGATATCTGTCGGGATGCGCGAGCAGGAGGATCGGCTCTTCGGGATGATTGACCAGTTCATCGGCGAGCGCGGGCTGGTCTTCGATGAGCAGGGCGATACAGTTGATGGAGGGAATGTCCTTCGCGGTTACGACCGTAACTTCGTCCCAGGGAATGCCGGATTCAAAATGGATCTTACGAATGCGGCCGCGGGCCACGGAGCTGCGAACCGTGACGCCATAGAGCATGCCGGGGAACGAGAGATCGTTCACGTAGCGGGCGCGGCCGGTGACCTTCTCGCGGCCCTCTTTGCGCGGCACGGACGTTCCGATGATGCGTGGTTCCACCGACGATCCTTAAATGAGGGATTCTGCCGCGCGACACGGGCGGTAGTGCGATTCTAGCGCAGCGGCTCGGAATCGGGTTGGAAATGGTGGGGCAGAAATACTTCGCATCTAGGATTGGGAAGGACGGGAATCTAAACCCCGCCCTCTTAGAGAGGGCGGCTACAGAATGCGGAATCGGGGTTTAGCCGGCGCTGGACATGCGGAGGACCTTGCCGGCAGGCGAGTGCGCGCGCGCATTGGCGACTGAGAGGGCTTCGTAAGCGGCGCCGAGCAGCGGGGCATCTTCATTGAGGATGACGAAGATGGGAATGCGAGCAAGCACGGAAGTCAATGGTGCTTTGGCAGCAAAGGAGCGGGCGAACGAGCCCTCTTTGAGTTTGGACAAGATTTTCAAGGCGATTCCACCGGCGAGGTAAACACCACCGTAGGCGAGAACGCGCAACGCGAGGTTTCCCGCTTCCGAGCCGAACGCATCAACCCACAGATCGAGTGTCTCGATGCACACCGGGCACGATCCCGCCATGGCGTTTTGCGTGATTTCACGCGCAGTATCGGCGGCGGCTTCCTCGAAGGAAGGATGGCGGACGGCAGGATCGAGAAATTCGTGAACGCGGCGAAAACCGCGGCCGGAAAAAACTTCTTCGCAGGAGACGCGAGGGAGACGCTGCTTGAGGAAATGCAAGAGATGGGTTTCGCGATCGGTACGCGGAGCGAAATCAGCGGCGCCGCCCTCCGACGGTGATGCGTGGTAGCGGGTGCCATCCCAGAAAAGCATGGCCTCGCCGAGACCAGTACCGGCGGCGATGAGGGCTTTGCTGGCATTGGGTTGCGACACGACTTCGTTCAACGCGAGAAAGTCGTCAGCCGACAATTTGTCGATGCCGCAGGCGGTGGCGACGAGATCGTTCACCAGAACGATGTCCTGGACGTGAAGACTGAGCTTGGCAGCTAGCGCGGCAGAGTCCAGGACCCACGGCAGATTAATGGCGTGAAGGCGTCCCTCGATCACCGTACCTGCTACGCCGAACCCCGCGGCGGTGAAGCGAGCACCAGGCTGCGAAGCCGGCTGCCGGAAGGCTTGGGAGATGAACGCGTCAAGGAGCTGCTCGAAGCTGGAGAAATCGCGGGTAGCGTAGCGGTTCTGAAATACAAGTCGCAGGGTCGCGCCGCTCTCTTCAAATGCGGCGAGGTTGCATTTGGTGCCGCCAATGTCACCGGCCAAGATCATGTTCAGCACTCGGGCCGCGGGAAGGCAAAAAGCCTGGACTCGCGGTTTGTGAAATACGGCCAGCGGGGGTCCGCGCAAATATCGGCGGAGCGAACTTTCGGGGTGGTCACTTCGTGGTGCACGCACCAATACTGTTGGTAAAAGCGTAGCAAACCGTTTTGGGGAAGTACAGCGATCATAAACGGTCAGGAGTCAGCTTCGCGGTCATCTCCAGGACGCGTCGGTAATAGTCCTGCTGCTTTAGTTGCGCGCCGGCGGGTTGGTCGACGACGAAGGTGACGTCGGGATGCATCTGGAGCGCGGAAGCTGTAATCGAAGCGGTGATGGGTCCTTCAATGGCCTGCGCGATGGGCATAGCCTTAGGTGCGCCAGTGGCGAGGAGCAGGATTCTTTTCGCTTCGAGAATCGTGCCGATCCCCATGGTGATGGCGCATTGCGGGATTTCCTCGCCGGGGCCGAAAGACTTGCGATTGTCGTCGATCGTTTCTTGGCTAAGGACCTTCAGGCGCGTTCTTGAGCCGAGACTGGAGGTTGGCTCGTTGAAGCCGATGTGCCCGTTGCGCCCGATTCCGAGAACTTGCAGGTCGATGCCGCCGGCATCGCGAATCGATTGTTCGTAGGAACGGCAGTATTGGTCGTAATTGCCACGGATCGTTCCGTCAGGAGTATGAATATTGGCCGCACGAACGTTCACGTGCGCGAAAAAGTTCTGCTCCATGAAGCAGCGAAAGGACTGCGGATGGGTTGCGGGCAATCCCAGGTATTCGTCCAAATTGAACGTGATGACGCGGGAAAAATCGAGAGCCTCCTCGCGATGCAAGCGAACGAGCTCCTTGTACATGCCTACCGTAGTGCTTCCCGTGGCCAGGCCGAGTCTAAGAGCCGGATTCCTGCGCATCGCATTCGCAATCATTCGCGCGGCTTCGCCGCCGACTTCTTCCTCGTTGCGTTTTAGAATAAGCAGCATATTTCAGGCATTCCTCTGAGGGGTTCGAGCAGGCTCCTCGTTCAAGAAGGCGCGCTCGGATTGTACTGCAAGCTTTCTAACGGAACCTGCGAATCATCAGCTTGTGGCGGTCGGAACGATAGAAACCGAGAACATACATGATGGTGTTGCCTTTCGTGGAATAAATGAGCTGGCGAATACGAAGCAGCGGATCCCTGCGGAGAACTCCGAGCAGCTCGGCGGTTCTGGGGTCCGCGGCGGTGGCGTCCACTTCTTCGTCGGCGTAGCCAAGCTCGATCTGGTAATCGCGCTCGAGAATTTTGAACAGCGAGTCGCGGCCCAACGGAGCTGAAAGCAAATTCGGGAAGGTTTCCGCGGAGAGATAGCAAGTCTCAAGAGCGAATGGCTCATCATACGCTTGCCGCAGACGCTCGAGCTTGATGACGCCGCTGGTCGGAGGTAAAGCGAGCCGGGCAGCAACTTCCTGTTCGTCGAAGATAAGTTTCGCAAACAGAACCTTAGAGCCGGCAGTAAGACTCCGACTGGCCATCTGCTCGGTATAACTCATCAATTTATTGAAATGAATTTTGGGCGTGGCGACGAAAGTTCCGATGCCGCGGCGGCGCTCAACAATGCCATCGCGCTCGAGCGATGCGAGAGCATGCCGCGCAGTCATCAAGCTGACTTGGTGGATCTTCGCGAGGTCTCTCTCGGAGGCAACTGCGTCACCTGTGCGCAACTGCCCTGCTTCAATACGCTTACGAATAGCGCCCTGAATCCTCTGGTAGGCGGGTACGCCGTTTTGGTTCCTCTGCGCCATTCCATCTCCCGTCGCGCCGCCAGGCCGGACCTGACGGAGCGGTGCGATACCGCAAGTTCTTTAAAAGATTGGCCTTCTACCCTTTCGCGAACGGAGCGGCGAAAGGGGTCCTGAAAAGCCGCCGCCGTACCAGTACCGGTGATATAGAGCGCCATGGGTCCACGCTATAGAGTGCAGTTTCTCAAATGCTTATAAATCATAATTTTCTTGTTGACAACAGGTTTTTGGTGCTATATAGCTACGATCACACAGGGATATCGCTCAATCATGGTGTGGTTCACAGTCGAGGAAAAAGAGTCTGGATGGCAAGACCGTTGGCAAGCCAGCGGTCTGAACTGGAGGATTTGGCCATGAAAAAACCGCTGTACTTGGGGTTGGTATATGCGTTGGCGGTCGCGCTGGTGGTGTTGTGTGGCGCGAGTGTGACGCTGGGGCAGGATGTATCCGCGACGATCACGGGAACTGTGACGGATCCGAGCGGGTCGCCGATCGTCGGCGCGAACGTGACGGCAACGGATACAGATCGCGGAACGGCGCGCGTCACGCAGACGAACGAGTCGGGTGTGTACAACATCGTGCGGGTCTCTGTGGGCAGCTACAGTCTGAAAGTGGAGTCGAAAGGTTTTCAGACGTCGGTAGTCAATAACATAATCTTGGTATTGAATCAGACTGCCCGAATCGACATTCAAATGAAAGTCGGGCAAGTAAGCGAACTGGTGGAAGTGACCGGCGAAGCTCCGGTTCTTAAGACCGACGCGACGCAACTGGACACGATTATCGATGCAAAGACGAACGTGGGCCTGCCGCTGGCGTCGCGCAACTACGTGCAGTTGACGCTTTTGTCGCCGGGCAGCGTGCATCCCGATCCGTCGAGCCTGACGAATGGCACCGGCAGCAACGGCGGCCGCCCCTATATCAACGGCAATCGCGAACAATCCAACAACTTCCTGTTGGACGGAAACGACAACAATCAAGTATCGGACAACCTGGTGGGCTACACGCCGAGCGTGGACGCGATCCAGGAGTTCAACATGATTACGAACAATGCTTCGGCGGAATTCGGCAATTTCGAGGGCGGCATCGTCAGCGCCTCAATCAAGTCTGGTACGAACAGCCTTCACGGCGACGTGTTTGAATTTCTCCGCAACGACAAACTGAACGCCAATAGCTGGTCGAACGACGCCAACGGCCTGCCAAAGGGAGCGGAGCGCTGGAACATGTTCGGCGCCACGCTTGGCGGACCGATCCTCAAGAACAAGCTCTTCTTTTTTACCGACTACCAGGGCCAGCGCTTCGATTTCCCGGCCGCGGCTCAATCCTTCAACGCAATTACCTCGGCTGAACGGACAGGCGACTTTTCTGCTCTGTGTACGGGTAAGGGCGGAAGCTTCACCGGACCCGGCGGGACCTGCACCGGAGGCACCGGCATTCAGCTTTACAATCCGTTCAGCGTGGTTGGTACCAATCGAGCGCCTTTCGCCGGCAACATCATTCCGATCGGCATGGAAGATCCTGTAGCCGCGGCCCTGTTTGCGTCGACCCTCTATCCAGCGGCGACGGGGACAAACACGAGAAACAATGCGATCAACCAGGTAAGCAGCCAGAGAAACCAAGACCAAGGCGATCTGAAGATCGACTGGAACCTTTCGGATAAGGACCGCATCATGGGGCGGTATTCGCAAGGCCACCAGACTTACCCGAATACGAACTCCATTCCGGCACTCGAAAATGGATTCAACTTGGCGAATACGCAAAACGTCGTCATTAACTGGGCACGCACCATTTCACCGAACATATTAAATGAAGCGCGTGCGGGCGTGAACTACGTGAAACTCAATACTGGTAATGATCCAAACGGAATCGGCAATGCCGGTACCGCGTTGGGAATTGCCAATAGCAACCAACTGGCGGCCGGGCTTCTTGCGCTGCAGTTTTCCGGCGGTGATGCCAGTAACATCGGAAATTCCGGCGTTACGCAACTGTTCGCGGACACGGTGTTTCAGTATGAAGACGGACTGGTCATCACGCATGGCAAGCACTTGATCCACGCCGGCTTCCAATACTGGAGACAGCGAATCAATAGTTATTACGCCGGGAACAACGGGCAACTGGGATTCCTGAACTTCAGCGGCCGCTTTACGGCACCGTGCGTCAGCGTTCCCAATGTGGTCTGCGCCGCCGCCAAGAATTCGGGCGCGGGCGAAGCAGACTTCTTCCTCGGCCTACCCGACAGCGAAGGACGCGGGATCATTTCCGGCACTTGGGGCCAGCGCGCCAACACCTTTGCGCCGTATTTCCAGGACGACTGGCGCATCACCAGCCACCTCACGATAAACCTCGGAATGCGCTATGAGGCGCACACCCCATGGGTGGAAGTCGAGAACCGGCAACTTAACTTCTCTCCGATCAGTGGAGAGATCGAAGTGTTGAGCAGCGGCCTGAATCTCGGGCCCTATACCGGGACGGTGGTTAGCAATCGGGCGCTCTATGACGGGTACTATGGCATTCACGACTTCCAGCCGCGCATCGGTTTTGCGTGGAGTCCGGAAGCGCTGCATGGCAAAACCGTAATTCGCGGAGCGTACACGATTTCCTCGTATCTTGAGGGAACCGGCACGAACCTGCGGCCGACACTGAATCCTCCGTTCGGCTCGGAGTTCCAGAACAACTACTTCACCTCAAACCTGCCGCCGATCACCACCGCCGACGGGTTGCAACTGGCGCCGGCAAGCGATCCCTTTAAGGGGGCCGTCCTCCGGTTGTGGGATCCCCACGTGCAGCCGGCGATCGCCCAACAGTGGAATCTCTCCGTGCAGCACCAGCTGACGCCTACGACGGCGCTGCAGGTGGCCTACGTCGGGCAGCATGGCTCTAAGCTGATGGTGCCTGTGCCCTATCTGCAGGAGCAGCTGCACCCAGACGGAACCATCACGCCGAGTCCATACCTGTCGGGGAATCCCGCATTACAGGCAGACATCGGGCAGATCTCCGGAACCGCGTCGATCGGCTATATGGCCTACAACGCGCTGCAAGCGACGCTGAAGAAGAACTTCGGGAACGGCCTGGAATACCAAGTGGCGTATACCTACTCGAAGTGCATGACCGACTCGAGTGGCTACTACGGCTCTTGGAGCGGTCAGACGACGCCAACCTCGCCGTACTTCCAGAACCTCTACGATGAGCGCGCCGAGAAGGGCCCGTGCTACTACGACGTGACTCACGACCTAACCTCCTATGCGGTGTACGAGCTGCCGATTGGCAGAGGAAAGCAGTTCGGCAAGGACCTGAACTCCGTTGCCAACGCAGTCGTGGGCGGATGGCAAGTGAGCCCGATCTGGACTTGGCGCGGTGGTTTCCCGCTGACGATCTCAGCGAACGACAACTCCGGCACCAACTCACGCGGCGCTCGCGCCGATTGCAACGCACCACCGCATGTTTTGGGCGCGCAAGCCATCGTCGGCGCTCCCGGGCTCCAGTGGTTCGACCCTGCTCCCTACTCGCAACCGGCTTCCGGCTTCGGCACATGCGGCGTCGGAACAGTGCGCGGACCAGGCTTGAACACCGTCGACTTCAGCCTCCAGAAGTCTTTCCCGTTCACCGAGTCGAAGAGACTCGAATTCCGGACCGAACTCCTCAACATGTTCAATCACCCGATCTTCAATTCTCCGGGTGCGGGACTTGGAGGGGGACTCGGTCAGATTACCGGCTCTCAGGGAGAACGTAACATTCAGTTCGCTCTGAAGTTCATCTTCTAACCTTTGTTTTCTGTGTATGATGGGGCAGGCGTTGCAAAGCGCTTGCCCCATATTTTCATGGCTAGACCAATCAGGCTCACTGTACGTCTCCGCCTCATCTCGTCGTTCCTATTCCTACTCGCCAGCGCAGGGGTGCAGAATGCGAACGCACAATCCGCCGCCTCAGGCGCCTCTGGAACCGCTCCTGCTCAACCGGGTGCGAAGCGCGCCATAACCCTTGCCGAATCCGGGCATTGCCAGCAGGCGCTACTGTTGCTGAAAAGGCTAACCCCGCAACTGAGCGACAAGGAAGAGAAACGCAGGGCGGGAATCGCAGGACTGCGGTGCGCGCTTACCATGGACCAACGGGACTTGGCGGGAGATTTCCTCGCGCTGATGAATCGCGAGTTCCCGAATGACCCTGAAGTGCTCTACCTCTCCGCGCATGCCTATTCTGACCTATCCACCCGCACGGCGCAGGACCTTGCGCGAACCTTCCCGGCATCGTCTCAGGCGCACGAACTGAACGCGGAAGCTCTGGAGGCGCAAGGCAAGTGGGATGAAGCCCAAAAGGAATATGAAGCTATTCTGGAGAAAAACCCGAATCTGCCGGGCATTCACTTTCGCCTGGGCCGCTTGATGCTCTCCAAGCCAAACCCGGCTCAAGATGCCGCGCAGAAGGCCACAGACGAATTTCGCAAGGAACTGGAGATCGACCCTCGCAACGCCGGCGCCGAGTACGTCCTAGGCGAGCTGGCGCGCCAGCAGAGCCAATGGCCGGAGGCCATCGAGCACTTTACAAAGGCGAGTCAACTGGATGCCGCGTTGAGTGACGCCTACCTGGGTCTCGGAATGGCGCAGGTTTCCGCTGGAGATGCCACAAAAGCGATCCCTCCGCTAGAGACCTATGTGAAGCAACAGCCGGGCAACCCTGCCGGACATTATGAGTTAGCGATTGCCTACAGCCGCGTGGGCCGCAAAGACGACGCCCGGCGAGAAGCCAATCTACAAAAGGAAGCCGCCGAAAGGATTGAGCAGAGCAAGCGGAGGCCGCCAGACGCTCCGCAGTAAGGCCCAGGCGCGAACAGAAGCGAGCGGAGCCGCGATTACCATCGTTCCCCAGCCCGGACTATGCGACGAACCTGGTCCGGCCGGGCGGGTAGTCACAGGAAACTCTGGTGGTGCGTAGACGCCATTGTCAAACAAACTCACTCGGTGTCTCAAGCGGTCGCTGGGCTGGACATCCCCGCACCACTATGGCTTCTTGATGGCAGCCGCTTCGTTTGCGGTTATTTTCCTGGCGCCCGGCCCGGTGGCGCCCACGCCAACCGAGCCTACGCAACCACCGCCCGCGCTGTTCACGAACGTCACCGCGGCGGCCGGAATTACGTTCACGCACTTCCGCGGGAATGACGGCATTCCCATCAACCGCGAGATTTTCGGTCCGGGCGTCTGCGTGGCGGATTTTGATGGAGACGGTTATCAGGACATTTATTTCGTCAACGGACGCGACCTGTACAACCGCGGAATTGCCGCGAGCAATGCGCTCTATCGAAACAATGGCGACTTTACCTTCACGGATGTGACGCAACATGCCGGCGTTCCGGGCACGGGCTACGGGCTCGGGTGTGTCTGGGGCGATTTCGACAATGACGGGTTCCCCGATCTGTACGTCACGCAGTACGGCCGCGACGTTTTATATCACAACAATGGCGATGGAACATTCACCGACGTGACCGACAAGGCGGGAGTAGCAGGCACCGAATTCGGCACTCTATTCCACTCCGGCGCGACCTTCTTCGATTACGATCGCGACGGACACCTTGACCTGTATGTGGGCGGGTACGTCGATCTAGGCCCTGACAGCTCCCGCTACTGCACCATAAGCGGAACGCGCACCAGTTGCCCTCCGAGCGCGTACAAGGGCACGCCGAATGTTCTCTACCACAACAACGGCGACGGCACGTTCACCAATGTAACGAAAAGTGCCAAGATTTTTCAGCCTCACGGCAAGAATCTCGCGGTCGGTGCGGCGGACTACGACAATGACGGCTGGCCCGATCTATTCGTCGCCAATGACGGGCTTAATGCCTATCTCTACCACAACGAACACAACGGCACGTTCGAGGAGATCGGCACGATCAGCGGAATGGCGCTGGCGTCTCGAGGTAGTCCGATGGCCGCGATGTGTATTTCGTTGGGAGACTACGACAACGACGGATCGCTCGATTTGTTTATCAGCGACTTCCAGGGAAGCTCCGACCACCTCTGGCACAACGATGGAAAAGGTTCGTTCGACGAGGTCAGCGATCAAGCCGGGATCACCATCGCCACTCGGGGAGTGCTTGGATTTGGCGGAGGCTTTTTCGACTACGACAATGATGGGTGGCTCGATCTATTTGTCGCCAACGGTCACGTGTATCCAGAGGTCGAGCAGGTTTCTCCAGACGTGCGGTTCAAGCAAATCAACTCTTTGTTTCACAATGACGGCAAGGGCAAGTTCGTGGAGATGACGAAGCTCGCCGGGCCGGACTTCCAATTGCCCAGCGTCGGCCGCGGTGTTGCGTTCGCGGACTTCGACAACGATGGCGCCGTCGATGTCGTGGTCGGGAACAATGGGGGCCCACCGCTACTGCTGCGAAACACAGGCGTCAGCGGCAACCATTTCATCAACTTCAGGCTGGTAGGCATGGCCAGCAATCGAGACGCGATGGGCGCCCGAATTCGCCTAGTCGCAGATGGCATGTCGCAGATCCGCGAAATCGAAGGCGGCGGCAGCTATCTTTCGCAGAGCGACCTGCGGGCGAACTTCGGCCTGGGCAAGGCGACGCGAGTGACTTCGGTAGATATTACCTGGCCCAGCGGCAAGAAACAGAGTTTTCGCGATTTGGAGGCCGACAAGTTTTACCGAATCGAAGAAGGAAAGGATCAACTGGGCCTTCAGACGTTTGCGCCTCATAGGCAACCTTCGAAACAAGAGAGGCAGCCTTGAGCGGATCGCAAAGAGGCTGGCCGCCGCTCGTTGCATCACGCAGGGAGTTTCTGCAACTCCTAACCGGCGCTGCGGCCACGTGCGGAATTCCAAACCTCGCGTTTCCTGCCGACGCGCACGACCCCGCGTTTTCCGAGGTCTCTTCGGCCGCAAGCGGCATTTCGTGGGTCCACACAAATGGCCGCTCAGCCGATATGTATTTGCCGGAGACGACAGGCGCGGGCTGCGGCTTTCTCGACTACGATAACGATGGCTGGATGGACATGTATTTGGTGAACAGCGGTGCGTGCGACTTCTACACACCAGCGACGCCGTTACGCAACGCGCTTTACCGAAATAACCGCGACGGCACTTTTACTGACGTCACCGAGAAAGCCGGCGTCGTCGGAGGCGGCTACGGGCAAGGCGTCGCGATCGGCGATTACGACGGCGACGGCCTCCCCGACCTTTATTTGACGCAGTATGGCCGCAGCATTCTCTATCACAACAATGGAGACGGCACTTTCAGCGACGTTACCGAGAAAGCCGGCGTCGCGGCGCTAGGATGGTCTTCCAGCGCCGTCTGGTTCGACTACGACAATGACGGGCGCCTCGATTTGTTCGTTTGCCGGTTCGTCGATTTTAGTAAGGCGAAGAACCAATGGTGCGGCAACCGGTCGACGAACCAGCGCTGGTACTGCATCCCGCGGGTCTATGAGCCAATGCCATGCTGGCTCTTCCACAACAATGGCGACGGCACGTTCACCGACGTCAGCAAGGAGTCCGGCATCGCGAAGTCCCTGGCGAAGGCATGGGGCGTCGTTGCCTGCGACATCAACAACGACGGCTGGATGGATCTATTCGTGGCCAATGACACGGTTCCGAATTTTCTCTTCGCCAATCGCAAAGGACAATTCGAGGAAATCGGTCTGATCGCGGGCGTCGGCTACAGTTCGTTCGGGCGTGCACGTTCCGGCATGGGCGTGGACGCGGCCGACTACGATCAGGACGGCTGGACCGACCTCTTCGTGGCCAACGTCGATCAGGAGATGTTCTCGCTGTATCACAACAACAAAAACGAAAGCTTTAGCGACGTGGCGATGCCCACCGGGATCGGCTCGACGACCCGGCTGATGAGCGGCTGGGGCCTCAAGTTTTTTGACTACGACAACGACGGCGACCTTGACCTGTTACTTTGCAACGGCCACCCGGACGACAAGATCGATGGGCGGGTCGACGGCGTGAAATACCTCGAGCCCATGGTGCTCTTCCGCAACACGGGGAAAGGCCTGACGAATGTGAGCGCACAGAGTGGTCCGATATTTTCTCGACCCATGGCCGCTCGCGGAATGGCGCTCGGTGACTTCGATAATGATGGCGCTGTGGATGTGCTCGTGGCCATCAACAATGGCGCGCCGGTGCTGCTGCAAAACAATGCGGCGAGGCAGAACCACTGGCTGGGTGTTACGCTCGTCGGCAAGAAAGCAAACCGGATGCCGTCGGGGCGCGCGTGACCTATCAGGCCGGCGATCTCAAGCGAATCAGAACGAAAGTAGGCGGCGGAAGTTACCTGTCGGCGCATGACCCCCGCATGGTGTTGGGTTTGGGCAAACGGGGGAAAATCGACTGGCTGGAAGTGAAATGGCCGATGCCTTCGGGCTTGACCGAACGATTCACGGATTTGCCGGTCGATCGCTACATCACGATTACCGAAGGCCAGGGCAGAGCCGGCAATCCTGCGAGCGAAAAGGCTACCTAGGTTGCAGCTACACGTCGTTTTGCGGAGTGAAAACTAAATGGCGCTTAACTGGATCGACTGGATCGTCATCGCCGCTTACCTGGCGATGAATCTGCTCATCAGCCTGTACTACAGGCGGCGTTCTTCCGGCAGCACGGAGGAGTTTTTCGTGTCCGGGAGAAACGTGTCGTGGTGGCTGGCGGGCACGTCGATGGTAGCGACGACCTTTGCCGCCGACACGCCGTTATTCGTCACCGGCGTCGTGGCGAGGAACGGTATCTCCGGCAACTGGATTTGGTGGTCGCAATGCCTATCCGGAATGATGACCGTTTTCTTTTTTGCGCGATATTGGCGGCGCGCCGGAATTCTCACCGACGTGGAATTTGTCGAGCTGCGGTACGAAGGAAAACCTGCGGCGTTTCTGCGCGGCTTCCGAGCGATTTATCTCGGCGGGTTGATGAATTGCCTGATCCTCGGCTGGGTGATCAAAGCGATGATCAGCATTACGACGGTATTGCTGGGCGACGCCATCGCGCAGGGGCGGGTGCTGGACATCGGACTTGGCGGCCACACCTTGTTCCGCTACACCCTCGGCCAACCCGCGCACACCGGCTTGCTGATCTGCGTACTGCTGCTGGTTCCCTTCACCGGAATCTACACGTTTATTGGTGGACTTTGGGGTGTGCTGGTAACCGACTTGTTCCAGTTCATTCTGAAGATGACGATGATCATCGTCCTGGCGTGGGTAGCGGTCGCAAGAGTGGGCGGAATGACGCTGCTCAAGATTCAACTCTCCCATGTGGATGACACGCTGCGGCACACGGGGCAGTCGACCGGCTCGGTGACCTCTTTCTTTCCTTCTTTTCACATGGGATGGACGACGGACGCGATTTGGACGCTGCCGGTGATTACGTTCGTGCTGTATCTCGGTGTGCAGTGGTGGGCCAGTTGGTATCCCGGAGCGGAACCCGGTGGCGGCGGATACGTTGCGCAGCGTATGTTCAGCGCCAAGGACGAGAAGAATTCGCTGGGTGCAACCCTCTGGTTTAACATCGCGAACTATGCGATGCGCTCGTGGCCGTGGGTGGTCACCGGACTCGTGGCCGTGGCGGTGTATTCGCCGTACGGGGGGCTGCATCCCAGCGCCGAATTTGCAGCGGAGCCAGAGAAAGGCTACGTGATGGTGCTGCGCGATTTCCTGCCGCCGGCGCTGCGTGGCTTGATGGTTGCCGCATTCCTGGCGGCATTCATGTCTACGGTGGGCACCCAGCTGAACTGGGGAACGTCGTACTTCATCAATGATTTCTACCGCCGCTTCGTGGTGCGCAAAGGCACCGAGAAGCACTATGTGATGGTCAGCAAGCTCTTCATCGTCCTGCTCGTGATCTTGAGCGGGTATACCGCGGCGCATATCACTTCGATTCAATCGGCATGGCAGCTTTTGCTGGGAATGGGCGCGGGCACTGGAGGCGTGTTGATGCTCCGCTGGTACTGGTGGCGCGTGAATGCGTGGAGCGAAATCTCCGCGATGGTCGCTGCGTTCGTTGTGTCGATCTCGCTGCAACGCGTGGACTTCTCCGGAAATAACTCGGTGGTGTTTGCGAAGACGGCGCTGATCACCACGCTGGCCACGACGATTGTGTGGCTCGCGACGACTTTGCTGACGCGCCCAGAGTCGGACGAGAGGTTGCTCAAGTTTTACCGGCGCGTGCGACCGACAATCCACGGATGGAAGCGCATCGCGATCCTGGCGCCGGAAATCAAGCCAGTTCGCGATTTCGGCGCAAACACCTTCGATTGGATCATGGGCTGCACGTTGGTGTATTGCTGCATGTTCGGGATCGGTGAACTGGTGCTGCAAGCATGGATCACTGGATTCGTATTGCTTGCGATCGCGGCAATCGCTGGGTATCTCATCTATTGGAGCCTCTCCCGCCGCGGATGGGCGACTCTTTCGGGTGCCGGAGATGTCCCACTCCCGGCGCCAAACGCTGAAGCCGATTGAAGCCAAAAAAGAAAAAGGGCGGAGATTTCTCTCCGCCCTTTGCGTCGTTGGTATGAGATTTACTCGTGGCGATGAGGCGAAGCCCTCTGCAAGCGAGCGATGAGCTCGTGCGCAGAGTCTGGCGCCGCAATCTTGGATTCAGTGATGATCTCTTCGGCAGAAACATCCTTGCCGTAGAGACGCTTGTTGGCATCATTGTCCGGCCTGAGCGTTGAACCTTCAAGCGAGATTCCCGCGAACACGCCGCGAGCTCGCGAATAACTCAGCATTTCCGCTCGCATCGTTACGTCGGTATCCGCTGCTGCTTCGCGTCCCTTCGGACCGGCCGCGATGGAGGCATCGGCGCCCAGCTTGACCTTGCTGTGGAGAACACTGTCCGCGCCACGGTTGTTCATGACGAGAATGACGAAATCGGTGGCTTGACCGCCGATCTGTAGCCCGAAGCTGCCACCTTCCAAAGCCATCATCGCGGGAGCGCCCCAGGCGCCGTTATAGTCTTTGTGAGTCCGGCACACCATTGCGCCGCGGCCGTAACTTCCGCCCACGATGAATGCTGCCTTCAGAACGGACGGAAATACGATTACGCAACGCGCCTTGTCCAGCAGGTCTTGCGGAATGTCGTCCGGCACATCGAGAATTTCTTTGACTACCGTACCCGCGTTTTGGATACGGTCGTTTTCCTTTTGTTCGTCGTCTTTTGCTTTGGCGGGCGAAGTTGGCGCCCACAGGAGGCCCGCTAAGGCGCTTCCCAGAATCACCGCACAAAACTTCTTGTTCAACACTCTCATCAGCACTGCCTCCTTTTTCATATCTCTCATTTGACCCGTACGAAACAAACCGTGTGTTCGGTCTAAGCGCTCCGGCGATCCGCGATAAGCACTACCACTCCACCGATCAGCGCAAGCGCACCCAGAATCGGCGGGATCGGAACAGTGTGATGCTCTTCTTTGGTCGCTTGAATGGGGCCAACATCCAACACTTTTTTCTGCGTCGTGTACGTGAAGCCCTGGTAGACCAGGGACAGCACTCCGACGACCAGCAAAATGATCCCAAGTGCCTTCATAGCCCCTCCTTAGTGGGGTGACATACTCCGCCGGCGCACACGACGGTCCGAAGACTAGGTTCTACGCAGGAGATGTCCGACCAGCGTGACCAGGAAGAGAATCAAGAAAAGATAGAAGAGGATCTTGGCGATCCCCGCCGCAGCGACTGCGATCCCGGCAAAGCCGAACAGAGCCGCAACCAGCGCAACGATGAAAAATCCTAACGCCCAACGCAACATTGTGACCTCCTCGGGTGAGTGTGCCGCCTGTGATGTTTTCTCCGTGCTTGACCCAGGCCCACGGTGCTCATTGGTTATATAAGCTGTTCGCGTACAGCTCCATACCGTAGAGACCCTATTGGAACTGGAACCATCGTGTACCCTTGTTCGCGGCGCGTGGGCCCTCGCGACGTGCCGTAAAGAATCCCTATCTGCGGAGGAGATCATGTAAAAAGTGCTGGCACGAGCGCGTTTCGATGCTTCCGTACTAGGACCAGGAACGCGAGTAACTAGACTGCTTGCAACCACTTGCGTTTTGCGGCCTCGTCAGATTTCCATTGGCTCGCGGCATGCTCCCACTCATGCGACGGTGCGTGACAGGTCTCAGGTGTTTGCTGTAGATTCTCGGTACCCTCAAGAGCGTGTGAAGGCATCATACGAACAGGTGGCGAGTTCGGTGGGAAATGTCGTCACCCGCAAACTGTTTCAAAACTTGAACGAATACGTGGAGGCACGCGATGGAAGCGCTGCGATTGTTAATTGCCGACGACCATGAAATCGTTCGCAAGGGGTTGCGTTCTCTGCTGGAAGCCCAGCCAGGATGGCAAGTGACCGCCGAAGCCAGCGACGGCCGCGAAGCGGTGGAAAAAGCCAAGGAAATGAAGCCCGATATCACAGTTCTGGATATTGGCATGCCCTCGCTCAATGGATTGGAAGCCGCACGGCAAATGATCAAGAACGACGCGCGCGCGAAAATCCTGATCCTCACCATGCACGAGTCCGATCCTCTAATCCGCGAAGTGCTTGATGCTGGTGCGCGTGGTTACGTTCTCAAGTCCGACGCTGGTCGGGACTTGGTGACGGCAGTCAACGCCGTGCGCAGCAACAAGACGTTCTTTACCGCCAAGGTGGCGCAAATCGTGCTCGACGGATACCTGGACAAGAAACCCAAGAAGCTGGAGCCGGATGCTGCTCACAGCCGTTTGACGCCGCGCCAGCGCGAGATCGTGCAGCTTCTCGCGGAAGGTAAAAGCAGCAAGGAAGTGGCCGTAGCTCTTGGGCTTAGCGTGAAAACGGCGGAAACACATCGCGCCAACATCATGAGGCGTCTCGATTGCCACTCGGTCAGCGAGTTGGTGCGTTACGCCGTCCGCAACAATATTATCGAAGCCTAGCTGCAGCGGCGCTCGCTCCGAGCCGGAACATCTCTTCCTCAGACGCACTAGGTATTCAACTGTATTTGCGTGCGCCTTCCCGCGTGGTCTCCTAGTTATGCACAACGTGCCACGCTGCACGCAAATCAGGCGTGTAACCCGTGGCCACACCCTAGGAGGTTCCATGAACTGGGATCAAGTAGAAGGGAAGTGGAAGCAAGCCTCTGGCAAGGTCAAGGAAAAGTGGGGGAAGTTGACGGATGACGACCTTACCGCAATTAACGGCAAGCGCGATCAGTTAGTCGGGCGCATCCAGGAACGCTACGGCATCGTGAAGGAAGCGGCCGAGCGCCAGGTTGATGAATTCTCTCGGACCTATGGCACCGACGAGACCGTGACTCACGAAAAAACGAAGAGCGCGGGCAAGCACTAGCTGGATCCAGCGCACTACGCTGCGCGCCATTGTAACGAAAACAAGGCAGCCGGACGCCGTTGCACTCCGGCTGCTTTTTTATTGTCCTTCTTTTTTTCGTTCAGTTCCCCATGGCAAAAGGCCGATCGTATCCGGTCATCTCAAGGTATCCGGCGCCACTGATCGCAGCCTGGCCGTCCCGGCCGCTCAGTGTGATGGCGCCTTCCCAGTAGTTGGGCACAAGCTTGGACACGCCCACGATCTCCTGCGATGGAAGCGGAGTTTGCGCTTCCACCTCAATGCCCAAGCGCGGAACCGAGATTTTCCAGCGGATCGGATACACCGCGTGCGTGACTGGGCTGGTCCACGAATCGCTCACTGGTTGCAGCGTAAACTCGCCGGCCCGCAGGTGCGTGGTTGCGCCTTCCGCGTCGACAAAGCTGCCCGCGGAAAACGGATCGATCGAGCCATCCCTGCGGCGGATGCGAAACAACATCAGCTCCGTCTTGTCGTCGAGTTGCAGACTCAGCCAATCCCAGCCCACCTGATCGCTCTTGAGTTGATGCGTGAAGAATTCGTGATCCATCCACGCCAGCCCTTCAACCTCGAGGTCTTTTCCTGCAAGCCTAATGTGACCTTTGGTGGCGAGCCGCGTCAGCGAGATGTAGTGCGAGGCGTCGGCCCGAACCTGCGGCCTTCTGGCTGACACCGTTTTCTCCGTGAATCACCGGCGCTTTTTCGGAGCGCAACGTGAAGTGCAGCTCAAAACGATCATCAATCGCTTGTAGCCTCTGTTCGCCGTCTTGCCAATGGATCTCCCAATTGCCGTTCCAGATGCGCCCGTCAGGCTCGCTGACGCCCGCGATGCCTGGCCCGGCTCGATTGGTGCGTTCCGCGTGGTAAAACTGCCGGCCGTCAAGGTCGCTTAGCGCCAGATGAGCCAAGTAAAGATCGTGGACGTCCCACGCGGCGGTCTTTGCCGGGTTCGCGATCCACGGCTTCGCGGAAAAACGTTAGCTCGAATCCGAAGCGATGCCCGTCCGCGGATCGCACGTTGCCCGTGTAATACCACCATTCCGTCTGAAAATCGGGATGGCTGAAATGGTCGCGCGGAAACTCGTAGCGATAGCCGGGCAGAGCTGTGCGATATTGCGCTGCCAGCGCCGGCACAATCAGCAGAATGCTCGCGAGGCACGCCATCCTACTCCTCATGAACAACCTCGATCGGGCGCAGCAGTACGGCAACCCGCGCGGGATACAAGCCAGCGAGAACCGTAGCGGCGTAGACGAGTGACAAAGCCCCCAATGACACCGCGACCGGCCAGTGGAATCGTATGGTCCAGCCGAAGGATTGCTTGTTGATCACGAAAATCAGAATGAGCGACAACGCAAAACCCAGCGCCACGCCCGTCAACGTGGCCAGCAAACCCAGGAGTCCGGCCTCGACCATGATCAGTTTGCGGACTTGCCCGGACGCCGCACCCAAAAAGCGAAGCAGCCCCAATTCGCGTCGGCGGTCAATCACTAGAGCGAGAAGGGCGCCCGGCAACGCCCATCACCGCGATGATCACCGCAACCGCTTCTAGCGCATATGTGATTGCGAACGTGCGGTCGAAAATGCGCAACGCTTCGCCGCGCAGATCGCGGTTCGAAAAGACGAGAACGCGATGCCCGGCAGACGCCCGCGCAATCTCCGCTCGCACGGTTTCCACTGCTGCGTCCGGGGCAACGTACATCGCCAGATTCGAAGGCGCCGGGTCGGGCAAGTAGCGCAAAAGCGTCGCACGATCCATCAGGACGCTCCCGCGTTCGCTTGAGTAGTCGTAGTAAATGTCCGCGATACGAAAAGACGCCTGTGCTTCTCCCAACGGGAGGGTGATCAAATCACCGGCTCGCACTTGGTGCTTGTTGGCGAACGGCTCGCTGACGATCACGGCGTTCTTGTTGCTCAGCTCAGCGAGAACCTGGCTCGTTGGGCGGCCGGACAGAAAATCGGCATTGTGGTACGAGCGCAGCACGTTCAATTCAATGGATCCCAAGCCCGCGGGCATACCTTCGTAGCTGATCTCGTACTCGCGAAGCCGGTCGATGGCCGCGACACCGGGCAACCGCGCAATGCTGTCGGCAAACGCCGGAGCAATAAGTGGATGCCGATCCGCCGCGGGGACCCCGGCCGGCCGCATGTAAAGATCGGCCGGTAACTGGTCGCCCATCCACAGAAGCACGGTCTGTCGAAAACTGCCCACCATGATGCCGACGGCGGTCATCATGGCGATTGCGGTAGACAACGCTCCCACCAGCACGGAAGTGCGACGTAGCGAAGCGGAAAGGCTTCGCGATGCCAGCAAAGCCTCGACGCCGAGGATTTTCCCCAGCGGAATCGAAGCAACGCGAGTTGTCGCATCGACGAACGCAGGGATCGCAAGTGCCGACGCGACGATCAACAACAGCGCCGCGATGTAACCGAACAAAGGTTTTCCGGCGATGGCAGGAGCGCGTGAAGCCATGGCTGCGCCGCCTCCCAACAACAGCGCCCAGAATAGATCGCGCGTCTTATGAACGCGCGCCTCATATTCTCGCCGGCCACGCGCCATCGCTTCGACAGGCGCTACGAGCGACGCTTCACGCGCAGGCGAATACGCCGAAGCAACCGCGACGCCGATTCCAACGACCATTGCGAGCAGCACCGAGCCGGCACTCAATTCAATCGAACCTGGCCGGCTGCTCACGTATAGCGATTCGACCGTGGCCGACATCATCTTGACGGCGCCGCTGGCCATCACCCGGCCGAGCGGCAAACCGATCGCCGCCCCGACGAAGCCGAAGCTGGCGGCTTCTCCGAGAAACGCGGCAAGAATGGCGCCCCGGCTTGCGCCGAGCGCCCGCACGATTCCGATCTCCGCCCGACGGCGTACGACCGATACCGAAATCGTGTTGTAGATCAGAAACGCGCCGACAACCAGCGCAATGTAGCTGAGCAGCCGCAAGTTCCAGCGAAAAGCCGCTAGCATGCGGCGGTTCTCATTCGTTCCGGTGCCCGCAGCGCGAACTTCCACGCCTGCCGGCAGAGCCGCTCTGAGCCGCTGCATCCATTCCTCGAGCGTAGGCGCTTGAGGCACGCTGACGAGGATCCGGTCCACGATGCCAAATCTGTTCCGCGCATGTTGTGCGGCCGCAAGGTCCATCACCACTGCAGCGGCATTCCCATTCGAATCCGGAAATATGCCCCGAACGGTGTACGTGTGTAGTTGATCGTTGATGAGCAGTGAGACGCGATCGCCCGCCTTTCGCCCCAGGCTCTCGCCGACCCAAATGCTGTCGTAGTCACCCAAGTACTTCAGTGCATCCCGTGAAGCGTCAACACTAATGCCGGAGGACGCACCTACACGATTGCTGCCTTCCGCGACTAAATCGAGTCCCAACAGGGGAACGGTCTGCTTGCTGTCCACGACGACAGCGTAGTCCTCGATGCGCGCAGAAAGCCGGACCGCATACGGCATCGCAGCGAGCGTACCTACGGCGCTCTCCGGCACGCCGCCAGTCGCCACGATTTCGAGATCGCTGTCGCCCGCCAACGTCTCCATCGATGAGCGAAACGATCCCGTCGCCGCTGTGCCCGCAAGGTCGATCGCCAGCACAACGGCCACGCCCAAGGCGATCGCGAGAACCGTCAGCGCCGTGCGCACCGGCTCGGCCAACTGCGGGCGAAGCACGATTCGGTAGAAGAGCAGAATGCGTGACATCCTAGCGCCGGGTGATTTCCTGGATTTTTCCGTCGCGGAGCTGCACCACAACGCTCGCTAGCGCGGCCGCCTCCACGCTGTGCGTCGCGATGATCGTCGCGGTGTTTTGCTCGCGCGTCATTCGCTGCAGCAATTCGAGAATGACGTTCCCCGTCGACGTGTCGAGATTCCCCGTGGGCTCGTCGGCCAGCACGATGCTCGGCCCATGAACCAACGCGCGAGCGATGGCCACGCGCTGCATCTGCCCGCCGGAGAGTTGATGAGGATACCGGCCACCCAAACCTTCCAGCTCCACCCACGCGAGACGTTCGCGAGCCGCCGCGCGCGCGTTTTGTTTGTCCGCGAGAAGTAAGGGCAACTCGACGTTCTCGAAAACCGTAAGCGTATGCAGCAACTGAAACGATTGGAAAACGAAGCCGATATTCTCCCTCCGGAACCGCGTCAACTCCGCATCCTTAGCGGCGGAAGTCGACACTCCATCCAGCAGCACTTGGCCCGAGCTCGGAAAGTCCATCGCACCAGCAAGATTTAGCAGCGTGGACTTTCCGCAACCGCTTCGTCCCACGAGCGCGACAAATTCTCCTCGAGCGACTTCCAGTGACACGTCATCCAACGCCCGCACTCGCTGGCCGTCCGTCAGGTAGTCCTTGATTACGTTTTGGAGGGAAAGAGTCGGCATTTTCTGAAGCGTTTCTGGAAATACCATCGCCAGACGACGCTGTTGGCGCAGCAATCTTCGATCGCTGCGCCACGCTACGTTTGAGAATCGGGGACTTGCCGCTCTAAGCTAGTGCTTAACGGACGACAGTGCGTTTTCGATTGCGCTTGTCACTTCCGGCGAATCCGGTGTCACCTTGGGTTCAAACCGCGCCACGATTTGGCCGTCCGGACCGACCAGGAACTTCGTGAAGTTCCACTGAATCTCTCCGCCCGTCTTTGGGTTCGCCGACGTGTCCGTCAAATATTGGTACAGCGGCGTCTTGTCGTCGCCCTTCACGGAGACTTTCGCCATCATCGGGAATTTCACGTTGTACTTGCTCGAGCAAAACGTCTTGATCTCTTGATTCGTACCGGGCTCCTGAAATCCGAAGTTGTTCGCCGGGATTCCCACGATCACGAAGCCGCGGTCCTTGTACTTCTCGTAGATCGACTCCAGCGCCGAATACTGAGGCGTGAAACCGCAGCGGCTGGCTACGTTAACGAGCATCACCACTTTACCCTTAAACGCGGCCAATGGCGCGGGCTGACCGTCGATGCTGTTCAGCGTAAAGTCATAGATCGTCTTGTCACCGGCCACCAGCGCGGCGCAAAACAGCAGGCACATCATCAACGGCACAATCAACTTGGTCATAATTCCTCCATCTTCTTTGTACCCCAAATTCCAGCGAGCGGCAAATCGGGGCAGATCCTACGGATCGCCCGGCCTCAGTTCAATAGATAAATGGAAATCGACTCCGGCGGCGCACTGATGTGCAATTCCTTGCCCGAGAATTCCGCTTTGCCATCGCCGAACAAAAGTGACAAACCCCTAAAACTCTGCGCCGGCGTGTCATTCACTGAAACGCGCAAATCCTTAGCCTGTGCGGAACGATTAAACGCCACGAGGACACTCTCTTCTTCCGTCTCGCGAACGAAAACGTAAGATGCTTCGTCCGACGCCAAATGCCACAGCCGCCCGCTCGCCAGCGCCGGATGCTCGCGCCGCAGTCGGAGCAACGTCTGGACATACGCAAAGAGGGCTTGCTGCTCGGGTGTCCGCCCTGCCTTGGTGAACGCATTCCGCGCATCGTCCGACCAGCCTCCAGGAAAGTCGCGCCGATTGTCCGGGTCGCCACCACCAAGCATGCCAATTTCGTCGCCATAGTAGAGTTGTGGGATGCCTCGCAACGTCAGCGTCAAACCAAACGCCAGCTTCAGCTTCGCCGCCGAACTTCCCTCCGCGCTCGCCAGCCGCGGCACGTCATGATTCGCGAAAAAAGTAACCAGTTCGTCGGGCCGCGCGTACAACGAGTCGTGCCGCAAGATATCGGTGAGCCGCCCCGCCGGTGCGCCGCGCAGCAACACATCGCGTAAGGCGAAATACATCGGGTAATCGAAAACCGTGGTCACGCCGGTATCGATGCCGTCGTATCGCTTCTGTCCCACAGCAAAGAAAGAAGTCACGCTCGGGTCAGGATGGAACACTTCGCCGATCGTCGTCAGCCGCGGATAAATCCTTCGCAATCCGGCGCTCCATCTCGACCAGAATTGACGCGGCACGTAGGGAAACGTATCCACGCGGTACCCGTCGAGTCCCGACGATTCGGCCCACCAGATGCTGTTCTGCAACAAATACTGCGCCACGATTGGATTTTCCGTGTTCAGGTCCGGCAGAATGCCGAAAAACCACCCTTCGGTCAGGCTGCGGGACAATCGCGGCGGCGCGTGCGGATCCACTAGGATTTCGAATGGATCGTGACCTGCCGACTGCGCTTCCGTCTGCCCGTAAAACGATCCCTTCAGCGACGCCGACGAGTTTGTATGGTGCTGAGGTGTCCCGTGGAACCAATCCGTCAGCGGAGGATTCGTCACCCATGGATGTTTCGGACCGACGTGGTTTGGCACTATGTCGAAAAGAATCTTCATTCGCTGCTGGTGTGCCGCGGTCACAAGTTCCTGATAGTCCCGCAGCGTTCCGAGGTGCGGCTCGACGGCGTATAAATCCACCGCCCCATAACCGTGATAGTCCTCCGCCGCTCCGTTCTTCAAGATTGGCGTGAGCCAGAGTGTCGTGACTCCGAGGTCTTTCAAGTACGGGAGATGATCGCGAATCCCACGCAAGTCTCCGCCATGATAAGCGCGCGCCTTCGACCGGTCGTACGATCCGCGCGCCTCCTCCGGTTCGTCGTTTGTGGGGTCACCGTTTGCGAAGCGGTCGGGCATGATCAAGTAGATCGCGTCGCTGGTTGCAATCCCCTGAAACTTGTGGACGGTTTCCGTCCGTGCCGCCAGCGGCAATTCGAACGATGCCACGCCAGTTGGCGCCGTGACCCGGCAGACCGCCGTCCCTGATTTTATTTCCGGACCAAACTTCAGCCACACGAACAGATACGTGCCGCGCGCGGTGGCCTGCGTCCGCTCCACCAAAATATCCGAGAGATTGCACTCCACTTGCGTGGCCTCGAGGCCTCGCCCAGACAAGAGCAGCATCACCTCCGGCGTCAATCCGATCCACCAGCTAGGTGGCTCGACTTTGGTGACCGCAGGTGAATTGTCCACGGCCGGCTGTTGCGTTGGCTCGGCATGCACAACCGGAGGGCTGATTAAGAAGGGCGCAATTAAGATCGGAGCAAAGAAGAAGAATAGGTTGAGAGGTGAAGCAGACGATTTTGACCGAAGGCACCCCGGCAGTTTCGACACCCCGGAAGCATAAGAAAAAAGCCGCCTGGACGCTAGTCCCTGGGTCCTTCGGCGAAAACCAGGTGCCCGAATGCTTCCGGGACGTGGAAATTTGGCTGAGGCGTGCGCGTCGGCTGCCAGGCGGAATAAAACCGTGGCTCTGCGGCGCCTTCGACGCGATAAAAATTAACTCGCCATACCACCGACGGATCAAACTGCTGTACCAAGCTTTTCATCGGCAAAGCCAGCACAGCGCGCCAACTCTTGGCGGCTCTGTCAACGTCCACGCGGCGGTGGAGTCCACTCTGCAGATCGCGCTTTTCTCCCGGCCCGATCGCCAGGTCGATCCAAAATCCATTGGGCGCAACCTCGATTTCCTTGTACTGCCGGATCTGCGCCGGATCGGGCTGGAGAAACACCTCGCAAACGTCGCGATCCCATAGGTGATCCCTGCGGCCGCCGGAATCTGCGTCTGGAAATACGGTAATAACGCGATAGGCCGCGTCAAACCGCAAAAACAAAGTCTCAGGGGTCCACAGTAAACGCACTTGCGTCTTGAGCTCCGGATCGGCGTTTAGACCTTGCCAGTCGGCATCGAAGCGAACTGGCGCCGCAATTTCCCACGCCGAATCCACCGGAAGCCCTTCCGGATCCGTCGCGCCCACAAAGCGCGTAGCCGTAGCAATATCTGTTCTCATCGTCTGCGTCTTCCTGCGGTGACTTGATGTTGCCACGAATCCTGGCTGGTGCCGGACACCCGTGCCTAGTCGATTACACGCCAATCCAGCGTATGCGAGATCCAACGTCAGCAAGATCACCACCGCAGACTTATTGCGCACGTCACTGCCTTCCTGTCCCGAGTTCCCCGGAACCCTGTGCTAGCATCGATTTTGGTCGAAATTGGCGCCTGGCAAGGGCGTCTCGCGCGGATTCTCCCGGAGGCCAGTCATGATTGAGCCCGTCAACGCCGAAGAATACACGACTCAGCACGTCCCGCGAAGTCCCGAACAATTCGAGTTCGTAAAGTTCCGCATTGCCAAGAGCGTCGCCCGCATTACGCTGAACCGCCCCGAGCACAACATCTTGAACGAAGCCATGCTCCGCGAAATTGCGGACGGTATCGCGTTCGCCGGCAACCGCGAAGATGCAAAACTCATCATCCTGGATTCGGCCTGCAAAGTCTTCAGCGGGGGCATCGACGTCGGTGAGTACACTTCCCAGCGCGTCTTCCAGATGCTCGATGCATTCCACGCCGCCTTCGCCGGAATGCTCGATGTCGGCAAGCCGGTTATCTGCGTGGTGAATGGTCCAGCCATCGGTGGAGGCGCTGAGCTCGCGGCCTTCGGCGATCTCGTGATCGCCACTCCGAAGGCGCGTTTCGCGCAGCCGGAAATCACCATTGGTGTGTTTCCTCCCCTGGCGTCGACGATTCTCCCGTTTCTCGTCGGCCCAAAGACCGCGCTTGAAATCATCTTGACGGGCGAACCCATTACCGCCGAGCGCGCCCTCGAACTCGGCTTGGTCAACCGCCTCGTCCCCGAAGCGCAGCTCGAAAAAAGCGTCGATGAGCTCGTAGCCCGCATCTCCGCGCAATCCGGCCCGGTGCTGGCCATGGCCAAGAAAGCCATTCTGGGCGGAATGGGCCTCTCGCTCCGCGACGGCCTCAAGCAGTCGATGAATATTTTCCTGAACGAGCTTTATCGTCTCGAGGATTCCCAGGAAGGTCTGCGCGCGCTCGTCGAGAAACGCAAACCTAACTGGAAAAATCGTTGAAGCGCGCTCAGTTTGCATGTTTCGCGCTCGCATTGACACTCCTCAATGCACGACATACACTCATTCTTTAATTTGCAGGCAAGGGGAGCGGGGAAGGCCGTGCGAATCGGCCGCGGTCCCGCCACTGTGATCGGCCGCAAGGCCGTAAGCCAGGCCACCCTCCCGCGCCTCAGAGGGATTGCGCTTTTCGCGAGAAAGAGCGCCGCCGGGAGCCCCATCGCAACTCGCATGGGGCTTTTTCATTATTAGAGTTTGATGCCCTCGCCGGTGGAAGAGAAGTATTTCGACAGCCAGGGGAGATTCGTGCAGCAAGGTTTTTTCGCCAGTAGTGCTATCGGGATATTGCGGAGCGCCGCATGCGCCGCGGCCGCGACGCTGCTTTGGTCCGCGCAGCTGCAGGCTCAGTCATCGCCGCCTCTGTCGTCTGCGGTTTCGCCAGCCGCGCCTGCTGCGCGTGAAGTCACCGACGAAACGGGCCGTACCATCCGCATCCCCCAAACCGTAAATCGCATTGTCTCGCTCGCCCCCAGCTTGACGGAAACGATCTACGCTCTCGGTTTGCAGGAACGCCTCGTCGGAGACACCGACTACTGCGATTTCCCTCCCGAGGCCCAGAAAAAAACCAAAGTTGGCGGCGCAATCAATCCCAGCCTCGAAGCTATCGCGGCGCTGCATCCTGACCTCGTGCTTGTCACGAAAAGTCTGAACCGCCTCGACACCGTCCGCGCTCTCGCCGAACTTGGCATTCCTTCCTACGCCACGGACCCTCACACCGTTGACGACATTATTTCCTCGACGCAACGCCTCGCCGAGTTGCTGGGCGCGCCAGAGACCGGCGTCGCCATCACCAAGGATCTCGAGCGCCGCTTGGCCGAGACGCAGCAACGCGTCGCTTCCGTCCCGCAGCGCCGCGTTCTCTTTGTCGTTTGGATCGAGCCGCTCATTTCCGTTGGCAAAGATACCTTCATTGCGGATGCGCTTCTCCGTGCCGGCGCTGTGTCGATCGTGGACTCCGCGCAAAGCTGGCCGCAGATCAGTCTCGAAGAAGTCGTCCGCCAGCAACCCGATTTTCTGATTTTCGCCGAATCGCATTCGGAAACCGCTCCGCCCGACGTCGAAGCCCTAGCGAGCCTTCCGGGATGGCGTGTCCTGGATGCTGTGCGCAATCGTCGCTACGCGTTGGTCAGCGACGCGGTTAATCGCCCGGCACTCCGTATCGTTGCCGTGATCGAGGACTTGGCCAAGCAGCTTCATCCCGAAGCCTTCCCTGCGAAGCCGGAGAGTGAGAAGGACAGCACGACTCAGAACCCCGCGCCGCCAAGCCTCTCCCTACTCTCGATCTCGCCGTTCTGGTTGGCGTCGCGACATCCTTCAGCTCCGGAGGGAACCACATGCGCCCTCTGACGCTCTGGCACCTTCTCCTCCGCTGCGGCATTCTCGCCGCCGTCTTGTTCGTGGTCGTCATCGTGGCCCTGAAATTTGGCGCCGTGCAGATTTCGCTCTACGGTCTTGGCCGCGACCTCGTCAGCGTGCTCCTGCGGCAAACCAATAACATCTCCAGCGACTACGGCATGATCATCAGCGACATCCGCTTGCCGCGCATTATCCTGGGCATCTTCGTCGGCGCGTCTCTCGCCGTTGCCGGCACTAGCTTTCAAGCGCTGCTCCGCAATCCTCTGGCCGATCCCTACGTTCTCGGAGTTTCCAGCGGCGCTGCTCTGGGAGCCGTCCTCGCGCTCATCGCCGAGCCTCATCTCGCACTCCCTCCATCGCTTGCGGCTCTACTCACGCCTCTCGGCGCCTTCCTCGGTGCAGCCGCCACCATCGCTGCCGTTTATTTCCTCGGCCGCCGCGAAGGCCAGATTGACAGCGGCACCTTGCTCCTCGCCGGAATCATTTCTGCTTCCTTTCTTTCTGCCATCATCATGTTTCTGATGACCACGCTCACCGGCCGCGATCTCCACGGCATGCAATTCTGGCTGATGGGTGACCTTTCCATTTCCCTGCAGCAAAATTTGCGGTGGGTTCTGGGCATAGGGTTCGCGGTCGCCAGCGGCGCCATCTATACCACCGCTGCTGACCTCAATCTTCTCCTCAACGGCGAAAAAGAGGCTATGCATCTCGGCGTGGACGTGCCGCGCGTACGTCTCGTCGTGTACGTCGCCGCCTCCATCCTGACCGGCCTCGCCGTTTCCGTCAGCGGCGCGATCGGCTACGTCGGCTTGCTCGTGCCGCATGTGATGCGCTTCATCTTCGGCTCCGATCACCGCATCTTGATCCCAGCGACCGCCTTCGGCGGCGCGATTGCCGTCGTCATCGCGGACACCCTCGCGCGCACCGTCGTCAGGCCCAACGAGCTTCCCGTCGGCGCCATGACCGTCTTGGCGGGCGCTCCGCTATTCATCTACCTCCTGCGAAAGGGATTCGCATGAGCGGCGCTACTCGCATGTCGGCTCCTGTGCCCGTGCAGAATGTGGGCGACGCCTCTCGTTCGCCGGGCGAAATTCGCTTGAGCGTCGAGCAGGTCAGCTACGCCTACTCGCCGAACCCTTCGCAAGCTCCTCTCTTCACGCTCGAAGCCAGTAGCTTTCAGGCGCGCACCGGCGAAATCGTCGCCATCCTCGGCCCCAACGCCAGCGGCAAGTCCACGTTGCTGAAGCTCATCGCCGGTGCTCTTGCACCGCTCTCCGGCCGCGTCCTGCTCGATGGCTTCGTTACGCACTCGCTCTCGCCGCGGATGCGCGCGCAGCGCATCGCCATGGTTCAGCAGGAAAGCTCGTTGCTCTTCCCGTCGCGCGCTTGGGAGTTTGTTCTGCAAGGGCGCCATCCGTATGGACGCTCGCTGCGCTTTGAGAATGACGATGACATCCTGATCGCCCGCAACGCGCTCGCCCAGGTTGGCGCAGAGCATCTCACCGATCGCTGGATGGATCAGATCTCCGGCGGCGAAAAGCAGCGCGTCATCCTCGCGCGTGCTTTAGCGCAGCAGCCGCTGCTGCTGTTGCTCGACGAGCCGACCCTGCACCTTGACATCGGCGCGCAAGTGGATTTGCTGGATACGCTGCGGCGCCTCGCCGCCGGCAATCGCTATACCGTCGTGGTCGTCACTCACGAGCTGAATCTCGCCGCCGAATACGCCGACCAAGTTGTGCTTCTCCAGCGCGGCAGGAGCTTGCGTGTGGGGCCACCGGCCGTCGTGTACCAGCGCGAATTGCTCGAACAGGTTTTTCACACGTCGCTTTCCGTGGAGCTCGGTTCGTCCGGGCGTCCGCGTGTGAGCATCTTAACTGGCACGTAGCCGCTGGGCTTTAGCCCCGCGCTCGTGCTCCACCGTAACCCACAGTGGGCCTCGCGCCCCTCACAATCACCGCGAACTTCGTGCACGGGAAGACGGGGCAACCTTCAAGGTTGCACTTGTTGGGTTCCGGCCTGATCCAAGGTTATCAAGGGCCGCGCCACTCCAAGATAAGCCGTCGCCGACGCGCGACTGTACGGCGGATGCAGTACTGCGGCAAGCCACTGCGGCGAATTGTTCGTCAAGCATCAACAGACGGGCGGCGTCGCGGGAAGGCCCGCATCGGCCCCTCTACCGGGCCGTAACTCCCGCCAAGCCAGGAGACCGGCGAAGTTCGCAGCCCGCGCGATTTCATTTCCATCGCCAGGCCAGCCTTCAAGCTCCCACGCGTGAGGGAGTGGAGGGAAAATGAAAACGACCTTTCTGCATTCCGCTTTTCTCACTGCTCTCTTCTTGGCAATCTCTGCTTTTTCCTTGCAAGCGCAATCCAATTCCTCCGACGCGCATATTTCCGGCACCTTACAGGATGCCAGCGGAGGCGGCATCGCCGGAGTAAGGGTCACTGCCCGGCTCGATGGGATCACCGGCGCCCAAATGTGGACGGCAACATCCACCACCGACGGCGCGTACTCGCTCGCGTTCCCTGCGGGCCGTTATCGCGTGCAATTCGTTCGGCAGTCGTTTGTCTCCCGCGACTTCGTCCTCGATCTTGCCGCCGGCCAATCTCGCAAGCTCGACCTACGCCTCGATCTCGAGCGCCTCTCCTCCAGTGTCGTCGTCACCGCGCAAGCGGAGCCGACGCTCGTGCAAGACACCTCCGCCTCCGTCACGGTCATCACGCGCCAGGAAATTGACCAGCGCCAGGCCGTTCCCCTCGCTGACCTGCTGCTCTACACACCCGGCATCGCCATCGGTAGGACTGGCGCCGAAGGTGGCTTGACCTCCTTTTTCTTGGACGGCGGAAATTCCTATCACACGAAAGTTTTGATCGACGGCGCCACGGTCAACAATCCCGGCGGCCAGGTCGATTTTTCCAATTTCGCGCTCGACAATATCGACAAAGTGGAAATCGTTCGCGGAGCCGAGAGCGCGATCTATGGCACCGACGCGGTCGCCGGCGTCATTCAAGTCTTCACCCATCGCGGCGAGACGCATGTTCCGGCCTTCAGCGTTTTCGGCGAAGGTGGCACGTTTGCGAGCGGACGCGGCGGCGCGCAGTTCAGCGGCCTTCTCGGCAAATTCGATTACTCCGGAGCGGGCTCCTATTTCGAAACCGATGGCCAAGGACCCAACGATTCCTTCCGCAACCGCACTCTCTCCGGCAATTTCGGCTACAGCTTCGGCGACACCAATCAGCTCCGCCTCTCGCTGCGCAATAACACCAGTGACGCCGGCATTCCCGGCCAGACGCTGCTCGAACCGCCCAGCCTGCACACCATCAACGACCTCGAAAACTTCAGCGCCAACGCGCGCTGGGATTTCTCCACCGGCACGCACTGGCACCATGAGATCAGCGGCTCCGAAGCCTACAATCGCGCATTCAGCGCCAATCCTATCCAAAGTTTCTACGCTACCGATCCCTTCGACGGCTGTCCGCAAACCAATCCTGCGGCCGTCGCCACCGCAGAATTCTGCGATTTCACCGACCCCGGAAGTACCAGCCGCTTCAACCGCGCCAGCCTCAACGCGCGCACCAGCTACGTCCTTTCCAAATTCAGCGCTACTGCTGGCTACGAATATGAAGTCGAAAATGGCGACATTTCGTTCCTCGGCATCGGCCACTTACGCCGCAACAATCAAGGTGGCTATCTCGACTTCCGCTATCTGCCGCACCCGCGCGCCTCGTTGGATTTCGGCCTGCGCGCCGAGGCCAACGGCAACTTCGGCACCCGCGTCGTCCCGCGCGTTGGCGCGTCTCTCGCCTTGCGCTACGGCAAGGGTTTTTGGGGAGATACGCGCTACCGCATCTCGTTCGGTGAAGGCATCATCGAGCCCCAATTCAGTCAGTCCTTCGGCAGTAGTCCTTGTGCTCCGGGAAATCCCGCGCTCAAGCCCGAAGAAAGCAAAACTTGGAACACCGGCATCGAGCAAAAACTCGCCAACGACCATGTGAAAGTTTCCGCAGAATATTTCTCCAACCGTTTCTACGACATCATCAGTTTTACGTCCTGCTTCCCCGGAAGTGGCTGCACTATCCCGCAACCCGCGGGCTGCCCTTCTTTTTGGGGCAACTATTTCAACACCGATCTCGCCCGCGCTCGCGGTGTCAATCTCGCGGCTGAAGCTCACTTCCTCCACTGGTTCAACATCTTCGGCAACTATTCCTACGACGATAGTCGTGTGCTGGTCTCGCCCAACGCCTTCGATCTTTCGGAGATTCCCGGCAACCACCTACTTCGTCGCCCTCCGCAGTCCGGCTCGCTGACGCTAAGCGCCGCTTACCGCCGCTTCAGCTTCCTACTCGCGGGCTACTTCAGCGGCCCGCGTACAGACAGCGACTTTCTGGGACTCGGCCTCACGCGCAACCCGAGCTACGCCCGCTTCGACGTCGCGGGCAACTACGCCGTCAGCCGCAGCCTGACGTTCTACGCGCGCGCGACCAACCTCTTCGACAAGCAATATCAAGACGTGATCGGCTTCCCCGCGCTGGGCCGCGACGCCCGCGTCGGCGTCAAATACACATTCAGCGGCCACAACTAATGATCACGATACCCGCGCAAAGCGTTGTCACTCTGAGGGCATCCGATAAGGATGCCCGAAGAATCTCAGCGCTAACTTCAAGCGCCTTACTCGACTGTGGAGCTAAAACTGGGTGCCGCACCCTTCCGGTTCTGAAGGGTGCGGGTTTTGACGTCCCGCTCCCTTCAATGCAGATAGATAGGCTTTCAACTTTTTCGAGATTCGCCAATGCCTGAACCCGTCCTCTTCTGCTGGTCCGGCGGCAAAGATTCCGCCATGGCCCTTCACGCCCTCCGCCAGCGCAACGACATCCGCATCACCGCCCTGCTAACCACCGTGACCGAAGGCTACGAACGCATCAGCATGCACGGCGTCCGCCGCGAGCTTCTCGAGCGCCAAGCCAAATCCATCGGCTTGCCGCTCCACGAAGTCCGCATTCCTCCGCAATGCGGCAACTCTCTTTACGAAGCCCGCATGGAAGAAGCTCTTCGCCTCCACTATGCCAACGGCGTCCGTTCCGTCGCCTTCGGAGATATTTTTCTGGAAGACCTCCGTGCCTACCGCGAGAAAAACCTCGCCCGCATCGGCATGACTGCGCTGTTCCCGATCTGGAAGCGCGACACCCGCGAACTCATCCGCCACTTTCATTCCGTCAACTTCCGCTCCATCGCCGTCTGCATCGACGGAAAAAAGCTCCCTCACAGCTTCGCCGGGCGCGAGCTCGATGCAGCGTTTTTCAACGATTTGCCGCCCGGCATCGATCCCTGCGGCGAAAACGGCGAATTTCACACCTTCATCTTCGACGGACCGATTTTTCACAGTCCCATAGCGGTGCGCACCGGCGAAGTGATCGAACGCGATTCTTTTATCTTCTGTGACCTTTTACCAGTGGAGGAAAAAGCAAGATGAACTCAGAGCTTTTGCGGAAAGAAAGCATGATCGTTCGCACCATCGTCATCCTCTCCATGATCGCACTGGCCGCCGTGCTGCGCGTCGTGCCCCATCCGTGGAACTTCACGCCGGTCGGCGCAATGGCGCTCTTCTCCGGCGCCGTCGTCAAAGACCGCCGCCTTGCGTTTCTATTTCCCTTGCTGGCGTTGTTCGTCGGCGACATCTTTGTCGGTTTTCACAAACTGATGCCCCTGGTGTACGCCAGTTTTCTCGTCAACGTCGCGCTCGGCTATTGGATCCGCGATCGCAGAACTACCACGCGCATTTCCGCGATCACCCCCCTCGGAGCCATCCAGTTCTTCCTGGTCACAAATTTCGGCGTCTGGGCTTTCCTCGACGGCTTCCCCCGCACGGCCGCAGGCCTGATCGCCTGCTACATCGCCGGCATCCCACTGTTCTGGAACACGCTCGCCGGCGATGCCCTCTACGCCGCGCTTCTGTTCGGTGGACTCGCCCTAGCCGAGCGCCTCTTCCCCGTCCTCCGCGACCCAGCGCCGCAAACGAACGCGATAAGCAGCCCGCCACTGTAGGGGGCTGCGCGATTCGCGAGGCCGGATTTTGAATTAAATGTAGCGCCGGGCTTTAGCCCGGCATTTTGGCAGAGGGCAACACATCACCGGTCCATGCCTAATTCGCAGGTGAAACGATGTCGCAACCCAATCTCTCCACACCCAAAGTCGGCGTAGGCGTCCTCCTCACCGACCACCGTGGCCGCGTCCTCCTGACCTTGCGCAAGCGCCCGCCCGAGGCCGGTTGCTGGAGCATCGTCGGCGGCAAACTCGACTTCTTCGAGCCGCTCGAAAAGTGCGCCGTTCGCGAGGCTCTCGAAGAAGTCGGTGTCGAGATCGCCATCGAGCGCCTCCTCTGCGTCACCGACCACTGCCTCCCGAACGAAAGCCAGCACTGGGTCGCGCCGGCCTATTTAGGTCGCATCCTCAGCGGCCGCGCCACCAACCGCGAACCAGACAAGACCCGCTCCGTCCGCTGGTTTCCTCTAGACCTGCTTCCCGCCAATCTCACCCTGACCGCTCGCAACGCCATCGAAGCATACAAGCGTGCAGCTGCCGTTTCTTCATCGGTTGAACGCCCGATGCAGGCCGCGCGTTAGCGGTCGGTTTGTTTAGTCTGTTAGCTGCCGTCAGGGAAACCGCCGCGGTGCAGCACCATGGGATAGTGCGGCAGCGCGTCAGGCTTGCGCACGGACGCTCGCCAGCCGTTCGGGTAAGGCTCCAACCCCCGGAACAGGGGCGAGAGCAGCGCGGTAGGCTCGCCAACCAATCGCTCAAGCAACTCCCGAAGCGTGCGGATGGCTTCCTCGCCAAAGCGTGCCTGCCACCTATCTTCAAGGATGCCAAGCAGCCGGCGATACGCGTCCTGGGCCTCCAGACCCTTTGGCGTGAGACGAACAACCTTCCCCCGGCCGCCAGTCCGGTCCGGCTCGCTTACGGCCACACGTCGCTTCTGGAGGACGCCTAGCGCCACGCTGATCGACTCCTTGGACACCCCAGTCAGCAGTGGCAAGTCTCGGACCCGCACGCCTTTATCGTTGAGGACCCGCACGACATTCGAGCTGATCGCCAGCGACACCTCCGACTCCCGCTCGAACTCCATGGCGAATGCCAACAACACCCGGGAGAGGAGCGCCGGCAGAGGGAGGCTGGAACCAACGCTATCTTTGCGTCCGTCCTGCGCCCGCCGCTTGTGATCCGGCCCTCGGCTGAATAGCCCGTACCCCAGGATTGGGAGACAGTCGGGCAGCTCGACGTCAAACTGGTTGATCAGTCCCCACAGCGATTCACGAAGCCTGTCGATCTCGTCCTTGCCAAAGCGCGCCTGCCAGCGCGTCTCGACGGCGGCGAACAACGGCCGCCATATCTCTTGAGCCGCGCGGCCCGCGGAGGTGGCGCGAATCACCCAGTCCGATCGGGGCGGCTTTGCCCGGCTATCGGATGGATCCGGTTCGACGACGACATACCCCCACCTCACCATCCCGTTCAAGTTTGTCGCCGTGCGCGCGAGGCCCTCAAGCTCGCCTACGCGCACCCCCTCCTCGCCGACGAACTGCATGCAGTTCGTCCACATCGCCATGGACACCAGCCAGGGAGCGTTTCGCGAGCCGGCCGTCGAGCCATGTTTGGTCGTCCGATGGCGCATCTGCCGCTCGGCTTCGTTATCGAACTCGATCGTGAAGGCAACCAGCACCTGGGAGAGCAGTGTCGGTAACGGCAGACCCGCAGCTACGGCGTCGGCGTTCGTGCTGCGTTTGGTTTTGGTTGGTCCTTGCATCAGGGCGAACCTTGGCCACAAAACATTACACCACCTGACCGCCTTCTGGAGGCTACCCAGCCTGATGCTATAATTCCGAGTCCTTATGGCGAAAGCAGAGCCAGATACCGCCGGCATCGCGCCCGAACTGCTCGCAAAATATGAGCCGGTGATCGGCTTGGAAGTCCACGTCCAGCTGCTCACCAACACCAAGATTTTCTGCGGCTGCTCCACGCGTTTCGGCGATCCCCCCAACTCGAATACGTGTCCCGTCTGTCTCGGCTTGCCCGGCACTCTGCCGGTGCTGAACAAGCGCGTGATCGAAATGGCGACGCGCGCTTCCCTCGCCCTGAATTGCACCGTGCACGAGCGTTCGCGCTTCGCCCGCAAGAATTATTTCTACCCGGACCTCCCCAAGGGCTACCAAATCTCCCAATTCGAGCTGCCGCTCGCCACCGGCGGCTGGGTGGAAATCGAACTCGACGGCGCCAAGCAACGCATCGGCATCACTCGTCTCCACGTCGAGGAAGATGCCGCCAAGAATCTGCACGAAGGCTTCGCGCAATCCGCCCAGAAGGCTTACATCGACTACAACCGCTGCGGCTCGCCGCTCGCCGAAATCGTCTCCGAGCCGGACATGCGCACGCCGGAGCAAGCCTACGCGTATCTCACCACGCTGCGGCAAATTCTGCTCTACACCGGCGTCAGCGACTGCAATATGGAAGAGGGCTCGCTCCGCTGCGACGCCAACGTGAGCGTGCGCCCGCGCGGCGCCAAGGAATTCGGCACTAAGGTCGAAGTCAAGAATCTAAACTCCTTCCGCTATTTGCAAAAAGCGCTCGAATATGAAATCGAGCGTCACATCGGCGTGTTGGAGGGTGGCGGCCGCATCTCGCAAGAAACTCGCCTATGGAACCAGAACGAAGGGCACACCGTATCGATGCGCTCCAAAGAAAAAGCTCACGACTACCGCTATTTCCCTGAGCCGGACCTGCTCCCGGTGCACGTCAGCGCCGTCTGGCGCGAAGAAATTCAGCGCACGCTGCCTGAGCTGCCGGAAGCGAAACGCTCTCGCTTCGTCAGCGCATATGGCGTTACGCCTTACGACGCCGAAGTCCTGACCGCAACTCAGGCCCGTGCCGGCTATTTTGAAGCGGTCGCCAAGGCCGGCGCATCCGGCAAAAATGCTGCCAACTGGATGCAAACCGAGCTCCTGCGCCGCTTGAACGATTCCGGCAAGGAAATCGACGCCAGCCCGGTTCCGCCCGCCGCTCTCGCCGATCTGCTCAAACTCGTCGAGTCCGGCCAGATCACTGGAGCGATCGGTAAAAAAGTGTTCGCCATGATGTTTGAAACCCGCCGCGCCGCCGCGGAAATCGTCGCCGCCGAAGGCCTCGCGCAGATCAACGATACCTCCGCGATCGAGCAAGCCGCGCGCGAGGTCATCGAGAAAAATCCCGACAACGTCGCCAAATTCCGCGCCGGCAACGAAGGTGTCTTCAAGTTCTTTGTCGGCCTGGTGATGCGCGCCACCCGTGGCCAGGCGAACCCGCAAGCCGTCAACGACATCTTGCGCAAACTGCTTTCGTGATTCTGTGTCTGCTGAGGTGAATCGTGCTCAAAGCTGGTGACAAAGCTCCAGACTTCCGTTTGAAGACTGATACAGGCGCGGAGCTCTCCCTTGCGGATTTTCGTGGCAGGCGCGTTGTGCTCTTCTTCTTTCCCAAAGCCAACACACCCGGTTGAACGATGGAAGCGTCCGAGTTTCGTGACGCAAAGAAGCAATTCGACAAACTGGGCGTGCTGATCCTCGGTGCCAGCGGTGACCCGGAAAAAGCGCTGGCCAGCTTCCGGGTCAAGCAGAAGCTCACGTTCCCACTGCTGAGCGATCCGTCCCACAAAATGATCGAAGCCTACGGCGTCTGGCGCATGAAGAAATTCATGGGCCGCTCGTTCATGGGTATCGTCCGCAGCACCTTCCTGATCGGCGCCGACGGCAAACTCGAACAAGTCTGGGACACCGTGAAAGTAAAAGGCCACGCCGCGGAAGTATTGGCCGCCGCCTCGAAATAGGCCGCTTTGCCCGTGACAACGCAATAGGCAACGGTTAGGCCCTACGGTTCGAATACCGCAGTACAGCTGAACGGATCGCCGCCGTTACAGGTGCAAGACCAATTCGTCCGCACCGGGGTCGGCGGGCTCGATGTACAGATTGTCGATCAGCCGGGTCTTACCCAGAAATACTGCCAGCAGCGCATAGCAAGGCCGGCTGACGCGCGTCACCGGCTCGAAGGCGTCCGCATCCACGACCTCGGCATAATCGACCGCAGCGAGCGGCTCCGATGCCAGCACTTTGCGCATCGCCGTTTGTAGCGACAGCGCGTCCCGGGTTCCAGCGGCGAGTTCGTCGCGCGCAGCGGTCAACGCACGGTGCAAGACCGTCGCTGCGCTGCGCTCGTCGGCGTCAAGGTAGGCGTTACGCGAAGACAGCGCCAAACCATCGGCCTCGCGCACGATGGGATGGACGACAATTTCCGTATCGAGGTTCAGGTCGCGCACCATCTGCGAAATGATCTTCACTTGCTGCGCGTCTTTTCGCCCAAAGTAGGCGAAGTGTGGCTGCACGATCTCCAGCAGCTTTAGTACGACCGTCGATACGCCGCGAAAATGCCCAGGCCGCGAGCGCCCCTCCAAACGTTCGCTCAATCCCTCGACGCTCACGTACGTCCGAAAGCCGTTCGGATACATCTCCGCCGCTTCGGGCGCAAAGAGAGCGTCCACCCCGCGACGGAAAACTTCTCCGAATCCGCCTCAAACGTCCGCGGGTACTTCGAAAGGTCTTCCTTCGGACCAAATTGTTTCGGGTTCACAAATATGGACGCGATCACCGGCGAGCACTCCTGCTTTGCTCGCGCTACCAGCGCCAGATGGCCGCGGTGCAACGCGCCCATTGTGGGCACGAAGCCGATGATGCAGCTCTCGGCTCGCGCTTGCCGCGCGTGCTCTTTCATCCAGGCGATGGTCCGAATTGTTTCCACAGTGGAGGGTTTAGGTTATGCGCCTGCGGCCGTGGCGCGCTCGCGATAGAAATGCATCAGGTCGGTCAGGATAGGTTGAGCGCCGTGCTGCCGCAGCATCGTGGTTATCTGGCCGCGATGATACGTGCCGTGATTGACCACGTGCTGCATGGACTGCCACAGCGGATTTTTGTAGACGCCGAATTTGAGGGTCTTGTATTCGAGAGTGCGGTCCAGATCGGTTTGCGTCAGCCCGCGAGCAAAGGTCAACAGCCGCGCTTCGAGTGGGTCCCAATGCGCGCGCAGGCCGGCAACGTCCGAGAATTGCGTGGTGTCGGGAAGCGAAGACGGCGAGCGGCCCTGGAAGCGCTCCAGCCAGATCCATTCCGCGCCGCAGATGTGCGCCAGAGTGTCGCGCACGGAAGAAAAGCTGGAGCCGAGCGGCTTGAGGAATTGCTCCGGTGTGAGCGCGGAAGCGGCGTCCAGCTCGCGGCGGTTGGCCCAAGCGTTATAGTCGTACAGCGAACGAATTTCTTCAGGCGTCATGTCGCACCCGCGATGAAAGGATTTTAACTCGCCAGAAATTCAGCAGTCGATATAGATCGGCTTCTTGGTCTTCACCGGCTGCCCGGCGTGGTACGACTCCGCATCGGACGGAAAATCTCCACTGCGCACGTCGTCACAATATTCTTGCATGGCTTTCGAGACAATTTCGCCGACCTTGGCATATTGCCGCGCAAACTTCGGCGTCTGCGTAAAAGTCAGGCCCAACAAATCGTTGACCACCAGGATTTGCCCATCGCAATCCGGTCCGGCGCCGATGCCGATGGTGGGAATGCGCAGCTCGCGCGTGATTTGCGCCGCCAATTCGCGCGGCACCGCTTCCAGCACCACCGCGAATGCGCCCGCCGCTTCCACGGCCCGCGCATCGCGGATCAGCTGCTTCGCTGCATCGGCGCTCTTCCCCTGCACGCGGTAGCTGCCCAACGCGTTCAACGATTGCGGCGTCAGGCCGACGTGGCCCATCACCGGGATCTCCGCTTCGGTCAGCCGCGCGATCAACTCCAGCCGGCGCTCGCCACCCTCGACCTTCACCGCTTCCGCTCCCGCTTCCTTCACAAAGCGCACCGCGTTGCGGAGCGATTCCGCGGTGTCGGTGTGATAGCTGCCGTAGGGCATGTCCGCGACCACCAGCGCGTGCCGCGTCCCGCGCCGCACCGCTCGCGTGTGGTGCAGCATTTCCTCGATCGTCACCGGCAGCGTGCTCTCATAACCCAGCACGACCATCCCCAGCGAATCGCCCACCAGAATCACATCGACGCCCGCCTCATCCGCCAAACGCGCCGTCGGGTAGTCATACGCCGCCAAACAAACGATCTTTTGCGAAGGAGAATCCGCAGCCAAGGACTTCCGCTGCAAGAGTTCGGGCACGGTGACTTTCCCGCTGCCCGCATTCGGGACAACACTCATGGTGGCCTCCGGTGCCATTCCCTAAACTCAGGATACAGCCCTGTACCAGCAGCAACTATTATAGCAGATCTACCACTGGCAGCCACCGCGCTTGTTGGCTTCACCCCACTGAAGCGGGGGCCGGATTCATTTCTGGTGCACCGTTCATCCGGGGTTATGTAGCCGCCGGGCTTCAGCCCGGCGAGCCTCCCGGAATCCTCACATCGCCAAGGACCGCGTCACGCCAGCGCCCGCCCATTTGTGAGGTCGCTTCTAGCTCACTCGTCGCGCTTGGGAGCGGCCTTTCCATTGAGCGCCACGGCCAAGCCAGTACCGCAGCGCGGAGAGCCAAGTCGCATACGCATAAAACAGGGCCGTGACCGGCAGCAGCGGCGCCCAGAGCACCGAGACGCGATAGAAGCGCACCGTCGGCAGAAACAACAGCGACATCAGCAGCCAGGCAGCGAGCGCGAGGATGCGTGTCGCGTTGCCGTGTGCGAAAAGAAGCGCGACCGGCGCGACATACGTCAAAAACAAGCCCGCCAGGGTGCCTGCCAGCAGCAGCGTCGAGTAGCCAAGCTGCGTGAACGCAGTGCGCGCGATCAGGTCGCGGATTTCGCCGAAGCTGTCGTAAGCGCGCAGGCTGACGCTGGCGCGCGTCAGCCCCATCCAGACTCCCCCGCCACTCTGTTTCACCGCACGGGCCAGCGAACAGTCGTCGATCACTTCACCGCGAATCGCCGCGAACCCCCCAATGCGCTCCAGCGCCGTGCGCCGCAGCAAAACGCAGCCGCCCGCTGCTCCCGCTGTGCGCGCTTGCGGATCGGCAATCCATCGCGGCGGGTACAGCTTCAAAAAGAAGAAAAGAAACGCAGGAATCAGCGCACGCTCCGGCAGAGTCTTGGCTTGAAGCAGAACCATGAGCGAAGTGAGGTCGAGCTCTTGTTGTTCGGCGCGCGCCACCAATCGGCGCAGCGTATCGAGCGCGTGCCCAATGTCAGCGTCGCTGAACCAGAAGAATGCAGGCGCTTGCGGAGCTGCGATGGTCACGCCTTCTTGGAGCGCCCACAACTTGCCGGTCCAACCCGGCGGGAGTTCGGAGGCAGAGCGAATCACCAAACGCGACTCTGCACTCTTCTCCTGCGCCACGTGGCGCGCGAGGTCCGAGGTCGCATCATTGCTGTGATCGTCGACCAGGATGACGGAGAATTCGCCGGGGTAATCCTGCTGGAGCAAGGAAGCGACGGTTGCACAGATGGTTTCCGCTTCATTGCGGGCGGGGATAATGGCCACGACCCGCGGCCAAGTTGCCAGACGCAGGTGCGGCGCGAGATCGTCGTCGAAAGGACGCAAACGCCAGAAGGCTCCGCGAGCAAGCGCCAAGTACAGCCAGATGCAAAAAGAAATGGCAGTGACGCAAGTCAGCGCGAATGGCACAGGCCATTCTGCAACGAGCAGAAGGCTTGCGGCTAGCTTAGGTTCTCGCTAGCTGGGGGCTACGTAGGGGCGCAGCATGCTGCGCCACAAAACAGCAAAGTAGGATCCTCTAGGCGAGATCTTCCGCGCGAATAGGCAAGCGGCGCACGCGCTTCCCAGTGCCAGCAAAGATCGCGTTGCACACCGCCGGTGCGATCACCGGCAACCCAGGCTCGCCGATGCCGGTCGGCTCTTCCTTGCTTTGCACCACGTGCACTTCGATCTTCGGCGTCTCGTTGATCCGCGGCATCTGGTAGTCGTTGAAATTGGACTGCTCGACGCGCCCGCGATTGATGGTGATGGCGTCATGCAGCGCGGCGGAAAGTCCATAAATCGCCGCTCCTTCCACCTGTGCCGCAATGCCGTTGGGATTGATGGGCCGTCCGCAATCGACAGCGTACACGATGCGATGCACAACGACTTTGCCGTCTTTCACGCTGACTTCCGCAACGCCCGCGGTGTAGGACTCGAACGAGTAGTATCCGGCAATGCCGCGAGAGATGCCTGCCGGCAGCGGCTTGCCCCATTCCGCTTTTTCCGCGGCGAGTTTCAGAACACCCTTAAGCCGCGCGGTGTCGAGCGGCTTGCCTTCTTTCGGGTTAGTGAAGTCGGGAATTTTTCGGTCGTTGCCGATCATGCGCAGGCGAAACTCAAGCGGATCGGCGCCGGCGGCCGCGGCCAGCTCATCCACAAAACACTCGACCACGAAGCCGCTGCTCGAATGCTCGACGGAGCGCCACCAGGCGCGCGGGACGCCGGACTGCGCCAGCGTGTACTCGACGCGGTAATTCTTCGCCTGGTACGGAATGAATGCGGCGGTCGCGAATTCGCTCTGGTCCGGTTTTTCCTTGCCGTCTTTTTCCCACACCGCCGCGATCGAAGTCGAGGTCTGAAAATGTTTCCACGCCGTGACATTTTTCTCCGCGTCCACGGAGCCCTGCATGCGGTGATAGGACGCCGGGCGATAGAAATCGTGCTGCATGTCGTCTTCGCGCGTCCACAAAACCATCACGGGCTTGTTGCCAATGGCCTTGGCCACCTGCGCCGCTTCCATCACGAAGTCGGCCTGATAGCGGCGTCCGAACCCTCCGCCCATCAGCGTGGTGTGCACCACCACGGACTCATGCGGAAGCTTGGAAACCCCCGCGATGATGTCTTGCGCCCACTGCGGAGCTTGCGTCGGCACCCAGGCTTCGGCGCCGTCCGGACGAATGTGCACGGTGCAATTCATCGGCTCCATGCACGCGTGCGCGGCGAAGGGAAGCTCATAGACGGCATCAACTTTTTTCGCAGCGCCTGCGGCAGCGAGTGCTGCGTCGACGTCGCCCTGGTTGACGGTCGGCTTGCCAGGCTTGGACGCGTTTTCGACGAACTGCTGGCGCAGCGATTCCGTCGACTCAGCGGCGTGCGGCCCCTCGTCCCAAGTGATGTCGAGCGCTTTGCGGCCTTGTATCGCGGCCCAGGAATTGTCGGCGAGCACAACGACACCGCCCGCGCTGAACGCGCCCTCCGGGACGGGATCAATCGCAAACACGTCGCGAACGCCAGGAACAGCTTTCGCCTTAGTTGCGTCGAACTTCGCCGGCTTGCCGCCAAAAACGGGGCAGCGCGCGATCACGGCGTAGACCAAACCCGCAGGGCGCGAGTCAATGCCGAATTTCGCCGTGCCGGTGGACTTCGCGAACGCCTCGAAGCGATTGTGATCGTGACCCACGATCGTGAAGTCATTGGAATTTTTCAGCGGTACGGTCTTGAGATCCGGAATGGGGAAGCTTGGCCGCGTCGTCGGCAAGCTGGCCGTACGTAAAGAACTGTTTGCGCGCTCCATGAAGCACGCCGCCATTCTGCGGATGGCACGTGTCCCGATTCACATTCCAGCGCTGTGCCGCGGCGGTGACCAGCATTTCGCGTGCGGCTGCACCGGCCTGCCGCAGCGGCGTCCACGAGCCCGCCACACTGCCGCTTCCGCCCGTACCAAGGTCGTAAATCGCGGGATTCGTCGGTGCCTGCTCGATCTTCACCTGCTTCCAGTCGAGCGAAAGCTCTTCGGCAAGAATCATTGGCAGCGCGGTCAGGATGCCCTGGCCCATTTCGGACTTGCCCACGATCAAAGTGACCTGATTTTCGGGAGTGATGCGTACCCAGGCGTTGAACGGATTGACCGGCTTCTTTTCCTGATCCTCGGCCGAAGCGGCCAGCGCCGAGCCGGGAAGATGAAATCCAATGAGCAGCGCGGCGCCTCCGGCGGCACCGGTCTTCAGAAAATCACGCCGATTCAAAACGGGCGCTGTGGTCATGGCACACCTCGATTTTTTCAGACGAGAAACACGGGTTACGCCGCGGAGGTCGACTTGGCCGGCTGTCCGGCGGCGCGATGAATGGCTTTGCGGATGCGCTGGTACGTGCCACAGCGGCAGATGTTGCCGCTCATAAAGTCGTCAATGTCGGAGTCGGTCGGGTTAGATTTTTTGGCGAGCAGCGCGACGGCGGACATGATTTGTCCGGACTGGCAATAGCCGCACTGCGGAACGTCTTCCGCGATCCAAGCCTGCTGCACCGGATGCGTGCCGTCGGCGGAGAGGCCTTCGATCGTGGTCACTTTTTTGCCGGCCACGCTGGAAATTGGGGTGATGCACGAACGGGTGGCTTCGCCGTTGATGTGCACGGTGCAAGCGCCGCAGAGCGCCATGCCGCACCCGAACTTCGTGCCGGTCATGTTGAGGGTGTCGCGGAGCACCCACAGCAGCGGCATTTCCGGGCTGACGTCAACCGCCTGTGCTTTGCCGTTCAGGGTGAAGTTGATGGCCATGGTGTCCTCCTTCGCGAGACCGATATCGTACAACAACTTGCGTCCTGAGTGAAAATCGCCGAAAAGTCGTTACCCCAGGCTGATCACAACGAGGCACGGAGACACCGCTCATGCCCCAAACTGTCAGACGCTGGACGGCACGGACCGTGAGCAGCCGATACCGATCTGCGTCTAAGCGGTAGCGATTCTACGCGGGGCTTCCGGTTCTACGCCACGCCAGCCCACCGGCCGTCCGCTGACGGCTTCCTTCACCGAGCGGAACAGCACCACATACATTAATTGCCGGTAGTAGAAGCGCTGCAGCAGTACCGGCACGAGCAAGGTCCAGTCTTCTTTTCTCTCCAGCGCGAAAGCGACCATGCACGTGAAAACATCGATCAGCAGGAAGCCCAAGAAAAACAGCACCGAGCGCTCCACGTCGGCGGTGGTCCAGATTTGCGGCAGATGTGCCACCTTTTGTCCCAGCGCCCACAAGATCAGCGACCCGAAGAACATCAGATCGATGATCGGAGAGATCAGCGGCAGCGCCAGTTGGAACACAAACACATTGGGCAGCGCGACCCATCCGAGCGTGCCGTACTTTGGGCGGAACAGCGTGTCGCTGTGCTTCCAGAACGATTGCAGCGTGCCGAACGTCCAGCGGAATCTCTGGCGGATCAGCGCGCCGGCGGTTTCCGGCGCTTCGGTCCACGCGATGGCTTCCTCGTCGTAGCCGATGCGCCATCCCAGCCGGCGGATGGCGATGGTTAGATCGGCATCTTCGGCGACGGTGTCCGCGCTGATGCCGCCGGCCGCTTCGATGGCCTTCTTGCGCCAAGCGCCAAGCGCGCCGGGAACGACCGTAATGCAATTCAGCAGGTCGAAAGCGCGCTTCTCCATGTTCTGGCTGGTGATGTATTCGAGGGCTTGCCAGCGCGTCAGCCATCGAGAGCGGTTGCCAACTTTCACGTTGCCGGCCATCGCGCCGACCTTGGGGTCGGAGAAATGGCGCAACAGCTTGCCGATGGCGTCGGGCTCGACTTCGGTGTCGGCATCAATGGTGACCAGGATTTCGGTGTCGGCTTCCGCCATGGCGCGGCTAAGCGCTGCGGATTTGCCGCGGTTGACCTGGTGGATGATGCGCACCCGGGGTTCTTGCGCGAAGTGCTCGTCCAAGAGGGCGCCGGTGCGGTCGGTAGACCCATCGTTGACCACGATGGCGCGCACCTGCTTCATGTCCGAGGCCAGCACGGAATTGACGGTTTGTACGATGACGCTTTCCTCGTTGTGCGCTGGAATCAGGACCGTGGCGCTCGGCGGCGGGTCCGGCATGGTTGCGTGGTCGGGGCGCATTTTTTCGATCAGCGCGAGGATTCCAATAATCAGAGCGCGGCCGCTGACCAGCACGATGCCTACGATAAAGATCGTGGCAATCCCCAAACGGAACCAATGATAAATCCCAAAGATGAAGCCATCGGCGCGCGCTTCCAGCCGCTCGGTGGTGCTCAGAGGCATCATCACTTCGGCGCGTGTTTTGCCGATCAGGTCCGACACGGAGACGAACTGGTATCCTTGCGCGCGTAGCGCGTCGATGACCAGCGGCAGCGCAGCCACCGTCTGGGTGCGGTCGCCGCCTCCGTCGTGAAACAGGACGATGTTTCCGTCATCAGCTTGCCGCAGCACGGCGTCCGCGATTTCCTGTGCGGGAACTTGCTTTCCGTCACGCAGTTGCCAGTCGTGTGGATCGACCTTTTGCCCCACGATCAAGTAGCCCATGTCCTGCGCAACCGGGAGCTGCGCTACTTCTTCCGCGTATTCGGGCTGGTGATCGATGCCGAAGGGCGGCCGGAACAAGATCGATTTCACGCCGATGGTGCTTTCGATCAGGCGCTGCGTGAGGTTCAACTCCCAGCGGATTTGTGTCTTGGAAATTTCGTCGAAATTCGGATGGGTGTAGGTGTGATTACCGATTTCGTGGCCCTCGGCATATTCGCGCTTGAGGATTTCGGGAGATTGGCTGGCATCCACGCCGATCACGAAAAAAGCGGCGGGTACATCTTTCTCTTTCAGGATATCGAGGATTTTCGGCGTCCAGCGCGGATCGGGACCGTCGTCAAAGGTGATGGCGATTTTCTTCTTGGCTGCGCCGATCTGATCGATGTCGTACGACAGCGGGTAGGCGTCGTAACTCTCATCCGTGAAGAGGTCGGCGGCGGCATCGTACGTGAAGCTGCGGCGCCCGCGCTTGGGCGTGTCGATAAAGCGCCAGACGTCACCGTTTCCTTCCAGGATCAGGTCCGGGCCCGGCGCGATGTCCGCAAGTTTTTGGCGTGCGGCGTCGTCGGGCCGGGTCGCGTCCCAGATACCCCAGATCGACGTGTCCGAGTGGCCCAGCCGCCACAGCGCGGTGCCCTGCACGTTCAGCCGCTCGCTGGCGCGCAACTGGTTGTATGCCGTGATGGCGTCGAGCATCCACACCTGATGCACCTGATTGTTTTCGTCGACGTAGGAGTAATGCGGGTTCAGCGAGGCGTCGTCGAATTCAATTTCGGTTTCCGATTCGTATGCATGCAGCAGCGCTTCTTGCACGCTGAACTCGGTGGCGGATGCCCACTTCTTGTTTGCGGCCTGCGGCCAGTCGTAGGCGAAGTTAGCGATGGCGACGACGATTTTCTGAGCGGGCACCAGCGTCGAGAACCTGCTTCAAATTCTCGACGAACCAATCCTGCGCGGCAATGGGGCCCGGCGGAGAAGACACCCAGTGCTGATCGTAGTTCATCAGCACGATGGCGTCACACTCTTTGCCGAAGAACTTGTAGTCGTAGGACTCGTCGCGCGCGGGCAGCTGAATCATCAGCTTCAGACCGACCGAATGGAGCGCGGGTGCAAGCTCCGCGGCGAAATCGCGAAAATCCGGCTGGTTCTTGTCCGGGATTCCCTCAAAGTCAACGACGATGCCCGATTCGTGGGCTTCGACGGCATATTCGACCACATTGCGAATCAAGTTATGCCGCGCGTCCGGATTGGCCAGCAGTTGGGCCATTTCGTTTACGCGCCAGGTTGCTCCGTCATAGTTGTTGAGCTGGCCCATGATGGCCAGCTCGACGTTCGCGGACTTCATCCAGCGATGCAGCTTGTCATCTTTAAGGAGCGCGACGGCTTCCGCAGGGCCGGCTTTGACGGTCTGGTAGCGCTCGTAATCGACGATGGTCAGCGCTCCGTCGGAACTCACGGCGTGGAGCTGTTCTGGAATCAGGAGGTCGAGATCTTTGTAATGTCTTTTGAGAGTGGCCAGGCTGTTGGAATCCCAGCTCACGAAAAATGCCGCACGGAGTGGATCGTAGGTCGCGGGAACCTTTCCGAGGTTGGCCACGCGACGGTGGCGCCCTTCACGGACCGGAACGACCTTTGCTGCGGGTTTTAACCTCAGAGCGCGATAGATCGGCCGCGTGTCCGGCAGCAGTCCGGCGGGCAGTTCGACGCTGGCCGCGATGTTCACGAAAAAATACGCCAGCAGCAGCGTCAGCAGCGCGCCGGAAATCTCCATCACCCGCCTCGTGCGGCGCCAGCGGACGCGCTCCGCGTCATAGAAAATTGGACCACGTTCCTTCATGAAGCCTTTCAATCCGGCGGTGCGGCTAGGTCCTGAACGTCGAGAGCTGGTTGGAGTTCCGCCTGCCTGAATCCGTCTGCCCTATTGTAAGATGCGTTCCGTTCATGAAGCGAATTTTCTCGCATCCCATTGTCGCCCTGGCCGCCGGGTTATGCCTGCGGCTCTTTTTCGTCTTCAAATATCCCGCCAATTCGGGTGACACGGTCCTGTACGAACAGATGGCCACGAACTGGCTCTTGCATCACACCTACGCGATGGAGGTCTATGGCAAGATCACGCCGGTGGACCTGCGCATGCCCGGCTATCCCGGCATTCTTGGCGCTGATCTATGCGATCACGGGGCGCATCGGTGCGGACGCGCACGTCTTTGGTGATGATTGCGCAGGCTGCTGGTCGATCTGCTCTCTTGCGTGCTCATCGCCGGCCCTGGCAGCAACGCTGTGCTGCTATGGTGAACGAGCGAAACCAGCCCGCAACGAATTTTCACTGCCGCGCTTTGGCTTTCCGCGCTGTGCCCTTTTACGGCGAATTACGCAGCCGTGCCGCTCACCGAAGTCTTTGCCAGGCTTCTTCACCGCCGCAGCTTCCTTGCCGCTTTGCTTGCTGGTGGGGCGCATTCGCAACAATGGCTGGCTGTTCTTCAAAAAGAATTGGCGGCTTGTGCAATGACTATCGCTACCTGGCCGCGTGCGCCGCGCTGCTGGTCGGCTCCGGCACGTTATTCCGGCCGGAGGCCCCGCTTCTCCTTCTTGCGTGCTGGATCGTTCTCGGGTGGTCCTGGTGTCGCAGCGTGAAACGATGCGATGGATTCGCACGGTCGTGGGTATGGGCTTGGCTTGCGCGATTCCGCTCGCGCCGTGGGCGATACGCAACGCCGTCACGCTGCACGAGTTTCAGTTTCTGGCGCCGAAAAACTCGAATCTTCCCGGCGAGCTGGTTCCCTACGGATTCATGAGCTGGGAAAAAACGTGGCTCTACCGGTTCCGCGACGTCTATCTCGTCCCATGGAAGCTCAACGACGAAGCGATTAGCGTGGCCGAGATTCCCGATCTCGCCTTTGACACGCCGGAAGAAAAAGCGCGCGTGGCGGCAATCCTCGAGCCCTACAACACCGACCTGACGCTAACAGCGGACGAAGATGCTTCCTTCGCGCAACTCGCTCGGGAACGCACGGCGCGCCATCCTTTGCGCACCTACGTCTGGCTGCCCGCGGCGCGAGCCGTCACCATGTGGTTCACGCCGCGCATCGAGCTGCATCCCGGTATCCGGCACGGTTTTCCCGCTGCGCGCAATCCTGGCAAGACGACAAAGTCGATCAGTCTGTAACCGTCGGCTTATTCTTGCTGAACATCACGTACATCGCGCTGGCGATCTGGGGAGCGCGGCGTTTGTGGCGGCGCAGCGCCGCGGTACGTCCCGCGATTGCCACTGTTGATCGTCTTCATTCTCTTGCGGACCGCGTTTCTCACCACGCTGGAAACACCGGAGCCTCGCTACGTCCTGGTCTGTTTCCCCGCGCTCATCGCCCTCGCCGCCCAAGTCTTTTCGGGCCGCACGGAATCCAGTTAGATATTGCCGCCGAATCTCTCGCCTAACCCTCGAACGGTTCGGGGTGAATGGTGACGCGGTGGACCTGCGGGAAGCGCTCCTTGATGCGGTCTTCCAGCGCGGCGGTCACGTCGTGGATCTGGGTGATCGGCAGATTTCCCTTCATCGTGCAGTGGCACGAGGCCAAGATGCGATGCTCGACTTGGCGCACATGAACGTCGTGGCAGTTCACCAGCTCGTCGTATTCGGACGGCAGCCCGTTCAGGAACTGTTCGATCGCGTTCGAGAGCAGTTTCATTTCGCCGCCGCCGGCGTCCGGTGTGGCGATATGGCGTCCCGAGCGGCTCGATGTGAATGTTCACCTCGATCGGGCCGTCGCGCAGCTCGCGAATGCCTTCTTCAAGATCGGTCGCTTGGCGATGCGCGTCCGCCAGGCTTAGGTTTTCGTCCACCTCCAGGTGCAGCTCGACGAAAAGCTGCCCTTGCTGCTGCAGCGCGCTCAAATCGTGGATGGCCAGCCCCATGCGCTGCGCCACCGCGCGAATGGCTTCAAACAAGTGCTCGCCCTGCGGAGCGCGCGGCTCGGCGTGCACCATCACGTCGGACGGCACGATTTCGCCGATGCGCTTCTCGATGGCGTCGCTCAGGGCGTGCACCTGCTCGAGGCTCGCGGTTCGCGCCACGCTCACCGTGGCGTCCACAAAGTGGCGATTGCCGGCTCTCCGCACGCGCACACGGTCCACGTCCAGCACGCCGTCCATACGCGCCACTGCGCGCGCGATTTCCTGCTGCAGACCTTCGGGTGCCACGTCCAGGAGAGCGTCCAGAGTGCGCCGGCCAAGCCGCGAGCCGACCCACAAGATCACCGCCGCAACCACCAAGCCGGCCAGTGCGTCGGCATAGATCAGCCACGGCACATTCCACGTCTCGCCTGCCCAGACCAGGCCGACACCTGCGATGACGACGATGGTGCTCCACACGTCGGTGGAGAAATGCAGCGCATCAGCTTCCAGCGCGTCGCTTGGATATTTCTTGACTACTCGCGATAGCGCCCGCGACCTCGTCAGGTCGATGGCCAGCGCGCACAGCAAAATCACTATTGCCAAAACGCTCGGCGCGATGTGCACGCTGTGGAAGAACAAGCGGTCGAATGCTTCGTAGATGATGTAGAGAGCGGTGAGCAGCAGCAGCGCGGTCTCGACGAACGCGGAAAAATTCTCAAACTTGCCGTGACCGTAGGGATGCCGCTCGTCGGCCGGCTGGTCTGACACGCGCACCGACAGAAACGTGATGATCGCCGCGATCAGGTCCAATCCGGAGTGCAGCGCCTCCGATAAGACGCCCAAGCTGCCGGTGCGCAGCACCAGAAACGCCTTCAGGGACACCAACACCAGCGCCGAACCCACGCTCAGCAGCGCCGCCCGCTTCTTTTCTCGAACTTCTCCTGCCAACTCCGCGGCAATCACGGTGGATAGACTACCCCAAGTGCGGGCGTTCCGTCTGGATGCGCCCGGTCTGTAACTTTCGCTCTTGACCCCCCACCCCTGGGTATACAGCGAGTCATGAAGTAAACGATTGATTCCAAAGAAAGTTGCAGGAGTGAGTGTCGGTGCAGGAAGTGGCGAGTGACGGGTGGCGAGTGGCGAGAGCAAGACGGGAAAGGGAGGGATTTTCGCCTGTCGTCCGTTTCGCAAAGGCCTCCTTTGGATACCCCCACGCCCGGGTGTCGTGGGAACTGTGAAGGATATCGATGAAAATAAAAGGGTTGCGCGTGCAGTAGTGTGATGAGAAGAGGGAGCGGGAAAGGAGACAGGGCCTGCCAACATCGCAGAGGCAACCGCGAGGCAGGAGTCGTAGCCCGTAGAAATCGTTTCGGGGCCACGGGAAAGGAAGCAGGCGGGTTGCGCGGACACGGAAATGCCTTTCTAGTGTCCTCCGCACTTGGAATGCAGCGTACCCGGGAGAGAATAGCAGGAAAGTATGAATTGGTTAAGTATTATGCAGGGAATGGTGGGAATTGGGGAGCGGACGGCACTGGGGTGGAATTAACGGTTTTGGCGGTTGGGAGAAGGAGAGAAAAGGTCGGTAATGGGTCGGTTTCCGATCACGCGACTCTACCTCCACTGGCCAACGAGTTAGGATCGGTAGATCGGTACGTTCATCGAAAATGGTGGTCTGGCGAACGGGGTCAGTGCAAACCGGCGCTTCCGAAACAGACGCCACGTGTCGAGGGATTCCACAACCGAAGCGCTGTCCGAATTTGGGACATTGGCTGCCGAAAACGACCATCCCCTATGACGCTGCCCATGGTAAGTGATTTACAATGTGGGTCTTTCTATTGGCACGCGTGGTGCTGATAAACGCCGAAGGGGGAAGGAAACATGTCATTTTTCCGCGATCTAAGAGTTGCGTTCCACTCGCTGATGCGCAGCAAAGGGTTTGCGACCATTGTGATCCTGACGCTGGCGCTTGGCATTGGGGCCAACGCGGCGATATTCACGCTCGTGCGGGGAGTGCTGCTCAAGCCGCTCATCAACCGTGACGAGAACCGGCTCATTTATATCCGCCAGAGCGCCCCAACCGGCGGACAGGACAACACCACGTTTTCCGTGCCCGAAATCAGGGATATCGAGGGCAGCGTCCCTTCCGTCAGCGAGTTCGGCGATTTCTCGACCATGGACTTTACGATGGTCGGACTCGGCGAACCTCGCATCGTTCACGGCGGCGTCGTCAGCGGCAACTACTTTGAGGTAATGGGTCTGCGTCCTGTTCTCGGCCGTCTCGTCGGACCTCAAGACGGCAGTGCCGACGCTCCGGGCGTCATCGTGCTGACGTATCGTTACTGGTCCACCGTTTACAAAAGAGATCCGAATGTAATTGGCAAGACCGTTCGCCTGAGCAGCATTGGCGATCGTTCGGCTACGGTCATCGGCGTCCTTGAGCCCTCTGTGCCGTATCCCGCGGATACAGAGATCATCGGCAACTTGGTCATCAGCCCGCATCATCTTTCCGCCACGATGGTCACGGGCCGCGTCCATCGCATGACCGAACTTTTCGGTAAGCTTGCTCCCGGCGCCACTCTCGACCAGGCTCGCAGCGAGTTGCGCACGGTCTATGCCTCCATGGAGAAGGACCACTCCGATGCGTATCCTGATAACGGCGGCTACCGCATTGATGCCAAGATGCTCCGGGAGCAGATTACTTCCGGCGCGCGTACCGTCCTCCTCGTGCTTCTCGCCGCATCGGGCCTGGTCTTCATCATTGCGTGCTCGAACGTTGCCAACCTGATTCTGGCGCGGACGGTTCGCCGCGAGGGCGAGTTGGCCGTCCGTGCCGCGCTCGGCGCAAGCACTGGCGCGCTACGCCGCATGTTGTTAGCCGAAAGCCTTCTGCTCTGCGGCGCGGGCGCAGCAATCGCCGTAATGTGCGCGCAGCCATTGGTCACAATCCTGGCTCGATACGCCTCGCGCTTCTCCGTTCGCGCGCTGGATTTGACGGTCGATTCCAGCCTGCTCTGGGTGGGAGTGGCGCTGGCAATAGTCGCGGCGGTGATTTTGGCATTTGTGCCGCGCCTGCCCTCGGCTAACGCATCGAATGGCATGAACCTCGCGAGCGGCGGCGTTCGCATCACCAGCAGCACCGGCCGCCGCCAGCGCATCTTCGCCGTCACGCAAATCGCCGCGTCTTTCGTGCTGCTGGCGGGCGCATGCATGCTGATCACTACGCTGATCGCGTTGCAAACCACCCAAACCGGCATGGATACGCGTCACGTCCTAGCCATTGATGTTCCGGCGCCGTCCAACGGAAAAACGCCTCAGCAAGTCCTCGATTTTTACAAGGAATCGGTACGTCAAATCGATGCGCTACCCGGCGTCACCGAGACGGCTGTCGGTATGATCGCTCCCTGGCGTGATGCCGAGAACTTCGGTGTAGGCTTGCAATTTTCTGGTGATGGTCACGTCCATGGCAAAGACGATCCTCGCGCGCTGTGGCGTAACATCTCTCCCGGCTTTTTCAGCGCGCTGGGCGTTCCCATTATTGCCGGCCGCGATTTCAACGCGCTCGATGACCAGAATCGAGAGCCCGTCGTGATCGTCAGCGCAACTCTGGCACAGCGGATGTTTCCTGGCCAGGATCCGATCAATCGGCATGTCTATTGGACCGATCCCGTGCTCGAATTCCTTGAGGGCAGTGCGAGCGAAAAGGCGCGATTTACGTCTCCACACCGCATTATTGGGGTCGCCGCCGATGTGGACGACGCACATATCGTTCCGGCGCCCACCTCCACCATTTATAGCTCCTTTGCAGACGCCGGAATGTACGGCGGTCACCTCTTCATCCACACCACGGTAAATCCTTATTCGCTGGTAATGCCGGTAACGAAAATCATCCGGCAGATGTCCGCCGATGAACCCGTGGAGAACGCCGCCACCCTGGAAGACATCCGGGCAAAAGTTCTTGCGCCAGACCGCTTGAACTCCTTGGTCTTTGGCGTGTTTGCAGGGGTCGCGTTACTAATTGCCGTCGTTGGCGTCGCGGGCGTACTGGCGTTTTCTGTCAGCGCGCGAACACGCGAATTCGGCATCCGCTTGGCGCTGGGGTCACCGCCGGAAAATCTGCTCAGAGGTGTTGTCGGGGAAGGCGTCGTGATGGCTGGCGTTGGCGTTCTGGCGGGCGCGGCGTTCGGGCTCGTCGTGGCGCGCGTGGCAGGCAGTTATTTCGGCGACTTAAAAATGCCGGGCGCATTGCCCGTGATCGTTTCTGCGTTTGTGCTGTTAGGCGCGGCGGTAGTCGCTTCGATGCTCCCGGCGGCACGCGCCGCCCGCATCGACGTCATCCAAGCGCTTCGCTCGGAATGATTTTCCGGCGCGCCCGAGTTCCCCGCAAGCCGACGAGATCGTCGAAGTGGAACGACTCCCGGGGCCCGTCATCAAGGTTTTCTCTGACCGTCAGGCTGCTCAAGCTCAAGGGCTAGCGAGGGAAACGTCTCCGTAAGCTGCACGGATCATGTCTTGTTTTTAGAAAGTGCCGCGTCGCAGCACGATCTGCCCACTCCCGCTCCGATGGAGACCAACGCCTGACCAGCGCCGTCACCGAAAACTGATCCACTACCAAAAAGTCAAAACCCGCACCTTTAAAAACGAAGGGTGCGGCACCCGGCTTCGGCGCCTGTCGGCGCAGTGCGCACTAGGGTGCGTGTACCGCAGGAGTTACTTGTTGCCGGAGCTATCGGCGTGTAGCTTCGGCAAGAAGCCTACGAGGTCACGCCGGATGATTCGCAAGTCTTGCTGTTTGGCTGGAGTGTGCCTCCTGGCCTCGTTTTCCGCCAATGCGCAGACATGGCCAGCGGGTGCGGCAGCGACCGCGGCGTGGAACGCGTTAAACGCGGGAGCGGTGGATCCTTCGAAGTTCGCGCACGCGGAGAACGTGACGATCGTCCGCGATCGCGTGCGCATCACGCTGGTCGATGGCACGATCCAACTCACGCAGCCTGCTAATGGCGTGGCGTTTGGCGCGGTGTTTCACGGAAACGGCAAGCTGGAAGTGGAGCCACCGAACGCCATCGAAGCGCAACAGCTTCAGCTCTTCACGAGGCAGCCCAAAGTGGACATGGCTTTCACGGAGGCGACGTTTTCGTCCACCGACGCGTTGCCCGAGGAATTGGCCAAGCAGGTGAAATGGCAAGCAGGCTCTGCCACGGACGATTTGTACGCCAAGCGGCAGAGAGACCGCGAAGATCTGGGCGAATCGGCGTTGCCGCGCTTGTTGCAAGGAGTCTTATCCGAGGATCGCGTGCGAACGGCATTCTTTCTCGCGGACCTGAAAACCAAGGACAAAGGGTGGGTGGAGGTGCGTGACGACACGCTGGAGTCGGAGGATATCGCTATCGGCCGGTGGGCCGATGTGAGCGTGATTCGGCATTTCGACGTGTGGATGAGCTTCCCGGCCGGCGGCAAAAGCGCCGCCGAAGCCTGGAAAGACCCAGCCGCGAAAGAAGACTTCTCGATTCGCTCGAACAAGATCGACGCGAGCGTGACCTCGAGCGCGGATCTGCATGCCACCGACGTTGTGGCCATCGAGCCGCGACTTGCGGGAGAACGAGTGCTCCTTTTCGAGCTGGATGGAAACCTGCGGCTCGACTCGATCAAGGATGGGCAGGGCAATTCGTTGATGTTCTTTCAGTCGCGAGAATCCAAGGATCGCTACCAATCGTACGGCGACTACGTAGCGGTAGCGCTGAATGCGCCGCTGAGGCCCGAAGAGCCCCTGGCGCTGACGTTCAGCTATGGGGGTAAGCGCGCCATCCGCATTGCAGGTCATGGCAACTACTTTTGTGAAAGTTCGGGTTGGTATCCGGACCGGCCGAACAGTTTTTCGACACGGGCAGATTTCGATCTGACGTTCCGTAGCCCCAAAGGCTCGGTGCTGGTGGCCACGGGAGACAAAACCAGCGAGACCGTCGACGGAAACACACGAATCACGACCTGGAAGAGCCAGATCCCGCTGGCGGTCGCGGGTTTCGCCTACGGCGACTACAAAGTATCCAGCGAAAAAGCCGACAACGTTGGCGTGGACATTTACGCGAATCGCGAGCCGGACGACGTGTTGGTGATGATGCAGCGCTACTTTGATTCAGGCGCCGCAATGGCCGCTGTCGGCACCCTAACGCCCGCCGCGATGGCGAAGACGATGGAATCGAGATGGCCAACATGATTCGCGTGTTCGATTCGTTCTTTGGGCCGTATCCGTACAATCGGCTCTCGGTGACGAGCATGCCGATCAGCTATTCGTACGGGCAGGGTTGGCCCGGATTGATCTATTTATGGTCGGCGTCATTTCTGGACTCGACTCAGCGTCACGCCATCGGCATCCGCGACGAGACCGCGGTGACCGATTTCTTTCGCGCGCACGAAACCTCTCACCAGTGGTGGGGCCATCGCGTCGGCTGGAAGAGCTATCACGACCAGTGGCTCTCCGAAGGCTTTGCGGAATTTTCCGGCAACCTGTACGTGGAGTATCGCGAGAACCACAAGGAATATCTGGGGCGATGGCGCAAGGAAAAAGACCTGCTGAAATCCAAGGATACGCGGGGACATTCCATCGAATCGCTCGGCCCAATCTGGATGGGGCAGCGCATTGCTTCGTCGGAAACCGACCCGCGCTCGTATCAGGATTTGATCTATTCCAAGGGCGGCTTTGTCCTGCAGATGCTGCGCGTGCAGCTCGCCGACCCCCGCAACGCCGACGCGGATCATTCGTTCAAGAACATGATGCGCGACTACTGCAAGACGTTCGATAACAAGGCGGCGTCCAGCGAGGACTTCAAAGCGATCGTCGAGAAGCACATGACGCGCGCAATGGATCTGGACGGCAATCACAGGATGGACTGGTTCTTCAACCAGTATGTGTATGGCACCGGGTTCCCGCAATACTGGTTTCACGTTTCGGTGGAGCCGTCAGCGGACGGGAAGACGCACATCAAAGGAGAGATCAAGCGGTCGGGCGTTCCTGAAGGTTGGAAGGATGTGGTGCCGCTTTACGCTCACATGGGAGACAAGACGATCCGGATCGGCAGCATTGGTGTGACGCACTCGAATGAGCCCATCGATGCTGTTCTCCCGATAAAGATCGATCGCCTGACGATCAATGAAGACGAAGATTTGCTTGCGGACGTACATCAATAGGTGCAGGCACCGCGTCAGGCGCGGGAAGACACAGCCAGGAATGGCTGTGCCACAAAGTCCGTCGCCACTAGGGGCGGGTTTTCACGACTTCGGATTGGGTAGAAAGCGTAGGGCGGCGGAGTTCATGCAGTAGCGCAGGCCGGTCGGCGGCGGCCCGTCTGGGAAGACGTGGCCGAGATGCGCGTCGCAGAGTTTGCATTTTACTTCGCGGCGTATGGTGCCGAAGCTGGCGTCGGTTTTTTCGTAGACGTTTTCGGCGGCGATGGGCTGCCAGAAGCTGGGCCAGCCGGTGCCGGAGTCGAACTTCGTGGTGGAGTCGAACAGGGCGTTGTCGCAGTCGATGCAGCGGTAGAGTCCGGTGGCGTGCTGGTCGTGGAGCGCGCCGGAGAAGGCGAACTCGGTGGCAGCGCGGCGGGTGACGTCGTATTGCAGTGGGGTGAGCTGCTGCTTCCACTGGGGTTTGGTCTTGCGAACTTTGGCAATGGTGACTGCGCCTAGTTGGGTGCCATCGTCGGCGAATTTGACTACCGTGACCGGGCCTGAGTTATCGGGCTGCTCTGGCTCGTCGTAGGCGAACGCGGCTAGGCAGGCGCGCTGCACGCCCAGGAGCAGGCCGTAGGCGCCTACGGTGGCGGCTCCGAAGATGAGGCTGCGGCGGGTTACGTCGTTCATGGTCAGCCTACTGCTCCCGGGAAAAAGTCAGAACCCGCATCCTTGAAAATCGCAAGGGTGCGGCACCCAGGAACATCCTTCATCATAAATACGCTCGCGGAGCCGGCTCATTCTTGCCTGCGTTTTGGCGGGCACATACAAGAGTGTCTGTGCTACCGCGCGGCGGTTAGCGGTGGAGCGGGGATCAACGGCAGGCGCTTGGGTTCGCCGCGGGCGCCGCGGACTTCCAGTTCTTCGAAGAGCAGCGAGGGGGCGACGACGGATGCGGGCAAGCCGCCCTGGGCTGCGCCGAACGCGCCGAGCGCCGTTCCGGCAAAGCCCGTAATCTGGCTTTGCATATAGTTGTAGACAAAGTCGTCGTTGCCAATGCCCGCCAAGTTACGCAGCGAGCGCGTGTTCACGCCGATGATGCGGGCGCCGCGGATCACTTCCTCGCGGCCGTCGTCCGGATAGACCTTGTAGACCAGAAGCGGCAAACGATCGCCAGTGCCTGCGCCTCCGCCATAACTGGCCAGCAGCGCGGAGAAATCTTCCTGGTGCAGCAGGCTCAGGGACGGATTGTCCATCTCGCGAACGATCACGCAATACTGGAGTTTCTCGGCGCGGCACTCGTCGAGGAATTTCTTCTTCAACTCAGCGGGTGAAACCGTTTCCGTCGACTTGAAGAACAGGTTGCTCATGGTGGGCTTGGCGTCGCTCAAGAATCCGGAGCGGCCGTGACCGTTGGATTGATCGGAATCATTTCCGGGGCGCCGCGACATCAGCAGAGCCTTCAGCGATCCGTTTTCCACCACTTCGACTTTTTGGGCGCGCACGCCTTCGTCGTCGACGGCGTAGCCGCCGATCAGCGGCGTGCCGTGAAATTCCTTGGCGCTAGGATCGTCGATCAAGCTGACGGATGGCGGCAGCACGCGAGCGCCGAGGCGGCCGCTCCAATCGCTTTTGCCGCCGAGGTTGCCCATCAACTGCTCCATCACCGGCTGGAACGCTACCGGGGGACGCGAGCCGTTCATGGCCGGGCCGAGGACCTGCGCCAAAAGGGGCGCAGCGGCGCGAGCTTCAAACAGGACGGGACCCGTATAGTCTTGCGCCGGCTGGGCCGCTCGTAGAGCCATCAATTCGCTGCCGGCAACGTTCAGGCCTTTGCGGACGGCATCCACGTTCGGGAGATCGGCGGGCTTCGGAGCATACGTCGAGTACAGATGATTCAGCTCCATGCCGTCCGACGCCAGGGTGTTCATGCCGGACTCGATCGCGGCGAAGGTGCGATTGGTGCGAATCTCGGTGCCCTCGCTGGTCATCAGGTATTCCGTGGCGTAGACGAGGTAGTAGGTGACTCGCGATTCATAGATTTCGGGGAATTGGCGCAGGGTGGCGGAAGCATCACGCGCTTCCTGCTCCCAGTTGCGATTGCTCCAGTCCGGCGTGACCAGCGGTTCGATGGTTTGAACCGGCGTGACGCGGGAAAAATCGTCGATTTCGGATTGCCGCGCCAAGCTGCTGAGGTAAGCCTGCTTGCGCGAATAGGTCTCGACCGCTTCCTTGAAGGCCTGATCGGTGGCGATCCACAGGTCTTGGCGGAGCGAATCGTAGTCGCGATCGATGCCCACCGATCCCTGCGAGCCGATAAAGCCGCGGAAGCCGTCGTCGCTGATGAAGTTCGAGCTGTCGAGTTTGTAGGAGCCGACGCGCGCTTCGACGTCCATGAAGCGCTGGCGGGTGTGGTTGCTGGTGAGCAACGTGCCAAACTGCGCGACGATTTCCTTTACGTCGAGGTCCAGCAAACGATATTCGACGTAGTAGGGCTTGACGGGCTGGTCGGTGCCGGGGATTTTTAATTCCAGACGCGTCTTGGAGCGAGCCATTTCGTCGCGCATGGCGCTCAGCGTTTTATCGTTGTCCTGGCCTGCCTGAGCGGCTTGCGCGCGAGACGCCGCAAAGCTGTTAGTCAGGGTCGCGAGAATCGCAAAGGTGATCGCCAAACGTGAGCGCTTCACTGCGCACCTCCCGCCCGCAATACGTCATGCGCGGGAGCTGGCAAGATTGGCGGCCGGTCCGTGGAGCTTTCTTTCTTTTGCACTTCCAGCTCGGTTGTTAGGATTGCCGGGGCCGCGGCGGAAACCGGCACGGAGCCGGACTCCGCGCCGCAGTAGCCGTTAAAAACTTCCGGCGTGTCGCCAGTGGCGACGATCTTCGTCAAAGCCGCGAGCGGGGTCCCCACGATGTCCACGCCGCGCACGAGCTGATCGGGCTTGCCGTCGGGAAACACTTTGTAGACGACCAGCGGCAGGACTTGGAACGCTTGCGGCTGCCCGCGCCCGGTAAAGGTGAAGCCACCGGCGATGTCGTCGATCAGCAGGCCGAACGGTTTGTGCTGCTCCTTGATGAGCTCGATGAGCTTTGCGCGGAGTTGCGCGTTCGTCACGGTCTTGCTGCTTTCGACGATGAGATTGCCCTGGCGGGAAACCGGCGCTGCGCCAAGCTGGCGGCGTCCGTGCCCGTTGGAATGCGGAAAGCCAACCAGGGGCGAGCGCGACATTTCAAAATCTTTCAATACGCCATGATCCACCAGCGTGACGCGATGCGCCTTCGTGCCTTCGTCGTCATATTGGTAGTAGCCGAGCAGGTCGGTCGAGCCGAGCTTTTTCATGGTGGTGTCGTCGACGATGCTGAGGAAGTCCGGGAGGATTTGCTCGCCGACCTTCTTGGCGAACGTCTGTCCTTCGGCTACGTCTTTTTGCCGATGGCCTTCGGCGCGGTGACCAAAGACTTCGTGAAAGAAGACCGCAGCGGCGCGGCCGGTTAGCAGCGCGGGGCCCACGGACGGCTCGTTGATGGGCGCGGCAACCAAACCTTCCAATTCCTTGCGCATCCCGGCTTCGGCGGCGTAGACCGCTTTGTCGTCGGGAGCGTCGGAGGGATTCACCCAATCGAAATTGTAGTAGCGGTCCAGATCCATGCCGTCGGGAGCTTTTCCCTGGATGAAGAGCTCGAGCCGGTAGCGAATTTGGCCGTATTGAAGTTGCGTGCCTTCGCTAGTGACCTGGAAGGCGTTCTGGGCCTGCGCTGTGAATGTGGCAATGGAATTGATGACCGCCGGGGAATCACGGAAGGCCTTGGTGTAGGCGCGGACGCGCTCTTCCCAGGGCTTGCGGTCGAGCTGAATGGAGGTTTCGGGGCCAATGTCGGTGTGGGGCTGCTCGTGCGTAAAATCGGGCGCGCTGCCCTCCGCCGATTCGACCTTTACCTCTTTCCCGGTCCTGATCTTGATTAGCGCCTCCGCCGCTGATCGGTACTGCTTGTCCGTCTCGAGCCAGATGGCGCGGCGTAGCACTTCGGTGTCGTTGTCGATGGGTGCGGGCTCACCTGGTCCACCGCGCTGCTCTTCGCGAGGTCCCACCTTGTGGGTATTGTCGAGGTCGTAGCTGCCGGTGCGAATGGATACCTCGAGCCAGCGGTTGCGGTTGTCGCTGCTGGAGAGGAGCGCGCCATTGGAGCCGGAGACTTCCGACCGCTGCGTATCCGTGATGGTGTAACCGATGTAGTAGGCCGGGGGATCTTGCGCACCCAGCGTCTTCACCGAGCGCTCCAGCTCGGCCTGCATCGCGGCGAGCACGGGCGACCTCTTGGCCTGGGCGTCCGGAGGACCGGCATACGCGACCTGCACGGTCATGGGGGCCAAAAGCGCCAGCGAACCAAGCGCCAGGCCAAACGCAAGCATCTTGTATCGAATCGATCTGGTCAAAGGAACCCTCACTAACGTTTAGACGTGTCTCGGAATCATTCAGTGTACGACACCGCTTGCGGGGTGCACAAACGAGGCATCGCCAGACAGGCAACATAGATTGGACGCCGTGCGGGCAAATACCGTTGCACTGATGCCGGGGCGGGTGAGACTGCCCTCAGTTGGGAGATTGGCGGCCGGCGGGTAGGTTCTCGTTTTCAGTCGTGGCCGAAATGAAAAACGGCAGCCGCCATGTCGTCATGCTGTGTTCTGCCGTGAGCGAAGCGGTCCACCGCCGAAAATATGTGCCCGAGGAGTTCCGATGGCGGGCGATGAAATTCCGTTTCACAGATGGCTTGCAAGCGTTCCATGCCGAAGCTCTCTCCTTCGGCGTCGAAGGCGTCCGATAGCCCGTCCGTGAAGAAGAATACGGAGTCGCCCGGCTCAATCGTGATTCGCAACGTCTCGTAGGCCACCGACGGATCAAAGAGGCCTGGCGGTATTCCCTGGGTTTCCAGGATGCGGCAGCCCCCGCGGAAAGCTGAAAGGGACCAGGCATGCCGGCGCCGGAGATTTGCATCTCGCGGGTCCGCGGATCGAAAACGGCGTATTGAAGCGCGGCATGCCGCCGCGGGGTGCCGCGAATCATCAGCCGGCGGTTCAGTGTAGTGAGAACCTGGGAGGCGGCAAGGCCCGTTTTGTGGACGCCGCGCAACGTTCCGACCGCCAGCGCCGCATACATTGCCGCGGGAAGACCCTTGCCGGACGCGTCGCCGAGGTACAAGCCCACACAGCCATCCGTCAACTCGAAGTAGTCCAAGAAATCGCCGCCAACTTCGGTTACCGGCTGAAACGCGTGAGAAATTCTCACCTTGCCGGCGTGCAGCGATTCCATGGGAAGCATCACGTTCTGAATCGAGCGTGCTTCCTCGAGCTCTGCCTCGCGCAGCTTTTCGATGGCGTGCAGCTCCACCGGGGGCGCTATGGTGGTCATTCAAATTTTCCAGAAAAGAACGTCTCACCGGGAAGGGGGTTCGGCGGCAAGACAAGTTTAGCAGGGCGTTGCGCTGTTCGAATCGAAAAAGCCCGCTGCTGTTTCCTTCCAGGCGCGGCGGCCTTCCCGGGGATGCGGGATTTACCTTTAGTATACCGAAGCCAATAAGCGTCCCCTGGTTATCTTGAATGCCACGACAGCCTTCTTTATATTCGGCGCTTTGGGTTGAGGAGTTCCATCATGCGGTATCTCATGGCTATCGTGTCCGGCGCTGTCGTGTTTTGTCTTGGGGGCTTCGCGTATCTGCGGCATATGGATACCGACAATCACGGCACGACCATTTCGCAAAGCATTACCCTGGCACGCGTGCGCAGAAACATGGTCCGCATCGCCGACGCCGAGCGGGAGCAGTTTACCGCGTACAGCGAGTGCTTGCCGGTGGACGAGCTTATCTCCCGGGGCAAGGTGGACGAGGAGGACCGTGAACGCGGCGGCTACTCGTTCTCCATCGCGTGCACGGGTGGCCTAAATTTTAGCGTGACCGGCAGGCGCGCCCCGGAACCCCCCGATTCAACGCTTCACTGGCCGCTGCTGGAAATCGACCAGTCCCTCGAATTTCACGAGTCCTACTGAGGCTAGGGGCATAAACACCCCGGAACCTGCTTTCTAGACGGGAACTTTTCCCTGTGTTCTCACGTACTTTCTTGTGACACCGGTTCCCACATGTAATGACGCCCTGAGCCACTGCCAAAGCGGAGTCCTTGGGGGTCACACTTTCTCGAAGGAGCGGATTATGGACGGTCAAATTATTGGTCTGGTTGCGGTGATTATGAGCTTGGGCATTCCCCTGGGTGCCATGTACACGTACTACCGCGTGCGCAAGCTGCGCACCGAAGAGCGCTTGGCCGCGATCGCGCGCGGCGTCGACGTTCCCATGGTTGCGGAGCTTTCTGAGGCTGCGCGTTCCCGGCGCTATGGCATCCTGCTGGTCAGCGCTGCGATCGGCTTCATCATCAGCTTCGGCGCTATCGCTCAAATCGAGCACGAGCCCGACACCTGGGTCGCCGCCGCTGTTGGAATCATTCCCCTGGCGATCGGGATCGGATATTTCCTGGACGCCACGCTGATCCGGCGCGATTTGCACGCCGCCAGCTAGGCTTGCGTCTGGAAAGTCTATAGCGAGGGGGGCGGCGGCGAAACTCGCGGCAATCCCTAAGTTGCCGCCCTCTCTGTGTTAAAATCGCGGTGCATGCATCCCTCCATCCCGCGACTTCTTGACCTCCAAAATGTCGACCATCGTATTGCCGCTGTCCGGGCGGAGATGGACTCGTTCCCCAAGCGGATCCTCGAGGCCGATGCCAAACTCAGCGGCGCGCGAGCCGCGGTGGCGGCGGCCAAGGAAGCCAGCGCCGCCAGCGTCTCCGATCGCAAGAAACTTGAGTTCGACGTCACGCAATGGAAAGACCGCGCGCGTAAATATCGCGACCAGAGCGGCGCCGTAAAGACCAACGAAGCGTTTAAAGCCCTCCAGCACGAAATCGCCAACGCCGAAGCGGAAGTCGCCAAGGCGGAAGACCGCCAGCTCGAAGTGATGATGGCCGGCGAAGAGACGGAGCGCCGCGTGAAGCACGCGGAGGCCAATCTGCGGGAGGACGAAGGGGCCATCAACGCCGAGAGAAAACAGATTCAGGCTTTGAACTCGGCAAAGAGAAAAGACCTCGAGGTGCTTCTCGCCGAGCGCGAACGGACCATTGTTCCGGCGCCGCAGGACATGCGCGATCTCTACGAGCGCATCGCCAAGCGGCATCACGGCACGGCGCTCGCCGAAGCTCGCGACGGACAGTGCCGCGGGTGCGGTATGCGCGTTCTGCCGCACATCCTTCAGCTTTTGCGGCAGGATGCCAACGAAGAGCTTTTCCGTTGCGAGAGCTGCGGTCTAATCCTTTACTCGCTCGAGCCCATCCCAGCGCCGAGTCCGGAAGCCGGCTCGAGCAACGCCGCGACCTCGGCGTCCACCACCTCCTGATGGCCAAACGTGTGCCAACTCCACGAGGCGCCGGACTTTTTGCCGATGCGGCGCCGGAGCCGAAAGCTGCCGCAGCCGCCGCCTATCGCGCGAATATCGACGGCGGATCGCGCGGAAATCCGGGGCCGGCGTCGTATGGCGTGGTGATTCGTGATGCGAAGGGGCAGATCGTCGCGAAGCTCAAGAAATACATCGGCCGGCTGACCAACAATGTCGCGGAATACTACGGCTTGATCGCCGCGCTGGACTACGCGCAGTCGCAGGGCATCCGCGCGCTGCGCATCGAGAGTGACTCCGAGTTGCTGGTGAAGCAAATGCGCGGTCAATACAAAGTGAAGAGCCCGGAGCTGCGCCCGCTTTTCGAGCGCGCCCACAAAATGTCGCAAGCTCTCGAATCGTTTCGCATCGACCACGTGTACCGCGAGCAAAATCGCGAAGCCGACGCCCTCGCCAACGAGGCTCTGGATGAGACGTCCGGACGCCCTGCCGCGCCCAAGGCCGCGCCGAAAACTGAACCGCCCCGGGCTACGAAATCCGAGCCGCGCAGATTTCGCGCCCGCTTTCGTAGCGGCGTGCTGTATCTGCTCGAAGATGTAGATCTGCCGGACGGCGAGGAAGTGGAAGTGCTGATCCGGTTGCTCCCCAAACCTTGAACTTCGCGGCCGACTAGAAATTCTTGATAGCGATCACGGGATCGACTTTGGTGGCGCGGTGCGCCGGGATGAAGCAAGCGGCTAAGGCGACCACGGCTAACAGCAGCGAAATGAGCAGGAATAGAACGGGATCCGTGGCGCTGATGCCGTAAAGCAAGTTTGCAAGCACCCTTGACAGTGCGAATGCGCAGATCAGACCAATCACCATCCCCGCAATGGTGATCCTCAGACCATGCCGTAGGACCATACTCCACACGTCAACAGCCCTAGCGCCCAACGCCATGCGGATGCCGATCTCTTGCGTTCGCTGGCTCACCGAAAACGCCATGACGCCGTAGATGCCGATGGCGGCAAGAATCAGCGCCAGCGCGCCGAAGGTGCCGACTGCAGCCGCGGCGGCGTGCAAAGGGAACAGCGGCACGTCCAAGTGTTCCGCTAGCGTCTTCGCATCGTAGACGGGCAAAGTGGGGTCGAGCGCCTGGACTTCGCCTCGCACCGCGGCGATCGCCGATTTTGGATCTGCCATGGTACGGACGACCAGCACGGCGTCGTCCGAATATCTTTGCGTCAGGGGAAAAAAGATGACCAACTGCGGCGGTTCACCATAGTTCCGGTAGGATCCGTTGCGCGCGACGCCCACCACCTCCACTAGTCCGCTGTTGCCGTTCACAAGGCGCTTGCCGACGGGATTCTGCCCAGGCCAAAAGCGCTGCGCCATGGTTTCGTTGATGACCACTACGCCAGGTCCGCCATCCTTGTCGTTCTCGGAAAAGTCGCGGCCGCCAACGAGCGATGTTTCCATCGTCGCAAAATAGTTGGGCCCCACCTCCTTGTAAATGGCCTCGGGTGTCTCGCCCGCTGGAGGCTTAGGCTGCCCCTCGGGATAAACGCTGGTCGTGCTTACGTCGAGGCTCAGCGGCAAACTGCTCGCCAGCACCGCCCCCTCCACTCCCGGAAGAGCGCGGACGCGCTCAACGATCTGGCGGTAGAAGTTTTGCCCTTTGGCTTCGTCGTAGCCTTGCAAGCCCAGGTCCATGGACACGATCACAGCATGATCCGGGTTGAAGCCTGGGCCCAACGCCTCCGCGTGGCGCAAACTGCGCACGGTTAAGCCCGCAGTGATCAGCAGCACCAGAGACAATGCCACTTGCATCGTTACCAAGGCGCTTCGCAACCATACGCGCGTTCGGCTGCCGGTCGTATTCTCTTGCAGCGTGGAAACGATGTTTGCGCGGCTCGCCTGCAGCGATGGAATCAGTCCGAAGCCGATGCCGGTCAGCACGGCAAGCAAAGCCACGAAGCAAACGACCCGCCAGTCCAATCGCAAGTCGAGAATCAAGCCAAAATCGGTGGCTGGAATCGCGGCCTGAGCCGCACGCATCAGAAAAGCGCCGAGCGCCAGGCCCAGCGCGCCACCGGTTAATGAGAGCAGCACGCTCTCCGTCAACAATTGCCGCGTCAGCCGCACTCGAGTTGCGCCGAGCGCCAGGCGCACAGCAATCTCCTTGCGGCGTTGGGCGGCGCGCGCGAGCAGCAAGCACGCCAGATTGGTGCACGCAATCAGCAGAACCAGTGCCACGGTGAGCATTAGCGCTCCGCTGAACGCGATTACCGCGTCGCGCAGCCCGGGAACTATTAGGCCCGGAGGCGTCAGCAGGAATCCCATGCCTTCGTCCTGATCCGGATACTCTTTGCCTAGCTGCGCGGCAACATCATTCAATTGCGCTGTCGCCTGAGCTGGCGTCACGCCAGGCTTCAGCCGCCCGATCGCAAACCATTGCCCATCGCCGCGTACTTCCAACCCGGGGTATTGCGGTTCGATCCATGGCTGCATCATGCTGGGTATCCAGAATTCCGGTGCGAAGACGCTCTCGGTCCCACTGAATTCGGGTCTCGCCACGCCGAGCACCGTGAAACTGTGGTTGTTCACAAGAACCGTTTTTCCAGCGATATCGGCGTCGGCGCCAAACCGGCGCTGCCAGCATCCGAAGCTCAGTACCATCACGGGATTCGCATTCTGCTTGCGATCTTCCTGTGCGGTGAAGGTTCGCCCAAGGAGCGGCCGAACGCCCAGAACATCGAAGTAATTTCCGGAAACCAGATATCCCCAAAGGCGCTCGTTGGTTCCGTTGTGACTCACGCTCGTGGGCGCAAACCGGTATACCGCCATGCCGGACAAAACTTGGTTGCGGTCGCGAACATCTTTGTAGTTGGGATAGGACATCGACTGCGAGTCTGAGGTTCGCTGCTTGATCTGGTGAACCGCAAAGACTTGCTCGGGATGCGCGATCGGCAACGGCCGCAGCAGCACGGTGCTGATCAAGCTGAAGATCACCGCGTTCGCGCCGATTCCCAGCGCCAGGGAGAGTAGCGCAACAGCCGTGAATTCCGGGCTCTTGCGCAATTGGCGCGCGCCAAACCGCAAATCTTGCCAAATCGTTTCCGTCATCCCGCCCCCGCGCTCGTCCCAGCTCAAATCCTTGATATAGCCGCTATTTCCAAAGTGCCGTTCGGCACTGCGGCGGGCTTCTTCGGGCGACATGCCGCGCTGGATGTTTTCTTCGGTGCGCTTATCGATGTGGAATTGCCATTCTTCGGCGATTTCGTGATGAACGGTGTCTCCACGCCGTAGCCCGCGCAAACGTGTCGTCAAATTTGAGAGCCATTCCACGGTGATTCTCCTTCGGCGTACAGCATCACGCCGTCCGCAGCACCTTGCCGATCGCCACCGACAAATGCGACCAATTCGCTTCTTCGACATTGAGCTGTTTGCGGCCGGCGCGCGTCAGTTTGTAAAAGCGCGCGCGCCGGTTGTTTTCCGACACGCCCCACTCGCTGGCGATCCAGCCGCGCCGTTCGATGCGGTACAGCGCGGGGTAGAGCGTTCCCTCTTCCACCTTGAGCATTTCATCCGCGAGTTGTCCGATACGCTGGCCCACGCCGTAGCCGTGCATCGGCCCCAGCGAAAGCGCTTTCAAAACCAGCATGTCGAGCGTGCCCTGCGGCAATTCCGGCTTCTGCTTGCCCACGCGCCTTGCCTCCTATTGGCTTCTAGTGGAGGAGCGTACGCCATTCTCCCTAGAAGGTCAAGGGGTAAGGTTAGTTGGCTTTTGCGTCGCGGGGAACGCGAGCGTTTTGGGGCAGGTGCTACTTCAGGGCGTAGGAGCGATACAAGGTGTCGCGCTGGGCCGGGATAAAGCCTGCGTCGGAGATGATGCGGCGCAGCTCGCCTTCGTTGGTGCGATTTCTCACGCCCGCGGCGAAGACCACATTTTCTTCGATCAGGATGCTTCCGACGTCGTCGGCGCCAAACTGCAAGCCCACCTGGCAAACTTTGATTCCAGGCGTGAGCCAGCTCGACTGGATGTGATCGATGTTGTCGAGATACAGCCGGCTGACCGCCAGCGTCTTCAGGTAATCGACCGCCGTAGTCTCTTGCACTTTCTTGCCGAGTGCAGTGTTTTCTGCGGCGAACACCCACGGGATGAACGCCGTGAATCCGCCGGTGTCTTCCTGAATGCGGCGCAGTCGCTCGAGATGATTCACGCGATGGCGCAATTCTTCGCCGCAGCCGAACATCATCGTGGCGGTGGTGCGGAGTCCCAGGGAGTGCGCGACGCGGTGCACTTCTTCCCAGTCGTCGCTCGTGCACTTCAAGCGCGCGATCTTGCCGCGAATTTCGTCATCGAGAATTTCTGCGCCGCCGCCGGGGATGGATTGCAGCCCCGCGTCCATCAGGCGCTGAATGGTCTCGCGCACGCTGATTTCGGAAACTTCGGCGATGCACAAAATCTCGGGTGCCGAGAAGCAGTGCAGGTGCACTTGCGGAAACCGCTGCTTCAGCGAGCGCAGCAGGTTCTCGTAGTAGCCAATCTGCAAATCGGGATGCAGGCCGCCTTGCAGTAGCACTCCGGTGCCGCCCAGCTCCAGCATCTCTTCGATCTTCTCGTAGATGGTCTCGAACGAGAGGATGTAGCCATCTTTCGCGCCCAGCGGCCGGTAAAACGCGCAGAACGAGCAATACTCGGTGCAGAAATTCGTGTAGTTGATGTTGCGGTCGATCTGATAGGTCACGATCCGCGGATCGTTTCTCTTCAGCCGAAACTGGTGCGCGTCCATCCCGATGCCCACCAGGTCATCGGACTGCAGCATTTCTAGCGCTTGTTCTTTCGTTAAGCCCACTCAGTCCTCTCGTCGCCGCGCTTCTATCTTAGCTCGTTCCCGCGGACCCTGCATCTCAGCTATGTTTCGCGAAGACAAATTCATGGTACCGCATGGGTTGGTTGCGCGCCGCTGCGACTTCGATCGTCTTGATGCCCGGGATAAGTCCCATCGCGGCGCTTAACCCGTAGTAGTGAACCAGTCCGTTGAAATTTTCCTCGTCGAGAGACAGGTCAATGTTCTCCGCGAGATAGCGCTCCAACTGATCGGCGGGAAGCCCGAGTTCCTTTGAAGCTTGCGCGCTGATGTCAGCGCGGTGGGCGAGGCCGAAATCGCGAGAGGCCAGGAAATCCTCGATGATCTCGGGCCTCGCTACATCGCGGCGGGCGGCCCAGACGGCGAGCACGGCGGGAAGATTGGTCATCTTACGCCATTCTTCGACGATGTCGTAGACGTGCAGGGTTTCGGCTGCGGGAACTGCGGCGCTGCCCGCAACAATTCCAGCTGCGCTTGCCGCGCAGATTTCTTCGCCGGAGGAGCCGCGCGTGGCTTTGCTCTCGATCGCAATGCTCAGGCGCAAAGCGGGATCACCGATCAGCAGCGCGGCGTCGGCGCGTTGCAACATCGCGCCAGCGTCTGGTGGCATCTCGAGAAATTCGGGCGCGATCTTCCATTTGCGGTCGCACAAGATCTTGGTGAGCGCCTGGGTGCTGCGAGAACTGCTGTCCAGCGCGATGCTTCGGGCGTTTTCAATCGGCACCTTGGACACGATCAGCAGGCTGCGCACGCGGCCCTTCGAGGCGATGGCCATGTCGGGGAGGATGACCAGGTCGTCGATGCGCTGATATTCGATTGCCGGGATGATCGCGATGTCGGCGGTGCCGGCGCGCAGCGCTTCGGCGCACAGCGAGGGAACGGTGAAGGAAAGCTCGTACTTGCCGCGCAGCGGGCCGTGCGTGAAGCCCCACACCAACGGGGCAGTGTTCAGATATTGAACGATGGAGACGCGGAGTTTTGGCAAGTTCGATGATCTTTCGTGGGACGCTCCAGTATAGCAGACGCGATTTTGGTCCGCGCAAGGGCGCTTTTGATGTAAAACGTTTCCTCGTCTTCGTCTGCGATAAAGACGACAAAGGCGATGAGTTCGGAGGCGTTGAAAATGTCGAAGGTTTCGTCCAGGTTGTTAGCGCTCGGTCTGATTCTTGCGGCCCGCGCGCTTTCGGCTAGCGCCGTACCGCACGCCCATGCGCGTCCCGACGCCGACGCGCCCGCTACCATCGCCGCGAAAACCGCGGGCACACAAAAGCTCCCCGGCTACTTCAACCTTTATTGGGACGCCAAGCAGGGCAAGCTGTGGCTCGAAATCGACAAGTGGAGTACGGAATTTCTCTATCAGAGCTCGTTGCCAGCCGGCATCGGCTCGAACGACATCGGCCTGGACCGCGGCCAGCTTGGCGCGACCCGCATCGTGCGCTTCGAGCGCAGCGGGCCCAAGATCCTGCTCATTCAGTCGAATCTCGACTACCGCGCGGTGAGCAACGACGCCGACGAGCGCCGCGCCGTCCGCGATTCCTTCGCGGAGTCCGCGCTGTGGGGGTTCACCGTGGCCGCCGAAGAAGACGGACGCGCGCTCGTCGATGCCACCGACTTCTTTCTGCACGACGCTCACCATGTTCCCGAGGCGCTGCAGCGCGCGAAACAAGGCTCGTATCACTTGGACGGCACGCGTTGTGCGCTGTATCTGCCGCGCACGAAAAATTTTCCACTCAACACGGAGGTCGAAGCCACGCTCACCTTTGTCGGCGACGACCCCGGACAATGGGTGCGGCAGGTCACGCCGTCGCCCGAATCGATCACGGTGCGCGAGCATCATTCTTTCGTGCAACTCCCTCGGCTGGGCTACAAGCCGCGCATCTACGATCCTCGCGCGAGTTTCTTCGGCATTTCGTACATGGACTACGCGACGCCCGTCAGCGAGCCGATCGTGAAACGCTTTATCGCGCGCCACCGCTTGGAGAAAAAGAATCCAGCCGCGCCCGTCAGTGAAGCCGTGGAGCCCATCGTCTACTACCTCGACCGCGGAGCGCCTGAGCCGATTCGCTCCGCGCTGCTGGAAGGCGCACGCTGGTGGAACCAGGCGTTTGAAGCCGCGGGCTACAAAAATGCGTTTCGCGTCGAACTGATGCCGGAAGGCGCCGACCCCATGGACCTGCGCTACAACGTGATCCAGTGGATTCATCGCGCCACCCGGGGCTGGTCTTACGGCGAAGGAGTGATCGACCCGCGCACCGGCGAAATCATTAAGGGCCACGTTTCGCTGGGCTCGCTGCGCGTGCGGCAGGACTATCTCATCGCGGAAGGTCTGCTCGCGCCATACGATGAAGGCAAGCCGGCTTCGCCGAAGGTGCAGGAGATGGCGCTGGCGCGGCTGAGACAACTCGCGGCGCACGAAGTCGGCCACACGCTCGGCTTAGAGCACAACTACTCCGCCAGCACCGTGAATCGCTCTTCGGTGATGGATTATCCGCCGCCGGCGGTGACGCTCGGCGCCGACGGCGTGCCGGACATTTCGCAAGCCTACGCCACCGGAATCGGCGAGTGGGACAAGGTGTCGATCGCCTGGGGCTATCAGGATTTCGCGCCGGGCATCGATGAGCACGCCGCGCTGAACAAAATCCTCAACGATGCCTTTGGCCGGGGCTTGCGCTACCTCACCGACCAGGACGCGCGTCCCGCAGGGTCTTCCAGCAGCGTCGCGCATCTGTGGGACTCTGGCGCCAACGCGGTCGATGAGCTCGATCGCTTGATGAAAGTTCGCGCCGCCGCGCTACGCCGCTTCGGCGAAAACAACATTCGCGAAGGCGCGCCGCTCGCCACCATCGAAGACGTTCTCGTGCCAATGTACATGCTCCACCGCTACCAGGTGGAGGCGGCCAGCAAATTCGTCGGCGGCATGGACTACACCTTCGCGCTGCGCGGCGACGGCGAAACACCGACGCAGGTCGTTCCCGCCGCCGAACAGCGCCGCGCGCTCGCTTCCGTCCTCGCGACGCTGAAGCCGGATGCGCTCGCACTGCCCGAATCGCTGCTCAAGATCATCCCGCCTCGCCCGCCGGCCTACGAGCGAGGGCGCGAGGATTTCAAGATCCGCACCAGTCCGGCGTTCGACGCGCTCGCTCCGGCGGAATCCGCCGCCCAGCATACCCTGCAATTCTTGTTCAATCCGGAGCGCGCCGCACGACTGGTGGAATTCCACGCGCGCGATTCGGCAAATCCTAGCCTCGAAGAAGTCCTCGATTCAATTCTTGCAGCCACGTGGAAATCGCCGCGCGACGGTGCCGGGTATCCCGCAGAGATCGCGCGCGTCGTTGACAACGTCGCGCTCTATGGCCTCATGGCGCTGGCCACGAACGAGAAAGCCTCCGTTCAAGTGCGCGCCATCGCGTCGCTGAAACTCGAAGAACTGAAATCATGGCTAGCCTTTCCGCCGCAGCAGAGCACGAACGACACCGCCCAGCGCGCGCATTTCTTCTACGCGGCAGCCCAGATCGCGCAGTTTCAGAAGGACCCTAAGAAGATGGACCTGACTCCGCCCTCCGAACCTCCCGACGGGCCGCCCATCGGAGCGGACGACGACTTCGAGAACGAGTAGCCCTCGTTTCGCGCCCGACTGGCCGCTTCGGGCATCTAAAGGGAGTACTAGTGCAATTTGCGAACCGGTGGCCTAGATTGGCCTTTGCTGCTCCGGACCGATACTCAATGATGGTCCGGTCTCGCACCTCCCAGCGACATGCATCGTTTGAGGTACTGCTATGAGAGTAGTCGCCTTGATTGCTCTGGCTCTTCTGATGGCCTTCGGCGGAAGTGTCGCCACCGCGCAGGAAGAGACAAAACCCGCGGTCGCGCCTCAACAACAAACAGCCGAACCATCGTCCGACAAATCGAAAATCGTTTACGTTAGTGACTTTGAGTTGGACGTGCACAACAGTGCGGAAAGAAGCAGCGCTGACAAAAGTGCGCTGCCCGCAGCACCGGCGGCTGCAGTCCAGACTGACACAAAGAAAGAGGAGGGCCCGGCCGAGCAGGCCAGCAAGCTAGTGGAATTCATGTCCTCCACTCTGGTGAAAGAACTCCAAAAAGCGGGCTACAGCGCGCAGCGGTTGCGTCCTAATGAAGCGCGGCCCGATGAAGGCATCCAAATAAAGGGTGTGTTTACGGAGCCGGACGCCGAGAATCACTTGCGGCGCGCGGTGATGGGAAGCGGACCCAGCGTGGGCAAGATGGCACTTTTCGTGGGCATTGGCAATCTGGCGCGGCCAGACCAGGCGCTCTACGCCGTCGTTGATCCGAAGGCCGGCGAAAATGGAGAGAACAAGCCCGGCGCGATGATCAACGTGAGCGCGTATGCTCCCGTCGCTAGGTTTGAGATGCCCAAGAACGTCACGGAGAAATCGGTCAAGGATACGGCGGCCGCGATCGTCGCGGACTTGACTACACTCCTCAATACCAACATCGCCACAGTCGCTCCCTGAAGGGCATAACGCAAAGATACCGCCGCGCGGAGACGCTAGCCTCGGAATTCGCGAAGGAGACTTTCGTTCTCCCGGAGAAGGCCTGCACCGGCTCCGACCCGGCTGCTTTGAAGTAGCCGCCGGCAGTTTATTCCGCTCACCCGATCGTCTCTGCGGCGTCAAACGTTGTAAATTCCCTAGAAGAGTTGCATTCAACTGATGTCCGGTGTACTTTCGGCGCCGTTCCGAAGCAAGCACGGTAGCCTCAGTTGATTGCCGCCATGGAGAAATGTCCAATGCAAAGGCTCATTTTGTGGACCGCGGCTCTTGCGATCGCCTTTCCCGTGCTGCCTAAGGTCGTGCGCGCACAGACGAAAGACGAGACGCCGGCAAGCAAACCTGAAGCGGCGAAACCCGAAGAATTCAAGCCAGAGCAGCAAGCGAGCAAGGGCTCCGTCACCATCAAGGGCGCTCTGGTTAACTACGACGCGTATGCGGGCACTCTGGTGGTGCACCCCAAAGGTTGGGATGACGTCCCCCAGAACCGGGATAAGGACGACAAGACGCAACCCGCCGAAGCCAGCATGTTCTACGTTGCCTACTTTAAATCCGACAACAAAAGCACGCCGCGTCCGGTGACTTTTTTCTACAACGGCGGACCGGGCTCTTCGACGGTGTGGCTGCACATGGGGGCATTTGGGCCCAAGCGCGTTGTAACCGCGGACGATTCCCACACACCTGCCGCACCATATCCCGTCGTGAACAACGACTACAGCTTGCTCGATGTGAGCGATCTGGTCTTTGTGGATGCGCCCGGCACGGGCTTCAGCCGCATCAGCGGCAAGGACCGGGAAAAAGCCTTCTACGGCGTTGATCAGGATGCGCAGGCCTTTGCTGACTTCATCGTGCAGTTCCTGGCCAAGTACGGCCGCTGGAACTCGGCGAAGTACATGTTCGGCGAAAGTTACGGCACCACGCGGTCCGCCGTCCTTGCCAACGTGCTCGAAACCGAACGCGATACGGACTTCAACGGCGTGATTCTGCTGTCGCAAATATTGAACTTCAATTTCAGCGCCGACGGCCCGCAGTTCAATCCCGGCGTCGAACTGCCCTACCAGCTCGCACTGCCCACGTATGCCGCATCCGCTTGGTATCACCACAAGCTGCCAGACACGCGCAAGGACCTTGCGCCGCTGCTGGCAGAAGTCGAACACTTTGCAATGACCGAGTACGCGCAGGCGCTCGAGGCGGGTTCCGCGCTGCCCGCAGAGCAGCGCCGAGCGGTTGCCGCCAAGCTCCATCAGTACACCGGCCTCCCAGTGGAATACATCGAGAAAGCCGACCTGCGCATCAATGCCGGAGAGTTCGAGAAAAACCTGCAAGACGACAGCGATACCACCACCGGCAGGCTCGACACGCGCTTTTCCGGGCCCACGTTCGATCCACTCAGCAAAGAGGCGGAGTACGATCCGCAGTCGGCGGCGATCAGCTCGGCTTACGTTTCCGCGTTCAACGACTATGTGCGAAAGGACCTCAAGTTCGGCGAGAACAGAGAGTACAAACCGGAGACTGACGTTGAGAAATCATGGAATTTCCTGCACCAGTCCCCGGGCGCTCCCATCCCGTTGCCGCAGGCGACGAACGTGATGCCCGATCTGGCGATCGCGATGAAGTACAATCCGGACCTGAAAGTCATGTTGAACGCCGGCTATTTCGACCTCGCCACGCCGTTCTACGAAGGCGTTTACGAAATGCAACACCTGCCGATTCCAGCGAAATTGCAGAACAACATCGAATTTCAGTTTTACGAATCCGGGCACATGGTCTATGCCCACGAGGCTTCGCTGAAGGCGCTGCACGACAATGTGGCAGCCTTTATCCTCAAAACCGAAAATTCCAAGACCAAGTGATGGCGGCTTAGTCCATCGCCTCAAGAAAAGAAGGTAGCCGCCGAGCCCCAGAGGACACAGAGCAAGTATATGGATAGGCCGGTGCCGAAACACGCTTGAGTGCATGGACCTACTTTGAGATCCTTCAGCGATCCTCGTCGGATCGCTTCAGGACGACAAGTCAGGGCAAGACCGCAGAGGGCCTGTTTGGAGTGGCGCTGCGCTGCGCATTCTAGATCGGCGACGTCCGATGAGACTTTGCGGCCCACAAGATCGTATTGCTTCAATAACTGACGTTCCATCAGAGGGGTAGAACTGTGCTATCGATCCGGAATCTGACGAAGACCTATTCTGGCGGCGTGCGTGCTCTGCGAGGCATCTCTCTCGAGATTCCCACGGGGATGTTTGGCCTACTGGGTCCCAACGGAGCAGGAAAATCCACGCTAATGAAGATTTTGGCGACCCTGTTGGAGCCGGACGAAGGCACCGCACAGTTGGATGGACTGAATTTGGTGGAGCAGAAGGACGAGACACGGAAAATTCTCGGGTATTTGCCGCAGGAGTTTGGTGTGTATCCGAAGATGCCGGCGATCGACTTGCTCGAACACCTGGCGGTGATGAAGGGCATCACCAACGCGAAGGAACGCAAGGAAACGGTGGAGGCATTGTTGCAGCAGACGAATTTGTGGGATAGCCGGAAGAAAGCCCTTGGAGGTTATTCCGGCGGGATGAAACAGCGGTTTGGTATCGCGCAGGCGCTGCTGGCAAATCCTAAGCTGATCATTGTGGATGAGCCGACCGCGGGACTCGATCCTGCCGAGCGAAACAGGTTTTTGAATCTGCTCAGCGGAATTGGGCGAAACGTGGTGGTGATTCTGTCCACGCACATCGTCGAGGATGTGCGCGAGTTATGCTCGCGCATGGCGATCATCAGCCGGGGCCAACTGCTCCTGGAAGGCGAGCCCCATCAGACGCTCGAGAAGTTGAACGGGCGCGTGTGGAAGAAAATCGTGGCAACCGATGGGGAACGCGAAGCCCTGGAAAAGTCGATGCGCGTGATTTCCACGCACTTGGTGGGCGGACTGCACGAGGTGCGCGTTTATTCGGATTCGTCGCCCGGGCAAGGATTTGTGACTTCGGAAGCCGACCTGGAAGACGTGTATTTCCTCAATCTTTCAAACGCGGAACGGAATTAGGACACGAATATGTTCTGGACATTCTTCTGGTTTGAACTGAAATTGCGCTTTCGAAGCGTATCCACGTACATCTTTTTTCTCATTCCCTTTTTCGTGATGTTTTTCGCCGTGTCGGTGGAGGACTTCGGGCCCATCGGACCGGGGAAGATTCTGGTCAATGGACCCTACGCGTTACTCATCAACTTCGCGCAGCTCACGGGATTTGGATCTATTTTGATCGCGGCCATTTTTGGTCCCGCGATCCTGCGCGACTTCCAGCAAGACACGTACTCCCTAATTTTCACGAAGCCCGTGAAGAAATTCGACTATCTAGGCGGCAAATGGTTGGCGTCGTTTGTGGTTACGGTGTTTGTCTTCAGCGGGCTGGTGTGGGGCGGCATGATCGGCACGTTCATGCCGTGGGCGGACAAGACGCGGCTGGCGCCAGTCCATCTGATGGCCTACCTGAAACCCTTCCTCTCGATCTCGGTGATCAACATATTTTTCCTGGGGGCTTTATTTTTCTGCGTGGCGGCGCTGTCGCGAAGAATTGTGGTGGTATACCTGCAGGGCGTGTCTGTTTTGGCCTTGTACCTGTGCTTGGCGATTTCCGTAATCGCGACAAACAAGCTGGAGCGCTTCTGGCCTTCGATCGTTGATCCCCTGGGCATGGTGTTCATGAACAGCATCATGCGGTATTGGACGGTCGTCGAACGAAACACGCGGCTCCTGGACTGGACGGGGATATTTCTGTACAACCGGCTCCTTTGGACCGGCGCGGGCATCGTCGCGCTATTGCTGACGTATGTTTTGTTTCCAATGTCGGCGGAGGCGCTGGCGGGTCGCCGCGCGAATCGCAAGGCGAAGGCAGCAGCAGAAGCCGAAGAGCAGGAGAAGAAAACGAGACCCCGCGGCATGACGCAATTGCCGCAGGTGACGCAGAGCTTTTCCACCGCAACGGAGGGGAAGCAGTTCGCATCGCTGACCTGGCTGCGAACGCAAAACATCGTTCGCGAGATTCCATTCTGGGCTATCGGCTTGTTAATGGTGATCTTCTGCGCCATCAATGGCGCTTTTGCAGGAGAATTTAGCGGCGTAAAGGTTTGGCCGGTTTCTTACCTGATGCTGGACGTGCTGCAGGGTGGCGCGAACCTGTTTCTCTACATCATCGCGGCGCTTTACGCGGGAGAGTTGATCTGGAGAGAGCGGGACGTGCGCTTCGACCAGATTCACGATTCGCTGCCACAAAAGGACTGGACCGACTGGCTCAGCAAGTTTGCGGCGCTGGCGCTGGTGCAAGTCCTGTTACTGACCATCGTCATGATGGTCGGCGTGGTTATGCAAACCGTGGCGGGATTCTACCGCTACGAATTTCTGCACTACTTGCGGGAACTCTATCTGATCTGGCTGCCCCAAATGTTGATGGTGGTACTGCTCGCGTTGTTTGTGCACACCATCGTGAGAAACAAGTTTGTGGGGCACGCGATCATCATCGGATTCGTGGTGATCATTCCGGTGCTGTATCGCTACGGAATTGAAAACCGCCTGCTGCTGTACGGAGAAATTACGCCGTACACGTATTCGGATATGAACGGCTACGGGCATTTTGTGAAGGCACTTTTGTGGATCAATGCGTATTGGCTGAGCATTGGCGGCGTATTCGGTGTGCTCGCGGTAATTCTGGCGAGGCGCGGAACCGATACGAGCGGTAAAGTACGGATGAAACTGATGCGGGAACGATTACCGCGAGCCGCCGCGTTCGCGACGCTGTCCGTGGTGCTGGCGGTAGCGGCGGGCGCCTGGTTCTATTACAACGCGCATGTGATGAACACCTACCGGACTACGAAACAGAACCGGACGCGGCAGGCCGAATACGAGCGGCGATACAAGAAGTACGAAACGTTTGCTCAACCGAAAATAACAGCCGTGGACGTGGCAGTGGATATTTTTCCGGAGCGGCGATCGTTTGCGGTAAGAGGCCACTACCTCATGGTCAACCGCACCGACAAGCCGATCGAAGAGATTCATGTCACCGAAGCCAGGGATTCCATCGATGAAATCCGGTTCGACCGCGGCTTCCACAACAAGCTGAGCGACACCGCATATTTCTACGAAATCTACACCCTGGAACAACCGCTGCAGCCCGGAGAAACGTTGCGGATGGATTTCCGGGCCTCCCACAACACCAAGGGATTCAAGGACGGCGGCGAAGCGCCGGAACTCGCGTACAACGGCACATTTTTTGACCGCGACTATTTCCCGCAACTCGGGTATTCGAAGGGGCTCGAACTCGATGAGCCGGTGCGGCGCCGGGAAGAAAAGCTGGGCGAACTCGAGGAGATGGCGCCCCGCGGGGATCCGTACTATTCCAATGTGGATTTGTTCACTTCGGATTCGGATTGGGTCACGTTTCATTGCGTTATGAGCACGTCGCCCGATCAGATTGCGATTGCCCCCGGCTACCTCAAGCGCGAGTGGACGGAAAATGGGCGTCGTTATTTCGAGTACGACATGGGCGCTACGAAGATCGCTAATTTCTACTCCTTCCTCTCGGGCCGATTTGAGGTGAAGCGCGATAAGTGGCACGACGTGAATCTCGAGGTGTATTACACCCCCGGCCACGAGTACAACCTGGACAAGATGATGGAATCGTCGAAGGCGGGACTAGACTATTACGAGAAAAACTTCGGACCCTTCCAGTTTACCCAGTACCGCGTGCTGGAATACCCCAGGTACCGGACGTTCGCGCAGTCTTCCGAATACCGTGTCGTTTTCCGAAAGCATCGGCTTTATCGAACGGGTCAAGAAGAAAGATGATCTGGACCTGCTGTATTTCGTGAACGCGCATGAACTGGCGCACCAGTGGTGGGCACACCAGTTGATCGGAAGCGCGACGCAAGGCTCGAACATGATGTCCGAGACCTTGGCGGAGTATTCGGCGCTGAAGGTGATGGAGAAAAAATACGGCGACGAAAATATCCGCAAGTTCTTGAAGTACGAGTTGGACTCCTACTTGCGCGGGCGCGCGGGCGAGACGCGGCATGAGCCGCCGCTGGCTTTGGTCCAGCGCGAACCGTATGTGTGGTACCGGAAAGGCGCGCTGGTGATGTATGCGATGAGCGACTACATTGGCGAGGACAAGTTGAACGCGGCGCTGCGCGCCTATCTGGAGAAGAACAAGTACGCGACAGGACCATATGCGGACACGCGAAGCTTCGTGCAAGCGATGCGCGACGCCACGCCTCCCGATCTGCAATACCTCGTGACGGATATGTTCGAGTCGATTGTGTTGTATGAGAACAAGGCCGAATCCGCCGTGGCGACCCCGCAGGCCGGAAACAGGTACAAAGTGACGCTCGTCGTGGACACGGCAAAGAAGAAAGCGGATGGTTCCGGCAATGAAACGGCCATGGCCATCAATGACTTGATCGATGTGGGCGTATTCAGCGGGACCAAGGAGCATCTGAAACCCCTGCACATGGAAAAGCAGCGTTTCAGCACCGACAAGTCCACCGTCGAGATCGTGGTGAACGAAAAACCGACGTTTGCCGGCATTGACCCCTATAACAAGCTGATCGACCGGAACCCCGAAGACAACCTGATCGCGGTGGAGGAGAAGAAGTAGCCCTCCCGCGGCAGCCCCACACGACCCGAAAAAAGACAAATCTCCGACCAGACCAATGCCGGCCTTGCTCGTCTATAGAGCTGGGAGGGGCAAGTCTATGAAAATGCGCACAACGGTTTGCCTGGTCGTACTGTTCGTCGGTTATGGCGTGTTTATGCACGCGGCTCGGGCCCGAGCCCAGGCGGCTCAAGGCGAACCAAGCATCCCTGCGGTACCTACGATTCCTGCAATCGCGGCGATGCCTGAGGTGCCCGCTATTCCTTCCATGGCCATGCTGACCATGCCAGCCATGCCGGCAATGCCCGCGATGCCTGCCATTCCGGCGGTGCCTGCTGTGCCAGCGATCTCCGACTGGGGTTTCGGCGACCTTCTAGGCGGCTCTACGCACTATAGGGACGAGCCCGTTGAGAATTGCTCCGACCTGCACATTCGCTTGCGCGACGAGAAGCCGATCATGGAATCCGAGGAACGCACCGTCTCCAAGGCGGAAGCCCGGGTTTTGCGCGTCCATGAGATCGAGAACGGCGGGGTGCAGGTGCAGGGTTGGGACAAGGACACGTATTCCGTGACCGCCTGCAAAGCGGCCGCCGGTTCAACCGAAGAGGCGCACCGGCTGATCTCCCAGATCAAGCTGTCGATCCAGGGCGGAGAGGTTTCCGTCAGCGGACCGGCCAGCCATCACGATGACTGGACCGTGTATCTGCTGATTCGCACCCCAAAGGCGGCGGACATCGAGTTGACCACGCACAATGGCCCAGCGGGCTTCTTCAACGTGGACGGAAAGATTACGGCGCGAGCCACGAATGGACCCATCTCCGTCAAGGATTGCTCCGGGGAAGCCGATATCTCCGCGCAAAACGGGCCGATCAGCTTCAGCGGGACCAGCGGGAAGCTCCGGCTGCACACCGAAAATGGCCCGATCAGTGTGGACCTGAATTCTTCGACGTGGACCGGGGCGGGACTCGTGGCCGACGCGGTCAATGGACCCCTGACCCTGCGCGTGCCGTCGGGATTTCAGTCGAGCTTCCTGATCGAGTCGAGCGAGCACTCGCCGATGAGCTGCCAGGCTAGCCTTTGCTCCGACACGCGCCGGACCTGGGATGACGACCACCGGCGGATCGAGTACGGTAGCGGCGCGCCGGTGATCCGGCTTTCCACCAAGAATGGACCGATTTCGGTTTTGTAGGCCACAGATACTGCCGATAGACGCGCTCCCGCCGTTGCGGATAAACTTCGGCTCATGCTGCTGGAAGAGCGCGTGGGACAGCCCATATCGGAAGCCGAAGCGGTGCAGTTCGCTCGCGAACTGTACGGGCTGGACGTAGCAGCGAAGTCGCTCCCCGGCGAATACGACGACAATTTCCACCTGACGACAATCGAGGGCTCCGCCTTCGTACTAAAGGTGATGCATCCGGCGCGGGAGCGATCGCTGATCGATCTGCAATGCCGGGCGCTGCAGCATCTTGCGCAGAGTGCGCCACAGCTTAGCTTGCCGCGTGTTTATCCAACGCGAAGCGGTGATGCCTTCACCGAAGCAACTCCCGCCGATGGTTCGCCGCGACTGATCTGGTTGCTCACATACCTGCCGGGAAAAGTCTTGATGGAGGCACGGCCACACTCGCCCGAGTTGCTTTCTACCCTTGGAAAATTCCTCGGCGAGATGGATGTGGCGCTTTCGGATTTCTCGCATGCTGCCGCGCAACGAGATTTGAAGTGGGATTTTGCGCAAGCCAGCTGGATTCGCGAGTATCTGCACCTCATATTGGATTCTTCGCGACGCGCTCTGGTGGAGCACTTCCTGGCGCTGTACGACAAAGAGGTAGTGCCCGCGATGCCGTGGCTGCGTCGCAGCATCGTCTACGGCGATGCCAACGACTACAACGTACTGGTCGGCGCCGCGCTCCCGGCACCGCGCAAGATAGCCGGAGTCATCGATTTCGGCGACATGCATCACACGTTTACCGTTTCGGAGCCGGCGATCGCGGCGGCCTACGCCATTTTGGGGAAAAACGATCCCCTGCGCTCCGCAGCGGCCGTGGTCGCCGGATACCACAGTGCGTTTCCGCTGGGCGAGGCGGAAATCGCTGTGCTTTATGCTCTGATCGGCGTGCGGCTTGCCGTCAGCGTGGTGAATTCGGCAAAGCGCGCTGCGGTGAAGCCGGGCGACTCTTACGTGACGATCAGCGAGGCGCCCGCCTGGGATGCGCTGGAGCGGTTCGCCCAGATTCACCCCCGTTTTGCGCATTACACATTTCGCGAAGCTTGCGGCATCCCTGCGGTTCCGAAGAGCGGAGTCGTTCGCAAGTGGCTTGCGGCTCACTCCGGATCGGCAGCGTCCTTGCTGGATGTGAACTTGCGCACTGCGCCGAGTTTGGTTTTTGATTTGAGCGTCGGGAGCACATTCCTGGGCGCCGATCCGGCCTCGGCGGATATGGGAGTATTGGCCGGAAGAATTTTTGGCGACTTAAACAAAGCTCGCGTCAGCGCGGGAATCGGGCGATACGACGAAGCGCGGCTGCTGTATACGTCGGCGCTTTTTGGCGCAAGCGGCAATCCCACCGACGAACGCCGGACAATTCATCTGGGCGTCGATCTGTTTGTAGCGCCGGGCACCGCAGTGTACGCGCCTCTGGAAGGAGTTGTTCACGCGCTGGCGAACAACACCGGGCCGCTGGACTACGGCCCCGTCGCGATTCTCCGTCACGTCATCAACGATGGGCAGGAGTTTTTCACTCTGTATGGGCACTTGACTCGGGAGACGCTGCGGCAGTTGCGGGTAGGTCAGGCGATTGCCCGCGGAGAAAGGATTGCCCGCGTGGGCGCCGCGCAAGAGAACGGCGGGTGGCCGCCCCACGTTCATTTTCAGGTGATCGTCGACTTGCTGGATCGCGGCACGGATTTTCCGGGCGTTGCCGCGGCCTCCGAGCGCGGCTTATGGACGAGTCTCTGCCCCGATCCAAATTGGCTATTGGGGATTGCCAGCCCGCAGATGCAGAAGAAGGCGGCTGGAGCCGCGGAGACGCTCACCGCTCGGCGCGAATTGCTGGGGCGCAACCTCAGCGTCTCGTATCAGCGGCCGCTGAAGATCGTTCGCGGCTGGATGCAATATCTTTATGACGAGACGGGCCGCGCGTTTCTCGACGTGTACAACAATGTTCCTCTGGTAGGACACAGTCACCCGCGCGTAGTGCACGCGGCGCAAGAACAGCTAGGGCTACTCAACACGAACACGCGCTACCTCCACGACAATGTGATCCGCTATGCGGAGCGGCTCACCCGCCGGCTGCCGGAACCGCTGCGCGTGTGCTATTTCTTGAATTCCGGCAGCGAAGCGAACGAGCTGGCGCTGCGCCTGGCCCGCGCCTACACGGATCGCGAGGACGTGATCGTCCTCGAGCATGCATATCACGGCCACACCAACACGCTGATCGACATCAGTCCGTACAAATTCAAGGGTCCGGGAGGCCGCGGGAAGAAACCTTGGGTGCACGTCGCGCCGATTGCCGACGACTATCGCGGCGCGTACCGGCGGGGCGAGACGGATGCGGGCGCGAAGTACGCGCGGCACGTCGGTGAAATTCTCGAGCGCGTGCGAGGTGAGGGCCGCCAGGTCGCCGCGTATATTGCGGAGACGCTGCCGAGCGTCGCGGGGCAAATTGTTTTTCCGCCGGGGTATCTGGGCGAAGTTTACCGGCTGGTGCGCGCGGCGGGTGGCGTGTGTATCGCCGACGAAGTGCAGGTAGGCTTCGGGCGGCTGGGGTCACATTTCTGGGGATTTGAGACGCAGGGCGTCGTTCCAGACATCGTTGTGTTCGGCAAGCCCATCGGGAATGCATTTCCGCTGGCGGCGGTCGTCACTACCCAGGAAATTGCCGCGTCGTTCGCCAACGGGATGGAATTTTTCAGCACCTTCGGCGGCAATCCGGTGGCGTGCGCGGCGGGCCTTGCCGTGCTCGACGTCGTCGAGGAAGAGAAATTGCAAGAGCGCGCGCTGCGCGTCGGCAATCACTTAATTGCGGCGTTGCGGAAAACGCAGGAACGACATCCACTGATCGGTGACGTCCGGGGCTCTGGGCTATTTCTGGGCATCGATCTCGTTCGCGATGGGGCCAGCCGCGAACCGGCGACCGAAGAAGCGGACTACGTCGTGAACCGCCTGCGCGAGCGCGGCATTCTGGCCGGCACCGACGGGCCGCATCACAACGTCATCAAGTTGCGCCCCCCGTTGATTTTTTCGGAAGCGGACGCAAACCTATTTGTCGAGACGCTCGACTCGATCCTGGAAGAAGATGCCGCGCAGCCGCTGCCTCGGGTGCAGATGGCTTGCCACGCCACCCCCCGATAGAGGCCATGCGCAGGCGCGCGGCTCGGCCCGCATATTCCATCTAGAAGTACTTGACAATAGAGTTACGATGCGAATAGGCTGGCTGGACGATGGAGCTGGATGCATCCCTCTCTTGGCTGGCGCTGGCGCTTACACCCGGGCTGGCTTGCCGCCTGTCGGCGCGGTTGCTGAAGGAGTTTGGGTCGCCCGAAGAGATTTTTCGCGCGCCGTTGCCTCGACTGGAGAGATGTAACCTGCCGTCGGCGGTGGCGCAGGCGGTCTACAAAAAGCAATCGTTCAAACGCGCCGAAAAGGAACTGGCCTCAACCCAGCGTATCGATCGTTGCCGTCTGCTGAATTGGACCGAGCCGGAATATCCCCAAACGCTGTTGCAGATCTACGACCCGCCGGTGCTGCTGTACGTGCGCGGCAACGTGGAGGTGCTGACGCAGCACTGCATCAGTGTGGTGGGGACGCGACGGCCGACGCTTTACGGGACGCAGATGGCGGAGCGGCTGGGCCGGGAGATCGCGGCGCGGGGCCTGGTGGTGCTTAGCGGGATGGCGCGAGGAATCGATGCCATCGCGCATCAGGGCGCGATGGCGGTGAACGGGCGGGCCATCGGGGTTCTCGGGACCGGGGTGGATGTCTGCTACCCGAAGGAGAACAAGAAGCTGTATGAAAAGGTACTGGAACGCGGAGCGATCCTCAGCGAGTTCCCCCTGGGCACGCACCCGGCACCGGAGAACTTTCCCATCCGCAACCGCATCGTGGCTGGGATGCCGCTGGGAGTGGTAGTGGTGGAGGGGGCGCAGTATAGCGGATCACTGATCACGGCGCGGCTGGCGATGGAGTTTGGGAGGGAAGTCTTCGGGGTGCCCGGAAACGTAACGCAGCCGGTAAGTTTCGCGCCGAATCAATTGATCAGGCAAGGGGCCAAACTGGTGACCAACGGCGAAGACGTGATCGAGGAGCTGCCGACGCCATCCGCGCCGCGCTGGTGCAGGCCGAGAAACCAGAGGCGGAACAGCGGAATCTGCTGCTGGCGGCATCGCTAAACTCGTCGGAGAAAAAGATCTACGACTTGCTGAACATGGAGGAGACTAGTCAAATTGATGACATCGTTGAGCGATCCAGCTTGAACTCTTCGGAGGTTCTGGCTACCCTTTTTGATCTGGAGATGAAAGGGATCGTTCGGCAGCTTCCTGGTAAGCAGTTCAGCAAGGTTCTACTTTAATTCCCCGGAAAGTGCTGAAACCAAGATAGTTATGCGAAGCCTCGCAAGCGGAGATGAATCCCGCGAGAGGTTTGCCGCATCTTGCATAAGGTAGCGAGAAGGACACAGGCCCTGCCGCAAAGGCCTTCCAGCAGAAGAATCCGGAGTTACAAAGACAAGATGGCACGTTCGCTGGTAATCGTCGAATCGCCTGCAAAGGCGAAAACGATCAATAAGTATTTGGGGCGGAACTACACCGTCAAAGCGTCTATCGGCCACGTGATGGACCTGCCGAAGAAGACGATCGGTATCCGTCTGCCCGACGAGCCAAAAAAGAGAAAGAAGGGTAAAGGCAAAAAAGGGGAAAGCTGCGCCGGAAAAACCGCAAAAGCCGATCACCCTGGATGATCGCCAAGATTTTCGAACCTACCCTGCAAATCATCTCCGGCAAAGGCAAGGTCATCAATGATTTGAGGAAGTCCGCGAGTACCGCCGACGCAGTATACCTGGCGGGCGACCCGGACCGCGAAGGCGAAGCCATATCCGCGCACCTGGCGATGGTGTTGTCGAAGCCGAGCAAGTATGAGGAAGCCGAGCCGTCGGGACAGAACGGCAAATTCGGTAAGAACGGCAAGGACGAGAAGGCGGCGGAAGAAGCCGAGGATGCGAAGTCCAAGGCCGGAAAGAAGAACGCCAAGAAGGATAAGGACGAGATCGGCGTTCCGGCGATCGACCCCAAGAAGATTTTCCGCGTGACATTCAACGAGATCACGCCCAAAGCGATTCGCGCGGCTTTTGAGCAGCCGCGCCAGGTGGACTCGAACCTGGTGGACGCGCAGCAGGCCCGCCGGGTGCTTGACCGGATCGTGGGCTATAAGGTTTCGCCGCTGCTGTGGGACAAAGTGCGCCGGGGCCTTTCCGCCGGGCGCGTGCAGACCGTGGCGCTGCGCCTGATCGTCGAGCGCGGAACTGGAGATTCGCGCGTTCGTGCCGGTGGAATATTGGTCGATCCACGCCATGCTCGATGGCGGGCCAGCCGCCGATCTTCGAAGCCAAGCTGAGCAAGTACAAAGGCGAAGACATTGAGGTCTCGAACCAGGAGGCGGCGGACAAGATCGTCGCGGCGGTGAGCAAAGCCCAGTGGCAAGTGGCGTCGGTCGCGCAAAAGGAAAAGAAGCGGAATCCGCCACCACCGTTCACGACGTCGAAATTGCAGCAGGCGGCGTACAACCGGCTGCGCTATACGGCAAAGCGCACGATGGCGCTGGCGCAACGGCTATATGAAGGCGTCGACCTGGGCGAAGAAGGATCGGTGGCGCTGATCACCTACATGCGCACCGATTCCGTGCATGTGTCCAACGACGCTCTGGCACAGGTGCGGGAGTTGATCCCGGAGCGGTTTGGCTCGAACTATCTGCCGGAAAAGCCGAACTACTACAAGTCAAAGAAGGACGCGCAGGAAGCGCACGAAGCGGTGCGGCCGACCGACGTGTCTCGCACGCCGGAAGACGTCCGCAAGTATCTGCAAGACGATGTCTTCAAGCTGTACCAACTGATCTGGCAGCGCTTCGTGGCGTCACAGATGCTTCCGGCGGTTTTCGACCAGACGACCATCGACATTTCCGCGGGCGACTACACGTTCCGCGCGACGGGTTCGGTACAGAAGTTCGACGGCTATCTCCGCGTCTATCAAATGCCGGTCGCCGCGGCGGACCGCGAAGACGACGAGAAGGATGACGACGGCGAGGGCAAGGAGCTTCCGCGTGTCGAGGAAGGCCAGGTTTTGCGTCTGGATCAGATCCGGCCGGATCAGCACTTTACCGAGCCTCCGCCGCGCTACACGGAAGCCACGCTGGTAAAGGACCTGGAAGAAAAAGGCATCGGAAGGCCGTCGACATACGCTTCGATTATTTCCACGATCGTCGAGCGCGAATATGTGCGGAAGGATCAGGGGCGGTTTACGCCGACGATGCTGGGGGAGCGCGTCAGCATCCTGCTGGTGAAGAGCTTCGACGACGTGTTTGACGTCACGTTCACGGCGCGGCTGGAAGAAGAGCTGGACGAAATCGAAGAAGGCAAGCTGCCTTGGCGCGAAGCTGTTAGAGAGTTCTGGGAGAAATTCGTCGTCGATCTGGACGAGGGCCGACGACGAAATGATTTCGTACAAGGCGGGCATCCCGACCGGCAAGAAGTGCGAGAAGTGCGGTCAGGGCGAGCTGCTGGAGCGGATCAGCCGCCACGGATTCTTCCTGGGCTGCTCGCGCTATCCGGATTGCGATTTTATTCAGGATATGGCGCCGGAATTGAGCGACGACGCGGCGAACGGCGAAAACAAGACTGAATATTGCGAAAATTGCGGGAAAGAAATGGCCATCAAGCGCGGACGCTTTGGGGCGTTCCTGGCGTGCACGGGTTACCCGGATTGCAAGACGACGCGGCGGCTGGTGGATGGAACGCGGATTGCGCACCAGCCGGACGAGCCGCTCGAGGAGAAGTGCACCCTGTGCGGCAACGGCCTGGTGAAAAAGCACGGGCGCTTCGGCGAATTCATCGGCTGCACCGGCTATCCGAAGTGCAAGTACACACGGCCGATCACGATGGGGATCAAGTGCCCGAAGTGCAATGAAGGCGAGTTTGTGCGCCGCGGCAGCACGGGCAAGGGCGGACGCGGAAGGCCGCGCGTGTTTTACGGCTGCTCGCGTTACCCGGATTGCGATTTTACGACGCCGCACATGCCGATCGCGGAGCCTTGCCCGAAGTGCGGCGCGCCGTTCATCGTGGAGAAGAAGTCGAAGATCGGCACGGTGCGATCGTGCCTGAAGGAAGGCTGCGATTGGGAGCAACTGGCTCCGGAGCCGCAGCCGCAAGTCCAGCCGGAAGAAGTCGTCGCGCCCGTTGGGGCCAAACCGTAAACGTACATCTACCCTTAGCTAAGGCGCACAGACGGAACTGGCGATCCCACCAAATTCACTATGCATCGTTTGCGCATCTATACTAGTGTGGGCAGAAAGTCCGGGCAGCGCGCGCCATGAAACAGGCCATCGACAAATTTCTGCAGTACCTGCGGTCGGTCAGGAACTCTTCGCCGCATACCATCCTGAATTATGGTAAAGACCTGGAGCAGTTCGTTGCGTTCTTGTCGCCACCCGGGACGGAGCTGCCCGCGCTTAGCGGGATCACGCACACGATCATTCGAGAATTCGTCGGTCATCTTCATGATCAAGGCTTGGAGAAGAGCTCGATCGCGCGGAAGCTGGCGGCGCTGCGATCGTTTTTCAAGTATTGCGTGCGCGAGGGCTTGCTCAAGGAAAGCCCGGCGCGGCTGGTGCCTACGCCGAAGCTGCCGAAGCGCGTTCCGTCCGTGCTTTCCGCTGAAGAGATGAATGGCTTCTTGAATCAGCTTGCGGAGATGGCGTCGCCCGGAGGCGACAGCGGGACGTCACGCACACGTGCGCGGCTTCCAAAAAACGCGCCATCTCGAAAACCTGGCAAGGTTAAGGACGACGGGTTGCTCCTGCGGCGCGACCGGGCGTTGCTCGAATTGCTTTACGCCTCGGGCCTCCGCGTCAGTGAGCTCACTGGCCTCAACTTGGTTAACATCGACCAAAGAGAGAAGATGTTGCGGGTTCGCGGGAAGGGCAACAAGGAGCGCATCGTCCCTTACGGAACGAAAGCGCAAGATGCCCTGGACAAGTATTGGCCGCTGCGCGAGCAACTGCTGCTGCAAACGAACGTTGAACGCGGAGGCCGACGCGGCGGGCCGCACTTCGAGGCGGTCTTTCTGAATTATGCGGGGCGGCGGCTGACGCAGCGTTCGGTGGGACGCATCGTGAAAAAGTATGTGCGCCTGGCGAATGTAAACTGGAACCTTCATCCACATTCGCTGCGGCACGCGTTTGCGACGCACTTGCTGGCCGACGGCGCGGACCTGCGGGCGATTCAAGAACTACTCGGGCATCAATCGCTTTCTACCACGCAGAAGTACACGCATGCGTCGATACGCCAGCTGATGGAGATTTACGACAAGTCGCATCCGCACGCCTGACGGCCGGGCAAGAGGTACTCTTGGTGAACCCACGGATCGCTTTGAAGGGCTTGCTGCTTCTAGGTGGGACGCTCTTGGGTTGGGTGCCGGTGGTATCCGCACAAGACAACTACGAAATCCAGGTGTACGCGTACGATACCGTCGAGCCGCACCACACGATGGTGGAGCTGCACAGCAACTTCACGATCGACGGGTCCAAGACGGTTGAGGACGGCGTGCTGCCCACGAATCACGTGGAGCACGAAACCATTGAGATCACGCACGGTTTCACCGACTGGTTCGAATTGGGCTTTTACATCTTTACTTCGGAGCGGAGCGGGCAAGGCGTGCAATGGGTGGGCGATCACATTCGGCCGCGCGTGCGCATTCCCAAGAAGTGGAACTGGCCGGTTGGGCTGAGTCTCTCGAATGAAATAGGCTACCAGCGCCGAAAGTTTTCGGTCGACACGTGGACCTGGGAAATCCGACCAATCGCCGACAAGCAGATCGGGCGGTGGTATTTTTCGCTGAATCCGACGCTCGACCGCTCCTTCCACGGCGAAAGCGTAAGTCAAGGCGTGGTTTTTTCACCGAATTTCAAATTCAGCTACGATTTTACAAAGAAGATTGCCGGAGGATTGGAATACTACGGTTCTGTCGGGCCGGTGACCGGGTTCCTGGCCCTGAACGAGCAGCAGCACCAGATTTTCCCGGCGATCGATCTAAATATCTCGCCGAAATGGGAAATTAACTTTGGGTTGGGTGTGGGGGTGACGCGCGCCACCGATCACTTGATCGCGAAAATGATTCTCGGCTATCGTTTCGACTTCTGATGCAGGGCGGAAACTGCGAGGGATGTCCTATGACTCACCATCTGGCTCAAATCAATATAGGGCGCTTGGTCGCGCCGATAGATGACCCAAGAATCGCGGAGTTCGTCGCTCAACTGGAGCCGATAAACGCTCTGGCCGATTCGGCGCCGGGATTTGTGTGGCGGCTGCAGTCGAGCTCCGGAAATGCGACGGATATCGCGTACAACGACGACCCCACCATGATGGTGAACATGTCGGTGTGGGAATCCCTGGAGGGGCTGCGGGATTACGTGTATCGATCGGACCACGTTCGCGTGTTTCGAGACCGCGCCAAGTGGTTCGAGAGGATGGACAAGCCTATCTACTGCTTGTGGTGGGTTCCGGCGGGGCATCGGCCGACGGTGGCAGAAGGCCGCGAGCGAATGGAACACTATCAGGCGCATGGCGCCACGCCGTACTCGTTCTGGTTTTCGCAGCACTTTCCGGCGCCAGCTGACGAAGGAGTTTGCGTCTAGGCTCGCGAGGTGAAAAAAACGGCTGGCAGCGTCATGCTGCCAGCCGTATCTGTTTCTTGGATGACCTACGGCCCGGTTTAATTACCGATGCCCGCCGCCATGAAAGCTGCCACCGCCGTGGAATCCGCCGCCGAAACCGCCGCGCGCTACTGCGCCGCCGCGGAACCCACCGCCCACGAATCCGCGTGCAACGGGACCGCGTCCCACGAAGCCGCCGCGGAAGCCGGGCCGGCCTACGAAGCCAGGGCGGCCAACGAAGCCACGGCCATAAAAGCCGCGTCCGTAGAATCCACGCGAACCGTAGAAGCTATGGAACCACGGGCCGGCACCGATGAAGACGCCGCCTGCGAACCAGTCAGGGCCGTAGTAGCCGTAGGGCGCGCAAGCGTAGGGGTAATAGCCATAGTATCCGTACGCGCAGACAGGCGCGGCACCGTAGTATCCTGGGCCAACGCCTACACCGACCACCACTCGCTGCGCATTCGCAAATCCTGCGCTTAGCAAGCAAACTCCCAAAAGCAAACCCGCTATTCCTGCAATTCGTAGATATCGCATTTTGGACCTCCTTCCGAGATCCGCTGCTTGGCTGGGCCCTAAGTCCTTGCCCAGCTTGAGGCTCCCTCATTCTGCCTGAAGCCCTCAGTCCGTTAAACCCCCAAGGGGTCAAAAAGTTGCCCTCGTGGAATCCGGCCGGTAGTCGGCCTTGGCTACCATGTCGGATGCTCCATCCTGGAGGGCGTTCCATCGATCCCGCATGATCCTCGATTGTTCTGGAAGGAAGGCTATGATTCCTTCAGAGACGGCGAGGAATTCTCTATATTTCCAATGTGCGCACATGATTCCATTGAGCGAATGAGCGTTCGATCCCAGCAGCAAATGCCCGATTTCGTGCGCAAAAACCACGCCCAAGAGCTCATTCCCAAGTTCCCGGTTGTGAGCCAGCTGCTGTAGCCGGTCATAGTAGACATAAGCGTGATAACCAATTCCATCTTCATCCAGCAGCGCAGTGCCAAGGACATCATTCCGGTCTTGATGCGCGCGCATCGCCCGCGGCAGGATCGTCAACATTAGGTGAGTGCGGTTAGGGGCATTGCAAGGCATAGAGTCAACGCCTTCGACCCTGGGGGCGCAATTGACCCAAAGCGTCTCCAATCCCGCGTGCCGAAAGGCGTTGGTCGCCCGTGCCTCCGCCGCAGCCAACGCTGGGGCGGGAACATCCGCATAGTTGCGCACGGAGACAATTAGTTCGGAGGCGCCAAGTATCTTTGCCGGCGGATCTTGCGGCTTCGAGCCCGTGACCTTAGGGCCTTGTTGGGCTTGCGTCGTACAGGGCAGGAAGAAGCACGCCACCAGGCAGCAGCAAATCACTTTTTTCACGGCGCTCACCTTGACCGCGGTTGCGGTAGCGCCGAACATGGTTCAGGTGAGAAAGCTGCTCAATGGACCAGGTGTGGCATCCGTCTGGAATGCATGTGGTCCGCCAAGTGTCGATTTAGCAGTGAGTTACAGCCAGGCGCGGCACCCTCGACGCAAGAAGACGCAAGAAACGGTGCTAAACTAGCGCCAGTTTTCCAGGTTCGTTGGGGTACGCTAGTGAGTTCCGAGATTTCTTCTTGCTATCGCTTTGGGGTGTTCGTGCTCGATCCCCGCACTGGTCAGCTTCGCAAAGGTGGGATAAAGCTGAGGTTGCAGGAGCAGCCCTACCAGGTGCTTCTCAAACTGTTGGACAACGCCGGCGAAATGGTAAGCCGGGAAGAACTGCGCTCTGCTTTATGGCATGAAGACACGTTCGTTGATTTCGAGACCGGTTTAAACACGGCCATCAAACGCCTGCGTGAAACGCTAGGCGATTCCGCTGACGATCCTACCTTTATCGAGACTTTTCCCCGGCGCGGCTACAGATTCATAGTTCCAGTCGAAAGGCTGGCAACCAAGGAGGGCGGAATCCCGGGTGCGGTCAGCCGGCAGGAATCGGCTCACAGGAAAACCCTTCTAGTGGGTGGCGGCGTGGTCACCGGAGCCATGGCCTTGGCTCTGATTTCTCTCGCTTACTGGCGCAGTCAACCGCAGCCGCCGACCGTCACCAATACGGTTCGCATCACCAATGACGGCAAACCGAAAAACCGTTAAATCCGCCGGTCACCGATGGCGTCCATATTTATTTCATTGAAGGGCTGCCTACTACCTCAGGCTCCGGAATCGCTCAGGTGTCGGCTGCAGGCGGAGAGACCACTCTGCTTCCAACCACGCTTCAAGGCGTTTGGGCACTAGGCTCGATTTCCCCAGATCACTCCGAGCTGTTGGTTGCAAAGGGCGGCGCCGGCCACCTCGAATCGACCTGTGGGCTCAACCATTGCCGGCGGGAGCACCCCGCCGCGTTGGAAACATAAGCGCGCTCCTGGCGACCTGGACGCCAGATGGGACACATCTGGTCTACCCCAATGAGGGCTCGATAATGATGGCAAACAAAGACGGGAGCGAACCTCATCAACTAGCCCAGGTGAACGGCATTGTTTTTTCAATCCGGTATTCGCCGGACGGACGGCGGATTCGCTTTGATCTTACCGACCCTAGTGCCAATTCCAACTCGATCTGGGAAATGGATACGAACGGAAAAAACATTCACCCACTTTTTCCGGACTGGAAGGAATCATCTTTCCAGCTGCTGTGGCAATTGGTCGCCGGACGGTGACTACTATTATTTTCAGGCGGGACAGGCGAACACACAAGCCATCTGGGTCATGCCGGAGCGCCGTTCGGTTTTTCGCAGACGAGCCAAGGGCCCATCGCGTTTGACGTCTGGGCCACTGCGTCTCGGCTCACCCGTCCCCAGCAGTGACGGCAAGAGACTGTTTGTCATGGCTGTGGAGCCCCGCGTGGAGCTCGCCCGTTATGACCAGCAGAATCAGCGATTCGATGCTTATTTGCCCGATCTCTCTGCCGGGCCAGTCGATTTCTCGGTCGATCGGAAGTGGATCGCCTATGTTTCTTATCCGGACATGACCCTGTGGCGGAGCCGAATGGATGGAAGCGACAAGATGCAGCTCACGGCTTCACCAGTACGAGCGTATGCACCGCGTTGGTCGCCAGACGGTTCCAAGATTGTATTCACGGATGTGCAGTTCAACCGCTCCTTCAAAATTCGGATGCTTTCTTCTTTGGGAGGCAGTCCGGAGGCCCTTCTGCAGGGCGACACCTCCGAGGAGGACCCCACCTGGATGCCTGACGGGAAATCCATCGTTTTCGCAAGGTTCGACGAAAAGCATGATGTCGCAATTTATCGCGTTGATTTGAACACCAGGAGCGTTTCCTCAGTTCCGGGTTCCGATGGACTATTCTCGCCCAGAGTGTCGCCCGACGGCCGTTATATCTGCGCCCTCACGCTCGCTCAGACGAAACTGATGTTGTTCGATACCAACACGAATCAGTGGTCGAGTTTGCTGGAGGGGCAGGAAGTCGGGTACAACGAGTGGTCGCATGACGAGAGATATGTCTACACGCGCAAGCATCTTAGCGGGGCCGCGGAATTGGTACGCGTCAGAATCAAAGATCGCGTGCTGGAACACGTTGTAAGCCTCAAGGGTTTTCCTCAGCTCACCGACATTTACGCCTCATGGATTGGATTGACTCCGGACGACGCGCCACTTCTGATGCGCGCTCGCGGCATGGAAGAGATTTACGCCCTCGACCTACACTTTGACTGAAGTCTTGACCTTCCGTCACGACGTCAAATAGCCGAGTAACTACCGTTTGTTCGCGTTGACGGTGTGGGTGGGAAGCCCGTATACTTACAGTTTGCCTTTAGCGCTTGGAGGAGAGATGTACGCCGTCATTAAGACCGGGGGGAAGCAGTATCGGGTCGCGCCCGGCGACACCATTCGGATTGAACGAGTTGCGGGGGATGTGGGTGAAAAGGTGACCTTCGGGTCAGTTCTGGCAGTCCACACCGACGAGAAAAAGGTCGTTCTTGGCGGCGATGCGTCCAAAGCCACCGTAACCGGCAAGATCATCGCGCAGGGCCGCTCCAAGAAGGTGACCGTGCTGAAGTTCAAGAAAACCAATCAGTACAAGATTTCCCGCGGGCACCGGCAGAACTATACGGCCGTGCAGGTCAGCGATATCAAACTGTAAGGGGTTTGAGTAAACGGATTGGCGTCGCCGGTCTAGGGACCGGCCACTACATGATTTCAGAAAAAGGGATGTGTCATGGCACATAAGAAGGGCGGCGGCTCCTCGACAAACGGCCGCGATTCACACGGGCAGAGGCTGGGAGTGAAGCGCTTTGGCGGGCAGCTCGTCAACGCGGGCACAATTTTGGTGCGCCAGCGCGGCACGAAACACCAGGCCGGCGTGAATGTCGGTCAGGGCAAAGACGACACGCTGTACGCGCTGGTGACGGGCTACGTGAAGTTCGAAGACAAGGGCCGGCACGGGCGGTTTATCAGCGTGCAGCCCGCCGAGCAGGCCACTTCGGCTGCTGCCGTAAACTAAGACAGTATTCTACCGAGGCGGTTCGGCGTGTGCCGGACCGCCTTCGTGTTTTCAGCGCGGGCGCAGAATGCAGAGTGCGCTGCTGGCAACTTTCCTGGAGAGCCTTGCTGTGTTTGTCGACGAAGCCAAAATCCTCGTAAAAGCCGGGAGCGGTGGGAACGGCTGCGTGGCGTTCCGGCGGGAGAAGTTCGTTCCGCGCGGAGGCCCATCGGGCGGCGACGGCGGCAATGGGGGCAGCATCTATTTGGAAGCGAACCCGAACGACAACACCCTGCTGCGCTACCGGTACAACCGCGAATTCAAGGCCGACCGTGGGCGTCACGGTGAAGGATCGAACTGCACCGGGCATTCCGGCGATGACATGATTCTGCAAGTTCCCGTGGGCACGCTGGCCTTCGACGAACAGACCGGCGAGACCCTGGCCGACCTGGCCACGCCCGGCCAGCGCGTGTTGATCGCGCAGGGCGGCCGCGGCGGGCGCGGGAACCAGCATTTTGCGAAGCCTTGGCACCAGGCTCCGCGCGAGCATGACGAGGGGCATCCCGGCGAAGAACGTCATCTGCGCCTGGAGCTGAAGCTGCTTGCGGATGTCGGCCTGGTGGGCTTCCCGAATGCGGGTAAGTCCACGCTTATATCCGTGATTTCTGCAGCGCGGCCGAAAATCGCCAACTATCCTTTCACGACACTCGAACCGAACCTTGGTGTGGTGAACGCCGACGGCGGCACCGGGAAAGAAGGCCGCGAGCTGGGCCGGACGTTCGTAGTCGCCGATCTGCCGGGACTAATCGAGGGCGCTCACGAAGGTGCCGGGCTGGGCATTCGCTTCTTGCGGCACGTCGAGCGGACGCGCCTGCTGGTGCATCTGATCGACACGAGCGATGCGTCGGACGCCGACCCTATTCATTCCTTCGAGATTATTTCTGGAGAGCTACAGGCATTCAGCGAAACACTGATGGAAAAGCCGATGATCGTGGTGGCGACGAAGCTGGATGCCACGACGGACCGCACGCGGCTGGAAACTCTGCGCGCCTTCTGCGGCGAGCGCGGATTGGAATTTCACGCCATTTCCGCGGCAGCCGGTGACGGCGTACGCGATCTGGTGCGCTCGATTGCCGATGCGCTCGACAAAATCCCGAAGGCCGCTCTCGAATCCACGTCGGACCTGGCGACGACAGCAAACGAAAACGTAGGCCCCCCGGCTCAGGACACATCGTCTGCCCCTTTTAAGAATCTGTGAGAAAATACACACAAGGCACTTGGGAGGCGTATTGACCACCGCGCAAGCGCAGCGCACCGCCGCAAAACATCATCCACGCCGCATCGCGCTGTTTGGCGGATCCTTCGACCCGATTCACAACGGCCATCTCGCCGTGGCTCGCGCCGCCGACCGGAAATTCAATTTCGATCAAATTCATTTCGTGCCGGCCAGCCGGCCCCCGCACAAGCTGAAGCAGCACCTGGCTCCATTTCCGCATCGATTTGCGATGGTGGCGCTGGCGTGCGCCGAGCACCCGCACTTCGTTCCCTCGGTCGCCGAAGCGGGCGACGACTTCAGCGGCGCGCAGCTTCACTACTCCGTGGATACGGTGCGCTATTTCCGGCACGCTTTTCACGGGCACGGCGACCGCATCTACTTCATCATCGGCGCCGACGCTTTCCTGGATATTCCGATGTGGAAGGAGTACGAGACGCTGCTGGGTCTGTGCGACTTCATCGTCGCAAACCGGCCGGGAATCCGCGTGGAAGCCCTTCGCTTGGTGATTCCGCCGGACCTGATGGCGCGCGGCGGCGTCAGAAAAGACGTGGACGCCGTGCATGAATCGAGTATCGTCGCGCACCTGCATCGTACATCCGTCTATCTGCTCGACAATGTTGCCAGCGATGTTTCGGCGACAGACATCCGACGGCGCTGTTCGCGCGCCAACGACATTCACGGACTTGTGTCCGCTCGCGTCGAGGAATACATTCTCAAACAGGATTTGTACCGATGACCCTGAATTCTCTGCCAGAGAGCGTGCGCATCGCCATTGAGGCGGCGCAAAACAAAAAAGCAGCAGGCCTTACGGTTATCGACCTCCGGGAAGTCGGTGGCTTCACTTCGTTTTTCGTGATTTGCACGGGATTCAGCACCCCGCAGGTCCAGGCGATCTGCTCGGAAGTGGAAGAGCAGCTTTACAAACATTTGAAGCGCTCGCCGGAACATCGCGAGGGCCGCGGCTCCGCGGAATGGGCGCTGCTGGATTTTGGGGGCTTCGTGGTTCACGTGTTCAGCGAACAGGCGCGGAAGTTCTACGATCTCGAGCGGTTGTGGCGCTCCGCGCAGAAGCTGGAGATTCCGGACGAACCCGCCGGCCCGTCCGGGCGAGGCCCAGTGCGAAATGCGGCCATCGGCGGGGCGCATCCTCCTGGCGAAGCGGTTTCAAAATGACCGCGGAACGATTGCCGTGGATCTCGGAAGATCCGGCGTCGTTGCGTCTCTTCGAACTAGCACAAAAAGTAGCCGCTGCGCCGACAACCCTTCTCATCACCGGCGAGAGCGGGACCGGCAAGGATTACCTCGCGCGCTTCATTCATGAGCTGGGTCCCCGGCGCGATGCGCCATACCTGAAAATCGATTGCGCCAGCCTGCCACCTCAACTTGTTGAGAGCGAACTGTTCGGTCACGAGAAGGGTGCCTTCACTGGCGCGGTCGAGCGGAAGCTCGGGCGTTTCGAGCTCGGCGGCAGCGGCACGATCGTTCTGGACGAAGTCGCGGCGCTTTCTTCCACGGCGCAAAGCAAACTCCTGCGCGTCTTGCAAGAGCGGGCGTTCGAGCGCCTGGGCGGAAACGAAACGTTGCGCATCGATGCGCGGCTGATCGCACTAACGAATATTGACCTCGCGGCCGCCGTGACCGGAGGGCGATTTCGCGAAGACCTGTTTTTCCGTCTGAACGTGCTTACTCTCAGCGTTCCGCCGCTTCGGGAACGCCGCGCGGACGTGCTGCCTCTCGCCGAGCATTTGCTGGCGGCGCTGCGCTTGGTGCACGGCCGCGCCGCCGTACAGTTGAGCGACGCAGCCCGGAACATGCTGGCCGCATACGACTGGCCTGGCAATATTCGCGAACTGCGGAACTCGCTGGAGCGTGCCGTGGTCTTTTCGAAAGCGGAAATTCTTGGACCCGAGGATCTTCCGGAGAATGTTCGTGCGATCGCCGGCGGACCGGGAAGCGGGGTCTCGGGGTTGCGCTCTCTGGAAGCTGTCGAGAAGGACGTGATCGCCGCGACGCTGGAAGCCACGCACTACCGAATCGGCGAAGCTTCCCAGGTTCTAGGCATTAGCCGCAAGACGTTGCTGGAAAAGCGCAAGAAATACGGGTTGAAGTGAAGATCCGACTGCTCATGCTGGGCAAGACCCGGCGCCCTGAAGTGCGCGCGGTTCTGGACGATTACGTGAAGCGCATCGGACATCACTCGCCGATCGAGGTCACCGAGGTCCGCGATTCCGCGGCGGCGATGAAGAAACTAGACGCGGACCGCTCGGCGGTGGTGGTGCTGCTGGACGCGCCTGGGAAAACCTACAGCTCGGAAGCGTTCGCAAATTGGCTCGGCGAGCAGCGCGTCCGCGGTGTGCGCGAGATCGTTTTTCTTTGCGGCGATGCCGACGGTTTTCCCGGCGAGCTTCGCGAGCGCGCGCACCAAAAACTTTCGCTCAGCGCGATGACCTTTTCGCACGAGCTCGCTCGCGCGATGCTCGCCGAACAGCTTTACCGCGCCTTCGCGATTCTTTCGGGCAGCCCGTACCCCAAGTAAAGCCTCTCCTGGAGTAAGACGACTTCACCTGAAAAAGACGACTTCGCAGTGGAAATGTTGTACAACGTACGGACTATGGCGATGCGCATCGTTCCCGATGAAGGAAAGCCCTCCGCTGCGATTGAAATACCTTTAGAGAAGCCGCTCCCCGATTACGATCTCGAACAGATCGACCAGCCTACCCCTCGCGACGTGGATGGCATCCTCGTTTCGCAAGGTTTCCGTGATCTTATCGATGACGCCCGAGGGGTCTTGATGGATCTGCTCGCTCACGAGCCGCCCCATTCTGCGGCTACGAATCTCGACCTTGCACACGCCTCCGCACGCTCGTTGCAGATTGCACAGCTCACTGGCGCGATTTGTCCGGGAGATGACGAGGTTTACCGGCCTGGTTTGTGGATCGTATTGCACGACCCCCACGCCAATCCAAGAGCGGGCTTGCCAGCAGCAACGCAAGAGCGCATCACCGATATCGCGGGCGAACTCGTCAAACGTCTGCAGCTCGAATAGTCGGCAATCACCGTGCGCGCGCTTGACCTTTCGCGCCTGAATCTCCACACTTCTAGTCTTTTCGCCGCGATGCGTCTCGAATTCACGAGATATCGAGGCAGGACGCCATGCCGGAAGACAAAGGACTACTGATCGTTTATACCGGGCCGGGCAAGGGCAAGACGACTTGCGCGCTGGGCACGGCGTTTCGCGCTGTCGGGCAGGGACTTCGCGTGCTGATGGTGCAGTTCATCAAGGGCTCGTGGCACTACGGCGAACTGGACGCCGCGAAAATGCTCGGCGACGACAAATTCGAGATTCGGCCGATGGGCCGGGGCTTCGTGAAGATCGGCGGAGCGGAAACCGACCCCGAAGACGTAAAGATGGCGCACGACTGCTGGCTGGCCGGGCGCGACGCCATCTATAGCGGCGTGTACGATCTGGTAGTCCTGGATGAAATCAACTACGTGATCAGCTACAAGATGCTGGACGCCGACGAGGTGGTGGAGGCGCTGAGGGGCCGCCCGGAGCGCGTGCACGTGATCTGCACTGGCAGGAACGCGCATCCTAAGCTGGTCGAGCTGGCAGATCTGGTCACCGAAATGAAGGAAGTGAAGCACCCCTACACCAAAGGCATTCTGGCCCAGCGTGGTATAGACTATTGACGACGGAATGGCGGCTGGTCTGGGTTGACGACCGGCCTTTTCTTTGGGCTGACCCCGGAATAGCCGACTGTTATTACTATGGCCTGGTTCAAGCGCGACAAAAAATCGATCGAGCAATCCACGCCGCCCGAAGAGCGCCGCGTGCGCACCGAAGGCCTGTGGGTCAAGTGCGAGTCTTGCCGCACCATCGTTTTCCGCAAAGACTTGGAAGCGAATCTGCTGATCTGCCCGAAATGCCAGTTTCATTTCAAGATGAACGCCAAGCAGCGTCTGGAGATGCTGCTGGACGGGCGCTGGACCGAACATGACGCGCGCATGACCTCCACCGATCCACTCAAGTTCGTCGATACCAAGCCGTATGCCGCGCGGCTGAAGGAAGCGCGCAAGAAACTGGGGATGAACGACGCGGTGATCATGGCGGAGGGGCAACTGAACGGGCGCCCGGTGGTGTGCTGCGCGATGGAGTTCAATTTTATCGGCGGTTCAATGGGCGCGGTGGTGGGCGAAAAAGTGACGCGGGGCATCGAGCTGGCCATCGAGACGCGCCAGCCGTTGATCGTTGTGTCCTGCTCGGGCGGCGCGCGCATGATGGAAGGCACGATCAGCCTGATGCAACTCGCGAAGGTCTCGGCGGCGCTGGCGAAGCTGGACGACGCCAAAGTGCCCTACATCTCGGTGCTGACCGATCCCACGACCGGCGGCGTCACTGCCAGTTTCGCCATGCTCGGCGACCTGAATATCGCCGAACCCGGCGCGCTGATCGGATTCGCCGGGCCGCGCGTGATCGAGCAGACCATCCGCCAGAAGCTGCCCGACGGCTTTCAACGCTCGGAGTTTCTCCTCGATCACGGCTTCCTGGACGCCGTTGTCCCCCGTAAAGAGATGAAGAACTTCATCGCCAGCTCGCTTGACCTGCTGCTGAACTGAGATGAACTACGACGCCGCTGTTCGGTACCTGCTTTCTTTGGGCAGAGAACTTGCTGCGCCGACGCAGGCGGCCGCGGCAAAATTCGACCTGGAAAATATCACTGTGCTGGCCGAACGGCTGGTGCGGCCGGACCGTGCCTATCCCTCAGCGCACATCGCTGGAACGAACGGTAAAGGCTCGACCGCGGCGTTTCTCGAATCGATCCTTCGCCACGCCGGCTTTCGGACCGGGCTGAATACCTCGCCGCACCTCGAGAGAATCAACGAACGAATCCGCGTTAACAGCGAAGAAATCAGCGACGCCGCTTTCGCCGAGACACTGAGCCGCATTCTTGCCGCCACCGAAGAGCTCCTTGCCGCCGGAAAGCTCCGCGCGCACCCGACGTATTTTGAGTGTGTCACGGCCATGGCGTTTGAGTATTTTGCGCAAGAGCGCGTCGAATTCGGCATTTTTGAAGTAGGTCTCGGCGGCCGGCTGGACGCCACCAATATTTTGACCCCGGTAGTTTCCGTGATCACGCGCATCGACTTCGACCACGAAAATTTCCTCGGCCATTCGCTTGCCGAGATCGCCGCGGAAAAAGCAGGAATCATCAAGCCATCCGTGCCGGTGATCGTGGCCGAGCAGCGTCCCGAGGCGCGTGAAGTCATTCTGGCGCGTGCCGCGGAGCTCGGTTGCCCGGTGATCGAAACGATGAATGCTTTCCGCCTCCAGGAAGAGCCGATGAAAGACGGGTTTGCCCGCGCCTACATAACGGAACGCGCTTCCGGCTGGTCGATTGACAGCGCGCCATCCCTGCCGGGCCGCTTTCAATTGCAAAACGCGCTGAACGCCGTCGCTGCAGCCCGCTGGCTCTGCGAACGTGGCTTCCGCATCCCAGACAAAGCCATCAGCCAAGGAATCGCCGCGACCGTGTGGCCCGGCCGGCTTGAAAAGCTACAGTCGGAGCCGGACGTCTATCTCGACGGCGCACACAACCCGTCAGCCGCGCGTGAGCTGGCCACGTTTTGGGACGAAAATTTCAGCGGCCGCAAGATCTATCTGCTTTACGGCGCTCTCCGAGACAAAGCGGTTGACGAAGTCACCGGCTTGCTGTTTCCGTATGCCACCGAGGTAATTTTCACCGAGCCGCGCACGTCACGTGCAATCTCCGCCTCGCAGCTCGACGAACTCGCCGCTCACCACGCAGCACGGAGCCGGGTGATCCCCGACGCCGAGCAGGCGCTCGACTATGCGCTATCGAAGGCCACGCCCGGCGATGCGGTGTTCATCACCGGCTCGCTTTATCTCGTCGGGCAGCTTCGGCACTACTGGAAGCAGCGCACCCAGGTCGCGGCGCGCTGAAAAACGCCGTAGAATGTCCGTTCCAGAATTCGCCCGGAATGGAGCAGTCTCGCAACGATAGCGTATGGCAAAAAAGCATCCAGGCTCGAACAATGACGCCCCTGGCGCGGCCACCGGCAAACCCCTCGTTGGCATCATCATGGGCTCCTCCTCCGACTGGGAAACCATGGAACATGCGGCCAAGACGCTGCAAGAACTCGGTGTTCCACATGAAACGCGAGTGGTTTCGGCCCACCGCACACCCGATCTTCTGTTTGAATACGCGGCTGGCGCGGAAAAGCGCGGCATCGAGGTGATCATCGCCGGCGCGGGAGGCGCCGCGCATCTGCCCGGCATGACCTCGTCGAAGACCGTGCTGCCGGTGCTCGGCGTTCCCGTGGAATCGAAGGCCCTGAAAGGGCTCGACTCCCTTCTCTCGATCGCGCAAATGCCCGGCGGCATCCCGGTCGGCACGCTGGCCATCGGCAAAGCCGGCGCCATCAATTCGGCCCTGCTCGCCGCGGCGATTCTGGGAGCGAAACATCCCGAGATTCGCGAGGCGCTGCGAAAATTCCGCGCCGCGCAAACCGAGAGAGTGCTTGCCAATCCCGATCCCGCCATCGCGCAGGCAGCGTCTCTGACGTCCGGCCCATCGCAGCCCGGCCCGAAAAGGAAGCGCGCGTGACGATCGGCATTCTCGGCGGCGGACAGCTGGGTTACATGCTCGCGCTTGCCGGCTACCCTTTGGGACTCCATTTCCGGTTTTTCGATCCATCGCCGGAAGCGCCGGTCGGGCGAATCGCCTCGCGCGTGACGGCGGAATTTTCGGACGAATCCGCGCTGGAGAAATTCGCCAATGGCCTGGAATTAGTCACCTATGAATTTGAAAATGTTCCGGTCGCCGCGGCTCGCTACCTCGCGGAGCGGGTTCCGGTGTTTCCACCTCCCGCGGCGCTGGAAACCGCGCAAGACCGCCTCCGCGAAAAGCAGCTATTCCAAGACTTAGGCATTGCGACCACGGAGTTCGCAGCAGTTGCAACACCCGAAGCGCTGGACCACGCGGTCAAGAAGATCGGCTTGCCTGCCATCTTGAAAACCTGCCGCATGGGTTACGACGGCAAGGGCCAGTGGCTGTTGCGGACCACAGAAGACGTGGCTCGGGCCAAGCAGGAGATGCCGGCAGGCGCTCCAGCCGCCCACGCTACCGGTGATGCGCCATTCATCCTCGAATCCTTCGTTCCGTTCAGCCGCGAGCTCAGCCTTCTGGCCGTGCGCGGCCGCACCGGAGAGACCGCCGTGTATCCGCTGGTGGAGAATCACCATCGTGGCGGCATCCTGCGGCTTTCACTGGCCCCCGCGCCCCGGCTTGATGCGGCCATTCAGCGCGCCGCCGAAGATGCCGCGCGCCGCGTGTTCGAGTCGCTGCAATACGCCGGCGTTCTCGCCATCGAGTTTTTTGAAAAAGACGGACGCCTGCTTGCTAACGAAATGGCGCCTCGCGTTCACAACTCAGGCCACTGGACCATCGAGGGCGCGGTCACCAGTCAATTTGAAAACCATCTTCGCGCGGTCATGGGGCTTCCGCTCGGCTCGACGAACGCGATCGGCTCTTCCGCCATGCTGAATCTCATCGGCGATGTGCCGGATTCCTCCGACGTTCTCTCCATTCGCGACGCGCATCTGCATCTCTACGGTAAGGCGCCTCGCAAAGGCCGCAAGCTCGGCCACGTCACCCTGCGCGCAGGTTCGTCTGAGCAACTCGCGTCACGCCTTGCGGAGCTGCCCAGCTTCTTTCATCACCCGGACTTTTGTTTGGAGGCAGGACTCACACGCCCCGCCTCTTTGCGCGCTTGAGCCGAGAACGAGGCTTACGGTACCTGCCCCGGCACCTCAGGTTGCCGCCCTCCGGCGCGAATGCTACGATTCTGGGTTCCATGACCCCCGCAGCGACATCTGGACCCACCGCCGAACGACCCCGCGTAGGCATTCCCTGGCGCACCTCTCAGGAAGAGCGCGAAAGGGTGCGGCAGAAGCTCGACAACTATTTTGAGGCCGTGCGCAAAGCCGGCGCCGAGCCGGTGGAAGTATCGCTGCAGCAGTCGACCGAACAGCTCCAACAACAATTGGCTGGATTGGACGCCTTCGTTCTGCCCGGTAGTCCCGCGGACGTCAATCCGGCACGCTACGGTGCCGCCAAGCATATTAAAACAAATGAGTTAGATGAAAACCGCGACTCGACGGACATCGCCATCCTCGATCACGCCTTCAAGACCGCCAAGCCCGTCCTGGCGATTTGCTACGGCTGCCAGATCCTGAACGTCTATCTGAAAGGGTCGCTGATTCAGGACATCCGCGCCGAGCGGCCTCAATCGATCGCTCATGGAAGCACCGATCTGCCTCCGGGCGCGTCCAAAGGTGACGTCCAGCACACTGCGAGCTTCTCGCCGGACGGCCAGCTCCGGCGCCTCAGCGAGGCCCCGGAGGCCACGATCAACAGCAGTCATCATCAGACGATCGACAAGCCCGGCCAGAGTCTGCGCGTCACCGCAAAGGCCAGCGACGGCACCATTGAGGGTATCGAGTGGGCGGGCGACTCGAACTGGGTGGTCGGTGTGCAGTGGCATCCTGAGCGGATGATGGGCGATGCGTTTTCGGAGCGGCTTTTCAGCGATTTCGTCGCCGCGGCGCGCGAATTTTCGCGGGGCCCTCACGGTTCGGTCGTACAAAAGGCATAGCCTTCCGTCTTTCGAGTTTCGTTGTTCTTAACTCTTTGTGGGCATTCTTTTGGGGGAATCATGATTTCACTGGCAGGCAAGGCCGCACTGATTACTGGAGGTTCGCGCGGCATCGGAGCGGCAGCCGTCAAATTGTTCGCGCAGGCGGGCGCGGACGTCGTCTTCAGCTACAACAAGGCCAAGGAAGCCTCCCAGCAAGTCGAGCAAGAAGCTGGGAAGCATGGCACCCGCGTGGAAGGGTTTAAGGCGGACGTAGGCCGCCATGCGGACAATAAGAAACTCGTGGATCATGCCATCGCCCGCCTGGGCCGCCTCGATGTCGTCGTCGCGAACGCAGGGGTGTGGAACGCCGAGGACTTGCCCATCGAAAAAATGACCGAGAAGCAGTGGGACGACATGATCCGCATCAACCTGAAGAGCGTGTATTCGATCATTCATTTTTCCGTGCCGCAGATGATCGAAGCAGAAGTCCGGAAAGATTATTCCGATCACGTCCACTGCCGGCACAGCGCGGCGAATCGTTCCACACTCACTATGGTGCGTCAAAGGGCGGGATCGTCAGCCTCGTCAAGGGACTCTCCACGGAACTGGCGCGGCACAACATTCTGGTCAATTCCGTGGCGCCCGGCTGGGTGGCTACGGACATGTCTAATCCCGTAATCAACACCAAAGCCGGCGGCAAAGCTATCGCTGCTGCGATCCCGCTGGGCCGTGCCGCGACTGCCGAAGAAATCGCCGGTCCCATCCTGTTCCTGGCTTCCGATTTGGCCAACTTCCTCGTCGGCGAAATCATCAATGTAAACGGAGGCTCGGTCCTGTGCGGCTGAAGCGGCTGACGAATTCCGCGGCGAACTGCGGCCGATTCGCCTTAGCCGCCGTTTTGTTTGCGGCGATGTTTGCACCGCGTGTCGGAGCGCAAAACCCGGACACGCTGATGCCCGACGCCAGTACCGCCAAGGCCAAGCAGATCCTGCAGCAACTCATCGACGCATTCGGAGGGCCGACGTATCTGGATATTCGCGACAGCGATTGCGAAGGACGCCTAGCGCGTTTCGGACACAACGGCGAGCTCACCGGCTACACCAATTTCAAGGACTACTGGCGCTACCCGGACGCCAATCGCACCGATTACTCGAAGAAGGGCGTAATCATCAATCTCTACGTAGGCGACAAAGGATGGACGCTCGATAAGGGTGGAGTTTCGGAGCTGAGCGCCGCCGCGGTTGCCGACTTCCAGGAACAGACCAAAAAAGACGTCAACAATTTGCTCCGCGTCCGGTTAAAAGAGCCGGGCATGGTGGTCCGGTACGGCGGAGCCGACATCGTCGATCTGAAAACGGTCGATTGGGTAGACATCACCGACTCCGAGCAACGCAGCTTCCGTCTCGCTGTCGACCGCACGTCTCACTTGCTGGTTCGCACGATTGTCACGACCCCGGACGAGCAGATGAACGCTCCAAACGTGGAGACAAATATCTTTACGAATTTCCAGTTGATGGACGGCGTTCGCACCGCCCTGCAGATCACCAGCGATCGCAACGGCCGCCGCATCAGCCAGGTTTTCTTTCAGTTTTGCAAGTACAACTCCGGCCTACCTGCCGATTTGTTCTCCAAGTCCGGGCTCGACAAGCGCTTCTCCGAGGTCGGCAGCAGAAAGTCCAAGGAAGAGAAGAAGAAAGAAAAGGAAGAGAAGGAAGACAACTGAGGTTCGGGCTGGCGCTTCGTGCCGTACGGCACCGCGCCCCGCCGTCGTTTCCAGCTTAGCCACTCCGTACCAAGTTAGATATAGACGCTTCGCCGCACTGGGGGCGGAATATCTTGTGCTGTCCCCATCGAAGTTGTAACGTTTTTACTCATCGCCTGTTACCGGAATGAAACCATGCGCTCGCGGGTTGTGCCAACCCGACCTTTCTCCATCTCTTCAAAGGAGATGCACGGTCTTAGCACGCTTGAGCTAGTCGTTTCCCTCGGCATCATTTTGATCATCTCCGCTATCGCCATACCTTCTATTACGAAGACTCTGCGAATCTACCAGTTAAACGATGCTGCCACGCAATTGTCCGGGATTCTCAAATTCACGCGGTTCGAGGCTATCCGGCGGAATACCCCGGTGAGCTGCGTGAACGCGCAGGCTGGCCCAAATGCGCCGGCCAATGTGTGGTCCGACAGCAACGGAGACACCATCGAACAGCCGACGGAGAAGCAGATCTTGCTAAACGTGAACGCCACGCTAGTCCCCGAGGCGGCGGTTCCCAGCGCGGGGGCGCTGGCTACGGCGATAGGAGTCGCCACGACGACGGCGATCAACCCGACCAGCGACGCCGTCAAATTCGATCAGCGCGGCGCGGTCAGCCCATCGGCGGTCTATGTGATCTACGTCGGCAACCTATCGGCCTCGAACGGCGGTTTTCGAGCCGTGGTGGTGCTGCCGTCCGGGTCCGTGCAGATCTGGACCTACGCGGGGGGCGCGTCCAACGTCTGGCAGCAGTTGAGCTAGGGACTCCTGAGAACGATCGAATGCGCCACAGAAGACGAAAGAGCAATCGAGCGCAGAACGGCTTCACGCTGATCGAGGCCTTGCTGGCCACCATCGTGATGCTGGTCGGCTTAGTGGCCATCGCCCAACTCGTGCCAATATCACTCACCATCAACAGCGGGAATCGCAGCGATTCCACCGCGCTGGTCATCGAGCAGCGCGTGCTGGAGCAGATGCTGGACCAGCCGCTCACGGCGGCAACCTGCACTGCCCCGGCGTGTCCCGACGCGCAAGCCACCACCTGGAATCTGGGAGCGCTCGCGTCTCCGCGAACCGTAGTGGGAAGCCCCGTGACGGTGGTCAACAACAGCCCTGCTATCGACTTCAGCGCCGGGCAAGTGGCCGGCTACAGCTTCAACTACATCGACCCGGAAGATCCCTACGGAGCAACGTACGACGTTCGTTGGGCCGTCGTGACGTATGTGAATGGCTCGGTCGTCACGAGAAAGCGCTTCCTGCTCAGCTCTCGGCAAATTGGAGGCACCGGATACTTTCTGCCGATGACGCTGGATACTACGGTGGAGAAATGAAAGTCGCGGCACAGGGTACGCGGCAAAAGGGCTTCACGCTTATCGAACTCCTGATCGCCGCAACGGTTTTTCTGGTGGTCGCGGCTGCCGCGTTCACGTTGTTGGGAATCGCGCAGAAACGCTACCAGACCGACTCGCGCATCCTGTCCAGCTTCCAGGAGGCACGGCTGGGCCTGGACCAGATCGTGCGCGACGTGAACGACTCCGGTTATCCGCCGCAGAATCATTTCTCCGTACTGCCTGCCGCCAATCTTTACGCCTCCACGCCCTTTGCGTGGAGTGCCGGCTATCCAGGTGCGCCCTGCATTGTCGCGACCACCTGCACCAGCCCGAGCGACTTCGATTTGATCGTCGAGACCGACATTGATCCGCAGAACAACAATGGCGTCGAATGGGTTCGCTATCAGTTGCCCGCAGGAACGACTACGCTCCTTCGCGGCGTGGCCAGCAAAGCGGTCGGCATGGACCCGATCGCGGCGACATCCGCCGGGATGATTCCGTACGTCCAAAATGTGATGAACAATGCGTCTGCCGCTCAGATCGGCGCGATCCAAGCCGCCTATCCCACCATGTTTCCCGGCGGCCTTCCCGTTCCACTTTTTGCGTATACCTGTGAAACCGGCGGCGGCACACCGCTAAGTTGCCCGACGGCTGGAGCCTTCAATACTCCCGCCAATATTCTGGATGTCGAGATCACGGTGATCGTGCAAGCCACTGCCAATGACGCGCAAACGGGGATCCCGCGTTTGGTGGAACTGCACGGGCGCGGTCATCGCGTCAATCCTAACCGGTAAGTGCCAACACCCATGAAGAAGAGCCACACTCGCTGCCGCAAAAGAGCTGAAACGGGAGTGGCTCTGCTGATCGCTATTTTCACTTTGCTCTTGATCGCCGTGGTGGCCATCTCTCTTATCGTCGCCGCCGGAATGGAGACTTCGCTCTCCGGGAACTACCGCTCGTCGACGAGCGCGTTCTACGCCGCGAAGGCCGGCCTGGAGGAAGGTCGCGGCCGCCTGCTGCCGAAGAATCCAGACTACTTCAATACCACGGCTCCTACCTTCGTCCCTGCATTGGGCGCCGCCCCGCTGGCTCTGCACGAAGTGCGCTACATCACGAATCCGGCGGGTGGCGAAAACGTTCTCGCGGTTTATCCCGACGTGGAGTACGACACTGAATTTGGGTCTGGATCGCTGGGCGGGGCAACTGTGAAAACCATCGCGTCGATTTCGCCGGTTGGCGCAGTTCCCGGCGCGCTTTACAAATGGGTGCGCATCAACCCCATCACCGAGGCATCCATCAACATGGATGTGAACGGCGATCACACCATCGACGCGACTACCCTGCTCTATTTCGATGGGTTGCACCTGAACCTTACTGCGACCGGAACGCAAGCCCTCGAGGTGACCTCGTTGGCGGTCTTGCCCAACGGAACGCAGAAGCTCTTGCAATATGTCGTCGCTCCGATGCAATTCACGCTCGGATTCCCTGGCGCGGTCACCGCAACGGGCACGTATTCGGGAGCGACGAGCTTCGGCAATCAGACCCCCGGCTTTGGCATCAGCGGCTTTGATTTTTGCAATCCCGTAAGAGAGCAGTATGCCGTCAGCGGCACCAACTCCAGTTCCGTGACGAATCTTTCCACCGCGCTCTCCCCGGCGAACAACTACCCCGGCATCGGCGGCAGCGCCGGTCCTCCCGCCGTGGCTTCGCTCGGCAATTCCTCCGCGGCCATGCAAAACTTTCCTGACCCTCTTCATCCAGGGCAAACGCTCGATCTCACTTCCATCGCGGGACTCAATCAGTTGGTGAGTGAAATCCAGTCCGTCGCCGACTACACCACGCCGGATTGCAGCACGACCAGCAACCTCGGCTCGGCCACCAATCCCACAGTGGTCGTCGTGACCGGAAATTGCAGCCTCAGCGGCAATCCTTCGCCCCCTGGAGCGGGAATCCTGCTCGTTCAAGGCGACGTGCAATATGTCGACCATCCTTACGACGGATTGATTCTGGCGATTGGCACTGGGGCCTTTCATCAGCAAGCCGCCAGGTCCACTCACTTCTACGGCTCATTGTTCTTGGCGCAGACCGTGAACCCGGTGACCGGCGTGCCGCTCGCCACTCCAGGTGCGCCCACACTGGATTGGCTCGGAGGCGGCGGCAACCCCAACCTTCAGTACGATGGCTGTATCGTCGCGAATGCCGAACCCGCGATTACGTACAAGCCACTGTCGTTCCGCGAGATTTCGCAATAAATGGTGGTATAAGAAGAAATGCGCAAGAGGGTGTTCCTTACGGTATTCGCCGCGTATGCTGCGGCGCTGCCAGCGGAGGTCTCTCCTGCAGTCCTAGCGGCATACGTGCCGTCAGCCGCGCAACAACCATCGCCAACCGAACAGCCGCTCCAACAGCAGGGGCAAAATCCCGCGTCAACCGGCCACAAGATCAAGATTTGGACCAACGAAGACCTACTCGCGACTCGCACTCCCGCCGACATCTATATGTTCGAGAAAGAAGCGCAGGCGGCCGCTAACGATGCTGCCGCCTTCCAGACCCTCGCCTCGTGCTTCGCGCCCGCTCAGCCGGAAGCCACCGTCGAAGACACGCAAAAAGCGATCCAGGAGACCACGCAGTCGGTTCGCGACGGCGAGAATGCCGTCGCGCAAGCCAAGTCACAACTTGCGGAAGCCCCGGAAGGTCTGAAAACGAGAGATCAGGCGGAACTCGACCGTCGTACCGCGGAATTAAACCAGAATCTGGAACGTCTGCAAATGCTCCAAGACCGTCTTCAGCAGCTCACTCAGCAACACCCCGCGGAAGCTCCTAACGATGCTGCGCCAGCGCCGCCTCAGTAGCTTCGCGATCAGCGCGTCGACTCAACCGGAGCGGGGCCCGCGCAGAAACTCGATCAATCCGGTCAGCGCGATCCCCAGGCACATTCCACAGACGATTAGTTGAAATATATCGACGGAGCGAAAGTTTGCGAATGACGGCCTTTGCCGCAGATCAAAGAGTCCGCCCATCGCGAGAAGAAAGGGAACGAAGACGCCCGTGGCGACGTGTCGATAACGGTTGGTCATTTTGGGGTCTCCCAAGGTGAGCGGCATCTTACATGCCACCGGTACGAAGGTCCAGAGGTATGGACGCCGCGAGCCCTCTACTACCGCTACTTTGGCCGCGTGACAGTCGAAGGCTTTGGCGCGGTAGCTTTGCGAGATCCTACGCTGCCGGAAAAATCGAGCGTCCAGGGAAGCGTGCCGCCGCGCCTAGCTCTTCCTCGATCCGCAGCAGTTGGTTGTACTTGGCGATGCGGTCGGTGCGCGAGGCCGAGCCGGTCTTGATCTGGCCCGCGGCGGTGGCCACGGCGAGGTCGGCGATAAACGTGTCCTCGGTTTCGCCGGAGCGGTGAGAAATGATCGAGTTGTAACCCGCCTTGCGCGCCAGTTCGATCGCGTCGATGGTTTCGGTGACCGTGCCGATCTGGTTCAGCTTGATCAGAATGGCGTTGGCGATGCTCTGATTGATGCCGCGTGCGAAGATCTCCGTGTTGGTGACGAAGATGTCGTCGCCGACGAGTTGGATCCGCTTGGCGGAAGACTTTGATCCGACTCTCTGCGTCAACTGCTTCCAGCCTGGCCAGTCCTCTTCGCCCATTCCGTCTTCCAGCGACACAATTGGATATTTCTCCACCCATTTGGCCCAATATTCGACCATGGCTTCCGGCGTGTGCTCGGACTTGTCGGACTTTTTGAATACGTACTTGCCCTTATCCTTGTCGTAGAACTCGCTCGCCGCCGGGTCCAATGCGATGCTCACCTGCTCGCCTGGCTTGTATCCTGCCGCGGCGATCGCTTCCAGGACGATCTGGATCGCCTCTTCATTGGACTTGCAACTCGGCGCAAACCCGCCCTCGTCGCCGACCGCCGTCGAATAGCCCCGCTTCTTCAGCGCGGACTTGAGTGCATGGAAAATCTCGACGCCCCAGCGGAGCGCTTCCGTGAAACTCGGCGCGCCCACCGGCATCACCATGAATTCCTGGAAGTCCACGGAGCTATCGGCGTGCGCGCCTCCGTTCAGAATGTTCATCATTGGAACCGGAAGCAACGTGGCCGAGCTGTCCGTCGAGTAACGCGCCAAATACTTGTAGAGCGGCAGATTCTGCGCTGCTGCGGCGGCTCGCGATGCTGCCATGGAGACGGCAAGAATGGCGTTCGCGCCAAGGCGCGCCTTCGTTGGCGTTCCGTCGAGTTCGATCATGCGCTTGTCGAGCGCGCGTTGATCGCCCGCGTCGAGGCCCACGGCGACTTTGGCAATTTCCATGTTGACGTTGCCGACGGCCTTGAGCACGCCTTTGCCCAGGTACTTGGACTTGTCGGCATCGCGCAACTCCAGCGCCTCATGCTCTCCGGTAGACGCTCCGGAAGGCACGGCAGCGCGCCCTCGCACGCCAGCGGCTACGTACACGTCGGCTTCGACGGTGGGATTGCCGCGCGAGTCGATGACCTGGCGGGCGTGAACGCGAGTAATCTTCGTGGACATTTCGATTGCTCTCCTGGGTAAATGCAAACAATTATTTTACAGAAGAACGGTAGCACAGACACTCTTGTCTGTGCCCCCTGTAGCCATGCCTCACCGTTGAATTGGGGCGAAGATTGCTTCGCTTCGTTGTATGCCCGCAGGGCAGAGGTACACGCAGGGTTTCAGTCGGCGCTACTGAGTCTCCGGCTCCTCGATCAGCGATTCCTGCCGGACCACGATCACGATGCCGGACTCGGTGACATGGAACCGGCGCTTGTCGGCTTCCGTGTCGTAGCCCACCTCGGTGCGTTCCGGCAGCGTCACGTGACGGTCGATGATGGCGCGGCGGATGCGGCAGTGCCGGCCGACATTCACGTGGTTATAGATGATGGAGTCGGCGACCTCGCTATAGCTGTTCACGCGCACGTCGTAGCCCAGAATCGACCGCTGCACCCGGCCGCCGGAGACGATCGAGCCGCCCGCCACGATGGAATCGAGCGCCACGCCCATGCGCTCGGGGTCCGCGAAAACAAACTTTGCCGGTGGATATTGATGCTGCCAGCCACGCAGCGGCCATTCTTTGTCGTACAGATTGAAGACCGGCGACACGGAAACCAGGTCCATGTTGGCTTCGTAGTAGGCGTCCAGCGTTCCCACGTCCCGCCAGTACAGCGCGTCCTTCCGGTTCTCATCCACGAAATTGAACGCGAACACGCGGTGCTTGGAAATGATGCGCGGCAAAATGTCTTTGCCGAAATCATGATGCGACTTTGGATCCTCGGAATCCGCCAGCAAGATGGGGATCATCAAGTGGGTGTTGAAGATATAGATGCCCATCGACGCATTGCAGAAGCCCGGGTGGTGAGGGGAGTGCTTCGGCTGAGCAGGCTTTTCCTCGAAGCCCATGATCCGGTAGTCCTTGTCGACCTCGATCACGCCGAACTGCTTCGCCGCTTGTTCGGCGGCAATTTCGATCACCGCCACGGTGACGTCAGCGCCGGAATCCACATGCTGCTGCAGCATGCGGCTGTAATTCATTTTGTAAATGTGATCGCCGGACAGGATGAAGACGTACTTGGAGCGCTCGCTGCCGATCGAGTAGATGTTCTGATATACGGCGTCCGCCGTGCCCTGATACCACTGGTTCGACACGCGCATCTGGGGAGGGAGAACCTCGATGTAGTCGCCCAAGCCCATCAGCGGCGACCAGCCGGCCCGGATGTGGCGGTTCAAGCTGAGCGCCTTGTACTGCGTGAGCACGAAAACGCGGCGCAGGTCAGAGTTGATGCAATTGGATAGAGTTACGTCGATGATGCGATACAACGCGCCGAAGGGCACCGCAGGCTTGGCGCGATCCCGGGTCAATGGCCAGAGGCGTTCGCCCTGACCGCCGGCGAGGAGCACTCCAATGGCGTCACGCATTTCGGACATGGTGAACCCCCAGGCCGCTTTTTTGCGAAGCGGCACATTCTAACAGCAGAAGCATGGGCAGGCGCAATACCACGATTGGCGAGCAATGGCTCAGTTTCGGGTTGCCGTGTTACACGTCCAGTGGTTTGTTTCCTGTGACGTAACCGGGTCGCTGAACTACCATGGCCTTATAATGACAACTAATCTGCACGGGCGAGGAGAAGTCATGTTTCCACCCGAGCTTGAGCGCGATGCGTTCCGGGCTTACAACGGCGAATTCGGCTGGACTCGGGCGCAGATTCCAATGGTTGTCGGTATTCTACGTTCTCACGGGATGGGGGTTCTCGGCGGGGAACTGTGGTGGGTGCGCGATGGGGCCACAGATTGGGATCTCATCCCCCGGCGACATGGTCCACCTGCGGTGTATCCCTGGACCAATCGGCTGTCCGGGGAGCCATGGCCAGACTTTGTAGAACGAGGAGCTAAGGATGCCCTTGCCGCCGTGGAGCGTTTTCCGGGGCCGGGGGACGTGCCGCTGGGCCTAACTGGCCGGATTCTTTACAATCTCACGTGGGTTTCCGATGTGGAGTTCGAGAATCTTGAGGAAAGCCGGACAGCAGCGCACTATCCCAAGGATAGTGGACTTGTTCGCCGCGCGGTTAAGCGTCTTTGTAACCGACTATTCGGAAACTGACCATCATCGGCGTCCACGCGCGCAAACTATCCGAGGTTCTGAAACCCGGCCCATGTTACCTAATTAGATAAAGCTATCCCGAGTGCCAACACCTGCCTGAACTATCCTAGTCAACCCGCCGCCGGCCACAAAGATAGCTTGACTTACCTTGCCTGAATGATTAGAAGATGCCATCAACCTGTCCGGATGCGCACAAAGCGCTTAGCATGCGATAATCTCCAGGGGCGGTGTGCACCGCTAGAAGGGCACCGCAAGAAACCAATCCTAACCGGATTGGGGGTGAATACAAACGTGGCTGAAGTCATCATCCAGGAAAGTGAATCTCTGGAGAATGCATTGCGCCGCTTCAAGCGCAAGGTCCAACAGGAAGACATCATCAAGGAAATCAAGAAGCATAGCTTCTATATGAAACCCGGCGAGAAGCGCCGGGCGAAAGAAGCGCTTTCGCGGAAGCGACTGCGCAAAAAGCAGCGTCGGGAAGCGGATTAAGTTCCAAGGCGGCCCCGCCTGGTCGGTCGGGGCCGCTGCTTCTTCCTCGTCGTGGCTCAGCGCCGCACTTCTGTGATGTAGGCCCAGTTAGGCAGAGACGTTTGGGGTTGTGTTGCAGCTTCGTGCCCGCAGGCCCAAGGGATCCGCGCCCGGCTTCCCCCGGACAAGGGTGTCCTCATCCACAAAGGCCATGGTGCAAAGTGCGCCCATCTCCCTGCCCGACCGGGCCAAGGGGGCACGGCTCATGGAATACCACGATAAGGTCCTGAAGTGTTCGGAGTGTGGCGCCGAATTTGTATTTACCGGCGGCGAACAGATGTTCTTCGCCGACAAGGGCTTCAAAAACGAACCAAAACGCTGCAAAGCCTGCAAAGCCAAGCGTGCCGAGGGTACCGGGGGAGGCGGAGGCGCCTCGCAGATTCGCTCGGAGACCAAGACCACCTGCTCGCAGTGCGGGAAGGAAACCACGGTACCGTTCCGGCCCACGCAAGGCCGCCCGGTCTTTTGCCGCGAGTGTTTCCAACAGCGGCGGGCCATGGGCGCAGCGTAACGATTTCTGCAAGGTTGTCGCGACGGAAAACACAGCGGTGAGGCGGACCTTAGTGTCTGTCTCACCATTTTTATTTCTGCCCTCCCTTTATCCCACCAACCTGATTCACCTGGCGATGCCCATGAACCTGTCATCCTGAAGCTATCCGACCAGGGTAGCTGAAGGATCTCAACCGCAATGTCGGCAACCAAGCTTCCCCGGCCCCGACGCGCACCCACCGACCCTAGGGTGTATTTTTCCACCCAGCGGCGTATGATACCGCCTCGAAGTTCCCTGCTGGACCCAAGGCCACCCGGAGGGCCACTCCATGGCTCACCGCTTTACCATCGGCGTAGAAGAAGAATTTCAGATCATCGATCCGGCAACCTACGAGCTGCGCTCGCACGTCATGCAGCTCGTGTCCGCCGCCTCGCCGGACATCCTCGACCAAGTCAAGGGCGAGATGCATCAATCCATCGTCGAGACCGGCACCAAGATCTGCGACAACGTCGGCGACCTCCGCATCGAGATGCACCGCACCCGCGGTGAGCTGGTTGCCGCGGCCGAACGCGCCGGTCTGCAAGTCGCCGCCGCCGGCACCCATCCTTTCTCCAGTTGGATCGACCAGGTCATCTCCCCCGGCGAGCGCTACCAAAACATCGTCGAGGAACTCCAGCAGCTCGCCCGCTCCCTGTTGATCTTCGGCATGCACGTCCACGTCGCCATGCCCGACAAGCAAACCACCATCGACATGATGAACATGGTTCGCTACTTCCTGCCGCACCTGCTCGCGCTCTCCACCAGTTCGCCCTTCTGGATGGGGCGCAATACCGGTCTCAAGTCCTTCCGCACCACCGTGTTTCGCCGCTTCCCGCGCACCGGCGTCCCCGAACAATTTGAGTCCTGGAGCGCTTACGAGAATTTCATCAATCTGCTGGTCAAGCTGAATTGCATCGACAACGGCAAAAAGATCTGGTGGGACGTGCGCCCGCATCCAACGTTTGGGACGCTGGAATTTCGCATGTGCGACGTCACCACCAAGGTCGAAGAAGCCGTGGCCATCGCTGCGCTCACCCAGGCCATCATCGTGAAGCTCCACCGCCTGTACACCGGAAACATGGGCTTTCGCCTGTACCGGCGCGCGCTCATCGAAGAAAACAAGTGGCGCGCCGCGCGCTACGGCATCGAGGGGAAGTTGATCGATTTCGGCAAAGAAGCCGAGGTACCGATGCGCGATCTAGCGGTCGAACTGCTCGAGTTTGTCGACGACGTGGTCGATGAGCTGGGCAGCCGCAGCGCCGTCGAGTACGTTCACACCATTTTGAACGAGGGCACCAGCGCCGAGCGCCAACTCCGCGTCTATCAGGAAACCGGCGACCTGAAAGCCGTCGTCAAACACCTGGTGGAGGAAACACGTGGCGGCGTCACGCAGTCCAAGCTCTCATCAGCGCACGCCATAAACTAATTTGGAGTGCGGCAGCTTGCTGCCGCCTTTTCGGTCGCACCACCGGCTCAAAGAGCATCAACCGTGCAAGAAACACCGCGTCTGAATCTCGATCCAGGAGCCACCATGAAAAAAGTCGGCCTTCTCTGCGGGCGCGAATACAGTTTCCCTCCCGCTTTCATCGCCCGCGTAAACCAGCTCGGCAAAGCCGACGGCGTCGCCGCTGAGTTCGTCAAGCTCGGCGGAACCCGCATGGGCGAACCCGCCGAATACAGCGTCATCGTTGACCGCATCTCCCACGAAATCGAATACTACCGCGGCTACCTCAAGCACGCCGTGCTGCAAGGAACCTACGTCATCAACAATCCATTCTGGTGGACTGCCGACGACAAGTATTTCAACTATTCCGTCGCCGCCAAGCTGGGAATCGCGATTCCGAAAACCGTGCTCCTGCCCCAAAAGGGCTATCCCAGCGACGTCGACATCAATTCGGAATCGCTCCACAACCTGAAATATCCCGTCGACTGGGATGGCTTGCTCGACTACGTCGGCCGCCCAGCGATCCTCAAGCCGTTTTCCGGCGGTGGCTGGAAGCACGTTTACAAAGTCAACGATCGCGACGAGCTTCTCGCCGCCTACGACAAAACCTCTCCCTATTGCATGACGCTCCAGGAGTTCATCGACTTCACCGGCTACGTCCGCTGCTTCACCTTCGGCAAGACCGACATTCTCCCCGTGCGCTACGACCCCAAGGAGCGTCGCTACCTCGTCGAGCATGACTATCTCTCGAAAGATCTCGGCGAGCGCATCGTCAAAGACGCGCGCACCATCAATCAAGCGCTCGGCTACGAGATGAACACCATCGAGTTCGCCATCAAGGATGGCGTCCCCTACGCCATCGACTTCCTGAATCCCGCCCCCGATTTCGAGCGCGACCGCATCACCGAGTTTTACTTCGAGCACGTCGTCGAGCAAATGGCTCACCTGGTCATCGATCGCGCCCTCAACGGCAACGTCGCGAACTCCTGGCCCCGCTGGGAAGAGATGCTGGGCTTCGGCCCCGCCGCGGGATTTACAGGCGCGCCGAAAGCTTCCGGCGCCAGGCCCGTCAGTACCGGTCAGGCTGCCGCAGCCGGGCAAAGCTCTGCCGCATCTACGGTGCCGGGCCAAGCGGGAGTCAAGCCGAAATGAGCGCCGTAGCGCCCGCCACAACGACCTCGAATCCCGCGGAGTACTGGCACGAACTATTACGCCCAGTGCTGGATAAGTCGCCGGATTTCCCCAAGCTGTTTTTGTCACGCCTCCGCACCGCAAATCTCACCTTTGGCGACCGCGTCCACTGCCCATTCGTTCGTCCGTTCTTTCTTTCACCGGAAGACGAGCAGCGCGTTCGCATCGTCGCGGAGACGATTGCCAACCTCGGCGAGCGGGTTGTTAACGCAACGCTGCAAGATGCGAGCCTTTTCGCGCAGCTCCACCTGCGTCCCGCCGAAGAGCGCCTCGTTCGCCTGCCCGCGGGTCCCGGCCGTGCCAGCACCGCATCGCGCCTCGACGCGTTCCTCCTTCCTGACTCTCTCAAATTCGCCGAGTACAACGGCGAATCCCCCGCCGGCGCCGGCTATTCCGAGACGCTGGCCGACATTTTCCGAGAGCTTCCACTCTTCGCGAAATTCTCCGAGCGCTACGACATCCACACCTATCCGTTAAGCGCCAGGCTCCTCGACGCGCTCGTCGCCGCCTATGTCGACTGGGGCGGCGGTTCCAAGCGTCCGCAGATGGCCATCGTCGACTGGCGCGAAGTGCCCACCTGGAGCGAGTTTGAAATTCTCAAGAAGCGCTTTGAGAAGATGCGCGTCCCCGTGGTCTTGGCGGACCCACGCGACCTCATATTCGATGGCAAGACGCTGATGGCCCACGGCAAGAAAATCGATCTCGTCTACCGCCGCGTCCTCATCAACGACATCGTCGCCCGCCCGAAAGAATGTGAAGCCCTCATCAAAGCCTACGAAGCCAACGTCGTCTGCGTCGCCAACGATTTCCGCTGCAAGATTCCGCACGTCAAAGCGTTCTTCGCCCTGCTGACCGACGAGCGCAACACCTCGCTCTTCTCGAAAAAAGAAAAAGACGTGATTCGCGAGCACATCCCCTGGACCCGCGTCGTCGAAGACGTTTCCACAGCTCACTACGGCGAGGCCATCGAGCTCCTCGCCTTCATCCGCAAGAATCGCGGCAACTTGGTGCTCAAGCCCAGCGACGAATACGGCGGCACCGGCGTCACCCTCGGTTGGGAAGCCAGCGAAAAAGATTGGGATGCCACCATCGAAAAAGCTGTCTCAGCCGCGAAAGCCGGTGGCGACGCTGGCTGCTGGATCGTCCAGGAGCGCATCCCCATCCGCCGCGAAGTCTTCCCCTACATCACAGAAGATGGCAGCGTCGAGTTCAAAGACATGCTCGTCGACTTCGCCCCGTATCTCTTCGGCGGCAAACTCTGCGGCTTCCTCACCCGCCTAAGCGCTACCGGCCTGGCCAACGTCACCTCCGGCGGCGGCCAAGTCCCCGCCTTCCGCGTCCGCCCCCGCTAATCCCAGTAGCACAGACACTCTTGTCTGTGCCCGGTTGCCCACTACGTGAATTCCCCGGCCGACGATTGTCGCTCGTTATCGATCTCAACGTTTCTGCGGCGATAGCTTCGTCCATCGGCACCCTGTAGCCGCCGTCTTCAGACGGCGGGGTTTAGGCCAACCTCCACCCATCCCATAGCGACATGCAAGGCCCCGCGGCAAGTCGGCGGGTTATGTAACCGCCGGGCTTCAGCCCGGCGTTGCCGTGATCCTCACTGCAACCAACTCGCTGTCGCCAATCCTCCTGCCCAGTACGAACCTCCTAAAGCAAAAACGTGTCCGGTTACGCTAAAATATCTGACATGACATTCGGTCCACCGCAACCCGACCTGATGCCCGGCGCAAGAAACGCCGTCGAAACCTGCCTGGCCGTCAAGCCGCACGAGCACGTCGCGCTGATTGCCGACGAAGCCAGCCGCGCGGTCGCCGCCAGCCTCGCCGCCGCGCTAGCCGATCGCCACGCCGAAACCACCAGCCTCCTCCTCGAGGATTTCGGCCGCCCGCTCAAAGCCGCACCCGCCCCGGTCCTGGACGCCCTTGAGACCGCCGACGTTGGCATCCTCTGCATGAACCCCCAGCCCGGTGAACTCCCCGCCCGCATGGCCATCGTCAGCGTCGTCGAGCGCCGCCAAATCCGCTACGCGCACATGGTCGGCGTCACTCCGCAGATCATGCAGCAAGGCATGCGCGCCGACTACAAAATGATCGACCGCCTCAGCGACAAGCTTCGCGAACGCATGCTTCGCGCCGAAACCCTGCGCGTGCAGACCGACGCGGGCACCTCCATCGCCGCGCATTTCGACCGCGGCCTGGACTGGGTCAAGACCAGTGGCCTCATCAGCCCGCGCTACTGGTCCAATCTTCCCGCCGGCGAAGTCTTTACCACTCCCGCGACGGTTGACGGTACCTTCGTCTGCGACGCCACCGCCGGCGACCACTTCAACGGCAAGTACGGCGACCTCCAGAAAACCCCGCTGGTCCTGCAAATCAAGGGCGCCCGGCTCGTTGCCGTCGATTGCCCCCGCAAGGATCTCGAGCACGAATTCTGGGAGTATTGCCACACCGACGAGAACAGCGATCGCGTCGGCGAGCTGGCCTTCGGCACCAACCTCGGCCTATCGGAAATGATCGGTATCCTGTTGCAGGACGAAAAATTTCCCGGCGTCCATCTAGCCTTCGGCGACCCCTACGGCAGCCAAACCCACGCCAACTGGAAGTCCAAAACCCATGTCGACGTCCTAACCCGAAAATGCGACGTCTGGATCGACAGCGACCAAATCATCAGCAAAGGCAAATACCAGCTCGACCACCTCGGCCTCGCCTGACCCGCCATCACGATCTGTCATCCCGAACCCGGTCGCGCAGTCTGCGAACGGCGGTGAGGGATCCGCTGTTCGATTGCCTCGCCATTCTCCGTTCCCTTCATGCTAAATTCTTTCCGCCCCGCCCAAAGGAGACTCCCATGCCCTCGAAATCCCTCCTCTGCGCCGCCGTCTTCCTTGCCGTTGCCGCGATGCCCGCGCCGGCCTCCGCCACACCGGCCGACGACGCCTGCTCCCTGATCACCCAGGACCAGGTGAGCAAGATCTTTGGTGTCCCGGTGTCCACCGGTGTGTATCCGGCCCCGGGCTTTACCAAGACGTGTACGTGGAGTCCGCCGGTGGGTCCTCCGCCGCGCCTGGCAGCCATCACTCTGCTGCTGCAGACCTCCAACAGCTTTGAGGCCGCCAAACAGATGCAGCAGGCCGGCAAGTTCCAGGTGGAGGCGGCCAGCGGTATTGGCGATGACGCCTACTACTCCACCGTGGGCAACGTCACCAGCCTCATCGTCAAGAAGGGCGGCGTCGCCTTCAAGATCGGCATGTACGGCGAGTTCCCCCTGGACAAGAAAAAGGCCATGAGCAAAGCCATGGCTCTCGAAGTCCTGTCGAAACTCTGAGTGCTGTGCTGGCTCGGCCATTTCGGCCTGGCCTGATCCGGCTTCACGATCTGGAATCCCGAGCGCAGCGAGGGATCTGCTTTTCGCCTGCCTGCCCACGTGATCTTTAGGAGGGCACGGCTTCAGCCGTGCCGTACGCTTCTGCCGCAATTGGGCTTCAGCCCTTGAAGTGTTGATTCGCCGCTGTGCGGTTGCCTTCGCCTTCGGCGACCCCGGCGGCAGCCAAACCCACGCCAACCCAAAACCCACGTCGACGTGCTCACCCGGAAATGCGATGTCTGGATCGACTCTGATCAAATCATCAGCAAAGGCAAATACCAGCTCGACACCTCGGCTTAGCCTGATCCTCGAGGTTTCGCTTGATTTTTCAATGAAAGCAGTCTGTATGGAGCTAAAAGAAGGTGCCCGTCTAGATACCTGTTTCTCCGTATTTCACCAAATCTAAGCGGGTGGCCTATACTTGTTGTAGAGTACTGCTTCTAACCTACGACCTTACGAGGGAGATCGGATTGGCTATTTCGATAACAACCGTTCCGGCCCCGTTCCGGGCAGGCTTCGCGGCAATTAAGCGCCTATCGGCCGAGGACTTTGAATCTATCGTGGCTGCCCTCGAAAACGCACCCCCGACTGGTGGCCTCAAAGGGCTAACTTCGAGTGTCATGCAACGGGTGCCAACACTGAAACGACGAGATGTAGAAAGTGTTTTGAGGCCACTGTTCTCGCTCTCTATTCTTGTGACCGACGAAGACACGCCACTAAGTGAGGGGCTCTCGAGTCTCAGTAGTGCCATACAGGCTACCGGTGATCCCGAATTAGCCCTTTCCGAAGGGGAAAGGGGCGAATTCGAGAGAAGGATGGAAAGGCTTCTCAAAATCAGGGCGGTGAAAATTGCTTCGAAAGTACAGCGAGTCGGCGCTGAGTACCCCCATACCTTCCATGACGCAATGATATTGACAGACCTGAGACCCGTCTTCGACAAACCTGAGGATCGACCAGTGGGTTGTACGATCTCCCACTCCCTGAGGATTACTTACCACAAGGACGGCGAGCATAAAGAATTCTTCGTGATGTTGGATGCCGATGATTTGCAGAGTATGAAGAAGGTGCTCCAAAGGGCAGAAGCTAAAGCAGCGAGTTTGAAGTCAGTCCTAAGAGTGGCTGATCTTCCTGACCTGACGTAGGAGAGGATTCCTGTGACAGATACATATTGCCGGCCAGTCAGACCTGCGGATTGGTTCGACTCGGACGTCGACATGGAGTGGGACGCGATAGAGACGGCTAGCACCGACTATCGCTCACTCAGCTGGTTAGTTACCCAAGCTGTCGCGGTAGCTGTGTCCGAAGCCCCACCGGCGGAACTTGAACAACGTTTCAGAGTGCAAGCCGAAAAGTGGGAGCGAGAGACGCAGCATCTTTCGTCTCCCACACAAAAAACTATCCACCCTAGCTATCAAGCGATCCTCGGGATGGGCGCTAAACACAAAAACGAGACTATTCGTCTATTGCTTCTCGATTTACAGGAGAACCGGCGGCCATGGTTCTGGGCCTTAAGCTACCTCGCAGAGGATAATCCTATCAGCCCAAGCGACGCAGGCCGGATCGACAAGATGATCGCGGCGTGGATCAAATGGGGTAGAGCGAAAGGCTTCCTCTGAAGTGGCTTTCAAATACCGACCGCCTCTTGTGGCACGCTATCAGTTAGAGACTGAATTTCCGAATCTCTCTGGTGCCGAATGGTGCCTCAAGAGTCCCTGGGATGACACCTACACATGCATCGCATGGGCGGCGGGCGGTACAGATCGCACCTGGTGGCCTGGTAAGGACTATTACTGGCCTCCCGGCCTTCCTGTCATAGATCCACCTGAGATTGCGCCGACAGAGTACTTCATTCAAGGGTTTGGGACGCTTGGATACAAGCCATGCGACAGCAGCACGTTTGAGATCGGCTACCAAAAAGTTGCCATCTACGCGAACGAAATAGGAGTTACGCACATGGCCAGACAACATTTTGCTGGCCGTGGCTGGCTCAGCAAGCTTGGTAGCCTAGAGGACATACGCCACTCTAGCTTAACGGATGTGGAAGGCAGTACTGCAGCCTTGGCTGGACAGTACGGCGAGGTCGTACAAATTCTCAAAAGGAGTTGGCTAATTGCACTTTTGGACCCGCTGACGTACCGAGGTTGGTTTTCCGTTTTTAGGTTTTGGATACAGCGAGCGGCTCGTCGATCATGACGGGCTCGAAGGCATTTCATCTCGATTTTGCACACCCATCCACAGCTTCCCACAGAGATTCCCTGCGAATTCAATTGACGCCGCGAACGACACAATTTATCTTCACGCCAGATTGAGCCGGGAAGTCTAAACAACTTCGCGGTTCAGTTTAAAGAGGGCGCGGAAAGCCGCAAGGCTGGAAACGCCCTCATTTTTTTGCCCGCCTGCGGTTTTTAAAAGGTCGGAGCCCCGGGAACGCCACTCCTCAGCACGCTACGCTTTCTGCAGCGTGAATCTCTCGATTGGCGGCCAGCGATGAAGCTTGCGTCTTCGGTCTCAGGCAGGCCAACCTTCAACCTCAACAATCCACGGCCCTTATTTCTGACTTGACAAATGATAACGAGTCAGGTACTATACCCGTCAGGAACCGAGCTTCTGTGTCCTATCCGGGCCTTGCTTCTTCTCCCCCTGTGCCCCCTTGCCGAGCACTACCCCGGAACCAAGCTACAAACAATTTTCGCACACTCGCACGCGCAAACCCTGTGTTGTCATGGGCTTACTTCACAACTCGCTGTATACCCGGGGGGTGGGGGGTATGCTCGAAAATTTCGCCCTTTCCCGTTTTGGTACGTCAAGGGTGTGCACGCGGGTCTACCCGTCTCCGTCGGGGCTCCATTCCTCGCTCGCCACTCGCCACTAACCACTCGCCACTAAAAAAGCCGTCCAACGTACTCCCGCATCTGCCGCTTCCAGTACGGCCAGTCGTGACCGCCTTCCGGTCCCCAGTCGTCCAACGAATGGCGAATGCCTTTGCTGGCGAGCACTTGGGAAAGGCGATAGCTCGGTCCGCTGTTCTCCCATTGGCCGCAGCCGGTGCTGATGTGGATGTCGCAGCTCGCCAGTTGCCCGTAAACCCAGGGATCGCTCAGGTTCGCCAGGTAGTCCACCGGATTGTTGAAGTAAAAGTTGTCGTCGTACATCCCGTCCATGAAGTTCCGCAGATCGTAAACGCCAGACATCGCGAAACACCGCTTGATCACGTCGGGATGCTTGAACAGCGAATTCGCCGCATGGTACGCGCCGAACGAGGCGCCCATCGTCGAGATGCCGATCCCCGGCGATTTGCAGTTGTCCCAGATAAAAGGAACCACCTCTTCGCGCAAGTACGAATCGAACACGGACTGCACCCAGCTGCGATGAAAAGGATGCGCGCTCTTGTTATAAAAGCTCAGTCCGTTAATCGAGTTGACGCTGAAGAACTTGACCTTGCCGCCGTCGATGAAATCCGCCAGCGCCCCGATCAGTCCCTGTCCTTCGAGCTCCCACTCGTCGCCGGAGCTGGTGGGAAAGCCGACCAGCGGCGCGCCCCAATGGCCATGTACCACCACCCCCATGTCCATTCCCAACCGGGGCGAATGCCAGCGGTGATATTCGCGTTTCATCGATCTCCTAGCGCCAACGAGCAGCGCGAGCAGTTATGTAGCCGCCGGGCTTCAGCCCGGCGTCCCCGCAAAGTCGCTGCGGGCCGACGCATCGGGTCGCACACGATGTTGCCCGCGTCGCGGGCACAGAGTATGCCAGCGGCCACACTCGCCGGCAATAGCCGGGCTCCATGGCCGGCCACTCGCGGATGTATAATGGCCGGCACTAGCAGGTCTTACGGAGGAGAGAGACACATTATGGCAACGCCAACGCAGGGTTCAACAGCAGCACAGGGTTCCAAGCCGACGCCGGAACGGATTTTCAGCACGCTGATTGCATTCCAGCAGACCGAGGCGCTGAAAGCGGCGATCGAACTGGACATTTTTACGAAAATTGCCGGGGGCGCCACGGATGTGTCGTCGCTGGCGAAGGCCACCGGTGCGGCGGAGCGCGGCGTGCGAATTCTGGCCGACTTCATGACCATCCACGGCTTCCTGACAAAAGAAACCGGCAAGTACGCGCTGACGCAGGAGTCGGCGATTTTCCTGAACAAGACGTCGCCTGCATACCTGGGCGCGATGGCGAATTTTATTGCGGCCCCGATGATTCGCGAGCACTTCGGACATCTAACCGAGGCGGTGCGCAAAGGAGGCTGTACCGGCGACTGGGGTAACAACCTCAAGCCGAACGACACGTACTGGGTGGAGTTCGCGAGGTCCATGGCGGGGCTGGCGGTGCCGGCGGCGGAATTTATCGCGGGCGTGACTGGCATGGCGGAGGGCAAAGCAGTGAAGGTGCTGGACATCGCCGCGGGACACGGAATGTTCGGCATCACCATGGCGCGGCGGAATCCGAACGCGCGGATCGTGGCGCTGGATTGGCCGGCCGTGCTGGCCGTGGCCATGGAGAACGCGAAGAAATTCGGCGTCGCGGATCGCATCTCGACGCGGCCGGGCAGTGCGTTTGAGACCGAGTACGGCGACGGTTACGACTACGTGCTCGTGACTAACATCCTGCACCACTTTGATGAGCCGGGCTGCGAGAAGCTGATGCGGCGCGTTCACGCGACGCTGAAGCCGGGCGGCAAGGCCATCACCCTGGAGTTCGTGCCCAACGAAGATCGCGTGTCGCCCCCGGCCGCCGCGGCGTTCAGCCTGGTGATGCTGGCGAACACGGATGCCGGGCAGGCGTACACCTTGAGTGAATATCAAAAAATGTTCGGAAATGCGGGATTCAAGAGCACCACGCTGCATCAGGTTCCAGACATGCCGAACCAGATTCTCGTCTCGGAAAAATAGACGCGCAGTGGAGAGATGATTTGAAGAAGAAAACGACGAAGAAACCAGCCAAGCGGGCGGCGGCGAAAAAGAAACAGAACTCGAGCGAAAGCGCTGTGCTGCGCGAACACCTCGTAGCGCTGCTGAAGGGCGGCGGGGCGCACGTCCAGTTCAGGGACGCGCTCGACGGCTTTCCTGCGGGAAAGCGCGGATCGTACGCGCAAGGATTGCCGCACACCGGTTGGCAACTTCTCGAGCACGCGCGTATCGCCCAGTGGGACATTCTGGAATTCACGCGCAACCCAAAGCACGTCTCGCCCGAATTCCCGGAGGGCTACTGGCCCAAGACGCCCGGACCGCTCACCGACGACGAGTGGAACGACAGCATGGCCGCGTTTCGCCGGGATCTCCGCGAAATGATCCGGCTGGTCGAGAATCCGCGCACCGATCTGTGCGCGAAGCTTGCCCACGGCGACGGGCAAACCATCCTGCGCGAGGCCCTGGTCCTTGCGGACCACAATTCCTACCACCTGGGGCAGCTCGTAGATCTGCGCCGCGCGCTTGGCTCCTGGCCGGATCAGTAGCAGCGGCGCGCATCAAGCGATGAACGCCGACTTCATGCGCCGCGCGATCGCACTCGCGCTCGAAAATATTCGAGCGGGCGGCGGCCCTTTCGGCGCGGTCATCGTGAAGGACGACCGCATCATCGCGGAGGGCGTGAATCGCGTCACAGCGACTCACGATCCCACCGCTCATGCGGAAGTCGTCGCGATTCGTGAAGCCTGCCGCGCGCTCGGCGATTTTCAGCTCGCCGGCTGCGATCTCTACACCACGTGCGAGCCCTGCCCGATGTGCCTGGGCGCGATCTACTGGGCACGCCCGGCGCGCCTGTTTTACGCCGGAAGCGCCGCCGACGCGGCTGAGGCCGGCTTTGACGACGCGTTCATTTACGATGAGCTCAAAATGCCGTACGCCGGCCGCCGTATCCCGATGACGCAGCTCCTTCGCGACGAATCTCTCTCGATTTTTTTCGCCTGGAAACGGAAATCCGACAAGACGCCTTACTAAAAACGACCCTCAGGCTTGCAAGAATTGGAATTGGCGGTACGATGTAGCGTAACGGTTGGCGGACAACGCCAGCTAGCAAGTCTGGGAGGACTCCCATCATGATTCGTATCGAGAACCTGAGCCGCCGTGATTTTTTGAAGGGCGTCGCGGGAGCAAGTGCGTTCGTTCTGGGCGTGAGCGTCCTGCCTGACCGACTTTTTGGTGAAAATCGTATAGCCGGCGTGCTCGATCCTTCCGAACCGATGGGCAAGGCGCCGCTGCAGCCCAACGTGTATCTGGCGATCGACACGGACGGAACGGCATACGTCGTGTCGCACCGCTCGGAAATGGGAAACGGTGTGCGAACAGCGTTGCCGCGAATCGTCGCGGACGAGTTGGATGCCGATTGGGCGCGCGTGAAAGTAGTTCAGGCCACCGGAGACGAAAAATACGGCGATCAGGACACGGATGGTTCGCATTCGGTAGTGAGTTTTTTTATTCCGCTGCGCGAAGCAGGCGCGTCGGCGCGGCTGATGCTGGTTCGCGCCGCGGCGCAACAGTGGGGCGTGCCCGCAACGGAATGCTCTACCGAGCTGCACACCGTGGTACACAAGGCTTCGGGAAAGAAATTGGGCTACGGCGACCTGGCAGCATCGGCGGCAAAACTCGATGTGCCGAAGAAGGAAGAATTGAAGCTGAAGCCGCGCAGCGAATGGCGCTACATCGGAAAAGATGCTGCGAGCTACGACTTGAAAGATCTGTGCACGGGCAAAGGCATTTACGGTCAGGACCTACGCATGGACGGAATGTTGTACGCCAGCGTGATGCACCCGCCGGTGCTGGGAACTTCGCCGAAATCGATTGACGACAAGGCGACGTTGGCCGTTGCGGGTGTGAAGCAAACGGCGACGATCGACACCTTCAAGCCGCCAGTACTTTTTCAGGCGCTGGGCGGCGTCGCGGTGCTCGCGGATAACACCTGGTCGGCGATGCAGGGCCGGAAGAAACTGAAAGTAGAGTGGGAGAAGAACTCTCACAGCGGCTACAACTCGGCCGACTACAAAAAAGAATTGATCGAGACCGCGCGCAAACCGGGGAAGTTGGTGCGCGAGGTCGGCAACGTTGACGCAGCGTTTGCGAAGGGCGGGAAAGTCGTCGAGGCGGAGTACTACGCGCCGCTGCTCGCGCACGCTCCGATGGAGCCGCCGGCAGCTTTGGCCGTGTATCGCGACGGCAAGGTGGAAGTGTGGGCGCCAACGCAAAGCCCGGTCGGCGCGCGCGACACCGTCGCCGCAGCGGTAGGGGTGAAGAAGGAAGACGTGACCGTGCACGTCACCCTGCTAGGCGGGGCGTTTGGCCGGAAGTCATTCCCGGATTTTGCGGCAGAGGCCGCGGTGCTCTCGAAGAAGACGGGAAAACCGGTGAAGGTGGTCTGGAGCCGCGAGGACGACATCAAGTTCGACTCGTATCACTCGGTCTCCGCGATGTATATGAAGGCGACGCTGGGTCCGGACGGTATGCCCACGGCGTGGCTGCAACGGACGGTGTTTCCTCCGATCGGATCGACATTTGATGCGACGGCGGTGTATTCGGCGGCGGACGAACTAGGGTTGGGCTTTAGCGATCTGCCGTATGCGATTCCGAACCACCGCTCGGAAAACGGCCCCGCCACGGCGCACGTGCGGATCGGATGGTTCCGCTCGGTGGCCAACATTTATCACGCGTTCGGCATTCAATCGTTTTCGGACGAGTTGGCGCACGCGGCCGGCAAAGATCCCGTCGAGTACACATTGGCGCTCCTCGGACCTGATCGGATCCTTCCCAAAGAAGAGCTGCCGAAGGACTATGGAAATTACGGCGGCGACTACGCGCAGTACCCGATCGACATTGGACGATTCCGGCGCGTGGTGCAGCTGGCGGCGGAAAAGTCCGGCTGGGGCAAGAAAAAACTGGGCAACGGATTCGGCATGGGGATTGCCGTGCACCGCAGCTTTTTGACGTACGCGGCGTCGGTAGTGCAAGTGCACGTTGACGACGCGGGTCGCGTACACATCGATCGCGTGGACCAGGCGCTGGATGCAGGCACGGTCGTGAATCCGGAGATGGTACGCAACCAGTTCGAGGGCGCGGCCACGATGGGAACGAGCATCGCGTTCTACGGAGAAATTACGGCGACGAACGGCGCGGTGGATCAATCCAACTTTGACGATTACCAGATGGCGCGCATGAACAACGCGCCGCGCGAGACGCACGTGCACATCGTGGAGAGCGACGCGCCTCCAGGTGGCGTGGGCGAGCCGGGGTTGCCGGCAGTTGCTCCGGCGCTATGCAACGCAATTTTTGCGGCCACGGGCAAGCGCATTCGCGAGTTGCCGTTGAGCAAGGCCGGGCTGGCGTAGAATCGTCTTCGCTCCCGGACTAGTGAGTCAAAAGCGTCTCGTTGAAAAAGCCGCACAGGCAAGAGTGCCTGTGCTACTTACTGCGGCTTTTCTGCTGAATACTCCAATTGATACAGCGGGTAGAGCCCAGTTCTCTTCAGTAGTTCCTGCACCTGCTCGGGATTGAGTCTTGGTCCTGGGCGATGATCTGCATTTGCGATTGAGTACGCCGCCACCGCCAAAACCGCGGTTTGCAGCGCGAGCATGCGCGCGTCGACTCGTTCGAACGTGTCGATAATGGTGTGATGGCGCGTGTCGTAATCTTGCGGGTCTACCATCAAAGAGTAAATCGGCACACCTTCGACGATGAACGTTTCCTGATCGGAATCAAAATCGGCAGCCAGAGAAATGCGATCCGCGCCTAGCGGCGCCAGCGGCTTCAGCAGGGTCTTTGAAACAGCCTCAAGATCCTGGCGGCCGTGAATGGCGAAACCTAACGGCGGGTGCGCACCGCAGTCGGTGTTGACGGCCGCACGAATCTTGTCGAGTTCGTTCTTGTGTTGCTCGACGTAAGCACGCGAACCGTTCGAAAGCTCCTCTTCGCCAGATACAAACAGGAAGCGAATGGTTTGCTTCGGGCGAATCTTCAGCAGCTTGAAGATGCGCGCGGCCTCGAGTACCGCAGCTACGCCGACGCCGTTGTCATTGGCGCCTTGTGCAGGATCCCAATCATCGAAATGGGCGCAGAGAATGACGATTTCGGAATCGTCGGAACCTTTGAGATCGGCAACGACATTGCGTTCGACGCCTGGAGCGGCGGCGAAGGAGTTCTGCACATCGAGGCGGATCTTTACGGGTCCCTTCGCCAGCAGGCGGCGCAGCAAGGAAGCGTCTTCATTGGGGATGGAGAGAACGGGCAGCGGGCCGCGTGGATAAAAGCCGAATGCCGACGTGTAAAGCATGCGATCGGGCTTGTCCGAAACGATGAACATGGCGGCAGCACCGGCTTGCGCCAAGCGGCGAGCGATGATGGCGCGCGCACCGACATACGTCGAGGAGATCCCATTGCTTCGCAGATCGACGATGACGGCGGCGCCGCGGACGCGATCAGGAATGGGAGCGCTCCCGTCGCCGACCGGGCCGAAGTCGGTCACAGGCACTTCGATGGGACCAGAAGTGCCGGGAACCCAACCGTAGGATCCGATGAGCAAGTCTCGTTGAATGGGAGAGGTGATTTCCGCGGTAGCGATGCCGTGCTGCCACGGCGATGTGAGTTTGTACTCTTCGAAGTGTGCGTCTTCGAATCCAGAATCCTTCAAGGTTTTCAGAATCAACTCTGCGGCGGCGCGAGATCCAGGAGTGCCGGTGATACGGCCACCAATCGTGTCGGTAAGCGTTTCGAGGAAGTCGAGAGCGCCGCCGCGTGTCAGTGAATAGCCGACGATGCGCGCGATGTCGTCTTCCGCGCGTGCGGGAGGCACTTGCGGATTGGGCGGCGCTGCTTGCGCCGGCGCGCCTGAAAGCGTGAGCAACAGAGCAATCATGACGAGCGCCTTGGGACGCATGGGAGCCTCCGGTGGGAAATGGTCGGCGGATTATACCCTGAGGGCAGCAATTTGGAGGCAGCGGGAGTGACAAGCGCAAAGAAAAACGCCGCGTCCTGAATTGGCCGCGGCGTTGGTTAACCCGAAAAAATTGTTTCAATTAGCGGATGATCTGGATGGCTTCCTCGACGTGGTGATGGGCCTTGTCGATGTGCTCGAGGGCTCGTTGCTGCAAACCCTGAGCAAACCCGTTGTCTTCTTCGCGGGCAACGTCGTTGTGCGCCCTGTCCAGCAATTCAACGGCACGGTGGAGACGGCCGCCCCAATCCATGTGAGCGTCAACGGCCGGGTGATCGTTCAGGTCTTTGCCGTCGTCAATAGAGGCTCTTTTGATCTCCGCGATGGCATCGTCGATTTCGTGGACCGCCTTCTTTTCCTGCTCACGCAATTCGCCACCATCGGGACGCTGCAAGTGCGCCCTGGCAGCACGCAAATCCGAAAGGGCGTGCAGGTAGGCCGGATGATCGCGTCCGGGCGCTGAAGATGCAGAAGCGTACGCGGGAACAAAAAGCAGCACGGCGAGAATAGTAAGTGCGAGCTTGTGGATGTTCTTCATCTTTCGTAACTCTCCTATTTGATTGAATTGCTGCATTCGGCCTGGTGTGATTCCAACGTAGCTCGCGAAGAGCGACAGGGACAAGAAGGTGGTTCTGGCCAGACGCGGGTTGGGTAACTGACCGTTAGTACAGGTGAGCGGGGTGTCTCGGAATTCTTGCGCAAGCAGGTCCGTACAGAAGCTGAAATTCGGATGGGACGGAGCAAAATCACGGCGGGCTTAGGCGCGAGGAGTTTGGGGTACTTTTTTTGGCAAGCTGGTAGACTGCATCGCATAAATTGGGAGCGGGTTCGATGGTTCGAAAGGGTGGCTGAAAACGACATGGTGCAACGTGAATCGGGGCGAGCGTTTCGAGTGGGAATCGCGGGGCCGGTGGGCTCCGGCAAAACTGCGCTGGTGGACCGATTGAGCCGGCGGCTGTGGCCCAAGTACAGCCTGGCGGTGGTGACCAACGACATTTATACGAAGGAAGACGCGGAGTTTTTGCTGCGGCAAGGCGTGTTGCCTGCCGAGCGCGTGCGAGGAGTGGAGACGGGAGCGTGTCCGCACTCGGCGATTCGCGAGGATGCATCGATGAACTTGCAGGCGATTGCGGAACTGGAGGACAGCCTCGCGGGCTTGGAGCTGATTTTTGTGGAGAGCGGCGGCGACAACTTGTCGGCGGCGTTCAGTCCGGAGCTGGTGGATGTGTGGATTTACGTGATCGACGTGGCGGAAGGCGACAAGATACCGCGCAAGGGCGGACCAGGAATTACGCGATCGGACTTGCTGGTGATCAACAAGATCGATCTTGCGCCCTACGTGGGGGCTTCGCTGGAGGTGATGGAACGCGACTCGCGCAAGATGCGCGGCGAACGGATATTTCTGTTTACGAATTTGCGGGAGGATGTGGGCCTCGATCGGGTAATTGCGTGGCTGGAGGAAAAACTCGGAGCGCCGGCAAATTCGCGGAGGGCATTGATTGACGCGCATGCTCCTTATGTGGGCACGCCGCACACGCATGGGGCGGGCGAGCACGGGCACGAGCATGGCGAGCATGAGCATACGCATTAAAGGGCGAGAGGCCTGCGCGGGAACAAGTTTGACGGGGTGACCGTTTGAGCGAGTCCGACTTGGAACTGGGCGAATTGCGGCTCTTGCATCTCGCGGACAGCGCGCTGCCAATTGGAGGGCTGGCGCATTCGTTTGGGTTGGAATCGCTGGTGGCGCATGGACTAGTGGGCGTGAGCGATTTGCCGGAGTTTTTGCGGGGGTTTTTGGAAGAGGCGGGATTGGTGGAGGCGGTGTTTTGTCGCGAGGGTTTTCGATTGGCGAGTGGTGCGAACAGCGCAGAAATGTTGGGTGGCGCTGCAGCAGAAAGCGCCCGCGAAGGTCCGCGGCCGCTACATGGACTCAAAGACGACGCTGCAATCTTTGCGAAATCGTGGGTGGAGCTTAACGACAGATTGAGCGCTATGAAGCCGGCAAGGGAAAGCCGGATGGGGAGCGCGTCGCTGGGGAAGAATTTTTTGGCGGCGGTTTCGGGGCTTGGGGACTTTGCGATGGTACGAGAGGCGTTGCGAGCTTCGAAGGAAGCGGGAAGTTTGATCCATCACAGTGTGGCGTTCGGGTTGGCGGGCGGAGTGTTGAGATTCGTAGAGGATCGGACGGTGCTGGCGTACCTGCATCAGTGCGTCGCGAGCCAGGTTTCGGCATGCCAGCGGTTGTTGCCTTTGGGGCAAAGCGCGGCGGCGAGAATCCTGTGGGACTTGAAGCCGGCCATGATCGAGACCGCGAAACGCAGCTCCGTCTGTGGGGTGGAGGAAGCTTCGTGCTTCATGCCGTTGCTGGATTGGGGTGCGATGGAACATCCGGCGCTGACTACGCGGTTGTTCATTAGCTAAGAGATTGAGGCTGACCGATGGGAACGATGGCCAGCGTGGCGGAAAGCGGGCGCGGAACGAAGCCGGCGCTTGAAGCACGGAGCCACGTTCACGCAGAACTGCGGCTGGACTTCGAGCATGATGGCGCGACAGGGCAAACGGTGTTGGCTGCGAGCCATCAGCAGCCTCCGCTGCGCGTGGTGCGCGCGTTCGCTCAGGAAGATGGAGCGGCGCTGGTTCATCTGCACAATGTTTCGGGTGGCTTGCTCGGCGGGGACCGACTTGCTCTGGCGGTGAACGTCGGCGCGGGCGCTTCGGTGCAAATCACGACGACCGGCGCTACGCGAATCTACCGGCCGCGGAAGGAAGCGACGGTCACATCGCAGTCGAATGAAATTGCGATCGGGGTTGGCGGACTGCTCGAGTACTTGCCGGATGCGGTGATTCCGTTTGCGGGGGCGCGTTTTTCGCAGCGGACGGCCATTCAGCTTGCCGCGGACGCGGGATTGTTCTGGTGGGAGATTCTGGCGCCGGGACGGGAGGCGCGGGGCGAGGTTTTTGAATATGAGAGCGTGGAGCTGAAGACCGATTTGTCGGCAGGCGGGAGGGTGATCGCCGTGGAGCGGGTGCGGCTGGAGCCGCGGAATCGCGAGCTAGCGTCGTTGGCGCGGCTGGGAGCGTACCGCACGTGGGCGACATTTTATATTTGCCGCGTGGGATTGAAGGCGACGGAGTGGCTGGAGATTGAGAGCGAGCTGCGCGATGTTCTGCAGATGTTGAACCGCCGGGAGGATGCGCTTTGGGGAATCAGCACTTTGGCCGCGCACGGTTTGGTCGTGCGGTGCGTGGCTAAGCGAGGGCGGGATGTGGTGACGGGGTTGCAAGAAGTGTGGCGAGCGGCGAAATGGCGATTGTATGGACGCGAGGGGGTAATGCCGCGCAAGGTGAATTGACGGCGCGGGTAGGGACGCGCTAAAGCGCGCCCCACATTGAGCGAGCGGGAGCGGGGCGTTTCGGGAGAAGGCTACATTGCATTTAACACCGCGTGAACAGGAAAAATTGATGATTGCGTTTGCGGCCGATCTGGCGCGACGGCGGCAGGCTCGTGGGTTGAAGCTTAATTATGTGGAGGCGGTCGCGATTCTTTCGGCGGAAGTGATGGAGGCAGCGCGCGATGGGAAGAGCGTGGCGGAGATCATGAGTTTTGGCGGAAGGATTTTGAAGCGAGAGCAGGTAATGGAAGGCGTGGCGGAAATGATTCATGAAGTGCAGGTGGAGGCAACGTTTCCGGACGGGACGAAATTGGTGACGATTCACGATCCAATACGGTGAGGACGGGCGGGGCAAGTTTGAGTGGCAAGACGCGATAGTTGAGATCCTCCGCGCATCCTTATCGGATGTGCTCAGGATGACAGGTCTTGTGTTGCGGAGCGGGAGTGAAAGGCGGCAGCGGCGAAGGAGCGGGTATGAAGCCGGGCGAATATTTCTTGGATGAGCAGGCGGGACCGATCCAGGCGAACGTGGGCCGGAAGACCGTACGGGTGGTTGTGAAGAATGCTGGAGACCGGCCGATTCAGGTGGGCAGCCACTATCATTTTTTTGAAACGAACCGCGCCTTGGGATTCGATCGAGCCGCGGCGTATGGGATGCGGTTGAACATTGCGGCTGGGACTGCGGTTCGGTTCGAGCCGGGAGAAGAAAAGGAAGTGGAGCTCACGGAGTTTGGAGGCGGTCGGGTGATTCACGGCTTCAATGGACTTGTGGAGGGCAAGCTCGGCTCGGCGGGAGCGCGAGAGCGGGCGATCGAACGGGCCAGAAAAGAAGGATTTGGTTTAGCCGGAGAGGAGAAGGCGCGTTGAGCTTGAACATTCCTCGCCGAACGTACGCCGATCTGTATGGTCCGACAAAGGGCGACCGGATTCGGCTGGCGGACACGGAGCTGGTGATCGAGGTCGAAAAAGATTTTACGCACTACGGCGATGAGATCACGTTTGGCGGCGGAAAAGTTATTCGCGACGGGATGGGGCAGAGTAGCAGCGCTTTGCGGGAAGGGCCGCGAGGCGCGCTGGATCTAGTGATCACGAATGCAGTGATTTTGGATTACTGGGGAATCGTGAAGGCCGATATCGGGATCAAGAACGGACGCATCGTGAAAGTCGGGAAAGCTGGGAATCCGGACACGATGGACGGAGTTGATCTGGAACTGGTGGTGGGCGCAGGAACGGAAGTGATCGCGGGAGAGAATCTAATCGTGACCGCGGGCGGAGTGGACAGTCACATCCACTTTATTTCGCCGCAGCAGGTGTATGAGGCGATTTCGAGCGGCATCACGACGATGATCGGAGGGGGAACGGGGCCGGCGACAGGGACGGCTGCGACGACGTGCACGCCGGGCGCATGGAACTTAGCGCGGATGCTGCAAGCGGCGGAAGCGTGGCCGATGAACTTCGGATTCTTGGGCAAGGGCAACGCGGCCATTGGCGCGCCGCTCGTGGAGCAGATCGAAGCGGGCGCGTGCGGACTGAAACTGCATGAGGATTGGGGAACCACGCCGGCGACGATCGATGCGTGCCTGAAAGTGGCGGACCAATTCGACGTACAGGCAGCGATTCACACGGACACGATCAACGAGGCAGGCTTTCTGGAGGCGACGGTAGCGGCGATCAATGGACGCGCGATTCATACGTATCACACGGAGGGCGCGGGCGGGGGGCACGCTCCCGACATCATTGCGATCGCTTCCTACTCGAATATTCTGCCGTCTTCGACGAATCCTACGCGGCCCTTTACGGTGAACACGATCGCCGAGCATCTGGACATGCTCATGGTGTGCCATCACCTGAATCCCCAGGTGCCGGAAGATGTGGCGTTTGCCGAAAGCCGCATCCGGCCGGAAACCATCGCCGCAGAAGATATTCTGCATGACATGGGTGTGCTGAGCATGCTGTCGAGCGATTCGCAGGCGATGGGGCGCGTCGGTGAAGTCGTGATTCGCACCTGGCAAACTGCGCACAAGATGAAAGTACAGCGCGGGCCGCTGAAGGAAGACTCGAGCCGCAACGACAACTACCGCGCGAAACGATATGTCGCGAAGTACACGATCAATCCGGCGATTACGCATGGCATGGCGAATGAGATTGGGTCGATTGAGCCAGGGAAGCTGGCGGACGTGGTGCTGTGGAAGCCGGCATTTTTTGGCGTGAAGCCGGAGATGATTGTGAAGGGCGGGTTTATCGCGTGGAGCGCGATGGGCGATCCGAATGCTTCGATCCCGACGCCGCAGCCAGTTTTGTACCGGCCGATGTTTGGAAGCTTCGGGGGAGCGACGGCGGCGACCAGCGTGACGTTCGTGTCGCAAGCGGCGGCGTCGGGAGAGTTGGCGCAGAAGCTGGGCCTGAAGAAGACGGCTGCAGCCGTTCGGAACTGCCGGCGCATCGGAAAGAAGGACATGGTGCACAACAGCGCGACGCCGAAGATTGAAGTCAATCCGGAAACCTATGAAGTTCGCGTGGACGGCGAGCTGATCACTTGCGAGCCGGCGCAGGTGTCGCCGTTGGCTCAGCGGTATTTTTTGTTTTGATGCTGCTCGATTCGTACGGAGCGACCTAGACAAACAATCCGCCGGATCGAAGGTAGAAGTTGGATGACAATCCCAGGGGGCGCGAAGATTCATTGACCTCGAAAGCACGCAGTGTATTAGGATGGCAGACGCTTCAGCTGAGGAGAGAAAAATGGCCAAGAAGAACAAACTGACGCGAGTCGCAGAGAGAATCGGAAGCGTGGTGGGCAGGGCCGACCGCAAGGCTCACCAAGTCGCGAAGGCCGGAGTGCTGGCGAAGAAAGAGCTAGAGGACATCTCGAAACAGGTGGATGCCCTGAAGCGTCAACTGCGGAAGACCTCGAAACGTTTGCGGGCCGCGCTGAGCTGATGCGGGCACAACCGAGAGCACTAAGGGACGGGATTTTGGTTGTGAGCCTGGGCCTGGCTTCGAGTGCGTTTGCGCAGTGGAATCCCCTGAACCCCGTTGCAGGCGTGAAGCAGCAGGATGACGGCGTCGTGCTGGCAATGCAGCGGGGTACGCTGCGACTGCAGATTTGTTCGGACTCGATTGTCCGCGTGACGTACTCGCCTGACGCTACTTTCCCGGATACACCTCAGTACGTAATCACCAAGACCAGCTGGCCGAAGGCGCATTGGACGATGCAGTCCGGCGACGACGCGGTGCGCGTGAGTACGTCGAGCATGAAAGTAACGATCACACGGAAGGACGGCGCCATTCTGTTCAGCGACGCCGGCGGCAAGAAACTATTTCAGGATTACGACCGGACGATGACGCTGGTCGAAGTAAACGGCGAGAAAACCTATCACTCGGAGGTCTTCTCGAACCTTTGGGATTCGACTGAAGCGTTCTACGGGCTGGGGCAGCATCAAGCGGGCGTGTGGAATTATCACGGCGAAGCTGTCGATCTTTCGCAAGACAACACAAATATCTCGGTGCCAATGTTTCTCTCGAGCAATGGGTACGGAATCTTTTGGAACAACTCATCGAGAAGTCGGTTCAATAACCGGTTCCCGCACGCGCTCTACCTCAGCTCGGAAGTGGCCGACACGGTCGACTACTACTTTCTGTACGGGCCGGAGTTCGACAAGGTCATCTCCGCCTATCGGGAAATGACGGGAGCGGTGCCGATGTTTGGCAAATGGGCCTACGGCTTCTGGCAATGCAAGAACAAGTATGAATCACAGACGGAGGTCTTGGGCATCGCCCACAAGTATCGCGAGTTGCACATTCCCGTAGACGACATCGTGCAGGATTGGTTCTGGTGGAACACGATGGGCGAGCCGGTCTTCAACAAGAACTACCCGGACCCGAAAGGGATGATCGACGACCTGCACAAGAATCATTTTCATGTGATGTTTTCGTTCTGGCCATATTTCCGGCCGGGTTCGCCGGTGTACGACGATATGGACAAGCGCGGTTACTTCATCGATCGCACGAAGGTCATTGGGTTCCATCCTGCCGGGCAGGCGCTCTACGACGCGTTCAATCCGGCTGCGCGCAAATATTATTGGCAACTGATCGACAAGGGACTCTTTCAGATTGGCGCCGACGCTTGGTGGCTCGATACCGATGAGCCAGAGACGGAGGGCCGCGAGACCAGCGTGCTGATGAACAATAGGGTCGCTCTGGGCAGCGGCGCTCGCTATGCGAACTTATATCCGTTGATGACCACCGCTGCCGTGTACGAAGGGCAGCGGAGCGCGTCGGATCAAAAGCGAGTCTTCATTCTCTCGCGGTCAGCGTTCGCCGGGGCACACCGAAATGCGATCACCGCCTGGTCGGGGGACGTGGAATCGAACTGGCTGAGCTTTGCGCGCCAGATTCCGGCGGGGCTGAACTTCGAGCTGTCGGGGATTCCGTATTGGACTACGGATATCGGCGGGTTCATCATCGGCAATCCGGATGACCAAGCGTACCGCGAACTCTTTGTGCGCTGGTTCGAGTATGGAACGTTTTGTCCGATCTTTCGCTTGCATGGTACGCGCACGACGAATCAGAACGAACTGTGGTCGTATGGACCAGAGGCACAAACGATCCTGACGAGTTTCGATCGCTTGCGCTACCGGCTGATGCCGTACATCTACTCCCTTGCCTGGAAGACCACGAGCGAGGGCTACACGCCGATGCGCGCATTGGCGATGGACTTCCGAACCGATACCCGAGCGCTCAACATTGGCGACGAGTTCTTGTTCGGCCCGGCGATCTTGGTAAGTCCCGTGACCGAGCCGAGCGCCACATCCCGTCACGTCTATCTGCCAAAAGCTCGATGGTATGACTTCTGGACCGGACGCCAAGTTGATGGCGGAGGTGTGATCGACGCTGCGGCGCCGCTGAATCGAATTCCGCTTTACGTGCGTGCTGGCTCGATTGTGCCGTTGGGGCCGGATTTGGAGTACGCCGCGGAAAGGCCTGCCGATCCTGTCGAGTTGCGGGTGTACCCGGGAGCCGACGCCAGCTTTACGCTATACGAAGATGAGAACGACAACTACGACTACGAAAAAGGTGTGCGCTCCACGATTCCGATTCTGTGGGACGATGCGAATCGAAAGCTGACCGTCGGAGCCCGGCAAGGAAATTTTCCGGGCATGCTGCAGCGTCGCACGTTTCGCGTCGTGTTCGTGGACGATGGCCATGGGGCGGCAATCGATTTAACATCACAGCCAGACAAGGTGGTTGAGTATTCCGGCGCGCAAATTACGGTCGTCCGGTAGAAGAGCGAGAAACAAGAAAGCCGGCTCACCGGGAGCCGGCTTTGATGGAATTCAGTTATTTCGGCGAATCGAGTGAAACAAGAGGTTGCGCGTTGGGGCCGATGAGTTGCGTGCCGATGACCTCGCCGGAGACGACCAATTCAACGCGGCGATTTTGTTGACGTCCTTCCGCGGTGTCGTTTGTGGCTATCGGCTGATTCTTGCCGAAGCCAGCTGCCGTCGTCGACGATTCTGGAACGCCTTGCAGGGTCAAGTAACTCCTGACGCCCTCGGCGCGCTTTTCTGAAAGATCCTGGTTGAAGGCTTCTGTGCCAACGCTGTCGGTATTGCCCTCAATAGCGAGCTTCAAGCTCGGATACGCAAGCACAATGCCGGATATTTTGGCTAGCTTCTCGCGGGCCAGCGGCCGAAGTGTGAACTTGCCGCTGTCGAAAAGCACATCGGACATGTTGACGACGAGGCCTCGCGCAGTGTCATGGGTCACAAGGATCGCGTTGAATTGTTGGAGTAGCCGGGCGCGAAGTTCTTCGCGATCGAGCACGGCTTGTTGAAGCTGCTGATCGGATGCGCTGGCGGCGGCTCTGTTGCGATCGGACTCAGCTTGCGCGACCTGTTGCTGTTGCTCAGCAGCGGCGCGAGCTTTTTCCGCATCAGCTTGGGCGTTCGCGGATCGTTGAGCGTCCGCCTGAGCATCGCTGCTGGCGATTTCGGCGGTGATGCGACGTTGGGATTCCTGGTCTGCCCTAGCCTGGGCGTCCTGCTGACGACGAACGGCGTCGGTAGTTGCGGCCTCGGCGTTGATTCGACGTTGTGATTCCCGATCCGTGTTGGCGTTGGCATCTGCTTCACGGCCTGCTGCTGCATTGCGTTCCGCTTCCACGCGAGCCGTTTCGATGCTCTTCATCGCAATTTCACGAGCGTCTTCCGCAGTTTGCACGGCTTGACGCGACGTCGAAATGAGCGATTTCTTATCGGCATGTTTTCTTGTCGCAAGGTCATCCGCTTCTTTCATCTGGAGGACGGCCTTCTCGTAGCTTGGCCTCGCGTACGTCTTCGCTCCGGCGGACTCCGCGATGCGCATAGCGTTGCGCGCTTCGAAAAATTCGAGCGGCAATCTAGCGTTTAAGACCACGGGATCGAATTCATAGCCCGTTGGAATGTACCCACCACGGTCAATCAACTCATACTTGGATTCCACGGCTTCGGTGGTGCCGACAGTGTCCGAGCGAACTTCATTTTCCAGGACAACCAAATTGCTGGGACGCCGAACGGCGTAGTAAGGCTCTGCGGTCACGATGAGGGCGAAGGCCTGAAGTTGCGTTGTAGTCTCCAACTTGCTCTTGTGGTTGCCGCCGACGAGAACCTCGCCCAGATTCACGGGCCTTCCTTCCGGAGAGACGGCCCACAGAACAAAGGTGAGATATTCGCCGCCGAAACTTGTCGGCCTCTGCAAACCTTGCAGTTCGACCACGATCTTTGTGTCGCCGCGTTTGCTCTGTACCGTGGCTTCGCCTTCCGCTTCGGGCATCAGATCGGTACCTTTGAAATTGATCTTTGTGGAGCCGCCGCGGTGACCATAGTTCACGGCGCGAGCGGTGCGGCTAACCACATTGACGCGGAATGTGGGCGTGGGATTGCCAGGCTCCGCGGGCGCATTTGTTTGGGCTTGGGCAAGCGCGGAAGCACTAAGGGCTAGTAGAACTGCTAAGGTAACTTTTGAAGTCTTCAGCATAGGTCTCCTTCGACAAACTCCGAGGCCCTACTATCGTTCTTCGACACTCTGAATACTGTCCGGTAAGGGACGTTTCACGGGAAAGAGCGGGCAGGTTATGTAGCGAAGTCCGGAACGTCTATCGAAGAGCTCCGCTTGGGATTGTACCGAGCCTCGCGGGCGCTGACTGTGCTCTAAGGGACAGTTTCGAATCGAGCAGCTTGCTACCCTAAGATTCGTGGTGGAGCATCATTGGAATTTCCTCATTTTTACCGGAAGACAACACCCGGATCGCATCGAGATGATACTGGCCGGAATCAACCGGCGCGGCTGAAAGGTAGACAAATCGTATGTCAGTGCTAGAGCCAATGCCGGCGACGGAGATCCCGCCCGGCGTCAACGGCGGGCATGATCGCATGGCTGTCAAACTAAGCTCCCTTTTCGTTGAAGAGAACTTAGAGTTGCGCCGACCTGCAAAGCCCCGCACGGTGCTGCCAAGCAGGGTCGCAATCCTTGGAAATTACTTACCCAGGCAATGCGGGATCGCGACTTTCACCACCGATCTATGTGATGCCATCAGCGCTGAATTCGGCGCGACGGAGTTACTAGCGCTACCCGTAAACGACACGGAAGAGGGGTATCTCTATCCCGAGCGGGTACGGTTCGAGCTGTCCGAAGGCAACTTGTCCTCTTACCGGCAGGCCGCGGACTTTCTGAATTTCAGCAATATTGATCTGGTATGCCTACAACACGAGTTCGGAATCTTCGGTGGGCCGGCCGGCAGCCATGTGCTGGAGCTATTGCGGCGCCTTCAGATGCCAATTGTGACGACATTGCATACCGTACTTCGCGAGCCAAACCCCGATCAACGCATGGTGATGGACGAGATCGCAAGTCTATCGGACCGCTTAGTCGTTATGAGCCAGCTCTCTGCAGAAATCCTGCAGGAAGTCTTCCACGTTCCGACCGGCAAAATCGACTTGATTCCTCACGGCGTTCCCGATGTCCCTTTCATCGATCCTAACTTTTACAAGGATTGCTTCGGCACGGAAGGGAAAATCGTGATGCTCACGTTTGGCCTGCTCTCGCCGAACAAAGGCATCGAAAACGTGATTCAAGCCCTACCGCGCATCCTGTCGGAGCACGGCAATGTCGTTTACATGGTCGCGGGTGTTACGCATCCCCATATCAAACGCCGCGAGGGTGATCAATATCGGCTTTACTTGCAGAATATGGCGAAGGACCTGGGGGTCGCGGCAAATGTCATTTTTCACAATAAGTTCGTCAGTCCCCAGGAATTGATTGAACTGATCGGTTCGGCGGACATCTACATCACTCCCTACAAGCACAAGGCACAGGTGGTATCCGGAACGCTTGCGCGCGCACTGAGCGCGGGCAAGGCGATCATCTCAACACCCTATCTGCACGCGATCGAGCTGCTTGCCGATGATCGTGGCGTCCTCGTTCCCTTCGACGATCCGAAAGCCATTGCCGACGGGACATTGGAGCTCTTACACAATGAGACGGCACGCCACGCCATGCGTAAGCGCGCCTACCTGCATGCGAGAAGTATGGTGTGGAACCGGGTAGCACAGGAATATATGGGAAGCTTTGAACGGGTCTATAACGAGCGTCTGCGGAATCCACGTGCGACGTTTTCCGCCAAGAACACGGAAAAAGTTTTGGACAGGCTTCCCGCCATAAAGCTGGATCACCTGTATCGGATGACGGACGCCACGGGGATCGTTGAGCATGCTGTCTTTGTCGTTCCGAATTACCCGGAGGGCTACACAACCGATGACAACGCCCGGGCACTCATCGTCGCAATTCTTTTGGAGCAACTCGGAGTCGCCGCCCCACGGGGATCGGTCGATCTGGCTTCGCGCTACTTAGCTTTCCTATGGCTTGCCTTCGATCAAACGACAAAAAGATTTAGAAACTGTCTGAGCTACGAACGCCAGTGGCAAGAGTCGGGGGGTTCGGAAGACAGTCATGGCCGAGCACTGTGGGGGTTGGGAACTGTACTGGGCCGATCTAAGGATGAAGGGTTGCGAGGGGCTGCCGGCCGGCTCTTCGAGCTTGCCGTTCCCGCGGCCGTGGAGTTCAAAAGTCCCCGGGCCTGTGCGTTCGCGCTGTTGGGCCTGCATGAATATCTCGACTCGTTTCCTGGGGACCGCGCTGCGTCAAATGCGGCAGATGTCCTCGCGAACCGCTTGCTTAACGCGTACCGGTCGAACCATGGGATCGGGTGGGAGTGGTTCGAGAACAGCCTCTCGTACTCGAATGCTAGATTGCCACAAGCGCTCTTGCGGGCGGCGGCACGCAGCGCAAACGGTGAAATGGAAGCAGCCGGTCTCCAAGCCTTGGATTGGCTGGTAGCGATTCAACGGAGCGAAGAGAAGGGTCACTTCGTGCCTATTGGATCGCAAGGCTTTTATTCCAAGAAGACCGAGAAGGCTCGCTTCGACCAGCAGCCTATCGAAGCATGTGCGGTGGTCTCCGCATGCTTGCAAGCGTATGGCGTGACCGGAAAAGGCCGCTGGCGCAAAGAGGCATGGTCCGCATTTAATTGGTTTTTGGGCGACAACGATCTGCAAATTGCCCTCTACGATCCCAGCACCGGCGGATGTCGAGACGGTTTGCATCCAGACCGAGCTAATGAGAACCAGGGAGCAGAGTCAACGCTCTCGTTTCTCATGGCGTTGTTGGAAATGCGCCGGTTGGAAGATGCAGATGGCACGGAGAATAAATCGCTATGAGCATTTTGGCTGAGAAATCTTCCGACAGAGTAGTCACAAATCAGTACGAGGTCCTATTTCACCGCCATCCTGGCAATCCCATCTTGACCGGAAAAGATTGGCCCTATTCCATGAATAGCGTTTTCAACGCGGGCGCGACATTGCTGCCAGACGGGTCGACGCTTCTGCTGTGTCGCGTGGAAGACCGCCGGGGTCTCTCGCACCTGTGCGCGGCACGGTCTTTGAATGGTGTTGATGGATGGCAGATCGACCGCGAACCAACGTTGATACCAAGTCCAGATCATCCCGAGGAATTGTGGGGTATCGAGGACCCCCGGATTACCTACGTGCCAGAACTGCAAAAATACGCCGTGGCCTTCACGTCGTATTCCCGTGGTGGCCCTGGGGTATCACTTGCCTTAACGAAAGATTTCCGGAGCTTCGAGCGCCTTGGTGTGATTATGTCGCCCGATGACAAGGATGCTGCGCTGCTTCCTCGGAAGATCGATGGGTTGTGGGCGCTTATCCATCGGCCCATGACGCCACTCGGAGCCCACATCTGGATTTCCTCCTCTCCCGACCTGCGGCATTGGGGGAACCACAAACTTATGTTGGAGGCCCGCCGCGGCGCGTGGTGGGATGCAAACAAGATCGGCATGTCACCCCCGCCGATCGAGACACCGCGAGGTTGGCTGATGATTTATCACGGCGTTCGCAGGACGCCTTCGAGTTCTATCTATCGGCTGGGCCTGGCACTTTTTGATCTGCTGCAGCCGGAAAAATGCCTGGTCCGCGGGGATTCCTGGATCTTCGCGCCCGAAACGGAGTACGAACACCAAGGAGATGTTCAGGACGTCGTCTTCCCGTGTGGGTACACGATCGCAGCAGACGGCGACACCATCAATCTCTACTACGGGGCAGCCGACTCCAGCATCGCCTTAGCGCACGGCAGCGTTCGCTCTCTTCTCAGCTGGCTAGACGCCAACGGTCATTCGGCCGAGCACAACGATCGCCGTCACGAATAGCCGAAAGCCAAGAGTAGGTACATTCTCCATTTGGCCAACGAAATTCGCCGATTGCTCAAGACCGATGATGGATGATGTTCGCGGAAAGTGGTGAGGCGGCCTGCCAAGACTTGGCACTGTCGAACCTTGGCGAGTGTCTTGAGGTATGTCCGGCGGGAACTTCGTTGCGCTCGTCGCCCCCAAATACAATCCTGCCGAGATGAGAAAAATCCCGGCAGGATCGTGCCTTCCGACTACTGATTTGAGGCCCGCTGGGATTCGTTGCGGGGTGCGCTCTTCTGCAAAGTGTTGACGAGGCGACGGCCTGTACCCGGTACGCCTGTATGTTCACCTCTGACGATGTCCTTTGCCTTGATGGGGTGACCATATACGTCCGCGCTGGCATCGTCGTCGGGACGAATCGTGGAACCCTCGAGGGAAACGCCGGCAAACACGCCACGGGAACGCGAGTAGCTGAGAATCTCAGCTCGCATCCAAGCGTCTGTATCGGCAGAAGCGTCACGTCCCTTGGGTCCTCCGGCAATAGAAGCATCGGCGCCCAACTTAACCTTACTGCTGAGGATTGAGTCCATACCTCGGCCGTTCATCACCAGCAGGATCAGGTCAGTGGCTTCGCCGCCGATTTGAAAGCCGATACTGCCACCTTCCAGCGCATACATCGCTGGGGCTCCCCATGGTCCACGGAAGTGTTCGCCCGTCCGGCAAACCATGGCTCCGCGGCCGTAGTCCGCGCCGACTCCGAAGGCTAGCTTCTTGACCGAAGGGATCACGATGACGCACTCGGCCTTCTCCAAAAGATCGTGCGGAATGTTGTCTGGGATGTTGAGCACTTCCTGCATGACAACGCCACACTCTTCGAGGCGTTTCTGCTCCTTGTTGAGGTTCCTGGCATATACTGCAGTTGCTGCGAGCGTAAGGCATGCTGCTGTAACCATCAATCTCTTCATCGCTGACCTCCATAGTCAGAACTGCTCTTGTTGACGTAAAACCGTCTCAACCTCTCCGATTGGGTGCCCTTCGCGTTGGATCCCACCCAGAAAGCCCCCTCCTTGCACAACTCTCAAAATCGTGTCTCTGCGCCGTAAGCTACGATCCCCGCTTGCCTCCAGCCACAAGCAGGGCAATCCCGCCCACCAGCACCAGCCCTCCAAGTAGAGGTGGAATAGAAACCCGCTCATGTCTTTCTGCCGTGGCATGGATCGGGCCAACATCAAGAACTTTTTCTTGACGGGTGTAGTTGAAGCCCTGATAAGCGAGCGCAAGCCCACCAAGAATGACCAAGAGGACTCCAAGCCAGCTGATAGGTTTCATGTGCATTCCCCTTCTGGGGCTAGACATCGCAGAAATGCAGAAATGGGTAAAGCATGATCTCCACTATCTTCTAATTTGGTTTTCTAAGTTCATTTACAAGCTTCTTGGCTTCCCTTACTCTGTCCTTGTAGTACGTAGGGCTCAGAAGAACTCGTTTGTCTCCCACGCGCACTCGTTCCTTGATGCCCTTCTTTGCCAAGAACAGAGAGAGGGCTGCATACGTCTTGATTTCCTTCTCGAGGAACTGAATCACTCGGCGCCTAGACTCATCCATATTTCCCCCTCCTAGCCTTGCAAGCATGGTTCCATCGCAAACGAACCGGCCTCCTTCGGCCTGACTGCGCTGCAGATAAGAACCTTCACAGCAACGAGTCTAGATACGCCCGAGGAGCAAGAGAATGACGACCACGAGAATCGCCAGACCCACTCCCCCGGTCGGGGCATAACCCCAGTCGCGGCTGTGAGACCATCGCGGCAAAGCCCCTAAGAGAGCCAGAATCAGAATCACGATTAGTACGGTTCCAAGCATCGCTTTCTCCTTCTTCAGTTAATCCATCCAACGAATTTCAAGTTTCGAATTGCCCGACCGGCGTGCTCATTTCCGGCAGCTTTCCGCGCCGGGTTGGGGCCATATTTCGATCAGCGCCCAGGATCGGGCGTTTAGCAGTTCGTTGAAAAATCCCGTCCCACTGCAACTTTAATGCAAGAGAACTCGTCTGAGTGAAAGGAAGGCGAAGGAGGCGAGTATATGCGCGGCGACGATGACCTGCAAGAAGGGATTTTCAGCTACATTTCTCCGGAGAAGCGTGTTCCCGCGGATCATCCGTTGCGACCGATCCGCAAAATGGTGGACGAGATCCTGAAGGAGATGTCGCCCAAGTTCGCGAAGCTGTACTCCCATGTGGGGCGCCCGTCGATTGCCCCGGAGCGGCTCTTGAGGTCACTGCTGTTGCAGGTTTTCTACTCGGTGCGCAGTGAGCGCATGCTGATCGAGCAACTACAGTACAACCTGCTGTTCCGGTGGTTTGTGGGGATGGAGATGGACGAAGCGGTGTGGAATCACGCGGTGTATAGCAAGAATCGGGAGCGTTTGCTGAACGAAGAGATCGCCGAGGGGTTTTTCCAACGGGTGCTGGAACGAGCCAGGCCGTACATGTCGGATGAACATTTCACGGTGGACGGAACGTTGATCGAGGCTTGGGCCAGTCATAAGAGTTTCCGGCCCAAGGACGGGACCGGGAAGCCTCCCGAACCGGGAGGAGATGTCGACTTTCGCGGAGAAAAGCGCAAGAACCAGACGCATGAATCGACGACCGATCCGGATTCTCGGTTATTCACCAAGTCCAGCGGAAGCCAGGCGAAGCTAAGCTACATGGGACATGTATTGATGGAAAATCGTAACGGGCTATTGGTGCAGACGTTTCTGACCGAGGCGAGTGGACGAGCGGAACGAGATGCCGCGATGCTCATGGCCGAAGCGATCCCTCCGGGAAAGCGCGTGACGTTGGGAGGGGACAAGAACTATGACACGCGGGAATTCGTCCGAGAACTGCGGGGGATGAACATCACTCCGCATGTGGCGCAGAACACGACCAATCGGAGGAGCGCGGTGGACGAGCGGACCACGAGGCACGCCGGGTATGAGATGAGTCAGCGGAAGCGCAAACGAGTGGAGCAGTCGTTCGGATGGATGAAGATGGTCGGGATGTTAAGGAAAGTGAAGTTGCGAGGGATCGACAAGGTCGGGTGGCTGTTCACTTTCACCGGCGCTGCTTACAACCTCTGCCGATTGCGAAACCTGATGGCGGAAGCATGACACCGGGTTCCTCTTTGGACCAGCTGAGCGGATAGAACGACCTCAACGACTCCTACGCAACGCAGTGGATAACCTTGAAATTCAGAACCGAGGTCTCACAAAACTCGATTCTTCAACGAGCTGTTAGAGCACGACAGTGATTGCGAAGCGAGTGCCGGGATAGTACGGGTCATACATGTAATACCCGTCATCCACATAGTCGATGTACACGTCGTCGGTGTAGTACCAGCCTGAGGGCCACGGTTCAACGAATCCAAACCAATAGCCACCGTACTGGAAGCGAGAATAGCCGCCGACCAAAACTGGGTTGCCAACGCGGAAGGCGTGCTCGCGGCCAAAATGGGAACGGAAACGATCGTCTGAAATTCGACCACCACCCCTCGCCGTGAGGCGAAGCTCTGGCTGTGCGTGTTGTCTAGCCTGTGCCTGCGCTGTGCGCTGGGGAGGGTGTGAAGATCTAGCTTGCTGCTGATGTTGTTCTTGCTGTCCCCTAGCTTGTTCTTTCTGCTCCTGCTTCGCGGACTTGTCCTGCTGTTGGCGCTGCTGTTCCTGTTGCCCCTTGGCCTGTTCCTCCTGCCCTTGCTTCGCAGATTTGTCCTGTTGCTGGCGCTGCTGGTCCTGCCCCTTGGCTTGTTCTTTCTGTTCCTGCTTCGCAGACTTGTCCTGTTGCTGGCGCTGCTGGTCTTGCTGCCCTTTAGCTTGCTCTTGCCGCTTTTCAGGCTTAGCCTGCTGCTCTTGTTTCGGGGGCTTGGCTGGCTGTTCTTGTTTCTGCTGCTTCTCTTGTTTTTCTTGTTTCTCCTGTGGCTCCTGCCCGTTAGCCGAAGCAGCGATTCCGAGAAGTAAGAACAGACCCGTTGCACTCATAACTCCAAGTAGTTTCATTGATGTTGCCTCCATTGCCTTGAATTTATGTGCCTGACGCTGGCCGCGACCGGCACGATTCTTGTTTCCCGGTGCTGGTTACGGGCCCGAAGGCCCGCAACCGTTCCATGTGGCGTTCCCTGAGGTTGCTCAACCAACGCGAAGTCGCGAGATGGAATGAAGCAGCCCAAATACATTCAAGAGCCAGACCACCACAACGATGACGACCACCGCGTTCAAGATCGACTTGATGCTTCCCGCCATGGGAATGAAGCGATTCACTAGCCACAGCAGAACGCCAACTACGATTAGGACCACTACTAGATTGATTAAAGGCATGATCTATTCGCCTCCTTCTTTCGCATGCAGACACACGGGCCTCACGAGTTGTTGACCCTTGTTTCGGTATTGGTCCGAGAGCTGATGCGACGATGTGGATCGAAGTGGAACCTGGGACTTGCGGATGGTTCAGGCTGAAGCTTAGGGTTTTACTTATCGCTTCGGTCTTTTTGCTTCCCCCACAAACGACATATTAGAAGAGGCCCACGTCGGATACTGTCCATTTGCGGACATATTCGTATTTTGTTTTGCGTACACGTGGGCCGGTGCTAAAATACACGCCAGAAGTCATGCCAAAGCCAGTATTACCGCGAAGATACGATGCGGCCAAACCGGTCGCTTTTGACGCCCAGAGCTTCCTCGACTCCGCCGGCATAGCTAGAAAGGTTGTCGAATTCCCCAAGAGAACGACCATCTTTACGCAGGGTGATGCCGCTAAGCACGTCATGTACATTCAACAAGGCGCCGTGAAGCTTTCCGTCGTCAATTCCACGGGCAAAGAAGCCGTCGTGGCCGTTCTCAAGCCAGGGGATTTTTTCGGCGAAGGATGTCTTGCAGGCCAGTCGATTCGGATGGGGTCAGCCACCACTACGGCACTGACCAGCCTGCTTGTGATTGATAAAGACGAGATGATTCGCGTGCTCCATGCCGAACATGAGTTCTCCGACCGGTTCATCGCCTATATGCTTTCGAGAAACATTCGTGTGGAAGAGGATTTGATCGACCAGCTTTTCAATTCCACCGAAAAACGCTTGGCTCGCGCGCTTCTCTTACTGGCCCGTTACGGCAAGAAAGACGAGCCACAGAGAATCCTTCCCAAGGTATCGCAAGAAGAATTGGCGGAAATGATTGGTACCACGCGCTCCCGGGTCAATCTATTCATGAACAAATTCAAGAGGCTCGGCTTCATTGATAATAAGAACGGGATTGAAATTAACAGCTCGCTGTTGACGATTGTCCTGCACGATTGACTTCCCCTGCGGTTCTAGTTCATGACGGTGTCAGGTCCGAAGACGCAGTTAAGCGGCATCAATGCAAGTAGACCCGTTCATGTGAGTCTCTTCGCGGCGCACGCGTCCAACTCCTGGAAAGGCTCTCGAAATCCTCTCCGTCGTTGTGGCGTTCAATTGCGCGAGCCGCCAGGTGCGTTACTCGCTCGATCAGCTGTAGTTCAAACGGTGTGGGACCTCGCGAAACACAGCAGTACATTTCGAGCCAGCCCAATGCAACTTCATTCCGCAAAGGAATGCTGGCAGACCAAAAAACATGCAGGTCAAATCGCGCGGCGCGTTCCGTAATTGTAGGGAGATCGTGTTCCTGGTCGTCCGCCAGCGTAATGACAGAAACAAGGTTTGCGATCTGAAGATCGATAGCCGCGCACAATTTGTTCAAAACTCCGTGAAGCGGCGCGCCCATCGAAATCAATTCGAGAATGCTGTTTTCTCCATGCAAAATGGTTTCTTTTTTGCAATAGAATCGCCGACTCAACAAAAACTGGTTCGGCGCCGATTTGGCGCAAGGCTTGTGCTCAGCCATCTGGTCACCTCATCATTGATGTAAAGCGAATCTTAGGGCAGCCAACAATCGCAGTCTGTCCACTTAAGGACAGTCTTAGATAACGCCTATTGAGTACCCCGGAAAGCGAGAAACGGAAGTGTGTCAAATCGGACAGCCGGGAGAGAAACAGGTGTCGCAAGATTGTCTGGTAACTTGCGTTCTCAAGAAGGGTGTGCCGCCGTGTCGATTAGCTGTCCAGACTGCTGTAGTGAACGAATCCGTCGGTCGAGCCGCAAGGGGTTCCTCGAATCAGGTCTCCTCACGATGTTGTTGCTGCGACCGTTTCGCTGCAGGCATTGCGATCATCGCTTTTTCCGGTGGTCTTTCCGTTCGGACCCGTGGGCATACCAGTCTCGCAACGACGGCGTTGAGACAAAGCGCGTACGTTTGGTCACACTCTAATCAGGATCGATGTCAGCCCTGGGACGAACGGGGACACGACAGTCATATGGTTCGCTGCGCTCGCGATGAAACTCGAATAGTGTCGAAGGAATGTGTACCCCTTCGCTCTTTCGAGCGTATCCAATCGCGCTAGGATGCTGGATCTTTCTGAATTATCGGGTAGATTGTCGGTCAACGCTTCTCTCAATTGCGCAAAGAGCTGCTGGCTAGTCACCGTCAGATCTCTGGCGGACGTTTTTGTGCTAGGACCGCCGAACTGTGGATTATCCACGTAGATGGGGTAAACAGGGGGCGTATCACGTCTCGCCAAACTATTCTTCTCCATTTTTGGCTTCTCTCCTTCTAGTGGCAGGGCGGAGTCTTCTCAAAAGCTTTCCGCAGTCGCTGGTCGAACAATCCGCGTGCCGCTTTTGTTCACACCCGCTCTCCGGGCGGATAGGGCCGAACGCGCCTTCGCCATTTCCTTTTTCACTTGGGCCAGCAGCGCCTTATCGGATTGCTTTTTGGATTTCGTCGCCGCCATACGACCGAGGATGGCATCTCGCCTAAAGCAAAACCGTCCCTTTTGGCACGGTCCGCGGGTTTTAGGCGATTTTGTTAGAAATGACTACTGTTCTCTTTTGGACAGATTCGTTCTCTCACTGGTGCTAGCCTTCTGCGAATCCCTAACTCTGCAGGAGTAGCGGTACGCAAATATGAAAGCCCCTAGCCTTCTTTTCCGCGGGTTCCGGGAAATCAATCTTCGACAGTATCTTGCTGCCATATTGGCGGCCGGAGTAGCGCTCGGTTTACGAGGGCTGCTCACTCAGTTCGTCGCCGATTCTCACCCGTACACGATCGTTTTCATCGCCACGGCCTTTTCCGTTTGGTACGCAGGGCTCTGGCCTTCGGTGTTTGGCGCTAGCGCGGGATGGCTCGGCGCCAAGTTTTTCTTCATTCCTCCTTTTTATTCGTTGCGGATCACTACGAGAGAAGAACGCAACAGCGCTATCGGCTATGTTCTGATTTCGCTTGCGATCATCCTTTTCGGAGACTTGAGTCGCAGAACGATTGCGAAACAGCGCGGAATCCAAGCGCGGCTACTGACCATCCAGGAACAACTGGAAGAACGCATCCGGCAGCGAACCGCCTTGCTCGAGGTAAACAACGAAAGCCTCCGCGACCTTTCGGCGCGGCTATTGCAAGTTCGTGACGAGGAGCAGCGGAAGATAGCGCGGCACTTGCACGACAGCACCGGACAAACGCTTGCCTTATTGACGATGAACCTCCACCGCCTGGAGACGGAAGCCCACAAACTCAGCGCAAGCATAGCGAAGACGGCAGCCGAAAGCGCCGCATTGGCCAAAGAAGTTTCAGACAGCGTGCGTACTGTATCCTACCTTCTTCACCCTCCGTTGCTGGACGAAGCAGGGCTTAAAAGCGCTCTCACTTGGTACGCAGAGGGATTTGAAGAACGGAGCGGCATCAAAGTCCATTTGGAAATGCCTTCCGGTTTCGAACGGCAGCCATGCGACTTGGAAACGGCTGTTTTCCGCATTGTGCAGGAGTGCCTGACAAACGTTCATCGCCATTCGGAAAGTCCGACCGCGGACATTCGCATATGCCAGTTTGCCGGCGGGCTTGCACTAGAGGTTAAGGATGCCGGCCAAGGAATACCTGCCGAGACTCTGGCAAGGATTTCCTCCGTTGGATTGCCGGGCGTGGGCCTTCGCGGCATGCGAGAGCGCGCGATAGCACTTGGTGGAGGCTTTGAAGTTTTTTCCGAAGGAAAAGGCACCACGATTAAGGTATTTATTCCTTTGCAGGCCAACGTTCGTGAGCGGGCTTCTGCTGCTCACGCGTAGGAACTGAAACCCAATTTCTCTCACGCGTTAGGATTCCTCGCGCCGTCCATACTTCCGTCGTCGCCCCGCACGCTATTACATTGCGACTGCTATCCTCGGGACCGAGGCGAGCCTAGGGCCCAGCAAGCGGGCCGGGTTAGGCTACGGGTGGCAGGATCTACTGAGTTGCTGGAAATAAATGGTGGGCCCGGTAGGATTTGAACCTACGACCAACGGATTATGAGTTCAAAAAAGACTGGTCCGCGCTGATTTGCGATGGAGCACGATCAATTGCTACGACGTTGATTCTGATTGCAGTTACAGCCATTCAACTCCTGCCTGCACTGCTACCAATTCATACGACATTTGGTCGAGTATGGGCAAAGAATTGGGCACGGTGGTTGAGAGGAATGTCGCCACAGCAACCCTTCGGTTAACAGTTGCGGCGCTACTCTTTCTAACTGAGCACGACGACTCGCGGTGGTGTTGATTCCTGGACTAGCTACAGGCGATTTGCTTCCCTGTCCCATAGCTACCAAGTGCGACGGTTTTTGATGTAGGGTGGGCACAAAATAGGTTACAGCAGTATCGTACGACCTTTCTGGCAGTCTCGCTGTGCCTTCACCGAAAGAGGAGAATCAGGAACCGGCGGTATCGGCGGTGTTGCCACTTTGGATCGTGCGCATTCGGCGCGCAGTCAGCCACTGAAGGCGCAGTGGAGGAGCGAGGTGAAGAGATGCTCGGCCTGAAGGAAGGCCTCCTGCTGCACGGCACGCAGATGCTCTACTCGTTTAGCCACGGCCGCGAACTTCTGCTGGAGGGGGAGAAGGGCACGGGGATTGGAAGCTCTTTCCCATCGCCCAATTAATGGCCTCGGACGGCTGCGCCGCGCGTGAGTCAAGCCATCCGGTGCTGCATGCCGCGCGAAGCGAGGCATGCCATAAGGTAGTGGGTTCTAGCCTATCAATTGTCGCCAGTCGAGCAGTATCTTGAGTTAACGTATGCGACAAAACGGGTCAGGCTCGATTGAACTGAATGCCGTTGAACACACGCGCCTGGATTTTCAAGCCGACATCAGGGTCCACGAGACGCCGTCCGTTGCGGTCAGGCGATATGTTAGTGCGCAGGCTCAAGTGTTCCGTCGCTTCTTTGCTGTAAACCGTAACTGGCATACGATAAGTACGAGCATGGCAAAACAGCGGCGTGGTACTCATCTCATCGCGGACATTGCGAAGGTGTCCAGAGGTACAGTTGACCGGGCTTTGCACGGACGCGGCGGCGTTAACGAGGCAACGCGCCAACGCATTTTGCAGATAGCCCGGGAAATCGGGTATAGGCCGAACTTGGCGGCCCGAGCGCTCTCAGCCAACAGGGCGACGGCGAAAATCGGTGTATGCATGCCTCGCGAGATTCACTTCTTCTATGACCAACTGTGGAGCGGAGTGTTGGAGGAAGCGGAGCGTGTTTCGCAGTTTGGTGTTGAATTCCTAAATCGCCCTGTGCAGAACCTTGGCCAGGGAGATGTCAAGGCATTCAAAGAACTCATGGCCAGCGGTGTTGACGGAATTATTCTGACTGCTGGCAATCCCAAGAACCTCACACCATTAATCGACAAGGCCGAGACCAAAGGCGTACGCGTCGTTTGCGTGGACACGGACGCTTCAGAAAGTCACCGTTCCAGTGTTGTATACGTAGAACCTTATCTGAGCGGGTGCGTGGCGGGCGAGTTGCTGGGGAAGCTTGTTCCGCCAGATTCGAAAGTGGTTGTTGTGGCTGGAATGCTAATGGCGGAAGATCATAGGAGAAAAGCCGAGGGGTTTTCGGAGACCTTCCGACTACACTGCCCGGGGGGCAAGATTGCGGCCGTTATCGAGGGTCACGAGGACGAATACGAGAGCTTCCAGAAGACTCTCGATCTACTGCGGCGCATTCCTGATCTCGCGGGAATCTATGTGAACACAGTTAATTGCCTGCCTGTCTGTCGCGCTCTTGGCGATCGAAACCTTGAGGGAAAAGTAAAGCTGATTACGAGCGACCTCTTCGCAGAAATGGCACCCTACTTCAAAAAGGGTACAATCGCTGCGTCCATTTACCACCAGCCGCACCGCCAAGGACAGATCGCCGTCCGTCTCATGGCGGATAATCTAATCTCAAAAGTCAATTTTCCACCTACAGTTCGTCTTAGTCCGACCGTGGTGATTTCATCTAATCTGCACCTCTTTAGAGAGATGCGCCCTAGTGAGCCAACGCCCACCGAAGTGCCGACCGCGGGTTTGGCCCATCCAAGCGATACTTAAACGCGACATCAAACCGCGCTCGACGGACACGTGGGTTCCCCGAGTGCTAAGTCTCGCCGAAAAAAAACTGCTTGACAGCCGACAATCTGTAGATCATCGTGCACGTGCACGGTACAAACGTTCGCGTGAACGGTTCATCTTAAAAACGGACAAGTAAACCCTCACCTACCGAGGGAATCGTAGGTCGGCGTATCGCGGGCATCGTGCTGAATCGGTTCGGCCATGCGTTCATCAATCCACAACCCGGCTTCTTTTTTGGACTAGATGGAAAGCCGGCCGCGCGCGACGCGCTTCGCAATGGGCCCTTTGGCAGGATTGCGTTCTCCCACTCAGACTTGGCCGGGGCAATGGATCACCGGAACGCTTTTATAGAATCGCACCGGGCAGTCAGTCAACTACTGGACCGGGTTCTCACTTAGCGAAAGGATGGAACATCCCACCATGCTTATTTTTATTCTGAATCGCAAAATATCCCTGACATCCGCTCTGGCATTGTTACTCCTTATTTTGCCCTGCCGGATGTCCGCTCAGGTGGACACCGGCTCTATTTTAGGCACGATTAAAGACACGAGTGGAGGCAGTGTGGCGGGCGCACAGGTGACGCTCACTAATGAAGGAACTGGAGTGTCGATCACGACCCTCAGCGGGTCCACAGGTGAATATTCCTTCTCGGCGGTGAAGATCGGTCACTACTCGTTGTCGGCGGAATTTCGCGGATTTCAGAAAGTGCAGCAGAATAACGTAACCATCGACGTCCAGCAGAAGGTGTTGGTGGACATCGCACTGCCGCCTGGTCAAGCCTCGGAAGTGGTGGAGGTCAATGCCGCGCCGCCCGCTTTGCAGACGCAGGATGCTTCCGTCGGGCAGGTGATCGAGGAGCGCGCCGTCAACGCGCTACCATTAAACGGACGAAATTTCACGTTCCTTGCGCAACTCTCGGCGGGCGTAACGCAGGACCAAGCGGACACCCGCGGCCTGGGCGCTAGCGGGAGTTTCGCCGCCAACGGTTTGCGGCCGGCGCAGAATAACTATCTGCTAGACGGGCTCGACAACAATGCCAACCTCGTGGATTTCTTGAACGGAACTGCGTATGCGGTCCGTCCGCCGGTGGATGCCATCCAAGAGTTTAAAGTCGAAACCAACAACTATAGCGCTGAGTCGGGGCGTTCGGCGGGCGCCGTCCTGAATGCCACCATCAAGTCAGGAAGTAACCAGTTCCACGGAAATGTGTGGGAATTTTTCCGTAATGACAAGCTGGATGCCGCCAACTTCTTTGAAAATTCAGGAGGCATTCCGAAGGGAGAATACCGCCAGAATCAATTTGGATTTACCTTCGGAGGTCCGATTCGCAGGGACAAAACCTTCTTCTTCATGGACTACGAAGGCACGCGCATCCGTCAGGCGGTTCCGTCGACAAATACCGTACCAACAGCCCTCGAGCGAAGTAGTGGATTCACAAACCTCTCGGAGCTACTTACGCAGGGTGGCACGCGAACCGATGTTCTCGGGCGTACCTTCGCGCTGGGTCAAGTCTTTGATCCCTCCACTACAAGAGCGGTGACTTGCGGAGTTGCTGATCCGGTTTCTGGCATCACTGCTCCATGTTCGGGTGTGCCCGCCGGAACTCAGCTCGGGTTTGTTCGCGAGCCATTTCCCGGTAACATCCTTCCGGCAGGGCGGCTTGACGCTAATGCGATTAAACTTCTGAGCCTCTATCCCGCCCCCAACCTTCCAGGTCTCTTCAACAACTACGCCGCAAACCCGAAATTAAGCAACAACGCCGACCAATTTGATGTTCGCGTGGACCACAACTTCAGTCAGAAGGACAGCATCTTCGGGCGTGTGAGTTACGTAGATAACCCAACATTTATTCCGGGCCCGTTCGGCGGGATTGCGGATGGGGGATCTTTCTCGTCCGGGGATCAGGAAGCGAAGTCGATCAACACCGTGGTGAGCGAAACGCATTTGTTCTCGGGTACGCTCGTCAATGAAGTGCGGGCGGGCTACAATCGCATTTCTTCCTCTCGCCTGCAACCCAACGCGAACACCAACGGAATCCCCGCACAGTTTGGAATTCCCGGAGTCCCGCAAGGTAATTCGAATGGTGGATTGGGCTCGCTGTTCATTTCGGGGCTGAATACCCTTGGCAGCAACCAGTTTCTTCCCTCCATCGAACTAAGCACCACCACGCAGGCTACGGACAATCTCACCAAAGCGCATGGCCGGCATACCTTTAAGGTTGGCTTTCAATACCAAAGACTGGGATTCAATATCCTGCAGCCTTTTACGGGCCGCGGAGCGTGGAGCTTCAGCGGCGTCTACACCGAAGTACCCTCGACATCGGGAGGCAATACCGGACTGGCACAGATGTTATTGACGCCAATTCCCGGTACGGTGCCGGGCGCAGCTGACTTCGTAGGTGGCGCGGACACTGTACAAGCATCCAACATCGCCACCACCTCGATGAACCGCAAATATTACGCTGGCTATTTTCAGGACGACATCAAGCTAAAGCCTAGGCTGACCGTGAACCTCGGTCTTCGTTACGAATACTTCGGACAATTGACCGAAAACTATGGCGCGCAGTCCAATTTTCTGCCTGCCGCTACGGTGGGTGGTACTTCCACCTTCCTGTTGACCCAGAAGCGTTGCAACACTCCATTCTCGCCGGACTTTTTGGCAGCCGCCGCGACAGACAATATCAGCATCTCCTGCTCGAACCAGCCCGGCCTGGGAGTATCGCAAAAAGACAATTTCTCGCCGCGGGTCGGATTTGCCTATCAAATTACGCCAAGGCTTGTTGTTCGAGGAGGTTACGGGATCTTCTACGGAGGTTTTGAAAACTCCGCCCTGTTGACCTATAACGATTTCCCATTCCAATTCAATCTGAACTATCCAAATCAGACGCCTGATGCGCCGATCACGTTTGCCAATGGATCGATTGGCACGCTTTCCAACGGGCTAACTGCTATTCCGCTAACCTCCGCGGCGGCTGAGCCCGGGGGTGTCGGGCTGATCGGCGAGGACTTCCACAACAAAACTCCGTACACTCAGGGTTACAACTTGACCACGCAGTATCAGCTCACTAAAAACGATACCGTGCAGGTGGGTTACGTCGGCAATACCGTTCGCCACCTAGCGGTCTACGTCAATCCGAATACTCCGCGCCAGATACTGCCGCTGGGGTTGGACGCACTCGCCTTCTCTCCCTATCCCGATTTTTCTGGCTCTGTCTACACCAGCTTTGCGGGCAATAGCCACTACAACGGACTGCAGACGAACTATGAACACAGGTTCAACGCTGGACTCAACGTTTTGGCCAACTTCACTTGGTCCAGTTGTCTGGCCGACGCGGTTGACGTTCTGAATAATACTTCGTTAACTGGATATCGAGCGCCGTTCTTGCCAGGTTGGGGAATCCACCCTGACTACGGCCGGTGCGACTTCGACATTAATAAAGTATTTCACCTGAGCGGAACCTATGAGCTGCCGGTTGGTAAAGGAAGAAGGTATCTGCATGACAGCGGGCGCATTGTGGACGCCATGCTTGGGGGATGGGCAACGAACTGGATTCTCACGCTGCAGGACGGGCAACCAGGAACCATTCCGTGCGCAACGTCCACTACCTCCGGATTCGGCTGCTACGCGATCAGAGTACCAGGCCAGAATCCCGACGCCGGTCCTCATAATGTGAATCAGTGGCTGAATCCAGCGGCGTACGCCACTCCACCGGTGGCAACCACGATTGGCCAAACGGACTTCAGCCCGCTCGGCGGAGGGCCGAGTAATTTCCGTGGCCCAGGGTTCCATCGTCTCGATTTTTCGCTTTTCAAACAGTTTGCTATTACAGAGAGGGTTCGCCTGGAATTCCGTTCCGAATTCTTTAACCTAACCAACCATCCGAACTTCTCCAATCCTGGTTTCTCAGGCAATGGCGTAGTGGCCGCCCCCGGCTCTCTCGACTACACCAGCGGCAGCTTCGGAACAATCACCTCAACGCGCGACGGTCAAAATGATCAACGCGAAATACAGTTCGCGCTCAAATTGTATTTCTGAGACCGTATGGATGCGCCAAGGGACAGGCACAGAGGCGCATCCACTTTTCTTTGAATTGTTGCCGAGGGAGAACGAATATGGTTCGCGTAATCGCCGTGCTGTCGTTGTTGTTTTGCCTGTTCGCCTCACCTGCACTCGGCCAGATGGAAGCTCCAGGGAAACTGGAGTTGTCGGAGAACTGGAAATTGGCCGCTGCGAAAGATGTGGAAGCCGGTGGTGCAGCCATTTCTCAATCCGATTACCGGGACCAGGTGTGGCATCCGATCCATCGCATGCCCGCGACGGTTCTCGAGATAATGCAGGAGGATGGTGTTTACCCCAACCTTTATGTCGGCATGAACATGCTGGAGAAGGTTCCGCAGGATTTGTACAAGCAGGACTGGTGGTATCGGACGGTGTTCACCGCACCGGTTGGTTACTCCACTTACACCTTGGAATTCCCGGGACTCAACTACCGGGCGGAAATCTGGATCAACGGGAAGAAGGTCGCGGATAGTAAGCAAGTCGTCGGGATGTATGCCGCGCACGAACTCAATGTCACGGAGTGGATTAAGCCGGGCTCGGCGAATGCGCTGGCCGTCAAAGTGACACCCGAGCAACTTATTCAAGACGTTGACGGTGTAGAGCTGGCGGACAGTTGGTTCGATTGGATCAACTGGAAATATCTGGGATACAAAGGCAAGTACACCAGGAAGCATATGTTCGATGCTTCCTTCGTGCCGGACAGAAACGCAGGCATCTGGAAGCCGGTCTATCTAAAAACCACAGGTGAGGTCGCGCTCGAAAACCCGGCAGTTAACTCTGAGCTCTCCCTGCCGCACGCGACTGCGCGCCTTACGGTTTATGCAAACCTGCATAATTTTGCCGCGCAACCCGTCACCGGCACGCTGAAGGGAACAATTTCGCGACAAGGCAAGCCAACCATTGAATTCGGGCAAAGCCTCAGCCTCTCCCCCGGTGAGATTCGCGAAGTTGCGTTTGCCGCAGAAAAGTACCCCGGCTTGGTCGTAAGCAATCCCGACCTCTGGTGGCCGTACACCATGGGTAATCCGGCGCTCTATGACCTGCATCTGGAGTTTGTGAGGGAACAGAAAGTCTCTGACAGCTCTCACATTCGCTTCGGGATACGAAGCGTTACCCAACACCGCGATCAAGACGAACAATTCCCCGATAAGGGTAAGGGCGGAAATTTTTATCTCCAAGTCAACGGCCGAGACTTCCGCGTGCGCGGAGCTGATTACACGCCAGACCTGCTGTATCGGTATGATCCTGAGCGTGAATCCGAAATCCTGCGGTATGTCAAAGATCTCGGGATCAACATGCTGCGTTGGGAATCGAAGATCGCCAGTGAGCACATCGTCGAGCTCGCGGACGAACAGGGTATTCCTCTGATGCTTGGCTGGATGTGCTGCAACCAATGGGAGAAATGGGACCAGTGGAGCGAAGAGGACCATCGCGTCGCTTCGCAAAGCCTGCGTTCACAGATTCTCATGCTCCGTCCGCATGCTTCCGTGTTTATCTGGGCCAACGGGAGCGATGGTCGGCCACCGGAACCTGTTCGCATCGAGTACCGTAAAATTCTGTCCGAGCTGCGTTGGCAAAATGCCGTCGTTGATACCGTTTCATCTTTCGCTAGGGATGCCCAAGGCGAACACTTATGGGATGGCATCAATATGGAAGGCCCGTACACTTGGCGCCCGCCGACATACTGGTTCAGTGGGAAGTACGTCCCATCTCGCGGGTCGTCCGTCGAGCAGGGTGACAACGAACATATCCCCACACTGGAAAGCTTGAAGAGGTTTATCCCGGCTGACAAATTGTGGCCGATCAATGACTCATGGTTTTTCCACGCCGGAGCGATTCCCGGCGCCAGCACCCTCGCCGATGTGCAGTTAGCGGTTAACCGCCGCTACGGTTCTTCCAGCAACGTGGCGGAGTTCGTGCGCAAAGCGCAACTCTCTCACTACGAAGACACCCGCGCACAATTTGAGAACCTCGCGGCCGGTGACTGGGCTAACCATAAAATGACGCTCTATTGGATGCTGAACAGCCAGTGGCCTTCGTTTTACGGCAACATCATTGACTATTATTTGAGCCCCGGTGGTGCGTACTACGGCGCGAAGAAGGGGCTGCGTCCGCTGTCGGTGGTCTTCGATGCCTACGCAACCGGCGATCACAGTCAGGCAAGAGTCACTGTTTTCAATCAGACTCCTGGCGACGTGCGGGGTTTGCGCGCACGCCTGCGCGTTTACGATCTGAATGGGAAGGTTTTAGACGACCGCTCAGCCGACGGCGTCCAGGTTCCGTTCAATGGCGCAACTCAGGTCTTAGCGCTGCCTCGCTACCCCCAGAGTACTCCAGTGTTTTTCGTCCGCTGTCAGTTGTTTGACAGCGCCGGAAAGCTGCTCGTCGATAACACCTACTGGCAGTCGCAGAAAGATGATGACTTGGGCGACCTCAGTAACGATGATGCGCTGAATCTGAAGCCGGTGAGCTTGGCGGACATGACAGCGCTGAATACGATGCCTCAGGTAAACCTTGAGGTCAGAGCTGAACAGGCCACGACCGACAGCGAAAAACATATCTCTATCTGGCTACATAATCCGTCCGAACATATCGCCTTCTTCGAACGGGCAACCGTAGCTACCACCCAGAATGGGGACGAAATCCTCCCTATCAAGTATGACGACAATTACATCACGGTGTATCCCGGCGAAATCGCCGAGATTCATGGAACCGTGTCAAAGGCGGTGGATGCGCGTTGGATCAATCTCGAAGGGTACAACACGCCCGCGACCTTCGCTCAAATTAAGTAGAAACTCAGCAGGCAGATCCTGTGGGCCGAAGTTTGCCACTCTCAGTAATTTACACCCAAGGTACACCGAGTTTTGCGAAACGATCACCATTCTTCACCGTGATGCAGGCAGAAATGTTCAACACTTTGGATTTCTAATATGGACTCGGAAAAATCACATCTTCGCTTGTCGTCCCCTGTCGACCCCAGAGAACTACAGCGCTGGTGTGCGATCCCAGCGGAGAAATTGCTGGGGCATCCGGAGTTGCGTGTGCGTTACCGGCAGGTGGCCGATTCTGTGGAGTTAGGTGCGTTGATGGCCAGGGAGTTGGTCGAAGCCATCGAGGAAAACGACAGGCAGGGGCGATCAACACGTGCCATTGTTCCTTGTGGACCTGCGTGTTGGTACGAACCTTTTCGGTTGTTGGTCAATGCGCGCGGCGTATCGCTGAAGAGGCTGCACGTGTTTCACATGGACGAGTGTCTGGATTGGCAGGGGAAACCGCTCCCGACAGGTCATCCTTACAACTTCAAGACCTTCATGGAGCGCCACTTCTACGGAGGCATTCGCCTGGAGTTAGCAGTTCCAGAGGGTCAACGCCACTGGCTTGTACCGGCGACGATGGAACAAGTTCGCGCCGCGATCAGCGAGGCACCGGTGGACATTACTGTGGGTGGATGGGGCCAGGATGGACACGTGGCTTATAACCAGGCTCGCCGTCATCCGTTCCATCATCTGACGTTGGGGGATCTCGGAAACTCCAGCATCCGGATTCAAGAAAACAATATTGATACGATCCTCGCGCTGGCGCACCGGACGTTCGGTGCGGCTTATCAGTTTGTACCGCCTATGTCGATTACATTGGGGATTCGCGAGTGCCTTTCGGCAAGGAAGGTGCGCGTTTATAGCGATACGGGTGCCTGGAAGCAAACGGCACTGCGGGTCGCTTTGTTCAGCGAGCCGACGCCGGAATACCCGATGACGTTGCTGCAAAGTCATCCCGACGCAATCATCACGGCCACACTGGAAACGGCGCGCCATCCAATTAGCGAAAATCCCGGTTGGGAACTGTTTTGAATGCATGCTGACACTGCGCGCAAACACGAAAAGCGGATTCACTTGCGCCGTAGGTATCGGTGGCATCGGCGCGGGTGTCATCTATGCGCTCCAGGGCGAACACGAATTGGGCCGCAACGAAAGCAGGTTGGGCGAACTGCTTGAATCGAGGGATTACTGCAAGCTACATATTGTCGAGCACTATATTGCGCGGCTTATGGGCTCCAGCAGGGACCCAGCCTCATTTCGGGTATGGCCGGTCGGTGTTGTTGGTAACGATGCGGTGGGACGTCGGATTCTCACCGAAATGAGCGCCGCGGGAATGGACACGCAGTTTGTGCGCGGCCATCCGGCACTGAAAACGCTTTCTAGTGTGTGCTTTAACTATCCGGATGGTTCAGGCGGAAACATTACCAGCAGTAATTCAGCCGCTGGGGCGTTGACCGCCGATGACCTTAGAGCGGCATCCCCGTACATGAAAGCTGCGGGAGCACGCGGCGTAGCACTGTGCCTTCCAGAAGTGCCGTTGGAAATGCGGCGGGCGTTCCTTGAAGTTGCATCGGACTGCGGTAATTACCGCGCATGCTCATTCGCGCTCGGAGAGATTGAAGAGGCGCAAATTATGGGGTTGTTCTCTCTCACGGATCTCTTGGCATTGAATCAGGAGGAGGCCTCTGCACTACTTGGAGATGGTTCGGGTCCTGTTCTCGATGACGGACTGTTGGCGGAGTGCGCCGCCAAATTTACCGCGACCCACCCGCAGTTGCGCATCATTGTTAGCGCGGGGCCAAAAGGAGCTTACGGCTTCGAGTGCGGGAGCTCGCAATTCTGTCCAGCGCCGGTGCTTCAACCAATCTCCACCGCGGGCGCCGGGGACGCACTCCTCGCAGGTGTTGTGTGTGGTTTGGCAGCGGGCCTTCCATTCATCAGGCCGAACGAATGTGGCAGTTCATTTTCGGGCCGAGTACTGCAGACGGCGCTGGATTTCGGCGTCCTGAACGCAAGCTTCAGTGTCACTTCACCACACACTATCCACCCCGATGCAGTGCTAAGCAACTTGTTCGGCTTCGCTAAATCTCACGGCGCTTCCATTTCCGATTCGCTTCGATCTATGTGCCACCAGTGCGAACAAATGCCCGCTGAGAGTGTTTCGGATTAGTAGCACAGACCCGTTGCGGACACGAAAGGCATTTATCAGGTCATGCCCACATCTCTACCGGAAACTACGAGCACACCGCGGCTTCGCCGTTCATTGGGTCTATGGGATCTAATTCTCTACGGGCTCATTGTTATACAACCTACTGCGCCTATGCCAGTTTACGGGGTAATGAGCACGCGTTCTCACGGGTACGCTGTAATCACCATCATTCTCGCTATGATCGCCATGCTGTTTACCGCCATAAGCTACGGGAAAATGGCCTCCGCTTATCCCAGTGCCGGCTCTGCGTTCACCTATGTCGGGCGCGAAATTCACCCGGCTTGTGGTTACGTAACTGGGTGGAGCATGGCCATGGACTACCTGCTCAACCCGCTCATCTGCACGATTCTCTGCAGTAAATTTGCCATGAACTTCTTTCCGGAAATCCCGTACGCGGTATGGGTGGTTGCTTTCGTCGGCCTGTTCACCTCATTGAATATGCAAGGTATCCAGACTTCGGCGCGCATCAACTCGGGTCTTGTTGCAGTCATGGGCGTGGTCATTCTTCTGTTTTTGGCTGCAGCCGCTCGTTACGTGCACACGGCACCTCATGACGGAATCGGGTTCTTTACCCGCCCGTTTTTCGACCCGAAAACTTTTTCCGTCCGAGCCATCATGGGCGGGAGCTCGCTGGCCGTGCTGACTTATATTGGGTTCGATGGCATCTCGACGCTATCCGAGGAAGCCAAGAACCCGCGCCGCAATATTCTGCTCGCCACGGTTTTCGTGTGTTTGCTTACCGGCATATTGGCGTCCATCGAGGTGTATGCGGCGCAACTCATCTGGCCCGGCACCCAGAATTTTCCCGACGTGGACACGGCGTTTGTGTTTGTTGCCGGAAGAGCTGGTGGACGCTGGCTGTTTTCGGTCATCAATGTGACGCTTTTAGTGGCGACGTTCGGTTCGGCGCTAGGGGCGCAGTTGGGTGCTGCGCGCCTGCTTTACGGCATGGGGCGTAGCGGCGCGCTGCCGCCCCGGTTTTTTGGGGCCATCGAACCCAAGAAACGCATTCCGCGAAACAACGTGTTGCTCATCGGCGCAGTAGCACTCATCGGTGCGATGGTCCTGAGTTTTGAGCGGGGCGTGGAATTGCTAAACTTCGGCGCCTTGCTCGCCTTCATGGGTGTGAACACCTCGGCATTAGCGCGATTTTACTTTCGCGGAGTGCACAGGCGCTGGTTCAATTTCGTGTCCCCGGTACTGGGTTTTCTGATCTGCATGATGTTGTGGCTGAGTCTGAGTTGGCGCGCCAAAGTGTTGGGAATCGGATGGATGGTCATTGGGCTAGCTTACGGCGCTTATAACACACGGGGGTTCAGGCGGGAGCTCGTGAACTTGGACATTCCCGGTGATGATGGCGAAGCCGAGGCGATTGTGACCGATGGAACTACCGTATATCAGGGATGATGCTCTGAGTGCCGCACTGAAGGTATGTACAACCCGCGCGGAAACAGGCGTACGACCCGGCCTCATGCGTGCTGAGCTACCGAATTGCTTCAAGGAAGGATAGCGATGATCACGAAGAGACTGTTTCGTCTGCAGTTCCCATTGCGTTCCGGATCAGCAGAGGAGTCCGGCGATTGCGTCAGGATTCAGACAAACCACCCAGGCCATTCCACGAGAGCAACTTCCGCTTGGCGGCGGCATATGGGGGTTTACATTCTCGCTATGTGCTCCTTCCTCTGGAGTACGACTGAGGCAAGAGCCCAGCTTTGGGATGTGCCTCCTCTTCCGCCGGTCAAGTATGCAGCGGCTCCGGATGGCATGACTGCCACAATCGGGAACGAAAGTCTTCATGTTTCCGTTTGCCGTTCATCCGTCATACATTTTGTGGCCACACCCGAATCGCCAGTTACGCTTGGACAAAACGAACCATGGATGCTCGATTCAAAAGACTCCTGTCCGGGCGCAAAGTTTCAGCTATCCCAGACCGCTGATGCCGCGATCCTCACTACCGACGTTCTGAAGGTGGAACTCTCTCTGAAATGGGGAAGCGTGCAATACAGTACTGCAGCAGGTGAAAAGCTTTTGCGCGAGCGCGATGCAGTTCCCCGGACCTACGAACCCGTGGAGTTGAATGGCGAAAAAACATTTCACCTTGAAGACAGGTTCGGACCCGAGTTTGGCGAGGGCTTCTACGGGCTGGGCCAGCATCAGAACGGGATGTTCAACTATCGCGGGGGGACAGTCGAGCTTGGGCAGAACAACACAGATGTCGCGATTCCCCTGCTGGTGTCGAGCAAGGGTTACGCGGTGATGTGGAACAGCGCGTCGCTCACCTATGTCGATAATCGTTTCCCGCTCGAATTGAACTTGGATTCGCTGGCTGGCCACGCGATTGACTACTACTTTGTGTACGGTCCGCAAATGGATAAGATTATCCATGAGTATCGTAACCTTACAGGACACACACCGATGCTTCCGAAGTGGGCCTATGGATTCTTTCAATCCAAGGACCGCTACGTGTCGCAGGATGAAGTGTTGAGCATCGCGCATCGCTACCGTGAAGAACATATCCCTCTCGATTGCATCGTGCAGGATTGGTATTGGTGGAAGACGGAAGGCGACCCCATCTTCAACACCAATTTCCCCGACGTCCCAGGTGAGCTCAACCGGCTGCATGATGAACACGTCCACGCCATGCTATCGGTGTGGGGGCTCTTCGATACGAAGGCGGAAAACTACCGCAGCCTTAGCGCAAAGCACTTTGACGTGCCCAACGCCCACGTGTACGACGCTTCAAACCCGGAGGCGCGCGGCTTCTACTGGGATCGTTTGGCCGGCAAGCTTTTCTCCCAAGGCTGGGACGCCTTTTGGCTGGACAGCGCCGAACCCGAAGAATATTGGCCGCACATGGGCGACGCCATTCTGCGCGACAAGCAGATTGCCATCGGCAGCGGCGCACAGTACACGAACATCTTCCCGTTCATGCACACACTGGGCATCCAGGAGCAATGGAAAGCTACGACCCGGAAGAAACGAGTCTTCCTGCTGACGCGATCGGCGTTCCTCGGCCAGCAGCGAGTGGGAGCAACGGTGTGGTCCGGTGATGTTTACAGTTCGTATTGGGGTTTGCGCCATCAGGTGGCTGCTGGGCTGAACTTCGCGCTTTCCGGATACCCCTATTGGACCACCGACATTGGCGGTTACTGGCCGCCTCACGACAAGCCCCTTGATGATCCGAAATTTCAGGAGCTTTACGCGCGTTGGTTCGAATACGGAGTCTTCTGTCCGATCTTCCGCACCCACGGGCACCGGTCGCAAAATGAGTTCTGGGCCTATGACAAAGTCGAGCCAATCCTGATCACCTACGACAAGCTGCGCTATCGCTTAATGCCGTATATCTATTCGCTGGCATGGCGGGTCACGCACGAGGATTACACAATCCAGCGGCCGTTGGTCATGGATTGGCGCAGCGATACAAAGACCCACGACAATGGCGATCAGTTCATGTTTGGGCCCTCCATTCTTGTTAGCCCCGTGCTCCAGGCGGACGCTACGCGGAGAACTTTGTATCTGCCGGATTCCCCGGCATGGTACGACTTTTGGACCGGAACGTCACAGCAGGGTGGACGCGAGATTGATGCGGAGGCCCCTCTGGACCGCATTCCACTCTACGTGCGTGCAGGTTCGATTCTTCCTCTCGGCCCGGACATCGAGTACGCCGACGAAAAACCCGCAGGGCCGATAGAGCTTCGGATTTACGGCGGAGCCGATGGCAAATTCGACCTGTACCAGGACGCGGGCGATAACTACGATTACGAAAACGGTGTGCACTCGATCATCCCGCTTCAATGGTCACAGTCAACGCGAACTTTGACCGTCGGGGATCGACAGGGGCGGTATCCGGAAATGCCTATAAGCATGCAGATCAAAATCGTGTGGGTATCCGGCGGGCACGGCGCGGGACTCGCACTGGTAGCCGACCCAGACAAAACCGTCCAATACGCGGGAAAGGCAATTTCCGTACAGGCGCCGTGAACAAGAAACGCTTCGATTACCAGTCGGTCACTAGGAATATGGCGGAGCGTATTTATCCGAAGCACCCTGCCGGGAGGCGCAAAGGCATGCAAAAACTTGCAGGAGTCGGCACGGCGAAAGCCGAAGAAGTGGAATACCAGAAATGGAAGAAAGCCTTAAAAATCAGCAACGATACTGTACAACTGATTGTGTTGACCGAGGTCGGACCTCGGATTCTTTTCTTTGGCTTTCGGGGAGAAGATAACGAGTTCCACGAGATTCGCGAGCATTCCGGGAAGGGCGGTGATCAGACCTTTAGAGTCTACGGTGGCCACCGCCTATGGGTTTCACCCGAGGTCGCGCACACGTATTACCCGGACAATGCCCCTGTTTCGGTGCGGAGGCAGGGCGACGGTTTTGTTTTTACTGCTCCTCCGGAGTCCACACATCCCGGAACAAATCTGCAAAAAGAGATCGAGATCAAATTGGCGGAAACGGGATCGGGCGTTACCGTTACGCATCGCATCTACAATCTCGGAGGGGAGTCCGCCGAGATAGCTCCATGGGCACTCTCCGTGATGGCTGGTGATGGGAAGGCCATTCTTCCCCTTCCGCCGCGGGCACCACTCTCGGCCGACAGATTATTGCCAGAAGGAGTCCTCGCCCTTTGGTGCTATACGGATTTGGCAGACCCGCGGTGGAAAATCGGGACGAAGTATATTCAACTCCGTCAGGCAAGCAATTCCGCATGCACATTCACGCAGCAGATGACTGGGACCTTCAATCCATTCGGGTGGGGCGCTTACTTTCGAAGGGGCCACTTGTTCGTGAAGAAGATCAACGTGGAAAAAGATGCACAATACCCCGATTTCGGCTGCAATTTCGAGATATACACAGACGAGCATTCGCTCGAACTGGAAACTTTGGGGCCACTTCGGAATCTGAAGTCTGGAGAGGCGGCAGAACATACCGAGCATTGGTGGCTCTTCAAGGACATTCAAGCAGGGGAAGACGAGAGCTGGATTGACGCCATCATTCTTCCAAAAGTCGAAACTGCGAAGTGAAGTGCATCGTCTCGGTGTCATGGATCTAGCAACAGGAGCGGCCCGGCCAGTGCGTCCCCAGCTTGGGGAGCGCTCAGGCAACTTCCCGAATCCAACGCGCTCCTTAAGAAACGCCACATGGAAATTGAGGCCGAACTCTCGCTTGCCGCGCGTCTCCAGCAGTCGCTCGTACAACGAAGCCTAACGAACTGATCAAAGAACGACTTTCCAGACAACGACTACGTGAGCGTGTCTCGATACCGACGGATATTGGCGACGCATTGCGGGCCGAATCCAAAACCTCGGTCGCCGTTGCTCCGCTTGCGACCGGTGGCGGACCGCTGGGTGGTCTGTTGGCGATCGGCAGCCGAAGCCGCACGCTTTCGCGCAAGACTATGGGGACCGATAGCAGACCGCGTGCGGGCACTCCCCGAGCGACATAACGTGGGCCGCGCTCTCTCGCCTACCGATGAATCCAGACTCATCGCGGCAGCGGGAGAAAGCCGCTCGCCAGCTCTACTCCCGCTCCTTCTTCTCTCCCTTGACACCGGGATGCGCGCCGGTGAAATGCGTGCATTGCGTCTGCTTGATCTTCGACTAACTTGGGATAGGGAACGGATCACAAGGGGGGAAGTGATTGTCCAAAAGAGCAAGACGGCAGCAGGCACGGGCCGATTGATTCCACTTTCTAGACGAGTATGTGCTTCTCTGAGTTTTGGGTGGGCTATTTTCCCAACGTCACGCCGGAGAGTTATCTATTTCCCTGCTTCCAGGTCGGCATTGGCAGTGATTCTCGGGCTGTGACGATGTACGACCTCGATCTGACCCGCCCGATGGGTTCTTGGCGCAAGGCGTGGCTAGAGGCTTGCAAAAGAACTAGCGTGCGTTATCGTCGGCACGATCTAAGACATTCCTTCGTGACGCGCCTCGCGGAGCGACCTGACGTTTCGGAACAAACAATTCGCGCCCTTGTCGGGCACGTTAGCAATCAAATGCTCCAGCGCTACTCGCACATCCGTTCACAAGCGAAGGAGGCCGCGATTGGCACCCTAGACGAACAAGGAATCCAGCCGGATTTTCCGGAGCATGGGCAAAGAACTGGGCAAAGTGGAGGACGTGCGAGCGAGGCGGTAGACGCTAACTTATTGAAAGAAAATGGTGGGCCCGGTAGGATTTGAACCTACGACCAACGGATTATGAGCCGATCTCTGTTAGTTGCCACCAAGGTCTCCCAATTGCTCCTAACCGCATCCAACGCGATTTCCAAACCTCTGCTTTTGCCCTCAGTTGCGCTCTAAACGTATGGCTCCGCCGTGTCTAAGTCACGCTGACGTCACAGGAATTAGTGGTTTCGTCGAATTCAGCGGATGAGCATTATTTGGGGCCCAGGCTTTGGGCCTTCCACTTGCGAAAGCCTCAGCACCTGCGATCCATCAACGATACGTTCCAGTCGAGGTTCTAACCACCTCTGTTGCGTTCGGCTTTGGTTGGTAGGGGCTCTAAATATCACATCCTGCGAATGGCGTCCCGCCGTTCTCTTTCCCGTCGACGATAATCCCGTGAGGCGTCCCGGACTGCAGCCGATCTTCCACACTCAATACAGTAATTGCGCCGATCAACGGTCGGTCTGCGCGTAGGTGTATAGGCTTGGCCACAGCCAGAGCATATTGCGAGGCCATCCGCACGCGCGATCGCAAACGCTAACTGACAGGCTATCGCACCGAACACTCCCAGATGGTACGGGGGCTGTAGAGAAATTGAATAACTATGCTTGAAACATTCTACTGCCAGCCTCACGCCACCTATTTCAAGCCAACGGTTCAGCTCAAATGCCACAGATGTCCTTTGGTGCACAGTGCGGCATTGCCAAAGTGGAACTCCCGTTCCCGGAAACTCCCAACAATCAAGACACTTCCAATCTTCCTGGTTACCTGATTTATTCTCATTAAGTCTGCTTGCGATATTTAGTAGTGCGCGCCCTTGCAGTGAATACTTCCGCCAGAGTTGTATAGGCTCCCAGCAGTGATCCGGCCAACCGCGAGGATCGCAGAGGCCTACGCCTATTCGGTCCGGTCCCAAGACCTGAAGGTTGTGGGTTGACGGCAAATCGTGCTCGCAGAAGCCGATCGGCCCCCAGCGCCTCGCATAGGCTAGGATCTTATCGGGTTCTGCATCGGATAATCTTACGAACCCATCAAAGATCCTCGGCGAAACTACGATCTGTTTAATTTCACTCTGTCGTCCCCAAACCAGGCGATCCTGCTCCAGCCAAACTTTTGTAGGGACGTACCATACGCCTGATTTCAAGGGACGACCCAGGACACCAGTGGAACTGGTAATCCCAGCTAAGCTCCAGTCTTTTTCTTCTTCGTTGGCGACTGTGCGCGTCATATTGACATCATACTCAACTTCTTCTGTTTAGTCCCGTCCTTTACTAAGATGCTCGCAGGTGCCATGCAGAGCGTTGGTGCAGGATGTGCAGGTCATCTCTGATGCGCCCATCAAAGGAGACTGTTGTGAGTCAGCCGAAACTGGATCCGGAAGAGTTCCTCGTACCAAGTCACGATCTACACGATGCAACCGTCCAACTCTGTTTTGGAGTGCCTCCTCTATTAGACAAAGCAATCAACGAAGTCATCAGTTCGAGAAAATTTCCATTTGTGACGAAAGATGAGCTCATCCGCTGGTGCACATTCGAAGGAATCAAGAGCCTTGAATCGATGCGGGCGTGTGTTAGCAATCTGCCAATCTTGGACTTGCTCGTGATTGTCACCAGGATCGAGGTCAGTTTTGAGAAGTTCGAGGAGCTCTTCGTCAAACTGGATCGTGCTTTGTTTGAAATATCGACGTCAGGTTACCAGGCACAGAACGCACGAAGGTTGGCTAAGGCGATCGAAGAATTGTTCCTGTGTCTATCTTCGAGTCGCAACCGGAACTGGTTCCTGAGTGAACTCAGGCGCCGGTGGGGCCACCTGCTGCTGAACTCTGAACCCCCACAAGTCGGTGAGGCAGAGGGTGCTGAACCAAGTGGTGGAAGAGGGGCGAGGGATGGCCGATAGCCAATTACTCTCTGAGCTAATCCAGGCACGAATCAAGCTGGATCAGTTAGAGCAGGAACTCTCCGATGCCGTCAATCTCTTGTATGGAATTCTCGCATCGACTTTGAAGGACGCCCCGACGGAAGTCCGGTCGAAGATTACGAGGTCGGTACGATTCAAGCTGTTTCAGTTCCCGCAAGGATGCCGTATCGGCAGGCGGCTTATCGAATTGGATGAGCAGTTCGGAGGCCTGCTCGAGAGCAAAGGCATTTGGTTGAAGTGCTGGGTTTACGAGCCGCGCGAGAAAGCAAATGGATAACGGTTCAACGGCCGGGGTCACCAAAGCAGTTCGCCGGAAGCTTCCCGCGGTTCAGTACACTGACGCCGGAAATGCCGAGGTGTTCGAGTACCTGCACGGACATCGATTCCGGTACAACCACACGAGCTGCAAGTGGTTGGTATGGAACGGGCAGCATTGGTCGGAAGATAAGGATGGAGAGGCAAATCGTGCCGCCCTGACCACGATACGGGCTCGATTTTCGGAAGCCACCAGAATTAGGGACCGCGATAGAAGAAGGGATCGAGTGCGGTGGTGTCTCGACTGCGAGTCGGTCTGGCACCTTAAGGCTATGCTAACGATCGCGGGGAATATCCGTTCCTTAGCGACAACCGCTGCACAATTTGATCAAGCCCCCTTTCTCCTAACGGTCGCGAATGGCACGCTCGACCTACAAACGGGGCAGCTTCGACCATCACGGCCGGAAGATCTGCTCACAAGTGCCACTGACGTCCCCTTCGAGCCAGACGCGAAAGCGCCCCGCTGGATGAGATTTCTTGACGAGGTTTTCTTAGGCGACGCTGATCTGATCACCTTCATACAGCGGGCGGTTGGCTACAGCCTTACCGGAGAAACGCAGGAGCAATGCTTCTTTATACTTCATGGTGCCGGAGCAAATGGGAAGACTACTTTTGTCGAAACAATTTGCGAGCTGTTAGGTATACATGCGGAGACCGCGGCGTTCTCCAGTTTTCTAGACCGACGTGATTCTGGCAGCCCTCGCAACGATCTTGCCCGCTTGCACGCGGCCCGGTTCGTAAAAGCGGCGGAGGGAGAGCACGAAGCGCGGTTCGCCGAGTCAGTGATCAAGCAGCTTACGGGTGGAGACACTGTTGTCGCCCGCTTTTTGTTCAAAGAGCACTTCCAATTCAAACCGCAATTCAAAATCTGGCTGACCACTAACCACAAGCCCAAAATTCGTGGCACCGATGAAGCGATCTGGAGACGAGTTCGACTAATCCCTTTCAGGGAGCAATTTGAAGGAACAAAGAAAGATCCAGACGTAAGACGGAAGCTTCAGGAAGAACTGCCGGGCATTCTTGCTTGGGCAGTGAAAGGTTGTCTGTCTTGGCAAAAGCATGGGCTCGGGATGACCCCGCAGGTGGAGCGAGCCACTCTCGAGTACCGCCAAGAGTCCGACCAAATAGGCCGCTTCCTTAAAGAACGGTGCACGATCGGACCCAAGTCTTCCACCAAAGGACGAGAATTCTTCGAGGCGTATGTCGAATGGTGTGGTGTGGTAGGAGAGAAGGCCGAAGCCAACCTCCAGTTCGCCCGCCGGATGGCGGAACGCGGCATCTCCAAGAAACGCCTCGGGAGCGGCATGGTCTATCAAGGCGTGGGTTTGGCTCCTGTCGCTCCAGCAATCACCTCTCCGCGTTCTATACAGGAGAAGAACCAGTGAGACGCTTTCTCGCGCCGACTACTAACGCAGACCTCGTCATATGTAGTGTGCAGGGTTGTGTAGTCCCTCGGAAAGAGTCTTTCAAAACCGTCTCAAAAAAGGAGTTTCGGCCGCGACATACACCATCCTGCACCGCTACATCAGCACATCTGGGCGCCAGCGCGGAGTTTCCAAAGCGCCTTCACCTACTGTCTACCAGTATGTTGACAATATATTGAACGGGAGATCGGATATGGACACCACAACAGCAAGCAGACCCAGGCTCATGGACGTGCGTGAGGCTGCGGCCTTTCTCCGCCTAGAAGCAAACACGTTATATGGCCTGGTGTCGCAACGGCGAATCCCGTTTCGCAAGGCTGGTCGGAGACTACTCTTCCTGGAATCGGAATTGCTGGAGTGGACGCGACCCGTGAAGGATCGTCGAGACCGGTATAGGGATTTGGAGCGGCATCAATAATCCCAGGAAGACTTGTGGGACGTTTCTCCGCATGTTTTTCTTCCTGGCTAGCACGAAAGGATGACTATGGACACTCAAGTACTCACAAGCAGAGCTAGGCTGATCGATGTGGCAGAGGCGGCCAACTTCCTCTGCCTTTCGCCGAAGACAATCTACGGTCTTGTCTCGCAGCGTCGCATTCCTTTCCGGAAGGCGGGCCGGAGGCTCCTTTTCTTGCAGTTTGAGCTATTGGAGTGGACGCGGCCCCAAGCTGACCGTCGCGATAGATACGCAGATCTTAGGCGGTAGTTCGACTGCGCAGGTTTGTGTTTCATTTCTTCGCGTGTTTCGCTTTGTAGCAGGACGCATGAACAAGTTCACCACACTACGTAAGGACTTCAATCTCACACAGCGCGAACTGGCGGAGCTACTGGGAGTAGCAAGAAACACGGTGGCGCGTTGGGAGGCCGACCTGGTCGAACCCCCAAAGATCGCCGAGTTGGCACTCCAAGCGTTGCGGCCGCGGCTACGCAAGCGCGTGGGCTACAAGGAACATCATGCGGGTTAGTCGGGGCAGCATCTATCTGCGCGGGCAGACGTGGACCATCAACTACACGGTTGGCGGCAGACGCGTGCGGGAGGCCATCGGTACGAACAAGAAGCTGGCCGAGATGGTCCTGAGCAAGCGTGTCACCGAGGCTATCGAGAACCGCTGGTTTGCATCATGTGCCGGCTCAGGCACATGCTCAACCGCGCGGTCGAATGGGATCTGCTGGACAAGAGTCCGATGGAGCGACTGAAATTCCTCCCGGAGAACAACGCCCGGCTGCAATACCTTTCGATGGAAGAGTGCAACAAGCTGCTCGAGGCGTGCATTGCGCCGCACATGCAGGCGATGGTCACGATGGCTCTTCATACGGGGATGAGACGCGGTGAGATCCTGAACCTTGAATGGCAGGATATCGACTCGGCTTCCGGCTCTATCCTTATTAGGGATTCCAAGAATGGCCAGCCGAGACACGTCCCGATGGACTCGACGGTGCGCGATTTGCTCTCGGACTATATCCCCACGCCGGGATCGTCGCACGTTTTTCCCGGCGCCTCAGGAGGCCGTCTGACTACCGTCCAGAAAGCCTTTCGTGCCGCTCGGATACGCGCCGGGATGCCTGGCCTGCACTTCCACGACCTCCGGCACACCTTCGCTAGCCACTGGGTCATGAGTGGCGGCGACCTCTACGTGCTGAAGGACATCCTGGGCCACAAGTCCATACTGATGACGCAGCGTTATGCGCATCTATCCCCTACCTATAAGCGGGCAATGGTGGATCGTATGGAGAAGATGTGGGAAAAGCCTTCGAGTGAGTCTTCGTTGGAGGTGCATGCCCAAGATGCACCAAGAATGGCTTCGCGGCACCCGCGCGTCACAAACCAAACGGCATCCGATACCCAGCTCCGTTCAAAGCCCGTTACGGCGCGGGCTTAAAAGCATTTGGCATGGCAGGACCAACGGATTGATCAGGCACCTCCTCATATCTTTCCGCCCCGCTCGTAGCGCTGACGCAATCCACTGTTTAACACCAGAACGCAACAAACACCGGCGTCTAAGACCTAAGAATTGAGTGAAATCCGAATATAGATGGCATGCCCGCGCGCTTCGAAGTACCCCGTAAATATCGGAGGACCCGCTCAAGCGTAAGAGACATTTCGCGATTTTAATCGCTGACATTGCCATTCCGGTTTGTGGCCCTGGAGTAAAGATGGGGAGGCAGGCGCGAGGAGGCTTGCAATAACCTCAGTTATAGGGATCAACCGATGGTGCTGGCACGGATCCCTTTGATGTTAGGCTCTCTGTAAGTTGAACGACTTGTGAGAAGCGCGGAGGGGTTCAAAGACCAATGAAAAGTAACCTTTCGATCCTAGGTATACTTTTATCGCTGTCCTTAGTGGCCCTTTTCCAGCCAAGCGGAGCCAGCGGATTGCGTTCGTGGGATGCCCCGGCTGACGAAAGGGAAGCCGAGACGAAAATCCTCGCCGTTCTCGACGGAATGGTCAAGTCGCATCAAACCTATTTAAGCGTTCCCGTCAAAGACGGCATGGCGCTGCGCCTGCTCACGGAGGCAGCGGGCGCCAAAAATGTGGTTGAGATCGGCGCATCTACGGGCTATTCGGGCCTCTGGCTCTGCCTAGCGCTACAGAAGACGAGCGGTCGCTTGACCACTTTCGAGATCGATCACCAACGGGCATCGATGGCCCGCGAGCACTTCCGGGAAGCTGGTGTGGAGAAGATGGTGACCCTCATCGAAGGTGATGCTCATGAGCAGGTGGCGAAGCTGAAAGGACCAATCGACATTGCCTTTATCGACGCCGATAAGGGCGGCTATGTCGACTATCTGAACAAACTCCTGCCACTCGTGAAGCCGGGCGGATTGATCCTCGCACATAATGTCGACATGGTTCCGGACTACGTCAAGGCGGTAACGACAAGCGGAGAACTGGAAACGATCTTCTATATGGAGGGCGGCGGGCTGGGCGTGACTCTCAAAAAGCGTTGAGGAGTAGCCAGAGGTCACGGAAGTTAGGTCGGCAGGTGATTCTGGGGCATTCACGTCTTAACCTCAACGCCGTTTCTAGACTTCCGTGTAGACGACCATCCAGCAATTAGGACCGTCTATTCCAGCATTGCATGGTACGCAGGCGCTCCACATCCTGCTAGGATTCCTGCCGGCCGAAACTGATTCACGTTTCGCCGCCCCTATGTCACTCGATTGGACCCACGGAGAATTGCACGAAGGCCTGCGCTGCTTCCATTCCGGCGCATTCTTCGAGGCTCACGAACATTGGGAATCGGTGTGGCTCGCGGCGCGAGAGCCGGAAAGGACGTTTCTGCAAGGACTGATTCAGGTCGCTGCTTCTTTCCACCATTTTCAGCGCGGGAACTGCGCCGGAACCATTTCGTTGTTGCGATCGGCCTTGCGCCGTCTGGACGGATATCCAGAGACCTTCGCCGGTATCGCGGTCACGCCGCTTCGCGCGGCTGTCCGCCTATGGCTCGAAGCCCTCGAAAAGGTCCCGCAGTCTTCCCCACCGCCTCTCCCCCAGCTCCAACTCACAGAAGGAGGATCACTTCCCTGAGAGCGTGTTTTCAGTCCTGCCCGATTATGATGGGCGTTCAAGAGCGATGTCTTCGAGGCAAGGTGCGAGAACTGTTTCAGGTGATCGAGGATCGCGCGACTCTGAAACCGTAGTCGGTGTATTCGAACTCTGGCGGAATACTCGATCGCGCCGCAATGCGAGCAACCTTGATGTGGTGTCGCCAGGAGCCACCTCGCGAGGCTCGGCGACCGGCGTTGGCAGGCCCTTGCGGATTTCGTTGGGGAGAGTAGCCGTAGTAGCCGGCGTCGTACCAGTCGACACACCATTCGTGCACGTTGTCGCCCAGATTGTAAAGCCCGTAAGCGTTTGGCGGATATAGACCCACCGGCTCCGGACCACTCTTCCAACGCCGGGCGTAATCGGGAAGCAGCTCGGGAGGCGTGTCTCCCCACGAGTAGAGTGCACCCTCGGCGCCGCCGCGCGCGGCACGCTCCCACTCGGCTTCGCTAGGCAAGCGATAGGACTGGGAAGTCGTGCGACTTAGCCACTCGCAATACTTCACAGCCTCATGCCACGATATCGCGACGACAGGCATCTTCGGGTGATTGAAGTTTGGATCGTTCCAGCAAAACGGTTGAGGACAACTCATTGCGGCAAGAAAGCAGGCGTACTCCTCGTTCGTGACCTGGTAAGCGGCAAGCTCGAAGGCATCCACCCAGACGCGATGCAGAGGCTTTTCGTCATCACGCCCGATTTCGCAGCCCATCCAGAACCAACCCCCTGGGACGCGCACCATCACAGGTTCGCTGGCTTCGATCCGGGCCGTTAGAGAGGCTGCCATGCATGGCCTTTCAATCCGAACTTTCACCTGCAACTGGGTGAAGACGTGTTACGAAGACACGATACGCTGCACCGACGCTCCGAGCAAAGTTTAGTCGATCTGTCTTTGTTGACTCGATGCGTACCAACTTCCCACAACGCCGTTTCTGGATAACTTCCGGTTTGCCGACTATCCGGGAGTGATCGCATTGCAGTTCGAATCGAAATGCCGAGCGCGTCCACTTCTGCGGATAGCAGGTTATACGGACAAGTTGGCGCAGGACCCCCGTTGGGATCCGTCAACACAACGCGACTCTTGGCAGGTGATTTGCGATATACCCTCTGCACACGGCTTAGGAAATCCGACCATTATTGTCAGTACCGACCGACAGGGCTTTTCTCCAATATATTTGGATACATGTGACTTACCAAGACCGTTGAATCAAAAAAAGGCCATGCTACAGGCAAAGCCATCCGGTCGTTCGGTCGCGATTCGACCTGGAAGCGAGGAAGGCTTGGAAGACCATCGGACTGATCGATCACAGTGAGTTGAGGACTCTCCGAGGCATTTAAGGTGAGATCCAGCTCAATCCCCCCAGCGGGCATCGCCACGTACACAATTCCCCAAACTTTGTTCCTCTTATCCACCTCGTTGGCCTGCACCTTCCGGCCTTCGATGGTCGCCGCGAGAACGGTGGCCTTCTCCACCTGAAGCCAGATGATGCGGGCCTTTCGGGGCGAAACGAGGCGCAAACGAAGCCTGCGCTCGCCCCCCGTGGTGGAATTCTCCAGGGTGTCGATGCTAGGCGGATAGAGCTGGGCGAGTGGAGCTTCCGCTTTGAGGATAGCGTCGCCATCGACAGGGTTGAAGAGGCGCAACGTGCTGGCCTCAACGTGCCCGTTCAGAAACTGCGAAGTCCAGTTGTCCGGTTTCTCGTCGAAGCTGATCCACGACGCTTTTCCCGTGTCCGTATCCAGCCAATAAGAAATCGTGTCGGGTTTTGGATGCTTAGAGTCATAACCGCTGCTCAGCGCGCCGTAGAGGATGAAACCGAACGCCAAAAGCGCACACACTCCTGGAACTAACATTCTGCTGCGCGCGGTCAGCACCTCAAGTTGCGGCGCCAGCACGGCGAGCAGGACGATCATGAGAATCACCAAAATGATCATGTCTCCCATTTTCCCGTCCACAATGGTCACCGAGTACCCGATGAACAGTGGGAATAAAAAGAGCGCGGGGACCGCACAGAGCAGTCGCACGAACTTCAGCAACCACGAATCGGATGGTTTAAGAGCGAGTCCAAGTCCCATCGGGAGCAAGGCCGCCGCGAGGGGCCAAGTGAATTGAAAGCTGGAGTTTGGCGCAAAGAAACAAGTGAGAACCATGGGTACGATGCACAGCAGAAAAGCACCAGCCGCGAGATTCGCCGCATCGAACTTCTGACGTAACCAGACGAAAAGTCCGGAGGCAATGGCAGTTGTGAGCGCCACAAATCCTACTCCGTAGTGTGTGGCGTTGTAGGCGGAAAGAAAAGACTTGTTCACTAGGTGCAGTGCTTGGAGAGCCCGCCAGATAAGCGCTACGAGTCCACCGCTAACCAACAAGGCAGCGAGCCAGAGCAGAAAGCTGTACCCCAGGCCACGCGCAGTGAGCCGTCCACGACGGAATCCAAGGAATAAGATGCCAACAAAAATTGCAAGGATGAACAGTGTCAGCGGCAGAACCAAGGTCAGAGAATAGAAAAATAGGCTACCGAAAAAAGTAAAATAAACCACTTTGCCTTCCGACGGGTGTTTCAAGTCCAGGCTGCCCAAGTGATGCGCTAGAGTGAGAGAGGAATTTCCTAAATCTTGAACGCTACGGGCATCAAGATTCTCCAAGTCGTCCTTCATCGTGTGATACGTGGTCGGGCAGCTGTTGATGCCAGAGTTGATCGCCTCAATTCCCTTGGGGTACAGGTTCAAATCATCGCCATAGCTCATGGCACCTCGAAAATCATCGGAAATGGATGCGGCGAAGGGATGTCGAAGTCCTTGTGCCATTTTCCTAACCAGCCATCCGTTCTGCTGATGCTGATTCTCCACAACGAGTGGCCCCCGTCCGCAGCTACCGCCTGAATCGATGACCAAAGCCACTGACACGAGCTTTGCGAACGAATGCTCATCCACAAAGGCTTGCGACCCAAGCCCTCCATCTTCTTCCCCATCTGTGAATGCAAGAATCACATCGTTTCTGAGCGACGGGCCGCTGCGGAGGGCACGCAGAGTTTCCAGAAGTATTGCGACGCCCGAGCCGTTATCGCTGGCCCCGGGCCCGGTCGCCACCGAGTCGTAGTGCGCCATAAGAAGAAGCGCACCCCTGGTGTTTGTTCCGGGCAATCTCGCAATGACATTTTCTACGGTTCCTGCGCTGTAAGGCGCTCCTCCAATGTCCCATGGCGTCGTGCTGACAGATTTCTGCACCTCTGGTTTGAGGCCCAAGAACCTGAGCTGCTCGACGATGTAATCGCGGACGCGCGCGTTTTCAATCGAGCCAGTTGGGTGAGGGTCACGAGCGATGACTTTCAGGTGCTCCATGGCACGTTCGGCGGAGAAGTCCGTCACAGGAGCAGACGCAGGAACAACAGTAGGAGGTACGAGATCGCTGAGGGCGACAATTGCGATGAACAAAATAAAAAGGAATGTCAGCAAGGCTTCCTTGAAGGAGACCGACGAAGCCGACGGACTCATTGGCGAGCCAAATCTTCCTCTCCCTACGAGCCATGAAGACATCGCCTTCGCACCCTTCAATCGGGCAGTTGCCCGCCTTCAGGTTCACGCAGCCAGAAACTGCCGATCAACGACATCGTATAGGCAAGGACGGCGACACTGCCAGCCGAATAGGCAAGGTGAGCAGCTGCACTGGGACCGGGCATGACATTTGCGAGTTGCGTGGTAAGGAGTACGCTGGATGCGCCGATCACTCTGGCTCCAATGTTGATCGCGAAACCCTCGCCGGTACCACGTAAGTGAGTCGGATACACCCGCGGCAGGTAATTCCCCCAAAGACTAAACGGCCCATTCAGCAAGAGAGCAGCGAGAAAAATCCCGCATATTAGCAGCACTAGACTGTGCGTTGCAGCGAAAAAATAGACCCAGGAAAAGACAATCAAGCCCGGAAGGAGAAAGATACGTAACAGACGGCGCTGGGACGCGATTCGAACGACCAGAAAGGCAAAAAGCAAGCGCCCGGCAATCGTGCCTAACTCTTGAAACAGTTGAACGCGGCTCACCGTTTGTTCCACCATCCGGGGCGCCAGTCCGCGCAACTCGGGGAGTCCCGGCACCATGCGAGGTGTCTGTAGGATGACCCCTGAAGCCAAAGCATAACTACACGCCACCAACAGCGTTGAGACCAGCGTGGTCCTTCTCAATGCGGGTCGGAAGAGTTCCACGAAGCTCGGTCGCTTCAATGTGCCTTTGGATTTTTTCTCCAGCCAGATCGGTGACTCGGGCAAAAAAGGGCGGACGAGGATGAGCGGAATGGCGGGGATTAGTCCGGAGAGCAAGGTATAGCGCCAGGCTTCGTGCCCCACCTGGATGGCTGGAAAGTGTTCCCCGTAACTGACTGCAACGAAGTAGGCCCCCGTCGCCATCAGGCCTCCGAGGCCAAATGCTGCTTGCGTGTAGCCCAGGGCGGATTCACGTTGCTTAGGATTGGAGAAGAGTTCCGCAACCCAGGCAACTCCAGCCACGAATTCGACGCACACGCCGATTACGGTCGTACAGCGGAAAATCAAAAACTGGGGCAGAGTTGCAGCGTATGCAGTGGCACTCGCCGAAAAGGCGTACAACAGGATGCTCCAAACAAGAACTCGCCGGCGGCCAAGAATATCCGTTAGGTATCCGCCAAGGAACCCAAAGACGCCTCCACAGGCTAATGGGATGTAAAACACGATGCCCACCCATAGATTGAACTCAGGACCACCCGGCTTGAGGTTCCCGAGCGAGATAAGCGCAGGCCGCACAATGAGCGGCAAGACAGTGATCTCGTAAAGGTCGAAGGCGAAGCCGAGAGCGGCGACACCGCAGATGAGCCATTGGAGCGGCGTCAAGCGTGCGATGGCGGGAGCCAATTCCGGAAACTTGACCTCACCAGTCAGCTCGCGCGGTTTTCCGGTTGACTCTCGCAAGCACTCTCCTCCATCGTCCGGGCGTGCAGGCCCACTGGACCTGCTGCGATGTATTTCAATTCACGCCATCTTGTGATACAAGTTCAAATAATCTAAGAATCGTTGAGTAGTAGTCATCAATGGATTTTACGTCCAGACAATTCCGGGCTTTTCTGCTGGTTGCGCAACATCGAAGCTTCTCGCGCGCCGCGGAAGCACTCTACATCACGCCGTCTGGCCTCAGTGTTCTGATACGAGAGTTGGAAACCCAACTCGGATTCCGCCTGTTTGATCGCACGACGCGCCACGTCGGGCTGACAAGTTACGGCAATGAATTGCTTGGCGTTGTACGGGAGAGTCTGGAAAAAGTTGACGGAACCATCTCGCGCATCGGGCGGTCGGCAGCCGAAGCTAGTCACACTTTATCGGTTGGCGCGCCACCACTGGTGGCGGCCAACATTCTGCCGGAAGCCATTAAGGAATTCCGCACCCACCGGCGCGACCTCCGAATCCTAGTGTTCGATGTGGGTGGACTTGCCCTCTCGCAAATGGTCGTGGAGGGCAAACTGGATATGAGCGTGGGTGCGTTTTTTGAGCCCGCGCCTGGAATCCGCCGCACTCCATTGTTTCGATTTTCCTTGATGGTGATTCGCCCGGATGACGATCCGGGATTGCGCCGCACCTCTACCACCTGGTCCGCTCTGAAGGGAGAGCCGCTGGTTTCGCTGGTGCCGGGCAGTGTCGTCCAGCAGTTCATCGACAAGCATCTGGCCCGCGCCGGGGTTTTCGTTCCTCGGCGCGCCATCTTTAATTATCTCGATACCATGATCGCCATGGTAGAGGCGGGCGAGGGCATTGCTGTCATCCCTTCGTTCGTATTGCCCGCCTGTCGAAATCGCAAAGTTGCGATGAGCAAGCTGACTAATCCGGTTGTGAACGTGGACTTCTCGCGGATCAGCCTTCGTGGGAAAAAGCTGCCACCTGGCGCGGACGACTTCACATCATTCCTTCAGAGCTATATCGCCCGATGGGCCGGTCGCGCCGGCATTCTCTAAACATCGAAAAGCCGTCGCTCATCATAGCGCTGCGATCACTCGGACGGATCATGCCCGAGTGACGGGCAAACCGGAAGTTGACCGCCCACAGGGCCTGCGCACCCGGATTAGTTCCGGTTTGCCGACCAACCACCCAGAATCGCGTGGGGCTTCCCAACAAAACTAATAGCACCGTGCTAGATTGAAGCGTTGAGAGAAAGGACTGGGCGTGGCTCGCTGGCTGCGTAAGATCGCTTTGTTCGTATGCGTAATGGTGACCCTCCTAGCTCTTGCAGGTGCGTCCTATCAGGTGATCGAGTCACGTCTGGATGCTCGCCATTTTCCTGAAAACGGCCGGTTAGTCGATGTGGGAGGCTACCACCTCATGCTTAATTGCACAGGGGTTGGGAGTCCAACGGTCATCCTGGAAGCTGGATTCGGTGACGTGTCCGTCGAATGGAGAGCCGTTCAACTACAAATTGCGAAGTTTTCCCGAGTCTGCTCCTACGACCGTGCAGGCTACGGAGGAAGTGACCCGGGTCCAATGCCGCGTACCAGCCTTCAGATCGCGACGGAGCTGCATGCACTCCTTAGAAATGCTGGCGAAATGCCGCCTTATGTGCTTGTCGGCCATTCCTTTGGTGGATACAACGTTCGTGTGTTTAACGGGCTGTATCCGGACGAGGTGGCGGGCATTGTGCTGGCGGACGCTACGCAAGAAGACCAATATGAATTGCTTCCGAAGGCGTGGAGTGCAATCAGCGCGGCGCAACTGAAGCACTGCGAGCGCCAGGCAAGGTATGCTTTCTTTCTTGTCGACCTCGGCATTGGCCGCCTCATGCTTCAAGCGCAGGGCGCGGGCCACGGTGCCTATCTGATCCTCCAGAGGAAGTACTTGAGAGCTAGAGCGAGCGAGCTTGAACAAATCCGGATCAGCGCGGAGCAAGCGCGAGCTGCTGGCCACATCAGCGATAAGCCTCTCGTGGTACTGACAGCTGCCGAGAATTCCGACGCAATTCTGAGCAGTGGCCTAAGCAAGCCGGATTTCGACGATTTTCAACGCATTTGGGTGGACGATCTCCAGATGCGGTTAGCGCGTCTCTCCACTCGCGGAAGGCGCGTCCTCGTATCAGGCAGTGGGCACGACATTCCTTCGGATCGTCCTCAGTCCATTGTGAACGGGGTACATGAACTTTGCGCAGCAGCGACAGCTCCACACTAGCTCCCCATGCGCACTTGCAAAGTCAGGACACGATAGCTGTTAATATGTTTCCCCCAAACGAACCTCTACCCGACCGCTTGCAACAGGAAACTAGCTGCTTTATTGATATTCATTGCCGATAGCGGGTGGATGACGGGCTAACCGGAAGCTATCCTGGGCCAGAAGGCCCGTTCTGGGAAGTTTGGACCTCCCTAGGGGCCTTGAGTTAATAATTTGTTCTTGAAGCCCTCGCGTGTAGAGGAGCTCAGCCTCTAGCGACCTCGCTAAATTTCTATAGAGACGACTCCAGCGCCCCCGTCCAACTCTCGAACGCCTTTCCCTTTCGTTCGTCGCCTTTGAAGAAACTCAAATACGTCATCACGTCATATCCAACAAAATGCTTCTGGCCTGGATGGAAACGCGCCAGTTCATGCACGGGCCGCCATGTTCCAGAGTTAATGTACATTTGGTTCGTTACGGTATTGCCCTGCTGAAGGGATTGTAAGGGCACGATTTCGTAATGATGCGTGTGGCCATAAACGATGAATTTCGCCCAACCGTCAATAAAGCTCCTCTCGTGCATAGCATATGGATAAAAGCTTTCGCCCCGTCCTCCTCCAAATTTCGAACTGAACCAGGCAGCGACGTCGCTCAGGCCAGACATGGGCAACTCCCTTGAGATTTTGAAGCCAAGCTTGATCAGTAATGAGCTGCCAAATGGTCGAGCTTTTAGGAAGTCCAACCCTAAGAATTCATCAACCAATTCGTTCCAGATGCCCTTAACTTCTTCAGCCATTACGGGAGTGCAAGTGTTAAGTAGAAGTCCGTCCACCCAAATCGGGATAGTCGATAAAGGGCGAACGTTATCAATTTCCTTAAGCCCTGCATCGCAAGCATCCGGTAGTCTATCTCCTAGCCGCTCTCTGACGACAACGCCAAATCTGTCCAGCAATTCAACTACGATTGCGTCCCCTAGGGATGAGGCATCACGGCTGTGCTCATAGTTAGTTGGGTCGAAAATGTCCCCGTGCCGTGCAAACACTCGGTGGTCTCGATAAATGCTCTCAATTGCTTGCGATTCGAAGGGTTCGTGCGGGAAGGGACAGTTGGGAGAGTTTTCGAGGCCGATGGCATCAACAATCATTTTCCTAATGGCGTTGTGGGCAGGCCCTTTGAGATGAAAAAACCAGTCATGATTTCCGACAAGGTAGTGGATGCGGACGGGCACAGGCACTCGGTGGAGAGGTTTGGCCGCGACCCCACCATCCTCGGAAGCGGGTGGAAGGCTCATTATTTCTGAGTTGTGCAGGCTTTTAAGTATGTTCAAGGATTGCTGGTTGTTTCGAATCACCTCTTCTGTAATACGGCTCACCAGATCGGAAAATCGAGGGTCATTCTGATCTCCCCAAGGGCGAACCTGCGCCGGTGCGCCACACCAACGGGTTGAACGTATGACATCCAAGATGTCCCCCAGCAATACGAGGTCGATGCCATCAACGGGGACATATCTCTTGTCGCTTCGCCAAGAGGCATCGTAGGCCAGCTCGCGAAGGCTTTCTCGAAACGCTCTGAACGCCCCTGGCCTGATGGTTTCGCCCGAGGTGCCGTCAGTCAAATGTAAATCGCTGATGATGACAAGCATTGGCTATTGCTCCGCGCAAACGCTTCAACGGCTCGATCACGCCACAGTTTTATATAACCGAACAAGGGAGCTATACGATCAAAAACCGCCAGGCCCCTCAAATTGTCGCATTTTCAACATCAGAGATTGCGGATCCTGAAGCCGCCTTGCTCACCAGGAATTCCCCCGCCCCCGCCTATATGGCGCTTTCATCCTCGGAGGGTTGAAAATCCCGCTTTTCCGGCGGTTTTGGGACCTAATAAACCAGGTGTGTAGGGTGCAGGTGATGTAGATCTCTTCAAGAACCTCCACGGAGATTCTCTTTATAAGGAGACTGCAGAAACCCTACATTACTCTGCACGCTTACACAGTATTCGGCATCACCAATATTGGGGGTCACGACCGCGTCACAAGGGGTGGTGTGGGCCACAATAGGGCTCGAATCCGTTATCAGAACTAGAGTTACGGCGTTTTCTGGTTGAGGACCAACGGACGGTGTCGAAAGTCGTCCATCTCGAATGGAACCGCGTCGGTAGCGCCTCAACCCGCGGAACCAGTGAAGCCGCTGGATCGTACGAAGGCGTAGGAACGAATCGTCCCAACTATGCGAAGGACCGGCCAAGACTGAATCAGCATCGATTTCCTGTGGATTGAGAAGCGCAGAGCGAACGAGCCTGACCAGACCGAGTTTTTGTACCACGGCGAATGAGAGAGTCTACATCACTGATCGCCCAGGGCTTTTTCAGACCAACCCTAGGGTGAGTTTTCGGCAGTTTGCTCCAAGGAAATCGCGGCTAGCCGCGATTTCCGGCGAATCGTTGGGCGGCTTGTCCCCGAGAGAACGGTGAGGACGACTCTCATTGTATTCGCCTCGCCAAGTCTCTACGATCTGCTGAGCTTCCGTCAAGGACGTAAAACAATGTGCATTCAGGCATTCCGCTCGAAACGTGCCGTTGAACGATTCCACGAAGGCGTTATCAGTTGGTTTCCCAGGGCGGGAGAACGCCATGCGTACTCCGTCCCCACAATCCCATAGATCCAACACTTGACTGCAAAATCCGTGCCATTGTCCCAGCGAATGTTCTCCGGGACTCCACGGAGCTTTACATCGGTCAGTACTCGCACCACATCCTCGCCCTTCAGCCGCTGCTCCGATTCAATCGCCAGGCATTCCCGCGTGTATCAATAACCACCACCGTCGCAGCGAAATCTCTTCCGTCCGTCAACGTCGCCACAAAGTCCATGGCCCAGACATGGTTGGCCTGGTCCGGCTGCAGACGCACTCGCCCGTGTTCCGCTACACCGGCCCCGTTTCCGCTGCTTCTGCGGCTTTAATCCTTCTTCCCGCTAGATGCATTCCACCCGATATTTGCCGACTCTCCAACCCTCGCGATTCAACAGCACACGAATCTTCCGGTATCCGAAGCGACTTTCGTTTGCGCTATCTCCCGAATGCGCATCCGCAGCTCGGTCCTGGATCCTGGGCTGCGTAGCGAAGCGTCGCTCCATGTATCCGGGCAGCCGGCAGGCATGCCTCTCGCTCACCCGGTAGTTGTCGTGCAGGTGCTCACCACCGCCGACGCCGCGGGGGCTTAGAAGTTTTTCTGAAAGCACATCCTGCAAAATCGCTTCTCCAATGTCAGGTCGGCCACCACCTGTTTCAATCTGGCGTTCTTCTTCTCAAGTTCTTTCAGCTGTCGAACTTGATCGGTTTCAGCCCGCCATATTCTTTCCTCCATCGATAGTAGGTCTGTTCGGACTCAGCTACTTTGCAAGGCTCCGCAGTGGTACTTCCCCTTCGCTGCTCAGGACTACTTCGATCTGTTCCACACTAAATCGCTTCTGCTTACGGCCTTAAATCCTCTTCTTTCAGGTCTAGTATTCCTCCCAGGTAAACTCACTCTCACTTCACCTGGTACTAAAAATCCGGGGCAGGCCACGTACGGCCAGCAGTGCTCTATTGTTTTCAGCGAGATACACGCCTATCAGCGAACTCCTGTAACGAGATTCTCCGGGTCGGTGTGTAGAAATTTCCAGTGCTGTGAATGGTACCGACCGTCGATCCTGCTCCGGACCGCAAAGAGTTGTTGTCGCGGAGATTGCGAAAAGGTCACCCTTAGACGTGAAATACGAAGAATAGGGTATGTCCTGAGGCTAGCGAGGCACGGTAAAAGTCCAAATGAGGTGGAGTTATGCAGCTACGAGTCTTGATCATTGATGATTCCAAGCTCACGCGCCGGGTACTTTCCGCGTTGGTTAGCTCTCGATGGACGGTGTGCGGAGAAGCCGAAAACGGTTGCTCCGGTGTCAAGAGATTCCGTGAACTGAAGCCGGACTTGGTCTTGTTGGACCTCGCGATGCCTGATATTGACGGCATTGAGGCTGGTAGGCAGATGCACGCTATCGACCCCTCCGTGCCGCTCATACTGTTTACGCTGTTGGACCCGTGGGGCTTGGAAGGGCCCGCTCGTAAGGCAGGCATCAAGCAGATAGTTCGCAAGTCGGAAAGCTGGAAGTTGATGGAAAGTATCGAAGAAGTATTTCCACTCGAAGCACAGAAAAGAAGGTCAGGTGGAAGGCAACCTGAGAGGACGAAAATCTAAATCGGCAGCTCACTAGCCCCAACTGGAGTGTTGTATGGCGAGAATTCTAATTGCGGATGAACGCAAGTCAATACGCATGGAAGTCAGAGCTACTTTTAGGATGCGTACAGACTGGCAAGTTTGTGGTGAAGCGGAAGATGGTCGTGAGGCCATGGCGAAAGCAGCGGAGCTACAGCCCGACCTAATCATCTTGGATTTCAAAATGCCGCTGGCGGACGGACTCAAAGCAGGCAGTGAGATTGGCATGTCCATGCCCAACGTCCCGATCGTGATATACACGTCGTACAAGACCCGTGAACTGGAAGTAGCGGCAAAGATGGTTGGCATTCGACAGGTCGTCGGAAAGGAAGACGGCGCGAACCAACTCCTCAGTGCGGTTGAGGCCGAGCTAGGGGCTAAAAAATATCATTATGAGCACTGAATATCTCGACCGTTTGGCCCGCCAACTCAAAGTCGGTAAGAGCCCTGCTTGCTGTCGGGCTATCAACAGGATCCTTGCCGACATGAAGATACGGTGCAGAAACGGCGAGTACAGCACCCAGACTGACGCAGAAAGCGCCTTCAGACAATTCGTCGAGGGTGAATCCACCTGCCAGAAAGCAAAGTCTGCTTCGAATATCCTCCACGGCGACTTGCCGGTGGGCACCTAACCTTGGCATGCAAATGCTCAGGCAGCTTTCAGCAGACTTCGAACGCAGTCAACTAGCTTCCACCCGCCATCAGGTTTAGAAAGCATCGCGTCGATGCCAATCTTTGAAGTAAGGGACGTGCCCAACGATTCTTTATACAGCGTAAACATGACTATCGGCACCCGTGGCATCATGCTTTTGAGCACCGACGCTGCTTCCATACCATTCATCCGAGGCATCGCCAAGTCCAATAGAATTAGGTCCGGTTTCAGTTCCTTTGCTTTTTCGATGGCGTCCACGCCATCAACAGCTTCGCCGCAAACTTCTAAGTCTGGTTGGCTCTCTAGAAAAAGACGAGTGACTCTCCGGCACGTATCGCTGTCGTCGACGAGCAGAATGTGTTTTGACATAAAAAATCATCCCCTAACAATCAGACTCAGCTACGACACAAAAGGTTTGCGCGGTCGGATGCCTGTGAAGAGAGTGAATACATATCGCCGCAGAATCAGCGGTCAGGAAGTTGGTTGAAAATGAACGCGCCTGTCAGAAGCCGAAGAAATGTGCAGACTTCGCTAAGGTGAATCGCTGTCAAGAATTCGAGGGTCAGTGAGCAAGGGGGGCGGAGCAGCCTGAAACCTTTTCCCCATAAAAATTGGTACTGGTGGATTTGGGCCACATGAAGCTGCGAATTTTAATCGTCGATGATTCCGAGATTACCCGGCGCATTCTTCGTGCCATCTTGCTTTCGCGCCACTGGACCGTCTGCGGCGAGGCCGAGAACGGCATGTCCGGCGTTGAGAAATTCCACGAACTCAAGCCCGACCTGGTTTTGTTGGATTTGTCCATGCCCGATATCAATGGCATCGAAGCAGCCAAGCAGATGTCGGCCTCTGACCCCTCAGTGCCGCTGATTCTGTTCACCATCTTGGAGGTTGACGGAATAGAACGCGTAGCCCGAGAAGCTGGAATTCGCGCGATAGTCCCCAAGACAGAAGCTTGGACTCTCATTGGAAGTATCGAAAGTGTGGTCAAACGAGGATCGAACCCACAAATATACTGGATCAGAGGTGGGACGTCGCCGGAACGGTAGAGCGCTCTCTCTTGGAATCAAGCGGCACCGGCTTAATCGGAATAGCGAGCTCAACGAGTGTGCCAGGACCAGCATTTTGCAGTCGGAACTCCCCGCCAAATTCTCTAACCCGCTGCCTCATCCCTGCGACACCAACGCCAATGCTGCCGGGCCGAAATGACACAACCTGATCTGCAATACCCTTGCCGTCATCGCGAACCTTTGCGATCACTTGGTTCTGTTCCCGCACGAGTGTTACCCAGACTTTACCTGCTCCCGAGTGCCGGAAGACGTTGGTAAGGGCTTCCTGAATAATTCGGAAAATCGCGGTCTCTAATTCAGGCGCCAATCGCGCAAAATCCGGCGGTTGCACATCAATCGATGCCTCAATGCCGCTGCGCTTCGTCAATCCGTCCACGTAATACTGAAGGGCTGAATGCAGGCCAACTTCGTCGAGCAAGGGAGGATGCAGAAGATGAGAAATACTGCGAACTTGTTTAATCGCGCTATCGAGCAGCCGGCTAACCTCAGCAGCTTGTTCTTTCGCCTGGGTCGGCGAGCCCCTGTTCAGACCTTCGTCAACCGTCATCTTAGCCACGCTCAGCTCTTGCCCAAGGCCGTCGTGCAATTCCCGCGCAATACGCCGCCGCTCCTCGTCCTGCAGTGTAATCATGCGACCAGAAAGGTCGTGTAATTCGCCATAAAGCATTTCCAATTGATGCGTCTTGCGATGCAGCTCCGCGAAAACTCTCACTTTCGCACGGAGCAGTTCCGGAATGATAGGGACGGCAATGTAGTCCACAGCACCATGCTCGTATCCTTTGAGCCGATCCAAGTCGCTTAGGTGTACGCCGGAGATAAAAATGATGGCTGTGTCCTGAAAGCGCGGATGTTGATGGATCATATCCGCGAGTTCAAAACCGTCTAGTTCCGGCATGCTCACGTCCATGAGGACAATCGCGATGTCGGTTTTCAGTAGATGTTCCAAGGCCTCCTTCCCCGAATGAGCTTTGATCAAGTTCTCGCCTAGCTCATCGAGTATGGCCTCATAGCTGAGCAACTTGCCCGGCTGATCATCCACCATCAGGATGTTGACCTTTTCGCGCGTCACTGTGACACCTCGCTGATCCGGTGCGCGTCTACGCAGACATATTCGGCCAGTAGCAGAATCCCACCCAGAAATCTTCTCGACCCTATTTGCGGTTTGCCGCTGGGCTCAAACTACTAAGGTCTCGGACCAGCGGGAATACAGTGAATCCCCTATGAGACGTGAGAGTCCATACATTAAACACTGTAGCGCCTAAGCCACGCTTCTGTGCTATCTGAATTATCATCTTGGGCTGTTTGACGCGACCCCGTTGTCAGATCTGATTGAGGTCGTCGCACGCCCATTTGTCACTAGAAATCCAGGAACACATTGCCGATCAACAGTTTGGAGAATGCGCATGAAGAGAAGCGATCACGACACCGCGACCGTTGAAGGCACCACGAGATCGAAGGCGCGTTTGCAGGGTAATGGACTCACCACGGCCGTAGTTGAAGTTCCCCCGGGCGATCTCACGGCGATACTCTCTGGTTTGCAGACCATGCGCGACGGTGACTTTTCCGTTCGTTTGCCGGGGTCGTGGACCGGTCTGGCCGGAAAACTTGCAGACACATTCAATGAAATCGTTACCGCCAATGAACAGATGGCGTTCGAGTTAAGGCGTGTCGGACAGGTTGTGGGAAAAGAAGGGCGAACGCGAGAACGCACGCGATTCGACCGATCCAAAGGGGCATGGGGGGAGATGGAAGTTTCGGTCAATACTCTCGTGGACGATCTGCTACGGCCGACAACCGAGGTGACCCGAGCTATTGCTGGCGTTGCGCAAGGCAACCTGACGCAGACCGTCCGGCTAGACGTCGACGGACGACCGCTTGAAGGAGAGTTCCTGCGCTCCGCCACGATCGTCAACACCATGATTCAGCAGCTGGGCGTGTTCACATCAGAAGTGACGCGCGTGGCGCGCGAGGTCGGGACCGACGGTAAGTTAGGTGGCCAAGCACAGGTCCCTGGCGTGGCAGGCACGTGGAAAGACCTCACCGACTCGGTCAACTCGATGGCCAGCAATCTGACTGGACAAGTCCGCAACATTGCCGAGGTCGCCACCGCAGTAGCCAGCGGTGACCTTTCCCGAAAGATTACCGTCGATGTCCGCGGCGAGATTCTCCAGTTAAAAGAAGCTATCAATACTATGGTGGACCAACTGCGCTCCTTCGCGTCTGAAGTGACACGCGTCGCCCGCGAGGTCGGCACCGACGGCAAACTCGGCGGCCAAGCTGTGGTCCCAGGTGTTGCTGGAACGTGGAAGGACCTCACCGACTCGGTCAACGCGATGGCTGGAAATCTGACTGCGCAGGTGCGCAACATCGCTGAAGTAACCACCGCTGTGGCTCGCGGCGATTTGTCCCGCAAGATCACAGTGGACGTGAAAGGTGAAATTCTTGAGCTCAAGGACACCATTAACACGATGGTAGACCAGCTCAATGCGTTTGCCGGTGAAGTGACCCGTGTCGCGCGTGAAGTTGGTACTGAAGGCAAGCTAGGCGGCCAAGCGCAAGTACCCGGTGTAGGCGGAACGTGGAAGGATCTAACCGACAACGTGAACTTCATGGCCAGCAACTTGACCGGCCAAGTACGCAACATCGCCGAAGTCGCCACAGCGATCGCTAGCGGAGACCTCTCTCGCAAAATCACCGTCGATGTACGTGGCGAGATCCTGCAGCTCAAAGAAACGCTCAACACGATGGTGGACCAGCTGAACCGTTTCGCCGGCGAAGTCACTCGCGTTGCCCGCGAAGTCGGCAGTGAAGGGCGTCTAGGTGGTCAAGCCAACGTCCCTGGCGTCGCTGGCACCTGGAAGGATCTCACCGACTCGGTCAACTCCATGGCTGGGAACCTGACCGGCCAAGTGCGCAACATCGCCGAAGTCACAACTGCCGTGGCTAGAGGCGATCTGTCCCGCAAGATCACAGTTGACGTCAAGGGCGAGATTCTCGAGCTGAAGAACACTATTAACACGATGGTGGACCAGCTCAACGCCTTCGCTGGCGAAGTAACCCGTGTCGCTCGCGAGGTTGGTACCGAAGGTAAGCTGGGTGGGCAAGCGCAGGTACCGGGTGCTGGCACGTGGAAGGACCTTACGGACAACGTGAACTTCATGGCCAGTAACCTCACAGGCCAGGTTCGCAACATCGCCGAAGTGGCTACCGCCGTAGCACGCGGCGATCTGTCGCGCAAAATCACCGTGGATGTGAAAGGCGAAATCCTTGAGTTGAAAGACACGCTTAACACTATGGTCGATCAGTTGCGCTCATTCGCATCAGAGGTGACGCGCGTCGCTCGCGAAGTCGGCACGGACGGGAAACTTGGAGGTCAGGCGCAAGTGCCGGGCGTCGCCGGAACCTGGAAGGATCTCACCGACTCGGTCAACTCCATGGCCAGCAACCTTACCGGCCAAGTGCGTAACATCGCCGAAGTGTCCACCGCCATTGCCAGCGGTGACCTGTCGAAGAAAATCACGGTAAACGTGAGTGGCGAGATCCTGCTTCTGAAGGAAACGATCAATACGACGGTAGACCAGCTCAACGCATTTGCCGGTGAAGTAACGCGTGTGGCGCGCGAAGTCGGCAGCGAGGGCCGTCTAGGTGGTCAAGCCAACGTCCCTGGCGTCGCTGGCACCTGGAAGGATCTCACCGACTCGGTCAACTCCATGGCTGGGAACCTGACCGGCCAAGTGCGCAACATCGCCGAAGTAACCACCGCCGTTGCCCGCGGCGATTTGTCCCGCAAGATCACAGTTGACGTCAAGGGCGAGATTCTCGAGCTGAAGAACACTATTAACACGATGGTGGACCAGCTCAACGCCTTCGCTGGCGAAGTAACACGCGTCGCTCGCGAAGTCGGCACCGAGGGCAAGCTCGGTGGCCAGGCGGAAGTGCCCGGCGTGGGCGGCACCTGGAAAGATCTGACCGACAACGTAAACTTCATGGCGAGCAACTTGACCGGCCAAGTGCGTAACATCGCCGAAGTTGCGACGGCCATTGCCAGTGGCGACCTTTCTCGCAAGATCACCGTGGACGTACGGGGAGAAATCTTGCAGCTCAAAGAGACCCTCAATACCATGGTCGAACAGTTGCGTTCATTTGCCGCGGAAGTAACGCGTGTGGCGCGCGAAGTCGGCAGCGAGGGCCGTCTAGGTGGTCAGGCGAACGTGCCGGGAGTGGCTGGCACGTGGAAGGACCTTACCGACTCCGTGAACGCGATGGCCGGAAACCTGACCGGTCAAGTGCGCAACATCGCCGAAGTAACCACCGCCGTTGCCCGCGGCGATCTGTCCCGCAAGATCACAGTTGACGTCAAGGGCGAAATCCTCGAGCTCAAAAATACCATCAACACGATGGTAGATCAGCTCAACGCCTTCGCGGCCGAAGTCACACGCGTAGCCCGCGAGGTCGGCACCGACGGCAAACTCGGCGGCCAAGCGAAGGTTCCTGGTGTCGCGGGTACGTGGAAAGATCTGACCGACAACGTAAACGTGATGGCTGCCAACCTGACCGAACAGGTCCGCGGCATCGTCAAGGTAGTCACGGCTGTCGCGAACGGCGAGCTCACGCAGAAGCTAACGGTTAACGCGAAGGGCGAAGTCGCTGCACTGGCCGAGACCATCAACAACATGACCGACACGCTTGCGACATTTGCCGATCAGGTGACCACCGTCGCCCGAGAAGTTGGCGTGGAAGGCCGCCTCGGTGGCCAAGCTAACGTGCCGGGCGCTGCAGGCACGTGGAAGGACCTCACCGGTAACGTTAATCTTCTCGCGGACAACTTGACCAACCAGGTTCGCGCCATTGCTGAGGTCGCAACCGCCGTCACCAAAGGCGATCTGACCCGTTCGGTCCAGGTGGAGGCCAGCGGAGAAGTGGCCGAACTCAAAGACTACATCAACACCATGATCGACAATTTGCGGCTCACCACGGACCGCAACAAAGAACAAGACTGGCTCAAGACCAACCTCGCTCGGTTCACGGGCATGTTGCAGGGGCAGCGTGACTTAACCACGGTCGGACGCATGTTGCTTTCTGAATTGGCACCACTGGTCAATGCTCAGCAAGGCGTGATCTATCAAATGGAGGGGGAAGACTCGTCGGACATGGTGCTGCTGTCTGCGTTCGCCGATGGCGGAGAGAATGGACATCGGCACCAGCTGCGCGTGGGCGAAGGCCTCGTGGGACAGTGTGCCGCGGAGAAGCGGCGCATGCTCATTTCCGACCTTCCAGCACATGCCGTGCCCATCCGCTCGGGCTTGTTCCAAGCCGTGCCGCAAAACATCATTGTTCTACCCATTCTTTTTGAGGATCGCGTAAAAGCGGTGATCGAATTGGCCTCGCTGAGTGCGTTTACGGCGTCGCATCTTTCCTTCCTCGAACAATTGACCTCCAGCATCGGTATCGTTCTCAACAGCATCGAGGCCACGATGCAGACTGAGGGCTTGCTGAAGCAATCTCAGCAATTGGCCACCGAACTCCAAACGCAGCAGACGGAGTTGCAGCAGACCAACGAGCAGCTTGCGCAAAAAGCCCAGCAACTCGCCGAACAAAACGTCGAAGTCGAACGCAAGAACCAGGAAATTGAGCAAGCGCGCCGGGCCGTGGAAGAGAAAGCCAAGGAACTGGCTCTGACCTCGAAGTACAAGTCCGAGTTCTTAGCTAACATGTCCCACGAACTGCGCACGCCCCTCAACAGTATTCTGGTCCTGGGTCAGCAGCTCACAGATAACCCCGACGGAAATTTGACGCCCAAGCAAGTCGAATTCGCCCGAACTATCCACGGCGCCGGAACTGACCTATTGAATCTTATCAGCGACATTCTGGACCTTTCGAAGATCGAATCCGGCACGGTTTCGGTCGATGCGGAGGAAGTTTTCTTCGCCAGTTTGCTCGAAATGATCGCGCGTCCATTCCGTCATGAAGCGGAGCACCGACGGCTTGCGTTCGAGATCGAAACTGATCCTTCCCTTATGCGCAGCATCGTCACCGACTCGAAACGGCTCCAGCAAGTTCTAAAGAATCTGCTGTCCAACGCTTTCAAGTTCACCGAACACGGAAGCGTGCGTTTGTCGGTCTATGTTTCCGCGACCGGTTGGAGCAGCAGTCACCCGGTCCTCGACAGGGCGGCTTCCGTGATTGCCTTCGAGGTTGCGGATAGTGGCATCGGCATTCCTGCCGAGAAGCAGCGCATTATCTTTGAAGCTTTCCAACAGGCAGACGCCGGCACAAGTCGAAAGTTTGGCGGCACTGGACTGGGCCTTGCGATCAGCCGTGAATTGGCCAGCCTCCTGGGTGGTGAAATCCAACTGCGCAGCGCCCCGGGTGCCGGCAGTACGTTTACACTCTATTTGCCCCAGACGTACGTCGGTCCATCCACAGGCGTGAATCTGTCGGAAAGGAGAGCCTTCCTGCCGATCTCACCCCTACAGTTGACTGCCCCGGGTGCCGCCGAGCGCGCACCTGAGGAAGTACCCGACGATCGGGAGAACCTACAGCAAGACGATCCAATCCTGTTGATTGTTGAAGACGATCCACACTACGCCAGAGTGCTGTGCGATTTGTCGCACGAAAAGGGATTCAAAGTCCTGATTGCTACCCGTGGCAATGAAGCTCTGACGTTGGTCCGCGAATTCCACCCCAGCGCGGTTTCTCTGGACGTTTTTCTGCCAGACATGCTGGGCTGGACGGTGCTCAACCACTTGAAGCAGGATCCAGCCTTGCGCCACATCCCCGTGCAAATCCTGACGTCCGACGAAGACCGCCAACACGGCTTGTCGCGCGGAGCATTCTCGTTTGTCACCAAGCCCACGACGCGCGAGGGGCTTGAGACCGCATTCGCTCGCATTAAGGAATATGCAACCCCGCGCCTCAAGCACCTTCTAGTTGTAGAAGACAACCCTGCCGAGCAACTCAGTATTCGGGAATTGCTCGGTTACAGTGATATTCAAGTTTCGGTCGCCGCTACTGGTGCAGAAGCTCTGGCCGCTATTACCAAACAACCTTTCGATTGTATGGTGCTCGACCTACGTCTGCCAGATATGTCCGGGTTCGACGTGCTCGAACGTCTTCGCGACACTCCTTCGCTCAGTGACCTGCCGGTCGTCGTGTTCACAGGGAAGGACTTGTCGTCCGAAGAAGACGCTCGCCTGCACATACTGGCCCGCAGCGTGGTCGTCAAGGGTGTTGAGTCGCCCGAACGCTTGCTGGACGAAACCGCCTTGTTCTTGCACCGGGTCGTCAGCGACCTACCGCCGGAGAAACAGAAAATGCTCGACCGGCTGCATCGTTCCGATGACGCCTTGGTTGGGAAGAAAGTACTCGTGGTGGATGACGACGTGCGAAACATCTTCGCACTTAGTAGCGTGTTAGAACGTCGCGGGATGATCGTTCTTACGGCCGGAACGGGCCGCGAAGCCATCGCCAAGCTGGAGTCCACGCCCGGCGTCGCTATCGTTCTGATGGACATCATGATGCCGGAGATGGATGGATACGAAACGATGCAAGTCATGCGGCAGAACCCTTCGCTCCGCCGCCTGCCGATCGTTGCATTGACCGCAAAGGCCATGAAAGGTGATCGCGAAAAGTGTCTCGAGGCGGGCGCTTCTGAATATCTCGCTAAACCAGTGAACACCGATCAGTTGCTCTCGACGTTGCGAATGTGGCTGCATCGCTAACACCGGCCCTCCGGGAAACGAAACGACAAACCCGAAACTGCCCGCTCCTAGCTTGGGTTCCTGTAAATCCAACGCTGCCGTAGTCACAGGCTAAGCCTAGCATCCATTCTGGTCCGAGTGTTTCAGCGCGAAGGGTGTCTTGAATTCCGACACAGCCGAGTCGCCGACGGGCAATCCATGTAGTTGAGCTCGCGGCTTTCCCAAGGAAAGAACTCTCAGTGGTCTCTACAGCGAATACGGTATTCCGACTCGCCGAAACCTCCGTGTAGCGTCTCTTCGTGATCTTCAGCCGGTCCATGCTTGCTTGACACCCATTCGGTATTTTTCAAGAGTCAGGGCAGCGGCAGAGAACATTTTGGTGTGCGTGGTCAGACAACAATCCTTCCAGAAAGAAGGTGCCGACCTGGTGAACAGATCCTACATGTGGTCCCGTCTTTACATAAATGCGATTTTGGAAACAGATGCTGGAAACCTTCCGCTAAGGATTCGTGAGGCTGAATGGGCGATTCAGGAGCGGCTTTCCACCAGCATGCAAATCGATGGCGCCGAACAAGAACTCTTGACCGGTGCCAGAGCTAGACTGAAGGCACCCAGGACTGAACGCTTGGCTAAGACTGCGTAACCATCCTTCTCGAAGGAACGCTATGCGAGATGCCACCTCCATACCCTGGATCGCAGACGTATCGGTTCAAGGCTTCTGCTTGTCACCGGGTGCCTGTTCTAGCGCGTCTCGTTCTGCTCCAACCGAAGGTAGCGCATTGGATTGGGACGCTAGAAGAGATCGGATCCGCTCGACCAGGTTGCTGATGCCATCCGGCTTACAAACCACCAAGTCCACGCCCACAGCTGAGGCCAACGAACTACCGACTGATTCGCTGTACATCGTGAACAAGACGATCGGCACGTCGGGCATTAGGCGCTTCAGAACCGCGGCCGCTTCTGCGCCGTTCATCTCTGGCATGGATAGATCCAGCACAATCAGATCGGGCCTCAGTTCCTTAGCTCTTTCGATAGCAGCACAACCGTTCTCAACTTCGCCGCACACTTGAAACCCCGCCTTGGTGAGGAAGGCCCGAATAATGTTCCTGACAATATCGCTGTCGTCTGCGATTAGGACACGTTTTGCGCCAAGGATGCCGTTGAGGACGGACGTGGACATACCGAAGTCTGGCGTTTGAGGTATTCCGTTCTCAATACCCGATTTAATGTAGGGCCTGATTCTCAACTGATCGGGAGCCCAAGCCGGGGTGGTACGAATGGCCTGGGCAAGAGACGGTATGGCCGCAAATACTGCCCGCCCTGTATGAATAGTATCGGGGACTAGAGCGATGGCGCTTCGAGTGTTGATCGTTGATGATTCAGAGACCACTTAGAGTATTCTGCATAATTTAATATGTCTAATTGCTGGATCGTCTAAAGCCCATACGGTTATGTATATAATTGGGAAAGAAGAACGCGGTACGATGAACCGCAAACGGCGGGCCCAGCAAGATCAAGATTTGGTCCAAGGATCTGCGGAAGTGCAGTAGGCACTTGATCTCCAGCAACTCGAATCAGAATTCGTTCGTAAGGAATACTCGGTGAATTGGAACCTCAAAGGGTTCAGCTACGTTGGTTTCCACATTCACTCGAAGTACCTTCCATCGTTCTCCTTTGCGCTCAATAAAGGAGCCTCGCTCGGGAGTCGATTTCTCGCCGTCCATGTCTAGGTCGATCTCTTCAGCGGTTGGATCGTCGTTGTACCGAAACACGATTTGCTTGGCGGGTCTCATACTCCCGCGCCTACGGCAGCAGGTCTTGGAACTCGTGCATTCGCCAGAATTTGCGTATCAGCGGCTGAACTAGCTCGTTTGATCGTTCGTCTGTGGAATAGTGCCTGCCAAATCCTCCGGTTGCCGTGCAACCGGATCAGCGCGAAGTTGATCGACATTAGGAACGCAGCTGATAGGAGCATCCCGCATTCCGTTATCGTTCTTCGCATAGAGGAACCTCCGTGGGTATAACAAGTCCACAAAACAAACGGCTTCAAAATTGCCGAAACTTCGATTCGTTGCAGCCACCAATGAAGTTAAAGGCCGCGGAGGCCACGGCCAGGCCCAGGAATATGAAAGCCACTCCAATTAATGCTGCTATAACCACCATGTTTTCCTCCTGCTCGGAAACGTCTCGTTTTGTGTGAATGCACGGCACAGTCCGATTCTTAGAACGCAGGCTGTCATTCGGCTAATCGTATGAACTGAAAACACTTGTCCGAGATGGCAGATGTAGCGGAGAGGAGTAACAGTACGGCGATATTTCCCAGTGGCGCTGACGAGACGAGAGATTTTTCTAAGGGAAAATCGAGAAAGAACTACAGACTATGCAGCAGTGTGTCGCGTCGATATCCCCGAGCAGCGTTTTCCTCAACCCACTTTATTCGGTGAAATCTTTGTCCCAGTGCCGTTAGAATCTGCGGGTTACTCTTGCGGTCGTCAATCGCTATGGAAGAAGAGCTACTCATTACCGTCGGCAGTGCGCGACGGCCCAAGCTAAACGCGGTATGCGTTCCGGGGCGCTCGAGCAACTTGCGCGCCTGTTGGGTTAGTATCGATAAACGCGCTTCCGGACAAGTGCTTTTTTTAAACGCTCATATGGTTCGTGAGCCGGTTTGTGAAAGCAACAAAGTGGAGTCCCGTCCATTGGCCCGCCTCCGTGTATGGAACTTTTCTGGCGACATCACATGGCGGCACCCGCCCGCGATCCGTGGGCGGCTGAGAAAGCTAAGCCACCGGGTGTAAGAGAGGCCGCATTTTCCTAAGCGGCACAAGCGTTCGACAATCAAGCTTATCTGCCCACTGTTGCTCACAGCGGGTGTGAAGGGCGACGATGATTTCTCCCCCTGCCGTCTTTGCCAGCAGGCTTCTCCGTTAAGTGGGGTTACGACATCGCTGATGTCGTTGCATTGGCTGCAAACCAGTTCGATTACCGGCACAGTCCCCGAATGTGATTTACGGAAGGAAAGGAGGAAGTCGAACAGACTTCCTCCTATTGGATTGTTAGGACGTGCGCGCAACCTTGGCGGCTGCGTCGCGGTCTGTTTGCTTGGTATCAACAGAGGATTCTCCCGTGGAGGAAACATCCTCTGCATTCGTTGCTTTCAGAACTTCCTTGGCGCGCTTGATTTCCTCAGCCGTATCGCAATGCACGGACAGGAGAATTCCACCCTTCTGCAGGCGGCCTTCGTATCGCTTTGCCTCGAATTCAGGGATTCCCATGCCGATCAACGCGCCGGTAACTCCCCCTACTGCTCCTCCCACGCCCAACCCCGCGAGCCCTGCCATAATGGGGCCTGCAGCGATGAAGGGGCCCAGACCAGGAATCGCCAACAGACCCACACCTGCTAGGAGTCCGAGCGTGCCACCAATTACACCTCCTGTGGTCACCCCCGCTGCCGCACCCTCGGGCGCTTTCGTTGCTTTTTCGGTACCCATGTCCTTGGGCCCGCCAAGACTCTCGGGCAGAAGTACGGAAATATCCGAAGTCGGGAAACCCGCTTTGACAAGCGAATCCGTTGCGTTTTCTACGGCAGTACGAGTTGTGTAGATTCCGAATACCCCTACTTTTTTACCTGACATTTGCTTTTCTCCTTTGCGTTCACACTAGGGTCTATCTGTGCTCAGTTATTCGAAGGTTTGACTTCGAGTTGATTGGTTACATTCTCTCGTCCAGCCACTGCCGATGCTTTGGCTTCCAAGTTGTTTCTTTCGTCGTCGGACCGCACTGGCCCGCGGAGTGTGACTTTGCCATCTTGTGTGATGATTTTGATGTTGTGGGCGTAGGTAGACAGACTCTGATCCTCATGGATCGCTTTTCGAATCTTCTGTGTAATGGCACGGTCTGCCGGATTCATCTTCTGTTGGTCGGCGGTCGGGGGTGTCTGATCCTTATTATTCTTGGTGTTGTCTGCCGCCGGCTGTTGGGTGTCTTGATACCGAAGACCTGGCGCGGCCATCAGCGATGCGCTGAGAGCCAGCGAGCCCAAAGGCAGAAGCAACCGTTGCAATCTGAGATAATTTCCGTTCATTTCTATTCCTCCTTTTGAAAGAGTCGAAAAAACGCATTCTCTAGGCCCTTGCCGTCTTGGTCTTCAACTGGCGGCTGTTTCCGTTGGATTCCTCGGAGTCGGCAGCCTCGACATTGATGCGGCCTGAAAGCTGCGTCAGCTTCGCGTCTGTCTCTTTCTCTTCCTCAAGGGTCTGCTTCAACAGGGTTGCGGCCTGGTCTTCTCCGAGGAGCTTTGCGTACGCGGCGACACAGCCGTAACCAGCCATTTCGTAATGCTCCACCCGTTGAGCGGCTGAAATAAGACCCGCGTCCAACTCCTCAGGCTCGGGGTCTTCCTCAATCAACTCAGCGCCCTCCGTGATCAGTCCTTCCATGCCCTTACATTTCTTACCCTTCGGGTTTTCGCCGAGGCCTTTAAAGATTGTTTCGAGCCGTGCCACGTGTTCCTTGGTCTGACCCAGATGTTCCTCGAAACCTGCTTTCAGGTCCTTCGAAGTTGCTGCCTTGGCCATTTTTGGCAGAGCCTTCAGGAGCTGATTTTCGGCACTATAGAGGTCCTTCAGTTCCTCCACATAAAGGTGCTTTAGACGATTCTGTTCCATTTGGTTGGTCCCTCCTTGAATTGCGAACCTGCTTCTATAATCAACGCCGAGAGCCGGGCTGCCATACAGACAAGCATGTAGCAATGGAAGTACTTGCACGTATCGCGGCTTGGATTTCTCTGCGCGATGACAAAAGTGATAGAGAGGGTTGGTTGCGAAAAAACGACAGTTAGGTCGGCGAAGTCATCGCTGTGCAGCGGGTTGTTCTTATGAAACCTGGCTGCTAGACGCCTCTCACTTGTTACGGGCTTATACGCGTGGTCAGTTCTTCAGGACCGATATCGAATGTTTGCGGGAGCTGCGTTCTCCGTGAAGCGGAATGCTGCCTTACCTTAGGGAGGTATCCGCACCGAAGAGCGGAATTTTGCATTCCACCACAGTGCCGGGTTCGGCCCTCGATACACTCAGCTCGCCACCGAATTGGCGCACGCGTTCGCGCATACCGGTTATACCCACGCCCAGGGCCTGGGAGAAAGTCCTGTCACCCATTTCCTGAGACAAGCCCTTGCCGTAATCTCGAACGCGGATCACCACCGATTCCGAATTCTTGTGGATTTCCACGCGGGCACTTTCACTATCGGCGTGCCGGTATACGTTGGTGAGCGATTCCTGAATCACACGGAAGATGGTTGTTTCAATATCGTTGCCAAGACGAGGAAAGATTTGTGGCGTTATGGTCAGCGAAATCTGAATGTTGCTTCTTTTCACCATGCCGTCTACGAACCAATGCACGGCCGCACGTAAGCCGGTTTCATCAAGCAAGGGAGGATGCAAGAGGTAAGAGAGGTTCCGAACCGTAGCTAAGGCGGTGTCCGCAAGCTGCCTGGCCTGTTCGTTCCCGCCGTCCGTAGGCAACGTCATTTTAAGTAAACTGAGTTGTTGGCCCAGGTCGTCGTGAAGCTCGCGGGCCAGTCGCCGGCGTTCTTCGTCTTGAATGTGCAATAACCGCGCGGAGAGTCTTTGAAGCTCCAAGGTTCGCAGCTCGATGATCCGTTGGGACTCGTCCAGTTGCAAGATACGGTCGCGTAGCTCCCGGTTCAGAGCCTGAACCCGCTCCTCCCCCTGTCTTCGCTCCGTCATGTCCTGGGTGATCTTGGCAAAGCCGGTCAGATTGCCCGCGGCATCGCGTAACGCGGCGATGATGACCGATGCCCAGAAGACTGTCCCGTCCTTCTTTACCCGCCAGCCTTCGTCTGCGAAGCGCCCTTCTTTCTGGGCTAGCAGTAGTTCGCGTTGGGGCCAGCCGCTCTGCACGGCTTCAGGAAGATAAAACGCCGAGAAATGTTTCCCGACGATCTCCTCCTTGAGATAGCCCTTCATAGCCTCGGCACCTGGATTCCAGGTTAGGACGTGGCCTTCGGGGTCGAGGACAAAGATGGCGTAGTCTCTTACGCTGTCGATCAGCAGGCGAAAAAGGTCGGCATTCTGGGAGTTGGCCCCACGAGGCCGATCGATAGGAACCGGTGCCTTATGCGGTTCTGCCAAGTAACCCTCCGGTTTTAGGTTGCGATGCTCAAGGATATAGTCAGCTTTAGTACGCGCAATACAGCGATCAATGTATAGACAAAGAACCCACGCACCGGCTACCTAATCTTTTCCGGCGGCTTATCGTTCATTGCTGGGTCCAAACGAATTGAGTAGCTAATTGGCTCTCAAGGTTGCAGATACGCGTGCGGCAATCGCAGAAAGACTCAACAGTGCGGTTGAAATCGGCAAGCTTGAGCACGGGGGTATCGAACCGGAAGAGACTCGCCGCCCTGAAAGCCCCGTCCGTTGAAGTCGTTAAGTTGGCCGTGAGCACGGGCGACCCCCCCTCTTAATTCGGCCCGTGCTGTTCTGTCATCTCGTTTTCCTCTCCACCTAGGAGAGGACCTTACAAAAATCCGCTTTGCTCGCCGCATTTGAAAACAGTAACAAAATACATAATTTACCGTATATGGTCGTGCCCCCACGCCGTTATAAATCTAAGTTGTGCCTCCATCTACCGCCGCTACCGCCGCGAAGGTCAAGCAACTCGGCCGACGGCTCCGAGTTCTAGTTGCTGATGACCACGCCCTTATAAGAAAGGCCGTGCGCTCGACATTGCAAGCGCATCCCCACTTGGAAGTTTGCGGCGAAGCGGAAGACGGTCGCCAAGCTATTGAAGAAGCGAAGAGATTGAGACCCGACGTAGTGGTTTTGAACATAACTATGCCAGTTCTAAATGGGTTTGAAGCGGCCCGCGAAATCAAAACGAGTCTGCCCGAATCCGCAATCGTAATACTGTCGTCAAACGCGGGCAAACGTTTCGTTGAGGAGGCCAAGAAAATTGGCGTTCGTGCGTACGTAGCGAAAAGCCAGGCAGGCGAGGCCTTGGTAAAGGCGGTCGAAGCGGCTGTTCTGGGCGAAGACTTCTTTCTAGTGGAATAGGGAGGGCTCGCAATGGAAATAGCGCTCGTCAGCGTGGCAATTGTGCTGTCCCTATAAGGAGCAGGAAAGTGAACGATCTCGCAAATTATCCGCGGTAGGTACGAGACGAATTCTTATTCCTCGAAAATGTCTACACCTTCTGTTAAGCGACAAAAGGTCAAAAACGGCAAAAAACGCAACACAAACTCGATCTAAATTCCCCTTTTCTTCGCTAACGGAAATGACTCCGGATGTATCTATGCATTTTCCAGATGGCAATAGAAATTGCCAGCCATGCCAATGTGGCAGCCGCAAATATTGTCCATACAGGTCTAAATGCCAGAAAGAGCCACATAAATGCGGCAAACGCGACCAGTGCAATGCTGCCCATAGCTGCTCCGCGACCCTCGAGTGCAACCGCGTTCCGAGCACGGCCAACACCATCTATCCCAGCCCGCTGCTTCTTCTCCTTTACGTGCTTCTCGACGAGGGTTGCGCTCGACGGGAAGATCGCAGGAAATGCTAGAAATAGTCCGCCTACGACCGGACCAAATGACTTCGCGATCATTCCCGTCGCAACGGTAGCAAGCCCTCCGAAAAGTATGCGGAGAAGGATCTCGTACCATTTCGCACGCCTCAGCGCTGAAAGATCGAACTTGAGAACCATCTTATTTCAGGAATAATGACCAGATGCCAAAAGCGGTTGCAAGCCATGCGGAGAAAAGCCCCGCTGAAACTAGAAGGGCTGACGGTTTGTATCTAAACATCACCCACGTCACTGCGTAGGTGTAGACAAATAATGCCAATGCGCCTCCGATCATGGACTGGGCCTCAAGAGCTGCGTACGCAGTTCCGTTGCTCGCGATTGTTAGACCCAGCGTAGCTAGCGCGACTGAAGGAGCAGCACCGAATAACCCGGCAAAGCTTTTCGGTTTCAGTGCGTCTCCCAAGGCGGAAAATATTGAAACCACCAATCCGCCGATAAGAAACCGGAAGAACATTTCTTTCAACATTCCGCCAGTCCGAGGCTCGAATCAATCAGCCTTCTTCTTCAATGCCCGCATCCCATCGTTGATCCTCCGACGCGCTTCCCCGGGCCCTTTCACGCCGAGAATCCGGTACTTTTTACCAGTCAGTTCGTGATAGTGGACAAAAAACTCCTCCAGTTCTTCCACGAATTCCTTCCCAAGATCATCGACGTGCTTAATATCCGCAAAGCTGTGGTTCATCTGCTCGATAGCAACGATACGGTCGTTGCGTTCGGTTTTCTTCCTCTTCCCTTGCTCGCCTTCAATGATGCCGATTGTACGGCACTTTAAGAGACACCCGGGAAAGGCTGGTTCATCCATCAAGACAAGAACGTCCGTGGGATCGCCGTCCTCGGCTAGCGTCGAGGGAATGAACCCGAAGTCGTAGGGGAAAGCCATCCCGGCTGGTAGGACCTTCGTCAACTCAAACACTTTCTGATCAGCATCGAAGGCGTACTTATTTCGGCTTCCCTTCGGGGTTTCGATAATGACTTGAATAGTGTCCTCATCATCGGGGTCCCGAGGCGCAAGGCGCATTGGATTTGCGAGACTGCCTTTCTTTTGTTTTGCCATAGACTAGCCTTCCTATATTGGGAGCTAGAGCTTAGATGCGCGAGCGGGACTTTCCGTCCTTCTTCGTGCCGTGTTATTGGACGCGCTCTAGCCGAAATGATCAGGACGACGCGTTCACGGGTGAACTTCTTCATGAATAACTTCAGGAAACTGGGCTTCGTCCACTACAATGGCGGGGTGACAGTTCACGGTTCACAAGGATTCGCGCCATTTGTGCTTAATTAACCTCGTTCGGAATGCAGGTCATCTCGGGTGATTTCACCATCATTTCCTTCAGTTTTTCCGCTGATGGGTTCAGGTCTCCATTCAATATTGCGGGGGTGATCGTCCAAGGCGGGTTGTGACGGACGTGCCGCTCATGCTCACATTCGAGTTCGGCTGTCCAGTCGCAGCTGGCGTCCAAATGAAAATCAAGGATCTTTCGGGGCACTCCGACCGATTTTGCTTGCATCGGCTTCCTTCATTGAGCCCCTCAATCGATCCTTCCGCTACAGTCTTAGAGATGGGCGAGCTTCCCCGTCGAAGCCATCCCGAATGCGAAGAATCGAGCATCGCAGTCATCGCACCGGTAAGGCCGAACAAAGAGCAGTCGACACAAGACATGCTCGACCCAGGTTCGCCTCTTTGAACGACGCACAAGGTAGGTACCACACAGCGGACATTCCTGCGATTTGGTGCTGAAATGCAAGTCCATTCAATACTCCATCAGAAGGTCTTAGCAACCAGAGGTTTATTGTCGTGGCAAAACGTAACACACAAGGATAGGAGAGCAATCAGGTCAATGCTGTAGTGCCAGATGGTGTGTCCCTTATGCCCGCTGCACCTGCACCTTTCCGGCGTCGCTCTCATCCAACTCCCATTGGACCAGACATTCATGGACACCGAATACCTCGACCGGCTTGCTCATCAGCTCAGGATCGGCAGGACTGCTGCCTGCCGCCGCGCTATCAACCGAATTCTTGAAGAAATGAAGAAACGCTGTGAAAACGGCGAATACCGCGACCCTACGGAAGCAGAGTCAGCGTTCAGGAAATTCGTCGAAGATGAGGGGTCCTGCCAGAAAGCCGAGGCGGTCTGGCCTGGCTCAGGCGGCCTGAAGCAGACTCCGAACGCATTCAACCAGCTTCCACCCGCCGTCAGGCTTATAAAGCACCGCGTCAATGCCGCTCGTTGAAGTCAGGGAGTTGCCCAATTCCTTATACAGCGTAAACATGACTATCGGCACCCATGGCATCAGACCTTTAAGCGCCGATGCTGCTTCCATACCATTCATCCGAGGCATCGCCAAGTCCAAAAGGATTAGGTCCGGTTTCAGTTCCTTTGCTTTTTCGATGGCGTCCACGCCATCAACAGCTTCGCCGCAAACTTCAAGGTCTGGTTGGCTCTCTAGAAAAAGACGAGTGACTCTCCGGCACGTATCGCTGTCGTCGACGAGCAGAATGTGTTTTGACATAAAAAATCATCCCCTAACAATCAGACTCAGCTACGACACAAAAGGTTTGCGCGGTCGGATGCCTGTTTCGGCGTAGGCATTTCACGCAGCGAACTGAAACCGTCCGGCTACTGCGAAGACCCGATCGATTTCCGTGCGGCGCGAGAAGAGGGGCACGCCACTGCCGGACCTGACTGTGAGAGCCTCGCGGCGTAAGTCTCCGGCTTCTCTTGAGGTATAATGAAGTTGTATCGCGAAGCGGCAACCGTGCCGCTACCAACCGCAACCCTGAAATGAGATATCGGATCAAGACTGACGCCTTCGGGTCTGCCCGTTACATGGGTGGAACCTTGGACGGCGACCCAGTCTGGGTTAGCCGGGAAATGGCGTGGTGCTTCGACGCGCAATCGGCCTTCGATATTCTTCCACTCATGCAAGAAGCAACCCTAGAAGCGGAGTCACCCACAGAGCCCAATTTCGCAGCGTTAAGAGTGGCGCTTTGGGCGGACTGAGCACGGAAGCAGTAGAGACTCCTTCATTCTCCAACTAGATCGCACACCCGAGGCCGTTGAACGAGTCGGCTGGTCGCAAGATTCAGATTGTGTACGGCAGTATGGGCTCGTAGCTATGTCCGGGCACCCGGTGAACGCTCAATCTCGTGCGCGATGTTTTCGGCAAAGGCGTTGTCCTGAACCCTTCGGACGGAGAAAGTCACTCGCTGGCCTAGCGCGAGTACCTTGCGGCTGAGAATATCGATGAAGAGGAAAGGGACCTTCGAGCCGTCGTCCCCCTGGATAATTCCATGGCCTGTTGGGTCAAGGCTTTTGATGGTTCCCGTCACGCGCGTTCTCCAGCCCGGAGCATAGCTGGGTTACTACGGCATAGGTAGGAAATCGGGGCTTATGCCGCCAACTTCTAATCAGGTATCTCCGCGAGAAATCTAGGGTCCGGCCCGTATAGACCCGCAAAAGGGCGCGGAATTAAATATCAACGCTGCTCCCACTGGAGGCGATATGTTGCTGGTTTTTGCGCCGTTAAACGGGCTTGGGGTCGGCTTCTGTCTATTCGTATTTCTACAGTTTCTGCGAAGGCCACGCATGTAGCTTGGATTATTCAGCCAACTTTCGTGGTGATGCGGGGTGAGATGAACACAAATGAACAGCGGTTTCAAGAACTGTGCAAACAGGCTTCGGTCGAGCAGGACGGCAGGAAGCTAGCCGCCCTCGTCGCGGAAATAATCCGTTTATTGGCGGCTAGAGACCCAAAGATGTCTAGTTGCCCGCAACAAGCGTCGTAAGCGAACAAATTGAGCAGGCAAAGTGGGGAATGACCCGGACGGGCATCGCACGGAACGAATTTCAGAACTGCGACGTTAATTTTCAGTCCCGCTGGGACTAAAGCTTACATCTAGGACTGTATATAAGGTCGGTGCGGCGATATGCGCTCTTCTGTCCACAATTAGGACACGTGCATTCGATCCCGCTTAGCGGAAAATCAGGTTTAGGAAGCAAGAAGATGTTCGACATAGGAACATCGCCAATTTGTGAGTGCTCAAATTCAGATTTACAAGCAACACACCGAAGAACCCACATAGGCATGGCCTACCTACAATTTCCGCTGGGTAAACCATTTTAGATTCTCGGCCAATCCCGGTGCTGGTCAATCTTGACCACTTTCGGAACTTATGACCCACAAAACACCCGGTTCAATCGAGTGTTCCAAATTGAACAGCTTCAAGGTTTCTTTTGTGGAAATCTTGTCCGATGAGGATGAGGGACGTAACTCAAAAACAGTTCTCTTCTGTGCCTTGTCCTACCTGCGGTGTCGCTCCTGGCCAGCGTTGTTTGCTGCATTCGGGCGGCCTGCGCTCAGAACCACACGTGGATCGGAAGCTCGCTGCGGCTGAGGCGATTGAACGGAAAAGAAGTGCCCGTGATAGTGCTAAGTCCCTTCGGGCGGGGAACCACTCTTCAAACGGTCCTGCTTGAGCGCAAGAAGGCGGTTTATCTCTCTGGTGAGTTCTATTAGCTTCTGGGGGTCTTGCTCAACCGAAGCTTGCTTACAGAGTTCTTTCCAACGCTCTTCGTTCTCGCGCATGAGCTCCTCGGGTTCATTCCAGAGATACCACAAAAGCGAGTCGTGTATGTACAGGAGTCTATCCTTAGGTACTTACCCTAAGAGGACCCAAACATCGCGGCATGCCGTGTGCCCGACCAAAGCCAACCGAAATGATTGGATAGACGTTCGTACATCAAACAAGGTATTGCAGGCTTTATTGGCCAGCGTTAGCGTTGAATCGGTCGCGCTTGGGATGATCCCTGGGAACTGACAAACGCAGGAGGTACAACCAATGCAAGAGCTACAACGCGATCCCGTGAGGTCATTTAGCACTGTACCCATTCGAGATGCAAAGGTTGGTGCGTTCATTTCGCTGGGTCTCGGTATCGTTTGCTGGATTGCTTTTCCTGTTGCTCACCTATTTATTCTTGGTACTGGCGGCCTCGGACTGATCCTCGGTCTCATTCTCTACTGGAGACACCGAAGCTGAACCATCTGCGAAAAAGCCTGGAGCTGAGCTAACTCCCAATTAGTCGGATAACCGGACAACTGGTTTTGATCAGATTCCACTTATACGGTAGTGCGTTAACCAGGCATGTCGTGTGGCTTTCGTGAGAAATTGCTGACAATCACTGGAACGCTGGCATCACATGCGTTGGGGTCAATGCTTTCAAGCGACCTGCCGCTTGCCAAAACAACTTGAGTACACCTATATCTGTAGTAGAATAACACATTAATGTAGTAGGAGAGAGAAATGGCCCTAAAACCAACCAAACTCAAGTACCGAGTCGTGGGCTGTGAGTGCCCAGGCTGGCGTCGAATCGTTCGTTTATGCTGTGCCGCATTACTGAATTTGGCAGCGGTAACCATAACCTGGTCCCAGACGGCGCGTCCCTGGGGTTCAGAACCAACTCCGGAACCTGCTATATCCGCTATTCTTGCCGCCTTCGACAAATACGAAGTGGTCGCCATGCCAGAAGACCATGGACTCAAAGATCTGGATGATTTGATTTTCGCGCTGATCCGCAATCCGGCCTTTCCCGATAAGGTGAACGATGTTGTCGTCGAGTGTGGCAACTCGCTGTACCAACCTCTGTTGGACCGTTATATTGGGGGAGCAGACGTGCCGCTCATCGACGTACGGAGGGTGTGGCGAAACGCGGACCAACCGATATGCGGAGGATGGGGATTCGGGTTTTTCGAACAACTCTACCCTCTGCTACGGGCCATCAACCAGAAACTGCCGCCGGGAAAACGCATTCGAGTGCTCGCGGGAGGCCTTCCGATCGACTGGGAGCAGATCAAGAGCTTCGAGGATATTTTGAAGCTTGGTCCTCGCGACGCCGGTATCGCGTCTGTGATTGAGAAGGAAGTTCTCTCAAAGCATCGTAAAGCCCTCATGCTCTTTGGAACTTTTCATCTCTTCCACATGAACGAAGTCCGTGCCAGTAGTGTTTCCATCTATGAAAAAGACTATCCCAATGTCACATTTGTTATTTCGGAGCTAATTATGGCCGACGCGGAGGTATCGCCTGCGTTCGCAAATCTGCCGAGCCCGTCGCTTACGCGGACTAAGGGCACCCGGGTTGGTGCTTTGGACTTAAGCCATTTTCTGCCGTCGGCGCCTCGCATCGACGAAAAAGACTGTAGCGTCCACAACGAGTTTCCCCAGCAACTGCAGAAGCCGATGGAAGACCTAGTGGATGCGCTCCTTTATCTCGGCCCTCAGGACCTGGCAATGAAGGAGCAGTTTCCTGCCTATATCGGTTTGGACGCCGATTACATGGCAGAAGTGCGACGACGGGAATCTCTGTTGCCAGGAGGAGGAGCGGCGACTGACAAGGAGTTCTATCAGCAGTTTGTGAATGAGGCCGAAAATCCTCTCTTTGTGATTCCTAAACCGATGGGCCCGAAGGAAGTGCAAGCAGTCATACAAAGCTGCCTCGACCGCAAGAGCCATGGCAGCACATCCAAGCCTGAACACAATCTGTGGCGAGCTGAATTCCTACAATCATTGTCGTGCCCTGGAAGTCGGATTACCAGACAAGATGATTTCGCGCACTCAAATTCGACCACCGAATCAAGGTGCGAAGAAACCACCGATTTTCAGGTTTACTGGGGATAGGGCTTGGCCCGCCACTAGAATACCGCTGACTTAGTTACTGCCCGAGAATCGGCGGTCTACGATCGAGCATAACCCGTCCAACGGCTTGATCGATCAATTCCCTTTCGTGTCTGTGGCTCCCCGATTCTTGCACCCAAGATTCTCTCTCGAAGCGAAAACAGTTGTGGGAACCAAGAAACCAGCGCAGATGCTCAGTTGTCATGTCCGATAGCTACTTCTCCGGTTACTTCTCTTGTAGAATGCCCCTAGGAAGCAGTAAGGAGCCCTTAGGCGCATTATTTCCCCTTCCTTGGGGTCTGGCGCATGGAAACCTGTTTCTAGGCCACATTGCTGTGAAATAACCCCTTTGACTTCATATAGTTAGCAAAAACCACTGATCTCTGGACGTTTGCTAACCACTGCGTTTTCAGAGAGTTAACGGTAGGTCAAATGGGACGCCGAGGCCCTAGGCCAACCCCAGTATTGCGGGCACGAGCTGAGAGCCAAGATTCACCTTGTCCAATACAACTTCAGCGCCATAACCATGTGCAAGGGCTTTCGACTGTTCATCGTTCCAAATCGAAATCACTAAGACGTGTTTGGCACAATCAAGAAGTTTAGTCTTAATGAGATCAGGGTTAAAGTCTTCGTCTCCCGGCATATGTAGATCCAGCACAACAACAGTCGGTTTCAAATCGGCGCACATCCGAAGAGTCTGCGAAAAATTGACCGCTTCGCCCACCAGCTCTATTTCCGACTCCGCCTTCAAAATGCGCTTGACGGCCGAGCGTACAGCATCGGAGTCATCAGCCAGCAATACTGTGGTCGGCATAGGCGGATGAAACCACAAGAGCCCTACACCTGTCTACGTAATTTAGGACAGCGTGGAAACCCGGCAGCAAATCCGCTTCAAGAAACGCGCTTTCCCTGCTGGCTCGAAGCGAATATGAGAAGAAGATCATGAGCGATGAAGAATTAGGCTATGCAAGCGGCTCAAGCCTGACTTAATCATCTTAAACCTTTCGATGCCCATGATCAGTGGCCTACAGGCAGTGTCCGATCTTCGCAAGATTGTACCTAACACTCCAATCATTCTCTTGACTATGTAGGGCAATTCGCTCAAGCAAGACAAAGTCTCTGCAATCGGGGTTGACTCGGTGCTTTATAAGACCCAACCCCTTTCTGACGTCATCGAAAAGGCGCATGCATTATTGAAGGCGAAGCGGTCTGACCTGGCTCAAGGCGCGTCCGGGTAAAATTCAGCGATCTGACGCGATGCTGAGCTGCACCGTCCTAATGCTATTGCGGTTGTTTGATTTCCGGGCTTGCCTGCTGGATACTGCCTTTGACGAGTTCGGTCTTCACCTCGGATTTCTGCCCAGCGTTCTTGTGGGTGAGTTTCCTTAAGCGTACAGCAGCGCCGTTGTGACCATCCTTGGCTCCAATCGCGAGTTTGCATTGCACAAAAAGGTGACGATCACGAACTAGCGGGCTCGATTGTGTCCGGCGCGGTCAGATTGTTCACAACTTTTCGAACCCCTTCAACCGTCTGAGCTGTCTTTTCCGCGAGCAATTTTTCGGCTCGCGAGGCAACCGTTCCACTCAGAGTGACTGCGCCATTCTCGGAATGCACTTGAACGTTTCTCAACGAGATCGCCTTTGTGGAATACAGCTCAAATTCCACCCGGTGTGCAAGTTTCTCATCCGTGCTCGTAGCTGTGGATTGAGGGCTGCTCACGCTCAGATTGTTGATCACCCCCTGCACGCCAGAAACCTCCAACGCGATTTGCTGCGTTGCGTATTTTTGAGTTGTTGTTTCCACAGTTCCAGTTAGAGTCACCACGCGATTGTTGACCTGCGCCTCAATGGCTTGAGATTTTAGTTCCGTGTTCTTCAAAAAGGCGTCACTGACGATTGTCTTGATCTCCAGATCGGCGACCCGGCCTCCTAGGCGCGCCATTTCAGGATTCCGCTCTGCGGCCGGGTTGACGGCCAAGGTGTTATGCACTTGTTTCACTCCCGATGTATCCTGGGCAATCGCTCCAGCCATCGCTTTGATCTCCTCTGAAGGAACCTGACCAGCTAAGGTGACCTCTCCTTTTGTCGTTTCTACCTTGATGTCGAAGGCAGATACGTGCTTCGAGACCAACAGAGCAGTGTGCACCTTGGATGTAGTACTGGCGTCTTGCGACGATTCCTTGACGGCATGAAATGCATTCTGAAGGGATGGGCTCCGAGTATAAAAATAGTAGGCCATCACCCCGCAGACAACCAGAGAAAGGAGGACGGCGATAACGGCTCCACTGGAACTTCTACCAGACGATTGAAGAGTTTTCATTTTCTACCCCCGCGCTACTTTATTGCGTCCGACTAAATGGCCACGAAGTTACGCAGCCGAAGCCTACGCAAGTCCCTACCTGAAATATGGCGTGAGATCGCCGTTCGGTTCCAGGACATAGAAGCCTGCCAACGCATCCCCTGTAACGTAGACAATCGAGCATCCCAGATTGGGGCATCTGAAGCCCGGTAACTTGCCCTGAATCAAACTCATCCCTGTTTTAGTGTCGAGAGTCTCCCGGATCATATACGTTTCGTGCCTCGGGCAGGCGGGTGCCGCTGTTTCTGGAAGAAGCATGCCGCTACCGGAACCGCGATTCATCGCGTCCCTCCGTTAAATAGATAGCGTATGCGGTCGATGCCAGGCCAAGGAACATGACAACCACGCTGACGATTACGACCGTGATGACCATCTCTTGCCTCCTGTTAAGGACGGGTTTGGCCTCAGTTATAGAGCTCGCGGATCGTATCTGCGTCGGCCTCGGAACGCACGCGCTCATTAATCGAAATGACTTGGCATACTTCACAGTCTTGCTCGTGGTATTGCAGCAAAGCCCAAGCTTTCGCGTAGGTCGCTTGCAGTGTGCGAAGTTCGTTGTCTGTGTCTGTTCCTCGACGGCCAGATTTGTGAATCTCGGCGCGGCCCTTATTCCAATCGGTCAAGGCGCGCTGAGATTCCTCGAGAAGTCTTTGGTGTTCCGCGCATACCGCTTGGGCTGACGACTGGTTCCTCATTTGTGCCTCCCTGCGAGGCTCATCGCAGTTAACTAAGCTGTGTCCGAACTCAGTTGAATTAGACCCGCAATGATTTGGCCGATTCGTTGATCGAAAGCGCAGTATTCGCCAGGAACAACCGCCGCCAGTGGTCTCAATTGACGGCGTGCGGTCTGGAGACTTGCTACAACTTCAAGAAGCCAAACAGAATTTCTTCGCAGGTTTGTCTTTGAAATATCCAACGAAGGCGACGCCATGTGACTTATCCTCCGATCAATACTTTCCACGCACTCTGACCGCCATCCTGCGTAAGCTTTTAATTGGGGGGGACTTACCGGAAACAGGCGGGCTTATCTAGCGGGGTAACGGTACGTAGATAATGCTCAATTTCCCGTTGGGCTGAAAGATTTTGCTAAGGTCGAATTCGAAACAAGATACACAGTTTCCTGTATCTTCAATTGAGACCCTACTGCGTTGCAATACCAAGAGCCGAATTACTCTCGCATCGCCGACGCATCTTTTTCAGTGGCATAAGTACCCCGCAGTCATTTTTCTCTGCCCACGTTCCCGTGCATCTGGTGTGGAGAGCGACGATTATTTCTCCCGACGATGTCTTTGCCAACAGCATACTACCGTTGAGCGGCGTTACGATGTCGGTGGCATCGTTACACTGACTGCAAATCGGGCCTGTTGTCGGCATGGGGACCTTCCCTTGGTTCCGTTGCTAACCGTTCCTCACTCGTGCTTGCCTGTACGTCATCAGGCTTAATTACGTCATCAGGCTTAATGTTGAGTCTGCGTCCGGTTGCCAGACTGAAAATGAAGTATTCGCCAGGGCTAGATTCGACTAGTTCTTTGACCCGCACCTTGGCCGCCTCAAGGTCTGTGACCACTCCAAGCCAACGGACACTACCGCCTCCCTGGCGTCTGAAAATATCAAATGGCGGCACCATAGGCAGGCTCAAAACACGAAACACGCTACGCCGAGTCTTTGCTGTGTGGGAATACGGTGTTCACTGTAGAGACGCAAGTCGAGTCTTCCACAATCACGATGCACCAATAGCCAGGCGGGTGTTCAGCCGAACGATGTGTGGACTGGGATTCCACAATCGGCGCGAACAAGAAGGGGCGGAAGAGCCCGAAGCCTGATCCGGCCAGTCCGCCCCACAGAGATCACTGGCAAAACGACTGATCCCCTTCTGTTAGCTTCGCACGGTGATATTCAGGGCCAGATTTTGACCGCTCTTGATCGGCTGATAATCCACAGCCACCAGCGTGCCAACTTTCACCTGGCCCTGCACCTGTGTATTCTTGTCCACCACAAACTGCATCATCTGTTTGTTGCTTCCCTCGACCTCCACCGCGAAGGACGTCCCCGAATTGCCGATGGACGTTACCTTGCCCGCAACGGACTTCGTTGCTTGCTCGGATTGCTTCCCTGATTCTTGCGTTTGAATGGGCTGGGCTCTTGCCGCCATGGCCAGCAGAATCACGGCGGCAACAGAAACGGTGGAGAGAATCCTTCGGATCATAGGCGTACCTCCTAGGTAGGTATGGGTGGGTTGTTAACTCCGAGCACGCTCAAGCCCATCCGCGACGACAATCTGCGCCAATCCGCTAACCACTCCGACTATCAATGGGCTACGGCCACCCGTCTGATTTCGCTGCCAAGAGAAGTGCATCCTTCGTGGGAAGTTTTTCCAGAGGTGCGGCATTTTTCACTGGTACTAACCCGCCCTGAAATGCGGACATGCAAGATTCGCTGTATTGACGCGAGTCGCAGGGCTGTATTTGTGTGGAAGTTCCACGCCGAGAACTCTTCGGTGAGGGAAAATTTGCACGCTATGCGTGCCTGGAGGTAAACCATGACCGAAGTTGGAACGAAGAGACAACGCTCTGAGGAGCAAACAGCGAGCATGACGCCGTCAGAACGGACTGAGGGACTTGCGAGGAGGCAATCGGAATGGATCGCGCGCAGCCGAGCGGGCGGTTATTATCCGTCCATCTTTTCCGTGAGCCCTAGTGAATTCTTTACGATGAGCCCGATAACGCTCATGCGGAGATTCACTGAGGACATCGACCGGGCTTTTTCGACATTCGCGGGCAATCTGGGGCGGGAGGGCCACTCGGACCATGACGCGAACTGGTTGCCTGCCTTCGAAGTCCGGCAGTCCGGGAATAATCTCGTGATTCATGCGGATTTACCGGGGCTCTCGGAAAACGACGTCAAGATTGAGGCCACCGATGAGGGCTTGATCGTCGAGGGGGAACGTAAGCGCGAACATACGAGCGAGGAGGCTGGCTGGTATCGTTCGGAACGGGTCTATGGGCGGTTCTACAGGCTGATCCCGCTGCCGGAAGGCGCCAGGATCGATGAAACGAAGGCTAACTTCAGCAATGGAGTGCTGGAGGTCACGGTTCCTGTACCGGCATCGGAGAGGAAGCGGCGGCAGATTCCGATCGGAACTTCGGGGCAGAGTCTGGCGAGGGCAGCAACGGCAGGGCGTTGACGAAGGTCGCAAATCGTAACGGGTTGTATTTCACCTCAGCTGGGGGCCGGACTCTCTCGCCCGGCCCCTTTCTGCGGAACATCCGCAAGAGTGGCGAGGTTGTCCGCCAAGCCATCAAAATTTAGCAATGGTGACATTCTCGGCAAACACCTTGTCTTTGACTTTACGGACAGAGAAAACGACTTTTTGCCCCGTTTCGAGAGCGAAGCGGGCAATAACGTCACACCGAATGAAAGGCACCTTGGAGCCGTCCGCGCTATCGATGATTCCAAATCCTCGCTCGTCGAATTTCTTGACGATTCCTCTCATTGTTTGCCCCCAACAAGAACTTCGTTCAGCATCCCGCTTGGAACCAGTTTGAGCAAGCTAGCTCTCTATTCCGTTGTCCTTCTTGTTAGGGACTGAGGGCGGTCACGGCGGCCGTGCTGCACGAGGCCCGTGGCCCAAGGGCTCGCGGCGATCCGGGGCAACGAGTGGTCGCTGGGATCGCCCAGGGCTTCAACGTCGTCAGGGTGTCGGTGGCGGACGTGCGCGTCGAGCACGAGGTCCAGCTTCGGGATTTTACGAAGTGGCTGGAAAGGGCAGGCGAATCGCCGCGCGAGGCGAGTGACCGTCACCAGATTCGGTTGATCCTAGGGATGCCGGTTTCACGATGAGGTGTTCAGCTAGCGTGTTTCCTGAACGCTGCCAGATACTGGAGGCCGCAGTCATAGCCACGTCTGAAAGCTTCACTCTTATCGACGCGACCGTCACGCTCGGCTAGTTCCTGATAGCATTCCTCGTAAGACCGGTTGCGATTCCGCAATTGCAACGCTGCCTCGAATCCACCGCGAAAATCGCGCTCATCGCGCTCGAAGTTACAACCATCTGCGTTGTATCTTTCCTTCTCTACATCCCGAAGACCAAGCCACCACATTTCGCGGGCTCGATCGACGGTTTCGGCGCCCGCTAACTCAAGGGCGCCGCGAACGGCATCTGCCTCGTCATCTTCAGCCATGACCACAACGACCGTACGGCCCTTCCGCAATGCATCTTCGTAGACGAAAAGCTCATCCTCCGGCAGTCCTTTGAATACCTCACTCTCGAGTGTCGCACCAATCGCGGCGCCACCTACTGCGCCGATCGCACCCAACAGTGCGCCGGCAAGGATTCCAATACCCAACACAGGCCCCACACCGGGGATCAGGAGACTAGCAATCGCGGGCGTGAGCCCGACCCCGCCAGCCATGCCCATCGCTCCGCCCACAACCGCCCCCATTGCCTTACCCATGCCAGGCTGTTCGCCCGCCACCGTAGGAACGGCGGCTGTCTCTTTGTCAGTAACCTCAGGCGTTAGAACGTTGATTCTGTCCTTTGGAATCTCCAATGGCACAAGCTCGGCGGCGCTGCGCTCTGCGGCGGATCGCGATTTGAAGACACCAACGACGGGTATCATAGTGACCTCCTGTTTTTAGATGCACAGAAGTCAAGAAGGGGTGACGATCATGGAGCGACCAGTCGCTCTTTGAACGTTCGTCGAGGCTGTGTGTTGTCGCGGAGTCAGACAAACTTCGAATGCCGGAGATGATCTGCGTCGGTCCATTCGAGAAACTCGACTTGAGCTACGAGTTCGGGCTCGATCCAAATGCGCTGGCGTTGATGGCATCATATACGATGACGCTCTAGAATTCGCCCACAAGGAGGCACGAGAATGGTCATCAGCGACCGGCTACGAGAATTGCGCGAGAGCAAAAAGCTGCCTCAAGGAGACATTGAAAAGAGAACAGGATTGTTACGCGCCTACATCTCCCGCGTCGAGAATGGCCATACGGTTCCTGCCTTCGAAACGTTAGAAAGGTTGACGCGAGCGTTGGAAGTGCCCCTCTACCAACTGTTTTACGATGGCGACAAGCCTCCGAAGCTCCCAAATCTGCTGAAGCGGAAGACCTCGGACGACATTGTTTGGGGAAGCTCGGGTAAAAACGCGATGTATCTACATAAGCTGAGAAAGTGCCTCGGCAAAGCAGCAGAACGCGACCGCAGACTTCTACTGTCGGTCGCTCAAAAATTAGCTGGAGGTCGGAATCGCATCGCGCAGTCCTCGCGCGCTTAGGCTTGCCACCACACAATTTCGCTTGGGGATTCGACGCAGTGGAAATGCGGGCGGAATGCGGTTACTTCTAGGATGAGCCCTATTGCTAGCTAGACCGGGAACGCTCAGACTGAAAGACAAGTACTAGGACATCATACAGAGACCAGGCGGTACCGAACAGTGACCGGGCGTCCTGCTACGGGGCCGATCTGGTCTCTTGTTTTATGGCCCCGACTAAACTGTAGAGTTTGGGGGGTTGTTCCTCTCCGAATCACCCCAGGAGCGACCTGTCGACCCGGGCTGCTCCTTTTTTTATGGCGTGTATTTTCAAACTGATCGTCAACTCTCCGCTTTGAGTGTGGCAAGCGCTTTCCGGGCATTCTGAATCTCGACGTATTCGCGGGTACCGATCTGGGCGGGACTATTGAGTCTTTCTTGGAGGGCTTTCTGTGCTGCGTTGATACGGGTGGGCATCTTGGCGGGATCGGTTTCCAAGACTGCTTCACGATAAGCCGAGTGCCATCCATAGCTCGTTGTATCTTCCACGGAAACCCCCTTTGACTGGAGCAATTTCTGGCATTGTACGACAGCCTATTTGGGGGTCAAGAGGCCAGCAACGAAAATCAAGAAGCTTGGCCGCGTGCATCTTCACGGTAGAAAAGATGGAAAGGAAGGTAGAGCGATTCTATCTTGCAGTTGGGGCAGGTTCGCTTCTCTCCATTTTGAGGAAACGGTGGTTTCGGTAGGATTCCAAAAGGGTCCCGGCTTCCTTGCTCCATCATCGCCGGTCCGATCTCGGCGTACACGAATGTGTCCTGGCACTCGGGGCAAGTCACGACCCATTTGGGCATTTAGTGCACCCAGGGCAGGTAAGGATTAGATGTTTCGCGGGCTAAAAACGACGGCAGGCGTTGAGTCTCTCTAGCAGAATAAGTTCGAGCCGCAGAAGTTACCTAACTCACTTGCAAAAAGCCAGAAAACCAGTGTTTGCAATACAAGAAACAAGGGGCATGAGTGCTCATGACAGAAGCGTTTTATCAGGAAATTGGAGCACGAAAATCGGGCGGTTCGGACAATTCAGTTGTGGAGGAGACAAACATTTAGAGCATGGTTCCGCAAACAGGAAAAAGAGCACTGGCAAGTCCATTGCAAAAAATGCCTGCTTGCCGACCGAACCCAGACCGTGGTCTTGTTGGGAGGATATGGAAATAGCCCAGCCGGAGAGACAAAACGGCGGCGCTATCTTCGGATCAAGCAACAATACGATGATTTTTTGGCTGGTAACAATGGCCCAGATGAAATCGGTGACCCAGAACGCGAAGACGAAGAAGCGGATCAGCAGTTCGCTGCGGAATCAGATCTTCGCGACTTTTTGGCTAAGAATCCGACACGCATCGAGCCTGGTCTTTACCTCTATACCAGTGGAGACCAATCCGGCGTCGAGTTTCCCGTGGAGAATGGCTTCATTGATCTCCTCGCCGTCGACCACAAAGGACGCTTTGTTGTTATCGAGCTCAAGGTTGGGAGGGGGCGGAACAAGACGGTTGGCCAGTTGCTGTACTACATGGGGTGGGTCGATAAGAACCTTGGCAAAGGGCCATGCCGAGGAATGATCATCGCAAAGGAGATTCCAGATGATCTCATGCTCGCTGTACAACGGGTCCCTGGCGTGTCGGTGTCTCGTTACCACCTCTCTGTTTCGGTGGAGCTTGTTTCGCCAAAAGCCTAACTAGCCTGGTCCAAGCCAGGTGTCATAGTTTTCGGTTCAAACCGAGGATAAACGGATGAGAACGAGTCAATTGCAAAGCGGCAAGTGAAGAAAAAGACGAAACTAATCGACGGATTTAACGACTGGTCGGCTGAATGGAAAGCCGAACGTAAGAGGATTGACTCCGGAACAATTCTAAAACTGTGGCAACAGACTATGCCGAGCGGCTGGGAACGAGAAGTATGGAAAGGAAAACTAGGGTATCGAAAACTTAGCGATAGTAGAGGCGAGCAGCTCATAGAAAGCCAATTGTTAGCCGACAAGTCTGAGCCCTTCAAGCTGGTTTGTTCCGATCGAGAACTGAACGCCGAATACCGAGTACGGGCTATCTATCACAACATGCCGCTTGCCAACCAACGCAGTGGCCAAGTCATCGCGGATGCTTTCGGCATCTTGGAAACTGACACAACGGCTCGGCCACTGTTCATTGAGGTAAAGACCACGGCCAATGATCCGTGGTTTGCCTTGGTCGAAAATCTCCAACAGATTCGACTTGGCCGCGCGTGCGCTCATAAAATACAAAGCTTTGCCGAGTTAAGTTCGAAACTGCGAGTTGAACGAGGAGTGTGGGGTTTGATTCTTGCGCCGACGAATTACTACGAGAAGCACTCCGGCAGTCTTGCGAAATGCGCTTCTTTATTGGCCATTTTGAAACAAAACACTCGTGCGAGGGTGGCTTTCGGAATTTCCGAATCCTTGGTCGACCGTCAAGTGAGGCTTATTGCTCACAATTGGTTTACTCAGACTTGATCTGTTGGGGCGAGTCGGCAACGATCTCTGGCATACCTCTTCTGGACTATCCGACATTCTGCTGTCTTCTTACGACTCAACAGTGGGTTTATGAGGATTGCAGCGGTTTTTCAATACCAAGGACAGTCGCTGTCCTGGTCTTGTCGGCGAAGGGTATCAAGATCTCATCTTCGACCATCGCCCCAATAAGTGACTTTCCGATCGGATGATCCTTGGAGTAAATCCCCATCACCGGATCGCCCCCGTCGCTCCTTATCACCATAGTGTGCTGGCGCCCAGGTTCGTCATTGAATGTGACGACAACTCGGTCGCCCACATCCACTCCGACTTCCTCTGTGAGAGTGGATGGGGCTCTAGGCTCGGCCTTTGATGGATCTTCGATGATGCGAAACTCCGTGTGAGACCAGAGTTTTGCATCTGAAATAGAGGGTCGAATTCCAAGCTCGTTTAGTGTCGCTGTCAGATCAGCAAAGCACCCGTCAGGATCCAAAAGGAAGCTCGATCCCCAGCAGCGCCAAAACCTCCAACCAACGCGCTCCATCACTCGTTGCCGACTGAGATCATCTGCCCATCTGTCCGGCGTATGGTACTTGTCGCCGTCAAGCTCGACAGCCAAACGTTGATCAGTTTCTCCTTCGACGACCAAGTCTATCGAGAAGGGACCGACTCTTACCTGCGGCGTCACACGGTAACCTTGCTCGATGAGGCGTCTTAAAACCTCTCGCTCAAAGTCTGAATCGCACTGATCAAGCGCCGCCTTTGTGCCTTCATTCATTGTTGGCATGGGCCTCTTAAAGTGTTGCAGTACCCTCGCTTTTAGATCGTCAGGCTTTAACATGTCTTCGGTGACAGAGTGAAATAGGTACATTCGGTCTCTCGCACGCGAAAGTGCGACGTTGAAGCGCTGCTGAAACAGAAGAGCAGTTTTGGTGCTTCGTGTCGCTGACGTGACCGCCTTGAATTAGTCCAGCAGGAGTGAGAGAAAATCACTCTAAAGGAGAGCTGGACATGCCGATGAAGAAACACAAGCCAGAGCAAATCGTGGCGTTGCTGCGGCAGATTGAAGTAGAAATAGCGAACGGGAAAAGCACAGCACAAGCCTGCAAGGAAGCAGAGATCACGGTTCAAACGTACTACCGCTGGAGAAAAGAGTTCGGCGGCCTGAAGCTGGATCAAGCGAAACGGATGAAGGGGCTAGAGCGAGAGAACGCGAAGCTGAAGCGTTTAGTCGCGGAGCTGTCGTTGGAGAAGCAGATCCTGAAGGACGTGGCCTCGGGAAACTTCTGAGCCCTGAGCGGCGGCGTTGTGCGGTAGAGCATGCGCGCGGAAAGTACGAAGTGAGCGAGCGACATGCCTGCCGGCTGCTGGGGCAGTGGCGGAGGACACAACGCTATGCGGCGATCCCGAGGATCGACGAGGATGCGCTGACCGAAACGATCGTTGCCCTGGCCAGTGAGTACGGTCGCTACGGATACCGGCGAATTACGGCGCTGGTGCAACGTGCTGGCTGGCGCGTGGGCAAAGATCGGGTACAGCGCATCTGGCGTCGCGAGGGGTTGAAAGTGCCGCAGAAACAAAAGCCGCGCGGTCGGTTGTGGCTGAACGACGGGTCGTGCGTGCGGCTGCGGCCGGAGCGTGCGAATCACGTTTGGAGCTATGACTTCGTGAGCGCGATGACGCATGACGGAAGAACGCTGCGGATGCTGACGCTGATCGATGAATACACGCGGGAGAGCCTGGCCATTCGTGTAGCGAGAAGGCTCGGGAAGTACGAAGTGATTGAAGCTCTAGCAGATGTGATGCTGTTCCGGGGAATTCCGGAAAACATTCGTTCGGACAATGGCCCGGAGTTCGTGGCGAAGGAGCTGAGACAGTGGCTGGCGAAGGTGGGCACGGGGACGCTGTACATCGAACCGGGCAGCCCCTGGGAGAACGGCTACTGCGAAAGCTTCAACGGGAAGCTGCGGGATGAATGCTTGAACGGAGAGATTTTCTACTCACTGAAGGAGGCTCAGATCGTGATCGAAAACTGGCGCGTGGAATACAACACGAAGCGGCCGCACTCGGCGCTCGGCTACAGGCCGCCTGCCCCCGCGGCCTGTAGCCCCTGGGGAGCAAATCCGAATCCACAGCCCATGGCTGTGTGGCCGGCCCCGGTATTTTTAGTCCACAGGGAGAGTTAGTTTTCGGCAGAATCTAGACCTGAAAGAAGGGGGATTTTGCCGTGAAGCAGAAGCGATTTAGTGTGGAACAGATCGTAGCAGTCCTGAAGCAAGCCGAAGCGGGAGTACCACTGGCGGAGCTGCTTCGCAGAGTCGGTGTGTCCGAGCAGACCTTCTATCGATGGAAGAAACAGTATGTGGGGCTGGAAGCGGATCAAGTTCGACAGCTCAAACAACTTCAAGAAGAAAACACCCGATTGAAACAGGTGGTGGCCGACCTGACACTCGACAAAGCGATGTTGCAGGATGTGCTTTCAAAAAAATTCTGAAGCCCTCGCGGCGTCGGCAGGTGGTCGAGTACCTGCACGACAACTACCGGGTAAGCGAGAGGCGGGCCTGTAGAGTTGCCCGGATACATCGAGCGACCTTCCGCTACCGCAGCTACAGGGATCCACGGACCGAGCTGCGGATGCGCATTCGGGAGATAGCGCAAACGAGAGTGCGCTACGGATACCGGAAGATTCGTGTGCTGCTGAATCGCGAGGGTTGGAAAGTGGGGAAATACCTGGTGGAACGGATCTACCGGGAAGAAGGATTAACGCTGCAGCAGCGGCGGAAACGACGCCGACGAGTAGCGGAACACCGGCGAGAGCGTTTCCATCCTACGAGGCCGAACCATGTGTGGTCGATGGACTTTGTGGCGGATCAGTTGGCGGACGGAAGAAGATTTCGGTCGTTGACGGTGGTGGATATTTACACGCGGGAATGCCTGGCGATTGAATCGGAGCAGCGGCTGAAGGGCGAGGATGTGGTGCGGGTACTGAACCGGATCAAAAACATCCGTGGAGTTCCGAAGATGATGCACTGTGACAATGGCAGCGAATTTTCCAGTCAAGTGATGGATCTATGGGCTTATCAGAACGGAGTACGCATGGCGTTCTCCCGCCCTGGGAAACCAACTGATAACGCCTTCGTGGAATCGTTCAACGGCACGTTTCGAGCGGAATGCCTGAATGCACATTGGTTTACGTCCTTGACGGAAGCTCAGCAGATCGTAGAGACTTGGCGAGGCGAATACAATGAGAGTCGTCCTCACCGATCTCTGGGGGAGAAGACGCCCAACGAATTCGCCAAGGAAATCGCGGCTAGCCGCGATTTCCTTGGGATGCAAACTGCCGAAAACTCACCCTAGGGTTGGTCTGAAAAAGCCGGGCCGATCACTGTGGTATAAAACTCTCACTTCTCCTGGACTAACAAATCGGGCACCTCAGGTGGCACAGCTGGTTTCGCTCCGGCCCGTCCCTACCGATCTCGTCAACTCAACTCAAGCGCGCATCAAAATCAGGGATGATTTGATTCGTTCTGATTCGTTTCTTCCTGTTCTGAGCCAAGAACTATGACACTTTTATGACACTCGATGTTTTTGAACGGTTCGAGCCTTAGCGGGCTGCTCTGAACTGATATAGAATCAAGAGGTTAGCCGCCGTGGGCCTGTAGCTCAGCGGTTAGAGCAGCGGACTCATAATCCGTTGGTCGTAGGTTCAAATCCTACCGGGCCCACCATTCTTTTCAGCGAGTTAGCACTCCCGCTCGCGTGCGGCGCCAAGTCATTGTGCCCGCTTTTGTGCCCTGTCACCTTGAAAAACTGGTTCGATTAGCGGCTGTTCAAGCGCCTGAATTGCGGCCTGCTTTGCCTGCGAGCGAATGTGGCTGTAGCGTTCGAGCATCTGGCGGCTGACATGTCCCGCGAGGGCCTTTATCGTTTGCTCGCTCACGTTCGGATTCTCAGCAAGTCGCGAGATGAACGTGTGCCTCATATCGTGCGGGCGGAAGCGCACACCAGCCCCTTTGGATGCTATACGCCACGCTTTGCGCCAGGAACCCAGTGGGCGATTGAGATCGATGTCGTAAAGGACTGGTAGGCGTGAGTTACCCGCCAAGCCTATCTTGTGATACGGGAATAGAAAGCTGTCCGGCCCAGCCTCTGTGAATCGTTCAAGCCACAACGAAAGGCACGCGCACACACGGCGTGAGAGCGGAATCACGCGGCCCGTACCAGCGGCCGTCTTGCTCTTCGGAACGGTTATGTCGCCGCGTTGAATCGCCCCGTCCTTCCAAACGAGAGACAGATCCTTTCGACGCAGGGCTTGTGTCTCTCCCAAACGCATTCCTGTATCGAGTGAAATCATAATGAGAGGAAGAAGGGCTGGGGATCGGCTCTGGCTCGCAGCGGCTAGCAGTTTCGTTTCTTCTTCGGGTGGAATGGCACGTCCTACATCGTGGCGCTCTGGAAGCGCCTTAACACGATCTGCAATTGGGCCCCAAAGACCAAATTGTCGCAAGATGCCGCGCAGCGAACCAGTTTCATAGTTTACAGTTCGGTTGCTAACACCCGCCGCCAGCCGTTTGCGCCGGTACTCTGCAACGTCGTTTGCGTCCACATCACAGACAAGCCCTTTGCCGAATTCCCTCTTCAAATGCTCGGCACATTGTTCGTACCGATCGCGGCTTCTGCCTGCCAAGCCCGCTTTGCTCGCCAGCCACAACTCAGCCGCGTGTGAGAAGAGCGGCATTCGTTGGCGCTTCGGGATGTGGTTGTAAGCTTGCTCCAATTCGCGCCGTCGCGCGTGCTCCGCATCCTTTGCTATGGTCTTGCTGTCGCTCTTTGAGGATTCGCGGATAAGTTGACCGTTGAACCAAAACTTGTACCACCACACGTCTCCGCGCTTGTAAAGGCTCATCGATTGCCTCCCTGCACTTTCGGCGGCCTGCCGCCCAGCTTGCCGTTTTCGCGCGCAATCTCCCGCAGTCGTTCAATCCCAAATCTTCTCAAGCGAGCTTCGTAGCTTCGCTTGCCGAGCACGCTTGCTGCTTCCCTAACCGAATTCTTTCTCATATTAATATCCTAAACGTTTAGGTTTGCAAGTCAAGGGAAATGTACCGGTTCCAAGGAGTGCTTCTGCACGCTGAGTTGTCAGGACGCTTCGGCATCAGATCAGAGGTCTGTTAGCCAAACCGACTGCCTCTCCATCCCGCCCTAGCAATTGGATACGAGTGCCTAAAAAGACTTGCGAAAAACCCTGCCCAGCGCATACGGGCATTGTGTACGCGATTTCGCGTTAGGCCCGTTCCAATCGTTCGTAAACCTCGAGGCCATGGCAGTTTTTCCGATTCTTCCAACTTTCCAACTCAAACCCTTACGTTTGCGACATCGACTGTGGCTTCAATCGATTACGACCAGCAGTCGGAGTTGGAAATCGGTGCGACTAAATTCCAACATGAAGAAACTCCCAGAACTGTTGGAACAGAGTGGGAAGTCTTTCCAACCAGCTAACTCTCGGTTGTTCATGCGTTTAAAGGCTCAGTTGGAAGATTGGAAAAAAACACGGGCGGAAGGGAACCCGGTTCGAAGTCAACATGCTCACCTTGCTAGGTCGAGTCTTCCGTCTCTCAATACAACTTCGCCGAGCCGAAGCATTGCGCTTTGTACGCGATCTATCTGGACGCGATCTCTGTGCCCGCCAAGTTTTCGAAGTAATTGAATCCGCGTCAACGGACCAGTTTGCAGGTGCCGGCGAATCGTTTGCGCAAGTCGGGAATTGAGTGTTTCTGCCCCTCCAGCCCATACGTAGAGGTAGGAGGCTTCCCAATACCTCCCTAATTCGAGGGCGGGCTGAAGGTGCTCGATGCGAATTTCTAGAGAACAGTCAAGGCTAGCGTGGAGAGCAGCCTGCCTCATTATGTGATCGGGTAATCTTATCAGGAGAGCCGTATCCAAGTCCGCCATGCTCCTAGCCCTATTTTTGAAGTCGCAATACCAGCTACTCCAAGCCGTCTCAGTGTTTGCCCCGTGAATCATCAGAGAGGATCTGCTTTGCTTCGCCCAGAATTCAAGAACATCCCGCAGCTTTCGCACAAGCGAATTCCATTTGGTCGCGTTAGGAGGGGGAGGATTAGGCAGGTCCCTCTCATCTTCGCCTGGATAGAAGACGAAGCGATTGAAGAAACCACCGAGGACCTGTTCCTCGATCAGGAAGTCAGTTAGCCAAGCTTTGGTGGTGCCAGCCAAGATGTTAAGATTTGCGCCCTGGACTTCAAAAGGGTTAGTGCGCGTCGGTAAGCCGACGGTTGAGTTTCCGTCCCACACTTCATTCATGATTGGAAACAGCGTCGCCTTCACGAAATCCTGCTGGCCTTTGTTCAGCATCGTGCGCATCTCGCCTAGCGTGAGCCAGAGACTTCGACCAGGAAGCACGACTTCGTCGTCAGCATCTTCGTTGCCGCCTGATCGGAACTGCTTGAGTGCCTGCTGATCGGCAAGCAGATCGAGCAGCTTTTCGCCTGACCCAATTCCTGGCGCATATCCGACAGCTCTGTCCTTGCCTATTGTTTCTGTCCATAGCTTCTGGACAAATCTTCGTGCGGTGTCCTTTCGCGCCATTCCGGTTCGCCCGACGAGCACAATGTAGTCGCTCAGCACTTGTTCGCCAACGTACTGGATCCTCATGTGAGGACACAGAAGCGATCGCATGGCACTGCTGAATGCGGCGTGGTGGAAGTTGGCGGGCGACTCGCACGAATTCAGAACTAAATCGCGGTACTCTTTGAACGACCCGAACCAGGCAGCCGAAGGGAAACAAGGAAGGCTTTCGGTTGAACATACCGTTTTCTCCGTTCCGACTTGGGCAGGCGGCGCGGACGTCGCCGCCCGACCAGCCAACGGATTCGGCCCTTGTGCCAAGGTCTCCGGGTCTCGCTGTGTGATATTTGTCCTGGGTGACATCGCTATTTCTCACGGGCGGGAGTTGTGCCCTCACGGATGAGGCGAAGTATTTCCTCTTCAGAGATTCTCACCGCCCTGCCGATGCGAATTGCGGAGACCTTTCGTCGCAGAATCCAGCTTCTCCAAGTTGAAACTTTGAGGTTTGTACGTTCTGCGGCTTCCTGAACTGTGAATAACCTATTCATGTGCGTCACCCCCGATCGCAATGGTCGACAAACCATCGCAGTTGGGCAACGGGAACTATATCCAGCGGAAAAGTTCAGGAACTAAAATCAGCGAATTAGGTTCTGTTGACAGCCAAGGATAGACTGTGGAGCGGCGAAGTGGATCGAAAAGGCCTTTTCTCGGGGTGATTGGCTCATCTGGGTGTTTTGATGAAATGGATATTGAAGGGCAGTAGTTTCACTTTTATTTTTTCAAAGATCTTAGCGAGTCGGGCTTCAGAATCTCGTCTTCTCTTTTCCTCCCTGTAATACGCGGCCTTAACATCTGCGGTCTTCGCACCAATCGAGATGCCGATCCGCCCAAACGTCTTTCCCTTCTGCCTCATCGCCCAAATACTGTTATCTCGATCGGCGAGCGTTCGTGGCCTGCCAAGCGAATTCAATCCGAATAGCGCACGGGCTATCTTTTCGTGTGCAACGCCGTACTTCTCAACCTCAGACCTGATGAACCGCCTGTGTTGGGCTGAATTGAAAAGCAGACGGCCGTTCAATTCGCCAATGGAGATCCCCTCTTTTTCCATGAGTTCAAGAAGCTCATTAAGGGCTTTAGCGAGGAGATGTCCGATGTCAACGTGGGTCTTAATAGTTCCGTAAGGGATGACTATCCTGAGATATTCCGGACCAGCATCGGGCACAACACCTCTTCCTGTTGCGGTTTGTTCCTTTCTGTGAGAGTACTTCTTGCTCATGGTTGCACACTCGACCGCAAATGGTAGCAAATAGTCGCACGGAATCGTTGAGAGGGTTTCACGAATACCAATTGGGGGAAAGCTCAGGCAGAAATCAGGTTTGCGCTCAGTTCCAGTTAGTTGATAGGTATGGATGTCGGAAACTGGAAACTTAGGCGCCCCCGACACCCAGAGTCTCCATCGGCCTGGTCACCGCTCGTAGCAATTGTTACGAACGGGCCATAAGCTACAGATTCGCAAGGAAATAACTATTCTTCTTCACACAGGGAATGCGATGTTTGGCCTGAACTCTCTCGAGCTGTCGCTGCAGAACTCGTCCTACCCGAAATGCCAGCGATCCGAGTTTCATCGCGTCGTTTTGAAGCACTTCTCGAAACTTCTCGATCGGGAGTCGAAGAAGTGCATCGATGCGTGCATCGTGCTGTCGGGCACTTTGATGAATCAAATTTAGACATTTTCGGCAACCGAGGCGGTACGTGTTTGGTAGGAAATAGAGAATTCGAACGCGCCGCCGGCAGGGAGCGTCGCTATGCGTGCCAGGGCACAAAAACAACAGTCTGGGACCGAAACGAAGGGGCGTTCTTGCAATTTCAATGGTTTCGGACTGCGCATCTTGCATGCTTGGGATGTCGTAATAAAGGTGAAGAAGCATCTTGCCAGGAGCAACCAAGTCCACGCAGAAAGAGGCACGAAAAATCTCTGGCTCTTCCGGATTTTGCCACACCACCGAGTACGGAGACTTGGGCTTGGCGCGAAATGCGCCCGCCCGCACTAGGCGCGAAATGTCCAGGGCTAGACAATTTTCCACCAATGGACGTGTTGACCAGCGTTGGCGCCCTCTTCGAGCCATTTTGTTCTTTCCTTCCTAAATCCGCTGGTACGACATTTTGCTGCCTTCTGGCAATAATTTCCGAAAATACCGTTCTTAGGTGCCAATCGTCCTCATACCACTCTGCAGTCCTGACTCTGAGAAGTTACGCTAAAAAGGCTATTTCAGCGTTTTTGAGCGGCTAACGGGCCATTTTCGGGGATATCAGGGGATATAGCCTACCTAAGTGACCAATGTGCTCGGGCAAGGGCGATCTGGAGCTGGAGATTGATTCCCAGGTTGGCGGTTTTCAATCGAATTCCGGCCTCTCTAACCCAGCAAACGCGCCCTTTGAGTCTGTAAGGGCTCTTGTTTTTCGTCGAATCGTATTTCTTCATATATCACGACGCAGCCCTAATCCAGGTACACCAAGTCCCATGAAGCATGGGTTTGTCGCCGGTCTGGGAAGGAGCAGTCTCTCAAATCCATCCATGCTGAAAAGACAAACGTCACAATTGGGACGATGCGATCATCGAGGCAACCGTTCACATCCTTCAGGGCGTGGAGATCAAACGGCCGAGCCACATCTTCGTCCGCGCCAGCAAAGCGGGCGACCGAGTAAACAATATCCGAGTAGGTGGGAACGCCGTTCCAATTATGGAAGGTACCCTCAATCTCTAAGTGGCGAGGAGACTCCTCCGAAGCGCGGCTAACGCGCTCATCGGGAGAGTGAAGTCCTGGTACGGGACTTGTCCGGTAACCCGACTTATCGGGAGTTGACCGCAAAGGCGCAACTGAACCGTGGAGCAGTGTCCCGAGGAAGGAGGGGAATGCTACCGTTATTCGTGTGAAAGTTGTGACCCGTCGGTAGAGGAACGAAAGTATGAACAACTTTTGGACGCGGTTGCTTCTCGCGATTTCAGTCATGGCTTCATCGCAGCACTCAGTATCGACTCCTGACCAAGCGTCGGGCGTCATGCTGGCTGCTGTGTCACTCGACGACGGTCTGTTTCGCATGAGCTTAGGGGTGGAAAATGCAAAGGGACCGGCCTACGTGGAACCTCTCGCTCGCCTAACGCCGTCCGGAGAGTGGCAGAGTCTTCCTTGTTTCGCGGACAGGGATGGGAAACACCCTGCGGACCAAAACGCTTGTTTAGAGTTTGAGCGCGATTACCTGAAGAAGGCCCATACTTACACCGTGGTAAGCGCGGATGGACGAGGAGCTACTATTCATGCTGCGCCGACCACCTTGAGTGAGTGCTTTGGTTACAGTGGAACAGGAACATACTCCGGTGCCCAGATACGGTTGTCTGCAATCGCAGCAAGTTCCGTCGATTTCCTCTCTGATGGCCCGCCCCCACAGCTTCTTCAAGACTCAGCAGCCACGCCCCTCCTCAGAGCATTTGCCGCCGCTGTTCCGGGTCGGTTGGATTCCTCGTTGAACTTGAAAGTCTTTTCGTTTCGACTCGAAGGCCAGAACTTGACTTTAGTACAAAGAAGCTTTGCCAGCGCGTTCCGTAAATCGCCGATGCTTATCTTTGCCATCGGTGCATTGGATAAGAGTCAGTTCCGCCTGCTCCATTGGAAACAGAATACAGGCGACGAGGACGAGGTTATGCTGGGGACAATCCACTTGACGAACGGTCGCGACTTCCTCGTCACTAGCGTGACCGACCCCGAAGGACAATGGTTTCGCGTTTACGGTATTCAGCAAGGCAAGCTGGCGATGGTCTATTCGGGCGGTGGTTCGAGTTGCTGATTCAACTTCTGACGCCTGATTAACGCGCTTACCGGAGATGTATGGTCCGCCGCAGAGTTGCAAGCGAAAAATGAGCGATGACAGTTGGTCTGCGCCAATGTATTCGGCCTTGAGTGGAGTCGTTGACTCCGGGCCATGATGGATATCCGCTCGCTCTCGTCCTCATAAAGTGGACGGCCTCGAATCGACCTTCTCCGGTATCGGGTTTCGAGAGCGTGGGAGAGACCCATTGCCATCTCTATTTTCCGCCAGCAGACCTGGCAAGAACTCTTTTTCCTTAAAGCGAGATTTTATGCAGAAACAGCAAGAACGGGAGTGCGATAGCGTTGGTTCTTGCATAAGACCGCCCAGGCCATGCGAACCAACTTGTTGGCCAAAGCCACGACGACAACATTCTGATGAGTGCGCCCCAACAGTTGTGCTAACCAACTACTCAGACCGGGCGCTTGTTTGTGTCGCTGTTGCAGTACGCTGCGTGCGCCTTGAACGAAGAGTCTTCGTAAGTACTTATTGCCGCGTTTGCTGATCCCCAGTAACTTCTGTTTGCCGCCGGTGGAATACTCTCCCGGAACGATCCCCATCCAGGCCGCTAGATTTCGTCCCTTTTGAAAAGTGCTGCCATTGCCAACCGCACCGATCAGGGCTGTCGCGGTAACCGGACCTACTCCGGGAATCTCCGTGAGTCGTTGGCAGGCTTCATTCTCTTTCGCCATTTTCTGGATGACCCGATCCATCTCCTCAATGCGTGCTGCGAGTTGCTCCAGTTCCAATTGGAGCTGAGCCAGCAGAACACGGAATGAGCCGGACAGATTCAACTCCGCGTCTTCCAGGATTCGCGGCAGTTGCCCATCCAGGTGACGTCGGCCCTTAGGTAGAGTCAGCCCGCGTTCCAGAAGAAGACTGCGAATCTGGTTCACCACTGCGGTGCGCCGCATCACCCAGCGCTCGCGTACGCGATGCAGCGCTTGCAAATCGAGCTGCTCCTCCGTCTTGATCGGCACAAATCGCATTCTCGGCCGCTGCACCGCTTCCGCAATGGCTTCGGCATCCAGGTAATCGCTCTTGTTGGTCTGCACGTAGGGCTTCACGTATTGCGCCGGCATCAATCGCACTTCATGACCTTGTTCGCGCAACGCCCGCCCCAGAAAGTGCGCTCCACTACAGGCCTCCATCCCAATCAACTGCACTTCCAAGTTCGCGGTGAATGCCAACAGTTGCCTGCGAGAACATCGCTTGCGGATCACCGCCCTGCCAGTTGAATCCAGCCCAACCAAATGAAAGATCGTCTTACCCAAATCGATTCCGAGCGCGTGTAGTTTCATGAGACGCCTCCTTGCCCCGCACTCTACAACTTCTAGAGATATGCGGCGGACCATCCCATTAAGTGGAGTTCTGGTACGGCCAATGTCCGGTAATCCGACTTACCAGGCACTTGCAGAAAAACCACGCTAAACTCAGAAATCTCTTCGCGGTGTACTGGTGTCTAAGCAATTGAGGTCCACGTGAGAACGCTTCGTATTCGTGGATGGCTTCTGATAGCGGGCTGCCTTGCGGTTACGGTAGTTGTGTACGGCACTATTCATCTCAGGTCACGAGCCCATGCCAACCCTCGGGCCATTGCCTCTGCTGAGGATGAAGTTTACGAAGCCGTGGTCCGCGACATGGTTACACCAATCCACGGGCAGGCCCGCATAAGCCAACTTGTTTTTGAGGACTCCGTGTCAACCGAGCTTAGGACTGGAGAGGATGTAAAATCCTGCCAGGAAAGGGCGGGCACGAATCTGCGGTTAGAAAGCGGCACGCCTCCGTACAATTCTCTCGCTGACAAGCTCTATCGCCTCCTTACCCTCAGCAAATATGATGAACCTTTAGAAGCCGACGCAATTCAAGATTTTATTGAGAAGTCTTGCAGTGTCGGTCGCCTCTCCCAGACTTTCCGTACTGACTTACGGCGGACTTTCAGACCGGCGGAGAGCTTGCGCTTTAATCGGCCAATTGAGGACACCGGGCCGAAATCGTTTCAGCAGCTGTTTCCCGGGGCCAGTGGGGTTATCTCGCTTTCGCATGTAGGTTTTGATTCGACCCTGCACAAGGCAATCGTATCCACTGCTTTTGTTTGTGGAATCCTTTGTGGGAGTGGTAGCCGTTACGTTCTTAGGAAAAGATGGGGACGCTGGGAAGTCGTTAGTAAACGGGAGGTCTGGGTATCATAGCGAGTCCTTTCATTCTGTCCTGACGGTCACCTGGTACGGGACTTGTCCGGTTACGCGGCTAATCAGGACTTCGGCCGACTCAGCATCAATTTGTATTACTCTAGCTTACGCGAGGACAGGCGAATATCTACGCTCGCCAGCTCCTCAACGATATTTTCACTCGACGATAATCCGGTCCGCCCATTCCACAATCGAGACAAAGATTGGTGGACTGCCGAATTTTGCTCCCCATCGATTCAAGTCCGCTTCCGTGACGTCACGGGCGCGGGAGCACGCTCCGCAGGAATAAATCGGAATATGTTTTGCGACAACTTTTGCGAGTGTCTCGCTCAATGGCGGCCAGCCAACTGGAAAAATCGCGTTCACCGTGGACGTTCGCATCAAAGACGTGGCGTCCGAGAGTAAGTAGATTTGCACGTTGTGGCCGGCTTCCGCGAGTGCGAGTCCGTGGAGAAATGGAAATGACGCCCTTGTCGGGTCATCGGGTCCCCACGCGCCCTTCATCATGATCTTCAGAGGTCTTTTAGACTCCTGCGCCCTCGTGCCTAACGCCAGAAAAGGTAAGCCCGCCAGCTGAGCCAAGAACGTGCGTCGTGCCATATTTTTCTCTCCTGAGTTGGGATTTCCCCGGGTCAAGCGTCGCCAGTCTACTCCTGTCGGTCAGCCAGTGCCTGATAAACGCATTATAAAAGGGCGCCCTTTTGGAGTAGGTTTTGATCGTTCGCATCATCACCTACAAGGAGCGCCCTCATGAATGACGCCAAGTATATTGGGCTGGATGTGCATCAGGCAACGATCTCGGCGACGGTTCTGGATTCCGCTGGAAAACTCGTGATGGAGTCCATCCTCGAAACGAAAGCAGCAACGATTCTGCAGTTCATGCACGGTCTACACGGCGATTTGCAGGTAACCTTCGAAGAAGGCACCTGTGCGGCATGGTTGCACGATCTGCTTAAGCCTCATGTCCGGCAAGTGCTGGTGTGCGATCCACGAAAAAATGCTCTGCTCAAGGTCGGAAATAAAAGTGATCGTATCGATGCCCGCAAGCTGGCCGAGTTGTTGCGCTCGAATCTGCTGCGCTCGGTGTATCACCAAGACCACGGCATCCGCACGGTGAAAGAACTGGCGCGCAGTTATATGACGATCACCAGAGATTTGACGCGGGTGATGGTTCGTATCAAAGCGCTGTACCGAAGCTGGGCCATTCCCTGCGCCGGCCAGCAAGTTTACGCGGCGCGCCACCGTGCCGAATGGCTCGGGAAAATCGCCGAAGCCGGGGTGCGCCGCCGGGCCGAGTTTTACTACCAACAGTTCGACGCCCTGCTGCTCTTGCACCAGCAAGTACGGCGCGAGTTGCTAGTCGAGAGCAGCAAGCACCAGGCCAGCAAATTGCTGCGGCAGATCCCTTCGATCGGACCGATTCGTGCGGCCCTGTTGCTGGCACTCATCCAAACGCCGCATCGCTTTCGCACCAAACGCCAGCTGTGGAGTTACAGCGGCCTGGCGCTAGAAACCCGCAACAGCGCGGAATACCGCATGGTGCATGGCCAGCTCCGGCGTTCCAAGAAAATTCTGGCCATTCGCGGCCTCAACAAAAATCATAACCACGATCTGAAAAATATCTTCAAAGGTGCGGCCATCCGGGCGGCCGCAGTAGCCGGACCTTTCCAGGAGTTCTACGCGTCGCTGGTGGCCAAAGGCATAAAACCGCCGATGGCCCGGCTCACGCTGGCGCGCAAGATCGCGGCCATCACTTTGCTGGTGTGGAAGAAAGGAGTGCGTTTCGACGCCGACCAACTGAAGCCACAAGCAGCTTGAGCATCGTTCGAGGACTCTTCCATCTCTAGACTCATTCCTGGCGGTGGTTTGTCGGTTCTTGCGATGCTCTGGTTCGAGGGTGAGTATCCATAACCGCGTTGGGCCTGGTGCTCCGGCACCGAGTCACTGGATTAACCATATGCCCCCTCGGACAACCAGAAAAAGCTATAGGCCTCGAGCCTCAGATAGAACCATGGTTGACACCATGCAACCGCACTGCTTGTTTGCCTCCGAAGGCCGATAACGTCGTCACGCCAAGAGCATGAATCTTCGCCGGACGGAAAAGCACGAACCCCTCGCTCCATTACGAAGGCTGGAGGTCAAGGCAAAACCCTTCCTTCCAGTCAACGGCGAAGTGTTTCCCTTGACATCCCCTTTTATAGAACGCGGTTACCGGAAACTTGAAGTCCTGGTACGCCACATGTCCGGCTATCCGACTAATCAGGACTTAGCCGCGAGGTCCGACGATAACTTCCGGTTTGCCGACCATGCGGGACCTTCGTTGGCCCGAATTCTCTCTGTTGTGTTCTCCAGAATGCCTCCGCCCGCGCGGATCGGCGGGCTGACCTTTGTTGGCTCTACTCGTCCAATAAGCGAGGGTGCTGTTAGATACAAGGCCAGTAACCCGGCGGCTGGAGTGCCCAATTTCGTGCCCCAAGGTGATCCATGAGATTCCGAATAAAGGTAACGGCAGTCTTTCTGGCAGCACTCAGCGGGGTAGCGGGGCAGGCAACCTGGCAGAGTGCTTCCGATCTTTGGCACGTGACGGCAACTTCACCGTCTCTCTCGGATGAAATTCAATTCACGAACGGTAATGCCCATCTGAGGGGCACGGTGTATCTTCCCAAGACAGGCAATCGTCTGCCAGCGGTGGTGGTTTTGCATCATGCAGAACTGCCGACCCGTAGCGCCAACCTATACCGTCATCTGTACGAGGGCCTACCTGCGATGGGAATTGCTGTGCTGGTATACGACCGCCGCGGGAGCGGCCAGTCTTCGGGCGACCTGGACAAAGCCGACTATGAGACTCTTGCAGACGACGCCGTCGCCGGGCAGCACGCGCTGGCCAAGCTATCACGCATTGATCCGAAGAGGATTGGATTCTGGGGACTGAGCCAGGGCGGATGGCTGGCCGTGCTGTCAGCGGGACGGAGCAAAGATGCGGCTTTCGCGGTCTCTGTTTCAGCTCCCTTAGTCACCGCAGATGAGCAGATGCGATTCGCAACTCGAAACTTGCTCACTGTCCGAGGTTATTCCCAGTCAGACGTCCAAGACATGCTCGCCGCGCGAGAGGCGTGGATCGGGTATCTCCACCGAAAAAACTCGCGGGATGAAGCGCTGGAGGCGTTGCGCAAGGCTGAGGCAAAACCCTGGTTTAATATCGCCTATCTGCCAAGAGCATCTCAGCTCACCAATGATCCAGAGCATGATCGGAACCGCAAGCGTTTGGACGACGATCCAATTGCTGCAGTTCGACAGGCCAAGGTTCCCCTTTTATTTCTGTATGCAGACTCAGATCCATGGGTACCTGTGGGAGAGTCAGTGAACCGCCTGCAGTCGCTTGCCACAGAACTGCCAAACATCCAGTATGCCGTGGTTGACAATGCGAATCACGAAATGATGTTTCCGGGGAACGAAACCATGCAGGTCGATCACGAAGCGACTCGCGAAGAAGAGCCGCAAGCTCCCACATACTTCATGCTCCTGGCCTCTTGGATCGCTCGACACGTCGCCAACTAACGGCGATGCATCAGGATCCGCTCGCGAACAGACGAGGGGGTGCAGAGGTTTTCTTCTGTGTGACGGGCTACACGGAAATTGACAAGAACATCGACGCTTGGGACATGGGCCCGCTAGGCGAGCCCATGGCGGCAAGCCGCCTAGGCGCGGGCCGCCTTTTGTTCCCGATAGGCTGGCGCGAAAACTTCGGCTACAAAAGTCTCCAGCGTTGTGGGAGTGGTGTTCCTTGGGGAGCGTGGCTCGAGCGCCTTTAGGTAGCCCGAATTCTGCGCGTCCGCCAACTCAAACAGCTGGTCCGCCATATTCGAAGACATGCCCATCTGCATGAAACCGGGCTTCAACTGTGCCGCGGGCATCTGCTTATATGTCAGGTCGGGCTTGCCGATCGCGGCGCCGATTATTTTGGCGGCTTCCGTGTTCGTGACATCGCGAGCCCCTTGCAGTTCGCGCGTGCTCTGTCCTTGAAAATCGAGCTGCAACAGGGCGTCCGCGGCTGCGTCGCCGATATCGCGCGTTGCGATCATGGGTATCGGCAGATCGCCTTTGACCGGGCCGGCCATTGTTCCGAAGGCCTTGATCACGCCAACCTGGAACAGAAGGTTTTCCATGAAGGCGGCGGGTCGCAGGTAGAGGGCGTTCAATCCAGGAATCGCCCCAAGTTTCTTTTCAAGATTGTACAGCCCGACCACCGGGCCTGTTTTATCCGGCTTGTCCGCGCCGACGCTGCTCAGCACGACGGCGTATTTTACTCCGCTCTTCTCAATCGCGGCGGCCAAGGCGTCGCCCACGCGCTGATAGTGTGCCAGCACATCCGGGGCGCTCACGTCCGGCGGTATCATCGCGTACACCCCCTTTGCACCCGAAAAAGCTTTCGTGAGCGCCCCCGTGTCGGTGATGTCCGCAACGAAAGCCTCTGCGCCCTTCTTTACGAATGGTTCTAGTCGCTTTGCGCTGCGGCCTACAACACGCACCTGTTCACCTTTTGCGAGCAACTTTTCCGCTACTTCGTTTCCCGTGTGTCCTGTCGCGCCGGTAATGACGTACATAGGCTCCTCCCTATCCTTTATTGAATTGGAGGGCTGAAATTAAGTAGATGCCGGTCGCCCTCCGAGGGTTACCAAATCTACTCCGCGGGATCCAGACGCTCGATGGAAGCACCTTGAATTAGAGTCCAAAATCGTGAATTCGATGCGCCCTAGGATCCGTGTTCCGCTGCTCGTTGTGTTCCTGCTTGCCCAGCGCCTCGTGTTGCTAGTCACTTAGGCGTGAATGTGGCTGGTGCGCTCCCCTTTGAAGAGTCAGGAGCCTTTCGGCGATGGGTCTCGACAAGTCGGCTTGTGCGAATCAATCGCAGAAACTGCCGGATGACGAGCAAACCGGAACTAATCCTCAAGTCCCGGTAAACGCGGTTACCGTACAAGTGAAATCGGCCCAAACCACTTGTCCGGTAATCCGGGTGCATTCGACAGGTCGATGCAACACCATCTGATGTAAGTCTGCTGTGTAAAGGTGGTGTTGGCATGAGGCCAGGACAACGATTTGGGTTTTCTGCGATCGAGAAGCGTGACGTTTGGAACCGGTGGAAGGCGGGACAGTCGCTGCATGAGATTGGGCGCGCCTTTGACAAGCCACATAGCTGCATTCGCTCGGTGTTGTTGCCTCGCGGCGGCATCCCTCCCGCCGCTCGTCGCCGTTCGCGGCTGGCGCTCACGCTAGCGGAGCGAGAGGACATCTCACGAGGAATCGCTTCCGATTCACCGCTTCGTGAGATTGCCCGACGACTGGATCGAGCGGCCTCCACAGTGAGCCGGGAGATTTCTCGCCACGGTGGCCGTCCGGCCTATCGCGCCCATGATGCGGAGGACCATGCCTGGGACTCGGCCTTGCGACCGAAGAGGTGTCTGCTGGCCCTCAACCGCAAGTTGCGGGACATCGTTGCGAGTAAACTGATTCTGGACTGGTCGCCCGAGCAGATTTCCGGATGGCTGGAGACCCAGTATCCCGATGACGAGGGCCTGCGCGTGTCCCACGAAACCATCTACCGTAGCCTGTTCATTCAGGCCCGTGGAGTGCTGAAAAAAGAGCTGCTGGACCAGCTGCGGTCGAAGCGGCGCATGCGCCGCTCGCGCCATGCCAGTGCTAGCGGACAGTCACGAGGACAGATCGTCGATGCCATCTCCATCCGCGAAAGACCTGCGGATGTGGAAGACCGAGCGGTTCCCGGCCACTGGGAAGGGGATCTGCTGGCCGGGGCCAAGAACACCTACATTGCGACTCTGGTGGAGCGCCATTCGCGCTTCGCCATGCTGATCAAGGTGCCCAGCAAAAACACGGAAGTGGTCGTTGCCGCATGGAGTCAACATGTTCGCAAACTGCCCGCTACCCTGCGACGCTCGCTGACCTGGGATCGCGGACTAGAGATGGCCAAGCACAAAGACTTCACGGTAGCCACGGATGTGAAGGTCTACTTCTGTGATCCGCAAAGTCCCTGGCAACGCGGCACCAACGAAAACACGAATCTCCTGTTGCGGCAATACTTCCCGCGAGGCACCGACCTGTCTGTCCATTCGCAAGTGCAGCTCGACCAGGTCGCGCTGCGCCTGAATCAACGCCCCAGAAAAACCCTAGGCTTCGAAACTCCTGCGAGTAAACTGCAAGCCAGTGTTGCGTCGACCATCTGAGCCGGCACGACTTACCAGGAGTTAGCCTATCTTTTTCTGATTGCGCCTTCCCAGAGCAAGGATTCGCGCCCGTTTACACAAACGGCTTGCGTCAGATATGCTCCCGATTATCAGTCGTTTCCCAGCTTCAGCCACGCCGGAAATTGAAAGAGGAAAAACCATGACGCCACGAAAAGGGAGCGCGACCCTTGCGGCAGCGCTTTGTATCGCCTGTCTTGCACAGCCCGGTGTAAGCGCACGTACTCAGTCAACTTCGAGCACGTCGCAGCCGCCGCCACAGATGCAAAGCCTCACACAAGCGATTGGGGGCAAGTGGTCTGTCGCCTACAAATTTGAACCCGATGCATCGAACCCGAAGGGCAGTACAGGCGAGGGAGAGGAAGTTTGGCGCACGGGTCCCGGCGGTTTCACCCTAATGGAAGAGGAACATTTTCGTACTCCACAAGGAGAGGTGTTCCTTTTTGCCCTTCACTGGTGGGACAAAAGCACGAATAGTTTTCGTGGCGTGCTCTGCAATAACTCCGGCCCCGCTGCGTGCGACGTGGATACGTACTACCACAGCTCTCTAAAGTGGGACGGCAAGCAATTCGTGATCGATCTGGAATTTCCGCAGGGCGCTAAGAAGATGCTATGGCATGAGGTCATATCTGAGTTCACGCCCACTTCTTTTACGCAAACCGGCGATATCGGTGAAGTCGGCGGCCCACTCAGCCGCGCCGTAACTGCCCACGCTAGGAAGGTCGCAGACTGATCCTGGAATGATTTCTGCTACCAGTTAGGCGCCTGGGCAGACATTTTCGGAGACCCGGCGTGGACATGAGCAAAACCGCGGGACTTACGGCAATTTCAGCCTAGGTCCCGATACACGCGCTTACCGGAAAAGTGGCAGCCTCATTGTCCGGTAACCGGACTATACGTCCAAGTGGAATTGAATTGGTAGACACAAGCGCGTTTTCGGGGAGTAATCCTGAGAATTGGTGCAGCTGACGTTCAGTAGGTACTGTCCGCGGTTCTCACCTATCCACGGCCCAATGTCCGGATAGCCGGTCATCCACCAAGAATCAAAAGAATATGTCAACGCGAAGATTGACCGTACTGCTTCACGATCGCTTCGGGATGATTTCCCTCAGTTTCTAGCAGTTGCGAATTTACTTGATTCAGGGTCTGATCGAGGAAAGCTTCGATGTACGACGCGGTCAGTTTCAGATTGTGGAGAGCATCTTTCGTTTCAGTCGGTCGGCCCATGGCGGCGAGAAGTGGATAGTCGCTGAAGCTTCCATGAACTAGGCCCGGCGACTTCAGTACAACATCGTAGCTTCCAGCTGGACAGCGACTCAACTGATCTTCCTTTTTCTTCAGGAAGACATCGTTCTGCGTAGCGTTGAATCCCATTCGACCTCCTGTGTGATCCACTTCGAGGAGGAGAACTGGCTGAGTGAACCACTTCCCATCGGGACTCTCTGGAAACGCTGCAACGGGTGGCATCTGACCGTCAAGGCTCACGCAGGCTTTGAATCGAGCATCCATCTGGCAAGCGAGGGTGGCATTCGCACCGCCTGCCGAATGCCCCATCGACGCAACACGATTTAGATCGAGCCTATTTCTGAGGGCAAATGTTTTTTCATTCCCAGCGTCGAGCTTGATGAGTTGGTTCAGCACAAACACGATATCCCGTGCGCCCGTGTCAATCGCTTGCCCAGCACTCTTCATCATGCGCTGGAATCGCTGATCGGGCGAGAGGTTGGGCGGGTCAGCCTCGTGGTAGGCCGCGACAATTCTTCCGTCAGGAAAGGACACTGCAGGTGCGCCATAGGTGTTTTCGATGGCAGCGACAACATATCCGCGGCTAACAAGGCTTGCGATCAGCGATGCGTACTCGAAGGTTGTTCCGCCAGCGCCGTGAGCCAAAATGACGACGGGAAACTTCTTGCCAGATCGTGCGACTGGCGCACTCTCGAATGCAAGCGATGAAATTGTCCCCGAAATAATAAGTGGCCAAATACCTTCGAACTCATCTCGCATTGCCGGGGCGGCGGCGGTGTCTCGGTCCATCCGTTTGGCGCCAGGGATATATTCTGCGGGCTCACCACCCGACGCCTTCGGCGCAGGGTACCAGAGGTAGACCATCAAATCACGATGCGCGTTGGGGTCGGCTGCATGGCCGTCTGGGCGTGATCCGTCCGTCCATTGGTAGCCAACACGCCCTACGCCGAACTGCCCAGTCGGAAGAGGTAACTGTGGAGTTGTGAATTGGGGCGTAGAACCGCTATTTGACTCAGGCTGTGAGAGGGATTCTTGCGCCGCTGCGCACGCAAATGTGCCTGCGAGCAATCCAGAAACCAGGCCGATGGTGGCAGGCTGCAACCTCATATGTCAGCCCTCCTTATCGAACAAGTATAGGGCACCTTATCGCCGAGCGTGTAGTCGCCAACTCGGTGACTCGGATAGGTCCTGGTAAGTCGGCTAGTGTTTACTGATGACTTTCGGGAGTAGGGCTTGCCAGGTATCGGACCCAAGTCCTGGTAAACGCGGTTACCGGACAAGTGGAACATGGGTGCCGCGTGTTTGGCATGAATCCAGCGTAGAAAGCTTAGGAGGCTTCAACATCGATGCATAATCCACGAGTGTCATTAAAGTGTCATAGTTCTATGCTCAAAACGGGGATGAACGGATCAGAACGAATCAAGACGTGAATCGCGTAAGAGGTTGACACGACAGATATAATCAAGAATTTTCACAACGGATCAGAACCGGCCTATGAATTATGAGTCCGCTGCTCTAACCGCTGAGCTACAGGCCCACGGAAGTGCTAACGTCCTGATTTTATATCCATTTGCGAGAATTGGGTGGAAGTTTCGAGCGCCCCAAAATGGTGCATTGCAGTAAATTCGTAAGTAGTTCCCGTAGACACACTCTCCGTGAAATCCACCTTGTACGGCAAGCGTCTGTTAACCACTCACCAGGCTCGTACAACTCGCAACTTCGGGGGTGGTCAGGTTGAAGATCCGGGCTATACGGAGTGGTTCTATTTTCGCGAGACGCATAGCTGTGTACCTTCGCCATGTAACCCGCGCGACGGGAGTTCGGCAAATGCGGACAAGAGTTTTCATTCTTCGCGCAAAGTGACGAGAGGATTCACGCGAGTTGCCCGCTGGGCCGGAATGTAGCAAGCCAAAAGCGCGATGCCGGCAAGAAGAGCGGAAACAGAAAGGAAGGTAATGGGATCGGCTGGCCCAACGTCGAAAAGCATGGATCGGAAAAATCGCGTCATGATTGCAGCTCCGGCGAGGCCGGCAGCCAATCCGATTACCACGATCCGCATACCTTCTCTTAACGCCATGCGCAGAATATCGAGGCGCTGGGCGCCGAGGGCGATACGGATTCCGACCTCGTGCTTGCGCTGGCTGAACGAATACGACATCACGCCGTAGATGCCGATCGCGGCAAGCAGCAGCGCTACTGCCGCAAAAACACCCAGAAGCTCGAGAGCAAAACGCCGGTCAGCCACGGATCTGGAGATGATTTGATCCATGGAGCTGACACTGTGTACCGGAACGTTGAGATCAATGCTTTCGACCTCGTGACGCACGGCCTCGCCCAGATTTGCCACGTCGCCCCGGCTCCGGAGAAAAACTACCGCGTTGACTGGCGCGAACTGCCCCAGGGCAACGTAAATATGCGGGACGCTGGGAGCCTCAAAACCGTCCGACTTGATATCGCCAACCACGCCGACAATGTTGACACCTTGCAGACCTCGTCCAAATCCAAACTTGAGCTGTTGGCCGAGCGGATTCTTATCCTGCCAATATTGCCGTGCGAGGGTCTGATCGATCACGGCCACCGGTTGTGTCTTATACGTATCGAGGTCGGTGAAATTTCGTCCCGTGACCAAAGGAACTTCCATGGTGCGAAAATATTGCGTGTCGACCACCGCAATGTCCGCAACCGGGCTGCGCTCTGACTCCGTTGCACGCCCTTGAATGGAAAAGGGAGAGTAGTTTCTGCCAGAGTTCATGGGCAGAGTGTCGTTCCCGGAAATCGATGCTTGTTCCACCCCGGGCAGCACAGACACGCCGCGATAGACCTTGAGAAGGAAATCGGCGCGCTTCTCCTCGACGCTATAAGGGTCCGTGGCCGGATTGTTCGATTGCGGAATCCAGATTTGCACCGTCGTCAGATGGCTGGGATTGAATCCGGGACGCACTTCGAGCACCCGCCAGAAACTGCGGAGTAGCAGGCCCGCGCCCGCCAACAAGACGATCGATAGTGCGACCTCCGAGACCACAAGCACTCGCGAAACTCGAGTATGGCGCCTGCCAACCCCCGATCCGCGCCCGCCTTCCCGCAGATTCTCAACCTGGTCGGCATTCGCAGCTTGCAGTGCTGGCACCAGCCCGAAGAGGACGCCGGTGATGATGGAAATCAGGAAAGCAAAAAAAAGCACGCCAGCGCTGACGGCAACCTCGTTGAGCCGGGGAATATCCGCGGGGGCGAGGCCGATGATCGCATTCTTCAAGATGAGAACCGTGACGAGCGCGACGACGCCGGAAATTACCGACAAGAGCATGCTTTCGGTTAGCAGTTGACCCGCCAGGCGTGCACGACTCGCACCCATCGCCAACCGAATCGCAATTTCGCGCCGCCGCCCGGAAGAGCGCGCGAGAAGAAGGTTGGCAATGTTCACGCACGCGATCAGTAGCACCAGTCCTACCGCTCCGAGAAGGATGAACAGCTCGGTCCGCTGCGGGCCGACCAGATCTTCTTTCACAGAAGCAAGCCGTACCGCCCACGCGGAGGCAGCCGGGTACTCGGTGGGATACTCCCAGCTGAGTTGCGAAATATAGGCATCGAGCCGCGCTTGCGCCTGCGCAACCGTTAGGCCGGGTTTCAAGCGCGCTATGACGGCGGGAAGCATTCTCTGTGACCTTACGGCTGGAACAGGGAACGGCGCAGCGTTAAAGCCGGTAGCGATCCAGACTTCCACGTCGGTATCCAGCGTTGGGCCCGGATGACGAAAGCCTGGAGGCATTACTCCCACAATCGTGTACATGTCGCGATCCAGGCGCATTTTCCGCCCGAGTATTTTCGGGTCCGAACCGTAGTAGCGGCGCCAAAAGCCGTTGCTGATGACGACCGGCTCCAGGAATCCCGGCACGGCATCCTGCGATGTGTACACGCGGCCGAGTTCCGGCTTCGCTCCCAGCAAGGTGAAGTAATCGGGACTCGTGACCAGGCTTTCGGCACGCACCGTCCGGTCTCCACCGGCGACCGCGGAACTGTTCGGCGCCACCGCCGAGATCTCCTGAAACACACCCGAGCGGTCTTGCAGATCCCAAAGCTCCGGTGCGGACATCCCTACATCCTGCTCGTTCGTGCCACGAAGGTCGTCGAAGACGCGCACGAGTTGCTCAGGATTCGCAAAGGGCAACGGCTTCAGCACAACGCCGTACACCACGCTGAAAATAGCGACATTGGCGCCGATCCCCAGCGCCAGAGTCAGCACCGCAACGGTCGTAAACCCAGGGCTTTTGAGCAACGTTCGGAGTGCGTAGCGCAGGTCTTGGACGAGTGAGGCCACGGTTCCCCCCTTAGTTCGCGCCCCGTCAAGCTGCGGACGCGATTGTCCCTCTCGCTCAATGGACGCGGGAAGCTGCATTATTGTTAGCAGGAGGATTGGCTTAGAGGGGCCGTCTGGTTTGATTGGCTGACTAATCCGAGTGGTCGCCCTCGCAGCGACAGCGCAACTTCCTGATAGGTCGGGCACCAACAACGGTCCGCTGCTCTAACCACTGAGCTACAGGCCCGCCTTACTGCAACATCCTTAGGGGACATGCGGCGCTGCCGGGGAAGTCTGGCTCGAGCATGACCTTTCCTTGATTGCAAACTCTCACATTGGGGTCTATTGTGCTTAACGGCTTGGGGTAGGGCTCGGCGCCAGCAAGTGAGGTCCGCCCTTTTTTCGACAGAGAGGAAACGAATCATGAAGAGAAACTTGCTTTGGTGTGTCGTCTTGGTTGCTGCCCTGGTTTTTGGCGGGCTCGCTCTTGCGCAAAGGCCGGTACCGAATATCGACGCGAAGCAGCACCCGAATTTGGCCGCAGCGCAAGAACATATCAGCCAGGCATTTCAGAGAATCGAGGAGGCGCGAACGGTGAACCACGAAGAACTAGGCGGCCACGCCGAAAAGGCCAACCAGCTGCTTGTGCAGGCGGACCAGGAACTCAAAGCGGCAGCGGAATATGCCAATCACCACAAGTAGTGCGTTCACGCAGACACGCCGTCTCAACTTGCCTGCGGTTGGCCCGCTTGTTTGCTCGTAGGGAGCATGCTTAGAAATAATTGGTTCCATTGGCAAGACGAGAATCGGTGTGGGCGGTGGAAACGGAAGCAGCACTCTCAGAGTAAGGCCCATCGCTCTTGGTGGCGCGACTCAACAACCCGATCAGGAGCAACAGCGTGGTCAAACGACGGGTTGGCCCGGACTGGCGGATAGAATGGACGGCCAGCGCGAAGGCGCTATGCGGTAATACCCCCGAAGCACAAGTACTTCATCTCGACGTACTCGTCGATGCCGTATTTTGAGCCTTCGCGGCCAAGACCGGACTCCTTGACACCGCCGAATGGAGCAACCTCGGTCGAAATCAGGCCCGTATTGATGCCGACGATGCCGTATTCGAGGGCTTCGGCGACACGCCAAATACGGGCGATATCGCGTCCGTAAAAGTAGGCCGCCAGGCCGAATTCGGTATCGTTGGCGAGCGCGACGGCCTCGGCTTCGGTCTTGAATCGGAAGAGCGGGGCGACCGGACCGAAGGTCTCTTCGCGTGCCACAGCCATCTGCGGAGTGACTTCGGTCAGGATCGTCGGCTCAAAAAATCGGCCCCCCAAGGCGTGGCGCCGTCCGCCGACAAGAATCTTGGCGCCTTTGGACTGCGCGTCGCGAATGTGGCTTTCCACTTTCTCCACAGCTGCATCGTCAATTAGGGGTCCTTGCGTGGCGCCCGGCTCCAATCCCGGTGCGGGCTTCAGGGTCTTGACGGCAGCCGACAGTTTGTTTGCGAACGCGTCGTATACGGTGTCCTGCACGAGCAAGCGATTGGTGCATACGCAGGTTTGACCGCTATTGCGGTACTTCGACGCGATCGCACCTTCGACAGCAGCGTCCAGGTCGGCGTCCTCGAAGACCACGAAAGGCGCGTTACCACCCAGCTCCAGGGAAAGCTTCTTGACCGTGCCGGCACACTGGGCCATCAAGATCTTTCCGATTTCCGTGGATCCGGTGAACGATAGCTTGCGAACGATAGGATTCGACGTCAGCTCCCCTCCGATCTCTGTGGCAGAGCCCGTAAGGATGTTGAGGACACCCTTGGGAACGCCGGCACGCTCCGCGAGCTCGGCAAGCGCGAGGGCCGAGAAAGGGGTCTGCGACGCGGGCTTCAGGACCACCGTGCAGCCAACGCCAAGCGCCGGGCCGGCCTTGCGGGTGATCATCGCGAGTGGAAAATTCCACGGCGTGACGCATGCGACCACACCGATGGGCTGTTTGATGACTACAATTCTCTTGTCTGCCTGATGCGCCGGGATGGTGTCGCCGTAAAGGCGCTTGGCTTCCTCGCCGAACCACTCGAGAAATGCGGCCGCATATGCGACCTCGGCGCGCGACTCGGTCAGCGGCTTCCCCTGTTCCAGGGTCATCAGTCGAGCTAGATCCTCCTGGTTCGCCATCATAAGGTCAAACCAGCGGCGCAGAATTACTGCGCGCTCTTTGGCGGTTTTCTGGCTCCATGCGGGAAACGCGCGTTTCGCGGCTTCGATGGCTTGGCGGGTTTCCGTAGCGCCAAGCTTAGGGACTCTACCCATGACTTCGCCGCTAGCGGGGTTGTCGACACTGATCGTCGAGCCCGATTTGGCCTGGACCCACTGGCCGTCTATGTAACAGGCTTCGCGGAAAAGCCGAGCGTCCTTGAGTTCGACAGGGGTGGTAGCTGTCTTTGTCTCTGTCTCTTGCATGCGTAACTCCTGGAATTCGCCGTAGCCGACGAATATCAATGATTGGATGAGTTTTCAGCAACCTGGCGACGCGGACGGCCAAAGGCCGCGCGCTAGGCGTGCGACAAAGCTGCTTGTTTGCCCTCAGAGACCGAGGCGAGCGCGGCTTCGATCACGTCAAGGCCCTCATCGAACTGTTCGTCGGTGACGACTAGCGGCACAAGAATGCGAACCACGTTGTTGAATGTGCCCGCTGTGATGATCACCAAACCATGCTCGTAACAGTGCCGGGCAATTTCCTTCGTTTCGGTGTCAGCAGGTTCGCGCGTTTCGACGTTGCGCACCAATTCGATGGCGCACATGCCGCCCAGGCCGCGAACGTCACCAACCAGGGACCACTTCTTCTGCCAGCCACGAGCGCGGGCCTCAAAGTGCTGGCCCACTGCAGTGGAACGCGCGAGCAGCCCGTCTTTCTCGATGGTTTCGATGGCGGCAAGAGCTGCGGCGCAAGAAGCCGGATGCCCGCAATAGGTGCCCCCAAGGGCCCCCACACCGGGTGCGTCCATCACTTCGGCGCGGCCCGTCACCGCAGCAATGGGCATGCCACCGCCCAGCGATTTCGCCATGGTGATCAGATCCGGCTCGATGCCAAAGTGTTCGGATGCAAACCATTTGCCGGTGCGCGCGAAGCCGGACTGTACCTCATCCGCGATGAAGAGGATGCCATTTTTGCGGCAGATGTCTTGCAAGAGCTTGAAGTAGTCACGGGGCGGAACGACGAAACCGCCCTCGCCAAGGACCGGCTCGGCGATCACCGCGGCCACAGACTCGGGCGCCACCGAGCGTTTGAAGGTGTTCTCAAGGTGATGCGCAAACATCTCGGCGGTGGCGCCGCTTTCGCTGCGGTACGCATAAGCAAACGGAATGCGATACACGTCGCTGGCGAAAGGCTCGAAGCCAGCTTTGTACGGATGCGTCTTGCTCGTAAGCGACATTGCCAGCAGCGTGCGGCCATGGAAAGCATCCTCGAAGCAAATGACCGCGGGGCGCTTGGTGTAGGCGCGCGCAATCTTGATGGAGTTCTCGACGGCCTCCGCGCCGGTGTTGAGGATGATGGTTTTCTTGGGGAATTTCCCGGGTGCCAGTGAGTTCAGCTTCTCGGCGACCGCAATGTAGCTTTCATACGGGGTGACGGCGAAACAGAGATGCAGGTGCTTTTCGAGCTGCTCGCTGATCGCCGACAGGACCCGCGGCGCGCGGTGGCCGACGTTGAGACACCCGATGCCTCCGGCAAAATCGAGATAACGATTGCCGTCGACATCCTCTATTACGGCGCCCTCCGCCCGTGCTGCGAAAATGGGCGTGGAGTTAGCGGGTCCGCGAGGCACCGCGACTTGGCGGCGTGTCATGAGCGCCCGTGATCGGGGCCCAGGAATCTCCGTGCGAATTTGAATTGTAGCCATGTTTAGTACCACCCAATTGGAGTTTCGTCGAGATTCACGAACACTTGCTTGGTTTCCAGATATTCTTCAAGACCCCAAGGGCCAAGCTCGCGGCCGAAGCCGGACTGCTTGTAGCCGCCCCAGGGAGCTTCGACGTAGGTCGGCTGCATATGATTGACCCATACGATGCCCGCGCGCAGGGATTTCACGACCCGGAAGGCCTTGTAGATGTCGCGCGTCCACACGGCGGCAGCAAGGCCGTAAGGCGTGTCGTTGGCGATGCGAATCGCGTCCGCCTCGCCGTCAAACGAAATCACCGATGCGACCGGGCCGAAGATCTCCTCGCGAGCGATTCGCGCGCTATTTTCGACGTCGTAGAAAATCGTCGGCTCGAGATAGTAGCCCTTTGCGAATTGCTTCGGTCGGCCGCCGCCGATGGCGACCTTGGCTTCTTTCTTGCCGATTTCTAGATAGGAGCCGACGCGATCGTACTGCTCCTTGCTGACGAGCGGCCCCATCTTCGTCTCGCGCTCGAGCGGCGGGCCCAGCTTGATGCGCTTGGCCTTTTCGGTCATGGACTCGACAAATTTTGAATAGATTTTCTTCTCAACAAGGATGCGGCTGCCAGCCGAGCAGACTTCGCCTTGATTGATGAACACGCCGAAGAGCGCTCCGTCAACCGCGGCTTCCCAATCAGCCTCTGCAAAGAAAATGTTCGGTGATTTTCCGCCAAGCTCGAGAGTTACGCGCTTGAGCGTGTCTGCGGCGCTCTTGACGATGATCTTTCCGACGGCGGCGCTGCCCGTGAACGCAACTTTGTCAACGCCCGGATGCGCCACCAGCGCAGCGCCGGCTGTCTCGCCAAAGCCGTTGAGAATGTTGACGACGCCCGGCGGCAAGCCCACCTCCTCGAACCAGTTCGCAAACTCGAGCGCGGTGAGAGGCGTCTGTTCGGCAGGCTTCAGGATACAAGTGCAGCCCGCCGCCAGCGCCGGCGCGAGCTTCCACGCCGCCATTAATAAAGGATAATTCCACGGAATGATCTGCGCGGCCACGCCCATGGGTTCGCGCAATGTGAAGCTGAGCGCGTTCGCCGGAACGGAGTTCACGTGGCCCTGGATTTTCGTGGCTAGTCCGCCGTAATACTCGAAGCAGGTCGCCACGTCGGCGATATCGTATTCAGCCTCCACGATCGGCTTGCCGGTGTTGCGGCATTCGATGTCCGCTAAATGCGCGGTATTTTGGCGGATCTTATCGGCCAGCTTAAACAGGATGCGGCCGCGATCTTGCGCGGTGGTCTGCCGCCAAGGACCAGAGTCAAAAGCCTCCCGCGCCGCTGCAACTGTCACATTGACGTCGTTCTTGTCCGCCGCGGCAACCCGAGCGATAACTTCCTCGGTGGAAGGATCGTACACGGGAAATGTGTCGCCCGACGCCGCTCCAACCCACTGGCCATTCACATAATTTTGATAGGTTTGAACGTTCGCTTTGGCGCTGCTTGACATGACATCCCTCTCAATTCCATCGATCTCGGCCATTTGCGAGAGCGAACACAAAAACTCTCAGCTGGCCGGCGTGGCCACTTCGAGTTTGCGCGCCGCCTTCCGCCGGCCGTACACAAAAAAGAAAAACGCCGCGAGCCCGATAAAAAACAGCGTGCCTCCGAACATCCACACTTCGTAGGACATGAGCGACGTAATCTGCTGCGCTGGGAAGAATGCCAGCGCGATACCAAGTGCGGTGGTCAGCAATCCACTGGCCCCCGCAAAAATCAGTGTGGGTTTGCTGTAGCGCCCCTTGACGAACCCCTCGCCCCCGGCGATCTTCAGCAGCGCTCCAAACATGTAAAGAAACGGAACAAGCTGCAAGACCACTGCCAGAGACAAGAGCTTTTGAAACGTTTCCTGCACGCCTGCGCCAGTGATGGTGAAGTTCACAATCACCAAAATCAAGGACACGATGGCGTGCACGATCAGCGCTGCATACGGCGTCGCGTATCGAGGATGGACTTTGCCAAGCCACGACGGCATATAAGAGTCAAGGCCGGCGACGAACGGGATTCGCGCCGAGCCCGCGAGCCACGCCGAGCCGATTCCAGCGATCGAAACACTCAGCAGGAAGGCAAACGGCGCAACGATCCAGCCTGCGCCTACTCTGGCCGCCATATGGCTCACCGCCTGGACGATGCCTTGCAGAACGCTGATGTCTTGCTTGCTGACCGCAACGAGCAATGTCAGCGTCGCACCAACATAGAGCAACCCGGAAAGAACACCTCCCCAGGCTACCGCCCCAGGAAGAATACGGCCGGGGTTCTCGATTTCGTCGCCCATAATGGATGCAAGCTCGAGCCCCACGAGGCCGAAACAAATCACACCAAACGAGTTCAGCACGAAGCGGGGATTCGCGGGAATCTGAAAGTCGGCCGTGGTCACCGTCGTTCCGAACCGGAACCACACAATCGCCCCGAGTCCAATCAATACGGCAGCCGCAACGAATGTACCGATAGCGCCAAGGTTATTGATCCACTTCCCCACGCCGAGCCCAACCACGTTCAGCACCACGAGCACAGCGAGGAGCACCAGCGAAGCGCTCAGTGCGAAGACCTTATTGTCAGCCAGGGATCGCTGGCCTTCGCCAAGAACGAACACGGACACGCCGACGAAATACAACATGATTGTGGGGACGTACATCATGTTGTTCGTCCAATAGCACCAGCCCGAAAGGAATCCGTGGAAGTCACCGAATACTTCTTTGGCCCAGAGGTATACGCCACCTTCCCCGGGGTACCGGTGAGCCAGCTCGATCACCGCGATGCCTTGCGGCCAGAAAAAAAGCAGCAGCGAGATAATCCAAAGCCAAATCGTTACGCCGCCATTCGCGGCGATCGACGGCACAACGTTCAGATTGAAAACCGCGACAACGAATAGCAGAACGAGATCCCACCGGCCAAGGACCCGGCGCAGCTTCGGCGCTTCCTGTGACGCCGAAACGGCAAGTGAAGCGGTACCCTCGTTCGACAACGATATTCTCCCTGCCGTTCGCGTTACGCCGCCGCCGATCCTGAAAGCGCGCTAGTGCCCCGCTGAACTCACCGCCGCGGCACCGCGCTCTTTCTGCGCCTTCGCCAATCCCGGCGCGACCTCATCGAACACCGCCAAGTGCTTATCGATGTCCGCCTCGGTATGCTGAACGGAGATGGTCCACTGTTCATCCCACCAATACGGTTGCGCCAGGACTCCGCGATTGACCATGCCGAACCAATACTGGCGCCATAGATCGACGTCGACGGTGGTCCAGTCGCGATAATTTCGGATCTCCTTGGGATAAAGCATCAACGCGCCGTTTACCCCTGCGCTCGCGATATAGGCCTGCAGGCCCACCTTGGACACGATCTTGCGATATCCCTCGGTAAGCTGCTTGCTGAGCTTGTCGACATGCAGATAGTTCTCCCGCGTCAGCACTTCGCGGAACGTCGCCAAGCCCGCGGCCATGGACACACGGTTCGTGTTGTACGTGCCGCCGTGGAAAACCTTATGCTGCGAGATCAGATCCATCACCGCCCGGCTCGCTCCAAACGCACCCAGCGGCAAGCCGCCTCCGATGGATTTCGCCAAACAGATCATGTCAGGCTTCACGCCAAAGTATTCGCTGGCGCCACCCCACGCGAGCTTCGCCCCGGTCTTCACCTCATCGAATATCAGCAGCGCGCCGTTCTTCGTTGCCATGTCCCGCAAGCCCTGAAGAAAGCCGGGCTGTGGCATGCAGAGCCCTACGTTCATCAGGATCGGTTCCAGGATGATGGCCGCGATCTGCCCCGGATTCTCTCGGAAGCGGCGCTCGACGCTGCCCAAATTGTTGAAGCTGGCCACCACCACGTTGGCCAGCGCAGACTTCGGCACGCCGCCGCCTCCCGGCACCGAGTTGGGCGCATCGGGATCGCCATATTCCTCAGCCTTGGGCTTGACGCTTACGAGCGCCGTGTCGTGCAGTCCGTGGTAGGAGCCCTCGAACTTTACAATCTTGTCGCGGCCGGTGGCTGCCCGCGCAATGCGGCAAGCATGCATCGTGACTTCGGTTCCACTCGACCCGAAACGCACCATGTCCACGGGATACCGTTTGCAGATTTCCTCGGCCAACTCCCATTCCTGGTCGTGCGGCATCCCGAAGGTCGTTCCTTCGTGCAGTTTCTGCTCGACGGCCTTCACCACCGCCGGATGACAATGCCCGGCCATCAATGCGCCAAAACATAGGTTGTGATCGATGTATTCGTTGCCGTCGACGTCGTGGATCCGGCTGCCTTTCCCGTCTTTCACGAAGATTGGATAGGGTTCATAGTGACGATAGTTGCTTGCTACTCCCAGCGGTATTCGTTGCAATGCTCGCTTGTGCGCCTCGGCAGACTTCGGCGTGCGCTTCTGGTAGTTGGCGATTTCCTTTTGCAGTGCTTCGTGCATTTGGGTACTCCGTGCTTGCAGGTCTGTTCCCTGCGGTCAGTATCGGGCTCGAACTATGTATTGCAGGCGCGAAGGCGCGGCCCTCGCGAGCCGCGCCTTCGGAATGGTTTCTTAGCTATTCCAGTCCGCGCTAGAAGCGGAACTTCAGCGAGAATTGGACCAGCCGCGGATCGTGGACGTGCTGCACTTGTCCGAAGGTGCTTCCCGTATTCGACACGTCGCCGTCCACGCTGTAGAACTGCGCGTGATTCCACACGTTGAAAATGTCTCCGCGGAATTCCATCTGCCATCTCTCGCCGAAGTGGGTTTGTTTGTTAAAGCTCATGTCCCAGTTGTTGATGCCCGGTCCGCAGCAGATGGTCCGCGGCGCATTGCCAATCGTGCCAGGCGCCACGGTTGCATTGGTGAACAGATTTGGATTAAACACGAATCCGTTGTTCTGGCGAATGTTCTGTGTGTGGAACGGCGCTGTCAGATTTGGCTCACCCGGAAACTCGAAAAGGTCGGTTGAGTCCAACTCTTCGACATCATCTTGGGACGTGATCCGGATCGGGAAACCACTCTGGAAAGAGACAATACCAGAGAGCTCCCAGCCATCCAACAGCTTGCCCTTAAATCCGTCGTACTTCGGCAGCGGCAGGTCCCACACATAGTTGAACACGAAGCGATGGCGCGCATCGTAGTCCGACAGTCCATACGTTGCGTTGAAGTTGAGCGGGTTGAGCGCGCTCTCAAAACTCGAAGCATTGTCCATCGTCTTGCTAAACGTGTAGGAAGCCTGGAATTGCAAACCTTTGGTGAAGTTTTTCTGGAACAGCACCTGCAACGAGTTGTAGTTCGATCGGGCGACCGTGTTTTCCGTGAAGATGCCGGAAAACACCGGTGTACCGTCAGACGGACAGCCCGCCCCAGTCAATGGCGCGCAAAGCGGCGAAGAATATTGGCGTAAGCCAACTAGAGTAATCGGATTCGCCAGCGTACCCGCGGGAACGGTCAGCCCACCGCTTCCCGCGTTGTAGGGCAAGGTAAACCCTCCCGCGGGAATCACGGTACCGGCCGGAATCGTATACGCGGAATCTTCTCCGAAAGGCCCGCAGGTACCTGCCCCAAGAATGGTGTTCAACTGGTTGCAAGTCGTAGGATTTCCGGGATTAATTTCATAGCTCGCCAGCAGCCGATGCCCTTGCGATCCCACATACCCGATTTGAAACAGAATATCTCCGGGCAGCTGCCGCTTGATCGTCAGGTTGTATTGGTCGGAATACTGTAGCCGCAGGTTGGCTGGAAATTGTCCGAAGAAGGTCATCGGCCGGAACTGCGACCAATCGACGGAGGAGCCCCGCGGGGGATTCAGGATGCCAGTGAACGGATTAGGGAATATGTCGCCGCTTTGGTCGAGGTACGGCGTCTGCAAGAGCGGGCTCGAGATGAAATTGCTCCCGCCAAATGGAGGCTCAGCGCTGAACTGTTCCAGCACGAGTTGCTCGATTGGGTTGTAGAAAATCCCGAAGCCCATGCTGATGCTGGTCTTGCTCGGACCGCCGGTTAACTTCCCAAGGACACCTTCCTTCCAATCGGGGCTCCAGTTCAGGCCCAGTCGGGGAGCGAAACCCTTGTAATAAGTGTTCGTCAAGGCATTCGGCACGTTCTTGTCCCCAGGAAAGACTAGGCCTACTGGTGTCACGCCCGCGGTGTTGCAATCGGTCACGCTGCCCGCAACGTAGAGGGGGCTGGTCGTTGGCAGCGTGCAGGGATAGATCGTTGACACTTGGCCTGGCCGGAATGTTTGCACTTTCTTGCCGATATCGGTGAGCGGTGTATTCATCTCCCACCGCAACCCGTAGTTGAGTGTCACATTGGGTTTGATCTTCCAGCTGTCTTGCGCAAACAAATACAATGACGTACTGCGCACCAACTCATGTTGCGCCGAGCCCTGGAAGAAGCTATTCGCTAGCCCCAACAGGTAGTCGGGATAGGCATCCGAGAAACCCAGGTCATTGCCGACGGGAGACGAAGTCGACGAGAGGAATTGCATGTCGCCATTGACGTCAAAATACAGGAGCTGATCGAATTTTTGGTAGCGCAGGTCGCCGCCGAACTTCAGGCTGTGGTTGCCGATGATCTTGCTGTAATTGTCGCTGAACTGGAACGTGTTGCCGATTTGCGGCAGTTGGCCGTTAAAATTGTTTCCGATTGTAAAGCCGCCGCCCACGTCAATGAACGGAACTCCTTCTTTGGTTGGGCCCAATCCCGAATGCAGGCCGTAATCCGGATTGGTGCCCAGGGGGGTTCCACTGTCGGTAACGAGGGCTGTATCAGACGTTCCTGTGAAACAGAAAGTAGAAGCTCCGCTGCCACAAGAGCTCTGGATCGCACCGACACGCGTCGGCGTATCAAACTTGAGCTGGCCCTCACGGAAATAGCTAAAGCGCGCTTCATTCACCGCAGTCGCGCCGATCGTCGACGTATGCGTCACGTTAATCTGCTGCGTGCGCGTCGCATAGACCCCGGGAAAATTGCCGGTCGTGGCGCCCGACGCCTGGAACTTCGCAAACGGGTCCAGGGCATTGTCATCGTCAAAGTAGTAGTAGATCGCTGTCTTCTGGTTGTTGTTGAACGAATGATCGACGCGGATCTGGAATTGGTCGCCACGATCTGTCTTGTTCGGAGTCACCTGAACGCCGCCGGTCCCTCCGGCGCCCGGTACGTACTGCAGCAGGCTCACCGCCACGGGATCGAAACACTGCGTCGGAATCTGGAAGTTGGGGAAAATCGTGCTGTAGGGCTGCGGCGCTCCGCCGTTTACCACCGAAGTCAGCGCAGCGTTCGCTGGCGCACTCAGATTGGCGCCGCAGCGGCTCTGCAGAATGTTGGCGACCGTCGCGTCCGTCAGAGATCCCGCGAAACCCGGAAGACCGTTGGGAGCTACAACACCATTGGCATTTCCCGGCCCCGAAAAATCTCCGTTGTTCAGTTCGGCCGCCGTCGGAACGCTAATCGGCTGAGAAACGACGCCCTGAACGATCCGGCGCCCTTCATACGACCCGAAAAAGAAAGTCTTATCCTTCTTGATCGGCCCGCCAAACGTTCCGCCGAACTGGTTTTGCCGGAATTCCGGCTTTGGCGCCGAAAAAAATGTAAAGGGATGCGCATTCAGCACGTCGTTCCGGAAGAACTCGTAGAAGCTGCCGTGAAACTCGTTGGTGCCGGACTTCGTCACCACGTTGACGACCGCGCCGGAGTTTCGCCCGTACTCCGCGTCAAACGAATTGGTGATCACGCGAAACTCTTCGATGCTGTCCGGAGAAGGCTCAATGGCAGGCAGGTTGGCGAACAGGTCGTTTCCATCGCCGCCGTTCACGGAATAGTTGTTGGCGCGGCCACGGCCGCCATTCACCGTTACGACGCCGGCTTTGTCCGAGCCGTAAAACGTGTCATTGCCGAGCTGTGATTGCACCCCCGGCTGCAACTGCAACAATTGATAGACGTCGCGCTGGTTCAGGGGTAGTTGGGTCGAGGCGCGCTCGTTGACTACAGCGCCGAGCTGCGTCGAGCTCGTATCCACCACGGGCGGCTGTCCTGTCACTTCTACGGTTTCCGCGGACGTGCCCAGTTGCAGCGCGATGTCCACGCTGATGGCCTCATTCAAGTCCAGGCCAATGCCCTTGCGGACGTATTTCTTGAATCCTTGCTGGGTCACGTCGATCTCATAGCTCCCCACCGGCACTTCGATGAACAGATACTCGCCGTTGGCGCCCGTATCCACATCGCGGGCGAGGTTGGTCGCTTCATTGATCAGCGTCACCTTGGCGGCCACGATCGCGGCGCCGCTCGGATCGCTAACCGTTCCGCGAATGCGGCCGCCGGTGCTCTGCGCGCCGGCGAACGGCGCAGCAACCAGCAATGCAAGAGCGACGATCGCCAAGGGATAGACACGTAGCCCGGAGAACCATAGGCTCTGCCAACGCGAACCATCTACTTTCATGACCTCACCCCTCATTGAGAAATACCGGCCGTCGCTGTGAATCTTCGAGGTTGCTTGATCCCCTGTAACCTTACTATAATCCCGCAAACTTAGAGAAAGCCAGGACCCGTGTCAAGCGGAAAGAATTTATTCAACAGATCGCGAATCGTACTCCAAGGAGGCATGCTGCGCATCAGCCAAGTCGCGCGGCGTGTTGGCATTTCCTCCTCGGCGTTGCGCTCCTGGGAGGCTCTTGGACTCGTCGCTCCTAAGCGCACAGAGAGCCGCTACCGCCTCTACACCGAAGCCGATGTGCGGCTCCTGCAGCGCGCACTTTTTCTTCGGCGCGCGCGCGGCCTGAATCCCGCTGCCATCGTTCACGTTTTGAAGCGCCAAGGCATTGTGTCCGCGCCGTCGGAAACCGCTGCGCAGCCGGGACAGCGCTTTCGCCGTTTGCGCACCCGGCGCGGACTCTCGCTGGCTCAAGTCGCGCGGGCCACTGGCGTTTCGATCGGTTTTCTCAGCGCGCTCGAGCGCGGCCAGATGCGTTCTTCGGTTGCGACGCTTCGCCGCATCGCGCGTTTTTACCGTACGAATATTCTTTCGCTCTTTGAGGCTGCGGGAGAGAATCCCCGCCTCGTGCGTCCCAACCAGAGAAAGATTCTTGAGACCACTGCCGGCGTGCGCATGGAGTTGCTCGCCTGGGGTCAAACGGCAATGGAGCCGCACCTGTTTCGCGTTAAGCCCAATGGCGGAAGCGGCGAATCGTACGCGCACGAAGGCGAGGAATTTCTGCATATCCTTCGCGGCGAATTCGAGATTTGGCTCAGTAACAAAGAACACTATAGGCTGAAGCCTGGCGACTCTTTGTACTTCGAAAGCTCGACGCCGCATCGCTGGAGAAATCCCGGCCGGACCGAGACGTGGCTGCTGTGGGTCAACACGCCGCCGACATTTTAGCGTGCAGATTTTGGAAGGACGCGGAGCTGTTGCCGCCGCGATTCTTCCGGTCCACAAGCACGCCGAGTGAATGCAGGGGGGAAGAATGAAACGACGCTCTTTACTCTTGGCGGCCCTCGCCCTAGCGATCGGCGGCGGCGCGTGCGGACAGAAGCAAGAATCCTTGAGCTTGCTGGTCTGGGAAGGCTACGCCGATCCCTCCTTCGTGCGCGCGTTCGAAGACGCGCATCATTGCAAAGTCGTCGCGTCCTACATGGGTTCCAGCGACGAGCTCGTCGCCAAACTCCGCGGTGGCAGCGCCGCAAATTACGATGTAATTTCTCCGTCCAGCGACGTCGCGACATCCATCGTCCGCGCAGGACTGGCTGCGCCTCTCGATCTATCGAAAATTCCTTCCTACGATCAGCTTTCCTCTAAGCTCCGCGACTCACCGCTCGTCAAAGCCAACGGCCAGACATATGGCGTGCCGTTCGTGTGGGGGCCCAATCCGCTCCTTTACGACACCACCGCCTTCGCGCAGGCGCCCGACTCTTGGAGCATCCTCTGGGACCCCAAATTCAAGGGAAAACTTTCTCTCTGGGACGAACTCTCGAGCGTCTACATGGCCGCGCAGGTTCTCGGCTACGATAAGCCCGATCCCAGTCAAATCTACAATCTCAGCGACGCGCAGCTCGAAGCTGTAAAAAAGAAACTCATCGAGCTCAAACCCAACATCCGTAAGTATTGGTCAACGAGCGGCGAGCTAACCAACCTCTTTCAAAATCACGAAATCACCGCCGCCATGGGCTGGCCGTTGACGACCAACGAGCTCCGCAAGCTCAACTTTCCCATCGGCGAAACGATTCCCAAGGAGAACACCACGGGGTGGATCGATCATTTAATGATCACCGCGGCCAGCGCGCATAAAGAACTCGCGCACACCTTTCTGGAGTACATGGTCGAGGCGGAAACGCAGAAGCTCATCGCCGACGTGACCCACTACACGCCCGCGAATCCCTCGACCGCGCAATTTCTCACGCCCGACGAGGCAAAAGGTCTGCACTTGGACGATCCAGACGGCTACATGAAACGCATTTACTTCTGGCCGGACATCCCCTGCCGTCCGAAATACACCGAAATCTGGAACGAGGTGAAAAACGCGCAGTGACTTCGCCCGCTGCCATTTCGCCGCACAGCGCCGATATCGCGGGTAAGACCCTGCTGGAAGTCCGCGCAGTCGCGAAACGCTTCGGTCCACGTGAGGTCCTCAAGAGCCTCTCGCTCGACATCGCCGCCGGCGAATTTCTCACCCTCCTCGGCGAGAGCGGCTCCGGCAAGACCACGCTACTACGCCTGATTGCCGGCTTCGAGCAGCCCACCGCTGGAGAAATCTGGATGACTGGCGAGCGCCTCGACACCTCGCCGGCGTATCGGCGCCGCGTCAACACCGTCTTCCAGCACTACGCGCTTTTTCCCCACCTCAGCGTTCGCGACAATGTCGCCTACGGCCTCCGCGTAAAGAACACGCCAAAGCAGGAAATCGGCGGCCGCGTCGACGAATCCCTTCGCATGGTCAAAATGGTTGAATTCGCCGCAGCTTCACCTGCGAAGCTCAGCGGCGGCCAGCAACAACGCGTCGCCCTGGCGCGAGCCCTTATCAACCGCCCGCAGTTGTTGTTGCTCGACGAGCCGCTCTCGGCTCTCGACGCCAACTTGCGCAAGCAAATGCAGAGCGAGCTGAAGGACCTTCAGCGCGAAATCGGAATCACCTTCCTCTTCGTTACCCACGATCAAGAAGAAGCCATGGCGCTTTCCGACCGTATCGCCCTGCTCCGCAACGGCGCGCTCGAGCAAATTGCTCCGCCGCGCGAGATCTATGTCCATCCCGCCACGGCATACACCGCCCAGTTCATCGGACAGACCAATCTATTGCGCGGAGACGTCCGCGGCGGTGTCGCAACCAGTGGTGCGCTTTCCTGGCAGACTTCCGGCGCCGATGGGCCCGCGCTCTACTCGCTTCGCCCCGAAGCCATTCGGCTCGCCGCCGACGCGCCGTCTTCCGCCAATGCAGTCCGTTTCCGCGGCGCCATTCGCCAGCAGATTTACGGCGGACCCAGCGAAATCCTCGAAATCGATTGCGCCGGCACCCCGGTGTTGCGCGCACGCATCCCCGCGCGCGGCCCGCTAAGCGGCGAACACGATTTCATCTTTTCCGCCGCAGACGCAATTCGCGTAAAGGAGTAGCAACAGCTGGGTTCACGGATCAAAAGGCACCAGTCACCGCCTCTATGTACTCGCGAGCATACAAAACGATCGTCGCCGCGCCGCCCCTGCTCTGGGTAGGTTTCTTCCTGCTTCTGCCGTGCGCATTGATGTTCGCCCACAGCTTCTGGATGGTGCGCGACGGCTTCCTCGTCCACCAGTGGAACCTTCAGAACTACCACAAGCTCATTTCCAATCCTCTCTATGCCGAAGTCCTCTTTCGCACCATGCGCATCGCGGCCTCGGTCACGTTGTGTTCCGTCCTCCTCGGTTACCCGCTCGCCTACTTCGTCTCCTTCCACGCCGGCGGACGCAAAGAACTTCTCTACCAGCTCGTGATCGTTCCACTGTGGGTCAGCTATCTCGTGCGCGGCTACGCGTGGAAAACGATCCTCGGCAGTGAAGGCGTGCTAAACGGCTTCTTGCAATATTTCCACATCACGCATGAGCCCGTCAGCTTCCTGCTCTACAGCCCATTCGCTGTCGTGCTGATGCTGACGCACATCTACACGCCGTTCGTCTTCCTCCCCATTTTCGCCGCGCTCGAGCACATTCCGCGCCCGCTCGTCGAAGCTTCGCAAGATCTAGGCGCCAACCAGCGCGCCACATTCTTCAAAGTGATCCTCCCGTTGTCGATGCCGGGTTTGGTCGCCGGCGCCACCTTCGCCTTCGTCTTGTCCCTCGGCGACTTCCTCGCGCCCCTGCTAGTCGGTGGCCCGAGCGGCACGATGATCGCCAACATCGTCCAAACTCTGTTTGGCGCAGCCTACGAATGGCCCTTGGGAGCCGCGGTCTCCGTCGGCATCTTACTGATTACCGTGTCGCTGCTTTCCCTTACCGAGCGTGTCGAGAAGCGCTGGTCCTTCAAATGAGCAGCGCCAGCCCCACTCGCCGTGCCTCGATCCTCACGGTTTACGCCGTTTTGGTGTTCGCCTTCATCTATTTGCCAATCGTCGTCTTGATCGCCTACTCCTTCAATCGCGACGGCGTCGGCGGCTTTCCCCCGCGACATCTCACGCTCGATTGGTATCGGCAACTATTCGCCGACGGTTCTATCTGGGACGCCGTCGAGAATAGCCTTCTCGTCGCAGCGGGCAGCGTCGTGCTTGCGCTCACGCTCGGCCTGCTCGCCGCGCTCGCTCTCGACCGCGGCACCTTTCCCGGCAAAGCGTTGTTCCGCCGACTGGTCCTTTTGCCGCTGATTCTCCCTGGCATCATCACCGGACTTTCCCTCCTAATGTTCGCCGTCTTCGTGGGCATGCCGCTAAGCTTGTTCACGGTATTTCTCGGCCACGGCACCGCACTCATCTCCGTAGCTACCACCGAACTTTTCGCCGGCCTCCAGAAAATGGACCGCGCTCAAGAAGAAGCCTCCCTCGACCTCGGCGCAACCCCCTGGCAGACCTTCTGGCGCGTCACCCTCCCCAATCTCAAGCTCTCACTGATCGCCGCGGGCCTTCTCATCTTCACGCTCTCCATGGATGAAATCGCCGTCACCTTTTTCCTCATCGGCCGAGACAACACCCTTCCCCTCGAAATCTGGGGACGCCTCCGCCGCGGCATCACTCCGGAGATCAACGCCATCTCCACGCTGATCTTCGCCGTCTCCGTAGCGCTCATCGTCATTTGGTATCGCGTGCGCACCCGCAGCGTGGGCGCCGCCCAAGATCTGCTCGAACGACCCTAGGAGGCCCGATGTCGCAAAATCGCCGTGATTTCATCAGGTTCGTCGTTGCTGGATCGGTCACGGCGGGCTGTCCCGTGGACTCCACTCTCGCTGCCGCGCCCCACCCATCGGGCCAGGGCCCTCTCGTTCACGGCGAACACTTCGAAGTCTGCCACCAGGTGCGCGACGGCCATCAATTCGACCGCCCGGACGCCACCCGCAAAGCCGATATCGTTATCGTCGGCGGCGGAGTCGCGGGCCTATCCGCCGCCTATTTCCTCCGCGGCAAGGATTTTCTGCTTCTCGAAAAAGAAGACCACTTCGGCGGCAACGCTTACCAGGAAGAATATGACGGCCAACCCTTCTGCACCGGATCGGCCTACGCCTACAAAGACGACGAAGGCGACCAGCTCGCCACTGGAATCGGACTAAAGCTCCTTCCCGTCGACAATCCCGATCCCACCATCGTCAACAAGACTTTCGTGCCGGACACTTGGAACGCCGGAATCGACCAGTTCCCGTATCCTAAGCGAGTCCGCGACAGCTTCCGCAAATTCCGCGACGACATGCTGAAAGTAAATGTCCGCGAGCGCCTGGCCGAGCTGGACGCCCAGCCTTTCACACAAGTTACTGGCGCCTACGCTCCCGAAGTTCAGCAATGGTGGGATGGCTATGGCCCGTCAAATTGGGGAGCCATTTGCGAAGATACCTCCGCGCTGATCGGCATCGGCGCGATGCAGGATTTGGCCACCGGCGGAGACGCCAAGCGCGTCATTCTTCCCGGCGGTCTCGGCTGCATCACCCACAAACTCGTCGAAGTCCTGCAACCACAATACAAAGAGCGCATGCTGGGTGGCGCCACCGTCGTAGCGGTCGTCCAGGATAAAGACGCCGTTCGCGTCACCTACTTTCACGAGGGGAAGCTCACCACGATCGCGGCAAAAGTCGCGCTCATGTGCAGCCCCAAGCACATCACCTCACGCCTGGTTCTGAACCTGCCCTCTGACCAGAAAACCGCCATGCGCCGCACCCGCTATGCGCCCTATCCCGTCGTCAACGTCATTTTCGACAAGCCCGTTTACAATCGCGGCTACGACACCTGGTGCCCCGGCAACTCCTTCACCGATTTCATCGTCGCGGACTGGACCGTCCGCAACACCCCCGGCTACAAACAGAAAAACAACATCCTCTCTTTTTACACTCCGCTGCGCGAAAACCGCCGCTCCCTGCTGCTCGACGAAGACGATTGCAAGACTCTCGCCGCCCGGGTCCTCGCCGATTTCCAAAAGCTCATGCCCAAGTTCAACGCCACTCCCATTGAAGTCCGCATCTACCGCCGCGGCCACCCCATGTACATGGCTACGCCCGGCCAGTACACAAAGAATCGCATCGCCGCCGCCCAGCCGATGGACCGCATCTTCTTCGGCAACGCCGATTCCGGCGGCCCCGAGTCCCTCACCAGCGAAGCCGTACGCCTGTCGCAAGTCGGCGTCGAATGGGCAAACCTGGTCCTAACAGGCAAACCCGGCGCCAAAGCCTTAGTTGAGAAAGCCCTAGCCCCAACCGCCGACTAGGCCGGGTACTAGAACCGCCTCGTTCAAGTTACGCACCGCCTAATCCAACTGTCTGCCCCCGCTCCGTGTTCTAAATGGATCATTCGTCCATAATCGGTATCCCATTCTTCTAGGGAGGAACCATGGCCTCTGGGCTGGACGATTTTCAGAAATTTCGCGCCGACTTGAACGAAGAAATCCTCGGCTGCGGCCACCTGGGTGTGAAGCGCTTCTTCGCCCTCGACAACCAGGCCTACGAGCCCGGTCCGCTCGGTACCAAGACCAAAGAGCTATTGGGCCTAGTCGCCTCAGCGGTGCTACGCTGTGATGACTGCATAACGTATCATCTAGTGCGATGTGGTGAGGAAGGCTGGAAGCGCGACGAAGTGATCGACGCTTTGAACGTCGCCATGATTGTCGGTGGCTCCATCACAATTCCGCACGTGCGCCGAGCCTTTGCCCGCATGCGCGAAATCGCCGGTTTGGCGCCCTGAGTGCTCGAACATGTAGCGGCCGCGGAACGTCGTGGGCGCCTTTTGAGCGGCAGGGCAGACGTTGTCATTCTGAGTGCATCCGATAAGGATGCGCGAAGAATCTCAACTGTCAGAGTTCGACAGTCGGAAGCGTGCGTGCCCACATGCGGGCGCTCTTTCAGACCGTAAGGATAAAGATCGAAATGGAAACCACGGCCAACCCGGCAGCCTCGCACCTGGAAAGCCTCGGCATTCGGCTACGCAACCTCGCTATCGGCGCGCTCTTTGCTGTAGTCCTTCTCGTGCCCAAGCTGCTGCGCATCCGGCGCGATCCGCGCTCCTGGACCGCGTTCCGAATCTTGCTGGCCATCGCCGGCGGCGCTCTAGTTGTCTTGCCGCTTGCTTTTTGGAACAGTTGGCTCGCCGGAATTGCCGGCTTGGCAATGTTTCTCACCGCCGCCCTCTTGCCTTCCGCGAAGCCCGATGCCCAAATTGACGAAAAGGTCAAAAAACTCGGCGCGCTGGTCGTCGTCAACGGCGGAAAATATCAGCCGGGAACTGGCCCTGCCGCGTCCGTGCAGCTTTTCGTTGGCGCAAGCAGCGTCTGGGCGCTCAATTCGCACCTCCACTCCCTTCTGACGATTCCTATCGCGGAAATCTCGTCGCTGCACGTTGAGGAAACTGCCAGGGGTTGGGTCTTGCGGGTTCGCTGGACCGACCGCGTCAGCGAATTTTCCTACACCGGGATTTTCGCGGACCACCTCGCGCGTGTAGCGGAGAGTACGATTCAGAGCGTGATGCCCTCCGCTCTCCCCATCTTCCCCCGCAGCCGCGCCGCCAGCGCGTAACGCACTCCATTTCAACCAAGAAGAGGCCATGTGGCACCGCCATTCCTGTTTACCCTGAGCCTCGAAGGGGCTGTGCGGCCAAGCTAAATGGGAGCAGATTCCGCAAAAGCACTCCACGTGCGGAAGGAAGCTCCTTCGGAAACTTTCTCCGATTAAGACCCGCTGATCCCAGCGAACTATGTCAGAATATCGCTATGGCAAGAGGTTGGGAAAGCAAAGACGTAGAAGCTCAGGTAGCGGAATCCACCGAAATCAAGAAGTCCTCGTCCGGACACGAGCAGAAAAGCGACGCCCAACTGCTTCGAGAGCAAGCCGTCAAAGATCTCCAGCTGTCCCGCGTTCGCATCGCCAACGACTTGGCCTCCGCCACCAACGCCAATCACAAAAAATCCCTGGAAGCCGCCCTGGCCCACCTGGACAAAAAAATCTCCGAACTAAGCTAACAGTCTTCGACTTGGCTTCCTTTTTCTCCGTGACCTCTGTGCTCTTTGCGCCCTCTGTGTTAAATCTTTTGGCGTTTCTTTCAACTTTCAATTGTCGACTTTTGAACTATTTTATGAAATCCTCCGCCAACCCCCAGAAGTCATTCACGTAGTAGTGCGAAAGCACATTTCCAAACAAATAGCAGATCCCCTGACACGGCGGAATATCCCCGTACTTCTTCTTCCCGGCCGCAAAAATCTTCGCCAGTGACCCATCCCGCAAAAGATTCCCCGCCACCTTCCGGAGCGGCTCGCAAGGATAAAACACGTCTCCGTTCGGGTAGACCCGCGGAAACATGGTCGGATAGCACTGGAACTCGCGAAACCTGAGCAGTGTCTCGATCGTTCGCGGTGTGCCATTGATCGCCTGTTTTCCTGCCCGCCGCCGCTCGATGATCGTGTCCACCAGCGCGTGATACTTCGGATTCTTCAGCAGCGCCAGATTCGGCATCTTTTCCATCTGTGCCGATTGCGCCGCAAACACAAATCCCTGCTCCCCGCACCAATCCAACAGCCGCTCGACCTCCGCGATATTCCACTCTTCGATCACCGTGCTGATCGTGATCTGCCGCGGATTCCCCAGCCGTTCCTTCGCAAACGCCAGGTTCTCCATCACTTTCGGCAAAGCCGCGGGTTTGGACAGCGGGTTCGTGGGGTCAGCGCTCAGCGCATCCAGGCTCACCACTAGCCCCGTCACCCCGTTAAGAATCCCCGGCTTGCGATCCAGCAAAGTGCCGTTCGTGATCAGCAGCACCGACCGGAACTTGTACCCGAACCGCGTCGCCATCACGATCTCTTCAATATCCGCCCGTAGCGTAGGCTCGCCGCCGGTAATCACGATCGAGTCCGTCTCCCGCCGGATGCGCTTCAATAATCGCAACGTCTCCACCGTCGGCAGCTCTTCGCTAAAGACGTCTGGCTCTTTCTGCGTGCAATAGCTGCAAGCCAGATTGCACTTGTGCGTCACATAAAAGGTTATCGCGTACGGAGCCACCACATTCGTCTGCAGCACATGCCGCCGCCACTCATTCCGAAAATAAAGCTGAAAATTCTTCGCCACAAACGGCGCCTGCCGCACGAGTCCGCGCAGTAGCTCCCGCTTCGACGGCCGCCGCTTGTCCAGCGCGCTAACCGGCACAAAATTTGCTTTCGCTTCCGCCATAACCACCCACTGTCAGCCTACACGCCACGCACCTCCATGCCAAGAACGCAGCAGCGCACCATTGTCTTCCCAAGCTCAAAGGGTTGTCTTGTCAAGGATGAGGGCATCATCCCAGAAGCACGCCGAACGGAGTGGCTTTTCCTGCCGCCGGCCATTCGTCCAGATCGCCGTTTCTGGCCGACTTCCGAGGGTCGGCTCATCTAGTCTGTCCGAAGAACAACGAGCGGATCGATCCTCGTAGCGCGCCGAGCCGGCAGGTACAGAGCGGCAAGTGACACGGAGCCGAATACTAGCGTAACGCTCGCCAGCGTGGCCGGGTCCGACGCGCTGACCGCATACACCAAGCTCGCTAACGCCTTGCTTAGCGCGAACACGCTGAGGATACCGAGCGCCAGTCCTGCGAGGACCGGCTTGATTCCATCTGCGATCATCATCCTCAACACGTGGCTACGTCGAGCTCCCATCGCCATGCGAACGCCTATTTCATGTACCCGCTGATTTACGGAATAAGAGATGACGCCGTAAATTCCAGCGAGGGCCAGAGCGAACGCCACAAGCGCAAAGATGGACAGCAACTGAAGATTGAAACGCCGAGGCGCTATCGTGAGTGAGAGATACTGATCCATCGAGCGGATATTCGAAGCGGCCACATCACCGTCCACCCTGCGGACTTGCTCGCGAAAAGCATTGGCTAGAGCGAGTGGGTCTCCATCTGTTCGCAATACCCAATACTGATTTTCCCGAATCCACACCACCTCATCTTCATGCGTTTGTCGAAGGGGTATGTAAATGTCGAAACTCGGCGCGGCCTCGAGCCCTCTATCCTTGACATCGTGAATTATTCCGACTACTTCAGCCTCCCGCGGTCCAGAGTCGTTGTCATTCAGCATCACGTGAGCACCGACGGCGTCACCTGTAGGCCAGTAACGCTCGGCCAGAGTTTCGTTGATATGGCAGACCAGCCGCGTGCGATCCGTATCACCCTCATTGAATTCGCGGCCCGCCATGAGAGGAATTCGCATGACCTTCAGATACATCGGACTCACCGTGCGATACTGGGCTTCAGGAGCCTGTTCCTTCGAAAGCGCCCGCCCCACCACCGTGAAGGGAATCGACGAGATCACACCGCTTAGTGGCAGCATATTGACTAGACCCGAGGCCGATACTCCAGGAAGCGTTTGGACGCGGGGAAGTAGCGCATCGTAGAACCGGGTTACGCCTACCAAATGAGGATAACTGGCCCTCGGAAGTGACAGGCGAACAGCTAGAACCCCGTGCGGGTCGAAACCTGTATCTACGGTCTGCACGTTGGAAAAACTCTTCAGCAAAACACCTGCGCCCGCCAGAAGAATGAACGAGAGGGCCACTTCGACGACGATCAGCCCGGCCCGCAGTGCCTTCCCTCGGCCACCTTCTGTGGATCCGCGCGACCCTTCGTTCAGCTGCTGCGCCAAGTCACCGCGCGAGATCGACAACGCTGGTGCCAAACCAGTGCCTATTGCTGCCACAAGTGAGATTAGAGCAGTGAAGGCGAGCGCCCAGGCGTCCAGTCCGATCTCTCCGGCTCGCGGGATGCTCGAAGGACTCAGTGCGACCAGCCCTTGCACACCAAAGCGCGCCAAGAATGCACCCACCATGCCTCCGGCGGCCGCCAGCAAGGCGCTCTCCAACAGGAGCTGCTTGACGACCTGCCACCGCGTGGCGCCGAGCGCGGAACGAATCGACATTTCCCTTTGCCGCCCAGAGGCGCGCACCAGGTTCAAGTTCGCAAGATTGGCGCACGCGATTAGGAGAACAAATCCTACGGCTCCCAGAAGCACCCAAAGCGCGCGGCGGTAACCACCGGTTACCTGGTCCCTCATAGGCGTCAATTTCACACCCAATTTTTGCGCGTTCGACTCAGGAAACTGTTCGCGGAGTTTGCGGGCCAGTGCATTCATCTCCGCTTGTGCGCGCTCGGATTTCGTCCCTGGCCGAGTCCGCCCTACGAGCCTAAGAAAGTTCACGGTGTCTCGATTGAAACGCCAGGGGTCGGCATCAGGAACGAGAGGTACGGCAAGCTCCGCGTCAGGAATGGGAAAGATAAAATTTGGCGGCAGGATGCCGACCAGCGTGTAACTCGCACCGTTCAGGTCGAGTGACTTGCCGATGAGCCTGGCATCCCCGCCAAATCGCCTCTGCCAAAGTGCATAGGCCATTACAACCACGTTCGGACTCCCCGGCCGGTCGTCCTCTGGTTCTAGCGTTCGGCCGAATGCGGCGTCGACGCCCAGGGTCTCAAAAAGATTTGCGGAAACACGTGCGCCAATCAGCTGTTCGGCATCTCCTCGCCCAGTTAGACTGGCGCTCCAAGGTCCTACGGCAGAGATTGCGTCCAGAGAGTCCGTGTGGTCGCGATAGTCCAGGAAGTCTGGAAGAGAAAATGGAGCGTCACTCCGTTTCGGTCGAACCTCGGTAATCCAAAAAGTGCGGTCTGCGTTCCTGAACGGAAGTTGCCGCAAGAGGACGGCGTTGACCACGCTGAATAGCGCTGTGTTCGCACCAATCCCCAACGCCAGCGTGAGCACGGCCGCGGCGAAAAAAGCGGGGCGTTTCACCAGCGTGCGCAAGCTGCGATGGATGTCTTTCAGGAGCATTTTCACGGGTTTGTCTGATAGACCGCGCCGCGGCGCCATTTCCGCTATCGAACGGCTTGAATGTAACGAGTGATCTGCGCCAGGTGCGAAAGGTCGTGACCCGGCATCATTCGCAGCATCACGCTCAAGGATTCCGGTCCGCGCTCATTGTGCTGGCCGGTGCGCTTCCAATCTGCAGGCGACATTCGTTTCCAAAACACCAGATTGAGCTGCCGCATTGTCTGAAACATTTCCACGAGCTCCGAAGGCTCGCGCTCATTGTGCCGTTGGCCGGCCACCCACAAATCCTGGTCCGTGCCCAAAATGGTCGGATTGTCCTCGCAAAGAATCAGCCTCAGGCGATACCCATACACCCATTCGCTGTCCGTGAGATGGCCGATGATCTCATTCGGCGTCCATTTTCCTTCACACGACCGGGTGCGCAGCACCGTCGCCGGATGCTTGCGCACAATGTCGGCCAAGGTCGCCGCCGTCTGCGCCAATACCTCCAAGGGATTTTGGTCACCAAGCAGCTTGAACAAATTATCGCGATAGGCCTGTGGATCAGACACCGAGAGTTGCGCTTGCGCCGTGGTCATTGTCGACTCCTCAAGTGCCCGATTCTAATGACCAGGAGCCGCCACTTATCGACAGAACTCCGACGTTTTCGGCCAAAACGTCACCCTCTGCTTGCCCGGCAACGTTTCCCATTGCATATTTGACGGACCGATGCCGAGGACAAACTCAACCACAGGCCAGCACGGAACTGCCCGCCTCAGGCGCCGCCGAATCATCGTTGTTGTCGTGCCCCCTGTAGATGAGCTTGATCTGGTTGGCCCCATTCAGGTTTTTGCCGCCGCGAATCGCCTGGTCGGCAAGACCGTCTACGAAGTCGAGATTGTAACCAACGCAAAAGATCTGAGAGTTCAGGGCGAGGGCGGACTACTTTCTTTCGCTGCGCACGGGCGCTTCCAAGATGTCTCAGGGAAGGTTGACTCCGTTCTTCTCGTCTGTGGGCTTGCAACACGTACTGCCCGTGACTCCGCCCTTTTCGCGTGGTTGAGCAAGATGGCCCCCGCGGTTCGCCGATTGGGGTCGGTTTGCGTTGGGTCATTTCTATTGGCCGAGGCGGGTCTGCTGAACGGGAAGAAAGCGACCTCGCACTGGAAATTCGGGTCCGAATTCGCAAGCCGCTATCCAAAAGTGAATGTGGAATTCAATCCCATCTGGGTTAAAGATGGAAACATCTACACCTCGGCTGGAATCTCGGCGTCAATCGATCTGGCGCTCGCGTGGGTTGATGAGGATTGCGGAGGCAGAATCTCTCATGAAATAGCGCGCGAGCTGGTTCTCTTCTTGCGCCGCCCAGGCGGACAAACTCAGCTGAGCGCTTCCTTGTCGGCGCAGGCGTCGGAAATGAAAGCCATTCAAGAGCTTCAGGTTTGGATTGCGGAGAACCTTCCTAACAATCTATCAGTACAGAAGCTAGCGGACAGAACCGCAATGAGCGTTCGTAATTTCGAGCGCGTGTTCACACGCGAATTGGGAAAAACCCCATCCCACTATGTTTTGCAAATGCGAGCCGAAGCTGCGCGCCAGCGGCTGGAGAGAACGGACCAAGGCCTCAAACAAATCGCTGCCGCTTGCGGGTTCGGCAGTGCGGATTCGATGCGGCGTGCATTCCTGCGATCCGTGGGAACCACGCCCCAAGAGTATCGCCGTCAACTCCACGCTCCTGAAGAGCAAGCCCGAATCCAGAAGAACTGACTTGCGTTTTGGTACCTGTCGAAGCTTCGTGGGAAACCCAGTCGCCGTGCTTCCCCTTGTCAAACTAGGAGAGCGTACGCTAGACTCCTAGCTAGACTAGGAGGCCACACACAGTGGGCAAAACCGCGGAATTACTCCCGGGCACACTCGATATGCTGATCCTCAAAGCGGTGTCCTTGAAACCCCTGCATGGATACGGCGTGTTGCTGCGCATCCGGCAGATCTCAAGGGATGCGCTTGAGATTCCACAGGGATCCTTATATCCGGCCCTCTACCGGTTGGAGCACCACGATCTCATCGCCGCCGAATGGGGGCAGAGCGAGAACAACCGCCGGGCGAAGTACTACACCTTGACCGCCGCGGGGCGTCGCCGCCTGCGTGAGGAAACGGCTGGCTGGAACCGGCTGGCGTCTGCGATTGCCGCGGCCTTGAACACGACTTCGGAGGAGGTGTGACATGTTCCAGCGCTTTCGTTCTTTGTTTCGCGTGCTCACCCGGCGGCGTGATTTCGAAGACGGAATGTCCGAGGAGCTGCGCTTCCACATCGAGCAATACACCGAAGACCTAGTGCGCTCCGGCATCTCACCGAGAAAAAGCGGCCCGCCGTCGCACGGATCGAACTCGGCAGCCTTTATCAATATCAAAGGGGATTGCCGGGAGGCATTTGGCGTTCACCTGTTCGACGAGCTTCGCAGGCAGCTGCAGTTACGCCGTCCGGTTGCTGCGAAAGACCCCGGCATTTACAGCTACCGCGCTTCTGACCCTCGCCGTTTGCTTCGGCGCGAATCTGACGATTTTTGCCGTGATCGATTCGGTGCTGCTCCGCCCGCTGCCATTTCCCGAGCCCGGCCGGCTGATGACGATCTTCAACACTTATCCGAAAGCCGGCGTCGATCGCGACGGCTCCTCGCTGACCAACTATTACGAGCGCCGCGGCCAAATTCCCGCTTTCAGCCTCGCTCTCGATCTACCGCTATGGAACGGAGATTGTCGGTGAGCCCGGCTCGACGGAACGCCTGCCAGACCATGCGAGTATCTCCGGATTTTTTCTCTACCCTCGGGCTCGGCCCCGCGATCGGACGCACTTTCACGGACGAGGAAACCACCTATCGAAACCGACCACGTTGCCATTCTTTCCGACACGTTTTGGCGGCAACGATTCAACGCCGATCCCCACGTGATCGGGAGGCAGATTCGTGTAAACAGCGTTCCCAGAACTGTGATCGGCGTCTTGCCTCCCGAGCTTCCGCTTTCTCTCTTCCGATGCCCGGGTGTTCTTCCCGCTTGCATCGCGCGCTGAAGATCGCATGCCATCGCGAGCGGCATTCGGGCGGAAATGTCATCCAAATGATTGCCCGCCTCCAACCGGGCGCCACTCTCGCGCAAGCCCAGTCGGAGATCGACGCGCAGAACGCGGCATTGGAAGTCGACGACCCCCAGGCCAAGATGATTGCCGATGCGGGCTTTCGTTCCCTGGTGGTGCCATTGCACGCGGACCACGTCGCAGCCGTCCGCCCCACTCTGCTGCTGCTGGAGGCGGGCGTACTGGTTCTTCTCTTGATCGGCGCAGTCAACCTCGTGAACCTGCTTCTTATCCGCGCCAGCGGTCGAGTCAAAGAATTAGCCGTTCGCCAGGCGCTTGGCGCAAGCTGGAGATACCTCGTGAGCGAAGCGGTCGTCGAGACCACCTTGCTCACGTTCGCCGGAGGACTGCTCGGACTCGCCGTCGGCGCCGGCGGAATTCGACTGCTGCGCGCGTTGGGCGCTGATCGCCTGCCCTTGGGAGGTCACATCGCCTTCGACGCCCGATTGGCATTGGTCGGCCTCGTCGCAGCCATCATCATGGGCATCGTGTTCGCGGCGCCCGTCGCTTGGTTCAATCTTCGACGGCATCTCGGAAATGCGCTTCAATCGGAGAGCCGTGGCGGAACGAGCGGGCGCGGCGCTCAAATCCTGCGTCATAGTTTCATCGTTTCTCAGATTGCCTTGGCGTTCATTCTGTTGGCCGGAGCGGGTCTGCTCGGGCTGAGTCTTCAGCGAGTGATGGCCGTTTCTCCGGGCTTCCGGTCCGACCACGTGCTGACCGGGCAAATCTTGCTTCCGTGGGCAGACTACCCGGCCGGCAGCCCGCCTGGCATTTGCGGAAAGCTTGATGGACAAACTCGGCCACCTACCGGGAGTGTTGTCCGCGGGCGTGGTCAACAATGTGCCTTTCAGTGGCAACATCGGCAAAAGCGCCGCCACGGTAATGGGTCACGTTCTCCGCCCTGGCGAATCCGCGCGAGGGCACTATTCTTATGGCGTCGCGGGCGACTACTTTCGCGCGATGGGTTTCTCCCTGCGGGCGGGACGATTTCTCACCGCCGACGATTCACGTCGCTCTGAGCGAGTCTGCGTTGTGGATGAAGACTTCGCGCGATACTACTGGCCGAACGCCAGCGCTATTGGCCAACGCTTGTGGGACGGCTCCGAAGCGGGAAAGGATGCCGAAGCATTCACCGTCGTCGGCGTTGTCGGCGGGGTGAAACAAGCGGGGCTCACCGAAGACGAAGCCCAGGGCGCGATTTATTATCCCTACGCCTTCCGCATCGGTGACAGCGTCTTCGTCGCCGTCCGCACCAGCCTGCCACCGGAATCGCTCGGGTTGACGCTGCAAAAGGTAGTTCGGCAAATCGATGCCGACGTGCCAGTCAATGATCTCCGGTCGATGGACACTCGCATTGCCGACAGCCTGGTCGCCCGTCGCTCACCGGCATTGCTCGGCTGGCCTCTTCTCAGGGATAGCTCTGTTGCTCACCGCCATCGGCACCTATGGAGTGTTGAGTTACGCCGTGGCACAGCGTCGCCGCGAGATCGGCGTGCGCATGGCCCTGGGTGCGCAACCCGGGCAGATCCGCCGCCAGTTTTTTTCTCTCTCCCTGCGACTGCTCGCAGCCGGAACGCTATTGGGCTTGATCGGAGCATGGCAGGCAGGCCGAGCCATGCGGGCGGTGCTCTTCCACGTACCGGCATCGAACCTGGCGATCCTCGTAGGTGCTGCGTGCGTCACGGCGATAGTGTGCATCGCTGCTTGCGTGCTGCCATCTCAACGCGCCGCGCGGATATCTCCGATGGAGGCTCTCGCCGAGGAGTAGAGAATCCGCTCAACCCTGTGCCTGTGCTGGTCAAACATTCTGCGCACTACCAAATCTTCGCCGGTATGCGCTGGGGGACGCTCCTGTGTGTCGCTCGAAAAGCTGGCGGAAAAAAGCGGCATCTTGGTAGCCGACGGCGTCACTGATCTCCTGCACAGTGCGATGGTCGCTCTCCAGCAGGCGTTTGGCGGCGGCGATCCGTAGCTTCTGCAAGTAGAGCAACGGGCTGTCTCCGGTAGCTTGTTTGAAGCGCCGAACAAAATTGCGCAGGCTCATGCCCACGAGCCGCGCCGGCGCCTCGAGCGGGAAGGTTCGCTGAAAATTCTGATGCAGCCAGTCCTGCGCGCTGGAGATGGCCCCATCGCTGTGCTCGGTTTTCAAGGGCACGATGGCAAACCCAGCCTGCCATGCGCGGGGTGTCTCGATGAGCAGGGCCTTGGCGCATTGCATGGCAACGTCGTGGCCGCAGAATTTCTCCACCAGATACAGGCTCAGATCGAGCGCCGCATGCACGCCACCGCCGCAGTAGAAACCGCGGTCCTCGGTCACCATCAACTCCGGCATCCACCGCACCTTGGGATATTTCTCGCGGAACCGCTCGGCCAGGCCCCAGTGTGTGGTGGCACGTTTGCCGTCAAGCATCCCGGTAGCTGCAACCAGACCCACGCCTGAGCACACACTGGCGATGGCCGCCCCCCGTTTGTGCCACCGCCGTAGCCAGGGTACAACCGGCGCATTGCGTTCTACGACGTCGTCCAAGCTGAGTCCCGTGGTCGGAATAAAAATGAGTTCTGTTTTGCGAATGGTTGTGAGTGCTGCGTCAGGCCGGATCTGGATTCGCCCGTCACAGTGAACGGCGCGTCCATCCACCGATGCTGTGGTTACGCGAAAGCGAGGCGCCAGCCGCTTTCCCGTAAGGAGGTTCCACAGCGTCCCCGCGTGACGGAAGACCTCCATCGGCCCGACTGCGGTGGACGAGAAAGTTCCGTCGAGAAATAAGACTGTGACTTCAATCATGGGCTGTCTCTCCCGACGCTAAACATCGCGATGGCCTAAATACCTATGTAGAATGGCAAATCTGCCATCTTGTTTGCAAGCCTTTTCCGCTTCTATCCTTGAGCATCGAAGCAACGTCTTCGACAAAGAAGCCTACGGAGGATGCTATGAAGAAATATGTGATTGAGCGTGAGATTCCCAAAGTCGGAACGATCGAGGGCCAGCAGTTGCGGGAAGCTGCGAACAAGTCCAATAACGTGCTGCGCCATCTGGGGCCCGATATTCAGTGGCGGGAATCCTTTGTTTCCGCCGACAAAATGTTCTGTGTATACCTTGCCAAAGATGAGGCCATCATCCACAAGCACGCAGAAATGAGCGGCTTTCCTGCCACCAAGATCACCGAAATCGGCAAGACCATTGACCCCACGACCGCCAAGTGTGGTAAATAAGCCGGCCACGCGCTCCATTCGGAGGGCTCGCGAAGGCCTGCCTTAGTCCTCTGAGTCTGGGAAAACTAGGGTAGGTCCCGGCTCTTCCATACCAGAGAACCGTAGAAGACCTTTTCCAAGTCTCTATAGTGGAAGGAATGAAAAGAAAAAAGGGAGTGCTTCGGTTCGGAGGCTAAAAACGGAATCTAATCCGTAAAGACCACGCCGATCGCGCTGCGCCCCTTCTCCGCTCCTACATCGATGCGCACCACGTACCCGCGCAGTTGCATGGCTTGCATGCCATTCGCGCCGCCCGCTTCCATCACCACCTGCAATTCCGATTGCAGCCGAGGATTGTGCCGCAGCGAAATCATCGCTCCCTGCAACGACAAATCGCTCACGATCGTTTCTTCCTCGAACCGGTGCCCGCCCTCGGTCACGCCCGACACCTTCGCCCGGAACTGTGCCTCGCGCCGCAAAGCCGTTCGCGTCCCCGGCATGTGCGCGTCCACGCGCCCTCCCGGCGCACCCAGCGTGATCACCATGCCCTCGCTCGCCGCGAACACCGAATCAAACTCTTCGCGCGCCTGCCGCAAGATCGTGTCCACCATGCGATCGGTCGAATCAGGATCGTGATGAAACAACACCAATGTCTTCGCGTTGACCTCGCGCGCGAGGTGCGCTCCTTCCAGCCACGTGGAATGCCCCCACCCGCGCCGCGTGCTCGCCAGTTGCTCCGGCGTATACTGCGCGTCGTTGATGAAGATGTCCGCGCCCTCCGCCAATTCTCGCAAGCTCTTATCCAACTCCGGATCGCCCGGTTCGTTGTCCGTCGCGTACGCCACCGTTCCCGCCGGCGTCTCAATTCGGAAGCCCAGGCACCCTTGCGGATGATTCAGCGAACGCGCGGTAATTTTATTCTCCCCGATCGTGAACGAATCCCCGCCCGCCACTTCCTGAAACTTCCGCTTGGCGTTCATCGCCGACATATTCACCGGGAAATACGGCATCGCCATCTGCGTTTCAAAAACTTGCTTCAAGCTGTCGCGCCCCAAAAACTTTGACCGGAAGCTATAAAAATGAAAGTGATTGTTCTCCGCATAGAGCGGCGAAAAAAACGGAATGCCTTGAATGTGGTCCCAGTGATAGTGCGTGATGAAAATATGCGCTTCCGGCAGCCGCGCCGCGTCCGGCATGGCCCACCGGCTCCCCAGCATCCGCACTCCCGTCCCGCAATCCAAAATAATCTGTGTCCCGTCCGGCGCGATCAGCTCCAGGCAAGGCGTGTTCCCCCCATAGCGCCACGTCGCCGGGTCCACCGTCGGCGTCGATCCTCGCACGCCCCAGAAGCTCAATTTGGCAGAGGGAGCAGTCATCGTTCAGCGTGACCTTGTGTCTACGACACTCCTACACGAATACCGCTGACGCACGAATTTAGGTAACGGGAAGCCTTCGTTGATGTTGGCAGCCGCCAGCAGCACCGTCAATGAATTCACGGCGGGAACGTGTCAAACTGCCCACTAAGCCCCCCACGGGGGCTGCGCCGTGGCAGTTCGAGCGCGTAGAATAGTGTGGGCATGCACACCCACTCCCACGACCACGAGCATTCACTGGAGTCCGGGCACGAGCATCGCGACGATGCCTCCGAGTCTGGTCACGATCACGACCACAGTCACGAGCATTCGCATTCCGCCGACTTCGGGCACAGCCACGGACACGGTCACAGCCATCACGGCCACGTGCACCCGACGCTGCCGGCTTCGGTCCTCGGCTGGGCCATGGTCGCTACGCTCGGCCTCGTTGGCGCGGAAGTCGTCGGCGGCATCCTCGGCCACTCCGTCGCGCTGCTCAACGACGCGGTACACAATCTTTCCGACGTTCCCGCGCTAGGCATCTCCTGGCTCGCCATGCGCTGGGCCGAGCGTCCCGCCGACTCCGAGAAGACTTACGGCTACCATCGCGCAGGAATCCTTGCCGCCTTCACCAACGCCCTCGCGCTGGTGTTCCTCTCCATGTGGCTCGGCTACGAATCCATCGAGCGCTTCCGCTCACCCGTCGATGTCGTCGAGAGCTGGATGATTTGGACGTCCCTAGCCGCGCTCGCCGTCAACGGCGGCATCACGCTGGCGTTGGTGCGCGGCCGCGGCGACCTCAATCTCCGTAGCATCCTGGTGCACAACTTCGGCGATGCGCTCTCGAACATCGCCATCATCGTCGGCGCCGTGGTGATCGGCGCCACCGGACTGCGCTGGATCGATCCGCTCCTAGGCCTCGCCATCGGCCTGCTCGTGTTGTGGTCCAGCATCGGCATCCTCCGCGAATCCGCGCACGTCTTGCTCGAAGGCCGCCCGCGCGAGATGCGCGTCGAGGAAGTGGCTCGCGCGATCCTCACCATCGAAGGCGTGAACGAAGTTCACGATGTGCACATCTGGTCGCTCGGCGCCGGCCACAACGCGCTGAGCCTGCACGCGCGCATTCCGGATATGCACCTGGACGAGTGCGAGCGCATCCTCATCGCAATTCAAGAGAAAGCCGCCAAAGACTTCAGCATCGGCCACACCACGATTCAATTTGAACGCGCCGGATTGCCAGCGCAGTCGGGCTACGTCATGCCCGAGCCGGCTAAGAAGGAATAAGAAATAAAGCGAAGAAATTAACTCAGGCGGGAAGCCGGAAATTCAATCCGCGCTGTTCGTTGAACTGTTGCGTCGCGTCCATGTCCAGCGCGTCTTGCGTAACGCTTCGGCGCACGCCATCGCGCGTCACGTAGCGCAGCGTCCCGTTGTCCCAGGAGTAGGCCACCGCAAACAGCAAGCTGCCGTCGCGCCGCACAAACACGTACTCCGCCGCATTGCGGGGTAGCGGCGCAGGAGCGCCCAGTCCTGGCAAAAACTGATCCGCCGCGTCGCGGTCGTTTTCCGCACCGGCCGCATTCGCAGCAGCTTCTTCCTCGACGATCGGCTGGCTCTCTCCCGGCTGCCCCTCCATCACGATCACGCCAGGCGACAACAAAAACCCGCCGAAGCCAAAACCCAGCCCAGCTCGATTATCGAAGCGCGAATGGAATCGCCCGGACCCTTGTCCGGAATTGATGGCGGCGAAGTGGGAGAAGTCAAATCCCAGCCCGGGAACGCTCGAAGCCTCGGTCGGAAACAACGGCAAGTGTCGCAACCCAGAAGCGACGCTAACGCTGTGATTGACCGTGCCGCTAGTATGGACACGGCGGAGTCCGCCAGGCGCGATCGCAACGTGCGTCCCTGTTGAAGCCCGTGCAACGGGATGCCCCGCAGGAGCCATAGCGTGCGGAGCCGCCACGGCGACAGAGCCAGAACTGGCAATCCCACCGTGATGCTGCGCTGCTGCAAAAGCGGGAACCCCCAAGACGAAGCTGGCGAAGATCAATGATCGGCGCATGCGAAGGCCCTTCCCACCGGACCGGGTATTCATCGAGCCCAAGCGGGGACTAACTCAGGCTCACTAAGAATGATGCGCGCATTATGCTATTGGTTTCAAGCCCCGGGACCGCCATTCCCCCGAATGGCCCTTATTCCCCGGGATGACGCCCTTCACCCGCGCACTGGGTCACCTTAGATCGACGACACGCCGAAATTCAGGCAAGTCAGACGGAGTCACGGGCAAGTCACCCGCGCAGCATGGCCGAAAAAACTTTCTTCGACCAAGGTCGAACCAAGCAGTGCCGGACAACGTTTCTACCCTTGACGGCCGGATACGAGCACTGCCCATCGCGAGGGACGCGTGTTCAGCCTCCGGGGTTTGCGGCCGGCGTTGTTGGTTGGTCTCGCAGTATGGGTTGCGACAGCCTGCGGTCCGGTCCACTTACAGGGCGGACCTCAGGCGCAACCTGATAACGGTCGATGGCGAGGCCCGGAGGCCGCGAACCTCATAAGATTGCTCGATTTGCCGAAAGCCCCGCCACCTGATGCCTACGCTATAACCGGCGACCTGCTGCCTCCCTTCCTCCGCGCGGTTCTGGCCACCTGGGGGCGCGAGTTTCCGCAAAATACACTGACAGCCAATGGCGTGATCCTCGTGATCCGGCCGGACCAGTTCTACTCCGGCCTCGACCCCGATCAACGCAAGTGGCTGGCAAGCCGGGAGATGCTCGGCATCGCGAATTTTCCGCTCGTCATCAACCCGCTGACGACGGGCGACGACTGGTATCTGGCGGCGCAAAGCGAGTGGAAGCGCGGGAACGACGACGCGATTTACGTCCTGCTGACGTCGCTCTACCACGAAGTGGCGCACACGCGGCGCGGCTCGGATGAGCGGTCGGCGTATCGCGAGCAGTTGGAGTTGTTTGAACGGTTTCAGCAGCGCGGCAAGCTGGCGAGTCGCTACGGACAGCTTTGCCACAAGCTCCTGAACGATCGCTGCATCGACCTGGTGCGGCATCCCGAGCAGTATATTCGGGTGACGGTACGCCTCGGCGGGCAAACCACGGCGATTTTGGTGCGGTCGGACAAGGCGCCGGCGGGATTTCTCCGGGCGCCGTGACGCCGGCACCACGCGACCTTTCCTCTTGCTGCGCCGTCCATCCGGTAGGCAGTACATTCGGTGGGCTATGGTAGACTCACGAAAAATTCGGGTCTTGTCCTTCCACCCTATGTACCGGCTTGGTCCATTCCAACTCGATCCCCGCGCACATGAACTCCGGCGCAACGGCGTCCGCGCAAAAATTCAGGAGCAGTCGTTCGTCGTGCTGCTGAAGCTCGTCGAACGGGCGGGCGAATTGGTGACCCGCGCTGACCTGCAAAAGGCGGTTTGGCCGGCCGACACGTTTGTGGACTTCGAGGTCGGCCTGAACAAAATCGTCAAGCAACTGCGGCAAGTGCTTGGAGATTCCGCCGATGTCCCGGTTTTCGTCGAGACGGTGCCCAAGCTGGGTTATCGCTTTATTGGCAAATTGGAAAGCCAAGCCGAGGCTGGTACAGAGCAGAAACAGACTGAGGCGGATTCGCGAGTAGAACTCGACGATGGAACGAACGCGAAAGCCAGGTGGGCGGCCATCGCGCTTGTTGCCGCAACCGTGGTCGTGGCCATTGCGATTCTGGCGCTTCGCAAACCCGAGGCCGTCCCGCCTTCCGCTCCGGAAATTCTGCCGCTGACAGGAATCCAGGGTGCCCAGGACTCTCCGGCCTTTTCACCAGACGGCAATCAAGTTGCCTTCTCGGTGTTTCATGCCGGCGACAAGTCGGGGATTTACACAACGTTGATCGGCGGCGAAAAGCCCTTGCAATTAACAAATGTGCCGGGCGACTGCTGTCCCGCGTGGTCGCCAGATGGGCGGTCCATCGCGTTTTCGCGAGAAAACGGGTCGGATTTTGCAATCTACATAACTTCGGCGTTGGGAGGAACGCCGCGACTCGTGTATCAACCCCGTCAACGGGACGACCTGGCCGTGGTTGGCGACAATCCCTTCGTGTCCTGGTCGCCGGATGGAAAAAGTCTCGCCCTCAGCGCCATGCTCGAGCCGTCAGGCCCGCGAGTGCTGGCGACGGTGTCCCTGGCCGATGGATCTCTGCACCCGTTCACCTCGCCGCCGCCCTCCTAGTCGGATTGGTCACCCGTGTTTTCGCCAGATGGACGGTCGCTCGTGTTTCGGCGCACGGCCGGCCCGGGACTCGTGGATGACCTCTACGTGATGCCCGCGGTGGGCGGGGAGCCGCGGCGGCTTACCTTCGACAATACGATCATCGAGAGCGCACCCACTTGGACGCCGGACTCGCGTGAAATCGTGTTCAGTTCCTCCCGCGGGGGTCTCGCGACGTTGTGGCGCATACCGGCCGGGGGCGGCTCGCCGCGGCAAATCGAAGGAGTGGGCGCCAACGCGTTCGGACCCGCTGCGGCACGGAGGGGCAGCCGGCTCGCGTACACCAATGCATTTTCGAACGCGAATCTCTGGTCCGTCGATTTGTCGGACAAGTCGCACGCCTCCGGCCCTCCACGATTGACCGTGGCGTCCAAAGGCGAGAACGCGCTCTCGAGTTTTTCCCCCGACGGGCGTCGAATCGCGTTTGAGTCGTCGCGTTCCGGCTTTAATGAGATCTGGCTGGCGAATCGCGACGGCTCGAATCCCGTTCAGCTGACGTTCCTGAACGGCGACGCGGGCACGCCGCGTTGGTCGCAGGATTCCCGCTATGTCGCTTTCGACTATCGTCCGAAGGAGCACAGCGAGGTCTACGTTACCGACGTCGCCGGCGGCGCTCCACGGATGGTGGTCACGCATCCAGGCTCCGACAATTTCGTTCCCAATTTCTCGCGCGACGCCCAATGGCTGTACTTCGCTTCCACTCACGAAAGTCAGGCCTCGCAAATCTGGAAAATCCCCTCTTCCGGCGGGAAAGCCATAAAGTTGACGGCTCACGGTGGCACTGCTCCCGTGGAGGGCGGCGATGGTTTTGTCTACTACAGTCGCTCCATGGCTTCGGACGAAATCTGGAAGATTTCGCCGCGAGGCGGAAAGGAAATTCTGGTTATGAAAGGCACCGGCCTTACTTGCTGGTGCGGTTGGGCGCTCGATCCCAAGGGGATCTATTTTGTGAGCGCCAAGCACAAACTTGATTTCTTCGACTTCGCCTCACGCAAGGTGCAGGAGATCGCGACGCTGAGCGAGAAGGCGGGAAATCCGGCGATCTCGCCGGACGGCAAGTCGGTGCTGTATTCACAAATGGATCTGCTCGATGAAACCATCATGCTGGTCAACAACTTTCGGTGAAGGTTGGGCGAACCGCTTCCCTCGGAAGTGATGAGCGATGGAAACTACATGCCAACGCCGCAGCATCTTTAGTTCTAAGAGGCGAATCTGGACGTTGTCCCCTTTGCTTGCAGCGCCCGGCCGGTTCAATCCTGCCCGCTGCTGTTTACCCTCCATTTCCGACTATTCCCTGCATAATACTTAACCAATTCATACTTTCCTGCTATTCTCTCCCGTGTACGCCGAATCCCATCCCCGCCTGACAACGATCAGTGCTGCAGCGGGGCCACTTCTTCTCCTAATTCCACCGACACTCACTCCCGCATCTCCAATGGGCTCTATCGCTTACTTCATAACGCGCTGTATACCCGGGGGTATACCCCCTCACCTGAATTGAGGACCAAAATGGAACAAACCCAAAGCCAATCCGTCGTCTCCCCTGATTCCGCAGTACCCTCGTCCAGAATCGCCCCAGGTCGCACCCGCTGCCGCGCCCGCAAGCGCGACGGCAAGCGCTGCCGCCTCCACTCCGACCCCGCTACCGGCCTCTGCCCGCGTCACGCCGTCCAACTCACCACTGGCGGCACCCCCGAGGATCGCGACCTCTCCTCCCACTTCTCCTGCCCCACCAACGAATTCAACTCCGCCGTCCAAATTAACGACTTTCTCTCAACCGTCGCCGATCTGGTCGTCAAAAATGAAATCTCTGCCCGCCGCGCCGCCGTCCTGGCCTTCATCACCAGCCAGCTTCTGCGCACCCTTCCCGAGATCGACCGCGAGACCGGCGCCGACCAGCCGCAATTCATCTTCGACCTCCCTCGCCCCAAGCGCGAGCCCGCAGACGACTCGCGTCCAGAGTCCTCAGCGTCTGTCGACCCGCTGGACGCCTACCGGAGGCTGGCTACATGATGTCTTGGAGCGCCGGGCTGAAGCCCGGCGCCTACATAGACCGCAGAGAGGAATCTCTGGTCTGTGCGAACAAACTCTGTCGCTTTCCCCTTTTTGGGGGATGCGCTATAACCGTCATGCCGTGGAACGTGCCGGAGAACAGGAGAAAGGGCTTATGAGCTTCTTGGATCGATGCTGCTTCGTCGTCCTACTGCTTGCTGCGGCGGGAGTCTGTGTGAGTGCTCAGGAAATTCAGAAGCTTGATCCTGCTCTGGATCAGATTGTGCCGGCGAAGGCGGCGCTGGAGCGCGTTGCCAACGGCTTCAACAAGTGGACGGAAGGGCCGGTGTGGACGCGCAGCGGAAGCCTGCTGTTTGCGGAAATTCCGGCGAATAACATTGATATCTGGTCGCCGGGGCAGGATGCGCGCGTTTTTATGCATCCGAGCGGCTACGAAGGGACGACGCCGTTTGCGGGGCCGGAGCCCGGGTCAAACGGCATGACGCTGGACGCGGACGGCCGCGTTTCGGTGGCGGGACACGCGCGGCGCAACGTGTGGCGGCTGGAGTCGGTGGATCCGAAGGCGCAGATCACGATTCTGGCGGACTCCTTTGAAGGAAAGAAGCTGAACAGTCCGAACGACTTGGTGTACAAATCGGACGGCTCGCTGTACTTCACCGATCCTCCTTATGGGTTGCCGACGCAGGGAGACGACGATCCGCAGAAGGAGCTGAAGTTCAACGGCGTGTTCCGCGTTTTGGGCGCGCGCCAGCAGAAGCCGGGGGCGCCGGTGGACCACAGCAAGTTGCTGGTGGTGATCAAAGACTTGCCGCGGCCGAATGGGATTGCGTTTTCGCCGGACGAGAAATTTTTGTATATCGCGGACTCCGGGAGGAAAGTGTGGCTGCGGTATCGCGTGCAGGCGGATGGGTCAGTGAGCGATGGGGCCTTGTTTTGTGATCCGAGTGGGGACAAGACACCCGGCGGACCGGACGGCATACGCGTCGACAAGCTAGGAAATCTGTATGGGTCCGGGCCGGGCGGCGTATGGATTATTTCCCCGGAGGGTAAGCACCTGGGGACGATCAAGGTTTCTGAAGTCGTAAGCAATGTCGCTTGGGGAGATGCGGACGGCAAGACGCTCTACATTACGGCGAGCACCAGCGTGTATCGCATCAAGCTGCTGATTGCCGGGGTGAGGAATTGAGACGGCTTCTATCTACGTAGGCGCCGGGCTTCAGCCCGGCGCTCGAAGACTTTGTAGCGGCGCACCCGCGGCGGGTTGCGGTTGCGCTTTTCCCTTTTTGGGGGGATGTGCTATAACCATCGGGCCGTGGAACGTGCCTGGAAGCAAGAGGTCGCTTCGGTTGGGCCGAAGCCGGCGGGTGAAGTCTCTTCGGAGGCGGCGCGCCGGGCGGTCGGAGCGGAGGCGATGTCTGAGGTTGACCGCTTGGCGAATGCGGGAAACGAAGATGCTTCGCGGTATTGTCCCGTGTGCTCGCAGAGGTTAGAGTCCCGGCGCTGCAAGCTGGTCTGTCCGGTCTGCGGCTATTACATGTCCTGCGCGGACTATTACTGATAAGCTGTGCGGTCCGGCCCAGGTGTGGTGGAGCTGGAACCGCTTCCGATGAGGAGGATACGAACGTGGCATTGAAGATGACGAACCGCGAAGTGGATGGCGTGTCCGTGGTGGCGCTGGACGGGCGCATCGTTCTGGGCGAAGAGAGCAACGCGCTGCGAGAAAAAGTGAAGAGCTTGATCGCCGACGCGAAGAAAAAAATTGTGCTGAACATGGACAATATTACGTTCATCGACAGCGCTGGACTGGGCACGCTGGTCGCCGCGCATCACAGCGCGAAGTCGCAGGGCGCTGCGCTGCGCTTGTGCCACCTCGGCAGCAAGTTCCAGGAAGTGCTGCAGATCACGAAGCTGCTGACAGTGTTCGAGGTGTACGACACCGAGGCGGCGGCGGTGACGAGCTTCTCGAAGGGCGCCGGGGCGTAAGGCTCCGCGCGTACCACCCTCTGGGATGCGAGGGTGGGGCACCCGCTACAGGAGCGATTGATTTGATTGGAAGGGCACGCTCGCGCGTGCCCTTTTTCTTTTTTGCGGATTTTTTCTTGGCCCGCTCGCAGCGATCGTACTGGAACTCCGCCCAGTTTTCGCGAAATTACGGCGCTGTGAGGCGGCGCGCTAGGAAAGGCGCGCGCGGACGCGGTCACTGAGTGCTTTGCCGTCGACGGCCTTGCCTTCGAGCAAGGTCTTGGCGGCTTTCACGACGGCTCCCATTTGTTTCATCGAGTTGGCGCCGGTGTCGGCGATGGCTTTGGCGATGGCGGCGTCCATCTCGGCTTCGCTGGCACCTGCGGGTAGATACGATTCGATGATGACTAGCTCTTTGGCTTCCTTGTCGGCGAGGTCCTGGCGATTGCCTTTGGTGAACTGGTCGATGGACTCTTTGCGCTGCTTGACTAGGGTTTGCAGGATTTGGATGGATTCGGTTTCGTCGAGCGCGCGGATTTTCTCGGTTTCCTTGTACTTGATGGCGGACTTAATGCCGCGCAGAACGCTGAGGCGCAGCTCATCTTTGGCGCGCATCGCGTCGGTGAGATCTTTTTGGACTTTCTCGGCAAGAGACATGCGGATCCTCGTAAGTCGAATATAGCAGAGCGAAGAAGAGAAAGGATAACGCTGGGAGTAAGAAAAGGCAGGGGATCAACACAGAGAGCACAAAGTTTGGAGCACAGAGGCCACAGAGACTTGGCCGTGGATTTGACAGCGTGGTGGTGGGCCGCTACCGTTATTGTTTTACTTGTGGCGGAATTTTCCGCCATGCGGCACGCACTACAAACCAATAGGGATGAGGGCTGATGAAAGTCATCGTAGCGGACAAGATCAGTGAGCGCGGTGTAGCGCTGCTGAAAGAGCAGGCGGGCTGGAACATTGTTTTGACGACGAAGGATACGCTGAATGCGGAGATTGCGGATGCGGACGCACTGATCGTTCGAAGCGCGACCAAGGTCACGCCAGAGCTGATGGAGAAGGCGTTGCGACTGCGCGTCGTCGGGCGCGCGGGGGTCGGCGTCGACAACATAGACTTGGACGAAGCTACGCGGCGCGGCGTGCTGGTGATGAGCACTCCGGGCGGCAACGCGGTGAGCGTGGCAGAGCACACGTTTGCGCTGCTGCTGGCGCTGGCGCGGCAGGTGCCCCGGCTGGACAAGGCCATGCACGAAGGGAAGTGGGAGAAGTCCAGCGCGGCGGGGACGGAAGTGCGCGGGAAAACCCTGGGGCTGATCGGGCTGGGCAGGATCGGCAGCGAAGTGGCGGTGCGGGCGGAAGCGTTCGATATGCGCGTGCTGGGCTACGACCCGTACATCAGCGAAGCGGCGGCGCGCGAGCTGCAGGTGGAGCTGGTGCCGCTGGAAAAATTGCTGGCGGAGAGCGATTTCGTGTCGCTGCACACGGCAGTGAGCCCGGCGACGCAGAACTTAATCAATGCGACGACACTGGCGCAGATGAAAAAGGGCGCGCGGCTGGTGAACGCGGCGCGCGGCGAATTGATCGACGAAGCGGCGCTTGCGGAGGCGCTGAAGAGCGGGCAACTCGCCGGAGCGGCGCTGGACGTGTTTGTGGAGGAGCCGCCGAAGAGTCAGATGCTCGTAGGATTGCCGAACGTGATTGCGACGCCGCACGTGGCGGGATCCACGGCGGAGGCGCAAGAGGAGGTTGGCACGCAGGTGGCGGTGCAGGTGCGCGACTACCTGGCGGAAGGGGTGATTCGCAACGCGGTGAACTTGCCGGCGCTGTCGGCGGACCAGTACCGGCGCGGTCGGCCGTATCTGGCGTTGGCCGAGCGACTGGGATCGCTGGTGGCACAGGCGGCCGCGGTACGGCCGGCACGAATCCGTATCCGGTATGCAGGTGAGGTAGCTGATGTCGGCACGAACTTGCTCAGGAGCGCGGTGCTGGCGGGCCTGCTGAACGCAGTGCTAGATGAAAAGGTGAACGTGGTCAATGCGCCACAGGTGGCGGCGGCGCGGGGGCTAATCGTGCACGAGGAAACCCGGCGGCGTGAGCATGGGTTTCCGAACACGCTGGAAGTTTCGGCGATGCCGGAAAAGGGGCGCACGGACGCGGAGTTCACGGTGGAAGGTACCGTGCTGCACGATGGCACGCCGAGAGTGCTGCAGATCGGTGGGATACCAGTGGAGGCGCAACTCGAGGGGACGCTGCTTTATCTGCGAAACCGCGACGAACCCGGAGTTATTGGGCAAGTGGGCGAGACTCTAGGTAGGCTGGGGGTCAACATCGCGACGTTTGCACTGGGGCGGCGGGAGGCTTCGCGCGGGGCGGAGGCGGTTTCCTTGGTCCGGCTGGATGGCGAGGTGACTGCGTCCATACTGGCGCCTATCCGTGGGATCGTGGCGATCACGGAGGCAAGGTTGCTTCATTTGGGGAAGAGCTGAGGCACGGGGCGCGCACAGCCAGAAATGGCTGTGCCACTGGTACTGGACCGCACCGCGCGTTTTCGGGAATATGCAGATAAGCCGGGAGAAATAATGTCCCGGGTACTACGAGTCCTAAAGAATTTATGCGTTTCTGCGGGTAAGACCTTGCCTGTCTGAATGCTAGTGGTTTATGCCGCTGGCTATCACTAAATCGATTTTGTCCCATCAAAAAGACATTGCTTGACATCAATAGGCAACTTGGCCTAGAAGTTATCTCAACGGTTGATGTAAGTGAGTGGTGGGAAAAGGTTGTCCGGAGTCCAGAAACATACCGTCTGGCGTTGCGGAAGCGCTAGCATCCGCAATCTGAATCGTGCCCCGTCCGGCGCGCTCCCTCCCGTGTGTGTCGACACCATCGAAGAAGGTGCGAAAGGAGCAGTCTATGGAGTGGTCCTTGTTTACTAAGCGAAATCTTCTTTTGAATTTCGTATTAGGTGTTGCGGTTTCGGTGTTTGCGGTGGCAGGCGCATGGGCGCAGACGGGAACCTCGTCAGTTCACGGCGTGGTGACGGACAAGACCGGAGCCTCGGTGTCAGCGGCGAAGGTGACGTTGACGAACTCCGAAGAGGGTTTCACGAGAAGCATTGAGAGCGGGTCGGGCGGAGAGTTCGATTTTCTGGCCCTGAAGCCGGGTACGTACACACTGGTAGTGGAAGCGGCGGGCTTCCGGAAATTCGAGCGGAGGAACATGGCTTTGGCGGTCAACACACCGACAACGGCCAACGTGACGCTGGAAGTGGGGTCCGCGGCGCAGACGGTGGAAGTGTCGGCGCAGACGGAGACACTCAACACCACGGACGCGTCGCTGGGTAACGCGTTCAGTGAACGGCAGGTGAAAGATCTGCCGCTGGAAGCAGGCAACGTGCCCGAATTGCTTTCGTTGCAGGCGGGCGTGGCGTACACCGGCAACCGTCCGGACATGAACAAGGACACCGACACGCGGAACGGCGCAGTGAATGGTGCGCGGAGCGATCAGAGCAACATCACACTGGACGGTGTGGATGTGAACGCGGACACGAAGGGATATGCGTTCACGGCGGTGTTGCCAATCACGCAGGATTCGGTACAGGAATTCCGAGTGACAACGACAAACAATAACGCAGACGAGGGCAGGTCTTCGGGCGCGCAGGTGGCGCTGGTTACGAAGAGCGGCTCGAATGACTTCCATGGATCGTTGTTCGAATCGCATCGCAGCACAGGGACGAGCGCGAACGACTATTTCGTGAAATTGGCGGAACTGCAGAGCGGGCAACCGAACGAGCCGCCGAAACTGCTGAGGAACAACTTCGGTGGATCGTTGGGCGGACCGATCAAGAAAGATCATTTGTTCTTCTTCATCAATTATGAAGGGCACAGGCAGCGGGAAGCGCAGAGCGTGGTGCGAGTGGTACCGAGCGCGGCGATGCAGGACGGCGTGATCCTATATCCCTGCCAAGATCAGACAGCATGCCCGGGCGGAATGGTGCAAGGCTTGACGACGACCCATGCGGTTCCGACCGGCGATTTTGGCTTGGGCCCAGCGCAAATCAAGGGGATGGACCCACAGGGAATCGGCGTCAGCACGAGCGTGGTTATTCCTTACTTCCAGACGTTCTCCGCGTTTCCGGCGAACGACAACTCCGTCGGCGACGGATTGAACTTCGTGGGCTACCGGTTTAAGGGACCTGTGGCGATCGACACCAACTGGTACATCGCCCGCGCGGACTACAAGATCACGAGCAACGGCAACCACACGATCTTCTGGCGCGGCGCGCTGCGAAACGATTTTAACAACGGCGTGCCCTATCTGCCCGGGGGTTCTCCGGAACTCTCGCAGGTGGATTACAGCAAGGGCTATTCGGTAGGGTACATCGCGGTGTTGCACCCGAACTTGGTGAACAACTTCCGTTACGGATACACACGGCAGAGCTTCGGGGAGATCGGAAACCAGAGCCAGGACCAGGTCTTTTTCCGGAACCTGAACGACAATGAAGGCTCGAACAACTCAGCCCTGGCGGTGACGAACAACAGCAACTACCAGGTGCCGGTACACAACTTCGTAGATGACATCTCCTGGATCAAAGGGAAGCACACGTTCGCGTTCGGCGGGAACATCGGCATCCTGCGGAATCCGCAGGCCAACAACCTAAACTCGTTCACATCGGCTTCGGACAATCCTTCATGGCTGGATACGGCGGCGATGGCGAACACGGGCGTGGCGGGTCACCTGGATCCTGGTTGCTCGACGGGGCCGGGTGCGTGCGCGGGTCCGGCTTATCCTGCCGTGAGTTCGAACTTCGGGAACAGCTATGACTACCCGATGGGAGCGCTGATCGGGATGATCACGCAGGTGAACGCGCAGTACAACTACACCAAAACCGGAAGCGTACTTCCGGACGGCCAACCAGTGTCGCGGCGGTTTGCGACGGACACCTACGAAATGTACGGGCAGGACACGTGGAAGGTGAAGCCGACGTTGACGCTGACGTTGGGACTGCGCTACTCGCTGTTCTCGCCACCTTGGGAGACCGGTGGATTGCAGGTCACTCCCACGAGAAGCTTGAACGACTATTTCACCGCACGGGCGGACGGGAGTCTGCAGGGGCAGCCCTCTTCCGCGCAATGCTGCTTGAGTTTCGATCTCGGTGGCCCGGCGAACGGCAAACCCGGTTTTTATAACTGGGATAAGAAAGACTTCGGACCGCACGTAGCGTTCGCTTGGTCGCCGCGCGCACAAGACGGATTTTTCCGTTCGTTATTGGGGGACGGAGACAAGACGGTGATTCGCGGGGGCTTCGGCTTGGTGTATGACCGGCTTGGCCCCTCGTTGCTGGCGACCTTCGATGCGAACGGTTCGTTCGGATTGTCGACGGCGCTGACGAATACCGGAGGCATCGAGACAGTGGCGACGGCTCCACGAGCTACGGCGCTGAGCGGTGCGGCGGCCATCCCAACGACCGATCTGACGGGCATGACGCTGCTCTCGCCGGCACCTCCGGGAACCTTCCCACAGACCTTTCCGAGTGGACTCACCGGGGCCACGGGGTCGTATGCGGTTTACTTTGGAATGGACAACAGCATTAAGACGCCGTATTCCTACGCGATTGACTTCTCCGTGGGGCGCGAATTAGGACACAACTATGCCATTCAAGTGTCCTATGTGGGACGGTTGTCGCACCGGCTGTTGTCGCAGGAAGACGTTGCGTCGCCGTTGGACCTCGTCGATCCTGCTACGAAAGTGGACTACTTCTCGGCGGTCCAGGCGCTGGCAAAGTTGTACCGTGCCGGCGTGCCGGTCAGCCAAATCACACCGGCGAAGGTGGGCCCGACAGCGCAGTACTGGCCGGACATCCTGCAGGCAAATGCTGGTGGTTATGCCACGCCGGGTTTCTGCGGAGCAGGCACGGCGCCAAACGCCTTGCAGGCCGCGTATAACCTCTTCTCCTGCTTTGCTAATAACGAGACGACCGCGGTGCAGTTCCTGGATCAAGGCTTCGGTCTGGCCGATCCCGTCAGCGGCAACCCCATCTATGCGAAGGGTGGTCCCTATACGTTCGTGGATCCACAATTCGCAGCGCTCTATGCGTGGCGCTCGATCGGGGCGGCGGCGTACAACGCGTTGCAGGTCAACTTTCAGAAGCACATGAGCCACGGCTTGCAATTCGACTTCAACTACACCTATTCGAAGTCACTAGACATCTCATCGGATGCGAACCGGATTACCGACGAAGGAGGACTCGGCGGACAGATCATCAATCCCTGGAACCCGAAAGCGCTCCGTGCGGTGTCCGACTTCGACCTAACCCACCAGATCAACGCTAACTGGATTGCAGAACTGCCATTTGGCCGGGGACACTGGCTGGGTACGGATGCGCATGGCGTCACAGAGGCGATAATCGGCGGCTGGCAGTTGTCGGGCCTGGCACGCTGGACCAGCGGGTTTCCCGTGGGAGTCGGCAACGGTCAGCAGTGGCCGACGAACTGGGAATTATCCGGGTTCGCGCAGCAAATGGCGCCGGTGCAGACGAACGGTGCCGTCAAGACCGCCGCTGGCGCCGTCAACCTCTTCGGAGATGCGGCCACGGCGGCCAACGCGATCAATTCGTTCCAAGCAGACCTTCCGGGGCAGGTTGGGAACCGGAACAACCTGCGAGGGGATGGCTTCGCGGGATTGGACCTAGGTCTCAGCAAGCGGTGGAAGATCAAGGAGTCTCGCTCGCTGCAATTCCGTTGGGATGTGTTCAACGCGCTGAACCTGACGCGGTTCGACGTGCAGAGCCTGAGCTTGTCGCTGACGAGTTCGAGCTCGTTCGGCAACTACAACGGGCTCTTGACCAACCCACGCGTAATGCAGTTCTCATTGCGCTTCGAGTTCTAAGGGACTCGAAGGGTTTAGACAATTGGCCGCCGGGAGACGAGAGTTTCCCGGCGGTTGCTTTTTGGCTGAGGGTCGGTGGTCAAGCGTAAGGAAACAGCGCTCCGCTTATGGCTGCAGCGCGAGTGCTGTGATAAGCTTAGTTATCGTGCGGCGGCGCTTTGTGAGCCGCAGCGCGGTTGTCGGGGCGTAGCGCAGCCTGGCTAGCGCGCCTGGTTCGGGACCAGGAGGTCGAAGGTTCAAATCCTTTCGCCCCGACCATTATTTTCCTCTCGCTTTTGACCTCGTTTTTCAGTTCACGTCTTCTTGTCTGCCCGTCCGGTGTTCCTACGCGGTGTAAATTTGCGAAACTAATTTCTCTGGTGCGCGCTTGGTGGTAAGTTCTGTGCCGCGATGCGAGGCCATTTGCTTTATTGAGCGAGGGAGGCATGACGTTGAAGAGATTTGCGTTGTTCTTGTGTGCGGTGGGGCTCATGGCCCTGGGTGCGGGGAAATTGCCGGCGAGTCCGTCGAGCGCGGCGCCTGCGGGAAACGAATGGGTCGCGCTTTTCAACGGCAAGGATTTGAGCGGGTGGAAGAATAACGGTGACGAGAGATGGGTTGCCGAACAGGGAACGATTTTGTGCGAAAGCGTCGCCAACAAGTATGGCTACCTGACGACGGAAAAGACGTATCGCGATTTCGATTTACGATTGAAATTCAAAGGCGAAGCGGCGGGAAACAGCGGAGTGTTTTTCCACTCGAAGATTACGGGCATCGACCCAGAGCATGGTCCGGACATTGAGGGGATGCAGGTGGAAGTGGACCCAAACGCCGGGAAGCACACCGGAGGATTGTACGAAAGCGGAGGGCGCGGTTGGGTGGCGATGCCGACGGCGGAGGGAGAGAAGGCGCTGAGGCCCGGCGAATGGAATGACCTGGAGGTTGTGGTGCGTGGCAATCACGTCGTGACTCGCGTCAACGGCGTGGTGGTTTCCGATTTTACGGATACGGCTCCGAAGTTTACGGATGGCGTGATTGGGCTGCAGATTCATACCGGCGGGGGCGTGAAGATGAGGTGGAAGGATATTTTTGTGGCGGAAAAGTAGAAGATCGGCTGGTCGCAGGTGTCCATGGTGATGAACAAACGGAATCGCCGGGAGTTTCTGCAGACTGCGGCCGGGGCTGCTGTGGCGGCCGTCCTCAGCCCAAACGTGCCGATGGCCCTGGCTGGAAATGAGAGTGCTCGCGTGGACTATGATAACGAAGGCAAGAAACCGCTGCGGCTCGGGTTGATCATTGATATTGGCAAAGATCCTGCGGCGGCCATGGCGAAGGTGCGCGAGCTTGGCGTGCCGACGTGCCAGGCGTTCGTGAGCGAAATCGAGCCGGGACTTGCGGGGCGCTTGCGTGCGGCGCTGGACGCCGGTGGGATTGAGGCGACGTCGCTGGTTGTCGGCGGGCCGGGGCGTGAGGTCTGGAACTTCTATCAGGGGCCGCTGACGATTGGACTGGTGCCACGGGAAACTCGCGCGGCGCGCGTGGCGCACATCAAGAAGGCGTCGGACCTGGCGAAACAGTGCGGAATCTCCGCAGTGCAGACACATTGCGGGTTTATCCCTGAAAATCCGAACGATCCTTTGTACAAGGAAACTGTGGAAGCGATGCGCGACGTGGCTGCCTACTGCAAGCGCAACGGGCAGAACTTCCGTTACGAGACGGGGCAGGAGACGCCGATCACGCTGGTGCGCGCGATACAGGACGTGGGAGTGGACAATCAGGGCGTGAATTTCGACCTTGCGAATCTGATTCTTTACGGCAAAGCGAATCCGGTGGACGCGATCGAGATACTTGGTCCCTACGTGCAGGGAATTCATGCGAAAGACGGACTTTGGCCGACGAATCCGAAGGATTTGGGCGAGGAAGTTCCGATAGGAAAGGGCAAAGTGGATTTTCCGCGGATCATCGCGCGCTTGAAGGAGATGAATTACCGCGGCGCGGTGACGATCGAACGGGAGATTTCGGGTCCGAGGCAGATGGAAGATGTGCGGGCGGCGAAGGAGTATTTGGAAAAGCTGATCGGATAGTTGCGGCGAGTCCGCGATGACGCGATGGAGATGCGCAGATAGAGGAGGAAAGATGCCGGAGGATACAGGACAGGGAGTGAACTTCTCGGACAGCGTTGACCGGGTAGACCGGCGGAAATTTATTGGGGTCGCGGCGGCGACGGCTGGGGCCATGTTGATCAAACCCAGCTTGGTGCGTGGTTCGGCGGCCAACTCCGCAGTGCGAGTGGGTTTGCTGGGTTGCGGTGGGCGCGGGACCGAGGACGCAACGAATCTTGTCGATACGGGCGGCGCTCGCGTAGTGGCGCTGGCGGATATGTTTCAAGACCAGCTGGATGCGGCGCGGGCGCACTTCGACAAGATTCAGGGGGCGAAGAGCTATGCTGCGCTGGACGCGTCGCAACTCTTCGTTGGGCCGAATGCCTACGAGCGAATAATGGCGTCGAAGGAAGTGGACGCGGTGGTGATCGCGACGCCGCCCTACTATCATCCGCGGCATGTAGAGGCGGCGGTCGCGGCGGGTAAGCACGTTTATCTGGAGAAGCCCGTGGCGGTGGACGTTCCCGGTGCGCGGAAAGTTGTGGAGATCGGGAAGCGCGCGGAGGGGAAGCTCAGCCTGGATGTGGGATTCCAGATTCGCGATTGCCCCCCATTTGTGGAACTGGTGCGGCGCATCCATGGCGGAGCGCTGGGGAATATTGTCTGCGGTGAGGCGCATTACCTGACGGGCTATATTGACCGGCCAGCATGGCCGAACGCTTCGCCCGTCGAGCGGCGGCTGCGCAACTGGGTTTACGACCGCGCTCTGTCCGGCGACATCATCGTGGAACAAAACATTCACGTGATCGACATTTGCAACTGGATCCTGAAGGCGCACCCGTTGAAGGCTTCGGCGATCGGCGGACGGCTGGGACGTCCCGCGGACGGCAATTGCTACGGAAACTTCAATGTGATTTTTTACTACCCTGACGGCGTGGATGTGACGTTCAGCTCGACGCAGTTCGTGAAGGGCTGGTGGGACGTGACGGAAAGATTTTTCGGGACGAAGGGAGCTTCGCAGTCGCCATACAGCGGGCCGCTGGGGATCTGGGGCGACGAGGCGTGGCAGTACGCATCTCCGTCGAAGGATACCGCGGACGCAAAGGCGGCATTTTCGGCGACGGGAAACTTCACTTCAAATCTTGAGTTTGCGGATGCGGAGAAGAAAAAAGCGTTTGTGGAAAGCATTACCAGCGGCAGTTTTCACAATCAGGCCGCGAAGGGCGCGGAGTCTGCGATTTCGTGCATGATGGCCCGTACGGCGGCGTACACGGGGCGAGAAGTCACGTGGGAAGAATTTATGAAGTCGACCGAGGTTTTGGATCCGGGAATTGACCTGAATATGCTGCGGTGAGATTGCGTGCCGCAGACATGGAAGTGCGTGGGATCGAGGTGTGAGGATGCGTAGCTCATCGCGTCGCGAGTTTCTGAAGACGTCGGTTGTGGCAACGTGCTCGGCGGGCTTGGGTGTCAGCGTACTAGCGGACGCTCTCGCTGCCGCGCCCGTGGCGTCCGGACCCGCTAGGGATTTCGCTCTCGCTGCGGAACATCTGGCACTCAAGAAGGGGGTCGTGTTTGACATGCTGCCGGCGAGCCTGAGCTATGCGGACCGGTTCAAGTTGGCGCGCGACGTTGGGCTCGCCGTGGTGCAAGCGCCGACAACGCCCGACGAGCATCAGGCGGAAGAGATGAAGAAAGCCGCCGACGGCGTGGGTATTCGGATCGATTCCGTGATGAACATGGATCACTGGAAATATCCGCTGTCGTCGAGCGATGCGGCGGTCGTCGAGAAGAGTTTGGCGGGAATGCGCACGTCGTTGCAGAACGCCAAGTTGTGGGGATCGGATACTGTGCTGCTGGTTCCTGCGGTGGTGAATCCGCAGACGTCTTACCGCGACGCTTGGACTCGATCACAGCAACAGATCCGGAAGCTGATTCCTCTTGCCGAGGAGATTAAGGTGACGATCGGCATCGAGGAAGTGTGGAACAAGTTTCTGTTGAGCCCACTAGAAATGGCGACCTACGTGAGTGAATTCCAGAGCCCATGGATCAAGGTGTGGTTCGACGTGGGCAACGTAATGCTCTACGGATACCCGCAGGATTGGATTCGGACGCTGGGCAAGAGCATCGTCAAGGTGCACCTGAAGGATTTCAAGCGCCGGGAAGACGGCTACGCGTGGGTGAATCTCGGCGACGGCGACGTGGATTGGGCGGCGGTGCGGCAGGCGTTTGCGGACGTTGGATACTCCGGCAGCGTTATTGCGGAACTGAAGCCCGGCGATGAGGCCTACCTGCGCGATGTGAGCGGCCGGATCGACAGACTCTTGTTGGGCTCGTGAGCGCGGTGCATACCTAGAGTCATGTTCTCTCTCAAAACCGATTTGAGTTGGCGGCTAATCGCAGGGCTGTTGCTGTGCGCGTTTTTCTTGAGGCCAGCTGGCGCGCAGACCGCGCCGCCGGCAAAACCGATCCGCGTGAAGGTGGTGGTGATCGCGGCGTTTGAGCGTGGGGAGGATATCGGCGACGCTCCCGGTGAATTTCAATTGTGGGTAGAACGCGAGCACCTGGATCAAGTTCTTCCGTTGCCCGCCGGTTATCACCATCTGAGGATGAATAAGGATGGGGTACTGGGGATGGTGACGGGGGTCGCGACAGCAAAGGCGGCGTCATCGGTGATGGCGGTGGGCTTGGACCCGCGGTTCGACCTGACGAAGGCGTATTGGATCGTGGCGGGGATTGGCGGGGGAGACCCGGCGGACGTATCGCTGGGCTCGGCGGTTTGGGCGGATCACGTCATCGACGGCGATTTGGCGTTTGAGATCGACGCGCGACAGATTCCCGATGACTGGCCTACGGGCTATGTGCCATTGCGTAAAGGGACGCCTTACCAGCAGCCGGTGCGGAGCGAGCTGGAAGGGGAAGTCTATTCGTTGAATCAGGGCCTTGTGGGGTGGGCGTTGCGCTTGACGCAGGGCGTGGTCCTTGCGGATTCCGACGCTTTGCGTACCTCCAGGGCGCGGTTCGTGGGTTTCCCGAATGCGTTGAAGCCGCCGTTCGTGACCAGGGGCGACACGGTGTCGGGCAGCACGTTCTGGCATGGGTCGAAGATGAATGAGTGGGCAAACGCGTGGACGAGGTACTACACGGGCGGCAAAGGGAACTATATGGTTGCGGCGATGGAGGATACCGGGACACTTCAGGCGCTTACGTTCTTGAGCCAGGCGGGGCGGGTAGATCTGCAACGGGTACTGGTGCTGCGTACGGTGAGCAACTACGATCGCGAAGCGCCGGGGACGAGTGCGGCGGAGAGCCTGAAGGGGATGGTCTTCGGCAGCTATTCGGCGTACCTGCCGGCCTTGGAGGCTGCTGAGGCCGTTGGGGATAAAGTGGTTAGGGACATCGTGGAGCACTGGTCTGAGCGCGAATCCACCATTCCTCACTGAAATGGGTCGGGAGAGGCTAAGCAAGTGCAGGCTAGGCGGAAGTAGCTCGGCTCAGACCCTGCCATTCTTCTTCGTGAGAGGCTTCTGCGCGAATTAGATCGACGGCTTCGTGGCGATTCTGAGCGTCCACCTGCTTCATTACGCGGTAGATGTGGTTCTTGACGGTGAATTCGGACAGGTTCAAGTTGGCGGCAATCTCTTTGTTGCTAAGGCCCATCGCGACCAAAGACATGAGCTGGCGCTGGCGCTGGGTCAACTCGAAGCGCATGCCCGCTCGCTGCTCGGCGATAGCAGCCTTCTGGTTGGTCTCACTTGAGATGGCCTGGAACAGAACCTTGCAGAACTTCGATGGGCAGACGGCTTCGCCCTGGGCAACCGCACGGACGGCGTCGACCAACTCGGAAGAGGACGCACTCTTCAGGACATAGCCGTTCACGCCCATGCGGACGGCCTGAAGGAAGATGTCAGCGTCCTCGTCCATCCCAAACAAGACAACCCTAATGTGGGCTACGGATTCTCGGACGTCGCAGATCAGGTCGTCGGACTTGTGATTCGGGTTTAGGCAATCCAAGAGGAGCAAGTCCGGCTGAGCCGAGGCAATGAACTCAGGAACCGAATTGGAGTAGGAGTTCTCCCCGACGACGTTAAGGTCGCCACGCTTGCGAAACAGGCGGACCAGAGTCTCGCGAAGAAGGCGGTTCTCAGCCACAACATAGACGTTCGTCAATGAAGACGAGTGCTTATCGTTACTCTGTATCATGCAGAGCCCTCAGAGCCCTCCGCTAGTGACCGTCCGTATTCCGCTTATCCTTAGTAATATAGCCCGACCTGGGGGAGCTATTATCACTCAAAAAATTGTTGCGGCCAAGTTAATTGGCGGCTAGGTAGCGCGTCAAGGGATAGTAGGAAAATCTTTTCTCAACAGTAACATAGTACTCTCCGAAGGCCTTGGGAGCTTGAGAAGTCGTTAGTACTTTTGGAATGCCGGGTCGCTCAGTTCTGATGCTGTGCACCCAAGCTGGGTTGGCCCCGCGACAGGTCTTCTTTGAGTCTTCTCTTTCCCACACATTCGACAATACTTAAAGGACCGAGGAGTAATGACATGGACAGGTCGATTCGCATTTTGGTGGCCAACCGTCCGAAGCTCATGCGGGAGTTGATTCTGGCAACTCTCGCAGACGAGCCCGGCATCGAGATTGTCGGAGAGGTGTCGGACGAAGGCGAGATTCGTGACCGGGTGCATCAGACGTCGCCAGACTTGCTAGTCATCGCACTCGATGAGCCGGCGAAGAGGCCGGTCATCTGCGACACGCTGCTCCGAGACCACCCCGGGCTGCGGATCATCGCGGTAGCTTCGCAAGAAAATTGCAGCGTCTTCTATTGGGCCTCGTTTGACATTCATTCCAGCCAAATTGAAGCGTCCGAGCAGGGCATTTTGAATGCGGTGCGAAACATCACGCCCGCGGGCGCGGGGGAGCGTGTGTAATGCGCGGAACGCATAGGCCCTGGCTGGGCGCGGTGGGTGCGTTGGGGATTTTGTATTTGTGTTGCGGTGTAGCGCGCGCACAAGAGCAGCGGTCCGCTCCGCTACCGAACTCAGAGCTTGGGCGGGAAAATTTGAGCCGTGTCGCAGCGTCGGCGGCGGACATCAAGACGATCCTGGTAAAAGATACAGGTCTGATGGTGGAGTTGAAGCGGTGGGTAGCGAAAGACGCGACCACACATGGGCAGATTATCAGCGACACGGATCTGAGCGACGAAACCATTTTCGATCGATTGCAGTCGGATGTGCAGTTCCGGTCCGTGGCAACGCAGCTGGTGCAGCGGTATGGGTACTTGGTTCCACAAGTAAACCCGGACTCCGCTGCAGGCAAAGAGCAGGAGTTGCTGGCCAAAGAACGCGTGAAATTGATTGCGCAAAGTGAGCAGGAAGAATCTGACGCCCGGCGACAACGGAAAGGCCGGAACGTGCAGAGCGCTGGCTACTGCGACCCGCAAGCCGACGCGCAATGTACGGGGCGGCAAGGGCAGGAGTTAGAGCAGACTCCCGGGCAGCAACGCGAACAACAACAAGAGCAAGGAAATCCGCCAACAAGATTCGGACCCGACGAATCGAATCCGCAAAATGCGCCGCGCGGTGGCGGAGGTCTAGTGCAACGGGCGGGGCTAGCGCAAGGCGAAGATGGAACGCAGGATGCGCTCCCGGAATTACCGCTGGGTGGGTCATACGAATCAACTCCATCTTTCGGCTCGGGCAATGGCGGCGCCGGCGGAGGTTTGTCGTCCCGGGCGAGGGGAGATGATAGTACGGAGAGTGGGAATGTATTGCCAGTTGCGAATCCCGAAGCCCGAGGCGCGGTCGACACGTTTTCTGCGTTTGGAGTAGGGACGAGCCGAGGCACGAATGCGATTCCGGATGCGTTCCGCTCGAATCGGTCCGAAGTAAATCCACCGTCCTCGTCGCCGACTTCTTCGTCTTCATCGTACGCGTCGATGCAGCCGTTCGGCGGCAGGTATCAGCCGAAGGCACAGCCATCCGCGCCGGAACTGGTGCGCGCGGCGAGTCCGTACAACGATATTCCATCGCTATACGACATGTACGTTCAGGCGATACCGCGGCCGGCGACGCCGAAGCGATTTGGGGCGGAAGTGTTCGAGAACGGAACCCGCGATTCACAATTGATTCCGATGGACATGCCAGTGGGACCGGACTACGTGGTGGGACCGGGTGACGGATTGTCCATCAATCTCTGGGGTGGCGTCAGCCAACGAATCTACCGGGTCGTGGATCGCGAAGGCCGCGTGAGTCTGCCTGAAGTCGGTCCATTGCTGGTGAGTGGGAAGAGTCTTGCCGACGTTCAAGAGAGTTTGCAGCAGACCTTGCGAACGCAATTCCGCTCGGTGTCAGCGGATGTATCGCTCACCAGGCTGCGTACGATTCGCGTGTATGAAGTAGGCGACGTCGCGAATCCGGGAGCATATGACATCAGCTCACTCTCCACGCCATTGAACGCGCTGTTTGTCGCCGGCGGACCGACGCAAAAGGGATCGCTGCGAATCGTGAAGCACTATCGGGGAGGTCAGTTGGTGGAAGTCGTGGATCTGTACGATCTGCTGCTTCATGGAGTGAGATCTGACCTGCAGCGGCTGGAAAACGGAGACAGCGTCCTGGTGCCGCCGATTGGGCCGCAAGTTACGGTCGAGGGTATGGTGCGGCGCCCGGCAATCTACGAGTTGAAGGACGAGAAAAACCTAGCCACGGTGCTTGAGTTAGCTGGCGGATTGCTTCCGACGGCGACGCTGCGACACATCGAGGTGCAGCGGTTGGTGGCGCATCAGAATCAGACGATGATGAGCCTGGGCATTCCGGAAGCAGATAATGATTCGGAGGTCACAAAAAAGCTGGAGGCGTTTGAGATCCACGATGGAGATCGCATCCGGGTTTTCCCCATCACGCCGGGTAACCAGGACGCAATTTATCTCGAGGGGCACGTGATTAGGCCGGGCCGCTATTCGTATCACGCTGATATGAAGGTCACCGATGTAGTCACGTCTTACAAGGATTTGTTGCCGGAGCCTGCGAGCCAATATGCCGAAATCATTCGTTTGAACGCACCGGATTTCCACCCGAGCGTAGAAAGCTTCGATCTCGCGGGTGCGCTGGCGAACCCTGCTCAAGCGCCGGTACTTCACGCCATGGACACGGTGCGGATTTTCAGCCGGTTTGATTTTGAGAACCCGCCGACAGTTTCCGTTTGGGGCGATGTGCGCGGGCCGGGAACCTACCGGACTTCCGGGCAAATTCATTTGAGCGACGCGGTGCATCTTGCTGGGGGAATCGCGCCGGACGCAAGCATCGACGACGCGCAAGTTTTCCGGTATCTGCCCGACGGCAAGATGAAGATTTTCAGCGTCAGCCTAAACCTGGCGCTCGAGGGTGATCCCACGGCGAATATTCTGCTGGAACCTCGAGACCGGCTCCTGATTCACCGCAGCCCGGATGCGATTCAGCCGTCCAGTGCATACGTGCAGGGTGACGTGGGAAAGCCGGGCCGCTATCCGCTGACAACAAATATGACGGTAGCGGATTTGATCCGATTGGGCGGCGGACTGAAGCCCAGTGCGGATACCCAGGCAGCGGATCTGACGCACTATGAGTGGTCGAATGGAGAGCTGACCGGCCACCATCAAGCCATCACGATTTCGGCGGCGTTGTCTGGCGATCCGGCGGCCAACCTGCCTGTGGGTAACGGCGATGTCCTAACGATTCGACAGCTTCCGGGTTGGAATGACATCGGAACGTCGATCGCGGTAAGGGGAGAGGTGGCGCACCCCGGAACATATGGAATTCGTCCGGGCGAAAAGCTTAGTTCCATACTCGAGCGAGCCGGCGGATTTGGCTCCCAGGCCTACCCGTACGGCGCCGTGCTGATGCGGCGGGAAGTGCGGGAAGTGGAAATGAACGCGCGGCTGGAGATGGTGCGACGCCTGAAACAGGAGGAGAACAATCTCAAGGTGCTACCCGAGACTGATACGGATCAGAAGAACGGGAAATTGACGGCAATTGCGGAGACAGAAACAACGCTGCAGCAACTACAGGCGAATCCTCCGATCGGGCGCGTGGTGATTCGCATTCAATCGGACCTGGGAAAGTGGAGGAATACGGCCGCGGATGTGCCGGTGCGCGACGGCGACGTGCTTCTTATCCCGAAGAAAGCGGACTACGTAACCGTGAACGGGCAAGTATTCAATCCGACGGCGGTGAGTTATCGTCCCGGCCGAAGCGCGAGATGGTATCTCAGCCAAGCCGGGGGAACGACGCAGATTGCCAACAAGAAGGCTATTTTTGTGGTTCGCGCGGACGGATCGGTGCTCGCGGCGAAGAATAACTCCGATTTCTGGTCGGGTGATCCGCTTGGCGCTACGCTGAGACCTGGCGATTCGATTGTGGTGCCGGAGGTAGCACCGCGCATCGGCAGCCGTAATTGGCAGAATCTCTTCCAGGCGGGGCAGCTTGCAGCATCGGCGGCTCTGGCGGTTGCGTACATCCATCCGTGATGCGGAAGCTCTCGATATGGGTGAGAATCGCCGCGCTCGGGTGCGTAGGGGTCTTGAGCAGCTTGACTATTGCGGGTGGGGTTGCTGGCGCGCCGCGGCCACAGGAACCTGAGGCGCAGAGCGGAGCTCCCGCCGCGAAGGCTACTGGTGGGGAGAGCCAGGAGCAGGAGAAGGATAAGGGCAATGGGACCAAGGCAAAGCCCAGCAGCACAGACTCGGACCAGGAAGACACATCGACGGAGCATCACGGGATCGTAGGTTTAGGGAAGGATTTTTTGGGAGACCAGAAACAAATCTGGACCAGCCCGGCACGGCTTCGAGTCTCGGACGCGAACTGGCTCGTGCCCGTCGGCGGCTTTGCGGCTGGATTGTTCACTACGGATCGTGATTGGAGCACGCACCTCTCGACCAATCCAAGCACTATCAGCCACTACAAGACACTTTCCACAGCAGGACTCGCGGCGCTGGCCGGAGGAGCCGCCGGCATGTGGTTGTTGAGTTACCCCGCTCACAATGAGCACTGGCGCGAAACGGGACTGCTTGCCGGCGAAGCGGCGATAGATAGCTTGGTTGCGGTCGAAGTCTTGAAGTATTCGCTGCGTCGAGAGCGCCCCTACCAGGGTGATGGCAGCGGACCTTTTTTCAGTGGAGGCACGTCGTTTCCATCGGAGCATGCAGCTGCGGCCTGGTCGGTGGCCGGCGTCGTGGCTCATGAGTATCCTGGACTGCTGCCCAAGATTGCGGCTTACGGCTTGGCCACCCTGGTGAGCTACTCGCGTATCAAGTCGCGGCAGCATTTCAACTCGGATGTCTTTATTGGCGGCCTGATGGGTCAGATCATCTCGCAAGATGTGTACAACCGACACCACGATCCCGAGTTGCCCGGGGGAGAGTGGAAGTCTCTGAGCGCGCTGGGTCGAGCCTGGGAGTCGTCCGGTACACAAAATCTCGGTTCGCCTTATGTGCCGCTCGATAGTTGGGTCTACCCGGCCTTAGATCGCTTGGCGGGGCTCGGCTTGGTGGATAGCGGCTTCACGGGAATGCGGCCGTGGACCCGGCGAGAATGCATGCGGCAGGTCAATGAAGCCGAAGGCAAACTCGGGGGCGCGGGAGAAGACACCGAAGGGGGCAAACTTGTCGAAGTGCTCGAACGTGAATTTCGGGCGGAGAGCGAGGCTATCGGGGACGGGAGTGATGGCACAGGATTCCGGTTGGAGTCGCTCTATACCCGGACCGAACACATCTCCGGCGCACCGCTGACGGATGGCTACACGTTCGCGCAGACACAGTTCAACGATTTTGGGCGCCCGTACGGCGAAGGATGGAGCACGGTGAACGGCTTCTCGGGCTACGCCACGCATGGTCCTTGGGTTGCGTACGTCCGCGGGGAAATGGATACCGCACCCAGCATTCCAGCGTATTCGCTGGCGACGCGGCAAATCGCCCAGCAAGTGGACTTCTATCCGGAGTTGGCGCCGGGGACTCCGCAGCCGTCGGTTAGCGACTTCCGTTTGCTTGACGCATATGTCGGGCTAATGTTGTCGAACTGGGAGGTTACCTTCGGCAAGCAGAGTCTTTGGTGGGGTCCAGGCGACGGCGGCCCGCTGGACTTCAGCAACAACGTTCAGCCCATCAACATGTTCCGGATTAATCGGACGACGCCGCTGAAGCTGCCTAGCTTTCTTGGCTGGTTGGGACCGATGCGGACGGAGTTCTTTCTGGGTCAGCTAGCCGGTCAAACATTTCTCTTGAATCCCGCAGGTTTCGTCGGACAGTTTGGGCAGTCGCTCGATCCTCAACCTTTCATCAACGGACAAAATATCAGCTTCAAGCCTACGCGCAATTTCGAGTTCGGTTTCTTCCGGACGACAATTTACGGCGGACCTGGTTATCCTTTGACCTGGCACACGTTCATCCGCAGTCTGGTTAGCGCGGAAAACGCGCACTTGGGCGCGGCGGATAAGCCTGGCAATCGAACTTCGGGACTGGATTTTAGCTATCGCCTTCCGCATCTGCGCAATTGGTTGACGTTTTACGGCGATGGTTACACCGACGATCAGTTCTCTCCGATCGCGTATGCAGATCGGTCCGCGTGGCACGCCGGGCTGTTTCTCTCGCACGTTCCCTGGGTGCACAAGATGGATCTTCGAGCGGAGGGCGTCTATACCGACGTTCCACCTGGAGGAGGCCCCATCACCCCCGGCGATTTCTATTTCAATGCAACGTGGCGAAGCGGGTATACAAATGAGGGAAACATCATCGGCAGTTGGGTTGGTCGAGGAGCGCAAGGCGCGCAAGCTTGGAGCAATTACTGGTTCAATGCGCGCAATCGCATCCAATTCAACTTCCGGCACGAAAAGGTCAGCCAAGTATTCGTTCCCGGCGGGGGGACGTTGACCGATGCGGGCGTGCGCGGCGACTACTGGGTGCGTTCCAATTTGAGTGTCTCCGCAACGCTGCAGTACGAGAGGTGGCTGTTTCCTGTGATTCAGCCGAATGCCTCGACCAATGTGTCGGCGACGGTTCAAATATTGTTTCAGCCGCAGAAATTCTTTCAGCGTTCCAGGCAGGATCATGCAGGTTTCATGCCTGGTGAAGGGGGTCGGCCGTGAAGCTGACAGGCAGTGAGTGATAGACAGCAAGAGCAGGACGATGAGGACCAGGGAAACGCAAGAGAGATTACTTTTGTAGCAAGGAATCGCGAGTGTCGCAAACCGGTACACGGCCGCAAATAGAAGAGTCGCCTCAACCGATCGCTGAGGAAGTGAATCTGGAAGGGGTGTCCTCGTACGAACTCCGCGCGAAAGCAGTCGGACAGCTGCGCTTGTTTTGGAATGAGCGGCGGTTTCTTGGCAAGGCTTTCCTTGCAGGGCTCGCGGTGGGCCTGCTGGTTGCGTTCTTGATTCCGGCACGCTATGAGGCCACGGTGCAGCTGATGCCTCCGGATAGCCAGTCAACTACCGGAATGGCGATGCTGGCGGCGCTCACCGCCAAGGCTGGGAACAGCAATCTGGGAGGGCTCGCTGGAGATCTTTTGGGCATCAAGAGTTCCGGCTCGCTTTTCATTGGCGTCTTGAGCAGCAGAACGGTTCAAGATCGGATCGTGCAGCGTTTTAACCTCCAGAAGGTTTACTCGTACAGGCTTGACGAAGATGCGCGAAGAAAGCTCCAGGAACGGACGGGCCTTTCCGAGGATCGCAAGAGCGGAATCATCGACATTACGGTTGTGGACCGAGATCCAAGGCGCGCGGCGGCCATGGCCCAGGCCTATGTTGAGGAGTTGAACCAGTTGGTGACCGAGCTGTCGACCTCTGGGGCTCACCGCGAACGGGTATTCCTTGAGGAGCGGCTGAAAGCCGTGAAGCTGGACCTCGACGATGCGTCGCAAAAATTCAGCCAGTTTGCAAGTAAGAATACGGCTATCGACATCAAGGAACAGGGCCGCGCGATGGTGGACGCCGCGTCCAAACTGCAAGGAGAGAAAATCGCGGCGGAATCAGAGTTGAAGGGGCTGGAGCAGATCTACATGCCGAGCAACGTGCGTGTACGCTCAGCGCAGGCGAGGATTTCTGAACTTCAGCACCAACTCGAGATGCTTGGTGGCAAACGAGGCGGAGCAGCCGATCAAACGGCAGCATCCTCCGATTCCCTGTACCCCTCGATCCGCGAGCTGCCCATCCTTGGCGTGACGTGGGCAGATCTTTATCAACGGACGCGAATTCAGGAGGCGGTATACGAGGCGCTGACCCAGCAGTACGAACTCGCCAAAGTGCAGGAAGCCAAAGAAACTCCAAGCGTGAAAGTGCTTGATGGCGCGCGTGTCCCGGAGAGGAAGTCCTTTCCTCCCCGCACGTTCATCACGCTCCTCGTGGCATTTTCGTTCCTGGGAGCCGCTATCGTTGGAGTGTTTGTGCGCACGCAATGGAATGAGACGGACGCCCAAGATCCTGGCAAATTGTTTGCTCAAGAAGTGTTTCAGACTGTGAATCAGCATATGCCTTGGGCGACGCCGAATGGTTCGCGGGTTCACGCGATGACCCACAAAGCTTGGCGGCGGCTAGCTCGCAGCCAGGATGCTGAAGAGAAGTCCGAAACCGGCTCGAAGTAGCTGTAAATGGTTGTAGGGAAATGATTTATCGGGAATTGGCCCCTGTGGCTGACGAGGCGGAGCTGTATCCGGCAGTACTTGGGAACTTGCGAGAATGATACCGATGGTCTCGGAACATGTTGCAGCGGCTTCGGCGCCATGGCCTATTGAGTCGATGACCCCGCAGTGGTGCGTCGCGTACACGAGCGCAAATCATGAGAAGCGAGTAACCGAGCAGCTCGTGCAAAGATCTGTGGAACATTTTCTTCCGCTGTATGAATCCGTGCGACGGTGGAAGGATCGGCGTGTGAAGCTCCAGTTGCCGCTTTTTCCCGGCTACGTTTTCGTGCGGCTCTCTTTGTGCGAGCGGCTGAAAGTGCTGCAGGTTCCGGGTGTCGCGCGATTGGTGGGATTCAATGGGCAACCTGCGGTTCTTCCAGACAGAGAGATCGAAGCCCTTCGCAGCAGCACATTAGCGCCTCTCGGTGCCAAACCGCATCCTTATTTGACGGTTGGGCGCCGCGTGAGAATCCAGCGAGGGATCCTCGCTGGAGTGGAAGGGATTCTCATTCGCAGGAAGAATGCGCTACGCGTGGTGCTGTCGATTGACCCTATCATGCGGTCCGTTTCCGTCGAAGTCGACGCAAGCGATCTGGAATGACCCAAACGCACTGGAGGATGCCGGCAGAGCCATTGCTTACTGGTGATCGCGAAGATTGCTTTTTGACCGGGTGCTCAATTTTCACCGAACCAGCAGGCGGGTCCCGAACTGCGCTGCGCTCGAATTCAAACACCCATCGAAAGTGCTCCTCAATTGGCCGGTAACGACGCACTTCCGGTGATTCCCCCACCAGCGGAGACGGGACGAGCAAACAGCTGGTTGCAGTCTCTGTTTTTTGCGGTTCCAGCGCGGGCAAGAATGATGCCCGTGGCTTACAGTTTTGCCGATCAGGCCTTGGCCGTGGGAGGCGGTTTCTTGGTCAATGTGGCCTTGGCGCGCACGCAGACGAAAGAGGAATACGGTCTATTTGCTCTCTCGTACTCGGTCTTCGCGTTCCTGCTGGGCCTGTACTACGCCGCGATACTCGAGCCGTACACAGTCTATGCGTCGGGTCGATACCGAGAGCGTTTTTCAGAGTATCTGAGGTTGATGGTTCGCGCGAACAGTTTCCTGTGTCTCTCGTTGACCGGGACTCTGTTGCTGACCTGCCTGGTGCTCTCAAGGGTCGCGCCCCAGTTGGTGTCGCGGGCCCTTGTCGGCCTTGCATTCACCGCTGGCGTTCTACTGTCGGGCTACTTTCTTCGCCGGATCTTTTACGTTCAGCGGCAGCCCGAGCTAGCGGCGAAAAGTTCTCTGGTTTACTTTCTGACCGTCGCCTGCGTGCTCGGGTTGATGGCCAAGACCCACCGGATCGATAGTTTTACGGTTTTTCTCGCTCTGGCAATCGGATGGGTTGTCGCGGGTGGAATCCTCGGGCGGAAACTCTGGTTCGGAAAACCTTCGCGATCTTTTCTCGAGTCGGAGCCGGGATATTGGAGCGAACATTGGAGGTATTCGAAGTGGGTGCTCGCGACCGCCTTCGTTTTTCAGTTCACGCACCAGGGTTATTATTGGCTCCTTGGCGGCTTCCTTTCGGCAGCCGAGGTGGCCAATCTCAGGGCGATGTATCTCCTTGTCGGGCCGGTGGAACAGGTTTTCATCGCGTTATCCTATCTAATCGTGCCGGCGCTGTCTGCGCATTACGCGGCGAAGAGGATGGGAAACTTTCTTTCCCTGTGGAAGCGGTACAGTTTGGCCACACTGGGCGTGTCGGGCCTATACGCGCTAGCGATCCGAATCATAGGACGGCCGATGGTGCATCTGCTCTACGCCGGCAAGTACGACGGTTTAGCGCTTTATCTCTTCGCCTTGACCTTCGTGCCACTGGTGATGTGGATCGGGAGCACGATGGGTCACGCCCTGAACGCGATGGAGAGGCCAAAATTCGTATTTTGGGCCTACGTGAGTAGCGGTGGCGCTACGTTCCTTGCGGGCATTCCCTTGGTGGTTCATTTCGGCTTGTGGGGCGCCGTCTGCGGCATGCTTCTTTCTGCGGCAACCTATACTATCGCTCTCGCGATTTGTTTCTGGTTTACGTTTCGAAATGTGACGGCCGAGATGAGCCGGGCCGGCTAGCAACTTCCCAGCTTTCGGCAGGCCCCCCAATCAGCGGCTGCCGAAGTTAGAGTGCTTTCACAAAGAACCATGATTTGGGAACACATTTCGCTTTGCAACGCTATAGTTGTTCGCAGTAAGCATCGGGCAAAGAGCGATGAAGAACCTGCTGTACTTGATAGCGTTGTTGCTACCGTGGGGACTGCGCCGCCGGATTTTGGCCGCTGTCTTTGGATACACGATTCATCCCACGAGTCGCATCGGACTCGCCTGGGTTATGCCCGATCGGCTCGTTATGGGTCCCAATTCAACGATCGGAACATTCACCGTGTGTAAGGGCTTGGGGCTGGTGCATTTGAAGGACAACGCCGTTATTGGCAAGGGGAACTGGGTGACAGGCCATCCGTCATGCGAATCCAAACACTTCGCGCACCAGCGCGACCGGCGGCCTGAACTGATTCTCGGCGAGCACTCATCCATTACGAACCGTCATTTTATCGACTGCACTAGCACCGTGACCATCGGCGCTTTTAGTGTGTTCGCGGGTCTGCGATCCCAGATTCTGACTCACAGTGTAGATTTCGAACATTGCCGCCAATCGTCCGCTCCGATCGCGATAGGAGAGTATTGCTTCGTTGGCACAGACTGTGTGCTTTTGGGGGGCAGTTCGCTACCCGATCATTCCGTGCTTGGCGCGAAATCGCTTTTGAACTCACAAAATTCCGAGCCATATTGGCTTTACGCCGGAACTCCTGCGCGGCCGGTAAAGCGTCTTGCTGAAGACCTGGCGTTCTTCACCCGGAAGGTCGGATTCGTCGACTAGCCAACAGATTGCCGTCTTAGTTTCTGAAGTACCGCTCTGGCAGTTTCGCAGGCCAGAGAATACCTGGAGCCTGTCGACGTCATGCTTCCTGCGGCAATTCGAAAGCTATCGTGCAATACCACGGTTCGCAGTATTGCCAGCCGTCTGCACGTAGCCCACTTTGCGCGCCGTGTTTACTGCAAGCTCCTTTCCGGTAGCGGCGAGCTGAAGGTTTCGTGGTTGGGCGTAGATGCGGTATTCAGGAGCAGCAACAGCAAGCAGCTAGCATTCGTGGACTATATTCTCACTACAGAACGAGACATGATTGAAGCCACCCTGTGTAGTCTCAAGCCGGGAGATACGTTCCTGGACGTGGGCTGCCACTACGGGATTTTTTCCGTTCTCGCGTCGAAGTTGGTCGGACCGGCCGGCCGCGTGATTGCTGTCGAGCCACACCCGGAATCTCTGCAAGTTCTTCGCGAGAACCTTGCCGCGAATTCCTGTCAGAACGTTGAGGTACTCGAAGTCGCATTCACCGATACGACGGGCCCGTTGTCGCTCGCCTATAACGCCAACTTTGCGGTCCTGGCCAGCGAATCGCATCCGGCGGGGGCGGTGCACACGACACAGGGAATGGCGGGCGACGAAGCATTGCGCAGCGCGCCGGTGCCCAACGCGGTAAAAATCGACGTGGAGGGGCACGAGTTCGCTGTGCTACGGGGACTACGGCGCACTCTATCCAATGCCGCCTGCCGCCGCGTGGGTTTGGAGGTCCATCCCGGGTTGCTGCCGTCCGGCATCAGCCAAGCCAACGTGGTGACGTTCCTTCGGGACTGCGGACTGGGTGTCCAGAGCGAGAGCGCTCGGTCGGACGTCGTTCATCTGATAGCCGCGCGGTAGAGAACGCAAATGCGGATACTACAGGTTGTTGCCACGCTGGCACCGCGGCAAGGAGGGCCGTCAGTCGCGTGTCCGGAGCTGTCCCGGGAACTGGTGCGGCAAGGACACCAAGTTTCGATTTACGCCAGCGATGTGGATGGCCTGGGACATCTAGAAGTCCCACTCGATCGGCCGGTCATGGATGAGGGCGTCGAAATTCGTTATTTTCGGGGCTGGAGCGAACCATCGAGGTATATGTTTTCGCCAGCGATGTGGCGCGCGCTACGCGATACGGTCGCGGATTTCGACGTGGTGCACATTTATTCCGTGTATGGGTTTTCCAGCAGCGCGGCCGCGTACTGGTGCCGGAAGCGGAACGTGCCTCATATGGTGCATCCACATGGTTCTCTCGATCCGTTTCTCCGGCGCCGGAATCGTCCACGGAAATGGCTGCACACCAAGTTGCTGGCGCAGCGCGATTACCGTAAGGCCTCCGCTGTTCTATTCAACAGTGCTGAGGAGATGCGTTTGGCCTCTGACTGGCCAGGGCTGAAAGTGCCAGATATCGCGGCAGCACCCAAGAGATTCGTGGTGCCCGTGGGCCTCGACCCAAGGTGGTTTTTGGAGCCAGACGTCGGCGCTGGAGAGCGCCTTCGGACCAGTTTTCCGGAACTCAGAGGCCGCCGCTTGGTGGTGTACTTCGGACGCATTAATTTCAAAAAGGGTCTCGATATTTTGGCGCGCGCTTTTGCGTTGCTAGCGCGCGATCGCGACGACATCCACCTAGTGCTGGCCGGACCGGACACCGAGGGATACGGGCGTAAGGTCCGGGGATGGCTGGCTGAGGGCGGGGTCCTGGAAAAGGTGACCTTCACAGGTTTGCTGGAGGGCGAGTATCGTTTTGCGGCACTACAACAGGCTGATGTGTTCGCGCTTCCTTCCTACACAGAAAATTTTGGCCAGGTGGTTGCAGAAGCAATGGCCAGCGGCGTGCCGGTGGTCATCTCCGATCAAGTTAACATCTGGCCGGAAGTCGCTAAAGCGAACGCGGGGTTAGTGGTGCCTTGCGATGCCAATGCCACCGCGAACGCGTTGCGGAGTGTACTTGAAGATCCTGCATGGGGCCGCCAGATGGGAATCAACGGCCGTCGCTGGGTGGCCGAGCACCTTCCGTGGAGTGTAGTGGCGGCACAGATGGCGCACGCTTATGAAGAAATTGTCCGCGACCGTCGCACCTGCCAACCGAGCCAGGCGAAGGTTGCCGTTACACCTTGAAGCAAAAGCGGTGCCGCGGACCGGCCAATCGCGGCCGGACCAGACAGCGCAAATCTGCAGAGAGGTATCTGAAAGGACCACCCAGAGATGAGAAGTCAGCTTCTTCGACTATCCGCTATCGCCGCGCGCAATCTTTTGGTTGGCGGAAACGTCAGCAGTTTGTCGCTGCTCGCAAAGCCACGCCAAATGGTTGCTTACGCCAACGAGAGCATGTTTTTCTTCCGGACGTTCACGAGGCGTCGCGGGTTGCCGGAAAGGACCGTATTCGACGTTTTTCCGCAAGCGCGGTTTACGGATATTTCTCTGCTCAACCGGGAGAATGACGAAACTTGGTTGCACACGGTCACTTCCTTTACCGCCGACATTGTCAGTCTTTGCATGCTTTGCCGGGCGATCCAGCCCAAAGTCGTGTTCGAAATCGGGACTCTGATCGGATACACCACCGCACATTTAGCTCTAAATTCTCCTGCAAATTGCGAAGTGCACACTCTGGACCTTCCGGCGGGCGCGGAACCCACTCTTCGTACCGGTGGAACGGACAGTATTCACATTGGACTCAACAGGGAACGGAAGCGCTATGTGTGGGAAGGCACGGATGCCGAGCGGAAAATCCAGGCGCATTTTGGCGATAGTGGCACGTATGACTATTCCCCCTACTATGGCCGCGTCGATTTGTTCTTCATCGATGGCGCCCACTCGTATGACTATGTTCGGTCCGATACCATAAACGCTTTGAAGTGCTGTCACCCAGGGAGCGTAATCGCCTGGCACGATTTTGGGCGCGGCGCGATCAATGGGGTTTCCAAGTGGCTCGTGGAATTCTCGAGGCAGCATCGCGTGTACGCGGTGCCGGGGAGTTCTGTTGCTTTCTCTGTAGTCGAAGGAAAGTAAGAAAAGTAACGCCCCTCCAATACTGTGACCGCCGAAATGACAAACCCGCGGCCGCTCGGGCCAAAAACTGGCTCCGCGCAATCGAAGCAGTCCGAGCTTCGGCTGCAGGATCTTTGGTTCTACTGTTCGGCGTTCATGTTTCAAGTCGGTCTTTTATTTGTCACGTTTGAACAAGTTCGGCCGCTTGGAATCATGCTGTCGGACTACTGCTTCTTGCTTTCGCTCCTATTCTTTGTGCCGAAGTCGCGCCTGTACAAGCTGACTGGGTCCGGAATTCTGCTGGGAGGTTCGTTGATCTTGGCGGGAGCGCTGCTGTCTCTGCGTGAACCCGGCAGTTTTGGGGATGGGGCAGGGTCGCTCGCGAGGCTTTTCATTCTTTTTGGATTGATCGCTCCATTATCTTTGTGCCATTCACGAGACATCTACAAGAGCATGGTCTTTCTCCTTGCCGGGATCTCGGTGAATTGCGGGGTCACGCTGGTCCAGGCTTGGATATACCCGGGCATTGTGGACGTGCTTTCCATTAATCCTCCGCAAGTTGACGTAGGGTTCTCAGGACGATACCAAGGCTTGACGGAATTCCCGGTTACCCTCGGTCTCTCGGCGGCATTCGCGGTATTGCTCGGGATCGGATTGTTTTCCTTGGCGAAGAGCGTGCTCGTCCGGTGGAGTTTATCGATCCTGATCTTGATCTGTAGCGTCGCTGCGTTGCTCAGCGGATCGAGAACCTTCTTGGCATCTTTGATACCTGCCGTCGTGATTTTTGCGCTTCTGCAAAAACAACACCGGCGAGGCATCCTGGTAGCATTGGCGTCGCTCGTCGTCGTGTGGGGATCGATAAGTTACCTGGCGCCAAGCGTGGTCTCAGAATACTCGGAGAGATTTGGTGAGATGGGATTGATCGACTACGGGCGCCTCGCGACGTCAGCGCAAGCCCTGATGGAAATATCCGAGAAGCCGATCTTGGGCTGGGGCGTCAACCATTTCGATGAAGGCGGAGTGCTTGAGATTCCGGAGACCGGTGAGATCGCGAGTGCGCACAACACGTTCCTACGCTATTGGTATGCTGCCGGCCTGCTGGGTGCGATCGGTTTTCTAACGCTGTTCGTAATTCCCGCACGGCGGATTGTGCAATCCTTGAGGAAGAAACCAGCCGACAAATCCATCGATGCGGTGCGTCTGATCCTGGCTTGCTATGTGTTCTTCTTCATCGTTTCAAATCTCGGTCCATATTTCTACAACCGGTACATTTATGTGCCAATGTTTGTTTTTGCCGGCTATGTCACTCGGACGCTGGTGCCTGTGATGGCGCGTAAGAGAACTGGTCAGCACGTTGCTGCCTTTGGGATTGCGAACCTAAAGGCTACGTTTTGAGTGGGAGTTGGCCACCAGGAGACCTGAGAAAGCTAAGATGAAAAAGGCACTAATTACTGGGATCACGGGACAAGACGGCGCGTACCTGGCGGAGTTCCTGCTCTCCAAGGGGTACGAGGTGCACGGAATCAAGCGGCGCACGTCGCTATTCAATACTGGCCGCATTGATCATCTCTATCAGGATCCTCATGATTCCGACGTGCGCTTTCGTTTGCACTACGGCGATATGACCGATGCCGGCAGTTTGATCCATGTGATCCAGAAGGTGCAGCCGGACGAGATCTACAATTTGGCCGCGCAGAGCCACGTGGGCGTCTCGTTTGAATCGCCGGAATACACCGCCAACGTGGACGCGCTGGGCACCCTTCGGCTCTTAGATGCAATTCGGGTCCTGGGCATGACTGAAACGGTGCGGTTCTACCAGGCGTCGACTTCCGAGCTCTACGGGCGAGCCCAAGAAATACCGCAGAAAGAAACTACACCGTTCTATCCGAGGTCGCCTTACGGGGTGTCCAAGCTTTTCGCGTATTGGATCACCGTCAACTATCGGGAAGCCTACGGCATGTACGCATGCAACGGAGTCCTGTTCAATCACGAGTCGCCCATCCGTGGCGAGACATTTGTGACGCGCAAGATCACCCGCGGTCTGGCGCGCATCAAGGTCGGCCTGCAAGAGTGCCTTTTCCTGGGTAACTTGGATGCAAAGCGTGACTGGGGCCACGCGCGTGACTATGTCGAGATGCAATGGCTCATGCTGCAGCAAGACGCACCCGAGGACTACGTGATCGCTACCGGACAGCACTATGCGGTGCGTGACTTCGTGAACGCCGCTGCGCAAGAGATGGGCTTCGAGCTCGACTGGCGGGACCGTGGTCCGGGCGAGAAGGCTTTCGATCGTCGAGGGCGGTGTGTCGTGGCCGTTGATCCACACTATTTTCGGCCTGCGGAAGTCGACACGCTGATTGGCGACGCCAGCAAGGCGCGCGCCAAGCTCGGCTGGAAGCCAAAAACAACATTTCGCGAACTCGTCGCGGAGATGGCGGCCGCGGATTTGGAAGCCGCGGAACGCGACTTACTTGTCCACAAGTCGGGGTATCGGGTCCACAGCCAATTCGATTAAGCCGTGAAGCAAACTTCTAAAATATACGTTGCAGGCCATGGGGGTTTGGTAGGCTCTGCGTTAGTGCGACGGCTCACCGCCCTGGGATATTCGCACGTGCTGTTGCGCGGTCGTCAGCAATTGGACCTGACCAATCAGCGCGACGTTCGGCAATTCTTTGCCGAGGAGCGCCCCGAATACGTCTTCCTGGCGGCGGCCAAAGTCGGCGGTATCCTGGCCAACGATACGTATCCGGCGGATTTCATTGGGCAGAATCTCCAGATTCAAACCAACGTCATCGACGAGGCCTACCGTGCGGGTGTGAAGCGCTTGCTCTTCCTGGGATCGAGTTGCATCTACCCGAAGCACGCCCCGCAGCCGTTGAAAGAAGAATACCTGCTCACAGGTCCATTGGAAGAAACGAATCGGCCCTACGCGGTTGCAAAAATCGCGGGCATAGAGATGTGCTGGTCGTATAACCGGCAGTATGGCACTCGCTTTCTTGCGGCGATGCCTACAAATCTGTACGGCGCCGGGGACCTCTACGATCTGAATAATTCCCATGTGATTCCGGCCATGATTCGCAAAATGCACGAAGCCAAAGTAAATGGAGCGGATCGAGTTGTTCTGTGGGGCACCGGAACGCCGCGCCGCGAATTTCTGTACAGTGATGACGCCGCGGATGCATGCGCGTTCCTGATGAGTTTGCCGGAGAGCGAACTCGATGGCCTAGTCGCAAATCGTCAGTTGCCGCCATTGGTCAATATAGGTTGCGGCGAAGATCTGACCATCCGGGAACTATCCGAGCTCATCGCCAGCGTCGTCGGCTTTCAGAAGGAACTCGTTTTTGACTCATCGAAACCCGATGGCACGCCCAGAAAGCTTCTCGATGTCACGCGTCTTACGGCTATGGGATGGAAGCCCCATGTTTCCCTTCGCGAAGGTCTCGCGACAACCTATCGGTCCTTCTTGGAAGATAGTGCGGTAGGTTCCGACCCAGCCAGGATATCGACAAGCGTTGCCTAGTTCGATCAGCCATAGTTGCTCATCCGATTACGGCGGATGCCGGAAGCCGCCTGAGAAGAAAGAAAGAAAAAGAAAACGTGTCGCGACAAACGGCCGATAGCGTCGGCGTACCGGAAAGCACCGCCGCGTTTTTGGACAGCCACCAGTTGCCAGAGACGGAACAGGCAAACGGCTGCCTCCTCTGTGGCGCGTTGCTGGAACCAGTTCTTACTGGCGTGACTGACAATCGCTTGGGAACGCCGGGATCGTACGAAATCCGGCGATGCGTCCGTTGCGCATTTGAGCAGACATTTCCCGTGCCGGGTTTGGCCGAGCTAACCGAGCTTTATGAGAAGCACTACAACTTCGGCGGGCAAAAAGACACGCTTTATACCAGACTCCGAGAGTGGTTCTTGTTTTCCCCCGCGAACCGCCTGTGGGTCTGGCTCGATGGAGACGTGGCGTTTCATCGGCGGCGGGGTGCGGGCCGGCTCCTGGATATTGGCTGCAACGAGGGTCGTGGACTCCGGATCCATTCGGCCAACGGTTTCCAGGTCGAGGGCTTGGAGCTTAACGAAACCGCGGCAGGAGTCGCGCGTGCGGCAGGCTTCAAGGTCCAGACCTGCCTGCTCGAAGATTTCCGTCCCGAGACGCCGTACAACGTGGCTGTGCTGTCAAATGTCTTGGAGCACTCGCTGGAACCTCGCAAGATGTTGCTCGACGTTCATCGAATCTTGGCTCCCGGAGGCCGAGTTTGGATCAGTTGCCCGAATAGCCAGAGCTGGCTGCGGCGCGCGTTCGGCCGGTCGTGGATAAATTGGCACGTGCCGTTTCATATTTCCCACTTTTCGCCGGCAACATTGCGCCGGTTGCTGGAAGAGACTGGCTACGCCAAAATCGAGATCCGTCAGATTACCCCCGCGCTGTGGGTGGCACAGTCTCTGATCGCCTTTCTTTTCGCAAAGCGAGGGAGCAAGACTTGGCAATTGCGGAATCCCTTCCTGACCTTGCTTTTCATGATGACTGCAAGGTTGCTGGCCTTTCCGGTTTTGTGGCTTGGGAACCTTCGCGGACGCGGTGATTGTTTGCAGGTAGTAGCAACCAGGGCGTGAGCGTCATGGGCAAGCTTCTGGAGACACGCGATGCGCGTGCATTTCCTTTGCACCAACTATGTGCCTGAAAAGAACGGGATGGCTCCCTTCGCCACCGGGCTGTGCGAACACTTCGCCCAGAGCGGACACGAAGTGACTGCCGTTGTGGCCTTTCCCTATTACCCGGCGTGGAGAGTTTGGGACGGATACCGTGGGCGGCTCTACCAGAAAGAGCAGATCAATGCCGTCGAGGTTCGACGGGTATGGCACTTTGTGCCTGGCCGCGCCAGCAGCTTGCTCCAGCGGCTCGCGCATGACCTGTCCTTCACGTTCAGTGTTTTTTGGGCCGGGCTATTCAGCGGTGGCGCCAATGTGATCTGCTGTGTTTGCCCGCCACCTACCCTGGGGCTCACAGCGTATCTACTTTCTAAAATCCATCGGAGGCCCTACGTCATCATACTTACGGACCTCGCTTCCGATGCCGCCATGGCTACGGGGATCCTAAAGGACGGGCCGGCTGTCCGCATGGCGCGGGCGATCGAGGCATTTGCTTACCGCAAGGCGGACGCGGTCGTTTGTATCTGTGACGGGTTCGTCGAGAAGCTGACGGCGCGCGGTATCGCGCCGGAGAAGCTCAAATTGATACCGCTGTGGGGCGACACGGAGAAGGTGTACCCGATCGCCGGTGCAACCGTGTTTCGGAAAGCGAACCGATTCACCGAGGGCCAATTCCTGGTAATGCACACCGGGAACATGGGGAAGAAGCAGGATTTGATGAATGTCGTACGCGCTGCCGAACTGTCCAGGGAGATAACAGACCTCGTCTGGGTTTTGGTGGGGCAGGGCGAGGAACGCTCTGGGATCGAAGAAGCGATCAGGCAGCGCCAGTTGAAAAACATTGTCCTTTTGCCGCTGCAGCCGGCGGAGGGCCTGGCAGAGATGTATTCTTCCGCCGACGTGCTGCTACTCCATCAGAAAGCGGCCGTAGTCGATTCCGTTATACCCTCGAAACTTCTGACCTACATGGCGGCGGGGCGCCCGGTGCTTGCGGCGGTCAGTGACCGAAGCGAAACAGCCCGATACGTCGAGCGTGCGAAATGTGGGCTGATCATTCATTCTGAGGAGCCAGAAGCCCTGGTTCAGGCCGTCCTTTCGTTGCGCGCCGAACCAACTTTTCGTCAGAAACTGGGTTCGAACGGTAGGGCCTACGTGGAGCAGCACTTCACCAAGGAAAAGGTCTTGCAGGAATATGATGTACTTTTCAGTAGCTACGCAGATGAAGTTCGACCGGGAGCGGAAGCTTCCAAAAAAGCCGTAACCGCGAGTTGAATTCTGAGGTTGTCCGAAAAGAGGAGGAACTTCCCATGCGAGTGTTCGTCGATTCTGCAGACCAGAAACAAATCGAGCATTGGCTCGACCAAGGTGTCGTCGACGGAGTCACCACGAACCCGAGCATCATGTTCAAAGATGGCGCGACCGACCTCGAAGAGTGTGCGCGGAGGCTTGCGGGCCTGCTCGGCGAAAAGCCTCTTAGCGTCGAAGTAACTTCGAATGATTGCGGCACTATGGTGGAGCAGGCGCGTACGTTCGCCACATGGGCGCGGAATATCGTCGTTAAAATACCGATCGTCAACGAATTTGGCGAATCGTGTCTCGGCGTGATGCACCGGCTCTCGCAGGAAGGCATCGGTGTGAACGCCACCGCAATTCTCTCTTTTAACCAAGCGATGCTTGCTGCAAAAGCGGGCGCTACCTACGTGAGCATCTTCGCCGGCCGAGTTGCCGATGAGGGCAACGATCCCGCCGTCACCATCCGCAACGTTCGGAGCTGGCTTGATGACTGGGAGTTGTCCTCCCACATTATTGTTGGCAGCATCCGCACGGTCATGGATATTCAAAATGCGGCGCTGGCTGGAGCCCATATCATCACGGTTCCGCCGCAATTCCTGCCGAAGATGGTCGACCACAGGTACTCTCGAGAAACCGTCCGCCAGTTTGTTCAGGATGCCGACAAGACCATTAAGCAAATGCGCAAAGGAAAGGCCACGGTTGCGGGGTCCGCTGCGGTCTAGAACGCGGCCGCTTCCCCTGCGAGGATGCGTGCGACACTCGCATAAACCCGTGTTTTCTGACGATGAGATGAAGCGCGAAAGCAACAGCATCCGGCGGAAGGGACAAGGAGAACAGATCGGTGTCGAATGAGAATCGAATCCGCGTCGCTGTGGTGGGGGCCGGAAGGTTTGGAACAAAACGTGCCACGGCCATCGCCAAGAGTTCGGGTAGCGAGATCGTAGTCGTTGCCGATCTAGTCCCAGAAACTGCTCAAACGCTCGCTGCGACCCTTGGCTGCGCGCACTCAACGAATTGGGAAGAGACGGTAGCCAGAAAGGACATTGATGCCGTGGTGGTGGCAACCTCGACCCAGTTTCTTTCCACTGCGACGCGTAAGGCCCTTGCCGCAGGGAAGCACGTTCTCTGCGAAAAGCCTTTCGCACGAACCGCCGACGAAGCACGTACGAGCGTGGAGGAAGCCGCAGCGAAGAAGCTCTGCCTCAAGGTTGGATACAACCATCGTTACCACCCGGCGATCGCCAAAGCGCACGCTTTGTTCGAAGAGGGAGTGATCGGAAAACTTCAATTCATTCGCTGTGTTTACGGGCACGGCGGCCGCCAAGGGTATGAACGGGAATGGCGCTCCGACCCTAAGTCCGGCGGCGGCCAATTGCTGGATCAAGGTGTTCACGCACTAGATCTATTTCGGTGGTTCCTCGGCGATTTTCACGAAGTGAAAGCGTATACCACCACTTCGTACTGGCCAATTGCGCCCGCTGAGGACAATGTATTTGCTTTCCTGCGCACAAGTGACGGCCGAGTGGCCTCCTTGCACGCGAGTTGGACCAACTGGAAAAATGTTTTTTCGTTTGAGGTTTTTGGAGAAAAAGGCTTTCTGTCTGTCAGCGGCCTTGGTGGCCACTACGGCGTCGAGCGTCTCTGCTGGGGAGACCGGCATACCATCGGTGCGAAGCCCGAAGAGCATTGGTTTGACTATGATGGGCCGGACCGATCGCTCGAGGAAGAATGGAAGGACTTTCTTGACTGCATCGCGACCGGGCGGCAGCCCTCTAGCAGCGGGGAAGAAAGCATGAGAACTTTGCAACTGGCGGAAGCCATCTACCAAGCGGCCCAGGGCGTGCAAGGAACCTTGGTGTCGGCCGGCGAGGAATCACTTTCAAGCAGCGCCGCTGTCTGAGTAACAGAGCATGGCTACAGAACCTATTGTTCATCACGGCGCAGACATCAAACCCAGCCGGGCTGTGCGGCTCGGAGCGGCTCGGCGTCCCGCGCGCACGGCTGGCTTGATGAGTCACCCGTGGACCAAGAAGCTGCTTTTTCTTGCCGGCGATTTGCTCGCCATAGTCTCTGCGCACCGTTTGGCGCAGATCCTGACGGTGCGCTGGATCAAGATGCCCGCGGCATCCTTGGACCCCTCGGGCTACTACCTCTTCTACGTCCCGTTTTTTACCGCGCTCTTGTACCTGTTCGAAGGCTACAAGTCTCTTGAGCTGCGCCGGCCCGAGAAGGAACTTGAACTCGTCTTCAAGAGCATCTCGTTTTCCTTTGTCGGCCTTACCTGCGCGAACTTCGTTCTATTCAAGTCCCTGGTATTTTCGCGCTACATCGTCGTCGAATGGTACATTCTGACCTTGCTATTCGTGTTGGCTGCGCGGTTCGCCCTGCGAGCCACGTATGGTGCGTTGTGGAAGCGAGGGTTTGCGCAGCAGAAGGCGCTTCTGCTCGGCTCGGCAGAAGGTCTTGCCGACTTGCAGAGACGCCTTTCGATCCAGCAACACCATGGCTACGTCATGGTCGGCGTCCTCATCGAACCGGACGCTCGCCCGGCCTCCCAAAGCAGCCGATTTGGCGTGCCGCTGATTGGGAGTCTCGCGGATTGGGAGGAAATCGCCGAAGTCGAGGGCGCTGGGCTGGTTGTCGTTCATCTCGAGGAGTCCGCGGTGGCTTGTCATCCACGCGTTCTGGAAATCGTCCGTCGGTGTCATGAGAAAGGGATCGAAGTCGCGATCTATTCAACGCTGTTTGGCGCTGCGGAGTTGCGCTACGAGCGGGACGAATTTTCTGGATACTTTCGCTTCTATTCGCCGCCTCGCTGGTCCCGCGCTGCAAACCGCGCCGCGAAAGCGGTGCTCGATGTTCTGATTGGTCTGGCCGGCAGCATCGTTGCCTTGATGCTTGTTCCGTTCATCGGAATACTTCTTAAGTGGGAGGACGGTGGCCCCATCTTCCATCGCCGGAAATACATCGGCACCGATGGCTGCGTGCATCATTTCTTGAAGTTTCGCACCATGGTCGAAGACGCTGAGGTAATCCTCCAAAACGATCAGGCCCTCCGCGCCGAATTTAACTGTTCGTTTAAGCTGAAAAACGACCCCCGCGTTCTACGTGTCGGGCGTTTCCTGCGAAAGTACAGTTTGGATGAATTTCCTCAGTTTTTTAGTGTGCTCACCGGTCAGCTCACCTTTGTCGGCCCTCGCGCGATCACTCCCGAAGCGTGCGAGCGGTACGGCGCGTTGCTGCCCAAGCTGCTATCGATGAAGCCCGGTTTGACCGGCTTTTGGCAAGTGATGGGGCGCCAGACGACGTCGTACGAAGAGAAAATCCAGATGGACATGTTCTACATCGAGCGGTGGTCGATTTGGCTCGATTTGGTGATCATCGCCAAGACGTTCTGGGAAGTTGCCAGCGCGAAGGGTGCGTATTGAAGGACGCGTCGGTTCCAGGCGAGCTCCAGAACAGGGTATGCCTGATCGTCGGTGCTTCCGGGACCCTGGGTGCGGCGGTCGCCAAGAGCTTCTCGCAGGCTGGGGCACGCCTTGCCTTGGGTGGCCACGCCAAGATTCCGGCGGGCTCCGCAGCAGACGAAGGCGCTCTCAACCTTCAATTCGATATTCGTAGCTGGAAAGATGTCACCAGCGCTCTCCAGAAAGTGCGCCAGCATTTCGGTGCGCTCGATGTGGTGGTCAACTGCAGTGGCGTTCAGGGGCCGATTGGCCCAGCGCAAACGTTGGACCCGGAAGCCTGGGCCCGCGCCGTTGAAGTCAATCTCTTTGGCTCGTTTTATCTCGCCCGAGCGGCAGTCCCAATCATGCTCGAACAGGGCGGCGGCAAGATCCTCTATTTCTCGGGAGGAGGAGCGACCTCGGCGCGCCCGTTTTTCAGCGCTTACGGTGCTTCTAAGGTCGCGGTTGTTCGATTCACAGAGACTCTTGCTGAAGAGCTTCGCGGCACCAACATCCAGATCAATGCGATCGCTCCCGGAGCGGTTCGCAGCCGCATGTGGGATGAAATGCGTGCGGCAGGCTCTGCAGGCGGGGCGAAACTTCTTGAGGAGATCAAGCAAATGGACCGTACCGGTGGTGTTCCGCCGGAACGCGCGGCAGCCCTCGCAGTCTTTCTGGCCTCGGATCGCTCCAAGGGCTTGACGGGGCGTTTGATCAGCGCCGTCCATGACAAGTGGGAAGGGATGGAACCCCGAATCCCGGCAATCATGTCGACCGAGGCGGGTACCCTCCGGCGAATCTCCTTGGACTGACCCAGACTACATTCTCTGAAGGCTTTGCCTGGGATCGAACCAGCACCGTCCCTTGTGGTACTTTCACCAGTTTCTTTTTCGCCGATAAAGGAGCAAAAAAAGTGCATAAGCGTGTTGTGGTGACAGGTGTAGCCGGGTTCGTGGGCAGCAATTTGGCGAAGCACCTTCTCCAGAAAAACTACACCGTGATAGGGATCGACAACCTTTCGGCGGGAACCCTCGAAAACGTCGACCAGCGCGTGGAATTTCATCAGGCGGACATTCGCATGCCCGAGATCTACCCGCTGCTGGAAGGAGCGGATGCAGTCTTTCACCTGGCGGCGAAGACTTCTTTGGTGGAATGCTTGGCCAAACCCTTGGAAGCCTCCAACATGAACGTCACGGGCACGCTGAACGTTCTCGAAGCCGCTCGCAAGGCCAAGGTGCACAAGTTCATCTACGCGGATACCTCCGCGGAATACGAAGGCATCCGGGAATTTCCCACTCCGGAAGAACGGATACATCCAATCGGCGTCTATGCCGCGAGTAAGCACGGTGGCGCAACGTTCTGTGAAAGTTACCGGCTGCTGTATGGCATGAACGTAGCGGTCGTCCGCTACTTCAACGTTTACGGGCCTGCCCAAGATTGGCGAAGAGTTGTGCCTCCGGTCATGAGTTCCTTTATCCTGAGGATGCTCCAGGGAGAGAGCCCTCTCATCTATGGCACCGGAGAAAAACGACGCGACTTCATCTACGTCGACGACGTCAACGACCTGCATCTCATCATCCTCGAAGAGGATCGAACGGACGGAAGAGTCTTTAATATTGGGTCGGGAGTCAACCACTCTGTGAACCAAATCTATCAATTGGTGGAAGGTATTCTTAAGACTGGCCTGAAGCCCATCTTCAAGCCGGACCTTCCCGGAGAGGCGGAAATCACTCTCGCGGACATTACTGCCGCAAAGAGTCTGGGCTGGAAGCCACGAGTGGACATCGGAGAAGGGTTGAGCCGAACTGTCGAGTACCTAAGAGGAAAGGCGTTGAAGTCGAAGGGCACTCTTGTCGGATCATAATTCAACTGCAAGGGAACGTAGCAAATGCGGCACATTGTTCGAGGAGCCAGAGCCCAGGACCCGGATCGAGCGTAGAATCCCAATGGAGCGAAGATGATTATCACGAGAACGCCTTTTCGAGTGACCCTGGGCGGCGGCGGCACAGACCTCCCTTCTTTTTATCAAGAACATGGCGGCTTCATTCTGGCCGTGGCCATCGATAAGTACATGTTCCTGAACGTGAACACCCCCATCGTGGACGACAAGATTCGCGTGCGCTACACGCGTTCGGAGCTGGTTGACCACGTAGAAGAAGTGCAACACACGCTGGCTCGCGAAGCTCTGCGGCACTTTGGCATCACGAACGGAATTGAAATCGTTTCGATCGCGGATATCCCGGCGGGGACCGGCGTCGGGTCGTCAAGCTCCTATCTCGTCGGCCTGTTAAACGCGCTCCACGCCCTCCTGCAGGATCAGGCAACGCCTCATAAGTTGGCTGAAGAAGCCTGTCATATCGAGCTCGAAGTCTTGAACAAGCCCATCGGTAAGCAGGACCAATACATGGCCGCCTTCGGTGGCCTGACGGCCCTCGACATCAAACCGGACGGCAGGGTGGATGTGACCCGCCTGGATTTGGATGTGGATCTTGTCGAGAACCTGGAACATAACATTTTGATGTTTTATACAAATGAAATGCGCGATGCCACCACGATTTTGAAAAAGCAGGATGAGGCCACGCGCAGCAGGGACCGCACCGTCGTCAGGAGTCTCCGAGAGATCAAGGATATTGGCCTGGAAATCAGCAGCGCTATATCCAAGGGTGAGTTGCGCCGTTTTGGACAACTCTTGGATGTTCACTGGCAGTCGAAGAAGCGGCTTTCCGAAGGAATCTCGAATCCCCACATCGACGCCTGGTACGAGCTCGCAAAGCAAAATGGAGCGATCGGCGGGAAGATCTCCGGTGCTGGCGGAGGCGGCTTCCTCATGCTGTACTGCGAAGAGGACAAGATGCGCTTGCGAGAAGCGATGCGTGGTGCAGGCCTTCGCGAGTTGAAATTCCGCTTCGATTTCGAAGGAAGCAAAGTCGTATTCGACGTGGTTTCCCGCGACGGCAGGCTCGCCCACAACCACCGCCACAACAATCACGAAGAAAAGCTCGTGCTCGCTCAAAGAAGTAGTGGCTAACAGCATCTTCGAGCCGGCGCTCCTGCACTGGACGCACAAGATTCGCGGCCCTTCGCACGCGCGTCATCCTTATCGGTGTCCTTACACAGATGAAAGCGGTTCTCCTTGATCGTGATGGCGTAATCAATGCCTTGGTCTACCACCAAGATGCGGGCGTGATCGATGCGCCTTTCACGCGATCCCAATTCAAGCTTCTCCCGCGAGTTCCCGAAGCAATCCGGCTGTTAAATGATTTGGGACTAAGCGTCGCGATGGTTTCCAATCAGCCGGGGATTGCCAAAGGGCATCTGAAGCGCGAGACCCTGAAAGCATTCGAGCGCACGATGCTCTCGCAAGTTCGCGCCGCGGGCGGACGTATCGATCGCATTTATTACTGCTTGCACCATCCAGAAGCAAAGGTGAAGCAAACTCCGGGAACGCTGCCATTGCCGCAAACCCGAAATCGGGATGCTAGAGCAAGCGGCTGCCGATTTGCACGTATCGCTCGAAGAATGCTACATGATCGGGGATGGAATTCCCGATTTGCAAGCCGCGGCCGCGGGCTGGCTGCAGGTCCATCTTCATAGGCCGCTGGAAATGCGAAATCTGCCAGTTCACCGAAGCGCCGCACGTACGGCCGGCTCGTGTCGCAAAAGACCTGTGGGAGGCGGCGCAGATTATTCGTTCGGAAATGACGGGAGCTGCCCAAGACGCAGCCTCGTCACATTGCCTTGCGGCCGAGGCATAACTCTTTTCGTTCTGTAGGCCGCCAAGCTAACTTACCTAAATCAAGAGAGGTAGATTGCATGAGTTATGTCGCGCAGTATTTCCAGGAAGCCGCGGAAATCTTAAGACTCCTGGATCAGTCAGCTGTGGAGCGCACTGCGGATCTGCTCCTCGACCTACGGGAGCGTTCCGGGAGGCTCTTCCTCCTGGGCGTTGGCGGTGGCGCGGGCCACGCGTCTCATGCAGTATGCGATTTCAGGAAGATCGCTCAGATCGAGGCTTACGCTCCTTCGGACAACGTCTCCGAGCTGACCGCCCGGGTGAACGACGAGGGCTGGGACACGTGCTACGCCAATTGGCTTCGCGGGTCTCGACTGAACGAGGCGGACATGGTCTTCGTCTTTTCCGTCGGTGGCGGCGATGCAAAGGCCAACATCAGCGCGAATCTGGTGCGTGCGCTTGAACACGCTCGAGAGGTGCGAGCCACGATTTGCGGAGTTGTCGGTCGCGACGGCGGATACACCGCAAAGGTAGCGGACGCATGCGTGCTCGTTCCAGTCGTCAATCCGTCCTCCATCACTCCCCACACCGAAGCCTTTCAAGCGCTGATCTGGCATCTTCTAGTCTCCCACCCCAAACTAAGAGTCACGGAAATGAAATGGGAATCCGTTCAGCCACAAGCTAAGGTGTAGGAATTCCTCTTTCCCTTCGACCGGTTGACTCTCATCCTTTCAATATGTTCTTCTCCGATTTCGTAAAGAAGGCCGCGCTTTGTCTGATCCCCCAAAAATCGTGAAAGCCGTCATTCCTGCCGCCGGCTTTGGCACTAGGATGCTTCCTGCGACGAAAGCCCTTCCCAAGGAAATGCTCCCCGTTGCCGGCAAGCCGCTGATCCAATATGCGATCGAAGAGGCTGCGGCAAGCGGGATCAAGACTGTGGTCTTGGTTGTTCGGAGCCACAAGTCTCTCATCCAATCGCATTTTGCTCCAGACCCCGCCCTTGAATCCTTCCTGAAAGACCGGCACTTGGCCGCCGTAGAAGACATACGACGCCTGACAGAACTTGTCGATCTACAGTTCGTCGAACAACAACAACCGCTCGGACTTGCGCACGCAATCTGCTGCGCAAAGCCTTTAATTGGGGCAGAGCCCTTCGCCGTCCTGCTTCCCGACGTAATCATGGTGAGCGACGATCCGGTCATCCGTCAGCTGATTCATGCATACGAACAGCACAAGGGAAGCGTGGTGGCGATTCGCCAAGTCGAAGTGCAGGAAGTGGAGCGCCACGGAATTGTTCAGACCGAACTCTCGACGCCGGATCTTTCCGGTCCACCCGTTCGCGTCACCAGCTTGATCGAAAAACCTCCGCCGGGCAAGACACCTTCCCGCCTGGGGATATTCGGCCGCTACGTCCTGGAGCCTTCCATCTGGTGTGCTATCGGGCAAACCAGCCCCGACCCGCGCGGCGAGGTTCAGCTTACGGATGCGTTGAATGTACTTTGCAAAGACAATTCCCTTCTCGGGCTGTGCTTCGAAGGCCAACATTACGATGCTGGCGACCGCCTGGGCTACCTGAAGGCCAATATCGAGCTGTCCCTTGCGGATCCTCGCCTTAGTCAGCCTCTCCGCGAATATCTCGCCCGTCTGCGTACCTAAGCTGCCATTTAGCCGCCGAGGCGCCATTCATTTTTTCAAACTCTCAAGCCTGGTTTCTCTTATGAAGAACCTCGCACTCATTGGGTTACTATCTAAAGCCAATATCGTCCCCAGCGAAATGACAGGCATTTCCAGAAGATTTTGTTCGGCCACCACGGAGGCTCTGATGCGAAGCTATGCGATGTCGATACTAGTTATCGCTCTTGGCTTGGGCAGTGCCTATGGACAGGCGCCCCCAAGGCTCCCTCGCACGGCTCCCGACGTCCGAACCGATCCGGAAACGAGAACAAGGTTTATCATCAACCCGGTCTTCGCAACGGGAATGAAGTGCGACGGCGTGACGGATGACTCGGCAGCGCTGCAAACAGCGCTGGCCTCCGCTGCTTACCCTGGTCTGGGGAACGCAACAGTCATCATGCCTCCGGGCACCTGTATCATCGACCCGAGTGTGGGTGTTTCGATCAACTCCAGTATTTGGCTTCAAGGTGCCGGCCGATTTGGCACCACCCTCAAGCGCAAGAACGCGTCCACGGGCACGCCAATGCTCCTAATAAACGCCGATGGCGTAACCCTTTCGGACTTCGGTTTCGACGGCAACAAGGGAGGCCCCGGGATCGCTACCGCGGGGGACAGCGTCGCCGCGGGACGCGCCATCAGCAAGTTGACCGTTCAGCGCATGCGCTTCGCAAATTCCACCAGCAGCGACGTCGCATCGTATGCCAGCGGGCCGGGCGGTTTCCCTACAGACTGGCTCATCGCCGACAGTGACTTCGACAATCAGGGAAATCCTTTTGCGGACTGTTCGGTCAGCACCGGCTGCGCCAATTTATGGATTCGCCAGCCGTTGCGTTTACGGATCATTGGTAATCGCTCCGATAGCAGCCAGAATTTTGCTTTTTTCAATTCTTATCCCGGAGGCGGCCAGGTTGAGGTTGGACAGAACATCGTCACAAATCTCGGCGGCTTCGGTGTCGCTCTAGGTGGGGGGGTCGTAGGTTCCGTCGGAGCGCATGTCCACGACAATTTCTTCAGCTCCAACACCACCGAGATCGACAACATGATTGACTTGGGTTTCTGGAATGATTTCACTGTTGACCACAACATTATGCATCACAATGGCGTAGCGCAAGGCTGCATCGTCGACTACCCTCCTGCGAATCATGGCGAGGTCGACTCAAACGTCTGCTATGCCCCGCCTTCCCTAGCCACTGATATTGGGATTGGTATGGGAGGCAGTGACATCAGTATCACAAACAATTTCGTCCAGGGTGCTGGCGGCGCGGGAATCAGTATTGCCGTTAGCTACGCTGGGCCGGCAAGGGGAGTTCGAATTATCGGCAACACTGCCAAAAACAACAGCCAGGTGCTTCCGGGCCACCATGGGGGAATCGAATTCTTTCTCGACCCCGGATCTCCTGATCTGGCGGGTCTTTCGGATGTAATTGTCCAAGGCAATCATTGCTACGACGACCAGCCGGCAAAAACTCAGGGATACGGAATTATTTTTGCCGGATTCGGGAACACCACGGGCTTCTCTAATTTCATGATCGAAGGTAATGATCTTGCCGGGAACCTCAGCGGGGGTATTCAAAATAATGCGGGTTCCTTTGACGGGCTTGTCCTCCGTGGCAACGCCGGCCTAAACCCGGTCGGCGTGATACCCGCGCCGGCTTTCCCAGTGAGCGGAAAGGCGCAAGTGAATAACACCGGTTATGACGTAACTCTGTATATCACGTCAGGATTCCACCCCATCGGACTTGCGATTAATGGTGCTGTGCTTACAGGTGTGCAGATACCAGGGAACGGTGCCTTTAGCGGCGCGATCCGCCTGCCCGCGAACCAAAGTATTACGCTGACCTACACGATTGGCGGTACTCCCAGTTGGCAATGGGTTGCCGACTAAAAATAATTACATGATGAACCCGCGAGTCTCTTGCAGAGCGATAATTCTGACAATCGCCATCCACCACTCTTCAGCCCGGCGTTTCTGAGCGTATTCAGATGAGCGGGTAATTCCGGAAACCACGCTGGTCATGGAATCGACAGGAAACCCACGCTCGAATCTTGCCGATTCCCACGCTTCCACGATGGACGGGCTGACGAGATCCATCGCGGCGCCTAGACGGAGAGCTAATCTTCGTCGCGCTCTGCGGTCTGGTGCGTCATTATGACCTATGGACGCTTCTGATCAGCAGGAGGGAGAGGCAGGATACGCGTTCTCCCTACTTCCTCGGGCGCTGCACCTTCGGGTGCTCCTATAAACTGAGCCGCGTCGGACAGCTGCCTGATCATCCTGGCAGGAGGAACAAAGCCGAATTGCCTCTCGAGGCCCGGAGGGAGCGAGTACCTCAGCCGTTGAACGACCTCCTCGACAGGCTTGTCCCCATGAGCTCCAATCACCGTTTCCGCTTCGCTGAGACGGCGAACCTCGGCTTGGCGCGGCCTTGCGCATTGTTCTTCGGGGCAATGAGCAGTCGCCAGAGTTGCAGCCGCATTGCTCTCGACTTCCAGTCTGCTGGAACGAGAGTCCACCGTCGGAACCTGCCTGGTGGCGGCGTGGGTGCTTTCCGCCGCCGTCGCTGCTGGGGCAGTATCCACAACCGGCAAATCGGTGGGCAGCCCCCACTGCTGGAAGGTGTACTCACCCGGGTTGCTGCTGGGCAAGATGTACCAGGTGCCGCTGGAAGGGCGCCAGACGGCCAAATCCGTTATTCCGTCGCCATCGAAGTCGCCCGGGACAGGAACATCCCCGTTCACTCCCCACTGCTGCACGATGTACTGGCGCGGGGAGTTGCTGGGAATAATGAACCAGGTGCCGGTGGAAGGGCGCCAAACGGCAAAATCCGTTGCGCCGTCTCCATCGTAATCGGCTGGAGCTGGGACATCTCCGTTCACTCCCCACGGCTGTAGGAAGTACTCGCCTGGGTTGAAGCTCGACAGAGCGTACCAGGTGCCGTTGGAAGGTCGCCACACTGCATAGTCCGTTTGGCCATGGCCATCATAGTCGCCCGGGACCGGGATGTCTCCGTTCACTCCCCATTGCTGCTCGATGTACTGACCGGGGCTGCCGCTGGGAAGGATATACCAAGTGCCGTTGGAAGGCCGCCAGACGGCAAAATCCGCTATTGTGTCGCCGTCGTAGTCGCCCGGGACAGGAATATCACCGGGCAGTCCCCACTGCTGCACGATGTACTGAGTCGGGTTGCTGCTGGGAATGATGTACCAGGTGCCGTTGGAAGGCCGCCACACCGCATAGTCAATTATGCCATCGCCATCATAGTCGGCCGGGACAGGAATATCTCCGTTCACTCCCCACTGCTGAACCAAGAATTCGCTGGGGTTGAAGCTCGAAAGAACGAACCAGGTGCCGATGGAAGGCCGCCACACCGCATAGTCGGTTTGGCCGTTGCCATCATAATCGCCGACGGTCTCAGCAGTACGGCACGATCCATGGTTCCTGGCCAAACAAGGGTTCTTGACCGGCGAGACTTGCTCGCGCGTTTGAGCCCGGACGGGCAAACTCACAGTGCCAAGAGTAGCAACGCCCCATAGCGCCAACGCAATCAGTTTCACAGATACCATCGCGGACCTATTAGTTTTCACGGTTTGTCTCCTTCCTAATTCAGAAGGCCTAATCGGCAGGGTGCAACGTCCCTGGAACTACGCTCTCTGACCTTGGAAGTCGCCCGCAATCGCGTGGACATGCGACTCCCGGCACTCAAACCGGGATTCCCGTTTTGACCGCCCAGGTGAGCATCCATATACACCTGAGCCCATTCCGAGTCAACCAAAGCTTGTTCCTCCAGAGCTGAACTGGGGGGTCGCAATATTCGTCGTAACGCTGAAGGTGGCGAGACGCGAGTCACGAAACCGCCAAAACGCGCAGCAGCCATCCAGCCAGCGCCCCGCCAAGCAGCGGCCCAATCACGGGAATCGGCGCATAACCCCAGTCCGACCCACTCTTTCCCGCAATCGGCAAAATCGCATGCGCCACCCGCGGCCCGAAATCACGCGCAGGATTGATCGCATACCCCGTAGTTCCGCCCAGCGAAAGCCCAATCCCCCACACCAGCGATCCCACCAGATACGGCCCCAGGCTGCCGGGACCCGTCGCAGCAACGCTCTTCGAGAAAATCGCTCCCACCACGAACACCAGCACAAAAGTCCCGACGATTTCGCTGATCAAATTCGGAATCATCGCTCCGAATCGCGGGCGCCGTGCAAAAGCAAGCCAGCTTCGCTCCAGCATCCGGCGTTTCCTTCCAATGTGGCAGGTAGTGCAGCCACACCAGCGCCGCTCCCGCTAAACGCGCCCAGCAGCTGCGCCGCAAAGTACGGCGCCACCTTCTCGAAATTTCCGGCCCGCACCGCGAAGCCCAGCGTCACCGCCGGATTCAAGTGCGCATCGCTGCTGCCGCACGCGATCGCCGTGAACACGCCCGCCATCACCGCGAACGCCCAGCCCGCCGTAATCACGATCCAGCCGCTGCCTTCCGCCTTCGATTTCTTCAGCAACACTCCGGCAACCACGCCGTTGCCAAGCAGCACCAGGATCATCGTGCCCAGGAATTCTCCCAGGAATGGTGACGTCATCGACTTCGTCCTCTCTCAGCGATCGATCCAATCAAACGATCGCGTGACCGCTTTCTTCCACTGCCGGTACAACGTCTTCCCGCTGCGCTTCATCCATATGCGGCTTCCATGTGCGATCGACGGCCCAATTCGCGCGCAGCTCGTCCAGCCCCGAAAAAAACTTCACTGCGAGCCCCGCCGCATAAGCCGCTCCCAGCGCCGTCGTTTCCTGAATCACCGGCCGCACCACCTCGCGATTCAGAATGTCCGCCTGAAACTGCATCAGCAGATCGTTCGCCACCATTCCGCCGTCCACCCGCAGCGATTCCAGCGAAATGTCCAGAATCCTTTTCCATCGCTTCCACAACTTCGCGGCTCTGAAATGCCGTCGCCTCCAGCACCGCGCGCGCCAGGTGCCCCTTGTTCGCGTAGCGCGTCAAGCCCGCGATCACTCCGCGCGCGCTCTCCTTCCAGTACGGCGCGTACAATCCCGAAAACGCCGGCACAAAATACACGCCGCCGTTGTCCTCCACGCTTCGCGCCAGCGCCTCGATGTCCGAACTTTTCTCAATCATCCCAAGATTGTCCCGAAGCCACTGCACCAGCGCGCCCGTGATGGCGATGCTTCCTTCCAGCGCATACCGCGCCGGTTCGCTCCCAAACTTGTACGCGACGGTCGTCAGCAAGCCGAAGTTCGACGTCACGCTTCGCTCGCCGGTGTTCATCAACAAGAAAGCAGCCGGTGCCGTACGTATTTTTCACTTCCCCGGGCCGGAAGCACGTTTGCCCCACCAGCGCCGCCTGCTGATCTCCCAGGATTCCCGCGACAGGCACGCCCGCGAACCGCCGCCAAGGCCGCTGCACCATAAACTTCGCTGCTCGATCGCACTTCCGGCAGCATCGCCCGCGGAATCTCGAACGCTGCGAGCAAGTCCTCATCCCAATCCAGTGTCTTCAGATCGAGCAGTTGCGTGCGGCTGGCATTCGTCACGTCCGTAACGTGCACGCCGCCGTTCGGCCCGCCCGTCAAGTTCCACACCAGAAACGTATCGATATTTCCGAACAGCAGCTCTCCCGCCGCGGCCTTCTCCTGCGCGCCGGGCACATTCCGCAGAATCCAGCGCAATTTCAACCCGCTGAAATAAGTGCTTAGCGGCAAACCAGTCTGCGCGCGAAAGCGATCCTGGCCGCCCTCCTTCGAAAAGCGCGCGACGTCGTCCGCCACTCGCGTGTCCTGCCAAACGATTGCGTTCGCGACGGGCTTGCCGGTCTGTGCGTTCCCACACCACCGTCGTTTCGCGCTGATTGGTGATCCCGATCGCCGCCAGATCGGACGCCCGCAAGCCGCGCTTCTCCAGCGCTTCGCCAATCACTTCCTCAGTGCGCCGCAGAATCTCCAGCGCGTCATGCTCCACCCAGCCCGGCCGTGGAAAGATTTGCTCGTGCTCCTTCTGTGCCACGGAGACAATTCGCGCCGGATTTGTCGAACACCATGAACCGCGTGCTCGTCGTCCCCTGATCGATCGCCCCGATATAACTCTTCACGTGCGTGTCCCCTCAGTGCAATTTCCTAAATCGAACGTGATGCCATCCTGAAGCGATCCGACCGTCTATGTAGGGGCGCAGCACCGCTGCGCCCCAGCTTGGCAACATCACACCTCATTGCAATACCGGTTGTTTCCAGCCCGTCAGACCGCCACTTGCTCCGGTAATCCAAGCACGCCCAAGAACCCCCTGATCTTGCCCGTGTAATTCGTCACCGCCTCATCGCGCCGCTCCCCCGTCCAGCCCAACTCCCACGCAAGCAAATCCGCCACCGCCGGCGCGGCCTCGATCGATTTGCGCCAATCGAACAGTTGCAGCCCCAAGCGGCGAGCCAGTATATCCTCGATCGTCTGCGCCATCTCGTTTCGAATCGCGTAGACCACTTCCGCGCAAACGTGTGGCAAGCCTTCCACCAGCGGACGACCGAGCGACGCATCCGCCCGCGCCAAGGCCAGCACTTCCGGCGCGCGCGTCCCAAATTTCTGCGCAAGGTGCCGCGCGGTTGCCTCTCCGAGCGCGTACTCTTTCACCAGACTCTTCCGGTATTCCGCCGAAAATCCCGCCGCTCCGGCAAGCGGATGCTGCTTCGTCGTACTCGGCGTGACCTCTTTACCGAGCCCCCGCTGCACCGCATTGATCGTATCCTCGGCCATCAAGCGGTGCGTCGTCCACTTTCCGCCGAGGATGCTGATCATCCCGCTCCCAGCATCAATCTCTACTTCGTGATCCCGGATCAACTCTTTCGTGCCGTGTCCATCCCCCGCCGCCACCAGTGGCCGCAGTCCCGAAAGGCCGCTCACGATCTGCTCCAGCCGCAACGGTTTCGCAAGATAAGGATTGAGCTGCCGCAGAAGATACTCCGCTTCCTCCCGCAAGACGATCATCTTCGTTTCCGGCGTGGCCTCGTCGTCTGTGGTGCCTACCAAGAGCCGCCCTTGCCACGGCACCGCGAAAATCACTCGGCCGTCTTCCGTTTTCGGGACGAGCAAGGCATCCGCGCTTTGAAACTCGTCCAGCGGAAACAAAATGTGAACGCCTTTGCTCGGCCGCAGTCTCCGGTGCGCGTCAGGCGAAGCAAGTTGCCGTATGAAGTCAGACGCCGGCCCCGTCGCGTTGACGAACATCCGCGCCTCGATCGTGAACTCGCTCCCCGCCACTTGGTCCCGCGCTTTCGCCGCCGTCAATTTGCCCGCGGGATCTTTCGCAAATCCCGTCACCCGCGCGTAGTTCAGCGCCTCGCCCCCCGCCTCCACGAATGTCTGCACCAGGCAAAGGTCGTAGCGTGAATCGTCGAACTGCCCGTCGGAATAAGAAACCACTCCATGCAATCCTTCAGCACGAAGCGACGGCATTCGCCGCAGCGCTTCCTCCCGCGAAAGGAACCTGCTCGGAAAGAGATTATCTTTGCCGGCGATCCAGTCGTACATTTTCATTCCGGCCTGGTAATACAGCGCTTGCGCTCGGCTGAATACCGGCACCAGAAATTCTGCCGCGTGCGCCAGGTGCGGCGCGTTCTGCAGCATGTGGATGCGTTCGCCCAGCGCCGCCTGCACCATGCGGTATTCGCCAAGGTCCAGCTTCTTCACCGCCTGCTCCAAGTAGCGCACGCCGCCATGAACCAGTTTGGTCGATGCACTCGACGCTGCCGACGCAAAATCCGCGCCGTCCACAAGCGCCGTTTTTAGCCCGCGAAGTTGTGCGTCCAGCGCGCAACCCGCTCCCGTCGCGCCGCCGCCGATGACACATACGTCAAAACGGTTGCCTGCAATTCGCTGAATTGCTTCCGGTCTCGATCTCATTTCCGGTTAGTCCTAGACCCTGCAACGCGCCAAAGTGTACGCATTTTGCCGGGTTCCCGCATCTAATCACTAGGGATGATAGAAAGAGAGTTACACACATGAGGGTCAAATATCAGTCGCAACGGTCGCTGCTCTATCTCGCGGCGTCGGTACTAGCGTTTGGGTTTCTCGCGGCAACACCCGTTCCAGCAGCCACGGACGCAGTTACTATGACGGTTACCGCGGTCGGAAAAAAGCAGTCTCCGCCGGCCATCAAAAAGCAAGATGTCGACTTGTTTCAAGGCAAGGAGCGATCGCAGGTGGCAAACTTGCGCCGCGGCGATTCTTTGTTCCTTGCCATTCTCATTGACGATTCGCTGGACCAGACCGTCGCCGGCGAATGGAAAGATCTGAAGGCGTTCATCGCCGCCCAGCCGGAAAGCACCTACGTTGCGATTGCTTACGGCCGCAACGGCTCAGCGATGGTCGCGCAAGACTTCACCAACGATCACGCGCTCGCTGCCAAAGCGCTCCGCATGCCCCTCGGCGGCCAGGGTGCATTCACCAGTCCGTATCTTTCCGTGCAAGACTGGCTCAAGCGTTGGCCCGACAACGGTGGCGATCGCCGCTCCATCATCATGATTTCTTCCGGGGTCGACTATTTCCGCGGGAGTTTCGATCCGATCGATCCCGATCTCCAGTCCACCATCGAGCGCGCGCAAAAAGAAAACATCAATATCTGGACGATCTACTATCCGGACGCGGGGCATGTTGGCCGCGGTTCCTTCCGCCTCCTTAACGCTCAATCAAACCTCAGCCGTCTCTCGGACGCCACCGGCGCCGAATCGTATTACCTGGCCTTCGGCCGTCCTGTTTCCTTGAAGCCTTACTTCGACGAAATCCAAAACCACCTCAACAACCAATACCTGCTGACCTTCGACACTGGCAGCGGCGGCGCCAAGGGCAAGTTCGAGCGCGTTCACGTCGCCACGGAAATCCCCAGCGTCCAATTCATGAACCAGTCGGAGGTCTTCCTGCCCGCGGCAAGGTGAAGGCGTCCGGCTCTGATCTGGAGGTCGGCGGGCAGCAGAACGCTCTTGACGAAGTCCTCGTCCTGTGCTACTCTGAAAAAAGCGTAATGCTACGAAAAAGCGCCGGACCTGTCCGGCGCTTTTTGCATTTCTGGCCACGATCCGTTAAGATTCAACTCCTTTAGTATCATAGGGTTCCGCACTCTCTTGCGCGACGGTGCCAATCTAAGTCCTTCGCAATCAGTAGTTTCCACACTCTTTGGAGGATGATAGGGGGGGGTACCCCCCTAAAAGCGAATCTAAGGCGAAGTGGTCCTATGTTGTAGCGGCCGCCGGCCGTGACGGGCGCCTTCGCACTCAGAGCTAGCGGTACCTTAGCCGGCCGCTGAAAGACCTCAGAACCTCAACGTCAACTATTCGCACGAACTTACTGTCTCGGCTGCCTCAGGTCGGCCATTTCCGAAGCCCTAAAGGCTCTTGCCTGGCATCCCTTCCGGCGCTAGACTACGCGCGCTGTTACTCATTCAATCGTTTTAAACAAGGCCAGGAGCCGACATGAACTGCGGTCCTCTCATTCGCTCTGCAAAAATCGCGCGCTTGGGGCGCCTCGTTGGCGCGCTTCTGGTCCTCTTCACTCTCTCGGCCCCGCCTGCGCGCTCCCAAGGCGCTCTCGAGGCCAACTTCCAGAGCACCGGAAGCTGGGCCATCCAGTCCTCTGCCAAGGTCAACAACACCGGTGACCAGATCTCCCGCGTTGGATTTAGTGATTCGGGCTGGTACACCACCAACGGACCCAAGACCGTCTTCGCCATCCTTGTCGAGAACGGCGTCTTCAAAGATCCCTACTTCGGCATGAATCTGCGCTCCGTCCCGGGAGTCGAATACAAGATCGGCACCGGATTCGCCAATCAGGAAATGCCGGAGAACAGTCCCTACGCCGTGCCCTGGTGGTATCGCTCCGAATTCGATTTGCCCGCTCACTATCGCGGCAAGAAAATCTGGCTGTCGTTTCGTGGCATCAACTACCGCGCAAATATCTGGATGAACGGGCAAAAAATAGCTGGTTCCGATCAAGTTGTCGGCGCATTTCGTCGCTACGTCTTCGACGTAACGTCCGTCGCCAAACCCAACCAAGAGAACGCCCTCGCCGTCGAGGTTTCCGCGCCGCACCCCGGCGATCTCGCCATCACCTTCGTCGATTGGAATCCGATGCCACCGGACAAGGACATGGGCCTGTGGCAGGAAGTCGGATTCTCCGCCACTGGACCCGTCACGCTCCGCAATTCCTTCGTCGAGACCCAGCTTGATCTTCCCGCCACCGACAAGGCTCATCTGACCGTCCGCGCCGAGCTGGAAAATACTTCGGACGCCGCCGTGAAGGGCAAGTTGCTTGGAAACATCTCCGGAGCCGCATCGAAGATCACATTTTCTCAGGATGTCGAACTTGCCGCGGGAGAGAAGCGTTCTATCGCCATTACGCCGGAGACTGTCCCTGCTCTGAACGTGCAAAATCCCCGCCTCTGGTGGCCATACCAGATGGGCGAGCCTTACCTACACGGACTCTCGCTCCAGTTTTTCACCGACAAACACGAGTGGTCCGACAATCAGCAAATACGCTTCGGTATAGTGCAGACGACTTCGGAAATGACGCCCGAGGGCAATCTGCTCTTGAAGGTAAACGGAAAACCCGTTCTCGTCCGCGGCGGCGGCTACACGCCAGACATGATGCTGCGCCGTGACGAATCCCGCCGCGAGGCCGAATTCCGCTACGTCAAGGAAATGGGCCTAAACACGATTCGTCTCGAGGGCAAACTGGAAGACGAATCCTTCATGGACCGCGCCGACCGCGACGGCATTCTTGTCATGGTCGGCTGGTGCTGCTGCGACGCCTGGGAAAAATGGGGTAAGTGGAACGACGAGAACCGCCGCGTGTCCGTCAACTCGCTCCGCGACCAGCTACTACGCCTTCGCAAACACCCGAGCGTCCTCGTTTGGCTCAACGGCAGCGACAATCCGCCTCCAGCCGATCGCGAGCGCGCCTATCTCGACGTCGAAAAAGAGGTCCACTGGCCGAAGCCGGTGATCTCTTCCGCCACCGCCAAGAAAGCGGAAGTCACCGGCGCTTCCGGCGTGAAAATGTCTGGCCCCTACGAATACGTCTCCGCAAATTATTGGTTGCTCGGCACCAAAGAAGGGGGCGCTTTCGGCTTCAACACCGAAACCAGCCCCGGCCCCGCTGTTCCGCCCGTCGAAGAATTGCAAGCCATGCTTCCGCCGGACAAGCTCTGGCCCATCAACGAATTCTGGGAATTCCACGCCGGCGGCGGCAAGTTCAAAACCATCAACGTTTTTTCGCACGCCCTCGAAGAACGCTACGGCAAAGCCGCCGATGTCTATGATTTCGCCTGGAAATCACAAGCAATGACCTACGAAGGTCAGCGCGCTATGTTCGAGGCGTACGGCCGCAACAAGTACAAATCCACCGGCATCATCCAGTGGATGCTCAATAATTCCTGGCCCGGCCTGATCTGGCATCTCTACGACTATCATCTGCGCCCCGCCGGTGGCTATTTCGGCTCGAAGAAAGCGCTGGAGCTCGTCCATCCACAATTTTCTTACGACGATCGCACCATCGCCGTCGTCAACGGCAAGCAAGAGGCGCAAAACGGATTGAAGCTCGCCGCGAAAATCTACGACATCTCGATGAAAGAGCGCTTCTCGCGTGAAGCCGCCGTGGATGTCGCTGCCGACGCCGTCTCCACCGCCTTCGCCATTCCCGAGCCTGCGGATATCTCCACCACTTACTTCCTCAATCTCCAGCTCTTCTCGTCCACCGGTGCGCTCCTCAGCCGCAATTTCTACTGGCTCTCCACCAAGCAAGACGTTCCCGACTTCACCAAAACCGAGTGGTACTACACGCCTCTCTCCGCCTACACGGACTTCACCGCGCTGCAAAATCTGCCCAAAGTGAAGCTCAAGACATCGATAAACGGAATTGCCACCGACGGCACGGACACCTCGGCGCACATCACCGTGGAAAATCCATCCGCCGGTTTGGCGTTCCTGGTTCGCTTACGTTTAATGAAGGGACACGACGGCGCGGAACTTCTGCCGGTCTTCTTCGACGACAACTATCTCTCGCTGCTGCCCGGCGAAAAGCGCGAAATCTCCGTAAAGGTCCGCAACGCCGAGCTAAATGGATATCAACCAGCTCTAGCCATCGACGGCTTCAACGTAACACCCGACCTGATCCAGTAATTTCGCCCCTGCTGAATTCTTAGGGCGCAGCTGATCTCAACCAACCAACTTCTTATGTGGAGTGCGGCGGCCAGGCGCCGCCTTTGAGGTTGAAGCGCCGCGCTGACTTAGTCGTCCGATCCGCTCAACCCAACTGCCCGCGTCGATTCCCGAATCACCAATTCCGGATTCATCTTATGACTCGCAATATTCCACTCACGCTTTTCCAGCGAAGCGTTGATCCCTTCCATGATGATGTTCACCGCCAGCCCGCCCATTGCTTCCATCGGCTGCCGCACCGTCGTCAGCGACGGCGCCGCCAGCGCCGACAGCGCCACATCATCGAAACCAGTCACCGAACACTGCTCCGGCACCTTCACTCCCGCCTTCGTCAGCGCCCGAATCGCGCCCAGTGCCGCCAGATCGTCGAAGGCCATCAGCGCCGTAAACTTTTTCTTCTTTTGTAGCCATTCTTCCGCGAACCGGAATCCGCTCTCAAAGCTAGAGTTCGGATCGAGCGATTCCGGCAACTGCTGCACCAGCGCCGGATCGATCTCCAGCCCCGCGCTCTGCGCAAATTTCTGAATCCCTCGCCACCTCGGCCCGCTGTCGATCAGCATCTTCGGCCCGCGAATGTACGCAATCTTGCGGTGCCCCAGATGATACAGATGCTCCAGCGCCAGCCGCGCGCCCGTCTCATTGTCCACCATCACCGAGCTGATCGTGTTGCCCGGCAGTTCCCATCCGATCGTCGCTGCCGGAATATTGCGCTTGCTCAAGTCGCCCAGCAGTTGAATGTCCACGAACAGCCAATTCGCCACCACGATCAGCGCTTCCACGTGGCGTTCCAGCAACATCTCCAGATATCTCTCGAAGCGGTTCCGCTGGTTGTGCGCGTCTGCGAAAAGCGGCATGTAGGAAGCCTGGTACAGCGCGTTCTCGATACCCCGCATAACCAGCGTGCAAAAGGGATCGGTAATATCGAAAAACAACACGCCGACGCTGTGGCTCCGCTTGCTTCGCAGAAACCTCGCCATCGCGTTCGGCCGGTAGCCCAGCTTTTGCGCCACTTCTTCGATACGTTTTTTCGTTGCCGGGGCGATGTACCGCGCCAGCGGCGCGTTGTTCAGCACGATCGACACGGTTGCAGGTGAGAAGCCGCTCTGCATCGCGACCTCGCGCATCGTCACAGCTTCATTCTTGCCGCTTGGTCGCTTCACGGGCGGGTGCCCCTCCGGGGGCACCATCATCCTGCCAGAGTCACCCAATTTGCAAACCCTCCTGCATCGGCAAGCTCCTATTCGGCGGGTACTTCAAACGACAGCGGTTCCCTGAACCAACGCGTCTTCCATACGCCGAAGGCGATCCCGGCGATCATCCAAATGCTGCCAACGATCTGCGCCGGCCGGCTAAGGCTCAGCCACAAGGCAAAGCAAATCACAAAACCCAGCACCGGCGGAATCAGGTTCGAAAACACTTTCTTCTCTTCCGCCCGCAGATAGTAGCGAACGAACGCGGCGGCGTTGACGCCCATGAAGGCAATCAGCGCGCCAAAATTCAACAGCTCGATTCCTCGCCCGTAGCTCAAGAAGAAGGAGCCCACCAGGGTGATCGCGCCCACAAAGAAAACATTGTTCCGAGGAACATGGTGCTTCGGGTCGATGGCTCCAAAAAATGACCTCGGCAGAGCGTTGCTCCGGCCCATACCGTAGAGCAGCCGCGCCGCGCCGATTTGCGCACCCAGGCCCGATCCGAAATTGGCTACCACCAGTGTGAGGCCTACTATGCTGAAAAGCGGCGCCCACGTCCGAGCCGCTGCCCAAACATACGCGGTATCCGGATTCGGAAATGGTTGCGAAGCCGGCCATACCAGCTGCGCGATGTATACCTCCGCGGCGGATAAGAAGCCGATCACCACGCAGGTCAGCACCGTGGCTAGCAGGATATTGCGCCGAGGATTTTCGGCTTCTTCAGAAAGCGTCGAGATTCCATCGAAACCGATGTAGGTCAGCACCGCGATCGAGGTGCATCCAAAGAGGCCGCCGTATGCGAACGTTTGCGGATCGTAGAACGGCCGCGTGAAGAATCCCGGATCGCTGTGCGGATGGCCGAAGATGTAGCGAATCGCCGTCACGAAAATCACGACGATGACCGCGCTCATTCCGGCGGCCATGGCCGTATTCACCCGGGCGGAAGTCTTGATCCCCCGAATATTCAGAAGTGTGAATACCACCGCAAACAGGATCTTCCAGCCCCACACGGGCAGGGCCGGCGCGAATTCGTGGGCCTGCTGTGCGCACCAGATCACGCAGATCAATGGATTCACGATGTAATCCATGACCATGCTCCAGCCAGTGACGTAGCCGATCGAGGGGTGGATTTCCTGAGCAACATACGTGAAGGCCGATCCGGCGCTCGGGTATACCCGTGCCATGCGGCCGTAGCTGATGGCCGTGAATAGCATCGCCACCATGGCGATCAGGATAGCTGTGACCACATGGCCGCGGCCCCGATCGCTCAAAGCTCCGAACGCGGACATCGGCGCAACCGGCTGTAGCACGATGATGCCGTACAAGATCAGGTCCCACAGCGTCAGGGTGCGCCTCAGACGCGGCGCAGCGCCGTTCGCGACTGTCGCTTCGCTACTCACGTGGTGTCCTTTCGGAATCTCCGCCGTCTGCCGCCAAGCGTCCGAATCTTATCAGCAATTCGAAGTATCGCAGCTGCAAGGCTGCACCATGAAGCAGCCGCCCTGGGGACCAGTACACTTTGAATCGATTGAATGCTGGCATTTTCCGCGAAACTCGTCCCCTCCGCAAGTCCAAACTTCCGCCCGCCCTGCCGCCTCTTCACTCCGTGCGATACTGAGCCAGCTCCTATGCTCCGCTTTAGCCAGCTCTGCGAATCCGTCGCTGCCACGCCCAAAAAGACCGAAAAAGTTCGCCTCGTGGCAGACTTTCTGCAACGCTCTACCATCGGAGAAGCCGCACTGGCCGCGCTCTACCTTTGCGGCCGCGTCTTTCCCCGCCGCGAAGAACGCGTGCTCTCAATTGGATTCTCCTTGCTCCTCCGCGCCGTGGCCAACGTAGCGGAAAAAGATCCTGGCGAGCTCGCGCCGGCCCTTCGCCACCACGGCGACTTGGGCGCGGGCGCTGAAGAAATCCTGCAAGCCCGTGCGATCCCGGCGTCGCCAGCGCCATCGCTCACTTTGGTCGATATCGCGTCCACCTATGCTGCTTTGGCCGAACGCCGCGGCCCTGCCGCGAAGCAAGCCTTGCTCGAAAAAATTCTCCGCCAGCTTTCCGCGCTCGAAGCCAAGTATTTCATCAAGATCGCCGCCGGCGAGCTTCGCATCGGCCTGAAGGAAAGCCTCGTCGAAGAAGCCATCGCGGCGTGCTACGAACAGCCTCTCGCGGCAGTCCAGCGCGCCAACATGTTGACCGGCGACATCAGCGAAACACTCCGAATCGCCATCGCGGGCCAACTTGCGGACGTCCGTCTCGAACTCTTCCGTCCCATCTCCGTAATGTTGGCCAGCCCGGTCGAAACACCAGAAGATCTCGTCGCCGCATTTCCCTCCGGCGCCTTGGTCGAAGAGAAATTCGACGGCATCCGCGCGCAAGCGCACAAGCGCGGCAACCAAGTCGAACTCTATTCCCGCACGCTGGATCGTGTGACTGAATTTCCGGAGCTTCTCGATCCCATTCGCCGCGTCCCCGGTGACTTCATCCTCGATGGCGAGATCATCGGCTGGCGCGATGGCCGCGCACTTCCGTTCACCGAGCTCCAGCAACGCCTTGGGCGCAAGCAGATCGATCTCTTCACGCCCACTCTGTTGCCGGTGAGCTTCGTGGCCTTCGATCTGCTCTTCCTCAACGACCGTGAGCTCCTGGACGTTCCGCTCACCGACCGCCGCCTGCGGCTGGCCAGTGTGCTCTCCGCAGCCGAGCAGCCGCAACTCCAATTCTCTCGTGCGGATTTGTGCACCATTCCGGAAGAAATCGAGCGCGCCTTCACTTCCGCGATCGCCAACGGCAACGAAGGCTTGCTCGCAAAGGCGCCGGACTCGCCCTATGTTCCAGGGCGCCGCGGGCAATTTTGGGTGAAGCTGAAGCGTCCTTTGGCCACGCTGGATGTGGTCGTCACTGCCGTCGAATACGGCCACGGAAAGCGCCGCGGCCTGTTGTCCGACTACACCTTCGCGGTCCGTGACGGCGCGCGTCTCGTGAACATTGGCAAAGCCTACTCGGGCCTCACCGACGTCGAGATTCGCGAGCACACAGAATACTTCCTGGCTCACACCATTGAAGACCAGGGCTTCCGACGCCGCGTAGAACCGCAAATTGTCATCGAAGTGGCCTTCAACAATGTCCAGCGTTCCACGCGGCACGACAGCGGGTTCGCCCTTCGATTCCCCCGCATCGTCCGCCTGCGACCAGACAAGCCCGCCTCGGAAATCGACACCATCGAACGCGTCCGCGAGATTTTCGCCGGCCAGTATGCCACCAAGCTCTGAAGCCGCCGGAATTCACCTGTCCGTATGTACAGGCCTGCAAAATCCATTAGGACGGTATCTCTTAGTTAAAAGACGCTTATATTCCACGGCAACACCGCGCCTCAATCCGGAGTCTAATTGCATGAGAGGGGGCCCGGTCCCAGCCGAGGCGCATACGTTATGGGCAAGGGCCCAGCCATTACCGACCGCAGTCGCGCGATTCCGTTCCTATCGCATGCTTCAGGATTCGTCGTGCTTTTTTTCCTGGCCATGTGGCTGCGCGCCGTTCCCTTGCAGTCCGATCCCGTCCTGCAAGGCTATTTGCAGGTCACCACAGGCTTGCTGGCCTTCGTTTTTGCCGCCGTCACCCTGGTTCGTTTTCAGGGTACGCAAGACCGCATCTCGCTGATCCTGGGTTCTGGCTTCCTGCTCTCTGGCACGCTGCTGACCGCCTCCAGCCTTCTCTTTTTTCAGTTCTTGCAAGAAACGCCGGTGCACCCGCACTGGGCGCCGGTTTCCTGGTGGGTCGGCCGCATCATTCTGGGGCTCCTCCTGGTGGTCGCTCTCCTCGTCGAGCACTTTCTGCCGCGCTCACGCCATCCCAAGCTGGAGATCGCTGGAGCCTTGCTCACCGTCGTTGGGCTCACGTACTTGATTACTGCGGCTTTGCGCCGCCTTCCGCCGGAGACCTCTCCGCATCCCCTTGCGTTCATTCCCAATCCCCAGCAGCTCTTGCCGGCCATCCTTTTTCTCATTGGCTTGGTTGGGTTTCGCCGCCGCTTGCAAATCGAAGACTCCGCCTTCGACCGTGCCATTTATTCCGCTGCTTGGATGAACGTAGCCGCGCAACTCGCTGCGTCGCAGTCGGTCCGTTTGCTGGACTCGCCGTTCGTTCTCGCACAGGCCTTGACGGTAACCAGCTACGCGGTCGCGCTAGGCGGCGCGCTTCTCGATAACGCGCGGCTCTTCGAGCAAGTGCAGCATCTCGCCGTCAGCGATCCGCTTACGGGCCTCGCGAATTACCGCAGGCTGCTGGATGTGCTGGAAGCCGAGACCGAGCGTACTAATCGTAATGGCAGGTCCTTTGCCGTCTTGCTCCTCGATCTCGATGGCTTGAAGAAAATCAACGACACGCACGGGCATCTGGTGGGCAGCCGCGCTCTGTGCCGCCTCGCGGACATCTTGCGCATTCATTGCCGGTCGATCGACACCGCCGCGCGCTACGGCGGGGACGAATTCGCTCTCGTCTTACCGGAGACCCAGGACGCCGAAGCGCAGTTGGTCGCGGGCCGCATTCGCCAAGTCCTCGCTAGCGACCCCGAGAAGCCGCAAATCTCAGCGAGCATCGGCATTTCCATCTACAACGGCAACGGAGAGCGCATTGAAAAGCTGCTTTCTGAAGCCGACCAGCATCTCTACGCCGAAAAATCCCGCCGCAGCAAACGCCCGCCCACCCCGATCGCTTCGCACCGCCGCATCCACAAAGCCTGAGGCGGGCTTCGCCTCTAATAGACCGCGCGGAGCTGAATTACGTCTTTGCTCCCCAGCGAGAAACGCGGTTCACCTGCGGCCCCGTCCAGAATCCGGCTGGTCACATACTCTCCCATGGCCGGGCCATGCTTAAAGCCGTGGCCCGAACCACCTCCCACGAACCAGACGTTGTGCATTCCCGGATGCTGGTCGATCAAGAAATCGCCGCTCGACGTATTTTCGTACTGGCAGACGCGCGTCTCGACGATTGGCGCATCCCGCAGCGCAGGGAATCGCCGCGCTACATACCCGCGAACTTCCTCGACCGCGGCGGCGGAAACGATGCGCGATTGCGTATCGGGATCGACGCGCTCTCCATGACGATCGAGCGCGATCTTGAGTCCCCGGCTTTCCAGGTCCGGCATTCCATAGCTTTCGTCGGCTTGAAACAAGAAGGTGGGCAGTGCCGGAGGCGCAAAGCGTTCGTCCCCGGCGGGCACGCCGAAAAAGAACACTTCCTGACGACTCGAAAAAATGCGCCCACCCAGGACATCCGGAAAAAGTTTGCCGAGCCACGCACCACACGCGAAGACGAATTGCTCGGCTTCGATGCTCTGGCCCGCGCGCGTCGCAATGGATCCCAGGCGGCCCGAGCCAGCCGGCGGCGCAATTTCCGCCACGCGGTACTCGGCGCCTGCCCGCATCGCATCCTCGACAACCGCCGTCACGGCCCGCCGCGCCATCAAGACGCCGCTGTATGGCTCCAGCAAACCGCCCACAATTCCGTCGTAGCCGATCTGCGGGTAACGCTTTTGCAGCGTCGAGAGGTCCAGTTGTTCGAACGGTACGCCACAGCGGGCCAGCGTCGCGGCTGTCTGCTGGACTCTAGCATCGTCTTTCGCCGCCAGCCACAAGACGCCCGTCTGATGAAACAACTCCAGCCCGGTGGCTGTAAAAAACTCTTTCCACTGCACCAGCGAGCGCTGCGCCCACCGCGTGTAGATCTCGTCCGCGCCGTACCCCATTCGAATGATGCGCGACTCTCCCGCCGAACTTGCCCGAGCATTCGCCGGCCCGTACGCATCGAGCAGCAGCACGCGCTTCCCGCGCCGCACCAAGTGCCACGCCGTCCACGCCCCAAACACCCCGGCTCCGATCACCGCCACGTCAAATCGTTTTGTCAACTACGGCCTCGATGTCGCGAACGCGCCCTCAATCGGCTTCGCCCAATGCGAAAGATGGTTCAACGACTCCGTATGCGTCGGATCCAGATGCAACGGCGTAATCGACACCGCGCCCTCAAAAATCGCGGCGTAGTCCGTGTCCGGCGCCACATCCTTGTCGATTCGCTGTTCGAACAACCAGAAATATCTCCGCCCGCGCGGGTCCTTGCCTTCACTCAACTGGTTGCGCGTAATCTTCTTCGACTGCCGCGTGAATTTCACGGCGCCTGACCATGGTTCCGGCACATTCACGCTCAGCAGTACTTGATCCGGCAGCCCTTCCTTCAAAATCAATTCCGCGGTCGTGCGCGCCACTCGCGCCGCCGCATCAAACTTCACGTTCGCGCGCTTGCAACACAAAGACATCGCCAGCGCCGGAATGTGGTGCAACGCCGCCTCGCGTGCTGCTCCCACCGTTCCCGAGTAATACACGTTCTCGCCAAGGTTCGCGCCGAAGTTGATCCCGGAGATCACCATGTCCGGCTTCTCTGGCAATAACTTATGCAACGCTACGATCACGCAGTCGGCCGGCGTCCCATCGACGGCCCACTCCCGCTCCGCCACGTCGTGGCAGATGATCGGTTGCCGCAGCGTCAAGGATTGCGCCGCGCCGCTCTGCTCCTGGCTGGGCGCCACAATGCTGACGGTCGCAAAGCCTTCCAGCCCGGTGGCCAGCGCCCGCAACCCGGCGGCCTGAATCCCGTCGTCGTTCGTCAAAAGAATGTGCGGCTTCGTCATACTTCTGATCCTAACAGTTGCTCCCGACGCTCACCAAGGCGGCCGAACCCCGCGTTTTCGCAAAGACATAGGCCCTAGCAAGGCGGGCATGTTTCGCCATTTCTTCGTCAAGGATTCAGCGTACTGACACTGTATTTGGCTGCCGTATGATGTTGCCGTCGGGTGGCGCACTATGGTCTTTAGGTTCTCTAAGCATGCCTACGATGTCGCCTAGAAAAAAAGCGCGCGTCGCGTTTGCGACCGCGTTAGCGCTTCTCTTGTTTTGCGGAACCGCCGCGACCATTACCATTGTGCGGCTGTTGGAAAGCGCGAAGTGGATCGCTCACACTTACGACGTGCAGGTAGCCCTGGGCGAGACGCAGTCGGCACTCTCCGACGCGGCGCGTGCGCGAACTTCTTACTTGAATTCTGGCGACGCATCCTTTCTTGCCGAGTACGAATCAGCAAAGAGTCAGATTCACAAGAAGCTGGCCCTGGTTCGTCAACTGACGCTCGATAATCCCACTCAGGCAAATTACTGTAATCAGTTGGACGATCTTATTTTGCGGCGCATCGAGCTTCTCGACACTTCCGTCGAAATACGCAAGTCCGGCCCCTTGGATGAAGCCACGCAACTCCGTTTGAGCCGCGAAAGCGTGGCTGTCGCCGGGGACTTCTCGGACGTGATGGAAAGCATGATGGAGCACGAGCGCAGCCTCCTGCAGCAGCGCCGCGAGGTTTCGAGCAATCTCTTCACCGCAACCCTTGGAATACTGCTGGCCACGTTTGCGCTGGCCATCTTGCTGTTTTGGATTCACTTTCACTTGCTCAACAAAGAACTCGCCGAGCGCGAGGTCATGGAAGACAACGCTCGCCGCGTGAGCGGCCGCATCCTCCAGCTACAGGATGAGGAACGCCGCAAATTCTCGCGCGAGCTGCACGACAGCCTGGGCCAGATTCTCTCCATGGCCAAGATGTACATGTACGACCTATTGGAGAAAAATCCTCACGATGAACTTCTAGCGGAGATCGACAAGCTGCTCGACCAATCCATCTCCGAAACCCGCACGATCTCTCATCTGCTGCATCCCCCGCTTCTGGACGAAATGGGGCTGGCCTCGGCGGTGCGCTGGTACTCGGAAGGATTTGCGCAGCGCAGCGGCATCCACGTGTCGGTAGAGATCGCGGAAGACGTCGGCCGCCCGGCGCGCCCCGCGGAGCTTGCGCTGTTTCGCGTGCTCCAGGAATCGCTCACCAACATTCACCGGCATTCGAAAAGCGCGCGCGCGGAAGTGTCGTTGCGTTCAATTCCCGGCGTCGCCGTGCTGCGCATTCGCGACTATGGCAAAGGAATGCCGCGCGAAACGCTGCAGAATTTTCAGAAGACCGGAGCGCGTGTCGGCGTCGGACTCTCCGGGATGCGCGAACGCGTTCGCGAGCAGGGCGGAAAGTTTGAAGTGCAGTCGGACGAAACCGGCACCACGGTCTCGGTGATGATGCCGATCGCCGCCGCCGAAGGTGACGCCAATCCACTGGCCGCCGCGGCGTCCGCCGATTGACCTTCATATCGCGTAGCTCGCAAGTCCCAATTCCTTTACCTCGTTTACCTCCTCTACGTCCTCTACCTCCTTTACTTCCAATCCCTTGCCCACTAACATTCCCGCACCATGACGGAACTGGAGCTGCCTCCCGGGCAGACCATCTCGCACTACCGCGTCCTCGAAAAGCTGGGCGGCGGTGGCATGGGCGTGGTCTACAAGGCCGAAGACACCCGGCTGCGCCGCAACGTGGCGCTGAAATTCCTGCCGGCCGCCGTTGCCAAAGATCCGCAAGCACTGGCGCGATTTCAAAGAGAAGCCCAGGCGGCCTCGGCTCTCAACCATCCCAACATTTGCACCATTTATGACATCGGCGATGCCGACGGCAAGGCGTTCATCGCCATGGAGTATCTGGACGGCACCACGCTGAAGCATCGCATCGGCGGAAGACCGATGGAGCTCGAGACGCTGGTCGCGCTGGGCATCGAAATCGCCGACGCTCTCGACGCCGCTCACGCCGAGGGCATCATTCACCGCGACATCAAGCCGGCCAATCTCTTCGTCACCAAGCGCGGGCACGCCAAGATTCTGGATTTCGGCTTGGCCAAGGTCACCCAGGAAAAACTCGCGCCGGTGGAGCCCGGCCCGTCCCAGGTAACCATGGAAGCGTCCGAGCACCTGACCAGCCCGGGCATGACTCTCGGCACCGTCGCCTACATGTCGCCCGAGCAAGCCCTCGGCAAGGATCTCGATCCGCGCACCGATCTCTTTTCCTTTGGCACCGTGCTCTATGAAATGGCCACCGGCACGCTTCCTTTCCGTGGAGATACCTCCGCCGGAATTTTCAACTCCATCCTTCACAAAGCGCCGACAGCCCCGGTTCGCCTGAATGCCGAGGTTCCCACCGAATTAGAGCGCATCATCAATCGCGCGCTGGAAAAAGACCGCGAGCTGCGCTACCAGCACGCTTCCGATCTGCGCGCGGAACTCCAGCGCCTCAAGCGCGACACCGATTCCGGCCGCACCGCGCAGATGAACGTCCCGCAGGAGCTACCCGCGTCGGCACCTTCGCAGGTGGCGGCGGCCCAGGCTCCTGCCACGAGCAGTCAACAGAGCGCCGCCGCTGCGTTTTCCACGGGAACCGTACAGGCGGCACCGGCCGCGGCGTCCCGGAAATGGCCGGCCATCGCCGCGGCAGCGTTAATCCTGCTCCTTGCGGCGGGCGGATTCTGGTACTGGCGCTCCAGGAAGACTCCGGTTCTGACCGAAAAAGACACCATCGTCCTCGCCGACTTCACCAACACCACCGGCGACCCGGTCTTTGACGGCTCCTTGAAACAGGCTCTGGCGATTTCCTTGCAGCAGTCGCCGTTCCTGAGCCTGCTCTCCGATGAACAGATACAGCAGACGTTGCGTTTCATGGGCCGCCCTGTGGGCATGCCCTTGAATCAGGAAGCGGCGCGCGAAGTTTGCCAGCGCAACCAATCGAAAGCCATGCTGGCCGGTTCGATTTCCGCGGTGGGCAGCGAGTACCTGGTCGGAATTGAAGCGTTGGACTGTCAATCAGGAAAGTCGCTAGTGCACGTCGGGGCCAATGCCGCCAGCAAGGAAAAAGTACTGCAAGCGCTCGGACAGGCCGCTTCCGAACTCCGCAGCAAGCTCGGAGAATCTCTCGCCCTGGTGCAAAAATATGACCGGCCGCTGGAGCAGGCGACCACCAGTTCCCTCGAAGCGCTGCAGATGCTCAATCTTGGTCTGAAAGCCTTCGACGAACAGGGCAGCGCCGCAGCGCTCCCGTTTTTCAAACGCGCCATCGATCTGGATCCTAATTTTGCGGAGGCCTACGGCATCACCGCCGTTACCTACGGTAATCTCGGCGAATCCGCACAAGCCGCCGAATACGCCAAACGCGCTTACGCCCTGCGTGACCGTGTCAGTGAACGCGAAAAGCTCAATCTGGACGGCCTTCAAACCTCCTACGTAACCGGAGACCTCGTCCGCGATGAGGAAATCGACGAACTCTCGAAGCGGACCTACCCGCGAGACCCAGGCGCATACGTCGGCGGGTCTGCGGACAAGCTGGCCAGAGGGGATTACTTGGGAACTATTTCGGATTCTCAACGGGCTCTGCAAATTAGTCGAACCCAATCGATCGCACAGGGGAATCTGGTAGGAGCCTACATAGCATTGAATCGTCTCGACGAGGCCAGGGCGGTTATGGACCAGGGCTTGGCCAACGGCATCGAGCCTATAGCGCTCGCGTCTTGGTATTACCCATTAGCATTTTTGAAGAACGATGTAAATAGCATGCAGAAGCAGTTAGCCCTGGCCATGGGCAAGCCCGGCTACGAAGACCTGCTGCTCTCGGCCCAGTCGGACACGGACGCCTTCTACGGCCGCTTGAAAGGCGCTAGGGAGAACTCGCGGCGCGCAGTGGAATCCGCGAAACATAATGGCACGCCCGAAGTCGCGGCGACTTGGGCTGTGAACGAAGCTCTGCGCGAGGCGGAGTTCGGTAATTTTCCCGAAGCTCGCAACGCCGCCGCTTCGGCAATCCAGCTTTCCCAGGGCGGCCGCTACGTTCTCGGCATTGCCGCTCTTGCGCTGGCGAGGGCCGGGGACACCGCCCAAGCCCAGAAGATTGTCGATGCCTTGGCCAAGAACTTTCCCCAGGATACCTTCGTGAATTCTTACTGGCTTCCCATGGCTCGCGCGTCGATGGAGCTGAACAAGCGGAATCCAGACAAGGCCGTTGAATTGCTTCGCGCCATTCAAGGCTATGATCAGGGCTCACCGACCCCATACATCGCGCCGCTCATCGCGTTCTATCTTCGCGGGTACGCCTATCTTGCGGCGGGCAAGAACAAGGAATCGGCCGCGGAGTTTCAGGGCATTCTGGATCGTCCCGGCATCGCCCAGAATTCGCCGAATGGCTCACTGGCCCACCTCGGATTGGGCCGCGCCCTAGCCGCCGCCGGCGAAAAAGAAAAAGCCCGCACCGCGTATCAAGATTTCCTAGGCTTGTGGAAAGACGCAGATCCCGATATTCCGATTTTGAAGCAAGCCAAAGCGGAGTATGCCAAGCTCCAGTAAATCGTCGGGCCAACTGGGTAGCGGGCCAGTTTGCAGTGGCACAGCCATTCTTGGCTGTGTCAAGACAAGGGTTAGGAATTTACAGAAAGAGCTCTAAGCGGGCTACCAGCGGTATCCAAATATCAGCGCACAATCGGAACAAATGAAGTACTGGCCGCTGTCCGTTCCTTTTTCGCTGCCGCACTTCTTTGACCAGTGACGTGCGGAAAGCGAACCATCCGCGCGAAGAATGTAAACCGGATTTACCTTCAGGCCGCATCCAACAAAGGGCACCTGCAATTTTTGTTCATAATTGCGAAGAAGATGTTGCTTAGTCCGTTCGATAACTTCAACAAACAACTCGCTCTTCGGGATGCCCCAATCTGAAGTCTCTTTTACCCTGTTCGTGGCGCGTACCTTGAACTTAGTTTTAACGCGAGTGGAACCGTCGTCTGAATCTTCGGTGGAATAAATGAAGTAGCCCGGCAACGTTTCTTTTTCAAACGACCACACCGAAACCAGTCCCCTCTGGTCATCCGGGTGTCCGTGTACTCGCCATCGGTACGGTTCAACGGCCATGATTTTCTCAGGGTAGCAGTCCGCTTTATCGAATTCAAGGGGACGACTGGATTTGAACTTGAGTCGAATTGCGGGCGTCTGAGCCCGCAGGCGAAATCCCGGTGCAACCGGGACAGCGAGAGAAATGGTCGGGACGACTGGATTTGAACCAGCGACCTCACGCACCCCAAGCGTGCGCGCTACCAGGCTGCGCTACGTCCCGACCGAGTCAAGCGGCCCGAGCAGGCCGCCCACGTATCGACCGAACTGCTGCGATCGACGCGATATCAAGGCTATCACCGCCGTTCGAGGAGCGTCAAGAAAGCGCGCAGCGTGTCGCGAAGATCGAGAAGCATCTTGCGGCTAAGCAGTTCGGCGGCGTTTTCGGGATACGAACTGGCGGGCGTGCTCTCAGCTCCGGCGGAACCGTTCGATCCATGCTGCTCGCGAAGATGCCGCCGCGCACCCGCGATGGTGAAGCCTTCGTCGTAGAGCAGGCGCTTGATCTTCATCACCATGTCCACGTCTTCTTGACGGTACATGCGATGCCCGCTCGGACTCTTCACCGGCTCGAGCATAGGAAATTCGGTTTCCCAGTAGCGCAGCACAAATGGTTTCACTTCCGCCAGTCGGCTGACTTCGCCGATGCGGTAAAGCCGGTCTTCGGTCGCGGTTTGTGTGGCCGTTCCGTAGTTAGCCATGACTCTTCTCGGGCGGGGACCACCTCATCGTAGGCCAAATTTTCGCCCTGTCAATCCAAGTCTGCCTCGCCCGCAAACTCAACCCTGATAGTTTCCACAGGCCCGGCATCGCCAAAACCAACTCGCCGATGCTTGAGCGGCTCAAGCATCGCAGCAACACCACTTATCGACTAGGCTGATATAAATCAGCAACCTACGCTATTTCACCTAATCTTGCCGCGAAAAAACTTGCCGCCAAAACGAATCATAAGCGAAAGACGTAGGATAGGGCTCGCTTGGGTGCCGCACCCTTGCGGTTTTCAAGGGTGCGGGTTTTGACTTTCTTGTTCATCATGACTCTGACCTGCTAGCCCTTCTCATCCGTTCTCCGCTCCCGTTTGCGCAGTCGTTGCACGAAGCGGATCGGCGTCCCCACGAAATCAAACTTGGCGCGCAGCTGATTCTCCAGAAAGCGCTCGTAACTGAAGTGCAGCGGCTGCTTCTGGTTCGTGAACATCAAAAACGTTGGCGGCGCGGTCTTCGCCTGCGTCATGTAGTAGATGCGAACGACTCGCGCCTTCGGACTCGTGCCGCGTTGTAGATCCACTTCCGACAGCCAGTTGTTCAACTCCGGCGTTGGGATCCGCCGCTTCCGCGCCGCGGCAACTTGATCGATCAGCGGAAACAATTTGCTGGCGCGATCGCCCGTTTTGGCCGACAAAAACACGATCGGCGCGTAACTCAAAAATTTCAATTTATCGCGCACCAGTTTTTCGTAGTCGAACAGCAGCCGCCCTTTGTCCATGTCGCTAAAACCGCGGCCGCCTGCAATCGCTCCGCTGCGTTTTTGTTTTTCCTGCTGGTGCCTTTCCTGCGCGGTCCGCCTGGACTGACCCTTGGCCGAAGCCGCATCGCGCGCGGCCGCTTTGTTCGCGGCTTCGGTGGCAAGATCCCACTTGTTCATCACGATGATCACGCTGCGGCCGGACTCCTCGGCATAGCTGGCGATTTGCGCGTCGCCTTGCGTCACGCCTTGCTCGCCATCGACGATGAGCAGCGCAACGTCGCAACGTTCCAGGCCGCGGCGAGCCATGACCACGCTGAGTTTTTCGGCGACCAGGTTGGTCTTGCCCTTACGGCGAATGCCGGCGGTGTCCACGAAGCGGTAGAGACGACCGTCGTGGGTCACTTCGGTGTCGACGGTGTCCATGGTTGTGCCCGGCACAGGCGAGACGATGGAGCGGTCTTCGCCGACCATGCGGTTGAGCAAAGTGGACTTGCCGACGTTGGGGCGGCCGATGATCGCGACTTCGACGGCGTCAGGTCCCTTTAGCTCATCGGCAGTAGCGTCGCCGGTTTCTGTTTCCGCCAGCGCCGCGTCCAGGAGATCGTCGATGCCGGTGCCGTGCTCGGCGGCGATGGGAAAGATGGGGACGCCGATGCTATGAAACGCCGCGGCGTTGGCCTCCTGCGAGGGCGCGTCGACTTTGTTGACCGCGACGACGAAAGGCTTGCCAGTGGTACGGAGAAGCCGCGCAAGCTCTTGATCGAGCGGCGTCAGACCAGCCTGGCTATCGACGACGAGGACGAGCAGCGCGGCCTTGCTGATGGCGATGTGCGCTTGGCGCAGGATCTCCTGCGGGATGAGCGCTTTGTCGTCGGGGACGATGCCGCCGGTATCGACGACCTCGATCGCGCGGCCGCGCCATTCGGCTTTGCCGTAAATGCGGTCGCGGGTGATGCCCGGCTCGTTGGTGACGATGGCGCGGCGCGTTCCGGTAAGGCGATTGAAAAGCGTGGACTTGCCCACATTGGGGCGTCCGACGATCACGAGTGAGGGCAGTTTTTCAGACATGTTTTGTTTGGCCGGGCGCACAGAAGGTTTTTCTGGCGGCGGAATGACCTTCCAATGTAGCGCATTCGGGGAGTGAGTGGCGAGCGGCGTATTGGGACCGTCAGACATGAAGGCCAATTGTGAAGCACGCTCTAGGTATCGATGGCTGGGCCGAGCAATTGTTTCAGTGCCTGGACGTATTCGGTGAGGGCTTGGCGGCCTGTTTCGGTGAGGCGATAGCGGGTTTGTGGCTTGCGCAGCACGAACTTTTTTTCGACGGCCACGTATCCGGCTTCTTCGAGTTTGAGCAGTTGCGCGCCCAGGTTGCCGTCCGTGGACTCCGTCTTGGCGCGGAGCCAGGTAAACTCCGCCGCTTCCACGCCGCACAGCAGCGAAAGCAGGGCTAGCCGCAGGCGGCCGTGAACTACGGGATTGAGCTCGGGCAAATCAGGCATGGAGTGGACCGCGCTGTTTGCGCTCTCGGGCATCGGCGATCACGCCGTAGATGCCGAACACGATCTGGCAAAGAAAGATGGCCACCAGAAACACGATCATGCTCTGCGCAGCGGTGCCAAAGCACGTAGCCACAGCCGCCACCCACCACACGACGGCGCACGCAAACTGAACCTTCCAGCGAAGAATCAGCGCTGAGGCTCCGTTGGCCATACCAAGAATGGCCGACATCGCGGCCACAAAGACATGCTGATCGGTCAGCCGCCCACTCAGGCCGAGGGCTAGAAAGAGCAGAAACATCGAAATTCCCAAAGCGGTCCAGATAGAACCGGTGGCCCGGCCGAGGCTGGTCCCCGGATGATTGCCAGTCTTCCGGGAAGCAACGACAAAGGTACCGATGACCGCGACCGAGACAGTGGCCGGCCAAGCCCACACGCTGTGGCCCCACGCGGACCAGGCGATCGCGATATAGTACGCAACGCCCCACAGAACGAACGTCCATCCCCAGCTCTCTGTTTTTCGGCGCCCCTCGGCGATCATGTTCTCGATGAGGCTTAGCCTGTCTCTTAGTTCCTGTTCGGTGGTGTGGTCCTGCATGGCGGATCTCCTTTGAGGAAGCTCGAATTGCCGCGTATTCCCTGCGCTTTGCTCCCACGGCGGGCGGGCGCGCGATCATCCCTTCAAGGGGCTTCACGGTTGATGTTGAAGCTGCATGTCTACGCTGCGATGCGGAGGGTTGCTGCCCACGGTCACGTCGGTGACTTCGTCCCACTCGCCTTTAGCGGTCAGGTGCATAGTGTTCACAATGTGCGCCGGCCCGGCGGTAAAGCTCCACGAAAAGCCGTTAGCGGGCGTCGAAAGCTCCGTGTCGAGGTAATGGCCGTCATTGTAGGCGCGGAAGCGATAGGTGTGGGTGGCATCGTCGTACGCAATCGTGGCCAGGGCGCTGAACACTACTTTGCCATCGGCGCTGGTGCTCTTGCCCTCGACGAGCAGGATCAGGCCGTCCAGCTTGTACTCAACATCTTCCGTCTGGGTGGCATGAAGCGGTTCGCCCGGTCCGCGAACGATGGTCACCGGCCCCGACCAGCGACCCGTCAGAAACGAAAGCTTGCGCATGGCCTCGCGCTGCACGTCGGCGTTATTGGAGGCGGGCTGCTGTGCGGCGAGCGAGAGACTGAACGCAATCATGGATGCCGCTGCGAGCAACGTTGTGGAAAGAGCGCGCGCAAGACTGAAGGTGGAAATCGTGGTTTTCATTTGGTGACTCCTTGATTTGTCACGAACATTAATAGAGTACTCTATTTTATAGAGTAACGTCAAGAAAGATTTTCCACCGGTCAGGAACGTGAGAAGGAAAGGTCAAAACCCGCACCCTTGAAAACCGCAAGGGTGCGGCACCCAGTCGCCTACCCAGGCGGAACCTGAGGAGTCGTTCGGTTTCGGCAAGCCGACTAGGAGTAGAAATCGGGCGCGCGTTTCAGGGTTTGCCATTGGGTGCCGTCGTGGCCGAAGACGACCAGCGCGATGTTTTCCTGCTTGACCAGGTCGAGAAGCTTGCGGGTGCTGGCGCGCAGCTGCTCTTCGTTGTCGTCGTTGGGCCAGGCTCTGCGGTCGCGGGTGAAGGTGTGCTGCATCATTACGGCGTCGATGGCTAGGAGGACGGGGCCGGTATGCTTGAGCCGGACCAGCACGGATTGGTGGCCAGGAGCGTGGCCGGGCGTTGCCACCAGGGTGAGGCCGGGGAGGAGTTCGGTGTCGCCGTCGACCAGGCGGTAGCGCAGGGCGGGATGGTCCCAGTGGGCGCGGGCGGCGGCGAAGCGCTCGTGCCCGGCGCGGGCGAGTTCGTAATGCTCGCGCTGAACGATAAGCTCGGCGTGGGGGAAGGCGTCGTTGTAGCCGGCGTGGTCGATGTCGAAATGGGTGCAGATGACGGTGTGGATGTCGGCGGGGCGCAGGCCGAGCGCGGCCAGCTGCTCGATGACGTTGGTTTTATTGCGACCTTGAGGCGCGCCCGCGGGACGCGGCGCGTCGGGGGCGATGCCGGTGTCGATGAGGATGTTCTTGGCGTCGCTGGTCTGGATGAAGTAGCAGCCGAGAACCATTTCCAGGGAGCGTCCAGGGGCGATGGGTACGGTGGTCATCGATAACTGCAGGAGATACAGCTTTTGCGGCGTCGAGCTGTTCGTCTTGTTGTCTTGCGTCATAACGTGGGTCATGCGGTGGCCTCGCTTTTTTGGGGATGGTGGAAGGAGGCCGCTCTTGTCCGGCGGGTACGAGCGTACGGCAGGTTCCCCGAGTGGATAGAGCAGCGCTCCCGGCATATAGTTTATCATAGTTTTAGCCGGTTGTCAAGTTGGTACTGGGCCGGAAACGGGCTGGCCCACAGAGGCACTGACTAGGAAAGGGATTCTCTGACAGCAGCTCTAAGGCGCCCGCCACCGTCGGCGGCCGCTACAACGGCGAGACAAGGTCGGGGGGCCGGCGCCGGTTGAGAGGAGAGGTCTGCTTGACGGGTGCGCGTGGGCGCGCGTACTGTAAGTGCAATCATTGATGGTGCCTACCGGCGTTTCTCGGGGGAAATGCCAGAACGACAATCCTGGGGGGATCGACATGACATTCAATTGGGAGAAGTGTCTCGGCAACAGCGCCGTTGACACCAAGGAGACCGCGATGAAGGGGTCTAGCTTTAGTCCGCGCTGGGGCGCGCTGGTTGCAGTTTTGGGAGCGTTGCTGCTGTTGGCGGCGGGGACGAGCGCGCAGACGTTTCGCGGGACGATCTTGGGGACGGTGACGGACTCGTCGGGCGCGGCAGTTACCGGCGCCAACGTCACAGTGAAGAACTTGGATACAGGGCTGGTGCGGACGGTGACGACCAGCGCCGACGGAACGTACTCCGCGCCGGAGCTGCCCATTGGCAACTACCGCGTGACCGTGGAGATCAGCGGGTTCAAGACCGGCGTGGTGACCGGGATTGTGGTGGAGGTGTCGAGCGAGCGGCGCGCGGACGTGACACTGCAGCCGGGCGAGGTGGCGCAGAGGATTGAGGTGTCCGGTGACACGCTGCCGCAGGTGGAATCGACGAGCAACACACTGGGCGGAATTATTGAGTCCAAGATCGTGACAAATCTGCCGGTGAACGGGCGCGACTATCAGAAGCTGATCTTCCTGGTGCCGGGAGTGGCGGGTTCGCCGGATGAGATTTCGGATTCGCCGGGCTCGTATGGATCGTTTTCGGTGAACGGAGCACGCGGGCGGTCGAACAATTTTCTGCTCGATGGCACGGACATGAACGACGGGTATCGCAACGATCCGGCGATCAACGAAGCGGGCGTGTTTGGAACGCCGGCGACGATTCTGCCGGTGGAAGCCGTGGCGGAATTGCGCGTGGCGTCGAACTTTGAGTCCGAGTACGGGCGCAGCGCGGGCGCGGTGATCAACATCGTGACCAAGAGCGGCACGAACGAATGGCACGGATCGGGATTGGAGTTTCTGCGCAACACGGTTTTGAATGCGCGCAACTACTTCGATCAGCAATCGGTGGGGCCGCAGCAGCCATTCCACAACAATCAGTTTGGCGGGTCCATTGGCGGACCAATTAAGAAGGACAAGACCTTCGTCTTCGGCGACTACGAAGCGATGCGCGAGAAAGGCTCGCAGAGCGGGTTGGCATGTGTGCCGACGCCGGCCAACATCGTGGCGAATACCCCGGCAGGCGGAATCAATCCGGTGATCGCGAACCTGCTCGCCTCAGGAAAGGCGTGGCCCGCCCCCACGGATCCGAGCGTCGATTGCTACGATAACGGCGGCACGAATACGAACGTTGCGACGCCATTTTCCAATCGCGTCGATAGCGCCATCATCAAAGTCGATCACAACATCAACAAGAACAACTTGCTGACTGGACGCTACTACTTCGGGGACAGCTCGCAGAGCTTTCCCCTGGCTCTGACTGGCGGCGGGCTGCTGCCGGGTTACAACACGTTCGTGCCGACGCGCGTGCAGCTCGTCTCGATATCCGACGTAATCACGATTAGCCCGACAACCGTGAACGAAGCGCGGATCGGCTGGAACCGTTTCGCCGAAGGATTTTTCCCGGACGATCGCAACTTCGATCCGTCTTCGATCGGGCTCGATACGGTGGGATTGGGAACGGCGAATGCCGGCGCCAATATCTTAGGCCTGCCGGTGTTCAACGTGTCCAGCCCCACGGGCAGCTCGCTGGCGCAGTTGGGTGCGGACAAAGCGGATCCGCGGCAGCGCGTGGATGCGAACTGGCATTTCATCGACAACGTGTCTTGGAAGGTGGGGAAGAACGACATCAAGTTCGGTTACGAATTCCGGCGCACGACCATTTCGCAGATTTTCAATAGGGGATTTCGCGGAAGGCTGCGCTTCGATTCGTTGGCCGACTTCCTGGATGGAATGCCGAATGACAGCAGCGTGCAGAGCACCGGCGACACCAACCGCAATACCGTCGAGAATTCGCATGCGGGCTACGTGCAGGACACCCTGCGGCTGACGAGACGCCTGACCGTGAACCTGGGGCTGCGCTACGACTATTTCGGGATCGTGCAGGAGAAGCACGGCCTGTTTAATAACGTGGATCCGACGACCGGGCTGTCGTTTTCGGTGGGAAAAGGCAGGCTGTATCAGCCGGACTATAACAATTGGGCTCCACGCGTGAGTGTGGCGTGGGACGCGACTGGCAAGGGCAAGACGATTCTGCGTGCGGGCTACGGCGTGTTTTATGACGCCGTGTCGCAGGACATGTTCCTTGGGCACCTGCCGTTCAGCAGCAGCTTCGATCCCGGGCCTGCGTACTCAGGTTCTGGCGTAAACCCGGTTTCGTTCGGCGCACCGACAGGCGTGCCTCTAGCCGCGGGAGTTCCGGTGTTCGGCGGCTACTCGCCGATGACCGATTCGTTTGGATTTGATCCGAAGATCCGGACTCCCTACATTCAGAACTTCAACGTGAACCTGCAGCAAGAACTTGGCCGCCATTCGGTGTTGCAACTGGGCTACGTAGGATCGACGGGTCACAAGCTTTGGGACTTCCGCGATATCAACCAGCCGTCGCAAGCGCAGATTACGGCCGCGGACCTGGGCTGTGCGTGCATCAATGATGGTAGTGTGCCGCGGAGGCTCACGGGCGCTAACTTCAGCTACATCTACTGGGAAGAGAGCGCGGCAAACTCAGCGTATAACTCTTTGCAAGCAAGCTGGCGAATCAACGAATGGCACGGCCTGACGTCAACGCTGAACTACACATGGTCGCACTCAATCGATGATGCCAGCGACGGAGAGGACTATGTTCCAAACGCGGCGCAACCTACGGATAGCACGACCCCTAATTCCAATCGAGGCAACTCGAATTTCGATGTCCGCAACCGTGTGACCTGGAATTTCATTTATGAGTTCCCCAACCGCAAGGGAGACTGGCAGCGGCTGACCGACGGATGGGGCGTCAACGGTATCGTGACGGTGCAATCCGGACAGCCGTTCCACCTGATCTACTCGGAGGATGACTATGACGGGGCGGGCACGTTCTTTGCGAAGCCCGACGTCGTCGGGCCGATCAAGTACAACTACAGCGATCCGTCAAACTTCCTGGATCTGACCTCATTTGCGGTACCGTGCAGTTACCCCGCGACGGGTGGAGACGGGTTCGCCGATACGTGTATTCCCGGTTCGCGTCACTTCGGCAACTTGGGGCGCAACTCGCTGCTCGGGCCAAACTTCCGCCAGTTCGACTTTTCCATTTTCAAGAACACCAGCATCACGGAGCGGGTCAAGCTGGAGTTGCGCTTCGAGGCGTACAACCTGTTGAACCATCCCAACTTTGCGAGTCCCCTGTGGCCCAACTTCCTGAGTGACGCGGCGCCCAATGGCATCAGTTCGGGTACGGCGACCAGCGGGTCGTGCGCAGGAATAGCGGCTGGCAGGAGTTGCGGGTTCTATCCCCTTACGGTCACGGCGGACGTGGGCATTGGCTACCCCTTCTTGGGTGGTGGCGGGCCGCGAAGCATGCAGGTGGCGGCTAAGATCACGTTTTAGCGAGCTTTAGGAGCTCTCCGAGAAGGTTCGCCGGGCTGAAGCCCGGCGCCTACATAGGCCAGAGGGTCCGACGAAGCCGCCGGGCCCTCCGTTTTGCCTGGGATCTGGCGATACCGGTTAATTCTGCTAAAGTGCTGCAACGCGGCTGGTTGGGGGACCTGTTGCTCCTATGAGGTGTCCCCTTGTTAGGTTTGTGTAAGTTTTTCATGCTCCGCTGCGTACTAGTCTATGGATGCGCCGAGACCAGATCGGATGAGCGCGCCGGGAAAGACAGAGCCGACGGAGGCGATCGCTCGGGCCCGGGCCGGGGATGCCGAGGCCTGGGGCGAGCTTTATCGGGAGTACGCCGGCGCGATTTTCAGGTTCTGCCGGCGAGCACTGCCGACCCGGGAAGACGCCGAAGACGCGACGATGGAAATCTTCATGAAGTTGCGAGATAAGCTGAGCCAATACGACGAAACCCGATCCTTTTCAGCTTGGCTTTACAAGGTGGCCGCCAACCATTGCTGGGACCTGCTGCGGCGCCGAAAAATCCGGCAAGACAAAGAAACTGGTGACGTGGAAGATGTGCCGCTGGAGCATCCCGACCCGAGCCAACTGGATCGCATGATCGAGCAGCGCACCAGCGAAGAGGTGCGGAAGGCGCTGGACAAGCTGGGGGCGCGGGCGCGCATGGCGCTGGTGATGCGCTACTACTCGGATATGAGCTACGACGAGATTGCCGATGCGTTGGGTGTGCGGCGCGCCTTTGTGGGCGTGGTGCTGCTGCGCGCGCGGCATGAACTACGGCAGGCGCTTGGAGAAACGGGCGCGCTGGCGGCGGGAGGAGCGTTGTGAAGGAACCCGACAATCCATCGCCTGACAGAGCGATGCAACATTTGGACGAGATGACCTGCCTGCTCTACATCGAGCGGCAACTGGACCGCGCGAGGGCGCAAGAGGTGTCCAACCACGCGCAGGAGTGCGGTGCGTGCCGGACGCTGCTGCGGGCGCTGGAACGCGAATCGCGGTTGTTGACGCGGGCGATGCTCGAGGAAGAGGAGGCGCTGCCGGCGCGGCTGGCGCAGTTTCAGGAGCGGGCGCGAAGGTCGCTGCAATGGATTTGGGGCCTCGCATTCGGGCTAGCGGCAACCGGCGTATACGCACTCTACACGGGCTACGTGGAGCCTTGGCAGCAGCAATTGGAACAGGCGGGGTTCGGAGGATCGAGCCTGTTGAGCCTGCTGATTTTTCAGGGCGCCTTCTGGAAAGGATGGCAATCGATGATTACGTTGCTCGAGGTGCTGGCATTGGTGACCGTGGGCGGCATGGTGCTGGTATTTTTCCGGCGTCGCTTGCGACGCGGCTCCGCATTGGCGCTGGTACTTGCGGGATTCTGTGGAGTAACGCTGACGATGCCGGCAGCGACCGGGGCGACGGAATTTCGCAAGGCGCAAACCGCGGAAGTGAAACAGAACGAAACGATCAAAGGCGACATCTACCTCACCGGGGAGCGAGTGTTGGTGGATGGCGTGGTGGACGGGGACGTATACGTGACCGGGAAGGATATCGAGATCAACGGCCACGTCTTGGGGGACGTGATTTCGGCGGAAAGAATGATGTGGATTCGCGGGCAGGTGGATGGCAACGTGCGCTCGGTGGGGAACACCATAATCGTCACCGGCACCGTGGGCAGAAACATTACTTGGTTCGGCGACGCCGTGGGTATCGACTCGGCGGGCAAGATCGGCGGTAGCTTGACCATGTTTGGGGGAGCTCTGAATATGGATGGCCATGTCGCGCGCGACATTCTTTTCTTCGGCGGGCACATCTCCGTTTCGGGCGCGATGGGCGGCGGGATTCGGGCGAAGGCAGACGCGCTGAACATTGGCCCGACGGCGAAGGTGGAAGGGCCAATTCGTTATGACGGCAACAATCCCCCGGATGTGGCGGCGCAAGCGAAACTGGCGTCACCGGTCGAGTACCACAAGCAGGAGCATAAGTCGCACTATCGAGAGGGGCACTACTATATCTGGCGTGTGATTTGGACGGCGGCGTTCATTCTGTTTGGAATGGTGTTGATCTTGTTGGCCCCAAGGTTCGGCGCGGAAACGACAAAGGCGGCGGAGCGGATTGGCGCTCCCATCGGACTGGGCGTCTTGGTTTTCTTCGGGATACCGATCGCGGCGATCATCGCTTGTGTCACGGTCGTGGGCATACCGCTAGGGCTTCTCACGCTCGCACTCTGGTTCTTGATGTTGAATTGCGCGGAACTCGTGGTGGGTATCGTGGTTGGCAATTGGATTCTGGGCAAAGCGACGGACACGTGGGAGCTGATCGGAAGAATGGCTCTGGGGTTCGTGATCGTGCGCGTGGTGTACACACCTTTGGAACAAGTCCACGTGCTGGGAATCCTGGCCGCGATCGGCATCTGGATCTGGGGCATGGGAGCGATCTCGTTGGCGATCTATCATCGAGTCCAGCCAACCGTTGCGCCGGGCTCGCCATCGGGGCCCTTTGCGCCTCCACCGTTGCCGCCGAACACCATGGTTGGCGGCGCGCAGCCTGCATAGGGATAGCACGAAGATCCAGCGTTGCGGAAAAAACAAACCGGCCGGAAAGCGTGACGCTCTCCGGCCGGTTGGCGTTTACAACGTCCTGATTCCGACTAAGGGACCCTGACCTTCGCCGCGCTAAACGGAGTCGCCGAGACCGAGCCGAAGTAGAGCGCGCGGATCGACAGCGTTTCACCCGCTGTGAGGCCGGTTCCGCCCGTGACCCCGTCGTAATTCGTGCTGGGCGATCCGGTGGAGAGTTGCACGAGCTCGGGCGAACTCAGCCCGAACAGCGCCGGCAGAGATTGAATGCTGAATGTCGGGGACGTGGCTGCCCCGATCGTTCCCGTGACGCGCGTGAACCGTAAGATCAGCGTGTCCACTGTGGCTGCGGGTGGGTTGGAAGCTGGGGTGAAGCCGGTGATGTGCGCCGCGACCGTTTGGCCCGGTACCAAGATCGAAGCGTCCGTGCCGGTGAAGTTGGTCACGGGAACCGTCAGCCCCTTGGTATCCACGGTAAAAACTTGCGCATTCGCGAGCGTCATCTGCACGGGTTCGCCTAACAAGGCAGGGGCGCCAGTACCGATCAAGCTACCGGACGACGAGACCACCATGTCGTTCGCGACGACCTGAAATTGCGTGCTCGAGGAAGGCGGCTGGGTGACGATGCCTTCAATCCAGTCGCCGGTGGACGTCGCAAGCGGGTCGAATTCCGTCAGGGTAAGAGTGCCATTGGCTCCGAGAATCGTGTCGAGACTCGCCACCTGTCCCAGTTGGACGCAACTGAAGGTCTGGCTGGTGCAGTTGAAGGCGTAGATGGTCGAGGAGTTCGCGGTGGCGGTGAAGCTGCCGCGAGTAGCCGTTTGCACGGTGACGGTCTGAGCCCCGGAATTGACCGCGGTGACCACGCCGGTAACATCCTCGATGAAATCCAACTGGCCGGAGCTGAGGCTCGTCAAAGCCGAGGGAAGCGCACTCGCGCTCAGTACGTTTGTGGCCGCGAGGTTAATGGAGGGTACTCCTTGACCGTTGAAGGTGACGGCGTTGGCTAAATTGAAATTGACAGCGAGCCCAGTCTGCTGACTGCTTGCCAACGTCAGCGTCGTGGTGATTGGGGGCGCTGTGCCTCCGCCGGTGACTTGCAAAAGGCCGCCGGCACCGCAACCCGCGACTCCTTGCACCGGAATGCAGTACCAGAGGCTCGGGTTGGAAAGACTCACGGTGACGCTGGTGTAGTTGCCCGCTGGAATTGTCGCGCTGGTACCCATGAACGCTGAGTCGCTCTGCAACTTGGTCAGGTCGACGGCGTAGGAGGTGGAATTGAGCGGGATGGTCAGGGCCGCTCCAGTGGAAGGCGTCAACGAGACGCCAGTGACATCCACAGTGAACGAGAGCAACGAAATGCCAGGTGGAGGTGTGAGCGGCGTGGCCACAAGCGTGACGCTCAGTGTGGCATTGCCCCCGCCGCCACCGCCTCCCCCACTCGATGTCGGACCGCTGCAAGAGGCCAAGCAAGCGCACAAGGTCAAAACGAGAGAGAGAACAGATTTGTTGCCGTTCATCCGACACCCCACGATGGAACTGGTTCCAGGCCAAGCAGCGCTGAGACCCGCTCAGGCTCGACCATTAGTTTAGTCCTTAGGTAAGTCGCTCCGCGCCGGCCCGTCCAAACGGGTGTGCTATTGTAGGCAATCTGTTGCATTTCGCAGGGAGAGACAGAAGGCACTTTGGCGAAGCGCGCATCCAAACCGGCGATGGAATCGAACGAAGCGAGGCGAGGCGCCCGGACGGCTGCGCCAGAGCGCGAGTATCTTCCTGTCGAGGGGGAAGCGGTTAACGCGCCGACGACAACGACCATTGATCGAGCCGTGGATCTCGCGGAGACACCTGCCAAGCCGTCAATGCAGGATGTGTTCGGTCCCGGCGGCTTGCTGGAACGATGCATGATCGGCGGCTACGAGCATCGCCAGGCGCAATTGGAGATGGCGGAGCAAGTGCACGACGCGTTCGAGACCCGCCACCATATCGTCGTGGAGGCGGGTACCGGCACGGGGAAAACGCTGGCGTATCTGCTGCCGGCGATTTGCAGCGGCCGGCGGGTGGTGATTTCGACAGCGACGAAGTCCCTGCAGGAGCAGCTGTACCAGAAGGATATTCCATTTTTGCAGAAACACTTCGCGCCGCAGTTGAAGGTCGCGGTGATGAAAGGGCGATCGAATTTTTTGTGCCGCGCGAAGGTCCACCAGATGGCAGACCAGCCGATGCTGAAGGGCCTGGAAGAGATCGACGAATTCCGCCAAATACGAGAGTGGTCGAAGCTGACGGAAACCGGGGACCGCGCGGAGCTGACTTTCCTGCCTGACGATTCCGAACTGTGGGGGCGGCTGGACGCGCGGCGCGATACTTGCACGGGGAAGAAATGTCCGGAGTTCGACCAGTGCTTTCTGACCGCGATGCACAAGCGCGCGAATGAAGCGGACTTGATCATCGTGAATCATCACCTGTTCTTCGCGGATTTGGCGCTGCAGCAGGACGACTTCGGAAACATCTTGCCGGAGTATTCCGCGGTGGTGTTCGACGAAGCGCACGAAATGGAGGACGTGGCCAGCGACTATTTCGGGCGCCAGGTGTCGAATTACCGGTTCGAAGAGCTGGCTCGCGATGCCGACCAGACGCTGCGGCTGTTGCGTCTCGGCTCAGCGTCACTGCTGCGCCGCACACAACGCATACGCGAACGCTGCCGCGCATTCTTCGAGTTGTTTCCGGCGAGGGACGGGCGCTTTCCGTTTTCGCGGAGCGAGCGCGAAGCTTTCTTGGAGCAGCATCGCGAAACCTACGACGCCTTGGCTACCGCCCTGAAGGGGCTTGAGACCGAATTCGCGGCGCTGGCACAAAAACCGGAAGAGCTTACGCGCATCGCGCGCCGCAGCTTCGAGCTGCGCCAGGAGCTGGCATTCCTTTTCGAGTCGAACGAGCGGAATTTCGTGTATTGGTACGAGCGGCGCAACAAAGGCGTTTTTCTTGCGGCCACGCCGATCGATGTGAGCCAAATCCTGCGAGAGCGACTTGTTCGAAAAGTTCGATACCGTGATACTTACGTCGGCGACGCTCACCGTCGGCGGCCGCTTCGAGTACATTCGCAATCGCGTCGGGCTCGATCACACGAAAGAGAGCGCCCTGCCGCCGGAGTTCGATTGGGCTCAGCAGGCGCTGCTCTATCTGCCACGAACCATACCCGATGTGCGCAACCCGGGATTTGCTGCCGGCGGCCGCCGATGAAATCGTGAAGCTGCTGGAGCTGACCCAGGGCCGCGCGTTCTGCCTGTTCACCAGCTACTCGCAGATGAACGATTTGTTTCAACGCGTGCGCGATCGCGTGGCATTTCCTCTGCTTTTGCAAGGCACGGCGCCGCGGTCGGTGCTGCTCGAGCGGTTCAAGAACACGCCGGGAGCGGTGTTGTTCGCGACCTCGAGCTTCTGGCAGGGCGTCGATGTCCCTGGCGATCAGCTTTCCTGCGTGATCGTGGACCGGCTGCCGTTTGCGGTGCCTAGCGACCCGATCGTGGCCGCGCGCGTGAGCGCCTTACAGGAAGACGGACGCAACGCCTTCGCGGAATTTCAGGTGCCCCAAGCGGTGCTGGCGCTGAAGCAAGGTTTCGGGCGGTTGATCCGGACCAAGACCGATCGCGGCGTGCTGGCGCTGCTCGATAACCGCATCGAGCGAATGCCCTATGGTAAAATTTTCTTGGAGTCGTTGCCGCAGTATGGGACGACGCGCGAATTGCAGGAAGTGGCGCGGTTTCTCGGCCAATGAGCTGGACCGTTTTTTCGACGGAATCGGATATGTTTAAAGTCAGCGTAGAAGAGACATTTTCGGCCGGTCACGCGTTGCGCGGCTATCGTGGCAAGTGCGAGAACTTGCACGGCCACAACTACCGCGTGCGCGTCACGCTCGAAGGACCGCAACTGGACTCCATCGGCTTGCTGTGCGACTTCACGCAGCTTAAGCAGGTGATGCGCCAGATTATTGGCGTGTTGGATCATCAGTTCGTAAATGATCTCGAGCCGTTTCGCACGGTGAATCCCTCGGCGGAAAATATGGCCAAATATTTCTATGATGAGATCACGCGACAACTGAAAGATTTGCCGCCCGGCGCGCGGGTGACCGACACAATCGTTTGGGAGACGGACACGACCAGCGCCCAGTACCGGCCCGGGGCGTGAATTTCGGTAGATCGAGTTAGAGCTCCAGAGGGTTATGAATCGCGCGTTCTATATTATTTTCGTTCCGGTGCTGCTGGTAATGTTGGGCTACATCGCGGTGTTCCGCGCCATGGGCCTTTCACCCGGGTACCCGCGCCTGGTCGTCGCTGTGCTCCTATTTGCCGCGGCGATCTGGTGGATTGGGCGCAAGGTTGCGCGCAAGACTAGCTCCAACGCGAGCGCGAACTAGAACAGTCGAATTCCACACTATGTTCATTACCGAAATCTTCAAGTCGATTCAGGGAGAAGGAACCCGCGCGGGTTTGCCGTGTATTTTCGTTCGCCTGACGGGCTGCAATCTGCGCTGCACGTGGTGCGACACGGCGTATGCGTTTCATGGCGGAAAGAAAATGAGCGTCGACGAGGTGTTGGCGCGCGTCGATGAATTAGCCGGGCGGTGCAATGCGGCGCTGGCTTCCACCGCTGCGGTCCCGCTGGTCGAATTGACCGGTGGCGAACCACTTTTGCAGAACGAAGTTTATCCGCTGTCGGAAAAGCTGCTCGCGGCCGGCTACACCGTGATGATCGAAACGAGCGGCGAGCGGTATGTCGGGCAGTTGGCTAAGGAAGTGATCAAGATTGTGGACGTGAAGTGCCCCGACTCGGGTGAAGCGGACACATTCGAGAGGCGCAATCTCGAACAGCTAAACGCGAATGATGAGGTGAAATTCGTGCTCTCCACCCGGCGCGACTACGAATTTGCCCGGGATTTTACCGCCCAGCACAAGCTTGCGGAGCAGGTGCGCCAGGTTCTCTTTTCGCCGGTCTTCGACGATCCGGCGGGGAAATGGCAAGGTCTGGAGCCGCGCACGCTGGTGGAATGGATTCTCGCCGACGGCTTGCCGGTACGGCTGGGTTTGCAGTTGCACAAGTTCGTGTGGGACCCGGCGATGCGCGGCGTATAGTCCGATGGAAAAGGGATCAGAAAAGCCGAAGGCAGTGGTGCTGCTGAGTGGCGGTATGGATTCTTGCGTGTGCGCCGCGATCGCCCGCGAACGCCATGGCGTAAAGGGTGTTGCACTTCTGCACGCGGGCTACGGCCAGCTAACCCAGGCGCGCGAGCGCCGGGCCTTTAGCGAGATTGCCGATTTCTACGGCGTGGAGGATCGGCTGGTCGTGCAACTCGATCATTTCCGCGCCATTGGCGGCTCGGCGCTTACGGACGCGCGCATCCCCGTTCCGGAAAATGAGTTGCACCCGCCGGCGCAACACGGCAGCATTCCGGTCACGTACGTGCCATTTCGCAACGCACACTTCCTTTCCGTGGCGGTGAGCTGGGCCGAAGCCATCGGCGCCGGTGCGATCTACATCGGCGCGGTGGCGGAAGACAGCTCCGGCTATCCCGATTGCAGGCCCGAATATTACCGCGCGTTTCAGGAAGTCATTCGCGTGGGCACGCGGCCCGAGACGCAGATCGAAATCATGACGCCGGTAATCACGCTGAAAAAGAGCGAGATCATCCGCCGCGGCCTCGAGCTAGGCGCGCCGCTGCACCTGACTTGGTCGTGCTACCAGGGCGAGGAGCTTGCCTGCGGCTCCTGCGATAGTTGCTTGCTGCGCCTTAGGGCGTTTGCCGAAGCAGGCGTACCCGACCCGATTCCCTACCGGCGAGCGGCTGTAGCGCAGCGTTGAGCTTGGAATCTGGCGCGGATTAGGGATAATAGGGCGCAAGCCGCCCGGGGACTTTTGGGGTAGAGGTCTAGGGGTCTTCCCAGTTACAAAGGAGAATGGACCATGAAGCTAACTAGGTTCGCCGCTTTGCGGTGCAATGGGAATAAGTCATGGCTACTGGCCGTGATGTTGGCCGCCGCGCTGGCCTGCGTAGTCGCGCCGCGCGCGGCCGCGCAAACCGGCAATGTATCCGGCACGATTCTCGACGTGGCCGGCAAGCCTTGGCCCGATATCACTGTCGATGCGGTAAGCGATCAGGGAGTTAAGGTCCAGGCCAAGACGAACAAAGACGGGGATTTCTCGTTCCGCAATATTCGCTCCGGAATATACGTGATCACCGTGGAACTTCCTCCGCCAAGCCCGCCGTACGAAGCGGCGAAGGTGCAAGTGGGACAGGTGGAACCTCCCAAGATCGTTCTGAACTTCAAAGACATCGTGGCCAAACAGGGCTCGGAGTATGCCGACCAGAAGAAAAAGCAAGACGAAGAGAAGAACAAGTTTCAGGGCATGAAGCAGCATTTCGACGCGGGAATCGCGCTGATGACGCAGGTAAACCAGGCCAAGACGGATCTGGCGAAGGCGCCCGCCGACCAGCGTGACGCACTGAAAACGCAAGTAGCGGATCTTTCTGGAAAAGCGGTTACCGAATTGGAAGCGGCCAAAGCGGCAGCGCCGGAAAAAGACGCCAACCTGCACCTGATCTGGGCGCGGCTCGGTGATGCCTATGAAGCCGCCGGACGAACCGACGATGCGGTCAATGCGTATACGCAAGCGGCTACGCTCAAGCCTTCGGCCGCCTACTACAACAACCTTGGCGGAATCCTGGGACGCGCTGGAAAGATTGAAGCGGCGATGGCCGCGTACCAGAAGAGCGCGGAGCTCGATCCGGCGAATGCCGCGCAAGCATGGCGCAACGCGGGAATCACGCTGTACAACGTCGGCAAGATGAAAGAAGCCGTCGAACCGCTGAAGAAAGCGACCGAACTCGATCCGAAGAGCGCCCAGGCATGGTATCTGCTGGGTGCGTCGCTGGTCGGCGCCATGGAATACAAACAGGTCGGCGACAAGATGCAAGTGGTGGTGCAGCCCGGCACGGTGGAAGCGTATCAGAAGGCCGTGGAACTGGATCCCAACGGCGTGTACGGGCAGCAAGCCAAGCAAGGGCTTGAGGCGCTCGCGCAGATCGCACCGGGAATCGACACCAAGGTAAAGAAAAAGAAGTCCTAAGCAGTAAGAACGATCGTTTGCAAAGTATTTTGGGCCGGCTCTGGTAAAGAGCCGGCCTTATGTTTGTTGGCGTGTATTTTTTTCGCGAGGTTGCGCTGCGCTCCGCGGTCAGCTGTGGGTGAGCGTGCCAGTCGTCTTGGTGCGGCGGAGCGTCCAGGAAAAAACGGCGATCGAAATAGGAAGCAGGATCGCGGCGATGAGAAGCAGCACCGCGACCGGCCGCCACACTCCGGCGAGACTCGTGCCGGACAGCAAGGCGGCCCGCATGCCATCGAGCGCGTAGGTAACCGGATTGAGGCGCGCCACATACTGCAGCCAGGCTGGCAGAATGCTGATCGGGAAAAGCATGCCACCCGCGACGTTCGAGAAGGAGAGCAGCAGCCACTTGGCCGGATTGCCTCGCTTGAAAAGCAGCACGTAGCTCGCGGAGAAAATCCCCAGGCCGGAGAATGCAAGCAACGTCGCGAGCAGGACACCACACACCGCCAGCCAATTTGCCCCGCGCAATGGAAAACCGAAGAGCGCGGTACCCCAAGCGAGGTACACGGCAACGCGCAGCAACGCAGCCGCGAACGGATAGATCGCGGAGCCGGCGAGCATCACCGGGAGCGACGTCTGCGTGATCAGGAGTTGCTCGAGGGTGCCGCTGTCGCGCGCTTCCTGGATGCTTTGATCGAAGGTGTCGATGGCCGCGTGGAGATACTCGAAAAATATCCAGCCGACCAACGCGAATGCGAAGTAGCTGGTGCCCTGCGGCAAGGAGTTCCGGAGCTCCGGACTGTCCACGAAGCGAGCCATGTAATAGAACATGGCGGCGCCGAACAAAGCTTCGATGGCTTCCAGGATGAACGGCGCGCGATAGGTACGCGCGATGGTGAGGTCCCGCCAGAAAAAGAGCCACATGTCACGCGCGATGCGCATCATTCAGCGGCATCCCGGCTCGGGGCGGTGTGACTGCGTCCGGTGAGATGCAGAAAAACATCTTCTAAGGTTGACGAGCCGGTGCGTTGCTTCAAGGCCGCTGGGGTACCGCAAGCCAGCAAGCGACCGTGGTCGATGACGGCAACGCGATCGGCGAGCAGCTCCACTTCCGGCAGCGTGTGCGACGCGAAGAGCAGTGAGGTCCCGCCGCGCTGAACGATTTCTTTCTTCAGAAAGCGGCGGAACTCCACGGCGGCGATGGCGTCCAGGCTGCGCGTCGGTTCGTCGAGAAGAAGCACGCTCGGCTGATGAATTAAAGCGCGAGCGAGGCTCAAGCGCTGGACCGTTCCTGAAGATAGCGTGCGCACCTGGCGATCGAGAGCTTCGCCGAGGCCAAATTGGTCGCCAAGCTGAGAAATGCGCTGCTTAGCGGCGGTGTTTGAGAGGTGATTGAGGCGTCCAAAGAATTTCAGATTTTCGCGGCCGGTGAGTCGAGCGTAGAAGCCGTGATCCGTTCCGGCGTGGTATCCCAGGCGACGGCGGACCTCCCTCGGCTGGCGCACCGCATCAAACCCAGCTACGCGCGTCGCCCCGCGCGTGGGTAGCAAGAGGGTCGCCAGGATCCGCAGCAGAGTGGACTTGCCGGCGCCGTTCGCGCCTAGGAGCGCTAACGCTTCGCCCTCGCGAACTTCAAGCGAGAGGCCAGCTAACGCGACGGCGGTGGGCTCTTCGAAGGGCTGCAAGAATGTGCGCCAGCCGCTGCGCGTTGGCGGAAACGATTTTTCCAGGGAGTCGACGGCAATCGCGGGTTCAGGCACGCAAGAGTTTATAGCGTGTCTGCTTTGCGAAGACAATCCGGCGATCGCCGAGGAGACGATCCCGGGAACTCGCGGGCCAGCTGACCCGGCCAATCGTCTTTGGGATTTCGGCGCGAAATGCTACTGTGGTGAACCGTTCAAGGGGTCGAACCGACAGTTTTATCGCAGCGGATTTCCGGCAAGGGAGCTGTAGGGATGTTCTCGTTCACAGATCGCGTCGCGATGCCAACGCACGTCATGGTTCGTTTTCTCGACAACGAGTCGGTTTTCCTGAATCTCGAAACAGAACGCTATTTTGGTTTGGACCAAACCGGGACGCGAATGTGGAGTCTGGTAACTGCCGCGCCGAGCATCGATGCTGCCTATCAACAGCTCCTCGACGAATATGATGTCGAGCCCGAAGAACTGCGCGCAGATCTCGGCGAACTGGTAAGCCGGCTGATCGACAACGGCCTGCTCCAAGTTGTTTCCTCCGATGTGGGAATGCCTTCAACGTTTTAGGGCGCTGGATCCCGCCGCCCGCGGCCTTTTCTTGCGCGGAACCCTAATCCTGCCGCTAATTTCTCTCAGCTTGCGCCTTCGAGGTTTCAACGCTACGCAGTCGGTCCTGCGCAAGTTTGCCAATTCATCGGAGGGAGCGACTCGTTCTTCTCGTGCGGCAGAACTGGCCGAGCGGACGGCACGCATGGTTCGCGCTGCCGCGCGCTACGGCCTCGGACGTCCTACCTGTTTGGAAAAATCGCTGGCGCTATGGTGGCTCCTGGGGCGCCAGGGCATCGCGTCCAGCCTGCGCATCGGAACGCGCAAAACTGGCGGACAGTTCGAGGCTCACGCTTGGATCGAGTGCGACGGCGCGGCTTTGGATGAACTCGACGAGCCACATCGGCACTATGCCGCGTTTGACGCGGAGTTTGCGACCCTGCCACCGGAGGCTGGGTGAGCGGATCTCCACATCGGGCCAGTGCGTTGAACGCCGAATGGGCTGCGCTGCTGGAGTGCGCGAGTCCTCATCCCAACGTATCGCGTCTGCATGAACTGCTTCGCCAACCAATCGATTGGTCCGGCTTGCAAGGGCTCGCTGACGAGCACGGCATGCTCCCGCTGCTGGCTGTGCGGCTTCGAGATTTGGGCGAGCCGCTCGTGCCGGCGGAAACGCGCCAAAAATTGCGCGAGTGGCAGCGCTCGCAAATGGTTTTCAGTTTGAGCCTCACCGCGGAGCTGTTCCGCTTGCTCGATCGCTTTAAGGCATCGGGCCTCGAAGTCTTGTTGACCAAGGGCCCAGCGCTAGCGGCGCGATGCTATGGAGATCCCGGCAGCAGGCAATACACCGACCTTGATCTGATCGTGCGTGGCGAAGACGTTCAACGCACCACGGAAATGATGATTGCGCTCGGATATGATCCCAAGGTGCCGCTGAAGGCCATCGAGGCGAAAAAGATTCCGGGCGAATACGTCTTTACGCAGCGCGACACCGGACTTCTGGTCGAGTTCCATACTGAGGGCACGTTTCGCTACCATCCGCGGCCGCTTCTCGTGGAAAAGCTTTTCGAGCGGCGCGCTTGCGTGCGTTTCGATGGCCACGACGTTCCCGCGCTGTCTGTGGAAGACGAGCTGATTCTGATTTGCATTCACGGCGCGAAACATTTCTGGACGCGGCTGATGTGGATTGCGGACGTGGCGGCGCTGGTGTCCCGACAAGACGTCGATTGGGACCGTGCGATGGCCGCAGCACGCGAAGTGGGCACGGAGCGGATGTTGCACGTGGGACTCCGGCTCGCGGCGGATGTGCTCGGTGCTCGGCTGCCAGATCACGTTGCTCGCGATATGCAAAATGATCGCACGTCCGAACGAGTGGCCGCGCAGATCACGAGCCGGTTGCCGTTAGGCGAGGCCGCAACGTTTGGCCTGTTCGGTCGCGCCGTATTTCGCATGAAGATGCGCGGTGGCTACCTGCAGGGCGCGGCGTACTTGCTGCGGCTTTCGCTTTCTCCGACCGAAGAGGATTGGGTGCGCGGGTCCGAAGAAAAGCGGTCGTGGCTGCTGGATGCGATCGCTCGGCCGTTTCGGCTGGCACGGAAGTACGGTCGTGACGGAAGGGCTTGATGGATGGCAAATAGAAAAAGGCCCAGACTGCTTCCGTCTGGGCCTTTCTTGTACCGAGCCGAGGTTCGAGCTGTAAAGGCGGTAGCCGCCGCACTCCAAGCTGCTAGATGTTGGTGCTGTGCGAAAGCTTCCGGATCGTTTTCGTTTTTGGCGTGGGCAGCTCGACGGTGAGCGTAACCGCGCTCTTGCTGCGGAGCACGCCGATCTTCACCGGCTTGTCGTCATTTTTTGCGGCGAGCTTTTCGCGAAGGTCGCCGAGCGAACGGATGCGATCGCCGTTGAACGCGGTGATCACGTCGCCGGCCTTCACTCCCGCTTTTTCCGCGGGTGAACCAGCATTCACGTTGCGCACCAGAATGCCCTCGCCGTCCGGTGCTCCGAAGAACGTGCCAAGCTGGCCGCTGATATCTTCGGCGTCAATTCCCAGCCGCGGATGCCCGCCCGCAATCATCGCCAGGCCATCGTTCAGCGACTCTAGTGGGGCGACTTCCGGCATGTCGGGGAGTTCCACGCCTTCCGGCATGCGGAACGTGAACGCTCCCGGCTCTGTATTCATCCATGCGCGGTGAGTTTCTTCGGCTTGACCAAGCGTAGCGCTGACCGTCTGAGATCGTCCATCACGCCAGACCGCAAGCTGCACGGTGCGTCCAGCGGGGATTTCGCGGATCATGCGGCGGAATTGCGCGGAACCTTCGACGCGCTGTCCGTCAACCTCGGTGATAACGTCGTTTTCCTTGAGGCCGGCCTTCGCCGCCGGGCTCTCCGGCGCGATGCGGCCGACAACGACGCCGCGCTCGGCGGGAAGTTTCAGCTCTTTGACATTGTCGGGCGTGACCTCGCGCGCCTCAACACCGAGCCAACTCGGGCCTTCGTCGTTGACCAGAACCGCGACGTCATCACGCTCTACTTGCTGCCCCGGCAGTACTTGCACTCTTTGCACGGTTACTTCTTGAGCCGAAGCCGAACGGCTGGGAAGCGCCGGCAGCACAAGGGCCAAGGCAGCGAGTCCGCCGGTTTTGATCAAAATGTTTTTTTTCATTGTCGTCCATCTCCTACTTGCTTAGACGCGGCAAATGCTAAACGGTTGACCGGAGGGCGACCACTCGGATTCCACCATTGATCGTGTGCAGTTTGATCGACGCGCCACCTTTGCCGAATTTGCCGTGCGTCTCCCGAGGATGCTGCGTGCTTTCGAGCGCAATAGGCAACTCGGAGAAGAAGCTGCCATTCAGACAGCGCGCCTCGAGGTCGGCCTGCGTGTCCGCGGGTACCGCGAGAAGAAGCGAGCCATTGGTCGTCTCGGCGACAGCGCCGTTCTTGTCTTGAACGTGGAGCAGCTCCAGATGCACGTTGCCATTGGTGGTGTGGGCGCGCACGGATCCGCCGCCCTCGTAAACCTCGATGTTGCCGTTGACGGTGCGCAAATCTTCGACAGCCTCGACGCCGGCGATGCGCAGCGTGCCGTTCACGGTGCCGAGATGCTCGACGTGGGCGCAGTGCGGCACGTGCACGACGTATTCAACGGCCACCTCGACGCCTTCGTTTTGCGGATAGCGTGTGGTAACGGAAACAGCGCCGGGTTTGGCTGCGACATCGATGGAGACGAGGTCAAGGTCGGACTCCTTGTGCTTGGCGGTCTTCACCGCATGCACTTCGACCTCATCGCGATCCCAGCTTTGCACGTCCACCGTGCCGTTCACGTTTTGGAGCTCGAAGGAGCCGCCGGGTTGCAGCGGATAGGTCTGATTGAATTCCTTGCTGATCGCGAAGCAGGGCACGGCCGAAGCCGTTGCCAGAACCAAAGTCAGAAACGCGGCGAAATAGAAAGAACGGCGCAACATAAGTTCCACCCCCTTCGAGTAACCTTCCGACCGGCCCCGGGACCCGAACTAAACTCGCCGCGCTCCTCTTGCACGTTATTTCGCACGTCACTCCGCGCAAGTCGCCGCGCTTAGTGCAACTGAAAATTAAACGCGAACGTCGAAAGGACATCGCCCTTCTTGCCGCCCATCCAGGCCGGGTCCACACGCCACTGCTTGACGGCGGTTATCGCGGCGTCTGCCAGCGTTGGCGAACCCTCGATCAGTTTCACAACTTCAATGTGGCCGTCGCGCGTCGCCCGGATTTGCAGGCGCACCACACCTTGCAAGCCGGCGCGCATCGCGATCTCTGGGTAAGCCGGCTGCGGCCACGCAATCAAGTGCTTCTTGACTTCGTCAGAGTCTTCGCGGATGCCGCCATAGAAGGCAATCTCCAGGCGGTCCAGCCAATTCTCAAGCCAGTCGCCTTTTTCTTCCGACGCCAGAGGGTCGGGCTGCGCTTGCGACGCATCCGAAGTCTCGAAGCCGGTGGGAAGCAGCACCTGAACTCCGTGTTGATTCAAGCGCTCTTTCTGCTCGCGGATCAGCGAATCGCGCAAAGCAATTTCCGAATCCAAAAATTGCAGCTTGATGGTTCCCGAGGTCGTGCGCAATTTCAGCAGCGCGCCGCCGCCGTTCAATTTGCCGGCTGCATGTACCGGCCCCTGGCCCTGAGCAGGCATTTGCATCGCCAGCGCCAAGCCGGGGTCCGCTTCAATGCGGCGTTCGCCGCCGGACTCCACCGTGGCGTCGATGTCGGCAGCGAGATTGCGCGGGAGAAACACCACGATGTCGCCGTTGCCCGAGGTTAGCTGGGAAGCGCCCGCAAGATGCACAGCGCCACCCGAAGAAGGCGCGTCGGGATTGATCCACGCGCGAATGGTGCCGCCTGCCGTGGCTGCGCGCACAGTGCCGGCCACGCGCGTCAAGCAAATGCTTCCCGCGCTCGACTCGACTTCCAGCGGCCCGGAAACGTACATGATGCGGATACCGCCACCACCAGTTTGAGCGCGAACCGAACCGCGAACTTCGCCAAAATCAATTTGGCCGCCGCCGGTTCGCACGCTGACCAAGCTGCCCGCCTGTCCCACTGTTATATTGCCGCCATCGGTTTCGAGGTCGGCGCGGCCGCCGATTTGCCCGGCGCGAATGTGGCCTCCGCCACTGTGCAGCAGCGCATCGCCGGCAATGTTCCCGACGTTGATATGGCCGCCGGCGGTGAAGGCATTCAGATCGCCCGCGACGTCGGCCACCTGGATGTGCCCGCCTTCGGTTTCCAGTTTGGCCGCCAGCCGGCCCGCGGCAACCTCACGCAGACGCGCGCCGCCGATGCGCCCGGTACGAATGTTGCCGCCTTGCGTCAAAAGATTCGCCGTGCCGCCGATGTCTTGCGTTTCAATGTCACCCGCATCGGTCTTGACGTCCACGTTAAAACCCGGTGGAACGGCGACGTCAAATTGCACCCAGAACTGCGCGCCGGTGTTCGAGGACCGAGCGACTTGCGGAGGCAATGTGCCGTTGATCTCAACGCCTTCGGAAGTCGTCTTCGCGGTGAGCGCGTAGCGATCGAGCATGCGCTCCGCCACAGGACTGCGAGCATCCGTTTCGATGTGCACGGTGTAACGCACCACTGGAGCGGCGCCGGGTTCGAGCGAAATGATTCGCACGGAACCCAGGTCCGTAGTAAGCCGCAAGGTTAGCCCGTCTTTAGTTGGCAGAGAACCGTTGCGATCGGCGGATACGCGCGGCGCGGAGGGATCGCCAGGTTTGGTCGGCTCAACCCCGGCAGGTTCCGCGGCGCTTGCAAATGAGATCCGCGCAGGAGCGAATGCGGCGCCAAGCAGCAGGGAAATGACGCCCGCACACGCGAAGCGAGACACGGAGGAAAGCGCATATGTGCGCGGCACATTCATCGTTGACTGAAGGAACTTGTTGATCTTGTCTTGCACGGGCCTATTCAATCGCAATTCATTGCACGTCGCGCGGGCTGATCTGCCGCAAAGCGGCCGCGCTGCGCAGCCGAACGTAGCGGTTCGGGTCGCGCCGCTGCAAATCTTCCAGAGCGCGAACTACGCGCACGACGGAAACATCACCGGGAAGCACAATCGGTTCGGGAGCCGGCGGTTCGCCCGGAGCAGTCAGTCCGCCGAACGCGTCGCCTTCGAGCGACCTCACCAGCAGGTTCACGGCTTCCACGCGCACGCCGGGATTCGAGTCATGCTGAAGCGCCCCCAGCAGGACGTCGCGTACGGAGTCTTCCGCGGCGGAGTCGCGAAGCGCTTCCAGCGCCCTCATGCGCACTGCGGCGTTCTTGTCTTTGCGCGCCGCGCAAAGCAGCGCGTTGCGTACTTCCACGTCTCCGGTACGCGCCCTTAGCGCGTCCAGGCAGTCGAGCCGCACGCCCGGATCAAAACGCTCGCCGTTGGCGACGACGTACGTTAGAACGCGGCGCACGTCCGTATCGTCCACGTTGCCGACCATTTCGATCGGCTGCTCGGTGCGAACTTGCACTTGCAGCGTGCCGGGTGCGGCGTCGGCCGATGGCGCAAAATTAATTCCTGCCACCGCCATTTTCGACAAATCCTCATCGGTAAGCCGCGGCGCCGCCATGACGTTTACCGCCTGGCTGCCATCGCCAGAAGCGCTGCCTGTATCGCGCGCGGAAAACCAGGGAGACAACTGAATGCCCACGCCGAGGCCCATCAGCAACAGGAAAGCCGCGCTCCACGCCGGGCGCAACGCCATCCAGCGGCGCATCCAGCCAAACGGCATCCAGTGCTCGCGCACCGGCGGTGCGGAAAGATCGTCGAGCTTTTCGGCGAGTTCGCTGCGGCATTGCGCCAGGAGTGCGCCGGAGGGATCGAGTTCGTCGGCGGGTTGCGATGCGCCGGAGAAAGCGGTTTGGAAGTTTCGCTCTTCGTTGAGTTGTTGCGCGCAAACGGAGCAGGCGGCCAAGTGCGCGTCGATCTCTTCGCGTTCCCGCGAGTCAACTTCACCGCACGTGTAGAACACGAGCAGCGGCGCGACATCCTCGCAATGCGTCAGCCGGCGCCGGGCGCTCATAGCAATTCTCCCAGTTGACTGCGAAGCTTGCGCGTGGCGCGGAACAGGGAATTCTTCACCGTTTCTTCGGTGGTCCCCAGCGCATCGCCGATCGCGCGGAGCTTCAGTCCCTGGTAGTGCTTCATCTCAAAGACAACGCGCTCGCGCGGCGAAAGAAGTTCCATCGCCAAGGCGATGCGCGCTTGAATTTCTTTGCCGAACAGCCGCCGCTCGGGATCGAGCGTGGGGCGATGCTCGCGCTGGCGCTCGAAAAAGTCGGTGATGCCTTCGTCGTGATTTCCGGAATTGAGTTCCGGCGCTTGGTCTTCCGGGCGAGCTTGGCGGCGGCGCAAATGATCGAGACAAACGTTGGTGACGATGCGATACAGCCAGGTATAAAAGCTGCACTCGAAGCGGAAGCGATGCAGGTTGCGATAGACTTTGAGGAAGGCTTCTTGATAAACGTCGCGAGCATCCTCGGGGCGCTTCATCAAGTTCAGCGCCAGGCGCAGGACGTCGCGGTCGAAACGGCGCACGAGCTCCTCGAAGGCAGCGCGAGAACCAGCCTGCGCCTCGACGACGAGAGCCCGATCGTCTAGTTGGGGCAACGAAGCCACCGTGGCCAAGGCGGCTTGGGTACCGGCAGCCTGGCCTAGAACGTTTGCCAAAGCCAATCGAGGAAGCGGCATATTCGCTTTCTGTTCGCGCTTACAAGGCGTTAGGGCTTTGACCATAACACCTTAGCTCAAGGATAGTCCCGCTGGCCCGCGTACTGCCAGCCAGAGGACCACCCAATTTGGACGTGCGTCGCCCGAGTGGGTAAGCAGCCACTTCCCTCGGTAGAGACGAATTAGGCGAGTCATCTGTTTCCAGTTTTGACCCTGTGGAAAAGTCCGTGCTCAGGCAGCGGAAATCACGTTACCGGAGCCACAGGGTGTGGACTCCACACCGGTTCCGGCAGCCGCCGTGCGCCAGGCTACCAGCGGCCAAGCACAGCAGCAAAACCAGCGCTGCAATCACGGCATAGCCGTTCAGCCGGTAGAACGAATCCGGCTGCCCCAGCAGTTGGGCGGCCCCTTCGACGAGCGACAGAATCGCCAGCACAAGGAAGCAGCCGAGAATATTGGTCCGCATGATCCACTGGACTCCGGCTACATACGCAATAAGCAAGAACAGTGCGGCCACCAGCTCTTTCTCAAGATCAGACGGCCCTCCCCAATTTGCGCCGACCATTGCTAGCGCAGCCAGCGCGCACAACAAGTAGCGCAGCCACAGCGCGCGAAACTTCGCAGCCCCGAAGGCTGCCACCAAGGCCACCAGCCCAGTGAACAGCAAACTGTGGCTTAGCGCTCCGCCGAGGATGGCGCCTGCCGGAATGGTGGCGTCGAAATTTGAACCGAAGGATGCGGGCGCAGTCCGCTGAACCAGGGACCAATGGCGCTCGAGAGTTTGCAGGAAGGTTTCCAATCCCAGCAAGCCCGCGGCTCCGCCGATCCCGATAAACAGCGCATCGCGGTAGTACGCAGCAGGGCATGCCTCTCCATCCGGGAATATTTTCTTCTCCGAACGCGCGCTTTGCGTAGTACCACGCAACGCCAAACACCACGGCGATCAAGCCGAAACTGAATCGGACCTCCAAGCACGGCGCCGATGCCGACAAGGCCTAGCGTCGTCTTCAACGGAATCGCGGTGTTGTAAGCGTTCAGCACGGCAGCGATGCGATTGCCAAGGGCAAAAGTCACGTAGTACGCAGCGAGGCCCCAAAGGGCCCACAGAGACAGCCTCTTCCAGGGAATCGCGCGCGCCTCTTCGGTGCGCAGGTTCTTCAGGAATAGAATCAACATGGTGATCGCGCCAGCCCGCGAGAAGCAGAATGGGCAAAATGTAGGCGAAGATCGTTCGCACCAATGTCGATTCTTTGTGTTTCCGACGCCACTCGTCTGGAATTTTGATGTATTCACCAAACGCGGCGTCTTCGGGTTCATCGCGTGCTTCGGGATAGTAGGACTGCCGATAGTCGGTGACCTCATCGCCAAGCACGACCGCTCTCACGCGGCGATAGGCGTGGCCGTCCGCGTCTGAAGCAGTGGAACCGGAATCCAGTGGCGTATTCTGCTGCCATGTGAGCACGTGGTCCAGCCGGTGAGGACGCTTGTCGGAGTTGGCTTCTACCAGAGTCCACTGACTTAGATCGATCTTTTTCTCTTCGCGCAGGAATTTTTCCGCCTTGGCCGCGGCCGCTTCCTTGCTCAAGGAAGCTCCGGGCGCGTCTTCCGCGATCTTGTGATGGAAAGCGAAGAGCGAACCGTCCGGCTTGAGCTTCACGGAATATTCTTCGGGCTGGCTGTCGCGAAAATAGCGCACCTGCCAGACCGCGCCGGGCATTTGCTTGTCGTAGATTTCGTTCAGGCGCGCGACGCCGATTCGCTCGCGCAGAAATTCGTTGGTGAGGGGATCGGTGACGTTGGCAAAGATCGTGGCGTGATGATACGAGTTTGGATCCAGCCCGTGCTGGCGCATGATTTCGTCGGCGCGCGCGCGCGCGTTGCCGGCGTTCACGGAGAGTTTCAGATAGTCGCCGATCGATTCGGGTTTCAAACGCCACGCCAGGATCCCGCCAGCGAATAGGCACACCGTCAGAAAACCGATCATGCCCGGTGCCAGAGCCGTATATCGCCCCTTCGCGACGGCAGTGGCTGCAGGCGCGCGATCCGCCGCCAGACGTATCTCGGGCACCGGCGCGGCGCTGTTCAGCAAGTCTTCATCGGGTTCAAAGCGTCCGCGCGGCCAGATAAGAGACCCCGAGAAAACCAGCGGTGCTACCGCGGCGGCGGCGACCACGACGCCGGAAATTTTGAAATACAAACTATTGGAGCGGACAAGGAACAATCCCACCAGCGACGCATCGACCGTGTAGTGCCAGATGAGCGTTGCCAGAATGCCCCAGCGCAGCATCACGATGCCGGCGACGATGCCGAAGAGTCCGATCTCGATTCCCCGCGATGTATGCAGGCTCTTGCGGATAGTTGCTGTGCAGAAAGCTCCACAGAAAATGCCGGAACAATCACGGCGATCCATCGCGATTTCGTGAAGCGCTCGAAGAAGGGAATCGCGAACAAGCGGAACGTGAATTCTTCGTTGGTGGAAGCGAACAGTCCGATCGCCGCGCCGGAAATCCACGGGAAAAGCGTGTTCACCGATTCCTGATAATTCAATTCCTGTGGCGCCCAGGCGCCGACGTGCGTGGCGATCACGTAGAACGCCACGACGTAGCCGATATGCGCCGCGGCCAGTGAAAGCCCGACAACCGCCGCGGAGAAAAATTCTTTCGATCGCAGTCCGCGCAGGGTGAACGTCTTGTGCAAGCCGCAAGCGGTTCCGGCTGCGAGGCGCGATACAGCGGCTCGGCGGCAGGCAGCACAAGCGTGATCGTGATCGCGGTGCCGATCGAGCCAGCAGGATCGCGGCGCCGATCTTCAGTCGCGATGAAACTGCCGTAAGTGAATTGCGTGTCATATCCGCGCCCCACAGCGGCCAATTGTTCAGTTGCATGCAAGAAAAGCAGCGCCGCGACCAGCGCGCCCAGTATAATCGCGCCGCGCCAGTCGGCCTGCGCCTTTGCGCCACAGCAAAATCCCCAGCCAGAGCGCGCTGCGCCATCAGGATCAGATGTAGGGAATAATGAAATTTCGTTGTAGAGCGAATCGTTGCCGGAGCGCAGTTGCTTGCAAATCGCGCTTCCATGCTTCGGGAACCTTCAGGTATTCGTTCGCTGTCGCCAACCCGATCGCCTTGCAGGGTCACGCTTAGACGATACGGCGCATCTTTCGCGCGGAAGCCATGCTTCTCCCAAGTGAACGACCAGTCGAGACGGTTCGGCCGTTTGGTGGAATTTGCTTCTTCAGGGAGGAAATCCCAGCTTTGCAGATCTACGCCGAGCTTGCTGCTCAGAAAATTCTGCGCGGTGGTTTGTGCTTGCGAGCGGTCAACCGACGGCGCCCGCGCGCGCCTCCGGAACTTTATGGTCGTAGCCGACGATGTTTCCCGCCGGGCTGACGCGCACGTGAAATTCTTCTTCCTGCTGTGGCCTGAAAAAACGCACGTCCCAATACCAGATGTTCAGCTGCGGAGACATCAGCTGGTTGGCTTGCTGCACAGCCGAGTCTCGCCGTTCGAGATAGGTCTTCGCGTTCGTCGTCTAGATCGAAGACGATCGCGGAGCGATAGCTGCTGACATTTTCGCCCATGCCGCTCAAGAAATCTCTGCGCGCGTTTCAGCGCCTCGCCGCGCGACACCATGAAAGTCCACCGATGCTTCCGGGAAGGCGCGGAAAAAATATCTGTGCGCGAAAGACCACGCCCACGATGCCCAGCCAGCACCCAGAGCAGCAGCGTGCGTTTGTCGGAACCCGTCAGCCGATCACTGGCCAAGAGGCCTCCCCGAGAGTTGCGGAGCGTTCACTCTAACGATACGGATGCCAGGTACGCAAGTTTGGACGCAGCGGGCTTCCTATTCGGTTCGGCCCTCCGCTGTGGCGGGTGCAGCGCCCTTGGGATGATATAAAGAGGTAGCATGAATAGCGCCGCAGCCACGCGACGAGTGCCGCCTCTTACTCTTACAACCGAAGTGCGTATGATCAAGGGCGTTGGCCCGCAGCGCGCCGAATTGCTGGCGAAGCGCGGCATTCATACGCTTGAAGACCTGCTCACGTACTTGCCCTTCCGATACGAGGATCGCATCCATTTTCGAATATCAAGGACATTCAGCCGAACGGCGTTTACACCATTCGCGCCAGCGTGATGAGCGGCCAGGCCATTCGCGGGATGCGCGGGCGCGACGCGATCTATCACTTGCTGGTGAAGGACGCTACCGGCTCGCTGCCGTGCAAATTTTTTCACGGAGGCTATCTGGAGGGCCGGCTGAAGCCGGGGCAATCGCTGGTGCTGCACGGGAAGGCGGAAATCGACAAGCTGCGCCCGGCGCGGCTCGAAATGGTCAATCCGCAGATGGAGATGCTCGGCGACGAGAGCGCGGATTCGACCGAAGTTGGGCGCATCGTGCCGATCTACGAAGCCATTGGGACGTTCGGCTCGCGCGCCATCCGCCGCGCGATTTATGCGGCGCTGCAACTGCTCGATCCGCGGATGCCGGAGATCCTGCCGGAGGAGTTGCGCGCGCGGCTCGGATTTCCGTCGCGCGCGCCAGGCGCATCGCGCACACCCATTTCCCTCCGCCGGGCGAATCTGTCGAAGCGCTGAATGAATATCGCTCTCCGGCGCAGCAGCGGCTGATCTTCGAGGAATTTTTCTTGTACCAGCTCAGCCTGGCGCTGGATCGCCGGGCGGCGCGCAAGGAAAACGCTATCGCGTTTCGCTTGCGGGAAGAAAACGTCCGCGAAGCGCTGAAGCGGATTTTGCCGTTCAAGCCGACGGCGGCACAGAAACGCGTGCTGGGAGAAATTGCCGCGGACCTAGAAAAGCCGGCGCCGATGAATCGTCTGCTGCAAGGCGACGTGGGCAGCGGCAAGACCATTGTCGCGCTGCAAGCGGCGGTGATCGCCATCGAAAACGGCTGCCAGGCGGCGCTGATGGCGCCGACCGAGATTCTGGCGGTGCAGCATTTCCTTTCGGCGCGGCGCATTTTGGAACGCGCGGGCTATCGCGTCGAGCTGCTGATCAGCGGCTTGAAATCGGCGGAGAAAAATGCGGCGCTCGAGCGGATTCGCTCCGGCGAAGCGCAGCTCGCGGTCGGCACTCATGCGTTGATTGAAGATAACGTCGAGTTCGCGCGACTGGGATTTGTGGCCATTGACGAACAGCACCGCTTCGGCGTGCTGCAACGCAAGCGCTTGATGGACAAGGCGGCGTCGCATGGACATGCTCCGCACGTGCTGGTTCTAACCGCGACGCCGATTCCGCGCACGTTATCGTTGACGCTTTACGGGGACCTGGACGTTTCGATTCTCGACGAGCTGCCTCCGGGCCGCACGCCCATCGAAACGCATCTGACCAGCGAGCCGCACCTGAACGGCGTGTGGGGAGGCGTGCGCCGTGAAGTTGAAGCCGGGCATCAGGCGTACATCGTGTATCCAGTCATCGAGGAATCGAAGCTGGAGCTAAAAGCCGCGATGGAGGAGTTCGAACGGCTGTCCAAGGAAGTTTTTCCGAAGTTCCGGCTCGGTTTGCTGCACGGGCGGCTTTCGAGCGAAGAAAAAGACGACGTGATGCAGCGCTTCCGGAAGAATGAAATACAAATCCTGGTCTCGACAACCGTGGTTGAGGTCGGCGTGGATGTGCCGAACGCGACGGTGATGGTGATCGAGCATGCCGAGCGCTTTGGATTGTCGCAGCTGCACCAGCTTCGCGGGCGCATCGGACGCGGCGCACAGAAGTCGCACTGCGTTCTGGTGGGTCCCGTGCGCATGACCGACGAAGCGCGCGCGCGGCTGGAAACCATGGTGCGAACCTCGAATGGATTTGAGATCGCGGAAACCGATCTGGAGCTTCGTGGCCCAGGCGAATTTTTCGGCACGCGGCAGTCGGGGGCGCTTGGTTTCCACATCGCGAATCCGCTCCGCGACCGCGAGGTGCTGGAGTTGGCGCGGCGTGAGGCGTTCACGCTTGCGGAAGACTCTGCCAGAACTGTCGAGCTGGATCGCGTGCTTCGCCGGCTGCCTGGTGAATGGCAGCGTCGGTATCATCTCGCGCGAGTCGGCTGATCGAAATCACGCATGCGCATCATTGCCGGCACTTACCGCAGCCGAATTCTGAAGAGCCTCAAAGGACCGGCGCTGCGCCCCACCAGCGATCGCTTGCGCGAGACACTTTTCGACGTGCTGGGTCCCGGCGTCGAGGGCTCGCGCTTTTTAGATGTGTTTGCCGGAACTGGCGCTGTCGGGATCGAGGCAATCAGCCGAGGTGCCGTCCAGGCGGTCTTCGTCGAGAATCACGGCCCGGCGGCGACGCTTATCCGCCGCAACCTGGAATCGCTAGGGCTGCGCTCGGGGTTCCAAATCCTTGCCGAGGATGCACGACGTGGGTTGATGAAGCTCGCGGGGAGACACCAGCTGGACGACCCGGGGTTCGATTTCGTTTTTCTCGACCCGCCTTATGCAGCCGGGGAACAATATGACCGGGTGCTCGAGTTCCTAGGCTCGGCGGCGCTTCTTGCGCCGGGAGCGACCGTGATTGCCGAGCACCGGCACACCCTGGAGCTTCCCCAGCAGGTTGGCATGCTGCAGAGGAGCCGCATTTTGCGGCAAGGAGATGCTGCTTTGACCCTCTACCGGGTGAACTCCGCCGCCGCTTCCAAAGACTAGTTTCGCCTTAGCTTCGCTTTTATGGGGTACCCCCCGGGGTCTGATGGGAACTGTGAAGTAATCCACTGATTCTAAGCCGTTTACAGGCGCTCCTATGTGTGCGGATCAATGCGAAGCGTTCGTAACTACAGGGAAACAAGGATCTTACGTGTAGCCTGAGGCAGCGCCAGAAATGTAAAAAGCGCCGAAAGGCTCCGGCGCTTTGCGTATTTTGACGCAATTCCCATTATACTCCGAAATCACGGAATGTCAAGGGCTGCCGCGAAGAATTTTGGCGATCGCAGGCTGTCCTCCGTTGGCCATCCCCGGGCCGCGCGGCGGCATCCTCCATAGGGTTCACCTGATGGGCCAAGGGTTGACCTTATGAGCTCAATCCCGCACCCTATAGACGCTAACTGATGACCTCGGACCGCTTCCAAGGCGCGCTCAACCTGCTGGGCCAGACTTCCTCGACTCCCTTGGTGTCGCCATCTTTAGGCGGTGAGTTGGAACCCCAACTGAACGTGCCCTGGGGAGACTTCCATCAAGGCGTCTTCAGTAGCGTGCGGGCCCTGTTTGCTCGGGCGGCCTCGAAGGAGTTTCTGAGCGGCGGATTCTTCAAGGATTGCTGGATTGAGCGGCGAGTGCCGCGGCGGGCGCTGGTGGCGGCGGCGCTGTGGCATATCGCGTTTGTCGTGCTGCCGCCGTTTCCCGGGCTTTCGATGACGCCACGCCGGAATCCGGCGCTGGACAATTTTCAGCTCACCTGGTCGGGCCCGATCGAGGATTTGCCACTACTGGAAATTCCTAAGCAGAGTGTGAAGCGGGCGGCACACAACACGCCGAATAAACCTGTGACCGAACAAGGAGCGGACGCTTTTCATCCGCGGCAGCGGATCTTCACCGATCCGGTGCATCCGACGCACCTGCGGCAGACGCTGATCAATCCTCGTGCGCCGTTCGAGCCACCGAAACTCCTTCCGGAGTTGCCGAACGTCGTGCAGTTGCAACAGGCGGCGGCACCCCCGCGTCCGCGGCTGACGATCGACGAGGAGACGCTGAAGAAACTACGGCCACGCGAGCGGCGCGTGAAGACGGTGACGGTGGCGCCGGTGGTAGACATTCCGAACATGGAGCAGCAGGTGGCCGCAGACTTGAGTCTGCCGGTGACGCAGAACGGGCCGGCACGGCCGAAACTGGAAATCAACGCCGGGGCGGCTCCACGTGTGGCGCAGCGCGCGCAAGCCGGCGACGCAGGGCCGGCACCGGAGGTCGGCGCAAGCCTGGCGAGCGCCGCGGGCGGCAGCCCCTCGACATTTATCGCGCTCTCAGCGGCGCCGGGCCCGCCAGCGCCGGTACAGCCGCCGCAAGGTAATCTGGCGGCGCGAGTGTCGATTTCGCCGGATGGCGGAAAGAGCGGCGGCTCGGATGCTGCGGGCGGCGGGGGCAGTAGTCCGGTGGGGATCAGCATCAGCGGCGGCAATCCCACGGCTAAGAGTGGGGTGTCGGGTTTGGGAGGAGGCGGACCGAAGATCAGTGCACCGTCGGTGCGCGGACTGATGACGCGGCCGCAGCCGCAGAGCACGGAAGAAGAACCCGAGCGAATCGGGCCGCCGAATTTTGCGGAGTTGCCGCCTGGCGCGAAGCCGGAACAAATCTTTGCAACCAAGCGCGTCTACACGATGAACGTGAACATGCCGAATCTGAACAGCTCGACGGGTAGCTGGATTTTGAATTTCAGCGAGCTAAGAACGAATCCAAACGGGCCGCGGATCACGTCGGCGGATTTGTCGGGGCCGGCGCCGCTGAGGAAAGTGGACCCTAAGTACCCGCCCACTCTGATCAGCGAGCGTGTCGAGGGGGAAGTGGTGTTGTACGCGGTGATTCGCGGGGATGGGTCGGTGGACAGCATTCAGCTGGTGCACGGGATCGACGAGCAGCTTGATGCCAACGCCATGAGCGCTTTGGCGCAGTGGAAATTCCGGCCAGCGGCGAGGCAGGGCGAGCCGGTGGAGTTGGAGGCGATTGTGCATATTCCGTTTCGGGCGCCTAGGCCGGAGTGACCAGATAGGTGGGAATTTCGAGTAGACTTCACGCATGGAATCCCGCCGCATAAAGAGAGTCCTTCTAGGCTTTCTTTGCATCACTCTTTTTCTCGCACTGATGGCATACCAAATAGCTCGAGTTGCAGGATGGGTTCGATAAAACTCATTCAGGAGCGGTTTTCTGCCAGCTTCACCAAGGTATAGAGGGCGTGATTGACCGGCGTGGGGACGCCTAGGGCGGTGCCGCGGCGGGCGATGTAGCCGTTGAGGGAATCGATCTCGGTGCGTTTGCCGCGCATCAAGTCTTGCCCAGTTGAAGAAAGAGCTTCCGGCATTTGTTGCACGATCTTTAAGGCTCCGGCGAGCGCGGCTTTGGGATCCTCGAGGCCTGGCGGGTGAACATTCGAGGCTCGGGCTACTGCGAGCACTTCGTACACGACCTCTTCCACCACCTTCCACGCATCTGCGCTTGCGGCGATCTGTCCGTACTTCGCGCGGCCTAGCGCGGAGATGGCGTTGAGCGCGCAGTTCCAGACCAGCTTGGTCCAGAGTTCGCCTTCGATATTGCCGGAGATGCGGCACGGCACGCCTGCGCGCTCGAAGAGAGCGGCGAATTGCTCGGTGCGCGGGTTGCGGGGGCCGACGACCAGATCGCCGCGGCCGACGTGCTTTACCGTGCCCGGCTGAGGGACGGACGCGGCAACGTAGACGACGGCGCCGAGAGCTTCGATGCTGGAGGCGTTGCGGACTTGTTCGACGTTGTCCACACCGTTTTGCATACACACGACCACGGCGTTTGGAGCAAGAAGCGGCACGAGCTCGCGCGAAGTAGCGGCAGTGTCGGTGGTCTTTACGCAAAACAGAACGACTTCGGCGCCCTGAGCTGCTTCCAGTTCCGTTGCCGCTTCGACGCGAACATTTTCGTTGAAGTGCAGAGTGTCGAGCGTCAGGCCATTTTTCTTTACCGCGTCAACAAAAGCGGCGCGCCCGATCAGGATGACCGGCGCACCAGCGCGCGCGAGCATTCCTCCGAAATAACCGCCGACGGCGCCTGCTCCGACGACCGCGATTTTTGGCCATGCGGGCGAGGAAGCCGCCGGCGTCATACGGTGATCACGGAAATCAGGCGGTCGATGTCGCGCTCGGTGTTGTAGAGGTATGGCGAAACGCGGATGTTGCCTTCGCGCAGGCTGACGATGACATTTTCCTTGCGCAGGCGGTCGTAGAGAGCAGCGGTGTTTTCCGGAGTGCGCGCGGCGAAGCAGGCGTATGGCCCGCGATCCGCCGCGTTGAGCGGACTTGTGGGAACGCAGCGATCCTTGGGCAGGCGTTCGTAGAGCAACTCGATCAGCTTTCGATTGTGTGTCGCGACGGTTTCCGGCCCAGCGCGCAAGACGAATTCGACCGAGGCATCGAGCGCGGCGTGGTTGAAATAGTTCGCGGTTTCCGCTACGTCCCAACGCTTGGCGCCAGACGCAGGTTGGGGATCGGCGAAATTCATAGCCGCGAAGTTCTCCACGCCCTTGCCAGCCATCCAATAAAACGGGCCTGGACGCATCTTGGCGACGAGCTCGGGCCTGGCCCAGAAAAATCCAGTACCGAAGGGGCCAAGCAGAAATTTGTATCCGGCGGATACGAGGAAATCGACGCCAAGCGCTTGCACATCGATGGGCACCGCGCCGCAGGCCTGGCTGGCATCGAGCAGCAACAGCGCGCCCTGCGCATGGCAGGCGGCGGCGATGGGCGCGGCATCAAGTAGCACGCCATTGTCAAAGCGGACCAAGCTGATCGAGACGAGGCGAGTTTTCGGCGTGAGCGCGGCGATCACATCGCCAGCCGTAAGGAAGCGATCGCTTGGCGAGACAATGTTCAGCTTCAGCCCTTCGCGTTCTTCCATGGGCTTCCAGGTGGAGTATTGGAGCGGGAATTCGCCGCGGGCGGTGAGGATTTCGTCGCCCGCTTGCCATTTCAAGCCGTAAGCCACCGCGGACATTCCGGTGCTCGCGCCAGAGGTGAGCGCGATGTCTTCCGGTTTGGCGCCGATCAGCTTGGCGAGGGAAGCGCGAAGCCGGTTCGGCACATCGAAGAACGCAGTGTCGGGAATGCGGTGCGGGAATTTCTTCCACTCGAGGGCGGCGTGCACGGCGCGGTGAGCCACCTTCGGCATGGGGCTTTGTCCGGCAAGATTTAGATAGGTGGCGTCTTCGATCTCGAACCATTCCTGGCGCCAATCGGCGGGCATGGGAGTCGTCGCGGTGGCCATAGGTTCCTCCTGCGTGAAGTGCGAACGAGTATTGTTTCGGGGGAGGGGCCTTGGCGCAACGTCCAATTTGGAAGAGGCTTCATGCGTCGGTTGGTCTAGAAGTGGCCGCGGAGTTCGCGGAAGGCCGGCAGGATCACCAGCTTGCCCGAGCCTGCGACTACCGGCTCATGTTCGAGCTGCCAGGTATGTTGGTGCGGGATGTAGACGGCGTTCAGGCCGATCTTCATGGCCGGGTTAATGTCGCTGCGAGGGCTGTTGCCGATCATCCAGCCGTGAGTCTTTACGATTTTGTGTTTGCGCACCAGCGCTCCGTAGGTGTCGGGATCTTTCTCCGAAACGATTTCGATGAACTCGAAGAAGCCTTGCAGGCCGGAGCGCTCGACCTTGGCAGCCTGCTCCGCGGGTTCCCCCTTGGTAAAAAGGATCAGGCGGTGGCGTTCCGTGAGATACGCGAGGGTCTCCGGCACGCCATCGAGGATCTTTGGCGGCGTGCGCTCCAGCTCAACGACGCGATCATGAATCTGCGCCAACGTTTCGCGGCGGACCATTTGCTCCGCCAGCTTCAGATAGGTTTCTTCCAGAGAGCGGCCGAAGCTGCGCACACCGTAACCATACTGCCGGATATTCTTGCGCTCGGTTTCGTTGAGGATGTGGCGAACGTACGCGCGCGTGTAGCCGCAGGACTCGACCAGGCTGATGAAATCCTCGATCAGCTTCTCGAAAAATACGTTGTTTTCCCAGAGCGTGTCGTCCGCGTCGATCAGTAGGGTGTGGCGTCGCATCGAAGTCTTCGGCCCGCGTGCCCATGCGGGCTCATTAGTCTACCAGCGTAAGCGCGTCTTCCGCGATGGCTGCCGCTGCGCCAGGGCGGGCCATGGTGCGCGCTGCTTCCGACATCCCGCGAAGCCGCACGGGATCGTCGAGCAGCATCGCGATCTTCCACGCCGCCGCGGGAAGGTTATTGCAGCGAATCGCGGCGCCGGCCTCGAGCAAATGATCGGCGTTGCGCTCTTCTTGTCCGGGGATTGGTTCAATCAGCGCCATGGGCAGCGCGCGGGCGAGTGCTTCTGAAGTCGTCAGCCCGCCGGCCTTGCCCACCAGCAAGTCCGCGGCGGCCATGTACTGATCCATTTCGGTGGTGAAGCCGACGGCGCGGAGTCGCGCTATGCCGGAGGGAAGCGTTCCCGCTCGTTGCGCCAGTTCTTCGAGGCGGCGCAAGGTTTTCTCGGACTTGCCCGCGATGGCGACGATTTGCCACGGGCGCTGCATCGCCAGCAGGTCGCGCACCATCTGCTCGATTGGCCCGACGCCTTCGCCGCCCGCGGATACAAGCACCGTCGGCACTGCCACATCGAGTCCAAAGCGCGTGCGCGCCGCAGTGCGATCTGCTGGCGCGGCAAAAATAGGATCGACGGGGATGCCGGTCACGCGGAGCTTCTCGCGCGGCACTCCGACGCGCGTCATGTACTCGACGGATTCCTGCATCGCCACGTAGTAGCGGTCGACGGTGCGGCACAGCCATAGCGCATGGACGTCGTAGTCCGTCACGACAATGGCGTGACGCGCGCGGAGTTTCTCCTTCGCGATGAGCCAACCGATGATCTCTGCGGGGAGAAAATGAGTGGCCACGCACAGGTCCGGCTGCATCTTCTTGAGCATGCGGATCATCGGCTGGGTGTTCAGACGATCCATCGCCAGGCGCCGACGCGGATGGTTCCACGGCTGGTCGGTGCGCTCGTAAATCACGCCCATCAGCTCTGGCACGCGGCGCACCATGGATATGTACGCTTTTTCGTATATGCGCTGGAAAAGCTTGCTGACGTAACGGATTGCGTCGATGTGTTCCACGACGCAATCGCCGCGCGCGGTAAAAGCTTTCTCGAGCGCCTGCGCCGCGCGAACGTGTCCTGCGCCGGACGATGCGGACATCAGCAGCACGCGTGGCTTTGCTTTCATGTGCGGGGTGCGTTTGCGCTCGATGAAAGGATCATGCGGATTTGCGATTTCCCGACGAGAGTTTCTCGAGGATGCTTCGCGCGACCTTTTGTAGTTCGCCGAAGCGCGTCAGATAGTCCTGGAATTCCTGGTTCATGGCCTGCGCTTCTTTTGGCCCCAGCTGAATGCGCAAGATCATGTCGCGCAGCTTCACGGGATGCGGCAGCAGCGCGTCTTCCTGCAATTCTTCGAGAGCGGTACGGGCGTCGTAGTGGTACATGGGCTCCCCCGGCCTAAACGGTCGTTGAAGGTATGGTACTGGGGCATTGTACTCGCGTAGCAGGCAGGGGGCGAGCAGGGGCGCTGCGAAAGAGCGGAAGAGAATTTCAGGCGGCGGAAGCTGCGGCGGGGAGAAACTCGTAGCGCTCTATTTTTGCGGCTACGCCCATTCCACCGTTTGGAGCCGACTCGACGCGGACGATCTGGCCGCGGCAGCGGATGTCGACGTCGCCGGTTTGCGCGACTTGCTGGGGCAGGGTAATGACGAACTCAATTTCGCTGCCGACTTCGAACGGCTCTTCGGCTAGGAAATATAAGCCTTGATAGCTGACGTCCCTGGTCTGGGCGCGTAGCTCAGAGCTGCGCGGCTCACGCGGAAGAACACGCAACGGAAGGCTCATAGTGAATCGCCGCGCAACGCGGCGTTCCGATCCGTCACCCATCAAACCTCCTGATCTGGGGGGAATCGATTGAAAATTAGCACCTGGTTCGGTAACTTGCAATGTGAAAGATCGATATTTTTGTTCTAGTACCGCGCATTAGCGGTTTGTACAACCGCGAGATATACTGGGAGTTACCCCCGGATTGACACAGACGTAGTGTGGGGGTTTATGGACAGACGCGAGCATCATCGCGTCCAGCTCCGGATTCCCGCCCGACTTCGCTGGACGACGCCCTTCGGCCAGAAAACGGAGGTTTGCGATACGTTGAACGTATGCCGTGGGGGTGTGCTCGTTCCTTGCCAAGAAGCTCATGCGCCCGGGATGACGTTGTGGGTCACTCTGCCGTACGACGCTTCGGTGGCTTACGGACAGCCGGAAATTCTCGCGAGAGTCGTGCGCTCCGCCATCGCGGATCAGAATGGTCACTCGGGGAATGGTGTAGGAGAGTTGGCGTCCGTAAATGGGGGAAAAACCGCGTTGGCACGTGAGGTGGAGAATGCGAACGGAGTTTACGTGACCGCTGCGGCTCTCCGTTTTGAAATTGCTCCGCGCCCGGCTTCGAACGGCAACGGCCACCGGCGAGAGCTGGAACGGCGTGCCAGTCCGAGACGCCCGCTGGCCCTGCCGGTTCGTGTACGGCCTGAACATGTTCCGTGGTTTGAAGAGACCATGACGCTCGACATTTCCGGCGAGGGCCTGCGTTTTCTGAGCAGCCGCGAATATAAGTCCGGTCAGCATTTGATCGTTTCGTTCGAGCCTGGCGTGTCGTCGCCGTGGCCTGCGGCAGAGGAGTTTCGTTCGCTCGTCGTGCGTGTTGATCCGGTGCCGCAGAGTTCCGCTCTTGCCATCACTGTTTATCGCGTGCACTAGTCCTCCGAATTTTCTGGCTGCGAAGCCTACTTTGTTGCTCGTTGCGCTACACTCTGCTCCTTCAACCAGCCATGACGACCGCTCACGAATCGCGCTCATTGTTTCTCGAAGGTCCTGCCGGTCGTCTCGAAGCGATCCTCTGGAAGCCTGCGGCTACAGCCGAGCCGCCTTTGGCCGCGCTGGTCTGCCACCCGCATCCGCTCTTCGGCGGGACGATGCACAACAAAGTCGTCTACCAGACGGCGAAGTCTCTGGATGCGCTGGGCCTGGCGGTGCTGCGTTTCAATTTTCGCGGGGCGGGGATGAGTGAAGGCAAGCACGACCGCGGCGAAGGCGAGTTGGGAGACGTGCGCACGGCGCTCGACTTTCTTGCTAGCGCATTTCCCGGCGTGCCTTTGCTACTTGCGGGATTCAGCTTTGGTTGCTGGGTCGGCCTCCGGGTCGGATGCGCCGACGAGCGAGCGGCGGAAGTGATCGGGCTCGGCGCGCCGGTGAACAACGCGGATTTTTCATTTTTGCAAGACTGCACGAAGCCGAAACTATTCGTGCACGGGTCTGACGATCAGTTTGGGGCGACGAAGAAGGTCGAAGACTTGGTCGCATCGTTGCCGGGAGAGAAACGCCTCGTCATCGTGCCGCATGCTGACCATTTTTTCGCGGGGACGTTGGATCAACTCGATCGCGCGATTACCGAATGGCTTACGGAGCGGCATCCGCAATTGTTGTAGGCGAGGCCACGGCTACCGCTACGCGGTTTCGCCGCGGGTGAAAAGTTTGCTGAACTGATCGACGGTGGCGGGCGCGACGCTCATGAGGCGCGCATTCGCCGCGACGTGCTCGACGTGCGACATTCCCACGAGCGCCGTCGTGATTCCTGGCGATGACCTGACGAATTGCAAGGAGCGTTGCGCGTCGTCCTCCAGCCCCAGTGCCTGTGCCACAAATGCCGGCAGATTGCGCGCCACTTGACCTTGCAGCAGCGACGCGCTGGCGACCAAAGTTATGCCCAAATCGCTTGCCGCCTCCATCACTGTTTTCTCGCGGCCTCCGATCGACTGGCTGCCGAGAGTCAGCGCCTCGGTCATCGCCAGGTTGAATGGGAGTTGTACGAAGCGGAAGCGGTGTTTTTCTCCGGCAATGTCCTTCGCCAGTTGCGCGGCTTCGTTCAATTGCATCGCGTCGCGGGCCTTCGCCTCCTGACGGAAGCCATTCCACGTCGCCATGCCGTAGAACTGAATCTTGCCGGCCGCCGCGGCCGATTCGAGATAAATGAAGGCGTCACGCACGCGCTCGAGAAAGTCCGGACGCGAAACTTCGCTAAGCTGCGTTTCCGGATTGTGCAGGTAATACACGTCGATGCAGTCGACGCCCAAATTTCGCAAGCTACGCCCGATCTGATTTTCAAGAAACTTGGGCGTCATGCAGTGGCTTCCCGCCACGATGTCGTCCGGACGAAACACGCCCGGCTGAATATATTCCCCGTAGAAGTAATCGTTTGGGTCGGACGGCATCGAGCCGTCCGGTGTCAAATAGCCGCCCTTGGTGCATAGAACGAATTCTTCGCGCGAGAAGCCGCGCTTCGCGAGATCCTTGATCGCGGTGCCAATGCTGCGCTCGCTGCGCTGAAAGCGGTAGTTGATGGCCGCGTCGATTACATTGATCCCGCTTTCGACGGCGGCGACCACCGACGCCGCATAGCCTTGGTCGGTCTTGTCGTCCGGCTGTCCTAGATACGTGCCGATTCCCAGCGAAGACAGCGCCAACCCGTGCGCTTCGCGGAAGTGCCCATCCGCGGCTCGCCCGCTAAATCGCTTCGCGTAGCGCGCCGTTCCATCGCTCGTGGCGGATGTGGTCATGATGCTCCTTTGTCCGATTTCGCAGATCTGGCGCTTCCAGGAGAATTCGCCGGGCCAGCCTTCGGTGCCAGCAGGCGCGAACACGCGCGCAAGATTCTGCGGTACGGCCAGTCTTTTTCCCGGAAGAAGATTTCGCCTTCGCGCGGATTACTGTAATACCATCGCGCCACAAGCCACAAATGCTCTTCCAGGTTCCCGGTGACGGGTGCAGCGTCCGGCGCGGGTTCCAGGTACTCGCGAAAAATCTGCTCCGCCGAGCGTGGCTGCCCGGCGATCTCCGCAAAGCGCACAAAGCACGGCTCGGCAAGCCGTCCGCCGCGAACTGCGTAGACGGCAATCGTCTGATCTTCGGCGGCTCGTTGCAGAATGACGGCACTCAGGTCCTCGATTTGCCGCGCCAATTCCGGCTTGACTCGCAAGGCGTCGTCGAGTTTCTCGATGCGCTTGTGGACTGCCGCCGCGCGCTCGAAGTCCAGGTCTTCGCTGGCCTGCTCGCGCTCCTGCTCGATGGTGGCGCGCAGAGAGCCGCCGCTGGTGTCCAAGAACTGCACCAGCCGCTGCACCTCAGCGTCGTATTCCTCTTTAGAGCAGCCCGCGAAGCACGGTGCCAGGCACATCTTCATCTCCGAGTAAATGCAGCCGGGGAAGGCGGGATCGCGCCGAATCTTGATCTGGCAACGGCGCACCTTGAAGAAGTCGAGCGCGCGATCGGCAAACGCCTGGGCTGATTTTCGCGATGCGAAGGGACCGTAGTAGGCGCCGGCTGTTGGCGTGCCGTTCGCGTCGACGGGAATGCGCCGCGTTACGAAACATCGTGGGTAAGCGTTTCGCAGACTGACTTTGAGCACCGCAGGCGGGCGCAACCTCATCATTTTCGGATAGCGCTGAGGGAAGAACTGCTTGGCGTGCTGGTAATACGTGAGCGTCTGCTCCAACGGCGAGCCCGTCAGCCGGTATCGCACACCGCGAGCAAAGTCCCGCAGGTTGAGGCGTTTGCTCTCGAGATCGCGCGGGCCGAGCAATCGCTGAAGGCGTCTTCGCAAATCCTGCGTGCGAATCAGAAAGGGCTGAGCATTTTCCTCGAGCGGTTCAATCAGGCACACGGCCGGGCGCGGAGGCACAACCGAGAAGAAATCTTCGTCATGCGCAGGATCAAATTCCTGACCGCAATCAAGTTCCAGCACGCTGAAAGAATACACCTACGGCAGCAGCTCGACTTCAATCCAGCACGGTGCGGCTTCACAAACGGTAGCACCTCCTAAGTCGAAGGGCTCACCGGTTGGCCGGTACGTTTGAAGTTGGAGTACAGACCGGGAGTCATCGAATTGAACTTGCGTCCAGACATCCAGCCGGCGACCGACGCATCGCGTGGTTCGGGAAAGAATTAAGGAGTAGCGATCTCTTCCAATCGGCGCGTAGTCCGAGTCTGGGTACGGAAGTAGTGCCTTAGGATCCAAGGGAACGCTGCCGATGGCCTTACCGGTGGTGGCTTCGCAGAAGGTCATCGTTGTCGGTGAACCGGGTCCTTCGCGGCCGATGACCAGCAGACAACCAGCTTTGTCAAACCAGGCGAGGGCGGGTCTTTCGGTTTGTCCGGGATGTTCCGGAAGGGCAGCCACGATTTTTCCTTTCACATCGAGGAGAGATGTTGTCGTCAGCCCTTGCAGCGCGACGCGAGGAAGGGTCTGCGACGCCACCGCGGTCAAGATGTGGCCGCTGACGTTGCACACCGTGGGCTTCTGGCGTTCCAAGTCATATAAGAAAGCGGCCGGTTTCCAACTCACCAGCACAAGCTGCGGTGACTCCACTCGCCATGGCTGGTACTGATCGGGATGCCGCCAATCGTCGCCGCCCAGAAAACCGTGCTCATGACTGACGTCTATATCCCGATCGAGGAGACGAAGTCTCCAGGCATTCGCGCCCATGTGAAACTCAAACGGATCGCAAAATTCTAGTCTTAGACCGCCGTCGGAACTCGCATGAGAGTGCTTTCTGCTCGCGCCTGGAGCGTTTGGAGCATCTTTTCTGACTTCGATTTTTCCGAGTGAGGGCATTCGCAGGTTCTAATCTCTTGGCGATTGCATTATGACTTTAGAACCCAAGAGGAGATGACCAGGCGCTGGATTTCGCTGGTGCCTTCGTAAATTTCCGTGATGCGGGCGTCGCGGTAGGCGCGCTCGACCGGGTACTCGCAGCTATAGCCGTAGCCTCCGTGCACCTGAATGGCTTTGTGTGTGACGCGCGTGGCCATCTCGCTGGCGAACAGCTTGGCGATCGCCGCATCCATGCTGAAACGCGCGCCGCTATCCTGCTTCCAGGCCGCTTTGCGGACTAGCAGCCGCGCGGCGTCAATTTCTGTGGACATGTCCGCCAGCATGAACTGGATGGCTTGAAATTGCGAAATCGGATTCCCGAACGCCATGCGCTGTTGCGAATACGCCAGCGCGGCTTCAAATGCGCCTTGCGCGATGCCGGTTGCCTGTGCGGCGATTCCGATGCGCCCGCCATCCAGAGTCGATAGCGCAACCTTGTATCCTTCGCCCTCGTTGCCGATACGATTCGTTACTGGCACTTCGCAGTCTGCGAAAACCAGCTCGCAGCAGGCCGTGGCATGGATTCCTAGTTTCTTCTCTTCTTTGCCAACCTTGAATCCGGGCGTTCCTTTTTCAACGACCAGCGCCGTAATTCCTTTTTCACCTTTTGGCGGGTCTGTATTCACGTAGACGATCGCCGCATCTGCCGCGCCGCCGTTCGTGATCCACGCTTTCGTGCCATTGATGACGTACTTGTCGCCCTTCCTCACCGCCTTGGTCTGCAACGCAGCAGCGTTGGAGCCCGCCTGCGGCTCCGTCAACGCGTAGCATCCGATCCTTTCTCCCCGCGCAAATGGCAGAAGGAATTTTTTCTTTTGCTCGTCGGTCCCAAAGCGATGGATGGGATCGCAGTAGAGGGAATTCTGCACGGAGAGAATGACGCCGGTCGATGCGCAACACCGCGAAATCTCTTCGACAACGATGCTATAGGAAATGTGGTCGAAGCCCGCTCCGCCCTCCGACTCCGGCAGCGCAATGCCCGTCAGGCCCAGCTCCGCCGCTTTCTTGAACGTCTCGCGAGGGAAGTGTCCGGTCTCGTCGAGTTCCTTCGCCAGCGGTTTGACTTCGGACTCCGCGAACTCCCGTACGCTTTTTTGGAGGAGTTGTTGTTCTTCGGTGAGTGCCAGATTCATGGTTTGTGCTTGGGCTGACGCTGAGGTCCTTTCCGGCACGAGCCGGAATCTGCGATCGTCTATCCTCGCCGGATAGTCTCAGGATGACAAGGGTTGCTTACGTGGGGTTAGGAAGCGAGCGCCTTCCGCAAACGCTCGTACGTAGTCTTCAACTCCTCCGGATGCACCCGCGTTTCCCCAGTCACGGTCATGAAATTCGAGTCCCCGAACCACCGCGGCAAAACGTGCATGTGAATGTGCCCGGCAACGCCCGCGCCCGCCGCCCGTCCCAGGTTCATGCCCAAGTTCATCCCGTCCGGCGTGTAATTCTCGCGAAACGCCGCTTCGACCCGCTTCGCCAGCCCCATCATCTCGCTCAACGTGTCCGCATCGCAGCCGCTGAGCTCCGCTACGTGGGCGTACGGCACCACCATCACATGCCCTGACGTATACGGATACCGGTTCAGAATCACAAACGTCTTCGCCCCGCGATAGACCACCAGCGTTTCCGCATCATCCTTGCCGGCCGCCGCGTCGCAGAAAATGCACTCCGTTTGTTTCCCACTCGCCGCCTCCTTCATGTACTGATAGCGCCAAGGGGTCCAAATGTAATCCATTGCGTAGCGCGCCTTTCCCAACACATCCGCCCGAACAATCTTGCCGGCACAGCATAGCGTAAAACGATCGGCGAGTAGCACGGCCTTCCGCCAATGTTCTTTCTCTTGAACCCTTCGAGCGAACACACCCGGGCCAGCAACCGGAAAGAACTAGAAATGTCTATGAGTCTTGCTATGCGAAAAGTCCAAACACTGGCCTGCGAAAGTCGATCTTAGTGATGCCCATCCGCAGTATTCACGAAGTCCTTCAGCTCTTTGCTCGGCTTGAAGAACGGGATCTTCTTCGGCGGCACTTCTACCTTCGCGCCGGTCTTCGGGTTGCGGCCCACGCGCCCACGCCGCTGGCGTGTCCGGAAGCTGCCAAAGCCGCGAATCTCGATCTTGTCGCCGCTCTGCAGCGCCTGGATGATGCTCTCGAAGATCGTCTCTACGATCGTCTCGGATTCCTTCCGCGGGAGCTCCGTTACGCGCAGCACCTCTTCAATGAGGTCGGCCTTCGTCAAAGTGGGTTGCTTGGTCATCGTCCCGTCGCCTCGTCGCCCTGCCAAAGAATGAACTACCCGCAGCTATGTGATGCGAAATGGCTTAGAGGGGCAATATCACCCGGCTGCTCCTCTTCCTATCATTAAATTGACCCGTAGGTAAACGAAATTATGCCGCTGGCCCCTGCCGGCCGGTGTTGCCCTGTGGTCGTGACACACTATCGCATCGACGAAAGTTTGGACTTCATCGCGTCGCCGATGGTTGCCGTCGACGAGGACTTGGTCGTCGACCGGTACTGTTCGATCTCCCGGCGCTCGATCTGTTTCGCCGCCGCGCGATAGCTCAAACCGATGCGCCGCGTTTCTGGACTGATCTTGATGATCTTGAAATCGTATTCCTTGCCCGGCTCCAGGGGACCTGCGCTCTTCAGCGGCCCCGTCGAGGTGCGATGCATAGGCGAGTGACCTTCATCGCGCCGCTTCCGCTCTTCGATCTCGGTATTGTGGCAAAGCGCCTCGATGTTTTCGCCGAGCTCCACGAAGGCACCGAACGTCGCGATTCGCGAAACTTTGCCTTTCACGATCTGGCCGACCTTGTGTTCCTTGAACCAGTCGCCCCAGATGTCGTTCACCTGCTTGATGCCTAGCGAGACCCGGCGGTTCTCCGGGTCGATCTTCAGCACCTTGGCGGTAACCGGTTCGCCCTTCTTGAATACCTCGTGCGGATTCTTCACCCGGCCGGTCCAACTGACATCGCCCACGTGCACCAGCCCGTCGAATCCGTCCTCGATCTCGATGAACGCGCCGAACTCCGCGATGTTGCGCACCTTCCCGGTAACCACGGTGCCTACCGGATACTTCTCCGCAACTTGCAGCCAGGGATCGGGCAGCGCCTGCTTGATGCCCAGCGACACGCGCCGGTCGCTCGGCTTGATGTCCAGGACCACCACGTCCACGTCCTCGCCCACCTTCGCGATCTTCGACGGGTGCTGCGCTTTCTTGTTCCAGCTCATTTCCGAGACGTGCACGAGCCCTTCGATGCCTTGCTCGAGCTCGACGAACACGCCGTAATCCACCACGCCGACGATCTTGCCCTTCACCTTGCCGCCGGCCGGATACTTCTCCGCCGCGCCCACCCAGGGATCGGGCATCAACTGCTTCAATCCCAACGATACTCGCTGCTTTTCTTTATCGAACTTTAGAATGATGACGTCGAGTTCCTGCTCCGGCTTCACGATGTCCGAAGGATGCTTGACGCGGCCCCAGCTCAGGTCCGTAAGGTGCAGCAAGCCGTCGATTCCGCCCAGATCCACGAACGCGCCGTATTCCGTCACGTTCTTTACGTACCCATGCACGGTTTGCCCTTCGCTCAGCGTCTCCATCAGTTGAGCGCGCTTTGCGTGCAGCTCTTCTTCGAGCAGCGCCCGCCGGCTCACCACCACGTTTCCGCGCCGCCGGTTCAACTTGGTGATGCGTACCTGCATTTCTTGGCCGAGCAAGTTGTCGAGGTTCTGTGTTGGCCGCAGGTCGTATTGCGATCCTGGCAAGAACGCCCGCACGCCGCCCACATCCACCACCAGGCCGCCCTTGATGCGGTCTACTACCTTGCCGGTCACCGTTTCCTTGGCCTTATACGAGGCGTCGATCTTTTCCCACATCCGCCGGCGCAGCACCTTCTGGTACGACAAAATCACGTACCCGTCTTTGTGCTCGCCCGTGCGCTGCACTTCGATCGTGGCGTTCGGCTCCGGCCTCGGAATGTCGGTCTCGGAGAACTCCACGGCGGGAATCAGTCCTTCGGTCTTGCTGCCGATGTCCACCACCACGCCGTGCTCGGTGTACGCCACCACCTTTACTTCGATAATCTCGTTTTGCGCCGTGCCTTCTTGCGGCTCGCTGTACTGCTCGATCAGCTTGCTCATTTCTTCGGAGCCGGCTGCCTCTTCCGCCGCTGCAGCCGCTTCTGGATCGAGCGTGGGTGTTTCAGTCTTCGCTGCGGCCGCGGTGGCTTGTTCGGGGCGTGGATCGCCGTCGGCTTGCGGTACCGGCGCGGCAGTCGCTTCTTCCTTGGCTGCGTTCACCGTAGCCGCAGTCTCGTTGGCTTCCGCCTGCGTGGCCTGCGCTTCGTTTGTCGCTGGATTTTGTGTCTTATCGGATTCGGGTGCCGGCGCTGCTGCGGCCGACGAGGACGGGTTGTCGTGGTCAGAAAACATGGTTGATGGCCTCCGCGAAGATAACTTCCTCCAGTGGTACCCAGCCGAGCCGGGTCCACCTGTCTATTCGATGAAATTCCTTGCGAATTCCCAGTCGGGGTTATGCAAGGAGGTCGGCCGCTCTACGGCCGCACTTGAAAATAACCGCAACGCGCTCTAACGGATAAATCGATCGTTCCGCGGTCACCGAGGACAAGATGCTGCGGGCGTTCAAAACGCTGCAACGCCAAAATGATACCCGCCGCCTCGCGCCTATGTCAATCAAACCCGCGAACGCAACGAAGCCGCCGCAAGCTGTTCAGGGCGAGAATTCAGTTAGCAACTCGACCGACACCAGCGTTTCTGGAGAATCGGGCTTCGCCTCGAACAGTTTCTTCCAGTCTGCATTGGCGTTCTCGAAGGCTGTGCGCGCGCCGTAAGCTGCCATGTCCTCGTCCTCGATTGCGAGGAGCAAGGGTCCGGTGTCTGGGCCGGGCACAGTGCTGCGCCAGAGCCGAATCGCTTTCGGCATCACTTTGCTCGTGAACCGCGGCGAAGCGGCTTCCTGCAACTTGGCCAAAAAGTCGGCCATCCTGCCGGGCTTGACGTCGTATTTGAAGATAGCTAGTACGGCCATGACAGTCTCCGCGGTTTAGTTGGTTTGGGTTAGGCCCGAGCGCGGCCAGCTTGGCGCACTTCCCGGCGGAAATCCGGAGCACACACTTCCACCGTCCGGCACATTTCGTATAGTCGCGACCGCATGCGATCGCCGATTCGATCCTCTAGCTTGTCTTTGCGGGTGACAACGATTTTACCGCTCGGCAGGACCGCATTCTTTTCTTCCGATGAGTCCAGATAGTTTGTTGTAATTATGGTGCAGCGCGGGTGACTGAGATCTCGTGAGCCGTCGACGTACCTCGTGTTCAGGATGTACGCGATCATGTCGCGGACCCAGTCAGACGGCTTGATGCAACCCAGGTCGTCAATGACCAAGACTTCGACCGACAGGATCGGACTAAGCAACTGAATCTCAGACACTTCGCTCTCAGACCGGTAGCTATGCTGAATCTCTCTCAGAAGGGCGCCATATTCACAGAAGTAGCCCGAATGGCCACGCCCCAGAAGTTCTTTCAGAGCGGCGATCGCCAAGTGGGTCTTGCCTACACCCGAGTTGCCCATTAGCAAGAAACCTGCTTGATCGCCACCCGGGTAATCGCGCACAAACGCTTGCGTCATCATCTTTGCGCGTTTTAGGGATTCTGCTTGCTGCGGCGTGTAACTCTTGCCGTCCGCTAGATTTGTTTCGTAGCTCTCAAAATCGCAATGCTCGTACCGTTTTGGAATGTGCGCCCGCTCCATCACTCGCGCAGCCCGCTCTTCCATCCCGCAATCGCAAGCCACTGCCACTCTTCCGGGCGCACCATCCGCCCGAGCCACCAGCTTCCAACCCGTTCCCCTGCAAAGCGTGCAATTTTCTAGCGGCATCCGGTGTCCGTGTTTCTCAGGCTATGGGTTGACAGCATACGAGCCCGCGCCCCCCTCGGCAAGCTGCCCGGCAAGGTGCCAGAAACAAAAACGCCGGCAAAATGCCGGCGCTACGTCCCCGCAATTGTCTGCGTCCTAAGCTTCCCTAACGCCGCGCACAACCCGAGGTGTCGCTCGCACGATCGCATGCCGTGGCGTCCCCTCCGTCCGCAGCGCCGCTACACGCGACAACTCCTGCTGAACCACGACGGCAAACTCGGTCATCTGCTTTTCCATCTCCACCATCTTCTCGCGCATGTTCAAGATAATTTCGATGCCAGCGAGGTTCACTCCCATGTCGCGCGCCAAAGTCAGAATCACTTCCAGCCGTTCGAGATCGCCATCGGTATACAACCGGGTGTTGCCTTGCGATCGCGAAGGTTTCAGCAACCCCACGCGCTCGTACAGTCGCAGCGTTTGCGGATGCAACTTATATAGCTCCGCAACCGCGCTGATCATGTACCCGGCCTTGGCTCGTTTTTTTCCTCGTGGTGGCATCTACCCACCCGCCTTCGTAAATAAATCTTTTCGCGGATTCTCCGGCTCAATGCTTTCCAGCTCTTTCATCAGTGTCCGCACCCGTTCGTCCGTCGGTTTCGGCACAATCACCTGAATCTCGGCGTACTGGTCGCCGCGCGAACCGTCGCGCGCGCTCGGTACACCCTTTTCCCGCAATCGCAGCGTGCTCCCGCTGTTGGTTCCCGGCGGGATCCGCACCAGCGACCTTCCATCGATCGTCGGCACTTCAATCTTCGCGCCCAGCGTCGCTTCGCTAACCGTCACCGGTACCTTCACGTGCAAATCGTTTCCTTGGCGTTCGAAGAACGGGTGCGCTTTCACTTCCACGCGCAAATACAAGTCTCCCGCAGGCGCTCCCATCGTTCCCGCGTTGCCTTTGCCCGGCACGCGCACGCGCGACCCGCTCGCGACGCCGGCAGGAATTCGCACGTCGATCGTTTCGTTCCGCCTGATGCGGCCTTCGCCGTTGCAAGTTTTGCACAACGTTCGCAGCTTGCCGGTCCCGCCACAGCGTGTGCACGGCACGTTGAAGCGCATTTTGCCCGCCGCTTGCTGGACCGTGCCGGTCCCGCCGCACGCCGTGCAGGTCTGCGGCGAGCCCACCGCGCCGGTGCCGTGGCACGTCTCGCACGTTTCCATCCGCGTGACTGAAATTTTCTTTACCGCGCCGCGCACCGCATCCCAGAAATCGATCTCGATCTGGTACTCGAGATCTCCGCCCGGCTCTTGCTCCTGCTCCATCTCTCCGCCACGCCCGCCGCGGAAGAACTGGCTGAAGAGATCGCGGAAACTCGAGCCCGAGGCGCCGCTGCCGGCACCCGGGCCGCCGCCGGCAAAGTCGAAACCGCCGAAATCGAAATTCATGCGCGGATCATCCGGGTCGCCGCTCGGAGCAGCCCCTCCACCCGGTATGTTGTCGCTGTAGAAGCCGTGCTGGTCGTAGACTTGCCGTTTCTTCGAGTCTGACAGCACGTCGTACGCTTCCTGCAGTTGCTTGAATTTCTCTTCTGCCGACTTGTCGCCGGGATTCAGGTCTGGGTGATACTTTCGCGCCAGCTTGCGAAACGCCGCGCGAATGTCCTTCGCGTTCGCTTTCCGCGAGACGCCCAGCAGTTCGTAATAGTCGTGTTTTGCAGTTGTAGGCATGATGCGCGCCGGTTTCGGCGCGAAAACTCAAAAACTCTTGTAGGGGCGCAGCATGCTGCGCCCCTACTTGGCTTGATTGTTAGTTCGGACGCTTCGTCTCATCCACGTCCACGTATTCAGCGTCGATCACGTCCCCTTGCTTCTTCTCTTGGCCGGGGCCTGCCGGACCAGAGCTTGGTCCCGCACCTGCCGCGCCAGCGCCGGCTGCGTCCGCTTGCGCCGCGCCGCCTGCAGCCTGGCCGGTCTTGTACAGCGCCTCAGCGATCTTGTGCAGTGCGCGCTCGATGTTTTCCGTCGCCGAGCGCAGCCGTGCTGTCCCGCCTTCGTTCATGGCCTTCTTCGCGTCCTCGATCGCTTCTTCGGCCGCTTTTGCGTCCGCCTCCGCGATCTTGTCCTTGTTCTCGCGGATCATTTTCTCCGCTTGGTAGACGATGCCGTCCAGACGATTGCGAGCCTCGACCTCTTCCATTCGCCGGCGGTCATCCTCGGAATGCGACTCCGCCTCGACACGCATCTTCTCGGCTTCTTCCTTCGTCAGGCCCGTCGAAGACTCAATCGTGATCTTCTGCTCCTTGCCGGTGGCCTTGTCCTTCGCGCTAACGTTCAGGATGCCGTTTGCGTCGATGTCGAACGTCACCTCGATCTGCGGAATGCCACGCGGCGCGGGCGGAATCCCGTCCAGTTTGAACGTGCCCAGCGAGCGGTTGTCCTTCGCGAATTTGCGCTCGCCCTGCATGACGTGAATTTCCACGCCAGACTGGTTGTCCGAAGCCGTCGAGTACGTCTCCACCTTGCGCGTCGGAATCGTCGTATTACGCGGGATCTGCACGGTCATCACGCCGCCGAGCGTTTCCACACCCAGCGAAAGTGGCGTCACGTCCAGCAGCAGGATGTCTTTCACCTCGCCGCCCAGCACCGCGCCCTGAATCGCCGCGCCCACTGCCACGACTTCATCCGGGTTCACGCCCTTGTGCGGTTCTTTTCCGCCGAAGAAGGTCCTTACCAGCGAAACCACTTTGGGAATTCGCGTCGATCCGCCCACCAGCACGACTTCCTGGATGTCGTTCGGCGACATCTTCGCGTCTTCCAAGGCCTGCTTCACTGGCTTCATCGAGCGTTCCAGCAAATCGTTCATGATCTGCTCGAGCCGCGTCCGCGTCAGCTTTTGTTGCATGTGGATCGGTCCGGCGGCGCCCGCGGTGATGAAGGGCAGGTTGATCTCCGTCTCCATCATTTGCGAGAGTTCGATCTTGGCCTTTTCCGCCGCTTCCTTCAGGCGTTGCAGCGCCATGCGGTCCTTGCTCAGGTCAATGTTGTTTTCTTTCTTGAACTCGTCGATCAGCCAGTCCACGATCCGCTGGTCGATGTCGTCACCGCCGAGGTGAGTGTCGCCGTTGGTCGATTTCACTTCCACCACGCCGGCGCCAACTTCCAGCACCGAAATGTCGAACGTGCCGCCGCCCAGGTCGTACACCGCAATCGTCTCGTCGCTCTTCTTATCCAAGCCGTAGGCTAGCGCCGCTGCCGTCGGCTCGTTGATAATGCGCACCACTTCCAGACCGGCAATCTCGCCGGCCTGCTTCGTGGCCTGCCGTTGCGCGTCGTTGAAGTACGCCGGCACGGTGATCACTGCTTTGGTGACCTTCTCGCCCAGGAAGTCTTCCGCCGCCGCCTTCAGCTTCCCCAGAATCATCGCGGAGATTTCCGGTGGGCTGTAGGTCTTGCCGGAAACATCGACGCGCGCGTCGTCGTGCGGTCCCTTTACCACGTGATACGGCACACGCTTCATTTCCTCGCTCACTTCGTCGAAGCGGCGTCCCATGAAGCGCTTGATCGAATACACCGTGTTTTCCGGGTTCGTCACCGCTTGCCGCTTGGCCACTTGTCCCACCAGGCGCTCGCCGCCCTTGGTGATGGCGACGACCGACGGAGTCGTCCGGCCGCCTTCTTGGTTCGGGATCACCACTGGCTCACCGCCCTGCATCACGGCGACAACCGAGTTCGTGGTCCCGAGGTCAATCCCAATAATCTTGCTCATGACTGCGTCTTCCTCCCAAAATCATTTCACCGGTTGTTGCCAATTTACCTGGCGAGAACGAGCTCGAATGTCACCCAACCAGCGATCGCTGTCTACTATACAGGTTGAGTGTCTGTTTGTCAAGTTTTCTTATAGCAATCTAATCTCCTTTCTTCTCTTCACCTTACCGATCTTTTTCTCGATTGCTCCTTACTTCCATGTTGCTCTGCCTTTCGTTCAGATCCGCGCTCCGCTTGCCCTTATGGCCATAACTTCTTTAGAATGAACACTTGCAGAAGTGCATCAAAACAAACGACTTTGACCTCTTTTAGAATGAGCACTTATGGAAAACAGGGGGAGGTCGTGCCCTGAGCAACGGCAGACCGAGTTCTCGGATCGTTGTGGCCTTAGGCCGAGGCGCACCAGCCTCGAACCGCGCGGCCTGGACTGCCTCGGCACAAAACCCCAAACGACGGGGATGGCAACGCCTCGGACCTACCTCGGCTTCTACTCTGTATGGACTGTGGTAGGCTGTGACGACTTCGTTCGTGCCATCCAACGCTGGAGGGACGTGGTGAACCGTCGCACTATTCTAGCTGGAGCCCTCGTTGTGGCCCTGCTCGGTGCAGGCTTTTCGATGAGTCGTGGCGTTCATCCGGCACTCGCCTCGCGCAGCGACGTGGACCGTGCGCCGGTCGCTTTAGCTCCGAGTCCACCAAGCACAGGCACGGCTGCGGCCGAAAAGCTCGAAGAATCTCTAGCGCCAGAGCGGGCGGCATCTCCCGCTCCGCTTCCACAGGCCGTCGCCCCGGTTCTCGACATTGATCCGCATGAGGCGCTGGGCTCGAAAACAGCGCCTGTGGTCGTGGAGATCTTCAGCGATTTCCAGTGCCCCGCCTGCAAGACTCTCTTTGTCACCACCAACCGGCAGTTGATGGACAACTACGTCAGCACCGGTAAGGTTTATTTGATCCATCGCGATTTCCCGCTCCCCATGCACGCGCATTCTCGCGTTGCCGCGCAATACTCCCGCGCCGCCGCGCAGATCGGCAAGCTCGAGCCGGTGGAAGAGGTCCTGTTCCAGAATCAAGAAAAGTGGGAGCAGACCGGCGATGTCGACGGCACCGTCGCCGGCGTCCTCTCAACTGCGGAAATGGGCAAAGTTCGTGCGCTCGTCAAGAGCGGATCGCTTGAAGCCGCCATCAAGAAAGATCAAGCGCTCGGCCAGGGTTATCGCGTGAATCAGACGCCCACGACCATCTTTCACGCGAAGGGCCAAACCTTTCCCTATGCCGGCGTGATGAGCTGGGAGATTCTCCGTCAATTCTTGGATCAGCTTCTTAGCCAGAGGTAGCCGCGAATTCGACGCCTTTTCTCGATGCAGCCATGATGCAATCCAGCCCTCTTAACTTTCGCCGCGTGGTGATCTGGATCGGCCGCCTGGTCCTTGCTGGCATTTTCATCTATGCCGGCTATGCCAAAATCGTTCTGCCCACCATGCATCCCCGGCCTCCGATCGGTCTGGCGCTTTCCTTCTTCGCCATGCAGGTCGACTCCTATCAGATCCTCTCGCCCTGGGCGGTCAGTTTCGTCGCGCACACGCTGCCGTTCGCCGAAATCGCTCTGGGACTTCTGCTGCTGGTCGGCTGGGGACTTCGCATTTGGGCCACGCTGATCACGCTACTGATTCTCGGATTCTTCGTTGCGGTGGTGCGAAGTTACGCCCTGGGCATGCAAATCAACTGCGGATGTTTCGCCACGCCCGAGCCGCTAACGATCTGGACCGTGATTCGCGACGGCCTCCTCGCAGCGCTAGCCGTACTCATGACCGTCTTCGCCTTCACCGAAGCAGGCAAACCCCACCCCTGGTCTGCCCCTGAAGCGGCCGAGTCACGGTAGCGCCTGAGAAGGCGCGCTTGTAGACTGAACCGGTGAAGACCCTGCCGGAATATCTGGAACTTGCCGCTGTGACCCACGGCCACCTCTGCGCCGGGCAAGTTCTCGGTGTGCGTCTCGCGATGCTCGGACTGCGTGAGTTGGGCATTGACGATCCCATCGCCGAACGCAAGCGCATCGTCACCTATGTCGAGATCGACCGCTGCGTCACCGACGCGGTCGCACTGGTGGCGAATTGCCGCCTGGGCAAGCGCGCTCTGAAATTCCGCGACTGGGGCAAAGTGGCCGCCACCTTCGTCGATCTGAAAACGGGCCGTGCCGTGCGCATCGCCGCCAAAGAATCGAGCAAGCAAGCTGCCCGCGAACTGTTCCCCGAAATGGAAAAGGACGCCGGTCAGCAGAAGGCCTACGCGCAGCTCTCCGATGAGATTTTGTTCGACAAAAAATGGGTCAAAGTCGAAGTTCAGCCGGAAGACCTTCCGGGCTTTAAAGGCCCGCGCGTGGTCTGCGCGGAATGCGGGGAAGGGATCAATTTCAAGCGCGAAGTGTTGCAAGGGGGACGCGCACTGTGTCGATCTTGCGCCGGCGAAACATATTTCGACCCGCTCTAGATCGCAAGTAAGCGCTCGCAAAGGTTCGAAGTGCCTGGTTTTCTCTCCACGATGGAGCGAAGAGTTTGGCTGCAGGCTTGCTGCGGTAACGGCATGCAGTCGCAACGCTTGCTCACTGGGAACTCACAACGTCTTCGCCTCTCTGCAACATCATTCATCTGCGCTAAAATTGTTGGCTCATGCTGAGTTTGCCCCCGATTACATTGCGGCTGCGCGGTTGGAAATTGATCGACCGGGTGGCACTGGCGTTTCTGCTGTTGTGCGCGATTTCGCTGGGCGCGGCGTGCGGATTGCTCTTTGTGTATGAAAGCGATTTGCCGGAAATTCGCGCGCTCGAAACATATCGTCCCAACGTCGTTACCGAGATCTACGCCGATGACGGGCAGCTCGTCGGCAGCTTTGCCTTGCAGCGCCGCATTTTGATGACCTACGAGCAGTGTCCCAAAGTCCTCTACAACGCGGTGACGGCAATCGAGGATCAGCACTATGAAGAGCACTGGGGCATCGATTTTCCCCGCATCGCCGGGGCAGCCGGGCGCAATCTTCTGAAGCGACGCATCACCGGGGGCGCCAGCACCATCACCATGCAGCTAGCGGGCAATCTTTTCCTTGATCGCAGCGACCGCACCTTCCGCCGCAAGATGCAAGAAATCCTGCTGGCCTTGCAGATCGAGCGCCGCTACACCAAACCGCAGATCTTTACGATGTACGGCAACCAGGTCTACTTGGCTCACGGCAACTACGGGTTCGCGGCCGCCGCGGAATTTTATTTCGGCAAGCCGATTACCGACTTGAAGCTGCAAGAAGCCGCGCTGCTGGCGGGCATGGTCAACGGTCCGAAGTTTTCGCCACTGACAAATCCGACTGGAGCGCTCGCGCGACGCAACCTCGTGCTGTACCGCATGGAGGAAGAAGGCAAGATCACACCAACGGAAGAGGAAGCCGCGAAAAAGACGCCGCTCGGCCTGCACGTGCAGTATCCGCGAAACGATCTTGCTCCGTATTTCTTTGAAGAGATTCGCAAGTACCTCGAGTCCACTTACGGCACCGAGGCCGTCCACGAGCGCGGGCCTACGCGTCTACACGACGTTGAATATTGCCATGCAGCGCGCCGCCAATCAATCCATCCGCGACGGCTTGCATAGCTACGACCGCCGGCACGGCTGGCGCGGCGATCTCCCGAATATTCTGCGCGACAATCTTGGCAAGCTGGACACCTACGAAGACGAAGACTGGCGGCATCCCATCGAAAAGGGCAGCTACGTCACCGGCTTGGTGCTTTCCGCCGACGAGAAGAACGCCACCGTCAAGATCGGCCCGTACCGCGCGGTGCTTTCGCCCGAGGATTTCGCCTGGACCGGCCGCAAGAAGCCATCGGAACTCTTGAAGACCGGCGACCTGGCACAATTCTGGATTCAAGAACTGCATGACACAACCGTTCGCGTGCGGCTGGAACAGCAACCCGCCCCGCAAGCCGCCATGATCGCCATCGACAATCCGAGCGGTGAGATCAAAGCGATGGTCGGCGGCTACAGTTTTGAAGATTCGAAGTTCAATCGCGCCACGCAGGCGTACCGGCAGGTGGGCAGCTCGTTCAAGGTCTATGTCTATGCGGACGCGCTCGAGAAAGGCGCGACGCCGTTCGATACCATCCTCGACGCGCCGTTCACGGTGATCAGCGGTGGGCAGCCGTATTCGCCGAGGAACTACGATGAAAAGTTTGAGGGCACGATCACGCTACGCCGCGCGCTGGCCGGTTCGCGTAACGTACCCGCGGTGAAGCTGGCGGAAAAAGTCGGCATCACATCCGTCGTCGACATGACGAGGCGGTTTGGGATCACCACGTCGTTGCCGCCGTATCTGCCACTGGCGCTGGGCGCAGCAGACATGAAGCTGATCGAGCACGTCTCGGCCTTCACGGTTTTCCCGAACGACGGCATCCGCATCGATCCGCACATGATTCGCCGCGTAACCAGTTATGAAGGCGCGCTGCTCGAAGAGGCACATCCGGAAGTGCACGACGTGGTTTCGCCAGAGGTCGCGCGCACGATGACCGCGATGCTCGAAGAAGTGATCCAGTTCGGCACCGGCATCCAGGCCAAAGCGCTGGGCCGCCCGGCAGCGGGAAAAACCGGCACCACACAGGACTACACCGATGCTTGGTTCATTGGTTTCACCCCGCAGGTGACCTCCGGCGTGTGGGTGGGTTTCGACGACAAGCAGATTTCACTCGGGAAAAAAGAAACGGGCGCGCGCGCCGCTCTGCCGATCTGGTTGGAGTTCATGCAAAGCGCCAGTGCGGGAATGCCCGAAGTTGATTTCGCCAACGTGGTTCCGCTCGAGCAGGAAGCCCACGATCACAAGGTGAATGTCGATACACCAGACACCGCGCCCACCGAAGACGAGCCCGGCGAGCGAAGGGCCAAGCCGGCGCCGCCAGCCGCCGCGTCGCCTCCCGCCAAGACCACTGCGGCAAACGGAGCAGCCGTTCCTCCAAGCCGCTGAGGCGTCGGATGCACGAGGCCCTCGTATTCCCGATTAGAGTTATTTCCTGAATGGATCCCAGCCGTCGGCGCGAAGAGGTTTCCTTTGACCGTCGGAGGCAAGCAGCGTGAGGCTTCGGCCGCGCGTGATCTTGCCGATAGAAGTGAGCGCTATTCCGCCAAACGCGCGCGGCAACTGGCGGGCCTTGGCCGGGCGCACTGTGAAGAGGAGTTCATAGTCGTCGCCGCCGTTCAGAGCTAGGTGCAGAGCGTCGAAACGTCTCGCGCCGCTTTGCGCGCTCTCGGACCCGGCCGGGATTCTCGCGGCTTCGACGCAAGCGCCTACGCCGCTGGCGGCGCAGAGTCGCGGCAGGTCCGTAGAAAGTCCGTCGGACAAGTCCATCATTGCCGAAGCTAGCCGGTGCTTTGCGAGCCACCGCCCCAGCACGAGCCGCGGCTCGGGATAGAGATGCTTCTTCAAGAGCGCATCTTTTCTATTCACTCGACCCGCTCGCCGGAGCAGCCGCAGTCCCATCTCGGCCTCACCGAGACGCCCACTCACAAAGACAGTGTCGCCGGCGCGTGCTCCGGAGCGCAGTACGGCGCGGCCCGCGCGGATCTCGCCGACCACGGTGACACTGATACAGACCTCGCGCCGCTGCGTCGTGTCTCCGCCCGCCAATGGGCAGCCGAATCCCCGCGCAGCGCGCCGCAGGCCACCCAAGAATTCATCCAGCCAGCGACCTGTCAAGGCTTCGGGGAGCGTCAGACTCAGCAGGAAACATCGCGGCCCGCCTCCCATGGCGGCGACATCGCTCACCGCCCGGGCCAGGCACTTCCAGCCGACCGCATCGGCCGGATGCTTGTCCCTCAGGAAGTGGGTTCCCTCCAGAAACCAGTCGCAAGTCAGGATCGTTTCGTAGCCTTTTCTGGGCGCGAAAAGCGCAGCATCGTCGCCGATCCCGAGGACTATCCCATTTTGGGATTGTGGTGCTGACACCCCGCCGCGTAGCTTGCGGATCAAGTCCAACTCTGAGGTCTTCATCGAGGTTTTCTAGGGTATTTCATAGAGTTCCGTTTTGGCGCCCCGCAACGCTTAGTTTACCGTGGGATTCCGGTTAAGGCTTCGTGACCTGCCCAGCAGCACAGTTGACCAGTATTCGGTACCTGGTCTTTGAGTGGCAAAATACAGGATTGACTCTAACACCTACAGAATTTAGTATGGCGACGCTCCTGAGACGCCCATTTGCGGCTCAGATTCAGGTACGGTTAGAGTAGTTCTTATAGGCGGGCCAAGGGTGCATGGCTCGTGCCAAACAATTCGAGTGGCCTGAGGGGCCCTTGCGGCTATGAAGGGTAAGACCTACACGTTTTTTATCGCGTCCACGCCCGGTAAGCTCCAAAAGCTTATCGTGCCTGCGTACGTGCTGCATGCTGTCGCGGTGCTGGCCCTCATCGGTGGGCTGACCGTCCTGGCGGCGGCAGGGTCCTACACGCGCATGCTGTGGAAGGTCGGCAACTACAACGCCCTCCGGCACGATCAGGAAACTCTAAAGAAGCAGTACCGGCAATTGCAGAGCACGGTTGACGACACCAACCAGCGCCTGGATTCCTTGCAGTCCTTAGCCACTGAAGTGGCGATGACGTACGGCGTGCTGCGCTACCACCCGGCGGCTTTCGATCAGAGCGACAATCCGGTGACGCCGGAAGACGCTTTCGACCGCTCCGTGGAGCAATACACTTTTTTGAAGAGAAATGCGGCTACGATTGCGATCTCCAACAGCGGGCTGCGCTTGATGCCGGCGATGAGCTTCGCGGACTCCACCTACACGCCTTCGATTTGGCCGGTGCTTGGTCATATCACGGACGCTTTCGGCGAGCGCCTCGATCCGTTCAGCGGAGAAGGCGCTTTCCACACCGGAGTCGATGTGGCAACCGACTACGGCGCGCCGGTGCATGCGACCGGCGATGGGATCGTGACGATCGCGGAGAATCACGCGGGTTACGGCCGGCTGGTGGTGGTCGATCACGGATTCGGTATTACCACCTGGTACGCGCACCTTTCGTCGTTCTCGGCGATTGCCGGGGCGCGGGTGAAGCGTGGCGAAGTAGTCGGCTATACGGGGATCAGCGGGCGCTCGACCGGGCCGCACGTGCACTACGAAGTTCGCGTGAACAATGCGCCGGTAAATCCTTGGCGGTATATGCGCGCGAATCCGACTGGGGATTAGTTTCTCGAAGTTTTGTAGTTTCCTCGATTTTTCGTTCCTGCCTGTTGGCACAGTTTTCTTCCACGTAATGATTTGAGGCAGCAGTTGTGTCTAAACTCCGCCCTCCGAAGGGGCGGCTTCAGCTATTTGTGCGAGGCAGTTTTTGGTTGAGGATTTGCGGCCGCCGGCGATTGCGGCACTGAGGGAACGGCCGCGCGAGCGGCTTGCAGGAGTTTTGGCGTCACGTCGAAGACTAGGCGAACGGATTTTGTTTCGCCGCGGTCGATCCGCGAGACGTCGGCCCCTTTGAGCATCTCCAGATAGGCTTCGCGGGCTTGTAGATCGAGCTGCTGGCGGACTTGCGGGCCATTGAGCCCTGCTTGTGCCAGTATCAGCACACCATTCAGGAAGTCCGCCAGTTGACGCGCCGAAGTATCCAGGCCGCATTCTCCTTCGGTGACCACGCGCAGCCGGTCGCCTTCCGGCTTGCCCGCGATCGTAATCCATTGCAGTTGATCGAGCAGGGTGGAGAGCTGCTGTGATTGGAAGCCGCCTGGGGCGCGCGATGCCAACGCGCTGCCCGGCGCGGCGTCTTGCCGAATCACCGCAAACAACGGCGAGCCCGCCAGTCGTTCGAATCGCTCACGCCATGCTTTCGCGTCTTGCCCCGCTTGCGGCTGAGAGAGAAGCGTGGCGAGATCGACGAAGTCGGTAAGTGCGATGCGGTCCTTGCGCAGAAACGTGAAGGAGATTTTTCGTGGGCTTGCTGGCGCGTTTGCCGCCACGGAGCTTGGAAGTGAGGAGCTTACCGGCACGGAGAGAATCTCGCGGCCGCCGCGAGTTTCGCGTTTGCCAGTTTGCGACGCGTAGGCGCTGATTTTTTTTCGATCGAAGCGTCCATCGGCGACCACGAAGAAGAGGGTGTCTTGCCCGTGCTTGATGGCGGCGATGGCCACGCGCTCGAGGTCGCGCTCGTAGTCGAAACCGGTGTCGCGTAAAAATTGTGCGTAATCGGCGTCGATCTGCGGGCGCGGCGCCCAAGCGAAGAACTCCACCGCAAACGGCGATTGACGAAGCGCGGCGAAGTCAGCATAAACAACGATGTTGGCGCTGGAGGGCATCACGGCAAGCGCGGTGTCGCGAGCGGAGCCTTCGTCGCCGCTCCAGTGGCGGTACGCATAGAACGCGATGCCAAGCAGCAGGAGAGTCGTTGCCAAGGCGATCGAGCCGCGTTTCTTCATGGTCTTGTCATCGCGTTGCAATCCAACAGGTGAACGGGCATTGTTGCATTTCCGAGCGGTGGCGCAAGGTCAAAACTGGGCATGCTTCTAAGAGGAAAGATGGAGGCGAGAGGGTGGAAGGAAAGCGGGGAGGATGGGCCAAGGGACGCACAGGCTAAATTATAGAAGATAAAGGGAATAGGAGTTGCCAAAGAGGTCACGTGGGAAATGCTTTTCCACAGGGCTGGCCACCGACATGCTCGGAAATCTGGGTGTGCCCCTTGCAATTCTCGTGCCCCTTCTGCTATTCTTTGTCGGTTTGAGAGCGCTGGCGTAGCTCAGCTGGTAGAGCATCTGATTTGTAATCAGAGGGTCGGGGGTTCAATTCCCTCCGCCAGCTCCACCAGAAAGTTTCGCGGGGGAATGAGGCGGAGCGAATCCTCGGCAAGAAAATCGACGGGCTGGTGTCTTTTGACACGAGTCCGTTTTGTGTTTTCGCTCGACTCGCGCAGGGCTCGTTGCCAAAAGTTTTCGACACATTTTTCAAGTACGGGCAGTTGGCGTGGCAGATGAATTTTCGGGGACGGGTGGGTGAGTGGCTAAAACCAGCAGACTGTAAATCTGCCGCTCCTTGCGGGCTACGGAGGTTCGAATCCTCCCCCGTCCACCAGTTTCTCGTTGGTCTCGAATGGGTAAAGGTCGCTGGTTTGAGTTACTAAGGACCGGCGCAGTGTGCGGGCTCGGTATTGAGGCGAGGCTCCGATCGGGCGGCCGGGGCTAGCAGTAAGTTGACCGAAGGTGTTCGTCGAAAAACCGCAGGGCAATCGCACAAGCGTTGATCGCTTAGCGATCACACTGACGATGTTCGAGCGCGGGTCCGGTTCGCGGCAAAGGCGCCGCCAAGTAAAAGTGCGCCGCGAAGCAGGGATTGTTGACTGCGTGTTTGAAGAGATGGCGGGAGCGGACACGAGATTCTGAGGGGGACGGGTTCGGCCTGGGTAGCTCAGTTGGTAGAGCGCGTCCTTGGTAAGGACGAGGTCACCGGTTCAATCCCGGTCCCAGGCTCCAGGATTTAGTTGCCAGGACTTAGATGAGCGCGGGCGGTAAAAAGATTTGGAGCAGTTGGGCGGGGGTAACTCAACGGTAGAGTCTCACTCTTCCAAGGTGATGGTTGCGGGTTCAAATCCCGTCCCCCGCTCCAGAATTTGCAAGAACGGACGGGGTACAAGACGCTAATAGATCTGACGTTGAGGGCAAAGGAACATGGCGAAAGAGAAATTCGAGCGCAACAAGCCGCACGTGAACATCGGGACGATTGGTCACATTGACCATGGCAAGACGACGTTGACGGCGGCGATCACCAAGGTGTTGTCGAAGCACAACCCGAAGGTACAGTTCCGGGCGTTTGATTCGATCGACAACGCGCCGGAAGAGCGGGAGCGCGGGATCACCATTGCGGTGTCGCACGTGGAGTACGAGACGGCGAACCGGCACTACGCGCACATGGACTGCCCGGGACATGCGGACTACATCAAGAACATGATCACCGGAGCGGCGCAGATGGACGGCGCGATTCTGGTGGTGGCGGCGACGGACGGACCGATGCCGCAGACGCGGGAGCACATTTTGCTAGCGCGGCAGGTGGGTGTGCCGGCGATTGTGGTGTTCCTGAACAAGTGCGACATGGTGGAGGATGCGGAGCTGCTGGAGCTGGTGGAGCTGGAAGTACGCGAGTTGCTGAAGAGCTACCAGTATCCGGGCGACACGATTCCGGTGGTGAAGGGTTCGGCGCTACAGGCGCTGAACGGGGATCAGAAGTGGGAGAAATCGATCGACGATTTGATGGAAGCGGTAGACAAGAACGTGCCGCAGCCGGTGCGGGATATCGATAAGCCGTTCGCGATGCCGATCGAAGATATTTTTTCGATTTCAGGCCGCGGGACGGTGGTGACGGGAAGAGTAGAGCGCGGCAAGGTGAAGGTAGGCGAGGAAGTGGAGATTGTGGGGTTCCGACCGACGCAGAAGAAAGTGGTGACGGGCGTGGAGATGTTCCGCAAGCTGCTGGATGAGGGCTTGGCGGGAGACAACGTAGGACTGCTGCTGCGCGGTACGGAAAAAGAAGATGTGGAGCGCGGGCAGGTGGTGTGCAAGCCGGGATCGATCACGCCGCACACGAAGTTCAAGGCGGAAGCGTACGTCTTGACGAAGGAAGAAGGCGGGCGGCACACGCCGTTTTTCACGGGCTACCGGCCGCAGTTTTATTTCCGGACGACGGACGTGACGGGCGATGTGAAGCTGCCGACGGGCGTAGAGATGGTGATGCCGGGAGACAACGTGAGCTGCGAAGTGTCGCTGATCACGCCGGTGGCGTTGGAGAAGGGGCTGCGCTTCGCGATTCGCGAAGGCGGCCACACCGTGGGAGCCGGTGCCGTCACTGAAATTATTGAGTAAGGTCCTACCCTTCGCCTCGATGAGAATCGGGGGAGCAGGGTAAACAGAAGGGAATTAGGTCATGCGGGAAATCATTACGTTGCAGTGCGGGGATTGCAAGAACCGCAACTACACGACGACGAAGAACAAGAAGAAGCACTCCGAGCGGATGGAGACGCGGAAGTTTTGCAATTCGTGCCGGAAGCATACGGCGCACAAGGAAGTTAAGTAGCGTTTCGGTTTCCGGCACGGTTTGGGAGCAGGGCGGTTTTGGTCTTAGGGGAGTCGTCCAACGGCTAGGACTCCGGTCTCCAAAACCGGGTATGGGGGTTCGAGTCCCTCCTCCCCTGCCAGAGATTAACGGGCTAGCGATATCGCGGGTCCTGTGAAGAGGAACGGATGGCCATGCAGGCGGTCAAGGTGAAGAACGAGGAATCGCAGGGCAACGCAATCACCGGAGCGGCTTCCGGCATCGGTGAAAAAGTTTCCGGCACGATTCGAGATTCGCGCGAATTTCTGCATGATGTGCGCGTGGAGATGAAGCAAGTCACCTGGCCGAGCCGCGACGACGTGGTTTCGACGACGGGCATCGTCATCGCAACGGTATTTTTCTTCGGCGTGTTTTTGGCGGCGGTGGATTGGCTGGTGCAGCGCGGCGTGACATACATCTTCAAAGTTTTCGGCGTCTGAAGGGGACCAGAAATCGATGGGAATGCAGTGGTACATCATTCACACGTACTCGGGCTTTGAGAAGAAGGTCAAAGAGAGCCTGGAGAGCCGCGTTGCGGCGTTTACGTTGCAGGACAAGATTGGCCGCGTGCTGATCCCGATGGAAGACACCATCGAGGTGCGCGGCGGCAAGAAAGTGGTTTCTTCGCGGATGTCGTATCCGGGCTACGTGCTGGTGGAAATGGACTTGGACGAAAACACCTGGCACATCGTGCGCAACACGCCGCGGGTCACCGGCTTTGTAGGATCGGCGACGTCGCCGTCGCCGCTTTCCGACGCGGAAGTGGACGCTATCATCAACCGCGTGCACACGCCGACGGACCGTCCGAAGCCGCGAGTGGTGTTCGAGCGGAACGAACAGGTGCGCATCGTGGACGGGCCATTTGCGAATTTCAACGGCACGGTGGAAGAGATCGACGGCGATCACAGCCGCTTAAAAGTTTCCGTGACGATTTTCGGGCGCTCGACTCCGGTGGAGTTGGATTTCGCGAGTGTGGAGAAGTTGGGTTAGCAAGGCCGGAAATGCTGGGCTGAAGCCCGGCGGCTACATAACGAAGAGGATTTGAGGCAGGGACATGGCAAAGAAGATTCAGACGACGATTAAGCTGCAGTTGCCGGCTGGCAAGGCCACTCCGGCGCCGCCAGTAGGCACCGCGCTGGGCCCGCATGGGTTGAACATCATGGATTTTTGTAAGCAGTTCAACGCCAAGACCGGCAAAGAGCCGGATGGCATGATCTTCCCCGTGTTGGTAACGGTCTACACCGACCGCACGTTTACTTTCATTCTCAAGACGCCGCCGGCGTCGATCCTGCTGCTTCGCGCAGCGGGCATCGTGAAGGGTTCCGCCGAGCCCAATCGCAACAAAGTCGGCAAAGTGACGAAAAAGCAGGTTCAGGAAATCGCCAAGATCAAGCTTGTCGATCTCAACACCACCAATCTGGAATCCGCGGTGCGTACCGTGATGGGTACGGCGCGCAACATGGGTTTGGAAGTCGTGGAAGCCTAGGAATTCAGGCGCTAAGAGATCGTTGGAGTCAGAAGTATGAAGAAGTCAGGCAAACACGTAGAGAATGCGCGCAAGAAGGTGGAGGCACATCCGTACAAGCTCGCGGATGCCAGCGAGCTAATCAAGAAGACGCATCACACGAAGTTCAACGAAACCGTAGAGTTAGCGATCAATTTGGGCGTCGATCCGAAGCATTCGGACCAGGTGGTGCGCGGCACCGTAGTTCTGCCGCACGGCCTAGGCAAGGCGGTGCGGGTGCTGGTAATCGCGAGCGGCGATAAGGTTCGCGAAGCGCAGGATGCAGGTGCGGACTTCGTCGGCGGCGACGACATGGTGCAGAAAATCATGGGCGGCTGGACGGATTACGACGCGGTGATCGCGACACCGGACATGATGAAGTCGGCCGGCAAACTCGGCAAGGTTCTGGGTCCGCGCGGGTTGATGCCGAATCCGAAGACCGGCACGGTCACCATGGACGTGACGAAAGCCATCAAAGAAACCAAGGCGGGAAAAGTGGAATTCCGCGTCGACAAGGCGGGAATCGTCCACTGCGCGATTGGCAAGATCAATTTTGACGCCGTGAAGCTCGCGGAAAACGCCCACGCGGTGATTGGCGCGGTGATCAAAGCCAAGCCGGCCGCGGCGAAGGGCAAATACGTGAAGAGAATCACACTGACGTCGACGATGGGCCCGGGCATTCCGATCGATTTGGCCGAGTCCGAAATCCTGGCGGCAGCGGCGTAAGGGAACTCGAGCGAACTCATGAAAAAGCGCAGCGAAAAACAAGAAGACCTAGACAAGCTAAAGTTGGTGCTGGCGAAGGTTTCGACGGTGATTCTCACTACGTTCCAGGGCATCACGGTTGAAGACGACACCAAGCTCCGCCGCGCGGTGCAGGCCGCGGGCGGCAAGTACCAGGTAGTGAAAAACACGCTGGCGGAGCGTGCCGGCTCGGGCACTCCAGCCGAAGGCTTGCTGAAGAACCTGAGTGGCACGAACTCGATCGCCTATACCAACACCGATCCGGTAGCGCTGGCGAAGGCGCTTACGAAGGTTGCCAAGGACGTTCCGGCGTTTCAGTTCCGCGCGGGAGTCGTTGAAGGGCGAGTCATCTCGATCGCGGAGATTCAGCAGTTGGCGAATTTGCCGTCGAAGGAAGAGTTGATCAGCAAGATCATGTACCTGCTGAACGCGCCGGCGCAGCGCATCGCCGTGGCGCTGAACGCATTGTCGCGCAACATGGCGGTGGTGGTCAGCGAAGCAGTGAAGGCCGAAAAGTTTGGGTCCGGCGGGGCCAAATCGGAAGCAACTCCCGAACCTAGTCCCGCAGCGGTCCAGTAGATATTTTATTTTTGAGAGGAGAAGAAAGAGTCATGTCGAAAGTAGAAACGATCCTGGAAGAAATCAAGGGCCTGACGCTGCTCGAAGCGTCGGACCTGGTGAAGAAGATGGAAGAAACGTTCGGCGTGTCTGCTGCCGCGGCTACGGTCGTGGCGGGGGGCGGCGGCGGTGCGGCGGCTGCGGCTCCGGCGGAAGAGAAGACGGAGTTCGCCGTGGTCCTCACCGACGTGGGCGGCAACAAGATCAACGTCATCAAGGCGGTTCGCGAAGTCACCAGCCTGGGCTTGAAAGAAGCCAAGGACCTCGTTGACGGCGCGCCGAAGACCGTCAAAGAGGGCGTCAACAAAGACGAAGCTGCGGCCATCAAGAAGAAGTTCGAAGAGGCCGGAGCCAAAGTCGAAATCAAGTAACTGTTTGTTGTACGGGCTTCGACGGGGAGGCGCGGCTCATTGAGCGGACCGCGCCAAAGGATTTCATCACGCAAGCCGAGGCTGGGTACTACCACAACTCCAAGCGCCATTTTGTGGCGCTCTGCGGCCGTGTGCGCGGTGTCTTTGGGCGGGACGCGCGGCACGACGGCTTGCTGTCTTTCCACATTGTTTCCGCAAGTTGCCCACAAGGGATGAGGTAATTCATGTCGAACACCAATCAGCATGTCCGGGAACGTCAGCGTCTGGATTTCGCGAAGATCCAGGGCTCGATTCAGATTCCCAACCTGATTGAAGTCCAGATGAAGTCGTATCAGCGCTTTCTGCAGATGGATCTGCTGCCGAGCGAGCGCGATGACGGCGGACTTCAGTCGGTGTTCACGTCGGTGTTTCCGATCAAGGATTTCCGCGAGATGTCGCAGCTGGAATTCGTGGACTACTCGATCGGGAACTGGGAGTGTAAGTGCGGCAACCTGAAGGGCCTGCACCACCTCCGTGCCACCTGCCGCAATTGCGGCGCTTCGGTGGTCACCAATCCGTACGCGACCGGCGACGTGATCTGCCACAAGTGCGGCACGTTCAACAAGAACACGCCGACCTTCTGCAACAAGTGCGGCGATCCAGTGGCGATGCAGCTCAAATACGACGTGAACGAGTGCCAAGAGCGCGGCATGACGTATTCCGCTCCGCTCAAGGTCACTATTCGCTTGACGATTTACGACAAGGATCCTGATAGCGGCGCGAAGACCATCCGCGACATCAAGGAACAAGAAGTTTTCTACGGCGACATTCCCCTGATGACGGAGAACGGCACGTTCATCATCAACGGCACCGAGCGCGTCATCGTCAGCCAGTTGCATCGTTCGCCGGGCGTTTTCTTCGAGAGCGCCAACAACCGCAGCTACTTCCTGGGGAAAATCATTCCGTATCGCGGGTCGTGGGTGGAGTTCGAATACGACACCAAGAACATTCTGTACGTGCGCATCGACCGCAAGCGCAAGTTCCTGGGCTCGATTTTCTTGCGCGCGCTGGGCATGAAGTCCAACGAAGACATCCTGCGGACGTTCTACCAGGTGGAGCGCATTTCGCTGCGTGACAAGGATCTGCTCTGGAACATTTCGCCGGGGATCGTCGATCGCAAGCTGACACACGAGATCCGCAATCCCAAGTCCGAGGAAGTAATCATCGGCGCGCACAAGCGCATCACCGAAAATCTTTTCAAGGAACTCATCAAGGCGAAGATCTCACAGGTTCGTGCGGCGCTAGCCGATCTCGAGGGCGCATACAGCGTGGCCGACGTGGTCAACCGGCAGACCGGCGAAGTGCTGCTGGAAGCCAACAAACCACTGACGGCCGAACTGTGGCAGGCGTTTGCCGAATCGGGGATTACTGAAGTCGACGTGTTCTTCCCGGAGCGCGACGAAATCGGCTTGGTGCTTTCACGCACGCTGGATAAAGACGCGATTCGCTCTTCGAAGGAAGCGCTGATCGAAATCTACCGTAAGCTGCGCCCGGGCGATCCTCCAACGCTGGAGACCGCCACGAATTTGTTCCGCGGAATGTTTTTCGATCCGCGCAAGTACGACTTTAGCCGCGTCGGCCGCTTGAAGTTCAACATCAAGATGGGACTGGACACGCCGCTGAACAATCGCACGCTAGATACGCCGGACTTCGTGTCGGCGATCAAGTACCTGTTCAAGCTGCGCAAGAACATCGGCGTAGTGGATGACATCGACCATCTGGGCAACCGCCGTGTCCGCGCGGTGGGCGAACTACTCGAGAACCAGTTCCGCATCGGCCTGGTCCGCATGGAGCGCGCGATCAAGGAAAAGATGAGCGTGTACCAGGAAATGTCGACGGCGATGCCGCACGACCTGGTCAATGCCAAGCCGGTCATGGCGGCGATCCGCGAATTCTTCGGGTCATCGCAGCTCAGCCAGTTCATGGATCAGACGAATCCGCTCAGCGAAATCACCCACAAGCGGCGTCTGTCGGCCCTTGGACCCGGCGGACTATCGCGCGAGCGCGCCGGATTTGAAGTGCGCGACGTGCACCCAACGCACTACGGCCGCATCTGCCCGATCGAAACGCCGGAGGGTCCGAACATCGGCTTGATCAGCTCGCTCTCGTGCTTTGCGCGCATCAACGACTACGGCTTCATCGAGTCGCCCTACCGCAAGGTCAAGGGCGGGCGCATCATCGACTACGTCCACATCGTGAACGCCGGCGACAGCGAATTCAAAGCCGGTGAGATCGTAGAAAAGGACCGCGTCGAGGAGCTCAACGAAGAACTGAAGCGCCGCAAGGTCACCTACGAACCGTACTGTTTCTACCTGTCGGCTTGGGAAGAAGACAAGTACGTCGTGGCGCAGGCCAACGTTTCGCTCGACGACCGCTTGAAGATCACCACCGAGCTGGTCAACTGCCGGCAGGCCGGCAACTTCGTGCTGAAGAGCCGCGATGAAGTGGATTACGTGGACGTTTCGCCGAAGCAGCTCGTCTCAGTGGCAGCCAGCTTGATTCCGTTCCTGGAAAACGACGACGCCAACCGCGCGTTGATGGGCTCGAACATGCAGCGCCAAGCCGTGCCGCTGATTCGCGGCGAAGCGCCGCTCGTCGGCACCGGCATGGAGCGCGTCACCGCACGCGATTCCGGCGCGGTCGTGCTCTGTAAACGCGACGGCATCGTGGATCAGGTCGACTCGGAGCGCATCATCGTGCGCGTGGAATCCGATCACTCCGGTGTGCTGAGCCGCGAAGTCGGTGCGGACATCTATCAGCTCATTAAGTTCAAGCGCTCGAACCAGAACACGTGCATCAGCCAAAAGCCTCTCGTTCGCGTGGGCGACCGCGTGAAGAAGGCTCAGGTCCTTGCGGACGGCCCTTGCACGGAGCGCGGCGAACTGGCTCTCGGACGTAACGTGCTGGTCGCGTTCCTTCCCTGGCGCGGGTACAACTTCGAAGACGCCATCCTGGTCAGCGAAAAGCTGGTCAAGGACGACTACTACACCTCGATTCACATCGAGGAGTACGAAATCGAGGCGCGCGACACCAAGCTGGGACCCGAAGAAGTTACTCGGGACATCCCCAACATCAGCGAGTCGTTCTTGCGCAACCTGGACGAAAGCGGCGTGATTCGCATCGGCGCCGTCGTGAAGCCGGGCGACATTCTAGTCGGCAAGGTTACGCCGAAGGGCGAGACCACGCTCACGCCGGAGGAGAAGCTGCTGCGCGCGATTTTCGGCGAAAAGGCCGGCGACGTTCGCGACGCTTCGCTGTACTGCCCGCCGGGCATCGAGGGCACCATCGTCGACGTGAAAATCTTCACCCGCAAGGGCGGAGAAAAAGACGAGCGCCACAAGGCTATCGAAGCGACGCAGGTCTTCAAGCTGGAAAAGAACCTGGCCGACGAAATCCGCATCCTCACGGATGAGCGCCTCAAGCGTTTGTCGGATCTCCTCGGCGGCAAGATTCTGCAAGCCGACCTGCACGACGAGAAGACCAATAAGCGCCTGCTGACCAAGGGCGTCGAGCTGACGCGCGAGATCATCGAAAAAATCTCCACGCGCAACCTGAAGCGCCTGAAGCTCAACGAAAAAGATCCGCTGCTCATCGAGAAGATCGAAGAGATCGAGGAGATGACTTCGCGGCAGATCGACGTGCTGCGAAAGATCACCGAGGAGCGCAAGGAAAAACTCAAGAAGGGCGACGAGCTGCCCCCGGGCGTCATCAAGCTGGTCAAAGTCTATATCGCCATGAAGCGCAAGCTCTCCATCGGCGACAAGATGGCCGGCCGTCACGGGAACAAGGGCGTCATCGCGCGCATCGTTCCGCAGGAAGACATGCCGTATATGCCCGACGGCACTCCCGTTGAGATCGTTTTGAATCCGCTGGGCGTTCCGTCGCGTATGAACGTCGGCCAGGTTCTGGAAACGCACCTCGGCTGGGCTGCCAAGGAACTGGGCAACAGTCTCAAGCGGTTGCTCAGCAAGGAAGTTCGCGCCGAAGCGGTCCGCCGGTGGTTCAAGGAAGTTTTCAGTGAAACCACGATCTGGCGGACGCTGTCGAAGCTCGACGACGACGAGTTGCTGGAAGTTGCCGAAGGGTTCCGGGAAGGGATTCCATTCGCAACGCCGGTTTTCGACGGCGCGCGCGAAACAGAAATCCGCCACCTGCTGGAAGTTGCGGGTCTGCCCCAAGCCGGCAAGATCAACCTGTTCGACGGCATGACCGGCGACCAGTTCGACCAGCCCGTCACCGTCGGGTACATCTACATGCTCAAGCTGTCGCATCTCGTCGACGACAAGATTCACGCGCGTTCGATTGGCCCGTACTCGCTGATCACCCAGCAGCCGCTGGGCGGCAAGGCGCAGTTCGGCGGCCAGCGCTTCGGCGAAATGGAAGTTTGGGCGCTGGAAGCGTACGGAGCCGCGCATATCTTGCAGGAGCTGCTCACGGCGAAATCCGACGACGTCTACGGCCGCGCGAAGATTTACGAGGCCATCGTCAAGGGCGAGCCGGGCATCGAGCCTGGTGTGCCGGAGTCGTTCAACGTGCTCGTACGCGAGTTGCAGTCGCTCTGCCTCGACGTCGAATTGATGAAACGGCAAAAGCCGGCGGAAAAAGCCGCCGACTAGGCAGACATCAAGCCGCAGGGGCGCAGCATGCTGCGCCCCTACCCGGCAAGATTGAGTAGTAACTCGTAGGTTTCCGTAGTTGGGTTCTCAGCCGGTCCGGTGGTTCCCATCGGACCGCAGCCCGCAGCCGCAAGGCGGCGGGAGGAGGAAACAACCTTGTATCGCAGCAGCCCATATGATCGCGCCAGTTTGATCGCCGATTTCGATTCCATTCGCATCAGCCTGGCGAGCCCGGAAAAAATCCGTTCATGGTCGCACGGCGAAGTCACCAAGCCCGAGACCATCAACTACCGCACCTTCAAGCCCGAGCGCGACGGCCTGTTCTGCGCCAAGATTTTTGGCCCCGTCACCGATTGGGAGTGCTTGTGCGGCAAGTACAAGCGGATGAAGCATCGCGGCGTGATTTGCGACAAGTGCGGTGTGGAAGTCACCCTCAGCAAAGTTCGCCGCGAGCGCCTGGGTCACATCGAGCTGGCATCGCCCTGCTCGCACGTGTGGTTCTTCAAAGGCCTGCCTAGCCGCATCGGCTACTTGCTGGACATCTCGATGCGTGATCTCGAGCGCATCCTGTACTTTGAAGCGTTCGTCGTCGTGGATCCCGGCGAGGTTGCCGTTCTCCGCGAGCGCGAAGTGCTTCTCGAAGACAAGTATCGCGAACTGCAAAAGGAATATCCCGGCCAGTTCACCGCGAAAATGGGCGCGGAAGCCATCAAGGAACTTCTTCGCCGCGTGGAAGTCGACAAACTCGCCGACGAGCTGCGCGACAAGATGAAGGGCGATCCGTCGCTGCAGAAGCGGATCAAGTTCGCCAAGCGCCTGAAGGTGCTGGAAGCGTTCCGCAAGAGCGGCAACAAGCCGGAGTGGATGATTCTCGACGTGATTCCGGTGCTTCCACCGGAGCTGCGCCCGCTCGTGCCTTTGGACGGCGGCCGCTTCGCTACATCCGACTTGAACGACCTCTATCGCCGCGTCATCAACCGCAACAACCGGTTGAAGAAGCTGATGGAGTTGCGCGCGCCCGACGTCATCGTGCGCAACGAGAAACGCATGCTTCAGGAAGCGGTTGACGCGCTGTTCGACAATGGCCGCCGCGGCCGCGTTCTTCGCGGAACCAACAACCGCCCGCTCAAGTCCTTGTCGGATACGCTCAAGGGCAAGCAGGGCCGCTTCCGCCAGAACCTGCTGGGCAAGCGCGTGGATTACTCCGGCCGCTCCGTCATCGTTGTCGGCCCGGAGCTGAAGCTGAACCAGTGCGGTCTGCCCAAGAAGATGGCGCTCGAGCTCTTCAAGCCGTTCATCTATCACAAGCTCGAAGCCCAGGGGCACTGCACCACCATCAAGCAAGCCAAGGAAATGGTCGAGCAGCAGGACCCGGTCGTTTGGGACATTCTCGAAGATGTGATTCGCGAGCATCCCGTGCTGCTCAACCGCGCTCCGACGCTGCACCGCCTCGGCATTCAGGCGTTTGAGCCCGTCCTCGTTGAAGGCAAGGCCATCCGCATCCATCCGCTGGTTTGCACCGCGTTCAACGCGGACTTTGACGGCGACCAGATGGCCGTGCACATTCCGCTTTCGCCGGAATCCCAGGTCGAAGCGTCCGTGCTGATGCTTAGCTCTCGCAACATCCTGTCCCCGGCGCACGGCTTGCCTCTCGCCGTGCCGTCTCAGGACATGGTTCTGGGCATCTACTACTTGACCAAGGCGCGCACCGGCGCCAAGGGCGAAGGGCGTGTCTTCGGCGCATCCGATGAAGTGGTTTTGGCTTTGGAAGCCGGCGAGGTGGAGTTGCTCAGTCCGATTCGTCTCCGCTATACCGGTGAAGTCATCGACCTCACCACGGCGTACGACGACCAGGACGTGCCGCACACCGTTCCAGTCAAAATGGAACGCCAGTTTATTCAGACCACCGTCGGGCGCGTGATTTTCAATTCGCACCTGCCGAGTAACTTCCCGTACGTGAACGGGTTGCTCAAGAAGAAGGGTGTTCAGCAACTCGTCTATTACGCCTACTTGCGCTTCGGTTTGGAGAGCACCGTTGTGTTGCTCGACCAGCTGAAGGAATTGGGCTTCATGTACGCCACCAAGTCCGGCATCTCGATCGGCATCGACGACATGCTCATCCCCGGCGACAAGCCCAAGCTGGTCGATAACGCGGAAAAGGAAGTCGTCAAGGTGCAGCAGCAATACCTGGACGGCGCGATCACCAACGGCGAGCGCTACAACAAAGTCATCGCTATTTGGGGCGACGTCACCGAAAAAGTCGCCGATGAACTGTTCAAGACCCTCGAAAACCAGGACAAGGAAGGCGGCATCAACCCCGTCTACGTCATGGCGGACTCCGGCGCTCGCGGATCGAAGCAGCAGATTCGTCAGCTCTCCGGTATGCGCGGTCTGATGGCCAAGCCTTCCGGCGAAGTCATCGAGTCGCCGATCACTTCCAACTTCCGCGAAGGCCTCAACGTGCTGCAGTACTTCATCTCGACGCACGGCGCGCGCAAGGGTTTGGCCGACACGGCGCTCAAGACCGCCGACTCCGGCTACCTCACCCGCCGCCTCGTCGACGTGGCGCAAGACGTCATCATCAATGAGCGCGATTGCGGCACTTCCGACGGAATCTTCGTCGAACCCATCATCGAAGCCGGCGTCGAAGTCGAGCCGCTGCGCGATCGCATCGTGGGCCGTGTGTCCCTCGACAAGATCAAGGACTTCGAGGGCCACGTCATCGTTGACGTGAACCAAGAAATCACGGAAGAGCTAGCCAACTCCGTCCAGGGCGCGGGCATTGAGCGCGTACGCATCCGGTCCGTGCTCACCTGCGAGTCCCGCCGCGGTGTTTGCGCGCTGTGCTACGGCCGCAACCTTGCCTCAGGCCGCATGGTCGAGCTTGGCGAAGCCGTCGGCGTCATCGCCGCGCAGTCCATCGGCGAGCCCGGCACGCAGCTCACAATGCGCACGTTCCACATCGGTGGAACGGCCACCCGCGTATCCGAGCGCTCCACACTGGAAGCGCGCAACAACGGCGTCATCAAGTTCGTGGACCTCAAGTACGTCCAGGGCCGCGGCGGCACATCCATCGCGATGAATCGTTCCGGCCTCATCGCCATTGTCGATGAGAAAGGCCGCGAAAAGGAGCGCTACCACGTCGTTTACGGAGCCCGTCTCCGCGTTGCCGAGGGCGATACCGTTAACCACGGTCAGATTCTGGCCGAGTGGGATCCGTTCACCTTCTCGATCCTTACCGAAACTGCGGGTTCCGTGAAGTTCGACGACCTGCGGCCCGGCCTAACGATCGAGGAGCAAGTCGACGAAGTCACCGGTCTTTCGCAGGATGTCGTTACCCTGCCACCGGGTGACGAAAAGCATCAGCCGGCCATTCTCGTTCGCGATTCGTCGGGCAAGGTCCGCAAAAAGTACCTGATGCCTTCGCGCGCTCACTTGATGGTCAAGGATGGTGACGAAGTACAAGCCGGCGACGTGCTCGCGAAGATCCCGCGCGAAACCACCAAGACGAAAGACATTACCGGTGGTCTCCCGCGCGTCGTGGAACTTTTCGAAACGCGCAAGCCTAAGGACCCCGCGGTCATCAGCGAAATCGACGGCGTGGTGCGCTATGGCGATATCGCCAAGGGCATGCGCAAGATTTACGTCGACAGCGATGACACCCGCAGTGCCACGAAGACCAGCAAGGAATACTCGATTCCCCGCGGCACCCACATCAACGTTCAGGAAGGCGACCACGTCAAGGCCGGTGAAGCCCTGATCGATGGCCCGCTCAACCTGCACGACTTGCTGGCTGTCCTCGGCGAGAAGTTCACACAATCCTACTTGGTCAACGCCATTCAAGAGGTTTACCGCCTCCAGGGCGTGAACATCAACGACAAGCACATCGAGACCATCTCCCGGCAGATGATGCGTTGGGTCAAGGTCGAAGACGTTGGCGACACCTCGTTCCTCCTCGAGGAGCAAGTGGACAAGTTCCGCTTCCGCGAAGAGAACGACCGCATCATCGCCGACGGTGGCCGCCCTGCAACAGGCCGCCCGCTGCTCCTTGGCATCACCAAGGCGTCGCTCTCCACCGACTCGTTCATCTCCGCCGCCAGCTTCCAGGAGACCACCCGCGTGCTCACCGAAGCCGCGGTTGCCGGCAAGGTCGACTATCTGCGCGGCCTGAAGGAAAACGTCATCATGGGCCGCCTCATCCCCGCTGGAACGGGCCTCGAGCACTACCGCAGCATTCAATTGCTGACGGAAATGCCGATTCCCGCTCCTATCGAGGAGATTCCGGAAGCCGCCGAGCTCACCGCCGAAGAGGCCGCGGCGCTCGACTTCCTGCAGAAGGACACCGAGGCCGACGCCGCTACGGAAGGCTAACCATCTCATTCGGGAGGGTTTACTTCCCGCAAGCAAAACCAGCGGCGTTCTCGACTTAGGTCGAGGGCGCCGTTTTTTTTGTGCGCAAGCGTATAGGTATCATTCGGGGCACGTCGTTTAATCCCGTGGTTGCTGGCCGCTCACCGGCGTTCCTACAATGGTGGAATAATTAATGATCGGTTAACGCTAGCTCGATGCCGGTGTAACGGGAATCCATGCCAGAAAACAGGAATTCAACCTCGGGTTCCGGGAACAGTTCTTCGTCGAGTGGCGAAAACCGCCCTGCGGTTTCCGAGCGCCTTGAGCAATTTGAAAGACGCCAGAAAGAAATCTGGCGGCTCACCTTTTTCCTGCTCCTCGTCCTCTCGATCGTTTTTGCCGTCATTTCCTGGGACACCATTCGGTCGCTGGCGCACCGCTACGAAGCCTTGCCGATCGGCCTGGTGACTCTCGTAGCTCTATTCGGCCTGTATGCGTGGAAGCGGACGCAGGAAATATCAGAGCTTCGCGGCTTGGTCCGGGGCATCGAGCAGCGCGACTCCGCCCCTCCCACGGGCAAGCAGATGGATCAGCTCTTCTCGGTCATCGAGCGCTCCCAGCAAGGCTACCGGGACTTGATTGACTCTTTCGACGAAATCCTTATCGCACTCACCCTCGATGGCGAGGTGCGCGCCGTCAATCGCACCTTTGCCGATCTTGTGGGTTTGTCGTTCCAGCAGATCATTGGCAAGCCGGTTACCGATTTTCTCGAGGAAGGTTCTGGTGAAGGGCGCGAATTGCTGGACCGCGCCATGCCTCGATTTCTCGAGCGGCGGCACTGGACTGGCGTCGTGCATGTGCGCCTCAAAAATCAGAAAGCGGTCTGCTATTTCGACTGCGTGGCGCACGCCATGGTCCGTGATGACCAGGTTCATGGGGTCACCATCCTCGCGCGCGACATTACCTCCCTGCGCAAAAACGAAGCGCGCTTCACGGAACTTTTCGAGACTCTTCAGGAAGGCATCTACATCGTTACTCCGGACGACCGCATTCTGGACGCCAATCCAGCGCTAGTTCGCATGCTTGGATACGACTCCAAGGAAGAGCTTCTCACCCGCACGCTCGCCGACGTTCTGCCAGATGCGGCGCACCGCCAGCTCTTGCGGCAGGAAGTCGATAGCCAGCCGATGCTGCAGGGCCGGGAGATCACGCTCTACCGCAAAGATGGCAGCCCCATCATCTGTTTGAACACTGCGGCAGTTGTGCGCGATGGCAGCGGTCAAATCCTTCGCTATCACGGCGCGTTGATGGACATCACCGACCGGCGCGAGATGGAGCGGCGGCTGTATCAGCAGCAGGAGTTTGCTCGCCGCTTGGTAGACAGTTTCCCGGACCTTATCATGGTCCTGAATGCCGCCAGCCAGTACACGTTCACGAGCCCTCGGGTCAAAGACATCCTCGGCTACGACCCCGAAGAGTATGACTCCCAGGAGCTAGGCGAACGCACCCATGTCGAAGACCGCCCGGCCCTCCAGGCTCTCTTCGCGGAGATCGTCGGCGGCCGGCAGTCCTTTGCGTCACTCGAGATTCGCGTCCGCCATAAACAAGGCGAGTGGCGCCGGATCCGCTGCCACTTCAGCCCTCTTTGCGACGAAACCGGGAAGATCGATGGCGTGATTATTTCTGGCCGCGATGTCACCGAGTTGAAGCGCCTGGAAGAGCAGCTCATTCAGGCAGAAAAGCTGGCGGCCATGGGCCAAATGCTCGCCGGGGTGGCCCACGAGCTGAACAATCCTCTCACCGCCATCCTGGGCGTCACCGAGCTCTTGCGGGAACGCCAAGGTCTTGAGGAAGCTACCAGGCGGCAGCTCGATCTGACGCACCGGCAGGCCCGCCGCGCCGCGCGCATCGTCCAGAATCTGCTGGAGTTCTCCCGGCCGGCCGCGCCTCAAAAAAAACTGCTGGACGTCAACAGCTTGATCGATCGCACCCTCCAGCTGCACGAGCATTCACTCCGCCGGAACAACATCGAAGTGGACTTCCAGCCCTACAACGCGTTGCCAACGATCACTGGGGACGCCAACCAGCTCATTCAAGTTTTCTTGAATCTCATTAGCAACGCCGAGCACGCCATCCGCGAAGTCCGCGAAACCGGCCGCATCCAGATCCGCATTGGGCGCGTCGGCAAGCACACCACCGTTACCGTTCAGGACGACGGCGTAGGCATTCTTCCCGAGGCTCTCCCCCGCCTTTTCGATCCCTTTTACACCACCAAGCGCCCTGGTGGAGGAACCGGTCTCGGCTTGAGCATCTGCATGTCCATCATCCGCGAGCATGGTGGCTCGATTAACGCCGAAACCTTCCCTGCGGGGGGATCGGCTTTCACGGTGTTTCTGCCGATCGCTTCCGACCAGCAATCGCCGCCCGCATCCCCCACGGACTCGGGCATCTCGATTTCCCCTCTGTTTCGTGCCGCTTCGGAAGCCTTGAAAGGCCGCTCCGTGCTCGTTCTCGATGACGAAGAGAGCCTCCGCATGCTCCTTGACGAAGGGCTATCCATCCACGGCCTGCATGTGGATTGCGCGGCGACTCCGGCTGAAGCGCTGGATCTCGTCGGCCGGCGCTCCTACGACATCCTTCTGTGCGACGTGAATCTCTCCGCAGGCGGCTTAGCCGCTGACGGCCGCCAGGTCGCCCAGCAGATTCTGTCCGCGGCAGGGGCGAACAAGCCTACGGTGATCTTCATGACCGGCGATCTGGTGGAAATCCCGGGTTCCGGCTCCGGAAGGCCTTACCGGTTGCAGAAACCCTTCCGCATTTCCGACGTTCTCGCGATGTTGCGCGAGATCGTCTCCGCCATTCCTGCCGAAAAGGTTCCAAACTAAAGGGGTTACCAGCTTGGCGGGCATGTCGTCAAACCGTTAAGTGAATACGGGTACACCCCCGTAACCTTTAGTCAACATCGCGCGTTTTCCGTTGAAACCCGGTCCGCCTGCCGTAAGACACTGACAACTGTATTCGCTTGGGCGAAACGATGACGAAACCCCTTCCTTGGAGCGGGCGTATAGCCCTGCTCTCATTGTTACCGGTAGCTTTGCTGCCGCTGCTCTTCACCGGGCAGCGATCGATTGCGCCCGTTCCCCCAGCGCGATTTCATCAGAACCAGGGTAGCTTCCACGATTGGTCTACCCAGCACGTCTTCTACCCCCACACCGGGACGATGGACCAGCTGGAAGCTGCTCGCCGGGACCCCAGAGCCCTGTTCCGGTGGCGCGAAATGGAACAGCGCGAGTTCGCCGCGAGGGAAGTTCAGCGGCTGCCGCTGGTCAACTTCTATCGGTTTCGTCGCCCGCCGCCAGGCCACTTTCCGATACGGGGCGCGAGCGACATACATTCCGACTGGAGTATCAGTCTTGGCACTGGGGCTACGGCACCCGGCCAATTCCCCGCTAAGTTTAACTTCGACACTACCGTCGCCGTTACGGCGGCAAATTGCACGACTGACTTCATCGTATTTCCGGTGAACGTAAATGGCAGCGGCACCCAGCCCAACATCGTCGCCTTCAACAATCTCTACACCGGCACTGCGGGTGGCAATGGGATTTGCAATCGCGTGCCTAGTGGTAATGACGTGGGCACATCGGCTCCGACCGTGTACTGGTCCTATAACGTTCACGCCATCGCCGCTGGCGGCGCCGTCGCTACCTCTCCCGTTCTTTCCCTGGATGGCACGAAGGTAGCCTTCGTCGAATCAGCGGCCGGAAGCGCGGCTCACTTTCACGTCCTGGCCTGGAATGCTAAGGACGGTCAGAATGCCAACCTGCAGTCCCTGGCCTCCACGAAAGCGATCACAACTTTTGCCGCAGCCACTCCTTTGGCGGCTGGCACCGCCACCGATTTGGCGTTGGGAGTAGCTGCTGCCGGCACTGACACGCTTTCGTCCCCCTACATCGACTACTCCAACGATACAGCGTACGTGGGGAACGACGCAGGTGTTCTCTTCCGAATCAAGAATGTGTTCTGCACTACGGCGTCTTGTGGAACGGCCGTGCCCAGCCTCGATACCACCTGGGGCGGTACGGGATCGGTGACTGTTTGCGCAGGCAAGCAGCTTACGGGTCCTGTCCAGGACTTCGCTACCCTGAATATTTTTGTAGGATGTGCCGACGGCAAAATCTACGGATTTACTTCCACAGGTGTCGCACTGGCTACGCCGTCCATTGCCATCGGAAACGGAAGTGCCACTGGCGCCGTTGTCGAGTCTCCAATCGTGGACGGCAACGGATTCATCTATGCCGTCAGCGGCACTGGTGCTGCGCCCAATACCGGCAATGCTGTCCTCGTGCAGGCCAAGACGGACCTAAGCTCACCCAGCATCGCACTGGTTGGCGTCAGCGGATTCAAAAACCTTCACGCTCCAGCTTTCAATGACCCGTATTTCTCCAGCGTTGCTTCAGCGAACTGGTTGATCTATACGGGTGCCTTCGATGCCACGGCTGCCAATCTCACCCTCTACGCCTCGACTTTCAATGCTAGCCGGACTATGAACTCAGGAATACCAGCTCATTCTATCAATATTGGCACGAGACCGGGGGAGTACGCTCCCCTAACCGAATTCAAGAACGGAGCAAACGATTACCTTTTCTTAGGCATTCTCATAGTTCCCCCCAACTTTGCGCGGTCAACCATCAACGCGTTCCCCGCTGGAGCTCCGACTCAACCCGGCACTGGTTTACCTGGCACGAGCACAGGCACCTCGGGCATGGTCATCGACAACTCCAGCGCGAGTGCACAGGCATCCAGCCTTTATTTTTCCTCTCTGGGCAGCAATACCGCCGTTAAGTACACGCAAGTGGGCTTGAATTGATTCGAACGGGGTATCAATGAACGAAGCTCGACACGATCGGTCTCACACCAAGAACGAATCGACCGGTCTGACCGCGAAAAAAAAGCGGCCGTACACGAAGCCCGATTTTCAGCACGAGAAGGTTTTTGAAACCATGGCCCTGGCTTGCGGCAAACTCTCCGCAACTCAGCGGCAATGCAGATTCAATCGGAAGAATTCGTGACACACGGACACACGGCCGCCGGAGCTCCTCCATCGTCCGATAAGGTGCGCCTCGATCTTGCTGCCGAAGTCTTGCGCCGCTTCGGCGAAGTTCGCTTTGTTGCCCGCGGCAGCAGCATGATTCCGTCCATCTACCCGGGCGACGTCCTGACGGTGCGCTCCCAAGGGATTGCCGAAGCGCGGCACGGTCACATCGTTCTAGCGCTGCGCGAAGGCCGTTTCTGGGCGCACCGATTGATCCGCAAATGGCGCCAGGGAAACCGTTTCTTGCTTGCCACGCGCGGCGACGCGCTTCCCGAAGAAGATCCCTCGCTGGACGAGAGCCAGGTCCTCGGCCGCGTCACTTCCATCGTGCGTTACGGCAAACCGGTCGAGTTCGCGCGCGTCGACGACTTTTCCACCAAGCTGCTGCGCTGGGCGGTGCGCAATTCCAACGCGCTGGCGAAGGCTCTGCTCCGCCGGCATTCGCTGCGTTTGCGCCTTCTCGGCGGCTCTCATGAACCGTACGAGAATCCCGGCACACCCGTCCTGGAGTGCCTGTGATGGGCGCGGCGATCTCGGCGCCTACACGCGTTCGATCTTTTAGCCAAGCAGCGCCATCCGTCGCGGTGGAGATCGGCGCGATCCCAATTCTTCTTCAACCCAGCGATCCTGCATTCTGCGAGCTTCTCGAAAAACGATATGCCGGTTTCGTGAATCCGCTCTCCGCGCCCACGTATCGCTTCGAGATCCAGCTTGACCAGTCCGGTGAACCATCCGATGAGGACGCGCAAGTTTCTCGCGATGGCTCTCTCTGGCGTTTTCGTCGGGGTGATTTCCTTGCAACTTGGGACGCCCGCGCCGGCCGAGGTTGGATTCGCCAGTGCCCCAATCCCTATTCCATCGACACGGTGCTCCGCATCACGCACTCGCTCGTTCTCGCCGAAGAGGGCGGCTTTCTGGTCCACGCGGCTAGCGCTATCCGCGGCGGCGCCGCGTATCTCTTTGCGGGCGTTTCCGGCGTTGGCAAGACCACCATGGCGCGCTTGGCCCCGCGTGATGCCGTCGTGCTCACCGACGAAATCTCCTACGTCCGGCGGAGCGGCAGCGGCTATCGCGCCTACGGTACGCCGTTCGCTGGCGAACTCGCTCGTTCGGGCGCAAATACTTCCGCTCCAATCGATGCGCTGTACCTGCTCGAGCAAGGCCCCGAGAACCGCATCGAGCCGATCGCGCAGAAAGACGCGGCACGCGCCCTGATGCGCCACGTCCTGTTTTTCGCGCACGAAGAAGAAATAGTCGCTCGCGTTTTTGATTCAGTCCTCGAGTTTGTCTCCCGCGTCCAGGTCTCGCGGCTGGTCTTCACGCCCGATGCGCGTGCTTGGGAGCTGATCGCGCAGGTACAAACCACCCCGGAGGAAATCCGATGACCGACAAATACATCGCGCGCAGCAGCGCCGTGGCCGCCCGCCAGATGGGCGAAGAGATGATTATCATGTCCGCCTCCGATTCGACCCTTTTCAGTCTGAATGAAACCGCGACGGTGATTTGGCTGGCCGCCGACGGCAAGACGCCTCTTTCTGAAATCGTCCGGCAACACGTCTGCGAGGAATTTGATGTCGAACCGGAACGAGCGTATCGCGATGCTACCCAACTCGTGGAAGAGTTAGCTCGGCACGGGATTGTGCGTTTGTCCGACGAGCCGGTTAGCGACGCGCCGCTGGAGAGCCTGAAAACCGCATGAGCTTGATGGCCGCACTCAATCAGAAGGCGCTGAGCCACGGCGTGCCGATCAGCGTCCATCTGGACATAACGTACCGCTGCAACGAGCGCTGCGAGCACTGCTACCTCGATCACGACGGCGACGGCGAAATGACCACCGCCGAAATCCTCAATCTTCTCGATCAGCTTGCCGCGGCTGGCGTCTTCTTCCTCACCATCAGCGGCGGCGAGCCTCTCATCCGGCGCGACTGCTTCGAAATCATCGAGTACGCCCGCGCCTTGCGTTTCAACGTGAAACTCAAGACCAACGCTGTCCTCATCCGCGAAAAAGAGGCCCGGCGCCTCCGCGAATTAAACGTCGAGCAAGTGCAGATCAGCGTGTACTCGCATCGTGCCGAAGTTCACGACGGAATCTCGAAGCTGCCTGGCTCCCTCGCTCGCACTCTTGCCGGCGTTCGCCGTCTCAGAGCCCACGGCCTCAAGGTCACTCTCGCAAACGTCCTGATGAAGGGCAATCTTCACGATAGCGAAGGCGTGCGCCAGTTGGCTGCCGAAGTCGGAGCCCACTACACACTCGATCCCACCATCACGCCCATGATGAGCGGAGACACATCCGTGCTTCGGCTGCGCCTTCCGTCCGACAGCTTGCGAAGCGCCTTCCAGAACCCGGATTTGGTCGGTGATGTTGCCGAATTTTGCGCGCCGCCGCCGCCCGTGGACGATGACACGCTCGAAGGTCTCCCGTGCAGCGCGGGCCATACCGCGTGCTACGTCTCCCCACGTGGCGAACTTTATCCGTGCGTGCAGTTCCCCATCTCTTGCGGAAATGTGCGCGAGCAGAGCTTTATCGACATTTGGCGAAATTCACCGCAACTCGTGGAGGTTCGCGCGATTCGCGGAAAAGACCTAACTACGTGCTCGTCTTGCAACCACCTGGGCACGTGTACGCGCTGTCCCGGACTCGCATACATGGAAGGCAACATGCGCGGTCCGTCGTCCGCCGACTGCGAAAAATCTTTCGTCCGCACCGGCATCGTCTCCGCGGGCATGCTGGCCCGCGCAAAGAGCCCCGCTGCATCAGGTCTCGTCCAGATTCGCCCGTCTGCTCCGTGACCTTTGTGTTCCGCTTTTCTTCCCGCAGCCTGAGCCGGCTCCCAGGTCAATGCTTCGCCGGCTGAATCGCGCCGCTGCTGTCCACCCCAAAGTCCCACACGAACAGATTCATCCCGTCCGGCAACATCTCCGCCAGCGCGTACTCTCCCGGCGGCAGCGGCTCGCTCAGCGTAAATCGATACACGGTCCGCGCTACCTCCCACTCCTGTATCGAGATCGTTTTGCGCTCGTCTCCTACGTTCTCGCCAAACAAGGTGCGAATCGATTCCAGCAAGCGCTTATTGCCCTTCACCGTCGCGCGAATCAACTCCACATCGGGCCCGCTGGTACTTTGCCGCCGGGTCCGTTCGAGCGCCGAGTCATTTTCATAGTCCGGTTGAACTTCGCGCAAATAAAACTCCGGCACCGCCGTCGTCACCCGCAGCTTGGCCCTCGGGCCGGGAATTTCCACGTTTTGTTTACTCGGGATGACCGGCAGCGGCGAAAGGATTCGCTTGAGCTGAGTCTTCTTGTCGTTCTTGATATCCGCGCCGACCTGTGGAATCGGTGTCACCGATTTCCCTTCGATCGCAAACATCCCTTCTCCTGGCGGCAGAAACACGCCCGGCGCCACTTGCAAGCTCGCGTCCACGTCCAGCGTCGTTTCGATCTTGGTCGCTTCTTCCTGCGTATGAATCTTGCTCACCAGCGCTGCGTCCACCTTCTCGGCATCGGCCTCCGCCTTCGCTGTCGCATCCCAATCCACCATCGTAGCCGGAATCTCTTCCCAATCCCCGCGCTCCACGCTGTAGTAGCGCACCCGGTCGCCCTTCCGCTCGTAACTGCGCGCCAATTGGAAGCTACCGTCCTTCATCATCAACTTCTTCCCGCGCGTGATCCGCGCCTCCGCTCCCGAATCTTTGCTCGCGGCCTGCCCCGACGATCCAGATGCTTGGCTCTGGCCGCGCACGATCGCGAGCCCCCCGGCGACGAGCCAGCTAAGACTCGCCAAGCAACAGACCGCCATGGGTTTTCGGGATGAAGTCATCGGCTTCTCAAAGGTGGGATGCGCTCGCGGCGCCCGCAGTTTGCCTCTCGCCGAGCATAGCGCCGCGCGCCATGCCCCGCAACGCCCGCGCCGTCAGCCGGCATACGGCACCGGCCAGGGGTTTCGCTCGCGGAATTGCCGTTGATGCCAGTAGGGATAGACCGGAGTCGTGTCACTCGCCTTGTCCAGTTTCGCAACCTGGGCCGCCGTTAGATTCCATCCAGCCGCTTCCAGGTTTTGTTGGAGCTGCTCCTCGTTTCGAGCGCCGATCACGACATTCGCCACCGTCGGCCGTTGCAGGAGCCAATTCAAGGCGACCGCAGGAACCGTCTTCCCGGCTTCCTTCGCGACCTCATCGAGCGCATCCACAACCCGGTAGAGATATTCGTTCTCAATCCGTGGCCCTTGCTCCGCCGTCTTGTGGAGCCGGCTGTTCGCCGGCAGCGGTGCCCCACGCCGGATCTTCCCCGTCAAGCGGCCCCATCCCAGAGGGCTCCAAACGATCGTTGCGACCTTTTGGTCGATCCCCAAGGGCATCAACTCCCATTCAAAGTCGCGGCCGACCAGCGAATAGTAAGCCTGATGTGCCACATACCGAGCCCAGCCGTACCTCTCCGAAATGGCCAGGGATTTCATCAGATGCCATCCGGAAAAATTGGAGCACGCGATGTAGCGAACTTTTCCGCTCTGCACCAGTTGATCGAGCGTCTTCAGGGTCTCTTCGATCGGCGTCAGTGCGTCGAACCCATGGAGATGGTAGATATCGATGTAGTCTGTGCCCAGGCGGCGAAGACTGTCTTCGCACGCTCGGAGCAGATGGAACCTCGACGAGCCCAGGTCATTCGGCCCTGTCCCCATCGGGAACGTACCTTTTGTCGAAATCAATACTTTCTCGCGGCGACCGGCGATGGCCTTCCCAAGAATTTCTTCCGACTTTCCCTCAGAATAAATGTCGGCGGTGTCAAAAAGATTGACGCCAGCCTCAAGGCAAATGTCCACAAGCCGCGTAGCCTCGGCCACGTCGCTGTTGCCCCATGCTTTAAAGAACTCGTTGCCGCCGCCAAACGTCCCGGTTCCAAAGCTCAGCACCGGCACTTTCAAACCAGAGTGTCCAAGTTGTCGGTATTCCATAGCCAAATATGATGCCTGCCCTCCCCGCCCGGTAACAAGAACAAACCCAACCGAAATCACTGTAGCCGCCCTCTTCCGAGGGCGGGGTTTAGATGACACATCAGCATGAACCCAACGTCTCTTGGTACCTTCTCATGACTTGCGTCCCCAACTTCAACGCCCTAGCGACCGTGATACCATCCGGCATGCCACTTCAAAAAACATTTCTAACCGCCTGCGCCGCGTTTTTCATCTCGATGCCGTGCATGGCGCAAGCACCCGCCGTTCCTGCGGTCCCGCCTTCCTATCAACAACGCATCGAAAGCTTGCTGAATAGCTCCACCGGAGCCTGGACCTCCGACCAAATCGCCATCATGGCGCGCCTGCGTGACGCCGCCCTGAAGGACTCCTTCGCTCTCGACGAGTTGCGCCATCTAACCGATAACATCGGCCCCCGCCTCAGTGGCTCGCCGCAAGCGCAACACGCCGTCGAGTATGTCGCTGCGGAGATGCGCGCTTTGGGCGCCGAAGTTCAATTGGAAAAGACCAGCGTCCCACACTGGGTGCGCGGCGTGGAAACCTGCGAGTTGCTTGCCTGGCCAGAGCAAACTCCCGGTACCACCCAAAAAATTGTGCTGACCGCTCTCGGCGGCAGCGGTGCCACGCCTGCGGAGGGCTTGCAGACCGAAGTCGTCGTCGTGAATTCCTTCGACGAACTGCGGCAGTTGCCGGCTGGCGCAGTGAAGGGCAAAATTCTTCTCTTCAACGAGCATTTCGATAAGCAACTCGCCATGCAAGGCAGCGGTGGAGAAGCCTACGGTAAAGCCGTCGTCTATCGCGGAGCAGGTCCCGCTCTCGGAAAATCTCTTGGAGTCGCCGCTGTTCTCGTGCGCTCGGTTGGCGGCGCGGACTATCGCCTGCCGCATACCGGGGCCACATTTCAGAGTCCGGAAGGTCCGCAAATCCCGTCCGCCGCCGTCACTGCGGAAGACGCGGACCTCCTCGCCAATCTCGCGCATCAGGGCCCTGTCCGCATGCATCTCACACTCACTCCGCAGGCCCTGCCGTTCGTGGATAGCTACAACGTCATCGCGGATTGGAAGGGCAGCGAACATCCCGAGCAGGTCGTCATTGTCTCCGGCCATCTGGACTCTTGGGACCTCGGCACGGGCGCGATCGATGACGGCGCCGGGGTTGTGGTTTCCATGCAGGCCATTCACCTGCTCCGCCAGCTTGGAATTCATCCCAAGCGTACCATCCGCTTCATCGCATGGATGGACGAGGAGAGCGGTGCCGAGGGCGCGAAAACCTATGCCACCGAGCACGCCGGCGATCTGCAGAATCACGTCGCGGCTCTCGAATCCGACATGGGTGCGGGGCATCCGGTTGGTTTTTATTTCGTCGGGAAGCCAGAGCTGGGGGAATGGATGCGTCCTGTCGCGCAGGTGCTGGATTCAATCGGTGCCGGAACCGAACGGTCCGCCCCGGAGGCGGGCTCCGACGTGGATTCCCTCAATCAAAAGGGCGTTCCGGGTTTCAGCCCCAACCAGGACAGCCGCTTCTACTTCAACTATCACCACACGGCAGCTGACACCTTCGACAAAGTCGATCCCCGCGAACTCGGCGAAAACGCCGCGGTAATGACCGTTCTGGCATACGCCCTCGCCGATTCGGCCACCCCCGCTCCCCGCTGATTCCGCCGGCCCCACAATAAAAAAGCTCTCCGGCGAAAGCCGGAGAGCGCCATACTGCGTTAAAGTTGGCCGCCGCTATTTAGTGCGTGCAGCGCGGAAACAGCGTAACCAGCACCATCAAATCCGACAGCGTGAACAGCCACTGGTCCGCCTGAATTCCAGCCCGTTCCGCGGCGCGCGCGATGAACCCCAGATGCCGGCTCTTCGCGAAATTATGCAAGTGATCCACGCAAATACCAGTCAGACTTGCCACTTCCGAATCGGTGAAGATCTTTTGGCTCGCTTTGACGGTAACCATGGCCTTGGCCCTCTTTCTGTATCCGCCCTGAGTTCGTCCCGTGTTCTTTGCTGCTTGAGCGACCCACACTGCATTGGATGCTATGTGAATCCTAATAGCTGCATCGACACAAGAGCAATAGTCGTTCCGTTCTGTTAGCCCGAAACGAACCACCTAGTACTTTTGGACCAAAACCCAGCAAAAACGGTCATTTTCGGTCAAATGGGGCAGAATTGCGGCATTACTAAAAGGGTGCCGCGGGCAAAACGAGTAGGTAAAAATGTCCTATTTTTGCAAAGTTGCTATGGCTTTCGGTAGACCTGCGGAGATTTCACGAAGCTGCTTTTCGTGCCTAAGCTCATGTGATGCAACGAATTGAAACCATTCGTACACATCAAACGATCCCAGAAACGGGTGCGGCCAGCGGTATTTGCTCAGATCGCGACCTTGGGTTTCGTCCAGAAATGCCAGCGTGCGTTCCCGTATTTCGCGCAGCGCCGCGAGCATCGTTTCTTTTTCTTGAACTAGCTCCGGATCGAGCGGCACGGGCGTCTTCTGGCGGATGATTCGCCCTTCGACCAGCGCGAGCGGCAAGTGAAATCTCTTGAAAAAAGAGAATTCCTTGGGAGTATGTTGCAGCACCCGGTCCGCTTTGCCGACGACTGCCCTCTCCACCATGATGAGGTGAGCAATGACCTCTGCAGCGCACCACGCGCCGTGTTTGGGTGGTGTTTTCCAGTGTTCGGCCGGAATGTAATCCGCGGAGCGCAGCAGATGATGCTGAGCGCGAGCGAGTTTCTCAAGGGTGAGTTCGAGTCTCGGCACGAAGCCTGGTTGATGCAAGACCGTTGACGCCAAAAATCATATTCCCGGTGCGGGGCAGGCCACGCGCTCAGACTGTGGCGCCGCCCGCCTGCTCGAAAGCGTGCGCCAGTTGCAGCACGCGAGGCTCGCCAAACGCCGGGCCAAAAATCTGCAAACCGACCGGGAGCTTACCGCAGATCTTTCCGCAGGGCACCGAAATTCCCGGCACTCCCGCCAGCGAGCCTGTAACTGTATATATATCAGCAAGATACATCTGGAGCGGGTCGTTGGTGCGCTCCCCTAATTTGAAGGCCGGCACGGGAGACGTGGGGGTAACAATCGCGTCCACCTTGTTGAAGGCGTCGCGAAAATCCTGCGCGATCAGTGCGCGAACTTTCTGGCCCTTCAGGTAATACGCGTCGTAGTAGCCGGCGGAAAGAACGTAGGTGCCAAGAACGATGCGGCGTTTCACCTCCGCGCCAAATCCCGCACCGCGCGTCTTGCGGTACATGGAGAGAAGGGAATCATCATCGACGCGAAGACCGTAGCGGACGCCGTCGTAGCGCGCCAAGTTGGAGCTCGCTTCCGCCGTGGCAATGATATAGTAGACGGCAATCGCGTAGTCGGTGTGCGGCATGCGAATCTCGACCATTTTGCAGCCGAGCTTTTTGAAGATTTCGATGCCCGCCTCAATTTTCTTGCGGACGTCGCCGTCCATGCCCTCGCCGAAATATTCCTTGGGAATGCCGATTCGCAGGCCCGTCACGGGTTTCCCGATTTCGGTGTGGTATTCGGGAACGGGTGCCGTTGTGGACGTGGAATCGTTGGGATCGCGGCCGGCGATCACTTGCAGAACGGTGGCGACGTCGCGCACGTTGTGGGCGAACGGCCCGATGCGGTCAAGCGACGACGCAAACGCAATCAGCCCATAGCGCGAAACGCGCCCATAGCTCCCCATCATGGCGGGAACGCCGCACATGGCTCCGGGCTGGCGGATGGAACCGCCGGTATCGGTTCCGAGAGCCGCCACAGCCAATCCTGCCGCAACCGCTGCGGCCGAGCCGCCGCTGGAGCCTCCTGGAATGCGATCGGTGGCTTCTGGGTTCAATACTGGGCCGTAGGCGGAGTTTTCGTTGGAACTGCCCATGGCAAATTCGTCGCAATTGGTTTTGCCGAGGATAACGGCGCCAGCGGCCTCTAGGCGCGTGACGGCAGTTGCGTCGTACGGTGGCACATAATTCTCGAGAATCTTCGATCCGCAAGTCGTGCGCACGCCGCGCGTGCTGAGCACGTCCTTGATAGCCACTGGGACACCCGCGAGCGGCGGAAGGGGCCTCCCGGCGGCGGCCAGGGCGTCAATGCAGTCGGCTTGGGCATAAGCGCGTTCCGGTGACAGAGCGAGAAAGGCGTTCAGCTCCGGGTTGCGCGCGTCGATAAGTTTGTAATGCTCAGCGGCAAGCTCGCGCGCCGAGACCTTCTTCGCCGCGAGCGCGTCCTTCACGCTATCAATGTTCCAGTTGGTGGTCACCGTTCAATGACCTTCGGAACGCGGAAATACGGCGGCTCGGGATCGGGCGCCTGCTTCAGAACCTCGGCGGCAGCATGGCAGGGAACTTCGACATCCTCGCGCAACGTGGCATCCGCCGATTGGTCGTCCGCGAGAACTTGGGCCATGGGCTCGACGTTTGTGGTATCGAGCTCGTTCAACTTACCGATGTATTCCAGAATCTCATCGACCTGTGCGCGGTAGGTCTCCAACTCGGCGTCACTCAGGTCGAGATACGCCAAGTCCGCGACGCGCAGAACATCCTCACGGCTGATTTTCACTGGGTGACCTCGGCCGTTTTGCGCGGATAGCGACTGGCGATGTAGTTGTCGACCAAGGCTTGGAAGGCGGCGGCGAGCTCGTCGTAAGTGCCTTCCAGGGTGACGTCTTTCTTGCCGTCGATGTAGACGGGGCAGCGGGGGGCTTCACCGGTGCCAGGGAGGCTGATGCCGATGTTGGCGGCCTTGGATTCACCGGGGCCGTTGACGATGCAGCCCATGACGGCAAGGGTCATGGTTTCGACGCCCTCGTATTGCGTCTTCCAGATAGGCATCATGTCGCGAATGTAGGCCTGGATGCGCTCGGCGAGCTCCTGGAAGGTGGAACTGGTGGTGCGGCCACAGCCGGGGCAAGCGGTGACGCTGGGCGAAAAAGCGCGCAGACCCAGCGCTTGGAGCAGCTCGCAGGCGGCGTAGACCTCTTCGCGGCGGTCGCCGCCGGGGCGCGGCGTCAGTGAAATGCGGATGGTGTCGCCAATGCCTTCGTAGAGCAGGACGCCGAGCGATGCAGCGGACCAGATTTGTCCCTTCATGCCCATGCCAGCTTCTGTGAGGCCGAGGTGAAGTGGCTGCTCTGTCTTCGCCGACAGATCGCGGTACACGGTGATCAGGTCGCGCGGGCGTGAGGTCTTGCAGGAAATGATGATCTGATCGTGGCGCAGGTCGGACTCCAGCGCCAGCTCGGTCGATTCCAGGGCCGAGAGCACCATGCAGTCGTTGATGATTTCTTCCGACTCTTTGCCGAGGTTCTTGTCGGTGTTCTCCTGCATCTTGCGCATGACCAGCTCTTGATTCAGCGAGCCTCCGTTGACGCCGATGCGCACGGGCTTGCCGTTGTCTCGCGCGATATGGCAAATGGTGGAGAACTGTTCATCACGGCGTTGTCCTGCGCCAACGTTTCCCGGGTTGATGCGATATTTGTCGAGCGCCACGGCGCACGCGGGATATTTTGTGAGCAGAATGTGGCCGTTGTAATGGAAGTCGCCGATGATCGGCACGTTGCAGCCTGCGCCAAGCAGGCGCTTCTTGATTTCGGGGACAGCCGCGGCGGCTTCCGGAACATTGACGGTCCAGCGGACGATTTCGGAGCCGGCTTCGGCGAGCTCGAGGGTCTGCTTGTAGGTACCTTCGATATCGGCGGTGTCCGTGTTGGTCATGGACTGCACGACGATGGGCGCGCCACCGCCCACGCGGACATGGCCTACGTTCACACCATAGGTCTTCCGGCGCGGGCGACCGTTGGAGGTCGCGTCGAAGCCTGCGATTTGGGTCAGCATGCTCATTTTATTTTAGCAGAGAGTGGGTAGGAGATTGCGGGATTAGCCGTATCCCCAGGCGTTTCGGGAACGGAAGGGTTAAGCTAAGGGCTCGGCGGACAGATGAAGCTGAAAAGGGGCGCAGCATGCTGCGCCCGTACTTGTAACGTTAAGAAACTAGGCTTTGGCTGGGTTTTCGCCGCGGGTGAAGCCCGGGGCGGGACGCAGCTCCGGGCGGACGATCTTGGGATCAGTGCTAGGGGCCGCCTGCGGTGGCGTGGGAGGCGTGCGCGGCTTTTCCGGCAGCGGCTTGCCTTCCATTAGCAGTTTGACCTCGTTGGCATCGATGACTTCGCGCTCGAGAAGAGCTTGCGCGATGCGCTCGAGAACGTCCTTATTGTTCGAGAGGAGGTTCTTCGCGGCCTCATAGCCGTCGTTCACGATGCGCTTCACTTCTTTGTCGATCTGGATGGCGGTGTCTTCGGAGTAGTCGCGATGCTGGGCAATCTCGCGGCCCAGGAAGATGGCCTCGTCTTTCTTGCCATAGGCCAGAGGACCGAGTTCGCTCATACCCCATTCGCAGACCATGTTGCGGGCGATGTCGGTGGCACGCTCGATGTCGTTGCCCGCGCCGGTAGTGATATGGCCGAGGAAAATTTCTTCGGCGGAACGGCCGCCCATCAGCACGGCAAGCATGGCTTCCAGATATTCGCGGGTGTAGGTGTGCTTGTCGTCTTCCGGGAGCTGCATCGTCAAACCGAGAGCCATGCCGCGCGGGATGATGGTTACCTTGTGCACGGGGTCGGCGCCCGGAGTTTTTGCGGCGACGAGAGCGTGGCCCGCTTCGTGATACGCGGTGTTCTTTTTCTCTTCGTCGGACAGAATCATGGACTTGCGCTCGACGCCCATCAAGACTTTGTCTTTGGACATCTCGAAGTCAGCCATCATGACGAACTTGCGGTTTTGGCGCGCTGCCCATAGGGCAGCTTCGTTAACCAGGTTCGCCAAGTCTGCGCCGGAGAAGCCCGGCGTGCCGCGAGCAATGATCGAGAGATCAACGTCATCGGAAATGGGCACTTTGCGGGTATGCACGCGGAGAATCTCTTCGCGGCCCTTAACGTCGGGACGCGCGACGACCACGCGGCGGTCAAAGCGGCCAGGGCGGAGAAGCGCGGGATCCAGAACGTCGGGGCGATTGGTAGCGGCAATAAGGATCACGCCTTCGTTGGACTCGAAACCGTCCATTTCGACGAGCAGGGCGTTCAAGGTTTGCTCGCGCTCGTCATGACCTCCACCGAGGCCTGCGCCACGATGGCGGCCAACGGCGTCGATTTCGTCGATGAAGATGATGCAGGGCGCATTCTTTTTGCCCTGCTCGAAAAGGTCGCGAACGCGGCTGGCGCCGACGCCGACGAACATTTCGACGAAGTCCGATCCGGAAATCGAGAAGAACGGAACGTTGGCTTCCCCAGCGATCGCCCGAGCGAGCAAGGTTTTGCCCGTGCCTGGAGGCCCGACGAGCAGCACACCCTTGGGAATGCGGCCACCGAGCTTCTGAAACTTTTGCGGATCCTTTAGGAACTCAATGATTTCCTGGAGCTCTTCCTTGGCTTCGTCGGTTCCAGCAACGTCCTTAAACGTGGCTTTCTTTTGTTGCGCGGACAGCAGACGGGCGCGGGACTTGCCGAAGCTCAGGGCCTTATTGCCGCCGGCTTGCATCTGGCGCATCAGGAAAAGGCAAAAGCCGACTAGGAGGATCAGTGGAGCAGCGTTCAACAGAATCAGAACCCAATCACCGCTGCGAACTTCCTTGACCTTGATCTGAACCTGTTTGTCCTTCAACTGCTTGGTGAGGTCGGGAGCGGCTTCCTTGAAAATCGTTACGTGAAATTTGGTGTTCGGCGGCTTGACGTATTCGCCCTGGAGCTCGTAGCTGTTGGGCGAGAGGTACATCGTGACTTCCTTGACGTCCCCGGCGTCGACCTTGACCATGAATTCGCTGTAGCTAGGCTCGAGTTCGCGCGAGGCCTGCCCGTTGGCGGATACCAGCCGCCAGAGCATGACGCCGAGGAAAACGATCGAGATCCAAAAGAGAATTGTTTTTGCCGTCGAACTAGAATTCACGTCAGCCTCACTTCTATTATCCCAAGTCCCGCGGGTCTACCCCTGAGCGAAACGCCGAACCCTGGTAACCTCTTACTTCTTCTTTGACTTCCTCGGCCGCCGCTTTGGCTGCAGCAGGCGAGTCGACAGGACGCGATGATTACGCCCCGTACCATTGGCCGCCGCCAGGCCGTATCCGATCCATACATCTTTAGATGCAGTCCGGAAGCCAAAGTAATCGGGCTCCAGATCGACCCGCCGCAGCGGCTCCTTGTACAGGAGGACGGCCAGTCGCAGGGAACGCGGCTGGCTCTCGCCGATCCGCCGCAAAAGAAACTCCTGCGTCACACCGCTCTCGATCACCGCATCCACGAGCAGGACATCCCGGCCCTTCAGTTCCGGTGCCGTCCCAAAAAAAACCTCGCGCCGCGGGTGCCCGCCTTGCTGAACGTCCCGCACGTCCTCGCGAACGAAATGGCAAACCACAGGCGCGTCAATATGCCGAATCAGATCGGCGGCAAAAACAAATCCGCGATCCAGCGTGACGACGACGTCCAGGCGGCGCCCCTTGTACGCCCGCGTGATTTCCTTGCCCAGAGCCGCAACGCGCGCGGCGATTCGCGCGGCGGAAAAGGCCGCGCCAGTCCCAGCGCTCACGAAAATGGTTCCTCGGCGATCAAGATTCCTACTTGGGTCCTTTCGCTCGCCGCAAACTCAGCGGCGACGGGAAAGCCGCGGGCCCACGCAAGAACCCCGCCGCTCGTCAGCACCGGCCAGCCTTCACGCTCCCAGCGGCTGATGCGTTTTTCGTTCAGCAAACGTTTCAGCTTGTGTGCGTTGCGATGCCCTGCGGGACGCAATCTATCCCCTGGGCGCCAGCTCCGCAGCACGAGTGGGAACGTCAACGCATGCCGGTCTAAGACCGACCCGGTATCTCTAGTTTCTCCCCTCTTTGCTGGCCAGTCAATGATTGTAAGGCGAAAGACGCATGCTAGGCACGGTACGTTTAGTACAGCGCCGGTTTCGAGGGAAGTGATGTCGTACTGGAACTGCTTGGAGCTTTTTTGCGGTCTGTTTGCTGGGGGCGCCGCGGCGCGCGCTCGGAAAACCAGCGAGTCTCGCTCGCGGCGCACTTCGATCCCGCCGGGTAGCGGCAGGGATTTGCCATTTTCGCCGCGCTCGGCGAGGTCCATGACCGCTTGGACGTGTTCCGCGTTGCATTGGCCGTCGCGAGGCTTTAGTTCTTCGATGATCACGCGGATTAGGCGCTTGCTCATGGCGCGCGTCTTGAGCCGCATCGCTGCGGAGAGAGGCTCGCGAACGCTGGCTTGCGGACGCCTCAGCAGATCAGACACGAGAATGCTTGCGGCGTTTTCCTCTCTCTTGAACAGCGCCATCGCGCGGACTTCGGCGGAGAAGTCCAAATACGCTTCGTCCTCGCGGGCGAGCTCTGCGAGGGTCGCTAGATGTTCGACGATGTTGGGCTGAAATTGTTTCTCGAGAAGCGGCAGCAATTTTTTGCGAATGCGAGCCCGGGTTCTGGTGGTGTCGCGATTGGTGGCGTCCTCCCGCCAGGATTGTTTATTGGCGCGAACGTAGGCGCGAAGGTCGGTGCGGCGGAATGGCATGAGCGGCCGAACGATGTGCTCCGCCACGGGGTGCATGCCGCCGAGGCCGGCCAGGCCAGTGCCGCGGAGAATGTGCGCGAGAACGGTTTCGGCCTGGTCGTCCGCAGTGTGGGCGACGGCGACTTGCGCGGCGCGGCCGTCTTCAACCAGCTTTGAAAAAAAGGCGTAGCGGGCGCGGCGGGCCGTATCCTCGAGGTTGGCTTTGTCGCGCTTGGCTTTGGCGGCGACGTCCGCGCGGGCGACGTGGAAGGGTAGCGCGAACTTCGAGGCTAGGCGCTCGACGAATTTCTCGTCGGCATCCGATGCGCGGCCCCGGAGCTGGTGATTGAAATGCGCGACGCTGAGGACGATGCCTAGCTTTGCGCGCAACTCGACGAGTAAACGGAGCAGGGCCACGGAATCCGCGCCGCCAGACACTGCTACGGCCACGCGATCCCCTGCCCGCAGGTATTCACACGCACGAATGTGCTGGAGCAGTTGGGCCGATAGGGTGGAGCGTGAGGTTGAGCGCACGAAGGCCGCCTGAAGAGGCTACTTGCTCGGCTTGAAGTACGATGCCATCAATTCTTTGGACCACGCCGGCTGCCGGACCGCTTCGCGCGGCGCAAATTCCTGCAAGTAGGGCTTGATATCGAGGACAGGAGTGCCGTCGATGGCGTCGAGTTCGCGCACGGAAATGCGCAGGCCGTCGACCCGGTCAATCTTGCAGACCGTGATGCCGATGCGATTCGGCCGGGCTTTGCCCCGCTGAGCGAAGATGCCGACTTTGGGCCAGTCTTTGCGATTGCGGGGATGGCGCGCGCCGGTCTGAACTGCGTCGGGCGCGATGCGATCCAGAAGGAAGACGATCTCAGCGTGCGAAAAATCGGCCAGGCCCGCGGTGCTCTCCGACGTGAACTGATCCGGATCGAGCTCGATCGTCGCAATCACGCCGGCCCAGCAATCGTCGGCGATCTGCTTCACCGGCGAGTGCACCGTGCCGATGGAGCGCACTTTGATGGCGTTGCTGGCGTCGTTGGCGCTCATCCCATCGCGCTGAATTTCTCCGGCTCGATCTTGTACAGCACGCGGACTTCGCCGGGCTGCCGGAACGGATACACGGGGTTGCCAAGATATTTTTGCGACAAGCTGTTGATGTGGTCGTCGGCGCCGTTCTGCGTTATGTCCACCACTTTGCCGCGAACCTCCAGGTAGCGATAGGGATTCTCCGGATCCTGAATCGAGAGCGACACGCGGGGATCACGGCGGATGTTCTTATCTTTGACGCGGCCGAGCGCGGAGTTCACGCGCACATGCTTGCCGTCGTAGTCAAACCAAACCGGCGTCACTTGCGGGCTGCCGTCGCGCATCAACGTGCCGAGATTGGCGAAGGCCTTCTTCTTGAATAGATCGGCGTACTTGTCGGGTACTTGCTCTGCCATGGGACCTCCAAGCCGTTTTTGTGTTGCTGGGCTTTTCCTGAAGACTTTACCACTTCTGGGACGGTCAGCGCAGCGGCGGCTGCATCCAGCGGTCAAGGATGGCGGAGGTGTCGACGCCCGTCGCTTCGCGAAAGATTACGGGCAGCTCTTCGGTGCGGAAAGCGCGCTGGTTGCGCTCGCTCCAGTCCATCAGGTGGCGCAGCGCGTCGCGCAGGGATTTCTTCCCCGCCGTTTGCGAGCGGATGCGATCGTCCATTTCGGCGGCCATCAGCGCGCCGCGTGCAAAAAGGTTTTGTCCCACGCGGAAATCGTCTGCGTAGAGAAACGAACCCTCGCGCGAAAGATCGGACAGGGGCATGCGTTGGAGAAACGCGGGAGCGACATCGAGGATCGCACGTAGGCGATCCAGTTTTCCACGGCGGTAGCGTTCGCCATCATTCTTGGGCAAAGCTTCTGCCAAAGCTTCGATCGCGACGTAACGCCCGAAGCCCTCGTTGAACCAGATGGTATCGATGAGTGGTGTCATCTCCCAAGCGAAGGGAAGATAGCCCGCACCGTAAGCGTGTTTGGGAATCCACGAGTGAGCAATGTGATGAGCGTAGTTGAAGCGGTGCGTTTCCCGTTCGCCGTCGTCGGATTTCGCGGTGAGGGCGTGTTCGGTGTCCAGATAAAATGTGCCGCTGTTCAGATGCTCCATACTGAAGTTGTACTCGTGGGGCGGCGGGAGCGGTCGCAGGAATTCCAGCACCACGGTGTAGCTGGAGAATGGCGCCTTGCCGAAGTAGGCGACGACTTTGTCGAGAGCCTCCCGCGCAAGCGCCTCTTCTTGTGCCGAATCTTCTTCGCACTCGGCGTATACGGACAAGAAGAGCGGGACACCACCTTCAATCTGCCGGAGCAGCAGCTTTGGCCCCATCACGATCTGCGAATCGGCCAGCGCGTAGTAGTTTGCCGCCTGCGCGGTCAGTTTTGCTTTCTCTGCAGGGACACGCGGCGCGAGTGTCGAAAACACTGGCCAATCCGCAGGCCCCGATACCTCCAGGCGAACCGGCCGATTTTCCCAGCCGTCGAAAAAGGCCAGGACCGAGTATCCCAGCAGCCCCACGTAGCCATCGCGAATCTTGGAGCTGTCAGACGCGGCAAAAATCTCGCGCTCCATCCGCACCACATCGACATCGTATTCGACGCGGTTCACCCGCTCGCCGTTCTTTCCGATTTTCCAACGTGGACCGAGTTCCTCGCGCCGCACGTCGAGTGCCGCATTCGTCTCGGCGTAAGCCTTAACGTTGGCCACGAAGGGATCGTACGGACGCTGCACATATCCCCCGGGGACGCTGCGCGGCATGATGAGCGTTAGTGGCGCATCGCCGCTCGCCAGGAAATTCAGTGAGACGTGAACAAGCGAAGGAGTAGCGAGGTCATAGCGGACGCGATAGACAAGAGATTCCTCAGCCGCGGCAGCGAAACTGGGCAGGCACAGGAAGACAAGGATCAACGCAGCTCGAAAAAATCGCATCGTGCCTCCTCTTCGCAGCTACCCTCATCGAGGCATCATTTGCTGATCGAGGTGCGCGAGTACTATGGGCCATGCCTGCTCGTGGCGTTTTCTTGCCGCCTCGTCGGGAAAGCCTGCGTGCCTGAGCCGCAGCTGCGTGCCGCCGTTGTGAGCCGCCAGTTCCACCGTCAGTATTGTCTCGAATCCCTTGGTTTCGGCAGTGAGCCAAGTAAGTTCCACAAGCCGATCGCGTTCGAGCCTAAGGAACCTGCCATAGTGCGGATGCCGGTCTCCCTCGAAGTGCGTTTCGAAGAAAAAGACCGCGTTGACTTCGCCTTTCATCAGCACCGTCCCGGGCGCCGCAAACCAGCGATCGAACTGCTCCGTCCAGGCCCGGAATAGGCCATCGGGTGGTGTCGTCATGGCTCTCTCAACGGTAACGTGAAACGGCCTTTGTGAAAGGTCCGGAGCGACGATAGTAGTCATGACGACCTCGGAATTTGAAGGTTGCCGCTAGGTAAGACGCATCTCCGGTACGCGACCTGGCGTGGCCAAGGGTGCACCGGTCAATTCCTGGACTTCGCCGGGCGTCCATCCCTGCGCTATTTCCCGCAGCGCCAATCCCTGTGGCGTCACGTCGATCACCGCAAGATCGGTGACGATAGTGGTCACGCACCCTAGGCCGGTCAGCGGATACGTGCACTCGCGCACGATTTTCGGCGCGCCTTCTTTCGTAGTGTGCTCCATGCACACGATCAACCGCTTTGTGCCCGCCGCGATGTCCATCGCGCCGCCGATGCCGCCCGAGCCCTTGGCGCCAGGAATCTTCCAGTTGGCGAGGTCGCCCTTTTCGGAGACCTGAAACCCGCCGAGCACCGCGACATCCAAGTGGCCGCCGCGCGTCATCAGGTGCGCGTCCGCCTGGTGGAAAAAAGAAGCGCCCGGAACCAGCGTCACGGGCACCTTCATGGCGTCCACCAAATCGTAATCCTCTTCGCCGGCCTTGGCGCGCCGGCCCATGCCCAGAATGCCGTTCTCGCTGTGGAAGTACACGGTGATGCCGGCAGGCAAATAGTCGGCAATCAGATTCGGGATGCCCCATCCGAGATTGACGTACGCACCATCGGGCAATTCCCGCGCCGCGCGCTGTGCGATCTGCTCTCGCGTGAGCCGCGGCTTAGCCGGCATAGCGGACTCCCTTGGCCTGCACGATGCGGTGCACGAAAATCGCCGGGGTCATCACGCTCTCTGGATCGATCGCGCCGACGGGCACGATCTCTTCAACCTCAACGATCGTAGTCTTCGCCGCCATCGCCATGATCGGATTGAAGTTTTGCGCCGCGAGACGATACGTCAAATTCCCCAACTCATCGGCTTTCTCCGCTTTGATGAAGGCGTAGTCGGCCTGAATTGGCGTCTCCAAGATGCAGCGCTTGCCGTCCAGGACGCGCTCTTCTTTTTTGCGGCAACTTCGGTGCCGACGCCAACGGTGGTGTAAAAGCCGAGCAGCCCAGCCGCCGCAGCCCGCATGCGCTCGCACAAGATTCCCTGAGGCACAAGCTCGAGCGTCACTTCTTTCGCCGCAAAACGCTCCTGGAAGTAGGTGGCATGCGGGCCGGGAAACGAGGCGATCACGTGCCGTATGCGATCGAGTTTAAACAGCATCCCCAATTCGCCATCGCGGGTTCCGCAATTGTTGCTGATGGCGATGATGTCCTTGGTGCCTTTTCGCGCCAGCGCCTGGATTAAATTGTTGGGAAAGCCCGCGCCACCAAATCCCCCGAACATGATTCGCGCGCCATCGGGCACGTCCGCGACGATCGCGTCGATATCTTTGTAGATTTTCTGCTTCATCCGGCGCTCGGGGTGCTGATGCCGCTGCCGTTCACTCGCAAGAACTCTCGCTCAGATTTTGGCTGCAACGCTTGCCCCTGTTGTCGATCCCAGCTGCAACCTGTCCCATACCCCACTCTCGCGAAGCCACGCTCCCGTTTCCGTGCCGCTCAAGTCGTGTTGCGCAAGTGCCCGCAAATCCGCTTCGTCGTCGACGTCCATTTCCAGGCGCGGATTCCGCCGCTTCCATATTTTCGCTCCAGCGCGTTCGGCCTCGGCGCAATGCTTCGCAAAGCTGCCATTTCCGAAGTGCGACGGGAACAAGGTTGGCGGCGTTCGCAGGATGGCATTCGTTCCTGTGCCATCCCGCGAAGGCACAATCACTAGCGCCGGCACGCTGCAACCCACCGCCAGCAACTCGTCGATATCGTCAGCCTCCACCAGCGGGACATCCAGCGGCAACCGCAGAACTCCCGTTGCGCCTCGCTCCTCGCATTGTCGAGACGCGGCATCGACTGAGACACTCTCCGAGATTTGCCGCTCCTCCGGCAGAATTTCCCAGCCATTTTCTCGCGCTGCCTGCATTGCCGGACCGTAATTCGTCACCACAAAGATCCGGTCCGCCTGCCGGACGCCGCGCACGGCGCGAATGGTATCCGTAAGCATCGCGGAAGCCAAGCCAAACCGCTCCTCCGGCGTAAGAACACCGGCCAGGCGCTGTTTGGCATTTCTCAGGTCTTTGACGGGAAGCAATAAGGTGCGCATGGAAGTGGGCTAGTATGCGCCTTCGGAGTAACTCACATGCTTTTCCCCTTGCACGAGTTGCAGGCCCGCCGGGGCGTGCGTTTCCGCGGCTTCCGGAGACATCGAAGACGCGCCGAATCTTGTATGTCGTGCTCCGCTCTGCCGGCACGCGGCCGATTGAGCGAATCATCTTCCGAAAGTCTTCGGGAGGCACGTACTCGCCGAACGTCGCTCCAGCGGCCTTGGAGATATTTTCTTCCATTAACGTTCCGCTGAAGTCGTTCGCCCCCGCCCTCAGACAAGCCAGGGAAACGTCGAATCCCAGCTTCACCCAGGAGACCTGTAGATTTTTGATTGCCCCGTGGAGCAGCACCCGCGCCAGCGCGTGTACCCGCAAGTGCTCGTCGCGTCCTGCACCCGCGCGCGCACCTCCGTGTTTGTACAGCCGCGTTTTCTCATGGATGAAGCCGAGAGGCACAAATTCCGTGAAGCCGCCCGTCCGCTTTTGGATCGACCTCAACAGCAAAATGTGCCGCACCCAATCCGCGGCCTCTTCCACGTGCCCGTACATCATCGTAGAGGTGCTCGGGATTCCCAGTTCGTGCGCCGTGGTAATGATCTCCACCCAGCGAGCCACCGGCAGCTTGTTTGGACTTAACTCCTGCCGCACGCGGTCGTCCAAAATCTCCGCCGCCGTGCCCGGGATGCTTCCGAGCCCCTCATCCTTCATCATCCGCAGGTAGTCGCGCAGCGGCATGCCCGTTTTGTCCACGCCGTAGGAAATCTCCATCGGCGAGAAAGCGTGCACGTGCATTTGTGGAATGGCCTGCTTCACGGCTCGCAAAACGTCTCGATAGAAAAACCCCTCGAGGTCTCGCGGCAGCCCACCCTGAATGCAAACCTCGGTCGCGCCCTTTTCCCATGCCTCGCTCGCCTTCCGCGCGACATCGTCGGGAGAAAGGGAGTACGCATCGGCGGCGCCGGGCCCTCGCCCAAACCCGCAGAAGCTGCACCCGACGAAACACACATTCGTGAAGTTGATGTTCCGGTTTACGACGTAGGTGACCGTCTCGCCCACGGTTTCGCGCCGCAGCGTATCGGCCATCGCAACCAGAGCATCGAGGGCCGCGCCCTCCACGGTTGCGAGCTGCAGACCCTGCTCGAAGGACAGTTCCACTCCGCTGCGCACGGCTTCCAGGCACTCGCGCACACCGGCGGGACAAGCTTCCAGTGCGGACTTTGCCGGATCTGCGGCCTGCTTCTGCGTCATCGTCAGGCTATCGTATCAGAGAGGCCGCCCCTTCGCAGAGTTGACTGGCGATATCCGGATAGCCCCGCGGACAGCGTCTGACTTGGGCCTCCGGAGTCCGTGTCGGCAAGGCAACCCAGGCGGGTTGGCTTACCTCCTATGCTCGGCTACCATACGGACCGAATATGAAACGCAGCAGCCTTATGATCGTGCTAGTCGTCGCGGCTATCGGCCTGGCTGTCGCTGGCGCTGTTTCGATCTTGCACGACGGGCTGAGCGCCCGCGCCACGCCCACCGCGCTCGAAGCCATTCTGGCGCGCAACGCACATCGCCTCGCGATCCCACACGCCGCGCGTGCCGCGCGAAATCCCGTTGCCAATTCGCCTGAGAACCTTCACGCAGCCCGATTGCATTTCGCGGATCACTGCGCCACATGTCACGGCAACGACGGTAGCGGCAACAGCATGATCGGCAAAGGCTTGTACCCCAAGCCGCCGGACTTGAGCCTGCCGCAGACGCAGAAGCTGTCCGACGGCGAGCTTTTCTGGATCATCGAGAACGGAGTACGTTTTACGGGAATGCCCGCCTTTGGCGGCGACCAGGCGCATCCAGAAGACAGTTGGAAACTAGTGCTGTTCATCCGTCATCTGCCGCAAATCTCAGCGGAGGAACGGCTCGAGATGGAGCGCTATAATCCAAAGGGCCCGGACGATCGCGATGAAGAGCAGGAGGAGCAAGACTTCCTCAGAGGCGCGCCCGTGCAACAAAAACCCGATGCGACGCATCATCACTAGCAATCCAGGTTTCCTCCCGTGGAGAACCGCCATGAAATGCCTCACTCTGCTGCCCCTACTTCTGACCCTCAGCGCGCCTGCTTTCACTCACGCCGAGGGCCGCAAGCTGGTCGTCGGCAGTGTCTATCGCGTGGTCAGAAATTTGATCGAGGTGCAACAAGACTCCGGCGGCACAGCGGTCATAAAAGCCGATGCGTCGACGACCTACATCAACAGCAGTACGGGAAAGCCGGCGAAGCTGAAGGACCTGGCGGTTGGCGACCAGATCGTGATCAAGGTGGTGTCGAAGGACGGCGTCGACACCGCCGAGGAAGTGAAGTTCGTCCCAGCAACCGGAAACAAAACCTAAGTATCTAACTGGTAGGGGAGCGACACGTCTAAACGAGGACGAACATGCCCTGCGGTTTCTGTGTTGGGAGATTCAGGAGAGCCTTATGAAATCTCGATTCGTTGCACTGATGGCCTTGATGGCTTTGTTCGCCGTTGCTGCGATGGCCCACGGCGATAAGAAACACGTCATCGGCACGCTGGAAAAAATCAATCCCGATTCCGTCGTGGTCAAAACGGCGGACGGCAAATCGGTGGAGGTTAAGCTCGTTGCGACCACGATGTACGTTTCGCGGGACGGCAAAGCGGCCAAACTTGGCGATCTGGTGGTTGGACAGCGCGTCGTGATTCACGCTACGCCGAACGTCACGCCGAACGGCGAAACTCTGTCCGCCGACGAAGTGAAATTCTCGCCGCCGGGCTCCGGAAACAGTTCCGCAGCGGCCGCGGCCAAGCCAAAGCAGTAGCTCGCTGGTGGACGGGCTCCGGGGCAATCGGGTGCCAATCTGCCTTCAATCGTTGACCAGATGGCACGAATGCGTTTTCAGCACGATCCACACGGGCTTTCCCACAGCTAATTCCAATGCCCGCGCCGCCCCTGGCGTCACGTGCACGGTGAATGCGACGCCGCACTCGACCCGAACGACGACCATGCTTCCGCGCTGCTCGATGGATGTAATCGAACCTGGCAGCACGTTTCGCGCGCTCAACCCCTTCGGCCGCTCGGTTGCCAGCAAAATGTCTCCCGCGCGGATCGCCACTCGCACGCGATCTCCCGGAGTCGCGTAGCCCAGCGGCACTTCGATCTCGCAGCCGCTTTCTTCCAAGCGCACGCGCATGACCCCGTCCGGCTCGCGCAAGTCGACTACCGAGGCGCGCAGCAAATTCTCGAATCCCGCCGCCTGCGCGAGTTTTTTTCGCCGAGGCGTATCGAGAACTTCGCGGGAACTTCCATCGGCAATTACGCGCCCCTGCTCCATGGCAATCACGCGTTCGCCGAGTGCGTCCACCTCCTCGCGGTTGTGAGTGACGTAAAGAATCGGAATCTCTTGCGCCGCATTCCACGCGCGCAGATCCTCCACGATGGAGGCTTTGAGCTCCGCATCCAAACCAGTCAACGGCTCATCGAGCAAAAGTACTCGCGGGAGAGTCACCAATGATCGGGCCAATGCGACGCGCTGCTTCTCTCCGCCTGAAATCTGAACGGGCCTCCGCGCTCGCAAGTTCTCTACGCGAAACGCTTCCAAAATCGCCCTGACGCGCGCGGACCGTTCAGCATCATCCAAATCGGCCAGCCCATACGAGACGTTGGCTTCGACGCTCATGTGTGGAAACAGAGCCAGCGACTGAAATACGTACGCGATTCGGCGCCGCTGCGGTGCCAGGTCCAGACCGCTTTCCGAATCGAACAACACGTCCTGGCCGCTGGCGATGTGGCCTGCGTTTGGCCGGAGCAAGCCCGCGATGCAGTCCAGCAGCGTCGATTTCCCCGCTCCAGACGGACCAAACAGGATTGTGACGCCAGGAGAGACCTCGATCGAAACATCCAGTAGAAAGGAAGGAGTGCTCGCGCTGCGCCGCTCGATGCGCGCACGCGCGGTCAGGCCCGCAGCCGTTACTTCGCCGGCCACGGTAACCACACTCGGCGCCCAGCGCGGCGATTGACCCCATACACGACCGAGAGCACGGCGAAGGAAAATGCCAGCAGCACCAGCGCCATCCGGTTCGCGTCGGCGTACTCGAGCGATTGCACGTGATCGTAGATGTCGATCGACACAGTGCGTGTCACGCCCGCCAGATTGCCGCCAACCATCAGCACGACGCCGAACTCACCTAACGTGTGGGCAAAGCTCAGCACCACCGCGGTGAGTACGCCGGGCACGGACATCGGCAAGACCACGCGCCAAAACGTGCGCAGCGCACCGGCGCCCAATACGGCGGAAGCGTCCAGCAGCTTGCGATCGACGCTTTCAAACGCGGCGACCAGCGGCTGCACCGCGAATGGCAGGCTGTACAGCACCGACGCCAGCACGAGTCCCATGAACGTGAACGCCAATCCATGACCGAACGCCGCTTGCCAGAATTTGCCGAGTGGTCCTTGCGGTCCCATCGCTACCAGCACGTAAAAGCCCAGCACCGTCGGCGGTAGCACGAGCGGCAGTGCGACCACCGACTCCACCAAAAACTTTCCGCGCCAGCGTGAATACGCAAGCCAATACGCCAGCGGCATCCCAATCACAAACAGAATCGCGGAGACGCATATCGCCAGCCGCAGTGAAAGGAGTAGTGGTTCCATAGCCGATTAAGAATCCCGCTCGTTGGCGACGGCCCGTCATCTACCCCATAGCTGATGAAGAGGCCGCCCGTCATAAATGCCTGTCATCCTGAGGCTACCCGGCAAAAGTAGCCGAAGGATCTCAGCGTCAACTTCAAGCATGAATATTGCTGGTGCCCGAAATTTCCGCGCCGTCTTTAAGGTTTTGCCGCCGCACTCGCGGGAAACGTGAATCCGTACTTCGCTAGGGTCGCGCGGCCCGCGTCGCTCTTGACGAGATCCAAGAACGCTCGCGCCGCTGCTTTGTTCTTCGCGCTCTTCAGCACTATGGCGCCTTGCTCGACCGGCGGGTACATCTCCGCAGGGATCTCCCAGCGCTTGCCGTCCTGCATTCCCGGAGAAAGCGCCAGCGACATCGCCACGATTCCCGCTTGCGCATTGCCCGACTGCACGAACTGCGCCGCCTGCGAAATATTTTCGCCGTACACCAGTTTCGAGGAGGCCTGCTCGTAGATGCCCGCTCTCTTGAGTGCCGCCATTGCCGCACGTCCATAAGGCGCGTGCTCGGGATTGGCGATCGCAATCTTCTGCACGCTTCCGTCGAGCAGCGCGTTCCAGCCCTGGCTCGCGAGGTCCACCTTCGAGCCTGCCGGCATCCAAATCACGATGCGGCCCACCGCATATTGATAAAGCGTCCCGGGCTCGCCCAGTCCCTCGGCTTCCAGCTTTCGCGGGTAGTCGATGTCGGCCGAGAAGAACAGATCGAACGGCGCGCCGTTCTTTATCTGCGAAAAGAAATTCCCACTCGATCCGTACGTCACATCCAGCGTGCTTCCCGTCTGCTTCCGGTACTGCGCCGCCAAATCATCCATCGCAAACTTCAAGTCCGCCGCCGCCGCGACGCGAATATCTGGCCCCTGTGCGTCCAAGCCAGTCTGAGCCACAAAAAAAAGAACGAAGGCCACGACGAAACCAAACCACGCGCGCCAGATAGGTTTTCCGCGATTCATGAAGTCATCCCCCAAGGCTCATACTCGAAGAATCATCACTTCCGTAGACTTGACCAGCGCCGCAGCTCTCTCGCCCGGCTTCAGGCGCATCTCTTTTGCCGCATCGGCGGTGATGATCGCGGTGATATGTTGTTCCCCGATCGCCAGGCTCACCTGCGCTAGCAAGCCGCTGTACTTGATCGAGAGCACCCGTCCGATCAACTGATTCCGCCCGCTGATCTTCCGGAAGTTCACACGCCGCGTCTGAATGTCTCCGCGCTCCAGATTTTTCGGAATCAACCGGTCGATCTCACTCTCAGGAACGCGGTGATGCCCGCCAGGTGTTTTCGCCGTCTTGATCTTTCCCTTGTAAATCCACTGCTTCAGCGTGGGATAACTGATTGCAAGGATGTTTGCCGCTTCTCGTGGCGCCAACAGCTTCTGCACAATGCCTCCTGCAAGGGCTCCCGTGAAAGTGCAGCATAACGCATAACAAATCGCAAGAGCAATACGCTTTTATACGATTTTATGTGAACGTGGCTAGGGAAAAAGCCGCGCTTAGTTTCGCAGCGGCTTGCCGGTTTTCAACGTGTGCGCGATGCGCTCCTGCGTCTTCCGCTCGCCGCACAGCGAAACAAAAGCTTCGCGCTCCAGGTCCAGCACATACTGCTCGCTCACCATCTGCGGCGCGCTGAGCGGGCCGCCCGCCAAGATATTAGCTAGCTTCTTTCCCACCAGCGCGTCGTGCTCGGACGCGTATCCGCCGCGCTGCATCATATGAATCACCAGCTTCGCCGCCGTCAAAAACTGCTCGCCAAGCACTTTGATCTGCGTGGTCTGCGCGCCTTCCTGCCAACTTGCCGCCGGCGCCTTGTACCCGCCGCGCACTAGAGCAAGCACTGCTTCCTTCGCGTCTGCGACTACCCGGTCGCGGTTCATCGAGACGCCGTCTTCCCGTCGCAGAAAACCCAACTCGCGGCATTCTTCCGCGCTCGTTCCGACTTTAGCCATCGCAATCGTCTCGAACACCGGCTTCAGCGCGTGAAACAAATCCAGATCTTCTCCGCCGGCCGCGTGCTCGTTCGCGCGAATCAACATCTCTTTCGACCCGCCGCCGCCCGGGATCAATCCAACGCCCGCCTCCACCAGCCCGATGTACGCTTCCGCCGCGGCCTGAATCCTGGCCCCGTGCAGGCTGACTTCGCATCCCCCGCCGAGCGCCATCCCTTGCGGCGCGGTCACGACGGGCTTCGGCGCGTACTTGATCGCCAGATTCACGTTCTGAAACTGTTTCACCGCAAGGTGCAAGTCGTCCCACTCTTGCTCTTGCGCGCCCACCAGCACGAGCATCAGATTCGCACCGACCGAAAAATTCACCGCCTGATTCGCAATCACCATGGCCTCGAAGTCCGTTTCAAGGCGCTTCAGTCCTTTGTGAATCATCGCGATCAGGTCCGCGCCAATGGCGTTCATCTTCGAGTGAAACTCGCAGCACACCACGCCGTCGCCCAGATCGATCAAGCTCGCGCCCGAATTGCGCTCCACCTCGCGGCCTGCATCCTTCAGCGATTTCAGGATCAGCACGCCCTTCGGCTCTTCCACTTTCCTCGCCGCGCCGCTTGCTACATCGAAAACGTTCGTCGCACCCTTCTCCGACTCGTAGAATCCTTTTCGACCGCTCGCTAACAGTTTCTCGACAACAGGCGGCAGTGCTCGGCCTTCCTTCTGCACTTGCGCCGCAAACGCTTTCACTCCGAGGGCATCCATTACCTCAAACGGCCCCAACTCCCAAGCAAATCCCCAGCGCATGGCACGGTCCACGTCCACGACGCTGTCGGAAATCTCGGGCACGCGCCGTGCCGCGTACAAACACGTTTCCGACAGCGCGCTCCACAGGAACTGCTGCGCCTTGTCGCCTTTCTGCCCCTCCAGCAACGGACCGATCAGCGCCCGCAAGCGCTCGCGTGTGTCCTCGATGGCCTTTCCGGCCTCCAACGACGCAAACCGCGCCTTCTGCCGCGCGCGATATTCCATCGTGTTGACGTCCAGCGTCAGAATCTCCCGTTCGCCTTCGCCCTTCACGCGCTTGTAGAAGCCTTGCCCGGTCTTATCCCCGAGCCACCCGCGTCGCGCCATCTCTTCCACCAGCACCGGCACCTTATACATCTCGCGCGACTCGTCGTTCGGCACGCTTTCGTAAATATTCTTCACCACATGCAGTAGCACATCGAGCCCAACAATGTCCGCGGTGCGAAATGTCGCCGACTTCGGCTGCCCGATCGCCGGCCCGGTGCACGCATCCACTTCTTCGATGGTCATCCCCAGCGTGCCCATCAAGCGCAGCGCATTCAGCATGGAAAATGTCCCGATGCGGTTGGCGATGAAGTTCGGCGTGTCTTTCGCAACCACCACGCCTTTGCCCAGACGCCGGTCGCAAAACTCGCGTGAGCGTCTCAATCACTTCTGGCGATGTCTTCGGCCCCGGAATCACCTCCACCAATTTCAAATAGCGCGGCGGATTGAAGAAGTGGGTCCCGGCCCAATGCTGCTGAAGCTCCTCGCTCATTCCATCGGCAATCAGATGCACTGGCAGTCCGGAGGTGTTTGTCGTCACAATAGCGCCTGGCTTCCGCAACTTGCGCCACACGCGCCAGCAGCTTCCGCTTGATCTCCAGATTTTCCGCCACCACTTCGATGATCCAATCCGCTTCCGCGCAACGCCCAGATCATCGTCGAAATTCCCGATCGCCACCCGCTCCGCCAGCCCCGCCGTGAAGAACGCCGCCGGCTTCGATTTCTTCGCTGCGTCCAGGCCCGCTCGAACGATCTTGTTGCGCAACTCCGCCGGCGCTCCCGCTGGTAAGTCCGGGCGGGACGATATCCAGCAAGCACGCACGGCAGCCCCGCGTTCGCGAAGTGCGCTGCGATACGCGCACCCATCGTTCCCGCTCCTAGCACCACTGCTTTTTCAATTCGACGTTTCATGGGGAGCCTTTTCGCGGAGTCTACACGTCAGGACAGGTTACAAAACCAGCATACCACGGTCAAACTAGATGCCCGCAGGCCAGAGTGGCTCTAAAATGAAAGGAGCATGCTCGACGACAAAGTAGCCGAAGCCAAGGACTGGCTGAAGAACGCCACGGACAAGCTGCGCTCCTTCGCCACCGGCGAAGCTTCGCCGCCGGCGAGCGTCCCCGCGTAGGCTTGGCCCTTGCCGGCGGCTTCGCCCGTGGTATCGCGCATGTTGGTGTCATTCGCGCCCTGAAAAACGCCGGCGTTCCCATCGACGTCGTCGCCGGTACCAGCGTTGGCGCCCTGATCGGCACATGCTATTGCGCTGGCGTACCGCTCGAACGAAATGCAGCAAATCGCGACTACCACCAGCTTCGCCGACTTCGGCCGCTGGACTCCGTCCTGGCTCGGCCTCGCCAACAATCTGCGCCTGGAACGCTATCTCCAGCGCTTCACGCCCGCCAAGACATTTGAGGAACTCACCACGCCTTTCGCCATCGCCGCCACCGACATCAACGCCGGCATCACTGTCTTTTACACGCGCGGACCGCTCGGCCCGCCACTCCGCGGCTCGTGCGCTTATCCCGGGCCTGTTCGTTCCGATCCAGTTCGAAAGCCGCACCCTGGTGGACGGCTTTCTCACCGCGCCGGTTCCCGTCGAGGGCACCCTGCTGCTCGGCGCGGACGTTGTCGATCGCCGTCTATCTCGAAGCCGGCAGTCTCGACAACCCGCGCACTGCTGCCGACGTCATCAGCCGCTCGTTTACCATCATCCAGCGCCACGCCGACCTCGCCTGGCGTCAGCAAGCCGACGTCATCATCGAGCCCGACGTGAAATCCTTCGTCTGGGACGATTTCACTCGCACCAACGAACTCGTCGCCGTCGGCCAAGCCGCCACCGAAGCCGTAATGCCGCAAATCCTGGAGGCCCTCGGCGCGAAGCCCGAACCCGCTGCCTGACCGTGGAGTACGACGGCTTTGCCGCCGCTTTGCGGTTCAACCCTGACTGACCTCCACCTGCACGGCCTGCCCTTCACCTTTTCCACGCTGCGTCAGCCAAGCCCCGAAGCTCTCCGCAAACCGCTCCGCCGTCACCCGAAAGCTGGCCTCGACGCGTCCCTCTGCAACCGGTAGCGTGTCGTCAAACTCCGCGGCATTCGTAAAATTCCGCATGCAGAACTGGTCGAGCCACTCCAGCGGGCAAGCGCGCCGCTCTCCGCGAATCACCACATCTACTTTGAATTTTTGGGAGTACACGCCGCCATCATATCATTTGGCTGATCGACCGCTTTTTCCCCGCCAACGCATCATCGCCAGTCGCCTGCTCTCCGCTGGGAAGTCCCCTCGTATTGCCTTGCCATAGACTTGACTTCTCGAAACTCGGCGCATAGAATCCGCGGCTCAAGACGGGGTTCTCGGCCATCACGCGGGCGCGCAATTTTCGGGAGGAACCCGTGCCCAAGAAGCCCACCGCTCAGGACACGCAGCTGATTCTCCAGCTCCATCGCGTGCGCCGCGATGCGGAGATGCGCAAAGCGCGTCTCTGGTGGCGCAACAAGTTTTGGCCTCGGAGCGTTGCCGACTATCTGAAGGTCGAGATGGCGCTCGGGACACGCGAAAATATTTGGTTGCGGCAAGTGGTTAGTTACTGGGGAATGGCGGCGTCCTTCGTTCTGCAAGACACCCTAAGCGAGAAGGTCTTTCTCGACCCTGCATTTTCCAGCGAGATGTTCGCCGTGCTCTCCAAGGTGCACCCTTTTCTCGATGAGCTTCGCGAGCGCCTTCAGAAGCCGGAACTTCTTCTTAACATCGAGAAGGTGGTCATGGGATCCAGCAAGGGCCGCACGCGGCTGAAAATCACGTCCCAGCGCCTGGCTGCTCGACGCAAGATCGCCGTGAGGCCCGCAAGAAAGCCGCAGTAGCTGTCCGCAATTATTTAAGGTGGTTTTGCTTCAGTCGAACGGTTTCCCGGAGAGATCGCTCCGTCAAGAGAAATGCTCTAGACTGTCCTACTGCGGTGTTCTCCAGTTGCCCGCAGCCGCAAACAGTTGCAGCCCAATCGCAAACAACTGCTCGTCCACGGGCACGCAATAGACCACCCGCGCTCGCGATCGGAAATTCCCCACCAACGATCTCACGTTCAAGCGATCGTCGGGCTTCCACGGCTTATTCGTCAGGACGCGCGCGCCGCGTGGACTAATGTTTTCCGTGACGCCTTCCTGCGCCGGCGTGCGGATGTCCAGGCTGGACAAATCCACCGTCACTTTCATGGGCATCCGGTCTTCCGCGCGCTTCGATATATCCATAGGGCACCGCAAGGCCCTCTACTCGGGCCGGCACCTTACCTAGAAATGCGGAGAGCGTCGCGGCGGGGAGCAACGACGCCGGAATCATACCTCTGTAACCACCCGTTTGGTCAAGATTCCTCGACAAAAGAGCGCAGCTAGCCGGTTCGGGTGTCCGCCAATGCGACACCTCATCCCATGATCGGACAGGCTTCGTTCTCATTACTCCCACCAGCTTCCTATAAGTCTTTACTTATCAATTGGTTAGATTTGGCCTTGCGGCGGCACGGAAATTGCCCGCCTTATCCAAGCACATTCTGCCTTTCTCAGCCGTCTGGACAAGGAAACTCTAGGAGGCGCTCATGAAGAAAACCGAATGGATGCGCGACGTCGTTTCCGGTTGGCCGACTCCTGAATACATCAAGCAGCAAGAAAACGCCGGTTGGCGTCTCTCGGCCGTCGAGTGGCAGCGGGACGTCGAACTAGATCTGGGGCGCGAACGGGCCAAAATCCCTCCCTCCGGCGAGGAGATCCCTTTTGGAACGCAGATCGCCCGCGATTGCCTGCACCTTGAGGACAATCCCGTCGAAATGCAAGTTCTGAACTGCCTCGCGGAGATGATCGTTCAGGATTTGTCTTATGCCCGCATGGCCGACGCTCTGAATCAGCGCGCCTTTCGCACCCGTGACGGAAATCCTTGGACGTCCTTAGCGGTCTTCAAGTTGACGCCCCGTCTGATCGAGGTCGCGCCACGCATTCTCTCCGGGAGCGAATGGGAATCGCGCAAGAAGCAGTTGGCACGGGTGGCTTGGAACTCATAATAGCGGGGCGTTCCGAGCCGCTTACGGCATCAGGCCTAGTTTTCTCGCGTGTTCCTCGCACAGGAACAGGTTCAAGTAGGGGTTGCGTCCCGAGCTCCAGTCACTCCACCGGCTCTCCCAATCGGGCCGCCTCAAATCACACATGCACTCGCTGAGCACCTTGATCGGACGCGAAGTGTTTTCCCGCGATCGAGCGTCGAAAATAAACTCCGCTCGGCAACTTAAGTGGATTGCCGCGGTATCGTCAGAAGCTTTGATCATGGGTTACCACTTCTCCCCTTGTTCCTGCCGGACTCTCACGTTAAGCGCCTAAACGATCTTCTAGTCGCAATTTGGCGCTGCTCGGCGAAGAAGGCTCAACAATTTGTGCCTCGCTTGTAATTACAACCGTTGCCGTTCCATGTACTTAGCAAAACCAATGGATGAAGGCAGTTCGTTCCGGAATTGCCGTGCTCGGCAACGTACAAATCGATAACCAAGGGCGATTTCTCCGGTTTGCATCGGTGCAACTCACCGCCGGTTTCTCTCGGGAGCAATCCACGAAAGCCTGTCTGAAATGGCTGGATCGCAACTCTCTGCTTTCCGGATCCAGTACCCAATTGCGAACGTGGTTAGCCACACCGCAACAGATGTTGCTTTGTGCTTAGAAGCGATTCTTTCTTAGGCCGCGCTTTTGTTTTTCCTTTACGCGCCCGCGGTGCCGAAAGCTAACGTTCCGCGGGATTCCTTGCCGGGTTCTGGTTGGTATTCCAACCACCACCCCCTTTTGCCTGGACTTTCGCCTTCTTTCTCTTAGTCTTACGCCCGCTCTGAAAATGGGCGCATCGGGCCAGTCTCCGCGCCCGTCGCTACTCTGTTGAGGAGGACCCTTATGCGTTTGCTGAAAATCCTGTTCGTGCTTTGCACGGTGATTTTGCTAGCTGGCGTGGTTTTTCACGCCGCCGTCATGGCTGCCGACGGCGGCCGACCTATGCCCAGGCCACCGCTCGTCGCCGATGGCGGCCGGCCTATGCCTAGGCCGCCGCTCGTCGCCGATGGCGGCAGACCCATGCCTAGACCGCCGCTGTCAGGCGGAATTGCCGTCTAAGCAGCCACCCGCGAGCGCAGGGGAGGGATGCTGCGCATTTTTCCCCTGACTCGTGCTAGCATCTACGACCAAGGCAGTCGATTCACGTCGGCCTTGGAGGAGCATGCTCAGCCAGGCAATTTGGTGGAGCAGTATTGCCCTAGAGATCCTCCTGTTGGTTCGGGGATTTTTGGGGAAACTAGCCCCTCGCTATCCCGTTTTTTACGCCTACCTGGCGTTTGTTTTGTTTGAGGATTTGTCTTCCCTGGTCATCTCTTTTCAGCATGACCCTAATGGTCAAGCCTACGCCTATTGGTATTGGATCACTGAATTCATCGGTCTTGCGGTCGGTTGCGGGATCGTGCTGGAGATTTACCGGAAAGGACTTTCGCGATTTCCCGGTACCGCCAGGATGGCGCGCAACGTACTGGTTTTCGTTTTCGTTTTGGCGCTGGCAAAAGCGCTGATGGTTGCGGCTTACGATCCTCAGTGGTTGTCGGACACCAGCAGACAGAATATCGAACAACCTCTTCGAGTAGTCCAAGCTGTTGTGCTGGCCGCGCTTGTCGCTCTTTTCCTGTTCTACTCCATCCCTTTTCGAAGGAATTTGCGAGGCATCGTGTTGGGCTACGGCCTGTTCCTGGGGGCCAAGGTAGTTATTTTGACGATGATGTCTACGGTTGACCGCGATGTTTGGTGGTATGCCAATTCCGCGGTGTACCCCATAGTTCTGTGCGTCTGGCTTGGCTATTTGTGGTCGTACCGCGAGGCTCCGAGTTCCCAGACCGCCTCGCCTCAGCTCGAAGTTGACTACCAACGCGCCGCCGCCGCGACGCGCCGCAGGCTTCAGACGGCACGCGGGCAACTTGCCAAGGTGGTGCGCTCATGATCGGCGTGCCCATCGCTATGCTGATCGCGTTTGTGCTCCTCGCCCTATTGCTGCTAGTGGGCGCGAGGGGCATATTCGCAGCGCGAGAACTGTCCTCAAGATCGGACGTGCCATTCACGGAGGATGGCGCCGAGCTTTCTCTTTGTCCGCCGGAATTTGTTTCCCGAATTTTTTCGATCGACGATTCGAAATTCGTCTCGGCCACAAAGTCGCCCCAGCTTCGACAGCTCTTTCGCAGAGAACGCCGGGCCGTGGCGCTGCTCTGGGTTCAGCAAACTTCCGCCGCGATCCAGCGCATCATGCACGAACATCTGCAACTGGCACGGGTAAGTCACGATCTGGAGTTCGCCACGGAAGTGAAACTCTTCCTGCTGTACGCGGAGCTTATGCTCATCTGCGGGCTTCTCTTTGTGGCCATCCAATCGGCCGGACCGGCATCCCTGCGAAGTTTGGCAATTTACGCCGATGCGCATTCGCAGCGCCTCGCTCAAGTTCAACAATCGTTCAAAGCCGCAACTACTCCCCGCGAGCTTCACGGCGCTGGAGCGTCGTAGCGCCAGAAAATACCTAGGACCATCGGTTCCAAACACCCATGAACTCCAGCGCAAAACTCGTGCCCGTTCAGGCCGCTTACGACGACTTGTTGCAGCGGTCCCTGTCAAAGCTGTCCGGCGATTTAGCCCGCCTCGTTTATCTCGCGTCCACCCGCGACTACAACTCGGGAACGTATCATCACGACGGACTTGCAGCGCGCTATCGCGCCGACGCCGCCGGCAAGGCGCTCGAGATCGCCCACCGTCAGGTCTTTTACCAGTTGGCTGCGTATCCCCTCGAGAAGTTGGTAGAGGAATTAGAACTGTATTTGAATTCTTCGCACGAATCCCCTGCCGATGTTCTTCGCATCTGGCAGAAGCTGGAGCCCTACCGAATTGCGATTCCCGTGGAAGTAAATCCGGCGGTGGCGCGGCTGTTTCTGTCGAACGTCAGACTCGCTTTGGCAGTTTGGCGGTTCCGTCAGAAGGCGGCTCCGGCGCCTCGGTGAGCCGCATGGCCACCGCGGTCACCTGGCCGACGATCTCCGCTTCGGTGCCATAATTGAGCCGTCGAACGCTGCGCGGCGAGAGGGGATGCGGCAGCAGCAGCAAATAGCCGTCTTGCATCTCGCACCAGGAGCAAGCGTAGCCGTCGCGCAACTCCACAAAATAAATCGGCCGGTCAAATTCGGTGCGCCATCGCAAGGGCTGGATTTTGCGAACGTGCGGATCGATCTGCACAAAAGAGCCCGGGCGCAACAGCGGCGAAAGCGTGTTGTCCTGCAGCCCGATGTAGCCATACAGGCTGTGCCGGATGTCCAGGTGCTGAATCAGTGCGATCGGTATTTCTCCCCAAACCTCCACCATACGCGAAAGTAGGTTGGTGTTGTCCACGTCGAACGAGCGATCGAAGCGCACCGGGAATGAAACCGTCTTATCCGCATCGTAGACTTCCAAAGTGGTCAGGTGCGTCTTAGGCATCGGCGCGGTGAGCTGGTGTTTGCTCAGGTTTCCCAAATCGACGCCATACAGAAATAGAATATCGCTGAACTTGATGCGGTAGATCGAGCTCAGGCTGTAGAGCTTGAAAACGCTGGGAACCGAGTCTGAATTTTCTATTTGCGTGAGCCACGCGTTGGAGATGTGGAATTCGGGGTTGCCTTCGGTCTCCGCGATTTTGTGGCTAAATTCGGCCACGTCGCGCGTGGTGATTCCCAATCGCGTGCGAATGTCCTTGAGTTGTTGGCTGGGGGGAAGCGCCAGTGCCATGTGGCATTCTACACAAGGCCTAAGGGGGCCGCCAAGCCGTTCCTTCGACAGCACGTTTGCAAGAGATGAATCTTGGGGGGAAAAGGGCAGCGGGATGGGTTAGGCTTGGGTCATGAAGATTGTTTCGGGTCAAATTCGCCTTGCGGCTACCGACGTCAGTAACCACCTGGCTTGTCATTATCTTACGAATCTGGAGCTGAGCGCGGAGCGTGGCGAACGAACGAAGCCCGACTGGGAAGCTCCCGACCTCGTGGTGATCCGCGAACTCGGCCTCCGCCACGAGGCCGACTTCCTGAAACATCTCGCCAAGTCCGGATTGCAGGTGCTGAATCTCGAAGGCCCGGACGAACCGCGCGCCGTCAGGGAAACCCTGCAAGCAATGGAAAACGGTGCCGACGTGATCGCGCAAGGTGCACTCAGCTGCGGCAAGTGGTTCGGACGCCCCGACGTGCTGCAAAAAGTGGGCAAGCCAAGCCGCTTTGGGAATTGGTCCTACGAAGCGTACGACTGTAAGCTCTCGCGCGAAACCAAAGCCACCGCAGTCCTGCAGCTCGGCCTTTACTCCGAACTGCTCGGCGAAATTCAAGGCGCCGCGCCCGAGTCCATGTGGGTGGTCCCGCCAAGCAAAGACTTTCGCGGCGAGCCCTACCGCGTCGCCGAATACGCTGCCTACTACCGCTACGTAAAAAAGCAACTCGAGGGAGCCTGCGAAAACGGCGCCCCGCCGCAAACGTATCCCGAGCCTTGCCTCCACTGCGACGTCTGCCGCTGGTTCCGTGAGTGCGACAAAAGAAGAAGGGACGACGATCATCTTTCACTCGTGGCGGGCATCCGCCGTTTGCAGCGAAATCAACTGGAAGCATGGAGTCGCGAGACCGTTGTAAAACTAGCCGAAATGCCAATACCTCTCCCAGAGAAACCACTCCATGGTTCACGTGAGGCTATGGTTCGTGTTCGCGAGCAAGCGAGAGTCCAAGTCGAAGGACGCACAAAGAAAATACTCCTGCACGAACTGCTCGACGTTGAGCCGGATGTTGGATTCTGCCGCCTGCCGGAGCCCTCGCCTGGAGACATCTTCGTCGATCTGGAAGGCGATCCCTTTGCTGGAGATATTGAGACCGGCGGAGGTCACCAATATCTTTTCGGATTCGTGAAGCGAGACACGGATGGGGATTTGAAATACGAAAAGCGCTGGGCGTTAGACGCAGCGGAAGAGCATCAGGCCTTTGAATGGCTCGTTGATCAGATTGCCGCTCAGCAAGCAACACATCCAGCAATGCACGTTTATCACTTCGGGGCGTACGAGCCCAGCAAGCTTCGCTACCTCATGGGCCGCTACGCCACCTGCCAGGAGGAAATTGATGGGATGTTGCGGGCCGGGGTATTCGTTGATCTTCACTCCGTGCTGAAGGAAGCAGTAAGGGCGAGTGTCGAGGAATATAGTCTCAAGAAAATTGAGGCCTTCTATTCATTTCAACGCCAAATTCTCTTGGATCAATCGCGACGAGCCATGCGCTACATCGAACATCACCTGCAGCTCGGCTGGGACGAGCAACTGTTAGACGAGCATCGAGACGCTATGGAGGGGTACAACGCAGACGATTGCCGCTCCACTGCAGCTTTGCGAGATTGGCTTGAGGAAGAGCGCTTCAAGAAGATTTCCTATGGCGCCGAGATTCCGCGTCCTGTCGCGAAAGATAGCGAGGCCTCTGACAATCTCAAAGAGTGGCAACAGCGCGCCGCCGTACTGACGCAAGAACTAATCTCTGGCATTCCAGACGATCCTGAACAGCGCAATACGGAAGAACAGGCTCGCTGGCTGATGGCCCAGCTCGTGGATTGGCACTGGAGGGACGCGAAACCTGCGTCCTGGGAGCACCACAATCTGGCTGCCATGAGTGACGAATTGTTGCTCGATGAGAGGAAGGCTCTGTCTGGGTTGACGTTTGTAGGAGTGGCCCCGAATTCCGGCAGTACCCTGGTCCATCGCTACTCGTATCCTCGACAAGAGACAGATCTTCGTTCTGGCAAGGAGATGTGGGATCGAAAGCAAAATATAGGAACTCTGCTCGATATCGATTTGAAAGCTCGAACTGTCGATATCGAAAAATCAAACGCCTCGGCAGACGTTCATCCAGCCTCAATCATTGCCAGGGACATCTATCGAAACCAAAAAGCCCAACAGGAGTCTCTGTATCGCATTGGTTGCTGGATTAGGGATCACGGGGTGGACGCGCCAGGCGCATACCGCGCGGGACGCGACTTGTTGTTGCGCAAGAAGCCCCGGCTGCTGACGAATCCAGAGGACCTGCGTGTCTCGCCCGTCGAGGAATTTGCCGACGAGGCATGTCGAATCGTTCGGATATTGGATTCGACATCGTTACCGATCCAGGGCCCTCCTGGTGTTGGAAAGACAACAACGTGCGCACAAATCATTAACGACCTCGTTCCGCCTGGCAAAAAAATCGGAGTGAGCGCTACCAGCCACGAGGTCATCCATAAACTGCTACTGAAAGTGCGTGAGCAGCTAGGTGGCGAAAGGATCCGTTGCCTACACAAATGCGAGAGAGGGTCGTACGGAGGCGACGAGATCGCGACAGCGCATGACAACAAAGCTCCCCTGAAGAAGCTCAAGTCAGGCTTGGTCGATGTAGTTGGTGCTACGGCTTTTATGTGGTCGCGGGAAGAGTTCGCGAACTCTGTCGACGTGCTTATCTTTGATGAAGCCGGGCAAATGTCGCTCGCCGACATCTTGTGCGCGTCTCACGCCGCACCGAGCATCGTACTCGTCGGTGATCCGCAGCAGTTGAAGAGGCCGCAAAAGGGAAGCCATCCCGAGGGTGCCGACTTATCCGCTTTGGAACATCTCTTGGTCGAACCCGATTCCCGGGAAAAGCTCAAGATTCTGCCTGCGGAAAAAGGTTTATTCATCGAAAAAACGAAGAGGTTGCATCCGAAAGTCTGTGATTTCACGTCTGAGATTTTCTACGAGTCGAAGCTGCATCCAATATCCTTCACTGCAAATCAAGTGCTCAAGGGACACCCTCTATTTAGCGAGCCCGGCTTATACTTCGTCCCAGTCGGACACGCTGGAAATCAGAACTCTTCTCCCGAAGAGGTGGAAGTCGTCGCGCGAATCACGGAGAGTCTGCTGAAACCAGAAGTGCTTTGGCACTCGAGGCTAGGGACAACTGCCAATCTGAGGCGCGAAAAGGACATCCTGATCATCGCCCCATACAATGCACAGGTAAGCGATTTGCGCGACCGCCTCCCGGACCTGAAAATCGGCACGGTGGATAAATTCCAAGGGCAGGATGCGCCAGTAGTAATCTATTCGCTGACCACCTCTTCTCCCGAAGATGCCCCGCATGGGATGGAATTTCTCTACAGCTTGAATCGCTTCAACGTCGCAACTTCCCGCGCCATGACTGCGGTAATCGTCGTCGGCAGCCCCAAACTATTCGAACCGGAATGCAAGAGTCCCAGGCAGATGCAGTTGGCGAATGCGTTCTGCGCCTATTTGGAGAAGGCGACGACGATCGATGCAAGTTTGATCTGAGTTAAGGACGGCCTGCGGAGCCGCGTGCGCCGAGTCTTGCCAGCCGAAGACCCGCCAAGGAAATCAACTCCGGTATGCGCTTGTATGCAGGCCAGTATGGCTTTGCGGGATCGTTAGCGCGAGAACGGGCGCGGCTTTCGACAATACAAAAATAGGCGACGAGACCCAGAGACACGTCGAGCAGCAGCAGGCCCGAGAAACCCAGAGTTGCACGGACCGCATGCCGCACACGAGTAGCCGAACCTACGCTTTGCGCTACCGTCAGAAACAACACCCCCACAAGGGCCACGTAGCAAAGCAGGATCCAATCCTTTTTCTTTGCAAATTCGGTGGTCCACCAGCGATTCAACCGTTTCGTGCGCGGAAGAATTGGTGTCGGGCTCAGCTGCCGGTTCGACGGCGGACTCGGCTGCGGTCTTGGCGGCGCGCTCGGCTTGGCGCGGAAAGGGCTACGGCGAAAGTGTGCCGCGGGAGCCGGCGTTTTGCTGGCGTTCAGGAATTCGCGACGCAGGACCGCTGCGGCCGGGGGCAGCGTGTGCTCCTGTATTCCGCCGGAAGAGGAGTGCGATGCAGGCGGCATGGGCGGTGCCGGAGGTGCGAAATTGCCCGGATGCTGACCTCGCGAGCGCCGGCCGGGTGGCTTTCCGTCGGGAAAAGGCATCTTGGCGGCAGCTTCATCAATCATTTGCGAGGTGATGTGCCGAATGCCGCGCATACCCGCCGCGGACAGAGCATGAGCGCAGAGCAGGTTAACGACGCGCGGAATTCCACGCGAGTGAAGATAGACTGCGCCGGCCGCGTCCTTGGTGAACATGGATTCGGACTGGGCCCCCGCAACCTTCAAACGGTGCTCGATGTAATCGTTTGTCTCCGGCAACGTCAGCGGCGCGGTGTTGCAGCGGATGATGACTGGGGGCCGCGGCCGGCACAACGCGCTTCTATCGAGCTTTTCCTCGATTTCGGGATGGCCGCATAGGACGATTTGCAGCAGCTCGTCGGGGCCGCAGCGCAGGCTCAGCAACAGCCGGATCTCGTCGAGCAATTCAGGCGTGAGAAGCTGCGCTTCGTCAACGGCCAGCACGGCGACTCCGCCCTTACGGTGAACATCGAGCAACATTTCCTGAAGGATTTGCAGCCGGCGTGGCTTGCGCGTGGCGGTGCACGGAACCTTGAAATCGCTAAGAATGGCCTCGACGAGCTCTTCGGGGGTCAACGTCGGGTGCACGACAACGGACGTGCGGGTCTTGCGGCCGACTTCGGGATTTTCCTTCAATACGCTGAGAGCCGTATTCAGCAGCGTGGTCTTGCCGGTGCCTACCTCGCCGGTGAGGAGGATCAAACCCTTGCGGGTCAGGATGCCGCGAGTCAGCTGACGCAGCGTTTCATGTGCGTGACGCGTGCGGAACAGATAGCGGGGATCCGGCGTCAGGCTGAAGGGATTTTCCTTGAGCCCGAAAAACCCTTCGTAGGCGAGGCGGGACGGCAACAGCGACTTATCGCGGTAGTAGACCTCAGGAGCGATCGTGTTCGACGAGCTCACGGTTGACCGGCCACAAAACTGCTAAGGCTCGCGCCTCACCGGGGACGGCTTCCTAACGAAAAATGGGTAGGCGCGAACGCTGGCGCGGGAGTAGGCCGGGGACAGAGGTCACAATCTGCGCGCCATAATTCAACACTAATTCTGGGTTACTGTCCAGTGGGTAATCAACAAGCACAAGGTAAATTTTGTGTATCTAAAAGGTTGCAGATTCGGAAGGCAGGGAGGCGACTGGGCTCGATTCGTACCCATGAAGGCTATGGATTCGAGGAGGCAAGGCGATCGCGGGCGTAGACGCACCACGGAGAGGTGGGATCGAGGTCTATGTACAGCTGCCAGTGGCGGCGGGCTTCGGCGGGAGCGTCGAGCTTGTCGCAAACCAGGGCAAGGTTGTAATGGGCGTCGGCGTGGGCCGGGTCCAGACGGACCGCGATGCGCAAGTGCTGGCGCGAGGTTTCGAGTTGGCCGAGCTCTTCGAGGACACTGCCGAGGTTGAAATGAGCAACCGCGCCATCGGAGTGGACGGCAACGGCGCGGAGGAAGAAGCTGGCGGCGGATTCCAATTGGCCCTGCTCGTAAAAGAGCATGCCGAGATTGATGAGCGCATCGACATGCTTAGGATTGGCAGCCAGAACGCGCTGGTAGGCGTCAATGGCTTGGGGGCGGGATTCAGGATCGGTTTCGTACTGCATGGCCAGGGCGAACCAATCCTCGACGTTACGCTCGGGCATGACGCGGAGTTTGTCGCGGAGCTCGCGGGTGTCGAAATTGAGCACGAACTGGCCGGAGAGGGGCTCGAGGCGTGCGCCATCGCGCTCGACGACGACGTCGCGGCCGTTGGAGAGGATGCGCAGCTCGGTGAGCGGGGTCTGGATCTCGGAAAGCTGTTGGTTGAGAGCGACTAGCGAGCGGCGCAGGCGGTTGGCAGACACGCCCTTCTCGATGAGCTGCTTAGCGGTGCGCAGGCTGATGAGGTCGCGGAAGTCGTAGAACCTATCGGCGCCGCTCTTGCGCGGCGATACCAGCCGAAGTTTTTCCCAATAGTTGAGCTGCTTCTCGGTGATGTCCAAAAGGCGCAGGAACTCGTGCCGGGTGAATCGCTCGGTTGTGCCCATGTGCGGCTTGCCTGCTTACTTCTTGCTTGCTCTCTTTTGCGCGGGTGCCTGCGCTGCGACGGCCGGGACCGCGCGGATCGGGGGTTTCTTTGCGGGCGCGGCTTGCTGCTGCTTTTCGGCGATGCTTTTCTTTAGCGCTTCCATCAAATCGATCACCGGAGCGAGCTTGGGGTGTTGAGCCTCGGCGACTTCATGGCCCTGGCGCTTGGCTTCGATCAAACCGTTCATGCTTTCCTGATATTGGTCCTTATATTTTTCGGGCTCGAACTTGGCGGCGAGGCTTTCGATGAGCTGCTCGGCGAGCTTTTTCTCCTGCTCCTTGGGCTGGACCGAGGAGTCCGTGCGGCCATACTCGGCGACCTGTCGGATTTCGTTGGTGTAAAACATGGTGTGCAGGGTCATGCCCTTGGCGCGCGGGCGAACGACGACGATGTGCTCGCGCTGGTGCATGGTCAGCTTGGCGATGGCCGCGTAGCCGGACTCCTCCATGGCCGCGAGCAGAAGCTGGTAGGCCTTCTTGCCCTCCTCTTCTGGGGTGACGTAGTAGGAGGCGTCGAAGTAGAGCGGGTCGATCTCGTCGACTTTGACAAACTCGAGGATTTCCATGCTGCGCGCGGATTGCGGCTCGATCTTGTCCAGTTCGTCCTCGCTGAACAGGACGTATTGATCTTTGTCGTATTCGTAGCCTTTGACGATTTCGGAGCGCTCGACCTGGCGCTCGCAATGCGGGCAGAAGAGCGGCATGCGGATGCGCGTCTTGCAAACGCTGTGAAGCTGGTTGAGGCTGACGCGCTCGCTGCGCGCGGCGGAGAACAGGCGAATGGGAATGGAGATCAAGCCAAACGTCAGATAGCCCTTCCAGACCGAGGTGGCCATGTCAGCTCCTTCTGGGAGTCCCGTATCTGCAAGTGTGCAGGGTTTTCAAGGTTAGTAGGCTTCCGGGGGAGGATGCAAGGCGAATTGCGAGCGAAGAATCATGGAAGTAATGACCTGAGGAAGCAACGAATGAGTTTCGCCTGGGCTTGGGGAGAGGTCCCTCGGGGGCTCGGGACGAACATGCTCCGGCACCGGAGTCTTTGTGGACTCCGCCGGAATCCAACGTGCGGACTTCGCCGGATGTTCGCTTTTTGGGGGTACCCCCCCGGGGTGTACAGAGAGTTGTGAAGTATCCGCTTGATTGCAAAGGGGTTGCGGGTGCGAGTGTGTGAGTGAAGATGTGCGAAGTGATTGAAGGGAAAGGAGTTGGTTGGAGGGTTCGGCGAGGTTCGGCTCGCAATGGTTCGTAAGAGTAACCAGGGCAGAGCGCGAAGGAATGGGGAGAAGTGATGAGGTAACGACGTGATGAAGGTAAGGAACGAGAGTCAGTACTTCGAGCCTCGGAGTGAGTTCCTCTTGTCTCTGGACAAGCCGGATGGGCGGTTCGAGTTTGACGGTAGCCAAACATGTGGAAGGCTAACATAGGAGTATGAATTGGTTAAGTGTTTTGCAGGGAATGGTCGGAATTGAAGGATGGGCGGTATTAGGGACAGGACGACTGGTGCGGGCGGCGGGGAAGAGTTGATTCTCGAGGAGAAGGAGAAGAACCCACCCTTTGCGAGGAACAAAGCCGCAACGCTAGGCCCCAGGAGGTTTCACGACGTCAAGGGTGTGCCACCCGCCCTGGGCGGACGACGTAGCGGTGTTCACTCTTCGTGGTGAACTTCTCAAGATCTAGCCGCCTGAGGCGTCGTTACGCGATCACGACGCGATTCACGACAGGTTTTACGAGAGAGAGTATAATCCCGCCCACCGATAGCACTGGGCTCTAGTAAGAAACTCGGAACCGCATCGTTCACCGACAAGTTATTGTGTACGAACTACAAAAAGACGGCGACGCCATGCGTTACGAGGATGCGCTAGGAAACAATTTGATCTCTGCTGGGAATCAGGCAAGAGAAATGAGAACGCCATGAACAAAGCTATTCTCGCTGCACTGCTGTCGTTTACCCTGCAAGATACGCACTTGCAGAAAGCCCATGCTCCTAGCGTCTATTTCCGTCCAAGGTACGTGCCCCCGCCCCCATCTGCTCCGCAAGCTGTTGGCCCGATCACGCTGGGCGCTGGCACCGATCAGGCGTTTGTTGTAGACGAATACGGGAACCTGGACGTAACCTGGAATGGCCCGCCGTCTGGCCCACCTTCGTCCTACTTCAGCCGCTCTACGAATCAGGGACTTGCGTGGTCTGCGCCTGTGCTGTTACCTCTTGGCGCTGCGCAGTCTCCGGACAGTGCCTCGATCGCCGTCGAGCTGAACGGCGCAATTGATGTTGTGTATGTATGCAATCCAGCGACATCCGTGTGCCCCGGCAACGTAGTAGATCTCTCGCTGCAACTGGTTCGGTCTGTCGATGACGGTAATACCTGGTCTAACCCCGTGGACGTAGGCTTGCCATTCAGTTCTGGGGCTTATGGTGCTGATGAGCCTACCATCGCGCCCTGTGGCGGCGGCGCAGTCCTTGTCTGGCAGGATGACGGCATCGGAGCAGACTTCCAAGATACAAACCCTGACATATTCCTAGAGTACGTAGTTGGTGGCGTCCCGCAAGCGCCAATCAACCTCAGCAACACGCCTGCCTCCGAAGGTCATCCGCAAATCGCCGTCAATTCCCAGAGCACCGTCTTTGTCACTTGGGTGACAGACGGTCCCAGCGTTGTATTCTCGTCCGTGCTGAACTGCGGCGCGAAATGAGCGAAAAATGCACACGATGGCACTCTCTCGTGGCACAAAGCTAGGTCCCTACGAAATCGTCGCGCCCCTCGGCGCTGGCGGGATGGGAGAAGTGTATCGCGCACGCGATACACGGCTACAGCGCACAGTCGCAATCAAGATTCTTCCGGCGCACTTTTCTTCCGATCCTGTTCGCAAGCAGCGGTTCGAGCGCGAAGCAAAGATCATTTCCAGCCTTAATCATCCGCACATCTGCGTGCTCCACGACGTTGGCCGGCAAGATGACACTGATTTTCTGGTGATGGAGTACCTGGAAGGCGAGACCCTGGCAGCGCGCCTCCACAAGGGATCACTGCCAATCGGCCAAGTGCTGAAGTATGGCTTGCAGATGGCAGACGCTCTAGACAAGGCCCATCGTCGTGGTGTGGTGCATCGCGACCTGAAGCCCGGCAACATCATGCTGACTAAAGAGGGCGCGAAGCTGCTCGATTTCGGCTTGGCCAAGGTTACAGCGCCCCTAGCGACGCAGGCGGCTATGGCAGCCGCAGCGGGGACGACAATGACGGGCACGGCGCATAGCTCCACATCGGTCACGGAGACCGGAATGATTATGGGTACATTTCAGTACATGTCACCCGAACAGGCCGAAGGCCACGAAGTAGATTCGCGCAGCGACATCTTCTCGCTTGGCGCTGTGTTTTATGAAATGGTGACCGCCCGCGCGCCATTTTCAGGCAAGGACCGCTTCGCCGTGACCGCCGCTGTACTAGGCAAGGAGCCGGAGCCGATCGCGACATTGCGGCCGTCCACTCCTCCAGCGCTGGACCGCGCTATTCGCACCTGTTTGGCGAAAGATCCGGAGGACCGCTGGCAGACGGCCCACGATCTGGCTCTGGAATTGCGGATGGATCGCCGAGATGGGGTCACCGACGACGCCTGCAATCGTCACCGCGCCCAAAAGATGGGAGCGCGTGGCCCTGGTAGCAGTGACAGCCGCACTGGTCGCCGTTTGTGTGCTGGCGGCGTGGCAATCCTGGCGATCCCTGCCGAAGCCCGCCCAGCGTATCCGCGTCAGGGCTGAGGTCGGCGCGAACGTACCTTTGTGGATGTTCTCTGGCCCGGCAGCGATTTTGTCCCCGGATGGCACTCGCGTAGCTTTCCAGGCCCGCAACTCAGAAGTCGACCCGACAGCGCGCATCTATCTCCGTTCGCTGGATCAGTTGGAGGCCTCGTTCATTCGCGGCACCGAAGGCGGCCGCGATCCTTTCTTTTCTCCCGACGGGCAGTCGCTGGGCTTTTTCGCGGACAAAAAACTCAAGAAGATTTCCATCCAGGGGGGCATGGCAATTACTTTGTGCGCCGCTCCCGGCGGCAGCGGGGGAAGCTGGAGTAGAGAAGGCACCATTGTGTTTTCACCGTCGTGGCGTGTTCCGCTGTCCAAAGTCTCCTCTAGAGGTGGCAAACCCGAACCTCTTACCCAGCTCGATCGGCAAGCGGGCGAGGTTACGCAGGGTTGGCCCCAGTTTCTGCCCGATGGCAGGTCGGTTTTGTTTACCTCCGGCACCGAGGCGAACTCGGAGGAGTCCAACATCGTCGTGTACTCGATGGCCTCCGGGAAAAGGAAGACTGTGCAAAGGGGTGGCTTCTACGCTCGCTATGTGGCCAGCGGCCATATTGTTTATGAGCGAGAAAACACAATGTGGGCGGTGCCGTTTGATCTCAAAAGGCTGGAGGTGACTGGTCCGGCGGTTCCGGTTCTCGAAGGCGTGGTCTCATATCCCAACGGCGGCGGCGCGCAATTCTCCTTCTCGGACACGGGAAGCCTCGTGTATGTTCCAGGTGCCAATGCGGTGCAAAAATCATCTATCTATTGGGTTGACCGCGACGGCAGAGAGAGCATTATGCGCGAGGAGGGTCTCGACAGCTACTTCAATCCTGCGTTCTCTCCCGACGGCAAACGGCTGGCCTTGGATATCGGGCGTGGCAATGGAAGAGACATTTGGGTCTACGAATGGGAGAAGGATTTGTTCACGAGGGTAACCTCTAAGGGCGGCCCCAACATTAATCCCGCTTGGACTCCCGACGGCCAACGAATCGTCTATACGTCGACGGAAAGACGTGAAGATACGATCGTGAAAAATCTGTGGTGGAAGCGAGTCGATAGCACTACAGATGCGCAGGGCTTGACCTCGAGTGACATGCCTCAATTCGAGCCGTCGTTTCGTCCGGACGGCAAATCGTTGGCCTTCATCCAATTGAACCCCGTTACCGGGGCCAACATCCTGACCTTAAGCATCGAAGGCTACGAATCCGCCGGCTGGAAGCCCGGAGAGCCGACGCCCTTCTTGAATTCGCCCTTCTCGGAGATGGACCCGGCTTTTTCGCCCGACGGTCGCTGGTTGGCCTATGCGTCTAACGAAGCCGGACACTTCGAAGTCTACGTACGGGGCTTTTTCCCTGGTTCAGGCACGGCCAAGTTTGCAATATCGAACAACGGCGGGCGGTATCCTAAGTGGTCGCACAGCGACAAGGAGATTTTCTATCGCACGGAGGACGGCAAGACCATGGCCGCTACCTTTGCCGCCTTCGGGGCTTACTTTAAGGCAGATAAGCCACGGCTGTTGCTCCTCTCGCAGGTAACGAACCCCATGTTACTTTCCAGCTACGACCCGCATCCGGACGGCAAGCGTTTTGTCGTGTTGAAAGACCATGGAACTGGAGGGCCGCCCGAGGTTACTTTCATCTTTAACTTCTTCGATGAACTGCGAAGTCGAAGCAAAGCGCCTTCTGACTGACATTGAGATGGTCTGCGATCGCGAGCCCGAGCATCGCCCAGATCCTTGCTGGAGGTCGAAGAAAAACGAAGTTCGTGCTGGCGCTCGATAAGTTGCATTGCCGGACGAGTGCCGAAGCGCGAGCGGCGACAATTTCACTTGATTGCATAACAGTGTCGGCTCCCTCGACCCGCCACGGTTCGAGCCTACCTGCGGGCTGGCTTGGTTGACGAATTGCACCTCGCCCAGTCGTCAGTCCTGCTCGGCTCCGGAGAATCTATGTTCTCCGGCCTGGATCTGCCATCGCTCGGCTGTCGTTGTGTCGAGCGCGTTCCTTCCGCCAAGACCACTCACCTTGTGTTAGCACGGTCCTGAGCTGCATGACGAACTGTAACCCCCAGGTGTGGGGAGCTACTCTTCCGGCGGGTGGCCATTCTTAACGGGGCAGTACAGCGTGTGAAGTTCCTGATCCGACAGGTCTTGCCTCATTGCCGAGTGCCCCACAGAAAACGTCCCGTCTTTCCCCGCCTCGTCGTCCAATTGGCCACTAGAGAGAAATCTTTCGCCTAAGATCGATAATCACTCCGGCGGTCACAATCAGTGCAACCAAGAAGAGGAATACCCTTGCGAAGGTAGACTGAAATATAGTCACTCTTCTGGCCCCTCCGCGACCTACGGATACGAGTCTTCCAGTTATTGAAGCAGACAGCGAAGCGGAAGCAATGAGAAACCCCATGATGTCAACCCAGTAGTCCAATGTCGTTTTTCGTTCCCCTTTTTACGTAGACGAGTTACGCCGAAGCGGGTGGCTGACTCTTCCTTTTTTATTCGCTCTTGACCGTGGCGGACGATGTGAGCATACCATTGTCTGACGTAACCCCGAAGTATCGTAGTGAGGGTGGCCTTCGCCCTTATCGATGGTACCCGCGTGCCACCCCTGAAGGGTGGCGCTACATTTAAACCTTGGGGCTGGCTCTTCGCCTTCGGCAGAATGCCAAAACGCCTGAAGCGCTGTTACGGCCAACGACTCGGGCTTAACAAGCCCAATGGCTACCTTCTCGGCTCATAGCGCATGGCCACCGCCCCCGAGGCAAACTCCAGGCGGCTCACGAGCCTCAAGTCGACACGCTTCGATAGCCCCGCGAACAATGTGGGCCCGTGGCCCGCTAGCCTGGGCTGCACCACAAATTCGTACTCATCGATCAATCCCAGCTCCGCCAACGCCAGCGGGAGCTTCACGCCTCCCGTGAACAGTCCCTTACCGGACTCCCGCTTAAGCTGCTGAACGGCCTTCCCCAGATCCCCGCGCACGAGCTCCGCGTTCCAATCGACCCGGTCCAGGGTGCTCGACACGACGTACTTCTTTGCCGCGTCGATGGTCCGGGCGAAGGGTTCCATCCAATCAGGCCTGGCTCCCGCCCGCGCCGGCGGCCGCCATGCTGCCTCCATCATTTCGTAAGTCACCCGGCCAAAGAGGAGGGCATCGGCCTGGCCGAGGTTCTCGGCCGCGTGACGATGCAAGTCTTCGTCCGCGAACATTGCACGATGATCGCAGCAGCCGTCCAATGTGACGTTGATGGAATACCGAAGGGGTCGCATTACGCAATCCTCACGCGGAAACCGATACCTTGCATTACTCTCTCCAGGCGGAGAGGAAACGGGAACTGAGTATATGTGACGAGGCGGCTCAGAACAAACGCGCACCCTCAAGCGACCGTGGCCGCCCTTGCAAAACGCAACCCCGCACGGGTAAGCCAACCGAAGAGTTCCCAGCGCGTTAAGTGTGGGCCACCGGCCGATGTTGGGCTGCGGTCATTACGGTGCCACCCTTAAGGGTGGCGCTACATTTAAACCTTGGGGCACGTGGACGCGGGGTGACACAAAGTCGTGCGGCTGCTGCTCGATTACCGACCATACCGCGGCCTGTGTATTGCGCGGGCAGCGAGGGCTAACATAAACTGATGGTGTAGGACCTGTGCGCACTGCCGCCCGGTTGGTGGTTCCCGCCGCATTTGAAACGGTTGGTAGGGTCGCGGGCGGTCCGGGTGCGGCTTCCGGGGGTTAAGGGTAGACCCGGGAGGCCGACGATGGCCTCGCAAAACCGAGATTTAGAGGCGGACGGCCTTTGTGCCGGCGGGACGCGGGGCCTTGTAGTTTCCGTAGTGAAGGCGGCAGCAAGCTGCCGCACTCCAAAATTGGCCTGCGGCCAACGAAGCATTTAGCCATTAGGCCGCTGGTCACGCCCTCACCGCGATGGAGGATATGACGCGTGGGAACTCCGCTGGAAAATTGGGTGGATGAAGCGGCGGGACTCACGAAACCCGATCGGGTGGTGTATTGCGACGGCTCCGAGGCGGAGAATCAGAGCATACTCGCGGAGATGTTGCGGGGCACGGACTCCGTCGCGCTGAACGAAAAAACCTTCCCGAATTGTTACCTGCATCGCAGCAGCCCGAATGACGTAGCGCGCACCGAACACCTGACTTTTATATGCTCGCGCAACAAAGACGACGCAGGTCCCACGAACAACTGGATGGATCCTGGTGCGGCCAAATATAAGGTTGGGACACTTCTCTCTGGAGCCATGCGTGGCCGGACGATGTACGTGGTGCCGTACATCATGGGGCCGGTAAACTCGCCGTTCAGCAAAGCCGGCGTGGAGGTGACCGACAGCCCGTACGTGGTGGCGAATATGCGCATCATGGCGCGCATGGGGAAAGTGGCTACGGAACGCATCGGAGCGTCGGCGGATTTTGTACCGGGGCTGCATTCGATTGGGGATTTGGATCCGACGCGGCGGTACATCGCACATTTCCCAGAGGAAAAGCTGATCTGGAGCGTGGGCTCCGGGTACGGCGGGAATGCGCTGCTGGGAAAGAAGTGTTTTGCGCTGCGTATCGCGAGCGTGATGGCGCGGGAACAAGGTTGGATGGCGGAGCACATGCTGATCCTGGGCTTGGAATCGCCGGGCGGCAAAGTGACGTACATGGGCGCCGCGTTTCCCAGCGCGTGCGGGAAAACGAATTTAGCGATGATGGTTTCGACGCTGGAGAGCCAGGGCTACCGCGTGTGGACCGTGGGCGACGACATCGCGTGGATGAAGATCGGCGAAGACGGGTACTTGCACGCGATCAATCCAGAGGCGGGATTTTTCGGCGTAGCGCCGGGCACGGGAATGAAGACTAACCGCAACGTGATGGGCGCGCTGCGGAAGAACACGATTTTCACGAACGTGGCGATGACGGCGGAGCGCGAACCGTGGTGGGAAGGGATTAACGGCGCGCCGTCGGCGGGATTGATCAATTGGAAGAATGAGGTGTGGGATACGTCCAAGGGCGCCGCGGCGCACCCGAATTCTCGGTACACGGTGCCGGCGCACCAGTCACCCAGCATTTCGCCGAAATGGGAGGCGCCCGACGGCGTGCCGATTTCTGCGTTCATTTTTGGGGGACGCCGGGCGCGAGTGGCGCCATTGGTGTACGAATCGTTCGACTGGCAGCATGGCGTGTTTGTGGGCGCGACGATGGCCAGTGAAACGACGGCGGCGGCGACGGGAAATGTGGGTATCGTGCGACGCGATCCGATGGCCATGCTTCCATTTTGCGGGTACAACATGGCGGATTATTTCGGACACTGGCTGGATATGGGGAAGCGCATTCCGCATCCGCCGAAGATTTTCCATGTGAATTGGTTCCGGAAGGGCGCGGACGGGAAATTTCTGTGGCCGGGATACGGCGAAAACGTGCGCGTGCTGAAATGGATTCTGGAGCGAGTGGAAGGCCGCGGCGCGGCGCAGGAAACGCCGATCGGCCATGTACCGGCGCAGCGGGCGCTTACGCTGGACGGGATGAACATTTCGCCGGAGACGGTTACCGACCTGCTGCGCGTGGATGCAGAAGACTGGGAGCAGGAGCTTGCGGACACCAAGGAGTTTTTCCAGAAGTTTGGCGATCGCCTGCCCTCCGAATTGCGGGACGAGCACGACAAGCTGGCACAACGTCTGGGCCGCACCGCTGGCGTAGGTCGCTAATGACTCCGACGCCGTCGCCTGCGCGGAGACTCTCGACTCATCAGCAGGCGGTGCTGATTCAGGTGCTTCGAGCTTTTCCCGAGCAGGAGGCTGGCGTGCAGTACTCGGCGTCGGCGAGCGACGGGATCGCGTACGCCCGGGATTTCCTCACCATCTTCAAGGCCGTTGGGTGGAGCGTGAACGATCCGGCATGTGCTGGGTGCCCCGCGACGGCTACGGGCTTGGCCGTTGTCGTTGGTGAAGACAAGGGCTTGCCGCCTGGCGCCGAAGCGCTTCGCGACGCGCTGCGAATCTACTCGATCGAAGTTGAGACGATTTGCGATCCTATGGCGAAGATCACGGCGAGGAGTTTCGTCCTCAGGATAGGTGCAAACTCTTAGCAGGCGCGGAAGATAAGCTAGAGGATAGTTTCGACTTCGGGATCGACCGAGACGTGAGTGGCGGGGATGCCGTTGATGGAGAAAGTCTCGCCTTGGGCTTCGGAAAAGTGGAAGAAACGGCTGATGTGGTAGTCCTCGTCGTACCCGGAAAAGAGGCGCTCGGTTTCAGGGCGCGTCACGCCGAAGGCGGAAAGCGCCACGGGCAGGCTAAAGGCTCCGGCGAGAGAGCGGTATTTGTCCACGAGTTCGTGCAGCGGCATCATCGGTGCGCGGCGCGGTTCGGCGGCCATGGACGTCTCCTGAAATCAGTGTACTCTCGTGGCGCGACCTTGGAAAAGAACTTAAAATGCGGTGTGCACGCAGGCACCGTTTGGCTAGGACGAAGAAAGTTCGGTAGGATGCTGGGCGGGATTTGAGATAATGGAGGAAGAACATGATTGCCGTCGGACAAAAGGCGCCGGATTTTACGTTGCCGAACCAGGATAAGAAGGACGTGAAGCTGTCGGATTTTGCAGGGAAAAAGAATGTGGTGCTGGTGTGGTATCCGCTGGATTGGAGCCCAACTTGCACCAACGAGCACGCGTGCATCGTGAACGAGGCGAAAGGGTTCGAGGCGTTGGACGCGGAAGTCCTCGGCGTGAGCGTTGATAGCGTGTGGTCCCACAAAGCGTATGCGGAGAAGATGGGGATCAAGTATTCGCTGCTGGCGGACTTTCATCCGAAGGGCGCGATGAGCGAGAAGTATGGCGTGTACCTGGCCGACAAAGGGATCACGGGGCGAGCCATCGCGATCGTGAACAAAAACGGAAACGTGGCATGGTTCAAGAACTACGACATTCCGGTGGTGCCGGATTTGAAAGAGGTGGCGGCGGCGTTGGGGCAGGTGAAGGCGGCAACAGCGTAGAGGGCGAACTTAAGCAAGGAAGTATGAAGTAACTATGAAGACGAGGTAAGGAAAAAAGAAAGATTTGGCGGGCGCGAGCTGAAGAGCTTGCGCCCGTTTTTTTGCTCTAAGGGGTGCTGAGCAGGGCGATCCGCAATAGCGGCGCGAGTACCCAGAGGATGAGGACGAGGGCGGCGGCAGTCGCGAAAGGAAAGCGCAAAGGGCCGGGGTTGAGAATCGCGTAGCCGATGGCGCCTCCGGCAGTGACGATCAGCAAGGTGTTGGCGCCGAAGACGATCCAGGTGGTGGCCGATGAGGAAAAAATGGAGTTGAGCCAGCGGAGCAAGGCGTCGCGGGGGAAGCCGGGGAACTGGAAGATGTAACCCATCGTTACGCCGACGAGGAGCACAATCGCGACGGGGTTCCGCATCGGATCCCGAGGCGGATCCTGCGGTGGCTCCAATTCGACCGATGGATAGGACGGGGGCTCAATCTCGAACGGAGGGCGGTCTTCCGGCAGGATGCGCGCCCACGCGAACGCCAGCGGAATGGCTGCGGCGACGAAGAGCGCAACTAGCGCAAGAAATGCCAAGCGATAGCCGACGATGAAAATGACGAGACTGAGGTCAGGGGCCAACGGCCGCATTGCGCGCTATCCTTGAATGCCGCGGCGACGCGCCGCAGCCTCAAGTTTATCCATGAAGCGGTCTGCTCGGAAGCCGATATGCTGTTGTTATTTCGCCGCGAAGTCGTTGCGCACGGCGGTGCCGCCCTTCATCACAAACTTGACCGATTCCAGTGTACGCACATCCGAGGTCGGATCGCCGCTGACGGCGATGATATCCGCATAGTGACCCGTCTCGATCGCGCCGACCTTCTCTCCCCAGCTAATGAGATCTGCGGCTTTGATCGTGGCGGCTTGAATGGCATCGAGCGGTTTCATGCCCCATTCGACCATTTTCGCGAATTGCTTGGCGTTGTCGCCGTGCGGGTAGACGCCGGCGTCGGTGCCGAAGGCGATCTTGGCGCCGCTCTGCCAAGCGTGGCGGAAATTCTCGCGTTGCAGCCGGCCGATCTTTTTTTCCTTTTCGATGGATTCAGGAAGCATACCGACTTTGGCGCCTTCCTGAAGAATGTAGTCGTCGTTGTAGATGTCGAAGACGAGGTAGGTACCGTGCTGCTTTGCCAAAGCGATGCCTTCGTCGTCGATCAAGCTGCTGTGCTCGATCGAGTCGATGCCAGCGCGAATGGCATCCTTGATCGATTGCGTGCCGTGAGCGTGGGCGGCGACTTTGCGGCCCAATTTGTGAGCCTCCTCGGCGATGGCCTGCATTTCTTCGAGGGTGTATTGCGGCGTGCCGGGTTGATCGCCCTTGCTGAGGACGCCGCCGGAAGCGCAGATCTTGATGACGTCCGCGCCGTACTTGATGGTCTCGCGGACCTTGGCACGCGCCTCCCAAGGTCCATCGGCAACGCCGCTCTCCTTGAAGTGAAACTCGAACGGCAACAAATTGTTGTCGCAGTGGCCGCCGGTGATGCCCAGCGGCGGGCCGGAGACGAGCATGCGCGGCCCCTCGACGTCGCCGTCGTTGATGCCATCACGCAAAGCGACGTCGGTGTAGTTGCCGGCGCCGACGTTGCGCACCGTGGTGAAACCGGCGTGGAGCGTAAGGCGTGCGTTCTTCACGCCGGTGATGGCTTCGCGCGGCACAGAGATCCCGAGCCCTTGGTAGCCGCTCGCCGAAGGGTCACTCGTCAGATGCGTGTGTACGTCAATTAGTCCAGGCAGACAGGTAGCGCTAGGCAAATCGACGATCGTTGCGCCGCCGGACGCCATCGGCGAACTCGCGGGTCCTACCGAAGTGATGATGCCGCTGGCGTCAAACGCGATCACTTGATCGGTGAGCAACTTGCCGGACTTCACGTCCAGCAACTTTCCGCAGTGCACCGCGCCGGGAGCGGCGTGAGCGACCGATGAAACCGCGACGAGAGCAACAATCGCCAATAAACATTTGCGCATCAGGACTTCCCCTTGCGAACGAGAATGGATCAGCAAAACATGGGAGGATAACTCTAAAGCGGAACGGTTGGGAAGCGGGCTCTTATTGCGCTCAGGCGTGCGATTCCTTGCGAGCCAAAGGCGCGCTGGCCCCCGCGACGCGCACCAGCGTGCAAGCGTGCCCATAGCCCAGTGCGTACTTGACGTCGGGAAACACTCTTGACGACGCAATCGTAAGGGCGAGCGAGACGAGTGCCCGGCGCCCCCAGCGTTTCACCACCTCGGCGCGCAGCGTATCGGCCATTGGCAAGTCGCGGGCCGCTACCGCTTGCGCGAAGCGAAGGCCTAGCGCTGCGTCCGGCGTCATCGCCTGCTCATCGTTCGCAAGAATCGCGCGCAGGTTCGCGGAGCTCACGCCTTCCTTTTCCGCCATATTGACCACCAACTGAGTACACGGGCCGCAATCTGCTGCGAGGGCAGCGGTAATCTTGGCGGCGTACCAGGCATCCAGCGGTGCGTCCTTGCGATAACTGGCCATCCCTGAGATGCGCGAGAAACTCCAGAAGGCTCCAAAGTCCGCGTCCAGAATGTCGCGGGCATAACTCATGTCGTAGTCAAACTTTCGTTCGAACGCGCGCATTTGGCGGTTGAGAAACCAACGAATCATCTTCCTTGCTCCTTCTGAGCCGTTTGACGTGGCGGCCACGCCAGCCAAAGAACAAGAATGGCTGGAAGCACCACGGCGGGAAAATCGGCCAGCAGTTGCTGCGGGAATTCGCGGTCAGCGGCGGTGTCCCAAATATGGACGAGGGCGTGAAGGGCAAGGAATATGCCGCCAGCGAAAGCCGCGGGCCAGGATCGCCGAGGCTCGACTGCTAGCCATACAAGACACGCCGCGGTAGCAACATAAGCGCAGCCTATGTCGCGAATAAAATGGAGATTGGCTGGGCCTGTGGCGAGGACGCCGGGAATCCGGAGATACCAACTGGCTGGGGCGGCGAGCATCCAGACTCCGTTTGAACCAAGCGCGACGCCGAGAACCAATGCCACGACCCTGCGCATCGTGTGCCCCTGAATAGAGAAAGCGTGACGAGCCTACCGAATGTTACAAGGAAACAGGCTGTAAACCGATTGCGATTGCAAACATTTCGGGGGGACGCCTTTCGGCCCGCAGCCCACGAGAACCTAACTAGTGCGTGCTGACTGGATTCGGATTTTCGGCGGGCGGTGCGCTGAACGAACGAATCAGCAAAACCATTTGCCAGCGCTGCTCTTCGCTCAAGCGTTTCTTGAAAGAGGGCATGGGCTTGTGGCCTTGGGTCATTTTGTAGAAGAGCTCACCGTCGCTGACATCGTGCATCTTTTTTTCGCCGGTAAAGTTTGAAGGCGCGGGATCGTACAAGGAAGCGTCGTGGCCGTCGCCCTTGCCGGAGTCACCGTGGCAGGAAGCGCATTTGTCGAGGTAAATCGGGCGAATGGCCTTAAGCGCCGTGTCGGAAGGCGCGAGTGGGTTCTTAACTTGCTTGGCTGCTTCGGGCACGGTCCACGGCCTGTTTTCGATCAACACGTAAACAATGGCGCCGGCGATGACGGCGAGAAGAACGGCGAAGAGAGTCTTGCGTGCGGCGAGATTTTTTTGCCCGGGAGTCGTCATGCTTGAAGGAGAAGTTTCGCATATCGGCGCAAGCAGCGAAAGGCAGAGGGAACCCTAGTTGACTGTGGCGCTATAGCGCGCGGAAGGTAAGCCAGAGCAATTCGGCGTTGAAGAAAAGGATGGTGGCAGCGACGATCCACGCAATGGCCGAGGTGAGGCGCGAATTCGCGAATTCCCCCATCTTGGCGCGATTGCCGGTGAATTGGATCAGTGGAATCACGGCGAAGGGCAGTTGAAAGCTCAGGACTACCTGACTAAGGATCAGCAGCGAAGTGACTTTGCCTTCGCCGGAGATGCCAATGACCAGCACCGCAGGAATGATGGCGATGGCGCGGGTGATCAGGCGGCGCACCCAGGGCTTGAGCCGGATGTCGAGAAAGCCCTCCATAACGATTTGACCGGCCAGCGTGCCGGTCAGTGTGGAGTTTTGGCCAGAGGCTAGAAGCGCGCAGGCGAACAGGGTGCTCGCGAAACTCGCGCCGAGGACGGGACTCAAAAGCTTGTAGGCGTCGGCGATTTCGGCGACGTTGTGAAGACCGCGGGTGTGGAAAGCCGCGGCGCCGAGCACGAGAATGGCGGCATTGATGAAGAGCGCGAAGCCCAGAGCCAGGGTCGAGTCGAAGACGGCGTAACGCAACGCTTCGCGCCGGTCGCGGATCGAGGGGCCGAAGGCGCGAGTCTGTACGATGCTGGAGTGCAGGTAGAGATTGTGCGGCATGACGGTAGCACCGAGGATGCCGATGGCGATGTAGAGCATCTCGCGGTTGCGGAGGATTTCGGCGCGCGGGATGAGACCCTGTGCGGCTTCGCGCCAAAGGGGCTGCGCGAAGAAAATTTCGTACGCGAAGCACGCGGCGATGGAGGCAATCAGCGTCACGACGAATGCTTCAATAAGCCGGAAACCCCGGCCTTGCAGCGCCAAGACGATCAGGACGTCCAGAGCCGTAATCAGGACGCCGGCCAGCAAAGGCAGGCCGAAGAGAAGCTTCAGCGCCACGGCGGAGCCAAGAACTTCCGCTAGGTCGCACGCGGCGATGGCGATTTCGCAGAGCACCCACAGGACCAGCGAAGTGCGGCGCGAGTATTGTTCGCGACAGGCCTGCGCCAAGTCGCGGCCGGTGACGATACCGAGTTTCGCGGAGAGCGCTTGTAGAATCATCGCCATCATGTTGCTGAGCACGATGACGCTCAGGAGCGTATAGCCGAACTTTGAGCCGCCGCCGATGTCGGTGGCCCAGTTGCCCGGGTCCATGTAGCCCACAGCCACCAGGTAGCCAGGCCCGGCGAACGCCAGGACTTTGCGGAACCAGGATGCGCCCGCGGCAATTGGAATTGACCGGTGGGCTTCGGGAAGCGATGGGAGCGTGCTCGCCCGCGGCGGTGCGGCCGCGGCGCTGACGAACGGTTCGGTTTCCAGTTGAGGATTCATCCGTTGTATGATCTAGGTTAAGCGCGTTAAATATCTCTTATAAACTACACTTAATGTCGACACCTGTCAATGGACGCAGGCACTTTGTTTCTGATTCGTCATCGCGAAAAAAACCGTTGGCCCGCCGGGAGCAACTGGCCGCGCGAGCAGGCCTCCGGCGCTTGTGATACCTTGAATTTGTTTCTGCGGCGTGAAGACGACGGATCGGAGAGGCAGACACATGGAAGAACAGCGGCCGGCGCAAGGGCAAGTGCAAATCAAGGCGGATGAAAAAGAATTACAGGGCGAGTACAGCAACCTAGTGATGATTCATCACAACCTCGAGGAATTCACGCTGAACTTTATTTACATTTTTCCGAACGGCGCGCAGGGCAAATTGTTAAAGAGCATGATCGTTAGCCCAGGACACGCCAAGCGCATCTGGCGAGCGTTGGGAGAGAACATCGCGCGGTACGAAGTGCAGTTTGGCGCGATCAAGGAGGCGGCGGAAGGCAGCGACCCCACGCCCAACGTGGGTTTCGTGCAGTAGGCGCTGGCAAGCTGGTAGGCAAATCCACGCAATGCGGCGTTGTGCCAGGCGCACCCGCCCATGTTAGAATTTGGAAGTTGTCCCTCGAACGGGCCTGTAGCTCAGGTGGCTAGAGCGCGCCCCTGATAAGGGCGAGGTCGGTGGTTCAAGTCCACCCAGGCCCACCATCAAAACAGCAGTAAATACGCGAGTATTCGCACTTTCTTCGTTCCATAATCTCCCTGCCAAAACCATTTTGTCAACCGTTTGTCAACTTGCCGAGCAACCAGGTGCTCCCAAACTCAGGACGTCCTGAGGTGGGGAACCCTATAAAAACCGTCATTTCTACAGTGTCGATTGATGGCTCCTCTGCCTACATAACCGTCTCACGCCTGCTGGTATTGATTTGCTCACGAACAGAGAGAACTCGACACCCGGAGCCTACTGGCTCTTTAAAGCCGACATGGTATTCCGACCCTACTTTGAGGCTCAGAGCGGGTTAAATAATATCTTTCCCAGCGCGTGGATCGCCTGCTTTCAAAATCTTGCTTGCGGCAGTGAAGATGCGGGCCGCATTGTGATTCGGGATTTCCTTTTGCCCTCTTAGCCAATGCTGGATATAGCCGCGTGCGTACTCCGCTCCGTCAAGGCTGAGTGTTTCGCAGCAGATAAGTGCAACCGCTTCCGCTTCCACTTCGCGGAGGTTCGTCGGCGGTGTCTTCGGAGTCCACGAGTTTTTCCTTCGTCGTATGGTCCAGAACACAATGCGCGATTTCATGAAACGTCGTTTTGTGCGGGATTGCTGCGATGGGACTGATCGCAATTTCTCGGCCTGTCGCAAAGCCCTGGATGTTGCCGTTCATTTCGTCAAACTCCGTGCGCGTGATGTTCAGCGTACGGAGGGCGGTGTCCAAGTCAAACCGGGGATCGGTAAGGTGTCCATTGCCTCGCCGTCCGTTTGCGCCAAGACAAACCAATAGGCGCGAAACCCGAACGTGGACCGCGTCACTTCTTCGCTTTCCTCGCCTTCCTGCGTCATCCTTTCGGAACGCGCTTCTTGTACTGCATCGGCATGCAAAGGGTGATGCCCTTTTCGCCTTTGCGCACTTGGCGTTTGAGTTCCAACCAGCCGCGATAGGTATTGAGTGGTCCCGGCTCCAAGTTACGGCGATGGCATTGCGTCAGAGCGAGCAAGGCATTCCCAAACGAGTAGTTATGGAAAGCGGTGTAAGCGGCGAGAAGTTTTCCCGGCGTGTGGACCGCGCTGTGCAGCAATTCTCCCCAAGTTGCATGTTCTTGCGTTATTCGTCATTGTTGTTTCTCCTTTTTCCTTTTTTCGAGCGGTTTTGCTGCTCGAAAAAAAGAAGCAAATTCCCTTCATAGCGGGCTCATTGCGAACGGGCGCGCGCGCCGTCAAGGGCGGCGGGGTGAGCCGTTCATTGGAGCGAAGCGGAAACCCTTGACGGAACAAGCGCGGGACCGGGCGCAGCCTCTTGCGGAGAAGGGAATTTGCGGCGGAACTGTTTTAATCGCGGAAGTGAATCAGCGTTGGTGTTCTAGAAGACTTTGCGTGGGTTTTGACTTGCTGCACGTATCCGTTGGTGAGTCCGGCCGTGGGAGATCCGGTGTTGTAGTAGGAAAGAGCGGAATCGAGGGCGGCGAAGCCCTCACCGTGGATGCGAGCTGTTGCTGCGTAGGTGGCAGAAAGAAGCGCGGCCCCGGAACGGAGATTGGTGCAAGGGTCAAACAGTTGTTCGGCCGTGAGATGCAAAAGCGCAGCGTGCTCGCTGTTCACCTGGAGCAGCCCGATGCTGACGGTGATGCCTTGCGCGAGAAGCCATTTGGTCCACGCAATCGCCTCTTCGAGCGATGCAGGCTGTCTTTCAAGAGTGATGGTGCCGCGATTCCATCCCTGGCGGCGGGCGAGCTGGTGGGGACGGTTGATGCTGAGGGCGTAAGGGTAAAGCGCCGATTCGGTGCGTGCGATGGCTTCGAGGGTGCTGACGGGGACGTTCGCCGCGCAGGATTGCGCGAGCGTTTGAAAGGAGGTGAGGCGAAATCTTGGTGTTGGGGTTCGCGGTGGGTGTTTGCGCAAAGCAAGTCGGTGCCGGCGACGAGTGAAGAGCGTTGCGAAAATGATTCTTGCAAGGCGCATTAGAAATTAGTGGCCGAAAGCACGGGAAGATGGAAAAGTCGCGCCCAGCTCGCAGCGCTGGATTGCTGAATCGCCGGAATGCGGGTGTTCTTAGCCCAATAGTCGTTCGAGGTGGTCAATAGAATGGTCGGATGTTCGAGAGCGGAAGAAAGAAACGGCCATACGAGGATTTGTTCGTAGCAGATGAGCACGGCGGCGTTTTGATTGTGGATGCGGATTGTTCCGCGGGCAAAGAGATTCAGTGGCACGCCGTCATCACCAAGAGGCTTCCACATTGCGATCGGAATGGGAATGCGCTCCTGATAGAGCGCGGTATTTTCCTCCCCGCGTGCGAGCAGCACATTCAAGTAGCGGTTCTGCGCAAAAGGATTTCTCGGAGTCGCCTGGTGGGTTGATGCCAGCTCCGATAAGGACGGTGCGGTGCTGCGCTGCGACCGCGGTTAAGGTATCTCCCCAAAAAGCTTCCGTGGATTCATTCCAGTGCGTGACCAGGTGTTCCGGGAAGAGCAGCACGGCCGCGTGGGACTCGAGGATTGTCGTCTGCATGGATTGGTGCGTGTTGTATTCCGTCGTGAAATCGGGGTCGCCTTGCCCCGCGCCCCCATAGTTTGTGTTGACCGCTTCCCATCCTGCAGGGAGCTGCGGTTGCGTGTACTGGAAATGAAAGACGAGAGCGCAGAACGCCAAACAGACGACGCTCGGTGCTGGCTTGAAGCGGAAGAGACTCAGAAACACGATGATGAGTGCCAGGCCGAACCATTTCGAGCCGGGAAAAAGAACGCCTGCGGAAAGAAGGGGCGAAGCCCATCCGATGATCCCGAGCGGCGGGATCGCGGTGAGCAGGACGCACAGTGGCACAGAGAATGCAGCTCTTCCCCGCCCGCGCGTGAACAGCAAACCCCAGGGCAACGCCAGAGAGCGCCGCGGCGGCTAGACAGAGGAACAATCCAATGAGCGGCGTGCCCTGGCGTCCAAAGAAAGCGCGCGCTCCGGGGATGAGCGGCCAGCTCGCCGCCGCGTAGTAGCAGAACATCGAAGCATAGGCGTGCTTTCTGGATTTCGCGTGATAGACAAGCAGCGGAGCAACAAGGGAAAGAGGGATGGCCGCGAGGTGGCCGCTCCACGCAATCGCCGCCGTCGTGGCGGCAACGGCGGGAAGCGCAACGCTACTGCTGAGGAACTTCCGTAGCGAACGTCCACAGTGGGCGGAGATGATGCCGAATCGAGGACTCTGGAATGGCGCCGTAATAGCGGCTGTCGAAGCTGTAGCTGTTGAACGAGGAGATGACCCACACGGTTCCCGGTTCGACTTTGTAGGTGCCATAGGGCCACGGGTCGAGGGGACGTTGCAAGTGGTCGCGGAATCGTCCTGCGCTGTTGGGAAGCAGTTGTCCATTGACTCGAATTCCATCTGCGCTCACCTCGACCTGGTCGCCGGGAAATGCGACGGCGGGTTTGAGAAGAGGCGCTCCGCCATCGGGGCAAGCCCCCGCAGTGCGATATTGACGGCTGAGGGAGATGGAGGCCGCTGCTCCTTGCGGGCAGAACTCCACAAGGTTTGCGCTGGGCGAATGGCTGGTGATGTAAAAGCCGCGCGGGAGGGAGGGAGTGAGATTAAGACGGACGCCGAAAACCCAGCCTGCAATGAGTCCGAGAAAGAAGGGGGAGCGCCAGCAGGCAGGCCCAGAAAACGGCGCGGCGGAGTCGTTGGCGTAGTTCATAGGAGCCAGGTGTCTTGAGTTTCAGAGGATTCGAGAGACGGAGCGCCATCGGTCATGACCTCGTTCGTGAGTGCCGCGTGCGGTTGGGGCGGAGCGGGCGGGTCTTGCGCCACGCCGCCAATGACAAAGAATTTGTGCACGCTGACTTCGTAAATATAGCGCTTGTATTTGTCCTGCCCGACGTAAGGCCGTTGGTCGAAAGTTCCTTCGACGTAAAGATTCGTGCCTTTTTCAAGTTCCGTCGCAAGGATCGCCAAATCCCCGTAGAAGACGAGGCTGAACCAATTGGTGTGCTCGGAAGGCTTGTCGTTGCGGGTGAAACGATAGGTTTGTCCAAGCCGGGCGTTGGCAACGGGCATGGAGGAAGGCAAATAACGCAGCGTGGGTTTTGCTGCGAGATAACCGGCGAGTTGAAAGCGGTTCTCCTGCATGACTTATCGCTCCGAATTGAGATCCAAGCGCTCAAGTAGACCCTGGTGACGGTTGAAGCGTGGCAGCTCGGCGGTGGCGGAGGTTGCTCGAACAGCGTAGCCGTGCCAGGACCACTGCCGGATGAAGCAGGCAGACGTCGGTGCGGGTGTGGTCCCGATGTTGGCTTCGGCCGCAGGGTCAAGTCCGGGAGCGGGTCCTGGGGCGAGAGGCCTCCGTCGTGAATGGAATAAAACTTTGTTGGCGGAGGGATTTCGGCGCGGGAACGCAGGATGGGGTCAAAGAAGTAGAGCATTTGCGTGCCGTAAATGGGGTGGTGCCCGGAAACAAAAATCAGCATGTCGCCGGGAGCGATGATTTTTTCCTGGTGTCCGGTGCTCTCTTTTTTCGGGGGCCGCAAGCGCATGATCTCGTCCGGGGTCATGAGCGGACGCTCGATCTCGTCCATATGCGTGCTGACGTGGTCGAGGACCGGAGACATGCGCGAGCCGGAGAAGTTGAACGATGCTTTCCGAATGGTCTGCGTCCCCGTCATTTTGCTGAGGAGTTCGGCGGTGTCGTACTGGTTGGGGGCAAAGGCGACGCGAACCTGGCAATTGCTGACGATGCTCTCGTTGCGCCCGTATTCGTCCACGATTTGGCGAATGTCCTGCGTGATGAGGTAGGCCTTGAGGCCAAAGCCGGCCATGTAGGAAAGCGCGTCCGCGAAAATCTCCATGCGCTTGAGCGAAGGGAATTCATCGATCAGGAAGAGCAACCGGTGTTTGTTGCGGAGTTGCTCGGAGCCTTGAAAATCGAGTTTTTCGGTGAGGCGGTTAACGATCATGGTAAAGATGAGGCGCATGAGCGGGCGAAGCCGGATCTTGTCGCTCGGAGGGACGACGAGATAGAGCGATACGGGCCGTTCGTGATTCACGAGGTCTTGAATCGTAAAGTCGCTCGCGGAAGTGGTGCGGCTGACAAGTGGATCGCTGTAGAGCGTCAATGCCGTCTTCGCTGTGGACAGGACGCCGGAGAAATCCTTGTCCTCCTTGTCGAGCATTTCCTGGACTTTCTCTTTCACGACGGGATGCGTGCGCGTCAGTTCGCCCGTGGGAAGCCGCCAATTATGGGCGTTGTCTTTGTCGTGTGTGTAGGTGAGAAGCTCGGTGAGGGTTTCGCGGAAGGTGAAGCCGGGTCGCGTAAAGACGCCGGCGAGCAGGCTGAGGGAAGCCTGCCGCCCTTCGAGAGCGGCGGCGTAGCACACATGCAGGATCATCCCCGCAGTGATGGACGCGGCAGCGTCCTGCCAGTAGCGTTCCTGCGGGCTGTCTTCCCCGGTGCGGACGAGCATGTTCGCAATGTTTTGCGCGTCGGAAACATCGCGATCGGTGAATAGGCGAATTTCCGCCAGCGGATTAAATCGGGAAGAGTGCTCGGGCTCTACGGGTGAGAACTTGAAACAGATTTGCCCAGACTGGCTGCGGAAACCCGCGGTCTTGGCCCAATTCTCACCCTTAATGTCGTAGACCACGGTGCTTTCCGCCCACGCCAGGAGTGTAGGAATGACGATGCCTACCCCTTTGCCGCTCCGTGTGGGAGCAAACGCGAGGATGTGTTCCGGGCCGTTGTGCCGCAAGTAGTGGAGGTGCTTGATGGACTGTTCGTGCCAGCCTCCGACATACACGCCCTGTGTTGTCTGCATCAGATTGGTTTCTGCGATATCGGCTTTCGTGGCCCACCGCGCCGAACCGTGAAGGTCCTCGGTGTTTTTCGAGAGAGCCTTCGTGCGAGCGAGATTCAGGAGGAAAAAGAGCGCGCCGGAGGCAAACGCGCCGCCCACAATGATGCCCGCGCCGATGAGCAACGGAAGTTTGATTCGAATGTCCCCCGTGCTTCCCTGCGTCCACACCCAGACAAGCCATTTATAAGGCGCGTAAAGGTAGAAAGAGCCGATACGGACCAAGGCGGGGCCGAGTGCGGGCTGATATTCGAAGCGCCAGGCAACAAACTGCGTGGCAAGGACATTCGTTAAGAAAAGCCCGATGAAACCAACGATTGTCGGGGTCCAATAGAAGCCGCCGACGTAGCCGGGGTCTCTCGGCTTCCGGTAAGCAGTTAGCTGTTTCACCGTCCCACCTCCTGCGTTTTGCTCCTTTCCTTGACGGGGAGCACGCGGGCATTGTCGTTGCTGTAGGCGACGCGCACGTTTTCGCCTTTCAATTCTTCAACATACTCGCGGGCGAGCGCTGCGTCGCGATCCAAGTCCGCGTCAAGACCATCCTGGAGTTGCTCGGCATCGAGCGGCACCCGGCCCGTGGCATCGGAATCGAGATACGTTTCCAGGTATTGCCGGGACCACGCGATAAGGTCGTGGCCAAATTCGGAGGCAAGCAAGTTTTCCAGTTGTGCCGGCGAAGTGGCGGAATTTGCGAAAGTGAAGATTTGGCGGTCCACGGAATTGTCGATCAAATCCTGGCGAAGTGCTGCATTGTTGCTATTCATCTAGAACCTCCTAAACGGTCCCAGACCGATCAGGCGCGATCGGAATACTATGTAGAGATACATACAGCACACATATAGCACCATTGGACGGGAGATGTCAACCTATTACCTGAAGCGCCCGCCACGTCCTGAATCTCGCCGCTTGTGCTTGTCGGTGTTGCGTAGCTCAGTTTGCAGCTTCGTTTGGTACTGTCCGAGCCATCCGCCCCACGCAGGCTGGACGTCACGAATACCCCGCCGAAGTAAGAGGTCTGCTTCTTTTCTGAAGTAGGAAGAATTCTCTAGGAGCTTGTTTGCGTCTCCGAGATCATCCACGTGCAAGATGGGCTTCTCTTTCGCGAACCGTTTCTCGATGCGAATGAAATTGTCCACCGCGAGTTTCCCTTGATTGCGGGCCTTCTCGATCGTGCCCGTGTGATAGATCAAATGAACTTTCGCGTCCGTTCCTTCGACCAGCATGTAGCGTTTTCCGGTTTGTTCATCTTCGGTGTGGAGAAGGACCCGGCCGGCTATACTTTGGAGTTGGCGGAGCGTCGTGACCTGGAGCGGAAGCCGCTTGTCGGAGAGCAGTGCGCCATGCGCCGCGAGCATCTTTTGCCGGTCGCCACTCTGTTGCAAGGTGCGGAGTACTTTTTCAAAGTCCGCTTGCACGCTCCACTCGTGCGGCGCGACGAGCTGCGCGAGTCCCATTGTTTGAAGGTGCATGAGTCGCGCGGCAAGGTGTTTCTGGAGAAGCTTGGCGGGTTCAGACAGGGACGCGTCGTGGGGGTTAGCAGTCACCCCAAAGCGGGAAGAGGAGCCGTCATTGCTGCGTTGCAGAATGCGGTCGAGCGGTGTGTAGCGGTTTTGAAGCGTTTCGCGGCGCCGCGCCTCTTGGGCATCCGCCGGGGAGCGATAGCCTAGGGCTTCGGTTGCAATTTCTTCGGCCCGCTCGCGCATGCCCCCACGAATGTATTCCCTTGGCAAGCGAAGTGGCATTCCTTTGTCTCCTCTCCTCGAACAGCGATGTGAACGTGGGGATGCTCGGTGTTGTGATGGATCGGCGGCAACCCATTCGAGTTGCGTGCCCAGGTCGCTTTCCATCCGTTGCATCAGCTCGCGAGTGTGCTGCTGGAGGTTCAAGCGATCACCAAACTCAGGAGATACGATGATTTTGAAGAGCCGCTCGTCGCCGGCACGCTGCCAACTGTCGAGCGTCGCAGCGATATCTAGGTTCCGCTCGGTGGCATTGAACCCCGCCTCGGCGGCCCTCCTCCCTGCGTCGCGCTCTCGCGGGCCACGTATCTTCCGTGCGCCTTCCATTGGCCTGGATTCTTATTCGCGGAGTAGCTGACCCGGACGGCCACGCGCTGATGGAAGGTGCGGGGCGCTCGGGCGTTCCCGCTTGCCCCTCCCGCCCTGTGTCTGCCGAGCGTTTTTTGTCCTCGCTTCGACATCTGGACGAAGCGAAGCATGCGACCGAAGAACACCCGTGTACTTACGCGGATTTTCGTTTGGGCCATGTTTTGATTTTCTCGGTCGCAATCGAATTGTGGGTTCGTCATTCATCGGCAATCATTCCCTTCAGAGTGTCTCTGTTTTTGCTCGAGATCCCTTCCGCAGCAGCACGCACCAGTTTTTCGTAGCGCAACCTGGCGCGAACGCGCGCCGCCGGTAGGGCATCTTCCGGGGGTTCGACCACACACGTGATGACGTACTTCAAAAACACGTCGGTTAGGGCGACCTGCGCGTGCGCGAGCGTCTGAAGTCCCTGCACCTGCTTCGCCAGAGCCGTAAGCGTGGCTGCCACGCGCGCCTCAAACTGCGTTGTCGCCTCGGTGTTCGTGCCCTGCCGAATTTCGTGCTCACAAGCGGCAATCAGGAATGCTTGTTCGGAACGGAAGCCACGTTCTTTGACAGCGGCGCGAACTTGCTCCCGCAGTTCGGCGGAAGGGTATCGAAAGTTACGAGAAATGGATTTGTTACCCACAAAACATACCCTTTCGAGAGTGGTGCCGACGCGGTGCCGCAAGCGGCTCGAAATGGCCCCCTCCAAAGACTCTGAAGGATAAGCAGTTAACGCCGACAACCACCACAAAGTGGCCCCAACCCTTTATGTTCCAATACCTGTGTCTCTTCCCTTGATAACCCGCCTGCATTTCATGCACGCTGCTCCTATTGCTGTTGAAGAGTGTTCAATCGCGGTGACGAGCGTTAAGCGCGTTACCGTCGGTATACAATTGCCGAAAACTGAAGGTCTTTGTTGGTCTCTGTCGACTTCCAATGCCTCGTGCCTTACATCTGCATGTTATGGTGCTATATATACAGCATGCTGGAGAACCATGTCAACGCAAAAGGACTACCGCCACTGTTTAGAACAACTAGCCGCCGCCCTAGGAGCGGCCCTGACTTCAGGGCAGAGTCTGAGAGATATTTGGGAAGCGCTCGGAACCGAAGGCCTCGAGGTGAGCTGCCACGCGTTCCATATGGCTGTATGGCGCGCCAGAAGAAAACTAACCGCGGCCGGCGGCTGGGGAAAGCCGGACAAGACTTCCGAACCGCAAGGGCTGCGGGGTACGCAGAAGTTGAAAAGCTAGTGCCGGAGGCTAAGCATCCAGACCGAGTCCGTCCCGGCCGCTGTATGGTCCAGCGCCGTGACCTTCCTGCCGGGCTGCCTTAGGATGCGGCCTTTCCGAAGTTTCTCTGCCCCGACCTCAACCCAAGTTAAGAAGTCGGGTTATCGCGCACCCGGAGAATGTTTCAGTACCTTGTCTCTTTCTTTGACTTCGGCAGTCACTGGTATTGTGACGTTGCAGGTTCAAGATTTGGCTGGAAAGAAATCCGGGATTGTAGCCGGATCAACACCCGGAATCCGTCGCTTCGGAAGCGGCGGGATCGGACGACGGCCGTAGCGGTCATTCCATTTGACCCATGAGCTTCGGTCGAAAATCCCGGGTGCGGGCTCATCCAATGCCGCTGTGAAATCAGCGTCGCTGAAGTACTGCCTAAGGATTTCAATGTCTTCATCCGAGGCGTAGGTCATCGCATAGGTGAGAAAGCGCAACGGGAATTCGAGTGCTTCTTCTGGAGTTCCAAACCAGAAGATGCGCTTTGCGACAGCCAGAAGTTCGTCGGAATAAATCATCGCTCCTTGCCCTGCGAAGCCAAGTCACGCTTTCCAACAAAGATGGGCAGCTCCTCTAATTTTACGCCTATGGCTGCGGTTCGCAATGCATTTTGCATCGAAGCGGGGAGTTTAGGCAGGTCCCCATCCGCGAAGTAACTTAACGCGCGGAGAGTCGTTCTGGGCTCAAATTGGTCGCCATAGATGGCCTTCGCCAAACTGATGCCATTTCTCAGTAGGGCTGCGATGTCGCGATAGTCCTTTCCTTCTGCGCGCGTCTGTACTACGGCCATTTTGCATCCCGCAACGTCCAGTAGGGAAGCCACCTGAACTCCATTGTCATTTGCCGCATCCGGACTGGACACCCGTGTTAGTCCTAAGGCGCAGACGGAATAGGCAAGATCCACGCGCGTCTCGTCGCCGCCGTAGATTGGCTTCGCGCGGAAGTGACCGATACTTTGGAAATTCAAACAGCAATGGCTCTGGACGCCGAAAACAGGCGGGAGGCCAAAGTTGCCTCGGCGGTGCCGGAGGGTGTCATTTGCTTTTTAACTTGACAAGAGCATGCCTTGTGCGTAATACGGTTCCCCACACTTTATAAAGTCTGTATGTACAGTACTATAGGGTTGCATACAGCATGCTAGTGGTAGGTCGATTGATCCTGGACATTGGTACCACGGAAATGCAAGAACTTCAGCAAGTCACCGAACGCCGCAATGAAAAGCTGGTCCGGGAACTCGGGCCGCTCGTCGCTTCCTGCCTTGAAGACCATCACACCGAAGATATCTTGCTGAACCCCGATGGCCGGGTGTGGGTGAAGCGCACGCACCAGGATTTTGAGGTTGTAGGCTCGATGCTTTCCGCGCAAGCCTTGAGCGCGTTCGGCACGATTGCGGCGATTCGCGACACGGTCATCAATCACGACAATCCCATTCTTGAAACGGAACTGCCCACGGATGGGAGCCGCTTCGAAGGATTGATCCCCCCTGTGGTGCGGCAGCCGGTATTCGCGATCCGGCAACGCCCTCATCGCGTGTTCACTCTGAGTGACTACGAAACCGCGGGAATTCTAACGGACAAGAGTGATGAACTGAACCGCCAGCGCCATCGCGATTATTTTGTGGAGCTAGTACGTGGCAAACGTCACGCGGAAGTGATCCGCGCCGCGATAGCACAGCGGAAAAATATTCTGGTTGCCGGGTCAACGGGTTCCGGCAAAACAACGTTCATCAATGCGGTCCTTGACGAACTGGCGGGCATTTCGCCGGACGATCGTGTGCTCATCATCGAAGACACGCCCGAATTGCAATGCAACGTAAAGAACTCGGTGGCGCTCCTCGCGGTGGGGCGCGTGTCGATGCTTGATTGCCTGCGCGCCTCTATGCGCCTGAAGCCGACACGGATTGTCGTGGGCGAAGTGCGCGGCGCGGAAGCGCTGAGCATGCTCAAAGCGTGGAACACCGGACACCCAGGCGGCGCGGCAAGCGTTCACGCAAACGACGCACACGGGGCATTGATTCGCCTGGAAAGTCTGGTGGCGGAAGCGACCGCCGCACCGCAACAGCAATTGATCGCCGAAGCGGTGAATGTGGTCGTGTTCGTGGACGGCGAGCCAAGTATTCGCGCGGGCCGCAAGGTCCGCGAGGTGGCGGTCGTTATGGGGTATCGCGACGGGGATTACGAGCTGGAGTACGTATAGGAGGCTCCATGGAAAACGCAGAGCACAAGAGCTCGGAATGGATTCTCTGCAGCGGCGCGAGCCTGTTTTCGAGCGTTTTGTTTGTCACGGCTGCCGCAATGGTTGCGGTGGCGGCGCTTTGTCTCCTTCCTGGGATGGGGACACCGGAGATGGTTTTGCCTGGAGCAGGCCGCGTGGCGCTGGTGGTGATAGTTATGGTGTTGGGTTTTTCGGGTGTGCTCGTCAGCACGCTGTTGAACCTGCCGGACACAATGCGGCGGACGCTGGTGGTGTTGTTTGCGACGGCGCTTTTATGTTCAGGATTCGTTGCACTGGTGGGGTGGTTTGCCGTCAGTGGAGCGAGTAGTTGCTGGTTGTGAATCTCAACACGAAAGGAAAAAACGAAATGAAAGTATTCAGGAGAAGAGTGGAATGGCGGCGTCTCGCAGCCGCACACAGGTTTGCTGACGCTGGCGTCGCTGGCTCCTCAGTCTGCCCGCATCCGCGGCGGCTGGCGGACAAGCATTGCCCTGGGAAGCTCCGCTGACTCGTCTGCAACAGTCGTTGAGCGGTCCCGTGGCGGGTGCGATCGCGATTATCGCACTGGTGGCGATCGGCGTAACGCTGGTGTTTGGCGGTGAATGGAATGAATTTGCTCGCGCGTGCGGTTTACGCCGTCTGCGCCATCGCTTTCATCATCTCCGCGGCTGCCTTGCTCGGGGGCTTGTTCGCGGTAGGCGCTGCGGTGGTTTAGCAATGAACGGACCACGGGAAGTACCGTTTCACGAGTCGGCAAACCGGCCGCAATTGTTGATGGGCGGGGACCGGGAATTGATTTTGGTCTCCGCCATCCTCGCGGCGATGTTGGTTTTTGCGGTGATGAAGTGGTGGAGCATTCTTGCCGGGCTCGTTCTGTGGCTGATCGCGGTGGGGGTTCTCGCGCGCATGGCCAAGGTGGACCCCCTCTTGCGTCACGTCTATATCCGGCACATTCGTTATCGGGATTTCTATCCCGCCAAGAGCCGGATGTCCGCTCCTCCCACTACAACCCCCGCGAATTGGAGATGAACCATGCCCCTTATTGAACAGCGCCGTCACGCGATTGGATTAGCCGACCTGCTTCTCTACGACTCCCTGATTGAGGACGGGATTCTACTGCTGCAGGACGGCGGGCTGCTTGCAGCTTGGAAGTTTCAAGGACCGGATCTCGGTTCCGCGACGAACGGAGAGATGGCGGCGCTGAGCGGGCGCTTGGGAGCCCTGCTCCGGCTTGGCGGAGGCTGGATGGTGCAGTGTGACAGCGTTCGCGCCCCGGCTCCCGGCTATCCCGAACATCAAGAGTTCCCGGATTCGGTTACAAAGATCATCGACGATGAGCGTCGCGAGCAGTTCATGTCTGAGGGCGTGCATTTCGAAAGCGACTACTACCTTTCGCTGACCTACCTTCCCCCCATTGCGCGAGAAGAAAAGATCAAAGGATGGATGTTTGAGGGCATGAAGGACCAGCGAGGGAATGCCGCGCGTATCGTGGATTATTTCAAGAGCCGCATTGCAAGTTTCGAGGATGTTTTCAAGTCGTTGTTCGCTGTAACGCGCTTGAAAGCGGTACGCACGAAAGACACTGCCGGCAATCCAGTGGTTCACGACGAATTGCTGCGCTACGTGCATCGCTGTGTGTCATGGAAAGATCATCCCATCCGGCTTCCCGAATTTCCGGTGTATCTGAACGACACGCTGGCGACGGAGGATTTCGTAGGCGGTTTGACGCCACGCATTGGGCGTAAGCATCTGCGTGTGGTGGCCATCGATGGATTCCCCAAAGCGAGCGTGCCGGGAATTCTCGCGGCGCTCGATACGTTGCCGATCGAATACCGCTGGAACACGCGGGCAATTCTGATGGACCCGGAAGAGGCGCGTTCGTTCCTCGATAAGGTCCGCAAGAAATGGCGTTCGAAGATGCGCGGCCTTAAAGACCAGATCATGCAAACGCAGACCGGGGCCGTGAACCTGCACGCGCAAGAGATGAGCATCGATGCGGAAGAGGCCATGAGTGTTGCAGCCGCGGGGGACGTTCTTTTCGCGCAATACACCACAACAGTGATTTGCGGCGATGAGGATGAGGCCGGCGTCGAGGAAGCCGTCGCGCTGGTTGCGAAGACGGTGCAAAACTTGGGCTTCTCGGCGCGGATCGAAGACGTGAACAGCGTCGAGGCCTGGAGGGGGAGCCTTCCTGGGGATGGTTATCGCAATGTGAGGCGGGTTGTCTTGCATACGCTGAACCTCGCGGACCTTCTTCCGATAAGCGCGGTGTGGGCTGGAAATAAAGAGAATCCCTGCCCGTTCTATCCGCCGAAAAGCCCGCCGCTGTTGTACGCGGCGACGACGGGTTCGACTCCGTTCCGCTTCAATCTGCACTGCGGGGATATCGGGCACACCTTCATGGTGGGTCCGCCAGGCTCGGGAAAATCAACGTTCCTCGGATTCATCGTTGCGCAGTTCTTCCGGTATCCCCGCGCGCAAGTGTTCGCTTTCGATAAGGGCTATTCGCTCGCGGTGCTGACGCGTGCCTGCGGCGGCGAGTTTTACGATCTCGGCGGTGAGACCGATGGATTGTCGTTTTATCCATTGGCGGACCTCGCCGATGACAGCGACCTGGCCTGGGCGAATAGCTGGATCGAAAAACTCTGCACGCTCGGTGGTCTCGACATGAAGCCCCATCACCGCAACGCGGTGGCGGACGCCATGAAGTTGACGCAAGGCTCGCCGCGGCGGACGCTGACCGATTTTCTGGCGACGGTGCAGGACAAGGAAGTTCGGTCGGCGCTCGAAGTCTACACACTGAGCGGACCACTCGGCCGTCTGCTCGATGCGGATAAGGATGGGTTGCGGGACGGCCGCATGATGGTATTCGAGATGGACAACCTCATGAAGTACGGCGATGGCAATAGCAAGGCCACGGTTGCGGTGCTGCTGTACTTGTTCCGGCGAATTCAGAAAAAACTGGATGGGCGTCCCACACTCATTGTTCTCGATGAGGCGTGGGTCTATCTGCGGGATGAGTTGTTCCGCGAATACCTGCGCGACTGGCTGAAGACCTTGCGTAAGCTGAATGCGGTTGTCGTTCTCGCGACGCAAAATCTCTCCGACATCTTCAATTCCGGCATCAGCGATGTGGTTATGGAAGCGTGCCCCACGAAAATCCTGCTGGCTAACGCGGAGGCAGCGAACGTGCAGTCGCGCCGCTTGTATGAAGCGGTGGGCCTCAATGACCGGGAGATCCAGATCGTTCAGGGCGCTATTCCGAAGCGCCAGTATTACGTGGTTTCGCCAGAGGGTCGTCGTCTGATTTCGCTGGGACTTGGCGGCGTTGCGCTTGCGTTTGTCGGCGTGAACAGTCCGGACGACCGCAAAAAAGCGGAGGAGGTCATGCGCGCCCATCCCCGAACCTGGCAAGCGGAGTGGTTGCGCCAACGAGGCCGCTCGGATTGGGCGGACTGGTGGCGTGAAGTTGAGGGTGTTCTTGAAAGGAGAGTATCGGCATGAAAAAAGTAATGGTGTTCACGGTCGTGTTGTCCCTGCTGTTTTTGGGCGTTCCAGCGCCTACGAATGCGGGAGTAGTGGCGGGTGTGGCAACAGAATGGACACAGATTCTAAATCACGTCCAACTGATTATGGGCTACATCCGGCAAGGGCTTCAGCTCGAAAACGAACTGAAGCAATACGCAGAGCAGTTGAAACAGGGGCGGGTGTTGCCGCAACAGCTCTTTGGTCCTATCCAGCAGGATCTATCGCAGCTCGCGCAAGTCGTTCAAGGCGGGCAAGCCCTGGCGTATTCGATGGGCAATCTCGATGCGCAGTTTCGCAATACGTTCCCGGGCTACAGTTTCCGCACCTCCGGATATTTTAGCGACTACAAGAAATGGTCGCAGACCTCGCTCGATACCACGATGAACTCGTTGCGGGCCGTGGGCTTGCAAGGCCAGCAACTGAACAATGCACAAGCCGTGCTCGCCCAGCTTCGCACGATGTCCACGGGCGCAGGCGGGCAGATGCAGGCGGTTGAGGTGGGGAATCAGATTGCCGAACAGCAGGTGGAACAACTGATGGCACTTCGGCAGTTGATGTTGACAGACCTACAGAGTAAACAAGCATATCAGGCGGAGCAGATTCAGAAGGAACAAGCGGATAAAGCGGCTCTGGAGCAAGTGTTTGGAACGCACCCGCTAGTGACCGATCAGAAAAAATACTAACTCCGCGGGGAGACGACATGAAACGAGCATGGATGGCGGTTTCGATTCTAGTTCTTGTAGGTGCACCGGTGGGTTGCAAGAAGGCGGAGCCGCCAAGCCCAATCGTAAAAAAGGTCGAGGATGCGGGATCTGGGGATTTGTCTCAGGCTAGCACGAAGTCGATCACCGATTGGTTCAATAAACACCAGGACCTGGCAAAAGAAATCAAGAAGGAATGCTTAGAAGTGAAGGATTCGAAGCCGGCAAATTGGCGCGACACAACAGAGGGTCGCGTGTGCAGTGCGGCTATCTCGTCAACGATGATCGGAAATGAACCAATACAGACAGACGACAAGAAGTATTGAGGTGAGGACATGAGCGGGCAAGCGCAGAGGGCACTGGCGTTTCTGCATGGTATTGAGCCATGTGATTGTGATTGGCGTTGTTCTTTTGAGTGCCGACCGCTCTCGCGCATGCTCAAGGGCCTAATTCCGTAAACGGCCCATCAAGCATTCTCGACGAATATAAAGGTCTCCAAAACGGCTGGATAACAAAGCTCCTGGGTGCGGCGCAGCGGCTTTTCTTCTTGCTTGCTGGCATCGAAGTAGCTTGGAGCTTCACTCTTCTAGCCATCGAAAAAGCCGATTTCCAGGCGCTCACCGCGACCATCGTTCGCAAGATCATGTGGATCGGGATTTTCTACGCCATCCTGCTCTATGGCGTTACTCCCGGGGGAGGCGGGTGGATTCCCGCCATCATCGACAGCTTTCATATCCTCGGCCAAAACGCATCGTCCGTAGGCCCTCTCGGGCCGAGCGCCATCGTTGGCTTTGGCGTGAATATGTGCGTCGATCTTCTTTATTCACTGAAGGGTGCGGATTTTCTGACGAGTTTTGCGAGCAGCATGGCACTCGTTTTCTGTGCCGTCGTCATTTTCATTGCGTATCTCGCTATAGCGATTCAATTCGTAGTGGCGATGGTGGAAAGCTATCTCGTTATCGGTGCAGGAGTGATTTTTCTTGGATTCGGCGGGTCGCGGTGGACTGCGGCGTATGTGGAGCGATACATCGCCTACGCCGTCTCGGTCGGCATGAAAATCCTCGTTCTTTATTTGCTGGTGGGAGCAGGGATGACGGTCTCTCAGGGCTGGATACAGGTCGCACAAAATGCCGCTACGTCGACCGACCCCGCCCGAACTGGATTTGACTTGGCTGCCGCTGCGGTGATGTTCCTCTGTGTTTGCTGGATGTCTCCCAAAATCTCTTCCGCAATGCTGGGTGGCGTGGCTTCGATGAGCGGCGGCGACCTGACAGGCGTTGGCATGGGTGTGGGCCTGGCCGCAGTGGGTGCAGGTGTGGTTGCGACGCAATATGCAACGCGCGGCTCCGATGCTTTGTCGAAAGTGAAGAGAAGCAGTAGCCGCTGGATCACGCGGGTCAGGTGGCGGCGGCTCGAACGGAGCCAACGGTGCGCCACCCCGACCAGGTGGAAGCGGCGGGAATGGAAGCGGACCAAGCTTCCCGAGTGGAGGGGGATCTTCGGCCGCGACGCAAAACGGCATGCCAGGTGGCGCAAATCAACCCGCGCCGCCGTCGCGCCCTCCTGCAGCCCAAACGACGGGTCAGCAACCCGGCCCACCCCGATCCGCGGCAGCTGGTGCGAATGATTCCTTCCTCAGTGCGCTCGAACGTACGACAGCGCGCGCGCACTATGCGATGAACAGCGTTCGCATTCCGCACGACGGAACGTCTCATGCGCCACCGCACGCTTCGACAGGGCACGGTGACAGCTAACTATGAGAGGTGGAGCGGTGGCTAAGCCAATTGCACTCACGCAGCAGTCGAGTTCGAAAGAAGAGTCCTTCGGTAGTCCCTATTTGGTCGCACGGAGAGAGTGGGACGAACGCTACGGCGGTTTGATTAAGCGTGCGCAGCAGTGGCGTGGAGCTGCGGTCCTGGCGCTTCTCGTGGCTCTTGCCGAGGCCATCGTCATTATTGGTGTGGCGACACGTCCCCGAATTGCTCCGTATGTGGTGGCTGTCGATTCTCTCGGCCGTGTGGCCGCGGCGGGTGCCATCGATCGGACTTCTCCCATTGATGAGCGCATGAAGCAGGCGGCAATCACGCAATGGGTGCAGGACATGCGCGGCGTCACCAGCGACGGTCTGGCCGAGCGTGCTGCGATCGATCACGTATACGCGATGATTGGCAGTCAGAGCGCGGCGCAAACAATCGTCACCGACTATTTCCGAGCAAATCAACCCTTCGAGCGGGGTTCCCGCGAAACAGTGCAGGTGGAAGTGAACGCAATCCTCCCGAATTCACCGCACAGCTATGAAGTCGATTGGACGGAAACGCAGCGCACTCTCGACGGCAAACCGATCTCCTCGGACAAGTGGAGAGGCATTTTCACCGTGGCGATCAATCCGCCAACGGATGAGGCGGTTCTAAGAGTGAATCCGTTCGGGATCTACATCATGGATATTACGTGGTCGAAAGTTCTGTGAGGGACACTATGAAGACCAACTCTGCAGTAGCAGCAATGCTGGCTCTTTCTTTGGGTGGAAGTGCCAGTGGCGCGAGCGCAACAGGCCACGAATAGCTCGCCAACTCCGAGTGCAACGCCCGCGCAACCGCCCCCTGCGGTGGTAAAGAAAGAGCCGGTGCCATCTCCAGACAAGTATCCGTTGGCTGAGGCTGTGCGGGCCCTGGAATCAGGCGATGCACCCAAGAACACGGTGCGGCAAAGCACGCGCCGACAGTGCCGGCGCTGTCCCCAGGCGCCAGCTCCTCCGCCTGTGTCATCGGAAGTGCCTCGTGCGTTCGAAGCGAAGCACGACGTGGCACTCAACGCCACAGGTGCGGAGGCCGTAGTGTTGAGCCGCGAATGGACGGAGAGCCGCAATGTTCCTGTGCCCGGTAAGGATGGCCGGGTGGTGTATCCCTACGGCGGTGGCCTGCCCATTGTGGTGTGTGCGCCGCTGCATGTCTGCATTTTGGAATTGGAACCCGGAGAGAAGATTGCGGGTGAGCCACATATTGGCGACAGCATCCGATGGGAGATTTCACCGTCCGTGTCAGGAAGCGGCCCGGACGCAACACCTCTCATCATTATTAAGCCGCGGATTGCCGGGCTGGACACGACGATGGTCGTACCTACGGACCGGAGGGCCTATTACGTTCGCCTCGAATCGAAACCAAATGAATATGTTGCCCGCGTGGCCTTCTCCTACCCGGAAGACAGCCAAACAAAAGTGGCAGGAATATCTCGTGAAACAGCGCGAGGCCGAACAGCAGGAAAAGGCCGCGGCGGAGCGTGTCGCCGAGTTGCCGAACACAGCGCTTGAAAACATGTACTGGAATTATGAAATCAAGGGCGGCGACGTATCGACGCGGCCCGTGCACGTCATGGATGACGGTGCAAAGACCTATATCCAGATGCCCGTCGAGACGATTCACCGCGAACTGCCGGTGCTGGTGGTGAAAGGGCCGAACGGTTCGGAGATGGTGAATTATCGCGTGAAAGACAACATGTACATTGTGGATCGTCTCTTTGACCGCGCCGCCTTGCTGCTGGGGTCGGGAAAACATCAAGTGAAAGTGGAGTTGATTCGCCAGGCGGAAGTGAGCGGTGGCAAGGCACCAGGGCAAGCACCCCGAAGCTCAGGCGGCGTCAAGCGATGCGGAAGCTGGGGCGCAGCCATGACCGACGCGAAACAACCAATGGAATCGCCTTCGGGTTTGGATCTGCATCCTGAACCGCCGTCGACGGCGCGTATCAGCAAGAAAGTGGGCGTGGCAGTACTCGGAGTCGTGGTCGTTGTTGGGGTCCTCGTGGTGTACGGACTCTATGCGCGTCGGGAGCAGCAACAGGTGGCGCAAACAAGGAATGAGGAGAAGCATCCCGAGTCCGCACGGCGCATCGGCGATCAATTGGTAAAGGAGTTGGCTCCGCCCGCCGTTGCAAATCCAGCTCCGGTATTTTCCGGACGTACCGCCGTCGATCCTGGCAAGTAAATGCTGGAACGCAAGCGCCTGATTCAGGTGCTTTGCAACCTCCGCGGCTGGTGTATCGCGACGATGGGAAGGAGGGTCGGCCAGAAGCCGGTGAGGCAGGTGACGGAAGTCGTTCCTCCGCTGGCGGACCTTCGGAACTATCGGCGGAAGAGAAGCTGCGCTTGGCGGCATTCCGACAGGAGCAGGAAGCGTTTGCCGCCCCCACGGCCGTACACGGAAGCAGTTCGCTGCCGGGTTCGCCCGCGACAGCGCCGCTCAATGATGCCTTGCAACAATTTGGGCCGCTCGCCTCGCTTTTGGGAGCTGGGAAGGCACCGGGGAGCACGGATGCTTCGGCAAACAGCATGGTTTCGGCGAGTGCGCGGACCCAAGCGGGCAGTGACTATGACCAGCAGAACGAACAAGAGCGCAAACAGGCTTTCATCGAACAGACGCGCGGACGCGCCGTCAATAATTATCTAAAATCCACGCGCACTCCGCCGCTTGGGAAATACGAAGTGAAAATGGGCTGGGACATTCCGGCCATTCTCGAGCAAGGAATCAATTCCGATCTGCCCGGCGAGGTAAAGGCTCTGGTCCGCTCGAACGTCTACGACACGGCGACGGGGAAATATCTCCTGATTCCCCAAGGATCGCGGATGGTTGGAGTCTACGACTCCCAGATCGCTTACGGACAAAATCGCTTGCAGGTCATCTGGTCGCGGATCATTTACCCCGATGGCAGCTCGATCAATCTCGATGGAATGATGGGCCAGGACATCCAAGGCATGGCTGGGTTTCACGACAAGGTTGATAATCACTACAAACGATTAGTTGGTTCTGCCTTGCTTACGAGCGCCTTCGCGGCGGGGATCGAGCTGTCGCAAAGGCAGAACACGTCTCTGCTCACGACTCCCACGGCTGGTCAAACGGCATCCAGCGCGGTTGGCCAGCAGCTCGGGGAGCTCGGTACAGAAATCACGCGCAAGAATTTAAGCATTCAGCCAACCATCAAGATTCCTGTCGGCTACCGGTTCAACGTCCGGGTGAATCGGGACATCCTGTTCGAAGCACCCTACACTCCTGCAGAATTGTAGGGGAGGCTTGAACAACCCCTGAGGGTCATGTATATATCTCATGTACGGACCGCAGCGTACGTTGAGTTGCGGGAGCCCCGAGTCCAAAGACGGTAGGAATCGTGGCGAAACGACGAAGCGCAAACTTCGGAGTCTACAATGTCCGGCTCTTGAGTGCCCTCGACAAACTCCTTCGGGATAAACCTCGGTATATGGGAGAATTGTCGACTTCGATCAACGATGCGCTTCTCGCGGTCGACCTGAATACCGTCGAGCTTGTCAATCTTCAATCCAGACAGAAACAAACCGGGAGAGAAACGCAAGTCGTTATCTTGCGGCGTCTTCGCAAGCGGATTCATCAAGTCGCTCAAAAGCGGAAGTGTTCGATGAATCAGCTCGTGAATAGCGCTCTTCTGGCTTATTACTCAAAGACTGGAGAAGGCAAACTCAAGAGACCAACCAAGGGACGGGGGGCATCCATGCGATCGTACGACACAATGTCGGAGTTGGAGCGTCGCGAGCTTCATCAGATGCTCTCAGGACTTTCAGCAGTGCAGCCAGTTTCCTCAGATGTGGAAGAGCCCGATGGGACGTATTACGAATACGATCGCAATCTGAAAGCGACAGTGAAAGTCACGCCAGACGGAGAGCGAACCCCCGTTGCGGAATTAGAAACACAGTTTGAGCGTGCGCCGCAGAAGGGTCCGCACAAAACCGCGCACGAAGGGATGACACCCTGAGCCAGCAGAAGCCAACATTGTTCATCATCGCGGGACCGTTGGGCGCCGGTAAGACAACTTTCTATGAAGCCTACTTAAAAGAGGCATTTCCCAGCCTGGTTCCCCCGGTAAGACACCAGCAACAACCGTTTCTCAATGACCGGCGTTCTTTCGCCGTCGAAGACATTCGAGTGGACACGCAACTGCTGGACGAAGCCAAGGCGGCGGGCTACACCACGAAGGTGCTTTTTATTTCTACGGAAGATGCGAATTTGAATGTCGGGCGGGTCTTGGTGCGCATGAGTCGAGGCGGACAAGCGGTGCCCATATCAAGCGTGATTGATTCTTACAGGGAGTCGCCGAAGAATCTTCCCGAAGTCCGTAAACACACCGATGATTTGATCGTGTACGACAATACTGCGCATCGCCGTGGCTACCGCGTAGTGGCGCAGTTCATCGGCGGCGAGCTGAGCAAAGCTCGCGCAGACGATACCGGACTGGGCTGCGAAGGTGTTTGGCAAGGAATTGCACGCGGCAAAGCAACACGAGAAGCTCGGACGCGGACGCTAGCTTCTTCCTCCCTTCAATTCAGTGTGTGCCGTGTAGCCGGTTGAGGGTCAATGGCCGGTAAGTCCAATCCATGATGTCTCGATTGCGACTTCGACGGGGGTAGTGGCAAAGAAGATCGCGGAGAAGTGTGCCATCGTTTTCTAGTTGCATTCCTCGCGGGTTATCTCAGAACAGTGATCAACCTGCGGGGAAATATACTTCCCTTTCCATGGTGCTATATGTATAGTATCTTCTTAAAGAGAAGATGTCGGCCATGTCCAACAGGTCGGCGGATGAAGTTGGGTATCCGGCTAGGAAAAGGAATGACGTATGAACCGTAATCTACCGAGAATGGCGTATCGACCGCGCGAAGCAGCCGAGGTGATTGGCCTTTCTCTTCGGTTCCTCTACTATGCGATTCAGCAGAAAGACCTGCCTACAATCCGAGTGGGCCGCTGTCGGCTGATAACTGAGAAAGCTTTGCGTGAGTGGTTGGAGCGGAAGACTGAAGCAACCGTCGAAACTAAAGTCTGAAGAGTGCTAATGGCTCATGCGTGTGTCTCCGAATGTGGGAATAGGAGCCAAGACGCACGCTGCCCGCTTCGAATTTCCCTCACCTTTCGCCGCAGTATCTGTTATACTGATACCATGCACGAGACACAGGCAATCCTTCTCTCGTTTGATCAGTATCTGACTGAGAGACGACTTCAGTTCGACGCCATAGTGATTGGTGGCGCCGCGCTTAATTTGCTAGGCGTTGTGTCTCGCTTGACGAAGGATTGCGACATTCTGTATCCAGAGATTCCGAAAGAGATTGCCGAAGCCTCGCGCGCCTTTGCCACTGAGCTCCGGACCAAGGGCGGCACGCTTCAAGACCACTGGTTGAACAATGGGCCGGCTTCACTTGCTAGTCAGCTTCCGCCGCGATGGGAGAATCGCCTCCAAACCGTTTTTGTCGGCAAGGCCATTTACCTCCGTTGTCTTGGTAGAGAAGATCTGCTCTGCGCAAAGTTGTTCGCACTTTGTGATCGCGGCATAGATCTCGGAGACTGCATCGCTCTCGGGCCGAGTGTCAATGAACTGGAGATCGTACTTCCATGGCTGGAGCAACAGGATGCCAACCCCGACTGGCCAGCTCATGTTCGTGCGACACTCGCGGATCTTCGGAGGAGACTCAGTCATGGCGTTTAGCAGGGCTTTTGAACCCCCGCTGCTTGTGCACCCGGATGGACTCACCTCCCGCATGGTTGGAATCGGCATGAACTTTGCGGCGTCCCCCGTCCCCGACCCGAATATCGAGGACACAATTCTGTTCGCAAGCATAGAGGGCATGGAAAAATATGACCTGCGTGTGCTAGCAGTGTTGCTTACTTGGTTTGGTATACACGCACCTTGGGTAAATGCTGACCGGCTGACAAAATTAATTGCTGCGCAAAACTTGCCTCGGGTTAGAGCATTTTGGTCCGCTGCCGCCCTCTGGCAGAAGAAAGACCGACGTTTCGCTCGTCTTGCCAGACTGTATGTTGAACCGCGGTTAGACATAGTGGAAACGGGCGCAGAATTTCAACTGAAGCGTCATGGTGAAGACCCTCGTTTTGAAGGAAGTGCGATCCGCGTAGCCGCGAACGTCCTTCGGGACCGAGTTGCCGATGTCTTGCAGCCGATCGAACTGGCTCAGCGTCATCATGCCTATCGCTGCCGGGTGATGGTGGGACCCAGTTATCGGGCTGATATGTGGGCTGCCCTCGAAGAGGATCCAACGCTTTCTGCAGCGGCTCTAGCGAGGAAGACTTACGGCTCCTTTGCAACTGCTTGGCATGTCCGGCGTGACTTTGCTCTGCTATCATAGGCCTTGTCTCCAGATTTCAAGCCCCGCCGAACACACCGCTCGAGCCTGGCAAAATCCGCATAGGAACGATCGTGTCAGTTGGATTCTTGTGGCAACGCTAAAATCCCCTCCTTCGATTACGAAGTGGGGCCCTACCCGGAGTCGCCCACACGCCACGTGGGCCATTGACGACTGACTACGAAGAAGGCTGTGCGGGAGTGGTTGGAGTGGAAAACAGGAGCAACAGTCGAAACTATGGTTTGAAGGGTGACCATCGCTTATCCGTGTGGTTCTCAACGTTCTGATTCGATTCGACCCCATCCTCGTGGATATAGCCCCGACATCTCCTTTCTTGTTGCAAGCTCGGCCGGAGCGTCGCAACATCGGCTCCTGCAGCGCCGCTTCGGACCTGCAACTTCTATTGGGCGAGAAGTTGGAATCGCTGATCTGTCATGATTTCACGCCACACAGTTAGCTGTCCGTGGATATATAGGAGAGACTAGCGTAGTAGGGCTGCTCGCGGGCTGTGCTTGCCAGGCATCGGGATCACAATTCCCCCTCTTATCTTCGCCGCCTTGTCCAGGCCAGCTCCGGGCAGAGCCTTGAAGGTTTGTGCTATGTGGCCACTTGCTAGGTGCCCGTAATATCGCTCAACCATTGTTGTGCCAACATGCCCCAGTTGCTCCGCTACGACTTTCAAGGAAACGCCCAAAGTGATCCATCGGCTCGCTGCGCTGTGTCTCAACTGATGAAATCCGAAACGTTTAATTCCCGCTGACGTGCAGGCGCGCCGCATTGGTTTCTTCTGGCTATCTTTGGCCCAGGGCTCGCCAATGTCGCGCAGGAACATCGCCTCACCCATATCCCGACCTGTACACAGCTCGCGGAAAAATCGCGCCGCCTCTGGGTCGAGGTGTATATACCTCTGCTGACCACCCTTGGATTTTGCGATGAAAAGGGTGCCCGCCGAAGTATTGAAATCGCCCGCACTCAACCTTCCCAATTCTCCATACCTGGCGCCTGTGTATAGGCCAGCCCGAACAAGCCGCTGAAAGTCCTTCTCTTTTGCGCACGCCTTCACAAAAATCCGCTGCTCCTTCTCACTGAGGAAAACTGCGCGGGCGACTTCGACGTTCTCAAATGGCGAGACCTTCCACGTAATAGGATTCGCATGGACACGCCCTTCTGCTAGAGCCAAGTTCAACGCAGCCCGCAGCCGCCGCATAATTCTGTTCGCAGTCGCTCGGCGCTTTCTGAGATCCTCTTCAGTCTGGATGTGATGTTCGTTTTCCTGCCCGTGTTTTCGATTCGTTCGCCGCGGACTGGCGGCAATATCTGCTCGCCACTGCTCAAGCTTTGGACGGGTCAACTTCGCAACCTGCAAACTACCGAGTTTGGGGACCGCATAAGCGTCTAGATCGTACTTTGTGTGACGATAGTCGGGAGCGCCACGACGCTGTAAATGTTGAAGATATTCGAGACAGCACTGATTCACAGTATAACCGCCACGATCACTAACGTGTTCACCTGTCGCCAGGGTTGTCGCGCTCAAAAACCAGGCCCGGGCCTTTTCTTGGGCCTGCGCGAAGTTCAATACACGCGCACCGTCGGCATCTAGGATGTCATCGGCTAATCCAAGCTTTTCTTCCTTGCGGAATCCGTCGGCGTCATAGCGTGCGAGCCAAACTGCCCATTTATTACCTTTTCGGTAGCCCAGTGCTCTACCCTGAGTTAGCGGCATCATTATCTTCACACCAATGGGAATCGCTCTCCGTGCTGTTCTAGTGCCGAGATCCTTGCTGGTTACGGTTCGGGCCATTGGGTTGTCAACTCCGGTCGATTCCTTGGATGACTACCAGCCGACCGGTCTACTCTGCCATTTTTGTCAACCATTTGTCAACTATCCGGGCACAATTCGCATGACGTTGCATGCTTGTGCAGGATCGTGTAGCACGTACGTAAAATACTGTACATGAAGGGGTTATGGAATATTTAAGGTGCTCAGCGGCAACAGCCAAAAAGAGATACCGCGCCCCTGATAAGGGCGAGGTCGGTGGTTCAAGTCCACCCAGGCCTTGAGGCCTCGATATTCTTCTTGCGCGGGAGCTGGCGTTACCAGCGAAGAGAACGGAACGAAGGTGCGTCCGCGATTCGGCTATCGGCGGCTGTACATTTTCCTGCGACGGGAGAAGACCGAGGACGGAACGCTTCGCTGGCGGGTCAACCACAAGCGAGTGTATCGGCTGTACCGGGAGGAAGGGCTGGCGATGCAGCGCAGGAGGCGCAAGCGATTTCGAGCCGAAGCGCGGGTGCCGTTGGCGCTTCCGACGCGTGCGAATGAAATGTGGACCATGGATTACACGCATGACGAACTGGCCGGCGGGCGAAAATTCCGCACGCTGAATCTCATGGATGGCTACACGCGGGAAGCCCTGCGGATCGAGCCGGATACATCACTGCCCGGTCTGCGTGTGGTGCGAATATTGGAGTCGTTGCGGGAACGACGCGGGACACTTCTGTGCCCTGATGCGTGGCCAAATATGCTTCTCCTCGCACTTAGACGGGGTACAGATCGCCCGCTGTCTCTAACTCATAGGGTGTGCCGGCCTGAAGAAACTCGAAGGCCTTGGACGAATCGATGTGGCTAAGCGCGAGCAATTCGCGGGTCGTCGGCAAGTATCAGTACTGAACTGCCGTGTCTTCCGAGAATTGCTCCGCTAGGTGATCCGCCAGTGCCTCAGCTCGTGGACCATCGCCGGCGAAGGCCAACGCCAGGGCCATTCCATACTGAGTGTCGCGATCGGTCGAAAACGCGAGTGCGCCTCAGATCGTTTTCTTGCCTCCCCTGCATTGCCGACGCGAGCCTCCCCAGAGTGCGGTAGTGAAGGTGAATCCGTTTTTGCACGATGAGATGAAACCTGTATATTGTTTCATCGAAGCGAAAGAACGAATTTCGAAATGATGGTGACGATCCGGCAGGACCAACCCGCAAGAGTTCCCGGTACGGACGCTTCGAGTTCTCGTGGCTCCCTGCACCAAGCGTGGATCTGGAAGATTTTGCTTGGCGTCTTCGCGATAGTGGGCGCCTACGCGTTGTTGATCGAGCCTTACTGGATTGACGTCACCTATTCGGACATGCACGGCTCCGTGGCGGCGCCGCTGAAGATCGCGCACCTGAGCGATCTTCACACGCTCGGCCTTGGGCGGCGCGAACGCCGGATGCTCGAGATTCTCGACCAGGAAAAGCCGGACATAATCTTGATCACGGGCGATTCGATCGGGCAGTGGCTCGGCACGCTCGGCCTCAACGGAGACTACGAGAAGGCCAAACTTCTCTTCCAGCGACTTCACCCGCCGCTCGGGGTATGGGTTGTGCGAGGGAATTGGGAGAACGCCAAACCGCTGCGCAACGAACCGGCCTTTTACCAGCAAGCAGGCGTGCACTTTCTGCTGAATTCAAACGGAGCGGCGAGACCTGACGTCTGGATTGCCGGCCTGGATGATCCGAGCTCCGGGAGCCCAAGGCTCGATAGCGCGCTGGCAGGCATTCCGTCGGGCGCGTATACAATTCTGCTTTTCCATTCGCCAGCATACTTCGGGCGCGTCTCCGGCCGGGTCAACCTCTGCCTTGCGGGTCACACACACGGCGGCCAAGTCCGCTTGCCGCGCATGAGACCTCTTTGGCTGCCCGAGGGTTCCGGGCGATATGTGGAAGGGTGGTACGAGGAGAAAGGCTCAAAGATGTACGTGAGCCGCGGGCTGGGTATGTCGATGCTGCCAATTCGATTCCTGTGCCGCCCGGAAATCAGCTTCGTCACGATCCATCCATAATCAATGGATCCAATGCCTTCCATGAGAAGGCCGGTATGAGTCAAGAGTGTTTTTCTCTTTCTGTTTTCTCTTTCCTTCCTGTGGATTCCTTGCATTCGAGCCGTGCCGCCTCTGTCGCCATCCTTCCATCCGCGAGTTCGGCTCTTCCAATCCAATTCTACCTACGCCACTGCGCTCACCACTTGGTGGTTGTTCCGCAGTGGCTCGTAGACCTCCCCACTTATCCACAACTTATGAAGCAACACTGCCAACTTCCGAGCCACAACAACGACCGCTCGTTTCTTGGCATTCTTTCCTCCTCGCTCGGCTAATTTCAGTCCCCAGCGCCGCAGATCACTGTCCTGTCCAAAGGGCCCGAGAATGTAGTGTGCGCCTTGCACCATCAGCGTCCTTAAATAGGCGTCACCTTCCTTGCTGATGTGCATCTGGGGTTCACTCATACCAGAGTTTCGGCGCCCAGGACGCAACCCGAGAAAACATCCGGCATCCCGACTTCGGCGAAATCGATGCGGATCATCCAGGGTCAGAACGTAGGCCAAAGCAATTAGTGTCCCTACTCCCTTCACCTGTTTGAGCAGCGCAACTTCCGGATACACTTCCTTGGCGATTTGCTCGATGCGCCGGTCGAGGTCGTGTGCGAGCTATCCCAACCCGCGCCAAAAGTCATAAGCGAACTCTCTTCAAAACGGAGACGAAGAATTGAGGTGTACCGGTGTTTTTATACGCTTCTCCGCATTATCCCCTCACGGACGGATAGATATAGGAGGAGATGGCCGAAGACTTTCACGGCCCAAGGACCATCAAACAAGATTCCCCTGAGGATCCGGCGGTATCGGCTCTGATGGACCTGGCAGGGGCTCCGATGGATTGGGATTCGGCGGCAATGGTGGCGTCCCTGAGTCAAGTAACCCGCAGATTAAAACAGTGCTCATTTCCCGCCTTTCATTCAAGGAAAGCGTAGCACGGCTTCGACGATCCCCGGTAAAACGTCGTTCGCCAAGTGATCCACGACTCCGCTCAGATTTCGGGCCTGCCGCAGCGAGTAGTGAGCAAAAACTCAAATCACAACTTGTTGCTGAGGAAAACCCTGTAAATGGGTACCTCGAAGGGTTCCGTCGCGTTCTTCTCTACGTTCACCTCGACTACCTTCCATCGTTCTCCCTTTCGCTCAACAAAGGAGCCTTGCTTGGGAGCGGACTTGTCACCGTCCATGTCCAAGTCGATCTCTTCCGTACTTGGATCACCGTTGTACCGAAATACGATCTGTTTTGCGATTCTCATTGTGTCGCTCCCTGCACTCGCCCAGTCCGTCGATGGGTCGGGGCTTCACGATAGGCTCTTAAGCCACCCGGCGAAGCGGGCTCGATCTTCCGGTTGCATGGACACGAACTTCACGCCCATGCCGTCTTTGGGACTACTCCTTTGCACAATGGCACGCGCCCGAACCTCTCCCGTCGGCGCATCAATCAACAGCTGGATGAAAGTTCCAGCGGCGGGAGGATCAGAAGTACGGATGTATAGTCCACCCAATCCGAAGTTCATCACACCGGAGACAAACCTCTTATTGGTGCATTGCCAAGCCACAATCGTGCCTCTGGGAGGGATGAGCCGGGGGTAGCAACGACGGTTCGTGCTCCTAGTTAACATTAGCGATGCTGCTGAATTGTGAAGAACCCGCGCGGCGCCGGGACGATTTCCCGAAGGATCGCGCTTAACAAGACTCTCTCGGCGAAACCATACCGGGAGTCTAGCACTTCGGCATCTGTGTAGGATGGGCTTCCGTGGAAGCATTGTTAGGCGGTAACCAACCGCCGCGAACCATCGTCCATGTCGTGCACGAACTGTGAAACCAACTATTTCTTTGCTGGAAACACATCCATCAGTGCCATAACCACCAACTTCGACGCTGATCTTTTCCGATCTTCCGGATGATCCGCGAGATATTTTCGGACGACATCCATCAACTTGCCGTTCGTGGCCGTGCGGACATCGATAAAGCCCTCGTCTTGGGTGGCATCCGCGATCCCTCGAATGTATCCCGAGCAGAATAGGTTCGGCTGACTAGTGCCGCCGCCTGGTGGCGGAGCACACATTTCCTGCAAGTCGGTGCCGCTACGCAGATCGGCAGCGTTGTGCTGCGCCTGTGCCGCAGAAGCCCATACGAAAAGAAGCGCTGCTACGATTAAGCGTCTCATCGCGGTCTCGTCTCCGATTCGAGCATTGCCTCGTGTACCCGACTGTCCCGGTCCTTCAACAGGCTATTCCATCGTTGAAAATTACGACAGGCAACTAGCATAGCAACTGTGTCCGTACTGGGCTAATGGCCCTGGCGGCCTCCAAATCCGGGCCAATGCCCGATTGATGTCATAACGACGCCGGCCTCGCGACGGCCCGAGTAGACTGTTTCGGTGTTCACCCTAACAGTGCTCGGACCGAAGGAGGCCGAGATGCAAATTACGCCACGGCGATCACCACTTTGTGGTTGTTCCGCAGTCACAGCAACGACGGCTCGTTTCTTCGCATTCTTTCCTCCTCGCTCGGCGAGCTTCAGTCCCATCGTCGAAGATCACTGTCCTGTCCCAAAGGCCCGAGAATGTAGTGCGCGCTTTGCACCATCAGTGTCCTTAGGTAACGGTCGCCTTCCTTGCTGATGTGCAGTTGTGGTTCGCTCATGCCAGAATTTCTGCGCCCGGGACGCAGCCCGAGAAAACATCCAGCATGCCGGCTACGGCGAAAGCGATGCGGATCGTCCAGGGTCAGAACGTAGAAAAGGATTTTAACGGCCGAGCTCAACCGCCGAGTTCAGGTGACTGCGACTAACTCCTGGCCCAACTTCCGTCGAACAGAGGGAATCCGAGGTCGATTGTCAGGTAGCAGCACCTGCTGTCATGAGGACGCCCAACTGGCACCGAGCGAAAATCGCTCAAAAAGAGTGCGGATGGAAGGCTGGCGACAGAGGCGGCTCGGCTCGAATGCGAAAAACTCTTATAGGGAGGAAAAAGAAAAACCGTCTTGACACTCACCGGCCTTCTCATGGAAGGAGTTATCGTCGGAACAAGAGGTGACGAGCATGAGTGCAGACTCGCAAATGGTTAGCACAAGGTGTGCCAACGGCTGGTGGTTTATTTCGTCTTGGCACGTGTTCGGATTCTGGGCCTATAATCTCTCCTAACTAAGGCCCTCACGAATGGCACAAAACTGGGTTCCTACAAGATCGTTGTGGCACAGCGCGCCGGGCGGCATAGGCGAAGTGTATCGCGCGCGGGACACACAAATCGATCACAAGATCGCGATCGAGATTCTCCTTGCATGCTTTCTGCCGATCTCGCACGCAAACAGCGTTTCAACCGCGAAGCTACAGCCATCGGCGCGTCAGCCATTTGGGAATCCTCGGACGAAGATCGCTGTCGCCAACCGGTCGAAGAACCATGTGGGTGGGTCTACGGTAGCTCGATAGTTTTCTGACTTCGGAACCTGCGTTCAATTCACAACAGGGGGAATATTATGCGTCGGCCACTGTGCGGCCGGACAATCAGCCAGTCTCAATCACTGGATAGAGAATAGCGTCAAGAGGCTGGAGTAGAGTTTGCGAGTGTCTCTGATTCTTCGGCGCTGTTATTGGGGTGAATTGCTGCTGTCGTCAGGACGCCTCTTGAGCACTGGTCGGTTCGGATCAGATTCCGGGCCGGTCTGCATGTTTGAGCTGGCGACGTCGTACACGTATCGTATGACGACGGGCGTTTTAGATCGACCGTTGTCGATGTGCAGGGTTTCGTGTAAGTTCCGACCGTCTTGGGACAATTCGAACGTTCGACTCATTTTCCCGCCAAGCGGACTTTTTTCATCCGACACAAGCTGACTTCCATTCCAGTGCGCCGCAACCTCCTGATGGTTGTTGTCCGTGGACTTCTGCAATTGCCGCCCATCCGTATACAAAATCAGCTTATGGAATTGATCATCCGTCACATCGACTTCAGGGTTTTTCAGTTCGATGTTTAGCGACTCCGAAGAGTAAATCAGCGGCTGCATTTTGGGGTTGTCTTCAATGTCCTGTCCGGTATTTCGTTGTCCTCCGTAGGGTCCTCCACCTCCGTTCCCAGGATAGGGAGAACCTCCCCGACGGCCGCCGCCGGGATAGCCTCCAGGATAACTCCCCGTGTTGCCGCCTCCAGGATAACCGCCAGTGTTGCCGCCACCGGGATAACCGCTCGTGTTGCCGCTGCTTGAGCCTTCCGCAGCTCGAACTCGCTGCCGGGGATCATCGCTTTCATCGCGATTCAGCTTCCAAGGCCCGACAAGAGTCGTTCTCGCTGGCAGCTGCGGCTGTTTGGGTTTGGCAGAAGGCTGCGGAGGCTGCGCTGGCGCCTGCTCTTGTGATTGGGCCGGGACAATCGGCCCGGGCGCCGCCTGTGCATTCAGGCGTTTCGGACTCGTGAGTGAGGCTGCAATCAGGAATCCCCAAAAGACAACCATTGGAGTGGATCGTGCTTTCAAGTTTGTCTCCGACACCAGCGTGACTGCGGTGATCCACCGCGCATTTGCTAATGATGCGGCCCTTAGCACTTTAGTTGCCTCTGCCAAGGCTGATTACTTTACTGGCCGCGAGCGATCTCCGAGGTATTCAAGCGCAATACTTCTCCCCCACCAAAGGTAGTTTCCGATTGGCGCTGCCAGCTCAACCGGTCGATGCAACACCATCTAATCAGTTGATCCGACAATACTTTCCCTGGAGAGCCGATCAGTTTGGCTGTACTCGGTCAAAACCTAGCCAGGGTAGCGTTCCGGCTGATCTAACCTAGCGAGCGAATTTTGCCTTTGTTTTCAATGCAAGGTGGGTTCGAGCAGAGTGTTGCGTCGACCCATTGAGACCGCCGCGTTTACCAGGCATTGGATTGTTTCCCACTCAAATAGAACGCCTTCATTCGTGAGCGCGTCAATTGGACATTGACGCTGTCATGTACTTTGCATTATAAAGTACTTGGAGGATGCTCGGATGCAAATGTCGAAACCGTTCCAATTGCCAATTTTTGCTATCAGTGAGTGGTTATTGGTTTTGCCCGCGACCGTGTTCCTCGCGGCGGCCTCACTGCGCCTCCTTCGACCTCGCCAATACCAGCCAGCACGCGCAGGTTGGATCATCTTCGAGTGGTCCACTACCCACATCTCGCACCTTGGCGCGGCGGTGCTCTTCCTCGGAATGCCTGCCTTGGTACTCGTTGCTGGTTGCGGCGCGCTACTCCGAATGTGGCGCGGGGATCAGGCCTTGCGCCACGATGTACTCCTCGGGCTTACCGTCTTCCGGCGGCATTTGGCGACTGGTTTCCTGGCATTGGCAACTCTGCTAGGAGCAATAATTCTCGCGCTCGCTGTTGCTCACCTCTTTACGGATTGAGGCGAAACTTGTCGAGCAGGCTATCAGCGCAGCGCCGCAAAAAAATGCCTAGCCGTGACAACTAGCCGGTAAGGAAGTGACGCTATGCAAGGGCAGCCAATCAACCGCATTAGCGGCAAAGTTCTGGTCGTCCTGTCGCTTACGGCCTTGTTTGCGGTACTTACTGGGTACACTCATCCGCCTCAACCGGACGAAGGCGCTGCGGCACATATCTTTCAGCTGTCAATCGTGGCGCTAGTACCTATGATTTTAGTCTTCCTCGCCACGGCGGATTGGCGCCACCCTTTGCGAAGCGTTCGACCATTGGCATTTCCCGCCACCTCTTTGTTTCTTGCGTTTGGAGCCCTCTATTACCTTGAGCACTACCGATAAACAACGCAGACTAAACCAATTCCTTGCAGCAGTTGGTCCGGTAACCGCATTACACGTCCAGGTAGATTACTAATGGGATGGTCCGCCGCTTTTACCGAGCCAACGGGGCGGTTATAAGAGGTGGAGGAGGCCTCCCATGGAACTACACACCATCGGCATTGATCTTGGTAAGACAGTCTTTCATCTGGTCGGGCTCGACCTGCACGGCGAGGTCGTGGTGCGCAAGAAGTTCTCGCGCACACAGCTGCTGCGCTTCACTGCCAACGTACACGTCGGGTTGATTGGCATGGAAGCCTGCGGAGGTTCGCATTTTCTTGGCCGAGCACTGCGGGAACAGAGACACGAGGTGCGACTGATTCCGGCGCAATATGTGAAGCCGTACGTGAAAACGAACAAGAGCGACTACATCGATGCCGAGGCGATCGCTGAGGCTGTCACACGGCCGACGATGCGTTTCGTGCCGGTCAAGACTGATGAGCAGCTGGATATGCAGTCCCTGCATCGCGTGCGCGAGCGTTGGGTGATGCGTCGCACGGCAGTCATCAACCAAATTCGTGGATTGCTGCTCGAACGAGGCATAACTCTGCGGAAGGGGCGGCACCACGTGCATGCCGCTTTACCGCTGATCCTGGAAGACGCCGACGCTAATCTATCGGGCGCCGTGCGCCTGCTGCTGACCCAACTGAAGCTGGATCTTGATCAGTTGTCGGTGCGGATTGACGAAGCCGATGCGGTGATCCAGAAGACCGCTCATGAGAACGAAGCCTGCCAACGGCTCGTGGCCATCCCTGGCATCGGACCAGTCACGGCCACCGCACTCATCGCGGCGATCGGCAACGGAGGGGCCTTCCACAAGGGGCGGGAGTTCGCAGCTTGGATGGGGGTGGTTCCTCGCGAACACTCCACCGGCGGCCAGCAGAAGCTGCTCGGTATCAGCAAACGTGGGAACTCTTACTTGCGAAGACTGTTCGTGCAAGGCGCACGTGCGGTCCTGCTACAGCGCACGAAGCAGTCTTCCGGTCTGCGTGCGTGGTTGGCACAGCTCACATCGCGCACGCACCGCAACGTCGCCGCCGTAGCGTTAGCTAACAAACTCGCCCGCATCGCCTGGGCCGTGCTCGCGAAGAATGAACAATATCGACCCTCGGTGGTCCCCGACGTAGCTGCAGCTTAGCGACGACTGCGGAGAACATGATTTCTTACCAGGTCTGCTGGCGAATGAGGAGATGGCACAACGGTCGAACCCGGCGCTCTTTAAACCCGTAACCGGAAGAAGTCTCTCGAGACTGAATTACTAATGGGGAAAAGAGCGCAGCGCATTCCATCCTGGCCAGGAGTGATTCACTCCAACAAAGGCCGTATACATTTGCGCAGACCAACCTGTGACATCCTCACATTTCGCTTGCGGCGAGGCGGCGGACCATACATTCCGGTTACGCCCTGACTCGGGCGCAATCCGACGGGCGGTGATGATCCGCGAATGGCACTACGCCGATGACACGTCGAAAGACGCGGAGCCGGGCTATCTCAGACGCTACATCATGGGCCATTGGAAATTCGGGTATGCCTGTCCGTTTATGCATACATCTCGGCCGTTAGTCGCAGCATCCGTAGTTGCATATCCCCGGCTAACTATATGAAGTCAGAGGGGTTACTTCACAGCAATGTGGCATAGAAACAGGTTTCCATGCGCCAGACCCCAAGGAAGGGAAAATAATGCGCGTAAGGGCTCCTAATTGAGTCCTAGTGGCAGTCTACAAGGGAAGTAACCGGAGAAGTAGCTATCGGACATGATAACTAAGCATCTGCGTTGGTTTCTTGGTTCCCACATCTTGCGTAGTCGTTCGCGGATTTGCTCGATGTTTCCGGGTCGGCTTGAATACTCATCTTGTCAAGAGGAAACGGGAGGGGCAGGGTAACACAAACTTCAAGCAGGTTTTTCCGTTCTCCCTGTAGCGAGATTTTGAACTCCGGTGTCGGCCTCCGTCAGAGCACGATCTTCGTCGCTTCCAACTTCCACTGGGCTCAACCGTCTTAGCTCAACGGCCGATAGTGCCTCATGGATTCGCCCGTTCATTAGCAGGTTATCTGTTTCCCAGATTGCCGCCGTGTAGGGCTGCTGCCAATCGTAACCTGTCTCTGGATTGTTCATCGGTCCTTCTTTCGCAAGGGGCGTAGAGCGACTGCGCGCTAACAGTAAATAGATATAGCCGTACGAGCAGTCCGTTCGGTAAAACCTTGCTCCAATCGTTCACTTTGCGGTTGGATTTCCAATAGCCTTCGGCGCACCAGTTATGCGGACAATTTCATTTCGGCAAATACCATATGCAATCGCGGCCAACAAACCTCCAACGGCAATCGAGCCTAGAATCGCAAACGTAACCATAAGGTTGAATCCATCGAACTTAAATCTGCAGGGACCAGGAACTTCCTTCGCAACTCATAGACCCTAGTATCGTTCTTCGCGATTCTGAATACTGTCCGGTAACGTACGTTCCCAAGAGAAAGGTCAAGCAGGTTAGGCAGCGGTCTGCAAGTTGGGATTGCAGGCCTATGATCGACGCTGCTCCAACCAGGTTGGTACTTTCCGTGTGCACCGCCGCCAACTCCAGCTGCCCCACTGCGCAGTACCCACTATTCCAGGATGCAAGGGAATGGGGATTCGGGGCAGGAACAGAAGATCTTGAGGGGAAAAAAGGTGGAAAACAAAGCCGGGCTCAGAGCAAGCCCGGCTTTGGTGGAGTTCGGTTACTTCGGCGAAGAAAGTGAAACAAGAGGTGGTGCGTTGGGCGCGACGATCTGCGCGCCGATCACCTCACCGGAGACGACCAACTCAACGCGGCGGTTTTGTTGACGGCCTTCGGCGGTGTTGTTTGAGGCTATCGGCTGATTCTTGCCGAAGCCAGCTGCCGTAGTCGACGATTCTGGAACACCTTGCAGGGTCAGGTAACTCCTGACGCCCTCCGCTCGCTTTTCTGAAAGATCCTGGTTGAAGGCTTCTGTGCCAACGCTGTCGGTATTGCCCTCGATAGCGAGCTTCAGGCTCGGATACGCAAGCACGATGCCGGATATTTTGGCCAGCTTCTCGCGAGCCAGCGGCCGAAGTGTGAACCTGCCACTGTCGAAGAGAACATCAGACATGTTGACGACGAGGCCTCGCGCCGTGTCATGAGTCACAAGGATAGCGTTGAATTGTTGGAGTAGCCGGGCGCGCAGTTCTTCGCGATCACGCACCGCTTGTTGAAGCTGCTGATCGGACGAGGCGGCTGCGGCTCTATTGCGATCGGATTCCGCTTCTGCCGCCCGTTGTTGCTGCTCTGCAGCAGCGCGAGCTGTCTCCGCATCAGCTTGGGCGTTCGCGGATCGTTGAGCGTCCGCCTGAGCATCGCTGTTTGCGATTTCGGCGGTGATTCTACGTTGGGATTCCTGGTCTGCTCTAGCCTGGGCATCCTGCCCACGGTTCTCTGCTGCGATACGTTCAGCTTCTGTTTGTTGAAGCTGCTGATTCGATGCGACGGCGGCGGCTCTATTGCGGTCGGATTCAGCCTGTGCGTCAAGGCTTCTGCGGTTTGCCTCATTGCGTTGATGAACGGCGTCAATAGTTACGGCCTCGGCAGTGATTCGACGTTCTGCTTGTTGATCTGCGTTAGCGTTGGCATCTGCTTCACGGCCTGCAGCGGCGGCGCGTTCGGCGTCCAGTCGAGCTGTTTCGATGCTCTTCATCGCAATTTCACGAGCATCTTCTGCGGTTTGCACGGCTTGGCGCGACGTCGAAATGAGTTCCTTCTTGTCCGAATGCTTTCTGGTCGCGAGGTCATCTGCCTGCCTCATCTGGAGAGCGGCCTTTTCATAGCTCGGCCCTGCATACCTCTCCGCTCCGGCGGACTTAGCGATACGCATCGCATTGCGCGCTTCGTAGAATTCGAGCGGCAATCTAGCGTTTAAGACCACGGGATCGAATTCATAGCCCGTTGGAATGTACCCGCCACGGTCAATCAGCTCATACTTGGACTCCACGGCTTCGGTGGTACCGACGGTGTCCGAGCGAACTTCATTTTCCAGGACAACCAAATTGCTGGGACGCCGCACCGCGTAATAAGGCTCTGCGGTCACGATGAGGGCGAAGGCCTGAAGTTGCGTTGTGGTGTCCAACTTGCTGCGGTGGTTGCCGCCGACGAGTACCTCGCCCAGATTCACGGGCCTTCCTTCGGGAGAGATGGCCCACAGAACGTAGGTCAGATATTCGTTACCGAAACTAGTAGGATTCTGTAAGCCTTGTAGTTCAATGACGATCTTCGTGTCGCCGCGCTTGCTCTGTACCGTGGCTTCGCCCTGCGCGCCCGGCATCAGGTTCGTACCACTGAAATTGATTTTTGTGGAGCCGCCGCGATGACCGTAGTTCACGGCACGCGCCGTGCGGCTGACCACATTGACGCGGAACGTGGGATCGCCCGGCTCGGCGGGCATATTTGTTTGGGCTTGGACAAGCGCGGAAGCGCTAAGCGCTAGCAAAACTGCTAAGGCAACTTTTGAAGTCTTTAACATAGGTCTCCTTCGACAAACTCCGAAACCCTACTATCGTTCGTCGCCACTCCGAATACTGTCCGGTTAGGCACGGCATCGTGAAAAAGATGGAGCAATCATGTAGCGGCCTGTTCCCAGCGTCTCAAATCGGGTTTCGCGGTCAGGAGTTCGCCCTGTACGGAATCCGTCAGGGACGGATTTCAAGAAAGTTGCTTTTCACTTACGCACAGTGTCATTTTGGGGTGTGAGTGGTCCCGCTAGCAGAAATTACCAAAAACATACCGAAAGTGTCCCCAATCGAACAGATTTACGGCTGCTTTTATAGCAGCCTAATCCGAATGAGAATCGGACAACTGACCAAAAAACAGTTCTTCTCCGTCCCTTGCCCAACGTGCGGTGTTGCTGCCGGTCACCGTTGTGTACTCCAGGCAGGTGGCTTACGCCTTGAACCGCACACGGATCGGAAGCTTTCTGCGGCTGAGGCGATTGAACGGAAAACCAAAATTCTGCGGGGTCCCAGAGGTCGATAAATCTCCTTCCGACCAGCAATGCCGAGATGGCTGTTGGTAAGCCGTTGTTTCCAACAGTTATCCGGGAAGAACGCCGCTTTCCGCTAAGCGCGAAAGTTAGTGCTTACTCGTGCAGGACAACATTTAGGAGGGAATTATGGACCCGAAGTCCGCCTTCGTAATGAATGAATCCCAGTCTCTTGAACTTGTTCATGAACATATTCACCCGGGAGCGCGTGGTGCCGATCATTTCCGCCAGCGTCTCTTGCGATACTTTGGGAATGACGCTCTGCGGCTCGTCGTTCTTGCCATAGCGGGCTAGTAAGAGAAGCGTGCGAGCCAGGCGTTTTTCGGTTGAGTTGAAGAGTTGGTCGATTAAATCCTCTTCCACTCGGATATTCCTGGAAAGCATGTAAGCGATGAATCTGTCGGAAAGTTCATGTTCGGCGTGGAGCACGCGAATCATCTCGTCCTTATCAATCACGAGCATGGTGGTCGGTACGGTGCTGGTGGCTGAGCCCATGCGAAGAGGCTGGCCCGCAAGACATCCTTCGCCGAGAAAATCCCCTGGCTTGAGAACGGCCACGACCGCTTCTTTGCCCGTTTCATTCACGACGGAAAGCTTGACGCCGCCCTGTTGAATATACATGACATGCCCGGCGGCATCACCTTGCGCGAAGATAGTCACTTTTTTCTGAAATTCAACAATCTTTCTCGCTACACCGGCCGAATCGAGAAAAGCTTGAACATCGAAAGTGGGCTTCTGCTTAAGTTTTATTTTGGATTTGACCTTGTTTGAACTGGCGGATGCTTGCATAAATACACCACCTTTTTACAGGTTGCACCCGTATGTCATTCGAGTCAAGCAGTCCTTGATTGGTTAGCAGCGATCTAGCGATTCGAGGCTCCTCGAATAGTGTTCCAAAATGAGTACAGCTACTTCTTTGAAAGCTCGCCCTTGAAATGGCTTTCAACATCTTCCCGACTCAGCGGGTTTCTTGCCTTGTTCAATAGGACTGAATAGACGACCTCATTCCCTGCAAGCTGCGCGGTGATAAACGCCCCGCCCCTCGGGAGTTCTTGGTAGATGAACTTCACAATTCTGCCGTCTGCAAGTTTTTTGATCCACTCTTCGTCTGGCATTTTCGTATCTCTTCAGCCTACCAGCGTTTTCTAGCAGTCTCCCCCATGTTCCAAAACGGTCTCTCAATGGTACCTCCATCGCCGGAGCAATGCGCATGCTCAGGGGCGCGACGTAAACAACGTTGTTGTGTACGACAAACAGTAAGGCCAGTCGGTCCGTTGTATCTGCGGGACACAAAAAGTAAGGGCGCATCAGCGTTAAGCTCTTGCGCGTCTTAAATTGAGCCGTAAGGTTTTGATGCTTCCCGGTTCAGTCTGGCGTAAAAGATAATCCTGACTGTCGTCACTCGAATTCTCACTCTATCCCCGCAAAATCTGTGACAGACTGTGAAAATTTAGAGGCCTAAATCGAGCCCGCAAAAGGGCGGGTTCAAATCTCCACCCGTAGCCGCGAGTCGTTAACCACGGGTTGCGGACCTGGAAGCCGTTGATGGCGTTGAAGCCCAAGAAAACCCTACTGCAACTTCGCGTACTCCGCCTTGGCCTGCTTTAGGATGGGGATGTCTGGGTCGGCGTCTTTCCAAAGAGTGACAAAATCTTGGTAGGCAGTACGGGCCCTAGCTGGGTCGTCCAGGACCGCGTAGGCGCGGGCCAGAGCTAGATGCGCCACTGGACCGAGCGGTTGGTTCTGTACGAGACCCGGGTGGGCGAGGATTTTCTGAAACTCAGCCACGGCTTCGGCACCTTGGCGCGCAACCAAGTACGCCTCCCCGCGGACATAGATAGGGTACAGTCCACCCGGGATCGATAATTCGTAAGGCTTGGCGCCCTGAAGAACCTCGATAGCGTTCAAAGCATCTTTGCGGTCGAGTGCGAGTTCCGCGCGAATCGTCGGCACGAATACGAACTGGACTAAGGTGTCCTCCGGAAAGCGTCCAGCCCAGTCGTTTGCCAGCGCCTTCGCCTTGGCGGCATCTCCCACTATGGCGAGGGCGAGGGCGGCCTCGTATTGCTCTACGCGCCCGATTGTAGGACCCAGTGCGGCCGCGGCCCGACGACGAGCCCGGTCCGCATTGCCAAATAGTGCTTCCTGTATGGCCGCATCAGCTTCGTAGCTCGCAGCAGTTTCCTTCTCACCCGTAGCCTCTGCTGAGGCCACTGCCAGGCGGCAAAATTCCCGTGCCTTACCGAGCTGCCCGAAATAGGCAGCCGTGTCAGCCTCATAGTCAAGCAGCACGTCCTCCACGCCCGGCTTTCCTGCTGCCCAAGTTACCTGCTCCGCCATTCCCGGTCCATCGCGCTCCAAGAAGGCCAACAAATACAGATAACCGCGCAAGTCGGGAGAATCGAGATTCTTAGCCTGCGCCTCTTTACCGACGGCCTTTGCCTCCGCCAGCTTATTCAAATACAGATTTCCGTTAACCAGGTTGGCGTAGGTCAGAGCTCTCCCCGGGTTGATACGCAGGGCCTCGTACATTCCCGCCAAGCCTTTTTCATATTGCCCGCGACTACTGTAGATGTTGCCCAGGTTCAGCAGCGGTCCGATGTCTCGCGGGTAGGCTTGCGCCCACATTTCATAAGCCTGCTGCGCTTTTTCAAGATCTCCGAGGGCAAACTCGTAGTAGTTAGATTCGATAGAGAACCGTTCTCGCTCGCTCACTTGCGAGCGTAATTCGTACGCCTTTCGTATGTTCTCTTCGGCTGCCATTGCTTCCGAGAGATTCGAATAGCTGTTTCCCAGTGCGGCGTAGGCCATGGCGAACTTCGGGTCGAGTTGGATGGCCCGCTGGAACCACGGCATCGCGGCGGAATCGTCCCCTTTCCCCTCGGCCGTTTTCACAGCTAGGCTGTAGGCCTTTAGTGCCTCAAGTGAAGGTGTCGTAGCCAGCGGCAGCGGCATATCGAAGTCGTGAATGGTTTTGAGCGATTCACCCAGCTTGCTCCGAATATCGGTGGCCGCCTTTCCCAGCGCATCGAGAACGTGGTTCTTGTCACTGGCCTGAGCTTCCGTGCTTGCCAGCAATTTACCGCTCGCACAGTGGACAGCTTTCAGAATCAGGCTATAGCGTGTTCCGACCTGTCCAATCCAGCCGTTGAGGACAGCCGCGCTTCCCGTCCGCTGGCAAAGGTCGGCTGCAAGCTGAGGTGTAAGCCGCGCATCCGGCGGCTGGCCCATCATGCGAAGAGTTTGCCGGATGCGATTTTCCGAGATAAGGCTAAGGAAGGGTGATTGTTCGAGCTGCACCGCGAGCCCCTGGCGGAGTGTGTCATCGAAGACAGCGTCGTCCGTTTTATTGTTGAAATCAGCGAGGACAACCGTGTCGGTGTCGCTGAGAGCCTGCGCGTTGTGAGCGTAGAAGAACCAGCTCCCCAGAGATACTACTAGGAGAGCCGCGATACTAGCGATGCGCAGGGGCCAGAGCTTCTTCTTTTTCGCATCGGAAGCAGCCCGAGACGCCGCGACCCGCTGCGCAGCGATCTTTTTCGGTAATTGCGGGCTCCCGGCTTCTTCGCTGTACAAGTTGTATAGATGAATCCGGACTCCGTGCTTGACCTCGACTTCGCCGAGATCATGAAGCATTGGGCACCAGGCGCTGATCTGATGCAGAACTTCGGCTTCCGTGGCCGATAAGAGAATGTGCCCCGCCTCCCCGCAATCCATCACGCGCTGTGCAACGTTAATGCCGCCGCCTGCGACGTTGCGATTGGTGTTGATGTCGGCCACGCGATAGACCGGGCCTGTGTGTATGCCCATGCGAAGCTTAATGTCCGGTACGCCTTGGAGTGCCTTAGTCAGTTCCAGCGCGCAACGGACGGGTGCCTCCGGGTCGCGGAAGAAGACGAGCGCCATCCCATCGCCAGTAGGCAATCGGATCAACTGGTCCTCGAATTGTGCGCGATTGAACGCTGAAGTGTAACGAACGGCTTCTTGCAACTGGTGAAGCAAGTGCTGCTGACGATCCATGTGCAGCGTGGAGTAAGCCACGATGTCCACGAACAAGACGTGGGCCATCTCAAGGCAGGGATTAGGGTTAGGCACCCGGGTGTCTGTCACAAACTATCTCCTGAACACGGCAAGCAGATAAGTGGCAGAGCGAGACGGTACGGCTGGTCACAGGGGAGCGATCCTGCTGGCGCACATCTTAGGTTGCGGTCGGAGGCAAGTCAACGATGACAGCTCAATTGTGTCGCCGCAAAATGAGAATGTCCTGTTTGTGCAAAGTAGAAATGTCCGCTTCCATGGGTGGCCGATCCGCATGCCGCCGCCGCGGTCATCGCGGATACCGCGACGCTTTTATCGAATAATTGGACAGACACCAGCAGCTTCACCAGTCCCGCTTCCGTCGCCGGACGTGCCGCAGGCACCAGCTACTATCGCTTGGCCATCGCGTCGGGGAAAAATATCAATTTCCCTCAGCCGGCGTTCGCGGGTGTCCCACAGGATTACGGCACCGACGGCGGCGTCCACAATTTCTTGCGCTATCTGGAAAATTGGGGCGGCCAATCGCTCAACTACGAAGGTTCGATGGTTAGTTTGTTTTACTCCCAGTATGCGACGGGCGTATTCAAGTGCTGCGGCACCGTATATTCGCCTCCGACTCGCGCGTACGCGTTCGATACGGATTTCCTGGATTTGTCAAAACTGCCTCCGGGCACGCCGAAGTTCCGCGACATAGTGAACGTCGGCTTCCAGCAGGTGTACTAAGGCGGAGTTCTCGCCGATTGATAGTGGCACACCCGGTCAGACTCGCCTGGCCTCAATTAATGAATTACGGCGTCTGGTGTACCGACGCTGAACACGATGGCGAGTCTTAAGGCGGGACATCCTAACCGAAGCTGTTTGTGACCTCGAAAAAACTCTTGCAATGGCTGGCGTCGTTAGAGATAGCGCGTTTACCGGGACTTATCCTGCTTGCCCCCTTTTCGGGAATAGCGTTTTCACTCAATTCGCTTTGCATGCTGGTCGAGACCGCCCTGGTGCAGGATCATCTCTGTCGCGCGGCCATTGCTGTCGGTAACGAAAGTGATCTGGGCATCAACGATCTTGAGAAAATAATCTTGATCGCTTTCCGCAAAAATCTCGGCTTTCGGTTGCCCGGTCGCTTGCTCGAAGAAATGATCACCTTCGCGTGTGATCGTCAAAATAAAGTTCGGCGCGAGTTGATAACGTCCGACATAGCCGTCGAAGACCTTCGGGGCAACAGCGACTTGTTTGTGCTCCTTCGGCGGCGGAGGATCGCCTGCGATCCGGTTTCCATGCGCGTCCCGTCCATTTTGGTGCAGGATCAGCTCTGTCGCGTGCCCTTGGCTATCGGTGACGAAAGTGATCTGTGCATCGACAACTTTGAGAAAATAATCGCGATCGCCTTCGGGAAAGATCTCAAATTTCGACTGGCCGGTGGCCTGCTCGAACAGGTGATCGCCGTCTCTCGTAATAGTGATAATAAAATTCGGTGCTAGTTGGTACCTTCCGACGTAACCATCGAACAACTTCGGATCAACGGTGCTCTCCTTGTGCTCTTTGGCAGGAGGCGGCATCAGCGCCGGGTTCACTAGCCCCGCGATCCCGTGAGCAATCTCGGCGGGACGAGCATGCCTCGCGTCCAAATTCGTAAGCACGACGACTGTCAGGTTGTCGTCCACATATCGGGAGATGTTGCAGGTGAAACCCTGCCAGGCGCCACCGTGTTCGATGATCTTATGCCCGTTCAGCATAGTTATTTCCCAACCAAATCCGTAGTGATCCGGATTCGGCTTGCCATCATTCAGCGGAAACACCGTCCAGATCCGGTCCAAGCTAGACTGCTTCAGTAGTCTGGTCCCGTACAGTGCCTCGTCCCATTTCGCCAGATCAAGTACGTTGAAGTAGAGCGTGCCATCCGCCGTCGAGTTGAAAGTAGGTGACACCCAACTCTGATTTTGAAGTTTTTCGTCGTGCAACTCGTAGCCTGACGAGCGGTTCGGGATGATGTCCGCGTCGCTGATCAGCCGGGTTGACGTCATCCCCAGTGGCACAAAAATCCGTTCAGTTAGGTAATCAGCATAAAACTTGCCAGTCACCTTGTGGATCATGATTCCAAGCAACATGTAGTTCGTATTGCGGTAGTCCCATTTCTCGCCCGGCTGGAACTCAATCGGCATTGCCTGGGCTTTCTCCAGTAGCTCGTCCTCGGTGAAGTCCAGTCGGAGATAGAAAGGACCTTTTGGCCCTATGCGTTCGTCGCTTTCGTATTCCGCCAACCCCGACGTGTGCGAGAGAAGGTTCTTGACGAGAATCGGTTTCCAGCTAGCGGGCGCGTTTGGAAAATATTTCACAATGCTGTCATCCAGCCCGACCCTGCCTTCTTCTACCAGCATCATCACCGCCGCCGAAACAAACTGCTTCCCTACAGAACCAGACTGAAAAAGAGTCTCTGGTTTCACCGGGACGTTTAGCTCTACATCCGCCAGTCCGTAGCCTTTTGCTAACAGTATTTGCCCGCGGCGATAGACACCAATGGCTGTCCCAGGAATATGCTCGCGTGCCATCTCGGCAGTCACGTGCTTATCGATGCTGGCTACTTGTTCCGGCGTCAGGTCGGGCGGAAACGAAGTTCTACTATCGCCGCGCGCCACGATAGATAGGCTGACAACTGTGCCGAGAAAAGCCCCGGCAAACTGACACCAACTTTTTCGAGCCACTGCCGGAGTAAGAGTCATCTTTCCTCAGCTCTAACATCATGACCTGCCACTCGGCCCGAGCGAAAATGCATAGTGCGCCCATCATAGCGCGAGAAGTTTCTGTCATTCCAACTCATCGGTGAGCGGGTATCACAAAGCGCGGATAACTTCCGATAGTCGGGCCAGCTCAACCGGTCGATGCAACACCATCTAATCGGTTGATCCGAGAATACTTCCCACTAGAAAATCCGATCTGTCCGGCTGTACTCAATCAGACGCAGCCAGGGTGGCGTTCCGTTTGAATCAACGCTCGCGAACGACTCTTAGCTGTTGAGACCCCTGCTAGCAGACTTCGAGCCAGTGTTGCGTCGACCCATTGAAACCGCCCGGATTACCGGACATGCGCGGTGAGTGGGTTATACGTCGAAGTGGATATTTCCGAGCGTCCCGTTATTGGTCCCATTTACATTTAGCTTGCTGTTCGTTACCGTGGTGTTGCCCACCGATTTTCCCTCCGGCCCTCATCTCCCGGATGTCACGTCTCACAAGGAGCCGATCGATCATGCCTACTAAGCCTCGCCGGACCAAATCGCAGGACGCACAGCAACATCCGATCCGTGTGGTTCCGTTGCATCGCCCCGAGGCCCGCGTCCGCTGTTGCCGCAGCTGCGCCCCATCTCACTTATCGCAACGGCCCGCTCCTCACTGCTGTCCAAGTTTTTACTGTCTTCTGGGGCTCTGCCTGGCAGCAAGCGTCAAACAATGATCTCCTCCAGCAAATTAATCAGTTCTTCGACTACATTTTGACCAGTCAACTCATCGACCAGCTGGGTGAGTACAGTGTCCCGGGCCAGCCCATCGGCCACGGCTCACGCATCGGCACGATCGTCCTGACTTCCCCGGCTCCTAGCACGTCAGTTCAGGACAATGCCATCCAGCAATTGCTTCAGCAGGAGATCGACGCTGGCACGCTGCCCGCCACCAACGGCAATACTCTTTATTTCGTCTTTCTGCCCGATGGCGTGCAGGTAGTCCAAGGAAACAGCGCCTCGTGCCAGTCTTTCTGCGGATACCACGACTCTTTCGGCAGCAATGTCTACTACGCCGTAATGCCTTTTCCTGGCTGTACCGGTTGCACTGGCGGCCTCGCGGTGTCCGATGCACTTACGTCAACGACCTCGCACGAACTCTGCGAGGCGATCACCGATCCCATTCCCGGGCAGGGCTGGTACGACGATAGCAATGGTGAAATCGGCGACATCTGTGCCTGGAAAACTCGCACGCTTGGCAACTACACCATCCAGCTCGAATGGTCCAACCAAGCAGGCTCCTGCATCTAGAGACTCAATCCGGATCTCAATCGTCTCGGAGGCGCTGGTATTTGTCCGATAACCGCTGCGATTGAGACCGCCGCGTTAATTGGGGAGTAGGCCAGGTGCTGTTGGACGCCAAGGCTGGCTCAAATAGAGTCAGCGAATCCAAGTAGTCATCAAAGGGACGAAGGCGATGCCCACTAGAAAAAATGCCACTACACACAAGACGTAGTCGAAGGCGCGGAAGGGTTGTGGCATTGAGGGAAACGTTTTTAGTACCGCACCTGAAGAGTACCACAGGGGAGGGTTGTCCGGTAACCGCGTTTGTCAGGACTCGGCCTGTGAATATGTCCTACAATTCCGCCCAGGTGCAGAACGATGATTGAGGTTATAGCTCGGAATCTGTTGATCGGCGGCGGTGGCTACTATCTTTCCTGGTGGTTGGCCTATCCTTTAGCTCTCTGCTACGGGAAGCTAACCGAACGCATTATCTATCGTGGCGATTTCGCGGGCGCGGTGGTGATGCCGTTGGTAACAGGCTTGCCCTATGCGGTGGTCGCCGTCGGAGTCGGCGCCTCCGTTGCTTGGCTAGTAGAATCCGAACAACCCTTGCGTTGGGTCGTGTTCCCAGCGGCTCTATACGGCTTCTTCGCGTTTTTCGGACACCACTGGGCCAGTCCGCCAAAATCCATCGACCGAGAAGCACCGGTGATCGGCGCACTGTTTCTCGCGGTTGCTTGTCTCGCTGGCGCAATGGTTGCGGCTCGAAGAAAAATAGCTACACGCCCAGCTAACTCCCGGTAAGTCGGGTGGTCTCAACAGGTCGGTCAAACCCCAATCGTTGTAACTGCTTGAGGAATATAGTAGTGTCCACAATTTTCAGAACGGCTCAGAACGGGCGTCAGGTTTGCTAAACCGTTGGAGGTGCCAAAACTCCTCCCGGTGCTGAGGCGTACAGCGTTGGAGTAAGCGCGGGATTTCATTTACCAGAGACGAGGGACGAAGATTTGCGAGCAATGAGTAAATATCCCTTGGTTCTGGCGCGCGATGTCAGAGCTCTCGATCGCATTGGCATTGGGCGTTATTCCTTGCAGATTTTCACTTTCGGCCAATGCTAAGTCCGCGCTCAACTCCTGCAGCACGAACCCTTTTTGATGAGCTTCTGCACTAATGGTTCGCAAATCGATGAGCTCACGTGGGGACGATTTCTGTGTTGCCAGCGCTTGCGCGACCGTGATTCTTGCCGAGAATCTTGTATCTGCGTCGACGGAAGGCAAAATGCGTTGCCGGAGTTCATTGGCGGCGCTCACTGCGTCAGCATCGCGGTGTTGGGCGAACAGCGCGCGGACTAGCACGTCGCGGGCGAAGACCTCATCATCGGCATCGTTTTTGGTCGAAAACCGTACGACAAGCTTTCTGGCCAAGTTCTCCGCTTGCGCGGCATCACCGGTCTCGATGAGCGCCTGCGCGATGGAAATTTCCGTGATGGATGCGTCATCGTCCTGGTGAAGCTCGGTCTCAATGGCTTGTGCTTCCTTGTAGGCGGCAAGAGCAGCATCACTCTCGTCTTGCGCGAGGCGCACGTCTCCCAAGTGGCCGAGGGTAATCGCCAAGCCATCGCGCAAGCCAAGATCGCGGCGGCGCTTTGCGGCGTCTTCAAATAGGGCACGGGCGCCATTGGGGTCACCTCTCTGCCAAAGGAGGTCGCCGATGTTGCTCTGCAGGCGCGCCAAGTCCGCGCTCATGTTCAGGCCCGCATATATTTTGGCGGCCTGCCCGAACTGTTTGCCGGCCGAATCAAAATTATGTTTGTCTCGTGCAATCGAGCCCAAGCTCTCGAGTGCGCGGCCCTGACAACCGCGGTTCTCGCTTTGCTCCCCGACTTTGAGGCTTTCCTGGTACTTCTGTTCCGCACCCTTGAGATCATTTCGGTCGTAGAGCGCCGCACCGTAGTTCATCAAAGCATCGCAGCGATCGCGCATGCTTCCCACGGATGTGGCGAGTTTCAACGCTTCTTCGTAGTTACGGATGGCTCCATCGGGATCGTCTAACTTCGTCAGGACGTGGGCGAGATTCGTGCGAGCCCGGGCTTCACCGATTCTGTCGCCAACGGTATGAAAGATGTCGTTCGCTGTCGTGCAGGCTTCCCGAGCCTCCGCGAACTTGTCGCGATTCTGCTGGGCGACGCACATCCACAAGAGGGCTTGCGCCTCAAATAAATGAGCGCCCTGTTTTTGTGCTTTGTCGCGCGCAGCTTTGGCAGCCTGCTCCATTTCCGGAAATTGCGTGAGGGCCTCTCGCACCTGAGCTTCCGTCACGTCGATCCGGGGATCATTCTTTTCCGGACTTTGGAGTTCATTGCGGAGACTCGCGAGCGTCACGACGGCGTCGTTCCATTTCTCGGCTGAGAATTGCACGTTCGCGAGCCGCAGGCCGTCGTCGAGGCGCTTCCGCAATACCCACAAGCCGCGGCAAGCTCCGATGGCATCGTCCCAATTGACACGTTCCAGGCCAAGGACGCGGCACTCGATCTCACGCTGCTCCGGCTTGGAGAGACCTTGCGAAGTCTCCTGAGCGCGCTTTGCTTCCGCGAGAGCTTGTTGGTCGTAGCCCAGAACGTCCCAAGCTTGCGAGAGGGCCAAATGTGGAAGCGGCGAATCCGGGTTGTCGCGGACGGCGTCCTTCAAGAAGTCGCTGGCAGACAAGGGATCGAACTGCCTCAGTTTTTCCAGTCCGTCGAAATACGCGCGACTCGCAGCGTTACTGGTAGGCAATGCGGCACGCAGCTCGGCGCGAGCTGCGGCGCTGATCTCGCCCGCGTTCAACCGCGAGCGAAGGCTCCGCGCCACGCGATCCGAAAGTTCAAAGAGATCGTTTTCATGTCCAGTTTCCGTGATCGTTTCCGCCGCGGATGGCTGGTCCGGGTCGACGATGCGCACGGTAACGCGAATTTGTTCATCGCTCGGCTGCCCGGAGAGCTCGTAGTCCCCGAGAAGGAGGTGATATGCCCCAAGATTGGCGCGAATCTGATCGAGCTTCGCCGCATCGATCTCTCCACTGGCGGGAACAACAAGCTCCTGGCGCATTCGCGCGACGTCGGCGGCAGGGACCACGCGAAGCCGTTCGCTCGCAGCGAGTTCTCTCGTGAGTGCTTCGCCTAAGGAAGCGCCGATCCAATCTTTCTCAGCGTGCTGCGAAAGGTTTTGAAAACGCACCACCGCGGCCGAGGCTACGTTGCCTGTCGGCGCGCGATGCGGCCACCACCGATACGCGGAGAACGCCGCAGCTAAAACGAGAACAACAGCCGCAAAGGCTTGCAGACCTTTCCTTAGCCGTTCGCGCTGCGTTCGTGTCCGCCGGCGAAGCACAGCGGTGTCTCCGGTGAGCGCCTCCAGGACTTCTCCCGCCGATTGGAAGCGATCGGCCGGTTCGCGCTCCAGGCATCGCAAGATAACGGCGTTCCACTTGGTGTCGAGTGTCGACACCAAGGACCTGGGTGGTGCGGCGTTGGACTTTAGCCGCAGGTTTGCAGTTTCGCGGGGAGTTTTGCCCATGAAGGGCCACGCTCCCGTCATCATTTCGTAAAGCACTACGCCTAGAGCGTAAATGTCGGTCGCGGGCGTGATGTCGCCGCCTTCGACTTGCTCCGGGGACATGTATACCGGTGTGCCGACAAACTCATATCGTCCGGTAAAGGCCGCGCCGTCCGCATCTTCCGACTGAGAAATGCGTGCCAAGCCAAAATCAGTAACCACTACACGGCTCTCCGCTACTCCGGGACGCTCCGCCAGAAAGACGTTGCTGGATTTAAAATCGCGGTGAACCACTCCTACCTGATGCGCTGCGTCCAGCGCGGCCACCATCTGAGCGACCAGCGGCAGGGCCTCATCGGGGGTGAGGCGTCTCCTTTTTTCTCCCGTTTTGCTTCGGAGATCGGAGGCTGACTTCTTCTGTAGGAATTGGCTGAGGGTCTGACCCTGGAGCAACTCCATGGTCATGAAAGGAATGCCCGCTGAAACTACTTCGTTGCCACTGGAGATAGGGATGGTATCCCCAAAGACGTCGAAGATGCGGCATACGTTGGGATGCGTGACTTTGCGCGCCAGCAGCACCTCTCGCCGGAAGCGAGCCCGGGAGTGCTCATCCACGGCGATTTGGGGCAATAAAGTCTTCAGAGCAACGTTTTCTTTAAGGACCAGGTCGTCCGCTTCGTAGACCTCTCCCATACCTCCTCGGCCCAGAATGCGGAGGATGCGGAAGCGCGATTCCAGGATCTTGCCAGTAGGAAATGTCGCGGGCCTTCCTGCGGCTATTGGGACCGCATCAAGCGTCTGCTCATTGGTTCGGTCGTCCGGAGGGTTAGCAGGGCTCGGCGTCGTCTGAAAGTCAGCAGCGGCCGGATTGTCGTCGTCGGGTTTGCGCAAGGCCGAGCTCGGACGGGTGATTCCGCGGAGTATGCCATACCGACCCTGTACATGCCACAGTCCGGCACGCCCGTTAACCGTGTTGGGTTTAAAAAATGGGTTGCTGAGGCTGGTGATCGGATGTACCGTTTTCCGAAGCTGATCCCCGCTACGGAGCCCGTCTGACATGGTCCAATGCCCCTGCTTCAGGTCGTCTAAGGTCTTATTTTTCGTTTTAGGGCTCTTGCTGCTTTCGCCCGGGCATGCTTATGCGGGCGGCCGTAAAGACACTCCGAAAGGGAGCTACGGTTCCCTTAACGACATCTTTGTAAGCAATCCGGTTACTGTTACCCTCAGCGACGGCAGCACCTTCACGCTGACGTCGAGTGTTCGCTGCGACACGCTTGCGCCGGTGGACTGTCTTTCCGCCAACTCCATATTCCCCTACTTTTATAGCCTGACGATCGGGCCCACTGCGGTTACGCAAAAGATCACCCTGAAGATCACCGCACCGTTTGATACCCATAATTCTCCCACATTGAGTTGGGGCATCATTGACGGAATTGACGAAGGCGCCACAAGCATCGCAGCCTGCACCACGTCTCCCTGCATCGATGGCGTGCTCGCAGCAACTTCCTCGTACCAGAACGGAATCCTTACATTTGTCTTGGATCCGACGACGCTGACTACCGGACAATTCGCTTCCGGCGACAAGATCTTTCTTTACGCCACATCATTCTCGCCGCCCAAGTGCAGTTTTGATCTGACCGTAGGGCTTTCCTGCAGCCAAAGTACGTCGCTGAACGGCTCGGTAGGTTTGTCGGCGTCGGGTGGAGCGGTGTCGCCGACCAGCACACCTGTCTTGATCCCGGTACTTCCTGTCCCGCAAAAGATCGTCGCTCCCGCGGAGGCAACTTACTTCAATCCGTCGCCGCAGTTCACCGGCAACGTCATAAACGCGCAGGCGACCCGGGGGGCCACGATCACTCCTCTATCCGGATTTATCGCTTCGTTCGTTGATGCGCTCAGCTGCAACTTCTGCGGCGCCAACCCTGCCAATGTGGTTTACGGGTATATTTACAATCTTCAGATTCCATCCACCGTCAGCATTTCTTCCTTGCCTGGTACGATCACCGTTGGTCTCAGTGCGCCGTACAACCAGGATGGTTTCGAGTTCATCAGCTTCGGTGTCCTGGGTACCGACGGCAACTCTCCGTCGTCTATCGTGAATAACTGTCCCGCAGATCCGAATGCGTACAACACTTGCCTGAACGCGATTGTGACGGCCGCCACGGTTCAACCAACATCGCTTACCTTTACGATCAGTACGGCGAACCTCACTCCAGGCGACAACTTGATGCTGTTTGCCACGTCCAACAACAAGCCAAACAGTTGCAACACCACAACCCTCGTTTGCGTTTCGAGTACTCCGATTCTTCCTCAAGGGGATGCCATAACCTCACTTTCCTTCGCGATGGGAAGTCCGACTACTGTTACAGGTCCCAGTGACCCCCTACCCGTGCCGTCGATAAGCTCGCTTGCGCCAAACAGCATTTTGCAAGGGTCTAGTGCTTTCACGCTGACGGTTAACGGTGCGCCGATCTCACCTGCAACGGATGCCTTCGTTGCGGGAGCACAAGTTCAGTGGAATGGCTCAGCCCGTACGACCACCTTTGTATCGCCGATTCAGCTTACCGCGCAAATCCCGAATACCGATTTAGTGAACGCTGGCAAAGTGCCGGTTACGGTCCTGAATCCGTCGAACCCGTCGACGACAGTGACTCCGAATGGCGGAGTTTCATCACCGGTGAACTTCACGGTTGTGGGTCCCAACCCGGTGCCCACCTTGACTTCACTCAATCCATCTTCTGCGGCCGCGGGCGGGCCGGGGTTCACGTTGACTGTGACTGGCACGGGGTTCGTGACCACTTCTCAGGTTAAGTTCAATGGCAAGGCGGAAACGACGTCATTCGTCAGCTCCACCCAAGTTACGGCTTCGATCTCCGCTGCGGATATCGCCACGGCCGCGACGGTCAATGTGACGGTAACAAGTCCGGCGCCGGGCGGTGGCACCTCGGGGGTGCTGACATTTAGCATTACGGGCGCACCTCCGACAGTGGTCTCGCTGACACCGAATTCGGGTACGGGTGGGACCCGAACGTTCTCGATGGTTTACTCAGACCCGAACGGGGTATCCGATCTGAAGCAGATGCATGTTTTGTTCAACACGTCAGCGAATTTGGTGCGGCTTGCTTTGTGATTTACAGTCCCGGACCCAACCAACTGTTCCTTTACAATGATGCTGGGACGGGTTTGTCTGCCGCCGTCACACCGGGCTCCTCGGCGCAAGTTCGAATAGCCAATGCACCCTCAAGCGGACAGGTTCTTCTTTCAGCAAATCGGGTAACAATCTCACGTTGAGTGTAGCGCTGACCTTCACCGCGAAGTTCACGGGGCAGAAGAAAGTATATCATACGCCTGGGGCAACAACAATCTGAACAGCGGCTGGGTGCAAAAGGGCACTTGGACGGTACCCGCGCCGCCGACGATCGTGTCGCTGACACCGAATTCGGGTACCGGAGTTACCAAGACGTTCACAATGGTTTACGCAGATCCGAGCGGGGTATCCGATCTGAAGCAGGTGCGTGTTTTGTTCAACACGTCAGCGACATTTAGTGCGGCCTGCTTTGTGATTTACAGTCCCGGATCCAACCAACTGTTCCTTTACAATGACGCTGGGACGGGTTTGTCTGCCGCCGTCACACCGGGCTCCTCGGCGCAAGTGTCGAATAGCCAATGCACCCTCAAGGGGACAGGTTCCTCTTTCAGCAAATCCGGTAACAATCTCACGTTGAATGTAGTGCTGACTTTTTTCACCGGGAAGTTCTCGGGGCAGAAGAAAGTCTACCTATACGCCTGGGGCAACAACAATCTGAACAGCGGCTGGCTGCAAAAGGGCACTTGGACCCCATAGGGGCGATAGCGCGGAGATGCCGGCGCCTTAGCTCTAGCGACATGCCTCAATTCGAACCATCCTGGCGTCCCGATGGCAAATCTCTGGCTTCATCCAACTCAACCACAGCATCGGCCACACGGAAGTTATCCGAAAACGGGGTAGGAAATGAATGTGGGGGACTGCTTGGGGGTTCGTGGACTTTTTCCAACCCACGACCCAACCCACAAGAACCCACGTCTTATATGACTTCCGCGCAGTTTGGCAGTCCCCGCGGTCTTGTGAGTGTTTTACGGAGCGAGGTCTCTGACGACGTGCTCCACGCCGACGGCAGAGAGCACAGGGGTTCGGTCACGTTTTTGGCCAAGGAGCTCGGCGCGACCGGGTATGGAGAAGGTTTCGGAATTCTTCGCGACCGCACCGCGCTCGTAGACCGCCCAGAAGATGTCGTCGCCCGGATAGGGCAACACGAACGACCGTGGCAAGCGATCCGTGAGGCTTGCGGCGACACGCCACGCTTTCGATCGAGGTGCCAAGAACTCGGGTCCGCGTGCATGGACTGCAGACGCATATACGCGTTTACACCGATCAGGGACTCTACGGGCAAGGCGAATCAACCGATGCCGCCGTCGGGACAGTATCCCTGGTGAGCGAGTTCCGGCGAATTTTGGTTGGACAGGATCCGCTGAACGTTGACGCCCTGTGGGAGAGAATCCGTGTTTCAGGAATCTTCGCCGGTGCACAGGGCGGGCAATATGTCACCGCGTTAACGGGCGTCGAAATCGCTCTGTGGGATTTGGCCCGGAAAGGCACTGGGCCTGCCTGTTTATCAACTCTTGGGCGGGAAATTTCGCGACCAGGTGCGAATCTATTGCGACTCCGACATGCACGATCCACTGGGTCCGGAGTCTGCAACAGATTCAGGCCCGAATCCAGGTGACTTTCCTCTCGGTTCGATGGAGTCGCGAGCTGCAGCAAGGGCGCTGGCAGACCGCCGAAAGACATCGGAAGAGGAGGTGCGCCTAGTTTTTTATACCTATGACAGCCCGGAACCCTATCGAGAGATCGTCATCCCTCTGAAGCCGCAATGAGAGAGCTGAATCAAGCGAAGCCGGGAGACTTTCCGATTGGCTCGCCGGAATCAAGGGCAGGCGCTCGAAGGCTACTGGAAAGTCAGCGAGACAGGCGACAGCGAATCGAGATTCCGTTGTGCATGCCTCGCCCATGGCGCTCTTCGCGCATGGTTCAAGTTTGCAAATCTCCGCATAGTGAGTGATGGCGGACACGGGACGAGTTCAATACGCCGCGATGTATTTCAGTTGGTCGTGTCTCTTCTCAGCGACCGAAACGGCCGCCCAGCGGTTTTGCGCCTGAAGTCCGCATTTTGCTTATGTCGAGGCAGGAAGGTGACGAAAATATTTGCACTTCGGGTGAGTCGATAGCGAGTCCGTAATCAGCGCTTAGTTCAAATAAGGTCCTGGAAGGTCGCGCGATGCGACGGATCGGGTGCCACTAAGCCGTTGCTGCCGCAGAGAGGCCTGTTTTCATCGTGCGCGTGGTTCTCGCGTATGCTGCTATCTCAGCGCTCTTCTTCAGCGTTCGCCAATAAACGTCCTCCATAAGAATATGGGCGAATTCACCGTTGCGTCCCGTAGTGTACAAGCCGTTTACGCCTGTCGTCTTTCCAAGCTGAAGGCGCTGATCTTCGTACCGCAGCAAATACACGGGATACGCAATCGCCGTTTTGAGCGCCCGGCAGCCGCCCAGGTATTTCTCGCGAATTTGCGGAACGATTCCATCCAGACCATCGAGACAAACCTCTGCGAGGTGTTCGTCCGACATTGTCCAGTATTCATCGCCGATGTTACAGCCAATGTCGAACGTGATCAGGGTTTTGCCTTCGGGTGCGAGCCAAGGCATTGAGATCGGGGCTTCGGTGAGCCGGAAGAACGCCTTCGTGCGATCCGGAACCCACACCATGGCGTCCGGCAGTAACCCCCGGCCTTTAAATCGGAGATTGACGAAGATCATCGGCCGATACCGGAATTCTGCGAGATGATCAAGCGCGTTGGTCCCGCTCACTAGTTTTGGAAGTATGTGCACTGGTGCTGTACTAACAACGGCTGACACCGGGATTTCACGGCCCTTCACCCTCACAGCGACGGCGGCATTTCCATCAATCAATATTTTCTCGACCGGCGTCTCCAACTGGACCACATTGCCGAGTTCTTTAACCATTGGTTCGAGCAGCCTTGCAACTCCTCCTTCCGGATAAACATGGAAGAGGCCCGGCCCCTCGGGCATTTCACGGGAGTAACCGTTGCAGACAGCCCTATGTGTAATGCGGGCCGCAGCGCGAAGGTACAAGGAGTGCAAAATGCCTGGTCCGAGCTTATTTCCTACGGCCGGAGAGAGACTATCTGCCGACGCACCGGACCATGCTTCACTGATCGGAATCGCGACCTCCTCAGCAAGTCTGTTGCCATACGTATGTCTGAACCAGTCGGCCGCTGAACGGATCTCGGTATTTTTCGTTCTGGCGGCCAGAGCGCTGAACGCGAATCGGGGGGATGCCATCAGCCCGAACGGATAGGAATACATCTTTCCACGATTCAAAACGGTTTCGCCATAATAACGCACGGGCCTGCAACACGCCCCTGCGCCTAACGCCGCCGCCAGCCGGTTGCTCACAAAGTGAGCGCCGAAATCGTATGAAAAGCCTTTTTCATCCGTGAAAGACGAAGCCATTCCCGCAACGGATTTGCCGGCTTCAAAGACTGTCACCGGGATAGCGAGTCGGCAAAGTTCGGCGGCCGCTGTTAGGCCTGAAATACCCGCGCCAACTATGGCTACTGGGTGCATAAAACCTTCACTGTTCTCGCCGCTTCGCGACAGCTCCGCTCATCGGGTACAGCGAATAAGCGTCCTCCTTGCCACGCTGCTTGATTTCATAAGGCTTTCTCAGATCCGCGCGCAAGAGAGCACCCCGGCCCGCAATTCGAAACAGATTATCGACGATCGTGAACGCACCTAAAGATGGCGAGCTCTCGAGACTGAACTGCCTGATCAGCCAGTCAGGACCGCGCAAATCCACCAGCATATTGCGGATTGAATAGACCCAGTTCACAGGGCTGACGAGTGTATCCAGCGAATGAACATCGAGTCCGCAGTTCTCCGCCATAAGCCTCAGGTTTCCACTATTAAATAAATGCCAGTGTCGCGGGAAGTGGTAACCACCCCAGTGCCGACCTTTGAAAAGCCAAAAATCGAGAGTTGCCGTGTTGTCAGTGACAATCACCACTCGCCCACCGGGCTTCAGTAAGCGACGCACGGATGCGAGGAGTGCGGGTGGATCGCTGACGTGTTCAATCGTCGCAATCAGGAACACCAGATCGTACGAAGATTCGGGGAACGGCACCTCATCCAGCAGTCCGTGATGAATGCTGATTCGGTTGCGCGCCGCAGCTTCCACGGCGCGTGCACTTGCATCCACGCCTTCGAGACGCCACCCGGGCTGACCGAAATCGCGCAGCAACCCCAGATGAAATGCGTCTCCCAGCCTACATCCAGAATGCGCGCATTCTCTGGCAAGCCCACGCAGGCCCGTAGCAGACGCCGCGCTTCAAGCCGTCGGCGGACCCTGTAGACGAACCCGAAATGATCCGGCGTAAAGTCGTACGCGTGGTATGTGGATGGGTAGATGCGGTCGAGTTCAGAAACGTGCGGGCGCAAGCTAAGGTACACAAGCTTGCACGCTGAACATTGCACAGCCAGGAACAGGTCGGGAGTAGTGCGATATTCGAAATCCTCGCCGGTCGCAATTGGAATTGACGGCGCCGATGGGCACAAACAGCATCGGGAGGAAACAGTGTAAGCGCTTCAGCCGCAGCCGACATGTCGTAATAGTTGCCGATCACTTGATCGAAGTCAACGAATCAAGCGTCTTATTTACTCTCTTCCGCGTCAACGCCTGGTATTAAATCTGCCATGCGAAAGATGCGAATTCCAATCTTTAACGGAGAAGTTGATGAATGTCACGACTTCCTGAGCGAGCATCTCTTCACTTGAGGGATCGTTGTTGTATCGAAAGACGATTTGTTTTCCAGGTTTCACCGACTGCTCTCCGAATCGGGATTGTCTCAGGCTCTTAGCATGGTTTCACGCTAACCGTAAACGCCGTAGGCTCGCACGAGCCTGATCGTTCCGTTTGTCAGGATTAAGAATCAATTCGAGAACGGCCACTTCCGCAAGTTCGACGGCATAGTCCTCAGTCTCGCGTATCGAGTCAGGATTGCTGAAGTTCCACTGCTGACGAACGATCTCGCGAAAAGAATGGCCTGTGCCCGGCGACCATCGGAGTACGAATTCGAGAGTGCGTGTGTTTTCGCCATCCTCAAAGTCTAGCCAAATGCGGCAGAGCCTTTGAGGCTTGTCGAAGACTATCCGAACTATCTGAGTTCCCGGACTGGCCGCACGCCAACCTTGGCCAGCTTCTCCGACCAGCGCAGATTCAATTGGATAGCCCTGTTCTTCCGAAGTACTCAACCGAGGCGATACGATCCAGGTCGAGCCAAGCTTGCTCAGAAAGGTGGGCACTTTCGCTCAAGAGAAACTGGTGCTTACGCATCCGAAATCTTCCCCGTCCGCTGTTTTAGTCGTCGAGGCAACGTAGTCTCCGTCACCTCGTCACTCTCGTGGCTGTCTGGACCGTCAACGTCTATGCGATCAGCGAAACCGAGGCTCAGTTCCAACGCATTCTCTAGTTCAGAGTCATTGGCGTGATCCGCCAGGTCGTTCAACGCCATCGCTAGGGCTTGTAGTCGGCTCATAAAGACCCCGGTTTGGACCTAGAGGTTGGATGCATTCAAGCTCAAGACCGAACGCAAAAGAAAGTGACGCGGTCGAGCTTAATTTCGTACACCCATCGCGGACCATCGGGTACCTTCGAAATGGGAAGGCATTCCAGTGTTTCCACGAATCCAGAAGCGACACACACGGGACTTCGCTCGAACGTTATTGCTCGTCACATGAACCGTTGGAGAGCAGGGAAGTAGACCAATCCACTGTTGCTAAGCGTGCCTGGCACGCGGCGTATGTCGTACTCCGAAGAAACGACGATCACAGTGGTGGCAGCGGTAAGGCTCGATAGAAAAGCAATCGACTCGCGATATGTTCGACCATACCCCTCTTCGTTGACCTGCTAATTAGAGAGCTTTGGCAATCAGGACATGTCCGCGACGTCTTGGATGTTCGGGACCGCATTGGCTCTGCTGGGGCGTTCGTAGAAAGTAGCGTGGGGCTGCCTTGGAGAAGGGGGAAGTAGGGTACGCAAGGGGCAGCCCCATGCCTCCGGCGGCTGCACGGTATCCGCTCTGCCATTGAGCATCAATACGGAATTTACCTTAGCACTCCTTAGACAGGACTATGGAGCGCGTTTCACAGAAAATAGCAGGACCCGAGGAGTCAGCGAAACTGCCTACAGCCCCTGCCTAGGTTAAATAGCAGGAGCCGCCCACAAGATAGCCCTCTCCGCGACAGCCCCCGCTATTTTCCTGTGGCCCGCTTAAATGTGAGTTCGATTCCCCATCGTCCGCTCCATAAACCCTGATGATTCAACTACCCTTACGCGGCTGAGCAACTCGAAAACTCCATAAAAACCAGCGATTGTGGACGGTAATTGGACGGAGGT
>CAVXTQ010000012.1:0-289581 GCA_963764675.1 uncultured Acidobacteriota bacterium
AGCGTCGTCGCCTGCGCGGCGGTCATGTACTCCAGCCAATCGGCCGCTTCGTGAGGAGAGCCCGAGCCCAGGTTGACCGAAACGTAAGCCTCGCTACCGATCTGGTCGATGAAGTCCATGAATTCGTGCGTCCCAAAAGTGTTCGGCTCGATCACCCCGGCCCAGTTGGGGTTCAGCCTCACGACTCGCTGCGGCCCGATCCCGTCGCGCCAGTGATCTCGTCGGCAAAACATCCGCCCGGCCAGCGTACATTGGGCACGCGAATCGCCTTCAAAGCGGCCACGACATCGTTGCGAATCCCGCGGATACTGGGAATTGTCGAGTCGGGCTCTACCCAGAGACCTTCATACACTCCGTGGCCCAAATGCTCGGCGAACTGGCCAAAAATGTTGCGGTCGATCTTCGCTCCGGTCTTCGTCACATCAACGGACAATTCAACTTTCTGCGCATCAACGAAAGGGGCACTCACACCGATCGCTATCAGAGTGAAGCTGAACAGAAGCACCCGGACCACGGATAACCCCGTGCCGGTCGGCAGAACACACGGCAGGAACCAACGACAATCAAGGCTTCTGCTTCTTCTGGACGAGCGAAACATACTTGTCTCCTAGACTGCCGTGCCTTACTTCAGCACCAAAAGCACCGAAGCGAGGCGATTGGATCAAAATGCCGCAACCTGCGCTTAAGAAATCGCTTTCGGATGGCGTAACGATGGGTGTCAACTGTAAGCAGCGTTTCGAAACTGAACCAACGGTATCACTGTTCCATTGACACACCCCGCTCGCTCGGCTTATAAGGTAGGGCCATCGGATTTGGCGCTGCCCCAGCAGGCGCGAGGCACCTCTTTTACGCCATCGTCGAAGCACGTAATGCCCAGATATTGTTTACACAAGTAACGGCCGACTCCCGACCGCTCTAGAGTTTTCTCGGCACGCGCTGACTCATCCGCGCGGTTGCCGGCAGCGCGCACTTTTGTACATCGACCGGGCGCCAGAGCCGTCAGAAAGTCTTAGCACCAGGTCCGTGCTAATCACATGTGCTTGGCGAGATTGTTCATAGCACTTAGGTTCCACGGAGCCAAGCAACTCTTTAAATGCCACGTTAGCGATCTCCTTTTGCGACATCTCTACCGTGGTCAACGGTGGAATCGTAAATTGCGCCAAACGAGCATCATCGAACCCGACCACCGACAAGGTCCGCGGTTGTCCAGATCCAGCTCAAATGCCTCCCGCATCACGCCGATCGCAGTCAGGTGATTCGAACAAACCACCGCTGAGGGTCGGTCGGGCAAAGCAGCCAAGGCTGACATCGCCTTCATGCCTGCCGCCACGGTGTGATCCCGCTCCAGCAGCAGTTGCGAAGGTATTTCTAGGCCAATTTCCTTCATGCATTCTCGAAAGGCGATTTTCCGCATCACTTCAGTCTTCAATTGTGCCGGCCCACTGACAAAGGCGATACGGATGTGTCCCAAGGCCGCGAGATGCTGCACAGCTTGGCGCATACCGTGTTGGTAGTCGATTTGGACAGTTTTCAGCAACGGTCCGGAGGAATCTATGTCGATCGCAAACACGGGTACCTTTCGGCGTGTGAAAACATCAATCAGGGATTCCTCCCTCCCAAGAGTCAGGAGGGCCACACCGTCAACGCGACGCTCGATCATTTGCCGAGCAGCGATTTCCAGGGAGCGTGAATCCTGGCCTAAAGAACTCAGAAGGACCTCGTAATTGTGCTCGGCGCCTAGTTCCATAAACCTTTGCAGGGTCTCAGGGAAAAGAGGGTTCACGATCTCCGACACCATCACGCCGAGCTTACGGCTTCGCCCGGAAACAAGGGCTCGTGCATAAGCGTTCGGATAATAACCTAGCTGCTCAATCGCCTTCCGTACTCGTCTCGCCAGGACAGGTTTCACTGTAGGAACGTCATTGATGACCCGCGAGACTGTCGCAATCGAGACTCTAGCCCGTTTGGCGATTTCCCGGATGCTCATTTGATTGCTTTACGTTATCGCTACAGTTACCGAATTCTAGCAATGCTATACTGCGCGCCTACATTTGAGAAGGGAAAACTAGGCATCAGCCTCCTGGCGAGGTACGGCCGAACGATAGCAAGCAAGGAGCTGCCGATTTTTGTGTTTGGGCCGAGTCCTTTGGGCCAAGAGCAAAATAGTCGGAAACATCAGCGACATAAAAAACTCGTAGCGAACAGCGCCCATAATCTGGCACAGCCCGGTAGGAAAATTGCGAAAGTGATCAGAACAATGTTCACGACTGCGTGACAACCAAGGTGGGCGCTGGGTTTCAGGAACGGCATGAGCCATGCAGAGCTGAACCGTCCAACACCGAATACCGCCAAGACACCTGTCAGGAAGCACCCAGCCACTTTTTCCGACTGGTGCGCAAACTCCAGAACATACTGAATGAAGTGATTCCAAGTCCCTACTTGCCCATCGACATAGCGGAACTGGGCCACGACGGCCAGCCAGAACTGCGGGTAAGCCGGGAGCTCTCGAAAATGTCCTCGATCGCCAGCGGTCTAATGCCTGCCCTGAGTACGGGGGACTTCGCCCGCCAAATCAGGAGCGCCCGATAGATCGCGATTGCGCTCGCCAGCTAGGGTTCAGTTATTGGGGCGTCTCATTCACCAAAACCCAGGCAAGATAGTCGGTCAAGTTACCGATGTCAACTAGCAGAACAAGTGCACTTTCCGAATTTTATGGCGGGTTGGCCCTGCGCGCTACAGCAGTCAATAAGCTATCGTGCCGACAATTGGAGCTATTTGGATATTATATATACTGAGCGGCACCTATGACTACGCGAATGAAAGACATCGCCAGAGACCTTGGGGTATCGGCTATGACCGTTTCCAAGGTCCTTCGTAATCATCCCGACGTAGGAGACGAGACCCGCGAGCGAGTTCTGGCCCGCGTTAAAGAGCTTGGCTATAACTTAAACCTAGCTGCGCGTAGTTTGGTCACCGGGCGCACCTATCTCGTCGGTTTGGTTGTTCCGGACCTCCTCCATCCTTTCTTCGCGGAAATCGCCAAGTCTCTGGCCGAAGTCCTGCGGGCGAGCGGCTACTATCTGATCGTGTCTTCCTCCGACGAGGATCCGGACCTCGAAGAGCAGGAGGTCAATCAACTGCTCGCGCGTCGGCTCGACACCTTGATCATCGCCTCCTGCCGCTCGACTGTCGACCTCTTCTTCCGAATTGAAAAACAAAAAACACCTTACGTCTTGATTGATCGTTGCTTACCGGGCCTTACGGCGAATTTCGTTGGTGTGGATGACGACGCGGTCGGAATGCTTGCTACCAAACACTTGATCGATATTGGCTGCAAGAGAATTGCCCACATTCGTGGACCAGAGACGAGTCCCGGCGTTCGCCGACTAGAAGGATACAAAAGAGCGCTTGCGCAAGGCGGCCTGAAAGTCGGTGATGATTACATCATCACCGAACGCAAAGGAGATGTGGAAACGAAACAGCGCGGCGCGGAAGCGATGGGCCAACTTTTGAACTTAAAGCCAAGACCTGATGGGGTGTTCTGTTTCAACGATCCGTTAGCGATGGGCGCGATGAATTACGCTTTGAATCAGGGTTTCCGCATTCCAGAAGACATTGCGGTCATTGGGTGCGGAAATCTTCACTACGATGATTCGCTACGCGTTCCGCTTTCAAGTATCGATCAACAAAGTCGACGAATCGGGGAGGAAGCCGCACGCATTGCTCTGGGGATTCTGAATTCGAAAGTGCCCCCAAAATACGAGACCATCGTGTTACAGCCAGAACTAGTCGTTCGAGGATCCACAGGACGTCGCCGGACATTCAAGCGTACACGGTCCAAAGTGCGTGCGCATTCCTGAGCATCTGTGTAGTGCTCCCCGTTAATTTAGACAGTCAGGGCCTCGTTTTTTTGTACAGCTGTGAAAGCCAAGAAGGCCTCGTGCGGAGTGCGATTCCCGACGCCGCGGTGAGGCCGGTCGTGATTGTACTCCTCGATCCAACGAGCGATCGAGGCCCGCGCTTCTTCCAAGCTGCGATACTCCGCCGTCCAGACTTCCTCCTCTTTCAAGCTGCGATGGAACCGTTCGATGTAGCTGTTGCCTTCCGGGTGATGATACGCCGTGCGGCGATGCGTGATGCTCAGCCGGTTCAGGGTCTCGACGAACCGGGAAGAAGTGAACTGTGTGCCGTTGTCGGTGGTCAGCGTCACGCTGGCCTGCCGGCTGCCATCGGGCAGCCGATCGAGCACCGCTTGCTCGACCGCATCGAGGGCTTCAGCGGTTCGGCAACGATGCGAGAGATTCCAGCTCACGATCTCCCGCGTGCAGCAGTCGATCACACACACCAGGTACGCCCAGCCCACCGCTGGGCCCGCCCAGATCTTGGTCATGTCCGACTGCCAGATCTGATTCGGCTCGGCTGCTTCCACGCGGCCCCACTCTTTCTTCCTTCGTGCACGCAGACGACGCGAGCGCACCAGCAACCCACGTTCGCGCATCACCCGCAGCACTCGCTTGTGATTCACCGGAAGATTTTCTTTTCTGCGCAACCACCAGGCCACGCGGCGAGATCCGATCGCATTAGACGGCCAAGCCAGTGAATGTAGTCTGTGGCGACCCCTATCCGGAAACGCTCTTGTATGCTCGCTAGACCAATTGAAAATATTTGTGTTGGCGCTAAACCGCCGCCATCAGTTCATCGATGGCAGCCGTGAAGAGCCGGTCGTGAAGGGTCACATCATCCAAGGTGGTCGCGGGCGACATGAGCACCATGTTGTGGAACGGTGTGATCAATACGCCGCGGTTAAGCAGGTATAGGTGCAAGTAAGACTCCAGTTCGCGATCGGCGGAAGCATGCGCTTCCGTACCGTTTTGCGCGGGCTTCGGTCGAAATCCGTACTCCACACGGCATCCGAGTTGGACCACATTCCAGGGTAGCTGGTGCGATTCAATTAGTCGCTGGATTGAGCGATGCAAATCACTGGCAAGCGGAATCATCCGGTCAAAGGCTTCGGCCGTTAGTACCTGTTCGAGTGTTGCGCACATCGCCGCAGCCGAAATCGCGTTGCCGGCCAAGGTTCCGCCAACGCCGCCTGTATCTTCGTAGTCGACTCCTTGCTGCAAACTCAGATCCCGCACGACGCGGGCATTCATGCCGAGAGCGCCGCTTGGAATACCTCCGCCAATGGATTTGCCGATGGTCACAATATCCGGATCCAAGCCCCAGGCCTGGGTGCAGCCACCAGCGCCCATTGAGAACGTGTGCGTCTCATCGATAATGAGCAGGGTTCCGTGCCGTCTGCTGATCGTTCTCAGCGCGTCGTGGTAGCCCGCTATCGGCAACACGATGCCCATATTGGTCATAGCGGGCTCGGCCAGGACGCAAGCAATCGACTCGTCGGCAAGCGCGTGCTCAAGTTGCATGACATCGTTGAATTCAATGGCGCGAGTCGTGGTGGCGGGATCAACCGCAGACCCGACATTGCCCTCGCGAGGGCGTGTCTGCCCGTGGGGGTCGCGCACGGCGAACGCTTCATCGACAGTCCCATGATAACAGTAGCTAAATACCACGATCTTCTTGCGTCCCGTAATCTGGCGCGCCAGGCGCAATGCGCAGCGGTTGGCGTCGGTCGCCGACAGCGTAAACTGCCAGTGGTCCACCCGAAACCGGCGGGCGAGTTCTTCCGCCGCCCGCATGCTGTCTTCTGTCGGTAGCATCATCGTGATGCCGCGACCGAGTTGCGATTGTACGGCGTATACTACGGCGGGCGGGCTGTGACCACCCATCGCCCCCGTATCACCGAGACAGAGATCAACATAGGCATGATCGTCCACGTCGACTAAATGCGCGCCGGCGGCATGTTTGACATAGACCGGAAATCCGCCCGGCCAGCGCGCCATCCAGGGCATGGGGACTCCCCCCACCATCGAGCCCGAAGCGCGTTCGTGTAATGCCCGCGACCTGGGATGAAGCGCGGCGAACTGTTCCAGTTCCCTCGCCGTGAGGCGCCGCAGCCGTGCTCTGTCCAATTGAGGGTGGGTATTCCCGTTGGCTGAAAATGAAGGCGGGTGAATGGGGATGAATGACATGGGACTTCTACCTTGCTCGGAACATCGAAAATGAAAGCGTTGACATCACTGGGTGTCGAGTCTACAGTACAACTGTATCAGTTGTCTGTCAAAGAAAAAACAACGGATTCCGTATAGTTTGTCGTAGCTAGCTATGTGCTCCATGGAAGAAGCGCCAAATTGAATGCTTTATCAGATGCGCGGAACGGGATGGCCGAGTATCGAACGGGGTCGACAGTCAATGACGACAATGCAAAAACCCGATGGTGACCAGGTTATTCGCGGCAAGCGCGCACTTGATGCCACCGATAGAGCGATCATTCGAGAGCTGCAGAAAGATGGTCGCCTGCCGTATAGCAAACTGGGACCGAAGGTGGGTCTTTCGGAAGCGGCGGCCCGGCAGCGAGTCCAGCGACTTTTGAAGCGTGGGGTCATGCAGATTGCCGCGGTGACGGATCCCATTCAACTCGGTTCGAAGTTCATGGCCATGGTGGGCATAAAAACCACCGCTGATTCACGCAAGGTGGCCAAGGCGATCAGTGCCCTTGCGGAATCGATTTACGTCGTCGCAACGGCGGGTGCGTTCGACGTGATCGCCGAACTGGTTTGCGAGAGTCACGAGCATTTACTGCGGGTGACGAATGAAAAGATTCGCGTTCTTCACGGGGTGTCGGACACCGTGGTGCTCATGTATCTCGGCACCTATAAACACGTTTTCACGTATTCGGTAGGTTGACGTCCGGTGATATTCCCGAGACGAATTTCCGAAAGGTCGCGGTATTCAAGCTGTCAGAGAAACTAATTTAGCATCATGAAACATGGCAAAACTGAACTGGCCCTTCTGCGAAGGTTTCGACTTTGATTGCCGCGCCGATGGATCCCGAGAGTTCCGCCACGGGCGGCCTCGACCATTGCGACGGCCACCTTCCGGTATTGAGGTAACGACATGACATCCGCTCCACATTGGGTCGCTTTGGCAGCAATCGAACTCCTGGGCGCGTTCGCCGCGGGACATGACCGCAGTTAGCGATGCGCTGATCACCGGCGCGGGTTCGCCTCACGGCATCGGGATCGCGATCGCCCGCTGCCTCGCCGCTTCCGGGCTGAAGCTCGCGATAACGAGCACGAGCGAGCGCGTCCACGAGCGCGCCTCGGAGATGCGCGAGAACGGGTATCAGGTGCGATCCTTCGTTGGTGATCTCACGGATTTCGCCGTGGCACAGAGGCTCGCCGCCGAGGTGGGCCCTGTCTCAATACTGATCAACAACGCGGGCATGGGATCGACCCGCGAACCGGCCGTCGCCAAAGCCTTTGTGGAGTACGAGGAGCGCGACTGGGACCGCATGATAGCCGTTACACTGAAGACAGCATTCTGCGCGACGCGCGCCTTCCTGCCTGGCATGATCGCGGCCCGCTATGGACGGATCATCAACGTCGCCTCCGTAACCGGCCCGTATGTCGCCAATCCAAACGAGTCGGCGTATGCCACCGCAAAAGCCGGGATGATAGGACTGACTCGGGCGCTCGCGATGGAAGTCGCCCGACTCGGCATCACGGTGACCGCGGTAGCGCCGGGATGGATCGCGACGGCGGCCTCTACCGCGGGTGAGCTCGCCGGCGGCACTCACACGCCGACCGGCAGGCCGGGTACGCCCGAAGAGGTTGCGCACGCAGTCGCCTTCCTCGCCTCATCCAAAGCAAGCTACATCAACGGCGAGACCCTGGTTATCGACGGCGGCAACATCATTCAGGAATACAAGGGTCCGCCCTCGGATTACTACTGAGTCTACGACCACCTCAAGGACAGAGATGCGAACGGTATTGATTAGGGGCGGAGCGAGCGGCATGGGACTCGCCATGGCACGCCGATTCATCGCCTTGTACTCGGCGACGTAGCTCAGGGCATGCTCGACGATGCCGTAGTATCGCTCGGCGCCGGCAACGCAGGCGTCGTCGGCATCGCCACACGCACTCTCTGCACTAGTCGCCAATAACGATGCGCCTTGCCGTCTTTCTTCCGCGTGGTGTATCGCAAGTGCTCCATCATTGATGTCGGTTGGCGACTTCACCGGCTTCATAAACCACGCGCCCACCGACCACGGTTTGCAGGACCTTGATGTTCGCGATCTGCTCGGCGGGGACATCGAAGAAATTGCGGTCGAGCACGATGAAATCGGCGAGCTTACCCGCTTCGAGCGAGCCTACGTTGGCGTCCTGATGCAACTCATAGGCAGCGTTGATCGTCATCGTCCGCAAAGCCTGTTTGCGAGTGAGGCCGCTGTCCTCGCTCAGGCGCCCCGCGTATTGCTTGCCGGCGTCCGGAGAATTGGTGCGTGTGACCCCGACCTTCAGCGCGAACCATTCGTCGAGCGGATCCACTGGCCAGTCGCTGCCGTAGGCGATGCGCGTGCCGGCTGCGGCCAATACACCCGCTGGCTCCATGTACTTGAAACGTGCCGGGCCCAGATAGTCCCGCGCGCCGTCAATGGTATCGGGTGCAGGCTTTTCCCACTGCAAGGACAGCACGGGAATCGCATCCAACGATGCGTAGCGCGAGAAGTCCGCCGGATCGACGATTTCGTCGTGCGCGACCGCTGCACGAATGTTGTCGCCCGAGAATCCAGCCTTGCGCAACGCTTCGATGGCATTCAGCGCTTCGCGGACCGCGCGATCACCGTCGGCATGCATGTGCGGCTCGAACCCGGCTTTGGCTGCCGCGATCACCAACGCGTTGAGCACCGATGCGGGGAAATATACGTCCGGTCCGCGGTTCTTACCCGGTGCCCAGTGCGGGCTTGTCACGGTGCCTTGATTCACGAAATAGGGGGATAGCATCGCACCGGTTTGCGCCGGCGCGGTGATGACCCCATCCAAAAAGAGTTTGACGTTGTGCACGCTCAAGTGCGGTTCAGGGACGAGTGGCCCCTGATCATATTGCTTCGCCATCGACTGCAGGTATGCCACTGCCTTCTGCGGATCCTTCCCCTCGGGTGGTCCGACGAGCACAGCGAAATGTGCGCGCAGCGTCAGTTTGCCATCCTTCTCCGCCCCGGCGAATGCGGCGAGCGTCGCCGACGAAGCAGCCGCGTCCAAAAACCCGGTAACGCCCTGAGCGCGCAGCGCATCTAGGGCCGACTCCGCTGCGATGATGTCCTCGGCAGGCGTCGATGGCGGAACGAGGGTTTCTACTAATTGGTACGCGGCATCCTCGAGGATGCCCGATGGCTTCCCGGATGCATCGTGGGCGATCCTTCCGCCCTGCGGATTGGGTGTGCTCGCTGTGACGTGTGCAAGTTCCAGAGCCCGCGAATTGGCGAGGCCTGTGTGGCCGAAAGACGAGAGAACGAAGATGGGCCGCCGAGTATGCAGCGAGTCCAACACCGCGCTGTTGGTCACGGTTCCGGCCGGTAGCATCGCCTCCTGAAACCAGTTCACGACCTCGAGCCAACCATTCGGCTCTTGGTCTTTGGACTGGTCCAGGCACTGTTGGACCTTCGCCTGCATTTGCGCGATGGTGAACCGCTCGTAATTCAGGTTGCACTTCAACAGCACGGTGCCGCCCGCGAGCGGGTGCATGTGACCGTCGATGAGTCCCGGCATGAGCATTCGCCCTTGCAGATCCGTGACTTTAGTGTCCTTTCCGATGAATGACTTCAGACCCGTATCGCTGCCCACGTACACGATTTTCCCATCACGCACGGCCAAAGCCTGTTGCACGCTGTCCTTGGCATCCACCGTATAGACATAGCCGCTGCGATATACGGCGTCGGCAGGCACATCGGCGGCGGATGCAACACCCGCCGCGCCGTGCGTGTCCACAAAACCAGGAAGGACCAAATGATCTTTCGCATCGATGACCTGGGTGGAGGCTCCTCGATAGGCTTCCATCTGTTTGTCTGAACCGACGGCGACGATCTTGCCAGCGCGAATCGCCAGCGCTTCCGCCCACGGCTGCTTGGCATTAACGGTATAGATCTTGCCGTGCAGCACGACTAAATCCGCTGGAGAGGCGTGCTCCTGGGCAACTCCGCGACCAGCGAAAATAGCTAGCTCCAGCAATAACAGAAACACCATGCAGATTCTCATTTTAATCAACCAGCTCCCCTCGCGATTTTAAGGTTGTACGGATGAAATGCACTATTCGTGCCTACTTCAATTCGCTGGCGGCTGCGCGTACACCGGCAGCGCCATCGTCAAAAATTTCCGAGAGCACACGACCCCGCATCTGTTTCGGGGCCTGCAGGCCATAAATATGCAGCAAGGTAGGCGCGACGTCGTAGACGCTCGCCTGGAAGCCCATCAAACGCTGATCACGCTTGATTCCAGGTCCAGCGACGATGAATGCTCCAGGCACATCGTCACCGTCGGCAAAATCATGCTTGGCGATGACTGGTGTGGTGCCGCCGTGGTCCATGTGCATGTGCGGATCTTCCTCGAACTCGCGCAGTGGTTTGATCCCATGGTCCGAAATGACGAAGACGTAGGTGTTGTCGTCGACGTGCTTGAGAATCACTCCCAACACTTTATCGAAACTGCGGTATTGGTCGGCGAAGGCATCCACCGCCACGGCATTGATCTTGGGGTTGTAATCCACGTTGTGCGGCTGGATGGGATAGAGCCAGTGACCTACTCGGTCCTCGCATGACTGTACGAGCATGGTGAAGTCGGTAGGATGTTGCGAAAGCAGATAGTCGAAGAGCTTGGTTTGCTGTGCGCGGACTTCCTGGACAGCCTTGAGCCACTCCGTAATTACTTCGGTTTCTTTTCCCTTCAAGTCATCTTTCGAGGGCATGCGCAAGCAGTCCAGCGAAATATCGCCTATCTTGGCTTCAATCTCCGGCGCCAAGTTCTTCGGATATACCGCGTCGCCGCCCTGGACTTCCGAAAGCTTGGGTGAACACAGCACGCCATCTTCGCAGCCCTTGCCGCGCGTCAGCATGCCGCTGATCATATAGCCGTTGACCGGCATCACCGGGAAAGTAGCGGGTACGTTGGCCATTCCGACCGTGATTCCCTTCTTGGAAAGGATGGACCATAAAGGTTCCTGCCTCAGCATGTTGGTACTTGCCGTGATGCCGCCTACGGTGAAGCCGGTGATTCCGTTTTCTTCCGGCTGCGTACTGGTTGTGAGCGTGGTGTAGACCCTGGGACAGTTCGGCGAGGAGAGCGTCCGCAATTTGCCGTACGTCCCACGTTTGATCAGACCGGCAAGGTTGGGCAACTCTCCCCTGATCAAAAGGGGACGAATAATATCCCACTCCATTCCGTTGACGCCGACCACGATTACATGTGGCTTCACTTTGGGCGGTTCGGACTGCGCTAGTATTTCCGCAGGTTGAATAAAGAGTAGGACGATTACCAAAGATAAGAAGACATATCGGATCCGCAGCATCACCAGACCTCCAACTTCCCCACGTTAAGCGTTTCCGAGATCTCCGGGCGCGGCCGCTTCTTAATTTGCGGGAACAGCGATTCCATCGCGCTCCGCCGATTGAAGATCAGATATCTCGTTAAAAAATGAGCTTTAAGACGAAATCCATATTTCGCTGGGCGCCTTGTCCCAAGATTGGATTTCCGACGCCTACGTCCGGAGTGGATGTGATCTGGCCAAAATTGCCACCCGGTATAAGGAAATTGCTAGGCTGGCTAAAGTTGGCGCGGTTGAGCACATTGAATACTTCCCAGCGGAATTGGAGAGTCATTCTCTCGGTGAGCCGCGTGTCTTTGATTATGCTGGCGTCCCATTGACTCAATCCCGGTCCAATCAGCATGTTCCTAGGAGAGTTACCTACGGTACCGGGGCACGCAATGTAAAACGGCGAGAGCGGCAAACCTCCCGCCGGACTGACGTTGCCGCAAGGATCTGGTTGATTAGCGGCGGTATAGGTCTCAACCACATACTGATTCGGATTGCGAGTCTGATAGGCGATCGACTTCCCGTCCCAAGACGCCCGAATCGCTCCGAAAGGAAACCCTTGTCCAGACGGGTCGAAGGGCAAGAAGACGCTGAAAGGCCGACCGCTGAGTGCCGTATACACCGTACCGACTTGCCACCCGGTTCCAAACCGTCCAATGTGCGGAATGGCCGGCAACGAGTAGATGCCCCCTACGTTGAAATTTAAACGAACGTCAAAGTCACAGAGGCCTCTCATATCCTTGATATTCAGAGGATTGTCCAACTGGGGTTCCGCGCTGCGATTGAGGGAATTGAGGTCATAGCACTTGCTCCAAGTTAAGTTGTACTGCGTGTTGATCCCATGCCAATTCCGCTGATGGAAGGAAGCCTGCAAACTGTCGTACTGGGAAAAACCCAGGTTGGTGAGCTGCAGGATATCCGAAAGGGTCGGGTCTTGAGCGGCGAAGGGCCGCACACAAGGGTTAACCGCACTTCCACAGCCTAGCGGAAGCGCATTGATGTCAATCGGCAGAATGAGCTTGCGGCCGCGCTGTCCGGAATAGGTGATGGTGACGACGTTATCCCGCCAGACCTCCCTTTGGATGCCCAAATTGAATGTGTGGAATCGAGGGGTGCGGAACGGCGAGACAATGGAAAAAGCGCTAAATGGAGGTGACCCACCGGGATTGGCGCCGAAGACTGGGCCGTTGGCAATACATACGTAGTCGCCAGGCGCCCCGGTCGTCGGGTTCATGCAGGTCCCTGTTTCTGGCGAAGCGCTAGCGGTACCTGACAGTGAGACCTGTGTAACCCCAAGGTTCGGCTGAAGAAACGCACCCGGGTTATTAAGCTGGAAAAGAAAAGGAAGGGCGATGGCTGCCATATCCGGGGTGTCGTAGGCCAAGGCATAACCTCCGCGTAAAGACGTTCTGCCGTTGCCGAAAATGTCCCACGCGAATCCGAGCCGTGGACCAAAATCCTTCTTGTCCAGGCCATAGAGACTGCCGATACCATGTCCCACTTGGACTAAGCCGCTATTCGGAAGGAAATTCGAGGCCAAGTCCTTCGTCTCACTAACCGCTCCGCTGAGGTCATAGCGCAAACCGAGAGTGAGGGTGAGCCGAGGTCTAATCTTCCATTCATCCTGAACATACAGTCCAAGTGTGTTCTGGGTCAGATGGCGACGCGTGTTGCCAAAAAATCTGGATGCTCCATCTGGCTTTCCCAACAGCAATTGTACGAGCTCATCGACCGGATTATTGTCGAAATTCTGGCCATCAAAAGAGAACTGCGTCCGATTCTGATCGTGTTGAATATTGCTGTAAGCGTGTTGGACATTGCCGCCAAACGTAATCGTGTGGTTGCTGTGCACCAAGGTGAAGTGTTCAGCCCAGTCCACGGTTTGGTCCGGACGCGTGACGATGGGATAGTTCAGAAAGCCGCCGCCTCCGATGCTCGCAAACCCCGCTAAATGCACGTAGGGAAGGGCAAAATCGGCAGGAGCCAAGGGTCCCGTATCGATACCGAGACTATTGGGATCGATCTTGTTGTTCGTATCAATAATCTGGGAGAAGCGCGTCAGGCCTAGCCGGCTCTCCAGATACATGTTCGGATGAATGGCCCAAGTCCAGCTGAGCCCTGCGAGTTGGCCACGCGTAGGGGCAATGGAGTTGAACAGATCCGGCTTGTTCGGGGAGGCGGCTTGGACCACTGTGGTGTTGGGCTCACTGGGAGGCGCGGATTGAAAACTATCGCCAAAGATGTACCGGGCCGAAATCTGGTGCTTCTGACCGATCTTCTGGTCCACTCTTACGCCGAAGTTATTCATATTGGCGAGAACGGGTATACGAACGCTGATGGCGCCGGTCGCTGGATCGGTGGGCGCGGGAAAGAAGGCTAGCAAATTCTGTCCGGCTGCCGTTGGGGACAACCCTGCCGCTTGGATCCGACTCTCGGCGCTCTGAACCTGGGTTGGCGTGGGCACGGTTCCACCATGAGGAATGACTGCGGCGTACCCTTGGACGTCATAGTAAAGAAAAAAGAAAGTCTTGTCCTTCAGGATCGGCCCACCGATCGTCCCCGTGCCCTGCATGTTGCGGAAAGGGGTCGTGCAATTCGGCAGACAGGTTCCTTGCTTCGCAAAAAAATTGGCGGCGTCGGCGAAAGAAGTATGACGCGAAAAAAGTGCGGAACCATGCCAGTGATTCGTACCGCTCTTCATGACCAGACTTATGGGGGCGCCACCTTTGACGGCAAATTCCGCCGAAGGTGTCTCCTGTACGTTCAATTCCTGCAATGCTTCCATCGGAAACAGCGTCGCCGGAATGCCCAACACGCCGGTTTGTCCAATGACCGGTTGGCCGTAGAAACGATCGTTGTTGTAAAGCCCGTCCACCAGGTTGTTGGCAGACGTCGGGCGCGTTCCATTCACGGTAATCGCCAAAAACCCGCCGCCCGGCGCCCTTTGCACTCCAGGAGCCAAAGCCACCAACGAACTGAAGTCACGGCCATTCAGGGGGACGGACTCGATTCGCGCGCTGTCCAGGGTGCTGTTCTGGTTGACAGACATGTCCACCAATGGCGCCTCGCCGCTTACTTCGACTCGCTCCGTCGCCGACCCGACTTGCATACTAAAATCGACGGTGGCAATACCATTGGCAGTCACTTCCGACTCTTCGAGCGCGGTCTTGAACCCGCTCGCCGAGACGCTGACCTTGTATCGCCCCGCAGTGAGATTAGGGATTCGATAGGTTCCCGTATCGCTCGTGGTGGCGGTCCGGACAAGGCCGGTCCCGACGCTCTCCGCGCTGACCGTCGCTCCGGCCAGGGCTGCACCGGTCGCATCGGTCACAGTACCGCTAACGTCGCCCGTGAATTTCTGCGCGGCGGCAGGACCTGCAACGACAACGAAAAGGAATAGGAAAATGCACAACGCACGTTTCGAAGAACCCGGCATCGCGTACCTCCAAGATTGCCGTTCTGAAACTAGACTGGCAATGTATCCGTTAGTAACACTCATGCGATGCCAGTTTCTGCATACTTTCGACGAAAGCCTGTTTTGTCAGGCTCGCGCCACTATCGCCCCGAGTAAACTTTTGTTCCGATGAACCAGGTCTCGAGGACCTTGGTATCTCCGATCCTTTCGGGGTGGCCTTCATCGCCCAGAACGAGGATGTCCTGGTTTACCACCACAAAGTCAGCCGACTTGCCAACTTCCAACGATCCGATCTCGGATGCGCGGTCCAGCGCGCGGGCACCGTTGATCGTATAAGCGTCGAGAACGTCACGGATATTTATGCGTTGCCCCGGGGCGATCGGTGGAAGCCCGTGCCTCGCGCGCGTGACGGCCATTTCCATGTTCACGAACGGCTGCGGATCATTGGTCAAAACCGGCGCATCCGATCCCGCCACCAGGATCGCGCCTGCCTCTTTGGCCGTCTTCGCGGGATAGTCATTCTTTTCCGCGTAACTATTCGGGTCGTGCAAGGCTTCGTAACTGTTTCCAGAGACCCGATTAAAAAACGGCACGACACTCATGTCGTATCCGTTGGGCTCGGCATAAATCCAGCTATAGGTAAAGGCGAGGTACAGGTGATCCTTACCGATTCGGGCCACGTCCTCGGGTGTTATGAACTGGAGGTGTGCCAGGGTGTCCGGCTGCGAACTCTTGCCGTCAGCGGCACGCGCCGCCTCAATGGCGTCGATCGCCATCTTAACTGCTTCATCACTGATAGCATGAATGTGAATCGTATATCCGGCCAGGTGCGCCCGTTTGATGTACTCGTCGAAAATGGCAGGCGCATGTTCTGGAACGCCGTAGGAGATGGCGCACTGTCCAGGGTGGTAGCCGTACAGTTTCATGAATTCCGCGATTGCCTGGTCCGAAGAATACTCATCAGGCTTCGCGCGCACGTAGACGCACACCGGAGAATCCAGGTCGACGTACCCCTTCACCGAAAGGGCACCTTTGGCATCCTTCTCGAATATCGGCTGCAGATAGGGCACAGGGCGCGGCGAGTTTCCCAAGGTCGGCGGGATATTGTTCGGATTCGCTTCAGGCACACCGTCGGCGAAAACCTTTACAGCATCGGCGCGCGTCAGCGGATTAGAGGCATATTTCTGGCGGACGGCGTTCGCGGATTCGAACAGCTTGTCGTAGTCGATTTTTCCAGAGGCATCGCGGAACTGTTCCGGCAGGTACAATTGAGCCATATTGACGCGAACGGTCAGTTTTCCCTTCTTGATGAGTTCGTCGTATACGTCATAGCCGCCAGACCCCGCGGCCGCGTCTTGTATGGCCGTGAGCCCGGCACCGTTCAGAAGTTCGGTCAATCGCTCCGGAGACTTCATGAGAAGATCGTGATTCCCGCCGCCGGGGAAACGGGTACGGATCGGGCGCTTCCCTTGGTCGCTCACGTCGCCAGTCGGCTCTCCGTTGACGTCAACCCCGATGTAGCTCTTGTACTCGCGGAAGTCGGTAGCGATCGTTGCCTTCGAATAGCCAACGATTTCCCCTTTGGCGTTTTTTGCCAAGGCAAGTGCAGCGCTGTTGAAGGCGCCGTGGTGACCGTCCCATCCCGTTACCGCGATGGGATGTTTCGTTGATGCAGCGTCCAGCGCAGCGCGAAGCGTGGGGTGTGCAGGATCGGCCTGGTTTCCCCCGCCGTACTCCCAATGCGACACTTCCAGCCACTGACCCTCGGGCACCCGCAGCCGCTCAATGCAGGCGCGGACAAACGTGGCAATCTCCGCCAGGGTTCTTGCCTTGGATTGCAGATCGCAGCCTCCAAAGTCAACGATCCCCATGGGGTGGATGTGTGAATCGACGAGGCCGGGCAAGACTAGCTTTCCGCCCGCTCTCTCAACCTTGGTTTTGGGCCCTACTAACTTGGCTGCCTCTGCTGCCGTTCCCACAAAGATGATCTTCCCGCCGCGGACCGCGAGGGCCTCCGCCATGTGGCGGGACGCGTCAGCCGTGTAAATCTTTGCATCGGTCAGGACGAGGTCCGCAACATCCCGAGCGGCAGATTTTGAGTTGGGAGACTCTGCGTCCGCTGTCCTTGAGAAATTCGCACCACTATCGCTGTGGTGCCCAGTAAGTTTCTGTGCCTCTGACGGAGCGACAGTTACAACGAAAACCAAAAGAAAAACAAGGAATCCTAGTCTCCAACAATCTGACACCACACCCCCTCATCTCAAACCTTACTGAAATTGCGTAAACTTGGTTAAGGACAAATACTGCGTTGAGGGGACGGTGTCTAGGACATCTTTTGGTAATCTGTAGTACCTTTTGGGTACAAGGCGTAAGATTCCCTCATGGAGCTTCGACACCTTCGGTATTTCATCGCAGTTGCGGAGCAATTGAACTTCTCCAGAGCGGCCGAGCAGCTTCACATTGCCGAGCCACCGCTGAGCCGCCAGATCCGGCAATTTGAAGAAGAATTGGGCGTTCAGCTTTTTCTGCGGGACCGGCGCCGGGTGGCTCTGACTGACGCCGGGTCCCTCTTGCTGAAGGAAGCTAGGATTCTTCTTGCTCAAGCCGCTCATCTCCTGGACGTCCTGCGCCAAGCCAAGAAAGGTGAGTCCGGACTCGTCAGAGTAGGAGTGGGAACCGGCTTGGGTGAGCCAGTCCGGCACGTCTTGGCGGAGCACTCCAAACGCTTTCCGGCTGTAGAGATCTCGTGTACGGGGATCTTCTCCTCTCTTCAGTGTGCGGCCGCTATAGAGCGCCGGATTGACGTTGGGTTCCTGCGGCCTCCTGCCATGGATGCCTCAAAACTGATATCCGAACCCATTTTCCAGGAACGGCTCGTGGTCCTTATCTCAAAAAAGCACCGGCTCGCAAAGCGCAAGAGACTCAAGCTCAGTGAATTGGCCGCAGAGCCGTTGGCACTTCAGGACTCCCGGGTTTCGAGCGGCCTGCGGGAGAAGGTGCTTGACCTCTATCGGAGAGCGGGGATCACACCCAAGATCGGCCAATCGCCGAGCGGCCCGTTCGACGAGGCACAATCCATGTTCGTGGCATCAGGAAAGGGCATCTGCATCGCAGTGGATGGGGTTTTGCACTACCCAGGAAGAGGAAAGGCCGTGACCACCGTACCGCTTGATGAGCCCGAGAACACCATTGACGTTCATATGATTTGGCGACGTGGCGAGAAATCCGCCGTCATCCTTGCATTCCTCGATTCTGCTCGAAACGTTTTCAAGCACCGCGGCTCGCGCGCCATTCATTAGTCTCCTTGTGCCAATGCACACCGAGACTCGCGCCGCCATCGGACGGCGGGGAACCGCCGTTTAAGGAATCACCGCGAGAATTTGTCAGGGGGATTTTCGCTGGCGCAGCAGGGCGGCCCTACGGGCCGCCCTCTCTGCGAGCGCCTTTTGGCCCAGACGGCTGTAAGCCTGGGCCAACTGGTCGTAGATCGCAGGATCCCCAGCGCGCAGGCGGACTGCTTCTTTCAGTTCTGCCAACGCTGCGTCGCTCCGACCTTGTATCAAGACTCGCGCGAGCCGCACGTGCGCGTCAGCATTTTCAGGCTCGAGCAGAATGGCGGCTTCGAATTGGACTTGGGCCGCTGCAAGATCGAGCAAACGTTCATAGACCGAGCCGAGAAGCGTCCGGGCCTCGAAATTTATGGGATCTAACCGGAGACTGGTTTCCAGCGCGTTACGAGCATTCGCCAGTTCGTTGGACCTCTCCAGCGCGCGTCCAAGCTCGAATTCGATCGTTGCATCCTCGGGGCGCAGCGAGCCTGCACGCCGGAAATCCTCTGCTGCTCTCTCGTACACCCCGGCCCGGAATTCAATTTGCCCAAGCTGCACAAAAGCGACCGCGGACATCGGGTCAATACGGATGATGTTTTCCAGCATCGTGCGGGCGTCCAGGAATCGGTGGTCGTCGGCAGCTATCATTGCACTGTGCAGGAGATTTTGCTCCTCGATCCTGTCTTTCGGGTCCGGAAGCAAAGAGGGTTCGGTCACATTTGTTGCGCCTTCCGGACCGAGGTAGCCGAGGGCACGAAGTTCGGCCACCGTCTTTGCTCCCACCGCACCGGATTGTTGCGAGACGGCATGCGCCGCGCTGACCGCACTCGCTAGAATCGTGCGAAGCTTCTGAACGGCGCCGTTCCACGGTTCGTAGATATTCCGCAGTTCGTCCGCGTCTTGCGTCAAATCGTAGAATTCCGGGCGCGGCGCGTCGATGAGTTTCACACATTGGAACCTGACCGACCGCAATGGAGCCCAGCCGAATCGCAAAGGATAGTCAGTTTCACCCAAGGCGGCACGATCATTCCCGTGTTCTCCCGTCAGCAGCGGGATAAGCGATTTGCCATCGAAGCGATGGCTTTGGCCCTCGGCAAGTACTTCCAGAACTGTAGGCAGAATGTCGGTGGTTCGGACCTGGTCGTTAATCACGGTTCCGGCAGCGCGCGCTCCCGGCAATTTGAGAATGAGCGGCACATGAAGCGTGGAATCGTACAGAAAGATGCCGTGAGTCTGTTCCCCGTGCTCGCCGAGTCCCTCGCCATGATCGGCGACGACGACGATTAGCGAGCCGTCGTACCGCCCTTGTTTCTTCAAATAGCCGAGGAATGTCTGCAATGCCGAATCCGCGTACGCGATCTCGCCGTCGTAGAGACGATTCTGATAGATCTTCGAGTACGGGGCCGGCGGTTCGTACGGATCGTGAGGATCGTAAAGATGGACCCAGACGAAGCGTCTCCCCGCACGGTGGTCTTCGAGCCACGCCGTAGCGTGCCCGACCACATCCATGCCTCGTCGCTCGATGCGCCCGAATCTTCCAGCCACGGTTGGGTTTCGCGGGAAATTATCGTAAAAATCGAAACCGCGGTCGAACCCAGGCGCCAGCGAATGACTGTCGAGGATGATCGATCCTATGAATGCTGCGGTCTGGTAGCCCATCCCGTGCAACAGTTCGGCCCAGGTGGAGTGATCGGCGGCGATGGGATTGCCGAAGTCGATCACTCCGTGCGTGGAGGGCAAGTCCCCTGTCAAAATCGACGCATGAGAAGAATTCGTGATCGGGCTGGGAGTAAACGCGGTGGTGAACCGCACTCCATCCTTCGCAAGATTGTTGAGCGCCGGCGTTCGGACGTCCTTGTAGCCGTAGCACTCGACGTGGTCTGCCCGGAGCGTATCAATCGTAATGAGGAAGACGTCAGGATTCGATGAGTCTCGGGTCGCGCTGTTCGCAATACCGCCTATCAACGTGCAAGCGATTGCAAGTGAGGCGGCTGACGATACCCGCATTTCACGAATCTAACACAGCCAGCGTCGTCGTGGAGCAACGGCAGCCAGGTATAACAGCCAAAAGTTTGAAACGCCGAAGCGGTGGCTTCCCCCGCTGGTCCTCTCGCAAGTCCTATCGGTCTGGGGGAGTCAGGTGTTCCGCCTTGTCCCGCTCACTCTTGGATTCGCGATCCATCTCTAGTTTTGCGTAGGCTTCGGCGAGAAAAAGGTGCGCCTCTTTCGAGGCCGGTTGAACGCTGACTGCCACCTTAAGGTATGGAAGTGCGTCTCGTGAATTCCCTTGGAGAAATAGTATCCGGCCCATCAACAGATTTGCCCGATAGTGTTCGGCATTCAAATTCAGAGTGGTTTGAAGTTCCTGAATCGCCTGGGGGACGCGGTCGATTCTCGCATACACAGCGGCAAGCGAGAAATGTGCATCAGCCGACTCAGGCATCAGCGCCGCTGCCTTTTCAAGATGGGCCGCGGCGGCGTTACCGTCGCCGCTTTCAAAAAGAGCGATGCCCAACTCGTATTCGGCAGCACTCGAGTCGGGCATCAGTTCCGTTGCCCTCACGAGCGGCGCAACCGCCCGGCTGTAGTTTCGACGACCCGACTCCGCCCGCCCCAATTGCAATTGCGCTACGTAGATGTCCGGGGCGCTGGCGACGACGCTCTCCAGCAACGGAATCGCCCGATCGGGATGGTCCGTGTCAATCAAGAGCATCGCTTTCTGGAGTTGGTTCGCTAAGCCAACCTTGTCCTTCGGATCGGCAGCCGCGACCGGCGCGTTCCCGCCCTTCGTGTTACCCGCGAGGTAGCCGAGCGATGCCAACGCGTCTCTCTGGCTCGGGGTCATGTCCGTTCTCTGGTCCGAGGGAAGCACCGTGCTGCTGTAGCGCCGCTGCATCTCCAAAAGTTGCGCCGCAAGTGTGTCAGCGACCGCCCCATGGTTGTCCGCGATATTGTGGGTAGACAGAGGGTCTGCATCGATATCGTAGAGTTCGCGGCGCGGCGCCTGGATAAAAAGATACTTTCCCTCGCGCAGCGACCAGATCTTGCTCCAGCCAAAGCCTTGTTGTGGATAATCCGTCTCGGAATACACCGGCCGTTCCGCAGCGTTGGCCGCGAGTGCGCGCAGCAGCGATTCCCCCTGCATTTCTTCAGGTACGGGCACTCCAGCAACCTCAAGCACCGTGGGGGCCACGTCGACCAGGCGGACGCGCGACTTCACGCGTCTTCCGGCAAAGCGCGCTCCAGGCAACTTCAAGAAAAGGGGTATGTGTACGGTTTCATCGTACAAAAAAATGCCGTGCCCTTCCTCGCCATGCTGCTCGAGAGATTCACCGTGATCGGCCATCACTGCGATGAGCGATGTGCTGAAGAGCCCGCGTTGCTGCAAATAGACGAGTAATCTCCCCAGTGCCGCATCTGTCGAAGCAATTTCTCCATCGTAGGGCTGCGCGGCAAAACGTCTCGCGTACTCCCCCGGCGGATCGTAGGGCTGGTGGGGATCGTAGAGATGGATCCACAGGAAAAAGCGGCGTCCAGAATTCTCGCTCAGCCATCGCATGGCGCGGGTCACAACCTCATCGGCCCGGCGCTCCACGGTCTTGTAGCGATCTTCGCCGGTCCGCCGCAACGTGTAGCCAGCGTCGTACACATCGAAACCGCGATCAAATCCTGGGGCTAGGCCATTGCGAGGATCCAAGATGATGGAGCCAACAAACGCGGCGGTTCGATAGCCGTTCTGTCTGAACAAGTCGGCGAGGTTCGGGATTCGGGAAGGAAGGCGTGTACCAAAGTCACTAACCCGGTGAAATTGAGGATAAGTTCCCGTCAGAATCGTGGCGTGCGAAACGGTTGTCAGTGGTGCCTGGGTATAGGCTTTCTCAAAAATTACGCCTTGGTGCGCCGCTGAATCCAGGTTCGGGGTCAGCCCTCTCGTGGAACCAAGAAAGCCCATCCGATCGGCCCGCGCAGTGTCTATAGTGACAAGCAGAATATTGGGAGAATCTGCGAGAGCAGGATATTGCGTTCCAAGAAGGAGGAAGAGCAGAGCCCAACGAACGGCCATATTCGCCCGAGTCTACCATACGGAGGACGGGCCCAACGCGATGGGCAACCGACCCGTTTGCGGCAGAAACCACCTGCGGCGTTCAAAACCCACTGCTCCTTTGCGGGGTGCCGCGAAATGCCTCGCTAACGGCGACATGGGTAGTTCTCGGATTGTCGGCTAAACGAAGATTATTGCTGCAGGGCTCCGTCAGTGCGGGAAAGTTCGCCACTTCTTGCTGAACATTTGCTGAACTTTTGACCGCAAATGGGGTCTCCGGTGAAAGTGAGGAGTGTCTAACGCAAACAAAACAAACGAAAATCGATCAGGACGAACAGGTCAGGGTGAATTAGCAAACCGCCCCCTTGAATCATTCCTCGAATAGCTTCAATTAGTTCAACCATTTCGTTAAGACATGGGGCAACTTGCCCGTTTTGGGGCCAATTTCGGAGCTAAAAGGTGCAGAATCGAGGATTCGTCTGAAGATTTAACAGCCGAATGCTCTATGCAATTCTAGAAGAAAAGCTGCCGAGCCAACCTATTGCCAAAACACTTGCTTGCAAGGCAGGCACACCAGCAGTCCACCCGAAACAAGTAAAAATTGTGTGGTCATTTTCCATCATTTTCCAATTACCGGTCGCTTCGAAGTGCATAAGTGCCGCCGTTCCAGCGAGATAGGGTTAACTAGGGGAAGCTTGGGAAGCCACAACCTGGCTTCAGATCGCCAGCGCCGCAAGTTCACTAGAGTTGACCCTAGCCATCACATCCTTATTCCGAACCGCTTTCAAGTAAACCATCGTTGACGCCAGGTCTTTGTGCCCCATCCAGTTCTGCAGCGTCTTTATGTCGCAGACGTGATCTTGCAGGTTTCGCGTTGCAAACGTGTGCCTAAACTTGTGCAGGAAGAAATTCGAGCAGTATGGCCCTTCCGAGCACTTGTTTCCGTGTTTGGAGTTGCACTGCCCGCAATTCAGTCCCGCGTGATAGGCGATGCGCTTCAGCTTGAACTCATGCCGCTTGTCTGGCCGGCCCGACTCATTCGGAAAGACCAGGCCGTCCGGGTTCGCCTTGTGCAACGCCTTGTACTTCTTGAGCGCCGCGATCAGCGACTCGGGAACCGGAACTTCACGTTCCTCTTTGTTCTTCGGCTTGAAACCGTAAAGCGCTTTTCTCGTTACACGGATCACGTGAGTGCGGAAGTCAATGTCCCGCCAGGTCAGATGCCGCATTTCCTTGTCCCGAAGACCGGTTAGAAGATAGGAGGGGTACAGGACGCGCTCACGTTCATCACAGCCTTGAAGAGCGATTGGATTTCCTCCGGCTCATAGATGGAACGAATCGGCTCGACGTACTCCGGCCAGTCGCGATTGCTGAGGAGCTTCGTGATGCCATTCGCTTTTAAGAGCTGCGAAACAATCACCGCCCGGTTGTACGCCGTGCGCGGACCGCAATTGAGCTCATAGAGCTTGCGAATGAACGCCAGCAGATCTTCGCGTTTCACTTCCTGGATAAACTTCTTCGCGCAATTACTTGCGAAGACTTCTAAGCAATGTTTATAGGCCTGGTAGGTTCTCGGTTCGCGCTGAGGCGGCTCCATGTCCTTGAGGTAGGAGGCCACGGCCTCAACAACAGTCAGCCCCTTGCCGTTGCCGTTTTCCTGAACGGTTTGGATGCCGGCGCGATTCGCTTCGAGCTCAATGGCCTTGCGGCGTGCACGATCCACGACCTCCGCGCGGTCTTTGATCTGCTCGCGCTTTCTTCCGTTTTGCCACCATTCGATGTAGTAGTATCCCTCGGGATGGAGTTCGACCTTGCCGCGCACACGGACCTTGTCGCGGAGTTTACCGTTAGGCTCCACGACGGCAGGGTAAAGGTTCCAGTTCGCGCCGATTTTGACTTTTTTCAGGATGTTGACGCGATTCTCGCCGCCGTAGCTGTTGCCGCGTTTGGACATGTCTGGTGGCCTTTTTTGGCCCCGAAAACTAGGGGTTATCGATCAAAACCAGACACCATGATAGACACCACGCGTTGTAAATGCAACAAACTAAAGGAAGTGGCGGAGAGGGTGGGATTCGAACCCACGGTAGGATTTCTCCTACACACGCTTTCCAAGCGTGCTCCTTAAACCGCTCGGACACCTCTCCCAGGTACTTTGACAATCTAGCAGAAAGAGGCGGCTCGCGCACACCGGAGCATGCGGTGCCGACACAAAGGATCGTTGCGACGGCGATTGCCTCGATTGCGCCGCATGTTAAACTAAGTGCAGACGAATGAGCGACTCCGGGGTCGTCTAATTGGTAGGACACCAGCCTTTGGAGCTGGCTATCATGGTTCGAGTCCATGCCCCGGAGCCAAACCTCTTGAATCCTGCAGGATTCTGACAGCGGGAGAAGTCGGAAAAATTCCTCAAAAAGTTGGGTTGGCCGCCAAGCTGGGGCGCTTCGTATCGCGCCCTCACAAGATGCCGTACAAGCCCGGCATCCGCTGACACCAGCGCTACGGGTTTTGTTTGGCGCGGGTTTGCGTGACGATTGCCACGAACTTGCGGGCGTTTTCGGTGATGATCGCGGTGTTGCCGGACTTGAGAGCTTCGGGCTGCACCAGTTCGCCACCTACGCCGAGCGCGGCCGCGCCTGCTTCGAGGAATTCGGCGGCGGTGCTGAGATTGACGCCGCCGGTCGGGACCAGCAGTATCTGCGGAAGCGGGCCCTTCAGTGCCTTGATGTACTTCGCGCCACCCACCTGGCCGCACGGAAACACCTTCACGAAGTCGGCACCTGCTTCCCACGCGGTGATGACCTCCGTGGGAGTCAAAGCGCCCGCCATGATGAGCTTCCCTTCCCTTACGGCCAGCTCGACGGTGCGGAGATTGAGTCCCGGACTGACGAGGAACTGTGCGCCGGCGTCGAGACACTTGCGAGCCGTGTCGGGGTTGAGCACCGTGCCAGCGCCGACAAGCAGGCCGGAGGTGGTGTCCTTGGCAAGCTCGCGGATGACGTCGATGGCGCCGGGGACGGTCATGGTGATTTCCACGATGGGAATGCCGCCTTGGGAGACCGCTTCGGCGGCGAGATGAGCCTCGCGCGGAGTAGCACAACGAACGACGGGGACGATACCGATTTGGAGGATGCGGTCGCGAACGGATTGTTTGTCCACTGGGATCAGCGGGCGATGCGGGCGCCGACTCCTTTCATCACCTGGAGAACATCGTCGAGCGTAGCCATCGAGGTATCGCCGGGAGTCGTCATCGCTAGCGCGCCGTGAGCCGCGCCGCACTCGACGGCCCACTGGGGATCTTTGCCGGCGAGAAAACCGTAGATTAGTCCGGAAGCGAAAGAGTCTCCGCCGCCGACCCGATCGAAGATTTCCAGGTTCTCGCGATTCTTGGCTTGAAAAAACTTGCCGTCGGAAAAGCAGATGGCGCCCCAATCGTTTTGCGTGGCGGTCTTCGCTTTGCGCAGCGTGGTGGCCACCACCTGGAACGGGTAGTCCTTCACAGCTTTGGCGATCATCTGTTTGAAGGCCTCGACCTCAAAGGTCGAATGATTCTCGTCCATGCCGGGAACTTCATAGCCGAGAGCGGCGGAGAAATCTTCTTCGTTGCCGAGCATGACGTCGACATGGGGCGCGATGCGGCGGTTAACCTCTTGCGCTTGCTTCTTGCCGCCGAGAGATTTCCAGAGCGATGCGCGGTAGTTGAGATCGTAAGAAACAACAGCGCCGTGGCGGTGGGCGGCTTGCATGGCCTCCAGCGCTACGTCGGGCGTGCTCGGAGAAAGCGCGGAGAAGATGCCGCCGGTGTGAAGCCAGCGAGCGCCTTGCTTTCCGAAAATATCTTCCCAGTCGATGTCGCCGGGCTTGAGTTGGGAGACGGCGGTGTGTCCGCGATCGTAGGATCCCGCGGCGGCGCGGACGCCGAAACCTCGCTCGGTGAAATTGAGACCGTTGCGCGCGGCGCGGCCAACGCCATCGTGGGGGACCCAGCGCACCAGCGATTGATTCACCCCACCCTGGTAGAGGAGATCTTGCAGCAACCGGCCAACCGGATCATCGGCAAAGGCGGTGACGATGGCAGTGTCCAGACCGAAGCAGCGCTTCAGCCCGCGAGCGACGTTGTACTCGCCGCCGCCCTCGCAGACTTCAAAATTTCTCGTTGTGGCGATGCGACGGTCGCCGGGATCGAGACGCACCATCACTTCGCCCAGGCTGACTAGATCCCAGCAGCATTGCTGTTTCGGCTTGATCGTCAGTGGCATGCGTTTACCTCGCAGCAAACCGACGCGGGCTCGGCGGCACTGATTACCCGGCCGTGCTTGGTGATGCGCCGGGGGATCAGAGAGAAACTCCGCGCTTCCAAGGAATAAAGTCGTCCTGCGCCAGGAGTTCGGCCTTGGTGCGAGCTTCGCCGCTGGCCACCTGAATGACTCGATCGAGAACCGTTTCGCCCATCTTTTCGATGGAGGTGTCGCCCGCAATGATGGAGCCCGTGTCGATGTCGATGATGTCCGGCATGTGGCGCGCCAGCTCGGTGTTGGTCGAGATCTTGATGACGGGAGCGATGGCATTGCCGGTGGGAGTGCCGAGACCTGTCGTAAAGAGAACGACGTTTGCGCCGGCGCCGACCTGTGCGCTGACGCATTCGAGGTCGCCACCGGGAGTGCACTGCAAGTGCAAGCCCGGCTCGGTGGCATACTCTGGATAATCGAGCACGGCGGTGACCGGCGACGTGCCGCCCTTTTTCGCCGCGCCCGCGGATTTCATCGCGTCGGTCAGCAGCCCGTCGCGGATGTTTCCCGGCGATGGGTTCATCTCGAAGCTGGCATGCACCGCCTTGGCGCGCGCCGCGTAATCGCGCATCAACGTCATGAACTTGTCGGCGACTTCTTTGCTCACGCAGCGCGCAATCAGTTCTTGTTCGACTCCACAAAGCTCCGGAAATTCCGAAAGTAGGCTGCGGCCACCGAGCGCGGCCAAAAGGTCGGCTGTGTGCCCGATAGCAGGATTCGCGGAGATGCCAGAGAAGCCATCCGAGCCGCCGCATTTAAGGCCCAGGCTCAACTTCGAGAGCGGTGCGGGTTTGCGCGTGGCCTTGTCGGCTTCGACGAGGCCGACGAATGTGTCGCGCACTGCGTTGGACATCAGATTGGCCTCTGTGCCCAGCTTTTGCTGATCGAAAACCAGCAGCGGCTTCGAGAACTTTGGATCGCGGCGTTTGATTTCTTCGAGCAGCGTGGCCACCTGTGCCTGCTGGCAGCCTAGGCTGAGGATCGTCGCGCCGGCGACGTTGGGGTGGTGAATGTAGCCCGCAAAAATGCCGCAGAGGTTTCGTGAATCCTCGCGCGTGCATCCGCAACCGCCTTCGTGCGTCAGGAACTTGATGCCATCCAGATTGCGAAAGACCTTGGGAACGGTTATAGCTCCCTGCCCCTCAGACAATTTGAAATTCTTCAGTTCGTCGGTCTTGCCGTCGCGATACAGCCGGACAAGTTCGGCGACGTGCCGGCGATAGATCTGCGGCAGCGCAAACCCTAGCTCTTCCTCGAAAGCCTGCTTGAGCACAGCAAGATTGCGGTTCTCGCAGAAGACGAGCGGAATCACGAGCCAGTAGTTTCGTGTACCTACCTGGCCATCCGCACGGTGGTAGCCGAGAAATGTGCGTTCACGCCACGCTGTGACATCGGGCGGCGTCCACTGGAACGTGTCCGCACTCGCATGAAAATCCGCCGCCGCGTGGCGGATGTTGCGCGTCGAAAGAAGATCGCCCTTGCGTATCGGCTGTGTGGCCGTGCCCACCAACAGTCCATACATTCGGATCTCGTCGCCGGGGTTGACGTCGCTCGTCAGAAACTTGTGCTTAGCGGGAATATCAGAGAGCAGCGTGTAGGTCGTGCCGGAAAAAGAAACGTGATCGCCCTTTTTCAGCGGCGCGAGGGCGACTAGGACATTGTCTTTCGGATTCAGCTTCAGGACGCTAGTTTGCATTGCGTGATTTCAGCACGTTGACTATAAAAAGTGATTGCGGGCATGTCAAACGGCAACAAGGGGAGCCGGAATCGATCAGAACTGGCTGCTCCGGGCATTGGAGAACTATGGCATTTGCTCCAGCACCACGATTGTGTCGATCGGATCGCGACCGTCAGTCGGCAGCCGCAGCAGCAGGCCGCCACTGAGGGGCTTTATCTCGAGCTTCGTAGTTGATCCGAACAGATGGGCTTCCTTGATTCCTTGGAGCTCCGGCAGTGCCAGGTACTCATCCTTCCAATCGAGAACGTGCAGGTAAATCGTGTTGCCCTTCCGCGTGGAAACGCCCCAGCTCCGCGGAGTGATCGGGCCGCCGCGCGTGCCGTACACCGTTTCTCCGTTCTTCGCCATCCACTGTCCCATCTGGCGCAGGTGTTCGACAAATTCCGGTTGCACCTTCCCCGTCGACATAGGCCCGATGTTCAAAAGGAAATTCGCGTTCGCACCGGCGGCACGCACCAGATAGTGAATCAAGTCCGGCACGCTCTTGAAATTTTTGTCGTTCTTGTTGTAACCCCAAGCGCCGTTGAGCGTCTCACACGTTTCCAGCGGCAACTGGCTGATGGAGGTTTGGTTGAAACCGGCGGTGTTGGAACCCGGCAGATCTTTCTCGAACATCTGAAAGTCTTCGCCGTCGAAGGGCGCGTGGTGATGGTTGCTGCCGATCAGTGCGGCGGGCTGGAGTTTGTGAATAAGCGAATAGGTGCGCTGCAACTCCCAGTCGGCGTCCGGCTTGTCCCACATGCCGTCGAACCAGATGCCGCCGACGTCGCCGTAGTTCGTCAGCAGTTCGGCGAGCTGCGCGTCCATAAAATCGAGATAGCGATGGAAGTCGCCGCCCTCAGGACGCCCGGCGGAGTGCCCGGTGCGGCCAAGCGGATAGTAGTCCGGGTTATGCCAGTCGAGCTGCGAGTGGTAAAAGAACAACTTGATGCCCTGCTTGCGGCATTCCTCGGCCAATTGTTTCAGGGGATCCTTGCCGTAAGGCGTGGCGTCGACGATGTTCCATTTGTTTTGCTTGGTGGCAAACATCGCGAATCCATCGTGGTGTTTGCTGGTGATCGTGATGTACTTCATTCCGGCGGATTTAGCGAGGGCGACGATTTCGGCGGCGCTGAACCCCGTCGGATTAAACTGCGGCGCGAATTTCTCGTATTCCGTCACGGGAACTTTCTTTTGCTCCATGTACCATTCACCGTCGGCCGGTACGCTGTAGACGCCCCAGTGAATGAACATGCCAAACTTGGCGTCCTGGAACCATTGCCGCGCTTTGAGATTGGAGTCCGACGGCTGGTAGGTCTGGCCAAGCCCCTCGCCGCCCCAGAATGCGATTGCCAATACAACCGACAGGAGCCGCATCGTTTTGATCGTCGTTGTTTTCATCGTCTCCATCGCGCCCTCACTGTTCCAACTCGAAAATCCTTTCCATCAGCATCCACTTCTCACCGGGCTTGGCATTCGGCAGTGCCCTCTGAAACTTCCACATGAGCTGCTCCCATTCGCGGACCTTGGGGTTCTCGCTGTCGGCTTTCGCTTTCGCCGCAAACGAAAATCCATCGTCCACTTCCATCACCATGAACATGCGCGTACCCAGAAGATAGATTTCCATGTCGACGATGCCGGCATCTTTGATGCTCTTGGTGATTTCCGGCCAGATCTTTTCGTGATAGCGCTTGTACTCGGCGATCAGCTGAGGGTCGTCTTTCAGATCGAGGGCTAGGCAAAATCTTTTGTTCGCTGGCTTGTTCATTGGCTCACTCATTGGCGTCCCTAGGTCACCGCACGATCGAGATGGACGTAGCCGCCATCGACAAACAGATGTTGCCCAGTGGTGTGCGCCGCCTGACCGGAGATCAAAAACAGAACGGTGGCGGCGATCTCTTCGGGCTGCGTCATGCGCTTACCGAGCGGAATTTTGGCGACGATCTGTTGCAATTTCATCTGCGGGTCCGGGAACCCACTGAGCCATTTCTGATACAGCGGCGTAATCACTTCAGCGGGGACGACCGCGTTGACGCGAATGCCGTACGGAAGCAATTCCACAGCCCACTCGCGCGTCAGCGCCAGGATCGCGCCTTTCGCGGAGACGTAGCCGGATGTGCCGCCCTGTCCCGTCACCGCCGTCTTCGAGGCGATGTTGACGATGGAGCCTCGCGCTTTCTTCAGCGCTGGCAACGCGTAGTGTGCCATGTTGTAGTAGTGCAGCAGGTTCCGGTGAAGTGAGCCCACAAATTTCTCAGGGCTGCCGTGTTCCAAGCCGATACCGTCATTGACGCCCGCGTTGTTCACCAGAACATCCAACCGGCCAAATTCGCGAAGCGTTTGCTCGACAGCTGCGGAGCAGCTTTCGGCCGCGCCCAGATCGACGGAGATTAGTCCGCACCGTTTGCCGGAGTTCTTGAGTTCGCTCTGAAGTTGATTCCCTGCTTGCGCGTCCAGATCGACGATCACCGGAACCGCGCCTTCATAGGCGGCCGCGCGCGTGATGGCTCCGCCGATGCCCTTCGCGCCGCCGGTGATCACGACAACTTTGTCTTTAAGCTGCAAGTCCATGGGTAGATGTCTTCAATCCATAGAACCGAACCGCGTTGCCGCCGAAAATCTTTTCGCTTTCTCCAGCGGCGTGACGACCGACGTAGTCCTCTATCAGTTGCTTCACTTGCTCGTAGCTTCCCGCCAGCAAGCAGACAGGCCAGTCCGAGCCAAACATCAGCCTCTCCGGACCAAATGCCTCGAAAACCACATCGAGGTAAAACGCGAAGTCCGCAGGCGTCCAGTGCTCCCAATCTGCCTCGGTAATGAGACCCGACAGTTTGCAAAACACGTTCGCCCTTGCGGCAATGCTCCTGATATCCGCGGACCAAGACTCGCGATTGCCGCTCTTGATTTCCGGCTTCGCAATATGGTCAATCACAAAACGCTGCTCCGGGAATTTCGTGGCGAGTTCGATGGCGGCGGGTAGGTGTTTCGGATAGATCAATATGTCGTACGTGTAGCCGAATTCGCTGAGACGTGCAATGCCGCGCGCGAAGTCGTCCCGCAGCACAAACCGCTCGTCCGGCTCGGCTTGAACGATGTGGCGGAAGCCGCGCAGCTTCGTGAACTTCGAGAAGAATTGCAGCCGTGCGTCGACCTGCGCAGATCGCAGGTCAACCCAGCCGACAACGCCGGCGATGCGATCGCTGCGTTCCGCCAGGTCAAGAAGGAAAAGTGTCTCCTTCTCCGACTGGTCGGCCTGAACAGCAATCGAGGCATCGATCCCGTTGGCGTCCATCTCGATGGCCAGTTGCTCTGGCAAAAAGTCGCCCTTTAACGCTTGCATTGCGTCGGTGATCCAAGCATCCCGCGCGGAGTCATACTTCCAAAAGTGCTGGTGCGAATCGATCTTCATGAAATCCCACCCGCCGGTTAGCCTCGCAAATTAAAGAATCCACCATCCAGCGGGTAGTCCGTTCCTGTGATGAAAGACGCCTCATCGGAACATAGAAACAATGCCAGGGCGGCCACTTCCTTGGGGTCCGCCATTCGCCCGATGGGTTGCGACGCGGACAGCTTCCGGAACATTTCTTCTTCCCTGCCCGGATAATTTTTCTCGAGGTAGTCGTCTACAAACGGCGTATGCACGCGAGCCGGAGAAATGCAGTTGCATCGAATTTTGTGCGCCAGGTAGTCCTTTGCGACGGAATACGTCATCGCAATGACGGCGCCCTTGCTCATCGAATACGCAAAGCGATCGGCCAGCCCGGCAGAGCCCGCGATCGAAGCCATATTCAGAATCACGCCGCCGCCGCTTGCCTTCATGTGGCCAATCGCAGCGTACATGCAGTTGTAGAAGCCCTTCACGTTCACCTGAAAGATGCGGTCGAAGTCCGCCTCCGTCGTGGTCTCGAGCTTACCGACGTGAGAGACGCCGGCGTTGTTCACCAAAATATGAAAAGCGCCGTGCTTGCCCAGACTCGGGAAAAGTTCTTCCACCGATTCTTGCTTCGACACATCGCACGCGTGCGCGGTCGCCTCACCATCCGCTTTTTCGATTTCCTTCGCGGTTGCTGCCGCCGCCTTCTTGTCGAGGTCGACGACGTGTACCGCCGCGCCTTCGTTGGCAAACCTCAACGCGATGGCGCGGCCAATGCCGCTGCCCGCACCCGTCACCACGGCCACTTTGCCATCCAACCGGAAGGCGTTCGATTCGTGCGATGGCTTTTTCAGAGCGGCCTCTCTTCGCTCACGCAACGCTCACGCGGTTTGTCAGCGTGCCGATCTTCTCGATCGTGATGCTCACTTCATCGCCGTCCTTCAACCACACCGGCGGCTTCTGCCCCAGCCCCACGCCTTCGGGAGTCCCCGTGAAAATCGCGGTGCCCGGCAGCAGCGTCGTGCTTTGACTCAGAAACGCAATAATCGCCGGAACATCATGGACCATGTCCTCGGTGTTGCTATCCTGCCTGGTGTGCCCGTTCACCGTCGTCTGGATCCGCAGAACGTTTGGATTCGGCACGGTTTCCGTTGTCGCCAGACACGGCCCCATCGGTGCAAACGTGTCAAAACTTTTTCCCCGACACCATTGGCTGCCGCCCATCTTCAGCTGCCAGTCCCGGGCGCTCACATCGTTGCCGCAGGTGTAACCGGCGACGTACTTCAGCGCTTCTTCGCGGCTCACGTCCTTGCAGGTCCTTCCGATAATGATGACCAGCTCGCCCTCATAGTCCAGTTCGCCGGTCTTCGCCTGCGACGGCGCCACAATCGGATCGCCGGGATTTTGCGGCGTGTTCGGACCTTTCGCAAAAATCACCGGCAATTTCGGCATCTCCATACCGACCTCGGCGACGTGCCGGCGATAGTTCTGCCCGATGCACCAAATCATGGCCGGAACGACAGGAGCCAGAATCTTTCGCACATCCGCGGTTTCGCCCGTCAGTTTGCGCTCGCCGAAGAGACCGCCTTCCATTCGCATGTAGCTGCCGCCCGCTTGTTCGGCGGCAAAATGAATTTTTCCCGAAGCGTCCTGATACCGGATGATTTTCATGATCCTCTCGAAGTTGACCGCCACGGCATTCTAGCAGAGGGTTTTCGTCTCACCTACTTGACCGCGCCGCGCGATCAGGCAAATTCGCCGAGCTAACGCCGAGTACCTTCACACCCGATCGAGATAATGAACTTCAATGAGTTCACGCAGGGCCGCAGCGGCGCTTTCCGCGGTGATGTCGCGTTGCGGGCTGGCCAGCAATTCGTATCCCACCATGAACTTCTGCACCGTGGCCGAGCGCAGCAGCGGCGGGAAATAGTGCGCGTGAAAGTGCCATTCGGGATGCGCCTGGCCATCGGTCGGCTGCTGATGGAACCCCATCGAGTAAGGGAACGAGGTCGCGAAAAGATTGTCGTAGCGGATGGTCAAGCTGCGCAGGATGGCTGCGAGATCGTTGCGCTCCGTGTCGTTGAATTCCAAAAGGCTAGGCGCGTGGTGGCGACTCAGAATCATCGTTTCAAACGGCCAGACCGCCCAATACGGTACGAGGGCCACGAAAGATTCGTTCTTGCAAACGATGCGCTCGCCGCCGTCCAACTCCATCTTCAAGTACTCGCACAGCAGACATGCACCGTGAGCTTGTTGGTGTTCGCGCTGGGCGTCGAGTTCTCGCGCAGGCAAATTCGGCACCTCGCCATTCGCCCAGATCTGGCAATGAGGATGGGGATTGCTGGCGCCCATCAGCGACCCGCAATTTTCGAAAATTTGCACGTGCTGAATCCAAGGCACTGCGCCGAGTTCGCGGTACTGCTCCGCCCACACGTCGATCACGTGCCGTACATCTTTCGGCGTCATGCGCGGGATGGTGAGGTCGTGGCGCGGGGAGAAACACACCACGCGGCATATGCCTCTCTCCGTACGCGCGACGATCAGCCCGCCGCGATCAACCTCAATCTGCGGAGCGTCTGGCAGCAACGCGGCATAGTCGTTGTCGAAAATGAAGGTGCTGGCGTACGCCGGGTTACGCGCTCCGCCCGCGCGCGGATTGCCCGGACACAGATAGCACGTGGGATCGTATTCAATTCGCGGCGGCACCGCGGGCGCGGCAACTTGTCCAAGCCAGGGCCGCTGCGTACGGTGCGGTGAAACCAGGATCCATTCCTGCAGTAGCGGATTCCAGCGACGATGCGGCGTATCCCGAAGATCTTTCGAGGTCATTACCGTTCTTCCGTCTACCGTCAGAGATCAGAAGACGCAAACGGGCCGGCGCCTTCAGCGGGTTTGCAAATGTAGATCTGAGGTATCAGGCCGGTTTCTTTCTGGTAGGCCTTAGCCATTTTTTCTTTGAATTCCCCGGCGTGACGCGCATCGACAAGATTGATGGTCGCGCCGCCAAACCCGCCGCCGGTCATGCGCGCACCGTAGACACCCTTTTGTTGATAGGCCAGGTCCACCATTAAGTCCAGTTCTCTGCAACTAACCTCATATAGGTCGCGGAGACTCTTGTGGGATTCCGCCATGCGCTTTCCGAATCGCTCGATGTCGCCAACGCGGAGGGCCTCCGCGGCATCCAGCGTGCGCGCATTCTCGCTGACGATATGCAACGCGCGCTTATAAATGACTTCCGAGAGCGTGCCGCGATGCTTTTCGAGTTGCTCCAGGCTGACGTCCCGCAGCGCGCGAATCCCGGGCAGAACCGCGGCTAAACGGCGGACCGCTTCTTCACAATCCGCGCGCCGCCGATTGTACTCTCCGGAGGCCAGTTCGTGCTTCACCATCGTATTGCTGATCACCAGCTTGACGGAATCGGGAATCGCGAGAGATTCAAAGGTCAGCGCGCGGCAATCCAGCAGGATTGCGTGGTCTTTCTGTCCGTGCAGGGAAATGAACTGGTCCATGATCCCAACGCGCGCGCCGACGAATTCGTTTTCCGCCTTTCGGCAGAGCCGCGCCAGTTGAACGCGATCCGGCGGGTTACCTGGCAAGCTACCGGACTGTTCAGCTAGAGCCAGGGCAGTCGCCACCTCGATCGCCGCGGAAGAACTCAGCCCGGCGCCGATGGGAACTTCGCTTTCGATGAGCAAGTTCGCTCCGCGTAGGCGAAATCCCGCTTGTTCAAGTTGCAGGGCGACGCCGATGGGATAGTCGCTCCAAGACTTCGTGGGCTGAGTTGCAGCAGACAAATCTGTTTCGACCGAGGACGAGAACTCTTCGGAGTAGATGCTAAGGACGCGATCCTGTCTGGGGCCGATGGCGACCCAGCAATAAAACTCGATCGCCGCAGGCATCGCAAATCCGTCGTTGTAGTCGGTATGCTCTCCGATCAAGTTGACGCGGCCCGGTGCACGGTAGACGCGCGGCGTCGCGCCGTACCGCGCATGAAACCTCTCAACGATAGTCGACAATCGCGTCATGTACACCCGTTGAAACCCTGATTCCATTGACGGAAAAACAGGGGGTTATGTCTCATCTATGACCGGATGCATCCGAATGCGGCCCGCTCTTCCGCGGTGCGGCACGCATGCCGCGCCGGCCGAGCAGCAACATCGCGAGGCCGAACGCGAGCAAAACAGTCCCCCATGTTAGATTGATGTTCACGTCGAGGGACTGCCGGTAGATCGAAGAGTCCCCGAAGATACCATAAGCAGCCAAAATCACCCCAAGCAGCGAAAACAGGATTCCAATCGGTAATCGAATGTCTATTCCCATGATTTTCCTTACCGGAAAATGATATTCAACAAAACCGTTCCAGCCACCACGATGATCGCGAGCGACGCCGGCCGCGCATACCAGGCCAAAGGTTCCTCCGGAGGCCGTGGCGTTAACGAATAGACCAGGCCGATGAGTTTATTTTCTTCCGGCGCTCTCGTGAGCAGGCTGACAAGGATCGTCACGCAGAAGCACGTCGTCCAGGCATAAATTGCGGTCCAGAAATTCTGCGCCATCTCGCTCGGATAGATGTGCAACATCCCGAGCCACCCACCCTTGATTCCGGGCAACGCTCCCGCGGAGATCGTCAGACCGTGATGAATCGCGGCCGCCGTGGTTCCCGCGAGCAGTCCGGAAAAAGCCCCGTGGCCAGTGGCGCGCTTCCAGAACATGCCCAGCAAAAACGTGGCAAACAGCGGCGCGTTCACGAAGGCAAACACCAACTGCAGCATGTCCATGATGTTATTGAAATGGTTCGCCATGTACGCCGCGGCCACGGAAAATGCGATGCCGAAGACGGTGGCCACTCGCCCCATCCACAGGTAGTGCTCGTCGCTGGCGCCAGGCCGGATGTAGGACTGGTAGATGTCATACGTCCATACGGTGTTGAAGGCCGTTACGTTTCCCGCCATTCCGGACATGAAGCTGGCCAGCAGCGCCGTGAGGCCCAGGCCCAGCATGCCAGGGGGAAAATAGTGCAACAGCATGTTGGGCACGGCAAGATCGTAGTCAAGCTGAGGCTTGCCGTCTTTGTCGACGGCGGGCTTGCCGGTGGTAGCGTCCAGTTTGTAGGGGATGATGCCTCGGCCCTGGGGTTCCGCGCTCGCGGTCATGCTTGCGTGGGTGCCCACGGATTGCGTGGGCAGCGCTACGGCGATCAAACCCGGCAGAATCACAAGGAATGGGAACAGCATTTTGGGGATCGCGCCGATCAGCGGAGTTCGCCGCGCCGCGCTCATCGAGTTCGCCGCCATCGCCCGCTGGATGACCAGAAAATCCGTGCACCAGTAACCGAAAGAGAGAACAAAGCCCAACCCCATCGCCAATCCAAACCATTCAACGCCCATCGGGTTGGTATGGGCGTTGCCGAATCCCACCCAGGAGTGCGAGAAACTAGGATCGAGCTTGGCCTTCAGCCCCGCCCAACCCCCAACGCTCCTTAGTCCCAGCCAGCTGAGCGGCAGGAATCCTGCAACGATCAGAAAGAACTGCAAGACTTCGTTGTAGATGGCGCTGGATAAGCCGCCGAGGAACGTATACACCAGCACAACAACGGCGGAAATCACGATGGCAAAATGAAAAATCCCTGAGCTGTTAAGTCCCAGCCGCTGAAACGCGGCATCAAAAACGTGCAAAGTCTGGATCAACTTTGCAATCGCATACATTGAGATGCCAGAAGAGAAAATCGTCATGATGGCGAACGAAATGGCATTCAAGCCGCGCGTTTTTTCATCGAAGCGCAACCGCAGGTACTCGGGCACGGAACGCGCGCGCGAACCGTAGTAAAACGGCATCATGAACAACCCGACGAAGACCATCGCGGGAATAGCGCCGATCCAGTAAAAATGCGAAGTGGCAATGCCGTATTTGGCGCCCGAGGCGCCCATGCCGATGACTTCTTGGGCGCCGAGGTTGGCGGACATGAACGCCAAACCACAGACCCAGGCGGGGATAGCGCGGCCTGCCAGGAAGAAATCGGTGCTCGTCTTCATCGAACTCTTCAGGGCAAAGCCGATGCCCAAGACGAACACGAAGTAGAGGCCGAGGATCAACCAGTCGATTCCGGTCATGCCAGACGCACCCCTCTTAACATCGCCTAGCGGCACCCACACCTGGTCGCCGCCGCTACCCCAGTGGAACAACGCTGGGAGGGTAACCTGAGGCGGCAACTTGCCGCAAGGACTTCGCGGAAAAGGTGGCCCAGAAAGTAAGCGTTTACAATTTCTCGTAGAATGCTTGACAATGCGGCGTACAGTGACGCTATCTTGTTCGCGGCGCACTCATTGCTTATCGTGTTCTTCGCCGCAAAAGAAAAGCTCCAGGAGGGGACGCAAATGTTCATGGGCCGACGTGAGTCGTGTTTTCTGCTGGCAGCACTTTTTCTGCCGTGGGTCGCTGCCAACGCCGCGTCATCGAGCTACGACTTGCGTTCTCCAGATAAACGCATCGAGGTACGTATCCGCACCGCCAACGGCATTCACTACGACGTCGTGCTGAACGGCACTGCTCTGTTGCAGGATTGCTCCTTGTCTATCGACGTCGATCACAAGACGCTGGGCCGCGCCGAGAAAGTGCTGCAAGCTAAAGAGCGCAGCCACGACGAGATCCTCGAGCCCGTGGTGCGGCAGAAGTTCGCGAAGATCCGCGACAACTACAAGGAACTCCGATTGGAGATGGATGGCGGCTACGCGGTCGTCTTTCGCGCGTACAACGAAGGCGCCGCGTACCGCTTCGAGACTTCTTTGCCGCAGCAAAATGTGAAGATTTATGGCGAAGAAGCGAGCTTCAACTTCCCAAGCAATTCCATTGTGTACTACCCACAGGAAGACAGCTTCATGTCGCACAACGAGCGGAAATATCTTCCAGTACATTTAAAGGATATTGCTCCGGAGTTCATTGCTTCTCTGCCCGCGGTGGTCGACGCTGGAGGCGGCGCGAAGGTGGCCATCGCGGAATCGGATGTGGAGGACTATCCCGGGCTGTGGCTGCACGGCACCGGAGGAAATGGACTGGCAGCAACATTTCCGCCCTACCCGCTGAAAGAAAAACTCGTTCGCGACCGCGACTTGCACGTCGTCGAAAGCGCCGACTACATCGCCACAACGACGGGCTCGCGCACCTATCCATGGCGCGTTTTGGGCGTTGTCGAGAAAGACGGCGACCTGCTCACCAACCAGATCGTCTACCTGCTCGAGAAACCCTCGCAGGTGCAGGACACTTCCTGGATCAAACCCGGTAAAGTCTCCTGGGATTGGTGGAACGCTTGGAACGTTTACGGCGTGGATTTCAAGTCCGGCGTCAACACCGCCACCTACAAGTATTACGTCGACTTCGCAGCGAAATATGGCATCCCATACATCATTTTGGACGAAGGCTGGTACAAGCTCGGAAATGTGCTCGACGTAGTGCCGGAACTCAACATGGAAGAACTGACCGCCTACGCCAAGCAGAAAAACGTGGGAATCATTCTCTGGGTGGTCTGGAAGACGCTGGACGATCAACTCGAGCCGGCGCTAGACCAATACGCAAAATGGGGAGTGAAAGGAATCAAGGTCGACTTCATGCAGCGCAGCGACCAATTGCTGATCAACTACTACCACAAGGTCAGCCGGGAAACGGCCAAGCGCAAAATGCTGGTGGATTTTCACGGCGACCAGAAACCCGCAACGATGACGCGCACCTGGCCAAACCTGATCAGCACCGAAGGCGTCCGCGGCATGGAGTGGAGCAAGTGGAGCGCGGAAACCGAGCCGGAGCATGACGTCACGCTGCCGTTCACACGAATGTTTTTCGGCCCGATGGATTACACGCCCGGCGCAATGCTGAATGCGCAAAAGGAAAGTTTCGCGGCCATTCACGATCGCCCGATGTCGCAAGGCACGCGCTGCCATCAACTGGCGATGTACGTCGTCTACGAAAGCCCGCTGCAAATGTTGTCCGATAGTCCTTCGAACTACATGCGCGAGCCGGAAGTGATGGATTTTCTCGGCCCGGTGCCTACAACATGGGACGACACGAAAGTTCTTGACGCGCGCATCGCGGACTACGTCGTCGTGGCGCGGAGAAGCGGCCACGACTGGTACGTTGGCGCGATGACCGACTGGACGCCGCGCGAACTCGACGTCGATTTCTCCTTTTTGCCCGACGGCAACTTCCAGATGGAAGCCTTCCAGGACGGCGTGAATGCCGACCGCATGGGCAGCGACTACAAGATGACCAAAACGCAGGTCAACAAGACCACGAAAGTCAAAATCAAGCTCGCGCCGGGAGGCGGCTGGGCGGCGAGGATCGTTCCGTAGTAACTTCTTGCCGATCGATTCCCGGAGGGCCACGCGAAGCGCGCGAGGCCTGCCTGCGAAATCCTCGATGACGCCAGCCCCGGAACGCACTCTCGCCGCATCGCACGTGCCTCGCAAACGATGGGGCATCGCGCTGCTGCTAGGCTTCGGCGTGCTGGTGAACTATTTCGACCGCGTAAACCTCTCCGTCTCGCAACAAGCGCTCACAGCATCGTTCGGAATGTCCGCGGTGATGTTCGGCTACCTGTCCAGCGCGTACAACTGGACGTACGCCGCGCTGCAGCTCCCGTGCGGCCTGTTGCTGGATCGTTTCGGCGTGCGCCGTGTTGGCCGGGTGAGCACGATTCTCTGGAGCGCGGCTTCCTTCGGCGCGGCGGCGGCAACGGGAATCAGCGGACTCTTCGCGGCGCGATTCTTGTTGGGAATCGGCGAAGCTCCCACATTCCCGGCCAATGCCAAGGCGATCGGCTACTGGTTTCCGAAACAAGAGAGAAGCCTGGCCACGGCCATGTTTGACTCCGCGGCAAAGTTTGCTCCCGCAATCGGGGTGCCGCTGATCGGCATTCTGTTGCTGCACATCGGGTGGCGGTGGAGTTTCGCGGTCACCGGTTTCATCAGCCTGTTTTATTTTGCATTGTTTTACGCGTTCTATCGCAACCCGAGCGAAGACCCACGGCTGACAACAGCGGAGCGCGAACTCATCGCGCAAGGCGGCGCGCAGCCAGAAGACAGCGCCCGGGCCGCCAAGGGCGCGCCGCTGTTGTACCTACTCGGACAGCCGAAGGTTTGGGGCTTGGCGCTAGGCTTTGCGTCGTACAACTACACTTTCTATTTGTTGCTGGCTTGGCTGCCTTCGTATTTGTCCTCGGCGCACCATGTCGATTTGTTTCACGCGGTTTTGTATACCAGCGTGCCTTGGTTGTTCGCGACGTTCACCGATCTTTTTGTCGGCGGGTGGCTCGTGGATGCGCTCGTCCAGCGCGGCTGGAACTCGATTCGCGTGCGACAAGTTGTACTGATCGGAGGAACGGCGTTCGGCCTGGGCATCTTCGGCGCCACGCGATCGTCAACTCCCCTCGAAGCAGTCTTCTGGATCAGCATGTCCATCGGAGGCTTGTCCGCAGCTTCGCCGGTCGGCTGGTCGATCCCTTCCCTAATCGCGCCTCGGGAAAGTGTCGGCACGCTCGGCGGCATCATGAATTTCTCCAACCAGGTCGCCGGCATCGCAGCGCCGATCATTACGGGCTACATCTCGGCAGCCACGCATTCGTTTTCCTATGCGTTTGGCGCGGCGGCGGCATTCCTGGTTGTGGGCATCGCCGGCTATGTGTTCCTGCTAGGGAGAATCGAGCCAATCCCCGAACCTGCGTAAGCCTGCATTGCTTCCGGCGCTCATCGTGAAACGCACAAGCTGGAAGCCTGTGCCACAGTGATTCCTGGCTAGTTTATCGCCAGCCTCACGGTTTGTTCGGGGCGGGTGGCTGGGGCTGGACGAGCGCGCGGGTAGCTCCGGTGGAGATTCCGCCGTCTACGAGCAGCGTTTGTCCGGTGATGTAGCGACTCGACTCGGCCGCAAGGAATACGACCGCGGAGTCGAGATCATGCGGCTGGCCGGGACGCTTTACGGGAATGCGATCGCAGAGGTAATCGACCCACTCTTTGTTCTCGTACAAAACTTTGTTTTGTTCGGTGCGGAACCATCCTGGTGCGAGGCAATTCACCGTGACGCCGTGCTTTCCCCAATCGTCGGCTAGGCTCATCGTCAATTGGCGGATGCCGCCCCGGCTGGCGCCGTACGGACCCAAACCCGCATAACCTGCCACGCTGGTGACCGACCCGATGTTGATGATGCGCCCGTAGCCACGCGGGATCATGCGGCGCGCGACCGCTTGCGCGACAAAAAAGCTGCCGCGCAAATTCGTGTCCAGAATCAGGTTCCAGTCGTCCCAGGTGACCTCCAGCGCCGGCTTGCGCACGTTGCAGCCGGCGTTGTTCACGAGAATGTCCAGCGTGCCGAACGCCGCGTCGGCGTCCGCGGCCATTTTCTCGATGCTCTCTTGATTGCGGACATCGAGCGCCAGAGAAATCGCGCGGCGGCCTAGCGATTTCATTTCGGCTTCAAACGGAGCCAGGTCATCGCGTTTGCGGCTGGTGAGCACGAGATCGGCGCCGGCCTTCGCGAGCGCTCGCGCTAAGTGCTGGCCGAGTCCGCGGCTAGTGCCGGTGACGATGGCGACGCGGCCCGAGAGATCGAATAGTTCGTTGCCAGCTTGGGGGCTCACGAGAGCGTTCCCGGCGTCAGGACGACCTTCATGAGGTTCGGCTCGCGCGCATAGAGGCGCTCGAACCATCCGGGCCGGCGTCGAGCGGCGCGACCGCGGATGATAAGCGGCTTCACACGAATGGCGCCCGATGCGAGAAGTTCGATGGCGTGCGGATATTCCCCGGCGCTCGCGCACGAGCCCTGAAGCCGAATTTGGCGCGTGACGACTTTCTGGAGCGGGATGGTGACCTGCGGCGAAATATTCCCGACCAGGACGACCGTGCCACCCTTGCAAACGCTCTCGATAGCGGCGGTGACCGTCTCGCTGCGGCCCACGGCTTCCACGGCCACGTCCACGCCGATGCCGCCGGTGAGCTCCAGGATTTGCGCGACCAGATCTTTTTCGGCGGACAACACGCGGCTGGCGCCCAGCGCTTGCGCAAGCTTTAACCGAGTCGGGTCGATGTCCGCGACTAGGACTTGCGCGCATCCCGCGGCCCGCAACGCTTGCAAGGTGAGAAGCCCGATGGTACCCGCACCAATCACCAGAGCGGTGCTCTCAGGAGGAATGTGCGCGAGAGAAACTCCGTGAATCGCTACGGCAACGGCCTCGAGCATTGCCGCCTCGGAAAACGAAAGCGCATCGGGCAAGCGATGAATAACGCGCAACGGAACAGCGACGTACTCGGCAAAGGCTCCCGCGCGGCGATAGTCCGAGCAGGACACGCCAAGGACTTGGCGGTTGTCACAAAGGTTGACGTCGCCGCGCCGGCAGTGCGCGCACGCGCCGCAAAAGATCGTCGAGTCAAACGTGACGCGATCGCCCTCGGCCAAACCCCTTACGTCCTTACCCGCCGCCGCGATTCGTCCCGCTGCTTCGTGGCCCATCACAATCGGCGGGATGCGGCGGCCGGAGGAGCCGTCGTAGCCGTGGACGTCGCTGCCGCAGATGCCGCATGCGGCGACGCGAATCAGAACTTCGTCGGGACCCGGTTCGGGCGTGGGCAGATCGGCGATTTCCAGCTGCCGGTATTTGGAAAGCAGCAAAGCTTTCATGGTTGGAGTTGGCACCGGGTCGGAAAGAATGAAGACATCGGGCCACAACTTTAGCGCATATTGCGGGCTTGCGGAAACTGTGACCTTCATAGCTCTAGCAGGTTGCTGATTCCTCAGCTAGCGGTGCCTCGAGGTAGCACAGAAACTCCTGTCTGTGCCTGCCGCAACGCAGGCAAGAATCAGCCAGACGGGCAACTCATTTCGCCGGTGCTGGTGACGGATAGGTGCCATCCCACGCTAGGAGAAGGGCGAGCATGGGGAGAGCCAGCAGATAGAAGCGTACGCCCGCCAGTAACAGAGTCGCGGGCGCGAGGAGTACCACCGCCGCTAAGACGGCGAGCAGTGTCGGCCTCGCCGAGCCCGGAGATTTGGCCGCCGCCAGAGCTAATCCAGCGGGAAGGATCATCATCGTCGTATCGGTGATCAAGTGGTGGTAGCTAACCAGGATCGCGGCGAGGAGCGCGAGGGGGAGCGAAGGGCGTCGGGTGGCGGCCCAAATCAGCACCAGCGCGGACGAGACTGCGATGACGATGTTCGTTGTCGAAGTAGAGCTATGCGCGATTGCTTGCACGAAGCCACGCAGGTTCGGCATCAAGTCCGGATGGATTCCGTAGCGAGCGCCAAACGCGGGCGAAAAGCGCGCGCTCATTTCCGTGAGCGAGTGCAAATAGGCGATGAATCCCTGACCTCCCGTGAGCCACAAGGAGATGCCCGTGACGGCCGCGGCAGTCAACGCGAAACCCGCGAGGAAGCGCCACCGCCTCCACACCAAAAACAGCAGAGCGATCGGAACGCCGTACTGAAACTTGAAGAGAGTGAGCGCGACGAAAGCACCGGCTTCCAAATCATCGCCACGATCGAAAGCGCGTGTGGCGCAAATCATCAGCGCCAAGAGAATGATCGAGTCCTGCCCTTCCGTGAGGGCCAGGGTGACGGGAAGAAAACAGAGGAACGTCGCGGCCGGAAGGAAGCTCCACACTTCGCGCAACCCCTCGAGGTACGGCTTCAAGGTAAAGAATGCCACCGCGAGAATCGCCAGATTGAAAGCGAAAAACGCCACGTAGGCCGCCCGATACGGCAGCAGCGAGAACGGCGCGTAGAGCAACGATTCGTAGGCCAGGTGATTGAACGGCAGAGAGCCCTCGGCGGGTCCAACGACGGCGTTCTGGAATTTTTCGGCGGCGTCGAAGTCGTGGAGCTCACTTCCGTGGCCGGAGCGCACCATGTATCCAGCGGTGTACAGTTGCCGAAAATCGATATGGCCGCGCAGCGCCTCGGGGACGGTGACCAAGATGCCGCAGACGCACAGGAAGAGCGACAGAAGAGTCGCGGCGACGACGAACGGCTTTATGTAGGGCTGGAGGGTCATGACTTAGCCGCGGGCTGCGCCGCGAAAGCGGCGGCAAGCCGCAGCACTCCAAAGGTGCGCTGCCGCGATCATACAACTGGCTCCGAGCTTACATCCGAGATGCCGGACGGAACGGAGCTTAGTCTATGCCTACGGCGGGTGACGATAAAAGAAGAGCGCCAAGACCGACCCAACCGCTATAGCCATCAACAGGAAACACAGAATCGAAAGGCAGAGGCCGGTGGTCGTTCCGGTGACAGAACGAATTCCCGAGATTCGCCCCAGGACAAGGCCCAGCGCGAAGGCCAGGAAGGCCAAGCCGACATATCCGGGAAGGTGGAGTTTGCCACGAGCGGCTGCCACAGGTAGGGAGATGAGGACGCCGAGGCAAACCAAGAACAGCGGGACGGTGACCGATAGATTGGGCGCCAACGCCGCGAGAGATTCTGGCGAGAGGAACGGGGGCAGCGTCTGCGCAAGCGGCATAGTGGGCGGGCGTAGAGGGAGCAGAGTCTAGATCATTTCGCTTCGCGGGCGATACCTATGCCTTAGCGGCTTGCGGACGGCAAAGCAGTTATTCCACCAGAACCGCGGTCTTGATGGGCGAACCGTTGGTGAGTGATGAATAGTCGCTCTGAAAACTCACGGTGGTATTTATGTTCAGCGATTTTGCGACGAAGGCCATATAGGCGGCATTCGAGGCTGCGCCGTCCACGTTCAAGGTCGCGGTCGGAAAATAGAACGCACCCTGAAGTTTTGAGCCTCCGGTCCCGTTGATAGTCGCCGTGGAAGTGTCTCCCGAGTCCTGGAAGAACAGGACGCCGTTGTAGGTCCCGCTGGTAGGAGCGGTAAGGCTAAAGTCTACATTGTTGCCAAGGTTGACCGCGCCGCCGCCGCCGCTAACGTAAATGGTGACGCCATTTCCAGTTACACTGCCGGTACCGCCAAAGCTAACAGGGCCGGTGACCACGTAGGTGCCGGGATTCAGGGTGAGTTGGACGTCGCCGGTGATATTGAATGAGCAGTAGGTGCCTTGAGAAATGGTCCGGATGAGCGGCGGGTTCCTTCTCCTGGGTCGGCCTCCGCTAAAGGTGGGGTTGTTGATTGTGCCGTTCTGGCAACCGCCGATCGCGGGCGCTGGCAAATACGCCAATGGATCTGCGGCCGGCACGATGTTGGTTACCGCCGCAGGGTTCACTCGGTTCCGGTCGGCCGAACCCACCACGCCGATCGATGCCGCCGTGATGCTGCCGCCGCCGTTATCCAGAGCCCCGTTGCTGATGATCCCGCAGCTCGGAGTATTTACCGTTCCCGAATTGTTGAAGTCGCCGCGATTTCCCAAGACATACATGCAATTCTTGATGCCGTTTCCAGTGAACAGCCCGACCGAACGCGAGACCACGGTGGCGGTATTCACACCAAAGATCTTCATGAAGAAGGTGGGCTGATTGGCCGAGACCAGAACTTCGACGGCGTTGGCGTTTCCCGCGTTCGGACCCGTCGCCGGCGGCTTATTTACAGTGATCTGTACATTCTTGGTTCCACCCAAGGCAAAACCGTTGAGCAAAGAATCCTGCTGGGCCGCAGCCGTGGAGTCTCCGCCGTAGCCGATCTCCGCAGCCCCGGCAAGCGCCGCGCTGTCCGCAGCGGACTGCTGGAGGCGCTTCTGATAGCGCAAGTAACCCATATCGATCGCCAGCCCGGTCGCACCGAGGAGAGCAACCAAACCGAAGGTCGCGGCAACTAGAGCTTGGCCAGCCTGCCTTTTATTTCTCAACATAGTGGCATCTCCGTTGGGGTCGCGCTGCGGGCGATCCTCCTGGCGGGTTGGAAGGAGGATGACCTTGGATACGCGTTTTCTTCGCCGGCGTCAATCTTTTCGCCTACTTCTGAGCATACTTCGGCGTTGCGAACGGGGACAATACCCCGCAACCTAGGAGCAAACCACGGACCAAAGCCTAAGTCTTGCGAAGTCAACGAATTTGCTCTAATGGCCGCGGGCCGGAACTTGGAACAACAATTGCACTTAGAGGCTATAGAGCTCGGCATTTCGGCCCTGGCCACGCTATTCCGTAGCATCCAGGGCAGGCATTTCGAGCGAAGTTGCTTGCAACATTTAGGCAAATAAGTCTCTTAGGGGCCAAATGACCGCGAGGGCGAAGACTCGCAGCAGAACCGGCCACCCCCTGGTTGCGTCTTTAAATGGGGACGTCCGGCGCCCCCAAGTGTCTCTTTTCGCGGACCTTGCGCCCTGTGGATTGCTCCAAACCACTGGAACAACCCGCGTTGGCACGAGTATTGCTCCTGATCCTATGCCACAGTTGTGGCGTTTCTTGGGAATGAACAAAACCACAGAAGCACCCAAAGCAGCTTGCAGCCCGCAAAACAGCACTCCTTCTGAGGGCCGGCGGCGGCATCCTCGCCTTTTTACGAATTTCAGACGACAGCGCGGGCAGAGCCTGGTGGAGTTTGCACTGGTTCTGCCCATCCTGTTGTTGGTCCTAGTGGGAACGATCGAGATTGGGCGTTTTTCTTACTACAGTATTTTGGTGTCCAACGCAGCGCGCGCAGGAGCGGTGTATGGCGCGCAGAACCTGGCCACAGCCGCCGATTTTACCGGCATACAGACTGCGGCAAAAAACGATGGCCAAAACGTAGCGGGTTTGACGATCGACACCCCGGTGGTCTTGTGTGGTTGCACCAATGCGAGTCTAACCACCGCGTGCCCGGCGTCTGGTTGCGCCCTGCCCAATCATCCCCTTGTCTATATCCAGGTTACGGCAAGGGGAAGCTTCAATGCGCTCTTCTCGTATCCGGGAGTTCCCGCATCGATCAACGTGGTGAGCACGGAACAAATGCGGGTAGCCCAATGAGCGGCGGACTCCAACGTGGCCAGGCCGGTAAGAGAGTCGTGGGCCGCGCTGCCACCTGGCGCAGGCAGCGCGGCAACAGCTTGGTGGAGCATGCGCTGGTGATCACGGTCCTGCTGGCGGTGATGTTCGGCGTCGTCGATTGTGGGCGAGCGCTTTACACGTATAACTTCGTTTCCAACTCGGCCCGGGAGGCCACTCGATGGGCGAGCGTGCGGGGTTTCACGTGCCCGCTCACCTTAGGATCAGGATGCGAGGCCGATCAAACAAGCGTTCAGACGTATGCGCAGAATGTTCCTGCCGGTATGGGCCTGGATCCGACCAAAATTGTAGCCACGACGAGCTTTGTAGCTCCACCAAACAACAGCCCAGCATGCACTCAGCACAACAACAACCCCGGCTGTATCGTTAAGGTCAAAGTGGAGTACGACTACTCATTCTTCATGCCGCTCATGCCCAGCGGACAGATCAAGATGACCAGCACGTCGGAGATGACCATAACGCAGTAGCCCGGCTTGCACGATTCCATCGCGCTTTAAGCGATCGTTAGGCGCTCAAACTATGGCAACAACTGACGCGGCCCTTCGGACGGTGAACATGGAAGTCACCACGTTGATGGTTCCCCACCAGGTGCAACGCACCGGTGTCCGAAAGGGGTTGCTGGAAGACCTGGCGCTGAAGATTCTGTACCTCCATGGCGAGATGTCTTTGCTGGAGTTGAGTGACCGCACCTGCCTTAGCCTGGGAGTCATCGAGGAAATCTTCCAGTTTTTCCGCAAAGAGCAGCTTGTCGAAGTGAAGCGCATGGCCGCGGGCAGCCACGTGATCGTCGCCAGCGTCCAGGGAAAACAACGCGCGGCGGATTTATTGGTCATGAACCAGTACACCGGCCCAGCGCCCGTTTCTCTGGCCGACTACAACATGCGCGTGGGAATGCAGAGCGTTCAGCAGATCGCGCTCAAACCGGCGGATATCAGCCGCGCGTTCTATCAACTAGTTCTCGACGAGGAGATGCTGACGCGGCTGGGCACAGCGCTGGTTTCCGGGACTTCCATGTTTCTGCACGGCCCTTCGGGCACGGGCAAGACCAGCATCGCCTCCACGATTCCCGCGGTCTATGACGACAACGTGTGGATCCCCCACGCCGTGGTTGTCGACAATCAAATCGTTTCGGTTTTCGATCCCGGCGTGCACCATCAAAATCCCGCCGCCATGGCTGCGGACTCCGATCGCCGGTGGGTTCTGTGCCGCCGGCCCTGCGTGATCGCCGGGGGCGAACTATCCGCGGAAATGCTTGATTTGCAGTTCAATCCGGTCAGCCGGTTTTACACCGCGCCGCTGCAAATGAAGGCCAATAATGGCGTTCTGATCCTCGACGACTTCGGACGCCAGCGCATGCGCCCCGACGAACTTCTCAACCGGTGGATGACTCCGCTGGATCGCCGCGTGGATTTTCTGACTCTGCCCGGCGGAAGGAAGTTCGAGGTACCCTTCGATCTCTTCGTCGTGTTTTCCACCAACCTCGACCCCAACCAATTGGCGGACGAGGCTTTCCTGCGCCGAATTCCCAACAAGATCGCCGTAGCATACGCGACGCCGGAACAATTTCTCGAGATTTTTCGCAGGGAATGCCAAGTGCGCCTGGTTGCCTGCGACGAGGGAGTGCCGGAGCACCTGATCCAGTGCATCACGAAAGAGATGAAGCAGTCGCTAGCCCACTGCCATGCGCGCGACCTGATCAATCAAGTCTTTTGGTCGGCCCGTTATGCTGGCGTCGAGCCGCATCTAACGAAAAAGGCCGTGGAGCAAGCGTGCCGGGCTCATTTTCTCCCCGTCGGGAAGCGTTAGGGTGCCGATGGCAAATGTTTGCCGGGTTTGGCAGGCGTTCTCCCAAAATGTCGTGGAACCGTACGCAAATGGTGACTTGGACTGCCAATTCTCGACTCTGGCCGATAAATCTGTGTGGATTAGCGGCGCCCGGTGCATTGGAACGCCGCGTGCTCCTTTCCAAGGGTCCAGAAAGAGGCGAATTGCGAATTTTCCTCCCCGGTCGCAGTCAGAAAACGCGGCATTCGCCCGAAAATGGTGTGGACCCTCTCACACCCGGCACCTCACGACCCGGCACCTCGCAACTGGGATGGTCCCGTGATATTTGACGCCGAGAACTCTTCGCTGACGACGTTTCGCGCGCGCCCTGCGATGCCTACAGGGCCTGGCGCCGCCGCGCCGCGAACTGTGATCCGATCTTCGTCCAGTGCGCGCTCGCCGCGGTTTCTCGTTGCCTGGGAAGGGAAATATTCGGATTGGTGGGGCTCGCTAAAGACGGTGTTCACGCGCGTGCGCTTGTCGCCCTGGCGAGAATCCATCAATCTTTTTCGAGACACTCCGGTCGCGCCATTTCGATTCGCGGGTGGATCGCTAAGCCTCTCACTAGTCTTGCACTTCGTAGGAATCTTGGTACTTCCCTTCCTTCTTGCGTACTCGCACTCGGATGACATTGCTTCGTACGCCGGATACGAAGAACCTCAGAAAATCTACTATTACCAGGTTCCGAAACACGATCCGTTCGAGAAGCTTCCTCGCATCACTCCATCCGGCGAGGGCGGCCAACCAGGAGCCGGCGAGTTGCAAGCTCTTCTGCAGAAGATTGGCGCCACTACCTCGGCAAAAAGAATCGTGATCGTCTCCAAGCCGGTTCGCCCGGACAACAAGCGGCAAACGATCTATCAACCGGCAACGCCTCCCGATCTTCGCATCAACATGGATCTGAAGCTGCCGAACATCGTTGGCGGACCATCCGCTGTCGTTCCAAAGCCCAAAATCCATTTCAATCCAAGCATTTCAAAGCCGATGGAAGCGCACCGAACGGCGACGAAAGCCACCGCGCCGACGCTTGCGGCGATCAATGCCGCTTTGCCCACGAGCCTCCCCGCCGCAACCGTGGCGCAACCTCATCTCGCGGTGCCCATTAACGAATCTCGGCCCAATCAGGCGCAAGTCGCCATTGGCGAAGTCTCCGCTCCGAATATCTCCTCGTCTGAGGTAGCGACAGCGACGAACCTCGGCGACGTGTACCGAAACGGCCAGCCTTCGGGCCCGCCTGGCCCGCCCAGCGACTTCTTTGCCGGTGGAACCTCCAACGGCAAAGCCGCCAAGAACAACGTCCCGCAGACTGCGGGCGACGGCAGCGGCATCGTGGTCATTGGCGTCGATCCTGCGGAAGCAGCTGCCCTGGTGAACTTGCCTCCGGGTAATAAATGGGGCGACTTTACGATTGCGCCAGGTGGCGGCCAGCCTGGAGCGGTCAATGGCAGTGAGCATGGATTTCCTGGTGCTGGCAGCACCGCAGCTGGCGCCGGGGGCGATCGCGTCCCGGGAGTCGGTGCAGGTTATTCGGGCGGTGGCGGCGGTAACTCGGGATCCTCTGGAGCCGTCAGCATCACCGGTGCGACCGGCGGCAAGGGCGAAAGCATGCTCGATGCGACCATCATGCGGGACATGGTTTTCGCAATACCCTCCACGGTGGTGCTGCGCAAGAACGCCCTCGTCGTATCCGCCGGGCCCATGGGCGGCGGCGGTCTGGACGCCTACGGCGCCCTCCACTGCGGCAAGATCTATACGGTTTTCATCTCCATGCCCGCGAAGAGCTGGACCTTGCAGTTCTGTCAGTCCGGCGCTTCCGCTGCGAGGCCGCAGACGCAAACCCAGTCTGGGGTTATTCACCTCGAGCACGGCCTCTTGCCCCCGGACGTCGAGGTTAGGTTTGATTTCAAGCGCGTGCCCGTTCCTTTCGAGAAAAAGAATCATCCGATCGTTTTGAAAGGCGTGATCAAAGACGACGGCACGGTAGGCGACCTGAGCGTGTACCAAAGCATCGTGCCACAGATGGACGAGGCCGCCCGCGTGGCCTTCAGCCACTTCAAGTTCAAGCCTGCCATGAAAGAAGGCAAGCCGGTGGCGGTGGATATCCTGGTGGGAATCCCGACGGAGGCAGCCACAGCGACCCGTTCCCAGTAGATATTGCCGATCGCTTGTCCCGCGACGGAAAATGTCACGATATGAGAAGAAGTTTTCACATATTTGCTACAAACATGTCCGTTCTACCTACCTTCCATTGTCACAGCCGCGTCCATTCGCTTGATTCTCCGTGCGTTAGCCCTCATTGACCCTCCACGCCCTGTGGAAAGTCTTGGCCCTCCGGATGCTCCCTTGAGCTAGGCTGATTTCCAGTGCTGCCCATTCGTCCCAATGCACACTGGCCTGCCTGCGTTGGGCAGGGGGATAAAGAGACCCCTTGGACAAGCAAGTAATTCGCGTCAGTTTTTTGACGCAGGATTCTGGATTCGGTGACGCCATTGCCCGTGCCTTGGGCGAGGGCTTCGAGACTCGCGCGGTCAGTGAGCGCCAGTTCAGCCAGTTGACCGAAGTCCGGCAATCGTCCGACGTTATCCTGCTGGACCTGCGGTCGGCGAACACCCAAGGCGACGACGAAGCCGTCCTGCGGCTGATGGACGAGTTCGGCAGAATCCCCTCCCACCCGCCGATGGTCGTGCTCTGCGAGGAAGACAACCGTGCGCTCATTTTCCAGGCCATCGAGCACGGTGCCGACGACAGCGTTACCAACCCCCCCAACATGATCGAGCTCCGGCTGATCCTTCGGCGCGCGTGCAAGGTGCATGCGGCGGAAAAAGAGCTGAAGCGCCTGCGCGCCAACGAGCGGCCCACCGGCCGGCTCCACGAACTGCTGGGCACGTCCGCGCCGATGCAGGAACTCTTCGCGCTAGCCCGCAAGATTGCGCCGTGCGATGTAAACGTCCTGATCACCGGCGAAACTGGCACCGGCAAAGAGCTGCTTTCACGCGCGATCCATCAACTGGGAAGCCGCAACACCGGCCCCCTCGTCGCCTTTTCTTGCGCCAACCTGCCGGAAACGCTGGTGGAAGACGAACTGTTCGGCCACGAGAAGGGCGCATTTACGGGCGCGCTGATCGGGCGGCACGGCCGCGTGGAAGCGGCGGATCATGGCACGCTGTTCCTGGACGAAATCGGCGACCTGGGGCTGGGGCTGCAACCCAAGCTCTTGCGCGTGCTGCAAGAGAGAACCTTCGAGCGCCTGGGCAGCAACAAAACCGTAAGCGTGGATATCCGGCTGATTTGCGCCACGAATCGGAATCTCGCCGAAATGGTGCAGCAAGGAAAATTCCGCGAAGATCTGTACTACCGGCTGAACGTCGTTCAGTTGCATCTGCCTCCACTGCGCGAGCGCCGCGACGATATCCCTCTGTTGGCCCAACAGTTTCTGCAGAAATTCGCCCTGCAGTTCAAGAAAAAGGCGCGGCGCTTTTCGCAACAAGCCATGCAAGCGCTTGAGGAGCATGCCTGGCCCGGAAATGTGCGTGAACTGGAGAACGTGGTGCAACGCGCCGTGGTTCTCTCCGAAGATCAAACTGTGGACGTGAGCCAGCTGCCGGCGTCCATGCGCAGCACTCGCGTGACGATTCCCCGTGCAGCGGGCTCGGACGCCGCCGAGCTTAGCCGTTCGTACGAAGATGAAGTTCGCCGCTTCAAGCGCAGCCTGGTGGTTCGCGCCCTGCGCGAATGCGGTTGGCGCAAAGCGGAATGCGCCCGGACGCTTGGCGTCGCTCGCGGCTATCTCCATCGTTTGATCAATCAGCTCGGCATTCAAGAGGGAGAAGGCGATCCCGCCGTGGATCGGCGTGAAGACTATCCTCCCCTTGGCCCGGTGATGTAGGGCTCAAAATCCTGTGGCACGGCCACTTCTCTCTAGCAAGGGGCCGTGGGCCCCAGCTAAGTGCAATAGATTCAAATCAGGCCGCCGCAACCAAAGTTTCTTCTCTGTCCATCACTTCCGCGAACCCTGCAACCATCCGAATTTGTTATTTTCATTGCTAAGGATACCGAGATTCTTCTCCAACGCCGAGGCCAACACCGATCCGCTGACAGATAATTTCTGGTCTGTCCGTTAATCAAGACTTGTGCAACGATGTTCGCGGCTATACTCTGCGTTCTGCTAATCAGGAGTTGGCGCCCAATCTGCGGCACGCGGCGTCTAATTTTTGAATCCGGACGGTGATGCCGGACGCAAAATGCCTTGGAAGTGTAACCATGATTGAATCTGCTGATCTGCGGATGACGAGGATTCCACTGAACCACGGTGCTGGCCATATGCCCGCACTCGGCTTTGGCACCCTAATTCCCGACGCGGCCGTGACGATAACTGCGACCAGAGACGCACTGGAAGCCGGATTTCGACACTTCGATTGCGCGGAACGATACGGTAATGAGCGCGAAGTAGGCAAGGCGTTGCAGGAAGGACTTGCTGATGGAGGGGTCGCTCGCGAAGACATTTTCGTCACCACAAAGCTATGGAACTCCAATCACCGGCCCGAACGGGTCGAGCCGGCTTTCGAGGCGAGTCTGGAAAGACTCGGGCTCAACTATCTGGATCTCTATCTCATTCACACTCCATTTGCGTTTCAACCCGGGGATGAGCAGGATCCGCGGGACCAAGACGGCAATGTCCTTTACGACCGTGGCGTGACTTTGCTCGATACCTGGCGGGCGATGGAGAGTCTCGTGGATCATGGCAAGTGCCGGGCCATCGGACTTTCCGACATCAGTTTGAACGAACTGAAGCCGATTTATGAATCAGCGAGAATCAAGCCAGCCGTGGTGCAAGTAGAAGCACATCCGTATCTGCCGGAAACGGAACTATTGGGATTCTGCAGGGAGAAGGGCATTGTACTATTGGCTTTCGCGCCGCTAGGTCACGGGATGAAGCCGGGACTGCTCGAGGATCCCGTCATTTCAGCGATCGCCGCGCGAGTGGGAAAGACGCCGGCACAGGTCCTACTGGCTTGGGCGGTGCAGCGCGGCACGGCTGTGCTTACCACGCCCAGGAGTGCGGCCCGCGCGAGAGAGAATTTCGACATCTCGCGCCTTCCGGAAGACGCGCTCGACGAAATCAATCGAATTCAGACCAGACAGAGGCTGAATGCAGTGGTGAAAACCGGCGTTCCGGGTTTCATTCCACAAGGTAGAGGAGCATGAAAGCGAAACCGCAGCTAGAGCAGTCCATGCAAGAGGATCAAATCCGTGCGGCCTTGGATGCGCACTGGCACGCGTCGGCAGCCGGCGATGTAAACGCGGAACACGATATTTACGATGATGATGCCGTTTGTGATTATCCTCAGTCGGGCGAGCGAATCCTCGGGCGAAGCAATCTGCAGGCCCTGCGGAGTCATCATCCTGGTAAGCCGTCCGGCTTCAAGGTCAAGCGGATTCTCGGAAACGCGAGTCTCTGGATCACAGAATACACAATCACCTACCAGGGGAAAGTGGCATACACGGTGAGTATCATGGAGTTCCGCAACGGCAAGGTTGTCCACGAAACGCAGTATTTCGCGGATCCCTTCGAGGCGCCGGCTTGGCGGAAGCAATGGGTTCAGCAGACCGCGTGAGCCCGCACTTAGGGCGATAGTCTCCGTCTTCCCCCTAATCCAGGACTTATCCGTTTCAATCCTGTAGCGTGGTAGTATGACGCCTGTCTTGTAAGCAAGTCGGAGCCTCAGCAGGAGGCTAAAAATGGCGGGATCAGAATCCGTGCAGGTCCCACTGGGAGCTTACGCCCCAAATTCTGCCTCGTCCGCCCCAGTCACGACGGTTACTTCGCGCCACTCTGCCCTCGTCCGTGTCACTCACTGGATCACCACCGTGTGCTTTCTCGCCCTTCTCGTCACCGGTGCCGAAATTGTGATCTCTCACCCCCGCTTCTATTGGGGCGAAACCGGCAACATCTGGACCACACCGCTGTTCAAACTCCCGATCCCTGCCTCGAGGAACTTGGTGCCGACCGGCTATGGGTACGTGCTGCCGGATCAGAACGGCTGGAGCCGGTATCTTCACTTTCAAGCTGCCTGGGTTGTGGTTTTTACCGGCTTGCTCTATTTCATCTACGGCTTGTTTACAGGGCATTTCCGGAGGAACCTGCTCTCGGGTGGCGCCGATCTTTCTTGGCGGTCGTTCTCATCCGCAATCGCTAAGAATTTGCGCTTCGAGCGGCCGAGTGAGGCTGAAGCCTGGTCGTATAACGTGCTCCAGCGGCTCACCTACCTCTTCGTGATCTTCGTTCTGTTTCCATTAGTAATCTGGACGGGCTTGGCGATGTCTCCCGCTTTTGTTTCCGCGGTTCCGGCGACCGTCACTTTGTTGGGCGGCCAGCAATCCGCGCGCACCATTCACTTCTTCGTGTCGCTGGCTCTGCTGCTCTTCCTTCTGGTCCACGTCTTGATGGTTTGTCTTGCCGGATTCCGGAGCCGCATGCGAGCGATGATCACGGGCCGCGCCGGCACACAAAAGGAGGGCACATGACCGATCTCTCGCGCCGCAGACTGATTAAAACCGGGCTCGCGGTCACGGCAGGCGTATCGGGCCTGGGCGTAGCCGCCCGCATTGCGCAAAGGTATGGGCTGGTCCCGCCCGATCACAGCGGACTCTACGGTCTCGGCGAAACGCTGACTTATGGTTCTCACCGGCTGCTGACCAGGCACTCGTTAGCCCGTGAGTTCTCGCCGAGCCAGATTTCCAAGAAACCCGTCGCGAACGAAATGCCACCGCTGAACGATGCGTTCAAGCGCCTTCAGGCCGGAGGATTCGCGGACTGGCGGCTCTCCGTCGACGGCATGGTCGACCGGCCCGCCTCGTTTTCGCTCGCCCAGCTTAAGAGCTATCCGTCTCGCAGCCAGATCACTCATCTGGCCTGTGAAGAGGGCTGGTCGTATATAGCCGAGTGGATCGGCGTGCCTCTCTTCCACGTCCTGGATGCCGTTGGAATCCATCCGCAAGCCAGATACGTTGTCTATGTCTCGATCGATCCCGACTGGTGGGACAGCATCGATATGGCCGATGCGTCGCATCCGCAGACTTTTCTCGCCTATGGGATGAATGGCAATGAACTTCCCGTGGGCAACGGCGGGCCGCTTCGCATGCGGGTCCCCCGGCAACTCGGCTACAAGAGCGTGAAATTCATCACCCACCTGACGGTCACCGACAGTCTGAAAGGCTTCGGCAAGGGCCTGGGCTCCGCGGCTCCAGAGGCAGGCTATGCCTGGTACGCCGGCATCTGACAGGCTCGTTTCAGGTGACTGGCGCGTTCTCTGTCGCGAATCCTTGGCCCACAAGCAAACTCACCCGGCGGAACGGTTGAGATTGCTATGGACTTGGCCCCGCCTCTCAGATTAGCTTCTGACGCAATGGACGCGGATCGCGAGGCCTCTTTCGCGCAGAGCGTTTGCTTGCCCTTTCTGCGCAACGCGCAAAATGCAGATGGAGGATGGGGCTTCCATCCCGGCTCACAGAGCCGCGCGGAACCCACCTGCTGGGCGCTGCTGGCCCTGACTAACTCGACGGATAACGAAGCTTCCGAAGTTGTCGCTCGCGCGTTCCAGTTTCTGCGCGCCTCGCAACTCCCTGACGGATCTTGGCCCTCCACTCCTGAAGAAAAAATCGGCTGCTGGGTCACTTCGCTCGCTTGCTGGGTGTTGGACTCGGAAAAAGACTCCGAAAAGAACGTTGCAGCGGGCCTAAAGTGGCTGTGCGAGGACTGGCCACGAGACAGCACGCCGTGGCGGCGTTTTTTGGCGCGATTCTCCGCCGAGCGCCACGTGCTCCCGATCGACAATTCGCTGCGAGGATGGGGATGGACGCCCCGAACCAGCTCCTGGGTCGAGCCGACTGCGCTTGCTCTCCTTGCCCTGCAACGCGCGCCGAACGCCTTGCTTCCCGCCGTGGCCCAACGACGCCAGCAGCTTGCTGCGGCACTGCTCTACGACCGCATGTGCCCCGGCGGAGGCTGGAATTGCGGCAATCCCAGTGTCTACGGCGTTGCCGGCGAGCCTCTGGTGGTGCCTACGGCTTGGGCTTTGCTAGCCTTGCGCGCTTATCCCCAGCGGCCTGAAAACGTGTCTAGCCTGGCCTGGCTCGAAGCTGATGTTGCGAACATTCAGGGCGCCGGATCGTTGGCGCTCGCGCGAATCTGCCTGGAAACCTACGGCCGCGAATGGCCAAGTGGACCGCGCAAACTGCAGGATTTACATCGAGAAAATGGATTCCTGCAGAGCGTCCAGGTCACCGCCTGGGCGTGCTTGGCGTCCAGCGAACGTCGGCATTGGCTAACTCCGGCACGCGGTGAAGCGGCCTAACTATGCGCAATCACACCCTCATTCCCTCTTTCCAGCGTCCGCCGTCAAGCGTGGTGATCCGCCGGGTGGCGAATTATGAGCAAGATCTGGCTTCGGTGATTTACGAGAGCGTGGCCGTTTTCAATCTCTCTGTTAAAGACAAGACCGTCCTTCTGAAACCCAACCTGGTCGGTCTTGACCCTCTCGGCGTGATGAACACGCACCCGGCTGTGATCGCCGCTACCCGTGAATGCTTCCTGCGCCTGGGAGCCTCGCAAGTGCTTATCGGCGACGGTCCGGCAATGGATCGCGACACCGAGGCGATCCTCGAATCCGTGCGCTTGCGGGAGTATGTCGGCCCCCTGGCTGGCATGTTTGTCGATCTGAACGTGGACGACGTCGAGCGCGTGGCCCTCAAAACTCACGCCTCGCGGCTGAACGAGCTGTACCTGCCGAAGACCGTCTTGGGCGTGGATTTTCTGGTCTCCATGCCGAAGCTGAAAACGCACCATTGGGCTGGCGTGACCCTATCTCTCAAGAATATGTTCGGCATCGTCCCAGGAAGTTGCTACGGGTGGCCTAAGAACGTCCTGCACTGGGCGGGGATCGATCGAGCCATCTTGGACATCAACGCTGTCGCCCGGCCGGATTTTGCCATCGTGGACGGCATTGTGGGGATGGAGGGTAACGGACCGATCCAGGGGACCCCCAAGGCTAGCGGAGTACTGGTTTTCGGAAGTGATCCGGTCGCGGTGGATGCCACCTGCTGCCGCGTGATGGGCCTGATGTTTGAGCGGCTCAAGCATCTCGCCGCCGCCGGAACTCTGCTGGGAAACACTAACATACATAAGATTCAACAACTTGGCGAATCCATCGCCAGTACCCGCACACCTTTTGCAGTTATTCCCGCCTTCCGGAACCTAGCCGAATCAGGCACCAGTTTGGAATGAGACCTGCCTCCATAAGGTGAGCGAACTGCGCGTTACCAGGCGAAGTGTCTACAGATGAGGACACACGCAGGGTAGCCTGCTTTCGCAAAGTGAGACACAGCAGCCGACACCTGGCTGACCAAGCCCAGCGGCCAAGTTAAACACCATGAGTGAAGCCGACATCTCGATGCCAGACCGCGGAACGCTCCCGGGAGCAACGGGTTCCCCAACAGCGACGGCAAGTGCAGTGGCACCCGCTACTTCCGCGTCGCGTTGGGTATTCTCGTTTCCCGCCATGCTGGCCACGTTTCTCGTTGGCAGGGTTTTCTACGAAGGCCGAGCGTTCGTGGTGGATCCCGACGTTTGGTGGCACATCCGGGTTGGGCAGGACATTCTGGCCACACACCATTGGCCCACGACCGATCCGTTTTCGTTTACCGTCGCGGGCACGCCTTGGATCGCGTACGAGTGGCTGGGAGATGTGCTGCTCGGAGTGGCCGCTCGCTACGGCGGATTACTTGGGCTGGATATTTTGCTGATCGTGCTGGCCAGCATTGTAATGCTCGCTCTCTACGCGTACACGACGATGCGCTCCGGAAATTCCAAGGCGGGATTTGTGGCTTCCTTCCTGCTGTGTTCGCTGGCATTCGCTTCATTCAGTTTGCGCCCGCAAATGCTAGGCTATCTCTTTCTGATTCTCACCCTGATCGTTCTCGAACGTTTCCGCCAGGGCAAGGCGCGCGCGCTGTGGTTCCTTCCGCCGCTATTTCTGCTGTGGATCAACACGCACGGCTCGTGGGTGATCGGGTTGGGCGTGATATTCGTTTTCTGGGCCAGCGGGCTAAAGGAATTTAGCCTCGGCGGAGTGGAAACAAAGCGCTGGACCGAACCGCAGCGTATTCGTCTGGAATTGATTTTCCTTTTGTGCCTGGCCGCAATTCCCTTCACGCCATACGGCACTCGTCTGGCCGGGTATCCCTTCACGGTAGCTGCGACGCTTCCCTTGAACGTGGGCAACATCCTGGAATGGCAGCCCATGCCGTTCAACATCGTGGGCGGAAAGTTGTTTCTGGCTCTCGTGCTGGCTTTCTTTCTGGCACAGATGATGTGCCGGATGACTTGGCGGGCCGCGGAGATTGTACTTTTTTTTGGCGGCGTGACGATGGCGTGCCTGCACGTGCGCTTTCTGCTGCTCTTCGTGCCTTTCTTCGCGCCGCTGTTTGCCACGCTCCTGGCTCGGTGGACGCCGCCGTACGAGGCAAAGAAAGATCACCGCATTTTGAACGCGATCCTGATGACCGCCGTTATCGTGGCGATGGTGCGCTATTTTCCGACTCGCGCAGGCATCGAGAAGATCGTGGCCGAAACCTTTCCCGTGCGCGCCGTCGAGTATTTGCGCCAGCACCCCGTGCCGGGGCCCATGTATAACACCTACGGGTACGGTGGCTATCTGATCGGGATGCTCCCCGAGCAAAAAGTTTTCATCGACGGACGTGGAGATCTCTATGAAGACGGCGGCGCTTTTAACGAGTACCTGGAGGTCGCCGACCTGAAGCCGGCTGCTTTCGCGGTGTTGCGCGCCCACGGAATCCAGTCGTGCCTTCTGGAGACCAAAGAGCCGCTGGCCACTGTGCTCGCCGCACAGCCGGACTGGGAGCGGCGATACACCGATGGCGTAAGCGTGCTATTTGTTCGACGAAGTGCTGCAGCGCCGCAAGGTGCACTGCGTGCCAACGAGGCACCGAGTAAAAGCGAGTGAATACGCCGATCACACGATCTATGAGCGAGGCCGGCACGATCGCTGATGCTGTCGGCGGCGCCGGGGGTTTCGCCGCGCCTGTCGCGAGCGCAAAGGATTCATTGCTGCGCCGCGCGATCTCGTTCCCCTCGATGTTGGCAACACTTCTAGTCGGCGCGGTTTTTGTCGTGGCGCGCACCTTCGACATCAATCCCGATTTCTGGTGGCACGCTAAAGTGGGCGAAACGATCTTGGCAACACATCACTGGCCTACCGTCGACCCTTTCTCGTTCACGGTCGCAGGCCAGCCGTGGCTCGCGTACGAGTGGCTGGGTGATATGCTGTTTGCCGCCGTGGCGCGCGTCGCGGGCCTGCCGGGTCTTGCTGCGCTGCTCATCGTTTTGAGCGCCGCAATCATGCTTGCGCTCTACTCCTACGCCACGTCGCGCTGCGGGAACTCGAAAGCTGGATTTGTAGCCGCCGCCACTCTGCTGACTCTGGCCTCTACAGCGTTCACGCTGCGCCCACAGATGTTGGGCTACTTATTCCTCATCCTGACGCTGATCGCTCTCGAGCGCTTCCGGCAAGGCAAGCCTCGCGCGCTGTATTTTCTTCCGCTGCTGCTTCTAGTGTGGATCAACGCTCACGGCTCCTGGGTTATCGGGCTGGGCACGGTCCTGGTGTACTGGGTGTGTGGCCTCAAAGAGTTTCGCGCCGGGGATGTGGAAGCTCGCCGCTGGACCACCAGCCAGAGCGTGCGTCTGGGTTTCGTGTTTCTGCTTTGTCTCGCCGTGATCCCGATCACGCCTTATGGACCGAGGCTCGCCGCGTATCCCTTTGAAGTAGCGTCCTCTTTGCCGCTCAACGTAGCCAATGTCACCGAGTGGCGCTCAATGCCCTTCAATGAGCTGACTGGAAAACTCTTTCTATTGCTGCTGGCCGCGTTTTTCATCGTTCGCGCGATCTTCCGGGTGACTTGGCGGCTGGAAGAATTGGTGTTGTTTCTTGGTGGCACGGTGATGGCGTGCCTTCACGTGCGCTTCCTGCTTCTCTTCGTGCCTTTTTTCACTCCGGTGCTCGCTGCGGTCCTCGCTCGCTGGGTTTCGTCTTACGACCGCGCCAAGGACCACTTGGTGTTGAACAGCGTTCTGATGACTGGGGCGGTGGCCCTCATGATCGGGTATTTTCCCTCCCGAGGCAGGCTGGAGGAGATCGTGGCCCAACAGTCTCCGGTTCGAGCCGTCGCGTACTTGCGACAACATCCCGTGCCTGGCCCGATGTTCGAGACTTACGAGTTTGGCGACTACCTGGTTTGGTCGATGGCGCCAGCACAGAGAGTTTTCATCGACGGCCGAGGTGAACTGTACGAACGAGGCGGCGTGTTTGCCGATTACGTGCATATCGCCGACCTCAAACCCGGCGCGCTCGGCGTGTTACGAGGGTACGGGGTGCAATCCTGCCTCGTGCGGCGCGATGAGCCTTTGGTCACAGTGCTCGCGGCGCTCCCGGACTGGCAGCGGGTTTATTCGGATGATCTCAGTGTGATATTTGTCCGGCGGGAAAGTGTGAGCGCGTTGAACGCAGGCCTGCGGAGCACGAAGACGGGCCGAGAGGAGTAACCATGGACGCGCCATTTTCAGAGCGCCCGCGAGGGCCGATACAGCTCCCTCTGCAAAGCGCGGGTGAGCGCCGCATGCTGCTCTCCATCGTCGTCCCGTGTCTGAACGAACAGGAAGTGCTGCGGCAGACGCATCAACATCTGGTTGCCGCCCTCGAACAAGCCACGGTGAGTTTCGAGATCATCTACGTCGATGACGGCAGCACGGACTCCACTCCCGATGTGCTGCGTGAATTGCAAACGCAAGATCCACGGATCCGGGTAGTGCGGTTTTCGCGAAATTTCGGCCACCAAGTGGCAATCACCGCGGGCCTCGAGCACGCCTCCGGCGACGCCGTTGTCATCATTGATGCGGACTTGCAGGACCCGCCGGAAGTCATCCTCGAATTTTTTGCGAAGTGGCTGGACGGCTTTGACGTGGTCTACGGCGTTCGAACAGAGCGCGACGGAGAAACGCAATTCAAGCGCTGGACCGCCAAGATTTTCTACCGGTTCATCAGCCGGCTTTCGGATACCCGCATTCCTCTCGACACCGGCGATTTTCGGCTGATGGACCGCCGCGTCGTGGATTCGCTTCTTTCGATGCCGGAGCGCGACCGTTTTGTGCGCGGCATGGTGAGCTGGCTTGGTTTTTCGCAAGTGGCGGTTTCCTATCACCGCGCATCGCGGGCGGCGGGCACCACCAACTTCTCTTTGTTTAAGATGGTGCGCTTCGCGCTGGACGGAATCTTTTCGTTCTCGATTCTGCCGCTGCGCCTGGCTACCTGGACTGGCTTTGCCGCCTCGGCTGTCGCCATTCTTGGCATCGTCATCGTCCTGCTGGAAAGGTTCTTTCAGGTGCCAGGCTTGGTGAAGGGCTGGTCCAGCGCGGTCATCGCGAATCTCTTCATCGGTGGCGTTCAACTCATTTGTATCGGAATCATCGGCGAGTATGTCGGCCGGATCTACGGAGAGGCCAAGCGTCGGCCACTCTACATCGTGCGCGAACGAATGGGCTTTGAATCGCGAAATCCGGTTGCGGCGATGGACCGGCGGGCCCTGGTTTCCGGTGACAAACGCTGACCTGGGAGCGCCATTCTCCGAAATGGCGTTTCGGTGGTCGTTCCCGGGCGCAGCGCGCAGAAATCTATGACTCCTGAAACCGTTACTCACCAGCGCGAAGCGGACTTTCACGATGCCTGGGCCACCGGCACCCGCCTGGACGACGTCCTGGTGCGCGAGTGTTTCGAGGCTCCCACGGCGCTGGAAAATCAATTCATCCTGCGCCTCATGGGACCGCTGGCTGGAAAGAAGCTGCTCGACATCGGCGCTGGATTGGGGGAGTCGTCCGTTTATTTCGCGCTTCAGGGCGCGAGCGTTACCGCGGTGGACATCTCGCCGCAGATGGTGGAAACCGCGCTTAGCCTGGGCAGGAAATTCGGCGTCGAACTGGAAGGAATCGTTTCCGGCGCGGAGGACCTCCGCCTACCGGAAGCTTCCTACGACATCATCTACCTAGCCAACACGATTCATCACGTCCACGATCGCGCATCGTTGTTTGAGCAAATGAGCCGCGCGCTGAGACCCGGCGGGAAGTTCTTTTCTTACGATCCCCTGGCGTACAACCCGGCGATCAACGTCTACCGCCGCATGGCCACCGCAGTACGCACACTGGACGAAGCACCGCTCACCAAAGCCGACATCAAGCTGGCCCAGAAATTCTTCTGCCGCGTGCAGCACCGCGAATTCTGGATCGCCACCCTGCTCCTGTTCGTGAAGTACTACCTCTTCGACCGGGTGCACCCCAATCAGGACCGCTACTGGAAAAGGATCCTGCGCGAGACCCCGAAACGTCTGTGGTGGTGGACGCCGCTGCGGGCCGTTGATCGCATTCTCACCCGCGTTCCAGTGGTTCGCTGGCTGGCCTGGAATGTCGTCATCTGGGGCGAGAAGCCCGCGGCAACGACCAAAGCTTGAGTACTCGGTGGTGTCCCCTAAGCCCCCCATCTCTACCTGGGTGCCATCTAATGGTCACCCCGGAGGGTTGCAATCTGCCAGGGGGCCTGGGAGCACCGGCGTCACCAAACCGGCGAGCCCGGTGTGGAAATGTCAACAAAGAGGAACGCTTTTGGACTCCCCCTGCCAGGGGGAGGGTGGTCAATCCCCGGTTTTCATATAAGTCCTTGCGAATGAATAGTTTAATAGACAAAACTTCGATGGCGGAATGGCGTCCCAGATGCTCATTACAGTCCGACTGACACCGGTGTGAGTGTCCTCGCAGCCGAAATATTACTCTTGAGAGGAATGAAATGACCGAATTTTTCGTGAAGCTTTGGAAGGACGAGGAAGGTCAGGACTTGACGGAGTATGCCTTGCTGTTGGTCCTGCTCTCCTTGGCCGCAATTGGCTCGCTCAGCACGATCGCGACAGCGATCAACGGAGTGTTCGCCAAGGCGGCAGCTAACCTGAATACCTAGTCGAGTTGTCGGGTGTTTAGGCCGAGTCAGAAGTTTTGATGGGTACTTGGACTCTCGAAGCCGGCCCAGCCTTCCAGAGTCTTGGCTCCTTGGTTGAGTATTGCGCTTTTTTGGGCCTGTACTCATAAATTCTTTCGGAGGAAACCGATATGAAGCAACTCCTTACTCGATTGTGGAAGGAAGAGGAGGGGCAAGATCTTACCGAATACGCATTGCTGCTGGTTTTGTTGTCGCTGGCGGCGATCGGTTCGCTCAGCACCTTGGCAACGGCGGTTAACGGCGTTTTCCAGAATGCTGCAGCCAATCTGAACACGTAAGCCGCTGAGAAACTGCGCGCGTCCCGCCGGGCGGCGTCGCGTCTCGTCAAATCTCGACCCGGTATGTCTAGGGTGAGCAACCTACAGGACTTGTCCTTCTCCATGAAGCCGCAAGAAACAATTTGGATCTTTGTCGTCGGCGTGACGCTGCTAGCCGGCTGGGTGGATTTTCGCACGCGGAAAATACCCAACTGGCTAACGGTGCCCGCGTTCTTCCTGGGCCTCGGCCTGCGCACCGCAGTGTCCGGGTGGCCCGGCGCCAAGGCGTCGCTGGAAGGAGCGGGACTTGCGCTGATCCTGCTGCTTCCGCTCGTTTTGATGCGGGCGTTGGGAGCCGGCGACTGGAAGTTGATGGGCGCCGTCGGGGCCTTCCTCGGCCCAGTGCTTTTTTTGTTCGTTCTACTGGGAAGCGTGGTGGTTTCTGGCTTGATGGCCATCGTGGAAATGATGCGTACCCAGCGAGTCAGGGAAACCTTCCGCAACCTCGGCGTTCTCGTCCAAGGTTTCTTTTCCTTCGGCTTGCGTGCCAACCCGGAGATCTCTTTGGACAACCCGGCGTTGCTCAAGCTGCCGTTCGGCGTGGCCGCGGCCATTTCCACGCTCGCTTGCTTTTTTGCCGCCCGCTGGGGCTTGTGAATCAACCTCTCACTGCGGGGTTGATTGGATTGAGGCTTAGGAGATTGAATTCATGAACCAGAACCGCATGATCCTCGGGTTAGTATTCGCGGTCATCGTTGCGTTCTTCTTGAGCACCTTCGTCTACCGCCAATTCAAGAAGGCCAGCAACGCCAAGCCGGTCGCCACCCAGCACATCGTGGTGGCGTCTTCGCCACTGCAGCTCGGCACGCGCGTCAGCGCCAGCAACCTTCGCCTCATTGCCTGGCCTGCCGACGAACCCGTTGCCGGCACGTTCACACGCATCGAAGATTGCGCGAACCGCGCGCTGATCACTCCAGTGGCCGCCAACGAGCTCATTCTCGATAGCAAGCTGGCTGCCAAGGAGTCGGGCGCCGGTCTGCCTGCCACGATTCCCGAGGGAATGCGGGCGCTTTCCGTCGCCGTGAACGACGTCGTGGGAGTAGCCGGATTCGTAATGCCGGGAACGATGGTGGATGTGCTGGTGACGGGAAAGATCGGTGGCGGAAATAAAGGCAGCGAAGACAACATCACGCGCACGATCCTGGAAAATGTCCGGGTGCTCGCCGCCGGCCAAAAAATCGAACAGGATCGCGAAGGGAAGCCGCAAACAGTTCCGGTGATCACGTTGCTGGTTTCGCCGGAAGATGCCGGAAAACTGGCAATGGCCAGCACCGAGGGAAAAATCCAACTAGCTTTGCGGAACACCGTGGATACAAAGAAGGTCGAGCCACCTTCGATTTTGGAAGCGAACCTGTTTTCCGGCACAACGCCGGCTCCAAAGCGCACTGGGCCGATTGTTAAGGCGGCGGCCCCACCTGCGCCACCTTCGCCCTACGTGATCGAAGTGATCACGGGCAACAAGCGAGAGAACAAGAGCTTTCCAAATCAATGAGAAGCCCACAAGGAAAACGAATGTTCGAAAACCTGACAAAATCGAATCCGTCGAACGCTTCGCGGCCCTGCGGCAACAAGCTGGCACCGGCAGTTGCGCTTCTGACCACCATGGGTTTCGGAGCTTCTGGAATTTTCGCGCAAGAGCAGCCCGCGACCACGGCTCAGCCTGCTGCTCCCGTGACCCAGGCGGCCACTCCCGCGCCGGTTCCTGTCGCGCAGTCCGCCGAACCCGAAGGGCCCCAAACTCTGCACCTGCTCGTCGGCCGCTCGATCGTGATCTCTTCGCCGGCGCGCATCAAGAGAGTCTCGCTCGCCGATCCGAATATTGCGGAAGCGATCGTGGTCAGCCCGACGCAAGTCCTGGTGAACGGGCGAACTCCTGGAGGGGTTTCGCTGATCATCTGGGACGAATCGGACCAGAGCCAGGCGTTCGAGGTTTCGGTCGACATCGACGTCCTGGGCCTGAGCCAGAAGATTCACGAAGTCTTTCCCACGGAAGATGTGCACGTCGACACGTCCAGGGACGTGGTGATGCTGTCGGGGAAAATTTCCTCGCAGCAAATCGCCGACAAGATTCTCGAAATCGTGAAGGGCGCGACTCCCAAAGTCACCAGCTTGATGCAGGTTCCAACCGTGCCACAGGGACAAATTCTGCTGCAGGTGCGATTCGCCGAAGTCAACCGCACGGCGATCAGTCAATTCGGGATCAACCTCCTCAGCCTTCCGGGCGCCAAGAACATTGGAACCATTTCAACGCAGCAATTTGCTCCGCCGCAACTCACCACATCCAACGGAGTGAGCGGCAACGGCAGCACGAGCGGCACGACCAGCATTGGCCTAAGCGATTTGCTCAACATTTTCATCTTCCGCCCGGACATCAATCTGGCCGCGACGATTAAAGCGCTGCAAGAACAAAACGTCCTGGAAATCCTGGCTGAACCGAACCTGATGACGGAGTCCGGCAAGGACGCCAGCTTTCTGGCCGGCGGCGAGTTCCCGTTTCCGATTCTGCAATCCACGGGTGGTGGCGGCGGTTTTGCCGGAATCACGATCCAATTCAAGGAATTTGGCGTGCGCCTGAATTTCACTCCCACTTTGACGCCCGACGGGCTAATTCACCTGAAGGTGAAGCCCGAAGTCAGCTCGCTGGATTTCACGAATGCGCTGACGTTGCAGGGTTTCGTGATTCCGGCGCTGGCTACGAATCGCGTCGAATCGGAAATGGACTTGAAGGACGGACAAAGCTTCGCGATCGCCGGCCTGCTGGACAATCGCGTGACCGAGCAACTGCAAAAAGTTCCCGGCATCGGCGATATTCCGATTCTTGGAAAGCTCTTTCAGAGCCGCTCTGTGAACAAGAGTAAGAATGAATTGATCGTGGTCGTCACGCCGCACATCGTGCATCCGGTGGCGGCCGACAAGCCGGCTCCGAGTCTGGAGTTTCCGCAGCCGTTTCTCGGACCGATTACTCCCGCGAGCCCCAAGCCGGGCGCCCCCAAGTGAAACGAGGTACTGGAAAGAGGATGGGTGGAGATTGAACGCGAATTCTAAGGGATCAGAAAGAACGGGTAGATGCTAACGGTAGCCATAGCCAGCGGTGACATGGGCAGTTCGGCGCAGTTGCTGGCCAGTCTCGCAGCAGACGGGTCTGGTGAAGTCGGTCAAGCAGTGGTCGATTCCTGCAGACAAACTTCCCGACTCCGCCGAGTCGTTGCCGGACGTGGTCTTCTTGGACTTGTCTCGCGATCCCGAGCCTTATTTTCAGTTCGGCGCGCAACTGCGGAGAGTGCGTCCGGCGGTAAGGCTGGTGGCGTGCTCCTCCGCGGTTCCGCCGAATCATCAGCTCTTGCTGGAAGCGATGCGCTGCGGCGTGCAGGACTTCCTGCCAAAGCCGGTCGATGCCGGCTCGCTCAAGGAAATTCTGTCGCGGTTCATGCAGGACCTCGACATCAAGGACCATTCCTCTCTGGACAAGCTTGATCGTGGTGATGGGCGCCAAGGGCGGCGTGGGAGCAACCACCGTCGCGGTGAATCTCGGCGTGCAACTCTCGACCTTCGCGCGCAAGCGCGTCGCCCTGCTGGACTTCGCGCGCCCGCTCGGAAATGCGCACCTCTTGCTCGATCTGCATCCGAGATTCGGCGTCCGCGACGCCGTCGACAACATGGATCGGCTGGACAGCCACTTTTTCGCGGGACTGCTGACCCGCCACAAAACGAAGCTGGAAATTCTCGGCGGCGCTACGCAAGCCGAAGAGTGGCAGACCATCGCGGTCCCTCCGCTGGAACGCGTCGTGAATGTGGCGCAAAACAATTTCGACATGGTGCTTGTGGATATGGGCTCGCAGTTTTCATCGGAGTGGAGCTCCATCCTGCGCATGGCGCGAATGATCTGATGGTGGCGGAGGCCAACGTGCCGTCGCTGTGGACGCTGGAGCGCCGCATGCTCGGCATTGAAAGGATTTGGCATCGATCCCGACCGACCCGCGTGATCATCAACCGCTGGCACAAAGGCGATGAAGAAGTTCTGAAGAGCATCCAGAAGGACATCAACCGCCCGGTATTCGCTTGCCTGCCCAACGATTTCCGGAAGGCCAGTGCATCCGTCAATCTCGGCACGCCCGATGCAGGAGAATCACAACAACCTGCTCAGCAGCCGTTATCGGCAGATTGCGGCGCAATTGGCGGGACTCGACGTCGTGGCAACGCCGAAAAAGGGCTCGCTCGGCGGACTTTTTTCGTTTCCGGCAAAAAGGTGATCTAGATCATGGCCCCAATCACCGTACCTGTCACACGAACCGATTTCGGCAGCGTCAAGGCCGCGATTCATCGCAAGCTGATTCAAAAGCTGAATCTCGATCGCTTGACCGAGGTCAACCGCGAAGACGTGCGCCGCGAAGTGACGCAGATCCTCGAAGCGCTGGTCGTCGGGCGAATCCACGCCCGATGAACCTGCAGGAGCGCGAGCGCCTCGCCCAGGAAGTGCTGGATGAGGTTTTCGGACTGGGCCGCTCGAGCCGCTGCTCGGCCGATCCCACGGTCTCCGACATCCTGGTCAACACCTACAAGCGCGTGTACGTCGAGCGCAAGGGCATCCTGGAGATGACCTCGATCCAGTTCCGCGACGATGTCGCACCTGATGGGCATCATCGACCGGATCGTTTCGGCGATCGGCCGCCGCGTGGATGAATCCTCGCCGATGGTGGATGCGCGGCTCGCCGACGGCTCGCGCGTCAACGCCATCATTCCTCCGCTGGCCGTGGATGGTCCGTGCCTCTCGATTCGGCGTTTCGGCCGCGATCCGCTGACCGCCGACGACTTACTCCAGAACAACACTCTGACGCCGCCGATGCTGGAGCTGTTGCGTGGTTGCGTGAAGGCGCGCCTCAATATCCTGATTTCCGGCGGCACCGGCGCCGGCAAGACGACCTTTCTCAACGTTCTGTCGTCGTACATTTCCAACCGCGAACGAATCGTCACCATGGAAGACGCGGCCGAATTGCAACTTCACCAGGACCACGTCGTGCGCTTGGAAACGCGGCCCGCCAACATCGAAGGCAAGGGCGCCGTCCAACAGCGCCAGTTGGTGATCAACTCTTTGCGTATGCGCCCCGACCGCATCATCGTCGGTGAGGTGCGCGGCGAAGAAGCGCTGGACATGTTGCAGGCCATGAACACCGGCCACGACGGTTCGCTGACCACGATCCACGCGAACACTCCGCGCGACGCTCTGAGCCGCCTGGAAACCATGGTGGCCATGGCCAGCTTGAATATTCCCGACAGCGCCATTCGCCGGCAGATTGCTTCGGCCATCGACGTCGTCGTGCAGGTAAGCCGCCTCAGCGACGGCACGCGCAAAGTGATCAGCCTCGCCGAGATTACCGGGATGGAAGGCGAAGTCGTCACCATGCAGGACATTTTCGTCTTCCGCAAGCGCGGCATTCGCGACAACGGAGAAGTGATCGGCGATTTCATGCCGACGGGAATTCGCCCAAAATTTGCGGAGAAGCTGGCTGTTTCCGGCATTCACTTGCCGCTCTCTATGTTTGAGGCTTAGCACGATCACTGGGAGTTCGTGATGATGGGGTCGATGTTCATTTTTTCGGAAGCAGCTCGCACTAGAGGATAGCTATGGGTCTCTTGCTTTCCATTCTGACTTTCGTGGTTGTCGTTGGGCTCTTCCTGGCGATCTGGATGCTCGCCAGCTCCGACACCAAACAGGACGTCGTGCGCCGCCGCATGGACGCGGTCCGCAAGGCGGAGCGCCGCGGCGATGTTTCCCTGGGGCTGAAACTGGCACGCGACGAAATGTTGAGCAGCGTTCCAGTCGTTCATCGCTTGCTGCTGCATTGGTCTTGGTCCGTGCGCTTGCAAGAACAGATCTCGCAAGCCGGGCTAACCATGAAGGCCGGCAAAGTTGTTTTGTTGAGCGGTTGTCTGGGTCTGGGAACCTACTTGCTCGTCGGTGTTTTCTATCCACAGTTCCCGATTGCCCTTATCTTCGGATTGGCTGTTCTCTCCGCGCCCTTTCTCGTCATCTCCTACCTCCGCCAGAGACGCATGCGGCAGTTTGAAGAGCGCTTTCCGGAAGCTCTGGATCTGTTGGGCCGCGCCGTGCGCGCCGGCCATGCCTTCACCACCGGCCTGGAAATGATCGCCAAGGAATCGTCCGAACCTATCGCCAGCGAATTTCGCACCACGTTCGAGGAGCAGAATTTCGGTTTGCCCCTGCGCGATGCGCTGCTCAACATGACCGAGCGCATTCCCTCGATCGACGTGCGCTTTTTCGTCACCGCCCTGCTGATCCAAAAAGAGACGGGCGGCAACCTGGCGGAAATTCTCGACGGCCTTGCACGCGTCATCCGCGATCGCTTCCGCATCTATCGCGAGGTCAAGGTTCGCACCGCGCAAGGCCGCTTGACCGCCGGCATCCTGATTGCTTTGCCGATTTTCATGATGATCGTTTTGACCGTGTTGAATCCCACTTATATGCGGGTCCTATTCGATGACCCGAGGGGTCCGGCGATCTTGACTGTTGCGGGAGCAATGCAGGTCGTCGGCTCTTTGATGCTGTGGAAGATTATTCACATTGAGGTTTAGCAAGTAAGGAGTCTCGCAGATGCTTTGGGCCATTACCGCGATCACGTTCGTAGCCACCTTCGCCATCCTGGCGGCGGTGGTTCTACGCCATGACGCCCGGCGGAGCAGGTATTGCGGGCCGTTTGTCGCGATTCATGAATCCGGTGGTGCCGGAGGTCCAGGAAGCCAGCTTCGCAGCAAAACAAAAAGACCGCGTGCGAGACACTCTCGCCAGACCTCGGCAAATTGGTACCGGGCGAAAACACGCAGACCCCGCGCACTCAGCTACTCATGATGCGCGCCGGCTATCGCAGCTCGCAAGCTCTGATGGCCATGCGCGGCTTCAAATTGCTGACGCCTATCGCCTTCGTGGGTTTCACCTTTGCCACTGGGCTTTATCGCTGGAATCCGTACATGATTCCCGCGATCGCGGCCGTCGTCGGCTACCTCTTCCCCGAAATGTTTCTGAGCTGGAGAGTCAGTGCCCGGCAGCATCGTCTTCGCCGCGGCCTCCCGGACGGCCTGGATCTACTGGTGATCTGCGTGGAAGCCGGTCTGGGTCTGGATCAGGCGCTGATGAAGGTCGCGCAAGAGCTGCGCATCACGCATCACGAGTTGAGCGAAGAGCTGCAACTGGTGAACCTCGAGATGCGTATCGGCAAGACCCGCATCGACGCTCTGCGGGAACTCGCTCGCCGCACGGGTCTCGAGGACATCAAGTCTCTGGTCGCCATGCTGGTACAGACCGATCGTTTCGGCACCAGCGTTGCTCAGTCTTTGCGGGTTTATTCGGACGATTTGCGCATCAAGCGGCGTCAACGCGCGGAAGAGATGAGCGCAAAGACCACCGTAAAGATGGTCCCACCGCTCGTGTTTTTTATCTTCCCGGCTTTGATGGTGGTGATTTTGGGCCCCGCTGTGCTCACCCTGCTCCGGCAGTTGATGCCGGCATTGCAACGGTGATCGCAGCTCTCGTGACCTCACAGAAGCCGTGAGGCCGAGTAATTTCAAAAGGAGAGAGGAAATGGACAACGTAACGCTAATTCGAGTCGTCGCAGGAGCACTGGCAGTCTTAGTGCTCTTCATTATCATTTGGCGGCGCAAGCGCAAATCCGTCGAGTAGGCATTTGGAACGGTAGGACCGGACACATTTCAGGGAAGAACACCGGAGCAGGGTCGGTAGATCAATGGCCAACAACGGTCAGAATCGTTCTCTATACGTTTACAACAAGACGCGTGAAACCTTCGTGGCCACGGAAGCAATGCTCGCCGACAGTTATCTTCGGCGGCTCGTAGGCCTGCTGGGAAAAACGCGGCGCTGGGCGCAGCTCGGTCGCGGTCTATGGATCGTGCCGTCCCGCGGCGTCCATACGATTGGGATGATGTTCCCGATCGATATCATTTTTCTCAGCAAGGACAAGGAGGTCGTCTACGTCGAGGAGCATGTCCGCCCTTTTCGAATCTCCGCTGTTTCCCTGAAAGCGACGAGCGTGCTGGAACTCCCCCCGCACACGATCTATCGCTCCGGCACGCAGGTCGGTGACCGGCTCGAGATTGCTCCGGTGCGCTGATGGTGCAGAGCCCGATCACTCCGTTCGGGCGTCTTCAAATTCATTCCTGAGGTCGTTGGCCCGTTGCCGTGATTTGGCCGCGCGCTCGCGGAAGATCGTCTGCGTTCGTAGGTCTGAAACTCGCCGATTGACTCTCTGAAAAACAACAAAACGCCGAGAAACCACCTCCGGGGTGTGCCTCGATGACTCCCACGCACTTCAGAGACGGAAGAGCCCCGCCGCCTCTTGAAGGAGTACGGCGGGGCTCTTCGCGGGGTTGGGTCGACTACTTTCTCAGTTTTGCCGCCCGGCTTTAAGCGGACGACGACTTTCTGCGCTCAAACGCGCGCAGTTCGTGCGGACTGCAACGCATTTTGCAGCGCTACGCCATTGACGCTGCCCAGCCCCGTGCAAGCATCCCACCCCTTGCCCGCCGGGTACCCGGTAACACCGCTGAACGAATTGTTCTTTGGACCGGGTGCGCCAACAACGTCTCGGAAGACAGTGCTTGCGGCACCGTACAGAACTGGGTTGATGAAACCAACCGAAACGCCGAGGTTCTTGTTGAGACGCGCGATCAAACCGGCATACAGAGGCGCCACGGCGCTCGTGCCGCCCACCGGTCCCGATTCTCCGTTGATGAACTGTTCGTAGCCGCTGTTCTCGCTGGCGTTCCCGGCGATATCCGGAATTCCGCGCCCGGTCGTTCCGGTGCCGCTGCGCTTTGGCAAGGCCACACTGGTCTGATAGTCCGGGACCGTCGTGAATCGCGCACTGATCCCGCCTCCCGTTGCTCCCGGGCCTGCCTTTCCTGTGTCGTTCCAGACGTACTCATCGAATGACGACCCGTTGACGTTGCCTACGGTCGTGCCACCACAAGCGAGAACCCACGGTTCGGTCGCTGGATAGCTTGTCTGGGCTTGCGTGTTGCTTTCGATGACGGCGCCGGAATCCCCGGACGAAACGAGAACGGTGATTGAAAGATTCGCGGCGTCCTGAAAGAGTTTTCCGAGTTGCGTATATTCCGAGTCCGAGAAGCTGTCCGCGTCCGCATCGTCCGCGCCCCAGCCGTAGCTGATCGAAACGATGGTTGGCGTGGGGTCACCTGCTCCCGGGTGAATCATGTGCTGCACGGCGTGGATGATGTTGCTTGGCTCCTCACCGGTAAAATAAACGGCGATCTTGGCAGCTTGCGCGATGGCGCCGGCCACGGTGATATCCAGCCCCGTTTCGCCGTCGGACTGGCCGGAGTTGCTGAAACCGTCGATGGAAACGTCGATCGGCGTCGGAACGGTAAGCCCGCCTCCAAACGCCTCCATTGAGTCCGTAATATCTGCGGTTGTGTAGCCGGCAGGTCCTTCACTCGTGTTCATCTCGTAGATGCCGATCGTCTGGCCAGCCCCGTCTCCGTCCGGGAAGTTGTAAAGCTTTGCCACTTGTTGCGGCGTCAGCGCTCGTGTGTGGCTTGGATCCGCCGGATTCTTCCGCCGGGCCGTCGAGAAGTGGTGGGCGTGGATCTTGTGGCTGTCTAGACCGGTAATCCCTTCTACAAGGTTCGCAATGGCCGCAGGCAGAGCTGCCTCGCCAGGATGGCCTCGATATTTCCCGGTCCGCGGAGACTCGTAGTCGTACATTGCCACCCCAAACGCTTTGTTCACAGCACTGACCGGCCCTTTCACGATCACCGATCGGCGTGGAACGCTTTCCTCGACCACGGCTAGTCCCTGGGACGCGGCAAAGTTTGCAACCTGTTGCAGATCCGCCTGGTTGGCTCCGTGACTCGCCGCAAACTCCTGGTGCGACATGGGCTTGCTCGTCTCGCTCGGTTTTGCGGAGAAGTCGCGTACCTCCCGCAATTTCGGGCTGGCTCCGTCTTGAGCCCGGCGCCGCACGAAGAGCGTCACCTCCATCTGCTCGTTCCCCGCCGTCGGGCCAAGCTGCCGGTGATCGCTCTTGTGGTGATGATCACTTCCCGGAATCGATACATACCCTTCGCGTATAGCCATTTCTGTTCCTCCTTGTGTGTAGCGCTGGTCCACGACAATTCGGACCGACCATTCGGACTTTTCTTGCGATTGACCAGCTGGCTAGACACGGCTGCGCTTCGACGGGTTAGGCCCCGGAAGCTTAGGCGGCGAACCTAACAAAGGGTGTTGGTTCTGTCAAAGTGAATTAACCAATTGACTAACAATTTGCACCGGTTTTCCACAGATTTTTTGCGGAGCCCCATCATCCGGGGTTTTTCTTGGTTGGAATTCTGATCAGCGGATCCGCCCGCTGTTACAAATCGTCCCCGTTTTACGCTCTATCCTCGAGGGAGATTCTCACTTCACACCACTTCCAGCCTTCATCACGCCGCGAATCACCGTCACCGACGCCGCCGGCAATGTGAACTTCGTACCTGCCCCGGCGCTTACTGTCGACTTTACGGCTGGCCCATCCGGGTCCGCTTTGCCCTCGGGACGGCCGCCCCCGGAATCCGCTCGTGTACCCGGGTGCCATTGATACTGTTCTTTTCCGAACGTCGTTACGCTCACCGGCCCCGCGAAAGCTCCGCTCGTTCCCTTCTCGGAATCCTCAAAGGAAATCGCCACGGTGTGCGCGTTTTCCTGGTCCTTGTTCACCACCAGCAAAGACCATTGCCCGTCCGGGCGCAGCACCGCATACGCCGTCACCAGCACATGACCCGCGCCGTCGCGAATGTCGCTCGCTGCCGGAACTACGCGGTGCGCGCCGTCGCCCGGCTGCACCCACTCCAGGTTGATCAGTTGGCTCGCAAAGTATTGCGACAGCGGCTGAATAATTTTGCGGTCCCTGTCCGCGGAGAACATTTCAAACGTTCCGACCGATCCGTTGTGCCCGCGCCCTAATCCCAACGGCAGATAATGAAAGTAGTAGACCGCGTCTCCTCCCCCGCTCAAAAATGCGCCGATATAGTCCGCTAGCCAAAGCGCGCCCCACACATCCACAAACGCTTCCGACGACACCCACGAGATATTCGACTCCGTGATAAACAGCGGCACATTGGCAGGCACGCCGTCTTCGCGCCAGACGTCCATAATGTGCGTCACCAGCGTCGCTTCGTCGTACAAGCTGCTCCATGCGATTTTCCCCGGCTCGATCGGGTAGTGCTCGAAGGCAAAAAACGCCAAATCACCCAGTTTTCCGTGCGCCTTCAGATATTCGATGAACCGCCGCGTCCACGACGTTCTTCCCTGCGCGTCCGGCCACGTCTCGATGTCCTTGTTCACGCCCGGTGAAAATGGGCCCGCCCAGTTTCAATTTCGGATCCACGCGATGCAGCGCCGCCGCAAACTGCACGTACAGCGCGGCGTAATCTTCCGGCGGCGTGTAGTGCCCGTCCGGCTCTTCGCCCATCTCCACATAGGAAATCGGATAGCCGCGCTTTTCCAGGTACGCGATCTCCGCCGCCGCATCTTCCGGCGTGTTATAGATCATCGCGATCGGAATCATCGCCGGAAGCCTGCGCGTCACGCCGCTCGTAAAGAATAAATCGAATCCCACTTGGTCCCCGGCCCTTTCGTCCAAATCCTCTGGCGCGTGCCACGGATCAACCGAAGAACAATAGGTCGCGGTCTGATCCTGGTCCGGCGTGTGGCGGATCAAATCGTGAAATTTTCCGTCGCTCGTCGTCGTGCCCAGATACAGCTCGCGAATCGCGTAGCCCACGCAATTCCGCTTGTCCGCCGCGCCGTGCGTATCGCACGTATTCGAAGACTGCGTCATCAAGATCCGCACCTACTGCACGCTCAAGGGTTCCGTTGCCAGTTGCAACGTGACGCGTTCCGCCCTTTCCCTCCGTGACGCTGCCGCCAGGAAAGGTCTGCCACACTCCGGCGTCGGCTTCTTGATCGGGTCGTCGCCCGTCCAGTACTGCACCGAGTAATGCCGCGCGTAGGGCTCTGCCCACGCGATGCGAATCGCGGTCACCTGCTGTGCGCTCGCCAAATCCAGAAACACCCATTGCGGGTGCAGCGCGTCATCTTTCGCCCGTAAACGCCTGCGTCAGATACGGATTGCTCTTCCAATACGATTCGTGTCTCCGTCGGTCAGCCGTGAATAACCCACCGTGTCGGTGCCGTCGTCTCGCGTCACCCCGCGATGCGGCAGCGGATACCCATAGGAATGCCGGATCATCTCCGCCCCCGGCGTCGCATTCCCGGTAAAATAGCCCTTCCCTGCCGGATCGCTCCACGTCCCCTGCGGATTCCAGTGCCACGCCTCCGTGTGCAGTTCCGTGTTCTGGCGGTACGTTACGGTTTGCCATCCTGCCGACAACACCTGCTGAATGGTCGCGTCCGTGAATAATTTATCCGCCGCGCCGTACGGCAATCGGTCGATCCCCGCGCCCAACGCCTTCGTCGGCACGAACGTGTTCGTCGCATGGCCCGGCGTCACGTCCACGCGGATGGTCTGCCCATGTACCCGTGCTCCGACTGCGCACATCAAAACGACAGCCATTAGCAATCGCGCCAAAGGCGCTGTCTTTCGCTGTCCGTTACGCTCATGCCGAACTCCTTAAACCGTTTTAATACTCGCTACGCATCTAATCGGTATTCCCCCGCCGCGTCAAGCCTCTTTTGGAGTGCGGCGCATGCCGCCGCCTTTACGCCTTCGAATCTTCCACCCAACTCTCAAATCCCGTCCCCTTTTCGATCTCTTTCGCAACGTCCCTCAATCAGGCTAAAATGTCACGCAGACGTGCCCCCGTCACGGCAAGCTCTGAAATCTCTAGCCTTGGCCGTGCGTAGGCACAGGTGAACCCCTCTTTGAAGGAACCAGGTTGATGGCTACACCTCTAGGTCCTGCGCAACACGATCTCGGCTCCTTGCGCATCCACGAGGGCAGCGCAAGGGCAGCAAGGTCGGCAAAGGTCTCGCGATTTTCTTCGGCGGCCTCGTCATCCTCGGCCGGCATTGCCGGCGGCATCTACGCCTTCTGGAATCAAAAGCCCGTCGTTGAAGTCGCCGTGGCCCACAAGCCCGCGGGCGCCGGTGGCCGCGAAGCCCTTCTGAACGCCAGCGGCTACGTCACTCCGCGCCGCCGCGCCACCATCGCCGCCAAGATCACCGGCCGCGTCACTGGCGTCTTCTTCGACGAAGGCACGCGCGTCGCCGAGGGCCAGCTCCTCGCCACCCTGGACGATTCCGACGTGCAAGCGCGCGCTCGGATTCCGCCAAAGCCGATCGCGATTCTGCCCAAGCCGCCATCGCCGATTTGCAAGTGCAGCTCAAGAACGCCGAGATCGAGCTGCGCCGCGCCGACCAGTTGCAAAAGGCCGGCGTGCAAACGCAAGAGCAACTCGACACCGCCCGCACCAACGCCGACAGCCTGAAAGCCAAAATCGATCTCGCCAAAGCCCAGGTCGCCGCTTCGCAAGCGCGCATTCAGGAAGCGCAGCAAGCCGTCGACAACTGCACCATCCGCGCGCCCTTCGCCGGCATCGTCGTCTCCAAGGACGCGCAGGTCGGCGAAATGGTCTCGCCGATCTCCGCGGGCGGCGGCTTCACCCGCACCGGCATCGCCACCATCGTGGACATGAACTCCAACGAGATCGAAGTGGACGTCAACGAGTCCTACATCGCCCGCGTCCACGACGGCCAGCCGGTCACCGCAATTCTCGACGCCTATCCCGACTGGGAAATTCCCAGCCACGTGCGCACCGTCATTCCCACCGCCGACCGCCAGAAGGCCACCGTGAAAGTGCGCATCTCGTTCCTCAAGCTCGACCCGCGCATCCTGCCCGACATGGGCATCAAGGTGACGTTCCTCGGCGACGCGCCGGAACAAGAAGGCCGACGCGCGAGCGCCGTCCGCCGCCGCTGGTTCCGCAAAGCGCCGTGCGCGACGACGGCGGCAAGAAGATCGTCTTCCTGGTGAAAGACGACCACCTCGAGCGCCGCGCCGTAACGCTCGGCAGCACTCGCGGCTCCGACACGGAAATCATCGCTGGCCTGATCGCCGGCGACACCGTCGTCGTCAAAGGCCCGGCCGATCTGCACGATGGCCAGGTTATCGAAGTCAAGAAATAGACGTATCTAGAGATACGTATTCGTATAGAACAGAGAAGTTAAGCGGCAAGATCCAAGAAACAGGAGCCCTGAACATGGTTCGAGTGGATGGCAGCGGAAGATCCAACAGCCTCATTCAAGTCCGCGGCCTGGACAAGACCTACCGCCGCGGCGGCGAAGAGATCCACGTCCTGCAAGCGACTGAATCTCGACGTGGACAAGGGCGACTTCGTCGCCTTCATGGGCCCCAGCGGCTCGGGCAAAACCACGCTGCTCAATCTGCTCGGCGGCCTCGACGTCCCCACGCACGGCAGCATCACCGTCGCCGGCGACGAAATCACCCACATGTCCGGCAACAAGCTCACCCAATGGCGCGCCCGCCACGTCGGCTTCATCTTTCAGATGTACAACCTGATTCCCGTGCTGACGGCATTCCAAAACGTCGAGCTTCCGCTGCTGCTCACCAAGCTCTCGAAATCCGAGCGCCGCAAGCACGTGGAAACCGCGCTCGGCGTCGTCGGTCTCGCCGATCGCATGAATCACTATCCCCGCCAGCTTTCCGGCGGACAGGAGCAGCGCGTCGCCATCGCCCGCGCCATCGTCGCCGACCCCACGTTCCTGCTCTGCGACGAGCCCACCGGCGACCTCGACCGCAAGAGCGCCGACGAAATCATGGACCTGATCATGCGCCTGGTGAAGGAATATCGGCAAGACCGTGCTGATGGTCACCCACGATCCGGTCGTCGCCAAGCTCGCCGAACTCGAGCTCCATCTCGAAAAAGGTCTGCTCGTCGAAGGCAGCCAGATCCGCCAAGGGCGCTCGCAGGAGGTGCCGCATGAAATTCAGCCGCCTGATTTTCGCCAATCTCTTCCGCAAGAAGGTTCGCCTGATCCTGACCATCGGCTCGTTCGCCGTCGCGCTCTTTCTGTTTGCGTTCCTCGCGGTGGTCAAGGGCGCCTTCGGCCGCGGCGCGGACGTCGCCGGCGCCGACCGCCTGGTCGTCATCAATCGCATCTCGATCATTCAGCCGCTGCCGCTCTCCTACCGCGACAAAATCCTGCGCATTCCCGGCGTCAAGGCCATCACCCACAACAACTGGTTCGGCGGCGTCTACCAGGACGAAAAGAACTTCTTCCCGCAGTTCGCCATCGACATCGAAAATCAGCGCAAGGTGTTCCCGGAGTTCGTCGTTCCCGACGATCAGTGGAGACAACTTCGTCAAGGATCGCCAGGGCGCCATCGCCGGCGCGAAAACCGCCGAGCGCTTCGGCTGGAAAATCGGCGACCGCATCCCCATCAAGAACACCATCTTCGGCCGACGCCAGCACTTGGGAATTCAATCTCGACGGCATCTATCACAATGACCGTCCCGGGCGGCGACGAAAGCCAATTCTGGTTCCAGTGGAAATACTTTCGAAGAGAGCGTGCCGCACATCATTCAAGGGCCATGATCGGCTGGTACATTCTCAGACTCGATAATCCCGACGACGCCCTGCGCGTCGCCAAGGCCATCGACGACATGTTCGCCAACTCTCGATTTCGAAACCAAAACCGAAACCGAATCCGCCTTTCGCCGCCGGCTGGGTCAAACAGTTCGGCAACATCGAATTCCTGATCCTCACCATCGGCAGCGTCGTTTTCTTCACGCTGCTGCTGGTCACCGGCAACACCATGGCCATCTCCGTTCGCGAACGCATCGGCGAGCTGGCCGTCCTCAAAGCCATCGGCTTCAGCGACCGCACGGTTCTCTTTTTCGTTCTCGCCGAATCTCTGATCATCGCGCTCTTCGGCGGCCTCCTGGGCCTCGCTCTGCGCTCCTGGCCATTCCGGTCCTGGCGTGCGGCCCTCAACGGCTTGTTGCCCACTCTCATTCTGTCTCCCGCGATTCTCTCCTCGGACTCGCCACGGCTCTTCTCGTCGGCGTCGTCAGCGGGCTTGCTGCCCGGCATCGGCGCCATGCGCATGCGCGTCGTCAACGCGCTTCGGAGGGTCTAACATGGCAATTCCCGTCATCTACAACTTTCGCAGCGTAAAGGCTCGCTGGACCTCCGCCATCGTCGCTGTCCTCGGCATCGCCGGCACCGTCGGCGTCTTCATCGCCATGCTGTCGCTTGCTCGGGGTTTCAAAGCCACGCTGGTGGCCTCCGGCTCCGACGACAACGCCCTGATCATGCGCGCCGGCGCCACTTCGGAAATGATGGTGGCGTCGCGCTCGACACGTGAAGATCATTCAGGACGCTCCGGGCGTCGCTCGCTCCGCCGATGGACCGCTGGTCACCGGTGAGGTTGTCGTCATCGCACCCGTTTCCGCTGAGCTCACCGGCACCGATGCCAACGTGCAGGTTCGCGGCGTCTCTCGCCAACGTCCTCGCCATCCGCAACAAAACGTAAGATCGTCCAGGGCCGAATGTTCCAGCCCGGACTCGCGGAACTCGTCGTCGGCAAGAATGCCAACACCACCTATTCCGGGCTGACGCTCGGAAATACCGTCAATTTCGGCGGCGGCCACTGGACCAGTCGTCGGTGTCTTCGATGCTGGCGGCAGCGCCTTCGATTCCGAAGTCTGGTGCGACGCCCGCGTGCTCGACGACGGTCTACAAGCGCCGGACAACGTCTTTCAGTCGGTCACCGTGCACCTCACTTCGCCCGACGCCCTGCAGCAATTCAAGGATTCCGTCACCTCCGATCCCCGTCTGAACGTCGACGTCAGTCCGCGAGATCGACTATTACTCCAAGCAATCCACGCGCATGACCACGCTCATCACCATGCTGGGCGGTGTCGTCGCCAGCCGTCATGGCCATCGGCGCCATCTTCGGCGCTCTCAACACCATGTACTCCGCCGTCGCCGAGCGCGGCCGCGAAATCGCTACCATGCGCGCCCTCGGTTTCGGCGCCGCCGCCGTCGTCTTCTCTTTCGTGATCGAAGCCCTGCTCATCTCCTTCGTCGGCGGACTCGTTGGCTGCCTCGCCGTTCTTCCCCTCAACGGCTTAGACCACCGCCACTATGAACTGGCAAACCTTCGCCAACATGGCCTTCGCCTTCAAGATCACTTCCGGCCTTCTTCTTGGCGGCGTGATCTTCGCTCTGGTCATGGGCCTTCTCGGCGGCCTGCCACCCGCCCTCCGCGCCGCCGCCCGCCCAGTCGCCGTAGCCCTCCGCGAGATGTAGCTTCTGACGTCAGGCAATTGGCGCTGTTATTCGTAACGTAGGGCAACCAGGGGATCCACGCGCATGGCCCGGCGCGCGGGGATGAAGCAGGCGGCAAGTGCGACCAGCGTCAGCAGTAGTGCCACGCCGGCAAACGTCAGTGGATCGGTCGCGCTGACACCAAACAACAAGCTGCGCATGAAGCGGGTCAGCGCTAGCGAAGTCCCAACGCCAACGGCAACGCCGGCCAGCGTCAGTTTCAGCCCGTGAGCAATCACCAAGCGCAGTATCTTGCCAGGATCGGCACCCAGCGCCATGCGAATACCGATCTCGCGTGTCTGCTGCGTAACCACGTACGACATCACGCCGTAGACCCCGACCACCGCGAGTACAAAGCCCAGGGCCGCAAACGTCCCTAACAGGAAGCTTTGCGATCTCGGTGTTGCGTTGTCCTCGTCCATCTGCTGGTCTAGGGTCTTGACTGCCGTCACCGGACGGTCCTTGTCGATTCCCCAGATTTGCTCTTGAATCGCCGAAACCATCGCCAGAGGGTCCCCCTTCGTTCGGTAAACAAGGTAGACGGCACTACCGGGTTTGGCCGAGAACGGCGTATAAATTGCCGGCGAAGCCTCTCCACCCGGCTCCGCACCCGGATCGACTCTGCGGACATTTCCCACCACGCCAACGATCTCGCCCCAAACTGGGTTGCCGTTGTCGCGGCGTGTCGAGATGCGCCTGCCTAGCACATCCGCTGTGCCAAACACTTTGTGCGCGAACGCCTGACTCACGATGAAAACCCGACCGCGTCCCTGCTCGTTGCGGTTAAAGTCGCGGCCCGCAAGCAAAGGAATTCCGAATGTCCGGAAGAAGTCCGGCGTTACTGAGGTTCCCACTGCCATTTGGTCTCCGGCCGTTCCCGGCGGAGACTGTTCAGTCCGGAAGGTCGTCTCACCAACGGAGTCACCCATAGGAAATGTGATCGCGGCAGAGGCCGCCTCCACTCCGGGAACTGTCCGCGTGTTGTCCACGATTTGCCGAATAAACGCATCTGCTTGCTGGTCCCTGGCGAAGCGAAACTCCGGAAAATCCACGTGCATGGTCAGCAGATGATCGGGCCGAAAACCCGGATCGAGGCGCAGCATTCGCCCGAAACTCTCGACCGCCAAGGTCGCCCCGATCAGCAGGACCACCGCCAGCGCCACTTCGCCGATCACCAGCAACCGTCGCAATAAACTGTGCCCCGCACGCGCGTTCCCGCTGCTGTCTTTGATCGCCACCTGGACGTCTTCGCCGGAACTCAACCACGCTGGAGCCAGCCCCGACAACAGCGCCGCGAGCAGCGACGCGCCCAACGTGAACCAGGCAACACTCAGATCCATCCGGACGTCCTGCACTCGCGGAGTTCCCGGCGGCAAGATCCCGCGCAACCCGCGCAGCGTCCATGTCGCGATCAAGAATGCGGACACTCCGCCAAGCAGCGCCACAACCACGCTCTCGGTCGCCAGTTGGCGCAATAGTGCGCCTCGCGTCGCTCCGATTGCCTTGCGGATGGCGAATTCCCTCCGGCGGGCCGCTCCGCGCGAGAGGAACAAGTTGCCGGCATTCGCGCACGCGATCAAAAGCACAAAACCCACGGCGGATAATAGAATCAGCAGCGGAATTCGCGAATCTCCGAGCAACTGCGGACCGAGCAACTCTGCATGCAAGCTCCAACCGCGGTCGGCGTCGGGATACGCAGCGGCCAGCCGGTCACCGATCGTCTCCAGCTCTTTCTGCGCCTGCGCGATGTTGCTACTGGGCGCGAGGCGCGCCAGCACCCCGTAGTCGTGATCGCTGCGCGAGGTCACCTGTTCCTTGGTAGGAATGAATGGCATCCAGGCCTGGGAATCAGTCGCAAAGTCCGTCTTTGGTATTTCGGGCATGATGCCGATCACGTTGCGCGCCTGATTGTCGAGCAGAATAGTCTTGCCGACAGCGGCCGGATCGCCGCCAAACCGTTCGCGCCACAGTTTGTAGTTCAGGATTACGACGCGGCTGCCCGGCTCCATGTCCGACGCAAGAAACGTCCGGCCGTACAACGGCTGAATCCCGAGCACCGGAAAGAAGTCTTCGGCAACGTTCGTTGTGTCGATGCGTTCAGGTTTTCCATTGCCCGTCAGCTCGCTGGATGAAATTTGATACGCAGAGACGGAAACGAGTGTCGTCGCGCTTGCCCGAATATCGGCCGCATCCGGCAAGGACACATCGAGGTGCGGAAAATCAAACAGGGTGCTCCGGGCGCAAATATCGACCAGCCGCGAGGCGTCGCGAAACGGCAACGGCCGCAGAAGCACGGCATTCACGACGCTGAAGATCGCGGTGTTCGCGCCGATGCCGAGCGCCAGCGTCAGAACAACTACTACGGCGAAACCCGGCGATTTGCGCAGCGAGCGCAACGCGTAGCGCACGTCGATGATCAGATTTTCCAGGAAAGTCCACCGCCAGACCTCGCGGCTGTCTCGCTGGATCAACGTTACGTTGCCAAACTCGCGGCGCGCCGCGGCGGCAGCGTCTTTTCTCGACATACCGCTGCCCACCAACTCCTCAACTCTTTCCTCAATGTGTTCTTCCATCTCCTTGGAGAGCTCGCTGTAGAGGCGGCGGCGCGAAAGCAAACGCCTGAGCCAGTTCACGGCTTCACCGGAGTCAGAACGCGGGTGATACCTTCGAGCATCGTTTCAAAGCTGGAGATTTCGCGCTGCAAATGTTTCGCGCCCGACGGCGTGAGCGTGTACTTGCGAACGCGACGATTGGTGGAGGACGTGCCCCATTCCGCCCTTACTAGCTCCTCCTTCAGAAGGCGCTGGAGCGCAGGATAAAGGGAACCTTCTTCGATTTGCAGTAAGTCGCTGGAAGCGCGCTTGATGTGCTGCGCGAGAGCGTAGCCGTGAAGCGGCTGCCGCTTCAGCGTGCGCAGAATCATCATCTCCAACGCACCCGGAAAGAGATCTCGCTGTTCAGGTTTTCTCACGGAAGGCTTGCTCCTTATGGCGGCTACAAGCTATTTCAATCAATGCCTAGAGCAACATAGTATAGGAGCACCCGTCAAGCGATTTCGTGACGCCGTGGACTGCCTTGCGTGGCGTTTTGAATTAGGGCTGCACGCCAGCGTATGCGGGAATCGCGGAGCGCGACACATTCTTGTACACGACGCCGCCCTTCATCACAAACACAACGCGCCGTACCGCGGCAATGTCCTTCAATGGATCACCATCGAGCGCAATGATGTCCGCCTGCAGGCCGGGAGCGATTGAGCCGATCTGATCGGCCATGCCCAGCGCCTCCGCCCCGAGTGAGTTAGCCGAGACCATCGCCGCCATGGGGTCCACTCCGCCGTCGCGCACGCGGTCGATGAACTCCTCGGCGTTGCGCCCGTGCGCACCCGCTACGGCATCCGTACCGAAAACAATTTTCAGCCCCGGAGTTTTTACCGCATGTTGTACCAGCTCGTGGTTCTTCGCCAGGATCTGCTCCATCGCCGTGAAACCCTCTTCCGTGTAGCCCGGTGTGCCGAGATACTTTTCCTTGTTCAGTAGGTAGTTCTCGATGATCAGTCCGGCCTGCGGATCCAGGTAGGTGCCTTTCTCGGCCATTAATTTCAGATCATCGTCCGTGGCTAGTGTGCCGTGCTCGATTTCCGTGCACCCGGCAAGCGTCGCTGCACGCACGGCGTCTTTGTAAGCGTGCACCAGCGAGCGCAGGCCCTGCTTCTTCGCTTCATCGCACGCCGCATTCAGTTGCTCCTGTGAAAGAGTCATCCCTCCGCCCTGGCGGATGCTTTGCGACGCGAAGATTTTGATCACGTCTGCGCCGGCGTCTTTTTGTTTCCGCACGAACGCGCGGATTTCCTCCGGCGATCCGGTCTGCTCGCCTCGCCCTATGAGCGGCTCGACGGCTGTTAGGACGCGCGGGCCGGGGATTATGCCCTTAGCGATGGCGTCGCGCAGTGGAATATCGTTTAACGCGCCCACGCTTTGCACCGTCGTGAAGCCCGCCATCAGCGTCAGCCAGGCATTCGACGCCGCTCGATATGCGTCCTCCTGGGTTGTCCCTACCATGCCCGCGTTTTTCCCATCCTTGCCAAAGATCCAGGTAATGTGCGCATGCGCGTCAATCCAACCCGGCAGCACCGTCAGGCTGCGCAGGTCGTAATCCACCGGCCCGGCCTTCGGATCAATCGCGACGATCTTTGAACCCTCGACCACGACGCGCGTATCGTGCAGCACGCGCCCTGTGCCATCGAGCACCACGCTCGCGGCAATGACGATGCGCTTGCTCTGCGCGGGGGCCTCGGAAGCAATTCGCGGCGCCAGAACTCCGACACCAAGAATGCTGAGGACGCACAGGATGATCTTCGTGGATCGCATGAAGTAAGAGCCTCCGGCCGGGACGACGGAAAATTCCGCCTAAACCCTGCAAATCAGACTTTGGTTTGGGGAGAAGCGATAAGCCGCGAGAGCCGAAAGACGGACGCAAAAACTCCCAAAACACGGTGCAAGCGCACTGAACCCTCGCGAAAACTCGAGCTACTGTTTCCGGATCTTTCCGCTGGCGGTTAGGCGGTCTAACCACTTTCGCGCCGTTGCGGCTTCCGGGCGATCTCCGTGGTTCTTTATAAATTCGCGTAGCGCCGTTGCCGAATCCTCGTAGCGCCCGACCGCCGTCAAGGATTGCGCCACCAGCAACTCAATCTCCGGCGCCTTTCCGTTCGCCGCGGTCAGCGCTTCCTGCGACGTTTTGAGCGCGTCTTCATATTGTCCGTGCTGGTAGTAAGCCTTGGCCAGCGCCATGCGCGTCTCCCAGCCACCGGACTCCAATTGCAGCGATTTCTCGAGGGGCGGGATCGCAGCGTCATACTTCCCCTCGTCTTCAAGCGCCATTCCCAAGGCGGCAAACGCGCGCGCATGGCTTGGATCGATCTGCGTGGCTTTTTCCAAAACCTCTTGCGCTTGCGCCCAGTTGCGTTGCCTAAGGTCTAGCACGCCCTGCGCATACAACACGTCAGGGTGCCCGGGCGCCAGCCTCATGGCTTCCCCTACGTATTTCTCCGCGTCTTTCATGTTGCTTTGGCCCAGCGCCTGCAATCCCTTGTCGAGCGCATCCTTCGCTTTTGGCGCCAGTTGCGGCCGGCCCGGTACTCCTGACACCTCTGACCCTGTTGACTCGCGTCCCAGGATTACATCGACTTCGGCTTTCAAGACGACTGGCACGGAGATGTCTTTTTGCTGCGACTTGTATCCGGGTGCGTCCACAATCACGGTGTAATCGCCCACGGACGGCAGGAGAAACGACACTTTGCCTTTGGAGGTCGAACCCTGACCGCTTGGAACGCCGGATCGGAGCAGTTTCACGGTCGCGGGCGCACTAATGGGCTCTCCCGAACTGTCGCGGACGGTTACCGCTATTTCGGCGCGGTTACCGCGGAACATACTTTCGTCATTTCCGCTATTATCCTGGCACCGGGCGGGAAGGGACGCTAGCAGAAGGCAAACTGAGATCGGGGCCAGAAGTTGAACGATCCGCACACGCGCTGGTTGGTTGGAGGGATACATGGGAGCCTACGACGAACTGCTGGCAAGCGTAGTCCCCGCACCGAATCGCGTCAAGAAGAACGTTTTTGCCCCATATTGACCGGCCCGCCCACACACCGATTAGTCCGCCCGAAGAAGCTTCATCGCCAGGGGAAATCGACGTGTGGCTCCCATTCCAGACCCATGTTGTCGTCGGTAATCAGCCGCAGCGGGCCAATCCGTTCCCGTAAAGAGTCCGACGTTTCCAGGCCCAGAAATGTGGGCGGCTGGTTCAAGCTTTGCGGCAGAAGGGCGTAATGAGCCAGCACGCGCTGCGCGGCAGGATCGACCGGATCGAATAAGGTCCGCCCATCGATCTGGTACCGCCGCAGCACGGAGAACCACAGTTCGGCGTCGAACAAAATGGGCGAATCGCTCACCGCCAGAAAATTGAAGATCCGCATGCCGTAAGGAAAAACGGTCAAGGCCGTGGCGATCGTTTCGTTCGATTCCGTGGTGTTGAAGTAGTAGATCCCACCCGGATTCAGGTGCGGACGGATCTGCCGGAGATATTCCATGGAAAGCAGCGTCGAAGCGTGATCGCGCCAATGGTACGTGGTGTTCGCGACGATCAGGTCGTACTTTTCTTTGGGATGCGCGACCAGCCAGCGCCGCCCGTCATCCACATACACGTGGACCTTGGGATTCGTCAGCAACGAACGCACCACCGGATACTGCGGAATCAGCTCGAGATAGCCCGGATTGATTTCCACAATGTCCATGGACTCCGCCTCGGGATGATTCACGAACACCTGGGCCCACGAACCGGACGCGAGGCCAATCACCAGGATGCGCCGCGGGTGCGCATGCACGGCGGTCAACGCCAGAGCGCGGACGATCAGATTCGAGTCATGCGCGGGATTTATGGAGAAGCCGCCATCGTAAACTCCTCCGCCGAAGACCGCGCCATTGGACAGGACGGCAATCACTCCATTGCGGTTCTCGACCACGTGTGCGAAGGGAGCTTGCGCCTCCGACTTGTGCCGGAAGATGATGCGCTCATAGAGCAGGGCGTACGCCGGCGAAGCCAACGGAATCGCGAGCGCGCAGAGAAAACCCAACGCGAAGAGCCACTTCGGCGCTCGCGGTACCCCGCGACCGGCAAACAGCAACAGTAAGATGCCGCTCGCCACCGAGATTCCACCCAGCAATAGGGCAATCTGCCGCAGTCCCAAGAACTGCATTAGCATGAACCCGATGCCCAAACTGCCTAGAACGGACCCAAGGATATTCGCGGCGTACACCAGGCTTACGCGGCGTCCAGCCAGATCGTCCGGAGAAATAGATAGCCGGCACAGCAGGGGTAGAACCGAACCGAGTAGCGCCGCCACCAGAAAAAACGCCGGAGCTGCGGCTAGATAGGAATCTTGCCCCAGCCGTGAAAGTCCCGCGAAAGGCCACGAATTCCCGCCAAGAATAGCGGCAACCAGTGGCGGCAAGTACACGGAAATGGCTCCGGAGACCAGCAGCAGCCCGCCAATCAGCCAGAGCGTCTTGTGAGCCCCCCAGTTCTTCGTCACCTGTTCGGAGAGATAGGCGCCCGCGGCGATGCCCGCCAGATACGTAGACAGCAGGAGCGCGAACGCCGGTGCGCGATCCGCGGAAGCCACCGCAAACACACGAAACCACGCGATTTCATAGCCCAGGGCAATCCACCCGGCTAATCCTGCCAGGAACATGGCGGTCCCAAGCGGCAGCACCGGAGAAGAACCGGCGGCGGGTACGTCCGCGGTAGGTGCGGCGGCCGATTCCCGGTTCATGCCGCGTGCGTACATGTATGCGGTCGCACCGACGAGCGTGTTCAACACCGCGGCCAGACTTATTGCACCGGACTGCGACAATGCGCGAAGCAGAAATGTTGCACACAGGTAGCAGGCGATCGCCGAGCCGAGAGTGTTGACGAAGTAGAGGCGCGAGACCGAGCCACCAACGCTCCCGGAAACGCGCACCAGCTCTTCGACCAACAGCGGCAGCGTCGCACCCATAAGGATCGTGGGAACCAATAAGAGAACCAAGCTGTAGAAGATCACCGCGCCGAGGCCTGCGCCCGAGGTGAATGCCGCAAACCAATGGAAAATTCGCAACGACGCTAGACCAAACGCGGCAACGCCCAACTCCGCGCAGGCGAACAGAAGTGTGCCGTGCTTGGGGTAGCACACCGAAAGACGCCCGCCGAGTAAGCTTCCCAGCCCCAACCCGAGCATAAACGCGCTCACAACCACGGCCACCGATTGCGAGTTCACTCCGTAGATCGAGAACAGTACCCGCTGCCACACCACCTGGTAAATGATCGCGGGCATGCCGGAGCAAAGAAACAGGCCGCTGAGGAGCAGTGTCTCCGACCGCGGCGCTTTGCTCTTTGAGCGCACCAGCGCCAGGACAAACAGCACCGCGTCAAAAAGCAGGAGCAGCAGCACAGGAGCGGTGGTCATGACCCTCCGTTGCAAACGGGAAAAGCAAAAGATGAGGAGCAGGCGATGCAGATCGATTATGAGGGAGGCTTCGTGGCAAGCGTCGCGCCACCCGGTACGTGGGTTGCGAAACCGTTATCGCTTCAATCGAGAGATTCCGACCGGAAATGTCGCAAAGCAAGACAGCAAGCACCCCCCGAACAATCTACTTGTAGCCGACGACGACCTCGCCATTCTCGATCTTCAAGGAGGAAATGTCGTCCGGCAGCTTTAGCTTCTCGCGGTTCTCGGGCGACTCCATCATGTGCCGGATGGCGGTCTCCAGGGTGGATTGAGGAATCGGCAGCGAGCCGATCTGGCCCGCCACGGGCTCGAACCGTAGATAGCCGTCTTGGGCGCCCAGCCTGCCTTCCAACTGCAAGGTCAAGTCTTTGCCGTGAAAATCGAAGACCACGTAAGCGCGCGCGCGATCGCCGATCAGCTCGATCTTCACGTCCTTTACCGCCGACTGCGCTTGTTCGATTTGCTCCGCCGAGGTACCGGCAGGCACAGGCGTTCCGGAGGTCGCGGCTTCGGCAGGGCCCGGAGATGAGGCGTTGGAACGCGAGGTAGAAGGCGCCGAAGGGGCGGCGGACGAGGCAGCGGCATTGGACGCGATGTCGAGATGCGAAACTAGATAGGAGTTCAGCTCGGTCTGGTCCATCGTTACCGTCGCTGGCTGGCCGTTGCTCACCGCTTGCTGGACTTGCTCGAATTTCTGCTCGACGCGGGCTGCGGCTTGCGGGTTGGTCTCGACCACGGGCGGCGGCGCCTTGTGCAGCAAAAGCGCAAGCGTCACCACCGCGCCGGCATACGTCGCCCAGCGCACCGTGCGGAAGATTAGCCGCCAAGGGATTGCATTCGCCGAAGGAGTGACCGCGTCTGCCATAGCAAAACCTCTTGGTGCGCCGGCGCCGGCACAACTCACAGTCGCTGCGGAGGCGCAATCTCGCTACTTACACGAACCCTAGCCCTCCATCAAAGGTTGCGGCAATAGGACCATCGGCCAAGAGCGGCGTATTCGGCATCATGGGCCGCAGGATGGGCTCGCATGATGGAGACTCAACCGTACAATTTGTCTCCTTCCCACCATGCTCTTCTCCAATCGGGCCCGTCTACTGCATGCGATACTGGAACGCTCGCGCTGCATCGACGCAACCCTCCGAGGAGCAACGCCACACTCATGACCGCATTCGTCACCAAAACGCGCCCTTCGCACCTGGTAGGGCCCTATCTCGCTCTGGCGGCGGGCATTGTCTGCATTGGGTGGTCGGCGATCTTCGTGCGCTGGACGGACATGCCCGGACCCGCTTCGGCGTTCTATCGCATGCTCATCCCGGCGGTCGTGTTGTTGCCTACCTGGCTGCTCGATCGTGGCGCGCCGCGCGTAAGCTGGCGCACGCTGGCCATCATTGCCGCGGGTGGATTGTTCTTCGCGCTCGATCTTGCGCTGTACAACACTTCGATTCTGCGCACCTCGGCGGCGAACGCGACTCTGCTCGGCAATCAAACGCCGATCTTCGTGGGATTACTGACCTGGCTGGCGTTCCGGCGGCGTCTGAAGCTCGCATTCTGGATGGGCCTGGCGTTCGCGATTTCCGGTTCGCTGGTGATCGTGTGGGCGGACATTTCGCGCCACATGCACTTTGGCGCGGGCGACTTGATGGCCGTGGGCGCGGCAGCGTGCTTTGCCGTGTACCTAATGGCGACCGAGCGCGTTCGCCCAACGACGAGCACGCTGGCCTTTCTGCGCTTGGCGATGATCTCGAGCGCCATCTTCTTACTGGGCATGAATTTGGCGATGGGCGTGTCCCTGGCGATTCCACCGGGCCGGTCGTTTGCGGCGCTGCTCGGCCTGGGATTGGTCTCGCAGCTCGGCGGATATTTGGCCCTGACCTACGCGCTGGGCCATCTGCCCGCGACGGTGACTTCAGTCTCGCTCCTGCTGCAAGGGCCGCTGACCGCAGTGCTGGCCGCATGGCTGCTCGGCGAGCCGCTAACGGGCTCGCTGGTGCTGGGCGGCGTGCTGGTGCTACTAGGCGTCGGCCTTACTAACCGGGACCGCGCTCCGGCGGAGGAAGCCAACGCTACGCTTTGTGAGGCGAGCGAGCCTGAAACAGTGGAAACACTTTGATACGCTATGTCGTCTATCACTATAGCGTGTCACGCCATAGTGGCACGGCCGGGCAACCGGGACCGAGTGCGGCGCGCTACGATGCGGCTTAGGGGGGAGTTATGCGAAAAGCGCTTCTAATTCTTGCACTTGGCTTGACCGTGGCAACCGTTGGTTTGTCACTGAGACGCAGTGCTGCCTCCGCGTCCGCCCCGGACGTTCCCCAGTTCGGCTCGGACGGCAAGCTGGCGCGTCCGGTGGACTACCGGCGCTGGGTTTACGTTTCTTCCGGCTATGGCATGAGCTACTCGCAGCAAGCCGATGGCATGCAAATGTTTACCAATGTCTTCGTGAAGCCCGCGGCGTACGACTACTTTCTGGCGAGCGGCAAGTGGCCCGACAAAACCGTGTTCGTGCTCGAGGAGTACGGCTCGACGTCGCAAGGCTCCATCAATAAGCACGGCAGCTATCAGACCGAGTTCGCGGGCTTGGACGTCGAGGTAAAAGATGAAGCGCGCTTTGCGGACAAGTGGGCGTACTTCAATTTCGAGGGAAGCCAGAAGACGGCCGGCGCGATCACGCCAAGCCGCAATGACTGCTGGAAATGCCACGAGCAGAACGCCGCCGTCGAACACTCTTTCGTGCAGTTCTATCCGGAGCTTCTAAGCGTGGCAAGAGCTAAGAATACGATCAAGCCAACAGTCCATCTGGAAAAATAACTCGCTGGAAAGTTAACCTCCGTCAATTCCATTTCTTCCTTGTCTCCCCGTCTGCTGGGGACGACACTAGTCCTCCGCGCCAATCCCGTTCCGTTCCTCTGAGGAGGCTCTCTCTCATGTGCCGTACACTCGTTTTCTTCCTGCTTCTTCCGGTACTTGCCGCCGCGCAAGAACGGCCGGTGCCGGCCGCGGCAAACGATTCGCGGATGGCGTCCCAGCAACCGCAGAAGCGGCGGCTGAAGATCGGCGTTGCGCTGGAGGGAGGTGGCGCGCTCGGCCTGGCGCATATCGGCGTGCTGCAATGGTTCGAAGAGCACCACATCCCGGTCGACTATATCGCGGGAACCAGTATGGGCGGACTCGTAGGCGGCTTCTATGCCTCCGGTATGAGTTCGGCCGAGCTGCGGAAACTGATCGAGCACACCAACTGGGACCAGATGCTGAGCGGGCAGACCGACTATGAGGACTTGTCGTTCCGGAGGAAAGAGGACAAGCGCGCCTATCCGAACGTGGTCTTGCTGGGCTTGCGCAATGGGTTATCCATCCCCGGAGGGTTGAACGCGGGGCACCAGATCGGACTGCTGATCGACCTCGAAACGCTCCCCTACTACGCCGTCAAATCATTCGACGATTTGCCCCTGCCTTTTCGCTGCGTGGCGACGGATCTGGTCAGCGGAAAGGCGGTAGTGTTCCATGAGGGGCCGCTTGCCGAGGCATTGCGCGCGACCATGTCCATTCCGGGCGCGTTTACGCCGGTATATGCAGGCAAGTAGGTATTTGTGGACGGCGGGCTGGTGAACAACCTGCCGACCGACGTGGTGCGCGAGATGGGCGCGGACATTGTGGTCGCGGTGCATCTGGAAACGCAGCCTGTGGAGCCCCAGGATCTGAAATCGCTTTTCAGCGTATTGCAACAGTCCGTACGGGTGGTTGTAAGCGAGAGCGAATTGCGCGGGATGGCGCACGCGGATGCCGTCGTTTCCGTGCCCCTTGCGCAGTACGACGCGACGGATTACGCCAAAAACCCGGCGATCATCCAAAAGGGTTACGAAACTGCGGTCGCCAAGTCGAAGCTGCTCGAGACCTTTGCGCTCGACGACGCGGCTTGGCAAGAGTACGAACACGAGAAAGACGCGCGAAAGCGCACGACTGCGCCGGTGCCGCAATTCGTGCGCGTGGAAGGGACGCAGGGAGAGCAGACCTCGAATATCGAGCGCTACTTGCGGCCATTGATCGGCGCACCCCTCGACACGGAAAAATTAGACCGCACGCTGACTCGGCTGACAGGGCAGGGGCGATACGACACGCTGGGCTATCGCATCGAAGAGCGAGACGGAAAACAGGGGCTCCTGATTTCCGTGAGGGAGAAGAATTACGCGCCGCCGACGCTGCAACCTGCTTTTCAAGTGGACGGATCGGAAAGCGGTGATGTGAACTTTAGCCTGGCATCGCGGCTGACGGTGCTCGATGTCGCGGGCTTCCGGTCGGAGTGGCGCACGGATTTTCTTTTTGGCAGCACTTATGGAGTGGCGAGCGAGCTTTATCGGCCACTCACTCCAGTGAGCCGATGGTTCTTCGCTCCGCACGCGGACGCGAGCGACCGCCAATTCCAGATTTACTCGAGGAACGATCCGGTGGCGGACTATCGAATCTACCAGACGGACATCGGATCGGATTTCGGTTATGGATTCAGCCGTTTCAGCGAGGTTCGCGTGGGCTACGAAGTCGGATATCTCAACGCGAAATTGCGGCTGGGAACGCCGGAGTTCTCTTCGTTGCAAGGCCGCGTAGGTGCCGCCCGGCTGCATTATTTAATGGATCATACCGACGATCCCGTTGTCCCACGCAGCGGTTACAGTGTGGAAACAAATTTTCGATGGCTAGACACGAGCCCGGGGGCGACATCGGCGTTCCCGGTGATGAGTGCGGAGATTGGGTACTATCACCCGATCACCCAGCCGGCGTCAGTATTCATTGTCGGCGCGGGCGGCACTACGTTTGGGTCGACCAAGACGGGCATTCCGCAATTTTTCCTCGGCGGACCTTTGACGCTGAGCGCCTATCGCAACAACGAACTGTTCGGCAACCAGTACTATTTGTTCCGGACAGGATACTTGCATGACCTCGTGTCGCTGCCGTCTCTGCTGGGAAAAAAGGTCTATGCGATCGGAGCTTTCGAGTTTGGGAAAATGTACGGAGCGACGAATGAGACCAAATTCCCGGACGATGTCACGGCGGGCGTCTTGGCGGAGACGGTCCTTGGTCCTTTTTTCGTTGGCGGCAGCCTGGGAGATTCCGGACATCGCAAATGGTTCTTTCAGCTGGGAAGAGTGTTCTGAGCGTTACGACCCGCGAACCGCGGCATGCACTCCGCGGGGCCAGCGCCTCCCAAAATTGGAGCGCTATTTGTCCTGAAAGTGGGCGAAGAGATTGTTGAGGGACTCGGCAAGCGTCGGATGGGCGAAGACGCCTTCACGCAGGGTGGTGTAGGGGAGCTTGCCCATCATGGCCAATTGGATCTGCGACATGATCTCGCCTCCTTCGACGCCGAGGACAGCGGCGCCTAGGATCTGATTGGTTTCGGCGTCGACGATGGCCTTCATGAAACCGCGCGTTTCGTCCACTTCCAGCGCGCGAGCCACATAGCTCATCGGCATCTTGGCGACGCGGATCTTCTTGTTTTGTGCGCGCCCCTCGGCTTCGGTCAGGCCGATGCGTCCAAGTTGCGGATCGATGAACAGCGTGTAGGGGACGAGGCGCCCATCGGTGCTGGCGCTTCCCTTTTCGATTAGGTTGGTGCGGATGATGCGGAAATCGTCGTAGGAGATGTGCGTGAACGCCGGGCCGCCCTTGATGTCGCCCAATGCGTAGACGCCTTCGACATTCGTCTCCAATTTTCCGGTCACCTTGATGAAGCCGCGCTCGTTGGTGGCGATGCCCGCAGCCGAGAGATTCAGTGTGTCGCCGTTTGGAACGCGCCCGGTGGCGACCACCAAATGAGAGCCGCTGATGGTGCGTGAGGTCTTGCCGGTACGAACGGTTAGCTTGATCTGCGAGCCCTCCTTCTTGACGCGCTCGGCCTTAGCATTCAGCAACACTCGGATGCCGTCTTGCTTAAGGATTGCGGCGACTTCTTGGGCAACATCGACGTCTTCACCACGGAGCAACTGGCCGGACGATTGCACGATGGTGACGTTACTGCCAAGACGCCGGAAGAGTTGGGCGAACTCAAGGCCAACATAGCCGCCGCCCAGAACCAGCAGATGTTTCGGAACGGCACCGAGTTCCATGATGGAAGTGCTGTCGAGAAACGCGACGTCGCGGAGGCCATCGATCGAAGGAACGACGGGGCGGCAGCCCGCATTGATGAAGATGTAGTCCGCGGTGAGGTTGCGTTGCTTGCCTTTCTTCAGATGGACCACCAGAGACTTGGCACCGGTGAAGGCGGCTTCGCCAAAGATCAGGTCCAAGTTCTCGGCCTTTTCAATGCGCTTCTGGCTGCCATCGCGAAAAAGCTTGACGATGTCGCGTTTGCGGCGGCGAACGCGTTTCATGTCAATAGCGATCGCGCCCGTGCGCACGCCGTAGTCGGCGCCGCGTCGCGCGAGGTAGGCGACACGTCCGCTGGCAACCATAGTCTTTGTCGGCGTGCAGCCTTCGTTGATACAAGTGCCGCCGATGTGCTCGCGTTCGATCAGGGCGGTGCGCCAGCCGGCTTTCGCGAGCGCCTGACATAGAGGAGTGCCTCCCTGGCCGGAGCCAATGACTATGGCCTGATAGTGATCCGCAGCGGTCATCGCGAAGCTCCTGTGTCTAGGAGAGTCCGGGTAGCAAGCCTCGCCATTGGATGCGGCAATCGCTGCTCTAGAATCGGGAAACGATAAACAGGCCGCCGCCGATCGCGACCGCGTCTTCAAGAAGGGCGATGACAAAATCGGGAACCTTGAGAGCTTTCACCAGCCGCGTGCGGATCTGATATCCGGCGAAGGCGCCGGCGATTCCTCCGACGGCTCCTAACACGGCCCCCAAGGCAAATGCCTTGCCACCCGCAGCCGCAACAACTGCGCCCGACAGCCCGCCCAGAAGAATCCGCGCGATCAAGCCCACCGGTGCGGTGCGGCTTGGCGTCGAGGGCAGCTTGTCGGCGACCAGCTCCGCGAGCGCTAGGACAATAAAGATCGCCACAGCCGCCGTGGATCCCATGAACGTGAACGGTGTCCCCGCCAGGCTCAGCCAATTCAGGTGAGCGCCCCATGCGGTCGTCGCCGGTGCGGTCAAAGAACGCAAACCTGCAATGACGCCGATGCCAAACGCGGCCAAGGCAACGATAGCCAGAGGAGGAGGATTCACAGGCCGCGATCTTGGTCCCGCGAGGCAGAATTGTCAATACAAGCAGCGCGATGACGGTACTGGAACGCGCGCGAGACGTGATGACCGGTCATTCAGACATTCACACGCGCGTAACAATTCTCTCGTATAAGGCAGCATCCCTGCCGGCCGGGTTTTCCCGGCCAGCTGAAATCCGTGTGACGACAGGAGCTCTATGGCAACCGTATCAGCAGCAACCACGGCGACAACCACAGCGCCGCCGATAGCCCCGCCGATCGTGCCCCCGACAAAGCACTCGATTCACGACAAACTATCGAAGAAACCGAGCAAGACCGGCGCGCTCATTTTCGGCTTAGTGCTGGTCGGCGGACTGGTTTTCATCGGCTCCAGCATCGCCAAGGATTTGAGTGGCATTCGGATCGAGTCCTTTTGGCCCTACTTCTTGTTGGGCCTCGCGCTACTCGTCGCGCTGGCATTTGAATTCGTGAACGGATTCCACGACACGGCCAACGCGGTGGCCACCGTGATTTACACGCATTCGATGGAACCGCAGATCGCCGTGGTCTGGTCGGGATTCTTTAACTTCGCGGGGGTCGTGACTTCGACGGGCGCGGTGGCCTTCGGAATCGTTTCGTTGCTGCCCGTCGAGCTGATTTTGCAGGTTGGGTCCAGTGCGGGATTTGCCATGGTGTTCGCCTTGTTGGTAGCTGCGATCTTGTGGAACCTGGGGACTTGGTGGTTGGGATTGCCGGCATCCAGCTCGCACACCTTGATCGGGTCGATCATCGGAGTGGGTATCGCGAACCAGATCATGAATGCGCGATCCGGCACCAGCGGCGTGGATTGGGCCCAGGCGGGGAACATCGGACGATCGCTGCTGCTCTCTCCGGTTTTCGGGTTTGCGCTGGCGACCACACTTTTCCTGGCGTTGAAGGCGGTAGTCAAGGACAAGAGGTTATACGAAGCGCCGCAAGGCACGGAGCCGCCGCCGTGGTGGATTCGCGGAATGCTGATCCTGACCTGCACGGGCGTGAGCTTCTTCCATGGATCGAACGACGGCCAGAAGGGCATGGGCTTGATCATGCTGATTCTGATCGGCACGGTACCCACAACGTATGCGTTGAACCACGCGGTGACGGCTTCGCAGACGCAAGACTTCATTGCCGTATCGACGCAAACGGCCACTACTCTGGACAAGTATGTGCAGCAGAGCGCGGCGATCGGTGATCCGCGCGAAGACGTGACCGAATATATCCGCACGAAAGAGTTCAAACCCAACACCATGCTGGCGATGCGCGAACTGGTGAATGGCATCGGAACGGAAATGGCCATCTTCAAAGAGTTGAAGAACGTTCCGCAAGATCGCGTGAGAAACTTCCGCAACGACATGTACCTGGCGAGCGAGGCGCTGCGGCTGATGCAGAAGTCCGGCAAGCCGGAGATCGCGGCGGCGGACGGGGCGGTCTTGAAGAATTACAAGTCTCACGTGGACAAGGCTACGCGATTCATTCCGCTGTGGGTGAAAGTCGCGGTGGCGCTGGCGCTCGGGCTGGGCACGATGGTGGGATGGAAGCGCATCGTTGTGACCGTCGGCGAGAAAATCGGGAAAAACCACCTGACCTACGGACAGGGCGCGGCGGCGGAAATCACTGCGATGGCCACGATCGGCGCGGCCGACTGGTTTGGTTTGCCGGTCAGCACCACACACGTGTTGTCGTCTGGCGTCGCGGGAACCATGTTGGCAAATCACTCCGGCTTGCAATGGGCCACGGTGCGGAATTTGCTGATGGCCTGGGTTCTGACGCTGCCGGTGGCGATGATGCTGTCGGGCTTCTTGTTCTATTTCTTCCGGCAAATTTTCTAGGCAGCCTGGCTTGCTCTTTCTGGATTGCTGGAATTGGCCCCGCCTTTAGAGAAGGAAAGGCGGGGCTTCTTTTTTGTCACATGCGATGATCCGCCCACCCTCTCAACGAACACCTACGCTAGCGACAAGGATTGCGAACGCCACAATCAAGCCACTCGTTCTTAGCCAATGGTAGACATCCCATCGATGTTCCTGCGCTCTCCAGTCGTTAGGTAGGGACTCTGGTGTCCATTTGGCGATCCGGTTGTTGATCGGAACGGGAGCAACGAGCGAAAACACGACAGCGCAGATTTGAATCGTGAGGGCAATGGCGGCCAGGCGCCAGGCAACTCTGTCCAGATGCTCGAACGGCAGCAGTAATAGGACATTGAGAACAGTCGAGCCGACCATCCAAAACGGCATCACTCGACCAAATAATGCAGCGAACGATGATCGCATCCGTACGTGCGCTTCCGGGGGTTGCCGATTTAGGGCGGGATGGGCAAACGCAGCCACGTTTAGCTCACTTCCAGACATCAGGCCGAGGACAAGGATGGCAAAGAGCTGAAGCACCATGTGGATGAGACCTCCCATGGTATTTGATGTGACTCAGGAATCAGGGTACTGCAGCTTCAAACTGGCCCACGGAGCGGCCTTCTCGACCGGATCGCTCTGTCTAAATTCAAACTGACCGAGTGTTCAAAAAGGGACAGCTTTGCCGGTGGGGCTACCTGCAGAGTCTGGAGCGCAGTTCCTCTCCGAACTACCCCCTTGAGCGGCCTTGTATCCCCCGGGTCGCTCTTTATTTTCACACTGACCCATTGCCCGGCGGGTAAAAGTTCTTGACTTTCGCTTTTTGTTCGCTATAGTGCCCTTGGTAGAGGAAAAAGGGAAACGGCTGGCGGCTCCATTGCCTCCCTAGGCTCTCCCGAGCCGCCGGCCGTCTTACCCTGTCGGGCTGTTATGAACCCCGGATGTCGAGTTCCCTTTTCTTGCCAGGAGGCGCTATGACTAGCTGCGGGATGATTGCGGATTTGAGCGGCGTGCCGAAGCCAGCTTTGCAGACGGTGTTTGGGAAGACGTTGGGTCAGCGGATCTGGCGGCAGAGCCGGAGCGGCGGGATGCAAGCGGCGTTAGAGGCTTCCACCGCGAAGGCGGCAGCTAGCCGCCGCACTCCAAGGTATGCCCGCCTGGGCTCGGGCCTCCGTAGGTGCTTGGAGTGGATGCGCTCGGATGCGGGGACCGCAGCGAATGTCACCGATACGGAGATTGTGGCCGGGATGATCGAATATTTGGCCTCCCAGGCCGGAGAGGCGCTGGGCCAGCAAGTACGGCAAGCCAAGGCGATCGGGCTGAGGATTGTCTATGCGGACGGCGTATCCAGGATGGAACGGACGCGACTGGCGCGGCCGACGAACCGGGGGCCGGAACTCCGCGCAGCGGCGACGGCATTGCTGGCCAGATCGGAACAGCGCGGCGTGGCCGTCGAATCGGTGAATCTGACGGCAACGAGCGTTCAGGTGGAGCGAGTCACGGAGCGCAGCGAAGGGCTGGAGCACGCGATGGCGGGCGCGGTGGCAGCGCGGGCCTAGGTGCGGCGGGCGGAGGACGGCCGGATCGCCAAGGCGATCGCCGCCAGCGTTGATCAAGCGAGCACGGAGCTGAGGCTGGGATTTGCATGGCGGCCCGGACAAGTCGCATACTGCGAGTTATGAACGCTTTGTTAACGCGGGGGCTCCTGCTGGCTGCGCTTTGCGCCGCAGTGCTCTCGTCCGCCAAGGCCGACGAGATTCAGCTAAAGGACGGCAAGACGTTCTACGGCACGATCGTCGCCTACGACAACAACATGTTCAAGATCAAGACGGACTTTGGGTTCGTTCTGGTCGAGAAGAGCAAGATCGCGGCGATTATCCCGATGGTGTCGGAATCGGCAAAGGGTGAAGCAAAACCGGCCAGAAAGCAGGCGCAATCTGAGGCGTCGCAGCCTGAAGCAGAAGCGGTGAAGGCCGACGCGGCAAAGGGACAACCGACGGCGTCACCTGCTATCGAGTCCGTCATGGAGAAGCCCGCGGCCAGACTTTCGAGCGCGCCGGTGCGGCCTCAATTGCCCGCAAGCGCGCCGAAGACGAGTGCCGTCGCGCCATCGATTAAGACCGTACCCACAGCAGCTGCCGCCGCACTGGCGACCCCGGTGACATCGCTCGCTCCGTCGAAAGAATCCGAAATCCCGCAAATCCCTGAGGAAGTTCAGGGGAACATGTACACGAATCACGCGTACGGGTTCCACATGTACAAGGCGCCGAGCTGGCAACTGATCGAAGACCCGACGGCGCTGCCCAACGCCATCGTGGCGATGGGGACGCCTAACGAATCCACGCTAATGGTCGTGGGGCGCGAGAAGACCAAACAGCAGCTAGATGCGGCAGCGACCACTGTCGAGAACCGCCTGCACGATGTTTACGACGGCTATCAGCAAACCTCGCATCGCAAGACCGTGGTGGGCGGCCTGCCAGCAGTCGAGTATCGCTATCGCGGCAAGGCGGACGAGCACGACTGGTCCGGCACGCTAGTGGTAATCGCTCGGGGCAACGATATCTTCACGGCGCTGGGCATGACCTACGCCGACACCGACCTGATTCAGATTCAAGAGAATGTGATCGCGAAGGCCATTGCGAGTTTGGATTTCAGCGTCCGATAACTGGAAGAGAATTCCCGCCGTCGTTTTTGAAAACAATTCCGCAATCTTTGTTTGTTTTCAGCTGGCCACGGCAGCGGGTTCCGCGGCTTTGCGGTGCTCGCGGATGAGGGCGATGAGGGCTTGCGCGGCACGCGGCAAGCTGCGGTCGCGCCGGTAGACGAGCCCGAGTTCGCGCCAGAGGTCGACGCCCTCGACGGTCAGCAGCTTCACTTCACCAGCCTTGACGTAATCCCGCGCAAAACTCTCGCTGATGAACGACACGCCGGCATCGGCCGCGACGAAACGCTTGATCATCCCGACGCTGGGAAGCTCCATCGTCACATGAATGCGAGAGCGGTACGGACGGAACAGCTTGTCGAGCACCTGCCGCGTGAAGCCAGTCTTCGGAAAAATTAGAGGTTGCCCGGCGACTTCTTCGAGAGTGATCTTGGAAAGTTTCGCCAGCGGATTGCGCGTGCTGACCATGAAGCGCAGTCGGTCGCGATGAATGTGGTGCACTTTGAGATTCGGCGACTTGGTGGGCAGGGTAACGATGCCAACGTCGATGGACCCATCCTCGATGCGCTGCAAAATCTTGTGGCTGAAATTTCGATAGATGCTGATGTGCACCAGCGGAAAACGCCGCTGAAATTCGGCAAAAATATCGGGGAGAAGATAGAGGCAGGTGGCTTCGTTGGCGCCGAACAGCACTGGGCCCTGCACGACGTTGCCGCGATCGGCGACAACTTGAATCGATTCATCGCGAAGGCGAAGAAGGCGCTCGGCGAACTCGAAGAGCACTTCACCCGCAGGGGTCAGTTCGACGGACTTTGCGGAGCGATCGAGCAGTTTGGCGCGATACGCCTGCTCGAGTTGGCGAATCTGGGCGCTAACAGCGGATTGCGAGCGGAAAACTTTCTGGCCTGCACGCGAAAAACTCTTTAGCTTGGCGACGTAGACGAAAGTGGCGAGTTGATCGAAGTCCATAGGCGAACCGTTCGACAGGCATTATAGCCGAATCGTGCAGCCGAACGCGGGCAAAACCCTCCCAAGCTCAAGCATGTAGCGCCGCTTGAGAAATTCGCGAACCCTGAGGCGCAACCAGCAGAGTTTCGGGTTGCTTTAACCGCGCCAGAATCGCCTTCCAGGTGTCCGCGATCGAACCTTGGAAGTGCACCGGCTGCACGCGCACCAGCGGCAAACCATTCCTGCGCGACAACAGCCGGCTGGCGCGCGGACTACCGGTGAAATACAGGTGCTCTTCGAGAACGCGGCGCAAACACAACTCTTCTTCGGCCTCAAGCTCGTTGACGGCGACGAATTCGCGGTGGAGCACGTCTTCGGCTTCGGCCCGCAAAACGTAGGCGAGACCGCCGGTCATGCCGGAACCAAAATTCAGACCGAGGGGGCCAAGCACCAGAACGACGCCGCCGGTCATGTATTCGCAGCCGTGCTGGCCAACGCCTTCAACGACGGCGAGCGCGCCGCTGTTGCGGACGGCAAAGCGTTCGCCGGCTCGACCGGCAATAAATAACTGGCCCGACGTGGCGCCATAGAGAACGCTATTGCCGGCGAGCACATCGCCGCGGCGCGACGCAGCTGAACCCGTAGCGATAGAGATCGTCCCTCCGGAGAGACCCTTTCCGACGTAGTCGTTCGCTTCGCCCGTCAACTTGAGCGTGACGCCGTCGGCGAGAAACGCGCCAAAACTCTGTCCTGCGGAGCCGTCAAAGGCTTGCGTAATCTCTTCTGTACCCACGACCGACGGATTCCGGCTCCGGCGGCGCATCAATTCTCCGCTCAGACCTGCGCCGACGCTGCGGTCGGAATTGTGAATCGGCTGAGAGTCGGCTTGGTCCGCCAAAGAATTGGTGAAGTACATCGAATCTTCCATCGCGCTGCCATGGTCCACGGGGACCTGTTGCGGCGCGACGTGACGCCCCTCCGAAATCGGCACCACCATGAACGCATCCATTCCAGAGCGCGTGTCCAGGCGGTCGTACCAGCCGCGAAGTTCGCCAAGCGAGCGAACACCCATGCCTGCGAGCTTCTGGCGAATTTCTTCGGCAAGGGAGCGGAAATAAGCGACTACCATCTCGGGTTTGCCATTGAAGCGCATGCGCAGCGTTTCGTCCTGCGTCGCGATGCCGACGGGGCAGGTATTGAGGTGGCATTGCCGAGCCATAACACAGCCAATCGCAAGCAGCGCAGCCGTACCAAAGCCAAATTCGTCCGCGCCCAGGATCGCGGCGATCAAAATATCGCGCGAGAATTTCAGGCCTCCGTCCACGCGGAGAGAGAGACGTGAACGGAGGCCAGCGCGAACCAGTGTTTCGTGCGTTTCGCGCAAACCAATTTCCCAAGGCAAGCCTGTATTCTTGATCGAAGTGAGCGGTGACGATCCGGTGCCGCCATTGTGCCCACTGATGGTGATCACATTAGCGCCGGCCTTGGCCACGCCGGCGGCGATGATGCCGACGCCCGAGCTGGAGACCAGCTTCACGCCAATGCGCGCGCGCGGATTCACGGCGCGCAAATCGTGAATCAACTGCGCGAGATCCTCGATGCTGTAAATGTCGTGATGCGGTGGCGGCGAAATCAGCGGCGTGCCGGGCGTGGCGTGGCGGATACGCGCGATGTATTCGGTGACTTTTCGCGCAGGAAGCTGCCCGCCTTCGCCGGGCTTGGAGCCTTGCGCCATTTTGATTTCGAGCTCTTCCGCGTGGACCAGGTAATCCGCAGTCACACCGAAGCGGCCGGAAGCCACTTGCTTGATTTTGTTGGCGGCGTGCGGCTCGTTGCGGTACAGGATCGGATCTTCACCGCCTTCGCCGGTGTTGCTGCGCCCGCCGAGTGAATTCATCGCCAGCGCGAGCGTGCGGTGCGCTTCCATACCAAGCGAGCCAAGCGACATCGCCTGCGTGCTGAAGTGGCGCACGATCGCGTCGACCGGCTCGACTTCCTCGATCGGAATCGGCGACGCCGGAACGGTTTCGAGCAAGTCGCGCAGGAACACGGGAGTAGTGTTCTCCGCCAACTCTTCAAACGCGGCATACTTCGCGGCGCTCGGCGCGCGCACGTGAGCGTGCAACCGGCGCACGATTTCCGGCGAATTGGCGTGCAACTCCGCGCCTTTGCGGAACCGATACAAACCCGCGTCGGCCAGATCGTCGGACGCGCCGGAAAAACCCGCTTTGTGCATCCGCAAATAATCGGCAAGAAGGTCGTCCAGACTCTTTTGCCCCGGAAAATCGGCAACGTCCTCGAAAAATTCGGAGCAGAAATCCTGCGACAAGCCCACGATCTCAAACAGATGGCTATTGCGATAGCTCGCCAGCGTGGAGACGCCCATGCGGGCCAAAACTTTGCGGAGTCCCGCCGTGATTGCCGTCCGCATGCGCTCCGTGCCACCCGTTTCGAGAGATTCAGCAAATTGGTCGGCCAAATACGGAACCACCGCGCTCGCGCCGGCGGCAACCAGCAAGGCCACGTGATGCGTATCGAAAACTTGCGCGGATTCCACAACCAGCGGCACATCCCACAGTCCGTCTCGCACCATCGCCTTCCACACCGCGGCGGTCGCTAGCAGCGCGGGAAGCGCAGCTTGCTCGCTGCTGATGCCGCGATCGGAAAGGAGGAGGAGGCCCGGGCGTCCGCTGCCGCTCAGAGGGGTAGACAGCTGAGCAATGCTGCAGCGCGCGCCCGGGACTCCAGTTGGGGCAGGAAACGTAAAATCAATCCGATGCACGGGACCAAACGTAGCGGAAAGCTCCGCCAACTGGCCTGCACTGATGATGGGACTCGGGAGAACGACGCCGTTCGGAAGATGCACGGCGAGGGACATCACGTGAGATTCGCGCAGCGGGTCGATCGGCGGATTGGTGACCTGCGCGAAACGCTGCTTGCAGTAATCCCACAACGTGCGCGGCAGCGTCGACAGAAACGCCGGCGGAGCGTCATCACCCATGCTCCAGTCGGCTTCTTTGCCGTGCGGCAGCGCGGAGAACAAAATTTTGAATTGGTCTTCGGTCCAGCCGGCGGCGGCGGCCACGCGCTTGGGCTGGTCGATCGCTGAAGCAGGCGCGGCAACCGTGGCGCCAAGCTGGCGCACGGCTGGCAAGGTGTTCCGGGACTGCTGCGTGGCCAGACGCTTGAGAATCTCGCGCCAGCGGAAGACGACTCCCGTCACGGGATTCGCCAGGATCATTTCGCCGGGGCCAAGACGCTGCCGCTCGGCGATTCGCGATTCGTCCAGATCGACCAGTCCGGTTTCCGAACCGGCGATCAGCAGTCCGTCGTGCGTGAGCGTATAGCGCAGCGGGCGGAGGCCGTTGCGATCCAGCTTCGCGCCGACGAACTGGCCGTCGGAGAAAACCAGCGCCGCGGGGCCGTCCCATGGCTCGCCAACCTGAGAAAGGGCGGCGAGCGCGCCGCGCACGTCGCGCGAAAGCAGCGGATCGTTCTCAAACGCCGGCGGCACCATCGCCAGCATCGCGGCTTCCGGAGAAAATCCCTCGAGCAGCTTTAGCTCAAACGCGTTGTCGAAGCTCGCGGAATCGCTGACGTTTTCTTCCAGCGCTTGGAACCACGAGCCGACGGTCAGCTTGGCGCGCAATTCGTGATCTTTGGCGCGCAGCCAGCGGCGGTTGGACACAATCGTGTTGATTTCGCCGTTGTGCGCCGAGTAGCGGAATGGCTGCGCCAAATGCCACGACGGCTGCGTGTTCGTCGAATAGCGCTGGTGAAACACCGCAAACGTGGTGGCAAACGACGGATCGCGCAAGTCTTCGTAGAACTGTGGAAATTGCCAAGGTGTCAGCAACCCTTTATAAACAACGGTCTGCGATGACAGCGAACAAATGTAGGAACGCGGCGGCAGCAGAGATTCGGCTCGCTTGCGAAGCAGCGCCAAGCGCCACTCAAAACGTGCCGTGCCGCGTGCAGGATGAAACGGCGCGACGAAAAACTGCCACGTCTCCGGCATCGTTTCCAGCGCCATGCGGCCAAGCGAAGCGGTTGCCACGGGCACGCGGCGCCAGCCGAGGACGCGCAGGCGCTCTGTGTCAGCAGCGGCTTCAATAGCCGCGCGCGCATCCGTGGAGGCAGCGGCGGGGAGAAAAGCAAAGCCCAAGCCAAAGTGCTCAGGAAGCTCAATGCCCTGCTCTTGGGCTCGGGCGCGGAAGAATGCATCGGGAATCGAGGTCAGCAGGCCAGCGCCGTCACCGCTCGCGCCGTCCGCATCCACGCCGCCGCGGTGAGTCAGGCGCTCAAGAGCGTTCAGGGCGTACTGAATAATGTCGTGGCTCGGCGGACTCCCCAGGCGAGCCACAAAGCCCGTGCCGCACGCGTCGTGGTCAGGATGGCTCCAATTAGGGTGCCTGCCCCGACCGGCTGCGGCGCCCTCAGTACACGAATACATATGTGTTTATTGACCGGAGAGGCTCCCGGTGTACAACGCAGATTTTGAATACGACAAATCAATTTTGTGGAGGATGTGCCCAGGGGTGAAATTGACCCATTTTGGGACTTTTCGCTCGACTGGCCGATTTGATCCGTGCCAGGCGGGTCTGGGTGCCGCACCCTTGCGCTTTTCAAGAATGCGGGTTTTGACCTTTTTTGGGGGCGCGGCATGCTGCCCCCAGATTGGCAACCAAGTCCAGCGTCCGTGTTTCTGCTGTCTTTTTAACCCTAGCGATCCGTACGACGGACTAGAACTTGGTGACTTCCGAAAAGTGGAAATCCCGCACCTTCATCGCCGGCACGACCATCTCAAACGCCTCTTCCCCGGTCGCCCGCACCGCGGGGCCAAGAAGCTCAACATTGCGAAGCATCTCCAAGATCGACTGGTTGAACCGGAAATTGCGCACCGCGGAAGTGACCCGGCCCTTCTCCACTAGGAAAAGCCCGTCGCGCGTCATTCCCGTCATGATCTTTTCGTAGGGATCGACTTCGCGGATGTACCAAAGGCGCGTAACGAGCAGGCCTCGGTCGGTAGACGCAATCATTTCCTCGAGCGAAGAGTCGCCGCCGCCAAACACCAGGTTCATGGGCGCTTCGCCGTATTCATTTGGCAGCGCGAAGCCGTGGCCGGTAGGCTTTTTCTTCGCGGCCTTCGCGGTTGTGCGAGCGTAAACCAAATTCTTCGGTACGCCGCGATCGACAAGCAGCACCCGCTCCCGCGGAATACCTTCGCCGTCGAATGGCGCGCCAAGCTGCAGCGGATGATAGGCGTCGTCGGCAATGGTGATGTTCTTGCCGAAGAGCGGCTTGCCCATCCGATCGTTGAGGCACGAACGTTTATCGGCAAGCGCTGTCGCCGCGAAATCGTAAAAGAGAAAGCCGACCAGATCGAGCACCGCGGCGGGCTCGAGGATCACGGTGTAGCGCCCGGGTTCGAGGTTCTGTGCGTTCGTGGCCCGATGTGCTTTGTCGCTGGCGCGCTCGGCGAGTTTCTGCGGATCGAAGTCTCGCACATCGGCCGCGTTGGCTTTCGCCCAGCTTGCCGCCGGCGCTTCCTGCATGGTGATGGAAAATTCCGCGTGCGTTTCGCGATATGCGGCGAAGAGGCCGCGCGAATTTCCCATGGCCGTCTGCGACTGGCCGCTTGCGAAAATGCCAGCGGCGATTTGACCGCGCTTTACCGCAAGATCGCAAGCGCGGCGGACGGCGCGGGCGCGCTCTTCGGGCGAGAGGGCGGCCGTTTGTTTGACGAAGCGATTCACCGTGCGGTAGCGCTGCTTCCCGGGCACGGGCAGCAGGTGAGGATCTTTCGGCTGGCTATGGGCAAGCGAAAGTGAAGCAGTCGATGGCCGTGCGCAGCGAATCTTCGTCGATGCGGTTTGTCGTAGCGCGGGCCGTGCGGCCATCGACCACCGTGCGGATCGATACGGTGAGCCCGTGCTCCGCAACGTTCTGATGAATGGCGTTATTGGCGAAGCGGGTGAGCGCGTCCGCGACTTCGTCGACGTGGACTTCAGTTTCGTCCGCGCCCGTGGACTTCGCGAGGCGCAAGAACGGTGTCGATAATCGTGCGCAGTTCGCGCTCGGAAAGAAGGGCCACCGCTGCTGCGTTGCCGCGGCCTGGGCGCTTTTCGTTTGGGCAGCTTGCTCATGGTTTCGAGAACGCCGCGCCGATACGAACGTTCTGAAAGCGCGCCGGCGAAGCGCCGTGCCCGGTGCCCATCGTCTGCATCGGCTGGCCTTTGCCGCAATTCGGCGTGCCCCAAAGCGTCCAGGCATCGGCGTTGCAAATCGCGTCGCACGAATTCCAGAACTCCGTGGTAATGCCGCTGTAGCTGGGATTTTTCAGCATGCGCGCCTTCTTCGCCGCCTTTGATTTCCCAGGCCATTTCGGTGGAGAACTGAAACTGGTAGCGGCGGTCGTCGATGGACCACGAGCGATTGGTTTCCATCAGGATGGCGTCGTCCGTGTCGGCAATGAGGTCGTCGAATGTCCACGTACCGGGCAAAAGGCTGATGTTGGTCATGCGAATGATCGGCAGACGGTTCCAGCTTTCGGTGCGCATCGTGTCCAGAAGAACGCTTCAGGCCGATCAGGTGCGCGGTCTCGCGATTCGACAGATAGCCGCGGAATTGGCCATCCTTGATGATGTCGGTGCACTGCGCGGGCACGCCTTCGTCGTCGTAGGCGAAGGTTCCGAGGCCGGGGCCATGATCGACCCGCGCATCCGCCACCACGTTCACGATGTCCGAGCCGTAGCGGAGCTTGTTGAGCTGATCGAGCGTAAGAAAACTCGTCCCCGCGAAATTCGCTTCCTGGCCGAGCACGCGATCCAGCTCGATGGGATGCCCCACGGATTCATGAATCTGCAGGCCCAGCTGGCTGCCGCCGAGAATCAGCGTGCCGCTTTTCTGCGGGCATTGCTCTGCGGAATGCAGCGCTACGGCTTCTTCCGCCACTCGCGGCGCGTGTTGCAACAAGTCCAGTGACTCCACCAGCTCGTAGCCTTGCAGCGAGTGCTGGCCGCCGAAACTATTCGGATACGACCGCTTCTGGATTTCGTCATTCCGAAACGAAGTCGCTCCGATACCGCACCCAGAAATCAGTTTTCGCTGGTGAATGCGCGAGCCAATGCTCGACGCAAACCACGAATCGATCTTGCGAAACTGCAAATCCGTTTCGGTCAGCGTGACGCCTTTGACGCGGCGCATCTCCGCATCCACCGCAAGCAGCAGATCCAGCTGCGTCTCCAGCGGAATCTCGAAGGGATCTTTGCGGAACGGGCTTTGCCAGCTATCGACGTACGCGTCTTCCGGAACCATCACCACGTCGCTGCGCTTCGCCAGCGCCGAAGCTTTTGCGATCGACACCGCCTGCGCGGCGCACGCGGAAACTCCCTCGCGCGTCAGTCGATCGGTGGAAGCAAATCCCCACGCGCCGTTGGCCAGCACACGAATGCCGAGTCCCGATCGATTCCGATTGCGCGAGCGTGCCGACCTGCCCGTTTTTCGTCGTGAGGTCGCGCTGGCGCATAGTGCATCACGCGCACGTCGGCAGTAGGTCGCGCCGCGAAGCCGCGCAGTGTCAAGACGCGTGAACAGAGAAGTCCCACATGTCAGTTGCGCAAAACTCAAATACAGACAGTTCGCGGAACAAAAAAGGGGCGCAGCTGCTGCGCCCCTAGGAACATAACACAAAAAATACGAGATTGCGGCGGACCGAGCCGCCCGGTGTTACAGCGTCTGCTACGTGCCTTCGTGCCACGAAGCGAGATAATGCTCCTGTTCCGGCGTCAGCTTGTCGAGCTTGTGGCCCATCGACTCCAGCTTCAGCCGCGCGATCTCGCGGTCCAGATGTTCCGGCACGACGTAAACCTGCGGCTTCATCGTCTTGTGATTCTTCATCAAATATTCCGCCGAAAGCGACTGGTTCGCGAAGCTCATATCCATCACCGAAGCCGGATGGCCTTCCGCCGTGGCCAGGTTCACCAGCCGCCCTTCGCCGAGCAGATAAACCTTGCGGCCGCCCTTCAGCGGTATTCGTCGACCAGCGGGCGAACTTCCTGCTTCCCGCTCGACAATTTCTCCAGCGCGGGAATGTCGATCTCCACGTTGAAGTGTCCGGAGTTGCAAACCACCGCGCCGCTCTTCATGTGCTCGAAATGCTCGGCGCGAATCACGCTCTTGTTTCCGGTGACGGTGATGAAAACGTCGCCTTCCTTCACCGCTTCGGTCCATCGGCATCACGCGGAAGCCGTCCATGACCGCTTCAATGCCCTTCACCGGATCGATTTCGGTCACGATCACGTCCGCGCCCAGTCCCTTCGCGCGCATCGCCACGCCGCGGCCGCACCAACCGTAGCCGGCCACGACCACTTTCAATCCCGCAAGCAGAATGTTGGTCGCGCGAATCACGCCGTCCAGCGTGGACTGCCCGGTTCCGTAGCGATTATCAAAAAAGTGCTTGGTCATCGCGTCGTTCACCGCGATGATCGGATACTTCAGCGTGCCGTCCTTGGCCATCGCGCGCAGACGAATCACGCCGGTGGTCGTTTCTTCCGTGCCGGCAATCACGTCCGGCACCAGATCGGTGCGCTTGGTCAGCAACATCGTCACCAGGTCCGCGCCGTCGTCCATCGTCATTTGCGGCTTGTGATCCAGCGCCGCGCGCAAGTGCGAGTAGTAGGTATCGTTGTCCTCGCCCTTGATGGCGTACGTGGGAATGTTGTAGTCGCGGTTCAGCGACGCCGCAACTTCATCCTGCGTCGAAAGCGGATTCGAAGCGCACAGCACAGCGTCCGCGCCGCCATCGCGCAGCGCGATCATCAGGTTCGCGGTTTCGCTCGTCACGTGCAAGCACGCCGAAACGCGCAATCCCTTCAGCGGCTGTTCCTTCAAAAAGCGCTTGCGGATCGATTCCAGCACCGGCATCTGCTGCCCCGCCCATTCGATCTTGCGCTTGCCGGCATCCGCCAGCCCGATATCTTTCACATCACCTTTTTTCAGTTCAGCGGTAGCCAAGTGGTGCTCCTCAATTGAATTTTCTCTAGCGGCGAACAAACTTCGCGCAAGGGGACAAGCGACAATCAAGAAACAGCAACGGACACGCTCCGTTTCGAGCGTGCATCTCGCTTAGCGTCGCGCGCCGACTTCCGCGCCCAGCACCGCTCCGAGCCCCGCGGCCTTCCGCAAAGCATCGGCACGGTCAGTGCGTTCCCAGGTGAAACCCGGGCCGCTGCGGCCAAAATGTCCGTACGCGGCGGTCAGCTTTGTAAATCGGCCGGCGCAGATCGAGCGCCTCGATGATCGCCTTCGGGGTCAGCTTAAAATGCTCGCGAATCAGCGCGTTGATCCTCTCTTCGGGCACCGTCGCCGTGCCGAACGCGTCGATCATCACGGAAACGGGTTCCGCTACACCGATGGCATACGCAAGCTGCACTTCCGCCTTGCGTCGCCAATCCTGCAGCCACCACGTTCTTCGCGATGTACCGCGCCATGTAGCACGCCGAGCGGTCCACCTTTGACGGATCCTTGCCGGAGAACGCGCCGCCGCCGTGCCGGCTGTATCCGCCGTAGCGTGTCCACGATAATTTTGCGGCCCGTCAAACCCGCATCGCCCATCGGCCCGCCAATCACAAAGCGCCCGGTGGGATTGATGTGGTACTTCGTGTTGCGGTCCAGCATGTTCGCCGGAACGATCGGCTTGATCACGTGCTCCATGATCGCGTCGTGCAAATCCTTGTTCGAAATCTTTTCGCCGTGCTGCGTCGAAATCACCACGCGAATCCACGCGCGCCGGGCGGCCGTTGCGATATTCGATGGTGACTTGGGATTTGCCGTCAGGTCGGAGGAAATCGACTTTCTTGGACTTGCGGACTTCGGCGAGGCGCTGCGTCAGGCGGTGAGCCAACTGAATGGGCATCGGCATCAGCTCTTCGGTTTCATCGCAAGCGAAGCCGAACATCAATCCCTGGTCGCCCGCGCCGCCGGTGTCCACGCCCATGGCGATGTCCGGCGACTGCCGCTTCACCGTGCACATCACCGCGCAGGTGTCCGCAGTCGTATCCATACTTCGCGCGGTCGTAGCCCACGCCGCGAATCGTGTCGCGCACCAAGGTGTCGTAATCAAGGATGCGCGGTGGTAGTGATTTCTCCGGATACCACGGCCAATCCCGTAGTCACCAAGCGTTTCGCAGCCGACCCGGCCCTTCGGGATCCTGCCTCAAAACTTCATCCAGCACCGCGTCGGAAATCTGATCGGCAATCTTGTCGGGGTGACCTTCCGTGACGGATTCAGAGGTAAACAGAAAATTCCGTAAGGCTTCGCTCAAAACAGAATCTCCTTCGTAGGGAGCCCAGAATTCCCTTCCTGGATGAAAGGAACACACGGCGCCGCGAGCTTTTGCAGTTGCAGGCCGATTCGTATGGCCTATTCAAGTTACCACTGCCAGTGACAAGAAATCAACGCGTTGAATTTGAATGGTTTAGATGCAGATTGAACGGTAAGAAATCGCCATCGAACGGCTACCCACAGCATCCAGCGGTAGCGCTCCGCCTCTGCCGTTGGGGCAGCCGCCTTCTGTCAGGCCCGCGCCTTCGTCTTTTCGCCATGCCAGAGCAACAGCTCGCCGGTTCAGCCGATACAGGAGCGGCCCGTTACACCGCGAGAAGGCGGCCGAAGAACGTCCGATAGCGGCGCAGCGCAAGACGGTGATCCTCGGTCGAGACATTGCCGCCGCGATCCCATTGGCCCTCGAGTCTCGCTCTTTCCGCCGCGAACATGTCAGCCAGGCGCTTCATCGTCACTGCGACGAGGCCATCTGCCTGCTCCACCACCAGTCGAGGATCGTCGACAAAATTCTGTTGGATCGCATCCCACCGGGTACGGAAATCCGTCGCCTCTTCTGGCGAGAAAAGCGGCACCTCCTGCTCTTCAAGAGCCGGAGCGGTTGCGGCTCCGAATCCTGAAGCAGCTACAGCTAGCGCCTCCGGTCGCTCGGCGCCTGCCAAAGTCGCAGTCGCCAGCCCCACCTCCGTGTCTCCGTCTTTTATCCTATTTGTTTCGTCCACTGGATTGCCTCCTCTTTGCTTCCTGTTTTCCGATGGCCTAACACGCCTTTTCGTTTCCGATCCGAGGTTTATGACGCTGCCTTCGCGCGAGCCATCTCCGGCTCGCCGACTAGCTCATCGAAAAGCGTCCGGTAATGGATCATTGCCTGGCGCAACTCTTCCGTGCTGGCTTGGCTATTGCGGACCGCGATTTCATGACCGGCACGGTAATTTTCCACCACCAGTGAGTGGTCCACGGAGATATCCGCCGAGCGCTGCTCAAAGTCGCTTACGGAATAACCGCGGGCGGACATCACGTCGCCGAGCAGTTTGTCGGCGTCGGTTACCGAGCTCTTGGGGTCGTCAACGAACTGCGCCTGAACCTTATGCCAAGAGCCGACATACAGTTCCCGGTCGCTTGGCGCGAGCGGCCGGATGGCGAAACCCTCGACGCGTTTTTCTCGCTCTTGCAGCCCGGCTTCTCCCTGCCGTCGGCCACCGCTTTCCTGCACCACTCGGGCATATTCGGGCCCGAATCGCGTGCGCAATCTCTCCGTTCGGCGGTTGCGCGTAAAAAGCCAAATGGCGATGCCTGCTGCCACCATCACCGCGATGGCGCTGACTATGGCTATTTGTGTCGTGCTTATTGCGGATAGGTCCATGACCTGCCTCCAGTTCTTGCTCGATTCCTTGCCCTAAATCCAGCGTCGTCGCGGACCGCTTGCTTGCGCGCGCAGTACCTGCCTCACAGTTTTTCGACGACTTTTTCCACTTGCCCGATTTTCTTTTGGATTTTCCCGCCGATCTTTTCGCCGATACCTTCGCCTTCTAAGCGGGGATTGTTCGTCAGTCGCCCTACCTTTTCCTTAATCTTGCCTTTCACTTCGTGGACCTTTCCTGCGATCTTATGCTTAGTACTTGGCTTCATCTTCTTGTCTCCTCAGATGCGATTTGCATTCCAGCGCGTGGCTAAACGAGCTTCGGCGTAGTCGCGCGCCAGAAACCGTGCTCCGGATATCTCGCGCTCCGCAAGCCCGTCTAAGAGTCAGCGATTCGCGATTCCATCGCTCTCCTTGACGCCTGGAAGGTGTCAGTTCCCGCGCCAACGGTTGTATCCCCAGCCTCCGCCACCGAGCAAAAACACAACCAAAAGAACGATCAATAGAGTGGTCATTATGCATCCTCCCAAGTCAGAGAAAGCAGGTGGGCTCGTCCGTAGAAGAGTCGCCTTACTTCCCCGGAAGGTTCCATACTAAACAGCAGACAGGCGGATATCTGTCCACATAGCGACACATTCAAATCTCATTTGCCGATTTCGAAGATGCAGGAGTGGTGACGAGCCCCTGGGTAGCACAGACACTCCTGTCTGTGCAGATGTAGGCGCCGGCAAGATCCGCCCCCCCAAATCGCGAAACGACACGCGCGCGTCGGGTCGCCTCGAAGTCCAATGAATCTAGCGCGTTGCCGAGGTGATGGCTGGCACAGACAGGAGTGTCTGTGCTACCTGCTCGCAGCGCTTGACCACGGCCAATCTTCCGCTCGAGCCACCAATCCCGCTTTCACGGGGTTGTTCTCGATATACAGGCGAATTCTCGCCTCCTCGGCGTCATCTCTGGCCCAGTGGTCGAACGATTCGTCCTGCCAAAATACCTTGCCCCTACGTCCCAGAATCCTGTTGGCATTGCGCGCCGTCACGCCCTTGATTCCTTTCATGATCGTCGCTAGCTGCGCCTGCGGCTCGATCAGCAAGTGCACATGGTTGGCCATCAGCACATAAGCGCGAAGTGAATATTGGCCGAGTTCGCCCGCCCCTTTCTGCAAAGCTGCGATCACAGACTCTGCAACCAATGGCTCCTTCAGCCAAACCGGCCCAAAATGCGCCGCGTCCAAACAACGATCAAACCGGACAAACTCCTCTCCCGCCTTGACCTGATCAGTGCCTGCTTTCCTGCTGTACGTCGAAGGCAAAGACCCATACAGTCTCCAGGTAACGAAAATACTCCGTCCAGCGGGATACCAATGTGGTAAAGTCCTCTCGTAGTACTCTTCGTTCATCTCCGAAAAGTAGCACAGACACTCCTGTCTGTGCCAGCCGTCACCCCATCCAAACGGTAGCCATGGTCGCCGAGTCCACGCAGCGCGTCCTGGAACCAGACCGGCGGAAGCGCCGCTCACGGTGCAGCCGCAAGCTCCACGCGCGGTCTCGAAGCCAGCATCATGCTGATCGACGCCAAGACCAAAGACATCATCTGGGCCTACGAAGTGCACAAGAGCAGCCACGGCGGCCTGCTACTCGGCACCCACGCCACCCGCGGCCAGCAATCCCTCGCGGAGGCATGCGCAAAGCACCTCAAGGAGTACATCGAGAAGGGGAAATAAGGCTCCGAATCTAACGTTGACCCGGGCTGTTGATTCCGCCCGACTGCCGCACCCTCCGCTTCCGAGGGTGCGGCTTTTCTTTGCGCCGCCGTGCGTTGCTCAGCGACCTCACCGCGCCGACTGAGCTTCCTCCTCGGTGGCACAGACACTCTTGTCTGTGCAAGTGTAAGCGCCAGCGAGATCTTTCCACAAAAGGAACGCGTCGGGTCCCCTAGGCTGGGTGGCCCAGGCGCCGCCTCTGCGCCCGGGGGGTTTTGACCTCTTCCACCTCGCCGTCCCGCTTTGTGAGGGCGCAACACATTCCGCCCTCCGCGGATGTCCACTTCCGTTCTTTCTTCGTGGCGGCCTACGCTTGCGCGTTTAGTTTTGCAAGGGTGGGCCATTCTGCGCCGCCTTCCCCTTTCAACCTCGCCCGTCGCACACCTTACTCAGTTCCATTTTGGAACTCCCCGACGAATGCCATCCTAGTACCACACATATACCTATTGACATTTAGTTAAGTCTGTGCTATATTCCCTCGTGTACCCTAGCTCAGAGCCTCGAAGAGTCGAAACTAGCTTTCGCTTCCCGCACACCCTCTCCGACCATCTCCTTCCCCTCAACAACTTCCACACATGCGCGCCGACACTCGCACCCGCAACCCCTTTATTTTCATGGATATCCTTCACAACTCGCTGTACACCCCCGGGGGTACCCCCTCAAAAACGCGGTTTCTGCGGTCCGGAAGCCCCTCCGGACCGAACTCCAGGCGAAACTCTCGCTCTTTGCCGCCTGGCCCCCAAAACTCGCGAAGACGTTCTTCCCGCTCGCCACTCGCCACTCGCCACTAGTCCCCGGTCCGGGCAGCAGCCGGACCACTCGTCACTATTCTTCTTCCTCGTCGGGCTGAATTTCGAGCTTGCCTTTGGTTTTCTTGGCCATCAGGTAGGAGCGGATGAAGGGATCGAGGTCGCCGTCCAGCACCCGGTCGACGTCGCCGGCCTCGAACTTGGTGCGGTGATCCTTGATCATGCGGTACGGCTGCATGACGTACGACCGGATCTGGCTGCCGAACGAGATATCCAGCTTGGACTCGTCGAGCTTGTCGGTGTGCTGCTGGCGCTTCTGGACTTCCTGGTCGTACAGCTTGGAGCGGAGCATCTTCATGGCGAGATCGCGGTTCTTACCTTGGCTGCGCTCCATTTGGCAGGCGACCACCGTGTTGGTGGGGATGTGCGTAATCCGCACCGCCGTTTCCACTTTGTTGACGTTCTGACCGCCCTTGCCGCCGGCTCGATACGTGTCGACGCGCAAGTCTTCCGGGCGGATGTTGATCTCGATGCGATCGTCGATTTCCGGGATCACAAAGACGGACGCGAACGACGTGTGCCGCCGCGCGGCCTGGTCGAACGGGGAGATGCGCACCAGGCGGTGCACGCCGGTTTCTCCCGCGAGCAGGCCGTAGGCGTTCTCGCCGGCGAACTGGATCGTCGCGTTTTTGATTCCCGCTTCTTCGCCGGGAGTTTCGTCGAGCACCGCGGCGCTCATGCCCTTGCGCTCCGCCCAGCGCAGGTACATGCGCAGCAGGATCGAAGCCCAGTCCTGCGACTCCGTGCCGCCGGCGCCGGGCTTGATGGTCATGATCGCGTTCAGGTGATCGGTTTCGCCGGAAAGCAGCGTCTGCGTCTCCAGCTCGGCGACGTAGTTTTCCGCGCCGGTAAGCTCGCGGTCGAGCTCTTTCAGCAGATCGTTGCGCTGCTCGGCGTTGGTCTCCTCACGCGCGAGAGTGATGTACGTGTCGATATCGCCGGCAAGCGTCGCGAGCTTCGCATCAGCTGCGAGCTGGGCTTCGGAGCGTTTGCGGTCGCGCAACACGCTCTGCGCAGCTTCCTGGTTGCTCCAAAAATCCGGCGCGGCGCTGCGCTCTTCGAGCGCTTTCAGGCGTTCGCGATGCTGCGGGGCGTCAAAGAAAACTCCGCACCAGCGCGATGCGCGGCTTGAGGCCTTCGTAGCGGTACTGCAGGTCTTCGAGAACCATGTGCGGCGGCGCGCGAGAAGTTGCTCGTCAGGCGGCTAGGAAGTTGCCAGCAGGGCTGGCGCAGCATTTGCCGGCACCGGAATTGCGTCGCGCGTCAGATTTCCTTTCGTGAAAGTTGAGGCCAACAGAATAGCGGAAACCAGGACACAGAGCCAAGCGAACCAGTCGCCAAAGCGAGTATAGATCGTCAGGTCGGTGCGGAAGTCATAGGGAAGATCGGCGGCGGCGCGCACGTCTACCGGGAGCGGGCTGAAAACGCGGCCGTAAGGATCGACGGAGACGGTGAATCCGTTGTTCGTGACACGAACGATCCAGCGGCGATTCTCGACGGCGCGGACACGCACCATGCGGAGATGCTGCTCCGCCGCGGCGGACCGGCCGAACCAGCCGTCGTTGGAAATGTTGATGAGGAGTTCGGCACCGTCGGCGGCGAAGCGGCGAATCTCTCCCGCGTAGATCGCCTCGTAGCAAATGAACGTGCTGAACGTGAATCCGCCAGGGAGATGCCCGACGGCGTAGTTCGAGCCTTTACGGAAGCCGCCTATTTCACTGGAAACGCTGGTGACGACGCGATGCATCAACGGAAATGGTTCGTACTCGCCGAAGGGCACAAGATGGATTTTGTCGTAAGTGAAAACGGTCCGGCCCTGTGGATCGAGCATCACCGCGCTGTTGTAGGGAACCAGCACGTGGCGTCCAGCCGCTTCCGAGGAATCGGTGAGTGGCCTCCACTCGATGGTGCCGGCGATGAACGGATGGCGAAACTCAATCGCCAGCGCGGAGGCACGCCTGGCAAATTGCAGGTCCTCCATCGAAAACGGCGCGGGCGCCTCGGGCCAGATGAGCAGATCGGTCGGTCGGCCGTGGGCAGAAAGGCTAAGATGCTCGATCTCGTCGAGATCGGCAACGTGCCCCGCGAACCAATTGCTTGGGTAGTTTTCGACTTCGGGAAAGTTGAGCTGCACGGCGCGGGCGTAGTGATTCGCTTGCGCCTGCGGGACGAGCCGCGGGCCGAGAAACAGAATGGCGAGAATCAGCGCGGAGGCGGCGCCGAGAATCGTCAATCGGCGAGCGGACGAGGGCGTCGCGGCAGCGTCAAACCATGCGAGCAGGGCGTTGAAGGCGGCGGCCAGGAACGAAAGGCCATAGATGCCGGTGATCGCAGTGAGTTGCAGTAGAGCGAGATTCGCGGAAGCGGGGTAGCCGAGCAAGTTCCACGGAAAACTGATTTCCGGCAGGTGCGCGCGGGCGAACTCAAACGTCACCCACACGAACGGCGCGCCGATGCAGGCCAGTGCGACGCTGCGCTGCGCGAGGCGATTCACAATCCATGCGAAGGAGCCGGTCAGGATTCCCCAAGCGACGGCGATCAGAAAGAGCACGCCCCATCCGCCGGCCGTCGAGAGGCCGCCGTGAACGGAGAGCACCGTGGCGATCCACGGCACGGAAGTAAGGCAGAAGAAGAGTCCATGCAGCGCGCCGCAATAGAAAGCGATTCTCGGCCGCGCACCGAAGAGGACGATGAGCAGAATTCCGACGCAGACCCAGGAATAAATGCTCAGATAAAATCCGGTGTAGGAAAACGACAGGGCCGCACCGGAAAGGGCGCCGAAAACCAAGCGGAACGAAATGGGAGTTTCCGCGTTGGCACGAGGACGAAGAAAGCTAGGCCACTGACGCAAAGGCATTAGTGCTTCACGATAGCCTTAAAGCCGGCGGTCTCGAGGCCTTTCTTCGCGGCTTCCGCGGATTTCTGATCGGAATACGGACCGACCTGCACATGGTAGTACTTGTCAGATTGAGGCGCCGCAACGAACGCGGGGAATTTTTTCTTCTGCAAGCTGATCGCAACGGCGTGTGCATCGGATTCTCTGCGCAACGCAGCAACCTGCACGGTGTAACCGCCACCGGCAATTTGCGATTTCGACGAAACGTTCGCAGTGTGGGCAGCAGAATTCTTGCCGTTGTTGATCGCAGGAATGGCCGCGGGAGTCGTAGCCGGCGGCGAAGCCTTGAGTCGATCATCCGGCGCCGTCTTTCCTGCGTTGTAGAAACCCCAGTCTGAACTGGGTTGCGCGTTCACGTCGGAGGACGGATCGGATGCGGGAGCCGCGTTGCTCGCGCCGCCAGCGCTGCCAGAGTTTGCGCGCTTCGGAGCGACGTCCGGTTTGTAGGAGGCCACCGGGTCCGCCGCCGCGCGCGGATTTGTTGCGGCGCGCACCTGGCCGTCATACTGATTGCGGCCCATGACGTAACCTAGCGCGAAGAACACGCCGGAAAATACAAGCATCAGCATGAACAAACCGATGACGTGCCTGCTCTCCAGCACGCGTTCGCCAGCGCCGCCGCGATTTCCGCGAGAAGCCATTCTTATTTCTTCTGCCCCCCTAAGGCTTGAACCCAACTGTTAATAATATCGATGGGGAGCGGAAACACAATCGTTGTGTTCTTCTCGACACCTATTTCAGTAAGGGTCTGAAGGTAACGTAGCTGGATGGCGGAGGGCTGCGTTTCGAGAACTTTGGCGGCATCGGCAAGTTTTTGCGACGCTTCGAACTCGCCCTCGGCGTGAATAATCTTGGCGCGGCGCTCGCGCTCGGCTTCAGCTTGCTTGGCGATGGCGCGCTGCATCTGCTCAGGAATGTCCACTTGCTTGACTTCGACTTTGCTGACCTTGATGCCCCACGGCTCGGTTTCGGTATCGAGGATGAGTTGCAGCTTGGCATTCACCTTGTCGCGCTGGGAGAGAATTTCGTCCAGTTCGAATTGGCCGACGACGCTGCGGATGGTGGTCTGAGCGAGCTGCGATGTCGCATAGGTGTAGTTCTGGACCTGCGAGAGCGCCATGTTGGCGTCCACCACGCGGAAATAACATACGGCGTTCACCTTCACGGAAACGTTGTCGCGCGTGATGATGTCCTGCGGCGGCACATCGAGAGTTTCAATGCGCATGTTGATGCGCGTCAGTGTCTCGATGGGGAAAAAGACCAAGTTCAGACCCGCGCCTTTGGCTTGAGGCAACAAACGGCCGAGGCGCAAGACCACACCGCGCTCCCATTCCTTGATGATGTAGATGGAATTCCAGAACCAGACAAGCACGAAAAGAAGAACGACGATCGTTCCGAGACCGAAGAACTCGAACATAGTGCCCTCCTCACTTCTCAACGCGAACGAATATCGCTTAGGTGCGTGAAACCAGTTCCTCGGGGACTGAAGCCGCGCGCTCTCCTTGCCACGCACACTCCAAAGTGCCCGTGTGTCATCTAAACCCCGCCCTCTGAAGAGGGCGGCTACAGCAACTCGGACTTCTTCCACGCGTACGCAGCCTAGACGGTTGCTTCTACTGGCTCGACGTATAGCTTAAGGCCTTCGACCCGCAGAACGCGCACGGGCTTACCTGCCGGGACGGGTTGTACGGATACGGCGCGCCAGAGCTCGCCATGAATTCGAATCATGCCTTCGGCGCCGGCGGTCATCGAGGAAATAACCACGCCTTGCGCGCCGATCAGCTCTTCGGTGCCGGTGGCGGCTTTCCATTTGCGCGAGCGAAGAACCAGGCGCATGAGGAGCACGGTGAGCGCCGCGAATGGAAGCGTCGCCGCAACCGCGATGCCCAGGCTCACGCCGCCGGCGGTCAGCGGCGAGCGAATCAGAAACATGGCGCCGAGAAGCATCGAAATAATGCCGCCAGCAACCAGAACTCCGTGGCTTGTGTATTTTGCTTCCAGAATAAAAAGCCCGAGCGCCAGCAGAATCAGGAATACACCCGCGACGTTCACGGGGAGGAGTTGCATTGCGTAGAGCGCGAGCACGATGCAGATGCCGCCCACCACACCTGGAGCGATCATGCCCGGGTGGGTAAATTCGGTGTACAAGCCGAGCACGCCGACGATCAGAAGGAGGAAGAACATATCGGGCGCAACGATGCGGGCGAGAAATTTTTGGCGTCCGGAAAGCTCGAATGGCGTGCGCACGGGGTTCGAGAGCACCAGCTTCACCTTGGTGCCGTCGAAGCGCGTGATCTGGCGGCCATCGAGCTGCCGCAAGAGATCGTCTTCGGAGGAGGCGACGAGGTCGATCATCTTTCCGTCGAGGGCCTCTCTCTCGGTGAAAGCCTTGGCGTCGGTGACGGCGGTTTCCGCGACGGATGGGTTCCGGCCGCGCTTGTCGACAAAGCTGCGGAGAAAGGCGGTGGCATCGTTGGTGATTTTTCGGCGCAGCGTCTCGTCGATCGCGACGGGATAGGCTCCGACGCCGATGAGCGGCGAAGCGGCGCCGGTGTGCGTACCGGGAGCCATCGCGGCAATGTCCGCGGAAAGCAAAATGAAAAATCCGGCGGAAGCGCCACGCGAGCCGACGGGCGAGACGTAGACGGCAACCGGCACGGGGGAGTTCAAGATGTGCTGGATGATGTCTTTCATGGAGTCGCTGAGGCCGCCGGGCGTGTCCATAGTAATGAGGACGAGCGCGGCATGGCGACGATCGGCGTCGGCGATTCCCTCGTCGATGTAGGTGGCGAGGATGGGCTCGACTTCGCCGTCGAGTTTCAGCTCCAGAACTACGGAGGAAGACGGATGCTCCTCGGCTGCCGCAGATGGAAAGACGAGAATCAACGCGGAGACGAATAAGGCACAGAGAAAAGCGAACGGCACGGAAGGAATCGTCCGGCGGCGTTCGCTGCCAAAGGACGCCCGCCACGGCCGGCGGCCGCTACAACGGGCGAGGAACGAACACACGTAGCGAGAGAGCGCAGGGCCGGATGTCATTGCGCACTTCCGTTGGGTTTCGCATTATGGAGATGATCGAGCAGTTGCTTTGCTTCCGCATAGTTGGGAGCGAGTTTCAACGCGTGGTCAGCCTCGGTGCGGGCGAGGTCGAATTTCTTCTGGTCGAGATAAACCTTGGCAAGCATGGTGCGAACGAAAGCGGAGTCGCGCGCCTCCAAAGAAGCTTGCAACTCCTTCACGGCATCATCCAACTTGCCGCGGCGCCGGTCAACTTCTCCCAAGCCTAGATGCGCGGCGGCACTGGCGGGATCTGCCGACAGTGCGGCGCGAAAGTCCGTCTCGGCAGCGTCGAGTTGCGCTGCGGAGAGTTCCTGGCGGCCGCGGCGGATGTGGGCGCCGGGTGTCATGGTAGCGCCGGCGACGGCAGTAGAAGCGGTGGGCGCGCCGGACGATTCGATCTCGAGGCGCAGCGCGGTGATGTCCAGCTCGGTCTTGACGCGCTCGAGATGCGGAACCGCGTCACCCTTGGCGTCGACGTGGACGACAGGCAGCGCGCTGGGCCCCAGGGCCTCCGCGGCGGCTTCGCGCTCCTCATCCGCTTCGGTTTTCTTACCGGATTTCTCGAGCGATTGAATTAACAACGCGCGATCTTCGGGATTGTCAGGTTCGCGCTCCGAGGCTTCGCGGAAGAATCCAGCCGCGGCGGTGAATTCGTTGGCGCGAAACGCAATCAGGCCGAGGTTGAATGGATAGTCGTCTTCATCGGGATCGAGATCGGTGGCGCGGCGAAGATCAGCTTGCGCGGCGGGCGTTTTCCCTTGGCGGGACAGGGCCACACCGAGATTGTTCAGAATCTCGGGAAGGTCCGCGCCAGAAACGGCGCCGGCCGCTCCGGGTTTGGAGTTGCCGCTCATGGCATCTTGCAGCGAGGTGAAGACTTCTTCGGCCTTGTCCGGCTCGTTCAGCTGAAGGCGGCAAACGCCAGTAGCGAAAACCGCCTCAACGTAGCGCCGGTGAGTTTTCGGTACATGCGCAAACCACGGAAGGGCGGAAGTGCAGTCGTTGCGCGCCGCGTACGTTTCCCCAAGAGCGAACGCGGGATCCGGCCAGGTGGGCTCGAGGCGCGCGGCCTCCTTGAGTTCGCGGATGCGAGGCTCATCTTCGTTGAAGAGTAGCCCGCGCACGAAATGCTCAAAGGCGTCGAGTCGAAGCGAGCGCTGAACCTTGGCGAAGTCCTTGAGCGTCAGAGGATAGGGCCGCTCGTTGACGGAGAGCAGACGCCAGACGATGCCCGTGTGCAGCTCCATTAAGGAAGAAAGTGGCCCCGAATCGCGGGCCTGCGGAAGGAGCGCGGGAGGATCGATACGCAAAACGTGGGACTCCACAGTGAGCGACGTGCCGTCGGAGGTGAAGGAGCCAAAGATAACGTAGTCGGCGTCGAGATCCTGCGCGATGCGCAGCATGGTGGCGCGGCTGAGCTTGGCGGACGCGGGAAGACCATAGCGCTCGAGCTCGCCGGCGCGCCCCGCATGCGAATACACTTGTTCGCCGGCGTCGGAAAGATATTGAATCGTTAATTCTTCGAGACCTTCTCCCAGCCAATCGAGCCGTGGGGAAGCGCCCACGTTTTCAAATGGAAAAACAAGGTAGACGCCTTGCTGGGAAGAGGCCGACGCAGCATCGGGCGAGGTGGCCGGAGGTTGTTGCGCATGAAGAGGAAGGATCGCGAAGCACAGGATGCCGCAGAGATAAGTTAGAGCGCGTTTACTGAAAACAGTCTGCTCCATGCTGTCTTGAATTGTAGCAGAGGCGATGACCTCGTGCGGGAGAGGAGACGCATAGTTACGCAATAAGAAACGAGAGCGGAGGAGAGGCTTCGCTTGGAGACCTTACCGAGATGGGCGCAGCAATGCTGTGCCCTACTAGAGACGCCGCGCTGTTGCGTGATTAGGGTTGTTCGGGAGTTTCGGGCGGCTTGGGAGCGATCAACTCTTGCACGACCGGGTCTTTCAGGGCGACGGAAAACGCCTTGTCTTTCTTCAGGTCCGCGGCGAACGACGCATAGCCTTCATCTTTGGCCTTGCGCAAATACAGGATGCAGCGATCGATGTTGCCGGACTCCGCGAACGACTTTGCCAGCAGGAAATAGAAACGCCCGCGATCGGAGACCGAGCGATCCTGCAACAGCGAGCCGCTTCTCGAGGCGTTATGCTCGAAGAACTGTGGATCCTTGGTGAGCGCGATGCGAAACGCGGCAATCGATTCCTCATACTTCTTGTCCGCGAAATACGCGTAGCCCAGATTGCTGTACAGCACCGGCATGTCCTCGCGAATCTTGATGGCCTTTTCGTACGCGCGGATGGCCTTGCCGTACCTCTTGCGCTGATACCAAACGGTGCCGATGTTGTTCTCCGCGTCGGCGTATTTAGGATCGGCTTTCATGGCACGCTCGTAATACTTCAGAGCGAGGCCCAAGGCTTCCTGCTGATGCAGTGAGATTCCCAGCTTGTTTAGATAGACGGCGTTTTGGGGATCCTGATCGGTAAGCTTCTTGTACGTCTCCGAGGCTTCGCGATATTGCTTGCGGGCCATGAAGAGGTCGCCGATTTCCTCGGCGCTAAGCTGGCGCTCGGCAGGTACGGCGGCCGCCGTCGAGACCTGAGACGGAGCTTGCATCTTGGAATCACTAGGAACGAAAGCTTGTCGCGCAGTATCTTCAGTCGTCTGACTATTGGAGGGAACCGCAAGAGTCAGAAGAAGGATGCTTACCGAAACCGCCATAGAAACTTGCTTCATGGCGAGTCTCCTTTATCCGGTTTTGCCTGTTCCGGATCCTGCTTCTTCTTACCCCCAAAGATACCAAATATCTTCTGCAAGGGGTTCTTTTTCTTTTCGATGGGCTTGCCGTTAGCGTCCACAGCCCCTTGGCCGGTGGCGTTGGGCGGCCGGTTGGGGTCGTAGGGAAGGGGCTGCCCATTGGCATCGGTTTGCGGCTGCTTGGGTTCGCCGCCACCAAAGACGTGGGAGAGCCAGGAACCGGTCGAGGAAAGAATGTTGTGCCCGCCGTGGAGCTCGCAGTACTGCGTGGGAGCGGAGCCGTTGACATAGACCTCTGCTCTTGTTGTCGGGCAGTTGGGCGTGGCCAGCTCGAGCGACTCGGGATCGATCAGAACGGACTGAACGCCCTCGGGAGCGGTGAAGTCTTTCACGTCTTTGTACGCCGGCAGCGCCGTAGCACGGATCATGAAGTCGGCCCAGATAGGGCCGGCGGTGGTGCCACCCAGGAGACCGAGGTCGCGGTTGTCGTCAAAGCCGATCCAGATGACGCAGAGTAGATTGGAAGTGAAGCCGGCGAACCAGCCGTCGCGGGAAGTGCCGGTTTTTGCCGCGGCCGGCAGGGTGAAGCCGCGGGCGCGCACACCCGCAGCCGTGCCGTGATTGAGCACGTCCTGGAGCACACTGTCGACGAGATAGATTACCCGCGGGTCGAGCACCTGATGAGTCTGCGGGACGCCTTTCTCGAGCGCGGTGCCTTCGGCACTGATGATGCTGTGAATGAACTCCGGCTCGGCGCGGATGCCGCTGTCGGCGAAAGCGGTGTAGGCCGCGGCCACATCGACGGGAGTCATTTCGTAGGCGCCGAGCGCGACGGCGGGAGTCGGCTGGATATTGTTACCAAGACCCATCTGCCGCGCGATCTGCACGACCCGGCCGTAGCCGATAAGTTCGGCAACCTTGACGGTAGCGACGTTGAGGGAGTTCGTGAGTGCTTCGCGCACGGTGACCCGGCCCATGAACTTTGCGCCCATATTGTTCGGCGTGTATTCCTTGCCGTCGAACTCGAAGGTGGTTGGCTCGTCGTCAACGGTGGTGGCGGGGGTCACGATGGGCTGGACACCGTCAATGGCATTGTCGAAGGCCGCCGCGTAGACGAAGGGCTTGAAGACCGAGCCCGGCTGACGGTGGGCGAGCGCGTGATTGAGCTGGCTTTGGCCGTAGTCGCGGCCACCGAGGATGGCTTTGATCTCTCCGGTGCGAGGATCGAGAGCCACCAGAGCAACTTGCGCCTGCGGGATCGGCTCGTTACTTCCCTTCTTGGCCGCTTCTTTGCGCCAGCGGTCGTACTTCTTGGCCAGCAGCTTGTCGACATTTTTCATTCCGGCATCGACGGCCGCCGCTGCGGCACGCTGCAAGTCAGGATCGAGCGTGGTGTAGACGCGAAAATTCTCGCTGAGCAGCTCGTTTTCGGAATATTTGTCGAGGAGATGGTCTTTGACCATGTCGACGAAGTAGGGCGCATCGCCGCCGGAGATGGAGGTACGGACGATCTTCAGGGGCGCACGTTTGGCGTCCTGAACATCGGCTTCGTTGATGTACTTATTCTCGAGCATCTGGGCGAGCACACGGTCGCGCGACTGCGCGCCTCGCTCCGGGTGGCGGTCCGCGGACGAGTAGTAGTTGGGGGCGCGAATGATGCCGGCGAGATACGCGCATTCTCCGAGAGAAAGCTGGCGAAGGTCTTTTCCGAAGTAGGCGACGCTGGCTTCCGAGAAACCCCGGATGCCGAAGCTGCCGCGGTTGCCTAGATAGACTTCGTTGGCGTAAAGCTCGAAGATTTGCTGCTTGGTAAAGCGCTGCTCGAGCTCGATCGAGACCATGGCCTCGGCTAGCTTGCGGCGCCAGGTGCGCTCATTGGAGAGAAAAAACGTGCGGCCCACCTGCATGGTGATGGTGCTAGCGCCCTGGTAATGATTGCTGCTGTGGCGCAAGTCGGCCCAGGCGGCGCCGAAGATGCGCACAAAGTCGAATCCACCGTGCTCGAAGAAGCGATGGTCTTCCGCGGAAAGGATGGCGTGCAGCAGCGTGGGGGGAAGGTCGTCGTAGCGGACCGCGCGGCGCTTTTCGCGAGCGCTATCGAAAAGATTGGTGACGAGCTCAGGCTCGATATCGGCGGAGTCGAGCTGCGCGCCGCCGCCGAGGGGACGAATGGAGCGGATGGTCTTGCCGGTGAACTGGACTTCCAGAGCGTTCGAGCCCGCAAAGTACGAGAGTCTGGACGGGCGAATGTCCACGGTGTTGCCCTGCACGGTGTACTGGCCTAGGGAACTCTCGTCCTTCTCAGGACGATAACCAACTTTTTGCAAATAGGTGGCCAGTTCTTCCGGGCTCCAGGCCTGGGCAACGGCAATGCGCTCGGGGGCCGAAAAGATTTGCGTGGTGTTCTGGAGAATGTGGCCGGAAAGGCGCGCGTTTATCAGGCGGGCGTATTTGATGTAGTAGTACGTGAAGATGCCGCCGCAGGTGAGGAAGACGGCGAAGACGACGCCGAGAACCGTCAGGCCAACAATGGAGGTGAAGAAACCCTTTTGGATGCGAATCCGCAACAATGGCTCCCCGCAGGCTGGACTCTTATTGTCTCGCAAGCGCGGGCGCTAAGAAAGGCACTGTTCGGCTCAAGAGGCGCCCGCGTGCGGCCTTCAGAGATCCCGGCTCACTCCCCGAAACGCTATGGCTGCGCGGCACGGACAACACCCTACAGCTCTTTATTCTCGCTCGCGGGAGTAAAGTGAAGATCCAGGTGATACACGAGCAAGTCCACCGGAATCGTGTAGTCCATGGAGATCTTGACGACCTGCTGCGTGTCCACGATTTTTATCTGGTCGCGTTTAACAGGGATCTCGAGATCCTGCACGACTTTGAAAATATTGTCGCGAATCTGGTCTTCGGTATAGCGGTTGACCACCGCGAAGCGGGCTTGTTCCTGCATCTTGTCAGCGAGCTGATACTCGGCAACATAGGCGGGAATGATCTTGTAGGCGACAAACGCGCCATAGACCAGGATGGCCGTCCACAGAATGGCCTTGATGGTTCCGCCCCCGCGCTCCATGTGGCGGGTAGACGGAAGGCGATGCTCGCCGGTGCTGCCCTGAAACGGAAACGCCAAAGTTCTCTCCCGGTGCCGGCCCCTGCCCAAACGGCTTCGTCGATGGCCAGCGGAAATGCCTGCGGCTACTCGGTCTTCTCAACGTAGCATCCGTGTGGGCGAGTGTCGAGAACGAGGCGGGACCAGTGTTCCCGGTAGGTAATGGCATTCCCGTGACGGGCCAGCGCCGGCGAGGCACCCGCCGGCCAGCTTCCGCCCAATCCCCTAATAGGCCCGGGCGAAGATGGCGCGCTCTGGGGCGGGCTTGCCGCAATAGACGCACTTGGCTGACCCGCCGGAGCTCCCTTGGTCGAGGGGGATGCAGCGCATGGTGGCGCGGGTCTCTTCCTTGATCTTGGCTTCGCAGTCGGCGTCGCCGCACCAGGGGGAGAAAGCGAAGCCGGTCTCGACCGCCTTTTTCAGGTCCTCGTAGGTGTTGGCGTCGTGCGTGTTGGACTTGCGGAAGGCCAGCGCCTTGTCGTGGAGTGATTGCTGGATTTCGGCAAGCAAGGCTTCGATGGCCTGGGGGAGGCCTGCGAGCGACGCGCTGACCTTCCCTTCCTTGCCGGGACGGTCGCGGCGCGCCAGGACCGCGGACTGCTTGGCAACGTCTTTGGGTCCCAGTTCGACGCGCAGGGGCACGCCGCGCATCTCCCAATCGTTGAACTTCCATCCTGGGCTGGAGCCTTCGCGCTCGTCGAGAGTTACGCGGACGTTGGCCTTGACGAGCTCGGCTTTCAGCTTGCGCGCGGTGTCGAGAACCGTGGTCTTCTCTTCGTCGGTACGGAAAATGGGGACGATGACCACCTGATAGGGGGCGAGCTTGGGGGGAAGGACCAAGCCCTGGTCGTCGCCATGCACCATGATGATGGCGCCGATCACGCGCGTGGAAAGGCCCCACGATGTCGTCCAGCAATGCTGCAACTGGCCGTTCTGGTCCAGATAGCGGACCTCGAAGGCCTGCGCGAAGTTCTGTCCGAGGAAATGTGAAGTGCCGGACTGCAGCGCCTTGCCGTCTCCCATCATGGCTTCGATCGAGTAGGTGGTGTCGGCGCCGGCAAACTTCTCGGCGTCTGATTTCTTGCCGGGGATCACCGGGATGGCGGCGTCGTTTATGGCGAAGTCCGCGTAGATATCGAGCATTTGCCGCGTTTCGGCTTCCGCCTCTTCCCGCGTGGCGTGCGCGGTGTGGCCTTCCTGCCAGTAAAACTCGAGGGTGCGCAGAAAGAGCTTGGTGCGCAGCTCCCAGCGCACGACGCTGTTCCACTGGTTCATCAGCACGGGCAGGTCGCGGTACGACTGAATCCACTTGGACCACATGTGCCCGATGATGGTTTCCGAAGTCGGGCGCAAGACGAGAGGCTCGGCGAGCTCTTCCCCGCCCCCGATGGTCACGACGGCGAGCTCGGGAGAGAAGCCTTCCACGTGGTGCTTTTCCTTGTCGATAAAGCTGCGGGGAATCAGCAGCGGAAACGCGACGTTCTGGTGCCCGGTAGCCTTGAAACGCCGGTCGAGCCCCGCCTGGATGTTTTCCCACAGCGCCCAGCCGTAGGGACGCACCACCATACAGCCGCGCACGGGCGCATAGTCCGCGAGCTGCGCCTTCAGCACCAGTTGGTTGTACCACTCGGAGAAATCTTGTGCGCGTGTGGGGAGCTTTTCTTCAGCCATGCCGCGGTTTGTCCGTCCTTCTCAGCGTCGAAAAATCGTCGCGCGTAAACCAAGAAGCGTAACGGACGAACTACAGCGTGTCAACGAAGTGTGCGCTTCAGTGCTCGGCAGGCGACTGCATGCGAGGCGCTTTTATGGTGGCTCCATCCTGATAAATCAGCGCCTGCTTGACCTTCCCCGTGGGGTCCTTCGTAAATTCGACTTCGACTTCCGACACCTTCAGGAAAAACCTGGTAGCGGATTCCGCGTATAGTGGAAACGGCGCTTGCCCCGGCGTCTGCATGGTCAGGTGGCCGCCCTCCATGCCGATGGTCATGACGCCCTCTCCGGCATCGTACAAGCCCGTGTAGGCGCGCAAAGCTTCCGCCGGCAGGGTCACGCTCTTGCGTTCCTGTAAATCCACGAAGCGGGAAATCCTCTCGAGCAGGATTTCTGGCTGCTCGAGCTGTACGAGGTGCCCGGCGTTGATGATGATGTCGCGCTCGGCGCCCGAAATCCCCCCTTCGATCGCTCCGGCGTGCGCGTGCACGTCGGAAATGTCGAACTCGCCCACCAGAATCAACGTGGGCGCATGGATTTCCGAGAGCCGCGAAACTGATGGCAGTGAATTGTGAATTTCAAATTCACCTGTGTACTTGAGATCTTGCGGATTATCCACGAGCAGGTCGTAGAGCTTCTGCCGGGCCGCCGCGTGTCCTTCTCCGAGGATGTACTGATCCTTCGACCAATTTTCGGCGGCCGCCTTCACGTCTCCATTCGCGAGAGGCGCACTATTCCTCTTGCCGCGCTCCTCGAACGCATCGCTGACGCTCATGCCGTCGACGACCGGCCCAATCAGGAACAAGCCCTCGACCATGTCCGGGTGCGCCAGCGCAAAATCGATCGCCAGCGCACCGCCGGAAGAATTGCCGACGAGGACGGCGTGCCCGATCTTTAGGTGCGAAAGCAGCGCGTACAGGTCTTCGGTTTTGGAGAACGGACTTTTGGGCAAGTCGGACTTGCCGTAGCCGCGCCGGTCGTAGCGGATCGCGTGATATTTCCTGCACAGCGGATCCCACACAGCGTCCCAGGTCACGGAGTGCAGCAAGCCGTCATGAATCAGCACGACCGCCGCGCCGGCGCCGCACTCTTCGTAGTAAATCTTCGATCCACCAACATCCAGGTTGCCGCTTCGTTTTTCAATCGGAGCCGGCTTCTGGGGATAGGCAACGTCCGCCCAGGCCCCAAAGAGGAACGCGACAGCGCACAGAAAACTCACTCGCAGCTTATTTTGCATTTGGGCTGGGGCCTCGATCCTTCGACGCTGACATGGAGAACCGACGAGCGATGTGACGGCCAAGAACGCGCCAGGGGTTGCCCGGCATGTTGCCACGCGAAACTCAAAACCAGTCGCTGCGATAAGCTATCCACCAGCACGCAAAGCCGATCGGAACCGTTGCCAACAGCGCCCACCAAAACGGCAGCAACATATCGGCCACCAGGCCGAGAAGAGCGAAAGTGATCCAGAACATTTTTCGCTGCATTCGCTCAGTTTAGCTCGAATGCACGCGCGGCAAGTCAGCTTGACGGCTTGTGTTTCGCAAGCATGGCCTCGAGAAGCCACTTCTTCAACACCGCCACGAAATAGGGCTTCAGTTCGCGAAAAGCGACACCCACGCCGGTATTTGGCTGCGAATACACAACCGTTCCGTGCGCCTCGAAAAAGCTACCTTCGACGAAGATCTTTACGAGTATTGGGGTACGGTCTGGAAAAGGGTTGGCCATCTGCAAAAAGCATCCGTTCAGGCTAATCTCGGTGACGCGCGCGGGCACGCGCGCCTCCGCGTTTTCTTCAGACACTTCGGCGGACGCTTCGAACGGAAACCTAAGTGTACGGCGTCGATCTTCTGCCATTTTGCCTGCGCGAAAGGCGAGCGCGCCGATTCTAGCGCCGAAACGCGAAATGTGCATTCTCAAAAGGGCGGCTCTGTGCGCGGAACGCAGACGCCAAATTGGAGCTTGGTTGCGCGGGCATCCGTCCTAGCATCGTCAGTTGGAAACGATGCATAAACAAGCTCACAGCGATGCAGCCGCCACCACCGCGCTTCTCGCTTGGTTGCGGGAACGCGAAGACGAAATGGCTGCCCTCCTGGCGGAGTTGGTCGCTATCCCCACTGAAAATCCGCCGGGAACAAACCTGCACTCTTGCGCCGATCTTCTCGAGGAGCGACTCCGCGGCGCAGGCCTGAGATGTGAGCGCGCGCCGGCCGAAGGCGATTCGGCCCCGAGCCTGCTCGCCGAGCATGGCAACGGAGACCGCGCGCTCTATTTTCACGGCCACTATGACATTGTGCCGGCGCAATCGCCGGAGCAATTCCGACCCGTACGCAAAGAACATTTTCTGTTTGGCCGAGGCTCCTGCGACATGAAGGGCGGAATCGTCGCGATGCTGTATGCGATTCGCGCGCTGAAGGAATCCGGTGCCGAACTGAATGGAAAAATTGGCCTGACGCTGGTTCCCGACGAGGAAACCGGCGGCGCGCGAGGCTCGCAGCGCCTTTTGCATCAGGGCTTGCTGGGCCGTGCGGGAGTTGGCATGCTCACGGCGGAGCCTACAGGCGGCGTGGTGTGGAATGCGAATCGCGGCGCGCTTACGTTGCGCGTGGAAGTGTTCGGGAAGTCCGCGCATGTTGGTTTGCAGCACCAGGGAGAAAACGCCTTCGAGCGCATGCATCGCGTGGTCGATCAGCTTCTCGAGCTGAAGCACGAGGTGGAGCAGCGAAAAACAACTTGTACCATCGGCGCCGGGCAATCGCCCAACTCCATCCTGCTGATCGGTGGACAGAGCGGCGGCGGCTCTAACTTCAACGTGGTCCCCGATAAATGCTGGTTCACCATCGACCGTCGAATCAATCCCGAGGAGAGCATGCACGAAGAAAAAACACGCCTGCTCGCCTTGCTCGACCGCTGCAACAGAGGTGGAATGCCTCTCGAATGGGAGATCTTGCAAGACGGTCCATCCGCTGCAAGCCGCGAGGATGACAAGGTGGCGCAAGCATTGGCCCGAAGCGTCGAATCCGTGACCGGTCAAGCGCCGCGCTTCGAAATGTGCCCCGGCTTGCTGGAGACTCGCTTCTACGCCGGACAGGGCATCCCGGCTTACGCGTACGGACCGGGTTTGCTCTCCGTCGCCCACGGCCCAAACGAATATATCGACCTGCGCCGCATGACCGAGTGCGCCGCAATCTACGCGCTTACCGCAATGGAGATTCTGAACGCGTAGCACGGAATGCCAGGGTCCTACGCGCTCTAAGGCAGCGCGAACGTGAACAGCGCACTCCCTGCCGCCACCGCGACATACTGCTTCCCATCCACCGCAAACGACATCGGCGAGGAGTACACCGACGCTCCGCACTGAAAATGCCAGAGCACTTTGCCGGACGCCGCATCAAACGCCATAAAATTCCCTTCGGCGTCGCCGCTAAACACCAAGCCTCCCGCCGTTGAAAGCACGCCGGACCACGTGGGCGACGGATGCTTCCATTCCCACTTCAGCACTCCTGTCGTCGGATCGATGGCGCGCAGTGCTCCCCAGAACGGCTCCGCGTCATCGTTCGGAAAATACGCGCTTCCGTAATAGGCGTGGCCCTTCTCAAACGCTTGCGGCGCGGTGCTGAAGATGTCGCACTGCTCGCGTGCCGTAACATAAAACAGTTTCGTTTGCGGATCGTAGGTTGGCGACATCCAGTTGGTGGCGCCCGCGGCGCCGGGGCAGACGCGATTCCCTTCCAAGGTCGGCGAGCCATTCGCGGCCGTCACCGGCCGCCCTTCCGCATCCTTGGAAGTGCTCCAGGTGACCTTGGCGTAGGGATTCGACGACAGCAGTTTCCCGGTCGCGCGGTCGATGATGTAGAAAAATCCATTGCGATTCGCTTGCACGATCAGGTGCTTCTCTCCGTGATCGATCATCACGGGAACCTGGGTGGCGTCGTAGTCGTGCTCGTCGTGCTTCGTGAATTGGAAATACCATTTCAACTTGCCAGTGTCGGGGTCGAGCGCCAAAAGTGAGTTGCTGTAGAGATTGTCGCCCGCCCGGCCAGCTCCACGATTTGAGGGCGATGGATTGCCGGTGGTCCAGAAAGTGGTATTCGTGAGCGGATCGTAGGTCCCGGTGATCCACGCCGGAGAGCCGCCAATTTTCCACGAATCGCCTTCCCAAGTTTCAACGCCCGGCTCGCTGGACCCTGGCACCGTGTAGAAGCGCCATTTGCGCTCGCCGGTATTGGCATCATACGCGTCGATGAACCCGCGAATGCCGTATTCGCCGCCCGACACGCCGAGAATCACCAGATTCTTGATCGCCAACGGCGCCAGCGTGAAGCTGTAGCCACCGCGATAGTCGACCGCCGCAACGTCCCACACAACGTTCCCAGTTTTGGCGTCCAGCGCAATCACGTGAGCATCGAGTGTCCCCAAGAAGACTTTGTCGCCCAGAACCGCCAGCCCGCGATTCACGCGACCGCAGCACGGTCGAATATCTGCCGGCAGGGCGCGCTGGTATTGCCAAATGGGCCGCCCGGACCGCGCATCGAGCGCATAAGCGCGATCGTCTTGGCCGGTGCCATACAAAACGCCATCCACGACGAGCGGCGTAGTCTCGAACTTGCCGCCCGCCATCGTCTGATACGCCCACTTCGGAACGAGCGTGTGCGCAGTCGTCACATTGATTTGATCGAGTGTGCTGTACCTCCGCCCGGCGTAGTCGCCCGAGTACATCAACCAATTCTGCGGCTCCTTCGCCGAATCCAGCAGCCGCTGCGGCGTAACCTGCCCGCGTGCTGCTGTTGAGACAAGCAACAGCAGCAGGGAGCACGCGACGCGGACGCGTCTTGTCATCCTGAGCGCATCCGATAAGGATGCGCGAAGGATCTCAACGTAAGCATCGCCGACAAGTCCCTTTCTGCGTGCGCTCAACCGTTGCCGCGTCATTGCGCACCGCCGTTCTCAGCGCCGACCGAAAGCATGAACGCTATTAGATCCTGCAAATCCTTCTCCGGCAGGATCTTCTCATCGTACGCAGGCATCAAAGACTCCCGCGTTTCCTCGAGCGACCGCAATTTGTCCTTCTCAAACAATTGCAACTGCTCGCGCGTGTCAATCATCTGCAACGTGAAATTGTCTTCGTTCAACACCACGCCCTGAAACTTCTGCCCGGCTGCGTCCACCACCGTCACCGTCGCGTATTCCTCGGAAAACTCCTTCATCGCCTCGCTGATCCCTTGCGCCAATCGACGGCTCGGATTGCGCACCGAGTCGACCAGATACTCCAGCGACCGCGCCGAACCTGTCGCCGTAAGGTCGGGTCCCAGCCGGCCGCCCTTGCCCTCCACCATGTGGCACGTGGAGCAAGCCGCCGAGCCGTAGAAAAGCTCCTTGCCATGGGCCGCGTTTCCCGGCGACTGCATCGGCGCCTTTTTCTGCACGCTGCGGATGTAGGTGATCACCTGCCAGATCTCTGCGTCGGTCATGCCCACGCCCTGCTGGGTCGCGCCGTTCGGCGGCATCGCCGTGCCGGGAACCCCTTCATTGATCGTGCGATACAAATCCGCGTCCTCATTTCCGTGCTTCTTTTGTGCCCGCGTCAGATCCGGCCCACGCCCGCCGCCGCGCGCGCCAAGTCCATGGCAGAACGCGCAGTTCGCACGAAACTGAGACTCGCCCACCTTCGCCGCCTGCGCATCGCCCGCAAACGGATTCTTGTCCTGTGCGCGTAGCGGCAAGGCCGCCGCACACAGCAAGCACAGAAAGCAGAGAAAAAGGCTTCGTGTTCGCTGAAAGGTGGTCATCGGGCAATCGCTCCTTGGATCTGGAGCGCACAGCCAGAAACGGCTGTGCCACTGGGATTTGGAGGACGGCAAGCTCGCCGAAACTATATCACTCGCGGTCGAGGAAATATTACGGCTGTGTCGCAGCTGCGCCCCCTGCAGGGTGCCTTGGAGGAGCAAGGGATGCCGCCCCTCCGCCTGCCGAAGCGAAAGCTGCTGGAGGTTTTTGGGCGTACCCCCCACCCCCCGGGGTATACAGCGAGTTGTGAAGTAAGCGCATGAAAGCACAGGGGTTGCAGGCGCGAGTGTCGGTAAATTGTGTACGGGTTTGCTAGGGGGAGTGCTCGGGAGGCCCTTGGCGTGGAGCGCTCAGGGTAAACGGGCACAGGAGGACGAAAAACAGGGCCCAGAAGGGACACGAAAAACTCAATCCTTACTGGTTATAGTACCTGATTCGTTATCATTTTGTCAAGCGGAAAAAATAAAGGGCGTGGATTGAGAGGGCCCTCACGGCTGGCAGGCGCCGAAATCCTTGGCAACCTTCGAGAGTGCCCAGGTAACGTTGGGAGTGTTCTTGGTCTTGACCTTTTTGAGCTGCAACTTCATTCGCTCGGCTGGCTTCGCGCCCGCAGTGTCGCCGGTCAGGGTATAGATGCGTTTGTCTTTTTCGTCGGTCAAGGTCAGGCCGTTGGGCGCCGTCGCGACGCATCCCGTCACGGTCCGATTGTTCGCCGCATGCTGCACAACCACAACGGCCACAACCGCGATGGCCGCGACCCCCACAATCGCGAGCACAATGAGGGTGTCCGCGGCTGTCTTCAAACTATCGGCTTCGGTTGCGGTCGCGAGAGCCAAACACAGCAAGCAGACAAGTGCCATGCGTAGAAGGTGTGTCAAGGTCACGTCGATCTCCCTTATGCCGTTAGGCCGAACTTCGAATCGATGACCTGTGAGACGCCTTCGATGACGGCCGTTGTAATTCTCCGTGGCCGCGCTTTCGGGAAGGTAAACGACGAGTTGCCGTGTTATCTCAAAAAAAAGCTCACCGGTCAATGGCGGAAGGCTGAGTAATCCATGAATTCATGGGTGAAGGTTTGAATTGCTGATAATACTGATTTTGTATAGACCTTCGACACAACTCAAGAGGTCTCATCGTCTGCAGGCTCTTCTGATTGATTTCCTCTCCGAAGAGCCTTCTGACTATCTCCAGGGTGGCCACACGCCGCGTCTATCGGACGTTCAAGCCTAGCGGGTATGTGGTTGACGGATATCCTAGGCGTTGCATCTAATCCTGACTTAGGTTCAAAGAGTGAGGGTGAAATGAAAAACTTCATCCGGCTGTTTTCTTTTATTGCTGTGATCGCCCTGGTCTTGCTCTCGCCACTGCGGTCGGATACCCGGCAGTCGAGCAGGCCAGCTGCGCCTTATGAGCATGCTGATGCCTATGAGGTGTATTCCGCCGTGCTTTCGATGGGCGGGCCGTGGGAAGATTCGACGTCTCTGGTGATTCTTCAGGACCTCCCTCCGAAGGAGTGGCCCATCGGCTCTCCGCCGGATGCCCTTCACGGGAATGCGGCGTTTCGGAAACAGTTTGACAGCATATTTAGATCATTTGAGCAGATGAATAGGCAAGCGCTGTCGTTGGAAAATCACTTTTCCCTGCAAAAACCTTATCAAATTGTGGGATCGGCAGAACTGGAGGCGGCGTTTCATCGCACCGAACCGGGCCTTGTCCATGATGGATGGGAGGGTTTCCGGCAAAGCTTTCCCAACTCCAGCGGCTATCTAATCCTCTCTGCCGTGGGCTTTAACGCCGAAAAGACGATGGCTGTTGTTTTTGTGGACTACCGGTGTGGCGGATTGTGTGCTTCTGCGCGTTATTACATCTTGGAAAAGCGGGACGGGCATTGGGTTAACTGTATCCCGAAGAGTCTGCAATCTGAAACAAAGGGAAATTCCTGACGGAAAACCATTCTCCTAAAATCATGTCTGACAATGTACCCGTTGCGCGTTTTGCAAGGAGCGGGCCACCCAAGAGGTCTTCGGTCTGGCTGCGCTCGCAAACTCCCCTGCCTCGCAGGTAAGATGGAGCATCCCAAATCGCCAAGGACTCCAACGATGACCAAGACCACCGAAGCCGATGCCCGCATGCAGCGCCCGCTCGATACTGTCGATGCGCCGATCGCCGAGCTGCTGCGCGAAGAAGCCAAGCGCCAGGCTACCGGGCTCGAGCTGATCCCTTCGGAAAACCTCGTCTCGGAAGCCGTGCTTGAAGCCATGGGCTCGATCTTCACCAACAAATACGCGGAGGGCTATCCCGGCAAGCGCTACTACGGCGGCTGCGAGGTCGCGGACAAGGTCGAGCAGCTCGCCATCGACCGCGCCAAGAAGCTCTTCGGCGCGGAGCACGCCAACGTGCAAGCGCACTCGGGCACGTCGGCAAACGTGGCCGTGTACATGTCCACGCTGAAGCCGGGCGACACCGTGCTAGGAATGAATCTCGCGCACGGCGGCCATCTAACGCATGGGCATCCGCTGAATTTTTCCGGCCGCATGTACAAATTCGTGGCCTATGGCGTGAAAAAGGAAGACGAGCAGATCGATTACGACGAGATCGAAAAACTGGCGCACGAGCACAAGCCGAAAATGATCGTGGCCGGCGCCAGCGCCTATTCCCGCATCATCGATTTCGAGCGCATCGGCAAAGTGGCCAAGGCCGTGGAGGCGCTTTTCTTCGTGGACATGGCGCACATTGCGGGGCTTGTCGCAGCGGGCGTACATCCGAGCCCGGTGCCGCATGCCGAAATCGTCTCCACGACCACGCACAAGACGCTGCGCGGGCCGCGAGGTGGAATGGTGCTGTGCAAGGCAGCGTTCGCCAAAGAACTGGATAAGCTCACCTTCCCCGGCACGCAGGGCGGCCCGCTGGTCCACACCATTGCCGCCAAAGCCGTGTGCTTTGCGGAAGCGATGGAGCCGGCGTTCCGCGAATACCAGCAGCAAGTGGTGGCGAACGCCAAGGCCCTGGCGGCCTCGGTCGCCAAACAGGGCTTCCGGATCGTCACCGGCGGCACCGACAACCACTTGTTCCTCGTCGAGCTGCACTCCCGCGGATTGACCGGCGCCGATGCGGAAAAGGCACTCGACCGCGCCGGCATCACGGTGAACAAGAACGCCATCCCCTTCGATCCCCTGCCGCCGATGAAAGCGGGCGGAATCCGCCTAGGCACCCCTTCGATAACGACCCGCGGCATGCTTGAGCCGGTCATGCATCAGATCGGCGCCTGGATTGCCGAAGTGCTTGCAAACATGGGAGATGCCGCAACGGAGCAGAAAATCCGCAAACAAGTTGCGGAGCTGGCGGCCCGGTTTCCAATCTATGAAAGCCGTACCAAGGCTTCCTCAAGCCGCGCCGGACACGCCGGCGGTTGAGGTCGCGGCGAGAACCGACGAATGAACATTTTCAAGGCAACGCAGGAATTCGAGGACTGGCTGGCGAAGCGGCTGCCTGTCGTTCGGCAGGATGTCGCGCTCAAGCACGCGCTCATGGCCGAAGCGCCTTTTCCCTTCTTTCGCGCTACGTTTTACCGCTGGTTGCAGCATTGGACGGACGTCTGCTGCGATGTAGCGAAGGCTCCCAGCGTGCTGGCTGTCGGCGATCTGCACATCGAGAACTTCGGCACCTGGCGCGACGAGGAAGGCCGGCTGATCTGGGGCGTGAACGACCTGGACGAAGCGTGGCCGGCGGCTTACACCATCGACCTCGTCCGGCAGACCACGAGCGCGTATCTAGCGATCGCAGGCGAGCACCTATGTCTGAGCCGGCGTCAAGCGGCTGAGGCCATGGAAGAGGGCTACCGCGACTCGATCGCCGCGGGCGGGAAAGCCTTCATCCTGGCGGAACATCACCAATGGCTGCGCTTGCTGGCCACCAGCAAGCTGCGCGACCCGGTGGCCTTCTGGGCGAAAATGGAACAGAACCCGCCTTATCCGGCCAAGCCACCCGAAGAAGCGCGCAAGCTGATTGAGGAGTCGCTTCCTCTCCCTCGACGAAGCTACCAATTGAAGCGCCGGATCGCTGGACTAGGCAGCCTCGGCCACCCGCGAATCCTTGCGCTGTCGTCGTGGCAAGGCGCTTATATCGCGCGTGAGGCTAAAGCCATCCGGCCATCGGCTTGGGTGTGGTACAAAAACAGCCCTTCGGAAAACATGCACGGTGCGACGCTCGTCAACCGCGCCATCCGCGTGAAGGATCCCTGTGTGTACTTTCGCGGGCGCTGGCTGGTGCGGCGGCTCGCGCCGGATTGCTCGCGGATCGAGCTGGCTTCCCTGCCCGAAGAACGCGACGAGTCACGCCTCTTGTACGACATGGGATGGGAGACGGCCAACATGCACTTCGGGACTCCTGCGGCGATCTCCAAGATAAAACGCGATTTGGCGGCGCGGCGCGGCCGCTGGCTGCACAAGGCGGCCAAGGCGATGTTCAAGGTAACCCTGGACGACTGGGACGATTGGCGCAAAGGTTGGAAGAAACACATGACCAAGCCGTAGTCACACAGGCCGCACGCCCGGTAAGTCCTTCCCCTACTCTAGTCCCGCTGTCCCAAGACTGTCCCACGGGTCAGTAGAATCTAACCGGCAGAACGAGTAACTTCGCCAAGGACTGGGATGGGAACCGCAAGCGCGACGCTGCTCACCGCTCCCATGTTCGGGCCCCGGGTGACCCGGACTACCGGAGCAAGCTCTAGCAACTCCTGCCTCTCTCAACGGGCAGTGTCGACCTCCTCGAAGTTGCGCCGCGTTTGCTCGTGCTCGCACCCCGGAATCCAGTGTGCTGTGCGACCGCAGAACGGTCGATGAGGTGAAACGATGCTCGACACGGAAGCCTTCCGCGAATTCAAGCAAGGGCTGACCCTGTTGCGTGACAACTACGCTGTCCGAGCGCTGCCGCATATGCGGCGCGCGATGGACCTGGACAAGAACAATCCGTACTACATGTCTTATCTGGGCGTCGTGCTGGCGCGGTCGGAACAGAAGTGGGGCGAAGCAGAAAGACTCTGCGACGCCGCGGTACGCATGAAGCGCAACCAGGCGCAACTTTATCTGAACCTGGCGGAAGTTTACGCCACCGCAGGCCGCCGCGATGACGCCGTAGAAGCGCTCCAGGCAGGACTCAAATTTGCCCGCCGCGATGTGCGGCTGTCGATTGCCATGAACCGGCTGATGCACCGCCGCGAGCCAGTGTTTTCCTTCCTGGAACGAAAGCATCCGGTCAACCGGCAGCTAGGAATGCTACGGCACCGGGCCATGCAGATGCTCGGACGAGACTGAATTCCGCCCAATTCCTCTACCCCAAACACAAGAAGGGCGTCCCAAAATCATCGGGACGCCTTTCTTTTTGCGGCGATCTTTTGGGGACCAACCTGAAGAAGGCAGCTATTTGCGCTGCATGGTGATGCCGTACGAGTGGCTGGCTTGCATGCCAATTTCCATCAGGAGTTTGAAGCCGACTCCGGTCATGCTGTTGGCGAGCGCGTCCACACGGACGACCTCGGCCAGGTATTCGCGGCTCATGGACGCGGCGTCGTGGGAATAGGGCATAGTGACGAACAGGCGCATGCCGATCTCGTAGGCGGTCTCGCTAGTCTGGAAATAGACGCCCGAGCGGGACACGCTGATGGTGCCACGCATGTCGTCGAAATGCTCTTTCTCCGGGTCAGACGGGCGAATGCGCATAAGCTGCGTAATCTTGCAACGGCGGCTGCCGCGGCGTTCCGTTTGCGTCGGTACGCGGCGGGCTGGAGTGCCGTCCTGTGTCTTGCTCATGATGAAATCCTGGGTCGCCATAAACTTAACCCTCTCTCTCGCTAAAACGGACCACTTGCGATCTGGAGAAAGTGTAAGCCGCAGGCGATAAAAAACCTATAGAGGGACCGTACTCGGAAGGAAGTAGGACGGTCCGTACCGGATTCTAGTACGGAAGTACCAGGAAAAAAAGAGGAGCGAAAGAAAATCGATGGAGAAGCCCAGTATTCCGCGGCAAAGCACGAGAGTTTCAGCCGGCGATGCCGTTCCGAAGTGAAATACCGGAAAGCGCCTGGTACCGGATTGGGACCACCCGTGAAAAGGGTGAAGCCGCTCCGCGACAGTAAAGCGTGGTAGCGGCAAGAGATAGCGACTTTGGCGAACGGGAGAAACCTGAGAACGGCGGGTATGAAATTGCATCGGAAGAGCCCGCGCGCGGGAAGTACGCGATTAGGAGTGGTATCGCGGTCGGCGCGGAAGCTCACGGAGTGTCCCACGATGCCCATGATGAATACCGCCGCTCGCCAAAGTGCGCTGACCGCCTCTTTGTCGCAACCAAGTCCGGGACATACTGCACATCTGATGGACGTCGCCCCCAGGGGCGCGGAGCTAACGCCGAGTGGAAGCGGACTGGGCAAAGTCCGGGTCTTCGTGGCGGCGGAGAACCGGTTGCTGCGCGAAGCCTTGGCTCGGATGCTCACCAAGCGCGGCAGCATCGAAATCGTTGGCCTGAATGCCACCGAGCCCTTTCGGAGCCAGGTCCTGGTGAAATGGGCGGCAGACGTCCTGCTGCTGGTGTCGCAGGGAAACCTTGAGGAAGACCTGACAGCGATCCGGGAAGCGCACGCGGAAGCACCTGGGGTGCGAATTTTGCTGATTGGGATGACGAAAGAGAAGGGCGAGTTCCTACAGTGCGTACGGGCGGGAATCAGCGGATACCTATGGAAGGACGCGGCGGCGGACGATGTGCTGGAAGGCATTCGGGCGGTTCAGGCGGGCGAGGCGGTTTGTCCCGGGGCGTTGTGCACGGTGCTCTTTCGCTACTTCGAGCAGGAGTCCTCGCCTCTACCGTGCGCGAGCGTCCGGCAAAGACTGGGATTCACGCGGCGGGAGCAGCAACTGATTCCGTTGATCGCCAAAGGGCTCACCAACAAAGAGATCGCGAGTCACTTCTGCCTGTCGGAACAAACGGTGAAGAATCACCTCTACCGCATGAAGCATAAAATCGGCGCGGAAGACCGGCTCAGTATCGTGCAGCGGTATCGCACGCAAGGGTTCTTGCTTTGATGAGAGATTTGAAGGGTCGAGACCCCAACGAAGGGGTAATCTCTACCGTTTCCTGCGCGGACCAGTAAGATCCGGCACATCTTCGCCGAGGGCGGTAGCCAAATCGATCTGGTGATCCTGCTCCTGGACGAGTATCTCGCGGATTTGCTCCGCCAGGGCAAATTCACCGAGGGCTTCGCATTGCCGGACACGTTCGCGGTAGTTGCGGATGGTTTCATTTTCGTTGTCGAGGTCAAAACGGAGCATTTGCTTCGCATCGTCTGACGTGTGGACAGATTTGGGAGTGACGGTTGGCATTGCTCCGAGGTAGTCGATCTGACGCGAGAGCGTCAGGGCATGCTCCAGTTCCTGCGCGGCGTGCAGTTGAAGCTGGTCCGCGATGTTCATGTACGCAGCGCCCTTCAGCACCTGGGAGTACACCACGTAGGCGATAATTGCCTGGTACTCTCGTGAGAGATCTTCGTTCAACAGTTCCGCCAGTCGGTCGCGGGAAATCGCTTTTTCGTCAACGCTCTTAGGTTCGGGCTTGGATTCGGGCACGCAGTAACTCCTTAAGGGAGATGCGGACGATCATACCTTAGTCCGAAGATTAGATGCATTGGAGGCCCAGGATGACTTCGCCCGCAGCTTTGTGCGATGCTGCTTTCGCAGAACCGTAGAGGAAGGGCCGGATGCTGAAAAAGTTCAAGGATTTGACGGAAAAGGAAATTCTGGCGCTGGCGATCGCCTCGGAAGAAGAGGATGGCCGCATCTACGGTGAGTTCGCCGACGCGCTGCGGGAATCGTATCCCTCTACGGCGGACATGTTCGAGGAGATGCGCCAGGAAGAGGTGGTGCATCGAGACCGGCTGCTGGCGATGTTCCGGCAGCGCTTCGGCGAACGCATACCGCTGATCCGGCGCGAGAACGTGAAGGGGTTTCTACAGCGCCGGCCGAACTGGCTGGTGCGGCCGTTGGGCGTGAACGTAGCGAGACGACAAGCCGAAGTGATGGAGATGGAAGCACAGCGCTTCTACCAACGTGCGATCACGCGGACCACCGACGTGGCAACGCGAGAGTTGCTGAACAAGCTGGCGGATGAAGAGCGCAAGCACACACAGACGGCAGGGAATCTGGAAGAAAAGCACCTGACGCAGTCCGCGAAGGCCGCGGAGGATGCGTCGCACAAGAAGCTGTTCCTGTTGCAGGTGGTGCAGCCCGGGCTTGCGGGGCTGATGGACGGATCGGTCTCAACACTCGCCCCTCTGTTTGCGGCCGCCTTTGCGACGCACAAGAGCTGGGATGCTTTTCTGGTCGGGCTAGCGGCTTCCGTAGGCGCGGGAATCTCGATGGGATTCGCGGAATCGCTTTCCGATGACGGATCGCTAACGGGGCGCGGTTCGCCGTGGATTCGCGGGTCGGTGATCGGCTTGATGACGACGGCGGGCGGGATCGGACACACGCTGCCGTTCATGATCGCCAATTTTCACCTGGCGACGATCATCGCGATCATTGTCGTCTGCGTAGAACTGGCGGCGATCAGCTACATCCGGCACCGGTACATGGATACGCCGTTTCTGCAGGCTGCGTTTCAAGTGATCGTCGGCGGCGTGCTGGTGTTCCTAACGGGATATTTGATCGGTAGCTCGTGAGATTATAGAAAGAGAATCCAACCCACGCTACTTCCCTTCTACGGTTTCGAGAGCTGTTTGACCAATTCGTAGAGAAATGCCTGTCCTTCGTAGAACGATTTGACGCTCATGCGTTCGTCACGGCCGTGGAAGCGGATGTCGCTGGGGTCAAAGAAAAATCCCTGCACGCCATAGGTGGGAATGCCCGCGATGCGCAGATACTTACCGTCCGTAGCGCCCATCACCATCATTGGAATGGTTCGAACTCCGGGCCAAAGGCTGGTGGTGACCTGAGTGATGGCGTTGAACACATCGGGTGGCATGGGCGAAGCGGGACCTGCGGACACCTCGCCGACTTGCTTGATCGCGACCTGGTCGTCTGCAACGATCTTTTGCAGTGTGCTCTGCACGTAGTCGAGTGAGTCTTCCGGCAAGACGCGGCAGTTTACCGTAGCGGCCGCGAGTTGCGGCAAGGCATTCACGGCGTGACCGCCTTCCAATTGCGTGGCGACGCACGTGGTGCGCAACGTGGCGTTCCATGCCGGAGAGGAGGCCGCAACCCGCTGCATCGCTTCTTGCGAGCCCGCCGCAGCCTGGGCGAGGTCCTGCTGGGTGGGTCCCGGCGCGGTGCCGGCCATTTGGCGGAAATATTCCGCCGTGACCTCATTCGTCTTCAGCGGAAACCCGAAGTTGGAGAGATGTTCCAGGGCGACCGCGAGGTGATAGATGGCGTTGTCGGCGACCGGGAGAGAGCTGTGTCCGCCCTTGTTGTGAACTTCGAAACGGAAGTTGATGACGTACTTTTCGCTGACCTGCACGTCGTTGGAGATTTTCTTACCGTCTTGCGACTCGCCCCAACCACCTTCGTTCAGAGCAAAATCGGCATCGATTAGTTCGCGGCGATTCTTGATGAGCCATTCGACGCCGTTGTAGGGGCCGCCGCCTTCTTCGTCGGCCGTGAGGGCCACGATGATGTCGCGATCGGGCTTGAATCCCTCTTGTTTGTAACGGATCAAGTTCGCGATCCAGACCGCGGCCTGCGCCTTATCGTCACCCGTGCCGCGGCCGTAGAAGTAACCGTCTTGCTCGATGAATTGAAACGGGTCGGTGCTCCAATCTTCGCGCTTCGCTTCGACGACGTCGGTGTGCGCGAGAAGCAGAATCGGCTTGCGTGCTCCCGTGCCGTGATAGCGAACGAGGAGATTCGCTTTCTTGGGGATCGCACCGTCAATAAAAATGTCGGAATCGGGAAATCCGGCGGCTTTCAGCCGAGCGGCTGCGGCCAAAACTACAGGTGTTGTCGCGCCGGTCGTGAAGCCGGACCGGATTTCGACAAACTCTTTATAGATATCGTGCGCGAGCTGCTTTTCGGCTTCGGGGCGCATGGTTTGACCATGGAGAACGGGTGCATAGAGAAATGCGACGAGAATCAATGGTAACAAGCGAGAATTTCTTGGGTTGAGCACGGCGCGCATTGTTTCACGGGAGCGCAGGCCCGTGCAACTCGCGCAGCGATGAGGGATTCTCGTGAGCCGAAGCCTCATGCTTGAAGGTTGCGGAGTCGCGCCACAACGGGCGAAGCGGCGTTCGCTAGTTCGGAAGAGCTTCCGATACCGTCGACGAACCTGGCTCCGTCGAGAACCTGTTAGGCTGCGGCCGATAGCCGTTGCGCGTGCGGACGTGATACTTCCTCGCACCCTCTCCCACGAGTTTGACATTGATGGCGCGCCAGCCGCGGTTGGGATTTGGCTCCGGGTAGTAGCTGAAGGAGTAGAGATGAGCCAAGTCGTCGCGAATGGAGGCGAAGGCGCGCTTTTCGTCGCGCCAACTGTTGGCAAAGTAGGCCTTGCCGCCGGTGGCGGCGCTCATGCGCTCAAACACGACCGTGGACACGGGCTCCAGTCTGGCTTCCCGAGTGCTGATCATGTAGATGGGGATGCCAACCGACTGCGCCAACTCGGCCACATCTTCTGGCGGCACCATGCTTGCGTTGTCGGGTCCGTTGGAGAAAACCACGACAACCTTTCGGCCGGTATACGTAGAGGCATCCTTCAGCGTCAGCAAGAGCGAGTTGTAGAGGGCGGCATCGTCGCCGGCCACCGTGGTGCGCACGCCGTGCACGACTTGCGCGCGGTCCGGCGTCAGAGGCGCAGAGCGGAACAGATCGCGGCTATAGGAATAGAAGGCCACCTTGTCCGCAGTTTCCAGCGAGCGCACAAAATCCGCGATGGCGTCTTGCGCGAAAACGAAGCCGCGGTACATGTAGTTGCTGGTATCAAAGAGGATGAAAACGTTGGCGCCGGCGATCATAGAAGCCAGGCTTCCATCTTGCGCCGCGGAGCCTTGCGCGGTGGCGGCTGGGGCCGCCTGAGCAGTCTCTTCGGGCGCGATGTCCAGCAATCTCTTGGTCGGTCCGTTGCCCTCTTCAAAGCTGGCAACCTTTTCCGTGATGCCGTCCTCGCTGATCACAAAGTCGGATGGACGAAGACCGGTGACGTAGTTGCCCTTGCCGTCGGTGACCGCCACGTTGAGCTGCACCAAGTCAACGACGACGCGAAAGCGCGTACCGTCTTGCTGAGCCTTCATCCGAGTGCCCGAACCGCAAAGCAGAGCTAGAAACAGCGCGAAACCTAGAACGTAATGTTTGCCCATGGCTTCCTATTCCCGTTGTATATGTTGTCTTGCCTGCCGAGCGAACAGCGAAAACAATCGTGCCTGCTTCCGACAAGCAATCTCTATGGCGCGGAAATATCGCCGGTTCTTGAGACCGAGGCGATCTTTCCCTGCCGAAACTCATCACCGGCCTCGTGTGTCGCGCGCAGGAGCGCCTGCCAATCTTCGAGGTCGGTGGCAAAAATCTTTTCGACCATGCGGCGGGTCAGCTCGGGAACCAGGCGGTTTAGCATGACCGGCGAATATCCCTTTTCATCCGCGAGGCGAGCCCAATACAAATTGTTGGAGTCCCACGATTCGGCCAAGAAACGGCTGGAGTAACCCATGAACGCCGGGAATGGCGGCACATTCAACAGTTCGCGGCCGTAATTTTGCGCTATCGCGGGATGCGGCACTCCAAAATCGCGTGACAAACGGTCCCAGCCAACCTCATCGGGATACTTGCTGGTGAGATCACCGAGCTCGGTCCACGCCGAGCCGAATGAATTTGTGTGCTCGGGAAAGCGGCGGCGATACTCGGCGGCTAGATAAAAGGTGTCCGCAGGCATCAACTGGGCGGTTACCTCCGCAATATGTCCCGCGCGCAGCGCGAGCTCGACGCGTTCCGAGCGGCGCGGAGCCATACGTTCGTACAGGATGCTCATCGCCTGCTGGCGCAGCTCTTCATCCTGCGTGGCTGCGGCCAAGAGTTCCTCTCCGGCCAGCTGATACAGCGCGACGGCGTGGAGTTCGTTCTGGCTGACGCCCCACCAGCGCGGCACGACCGCGCTGGTCAAAAGACCTGGAACGACCTGGCGCCAGATCAGAGCCTGCACGTTTTCCGGGGCGATGAAATCCTGTTCGGCGTCCGCGAGGACGTATGGCAGGTCAGCCAGGGACCCGACCAAACGCGCGCCTCCGCCGGCGGGTGAGCCTGCGCCGAACAACTGCGCAGCTTGCCACGCTTGGCGCTCGACGCCAGTGACGGTGTCTCCGGAGAAATCGTGCGAGCGAACGAACAGCGGATTGTTGTGAAGGATTTGCGCGCCCGGCGGTTCGTAGTAGGCGTAGTTCAGACCGACCATAGTGTCTCGGAACAACGGAGCGAGCTGGCCGCGAGCTTCGGCGAGCTGTTCGGCAGACGTGGGAGATTTGACGACCTTCGTCAAATCAGTCTTCATCTGCATTTCGGTGTGGCGGTTGTTGTAGATACCGGCAGCCCATTGATCGCGCTCGCTGTTGCGAAAGATCGGCTGCGGCATCTCGAACTCATGCAACTCTCCGGCGAGAGGAAGCAAAGTACTGCTCTCGGATTTCACGTGAGCGACATCGTGCAGGCCGTCACCCAGGGCCAGCAGAGTATCGAGCGAGACCAATCGCTGGGCATCCAGCACGGACCGAATACGGTTCGCCAAAGCGTCGTGCATGCGCTGGCCTTCGGGGCTCTCCTGATGGGGGCCTGCAAGCAGATCGATGATTGCGTCCTGGGAAGCATCGGGTTTGCCGGTGGACGCCTGCAGCAACAGTTTGAGGGAGCTCCGGCCAGCATCGAAAAGCTGAGGCGCGGAGGCCACCTTGTTATAAGGCTGGATCACGTGTTGCCAGGAATCGCGAAGGTCGGCGCTGGGTATCTGGCCCTGCCGCGCGAGTATTTGCCACATGCCAACGCTGGCCTCGAAGGTGCCCATGGCGTTCCCGCGCAGGTTTTGATTGTGAATAGCGCTAAGGGCCGTCGCGGTGTTGAGAAACGAGGTGATGCAGGAGTCGTCCAAAGCGGGAAATTCGGAAAAGATCAGGTACTGATCGCTGAACTCAGAGAATTTGGCAGCCAGCAAGGTGACGGTATCGGGACTCAGGCGACGATCGGGAGGGCGCCGGCTGTCCAGATCGCTGGCCATCAAATAGGCCTGCAGAGGTCCAGAGTCTGACTGCACCCGAGAAAGCGTAAACATGGCATCGAGCAACTGCTCGGGATGGTCCCAGTTCTTGTCCTTTTTACCCAATTCGCGAACGACGTTGGAATCAGACTTTTGATGAAGAATTTGCTTCCACGCTTCCAGGTTTCCGGGCACATGCGGCTCGCCGTTCGGCTCCCACGTGAGCCGGGTCAAGAGCAGCAAAAGCCGAGGGTCGGCACGGAACACACCCCTCGCAGCGTCACCCGACGTGTCCTTGGCACGGAGCGCTTCGTAGTACCGGCGGAGTTGGCGAGGCTCGACAAAGTGCGCTTGCTGCACGGAATTGACGCGCGACATCGAATCGAAATAAGCGGCCAGCCAACCGTTGTCCTTGGCGACCAATCGGGCCACGAACTCTCCGGACGAATCCGGGCTTACACCCACTAGATCCTTCCAGCCAGCCTCTCCGCGCGTTCCTCCCGGCACGAGGACGCGTCCAGAACGGATGCGAATGTTACTGCCGTAAAAGTCCAAGACTGCGGCGTACGGAAGGAGTCTCTTCAGGCCTGGTGATTGGCGCAAAGCAACCTGGGTTTCTCCATCGAGGCGAGCCATCGCCCAGTACAGACGGGCTAAAGCAGGCTCGTGCAAAAGTGTGTCGATCAAATCCTTGCTTTCCTTGCCGCTTCCTTTCTTCGCGCCGGTCCAATCGGCCTCGGTAAAAAGGGTCGGAGCCTGAGACGTGGGATACGCGTAGGCAAAAGGCTTGCTCTGCTGAAGAGCCTTCTCGAGTTCGGGTAGAGGGAAGCCCGAGTCGATGGTCAGAAAGGCTCTTTGCGGATCGACAGTTTCCAGAAACGTTCCTTTTTGTCCGCAGTCTGGACGCACGCGGTAGCCCAAGACCTGCAGCACGGGCTTGGCATCCTCGCAATTGGTAACGTGAATGACGCCTGCGGATCCGGCCAGGCCCACAAGATCCCTGGCCTGCTGCACGTAGCGGTTCAGAAGGATGAGAAATTCTGTCTGGCGCGCCTGATTTTGTGGACCCTCATAACCCAGCAGGAACACGTTGCGAGCCAGTAGGGGGATGATCTCTTCGGGCGAGACCTTCTGGCTGATAGCCGCCATGCGCAGAAAGGAGCGCAGCGGACCCGGAACGGAAACGTTTTCGGCCGCTGGCGCTGAATCTTCGGCGGAAGAGGAAGCAGCGCGGGCGGCGGCCCACGCATCAGAAGTGAAGTGCGATGAAAAGCACAAAAGCAACGCGGCTACGGCAGGAAGGCAAAGGCGAAAAGACTTCATGACTGGAGCCCTCTCCGAACCTTGGAGACACATCCGGCAAACTAAGGTTAATCGTGGCGGTTTGAAGAAACGGAACCGTGGTGGTCTCGCCTAGGTGGTTCGGTGGACCAAACCCCGAGTGCCGCGAAGGCCGTCACCCCTTCGCTGAAATCGGAGCCTCAACCGGTTCCCGTCGTAAGTCTCCCGGTCCTTGGGTCTGGGACGGCTGCAAACGATAAATCATCCCTCGGCTGAATCCAAGAGTTTTTATGTCTGCTGGCGGTCACAGAAATGTCTCGACGACGGTGGGACGAGCGTGGAGAGTCATTTGGGGCCGTCCCCAGAGCACAGCTGCCTGGAAACTTCCGAGGCTCCATATAACCGCTAATTGATGCCGTTGTCTAGTGCTGGACTGGACGGCCGGGGTGCCGTCGCGGCGACTAGTCCGTTTGGGCTGGCGCTGGCGAGACGGATCGCGCACGGGTGCGCTGAATCCAGGTTTGCAGCCGGTCGAGGTACAGATAAACCACGGGAGTGGTGAATAGCGTCAACGCCTGGCTGACGATCAGGCCGCCCACGATCGTGATGCCGAGAGGGCGGCGCAGCTCGGCACCGGTTCCGGTGCCTAGGGCCAACGGAAGCGCTCCCAGCAGGGCGGCCATGGTGGTCATCATGATGGGACGAAAGCGCAGCAAACACGCCTGGTAGATCGCTTCGACGCTGGACTTCCCACCCTCGCGTTCGGTCTGAACCGCAAAGTCGATCATGAGGATCGCGTTTTTCTTGACCAGACCTATGAGCAGGATAATCCCGATGAGCGCGATGATGCTGAGATCGGCGTTGATCAGGCGAATGGCCAGTAGCGCCCCGACACCCGCGGACGGAAGAGTCGAGAGAATCGTGATGGGATGGATGTAGCTCTCGTACAGAATCCCCAACACGATATAGACCGCCGCAAGAGCGGACAGAATCAGCAGTGGCTCGGATGAAAGTGAGTCTTGAAACGCCTGCGCGGTGCCCTGAAACGTGCCGTGAACCGTTGGGGGCATGCCGAGCGCAAGCTGTACAGCCGCAATCTTTTCCACGGAGGGTCCCAAGGAGGCACCGGGCTCGAGATTGAAGGAGATGGTAATCGCAGGAAAGATGCCTTGATGATTGACGGTAAGCGCGCTGCTGGCGGGCTCGAAATGAGCGAAGGCGCTGAGCGGAATCAGTTTGCCGGTACTCGAGGCGGCATAGATGTTTCCAAGAGTCTCCGGAGCCCGTTGAAATTGCGGAAGGACCTCCAGCACCACGTGATATTGGTTGATGCCCTGATAGATGTTAGAGACCTGGCGCTGGCCGAAAGCGTCGTTGAGCGTGTTATCGATCGCGGAAACGGAAACGCCGAGGCGTGACGCAGTGTCTCGATCGATGACCAGCGATGCCTGCAGACCGTTCAGCTGCTGATCGGTATTGACATCGCGCAACTCCGGAATTTTTGCCATGCGGTCCTGCAGGCGCGGGGCCCATTCGATCAGATCGCTGAGCCGGTCGGCTTGTAACGTGTATTGAAATTGCGCGCCGGCGAAGCGCGCGCCCACGTTGATGTCTTGCACAGCTTGAAGAAAAAGCGACGCGCCCGGAATCGCCTCCAGCTTCGGACGAAGCCGCTCGATCACCTCATCGGCGCTGATTTTGCGCTCCCTGAGCGGCTTGAGCTGCGCGAAGAAGCGCCCGCTGTTGTTTCCGCCGCCGCCCCCAGTGAATGCCGTGAGCGTGTCTACCGCCGCGTCCTGCCGCACGACGTCCGCAAAGGTTTTCACTTTTTCGCGCATCGACGCGAATGAGGTGTCCTGATCGGCTTGAATGAAGCCCATGATGCGGCCGACGTCTTGCTGCGGGAAAAATCCTTTTGGCGTGATGATGTACAAGCCTGCGCTCACGAACATCGTCAAGATGGTCACGCACAGAATGAAAAATTGGTTGCGCAGCACCCAGCGCAGACAAAAATCATAGGTCCGCAGCAAACCGTCAAAGGCGCCTTCCGCGAAAAGATACAGCCGGCCGTGCCCACCCGAGTCGCGGCGCATAAACAGCGCGCACATCATCGGCGTGGTGGTTAGCGACACGAGCAGCGAAATGGCCACGGCGACGCTGAGCGTCACCGCAAATTCCCGGAACAGCCGCCCCACGATTCCGCCCATCAACAGAATGGGAATGAAAACGGCGACCAGTGACGTGCTCATGGAAATCACCGTAAAGCCAATTTCGCGCGCGCCTCGCATGGCAGCGGCAAAAGGTTTCATTCCTTCTTCGAGGTGGCGCGTGATGTTTTCGATCACCACGATGGCGTCATCAACCACGAAGCCGGTCGAGACGGTGAGCGCCATCAGCGATAGATTGTCCAAGCTATAGCCGCAGAGGTACATCACTCCGAACGTGCCGATCAGCGAAAGCGGCACCGCAACGCTGGGGATGATGGTGGCCCAGTAGTTCCGCAGGAAAACGAACACCACCAGGATGACGAGAATCACGGAAATGACCAGGGTGATCTCGACATCGTGAATGGACGCACGAATCGTGGTGGTGCGGTCAATGATGACGCTGAGATGAATGGAAGGATTGATGGAAGCCTGCAATTGCGGCATGACGGCGCGCACGCGATCGACGGTCTCGATCATGTTGGCGCCCGGCTGGCGGAAAATAACCAGAACGATGCCCGATCGGCCGTTGATAAACCCGGCGTTGCGAACGTCTTCGAGAGAATCGCTGACCGTACCGACGTCAGCGAGCCGAACAGGCGAGCCGTTGTGCCACGTCACAATCAGGGGACGATACTCGCGCGCCTTAAAAAGCTGGTCGCTATCGGCAACGCCCCAGGCATGCTCGACATTGGCAAGCTGGCCTTTCGGACGATTGGAATTTGCCGCGCTCAAGACGGAACGTACATTTTCCAGACTAATGCCGTAAGTGTTCAGCAGCCCGGGATTGACCTGCACGCGCACCGCAGGGCGCGCGCCGCCTCCGATAAAAACTTCGCCGATGCCCGGCATTTGCCGCAGCTTTTGTGCAATCACGGAGTCGGCGGCATCGTAAACTTCCGGCAACAGGATGTTGTCCGAAGTCATGGCCAGCAGCATGATCGGCGCGTCGGCGGGATTCACCTTCCAATAGCCGGGCTGCCCGGGGAGATCGGTGGGAAGCTGGCCGCGTGCGGCGTTGATCGCGGCCTGGACGTCGCGAGCCGCCGCATCGATATTGCGATTGAGGTCGAACTGGAGCGTGATATTGGTGTTGCCAAGCTGACTAGTGGAAACCATCTGCGTCACGCTAGCGATGCGGCTGAACTGCCGCTCGAGCGGCGTGGCGACGGCGGACGCCATGGTTTCCGGGCTGGCCCCCGGCAGATTTGCAAAAACGCTGATCGTTGGGAAGTCCACCTGCGGGAGTGGGGCCACCGGAAGGAAGCGGAAGGCGACGGCTCCGGCAAGCAAAATCGCCAAAGAAATCAGCGACGTTGCCACCGGGCGCCGGATGAAGGGCGCGGAGAAATTGGAGGAGAAATTCACTGGGCAGTGTCCGCAGACCCTATCTTAGACGATTGCGCTAGGAGAAGGAGAGTCGCGGATGACCCCGTCAATCTGAGTGCGCCGGAGCAGGTGCGGGAACATGGCCGCCACGTATGCGCTGGATCCACAACTGGAGGCGGTCCAGGTAGATGTAGACGACGGGAGTCGTGAAAATCGTGAGCAGCTGGCTGACGATGAGCCCGCCGACGATGGCGACGCCCAGAGGCCGCCGGAGTTCCGAACCCGTGCCGCCGCCAATCGCCAAAGGCAGGGCGCCGAGCATCGCGGCCATGGTGGTCATCATAATGGGGCGAAAACGCAGCAGCGCCGCTTCATGAATGGATTCCACTGAAGACCTCCCCTCGGAGCGCTCCACTTGCAGCGCGAAGTCGATCATCAAAATGGCATTTTTCTTCACAATGCCGATCAGCAGGATGATCCCGATCAGGGCGATGATGCTCAAGTCCATCTTGAAGAGCTTCAAGGCTAGGAGCGCGCCGACGCCAGCGGAAGGCAGCGTCGAGAGAATCGTAATCGGGTGAATGTAGCTCTCGTACAAAATTCCGAGGACGATATACACCGTCGCGATGGCCGCCAGAACCAAAACAAGTTCGGAGGAGAACGAGTCTTTGAAGGCCTGCGCCGTGCCCTGGAAGGTCGCATGGACGGTAGAGGGCATGCCGATCTCTCGTTGCACTGTTTCAATGTGGCTCACGGCGGTCCCGAGCGCGGCGCCGGGAGCGAGATTGAAAGAAAGCGTGATCGCCGGGAAAACGCCCTGGTGGTTGATGGTCAGAGCGCTGTTCGACGGCGCGTAGTGGGAGAAAGCGCTCAGCGGTATGAGTTTTCCGGTGCTGGATGCCACGTAGACCTGGTTGAGATATTCCGGACTCTGCTGAAACTGCGGCTGAACTTCCATCACAACATAATATTGGTTGATGCCTTGATACATCACCGAGACTTGGCGCTGGCCGAAGGCGTCGTTGAGAGTGTCATCGATGGCCTGGAACGAAACACCGAGACGGTAGGCGGTATCACGGTCCACGACCACGGAAGCCTGCAGCCCTTTCAGCTGCTGGTCGCTGTTGACGTCGCGCAGCTCCGGAATCTTGCGCATGCGGTCCATCAGAATAGGCGCCCAGTGCGTAAGGTCGGCGATCTGATCTCCTTGCAGCGTGTATTGATACTGCGCGCCGGAGATGCGTCCTCCGACGTTGAGGTCTTGCACGGACTGCAAGTACAACGAGGCGCCCGGTATTTTCGCGAGCTTGCCGCGAAGGCGCGCAATCACCTGGTCGGCACTGAGCTTGCGTTCGCTAAGCGGCTTGAGCGCCATGAACATGCTGGCGCCATTGCTGCCATTGCCGCCGCCGGTGAACGCCGAGACCATCTCGACCGCCGGATCTTGTTGCACGATCTGCGCAAAGGCGGTCATTTTTGTGGTGATCGCCGAAAAGGAAATGTCCTGGTCACCCTGGATGAGACCGTTGATGCGGCCGGTGTCCTGCTGCGGGAAAAATCCCATCGGGGTGTAATAAAACAGACAAACGTTGGTGACTACGGTGGCCACGAAAAGCACCAGCACCAGGAACTGATGGCGCAGAACCCAACGTAGCCCGACATCATAGGTGCGGACAAGCCCATCGAACGCACCTTCCGCGAAACGGTGCAGGCGCCCGTGATGCCCCTCGTCGCGCCGGAGGAAGCGCGCGCACATCATCGGCGTAGTCGACAGGGAAACCGCCAACGAAACCGCGATGGCCACGCTCAGGGTCACCGCAAATTCGCGGAACAGCCGGCCCACGATTCCGCCCATCATCAAAATGGGAATAAACACGGCGATCAGCGAGATGCTCATCGACATGACCGTGAATCCGATTTCGCTGGCGCCTTTCATGGCCGCTGCGTACGGCTTCATGCCGCCTTCGATGTGCCGCGTGATGTTTTCAATGACCACGATGGCGTCGTCCACCACGAAGCCGGTGGAAATGGTCAGTGCCATCAGCGACAGGTTGTCCAGACTGTAGCCGCAAGATACATCACGCCGAAGGTGCCGACGAGCGAGAGCGGCACGGAAACGCTGGGGATGAGCGTGGCCCAGACGTTGCGCAAGAAGACGAAGACCACCAGAATCACCAGGACGATGGAGATGATCAGCGTGATTTCCACGTCGTGAATGGAGGCGCGAATCGTGGTCGTGCGGTCAATAATCGACGTCCAGATGCATCGACGGATGAATGGAGGCGTGCAGAAACGGCAGGAGGGCGCGAACACGATCGACGGTTTCGATCATGTTGGCGCCGGGCTGGCGGAAGATGACCAGAATGATGCCCGGCTTGCCGTTGGTCACGCCGGAGTTGCGAACGTCGTCGACGGAATCGATGACCTTGCCGACATCCGACAGCCGCACCGCGGCGCCGTGGTGCCAGGTGATGATGAGCGGCTGGTATTCGTGCGCTTTGAAGAGCTGATCGGTGGTGTTGATGGCCCATGCGTTGCGGGCATCGGAGGTCTCGCCCTTGGCCGGTTCGCGTTCGCGCTGCCAGGGCCGTGCGAACGGTTTCCAGGCTGATGCCGTAGCTGTTGAGTTGCTGCGGATTTACTTGCACGCGAACCGCCGGGCTGCGAGCTGCCGCCAACGAAGACCTGGCCAACACCCTGAACTGCGCCAGCTTCTGCGCGAGGATGGAATTCGCGGCGTCGTACATTGCCGGCAGCGTGATATTGTCCGATTGCAGGGCGAGCAGCAGGATGGGCGCGTCGGCGGGATTCACCTTGCGATAGGTGGGCTTGGTGGGCAGATCGGCGGGCAAGCTGGCCGCGCGCGGCGTTGATGGCGGCTTCCACGTCGCGGGCCGCGGCGTTGATGTCGCGGTTGAGATCGAACTGCAGCGTGATGCCGGTCTGACCCAGCTGGCTCGGAGGAAGTCATCTGCGTGACGCCGGCGATGCGGCCGAACTGGCGCTCCAGCGGCGTGGCCACGGCGGAGGCCATGGTTTCCGGGCTGGCTCCGGGCAGACCGGCGCCGACGGAAATGGTCGGAAAATCCACTTGCGGCAGCGGCGCCACGGGCAGAAATCGGAACGCGACCGCGCCGGAAAGAAAAATGGCGATGGACGAGCAGCGACGTGGCCACCGGCCGGCGGATAAATGGCGCGGAGAAGTTGGAAGAAAAGTGCACGGCTTAGTCCGATGGCGCCGGCTGCTTCGACCGGGTTGCCGATATGGAACGTTCGGAAGCGGCGCGCCAGCGCGTCGAACGCGAGATAAACAACCGGCGTCGTGTACAGCGTCAGCAACTGGCTGAGAATCAAGCCGCCGACGATGGTGATGCCGAGCGGGCGGCGCAGTTCCGAGCCCACGCCGCTGCCAAGCGCCAGCGGCAAGCCGCCGAGCAGCGCGGCCATGGTGGTCATCATGATGGGACGAAAGCGCAGCAGGCAGGCTTCGTAGATGGCGTCGAGCGGCGCCTTGCCTTCCTTGCGCTCGGCTTCGAGCGCAAAGTCAATCATCATGATGGCGTTTTTCTTGACGATGCCGATCAGCAGGATGATGCCGATCAGCGCGATCACGCTGAATTCCGTGTGGCACAGGAGCAGCGCGAGGATGGCGCCGACTCCGGCGGAGGGCAGCGTGGAAATAATGGTGATGGGGTGGATGTAGCTCTCGTACAGAACGCCGAGAACGATGTACACGGTGATGATCGCGGCGAGAATCAGGATCGGTTCATTGGCCAGCGAATTCAGAAAGGCCGCGGCGGTGCCTTGGAAGGTCGGCCTGAATGCTGGCGGGCATGCCGATGTCGTCGCTTGGCCTTGTTGATGGCGTTGACGGCGTCGCCGAGCGATGCATCGGGCGCAAGGTTGAACGAGAGCGTCACCACCGGAAATTGTCCCTGGTGATTCACGGCCAGCGGAGTGGTGCCTGGCTCGAAGTGCGTGAAGGCGCTCAACGGAACCTGCTGGCCGGTGGAGGAATGCACGTAGATATTCTTCAGCTCGTCGGGATTCTGCTGGAATTGCGGATTCACTTCCAGAATCACGTGATACTGATTGAGCTGCGTGAACATCGTGGAGACCTGGCGCTGGCCGAATGCGTCGTAGAGCGTGTTGTCGATGGTGGCCGGGCAGAATGCCCAGGCGCGACGCGGTGTCGCGGTCGATCGTCAAGGTGGCGAGCAAGCCCTGATTCAACTGGTCGCTGGCGACGTCGCGAAGTTCGGGCAGCGACTTCAGCTTATCGATGAAGTTCGGCGTCCAGTACGCCAGCTCTTTCGGATCGACATCTTCCAGGCTGTATTGAAATTCGGTGCGGCTCACGCGGTCTTCCACGGTCAGGTCCTGCACCGGCTGCATGAAGAGCGTGATGCCGTCCACTTTTTCAATTTGCGGCTGCAGACGGCGAATCACGTCGGAGGCGGAAATGCCGCGCTGTTTCAGCGGCTTCAGATTGATCTGGATGCGTCCGCTGTTGATCGTGGCATTCGTGCCGTCAATGCCGATGAACGACGAGAGGCTCTCCACCGCCGGGTCTTTCAGGATGACGCTGGCCAGGTCTTGTTGCCGCTGGGCCATCGCGGAGAAGGAGATATTTTGCGGAGCTTCGGAAACGCCCAGAATGATGCCGGTGTCCTGCACCGGGAAGAATCCCTTGGGCACGTAGATGTAAAGCAGGATGGTGCCGACCAGCGTGGCGACGGTGACCAGCAGCGTGGTCTTGCGATAGCGCAGGACAAACTGCAGCGTGCGGCCGTAGAAATCGATCACCGCTTTAAAGCCGCGCTCCGAAGTCCGGTAGAACCAGCCTTGCTCACTCTCGGCTTGATGCTTCAGCAGCTTGGCGGACATCATCGGCGTGAGCGTGAGCGAAACGAAAGCGGAGACGATGATGGTCACCGCCAGGGTGATGGCGAATTCCCGGAACAGCCGCCCGACGATGTCGCCCATGAACAGCAGCGGAATCAGCACGGCGATCAGGGAAACGGTCAGCGAAAGAATCGTGAAGCCGATCTGCTCGGAGCCTTTCAGCGCCGCTTGCAAAGGCGATTCGCCTTCCTCGATGAACCGGCTGATGTTCTCGATCATCACGATGGCGTCGTCGACGACGAAGCCCGTCGAAATGGTCAGCGCCATCAGCGAGAGGTTGTTCAAGCTGTAGCCCAGCAAATACATCACGCCGAACGTGCCGACGATCGAGAGCGGCACCGCGAGCGCCGGAATGACCGTGGCGCGCGCGCTGCGCAGGAACAGAAAGATCACCATGACGACCAGGGCGATGGTGAGCATCAAGCGAAAACTGCACGTCATCCACCGACGCGCGGATCGTGGTGGTGCGGTCGGTGAGAATCTGCCACTTGCACTGCGCCGGGCAGCGAGGCCTGCAACTGCGGCAGCAATCGTCTTGACGCGATCCACGACGGCGATGATGTTGGCGCCCGGCTGGCGCTGAATGTTCAGAATGACGGCGGGATGATCGTTGGCCCAGGCGGCTTGCTTGACGTTCTCGGCGCCGTCGAAAACCGTGGCCACGTCGCTGAGCCGCACCGGCGCGCCGTTCTTGATAGGCAATGATCAGCGGGCGGTAGCCGTCGCTGGTCAGAAGCTGATCGTTGGCGCCAATCGTGAAGGCCTGGTGCGGGCCATCGAAATTGCCTTTGGCTTGATCGACGTTGGCCTGGCCCAGCGCGGTTCGCAAATCTTCAAGGCTCAGTCCGTACGCCGCCAGCGCGGTCGGGATTGGCCTGAATGCGCACCGCCGGACGCTGGCCGCCGCTGATGCTGACCAAGCCGACGCCGGGCAACTGCGAAATTTTCTGCGACAGCGTCGTCTCCGCAAGGTCTTCCACCTTGGAGAGCGGAAGACTGCTCGAAGTCAGCGCCAGCGTCAGAATCGGAGAGTCGGCGGGATTGATCTTGCTGTAGATCGGCGGATTCGGCAGATCGGCGGGCAGTAGGTTGGACGCCGCGTTGATCGCCGCTTGCACTTCCTGTTCGGCAACGTCGATGTTGAGATCGAGGACGAACTGGAGGGTGATGATCGAGCTCCCGAAGGAGCTCGTCGACGTCATCTGATTCAAGCCGGGAATTTGGCCGAACTGGCGCTCCAGCGGCGCGGTGACCGACGAGGTCATCACGTCCGGACTGGCGCCGGGATAAAACGTCAGGACTTGAATCGTCGGATAGTCGACCTGCGGCAAAGCGGAGATAGGCAATTGCCTGTAGGCGACAAAGCCGACGAGCAGAATTCCGACCATCAATAACGTGGTCGCAACAGGCCGCAGAATGAACGGCCGTGACGGACTCATTGCTTCTTGCCCTTACGCGCAGGAGCGGTTTGCGGAGCCGCCGGACTCGGGCTCTGCGTTGGGCTCGGGTTTTGTGCTTGTTGCCCTTGCGGGTTCGCGGAGCCACCCGTGGCGGCGTGAGCTTCTACCTTGCTGCCGTCCTGCAACTTGTCCTGGCCGTCGGTGACCACGGTGTCGCCCGGCTGCAGCCCCGCGCTGATCCCAACGGAGTTGCCCGAGGAAAGAGCCACGGTGACCGGCTCGATCTTCACCGTGTTGTCTTTCTGCACCAGATAAACGTACGTGCCTTGCGGGCCGCGCTGGATCGCCGGCGTCGGAACGACTGTGACGTTGTGCTGCGTGTCCACCAACAAATGGATATTCACGAATTGATTGGGAAAGAGATTGTTTTTTTCGTTGTCGAAAACGGATTTCAGCTTGTAGGTGCCGGTGGTGGTGTCGATCTGATTGTCGATAGTGAGCAGCTTGCCGGTGGCGATTTTTGTGATGTCGTCGCGATCGTACGCTTCGACGGGAAGCTGCTTCCCACTGAGCTTGGACATCACCTGCGAGAGTTGATCCTGCGGCAAAGAAAAAATCACGGCGATGGGTTGAAGTTGCGTGATCACCAGGAGTCCGTTGGTATCGGTGGCGTGGACGATGTTGCCCATGTCCACGAGACGCAGGCCCACGCGGCCGGTGATGGGCGCGGTGACGTGCGAATAGACGATCTGGAGTTTCGCGCTGTCGATCGTGCCCTGATCGGCCTTGATGGCCCCTTCAAACTGGCCCACTTGCGCCTGTTGCGTATCGACTTGCTGTTTGGGGATAACCCCTTCTTTGAAGAGGAGCTGATAGCGCTCGTAGTCGACTTGGACGTCCCGCAACTGCGCTTGATCCTTGGCCAGCTGCCCTTCGGCTTGCTCGAGTTGCACCTGGTAAGGACGCGGATCGATCTCCACCAGCGCATCGCCTTGATGAACGGTCTGTCCTTCAGTGAAGTTGATCTTGACGATCTGTCCATCGACGCGGCTGCGAACGGTGACGGTGTTGAATGCCGTCACTGTGCCGAGGCCGTTGAAATAAACCGGCAGGTCCCCGCGCGCGGCCGTCGCCACCACAACGGGAACGACCATCGCGCCGCCGCCTTGACCTTGACGCCCGCCTTTTCCGCTGCCCTGGCCGCCGCCGACGGCGTTCGAGGGACCTTGCGCTTCCGTGTTGGCCTTGGTACCCCGGTAATACCAGAAACCCAGCGCCGCAACGATCGCCAAGACGACGATCCACAGCCACCACTTGCTACCCGATGTCTCGCGGCCGTCCGGCTCAAAGCTTTCGCTCGAAGCCCTCCGGTCATGCAGGTCCGCAGATTTCAGATGACCCATTCCTTCTCTCCTGTCATATTGACAGCTGTGCGCCCCGAACTTGCCAATGGCGATACGCCGCGAGTGAACTTCCGGCTGGTCAGATGACGGGACAAAGCCTATCGGAAAACCCAGCCTATGCCTAGATAAGACGGCTTTTCCCGGCAAAAGGTTACGGCGCGGGTGCAGCCCGAACGCGGCTTCAAACAATCGAACCGTTGGCGTCCTCCGGCGGTGCTTTGCCGGAGAATTACCAACCCAAGTGGTGAGGGCGGCTTGGTTTTGTACGACGGTACTTTTGGCGGGAATTTGCGCAAAGGAGAAGAGACAACATGCTCAGAACGCTCGGGATCGGCATCCTGGTGGGAGTCCTTCTGGTCTTCGCGGGAGTCTGGTTTTACTTTACGAGCGGACGTGCGCCGGTTGCGGTGACCGACCCACCGATGCCGTTTGAAGCTAAGCTGGCGCACGCCGCCATGCACGCCCACGTAGCCAGGCAGACACCTGTCGAGCCTGCTGTGCCTGCGGATGAGAAAAATTTAATGGCCGGCGCCGAAGTTTACAAACAAAACTGTGCGGTGTGCCACGGTTTGCCGGCAGAGCCCGAGAGCGCGATCGCACATGGCATGTATCCGAAGCCGCCGGAGCTCTTTCATGGCACGGGCGTCACCGACGATCCCCCCTTCGAAACCTATTGGAAGGCCCAGAATGGAATCCGCATGACGGGGATGCCCGGATTCAAAGGGCGCTTGACGGATTCGCAGTTGTGGCAAGTGAGCCAGTTGCTGGCGAACGCGGACAAGATTTCGCCGTCGGTCAAGGCCGCTTTGACGATCACGCCAGTGGGCGTCATGACGGCATCGCCGACCGTGGCCGCCCCAAACCCGACAAAGTAGGCAAGAATTGTCATTCTGAGACATCCGATGAGGATGTCCGAAAAATCTCAACTCCAATCCGGTATTCCTTACTGTCTGGAGTATTTTGTCTACAGCCAAGTTTTTTCACGTTCTTATCGCTTCTGCACAGTCGTGAGTTTGTCGGCCTTGCGCAATTCCGGAAACATCCAGGCCCATAGTGCAGTGACTGCGAGCGTGCCAATGCCGCCGAGTACGACGGCCGGAACGGTGCCGAACCAGTGGGCCGTCAGGCCGGATTCAAACTGGCCGAGCTCGTTGGACGCCCCGATGAAAACCATGTCGACGGAATTGACGCGCCCGCGCATCTCGTCCGGCGTGGCGATTTGCACCAGCGTGGCGCGAACGATGACGCTCACCATATCCGTTGCGCCCACTAGAACAAGAGCGACAAGCGAGAGAATCAGGCTTCGCGAAATTCCGAAAAGTATGGTGAAGAATCCGAAGCCGGCCACGCACCATAGCATAGTGGCGCCGACGCGGGCACGCATCGGCTTATGCGCCAAATAGACGGCCATGGCGGCCGCGCCCACCCCTGGAGCGGTGCGAAGAATGCCGAGCCCCCAGGGACCCGTCAGTAGGATTTCTCGCGCGTATACCGGAAGCAACGCCACCGCTCCGCCCAGCAGCACCGCGAACAAATCCAGCGAGATCGACCCTAGAATCAATTTCTCACGCCAGATGTAGCGAAGGCCAGCCAGGACGGTCGTCACGCTGATGGGTTCTCTTGCGCGCGCTTTCGATTGCAACTTCATTTGCGTTGTCACGAACGCCGACAGCGCGCCAACGCCGGCGCCCACTGCATACACCACTGCCGGGCCACGTGTGGCGGCATACAGGATGCCTCCAACCGACGGGCCAAGAATGGTCGCGCACTGAAAAACGGTGGAAGCCCAGGCGACGGCGTTCGGAAAGTGGGCCTCCGGTACCAACTGCGGAAGAATCGCCCGGCTGACCGGCGCGCTGAACGAGCGCACCACACCCAACAGGATCAGCACTGCGTAGATCGGATAAACCGAATACGGACCGCGCAGCGTGACCACCAGCAGCAGCGCCGAGCATAGCGCGTAACCCGCGAAGCACACCGTGACCAGCTTGCGGCGATCGTAGCGGTCCGCGACGTGTCCGGATACCAGAAAAAGGAGAATACCCGGAAGAAATTGCGCGAGGCCCACGAGTCCCAGATCCAAGGGGCGCTTACTGATCTCGTATACTTGCCAGCCGACGGCAACGGACTGCATTTCGGTGGCGAGGACGGTAAAGAAGCGCGCGAACTGGAACAACGCGAAACCCGGGTAGGTGAAGGCGATGCGCCCCGAGGCTGGGGCGGTCTCTGGAGCAGCCATCGTCGAAATACTTTGCCACAAAACAAGATTCGTCGCTCGGCTCTTGAAAATGGCCCTAGAATCGATAGCCGCCGCGATTGACGGCAGATGGAAATGAAGAACGCGATGCAAATGTTCCCGTTATTCCTGAAGCTGGAAAAGCGACACTGTCTGGTCGTCGGAGCCGGGTCGATCGCGGAGTCGAAAATCGCCGGATTGATCGATACCGGCGCGCGCGTGCGGGTGGTGGCTCCGGAGGCGACGCCGCAGGTGTGCGCGTGGGCTCGCGCACGGAAGATTGATTGGCAGCGGCGCGTTTTTCGACCCTCGGACTTGCGCGGCATGTTTCTGGTGGTAGCGGCAACTTCCTCTACGGTAGTCCACGAGAGAATATTTCGCGCAGCCCGGCGGCTGGGCGTCCTCTGCAACATCGTGGACGTGCCACGGCTCTGCGACTTTTACTACCCCGCGGTGGTGCGGCGGGGCGCGCTGCAAATCGCTGTTTCGACGACCGGACACAGTCCTGCGCTGGCGCAACGCCTGCGCAAGGAGCTGGAAGTCTACTTTGGCGTGGAGTACGAAGCGTGGCTTGCGTCTCTAGGCAAGGCGAGAGAGAAGATCAACGCCAAAAAGATAAAAGCCGAGGAGCGAAAGCAGCTCCTACACAAGATGGTGAGCAAGGAAGCTTTCGAGGACTTTCGCAGGAGCTGGGAAAAAAAGTTCGGGGGAAGACATGAATCGCGTCTCTAGCTTTCTTCTCGGAGCGACACGCCGGCAGATTCTCGCTCTGCTGTCGGGGGCTCTCTACTTGCTGTTCCTGGCCTGTTCCTTGGCTTTCGCGGACGAGGGCATGTGGCTGTACAACGCTTTCCCAAAGGAAAAGCTAAAAGCCAAATATGGTTTTGCGCCGACGCAACAGTGGCTCGACCACGTCCGGCTGTCTTCCGTTCGCTTCAACAATGGAGCATCCGGATCGTTTGTTTCTGCAGATGGCCTCACACTGACCAACCATCACGTCGGGGCGGAATGCATTCAGCAGCTTTCGACGGGCGAGAAAGACTACATGAAGTCCGGCTTTCGCGCCGGCTCTCTTGCAGAAGAAGCCAAATGCCCGGACCTGGAGTTGAACCAACTGCTGGCCGTTGAAGATGTCACGACGCAAGTGAACGCGGCGGCGAAGCCGGAGATGTCCGTTGCGGAAGCAGGAAAAGCGAAGCGCGGAGCGATGTCCGAGATCGAGAAGAGTTGTGCCACTTCGACCGGACTGCGCTGCGATGTGGTCACGCTGTATGCCGGCGGCGTCTACAACCTCTATGAATATAAGAAATACACCGATATTCGTCTGGTGTTCGCGCCGGAAGCGGACATGGCGTTTTTCGGGGGCGACCCGGATAACTTTAGCTATCCACGCTACGATCTGGACGTCGCATTTTTTCGGATCTACGAGAACGGCAAGCCGGTTCACTTCGATAACTACCTGCACTGGTCCAAAGCGGGCGTGAAAGAGGGTGACCTGATCTTCGTTTCGGGAAACCCCGGCTCGACCGACCGGCTCAAGACGGTCTCTGAACTAGAGTTCCTGCGAGATGTGGCTTATCCGTCGCGACTGGCGGCCATGGCGCGCCGCGTCGCGCTGCTGCAGAATTTCGGAGCGAAGTCCGAGGAAGACGCTCGGATCTCCCGGGATGATTTGTTTGGATACCAGAACGCTTACAAGGCGATTGCGGGCGGCATCCGGGGTTTGCATGACGAGAAGTCGATGACTGCTAAGGCTCTCGACGAAAAGAAATTACGCGCGGAAGTGGCATCGAATGCCAAGTTGAGCGCGGAGGTTGGCGATCCGTGGAGCGCAATTAGCCAGGCCCAGGTGGTCGCCAAACAGATTTTCTTGCCGTTTGTTTACATCGAGCGCGGAAGCGGGTTTAACTCCGACCTCGCGAGAATAGCGCGCACGTTGGTACGGGTGACGCAGGAAAAAACGAAACCAAACGGGCAGCGCCTGCGTGAGTATGTGGATTCGGCGCTGCCGTCGCTCGAACAAGGGCTTTTTTCCACGGCACCGATCTATAAGTCGCTGGAAACCGTCACGCTGGCGGACTCCTTGGCGGAAATGCAACAGGTAATGGGCGAGAATGATCCGGTAGTGCAAAAAATGCTCGGTGGGAAGAGCGCCGCCGAAGTTGCGAAGAGCCTGATCGACGGCACGAAATTGGACGATGTAGCTGTGCGCAAGCAACTGTATGAAGGAGGCGTGGCGGCCATCGAGGCATCTTCGGACCCTCTGATCGTGCTCGCTCGCAATATCGATCCCGACGCCCGCGCGGTTCGTAAACGCTCGGATGACGAAGTGGAGGCGGTGGTGCGTCAGGAAGGCGCGAAAATTGCCAAGGCGCGCTTTTCCGAAGGCGGTTTCAACGAACCTCCCGACGCGACGTTTACGCTGCGAATCAGCTATGGAGTCGTTAAGGGTTACGTGGAGGACGCCAAGCAGATTCCTTATTTCACAACGTTCGCGGGCGTCTACCAGCACGCGGCCGAGCATGGCAACAAGCCGCCCTACCAACTGCCGCAAAGCTGGATGACTTCGAAATCCAAACTCAATCTCGAGACTCCGATGAACTTCGTCACGACGGCGGACACCATCGGTGGAAACTCCGGAAGCCCGCTGGTGAACCAGGCCGGCGAGATCGTAGGCGCGAATTTCGACAGGAACATGCAGGCGTTGCCTCGGAATTTCTTTTTCGACGACAAAGCCGGGCGCAACGTAAGCGTTGACGTTCGCGGCATTCAAGAGGCCCTGCGCCACGTTTACGGCGCAACAGCGTTGGCGGACGAACTGCTTCGCGGCGCGATGAATTAGGCAACGTTGAAAGCGAAAGCCTGGCGAGACAAGCTAGCCGCTACAAGGGCATGGGCCGGAATCGAGCAGCAGCTACCAGACGTAGGTCCCGACCGATCCTGCGTTCAGCGTGGTCTGGAAGGACTTGCCGTGGAAACGAACATTGAAAATTTGCGCTGACTTCGCGTCATTCGCGACGGTCAGCACGGTCTTACCGCCGGGAGCCTTGAAGGCGACATTGGGAAGAGTTGCCGGGGAATTGGAAGCGATGCGGACCGATCCTGGCCGGACAAATTTGGAAAAGTGCGCCATCGCGTAGTACGCCAAGTTTCGGGTGACGTCATTGCCGTCGATGGTGACCGCGCCCTGGCAGATCGGGCATCCGCCACTGTCGGTGTGCGGCTCAAATTTGGAGTTGGCGGCAAGATTCCAGAGCAGCACATTGCGGCTCCAGTTCTGAAGAGCGCCGATGAATGTGCCCTCGACGGGCCGAGCGATCGAGATTCTTGCACTTTCGGCAGGCTCGACGGCCATGAATTCGGTGAAATAGAGATTCTTCTGCGGAAAGGCGTTGTGAACCGCGGACATCGCGGCTATCTCGCCGCCATACAGGTGAAAACCGGAACCGTCGACAAAGGGATTGGCTTGCGGGTCGTTGAGAATGGAGGTGGCGTACTCGGGAACATCACAGTTGTGATCGTAAAGGATGATTTTGGTGCGTATTCCCGCGGCCTTGAATACCGGTCCGAGATGATCCTTGATGAATAGACCTTCCTCGTCCGCCAGCATCTGCATGCTCGGAGTGTTTTTTTCGTTCAGCGGCTCATTCTGGATGGTGATGGCGGCGATGTTGATGCCTTCCGCTTTCATGCCCTGGATGTATTTGACAAAATAATTGGCATAGGCGCCGTAATATTCGGTCTTCAGCTTTCCGCCCTTGATGTTGTTGTTCGTCTTCATCCAGGCGGGCGCCGACCACGGCGAACCGAGGATTTCGATACTTGGATTTATGGCGAGAATCTCTTTCAGCACGGGAATGAGCTCGACGCGGTCCGGAGCGAGTGTAAATTTCGCCAGGCCAGTATCGGTTTCTCCTTCAGGCAGATCGTCGTAGGAAAACACGTGATCGTTCAGGTCGGATGAGCCGACGCTGATTCGCAAATAGCTGACCCCTATGTTGTTGCCGTTGATGGCGAAGAGTTCCTTGAGGAGCGCGGCGCGTTTTGCGGCATCCATGTGCGCGAGGTGCTGGGCGCTTCCGCCGGTGAGCGCGAAGCCGAACCCGTCGATGGTCTGAAACGTTTGGCGGTCGTCGATGTCGATGACGGAGTCCGAACCGGCGGACTTGGAGAATGTGAGAAAGGCTTTTTGCTGCTCGAAGAGAGCGGACTTGTCGGCGTTGGTGAGCCAGAACTGGACGTCGGCGGTTTTTTGAGCGCGCAACGACGCCGGTGCAAGCGCCAGAAAGAAAACCAGAAAGAAAACCAGAAAGCACCCGATGCGTCTCAAGCTCATGCCATTCCTCCGAAGGTCGGGCTGGAAGTATTGTATTGCGGCCGGAAAAGAGCAAGCGAGCGAGAGGTATCGGAAGTGGAGACGCGGTTGCTTTACGCGGGCGAGAGCGTTTAAGCCGGCTGGGCTTTGGCCTGGGCGCGCTTGATCTCTTCGCTGAGTATGATGGCTTCGGCGACTTCGCGCATCGACATGCGGCGCTGGCGGCTTTGCTTCTGAAGCATGAGATAGGCCGCTTCCTCGGTGAGATGCAAATCGCGCTGGAGAATGCCCTTGCCGCGTTCGATGATCTTTCGGGATTCGAGTTCTTCGGAGAGCTGCGAGTTTTCTTCTTCGAGGCGCGCGCGTTCAATCTCTGCGCCGACAAGAAAGCCGATCGTAGAGATCAGCTGAATCTCGCTCTGGCTATGCGTGTGCGGCTGGCGGTGCTGCAAATTAATGACGCCGACGAGTTTGTTGCGGCAGATGACGGGCACGGAAAGAAACGCTTCGTAACGATCCTCAGGCAATTCATTGAACGAGCGGAAACGAGAATCCTCGAAGGCATGCGAGGCAACGGCAACAGGCTGCAGATGTTCCGCGACCCAGCCGGTGATTCCCTGCCCGACCTGCATTTTCAGCCGGTCGACCGCCTCAGGATGCGGATTCTTGGAGGCACGCAGGACGAGTTCTTTCGATTCCAGGACGTACACGAAGCAAGAGTCGCACTTCACGACGGCGGTGGCGAAGTCCACGATTCGTTGCAACACTTCGTGCAATGGATCGGCGGCCGCCATCCTGCTACCAATTTGATGAAGGAAACCAATTGCGGGATCTTCCACGCGGAGCAAGCCCTCGTTCATAAGGGTGACGCTAACCGCGTTGTCGCAAACGGTCAAACGCAAATAATCGTTTGGAGCGAGCAATTCTGGGAATGGCGGGACCTCACAGGCTGTCCGGAAGAAGATGTACCCAGAATTCGTATTCAAAGCATCGAAAATATGATTTGCCATTGATCGCTTCTCAGGGTAGCCTGCGACTTCATGGTTTCTCACTACCAAAAGACCACGCAAAGCTGTTGTCGGTGTACGCGCCGTGGGTGTGAGTCTTTTGGCGGGGGAAAACTAGGCATGTAGCAGTCTGAATCCAGCCTAAGCGTTTTCGCACCCATCGCCAGAGATGATCTGGACGGTGGGTTTTTTGTTTTTGGGCGAGAGAGTTTCACCGAACGCGAGCGGCGTGCAGGCGCAAGCCAAAGAAATTGAGCGAGGTGAGGAGATTGTGATGAACACGGAGAAGAGTTCGGGGCGGAAGAAAAACCAGAGCTTCTGGAAGCAAGCGGTCGTCTTGGCGATCGGGCTGTCGCTGCTGACCGGGAGTTCGGTGCGGAGCCAGACCGTTGCGTCGATCGCTGGAACGATCACGGACGCTACGGGCGCGGCGTTGTCCGGCGCCAGCGTGACGGTGAAAAACCTGGAAACGGGCTCGCAGAGGATCGTAACGGCGGACGACGCGGGTCACTTTGACGTGGAAGCGTTAGCAGTGGGGCAATACGAGGTGGAAGCCGAGGCGTCCGGCTTTCGTCCAGAGGTCAAGACTGGAATCACATTGGTGGTGGGACAGCACGCCGAAGTGAATCTGACGCTTCGCGTGGGCCAAGTGCAGGAAGCGGTGATCGTCCAGGAGCAAGGTCCGGTGGTGAGTGTGACCACGCAGGATATTTCCGGACTAGTTGGCGAGCGGCAGGTGAAGGACTTGCCGCTGAACGGCCGAAGCTACGACCAGTTGCTCACACTTAATCCGGGGATTGTGAATTACACATCGCAGCGGGCGGGCGGGATTGGAACTTCCAACTCCGTGGTGGGAAGCATGTTTTCGTCTTCGGGGCACCGGCCGCAGGAGAATCTCTATTTGCTGAACGGAGTGGAGTTCACCAGCGCGTCGGAGATCAACAACACGCCGGGAGGAGTGAGCGGGCAACTGCTGGGCGTGGATGCGGTGCGGGAATTTGCAGTGGTTAAGGATACATACGGCGCGGAATATGGAAAACGCCCTGGGGCGCAGGTCAACATCGTGACCGCTTCGGGGACGAACCAGTTGCACGGCAACGTGTACGAATTCGTGCGGAACAATGCGCTGGACGCGCGGAACTTTTTCGACCAGGGCAGCATCCCGGATTTTCAGCGCAACGTGTTTGGCGGCTCACTGGGCGGTCCGCTGCGCAAAGACAAGACCTTTTTGTTCGGGAATTATGAAGGATTCCGGCAGAACCTCGGGTTGAGCGATCTGACGCTTGTGCCCGATGCTGCTTCGCGGGCCGCGGCAGTGCCGAGTGTTCAGCCGCTGCTGGCGTTGTGGCCGGTGGCTAACGGGCCCGAAGTTCTAACGTCCACGGGCGCGCCGAGCGGGATTGCCAAAGCGTTCAGCAATCCCTTGCAGAACATTCGCGAAGACTTCGGCACGGTGCGCCTGGACCAGACGATTTCGGAGAAAGATTCGTTCTCAGGCGTTTACACCGTGGACGATAGCGAAGCGCACTCGCCGACCAGCAATCCGATCAGCCGGGTGGACATATTTTTGCGGGAACAGGTGGCTAGCCTGAGTGAAACGCATATTTTTTCGCCGAGCCTGCTGAACCGGGCGACGTTCGGTTTCTCTCGCGGAGGGTTTTATTTCAACGGGGGAACGACGGTGGATTTGCCTGGCTGGATTCATGCGGACCAGCCGGTAGGCGCGGTAGTCGTCGGCGGTGGGACAACGCTGAACGGTGCCTCGCAGATCACCAACGGCGGGACGAACGCGGGAAGCAATCTCAGCGCGGCGCGAAATCTGTTCACCGCGTCCGACCAGGTGACGCTCACGCACGGAAGGCATTTGTTCAGCTTTGGCGCGTGGGTTCAGCGGCTACAGTCCAACGACACGCTGGTGCAAGACCAGTACGGCCAGGCGTCTTTCACCAGCTTGCAGACCTTTTTGCAAGGCGAGGTGAGCACCTACACGTATGCACCGTCGTACACGCCGCTGGGCTGGCGCTCGCTGGAAGCCGCGTTCTATGCGGAAGACGCGATACGGCTGAAGCCTTCGCTGGAGCTGCGAATCGGCTTCCGAGGCGAATCGACAAACGGGTGGAACGAGGTGCAGGGGCGAGCTTCAAACTACGGGTTTGACGCGAACGGTGTGATCGCTACGCAGCCGACCATCGGCGACTCGCCGTTTAGCGAGAACAACGCGAAATTCCTGCCTGCGCCGCGCGCGTCGATCGCATGGTCGCCATTTGCGTCGAAGAAGACTGTCATCAGGGCCGGCGCTGGTCTTTATTACGCGCTGCTGGACAGTCTGAGTTACCGGCTGGACCAAAATGCTCCGTTCAATACCGTGTTCGCGGTGAAGAACATCGCGTTTTCGGGCATCGCTCCGGATGCGACGTATACAGGCTCGAAAATAATCCCGAGTGGTCTGCAACCGGACCTGCAAACTCCGACCGTGGAATCGTGGACGTTGAAAGTCGAGCAGGAAGTGTCTTCCAACACTTCGGTGGGTGTTGGCTACATCGGCTCGCACGGCTATCATGAATTGCTTTCCGTCGACGCGAACTTGCCGACGGCGACGATCTGCCCTGCTTCGCCGTGCCCTGCGAATTATCCCGCCGGGGCGTTCTACTATCCGACCGGCGCGCCGCTGGCAAACAGCGCGGTGTGGAATACGACGCACTGGTTTTCCGAAGGCATCAGCTCGTATCACGGGCTCGAGGCCGACGTGAACCGGCGGTTGGGACACGGCTTGCAGTTCCGCGGAGCCTATACGTTTTCGAAGACGCTCGATGACGGCGACAGCATGAATACCAGCGTGGCGACAAACTCGCCGGCGTTCGTCGCCAATCCGCTTCAACTCGGGGCCGACTACGGTCGAGCTTCGTTCGACATACGCCACACGGCGGTCGTCAACGCCACGTACGATCTTCCGTTTGGTAGAGGCAAGCTGTCGCCGGGAAGCGCTTGGGTGGAAAAGCTGATGGGAGATTGGCAGCTCAGCGGAATCGAGACGGTGCAGTCGGGCGTGCCGTTTACCCCGCAACTGTCTTACAACCCATCGAACGACGGCGACACGCGCAATCCGGTACGGCCGTCGCTGAATCCCAATTTTACCGGGCAGGTGATCGAGGGCGGGCCAAACCAGTATTTCAATCCAAATGCGTTTATCCAGCCGTTGCCGGGCACCTACGGCAACGCGGGCCGCAACACCTTGCAAGGCCCCCGGCTTGTGACGACCGACCTGTCTCTGGCGAAGAAGTTCGCGCTCACGGAACGCCTGGACCTGAAGTTTCGCGCGGAGTTTTTCAACCTACTCAATCACACGAACTTCAACACGCCGAATCCCGTGGTGTATGCGGCGGCAACGGGAGGACCGTCACCAACGGCGGGCGTGATTACGTCCACCGCGACGACTTCCCGGCAGATTCAGTTCGGGCTGAAATTGTTGTGGTAACGGAGTTCGGGAGCGCGCATCTAAAATATCGATAGCAAGAAGTTAGAAAGCTGATTTGAATCGATCTAGCCGATCGGGTATCATGCAACCCGTGACGAGCTTTACCCAAATCAACGCTGCCTGTTGTTGTCGTCTGCAAATGACGGCGCGGGCCGCTGTGTCTTGTTTGGGTGAAGAGCTAGCTTTGTAAGCGCGCTTTAACTCCAAGATTGTAGCTGACCCACCGCCGAAGGCCTGGCAGGTGGGTTTTTTGTTTTTAGGGCCGTTGCAAATCGAGGGATATGAGTTACGTATCAGGAATCTCGTTCGACGAATCGGCAGCGCCTTCCAGTTCACCGGAGAATGCGGAAGCAGCGCTCGCACCACGACGCCTAAATCACCTACAGGCGCTAGAATCGGAAAGTATCCACATTCTGCGCGAAGCGGCTGCTGAGTTTGCACGTCCGGTGATGCTCTATTCGATCGGCAAGGACTCGTCGGTGATGTTGCGGCTGGCGCAGAAGGCGTTCTTCCCCGGCAAGATTCCCTTTCCACTGTTGCACGTCGACACAAGCTACAAGTTCCCCGAGATGACCGCCTTTCGCGACTTCTACGCGCGCGAGATCGGCGCGGAGTTGATCGTGCACAAAAATCAGGAGGCGCTGGACGCGGGCGCCAATCCGTTTCTGCTGGGCACGCAAAAGTGCTGCGGCCTGCTTAAGACGAAATCGCTGCTTGATGCGTTGAGTGAGGGAGGATTCGACGCTGCGTTTGGCGGGGCGCGGCGCGACGAGGAAAAGTCTCGGGCGAAGGAAAGAATCTACTCTTTCCGCGATTCGTTGGGGCAGTGGGATCCGAAAAATCAGCGCCCGGAGCTGTGGAACATATTCAATTCTCGTATTGATAAGGGCGAGAGCATTCGCGTATTTCCGCTGTCGAATTGGACCGAGCTCGACATTTGGCTGTACATCCACGTGGAAAATATCCCCATCGTACCGCTATATTTTGCGCGAGAACGCGAAGTGGTGCTGCGAAACGGCTCGATCGTGGTGATCCACAGCGCGCAGCAGCTCTTGCCGGGGGAGAAGACGCAAATGGTGAAGTGCCGGATGCGTTCGTTGGGATGCGTTCCGTGCACCGGCGCGATCCGCTCGGAGGCGGACTCTCTGCCAAAAATCATCGAGGAAATGATTTCGTTCCGCCGCTCGGAACGCGAGAACCGGGCGATCGATCATGATGAAGAAGGGTCGATGGAACTCAAGAAGCGGGAGGGATATTTCTAATGCTCTGTCTCACTCACGATTTGCCACGCAAAGACTTCGCCGAATTCTTGGAGCAGGATCTCGGCACCGAACTATTGCGTTTTACCACCGCGGGAAGCGTGGATGACGGCAAATCGACGCTGATCGGCCGGCTGCTGCATGACTCAAAATCAGTTTATGAGGATCAGCTCGCCTCGGTGAAAAAGAGCCGCGTCAACCGTTCGTCCGGTCCGATCGATTTTTCGCTGTTGACGGATGGCCTGCGCGCAGAACGCGAGCAAGGCATCACCATCGACGTCGCGTATCGTTATTTCGCGACGTCACGGCGAAAATTTATCATCGCTGATACGCCGGGGCACGAGCAGTACACGCGAAACATGGCTACGGGGGCGTCCACGTCGGACCTCGCGATAGTTCTGATCGACGCGACTAAGAGCATCCTGCCGCAAACGCGGCGGCATGCGTTCATCGCTGCGCTGCTTGGGATCAAGAATGTGCTGGCCGCCGTAAACAAAATGGATCTTGTCGAGTACCGCGAAGATGTTTTCCTCGAACTGGAGCAGAATTTCTTGCTTCTGGCCCAACAGCTTGGGATCCTCAACGTGCAATGCATCCCGATCAGCGCTCTGGAAGGTGACAACGTCGTCCAGCGAAGCACGCGGTCCACTTGGTACGACGGCCCCACGCTGCTCGAACATTTGGAAACAGTCTCCCTCCCGGTAAGCAATGCGCCGGAGAGTCTGCGGTTTCCGGTGCAAACGGTGATTCGCCCCGATGCGGGGTTCCGCGGGTTCGCTGGCCGCGTCGCAAGTGGCGTGATTCGCCCCGGCGATGACGTGCTGGCGCTTCCGTCCGGCCAGAAAACGCGTGTTGAGGCCATCGTGACCTACGACGGCAATCTGGCGGAAGCGTTTGCCCCGATGTCGGTGACGCTACAGCTAAGCGATGAGATTGACCTCAGCCGCGGCGACATGCTGGTGTCCGCGGAAAATCCGCCGCGCGTGTCGAGAAAGTTTCACGCCATGGTGGTGTGGCTCCACGGTAAGCCGCTGGAATTGGGCGAGACCTACCTGGTGAAACACACTGCCCGCCAGACGAAGATTCGCGCATTGAAGATCCGGCATCGCGTAAACGTCAATACGCTGGCACACGAAGACGCCACGCAACTGCAAATGAATGAAATCGCCGCGGTGGAGTTTGAAGCTAACGTTCCGCTTTTTTTCGACGCTTACTCGAGCAATCGAACGACTGGGAGTTTCATCCTGATCGATCCGATCTCGAACGCCACGATCGGCGCGGGAATGATTCAGGAAGATGTGGCAGAAGAATCAAAAAGGGAAACTGGCGAACGCGATGTTTTTTCGAAAAAGCTGCCAGAACGGAAGAGCGTTACACAGCAAGAACGACACACGCGTCACGGACACTATCCGGCGGTTCTCCTGCTCGAGAATCGACCCGCGCTCGCTGCGCGGATTGAGCGGGCGCTCTTCGACGACGGCTTCGAGGTTATGCATTTGACGGGCCGCGAAATTGCTCTTGGATCGCTGCCTGATGCTCTCCGCGTGGCGAGAGCCGCGGGTGTGGTGGCGATCTATTCCGGAGACGCTCTCGCCGCGGAAACAAAACGGCGCGTAGCCTCGGATACCGGGCAGCAGTTCTTCGATGGCACCGCTACAAACTTACCCGAGAACGAAGATGAAGCGGTCCACCAGGTTCTCGCGTTCGCGCAATCCTTGCTGCTCCAAGCTCCGGCGGCGAAACGGGAAAAGGCGAATTGAATGGAAGTCAACCACATCGCGGAGCTCGTCGAAAGCCTTCCCGCGGAACAGGCGCTGGATGCAGTGCTTTCCGCGAATCCCGGCGCGCATGCTTGCCTGACCAGCAGCTTCCAAGCCGAAGACATGGCCGTGGCGCATCTCTTGCGTCAGCGGATTCCAGACATTCCGGTGCTGTTCCTGGAGACGGGCTACCACTTCGCGGCGACCTACGAATATCGCGACCGCATGACCAAAGAATGGTCGCTCAATTTGGTGAACGCGCTGCCCGAGGATACGGTTGCGGAGCAGGAATCCGCATTCGGCATTCTTTATCGCAGCGATCCCACGCGTTGCTGCCAGTTGCGCAAAGTCGAGCCGCTGATGCGCTCCCTTGAACCTTTCGACGTTTGGTTCACGGGATTGCGCCGCGAACAGTCGCCGACGCGCAAGAATTTGAAGAAGGTCGAGCTTCATCGCCTGCCGACGGGCAAGACGCTGTGGAAGGTTAGCCCGCTCGCCGATTGGAAGTGGGAGCAAGTCTGGGAGTACGGCAACGCCAACGGAATTCCGCACCTGCCACAATACGATGAGGGTTATCTCAGCATCGGCTGCGAGCCGTGCACGGCGCTGCCCGCCGATCCGAACAATCCCAGATCAGGGCGCTGGGGCGGAACGAAACTCGAGTGCGGAATTCATACCTTCTCGGAGCGGGCGCGCGGATGAACTTCGTCATCGGATTCCTGATCGCGCTGGCCGTGGGAATGACGGGTATCGGAGGCGGCAGCTTCACGGTGCCGGCGCTGGTCCTTCTTGTTGGGCTGACCGCCGGTGAAGCTGTAGGTACTGCATTTGTCTTTGCTGGAATTGTTCGGCTGATCGCCGCGCCCTTCTACCTGATCGGCAAACACTTCAACGGACGCTACCTTTGGCTTATGCTCCGCGGAGCGATCCCCGGCTTGTTGATCGGCACCTATTTGCTACGCCTGCTGGGGCGCGAAGCGGGAAACCCAGTCGTCATCATCGTGCTCGGGATTCTGCTGGCCACTTCGTCCAGCATCACGTTTGCACCGCGCGTGCAGAATCGGGACTTTGCGCGGAAAAATTCACGCTGGCTCCCGTGGCTCGCTCTGCCGATCGGAATCGAATCGGGATTTTCGTCGGCGGGAGCCGGAGCTCTGGGCACCGTGCTGCTGCTGAACTACTCGGAGATGACGCCTCCGCAAGTGGTTGGCACGGATTTGGTCTTCGGGCTGGTTCTCGCCACGATCGGCGCCGCGTTCCACTGGAAGTTCGGCGCGATGAACACCGTGGTGCTGGCTCAACTGCTAGCGGGTGGAGTGCCCGGGGTGCTGTTGGGATGCGCGATGGCGCGCGTCGTTCCGGCGCGCCGATTGAAGGCGGTGGTAGCGGCCGTGGCGATTTTCGCGGGACTTCAGCTCGTGTGGAATGGCACTCACACGTTGCTCGCGCGTCGAGCTGCCGGCGCAGTCCGAATAGCAGCCCACGAGGCCCCTGCGCGTAGCGGCAGTCTGGGCAAGTAGCAGCGAAGAAACGCTTGCGTACCTACGCATTCCGCACGATGTCGGCAACCGCAGCGATACGCTTCAAGTCTGCGCCGGCCGGCACGTCGTTTGCCGTCGTCACGATCGCGGGTCGCAACTCGCGAAGCTCCTGACGCAACAAATCATCGAAATTGGAGCTGGCAGCTTCCGCCTGCAACGCCTCAACAGGCAGTCCGACGCCAAGTTTGGCCCCGGCGACGCCGCCCCGCGTTTCGGCCGAGAAAGTTCTTACGGCATCCAGCGTCGGGCAAACCACACAATCCTGCGACAACCGTAGAATTGCATCACAATTCCCGGCAAGATCGCCGACCTGTCTGATCTGCAAAACTGGGAGCGCCTCATAAAATCGGATGATGTTGAAAATTGGCGTCGCCATTGATTTCCAATCTTCATAAACCGCAGCATCGAAGGCCGGCAGCAACTCCTCGCGTAGGAAGACGAGACTCGCTCCTGCTTCTGCGAACCCTTTGGAAATGTGCGTGATCGCTGCGGTTGCTACCTCCAGCGCTGCATCCGGCACGTCGCTGTGTGTAAACGAATGTTCTCCTAGTAGGCCCGTAAGCTGGGCCGCCAGGGTAAATGGGCCGGTGACACCCGCAGTGAGCAGCAAATCGTCACGCAAGAGAGTTTTCAGCCGCCGGATGACCTCGAGTGCTACAGGAATGCGACCTTTCTTGATCACATCCTCAGGTGAAACGAGGCCGGAAGGCAGCTGCCCTTTCTCACGAGGTCCGGGCCAGTGCAACGTGGGCGCCCCGCTCTCCGACACCCAATCCAAAGCGCCGCCGAGTGCTTCGGCTTCAAGCAGCGGATCGAAATAGCAGCTCACGCCGTCGGATCGCAGCGGCCCACGGATTTGCCGCAACGCATTGGAAATTTTCGTGGGATTCCCGAGAAATGCTCGCGGTGATAGATTCTCCACTCGCGCGCCGAGCGCGAACACGATCGGCACAAACAGCGGCCGGGGCGGCGCATTTCCCTGCAGAAGTCCCCTGAAGATTTGTCGAGGATCGATATTCCCAGCCATCGATCAGGGCCGGAAAACGGGCCCTAGAGGTTTCGCGTCGGGCCAGGAGCCGTAGTATTGCAAGATTTCCTTGGGCGGACTCTTCTTGTTCCACTCCCGGTGAAATTCATCGTAAGACTTGCCGCGAGCGAGACGCGCCCGGCGCTCTTCGTCCCTTAGCTGCTTGGTTTTCTCAACATCCAGCTTGCGGCGTTCCGGATCGTAAGCAAGGCAGTAGATTTTTCGCGCCGTCCAGTTCGAAACGATCAGCTTCTTCAGATCCTCGAGCACAGTTTCAGGATCGCGCTCGAGTGGATCGCCGTAGCCTGGCCCCCCTCCGCTAAAGCCGAAGAGCAGATCGCCTTCCTCATATACTTTGGGTGTTCGCGCGACCAATTCGTAGTTCCAGTCTCCGTGAATCGTGCCCTGCTCCATGATTTCGCGGTGATCCATGGAGAGGCGCTCATCCCCTTCGCGCATTTGCTGCAGCAGGTCCGTTTTGCGAATAGTGATGCCGGGAATCGGCGCCGAAGCGTAGCCGCCGAACAGCGGCTGGCCGAGCGGAACTTTGCTCCCGTTTCCCATGCACATCGACACAAGGCCGGGAACTTTGTGGATCATCCAATGCTGCGTGGCGCCGGATCCACCGCGATGGCGTCCCGCGCCGCTCGAATCCTTCCAATGCTGTGCGAGCGTGACCGTGATCGGCAATTCGCTCTCGACCTGTTCGGAATCCGGCGCGCGCCCGAATGCGCACCACGCGAATCCGTATGCGTCCATGCCGTCCATGCCCGAGCGGCCACCTTGCCCCTGCGTGTTGAGCGCGTAAGACAGAACGTCCGCGAAGGCCAGATTCCATTGCGAATGCCCGGCGCAAATCTGCGAAGTATGCTGGCTGCCGGGAGGCGCCGCGATCTGCTTCCATAAACTCGCGCTGGAATAGGTCATTTTGGCGAACGCACTGTGCGTGGCGCAACGCGCTTGCATGCCGATGAACACGCAGCAGCTCGTGGCGGCGGATCGGCCCGGATTGACGATGGAGTTCTCAGGAAAAACGAAATCGATCGGCGCAAACGTCGAGCTGCAAATCGGCAGGTCGTGGAAAATGTACTCGTACATAAAGTTCGCAATGTGGCCGACGACGGCTTGGGAGTGCACGTTGTAGGAAGAAGGATTTTCCGGCGAAGTCCCGTCGAAGTCGAAGGTCACCTGGCCATCGCGAGTCGTCAGCGTCAGATAGCAAGCGCGCACGAGAGCAGGCGTCCAGCCAATGGCGTCATTGAAGACAACCGCGCGAAACTTGCCGTCGGGCAGCGTTTTCAGCTTCTGGCGCGCACCCGCCTCGGCGGTATCTGACATCTTGCGAAGCAACCCGACGAGATACTCCTCGCCGCGCTTTTCGACGACTTCCAGGAGGCGGACGCGGACGCGATCCGCCGTCGTGCAACGCGCACGCAGGTCAGAGATAAACATCGCCGGCGCCCGAAGCCCGTAGACGGAATAGAATTCGAGAAAATCATTTCGAATCTGGAAATTCTCGCCAATTTTTATCGGCGGAAGATTCAGCCCTTCTTCAAAGCGCGATTTCGCGCTGACCGGCATGCCTCCCGGCTCGATCGCTCCAGTTTCTGTGGTGTGCAACGCGGCCGAGGCCCAAGCCAGCAGCTTGCCCTTATGAAAGACGGGCATGAGGGCCACTTGATCGGGATTGTGGATTCCTCCGTAGAGCGCGTCGTTGGTGTACCAGATGTCGCCATCGCGTATGCCGGGATTTTCTTCGTAATACTTCAGAATGAATTTGATCACGATGGGCTGAATGATGGCGTGCAGGTACGTTCCACACGAAGCGTTGATTAGGTCGCCGCCGGCGGTGAAGATCGCCACCATGGAGTCCCCGGAAACGCCGAAATAGCTGCGTGACGAGCGAATGAAGATCTCCATCGCTTCGTCCAGAATGTCGTTGGTCACCTGCACGCCGATTTCGTAGTCGCCCTGCGCCAGCTTTACGGCACACTCTTTTTCGTAAGCAGTGGCAGGCGCGGGCTTGAGCCAAGCAAGCTTCTCTGCAGTTGTGGGTATGGGCATGTGCGTCCTCTATTTCTTCTCAGTGCTGTGCTGAAGAATGCCGAGGCTCCGCTCGTCGATGGAAAAACGCAGGGACGGCGGAACGACCAAAGTTGTGTATTCACCTTCGACGATCGCCGGGCCATCGACGACATTGCCCGGCCGCAAAACCTCGTATGCATAAACGGGCGTCGGGCGGAAGTCCTTCAGCCCCGGCCAATACGCAGGCCGTTCTCCCTTTTTCGCTGCGGCAGGATCGCGGCCTTCGAGCTGCGCCTTCGGTAACTGGATTTTGCGCACTGGCACGATGGCCTTCAGAATAAAACTCTCGATGAAAACCCCTCCTTCAGGATTGACGACGAACGGACTGAAGGCTTCGCTGAACTCCTTCTCGAAGGCGTCGCAGACAGCTTGAACATCCTGCGCTCCATGGAGTGCGAGCCGAGGAGACAGTGCGCGTTTGACGTGGAACTGCCCGCCGTAAAGCATATCCAACTCGAGAACGTAGGAAACCTGATTTAGATCCAGTCCGTCACCGCGCAGATCGCGCTTGGCTTGTTCGACAAGGTTCTCCACGCTTTGGTTGAAGGTTTCATATTCCGTCGAGAGCGTCTGCGTGACCGGCTCCATCAGCGTGAGTTTCTTTGAAGCTTCGTAGACGTGCATGATATCCATCGTCGAGGAACCAAACGCGCAAAAAACCGGAGAGAACGCGAACGTCACTGCCTTCTCGATGTCGGACATGAAACCTTCGGCGTGGGTTGGGCCTGCGCCGCCGCCGACAAACAAAATAAAATCTTCCGGGCTGTAACCGCGCAGGTGAACTTCTTTCATGATCGCCGAGGCCATATTTCCGTTGACGATTTTACGTATCATCGCCGCGCCTTCTTCAACGGACAGGCCCAGCGGCTTGGCAATCTTGTCGCGAATGGCCTGCACCGAGCGATTCTTGTCGAGCCGCAATTTTCCGCCGAAATAATATTCCGGGTTGAGGTAGCCCAGCACCAGGTCGGCGTCGGTGACCGTCGGGTCGTTGCCGCCAAGGCTGAAGCACGCAGGACCCGGCATGGAGCCCGCACTGCGCGGTCCGACTTGCAAACGATTTTGCAATAGTTTATTGATCGACGCGATCGAGCCGCCACCCGCGCCGATCGAGAGCGTCTTGATCATCGTGATGCCCACCATCCAGCGGTCAATGATGGGCCGAAAGTCGTAGCTGCGCACGCTGTCTTCGACGACAAGCCCGACGTCGAAGCTCGTGCCGCCCATATCCGTCATCACGACATTCTTATAGCCCAGCGTTTTGGCGACGTGGTGCGCGCCCATCAAGCCGGAAACCGGACCGCTGTTGAACGTGCGGCTCGCGGTCGTGCGAAACACCTCGGCGATACCGCCGGAGCTCTGGATCATCAGCAAGGGTTTCTTGTAGCCGCGGTCGCGCAGCTTGTCCCACATCGCCGACAGCTCGATCTGCATGGACCGCTGCAAGTACGCGTCCAGAATGGCCGCGATCGTGCGCTCGTATTCCCCCAGCTTCCCGACCACCTGCCCGGCAAGAACTACGGGCAGAAAGCCGATATGAAACTCCTTATATTCGTCGCGAATGATCTCTTTCACCCGTTTCTCGTGAACGGGATTCAGGAATCCCCACAGCAGCGAGACCACAAAGCCTCGCGCGCCACGATTGACGAGCTGGCGCACCTTCCGGCGAACGTCCTCTTCATCGAGAGGACGGATAATGCGACCCCGCGAGTCAACGCGCTCCTTGACACCCGTGATCAGATCGCGCGGCACAAGCGGCTCCGGCTTCTGCTGGACCGCAAGGTTCCGGCGTTCCTGCACGCGCGTCCCATCAATCCATTGCGCTCCCCGGCCGATCAGCGTGACGTCTTCATGCCCTTCCGTTGTGATTAGCGCGAGACGCGGACCTTTCCTTTCGATCAACCGGTTCAGCGCAATCGTCGTTGAATAGCGGATCATCTCGACTTCGGGCAGCAGTTGCTCGATCTTCAGCCCCAGTGCGGTTGCGCCGTCCTCGATCACGCGCGAGAAGCACACCGAAAGATCGTAGGCAGTCGTCGGCACTTTCTTGATCAGCGTCTGTCCGCCGAAGTTCAGCACCAGATCGGTGAACGTTCCGCCGACGTCGATGTCGATCGAGTTCATTCGGCGGCCTCCAGCCGATTGTCGCGGATCACAAATTCGCCCTTCGCCAAACGCTCCTTTAGTCGGGGCAGGTCCAGCTCGATATCGTGAGTAATCGGATGTCCAGGCGGGAGATACTCCGTCTCAACCTGCGTACCACAGCCGGGACAGTAGAACTCCACAATGCGAATCCAGTTTGGATCGGGAGAGAAATTGAAGTCGCTGGAAACAATGGCCGGGTGGATTTCCCGGGGATCGCGGTCGTAAAGCAGGCAGCCTTTCTTGTAGCTTTCCTTTGCAGAACCAATCGCGTGGCCGCAGCGATTGCACAACCATCGCTCGGCGTCCAGATCAAGATCGAGATACTCGGTGATGCGAATGCGCGCGGGCTTTTCCGATGCCATAATTTTGTCCTTTTGCCGTCTCGTTTCAGCAGCGCTCCGCCTCAGCGCCGGCGCAGCTTGGCGTTTCCGTAGCCGTCCATCTCCAAGATCCACCCTTCGGGAACGAAATAAGTTCCGTTGGCGCCTTCCAGCACCGCGCAACCTTCCACACGGTTGCCGGGCTGCAGCGACTCCCAACGATAAATCTGCGCCAAGCCATCCTTGCTCCCCCAGGAGACGTTACGCGCGCCCTTCAGCGCCCGCGATGCGTCCGCACCACCGGCGTCTGACCGCGGAAGATTCGGTTTAGGCATCGCCTTCCTGATCTGCAAGCGAACGAGGTCGATGCCGAAGGCTTCGCGATGTCCGGTGGCAGAGTTGCTGAGCGCGGCATTGACTTGAAAGGTTGCCGCGTTCAGGCTCTGCAGCGCCGATTCCGGCATGACGATCGAGACACCCACGTGTCCCCGTTGTGACACTTCCCATTCGATCGAAAAAGTCGCATCCGCAGGCTTCAGGCCTTCGCCGAGCAAATCCTTTACGCCCTCGGCTTTCATTTCCTCAATCACTGCGCGAATCCGATCGAGACCCCCGTCATCAAGCGAAGCGAGGTACAACGCGCGTTCGTACAGGTGAGAGATATCCGAAACTGACGACCCAAACGCGCTGAACACTGGGCCCAGGCCAAAAAAGTACACAGAGCCGAGTCCCACCTTATCCGCTACCCCGCACGCGAAGAGCCCGCCATTTCCGCCGTAAGCAAACAGGGAGTGCTTAGAAAAATCCTTCTTCAGCTCCTTGCGTGCCTCGGAGATCACGTCGGCAACCATCTGAAACGCTCGATCGATGATCGCGCCGCATGCCGGATCGACCGGCACATGCAACGGATCGGCGACCTGTCCCTGAATCGCACGGCGAGCAAGCTCGCGATCGAGCGTCTTCGCACCACCCAGAAAATAGTCCGGATTGACCAGACCCGCCGAAACGAAAGCATCCGTGAGCGTGGCCTGATCGCCGCCCAGACCGTAACACGCCGGCCCGGGGAACGACGCCATACTCTCCGGCCCAAGCGTCACCAATGGATTTGCCCCGGCGCTGGTAGGCCGCACCACGCTTCCGCCGCCCAGCGCCACCGACCGCAGATACGGGAGCGAGAGGCCCACCGGAATCCCGAAAAAGTCCGTCGGCTTGCGAAACAGCGGCTCGCCGTTTTGCAGGAGACTCATCTTCGCAGTTGTGCCGCCAACATCGAGGGCGATCACGTCGTCCAATCCGAACTGCTTCGCCAGATAACTGCTTCCGTGAATGCCCAGGATGGGTCCCGACTCGATCGTATCGATCGCCTTGGTCTTAGCGATGCCCGCGACTCCACCGTTGATGTGGCTCACGAAAAACGCGCCTTGATACCGATGGATGTCCCGCAGTTCGTCTTCTGCCTTGAATAGCGTCGCCGCAAGCGCGCCGTGCGTGTACGCGTTGATCAGCGCGCAGTACGTTCGCGTACGATCGTCGGCGCCGCGGCCAATTTCGCTGCCAGCCAGAACCGGTACCGAGCCAAGAAAATGATCGGGGTACTGTTCCCCGATGACCCGCTTAATGCGAAGCTCCGGCTCTGGATTCCGATCGGCATCCTTCAAACTCACGCAGATGCGCCGCACCCCAGTCTCTAGCAGTCCTCGAGCGGCTTGCATGATTTCCGCGTCCGGCGTCGACGCATTCACGCCGATGACGTTCCCGCTGGAAACCAGCCGGTCCAGCAAAGTGCTGCGCTCGGTCTCGCCATAAAAATCCGATTCGTGACCCCGTGAAACGATCAGCCCCAGCCGCGGCCCGCGCTGTTCCGCAAGAACGTTCGAGGTAATCGTCGTCGACCACCGTATCAGATCAACGTTTTCAAGGAACGCATCAACGTCATCAAAGCCGAGCTGTGCCGCTCCCTGCGTCAAGCAATCGAACAGACACACCGTCAAGTCGTGTGGAGTCGTGTCCACCTTGATGCAAGAGATCGCTCCGTCCCGAATAAAGATCCCGTCGGTCAGCGTGCCGCCAACATCGATGTCTACGGTCAACACAGACGTGTCATGCCCCCGATGGAGTAACCGCCGCGAGAAAATCGTCCGACTTTAGCGTCCACCCAAAAAACATCTCTACGTTATATATGGTGGCTTCGTGCGCCGCGGGAGGACCCGCCTGCATCGCGCCGTCGGTAAGCAAGATCGGCCAATAGTCGAGGAAGTACGCGTCGCGCAAAGTCGACTCCACACAAACGTTGGTAGCGATTCCCGCAAAGAATAAATAGCGAATCCCTCGCGTGCGCAACATCGAGTCCAGAGAAGTCCCCGCGAAGCCGCTGTACCTCGTCTTCACCACCACCAAGTCCGAAGGTTTCGGCTTCAGTTCTTCAACCACGTCGAAATCCCAAGTACCTTCGGTCAGCAGCTTTCCCTTCAGCTCGGGCCGGCGATTCATCAGCGTCATCGCCAGTTCCTTGTGCCAATTCGGAGAGTTCGGGCCACCGCTATTGCTTTGATCACGTTTATATCCCATTTGCAAGTGCACGACGGGAATGCCGCACGTCCTGGCGCGATCTAATACGCCTTCGATCTTCCGCACGACCAGAGCAGCGCCCGAAATATCCACGCCCGCGATGTCGAGCATCCCGCCCTTACTCGCGAAGGCGTTCTGCATGTCCACCACCACGACCGCAGCTTTGCTCGCGTCGATCTCGATCGCTTCTGGGTTAGTGCTCAGTCGAATCATCTTCTCGCCGCTTGCGCGGTTCTCAACAAATCCTGCGCAGTTATAGGCTACACGCACTCGCTTTGCAACCGACCGCTGCCGATAATCGGCCTCGCCGCTTCTTTACTTGTAAATCGCCTCCAAAACACTTATTTTCCGAGCACTGTGCGTTCCTGCCAGTCGGAGGTCGACCCTTTGATTCCTCGACACAAGATCCTCGCTGGCGTTCTTGCTCTCCTCTGCGCCCTCATCGCTCTGAACCTGAAGTCCGCACTGCGCTTCGGCCAAGGTGCGGGGCAAAGCACCGCGGCAGGCACGGCCAATGTCAACGGCGCACGCATTACCAACGCCGACTCCGATCCCGCCAACTGGCTGACCCACGGCCGCACGTACAACGAACAACGCTTCAGCCCGCTGAAGCAGATCGATGACCACAACGCCGGCCAACTCAGCCTAGCCTGGCACTACGATCTCGACACCCACCGCGGACAAGAAGCCACACCCCTCGTCGTCGACGGCGTGATGTATTTCACCACCGCGTGGAGCAAAGTCGTGGCGCTGAACGCCGCAACCGGTTCCCTCCTCTGGAAATACGATCCCAAAGTTCCTCCCGAATGGGCCATCAATGCCTGCTGTGACGTCGTGAACCGCGGTGTGGCGGCGTGGGCTGGCAAGATTTTCGTTGGAACACTGGATGGCCGATTGATCGCCCTGGACGCCGCCACCGGAAAACCTGTTTGGGACACGCTAACCATCGACCGCCGCTACCGCTACACGATCACCGGGGCGCCCCGGGTCGTGAAAGGCAAAGTGATTATCGGCAACGGCGGATCGGAGTACGGCGTCCGCGGCTATGTCTCCGCCTACGATGCCGAAACAGGCAAGCTCGTCTGGCGCTTCTACACCGTGCCGGGCGATCCTTCCAAGCCGTTCGAGAGCCCCGCTCTAGAAAAGGCGGCCAAGACCTGGACCGGCGAGTGGTGGAAGAACGGAGGTGGCGCCACCGTCTGGGATTCCATCTCTTATGACCCTCAGCTCGACTTGCTGTACATCGGCACCGCTAACGGTGATCCCTGGCCCGGCGAAATCCGCAATCCTCACCGTCAGGCCAATCTCTTCGCGGCCTCTATCATTGCTCTCAAGCCCGATACCGGGGAATACGTCTGGCATTATCAGGAAAACCCCGGCGACGAGTGGGACTACGATTCCACTCAGCAAATGATCCTGGCCGATCTGACCATCGACGGTCGTCTTCGCCAGGTCTTGCTGCACGCGCCCAAGAACGGCTTCTTCTACGTTCTCGACCGCGCCACAGGCCAGCTTCTCTCCGCCAAACCTTTTACCAACGTCACCTGGTCGAGTGGGATCGACCTGCAATCCGGCTTACCCATCGAATCTCCGTCCGCGCACTATGAAGACACCAAGCAACCCGCTGTCGTCGCCCCGGGCCCCACTGGCGCCCACACTTGGCACCCCATGTCGTTCAATCCGCGAACTGGCTTGGTTTATATCCCCGTCTTTGAGACCTCTTTCCCCTACAAGTCCGTCGAGCACTTCAGCCATAGCTCCACCGCTTTCAACAACGGCATCGATTTCGTCGCCGCTGGAATGCCTCAGGATCCCCAGATCAAAAAAGCTGTTCTTGCTAGCGTCAAAGGCCATCTCGTCGCTTGGGACCCTGTGAAGCAAGTCGAAGTTTGGCGCGTCGATCATCCTGGGCCAGGAAATGGCGGAACCCTCTCCACTGCGGGCAACCTCGTTTTTCAAGGGACGGGTCTTGGCCAGTTCCAGGCTTTCCGCGCCGACACCGGCGAGAAGGTCTGGTCTGCTCCCACCCAAAGTGGCGTCATCGCCGGTCCTATCTCTTATTCGGTCAACGGCCAACAGTACGTCGCCGTGCTCGCTGGTTGGGGCGGCGTGTGGACTCTGGCGGGCGGAGAAGTTGGCCTCCAGAATCCTCGCATGGTCAACGTTCCGCGCATGCTGGTCTTCACGCTGAGAGGTAAGGACATCCTTCCGCCGGCTCCCGAATTCCACCGGCCCGTCTTGGACCCGCCACCTGCCACCGCCGACGCTGGCGCTACGAAAAAAGGCGAACAGCTGTACCAAGGCTATTGCAGCACGTGCCATGGCGACGTCGCCATCAGCGGTGGGGTCCTGCCGGACCTTCGCTACTCCGGCGCGCTGTCCAGCGATCTATGGTTCGACATCGTACTCGGGGGGCAACTACGCCAGCGCGGCATGGTCTCCTTCGCAAAAGACCTCTCTCGCCAAGACGCCGCCGCGATCCGCTCCTACGTGATCCTCCGCGCCAACCAGAGCAAGCCTCAGAAGAACTAATCATCGAAGCCGCTCCACCGCAATCACGTCGTTCGACGGCCGGTTATCCCGATTCAGGAAATAATTGATCCACGAGCTCGTTCCCTGCAGGGCTAGATTCCGCGGCGGCACATACGTCTGCAAATCGTTGATTCGCCCGGTCGCCTTTGCCCGTTCGTAGACCTTGATCCAGACACAAGGCTTGTCTACAACTTCGCAGCGCCCGCGCAACGTGCCGCCGCAAGGCCCGTTGCGCATTGCCTTCGGGCAAGTCTGCGGGCACACGTACTCCATGTGACTCAGCACGCAATTCCCGCATGCCTCGCATCCGAACAATGGAGACTTGATCGCGAACTCGACGCGTTCAAGAGCGTGCGCCGCTGCCGGACGCCGGTCGAACCACCGGAAAATTCCCGCAAGAAAATTGCGCAGCCGTCCCGGCCGGTCAACCCGAAAGAACCGGCTCATCGTCTCCAGAACTCGTGGCACCCATCCAGGCGCTTTCTTCGGCGCAGGCGAGCTCTCATACAAATAAAAACCGCTCTTCGGCGCCCAGCTCAGTTCCTCTGCAAACTCCTCCCACCGCGCAGAAATCGCTTCCGACCTCCGAATAATCCATCGAATGCTGTCCGCCTGATGATTCCCGCCCAGATACGCACCGGAATACCCAAGCCCGCGCAGTATCGCCACCATTCTCGCGGCCCGCTCCAGCCGTGCCGCCCGGCCCGCATCCGCCGCCTTCGCCTCGCTCCGAATTTTCTCCAGTAGCTCCGGTGAAACCCAGCATCCCGGTGGCTCTCCCTTCGACATTTTTTCCGCCGCCTTCGCGGTCAGCACGTAAACGTTGCCCAGAATCGGAATCCGCAGCTTGCGCTCCTCCACGTACCGCGCGAGCTCCCGAAACTTCCGCGCGTCGAATCCGAGTTGCGTAATCGCGAAATCCGCCCCCACCGCAATTTTCTTCTCTAGCTTCAAATACTGATACGCGCAGTCCGCCTCCGTATACTTGAACGGCGAGACCGCCACAGAAATCCAGAACGGCAACCCTTTCTGCCGCATCTCGTCGATTTGCCGCACCAACTGCACCGAATCGAGCGCGAACAGCGGCGCCCCAGCGCCGGGCCCGGGAGCGCCACTCTCCCGAGTGGCGTCGCCAGCCTTCGGATAGTCCCCAGTCAGCGCCAGCACATTTTCAATTCCCAAAGCGCCGAGGTCCGCCAGTGTCTTGCTCACCGCAGCCGCGTCCCGATTGACGCAGGTCACATGAATGTTCGGGGTAAGCCCGCGCGCCCGCGCCGCCGTCCCCACGCGGATCGGGTCGTGCCCCATCGCGCCGCCCGCGTAGCTCGTAATGCTGCCCGCCACCACTCCCGGCACCTGCGCCAGCTGTGAAGCCACATCCAGGAGTTTCGCTTCTCGCGTCAGCCGGCTCGCCACCAACTCCACCACGTAGCAGAATTTCCCCGCCGTCAGCGCTTCCCGCAATGGATTCGGCCCCGCCATTTCACTTGCCTAGCTCCTTGCGCACCACCCGCGTCCCTTCCACCATCGCGCTCAGCTTCGCGAACGCCACGTCCCGCGGCAAATGAAAGCATCCGCAGTCTGGCAAAATAAATAACCGCTCCGCAGGCGCAAATCCCAGCGCTTTCCGGATGCGCTCCGCCACCACGTCTGCCGTCTCCACCGCGTTCGTCTTCACATCGATAGTCCCCACCCCAATCTCAAAGCTCTTCGCCAGCTCTCGCAAAATGTCCAAGTCTTCTTCGCCCCGCCGCGCAAACTCCAGGGTCAGTTGCTGCACCTTCACGTCAAAAATCTTCGGCAGCAAGTATTTGTAACTCCCCTCCCACGATGGTTTCCCGTAGCGATTCCCGTAGCAAATGTGCACGCCGATCTTCGCCTCCACGCCCGCCACCAGCGTATTCAGCACATTCACTACCCAAGCTAAATCGTCCGGAAAGCCCGACAAATAGGGCTCGTCGATTTGCAGGTATCGCGCACCTGCCTTCACCAGCTCCTTCAATTCCAGATTCAACACTCCCGCGATACCCGTCGCAAAGGCTTCTTCATTCGGGTAAAACGTGTTCCGAATCCGCTTGGACAAAGAATGCGGGCCGGTGATGCAAAACTTCGTCTCGCGATCCGTATTTGCCCGAAGAAAAAGAAAATCCTTCGCCAAACCCAGCGAAGCGTGCGGAAGCTTCCCCTCCACCACGCTTTCGTAGAAATCGTAATAAAACTTCTTCGACGCCCGATCGATCTGCACCCCAGGCATCCGCTCGACGAAGTAATCCACCAAATTGTCCCGCCGCAGCTCCCCATCCGTAACAATATCCAGCCCGGCGATCTCTTGATCCTTGATCGCCGCCTTCACCGCCGTATCGTGAATCTCATCCAGGTCCACACGGCTGATCCGCCGCGCGAAATATTCCGTCTTCAGCCGCTCGAGCCATCCTGGCATCGAGTAACTTCCCACCACCGTTGTCGGAAGAATTGGAAGGCTCATGGCTTACTCCCGTTGCGTTGTATAGAGGATCGACGTCCGCGATCCCTTGCGATAGTGGAAGGGCGCAAAGTGCACGTCGTAGCCCGCGCGTTCTGCCACCTCTCGCAACAGAACGCCGTTCACCCAATTGACGATCGACCCGTCCAGCTTGCCGGGCCCTTGAAATCCCAGCCGGCAATCGTTCAGGTTGCTGATGAAAATGTCCTGTACCTGCAAATATCCCCGCGGGTGCAGCAGCGGCACCGTATTCCGAAAACTTTCCAGTGCCCCCGAGCTTAGGTGAATCCGCAAATCGCTCGGCGCATTTCGCAGCACCTCCGCAAGTTGTCGCGAATCCTGCCCGCTTGGCAGGGACTCGCCCGGCAACTCATCCAACGGCACCAGCCGCTCTTCCAGTCGCAGCGCCTTCCACACTTCCTGCCAGAACGCCACGCCTCTGCTGCGGTCCGGAAAGCAATCCGGCCCAACCTCGAGTAGCCTCCGCACCATCCATCCGATTTCCGCAGCGCCTAGCGCGAACTCCTGCGTAATGCGTTTCGCTTCCGCACTCGCGAGATAGGCGCGTACTTCCACCAAATAGAGTCTCCCGTCGCGCCGCGCCAGCTCTTCATCCGGCAAATTGTCGTACACATTCGTCAAATGAATTTGCAGGATTTTGTGCCGCAGAAACGCCAGCGTCTTCATGGGATTCAGCGCATCCAGCACGATGAAGCTGCAAAGCTCAAGGTGCGCTTGCACCGATGGCCGCGACCGCTCCAACGTGGCCAGTGAATAGTCCGCCAGCAGAAATCGCAACTTCGGGTAATACTTCGTTCCCCGCTCTTCATCCAACGCTCGAAAGCGATCGAGCCAAAGTCCCGACCGCTTCCCCATCCCCACGCCAATCTCTAGAAGAAAAATCTCCGCGGGCAGTTGATGGTGCTTCTTCAGATCCTTCAGCAGCGTCCAAAAATCCGCCACGCTGTCTGCCACGGCCGCTACGTCATTCGCATCGGACTTCCCGCCGGGAAGCGCCTGCTCGTAACTTCTCCCGGTCGCCTTCTCCCAATCCGTCAGGTGATGCCAATACAGCCCGTTGAACTTCCAAGCCAGACTCGACCGAAACGACTGGAACTCTTCCAGCACGACGCGGTCTTCCCGGGGCGGCGCGTCCCCTTCCTCCCGCGACATCGCTGCAATCAATTTCCCGCGCAAAGCCTCCGGCGACACCTGCCGCGTATCCACATGGATCTCCATAATCGGCGGATCATGTCCCGCCTCGCTCTTCGCCCGCAGGATCATCACCGGCTCGCGAAAATTCTGCCGGTATTGAATCCAATCCAGATGGATGCGCAGCCGCGCAAACTGCGACTGCTCAATGTGGCCCTCTTCCAGCAGCCCGTACAGCGCGTCGACCACGTCCTGTGTAGTTGCGGCGGCGGCTTTTCGCTGGAGATGGTTGAATTGAAGAATCATGGTCTTCGCTGTGTTGGAAAGCTCTAATCGCTGCCGCGCGCTGTTTCCCGTTCATCAACCGCCGAAACACTTCCGAGGCCCCTCTTCTCTGTGCCCTCTGAGCAACCTTATTGTCCTCTGTGTTAAATCCCCGCCTGCCTCCTGCTCTGCGTTACCTCAGCGTCTCAGCGTTATCTTTTTCCGGCTCTTCTAGTGCACGCCACGCTCCACACCAGCCCAATACGGCCGCCGGAGTTCCTTGCGATCGATCTTCCCCGCTGGGGTCTTCGCGATCTCGCGCCGAAACTCCACCGTCTTCGGCGCCTTCATCCCACCCAATTTTGTCTTGCAGTGTGCCAGCACCTGCTCTTCCGTCAGGGACTTCCCTTCACGCAACACCACAATGGCCTTCACCGCCTCGCCCCACTTCTCGTGCGGCACGCCGATCACCGCGCACTCGTGCACTTCCGCAAGCGCCATGATTCCCGCTTCCACCTCCGCTGAGTACACGTTGAAGCCACCCGAGATGATCATGTCTTTCTTGCGATCGACAATGTAGAAGTAGCCGTCCTCGTCGTAGTAACCCACATCTCCGGTGTGATGCCATCCATACGTGTGTATTTCCGCCGTCGCCTCCGCCATCTTGTAGTAGCCTGGCGTCACCAGCGAGCCTCGCGCGACGATCTCGCCCGTCTGCCGTGGCGGCAGCAGCTTACCCATCTCGTCCATGATCGCCAGCCGCACCGCCGACGTCGCCTTACCGCAACTCCCCAAACGCTCGGGATGGTCTCCCGCGGCTGCAGCGGCAAGCGTCTTCTGATCCAGCCACGTCAGCAACATCGGCGATTCCGTTTGCCCGTAGCACTGGCACATGCACGGCCCGAAAATCTCCACGCCCCTCTTCAATTTGTCTGGCGACACGGGCGACGCCGCCAGCAAAAACACCCGCAAGCTCGAATAGTCGAACTTCTCGACTTCCGGATGCGCCAGCAGGGCGTAGAAGGCCGTCGGCGGAAGAAACAAATGCGTAACCCGAAACCTTTCGATATTTCGCAGCACTTCCCCCGCGTCGAATCCCGCCATCACCACGTTCGTCACGCCCAACGGAAACATCGCAAACGCCACCACGCCCGCCGCATGCGAAAGCGGAGCCACACTCAAACACACCGGCTCGGCGCTATCGCACCTCCAGTAGTGGCTCGCCATTTCGATCATCGTGCCCCAAGCAAGATTCGTCACCAGCACGCCCTTCGCCGGACCGGTGGTCCCGCCCGTGGGCACCAGTCCAACCAAGCGATCTGGATTCCCCTGCGCATCGCCCCATTCGATCTCTCCCAGCTCGCTCCCTCGCGTCATAAACTCTTCCAACGAAGGATCGCCGCCGCACGCCATGTCGATGCAAACCAAATTTTTCAGGGACGGAACGCGCTTACGAATGTCTTCCACCGTGTCGGCAAACTTGCTGTGGTAGAACAACACCGACGTCTCCACGTAGTTCAGATATTCCACGTTGGCGTCGATTGCATTGCGGTAGTTGATCGGCACCCACACCGCGCGCGCCCTCAGCAGTCCGAGCATGCACGACAGCACTCGCCAGTCATTCGGCGAATAAATCGCCACGCGATCATCCGTGCGCAGTCCGCTCGCCCACAAAGCCTGTGCAATGCGCAACGTCGCCTCCCGCAATTCCCGATACGAGCACCGCGTCGCGCCGTCGATGATCGCGCACCGCTCCGCAAACGCCTCCACCCCCTTCTCGAAATAGTCGATCGCCCGCATCGTAGTCGCCTATGTAGGCGCCGGGCTTCAGCCCGGCGAACCTTTATTTCCGTACCAAACAAATCACCCGCCCCATCTCCCCACCCGCATACATCTCCTCCACCAGCCCCGCCCGCCGATCCAACACCATGCTCTGGTTCAACGATCCTTTATCCGTAATCTCCCCGCCATCCAACGAAGGCGCTTCCTCCATCAACATCGCTCGGGTCACGCGACTCGAGCTCCCGGTAGACGTCTTCGCCAAACTCTCAAGCCGTTCCTGAAACGCCGCCCGCACCGCAGCATTCGCTAGGACTTCCGCCGCCGAAGCGCCATCCCCAGCAAGGCCGCACAGCCCACGGCACGCATCCACATCCGGAAACATCAGCATCCCAACTTCATCCCGATCGATTCCCGCAATCACGCAGTCCCGCAAAAGCGGAGCGAAGTGACTCAGAATCCTCGCCCGCAGCGGCCCCACGCTCACCCACGTCCCCGAGGAAAGTTTGAAATCCTCCGCCAACCGCCCGTCGAACAAAAATCCTTTGCCGACGTCTTGCGGATCGACAAAGCGCACCGCATCCCCCATCCGGTAAAATCCTTCCTCATCGAACGACTTCGCCGTCAGCTCTGGCTGCCGCCAGTAACCCGGCGTAATATTTGGCCCACGCACCCGCAGCTCGAGCTTCCCGCCCAGTGGCGCAAGCTTTGCTTCCACGCCGGGAATCGGCAGCCCAATAATCCCCGCGCGATCCGTTTCCCATGTCGTTTGTACCGCCATCGGCGCCGTCTCCGTCGAGCCCAAACCCGTCGCCATGATCACCCGCTCGCCGCACGTCGCGAGCGCAAGCTCGCGATATGCATCCCAGACCGGCTGCGACAGTCCCGCCCCCGCATAAAACAGCAGCCGCACCCGGCTGAAAAATGTTTCCCGAAGCTTCCGGTCCGCCCGCAGCGCTGGCAGCAAGTCCTCGTAGCCCTTCGGCACATTGAAATAAGCCGTGGTGGAAATCTCCCGCAGGTTGCGCACTGTCTCTTTCATCCCCACTGGGCCCGGCTTGCCATCGTCAATATAAAAAGTCCCGCCGTTGTAGACCGAGATCCCGACATTGTGATTTCCGCCGAACGTATGGTTCCATGGCAGCCAGTCCACCAGCACCGGTGGCTCCTCCTCCAGGAACCCGAACACCTGCGCGATCATCTGCTGATTGCTCGTGATCATGCGGTGCGTGTTGATCACCGCCTTCGGCATCGACGTCGAGCCCGACGTCAGTAGAAATTTCGCCACGTCGTCCGGCTGAATTCGTTCGTGCGCCGCATCCACAGCCGCCGTCGGCGTTCGCGCCGCTAGATCGGCGAACCACGTCAGCTTTCTTCGGCCATCCCGCCCGCGTGTAGCAACAATCTCAATCTCTTCGCCGACCACCGCATCAATAGCCAGTTCGTAGCGCTCGAAATCCGACACGAAGATAAGCCCCGGCGTCAGCAGATTCACCGCGTGCTTCAATCTCGCCAAATCGCTGGACACCAGCGAATACACCGGCGACACGTGCGCGGTCGCAATCCCCACGTGCTGCCCTGCCAGCATCAACAACGCGTGCTCCAAATCGTTTTCCGACAGCACCATGATTGGCCGCTCAACGGAAAGCTCGCGCTCCAGCAAACTCTGTCCGATACTTCGAACCGCCGCCATCACCTGCCCATACGTCAGTCCTTGCCAATTTCCGTCAGCCCCGCGTTTCGCAAAGCAGACCCGCTGCGGCGTCACAGCGGCCCACCGCGCCAGCCGGTCCGTCAGCACCTTGGGATATTCGCCAAGCGCCTCGTCCGAGCGCACCCGCACCACTCCGCCCGCCAGATACTCAATGGATGCTCCCGAACTGCGCAGCCGGACGGCGCGCACTCTTCCTGTCGCTTTGCCGGAATCCTCGGACGTCCTCATCGCAACAGCATGGAGAGTTCTTGTGCGGCGTTTCGCAGCCGCGGTAGGAATTTCGTCTGCATCTCTTGAATCGAAACGCGCTGCGCGTGCGCGCCCACATTCAGCGCGGCAACGATCTTTCCATTGGGGTTCTGGATCGGCACGGCCATCGACCGCAGCCCCAGTTCCAACTCCTGGTCCACGATCGCGTATCCATTTCGTCCGACCAGCCGCAGCACCTGCCGCAGTTTTTCCACCGAGGTGACGGTGCGATCCGTGAACCGCTTCAGCGGCGTCTGGCTGAGATACGTTTCCAACTCTTCCGCCGGCAAACTCGACAGCATCACGCGCCCCATCGACGTGCAGAACGCCGGCAGCCGGCTGCCCACTCCCAGATCGATCGACATGATCCGCGTCACGCTGGCCCGCGCCACGTAAATAATCTCCGTCCGGTCAATCGTCGAAATCGAGCAAGACTCGTGCAGTTCGCGGCTCACGCGCTCCAGCACCGGCTGCGCCGCCGTCGCCAAAGGCATCGACACAATGTACGAATATCCCAGCGCCAGGATTCGCGGCCCCAAATAAAAATGCCGCCCATCCTCCGCTCCCGCGAAGCCGAGTCGCGCCAACGTGTACAAACAGCGGCGCACCGCCGCGCGAGACAACCCGGTCTTGGCGCTTAACTCCGAAATCGTAAGTTGTCTTTTTTTCTGCGTGAACGCCTGAATCACCAGCAGCCCGCGCGCCAGCGACATCATGAAGTTCGGATCGCCGCTGAAGGAATCGATGTGCGCGGAAGGCGCCTTGGGAGGAGTCTCAGGATTCGGCTCGGCGACCACCACCGGCCGCTGTTCCGGGCGCCCGAAAACAGTTTCGGTGCGAGGCATGTCTCGTTCTCCCGTGGACTCGGCAAATTCCGGGGCAGCATACACCCACAGGCCGATATACGCACGCTATTTCGATAATCGACCTTGACACTTCCTCTCGCGTTGCATAAATTCGCCCTCCGGCATCGTGCAATGTCGATCCGCGCCTCTGCGACGGGCTTTGTAGCGCCGCCCTTTAGGGCGGCATCTTCGATGGAGTGTCCGTTCAGGCGGAAAAGGGGAATCACCTAGATGTCAGCGATCGCAGGCTATCGGAGATACGCTCCAGGCACGCAGCCGAATCATCTCCATCCGCCCTACGTTTCCTCCATCAAGCGCGCGCCGTCCCTGCCTCAAATCTATCTCCCACACACGCTCTCCGAAGTCACGGGCCCGGTCCTCGGCGCGGAATTTGCCGACGTGAAAGCCTCCGACCTCACCCATCAGCACTCCGGCGCCCCCCTCGGTGAACGCATCATCGTCAGCGGCCGCGTGCTCGACGAAAACGCACGCCCCCTGCCGCATGCACTGGTCGAAGTCTGGCAGGCCAACGCCGCCGGCCGCTACTTCCACAAGCAGGACCAACACAACGCGCCGCTCGATCCTAACTTCACCGGTTGCGGCCACGCGCTTACGGATTCCGAAGGCCGCTACCGCTTTGTCACCATCCGCCCCGGCGAATATCCCTGGGGCAACAGCTACAATGCGTGGCGCGCCGCGCACATTCACTTCTCGGTCTTCGGCCCGGCTTTTGCCACGCGCCTGGTCACGCAAATGTATTTTCCCGGCGACCCGCTGATGGCTTTCGATCCCATTTTTAATTGCACCGCCGACGAGAACGCCCGCAACCGCTTGATCTCACATTTCGATTGGGAAACCACCATGCCGGTGCATGCGTTGGGCTATCGCTTCGACATCATTCTCAGCGGCCGCGAAGCCACGCCCATCGAAGATCACGCCCACGGAACAGCGCAGAGAACCAAACGATGACCCTGCAAGCTACCACTTGGCAAACCGTCGGCCCATTCTTCAGCATCGGCATGTCCCGGCTCTACCGGGACAATCTCGCCGGAGCTGGCGTCGCCGGCGAACACGTCGAGATCACCGGCCGCATCCTCGACGGCGACGGCAAACCCGTTCCCGACGGCATCGTCGAAATCTGGCAAGCCAACTCCCACGGCAAATACGCGCATCCCGACGACGTGCAAAACAAACCGCTCGAGCCCGGCTTCGTCGGCTACGGCCGCGTCCCCACCGACGACGATGGCCGCTTCCGCTTCACCACCATCAAGCCGGGTCGTGTGCCGGGTCCCGATAGCCAACCGCAAGCGCCGCACCTAGCCATCTCCGTTTTCACCCGCGGCCTCCTGCGCCGCCTCATCACCCGCATGTATTTTCCAGACGATCCCAGCAACGCCGAAGACTTCGCCCTCGACTTGGTCGAGCCCGCGCGCCGCGCCACGCTCATCGCCAAAAAGGTGGAGAGCCGCCCCGGCGCCCTCGAGTGGAACGTCATCCTCCAAGGCCCCAACGAAACCGTCTTCTTCGACTGCTGACGTAGCACAGACACTCCTGCCTGTGCTCTTACGATCACACGTCGATGTAAGTAGGTGCCCGAAGCCGTACCGGCCAGGAAAATCTCAAGATGTTACGATCATCCCCACCGCTGCCGCAGTCATGACGCCGAAGGTCGCCCAACCTAAATACCTGAGCACCGGCGGGTTCACACGCTTCCCCATCACCTTGTGGCTGCTGGTTAGCAGGATGACCAGCAGGATCAGCGGCGGCGCAAGCAGGCCATTGATCACCGCCGACCAGAACAGCATCTTCACCGCGTTGAAGCCCAAGTAATTCAGCACCACGCCTAACGCCATCGCAACGCCCATGACGGCGTAAAACTTGCCCGCGGTCTTTGGCTTGTCAGCCATCGAGCCACGCCACGCCGCTCCCTCCGCCACCGCGTAAGCGCAGGATCCCACCAAGACCGGCACCCCCAACATCCCCGTTCCGATCAAGCCCAAGGTGAACAGCAAGTACGCCCCATTGCCGGCCAGCGGACGCAAAGCTTCGGCGGCCTGCCGCGCCGTCGTGATGTTGGTCTGCCCGTGGACATGCAAAGTAGCGGCGGTGGTCAGAATGATGAAATACATGATCAGATTCGAGAAAAACATGCCCGCCACGGTATCGGCGCGCGCCGTTTTCAAGTCCGCGGCGGTCGCGCCCTTATTGTTGCCGCGCATTTGGTCCTTGCCTTGAGCTTCTTCAACCTCCTCGGCCGCCTGCCAAAAGAAGAGGTAAGGAGAAATCGTCGTCCCCAGAATCGCCACCAGCACCGCCAAAAATCCGCGGGACCACTCGAGATGCGGCACCAACGTCACCGTCAGCGCCTGCCTCCAATCCACATGCGCATAAAACGATGCCAACACGTAGGCGAACAAGACCAGCGTCAACCACTTGAATATTTGCGCGATCCGCTTGTAGGAAACCCAGATCAAAAGCCCAAGAATGAACAGCGCATACACGGGAATCCACACGAGCGGTCGAATCCCGGTGATCAGTTGGGTCGCCTCGGCCATACCGCCGAGATCAGCACCAATATTGATGACGTTTGCAACCACCAGAATCGAGCACGATCCCCAAAGCACCCACCGCGGATAATGCATTCGCACCGCCGCAGCCAGCCCGCGCTTGGTAACCATGCCCAATCGCGCGCACATCAGCTGCACCGACACCATCAACGGAAATGTCAGCAACGCAATCCACAGCGTGGCATATCCGTAGGTCGCTCCAGCAACGGAATAGGTCGAAATCCCCGAAGGATCATCATCGGCCGCCCCGGTAATCAAGCCCGGCCCCAAGACCGCGAAGTATCTCTTCAGCAGCTTGAGCCTTCTACCCTTTTCGCCAGCCGGGGTAGACACGTGTTTTCTCGCGGTCATATCAGTGGGAGGCAATGCCCTGCTGTGGGGGTGTTCATCGAGTTCGTGAGACGCTGTGGCGCTGCATCTTCCAATGAGCTAGCCACACTTGCAAGTCTAATCGGGAGGGTGGGCCGTACAGTGGCACAGACACTCCTGTCTGTGCTCCGACGATCGCCTTTTCATGTAGGTAGGAGGCCGAATGCGGACCACTCAAGCGCTACCACGATTTCTGCGCTAAAGAAGGCGTCGATCCCTTCGATATCGCCAGCTTCGAGCCCACCACCGACTGACGTGAAGAAGAAAGATGAAGACGACCCACCTCGCTTTCCTATTCGCGGCGGGTGGGACAAACTCCGGGTAGGATGGCCTTTTGGAGTTTGGTTTTTCAGAGGGTGCGGTTGGGGAAACCGGTGAGCGTCCTCCGCAGTTTCTTCAAAGAAGTGCCAGAAATTCTTCCACCGTCATTCCTGCTGCTCGAATCAGTGCTCGCAGCGTTCCGGTCGACAGTCCCTTGTGTTGCGGGATCGAGAGATTCGCTCGTACTCCGGATTTCGTCATCACTAAGTGACTTCCGACTTGCCCCAACACTTGCCAGCCCGCTTTTCCAAAGGCCTTCGCCGCGTCCTTGCCGGAAATGTTGCCGAGCCGCCCCATCCACTCTCGCGTCAACTCCCGTCAAACAGTGACGACTACCGGTGTGCGATCAGACCCCAGCGCCTTCACCGCCTTTTGATCCTCAGCCCACAACCACGCGGTGATCGCTTCCTTGATGTTCTCCAGGGCTTCCTGCTCGTCCCGCCCTTGTGACACACACCCGGGGAGCGCCGGACACTGCGCCACGATCCAGCCGTCTTCTGCTTTTTCAAGCGAAACATGGAAGATCATCAGGTGAACTCCATAGCTAGAGTTTAACATGGCAGGGCTGGCCTTCTGCGGGGATTGCAAACCGAGGAACCGGGTGCGTCGTGCGATAGGCATGGTCAGCCCGAGCAAGCATCGCGACCTGAAGGGCTTTCTTTTCAACACCTTTCCGTTTCGTTCGAATGATATCGAATAAATATATTGACAAGTGAAGTATTCTATGCTATTCTTCCCCGTGTACATCGAAGCGGATCCACGCTGCTCTACCCTGCTTGCCCTGAGTTCCGAAGCTGCTGCGCACGAGCGTCCGGAACTCCTTTTCCTTCATCGACATCCTTTACAGTTCCCATCACACCCGGGGTATACCCTGAGAGGCGAAACTCAGGCGAAGACGAGGGTCGCCACTAACTCATTTAGAATCAACACTTCCGAAAGTGTATCGAAACAAACCGCTTTAACTCTCTTTAGAATGAACACTTATGAAAAACCCCCAGGGGGGTGGGGTGTCACTGGAGCAACGGCTCGCCCCTACGAAGGGCCCGAGGAAGAGTCTTTCGGGGAGCCCAGCTTCCAGACGATTTGCCGGAGCATTCCCAGCCACAACTCGGCATCGCCGTCAGACAGTTTGTGGCGGCGGAACAAGCGGCGCAGTTTCTCGCGGGTGATTTCCTCCGAGCGCGTCCTCAAGGAGCCGCTGGCGCGGAGAATATCGAGCAGCATTCCGGTGATGCGTTCGAGGTCGCCGGCGGTAGCGGGCCTATTCTTGTCCGCAACGCGAGCCGCTCGGGGAGAGCGCGCGAGTTCGTACAAGCTGATCGCCACTGCTTGTCCCAAATTTACCGACCGATGCTCTTCGCGGGTGGGGATGCGCATCAGGAAATCGCAATGGCTCAGGTCGTCGTTCGAGAGGCCGAACTTTTCCGAACCGAACAAGAGCGCGACATTGCTCGAAGCGAGGCGCTTGCGAATCGCTCGCGCGCCATCTTGCAGGCCACGGATGGGGTGACGCAATGCGCGGCTTCCCACGGCAGTGGTTCCGACAACCAGCGTGCAATCAGCGACGGCCTCCGCAACGTTCTTGAATTCCTGCGCGTTCGCAAGCAGCGCCGAGGCACCGACCGCGGAACGTGCCTCACGAAAGGACGGATCGTAGGGGTTCACGACGCGCAGATGCAGGAAACCGAAGTTGCTCATGGCGCGAGCGGCCGCGCCAATGTTGAGAGGGTTGCGTGTGGCCACCAGCACGACGCGCAGACGGTCGAATTCAGCGTGAGCAGGCAAGGGCCGCCATTCTACCGCAGGCGCGGCGGAGCTGAGTGCCCGCACAGGTTGATTCTTGTTTGCGTCGTAGCGGGCACAGACAGGAGTGTCTGTGCTACCTGAGAATTAGAACGGATACGGGCGCTTGCCCATCTGGATGGTGATCCATTTTACTTCGGTCATCTCGTCGGTGGACCAGCGGCCGCCTTCGCGCCCCGAACCAGAGTCTTTGATGCCGCCGAACGGGACGGTGCCTTCGTCGTGAATCGTCGGGCCGTTGAGGTGCACCATGCCGGCTTCGAGCTCGAGGGCAAAGCGCATGGCGAGCTGGAGGTTGTTGGTCAGCACGGCGGAGGACAAGCCGTAGGCGGAATTATTCGCGAGTGCCAGAGCGTGATCGGCGTCGTTGGCCTTGGAGACGGCAGCGACGGGACCGAAGAGTTCGTCGCGGAAGGCGGCCATTTCCGGCGTGACATCGGCCACGACCGTCGGGTGATAGAAATTTCCCTCGTACTTACCGCCGGTTAGCAGGCGGGCGCCCGCGGCTACGGCGTCTTTGATTTTCTTGTCGATCATGGGGCATTGCGAAGAGCGAATCAGCGGGCCGATGACGGTGTGATGATCGCGAGGATCGCCGACTTTCATCGTGGCGGCTTTGGCGGCGAAGCGCTTGAGAAATTCTTCGTAAATGGGAGCCTCCACGATGATGCGGGAGCCTGCCATGCAAATCTGCCCTTGGTGGATGAAGATGCCGAAGCACGCGGTATCGACCGCGTAGTCGAGATCGGCATCTTTGAGGACGATCAGCGGGCTCTTGCCGCCCATTTCGAGGACCACGCGCTTGCCGCGCTTAGCGCATTCGGTGGCGATGATGCGGCCAACTTTGGTGGAGCCGGTGAAGGACATCAGCTTCACGCGAGGATCGTCGTACAACACTTGCGCCATGGTGGGGCCGTCGCCAGGCACGACGTTGAAAATACCAGCCGGGGCGCCGGCGCGCTGCATGATCTCGGCGAGCTTCAGCCCAACGAGAGACGTTTCTTCGGAGGGTTTGAGCACTACGGTGTTTCCGCAAGCGAGGGCGAAGGCTACTTTCTTCATGGAGAGCACGACGGGAAAATTAAAAGGGGAGATCGCCGCAACGACGCCGAGCGGGCGGCGGATGGACATGGAGATCATGCCAGGAACGTCGGAGGGGAAAACTTCGCCGTGAACGCGGCGGGCTTCTCCGGCGATCGAACGAATCAGATTGCCGGCAAAGGAGACCTCGAATTGCGCTTTGCCAAAGGTGGAGCCGCCTTCGTCGATCAGCAGATCGACCATTTCGTTGCGGGCGGCTTCGAGCTCGTCGGCAAAGCGCATGATCAGGCGCTCGCGTTCGGCAGCGAGAGTGGCGCCCCAAGCGCCCTTGGCGGCGTCGGCAGCGTCGATGGCGGCGCGCATGTGTTGTTCCTGGGCCATGAAAATTTTCGCGAAGGGACGCTGGTTGGCGGGATTGATGACGTCGGTGAGAAGCGAAGCGGGAATGTCGAGATTCTTGCCGGAAATGTAGGGGGTCGAAGACATGAGTGCCTTCCTTGCGGCTCGGGGTGACAGGGCGAGGCCGCGATCCAGTATGGAGGATAGGAACGCTGTCCGCTAATCGGACAAAGGTACGATAGGCGGCAACGGGGCAATTCTTGAATGCGGTTGCGGCAATGTCAAGGAGGAGAGAGCAGCGGGTCAGTCTTCGACTATGCCGCTTAGGAGTTAGCTTATCTTTCCTACTTGCGCCCCGGAGCGATTATCTTGACGGCGCGGACGCAAAATATCTCGAATCGGGCGGCGTGAAGAGGAAATAGCCGACGGCGATCAACAGTAGGAGGTGCGGTACTGACGAGGAGAGTGAGTCCAACGCTCTCCCGACGACATGGAAGGCGAGCCAAATTAATACGAGCCATCGAGCCCAGTTGCGACCCTTAAGTAAAAAGATTCCGGCCACGGCAGAGGTTATCTCGAAAAGCGCGATGGGAATCATCCAAAAGTCGAGACTGCTTTTTACCAGGTGATAGCAGAGCGCCGCCGGGCCCACCACAATGAACAGCCAGCCGAGGAATGCGACGGAAAAGGGGCGTTTCATGACATTGAAAGGGTTGCAGGAAGATTCTTTGATTCCATCGCGTCGCTCCAAGCACCAAAGATATTAGCAGGCTCCTGGGGATTTTTTTGAAGAGAAGTCCTGGTAAACGCGGTAACCGGAACCTGACTCAACCCTATCGAGGAGAGGCGTGATTTGGCGAGTGGACGTGGACCGGCTAGCCCCAGACGCGCTTCGCGGTGTCCGCGACGAGCTTTAGCTTGGCCCACTGACGGTCCTCGGTGATGAGGTTGCCTTCGGCGGTGGATGCGAACCCGCACTGCGGGCTAAGGGCAAGATTTTCCAGCGGGACGAAGCGCGAAGCCTCGGTGATGCGTTTGGCAAGCTGGTCGGGATTTTCCATCGCGGGAACTTTGGAACTGACCAGGCCTAGCACCACGGTCTTGCCCTTCGGTATGAAGCGCAACGGCTCGAAGGTGCCGGAGCGGGCGTCGTCGTACTCCAGAAGGAAACGATCGACTTCCAGCGTGCCGAATAATTTTTCGGCGATGGCATCGTAGCCGCCTTCGGCGTACCAGTGGCTGCGATTGTTGCCGCGGCAGAGATGCATGGCCAACGTAACGCCAGGACGGCGCGCAGCGGCGAGGCAGGCGTTGTCAGCCTTGACCGATTCGGTTAGGAAAGCATCCGGGTCGACGCCCATTTCGGTGCGCGTCCACTCGCGCCACTTGGGATCCATGTAGTAGCTGTAGCGGGGCGCGTCGATCTGAATGTAAGCAACGCCCTGGGTGGCGAGCTCGGCGAGGTCTTTCTTCATGATGTCGACGATGGCCCACAGCAGCGCCGAATGATCCTTATATACGGCGTCGGTGATGCCGCGCTTGAAGGCGATGGCGGGAAATTGGGTGGCGCTGGGGAGCGTCATTTTGATGGGCCCGGGAGCGTTGGCCTTGAGAAATGGCAATTCGTGGCCGGTGAGCGGCCTCACTTGCCGCAACTTTTTCGTCACGATGCCGGTGACGCTGCTGACCGGCTGATTCTTCTCCTGGCCGGCCTGCCAGGTTCGCGCGACGCCCTCGCCCATGTCGAAACCCTCGACGGCGTCGGTGAAGTCGCTCATGAAGTTGCGGCGGCGCAGCTCGCCGTCGGTGAAAACCTGGAAGCCGAGATCCTTTTGCTTGTTGAGGACGGCGCGAATGTGCGTGTCCTCCACCGCGCGCAAGCGAACGGGATCTTTCGCGGCGTTGCGCCTTGCGTCCAGCACTTCCGTTGGTCTGAGAAAGCTCCCGATGTGGTCGGCTCGAACCTGTGAAGCCATGAGTGGTCCTCTTCCCTGCGACGCGGCAGGTCTGCGCGTTCCGCGCTCGCAAAATCTCGTGGGACATTGTGCTTGAGATCGAAAGCGCGGACAAGTCTGCCGGCGCGTCAGGCTTTGGCGTCCTGACATGCTGGCGATAGGAATACGTGGGCCGTTGCGATAGACTCTGGCCGCTTGCAAGACTCCAGTTCAGGCGGGTGACCGATGATTCGAGTGAGCGTGATGTATCCGGGCGGCGCGGGAAATACCTTCGACCTCGCCTATTACTGTGACACGCATATTCCGATGGCCCAAAAGTTGTTGGCACCGGCGCTGAAAGGCGTAGGTGTCGATGCGGGTATTGCAGGCGGCGAGGCGGGAGCGCCTGCGCCGTATCTAGCCATCGGATACTTGGTGTTCGACACGCTGGAGGATTTTGTGGCCGCGTTTATGCCCGTGTTGGGCGAGCTGCAGGGCGACATCCCAAACTATACGAATACCAAACCCACCATCCAGATCAGCGAAATAAGGATCTAGCAGAAGACCGCCACAGGACAGAAAGCGCGCGATCGCCCGCAGCTAGAGTTTTTCGAAGAAGTGGGCGACTTTCTTGCCTGCCGTTTCGGTGTAATAGACCGTGTATTTGGCGGATTTGTCGGCGCCCTTGCCGATATCTTGAGCGGAGACGACGGTGTCGTGGCCCACGACCTGAAAGGTGTGCTCCGTACCGTCGGCGGCTTTCACGACCACGACTTTGCCGCCCTCACCGACACGGGTGACCGTGCCGTCGACGGTCTTGACGCCGTCCTTGGCGACATTATCGACTTCGACGCCGGTTTTCTCAGCGCCCTTTTCCGTGTAGTGAGCGACAACTTCGGAGCCCTCGGTGAGGCCGTGGAAGACGTCTTTGGCGCCGCCGGCGGTCGCGGTGGCGCCGTGAACGGAGGTCTTGGCGACAAAATGAATGGTGTGCTCGGTGCCGTCTTTCGTTTTGACAACCATGGTCTTGGTGACGGAATCGAGCTTGGTAATGGTGCCATGGACGGCGGTAACTACATCCTCGGCTGCACGGGCCGACAAGATCACTAGAGAAGCAAGGACCAGAAAACGAAGCGAGTGTTTGAACAAGCAAGCCTCCTCGGCTGTTCGGAGCCGACGCGAATACCTAGGAAATTTATCGTGCGAGTCGAGGCTAGGAAATACATGACGAAAGCTTGGCTGCCAAGCTGGGGCGCAGCATGCTGCGCCCCTACGAGTGGCTTGCTTGCTACGACAGATAGGCAATGGCCTTGGAGGCGAGGCGGTCAAAGGCGGTGACTGCGAGCTCGAGGTGTTCCTCGCGAGTGTCTTCGATTTTGTTGTGGCTGATGCCGCCGACGGATTGCACGAACATCATCACCGTGGGAATGGCGGCGCGGGAAACTTCGGCGGCGTCGTGGAGCGGGCCCGAGGGCATGCGGTGCGTTGCAGGCGCGACTTCGCGAATAGATTGGTCGCACAAATCGAGCAGCGCGGGGTGAAACGCGATCGGCTCGATGTTCCAGATGCGCGACCACTCGACGGTGCAGCGCTCTTCGCGCGCGAAGCGTTCGCTGGCCTCGCGAGCTTCGCGGAACATGGTGGCGAGCACGGCGGGATCGAGATCACGCTGATCGAGCGTGGTCTCGCAGCGGCCGACAACGGCGGTGACGATGCCGGGAAATGTTTTGACGCTGCCCATCGTGCAGACGGCATCGGGATGCTTCCCGGCGATCGCGCGAATCTCCAGCGCGAGCTTGGCGGCGGCGGCGAGCGCGTCGCGGCGGGCGTTCATCGGCGTCGAGCCGGAGTGCGCCTCCTGGCCGTGGAACGTGATGGCGTGGCGCTCGACGCCTTTCGTGCCGAGCACGGTGGCGAGCGGCAAATTCATGCGCTCGAGCACCGGACCTTGCTCGATGTGCAGCTCGATGTACGCGGCGGCGTTCTGCTGCTCGCGAGTAGCCTCCGCGAAGCGATCGATCTCGACGCCGCAGCGGCGCAGGGCATCTTCCATGCGGGTGCCTTCCCGATCGGTGCGGACGCGGTCGGCAGCGATGCTGGCAGTGCCGGCAAATGCCGAGGAGCCGAGCAAGCTACGGCCGAAGCGCGCGCCTTCTTCATCGGCCCAATCGACCAGGCGCACGGTGACCGGCGGGCGGCCATTAAATTCAGCTGAGATGCGGCGAAGGATTTCCAGGCCAGCGAGGACGTCGAGCGCTCCATCGAGCCAGCCGCCGTTGGGAACCGAATCGAGATGGCCGCCGATGAGCAACGCCTTCCCGGATTGACCTTGAAGCGTGACCCAATTGTTGCCCGCGGCGTCGTAGTGGTGATCAACCGGCAAGCCGGCGAGTTTTCCGGAGAACCACTCGCGCGCTTTCAGCCACGTGTCCGTCCACGCGACGCGCTGCGCGCCGTTCGCATCGCCGGTTAGGGCGCGGAGTTCTTTCAGCTCGGCAACGGTGCGTTTTGGATCGAGGGCCATGGTGTCCTCTTCGCGTCAGGCGGATAGCGTAGCAAATGGTGGCGCGAGGTGAAACGGCAGGGAGGAGAACACGGATGGGTCGGCTGCGATGGCCAGACCTCAAGACGCACCGACCTTGCCGAGATGGGGCGCAGGAGTCCTGCGCCCCTACAGCGGATACTGTGCGAGTAAATTACGGTTTGCGTTTTGGTTGGGCAGCAGGAGATGGCAGTGAAGGTTCGACGAACGGCTCGCGGAACCATTCGTGGCGTTGAAGCTCGATGGGAACATTGCCGTTCTGCCAGACGAAATCGTTGAACGCTTTGATGTCGAATTTGTCGCCGGCCTGCAGCCGGGCGTCCGCCAGAAATTTAGTGATTTGCAGCTTGCCGGCTAGATAGGTTATGCCCTGCCCGGGTTGCGTCGCGAAGGCGGCCGCTTCGGAGCGCGCGGTCTTCGGATTCATCGGCACCATTTTCGCCAGGTACGCAGCGGCCTCTTCGTTGTTGAGCTGGCCGAGTGCGAGCTTCACGTCCACTTCCACGCGAAGCGCGCGGAGACGCATGAAGTTGTAGATGATCTCGCGCGTGTGCGGAGAATCCTCGAACAGGCCGGCGAGCAGCATCATCTCTTCGGCGTAGAAGCCGAGGCCTTCGTTGGGCCCGGAATCATAATAGTGGCGGCGAATCGGATCGGGATTGCGCCACGATAGCCAGAGTTGCAGGTAGTGGCCGGGCACGCCTTCGTGGACGATGAGCGGACGCGGGTCGCGCTGCGTTGCACTCTCGAAATATCCAGGGTTGGCGCTCGGCTGGGGCGTCCATCGCAAGCCGTTTTGATCGAGGCGCGATGGGCCGGTGAAATCATCGGGCTCGGAAAAATCGCCGAGTCCGGCTAGGTATTCGGGCATGGGACGCGCGGTGTAGTGAGGAAAATCAGCGGGCACGGTGAGAATTCCCTGCCGGTTCAAGAAACGCCGCACTGCATTTTCATTTTCTCTTGTGCGGTCGAGCTGGTCGTCGAGCGATGAAAACGGCCTCAACTCGGGGACTTCGATGTTGCGCTGGTGCTCGATTTCTTGCGCGGCGACCGAGCGGGCCCACTCCTGACGGCTCATTTCCAACAACTGTTCCGGAGTAAATGGAGAGATCGCGACATTCTTGAGAAAAAAGACGTAGGCCTCGCGGCCCACGGGCGTGTGCGGCGGCATGGCCGGTAGACGCTGTTGCAGCCACCCGCGGAACGCCTCGAGAGAAGTAGCAGCCCGTTCGGTCGCTGGCGTGAGTTGTAGATCCATTTCTGCCGTCAACAAAGGATGTACATCGCGTGCGATGAGTGCCAACTGCGCACGGATGTCGGCCAGCGAGTCGATGGCGAGCTTCGTGAAGGGCGCGGACGGCCGTTGCAGATTGGCCTCAGCTTCCTCGACCAGAGCTGGAATATTTTGCAGGCGCGCGATCAAATCGCTGCTGCGGGTCTGGTCAAACGGCGGTGGTGGAAGCAGCGCCTCGACGACGGGCGTCATGGCTTGATCGACGTAGAACGTGGGATCGCTCTGCCAGCGATGGTTGATCTCGAGTTCCCAGCGCACGCGAGCAAGTGCCGAGCCGATCAGGCGATAGTCCACTTGTTGCGGGATCGGCCAACTCGTGGGATTGAGTTTCTTCCAGCGGGCCTCGAAGGCGGCTAGATCCGCTCGCTGGTGGGCAATGGACGCGGCGGACCATGAGGGTGTCAGGCCGGCGGGTCGCTCGATGCGCGGAATATCGTCGGAATTGAAGGGCTGCCACTGGGCGCGCCAAGTCCAAAAGTCAGTGGCCAGTTTGTCGAGGGAGTCCTGCGCGCGGAGGGTGAAGGGGGTACAAAGGATCAGTAAGAGAAGAAGTGGGCGCTTCATGGTTCCGCGAGATAGTGTGGCACAAAGAAGAGGATGTCAACGCGGCGCGGAGACGCCGGGCGACAACGATTCCACAGGCATGTGCGCGAACGCCAGCGCGAGGATTCCGATCGCGGCGACGAGGATGTTGAGCTCGAAAGCTGGAGCGTAACTCCCGAAGCGATCGAAGAGCTTTCCGCCAATGACGCCGGCGGGTGATCCCACGACGCCGGTCAGAAGCAGCACCATTCCGTTGACCTTCGGGAACGCTGCTGGGCCGTAGTAGTGGGCCGTCACGGTGTTCATGCACACGAACGTCCAGCCAAAACCGATGCCGTAGAGCATGGCGGCGGCAACCGCGAACAGATAGCCGCCGGAGTTCACCTTGATCGCGAGGAACGAGCCTAGGAAGTAGCAGCACAGCCCGCTCATGAACGCGTAGCGCGCGCGCAGGATGTCCATCAGCCAGCCGCCGAGCAGGCGGCCACCGATGCCACCCATCGTGAACAATCCCATAGCTAAGGCGGCATCCGCTGCGGTGATGCCGTGCTGCCGCAAATGAAGAAGCCAGTGCGCGGTGAAAAAGAAAAATGGAAATTGACACGCGACTCCGCCGATGACGATAAGCCAATAGGAAGAGGTCTTGTAGACTTGCGACGGGGTCCACACAGACTGGGTGGCCAACGGATTTGCGGCTACCGTTTGACTCGCCTGCGCGTCCGCTGGCGCTCCATCGACCGTTTGGCCGAGATCTTCGGGGCGCTCCTTCACGAACAACATTGCAACGATGGCAGCCAGAATCATGATCCCCGCGACGATTTGCCACGCTTGACGCCAGTTGCCGCCGTTCGCGGCCAGCACCTTATTGATCAGCGGCGCGCCGACAAATCCGGCGAAGCCCGAAGCGCCGAGAGGAATGCCCATCGCGCGCCCGCGATAGCGGTGAAACCAGCGGGTGACGGCAGTCGTCACTGGAACGAGAGTGCCGAAACTGATGCCCGTGGCGATGATCACGCCAAAACCCAGCAGGTAGTGCCACGGCTGCGTTGCGAAAAACGACATCCAGACCGCGCCGAGGAAAATCAGGGAAGAGCCAATGACGAAGGTCGTGCGAAGGCTCCACTTGAGAATTGCGGCAGCAACCAACGTCGAGGGCAAGCCGACGAAAAGGTTCAGCAGGGTGAAACCCAAGCCGTAGGTGCTCCGGTCCATCGGGATCTGCTTCAGCATGTAGGTATTGATCACCGCGCCGCAGTACAGCGCAGATCCCATATTCAGAAAGTCCAGCACCCAGAGAACTGCGACGAGCTTCCATCCGTAAAAGGGCGCTTTAGTCATCAGGCGCTTTGTCACCGGCAGAGAATAGCATTGACGCGAATAAATTGGCCTGAGCGAGCGGTGAGTAGCGGCGATATTCGATAGTAGGTCATCAGTTTCCAGCTATGCGATCTATCGGGCGTTTGAGCACCTACCGTTTGTTTGGTTCAATTCCGTAGCAGAGATCAATCAGAGAATCCGAAAGAGACGCAAAAGGTCGATCGTCATGACAAGAATCCCAATGCACTCCGCTACAAGGAAGATCTTGACCGGCCAAGACCTCGCAACGAATAAACCGACGAGGGTCAGTACAATGGGCACAACGGAGTATACAAACCACGCGACGAGCGAAGGCTGGCCATAAGAGGGAGTGAGTCCGCCAATCAGCCCAACCCCGACAAGAATGGCTGCCAAGAGACCCATACCCAGCGCGACAAACACAGATTTGGCAATAGCGTTCATCATCTTAGCTTAATTCAGACTTGTATCCGCCAAAGAAAAACCTCCGGCCTAGTTGCAGACGGCCTGTGCCTGTTCAACGTGGTTACCGGAAGCTGACCCGCTACCGATATTCGCACCCTTGAATTCTCCGGCCCGTAGGAGTAGCTTCGGGCTTGCCCACCCGGGCCCGCTGCGTTCGCGAGCGGCCGGAGCACCCTGAGGAAATACAACCGGCGTCCCTCACCGCAATGGCGGTGGCTGAGTCTCGCCGGCGAAGACCTTCAAAATCGCAATTGGAAAAGGAGCATAACTATGGCAACAGCAGTCAGCGCCCCATCGGTGGATCCCAATGTATCGAGTTTCGTCGGACGAAAACAAAAGCTGCTGATCAATGGCAAGTGGGTGGAAGCCGCTTCCGGCAAGACCTTCGCCAGCTACAACCCGGCGACCGGCAGCGTGCTGGCCAATGTTGCCGAAGGCGATCGCGAGGATATCGACCGCGCGGTAAAGGCAGCGCGAGCAGCGTTTGAAACCGGGCCCTGGTCGCGGACCTCACCTGCGTCGCGCGGAAAAATGCTGTGGAAGCTTGCCGACCTGATCGAAAAGCATCTGGAAGAGTTCGCGCAGCTCGAATCACTCGACAACGGCAAGCCGCTGGCCATGGCGCGCGTGGCGGATCTGCCGCTAACCATCGAGACCTTCCGTTACTACGCCGGCTGGGCCACCAAGATCGAAGGCAACACTATCCCCCTCAGCCTGGCGGAGCCGTCGAAGTTCCTGGCGTACACCGTTCGCGAGCCGATCGGCGTCGTGGGCCAAATCATTCCGTGGAATTTCCCGCTGCTGATGGCGGCGTGGAAGCTGGGTCCGGCGCTAGCGGTGGGTTGCACGATCGTTCTGAAGCCCGCGGAGCAGACGCCGCTGACGGCGCTACGCTTGGGCGAACTCGTTCAGGAAGCGGGGTTCCCCGATGGCGTGGTCAACATCGTGGCAGGCTTCGGCGAAACGGCCGGCGCGGCGCTGGCTGCGCATCCGGATGTGGATAAGGTTGCGTTCACCGGCTCGACCGAAGTCGGCAAGCTGATCATTCAGGCTTCCGCGGGCAATCTAAAGAAGGTATCGCTGGAGCTTGGCGGCAAGTCGCCCAACGTGATCATGGAAGACGCCGACCTGGACGCCGCCATTCCCGGCGCGGCCAGCGCGATCTTCTTCAATCATGGCCAGTGCTGCTGCGCGGGTTCGCGGCTGTACGTTCAAAAGAACGCGTTCGACAAAGTCGTGGCAGGCATGGCGGCAACGGCGGAGAAGATTCGTGTCCGCCCCGGCTTCGATCCCGACTGCGACATGGGGCCGCTGGTGTCCGAAGAACAACTGAACCGCGTGTGCGGTTATCTCGAGTCCGGCAAGAAAGAAGGAGCGAAGGCAGTCACCGGCGGAGAGCGCCACGGCGACACGGGCTACTTCGTCAAGCCGACGGTGCTGGTGGACACGACCGACAACATGAAGGTGGTGCAGGAAGAAATCTTCGGGCCGGTGGTCACGGCAATTCCCTTCACCGATCCGGACGAAATCATCCGCAAGGCCAACGACACGGTTTACGGACTGGCCGCGGGAGTGTGGTCGCGCGACATCAAGAAGGCCAACCGCATCGCAAACAAGCTGCGCGCGGGTACGGTGTGGATCAACTGCTACAACGTGTTCGATCCGGCGCTGCCCTTCGGCGGATACAAGCAATCCGGTTGGGGCCGCGAGATGGGTCACGGAGTGCTGGAACACTACACCGAAGTGAAATCGGTGTGCGCGGCGCTGTAGCGGGGGCCGAAATTCCGCGGAGATAGTGCGCCGCAAGTGCTGCGGCGAAACGATTGGTTGGTCTCGAGGGGTTGAGGCACTTCGCTTCAGCCCCTCGTTCTTTTGTAGCCGGCGCCGCCAGCTAGCCGCGTGCCAGTATTCGTACGCATGTGCGATTATCGGGGAGTGTGATATAACCTCGACTTCGCCCTTCGCATCTGCACCTGCATCGCAATGGGAATTCGCCAGGAGACGTGCCGATGAATGTGTACGTGATACGGAAAGGAAGCACGACCCTCGATGGCTTGCAGCGCGAGGAGCGTCCGGACCCGAAGCCGGGCCCGCACGAAATCCTGATTCGCGTGCGCGCTGCTTCGCTGAACTACCGCGACCAGATGATCCTCGCCGGCCACTATTTCGCCGGGCCGGTCAAACGCGATCTGGTTCCCTTCTCCGACGGCGCCGGCGAAGTGGTTTCCGTCGGCCCCGGCGTCACCCGCTTCAAACCGGGTGACCGCGTTGCCGGAACGTTTTTCCAAGTGTGGACCGACGGCGTGCCGACGGGCCTGCTTCCGACTTTGGGTGGCCCCTTGGACGGTATGCTCGCCGAGCATATTGTGTTGAACGAGGAAGGCGCGGTCGCGATCCCGAAAAGTCTCTCGTTCGAAGAGGCAGCAACCTTGCCCTGCGCCGGCGTCACCGCGTGGCATGCGTTGATGGTTTCGGGCGCGCGCGTCAAGCCCGGCGACACCGTCCTTTGCTTCGGGACCGGGGGCGTTTCCATCTTCGCCGTGCAATTCGCCAAGGCCGCCGGTGCGCGCGTCATCATCACTTCCTCCAGCGACGACAAGATCAAGCGCGCTCGCGAGCTGGGCGCTTCCGACGGCATCAACTACAAGCGCCATCCGGATTGGGAGAAGCAAGTTCAAGAGCTAACCGGCGGACGCGGCGTGGATCACGTCGTCGAAGTTGGCGGCGTTGGCACGCTGGCGCGCTCGTTCCAAGCGGTAGGCTACGGTGGAAAGATCGCCCTGATCGGCGTGCTTGCGGGTCAAAGCGGCGATGCGAATCCGCTCGGCCTGATGTTCAAACGCGCGAGCTTGCACGGTATCTTTGTTGGCAGCCGCAGAATGTTTGAGGAAATGAACGAAGCAATCGAGTTCAACCAGATCAAGCCGGTGGTCGACAAAGTCTTTCCCTTCGAAAAAGCTGCCGACGCTTGGCGCTGCTTTGCCTCAGGCGACTTCGTCGGCAAAGTCGTCATTCGGATCTGAGCAAACCATTCCAACTCCAAAGGCCCGGGAGCAACATGCCAAGTGCAGCGCGCCTCAAAGTCGAAAATCTCGTCGCCATCGATACCCACGTTCACGTCGAGCCACATGACGACGGCCACGCGGTGAACCAGGCAGCGCGCCAGTATTTCGGCGCAAACGACGCTCCGAGCGGTGCGGCCCTCGCCGAATACTATCGTTCGCGAAAGATCGCATGCGTGGTTTTCTCCGTGGATGAGCGCCTGACCGGGCGCAAGCAGGTTCCGAACGACGAGGTCGCCACTTTCGCCGCCGCGAACAGCGACATCGTGATCGCCTTCGCCAGCGTCGATCCCACGCGTGGCCCGGAAGCGGTCAGCGAAGCGCGCCGCCTGATCGCGTCGGGTGGCTTTCGTGGATTCAAGCTGCATCCACCCATTCAGCAGTTTCACGCCAACGACCGGATCGCGTATCCGTTCTACGAAGTTCTAGCCGAAGCGAAAATGCCGGTCATTTTTCACACCGGGCACAGCGGAATCGGCACGGGCATGCGCGGCGGCGGCGGCGTGCGCCTGAAGTACGGCAATCCCATGGATATCGACGACGTGGCGGTGGATTTCCCGGATATGCCGATCGTCATGGCTCATCCGTCATTTCCCTGGCAGGACGAAGCGATTTCCGTCTGCTTACACAAGCCGCAGGTTTATATCGACCTTTCCGGATGGTCGCCAAAATATTTTTCGCCGACGCTGGTGCAATACGCAAACACGCTGCTGAAGAATAAAATGCTTTTCGGTTCCGACTTCCCGCTCATCACTCCCGATCGCTGGCTTGCCGATTTTGCGAAGATCGCCATTCGCGACGAAGTTCGGCCGCTCATCTTGAAAGAGAACGCGGTCCGCTTCCTCGGGCTGAATGACACGCCGTAAACACAGCAGCGTGATTTAATCCTGCCGCATAGATTTGATCACCGCAGACATATCTTCTTCGCCGTGCCCCTTGGTAATCGCGCGCTTGAAGATCGACAGAGCCGAAGCGCCGGTTTCCAGCGCTACATTGTTACGCGCCGCATCTTCGATGGCGTACCCGATGTCCTTGGCCATCAGGCGCAGCTCGAAATTCACCTCCGGATCATTCGCGACCGCGCGCGCAGAGATTGTTTTGATCAGCGGGCTACCCGGCGCGCCATTCGTAAGCACGGATAGCGCTTTCTCCTGGTCCAGGCCCCCACGATCGATCACTGCCATCGCCTCCGCCAGCGACGCCGTTTGCACCGCGCACAAAAAATTATTGATTAGCTTCAGGCGGGCGCCGCTTCCGTGGGCGCCGAGATGAATTGCGTCGCGACCCATGACGGCAAAGACGGGCCGCGCCGTCTCGAATGCCGCCGCCGGGCCGCCGACGAGAAAAAGCAACTGGCCGGCCGCGGCGTGAGGTTTCGTGCCGGTCACGGGAGCGTCAAGAAATTGGCAACCCTTCTGCGCGACGGCCTTGGCGAGTTCCAGCACCCACCCCACGGTGAGCGTGCTCGATTCGATCAGCACGGCACCCGCGGCTGCGCCTGCCAGTGCGCCATGCTCGCCCAGCCACACTGCCTGTGATGCCGTATCGTCGGCCACAATACTTATGACGATGTCGGCGTTGGATGCCGCTTCGCGCGGCGAATTGGCGACGACGGCTCCAGCGCCCGCGAATCGCGCCGCCTTCTCGCGATTTCGATTGTAGAGCGTTACGGGAAAGCCCGCGGACAGCAGGCGCCCCGCCATTCCCGAACCCATAATTCCCAGACCCAGAATTGCCACTCGAGGTTTCGACATGGTTTCACTCACTTTAGAGGAATCGTGCTGACAAGAGTTTGCGCCGATCCGGCGATGCGAACGGGATTGCGCAGCGGCCGGCCGAATCCTGCAGCCGCGACGTGCATCACGTCTCCATTTTCCAGCCGCACGCCGTCGCCAAAGCTCAGGCTAGCCGTGCCGAAAAAATGAATGTGCACGTCGCCGGCGCGCCGGTGCCCTTCAAATTTAAAATGATGATGCTCGATATTTTGCAGGCTGTGGCACATGGCGGCCTCGCCAGTGCGGAAGGACTTCGACCACAGCACGCCGCCGGCGCGCTCAATTTTCACGTCAACGGCCACCTCCTTGAACTCCGGATCGATCACCAGTTCGGGACCCAGCGCGCAGGTGCGTAGCTTCGAGCCTGCGAGATTGAGATAATTTTTCTTCTCGAACTGGTGATCCGAAAACTCGTTGCCGGCGGCCATTCCAACGCGGCACGGTGTTCCGTCTACAGCGATCAAGTAGACGCCGGCGACTTCCGCTTCTTCCCCGCCGTCCTCGGCATACGCCGGAACATCCAGCGGTTCGCCGTGGGCGCGCAGACCAAGGCCCGTGCCTTTGTAAAACCATTCTGGCGCTGTGCCGATGACACCGGGAGCGGGGCGGCCGCCTTCGAGTCCCCAGCGAAATATTTTCATGCTGTCCGTCAGTTGCTCCGCAGCGGCAGCGTGCATGGCCTGCCGGTCACTCGCACTTCCCAAATGCGTTAGGCCCGTACCGGAAACGATGCAGCGCGCCGGTTCGTTCGGATGATCCATGGCAGAAAGCACGCGCCATTCCGAGCGGCCGCTATATACAAGGTCATAGTCCAAGAAATCGTCGGTCGCCCTCAGCTGCGCAACGCGGCTGAGCTCCGCGCCGTCTGCGATCGCTGAGGTCGCCAGCTCGTAAATCGAGCGGACACCCTCGAGGAGGTGCAATCGCGGTTCCTCCACCAGCGCCACGCGCCGTTCGTCACCTTTCTTTAATTGAGTGAGCCGCGTCGCCACAACTGTCTCCCCGACCTGATGCCCGAAGAATCTCAACGTCAACGTTAGCATCGACATCAGCACGTTCCGACCCGAATCGCCGTGCGTCTACCCTCACCCTACGACGTCAAAGTCCTGCAGCGCTTTCTCGTTAACCGTCAAACCCAAGCCCAAAACATTTTCGTCGAGATCGATGAAACCATCCTTCGCCTTCGGTTCACCGCTAAAGATGTACCAGAAAAGTTCATTTCCCACTTCCACGTCCACGATCGGAAAATACTCCGCCATCGGAGAATTCAAGCTCGCCATCACCACGTGATAGTTGTGCATTTGCCCGGCGTGCGGAATCACCGGAACGCCGTAGGCCTCGGCCAGCGCCGCGATTTTGCGCGCCTGCGTGATGCCGCCGACGCGATTGGTGTCGAACTGAATGTAATCCAGCGCCCGCGCTTCTAGCAGTTCGCGGAAACCGTACAGCGTGAATTCGTGCTCACCGCCGGCGATGGGAATTCGTCCATACGATTTCAGCTCCGCGTATCCGTGGATATCGTCGGGAATCACCGGCTCTTCCAGCCAGCGCAAATGAAAGGGTTCGAGAAGCGGAAGCATGCGTTTGGCGTAGTCGAGTGTCCAGCCCATATACGCGTCGGCCATCACGTCGATGCCGTCGCCGACGGTTTCTCGCACCGTGCGAACCAGAGCGACGTTCCGCTGCATTCCTTCCGCGCCGTCGGTCGGGCCCCAGCCAAAGCGCAGCTTCATGGCTTTGTAGCCTTCGTCTTTGTATTTCTTAGCCTCCGCCGCCAATTCGTTCAGCGGGACGCTGTACAAGCGGCTGGCGTAAACCGGAATATGCGGCTTCGTTCTGCCGCCAAGCAGCCTGTACACGGGCTGCCTCGCGGACTTGCCCAGGAGATCCCACAACGCGATATCGACGGCGCTGATCGCCACCATCCCGATACCCTTGCGGCCGAACGCCATCGTCTTGCGATACATGTGCTGCCACAGAAATTCGATGTCCCACGGATCTTGACCAATCAACAGTGGCTTCAAATAAAGATCGATCACTTGCTTTGTGACGTGCGGCGCCAAAGCCGCGTTCCCGATGCCCACGTTGCCGTCATCCGTGAAAATTTCCACCACCAGCCAGCCGTGAAACGTGAATGTACTCATCGAAGCTTCGGGCAACGTAAGCAAATCCATCGGATTCGTACAGAAGTGCGGGGGCAATGGAACCGTCTTGCCGCGCCAGCTCACCACGCGAGTGCGAATCTCTTTGATCCTCATCGATTTCCTCAGTGACTCAATCTCTGTTGCAAATGCAAGGGCTGCACCATCGGAACCGCTGTCATAATCACCATGAAAGCAGCGACGTGAAATGTGCCCGCGAGCGTGAACACGATACCGTAGCCGAAGCCGTGGTCCAGCAAATATCCCGCTAGTTGTCCGAACACAATTCCACCCATCGCGCCGCCAAATCCCACCAGTCCCGCCACCGAACCCACCACGCGGCGGGGAAACAAATCCGTCGGCAAAACCATCACCAACGTAGACCACGACTGTTGCCCGAAATACGCCACACTAAAAATCACAATCGCCCACGAGGCCGGCACATGCGGCACCAAAATGACCAGCGGCATCACTGCTGCGCTCAAGCCAAGCGCCAGCTTTCTTGCGAACCCCAAAGAGAACTCGCGCTGCACAAGGTAACTCGAGAACCAGCCGCCCACGAGGCACCCGACGCCCGCCGCGGCGTAAGGAATCCACGCAAATGCGCCCACTGCCTTCACGTCGAAACTTCGCGCGTCATACAAATACTTTGGCAGCCAAAAAAGATAGAAGTACCAAGCGGCATCGCTCAGAAACTTTGCAAAGATCAGTCCCCAAGATTCACGGATGCGAAGCAAATCAATCCAGCGAATCTGCCCCTCCACGTCCGACGGTTCGAACAAGGAGTGCTGTGTGTCGCGGTCCGGAGCATTTGACCTCGCGTGCGGTTCAGGCGAAAAATACGTCAGCGCCCACCAGACCGTCCAGAGCAAACCAACACCGCCGGTAATGAGAAACACCCAACGCCAATTCAGGTAGCTCACGATCATGGCGATCAGCGGCGCAGCAACCACGCCGCCAACCGCGGTGCCCGCATTGATGATACCCATCGCGGTCGCGCGCTCGCTCACCGCAAACCATTCCGCCACGGCGCGGCTCGCGGCGGGAAAACCGCCTCCTTCGCCCATTCCCAGGAGGAACCGGCTGCCTGCCAGCATCGCGAAATTTGCCGCCAGCGCGTGACTAGCGCAGGCCAGCGACCAAAACACCATGATCACGATGAAGCCGACGCGCGTGCCCAGCGCGTCGGCAAGCTTTCCTCCGCCCGCATACATAAACGCGTACGCAAGCAGAAACGCCGACTGCAGCTCGGAAAATTGCACGTTGGACAGCGGGATGCTCTGGCTGATCGCCTTCACCGCAACCGGCAGCGTCTGGCGGTCGAGATAACTGATCGCGATCGCCGCGCTCACCAGAAACGCAATGCGCCAGCGCAGTAACCCGCTATCGCCCTGTGCCGCGACTAAGAAACTCATTTCGCCGCATAGTGTTTGGTTTTTTGCGTGCGCGAATTGAAGACGTCGAAGCTCCCGTCGAGCTTTGCGGTCAGCTCGAGATAGTTCCCCGCGTCCGGTCCGTCAGTATTCGCAATGAATTCCGGCGCAACGTTGTGCGCCGCGCCGCCTTCTTCCGCGTAGTGCAGTTGCCAGAGGTCTTCCAGGTGCGGCGCCTTCTTGATGATGTCCCACGTCGAAGGTGTTCCGCCCTTCTTTGCGCCGTTGTCCATGATCGCCACGCGCGGGTCAATTCCGTGCGCAAGCGCAGGGCTGCTGCTCTGCGCCCATCCGTGGTGCGACACGATATAGATGTCGATTTTGCCCAACTTGTTGATCGGGCACATGAGTTGCATCTCTTTGTCCCAGGTCAAATCGCCGAGATCGAGAATTCTCAGCTTGCCGAATGTAAAAACAGTCCCAAGAGAACGCGGATTTTCAGTCTGGTCACCGGGATGCTGCTCGGACTCGTTGCAGCTCGCGTTCACTTCTCCCGCTACGGACAGCGGCTGGCTGATCAACGCCCCGCCTGAACTCACCACCGCGGATGCAATTCCCTGGATCGGCAAAGAATCGCCCGGCTTCATGATGATGTGTTTGTATTTGCCGGTCGCCAATACATCCTGATACGCCTTCCAGACCTTGTCGGTCGGCCCATCTCCAGTCTCCCGTTTTTCACCGTGGTCGATGAACGTGTCCACTGGAATGCGCTCGACAAGCTGCGGAACACCTCCAACATGATCTTCGTGAAAATGCGTGATCAGCACGTAGTTGATTCTGCTGATGCCGGCTTTTTTGGCGGCCGCCACGATGCGATCGGCGTCACGGCCATTGTTGCCGTCCCAGCCCGTGTCGATCAACAGCGATTGCCCCGCCGGCGTGACGAACAACGTCGCTTGTCCGCCTTCCACATCCACAAAGTAAACGCGCAGTTCCTTTTTTGCCTCGCGTGCTGGCGCGGCCCCAGATGCTGCTACCGAGCCCAGGCTCAACAATCCCGTGAGACCCATGCCGACTAGAAAACGTTTGCGCGAGAACTTTGGGATTTGCAACAACGAGCAGATCATCGGCAAAGCTCCTGTGAACGCACACAATGCGAACGATTTGATTTCGAGAGAAAGATCATCAGGCTACTGAGTCGCCTCGTCAAGCGCTTGGTTGCTGCTTTCGCGCCTATATCCTGGGCACGCCACTCCTCGGCACGCTGCGCTTTCTGCAGCGTGAATCTCCCGATTAGCGCGCCATGCCCACAAAAAACTGAGCGCAGGAGCAGGGGGATTCGCTTTTGCGCTACTATTTCACCGCACTAGTCCATCACGAGGTCAGGTCAATTCATGAAGGAACTCCGCAGTCAGAAATGGTTTTCCCGAAAAGATCGCATGGGGTTCATGTACCGCAGTTGGATTAAGAACCAGGGCTGGCCGCACGATCTCTTCGACGGACGGCCGGTGATCGGTATTTGCAACACCTGGTCGGAGTTGACGCCCTGCAACGCACACTTTCGCGAGATTGCGGAGTGGGTGAAACGCGGCGTGTGGGAGGCCGGAGGATTTCCGCTGGAATTTCCCGTCATGTCGCTGGGCGAAGTTCTTCTGCGGCCGACCGCGATGCTGTTTCGCAACCTGGCAAGCATGGACGTCGAGGAATCGATTCGCGGCAACCCGCTCGACGGTGTTGTTCTCCTGATGGGCTGCGACAAAACGACGCCGTCGCTGCTGATGGGAGCAGCCTCTTGCGACCTGCCGACGATTGGATTGTCTGGCGGGCCGATGCTTTCCGGAAAATTTCACGGACGCGACTTGGGATCGGGAACCGGCGTCTGGCAAATGTCGGAGCAAGTCCGCTCGGGCGAGATGAAGCTGGAAGAATTCTTCGAGGCGGAAAGTTGCATGCACCGCTCGAAGGGCCACTGCATGACGATGGGCACCGCTTCGACTATGGCCAGCATGGTGGAAGCGCTGGGCATGAGTTTGCCGGGAAACGCGGCGATTCCCGCTGTCGATGCGCGACGCCATACACTTGCTCAACTGACCGGACGGCGAATCGTCGAGATGGTCAAAGAAGATCTCGTGATGTCTCGCATCTTGACACGGAAAGCATTCGAGAACGCGATCCGCGCGAACGCGGCCATAGGTGGCTCGACGAATGCCGTGATTCACCTGATTGCGATTGCGGGGCGCATCGGCGTGCCGCTCGGCTTGGACGATTTCGAGAGGCTGGGCACCGGCATGCCGTGCCTGGTGAATCTCCAGCCGTCCGGCACCTACCTGATGGAGGATTTTTTCTACGCTGGCGGCGTGCCCGCCGTTCTGCGCGAGATGGGAGAAGCCGGGGCGCTGGATCGCGACGCGCTCACTGCCAATGGCCAGACGATTTGGAACAATGTCTCCGAGGCGCCCTGCTGGAATCGCGACGTGATTCATCGCTTCGCGGAGCCATTCAAACAAAATGCGGGGATCGCCGTGCTCCGGGGAAATCTTGCGCCCGACGGCGCGGTGATCAAGTTGTCGGCTGCGAATCCAGAACTCTTGCGGCATCGCGGGCGCGCCGTAGTTTTCGAGTCGATTGAAGATTTCTACGCGCGCATCGACGACGAGTCGCTCGACATCGATGAAAGCTGCGTGATGATCTTGAAGAATTGCGGACCGAAGGGCTATCCCGGAATGGCGGAAGTGGGCAACATGCCGCTGCCTCCGAAGATCTTGCGCAAGGGCGTGAAAGATCTTGTGCGCATTTCGGACGCGCGGATGAGCGGCACCGCGTATGGGACGGTGGTGCTGCACGCCTCGCCCGAAGCCGCCGCCGGCGGCCCCATCGCGTTGGCGCGTTCCGGAGACATGGTCACGCTCGATGTGCCGGGGCGTCAGGTTCGGTTGGATGTCGATGACAATACGCTGGCGGAGCGCCGAGCACAGTGGAAACCAGCTCCGCTGCCGGAGCGCGGATACTTGCGGCTGTACGTCAAACACGTGTTGCAAGCGAACCAGGGCGCGGACTTGGATTTTCTGGCAGGCGGCAGCGGAGCGCCGGTGGCGCGCGACAACCATTGATCGGAAACTTTCCCACGCTGGAGCGGCCGAAGCTACAGCTTACGCAACTAAATGCAAAGGCTTACATTGACAGAACCTTTTGACGGTAATACTTTGCTTTGCACCGCTCGACGATTTTGGGTAACACCGCTTTGCCCAAGCGGAATCAAGAATAGACGTGCGACTGTGCTCGTCTTAATCCCACAGTTTGGAGCCTCATGGCGAGAAATCGGTTCCTGATTTCCCTGATCACCAAAGACAACGACTATCAACGCGAACAGGCCACGGCGGCGGAAGAGGTGGCGCGGAGCCTGGGAGTAGATATTCAAATCACTTACTGCGAGAGCGATGCGATTACGCAAAGCCAGCAACTTCTGGAAGTCATTCAGTCTCCCAATGCTTCCGAGTACAACGGCATCATCGTGGAACCTGCGGGAGGAACTTCGATGACGCAGGTGGGCCGCGCCGCGCTTAAGGCCGGAATCGGATGGGTGGTCCTCAACCGGGAAATCGATACGATCGGCGAACTCCGAAAACTATCAAACGCGCCGGTTTTCTCCGTGAGCTCCGACAACGAAGAAGTAGGTCGAATTCAGGGCCGGCAGCTCGCCGCCCTGCTTCCGAAAGGCGGAGTGGTTCTGCATCTTCAGGGACCCTCGGCGAGCCAGGTGGCGCAGCGACGCGCGACAGGATTGCAAGCGACGAAGCCGCACAATGTTTCACTGAAAGTCTTGAAATGCCCGACGTGGACAGAGGCCGGAGGCCATGGCGCCGTGACGTCTTGGCTGCGCGTCACCGTTGCACAAAAAGAGCAGATCGACCTTGTCGTAGGACAAAACGATTTGATCGCCCTCGGTGCACGCAAAGCTCTGAAAGACAACCTAATGGACGGTGGAGTTTCAGGCTTCGGGAACGTGCGATTCACCGGCGTCGATGGGCTTCCAAAAACCGGGCAAGCTTGGACGCGAAGCGGAATGTTGGCGGCGACCGTTGTCGTTCCGCCAAACACAACGCCTGCATTGAAGATGCTGGTGCGGGCCGCGCGCGATCGTTCGCAGCCACCGGAACAAACTTTGGTGGCGCCCTATTCGTTTCCCGAGCTGAAGGAGTTAGGAGCGGCCAAGGAATCGGATGGCTCGGATCTAACGGACGACGGCTGGAAATGAATTTGCCCCTTCAGAGACAAATAAACGGATCGGACGAGTGAAGCTGCATGGATAAGCAATGGAAACGCCGGGAGATTCTGAAGCAGATAGCGGTGGCTTCGACGGCGATGCTTTTGCCGAACGAACGGGTGTCGGCAAATACGGCTCTGCAGGTCGCGGGGCGGGATTGCGAGATCCAGATTGCTTCCGTGAGCGAGCATACGTTGCGGGTGAGCGTCCTTCCGATGGATCGCGGCGCGGTAGCCGAAGTCCCAGGCAATGGATCGCTAGTGAAAGGCTCCTGGGGACCTGCGATTGCAAAACTGCGGGGCGAAGTGCGGGGGCAGACGGTAAAGTGCGGCGGGCTCAACGTACGCATTTCTCCGGATCCGCTTGCGTTTTCCATCACGAGCGCCAAGGGAGAAGCAGTGCAGCAGCTCAGCATCGATCAAGCCGGCGCGGTTTCTTTCGCCGCAGGAGATTCGCCGTTGCTCGGACTCGGCGAAGGCGGCAAACAATTCGACCGCCGCGGATCAATCGACACGATGCTAAGCGGGCAAGGCGGCTACCATCTGCACACGCACGGCGGCCGAGTGCCGATTCCGTGGCTGATCGGAACCACGGGATGGGCGATGTTCGTGCACCAGCCCTACGGGAAGTTTGACTTCACGGGACCCGCGGCGAAATTCTTGCCGGCTTCTCCGGAAGCGGCGCTGCCGCTGGATATTTTCCTCGTCGCGTCGGCGGAGCCGGCGACGATCATGGCCGAATACGCGCGGCTCACGGGCCACGCCGAAATGCCGCCGCTGTGGAGCTTCGGCTACCAGCAATCGCATCGAACACTTGCCAGCGAAGAGGAGATCGTCAGCGAAGCCAGGACGTTCCGCGAGAAGAAATTGCCGTGCGACGCGATGATTTATCTAGGAACAGGCTTCTGTCCTTCCGGCTGGAACACGGAAAATGGTTCTTTCGTCTGGAATTCGCGAGTGTTTCCCGACCCCAAACAAGTTTTGGATGAACTACACAAAGAACATTTCCGCGCGGTGGTGCACGTAGTGATTTTGTCGGACCAACTGCACGGCACGGTTCGCGACGGATGCGATGTTTCCCGATTCGACGAAGCGCAAGCGAGCTGCCATTGGGACAATCACCGGAAAGATTTCGCGATGGGCGTGGACGGCTGGTGGCCTGACGAAGGCGATCCGCTCGACATTCCTTCGCGCTTGGTGCGAAATCGCATGTATTGGGAAGGCCCGCAAATCGACCGGCCGAACGAGCGCCCGTATGCGCTGCATCGCAACGGCTTCGCGGGGATGCAGAGGTATGCTTCGTTCCTATGGTCCGGGGACGTGTACTCGACTTGGGAAACTTTGAAAACGCAAGTTCCGATTGGCGTGAACACGGGACTGACGGGCATTCCGTACTGGGGCACCGACATCGGGGGGTTCGTGCCCACCCAGGAATTTACAGCGGAACTCTATGTGCGCTGGTTTCAGTTCGGCGCGTTCTGTCCGCTGTTCCGGTGCCACGGGCGGGCGTGGAAGCTCCGGCTCCCGTGGGGCTGGAATACTGGCGAGACTGGACCGCCGGAGATCAACAACTACAACGGAGCGCAGTTGCCGGACGTCAGTCAATTGCACAACGCGCAGGTCGAGCCGATCTGCCGGAAGTATCTAGAGCTGCGCTACCGGATGCTGCCCTATCTGTACAGCGTGGCGCGCGAGGGCGCTGCGACGGGCATGCCGATCATGCGCGCGTTGTGGCTGCACTACCCGGATGACGCGAAGGCGGTTGCGTGCGGCGATCAATATTTGTGGGGTAGGAATGTGATGGTCGCGCCGGTGGTCGAGAAGGGTGCGACGACGCGAAGCGTCTATCTCCCGCGCGGCGGCTGGTACGATTTCTGGACCGGCGAGCGAATCGAAGGCGGCCGCGAGATCAGCCGCGAGGTGAACCTGGAAACGATGCCCCTTTACGTTCGCGCCGGATCGATCCTGCCAATGGGTCCGGTCAAGCAGTATACGGCGGAGAAGGTCGATCAGCCGTATTCGATTTCGATTTATCCCGGCACGGATGCGGCGTTCTTGCTGTACGAAGATGACGGCGGTTCGTTCAACTACCGGAAAGGCGAGTGGATGGGAGTGCAGATGGATTGGCATGACGCGCGGCGCACGCTGACTCTGCGGCTCGCGGAGGGTTCGCGCATGCTGGCGCCGATGCACAGGAGCTTCGACGTGAAGCTCGGGCAAGAGACTCGATCCTTGGCATTCGAGGGCCAGCCGGTTGAAGTTGCGTTCTAAATGAGTGGCGGGCGTTGGCGATGCCAATCGGTATGGCTTTGAAAGGAACGCGCCGCGGCGACGACCAGTTGATCGTTCAAAGCGCGGCCGATGAATTGCACGCCGAACGGAAGTTTGTCTTTGCTGAATCCGCAGGGGACACTGAGCGCAGGCAGCCCGCACAGGCTGGAGATACCGTCCGGCTCGCGCTGGGCAATTGGCCCTGCCGAATCTTCCTCGGGCGGAGCGCTCAGCGGAGATGCTGCGGATGATTCGCCGGCGGTGGCTAGGACGTCGAAGTCATCAAACAGCCGGTCGATTTGCTTTTGCAAGAACGTTCGGACGCGCTGCACCTGAAGATAGTCGGTGGCGGAAAATTCCGAACTCGCATAGCCATTGATCTGCCCGACCGGATCGACCAACTCCGCGCAATGCCCGCTGGCAATCAGATCCTGAAACGACGAAGCAGCCTCGATCAATATCGTGAGCTCGGCACACTCTTCGTAAGGGCCGCCGGGAATTTCCACGTCCGAAATCTTTGCGCCGTTTTTCTCAAGCACCTTCAGAGCATCGTCAACAGCGGATTGCAAACTGGGATCCATCTCCCGCCAGACGTTGGTCAGGCGGCCGATGCGGAGCGGCTTGGCAAGCGGCACTGATTCGCGCGGATAGGAAAATTCGGCGACGTGCGCTGGCAGCGAATCGTGATCCTTGGGATCGTGCCCCGCGATGGTTGCGAGAACGAGTCCGCAATCGTCCGCAGTCCGGGCCATGGGGCCGAGTTTGTCCATGCTCCACGCAATAGCCATCGCGCCAAAACGGCTGACGCGGCCGAAGCTAGGACGCATTCCAGAGACTCCGCACCACGAGGACGGACAAATAATCGAGCCGCGCGTGTCCGAACCAAGCGCCCACGGAGCAAGCCCGGCGGCAACCACCGCGCCCGATCCGCTGGAAGAGCCGCACGTCCAATACTTGGTGTTCCATGGATTTCTTGCGGGTCCTGTTAGGGACGCGTCGCCGGCGGAATAGCCCAAGCCTCCGGCCAGCTCGATCATCGCGGCTTTGCCGATGAGGACGGCGCCAGCTTGATTCAGCCGCTCGATGACCGTGGCGTTGAAGTCGAATTTTTGAGCGGCGTAGGGACGCGCACCCCAGGTGGTCGGATACCCTTCGACGGCGACCAGATCCTTTACAGCGTATGGAACACCGTGAAGTGGGCCGCGATAATGACCGGTGGCGATTTCTTTTTCCGCGGCTTGCGCCTGCTTTAGCGCCAGCTCCCGCGTAATGGTCGCATAGGCGCTGAGCTTGGGGCCGATCTTCTCGCTGCGGTCGAGATAACCTTCGGTGAGCTCGACCGGCGAGAGTTTGCGGGCTCGAATGCGCTCGCCCAATTCGCGAACGGAGAGAAATAAAATGTCTTCGTTCACCACGTCAGGTGTTCCCTTCTTCAGTGGCGGACAGTCTGGTTGCTGGCGGGAGAGTTTTTGCTGAAAGAGAAATCTTCAGAACGTCGGCAGGCGGATCGCCGTTTTGCAGCGCGAAAGCGCGAACCGACGCGAGCATTCTTTCGTTGTAGGTGAGAATGCGACGCAGGTGTTGGCGTTGCTCTTGCGAGAGGCGGCTTCCGTATTTGCGAATGACGTTGTCGAGCTTGGCTTCGACGTTTTGCGTTTGCTCCGGCGCCAGCTCGACGCCATCGTGGGACTGCCGGTGGGAATGATGCAATGCCGCCAGCAGTTCCGGGGGAGAAAGAGACAAGGCTGCCGCCAGAGCGGCGTGTTGGCCAAAGCGACGCCGCGAGACGCGAGGCGCATCGCTAGCAGAAAGGCCACCCTTGGGCATGAGCGGCGAACTGGAAGGTGAGTTGGACACGCCGAGTATAGTCGTGCATAGAATATCCGCTCGTCAATCGAAAGCCTTGACCTGCTCGTGTTAAACATTGGTCGATTGGTGCAAGGCTCGGAATTGCGGCAAGAAGCTGGTTAAGGAAACCAGGTAAACAAACCAGGCAGAAAGGGTCCCTATGAACATATTCGGTAGGTCACTGATTGGCGGTAGCGAAAGCGCGGAGTCCGGCGATACTTTTCGGGCGTGGAATCCCGCCACCGGAGAGACGCTGGAGCCGGCGTTCCATTCGGCGACGAAGGAAGATGTCAATCGCACTGCGCAACTGGCTGCCGACGCTTTCCCTGCTCTGAGCCGACTGCGAGCTGTGGAGAAGGCGGCGCTGCTGGAAAGCGTGGCTTCGCACATCGAGGGGATCACCGAATCGATCGTAGAACGCGCGCACCTAGAGACGGCGCTGCCGAAGCCGCGCCTCCAATCGGAGACCGGGCGCACGTGCAACCAACTGCGGCTGTTCGCGAGCGTGGTGAAGGAAGGCTCTTGGGTGACGGCACGGATCGACCGGGCCGATCCGCAACGCAAGCCGCTCCCGAAGCCGGACGTGCGATCGATGTGGCACGGGCTTGGCCCGGTTGTTGTTTTCGGCGCCAGCAATTTTCCTCTGGCGTTTTCCGTCGCGGGAGGCGATACGGCGTCGGCGCTCGTGGCTGGAAACCCTGTCATCGTGAAGGCGCATCCGGCACACCCGGGCACGAGTGAGCTTGTGGGGCGGGCGATCCGGGAGAGTGTTCGGGAGCAGGGTTTACCGCCCGGGGTGTTTTCGCTCCTGTTCGATTCGGGGACGAGCGTCGGAACGGCACTGGTCCAGCACCCACTTGTGAAAGCGGGTGGCTTCACAGGGTCGATTGCCGCTGGAAGAACGTTGATGAATTTGGCGGCGGGGCGGCCGGAGCCGATTCCCTTCTACGCTGAAATGGGGAGCACGAATCCTCTATTCATACTTCCTGGGGCCATGGCCGCACGAGGGCGCGAGATTGCTGCCCAGCTTCACGCGTCTTTCACCTTGGGCGGCGGGCAATTCTGCACGAAGCCCGGCATGGTGTTTGTGCCGGAGTCGGAGGACTCCGCAATCTTTCTTGGTGAATTTCGAGAGAAGGTGGCGCACTCGCCGAAATTTTCACTGCTGACGTCTGGGATTGCGGGGGCCTACCGGCGCGAGACGCAAAGCCGCAGAGGGCGCAGCGACATTGCGGTTCTGGCAGAGGGAGAGCAACCGGGCGCCGAGCCGGCGTTTCTTGCGGGAGTCGCAGTTTTTCAGACCGACGTAGCAGGCTTGCTGGCTAGTTCCGACCTCGGATCGGAAGTGTTCGGCCCATCCACACTGCTGGTGCGATTTTCGGGTAAAGAGCAGATCCTACACGCGGCACGCAGCCTCGGCGGCCATTTGACTGCGACGATTCACGGCACCCCGGAGGACCTGCGCGATTTCGCGGAGTTGATCGAGATCTTGAGGACCAAGGTGGGCCGAATCGTATTCAACGGCTACCCGACGGGCGTGGAAGTATGCCACGCGATGATTCATGGGGGACCGTATCCGGCGAGCACAAACAGCAGCACAACTTCGGTGGGCACCCAAGCGATCTACCGGTTTGCACGCCCGGTGTGCTATCAGGATTTTCCGAGCAGCGCGCTTCCCGATGAGTTGAAAAACGAGAATCCCCTGGGGATTTGGAGAATGGTGGACGGGCAATTGACACGCGAACAGTTGTAAGTACCGCGTTTATTTTATAGGCTTAGGGCCATAGAGAGTCTTTCGTCCGCAGGTGTGGTGGAATTCCGGACGAAACAACCGGTGATCGTGGTGGAGAGCCGACAAAGAGCCTTGGCCAAAACTAAAAAGCCCGTTATCCCGCGCAAGACAACGCCCATCCCTCGACAGTCTCTGGCTTCCGCTGTGCTCGAGCGGCTGAGAGACAAAATCCTCAGCGGTGAGTTGCGGGAAGGCGAACAACTGCGCCAGGACGCGATCGCCATAGAGTTTCAGATCAGCCGGATCCCGGTGCGGGAAGCCCTCAGCCATCTGGCGGCGGAAGGACTGATTACGATCGTCGCAAACCGCGGGGCGGTGGTCTCCGCGCTTTCGCCCGACGAAATCATGCAGATCTTTGAAACGCGCGCTGCTTTGGAGTGCTACATGCTGCGCTGCGCGATTCCGAACATGAAGCAAGAGGATTTCAAGAAGGCTGAGGAAGTTCTGGAACGTTTCGAGGCGTCACTCGAGAAAGATTCCGAGGTGAGGTCCTGGGGGTCGTGGAACTGGAGCTTCCATTCCGCGCTGTATGCGCCGGCGAATCGCGCATACATGCTGGCCTACGTCAAAACTTTGAACATCAATTGCGACCGGTACACGCGGCTGCACCTGCTTTTCACGCGGGACTTGCATCGCGCGGGCCAGGCGCACCGCGAACTGCTAGATGCTTGCAAGACGAGAAACCCCGAAATCGCATCCGCAGCGCTGTGGAAGCACATCACCGAAGCGGGCGAATACCTGAAGGAATTTATCCAGCGTCATCGCGAACAACACTCTTGAGCTTTTACGCCGAAGAGATTTCCCGGCGGAGAGCATTAGTATGGTCGAAAGATCAGCGGGCGAGCCGTGGAGCGACTCTAGCCACGGCTCGCGCCACGCAACGCGACATCCGGAATTGACGTTATAGTGCCGGGCTGGCAACAGTCGGAGCCACGCCAGTCAGGGTGTAACGGATGACACCCGTCTGATCGGAGTAGAAGCCGCGCTGTCCGGTGGTACCAACGGTTGCAGGAATGCCTGTAACCGTATACGTGTCGTTCTTGCCGTCGCCGCCTGCCACCGTGGCGTATGCGAATGTATAACCCGCCTTGGCGCCAAGACTGAGAACCGGATCAATGATGCCCTTGCCGCCGGCGCAAGCGCCACCGGTGTTGAGCTCAACCAACGAGACCGAGTACCCAATAGCTGGGCAAGAGGTGGCGTAGTTTACTTCGCCGGTGTTGATCGTGCGCACCGAACCCACCGCCGATGCTTCGTTAGCGGCCATTTTTGACTTGATGAGATTAGGAATCGCGATCGCCGCGATGATCAAAATGATGGCTACGACGATCAAAAGCTCGATAAGCGAAAAACCCTTTTGACGAACAAATTTCTTTTTCTCCGTCATATTGTCTCCTTGGTGACCTGACAGTCCTGGACTGTTGCACTGGGAAGAAGCACGGTTGGGGCCATATCCCAAGTCGATCGCGTCAGCGCTGGAACTTTTACAGCGCAGAAAACAAAGGACTTCTTTAGGGCTGATGCTGCCCTCGGTCTCTGCAATGCAGTCGTGGTGACCATTTTTGTCTAGGGATTGCCAGATTGCGGCGACGCTTCCCGCTCCCACTGCGCAACATTCAGTGATGCCAGCGCTCCTATCCTTCCCTCGCTCGCGCTCGCAGACTAGAAAGTGCATCGCCAAGTCCCAATTTGGATGGGTAATTGCACCTCTGCATGCTAGACAGTGGAAGGTGTTCGAAAGAACTTCTGGTTCGCCTCATGTTCTTAAGCTTCTTAAGAGGCTCCGGCATTTGTGTGGCTATGCGTCGTGTTTCATTGGACATCAGTCGGCGATACGACGCCCACTTTCGCTGGAGTTCTACCGTCCGGGCAGCGCAGTCGAAAGAACAACAAACGCGAGCGCAGGTGCACCAAGGCCGCCGCGCGAATTTGTGACACACGTGATTCGCCAATCCCCAGAATCTTGCCGATTTTTTTCATAGTGAGTTCTTCGAGATAATAAAAGCCCAAGACCTGTCGTTCCTTTTCTTCCAGTTTCGACAGGGTCTCCCCTAGGAGATCGCGGACCTCTCGACGAAAGGTCATCTGAAAGGGATCTTCTTCTGGTCGGAACGCTAAGGGCAAGCCTTCCTCTTCAGTCCCTTCCTCGGACCAAATATGCAAACTTCTTAGTCCGAGACCTCGTAGTTCACCTTGTAGCCGATGAAGGTCCTCAATGGGTACGCTCAGCTTGGAAGCTATTTCCGACGTCGAAGGAGAGTGGCCAAGCTCGCCGGTGAGTTCGTGGCTTGCCCGTTCAAGCCTGCGCGCCTTCTGCCTCAGGCTTCGCGGGCTCCAGTCCAGCTGGCGCAGGCTATCCAAAATCGCGCCACGAATTCGAAATCGCGCGTATGACTTGAGCCGTACGTTTCTCTGCGGATCAAATTTATCGACGGCATCGATCAGCCCCAAAATCCCGGCGTGAAACAGATCGTCGAATGACACGTGTGACGGCAAACCGTCGTGGATACGTCGCGCGATGTACCGCACTTCAACTAGGTTTTCCAGGAGCAACCTCTGTCTTCCAACGGCATCCACGTCGTTCCATTGCGGCATGGACTCTGAGGGCATTTTCAGAATCTCTTCCATCTCTTGCACTCGTCTCGTTGCACTTCTGTCCGATTCGTCGCGCAACATCGAGTCCCTCCCGCCGGTAGGTTCACTTGGATTCAACAATGTCGATTCATCGCTCGTCGTGGGGTACGTGCAATTCGAGCTCCGAACTGTCAAATGCGCCCTTGATTGGTTAGAACTAATGAGCCTTCGAAGATTGGCCGAACTGGCGTTCGCCGTTCTCCTGGGGTGAAACGATATTCTCCACTTCCGATGGCCGGTAGCTCTCCGCCGAGTTTGTGCTTACGGCCACCTCCAGAGAGATTTGTGTCATCTCGCAAACGGATTCCTTTTGGCGCGGGTTCCAAAACAGGACTCGCGCTTCACGCTGGCACGGATGGTTCTGAACTCCCGGTGTTCTCTTGTAAAGCTTTCCCACAAATATCTGATGTTTCATTGCGTTGCGACAGAATCGGCAGCGCAAGAACGGGCGCGGTATTGGCGCGCCTCGTGCAGGAACAGACTGGTTGGATTAGCAACCCCGGAGTGGACCAAGTTGGGTCTCGAAGGAATGGGGGCTTGCGTGGAAGCTCACGGGTGATTTAGTGCGACTGCATCGAGCAGGAAATATGGACGAGCCAGAGATCGCGCAAACGCAGGTTCTTCGCGTGAACTTCCGGCGCATTGAACGGCGGGAGTGGTGGCTGTGGGCGGCAGCGGTTGTTATCACGCTACTCCTGACGGTTGGGATGGCCTCTTTTCTGCTTCCTGAGGTGCATGACCTCCATGATTTCCTTTCCCTAAGTTTGCTGCCGCAAGCGGTGCGAGGGCTGATTGGCTTGGTTTTTCTCTTCGACCTCTACACGATCTACCAGCATTTGCTGATCTACCGGATTCGACGGGAGCTGGTCAAACGAGAAGAACTGTTTCACCTGATCAGTGAGAACGCAGCCGACATGATCGCGGTCGTGGATATGGAGGGGAAACGGCTCTTCAACAGTCTTTCTTACCAGACGGTGCTGGGCTATTCGCCTGAGGAACTGCAGGCCTCTTCAGCCTTCGAGCAGATTCACCCCGACGATCGTGAGCGCGTCAAGAAGGCCACCGAGGACGCGCGGCTTTCGGGAATTGGAAAAACGCTGGAGTACCGCGCTCGCCACAAGAACGGGACGTGGCTGGTGCTGGAATCAACGTCGAGCGTCATTCGCAATGCCAAGGCGGAGCCGGAAAAGCTTGTGATCGTCAACCGCAACATCACCGAGCGCAAAAGAGCGGAGGACGCTCTTCGGCGCTCGGAGGCAGATTTTCGCTCGGTGGTGGAAGACGCGCCGTATGGAATCTATCGCGCAAGCATCACCGGCCGATTTCTGCAAGTCAATCCGGCGCTGCAACACATGCTGGGTTATGAGTCTGGAGCAGGAGCTCTTGAGAAGAGATCTGGCAACGCGACATCTTCCGGCACAGCGCGGAATACCAGCGTTTGACCGAGCTGCTCACCCGCAAGGAAGAAATCAAGGACATCGAAATGGAGTGGAAGCGGCAAGACGGCACGCCCATCACCGTGCGATGTTCGGGCCGATGCATCAACGATGAAAACGGCGCTCCGGCGTACTTTGAAATGTTCGCGGAGGATGTGACGGAAAAGCGAGTGCTCGAACGACAACTGAGAATGGCGCAAAAAATGGAAGCGATTGGACGGCTATCCGGGAGGAATCGCCCACGACTTCAACAATCACCTGGGAGTAATCATCGGTTACAGCAGAGTGCTGAGGAAGGCGCTGGGCACGAACAATACTCTCTGTGAGCATGCCCTCGAAATCGAGAAGGCGGGACAGCGAGCGGCTTCTTTGACTAAGCAGTTGCTTGCTTTCAGCCGGCAGCAGGTCTTGACTCCTGCCGTCCTCAGCCTCAACACACTCACCTCTGACATGGAAAGTATGCTTCCCCGACTGCTGGGCGAGGATATCGAGGTGTCGTTGGCGCTGGACCCTGAGCTTGGCAGCGTGAAAGCGGACCAAAGCCAGATCGAACAGGTGATCATGAACCTAGCTGTAAACGCGCGTGACGCTATGCCCACCGGAGGGAAGCTGAAGATCCAGACTGCCAACGTGGAGTTTGACCAAGCGTATACACACACTCATCCGGGTTCTAGAGCCGGGAATTACGTGCTTTTGGCGGTGACCGACACGGGAACGGGCATGGACGCCGGAACACTTACGCATATCTTCGAGCCATTCTTCACCACCAAGGAACAGGGCAAGGGCACGGGGCTGGGACTTGCAACTGTGTACGGCATCGTTAAACAGAGCAACGGTTATATCTGGGTGGACAGCGCGCCGGGAAAAGGCACGTCCTTTGAGATTTATCTCCCGCGACATGAGGGTCAGCCGGCCGTGGAAGAACAGAAAGTCGATTCGGTGGAACATCTGCGCGGTACGGAAAGTATTCTTCTGGTGGAAGATGCCCAGCCGCTGAGAAAACTTGCGCAAACCTTTCTGGAAGCTGCCGGATTCAGCGTGTTGACGGCAGGGAGCGGTGAAGAAGCTCTGGAGGTTGCAGCGCGCTCCGGAGTAACTCTTGATCTCCTACTGACCGATGTCGTGATGCCAGGCATGAACGGCCGCGTTTTGGCAGAACAATTGCTGCCGCGTCAACCAGGAATGAAGGTCCTCTACATGTCGGGCTATACCGACAGCTTTATTGCAGGACACGGAGTTCCCGATCCTGGAATCCACCTTCTGCACAAGCCATTTACGGAAGACGTTCTTATCCGGAAGGCGCGCGAGGTACTCGATGGCGGGAAAAGGCCAGCGTCCGCTACCAGCAAGCTGGCCGAACTTCAAGGAACACTATCGGGTCCGGCCAATCGGGGGAACTAGGCGATGCGAAAAGTGCTGATTGTGGAAGACGATGAAGCGCTGCGCCGCCTGATGCGCCTGGAGCTTTGCGACGGCTACGACGTCATTGATTCGGGGGAGCCGGAGCAGGGCCTGGCGCTCGCCCTCGAACACCGTCCCGACGCCATCTTGCTCGATCTGCGAATGTCGAAATATTCCGGGTATGAGCTGCTGCAGATGTTTACGTCCTTCAGCGGCACGCAGATGATCCCTGTAATTATCGTGAGCGGTGAGGCCGGCGGACAAACCAAAGAGCATTGCAAGCAGCTCGGCGCTGCCGGCTATTTCGAGAAGCCCATTGATTTCGAACTACTGCGAGCATTCCTTGGCCAAGTCGCCAAAACGCGTAAGTACACCCCTCGGACCGAAGTGCGCGTGCGGTTGCGGGTTGCTTTGAGGCTGCGAGGTACAGACAGTCAGGGAAAGGACTTCGAAGCGGTCGCGACGACGGAGAACGTGAGTCTGAGTGGGTTCCTGTGCGGCTGTGCGGCCGAACTCGCCATTCATTCCATCGTGAATGTTTACATTGTCGATCCCCAGACGACGATGCACAGGGAACACCAGGTCGGGAAGGCGAAGATTGTTCATGCGGATTCGAAGGATATGCCCATTCGCCACTATGGATGCCGCTTCACCGAGAAGATAGGACCTTGGGTACTGCAGTAGGGAGCGGGTCGGACGCCTTTATGACCGAGATTGGCCAAGTCCTTCCCACAGAAGCCGTCGGCCGTCTCGCCGAGATTTCACCGGATCGTCAACCTGCTGCGCGCGTTCTTGCCGTTGATGACGATTTTCCTGCTTGCAAGCTTCTCGCCCTCATGCTGAGTCCACCCGCTTTTCACTGCGCCACCGCCACCAGCGGTGAGGAAGCCCTTTTGACTCTGGGGCGCGAGCGATTCAGTGCGGTCATTTCCGACCTCGACATGCCCGGCATCGGCGGTATGGAACTCCTCGCCCAAGTTCGCCGCCGCTACCCTCACATGGCGTTCTTGGTCGCTACCGGCGTCGATGATGTGGAGGTGGGTGTGCAAGCGATGCGTTGCGGTGCGGACGACTATCTCGTTAAACCTCTCCGGGAAAGTGCGGTCTTGGCAAGCCTCGAGCGCGCGCTTCACAAGCGGCAACTCGAACAACAGGTCGAAAACTACCGCCAACACCTCGAAGAAATGGTTGCGGAACGTACCGGGCAACTGCAAGCCGCACTCCAGCAGATCGAGCGCAGTTATGAAGACACCTTGCAAGCGCTTGGGGCGGCGATCGATCTCCGCGACAATGAGACAGCGGGCCACTCACAGCGTGTCTGTCACTACTCCCTCGAGATTGCCCGAGCGATAGGTTGGTCGGAAAAACAGCTAGGAAGTCTAGCGAGAGGAGCTTATCTGCACGATATCGGAAAGCTCGGAGTCCCTGACGGCATTCTGCTCAAGCCGGGACCTCTCACCACAGAAGAGTGGAAGCTTATGCAGCAGCACGTCCAGATCGGATTCGACCTTTTGAAGGGCATCCCCTTTCTCGCCGACGCGGCCGAAATCGTGCTCACCCATCACGAGCGCTGCGACGGAAAGGGCTATCCGCGTGGACTCAAGGGAGAAGAGATTCTTCTCGGCGCACGAATCTTCGCCGTTGCAGATACTCTCGATGCCATGACCTCCGACAGACCCTATCGGCCTGCCTCTTCGTTCCAGGCAGCACGCGAGACGATCCGCCACCTTGCAGGTCAGCTCGATCCAGAAGTGGTAAGCGTGTTCCTTAGTATTCCCGAAGAGACTTGGCCTACAATCGCGTGGAACCAGCGGCAAATTGCAGCGCTCTCTCCCGAGTTACATAGGAGCAGTGCCATTCTTCGCCTTGGTCTCGGAAAACCCTCCTGACGAGTCTCACTGGCTAAGTCCTTGGCTCGATATCGGTCTCATTTAGTAAGCGAAAACTTCTCATCGAGTTCACGAAGAACGACGAAGGTCTGGAGAAGACTTCCGGCACAATTGGGCACAATCGCCCACGTCTCAGCGACGACTTCGCGTGCTCCGTTTTGGCAGCGATGAGGAAAGTAGAGCATCACGTCGCGGCTTTGTCGCTCTACTTCATGTTTTGCAACTTCTGCCGCGTCCACCAGACGCCTGCGTGTTACTCCTTCTGCTGAGTCCGAAGGCGCCGACCATGCTAACTATTTTAGGTTGTCCATTGCGGCGTAAAAGAGTAGAGTCCCACCAATTCTAAGGAGAATCCTCCCATGAACCTACTCGGTCTGCGTCGGCGTTTGTTTCTTGCCGCGGTGGTGTGTCTCACTTGCGGACTGTTCGCGGTTGCCGGGGACGAGCCAAACCTAACCAAGGAGCAGATCAAGCAGTTCCTTCTCACCGCCAAGGTGGTGAACAGTCACCAGTCCAAGAAAGGCGTCACCAACACCTCGCGCCTTACGCTGTCCGACGGAACGATCACCCACGACGCCTCTTTCCAACCTATTGATGAACACAAACCCCAGATGAAGCTTTCCAGCGGCGCCATCGAAGTGAACTTCGTGGACTCCTACAAGTACAACATCGCCGCCTATGAACTGGCTGAGTTGGTTGGAATGGACGACATTGTGCCGGTATACGTCGAACGCAAATGGGAAGGCCACGTAGGCTCGCTCAGTTGGTGGTTGCCGGTGAAGATGGATGAGGTGGAGCGCTACACGAAAAAAATAACTCCGCCGGATGCAGAGGCCTGGAACAATCAGATGTACAAGATCCGGGTCTTCGATCAATTGGTCTCCGATGCCGACCCCAACCTAACCAACGTGCTAATCGGTGAGAATTGGCAGATTTGGAGGATTGATTTCAGCCGCTCGTTTCGCCTCAACAAGGAACCCAAAGAACCCAAAGACTTGGTGCGCTGTGACCGGCAATTGTTGGAGAAACTAAAGGCGCTGGACGAGAACACGCTAAGAGAAAAAACCAGCCACTATCTCACCAAGGATGAAGTGAAGGCGGTGATGGCGCGGCGCGACAAGATCGTGGTACGGTTCCAGAAACTGGTCGGTGAAAAAGGTGAGAACGAAGTGCTCTACTGAATCATTTAACCGCCAAACTAAACTGCGCCGCTCGACGGGCGGTGGCTCTTTCGGGCATCAGGGTCTGGCGGGGCAACCAGTATGAGAGATGCAGCGGAGACGTTGCCCAAGTTTTGAAAGCTTGCTGTTTTCGGTCCCCTGGGTCTAGTGTTCTTGCTACGCATCATGTCTTTGCCGGTAATCCCGGTGATAAGGAGAAGGAAAATGCTGAAGAAGCAACTCATTCTGCTGTTCGCGTTGGTACTTGCCCTTCCGCTGGCGACAGCGGTGTTCGCGCAACAGGCTCCTGCCAAGCCGAAGGACGTGCGCTGGGAAGGTAGAGTTGTAAGAATCAGCACCGACCAGTCTTCTTTGACTCTTCGTAAGACGGGCGGGAATGTGACGAAGACCTGTGTGTACGACGGCTCGACGAAATGGGTCAGTCAGTTTCACGCCGACAAGAAGGTCAACGAGATTGACTCCAGCCAGGTTAAAGAAGGGGACTACGCAATTTGCGAGGGCGCCCCGGGGGACGGCGGCGTAATCCACGCGACTCTCATCTCTAAGCGGCTATCGCACTCCCCCACCCAGTAGACGAGTTCGGATCTTATATCGCAACTTGGAACGCCCCGACTCTCTTGTAAGCACAGGATTCACTTAGAAACTAGCCCGTCCGGCCGGGTTGCCGGACGGTTCTCAGGGCTAATGGCGGACGAGCGTGTCAGCCGGATTGTCCGGGCTGCATTGCAAACAAACAAGTTGTTTGGAATAAATCGTCGCTGACTATCCAATGATGTCAACCTCGACAGCGTCGGCGGGCTTTGCGTGACACCGGCGTCACAACTCTGAGCACAGAAATATTTCGCCTTCGTATACTTGCCTTGGATTCTTTCAGAATGGGCATGCCGGGGTGTTACTGCGGCAACCCCACTCTCCGCACCAGTTCAGCAAACCGTGGGTCGGAACGTAGGGAATCGAGTGTGAAGTCAGTCTTCAAACCCATTAGACCTTGATCGTGTTCTTGAAACGCGGTGTTGAGCCACTGGAAAGCCTGATCTTTTTCTCCCAAGTCGGCATAGGCTTCAGCGATATTGTAGGTAACCGAAGCGCCTGCCTTGCGTTGATCTTTCATGGTTTCGATGCTTTTGCTGAGAGCTTCCTTCCAACCCCCCGAACGAAATCCTTGTTCCAGGGCCGCGGCGTAATCAGAATCGCTTCGCTCGCCGGAAAGCTTGCCATAGGCCTTCCATTCTTCAATGACCTGCCGGTACATCTTCTTTCCCCAATACGCATTGGCTAAACACTCGTGCGCCACCGCGAATGTCGGGTTCTCATTGGCCAACTTCTTGCACACGGCAATGGCCTCGTCGTACTGTCGTGCAAAGGTGTGATCGGCTCCGAGGTCACGCCTGATCACCAGTGACCGCGGATCGAGCTGACAGGCACGATTGATTTCAGCAAGTCCTTCCCGCTCCCTGCCCCCGAGCATCACCAAACTCTCCGCGTACCACTGGTGCGCAGTAGCGTCGTTCGGGTCGAGTTCTATCGCCTTCTTGAACTCCGCCTCTCCTCCCGCAAAATCCCATTCGTACCCCATCTTGTTGCTGCCCAGAACGGCGTGCGGACGCGCCAAGGTTGCTTCCAACTCCAAGGCCTTGCGGGCCGCGGCATTCGACTTCGGGATGTCTTCGCTGGGACTGCCACCATAGTCAGGCATTAGGGAGTAGGTATCGGCCAGCCCTGCATACGCCAAAGCGTAACCGGGGTCTTTGGCGATGGCTTGATTGAAATAGGAGACTGCGGTCTCAAGGTCCGAGAGGGTTCGCTTGTTCCAAAAGGAGCGCCCCTTCAAGTACAACGCATAGGCTTCTGGGTTTTGCGTGCCTTGTTTGCCGGCCTGCTGCTTCTCTGAAGTGCTGAGTTGTTGGCCGTTCGGGTCAGCGGCGTGGAGGGTGCTGGCAGAGATGCACAGCGCAACAAGGCAGGTGAAGTAGCGCATGTTTTGTCCTCTGTGAATGAGCGGCGACCGCAAGCCGGTCGGCCCGCATTCTACTCCAAGCCTGCGGGACCTCAAGGCGGAGACTGGCGCAATCCTAGGTTCCACCGTCAATCAAGTAAACGTGTGGGAGGAAATAACCACATCGCTTCGGCGAGACGCTTTCGGCGGCGAGGACATTCCGACACACCGGCGCCACAATCGTTGAGGTAGGGTTCGTAAGCTACTGGAAAAAACGGCGGGCGAGCCTGTAAGCCGGATTCTCCGGACAGTTCCCTGTTTTCACCAAGTTACGCGGAATCAACAAGTCCGCCTTGTCAGCAGTGTCAGCAATGGCACCGAGACACGATTCGTTGCACAGTTTTTGCACGATCGTCGTGGCCCCAGCGTAGTGAGGGTATGTCGTGAGCCCGGCTCCAAGATGAAGTCGACAGAGCCGAGAAGGCTGTCTGGTGCCAGCGAGTTGATCAACATCGCTGCGAAGGCCGGAAAGCTAGCCTATCAAGCCTCGCGTGAACCGGAGGAATACATAATGGCTGGGCGAATGAATAGACTGGCACAGTTTCAATTTTCGGATTTGACGGAACGAGAAGTCACCGACTTCGCTGAAGCGCATGTTGTTCTTGCGACGGCGGGCAACGATCCTCTTGCCGATTGCCCGGGAGGTTTCCTGTTGCTCCAGATCGCCATCGCGCAGGTATCTTACCGACTCTGGGAAGTATTTCGAAGGTCATCCAATTCTATTCCGCGACGTGGAACTTAGCCTGGCCCAGACGATCAAGACGATAGAAGACGCAATCACGACGTTTAACGAATACCTGAATAGCAGGGCTGATCTTTTCAGACAAGAATGGGACAGGGAAGAACGGGAAGGCGAGGAAGACCGGAGAGCCTCGCTCATGTCCCCAGTACTAGGTGAGCGAGAAGGCCATCTCGTCCTCAGCATCGAAGCCATTCAGTACCGAGTCAACTATTTCGTTGATGAGATTACAGATGAGTGGCTGAAAAACGCCAAGCATAAAGCTGTCGCGGACATTCTGCAGGAAACCCAAGAACATGAAGCGTATGTCTGGCAATCCTTCCGGGAGCGGGTTGAGGTAAAAGCGTGACTATCGGTTTCGTCTTTTTGGAGATTTTGCTGGCCCTTAAGAGCCCGCCCGGGGTAATCCTCCTTTCCGCCATGATCTCTCGCTAAGAGTACCTTGTGTGCGGTGGCCCGTTAATCCTGGCGGCCCGCTTTGTCTGCAGAAGCGGGCTGTTGGCGATGTGGTTCGGCACATTTTATCGGAGGAGAAGCGTTATATTGACAGGCTCTCGAATCGGCCCCTGACCGATACGGCTGCGATTCCGAACGGCAGCGTCGAAGCACTCTTTGAATTCGGCCTGCAAAGTCACGCGGATTTGATGGGATTCGTGAGGGTGTTACCGAACCGGAGTTTTTGCACACACCACGTAGCCATTGACAGAGTGTTCTAGCCCTCCAGCAGCTTTTCTAGGTCGGCCTTGTTCATGATGAACACACTGGAACCGTGAACTTCGATCAAGCCTTCGCGCTTCAACTGTGCGAAGACCCGTGAGACCGTCTCGCGAGAAGCGCCGATCATCTCTCCAATTTCATAGTGCCTCAGAGTAAGAGTGACCCGCAGATGTCCATTGTCGTGAGCCGGCGTGGCAGGCAGATCCAGCAAGAAGCGAGCCAGCTTTTCCGGCGCGGAGCTCGAGAAACCCAAGTAGCGGACCTCAAGAAGCGTCGCGTAATATGCCTTGCTGAGAATCTCCGCCATTCGTACGGCGGCCTCTCCATGCTCCCGCAGGAAATGCAGAAAAGGTTCTCGCGGGATGAAACGGGCTTGAAGGGGCTCCAGAGCCTCGGCCGTGAGTTCGTATGCCTTGCCCGAAAGTGTTCCAGCTAGCCCTATCACCTCGCCGGCTTCCGCAATGCGGACAATGATCGCCTTACCGTTCGCCGAAGTTGTCGAAAGCTTGACTCGGCCATTGCAGAGAACGAACACACCACGAGGTCTCTGACCTTCGACAAAAAAGATCGCATCCTTCGGATAGCTCGCGGATGAAGAGATCGCATCGAGCGCGGCAACCACTGGCTGCGGAAGGTCACAAAAAGTACGCTCCTTTATGTTCGTGCCCTGCTCCATGATCCGCGCCTTCCTCTTGCGGATGACCCTCACTCGGTTGACCATGAACGCACCTCGCGGGAAGCCGTCCTTTCTTGGCTCCCGTACCATTTATAGCCAAATGGTTAAAGGCGCGAAGTGAGAGACTTTACGGCGACATGTGACACGCGTCACAACTAGCTCCGATCGCAATGAGAGAAGACCGGACACGCACTTATCATGGAAGCCGGATTGCCGGCCATTGGGACCTTACAAACAGCCTGGCGGAAACAGCCGGTGGTTATTCCGTCTTTGCGATGCCGGATGCCGAGCGCCACGGGCTCAGGGTATAGGAGCTAAGAACCCTCAGGTAGTTGGCCCGATCGAAGGCAGACGGATTGGGTACCGAGCGCCGGCTCATGCTTCCTCGCATCTGCCCGACCGACTCGTATTCATGCTCTTCCATCCATCGGGTCATCTCGTGCAAGACCACGTTGGCGTGCCTGATGCCGTTTTGGAAGAACGCCGAAGTCATCATGGCCACATGCGCACCAGCCATCATAGCTTTGAGGATATCGCGACCCGTATGGACGCCACCAGTGACCGCCATATTCGCGCACACGTTGCCATAAAGGATCGCCACCCAATGCAGCCGCAGACGCAATTCCGGCGACTGGCTTAGCGTGAGGCTTGGGACGATTTCCAGCACATCGATGTCGATGTCCGGCTGGTAAAAGCGATTGAAAAGCACAAGTCCGTCGGCGCCAGCGCCATCCAACTGCTTGCCCACGTTGGCCATTGCCGTAAAGAAGGGAGAAATCTTTACGGCTACTGGAATGGCGATGTTTTGCTTGACCTGTCTCACCAACTCGCAATAGTCCTCTTCCACTCGGGAACTCTGATGACGGGCGTCCGTGACAATATCGTAGATGTTCAGTTCCAGCGCTGCGGCTCCTGCTTGTTCGATCAGCTTGGCATAGCGAGTCCATCCGCCCACAGAGACCCCATTTAAGCTGCCGATCACCGGTATGGAGACGCTCTGCTTGGCCTTGTGGATTAATTCGAGGTAGGCATCGGGCCCCAGATTGTAATTGTGCAAGTTCGGAAAATAGTTCAGCGACTCTGGAGTGCTTTCCGCGCCGCGGGAAAGGTCAGCGTGAACAGCGTAGCTCTCCAACTCGAGCTGTTCTTCAAACAAAGACGGCAGCACGACCGCTCCGACCCCGTTGTCCTCGAAACGCCGGATGTTTTCGATGGAATCAGACAGCGGGGAGGCCGATGCGACAAGGGGTGAACGCAGTGGGAGACCCAGGTAGGTGGTGGTAATGTCCGTCACTTGGTTTCTCCCTCTTGTGACTTTTCTTGAGCGGAAGCAACCGGCTCCGGGCTGGGCATGGCTTGGCGTCTCGGTCGTCTCCGCATGGTTGGAATAAACCTTCCATTGGCGATGAACATCACCCTGCGCGAGTGCCAGCAGTTCACGCGCTACCTCCGGATCGCTACGCACCAGCGTGGAATAACGGGCCTCTTGGTAGGCATATTTCTGGAACGGTATCGAGGGCGCCCGGGAATCCAGCTGAAATGGATTTTTCCCTTGAAGGCGTAGCGCGGGGTCATACCGCATCAGGGGCCAATAGCCGGACAGCACGGCGGCTTTTTGTTGTTCCATTCCGAAAGTCATGTCGTATCCATGAGCGATGCAATGGCTGTATGCGATGATGAGCGAAGGCCCATCGTAAGCCTCTGCTTCGATGAAAGCCTTGACCGTCTGGGTGTCGTTCCCACCCATCGCGACCCGCGCCACATAGACGGACCCGTAGCTAATGGCTTCCAAGGCCAGGTCTTTCTTGACGGTGCGCTTGCCTCCGGTGGCGAATTTCGCAACCGCCGCTCGAGGCGTTGCTTTGGACGCTTGGCCGCCGGTGTTCGAGTAGACCTCCGTGTCGAGGACGAGGACGTTCACGTTGGCGCCGGAGCCCAGAACGTGGTCGAGCCCGCCCGCGCCAATGTCATAGGCCCATCCATCGCCGCCAACCAGCCACACACTTTTGGGAACAAGTGACTCCGCGAGGGCGAGCAAGTCTCGCGCGTCCGGCGAATCCAGCGAAGCGAGCTTTTGCTTCAACTCCCCGACACGTTCGCGCTGCGCTGCGATACCCGCTTCACTCGATTGATCCGCGGCCAGCAAAGCTTGAACCAACGCATCTCCGAGTAGAGAAACCTGGCGCGTCAGGAGAATTCTTGCGTATTCGGCTTGCTTATCGGCAGCCAACCGCATACCGAGTCCAAACTCCGCGTTGTCTTCAAACAAAGAGTTAGACCACGCCGGGCCGCGCCCTTGCCGGTTAGTCGTGTAGGGTGTCGTAGGCAGGTTGCCGCCGTAGATGGAGGAGCAGCCGGTTGCGTTGGCGATCAGCAGACGGTCCCCAAACAATTGCGTCAGCAGTTTGATGTAGGGCGTTTCGCCGCAGCCAGCGCACGCTCCGGAGAATTCGAAGAGCGGCTCGAGGAGTTGCACATCCTTGACGTGAGCGTGGGCCAGGTGTTGGCGATCGAAATCGGGAAGTGCGGCAAAGAAATCCCAATTGGAGGTCTCGGGTCTGCGCAGCGGCTCTTGAGGCGTCATGTTGATGGCTTTGTGCTTCGCTTCGCTCTTGCTCTTCACTGGGCAGACCTCGACGCAAATCCGGCAACCGGTGCAGTCTTCGGGTGAGACCTGGAGCGTGTAGCGCAAACTTTCGAGCTCGCGCCAACGTGGTCTTGCCGATTTGAACGTTGAGGGAGCATCCGCAAGGCGACTGGAATCGTACACTTTCGCGCGGATGACGGCGTGCGGGCACACCATCACGCATTTTCCGCACTGGATGCACAGATCCTCGTCCCAAACAGGAATCTCCTGGGCGATGTTGCGTTTCTCCCATTTCGCGGTGCCGGTCAGAAACGTCCCATCGATGGGCATGGCGCTCACAGGGAGGGAATCGCCTTGCCCGGCAATCATCGCGCCCAGCACGTTGCGGACGAACTGCGGCGCCTGGTGCGGTACCGGAGGCAAGATTGGCAAGCTACTCGACGCGTGCTCGGGAACGGATACGTGCTGAAGGTGGCCTAGCGCTTGATCGACGGCGGCAAAATTCTTCGCCACCACCGCCTCACCGCGCTTTCCGTACGTGTCGCGGATGGCGTCCTTGATGGCCGCGATCGCTTCCTCACGCGGCAGAACGCCACTGATCGCGAAAAAACAGGTCTGCATGATGGTATTGATGCGGTTGCCTAAATTGGCCTCTCGTGCTGCCGTATAAGCATCGATCACATACAAGTCGAGTTTCTTCCTGAGGATCTCTTCTTGCACGAGCTTTGGCAGATGATTCCACACTTCCGCGGAAGAGAAAGGGGCGTTTAGCAGAAACGTGGCGCCGAGGTCCGCCGCCTTCAACACATCCATCCGTTCGAGGAATTGGAATTGGTGGCACGCGACAAAACTGGCCTTGCTGATCAGATAGGAAGACCGGATGGGGTGGGGACCAAAGCGGAGATGTGAAACGGTGATCGATCCTGCCTTCTTGGAATCGTAAACGAAGTAGCCCTGGGCATACGTGTTTGCTCGCTTACCGATTATCTTGATCGAATTCTTGTTTGCACCAACGGTCCCATCCGAGCCCAGGCCATAGAACACGGCGCGGACCGTGGTCGGATCCTCAGTAGTAAACTCTGGATCGTATACCAGACTCGTGTGCGTGACGTCATCACGGATTCCCACCGTGAAATGATTTTGCGGAGCGGGGCTTTTCAGTTCGTCCAAGACACTCTTGGCCATTGCCGGAGTAAATTCCTTTGAGGAAAGGCCATACCGGCCGCCGATGATCCGCGGCCAGTGCTCCGACATTGTGCGCGTCTCGTGGAAGGCGGCCACAACGTCAAGATACAAGGGTTCGCCGATGCTGCCGGGCTCCTTGGTGCGGTCCAGCACGGCGATGCCAGAGACGTTCTTCGGAATCGCATCGAGGAACGCGTCTACGGCAAACGGCAGGAATAAGCGGACCTTCAGCAAACCCACCTTTTCTCCCCGTCGCTGCAGGTGCTCAATCGTCTCTTCTACGGCGCCGACGCCAGAGCCCATCATGACGATGATGCGATCGGCATCCGGTGCGCCAACATAGTCAAATAGCTTGTAACTCCTCCCCAGGCGATCTGCGAAGCGGTTCATGACGTCCTGCACAACGGTCGGGCACGCCCGATAAGAAGGATTGCTTGCCTCGCGAGCTTGGAAAAAGACGTCGGGGTTCTGGGCCGTGCCGCGGAGCACAGGATGATCCGGGGACAAGCCGCGCTGGCGGTGATTGCGGACCAGCGTCTCATCGATCAGAGAACGAAGATCGTCGTCGCTCAACGGAGTGATGTGGTTGAGTTCATGCGAGGTCCGAAAGCCGTCAAGGAAATGAAGGAAAGGGATGCGAGATTCGAGGGCGGCAGCCTGCGCGATGAGGGCAAAATCACTCGCCTCTTGCACCGAGCTGGAGCAGAGTAACGCAAAGCCCGTGGCTCGGGCCGCCATGACGTCGCTGTGATCTCCAAAGATTGAAAGCGCGTGGGCCGCCACCGTGCGTGCCGCCACGTGAATCACCGCTGGAGTCAGCTCCCCGGCAATCTTGTACATGTTGGGAATCATGAGCAAGAGGCCCTGAGAAGCCGTAAAGGTCGTCGCCAAGGCGCCAGCCTGCAGTGCGCCGTGGAGCGCTCCGGCTGCGCCTCCCTCAGATTGCATTTCGACGACCCTGGGGATCGCACCCCAAATGTTCGGGCGGCCCTCTTGTTGCCACTGGTCCGACCACTCGCCCATGGGCGAAGACGGGGTAATCGGATAGATAGCGATGACTTCGTTCAGGCGATAGGCAACGTCTGCGACCGCTTCGTTTCCGTCTACGATCACTGAGGAGCGTTTCATAAGCTTCTCCGGATGGGGCGCAAGGACCTGCAGTTGCAGGTTCTTTCTGCGACTGCGGGCAAATAACCTCAAAAGATCTGCCCTCCTTCGTCGCTAGCGGCTCATGGCAGTCTATCGCGGGTCAAGAAGTCTACGGTGTGATGCCGAACACGTTGGCTGGTGACGCGGGGCACAGCAATTCTCAGCGAACGAGAGTGAAGGTGTCGGGTGGAACTAAATTTTATCCGCTAATCCGACTCAGAATTCGACCGAAACAGAAGGAGGGTGCATGCTCGCACGCAAGCTCTCGATCGTGTTGGTCCCGCTGGTTCTCCTCACCATTCCTCTTTGCCAGGTGATAGTTGGCGGTTCTGCCCGTCAAGGTGAAGCAAAGAAGGACGCCGTCCTAAAAGCAGCAGACATTGCGCCGAAGATTTTTCCGGAGAAGGTGTTTTACGGCGGAAAGGTTGCCCCCGTACAGATGCGCAATACGGGTGGCATTCATTTTGCAGACGGTCCTTACGTACTGGCCGGCTTGGTGGACACGGCTGGCTATGCCAGCGGCGTGAAGGAAAAATACCAAGGATACTTCCTCACGGAGGTACCGGTCGAGATTAGCGGCCAATCGCTCAAGTCTGGGGCCTACGGCATAGGTTTCGTGGCGGGATCGAAGTTTGTCGTCAGCGATGTGGGTGGCCACAACTTGCTGGAAATCGCGGGCGAACGCGATGCTGAACTCAAGCACGCCACGCCGCTGCAAGTGGTCGCGGCGCCCGAGGCCGGAGCCTACCGGCTGTATATCGGACGTGACTTCGTGACGATCAAACGCGCGAGCTGATCTCCTGCGAAGGCGTTTCGCTTTCTCGCGGCGCTCAACCAAGATGAAGTGAGGCGCTGATGCCGTGTATACCGTGTTCAAGCAGCTTGAAAATGGCGAATTCGTACACGTAGCAATTCGCGACGAGCTTGAGCAGGCCGTGCAACTCATGGAAGCACTCAATGCACACTGGCCCGGAGAATATGTAGTGCGGGATTCGGAAGGAAACGACATGGACCTCCCAGAATAACGAGTGACTTAGGCCCGACGCGGCGTTTGTCAGACATCACCTAACCGTTGCCAGCAGCCTGAACGGTGCGAGGCTATGCTACCCGATAAGTTAGATTATCGTATAAATATCATACAATGAAGTTATTTGTCCGGTAATCATATTAATCAAAACATGATCGGTGGTTCGGACCTATAGAGTCGGCCAGGTTTGTATCCGCGGTCACGATGCTCCGTGACGCCTGTCATAGCGAACTCCTCCGAACCGCATACATAAGTAAGGCGTAGGGCGACGAAAAGCGCGACCCGACGAAGCCGAAACGAACGGTGAAGTAACCCGTCGCGCATGCGCCCTCACAGGAGCCTTTATGTATAGCCGACACATCACGATGCAGATTAAGAAGAACGTGCTGCCGAAGTTTCCAGAAGTGATCGAAAACGAAATTCTTCCCCTGCTCCGCAGGCAGAAGGGTTTCCTCGAAGAGCTGATTCTGATGGCTCCCAACAAGACTGAACTGGTCGCCATCAGCCTGTGGGAGAACAAGGAATTCGCCGAAATTTACAACCGCGAGTTCTATCCCGAAGTCGTCAAGATCCTGAACAAGTATGTCGAGGGCTTGCCGATAGTGAAGACGTTTGAAGTGGAGTATGCAACCCTTCCAGCGTTCCAGAAGTTCGTCACGGTCGCAGCCCGCTAAGTCTCAACGCCGCTCCAAAGAGAGGGGATGAGATCCGTCCCCTCTCAGGAGTTAGCCTGTACATTTTTCGATCTGACTGGTTGGACCTGCTCTGGCGTTAAATTCGCAGTGTCCCGGGCAGGAGAAACATACGATGTGCGAGCAAGAGATCTTAATCGCAAACTTCTGCAAAGGTACTTCGATGAATAGAAAAAGGCTGGAATATTATTGTGGGCACTTGCCTAATTCTCGCCATTCTCGTGCTTACGCAGGTTGTGACGCCCATTGTGGGTGCATTTATTTTTGCGGTTGCTCTAGTCGCTTTCGGAGTGCCATCGAACGGCTTCCGCAGAATTTGACGCAAAATACGCGCTCATCGGCTTCGGACCGCCGGTAACTTGGGTACTAGCCTCCACTTAATGGGATGGTCCGCCGCATATCTCTAGAAGTTGTAGAGTGCGGGGCAAGGAGGCGTCTCATGAAACTACACGCGCTCGGAATCGATTTGGGTAAGACGATCTTTCATTTGGTTGGGCTGGATTCAACTGGCAGGGCGGTGATCCGCAAGCGATGTTCTCGCAGGCAACTGTTGGCATTCACCGCGAACTTGGAAGTGCAGTTGATTGGGATGGAGGCCTGTAGTGGAGCGCACTTTCTGGGGCGGGCGTTGCGCGAACAAGGTCATGAAGTGCGATTGATGCCGGCGCAATACGTGAAGCCCTACGTGCAGACCAACAAGAGCGATTACCTGGATGCCGAAGCCATTGCGGAAGCGGTGCAGCGGCCGAGAATGCGATTTGTGCCGATCAAGACGGAGGAGCAGCTCGATTTGCAAGCGCTGCATCGCGTGCGCGAGCGTTGGGTGATGCGGCGCACCGCGGTGGTGAACCAGATTCGCAGTCTTCTTCTGGAACGCGGGCTGACTCTGCCTAAGGGCCGACGTCACCTGGATGAGCAACTGCCGCGAATCCTGGAAGACGCGGAGTTGAATCTGTCCGGCTCATTCCGTGTTCTGCTGGCTCAGCTCCAATTGGAACTGGAGCAACTCGCAGCACGCATTGAGGAGATGGATCGGGTCATCCAGAAAATGGCGAAAGAGAATGAAGCCTGCCAACGACTCACGGAGATTCCCGGAGTCGGTCCGGTTACCGCGACAGCCCTGATCGGTGCGGTTGGCAATGGAAGCACATTTAAAAAGGGACGAAATCTATCGGCCTGGATGGGGATCGTTCCGGGAGAGTACTCCACCGGCGGCAAACAGAAGCTACTGGGCATCAGCAAACGAGGCAATAAGTACTTACGAAGACTCTTCGTTCAAGGCGCACGCAGCGTACTGCAACAGCGACACAAACAAGCGCCCGGTCTGAGTAGTTGGTTAGCACAACTGTTGGGGCGCACTCATCAGAATGTTGTCATCGTGGCTTTGGCCAACAAGTTGGTTCGCATGGCCTGGGCGGTCTTATGCAAGAACCAACGCTATCGCACTCCCGTTTTTGCTGTCTCGGCATAAAATCTCGTTTAAGGGAAAAGAGTTCCTACCAGGTCTGCGGGCGGAAAATAGAGATGGCAATGGGTCTCTCCCACGCTCTCGAAACCCGATACCGGAGAAGGTCGATTCGAGGCCGTCCAGTTTATGAGGACGAAAGCGAGCGGATATCCATCATGGCCCGGAGTCAACGACTCCATTGAAGGCCGAATACATTGGCGCAGACCAACTGCCATCTCCTCGTTTTTCGCTTGCAACTCTGCGGCGGACCATACATGTCCGGTAATGCGGGTGGTTTCAATGGGTCGACGCAACACTCAGCTCGAACCCACCTCGGATTGAAAACAAAAGCTAAAACCGCTCCCTGTGTTAGGTCAGCCGGAACACTACCCTGGCTAGGTTTTCACCAAGTGCAGTCAACAGATCGGTTTTCCGGGAAAGCATTATCGAATCAACGCGTTGGACGGTGTTGCGTCGACCGTCTGAACTGGCACGACTTATCGGGAATTATCTGACTACCGACCAGGTTCTTGCGGTCGGAGGAATCCAATTCCAGTCGGAGCCGCTCCGCAAGCGCAACCATCTGGTCGAACTCCGGATGCTTCATCATGCTACGGTGACGATGAGCAGATGACGGAGTGATCGGACTCCGTCATTTCCGTATATTCGATCTGCGACCCGTTGACATTCTACAGGGGAAGGCCTAATCTTCCAGTAGAATCTCTACAGGAGAGCGTCTTGAGTCCGGAACAAACCAATCTTTTGCAAGGGACGCTGGACATGGTGATCCTCAAAGCCCTGCGCTTGGGTGAAATGCATGGCCTCGGAATCTCTCACAGGATTGAACAGATATCGCAAGGCATGTTTGTGGTGAAGTCCGGATCGTTATTTCCCGCATTACGCCGGATGCAGGAAGAAGGCTGGATCAATTCGGCTTGGGGAGAGTCCGAAACCAACCGCCGGGCAAAGTACTACCGGCTGACGAAGGCGGGCGTAAAACAGTTGGAGGAGGAAACCGCGAAGTGGGAGCGGATTGTGCTTGGGATCTCGCGAACTCTGGAGGCGTCGTGACTAAGAAGCGAAAGTTACGCTGGCTTTCTCGCGCGGTCAGTTTCTTTCGGAATGTTACCGGCAGGCAGAAAGACGAACTGGACATTGCGGCGGAAGTGAGCGCTCACCTTGATTTGTTGATCGAAGAGAAGCTGCGATCAGGCATGAAGCCAGATGAAGCGGAACGAGCAGCGCAAATTGAGTTGGGGGGCGTCGAGCAGGTGAAGGAACAGGTGAGAGACGCACGGACTGGAGAATGGCTCGATACACTCGCACGGGACTGTCGCTTCGCGCTCCGCATGTCGCGGAAGAATCCAGGCTTTACTGCCATCGTCGTTCTTACCCTGGCGCTCGGCATCGCCGCCAATACCACCGTGCTCAGTTGGATCAGCGCTACCTTGCTGAACCCGATTCCCGGAGTCGCTCACACGAGCGACCTTGTCACCGTCATGCGCGGCGATCGCAGCGATCATCCTACTCCGCCATTTTCTTATCCCGACCTTCGCGACCTCAGCGAGCGCACTCAAACTTTTTCCGGGCTTCTCGGCTATCACGAGGACTACATGTCTCTCACCGGCGTCGCGAAGCCCGAGCGCATTTACGGGGCCCTGACCACCGCCAATTATTTTGATGTTCTCGGCGTCCACGCCGATTCTCGGCCGCACTTTTCTTCCGGAAGAAGGAACGCGGCACGCCGGCGCTGCAGTGATCGTCATCGGTTACGCCGTCTGGCAAAACCATTTCGCGGGCGATCCGCAAATCGTCGGCAAAACGATTCAGATCAATCGCCATCCCTACACCGTTATCGGGGTGGCCCCGCGGGATTTCACTGGCTGCGAACCCGGGCTTCGCACCGAACTTGTGGATTCCTGTCTCGATGGATCGTGATGTTTGGGGTTTGGACCGTCCCGATTATCGCGGGATTTTCTGGCTGAACGTGCTCGGAAAGCTTCGCCCGGGTGTCACGAAGAATCAGGCGCAGGCCGAACTAAACCTGCTCATGCGGGGAATCGCCGAGCGGTTCCCGGAGGATCACCGGGATAGTCCGAACGAGATTTCTCTCGACCCCCTTTGGCGGTCTCCCTTCGGCATCAACGGTTATCTTTACAAGATTTTCCCGATGTTGCTGGGGCTCGCCGGCGGTTCTGCTCCTGCTGGCCTGCGCCAACGTTGCCAGTCTCCTGTTGGTGCGTTCGGTCGGACGCCGCCGCGAGATTGCCATCCGGCTGGCGAATGGGCGCTTCACGCAAACAGATCATCCGCCAGTTTTTGATCGAGAGCCTGCTGCTTGGTCTGCTCGGCGGTACTGCCGCCATAGTGATTACGGTGTGGACTTCTCGCAGCCTCGTCGCTTTCTTTCCGCCCAGCTCTCTTCCGCTGACAAACGACGCGCACATCGATCAACGCGTGCTTTTCGTGACGATTGCGGTTTCCATCCTCGCTGCGATCACTCTTCGGTATTCTTCCGGCCCTGCGGTCTTCGAGCCTGCCGGTGCAATCGGTTCTCAAGGAGGAAGCGACAGCGTCTCGCTTACTTTCACAAGTCTCGTCTCTTGAGCGGCCTGGTGGTGGCGCAGATTTCACTCTCGCTGGTTCTCTTGGTCTGCGCGGGACTCTTCACCCGCAGCCTTCAGAAAGCACAGCAATCGGATCCGGGATTCGAAGCAAGCCATCTGCTGCTTGCCTCTTATGAGCTCTCGCCAGCAGGTTATACGCGCGCGACGGGTATGGCGTTCAACCGGCAGGTGCTCGACAGGCTCGCGGCGCTTCCCGGGGTCGAATCCGTGACCTTGGCTGATTTTTCACCACTGAGCTTCAGCATCCACACCGACTACCTGCAGATCGAAGGCTACGTGCCGCAACCGCACGAATCGATGGAGATCAGCCGAGCGGTCGTCGGGCCGAATTACTTTCGCACGCTCCGCACCGCGGTGATTTCAGGCCGTGAATTCAGCGAAGCGGATACGCCAGATGCGCAACTCGTTGCCGTCGTCAACCAGGCCTTTGTCGATCGCTATTGGCCGGGCGAAAACGCTATCGGCAAGCAGGTGACGGACTGGGGTGATCGCTTCACCATCGTTGGGGTCGCGTGCAACGCCAAATACCGCATGCTCACCTACCCGAGCGAGCCGGTCATCTATTTACCGATTTACCAGATCTACCACCCCACGCAGGACACCACGATTCACCTCCGCACGACTGGCGATCCGCGTACCATGGCTTCTTCTGTGGAAGAGACCATCCATCAGCTCAATCGGGAGTTGCCGCTGTTCAATGTGAATCCGCTTTCCGTCACCATGCAGCTCGGCTCGCTTTTTGGACGCGTCGCGGCTACGTTTGCAGCCTCGTTCGGTCTTCTTGCCATGCTGCTCGCCGCCGTCGGCATCTATGGCGTCGTGGCTTACAGCACTCGCCAACGCGCGCGGGAAATCGGCATCCGCATGGCGCTCGGCGCGGAGAAGGGAGGCATCTACCGTCTCGTTCTCTACCAGGGATTCCGACTCACACTGGCGGGCCTCGTCGTGGGCACAGCGCTCGCTGTGGCATTCACGCGGTTGCTTAAGGCGCAACTCTTTGGCGTCAGTGAGACCGATGCTATTACGTTTGCCTCGGTCGGGCTGCTTCTGGCCGTTGTCGCTCTGGTCGCGTGCCACATCCCCGCCCGCCGCGCCACGCGAGTTGATCCGATGGTCGCAGTGCGGCACGAATAACAGTCCAAATCATGATCTCTTTCCACATCGGCGCTGAAGCGGACGAAGACAGTTCCTGGTAAACGCGGTGGTCTCAATGGGTCGATGCAACACTCTGCTCGAACCCACCTTGCATTGAAAACAAAGGCTAAACTCGCTGGCTAGGTTAGATCAGCCGGAACGCTACCCTGGCTAGGTTTTGACCGAGTACAGCCAAACAGATCGGTTCCCTAGGGGAAGTATTGTCGGATCAACTGATTAGGTGGTGTTGCATCGACCGTCTGAGCCGGCAGCGGTTACCGGACAAGTGGAAACTCGGCAAAAAGCACTTCTCATCTTGGAACTCGGCATGAGGAATATGCGTCTCACAATCATAGATGAGTGGGATCGGAGGGCCTGCATGAGCAACCCGATTCGAGTTGCGGTCAGTGCGCCGTCGACGGCCCCGGTGTCCCATCGGACCATTCATTGGCCAAAACTATGAAAATGGTCACACGTTGTTCAGGGTTATTGGCCGCTATAATCGGCGAGCCAGGCAGATTGGCTCCCCAGCTTTTCTCGGCATCACCCGCAACAAGAAACATCACGTGTGGATGCCAACTCTTGGCGCCGTCGTTCAGATACTGTTGCTTCGACATCATGTAGCACATCGCTCCAGGCGCAAGCGGGGGCAGTTCTTTCTTCTCGAGTGCCGACACGGTTGCCGCGCCGATCTCCGCTTTCGATTTTCCTGCGAGTGCCAACCTGGTCTTCATAAGAAAGATAGGCAGAAAAGTGCTTGCGGCTGCCGGGTTGTAGCAAGTGGGGGCGCGCATTTTGGGATTCCAGAAGTCCGACGCATCGCTCGGGTTCGCCCATGCTCTCTCCACAATGCAGAGAAAGCCATTCGAACCTTTCACGGCGGTTGCATAGCCATCGCGTCGCAGTACCATCACTTCGGCTGCATCCGAAACCGACGCTGGGGCAGCACTACGAGCCAGCGCGATCTCGGCATTCTCGTCCGAAATCAAATACTGATCGAGAGGCGCCATGACCGGATAGGGAGCCGCCTTTTCCACCTGTGCTCGTAAACAGATCGGACAGGATAAAAAGACCAGAACAATCAATGCTAAAGCGGCGCTCCTGATATTGATCTTCCGCATCTGATCCTCCGTTAGAAGCAATTGCGTGAACCTACATTTTTCGGACATTCAGCGTGCTACCGATCGCACCAGTTTGGATACGTCAGTGCAAGTGGGACTATTTCTTGGCTGCTCGAGCTGCCATTTGAAGCACCCAGGGGCAACATGACACGTGAGCCCGGAGTTCCCGTCTCCCACAAAGCAGTAACGGCGTTCAGGACACTCTGGCGGTTCCTTCCGCACCGTTCGTCTTGCTCTAAACCCGCGAGCCGGACATCTTCGACTGAGCTCCTGGCGGTTCGCGGAAAGGATCCATCGGAATCGGAGAGTACTCGACCTCGATGACCTCGAGATTCTCCGTCTTCGCTGGCGCGCGCAGGTCCACACGGTCGCCGGGGCTCGCCTTCATCAGCGCATTGGCGACAGGCGAGCGCCAACTGATGTAGCCGCGGTCGAGGTCCACCTCGTCGATGCCTACGATCGAGACGACGTGTTCGAGGCCGGAGGCGTCCTTGTAGGTCACGGTTGCGCCGAAGAAAACGCGCGTAGCGACTGACCCTGGCCGAGGAGCGGCGGGATCGACGACCACGGCCGCGTCAATGCGTTTCGTGAGAAAGCGAATCCGCGAATCGATCTGGCCTAACCGTCGTTTGCCGTAGAGGTAGTCGGCGTTTTCACTGCGGTCCCCGTTACTAGCAGCCCACGCTACGACCTCCACCACCGCGGGCCGCTCGCGACTCAGAAGGAACAAATGCTCGTCTTTCAGTCGCTGCAACCCGGCGGGCGTGATGTAGTTTTTGAGTGTCGGGCCCGCTTCCTCGAGCACCGGTCCTCGGAGCGGCCGCTTTTCTCGCATTTGCCAATCTGTCATGGGATTTCGTGTACTTGTGGGTGACCCAACCTCGGAAGGTCCGCGCTCCTCGATCCCAATAATTCCTCGCACGATAAACGTGAGGTAAGCGGGCTAGACATTGAATGATACATCGGTCTTTCCTGTGACACTCTTAGAAAATGCGGTGACCCGTCCGATTGCATATCAAGGCAAAGAAGTATGCGGTTCACCCTAAGCGATGAGCCGATGAGGTGCCCATTCCCAATGAAGTATTTGTTTTCGACCTGTAGGCTCACGCTGATTCCGGGCGGTTGGTCGACGACCCGGAAGTTATTACAGAAGTTGCGCTTGGTCCCGATTAACGCGGAAACCGGACAAGTGCCCAAAAACAACTCGTTCTGGGCAAGCCGATCGGCCAATTTCGAACACGCAGAATCAATCATTTGCGGCCCGGGTAGAAGTGGAGTTTCTGGGCAGCCTCGGGTCCAATGGATCTACGGCACGTCTATCAACTTCCTCGAACGGGACTTGATCGGCCTGCACCTTGCCCCTTCGCGCTTCCGATATAACCCTAAGACTCCTGGCCCGGAATGACTTCCGGCCAGCCCGCTGTCCGCCCGATACCATAAGAGCACCGGAGCAAATGGCGGTGAACGCCAGCGAAAATCCTTGTTATCCCGAAGGCCATGCTGGTCGTACAATCATTCATTCAAAGCCGGAGACACACCTTGTCCCAAGACCTTCGGTACGCCTTACGCATGCTCCGCAAGAACGCGCTATCCACCCTAGTGATTCTGGCCTCCCTGGCTATCGGAATCGGCGCCAATTCCGCCATTTTCAGCGTGGTCGACTCCTTATTGCTCCGCCCGCTCCCCTATCCCCAACCGGACCGCCTTGCCGCCGTATGGCTGCATTCTCCCGCCATCGGCATTCTCCGCGACTGGCCCTCCCCAGGCCAGTACATTGACATCCAAAACGAAAACCATTCCTTCCAGCAAATGGCCCTCGCCCAAAGCCGCACCTTCGTCTTGACCGGCCGCGAACAGCCGGAGCGCATTTATGGAGCGCGTACGCAGTCCACCCTGTTGCAGATGCTCGGTGCCAAGCCTCTGCTCGGCCGTTTGTTTCTGCCGGAGGAGGACAAGCCCGGCAAACCGGACGTCGCCATTCTTACCGAGCGAGTTTGGAAACGCCTGTTCGATGCAGACCCCGCGATCATCGGGAAGACCATCGTGCTCAACAGTAACCCGTTCATCGTAGCGGGCGTACTGCAGAGCGGTTTCGTCCTTACCAACGAAGTGATGCCGTCGGAAACGCCCATGGACAAGATGGACATCTTTGCGCCCTTGCCCCTGGCAGCCGATGCAGCGGAAAACAGGCGCGACGAAAACTACAACATTATGGTCCGCCTCAAGCCGGGCGTCTCTGTGCAACAGGCGCAGGCAGACATCGACGTAATTGCCAGCCGCATCCGCGAGAAGGATAAGCGCGACGCCAGTTTCGGCATGTATGTAGTCGGACTGCAAGAGCAGGTGGTCGGCGACGTACGCCGATTCCTGCTGGTGCTGCTCGGGTCGGTCGGGCTGGTGCTGTTGATCGCGTGCGCCAACGTCGCAAACCTGCTGCTCACGCGTGCCGCAGGGCGAGAAAAAGAAGTAGCTATCCGCACAGCTTTGGGCGCGGGCTGGCAGCAGATTGCCCGACAGCTACTTACCGAGAGTGTTCTCTTGGGACTTCTCGGCGGTGCGGCCGGGCTGCTCGTTGCCCAACTGAGTATTTACATGGTGCGCGCAATGAACCCCGGAAACATTCCGCGATTGGAAGACATTGCCATCAATACCGCGGTCCTGATGTTCACTTTTGGAGTCTCCCTGGCCACCGGAATTCTCTTCGGTATTGCGCCGGTGTGGCGCGCCATCAAAGTGGACTTGAACGTGTCGCTCAAATCCGGTGGCCGCAGCGGACAGAGCGACGGTGGCCTGCACGCACACCGGCGCAGTTTGCGAGGGTTGCTGGTAGTTTCCGAACTGACTCTTTCGTTGATGCTTTTGATCGGGGCCGGCCTGCTGATTCGCAGCTTCGTGCGATTGCAAAGCGTGCCACCGGGATTCGCCACCGATCATGTGCTGACCATGGAAGTGGCTGCAGCCGGCAAGAAGTACCAGGACGATAAAAACGATAAACCAATCATCAATTTCTACAAGGAAGTCGAGAGCCGCATCGCCCACCTGCCAGGAGTAGTCGCGGAGGGTGTGGTTTCGGCGCTGCCGCTGACGGGTGAGGTAGGTTGGGGAGGCATCAGCGTGGAGGGTTACACTCCGTCTCCGGGGCAGGAGTTGCAAGTGGATATGCGCATCGCAAGCACCGATTATTTTCGGACCATGGAGATTCCTCTGCGCAAGGGCCGCTATTTCACGGAAGATGACGCCGCGGATAAGCCACAAGTGGTGATCATCGACGAGAAATTCGCACAGCGCTTCTGGCCAGACGGTGATGCCATTGGAAAACACCTGTGGTTCAACCCCAAGAAGCCGATGACGATCATGGGTGTAGTGGGCGTGGTCAAACAATACGGTCTCGAGACCGACGGCAAGATCGCGACCTATTTTCCGCAGCAGCAGCGGCCCGGCGATAGAATGTTTCTGGCGGTCCGCGTCTCGTCCGAACCGGCAGGACTATCTTCCGCCGTCGTAAGCCAAATCCATGCCGTCGATCCGGACGTGGCCGTTTACGGAATCCGGACCATGCAAGACCGCTTGCACGATTCCCTGGCGCGCCAGCGCTTTTCGAGCACCATGCTGGCTGCCTTCGCGTCCTTCGCGATGCTGCTGGCCGCCTTGGGCCTCTACGGCGTAATGTCCTACCTCGTAACCCAAAGCACTCGCGATATTGGAGTCGTCATGGCCCTCGGCGCGCGCTCCGGCGACGTCATCAAGCTCGTATTGCGCCAGGGAATGCAACTCGCCGCAATCGGCATCGTTGCCGGCCTCGCCGGCGCACTCGGGTTGACTCGCGTTATGGACAGCTTGCTATTTGGGGTGAGTGCCACAGATGCGCTCACCTTCGCGACAGTGCCGGCGCTATTGACGGCGGTAGCGTTGGCCGCGACCGTCATTCCCGCGTGGAGGGCAACTCGAGTGGACCCAATGGTCGCGTTGCGAGAAGAATAGCGGCGAGCGTCGAAGTTTTATTCATTTCGATGTATTTCAGCGCTGCGTTTCCAACCTCGATTCCCGGATCAGGTGACCCTCGACGTTCGCTGAGGCCGATTCGCGGTTCGTTGTGGGAAACTTCGATGACCGCACGTCTAACATCCGTGGGCCCACAGTCCGGCGAATTCTGCGCGAGTTGTCGGCAAACCGGAAGTAATTCGCTAACTTCCGGATTGCCGTAATCCGTCCAGAGTCGATGCCGAGCGCGGAGATCACTTCCTACAAGCCGACTTCCCGTTACCGAATCCCTGCGGCCCGCTTCAATGAGGTTTCACAGTTCCCGGACGTTGCCCGCTCCACGAATGCCGCGACAGCGCGCATCTCAGGGGAAGCCCGTCACCTTCGGCGTCACGCGAGGATGTATCGCGGTCGCCTCGCCCGTGTCGTCGATCACATGGCTGATCGCGCCGTGATCGCCCAGCGCCACGGTGATCATGTCGTGGAACCTTACCTCCGGGCTCTTCGGCGTCTCGATTGCGCGGGTCAGCCTGACATCCGGATAGATGAAGACGCTGTACACGCCCAGCCCCCACGCCTCATGCGTCGTCACTCCATCTGCCACCTTGTACGAGGCCCAGCCGTTCACCCCCGGCGCACTCGTATAGCTCGCCTGGTTCGGAGGATCGTAAGGAATCTCGGACTGATAAAAATACGTTCGCCCGCCATTGCCATTCCACAGAACCTGGAATTGCTGGTGATGCTCCACAAACAGGCCATAGATCGTGACCTGGTTTCCATTCACCACCAGCCCGTTCTCGCTGGTATTCAGCTCCCAGCCCACTCCGGCGCCGTGGTCCGCTCTCCAGATCCACGTATGGTCCACCAGTGTGTCGTTGCTGTTGATCCTCAAATTCACCTTGGCCCGGCCCACGCCCGCGCCGCCCACGCGAAAGAAAACATCGTGCAGCGTGATCGGGTCCTTCGCATGGCGCGCCCGGCTTCCCTCCGGCCCCACCTCCAGCAGCACCGGAGACTCGCTCGGCCCTGCATCGAAGAGCAGCCCCGCAATCTCGATCCCGTCCGCATCGGCCGTCGTCATCGCCGCCGTGCCCTTCATCGGACGTAGCGTCGCAAACCCGAGCCCCAGCACCACCGCATGCGGCCGTGTCACACGAATCGGAGCGGTCAGTTCATAGATCCCCGGCGTCAGAATCAGGTTCTTGCCTTGGGCAAGCTGCGCGTTGATCGTCTCCGCCGTATCCACATCCGGGCGCGCAATATAAAACCGCGTAATCGGAATTGTCTCTCCCGGCGTTTCCCCGCCGCGCCACGTAATCCCGACGCTGTCGCTGTGCAGCTCCGGAACCCGCACGCTGAACTCGCCCGCAGCATTCACCTGCAGGAACGGCTTCTCGCGCACCACTGGCGTATGCGCCACCTTCGTGTACGGCGGCGAAGGCCATGCGCCTTCCGGCGGATGCACCACACCGACAAACACCATGTTCCAGTTCGCACCCGTCCAACTCTTCCAGTCGCAGTTGCGCGAGATCCACTGCTGCTGGCTGCCGGAGTCGACATTCCCATCCACCAGCGAATCCGACATCCAGCCGCCGCTTGCCCAGCCATGATTCTGGTGCAGCACCAGGTCGCCGCGTACATGCATGCGCCGCAGCGACACCGCCTGCGAGACCGCCCACTGCATCGTGCCGCCAGCCGGCTTTATCGAGAGCCCTTCCGCAGCTCTCCAGAAGGTCGTCGTCGCATTGTTGTGCTCATGATTCGCATCCGCATGCACGTTGCCCGCAATCCGCGTTGCATCGGGCGACGCGCCAAGCCCTATCACCTCCGTGTAGAAGCCCACCGGCACGTCCACCGAATAGTTTCCCGGCAGGAATAGCAGCGCGTTCCGCTGCTGCTCCAAACTCGTTGTGCTCCTGCGTCGCATACACCGCATCGATCTGCTTCTGGATCGCCTGCGATGGCATCGACGGATCGAAGATCAGTACATTGGGTCCGAACTCCGGCTTCGCGCCCTTCGCCGCAGGGGTCGGCACAGCCGTCGTCAGCCACAGCCGCGCTTCCCCCTCCTGCTGCGCGTTCAACGACAAGGACAACAAGGAACAGAACAGCAGGATACAAGACGAAAACAGGACCAATCTCAGCTTCATGAGGACTCCGCCTTACGATGGGTACAGCCTTTTGAAACGAACGATTGCGCTAATAAGAAGCAACAGCCGTACCACGATTCGCCAACGATATGAGCAGGGCAGAATCGCGCCTGTCAACCCCGGCGACCACGACAAGCCGCAGAAGGAATGGATTTGAGCCGGTTAGCCGGATCGGAGAGCATAGGCAGCCAACACTCTCTTTCTGGCAATTGTGCGACAACGCGACAAAATTATGGGATAGAAGAGTTGGCTCGGCAGGAATCTATGTTCCCTCGGTTACGCCCATCTGCAATTAAGTTGTTTGTTGTCTGTCTTCAATTTGCTACCGAGAAACGCGCTTGTATTGACTGGTCTGACCGACTTCCCGGTTGACGCAAAAACGGAGAAAGCGCGTCGTGCTTCCCATTCCGCAGGAGCTCTTTTTCGCGCTCGAAACCGAGCTGCATGACCGGCAAAACCCACAAGGCTGCGACCGCGTACTGTAGAATCCGACCACACGAACTCCGATGACCAGGCCACGGCTCTGTCAGCGCATGTTAGCGCTAGGCCAGCGGACAGGCGTCGCGGAGGCCCATCCCCATCGCTACCGGGACACCTTCGCCGTGGATCTCCTGGCGCGTGGGGCAAGCCCGTATGACGTGGCCAAGCTTCTCGGGGATACGGTGGCAACGGTGGTGAAGCACTACGCACCCTTTGTGAAGGAACTTCGGGACCGGGCGCGCCGCATTATAGAAAATGGCGAAGGTTTGGAAAAACCCGATTGCACAAATTCTGCACAGTCGGGACGAACTTCGACGAGGATTCAGTGATAGCAAAGAACTTAGTGGCGGGCGAGCCTGTAAGCCGGATTCTGTGCCGCATGCAGCCGTGATGCGAGCTGCATACCGCGGCGATCATTCCTCTAGGCCACGGCTCGCGCCGTGGCTCCAGCGGCCTACCCGAGGGTTGCTCTTTGCGATGGCTTGCGCCGCCGCAGAGGGAGCGCGTTGGCTTCCGCAAACGCTGACTCGACGAGCCGGGCCGGCTCTCCCCTCCTATTTGGCCTTGCACCACGCGGGGTTTTCCGTGCCTCGGGTGTTACCACCCGAGCGGTGGGCTCTTACCCCACCTTTTCACCCTTGCCAAACGATGCGAGCGATTCGAAGACGTCTCGCAGGTTTTCCTGCGCGATGCCACCGTGCTGCGCGTCGCCGGCGGTACATTTTCTGTGGCACTTTCCGTGAGCGATCCGAACGGCGCCGGCCGAAGCCTGCGTCACCCAAAGCGCCCCCCTGGCGTTACCAGGCGCGTTGCCCTTATTCCTGACATGACTCAGGACGGTGTCCGGACTTTCCTCCCGTCCAGCCATCTTGCGATGGCCAGACCGGCGATCACCCGGCCCGCCCGCCACCTCCATTATACCCTCGAATCCGCCGTGAATTTCGCTAACGCTTGCCGCATCATTCCGCCCATCAAGTCCCCAAACGCTCGGCGATCAGCTCCTTCGCTGTAGTTACTAGTGCGTTCGATGCTTATGCTGTACCTGCGCCGCCAGCTACAATCGACCCATGCAGGTCAAGGAAGCCAAGGATTTCCTCGTTCAGCAAGCCGCCGAACAAGCGCAACGCGATGGCGTTCCACTCTCCGATCTTGAAAAACGAATGATGTACTTCACCGAAGGTGACGACGCTCTCGAGGATCCCGTCGCGCTAAATGAAGAGTTCGAGGCGCAATGCGACATGGCGGAGTACGAAACCAAGATTACGCGTCTTCTAGTCCATGCGTACCGCCGGCTAAGAAAAGAAAGTCCGACGGCCGCTGCAACTTGGGATACCGCCATCCGCAAGCTCAAGAAGGGTGACCACTACATCCTTGTGATGTGGGCCCAACGGTCTTCCACCCAATGGGGATTCTGGAAAACGATGGGAGCTTCGCTGCTCTTCGTCGTGTCTTCGATGGCTCTGATCGCGCTGCTAGATCACTACAATATCCATGGGAGTTGGACCAAGAGAGGCGCCGCAGTTTCTGGCACATACACGTCATTGCCCACATGGTTTCAGTGGTCGATCCTCGCGCTCATGTTGGGCGGGTATGTCTACGTGGTCTTTCCTGCGGCATGCAACCGATCGGCTCAGACAATTAGTCAATTGATTGCAAGACTCCTGCGCGTTAGCGCCAAAAACAGTCCAGACAGGAAGTAATCCTTACTTTGAATTCAGTAGTCTTTCGAATTCGGATTCGGTGAGGACGGGGACACCGAGTTCTTTGGCTTTGTCGTATTTCGAGCCTGGGTCGGTCCCGACGACGACGTAATCGGTTTTTTTGCTTACGGAGCCGGAAACTTTGCCGCCGTGCTGCATCACCAATTCGGCCGGCCTCTTCGCGCGACCGATTGGCAAGGCCGCCCGGTGAAGACGAACGATTTGCCGGCGAACTTCTGACTTTTCAGCACGCGCTTTTCCGCGGTGGGGCGCACACCGGCTTTTTCGAGCTTCTTGATGATCTGGCGGTTCGCGGGCTCGGAGAAAAATTCGGCGATGCTGGCCGCAACTTTTGGCCCGACTTCGCCGACTTCCAGCAGTTGCTCCTCTTTGGCACTCGCTAATTCTTCGAGTGAAGCAAAATGTTCGGCCAGAAGCTGCCCGGTGCGCTCGCCGACCATGCGCATGCCCAGCGCGTAGATCAATCGCGCCAAGCGCGTTCTTTTTGCTGGCTGCAATTTCGTCCAACAGATTCTGCGCGGATTTTTCCGCCATGCGCTCCAACTCCGCCACGCTATCGAGCTTCAGCGAATAAAGTCGGCGACATCCTTCACCATTCCCTTGTCCACCAGCTGATCCACGATCTTGTCGCCCAGGCCGTCGATATCCATGGCATGGCGGCTGGCAAAATGCAGCAGCGATTCTTTGCGCTTCGCCGGGCACGCCGCGTTCACGCAGCGATACGCCACTTCGCCCTCCGCTTTGTGAATCGTGCTGCCGCATTCCGGGCAATTCTTCGGCATGCGGAAAGGCTTGCGGTGCGCGCCTTCTTTCACAACTTTCAGAACGTGAGGAATCACTTCACCGGCGCGCTCGATCAGGACGGTGTCGCCGATTTGCAGGCCCAGCCGCTCGATCTCGTCCATGTTGTGGAGCGTGGAACGGCTGACAGTGACGCCTCCGACTTGCACCGGCTCCAGCACCGCGACCGGCGTCAGCGTGCCCGTCCGGCCAACTTGCACGCGAATGTCGTTCACTACCGTGGTCTCTTGCCGCGCAGGATATTTGTACGCGATGGCCCAGCGCGGGGCCTTCGCGGTATAGCCCAGTTCATGCTGAATCGGCGTGGAATTCACCTTGATGACCACACCATCGATTTCATACGCCAGGTCCGCGCGCTTTGGCTCCCACGCATCGCAGTACGCGATGACCTCGTCGATTCCGTCGCACAGCTTCCAATCGTCCGAAGCGCGGAAGCGCAATTGCTTCAGAGCTTGCAGGGAGTCCGAATGCTTCGGAAAGGGCTCTTCGCCATCGACGAACAGGTAGTACGCAAAAAATTCCAGCCGTCGCTGCGCGGTGATCGACGGATCAAGAACGCGCACCGATCCCGCCGCGGCGTTGCGCGGATTCACGAAAATCTTGCCGCCGGTTTCCTCCTGCTGCCGGTTCATCGCCTCAAACGACTTTGTGCGTCATCAGCACTTCGCCGCGCACTTCAAACGCGGCGGGCAGCTTGGCCTTCTTCAGCGCCGCCGCATCGATGCGCAACGGCACCGAGCGAATCGTTTTTACGTTCGGCGTCACATCTTCGCCGGTCGATGCCGTCACCGCGCGTTACGCCACGGACCAAGCTGCCGTTTTCGTATTGCAGGGAAATGCTCAGGCCGTCGAATTTATGCTCGGCGACATATTCGATTTTTTCGCGGCCGCTGCCTTGGCGCACCCGGCGGTCGAAATCGCGCAGCGCGTCGTAGGAAAACGCGTTGTCCAGGCTGAGCATCGGCCGGGCGTGCCGCACGGTCTGAAAGCCCTCGCGCGGCGTGCCGCCCACCCGCGCCGTCGGCGAATCCGGCGTAATCAGCTTCGGATTCGCCGCTTCCAGCTCTTTCAAGCGGTTCATCAGCCGGTCGTAGCCGGCGTCGGAAATCTCGGGATCGTCCAGAACGTAATAGCGATAGTCGTGATGGCGGATTTTGTCGCGCAGCTCTTCGATCTCGTGTTTCGCGGCGGCAGCCTTGGCCATGGGAACCCTCGGAAGAACGTTCACTGCTATGCGCATCATATTATATAGAATGGAAGTTTCGCGGCGACCATTGCCACGACACAAGCTGATGCAGCACAGGACATGGATGACCGGCAAGCTACGAAACGCGCTACTGATCCATAATCCCAACGCCGGCAACGGCGGGTCGGGACGCCGCCGAATGCTCGACGAAGCGCGCAGAATTCTCTCCTCAGGCGGCATCGAGGCCGAACTCATCGAAACTCGCGGGCCCGGCGACGCCACCGAGATGGCGCAGCGCGCGACAGCCGAGGGCCGCCAACTTGGTAATTGCGTGCGGCGGCGACGGTACGCTCAACGAAGTCGTAAACGGTCTTGCCGGCGCAGCAAAACGGGCATCGCGTGCCGCTTGCGTTGCTCCCCGGCGGCACCGCGAACGTACTCGCCAAGGAATTGGAACTTGCCGTGGGACATTCCCGGCGCCGCCGAAAAGCTCATCCACGGCAAGCTCAAGGATATCGCGCTAGGCTTGGCGACTCCACTCGAACAGCCGGAGAAGAAGCGCTATTTTCTCAGCGTCGCGGGCGCCGGCCCCGACGGCATGATCGTCTACTCGATCGATCTCGACCTCAAAGCGCGCGTCGGCATCCTGGCGTACTGGTGGCAGGGCGCCCGCGAAGTTTTCCGCTACAAGTTTCCGCATTTCCGCGTTATCGGCGGCGGTCAAACAACTGGACGCGTCGCTGGTGGTCGTCGGGCAGGACGAAGCACTACGGCGGCCCTTTCAGAATCACCGACTGGCGCCGATCTCTACGAAGACGAGTTCGAACTGATGGCGCTGACCACGCAAAGCGGCTTCCGTTACTCAGCTATCTGCCCAGCCTGTGGTTCGACAAACTTCGCGGCACCGACGGCGTGCATTTCTGGAAGTCGGACATCGATCGTCTGCGAGCCGCTGGACAGCAACCCGTCTACGCCAAGATCGATGGCGAACCGCTCGCGCGCTTGCCCGTCGAGTTCAAGATCATTCCGCGCGCGCTGAAGCTGCTCGTTCCGCAAAATGGCGCGGCGCCGAAGACTCCGCGGCCGCCGGCGTAATTCTTCGCATGGACGTCTTCACTCACGCGCTGGCGTCTTTCGCCCTGGCGCGCGCCGCGCTGCCTCGCGCGCCGCGCTCGTGTGGCTGGTCGTCCTCGTCGCCGGAACCATCGCCGATGTAGATGCGTTAAGCGAGTCTTCGGGCCGTCGGCATACCTCGCACTGGCATCACACGTACACCCATTCTCTGCTCGTATCGTTGGTCGCGCGTCGCGTGCTCACCATCGTCTACTTGTCGCTCACCCGCGAATCAACGTCCGCTCCGAGTCTCAGCGGCCGCCTTGTTCGCGACGGTTTTGCTCGCGGACTGCTCCATCTGGCGATGGACGCGTGCCAATCCGAAGGCGTCGCCCTATTTTGGCCGTTCAGCGCGCGGCGTATCGCCGCCGATTGGCTCGCGAGCGTCGATCCTTGGATCATCGCGATACTGATCTCCGCGGTCCTGCTTCCGGAATTGCTCGCGGCTGGTCAGCGACGAGATCGGCGCGAAAGACAAAAGCCCGCGCGGCCGGCTCGGGGCGATCATCGGCCTCGTCGCGTTGATTTCTCTACATTGGCGTCCGCGCCAGCCTCCATGCCAACGTGCTCGCCGCCATGGAAGCGCGCAGCTACCGAGGCGAATCGCCGCGGCGTGCCGCCGCATTCCCGGAATCCGTATCGCTCTTCACGTGGCATGGCATCGTCGAAACCGACCGCGCTCTGCACGAGCTGACCGTAAACGCCGCGCCCTGGCGCGCCGTTCGACCCGGAAAACGGAGTCACGCTGTTCAAGCCAGAGTCTTCGCCGATACTCGATCGAGCGCGCGACTCGGACGCAGCGAAAGAGTTTCTCGGCGTGGCGCGTTTCCCGAAGGCAACCGTTGAAAAAACGTCCGAGGGTACGCAGTCCAGAACTCCGCGATCTGCGATACGCGGCCGCGAGCGAAACCGCGGCACGAAATCGCAGCGCTCGTTAAGATCGATCAAACGGCAAAGTCGTGGACGATGCTTTGGTCTGGGCGCGCGACCTCCACCACCGCTAGAGTCGGCCTTTCTTGTGAGCTCTCTACCTCAAGTTCCTGGGCGCGCAGCAGCACGCGCGAGAGTCCATAGCTGATCGCCACCAGCGCGACTACGACTCCTGCCACCAGCAGCTTGTGCGCGCGCAGAAACGGCAACGCCTGCGAGCCGTAGCGCACCGCGAGATATCCGACTCCAAAATACCGAAATACGCGCGCCAGCGTAATGGCGGAAGCAAAGCTGAAAAGCGGCACCTCGAAAACTCCTGCCGCAAGCACGAAAAACTTGAAAGGCGTCGGAGGCGGAAGCATCGCCGCCACCAGCATCCCGCCGAAGCCGTTGTGCTCCACCCAATGGCGAATGGTATCCGCCCGCGCCCCGGCCTTCCGCCGAAAGAAGGCTTCCCCGCCCTTGCGCGCCAGAAAATACAAGAGCACGCACCCCAGTACCGAGCCGAGCGCCGCCATGCCGCATACAGAACCATCCGCGCCGGCCGCTGTATGGAAAGATCGATCAGCAGCAGATCGTTGATCACCGGAAACGTCAGAACCGAAGAATCGAGAAAGGAAATCAAGAAAAAGTCCCGGAGCGCCTAGCCCGCCGGCAAACGCCACAATTTTCTGCTTCCAACCGCTCAGATTCGCCTGGCACTACACGCGATCCTCCGTGTGAAGGTTCCATCGAGTCTACCAGAGGGTCGTCTCGCGCCAACGCCGAGGGGTTGGGTGCGTTTTGCGGAAGCTTTAACGACCGCTCAAGAACTTCGCCGATCGCCCGCGTCAGCCCCGACAAATCCCGCTCGTCAATCACCAAAGGCGGCGTAAGATAAATCACATCGCCAAACGGCTTGATCCAGAATCCCTTTTCCACAAATCGCGCACGCAGTCCAGACCGCATCCACCGGCCGATCCATCTGCACCACGCCGACGCGCTCCTTTACCCGCACGTCGCGACACCCGGCGCTGTCCGACAAGCGCGCGAGTTCCTCTTTCAATTGCGCCTCGATGGCCGCAACTTGCTGCAAGCGCGGCTCGCTTCGAAGAGATCGAGCGATGCGTTGGCCGCGGCACAACCCAGCGGGATACGCCATGTACGTGGGCCCATGCATCAGCGCCGCGTCCGGGTCGTCGGAGAGGAAACCGTCGTAGATGCGATCGGTCGCGACGGTCGCGGCCAGCGGCATCGTCCCGCCCGTCAGCGCTTTCGAAAGACAGATAATGTCGGGAATCACGCCGGCTTGTTCGCAGGCAAACATCGTCCCAGTCCGGCCGAATCCAGTGAAAATTTCATCGAAGATCAACAACAAGCCGTGCCGGTCGCACAACGCCCTCAGATCGGCGAGCACTCGCGGGTCGTGGAACTTCATGCCGCCGGCGCCTTGAATCAGCGGCTCAACGATCACAGCCGCAATGTCCCGCTGGTTTTGCTGCAAGAAAACGATCCAGCTCACCACGTTTTTCACGCGTATCGGGCACGTCCACGACGAATTGTTCCGGCAACACTCCGCGAAACAACTTGTGCATGCCTTCTTCCGGATCGCAAATCGCCATCGTCGCGAACGTATCGCCGTGATACCCGCCGCGAAAACTGACGAATTTCGTGCGGCGCTCGCCCTGGTTCAGCCAGAACTGCACCGCCATCTTCAGCGCCACTTCCACCGCAACCGAGCCCGACTCCGTGAAGAAAACGTGATTCAAATCGCCGGGCAGCAGCGCCGCCAGCCGCGACGCCAACCGGTAGGCAGGCTCGTGCGCCAGCCCGCCAAACATGACGTGCGGCATCTTCTCCAGTTGCTCGGCGACTTTCTTCAGGATGTGCGGATGGCCGTACCCATGGCACGCCGTCCACCAACTCGCAATCCCATCGACCAATTCCCGTCCATCCGCCAAGCTGCAGCCGCACCCCGCGCGCCGACACCACGGGAACCGGCAGCTCCGCCGTCTTCATTTGGGTGTACGGCAGCCAGATGTGATCGAGCGTGAGCCACGGAGGCACGGTCATCGGTCCAGAGTATAAGTTTGGTTTCCGCATTGCCAGCGAGGCGGGAAGCTTCCAAGCAACAACCCTGTGCAGTGCGGCAGCTCGCTGCCGCCTTTACGGCTGCAAAACCGCCACCAAACACGCCGTCTGTCATTTCTCAGGAACGCCAATCTCCCGATTGGCGCTTCACTTCCGCACGATCAAGAAGTTGCGTGGATGGCAGGGCTACTGCGCAAACGCCGCGCGGTCGAAATTATTCATGAACACTTGCATCAAAGCGGTCCGGTGCAAGTTCGGCAAGACGCGGAATCTCGCCAATCACGCGCACATGCCCGAACCGCTCGATGGTCTCGCGATTCTCGCGGTTTTGATCGCCGATCAGCACCACGCCATGGACCGGCAATTCCGCCGCGTGCAGCGCTGCCAGCGTCAGCAGCGTGTGATTGATCGTCCCCACCCCGCTGCGCGCCGCCAGAATCACCGGCAGCATGAATTTCACCATCAGGTCGAGCATGAACTGTTTCTGATTGATGGGCACCAGCACGCCGCCCGCGCCTTCGACCACCAGCCAATCATTGTGCAGGCTCGTCGGCAGGTTGATGCGCGCCAAGTCGATTTCCGTGCCCGCCCAACGCGCCGCGAGGTCCGGCGAAACCGGCGGCACAAATTTGTAAACCTCGTCCAGCGTCCGATCCGTTCCGATTCCCGCCAGGCGCATCACCGACACGCGATCCGATCCCTCCAGCGTTCCCGTCTGGATCGGCTTCCAGTACACGGCATCCAGCGCCGCGCACAGCAGCGCCGACAGCGTCGTCTTTCCTACTCCAGTATCCGTGCCGGTGATGAAAAAATGATTCCTCACGCGCACCCCGCCGCAGCCAGCGCGGAGCGTTGCGCCCGCCACGCTCCCATGGAATTTTCCAGCCGCTCCAGCTCTTGTGGCGCAATCGCCGCGGTGATCGAAAATCGCAGCCGGGCCTCCCCGAGCTTTACCGTAGGCGGCCGAATCGCACGCACGGCAAAGCCCTGCTCCTGCAAATGTTCCGCCACCGCCAGCGCCTCTTCGTTTCCGCCCACCACCACCGGCACGATTTGCGTGCTGCTCCCTGCCGTATCGTATCCCTGCGATCGCAGTCCCGACGCCAACCGCCGCGCAGCAGAAAGCAGGTCTGCCCGCTCGGGCGTCCATTCCCAGCGCGAGGCGCAGAGCAGCTCGAATCTGTCCGGCCATGTACGGCGGCATCGCCGTGCTGAAGATAAATGTGCGCGCGTGGTTGATCAAATGCTCGCGCAATTCCGCGCTGCCGCAAACGAACGCCCCGGCACTCGCCAGCGCCTTCCCGCACGTATGGATCGCGGCGATCACGCCGCGCCCGCTCGCTACTCCGACTTCAACGCCAATTCCCCGCCCCGATGGCCCATGCACCGCCGTCGCGTGCGCTTCGTCTACGATCACTGCCGCACCGAAGCGCTCGCATAACGCAACCAGTTCCTGTAGCGGGACCACGTCGCCATCCATGCTGAAAACCGTTTCCGTCACCACAAATTTCCGCCCGCTCGCGCCACCATGCTCACGCAACGCCCGTTCCAGCGCGTTCAAATCCAAATGCGGATAAATCACCTTGCGCGCACCCGACAGGCGAATCCCATCGATCAAACTCGCATGATTCAATTCATCCGAAAAAACCACGTCGTTCTTTTTCACCAGGGACGTCAGCACTCCCATGTTCGCCGCATAACCACTGCCGAAATAAAGCGCTGCCTCGGTTCCCGCAAACTCGGCAAACTCCCGCTCGATCTCGTCCCATATCGCCAAATGCCCGGACAGCAGCCGCGAACCCGTGCCTCCGACCCGCGGCGCCTCGCGCACCGCATCCAAAACCACATCCCTCAGCCGCGCATCCTCCGCTAGTCCCAAATAGTCGTTCGAGCACAAGTTCACGCCGGCAATCTCGGACAGAGACCGCCGCTGACTTCGCGCCTCCAGCCCGCGAAGCCCATGTTCCAGTTCGCGTCGAAACGCACCGTTGAGATCAGCTGGCATGTGATTCGAGTGGTTTCAGCCCCAAGGTTTGAAGTAGCTGCTCGTCTTCATCGGGTCCTGGGTTGGGCGTGGTCAATAGTTTTTCTCCAACGAAGATCGAATTCGCCCCTGCGAGAAAGCAGAGCGTCACCGTCTCCGGCGACAATTGTTTGCGTCCTGCCGCAAGCCGCACCCGCGACGCTGGCATCAAGATTCGCGCCGTAGCGATCGCCCGGACCATCTCCAGCGGATCGAGCGCCGGCATCGAAGCCAGCGGTGTTCCCGCAACCCGCACTAACATATTAATGGGCACGCTTTCTGGATGGGGCTCTAGCGTCGCCAGTTGCTGCAGCAACGCGATGCGGTCTATCTCGCGTTCACCCATACCCAGAATCCCACCGCAGCATACCGTGATGCCCGCCTTGCGCACTGCCGCCAATGTCCGCAGCCTGTCATCGTATACCCGCGTCGTAATGATCGAGCCGTAAAATTCCGGAGACGTATCCAAATTGTGATTATAGGCGGTCAGCCCGGCTTCCTTCAGACGCGCCGCCTGGCCCTCGCTCAACATTCCCAGCGTGCAGCAAACTTCCATCCCCAACGCCGACACACCACGCACCATTTCCAGAACGCGCTCGAATTCCGCGCCCTCCGGCGCCTGCCGCCACGCCGCTCCCATGCAGAATCGCGTTACCCCGCGCTCCGCCGCGTCGCGCGCCACGCCAACTACGTGCTGCGCATCCAGCAGCCCTTGCCGCTCCACGTCCGCGTCGTAGTGCGCGCTCTGCGGGCAGTAAGCGCAATCTTCCGGGCAGCCACCGGTCTTAATCGAAATAAGTTGGCAGGTTTGCACTCGATCGGGCGCGTGCAATTGACGGTGCACGCTTTGCGCTCGAAACACGAGCTCCGGCAGCGGGGTCCGGTAGATTTCCTCGACCTCCGCGCGCTTCCAGTCGTGTCGCAATTCCAATGAGACGACTTCCTGCGGCCGCGCCGCCGACGTACCTTGAGTACTCATGGTCCCCCGTGCCTAAGGTCTGTCCATTCTAGGGTAACGCTGCCGCTTGCGCTGGAAAAAGTCGAGACATGTTACCACCGCTTGGCAAACCGGTCGCCATACTCGGAGTACGGAGGATCGCACCGGTCGCCGTTTGACCCATCCCCCTCTAAATGTTATAAATCAACGCTCTGTTACAGCCGTGCGTTCGAGTGTCCAGGGTCCAACACGGGCGTCCTCATCGGGTTCCAGCGCCTGGCGGGTAGCCTCAACGCTCTGTAACAGCGACCTGTATTCACTAAATAGGTGTCCCGTTTCACAGGGGTAGTGTGCCAGTAACAGACCGAGTGATGTCGTGGCCGCTGGGTGGCCACCCTGGCAAGTTTTGTCCGCAAGTTTCTCTCAATGGAGGATTCTTAATGCGCGCCTGGCTCACAAGTGCCCGGTCCTTGGCATGTCGAATCACAAAGTTAGGCGCAGCCGCCGCAATCTTTGCACTGGCGAGCGCCGCGAGCGCCTTCGCCCAATCCAGCGACGCCGCGGGCGAAGCCAACCTCAAGTTGCCCGACTTGTCGCAAGTCCAGTTCCTCGGCGTCGACGGCCACAAGTTGCTGCTCTTCGGCATCCTCTTTTGCGTCTTTGGCCTCGTCTTCGGCCTGGTGATCTACAGCCGGCTCAAGAATCTGCCCGTCCACCGCTCGATGCGCGACATTTCCGAGCTGATCTACGAGACTTGCAAAACGTACCTATTTACTCAGGGCAAGTTCCTCCTGCTTCTCTGGTTGTTCATCGCCGTAGTCATCGTGCTGTATTTCGGCGTGCTCGCGCCTGTCCCCGGCAAGTCCATTGCCGTTACGCTGCCCATCATTCTCGCGTTCAGCTTGGTCGGCATCGCCGGAAGCTACGGCGTCGCCTGGTTCGGCATTCGCGTAAACACTTTCGCGAACTCGCGAACCGCCTTCGCCAGCCTGCGTGGCAAGCCGTATCCGATTTATCACACCCCGCTCGAAGCCGGCATGAGCATCGGTATGATGCTCATCAGCGTCGAACTTTTGATGATGCTGCTGATTCTTCTTTTCGTTCCCGGCGACTACGCAGGCCCATGCTTCATCGGCTTCGCGATTGGCGAATCTCTCGGCGCAGCCGCGCTCCGTATCGCAGGCGGCATCTTCACCAAAATCGCGGACATCGGCTCCGACCTGATGAAAATCGTCTTCAAGATCAAGGAAGACGACGCTCGCAACCCCGGCGTGATCGCCGACTGCACCGGCGACAACGCCGGCGACTCCGTCGGCCCCAGCGCCGACGGCTTCGAAACCTATGGCGTTACCGGCGTCGCGCTGATCACCTTCATTCTTCTCGGCGTGAAAAGCCCCACCGTTCAGGTCCAGCTCCTGGTCTGGATCTTCATCATGCGCATCGTCATGCTCGTCGCCAGCGCCGCGGCGTACTTTATCAACGGCTTCATCGCCAACGCGAAATACGGTAAAGCCGACGAAATGAATTACGAGGCTCCGCTCACCTCGCTCGTGTGGATCACGTCCATCGTCTCCATCGCTTTCACCTACTACATTTCTTCACTGATTATTCCGACGCTCGGCGGCGATAGCTCCCAATGGTGGAAGCTGGCGACCATCATTTCCTGCGGCACCCTGGCCGGTGCCGTCATTCCGGAGCTTGTCAAAGTCTTCACCTCCACGGAATCGCGCCACGTCAGAGAAGTCGTAAGTTCAGCGGAAGAAGGCGGCGCATCTCTCGGTATTCTCTCCGGCTTTGTCGCCGGAAACTTCTCCGCGTATTACATCGGACTAGCCATGGTCCTGTTGATGTCCGTCGGCTACTTGATCAGCAATATGGGACTCGGCGGCCTGATGATCGCCGCGCCGGTATTCGCGTTCGGCCTGGTGGCGTTCGGCTTCCTGGGCATGGGCCCCGTTACCATCGCCGTCGATTCTTACGGCCCGGTCACCGACAACGCGCAATCCGTCTACGAGCTCTCGCTGATCGAACAAATCCCCAACATCAAGAGCGAGCTGAAGAAGGACTACAACATCGACGTCAATTTCGAGCGCGCCAAGGAGATGCTGGAAGCCAACGACGGCGCGGGCAACACCTTTAAAGCCACCGCCAAGCCCGTGCTCATCGGCACGGCTGTCGTCGGCGCCACCACCATGATCTTCTCGATCATCATGGCGCTAACCCACGGCCTCACCGAAAACGTCAACAAGCTTTCGCTCCTCCACGCGCCGTTCGTCTTAGGTCTAATCACCGGCGGCGCCATGATTTACTGGTTCACGGGCGCCTCCACGCAGGCCGTAACCACCGGCGCCTACCGCGCCGTGGAATTCATCAAAGCTCACATCAAGCTGGACGGCGCGGCCGCCGCGAGCGTGGCCGACAGCAAGAAAGTCGTTGAAATCTGCACCAAGTACGCGCAGAAGGGCATGCTGAACATCTTCATCGCGGTGTTCTTTGCCACGCTCGCGTTTTCCTTCGTCGAGCCGTTCTTCTTCATCGGCTACCTGTTCTCGATCGCCATCTTCGGCCTGTACCAAGCGATCTTCATGGCCAACGCCGGCGGCGCTTGGGACAATGCCAAGAAAATCGTCGAAGTCGAGCTAAAGCAGAAGGGCACGCCGCTCCACGACGCCACGGTAGTCGGCGACACAGTCGGCGATCCCTTCAAGGACACGTCATCGGTCGCCCTCAATCCAGTAATCAAGTTCACAACTCTCTTCGGCTTGCTCGCCGTCGAGCTGGCCGTCCAGCTCACCGCCTCCCAGGGCCCCGGCCTAACCCACATCCTCGCGGCCGTCTTCTTCGCCGTCTCCTTCTTCTTCGTCTACCGCTCCTTCTACGGCATGCGCATCCGCACCTCGGCGCACTAGATATCGCGCGGTAACATTCCTTGTGCGGCGGGGCTCGTCCCCGCTCGCGCGATTTCGCATTGCTCCAACCCGCTTCCATCGTCTACGATGTCCCCCGCCAAAGGGGGAGCCCCGATGCGACCCAGATTGACGCGTCCCAAGTTTCTGCTGCTTTTTTCTGCTGCCGCTGCACTACTCATACTTCCAAACCTTACCCGCTCCGATGACAAATCGAACTGGCGCCAACTCTTCAACGGCAAAGACCTAACCGGCTGGAAGCACGTCGGCCCTGGCGAAGACACCGTCGAAGACGGCCTGATTCGCACCCACGGCGGCATGGGCCTGCTCTACTGGACCGAGGGCAAACTCGGCAACTGCCGCATCCGCGTCGTCTACAAGATGCGCGACCACAACGACAATTCCGGCGTCTTCATTCGCATTCCCCTCGAGCCGCGCGAGCCCTGGATGCCCGTTCACTACGGCTACGAAGTGCAGATCGACAATCAACCCGAAGATTCCAAGGAAGACGAATACCACGTCACCGGCACGCTCTATTCCCTCACCAAGCCGCTCGCTCGCCCCGGCAAACCTGGCCCTGAGTGGAACACTATGCTCATCACTCTGGACGGCCCACACACCGTTGTCGTCGTCAACGACGTCAAGGTCACCGACTACACCGAGGGCGATCCCGTTCCCGCTCGCAAATTCGATTTCGAGCCGCAGCACGGCCTGCGTCCCAACGAAGGCTACATGGGCTTGCAGAATCACAGCGACAACGACATCGTCTTTTTCAAGGAAGTCGCTGTCCAGCCGCTCCACTAGTTGCGGCATCTTCTCTTCGTGCCAACATAAGGAGCCACAAATGAAAAAAGATCTCACGCGCCGCCAGTTTCTTCATCGGACTGCGATCACCGCCGGCGCACTTGCGGCTACTAACACGATCCTTCTGCGTGACGAGCGTCTCGAAGCCGGCCCGTACCCCGCAGTTCCGCCCAGCGACCGCCTACGCTTTGGCATCATCGGCATCGGCATGGAAGGCTCCGGCGTGCTCGCCACTGCGATCCAGTTGCCGGGCGTCGAGTGCGTCGCCGCCGCCGACCTCTACGACGGCCGCCACGGCCTAGCCAGGGAAATCACCGGCAAGCCCAACCTTCCTGCCACGCGCCGCTATCAAGAGCTCCTCGACAACAAAGAGATCGATTGCATTCTCGCCGCCGTCCCCGACCACTGGCACAAACAAGTCGTCGTCGATTCCGTCCGCGCCGGAAAGCCCATCTACTGCGAGAAGCCGATGTCGCACTCGGCGTCCGATGGCGTAGAGATGGTTGCGGCCGCAAAAGCCACCGGCCGCATCGTGCAAATCGGCTCGCAGCGCGTCAGTTCGGTGATCTGCGCCAAGGCCAAAGAGCTGCTTGCCAAGGGGACGATTGGCGACCTGACCCTGGTCGAAGGCTCGCTGGGCCGCAACGATCCCACTGGTGCGTGGGAGTATCCGCCGCCTCCTGGTCTCTCGCTGCAGAATTTTGACTGGGATACCTGGCAGGGGACCGCGCCGAAGAAGCCCTGGGATCCCGACATGTCTCCCAAGTATTTCGCGCGCTGGCGCTGCTGGAAGGAATACGGCACCGGCGTCGCCGGCGATCTGCTGGTTCACCTTGTCAGCGGGATGATCTACATGCTCGGCATCAACGAGCCACCGAAGCGCGTGCAATGCAGCGGCGGCATCCTACGGTGGAAAGACGGCCGCAACATGCCTGACGTGCAAGCCGCGCTCTACGAATACAGCGCGATCGCGGCGCCAGTTTATCTGCGGCTGAATCTTGGGCGGCGAATCACCCGAGATTTATCGCTTCTACGGCTCGAAGGGCATTCTGGAAGTCACCGAATCACGGCATCACCTACTCGCCGCAAACCGGCAAGGATGACAGCCCGAGTTACTACGCCACCAGCTTCCCCAAGGAAGCCCGCGAGCAATACCTCAAGCAATGGCACCAAGAACATGACCCTGCTCCGGGCAAGGAACCCGCGCTCGAAGGGTTCAGCTACAGTGGCGCATCCTGGGATGACCTGAAACCGCATCTCTGGACATTCTTCCAGGCGGTGCGCAACAACGGCACCGTGACCGAAGACGCCGTCTTCGGCCACCACGCCGCGCTGGCCTGCCACATGGCCAACGAGTCGTACTTCCGGCACGCGCCGACGACCTGGGATGAAGCCTCCGGCACGATCAAGAGCTAGCACCCGTTTGGATAGACGGTCCTGTAGGGGCGCGCTTATCGGATTAGCCCGGAGCTACAAGGCGCTCTTGAGGTGGTCCTAGATGAATACGAAAGAACCAGAATCAGTGGATGAGCACTGTATTGAGAGGGGTCGTTAATGAGCAGGGTACAAGTCGAACAGAAGAGCTATGAGATGCCCCCGCGGGACGGGTTCAGCGTCGCACATTTTCTCACCGTCGCCGACATCGAGCGATCGGCTCGCTACTACGAAAAGGTCTTCGGCGCTCGTATTCTGAGCCTGGGTGACGGCAACGCGCCTGCGTACCTTCAGCTTGCGAATATCTGGATGATTCTGAACGTTGGGGGCGGGCCGACCCCGGATAAGCCGACGGTAACGCTCAGCGTCCCTGATCCGAATCACATCAACAGCTTTATGAATTTCCGTGTCGCAGATATTCAGGCGAGCTACAAATTATGGAAAAGTCGAGGAGCCGAGTTCCTCACGGAACCGATTCCCAAGTACGGCGAGATTCGCTGCTACATCCGCGATCCTGACGGTTATATTATCGAGGTCGGACAGAGCACCGATCTCACGTACGGTTAACGCTGGGCGCGGATAGGATGCCAACTCTGCGGCCCGTCGTCGCGCTTCCGCCAACCTTTGCCTTGAACAGTCACTCGCTCTGACATCGAAAGGAGTGCCAGATGGATGGCACAGCTGGACGGAAAGAGACCACGCTTGGTGTGAACGTTTTTACCGCCCCGGGAAAGACTATGGTCGGCGAGCGGCCAAAGCCCTTCGGCGAACCGCTCGGCTTTGACCCGATCACGTCGACTTTGATCTTCGGCGAGTACGACGCGGTGCTGGTGGACGCAATGGGGACAGTGGCTGAGGCCGAGGCTCTCGCGGATTGGATTGCTCTCCACAACCGCAACTTGGAGACCATTTATATAACGCACGCCCATTTCGACCACTTCTACGGTCTGAGCATTCTGCTCGACCGTTTCCCGGGCGCTCGGGCGATAGCAACGCCCAAGGCGGTGAACGCCATGCAGATGTCTTTCACTCCCGTAGTGGAGCGGTTAGCCCGTCGGCTCTTTCCTGGGCAAGTGGCCACAAAGTTGGTTCCACCTGAGCCCTATGAGCACGACACGTTCACTCTCGAGGGCCACGAATTGCGCATCATCGAGCAGGGCCGCACCGATAGTCCCGATTCGACGTCTCTACACGTTCCATCCATCGGCCTGATCGTCGCTGGCGACGTTGTGTACAACCAATGCCGCATTTACGTCGGCGACACCACCCCCGAGAGCCGAAAAAATTGGATCGCGGCGCTAGACCGGTTGGCGGCGCTGAACCCGGCGATCGTTGTCGCCGGTCACAAGAAGCCTGGCGCGCCCGACTCTCCCTCGACGATCCAAGACACCAAGCGTTACCTGCAGGACTTCGATCGGCTACAGAAAACCGCGACATCCGACCAGCAGCTGTTCGATCAGATGACCGAGCTATACCCGCATTGGGTAGCCAATCAGTCGTGGTTGATGTTCGGATTCCCGCAGCCATAGCCCACATCAACCGCGGTGGCCCGTCCTTGCGCACTTTGGAGGAAGCCGCGGACGATGAGCTAGCTCATATTCAGGAGAACAGAATTCGATTTCAAAGAGGAGAACAAAATGACAACAAAAGGAAAAGTCTTGGTGCTAGTCTCGAGCGGTCACGGCTTGCCGTTGAAAGATGGCAAGGTTTATGCCGGCGCCGGCTACTATCTCAACGAACTGACGGTTCCGGTTCGCGCCTTGATGAAGGAAGGCTACGAAATCACTTTCGCCAACCCCAAAGGCAACACGCCGCAACTCGATGTCCATTCAGCTGTCGCCGATTTCTTCGGCGGGGACGAGGCCAGGCTTCAGGACTATCTAAAATTCCGCGACACCCTGACCGGGCTCAAAACTCCAACTCGCATCTCGGAGGTCATCGCTTCGGGCCTGCATCAATATGACGCTGTTTTCGTCCCCGGCGGCCATGGCCCGATGATCGATCTTCTCGATGATCCCGACGCTGGCACGGTGATGAGACACTTTCATGAAACATCCAAGCCTACGGCGGTGCTCTGCCACGGCCCGATTTCACTTCTCTCGGCTCTTCCGAATTCGACGGAGGTGGTCGGAGCGCTGGCAGCGGGCGATGCCGCTGGAGCGCGGGCCAAGGCTCAAGGATGGATTTATTCTGGATATAAGATGACCATCTTTTCGACGGCGGAAGAGCAGCAGCGGGAGCCGCTTGAGATTGGTGGCAAGGTTCTCTTCTACCCGGACTTCGCCTTGCGTACGGCGAGCGGTGACGTAAGTGTGGTCGCTCCATGGCAGAGTTACGTCCTTCAAGATCGCGAGTTGATCTCAGGTCAGAACCCGTTCTCCGATGAAGCGCTTCTGAAACTTCTTCTGCTGGCACTCGATGGGAAGAAGAAGTCGGTTTCAGCGGCATAAGAATCGGGGACGCCCAGAACGAGCTAATTGAGAAAGGGACGACACTAGGAGGGCGTAAATATCGATGAAAACTACGTTCGGCGGTTTTTCGCTGATGCCGCCTGAAAGTCAGGCGCGGTCAACGCTTCTGGTACGGGTGGAAGATGTAGTCCTTCGCCTTCACGGCCACATGGCATGTGTGTCCGCAGTCTGAGGGGCTTTTAGCATCGGCCGTGAACTTGTCCGATGCGGCTTCGTAGTTGAGCACCGCATATCCCCATCCGCCGGTTTTCGGAAATCTCTTGCTGTCCTTTTCCATAAAGAAAGCCTGGGCAAAGACGTCTGGCACATCCACGACGAAAGGGGCCTCCGTGCTCTTCTTCGGCTTCCACTGGAGCTTCGCGATCTTGGAGCCCTCCGGGAAAGGCTGGCCGTTACCCGGAACGCCGGCCTTGTAGGCATTGATCATGGTCGGATTGGCGACAATCACCTTGAGCACCTCGTCGGTCCGGGCAGAAGAGACCACCGCCCAGTCCTCGTATCCCCTGAAGTCGGAGAACGCGATTCCGCTCGGCGATTTCAACGAGTACTTGTCCTGCGCGTAAACAACCCCGGCGCCGAGGACGGCGAGCACTGCTATCGCAATGGTCAGCTTGCTTTTGCGCTCCATGGCTGAGCCTTTCTTAACCAGGATCTCCATTTTGGCTGCTGGACTGGGCGCAGAATATCACACCCCCCCCAATTCTTGATTCTCCGAAAGGCAGATTTTTCTGCGGGAGCCTTCTTTTGCGGCTGCCAAGCGCCAAATTCCACCCACCGGAAAAACCGAAAACCGGATGCTGCTTCTTTTCAGTGACCTCTACGTCCTGGTCGCCTGATCTTGTGGGAGCGTTTAGTGGGATTCGCGGGTGCGGAGTGTTTTGTGCCTGCGCCCCGCAAAGATACACGGGGTGACTGCGATTTGCCAGAGAGCTCCAGGGACGAGCTCCCGGGACGAGCGGGAGGTTTTCTAAGTGCGGGCCGCGCTGCAGGGAGAGGCATAAACCTATGCATACGTAAAGCGCCGGGGCGGTTACGTTGAGTTGTGGTACACTTTCCTGGTAGAAAAGTGCGCTTAGGCGGGAGACATCTCCCGCCTTTTTTGTTTTAGGACACCCCTCGCCGGCTTTGGCGCCCCTCGTAAAGGTTCCTGGGCTAAAAGTTTCCACGGATTCTCCGCCGAAGACGCGCGGAGGCGCAGACATCGGATCGAAAGCAAAGAACAGCGGCGGTAACCGCGCCGCGCAAAGAGTGTCATCCCGAATCCCCGCGTTTCTTGCGGGGTGAGGGATCTGCTTTTGCTCTTTGCGTGCCCTCACGGCGGGACCTCAACACAGCCACCCATGCCCGACAAGAAGCACATCTTAAATTCCATTGCCGCCGTCGCAAAGCAGCTGGGCAGGGCGCCCTCGGAACCGGAATTCGTCTCGCGCTCGAAAATCTCCATGTATTTCGTGTTGCAGTCCTTCCCTAACTGGAGGGAGGCCGTTCGGGCTGCCGGACTCCGCCCCTACACGCTGAACTTAAAGGTAGAAGACGAGTTATTGCTGGAAGATTGGGGCAAAGTCGCGCGAAGAAATAAAGCCGCGCTCAGAAACCACGGCCGACTCCCGCGGCACATTTATCGCCGCAAGGGAAAATATAATGGTCAGACCCTGGCAAGACGATTCGGCGGCTGGTCATCCGTGCCGCACGCGTTTCGCAAGTTCGCCAGAGGCAAGGCGGAGTGGGCAGACGTCCTGGCGCTCCTTCCTGCTCCCGCAACACGCCCGCTCTTATCAAAGACTGCCCGCTTGCGGACCAGCGAAACCTCCCTCTTCTCAATGCCAACGAAAAAACTACAGCACGCGCCGTTAAAGGACCGGGCGACTTACGGTAATCCCATGCACTTGCCGGGGTTCCGGCACGAACCTGTCAACGAACAGGGCGTCATACTCCTGTTTGGCATGCTTGCCGAGGAATTAGGCTACATGGTCGAAACGGTGCAAAGCGGATTCCCCGATTGCGAGGCCAAGCGCCAGATCGCGCCGAACCGCTGGCAACGCGTCAACATCGAATTTGAATTCGAGAGCCGCAATTTCCGCGCCCACGGCCATCCTGTAAGCGGGTGCGACGTAATCGTCTGCTGGCGTCACAACTGGGAGGACTGTCCGGGTCACATCGAGGTCCTCGAGCTGTCCACGCTCCTCAACTCCGGTGGAAACCCCTGACTGTCCCAGTGGAAGCCCATAACTGCGCCGGTGGAAGTCCTCACTGCTGTTCCAGCCCAACGCTTCAGCGCTGGGTGAGCGAAGCGAAAGCGGGGAGCGGCGCCTTTAGGCGCCGCGAAAACACGGCCCACCAACTCATTCTTCTTTTGTCCTCTTGGGTGCCTACCCTTGCGGTCTTTGCAAGGGTAGGCCTCTCTTCGGCCGGGAATCCTAACTTCCGGATCGCCGACTACACGCCCAAAACTCCGTCTCTTGGCGGAAACGTGATCGCGGCCTTCCGTGCGCGGAATCGGAACGCGTACGGTTTCAAGACATCGACCTGCACATCAGCAAAACCCGCTTTCATGAGGCGCTCTGGAAATGTACATGGATCCACTACCACCATTGTGTCGAAGAGGTGAAGTAGATGGAACGAACGGCTGTAGAGGCTGTCCGTGCCCGCAAAAACGCCGCCGGGACGCAGGACGCGAGCGACTTCGACCAGCAGTCGATCCTGCATTGCTTCGGAACAGACATGATGAAGCATAGTGAAACTCACCGCTCCATCGAATGCCGCGTCGGGAAAGGACATGGCCGTGGCATCTTGCCGGACTACGGTGACATTGTGGCCGCTCATACGGCGTGAGAGAGAATCGGCGAATGCGCGATCGATTTCCACACAGGTGAGGCGCTCAACGCGTCCGCGAAGAAAATCCGTAGTTACGCCAGGGCCGGGGCCAACTTCGAGGACATTCGCGCCTATGTCGAGTCCGTCAAGCACCCAAGGAAGGATGTAGGTCTCGACCGCTTTTCTCCAATATGCGGAGCGGCAGAGCCAGCGATGAGCAAGGTTCATGGCATCGAATCCTTTCTGCTCAAAACTGCGTAATCCCCAACGTGTTTCCATCCGGGTCTTTGAACCACGCTATCCTCGCGCCGCTAGGCGAGTTCCAAATACCGAGCTCATCTTGCTGCATTCCGGGATAGCGTTCCAGGGTGACGTGAACCTTCTGGAGGTCCTTCGCCGTCTGTACGATGTCCCGGACTCGCCAGCCTAGTACTGTGTATTTCGCTGCTGCCAATTCTTGAACTCGTGTAACTCGTAACATCGTTCCAGCGGCATCGAATACGAGCGCAAATTCGTCCTCGCTAATCAGCGGTAGACCAAGAGTGTCACGATAGAACTTTTTGGCGCGACTCGGGTCTCGTGTGGCCACAAAAGCCACTAGCTCTTGAGGTCCCAGAATAGATTCTCTTTGCCCCGCGAGACTCGCTTTCTGCGGAGTACTACCGGATGTTTGCTTTGCCATACCAATAGTATCTACCGAATCGGCCACTGTCGCTACACCGCTGTTCCGACGTAATATATCTCTCATGCGACACAGCGCCTTGAGGCAATACGATCCCAAGACGGGCGTTTCGATTTCCACGCTTGCCTATGAATATCCTGCCGGATACAGCGTTCCTGAACACGCTCACGGCTCTGACCAACTAATCTACGCAACGCGGGGGGTCATGGGGATCTCGGCGGGTCAAAGCCTCTGGCTCACTCCTCCTCATCTCGCAGTTTGGATTCCCGCAGGAACGCGTCACCGAATTCGGATGCCAGGCGCGGTTTCGATGCGGACACTCTATCTTAGGCGAGGCCTTCTCCCACACGCCCCGGAAACCTGCACCGTGCTGCACATCTCTCCGCTTTTCCGCGAACTTGTGGTAGAGGCGGTACGAATCGGGCAGTTGCGGACGACAAATCATCTTCACTGTGCTCTCCGGGATCTGATCTTGTCCCAATTACGGAACGCCTCGCCAGTTCCCATGTTTGTGAGGCTCCCCGAGGATTCGAGAGCGCTTGGAGTCGCTGAAGGCTTCATCGCAAACCAAGCAGATGCTCCATCACTGGATGCTCTGTGTAGGAAAGTCGGTGTAAGCGTCAGGACACTCCAAAGAACTTTCCGCAGAGAAGTTGGGACGAGCTTCGAGTTTTGGCGAAGGCAGATGCGTCTGATGAAAGGAATAGAGCTGCTGGTTGCAGGGGGCTCTGTAAAAACGGTTGCGGCCGAGGTCGGCTATCGGCAGCCTAGCGCCTTCGTCGAACTTTTCCGGCAGACTCTTGGAATGACCCCGAGAGCGTGGGTTGCAGCGCTCGAAGCCCAAGACAAGCGAACGAGGCCGAAGTAGGGGGCGATGTGCTCTTGCTGTGCCGAACTTCGGATATTCGGAATGATTGGCCCAGAATCCTGGACGATTCCGGTCGGATGACGGGCAAACCAGAAGTAATGCAAACCGGAACCGGCCCATTCGCGACGGGCCGGTTCCGTACGGGCGCCCGCCGGGGCGGGCGTCTCAGCAGCACAAGCACTCTTGCTTACCCTAACGCGCGAGGGGCGCGCGCTCATCTCCAAGTAGCAGCCTTCTAATTTGATTGTGGTGTAGAGAAGTGCGCCTAGACAGCGGGAGAGTACTCTCGCTTTTTTGTTTTAAGGCGCCCCTTGCCTGGTGGCTAAGAACGGATCAGGCCCAGGGATTTCCGCGGATCGCTCTCGAAGCCGGGGAAGACCGCCTTCAGATCCGTCACTCCGATGTGCTTGGCTAAAATTTCGCTGACCACCGACCGAAAGTCCGTCGTCAGCGCCAAGTCGCGGCCCTCGTTTAGCTGATGATCGGCGAGCCCCGGCCACTTACCGTACACGTGGCCGCCTTTCACGTCGCCGCCCATCACGAACATGCAGTTGGCGTGGCCGTGGTCCGTGCCGCGGTTGCCGTTTTCCTTTGCCGTGCGGCCGAATTCGCTCATCGTCACGACGACAATATCCTGCATGCGGTCGCCCATGTCCTGGTGAAACGCCGCCAGGCCTGAGCCAAGATCTTTCAGCAAATTCGAAAGCTGCCCCTGCACCCCGCCTTCGTTCACGTGATTGTCCCAGCCGCCGCAGTCGACGAACAAAACCTCCACGCCGATGTTGGCCTTCAAAAGCTGCCCGATCTGCTGCAGGCTTTGCCCCAGCCGGCTGGTCGGATATTGCGCTCCGTTTTCCGGCGCGTACTTGCCAGGATCGACTTTGCGGAGCATATCGATGGCTTCAAACGTTTCCGTGCCGGTGCCGTGCAGCGCGTGATCGACGGTCTGCGCGTACATGGCCTCGAAGCCGCCTTCCACAGCCGCGCCCATCCCGCCCGCTTGCGGCATCACTTTGAACTGCTTCAAGTCCGGCAGCGCAATCGCCGACGCGCTTCCATGCAGCATGCGCGGTAGATTCGGCCCCATGGCGACGGCGCGAAACGGCGAAGCGTTTTCTTCCGGGACTGTTTCGATGGCGCGATTCAGCCAGCCATCTTCGGTGGCCTTCACGCCGGGCGTGCCCGATTCCATGAAGTCCTGCGCGTCGAAATGCGACCGCGTGGGATCGGGCGAGCCGGCGGCGTGCACGATGGCGAGTTGATTCTTGTGGAACAGCGGCTCGAGCGGCGACAAACTCGGATGCAGCCCGAAGAATCCGTCGAGATCGATGGCGGCGTTCGCGCCGCCACCGCGGGGTTGCGGAATCGCAATGGTCGGGCGCAGGCGGTAGTAGTTCGGTTCTCCGAATGGCACCACGATGTTCAGCCCGTCCGCAGCGCCGCGCTGGAACAGCACGACGAACTGTTTTTTGTTCGGCATCGGCGTCGCCGCCACGGCGCGCTGCAAGAACGCGGGCATGGCGCTGAGTCCCACCATCGCGATGCCGCCCTGCTTCAAGAAATACCGCCGCGAAAACTTCAGCGGCCGAACGCCTTCGCAACATCGATCGATCATGTCGTACTCCCTTGGAGTGCGGGAGCTCGCTCCCGACTTTACGGTCGAGCGTGGGGTGCAACCGTAAAGGCGGCGGCGAGCCGCCGCACTCCAAAAAATTATCTGCGCTGAAATTCCGGCGCGCCTAGCACTAGTCCTGCAACAACGCCCAAGTCCACACGCTTCACCGGATCATCGAGCTTGGCCTGCACGATTTGCGGATTATCGAGCTGCTTCTCGAGCGTCTCGACGGTCGTCGGCGCGGTTTGCCCGCCCAAGAAAAGCTGCACGGCGCGATCAAGCGCGGCCTTGGCGTCCGCCGATGAGTCCATGCCCAGCAGCGAGGGCGTATCCGTGCGCGAGCCGCGAACCTTGTTCCCGGCCAGCGCCAGCGAATAGTTCAGCCGATTGAGCAGCGCGCCGGTGTTGACCCAGGTATCGGCTTTGTCCGAGTAGCCGGTGGGAGGCTGACATTGATAGAGCGGCTCGCCGATTCGTCCGGCCCATTGCACCAGCGGCATCGGTGTATCCACGTCGGTGCCCAACGCGCGCGCCGTGGAAACCACCAACTCGTACGGGGTCTTGATCTTTGCGCGGTAAGCGTCGCGCGACCAAAACTCCGGCGAATAAATCATGGTCTTCATCACCGCGCGGATGTCGCCGTCACTCGACTGAAACGTCTGGGCCATGCGGGCGACCAGCGCGGGCGGCGGATTGTCGGAAACGAAGCGGCGCGCGAGTTTCGTGGAGATAAATTTCGCGGTGCTGGGATGATGCACCAGCAAGTCGATCACTTCTTCGCCGTCGTGCATTCCACCCGCATGAATTTTCTTTCCGAGCACGAGCTTCGCATCCGGATCGTGTAAGCGATCGTCGAATTTGAATTCCGGATGCTCACGGGGCTTCTCGATGGTCCATCCGGTAAAGCAGCGCGCGACTTCCGTAACGTCTTTCTGCGTGTAGCCGCCATCGACGCCGAGCGTGTGGAGCTCCATCAATTCGCGGCCGTAGTTTTCATTCAGGCCGCGAACATTTTTTTTCGCTTGCTGCTGTTGCGCGGGCGGCGGAAAACGGCCCCAGCGCGCCTGGCGCATGGCACGCTGCGCCGCTTGACGCTGCGCGGCTCTTGGATCAGCACTGAGAAAGTTGTCGAGATAAAACAGCATCGCGGGACTCTTCGCCGTCGCGGTCGAGCAGGTCTTTGAACTTGCCGAGGGTGTGCGGCTGAATGACGTCGCGCTCGTAGGAGGTCAAGTACCAGCGGTCTTCGCCCTTGGCCGCAAAAACGTTGAAGTGGTTGAACCAGAAATCATCCATGATCTGCTGGAGCTGGCGCTGGCTATAAATTGCGCGCGTAACTTTGGCCATCGCGAGCTCTTCCACGACGCGCTGCGGCCGCTTGCTGTCGTCCGCGATCGCGCGAGGCACGGCGTTGGGATCGCCGCCAAGTAGGTCGCGCTTGCCGCCGGCGCCCCGTGTCGCCGGGTTCGCTTCCAGCGAAGCGTCTCGCTTCATGGGCGACGCTGCGTTGGGATCGCTCTGCGCCGTTTCCTCGGCAGCGGGATTCTGCCCTTGCCCCTGGGAAGGCTGCATGTCTTTGGCGAGGACAGCTGCCGCCGCGTCGGACCTGCTTTGCCCTGCCTGCGCTTGTTTCTGCCCCAGCTTTTCGGCTTGCTTCGGCTGCGGATAATCAGCGATCAAGGTGGCGGAGGTCATGCGCAGAGTTGGGTAGTTTTCCAGCCGCGCATCGAGAGCTTTATCGTCAATCGAATTGGGATTCAGCTGCTGGTCGATCCATTTCGCCAGGCCCATTTGCCGGACGCGCTCGAGATCGCCGGGACGCGGACCATAGGCCAGGCGATTCAATGCGTGCAGAATCGCCTCATCCGCACTCAGATCGGTGATCGGCAAACCTTTCAGCGCTGGATCTTGTTTCTGCTTCTTGTCTTTTGCCGGAGCAGCGGCCGAGGCGGGCACGGGCAGATCGACGCCCAGTGTCAAAACGCAGGCAAATGAAAGCACGATGGATAGAACGGACTTCGCGGTGGCGAAAATGGGCGGAGTTGGCGCCGGGGGATGCTGTCGCGACTTCATCCGATTCTCCTGCCGGGGCGGCATCTTCGGAAACAGAAATGGGCACTTGTAGGTTAACCCCTGTGCGAACGGGAAGTTGCGGAAATCCAGCCGGGGTGTCGAATCGTTCTTTGTCCGATGGTACAGGTGCGCAAGGACTTACAGCAACCGAGGGAAGATCGAGATTCTGGGTGAGTTGGGAAAGAAGGGCCGCGATGGCTACGGATAGTCTCCGGATGGCCCGTAATCCGACCAGAATCGATGGCAAGTGCGGAGATCACTTCCTACCAGCCGACTTTTCGGTAGTTATCGTGTCTCAGTGAGTGCATTGGCGAAAATGCACTCACCGAGATTCACCAATTCAGATGGGTCAAAGCCTGGGGCTCACGTCCATCTCGGAGGCCCGCGCCAGTGCTTGCGTGTCGACATACTCCCGGATATTCGTCAATTTGCCATTTCGAACGGTAATGGCGAAGACCCAATCGTCCTCGAACGTCCTATTCGTGGCTTTAATTCTCCCCGTAGCGAAACCGACGACCACAACCCGGTCTCCCAGCGCTATGAACTCGGGGGGCTCTGGGAACGAAGTTTCCACCGTCTCGTTAGCCTTCTGAAGTAAATTCTCCATTCCCGCGTGCCCGCGGTGCGTGCCGGCCAGCGGCCAGTCCTCGCCCGGAATGATCCACTCAATATCTTCGGCACACAACGCCAGCAAACCTTGCTTATCGCGGCGGCCGATTGCCGCAAGAAAATTCTTCACAATCTGGGCATTCTTTTCGATGCTCATCGAAATCTCTCCTATTCCCTTACATCAAGTGTGTCCGATCCAATCGGACGTTCGGAACCATCTTTCTCGGGCCAAATCACACCGTCGTAGATCGATTACTGCTCTTTCGAGAAGCGACCGCGCCGGGTCAGACCTGCGCCAT